>CAWEPG010000022.1:0-52624 GCA_963810905.1 uncultured Acidimicrobiia bacterium | reverse complement strand
ACTTATTGTTTGTCGATCACGTTGCATTGATGGGTCTTGAAATCACTGGATTTACGCGGCCAAACCTAGACCTCCTTTGGTTTGATCCTTACGACTATAAAGACATATTGAGCGAGGCTGTTCATACCTTGACTTCCTATAGGATGAATGCTTCTGTTTACAATCACCAGTTGTGCGTCGTAAATAATGACATTGAGGGGAGCTACCGCAAATCCATTAGCGACTGGAAGAACGAATATCTGGAGTGTTGTGCCCCGTGTGCCCGAAAAGGAGAATGCGGAGGTTTCTTTTCCTCTTCTAAGTTGTATAAACATAGTTCTCACATCTCGCCATTTGTTTAATCCAAGCTCGCCTTTATAAACTTTTTTCTCGGTTGCGGTAATTTCACGACCGTCGAGTCTCCCCCTCCCCGGGCTGAAAAATCTTTCTTCATCCGCTCGGGCAGAGTCTTTGGATATCCACCGGCAATACCAATCCAGAAATTGTCGGCAACGTAATAGCGTTGATAGTAAGCCTTAACGTCATCCATAGTGATGGATTTCAGCCCGCTCACAGTCGCTCCGGCGGTACCATAAGGATGTCCGGCGAATAGGGAGAGATTCAAGGTTTCTTTCCCCAAATCTTCATCATCGGTCCCTCGGAGGGTCTTTTCCAAATAGCTGAGCGCTAAATCTTTATTCCGGGTGAAATCATCTGCGTCAAAACGGGGTTTAAGAATTAAACTCGAAAACAATTCATAAAATTGGTTGAGGAAATCCCGGGTGGACTTTTCCTGAAAGGTGGGAAGAGCGCAACATCCGCCAGGGCTTTGTAGAGCCGAAGGACTTTGACGCGATTGTCGATCAGTTGCCGGAATATCTGCGTGACTTTGCCCGCTTCGCTTATGTGACCGGATGGAGAAAGGGAGAACTGCAAACCTTGACCTGGGCGGACGTGAACCGCGAGGCCAGAACCATCCTGTTACGGTCCGAGCATTCCAAGAACGAGGACACGCGATTGATTTCGATCTCGGGTGATCTGCCCGAGATCATAGAACGGCGCTGGCAGGCACGGGTTTTCGAGAACTCTGATGGAAGCACGGGCCTAGCTGAGTTTGTGTTTCACTGTGGCAACGGGCAGCCCATCGGGGATTTCAGATATTCTTGGAATTCCGCCTGCAAAAAAGCCGGAATGCCAGGACTCCTCTTTCATGACTTGCGACGAAGCGCCATCCGCAATTTCGACAACGCGGGTGTCACTCAACCCGTTGGGATGCTGATTTCCGGGCACAAGACCGCCGACATATACCGCCGCTATCGCATTACTGCGCTGGGGGACATCCAGAGAGCCTTGGAGCGAACGCAAGCAGCAACAGCTCAGAATACAGAGCGCCGCGTTATTCCTATTCAGGATCCGAAGGAGTCCAGCCGATGACCCGCACTAATCCCGCACAATATGCACAAAGAATGTGCAACCCACCCCGCAGTCAAAAAGCTAACTTATTGAACAGATGGTGCCCGGGGCCGGAATCGAACCGGCACGGGGGGTGACCCCCAACGGATTTTAAGTCCGTTGCGTCTACCAATTCCGCCACCCGGGCATGGGTTTATAATGAACAACTTACAGGAGGGTTAAGCAACATTGGATTTCTCTAGTGGCAGTTCTGATGGCACTTGGTCCGGAATTTCGGGCAGATTGATTGCCCTCTTCAAATAATCCTTCGCTAAGTGCGAATAACGCTCTGTCACTTTAATGCTGGAATGCCCCAGGTATTCCTGAACAATGTAAAGGGAGCAACCTGCGCTAACCAGCCGACTTGCGAATGTATGCCTCAGATCGTGCCAGTGAAAATCTTCTATGTTCGCCTCTTTTAACCATGATTCCCACTCTTCAGGAAGATCGTGAAGTCGTTTTCCCTTTATGTGACCATAGAAAACATAGGGATTATCAATCATTCTCGGCAAGCTTTTCAAGGTTTCAATCACAATAGGACGCATCGGAACAAATCTCGTTTTTCCGGACTTTGATCTTCTCACTCGGATCAACCCTTGTTGGAAATCAATATCATCCCACGTCAGACTAAGCTGTTCAGTTTTTCTTAACCCTGTATTTAGCGCCACAATCAATAGCGGGTGATGTTCTTCAGGCACCACATGTAAAATTCGGCTTTCCTCTTCTGGCGTCAAATACCGAGTTCGCTTGTGCTCATCTTCGCTCTGCAGCTTCACTTGCTTTACCGGATTGACATTTAGCTTTCCGTCCTTAACGGCCAGACTGTAAGCAGCCTTTAAACCAGCTAGGTAACGGTTCACTGTCGCAACAGCTCTGCGCTCTCCCGGCTGATCCTTTTTCCCATTGTTACAGGGAAGCTTTCCATCCAATAACAAGTTTCTTGCCTTCTCTAGATCGCTTGCAGTAATCGACTTCGCCGCACAGCCCTTGAAGTGTTTCTTCCAACAACCCAAACGAAAAAGTGTATCCCTAACAGAATTATGCAACTGCCCACGCGCCTCCAAATATGTATCAACAACGTCAGCAACTGTGACATTCTGGTGCTTCCGTTTGACATCTTCCGGCTCAAGCTTGCCCCGCCTAATTTCTGTCTTCCTCTGCTGGTACACGGTAATGGCCCTCGATTTCATTCCGACCTTTTCACGGTGCATCTTCCCATATTGGTCGAAGTAGCAGACCCACCAAATACCACTCTTTTTTGGTAGCTCGAAAACTCCGCGGTGTTTCTTATCTTGTTTTGACATGATTACGTTTTCCCTCCTTCCGGTCTAACTTACCGGACCTGCCCCCGCGTGGCCTAAGCTATTGAATTATATATCCTCTCCTCTCTCCAACCCTCACCTTACACTTTACTTTCAAGGGTGGCTCCAACAGGGGACAAAATTGTTGTTGCCTGATCGAAAAAGTGCGAAAAAAGATCTTTCCCTTTGAGTGAAATTTGTTTCACAAGCCCACCTTATGCGGCATATCTGGCTCAGAAATAAAGAATAATTTAGACGGCCATTCTCTTTTTCCCCGATTGGCTTTCAAGATGCACGATTGCCGGTAGATCCCTTTACATTGGAGGTCAATATCAATGTCAGAGTTAATCAAGAAGTTAGTCTATGAAGAAGAAGGACAAGATTTGGTCGAGTATGCACTGTTGCTAGTGTTCTTGGCTCTTGCGGCTATTACAGCGCTTCCTGCATTAGGACAGGCTATAAGCAACGTCTTTGTCAGGGCGAAATCTACGCTGGAATCGGGCTCTTAAAGGAGCACCGTCTTGACCTGTTTCATTGTGTGGATTTAATTCACTTTTGGGAGAGGAAATCTATGAGCGAACCGGAAAAAGGTTTCAAAGAATCTAGTGGGGTAGAATTTCAAGAAATGTGGAAACAGGGCTTCATCAACGAAGGCACGATGCGCTCACGCGTAGATACGAAGGAAGCGGCGAAGCTCTTGTGTGGCGCCAACGAAGCAACTAGGAACACAGGGATTCGGAAGGCTTTAGAGAAGATGCGAAGGACAAAGGAACGAAAGAACTCCGAGCCCCTCTAGTCCCGATCCAAGAACGGGCGCAAGAAGCGTTAAACGAAGCGCCCGCTTGCAAAACATCGTTTACCGAAAGCCTCTCTAAATCCTACAATCATTCCGTAAGAACTGGACGGACCGTTCCACTGCTAAGGTACTCGGATAAGAGGTCAAAGTTAAAGTCAAAGGTCGAGATTGTTACGGGCGGATCGTCGGTGACGTGATCTTGGCCGATGGAAGAAATCTGAATAACGAGATCGTGAAGGCAGGTTTTGCGTGGTGGTTCAGAAAGTATGCACCGAAGGATAAAGAGCTAGAGACGCTGGAATCCGAAGCTCGGTCAGCTAGACGAGGATTGTGGGCTGCCCCTCGTCCAGTGCCGCCGTGGGAGTGGCGGAACAGAATTCACGCCACCCCCAACAGATTTAAGTCAGACCTACTTGGCTTGTTTGGCAACTACATGGGACGAAATTTTGGAGTAGGTAGCCGCAGGAATAACTTCCTTAGTCTTGAGATCAGACTTCGCCTTGTAGGGCCGACCGGCAATGATCTTGTCAGCAAAGGCATCACCGATACCTGGCAGGGTCATCAACTGTGCCTTAGTGGCTGAGTTTAAATCGACCAACTCGGCCTTGGGTGAAATGCGCCTTCAGTCTTCGTTCAAGTTCATTGAATTTCATGGCATCCTCCGTTCTTAATTCATGAGTTGATTTGCTTCATAAAGACCTTTCTGGCTTCTTCTCTTAGCGTTAGACATTGGGCTTTCCAGATCTTGGTCAATGCCAGGGCCCTGCCGTAGTCCTCCGGTGTCGGGAACATGAAAGTTGACTTGGCTTCGTTGAGATCTAAGGGGGTGCAAAAGTAGTGGATTACAACCTTCTCCTTGGCCGACTCAATTTTTATTTTTGGCAAGAAAATCAGGGGGAACCTTGCGATATGTGTGGCAAGGGGAAGAGTTGACCAGGAATGAACTTCAGTTTGAATATTGGAATTTCGAGATTCATTGAGAAAGTCTGGGCAAGGGAGTCTCTCTGTCGTGACGAATCCTCCACTGGCAAGTTTTTCGATGAAAGGTTCAATGTCACGCAGGCATGCAGCGAAGCCCATCATGGGAAGAAGTCTGCGGCAGGTGACGGCTTTTGAACCGTCTACACCAGTCTCCAACCTGGGCCACTCATATGGGACGACTCCGGCGGCGATTTCATTGGCGGCAGCCGCTTGACAAATCTCGTCCTCGTCCAGCCGCTCGGGCCACCCAACATAGATACACCACCAGGACATAGTTGACAGCCTGAAACTAAAGACGTAGAGACACAGCGGGCATTTGAAACGTACGAAAGGGGTCGAATGCCAGATCTCGCAATAAGTCAACCAACCGATCTAGGGACTCAATTCGTATTGGAATCAATCCAGAGACAAGAAAGATTGCAGGATAGGACGAAAAATGGATGTCGTACTCATGGTCGGTGCGGAAAAGGACATTCCCAAACTTAGAAAGTCGGCCCTGAAAATGGTTGTTCCAGGCTGAAGGTAAAGGCGCAGCTGCTCCGCAAAGTCTGGGGATCTCTGATCCGGTGATCCATATGTATAGCTCAGCTAAGTTAGGGTCAAGAAGGTTTTGGTTAAGGCGGACGGACTTGCCGTCAAACGCCAATTCCCCAAGATCTTGTCCATCGTGAGCGGCATAGTGAATAGAGAACCCATCTGGAGTCTTCTGGAAGGTACGGTCCCTCCGGAAGCCAAGCCCGAGGGCGAGGGGCAGATCTTCAGGACCGTTTACCTGACAGGCATCTCTGTCATTCGTTCTATACACCTCATCTAGCTCGTTGGGGCCAGAAATGAAGAGGAGATTTTTCTTGTCCCAGTGAATGCCTAAGCCAGATGGTGGGCCGAGGGGGATCAGTACCTTTGAAAAGAACTCCTCAGCCGCAGGGCTTTCAGGTTGCAGGAGATATTCATAATGCAGGTCTTCGTGGTTCATGGTTCCTCCTAATAGCGGAGGAACCGGCTAGACTGTGATCCGGAATGTCAAATATCCGGGGATTGAATGCCGTTCATTGCTCTAGATCGAGCCTTATCGCTCCCGTTTTTCCGGGCAGGCATTGGCACCTTGGAGGCATTCCAGGTTGCCAGGCGGTCACAGGGCCAGTCCCTCACGCCGATCTTGATAGTGAGTTTTGTTAAGTACACCCTCCAGAGTATCTAAAGTGAATCAGCCGTTCCCGGGACAATCGGGATAGGGGAGAGCCTCACAGCTCTACCCCTCCCACACCACCGGACATGCGGGTCCGCATCCGGCGGTTCGGCGGGTTAAGTCACAAACGATCAATCAACCGAGGAATCCCAAGCGAATCGAAATAGGCAGTGGGCAGTGCGATATGAAGCCCGGGCGAGTCCGCCATTCTCCACGGCCCGTGTCCACTCCCCGCCGTTTTCGCGGCCAAGTCGTGGTTCACGCCCCGCTGGCGAAGTTCGGCAAACCTCGTCGAACCCCTCTTCCACTGCTTCCAGATCGCAGATCGTAACCTGCGCCGGAACCACTGCTCCAGACCCTCCAACACCGAAGGCGTCTGACACTTCCCGAAATAACCAAGCCAACCCCGCAGATACCGGGTCAACTCCTCAGCCATTCGTTCGATGCTCACGCCTGCGGTCCGGCTCGTCTGTTCCCGGACCCGCTTCTTGAATCGGTCTACCGCTTTCGGCGCTATCCGCCTCTTCGGCGTCAACCCCCTCGTAAAGCTGAATCCCAGAAACTTCCTCTCCCATGGCCGCGCCACCGCACTCTTGAGTTCGTTCACCTTGAGCTTGAGCTTCGTTATGAGGAAGCGCTTCAGGCTCTCCATCACCCGTTCCCCGGCCCGCTTGCTGCGAACGTAAATATTACTGTCGTCCGCATACCGCGCAAACCGGAGCCCGCGCCGCTCCAACTCCCGGTCCAACTCGTCGAGCACAATGTTGCTGAGCAATGGGGATAAAGGACCTCCTTGCGGGGTTCCCTCATCCACCGGATTGACCAACCCATCTTCCAGAACTCCAGCCCTAAGGAACGTCCGGATCAACTTCAGCATGCGCTTGTCGCCGACCCTTTCGGTGATCTTTGCCATCAGTCTGTCATGGTTTACCCGGTCGAAGAACTTCTCCAAATCCAGATCTACCACCCAGCGATAGCCTTCGGCGATATACTGCTGCGCCTGCTCCACCGCCTGATGCGCCGACCGCCCAGGACGAAACCCGTAGCTATGTTCAGAAAATGTCCGGTCCCACCTGCGTTGCAGCACCTGCATGACCGCCTGTTGGATGAATCGATCCAGCACCGTCGGGATGCCAAGCTTTCGCACCCCTCCGTCCGGCTTGGGGATCTCCACCCGCTTCACCGGCTGCGGCTTATAGGTTCCACTCAACAACTGTTCCCGGATTGCTGGCCAGTGCTGCTTCAGGTACTCTGGCAACTGCTGGACGGTCATCCCATCCATGCCAGCAGTCCCTTTGTTGGCCTTGACTCGCGCCAATGCCTGCTTGCAGTTTTCCCGCTCGCAGACTTCCTCCATCAATTGTTCGTCAATGGCCGGGCTTTCTGTCCCGCGCTTCCCCGCAAGCGATTCGGTCCCTTCCCCGGATACCCTCGGAGCTTCACTCCTACTCTCGTCCAGGAAGGCCAACACTAGCTGGTTCTTCTGCCGCTTGTCGCTCATGAGTCGCGCCGCTTACTTGCCACTCCCATCAACCCCTTTTTCGGGGACCGTTTGGGCCTTCGTCACTTGCGTAACTACTACGCCCTCTGCTGACTTCTGCCGTCCGGTCAGGACCGATTGCTCGTTCCTCAGTTGTGATTTCACAACAAACCGCAGATCTCCCGAGGTAAGTTCGACCGCCTTCCGCACGCAACCGCCGGATTTACAACCAGTGCCCTTGATGGATATGGACTTCGCGATCCATTGCCCGCTCGTCCGGCACCGTATGCCTCCTATCCGGTTCTTGTTCATCGGTTCGTACGTTTGCTCCACGCTTCTTTCAGACCCTCCGTCGCCAGAACGCCCTTGCGCTTCGCTATGACTTCACCTCCATCAGGTTGTCAAAAGGACTTTCACCTTCGAGCTGTCGAACATGCTCGGCACACAATAAAAAAGCCGCCATTGCATTAGCAACCGGCGGCTTAATCTTGTATAAGACGTTCCCTTCAAGGACTATTTCCTTGCGCATCGAAGGATTTCACCTTCAAGGCACCGTGGCGTCTCTCACCCGGTTGCCGGATCCCGATCCACTCGGAATCACTCTAAATGCTCCAAAAACATTATCCCTCTTGGAGTCTCCGCTGTCAATCTTCGGGATCAGATTTCAATACCAAAAATCAGGACCTGAGAGAAATCGAAGGTCTGGTATTCTCGTCCCTGATATCAATCCACACAAGCGCAAGCCTTTCACTCGCCTAATTCGACCCTTCAGCCATAGTCTGACCCTGGATTGGCTCACCTCTGGTAATGATTAGGCATCTGCCCTACCTGTGCAGTTCTATCAGGGGCAAGTTTAAACCAGAACGGAGATATTGAAGTGCCACATTTCCGCAAATTTGAAACCGCTCTTTTTCGCCATGTCGGCGTCACTTGTTATCGGGACAAGGGCATGGTTCATTATTGGGTTAATTGAGCGTGGGTTCAGCGTTAGGGAAAAGCCGCCGGAAGTCGAAGCATTTCTGGCCAGAGGGGTACGGCATCTCTCCGCCCCATCGAGGTCAATTCGCCATAAGGACCCTCTCTCGCTGAACATCTTCGGACAATGAATCAGAAAGGAGAAAATTTAATGTGCAGGTCATCTTCGGTTGATCATATTCTGTACTACGTCATCACGTTTCTGACACTAGGGTTGATCGGCCTTGTTTTTGCCAGCCTGTCTCAGGCTTATCCAATGCACACTAAGGTGTCTGACCTAACCTCGCGTGCGCCGCAAGCCTCGACACCGTGCGCTGGATTGACTCTTGGCAACCACAAACGAGAGATTTCAAAACGGTCGGCAGAATTTGAGAGGCGGATTCAAAGGAAGCAAAAAAACTTTTAAAACCGGCGTCTGCCTGGATCCTACCCGTCTGCACAGGGGTGGTACAATTTGGCGGATGTCCAGGATGCTCCTGGAAGAACTTCGGGGCCTACCCATACCCTACGAGTGGCAATTCAACTAATGCCTTCTTTTGCCGACGCGCACTTTAACCTAGCCGTATCTCTGACAAGAATGGGGGGAAAGAGACCATGCTAACCGATACTGGAGCACTTGTCTCAAGCTCGACCCAAATAGTCAATGGGCTGCGGTCACACGCAAGCAACTCCTGCAGCAATGACAATCGTCCTTCATCGTACATGAACTTATCCACTTCATTGAGCGGCATCACAATGAACGCTTCATCTCAGTCATGGACAAACACCTACCACAATTGCGGCTGCGTCGGACTGACTATGTGACTTCTTTAATCTAACAAAATACGCTCCAAGTTTTCGGGTTCTAAGAAATTTTTGGGACAACCAATTACAGGATTTATTAAAACTCGATGGGGTGGCGGGGTAGTCGTATGTGCGAGAGGGATGATTTCAGCGACCAGGGCGCCGGGAAGGCTCCAGTGAAAGCGTCCCGGGCACGCGGGCCCTCCTGCCCTATCCGCCTAAACAATGCAATCGGCTACATTACGCCGAAGGACATGTTCGCCGGGCGCCAGCCGGAGATCCATGCCGAGCGGGATCGGAAATTGGAGGCGGAGACGCAACCGAGCAAAAATCGCCGCCAGCGGGCCGCGTGACAGATGATACGGATTACTTCCGGTTGGACGACCACCCACCCGCAGTTCATCATGGGCACGACGGTGGACAGTGGGGATTCTTCTGATTAACCGCCTACGTCAATCCATCAGAGAGATCTCGTCGCCCGGACGGATCGTACCCTCGATTAGAACCGCGCCATAAACACCGGCCTTGGTTTCGTGGGCGCTGGCCAATTGCTTCATGATCTTGGCATTCTGCTCTCCGGTATCCGGATCCAGCGTGATCATCTTGCAGCGTGGGTCGCGGTCCATTACCGCGATGGTGGTCTTAGCGCCGACGCGCAGCGTCCGGCCCACGAGCAGATCCTCCTCGAAACCCTTCCCGGATTTGAGATTGAGATAGATGTTCGCGCGGAAGCGGCGCTTGTCCAAGCTGGTTCCCAACTCCTCTCCAAGTTGCTGAACCGTGTGGATCGAAAACAGCGAGACCGGCCGGCAATCCGTCATCGCTCGGTCTGATCGCAGCAATGTAAGTTCGTTCTCCTCGCCAATCTCGGCACGTAGAAGGTCGATTAGTTTAGGGTCGCCGATCGCCAGCCGATCCCCCGACGGCGTGTCGACATCCAGCGCAAGGTCCGCCGAGTCGGCGTAAACGGGGGTGAGTCCAGGTGCAATCGCTTCAGCCTCGGCAAGGTTGGCGGGCTTTGTCATACGTTCTGGATTTCGGTACCGAGGTTGATAGAGCAACATCGTTTCCAGTTCCCGACTTGTCAGATAGGGGAACCCTTTCGGCGACACGGAATTCCGAAAGGCGTAGACACGGTCCCCATATACCCCAGGGAACCCTACAAAGACCTCCTGCAACTCTTCTCCGCGCATGCCCTTAACCGGGTAGCGCCACAAGCTTTCCAAGGTGCCGATTAGTTCCATTTCGCCAAGTCCCTCTTTCTGAAAGGTCGACTCTTACCCCGAATTTCGGTTTTGGCTCCCCTTCTGCGAAAAACTTATCACAGGCCCCCAACTTTAGATACTCCGAAGTGCCGGTTTTTGGTACGTCTTCTCCGGGAGCACTAGGTAGGAAATTGATTGAAACTTTATGGAGTGGGGGGGCCGATGGTATGTGCGATAGGGATGTAAGTTGCAACCCGGAGCGGGTAGAGTGTCTGTTCGATGGGGTCCGGGGAGCCATGCCCTTTGCTGCGAAAACGGGTGGCAGTTTAAGTGGCAGTTGGTTTTGTTTTTGGAGGGCATTTCCTGCAACTCTCTGCAAGTGACAAAAAGAAAAAGACTCACTAAAACCCTTAACTGCTGGGCCTCTTGCGAGTCCTTGCGATACTTTGCAAACAATCAATGTGCCTCTTCAACAGACTTCTAAGTCCGTTGCGTCTACCAATTCCGCCACCCGGGCATTGATTTACGATGAACGACTTGAGGCAGGCTTAAACAACATTGGATTTTGCGGGATCCACTTCAAGCTCTTTGCGTGGCATTTCAGTGTGCTTGACTAAACTCCCAAACCGTTTACCTCTTGAGCGACCGCAAAAAACCATAAGGATTATCAATCATTCTCGGCAGGCTTTTCAAGGATTCGGTCTAGAGGGACTACATTTTAGCAAGGGACGGGAGCCGCCAATAATTCTTACTTGCGAACATGCTGGTAGCTGATCTCTCCATTAACGACTACCGTTTCAACGTGAGTGGTGTACTCGAATGGGTCCCCATCGAAAAGAACCACATCTCCATCCTTGCCCGGTTGGAGTGAGCCGACTCGATCGTCGATCCCTAGTATTCTGGCTGAATCGATCGTCGCTGCCCGTAGTGCGCCCTCAAAGCCCAAGCCGTTCGCCATGGCCACGGCGGCTTCAAACAAGAGCACCCGAGTCTTGGGGACATACCCTTCAAAGCCAGACATGAAGGCAATTGGGATACCCGCATCGGCCAGCAGCGCGGCGTTTTCAAGTGTCGCATTCTCTGTTTGCAACGCGTCCAACCGTTGCATCGTCGGACCAACCAGGACGGGCACGCTGGCTTGTCGGATTAAATCCCGCATCAGATATCCTTCCGTCGCCTTGGCCAGTAACATTTTAAGTTTAAACTCCTGTCCAATGCGGATAGCCGTGGCAATGTCATCTTCGCGATCCGCCACAAAGATTGCAGACAACTCCCCATTGACTACTTTTCCCAGTGCATCAAGTTTCAAGTCGAGCGCTGGTTTTTTGGAGGGGTCCTTTTTCTCAGACGATTCCCACTCCTCGTGTTTGATTAAGTAGTTCCTAGCATCCAATAGGGCTTTGCGGATGATCTGTGCCGTGGCCATGCGCGTCACAGGAGCTTTTCCCTTCCCCCCATAAACTTCTTTAGGGTGTTCGCCTAAATTGAAGACCATGGCCGAGACAGGGCGGATCGCCATCTGGTCTGCGGAGGTGGCACCATGCGCCCCTATGGTCTTGAATATTCCGGCCTGTCCTGCAATGGGATTGTCCGGGCCCGGACCTGCTTGAACCGTCGTCACGCCGTAGCTGAGGACATATTCCAATAGTTTCTCACGCGGATTGAAGCTATCGAGAGCGCGGACATCCGCCGTGTTTGGATCGGTGGATTCATCTTGGTCCTGATCCCCCGGCACATTATAGATGCCTGACAGACCCAAGGACGTCTTGGCATCGATCAGGCCTGGTGTGACAACGAGAGCATGAAGACGTACGTAGTCTTTCGGTACTTTGACTTCAGAAGGGGAGCCCACGGCCGTGATCTTTCCATCATCGATGAGGACAACGCCTGGCTTCAGAGTTCCCTGAGGTCCCATCGTGTGAACCACGTTCGCTTCAATGGCAATCTTCCGGGTTTCTGCCCCACTAACACTTAAGAATCCGTTCACCAGGATCAGGCTCAAGATAGCAATAGAAAGAAGAACGTGTCTCACGAAATCATTCCTTTGCCACCGGTAGGTGAAAAGATAAATTTTTGGCACCTGAAACCGGGAAGTCACTGTGCACCTCCCAACCGTGGATACCGGTTTGTGACTTCCCAACCACCTGTGGAGTAGCGAAGGTCTTCAGGGCGGTCCCGGTCAAATACCTTTTCTCCTTCGATATAGGTGGAGAGAACTTTGGTGTAGACACTAAAAGGTGGGCCGCTCAGCACGACCAGATCGGCATCCTTTCCGGGCTCGAGCGAGCCCATACGGTTTCCGAGGTCCAGCATCTCGGCCGGGTTAAGCGTGAGGGCGCGCAAGGCGCCAGCCTCAGTCATGCCGCCGCGCACTGCCAGTGCCCCTTCGCGCAACAAAAAGCGGGAGTTGATGATGTAATCGTCCGTGTTAAAGGCGACCTTCACACCCGCCCGTTCGAGAACAGCGGGACGTTCCGGGGTGAAATCCAGAACCTCCAATTTCCCCCCTGGCGCGTCAACGAGTGTGATGGAGCAAGGGACTTTGCGGCGCGCCAATTCATCAGCCACTAGCCATGCTCCGGAACCGTGCTGAATCACGATGCGGAATTGAAATTCCTCCGCCAAACGAAGAACCGTCATGATGTCATCGGCGCGGTGGGTGTGAAAATGGACAATGCGTTTTTGTTCCAATACCTCGACCACAGGTTCGAGTTCCAGATCACGTTCGGGGGGCTTAACGTCATTTTTCCCTTCGGCTTTGGCCTGGGTATAGTCGTCCCACTTACGTTTGTACTCTTTCGCCTTCACAAATAGCCGGCGGCTGAGGGCCGCCTCCTCCATACGCGTCGCCGGAGCCTGTCCTCGCCGGCCGTAGTTCTTTGGGTTCTCACCGTTGGCCATCTTCAGCCCGCCAATGCTACCCGGAATCAGCATCTCTTCGATGGTATGTCCGCGCAGTTTGACATAAGCGGTCTGTCCCCCAACGACATTTCCGCTACCCGGCATAATGTTGGCAGTGGTGACACCACCCGCTTGCGCCAGGCGGATTCCGGGATCAGCCGGCCAGATGGCGTCAATGGCGCGCAACGAAGGTTGAACCGGGCCACTCGATTCGTTCCCATCCGAATTGGCTGGAACCGATGGCCGGGAATAGATACCGATGTGAGAGTGCGTATCGACCAGGCCCGGGATGATTGTCTTGCCGTTCAGGACTTCGACCCGTGAGTTCGGGGGGATCGCCACCGATCCCTCTGGGCCCACTGCCTTGATTTTCCCGTCCTCGATAACGATCACCCCCCGATCGATTGGAGTTCCAGAGACCGGGTAAAGCTTGGCACCTTGCAGAACCAGGGTCTTGCTTTGACCCATAATCGATCCGACAAAGTGTAGGTACAAGACGATGCAGAGAACTGCCTTACGCATAATTGGCTATCCCTCCCTTGATCCTTGCCGCTGACAAATGGGCAATCAGTCAAATTGGATGAATAAGAAACCGGAGTATATCGCCACGGCCGCATTGCCTCAAAGCAACTTATTTGAAATCTTCGTACTCAGTTTGATAAGTCCGCATTGTTTCTAGCCCCGCAGGCGGTTGCCACGGTCAACTTCACCAATTACGGTAATTACCGCCAGTTGGGGAAACTTGCATAAGTAAACCCTTCGCAGACATTCCCACGACGAACGGCTGCGCCAGTCGAAGGTGGGAAACAGTGCGCCCTCACTTACTTACACGAGCAGCTTGACATGGGCATCGGTGTTTCCTCTTGACTTTTTCAAGCAGACAAATCTTACTACTTGTGATCACACCCCATGGAGGTATCCATGCCGAAACCGCTTCTAGAAGTCAGCTCATTACCGGAGAAGCCCAGTCGACGCCAACTCCTCAAATTAGCTTCGGCTTTAGGTGCCACCTTTGTGGCGTGCCAGCAAGCGCCGCGGGAAAACCAATTCTCCATGCTTGGTCAACCAGTCAGTACCTACGGTGAGAGGTCTCGGTTCGAGACGGCACTTCGCCAGATTTCTCCGACTGCCAAGACCCGCGAGGCCGCATCGAGCACAACTCCACTACAGGATCTTCATGGGATGATGACTCCCTCTTCACTTCATTTCGAACGGCATCACTCCGGCGTGCCAAATATTGACCCTCGCGAGCATCGTTTACTGATCCATGGGTTGGTCACGAACCCGCTCATCATGACGGTTGAAGAGATCAAACGTCTTCCTTCAGTTTCTCGCATTCTTTTTCTCGAGTGTTCCGGGAATGGCGGCGGAGAATGGGCGAAAGCGACCGCCACAAGTGTTCAAGGATCACATGGATTGACCAGTTGTAGCGAGTGGACAGGAGTTCCAGCCGCGTTGCTATTGCACGAGGCTGGGATTCAGCCGGATGCATCCTGGATTATTGCAGAAGGGGCTGATCCCGCGAAATTGGCTCGCAGTTTGCCTCTCAAGAAGGTGATGTCCGATGCCCTAGTCGCCTACGCCCAGAACGGTGAAGCCCTGCGTCCCGAGCAAGGGTATCCCTTGCGGCTGATTGTGCCCGGATTTGAGGGGAGTACAAACATCAAATGGCTGCGGCGCATTAAGTTGGTGGACAAACCCACGATGACGCGAGACGAAACTTCGAAATACACGGACCTCATGCCGGACGGCACGGCACGACAGTTTACTTTTTGGATGGAAGCCAAGTCGGTGATTACCTTCCCTTCTGCTGGACAGAAGCTCTCCGGTCCAGGGTTTTACCAGATCAAGGGTCTGGCCTGGTCGGGACGTGGCGCGATTCGCCAGGTTGAGGTTAGCACCGATGGGGGGCAGACATGGAAACTGGCTCGATTACAGGACCCTGTTCTGCCCATTGCCCATACGCGCTTTCGACTGGACTGGAACTGGGATGGGAGCGAAGCGGTCCTTCAATCACGCTGCCAGGATGAGACGGGCTATACGCAGCCAACCCATGCCGAGCTAGTCGGAGTTCGAGGATTGAATTCCACTTACCATAATAACGCCATCCAAAGTTGGAAAGTAATGGCCGATGGGAGTGTGCAAAATGTACAAGTGTGACCAGAATCTATTTGAAGGCCGGGTGCATTCTACGCCGCAATACAAGATCCTCATTGGCTTCATGACTGTTCTCTTGTTGGTTCTATGGGTTGCCCAAACCTGCTTCGCGCAAGCGCCTACTTATGGATTCGGTCGCAAGCCCACGGTTGAAGAGATCAAGGCCTGGGACATTGCCATTGGGCCCGATGGCAAAGAACTCCCACCCGGGCATGGAACTGTGGCAGCAGGAAAAGAGGTGTACACGAAGCGGTGTCTCGAATGCCACGGCGCAGAGGGCAAAGCCGGCAAGTTTGATGTGCTGGTAGGTGGACAGGAAACCTTGAAATCCGAGAAGCCAATGAAAACCATCGGTAGTTATTGGCCCTATGCCACGACACTTTGGGATCATATCCATCGAGCTATGCCCTTTGATAGACCCGGAACTTTGACAACCGATCAGGTTTACGATGTGACTGCCTACCTGCTTTACCTCAACGGAATAATCGCAGAGAATGAAGTGATGGACGCTCTGAGCTTGCCGAATGTGAAGATGCCAAATCGGAATGGATTTGTCCCTGACCCGAGGCCGGACATACCGCAGCCGAAACAGCTACAGGTTCCTAAACTCAAACCAAAAGTTTCTCCAAACGCCCAACCGAAACCGGGAGTAGCTGCCAAGACGGTAGAGAAATGAGATGTTCTTGATCTAAATGGCTGGCTGAGGTTGAACCGGTTGCGGGGACTGATCTGACATGATGCCCGAGTCAGCCTACGAAGAAGAAGTGGTGGCCTGCCTTTAACACAATCACTTTAAATGGATCTTGCCGTAACTGTTACCAAACCGCATTCAAAGCGTAATGAAATGCCCTAAAGCGCTAATCCACACTGCACCCGGCTCGTCAGCTGACACGCCATCCTCTTCTCAAGGGAGAGGGGCCCGGGTGAGGATTATCTCGTCTTAATTCATCACGAGTTCTACATTGGTACTGACGAGAGATATCCTGCGTTCAATTCCTTGCGCGGGTGTTATCTCGCGCACCCTGCGGTCTCTGATGATGCCCTGTTTGAGCAAGACACGAATTACATTCTTCCGGCTTTCACCGAGTGCTCGAGCGATGTCAGAGATACCGTATTCATGGTTAACGAATAGGTTACAGACAGTCACACCCCTCTTGGTCTGAGGATCCAGTTTCCAGGTATCGGTCGGCAAGCTAAACTCCTCTACAAGGATGTGGAACCCATCTCGATCCTGGGTTATCGATTGTCTCATCGGAAGTTTCTCCTCTCCCGTAAAGAACTTTGGAATCATTTATAATTTTCGAGTGGTTTTACCGGGAATACTCCTCTTTTTATCGGTTTTGCGCAGGGAATCTTTATGTTTTTGATACTTAGTGCTCCGGGTAATAAACACGCCAACACATGATGTAAGTTAGCGAGAGGCATCCTTGCCAGTAGGGCGATGATTAGATTAAGAATCTCGTAGCCATATCAGCTCGTGCTGATTCAATGGTCGCTGTTTTGTAGCTCAAGTATTACTGGGTCTAGAGCTATTCGTTGCCTTCTGACCCAAGCGGTTTCTACAGAGGCACGGCCCACAACCCTCAGGGCCGTGGCCCTTGCTCAGGCTCTGGCTTGCAGGCACATACGTTTAGGCTGAACCGACGGGTCGCTCCTCTGGAGCTTTCAGGACCAATGACTCGGTGCTTTCTATAAACCGGAGGCACCTACGGAGCCAACGGCTCATTGGAAGGAGATCGCCCAGAGTTGATCGTTGACTTTACGGTTTTTCCGAAAATAAGAAGATAAGCCGCAGAGCGGCGGTCTGTCTATAGAATCCGATGTTCGTTAAGGAACATAGCTCCGTCAGGAGCGACCTGTGCGTACCAACCCCACTCTTCGAGGCATCTTTGGCAAACTCTGAAGGAAATATTCGATAGGGCGAGAAACAAAGGAAAAGAAATCAGAGGGAGGCAATTTTACCGCTCATTGCAGATCTTACGACATACAACAAAGGTTCAATCATTTTAGTGCGGCGTTGGTCTCTGTTCTCTCATTCCTCATTCATAAGTTAGCTGCATCGAAGACATGCAAACGACGCATGTCTTCGCCACCCGCCGAGGTGGGTTAGGAGTGTCGTTCCTGGCGGTTGAGCAGCGTGGCGACGATCCAGACTAGGAGAATCGGGGCTGCGACGAAATAGAGGAAATATTCACTGACCACTTTGCTGTCGGATAATCGAGCATCGCAAACTCAGATGAATTGACCAACCCAGAATGAAAAGAAATGGAGGTGTGACTGCAATCGTGATGAAGAAAGTGCGAAACCGGCCACCACAAAGCAAAGCGAATACAGCTGAGATGAGTGCCAACAGAGCAAATGTCCAGATTGATGTTGCTCCGGAGACGCCGAACCAAAACCAAACAGAAGTCACGACAGCGAGTGCAGCGGACGCGATGAAGGGGAATCCGTGGCGGTAACGTAATCGTCGCATCAGAGCCAGCGGAGGAGAGGTGAAGCATCGATATCTTATCGGTGTTCATACATTCAGATTACAAGAATATGCTGGAAACGCCCAACGACAAATTTTCCCCTATCCAGAGAGCCCCTATGTGTCTGGCCCCCCGATGAAATCGGATCAGGTCCCAGTATTCTTTCGCTCGTTCACTTCCTTTTATGAGGCTCAGCCGTTAGTAGGGAACGGTTCCCCTCCCTCGCGCAGCGGATGTTAGTTGGCTGCAAAGTTTGGTTCCGGTCGAACCCTAATAAACTCCACCATCCAGGTCTAGTCCGACAAAAGTTCAAACCCTACCTTTTGACTATTTTCCGCGGAACTCGACAAGCATTTTGGGATCGAGAGGAATCTTGATGCCTTTGACTTCCTTGAGTAGTACCTTGGCCTCCTCAAGGGTCTTGGGCTTCAATGCCTGGAGTTCTTTGAGCATGGCTTCATTTCCAAGCAACTGACTGAAATCGATTTCGAGGAGGGTAAGACGTGAGCCCGTCTGGTAGGGGATGGTCGTCTTAACAACGGTTCCCTGGATGTCTATGGCACTCATAATCCGGAATCCTTCGAACATCTTCCTAAAGGTCTCCGTATCTGGAGTGGGGTTGGTGGATGCAACGGGAGGGTCAGTGGAATCTTCACTGTCGTTCTCTTCTGGCTTTTCCTTTTTCTCGAGAGGAGGAGTAAGCACAGTGAGCAGCGAGTTCCCGTTGGGAAGCCGGACAAAGCCAAAGGTTGTTTGGCTCCCTTTGTCACTTTCCGGAGAGTCTGTCTCAGGTGTAGCCGACGGCTGATGACGCTCCGACAAATGGACTTTGCGAATGTCTCTAAAGGCATAGATTGACTCTAAACCTTCCCAATTGGCATCACTGATCTTCTTGCTCGATACAAAAGAAACTCCTTCGCCGAATTGAGCGGCTCTCTTGCGGGCCTTGTCTTCCGAAAACAGATCCAGCCCTTTGCTCGTCGCGCTATCAGTCGTGTTCCCTCCAAGTTGGTCGCCCATTCCCTTAAACATCGCGGCCATCTGCTCGATAAACAGTTTGCTCATCAAAGTCTTCTCCACAATCCTACCCGTCCCGTCGGCATTGAGCTGCACAACGCTCTCTGTGTTAATGCAGCCGGCCAGAGTAAACAAAAATATTACAAGACTGACGAATCTGAATTTGAGGAGGTCGGAATTTCGCATGGGGTTTCCTTTACCAAAGGTATCGGGCCGGAACAGATCTGGGAACGACAACGCACGCCAACGGGGTAAATAATGGGACAGATTCTGCATGGATCCTCCTCAAGTCCCTTCTTGTAAAGGCAGCAAATCCTACATCCATTTTTTCATCCGAAACCAAATGAGCATTCCAATGGGGACGACGATCAGAGAGAGCAGTAAAATCGTAAAAGCCATGGGACTGTCAAAAGGCATATGTCGGAAGTTGATGCCGCCAAGGCCTGTAATTACCGAGAGAGGCATAAAAATCGTCGCAATCAGAGTCAACCTTTTCATGACATCATTCAGTCGCGTAGACATCGAGGAATAATAAGCATCTAAAACGGTTCCCAGTAAATCACGGTTTGTTTCGATCATCTCGTAAATCCGGACTACATGGTCATATACATCTTGGAAGTAAACGGTCAGTCTCCTGTCAATCAGCTCGTAGTGGCGGGTTGACAAGAAATTGAAGACCTCCCGCTGAGGGCCTGCGGCCTTGCGAAGATAAATGAGCTGCTGTTTCAAGCTGAAAATGGACCGCATGACATTGCGATTCGGATCGGATTGAATCTGCTCCTCCAATGTATCCATCTTCCCTTCGATTTCGTCAAGCAGCGGAAAATAACTGTCAACGAGTTCGTCTCCAATTAGGTAAAGGAAGAAGTCCGGTCCTTTCTTGAGTGGCTCGCTTTCCTGTTCATAGCGCTCTTTTGCTTTGGTCAAGGCGGGCAAAGGAGATCGGTGAACGGTGACCAAATAGTTACTCCCGAGGAAAAGATGCAATTCATCCCCGACAATTTCGTCTTTTTCAGGATCGACGCGATGAGAGTAAAGGGTGATGAAGAGATAGCCTTCGTACTGATCGATTTTGGCCCGTTGCCTAAAATGGCTGCTATCTTCGATACTAAGAGGGTGAAACTCAAAGGTCTTCTGCAATCGAGCGAGTTCTGCCTCAGAGGGGTCGATGAGATCGATCCAGAGCAAGCCACGCTTTTGAACCACTAACCGCTCTACATCGCAATGGGTGGTCTCGGCCGAAGAAAGGGATTCGAGCTGGAATCTTGTGGATGGCATCGATTATCTCCTTTTAGAACTCAATATCGCCTTTTCCCGCTTTCATGAGTGCCACATTGACTCGCGCCACGAGCTCCCGTGGAGAAAAAGGTTTAACCATATAATCATCGGCCCCACAACCCAGACCTTCTACGACATCCGATTCCTGGCCTTTTGCGGTCAACAAGATGACGATCGGAGACTCTTCCCCCATTTCCTTCTTGATGCGCGTACAGGCTGCCATTCCATCTAGTTTAGGCATCATGACGTCCATGATCACAACATCCGGCTTCTCCAAGAGAACCCGATCGACGGCTTCCTGACCATTACTGGCCGTGCTGACTTCGAAACCTGCTTTCTGCAACTTCGTTTCTACCAAACCTAACACATCCGGCTCATCATCAACGGCCAGAACTCGTATGACCATAAAACCTCCGATAAAGAGGAACAAGGACCATGGTACAAGGAGCAAGCAGGATTCGGAATAATCAACGCTGGTTTCTAAGAATCATGAGATCAGCCACATTCATGCTAATCTGCCTACTTGTTCGTTGTTCCTTGTTCCTTTCCCCTTGACCCTTGGGCCTTGACCCTTTCCTTTCTATCTCTTTTCCCTCACATCTCCTATGAAGCGTTCAATCTCGACAACCAAGGCTTCTAGATCGAGTGGCTTGTGCACTAAATCATTTCCTCCTACAGCAAGTACATTACTGACGGTTTCCGACGGATTGTCGGTGATTGCAATCACCGGGATGTCCACCGTTTCCGGCCTCCGGTTTAATCGGCGCAAGACTTCAAATCCATCCATGTCTGTAAACTGTAGATCCATTAAAATCAAGTCGGGCTGCTCCCTTCTTGCCTCGACCAGAAGATCGACCCCATCTTGTGCCAGGGTCAAATGGTAACCCGTACGAGGGAGTACATCTTCTAAGAGCTGTCGCGTTTCCGCGTCTGATGCATAGGATAAGATTCTTCGACCTTTCCACAGGACCCGTTCTACTGTACTCAAGAAGGCGTCTTCATTGATCGGCTTATCCACGGTAGCGGCCACATCCAGTTTGCTGATCTTCGCTTCGTTAACACCCACTGAAACGACTACAATAGGAATATCGCTCGTCAGCGGATTATCCTTCAGTATTTCGATGACTTCGTAGCCGTTTTTCCCAGGGATTTGCATGTCCATACTGATCAAATTCGGTTGTTCCTTGAGAGTCAGGGCAATGGCTTTGTCTCCGGTCTGAGCCAGAACGACTTGATAGCCGACCCTTCCCAGCTGACGTTGAATCATCCTGGCAATATCTTTGTCTCCGTCGACCACCAGAATTTTCTTGATCCCGTGGCGGGAGGTTGTTCGAGGCTTTTGAAGAGGCATGGGCTCTGCCAATGGGAGCGTGAAGTGAAACGACGAGCCGTTGCCCGGTTCGCTTTCGACCCAAATCTCTCCCTGGTGTTTCTCGACTATGGATTTCACGATGGCCAAGCCAAGTCCTGTTCCTGATGTACCTTTCGTTCGTGGATTCTTGGCACGAAAAAATTTTGTAAAGAGCTTTTTCAGGTCCTCTTTGGAAATCCCCACGCCCGTGTCGGAGACGACAATTTCGAGATAGTCACCATCGGGCACTGCCGAGATGGTAATGCTTCCCCCTTCCGGGGTGTACTTGTAAGCATTACTCACTAGATTATTGAGAACTTGTGTGATCCTGGCTCGGTCTGCCTTCACCCATGGGACACCCGGCGGGATCGCTTCAAAAAGGGTCAGCTTGCGACTTTCAATCTGTTTTCGATGGAATTCTATGACATCCCTAAGGGCTTCGACCATATCCATGGGCTTCGGTTCAAGATCGATTTTGCCGGCCTCTATTTTCGAGATGTCCAGCAGATCATTGACCAGTGCCACCAAACGGTCTGTGTTGCTTTCCACAATCTTCAAGTAATCCTTTTGCTCATCCGACATATCTCCAGCATCCCCTTCAAGTAAGAGATCAATATAACCCTTAATTGGGGTCAGAGGAGTTCGTAGTTCATGCGATACAACGGAGATAAATTCGGTCTTCATTTCTTCGATGGCCGCCTGCTGGGTAATGTCTCGCAAAAGGCTCACCGCTCCAAAGGGTTGCCCTGATTCGTCCCGAATAAGGCTTACCAGTATATTCAATACTTTGTCCTTATATTTGCGGACGATCGGAGTAATGGGCTTTGCCTCACTCCCATCGGCCAGGATCTTCTCCAACTCGATCCGGCTTACAGGCAGGATGAGGTCACCATCCTTTTGGATGTAATCCCCGCGATGAAAATCGAGCAGCAGTTCAGCGGCTGTATTCACGAGCAATACTTTGTATTCGGGATCCGTCACCACAACCCCTTCACCCATACTTGCCAGAATCGTTTCCAGGCGATTTTTCTCGTAGCTCAGGTCGTCCATCTGGTGTGCGACTTGCAAGCGGCTCTCGTGCAGGCGATCGGCCATTTCATTGACGTCTTCCGTCAAATCCCCAACTTCTTCCTTTAAGGCTTGGTATAACTTTGCATTTTCAATCGCAATCGCACCAAGATTGGCGATCGCGCTGATAAAACCAGTCTCGTCTTCTCCGAACTCATGAACCTCTCCGGTGTAGAGGCGCATGACGCCAACGGCAGTATCCCGCAAGATGAGGGGGACGACCAGGATCGATCGAATGGATTCGCTCTTGGCTTCATCAGGGTACTGGAAGCGCAGATCATTCGTTGCATCCGGAATGATCGCAGTCTTCCCCGATAGTACTTCCTGGTCTATTTTGCTTTTCTCAACTTCCACGTCCCCTTTTCTCAGATAGCCCTGGCTCAGGCCATAAGCGCCTCCCACGACGAGGAACTGCTTGTCGGGAGTCAGCAATCGAATAGAACAGGCTTTGGAATGCGTCGCTAGAGCCGTGCTTTTCGTGATCGCGTGGAGCACCTCAGAAAGCTCAAGGCTCGAATTGATTGTGCGTGCTACGTCGTAGAGTGCGGATGAGTAATAAGCGCGTGACTTCATAGCTGGTCAGGTCACACTTTGCCCCTTGATCGGGACCCTTTCGAGATGTGGGGTTGCAAGGAGCGAAGCGATCGAATACCGCGAGAATGCTAGGCCTTCCCCGGGCTCAGTATAGCCGCCGCAATGGTGGGGGTCAATTCAAACGGAGGATTAAGCCATTAACTGACTTTAGCGGCCATTTGAGGCGACTTCTGGTGTTGTCCAATCCCTGCTCTCTCAATTTTGCCCCAAGCATGATCTCCACGCATAAACTGCCACAGGCCGCGAAGTCTCCAAATTGTGTGGCATTGGCGATAGGGGAAATGTTCGAGGAAACAAAAGCAAATCAGTCGCCCCAAGTCGCGCCAGTCGTTATAACGGCGGTAGGTCATTTCCTCAATGAGAATCGACCCGATTGAAATGAATGTCGAAAAGAAGTACCCAATGAGCAGAAAGCGGATGAAAAAGTGGTGGCTCAATATTCCCATAAACTCCGCTGCAACCATGCTGACCCAACCCACAACCTCAAGGGCTGGGGCCAGAAGCTCGAAGATCCAATGGTACGGGATGGAGACCATCCCAATTCTTCCGTATTTTGGATTAAACAACATCCGGCGGTTATACCAAAGAGTGTCCAGCAAGCCCTTATTCCAACGGGCTCGCTGATTTCGCAGTGACTTCCATTTTGAAGGCACCTCAGTCCAGCAAACCGGGTCGGCGACGAAGCTGATTCGGTAGTCCACTTTCTTTTCCCGCATATAGCGGTGAATTCGCACGACCAGATCAAAGTCCTCACCGGGAGAACCTCTGCGAAATCCACCGATTTTCTTACAGATATCGAGACGGAAGACTCCAAACGCCCCGGAGATGATGAGCAGCATGTCGTAGGCATTCCATCCCTCTCGCCCGATCAGGAAAGCCCGCAAGTATTCTTCGACCTGGATCATTTCCAGGAAGCCCCAGGGGAGCCGGACATTACCGACTGCTCCATTCTTCACATCAGAGCCGTTAATCACGCGCACAATCCCGCCAGCAGCAACGACTCGTTCGACATCATTAAATACCGGCGCCATGATTCGTAGCAAAGAATCGCTTTCTAATAGCGCGTCCGCATCGACGACGCAGACGTATATTTTTGATGACAAATTGATTCCGCAATTAATGGCATCGGCTTTACTCCCCGCCGCCTCTTTGTCGACAACAATGAGCCTTCGATCATCCCTGCTGAGATAGACCCCTCGGACCGGCTTTGTCTCAATTTCCGGAATATAGTTATAGTCGCTGAGGCTCAATTGAAAGTGTTCGATCAAACGATCGAGAGTGGAGTCACTGGATCCATCGCTCACAACGATGACTTCGAATTCAGGATAGTCGAGGGTGAGCAGAGAACGAACGGACTCCACGATAGACCCTTCTTCATTGTGCGCGGGAACCAAAATCGAAATTGGCGGAGTCAGAGGAGATACTCTCATCTGATCATAAGATGCGATGGCTTGCTGTCGATTCCGTTTGATGCTGACCTTCAGGGCAACAACCAAGAGCCAGAGATAGATCAAATTGCAGGAAAGGTAATAAAAGAATAACACCAAATTGGACGTCTGCACGAAGCGTGCGATCATGCAACCACCTTGGTGGCATAGGAAGTGTCCAGCGTTTCCGTACCAATCTTTTTCTTTAACCAATTCAGAACGCGACGTTTTCGCAAAGGGATATTGGGAGAATCGAACATTTCAATCATTCCCAACAGAGAACTATCGCCGGAACGGGCCAGCAATCGGGCCAGTCTTCCGCGGGTTCTCCAGTTTTCATGATGCAAGACAAGATCGATGAGAATGCGTCTCGACCCCGCTTTGAGCGCCGCCAAAATAGCGGACTCAGCCATGGCACAGCGTTTCGAATCTGCCAAAGCCGAAACCATTTCGAATACTCCGCCAGAGCGCTCAAACTCTGATATCAACGCCTCGACGGCGTAGGCATCCTGCGACTTTATGGCGAGGCACAGTATCTCTTCTTCGTGTCCTTTCAACCGGGCGAGCGAATGGGCCGATCGCATCCGCACTTGACGATTGGGATCACAGAGACACTCGAGAAGCGAGGGGATCGAGCGTGGATCGTTTAAATCACCAAGGGCAACGACGGCCCTTAACCGGACAAACCATTCATCATCTCGCATTAGCCCGGCCAAAATCGAAAGTGCCAGACCCGGCTTTGAGGCTGCTAAAGCGCGGGCGGCAGAAGCTCGAACTTCCGGCTCTTCGTCGGCCGCCAAAAGCAACAGATCTTCGTCTAAATCGGGGGACGCGATTTCTCCCAGTACCCGAGTTAAAATCGGTCTGGAAGAGTCCACCGCCTTGAGAAGAAAGCTCATCGCCAAGGCTGGCGTTGACCGACAGTTGTTAATTAGAGCATCCTGTACAATGTTTGTGGATACTTGGAGCTCCCCTACGCTAAGCCGCTGTAAGATGGGGACTGCGGCTCGAGGCATTCCGAGCTCTCCCAGCCCACGAACTGCCACGGTTCGATTCTCTTCGTCGGGGTCATCTAGTGCTTCGGCAAGAGCTGGGATAGCTTCGGGAACCCGCATTCGGCCTACCGCCAACAGCGCTAGCTGCCTTCGCCATCCCTCCCAGTGACGTGCTTCATGGATCCGGGCGTCGAGCAACCCGCTCATGCGCAGGCAGTCGATGAGCTGCCCTGTTTCATTTGCCGGGGCCACTTGAAGCCGGTCTAGGATGATCCCTTCTACAATGTCCCGTGAGACGCGATCCAGCATCCAGGCCTTTGCTGATATTTTCCCTTCAATGATTTCCTTCCAGTGCCGACGAATTTCAATGACATGGCGATCTCTCTGGAGATAGTAGCTGCGACGGACGCCTCTGCGAATTAAGATGAGCCCCAGGAAAAATACGACGGCGCTCAGCGATGCCGCAAGCACCTGGGCGATTAGCCCTGCCTTTGAGATGGAATCTAAGAGTTCAGAAATGGAATGCACTTTCTATTTCCGTTAACGTATTTATCTTCAGCAAAAAGAGGAGCCCTTGCAGCTAAGCGCCTAATGTATTCACGATGGTCGACTACAGATAGTTTTCATCGACGTAATGGGTGAAAAAGATTAACGAATTCTGTAAGATAATGAAGGACTTAAGCGGAAAATGGCGCATTGCAGATCCATCCGGTGAAAGCAGTTCGAAGGCGAAAAGAATCAATAAATTTTGACAGTGGATGGAGATCAAAATAGAAGAGGCCGGGGAAGGATGACAATTGTCTTAGAGGCGCTCATGACACAAGAAGCGAAGGAAGAAGAGCAAGGAATGAATTGAGTAGGACAGCGCTCTATGAGATAAGATGTTATTTCTTAATAACTTCTGATAGCGTATAGGCCTTGGCTGCAAAGAACTTAGGCCCTCATTGGTCGATGACTTTGCAACATCCAAGCCCTGCATCTGCAACTAATCAGGCATGGCCTGCATACTTCTTTATTGGCTCACAACGATTAAACTTTGGCTTCAACATTCGGGCTTTCAGGAGGGATCCTTAAATGAAACTAGTTTATCGTCTTTTCCTACTCTTCGCTGCTCTTGCTCTGGGTCAATATTCGATGGCACAGACCCGGAGCATTGGGATCAACACCAAACTCATCGAAGACATCGCTGGCGTCACGGGTACCGTCAATACCGAAGAGCGTGTATTCAAAATCACCTTTCCGAGAACCGATGTCCCAGTGGAGGTCGATGGCTGGAAGATGAAACCGTTCATGGGCCTAACTTCGTGGGCAGCCTTCAGAAAAGGCGTGGAAAAAGAATCGATCGTAATGGGAGATCTCGTCCTCTTTGAGGATGAAGTCAATCCCGTCATGAGCATTGCCCTGGAAAACGGCCTTTCTGTTACTGCCCTGCACAACCATTTCTTCTTTGATCAACCAAGAGTCTATTTTATGCATATCGGCGGTGAAGGCAGCGTTGAAGCACTTGCCCAGGGAATTCGCAAGACACAGGACAGGATCAAGACACTCCGATTGGCGAATCCCATTCCGGTCAAAAGATTTTCTGGCCAACTGATTCCGGACACCAGCACAATCGACGGAAAAGTTATTGAACAAACTCTTGGATATCCTGGTCAATCCAACAACGGAATGTTCAAGATTGTCATTGGACGTCGCACAACGATGCCTTGTGGCTGTGATGCCACAAAGGAGATGGGAGTCAATACTTGGGCCGCCTTTGCCGGGAATAGCGAAAATGCCTTTGTGGACGGAGACTTTGCTGTTTTGGAGAGCGAGTTACAGCCCGTGCTCAGGTCACTGCGTGCTACAGACATCAATGTCGTGGCCATTCATAACCACATGACCGATGAGAAGCCGCGAATATTGTTCATCCACTACTGGGGAAAAGGATCGGTGAGTCAACTGGCGAAGTCTATCCATGAAGCTCTAGAGAAGACGGCAGATCATTCGTAGCGTCAAAGCATACGTCAGAATCAATGAAACATATTGCTGTCTATACTCTGAATGCTTTGCCAATACGAATTCTTGCCCATTCACGTTTGACTCTAACTGGCCAACTCATATACCAGACGTTCCATCAGTAGGCTGGAGTCGACACTCGATCGTTTGATCTTGTCATCTAACGTTCCCAGCCGATAGAGTGCCTTCTGCAAAGTTATTCTGGAGAAGCTTTTCGACTGAACCAGCAATTTTTCGGCTGTCCGGGCCGGGAAAATCCCCACTTGTCGTGAAATCAACTGAGGCGAGAGCTTTCCAGACAGTTCCTGCACCTGAATCATTTGTCGCAATCGAAGTCCTAACCACCAAAAGGCGAGAAATGATTCCCTACCCTCAAAAAAGATCTCCCTGACAAGTCTCAGCGCCTTTTGTCTGTCTTTCGAGCAAACAGCATCGAGAAATTCAGACAAATCGTGATCTCCTGAAAATCCGGAAGTTGCCTCTGCAATGGATAAGGTAATGAGGGCCTGTTGGCCAGCATACAATCTGGCTTTCTCAACCTCCTGAATGATCCTACCCAAATCATTTCCTTGCACCTCGATGACGAAGTCGAGTGCATCCTGTTCGACGGAAAAGCCCTCCTTGCTACCTATCGAACGAATCCATTCCGTTATGGTTCGTCGATCGGGTGCAGCCATCTCGACAACTTTCGTCGAAGTCGACAAAATTTCGAAAATTTTTTTCTTTCGCTGGTCGCGATCGAGTTCACCCGTGTAGAAAATGAGCGTCGCAGTTGGATTGGGATTTGAGAGGTAATCAGCCAGCTTTTTGCAGGGTGTATCACGAAGCTTCATCACTCCCCTGACCTGCACGATCTGGTGTTGAGCAAACAGTGAAAGACTTCTCGCAGCATTCAGAACTTCGTCAATCGAAACCTCATCGAGATCTAAAGTGTCAGCCAAAGCACCTCCGCCATGAGCCCTTTCTAACGCTTGGACTAAGGCGCTTCGCGCGGTTTCTAATAAGTAGGGGTCCGGACCGAAGAGAAAATAGTTGGCGCCCAATCGCCCTCTTTGAAGAACAAGTTGGAAGTCGGAAAAAGATGTCAGCATTGAAAATGAGATTAAAACGAATTAAGGATGGTACTGACGAGAGATTTCGCAAACGTCATGGCCAATCGATCCATGGCCGGACCTTCCTCGGGAAAAAAAGGCCCCGGTTGGCTGCTAATTTCAAACTCTTCTCGAAAAGCGTAGTTGTTATTTTCATAAAGGAGCTTATTCGTTACCAAATCCTTTAATGACACTTTCATCCGGACAGTGATCACATAGGTGGTCGCCGCACCGTTGCCAAAAATAACTGGTGTGGAACGATACTCGGTGACTTCCCCGGATAGAAGGGCTTTGGCCGATTGAGGATCCGAAGTGATTTGATAATGGGTCCGCGCAATGAATTCATTGACAACGGCAGACGTAAGACGCTGCTCGATACTGTATTTGATCGTCTTGTTGACAAAGACAGGGATGGCAATCGAGTCCACATTCCCTGGCATTGCGGTAGCTTTCCCTGACAAATGGTACCCACAGCCTGAAGAGATAAAGAGAGTCCATGCCAAAAGAAAGAAATAGCTTGCAGAAATAAAGCCCAAAGAACAGAGTCTGCAAGATCCACTCACTCGCACTGAGCTCATCTCGCTGCTCAAGTTGACACGTCTCATCATTTCTTGACCTCTTCCCCCAATGACACTTCTCTTTAGACCACAATGTTGATTAGTTTACCCGCTACGTAAATGACTTTTCGCGGAGCTTGGCCTTGCAGGTGTCTCAGTACCGATTCATCTTGCAGAGCAGCATTTCTCGCATCTTCTTCAGTCAGACCAACAGGCATGCTGATACGCCCCCGGACTTTTCCGTTCACTTGCAGCACCAAAGTAATCACTTCATCGGCAGCTAAAGAGGGGTCATAGGCAGGCCAATTTTGCTGGTGAATTGAGTAGGTTCTCCCTTTGAGTGCCCAAATTTCTTCCGCCATGAAAGGTGCGATCGGCGCCAAAAGCAGCAAAAGTGTATCTTTCGCTTCTTGCATTGCGAAATCACTCGCCGGCTCCTTCTGAGCATCATTAATAGCATTGGTAAACTCCATCAATGAGGAGATTACTGTGTTGAAGCCGAACCTCTCGATATCCCGAGAAACCTTTTGAATCGTCTTATGCGTCCAGCGCCGCAAATTCCTATCAGCCAGTTCAGAGTCGGCGTCAGTCTCCAGAATCGGGTGTGGCGAAGGATTGATCAGAATATCCCAGACTCGTCTCAACCAACGGTAGGTACCAGCCAGTCCATTGGTATTCCAGGGGGTAGCCATTTCGAAATCACTGATAAACATCTCGTAGGCACGCAAGGCGTCCGCTCCGAATTGCTCAATCATCTCATCAGGGGTAATGACGTTTCCTTTGCTCTTAGACATCTTTTCCTTTCCGTCCGGAGCCAGTATCATCCCCTGGTTGCGCAGTCGTCTGAAGGGTTCGACAAACGGAATAAAATCCAGATCATGCAACACCTTCGTCCAGAATCGAGCATAGAGAAGGTGCATGACCGCATGTTCTGCACCTCCGACATAGGTGTCAACAGGCAGCCAATAGGATGCTTCATTCCGGTCAAATGGTGCCGACGAATTTTGTGGATCGGTGAAACGCAAGAAGTACCAGGAAGAACAGGCAAAGGTGCCCATGGTGTCCGTCTCTCTTCGTCCCGAGCTCCCATCAGACAGCGTGCAATTCACAAAATCAGGGATGCCCGCTAAAGGAGATTCCCCCGTTCCAGTAGGTTCGTAGTGTGCAACCTCTGGTAAACGGACGGGAAGATCCTCGAAAGGGACAGGAAATTCCTCATCCCCCTGATAGATAATGGGAATGGGTGTCCCCCAGTATCGCTGGCGGCTGATCCCCCAGTCGCGCAGTTTGTAGTTCACTCGCGGCTTTCCGCGCCCGGTTTCTTCGAGCCAGGCAGTCACCCGTTCAACGGCCACTTCTGTCGAGGTTCCGTCAAAATCGCCTGAATGGACCATCTTTCCAGCCCCCGTCCACGCTTCCATGATTTGTCCTGATTTAAGAGAATGGGCATGTTCAACCATGTCAGGCTGAATGACAACTCGAATAGGAAGATGAAATCGGCGGGCGAACTCGAAATCGCGTTGGTCATGGGCAGGGACGGCCATGATGGCCCCGGTGCCATAGCCCATCAACACATAGTCAGCCACCCAGATGGGAATGTTTTCTCCATTGACCGGATTGGTCGCAACCGAACCGGTAAAGACTCCCGTTTTTTCTCGGCCTTCAGTCGTACGTTCCGCATCGCTGTGTTTCCTGGCGGTTTCCACATAGGCTTGCATCTGGGAACGATACTCTGTTGTAGTGAGCTGTGTGACAAAAGGATGCTCCGGCGAGAGAACCATGAAAGTGGCTCCCCAAAGGGTGTCCGGGCGTGTCGTAAAGATCGTCAGGTTCCCGGCATCGGTTTGAAACTGGACTTCAGCCCCTTCGCTACGTCCGATCCAATTACGCTGCATCAGCTTAATGTTCTCCGGCCAATCCAGTTCCGTGAGATCGGCCAGGAGCCGTTCCGCGTAAGCGGTAATCCGGAAGTACCACTGTTTCAAAGTCTTCTTTTCGACCGGAGCACCGCTCCGCCAGCCACGGCCATCAATCACCTCTTCATTTGCCAGCACCGTTTTTTCGACGGGATCCCAATTCACCGTTGAGGAAGAACGATAGGCGAGCCTAAATTGATTGAGATAATGATGCCGCTCGTGCATCCCCATCAACCGCCACTCGGAAGCCTTTAGGGAGGGAACTCCCGGAATTCCATGGCCTCCCTTCTCCGAGAGCTCTGCCTCCAGCATTGTGATGGGCCGAGCAGCGTTTGCTCTCGGGTCATACCAGGAATGATAGAGCTGAAGAAAGATCCATTGAGTCCAACGGTAGTACTCCGGGGAAGACGAGTTAATCTCTCGAGTCCAATCAAATGAAATCCCAAGAAGCCGAAACTGCCTTTTGTAATTTGCGGAATATCTGGCAATAAGCTTCGTCGGATTGGTTTTCAGCTTAATGGCAGCATTTTCGGCCGGAAGGCCAAAAGCATCCCAGCCCATAGGATGAAGGACATTAAAGCCCTTCATGCGATAGTAGCGGCCCAAGACATCGGTGGGAACATAATTACGGCAATGCCCCACACTGAGACCATCACCGGAGGGATAAGGGAAAAAATCCAAAACATAGGCTTTCGGACGTTCATCGGCCGGTGTGGTCCGATAGAGTTGATCAGACTCCCACTTCGCTGCCCACTTGGATTCGAATGGCTTGGGATTATAGGGCGTGCTCATGGGAATTGTCCTTGAGAAGAAGTCATGCTTGTCTTTACCGAGGTGCGATCTGCCCTTCCCATCTCCGGGATGCTTCTGGAAACCCCGACTCAATCTCTCCGAAACCCTCACCTGGCAAGGGTTTTCGAGAACACACAAACAAACGTGATCTTAGCAAGCCGCTGCGCTAGCGTCAAGGGGAATGGGCTGGTCGTTAGTACGCGTCTCGCGTCGCAAGAGGGGTTGCAAAGCGCACACCAAATCCATCGGGGTCTGAGACAATAAAATCTCTCAACCCATAAGACCGGTCGGCAATCGGGCTGATAATTTGCATTTCCAGATCTCGAACGCTGTTCCCAATGGATATCCACATTGGGAACCAACACGCGAACATTTACCCGCAGCGATTCCGACGCTTCAGGCAACCCAGCTCGCTCGTCGAGGAAAAAATGGTGATCTTCCCACGATAGTTGGGCAAAGTGCCCGTCTCTCCGGTCTAGCTTAAATCCGAGTTGTTCATAGAAGGAAACCGAACGGTTGAGATCCCGCACGTACAATTCAATCACCAACTGTCGGTTTGAATCCACAAAATGCGGCATGGCTGTTCCATTCTAATCCTTTCTTAGCCCGTTTCTCCTGTGTTATACTTTTGCATTTTTCGGGTGGCTGAAACAACGAGTCAGATGCTGAACTCGGGATCGGCCGACCTACCAAGAGGAGTCACGATGCCAATCCCGAAGTCTGAGAAGATATGGTTCAATGGATCGTTTGTCAACTGGGATGACGCCAAGATTCACGTCATGTCCCATGTTGTCAACTACGGATCATCTGTGTTTGAAGGGATTCGTTGTTACAATACTAAAAAGGGCTCCGCCGTCTTCGGATTGGGTGCACACATTCAACGGTTGTTAAACTCTGCCAAGATTTACCGAATGGATGTTCCTTACACGTTTGAACAGCTCTCGGCTGCCGTTCTGGAAACGATTCGGGTGAACAAAATGAAGGAATGCTATATTCGACCGGTGATTTTTCGTGGCTATGGCGAAATTGGAGTCAATCCCCTGGGATGCCCATTAGATGCCGTGATTGCTGTTTGGGAATGGGGAAAGTATCTCGGCAAAGAAGCATTGGAACAAGGCGTGGATGTTTGTGTTTCTTCATGGAATCGGATCGCGCCCAATACATTGCCGACTCTTTCCAAGGCTGGGGCTAATTATATGAACTCGCAGCTGATCAAGATGGAAGCCCTGCTGAACGGATATGCGGAAGGGATCGCCTTGGACAGAGCAGGATATATTAGCGAAGGGAGCGGAGAAAACATTTTCCTTATCAAAGACGGCGTGGTCTTGACTCCACCCTTATCTTCGTCCGTGCTGCCTGGAATCACGCGCCAAGCAGTCATCGACATCTGCCATGGCCTGAACCTGCAAATTCGTGAACAAGGTATTGCTCGGGAACTCTTGTACCTGGCTGAAGAAGCATTCTTTACGGGAACTGCTGCAGAGGTCACTCCCATCCGAAGCGTCGACAAGATCTCGGTTGGAAAAGGAACTCGAGGACCGATTACGGCTACCATTCAGGAAAAGTTTTTTTCCCTTGTCAATGCCGAAGTCCCCGGCAAGTTGGATTGGCTGAGCTTCGTATATTGCTGAACTCAGCTTACCTCAGCCCCATCGGAAGCCTATATATAGCTCCACAGCCCCCAATGAGGAGTCTCCCTCTCCCCAACGCGGGAGAGGGTGGTCCGTGAGGACCGGGTGAGTGGGACCTCCACTGCTTGGCCTTCCGACAAAGCTCTTTTTCCTCAAGCATCCTGATTCGTGTGCCGATAAACTCTTTGGATCTCTTGAACTTGCTGGTAAGGCAAAGTAAGACTCTGGCAAATCGCATGGAGAAAACGCATGAGTCTCAATATTGATGACCTGCTCAGGATGGCATGTGAGCGAAAAGCCTCGGACCTCCACTTAAAGGTGGGTAATTTCCCCTATGTCCGGGTAAATGGTGAACTGGTTCCACTGATCGAGACCAAGCGTCTTACTGCGGAAGATACATTAAGCATCGCCTTGGGAATGATGACCAACAAACAAAAGCAAAAGTTCAAGGAAAACGCAGAGCTCGACATGGCTTATGGGGTTGCCGGATTGGGCCGATTCCGCTGCAACTTCTTCCAGCAACGCGGAAGTATTGCCGTCGTTCTCCGTGTGATTCCGACTCATATTTATACCATTGAAGAATTAAACCTACCGAAGGTGCTAGAAAAAATTTGTCGCGAACGGCGTGGTCTTGTTCTGGTGACTGGAACCACAGGAAGCGGAAAATCAACGACGCTCGCCGCCATCATTGATTGCATTAACTCCGCCCGGACCGAACATATTATTACCATTGAAGACCCTATCGAATTTTTGCATCGTGACAAAAAGGCATTTATCAACCAGAGAGAGGTCGAAGTCGACACGAAAGGCTTTGGAGATGCCTTGCGCAGTGCATTCCGACAGGATCCCGACGTCATACTCCTGGGAGAAATGCGCGACCATGAGACCATCCAGACTGCGCTGGTTGCGGCCGAAACAGGGCACCTGGTGCTGAGTACGCTGCATACAATGGATGCTACTGAAACCATTCACCGCATCATCGCGGTATTCCCACCTCACCAACAGAAGCAGGTTCGCCTCCAGCTCGCAAGTGTATTGCGAGCCGTGATCTCAATTCGCCTCATTCGGAAGGCTGACGGGCTCGGTCGAGTTCCAGCCGTTGAAGTGTTAATAGCGACTGAATTCATTCGTGATTGCATCATCAATCAAGATAAAACGCGCATGATTCGTGAAGCGATTTCGGCTGGAACATCGCAATACGGAATGCAAACCTTCGATCAATCGATCTACAATCTTTACATGGAAAAACTGATCAACTATGATGAGGGTTTAAAGCAAGCGTCTAATCCAGACGAGTTCAAACTGCGTATTGAAGGAATCCGCTCAACCAGCGATGCCGCTAAAGAGGAGATGGAAAAATCCGTCAACCAGTTCGAAAGACTTCATAAGTGATTCCCCCCCCTCCCAGGATTCCGAGAAAGATCTCTATGTATTAGCCTTAAAACTTCTCGCGCGCCGCCCGTTTTCGGTCCATGAAATCAGGACTAGATTATCCGAGCGTTCCTCAAACTCCTCCACGATTTCAGCGGTCATTGAAAAGCTTGAATCCAACGGTTACCTCAATGACCGCCAGTACATCGAAATATTTCTGCGTGCCCGCGCGCGAAAGGCTGAAGGTTACTCTCGCATTACCAGTGAGTTGCGCCTGCGCGGACTTCAGAAGGATTTGATCCGGGAGGTCCTCAAGGAACTCTATCCGATGGAGCAGGAACGATTGGCTCTCACTCAGGCGTTTGAAAAGAAAGCACGAACTATCTTGCCTCCAATGGATGAAAAAAAAATCTCCAGGCTTTATAATCATCTTCTGAGAAAAGGGTTCCGGGATGAGGAAATACGGCGCGAGATCCGGACACGCTTTGGACGTCTGAATGATTGTTCCTGAAAACTTGGGGATGGGGAACCCGATTTTCCTTGGTGTTCTTGTTTACCCTGAGATGTGACAATGGTTGTGATCAGTTGCAAAAGGCAACGACCTGTATTGGCTCTCTCCTATATGGGAAAATGAGCTACCTAAATTTAAATGAAGGGGTAACCCATTGACCGGAAATGAAATTCGTCAGCGATTCCTAGAATATTTCGAACGCCATAAGCACCATATCGTCAAAAGCTCCTCATTGGTCCCGGCCAATGACCCAACCCTGTTGTTCACAAACGCGGGCATGAACCAGTTTAAAGATGTATTTCTCGGCGTTGAGAAGCGGGAATACGTCCGTGCCACCAGCTCTCAAAAATGCGTGCGGGCTGGGGGAAAGCACAATGATTTGGAAAACGTCGGTAAGACTGCCCGGCATCATACGTTCTTTGAAATGCTGGGAAACTTCTCCTTCGGAGACTACTTTAAGTCAGAAGCCATTCCACTGGCGTGGAACCTCGTTACCAAAGAGTACGGAATCGATAAGAACAAGCTCTGGATTACTATTTATCAAGATGATGACCAAGCCTTTGAAATTTGGCATCACGTGGTGGGGGTTCCTTTTGACCGGATCCAGCGGTTGGGTGAGAAAGACAATTTTTGGGCTATGGGGGAGACTGGACCTTGTGGCCCCTGCTCTGAAATTCATTACGATCAGGGTCCGCCTGCCAGCGAATGGGGACACACAGACTGTTCTTTCCCTTGTGATTGTGGTCGCTATGTTGAGATCTGGAACCTTGTATTCATGCAGTATGAACGGGATAGTGGGGGTAACCTCACGCCGTTGCCAAAACCTTCCATCGATACCGGAATGGGGCTCGAGAGAATCACGGCGGTGTTGCAGGGGAAAAAGTCTAATTTTGATACCGATCTGTTGAGACCCTTAGTCGATGAAGCGGCCGAGCTCTCTCAAAAGGAATATGGCATTGATTCGACCATTGATGTCTCTCTGCGGGTGATTGCAGACCATTCCCGTGCGGCCGCTTTCTTGATTAGTGATGGGGTTATCCCTTCCAACGAAGGTCGGGGGTATGTGTTGCGCAAAATCCTGCGGCGGGCTATTCGTCACGGTAAGTCACTGGGAATCAACGAGCCATTCCTTTTCACCATGACAGGGCATGTCATTGAGCTCATGAAAGGAGCTTATCCTGACCTCTTGTTGACTCGTGAGTACGTAGCCAAAGTCGTCAAGAACGAAGAGCAGAGGTTTTCATCGACAATTCGCATTGCGATTGATCAGTTTAGCGAGATCCTTGCAAAACATCAGAAAACAGAGGGTGAAACAACCCTTGTCCCCGGAGATGTGATGTTTAAGTTCTATGATACTTTTGGTCTTCCGCTGGACTTAATGCAAGAACTGGCCACCGAGTTCAACGTTCGGCTTGATGAAAACTCATTCAATCAAAAGCTGGAGGCCCAACGCGAACGTGGAAAAGCCAGCTGGAAAGAACTGGGTCCGCCCTCGGCCCAGAACATTCCTGTCCCAAGTGAACAAAAGACAAAATTTCTTGGCTACTCCGTCCTTGCCGAGAGCGAGGCAAGAATTGTCGCCATTCATGTCAACGGGAAACCGGCAGAATCTCTTCAAGCGGGTGAATCTGGAGAAGTCTTCCTCGATAAAACGCCCTTTTATGCGGAAACAGGAGGTCAGGTCGGCGACACGGGAATCCTGGAGGGGGATAATTCTGAGGCCATTGTTCACAATACCTACCCTTTCCTGCCCGGCTATACAGCCCATCAGACCAAGTGCATTCTGGGTTCACTGCCCGTAGGGGGCTTAGTCAACGCGCGCGTGGATATCCAAAGGCGCGAATCGGTAGCCCGGAATCACACCGCCACTCACCTGCTCCACGCCTCATTACGAAACTTGATTGGTTTCCACGTCAAGCAGTCGGGGTCGCTGGTAGCTCCGGATCGGCTTCGGTTTGACTTCAGCCACTATGCTCCTTTATCTCCGGAGGAGGTTTCCGAAATCGAAAATATGGTGAATTCAGCAGTGATGAAAGATTCTCCAGTAACGACTTCGGTTAAATCGATTAATGAGGCCATTTCCGAAGGGGCGATGGCTTTGTTTGGCGAGAAGTATGGCCAGGAAGTACGGGTCGTCTCGGTTCACTCTTTTAGCAAAGAATTGTGTGGCGGCACTCATGTCCATCGAACCGGTGAAATAGGAATGTTTAAGGTTCTAAACGAAAGCGGCATTGCGGCTGGTATCCGGCGGATTGAAGCCATAACCGGTGATACCGCCCTCCAGCGATTTCGGGAGGACGAACAGATCATTTCTTCTCTGGAATCCGTCTCCCGGGGAATGAGGGATGATTTGAAGCGCCTAATCGAGAAGTATCAAAATGATATCCGTGGCCTGGAAAAAGAGGTAGAAACCCTACGTTACAGGCTTGCAAAGGGTAAAATCCAGCAAATGATTGGCAGTGCACAGACCATCCGGGAAGTAAAGGTGCTGACCTCTGTTGTCGATGACTTAGATAAAGGCGGCTTGAGAAACCTGGCCGATGAACTGAAAGCGAAACTCGAAAAGGGGGTCGTTGTTCTGGCCAGTTCAGACGGGGACAAGGTCACACTGGTTGCAGCGGTGACCTCTAACTTGGTTCCAAAGTTACATGCAGGTAAAATAGTGAAAGAAATTTCCATTATTGTAGGAGGCAGTGGAGGAGGCCGCCCCGAAATGGCTGAAGCCGGTGGCAAAGATACCTCAAAGATTGGAGAAGCGTTGAACGCTGTCAGGGCCATTGTCGGAAAAGCACTTGAAGAATAGGAAGCTATTTGCCTATCGGGGAAATTTCGCCGTATCCTGCAGAAGCAGGATGACTTCGGAGTCTGTGATTTCACTCGATCCAAAACTTCGGATTAGACTTTATCAGAGGTTTTGGACTCCTTAATACCAAGGTATTTTGTTTTTGCCTCAGCACCTTGAATTATCTGTATATTTTTGATAAGCTTAGGTGGAAAATCTAGGAGGGAGTTTGCGCTTGATTTCAAGATTTAGATACACGATTTCATCTGCGCTCTTGATTTTTTCAACATCGGGAGTCATATTAGGTCAGGAAATCATCAAAGTGCAGACTCCTCAGGGCAGACGCATGTATTCCAACACGGAAGAAGTTTACCGATTGCTGCCTAAGAATTTTGATAAGAGGGTGAATCCGCTGCTTTTAACGTCTAAAGACGATAGTGAGCCAAGCCCAAAGCTCAAAGAACTGATTCACAAAGTTTCTGAGCAGCATGGTGTCGATCCTGAACTTGTTCAAGCAGTAGCAAAGGTGGAGTCCAATTTCAATCCTTACGCAATTTCATCCCGTGGGGCTCTCGGTGTCATGCAGCTCGTTCCTGAAACCGCAAAGCGCTTTGGAGTTGTCAATAATTTCGATGCTGAACAAAATATCCAGGGGGGGGTAAAATTTCTGAAGTTCCTCTTAGGGATGTTCCCTGACAATCTGCCTCATGTTTTAGCAGCATACAATGCAGGGGAAAATGCAGTAGTAAAATACAAAGGTATCCCCCCGTATCCGGAAACCCAGGATTATGTTAAGAGAATCACAAAACTCTACAAGAAAAGGAGTAACTTCTTAATCGCTTCTAATTCTATCCCCGGAGAGAGCGATAAGAAAATCATTAGTTATCGAGACGACTCAGGCAGAACCATTTTTTCGAACGTTGAGTCGGAATATCGATAATTCTTCTTAAGCAAACAAGTTTCGCTACTTCGATGGCTAAAAGTAGAATCCATCGCTGGATGATTCGAATGAAGCGGCTCAATTTAACGATTGAACGCCTGCCCCGAGTCCACTCTGCATCTAGTCTAATTCTTCTCCTTGTTGTTCTTCTCCCCGGCGGCCCAGCATCCTGGGCTTCTACTTCGAAAGCAAATAACCCTACAGCAATCCAAATTTTTGACCAAGCTTTCGAGTTAAGAACTGCCCTTGAGGGAAAACCGGCTAGTTCCCGGACTCCTGGCGATTACAAAAAAGTAATCAATAAGTATCGATCCGTCTACTACCAGTACCCGGGCTCTGCAAAAGCTGACGATGCACTCGTCGCGGTAGCCGAACTTTATCAGTTGATGGCGAACGATCAAAAGGATCGCAGCTATTTTGAACAGGCAATTAAGGCCTATAAATTTCTTCTAAAGGAATATCCAGGAAGCCCATTCCGGACCGAAGCGCTATATACAATCGGTGAAATTTATTTGAATGACCTTCGAGATCCGACAGATGCCCAGGATATCTTCAAAGAATTTATCTCTAAGTATCCTCATTCAAGTAAGGCTAGGAATGCGAAAGCGCGCCTCGACGATTTGCGCGCAGAAATGAAGCAAGCGAAGAAAACGACTGTTAAATCAGCCTCTAGCAGCACAAATTCTGTCGAAAATGCCGACTTAGCTGCTCATTCCTCCGGGACTGCTCCTCCAGAAAAGAACTTAGCAACAAAAGAAGCCCTTAATAAAGAAATCGTTTCAGAAGAAATCGCGAAAGAGCAGGAGTTGCTGAAACCTCCGTCTCCCCTGCTAGTAAACAAAGAAAATCAGCCAACCGGACAGAAAACAAGCACACCAGGCGACGTTGCAACCGCCGACTCCTCCGGTAAGGCAGCTTCGACGGCCAACGCGAAGAATTCCGCTTCTGAGATCGTGCCCGCCGGTCAGAAGTCAGGCCGAAAGAATGCCTTCATCAACGAGCTAAGGTACTGGAATAATGAAGAGTACACCCGGGTCATTCTTGTTCCAGATGGAGAAGTAAAATACCAGGAAGGGAGACTGGATGATCCCGCCCGATTTTACCTGGACATTGAGAATGCGAAACTCTCTACGACCTTCACAGCCAAAGCATTTCCCATCAATGATGGTTACGTGAACCAGATTCGCCTGGGCCAGCTTAAGGACCAAGTAGCGCGCATTGTTTTAGATCTTGGAGAGATCAAAAGCTGCCAAGTGTCCAACCTACAAAACCCCTATCGAATTGTGATCGATATTTCCGGACCGCCCCGCAGTTCCTTGCATGCGACAAAGAAAGATTGGCAAGTGACCCGCGGTGAAATGCTCCCTGACGAACTCGAGCATCCTGTGATTACAAAGAAGAAACCGCCTACCGAGCAAAAGAAAAAAGACGCTGATTTAGAAACTGCTCGGAAGACTGAGGGGGCAGCCGACAAAACACTTGGAACTACTCCATCGGACTCGGCGGCACCGCGCTCAGCGAAAAATAATCTTCCTCAATCTAAGGGCAAATCGACGGCGGGGACTGCCGCCCCTTTAATCGCAAAACAGGAAACACAGCCTAAACCTAAGACTGCTACTCCCAAGAGCGACGGAACACGCAGTTTGACCCGGACACTGGGACTGAAAATCGGCAGGATCGTCATCGATCCAGGACACGGCGGGCATGATACGGGAACTGTTGGCCCTTCCGGACTTCAGGAAAAGGACCTTGTCCTGGATATCGCGATGCGTTTGAAAAGCCTTATCGAAGAAAGACTGGAGGGAGAAGTCATTTTGACGCGAACCGACGATGTCTTCGTTCCTCTCGAAGAACGGACAGCCATGGCCAATCAGACACAGGCGGACCTATTTATCTCTATCCATGCCAATTCGAGCCGAAACAGAAGGGTTAGTGGGGTGGAGACATTCTTCCTGAACTTTGCTAATTCTCCAGGCGTCGAAGAGATTGCGGCACGAGAAAATGCCAGTTCAAAGAAGACCGTTTTTGAACTTCAAGACTTAGTTCAAAAAATCACCTTAAATGAAAAGGTGGATGAGTCCAAGGAATTTGCCCAAATAGTCCAGAAGACAGTCACGACCAGTTTGTACAAGCCAAAAACACCCCATCGCGATCGAGGCGTCAAACAGGCTCCCTTCATCGTTTTGATCGGAGCAAACATGCCGTCAATCCTCTCGGAAATCTCATTCGTCAGTAATCCGCTGGATGAGAAACTACTGAAGTCCTCTTCGTACCGTCAGAAAATTGCCGAGGCTCTTTGCGAAGGAATTGCCTCCTACGCCGGAAACCTCGGGGGAATTAAGACGGCAAAGGTTATCCACTGAACTATTTATATAAGTACTGCTCCCTCCTTCCCTTTCGACCGATTTGTCCGACTCTTCCCCGCCATCGATGATGGCCCCTTCTCCGTCTACACCCATTTGATTCAGGCTACTTCTGATCAAAAGTCAGCGTATAATAATGCGGATGCATTAATTGTAGCTGGTTCGCAATTCTTCATCTCCCACTTGAGTCCCTTATTTGGCAAGGGGGGATTCAAGTGGGAGGCTTGCCAGATATGTAGCAATGCTTATTACGTTCTTATTTTTGAGGAAAATGCTGGAGGAGCCTCTTCCCTTTCAATGCTTTCCGCAACCGGCAAAGGTCTCGGAGACTCACTCAGATCCATGCAAAATAGACTGATGCACCTTTCGAAATACATCGTTCGGATTGTGCCTGTATTCCTCTGCGTAACTTCTTTCATTGCTGAGGGACAGGGGCAAAATTCAATCGAACCTCTTTCTAAACTTATCGAAGAAAAGACTCTATGGAAAGCTGCTCCGGCACAGAACGACTATACCCCTTCGACCTTGCCCCAGTTCTCCCCGGAAAAGGCCGCTGTTTACTTGGAATATGGCTTCGTAAAACTTTCGACCCAAGATCTCTCTTCAGGCCTCCAAAAGATCCAAATGGAATTGTATGAAATGGTCGATGCCCCAGCGGCCTATGGAGTGTTTACTTTTTTCCGGGAGTCGCGATCCAAGCCTGTCAAGAAAGTCGGTACAGAAGGAGAGCTAACCGCCGATGGCCTAAATTTTCAAAAAGGAAAGTACTATGTTCGGCTCGCCTGTATTCACGGAACGGATGGTTGCGTTTCCCGCTTATTCGAATTAGGACAGTTGATTTCAGATCAACTGCCGAATTCCTCGACTGTTCCTGACGTTGTCCAGAAGCTGCCGAATGAAGAACGAGTACCACAGAGTGAAGTCTTTCTGATGGGTCCAAAGGCCTTGAATCGTTTTGTGCCACTCAAAGGAATGGATCCTTTTGGGCTCAATGTTGGAGCAGAAGCGGCATTTGCCCGATACACTGCTGGGCCTGAATCAGCCAGCATGCTATTGATCAACTATCCCAACCAACAGCTCGCCAAAAAATTCCTCGAGGCTGGCTATCATGAATATTCTGTCCAAAAACCCGGTCAACCCATCTACTTCAAACGAGATGGTCCACTGGTCACTCTGGTGGTGGAGACAAGCTCGCCAGAATTCGCAACCTCATTACTGGAAAAGATAGGCTATGTCTCTTTAGTAATTTTCGATCCAAAGGTTCATCCAGTTAACATTGCGCGTGTGATGCTTAATATCTTCATTTATTGTGGGGTTTTATTAGGCATTACATTGGTAGCAGGAATTCTCTTTGGCATTGTCAGAGTCATTATAAAGAGATACTTTCCCGGGAAAGTGTTTGACCGGGATGTGACCTCGAAAGTCCTGCGAATGGATCTGGAAGTGAAGATTCCACCTTTGGAGAGTAACCCTCCACCAGGAACCACCAAACCGACTTAGTATTCGATTGTACAAATCCACAGGAATTGTTGTTGCTGACCCGGTAAGTGGTGGAGCGGGCGCGCGAGAGCGGTCCCACGCGCTGCTTACGCCTTCTTTTGGTACTTGAACTAGTGTGGTGATTCTAACGCTTCTTTATTTATTTTGATCTTACGCATAATGCTTTCGATAGAAGCGGTCCATACGAAAGCTTTTGGGTTTTGGTTGTGATTAGCAATATAGGCGTTGATAGCGTTAATCAAAGCCCGCTCACTTTCAAAGGTTCCTCGACGCAGTCGCTTGTCGGTAATCTCGCGGAACCAGCGTTCGACCATATTGAGCCAGGAACTGGAAGTAGGAATAAAGTGCAAATGGAAACGAGGATGCCGCTGGAGCCACGATTGGACACGAGGGTGCTTGTGGGTCCCGTAGTTATCCACGATTAAGTGCAGGTCCAGCATAGCTGGCGTGTCTCTATCGATGTGCTTCAGGAAGCGAATAAATTCCTGATGGCGGTGGCGAGGCATGCAGTCCCCGATGACCTTGCCGTCGAGCATACTGAGCGAGGCAAACAAGGTCGTTGTGCCGTTGCGTCTATAGTCGTGAGTCTGGCGAGCTGGGATTCCAGGACGCAAAGGCAGCAAGGGTCGGGTCCTGTCCAGCGCTTGAATCTGGCTCTTCTCGTCCACACAAAGGACCAGAGCTTTGTCCGGAGGATTCAAATACAGTCCCACAACATCGTGAAGCTTTTCGAGGAAGCGCTTGTCTCGACTGAGCTTGAAAGTCTCTACTCGATGCGGCTGCAGACGGTGTTGTTTCCAAATACGATGAATGGTGGGTTGGCTCAACCCTTGGGCTTTTGCCATGCTGCGTGTGCTCCAATGCGTGGCCCCCGCCGGTGTAGTGTGCAGCGTAGCTTCTATAACAGCTCTTACCTTCCGGGCAGAAATGCACGGCAGGCGTCCCGGGCGTGGAGCATCCTTCTCCAATCCCGCCAGGCGCAGCGCCAAAAAACGCTGCCTCCACAAATGCACCGTTGGGCACGAAACGCCAACGGCTCGCGCCACCTCCTCGTTTCGCATCCCTTCGGCAGCCAATCGGATAATCCGGGCTCGTTGGACCATCCGCAAAGGCAAGCTCCGCCCACGTTCCCAGGTTTCAAGCGTGGCTTGTTCTTCAGGCGACAACACGATTCGCTCGGCTATTCTCATGGGAAGCATCATACAACCGCCATGCGAATAAATAAACCTATTTATGAATCACAACACTAGGTGTTGGCCAGAGGAGGGTTTTGGGTTTTCAGACGGATTTCATCTTCAAGCATACGCGGGGCGAACCGCTGCGTTAAAACCGGTCCAAGAATGGAAGTGGTCAGAACCAAGACAAAAACGGTATTCAGAATCCTGCCATCAATGAGGCGCTGGCCAGCGGAGTCGAATGTATTAAATGCAACCAGAGTGGCCGCCAGTGTCGTGGCCACCTGTGGCATTGTCAGCGACCATATTGTCAGACGTGCAGCGGTTGGGTATTTGAAGGCTCGTCCGGCGGTCTCAGCGGCTAACCTTTTGCCTCCGATTACCGCGAAAAGGATCGCCGCAGTAATGGCAAAATTGTCAATGATGCCTCGGACGAAATCTATCGGATCGATTAGGAAACCGGTCACAACACAGAAACTTGGTATGAATAGAGATTTTCCGAAGAAATGTAACTTCTCGACTACAGGCTTGTTTCGAACCGCGGCGTTTACCGCGAGCCCAGCCAGGAATGCCCCGACGATACCCGGCAGGTTGACCGTATGGGCAAGGGCAGCCGCGACCGCCATCAGATGAGAACCAACACGAAATGCGCATCTTCCTCCCCTTCAACCTTTTTTAACGCGTAGGCTCCCATGCGACTCAGACCAAAAAGGATGAGCGGGACAAAGGCTGTGATCTCAACCAATTGCAGTGTGACGCTGGATACCGAAAATCCCTTCTCATACGTCGAGACACAGACGGCAAAAATAAGTAGGGACAGCGTATCGGATAGGACGGTCGCGCCGACTGTGATGGTGGCTGGTTCCGATCGGTTCGTACCAAGCTGCGCCAGGATTGGCATGCCGAGGAGTGTGTGGGATCCAAGCAATGACCCTAGAACGATCGCCGTGAGAAGTCCGTAGCCGTAAAAGAGGCCAACCGCAACGCCTATCCCTAAGGGAATCCCGGTGGTGATGAGACCAAATAGGATCGACTTGTTCTTTGCCCGGAGAAAGAGAGCAAGATCGATCTCAAGCCCAGCGGAAAACATCAGCAGGAGCTTTCCCAGATCGGCGAAAAAATCCGCAATTGGCCTATTTTCTTTAAACAAGCCAAGAACGTGGGGTCCGATAACCACTCCAGTGAGTAACAATCCAACCATTCCGGGGACGTGGACACGACTCGAAAGTCGCGGAATAAGGAAAAAAATCCCCAATAAAAGGGCGAATCTTGCCAGTGGTGGCAGACTCAGAGCATGCAAGCGTAAGAATTCATGAACTTCCATTTTGCAGTTCCACTCCCGCTAAAGGCGGAGTTTTGGATCGCTAGCCGCAAGCCTTCTGATCAAGAGGTCAAATCACTGGCGTAACCCAAGTTTCTACCTCAATTGCGACTGCTCAAGCGCAAGCTTGTAAGCGACGTAATACTTGTAGACGTTTCCTACGTACAGGACCGTCTGCTGCCCGATTTCCAGGGCGGCCACGAGCTCAACATTATCGAACCAGACATTAGGGTCCAGTCCCTTTTGTTTTGCCTTTTCCCGAAGGCCAGCAATCCGGTTCGGCCCGGCGTTGTAACTGGCAAAGGAAAACAATGTGCGGTCCAAGGGGGCGATCTTGGGATCGTTGAAGTAGGTATCAGCAATATTGCGTAACATCTTTGCCCCCGCTTCAATATTGCTTTGAGCGTCAAAAACGTTTGGAATATTGATGGGGCTGGCAGCAGCGTACTTCGGGATCACTTGCATGATACCCACCGCACCGCTTGGATTCCTGGCGGCCTGGTTCAGCATAGACTCCTGGTAGCCCTGAGCCGCAAGCATCAGGTAGTCGAAATCGTAAAGCGCAGCATACTTCTGGAAGACAGCCACCAAGGCGCGGAACTTATCGTACTCCTGCTTCGAGGTCGCATTCTTCACCCACTCGGTATTTTTCAAGTAGCGTCGAAGCACTGTATTCCCAAAGGACGTACCTATAGCGTGAGACACAAGAAACTCATCCACTAATTGTTTGAGTCGAGGATTATCCTTCCGCATGACCCAGGCGACCTGCACTCCACTGGCGACCTTGAGTTCAGGATGCGGCTTGATGTGGTCCAGCACCTTCGACCAGAGCTCCGCCCGGACGTTGGTCGTGACTGTCGCCTGGATTAACCCGGCATTCACCATCTGAATGAGGTCATCGTCAGTCAGGTACTTGTCGGCCGCTTTAATCAGGATGGGTTTCTTGCTGGACTTTTGGAGCGTCTCGCTCACTTTCTGCAAGTTTCCGTAATAAACAGTCAGCGGGTTGACGTAGACTTCCTTTCCGCCGAGATCTTCAAACGTGGAGACGGTACTGTATTCGGACCCAGTGAGGATGATCTGGGTCACGTCCTTCTGAACCGGCGTCGAGAATGCCACGCGTTGCTCACGGGTGGGAGTGATGGCTACCATGTAGGCAACGAGGTCTCCTATACCTTCGGTAAGTGCCGCCTCGATCTGGTCTATTCTGAAAGGAAGAAATGTGACCTGTAGCTTTATCGTTCCTGTCTTCAATTTCTCGTTCGTGAAGCCCTCAAACGCTTGCAGAGCCTCGTACATTGCCCCTTTGGGCAATCCGTTTTCATAGAAGAAGCCAATCGGGTTGAGGATGACAAGGGCCCGAATTTCCTTCCTCCCAACCATTGCTTCCAAATCGTCGGTATGGCGTTTAAAGTCTAGTGGCAACGACAGGTTTTGGGAAGGGGGTGGTGGGTCATCCGGCGAAGACGGAGTAAAAGGGGCAGACTGGGTTGGAGTCGAAGTCGCACCCAGTACCTTTACGCCAAGCCAAGTCGAATCTAATACCTCTTTCGAGTTGAAGGCAAAGAGAAATAGAAGGCCACAAATTCCGGGCAAGACAAAACGACGGATCAAAGGGGGTTTTTCTAACATTGCTGTTTCACCACACGGATGGTGCCAGAAAGCCGAAACCAGTCACAAGAACGCTATCGAGCTCACTGCCCAGACAAACAGGCGCTCCGCAAGCCTAGTGTATGCGATGAGTCTGATCACGTTCAAGTTCGTTGCAGCTTTCGTTTTATTTCGTATTCTGGTTGGGCTTTCTCAGAAGAAGGGTGGTGCACCAGATGGCCATCACTGCGTGAAGCACAACGGCCGGCCACAAGGCAACTCCGACGAGTCCTGAAGCGATGCCAGCAACTGTAAGGATCACAACAGCGGCGAAGTTATACAGCGTCATCGCGCCTACCACACCCGTCGCGGCGCGGCTTCCGTCGTGGCGGGTGAGAAAGCAGGCTACTCCCAGGGCGAGCAGTGCGGTCCCGGTTACGCGCCCGAGCGCCACCGCAGCAGACGTGTCAAGTCCAGAACCAAGCAGGAGCGTCATTGCCGCAGACGGGATACACAGAAACGCCAGGCCTGCGCCTAACTCAATCAATGCCGTCAAGGTAAAAAAGCTTTTCATAGCGTCTCCACTAAATGTTTATGCCAAAAACTCTAAAGGCTCCGCCCTTTTCAGAGGACATCGTGGCCGCGAAAACTCCTCCAGGCATCGTTGTACGGCACATAAGCAGAATTTTATTTGAATGCGCTGCTTGTCATTTACGGCTGGCGCGGCGGCCCGGTCAGTAGCAGCTTCAATGGTGGCTTGCCCATGCCGTGGAAGATCACCATCCCCTGGCCTGCGAACCCACCGCTGAGCGCGACGACGCGGGGCCGGCTGCTCGCCGCCATCACATCAGCTTCGTCAGGATCTTGCGCTCGAATGTGTGTCCCGCGTTGGGCGGATACTTGATGTCAGGGTCGAGCGCCGCGCTGTGGTAGAGGACGCCGCGAGCGTTAGTGAACGCCTCGAAGCCCCAGTGACCGTGGTATTTCCCCATGCCGGAGTTGCCGACGCCGCCGAAGGGCAGCTCAGGGACCAGTGGATGGATGGTGCAGTCGTTGACGCACGCATCGCCGGAGTTGGTCGCCTCAAGAATCCGTTCGGCGACGTCGTGGTCTTCGGCGAAAACGTAGAGGCCGAGTGGGCGGGGGTGGCTGTTGACCCATTCGATGACATTCTCGACCGAGTCGATCTCTAGCACTGGCAGGATCGGACCGAATACCTCTTCCTGCATGATCGGTGAGTCGAGAGCGACATCGACGAGTACGGTTGGTGCAATGTAGAGGTCGTCCAGGTCGGTGTTCCCACCGACGACGGCCTTGCCGCTTCGGAGCAGTCTTGCGAGGCGGTCGAAGCTCTTGCGGTTCGGCGGCCTGCCGAAGTCGGGGCTTTGCTGGGGATCCTCACCGTAAAACTCGTGTATCGCCTCCGTAACGTGTCGGAGGAACTCGTCCTTGACTTCGGGCCAGATCAGCACATGGTCAGGGGCCGTGCAGGCCTGGCCGCCGTTGACGTAGCGGCCGTAGGCGATCCGTCGAGCCGCCACTCTGAGGTTGGCCGAGGAGTGCACGATTGTCGGGTTCTTGCCGCCCAACTCAAGCACGCATGGCGTCAGGTTCTTCGCCGCCGCCTCGTGGATGATCTTCCCAACCATCGGACTACCCGTGAAGAAGATCATGTCCCACTTCTGATCGAGCAAGGCGGTCGTCTCCGGAACGCCGCCCTCGACGACCGCGACCGCCTCATTGTCAAAGTACTTCGGCACGAGCCGCGCGATTACATTAGACGTCGCCTCCGCGAGCTCCGACGGCTTCAGCACGGCCGTGTTTCCGGCGGCGAGCGCCGGCGCGAGCGGTGCGAAGAGGAGCATGAGCGGCTCGTTCCAGGCACTGATGATCAACGTGACGCCGAGTGGATCGCGCCTGAGCTTCACGTGGCCTGGCTCGAGCACCAGCGGCGTGTGAATCGCTTTCAGTTTCACCCAGTCGTGGATGTGCTTGAGTGCGTAGTCGGCCTCACCCGCACAGTACCGAACGTCCATGAGATCCGAGTCGTAATCGTTGCGGCGCAAGTCGTGGCGTAACGCCTCGAAAAACGCTTCTCGGTTTTCCTCCATCATTGCCTTCAGTGCCTTCAACTGGCCGATACGCCACTTGAGCGGGCGCGTCTTCCCCGCCAGGAAGTACGCACGTTGGCCGGCTACGAGGCTCGTGTAATCAGGGGTTGTCGTCAATGTCCTCTCCCTTCGATCTCGGTATTTCAGCGTGTTCTCATCTAATCAGTCTTTGGACAACGCCTTCGTCGCCTCGCCCATCTTCGTGGCCATTCTACAGTCATGGCGTTTGAAGAAGCTCCAATTCGTGAAGCGGAAACTAAAGAGCAGGTCTCCAACCATCGTCAGGATCGTATTCTTGCCAGGGCTTGGGCGAGAGTTGAAGTGTTTTCACCCAGGTCTTTTTGATACACGACGCCGTCTTTTCCGACGATGAACGTCATGATTCCTGAATTCCTGTATTCCGCGGGATAAGCCAGAATGGCGAACCCACCGGTCATCTTCCCGTTCACGATATAGTCCTTCGCGCCGCCTGGGGCCTTGGCTCCTTGTTTGGTCAGGATCCGGAAATAGTAGCCATCGAATGGCTGCGGCTTATCGCCGGTGTTGGTGTAGCCCGCAGCCTTGGCAAAGTCACCAAGCAGGCCAAGCGGACTCGGGGTCTGACCTTCCGGAACATGCCAGTACAATCCATTTTGCTTGCCCTCATCGCTGCCTAACTGCTGAGCGTATTGCTTCACCTTGTCGCCATCGTGAGTCTGGCTGAAGTATTGCTGTTCCGCCCTGGCGATGTCGACACAAGCGGCGATTGCGGTTAATTCATCTTTACCGATGCGCCGCGCCAGAATCTCGTCCTTACCTGCGGCCGTGTCGAAGATCCACTGCCCGGCGGGATTCGGCCCTAGAGGAATTGGAAAAGGATAATTGTCGGCCCCGATGATGAGCATCTTGCCGCCTGCCTTGATCGGGACCCAGCGATTCATTTGACCATAAGCGGCAACGAAATCTTCGAGATTGTTCTTATCCTTCACGGGATCTCCTGAGAACAGGACGTCCTTGCCCTCCGGACCGAAAATCGCCAACAATGCTGCCTGATCGCCAGATTTAGCAGCTTCCAAGAATGCGGCTCCTGCGTCTGCCGGAGATCGCAAACGTCTTTTGCGCAGGCTTTTCGGGAGTCGTATTCTCCGGCTTGTTGCAAGAGGCCAGCGACATGATCAGTGCGAGCGCCGTCACAATCAATCCAAGGACGTGAGGCCTAAAAACTTATGGTTCCGATTAAGGTACGACATACATATTCCTCCAAGATCTTTTATTCAATTGTTTTTCACTACCTGCTTATAAAGACGCAGTAATGGGTGCGTAACCCCCCTGTAGTCCCCCCTTGTACAAGGAGGGACTGTCGCAAGAGTCCTCCCCCTTATATCCAAGGGGGATTTGCTCGCAAGAGTCGTCCCCCTTATTAAGGGGGACTTGGTCGCAGAGTTGTCCCCCCTTAACAAGGGGGGACTTCAGGGGGTCCGTGACGGATCTAACAACTTATTTATAGTGTTTGTATTAAGTTGGATCATTAGCGTCGAAAACCGCCACCACCACGGAACCCGCCACCGCCAAATCCACCGCCGCCGAATCGGCCACCGCCGAATCCGCTGGAGCGCATGCTCCCCCAGCCGCGACTACTCTCGGCCCTCGAAGACCAGCCGCCGGAACCGCCAAATCCGCCGGAGTGCCCATTCATGCCACTGAATGCGTCCGATCTTCCACTGCCAGAACTATTGTGCTGTGCCCAGGAGTTCGACGCATCAGAACGATTCGTAGTTGACGTTTACGGTGTTTCTGTTGACGTTTCGATTCACGTTGTGTGTTGCGTGTTCCGGTTGTAGTTGTTGTAGTTTCTGTTGTAAGCGTTATTGTAGCCATAACCACCGTGGTAGCCCCCGTTGTAGTAACCGCCGTGCCAGGCAGTATTTCCGTAGTATGCCCCACCGTGATACACCACCGCGGTGCCGTGCCAGCCGCAAGCCCAGCTGCTATACCCCCAACTGCTGCTCATCATTGCCCCGACCGCGATTCCCGCGCCAAACCCAATGATGCCTGCAGCAACCATGTCGCCGGTGCTATACCCCGGGGTCACATAGGGTGTGCCGTAAATCACCGCAGGGTTGTACTCCGGGACATAAACGACCTGAGGGTTAGTGGGTTGAATGACGATGACCTGCGGCGACTGTTGCACGACAGTGACTTGAGGGGTGGTTTTGAGATTGCCGGCAGCCTTTGCTTTTGCGCGCAGAGTCTGAATCGCCGTCATGACCTCAGCCTGCTGATTGTGATAGGCCTCGCCCAGAGAGGAAGTCCAAGTGAGATTTTTCGCCAGGTTGTCGAGCACCGACGGAAATTCCGTAAGCGCCTTCACGCTCGGATCCCAGGTTTGTTTGTCAACGGCCTGCACTAATGCATTCCCCGTCAAACTCTTGTTTTGCTGGAGCCAGTAGTTGGCAATGGCAACCTGATCCGGGAACGTCGAAGCCGTAAGAATCTGGGCCACTAACGCATCCGGGTAGAGAGCGATCGGCGCCACCAAGGCTTCGAGTTCGCTCGCACTCTGCGGGGCAGCCTCTGTTGGATTCCCAGTGTCAGGCGCAGGAGCTGACTCTTGTGCTTGATATTCATAGAACACGGGTGATGGCCCCATGATTAGAATAAAACTGAGCACCACCGATGAAATCCTCTTTACATTCTGTAAGTTCATTTGACTTCTCCAATTCGTCATTGTTCCGTTGCCGGTTGTCGTTCAGCACCCCACCCCCCTTTAATCCCCCCTTGTGCAAGGGGGGAGCATGTTCTGCAAGTCCCCGCTTGACAATGGGGGACTGGGTCGGAATATTCGTCCCCCCTTATTTAAGGGGGGACTTGAGGGGGGTCCATCATTCCCAGGGCGACGCGCTTACGCGCTCGCCCCGGGCTACCATGAAAAGGCCAATGCGGGGTAGCCACGACGAATCTGCTTGTCAATTCGTCGTGGGCTGTACCCATTCAAACGTAAAGCCCACTGAGAGAAATGCACTCTCCGTGGCTACCAGACTCGTGGGCTTATGGAAATTTCGATTACAGCAAAAAGAAGCAGGCGGCCCTTTCGGACCGCCCGCGGAATCCTCAATCACGCTCGTCCCGCTTACTGGCCCGGGGCCTTCGTCGGCTTTTTGAGCTTTCATGACCTGGGACAGGTTGTAGCTCGCCGGATCCTGCATCGGCGGGTACTTCTGGTAGGTCTCGAGCTCCTTCAGCCACAGCGCCTGGCCGATGGGCAGCATGTTCCAGTCGTAGAGGTAGGCGGTATAGGGTCCGGCCAGAGCGCCGCCCATACCCATGAGGGTCTTGTACTGCTGACCGATGGACGTCTCGAAGGGATCGCGCTTGATGTTGACGACCTGCGCCCAGGAATACGGCATCACGCCCGCGATGAAGCCGGCCGGGTCGTCGGACACCATGGCGAAGTAGATCTTCCAGTTCTTGTACCGCACCGCCGAAGGATGTGCGCCGGAGTAGTAGAAGAAGGTATCGCGCGCCGACTTTTGCGTCTTGCCCAACAGGTAGTCGGTTTGATCCACGCCGTCGAGCGTCGTCTTGACGATTCCGGGATA
>CAWEPG010000021.1:0-188816 GCA_963810905.1 uncultured Acidimicrobiia bacterium | reverse complement strand
CGTCAGTTTGCGTTCATCCTCATCTCTCTGTTCGCGGGAATGGCAGGCGCCGGCGTCGTGTCGGCGCAAGTCACGACGAAATTCAGCGCGGAGCGCCAGCGGCTCGAGGCGGCGTTCGACCTCAAAGGCCTCACGGAGCGCCAGATACTCCATAACGGGATCCTCAATCCGTTCGCGAGCCCAGGCATCAGGATTCAGAAGGTGCTCCCCGGCAGCAGCCTCGCTGTGACCGTGCGGGGCGATTTCCCGTCAGGAACGACGATCCTGTCCGAACGGGACGGGGTCACGCTCTCCGGCGCGGCACTTTCCGCGACCACCTATTCCGCCCGCCTGACGATCCCGCCGGATGAGGGTCCTGGATTCGTCCGGCTCTGGGCGTTTACGCTGATCGGCGGCATCGAGGGCTCAACCGCGGTCGCGCTCGTCGACACCCTGTATCGCTTCGATCTCAAGAGCCCGAACGGCTACACGGTCAAGATCGCGCCAGTTGAGAAGACCTTCACGATTCGCGACAACAAGTTTGCCAAAGTGAAGTACCAGGCGGAGTTCTACAAGCCAGGCGAGGCAAAGCCGTTCGAAACGGTGACCGGCGACCAGACGTTCTACGTTGGCGACGCGCCGCTCGAGAGCCACACGCCCTACGCCAGGCTCGAAATCTCGTTAGGCCAGTCGACGTCGTCGCCGCAGGCGGAAATAGAAGCCATCAGCAAGAAGATGGGCGATCCGAAGACCACCGAAGCCGAACGCAACGCACTGATGGCACGCATCGGAGAGGTCCAGCGGAAGATGCTCGAAGACATGACCAAGGCTTTCCAGACCGATCCGGCGAGCTTGAACAAGAAGCAGGATGATTTCGGATGCGGGGATGTGCAGTTGTACCCCAGCAAGGGCGGAGTCGTCGAAGGTCGTTTCAGCTGTGGACAGAACTTCAACGGGGGCGAGCTGAAAGTGACCGGCACGATGACGCAACTGCGGTAGCCCCGAGCGGTCTGCGGCTGCCCAACCCTCCACTCCAGCCGACCGCTGAAAGACGCGGTGGCTGAACCGGAAATCGTTATGCAGGAGAAAGATCAATGAGCGACGGAGAGTTCGAAGAAACCCGCGATCTCTGGAACCGCGTTGCTGACAACTGGCGGATTCAGGTCGGGGATGACGGCGACTGCAACCGCATCCTGAATTCCGACCCCGTCCTGTGGAAATTCGCCGGCGACGTCAGTGGGCGCACGGTGCTCGACGCAGGATGCGGTACTGGATATTTGTCAAGAAAGCTCTGGGACCACGGCGCTCGTGTTACTGGCATTGACTTCTCCGAGAGAATGATCGCCATCGCCCGTGCACAGCATCCCGAAATGGACTTCCGCGTGGATTCCTGCACCGAACTGCGCACCCTCGATGACGAGCACTTTGACCTAGTAATCGCGAACTATGTGCTCATGGATACCCCTGACCTTCGGGGCACTATGACCGCTTTCCACCGCATTCTGAAACCCGACGGAGTGGCAGTGCTCGTGTTCTCCCATCCGTGCTTTCCGCAAGGACGTGCTACCGTGTCTCACGACGGCGACGAGATCACCTATCGCTGGGATTTCTCGTACTTCGAGCCCAAGAAATGCCTTGATCCCCCCTGGGCGCATTTCACCACGGAGTTCATCTGGTTCCATCGCCCGCTGTCAGACTATTGGAAGGCATTCGTGGCGGCAGGGTTTGTCGTGGTGGATTTTGAGGAGCCCAGGATTACGGCAAAGCGCTACCATCTTGCCAAGACTGAACGACAACTCAAGGATTGCCAGACATGTCCCGCTTCGGTGGCATTCAAGTTGCAAAAAAAGCAGAAGATTGTATAACAATCGCGTGCAGGCGCCTGGAAGTAGCCTCTGCTCCTACGTCGCTCCGGCCATTTCCACCGCCTGACGCGTGGTGTTAGCACCCGGGGAGAATCATGCGATATCTTGTAGTCCTATTTGCCACATTGGTTCTCGCAGCCTGCAGCACCGCTCCAGTCACGCGCAGGGAATCCCCGGCCGTGAGTCCCACTCAGGTACCTGCTCCTGAACGGCAGAACCGTCAGTGGATTCAGTCGTACAATTCCTGCTCACAGCAGCCGTCACTGATTTTCATACCCACCGCCCACCAGATCCCGTCCGCTTTCGTGATGTGCGCATTGGGCATATGATTACTCCCAGAGGAGAATATCAGTACATGCTGTGCGGCCAGTTTCTGCCAGCGCAGGAAGGAAGCAAGGCTTAGTGGACGCCTTTCGCGACGATCAAGACCGACCCTTACGAGCAATGGATTGGGGATCAAGCTGCGGGCGTCTGCCAGAGCTCATCGGTCATATGGGACAAGATGGACGATTTGTCATCCTCGCTGCAGAGCCGACTCGATTCTCTGCGATAGGGTACAGAAATATGCATCAGGGCAATGCGCGTGCTAACAATTCATTCAAGCCGACGCCGGTTCGCGGCGCGGCTTAGTTCAGAAGTTAGGCTGCTTACAAGCTTAGATGAACGTAGGAGAAGTTGATGAGCGTTACAACAACCTTAATAGCCGCCTTAGATAATGCCCCTGGCATTATCATTCCCCTTATTCGTGAGGTGCCGCCCCAATACGTGAAGCGTCGGCCCAGCCCGACGAAATGGTCCGCTCATGAACACGCTTGTCATCTCTCCACCACTGATGGACCATTCCTCGCTCGCCTCGACTTGATGTTAGCTGCTCCAGCGCCTTATATAAGGTCCATGCTGCCTTCTCCAGAGGAGGAAGCGGGAGCGCTACTTAGCGTTGATTTAGACGAAGCACTCGATCAGTATGTGCGAGAGCGGACCAGTCTGGTCAAGAGGTTGAAGGAGCTCTCGGTGGAGGACTGGCAGCGAACGGCAGAGCATGAAGAGTACAGTCATTACTCGGTATTGATCATGTTCCGACATTTGCTGACGCACGAGATGTTGCATGCCTACAGGATTGAGGAATTGCTGCTAAAGAAGGACTGGGAATAGAAAGACACTACAGCAGGTCGCCGCCTAACCAGTCGTTCGACCGGAGCCGCCGAAGCGCGTTTCGTATGCTTCGGCCAGTGCTCTGCGGCGGCCCGGTCAACTCCAGCGTTGGGCGTCAGGGCAATGACGCGGTGACCTTGAAAACTGCATGGAAAGGAGTGCGACATGATCGGTGTATTCGTGACGTTCCAATACGGAGACAATTTCAACGAGCAAGCCGTGCGAAAGATCGCTGAGACCGCACGTGGAAAGTTTGAAGGAATGCCGGGGCTACGCTCAAAGGCCTTCACGCTCAATTCCGGAAAGCGTGAGGCCACGAACTTCTACGTTTGGGATTCAGAGGACGCGGCCAAAGCGTTCTTCACGGATCAGTTACTCGAGCAAGTGACCGGTCTCTACGGTGTGCGCCCTCGCGTCGAGTTTGTGCAGATTGCCACGCTCGTGGAGAACACCCGGGCGTGACGTGGTCCAGGGTGACGCCCAACCCTTCGTTGCACCCGACTCGCTACGGCGGGCTCCGCCCACCTACGCGGGCCGCTGCACTCTAGCGTTAGGCCGCCACAAGAAGGAACGGAGTCACGACTGCCTATAGTTCCTATCATATCGCGCGCATGAGCGACGTCTACACCCACGGCCATCACGAATCGGTCTTGCGCAGCCACGTCTGGCGCACCGCGGAGAACTCGGCCGGCTACCTGCTGAGCTCGTTGCGCTCGGGCCTCGACCTGCTCGACGTCGGCTGCGGCCCAGGCACGATCACCGTCGACCTCGCGCGCCGCGTCGCACCCGGCAGAACGGTGGGCCTCGATCGCGCGCCAGAGGTGCTCGAACAAGTGCGCGCACTCGCCGCCGCGCAAGGCGTCACGGTCGAACTGCAGGCAGGCGACCTGTACGTGCTCGAAATTCCGGACGCGTCGTTCGACGTGGTCCACGTACACCAAGTGCTGCAACACTTGACCGATCCAGTGCGCGCTTTGCGCGAGCTGCGCCGCGTGCTGCGCCCGAACGGCGTGCTCGCCGCGCGCGACGGAGATTACTCGTGCTTCTCGTGGGCGCCGCGCGATCCGTTGCTCGTGCGCTGGCTCGAACTGTACCGGGCGGTCGCGCGCAAGAACCACGCGGAGCCCGACGCCGGCCCGATGCTCAAGGGCTGGGCGCTCGCAGCCGGCTTCCGCAGCGTACAGTCCTCGAGCTCGACGTGGACCTACGCCGACCCCGAGTCGTGCGCGTGGTGGGGCGACCTATGGGCCGACCGCTGCGAGTTCTCCGCATTCGGCCAGCAAGCCGTCGAGTACGGCCTATCGACGCGCGCCGAGCTTTCTGAAATCGCCGCCGCCTGGCGTGCCTGGTCCAAGCGGCCCGACGCATTCTTCATCGTGCCGCACGGCGAGATCCTGGCCCGTGGGTGAAGCGTGCCGCGGGCTGGATAGACGCGAAGGGCGAGTGGCGGCCTAACATATAAATCAAATGAATCAAAAAACGGCGGGAAAGCCTTGCGAGAGGGCGTTACACAGTGAGGATTGGGGTTAAGGCAGTGGCTCCGCATTGAAAAAACCACTCGTATCGCCACTCACACTGTATACCCGGGAGACGGCAATCAACGGAGAACCAGGGGCGGAGAGAATTTCGATGGGTCCAAAGTTACTCGTTGCCCCAAGGGATTGAAGAATATTCTCACTCTCAAAGTATCCCTTGGCTGCGATGTTGATGGACTGGGTTGCTGTGATATTGCCATTACCATTTGTCTCGCCCTGCCGCGAACGAATTGTGGCCGTTACAGGGGAATTATTCGGATTCACAATCACCAAGGTAGATTGGAAAGTCAGATTGGCACTCGACTTCAATAGCAGATGGCTGCTCCCAGCGCTTACGCTATTTTCAATGCTGGGATCTTGTGAGGCGTTGTGAATTTGTGTGGCAAACACTTTAATAGGCTGGTCTGACGTAATTCGGAGGTACCCCTGCTGATTGGTGAGCCCTGAGTTACTCGAGCCATTGATTAGAAAGCGCAGGATACCATTGATCTGAACCATCCCCTGAGGGGCCACCTGAATCGGCGATGCAGTTGATGCACGGGTGTTCCCGTCCTTATCAAACAGTGCGATTTGGACATTCGCCACAGTGCCGCTCAAATTATTCAACCCGAGATTTGTTCGGAATGTGTCGGTGTCAATCGCAAATGGAATGATTTCAGATTGAGAGCCCGAGTCACTGCCCTGGGCCGTAAAGAAACCACTGGTCCTCGCGCTTAAGCCAGAGACACGAGAAACTGCCGCGAGTAGAGCTCCATTGGTTGAACGGATTTCTACAGGACCATAGTCATCCGGGACCGACAAAGCCTGCAAAATATTGTTGAATGGAATAAATCCATGCCCGGCAATCGAGACATTCCTCAATGAGTTCCCAATAGGCTGCCCTGTGCTCCGGCTGAGTGCCGTGATATCTACCAATGGCCTGATCCGGAGACAGGTTAAGAATCACCAAGGTCGATCGGAAGGGTCCTGTATTGGCAGCCGACTGCAATATCAACCTTGTCCCTCCCTTTTGTGTTCCATCTAAAATACTCGGGTCCCCGGTCTGATTGTCAATTTGCGATATAAACGCATGGATGGGCTGATCCGATTCCAAGACTAAGGAACTCTCTCGTCCGGTCGGTGCGGCGCTTCCCTCCAGATAAGCAAGCAGGCTGTTGATCTGGAGAAAACCGTTGGCTGAAACTGTAACGGAAACCGACGGATTGACCAGGAGTCCATTGTTATCCAGCTGTGAAATCCGGACACTAGCCTCCAGCGGATTGGGATTGTTGATACCCAGATTAGACCGGAAATTGAGAGTATCCACCGCATAGGGAATTCTCAGAGCCGTTGCAGGAATTGTGACCGGAGAAAAAGCCCGATACGTGTATGCATTGGGCAAGGTGGCGGACTGGGCACCCGGATTCGTCACCATGAGATTGACCGCACCGGCTGGGCTGGGACCAGTAATTGCAACGATGAGAGTAGGGCTCACGATCTGAACATCAGTTGCCTGAGAACTGCCAAAGGTGACGGTAGCCCCAGTCTGAAAATCACTGCCCGAAATGTAAACAGGAGTATTGCCCAGTGTCGATCCCGAGGAGGGAGATACTGCGCTAATGATGGGTACAATGGGAGTTGAGTTTAGTGTCGTGTTGACGGTTCCCAAACCTTCAGTCGCTTGTGAGAAAAACTGTTGAAAATGCTGCTGCATTTGAGACAGTTTACTGAGCTCGGCAGCCGTGGGGGAGGTGCCTGGGCGTATCAGCAAAATTGAGGCCTGATGAATTCCCTTTGGAGCTGAAACGACATCCGGGGTTCGCGCTCCTCCTGCAGCAATAATATCGTAAACAGTCAGATCCGCTCGGGTTCCGTTAAACGTAAGGCCGATGTCTGAAGGTTCGGTGACATCATCGGCGACATGACCGCTTCCTGCGCTTGGCTTTACATAAAAGAGAGGTCCAACATCGGCCGCGCTACGCAATCCCATGAGATACTGGTCCAGTTTACCGAAGCGGGTTGTTGCTCCTGTAATTGTGAATGAGCCATTCCCATTGTCACTAATAATGTGCCCTTCCATGAGTGAAGCATCGGCATTAAAGAAATAGCTCCAGTGGGCTTGTTGATAACCCAATAGGTCCCCACTGTTCGTCGTGCCCTGCTTGAAAAGAGGATAGGCTAACCATCGGTGAGCCGTCTCATGAGCCAAGACTGCCACCGTGGAATAAGTGCGAACGGCCACTTCGTCTGGATTGTCGGGAAAGGCGGACAGTTGATTCAAGGAAAGAAAGCTTTGGAGTCTACCGGCACTTCCAAATTCCTGGCTGAAATCAAAAATATCTACATTGATTCCGTTGATATCATTCTTAACGGTAGCTTCGAAGGCAAAGGTATCAGCCCCAATGTCGTAAGGAAAATTGGTGTAAAAAGCAAGCTGATCAAAGTCATCCGGGTGGGTCTGATAAAACCTTTTAGCCAGCGCTGCATAGTCTATGCTCGTTTGGTCGGAAAAATTCTCTGCGATTGGGCCCGAAGGTAACCCCCCGCTCGATTTGCTCAAATCCCTTAAATTGATGGTCTGAAGGTTCTGGCCTGCCGTCCAACCGACGATCAAGGAATTCGCCCCTACAGAGCCATAGGTAATCTCAAATGATCCGTCCGGGAACAAGGCCAACTGAACTGTGTTTGTCAAGACGCCTTCAAATTCCCGAATCAGGTTCCACGTAATCAAGAATCGATCTGGCAATATGTTGTAGTATACGCCCCCATCTCCCAGGGTGGGATCCAGATCGTCAAAAAGCGCCGCAATTCGAGGCGCACCGCCGTTGAAGCGAGTTAAGTCTCGGTCAGTATGGGCCTTGTCTCCTTGGGTGAACGTGATGTTGCCGTCTGAATTGATGAAGACACTACTATAGTTGGTGCCCACGAACGGAAATTTGAATCCGGTCGGGAAAGCAATTTCCCGAAAGTCATCGTCGGTTAAGGCGAGCTTGGTGCCGAAATTCTGGTTAATACTGCCGGGTTGAGTGCTCAACGCGTAAGCCCCTGGTCCATTCGGAGTCATTCTCAGGTTCGTGTCCGCAAGGTCAAACGGATTTGCTTGAGAAACAATGGTGCCATCATCCTCGATGACAGCGATATTGCCAACATCTCCAGTAGCCACGCTGTTTACACTTAAGGCAAGGGGGGACCTTTTTAATTCGACGAGCTGGCGCACGGCTTTGGATTTGCGAAGCTCGTCGAAAATGCGTCCCGGATAAGCTCCGCAAAAGGGGTGATTGGATAATCGTGATGGCCGAGGGGAGGTTGAGCTGGGCAGCCCTTCCACTGGGAAACAAGCAAGCAACAAAATCAAAACCCAGAAGTAGAGGGACTTTTTCATCGCGGATGTCTTTCCGGCTCTGTATGGGTTTTACCCAGCAATTCCATCGAGCCCGCGGCATTTTGTCACGGAAATGATGTCTTGCCTAGAGCTTGCATTTTACTTCATCGACACAAAAAGGAGAAATCTTCCGCGTGAGGTCAAGATAGTTCAAATTAATCTTTTTCGTAAACTAGCTTTTGTTGCCGGTCCATCGGTCCACCGCTGGATTTGATCTCAACAGTCATCGTTTTCCCGTCTGCTGAAAGGCTGCGCACTTCGGTAATCTTGATCATCCCATTGTCTGTGTCGATAGTCGATTTGGTTACGAGATGGTCGTCTTTCCAAGAGGTCTGCGACTCCACGATATAGCCTCGGAATCCTTCATTCTGGTTCGTTTTCCCGTCGGTTGTGTATTTCAACTCCCGGAATTGTTCTTCTCCTTCCGTATTCATCTTTTGTTTAACGATGAGCTGCGGTTCTGCATGTTCTATGACAATTGTCGATGGAATCTGAGGTCTGCGAGGCCGCTCTGTTTCACCCGTCTCCGAGGAAGGATAACGATTCTGCCCCGTGCTAGTCCCTCCCAGTCCCGGGTCGCCGATTTGGGGTCCGCCTAATCCACCTCCCGTGCGAGATCCACCCATGCCTCCACCCATGCGAGGCCCCCCCATGCCAGGGTATCCCGACCCAGGCATTCCCGTACCCGAACTTCCCATTCTACCTCCACCACCCTTGTGACCTGTCCCGTTCCCGGAGCCTAGATCGCTTTTCTGTCTGTCGAGTGTCCATGTCCCCGAGAAGTTGGGTTTCGTGTCGACCGCACGAACTTCGGTGCTGCTCACGAACAGCGAAGCAACAAAAATGAACAGCAACTCTTTGATCCTCATTGTAACCTCCGACCTTTGACTTATAGCCAGACCATCCTATTCCTTATGTGTCGCTTTTCACAACACTTCAAAACATCCACCGTTTGCTCAGGTAGATGCCACTTAGATCGAAATTGGTGTAAAGAAAATGTAAAGCCTAGGTAAAGTCTTTGGGAAAATAGCGCCATTTTCTCTGATTTCTTGGATGACGATTTCCCAGGTTGAGGTTTCTTCAGGGCTTCAAGTCATTAGAACTAAAGACTCGAAGCAACAATCCGCTTCCTCTCCAACCCATGATAATAGCGAAGACTCTTTCCCAGAAAGGCAGGTCATCTCAAAGGGCAGAATATACAACCCAATCCTAATGATGAGTTTCTAATCACCTCGATAGCTTTCAAATGGAACTCAAATCCCCCAGGCAAACTGGATTGCAGATGGAGGTGTTCAATGAGGATTCCGATAGACGCCGACAGACTGATGGCTAGTGGTGCCCGTCTCATTTCCAATTTATGGGCGGCCTCTTGGATCTCGTTAGGCGTTGCTTCAGGCATCAGTCAAGGTCTAACTTTTGTTCGGATATTATTTGATCTTATAATCTCCGGTCTTTTCTTCGCGTTGCTTCAGTTTCTGGCCAGAAAAAGAGCAATGTTGGGGGGCTTGCTCCTTGTTTTGTTCGGCGTCATCCTCACGGTGGGTTTCCCGACATTATCCCGCCACCTTCACGGGAACGCACTGGCATCTGTCCTTTTCATATTAGCTCTTCCTCCGCTAGTGGCAGGGATCATGTACATAATGGATTTCCGCATTAAGACCCGTTCGATCGCTAGTCAAGCGAAGTGACTTCATTCAGTTCCTCATCGAGGATCGAGTCGACACCAAGGGTAGGGACGTTTCGTTCGCGTGGAGATGATTAATGAGATTGCCGCAAATCGGGGACGCCGCCACCTGGCAACATGGAGACGAGTATGGTATGGGGCTTTCTGGAAAAACTGGAAATGTGCTTCATGTCCATCGGATTGGTGGAGTGAATTCACGTAATTCAAAAACCGGCGGCATTCTTCAGGTTTTCAAAAAATGCCGTGCCGAATAATGACGGAGCCTGTTCGAGTTGCTCCTTGCGTCCCAGATCCATCCAGCGCGAGTCATCTGCCCGGAAAGCGGCAATCGATTCTCCCATACTAGCGAGTTGCAGATAGGCCTCGACCAGAGAAAATGGAGGCACTGCTGTGAGTTTCTTAAAGATCTTTGGGGAGAGCACCTGGATGCCCATGAAGCCCAGTGGTGAGGGCGTACCGTTTACCGATCGGGCCATGCGGGTTTCGTTTGATTCAAGAGACTGCCACCCGCAGAGGCGATCCTCATCATCAAACAGGAAGTAGCGCGTGGTTTTCCGTTCCCGCACGGCCAGGGTGGCAAGCGCCCCCGAGGCTTCGATGCGCTTCCATCAACCGGTTTAGATCAAGATCGGTGAGGACATCGACATTATGCACCAAGAACGGCTGCTCATCGCCAAAAAACCAAGCGGCATTCTGCACGCCACCTCCGGTATCCAGCAGCTTAGTCTCTCTCGATACGGCAAGGCTCAGCCTGGCTTGACCAGATTTCTTTTGATATTCATCCAGAAAGGCAACGATCTGATCGGCCAAGTGATAGACGTTCACCACGATGTCGGTAAACCCCTGTTGGACAAGCCGGGCAAGGATTAAGCCCAGCAGCGGGACCCCTTGAACATCCAGCAAGGCCTTTGGCCGGTTCAATGTCAGCGGTTGCAGGCGAGTACCCAAGCCTGCAGCCAGGATCATGGCTTTCATAACTTTCGTTCCAGTTCCCGATGTTCGAGATCGATCTGAACATCCTTTTTGGTGCTTAAACACGCCGCCAAGCGTTCGGCGCAAAACACTGAACGGTGCTGTCCACCTGTACAGCCGAAGGCCACTGTCAGGTCGGAGAATCCGCGTTTTTGGTGGTGCTCTACCGCTTGATCGACCAGGCTTTCGGTTTGGCGCAGAAACGACTGCACGTCTGAATCTTTTTCCAGAAACGCAATCACGTCTGCATCCTGCCCGGTCAGCTGAGCGTAGATCGGGAACCGGCCTGGATTCGGGAGAGCCCGGCAATCAAATACAAAACCGCCCCCATGGCCGGTCTTATCTCTAGGCAAACCGCATTTGTATGAAAAACTCTGAATATGCACCGTTAGTCCAGACTCTGACTTGAACCCAAATTGTCGTAAAGAAGCTGATTGGACCAGCTGGTTCCAAACATCGGTCAACGCCGGTAACTGGACCGGCAGCTGCCCTCTCTGTAGAAGGCCTTCCAGATTTTGCAAAGCATAGGGGATACTGCGAAAAAAGTGCGCTTTACCTTCATACAAACCCCTTAACCCGTAAGCACCTAAGGCCTGCATGATCCGGATCAAAGCATACCCATAGTAGTGCTGCAGGAAGACTTCCTTTTTTACCGGGATATAACTGCTGACGACCTCTATGTAGTAATCCAAGAGCTCGTCTCGAACCGGCCAAGGTAAATCCGCTTTGGAATCCAACAGCAGAGAAGCCACGTCGTATTGCAGCGCGCCTCTTCTGCCCCCCTGATAGTCTATGAAAAATGGCTGATCTTGAAACCACATGATGTTGCGTGACTGAAAGTCCCGATAGAGGAAAAAATCGCGGTCGGTCTGCAATAAAAAATCGATAAATCGGTCGAAGTCGTCTTCCAGCGCTTGTTCGTCAAAATGAACCTGAGCAAATTTCAGAAAGTTGTACTTGAAATAATTCAAGTCCCAGCGGATCGACTGTTCGTCAAACCGATCTCGAGGATAGCAGATCGTATAATCCAGATCCCGACCAGCAGTAATTTGGAACCGGGGCAAAATTTTCAGCACTTGCTTGTACATTTGGACTAGGCGCTCAGGGAATCCTGCGTTTTCGCGAAGGGCCATTCCCAGCGAGAACAGGGTTTCATCGCCTAAGTCCTGCTCCAGATAGAGGTGGCGATCGAGATCCACACTGTAAATCTCTGGTACCGGCAGGCCGTGTCTATTGAAATGACCGGAGAGATTGATGAATGCGATATTCTCCTTCCGGTCGAAGTTAAGCACGCCGATCACAGACTCACGATCCCCTAAGATACGAAAATATTGGCGTCCTGAACCATGAGCGGAAACAGGAACAATACTCTTCGCAGGCTGACCTGACCAGCGCTGGTACAAATTATGAAGGTCGATTTGAGTCTCAGTGAACATCGGTGTGAAATAATGCCATTCGTCCGGAACTCCAGAGATTAGGGTTTGATAACACCAGGTTTCTTACGTGATTTTCGGTAACTCGAAACCTTTGCGGCGCGGGCGTGTCAGCAATGTGTTAGCTTGCTCGTTGTCGGGAAACCGCTCGGCCTGAGGGTCCCACCTTAATTTCTGCCCTAGATCCCGGGAGATATTGATCAAGTGACAAACGGAGGTCGAACGGTGCCCGATCTCCACATCCGCATTCGGCTTTTTTCTTGTCCGCATACAATCCAGGAAATTTTGGATATGGTCATGGCATTCAACCGGACCCTCAGGCGTGTTGGGCGGTGCACCTTTCAACAACTCCGGTGGATTCGCTACACAGGAGCCACGTTTAATCTCGATCTTTCCATTATCACCGAGGAAAATCGCTCCGAGGTCCGCATGATCACGCTTGGCGCCCTCCAATAGGACAACGGTCCCGTTGGCATAGCGCAAGCTTACCTTGCTCTCCCGATAAAAGTCTTCCGGCTCGATCTCTACCGGCCCCGTATCATCGGTCCCCAAGGCGCACTGCACCTGGTCAAGCGAGTGGGTACCCCAACCGGTCACTCCCCAGCTTTGCCCGCCGCCATCGTAGTCCCAATACCACAACCACTGATTCTGGAGTTGTTTGTGATAGGGGCGCAGTTCAGTTTGGTTGCACCATTGATTCCAATCTAGTCCGTCCGGTATGGTCTGAGTAGGCTTAGGATACCAGCCAATCGGTGCCAGGAAATTGTAGGTCAGCACGGTGCGAACTTTTCCTAGCACACCTTCGCGAATTTGCCGACTCGCCCAAGCATTGATCGGGATTGAGCGTTGCTGTGAGCCGGTTTGCAAAACCCGATTATAACGTCGAGTGGCGTTTACGAGAGTCCGCCCCTCCGCAATCGTGAGAGTAAGAGGCTTTTCACCATACACGTCCAGCCCCGCTTGCATTGCCTCGATCATGATCAAAACTCGCGCATGAGTCGTCGTCTCGACGAAAACCGCGTCGAGTTTCTCTTTTTCTAACATCTTGCGGTAATCCTGATACTTCTTCCAGCGAGAGCCTTCCGGCTTGATCCCGGCCGCCTCTTGAGTCCGAGGCAGCGCGCAATCAGCCAGGGCGACAATCTCCGCGCCCGGAAATTCTTCATTTTGGATCAGCCATTTGGCCCGTCCACCCAAACCAATGAAGCCTAGTTGAATCCGATCGTTTGCCCCAAGCACAGGGGCAGAAGTCACAAACGGAAACACAGCTGCTGCTGCAGAGCAATTGAGAAACTGTCTTCTATTCATAAAATGGCATCTCCTAACTTTGGGCAGATTCCGTATAATTTATCTCCTGCCACAAACCGATTCTCTTCTTTGTCCTCTCACTATTATGCCTCGATCTCCAAGGGATTTTCCCTGCCCTCCATCTTGCCAGCCAGGCACATCGTAATCACTTCCATTTTGATTGGCAATGTTTCCCCTGTCCTCATGGTGAGTTGGTTGAAGCCTGCATTTTGCAAGGTTGTGAAGCACACACACAAAAATAAGTCTTGGATAGTTCGAAGTTCCCATTCCTACCCGAAACTGGACTTTCTTGACGCGATCTCGTCAGTTGGGTATAGTGCGCGAGGTTCAAATGGATCAGCCAGAAAAATACGACTGCCTATTATGAAGGAGTAAACCATCATGAGCAATGACACGATCAGCGGTGCCGATTTCAAGAAGCAAATGCGCGAGGGGACGCCCAAGATGGGGCTCTTTGTTAACTCGCATAGTATTACGGTTGCGGAACAGTTGGCTCACAGCGGTTACGATTGGTTGCTCGTCGACACGCAACACGGACCGATGAGCTATGACATGCTGTCGGCGATGCTTTGCGCTATCGGCAGCGGTGGAGCCAAATCGATGGTCCGTGTGGCTGGTTATCATGACCGTGGAGGAATCCAACAAGCCCTGGACTTGGGAGCCGATGGAGTGCTCGTGCCTTATATTAACAACGCAGAGGAGGCGCGGCAGGCCGTCAGTTGCGCCCGATATCCCACCGCCGGGACGCGCTCGGTCTACTTTCCGCAGCGGAGTACGAACAAGGCTGGCTTGCTAGGCTACGTGGGCAATGCTAACAAGAATATTATGATCGCTCTGCAAGTCGAGACCGCTTCGTGCATCCAAAATATGGCAGAGATTGCTGCCGTCCCAGGCGTCGATATTCTTTTCCTAGGGCAGAACGACCTTTGTATGTCCATGGGACTCTATGAGACGTATGAATTCCCACATATGTATACGTCAAAGGAGCTTAACGAAGCAACCCAAACACTCGCGAAAGAGGCTAAGAAGAACCAGATCATCCTTGGTGTGTTCCTATTCGGTACCTCCCGCGTGGGTGAGTTTCTTGAGAAGGGTTTTACCTTCATCAGCATCGGCAATGACCTGCACCACGTTCTCACTCAATCGACTGCTTATGTCGTGGACCTGGAATCCATCGCAAAGAACAAAAACAAGAACTGGGTTCGACGGCCCACGGCGTTGATGTGAACAGGTAGGAGAGATCCCCGGCGTCGCGAACTTCACCTCCACATTTGTTCATTGATTGCGCTAGCGTTCAAACGGTGGTCAGGAAAATTACTTGTGTGGTATTGCCCCCGCACCTTGCCCGCGAGTAATTGATCGAGGAGTAAAGATTGTAAGTGACTCCTTCAAATCATCTACCCTTTTTTTGCCAAACTGGCTAAATCGTCGAAAGATGCTCGATTGCGCTTGAGGACTTCATTGTAAAGGAGCTTGTACTGGCGGTAGAGCTGCTGGGTTTTTTTTTCGGGAAGAACACTTTCTGTGACTTCAGCGCTGCCTTTAGCAGCAGCGGCAAGATCCGTGAAAATCCCAACGGCGTGACCCGCAAGGAGGGCCGAACCCCAGGTGGCGAGATCCCCCCGAGCTAATTTTCTATAAGGCAAACCTAAGACATTACTTTTTATCTCGTTCCAGAGTTGACTCTTAGCACCGCTCCCCATGACGCGCACCTCTTCAAATTGAATCTCAGGGATCGTCGTCCGCATGTGGTCAAGAAAGTAGGCGTACTCGTAGGCAACCGCCTCCAGGATGGAACGGTACAGGTGCTCTTTGCGATGCCCCCATCCAAAGCCTATCCATAGTCCACGTACATTCGGCTCAGGTGGGTTCCAACGCCCGCCCAGATGGGGAATACATAACACCCCGTCACTTCCCGGCGGCAAGCTTGCCGCCCGAGCATCCATCTCGGCAAAGGCGCTCTTCGCATCCACGATTGCACCCTTCATCCCGGCGGAGCAAAACTCGTGTACGAACCAATCGTGGGTCCGTCCCCCGAGGACGATACCAAGCTGATAGAACTGGCCCGGCAAGACACCGTTCATACATGAAAGCATTCGGGCCGCTACGTCGGTCTGGTAGCGATTGATGCAAGCCCCAAAAATGCAAGCAGTACCCGAGATATCAAAGAGCAGTCCAGACTCCATCACGCTGGCGCCAAGCAGAGTCGCTGCGGCATCAGCACAACCGGCGGCGATCGGTACTCCGCTTGGCAACCCGCAATCACGAGCCGCGGCGGGTTGCAGTGTGCCGATAACCTCGTGTCCCGATACGATTCGCGGCAAGACGCGTAGAGGGACATCAAAAATTTGGCACAGCTCCTCAGACCAGCTCATTCGAGCGGTGTCACTCAGCCCTGACCAGCATAGGAAGGTGGCTTCCATATAAGCCTGCTCACCGGTCAGCCCGGCCAGAAGCCCCAGCGACGTAGGCGGCGGGCTGGATAAACTTATCCACCCTCTTCCACGCCTCTGGATTTTCTTCCTTACACCACAAGATTTTCTGGCCGTATGTCGGCGAGGCCCCTGAAAGCTGAATGATGCGCTCTCCGGCTGTCGCCATCATGCGATGTTTCAGGGGGGTACTGCGCGTATCCAGGGGGGAATCAAAGTGCATGACGGGTTGCCAGTCGGCATCAATACCCAGGATACCTCCAGCCTGACTGTCAATGCCGAGGGCAGCAACGCGATGGGGGGAGATTCTGGCCTGCTCAATAGCAGCGCGAATTGTACCCACTGCAGACTGGTAAAACTCCGCGGGGTCTTGCTCGGCAATTCCCTGGCGGGGGTAGCGTATCTGTGTTTCCCGGAACGCTTCACCGAGCAACCGGCCCGTCGTGTCATACACAGCAGCTTTGGCAAGAGTTGTGCCGAGATCAACTCCAACGAGGTAGCTGTCCCGCTCAATCGAAGTATTTGTCATGGGAGCCAGAACGTTTGCCTACCTTTAGGTTTATGTGGCGCTAAGAAATTCGCTTGGGTTTATCGAATCGACCTTCGTGCGCCTATCATTTCAGTCATTCAATTTGGATCGGATAACGGCCCCAGTCTTTGGCGAGATGGAAGAGACGGACCAAATTTTCCGGGGGAATATCGGCTTGCAGGTTGTTCGAAGTTGTCAAGATATAGCCACCGCCGGGGGCAAGAGCTTGAAGTCTTGTCTTCAGTTCTTCCTCGACATCCGATAGGGTCCCTGTCATTGCCTGCTGCACATCGATGCCGCCGTGAAAGGAAACCCGGTTGCCGAAGTCTCGTTTCAGTGCAAAGGAATCCATTCCGGTTGCCAATGGTTGGATGGACTGTATGATATCGACACCCGTGTCCGCTAATTCAGGGATCAAAGGCCTTACCGCGCCACATGAATGAAACATGATCCGAGCGTTTGGGGCCTTTCGCTTCACCAATGCAAAGATCTCCGTGTGGCGCGATTTAAACATCTCCCGATAAGTGCCCAGTGAGAAGAACATGCTCCGTTGATGAGCCAGGTCTTCGCCCCAGGTCACAATATCCACCAGGTCGCCGATGGCTTCCATGTAAACCTCCATCATGGAGCCGAGGATTTCCGTGATCTTTTTCAGCAAGGCATGGGCAAACGGTTTATTGCCCACCAGGTCCATCAGAAAGACATCCGTCCCGCGCAGGTAACATCCGATCTCGAACAGTCCTACCGAAATCGGCGCGCGAGACACCAGGGCATAGTCTGTCTGTTGACGATAGTAGAGAGCCTTCTCGCGCAAACCGTCGGTGCGGCCCGGAGCGTAAGGATCCGGCCAAGGATAGCTGTCCAGGTCACTCATCGACGCTTCAGCCAGAGGATGCCCGACAACTGACATAAAGGCACCCTTACGAACCAGAGGGATTCCCCATTCATCCTTGAATGTGCCGTCAGGATTGATGTGCACTCTAAAATTGCTTGGTGACTTGAGCCAGACATGGCGGCAGTCAATGTCGAGCGCCTCCAGGATTCTCTCATCATAAAAGTTGCCGGTATGGCCATGGCGATAGGGTTCTACGTCCCCTTCAATGCCAAGATACTGCTTTAATGAAAAATAATGTTCATCATTGATGCTATAGGCGCTCCCGCCCAAATCGAAGGGGACGCGGTCAGGTTCCTTATGGGCCAGGGCCGTGAGCACCCGTTCACGATGAGTCATGATCGAAACCTCTGTGCGCGGTGGAGAAACCAGTTTAGCCTAGCGGAATAGTTTCGTCACAATAACGGCGAAGTGCCTCGTCCGAGTCTATACGAATTACGGGAAGCCCCACCTCGCGACAAGCGTACTGCAATTCCAAAGTGTGATCACCCAAGGTCAGACAAGGATGGTTGGCCCCCATGGCACGGACCAGGTAATAGGGGTCAACTCCGAGGGACACGGCATGTTGCGGCCAACATCCCCCGAAAGTCGAAAGGATTTCTTTCTCTACTTCACCTTCGATCGCCAATTGTTCACCCTTTCCCAGATGCATATAATAGCTATCTTTGACGCGGGTCAATCGAGCGACGGTCACCTCTCCGGGCGGAGAGTAATAACCAAAAGCGGCTCCACCGGAAGCATTCCAATTCCCAGCCAAGGTCAGGTGCGGCAGTGCGTCTTTCGCACGCATGGAGTGGGCCGCCCAAAAAAGGCCGGCGCTCCCGCAGTTCGAGATTCGCAAGAACCGTTCGCTGGCATCCATTAAGTCCCCGAAAGTGGGTGGCACCGAGGGGACAATCCGGTGCAACAGCATCAAAGTCACCAAACCCCGTACATCTCCCTCACAGATGACGACGAGAGGTTCCTGCGGTCCTTCGGCGTCTTCGGCAAAGGGCAAAAAGGCCGGGATGCTGCAGGCCGTAATGCCACGCTCTTCAGACAGCTCCGGCTGGCAACGTACCGACACTCCTCGAATGCGATGTTCACTCAGCTCGGCCAACCTTTGGCGCAGACCTAGCAAGTCAGCGATATGCACCTCGAGCACCTCTTCGGTGACTCGCTGTCCGTCAAAGCAGATCCGCGCTCCTCCCTCCACCAGCCAGCGTTTGTAGCGCTCGATTCGTTCCGGCTGTTCCCGCCGGATTCGCTCACCCCGTGCGACGAAGACCGATTGTTCTTCAATCAAGAGGTCACCGATGAGCAAGCGCTTTAGCCGCGCATGATCATCCTCGAGATGCTCCATCTTGAGGCAGTAAGTACTCCCGAACAGGATGGCACTGTCGTAGCGAAGTTTTTCCACTGCGGTCACGCCTCGAACCCAATGGGGCAATCGTCGTCGTTCTTTGCCCACCAGGCGCTCGTGGGTGAGAGCGTGCCGGTTTGAGACGACTTGCTGGAGCCCCGCGCCAATGCAGATAATGCTTGAAAGCATGCGCTCTGCGTAAATGCACACCGGTACATCCAAACGTTTCACGAGCTCGATTGCAAAGCCAGGTGGAGTCCAGAAATGAGAGACAATGACGAGGCATTCGGCATGCCCTTGGCTCAAAAAGTCGGCCACAGCTCGCACTTCTGCAGGACTATGGACGCCAAACCAATCGATGGAGGCAGGCCCACGCAAACGCTCCATGGCATCAACGACGTGAAACCCTTCCTCCTCGAGGAAGGTCCGTAATTCTCTGTGCTTCTGTTCTAGATTCAGTTCGTGTTCCCGGGAGAAGATGTTCACCCGATCGTCGGTGAAGGTTACCAGGCCTACTCTGGGCTGGGGGCTATCCGATCCGGCAGCTTCAATCATGGGCAGCCTCCCTGGGGTGGATTGTCCTGCAAAATCTGACCGGGCTCATCATAAACCCTTCCAAACTGAAATCTCACCAGAATTCTCATCAGACATTTTCTATCACCCATAAGGCTTCCAATGGTAGGATTTAGGTTTCCCCCCACCCGTCAAGTTGCGGTGGAGGGCCTGCAGTATCCGCGGCGAGGGATTTTGTTGCGGGCAATGGCATTGGGAATAATTGTTAATTCAGCTGAGAGGGAAAGATGTCAGGACTCATTAACCACCAGAATAGTTCTCAAGAAGTAGAGGTCAGCGTAAAACCGCCAGCGACAAAATTGTCTGCCGTCGCTTCCGAATTGGACATCCTCCGGAATATTCAGGATCGCGTTCTCTGGCTTAGCACGTACATGATTCATTACGCCAACTCGATTCGTGAGAATCCGGACGGCGTGAAGGTTGGAGGTCACCAAGCCAGTTCTGCTTCTTTAGTAAGTCTCATGACCGCCCTATACTTTCGCGTTTTGGCCGCAGGGGATCGCGTCTCGGTAAAACCTCATGCATCGCCCATTTTTCATGCCATTCAATTCTTGCTGGGAAAGCTTCCCCCAGAGAAACTGAAACAGTTTCGAAGTTTCAAGGGGCTACAGTCTTACCCGAGCCGGACCAAGGATGTGGACGAAGTCGACTTCTCGACGGGTTCGGTGGGACTTGGAGCCGTTACACCAAACTTTGCGGCTCTCACCCGAGAATATGTAAAAGCTCACTTCCATCATGATATTCAGGGTCGATTCATCGCGTTGGTGGGAGATGCCGAATTGGATGAAGGCAATGTGTGGGAAGCACTCGGAGAAGAGACGCTGCAACAAGTGGGCCGAGTGCTGTGGATCGTTGACTTAAATCGGCAAAGCCTGGACCGGGTCGTGCCCAGCGGAAAAGCGCAAAAAATCAAAGAAATGTTTCGGGTGAATGGCTGGCATGTCCTTGAATTGAAGTACGGAAGCCTCCTGGAAGAAGTTTTTGCTCGTCCTGGCGGAGAGAAGCTGCGGGAGCGCATCGATCAGATGACAAACGATGAATACCAAAGCCTACTGCGCATGACCGATGGAGAGAAGATTCTGGAAAAGTTGGCTCATCCTTACGGGATTGCCGACACCGAGCTCCTTCAGCTTCTCAAAGGCTGCCCTGCTGGAGAGATCCGGAGCCTGCTGGCCGATCTAGGAGGTCATGATCTGCCGAAGATTCTGAGCACGCTGGAAGAGGCGGACGGGATCTTGCATTGTCCAGTCGTGATTCTGGCTTACACCATCAAGGGATGGGGTCTGCCGATTGCTGGGGATCCCTTGAATCACTCCAAGCAGTTGACCCAGGAGCAGATTACAGAACTCCAGAGACAGTTGAAGATTCCCCCGGGTGAAGAATTTGCAAGCTTCTCTGATGATAGCCCTGAAGGTCTTTATATCCAATCTCGCCTTGACCGTCTCGCCGAACAAACCAAAGAGCCTCCGGCTGCCCAATCATTGGAGTCAATCCCTATCCCGCAGTCCCTCGGCTCTCAATATCGAGGCCAGATTTCGACGCAACAGGCATTGGGAACATTGTTGACCGGGTTGAGCCGCAAGCCTGAAGTCGCAGCTAGAATTGTGACCACCTCACCCGATGTCGCCATTTCGACGAACCTGGGTGGGTGGATCAATAAAATGGGTGTCTATTGTCAGCAGGAGAGCACCAATTTCTTTCGTGAGAACTCCATTTCTCTGATGCTCAATTGGGAACAGACCCCTAGAGGCCATCATCTCGAACTCGGCATTTCTGAGAATGATCTGTTTTTGCTCTTAAATATGCTCGGCCTGTCCAAAGAATTTACGGGGGAGACGCTCCTTCCTTTTGGAACCATCTACGATCCTTTTATTTCCCGCGGCCTCGACTCCTTGATTTATGCTGCGTATTGCGAATCGAAGTTTATCTTTGCTGGTACTCCATCGGGGATTACTTTAAGCCCCGAAGGAGGAGCCCACCAGTCAGTGATTACGCCTTCGATCGGGATGGAGTTGCCTAACCTCGTGTACTATGAGCCGACTTTCGCCCAGGAGTTGGAATGGATCTTCCTAGCGGGACTGAAAAACCTTACGGATCGAAAGAACGGCCAGATCGTTTATTTGAGATTATCCACGCGTGCCATCTTGCAGGAACTATTCCCATCCACGCAGGAAGAATCCCAAGCCAAAATACTGCGTGAAAATGTCCTCAAAGGCGGTTATCGCATCATCGATTATCAGAGCGATCCCTCTTACGAGCCTTCGTCGAATGTCGTGAATATTTTTGCCAGTGGCGTTGTGGTGCCGGACGCCATTGAAGCCAGTCAATTGCTCAGGAATGAAGGGATTTTCGCCAATGTGGTCGTTGTCACAAGCCCGGATCTTCTGTATCGAGGTTGGCAACAGGCAAGTAAGCTGAAAATGAAAAACCCGGCGAGCCGTTTTTCCTTCCATTTAGAACGATTGGTCCCTCCTGCCGAGCGGGAGGTTCCCGTGGTAACTGTCATGGACGGTCATTCCCATGCACTCTCGTTCATTGGCAGCGTTTTCGGTACAAGGTCGATCCCACTTGGGGTCAATGAATTCGGACAAACGGGCTCGCGTGACGAACTGTATGATCACTATGATATCGGGAAAAAGGCAATCATTGAAGCCGTCAAAATGGCTGTAGAAAGTTAAGGGTTATAGAGCGCCGCGGGCAATGGACAGCCGGGATGGACCAGCGAGCTTCGAACTTCTATTCTCTGGTAAGGCTCCGCCTCGAGGAGAGCCTAAGAATACGTCATCGGCAAAATATTACGCCAAAAGGGACACCTCTTGGATCAGGGTAATTTTCTCGCATCATCTAAAGGGCGCGAAGATGCCGGCAACGATCAACCGAACTCGCAATTCAATTCTGGCAGTCATGTTGACGTGTTTTCTCCTGCCAGCATCGAGAGCCCTGGCTCTCGATGTCCAGACGGGGTTTGATCCCAAGTTTTTCCTTTCCCAACTGAAATCCTTCAATTTTGCCAAACAGGACCGAAAGCCCCCTGACGGACTCGCCACCAATTCTCAAATGGAAAATCTAATCCGCGAAAATTTAGAATTTCAGTTCTCCGCCATTGGAATGCAGAAGTCGGATACCGAACCTGATTTCCTCTTCGCCTACTATGCCAAATCTGTTTTGCGAACACGATGGCAAACCCCGGGTAATGGTGGATCCTGGAGTTCTGGTAATGCTTCTCCCATGGGGTACGAGGTCGGAACACTGGTTGTGGACATTGTCGATCGCAAATCCAACCAGGTGGTCTGGCGAGGTATCGCAACCAAGACTCTCAGTCCCAATCAGGACAAAGCAAATCAGGCTGTTCGTGAAGCCTGTATGAAACTGGCAAGAAAATTCAAGAAAAACGCGGATAAGCAGACAAAGTCCAAATAAGAAGCCCAAGGTCTATCCATTTTGATGGCAAGAATATCGTGCGACGTTGCAACTAAGGGGATCCATTGGCTAATGAGACGCTCCCTTTCTTTACCCATTTCAGGGATTTTGGCCGGTACGATGTTGACCGCCAATGCTCAGACAATGGCCAAGCTAAAACCTGAAACAATCGAGGGTTTCAACCGTTACGTCAAGATCACAGAGGCCTCTCTCCAGAAACGCATGGATCGGAAGATGCCGGCTTTATGGTTATACGATGACCCCGGGAATCGAGCTCGGGCCCTCAATGGCGAGATCGTGATCGAACGACTGAGCAACAACCCGGTGTCTGCCGGTGCTGGTGGCATCATTCACGACTGGATTGGTGCCATGTTCATCCCGGGGGTCTCGATGGAAGCCGTGCTCAGTGTTTTGCAGGATTTCAACCGGCATAAACAAATCTACCCGGAGGTTATCGATTCCAGGCTGATTAAGCGGGATGGAAATACGTACTGGTCCTTCCTGCGGTTAAAGAAACAAAAGATATTGACTGTCGTCTTGAATACGGAACACCAGGCCAACTATCTCCAGATCGAGCCCAACCGCTGGCTCTGCCGATCGTACAGTCAGAAAATCACTGAGGTCAGCGAGCCAGATACCAAGAACGAGCGCGATTTGCCTCCAGGAGAAGACCATGGGTTTCTCTGGCGACTGAATGCATATTGGCAGCTGGAGAAAACCGATGATGGGGTCTTTGTTGAATGTAGAGCTCTTTCATTAACGCGTGACGTCCCCTCCATCGTTAGCTGGATCATCAATCCCATTATTAACGATTTGCCCGGTGATTCTCTCAAGGGGACACTAGAGGCAAGCCGCAAGGCTGTTGAGGCATCCAAAAAGCCCAAGTGAAAAATCGGGCGACAGGGAAATTCATAAGTATTTAGCCCGAGGTTCTAACGGATAGCCGGCGCATGAGGGCACGTGGTCTAGAGACCCCTTAGATAGGAAGCATTCGCAACATATTTTCTGTTATGTAATCATTCTCTTGTGGGGAATGTGCAAGAATTGGCGAGCCCTGCGGGAGGCAGGAGCTTTATCCCAACTCAGAAAAGTGATTAGAATTCGAACCCGGAAAAGGAGTCTCACCGTTCATGTCCAAATTTTTCGATTGGCTTAAGAGAGGGATCTTGATAGGTGATGGAGCTATGGGAACGCTGCTCATGCAGGAAATGAAAGGGGGGGCTTGTCCGGAAGAAGTTAACTTGACGCATCCGGATTTAGTCCTCGGGATTCATTTACAATACATTTCGGCAGGAGCCCACATCATCGAAACCAACACGTTTGCAGCCAATATTCCAAAACTTCGCGAACACGGTCTGGAAGAACAGATGGATCTGATCAATAGTCAGGCTGTCAAGCTGGCTCGCGAGGCTCGGGAAATTTCCGGTAGAGAAGTACTCATTGCAGGTTCGATTGGACCGCTCGGGGCTTTCGAGCAATTGGCGATGGAACAGGAAGTGGATCGACGACAAGAATATCGTCGGCAGGCCGAAATTTTGGAACAACGCGGCGTCGAGCTTTTTTTTATCGAAACATTTTGCTCGTCAGGAGACCTTCGAATTGCCGTGGAGGCCGTCCACTCTATAAGTTCACTGCCCATTATCGCCCAGTTGACTTTTCCTGGAGGCGTGCAACGGAATTTGGAGGGTGGCGGAGTCCGTGAGCTGTTTTCGGAAGTGGCAGACCTTCCCATCGCCGCTCTAGGAGTTAATTGTGGAACTGGCCCCCGGGAGCTCTTGGAAATCCTGGAGAATATTCCACGCGGCGGGGACTATGTCATCTCGGCTTCCCCAAATGCCGGCCTCCCAGTAAGATCCGGAGGCCGCTACGTATACCCGGATTCTACTCCAGAATACTTTGCAAGCTTTGCCCGAGAAGCCGTTCGTCTCGGAGCAAGGATTGTTGGAGGATGCTGTGGGACTCGGCCGGAGCATATTCGAGCCATGGCGGAAACACTGAAGGACATCGCGGTGCCGGAGCGCATTCAAGCTTCTGTGACTGTTCAGGAAAGGGCCGTCCAATCGCCCCTCAAAGAAGAATTTCCCTCCTCTTTGGCCCAAAAGCTCCATGAGGGCAAGTTTGTTATCTCGGTTCAGATCGATCCGCCAAAAGGTTCGGAAACCCAGCGACTCCTGGAAGCCGTGACTGTTTTCAAAGCATCGGATTTAGTCGATGTGATCGATGTGAATAGCAATCCACTCGGTCGCCTGCATATGGACTCACTCTGGATGTCACAGCAGGTGGAACGGCTTGGGATGGAGAGCATTCCTCATATTACTCCGCGAGACGCCAGCCTCATGGGTTTGCAAGGCAATCTTTTAGGGGCGCATTCCTTAGGAATTCGGAATCTTCTAGTCATAACGGGAGACCCCTCCATTGTCGGAGGCTCAGCAGGAGGGAAGGATGTTTATCAAACCGATTCGGTAGGCCTTGTTCGCCTGATTTCGGAGATGAATCGCGGGAAGGACGCGGTTGGAAACCTTATCGGAACGCCGACGCATTTTCATATTGGCGTGGCTGTCAACCCAGCTGCCGCTGACCTGGCACTGGAGATTCGCCGCTTCCGCCAAAAGATTGAAAATGGCGCCCGATTCGCCATGACTCAAGTCTTCTTCGATTGGGATCCTTGGGATCGTTTTCTAGATGTCCTCGGTGAAGCCCCTCCCATTCCCATACTTGCTGCAATCTGGCCGCTGACGAGCTATCGCTTGGCTCTCCGCCTACACCATGAAGTGCCCGGAATTTATTTGCCTGAGACCCTTTTAGGGAAAATGGAGCAAGCTGGAAAAGAAGCCCGAAAACTCGGATTTGAATTAGCGCGAAAAATGATCTCAGAAGCCAAGACAAGAACGCAGGGAATCTACATTATCGCACCCTTCAAGGATGCCACCGCGGCCTTGGAATTGCTTTCGTAGGATAGAAAAGAAAGCGAACCGCAAACAACTTGAAACAAAAGATGAGCCCCTGATGATCCCAGATTAAAGCGGATCCAAAAACTTAAAACCAAAGTCTAAGGTTCCGTGCCGTGCTAGAAAATCGAAGGCCAATTTAGGAGGCGAATGGTCCACATTTCTGCCGTCTCCCTTTCTCCTGCGTCGATCAGCAATGATCTGTGTTTATTCGTCGCCAGATTTTTTCCTTTTTAGGGAGCATGAGATCCACAGAAAGCTTAATCGGCATGCCATGATTCAATTGCCAGACGAGCGGCTCCACGCGCTCCTGCCATGTCGCCGTCAGGAGCAATCTCAACGGTCACGCCTTTCTGTTCTTCGCGCAGCGGGAGATGTTCGTGAATGGTACGGAGAAACCATTCCCGGAACTCGGACTTCGTCTGCATGATTCCGCCTCCCACGAAAAATGCATCCAAGTCCAGAAGTTGCACGGCAATATCAAATAGAAACGCCAACGCGATCGCCTGCTTTTGAAAGATTAGGCGCGCCATCTCATCCCCGTTTTCACCAAACGATCGAACCCGTTTCGCTCGCTCGCCGTCAGTCTCCGCAACCTGCCATAGGGGATGATTCGGGAATTTCTGCAAGTAGTAAGGCAGCAGATTATTTTTGATTCCCGTAAGCGAGGCCCACGCCTCGACATCCCCGTGGCGGCCACAATTACACTTTGGCATCGGTTGGTCGGGCTCCAATAGACCTCGAGTCGGGAGAACGACGTGACCCGCCTCCGCGGCAAATCCAGTGCCCCCAACCACAAGCTGCCCATTGACCACAATACCCCCGCCAAGGCCTGTTCCCACTGCAGCCGTCAGGGATGAAAATTTCGGATTGCGACCGAATTTCACACGATGGCAATGGAGGGCTGCGGCATTCCCATCGTTCGCATAGGCCGTTGGCAGACCCGTAGCCTGCTGAAATGCTTCGCGGATGGGGAAGCTGGCCCAACCGGAATGTCCAAAATTTATCGGACCTTCCGACGAGAAGACTCCATCGGCACTAGCGGGCCCCGGTGTATCGAGTCCGATGGCTTTGATTTGGCTCATGGGAACACCAGTGACTTCAGCCGCTTGCTTGAGTGCCTTGTTCAACTGCTGGAGAGTCACGGCGGGCCCTTCTCCCACCAAAGCCGGTGTCTCTATCATCTCATTGATTCGGAAAACCCCGTCTTCACCTAGAAGAGTCACATTGATAGCCGTCCCTCCGAGATCGACGCCGGCAAAGAAATTCACATCAGACATTCTGCCTCCTCGATTGAGAATCTATTAAGCCGCTCAGAATGAAGAATGATACGAAAAAGAGCATTCATTATCGCACAAGACTAGAGGGATTCAAGCGGGAAGGAATTGCCTCGCTCATCGGAACGAGCCCGGTCAAAGTCCATCGATGGTCTGCTTGGCTAACGGTGGCCGAACAGCTCCCAAAAGATGTTGTAGGCGTCGCTGCCAGACATGTTTGGAAAAGGGAAAACGATGAATCCATCTGCCCCTTGGGATGATGCCTGCCGATATATTTCTTTCCACGTGGAAGCCGGCAATTTACTTTCCGGATTGATCAGGATAAACGGCAAGACTTGCCGACCAGTTTCTCGAACGAAGTAAGCATTCACTTCTCCAATCCACTGAATAGGACGGCCATTGAGTACGGAGTAAGACATCGGGCTAAACACTTCGATAACCTTTGCCAACGCCCGGAAATCCTGACCCACAACTTTGTAAATGGCGTTGTCATAGTCTGAAGATTGCCAAGGAACTGCTGCTAACGAAATCAAAGTTTTAGGACTTGAATGGTCACGCAATCCACTGACCTTTGCGCAGAAAGCCGTGATTTGTTCGGCTCGCCATCGATACCATTGGTCGGCGTGGTTTTTTCGAATCCAAGCGGATTGATCAGCCACACGATTCAATTCCTTTGGAATTCGAACACCAGTCTCTTTCTGGAACTTGCCTAAACAAGCCGGACAGTAGCAGGTATCCGGGATATCCGGCTCCGGAACTTCCCAATGAATAGGGTAACGCACAAAATCAAGGCTCATCACATCGTAATAACCACTGGAAAGCATTCCTTTGATCTCTTCAAGTTTTTGTTTCTGCAACCATTCCTGGTTCGGGCACACACCCGCATACTCTTGGATCTTAGGCATAGGACTCCCATCTGCCAAAATGGGTCGTGACTCCGGGTGGGACTTCCAATGCTCTTCCCCCTGCCACAAGACAACCATGCCCAATGTTTTAAACCCCGCTCCACGGAGCTGTTTGGGAATGGATCCATCCGGGAAACGTCCTCCCACTAAGGTGAAGCCCATGGACTTCAGAAAGCGCACTTGTTGCTCGACAGGCTTCCCTTGCAAGGGGCCGGCAGGAGGAAAAATCGGATAAGCTCCTTTCACGTTTTGGCCCATCAACGTGGAGCAAGGAGTCAAGAATACCGAGAGTATTAAAGACGGAAAAAAGATTCTATTGAAAAACATATCGATCAATGTGGATGCGCCCCACGCAGAGTATATTTCACTCTTTCTCTGGACAGATAGCTGAAACACTCTTACCGGCCAATCTTTTGCTTGAAGAATGATCTCATTCTCGGGAAAAATTCGTTCAAGTCGAGGCGGGATCCTCCCCGCGAAAAAGGATTCGCGATCTTTAAAGAGGTCAATTTGTTACTGACAACACCCCCTGCTGTTTGAGATGTTGATCATCGCCCAAGCCAGCTTTAGTTTAGGGATTGTGCGTATAGATAAGACAAACTGCTCCCAAAGGAAAAATTCGGGAAAGCTGCATCAGAAATTGTTCAGTGATTTTCCAAAAAGCTTTGCATTCCGGTAAGGCGAAGGAGGTTCTACGAGATTCATTCAATCATTGCTGTTCTTTGTATTAGCCGGATTGTGCGAAATCGGGGGAGGGTACCTCGTCTGGCTCTGGCTGCGAGAAGGTAAAACTATCGCTTACGGTTTCGCAGGCGCTGGAGTCCTCATCCTATACGGCATCGTTCCAACTTTTCAGCCTGCAAACTTTGGCCGTGTTTATGCGGCCTACGGGGGGATTTTCATCGTTCTGTCTATTTTATGGGGGTGGCAGATCGATCGAATTGCCCCAGACAAGTACGATTTGATCGGGGCCAGCATCGCGCTATTCGGTGTCCTCATTATCATGTATTGTCCGCGAGCCTGAATTGAGTGGAAGCTCGAAACCGTTAGTACCAAGAATGCTCCAGCGCGGTCGAGACGTAGGCCCGGAGATTCTCGATCGGGGTCCCGTATTCGAGAAAATCGACGGATTGCATAATGAACTTTCCGCCGGGTTTCCCGATAAGCATCGTTTTTTTCGTGACTTCTCTGATCTGATCGAGTGTCCCATTTTGCAGGACATTGACTTGGTCGACACCGGCGAGCATGACATAGTCCCCATTGACAATTGTCCTGGCTTTGGCCAGATCGGCATCTCCAAGGGGCGGAGGGGAGAAGGGCTCGACGACCTTGGCTCCCAAGTTCTTGTAAGACTCCACCAGTTTCATGATTTCTCCACAATTGTGGTACATGGCGGGGGTCCCCCGCTGCTGGCAAAATTCAATGTATTTCCTCTCAAAAGGGAGGATGAAGTGGTCGTAATTCTTTTTGCCTAGAAAACCTCCGGGAACATTTCCACCCACACAGAGGACATCGGCGCCTGCTTCATCCATGGCTTGGGTGTAATCCAAAATGCGTTCGCTCGCAAAGCTCATCAGTTTTTCATAGTAGGGGTAATCTGTGATGAAAAGCTGGTAGAGATCATCATGCTTGACCAAAAGCGAAGCATTATTGAAGGGTCCATGAGGAGCCCACACTCCGAGAATTCCATCATCGCCCAAAGCATCCTTGATTTTCTTCACCCGGGCTTTCACCTTCTCGGGATAAGTGGAAGGCATTCTGGGTTCATATTTAATGGCGATATCCAGGTCTTTAGGCGATTCAATCGGCTTTTTCGTGCAGCAATACAGGAATGTTCCTTTTCTGATTTCATGAATTGAGAAATCCTGGGTCAGAGTTCCGGCCGGGGTTCGAATCGTCGACCTTTGAATGAGGGTATTCCCTTGATGCAACTCTTGGGTTTCGATATCCCAATTTTCATTCTGCTGGGTCACATCCAGCCCTCCCATATGGATGTGCAGAGGATCATTCACATCAAATAGCATCCTGACAAAAACGTCTGCTCCCAATTGCTTCTGAATTTCAATCACTTTTAACTGAAGGGTTGGAAAATCATGCGGATCCACTTCGGGATACACTTGCGAAATAAAATGGCCTTGATCCAGGATAAAAAAGGTAATGGGTACACGGTCGGGGATTTCCCCACTCAGGACCTTCAGAAATCGCTCTCGAGAAGTCATCAGGGGCCTCCTTTCTCAACACTGAGTTGAGTAACTTAGCCTCCACCGCATGGGGCCTCTCCCTTGCAGCATCATCACTCTACAACAATAAGCGCTTTGTTTCACAAATACGATCTCAAACTTGGTCAACTCTAAAACTCCTTTACAAAAGTAGGAGGGATCGCAACCTCCTCGGAGATGGCAGGAATGATTTAATTCCGGGAAGCTAGAAAATAAGTACAGGAAGCATCAGCCGACAGAAGAAGCTAAGGGTCCAACGATAAGGCTAAAGTGATACCTCTCAAAAGACTTAAGTGTCATAAAGGGCGGCTTAAACCCAATCGATAATCTTGCCGATAATAATGCGAGATAGAACCTTCCGATTCTATTAATATTGGAGGTAAATTTAGACAGATGGCAAACGGAAGTGGTGCGGCTCGCACCAATGAAAATTCGATACTCCTCATTAAGTGGACTAACGCCGATGGTGTCTCCTTGAGCGAGCAATCCCAAACGCATGACATAAGCGTGAATGGGATATCGTTCTACCTCAAGACACCCGTGTGGTTAGACACTCACCTCATCATCACCATCGGATCTAGCGAGCTGTTTGGACGCTTGCATACTCTGACAGGAAAAGTAGTTCGGATTCAAGCCGACGCTTTGGGAAGACAATTTGTAGGCGTACGGTTTGACTAACACAAACGAAGCCTGAAGATAGTTGCAAGCAGTCAATTGCCCGCCTTTAGGGTAACCAGCCTATTGACATTAAGGTATTTGCAGGAAAAACCCTACTTGTAGAAGCGATATGGAGCAGCAAGGGATGAGCCACCCCTCACAAGCGCCGGTTGCCAGTCGTTTCGGGTGAACACCCAACAATTTCACATAGATTGCTCATTCATTGACAACAGCAGATCGTCTTCCATAGACTCCCCATAAGATTTAGTTTGTTGACGGGGAAGGGAGGTATCCGCAAAGTGGCCAAAGAGCTTATCCAGCGACGGATTTTCATGGGGTCTCTGCTCATGCCGGTCCTTGCGGCATTTCGTTCCCGGGCAGCGTTGGCTGCACCTCCCATGAAGATCACCAAGATTGAAACCGTGTATTGGAAGAACTACCAGGACGCTCCTTGGCGCCCCAATTGGACTTGGATCAAGATCCACACGGATGCCGGGTTTACGGGCATTGGAGAAACCTATCCGCGCAGCGAAGCGGAAGCAGCGCTAGTACACTCCACGGTGGCCCGCTTATTGCTCGGCCAAGATCCTCGGAATATCGATCGCATATGGGCAGATCTGTATTTCACCTTTGACTTTCAGATCATCGGCGGAACGGAGATGCGCGTTTTGAGCGCAATCGATCTGGCCTTGTGGGATTTGCTGGGCAAGTCCCTGTCTATGCCTGTCTACGGTTTGATTGGAGGAAGGTCAAATCCGCGGATTCGGGTTTACAACACATGCTTCCCGCAAAGGTACGACTTCCTCAAAGAACCGGAAAAGATCGTGCGCGAGTTGATCGATGGATATGGCATTAAGGCTATCAAGATCTGGCCTTTTGATGAAGCGGCGCGCCGCACCCAGCGGCAATATATTACTCAGGCGGATATCGATGAGGCGCTCGGTCCTGTCCGCAAGCTGCGCGATACTTTTGGTTCTGAAATTGAAATTCTTATGGAATTCCATAGCAACTGGAACTTGCCATCTGCTATTCGCATCGCCCGGGCGCTAGAGCCTTACAAACCGATGTGGCTGGAAGACATGTTGATGCCCGGCCAGTTCTCTCAATATCGGCAGCTTGCAGAGGCTACCTCTATCCCTTTGACCATCAGTGAGCGGATGGCAGGACGGATGCAATATATCCAGCTCCTCGAATCGCGCGCCGCAAAGTACGTCATGTTCGATGTCTGCTGGTGTGGAGGCGTAAGCGAAGCCCGAAAAATTGCTTCCATGGCAGAGGCGTTCCAGCTTCCCGTCGCCCCCCATACGGCAGGAGGTCCCCTGCTCTTTTATGCCTCAACGCACTTGAGCACCGCTGCGACTAATGTGGCGATTCAGGAAACCGTCCAACGCTACTACGAAACCGATTGGCCGAAAATGCTTGAGAATCCTGTGATTCCAAAAGACGGAACGGTGTCCGCTCCAGACCTCCCAGGTTTTGGAATGTTGATCAAACCCGAAGTTTGGAATCATTCTGCTGCAACCCGACAAATTTCGAGCCTTTAAGGCGCATGGAATTCTCGAGCCAATGCGGAGCCCTGACACATAGAAAGAAATTCAAAATATTCTAGAAGCCCTTGACAGGCTGAGATCGTTGTCAATTCCACAGGATTTCTGGAGGGCAGGATATGACCGGGGATGTGGGGCTGGGGATCTTCCTGACATTTTTGGCAGGCCTTTTCGCTGGCAATTGCATGTTGCCTGCCAAATTCGTCCGTCACTGGCAATGGGAAAATATCTGGCTCGTTTTTAATCTGGTTTCGCTGGTTGTGCTCCCTTGGTTATTCGCTCTTTTATTTGTTGGAAACGTCCGTGCGATTTACGAAAGCCTAACGCCTCACCAACTTGCCGTTCCTTTTCTATTTGGCGCCGGATGGGGAGTTGCCCAGATATTGTTCGGCCTCTCTATTGCCAGGCTGGGTCTCGCACTTGGCTATGCCATTATCATTGGCTTCTCGGCTGTCCTCGGAACTTTCGTCCCGTTATTCTTTAAGAACCGTGACATTCTAGGCACTTCGAAGGGAAATCTGATCTTGACCGGCATGGTTGTCATGGTGGCAGGAATTATCGTCGCTGGCTGGGCAGGGCGGCAAAGAGAGCGGCGCTCCAGTGAAACTCCTAACCCAGGCTCGACAAGCGGTTATGCAAGCGCATTAACTCTCGCAATCATCTGCGGCCTTACGGCACCCATGCTGAATTATTCCTTTGCCTTTGGACAGGATATCGCCCAAGAGGCTGTTCGACGCGGGTCCTCGTTGGCCAATGCCTCCTATGCGATTCTTCCCGTCTCTCTAGCCGGTGGTTTTCTGCCAAATCTCTTCTACAGCCTCTATCTTCTCCGTCAAAAAAAGAGTTGGTCTTTTTTTTCGCCCTTACAACCTGATCTCTATTTCGGAAGCTTGATGGGACTTCTGTGGACCGGCGCTTTTGCCCTGTATGGAATGAGTGCCGCGTATATCGGAACTTTAGGAACATCGGTCGGCTGGGCTTTGTATAATATCTTTATGATCATGACGGCAAATGTCTCGGGAATGGTGACCGGAGAATGGAAAAATGCGAGCAGAGGGACCTTGGCTTTGCTCTCAAGTGGCCTGATACTATTGACTTTTGCCACAATCCTGATTGCTCTCGGAAACCGCTGAGGGTAGCTCTTCCCGCTCCAAGACAACGAGAATGACGACGAAAGAAACGTGAGGTAAGTTTTAATTGACAAGAATCCCGATTTCAATTGTGCTATAGAAAAATCTATGCGAAGAGGAGATCGTCTTATGTCATCAAAGACAATACACCTGTTAAGGAACCTTCTGGGCCTCTGGCTCATACTAGCCCTCGTGGCCTGTTCAAAGGCTCCTTCAGATGTCGCAACCAGTGATGCCATCAAGGGTCGCTTTTATTCAGATCCCCAGCTGAAGGCTGAAAATATTCAAGTTGCGGTAACCAATGGAGAGGTGACACTTTCAGGACAAGTCTCAAGTGATGCCGCCCGCCAGCAGGCCGTCACAGTCGCGCAGGGGACAGAGGGAGTGAAAAAGGTCGTTGACCAGTTGCAATCTCCCGGCCAAACTGCCGGTGCACCGTCGGCACCGGGTCAGGGCGAGCCTTTGCAACCACGTCAACCCGCGGTAGGTAGACCGGGAACCGTTGCGAACGTTCCGGCTAGCGGCGCTCCCCCCGCTGAAACCGCAGCGCTCCCTTCTCAAGCAACACCGCCCCAGCCTCCTCCACCACCGCCCCCACCACCGCCTCGAAAGTTCACGATTCCAGAAGGAACAGATGTACGAGTCCAAATGATCGATACCATCGATTCAAAGACGAATCAGCCTGGAGAAACCTTCCAAGCTTCTTTGGATTCCCCACTGGTATCAGGCAGTCAGGTCGTCGTTCCCAAAGGGGCAAATGTTGCTGTGAAGCTTCTGGAAGCCAAGACGTCTGGTAAGTTCAAGGGACAAAGCGAGCTTGAAGTGGCTCTTGACCATATTGTCTTAAAAGGCAAGTCTTATCCGTTGTCATCTTCATCCGTCCAAGAGGTCGGCAAATCCAGAGGGAAAGACACGGCCAAGAAAACCGGCCTCGGAGCCGCCATAGGTGCGGGTATTGGCGCCATTGCCGGGGGTGGGAAGGGAGCGGCCATCGGCGCCGGCATTGGAGCGGGCGCGGGTGCGGGTTCCCAGCTCTTCTTGAAAGGCAAGCAAGTTAAGATTCCGTCGGAAACCAAGTTGGATTTCAAGCTGTCAGCACCGGTCACCTTTACACTTCCGCCGAAAGAGTAATGGGCTAGACCTAAAATCTTTGAGTTATGGTGTGTCATAGCTTTCCCCTTCCAGGGTGGGTTTCCGAGCTTCCGACCCACCCTCCATTTCCACCCACGGCGCACGCATTAAGTATCTCAAACCCCGACGTTTGAAAGTGGAACGGCTCTGATCCGTGGGCTTACCGGGGAGGATCCTCCAGCTAGAAGCAGCGTCCAGTCTGCCAGCGTTGTAAGACTTGACAAACACCTTGATTTTTGGCCCTTCCTGCAGGAATCAAAGAGCTGTATGATTCGGCTTGAAAGACCTTATAATATAAGTATTCTAGCTACGGAGATTGTGTTTAAGATCGAACCCCGATGCACTCCAAGCGATTAAAGATTTTTACTAGTCTGATCCCTTTTTGTAGCCTGCCATTCCTGTTCCAAGGTCTGGGACTCTTCGCCTTCAGCCCAGGATCTACTTCAACAGAGTCAGTCGAATTCAACCGCGATATTCGTCCCCTTCTTTCTGACAATTGTTACACCTGTCATGGCCCTGACAAAGCCAATCGAAAAACCAGTCTTCGATTGGACAACGAAGCCAGTGTATTTGCTGACTTAGGGGGCTACCAAGCGGTAGTTCCTGGTGATCCCGAAAAGAGCGAGTTATACCGTCGGATTTCGGCAGAAGATGAATCTAGACGCATGCCCCCTATTTACTCGGAACGGAAGCTTACCACCAGCCAAATTGCCCTCGTTCGTAAATGGATCGAGCAGGGTGCGAAATGGCAGAAGCATTGGTCGTTTATCCCTCCGGTTACGCCAAATCTTCCCAATGTGAAGGACAAAGGATGGGTGCGCAACCCGATTGACTACTTTGTGCTCGAGCGGTTGGAACGGGAAGGTCTTGCTCCATCTCCGGAAGCTGCCCCTGAGACGCTGATTCGTCGAGTGACACTCGACTTGACTGGCCTCCCTCCAACTCCAAAGGAAATTGACTCTTTCTTGTCAGACCATTCTCCTGATGCCTACGAAAAGCTTGTCGACCGCCTGCTCCGATCCCCGCGTTATGGGGAGCGAATGGCGATTCGCTGGTTGGAAGCAGCTCGCTATGCCGACACGAATGGATATCAAACTGATGCCGAACGAACGATGTGGCGGTGGCGGGATTGGGTGATCGATGCATTTAATCACAATATGCCTTTCGATCAGTTCACAATCGAGCAGATTGCCGGAGACTTGCTGCCCAATGCCACGCTAGACCAGAAACTGGCCACGGGCTTCAACCGCAATCACCGCGGAAATGGCGAGGGCGGGATCATCCCGGAAGAATATGCCGTGGAATATGTTGTAGACCGTGTGGATACGACATCGACAGTCTGGCTTGGACTGACCCTGGGTTGTGCTCGTTGCCACGACCACAAATATGATCCCTTTACGCAGAAGGAGTATTACCAACTTTTCGCCTATTTCAACAACATCCCGGAAAGAGGCCATGCCAATAAATACGGCAACTCTCCGCCCATGATCAAAACGCCGACATCCGAGCAGCAGTTAGAACTCAGTAAACTGGACCGGAGTTTAGAGGAAGCCGAAAAGGAATGGAAAAATCTACAGCCTCAATTAGTCGCCGTTGAGCAATCCTGGGAAAAAGGCTTTGACCGGTCACGAATGATAGACTGGTCCATCACCGATGGGCTGGAAGCTTATTTCCCATTGGACGGGAGCGCCATCGATCGGGCCGGGAAATTGCTGAACGAGAAAGCAGCGCTGCCAGCCTTTCGAGATGGCAATCCTGACTATGCACGCGGGCAAATCGGACTCGCCGCCAGCTTCGACGGGAAACGTTTTATCGATGCAGGAAATGTGGGGGAGTTCGGGTTCTATGACAAATTTTCTATGGCAGCGTGGATTTATCCGCTTGACGAAAAGGGCGGCGCCATTTTCTCGCGCACGAAAGATCTGAACAAAGAGGTAGGATATGGTCTTTATCTGGTAGACGGAAAGCTCCAACTCGATTTGGTCCAGCGCTGGTTAGACGATGCATTACGCATTGAGACACAACAGACTCTTTCACCGGGGCGATGGTACCATGTCGCCATCTCCTACGACGGCTCCCGGACCGCTGAGGCGGTGAAGATCTATGTCGATGGAAAACCAGCCGAGACTAAGGTTTTACTCGACGAGTTGTATCAAACGTTTAAGACTACGGAACCTTTCCGAATCGGTGGCGGCGGAGGCCCCGAGAATCGCTTTCATGGTTCCATCGATGACGTGAGAGTCTACAACCGTGTGTTAGATCCTGGGGAAATTCAACTGGTCTCCAATACGGATCGAGTGAATGAAATCCTTGTCATCCCGCCGGAGAAACGCTCTGACCTTCAGGTTGCCAAGCTTCGGTCATTTTTCGTGGCGACCGATGCGCCCGAATCCATCCAAACGGCCCATCAAAAAATCCTCGCTTTGCAGAGGCAACGTGAGAGACTGCTAGACACCATCCCAACCACCATGGTGATGCAGGAGATGAATCCGCCCAAGGACTCGTATATTCTTATCCGAGGAGCTTATGATCGACGAGGTGACCGGATCAGACCAGCTGTTCCGGCCGCTCTCAATCCTCTTCCTGAAGGCTTCCCCAACAACCGTTTAGGGCTGGCTAGATGGCTGGTCGATCCGAACAATCCGCTGACCGCACGAGTCGTCGTGAACCGTTTCTGGCAAATGTATTTTGGAAGTGGTCTAGTGAGAACCGTCGAAGATTTTGGCTCGCAAGGCGAATGGCCAGCACACCCTGCTTTGTTGGACTGGTTGGCTACGGAGTTTAGTCCGGGGCGGTTGGAATATGAAGGCTTTGCAGAAACAGATTGTGATCAGTGCAACCTATCGCCAGTCGTCCCGCGCTACACCGGCGATGCTCCAGCGCGATCCAGAAAACCGGTTGCTGGCCAGAGGCCCACGGATGCGGCTCTCTGCCGAGATGGTTCGCGACCAAGCATTGGCAATCAGTGGACTGTTGGTGGAAAAGTTGGGAGGTCCGTCTGTCAGACCCCTTCAACCGGAAGGACTCTGGAAGGATCTGAGCGGCGGAGAAGACTACGAACCGGACAAAGGAGAAAATCTCTATCGGCGGAGCTTGTATACTTATTGGAAGCGAACGGTTGCTCCTCCGGGAATGGTGACGTTTGATGCTCCATCCCGTGAGACCTGCGCTGTTCGCCAAACACGAACCAATACTCCGCTGCAGGCATTAAATTTGATGAATGATGTCAGCTATGTGGAAGCGGCGCGAGTGTTAGCTCAACGAATCATGAGTGAAGGCGGCCCTTTGCCGGAAGACCGCTTAAGCTTTGCCTTTCGTCTCGCCACCTCCCGATGGCCGACTTCAGTTGAACGTGAAAAACTAAAGGCCGGATTCAAGTTTCAACTTGACCAATTCCAGAAGGATCCTCAGTCCGCGGTGAGGTTAATTAGCGCAGGAGAATACCCGATCAATCAAAAACTGGATGTGGTCGAACTGGCCGCTTATACTACTATAGCCAGCTTGATTCTTAATTTGGATCAAACCATTAGTAAGGAATAGAGTATGACTCCTCTTATTGACAGAAAGCTTCATTTGACGCGTCGCCATTTTTTTGGCCTAACCGGACGCGGGATTGGCATAGCAGCCCTGGCCTCTCTGCTCAGCGAAGAGCTGCAGGCAGAGATTTCTGGAGCGGCCCAGGCAACGGGCGATTTCACCAAGACCACAGGGGGCCTGGCTGGCTTCCCCAACTTCTCTCCTAAAGCCAAGCGGGTCATTTATTTGTTTCAATCAGGCGCACCCTCACAATTGGAGTTGTTTGACTACAAACCGAAAATCAGTGAGGTTCGAGGAACCGAGTTACCGGATTCCATTCGCAAAGGGCAGCGTCTCACCGGGATGACCTCCGCACAATCCAGTTTCCCCGTTGTACCTTCCGCCTTCAAGTTTGCGCAACATGGGCAATGCGGGGCCTGGGTCAGCGAGTTAATGCCGCATACGTCTCAGGTTGTGGATGAAGTCTGTTTCATCAAATCCATGTATACGGAAGCAATCAATCACGACCCGGCCATCACTTTCTTCCAGACAGGCGCGCAATTGGCTGGCAGGCCCAGTATTGGGTCATGGTTATCTTATGGGCTAGGGAGTGAGAATAAGGACCTGCCGGCATTTGTGGTCATGGTCTCACAGGGATCGGGAAACCCTGCGGATCAGCCGCTTTATGATCGCCTTTGGGGCAGCGGGTTTTTGCCTCCCCAGTATCAGGGAGTGAAATTCCGGTCTGGCGCTGATCCGGTCCTTTACCTTTCGAACCCGCCAGGGATTTCTCCTTCCGCCCGACGGCGCTTTCTAGATGACTTGGCCCAACTCAATCAGATGAGTCTAGAAGAATTCGGAGATCCAGAAATCTCAACCCGAATCGCCCAATACGAAATGGCCTACCGCATGCAGACCTCTGTGCCTGAGTTGACAGACCTCTCCAGCGAGCCATCTGAAGTTTTCGATCTTTATGGCCCCGATTCGCGCAAGCCAGGGACGTTCGCCGCCAATTGCTTGCTGGCGAGACGTCTCTCGGAGCGGGGTGTGCGTTTCATTCAGCTTTTTCACAGAGGCTGGGACCAGCATTACACCCTGCCAAAACAGATCGTGGGCCAGTGCCGTGACACGGACCAGGCTTCTGCGGCACTTGTCATCGATCTCAAGCGAAGAGGCCTACTTGACGACACGCTCGTCGTCTGGGGCGGAGAGTTTGGCCGCACCATTTATTGTCAGGGGAAATTAACCGCCGAGGATTACGGGCGCGATCATCACCCCCGCTGCTTTACGGTTTGGATGGCGGGAGGGGGAATCAAGCCAGGAATCACCTTCGGAGCGACCGATGACTATTGCTATAACATCATCGAGAACCCCGTTCATGTGCATGACCTGCATGCCACAATTCTGCATTGCCTGGGGATTGACCACACGCGGCTAACCTACAAGTATCAAGGGCGCTACTTCCGGCTGACAGATATCAGCGGGGAAGTTGTCAACAAGGTTTTGACTTAGGCTCTGCAACTATCGCCCCCTGGTCTTATCCTTTTCCGAAAAGCTCGCGATAGCGTTCATAGTGTTGGCGAATTTGGTCCATCATTTGTTGATATTCCGGATCGCCACGCAGTTTGTCAAAATTCTTGTCTCGTTGGAACCAGGGATAATTATGATTCCCCAGTTCCATGCTTCGGCGAAACCAGGCTAAGGCCTGTTTCTTTTCACCAAGCAGGCTATAGATTGAGCTTGTCCAATAGGCCCGATCTCCGTCAATTACTTCCTCTCGCTTGATATCAAGAATCTTGGGGTCGATTTTTTGGCCATGGCCTTGTGAGGCATACAAAAATCCCAGGAAAAACAATGGGGCATCATCCCCATTGGGACCGCCAAGTTCTTTGGCGCGGAGAAGCAGCGGCTCCGCTTCGGCGACTTTCCCTTGGTAGTAAAGAAACTCACCCAGAAAGGCCATGGCTTTGTACTGATCTGGACTATTGGCTAATACCTGGCGCATTTCCTCTTCTGCCTCTTTGGTCCTGCCGAGGTAGAGCAACATGCGCGCATGCATCCAGTAATGTCGGCGGAGGGTTGGGTTTAATTCAATGCTCCGACGGTACGCTTTCTCGGCCAGCTCGTTTAAGCCGGCATAGTGATAGGCATATGCCAGCATATCTTGTGCCCAGTCTGAATTTGGGGCCATGCTGACACCCTTTTTGAGTTTCTCAATGGCCTCTACATTGCGTCCCTGTTGAACGTAAATCTCACCTATCGAAATATAAGCGTCTGCCAGGCGAGGATTTAATTCCACGGCTTTTTGAGCCATCTGTTCCGCATGCGCCAGATTATCGCGAGCGTTAGCGTCAAAGTTGGCTGCTTCCATGAAACACATATCAGCCAGTAAAGTATAGGCCTGGGCGAAGGTGGAATCTAATTTGATGGCTTGCTCGAGAAGGGTTCGACCGCGCTGGAGGCTTTCCAAACGTGATCGCATGGAGTACTCGTTCCAGTAAAATCGAGCCTGGATATAGAGATTATAGGCTTCCGGAGAGTGTGTCATGGGGCAGTCATACAAGCTTCCTCGTCCTCGGTTACGGACACACTCAATCCTTCGACGACTTTCTGGGCGACTTCATCTTGAAACTTCAACATATCGTTGGTACGTAAGTCGTACCGATGGGCCCAACGTGTCGTGCGGCTCTTAGGATCACTAAGAAGGACCGAAACGCGCATCACATCCCCCACCCGCTGAAATGTTCCCTCCAGAACAGATTCCACATCAAGTTCCTGGGCCACTTGAGCCGGATCAGCAGGAGCCTGCACATATTTCAAAACCGAGCTAGTAGGGCGAACAGCGAGATTCTGCAAGGTAGCCATTCGACTGATAATGGCATCGGCCATCCCGATCCCCCACACCTGGTTCTTTTCTTGGGCCGCCAGATCACGAAACGGCAGAACGGCAACCGTTCGCAATCCGGATTTTGCAGTAGCTTGTGGCGGACCAGAGGCCGGACTACCTTGTCTTGACTTTACGACCCACACCCCCATAACAACGAGCAGCAACACAATCAATGCGGCAACGACCCATTTTCCACACAGGCCATTTTCCCAATCGCTTTTCTTTGCCCGAAGTTTCTGGCTCGCCATTAATCGGGTTGATTCCAGGTCCCGTTTGAGGCGTCTCAGGTCTCCTCTTAAATCCGATGCCGACTGGTAACGAAGTTCACGATCTTTCTCCAAGGCTTTGCAAATGATCCGTTCCAATTCCATCGGCAACTCAGGATTAATCCTACTGGGTGAGGTCGGAGTGCGATTCAAAATGGAGTCAAAAAGGACCGCTACTGTATTCCCTTTAAAAGGCGCATCACCCGTGGCCATCTCGTAGAGTACCGCCCCAAAAGAAAACAAGTCGGTGCGGGCGTCTAATTCTTCTCCGCGGGCTTGCTCCGGAGACATGTAGGCGGCGGTACCCATGCTGGTACCCGGACTGGTCAAATGAGGATCGGGATGAGACACGGTCAAGAAGGCAGTGGCCGCCACTGTCTCCACTGCTCTTTCCTTCTTCGGTGCCAGTTTGGCTAAACCGAAGTCCAAGAGCTTGATCTGTCCCCTTTGAGTGACAAAGATATTGGCGGGTTTGATATCCCGATGCACGATGCCTTTGCTGTGCGCCGCGTCGAGAGCGTCGATGATCTGGATCGCCAGTTCCATCAATTGCTCGGTTTTGAGCGGCTTGCCGTCGATGGTGCTTTGAAGCGTTTTACCTTCCATCAATTCCATGACGATGAAAGGCTGTCCATCAGACTCGTCCACATCGTGGATCGTACAGATGTTGGGGTGGTTTAGAGCTGAAGCCGCGCGCGCTTCGCGCTGGAAGCGCTCCAAGGCCTGCCTATCCCGTGCAAGCTCTTCTGGCAAGAACTTCAGCGCGACACGGCGGTTGAGTTTGAGGTCCTCGGCTTCATAAACGACCCCCATTCCGCCGCCGCCAAGTTTTTCCAGAATCTTATAATGAGAGATGGTTTTACCGCGCATATGAGTTTTGAGCAACGATGTTATGCAGAGCATCGTCTCAAGTCAATTGAGGATTTCAGCCCGACGGAAACAACGAACCCTACTCTAAACTTGACAGCCTCCAGGGTTCACATAAAATGACCCTGCTCTGATCCGGAGTCTATTCATCAGCTTTGAAGACGGCAGACGAAACCAGAGGAGATTCCTACTATGGCTAAGTTGCTTTCGATCGGTACCTGGGCCTACGCCTTTGGGCCATATCAATCTAACCCTGTCCCTTTCGAAACCGTTGTGAGGAAGTTAGGTGAACTGAAATATGACGGCGTCGAGATAGGCGCCTTTAAACCTCACGTTCATCCCGACGACTATCCCTCCGCTGCCGATCGCCAGCGAGTCAGATCCTTGATAAAAGACAATAACCTGCGCGTGTCCGGGCTAGCGGCAGATTTCTGGGGGGACAAAGGTCCGGGGACAGATGCCGCGCAACAAAATGATTATTACCTCCACCTATTCAAAAAGAATTTGAAGCTGTGCTCGGACCTTGGATCTCCGAACATCCGCGTGGACACAGTTAGTGGACCAGATGGAGTGCCCGGTGTTGATCGGAAGACTGCTTTGAACCGCATTGTGAATCTTTGGCAGATTTGTTCTGCGGAGGCCCAGGAACAAGGGGTCAAAGTGGTCTGGGAATTTGAACCCGGATTTTTCTTCAATAAACCTTCCGAAGTTGTCCAGCTCGTCAATGACGTCAACCATCCCAACTTTGGTGTTCTTTTTGACACCTGCCATGCTTATATGTGCAGCGTTATCGGAGCTCGCCAGCCAGGAACCAAGGAAATCCTAAAAGGAGGAGTAGCCGAATTCGCCCGCATGCTCAAGGGGAAGATCGGGCACGTCCACGTGATCGACTCCGATGGCACTCTACATGGAGACGAAACCAGCACGCATCGCCCATTTGGCGAAGGTTACATCCATTTTGGGGAAGTTTTAGATTCGATCTATAAAGATGCCGGATATCAAGGTGAGTGGTTGACGGTGGATTTATGCTTCTGGCCAGAAGCCTGGGAGGTCACCGCCAACGCTAAAGAATTTCTCACCCCGTATTTGGCGAAATATTGATTCTCACCGAAGTCCCGGGACACCCACTTTGGCACGATAAACATAGCCAGTCTCGCGTTCCATATCGGAACTGGTCAGGTAGAGCTTGTGACGATCGGATCGGCGGCCAAATCTGCAGTTTGTCAGAGCCTTTTGTTCGGTGGTGATGCTTTCAAGAATCTTCCCCGTAGCACTCACGCGATAGGCCGTCCCAAAACCATAGCAGGTCAGCCAGAGTGGCCCCTTGCTTGTCTACGGCCATCCCATCAGCCGCACAATTCTCAACGGTCGCCAGCGTGGTTCTTTCCCCTGCAGATCCATCTTTATTCAGTGACCATTGCTCTATCTTGGAAGTGGTTTTGGAGACGTTGTGTGAAACATAGAGAATCCGTTCGTTCGCACTCAGCACGATGCCGTTTGGACCCGTAATATCGGCATTGAATACACTCGTCTTCCCATCCGGGGCAACCCGATAAATGGTCCCATTGGGCGCATCTCCGTAATAACCGTTGGGGTCTGTGAAATAGAGTGTCCCATTTTTTGCCATGATCAGATCATTAGGCCCCTTCGTAATGGACGGGTCAGCCTCAAAGTTCTCGGCCACAACCGTGACCTTCTTGTCAGGCGAGACCTTCATGATTTTTCTTTCCCCGGTCGCGGTGAGAAAGATGTTATCGTGATCATCTACCCAAAGCCCTCCCGGTCCCTCTTTGGTGGCCACAGCCAGATATTGCCGCGCTCCTTCTTTAGGAGTCCACGACACAATGCCTTTGAATGTGCCACGGGACGTAAAGTATAGGGTTCCCTTTGAATCCACGGTCGGCCCTTCTGTATTTCCCCAGCTGGCATCCTTGGCGATCAGTTCTGCCGATTGGGTTGGCAATTTTGCCTGAGCAAAATATTCTAGGTCTCGACTTATTACCCAGAAACAGACTAAAAGCAAGAGGACGGTTAGACAGACTGGGAGTCGTAGAATTCTTCGATTGTCTCGCATGACTTTTCTCCTTAAACGGGATCTTTATTCGGCTGGTTTCAATATTCTGTAAAAGAGAAATTCCTCACTCGTAAAGTGACCTATTGCGAAAGGCAACAAGGTTGGTTCTTCACAGGAAGCAAGGCGATTTCCGTAGAAGTTGGCTCCTCCATCACAGGTGATCGTATTGACAGGCCAATTCGGGACAAACCGCTCAATCGACCAGCTCCAGTTTCTGTCCTGAAGCCGGTCGGAGTGATCGACATACCGGGCCAGGCGTTTTGAGCAACGACGACAAGATCACCCGGCTCATAACTTTGCGGGCGGGATGTATCGAGAGCAATACCCCCCGCCTGTTCAGCATAATAGTGGAATCCCCAGTGTCCAGCAAAATAGAATCGGTTTCGAAGATGGTCCGCCGAAGGCGCAATTCGACGCAAGATTATTTGCCTGTATCCATTGGCAATTTCTGCATCTCCGATCGCAATGGAAAGTGAGAGTAAAACAGACAAGAGAAGAGCAGAAGCTAGGACGGCCGGGGTTGGACTCCAGTCTGAAACCTTGAGGAGCATGAGGATGATCAGGACGGCTGCAGGCGTCATGATCAGGGTATATCGCACCGAAGTGGCTGCCATTCCAAATTGCATCAGCATGCCTAAGGAAAACCAAAGCAGGAGGAGAATCGACTTGCAGGTTTCGTGAATATCGGATTCTTCCAGAACTGCCTTAGAACTGCATCGATCAACATCAATACGATACAGACAGCCAGCCCCGTCAAGCAGGCAGAAACTATTGAATAGTGGATTTGATATCGAGCCCAAAGAAAGGAGAAAGCAAAGACCGAGGGGTCCCAAAAGGTGTAGCTTCTTCTCAGGCTCTTAACCTGAAAAAGCAAGAAAGGAATGGCTATTGAAACGGCTCCAAGGCCAATTGCAAGGAAGATTCCCATTTCATGACCGAGAACTACCTTGGATTTTTCCAAATTCTTTTGCAGTTCAAACAGCAACAATACATTGGGTCTGCCATACTTCCTCCAGGTAAACGCATTCCAAAAAATAAACGAACCGAGTGGGGCCATGGTAAGCACGAAAATCCCGACCCTTCGCCGACCTTCCAGCAGCAACAACATGAGAAGGGGCACGATCAACAGGCCATTGTATTTTGTGAGGGGGCAAAGGAATGAAGCAGCAAAAGCCACTCCCCAAGCTGATTTTCGACCTGTTTCCTGATATGTCAATGCATAGGCCACACCCAATAACAGCAGAGAAAGCATCGGGACATCGAGCATGACGACCTGGCTTCCGAGAAAGAATGCGGGTGAAAAGCAGAGCAAGAGCACTGCAAGAGAGGGGTCTACTTGGTAACGTTTGGCGAAAAGAACGAGACCATGAATGGCTAAAAGCGCAAGCAAGAGCATCGCAACGTGAATCGAATATTCATTGCGCGGGAAGAAGCATTCCCACACGGCGATCCAAACCGGCACGAGAGGAGGATTGGCGAAGCTTTCCGAAACCAGTTTTGGAGTCCCCAGCCAGTTGATCTGAAAGCCATAAGGATCTGAGGGATGCCGTGTGATCTGTTGAGCGATTGCAAGGTAGTAGGGCTCATCGATACGAAAGGCCGTTGGCAGAAAGGGAATCTCAAGCCCAATCCAAAGGATCACGAGGGCAAGGGTGGGGTGGCGGTGAAGGAACGTGAAGATCATCGATGGGTGAAGGGAGACCGCGTCGAGTGGAGCAAGCCTGTGGTAGCAGTAAGCCTAGGAAAGGATTCCAACGCTCTCGCCCACAGGAGCGTGGATCCTGTCTTCCCTTACTGGCAAATCGGCAGGGGTTAATTCGAAGGAACCCTCAAGCAAGGAGCTTTGCAACGACGTTGCCCGAGACGTCGGTCAACCGAAAATCGCGACCCTGGTGATGGAAAGTCAATTTTTCATGGTTAAAACCAAGGCAATGTAAGAGGGTTGCATGCATGTCATGCACATGGATTCGGTCTTCCACAACATTAAGGCCTAAGTCATCCGTCTTCCCAACCACCTGTCCGCCTTTAATTCCCCCCCCTGCCATCCAAATGCTGAAAGCAAAAGGATGATGATCACGACCTTCGCTTCCTTTTTTGGGGTTCCGGCTTTCGACCAACGGGGTTCTCCCGAATTCCCCTGCCCAAACCACCAATGTTGAATCCAGCAATCCCCGTTGCTTCAAATCCTTGAGCAGCGCGGCAACTGGCTGATCTGTAATCTCGCAATTCTTTTTTAAATGACTAACGAGATCTGCGTGGTCATCCCAACTGGCATGCATAATCTGTACGAATCGCACACCCCGTTCAATCATTCTTCTGGCAAGCAAGCAGTTCGTCGCAAATGGCTTTGTCGGATCTTTGTCGACCCCGTACATTTCTCGCGTCTTTTCCGACTCCTTGGAAAAATCAAGCAGTTCGGGCGCTGTCGACTGCATTCGAAACGCAAGTTCGTAGGAGGCAATGCGCGATGCGATTTCAAAGTCTCCGCTGGCAACGTAGTTCGCCTCATTCAAATCACGGATCGCATTTAGAGTTGATCTTTGAATCTGGTTATTAATGCCGGCGGGGTTAGACAGATAGAGCACGGGGTCTCCGCTGTTGCGGAAAGTGACTCCCTGGTAAGTCGAGGGCAGGAATCCACTGGACCAATTGGCGCTTCCAGCACTCGTGCCACCGCCCGAGCTTAATACGACAAATCCAGGAAGATTTTGCGATTCGCTCCCTAATCCGTAAGTCACCCAGGCCCCCATGGACGGGCGTCCGACCAACGGAGAACCACAGTTCAGCATCAACTGTCCAGGGTGATGGTTGAATTGTTCAGTAAACATGGAGCGGATCATGCAAATGTCGTCCGCACAAGTAGCCAGGTTGGGCATGTAATCGGAAAACTCGATGCCACTTTGCCCATAAGGCTTAAACTCCCTCGGACTGGCCCATACTTTGGCATTGGGCTTAATGAAGGCCAATTTCAGATTCTTAGTCATAGACTCGGGTAAAGGCTGACCGTCCCATTTTTTCATTTCGGGTTTGGGGTCAAACAGATCCAGGTGGCTGGGAGCACCTTCCATGAATATAAAGATGACGTTCTTCGCTTTGGGTGTAAATTGTGGAGATTTAGGCTTCAGCGGATTGACATCCGGCAATGATGCTCCAAGGGCAGTCGTACGCCCTTCGCTCGCCATCAACTGCCATAATCCGATGGCTCCAATACCCCCGGCACATTCCGTCAGAAAGCTTCGCCGGGTCTGAATCTTCATGAAGTCCTGGAAATTCATCGTTTTCTCCTCTTGCTGCATCTGGCTTCTCGCCGCATCTTTGCACCCCAGGGGACGGATTCACTACCCTCTCGTAATGAACTCATCTAAATTGAGCAAAGCCCGGGAAATACTTACCCACACAGCGGCTTCCGCCGAATCGACGCCTTCAACTCCGTGTGCCGCATAAAGGCTCTCTGCTGCCTCTGGATTTCTTCTTAAGTATTCTTTCTGTTCTTCGTAGAAGCGGACAAGCCTTTCCAGTTCATCGGGCTTCGGAGTACGAGCCAAACAAAGCTCAAAGGCGTATCTGATCCGCTCATTCAGACTGGCTGATGTTTCGCGTAAGACGCGAGTTGCCAAGCCCTGTGCGGCTTCGAAAAAGACCGGGTCATTGAGCAGATTAAGGGCCTGCAAAGGAGTGGTGGAACGCTCCCTCCGACTGCAGGCCAATAACGAGTTGGGAGCGTCAAAGTTCATGAGCTGCGGATAAGGGATCGTCCGTTGGAAAAGGATATAGAGTCCGCGCCGATATCGGGAACTGCCTTCGCTTTCCTTCCATTTGACAAAATCCCTAAAGCCCAAATCCATCACCCCCTTCGGGATGAGCGGGCGGATACTCTTTCCGCCGACTGTCAGATCGAGCAGTCCACTGACTGCCAGAGCATTATCACGCACTAATTCAGACGAGAGGCGCAATCGGGATTGCCGAGCGATCCATTTATTGTAGGGATCCCGCGTCTCAATCTCTTTCCTCGTCTTGGAGGACTGGCGATAAGTCGCCGACATAACTATAAGCTTGTGCATCTTCTTGACATCCCATTTTTGGATCACAAACTCAGCAGCCAGCCAGTCCAGCAATGCAGGATGAGTTGGACGTTCTCCTTTGATTCCGAAGTCTTCAGAAGTCTCCACCAGGCCATGCCCGAAGAATTCCTGCCACATTCGGTTGACGGTCACACGGGGTGTCAAGGGATTATCAGGCGAGACGACCCAGCGAGCGAATCGAAGCCGTGGCGGTTCAGCTGTATCTGGCATAGGAGGCAGGACCGAAAGCGTCCCAGGTTGCACTTCAATTCCCGGCTGCAGGTAATCACCACGAATCAAGACATGGGTTTTGGGCGGTCTCGGATTCTCCGCAATGATGGGAGCTTCCGTCAGTCCAGGGAACTGTTCGGAAAGCTGGTCAAGCTTCTCTCCTAATTCTTTGAATTTGAGCGCCTCATAGCGTTCCTTCCCCTCTGGAATCGAGTAGAAGTGGACGATATGATCTGTAAGCCTCTCTTGTTCCTTCTGAGTTCGCGCGGCAGGATCTTTCATTAGGATTTCCTGCCCGTGATCCAGCATCTTGCCCACGGTGTCCCAGGCGACGTCGTACGGAACATTGATCCCAGGATGAGTTGAGGCCTCTAGAGTTTTTTTCTCCCACTCCCCTTGAATTTCAGAAACCTTGTATTCTTCCAACAACACTTTGCGTTTCTTTTCGTACTCGGGTTTAGCCTGAAGGTAAACACCCATTTCTCCGGGTGCCGGAGCCTCGATATTGATTTCTCGGGCCGTATTAAAGAAAGCAAAGAGCTGATAAAACTCCCGCTGGCTGATGGGATCGTATTTATGGTCGTGGCATCGAGCACATCCAACAGTCAGCCCCATCCAGGTAGTGCCGATGGTAATTGTCCTATCCAATACTTGCTCCACGCGGAATTCTTCGATGTCTATCCCCCCCTCGCGGTTGGTGAGAGTGTTGCGATGAAAGCCAGTGGCAATCTTCTGATCCAGTGTCGCCTTGGGCAAGAGATCACCAGCTATTTGCTGGATCGTGAACTGATCAAAAGGCAAATTGCGGTTGAGAGCTTCGATCACCCACTGGCGATAGCGCCATGCGTAAGGCCTGACATTGTCTTTTTCATATCCGTCGCTATCTGCGTATCGAGCCAAATCAAGCCATTGGCGAGCCCACTTCTCGCCGTAATGAGGGGAATCCAACAGGCGGTCGACCAATCTTTCGTAAGCATCTGGGCGAGGGTCAGAGACAAAGTTCGCCACCTCTTCCGGAGTTGGGGGCAGACCAATAAGATCCAAACTTAGCCGTCGAATGAGAGTGATCCGGTCGGCTTCCGGAGAAGGCTGCACCCCTTCGGACTCAAGCTTGTTCAAGATGAACGTATCGATTGGATTCTTTACCCAGCCTGAATTCTGAACGGCTGGGAGAGTGGGCATCTTAACCGGTTGAAAGGCCCAATGTGTCCTTCTCGGATCTTCATTGGTCTTAACTACAGCTGCTCTCTCTTCTTCCGGCCACTCCGCTCCTTGATCAATCCAAGCGCGGATCAATCCAATTTGTTCTTTGCTGAGCGGGTCTCCGGCCGGGGGCATGATCTTTCCTTCCTCGATGCCCGCAACCATTTGAATGAGTCGGCTTTCTGCGCTGTTCCAGGGCTTGATCACCGGACCTGAATTTCCACCCGCTAGCGCTGCCCGGCGATTGTCCAGACGGAGGCTACTCATTTGCATTTGAGCCCCGTGACATTGAAGGCAGCGGCTGCTGAGAATCGGCTGAATGTCTCGTAGATAGTCGACCTTCATAGCCGCCGGAGGAGGCAATTCCTTCTTTAAAGATTGCTGCGCGTGCAGAGCGAGGATGCTCCATAAACTGAGTATGGTTACCGGCAATGTCCAGAAGCCCAACAATTGATTCCAGCGTCTGGCTTTGGTCCGTCGATAAAGCATATCCTATCCCTTCTGGTCCGTTCGGGAGAATCGCAGTCCGAAATGTAAACGACTTCTACCGCAATTTTCTCATCCTTGCCCTTCTCTTTAATTTCTTTCCCGGGTTCTGCGCGGGTCAAGTAACGACCCAATTGATCGGCGGCTCAATGAATCGAACACCAATCTTCTTCTTTCTCTCGCTCTCGTCAATCCAGATCGCTTTGACCTCCGCCTTGCAACTGAACTTCCCTTGAAAAGCGGTAAGGCTGATAATGGACCCCAGCTTCAGAACTCGATCAACCACAACACAGGCACCCAACTTGCTGACGTTTTCTGTCGTCGTTTCTTCAATAAAATGCTGATTATCCGAATCTGCTCCCTCGATGACCACAGGGATGGCCAAAAGGATACGGGTTTCCTTCCGCTTTACCCTCCAGAAATCCAAGTGTTCTCCAATCGAGGTTAGTATTGGTATTGTGCCTGTTTAACTCTCAATCGAAAGTCAAAACCTTCGATTCGAATCACTTTGCACATCTCGTAGAGTCGGGAACGAAGCCGTGTTCCTATCCGGTCCTCAAGACTTTCTTCTTTGCTCAAAACGGTTCCGTTTGCCAAAACTTTGCTTTCCCGAGGCTGATCATCGAAATTGGTGGTAATGATCGTTGTTAATCGGCGATTGTAACGGGAATTAATGATATAAGAGACGGTATCCCGAACCCATTCAGTCGGCCTTTCTGCACCCAGATCATCCAGAACCAGGGGATCGCTATTTAATACTGGATCTAGGATTTCCAGCTCGGAAGATTGCGAAACAGGATTGTAAGAGTTCTGAATCCGTTTGAGTAGCTCACGAAAATCGCAAAACAAACCTTGAGCTCCATCTTTGTGGATGATCTCACGCAAGATGGAAACAGCCAGGTGGGTCTTTCCAATTCCGCACGGTCCCAAAATCAACAAACCACAGTCCACCAATGGATATTCCTCCACAAACTTCAGGGCAGCGGCTTTAACGACTTTGAGACGATCGGTGATGGGGTTAAAGTTTTCAAAAGAACAATGCTCATAGCGCGGGGGGATATTCGCAGTTTGAACGAGCTTCTCGAGCTTCTTCTTTTGCACACAGAGGCACGGAGAAACTCCGTGGGTTTCCTCGCTTTCGAGATACCGCCAACCAGTACCTCCGCAGATCGGACAATCGGAGTTTTCCATGGTATCCATCTAACGATCCAGCCGTGCTATCTTGGCCGGTGTCGTTCTCATTAATGCATTTTCTGACTCCGGTTGAAAACCAGGCATTCGTCCAGAGAGCTCGGTTTGAATCAGTTCCATGAACTGGCGAATTTCTTTTTGCATTTCCTCGACGCGAGCACGCATATTGAGAATGATTTCCACACCCGCCAGATTGACACCGAGTTCCCGAGTCAAATTCAGGATTAATTCCAGACGTTCCAGATCTTCGTCTGTATAGAGACGCGTATTCCCTTCGGATCGAGAAGGCTTCAGCAATCCTTGACGTTCGTACAACCGCAAAGTTTGGGGGTGAACATCATAGGTTTTAGCGACATTGCTAATCATGTGGGCCGCTTTGTTGCGTTTCTTTCTAACCATGTCCCTAATCCCTCAATAACCAAACATCCCCACGCGGGGGTTTTCCGGATTTAGCCGAGCCAGTTCCCGGAGAAGCTCTTTGCTCCGTTCATCCGCGAGCTTAGGGGTCAACACACGAACTTCAATAAATTGATCCCCATTAATCGGAGCCCGTAAAGAAGGTGCTCCCTTTTCCCGCAAACGAAATTTTTGCCCGTTTTGGGTTCCTGGTGGGATTTTCAAGACGGCCCGACCTTCAAGCGTAGGAACCTCGATTTTCGCTCCCAGAGCTGCCTCCGTTAATGTGATGGGAATTTTGCAGTATATGTTGTCCCCGATCCGCTCAAAGAAGGGATGTCCACTCACCGTAGTGACGATATACAAGTCTCCCGGCGGGTCCGCCATACATTCCCGCATCTCCCCTGCCGGCGAAACGAATACGAGAACCGGTTTGAACTCCTGCCGGGATTTTGATCTCCAAACTCTCCGACACCGGTTTTCGCCCTTCTCCATGACATTCTGGGCAATTCGTCGCGCTTGATCCCGTTCCTCCACATTGCGGGCAGGGCGTCATGAAGCGCATTTTGCCCCTCTGCTGGTTGATCTTGCCTGTTCCATGGCAATAGGGGCATTCCTGGCTCTTTCCGTCGCTACGCACTCCTTTCCCCTGACAGGATGGGCAGACTTCGCGCCGAGTGTAACTGATCCGTGTCTGCAGGCCCTTGAGTGCGTCATTAAAGCTTATCGAAACCTGGTACTCTAAGTCATCCCCTTTCTGCGCGCGGTTTGTCGCGCGATTACCCCCGAAAAGCTGAGAGAAGATATCACCAAAGCCCGATCCCCCAAGATTCGAGAAGTCGAACCCTTCGAAATCCACTTGAGGCCCCTGAGGACCCGTTGCAGAACGGATGTTGTCAGAATACGTCCCGTACGTATCATAGACTTCGCGCTTCTTTGGATCGCTCAAGACCTCGTTCGCCTCAGATATTTTCTTGAATCTCTCTTCGGCGTGCTTATCTCCCGGATTGACGTCCGGGTGATGTTTGCGAGCCAGTTTGCGATAGGCCTTCTTGATCGTGTCCGCGGAGGCTTTTCTGGAAACCCCCAAAATTTTGTAATAATCTTCGTTCGCCATACCTTATCGTTGACTTGCACCCTTACCCACCAGAATAATTCCCGAAATTATCTTTCTTCCTTGATTTGCCCAGATTGACGTTATTTCATTGAGCCTGCGACCCAATCCGGCAAGCGATATGAAGAAAGAGGCTGCATTACCATCGTGATCTTAAGGGCCTGCAGCCTCTTTAAACAGTTATTTCTTCTTCTCGTCGACATCGTCGTATTCGGCGTCAATGATCTCCCCTTCAGCTGGTTTCGAACTGCTTGACGAACCGCCACCCGGCGCTCCCGCCGATGGACCCTGATTGAGCTCCAGCCTGCTTATACAGTACATCCGCAAGCTTATGAGTCGCTGCGGTGAGCTTGTCGACGGAGCTGTTGATCCGTTCGGCTCCTCCTTCCAGAATGGCCCGCTTGCAATCTTCAATTGCCGATTCAATTGCTCTTGCATCCTCCTCGGCAACCTTTTCCCGATTTTCTTTTAAGAGTTTTTCTGTATTGTAGACCAACGTATCGGCGCGGTTCTTCGCTTCCACTTCCTCCCGATATTTCTTGTCTTCATCAGCATGCGCCGAGGCGTCCTTTGTCATCCGATCAATTTCATCCCGACCCAAACCACTGGTTGAGGTAATCGTAATTTTCTGCTCTTTGGAAGTTGCCATATCTTTCGCCGAGACATTGACAATCCCGTTGGCGTCAATATCAAATGTGACCTCGATTTGAGGCACCCCACGCGGGGCTGGCGGAATACCCACCAGATGAAATTTACCCAAGGTTCGATTGTCTTTCGCCATGCTCCTCTCTCCCTGCAAGACATGGACTTCTACCGACGTCTGGTTATCGGCCGCAGTGGAAAAAATTTCGCTCTTGCGGGTCGGGATGGTGGTATTTCTTTCGATTAGCTTCGTAAAAACACCCCCCAGCGTTTCAATCCCGAGAGACAACGGTGTCACATCCAAGAGCAACAGGTCTTTAACGTCTCCGGCCAGTACTCCGGCTTGAACGGCAGCCCCGATCGCCACAACCTCATCGGGGTTGACTCCCTTGTGGGGTTCCTTCTTAAAGAGATCGCGCACAATCTGCTGTACTCTGGGAATCCGGGTCGATCCGCCAACAAGCACCACTTCGTCAATTTCCTCCGGGTTCACGCCGGCATCGGACAGAGCTTGTTTGCAGGGAGCCGCACTACGTTGCAGGATATCTTCGACGAGTGTTTCGAACTTGGCCCGTGTCAGTTTCATGCTCAAATGCCTGGGCCCGGAAGCGTCTGCCGTGATGAAGGGCAGACTAACTTCTGTCTCCAAAACGCTGGAGAGCTCCATCTTGGCCTTTTCTGCAGCCTCTTTCAGACGCTGTAGCGCCATCTTATCCTTGGAAAGATCAATCCCTTGATCTTTGATGAACTCATCCACAATCCAGTCAATCACCCTCTGATCAATGTTGTCCCCACCGAGATGGGTATCCCCATTGGTGGATTTGACCTCGACTACCCCTTCCCCTACCTCCAGAATTGAGATATCAAAGGTTCCTCCACCGAAGTCATAAACCGCAATCGTTTCGTCTTTCTTCTTATCCAAACCGTAGGCGAGCGCAGCTGCCGTAGGCTCATTGACGATACGCAATACTTCTAGGCCTGCAATCTTGCCGGCATCCTTGGTTGCTTGCCGCTGCGAGTCATTGAAGTAAGCCGGAACGGTAATGACGGCCTTGAGTTACTTTCTCCCCCAGATATTCCTCTGCCGCCTGTTTCATCTTTTGCAAGATCATGGAAGAAATCTCGGGGGGACTGTATTCCTTTCCCATAATTACCACGCGGGCATCATTATTGCTCGCCCGGCTACCCGATAGGGAACGATCTTCATTTCCTCATTGACTTCATCGTACTTGCGTCCCATGAATCGCTTGATCGAATACACGGTGTTTTCAGGGTTTGTCACCGCCTGACGCTTGGCCACTTGGCCCACCAACCGTTCCCCACTCTTTGTAAAAGCAACAACAGACGGCGTTGTGCGACTCCCTTCCGGATTGGTAATGACTATGGGCTCCCCCCCTTCCATCACGGCAACCACTGAGTTGGTAGTACCTAAGTCAATCCCGATAATCTTGCTCATTTAACGCTCCTCTCAAGAAATAATACGAAAATCCTTCTCAGCAACTCTTGGAATCACATCGATTAGGACTCAAGAAATATAATATTTGAGTGTAGTATTGTCAAATCTTATTAGCATCCAGCACTAATCATATCAGTAATTACTTTATTTCCAACGTTAAGGCCAATCCATTATATACTTTTTATCTTCCGCAATTTGGCATTGCTTGCCTTTTATTCCTATAAGGTCATTTTTTACAGTCAATTAAGTTGGTTTCTTGGAAAAGGATAGAGAGTGACAGGGGATCTCAATGAGTTGGCAAGTCTATGATTCGACAATGAACTCAATTGAAATTTTAGATACAGACCGCGCATTTTCACCAGTTGCTGGGATTCTGTCCTTTATTTTGGTATTGATTCTTGTTATTTATTGATCGGTATAGATATGCCCTCGATTTCCATACGAACATCCAACTGAGAAGTTTCTCCGAACCCTGGTTTTCCTCATCTTGCTGTTCTGTTCGATAGCTATTGGTGCGTTTGCCGGATTATTAATCGTCTATAAGAGCGATTTGCCCGAGGTCAGAACTCTGGAAGACTACCACCCAAACGTCATTACTGAACTCTATTCGGATGACGGGAGAATCATTGGAACCTTTGCGCTTGAGCGACGCATCATCATCACATACGATCAAATCCCCAAGCTCCTGCGGGATGCCCTTACTTCGGCAGAGGATCAAAACTTCGATACGCATTGGGGAATCGATCTGGGCGGCTTGATGCGGGCAGCTTTCAAGGATTTGCTGGCCTGGAAGAAAAAACAGGGGGCCAGCACCTTAACCCAGCAATTAAGCCGACGTTGCTTTCTGACATCGGAAAAGAGCTTCAAGCGAAAATTCCAAGAGTTTCTGTTTACGATTCAGATCGAGCGACACTACACGAAGTCTCAAATCATGACTCTCTACTGTAATCAGTTTTTCCTCGGCCACGGAACCTATGGGTTTGAGGCTGCCTCGCAGTTTTATTTCAGCAAGAGCCTGAAAGATCTCAGATTGGAAGAAATCGCATTGTTAGCAGCCTTACCGGCTACAGCCCACCTTTACTCACCGATCACCCAACCGGAGAGGGCCCGGGTTCGCCGGGATTATGTGCTGGATCGGATGGTCGCGGAAAAGAAGATCACATCGGTTGATGCTGAGGCCGCCAAAAGAACTCCGGTAACTCTGCAAACCTCTTCCCGGCAGAATTCCCTTGCCCCCTATTTCGCAGAAGAGATTCGCAAGTATCTAGAACAGAAATACGGGTCTGAAGCGGTGAATGAAAGAGGGCTACGAATCTATACGACGCTTAACCTGGAGATGCAACAAGCGGCCAATCTGGCCGTGAGTCACGGACTGGAAAATTTCGACAAGCGTCACGGATGGAGAAGCGTTTTGAAAAATGTGCAAAACCGCAAGGGGACAACCCTCATGTCCTATATTCATGAGGATTGGAAAAAACCCAAGGTGGTTGGCGCACAGATGACCGGCCTAGTTTTGACAGTTAAACCCAAGGTGGCTCGAGTGCGCTTCGGTGAATTTGAAGCTCAGCTGACAGACAGCGAAATACAATGGACGGGGCGGAAATCGCTAGCAGATCTCTTCAAGCCTGGCGACCTGGCACTCTTTCGGATTAAGAAAGTGGATGCGGTGAAGAAACAGTTGTCTGTGGAACTAGAGCAGCGCCCAGAAGTTCAAGGTGCTCTCGTGGCCATTGATTCAACCAACGGCGAAGTCAAAGCAATGGTCGGCGGGTATGATTTTGAAATGAGCAAGTTTAATCGCGCGACACAGGCTTATCGTCAGACCGGATCGGCTTTCAAACCTTTTATTTACACCATGGCTGTCGACCAGGGAATGTCTCCAACGGATACCATTCTTGACGGTCCCATTTCTTTCCCAAGTAACCAGGGAGTATGGTCTCCCCAAAATTATGACCACAAATTTGAAGGTGCCATCACCTTGCGACGTGCTCTCGCGCAATCTCGAAATATCCCCGCGGTCAAATTACTCAGTAAGTTTGGGGTTGAAAAAGGAATAGAATATGTGAAAAAGTTCGGTGTAACGAGTCCCAACCTAGCTCCTTATCTGCCCTTGGCTTTGGGTTCAGCCGAAATCACTCTTTTGGAGATGACCTCTGCTTATTCTGTTTTCCCTAACGATGGCGTGCGGATATTGCCTCGGTTCATCCGCAGAGTCACCGATTATAGCGGCGAGACCAAGGAAGAAAACTTGATCAACGTGAGCGAAGTAATTCCTCAGAGAACAGCGAAAACCATGCTGGGCCTTTTGCAGGGTGTCGTAGATTTCGGGACTGCCCAGAAAGCCAAAATCTTGGAACGACCGGTGGCAGGTAAAACGGGGACAACGAATAATTACACCGATGCCTGGTTTATTGGCTTTACTCCTTCATTGACCTGCGGCGTTTGGGTTGGCTACGATCAAAAGAAACCACTTGGAAAAGGGGAAACGGGTGCCAAAGCCGCACTCCCACTCTGGATTGAGTTCATGCAGCAAGTCCTGAAAGATAAACCGCGAGAAGATTTTAAAACTCTCGAGGAAGGAAGGCCGATTGTTCCGCAACCAGTGGACACAGTTGATCAGGCTGAGGGTGATGGGGAGACCGCTCCAGAATGAGAGTCGCACTCGACATACGCAAACTAAACGATTTCGGAATTGGGACGTACATTCGGAATCTGCTGCTAAATCTCGCCAAGCTGGATCGAGAGAATCCGTATTTTCTGGTTGGGCATTCTCGGGACGCGGCGGATCTCGGGCCTTTGCCTCCAAATTTCTCCTTCATTCTGGCTCCCACCCCACAAAGGTCTTTTTGGAATGAAGTGCTGCTCCCCGTCTTGCTCAGGAAAAATCGGGTTCAGATCTTGCACACGCCGCATTACGACCCTCCCTTTTTTCTGTTTTGCAAATCCATTATTACCATTCATGATTGCGTTCATATTCTTTTCCCAAGTTCCAAAGAGAATTCCAGGCGCGCCAAAAAGGCAACACGGAGGGCCATTAAGCGCAGCTGTCACGTGTTTACCGTTTCGGAAGCCAGCCAAAGGGATCTGATCCGTCTCTTTGCTGTCCCTGAAGAGAAAATCAGCGTCGTCTACAATGCCATCGATGAACGGGCCATTCTGACCAATGATCTAGAGGAACAGAATAAGGTTCTGGAACGCTATCAAATCCACGACCCGTTTTTGCTCTATGCAGGCAATATCAAACCCCACAAGAATCTGGAACGTTTAATCGAAGCTTTCTCCGTGCTCAAGGGAGAACTCATAGAAGATGCTCGCTGGAAAAATTTGAAACTGGTTATTATCGGAGACGAGCTTTCGAAACGCCAGATCCTGCGACGAACGGTTATCCGCAGCGGGGTGCAGCATGATGTGCGTTTTTTTGGCTTTGTCCCCTATGATACCTTGCGCGTCTTCTACAAATCCGCGGTGGTTTTTGTTTTCCCTTCGTTGTACGAAGGGTTTGGCTTGCCGCCTCTGGAAGCCATGTCCAATGGCACTCCGGTGCTGACGTCCAACGTCTCCTCTCTGCCGGAAGTCGTCGAAGACGCCGCCCTTTTAGTGAATCCTGAAAATGTATTTGAAATCTGTAAGGGGATCAAGCACTTGCTTTTTGACTCCCAGCTTCGAGCAGACCTGATCGAAAAAGGCTTCCAACAGGCCCGCAAATATTCCTGGTCAAAGTCCGCCCAACTCATCTTGGAGACCTACCGAAGAATGGCTGAGAATTAGCCCCCGAAAAATAGTTTTGAGCCGCTCGGAGGGTAAGACCGACCCCCTCAGCTCAACGCGGATCCGTTCGTCTTGTTCGTAACCCCGCCAAAGATCTCCCTGATGATTTCGGCGGTTCCCTCCGTCATGTCCAGCCCTTCGAGACGCCCGATATCGAAGTAACCTGCCGCTGCCGCATCAGATCCAGACTGCACTACCCCAGAAAGGATTTCACAGACGTAATCAATGATGATGTAGTGAAATAGGATCTTACCGGTGGAGTCTCTAAAGATGCGCTCCAAGACCTTCCCGACTTGAACGGGGTGAACAACTACCTGAAGTTCTTCGAATAATTCTCTTTGAACCGCCCCCTCGAGCGTTTCTCCGAGGTGCACAACACCCCCGGGGATCGACCATTTCCCTTCGGCAGGCGCCTGACTTCGTTTGACCAACAGAACTTGATTCTCTCTGAAAATAATCCCTCCCACGGCACATACGGGAGCGGAAGGATAGGTACGGTCCATGGCATTTCCTCAAATCAAGTTCCTTAAAGCGCCAAAACCCTCTAACCGCGGAGTCTTCCCAATCAAGTCCTCCACGGGCTGAAATGCCTTTGTATCTTCGCATGTTTGGGATTGATTTAGCTTATAATTCCAATCAAGACATTCTTCGAAGGAGGGCAGATGGGCGGTGTCGCAACAGGGCGTCGACAGGCAGTCTTGACGAAGAAACAATATCAAGTTCTTTCCTTCCTCCATTCCTTCCTCCAAAACGAAGGCTATTGCCCTAGTTTCGAGGAGATCGGAAAGTATCTTGAACTCTCTTCCTTGGCAACCGTACACAAGCACATTTGTGAGCTCGAAAGAAAGGGATACATCCGCCGTGGACGGAATCGGAGTCGGTCGATCGAGATTATGAAGATCCAGCACCCCATTCCACTTGCAGGATCAAGAGGCGGCATGCATTTTTCTGCAAGTGAGAAGCGAGATGTGTTATTGCCATTTCTCGGCCGAATCGCAGCTGGCAAGCCCTTGGAGGCAGTTCCCAACGATGAGTCCCTTTCCTTGAAAGAGTTTGCTAAAAATGAGAAGGTATTTGTATTGCAGGTTAAAGGGGATTCTATGATCGATGAGCACATTTGCAATGGAGATTTTGTGGTTGTCGAAAAAATCCCTGTCCCGAGCTCCGGGGACACAGTGGTCGCGTTGCTCGATAACGGCGAGGCCACACTGAAAAAGTATTTTCGGGAGAAGGGCGGGCTCATTCGGTTGCAGCCTGCCAACGCCTCCATGCAACCGTTTTACGTTCCTGAGCAGGACTTGAAGATCCAGGGCCGAGTAATTGCCGTTTTGCGAAAATACTAAGGGTATTCAGAACGAGCGATGAGAATGATCGAAGGTAAAAGCAAAATTATCTTTCACGTGGACATGGATGCGTTTTTTGTTTCGGTTGAGGAACTCTTCGACCCGGGTCTGAAGGGGAAGGCCGTGGTCGTCGGAGGAATGCCGGACCAGCGAGGGGTTGTCTGTGCCGCATCCTACGAAGCAAGAAAATTTGGAGTCCATTCAGCCATGCCTTTAGTGACGGCAAAGAAACTCTGTCCCCAGGCTATTTTCCTTCCAGGAAGACACAAAGCTTATGCCAATTACTCGAAGAAAGTTCGAGGCATCTTAGAGACTTACAGCCCGGTTGTTGAAATGGTTTCCATTGACGAAGCTTACATAGATTTTACCGGTTGTGAAAGACTCTACGGCCACCCACAATTTTTGGCAAATCGAATCCGCCAGCATTTGCTGCGAGAAACTGGCCTCAGCGGGTCGATCGGTGTGGCTGCAAGCAAGCTGGTTTCAAAAGTGGCTTCGGATCTGGCAAAACCTGGAGGCCTGCTGCAAGTCTATCCTGGCTGTGAATCCGCTTTTCTAGGTCCATTACCGGTGGGGAAATTGCCCGGCGTCGGCAAGGTGACTGAGCGAAAACTTAAAGAGCTGGGGATCGTGCGGGTGGCGCAACTGACTGAACTCGGGCGGGAATTTCTTTTGGAGATTTTCGGCCATTGGGGAGACTCCTTATATTCGAAATCCGTCGGGCTCGATACACCACACTTTGAGTTTCGCGAAGAGCCGCGATCTATCAGCCACGAACACACCTTCGACAAAGACACCCGTGACCCGGAGGAGATAAAGAAAACGATCGCGACCCTGGTCCAGAAAAGCGCACATCGTCTGCGCGAGCATCGGATGTATGCAGGGACAGTCACACTTAAGATCAGGGATCGGGAGTTTAAGACCCGGACAAGGTCAATTTCTCTGGAAGAGTCAACCCAACTGGATGAGGAAATCTTATGCTCGGTTCGTCAACTTCTTGAGCAACACTGGGACACGAGCAGTGAGGTCCGTCTGCTCGGAGTGGCCCTGACCAACCTCGAATTTGGCGCAGGACAGGAAACTCTCTTCACTCAGAACCACCGGGACAAGATGCTGCGCCTCTATCTAGCAGCCGACAAAGTGCGAGATCGCTTTGGTTTCGACGCCATCACGTCTGCGAGGACATTAAGATAACCATCAATGAACCATGCGGCAGTGGAAATTGTGAAACGATTGCGCCAGGCGGGATACCTCGCCTATTGGGTGGGGGGGTGTGTGCGCGACCTAGTCATGGGTCATTCGCCGACCGACTACGACATCGCCACCAGTGCCACTCCAGATGCGGTCATCCAACTGTTCCCTCGAAGCCTAACAGTGGGTGCTCAATTCGGGGTGGTGATCGTCCCGCAGGAAGATCACTTCTATGAAGTGTCCACCTTTCGTTCAGAGGGGACTTACAGCGATGGCCGGCGTCCGGACCGCGTCACTTTTACCACCGATCCTCGCCAAGATGTGGAGCGAAGAGATTTCACGATCAATGGTCTCCTTTATGATCCTCTAGAGGGAACTGTCCTTGATTACGTGAACGGGCAGTCAGACATCCGGTCGCGATTGATTCGAACGGTTGGGAGTCCCGAGCGACGATTCCGCGAGGACAAGCTTCGACTGGTCCGCGCTGTGAGATTTGCCGCTCGTTTTGACTTTCGGCTTGAGAATGCCACACAGGAAGCAATTCTTCAACTTGCCGGAACGATCAACCAGGTGAGTCGGGAAAGGATCCGGGATGAACTCATAAAACTATTGACTCAGGGATACGCGGCTCGAGGAATCGCATTGCTGGATTCCAGTGGTTTACTTCGAATGATTCTGCCCGAGGTCACTGACTTGCATGGAGTCGCCCAGCCTCAGGAGTTTCACCCCGAGGGTGATGTCTGGACTCATACGCTACTCATGCTCGAAATTATGGACCAGAAGGTTAGCGAGGAAAAGGCAATACCCGTTGGAGAGTTCGCTGGGGCTCGGCCAGTAGATGGCTCCCCGGTTCGAGAGCGCTATCCTTCCCCTACCTTGGCCTTGGGGGTCTTGCTTCACGATATCGGGAAACCCTCAACCTTTGAACTGAGCGACCGGATTCGATTTAATAACCACCCGGAGGTCGGGGCCCGGATGGCCGCAAGCCTTTGTGAGCGGCTTCGTTTCACGACCAAGCAGACCGTACGGATTACCGAGCTGGTTCGGGATCATCTGAAATTCAAAGATCTGCCGCAGATGCGGGCATCAACCTTGAAACGCTTTTTGCGCCAGGAAGGCTTCGAAGAGCACTTGGAACTCCACAGGCTGGACTGTTTAGGAAGTCATCGTCGCCTCGAAGCCTGGCAATTCGCGAGAGAAAAGATGGCGGAATTTAGTCCGGAGGAAATCCGGCCGAAACCACTCCTTTCAGGGGAAGACTTGATTCGTCTCGGCTATGTGCCGGGTCCTGTTTTTACGAAAATTTTGAAATCGGTAGAAGACGCTTTATTGGACAATCGCATTCGGACCCCCAAAGAGGCCGAGGAATTTGTCCTTTCCCATTATCGCCAGTGAGAAACGGACCGTATGCCTGAGCTGCCTGAAGTGGAGACGATTCGTCGAGGTCTAGCAGCGAAGGCCCTTCAGAAGACTATTGAACGAGTGGAAGTCCGTTGCCGCAAAATCATACTGCGGCCAAACGCGAAGCAGCTCTCAGAGTATCTTGTTGGGCAGACCATTCAGGAGATTCGTCGCCGTGGAAAATTTTTGGTTTTTGAAACTCGTGAGTTTATCTTACTCGTCCATCTCGGCATGTCAGGACAAATGACGTACTGGGACAAGAACCGAAAAGACGACGAACGATTCAGGATCAATCCCTTGACCGGTCTGCAACAGGCTCAACAGCACGTCGTCGACAAACACACTCACGTCAGCATTTATTTTACTGACGGAAACGCCTTGCATTATCGGGACATTCGGCAGTTTGGCAAATGGCGGCTCTATGCGAAGCCGGACTTTCACCTGGCTCAGGAGTTTTGGAAACTGGGCCTTGAGCCGTTCACTCCCGAATACCACTGGAAAAATTTTCTAGCGCAATTCAAGGGTCGCAAGTTAAGAATCAAATCTTTATTGTTAGATCAACGTTTTGTTGCGGGAGTAGGCAATATCTATGCCGATGAGGCCCTCTTTGAAGCCGAAATCCATCCAGAGCGCCGCGTCGATGGATTGACCACGGATGAGAAAAAGAGGCTCTTTAAAGCGATTCCCGCTGTGTTCCTTCGCGGAATTCATTATGGCGGGACGAGTATTCAAAGCTACCTCAACGCGGAGGGGGAGGCTGGGAGTAACCAGGAATATCTCAATGTTTACGGCCGTGAGCAGGAGACGTGTCGCCGCTGTCGGTCGGAAATTCTACGCATTATCGTGAGCCAACGATCCACTCATTGCTGCCCGCAATGCCAGCCTAGGAAAAGATCCAGGAAGGCCGGAACTCTACAAAAAAGAATATCCTGAGATTAATGGTGACCCCTGAAAAGAGGCGACACTCTCCGAGCGCCGACCCATGCGGCATCCACTCGGAATACGGAGTTGGTTGGTTTCACTGCTGAGGCGGAAATTTGGCTTAGGTTCTCCCCATGTCCCTAAGACAGCCGCTTGCCACAGTGATGACAAAACTGGCTGGAGGAATCGACACTCGTTCCGCAGGTTTTACAATATCTTTCGAGAAGTGCTTCGAGTTCTTTCTTGCGTGCCGGGTCAATCCGCCGTTGGACGAATTCGACAAGTTCACGCGCTTGGGTATGATTTGGATTCACTTTCAAAACTTGTTGGGCAGCTGCTAGGGCTTCGGGGAATTTTCCTTCTTGATAAGAGGTTACCGCCGAACGCATCAGTTCCTTTGCCTGGCCTTCGAAATTTTTCATTGCTTTTAGATCAATCAGCCGTCGCGAGGTATTTTCAACGAATGCTTGAATTTCTGCGTTCTGTGGAAATAATCCGCGGATTCTCTCTAATTCCTGGGAGCAAAGATCATATTGTTCTTGATAAAGGTACTTCTTGATTTGTGCAATCGAAACCGCTTTGATCTCGGAGTTGCGGATTTCCTCGGATCGCTGCTCGAGCTTCCGATCAATGAATTCATGCGGGGGCGTTTCACGGGTTGGTGTAATCCGGTCGAAGACTTTGACATCTGGCAAAAGGACAGTTCGTTGTTTCCGCTCTTGGGAGGGTGGGGGCGCAGGGGTCGTCAAGCCCTGGACATTGGGTAAATGGGTGAACCCCTGGGGAATTGGATCCGTCTTTGGGCTGGTCTCCTTTTCACTGGCTGGAGCCACGGGATGAATAGGGGGAGGAGAGAGCGGAGCGTTTGGTCTATGATGAGCTACTGGGCTTTCATCAGGAATTGTGCGGACAGGTATCGGGGTCACTTCAATACGCTGTAAGGTCGTTTCCTGTTTCTGCACCGGTTCATTCTGAAGGTCCCCCGTGCTTTCGAAGAGATCCGCCAGGGAACCTGGTAGGAAATCCACTTGCGGGTTTGACCTTTCTTGTTGTCGACTCTGAGGAACCTTTTCTACTCTTTCCCTTGGAATCGGTATCTCTTCCTTTACGGAAATAATTCTTGGCTGGGTTGATGGTTCCGGAATTAGTTCGTGTAAAGTCGGGGCGGAAAGGATGGCTTTCCCAGGCTTCGAAGTGGGTGCCTCGGCCCGGTCGCGCGGAGGTTCATGAGTTCCGGGGTCAAATCGCGTGTCTTTCCATTCTCCAAGTCCCTTTTTCCGGTCTTTGAGAAGATCAACCATCGCTGCAATGGTCCGCTCTCGGATGGAGTCCGTGGAGGAGCTAAACGTATTCTCACTAGCCAATTCCGGTTTAACTCGGACGGGAATACGACTTGAATGAGCCAACGGGGGTTGGGTTCCTTTGTGAGGACTGGTCTCGGTTGGACGACGAAAGTCTGGGTTCCGATTTGATGCTCCTGTTCGGGGGGAAGGGTCCCTGTCCACATCAGAACCAATTGGCTTCTATCTGGGGGGGGGAAGCGGCAACGTCGACGGTTGCTGGGGATCCACCATCTTCTTGTAGAGCTTTCGCTTCGAGAGTTTGATGGAAGTTAATTCAAGAAGAGCTTTGGCCTTAGAGTTGTGGGCGTCAATGGCCAGAACTTCTTGAACAGCCTGTTCACAGAGACGATATTCATGAAGGCTAAATAGCCGCCGGGCAGCAGCCAACTTTCGTTCGGTCTCAGTGCCATCCTCTCCAGACCGGATCGGCACCACGTTCCCATGAAAATCTTGTTTACTGTTTTGAGAATCGCTGGACATAAGGCGATTCAACCTGTTCGTACAAAGTGGGGGCCTCATGCTTTGTACACGAAGTTTCGGGAATCTTAACGACCCGGATTTGGGCTATTCGCCCTCGAAGCTGAATCTTCAATAAGTCCCCAAGCTTCACCAATCTGGCAGCTTTTGCAACGTGCCCATTGATCCAGATTCCACCATGGGCGCATATCTCCTGAGCCAGCGACCGACGCAGGACTAGGCGGGAAATCTTTAAGAAATGATCGAGACGCATCCTGGGCTCTCTGGATAGATCTTCTTTGTCAACCGCCTGCCCCTTTCGCCCAAGCCTCATTTATTCTTCCCCTTCTTCCCTTTATCGCCTGAATCTTCATTTTGCAGCTCCGCTTGGAGCACCGAAGGCACGGCTCCAGCATCCACAAAACCGCTCTTTACCTGGATGTAACTTTTCTGGCGGAGCTTGACCAGATAAGCTTGGATGGCAGGGTGAGCTTTTTCGCTAAAAAGGCGGTCTCTAATTTCGTTCATCACAACGTCCATTTTTTGAATCCCTGCTTCGTGCTTTTCTTCAACCTTGATAATGACTAATCCATACTTTGTTTTGATAATATCGCTCACCTGCCCTCGGCGGAGAGTGAAAGCAACATCTTCAATCTCTTTCACCATCTTCCCCTTCGGGAAAAATCCCAGGTCTCCCCCCTCCTTGGCTGTTGGCCCGTCTGAATATTTCGCAGCCAGTTCTTCAAACTTATCGCCAGTTTTAGCCTTCTGCAATACTTCTTGAGCCTTTTTTTGCAAGGCCCCCATATCAAAATCTTTCTTGCCCTCCGTGGCAATCAAGATTTCCCGAATACGAACTTCTTCCGGACGATCAAAATCCTGTTTATGAGCTTCATAATACTTGGTGATCTCTTCTGTGCTAATCTGGATGTGCGAATAAACTTCCCGGCTTAGGACCATCTGCTTCAGAGCCTGGGACTTAGTATTGGCTTTAAACTCAACGGGATCGATCCCTTGTTGAACCATCATCTTTTCCAAATCTTCCATGTTGTCGACATTAAACTCCCGACGAATCCGGTCGAGGTATTTGACGACTTCAGTTTCGACAGTGATTCCGAGCTCGTTCGCTTTCTGGACGAGGAGTTGATCATCGATCATCGATTTTAAAATTTCTTTCTCCTGCTGGGCGAAAACACGTTCTAGTTCCTGCCCGTTAAGAGCCTTTTGCAACTCCTTTCGAAGTAGATCCTTGCTTTTGTTGTAATCGCTTAGAGTAATGATGTCACTGTTGACCCAGACCACGATTTCCTCAAAGGCCTGATCTGCTCTATCGTTACTGGATATCGTGAACAAGAACACAATGAGCTGCAGGAGACACAATACTCTTAAGATAGCTTTCATAGAATGTACCTGACAAAAACGAATAGTGACAAATTGATAAGCAACACTTCTTCCATCGTTGGTGCTCTGACGCCCTCGCTCAAAACATCCATTGATATATCAAGATGATAGCCGAAATTGAACGGGTTGTTAAGCGGGATTTCATATTAATTGAGTAACGGCCCTTTTCGGGAGGTTTATTCTTGTACTCGCGAGAAGAATAAGGGTAAGTCGAACTCATGGAAGAAGATCCAGGAGGAGGCTTCGCACCGCAGGAAGGATTTCCGCGTTGATTAAGCCTGTCGTTTGTATTTTCAATGCCCCAGTTGGCGTCACGGAAATTGATGGGTGAGACGAAACGACCTCAACGACGCGCTGCGCCGGGACCGGAGTTTTCTCGTGGAATTTGATCGAAATTGCGTCCCGCTCTCGATCGATCGTATGAACCAAGGCCTTTTGCGCCACTAGCCGCAGCCGCACAAATTCAATTAAGCTCACAACTTCTTTCGGGACGGCCCCGTATCGATCCTCCAGCTCGCGGAGCAGTTCATCCATTTCTGATTCCAGCTTTAGGGAGGAAATCCTTTTATAGACGCTCAGCCTCTGCTGCTCATCCGATATGTATTCCGTCGGGATTTTCACGGATACCTTTAAGTTGATTTGGGTCTGAACCTCGGGTAGCACTTCGCCCCCTTGCAGTTCTTGGATCGTTTGTTCCAAAATCTGACAGTAGAGATCAAATCCTATGGCATTTATATGTCCATGTTGTTCCCCTCCGAGCAAATTTCCCGCACCTCGGAGTTCCAGATCAAGTGCAGCAATCTTGAATCCAGATCCCAATTCGCTGAATTCTTTAAGGGCAGCCAAACGTTGCCTTGCCACCCCCGAAAGGGCCTTATCCGGTGGGGTGAGCAAATAAGCATAAGCCCTTCGATTCGACCTTCCAACTCTGCCTCGCAACTGATAGAGTTGAGCCAATCCCAAACGATCCGCTCGATTCACGATGAGTGTATTCACTAGTGGGATGTCCAACCCATTTTCTATAATTGTAGTAGAAACTAGAACGTCGGCTTCGTGCTTAACGAACTTAAGCATTGTCGTTTCTAGCTCTTTCTCCCCCATTTGTCCATGCCCCACAAGGATCCTGGCATCAGGGCAAAGTTTTTGGATCATTGAAGCAACAGAATAAATCGAGTGAACTTTATTGTGGACAAAATAAACCTGCCCTGCACGGCTTAACTCCTGTGCTATCGCTGTCTGTATCACCTTCTTGTTAAATGAAACTACAAATGTCTGAATTGCTAATCGATCGCGTGGAGCAGTCTCAATAATAGACATATCTCGCATTCCAACTAACGACATATGTAGTGTTCTAGGGATCGGAGTTGCGGTCATAGTCAAGGTATCTACATTTTTCTTCAATTGTTTGAGCCGCTCCTTATGAACAACGCCAAACTGTTGTTCTTCGTCAACTATGAGCAGTCCAAGGTCCCGAAACTGAACATCTTTAGACAATAGGCGATGTGTTCCAATAAGGATATCTATCTGTCCCACAGCCAGCTTTTGCACAATTTCAGTCTGTATCCGTGGAGTCCGGAAGCGGCTCAGCATTTCAATGTTCATTGGGAAAGCATTGAATCGCTGCTTAAATCGGAGGTAATGCTGGTAGACCAAGACGGTAGTTGGAGCCAGGACGACGACTTGCCGCCCGTCGAAGACAGCCTTAAATGCAGCTCTCATTGCAACCTCCGTCTTTCCAAATCCCACATCACCGCACAGGAGCCGGTCCATCGGAATAGCTGACTCCATATCCTTATATACATCTCTGATCGCTGAAGCCTGGTCGAGGGTTTCTATAAACTCAAAGGCTTCCTCAAATTCCTCGTGCCAGTGCCCCTGGGGGGAGAATGAGAACCCTGGTAATATCCGCCTTTGTGCATATAATTTCAGCAGGTCGTCAGCCATGTCACGCATCGACTTCTTAACTCGGCTCTTGGTTTTCGTCCAGGTGCCACCCCCCAGCTTGTCCAATTGCGGACGGGCCCCTTCTGCGCTACTGTACTTCTGGACCAAGTCCATTCTTTCCAGGGGAACATAGATTTTGTCGTCTCCTAAGAAGGAGATAACCATGAATTCGCGCCCCGCACCATCCGCCATGATTTGCCTTAATCCAAGAAATTGCCCGATGCCGTGATCAATATGCACCACATAATCGCCTGTCCTTAACTCCCTGAGGCTAGAGATAAAGGTTGTACTTTTTTGCTTAGAGCGAAGGGGTCTGGCAAGAAGTTCTTCTTCATCAAATATATCGGTCTCTCCGAAGACAATAAGATCTTCTGATTTAAGCTCAAAGCCTTCATAGACTTCCCCAACAACTACAAAAATAGTTAAATCTGATGCGACTTCCTCATGATCGGTCTCTTTTCCCTGGGCACGAAACAGAGGGTGTGCTTTTAGATCATATTCTTTCAGGATGTCATAAAGCCGCTCCGCCTTCCCTTGGGTTGACTGAACGAAAACGAGGTGAGCCTCCTGTTCTAGGTAGCGATTAATTTCATGAACCAATTCTTTCAAGTTGCCGTGAAATCTTCTTGATGGCCTCGATTGGCAATGAATACGGATGTATCCCCCGACATTTGAATAGAATGGAAGTCTCTCCGGAGCCATTGAGACCAACGCCCCTGTTTCCTTATTTTCTGAAGGTATTACTATTCCGTTATAATCCCCAAAAGTGAGCTCGCCTTGCTTTTGGCTAGCCGAATGTGTCCACTCCTTTGTTTCTTCAATCCCATGGACATCTGATATTGGCGAGGCCTCTTGAAAAACACCAAGTTGGTCAAGCAAGACTAAGGGGCTTTTTGACCGGGAACGCCAAAGGTCCTGGAGATCAACAAAGAGCTCTTCGAGCCTGAGACATGGAACTCCGCGGGATCCCATGGCTTCCCGATCTTTTTGGGTCTTTAGCTTCCAATGTTCGAAATCCGCGTAAAGCGCAGAAGGCTCATCAACGACCAGACAAAAGTCGGTGGTGAAATCTAAAAGGGTGTGATCGAACGGTATTGTCAGGGGGAGGAGATACTCAATCCCTTGAAAATATTCTCCATTCAAGGCGCTAACCATTTGATTCTTAAAGAATTCTTCATATGTTGTCGGCTCAAAGCTGATTTCAGCCAACTCTCCCCATTCCTTGATGATGTGAGCATCCAGGAGGGTTTCGCGCATTGGGACTAAGGAAATTTCTTTTATAGGCCCAATCGAACGCTGAGATTTCACAGAAAATTCCCGCAAGGATTCAATTGAATCTCCGAAAAATTCAATTCTGCAGGGATTCTCAGAGTCTGGAGGAAATACATCCAAAATTCCGCCCCTTAATGAAAAAGAGCCATGACTCGTGACAGGTTCTTCTTGGATGTAGCCTGCAGTCAGCAAGAACTTAACTAGGAGTTCCGGAGAATACTCCACACCGAACGTCAGACGTGGGACCGAAGCAAAAGTATGATGAAGGTCCGGGATTCGATTTAACGCTGCCGATAGAGGACAAAAGAGGATATCGAGCTTTGATTGGAAGAGCCTCCAAAATGTGAGCGCGCGCTCTTCCAAAACCTCTGCGTGGGGTGATAGACCGCTAAACGCGTCAGGTTCCATCGCGGGAAAAATAGATAAGGTCTTATCATCTCTCCCAGAAATACCTGCATGATAAAAAGCTGTGGCACTTTGCAACGAGTCAAAATTTATGCCGTCTCTACCCACGTAAAGGAGCGGCTTCTTGAGAAGGTAATGAAGGGCTGCGAGAAATGCCGGTTTGGCGGAAGGGGTGATCCCGGTTAGAACAATTTTTTCCGCGCCGGACTTTATTTGAAGAAGTATTTCCGCAAATTCCCGTGCCTTGGTCAATTTTTCAAGCCAACGCTGCATTGGCATCTCAGTCTTATGGGTTTAGTGTATGGAAAGGGATGGATGGAACGTCATTCGTATCAAGGGAGCTCACTCAAAAGGGTACGAGCGTGACAAAAGGAGATCTACTGGGAATTATCACTCCTTGGATGATTCCGCTCAGTGAACTTGAATTATTCATGAAATTGTCTCGGGATACTAGGGAGCCTGCCCTCCCGCATGGAACGGCTGGGTACCTATCCTTTCGAATTCTGTTTGAGGATTCTTTCAATGATTTGGGAAGTTGAGTATCCGGCCTCATATGGTAACGCAACCACCTTCCCGCCAGCAGCTTCTACCTCTTTACGTCCGATAATCTCAGAGAGCCCCCAATCGCCTCCTTTGACGAGCACATCTGGCAGGATGGACCGAATCAAATTCAATGGAGTGCTTTCTTCAAAGATTGTGATGAAGCTCACACTTTCCAGCCCCGACAAAATGAATGCACGCTCTACTTCTGTTAGGATCGGCCGTGCTGCTCCTTTCAGCTCTCTCACGGATCGATCACTATTCAGGCCGACAATGAGCACGTCGCCCATTCGACGGGCAGCCTGCAGGTAGGCGATATGTCCGGGGTGGAGCAAATCAAAGCAGCCGTTAGTAAAAACGATCTTGTGACCATTGTGTTTCAATGATCGGACTTCTTCCAGCAAATGAGGGAAATCCAAGACCTTTTGCAACTTCTCTCCTTTACCATCCTCCATCCAGCCCTTGCAAGGTTTAGAACCAGATCCGGCGAGAATTATAACATGTGCCGGAACACTCCAGCGGAGTAAGCCCGTGGGGATGCTGACGATTTACTCTGGCTCCTGCCCCGAATGCCTCGTTATAATCAGATTAGAGAATACAGCCAAACTGTCCAGCCACGTAAATTGGACCTCAATTGTTTAGGAACTGCTTATAGTGGGGAGATTACGACGCATTTCAATCGCACATCTAAAGACTCGATCTGGCTAACTGTCATTCTTGGAATATCCATCTCTTTGCACGTAATCAACCGGAAGATGGAAATGGATCTGGAATGGAATACTCCAACGATTCAATCTGAGTATCAGACCCCGGTCATTAGCGTCCGGAGAAGGTTGCCATTGGGGACCTTGCCAGGATTGGCCATGCAGAATCCTCCGCGGCTGCTTTTCATTCATGGTCTTTCGGCCAGCAAGTCAGTCATGATGCAAATGGCAGTCGAAATGGCACAATCGGGTGCTGAATGCTACTTGATGGACCTACCGGGTCATGGGGCTTCTCGGGAAAGATTTACCTGGGAGGCCTCTCGGCGTGCAGTTCAGGAAATTTCACACTGGATTCTGCAATTGCCAGAATCGAATTCCAACGGATACCCCAAAATCGATTTCTTCCTGATTGGCCATTCGCTAGGAGGTGGGCTGGCCATTGAGGCGGCCCAGGAAAACTCAGCCGTTACCGGTGTTATCGCGCTCTCCCCAGCAGCGGTCCCGGTGAGACAAAACTCTCCTCCCCATTTACTGATCCTTTATGGAGAAAATGATTTCCCCTTTGTCCAGCGCGGGGCTGCATTTTTGTTTGAAGGGACAACGGGCCTCGCGATCGATCTTCTAAACGGCCTCCATCGATGGGAAACCCCGGGAGGATCTCAACGAATGTTTGTCCTTGAGCAGACTGAACATTCAGGCAGCCTTTTCTCGCCTCAAGCGTATTGCGAAATCAAAGGATGGATAAACCGGACCGTTGGAAATTCTACTTTAGATTTTCATGCTCATCCTTCTCCGGCAGTCCGAGCTGCTGTAAAGGGGTTTCTTTGCATTGCGGCTCTCGCCGCCTGGTTTCCATCTTTCTCCCTGTTAAGCAAGGCCTTAAAAGGGAGACCTAGTCAGGCCAAGGCTTCAACCGAGATTCCCCTCACGGCAGCGGATCCACCTAAAAGCCCCGCGACGGGTTTTCAAATTTATGGGGCCTATGCAGTTTTTTCTTTTTTGACCTTGATCGCATTAAAGGGGTTCAACCCATGGGAAAGACTTCATCTTCTAGGGGGGGGCTTCCTTAGCGGCTTTCTCTCGATCACCGGAATGGCCCTTTTTGTTTGGAAAACTCCATCTGTTCAGGCCCTAAATCTCTCGCGAAAAAATGTTTTCTGCGGGCTAGCAGGACTTCTGCTACTTGTCTTGTATCCGTTTGGATTGATCTCCAATCATTTCGCGTATTTGGAATTGACATTCCTGCGTGGCTGGCGTTTTCCGGTCATCACACTCAGCACTTTGCCTTTCTTCCTCTGGGATGAGTGGGTCTTCCGTCATTTTCTGAAGCTTGAGGGAAACTGGCGGCTTGTCAGTCATTTCCTATCCACTCGTTTGATATTGGCCATCTCCTTGATGCTCGGTTTTTTCTTATTGAACAATGCTCAGTTTTTAATACTCTTATTACTGCCGGGGCTTGCCATCATGAGTCTACTGGCCTGGATTGGTGCTGGATGGGTTTTTGCCAGAACTCAAAGCTGCGCGGCTTCTGCCTTGTTTACTAGCCTGTTAACAGGCTGGATTTTCAGCGCTTTTTTTGCCCAGATCTAGTCATTTACAGGGGAATGTCCCGTATGATGAAAATTGCCGTCATTGGGGGAGGACCGGGTGGAGCCTTATGCAGTTCCATTCTTGCCCAAAAGGGTTTCCAAGTGACCCTCTTTGATTATCGTGCGGCATGGGAAAAACCCTGCGGAGGAGGGGTCACCTTTAAAGCTATTGAGCGCTACCCATTCCTGCGGGAAGCCCTTTATCCCCATCGTGCCATCCAAGCGATCGAAGTTCATTCTCCCCGAAACCAAAATGTGACGATTCCCTTGACCTCAACGCTTTCAATCTATTCTCGAAACATTCTGAACAAAATAATCTTGGACCTTGCCGTATCCCACGGGGTCAACTTCCTTCAGGAACGAGTCCTTCGGTTTTGGAGAAGGGACTCGCAGTGGCTGATTCGGACGGATCATGCAGACCACGAAGTGGATTTATTGGTTGGAGCCGACGGTGTGAACAGTTTTGTTCGGAAGATTCTCGGGTCCCGTTTTGCCGCAGAGGACTTGATGCTCACCTTTGGATACCGCTTGCCGGTTGGAATGGACGATCGGATCATCATTAAGTTCTATCCCAGTTTTCACGGGTACCTTTGGGCATTTCCGCGCCCTGGACATGTTTCCATTGGAATTTGCGGCCGTTTGCATCGCTATGGCATGAAAGAGCTCAAGGAGTATCTCCACGGATTCATGAAAGATTTTCTATCGCCAGAGGCTTTTCAGTCGGTGGACCGAATCATTTATAGCTCTCTCATTCCTTCCCTTCGTCCGGAGTCACTGCGCCACAACACCTTTTGTGGAGACGGTTGGGCGCTGGTCGGTGATGCCGCAGGCTTCTGCGACCCGATCACTTGTGAAGGAATCTATTATGCTCTGCGTTCCGGTGAATTATTAGCCGAGGCCATTTCAAAAAGGAGCTTGGAAACTTACCCGCAGGCCTGCCGGGATGACTTCATGGTTGACTTCATCCATGGAGCAAACTTGTTTGAGAGATTCTATGCTGGACAGTTTCTAGGAAGTGATTTCATTACCAGGATGGTTCAGTGTACCCGCAGATGCCCGGTACTCCGATCGACGATGAATTCATTTGTCTCTGGACGGCAGAATTATCGAACGTTAAAACTTACCCTTCTTCGGAAATTCCCCCAAATCTTGATGGAACTCCTTCTTGAAAGTTAGCTATGGCCTCTGGACGCTCTTTCCCTCTTGGCGGGCGGATCCAGGAGACAGGAGAATATCAAAAGGAGCCAGGAGCTTTGTACTTCGTTGCATGAAGTCCCACCGATCGCAGAACAAAGTATTCAAACAACCTTTCGGGAAGGAACCGTTTCATAGCGAGAAACAAGTGAGCATGCTTCGGCCCGGCATAGCGAAAGCGTGGTCGCTCATCGGTGAAGGCCCGAAGGATCAACTCTGCGATCTGAAGGGGGCGCCCAGCGATACCCTTGGCCCGTTGTCGAGTTTTTGAAAATTCGTCAAAGTAGGGGGCGTAAGAGCCGGCATTTTCGAGGACCGATTTCGAGACTTGCTCGGCTGCATCAAGGAATTCAGTAAGAATATATCCCGGCTCAATCAGAGCCACCTGAATCCCAAATATTGACAACTCACCGCGCAAACCGTCCGTGATGGCTTCTAGTGCGTGCTTCGTCGCATCATAAACGGAAGACAGCGGTCTCGCAATTTTGCCGGCTACGGAGCCCACATTGACAATTCTTCCGCTCTGCTGATCCCGCATGATTGGGATCACTCGTTGGGTCAGGGCAATCAGAGAAAATAAATTCGTTTCGAAGTTGCTTCGGATTCCTTCAATAGGCACGAGCTCAACGGGACCCCGTTGTCCAAATCCGGCATTATTGACCAGCCCATCGATTCTCCCGAATGATTGGAGTGTATCGTGAATGATACATTCCCTGTGATGGGCCGATGTGACATCCGCCTGAACCGTGACGATCTGCCCCGCAGCCCCTTGTTCCGTATGCTTCCTGGCTGACTCCAGCTCGTTCTTGAGCGCCAGAAGCCGGTCCAGACGGCGCGCCACGAGTGTCAGGCAGGCGCCTTTTTGGGCCAAGAGTCTGGCCGTCGCTTCGCCAATTCCGGAGGAGGCCCCGGTAATAATAATCGCTTTCCCTCTGACATCGGGCATATTTTGCTCGCAATCGAAAATGGTTACAGCAGGATGGTTAGTGCCGCGCTTCCCATCGGGCTCATGCAGCCATCAATTGATGATATCTTAAAATTGTATCCATGGAGAGCCTGGATAAATTCTCGGTGAAAGTTTTTTCGATAATCATTGCCCGCGACGGTAGGCAGAGGCTTTTCAGAGTTGATAAATTTCTGCATATTTCTTCTGAAGATAGCGCAGGTAATGGAAGGATTGGAGGGAATCTCCTGTTGTTCGTTTTAATATTTCCTGGGATGTAAACTTCCTCCCATGCCAGTGGATATTGGTCCTCAGCCATTGGAGCAAGGGCAGAAACTTCCCGTTTTCGATTGCGGAGAGAATCTCTGGTTGGAGCTCAATGGCCTTTTCAAAAATCTGTGCGGAAATGAGGTTCCCCAAAGTATAAGTCGGAAAGTAGCCAATCAAGCCATTCGACCAATGAACGTCCTGCAAAACGCCTTGGGCATCATTCGAAGGAACAAGGTTGAAGTATTCGTTCATTTTTGTATTCCAGGCGGCTGGCAAGTCTGCTACTTGAAGCCGGTCTTCAAGCAGGTCAATTTCGAGTTCATAGCGGAGTAGGATATGCAAATTGTACGTCAGTTCATCCGCCTCGATTCGAATTAAAGAAGGCTTCACCTGATTCATCGCTCGGTAGAAATCATCGAGTGAGAGACGGCTTAAGTTTTCAGGAAACTTTCCCCGGAGCCTGGGGAGAAAAAATTTCCAGAACTCTCGACTCTTGCCAATCATGTTTTCCCACAGTCTCGACTGTGATTCATGGACCCCTAGAGAAGCCCCTCCTGCCAGAAAGGTTCGCTCTAAGGCGGGGCTGACCCCTTGTTCGTACAGGGCATGCCCTCCTTCGTGGAGCGTTCCTCCGAAAGCCGTCGGGAAGTAATTCTCCTCGATACGGGTTGTCATGCGAACATCATTAATAGAAAAAGAAGTTGTAAAGGGATGTACAGACTTGTCTAAACGGCCTCTCTCGAAGTCAAATCCTATTCTCTTGAGCGCTTCTACCCCGAAGTCCCATTGGGCTTTTTCGGCATAATGAAGATGCAAAACCGAATCGTCCACAATATCTAGTTTCTGAGAAACCATTTGGACTAGTGGAATGAGAGTCTGCTTCAGCTCGGCAAACAGTTCTTTCAACGAAGAGGTTGTCATTCCGGGCTCGTAATGGTCTAGCAAGGGATCATAGATGCTGTCACGAAATCCCAGGCACGCAGACAGCTGACGATGTAACTCAAAGATCTTTTCCAGAGCATCTTGAAACAAGCCGAAGTTAGCCTGTTCGCGGGCAGTTACCCAGGCTTCCATCCCAAGTGAAGAGGCTCTCGCGATCTCAGCCACCAAGGATGGAGGGATCTTGCATGCCCGTTCATACTCTCTTCGAACAATTCGAACAAGACTGGCTTCGTCCGATTCATAGGGGAAGTCAGCACACTCAAGCGCACTGCCTTCGATCAGTTCTCCGATTTCTGGAATGACAAACTTTTCATGGGAAAGTCGACCCAATGTCGCCAGTTGCTCTGCGCGGCTCACACCGGCGCCGTGAGGCATAAAGGTTTGTTGGTCCCAACCGAGTAGGGACGCACAGTTATTCAGGTCACATACTTCCGCGAGTTTTGTTTTAAGTAGTTCTAATTTCGTCATGATTGGCTTTAAGAAAGGAGCCACAACGACCAGAAGAGGATAGAAGTATAGCACATTGATTCGGGACACCCGCAGTACAGGCGATGGTACATCCTTCTGCCTGAAAATTTATTCAGTCCTTAGAATTCGGGTCAAGTCCCGAGCGCTAAAGGCCCCCGATGCAATGTTCCGGCATTTAAACTTCAGGGATCATCTCGTCCGTTATTGTCCCAGGTTGAGAAAATCTGTGCCGCGTGATAGTTTTGCGTTTGGCACAAGGCTTTGCAGTAGGGTTCAACCCTAAAGGAAACTTCATGAAAAAAGCCGGGCAGATTGGAATAAGTCTCGGGCTGACTGTCCTCATCGGTTACCTAGTCTATAGGGGGGTACCGGATTGGCATCTTGCCTGGCACATTATGATCCAGGGGAAACCTCTCTGGCTATTGACCGGTTTCTTATTTGTGATGCTGCATATGCTTCTGCGCGCTCTTCGCTGGGGGGTAGTGCTTTCGGCTGTCAAACACGGGATATCATATCGGAATCTTTTTTCGTTGACCCTTGTGAAGTACGTGCTGAATGCCATTCCTCCGAGAGCAGGCGAGGTGGCTGCCTCGGTTGTTCTGGCACGAAAAGAGAAGATCTCCGTAGCTTCGGTCATCGCGGCTTCACTGTTGGAGCGGATCTTGGACATGTTTACCGTCGTTTTTATATTTGGGTTTTATCTTTCTTTTTACGCCGACCGTTTTGCGCCTAATTCCGACCGAGGGCGTGAGATCATGACAATAATCCAGAAGTATTCACTAAAGGGACTCATAGGACTCTGCCTTTTCTTTGGGCTGCTGGCGTTCCTTCTATGGAAAGATAGCTGGTTAAGCAGGTTGCCGCATGGGCCTCAAAATCTGTTGCGCTCATTCCTGGGGGGGTTCAAGGGGCTGCAAAAGGGTGACGTGCTCCTGAAAGCAATAGTTCTGTCATTTGTGATCTGGATTTCGATTACTTTACAACTCTGGTCGATGCTCCACGCCTACCTGGAAATTTTTCCGTTTGCCGGCGCACTGTTTCTTATGGCGATTACGGTCGTGGGAGTGGCGATCCCGACCCCGGGGGGAGTGGGTGGTTTTCAGTTTTTTATGAATCTCGGGTTGGTCAATTTCTTCTCTCGCTATCTTGCGGAATCAGATCCGGCCTCTCAGGCTGCGGGAATCAGCAATGGTTGTTATCTGGTTTCAATGGTACCCGTAATGGCCCTCGGTTTGTATTTTCTCAATCGAGAGGGTCTGACCTTAACTCGGCTATCCAAGATGGAAGTAGAGGCTGGAGTGGGGAATATGAAAGTAGTGGACTCGGGGCACAAATCGTAACGGAAATACCGAATGAGCCCGTGGAAGAAGGTGAACCGAATATGTCCGGCGTATGACGATTCATGAAATCCTCCAAGGAAGAACCCAACCTCTTCAATTCTGGATTGTCGTAGAGCTCAATTGATTGACCAAAAGCTCGTAGAGCTCGTCTTGCCTATTCATTGCGTTCGCGTAGATTTCATGTTTCTTTGGATCAGGGAGATAAGTGTGGCCAATCGGATTGGAGAGCTGGTTGAAATTGGAGATGATCTTCATGGCTTCAAGTGCAAGCAGGGCAGCCCCTCGGCTGGAAGCTTCTGCCACTGCTGAAGTAATCATCGGCTGGCCTATGACATCAGCCATTATCTGGGTCCAGGCTGGCGACTTCAGCAGCGCTCCCCCGGAGGCGACGATCTCTACAGACTCTGGCACAGCTTTCTTGAGCAAAAAGGCGATTTTCGCAAATCGATAGGCAACGGATTCAAGCCCCGCCCTTAAAATCTCAACAGGGCGGGTATGTAAACTCAAGCCAACGATGGCTGCTCGCGCGTGTCCTTTCCAACCCGGGCTGCGTTCCCCAGCCAGGAAGGGGAGCACTGTCAAACCATGAGCCGCTGGACTCTGAGCCGAAATTACTTGCTCAAGCGCTTCCGGATTCTCCTCAATGCGGAGAGTCTCATGTAACCATTCAAAAAGGATCCCTCCATTGCTAAGAGCTCCACCCATCAGAAATCGGCGACGGTCCACATGATAGCACCACAGGCCCGGAGGGATAAAAGGAGGCTCTCGGTTTAAGCAAACTCTCATCGCGCCTGATGTCCCGACCATCAAGGCAATCCGCCTCGAGTCAAAACAACCACTGCCAATGTTACTGCAGGCCCCATCACCCAGCGCAGGAAACCAGGGAATGGAACGGAGTCTAGGCCAGCGGTTCGCATAGGTGACCCGAAGACTCTGAAGGGATGTGCTGATATCGCTCAACGGAGAGAGTAACTCGGGATTGAGTGACAGGATATTCAGGATCTCTTCATCCCAACTACAACGAAGCTGGTCGAGCAGTCCTGTCCCAGAAGCCATCGAGATACTGCATACCGTTTCTCCGAATAGCTTCAATAGAAGGTATTCTCCAAAAGACATCCATCGGGTTGCGCGCTGCCAGACCTGCGGCTGGCTTTCACGCAGCCACAACAATTTCGCTGGCAGAAAGCTCGGGTGGAATACGGTTCCCGTCCGGGCATGAAAGGATTCTTCGTTCAACAGCCGTTTCAATTGCTCTGCAGCTCTGGTACTCCGTGTGTCGGCCCATGAATATACCGGCGTCAATGGCTCCAGCGCCGAATCCAGGCCCATCACGTTATGCCAAAAAGTAGATATTGCGACTGCGTCGATTTCTTCGGAAATTGCCTCGGCCTTCAAAAAGACCTCATCAATGACCTGGCAAACGAGCTCAAAGAGAAAATCAGCCTGGATTTCAGCACCTCCATCGGCTGTGGTACTAAACTCATAATTACGGCGCGCATTCAAGCCTTGCTCAGCCTGAGCTTCCCGATTATAAAGGCCAGCACGCACTGAGGAGCTTCCAATATCAAGGGCAAGGATCATAGAGAGGCCAATTCATAAATCAAGAAAAAATTGCACAAACTTTAATAGTACGAGATCCTTCGACGCAGCTGATTTCTACTTCGCCAGATCATGATTATTCCTGCAACAAATCCCCCAATATGAGCCCACCAAGCGGTACCCCCCATCTGCCCATTGGCCGCAACCAGCGAGAGCGCTCCACTGAAGAATTGCATGACAAACCAGAACCCAATAAAGAGGAGCGCTGGGATCTCAACCAATTGGAAAAAGAAAAAGATGGGGAACAAGGTCAGGACTCTCGCACCCGGGAAGAGAACTAAATAGGCTCCAAGAACGCCGGCAATTGCCCCGCTGGCTCCTACAGTGGGCATGGTGGAGCTGGGATTGGTGACAATATGGAACAAAGCAGCTGCCAAGCCACAAATCAAATAGAAGAACAGGTAGCGGAAATGCCCTAAACGGTCTTCCACGTTGTCTCCAAAAACCCACAAGTAAAGCATGTTTCCGAAGAAATGAAGCCACCCGCCATGAAGAAACATGGAAGAAAATAAAGGGAAGAGGCCGAGAAGTATCCCATTTTGCGCCCAATACTTTGAACTCGTGAAGAAAGCTGGCACGACTCCGAATTCAAAAATAAAACGGTTCAGCAGTCCTCGCTGACCAAGCGAATATTCGAAAACAAAAACCAGCCCATTGAGGATAATCAAGAAAACCGTGATGAGAGGATAGCTTTGTGAACGGTTAGTATCTTTGAGGGGAATCATAACGCGATTGCTGGTCTCATTCTAATAACTCCCGCCAAGCAAAACCAGTAAAAAGGGGGGGCGATAATGATTAATCGACTCAGAAGGCAAGATCGAAGAAGGTCCCGCGAAGGTGGAGAGGTTGGATATCCGGGTAATATGTGGCGATAAATGGAAATCTCAGGGGCGAGTTCTCGGCCTGAGCAGATTGATACCCTTCAAACTCAGATCGCTTGATACTGACCGTCCGTTTATTCCAGTTTCCATTGACCTTGAAGGAAACCCGAATAGTTTCCCATTCAGTATAACTGTTTCGAACTATCGGACTGTTTTCTTCTGCAGGAGGACAAAAGTATACCGTCTTACTGACAGTCTGACCCGGATCAACTGTAATCGGGGCAAAGCGAGAGATGACAGACTGAGGAGTCTTCAGGTCCCCCGCCGGGAAAAAAGTGCGATGAAATGCTTGAGGTTTTAACCGCAGAAAGGGTTTTGAATGGTTTTGCTTCAAGAGTGAGGCATCGATATCCAGTACCGCAGCCCGGACCCTGCCAGGATTGTGAAACGTCAGATCTAACACCAAAGCTGATTCCTGAGGATTGACACATGAAACAGCGGGGGAATAGACAATCAGCTTGAAGGGGGAGACACGGACAACCCACAGGGTATAGACCGAGAAGGCAAAGGCTATCGCTGAAAGAAGTATGGCGATGACATTTGCTAATAGAATCATTGAATTACCAATGTTGTTCATGGGTGGCAGAAATACTCACGGGATTGCAATCCGATGGATCACGGCCCTTCAACTAGTATTTCGGTAATTTTTCGCCGAGGCTTTAAGTAAAGCTCTTGAAATGCTCAAGAGTTCTAAGCGCATCGACTCTAGGAGTGTAGCGACTGCCGAACGCATCCGCCACGTATGAAGGTCGCCTCATCCCATTGAGAACACAAGAAAGTCCTTGAAGATTCAAGAGGATTCCCAAAGCAATCTGACTAAGCGAATGAGAGGTTTGGGGGTACCCATCCTTGCTGAGATGATTGCGAACCCGGTCTGAACCCGGTTGCTGTTGAGATTGGATGAATCGTTCCGTTGCTTCGAATGTCGTACTGATTAGATGAAAGAACTTATCAAGCCATTGCTGCCATAACACATTTTCCGAGTTTCTTTGGCTGGAGTCGGCAATCCAGCGCTTGAGGGGTGGAATTACATATCGCCCCATCAGCAGATTCCAATGCTCCACGGATTTGGCCTGGGATACGATTTGTTCCAGCATCTGAGGAAGTCCGGCACTTCGCCCATCTGAAGATGATATTCCCATCTCATTACCAATTCTCTCGTGCTGCCTCAGAGGTTCCAGCAGTTCAAGGAGACCTTTCTTACCTGGAGGCTTTCGCCCAGGTGGCGCAAAATCTGCCAAACGGATGAAACGACCATTCCAGAAAATATTTAACGGCCGGTTTGCTAGAACCCCCAGACCATGTTGTTGACAAAACTCCAGAACCGTACTGCCGTCGTTGTTTGATTCCAAAGCGCCACCACTTTCAGCGAGATTCAAGGGAAGCTGGACCACTCTGAAGTGATGATTGGAAGACAAGGCCTCAGCCTCGAACAAGCAACGGCTGACACTCGTCATTGTCGGATCATTGAGCTGGAAGGCCAAAATTGTTAGAGCTGATTCCGTACCAACGAATTTGGCCTTCCCTGACTTTTTCTTCCAGGAAACGGAAGGCTTCACGAACCCTTCGATAAAACTCCGCGTGATCAGAGGCATCAACAGTCTTGTGATGGGACTGGTGAATTAAGAAATATTCCGGATTGTGCAACAGAAAGACATCCAGCACATCGGAGTTGAAGTCGTTCTCGTGAGAGTTCAATCTGTGTTTCAAGAAATTCAGGATGGATGCAATGCCAAATTCCTTCACCATACTGGACGACTTCAGGAAACGTTCGCGAACGCGCCAGCTCCATATTTTGCCCTTGAATGTATCCCGCTTTGGTCACAACGATGATATTTTCGCGGCGATAATCCCGGACAACTTTTCCGACCAGAGTTTCTGAAAGTCCGTCTGTATAATTAGCACTGGTGTCGATAAGATTCCCGCCTTGGTCGAGGTAAGACCGCAACGCTGCTTCATGTTCCGCGTTGCCATCCGCTATCCGGTAACATCCAAAACCCAATGGGTGGCAATGCATGCCCGTAAACCCTAACGGACGGAAGTATTCAGGAGTTTCAGTCATTGTGGAAAAGGGAATGATGCTTGATTGTTGATCGTCTCCCCGAGGGAAGCAAAGTACTGCAAGAATCGGCGTGGATTCAAAATCGATCGGAGAAGGGCAACTTTGTTAATTTCGTTATTGTAGAGGGAAGTTGCTTAAACACTGAAAATAAGACAATCCATGACCTTCCGGGTTTTGTATTGATGCGGAATAGTCTGGAAGAATATGCCCAATTACTGGTTAATCGATTCTCCAACGGCATCGGCCGCTGCATCCATGACAGCCTCTGACAAGGTCGGATGGGCATGAACCGTCTTAAATATTTCTTCGTAGGTGGCTTCGAGATTTTTAGCCAGCCCCAGTTCTGCGATCATCTCTGTGGCCTCAGACCCGAGAAGATGAGCGCCCAGCAGCTCTCCATATTTGGCATCGAAGATCAGTTTCACTATCCCCTCTGTCTCTCCGGTTGCCTTGGCTTTCCCACTGGCGCTGAAAGGGAATCGGCCTATCTTGAGCTGATAACCTTTTTCATGGGCCTTCTCTTCAGTCAAGCCGATACTGGCAACCTGGGGCTGACAATAGGTGCAGCCTGGAATATTCAGGTAATTCACCTGAAGCCGGCCTTTGAGTCCTGCCATCCCCTCAACTGCAGAAATCGCTTCGGCTGAAGCCACATGGGCGAGCCACGGTGGTCCGATGACATCACCAATGGCGTACACCCCAGGAATATTAGTCTGAAAATCAGAATTAACCGGAATCGATCCTCTCTCCACTTTGACACCCAATTTTTCCAGACCGAGTCCCTCCGTGTTCCCCATGACCCCGACAGCCATCAATGCTACCTCTGCTCTACTCTCGGATTGTTCTCCTTTGGAGTTTTCCAAGACCGCTCTTACTCCGTCTTCCTCTGCTTTCAAAGAAACAACTTTGGTTCCGGTGAGCAGTTGAATGCCATTCTTCTTGAAAGATTTCGCCAATAAGTCTGAGATTTCCTTATCTTCGATAGGAAGAATCGCTGGCATCATTTCCACGACCGTGACCGAAGACCCAAAGGTGTTATAGAAATAAGCGAATTCTACGCCAATCGCGCCGGCCCCAATAACAAGAAGGCTCTTCGGTACCTGTGGCATGACCATTGCCTCGGTACTACCAATGATTCGCTTCCCGTCGAAAACAACCCCCGGCAAGGTTCTGGGACGAGCCCCCGTCGCAATCATGATCCTAGATGCCGTCAAGGTGTCCTTAAGCTTTTGATCCGGGCCGAAGATCTCAACGCGGTCGCGAGATGTTAATTTGCCCGTCCCGCTAAAAACAGTGACTTTATTCTTCTTCATGAGGAAACCGACGCCTCTGCTGATCTTGTCTGAGACCTCCCGGCTTCTTCGAATGATCTTTGAAAAATCAAAACGCAGATTGTCATAGCTAATGCCAAATTCTTCACTCTTCTGAAACAACTTATAGATTTCGGCATTCTTGAGGAGCGCCTTTGTGGGAATACAACCCCAGTTGAGACAAATGCCGCCCAACTTATCTTTCTCGACAATGGCAGTTTTCATTCCGAGTTGAGCCGCTCGAATAGCACCAACATAGCCACCCGGACCTGATCCGATAATCACCAAGTCGAAATGATTTTGATCGTTGCTCACGCTGGCTCCTCCGAAGGTTAACAATGAACTGGGATTACTGGGGAATACAAAGAATTCTTGGAAGGTCTCTCTAGACGCGACCTTCGCGCGCGCGGCAATGGCCTCGACTTTGGGTCAGTCCGCTAGAGCAGCATCAATGCAGGGTTCTCGATGAGCTTTCGAAATTCCTGGAGAAAAATCCCTCCTACCGCTCCATCAACCACCCTGTGGTCACAGCATAGCGCCACATTGAGCCGATGCCCGACCACAATCTGGTCCTGTGCATTGACCACCGGTTTCTTGGCGATACTGCCGACCGAAAGGATGGCGGCCTGAGGAGGGTTAATGATTGCGTGAAAACGATCAATTCCAGAGGCCCCAAGATTTGAAACTGTAAAGGTACCTCCCTGGTACTCGTCAGGTTTGAGCTTCTTGGTGCGGGCCTTCTCAATGAGTGCCCGAGCTTCAGCAGAAAGCTGGCGCAGCTCCTTGGTCTCTGCATTTCTGATTACTGGAGTAATCAGTCCTTCCTCCAGGCTAACCGCAAACCCCAAGTGAATATGGGCATATCGCAGGATACCGTTTTCACTATAAGAGGCATTGACCTGTGGAACCCGCCTGAGACTTTCGACGGTTGCTTTGAGAACAAAGTCGTTGACACTCAGTTTCTCGGAACCTTTAGCGACAAGAGACTCATTGGCCAATGAGCGCAATTGAAGCAAAGGACCTGCATCGAGTTCGGCGTCGAGATAAAAATGAGGAATATGGCTCTTGCTTTCCACCATTCGCTGGGCAATCACCCGGCGCATAGCCGTCAACGGAATCAAGCTGGCTTCAGCAGCCGACACATTAGTCGGAGAAACTTCTTGCTGCTTCGCCGCCTGAAATACATCTTCCTGAATGATGCGTCCACCAGGGCCTGAACCCTGCAAGTTCTCAATAGCGACATTCATTTGAGTTGCCGTCTTTCTGGCCAGCGGGGAGGCCTTCAGACGTCCCCCCTCAATTCCCTTAGGGGCACCTGATGGTTTTGTGGAAGAACTCGGAAGAACCGGAGGAGGAGCGGCTGCGGAAGGCGTGTTCACGGGTTGAGTGACAACGGTTTTCTTTTCATGGCTGGAAGGCTTGCTCTCATTTTCACCTTCGACGAGCGCGATGCGGTCACCGACGGCAACCTTCTGTCCTTCCTGGGCGTAGATCTCTTTCAGAACTCCGTCGTCAAAAGCCTCCATCTCCATCGTCGCCTTGTCTGTCTCAATTTCTGCAAGAACATCTCCGACGCTGACCGGTTCCCCTTGCTTCTTGTGCCAACGCACAACGACACCTTCCGTCATTGTGTCACTCAGTTTGGGCATGGTGATTTCGGCCATGATCTTTTTTTCCTTTTTCGTTGGGATTTCACTCGGGAGAATCAGGGGCTATCGCCCGTAGCATAGGTGATGAACAGCCTGCAGGATTTTTTCTTCACTAGGCAAGACCGCTGCTTCCAGTTTTTCGCTGTAAGGCATAGGCACTTCCTCCTGAGCCACTCGCGCAACCGGGCCATCCAGTTCATCAAAAATGTCACGCTGGATCTGGTATGTCAACTCTGAGCCAATCCCGCAAAAGGGTTTATCTTGTTCGACGATCACACAGCGATGTGTCTTCGCCACCGAATTGAGGATTAGGTCAAGGTCGAGCGGTTTAATGGACCTTAAATCGAGCACTTCAGCATTGATCCCCTGGCTGGCAAGAGTTTCAGCTGCTGCCAAAGCCATACGCACTGTCTGGGCATAACAGATGATCGTCACATCGCTACCCGGCCGCTTGATTTCCCCTTTCCCGAGAGGGATGAGAAGTTCCTCATCTTTGTCCTCAACCAGACCGGGACTATTGTAAAGGAGTTCGGATTCCAGGACGAGGACAGGGTTGTCATCTCGAATCGCCGTCTTTAATAACCCCTTCGCATCACGCGGAGTACCAGGAATTGCGATTTTTAGCCCTGGAAAGTTAGCATAAAAGGGCTCCGTGGCATGAGAATGAGTGGCTCCCAATTGGTGGGCGGGTCCATTGGGACCGCGGAAAACAATCGGAATATTGAATTGGCCGCCTGACATGGTCAACATGTTTGGTGCATTGTTAACGACCTGGTCAAATGCGACCAGAGAAAAGCTAAAGGTCATGAATTCGACGACCGGACGCAGCCCAACCATGGCAGCGCCGACACCTAATCCTGCAAAACCGGCCTCGCTAATCGGAGTGTCGATAACCCGTTTGGGCCCAAACTTGTCCAGCAATCCCTGGCTGACCTTATAAGCTCCGTTGTACTCGGCCACTTCTTCGCCGATGAGAAACACGTCAGGATCTCTCAGCATTTCCTCTTCTAGCGCTTCATTGACGGCCTGACGATAAGTAATCTCTCTCAATGGTTGTCGCCCTCCACAAAAGTGTACTTATGCAGGTCCTCGATGGGAGGTTCTGGACTCTCTTCAGCAAACTTGATGGAATCGGCTGCCAGCCTTCGCGCCTCGCGGTCCAGTTCCTGAAATCTGGTTTCTTCGAGTTTTCCTTCATTGACCAGGATTGTCTTGAACGCAATAATCGGATCTTCACTCTTGTACTTGTCGACCTCTTCTTTACTCCGATAAGTCGCCGGGTCTGACATGGAATGTCCTCGATATCGGTAGGTTCGGGCCTCCACTAGGAAGGGAGAAGGTTTTCTCCTCATCTCTTCAAGAATGCCCTGCATCGTGTCTCGTACATGGCGGACATCCATCCCATTGACGACAGCCGACGGCATATCATATCCCTTGGCCCGATGAGTCAACTCTTTGACTGCCGTTGCCCGCCCAACATGGGTCCCCATGCCAAACAAATTGTTCTCGCAAATAAAAACGATCGGAAGCTTCCAGAGTGCCGCCAAGTTAGCGGCTTCGTGAAACGCCCCCTGATTGATGGCACCGTCGCCAAAAAAACAGAGGGTGCAGCGATCTTCACCACGATATTGACTTCCAAAGGCTAATCCTGTGGCCAAGGGTAAATGACCTCCGACGATGGCATGCCCTCCGAACATGTGATTCTTCTTGTCAAAATAATGCATTGAACCGCCCAGCCCTCGGGAAATGCCGGTGACTTTGCCGAATAACTCTGCCATACACTCATTAAGGTCGGCTCCTCGAGCAATGGCGTGCCCGTGATCGCGATAAGCCGTAATCACGAAATCATCATTTCGAGCGGCGGCAACCGTACCCACGGCGACTGCTTCCTGGCCGATATAGAGGTGACAAAAACCACCAATTTTCTGTTGCTGGTAGGCTTGCGATGCGCGCTCTTCAAATCGACGAATAAGCAACATGAGATAAAGAAGATGAATTTCCGCATCATCAGCCTGACCTGATGGAGCTTTAAACGTTACATCCATGGGAACTGTTGCTGGCATAAAATTTTTGCGCTCTCCAAGGGGGTCAGCAAATGCAACTAAAGGACTAATTCCTTTCCCCGCCAACTAGTTGATAACCAAAACGATATGTATAAAGAATCTTAAATCTTCTTGTTGAGTGAGCCGCTCCGTTCCTATCAAACAGAGGTTCAATACAAGTTAACAAAAGCCCAATCCAAAAGTTCGGAAGAACTTAGCCGTTTCATTAGACGTGTCTTCGGGGGAAAAATCCATTGTTGAGCCATCCAGAATCGATAATGTCACGGGATCCTCCGAGACTGAAGTCAAAACCCCCTTGGAAAAATACAATGTGCCAGCCCTTTTTTCAACCCAAATCGATCTCGTCATGCCAAAGACGAGGGATGCCATTGCCATCATTAAGGATGGTGTGTTGTACTCATTCATCCCTTTCTCCAGACTAAACAGGGTCTCACAATGCTGCTATTGGAGGGAGGTACGTGCTTGTAGCCACTTGGGTTCTTCGAAGAATCGGGAGATCACGTGGCGGGCTGAGGGCATGTCTTTGCAGCGATTTACCTGAGTGGAAAGGAAATGTCCAAAGAAAAGCCATTTATGGCCCCAGGCAAGAAAGAGTCTCAATCTCGGCATTTGTTCGGCAAAAGTAAAATGAGTCTCTAAATGATCGCAGAATTCCGACAAGGCTCGATGAAATTCCAGGCCCTCTTCTTCGCAGGTCCGTGGAGCTTTTTCACCTTCCCGCCCAATGGGAGGTGGAAGCCCGAGAGATTCTCCTACCTGCCAGAAGATCCAAGGGCGTGCGGTGGCAGCCCGAGCGACCATGACCCCATCGCAGTGGGTTTTCCGCTGCATTAGCAGAATATCGCTGGCCTCCTGAACATCCCCGTTGCCTACTACGGGGATTCTCACAGCCTCCCGGACGCGCCCGATATATTCCCAGTTGGCTGAGCCCTTGCGATGGAGGCCCTGAATTCTCGGATGAAGCGTGATCCAATCGGCTCCAGCTTCTTCCAGCATCTTTGAAAAATCAATCAAATAGAGAGGATCATCCTGAAGCCCTGTTCGAATCTTCACGGACAAGGGTAATGGGGTCAGCTGGCGCGTCATTCGAACCACTTCTTCGGCATAGCGGATGTCCCCCATCAGTGCCACACCCCAATTGTGCTTGAGCACCTTGCTTACGGGGCAGCCCATATTAATATCGATCCCGGCTGGCTGAATAGCGTTTAGGTTTTCTAATGATTTCGCAATCAGCTCGGCATCATTACCAATAATCTGCGGGACCAGGTTTACTTCACCTTTGGCAACTCGAGTTTGCGGCGTCTTGCCGACGTCTTCTTGGGGAAGAAGACGGGTAGAGAGCATTTCGGTAAACAGGATTGGGCTGATATTTTGAGGGAGATAGGACCGAATGACCTGCCGAAAGGCGACGTGTGAGAGGCCTGCCATCGGAGCAAAAATCACCGGGAAATTGACCGTTCTCCCATTTCCGAACGTAATTTTGTTGAAACGACTATCTTGAAAAGCAGAAATGGCAGTCGATTGGCTTGCCTCAGTCATGGAGAATGCTCTAAGTTTACAGCGAGTGGTGCTACTCTGGCCATCTTTCGAATGCCTCTAGCGGGAAATCCTGGAAAAAGGGATTTATCTCTCTAGCAGAGAGAGGCTCTCAATCTAATTCAGCTCACCTTTAGATCCAAACTGGCGATGGCTTTCAATATAGCTGGGTTTTCCGGATCAAGATCCAGCGCCTGCACATATTCTTCCAATGCTTTGTTTTGATCTTCTTTGGCCATATAGATATGCCCCAGGTTGAGAAACGGAAAGTGTCTCGGAATATATCGAGCTGCCCCTTTGGCTTTTTCGAACCAGGGGATGGCATCGTCTAATAGCCCTATTTGCATTAAGTAAACGCCAATATCATTGTAGGGATTACCAAAATCCGGGTCAATTTCGATGGCTTTTTTACAATCCTGGACAGCTTGATCGAGCATACCGAGAAACGAAAGAGCCCATCCCCGGTATGTATGGCCTTCGGCGGTAGGATAGTGGAGGATGCTCTGGTTGAAGCAGTCAATGGCGGAATGGATCCTGCCAGACATCAACTCCGTGACTCCCTCTTCCCACAATTCTTTGGCCCGCTCCTGATCTTCCAAGGTGTTACCAGAATTCATAGGATTACACTCACCGCCTTATGCTAGCACAGGTTCGTGTTCTCCTTCAGATGCGGAGTTGGATTCACGACACTGGCCGTTCGTGTAAAATCCTCTGCTAAACGGTACATGTGAGTTTTTTGATAGCTAGGGATAATGATCTCGTCGAGTCTGGAGCAAAGAGGATTTTTTTTGAATTCTTAAACGTTTAATTCCAGGGAGGACTTTCCGGCACAGCTTCTCCGTCCTTTCTTGGGTCCGATCCGCCATAGTTGATGCCTGACCTGTCGCGCATGACCGCTTGCCCTCCTCCCATGGAGCCGGAAAACGGACCAACTACTCTCAATTCATGTCCCCATTGAAACAAGATGTTTCTCACTTTTTCCGATACGCGATCCTCAACTTGTACGTCGCAACCTTCAAAAGTAGGTTTGGTGAACCGAGCGGCTTCCAGGGCTTCCTGGATATTCATCTCGAAATCTACCACATTGGAAACAAATTGAGCATGGGCCTGGGCTTGGTTCCATCCCCCCATGATTCCAAAACCAATGCGCACACCTTCTTTTTCCATGAAAGCAGGGATAATGGTATGCAGCGGGCGTTTATGCGGTTCGAGCGAATTCGGTTTCCCCCGATCTAACGTAAATAGAGCCCCTCGGTTCTGAAGCGGGAATCCTGTCCTAGGCGGAACGAGTCCTGAGCCGAACGCAAAATAATTGCTCTGAATCAAAGACACAATGTTTCCTTCACGATCAATCGCAGACATGTAAATGGTATCTCCGCCATAGGAATTCTCAATTCCAGTCAAATCAGATGGAGGGACGTGGCAGTTGGCTTGTTCTGTCAAAATCAAGCGGGCTCGCCGCTCGGCAAGATTTTTGGAAAGTCCTGCCTTTACGGGCATTTTAGAAAACCGTGGATCTCCTACGTTCTGCAGCATGTCAGCATAGGCAAGCTTTTTGGCTTCGATCATAATATGAAGCGCTTTGGCACTATTATGACCGTACTCTTCCAAGGGGAACCGCTCCATCAGATTCAACATGGAGAGCGCGGCTATCCCTTGCCCGTTGGGGGGAAGTTCATAAACGGTCCAACCTCGATACGTTGTCGAGATCGGTTCGACCCATTCAGGTTCAAATTCCGTTAGGTCCGAAAGCTTGAAGGTTCCACCGTTTTCCTTCGAGATCTGGAGAATCGATTCAGCAGTGCTTCCTCTATAAAATCCATTCCTCCCTTGTTCAGCAATCAATTGCAAGCTCCGCGCCAAATCTGGATTTCTGAAAACCTCGCCAACCCTTGGCGCTTTGCCTCCGAGGAGGAAGGTTTCCCGAGCATTTGGATGGGAAGTTAAGAATTCGACAGCATCCTGCCAGCTGGCAGAAATGATCTCAGTGACTGGAAAGCCATTATTACCGTAGTAAATGGCTGGAGACAGGAGTTTCGAGAAAGGTATCTTCCCAAACCTTCTATGGAGCGCTTCCCACCCTGCAACACATCCCGGAACGGTGACAGAATCGATCCCTTCTTGCGGCATACTGTGGATTCCGCGAGCTTCCAGAGAATCGATCGTCAATCCAGAAGGAGCCCAGCCACTCGCATTGAGGCCGTAAAGTCGCCCTGATTTGACCTCATAGACCATCGCGAACAAATCGCCTCCAATCCCATTGCTACCGGGCTCGACAACGCCCAAAACTGCGTTGGCGGCGATCGCGGCATCAATGGCATTGCCCCCTTCCTCCAAGATACGCACAGCGGCTGCCGAAGCGAGAGGTTGGCTCGTCGCAACAATGCCGAATCGACTGATCACCATCGACCTGGCTTGCTGCCTTGGCTTTTCGCCAGACTCCGCCCACGCCGTGACTAGCATACAAAGGCAGGACAGAAGGAACAGCTTCATAGCGGGGTTCATTCGTGAAAGTCCTAATATGAATCAGATCATATAGATGATTACCGTTTCGTTAGAAAAGCTGATGTCAATCCTCTTATCAGAGGGGAGCTCGTCTAGATCAATTTATCCAACCCGATTGCGATCAGCAGCAGGATGCTGATGTACCCATTCACCGTAAAGAACGCGGCATTCACTTTGGAGAGGTCATTGGGACGGACGAGACGGTGTTCGTAATACAAGAGTCCCGCAACCACTGCGGTTCCTGCCAGACTGATCCAGCCCAATACCTCGATCCGTAAAAGAACAAGCAAGAAGAAAATCATCAACAAATGGAGGCCGGTCGAAATTCTTAGTGCGGCTTTGATTCCAAATCGCTTTGGGATAGAGAACAAATTTCGCGTTCGGTCGAAATCAGTATCCTGGCAGGAATAGATGATATCGAAACCTGCAGTCCAGAGTGTCACGATCACACAAAGCAAAATAGGGGGCAGGCCCACATCTCCTCTGATGGCAATCCACGCTCCCAGAGGAGCCATTCCAAGGCAAAGGCCGAGAACAAGATGAGAGTAACTGGTGAAGCGTTTTGTATAGGAATAGAAAAGGAGGATGAGTAACACAGGGAATGCCAGCCACAGACACAATTGGTTAAGTTGGGAAGCCGCAAGAATGAAAAGAAAACTCGACACCATTGTGAAAAGAACTGCAAAATTTCGGCTCAAAAGTCCAGCCGGTAGGGCGCGCATTCGGGTGCGTGGGTTTGCAGCATCGATATACCAGTCCGCAATCCGATTAAAGGTCATCGCCGCGCTGCGCGCACCGATCATGGCTGCGATGATCCAGAACAGCTTGGAGCCTTGTGGCCAACCATTGGAAGCCAGAATGGCACTCAACAAGGCAAACGGTAATGCGAAAACCGTGTGCTCAAACTTAATCATCTCTAACGTAATCTTGAGGTGTTTGAAGAAGTGCGTGGACATAGATCAATTAATGTTTTGCGATGGGAACGGCAAAACTGAGTTTTAGGAGAGGAGGAAAAACCGGCGCACATGAACCACACACCTAACCTTATTCTGCCGGGTCTCAGTAAAGAATCGCTTCATTCCGACCGGTCTTCGCTGCCCTTCCAACGGTAAGCATTACTTGGATTCAAACCCAAGTGTTGCATGACCCGATACAAGAATTGATCCACAGCGTCCTCCAGCGAAACCGGCCGATGGTAAAACGAAAGAACGGCCGGAAAGACAATCCCTCCTGCCAGAGTCAGCATCTTCATATTCTCCAGATGAATCAAATTCAACGGAGTATCACGCGTTACGAGCAACAGTTTTCTCCGTTCCTTGAGAGTTACATCTGCAGCTCTCTGAATCAAGTCCCGCGATATACCGTGGGCAATACTGCCGAGAGTGCCCATGCTACAAGGGATGATGACCATCGCATCAACCGGGTACGAACCGCTCGCGATCCTGGCTCCAATATCGTTGTTGTTGAGAACCGTAATCTTTTGACTGTTGTCTTCGGTGACCTTTTCGGCAACCAACTTTAGGCTTACAGGACCGAAGTTCAGCTCTTCATGCATGACTCGAAGTCCAGCGGCGGACGCAACGACATAGATGCGGCTGATCTGTGGTTCGGCAGACAAATGTTTCAGGAGGCGAACAGGATAAATGGCGCCGCTGGCACCGGTGATTGCGATTGTAATTTCCAAGAGTTTTGGGTCCTCGCAGGTCAAATACTTACAGGAAGCTTGAAATAATATAACAAAATGTCGTTAACTGACAGTCTGTGCGTCAAATTGGCTAGACAACTGAGCTGGATGAAGCAAGAATTGAGGGGTTTACTATGACCGAAAACGACATCCGCCAAATCCTCATAGACGTCCAAAACGGCACCTATTCCGTCGACGATGGGATTTCTCGCTTAAAGCAACTTCCCTTTGAAGACATCGGATTCGCCAGGATCGATCATCACCGGGCACTACGGCAAGGTTTTCCAGAAGTCATTTTCGGGCGGGGCAAGACGGTCGCTCAAATCAAAGCCATCGCCAAGCGAATGCTAGTCAACAAACAAAACTTGTTGATCACCCGCACCGATCAAACTGTTTTTCGTGAGATCAAGAAAATGGATTCTAAGGCCAAATTCTTTCCGGATCCTGGAACCATTTTGGTTCAGCGAGACAAGACCGAATACGGAAAAGGGAAAATTTTGGTCGCCTGTGCCGGGACAGCAGACATTCCGGTGGCAAAAGAAGCCCAGGTAACCGCAGAGGCCATGGGGAACCAAGTGGAATGTCTCGTGGATGTGGGTGTTGCCGGAATCCATCGGCTTCTCAGTGAACGAGATCGGTTGACGCAGGCTCGAGTCATTATTGTGGTCGCGGGAATGGAAGGCGCCTTACCGAGCGTTGTCGGTGGGCTGGTTTCCGTCCCAGTCATAGCAGTCCCTACCAGCATTGGTTACGGAGCTAGTTTCCAGGGTATCGCGGCGCTCCTGGGAATGTTGAACAGTTGTGCTTCAAATGTCACCGTCGTCAACATCGACAACGGTTTTGGAGCAGGATTCGTTGCGAGTTTGATCAATCGGCTCTAGTGCTAAGTTCATGGTTCATGCTTTAGCGGGCTTCTGTGAGCCCCTCTCCAGACCGGGGTCACCGACCCCGGCTACAAACATAATTGGCAGACCACCTTATTTAACCTTCTCTTGCTTCAAAACCGCAGAAGCTTGATCAATCACGACCACAAGCCTTTCGATAGTTCTGGAGACGAGTTCAATTTCGCGGTTTGCTTCCTCCCAGTTATGCTGCTCAATCGCCTCACGCACACCTGGAATGGTTTTGACATCATACCCCGTGTACCTTCCTGGTGCGTAAAGTTGATGACGGAACCATGGATGTCCCGGCAGCCCTTCTTTTCGGAGGAGGGTTCTTTCTGCGCCCATGAGGATTTGGTTTAAAGTGTCCCGAGTCCGCTCCGATAGCTCGATGTCCGAAGTCTCATAGGTTTTCAATGCTTCTTGATAGCCTTGGGAGCTTGTTCTTAGGTTGGCAGTCGCATTCTGCAGAGGGGAGAAGTTGAGGTAAGGGACTTCGGAAAGAACCTGGGGAGGGATGTAAATTTCTTTCGGGTCGAGGGTGTTTTCCACGCTCTTCTCTTTGATCAAAAGTTTTTTCTCTTCGTTTGCATCGCGAATTTTTTCCGTGAGTTTGACCAATTCCTTTAGATAAGAATCCATTTTTTCAGAAAGGCTAAGAAATTCATAAGGCAGGACATCGGCGTCAGCAAAGCGGAGGATTGTACGCCCAGCAGTTTTTGCCAAGGGTGACGCCGTATTCAAAATTGGGATCCACAAATCGAGTGTAGTAATCAAAGGAGTCGTAAATCGAGTGGTAGGATCCGCCCCCTTCCTCGCCAAAGAACAACAGATTCAGGGCGGGAATTCCGAGATGCTGCAAAAACGGGGTATAGTCGGACCCCGATCCGAGTGCAGCTAGTGGCAAGTCTTTTTTCTGGCGGGCTGTTTGCCGCATCTCAGCATCATCCTTGACAATCGAAAAAGCCCTGGCGCGTTCGAGCACCGAAACCGCTTTTTGGGGGTCGATCACGGATCGGGCGGCCTGGTTCATAAACTTCTCCAGGCTCGGAGTCCCTCCCATCGCCAAAAACCCTGCCCCATTGGAATCTGAGTTTACGTACACAACGGCCTTACTTGACAACTCTTCCTCATGGTCTTCCACCCACTCCGTCGATCCCATCAATCCCGGCTCTTCCCCGTCCCAGGCGCAATAGATGATCGTCCTCTTGGGCTTCCATCCGGACTTTGTCAGCGCAGCCACCGCGCGAGCTTCTTCCATTAGAGAGACGAGCCCGCTCGTGGGATCGTAAGCACCAAAGACCCAAGCATCATGATGGTTTCCACGGATCACCCATTGGTCGGGCCTTTCGGCTCCACGGATTCGGGCAATTACATCATGGATCGTGGTCAGGTCCCAGTTGAACTCCAGCTTCAGATGTACAGTGGCCGGACCTGGGCCAAGGTGATATGTGAGCGGCAACGTCCCCCGCCAATCTTCAGGGGCTACCCGGCCCCCGAGAGCGCGGAGCAGTGGCAAGGCATCACTGTAAGAAATTGGCAACACGGGTATCTTGGTCAATGTTTTGGCTTCTGTGGTTGGAAGGCGCTTTGCGGTCGCCGTCGCAGAGACACCAGGAGTCAATGGATCTCCCGGATAGACGGGCATATCGAGTACCGAGCCTCGTTGCGCACCCCGCTCGTTTCTCCAGGATCCTTTAGGATAATCATCGCCTTGGAAATACCCGTCGTCTCGCGGGTCCGAATAAATGATGCATCCAATGGCTCCGTGTTCGGCAGCTACCTTCGGCTTAATTCCACGCCAGGAACCACCGTAGCGCACAATGACGATCTTGCCTTTGACATTGATCCCTTTCGAATCCAGATATTCATAATCTTTGGGCAGTCCATAATTCGCGTACACGAGCTGGCCTGTAACATCCCCATCGATGGAATAGGCGTTGTATGGCGGAAGTCTGTTCCCAGTCACACCAGAGGTTCGGTCTTCTTTCAGGACAGGTTCATCCAAGGAAGCGACAAAATGCTCGGGCTCCATCATTTCCAACAAACGCTGCTTCGGGGTTGGGAAGAGGACGTCAAATTTCTCAATTTCAGTTTCATAACCCCAGGAACGAAACTGTTCGGCGATGAATTCAGCGACTTCCTTCCCAAAAGGTGAACCGAGATGATGTGGTTTCGCAGTGATCCTTTCCATCCAAATCCGGAGATTGTTCGCGTCAAGTACCGAATCAAACTGCTCTTCCAAGCCAATTTGTCGTTTCGAACTTTCTGGTGAAAAGCCCAAAAGCCTCTCCTCGAATCTCCCTGTTGAGGCTCCATTTGAGGCACTTATGAAAAGGAAGAACAGAAACGTGATCCTGAACCGCTTTGGCATTCATTCCTCCATTCTGGTCCAATTAGGGATACAACAAGAAAGCTCTAAGGGTCAGAGCTCATTTTGATCGTTACTTAGAGTTGGTGAAGTTTCCATTTCAAAGCCTGTCGATTGCGGGTAAGATACCACTGGCCGGATCGCGCGCCCGAAATCGATTTGGTCAATCCAAGGTTCCTGAGAGATTATGTTGCACTACTGGAAATACGAAAAAGGCCCCCAGAATGATTGGGTGGTTTTCGTTCACGGCGCGGGGGGGAGTTCCTCCATCTGGTTTAAGCAACTCCGAGAATTCAGGAAGCATTTTAACGTCCTCATGATCGATTTGCGGGGCCATGGAAAATCGAGGAACTTAGCTGAAGGCGTCAAGTCTCTAGGCCGCTACACATTCGAAGACATCAGCCGGGAAATCCTGGAGGTATTGGATCACCTATGCATCCGTACGGCTCATTTTGTCGGTATCTCACTGGGAACGATCATCATCCGTGCGATCGGCGAAATCGCGCCTTTGCGGATTCGATCCATGATTCTCGGTGGAGCCATTACGAGGCTAAATGTGCGATCCAAGATCCTCGTGATGCTGGGGAATACCTTCAAGAGATTCATCCCATATCTTTGGCTCTACAGCTTGTTTGCCTGGATTATCATGCCCAGGAAGAGACACCAGAAATCCAGGTATCTATTTATCCATGAAGCCAGAAAACTCTGCCAGAAGGAATTCATCCGCTGGTTTCGGCTGACTTACGAAGTTAACCCTCTTTTGGACTATTTCGAAGAGAAAGAAATTCCCATTCCAACCCTTTATTTGATGGGAGAGGAAGATTATATGTTCCTTCCCCCACTCAAGCAGATTATTCGCAAACATAGACACTGTATTTTGAAGATCATCGGAAACTCCGGTCATGTCTGTAATGTGGATCGGCCTGATCTCTTCAATCTTTTTTCCATCTCCTTTATTAAGGCACAGGTAAGTCCTAATACGGTGGCTTGCTGAGGAGCTCAGACTTTATTGGCTTTGAGTTGCCGAAGAGGGTAATAGGTCTCTCGCCAATAAATTCCCTGGCACCACAACGTCTGGATCATGGATCTCCAGAAAATGTATAGCAGCAGAGCGCTGGCCAAAGGAAGTCCTAGCCCCAACCAAGGACTGTCGTGGCAAAGGTGAGCGCCGTAGCCCAGCATGAGCAAGAGGATCAGAACGATGATCCCATAGACCCAGCGAGTTAGACCTCCTACTAGAAAGAGTGCAAAGAATGGCCAGATGAAAAGCATGAATTGACCAAGGGTCGCCGCAACAACCATCGATATTCGATATTCGACACCCGCAAAAGAGTTCTTCATCATCCCGTGAACCAGTTCGCGCACCGAAGCGTACCATTCCACGGAAATAAATCTGTTCCCAAATAGGAACCCCTGTGAGAATCCATTCTTTTTTACAATCTTTCCTAGTTTCATATCATCGTCCGGACGCATGGCAATCACCTGATGCGTCCCGATAGTTTGGTAGACCTGCTGCCTGATCAGATTAAATGCCCCAATCCCGATATGGGCGTGGCTTTTCGAATCTCGCGCTTTCCACGGTCTGGCATAGAGGCTGAAGAAAAAATAGAACCCTGTCACAAAGATTCTGAGAATCACACTTGGCATGGAGAGCGTAGGCGACAGGGTCAAATGGTCGAGCCGTTCCTGAATCAGATAGCTGACAGCCCGGCTCATGGTTGTCGGTTCCATGATCACATCAGCATCTGTAAAAAGGAGGAGCTCCCCCCGGGCCTTGCTCGCACCATAGGACAAAGCATAGTTTTTCCCCAGCCACCCCTGAGGTAATTCCTGGATATGGAACACTCTTAACAAGGGGTTCTGGACTGCCATGCGATCCAAAATTTCTCCCGTCTCATCTGTCGAACGATCATCAATCACAATGACTTCGAACGTAGGATATTTCTGACTCAGCATCGATTGCAGCGCTATTTCAATGTGCCTTTTTTCATTTCGGGCGGGGATGACAACCGATACCAACGGAGGAGTCGGCAAGTCGATGGGTGGCACATTTTCTAGAAATCCCAACGTTCTCACACCTTTGAGCAACTCGATGGCGATGACGATCAGGATCAGCAGAGAGAGCAACGCAGTGTATAAGAGAAAAAGGCTCATTGATGTTGCTCTCGTTACTGAAGATACCACAAAGAACTATTTGACTATTGCAGGGCTTACGTTACGCTAAACGAGTTATTCGACTGGGCAAATCCATGAAATGCACAAGGAGGTCTATTGCTCTATGGCAGAATTTGTCGTAGTGGCAAACGTCGCAGATATTGCTCCAGGTATAGGGAAAACTGTTGTCGTTAATGGCAAAGACATCGCCGTCTTTAACATTGATGGCTCATTCTATGCGATCGATGGCACTTGCGTCCACCGTGGCGGACCTCTTGGCGAAGGTGAACTGCAAGGGAAGGTCGTGACCTGCCCCTGGCATGGATGGACTTATGATGTGACGACAGGAACATCAACTCTCAATCCAGCAGCCAAAGTTGGTTGTTACGAGACGAAGATTGAATTTGGAGAAGTAATGGTTTTCGTCTGACAGCAGAGCCTTCGTTCCGGTGAGGCTCTTTTCTAGAAGTCCCTCTTGCTTGGCATTCCCCCCTCTATCTTAATCCATAAAACATATCAGATTTCACCTCTTTGTAACATCCACTTAACTTCGTTTCAATCCTGGTTTTCTAGACTCCTCGGGCAGCCGAGGCCTGATGAGTCATTTTGAATCTTGCCGCCAAATTCAAACGGAATAGGTTAACAAACCTATTCACTAGATCCAGGAGGAAATATGAATCGAAAGAGATTGGTGAAGTCGTTGAGCTGTCTTCTACTCTTCCTGTCATTCTTCGAAACATCAAGTCACTACATTGTCGTCGCTCAAGTTTCCGAAGGAAAGATCGTAGGTACGGTCTATGATTCCAGCAAGGCTGCAATTCCAGGCGCTAAGATCATTATCCGGAACGAACGCACTTTAGTCGAACGCACCACAACCTCCAACGAGCAAGGCTACTTTGTAGTTCCTGGGCTGCAACCCACTACCTATACAGTCACCGTGAGTGCAACAGGCTTTCAGACCACAACCTCTAAAAACGTCGTTCTTGGTGTAGGACAGGTGCACACAATCGATTTTGTGGTAAACGCTGCGGGAACTGCTGAACAGATCACAGTCACGGACGTGGCAGATTTCGACACGGGTTCGGCGAAGATTGGTGTCAACGTCACATCTGCCGAAGTCAAGGAATTGCCATTAAATGGTCGACAACTTTCCCAGATGTATTTAATGACTCCCGGCGCCGTCAATGGAGGTGTCGGCACTTTTGATAATATCCGTTTCAGCGGTCGAGCAAACCAGCAAAATGCCATTCGTTACGATGGAGTCGAGGGTTCAGCAGTCATCGATTCCTCCCCTGGGAACATAAACGGAGAAACTTCCTCACCATTCCGGCTGCAATCGAGTCTGGAAAACATCCAGGAATTTCGTGTTGAGTCCAATAGTTACCCTGCAGAGTTTGGAACTGGTTCTGGCGGCCAGATCAGCGTGATCACCAAGTCAGGTTCAAATGCCTTTCACGGTTCGGCATTCGAGTATCTGCGGAATGACGTTCTGGATGCCCGTAATTTTTTTGATCAAGCCACCAAGTCCCCCTTACGTCTCAATAATTTTGGGGGTTCGGTGGGCGGGCCCATTGTCAAAAACAAACTCTTTTTCTTTACCAGCTACGAAGGATATCGGCAGAGGACCGGGATCAACTTTCTAGAAGCTGTCCCCAGTCAGGCGGCTAGAGCGCGTGCGGTTCCTTCGATCGTGCCGTTGTTGGCGGCCTTTCCAATTGGGAATTACGCAACCAAGGATCCGGATTTCGACGTTGCCTACTTGCAGGCTAGGTCATCGGTGGATGAAAATGCTGCGAGCTTGCGTCTTGATTATACACCCAGCGCCAAACATTCCTTCTATGTGCGATATTTCCGCAACCAGGCGAACTCCTTGTCACCGGAAGGCGTGACGGGAAGGCAAGCTCAGATTCAAGCCCAACCCCAAAACGCCGTGGTTTCCTGGCAGCAGATTTGGAAATCTAATCTTCTTAATACATTCAAAGTCGGATTTAACGAGGCCTACACAAGGATTAATGGTATTGCACCAGCCATTCCAGGGGTTGACTTATCAGCCATCGTGGTCAGCATAACCGGAAGCGTGGCTAACCCTGGGATTGCGGGCCAAGGGGCATCCAGCGGAGTGGCGACTCCAGGTGGTCTATTGCGGCAGAACAGTGCCACCAACGGCCGCGGCCAGCCTTATACGCCTTATTCCATCTCTTTTATTGATAATCTAAGTTGGATCAAGGGCCAGCACACGCTTAAATTTGGCGGAGAGATCCGTCCGGTGCGGATGTATACGGACCGTCTCGGGGGGACCACGTACACCTACTCAAATCTGAATGCCTTTCTTAATAACTCCGCTCAGCAGATTCAATTCCTGGGTGATCTCAGCGCCCCAAGTAAGTTCACCGATAATCAGCCAGGCGTGCGGGAGGCTCTCCAGGAGTACTATATCTGGTATGCACAGGATGAGTGGAAACTGCGACCCAGTCTGACTTTGAACTTTGGTCTGCGCTATGAGTACTATACGCCGCTGCGTGAAAAATATGATAGAGCAGTAGTCTTTGATCCGGGCACAGGAGTCATTCTTCCTCGAGGAACAGAGTTCTACATGTCTTCACCCAACAATTGGCTGCCACGGCTTGCGCTGGCTTGGACTCCTGGATTTGCTCATAACAAAACCGTGTTTCGCTGGGGTTTCGGACTGAATTCGGGACCAGGTCAAACAGAAGACCAGATCCAGCCGATCGAAAGTGATCGTGTTACGGTCACTCAAACCGGCGGGGCCTATCCGATTAATCCAGACAGCTTAATCGCTCAGTTTGATCCCAACAATTTAAAAGGTTATCAACCGCGCGCTTACGATAGAGGGTATCGCCTACCGGAACGCATTGCACAATGGAGTTTCTCCATCCAGCAGGAGTTGCCTTCCCAATTTGTCCTCACTACGGCTTATGTGGGCAGTGTTGGAAGGCATCTGTTTAATCGTAGCGTTTCAAATTTGATTACCAATGTGGCTACCAACCCAACAACTGGAGCCGCAGTTATTACCAGACAGTTCGGCAGCCAGTATGCTGAGGTGGACACCAAATCGACCAACGGAACCGACAGCTACAATGCCTTCCAGATGACTCTAAATCGCCACTTCTCTGGAGGCCTGACAATTAACTCGCAGTACACATGGGCCCACAGCCTGGGGACAACAGCAGGATCCAACGAAGCGCAAACTCAGAGCAACCCTTTTGACCTCGAGGCGGATTATGGAAACAACATCTTTGATGTCCGCCAGACTTTTAATATTGCCGCCCTCTATGACCTTCCGATTGGTTCAAATCAGCGTTGGAAAGTCACAGGCTTTAGCAACGTGCTCCTTGGTGGCTGGCAAGTGGGCGGTATTATCAATGCCCGAAGCGGATTGCCTATTGATCTCAGAATTGTCCAGCCAGATGTGGTTTATCGAAACAAGTTCACGGGAGCTATTACCGGTTCTCCGGTCCTGGCCCAAGGAGCCCCAGTTACTGAGGCCATTATCAATACTCCTGGTGGCGGTTCTTCCCGGAACGTGCGCCGCCCCGATGTTGTACCTGGAGTTTCCCCTTTCATTTCTGATGGAGGAGTCGCATTTCTCAATCCGGCAGCTTTCGCAACACCTTTACCAGGCACCTTTGGCAATTACGTAAGAAACACACTACATGGGCCAAGCTTCGGCCAATTTGACCTGACTCTCGCGAAGACTTTCGATCTTCGCGAGCAAAAGAATATCCAATTTCGAGCCGAGTTCTACAATCTCTTCAACCGAACCAATTTTGCCAATCCGGTGGCGCTGTTGCCAAGTGCATTGGGGACTGCCTCTAATCAACTACAACCAGGGCAACCATTTAGCAGTACAACCTCAGGAGCCAGCACTTTCGGATATATCAATAGTACTGTAGGCCAGTCCATTGGATTGGGTACTAATCGTCAGATCCAATTTTCCTTGCGATTCAACTTCTAAGCTCCTGTGATCAACTAAGAGCGAGATGCTGTGCAGACGTGTTCATATAAGGACAGGTCCATCTTGGGGAATCCGCTGGATCCTTTTCTCCTTCATGGTTCAGATCCTAAGCTTACCGCAAAAAGAGGGTCCGTTCTGGCTAAAAGGTGGATTATTCACTGCGTCATTGATTCAACAGACAACAGACTGTGGGTCCTAAATAGTTTATATGACAATTGTTGTTGGTTGATGCGGGTTAGAATTAGTTATGCCGCCACCAAAGAAGCACCATGTCCTCTTTTTGTGTACAGGTAACTCTTGCCGAAGCCAGATGGCAGAAGTCTTGGCACGCTGCTTGGGTTCAGATGTAATCGAGGCATACAGTGCAGGGACACATCCAGTCGGGATAAATCCCAAAGCGATTCGGGTTATGGAGGAGATTGGAATCGACTTGTCCAGTCAATCTTCGAAATCCGTTGAAACCATTGACCTGGACAAGATGGATCTAGTCGTCACCTTGTGCGGAGATGCCGCGGAACATTGTCCAATCCTGCCGCAGCACATTGTTAGAGTGCATTGGGGCATTGAGGACCCGGCGAGGTTCAGAGGACCGGAGGAACTGGTCCTTGGGAAATTTCGTGAAACCCGTGATCTAATCTCCTCACTTGTTAAGCAGTTGATCGAAGACCTCAAAAAGCCAGGAAATTCTCTGCCCTGACAAACATGAATGCCGCCCTGTTAAAATCGTTTTACAAGTTCGCCGGGACGCGTGCCCTTCCAAATTTCATCAAAGATTCATCTTTCTGTAATACGCCTGTAACAATAAAGTCATAGTCTCTTACTCGCAGGTTAAAGGAAAGCAAAGGGTTTGACCTCGGTTTGAATCCACTGATGGCCAGAATCGAGTACGATTTGGAGCGTGTTACTGAACATGCGTTGAATGTCTCTGAAGAATCAATCAATGGAGCCTTGAAAGAAGAAAACGAGTTTCGCTCTTTAGAGAAGGGAATAGGCAGAAATGAATAAAAGAATCTTAATTGTTGAAGATGACAAAGACATCAGAGACATCTTGAAATACAACCTTGAGAAAGAAAGAGGCGTTTCGGTCCTCACCGCGGCTACCGGAGATGAAGGGCTTAGATTGGCTATGGAAGCGCGGCCTCACTTGATCATTCTCGACTTGATTCTTCCCGGCATGACCGGTACCGAAGTCTGCAGAGCCTTGCGCCAAAACGCGGAGACCAAAGAGACACCCATTATCATGCTCACGGCACTCGCCAGTGAGGCGGACAAGGTCCTCGGACTGGAGTTGGGAGCCGATGACTACATCACGAAGCCTTTCGGGATGCGCGAATTACTGGCTCGAATCAGGGCAGCTTTGCGCAGGGTGGAAGTCCAGTCAGACCGAGTAGAAGCGTACGACGACCAGAAATTGTCAATCGATTTTGATAACTATCACGCTCAACTCCTTGGCCGCGAACTGAAATTTACCTTTAAGGAAATTAGCCTATTGAAGATCCTGGTGGGGAATGCTGGACGCGTGCTGACACGTGACAAGATTCTCGATGCCGTATGGGGGTACAATTATTACGGAGAAACCCGAACAGTCGACGTGCATATCCGCAGGATAAGGAAGAAACTCGGAACGGAAGCCGACAACTACATCGAGACAGTCGTCGGTGTCGGATATCGGTTTCGTTCGCAAAAGAACTCGGATAACACATCCATTCCAGCCAGCGCGTAGAGAAGAAATACAGGTTCTTTCCTCTGCCCATCTTAACTTTCCTCAAAAGCTATTGAGCTTAATACCTTAGGGTTACTCGAAAAAAGAGTTCATCGCAAGTTTACTTGGAAGATACATGTTTTTCACAAAGTACCTGTAATTTTCCGATGGTTTTTTTGCACAAATATGAATTCAAGCTCGTTTGTTCCCCGGACCATTCACACAAGGGTCTAGATGATCCCGGCAAACCGACTTGTTCAGCCTCCAGATCCGGTTCTTCAATGAATACTAAACTCAAGGAGACTCAAAATGGCCATCAGCAGCCCGCTACAGACTACCTCTCTGCAAAGGATCCTGCCGAAGCTTGCTCTTATAGCGTTCCTGTCGTTTGTTTGCTCAAATCGATACCAAGCAGAGCCTGAGCCTGCAAACGCTGCAAAGATTGACGTCCCCGCAGGGAGCCGATCGGATTCAATCGTTTCAAGAAGGGATATCACCGATCTACAAAACCTGATTCTCCAGCAGCATCAAGCCATAGAGGAGCTCAAGGCAAAACTAGGACAACAGCAGGCTCTCATCGACAAACTCGTACTCGAACGTAAAGCCGATGCTGCCGCTTCTCCGAACGCTGGTTCGGCCGTTGAAGTTGCCTCTCTATCAGCAACCCCTCCACAAGCAGCTGGCACTAGCGGTGCGGCGGCACAAAGTAATGTCGTGGCAAAAAAAGATGACAAGAAAGCGGAAGAAAAACCTGTGCCTGTGGCGCTCTCCGTCATGGGATTCAAGTTCAGCGGGGATTTTCGCTTCCGACTGGATATGCAGGCAAGGTCCGGGAATGAAATTGCTCCCCCCTTACAAAATATAAGAAGCCGTTATCGAGCGCGCCTCAATGTAGATAAGGACATAGACCCGAAGTTTAATTTTCATTTGCAAGTCTCCACTGGTCCTTACAACGTTGGAACAACCAATGATCAAGATATGGCCGGGACCGTTGCCAAGAACCCCTTCTCACTTGCTGAAGCCTATGTTGACTATCATCCGAATAAGCAATTTTCGATTCGTGGAGGCCGAATGGAAGAGGTCTTCGCGGATACAATGAGATTTCTTTGGGATGATGACGTGCGCTTCAATGGTTTCCAGCAAATCGCAAAACTTCCCCTTAACTCTAACAATTCCTTGGAGTTTCGAGCAGGGGAATATTGGTTAAGCAACCCTAATATCGTCGTTTTGTCAGCGCTTTCTCCTTTTGTGACGGCCGGTTACCAACCGGGACAAAAAGTGCGAGATGCAAACTTGTTCAATCCTGGTGTTGTACTTAATCTCAGCAAAGGAGGGCACTGGAAACACAGACTCATATCTGACGTGCAGATCTACCGCAACCCAAACGAGATTCAGCTTGCCTCTACGGCTCTCGGTTTCCCTGTTGTCGTTAACCCTGCTCTTGGTTTGACTCTTTCCGGGCCAATGTCGGCCTCGGGTAACGCCACCACCACAGCAGGGGGGGCCATATATACGGCACCCGATTTTCACATCGTCCGAGCTTCCTATCACGTCGAATACAACGGAGTGAAGCTGGGCGATAGAGAAATGCCTTTCTGGTTCGATGTACAGGTAGCCAGAAACTATGGAGTTGGCTTTCTACGTGATGCCGTTATGGGAACGGTAAACCTGGGCGCGGTAAAGAAGGCCGGTGATTTGCGTTTCCTTTACCAGTATGCCATTAAAGACGCTAATTCAATTGTCTCTCAGTTTACCGATGATGATTTTGGAACTGGGACGGGCGTTAATCTTGCCGCCCATGCGATACGCATTGATGTGGGTATCACCCGTTTCCTCGCCTGGCAAAACTTACTTTTTATTCAGAATGAGCGCCGAGCTAACAACCCAAGCGAGCTCTTCTTCGTTCCTTTGCAACGAGGCGCGAATACCACTTTTCGTTATCTTGGCCAGTTGGCCTTCACATTTTGAGCTGTTTCCGCTAGGGTGCAGAAATTCAATTCAAATTTAACACAAATTTAACAATTCGTTTACACCAGTGAGATATCCCTATTTTAAGATTGATAAGGAGCTTTTTTATGAAGTGGACTAAGAAATAGTCTAATTATCGTTTTGCTTCTGGTGTTGGTGCCTATCGGCTCTTATGTCGCCGACAATGCAATAACCATTAAGGGTTCGGATACGATGGTTTTGCTGGGACAGCGCTGGGCTGAGGTTTACATGAAGCAGAATCCGGGTTCGCGAATCCAGGTGACAGGCGGCGGTTCCGGTACGGGAATCGCAGCCCTGATCAACGGGACCACTGATATTTGTGAGGCGTCTCGCCCGATGAAAGATAAAGAAAAGGACGAAGTGAAGACCAAACGCAATGCAGCCGTTGTGGAAATTCCCGTCGCGGTCGACGGGTTGGCCATCTATTTGAACGCCGCTAACCCAATCAAAGAGCTAACGTTGGAACAAATCAAGGGGATCTACACCGGAAAGATCACCAATTGGAAAGACGTTGGAGGAAAAGCGGGCATGATCATTGCATACAGCCGGGAAAACAACTCGGGCACTTACGCCTATTTTAAGGAGCACGTGTTGGGGAACGCAGATTTTTACCCTTCCATTCAAACTTTACCTGGGACATCGGCAGTGACCAATGCAGTCGCGAAAGACCCAAAATCCATCGGCTACGGGGGGATCGCTTATGCCAAAGGGATTCATCACGCCATGGTTAAAAAAGACGACAGCAGCCCGGCGGTTGAGCCTTCCATGGAGAATGTCTTGAGCGGCAAATATCCCATTAGTCGTTACCTTTATTGGTATACGGCGGGGGATCCATCCGGCGACATCAAAAAATTAGCGGACTGGGTACTTGGTCCCGAGGGTCAAAAACTGGTTCAGGAAGTGGGTTACTATCCGTTGCCAAAGGCCGGGGGAGACTCGGGTTCAGCCGCACCCGCCGCAAGCAAGAAGAAAAAGAAGTAAGCATTAAAGCTTCTCCACCAGAGGATCGGAGCGGCTATCGAGTTTGTCACCGTTCCGGTCCTTTGGTACCCTGCATCCCAGGTCAACTCAACAACTATGAATATCAATATCCCCCTCAATCCTGAATTGACAATTCCCCAAACCAACTCTTTTTCCAGCCATTTGACCGGCGCACGCTTGAAAGATTTTCTGTTTGGGAAATTCATTCTTCTCAATGCCGTTCTGGCCATTTCAATTATTTTTCTCATTTTCATCTATGTCGGGAAAGAGGCTATTCCTATCTTCTATGACCCAGACACCAGGAAAGAGGCCGGCCTGAGTAACCTTTTTGCCCCCCAGAATTACGGGACTGAAGAGAGACCTTTGCATTTTGTCTGGCAACCAGTGGGTGAAGTTCCAAAGTACAGTGTTCTGCCACTTTTCCTGGGAACCCTCAAAGTCACGATCATTGCGTTGCTCTTCGGCGCCCCTCTGGCGATTGCAGCGGCAATTTACACGGCAGAGTTCGCTCATCATCGGATCCGCGAGATTGTTAAGCCAGTCATCGAGTTGCTGGCAGGTGTTCCCTCTGTTGTATTAGGGTTCCTGGCTCTCCTGGTTTTGGCAACCTGGCTTCAGGATCTTTTTGGATTCGATTACCGTTTGAATGCCGTCACCGCAGGAGTAGCGATGGCTCTGGCCATCATCCCCATTATCTACACTGTCAGCGAAGACGCTCTCACTTCAGTCCCGCGCACCTACCGGGAAGCTTCGCTGGCATTAGGAATTGCCCCCTGGAAAACAGCCTGGTCGGTCGTTCTGCCTGCAGCAACACCCGGAATTTTCGCAGCGCTGGTACTTGGCTTTGGTCGGGCCATGGGTGAAACCATGGTCGTCTTGATGGCTTCCGGTAATGCAGCCGTCACTTCTCTCAAGCTGACAGATTCTGTTCGTACTATTTCTGCTACTATCGCCGCCGAACTGGGTGAAGTTGTTTTTCACAGCCCGCATTACTATGTTTTGTTTTTCTTAGGGGCGATGTTGTTTGTGCTGACATTTTTGCTGAATATGATGGGCGAATACTTTTTGGCCAGACTAAAGCGAAAATTGATGGGGCGGTAATCATTAGCGATCTGCGGTAGGGACGCGTGCCCCCCATCTTAAGATTTTGGAGAGACGGGTAGGGCGTGACTGTTGGGCGCGCCACGGATGGCCCAGCGGGCCATCCCTACCTTAAAGATCTCAACAAAGGAAAGGTTAATGATCTTATCCACCAATCCCGTGATTACCCCCGGGGGGACTTTGTCCAATTCCCCTGTTGAAGACGAAATGAAACAGCGTCTCGACGTCCGTGGGAAAATCTTCTATCTCTTGACGGGCTCAGCCTGCTTGATCATTGTATTGATGGTGGCGTTCATCATTGGGAACATCTTCATAAATGGTAAAGATCATCTTTCCTGGCGCTTCATCACTGCGGCTCCCGAAGAGGGCATGACGGCAGGAGGTATTTTCCCTGCGATCTACGGCACTCTTTTGCTAGTGATCCTCATGACATTGGCAGTGGTTCCCGTGGGAGTCATGGTGGCGATTTACCTGCACGAATACAGCGCTCATACTTCCATTCTTTACAAGACAACTCGCCTGGCGGTGAGTAACTTAGCCGGTGTCCCTTCCATTGTTTTTGGATTGTTCGGTCTTGGGTTCTTCGTAAAATTCGTGGGGGGGAATATTGACCGGCTGTTTTATGGTGGAACCCTCGTTTTTGGACAACCGGCCATCATATGGGCTGCCCTGACATTGGCAGTTTTGACCTTGCCGGTAGTGATCCTTACAACCGAAGATACCCTCCGGGCAATCCCAAATGAATTGCGCGAGGCGAGTATGGCCTTGGGGGCTACGAAATTCCAGACCATTGTCCATACCGTGCTGCCCCAGGCCGTGACGGGAATTATGACCGGAGGAATTCTAGCTGTCAGTCGTGGAGCCGGAGAAGTGGCGCCCATTTTGTTTACCGGAGCCGCTTATTTCCTGCCCGAACTACCCAAGAAATTGACGTCGCAGTTTATGGAGCTGGGATATCATATCTTCGTACTCTCCACCCAATCTCCCGATGTGGAAAAAACCAAACCGATCTTATATTCGACCGTATTTGTCCTGCTGGCCTTAACTTTTCTTTTGAATCTCGTTGCCATCATCATTCGCAGCCAGATGCGAGCCCGATTGAGGAGAAGAGCATGAATACCGGTACAACTTTTAGCAAGCTCGCTATTCAGATTCCACTCAGGACCAAGACCGAGGAGAAAAAGCCCATGGAAGTCCTCAGTAAGGTAGTCGCCGAAAACGTGGACTTTTATTATGGTAAGAACCGTGCCCTGTCAGGAATCAGCATGCAGGTGAAAGAGAAGCACATCACTGCCTTGATCGGACCTTCGGGTTGCGGAAAATCTACTTTCCTGCGTTCTCTGAATCGTATGAATGATCTAGTACCGGGCACTCGTGTGACAGGGAAGATTTATATCGATGGGCAGGATATCTATGCGAAATCAGTCGATCCCATCCTGCTGCGACGCAAAGTGGGGATGATTTTTCAAAAGTCCAATCCGTTCCCTAAGTCGATCTACGAAAATGTAGCCTATGGCGTCAAGATTAATGGTTACGCCAAGAAGAAGCTCGAATTAGATGAGATTGTGGAGAAGAGCTTGCGGGATGCAGCGATCTGGGATGAGGTTAAGGATCGTTTGGATAGCTCTGCCCTCGGACTTTCAGGTGGTCAGCAGCAGCGGCTGTGTATTGCCCGTTCTCTGGCCGTAAAACCCGACACGTTGCTCATGGACGAACCCGCATCGGCGTTGGATCCGATCTCAACGGCAAAGATCGAGGAACTCATCCTCGAGCTAAAAAAGCGATACACCATTATCATTGTGACTCACAACATGCAGCAGGCCGCTCGAGTTTCAGATTACACGGCATTTTTCTTTATGGGAGAGCTCATTGAAATGGATGTCACGAGTAAGATGTTTACGAATCCGTCGCGCAAAGAAACAGAAGATTACATCACGGGTCGGTTTGGATAGGAGGAGGTTCCATGCATCGCCATTTTGAAGATCAGTTGGAAGAATTGAAGGAGCGCATGCTTTTCATGAGCAGTCTGGTGGAGAAGGCTATTCATACCAGTTTGGAAGCGCTGAACCACCGGAATGAAACCCTGGCAACCCAGGTGCTTGTGGATATGGAACCCCAGATCAATGAACTCCACCTGGAGTTGGACGATCGCGCACTCCAATTGCTGGCGCTGCAGCAACCGATGGCCGTGGATCTTCGATTCATTACGGCCACGATGAAAATCAACAGTGATCTGGAACGCATGGGGGATCAGGCTGTCAACATCGCTCAACGGGCTCTTTCCATTGTGGCTCAGCCTGCACTGAAGCCGTTGATTGATATTCCTCGGATGGCCGACATCGCTAAGGGTATGGTCAGAGATGCCTTGGATGCATTCGTGAGGCGGGACACTGAATTGGCCCGCCAGGTCGTGTTGCGTGACGACGAGGTGGACAGTTATCGAGACTTGATATTCCGGGAATTAATCGCGCATATGATTCGAGATCCCCGCCATATTCTCCAAGCTTTGGATCTCATTCTGGTATCACGGAATCTGGAGCGAATCGCAGACCACGCGACAAATATCGCCGAGGATGTCATCTATATGGTGCTGGGGCGCGATATTCGCCACCACGCCGAAGAGAAGGCTTTGGCTAGTAATGAGTAACTGACTCGAGTTGTATCCTACGGCTCACAATGCTGCCAAACTCCATCAATACTCCGCACGAGTTTTTTGACTAAACGGGATCATGGATTTGGATTGTTTTCATGTTGGGATAGTTTGATTCGGAATTGTGGTTGCCTGGTAACTCATTGGGGTTGGGTTGCTCGCCATGTACGATACGATCCCGTCAGGTTGCGCACGCGGAAGCCGTGTTGGCTCAGAATGCGCGCCGCGTTGTAGGAACGCTGTCCGCTTTGGCAATACACAATGATTTCGCGGTCGCGCGGAAGTTCACTCAAACGCTGGCGCAACTCATCCAGTGGAATGTGGGCCGAACCGGGAATGAACCCTCGCGCGCGTTCGTCGGGACGGCGGACATCCAGCAGCAGCGTCGTGCTGGGATCGAGCAAAGCAACCTCGTTCCACTGCGCGAGCGCCACGTCACCGGCGAGCACGTTCTGTGCGGCCATGCCGGCGAGGTTGACAGGGTCTTTCGCCGATCCGTATGGTGGCGCGTAGGCCAGTTCCAGTTCGGCCAGGTCGTGAACCGTCATCCCGGCTTTGAGCGCGGTGGCCAGCACGTCTATGCGTTTGTCCACGCCTTCATGCCCGACAGCTTGAGCGCCGAGTAATTTGCCCGTGTCGGGCGCGAACAGGATTTTCAGCGCGATGGGTTCGGCGCCTGGGTAGTAGCCCGCGTGAGAGCCGGGGTGAAGATGAATCGCCTGAAAAGGAATGGCGGCGCGCCGGAGAGATTTCTCATTTACGCCCGTGCAACCGGCGGTGAGATTGAACAATCGCAGGATGGCTGTGCCCCAGGTGTGTTCGTATCGAGACGGACGGCCGAGGATATTGTTGGCGGCAATGCGACCCTGGCGATTCGCAGGGCCAGCCAACGGAATCAGTACCCATTGACCCGTGACTCCATCACGTACCTCAATGGCATCGCCCACGGCCCAGATGTGCGGGTCGCTGGTCTGGAGGTGTTCATTGACCCGGATGCCGCCCAGTTTGCCGATCTCCAACCCCCCATCTCTTGCCAGACCCACTTCAGGTTTTACACCCAACCCAAGCACAACAGAGTCGGCGGGCAATCGTTGACCGCTTCTAAGCACCACGATGGAAGCGCGGGTGGGTTCCTGCTCTGAAGGCGGCTCGAACGATACGACGGGATCGTTCAGATACAGGACGACGCCATTGGCACGCAACTCCGCGTGCAGCCAGGCAGCCATTTCCGGGTCGAGTGGCGCCATCACCTGGGGCATGGCTTCCACCAGTGTCACGTCGAACCCTCTGTGCCGCAGTTGTTCGGCCATTTCGAGTCCGACATAACCGCCGCCTACCACGACGGCGCGACAACGCGAGCAATCTTTCGACCACGTCATGATTTTGTCCACGTCCGGGATGTTTCTCACCAAGAAATGGTTCGGGCGCTCGATGCCGGAGATGGGCGGTTTCAATGGCGATGCGCCCGTGGAAAGAATCAGCGCGTCGTAGGTTTCTTCGTATTCGCGGTCGGATCCCAATTCGCGCACCCGGATGCACCGAGCCGAACGATCTATGTGGATGACCTCGGTCTTGATGCGCACATCCAGATTGAAGCGTGCCTTTAGGCTGTCAGGCGTTTGCATGAGCAAGCTGTCTTGCTTGGCGATTTCACCACCCACAAAATACGGCAGTCCGCAGTTGGCAAACGACACATGCGCGCCCCGCTCGAACATGATGATCTCGCAATCCTCGCACAGCCGTCGCGCCCGCGCTGCCGCACTGGCCCCGCCTGCAACGCCGCCCGACGATGATAAGGCGTTTGTTGCTCATGCTTTTCATGTATCGCCCCTCATACGGGTAAAAAACTCGAACAAATGGACCTGCCACAGCATACACCCCACCCCTTTCTCCCTCAAATTACCTTTTCTCATCCTCTGATACCTGTCGTGGGCAAAAAACTTTGGCAACCAAATCGGCCGATGTTCGCGACCTCTCAAGTTGTTGCTAATATTTACAAACATCGATAATTCATCCGGACACATCATGAATCGATGACAACTGTCGTTGATATTTCCTTTTCTCGCTCACGTAATAGAGGATAGGTACGGTCATGCGTGACAGCAGGAGCGAGGCGACTTCACCAGCCATCAGCGAAATAGCGAGGCCTTGAAAAATAGGGTCGAACAGGATGACCCCGGCTCCGACAATGACGGCCGCGGCCGTCAGCATCATCGGGCGGAAGCGCACAGCGCCGGCGTCGACTACCGCCTCAGCCAGCGGCAGGCCTTGTTTGAGCCGCAATTCGATGAAGTCAACCAGAATGATCGAATTGCGGACGACGATCCCGGCGCCGGCAATAAAGCCAATCATTGAAGTTGCCGTGAAGAAAGCACCCATCAAACCGTGCGCAGGCAGAATGCCCACCAGTGAAAACGGAATCGCCGCCATAATAATGATCGGCGTCTTGAATGACTGAAACCATGCCACCACCAGGACGTAGATCAACACGAGCACGGCTGCAAAGGCCAGGCCCAGGTCACGAAATACTTCGTAGGTAATGTGCCACTCGCCATCCCATTTCATAGCCAGCTTCTGAGTCGTGGGCGGCTGATGGGCGGTGTATTCATCAATGGAGTAGCCTTCCGGAAGGTGAAGCTTCTGAATCTCGGCATCCATCTTCAGGATGGCATAAACCGGGCTCTCGATCTTGACCCGCAACGTCTCCCGTGACGTAAACCACTGGCATGAGGTTCTTGTGGTAGATGCTTTTGTCCACGGTGGTGGTCGAGACTTTGACCAGTTCGCCCAAGTGCAATCGGATTCCCCTGATTTCCGATCAGGCGAATACCAAGCAGGTCGTCCAGGCTGGAGCGCTCGGCTCTGGGCAGGCGCAGGACAATACCCAAATCCTCTTTCTCCCGCGGCTGGTGAACAAGACCCGCCTGAATTCCTTCCACACTCAAGCGCAGGGTTTGTGCGACCTGCTCCGTCGAGACGCCGTGGAGCGCCGCTTTCTCTTTGTCCACCAGCAGAAGAAGCTTGGGTTGGTCTTCCTCCATATACCAATCGACATCAACGACACCTGGAGTCTTTTCGAAGACTTCGCGCACTTGCCGTGCGACCTCGATCTGCCGAGAGTAGTCGGGGCCATAAATTTCAGCCACCAGGGTTTGAAGTACAGGTGGTCCTGGAGGCACTTCGGCCACTTTCACGCGCGCATCAAACTTCTTTCCAATCTCTTCAAGCATTGGACGCACGCGCTTGCTGATGTCGTGACTTTGAGCGGACCGGTCATGCTTGGAAAGCAGATTGACCTGAATGTCGGCCACGTTTGGACCGCGGCGCAGGTAATAGTGCCGAACCAATCCATTAAAGTTATAAGGTGAAGCCGTCCCCACGTAGGTCTGGTAATCGGTCACTTCAGGAACCGTGCTGATAGCTCTGCCCAACTCTCGAGCCACGCGGGCCGTTTGTTCGAGAGGGGTTCCCTCGGGCATGTCCACAATTACCTGGAATTCGCTCTTGTTATCAAAAGGAAGCATTTTCACGGTGACAAATTTGAAATAGACCAGAGACATCGCGCCGAGAAGCAGGACGCTGACGGCGACGAGAAACCCCCAACTCAGAAGCGGTTTATGAAGGAGGGGATTCATCACACGCCGGTAGAGACGTGTTGACCAGTTCTCTTCGCCGTGGCTGTGATCGGCTTCGTCCTCATTACCTGCGTGGGCTGGACGGGATTGCCGCAATAGCCGCAATGAAGCCCATGGCGTCACAACAAATGCCACAAGCAAGGAAAAAATCATGGCTGCCGAAGCACCGATTGGGATGGGCCGCATGTAAGGTCCCATCAGTCCGCGGACGAAGGCCATAGGCAGGATGGCAGCAATCACCGTGAAAGTCGCCAGGATTGTCGGATTGCCGACCTCATCCACGGCTTCCAGCGCCACTTGAATCAAGCCCCTTGCCCTGGCTTTCGGGCAGACGATAGTGGCGAACGATGTTCTCAACAACGACAATTGCGTCATCCACCAGAATGCCGATGGAGAAGATGAGTGCGAACAATGTAATGCGGTTGAGCGTGTAGCCATAGAGATAGAAAACCGTTAGAGTGAGCGCCAGGGTTACGGGAATCGCGATGGCCACGACACCGGACTCACGGAGACCCAGCGTCAGCCAGATCAGCAGCGTCACGGAGAACACCGCAATGGCCATGTGGAAGAGCAACTCGTTGGACTTCTCTGCCGCGGTTTCTCCATAATGCCGCGTGATTGTCATCTCCACGCCATCGGGAATCAAGCTGCCACGATAAGCCTCCACCTTCTTCAGAACACTTTCGGCGACAGTAATGGCGTTTGTCCCCTTACGCTTGGCCACAGCCAGGGTAACGGCAGGCAAATTGCTCCCCGTTCCTGCCAGCGTGCTGATCTGCTTCGTGCGTGACGCAGGGCCGGCTCCGAAGAAGACATACTGGGCGGGCTCTTCGGCTCCATCGCTGACTTGGGCTACGTCGCGCAAATAGATCGGTTTCTGGTTCGAGGCCCCGATCACCAGGTTCTCCACATCCTTTGCACTCTCCAGAAAGCCGCCTGTCTCAACCAGAAACTCCCGATTGGATTGGGCAAAGGAGCCAGCCGGCAAGGACTGATTCTCTCGCCGAAGGCGATCGAGAACGGTCAACGGCGACAGTTGATAAGCGGCCATGCGGGACGGATTGAGGATGACTCGCACCTGCCGCCGTCTGTCCGCCAATTAGGGTAGTACTGGAGACGTCGTCGACCTGCTTGACCACATCGTCGAGTTGGGCTGCAATGCGGCGCAGCATCATGTGATCGTAACGGCTGCTCCAGAATGTGAGCGCCAGAATAGGGACGTCGTCAATGTAGCGCGGCTTGATGAGCGGCGGAGATGCGCCGGGTGGGATAAGATCAAAGTTGGCAAACATTTTCTGATTCAACCGGACGATGCTGCGTTCTTCGTCCTCTCCTACCCGGAAACGCACCACGGCCATAGCAAACCCCGGGCTGGAAGTGGAATAGATGTACTCCACACCCGGAATCTCCCAAATGAGCTTTTCCATGGGTTTGGTGACACGTTCTTCCACCTCTTTGGCGCTTGCGCCCGGCATTTGCACAAAGACATCGATCATCGGGACAATGATCTGTGGTTCCTCTTCTCGCGGCAGCACCAGCACCGCTCCCAGGCCTAGCAGAATCGAACTTACGATGATCAGCGGCGTCAGCTTGGAATCGATGAAGGCATTCGCCAGTTTCCCCGCGATGCCAAGGGAAGTCATTTCGAAACCTCCCGGCCGGCAGGCTCTTTGGATGGTTCAGATAACTCTTGCGCTGGTTGATTGAGCAGTTCAACGCGGCTTCCATCTTGCAGGTTCTGAACCCCGCCGACGACGTAAGTTTCAACTCCATCCAGGCCGGACAGCACCTCCACACCGGCAGGGGTTGTTTCCCCAAGCTTCAGCAGGCGAAGCCGGACAATGTTATTGGGTTCGACTATGTAAATGCCCTCCAGTTGTCCGTTCCGCACAACTGCTTCCGGACGAAGCCAGATCGCTTTTCGATCGCTGCCTTCGAGCATCGCTTCTCCATACATACCGGAGCGGAACTGTGGACGGGGAGGCAAATTAATCTTGACCAAATAGGTTCGGCTGGCTGGGTCAGCGGAAGGTTCAATTTCAGAAACCGTTCCCTGCAAGTTCTCGAGGCTCACACTCTCAATCCATACCGGTATCTTCTGCCCCAGCTTGATCTGAGAGAGCCGGCTTTCTTCGACTGGAATTTCCAGGCGGTAATGCCCGCTCTCTTCGACGGTAAGCAGAGGCATTCCGGGTACCGCCAGTGAACCTGGCTCCACTTGACGCTGAGTGACGACACCATTCAGAGGGGAGCGAATTTGCACATAGCTACGCATCGTCTGCGCCGAACTCAAATCGGATTGAGCTTGCTGAATCTTGCTGAGCACTTGTTGCTTTCGGGCCTGCAGTGCCTCCAGAGAGGCAGCACTTGACCGTTGACGCGTTTGAACCTCCTCGAATTCCTGGGGGCTCACGGACTTCTGGGCGGCCAACTGTTCGTATCGTTTCAGCGTGGCTGAACTCATTTGTAGGTTGGCCTGAGCTGCATCGAGATTCTTCTCAATCTCCTGCACCGCCATTTGCGCCTCCTCGGTACCGGCCTCTGACTTCCGCACCATCGCGTCCGCCTCACGGCTGTCCATGACCGCCAGGACTTGACCTGCTTTAACCCGGTCACCGGCCCGCACTCGCACCTCCAGCACGGTACCCATAGCCCGGCTGGCCAGGGGAGCAATTGTGACTGAGCGCACGGTCCCCGGTAACTTGTAGACCTCCCTGCCAGTCTGAAGCGCGACTTTGTCCACACGGACTTGGATTCTTGGGGACTGCCCCTCGCTGTTAGTCTCGGGTTTCCGCTCACTGCAGCTTGCCAGCAACAGCAGAGGACTCAGAAGGGCTGCTAGAACGAAATCACGATTCATCTTGATTCCTTTCTCACTCGGGTGAGTTCTTGCATCTAAATCTCTGGTTCAATCTTGAAGAATGGGCGAACTAAGCGCCAGTCGGCCTACCTGCAAGTCCAGGTTGGCGGCACTGGTGCGCTGGTCAAAGAGTGCGCGCAACTGATTGGTCTTGGCGCTGACCACCGCCGTTTCTGCGCGCAGCAAGTCGGTGATGGTTGTCAATCCAGCCTCATATCGATTGCGTATGATCCGCAGACTCTCTTCAGCTTGCCGGGCTGACTGCTGAGTGACCTCAATCCGCTGGCTGGCCGTTTCCAGGTCCAGGTAGGCCTTCTGTACCTGCAAGCGAACGGCTTGGGCAATATGCTCCTGCATGGCACTCGATCCGCCTTTGCTGAAAGCGGCTCTCTGCCAATCGACCCTGATCAGCCCGGCCATTGAAGAGGTTAAAGCGAACGTTGATTCCGGCGATCCAGTTGTTCCCACCATTCGAGGCAAAATTATTCGAGTCGGTTTCCCAGCTTCCGAAGGCACTCACCGTTGGCAGGAATTCCGCTTTGGCCGCTTCGACGGCCAGCTCACTTGTCCGGCTAGCGAGCTGGGTTTGTTTAAAGTCAGGCCGTCTCTCCAAAGCCAGCGCCTGTAACGAAGCCAGATCCGCGGCTTCCGCTGAAAAAGGGATTCGAGGTTTTACCAGCTCAACCGGCTGCGAGAGCGGCAGCCCCATTTCAAAGTTCAGATTCGAGAGAACCAGCTTCACCTGGTTTCTAGCTTTGAGCAGTTCTTCCATTTGGGCCGCATAATGGACCTGTACGCTCAACAGATCCGACTCTACCGCCAAGCCAGCCTTGAATAGGGCTTCCGCCTTTTCCTGGTCCGCAGCAGCACTTTTGACTGAATCCTCCGAAACGAGGACCATCTCCTGGGCCAGTAACGCGTCGTGGTAGGATTTGAATACCCGAAAAATGAGCTCCTGCCGGGTCTTTTCCAGCTCGGTCTCAGAAAGTTCTTTTCCCAAGCGCGATTGAGTTACAGCTTTGCGAGTGCGACCAAAATCGAAAACTGGCTGCATCATAGAAAACCTGTTTTGAAAGTTAGTGAGTGGCGATGGAGTGTTCAAGCTGTCCAGGGCAAAGTTGGCTTCAGTGAATCGCTGCTGCGTCAGCAGGCTGCCGAAAACATAGACTGGATTATTTCCGCGCGTAGCGTTGTGATCAAAGGTCACTTTAGGCAGATAACTGGAGCGGGCTATCTGAATTCGTGCCCCGGCGGCCTCAATCCCAAAGTCTCCCGCTTTGATGAGTTGGTTGGACTCCAAGGCCAGAGCTACGGCTCTTTCCAGAGTTAGTTGCTCCTTGGGCAATTGAGCATAACCACTAACGGCGCGCAGGCAAACCGTGAACAAGAGGGTCAGCAGAATGCGGCGTGTCCTCAGAATGAAGACGGGATGTTGTTTCATAAGTCGCTTCCTTCCGAGCAAAGTCAATCTTCTAGGTGTTTAGATTCGTTGGGGTATGAATAGATTCAGGAAATCTTATGGGTGCTATTTCAGAGCTTCTTCCATTGAGCCCGCAGGGAGGCATGCAGACGGTCTCTAACGCCCTTGGGAAGATCCAGCGGCGTCTGGTTGCGATAGAACTCGATCGTTTTCTTTGTAGTGTCCAGGACGATCCGGCAGTGGTTGCAGTCCTTTAGGTGTGCCTCAAGCTGTTGGCAGAGCTCTTTCTCAAGCTCACCATCGATGTAGAGGTTTAGTTCTTGCAAGATCTTTTTGCAGTCCATTATCCTAGCTTTCCGCGGAAGACCGCGTCTCGCGACAGGGGCTCGTCGTAGCCCCCTTATTGATCCTAATGGTGGTGCTCGCCCGAGTAAACGGGTGCTCCCTGCTTTCTGAAATGCCTTCCCAAAGACTCACGAAGTTCCAAGCGCGCCCGGATCAATCTGGATTTTGTCGCTGCCACCGTGATGCCAAGGCTTCTGGCAACTGCTTCCGCCGGCAATTTCTCCACATCCTTGAGCAGGAAAACCGTTCGATAAATCAAAGGCAAAGCTCGAATCGCCTTTTCTAAAATGGTTTGGGTTTCCCTTTTTGAATAAAGTTTCTCGGGATCCTCTTCCCAAATGGCAATCTCCTGCGGCCGGAAACTGGTCTCATCTTCGCCGGCATCGTCCAGCGAAACGGTAGGGTGCTTGCGCTGCCTGTTCACTCGTTGTAACGCGGCATTGACAGCAATCTGGACAATCCACGTATAAAAGCTCGATTCCCCTCTAAAACCCTGTAAGTTCTTGAAAGCCTTGAGAAACGTCTCCTGCAGAACATCTTCAGCGTCTTGAACGCTTTCAACGATCCGGTAAGCAATATGATAGATGCGTCGTTCGTATAAGTTGACCAGGGCCTCAAAACTCTTGGCATCACCCGCCCGAGCCTCGGCCACCAACTCATATTCGCCCCCTGCAAAGTTAGATTGTTCCATTAGCTAAAAGATTCAGAAGACCACCTCAAAAGTATGGTCATTCTATCCAATGGAAGCAGACAGGGTCAATTTGTACCGTAGCATCAGCGCAAGATTTTGAATCGTTTTGCCAGCTCGGGAATCTTATACAACAAAATCCTCCGGAATATCTGGCCTAAAGGAGAATCAAATGACTCTAGAAAGATACATTCGACTCATTGCCGGGACTTTTGTGCTTGTGAGTCTCGCTCTCGGGTACTGGGTCAGTCCTTACTGGTGGTTGTTTACTGCCTTTGTCGGGGTAAACCTGTTCCAGTCTGCCCTGACAGGCTGGTGCCTGATGGAAGACATTCTCAGGAAAATGGGGGTCAAGTGAATACCGGTTGCAGGTTGCGTGATGGTGTGAGCTTCACGAGAACGGGACTCCAAAGATTTCAGCTTAGACGGGATTTTGGACAAGGACAGGGAAGCAGTTTAGCACCCCTTCAGAGGACTAACCGCGCAACCATGCTGCGAACCGTGAGCACTGGGCGGTTGGTCTCGCGCAGCACCCGCTCAGTGACCGAACCCAGCATCACCCGGTTGAAACCATTGCGTCCGTGTGCTCCCATCACGATAAGATCTGCGCTTTTCTCGTCCGCTGTGTTGAGGATCGCCGAGACGTCTGGTTTTCAACCACTAGCGCTTCCGTCATCACGACCAATCCGATTTGAACCTCAACATAGTTCATCAAATGCTCCCCCGCCACTGCTTTGAGTGTTCAAGCGACTGAACGAGTTCATCCGTTTGCCGGCCTGTAAAGTATAGCGGGGCATAAAAGGGTCGCTGTGAAGCACTACCCGGCGGGCGTTCCAACACGCTGCCATTTCCTTCGCTTAATGAAAAGCCTGCGTCGCAAATTCACTGAAATCGGTTGGGCAAAGAATCGTCTTCGGTTGAAATTTGTCCAAGGTCCCCTCCAGCTGTGAAAAAAGTAAGAGATACGTGGAAGATACAGCAAGTGATTCCACTTTCAGGTGTACTAATGAAAGGTCTGCGTCTCCTGACGTGAGTATCAGCTACATACATCCCACACCAATACTTTTACCATTCCCCAATGGATTAGATTCTAATCAGGTAAAAAGATTCAGTATTTCTTTAGCAAGAGCATTTTTCTGGAATTGTTTCTTAGTCACTGGAATTTAATTGGGTATGAGCAATAACCGGATACGCTTTGGAATCGACTGGGCGAACCTCGTTTGGTAATTAGGATGAGCTAGGCGTAGTTCAGGACGTTCCGCGTCAAGTACAGTACGCGGATTCTGCAGTCAACACATTGTGTTAGCGGGAAAGCTTTGTTTTTTTGCTGAGCAGTCGGGCTTCACGGACAAACCGACCCATGGACTTCGAAAGATGTTCCATCACTACAATCCATTCTTCGAAATGACGTTCCCCCTTGGAGGTCAACTTATAAAGACGCCGCGCCGGACCACTCCCACCCACGTTCCATTCTGAGGTGACATTGCCGTTCTCTTCCAACTGCCGGAGCGTTCGGTAGAGAGCCGCTACTTCGATCTCCGCATCGGTCAAGGCATGCGTCTTTAGCTCGCTGGCCAAATCATAGCCATACGATTGCCCCTTCGTCTTCAAGAGAAAGAGCACAACAGGTTCAACAAATCGATACAGATTGCCCATCGCACAACTGCAGGGATATTCTCGACCGTGACGCAAGCAGATTTTTCGAGCCATAGGTTTGGGGTTCCAAATAATAATTCGCCCAAGTTTTTCTTCGGATCAGAGCGGGCTAAAAATCTCTTGCATGATACTAACAGTTTTGTCAATATAGATGCAAGTTACATGTAGTTGGTCTTATTTGTCCTTACGAATCGTTTCAGGGTCTTCACAGAAATGCAAGAAAGGAGTCGAATCATGAAAGTCATTGCCAAGCTTGGTCTCATCTTAGTTTTCTGGTTCTTATATCTTACTCCAGTCTCGGCACACGGCTGGGGCCACCATGGAGATTGCTGCCACTCCAGTAACGACATGGGAACCTGTGCGGATTGTACTTGGAGAAACGCCCCGCCTTGTCAGAATGGCCATTTTGTGCCTCCGGCATCGGTGCAGAATCTCGAAACATTAAAGGGAAAGGTTGCTGAGGTGAACTACTTGCCTGGCGCCAGCACCAGCAATGCGATGGTCGAGATTCAATTACAGGGTGATACTAAAACGACCCCGGTTCGCCTGGGACCGACCGGCTTTCTCAATGGAAACGGACTGGGTCTGAAAGAGGGAGACGTGATTCAGGTGCGCGGTTATCGCGTGAGTGCCAATGATGTTGAATTCCTTGTCGCGACCGAGATCGAGAAGAATGGCAAAAACCTGGTTCTGCGAAACGAGCGAGGTCGGCCTGCCTGGTGAGGTGGCAGGCGCCACACCAAAAGAGGCAGAAAAATCGCAGATATTGTGGAATATAATGTTTAGTTTCCCCATTAGTTGGGCAACGCAGAGTTGCCGGATGGTTGGTTCCGACTCTGCTTTTTTCGCGAGCTGCGCCGCGGGGGTTGGCCTTTGGGCTGCCGCAAGTACTCGTCGCATCATCCCGTTTGCGATGGAGTGGGCACGTCATGACTCTCAATCAGCGCGGGGTAGGCTCGACGAAGTAAAGGAGGTTCTTCATGACACGCACGACGCTGTGGACGACGGTGTGTGGTGTTGCATTGGCGGCGTTGGTCTCTATGCCGACGCTTGCGCAACAGGGAATGGGAGGGCGAAAGGGCTCGCCGCACTACGACCCGAAGACAGAGGTAACGGTCAAAGGCACGGTTGAGGAAGTCAAGGAGTATCCGAGCCAGGGAGGCGGCTCGCATACCGGCCTGCATGTGACCCTCAGGACGGATAACGGCAGTCTTAGCGTCCACCTCGGCCCAACCGATTACTGGAAGAAGAATGGATTCGAGCTGACCAAGGGGGACTCGATCCAGGTGATTGGCTCGAAGATCAAAGTGGATGACGCAGAGTACATTATCGCACGCGAAATCAAGAAGGGCGACAAGGTCGTTACTCTACGCAACGCCCAGGGCGTTCCCGCCTGGTCCCGTGGACGACAGTCTCCTTAGAGAAGTACCACGTTGGCGAACCCGCGACTCTAGCGTGGAGCAGACTTTGCCGTAGTGCTCAGTTCCCCCGATATGTTCACCGAGGATTTCCGTGTAGTGCTCCTTCGACTTGCAGCAGGCCTTGACCCGCGTCGGACACTGCGTGATCTTTCAAGTTGTTTCCTGCCTGGACCCGGATCTGTGTGGAATTGATTTTCATCTTCATTCTTTCGGCCATGCCAGCCGCGTTGTTCTCATCTGTTTATTTATGGGATTCATCCTTCCGAATCTCCCGCTCCGCCTGCACCCAGTCCTGAACTGCCAGGCCATCCTGGCGGCCTCGCTGCTCGTACAGTTCATAGGCACGGTTGGCGATCTGCGGGGGTCACATCAACCGGTTTCTTGACCACGGCGTTAAGAACGCGCCATTTGATCATCGCGACCTTCACGGCGTCGTTCACGCCGAGGCACGCGACCATGGCATAAACAAATATCGCGAGCGTCTGCCACCAAGGCAATGGCATGAGTCCCGGAAGACCCACGAACGTCAGGACGGTGCCCATGAGCGCATCCGCCGTGAGGGCGGCCATGAGGGTCTTGCTGGGCATCGTCGCCCAGAACCATTGGCGCTCCCGCGCGGACACGATGGAGAATACGGCAAAGTAGAGCAGCGTCAGGAAACTGAACGTGTAGAGGGCATTGTCGTTGGTTGCCAACCCGAAACGCGACCAGCCGATCCACAAGAGGAGGAGCGTCTCCGCGACCATCGCGATACCCAGCACCACGGACACCGTGATGAAGCCCCCGATGTTCCATGTTTCCGGTTTCTTGGATGGCCGAACGTGGTCGGTGGCCAGGGCGATCTTCGCGAAGTCCGTCATGAAGACCAGCAGCAGCATCGCAAAGGCGGAGACGACGAACTTGCCGGTCACCACGAACGCGATGGCCACGAAGGCAGCCTTCAGGATCGTCCGGCTGATCTTGTTGATGATCCACGTCAGAATGCGCTGGTAGATCGTCCGCCCCTGCTCGACCAACGCCACGATGTTCGTCAACCCCGGTTCGGTCAGGACGACGCTCGCGGCACCCTTGGCCACGTCGGTCGCGGTGCTGACGGCGATGCCCACTTCGGCCTGGCGGAGGGCGGGCGCATCGTTGACGCCATCGCCCGTCATGCCAGTCACGTGCCCTGCGGCCTGCAGGTGCTGCACAACGATGTACTTGTCCTCCGGATACACTTCGGCGAAACCATCCGCACCCGCCAACAAGTCTACCGCCTCGTTGCCCGCCTGAGCGCCCGCCGCCTTCAGGTCCGCCACGCGCCGGATGTTGGGCAACCCGACTCCTTGGCGCGATCTCACTCGCCACCGCCAGTGCGTCGCCGGTGAGCATCTTTACCGGAACGCCGAGGTCGTGGAGTTCGGCGATGAGTTGCTTGGCATCCGGCCGGGGCGGATCATATAGCGTCACCAATCCGAGCAATGCGGGGGTGCCCGTCTCGGGGCCACGCGCTACCGCCAGCGTCCGATATCCCTTTAGTGCCGATTCGCTGACCCGCGCCTCCAACGCATCGATTGCCGGGGGTTGGAGCCCGCAGGCCTCGGCGACGGTTCGCACGGCGCCTTTCATCACCCGCAGCCGCTGCCCGTTCTGTTCGACCACGGCTTCCGTCCGCCGGTTCTTCGCATCAAACGGCGCGAAGGAGACTGGCGTGACCGCGGGCAGGCCGTCAAAGATGTGCCGCTCTTTCGCCGCAGCAAGGAATGCCAGGTCAATCGGATCCTGGTTGGCTTCTTGAGACGCCAGTGCGCCAGCAAACAATACATCGGCTTCCGTCGCGCGCTCCAGCGGGATCACGCCGGTGACGGCCAATTGATTCATGGTGATCGTGCCCGTCTTGTCCACACAGAGCACGTCCATCGTCGCGGCATCCTCCGCGGCGCTGAGGCGTGTGACCAGCACGCCGCGCTTCGCCAGCTCCTTCGACCCGACGGCCATGCTGACCGTGAACATGACAGGGAGAGCGACCGGCACCGCGCTCATCAACAGAACGAGCATGAGCGGAAGCATCTCCAGGAGCGGCGCGCCGCGGATCAGCGACAGCACGATCACCACGCCCAGCAGCGCGCCGACGATGACGAAGAGCCAGCGGACGACCTTGGCCACCACCGCTTCGATGTGAAGTTTCGGTCGCGCTTGCTGCACTAGCTCGGTGGTGCGGCCAAAGTAAGTCTTCGCCCCGGTCAGCATGACCACGCCGTTGCCCTCGCCCCGGCGGACGACGGACCCCGACGAGAGCACGTCGCCGGGCGCCTTGTCAGCATCCTTCGACTCACCGGTGAGAGCCGACTGGTCAACGCTCAGCGCTCCGGTCAGGAGCTTTACGTCCGCGGGAATGATATCGCCTGGGCGCACGCGGACGATGTCGCCTGGGACCAGTTCCCGGGCGGGAATGACCTGCCAACTCGCCTCGCGCCGGACGCGCGCACTGACCTGCAATCGTCGCCGCAGCGTCTCAACGACGCCGGCAGCCCGATGCTCTTGCATAAAACTCAACACGGCATTGACGACCAGCAACGCGCCCACCACAGCGAGATCAGAAAATTTCCCGAGCACCGCCGAAAGCACCATGATCAACTCGAGCATCCACGCCGACAGGCCCCAGAACTTGCTGAGAAACATGAGGACCGGGTGCCCTTTTTTTCGGCCACTTCGTTGTAGCCGTGCTCCTTCCGGCGGACGTCCACCTCCGCGTGCGTGAGCCCGGTGTCGGGATTGACATGGAGCGCCGCGAGCGTGTCGGGAACCGACGCAGAGGCGATGTCAGGGGGCTTGGCGTTTGCTAGCTTCGAGGGCGCCGGCTCGGCTTCGGATTTATTTGGGGTCGTTTGCATAGTGAACATCCTCTCTGGCGCCTGCCCGGTTTACGCCGGTTTGCTTACATTGGTCGCGCCCGACTTCCAAATGGCAGATTCCCGGCAGGTCCTTGCCGTATTTGGCGACGTATTGATTGTGCTCGATCAGCCTGTCCTTGAGCGGCTGCTTCAGGGAGATTCCCTTGTCGTCGGTCTACGGCACGCGGCCGATTGTATTCATCACGAGGTGGAAGTGGTCCAGATCGTTCAACACCGTCATGTCGAAGAGCGTGGTGAAGATACCCTCTTCCTTGTGGACGCGAACGTGGATGTTGTCGTGGTTAATGCAGCGGTAGGTCAGCCGGTGGAGCAACCTCACTTCGATTATTTCTGCTCCCCCGTCTCCTTCATTTGAAGCCGAACTTGCCTCCGCAACTCTTCCTTTTTTGCCTGATAGGTTTGCCATTGTTCGTTCGTTAGTACCTTTTTCAATTGGACGTCGCGTTCCTTTTTTACATATTGTATTTTTCTGAAAATAATCCGTTTGTATTTGGAATTTTTGTCTTTAAGCTCCTGCATCTTATGGGCAGCGTTAAGGTTGATCTTCTCTATTTGAGTAACCTGTTCTTCATTCAGATAGAGAGACACCTTCATCGCTTCTGTCCGCCTCTCGGCCATCCATTCGAGAGATGGCTGCTGCTGATCCGCCGACACCAAACCAGTTAAAAGGATCAAGGCAAAGCTAAGCCCAAGTGAGAGCGACTTTTGATTCATGATTCTACTTCCTGACCAATATTCCAGGTACTCTCAACAACCCGTTGAGGCAACATAATGGGGTTCCATTCGAATGTCTCCGTTTCCAGACAAACTGATAGCTTATCCGACACCCGCAATGACTGAGTCTGCTTTGAATTAAGCACAGTAATACGGGTGGGGTCTCTATAAAAGGATTGGTTTTCCGGGTCATAGGGACCGATGAAATATCTTTCGCCATCAACTTTCAAAACAGATTTTTCAATTGTCTCCAAGACGCTTAGCTTCCCTTCTTCGTAGCCGTTAAAAACAGAACGAGGAATCATCAATCTGATGTTCTCCTTAATCTCTTCTTGTTCCTCGAAGGGAAGTATGAAAGATGATTGCCAATAAAACACGAAGCCGTGAAGATAAGTGCTCTTGGAGTGGACAGCTTGAATCAGCGATTTCGCATCTTTCATAGCCATCTCCGCCGAAGTCAAGATCCTCATATCCTTGTCGGCATGGTATCTATTGCTCATAGGTTTGTCGGGTAGCTTGACACAAGCGTAGGCTTGTTCGTTGTGGACCTCAATCTCAGGATATCCCCTTGTGCAGAGGGATTGCAGGTCCCTGATGAGTCGTTTTTTCTCCTCCACTTTCATTCCTCGTAAATCAAATCTTGAATCAATATAAGTGGCGACTAGCAGCTCATTTACTTCACTCTCGTATGCCTCCGTATCATCTCCTTCGCGAAAGAAGACGGCATTAAACAATTCATCAAAATCGTCTCGTCCATCAAACTTCAGATTCAGTGTCGTTCCGCCTTTGTTGTCTTCAGCTTCGAGTTTAATCTCGCATGTGTTGTGACTCACGTTCACATGTTTCACGACAAATGCTTTCTTACTGACAAAGTACTTGGCTTTCCAGTCTTCCTTTCCATTAATCAGAATTACCTCATTCCCCTTGGGGGACCCCTCTGTAACTAAAGAATGCTCCACCCTGGGATCAGGATGAGCAATTGTAATTTCCCCTGTATAAATCTTTCTGCTACTCCATTTGCTATCTTGAGATGTGCCAAATGCATATTCATGGGTCTTCAGCCAAAAGGTTCTTGACATCAGCTCTTTAGAAATTTGTTCCCCAGAAGGTGCTGTCAACAATGCTTCCGGCCCTACAAAGACATTTAGTAATAGTAAAAGCCAAATTCTCAAATCGCGCCGCTTCATACTTAACCCCCTGTTTTACCCTACTAAGAAACAAAACAGTAATCTGAGCCGGATCCTGCTGGGTGGAAATGTTGCTGCTGGCTGACCCATGTCTCTTGTTATCTTTACCTTAGGACAGTCTTTTCCAGATGCTCGATTCGAAGGTCTAAGCTCAATAATGTCGCTTTGAGGACTCTAACCGATTCATTCTGATTTGAAACCGTTACCAGCAATGCCCTAACTTCATTGGCGGCCTCTGAATCATCGGGATTCCTATCTTGCTGTAAGGTCTTCTCCTGTTTGTTCAGGATGGATTCTACTTTCTTCATCAGCTTTCTCTCGTGCTGGATCTGCCTCTTTAGTTTCTCCTTAGTGTCTTTGATTTCATCCGGATTCTTAGAAGCGGATTTTTCAGAGAGGTCTTTCATACTGGACTGTTGCCTCGAGGTAATTTCGAGGAGTTCGTGAATAATCTTTTGGGTCTCAAGGGTCGATTCCTTGACGATTTCGATTTCGGCTGAGTTTGTCATATGGGGTTCCTTCTCTCTTTTATGGGGTCTTCCCAATTGCATAGTCCAGCGCGGCGCGCTGGGTCATATAATCGTACTTGGCGCTAGCGCTAGCTATTTCGGCAGCAGTCTTATTCAATAGTGCTTGGCTCAGATCGACAATCGAGTTGAGTCCAAGATCATATCTCGCCTGGGTTAGGTCAAGAGCCTGGCTTGCCTGGTTCAAGAGCTGAACAGTTAGGCCAATACGTTGCAGAGCTGTATTGACATTAAGCCATGCCAACCTTACGTCGTGGGCTACCTGGTTTTCCAATTCACGCAGATTCTGCATTTTGGCCTGAGCTGTCAGTTCCGCTTCCGTGCGTTTGGCAGAAAACAAATGTCCATTAAAAATGGGAATGTTTACATTGATCCCAATTGCGCTATATCCGTCGCGTAACTGATCCACATGGGCGGGTATGACACCAACACTGCCAAGTACGCCAATGGTCGGGAAGCTGAGTGCTCGCTCGGCTTTTGCAAATTTCAGCGCTGCATCCTGCTCAAATCGCAGGCTGGCAAGGTCCGGTCTGGACTGGATGGCATCATTCAGCAATTGAGGTAATTCGGGGAGAGCAAGCGAAGGCAAGGGTTCATCAACCAGATCGTAGGTCTGTTGATCTTGGCTGCCAAGCGCTACGGAAAGATCGGCTTGCTTCGCTTTAACTTCATCTTGGGCAGCAATCAACAATAACTTCGCCTCGGACAAACTGACATTGGCAAAGCTCACATCCAGGCCAGACCGAAGCTTGCTTTTCGCCAGCTCTGAAATCTGATCCGCAATCAACTGCCGGGCTGAAACCGTTTGCTCTGCAACCTTCAACACGTTCTGAGCTCTCAGCACGGCATAGAAAGAGCGCTCTACAGCGAGAATTACCTCTGCTTTCGTCGCCTGGAGTGCTTCTCCACGCGCGTTTGCCTGAAGCTTGGCACTTTTTGTTAGGTTGGCTGTTCTCCCAAAATCCGAGATCAATTGGCTGACGGTCAACCCGGTCGCAAGACGGCTATAGATGATCGGGTTGTTTAGAGATCCGGCAGCTATGCGGCTGTTCTCGGATGCGCCGGCACCCGTAATACTTGCAAACACGTTTGGGAAAAAAGCGGATCGAGCCTCGGTCGTCAATTCCTTGGCAGCGGAAGCATTAAAGCTCGCTGCTAGAACTCCAGGATGGTTGGAGACCGCTATGGCCTCAGCTTCCTTAAGTGTCAATGTCTTTGCATTCTGGGCGTTGGCACTTGTTGCCATGAGAACGAATATACCGGTCAAGAGCCCCGCTAAATGGCGGCTATTCATCTCGCCTCCTCTTCTCGGCTTTGATTTTGGCGGTTCTGGTAGGCTAGCAGGTAGGCGGCAGGGACGATAAACACCGTCAATACAACTGAAACAGTTAGTCCGCCGATAATGGATCGTGCCAAGGGAGCATAGGCTTCACTGCCAGTGCCTAATTTGAGGGCCATAGGCAATAATCCGAAGATTGTCGCCAGGGACGTCATCAAGACCGGACGCAGTCTGACCCGGCAAGCCAAAATAACAGCTTCCTGCAGGGGCGTCCCGTCTTCCCTGAGGCGGCGAGTAAATTCGACAATTAAGATACTATTGGAGACGACGATCCCCACCATCATCACGACCCCCATCAGCGATTGGACATTCATAGTCGTACTAGTCAAATACAAGGTAACCAGGACACCGATCAACCCCATTGGAACTGCCAAAAGAATGAGGAACGGATCGGAGAAAGACTCGAATTGTGCAACCAGAATGAGGTAGAGAAGAATGACGGCGAGGACGAGTCCTATTCCAAAACTCTGGAATGAAGCCCTCATTCCTTGGACCATGCCGCGCAAGTTAACGCGCACGCCTTCGGGAATCTCCAGTTCGGCAATGATCCGGTCGATTGACGATGCAACCTTCCCCAAATCCTCCCCGGCAAGGCCAACATAGATATCGATTACCCTTTGCAGCTGAAAGTGATCGACCTCGGTGGGAGACTGCATTCGACTGACGGAACTCACAGCATCAAGGCGGGTTGGCTCGGTTCGATTGGAAGAACGAAGCGGAATGCTCTTCAAATCCAATAAATTCTTTACTCGGCCTTCGGGATACTGCACGGTCAGCATATAATCCAGACCGCTTTTGGGATCCACCCAAAAGCTAGGTGCAATCATGGTGTTTGAAGTCAGTGCCGTAATCACGTTATCCACGACTTCCTTTTGACTCAGCCCCAACTCACTAGATCGAGTTCGATCGATCTCCAGACGCAATGCCGGGTAATCCAAATCTTGTGGGATGAACACATCACTGACACCAGGCAGAGAGCGGATTTTGGACGCAATTTGAGCGGCTGTCTTGTAGCTCTTCTCCAGACTCGAACCACTGACCTGGATATCTATAGGTGCGGAAAGGCCTAGGTTTAGGACAGCATCAACCAACCCGCCTGACTGGAGATAAGCACTTAAGTGTGGCAGTTCTGACTCAATACGACTGCGAACTTGACCCATATATTCATAACTGCCAATCCGGTGCCCTTCATTCAGAGCTGACCTGCACAAAGGCGGTGTGTTGGGCCGAATTACTCGTGTAAATTGCGGAGAAGTCTGGCGTTACGCCAATGTTGGAAACGATCATGCCCAGGTCTTCCGGAGAAACCACCTGGCGCACGAGTTGTTCGACCTTCTGAACTTCTCTTTCTGCAACCCCAATCCGACTTCCTGAGGGAGTCTTAAGATTAATGACGAACTGCCCGGCATCGGTCCGGGGGAAGAAGGCGACGCCAAGCAAGGGATAGAGCAAGAGACTCACGCAAAACAGACCCATTAGACTGATGACAATCACTTTGGGATATTTCAGGACCATTCGCACGGTTCGCTCATAGGCGTCAAGCAGGTGTGTAAATCCTCGGTTGAACCAGGCATTAAAGCGGTTTCCCCAAGACGATTTTTGCTTAGTGGATTCAGAACCAGGACCGGGGGACTCATGCCCTCTGAGAAACCTCGCACTGAATAGTGGAACAACCGTCAGAGCGACAAAATACGAAGCAAGTAAGGAAAGAACAACGGCAAGAGCCAGGGCTGAAAACAAGAAACGGCTCACTCCATAGAGAAAAGTTACCGGAAAGAACACCACGATGGTGGTCAATGTGGCGGCCAAGACTGGAAGCGCAACTTCACGGCCTCCTTTCTCTGCAGCTACTTTTGGCGTCTCTCCCAGCTCGATGTGGCGATAAATGTTCTCCAGCACGACCACCGAATTATCAATCAGTCGTGAAAAGGCCAGGGCCAATCCACCCAAGACCATGGTATTGATGGACCCTCCACCAGTATAGAGGGCGATGAAGGTCGCCAGTACGGAAAGGGGAATCGAGAGGAAGACTGCCACGGTTGCGCGCATGCTCCCCAGGAAAACAAGAATCATGACCGAGGTCAGAAACAGGCCGATGGCGCCCTCATGCAAGAGCGTCTCAATTGCCCTTTTCACAAAGAGTGACTGGTCAAAGACAACCTTCGTCACAAGTTCCTTAGGAACATCAAATAGACGGGAAATGGCCTCTTTAATACCCTCCACGACGACAATGGTATTGGTGTCTCCTCCTTGCTTGAGTATGGGAATGTACACAGACCGCTGACCGTCAATTCGAACGATGTTTGTTTGAATCTGCTCGGCGTCTTTGGCAATCCCGATATCCCCCACAGTGACGTAGGATCCGCCTTCAACTTTGAGAGGAAGTTGGTTGATGTCCTGAATATCGCGGAGTTGACTATTCGTGTAGATGTTGTAATCGATAGGTCCTATCTCGACATCACCCGCAGGCAGAATTAAATTGGACTCGTTGACAGTGCGGACAACGTCCATCGGGCTAAGTTGATGGGCCTCAAGTTTCAGTGGATCAACATAGATCATGATTTGGCGATACTTCCCACCAAACGGTGGAGGGACTGAAGAACCGGGGACATTCGCGATTTGATTTCTGACCGCAAATTGCGCCGTGTCCCTCAACATCGTTTCCGTCATTCCTTCTCCCTTGAGGGTGACAAGGCAGACGGGAAGACTTGAGGCATCGAATTTCATGACCACTGGGGGGAGTGTTCCAGGAGGCAAACGTCGCAGATTCGCCATGGCAAGATTCGAAATCATCGCCATATCTGCATCGGCGCTCGTCCCTGGCTGGAAAAAAATCTTGATGAGACTCACACCGGGCAACGAACGCGACTCGATGTGGTCGATGCCACTGCCGAGTGTGAAGAATCGTTCAAAGCGGCTGGTTATGTCGGCTTCAATCTGTTCCGGGGGCATGCCTGAGTAGAAAGTGGCTACAACGACCACAGGAATGTTGATTGGGGGAAACATATCGACCGGCATGCGCACGGTCATGGCAATGCCTACAACCGCTATGATCAGACAGACGACCACAACGAAATAAGGATTACGAATCGCAAAGCCAGACATTACTGCGCCCCCTTTGTGTCTGATAAATCGATGATTTTAGGCTCAACCGCGTCGCCTGGTTTCAGTTGGCTCCTTCCTCCAATGACCACCAGGTCGTTTTCTTTCAGACCGCTCAGTATTTCCACCTTGGTAGGCGATTCAATTCCCATCTCAACTTCGCGCCGTTCAAGTTTTTTTTCGGGGTTTACCAGAAAAACCGTGTGCTTCTCGTCCTGTGAGGAAAGAGCCTGAATGGGGATTGTCAGCGCATCATTCCTTTGGTCCAGAATGAGTTGCGCATAAGCATACATTCCTGGCATGAGTATAAGTTCTGGATTGGGGACATCAACTTCGGTTTCCATGGTACGCGTGTACGCCTCAACCTTTCCTGCAAAGCGCGCCACGATCCCCTTAAATGTCTTTCCCAACGACGGGACTCGTACGCTCACGGAGCCACCCAGATGGATTCTGGGCACAACCGACTCCGGCACAGGCAGCACCAAGCGTAGTCGATCGTTCTGCGAGAGTGTGATCAAGGGCATTGCTTGAGTTTGTGAGGCTGTGCCGGCCTGAATCATGGCACCTGTGTCAGCAAACCTTTTAGTGACCACTCCTGAAAAGGGGGCCGTGATTCGAGAGTAAGCAAGCAGAGTTCGGACTCTTTCCTCACCTGCTCTGGCTGCTTGCACCTGCTCCTCGGATGCTATGAGGGCTGCCTTGGCAGCTGAGATCTGGGCCTCGGCAGAAAGATCGTGAGATAAAGCGTCATCGATTTCCTGTTGGGCCAGCAAGTTTGGGCGCAACTTAATCACTGACGCCAGGCGCGTATAGGTTAGATGCACCGCGGAGTAGGAAGCTTCCGCCCGCGCCAAGTCGCCACGGGCCTGGTTTACTTGGGCTTCGCTCCTCTTCTTGACAGCCAGGGCTTGATTAAGATCTTGGTTTAGTTCGGGAATTTCAAGGAGTGCTAACAGTTGTCCAGCTCGGACCCGGTCTCCTACGTCAACATAAATTTCCTTCAGAAACCCTGCGACCTTCGCGTGAACGGCAATCTCCTGGTAGGAATGGAATTCTGCCGCCAACTCGAGTTCTCGTGAAATCTCTTCCTTAGTCGCTCTAGCCACGCCAACTATCACTACCTTCGGGGGCGCCGCCTTTGCAGAGCTTTTCCCGTCCCAAGAGCAGGAAGAGAGAGTAAATCCCAACCCACCCACAAAACCTAAGGCGAGTATCAAGTAACGTGTTCTGACCATTTACATTCCTTTTAAATCTTATGTTTCATTGCTGTTTGCAGCCACAAAACCGGTTTTAAGACTAATCCCTCCGTTTTATTGCTTCATGTAACCGTTCCAGAGAAAATTCAGGAGACGAGCACAGCTCAATCACCTTGCTTTCGTTTTTGATCATTCTGGCCGCGACCGCGGGAAGCTCGGATGCGATCGCCTGTGGTATCGAAAGAATTCCGTGGCGGTCACCGTGCAGCAAATCCCCTGGGCAGACCTTTAACCCACCGATCTCTACCGAACCACCGATCTCAACGAAATGGACATAAGCATGGGAGACGGCAATGTGACTAGCAAACAATTGGGAAACCCATTCGCTCCAGGGCAAAGAGGTCGCGGACAGCGCCATTTGTAACGAACCCGACACACTTGAAGGCTTTCAGAATTGTGGCATGCACTTCTCCAACGTACGATCCCAGCCCCGGCTGGACGTCCACGTCCTCAATGACGGCCACCCTTGGAGTAGGGATCGTTTGAACATATTTCCACCAATCCCCCCGATCAACGTAGGGATGCCCCGGAGAAGGGGGACTGGAGCACCGAATCTTAGCTGTTACCGCATACCCCACCATTGGCGGGTGCGGACCCACAAGACAACGGATCGTTGAGTTTGTGAAGCCTTCATTGTTTAGCCTGATCTGAAAAGTCTCAATGGCATTGCATAGGGCACAAGTATCGAATTGACGAAGTGCCCCCAATTGCTCAGCATTTAAGAGCTCGTTCATTCGCATCTCTCCACATGAATATGATCTGGACTTGATTAAGATAACTATGCGACGGATATTCCGTGCTAGAGATCGATCCCTGAGAGTTGGCTTAAGGGATAAAGTTTAAAGATGAATCTTAGATAGAGGACGGGGGAGACCGAAATAGGTAGGGGTTAAATTCCGGATTCAGCTTAATAGGGAAAAAATACCTATTGATAAGTGAAATTCTGACGGATGAATCGTCCCAGCGATCTTCAACGGGCTGTCTATATTCAATTGGCCCGGATTCCTGGTGGCGATCAACACTCGGCTTGTTCGATTTTGTTGAAGAGTAGGTGTGCGGACCCTTTTTGGACTGGTATTGGCTTAACTTCGCATGAACTGCAAATCCAAAAACAGCACATGCGAAAAGACAGACAAACGTTCTCAAACTCCATTGCCGAAGAGTTGAAACTGAATGGCTAATCTTATTCCGCATACCCTTTTAGGATAAAGGCAGGACATAGGCTTGTCAAGAACGTCTTTGGTCCATGGCATCTTCACGGTCTGGAGAGCCCACTTAGATGGCAGAATAAGGCATCAGCATTTCTCGATCCAATAACCTATGGTTTCAAGACATTGGGTCAGATAGGGATGATTTCCCAGAGATTGCCTGTCAATACTCCTCGTCTAGGACTACATTGTATTTGCGCTTTGTCTGGGAGTAGGGACTATGGTGTGCATTCACTATTCTTTGAATGTCGGAATAGTCTATGGGCTTGCCAAAATAATCCAGGGCTCCCAGATTCATGGCCCTGATGTAAGGCTCTACGTCGTACTGCGCAGAAATAATGAGTACGGGTACTCTAGTTGTCCGTTGTTTGATTTTTTCCAATAAACCCAATCCATCCAACTCAGGGGCAAAATGATCGATAATGATGAAATTAATGCTCCCTTCTTGAATCCAATTTCAACGCCTCATCGTCAGAACTACACGACAAGACGGAGTGGCCTTCTTCAACGAGCAAAGTCGCGAGCAGCAACCGGTGATGATCTTCTTGGCCAACAACCAGGATGTTCATGCGAGGCATTTCCTTGCTGATCACTTTCGTTTTGGATCTGATTTGCATATTTTCCGCACTTAACATGGCTCCATCCTTTCTTTTTTCAGCCTCATTACGATAAACGTGACAATCTCGATTGTTCCGTTTCAGCTTGATTTTAATCCCGGGATTTCGAGTAGCTTGATTGGATGCATGACCCAAGAGCCCACGATTTCCCGTAAAGAAGGCGAGTATAATCAATCTACATGAAAGGGACGTTTTCGAGAGATGAAGAGCGTGTTAAATCATTACGGAAAGCAGAGAGCAACTCAGAATTTTCTTTCAGTCTATGGGAGGAAATCTGACCCGTGATTATCCTATGAACGATGAGTTAATTATTTATTAATTTTTTACTGCATGTCGCTTAAAGATTCCCTATCATCATATCGAAACAGAAGGTGAGCTAGTTAAGGGCTCCAGATGGGGTGAGTTTAGGATGTGTTCCCAGCCATCCTCTTCGTTTTTCGCCAAAGTCGCGGGCTTGATTTCAGCCTGTCTGCTTCTCTATATTTCTTCTTCTTTTTCCGTCACACCTGTCCGTTTCAATCTTGTCGCAGGTCATTGGATCGTTGTTCCTGTAACCATCAATGGTTCGGGTCCTTATGACCTTGTTTTGGATACGGGATCTGCCCATACCTTTATCGATCCATCGCTGATAACCAAATTCGGCGGTAGAGAAGCTCGGCGGTACCAGTTACTGACTGCCACGGGGTCAGTAGTCGTACCGTGTTACCGCATAGAAGATTTTAAGCTTGGCTCCCAGCATGTTGAATATCTGGATGTTCTGGCGCATGCCGGGCCAACAATTCAAGGTATGCAAGTCATTGGGATCTTGGGACAGGATTTTCTCACCAAGTTCAATTTTATTTTGGACTATCAATCGCAAACCATTACCTTCGAAGAGAATGAGGAATATGCTCGGCGCTTATCTGGAGGAGTGTACGCCCTCCTAGATTCTGCCCAACGTAACTTAGTATTAATCCCCCCGCAGTCTCATGAAAGCCGCCCTTCTCTTTTCTCCCTGGACTCTGGAGCTAGAGGTATCGTCTTGTTTGGAAGTGAATTTGAGGGATTGGGATTCGACATGAACTCCGTCAGCGATCTAGAGCCTTTGCAGACGGTCTTGGGACGTGGCTTTGTGGGCCATGGCACATTTCGATCATTCAAAATAGGAGACACCACACTTCGAAACCTTCGTGTTCAGCTTGCCCCAGAAAGTAAATTTTCGAGGTCCCGTATAGAGAATGGTCTCCTGCCGACAAGTTTCTTCCAAACCATCTATTTTAACAATGTGCAGAAATTCGTCGCTTTCAATCCTCGGTTTGAGAAAGCTCCACGAATTAAGGAGTAGTGGATCCCTGCTGATCCCATCAACTTTCAAGCTGGTCTCGCCCAAGGGATTCTTCCGAACTGTCCGTAAACTGCAAAAGAATTTTAAGCGCATCATTGTAACCTTGTTCTTTTTTCTTCGCTAGCACAGAGCAACAGAACGTTATAACGTCATTGCATTTCATTCACCTTTGGGCGCTCGCAACTCGCGAAACGAGACTTTTGATACGTCAACTTATTCGCGCATCGCCGCATAGGGGAATGGGATGTGGCTGTGCGGCAATGTGAGGTGCCTCCTCTAGTTTCGTAACGTCCAAATTCCGAAGTCAGCTCTTCAGCTAAAATCTTGGGCTGCAACATCTCAGCGCCCCTGCAAGCGCACCCATTGTTCCAGGACGTAGTTCAGCTTTTCAGCGTCGGCCTGATCGGCCTCCTCCATATCGAGTGAAGCCGTCAAAGCAGCCAATTCCTGCAAACCGGGATTTTGGCGAATCTTGCCAGTGGCTTCCTGAAAAATGAGACCATTTTCAAGGTTAGTAGCATCTGCCTTGTACGGTCCGTGCCAGAGAGAGGGGTCTTTCTGCAGTTCTGAGAAAAGCAACGGAGCGGTAGCAGTCATTACGTTGCTGGAAGAAAGCCCGAGTAACGCCTCAATTGTGCGCACGGCGCTCGCGGTGGTTAAGAAGCGCGAATCCACATTTTGGATCTGCTGAGAACCTTTGCTGTATTTGCTAATAAACAAAGCGATGCTCCGGTGGGAATCCACGTGGTCGCATCCGGACTGGGCGTCGTCTTCCAAAACGATAATAGCAGTGTTGCTCCAGTAATAGGGGTTACTGGAAATGGTCTCCGTCAGCCAACCCAATGCCAGGTCGTTATCCGCCACGCTGGCATCCGGAGTGGGGCCCCCGGGAGCGACTCCGCGAGTATGGTCGTTGCCAAAACGAACAATGCTCATGGATGGTAGCGTATCTTCACCCGTCTGCTTTTGTCTTTTGGCGATGCGGTCAAAGTCTCGCTTCCAAATCATGAAGCGCAGTACGTCAGGAAAGAGGAGGTCAAAATCGGGATAGAGAGGTTGAAAAGAACCCTGAAACACCCCCTTGGTCGGAATAGTGCCACCCTTCACAATTCCGTTGGGATCGAGCTCGGCAAACAGTGGCACACGCCAGGGAAACGGGCTGTCTTTTCCAATACCTGGACGTACCAGGTATGAGGGGAGTGGATCGCCTTTTTCGAGCCATTTCAAGGGTTGCGGCGGGTTTTCGCAATACTCCCCGTAGATGCCGATAGTTTTCCCCGCAGCCGTCACCGTGTCCCAGATATAACCTCCCTGAGGCGAGTCCACGTCAGCCTGGTTATGCAGGATCGGCAGAGAGTCATTGTTTCGGCCCTCCGAGTCATAGGTGAAGTTCTTGGTCGAATAGTTAATTTGCCACTGTTGTTCATTCCAGCCGCTGTTAATTCCTGCTGTGGTCCAGGTATGACCGTTGAAGCTGACTTCGGCGCTATCAAAAAAATTATCCAGGATACCGAATTCGCGCGCCAGTTTGTGATGATTGGGAGTAAACGATTCTCCAAAATACAAGCAAGTCTCGTCGGAATTTGTGCCTTTCAGATCGCCAAAGAGCTGGTCATAAGTCCGGTTTTCCTTAATGACGTAGATCACATGCCGGATTGGATTAAAATCAATGGCCTTCTGGGCTGCTCTTAGAGACGCCTCATCAATTTGATTGTTGCTTTTCACGGATTGACTGAAAGCGTCGAGGTTGTTTTGGATTTCGGTGAGGCTAATCTGGTGCAGCGATCCCTTCAGCAAAGTCGGCCCGTAGGCGCCGGGTCGCTGACCCACTGGGAAAGGACGATTCGGCCGATTGGGTCCCGTCCCTTTGCCTTTACCACTAGTCATGTAAAGCGTTTTTCCGTCGCGGCTCACTTCCGTGGTGTGGGGATACCAAAGCGTTGGCAGATAGCCTTTCACCACGGGGTCAACAACAGAAGGACTGTCCCAATTCACGTCAACCACAGCGATTGCATTGAGCAATCCCATTGACACAAAGAGCGTCTTGCCATCCGGAGTAAAGCTCAAGTGGTTGGGCCCCGCTCCTAAGAGCTTCAATCGGCGCATTTCTTGAGGCCGGATATCCAGGTTCCCGACCACGGTGCGGTAAGTAGGAGAAGCTGGGTTATTGTCGATGATGCAGACCAGGTCGCTATTTTCCACGGCAACATAGACGGTTCTGCCAGAAGGGTGCACGGCCAAGTGGCTGGGATGGCTGCTGGGCGAAGAGGGCCCTTTTTGCTGATTTCCGACGGGCAAGGAAATCACCTGGCCTGTGATCAGGTCCACCACCGCTATTGCCGATCCATTATAGAGACTCACATAAAGAGTCTTGCCGTCCTGGGTAACTGCGGTTGCGTAAGGATATTCCGACGGCAGAGCAGGGCGATCGGAACGGGTGTGCAGATTGAAGCGGCGACGCACCCTTCCCGTTTTCGTACTCAACTCCACAGCCGCATCACTTAAAGTCAAGGCAGCATAAACCAAGTCCTCACCAGGATTTTCAGGATCCGGCCGGACACAAATGCCGGATGGAGTAGGAGCTGGATTGTTAAGCTTGAGACCTGTGGGCAGAGGCACATCGGAGGGAGTGATTTGAATCACGCCCGCTGGGTCAAGTGCCCGCTCTCGAACGTTGTAAATTCGGATGCCATTCTGGGTGCGATTCCCCAGCGTCTCGTCGTCCTTCGTCGAGGCGACGGACACATACAGCCTTTGTCCAGTTGAGCTAAAGGCTATTCCGTAGAAGGGAGTCGTGATGTCCGCAGGACCATCGAAAAGAAGCCCGGTACCTGGGTCTGTGAAGTCAGCAACGTGGCCAGTTACTCGATCATATATGGCTACGGATTTGCGAAATCCTGAGGCCGCGTGGCCATAGCCGTTATTCAAGAAAGCCACGTACCGTCCGTCAGGGCTAATCGTCGAGTTGATTGGAAATGCGTTAAGATCCGAAATAAAGACGCCGGCTGGGGGCCCCAACAGAACCTTCCCTGAAGGTAACTGCACTGGATACCCTGAGTCTTGCGAATTTGCCGAAGAGGCAAAAAATACGATGAGACAAACAGAGTAGAGGACAAAGTGTTTTATCTTAGAATTCATATCATCAGACGCAGTCCCTCGCCAAAATTTCATCGAATTGATATTTTAGCAGGATCGACTTTATTTTGGATCCGTTAGTATCCGATTATAGTGACTATCGCATTCTCATGATGCTCTTTTTTCTCAACGTCGCACCGGTTATTTCCAGATTGCATGTTGGTCAAGCCAGGCGATGACGTAAAGTTGATCTGTGCTGCCGAACTCGCCACTAGTTATATTCTTGCTTGGTTCTCATCAAGTAAGTTAACAGAATCTTAACTTCAAGAACATGCGGCTGTAGCGCCATCCTCCACACTTATATGGGAGACTTTGAAAACCACCTCCCTCTGGTGATTCTTACCCCTTGAATTTATTCAAGATGGAGGCATCTCTTGTCTAAGCCACAGAAGGTGATGCGGATCCGTGCCGGTGCTTCCGTCAGCAATTGTTGGTAAAATTCGTTTACAAATTTAGTTAACACCATGTTACGGGTGAATTTGGAATCACGAATTCCTGGTTGGTTCTAAATCGGGTACTAGTGCTTTCCTTAGAAAGAGAAGAGGACAACTCACCAACTTTAATCTGCGGAAGCACACTTTGATGATCTAGCTAATCCGCTTGAAGGGGCCCGAGGCATTGCCGTAAAATAAGTACACTTTGATACGAATCGATTGACCGTACACTATGGGTAAAACAAACGTCCAAAGGGTCTTGGTAATAGAGGTTACTCCGGGGGAAAGTTCCTGGTTAACGGAGAATTTGGCCCTTCAGAATTGTGACGTTGAGGTCGCCAGCGGTGAGGCGAAGGCTTTACAGCTTCTGCGACAACTCTCATTTGAGGTTGTGCTGACCAGTCCGCAGACTTTGCCTAAAGAAGATCTGGCTTTGCTTGAGGAGATGCGTCGCATCCGGCCGGGAGTGAGAACAATTCTGCTGGCTCCTGAGACAACTCCTGATGACGTGATCGCCGCCTTGCGGGCAGAGGTATACTCGTGTTTCAGCGCTCCGTTTGACCTCAAGGCGATAACGGAGATGGTAAAACGTGCGCTGGAGGAAGTTGACTGGAGGAACGGCATCGAAGTGCTGTCGGCACAGCCCGATTGGATTGAGTTGCGGGTGGCGTGCCGCTTGCTAACGGCCGAACGCTTAATGACTTTCATGACCGAATTATTGGCAAACAGCGCGGATCAAGAACGCTCCCGGCTCATGACAGCATTCCGCGAGATGCTTCTGAATGCGATGGAGCATGGTGCGGGTTTCGATCCAGAAAAGGTAGTCGAAGTCGCAGCGGTTCGCACCGGGCGCGCCATTGTTTATTTCTTTCGTGACCCAGGGCCCGGATTTCGGCGTGACTCTTTGCCGCACGCCGCTATTTCGAATCCCCTCGATGACCCTGTAAAACACATGGATTTCCGGACAGCCCGTGGAATGCGCCCAGGCGGGTTCGGACCTCTTGATTGCCAGGGAGATGGTGGACGAAGTCATTTACAATGAAGTCGGCAATGAAGTCCTGTTGATCAAGCATACGGTCTGAAGGGCTGACTGCCTGCATCTGAATTCGAGTATTGCGTGCAATTCACATCTCGCGGCCTGCTCTAAAATTAAACAACCGTTTACATGACACGACCCTTTGGGAATGTTACTCCGCACATTCCAAAAGCCCCCCATGACTAAGCAGACTGAGGCTCCGTCCCGAGCGTTTGAAAAAGAGTTCTGAACGATGTTTTTTTGAAGAAATTTACTGCATGAAGTTCATCTGTTGATTCCGCCCAAATGCCACATGCGTATTCACAATTCGCTGCACGCTCGTGTAATCTACTGGTTTGCTGAAGTAGTCCAGTGCTCCCAGATTCATCGCTGTCATGTAATGCTCCATCTCGTATTGAGAAGAGAGGATGAGAACCGGGATGTCCGGTATTTAGGCTTTTGATTTCCTCCAGAAGCGACAGTCCATCGAGTTCGGGTGCAAAATGATCGATGATTACGAATTCAATGTTTCCCTGCTGAAGACGTCGAAGCGCTTCTATGTCTGTGCAACTAACTGAAACCAGATGACCTTCTGCTTGGAGGAGTGCTGCCAGCAGCAAACGGTGTTCTTCTTCAATGCCCACGAGCAGAATATGCTTGAGCGATCTGGCCTTTCTTAAACCGGTTGAATTAGAGCTGAAGTCCAATTGACTGGGAATCATGTTAAACCCCTCCTTATATGGAACAAATTGATTACAAATCCTCTAACATCCGTACATTGTTAGGCAGTCTAATAGACCTTTATGAAAGGCGCATTTTCATAAAATGAAGATTGTGTTAATTGATTTTGAGATCCATAAACTTTCTGAAGCAGAAAATGCCATCAGGCTTCAGTTTGCGGGGGTTGTTAGCTGAAGCAGCGCCTCAGATTGACCTTATAAGGCTGCGTTTTGGGATTGCAGCTAGAACTAGCTCCTTAAAACGTGAAAATACCAGCAGGCTTCAGTTTACGGGGGTTGTTAGCTGAAGCAGCGCCTCAGATTGACCTTAGAAGGCTGCGTCTTGGGATTGCAGCTAGAACTAGGTCGCAAGATGATTTGAAGAGAAGAATTCGCTCTATTCCCTTCACATCATAGGCTCTTTGAATGAGAGATTCCTGAATGGCCACGAGTCACCTGACCATTCATGGACGTAGGTAATGGATCCCCGCCGGTGTCATCTGCGATGGTATCTAAATCCTTCTCACCATGAGCAGGGTCATATCATCCTGCTGTTCCGGCGTATCGCTCCAGTCCCTAACAGCTGCCGCGATGAGGCGAGTCAATTCGGCAAAAGGCTTATTAGCATTCTGAACGAGTAATTCCGCCAATCGAATGTCACCAAACTCCTCGCCATACTCGTTTTCAGGCTCTGTAATGCCGTCTGTATAGGCGACTAAGAGATCTCCTTGTTGAAGCTCAATAGATCCGTGACCATAAGACTGATTGGGAAAGGCACCCAGCACCATTCCATGAATGTCCAGTTTATGAGCCTGCTGCTTCCGAACAAGCAGCGGGGGAAGGTGTCCGGCATTAGTATAAAATAGCTGGCCACTGCAATCATTTGCCAGCGCGCAAAAGAAAGTGGCGTACTTCTCGGCAGAAGTAATTTCGTACAATTGCTGATTCAGCCGGGTTGTCATTTCAGAGATCATTAGGGGAAGACCGTCTGCATCGCCGGGTCCGGTGGGAAGTGTCCGAGAGTTCAGCTGAGCACGGAGCGACGATTGAATGCTGGCCATCAGAAGGGCTGCCGAAATGCCTTTTCCCGCAACGTCCCCGATAGCCAACGCCGTCCAATTCGGATCAATTCTCATGAAGTCATAATAGTCTCCGCTCACCATCCGTGCAGGCTGGCAGGAGCCGGCGAGCTGCAAGTTCTGCAGTTGCGGGATTTCCCGGGGAAAGAGCTGAGACTGCACCTCACGAGCAATCTCAAGTTCCGATTCGAGACGTTCTTTCTCCTTTGATTCCAGAATGAGCTTCTGGACACTGTCGGTCATACGGTTGAAGGAAGATGCCAACTCACTGAGTTGATCCTTCGATCGAAGAGGGATACGGTGAGAAAAGTCGCCGGAGTTAATTTTTAGAGTCCCTTCATAGAGATCAGCTACTGAACGTGTGATGGTCTTCGTCAGGCTGATCACCCAGACTCAACGAAAGGATTTCGGCAACCAAAAGAAGTCCGCCGATGACGTAAAGCATGAAGAAAACTGCACTGCTGAGCGGACCGAGCACGCTGAACAGTTTCCGGACAATCAAGGAAGGACGTGAGTCAACACGAAAGACAACCTTTTCGGTCTCTTGCTGGCTGTTGTCCCAAAGACTATAGGGCACCACCGTTCCCCAGCGAACCTCCATATCCCACCAACTTTTGGCAGCCGGAAGTGTCATTATGGAAGCACCGTGAGTTGGAAGAATCCGCTGTTGATTCAATCGTACGGTGTAACTCGGTCCTTTCTTGGCGGACCCCGCATCGTTTTTATCAGAGGCGTGCTCCGCGCTCTGTTGCCCATCCGATTTGTCGTCCGGGAGCTTTTCCAATTCCAAAAGGTTCACTGTAGCCAATTCCGGGAGAAGGCTAGACAGCAAATCCGAACCGACCGGTTCGAATGCAAAGACTTCGATGGAGTGGCCTTGAATTCTCGCATCGGAGTGGGCAGCCAGAATGTAGTCTGAGCCTACACTTACCAGGCCAATGAATCCCGGCCTGCTCCAGGAAGGGTAGTCCTCCCGCGCTGCGCTTCCTAAAATCTTGAAGGTAGATTTGTCGATTCTGATAATCGCTTGAAGATTAGGAATACGACGTTGCAAATGAAGCAGGGTCTGAGTTGCCACCTGTTCCAAATCCTCTTTTTTGAAATGTTCCGCAGTCTGCCATCCCAAAATAGAAGCGCAATCCCGTACGATTTCGTTCCGGTGTTGTAATTCGCGGGTCAGTAGATACGTCGCCACCTGTCCCATTAAGACATAGAGTCCAATAGTCAGCATGGCAAAGATGAGCAGGACCGGAACGACACCAATAAAGATGTAGGCAACGATGAGGCGGTTGCGAATCCGCCAGACAAATCGACGCATTAAACGGAGGAAGTACTTGACGAGGAGGGCAAAGGCCAGGATGGCAAAGGTGTAGTTAATAAATCCCGCAAAAGGAAGCGCCAAAGAACTAATTCGTTGCGCCATCCAATTGATTCCCGTCAGAAGAGCCAGTAAAACAAAGAACTTTTCAGAGCGGGTTAATCTATTCCAGGAATGAGTAAGTTGAGAGCCAAGGCGAACCATTGACGTTTGAAATGTCGAGTGAATCAGCTACAGACGAAACCGCAAAAGATGTCCATGAATTGGGTCGTGAGTGCCCTCTCAGGCAAGGGAATTATAGTCCAGAATCTTCATTGCTTGATGGAAATCCGGTGAGAGAGAAGAATCTAATATTGAAGACGACTCAATGCTTCATTGAGCTCATCAAATCATGCTGAAATTCCCTTGATCTGAAGATAGCGTCGCAGAGCTCCGCGATTGTCACTGCAAGGGGGAGCGGGCGCTCCTGCGCACGCTCGCTGAACGCGCGACGGGGGACGCGCGGTCCCACGTGCATGTTCCACCCAGTCCTTAACACAAAATTCTTGACAGGTCTCAAGGGATACTGCCAGGATTTTGTCGAAACATATTTTTAAGTTAGAATTCATCGATTTTCTGGCTGAAGAATTCTGCCAAAGAGAGGATAGGGTTTGGGAACAGGCAGGCCAAACGGTAAGCCGATTGGCCGTTCTTTTGGAGTGCGGGAGCTTGCTCCCGCTTTGCAAGCACGCCAGCTTGCTGGCGGCGTAGTGGAAGCAGATCAGCGGCCCGAGCCGTCGATTGGTGGACCTCAGGTTGACAGGGACCGCAGGATGGGGGTAGTGCAGGAATCCAAAGCGGCAGCAAGCTGCCGTTGGTGGCAGAGCCGGAAGCTGAAAGCGGCAGCAAGCTGCCGCACTCCAAAGGCAGTGCTTGCCCTCCACATCAAATATTAAGTTCGAGGGTTACGCAGGCAACCACCGTCACTCCGCGGAACTGTAGCGGCGCTCTATGAGCGCCGACCGGCACCCGTGAAGTGTGAAGGAGACGGCGGTCATAGACCGCCGCTACAGTGGCCTACACTTCGAGGTGGGGCTGCTCGAAGAGGTCACTTTGAAATGCAGAAATTAAGAAGTAAATGGAACGGAGGTATTAACTATGAGTCGTCACGCACTGCGGATTTTTCTATGCGCACTCCTGGGCTTGGCCCTACTGATGCAGCCCAGTACCTTGTTGAGCATCAAGATATTCATGACTCAAGAGGCTTTTGAAGAATTTCTGGACGAACAGCAGTTTAACTTTGGCAAGGAAAGCGACACCGTCTTTATCGCCAAGAATGTAAGTCCTACGTTTGATCAAATAAAATTTCTCAGATCACTGGGTTATAAACCTATTAGGGTTGAAAATAATACCAAGATGATCGGCCAGGACCTATCTGTAACTGCAGGTGTCTTCGATGACCGTTCCATCTTGGGTCCGGCACCAGGTGCCTTGGTACCCATTCCCGGGGGCGTCAATTCCTGCTGCTGCGCGGCAGGGGTAGTTGTTGATCCAGTGGGCCGTTTTGTTCTTCTGACCGACTCCGCTCGTAATCGTGTCTGCGTGCACCGCAGCGACCCCGAGACAGGTGCTTTGACGCCTGTACAAGGTTCCCCTTTTTCCACGGGAGGAACCTCTCCGGAACGACTGGCTATGGATCCCGCCGGGGAATTCGTCTTCGTGGCTAATTCCGTGTCAAACAACGTCACGGTGTTTTCCTTCGATCTCGACACCGGCGCTCTGACCCCGGTTCCAGGCTCTCCGTTTGCCGCAGGATCTGAGCCGCTCGATGTCGCGACGGATGGGTTCGGGCGGTTTTTGTATGTGGCGAACAACCTCTCGAATAGCGTGTCGGCGTTTGCCATCAATCGGAGCACTGGGGCGCTGACCTCCATAGCCGGGTCGCCCTTTTCCATGGGGAGCTTTCTGTCTCGTGTTGAGGCTGACCCGTTGGGGCGGTTTCTATATGCGATGGATGGCCAAAGCGTTTTTGTCCTTTCCATTGGGGCAGGAGGCGGCTTGACGCCGGTTGCTGGATCTCCATTGGACTTGCGGATACCAAACGGGGGACCAACAGCTATTGCCGCAGATCCCTCGGGACAATTTCTTTTAGTGACCCAAAGGACGCGGTTCGATTGGTCAGAACGATACGGTGGCGTCGTTCCGTGTCAATTCGAATGGTTCCTTGACGCCCGTTGGGACCCCGGTCGCTATCGGTGAAGGTGTAAGCCCTTCGGCCGTGGCGGTGGACCCGGGGGGCCAATGGGTTTACGTAGCGAATCAATTTGGTAACAGCACAGCAGGCTTCTCATTGCACCCGACCACAGGAGTTCTAACTCCAATCCCTGGTTCTTCCTTTCAGGCCGGCCCCAGCCCTCTTGATGTAGCCGCTTATGCCCGGCTCAAACGCCGCCACTTGGCCTTTCCAGGGGCTTTCTTTTCTAAAAGACCAGGGGTGGGCGGGGGAGCTCCCCCCTACTCATTTTCCATCTCGGCCGGAACTCTCCCTCCGGGTCTGGCTCTGAATGCCGCAACTGGAATCCTCTCTGGCACTCCTACGGCTCAACCCGCGCTGAAATTCCCAACCATTGCTGCTGCGGTTCAGGGCACATTCACGTTCACGATCAGAGCTTCCGATTCCACTGGTCAAGCAGATTCCAAAGAGTTCACGATTGATGTCCTTTCTGGAAACCCCCAAGGAGCTACAGCCACATTGCCTTCAAGCGCTCGGGCCCAGGGACTGAACGGCGCGTTTTACACTACCGATGTGACGGCAAGCAATGTGGGTAACTCGAGTGCAGATCTCACCTTTAAGTTTCTGGGGAACAACAAGGACGGGACAGGAGGAGACGAGAAGACTTATGCCTTGGCGGCAGGGAGAACGCAGACTTTTACCGACATCCTGGGGTCGGTCTTTGGGCGGACATCGGACTACGGCGCCATCTCCGTCAGCTCTGACTCACTGGGGCTAGCCGTCCTGGGCCAGACCTCCACTCCGGGCTTCGGCGGGACATTCGGACAAAGTGTGCCGGTCGCAGTTGCGACGGAGTTGATCTCAGAAGGGTGCGCCCCGGTCGATTGTGGCCATTCGCGAGGATGCAGCTTTTCGAACCAACCTGATTCTCAGTAATGCCACGGGTATATCGGTGGATGTGGATTTGAATCTGGTAGCAGAAAACGGCAGCACGTTGGGGACGAAGCGCTACACGCTCCCCCCGCTGGGAATGACCCAGGTGACCAAGGTGGTTCGGGACCTGGGAGTTTCGGCGAACGTGACTGGCGCAAGGTTGGTGCTTTCGACAGCCACCTCCGGAGGCGCTTTCTCGGCTTACGCCTCGGTGATCGACAACGTCACCAACGATCCGCGCACCTTGTTGCCCAAAGCCGCACCGATCCCTTATGACAGGCCCTTCCGCTGGTACCTGCCCTCGAGTGCCCGGGCAGGTGGAGCGGGCGGAGCCTTCTACACCACCGACCTGACGGTGGCCAATGTGGGGACCACCACCGCCAATTACTTCTTGAAATTCCTGGGCAACAACCGGGATGGCAGTGTAGGGCCGCAGAAGAACTTCTCAACTGGCGGCCGGCCGCTCGGCCACCTTTGCCGATGTTTTGAAATCCGTCTTTAACCTGGACTCCGATTTCGGAGCCATTCAGGTGGGCGCGTCTGAGGACCTGGTGGTGCTGGGCCAGACCTCGACGCCGGGTTTTGGAGGCACGTTTGGCCAAAGCGTTCCTGCCATGGAGCTACAGGACCTGATCAGCGCCGGGAAACCGCGTTCCATTGTGGCCGTTCGGGATGATGCCAGCTTCCGCACGAACCTGATTCTATGTGGTACCACCGAGTTTGTGTCCGTGGATGTGGATGTGACGCTGGTAGGACCGGACGGCACGGTGCTGGGGACGAAACGCTATACACTTGCCGCCGTTTGGGATGACGCAGGTGAGCCGGGTGGTCCTCGCCCTGGGCGGCCCGGCCAATCTCAGCGGGGCCCGGCTGGATTTGTCCACGACCACGCGAGACGGCTCTTTTGCAGCCTATGCCTCAGTGATCGACAATGTCACCAACGATCCCCGCACCTTGCTGCCCCAGTGATTTTGGAGTGCGGGAGCTTGCTCCCGCTTTGCACGCTCGCCAGCTTGCTGGCGGCGTCGAAGCAGATGTGCATCCCGAGGCGTTACATCAGAACCCACGTCGCCACAGCTTGGTGCCGGTTGCCTCGCGTTATCCCTGGTGTTCAGCAGCCTGGTTTGAGCGAACAGCAAGCCCCGCGTTTATCAAGACAATCAGTGGATTTAAGACGGACAGAATTTCGATTCACGACGAGTTCGAGGTGATCTGGGAAAGGGAGTAGGCGGCTTGGAGTGCGGGAGCTTGCTCCCGCTTTTTGCGAGGCTCGACTTCTGTCGCGTATGGCTCGGTAATCGACAACATCACCAACGACCCTCGTACCTTACTTCCACAATGATTTTGGAGTGCGGGAGCTTGGTCCCGTTTTGCACGCTCGCCAGCTTGCTGGCGGCGTCGTCGAAGCAGATGGGCGGCCCGAGCCGCTGACTGTTGGACCTCAGGTTGACAGTAACCGCAGATGGGGGTAGTACAGGAATCCAAAGCGGCAGCAAGCTGCCGCACTCCAAAATCGCCACCAACAGGTGCGGTGAATCTTTAAATCTTATTCAGAGGCAGGAACAAAATTAACTGAGGTCTCAAATTTTCGGTAATTCCCGAAGTCACTGAGTATCTTGAGATTGAACCCTTTAAATAGAAGCAAGCGACCATTCACAATGACTTCGCTGTGCGATGGAAACCAGACTTCGTCGTTTACCTTTTTCTGCAGGACTGTGAATGTTCCCCTTTGTTTACTTTTGCCAAAAACCCTCCGCCAAAGCGAATGTCTTCAATGAACTCCACATCCGCCCGTGAAACCTGGTCATCAGCGACATCGACCCAGATCTTCCCTTTAATTTTCTTCAAGAGCTCAAAGTCGCTGTCCTCGGGTACGTATTGAGGGCGAGGGATTGCTTTAAAGACGCGGGCGGAGCGGCCTTCCACCGTTTCTCTGCCGACTTCAGTGAAATCGAAAGCCTTAACCACTTCATTCCAGAATTGCTCTTCTTTCCGGCGGCGTTCCATTTTCTTCTTCTCAAGCTTATTTCGTTCCGATATGGACAGATTCGTCTGCCGTTTCAAGCTTTCTTCCAGCTTCTTTTCTTCACTTCGCGCCTCCTGTTCCGAGAGTGATTTCCCATCTTTCTTGATGAGTTTCCTGTAATAGTCATCCTCCAAAGGCGTGATCTCATAAGTTCGACTCTCGTTGTCCTTGACCTCAGCATTTCTTCCTAAAGTCAGTTTCTGATGAGTCACTTCGAACATGTAGGACATCTCAAGGATGCGGTTCCTTTTGACGTTCTCTGCGATCTTGCGAATGTATTCCGGTCCGCTTAAGGCTCCCTCGGCTTGGACCTTCAGCTCACTCACGAGGAAAGCAGAGACCAAGGCCCCCAAAAGGGCAAATAGGATTACTCTGAATCTTCTCATGCGCAGTTCATCATTCATTTTCCATTTAATACTTCGGATTGGATGCAGAAGTCCACTGCCCTGTTTCCTGGGAAGGTTCATTTCAATGAAATAATTCGCCAGGGAGAGGTTTCCTCTCAAGTGGCCCAGGGAATCGATTGACCCAAGGCAATGAATAGCTTATTACTGCTGTACATAAATACGGTGACGCTAACGCCGGGTCGGTGATGAAGCATTGAGATTGATTCATGCCAACAACTTTGCAGGCTTGGGGCTGTGAGAAAGCCCCGACCTCAGGCGGCGCCTGTCCTAAGAAACATTGCCGTAATGACGATTAGCAGTACTTAGTCTGGCCATTTTCTGATGATCATCGACAGAGGGAATCATTCTCGTTTATGTCTCTTGTGACTTGGAATCGGTGGTTGGAAGATCGGTGTTTCGACTCTCGGCTAACTTTTCAGGATAGGGAACCACAGAGAGCAACTGGCCCGGTTTGCGCCGGTCCATAATCCGGGCAAGAATCGGCAGCAGCAGCAGGCCACCAGGGAGACTGAAGACTGCGAGATAAGGCAACGTCTCGGCAAGTGGAATCAAATGGCTGCGGAGTTCTTGCTTGTCCTCCGCTGTCCAGCGCATCCCATTCCGTGGCTTCATTAAAAGATGCATGAATCCCTGAATGTGATAAAGATCCTCTAGTCCGATGGCTTTGAGCTTGAGCAGGAAGGCAGGAGTTTCCATGAAGGCCTCGCGAAGCTAGAGATTGCAAGAAGCGTTTCGAGTTGTAAATTAATGCTGTGGCCTGCAAATTAGCTTATCGACAGATCAACGCTCACGAATAAGTGCCTTTAAAACAAAAGTGAGCCTACGAAGCGAAAATCGAAAGATGTACCAATACAAACTGGCTGTTTCAGCCCCTCTTGATTTTAGTTTTTGGCGAACAGTCCTCAGCCATGGCTGGTCTTCCTTGCCTCCGTTTCATCTCGAACTCGAAAATCGCTGTTTGCTACGCGTTTTGAACACTTCTCATCAAACGGTTCTAGTGGAGATGCGCGAGGCTGAAGAGCAAACTGGAATAAACATTCAATCTCACGGTCCCATGACGCAAAAGGAATTGGACCAGGTTCAATCACAATTTGAGTCTATGTTTCGCCTGCGCGAACCTTTACAACCTTTTTTTACCGCCGTAAGGAAGTCGAAAGGAAATGGAGATTTTGCGTGGATTCCGCGGGTCAAAGCAGGACGATTGCTCCGGGGACCAACCCTTTTTGAAGATGTGATCAAAATGCTTTGCACTACGAATTGCTCCTGGAGCGCCACGCAACGAATGGTCGGCAATCTGGTCTCGAAACTAGGCAAGTCGTTTAGTCAAGGTTATGCGGATTTTCCAACCCCAATCCAGTTGGCTTCCACAACAGAAAGCTTTCTGAAAAGTGAGATTCGATCCGGTTACCGAAGTTCCTACATTCTCCGGTTTGCGGAAAGGGTAGCTTCAGGCAGATTGGACCTAAGACAGTGGGATCAACTGGACTCCGAAACACTGTACCATCAGCTGATATCTATCAAGGGAGTTGGTCCCTACGCGGCTGGAAACTTGATGCGGCTGCTCGGTCACTACGAGCATCTTGCTTTGGACAGTTGGTGTCGGCAGAGGTTTTCCAATATGTATAAGAGGGGTCGAAAAGTCACCGATAAGGCTATCTTCAACCATTACCAGCACTATGGCCAATGGAAGGGACTAGTGATGTGGCTGGACCTCACGAAAGATTGGTTTGGTAAGGAAGACTAGACGGTCGTAATGCCCTTTTCCTCTGCTTTAACTCTTCGGTCCCAGCTTATCCACTTCCCGCTTCAGCCGCTCATAAAGCGCCATGTCATTGAGTGGATGAATCTGATATTCAACTACCAGTAACAGGAGTACCAGCTGATTGATGTCTTTTCCAACACACATTTCAACGACACGATCCTCTGTCCAAAGAGGTTTGCGGGATTTGACAATCGAATAATGCAGATCGTAATCACTTACCCCAGGATTCTCTCGTTTAAGTTTCAGATAATCGTCAAAGAGGATCTTGATGGTTGCTGTGTACTGGTCGTGGAGGATCACAAGCGCTCCTAAACCTACAACCAATGCCAAGCCCAGGGTTCCCCACAACAAACTTCTGTTCATCGCCCATCCAAACCCAACCAACAGGAAAAAAAGACCAAGTGTCGGGGTCCCCCACTGAAACCCAATTGTGCTGGAGAATCGGGGACGCTGGGCGGTAGCTACTCTCCGGATATTGAACGCCCAGACTAGCAAGTAGGCCCCGACACTTCCTACAAATATGGCAAGAAAAGTCATCATGCTTTTGGCCTTGTCTTAAGGCAGTTGTCTTCTGACATGGCAAATAGGGCGGAAGTTACTTTAAGTATCCACTCAGTGTATAACTGGATACACCCAGGGCAAGAGAATGTCATAAAATTTGAGCGAGTAATCTTTGGTATGGACAGAGTTCTCGATTCCCATCCGGCGTTTGGTCAAAACGCACTCAAGCAACACAAAGAATTGGAAATCGTGGACTTGCGATAAACAACAGGTGTCAGGGAAATTAGGCAAGCCGGTTAATTGCCGACTCGGCGGGAGCTAGAACGATGCGATTTGGTGTATTTACGTTGCGAAGGTGTGGCTTTTTTGAGGGTGGGTTGCTTGTAGGTTTCTTCGCCTAAACTACTCCAGTACTCGGAAGGTGCCCAATAAGAGGCCACATTGACTGGTGAGAGTCCGCTTCGCGAAAGAAAGGAATCTCCCGGCCCACCATTTTCCTCAATTAATTCCTTAAGGAAATGATCCTGCCAACGCCGATAGCCATGTATGCTTCCGTGTGAATTAAAAATCGCGTAAAGGACAAGGCCGTTGTCGCGTGTGAAGGCCATGCCAGCCAGAGCGCTGACCCCTCCATCTTTGACGGGATTCGTTCCCGTTTTACCCAAGACGGCACCGTATATCTGTGGATCTCGAAATCTTCCAAACAGAGTACCTTCGTCAATACCCGCCAATGGCATAATATCCTGCATCTTCATTTGGTGGGTCTCGAGCCAATCATTTAGCGCTCGTAATAATTTGACCGCGGCCCGGGGAGTCATTTTGTTAAATTGCAACCCGGAAGGGCGATCCACATGGATCTCATCGGGCGCGATCTTCACTTCATCGATCAAAAACTGTTCGAGAGCCTCTGGTCCTCCCAGAAGGTCTCCGACTTGGTCTGCAATTTCGTTGATGCTATGGGCATTTTGCATCCACAGGATATCTCGAAGACGATCCGATTCCCGTCTCATGAAAAGGGTTTTGGTTGAGAGGTCAGCCTGTTGAACCGAGACCATCCTTACTTTTCCCATAATACGAATGCCGACACGACTCAAGGATCGACGCAATAGGTCACTTGAATTTCTAACTGGGTACCTGTCACTGTACAAAGAGAACGGACCGGCAATCACAAGATCTCCATCTACACGACGAAGACCACGGCGGAGAAGGGTTCGGCCGAGAGAGAGAGCATCACTTGAACGAAGGGAAGGATCACCTTCACTGACGACATAAAGGTTTCCCGGCAAAGCCTTTGCTCGACCATCTAAAGGCGAATCTCCATAGATTTCCGTTTGAAAGCGTTGCTCCGGGCCCAAACGAGACAAGGCAAAGAACGAAGTCGCCAATTTCATGACGGAGGCAGGATTAAAAACCTCTTCCGAATTGTGGTCGGCAAGTACCTTCCGCCCATCCAACGTTTCGACGAGCACACCTTGATTATAAGAACGAATGCGGCGGCGCTCCAGTTGAGTCAACGACTTTTGGAGTGCCTCGCTAGATAGAATTTGTGGCGTGACGGCTGGAGCCAGTTCAGTGGCGGAAAACGTCTTAGGCAATAGCCCCGACAACCCAATCAAAAGCCCAAGAAAATGAATCGCACGGCACTTCAATAGCATATTCACCCCAAATTCAACCCTATTCAAACGATCCTTGCCACATCTACTCGAGTAGAATCAAGAATCCTAAGGGAACCGTCCTAAGTTGTAAAGTCAAAAATTATGAAACTCTCTGATTCGATACCCCTTACAATCAAGAATTCACCCAGTGTATGGGACGCTCAAATCAATCTATCGACATAAATGCGCAAACACGATAGTCATTCAATCGCGCTCATTCTTACGGAATGGTATTGTCTTGTCTCCAACAGAGGATCATATTGCAACGAAATGTCCATTGCTTGGCAAATTGGGAGAATTTCTCATTGGATTTGTATCTTCTTTTAAATCAATTAAATCCATCCTAATAGTTAGGCGATTAACTCATCAAATTCAAATGTGGAATAGATTTTCTTTCAGGAATCATGGGGACTGAATTCCTCGGAAGTGGAATTTTAATTCCACAGCGTCCAGCTTCCTTCCAGATCCGGGCGCTACGGATTTGCCGCCTCAGCCAGTTTAATGGCTGTTTCCCGCACCAAACGGAGATCGAGTTTGCCCGTTCCGAGCAGTGGGATCTTTTCAACTTTAAAGAAAGCATTCTGCCTCGGAATCCAAAGATTAGGAAGTCCTGTACCGGGAAGTCCGGATTGCACTTCCTTGATTTTTTCCTCGCTCAGCGTATGAAGCACTATCAAACGTTCCCCTTTTCTTTCATCAGGGACCCCGGCCACGGCGAAATTTAGTTCAGACGTGCCCGCGAGATTGTTCAAGGCCTCTTCAACCTTGAGATGCGGAACCATTTCACCGCCAATCTTACTAAAGCGGGATAAACGGTCAGTGATTGTGACGAATCCATCGGCATCCTGCATGGCCAAGTCCCCGGTAGCATACCAGCCGTCCCGGAGCACCTCTGCAGTTTTTTCGGGCCGGTTCAAATACCCAATCATCACGTTCGGTCCCTTCACGAGTAGGAGGCCCGTCGAACCAGCAGGCAAGGGTTGGAGTGTTTCCGGATCGACAATGCGAACACTGATTCCAGGCAGTGGATGGCCGATGCGGCCGCGCTTCTGTCCAACTTGGTAGAACCCCGCGGCACGGAAGTCACGCACGTTCACAGAAACAATGGGCGAGCACTCGGTACAACCATAACCCTCCATCGGACGGATACCAAACTTTTCCTCAAAAGCCAAGGCGACTCGATCCGTCAGCTTCTCGGCCCCCACCATGACGAATTGAAGGCTGCCAAAGTCTTCGGGGTTGCAGCGGCGAGTATAACTCTGAAGGAAGGTGGGTGTGGCCAGGAGAATGGTTGCATGGTAGCGGCCGGCCATGGCGCCAATGGTTCGAGCATCCAGCGGATTGGGATGGTAGATGGCCCCCATGCCTTTGGCCAGCGGAAACCAAAGGGTTCCGGTAAATCCAAACGAGTGAAAAAAAGGGAGCACGCCCAAAATCCGATCCTGCCTTGAAATCGCGAAAACCTGGGCCATGCCATCCAGATTCGAATAGATGTTGTGGTGGGAGAGCATCACGCCTTTAGGATCGCCCGTGCTGCCGCTCGAAAAAATGATTGTCGCGAGCTCATCAACACCCTTAGAACTGCGGGCACCGAGCATTCGTTGCAATAGGTCAGCAGGCAATAACAGCGATTGCATTAAGGCAACTATGGTCCGTCCGATCGTCTTCTGTTGTCTTAAGTCTTCCATCAAAACGGCACCTGAAGGGACAGGCAACTTTACCTTCTCCAAGAATTCCTTTGAAGTCAGGACCGTTGTGATCTGGCACTGAGAAATGCAGGACTCCAGGACAGATTGAGAGACTGTGTAGTTCAGGTTAACCGGAATTTTACCCGCGAGCAGCACAGCAATGTTGGCCGCAGCACCAGCCACGGATGGCGGGAGCAACAACCCGACCATCCTCTGGTCGCGCCACTGCTCTCTCAGCAATCTTGCCAGAAACACACTACGAAGCAGGAGGCCCAGATAGCTCACGCGCGGCGTCATCCCGTCTGCCACTGCAAAGCGCCAGGGATGCCGATGCGCCCTTCGAACAAAGGCTTGTTGAAGCTGGATTTGATCCGCTTTGCGAAAAACGAAGGCGTCTGTCGCCAGTTCCTGAACTTTTTGCCGTACTACTTCAGAAGAAGACTGTCCAGGCAAGGGGGCCCCGTAGGTGACCGTAACCGGATAGGGAATGCGGGCGGGCAACTTCCAGAAGAACCGTCCCTTGTCAAAACTGAAAATGCTCCCCCAAACGCGATCCAAATTGACAGGGACGATGCGCGCGTCCACATTCTTCATGATGCGCTCGAACCCTTTGCGAAATGGGAGCAGCTGGCCTGTACGCGTGATTTGCCCTTCGGCGAAAATACAGACGACATCCCCGGACTGGATGCTGCGGCTGGCTTCGCGCAGAGCATAGATCAGAGCCCGTGGGCCGCGCTGGCCTGAGATCGGGATTGCGCGCATGACTTTGGCAAAAGGCCTGATCAATGGACGTTCATAAATGTCTTTCTCAATCAGGAAACGGATGAAACGGTCGGTCGATGCAATCAACAAGAGCGCATCGACAAATGACATGTGATTGGAAACAAATAGTGTGCCCCCTTTTTCGGGAATGTTGTCGCGACCCACCACTCGAATTCGGTAAAGGCTGTGCGTCAGAATCCATAGAACCAGACGCAGCAAAGAATCCGGCAGCAACATCGATACGTAAGTCGTCGCAACTAAAGTCAACGCTCCTGCAATCAGAAACACCTGATGGGGCGCCAATCCAAGAGGTACGCTCAACACCCAGAACAGTCCTGCGGCCACGAGCATCCCGACAAAGGTCATCAGGTTTGCCATGGCAATCATCCCACCCTTGATCGAGGGGTCAGGACGCTGTTGCACCAAGGCATTCAGAGGAACGATGAAAAATCCCGCCGAGAAGCCGATCACGGCTAAGAGGACCGCTGAGTACCAAAAATCCCACCGCCCCAATCCGAGAATCAAAGAGAAAACTGTGATTCCGATGGAGCCCAAAGGAATCAGACCATACTCGATTTTGTTCCCGGACAAATGACCCGCCGCATAGCTACCCAGGCCGATTCCCAGGGCCACTGCAGACAATAGGTATCCGATGTGACTTTCCTGCAGGCCCAGAGTATTCTTGCCATACAAGACGATATTGGTCTGGAAGAGAAAGCCCAGAAACCAGAAGTAAGCGCCACCCACCACCGCCAGCCAGAGAACCCGATCTTTGCGGGCCTCGCCAACATAGCGCCAGACCTCTCCAATAAAATTCCAACGGAAGCGCGCGGCAGGATTGGCTGCAGGCAAGCGGCCAATACCGAGACTGGTAGCTGTTCCCACTAGTGCCAGGACCACCAGGATCAACCCAGCTAAATACAAACGGCCAACAAGCTTTTCTACCAGAATCGCACCCCCCACAGTGCCAAGTATGATGGACAAAAAAGTGGTCATTTCCAGGATGCCATTGCCCCAGGAAAGCCGCTTTTCCGGCAACAATTCTGGTAGGATTCCGTACTTTGTCGGACCGAAGAATGCGGCCTGGCTACCGGTGAGAAAGAGCAGCCCCATCGCCAGCGAAAGGTGTCCACGAGAGAATTCAAGAGTCGCCAGCAACATGATAGCGACCTCAGCCACCTTGGTATAGATTGTCACTGAGCGCTTGCTGAAGTGGTCCGCCAGGAATCCGCCATACATGGAAAAAAGCAGGAATGGAACGATGAACAGAGTGCCTGCCAGACTAATTCGTTGGCTCTCTTGTTGGGCCGTTGCCGCTGTGGAGACGGCAACCAAGGTCACAATATTCTTGTAGGCATTGTCACTGAAAGCACCTTGGAATTGAGTAGCTATCAGATACCAGAAGCTTTTCTGTGAATGTCGGTCTGACATCAAAGACCTGATTCTCTATCGCTCTTGTTCAATACGGACTCAAATGGGATTTGATGCATTCGCTCTGCATTGTATTGCATTCTATAGTCTCAAAGAAATATTGGAAATAAACGAACTCACGCGCAATAACCAATACCCTTGCAGGAAAGTGGTGTATCGTGGATTTCTACCCTGATTCCAGCCACAGGGCAAATTCGGCATTCTCCTGCTTGTCACCATCAGGTATGATGAGGGGGTTACTAGAGGTGATCCGTTTTCCCCAATCCTGTTGCTGGTCAAGGAGTGCGGACACATTGCAAATATAGGTTGTGTTTGAAAGACGCAATTTTAGTTGACCGTTTATTGCTTCAGCCACCTACAGGTTCCAATGACCAGGAAGAGAAAACGTCAAACAGTCGTTAGCGTTGTGATCCTGGTATTCCAGTTACTGGTTGTCTCCTCCACGCTAGTATCCCAATCAGGCTCCCCAAAAGACGAAGTTGCACTCCAACATGCGCGTCAGATCCTCAAGTCAACACCCCTTATCGATGGACACAACGATCTCCCTTGGACAATTCGGACCAATCCTCAAACACCGCGCGATGTTGACGCCTATGACTTGCGTAAAAGGACCCCTTGTGACACCGACCTGGTGAGATTGAAAGAAGGACAGGTGGGCGCCCAATTCTGGTCGGTATGGGTTCCCGGTGAACTTAAAGAGCAAGGGTACGCCAAGCTGCAACTTGAACAGATTGATATTGCTCGGCGGATGATTGCCCGGTATCCGGAAAGCCTTGCTCTTGCATTGACCGCTTCCGACATTGAAGCTGACTTTAAGAAAGGCCTTATCGCATCACTTCTTGGAATGGAAGGAGGGCATGTTCTTGAGAACTCTCTGGGGGCTTTGAGAGCCTATTATGCACTGGGCGTACGCTATATGACTCTCACTCACAACGTGACACTGGATTGGGCTGATGCGGCTTTGGACGAACCAAAACATGGCGGCCTTACCCCGTTTGGCAAGGAAGTGATCCGGGAGATGAACCGCCTTGGCATGTTGGCAGACCTCTCGCACGTAACGCCAGAAGTCATGAGTGATGTGCTTCGGATCAGTGAAGCGCCTGTTATTTTTTCTCATTCCGCGGCGCGCGCTCTCGTGAATCATCCCCGAAATGTGCCGGATTCAATTCTCATGCAACTCCGCAAAAATGGAGGGGTCATTATGGTGTGCTTTATTCCCTACTTTGTCTCGCAGAGTGCCGCTGATTGGGAGAAGCCCTTATCGGAAAAACTAAAGCGGATTACGTCGGCCGAAGAATCCAAACGAATCCAGCAGGAATACGCTACCACTCATCCCATGCCGAAAGCACACCTGTCAGACGTGGCCGACCACATTGAGTATATCCGGAATGTGGCAGGAGTTGATCATCTGGGCATCGGAAGTGATTTCTGGGGGGGCGAAGAGATGCCAGTCGGTTTGGAAGATACTTCAAAGTTTCCCTACCTCTTCGCCGAGTTAATCAAGAGAGGGTGGAGCGATGCTGACCTCAGAAAATTAGCTGGGGAAAATGTACTACGCGTGATTCGAGAAGCAGAGGGTGTAGCCCTTCACCTGCAGAAAACCAGACCAGCATCCACCGCATTGATCGAAGAGCTTGACGGCAACAAGAAGAAGTAACGGATTTGTAAACCTCCTAAGATGCAAGAGGAGTGAGCCTGCCATTTAATGAATCCCGAGTGTTCTTAACACAGCCCGGAGCTCGTTTTCACTGCTCATTCCGACCTGATAGCTGGCAATCTTCCCTTCACGATCAATGACGACGGTAGTCGGGATTGCCCCAACGTGATAAAGCTTCATAGCCTCTTGCTCCTCATCAACCAATGTTGGAAAACTGTAGCCGTTTTCCTTGATGTAATCACGAATGGTATCCCGATCTTCGTCGTTCACCCCAAAAACCAAAAAACCCTGGTCGCGGTATTGATGGCTAAGCTTTTCGATCACGGGCATTTCATGGCGACAGGGCCCGCACCAGCTTGCCCAGAAGCTCAGCAAAACGACTTTCCCGCGAAGTTTCTGCATCTGGACCGTCGCGCCCTTGAATGTCTTCAAGGTGAAATCAGGGGCTTCTTTCCCATAGGGGTTCTCGGCTCGTTGTGACGGCTCCAGAAATTCAGCAACTTCCGTGGCTCCTGTTGGGGGCGAGAAGTTAAAGATCTCATCGTCGACCGGCTCCACTGTTTTGAAGACTGAAAAAATCTTCTCAGTATTTAGGACCGTTGCCTCTTCTTTCGATTCTGGCTGGAAGCGGTTTTCGCTCTCCGCTTTTCGAACCAAGTTGCTGGTCTTGTCGATCCAGTATGTTCTTTTTTGCGTGGCCTCACCTTCTTCATGATGCTTGGACGCCTCAATTTCAATGACCACACAGTTAATCTTCTCTTGACCCAAATCGAGCGCTTCCTCGCGTAACATCCTGGCGGTCGTCACCCCTTCGTCAATGGATTCGTATTGACTCACGATCTGATCGCCCGTCGTCGCAAAGTCAAATGCACCATGCTCGTCTTCGTCCAAAGGGGGACGGTTCGGTAATTCTACAGGTCGCTGGATGTATTGGTTGAGACGAGGGAGGTAGGTTGTTGCAGTCGTTCCGTTGCGAAAATATTGAATCTGGCCAGCAGCGTTTCGCAGGATCAATTTCATTTTTTCAGGCCGAATGGCCGCCATCGAAATATGTGTCTCACTGCTCTTCTGCCTGAGGGGTGAATTCATACTGGTATTGACATCTACCTCAAGCTGAAACTGCTTCAAATTCTTGTAAGCCGCGCTGACTTTTTTCAGGAGGTCAACCGCTTCCGGCTGGAGGAACGGCGTGGTTTTGTTGCTTGCCATCCCCTTTGAATCATTTTCCTTGGCATCCTGAGCCGAATACGGAACTTGGGAATTAAGCAGGAGCAGGGTGAGAATGGCTAACGATCTCGCAACAGTTGTTTTGATTCTTGTTTTCATTCTGATTACATCGACCATTCTTAAGGAGGGCTAAGTTTATCAAGTCAAATTTTACTGGCCTTCACATGATTCAGTTTCCTGTATCCTAACGACAAGAATACTTCATGAATAGTACTTTTCTTATGGAACTCATATTTATTGATCTCGTTCAATCTTAAGTATAGCCAAGAGACTTGAGCCCCCGCAAATTTTACGGACCTTAGAATGCACCCCATTCAATTTCACACTGCCGATTACCTTGTCGCAGAGCCAAAAGAACTTCACTTCGTCGCCACAAAGCAGTTGGCACCCACACTCCGTGCTCGTCCATTTCTTCTTTCTAAGGCCACTGGTATCCATCAATGACATAATTCACCTGGATTGTAATAATGAGGATTGAAATCACAGATCGTATACTCCGACTCGCTGTCATTTCTCTGAGCGGCACTAAAATCTTTCGCATGAGGAGTACGCTAATCAATCAAACTAACACACGTGACTGCAGAATTGGAGGAGAGTTGGGATGAAGTCTGTCGTATTTGATGGAACGCTCAGTGTTCAAGACAGAAATGTCCCGGATTTCGCGGGGGACGAGTCGGTCATTCGCTTGTTAAAAGCGGGGATCTGCAATACGGATCTTGAGATTACGCGGGGCTATTTTGGATTTAAAGGTGTGCTCGGACATGAATTTGTGGGGGTTGTCGAGTACTCACGAAATCCGTCGTTTCTGGGGAAAAGAGTCGTTGGAGAAATTAACGCAGCTTGCGGTCGCTGTGACTATTGTCGCAAGAATCTTCAACGGCATTGTCCGTCCCGAACCGTTCTAGGCATCTTAAACCGTGACGGCGCCTTCCAGGAATATTTCAGGCTGCCAGGAGCGAATCTTCATGTAGTGCCTGACTCTGTCTCTGATGATGAGGCTGTCTTCATGGAACCGGTAGCCGCAGCCTGTGAAGTGATTGAACAGGTGAATATTTCAGCTCAGATGAAGGTTGCCGTGCTCGGAGATGGGAAACTGGGACTACTCATTGCAATGGTCTTGTGCCAGACCGGTTGCCAGCTCAGCATCATCGGGAAACATATTAAGAAAATTGGATGTAATCGCTGATTATCCCCTCGCCCGGGTTGCGCTTGAATCGACAAAGAGCCTTAAGCGTGAATTCGATGTTGTCGTGGAGGCGACCGGATCCCCCTCAGGCTGGAATCTTAGCGCTCGAGTTGCTTAAGCCCAGGGGAACTCTGGTCCTGAAATCTACTTTCCATGGGCAGATTGCATCAAACCTCACTCCCATTGTTGTTGATGAGATCACAATAGTCGGTTCCCGATGTGGCCGGTTTGAGCCAGCGTTTCAGCTGCTCGAATCTAAGAAAATCCATCCTGCCCGGCTGCTTCAACACTGTTTCCCCTTGGATGATGCACTTCAGGCCTTTGAAATCGCTCAACAACCAGGAGTCCTGAAGGTTCTTTTGCAGCCGTGAGCGTAATGAGCTGGAAGTAGGGAGGATTCTGGAACAAGTTTATGGGAAAGGGTTAAGAACTCTGAAGTTGATTCTTATACCAAGTCGTATTCAAAGGGTGACAGTCTGAATTCCCCTCCACTGGAGGGGTGCAGGGGTGGGTTCTTCAGTGATGAAATGCAGGCAGGATGCCCTAGCTCCCAATGGTAATCATACCCACCCCTGAGGGCTAAATCCCTCTGCCCCTCCCGAAAGGGGACTCGTTTTGATTTGCCTCCGCAGCCGGGTTTTCAGTCTGATGATGACCACGGATTTCAGTTTTTTCCCAGTTCTACGCGATGTTCCCCGGCGTGGGACTTCGAAATTGAGACGGCCACCGGTAACATTCAATTTCCCCGCAGACTTCCCGTCGATCTTTACCTGGAATTCGCCTGAGGAAAACTCTGCGATAGTCACCCGCGCGCCCCGTTCGCTAGTGAGAGAGAAGGATATACGATTCGCTTCGGTTTGATACGTTCGCACCACGACGCCCGCATTTGCTTCGAATCGCAACTGACCATCGCGAACGAGCGCAGTCCTCTGCGGCCCAATGATTATGTCGTAGCGGTGTCCTTCCCAGATCGCCCCATGGAATTCTCCCTCTGATGGCGGGCTTAGGATACCAAATCGCATGCCCTCCCAGGGGTTTTCATCAATATATTCTTCCGTAGCAATGAGCGGCAGTAATGCGCCAAAAGTGTAATGGGGGTCACCCTTGCCCCTCCCACCCGATGCGAGATACAGTTCGTTATTATGTTGATTCAGGCGCCAATCGTCCATGAACAGATCGAAAGACTTCTGGGCAAATTGCAATGAGGTCAAGTCAAATTTGTAGCGTTTCAGTCCCTGGTAAACCATATAATTCGTCAGCCCCCAGATGCTACCGCGCCAATAAAACTGGTCCGAGAATGCAGGATCATTGCGAGAGATTGAGGGAATGACATAGGTCCCCCAGAATTCCTTTGGGTTCAACAAATGTTCTTTGACCAGGCGCTCGGCCTGCTGCGGGCTAGCAACACCCGCAAACAATGGATAAAAGCAAGTCGGAGAGAGGCGGGGGGAAAATTCTCCATCCCAAAGCAGGTTTTCATAAATGCCATCTTTTTCATTCCATAGCTTTGTATTGATCAACTGCTTCATATGCTCATAATCATTCGCAAATTGCCGGCTGTCTTCATCTTTCCCCAAGATCGTCGCCATTTTTGAAAGGCACTCAGCGTCGAGCGCATAAAGAGAATTGAGGCCGACGTCATTCATTTTCATGGTGTAAGTGCGTTCGTCGTACCCGATGTCGTCGTACATGGGACTATCGTCCATCCCGCTTTCCCACTTGGGCGCTTTGGAAATGCCCCGATCAGCAAGGGACTCACCCGATCCCCGGTCACTCCCCCACTCCAGCAATCCGTCACGATTCCCGTCCCGCCATGACTGCCCGTCGCCCCGGTCTCTCAGCCACCACTCGTGCCATTTCTTCAGCCGAGGGTAGGCCCATTCGAGCATTTCCCGGTCTTGATATTTTTGAAAAACCTTCCAGACGCAATACGCCCCGACAGGAGGCTGGGAACGGTCTGGAGTCGTGGACGTAGCGGACACGCAATTGGGCACGAACCCCGATGCAGTCTGCCCCAGTAAATCTGCCCGAATGCCCGCATGAGTTTGAGTCTTATCCTCCAAACTCGTTAGCAGCGCATTGAAGAAGTTGTCCCATTCAAAAACGACCCAGCCTCCGAAGATTAGTGGCCCACGCACGGGTGACATTTGGAAAAATGAGATCGTAAGGGGGGACATAGAGGGCACTCCAAAACAGGTTGTTTCCAATCGCCTCGGGAGCGCCTGCAAAAAGGCCTTTCATGGTGGGTCTGCGCTCGGCATATGTCTCTGCATTCTTATTCAAGAGCAAATCAATCTTGCCGGGGGTAAGCCATGCTTGTGCGTTACTGGCTAGCTGTTCCTTATCCCAGCCGAGCATCGCCACGAAATGAGCGATCTCGGAATCAGCAGTCACAAATTCCAGCCCGGCCACCACCTGGACCGGCTCTGCGGCAAGTGTAACCAATCTGGAATCCAACTTTCCCGTCGCATTCATGTTGTCACTAATTTGCTGGAGATTGGCAAAAGTACCACTCCCAATCGTCGGCCGATCCACCATGACGATGAACTGAGCACTCGTCCCGAAGACATTGTCGAAAAATCTCTCTCCAAGAATCGCCTGCTTCGAGTCCATGAGCGAGAACAAGCCCTGATTGACATGTTGATTGGGAGTAAAGGGGAAGTATGTTTCGAGAACAAGTTGAATATCCTTGGGAGCTGTCAGGCGACCGATAATTGTCATCTGGTCCACTCGTGCCCACTCCAATTTAACAGGGTTTTCACGAGGGGACTGCGCCCAACCCAGACGGCAGTATGAAGCGTCCGGAGCATGAGGTCCCACTTCGCGGACGGCCTGGAACACATCGTTCCCGACCAAGTATTTGTTGCCGCGCGATCCGATGCGCAAGGCAAAGGATGCAGGTTGTTCGAAGGCCTTGGCGAGAAACACGATGCCATTCCATGCCGCGGGGTCAAGTGAGTCGATCACCACACGATCAAAGACAGGTCGGGATTGTGAAAGTGCGCCTGGCAATACCATCACAAATAGAATGGTTGCCATAGATAAGCGGAGGAAAGAGGCCCAGTTTTTTCGGAATCCCAATCGCATCTGACTTCGCATTCTCGATGCCTCCCTTTTTTTCAAGCAAACTTAGAAGCTTGACCCGTGCTTCGTAAATGATTCTCATGCCAATCTCAGGTAGAGCACCAAATATCGTTCTGGATTGAGAAGCAAGATACGTGTGAAACCCTCACTATTAATTACCGTCAGGTCCTCTTCCTTCGGCCACACCACTCGCGCCCCAGTCACTTTCAATTTAGCCGGATTGATTCGCAATTCTACATGAGATACGGGTCGAAACTCGCCTTGCGTGGCCAACTCCACCGCATTTAAGACTTGCACCAAGATGAATCGCTTGCTTTTGTCGTAGAAAAAAGTGCCATGTACATACTTTGATTTCGGCTCCGGCCGAATTTCCGCAATGGGTCTCGGGACCAACTGCTGTAGTAACTCGGGGATCCATTCACGGATCCAATTCGGCTGCCCTTGCATCGCCCAGAAAATGGGGACACCGACGTATAGTGACTGCCCCTTCCCATACTTGTTAAATGCCACCGCTGTCCCACCCGTCTTTTCCCCTGGGGGCGGCGGTCCCCAATTGAACCATTGATTGTGGGCCAAATCTTGAACCATGAATGGAAGCCGATACCTCATCACCTCTTGAGCCGTTGTCTTTTTCAAATAGAGAAACGAACCAGGCAAACCTACCGTGCCTGACGCCAACATGCTTGCCAAAGAATGTCCCACTGACTCGAGATAGGTTGAGGAAGGGTTATCTTTCGCTTCGCCGACGGATGACCGCAGTCTGCCTTCTTCATCATAGGCATACGTGCGTTCCTCGGAGACATAATCCACCCCGAAGACGTCCGCTAAGGGGAAATTGGATCGCATTCGGAGGTTCTCGTCCAGCAGGCCGCATTTATAGCTGGCGACCAACGTTCCACCCCCCTCGACCCAACGCCGGATGGCCGCGACTTGTGCGTCTGAGAGTACTTCCACTTCTGGCAGCACGAGTACTTCAAACTGGCTGAGCGTTTCAGGGGTTAGACGAAATTCTGCCAGACTCTCCACAGGACGGCCTGCATAGGTCAGTGTTTCCAGAGCACCTTTTGTCGAATGACGGAAGTCGACAGGACGATTTTGGGCGGCCAATTTCTTGCGGGTTGACAGACTATAGAGCATTGCCGTGCTGTAAACCGGTTCAAGCTCCGGACCAAGAAGACAATCCACATGACGAAGGTCTTGCCAGGTTTCCTTGGCGACGCTGAACCAACGCCCGGAAAAACCCTGACCATCTACTCCGCTCAACACCGGTGCATTTCCAACAATGAAGGTTCGGGCGTTCTGAACCGCCCGGGCATTGGCCTGAACCCTGGAGACTGAACCCGGATAGGTGTCCAGATAACCATATTGAGTAAAGATCCCCGCCTGGTAATACGGCCGTCCCCAGCCCCGCATCAGAATGGAACCAATCGAAATGCCAGTGGACGTGCTGATGGGTTCGGCATAAATAAAACTGACTTTTTCCATGATGTCGGCGGGAAAAGATTCCGGGCCGCCGTTTAGCGAAACCAATAGGTTGGGCCGATACTTGCGGGCAATCTTGATGACTTCATCCAGCATTTCGGTCATCGTCCGTTTCTGGTGCCACTGGTAACGAAGTTCCCACCCCTCTCGAGTTTTGAACCCTTCACGGTAGGGGTCTCCCGGGTGATCTTTGTTCCAGGCGTCTTCGGTGTACTTACAAAAGCAGAAAGGATTCCTGCCCCCTCCATGATAGAAGGCAAACTGAATGCCGAAGCTGTCTAGGAACAATTCGTCGATTTCGTAGCGAGAGAAAATCTCATCCATCATTCTTAGGACGTACTGGCGATAAGGAGTGTCTAGACAGGTGAAATACCAGCTGCGATATCGTTGCGGTTCGCCGTGTTCATTGAGCCACCCCCAATCGGGGTGGCTCAATACACACTGATTGTTGATTTGAAGGCAGTAGTAGCAGACCACTGACATGCCACCCGCGCGAGCGAGCGAGACTTCTTTTCCAAACAAGTCGCTGGTCAAGTGAGGATGCTGCACCGCCGTATTGCTCAGGTAGTAAGCGTATCCCCATTGATCTTGTGAATAGACCATCAGCGACTCGCTCCCGGCATCGCGAGCCGCCTGAATCGCGGCTTCCAGGTTAATATTGAATTCCCCTTGGGGAGGGGTGTGGAACTCCCATTCCATCATGCGGTAGGTCTTATTCGGCGGAATGATGCCTTCCTTTTGACGGGCTGCTCGAAGCTCGATCAAGTTCGGATATTCCACACTTGCCGAACTCCCAACCCGAGTGGGTAACAGGGCTATGCTTCCACCGACGCTCGCCGCCTTGATAAAAGCACGACGGTTCATTTTAGATCCCAAGTGGCAGTTGACCATTTTCAAATCTCCAAGAGTCATGAGATTAACAATTGGCACTTCACCCTTGGCGATCCTCAGATCGCATCACTTCCTTTTTTGTATAACCTGGCGGATAGTTTTCATGGTCTGGACTGAATAATGCCTTCCCCGTTCAAAGGAATCTACATCTTTTCTTTTTCAGTATTACATTCGATACGATGGATAAATCCAAGATTTCGAATTTGTGTGAGCGCCGCCGGCCGGAGCGGGCGCTCTGACACACGCTCATTGAACACGCGGCGGGGAGACGGCGGTTCCACGCACGCGTTTCACCTGAATCTGCAGGTCATAAGGCCGAGGAAAAGAAATTTTAGGGGTCTCTTAGTGCAGCTTCCTGGGTAGTGATTCTTCAGTATCTCCCAACCTGCGCAAATGCAAATAGGCATCGGTGCCATATCCTTCCATCGAGATAATCTGAAGATCCCCTCCAAAGTATCGCGCATAGAGGCGGCTGAGTGGCAGGCCGTATCCCAAACCAGCCATGGGAGCATGAAAGTCATTGTAGTAAATAGATGAGGGGCTAATGGATTGCCGAGCGGCCGTTGTGTACTGGTACGTCCAAATGCGGGAAATGCCACTGCGCGGAATTCCGCCTCCCTCATCCGATATCTTGATTGTGACGTCCTCATGGCCTTTGGAAAAGACGACCCGGATGGTCGGCAAATCATTAACCTTGTCACCGTGGAGCTCGACTACCGCCCGCATTGAGTTTTTGAGTAACTCAAACAGCATATGATGAAGGTGAGAAGGGATATAGGTAAATGTCAGATCCGTTCGGCCCAAGATGGCGACTTCAGGGGCTACGGTATAATGCAGGATGCAAAGATTTTGAGCGTCACCGATCGCTTGTTCGGCAACTTCAGCCGGCGAACATTTTTCACAAATCAAACCAATAAATCCATTGGAGGAGCCATTGTGGCATGAAATATAGTGCCCAATGAGCATTCGAATCCCAATGCGTGACAAATAGAACCGATCGAGGAATTCAGGTATTTCAGGACCGAGCTCCTCTTTCCCAAGGTGCTCTTTCAGTTCTTGGATTCCCTTAGCCATGATCGAGACAACGTTGTTGTGACGTTGCTTGATCGCATCAATTGTTTGGGTAAAACGGTCTTCATCCTCTAGGGTTTGTGGTAGGGGCAATCCCACCAGGTCACTCAGCGTCTCTAGATACATATTGCGGACGACTTGGACCGACGGCATCTTGGAAAGTTCAAGCGGTAAGCTTTCCAGTTCCCGGATCCGATGGGCGATCCGAACTGGCAGTTCTTTATGAAGAAATCGAGCTCCAACCAGGAGGTTCTCTTTGGAAGGGATCGACCCTAACTCAGACAACTGTTGTATCGTCACCGCACGTTGCCGGAATTGGGACAGATAGTGAACCTGCTCGTGCAGTGCCTTTTCCCGTGTAACAATCATGCCGTCATCCTGAGCAGCGGAACGGGAATCGGCTCGATTCGAGTGTAGGTTCTCCTTTACCTTGGGCATTCTACACCATCCCCTTAGTTAGCACTCCCGGACGACATAACAGAAATGCAGGCTGCTCCTTACCAACTACAAGAACATGCCTGTGCCTTGGCGGTCAATTCTTTTTTAGAGCGCATTCCTGCGTCTGGGGTGGTTGCATCTCGTTAGGAGGCGGGTGCAACAATTCAAACAAGTTCCCCTACAAGGCTCTCAAATACCTCCCGATCTACTTTGAGTTCCTGATCGACCAGTGGGCCTTTTTGGAGCGCAGGCTCGCTGTCTTCGTACACCGCTCTCTCATGTCGATAAAAGAGTCCGATGGGAATCCGATCACCCCATTCCATCGCTTTTTCTAAAGCAGGGCTGAAATGACTTGCATCGTAAGATGATTCATTCTCAAGCTTATAAACTCGTTGCTTGAACCATGGATAAGTATTGATCTTGTTATAGGTCACGCATGGGCTAAAAACATCCACCAACGAGAAACCACGGTGAGAAATGGCTCCCGCAAATATATCTGCCATATGGTTCGGCTCTCCGGAAAAGGCTCGCGAAACATAGGTCGCACCTGACACCAGCGCAAGGGCGATCGGATTGATGGGAAACTCGACATTTCCTCGGGGGGTCGATTTGGTTTTGACTTCTGCCATCGTTGTTGGGGAAGCTTGTCCGGTGGTCAGACCATAGATCTGATTATTCATAACAATATAGGTCAAATTCAAGTTACGTCGCATCGCATGAATAAAATGACCGATGCCGATTCCGTAACCATCGCCGTCTCCTCCAGTAATCACGACATGCAAGTTGTGGTTAGCAAAATTCACGCCCGAGGCGATGGGTACCGCACGCCCATGCAGACTATGTACCCCGTAAGCATGAATGAAGCCCGGCAGATTTGAGGAACACCCAATGCCGGAGACAATAAACAAATCTTTAGGCAAGATCCCAAGCTTCCCTGCAGCCATTTTTAGGGATTTTAGTACTCCAAAATCCCCGCAGCCTGGGCACCAATCCGGGTCCACAACACTGTCATAACGCTGAATAGGCAATTCAAGAATGGTCGGCATTTCCAATATCTCCTTTTCCCTTAGATCCAAATAGAATCCGAATAAAAGTGTCCAGCCAGCTGAGCATCTATTTCACGGGGACTGTTGCGCACCTCATGACCTTTCCTTTTTCCCCCCTTGGTTGCAGTCATTCGCTCTCAGGCTTTCTGTGTGCTACTTCTTTCTTTCGCTGGGTGCCAGTCGTAAGTCGCGCCGGTTTCAATCCCGATCAAGAGGTCGCCTTGATATTCTCCGCTGTCTCGGCTGATTAACTGGACTTTCCAAACGGGCTCATCGCCGTTGCCTCTAGGAATCCGTTCGATGACGGCTGGGCGAAAAGTATCCCCGAGCCGCGACCGGACATAGTGATAGGCCATTTCGCGGGCATCTGCTTCACTCAGATCCCGGGAACGCGGCCTCCCCTCTAGAATCGCTCTGGCCTCTCGGGCGATGTAACCGGGTTCCATGGGTTCGCCATCATATTTTAAAATCGTATCGTGAACGCTGAAGCCGGTTTCAGCCCGCAAGTGGCGGGCAAATTGGCCTGAGTAGTTGCACTCCACGCAAATCGTCTTCCGGCACCGTTGCAGCAGATCCAACGCCTCTTTGGCATGAAAAGGGTGAATGTATTTAAAGTGAAGCTGGTTGGTGGAAATCCCTTCCTTGCCCAATATCTGCGCTGCTTCACGGATGACTCCTTTGGTCGAACCCCAGCCAATGAGTGTTAGCTGAGCATCCTCAGGTCCATCTAGCTTGGGAGCGGGTAATTCAGCAAGCGCCCTCTCAACTTTCTTCATTCTTTTTTCCTGGCTTTTGCGGCGAACGGGTTGGCAGGTAAACACGTCACTGATCAAGATGCCTTCCTCGTCGTGGTCATCCGAGGCAGCCACATGGACGGCATTCGCTGTTCCCGGCAGGGCCCGTGGAGAAATTCCGGATCGAGTAAAGGCAAAGCGCTTGTAGGCGCCATTCCCCTCAGGCCAGTCTCGAAGCACTTCTCCACGCTCAATGGGCACGTTGGACCTTAGCACTTCGGCCTCGATAGTTTCGGGATGCTCAGACAGGAGAAGGTCCGAGATAATGATGACAGGGAGCTGGTATTTTTCGGCTAAATTGAAGGCTTCCACAGCGCTGTCAAACGCATCGGAGACATCTGAAGGAGCAATAATGATTCGCGGAAAATCTCCTTGTGATGCTCCAAATGCCTGGTTTAAGTCTGCCTGCTCTGTTTTCGTGGGAATCCCAGTCGAAGGCCCTCCACGCTGCACATTGATGATCACAACTGGAGACTCAATCATTGCAGCCTGACCGATCGCTTCACTCATCAGGGCAAATCCCCCTCCCGAGGTAGCACACATGGCGCGGACTCCAGCAACTCCTGCGCCGATTGCCATATTAACGACTGCGATTTCATCTTCGCATTGCTTGACCAGTAATCCGCAACGTTCAGCGTGGGCCACCATCCAATGAAGGATAGATGAAGCCGGAGTCATGGGATAAGCGGAGTAAAACTTGCATCCCGCTGCAACCGCGCCGAGGCTGAGAGCCTCATTGCCGGTGATGAAAGGCCTTCGAATACCTGAGAAATTCCAGTGATAACCCAGTGGAACGAAATGTTCGTGTGCATACTGGAAGCCTGCCTGGGCGATTTGGACGTTTTGGTCAACTACGGCCTGCCCTTTGTGCCTGAAAGTGTCATCTAACACCTCGGCAGCCATTTTGAATTCCAATCCGAGCAAGTAAAGTGCGGCGCCCAGCGCTGCCGTATTTTGCATGATCGGTTGTAGTTTGCCGATGGACTGGGTGATCGCTCCGACAGGCAACGGAACAGTCAAAACATCGGCTGCATGCAGCACGCTGTCACAGTGTAATTTGTCAGAGTTAAATAGGATGGCTCCACCGGGCTCGACTTCTCTGGCATGCCGTTCGATGGCATCTTGGTTGAGAGCAATCAGAAGATTTAAATGATCTCCATGGGAATAGACTTTTTCTTCTCCGAGGCGAACACGCAACCAGATGTGCCCCCCGCGAATCACGGACTGGTAGCTATTATAAGCATACAAGTACAAACCAGACCTGGACGCTGTCTTAGCAAAAGCATCCCCGGTCTTGTCCAAACCATCTCCAGCGGAGCCTCCGATTCCAATGGTCACCTCATTCATGAGAAATCTCCTTGTTGGTCGAGTTTTATATGCCTGTCTAATTGAGGATTGCAGAATTTAGTGACGCCCCCCGGCCCCTCTCCCATTACGAGGAGAGAAATGGTGCGACTGCTATTCATAACCTATCCCTCGGGCAACACCGTTGCACCGACTATTAGAGGTGGTCTAGCGGACGGGTTAAGGAGCGAACTCTCAAATGAAACGACCTCCAATATTGCCACCGTCATTGCAAACGGCCACAGATAAACACACTTCTCCCCGAAATGACCTTGGATCGAAAAGGAAAGACTGACTCTTCATGAGAAAAACCTCACGTGACTCAGCCAGCAACCGGGGAGGGTGCCTCGTTCAAGTAAATGGAAAATTTAACGGATCTTAGGATATCAAAAATTGGAGAAGCAAAGGTAGGAATTTGTTTTATGGCCTCTCTTCGGCAGAAGGCGAAAGAGGGGATCCGCGCAAGATCATGGTGGAGCTCCCGTTAAAGTGAAAGAGTTGCACGCCCATAAAGGGTCGTCATTTCCTTAAGACGTTCTGCGATTTCGGGAGTGATCATTTCGCGACGATAGCGCCAACGCCAGTTGCCATCAGCCTTTGCGGGTAGGTTCATTCTCGCTTCACTCCCGAGGCCCAGAAGATCCTGCAGCGGAACGATGGCCAGATTGGCTACTGAAGACAAAACAGCCCGGATAAACGTCCAGTGGATGTCGATACCGTCAGTGGATAGGTATTTCAAAGCGAAAGCCCGCTCTTGATCTACTTCTTGAAGCGTGCGGGTACTGTCCAAAGTACCTGTATCAGTCCACCATCCGATGGTTGTGTTATTGTCGTGCGTCCCGGTATACACGACTTGATTCCGGATGTAATTGTGGGGCAAAAAATCAGAGGCTGGTGAAGCGGCAGCAAAGGCAAATTGAAGGACTGCCATCCCCGGGAAACCCAATTGCTCCATCAACTCTACTACTTCGGGAGTGATAACCCCCAGGTTCTCGGCAACCATTGGCAAATCCCCTAATTCTTTCCGTACTGCTTCGAATAGGGCCGCTCCTGGACCTTTCACCCACCGACCAGCCACTGCTGTTTTCTCCGAGGCAGGCACTTCCCAATAAGCCTCAAACCCTCGAAAATGGTCCAGACGGATGAGGTCGAACATTTCAAAGGCGGCTCGAAACCGTTCGATCCACCAATGAAATCCGGAGTGCTCCATGATCTCCCATCGATACAACGGATTTCCCCAAAGTTGTCCAGTCGCGCTGAAATAGTCCGGGGGGACTCCGGCAACGACCGTGGGGCTTCCTTCTGCATCCAGATAGAAAAATTCTGGATGGGCCCAAACGTCAGAACTATCGCCTGACACAAAAATCGGGATGTCGCCCATAACGGTGACGGCGCGGGTGTGACAGTATTGCTTGAGTTCCTTCCACTGATGGAAGAAAAGAAACTGGGTGAATTTGTGAGAGCCTATTTCGCCAGCAAACTCATGGGCCCATTCCGTTAGAGTCTTGGGCTCCCGCTGCGCAATGGACCCACTCCAATTATTCCAGGCAGTGCCTCCGTGCCTTTGTTTCACCGCCATAAAGAGGGCATAATCTTCTAGCCAATGAGAGTTCCTCACACAAAACGATTGGAATACTTCGCGCTGAGAAGCTGAGGCATGAGTACAAAAGGTTTCATAGGCCTTTCTGAGCAGAGGAAGCTTCCATGCAGTGACGGCGCTGAAATCAACCTTCGATAATGAACCAGAAGGGGAATTGTCTAAATCGCAAGGCGCGAGAAGTCCTTCTTCCGAGAGTTTTTCAAGACTGATCAGCAACGGATTTCCTGCAAAAGCGGAAAAAGTTTGGTAAGGAGAATCCCCGTAACCGGTTGGGCCTAGAGGCAACATCTGCCAGAGAGACTGTTTTGTTGAATGGAGGAAATCTACGAATTGAAAAGCTTCCGGCCCAAGGTCACCGATGCCGAATCGACCTGGAAGAGAGGTGGGATGAAGAAGAATGCCGCTCGAACGTCTTAATTGCACGCGGGAATTATATGGGTGTGGCAACGGAAGAAGCAAGCACGTTAACGTGAGCGGGTATCGCTTTGGGATGTCTTTTTCGAGTCCGCATTTCAGTCAAGGAGTTTCATCCGGTAGTAGCATGGGCTTTCACCTTGACCGTTCTCCCAAAAATTGGAACGGGCCTCCAGTCCTGATCATAGCGGGACCATTGAACACAATCTACAGCTGAAGACCGATATGATATACAGCTGCGATGACAGATGTGGACGCCTGTCGCTACTGGCTTAAGTAAGAACTGAATTGATTCCAATACCCCGAATCTGGTATTCATGGGTTTTTATTCTTGGCAGAGTTATCCAAGCCTTAGGCATGTCCCACCATTCGGTGGTTCCCATACAGCAAGAAAGGAACGATTAACCTATGCTCTCCATTCGCCGCAAAGTCTTGGACGGTCAACTGATGGCTGGAACCTTCCTGAACCTCGGATCCGCTTTGACCGTCGAGATCGCCGGAAACGCAGGATTTGATTGGCTCTTGATCGATCTGGAGCATGGCTCTGGAGATTTTTCAGAGCTCGTTCACCAGTTGCAAGCTGCCGGGTGCACGCCGGCTGCGCCAATCGTGAGAATTGCCTGGAATGAGGCACCACGATTCAAGCGGGCCCTCGATTTGGGCCCATCCGGCATCATGGTTCCCTATGTCAACACGGCTGATCAGGCACAGAAGGCAGTTGAAGCCATGCGCTATCCACCCAATGGAATTCGCGGGGTCGCCAGCCTTAATCGCGCTTGCAGGTTCGGAACAGGCTTTGAACAATATTTCGCGACGGCTAACGATCAGCTTTTGACTGTCATTCAAATTGAAACTCGTCAAGCCGTCGATCAGGTCGAAGCTATTGCGAGCATTGATGGAGCGGATGTCTTGTTCGTGGGGCCAACAGATCTTAGTGCTAGCCTAGGTTTGAAGCGGAATTTCGATCATCCTGAATTCCGAAAGGCATTGGCAAGAGTGGTTGCCGCCTGCAAAAGCCATGGCAAAGCTCCAGGGATACTGGTCTCGAACAGTGAGCAATTAGAACTCATGATCAGCGAAGGATTCACATTCGTCGCGTTGGGATCCGATGGAGGAGTTGTTGCAGCCGGAATGCAGAATTTGGCCAATGCCTTCAAGAAATACAAACAGGAGTAGCCGTTTAAAAGCGGGCCTGATCCCCTCGATCGGGAAGGAGAAGAAGCGATGCGAATCGGATGGATTGGAACAGGAGTGATGGGGCGATCCTTGGCAGGCCATTTACTATCCGCCGGTCACTCATTGACGGTTTATAACCGCAGTAAGGAAAAAGCTGAAGTTCTATTGCAGCGTGGGGCTGTCTGGGGAAAAACGCCTGCCTCCGTGGCTGAAAAATCGGAAACCGTCTTCACAATGGTTGGCCTTCCCAGCGATGTGGAGGAAGTCTATCTTGGTTCAGCAGGTATTTTTTCAACGGCCCAGCCTGGCACGGTAGCCGTGGATATGACAACCAGTAGCCCAGCTTTGGCTCAACGCTTGTCTCTGGAAGGAACGAAACGGGGATTGCGCCTGCTCGATGCTCCGGTAACTGGGGGAGATGTGGGGGCAAAAAATGCCACGTTGTCCATCATGGTAGGCGGAGATCCCGATACTTTTGAGCAGATGAAACCATTATTTGAGAAACTGGGAAAGACCATTCTCCTGCACGGCCCCGCGGGGGCTGGACAACATGCCAAGATGGTAAACCAGATCCTCATCACCGGAATCATGCTCAGCCTCTGTGAGGGATTGATGTATGCTCGAAGAGCGGGACTCGATCTCGAAAGTGTTTTACAGAGTGTCAGCGGAGGAGCCGCAACTTCTTGGGCCCTGCAAAACCTGATGCCGCGGATTCTCAAAGGGGATTTGGAACCGGGCTTTTATGTCGAGCATTTCATAAAAGACATGGGGATCATCACGGCCGAGGCTGAAAGAATGAACCTGGCACTGCCTGGAACCGCTTTGGTTAAACAGCTCTACCAGGCTGTGCTAGCGTGTGGAGGGGCCAAAAAAGGAACTCAAGCGCTTATTCTCGCACTGGAAGCTTTGAATGGTGAGGGAGTGCTCAAATCTTGACGCCAGCCTGAAAGACATCATTCCGACGTCAGGGGGGACCGGCCCCTTAGCCAAGTCAAATTGAACATTGAGGTGATTACGACCAGGTCTTCGGTATAAGTAGTGTGATTTGGACTTCCCTCGAAGTCGATCAGGGATATTCCTACGAAGGTTTCCTGTACCGGGCAGGAGAGTATTTGTTTAGTGTCTGAATAAACTCTTGGGCGTCTTTTGGAACAGGCTCAGTCGCGTCGAAAAGCAAGTCTTTTGCACCGACAACCTTTCCATAAAGTACCTGATTGGCGTCGCGATCCTGCTTCATCACTGCGCCATTGAGCTCCACGCCGGCAAAGACCCCCTGACTGCGGGAATAGCTCAGGATTTTTGCTTTCATGTACGCATCCGTCTCTGCCGAACTTGACCTTCCTACCGGGCCGGCTGCAACAGATGCATCGCCGCCGATCGTGAATTTGTTTTTGATGAGACTATTGATCCCATTCAGGTCCATGATCAACATGACCACGTCCACGGCAGCTCCTCCAGCCAAGCAGGCCAAAACTGCCTCCAGTCAGCCCAACCATCGAAGGAGGACCCCATTCACCTGTTCCGCCGTTCTTGCGGCAACTCACCGCGCCACGCCCATAACGGCCGCCGAAAATGAACCCACCCTTTTTCATGGATGGGATGATGGCCACACAGGCACACTTGTGTGAGCAGATCTTCGGGTATCGATTTGTCTGGCGTCGCCATGATCTCATTTAAGACCGTAGCCGAGGATTTCAAACGATTGGCCTCTTTCGTTTGCGCCTGGCCAATTGAGATTCCCCCGGAAGTTAACAAAACGATGATAAGAGAAAATATGATAAAACTACGCACGGTGAGTTCCTCCCTTTCAGGTATTCACTCCAGCCAACAGATTCCATATGAGTCTACCAGATGAAATCAAAGAACGCACCGGAGTTATTTCAGATTTGTTGGCGATGGTGTCATGGATTATCGGGCTCCCTACGCCGCCGTTTTCTTCAACGTATTTTTGCAGGGAAGAAGGGTTTTCTCTCTATCCCAACGACAACAGGGGATGACAAGGAGTGCCGCCTGATCCCAGATTGAAGTTTAGGGAGCCGATGTCAATATCCCTTGTAAAAACTTATAATGAGGAAACAAGGGGGAGATCAAATGCAAGAAAAAGAAAGTCTCATCCTGACTGCGGTTGGACGGGATCAAATTGGTTTAGTTGAAAAGATCTCAGAATTTATCGTTGAACGGGGCTGCAATATTGAGGATAGCAAGATGGCGGTCTTCTGTGGGGAATTTGCCCTGATCGTCCTCATCACAGGCATAGCCGAAAGCCTGATGAAAATTACACGCACATACAATGAACTGGGAACAATGACTGGTTTGACGATTTGGGTGAAAAGGCCCTCCAGCAAAATACCTTCTTCCCAGACGCTTCCCTATCGACTCACAGCGTCCTGCATGGATCATCCGGGGGTTGTTCACCGCTTGAGCGCCCTCTTGAGCGAGATGTCAATCAACATCGAATCGATGGAGACCAAAACTTATCCGGCTCCAGTCAGTGGCACACCCATTTTCCGGATGGAGGCAGACCTATCTGTCCCCGCCGGTCTCAACATTAACAAATTACGCGCTCGCTTTGCTGAAGTGGAAAGGGAAGAAAACATTGACATTGATCTTTCCCTCATGGAGTGACTCACAGGAATTTTCATTGGGGCGCTCTGCCGTTACCTCGGGAAGGTTTCCGCAATTTCTGAAGAACAGTTGAAGGCGAAAGGGGTAGCATTCAAAGTTTAAGTCTTTTTTCAAGAGTTTCAACCAGGGTGGAGATTGTTTTGACCCGAGCCCAGAGTTTGTCTTCTGCTTCAACCAGAGTCCAAGGGGCATAGACAGTGCTGGTTCTTTCGACCATTTCACCGACAGCTAGCCGGTAGTCGTTCCAACGTGCCCGGTTGCGCCAATCATCCAGAGTGATCTTGGACATTTTGTGTGGGGTCGTCTCCCGTTCAAGAAAGCGGCGCAGCTGTTCTTCAGGACTGATATGCAACCAAAATTTGACCAGCACGGCACCGGAAGACTCAATGTGCCGCTCGAAAACATTGATCTCTTGATAGGCACGGCGCCATTCACTCTCTGTAGCAAAACCTTCGACCCGTTCCACCAAGACCCGGCCGTACCAGCTCCGATCGAAGATTGCCATGTGTCCCGCCTTGGGCAATTGCTTCCAGAATCGCCACAGGTAATGGTGGGTGATCTCTGTGGCATCCGGCGCAGCAATGGGAATCACATCATAACCGCGCGGATCTAGTTCCTGAGTGAGCCGCTTAATATTCCCGCCTTTGCCGGCAGCATCCCACCCCTCATAGACGAGTACAACCCCTACTCTCTGGCGATAGCATTCAAGTTCGAGTTCCCGCAGACGGCTCTGCAGCTTTCCGATTTTCTTCTCATATTCCTCGCGGTCTGAGACGCTTGCTCAAATCGACTCGTTCGAGCACGGTAGGAGTAGGAGTGGGTGAGATATGGAACGAAAGGCCTGAGCTTTGCCAGCCCGGCTTTTGGCCCTCATTGAATGAAATGGCCTGGGGCCCTGCCGGACCATCGGGCCTCAATCCGCGCTCTGAAAGAACTCGTTTCAGTGTCGCCACGACAGTGTCCAAGACTTTGAATCTGCGGAAGCGATGGTCATTGGATTCAACTAACGTCCAGGGGGCATTGGCCGTACTTGTAGCGACGAGCAAGTTTTCTGCTGCTTTAGCGTACTTCTTATAGCGACGGCGCTTCTTCCAATCGGGCCGGGTCACTCGCCATTGCCCATATGGGTCTGCTCCAATGTCTTTCAGACGGCGCTTCTGTTCTTGTTTGGAAATATGAAGCCAAAATTTGATCAAAATAATCCCATCGTCACTCAATTGGCGCTCAAATTCACGAATTTCGTAGGCAATGGACTCGGCACTCTTGCGGCTCACGATCCCGTCGACCCGATCTTCAAGGAGCGCCCGATACCAGGATCGATCGAGAAACAGGAAGCTTCCCTTCCCGGGTAAGCGAGACCAAAACCTCCATAGGAATGGACGAAAGAATTCCTCTTCATTAGGTTCCTTGGCCGAGTAGACCTTAAATCCGCGCGGATCGAGGGGATAGACCAGGCTGCCAATCGAGTCTCCTTTGCCGGACGCATCCCAACCTTCAAAAAGGACCACCACAGGTATTTTGGCTGCACGAACCATTGATTGCAGGTCACGCAACTGTTCCCGCAATGGAGTAAGGCGGTCCCGAAAATCCTCTTTACTCATGGATAATTGGAGATCGAGTGTCTCGAGCATAAAGTCAACGTCTAGTCGTCCGCCATGTGGCAGACAAAGGAATTTTGTTTTGTAAACGAAAGAAAGTGCAGAATCATGTGAGACAGGCACGCATTCCACAGCCCCGCTTGGGCAGATTAAACCATGTCCTTTCTGACGGAAGGGGCCGGGTGCTGAGAATTCATTTCGTCAATAGCCCAGGAATGAAAAAATCAGGCTCCTGGACCTAGTATGCTTTTCGGCATATTGAAGAGCGAGAATTAAGAGGTAGGGTACTGAAAATAGAACGCGCTTGGCAACTAAGCCATCATTTCGTTGTTTCGGCATAACCGCCTCCTGCAGAATTGTCAGGGTTTCAAGAAACTTGCCATGAAATGCCCCTTTAGTTGGGTCATCTAGGGATTCATTTAATTAGGGCTTTGCTTGGAAGGAAGCATTCGGGCCAAACGCTCATCTTGTGCCAGGGCCTTGAAATCCGGGTCTTTGGTGATTTTGTCGTAATCATCAAATCCATTCTCAAGGGCCTTGAGCAAATAACTCAAAGCTTTCTCGGTTTGTCCGCTTTGAACGTAAAGCTTAGCAATGTAGAAATTCTGGGTTCCCTGATTCGCGTCCGCTGTACGAATGATCGTTCCAGAACTGGAGAGCTTCTCGAGTATCGCGGGGTCCAGCCGGAAAGCTTCTTGAAAAGACTGAAAACCTTCGGCATTCTTGTTCACTGCGAAATAGGCGGACCCAAGGTTGTGATAGGTGTTAGCGGAAGTGGAATTGAGTGCGACAGCTTTTTTGTAATACTTGATTGCCTTTGTGTAATTCTTCAGGCCGTAATAGACCGCTCCCAAATTGTTCCAGGCCTCATAGTATTTCGGATTCAATTTCTTTGCCTGTTCGTATTCAATTTTGGCCCTCTGGAGGTCCATGAGCTGATGATAGGCAATACCCATCTTGTTATGTGCGACGGGGTCGCGTGGATTCAATACAAGAGCTTTCTGATAGGTGAGAATTGCGTCCTCATAAAGCTTGCGGACCATCAGAGAATCAGCCCTCTTCGTCAACTGTTCAATTTCGGCGCGATTCTCCTCGGAGATCTCAGGCCGTTTGCCTCCCTCAGCCAGTAGGGGCAGGGCCGAAATAATCACGAAACAGATGACAAGTCGGATTTTCTTCATAGCCCCCCGTTATCAGCCCTAACGGTCGGTTTTAGTAAGCAAGGAAGACGAGGCCTAATGATGTAAAACGATTCCGATGTATTTGTTTCCTACGAACTCATTATAGCAGAGTATGAGTTCAGGCTGATTCTCAGAGAGATTCCATTTCTTTCTGTTTTAGAGCTTTGATCTTGTCGCGCAACTGAGCTGCCCTCTCAAATTCAAAGTTTTTGGCTACCTCTCGCATCTCTTTCTGCAACTTGATGATATAGGCCTCAAGCTCGTCAGGCGACTGGAACTCCAGCACTTCCTCTTCAACCGGGATTTCAACATAATCTGCCTCTGTCATTGCCACCAGGCTCAAATCTATCGGTTTGACAATCGTTTCCGGCGTAATTCCATTTTCCTGGTTATACCGCACTTGTTTTTCCCGACGACGATTCGTCTCCCCGATGGCATTGCGCATCGACTCGGTCATGACATCCGCATAGAGAATTGCCCGGCCGTTGATATGGCGTGCCGCCCGGCCCATCGTTTGAATCAAAGAATCGCGAGAACGGAGAAATCCTTCTTTGTCGGCATCCAAAATGGCTACCAGCGAGACTTCCGGCAAATCGAGACCTTCGCGTAACAGGTTAATCCCGATGAGAACATCGAATTCCCCCAGCCTCAAGTCACGGAGAATTTTAATGCGCTCCAGCGTCTCAATCTCCGAATGCATGTACCGGCAGCGAACTCCGACCTCCCGGTAATACTCGGCCAGATCTTCAGCCATTCGTTTGGTGAGGGTGGTCACGAGTACGCGTTCTTTCCGTTTCTCACGAATCCGGATTTCGTGGAGTAAATCATCGATTTGTCCGCCCACGGGACGGACCTCCACTTCCGGGTCCACCAGTCCTGTTGGACGGATGATCTGTTCCACAACAATACCGGCCGTTTTGGTCAGTTCATAAGGGCCGGGCGTAGCCGAGACATAGACAACCTGATTCAGCCGCTCTTCAAATTCTTCAAATTTCAATGGCCGGTTATCCAGAGCTGAAGGCAATCGGAATCCAAAGTTAACCAGATTCTCCTTTCGCGAACGGTCGCCTTTATACATTCCGCGAACCTGTGGAACGGATTGATGGCTTTCATCAATAATCATGAGATGGTCTTTAGGCAGGTAATCGAGAAGTGTTGGTGGAGGTTCACCGGGCTGCCGTCCGGACAAGTGACGAGAATAGTTCTCAATTCCATGACAGAAGCCGATCTCCTTCATCATCTCAATGTCAAAAAGGGTGCGTTGATGAAGACGCTGGGCTTCGATGAGCTTCCCTTGCGCTTCCAACTGGGGCCGCCACCACTCCAATTCTTCTTTAATGCTCTTGATGGCCTTCAATAAGGTACTGCGCGGAGTCACATAGTGCGATTTAGGGTAAATCGGCAATCGCTCGTAAGTGATCTTAATGTCTCCATAAAGTGGATCGATCTGAAAGAGCCCTTCGACTACCTCCCCAAACAACTCCACCCGATAGGCAAAGTCATCATAAGCCGGAAAAATCTCGACATAATCTCCCCGCACCCGAAAGGTTCCACGACGGAAGTCCGAGTCATCCCGTTCGTACTGGATTTCAACCAGCTTCTTAATGATCTCCTCGCGCCTGATCCGTTGCCCTTTCTCCAGGAAGAGCAACATCCCGTAGTAGGCCTCCGGAGAACCGATCCCATAGATACAACTCACGCTCGCCACAATGATGCAGTCGCGGCGTTCGAAGAGAGTGCGGGTTGCTGACATCCGCATCTTGTCAATTTCTTCATTGATCGTGGATTCTTTCTCAATATAGGTATCCGTGGAGGCGATGTAGGCTTCGGGCTGGTAGTAATCGTAGTAACTCACAAAATATTCCACGGCACTGCCTGGGAAAAAAGTGCGGAACTCCTGGCAAAGTTGAGCGGCCAGGGTTTTATTATGTGCCAATACCAAGGTAGGGCGGTTGATCGCTTCCACCACCTTGGCCATAGTGTAGGTCTTCCCGGATCCGGTGACACCGAGCAACACCTGGTGTTTTTCCCCGTCATTCAATCCTTTCACCAACTGCTCAATCGCTTGAACCTGGTCACCCCGGGGAACGAACTGCGCAACCCGGAAGGGGTTTTCAGATCTTGGCATGGAAGAGACAAAAGGCTTCATGAAGAATCACCGCGAGAGGAGTGGGGTTGTTCGTAAAGCATAAAACCCTCTTTACTCTATCGTAATATGATTTTTTAGGCGAATAGAGAGGGACCTTCTGAACGGTGAATCCATGGGAGCGGGCCAGGACAAGGCTTGGAAGTCCGCCGAGCAGCTTCAGCCTGGAGGTCCAGCAGGGGCGAAGGTTCGCTAGCATGAACTGCTGCATGCTCCACTGTGCCCAAAACCCGACAGCCAGTCTCACGCCTTCTCTTAGCGAAATCAGAAAGGCTCAACCAACCTATCATTTGACCCGCAGTTCAATCCGAGGAAAACATCCCGTAAGGTGAAGTTGTAAGTTGCTAGCTCCCTCCTTATGACTTTTCACCAGCTTAAATGAACCACTCACAACCGAGCCCTTACTCGAATTGCGATCTCATGCATCAATAGGTGGAGAGCCTGATTTCAGGTGCGATTGAGAGTAGGAAGATTGGATTGAGACTTAAGGATCCCGACAAATGGCCCACGACAAATTCTTAAGTTAATACTCCGCACCAACACTTTAAAAATATATTTAAAAGGGAGGAGTATATGAAACAACTATCACACTTGGGTTTTGACAAAGGTATGAGCATTACCAGTCGGGCCTTGTTATGGACGATGTTGGGAATCGTGATTTCAGTTCCTAAGACAGGGTCTGCTCAACAGCCTCCGCCGCCATGCAATCCGAATCCAGCTGCCCAAAAAGATATGGAATTTGTTCGCACCCGTGGAGACGTCAGTCAATTACCGGACCCGCTCAAAGACCGGCTGCTTCAAATGGCACGTCGGCCTCACAGCCAGCTTCCCACACAGGCTTACGCCGAAGCCCATTTCGACCATGCACCCCTTAAACCCAAGCCAAGCCAGCTTTTTCAATATTACCTGCTGGATACGACTGGCTTTGAGTCAAACCCATTCACAAGCCTAATACCAGGCGTGAATGACACAGCCATGCTGACCGCGACCGGACCAGATTGCGGCCTGCCGACCATTGGTGCGGTGCGAGTAGTTCTGGAGCCCAAACCTGGCTTGCCGACCGACCCCAACGACGTGGAGGCATTTATTGACATCTTCACCGACATCTCGGGACTGTTTGTAATCAACAACGAGAGCGGTTGGTATGAAGGCTGGATGATTCATGACCTGACAGTGGCTCCAACCAACAACACAGCGCGCGACGATGGCCACGCACAGTTTGGCACCCTCTTGCAAGCCGATGCTGATGCGATCAAAGCTCTAGGCAGCAATAATGTCTTTGGAAACATCTTCACTACAGATGGGAAGCCCGTTCGCTTTCCCAGCCCGACCGACCATTTTCCTGACACCCAGGCTAATGTCGTCCCCATTCAACTAAGTATGGGCGCCTGGAATACCCTGCAGCAAAGCGATGGGCACGCCTACTGGGAGTTCAACTACACTACAAACTGGATCCATCCACTCTACGAACTCCCATTCACCGGAGGCATCCCTGGGACCTTCGAGGCAGGGCAAATAGGAGCGCTTCAGTCTATTATTCCTGGCTCGGGCCCGAATGGCGTAAAGAACGACCCGATTCATTATGGCGACAACCCAAACAACCAAGGTGTGCTCCAGGCGTCCGGTCCGCGCGACCCGGACAAGTTCGATGCAGACGATGACTCGCAGAGGGAATTTCGCCAGCGTTTCATTCCCAGCGGGCTCGCGAATGAGATCTTCTTAGACGTTTACGAGCGGCTGGATTCATTTGACAAAGGAGTTACCGACTTTAACAAACGATTGTTCGACGCTTACGCGCAGGAAGTAAAGAGGGTGGATACAAACGGCGACGGGGTTGTCTCCGCGGCTGAAGGCGATGTAGATACTGCTTCCGATAAATTTCCAAACAACCAAAGATTGTTTATCCCTGCAACGCAATTCAATCGGTTCGCAGTTACTCGAGAAATCAACGATGGACTTCTGGCACCCCGATTTGCCCCTAGCCAGAAAGCTTGGGTATTGTCGGGAACGTTGACCCCTGTGAGTCCTTCAGTGCCTGCCTCCGAGGGCGAGGACGGCGACGATCGATAAAGAAGAATGAAGCGGACTCGCAGAGTTTTTCAGTTCCATGGAGATAGCTCAGGCAGATGTAATTAATTCTGGGACAGGCTGGTTCCAAAGAGTCTTCGTACCAGCTCCGTGAAACATTTAAGTGATTTGCCTGCGCCGGGGTTTGTGCATTCTTTGTTCTAGCCTGTCCTTCATATATATAAAACCTAATGAGATAACTGGAACACTCGCTGACAAGGTGGGTAAATCGTCGAGGTTGATCAGTGTCCGCGGTCACGGCCATAAATTATTTTCGCTAACCTCAGAACTTAGTTCTATTTAGCAATTTCGCTAATCTATTTTCACGACGTAAGAATTTTCTTTTTATAAACCCCGCGTCTCAACCCGGGGCTCATCCCATGTCCCCCATTCACTCCACGGTTATTCAGGCCCACACAACCTAACGAAAAAGCATGGTAAGGACTCCTTGCGATGCATCCATCCTATTGAACCGCCGACTGATCGCGTGTTTACGGCTGGGTGGGTTCGCGAAAAATCGTAGACCTTACGGCGAGCTCGGGGTAGGGCAGTCTCACTGAGACCGACGAAACGGCGGCACGCTCGGCGTGCGCGCCCAACCTGGAAGTCCATCAAGGATATCTTATGAACCCCCAGAATCTGATAGTGAAGCTCTGCACGGTTAGCGTATCATCTGACGCATTATTCATGAACTGATCATGTTTCGGTCGAGCCAAGTGTTACACTTCAAGAATTCACCAAGATAGGTTGGCAAACATGCAATCGTACGATCTCATAGTCATTGGCTCCGGACCTGGCGGTCAACGCGCTGCGATTCAGGGAGCCAAGTGCGGGAGACGAGTGGCTTTGGTTGAAATGAGAGAGGTCGTGGGTGGGACCTGCATCAATACGGGCACCATTCCCAGCAAAACCATGCGAGAGGCCGTTTTACACCTCTCGGGTTTCCAATATCAGAGCATCTATGGGGTCAACTATCGCGTCAAAGAGAAGATCACCATGGCGGACCTGGCTTTTCGAGTGCAGTCTGTCATCAAAACCGAGATCGATGTCACGCAAGCTCAACTTTCACGCAACGGGATCGAAGTATTGGCAGGTTGTGCCAGCTTTTTAGATCCCACTCATATTCGTGTCCAGAATCCGCGCGGGCAATCCGACTATGAGGCACAACGCATCGTCATTGCCACGGGAACCCGCCCTGCTAGCTCTCCCAAAGTTCCGTTCAATAATCGCAGCATTATTAATAGCGATCAGATCCTGGGAATGCAGAATATACCCAAGACATTAATCGTGGTGGGTGGAGGAGTTATTGGGGTGGAATACACCTGTATGTTCGCCACGTTGGGCGTTCGGGTCATTCTCGTCGAGAAGCGTCCCCGGTTGTTGGAATTTGCGGACGCCGAGATGGTGGAAGCCCTCACCTACCATTTGCGAGATAGCCGGGTTACCCTGCGTTTGAATGAAGAAGTGGAAAGTGTTGAAGAGACTCCCGAGGGAACGGTCGTGGCAAACCTGGAGAGCAAGAAAAAGATTTCCGGGGACGCCCTCCTTTACGCCGTGGGTCGTCAAGGAAATGTGGATGAGCTCAATCTGCCTGCGGCCGGCATTGAAGCGGATGGCCGAGGACGCATTCCAGTCGATTCCGATTATCGAACCAAGCAACCGCATATTTATGCGGTTGGAGATGTGATCGGATTTCCAAGCCTGGCTTCGGTATCCATGGAGCAGGGCCGTATTGCCGCAGCGCATGCTTTTGGCGTGCCCGTGAGCTCTAATCCTGCCAACTATCCCTATGGCATTTATACCATTCCCGAGATTTCTTTTATCGGCAAAACGGAAGAACAGCTCACCGATGAGGATGTCCCGTATGAAGTGGGGATTGCCTATTATCGTGAAATTGCCCGAGGCCAGATTCGGGGAGATACTACGGGGCGATTGAAACTCATCTTTCATCGGGAAACCAAAGATCTGTTGGGCGTCCACATCATTGGGGAGGGGGCAGCGGAGATTTTGCACATTGGCCAAGCTGTTATGATCTTGAAGGGCACGATCGAATACTTCGTCAATACGGTATTCAACTATCCGACACTGGCAGAATGCTATAAAGCCGCCGCCTTTAATGGCCTGAACAAGCTGGCGCGACTTTAGCTCGGATTTCAACACCAGCCGTCGCACGAGGTCATCGTGAATTTACTCCCCTCTCGGATGGGAACGAAGGCTCGCAGAACTTCCGGGGTAGAGCACTCCTCCTTTGTTAGGAGGAGGTCATCGTGAATTTTCTCCTCCTCTCGCTAACGGAGGTAGAGCCTTATGGGTGGTGATATCCTAAACTCCCTTCATTTATTAAGGAAGGAGGCAAGGGTGGTAACTAAAAACCCCCCTCCTTTGTTAAGGAGGGGGCAAGGGGTGGTTGTACCTATTGTCAGGTCGAACCCCCTGGAATCACCATTGTTAGAGAGATTCTTGCCGGGGGAGGAACTATGAATCGAATCGTCGGTGTGGTTGCGAAAGGTCATATCTCCATCGGCTTAGTCGAAAACCACCAACTGGTCGGCTCCGTTCGACGCTTTCTAGAAAGACCAGATGAGGCAGGCGCCTTACAGGAGATGCCAGCCGAAAAGATCGGCGAATTTCTGCGACAGGAACTCGAAAAGATTGGAAAAGGCGAGGACGTTCATGCCGTGGGAGTGGGTTTCCCGGGAATTGTCCGAAACGGTGTGATTGAAGAATCTCCCAACCTTCAACAGATCAAAGGATTCAATCTGCAAGCGATCCTAACAGGCGCCCTTCGACAAAAGGACATTCCAGTCCCAGTGCGAATCTTTAATGATGCCGATGTCATGGCGGCTGGAATTGCCGCCACTCAAGGCTACCTTGAGCGGGTGATCCGGGTGTGGACGCTGGGCAATGGGATCGGCTTCGGCCGCTATCCTTTGGTTCAAGGGAACAGGGAAGGCGGTCATTCCGTTGTGAGTCTGGACCCGAAAGAGCATTTTTGTGGTTGCGGTGGCAAGGGACATCTGGAAGGAATCATGGGACATCGCGCCATGAGGCTGCGGTTCTTGGATATGGAACCGGAAGAGGTATTCGAAAACGCCAAGCGCGGCGATGCTCGCTGTAGCGACTTTGTAAAGCTCTGGCATCGGGCTCTGGCGGCGGCCACGGCGACTAATATCCACATGGATGGCCCTGGCAAGTTTTATATCACGGGCCCTAATGCCCGATTTATCGATCTGGGCTTACTGGGCATGACTCTTCAAGAAATGGTGAAGATGACTCCTCTGCAGGGAAGTCTTTTTGAGGTGATTTCAA
>CAWEPG010000020.1:0-78126 GCA_963810905.1 uncultured Acidimicrobiia bacterium | reverse complement strand
TCGTTTCGTATTCGGACAAAGGGGATGAGTAAATACGCTGGCCCCATCTACGGACGAATAGGTGATTTCATCCACGCCTGGTCCCCCGGGAGGATTTAACCCCGCTAAACTTCTCACGCCCTTTGCGATCTCGTGATCAGCACAGGAGGTGTCACCGCTAACCCCCAGTCCTCCAATGATCTTGCCGCCCCTGTATAGTGGCACACCGCCTCCGAAGAAAATGAGTCCTCCGGCAAGCTGATTCTCCCCACCCGAATTGCCAGCTGGAGGAGCCAAAAAGCGAGGATTGAAGAGATTCGACTGACCAAGGCTCCAAAGAGAATGACCCGGCTGAGTGAAGGTGTAGAGTCGTGCTGTTGAGAGAGCCAGACTATCCAGACTAAACGCGTTTGCAGTGTAAGCCTTGGCCTTGGCAATTGCCTGGCTTCCGGGCCACACCTGAGTAGGGATCGGTTGTCGAAGTACTTGCCCCACACACCTCGCCGCTACGATTGACGACCGCAGCCCACATGCGGTTTCCGTTAAAGAGGCCTCCAATGGAGGGACCCCCTGCGGCATTCAGTAGCTCTTCAACTGAGCCTCTGAAGGCAAGCCCTGGCAATTCGTCTGCTGCCCATCCGCTTGTACCGTTGCCGCAAGGTCATGACAAAGCCAAGATCCCACAATTCAACAGAATTCGATTCGGTCTCATGATTCTTTTCCCTCCTTTGGGTTTGTGAGTACAAAAAGTCTATCATGTGAATATTGAAAACGATAGGCTAAGCTACCCTGGACACAATCTCAGATTCGTAGAATTGGGCTAGTCTTACTTCCAAGAAAAAAACGGAGTCGGGGTGAAGGGGATGGCAGATTTCCGAGATCGCCCACAAGTGTGGAAAGACTGGGAGGGCCTCGTTCACCTAGCGGTGAGGGATAGCCTACTTCTTGAGGGAGCGCTTTTCTTGCGTCGGAGAAGCCTACGGGATGGATCCGCAACTGGATTACTATTCATCCAGCAACAGAGAGGGATTGGGCCTCCTCATATGTGCGGGAGGAGGGTGCCCCCGTCGGCCTAACCGCCAGCCGAGGGACCCTTTTCAGATGGTACGCCCCGGGAGTCTTGAAATGAAAGTTTTCAATCCCCGCCGCGTGCACATATGTTCCCAATACTTTGGCAGATCGGCGTGAAGCAGCCCGGACTTTTCCCCTCGGAAATATAAGGTTTATTGATTTGCCTTGCCCGCCGTGCGCATGTCAATCGCAGTCAGACCTTTCACCTTCACCTTGGCCTTAACCACGTTTAAACCATGCCGAGAGAAGTGGTCTTTTGTCAGTCATGCACCCTTCAACAGACGCACAAATCACGCACAGCACCGTGGGAACGCCCGTGGTTACTGGGTTTCGAAAGGCCCGCTGGATTCGAAATCCGATGGAAGAGTGAGTGATTCTTGGTTTCGATAGGGCGTCGGGGGCGTGTCGGGTAGTGTGGGTTTTGTGCGGGCACCAGTCCCAAATCAGCCCAAACATGCCCAACTCGTAATCGTCGTGAGCATTGATTCTTTAGGGAGTTTTCGGGTTGAGTAGGGCTGTGTGGGGTTCTTGGAAGGACTCTTAATCAGTAGGTTCTGGGTTCGATTCCCGGGCGGCTCACCAACTTACAAGCCCTCAGTCCGCATTGGTGCCAGTTCTGGTGCCAGTTGCGTTCCTGTTAAGAACGTCGACGGCCGCTTTCAGGTAACCCTCATCAGGCTTCGTAGCTATGGAGAGGCTCCAAAAGAGATGGTAGACCGGGATGCCATGCATGCCTACCTCTCAGTAGCAAGACTATCCGTGATGTGACTCTCGCTGGAAGGCATCACGCCTTGTCACTTTTGGTGATCAGCCAGCAGCTATCCAGTTTGGGATCTATTTTACCCGTAATTGAGAAATGGTGTGGGGTAACGGGTGGAAAACATCAAGGTGAGTTTGGAATAAACACTCCATCTCCGGTGCGCTGACTGGGCTGGCTGCCTGGTTCGTACCCTCCGGAACAACCACATAATCTAAAGGAAGACAAATTCCGTATGTCGAAGGTCAGCTTACCCCATGATGAGCCTTGCGCTCTGAGAACTCGGTTCTCCCAGCGTCGCGGAATCGCCTGCCTTGAGGTTTTTCAGATAGCCACCCCTTTGGTTCTGTCACTCACTGCCCGTGTGTCGACAAACAGCATCTCCGCCTTCGAGAGTTCGTCCCCACGGCGCAGTCTCCGAATCAAATCTCTGAGCTGAGTCAGGAGGGAATGTTCCCAGTCGGGCATAACGTCTTCGAGCAACTTAATGACGGCTAACTCGAGGGAGTCGATCGAGGTGTTTAGGGGAATGGATAGGAGAAAGCGTGTCGGCGACACCTCCACTAATCGCAGCCACTCGATTTTCCGCAAGAACTGGCTGGGCCCGACGATGATAATAGCCAGCCCAGGCGAGACTTCCACTAGTTCAACCTGCTTCTGCTGGTTCGCGTCAAGCGGTATTGCTGCGTCCGTTGCCTTTACGATCGCGCGGGCACGATCCGTGTCAATGGAAGCGAGCCGAGCAAGGGTGCTTTCGGGAAGGGTCACAGTGACGGGACGGCGCGGCCCGCGAAATTTGGGGGGACGACCACTCTTGATTTTTTTTGTGTTAAGCATTTTTTCTTGTCCTACTCGAATTTTAGCATTATAATAACATAGTATCGTGAATTTCTACGTTAAAATAACTTTTCCGGTGAGCCAAAAGCCTGCACCGGCCATGATGGCCTTTCTGGCTGCCGTTCAATGGCTGGGAAGATCATACATGACATACCCCACCAAGTGCAGTTTCAAGATGTTGTGGCAAGAAGCACGATTGGTTGCTGATGCAGTCCTGCTCGCAACCGTGATTGCCGAGATCCGTTCACCAACCAAAAACCTCTTTCTCTTCACGCGGCAAACATGAGTACTAGTGCCTGCGTTTTGTGATTTAAGGGCTGGTGGAAAGTTTAAATGAATACGATTTGCTTCGAGCCCTTAGCATCCCATGTGAGTCGTCAGTTTTAGGGGCTCTCGATTTCGGAGGAGATGTTGAAATGAATTATTTTTTGGTGGAACTTTGGAGATTGCTGAAGGAGCGAAAGAGATTTTGGTTGCTACCGATCATTATTTGTCTCGTGTTGTTGGGAAGCTTGATTGTCCTCACTTGGGGTATCGAGCCGAAAGACTACATAGCCTCTGAATACTAAGAAATTAGATAAGTTACGAAGCTTGCCTGCCAGCCCGCCATTGTCTACAGGAAAACACTCTACAATTTGTTTTAAGCCACGGTAAAGGTCTGCTAAGGCAAATCATCGTTCGGCTACCCATAAATCGCAGGACGACGTACAGGACTTCACTGCTCATCGTTTTATGCGATATTTCAAGCACTAGGACGAAAGTGAAAAGTGTGAAAAAAAATAAAAAATAAAATTTTCAGGCAGGATCACACTTGGAAATGTGGACTAAAGGCTGATCTCGGCCAGGAGGTAAGCTGGGGGGTGCCGGTGTCAGTTCTGGTGCTAGTTGGAACCGTAATTTGGGGCAACTTACTGCTACTCAGCGCAAGGGTCAAAGAGCAAGAGACACGCTGGAATCTCTTGACTGATGGGCTTCTTGCGAGTCCCTGCTTAATGTGACATTTTCTTGCAAAATGTGCTGAACTCGGACTCTTAATCAGTAGGTTCTGGGTTCGATTCCCGGGCGGCTCACCAACTAACTCCTTATTTTCATTATTAATTAAGCCCACTGGCTTCTCAGAGTTCGAATTGGCGATTTTTCCAGTGTCACCCCCCTGTGACGGTCGGTGAGTTTCCTGAACGCTTCGGTGATGGCTTGGGATTTAGCTTCGACTTTGGCCTCTTTCCCGAAAGCCAATGAGGAGACAAATTGCTTGGCTCTATTGCCGAAGGCTTGCCCCTTTTCAGGTGCGTCACTGCCGTAAAGCCTAATTTTCGCGCCCCGCCCATCGTGCAACACAGTAACAGTATCGCCACCAGAGACTCCAACTACCCGACCGCTGAAATCATGGGCACTGACTGACAAGCAGGACAACAGTACACTGGCAATAATTAGCTCGACGATCTTCATTAGGTTTCTTCATCGTCTAGCCAATCACCAACTAAGGCGCAAAGAGCAGCTTGGATCACCGTCGAATCTCCAATATCGAATTCTTCGCAATCTGAAGAGAGGGTATCATTCGGGACAGAACCTAGAAACGCCTTTACATGGCCCACGAGACCAATAGAAAACTGCCGCTCGACCCTATCAAGCACTAACCAATGTTTGGCGACTCTATCTTCGATACCGAGATTAAATGAATCCAAGAATGGATGGACGCGACGATGTTGGACGAAGGCAAGCCACACGGCCCAATGAGGGCTAGTCTTAGACTGTATGGAATCTTGCCAGCAAAAGCCGAGGGGGATCGGTTTCCCATAGAATGCGACGAAGCGAGAAGAACCCGTGTATCCGAAGGCTTCTTCAATCATTGGTGGGACAGGGAGCAAGAGCCTCTTCAGGTTTCTCACGGCTCAATTCCCCTGTTTGGATGAAAACCATGCTGGCTGGAAGTAGGGATCGGAAAGTGCCATGCTCTCATTCTCTATCTTTCGGGTGAAATCAAGAGCGTCATCATTTAAAAGTAGAGGTTCTTTCCATGTCCTTGCCAATCTGCTCGATAGCTGTGCATCACTCGGATGCTGTCCCCGTCTGAGATGCCGACAACGCGCCCAGAGAAACCCTCTGTACGCATGTCGGTGCTTAGAAACAGAAACGAAACGATTGCCAACGCGGTGCCGATAGGAGACAATAGCTGCAATCTTCTCACGTGGAGATGAAAAACTCGTGATTACATTTTGGATTTCTCGGAATCGAGATAGTTTTCACGTCCTGAAAAGTGAATTCGCCATCCCGGATGACACCTGGAACCTTGATCCCCAGAGCAAAAGAGCTGTGACGATCTGTAACCTTTTCGTCAACCATCAATACAGTATCCCGAGGGTAGTTCGCTTGCTCGATGAAGACCTGAGGAATGTTGTCTTTGCTTTACTCAAATACGGGATCATCAGAGACCGCAGGGTGCGACAGATGAGACCGCCGCAAAGAATTGAACGCAGGAGAACTGTTTTCAGTCCGAACTGACTCTCAGGACTCCCAAGAAAACAATACGGAACTGCGATACCGAATCTCTGGAGTAAGGTTTCCAAGTCACCGATCGCGTCTGCCGCAATTGTTCACTTCTGCTTAGCGATGATCACTCCCGCAATCTTGTCGTCGGTAGAATCAGGAATGATCTTCTTCGTCTTCAAATCCGCCTTCATCTTGTAAGGACGGCCTTCAATGATCTTCTTGGCGTAAGCATCCCCTTTATCTGGGCGGGACTAATGTTATGCCGCAGTTGTGTTGTTGATGTAGCCCAAGTCAGACGCCACGAGGCGGTACTACAGGGTTTCGTCTAGTTCGCTTTGCGAGAAGTCGTCGGATTTTCCACTCCTTCTGACTCATGGTGAAGCATTTCTTTTTGACTCGGGGAATCCTTATTGGTGTTAGGCGGCGGTTCATAGTATCTGACCACTATGCCGACGTACCGCGCCTATCTCCATAGTAGAGAAGCATGTCGAAGTTGCCCGCCGTGTGACCAAGTGATCTGAGGAGCAACGCGAGTTGCCCTCTGTGGTGAACGCCGTGAATGGCAGCATGGTGCATCAGATCTCCGAGACACATCGATTGCTTTTGGCCACCACCGATTGCGAACTCTACAGTACGGTCAAGGTCGCTGTCGCGCAGTGTTGACAAGAACTCCCGAACGTAGCTCTCAACTTGTCCCCACCGATCGTACACGGATGCGAGGGTCGGATAGTCCTCTGCTTTCAGTGCAGGACCCCGCGATGTTCCACCGCAACGATCCAGCCAGCCCCATTCCGCGCTGAGAATATGAACCATCGTGTTTCTCACAGAACCGTAACTTCCGGCCACCGTCTGCGTGAACTGTTCCGGTGTCAACTGAGAAACTACAGTGAGGAGCTTCTTATTGGCCCAATAGCCGTAGTCGTAAAGTCTTTCAAGATCTTTCACAGTCATTTGACACACCTCGCCGAGTCTCGATCGTACGTAGTGTCCGCCCAACAGCTGAGAGCTAAGCGGCGCCCACCGCTTTTGGCGGGCATACACTCTAGCGAATTGTTGGGTGGGAGAGCTAAATCTAATCTGCCTCTATACGACGGTTGGGTCATAGCACACTAATTCAACTTCGTTGCCTTCGGGATCACGGACATACAGCGAATGCCAATGAACCCAGGGGTGCTTCGCAACGCTTACCTCCAGCCTCAACCCTTCCAACCGCTTTTTCTCAGCTTCAAAATCGCTCGCCGCGATGGTGAACGCAAAGTGATCTACCGTCGTTTGTACTGCGCTCAATCCCTCATAGCCAGCTTGTTCTTTCCGGTCGAATAAGGCCACTATTTGGGTATGTCCAGCGTACCCTGCCGCGACCTTGAAAAACGCCGCCTTCGGAAACCGGCGCATCAACTCAAGGCCAATCACCTTTTCATAAAATTCCTGCATTAAATCCAAATCGTTCACGCGGAGTGCAATTTCACCCAACGCTTTGATTTTTCTCTCTGACATGAACGACCTCATGGAAACTGAGAGACGCCGCCCAACAAATCCCGCAACAGCCGCCCCGTCCTCAAGCCGGTTCCATCATAACGCAGGAAAATTGTCAGTTTCGCGGCGCTAAGCGCACCCTCCCAGTGTAACTATAATTATGGAATTCCCAATAGTTGTGGGTGCGTCCTGTTATGGCTTTAACTTTTCACTATTTAGCGTCGATGGCATTGTAGGAGCAACTGGCATCTTCCTGGGAGCGACTCGCGTCCGATAGTTTTCGGTGGCCTCCTGAAATTCCTTCGAAGCTTTCAGGCGCGTCATATAGCGAATCGCGCGTTTAGACGAGCGTTTGAATTGGGCACCGTTCAAGGAGCCGCGAGCACCGTGGTAGTAGCTGCAACCGGGCGTTTCGTCATAGTCAGCCTTGGTCACGATTTCTTTATTCCCCCAGATATATTGGACAACGCAATGGTCAGCTCCGACCTTTGTGTTGTCATAAACGAGCGTACGTCCTTGAACAGTGGCAACGCCATAAATTCCTCCACTATGCCCGTTGAAGAATTGGAGACTCATGCGCACATAGGCTGTTTTCTCGTCGAGCGGTACCACTTCCAGCACATCTTCGGATTGGTAGGTACCATCTTCTGGTCTTACGAAATGGTTTGTAAATCGATTTCTGTAAACGCCAGTGATTTTATCAAGAAACTCTTTGGAGTTCTCACCCGAAGAAGTCTCGGCAATGATGACGGGCGAATTGAAACACATTAGTCCCATTGCACCTAATAGAAGCAAAAGAATGATAATTGTGCGGGTGATCATCTAAAGTTTATAAGGGTTAGAGGGTCATCACTTTGGAACTCGCCCAGACTGTTAGAGCCACCACCTCATACACTTGTGCCCGATATCAACGGGATCACAAAACATCAGAGGACAGCCTCCAAGAATGCATTCCATTTCAAGACGCTCGCACTCGCGGACAGCCTCTTTCGAGACGCTGCGCTCTCCAAAGGAACGATGAAACCAGACCCGCGTCACATCACGCTCCTTGCACTGGCGAACGATCGAGACTGAGGCACCTGGATGAGTGGCAATGATAACACCATCGAGCTGACCCGGTACGGAAGCGACGTCCGGGTAACACGGTACACCCTCGACCTCTTTAGCGTTGGTGTTCACCGGGAACCCTCGTATCCGCAATCCCTTACTTTCTTGAATACGGAGTTGGCGGCGACGTCCACGTTCCGCGAGACGCCCGCAACAGCGATACGGTTTCCCCGAAGGAACCGCGCAACTGATTCTGGGACTCTTGTCATCGAAACCTCGCTTTCCGTCAGTCCATCTGACCTCGGAGTAGGCACCGCTTCTCGGAGGCCTGAAGGCTATTCCCTTTGGCTTGCGCTTTGTCGATTTCCCGGCAAGGAGCTGACATCCGACTTGAGGCGAGTAGTAATCGGGTCCACTGTTGGCCGGAGCATCATAGGTGGAGATCGACTGAACCACTGCGCGTAAGCGAGCTCTCAAGACTCTGAAGATGGCTGCCAAGTCACTCAGGCTACCTTCCATTCCCCATTTTCCTGCTTACGCAAGACCCATAGGTGCGAGCCTCGCACAATCTGCTCGGCATCTCCAGTCACCAGGCGGGTCGTGTACTTACTCGTCTTGTAGGCGATGTCACCACTTCCCCACACCTCAACATCTTCCGTTTGTATGTCCACAACTCCCGTTCCAGGGTGGGCAGCAAGGGCCGATCCGCTTCATTCCCAACCGGCACTTCTTAGCCGGGAACGATCCACGAACTTCATCGGTGCAAAAAATGAAGCACGCCCAAAGCGTTGCCGGTCAGTTCTACTTCGATCCAGCGACGATCGATGAGCTTAATCGCTTCGACGTATTCATACGTAAGAGAGTGCATGGGTGTCGTACAGGGCCTAACGCCCGGCGGTTGAGCGGCCGGCGGCGACGGACACACGGCCATGCCGCCGCCTTGCAGGGCTGGACGGGCGCTGGCACGCATCCTTTTGAGCAAACGATTGGTGATGGGATTGACCTTGGGGTGGACGCCGCCGTTCTGTGTGGCGGCTTCCTGCCAGGCCTTGGAGCGTTTGGCGTAGACCGCGGCGTCGTCCAGCTCCTGGCAGTCCAGGCGGTCCTTGTTGATGTCCACCACGATGGTGTCGCCGTCTTCGATCAGGGCGATCGGCCCGCCGAGATAGGCCTCCGGGCCGACGTGGCCGATGACCAACCCGACCGAACCGCCGGAGAAGCGGCGCATCGGTCATCAAGCCGATGGTAATGTCCTTTTGCGCGGCAGAGCGCGGTGATCCGCGAAGTCGGATCGAGCATCTCCGGCATGCCGGGCGCCCCGCGCGGGCCCTCGTAGCGGATGACCACCATGTCGTGGTCGGCAAAGACGTCGGGCGTGTGCTCCAGGGCGGCGATCAGCTCGCGCTCGCTGTTGAAGACGCGGCGCGGCCGATGAACCTGCCGTCCTTCACTCCGCCTTCGACGCCTGCGACCTTGATGATGGCGCCCCCGTCGGGCGCCAGGTTGCCTCGCAGCAGGCGCAGCCCGCCGGTCTTCTTGAACGGCCTGGCGACCGAGTAGATCACCTCGTGATCCGGCTTCGGCGGCGCGAGCCGTCGTACCTGCTCGGCGAGCGTTTCACCCGTGCACGTGATGGTGCCGCCGTCGAGCAGCCCCGCGTCGAGCAATTCCTTGACGATGACCTGCAGGCCGCCCTTGGCGTCGATGTCGACCATCGAGTACAGGCCGAACGGCCGGGCGTTGACCAGCACCGGCACCCGACGCGACAGCGCGTTGAACTCCTTCTGGCTGATGACCTCCTTCCAGAGATCGATGCCGGCGGCGCGGGCGATCTCGACGCGTGCAGCGCCACGTTGGTGGACCCGCCCATGGCGAGCGTCGACGGTCAGCGCGTTCTTGAGCGCCGTGGGCGTCACGATGTCGCGCGGCTTGATGCCCTGTCTGGTCATGGTGAGCAGGCAGTCGACCAGCTGGTCCGGGAAATTCCCGCAGCCGCCGCGGGTCCTCGGAGGGCGGCGCGACCATGTGCAGCGGCTCCATGCCCAGCACCGCGATGAACGACTGCATCGTGTTGTAGGTGAACATGCCGCCGCAGCTGCCCTGGCCCGGACAGGCGTTGAGGGCCACGCGGGCGCGCCGGCCGGATCGGGATCGCCCGCGATCTGAAACGCGGTGACGAGGTCGATGCGCTCGCCGGTGTCCGGGTCGATGCCGGGCCTGATCGAGCCGTCGGAGAGGATCACCGCCGGCTCGTTGTGTTCCAGGATGGCCGCCAGCGTGCCCACCGGGGGCTTGTCGCAGGCGACCACGGCGATGAGTCCCTTCACGTCGTTGCGCGTTCAGGTGCATGTCGATCGCTGTCGTTCGCGACCTCGCGGCCGATCAGCGAGAAGCGCATGCGGTCGGTGCCGTTCAGCTGCCCGTCCGACACGCCGAGGGTGTAGGCGGGGGGAATCAGGCGGACCGGCAGTTCATCGCTGACGGATGCGGGCCGCGATCGCCGCCTGGATGGCCTCGACCTTGCGCGGTGACGCCGAGGTAGCACTGGCTGTCACCGAGGTTGCCCGTCACCGCCCAGACCGGGTCGTGGATCTTGTACGGGATCCTGGCCGAAAAAGCGCGCGGTGCCGACGCGCTGGACGTCGCGCCCCGGATTGGCCGACACGAAGCCGGCCTTAGTCAAGTTAGCGGTACTGGCCGGCGTGATGTCAGAGGGTTCAAGCGTTGAGGTGCAAAGGTCCTTCGGCTCAATCGGCATCATAACCTCCGATCATGAGATTCGCCTACTGCTCTGTGCGTAACCATATGATTAACAGGCAATTTTGCCCTGATAACTTGATAACAATAGGGTTTTCGGGCAGTTCTATCCTGTACCCATTATCAACTGAAGTGTGTGCTTGTTCTGGAGCAAAATGCTATGCCCGCTCCCCACGAAAGTCAACACTGCAAAATCTGGAATGAAGTCTGATCTTGAGAGTGACTTAACCCTTGAAACCAAAGCGTAGTGTGAGGAATTGAGAGGGGAGAGGATATATAGATCTATAGCTTAGACCACGCAGGGTACAGTTGGCTTTCAAGGTCGAAAGCATTTGGAGCTGCAACAATTAACAACTAACGGTTGTGGTAAGGCATTGAATTCACCGAAAAACTTGCTTCCTCATCCAACGCCAATGTAGTTATTATTGGAGCAGGCATGGAAGGAAAACCCTTGAGCGAAACACTCAAACTCATGTGCGTTTTGGCGCACCCAGATGATGAATCCCTGGGCATGGGGGGAACATTGGCACGATATGCTGCCGAGGGAATCGGGACGTATCTCATTACGGCAACCCGAGGAGAACGCGGACGATTTGGCTCTGGTACAAAGAATCCGGGCCTGAAGGCAGTCGGTCGAATGCGCGAAGCAGAATTGTTCTCTGCCGCCCGGGAGCTGGGCATCCGTGAAGTCAGTTTCCTGGACTATGTTGACGGGAGCCTGGACCAAGCAGAACCAGACGAGGCCGTGTCAAGAATTGCCTCTCACCTGCGTCGAGTTCGGCCCCAGGTCGTCGTTACCTTTGGCCCGGACGGGGCTTATGGCCACCCCGATCACATTGCCATCAGCCAGCTTGCGACAGCGGCCACACTGCGGGCTGCCGATCCAAGTTTCAAGGTTTCTCACACGAAAGCGAGGAGCGTCAGGCCTCATTGCGTGTCGAAGCTTTATTACATGGCCTGGACAAGGAAGAAATGGGACGCCTACCAGTCAGCTTTTCGCGATTTGAAGACGACAATAGATGGTATTGAGAGAAGAGCCAACCCTTGGCCTGACTGGGCCGTCACCACACACATTGACACGCTTCCCTATTGGACTACCGTCTGGCGAGCTGTCCAGCAGCACAGGACTCAGCTAGCCATTTACAGTCGACTCGAGAGTCTGTCGGAGGAGCATCACAAAGCCCTTTGGGGGTCTCAAGAATTCTATCGCGTTTTCAGCCTGGCCAATGGGGGGCGAAAGAAGGAGACCGATCTGTTTGAAGGGCTACGGCCGACGTCCTAAAGTATGAACTCGCCTAAACCTTGGAGGCGCACCGATGATCATTCCCCCACCGATCGAACTTAAGAAGGAACGCAATTCCCCGATTGAGATTGCACCTGAGGAGTTCCGCCAACTAGGCTACAGTCTGGTTGATCAGATCGCCACTTTCTTGGCTACTCTCCGGCAACACCCGGTAACTCCGGGTGAAATGCCAGCCACGGTTCGTCACGCAATAGAGTCGGATAAACTGCTTCCGGACCAAGGGATGGATCCGGGAAGCCTCCTCAAAGAGACCGCCGAACTCTTGTTTAGGCATTCCCTCTTCAACGGCCATCCCCGCTTCTGGGGGTATGTAACCTCTTCCCCTGCCCCGATTGGCATCTTGGGAGATTTGCTGGCGTCCGCGGTCAACGCTAACGTTGGCGCGTGGAACCTTTCTCCAGCCGCCAGCGAGATTGAGGTCCAGACCGTTCGCTGGATTGCGGAGCTGATTGGATATCCCTCCCAGTGCGGCGGCCTATTGGTCAGTGGCGGCAATATGGCGAACTTCGTCTGCTTTCTGGCGGCACGCAACGCCAAAGCCCAGTGGGATGTTCGAAAGGTGGGACTTTCGGGACCGGGCGCCAGGCAGCTCCGCGTTTATGCCTCCAGTGAGACTCACACCTGGATTAACAAAGCCGTCGACTTGTTCGGATTGGGTGCCGATTCGATTCGGTGGATCCCCACCGACAAGCAACAGCGAGTCAATACCACGGCCCTCCAACGACAATTGCGGGAGGATCAAGCGACCGGGGATCTGCCTTTCCTGGTTGTGGGTTCGGCTGGCTCAGTGAGTACTGGAGCAATTGATCCTCTATCGGAATTGGCTGCTATTTGCCAGGAGTGGGGTGTCTGGTTTCATGTGGACGGGGCCTATGGCGGCTTTGCCGCGTCGGTGCCAGAACTCTCGGATGAATTCGATGGGCTGGGAAAAGCTGACTCCGTCGCAGTCGACCCGCACAAGTGGCTCTACGCACCCTTAGAAGCAGGGTGTGCCTTGGTGCGGGACCGAGACGCGTTGCGCCGCGCATTCTCTTATCATCCGCCCTATTACCATTTTGCGGAGGAGGTTGTGAATTATTTCGATCTGGGACCGCAGAACTCGCGGGGCTTTCGAGCTTTGAAGGTCTGGTTGGCTCTCCGCCAAGTGGGCCGGACCGGCTACCAGCAGATGATCGGCGAGGATATTCAGCTAGCGAGAGATTTGCATGGATACTTGGCGAACTATCCGGATCTTGAAGCCATGACACAAGGTCTCAGCATCACAACCTTCCGCTATGTGCCCCTAGATCTCAAATCAGACGTCGATTCCGCGTCGGTGTCGGCATACTTGAACACATTGAACCAAGAACTGCTCACCCGGCTGGAGAGGAGCGGGGAAGCGTTTCTGTCCAATGCCTTGATCGAAGGAAAATTTGCGCTGCGGCTGTGCGTGGTGAACTTCCGTACTTCGCAGGAAGACATTAAGATTCTTCCTGGACTTATCAGTCGGCTGGGTCGGGAAGTCGATGCGCAACTCAGGCCAAGCGGGTTAGGCGCTGATTCCCTGCCGGCCTAAACCCGCTTCCTAGCGGTTTGGGACCGCAGAGAAGCTAGCCGCAACGGCTCGTTGTAAAAGAGGTGTCCCTAGCGAGACCCATGAAACGAACTGATTCCAAGCGCCGATCGTGTGGCGTTTACAACACCAAACTTCCGAAATCGCCAGTCCTAGTTCTGTGCTAGTTGATTTTTGGTCCATCACGCTAACTGTGGCATTCATATACCCTGACCCAAGGAGAGCATCACGCAAAGTCATCTTAATATTTTGGGGTCCGGGCAACTGGCAAACGCAATATAGGTCCATTGATAACATCAAACATCATGCGCCGATTTGAATATTGAGGGCTCATGCCCAGGAGGTTGGATGCGGGTTACCATTCTCACTCTTTCTATTGCGTCAAAAAGCTGCTGGCCTTCGATCGGGTTAGACAAGAATTCCTTGGCGCCAGCACGCATGCAGCGAAGAATTAAATCCCCATCGGTCCTGTCTCCGGCCACGAAGACATAGCTGTGCTTATAGAGCTCGATAGTTTTCTCAATCGTTTGAAACCCTTGTTCTTTAACAGGAGTGACATCGACGATAATGATGACAGACTCCATATTCTTGATTTCGTTAAAACTCCGACTGTCGAGTGCAGAATTGAAATCATTGAGTTCGGCTCTCACCTCGATGAGATCGGATCCCTCCAACAGCTCTCGGGTATTGTCTCGAAACTCTTCGTCTGGACTCATAATAATGGCAGAGAGCATGTAGTTCCCAACTCCCTTCAATACTCACTAATTGGGATTAGCTGTCTGGTTCAGCATATTTACTACGGCTTTCAAGTCCCTGACGCAAGGGGTGCAAATGGCAACTTACCCACGATACGCCATGCACCCTGAGATGTTGGTTCCGTATGGCGTTGTGGACATCCTGTAATTCTTAACCTGCTGCCAAAGAATCATCTTCACTGAGGCAGAGATGGGGATGTTAATGAGTGAGAGATCAAGAACGCGGTGCCGTAGGCGACACCTTGCCTTTTTCATGGTGATGCCGCAGTATCTCCTCAATCTGCTCCATCGTGAACTTGTTTAGTTGGACAATCTTGGTATGCGATCGAAAAGCAGGCGGCACAATCTGCAGCGCCTCATCCTTGCTGTCGACTTCCACAAGTATCCATGCACTATGATGACCGTCCATGCAGCCCCAGTCTGCATTCGTCAGGAAGTGGGAGCCAGTCTGAAAAACTTTAACAACGTTACAACACGCCACTACTTCAGCTTCGTGCGCCACTTCAATTAGAAATTTTGGCATGATACACGGTCTCCAGTCTATTGGGGCCGTTAGCATTCCCAAGCCGGGTTGCAACCCAAATTCTTGGGAGACTAGCCCATAAGATAAGTTACAAGCATTCTGATCAGAATACTATTTCAGAGTAAAGATGTCAGTAGGGATCATTTCCTAGTCATACGAAGCTCGTCATGATCTCAGTCGTTTTCTCATTATGTCTGCCCATAATGACCGAATATTGGCGTGGGCGCATTGCTACCTAGGAAATCGAATACGGCATCCGACAGCGGAAGAATGTGATTCGACCGGGCCTTTTTGGTCTCTCCAGAACACTGCCATTAGAGAGAGCAAATGCCGTGTATCTTCGAGACGGCTTGGATCGGCATTAGCCGACAAACAGAGTCAGCACTCTCTCCACGTTTCTTTCGTTTGCCTCTTCTGCACTTCATCAAAGCCGAACTTTTGGTCAAGGGCATCCGGTCAATTCGATCAGTCGGTTGACACTCGCTTCATTAACAAATCTTATTCATACTATTAGTTCTATCAATTTGACAAATATTTACCCAGTCCCTAGACTCAGCCGATCAATACACCGCCGTATTGACCCGAGCGAACGCCACAGGTAGATAACAATTCCGCGGACAAGTTGCGGGTGGCATTTAAAGGGGCAGCAAAGGCCAGCTGCTGCTTGCTTCCGGGAGGCGCTCGTGAAAACTGGCGGAAATCACAAAAGAGACGAACAAACCATTTTCTTGGAGTCCGAGTCGACTAACAAAATTTCATCGATCCAAAAGGATTGCGCAGTCATTAGGGGCTTCACATGTCAGATGCGATCTCTGCAGGAATGCCTGGAAAAATAAACATTCATTTGTTGGACTCATCGACGGGCCAATCCATTCAAAGCTGGAGATTCGAAGACCGTCTGTTAATCCGCATTGGCCGTTCGGAAGAAAACCAAATTGTGATTACAGACCCGTCGGTTTCCCGCTTTCATGCCGAGTTGCAGTACCAGGGGGAATACTGGCAGGTTGTCAACTTCGGCAAGAATGGCACTCTCATTGGGGGCAAGAGTGTGTCGCAAGCCCGGATTGAAAATCACATGACCTTTCGCCTGGGTTCCTCGGGTCCTCTGTTCCGATTCGGCTGGCGTGAAGTCAAATTTGAAGAACTGAATACCATCTCGGGCGTTACTTTCGTGCCAAGTCCCGCGATCAAGATTGATGAGGCTCAGAAGGACCTGCAAGTTAAGGAGATTGCCGAATCGGAATATTTTCAGCAGTTGCAACGGGTCTCCCAAAAGCTTCGAAGCCAGACCAACAAGACGGAAACATCCTGATGACAATGGATTCCGTTGAGCGACTTAACCCAGTTACCAGCTGGGATTCCATCAACACTCTATTGGAGGCATCGTTTGGGGAAGATCATTTCGGTGCACTCATTCCGAGGAGGAACCGGGAAATCGAATCTCACTGCAAACCTGGCTGTCCGTGTAGCCTGCTTGGGCAACCGGGTCGGCATTATTGACACGGATATCCAGTCTCCAGGCATTCATGTATTGTTCGGATTGAAGGAGCAGCAGACGAACCGCTCGCTCAACGACTACTTGTGGGGTCGATGCCCCATCGAGGAGACGGCTTATAACGTGTCTGAGTTTGTCCGCCACGAGGCACGAACGCCCATCGATATTCCAGAACTGTTTCTCATCCCGTCCAGTCTGAAAATTGCGGACATTGCGCGGATCCTTCAGCAGGGCTATGAGGTCTCGCTACTGAACGATGGTTTTCGCGCCCTGATCAAAGAATTGAAGCTCGATTACCTCTTTATTGACACCCATCCGGGAGTCAATGAAGAGACGCTGCTTTCGATCGCCATTTCTGACCAGTTGCTCGTCGTTCTTCGCCCCGATCACCAGGATTTTCAAGGAACGGCAGTCACAGTCGAGTTGGCCCGAAAGCTTGAGGTGCCGAAAATGTACCTGTTAGTCAACAAGGTCCCAGCCGGGACCGACATCCAGGGGCTTCAGCAGCAGGTCGAATCCATTTACCGCGTTCCGATGTTGGCGGCCTTTCCTTTGAATATGGAAATGTTGCATGTTGCCAGCGGCGGTATCTTTTGCCTCCGCTATCCTGACCATCCGTTTAGTGAAGAGCTCGATCGTGTTGCCGTCCAATTGACGGCTTGAATTGTACTTCGCATAGGGGATTTCGAGTTCAGGAAAACCTGAGAGGAGACTGTCACGATGACGGCGCAGACCACTAATTCGAACGAGCTCGATTCCCTGTTGAAACGCATGAAATCTGCCGCCTCTCCGGCCCGCCTGGTTCTGCAGGAACTACATGCCAAATACAAGTCTGTCACAGACGGAAAAGTCGCTGATTATATTCCCGAACTTGCCAAAGCCGATCCCGAATGGTTTGGGATCAGTTTGGTAACAGTCGACGGCAAGGTCGTTGAAGTAGGCGACACCTCGCAAGCATTCACGATTCAATCCATCGCTAAGCCTTTTGTCTATGGTCTCGCTCTCGAACACCACGGCCGGGACCACGTTCTCACCAAAGTGGGGGTTGAACCTTCGGGGGAGGCGTTTAACTCCATTATTTTCGATGAGCAGTCGAACCGCCCTTTCAATCCGATGGTTAATGCCGGCGCGATTGCTTCGGCCGGACTGATTCCGGGCAAGGATCTGACCGAACGCATCCATCTCCTGCTCGACATGTTCCATCGTTATTCGGGTTCCAATGTCCACGTCGACCCTGCCGTGTTTATGTCGGAACGGTCCACGGGACATCGCAATCGTGCCATCGGGCACCTCATGCTGAATTTTGGGATGGTCAGCGACCGCATCGAAGAAACCCTGGAGCTGTATTTTCAGGAGTGCTCGGTTCTAGTCAACTGCAGTAACCTGGCAATGATGGCTGCAACGCTGGCTAATCATGGAGTCAATCCTCAGACAGGAATCCGGGCGGTCGAGGAGGAGTATGTTAAAGACATCCTCGCCGTTATGTACACCTGCGGGATGTACGATTTCGCCGGCGAATGGGCCTACAGCGTGGGTCTCCCGGCCAAAAGCGGCGTCAGTGGTGGAATTCTCGCAGTCGTGCCCGGCCGAATGGGAGTGGCGGTCTTTTCACCCCGCCTTGACAGTAAAGGGAATAGCGTTCGGGGCATCCAGGTTTTCCAGGAGTTGTCTAGGAACTATGGATTCCACGTGTTTGGGCCCGAGTCCACGAGAAATTCCCTCGAGATCTAGCAGCATCGTATTCTTCCAGGGCCGTTCACCTTGGGTCTCTTCTTCCAGTGAACCTCCTTTTGTGCCTCCCCTCTTCACGTCGTTCTCGGGCTGAGGGTTATTTCACAATGCCTATTCCGACGAAATTATTTACACGGGCGTAATTAGTATTGTACACCCCTGACGGGCCATCCAGCTTTCCCTCCTCGTCAAGTGGATATGGCTGAAGGTGAAGAAGACTTGCAAACAGCCTGTCGTGCACCTGTATTAGTATCCTGAGGAGTAGTTGTTTAAGCCGAGGTTGATGATTTTCTTGAGCAAGCACTCGTATTTGACACCGGAATGTTCGGCAGCCTGGGAAAAATCTTCGCCATAAGAAATGTCGGGGTTGGGATTGGCCTCCAGCAAATAGATTTGGCCATCTTCGGTCAGGCGGTAGTCGAGTCGGGCATAGCCACTCAGGCTCAAGATTCGATAAATCCGCTTTGAAATATGTTCGAATTTTTTCTGTAGTTCTGGAGTTAGTTCTGCCGCTCTGGTGACCACTCCGAGCTTTTCCTGATAGGCGTTGTCCCATTTGAGTTTGCTGGTTGCGATATAAGGCGCACCCTCTGGAAGCTTGGTGATGATGAGCTCCCAGGGTGTGTAGGTTTGCAGGTGCTGGTTGCCGATGACAGCCACATAGATTTCCCGTCCATCAATGTATTGTTCGGCAATGGCAGGCGTGTTCGTTTGTCTGTGGACCAGCTTGACGCGTTCTTCTAGCTTCTCGTCATCGTGCACCAGAGAGGCTTGGGAGATGCAAGCCGAACCTTCTTCGCTCAGTGATTTGACCAGGATGGGAAATTTGAGGCTCTTGGGCCGGCGTACTTTCCGATTGACTGGAAAAACGGCAAACCTCGGAACCTGAATACGGTGATAGGCCAGGATTTTTTTGGACAGGGCCTTGTCATGAGACAGGGTCAATCCACGAGGATTACAGCCCGTATAAGATTGCTTTACCAGCTCGAGATAGCTGACTACATGCTGATCATAGACCGCATAGCCATTGAATTCTTCGAGCAGATTAAAGATGACGTGAGGTTTCTTCTCTTCCAATCCTTTTCGAATGGTGCCCAAATCGTCGTAGATGCCGATCGGAGCTGCGTCATGTCCCATTTTTCTGAGGGTGGAGATTACGTCATACTCGGTCTTCCATGGCTGGATTTGGGCTTCCGTCAAACCTTCAATAGAGTCCGGGGGAACCAGCCCTTCTCGTACCATCACCAGAACGCGGAGTCCTTTTTTAACCTTGTCACTCATACGGCAATTCTAAAGTAGCCCGATTGGACAACGTTCATCGTCTGCACTTTCAATAGCGCGATCGTCTTGGCCTTGGCCTGACTCTCTGGTATGGCCACTCGCAGCTGCAATTTCCGGCTACGATCGATCATGTCCTGAAGAAGTTGGTTGATCGTATAGGGATGAACCCCGGTCCGCTCAGACACGCCATCACAAATCTCGCGATTCACCGTGCGCAAGAATGTGGCTGCACTCGGGCGCGCCGCGTGAAACGGCGCCGAGGAAAAAATACGATAAAGCCCTCGATCGTAGGACGTCGGCCATTCAAAGGCATAATGTTGACACTTTCGCTGGTAATGTTCTCGCAAGGTTCGCTTAATCTCCGCCAACGGCTCCACCCTGTGTCGCCGTCTGTTCTTTGGAGCAGTCTCCGCAATTTCAGCCATCAGTTGCTCGATATACTCGAGCTTCCGCAGTGCCGGCCAGCCCTGGTACCGGCGACGCCACCGTGATCGCGGCGTGAGCCAAACGGCAAAGGTTTCGGCGAAGTCCTCCGCCGGATGGACCTGAGCATACCAAGCGTTCAAGTGCAAGACGTGGCGACGGCTGCTCGCTTTGGGTTTATAAGAATCTGGATAGGGCTGGGTAAAGGATCCGAAAAGTTCGCGCCATTGACGTCTGTAGTGAAGACGAAAAGCGTTGTCAAGGACGTGCCCGGCCTCATGTCGCAAGATGCGCATACATTCTGTATCGGTACCTCCTTCAACTTGATGCATTTTTTTCCGTTCCAATTTCATCAAGCGGGGATGAGCCAGATAAAATGGGATCGCAATGCCGGGGACTCCATCCGGGGAAAACCACTCTTCCGAAAACCAGACGTGAGGTTTTAAACGGATCCCGCGCTCGGCCAGCTCACTAAATAATCGGTTGACTCGTTCCTCCATCACGGTGCCTTCAATCTTTAAAGCCAGATCACAAAGGCGAACGTCAAGCAGTTCCTCATCTCCAAAATCTTCCCACCCAAGTTTGAGGTTCACGTTTTTGAATTCCCTTCTAATTTGATTTCTGAAAATCAACATGACACGTTCGCATCCAGGTTGTTGCTTCGACTGTAACCTGGAAAACTCGACGACGTCGCAGAACTACACACTCGAGACCAAATGCTTTTCTTGGAGAGCTGGATTCCCTTTCGCCAACCCCCTTCCCTAGCTTCCCATTGTAACCCACTACCTATTGAGCACAATAACTGTTGTCAAGAAACTGATAGAACACCTCAAAAACCGCGACTTGGCAGTCCATTAAGTCGCTGTCCTGATTCAGTTTACGGGTTTCAACTGGGAATCATAATAGGTACATGATATGGGGTCAGGTCTCAATATTAGATTCTGCTGCAAAACCCCTGATTTTATGCAGTATTGGGCGGTGTTGACGCTTCAAAAAACAGGTAGTCAGAGCCGAAGAGCGAGTATAGGCTTTTTCCTTTTGTAGATTCTGTCTTTTCCGAAGTTTTAGGAGTCCCTTTCCAGCTTGTCAGGTGGTATTCCACACGGTTTTCTCTGGCTGCTGGATCTCCCAAGCATTCCGCCGTAGCCAACGTTTGATGTTACAAGCGGCTCCGATCAAATAGTTCTGCAATGCCACTTTTCGCAAGCCGCGATAACGGGCACGTCTTAATCCATGGGATCGTATTAACTCGCTATGAGTCCCTTCAATGCCGTTGCGCCGCTGCATCTGTTGGCGAAAACATTCACTTTTCATTTCCTGTCTTCGTCGCTGCAAAGCGGTGTGATATTGGCCAACCACTAAGGTCCGATGCTTTTGCCCACGACCCACACACACGCGTGCCCACGGACACCCCGGACACTGCCAACTCCATTCAAATCGGTAGCTGACTTTCCCACTGTTGGCTTCCTCTAATCGGCTGCATTGGGTGCTTTGTTTCCCCGCCGGACAGATAGCTTCCCGTCCTTCCACATCGACTCGAAACTGATCCGACTTGAATTCACTCGCTCCATGGACTGGGGCCGGTTGCGCGGGCCCCCAGATCTGCTGCCCCGACAACGCCGCTTCCGTTAAGACTTGCCCTGACACATAGGCTGTATCCACATACCATTCTTGAGGAACGGCCAGACCGCTGGCCGCTTGCACCTTTTTGACTTGTTCAAACCCGGCTTCATCGCTCTCGGTGGCTCGCTGCGTCTCCACCGCCGTAATAAAATTCTTCGTCGGTTCTCCCGATTCAACCGGCGAGTCCTCCACTGTTTCCGCCACTTGCACCTTATAGCCCACCCACTCCTTCTTCTGCTCCCCAACCCCTTTGGCGCTCCATTCCACTTCCGGCTCGTGAGGACTGCGCAAGGCCGTCACGACTCGCTCTTTCGCCTTTCGCTGCTGGGGGACTCCCTCTGCTGCCACCTCAAAATATTCTTGAAACACCCGCTTCAACAGTTGTATCGGCTTCCCTTCGCCCAGCCCAGGGAGGGTTAGGTCCTCTAGCCAGGCCAACAAGCGCAATATGTCCTCGCCCATTTGTTGAACTGTTTGCTTGATCAACTCTCCCGACAAACGATACTCCGGCTGGCTTTCCAGATACCGTTCCACCAGCTCCTCCCAAAATTCCGGCCGATCATCAGTCTCCGCTTCGATCTGTTCCAAGGCCAGCCGCAGGGTCTCACGAATACACTCCAACTCGCTCATCCCCGCCACCAGTCCCAACACGTGGGTCGAGTCGATCCGCTGCCGCCGACTCTCCTTCAGCAAGCCTTCCTTTTTCAATCCGTCCAGCACGAGATCAAAGGCCAGCCGCCCTTGTTTCTGTTCGATTAACCGTTGCCGAAACCGAACCAATACCGTCGGGTGAAACGTTTCTCCCCGCAGCTCTTGTCCCAATGCCAACTTCCAGCCTAAATGATACTGCAGTCGTTTGATCGCTTCCCGATCCGGCGCTCGCTCCATAAATTGCAGCACACTGATTCCCAACAGCAACACCGGTTCAATCCCGGGCCGTCCGTTCTCTTCACAGTAACAGCTGGCCAAGCGCTCTCGTCCCGCTACCAGCAGCGGATACACCTTCTCCCAAAACAGCCGGTAGGGATCATCCATCTTAAATATCTGCTCGCCTTGCGCCGGCAGTCCGAACAGACTCAATTGAGCATCGAAATGAGGAAGAGACATGGAAAGTCGCTCCAGATAAGGGTTTTCATGAATCATTCTACTTCATCGACCCACCTCAAGCAAGCCGATATTGGCCCTTGGTCCAGTATTTATACGGGTTTTAGCCCATCAGGAGGGGGTTTTGCAGCAGAATCAATATTAAACAATCGCGCTGTGGCTGACTGCTGGGGGAATCGTTCCAACAGTTTGTCTCAGTCCAACAACACGGCGTCGTCCTCCGTACCGCGGACTCCGCCCTCCAGGCATGACATTTTTTTGGAGGGTCGAGCTCCCGCGAGACTGGATTCTCTACAGAGCTGGAGGCCTGCAACTAACAAGCAGCGTCGCAGAGCTCCGCCCTCCGTGCATGACATTATTGATCAAGAACGGTACTCAGCTGTATGTTTAGCTCTAAGCGGGACTCATCGTTAACGAGTGAAAATTATGAGAATCCCGTTGTTCAAGCCTGATCCTGAGGCATCCGAAGGCCGCAGACCAATGCAGCGCTCATCAAGAAGCAGAGGGAGAGAAAGATGACGGTTGTCCTGTAAGAATATCCTTGCGACAAAAGGTTGCCAACAATATAGGGACCCAAGAAAGAGCCCAGGGCACTAAATATGTTGATTAATCCCGTAGCGGCCGCAGCAGATTGTCCAAGAATCAAACTCGGCAAAATCCAAAAAGTAACCCCCCAGGACATCGACATGCCGCCGGTTAAGGCATAGAAACAGAAATACGATCGGAAAGGGCAACCCTGGGAGAGCGCTGATCATGAAGAATACCCCCGCCAGCGCGAAGGGAATCATCGTATGCAATTTGCGTTTTCCAGTGCGATCTGAAGATCTCGCGAAGAATGTAAGGGAGACCATCGCGCAGGCAAAAGGTAAGGCCGAAAGCACGGTAGAGGAAAATATCGATAATCCGGACTGATTCTTGATCGTCGTGGGGAGCCAAAGGACAAATGCAAAAATTCCAATATTTCCAAAGAAAGTCGTAAACGCCATCAATAAAACATTCCGTAGGCTCAGTCCTCGCCAGATCGACAAGTGACTCGATTTCTTCTTCTGTCTCTTTTCTTCTTCGAGGAGAGACGCCATCCACTCCCGTTCCTCGATAGTGAGCCATTTTGCCTGCTTGGGATGGTCCGTCATATAAAACAGAGTAATGATGCCGCAGAGGATCGCGGGGAGACCTTCGAGAATGAAGACCCACCGCCACCCTGGAAGGTCAAACCAATTGAGCCGCATGATGTAGGCCGATAGGGGAGCTCCAAAGACAAGGGAGGCAGGAGCCGCCATTGTAAAGCCGGCCATTGCCTTGGCCCGGTCGCTGGTGTAGAACCAATGACTTAAATAAACCACAATGCCCGGGAAAAACCCCCCTTCGGCAACGCCCAGGAGTGTTCGGGAGATGTAAAACTGAGAACTGGTATGGACAAATCCGACCAGAATCGTGCAGATCCCCCAGGTAATGAGGATCCTGGCCATCCACAGCCTGGCGCTCCAGCGTTCCACAATGATGGCCCCTGGAATTTCCATCAGCAGATAGCCGATAAAAAAGATGCCCGCCCCAAGGCCATATACTGCCTCAGAAAATCCCAGGTCCGACGCCATCGTCAGCTTGGCAAATGCGACGTTGGCCCGGTCGAGGTACGCGACTACATATAGGATAAAAACAAAGGGGACAATGCGCCGAAAGATCTTCTTTCGGGTGCGATTGGCTAAAACGTCTTCAGAGCCGTTCGTACCATTTAGAGACAATGAACTCACTGGATTTTCCATTCTCAAAACTTAATCATCAAAATTTTTTTTCGATTCATGGCAATCGAGTACTAATGCAAACACAATAAATTATTTTCCAAATCTGGGACAGACCCCTTCAAGCGGACACTTCTCTAGCTGATGATGCACTATATCTTTTTCGCTGGACACAGGAGGGCTCAACCTTTGGTCCAGAACGCTCGCGTCACCCCCCCACTCCCCTTCCCTCTCCCCCGCTTTGGGAGGACGTTTCGCCGAGTCCAAGGGCTCTGAGGCGGAGGAGAGGGAGTTAATTCGGATGTTCATTCATCCCAGGGCGGCGCGCTCAGGCGCTTGCCCTGGGCTACAATCTCTGGCCCCTACAGGGCCAAAAACCCGCTCACCATCAGACTCTCAGGTGTCACCCTTACCCCAACCTCTCCCCCACCTTGGGAGCACGTTTCGCCGAGTCCAAGGGCTCTGAGGCGGAGGAGAGGGAGTTAATTCGGATGTTCATTCATCCCAGGGCGGCGCGCTCAGGCGCTTGCCCTGGGCTACAATCTCTGGCCCCTACAGGGCCAAAAACCTTTGCCCGTGTGGCATCCTGACACTTCCTGCTTCCAGTCACTTGACTTATCGGTAAAGATCAGCTTGCCAAGCGGGAAGCAAGTAGATCATCGTCCCCCCTTACACAAGGGGGGACTTGAGGGGGCTGATGAATTACAGACAAACAACAATTAGTTCGTCTGCGTTAGTACAGCGCAAAGGCTCTCCCTGGTCCTCCGTGACAGTTTGCAATCTTGATGGGGGCAAACAGGAAATAAGCGCGTCCCGGGATTTGGCTGAGGTTCATCAAATACTCAACTCCGACCATGCCGTGTGATCCAAGAGCCCAGTATGTCATTAATGCCTTCTTGGGATCGGTTCCTCCCAGGGTCGGCCCGTCGGTCCCGACACAACGAATTCCTTTTTTCGCAAGATACAAGATGGCGTCAGGTCCTGGCGAAATCCAGCCTTCTGATTTACCGTTAGCCGGATCCGCCATACAGACATTCCCCCCCGGCAGGGCCTGGTTGCACTTGTCAGTATACTGGCTGTAAAAAACGACGATTTCATTCGGCTTCAATTCCCCGTTATTCAACTCAAATGTTTGAATGTCTTCAACCGTGATCTCAGGGGATTGAGGCCAGCTCTTCCGATCTGTTTTACCCGCCAGGTACCTGACATCGATGAGCCTCACCCACCCGCACATCTGCGAGAGAGGGACCTTCTCAGCAGTCACATTGCTCGTCCCTCGAGGACCGTACCGCTTCTCATAAGACGCTAACCACTGCTGGACTTCCGGTGAATAGAGATGCGTATCGAATGCCTCGGAGGGCAATGCGTAAGAGGGAGGAACTAAATGGGTGCCGCTGTGGCTATCCATCATGTGACTTTGCTGGTAAAGATCGGTAATGGGATTGTGAGCAAAATTGATCGTCATGAAGGGCTGGCGGTGATTCCCAATCCCTGAACCCGGCCACCAGACCGGAAAATTGTCTGTAAGGATCGCAGACAGATCGATGACGTGCTTCTTTCGAGCGGAGTCGATGAGTTGTTGAGCCAGGGGATTGCCGACAATTGCAAAAGCCCTCGCTTCGGCCGTGGCAACGGCGGCGTACTTGGGGCTCAGGTTACAATAGAAAGCACCCGTTGGCGGCAAAGGGCCTAAGCCAGTGGCACCCTCTGTCCAAATCATCCCGTGCTTAAGACCAGCCATGTGTGTCGGCTCTGCAAATTCTGGAATCGGTCCCATGCTGGCACTATCGGTTCCCAAAGTCATTACCCCACGGCTCGCCAGATACTCCATGGCTTCTGGATGGGGATCTGGCCAGGCAGGGCTTTTCCCTTCGAGAGGATCCGCTATATATCGCCGGCCGGGCAAACCCGGTAAGTAGTATTTGTCACTGTACCCGCTATAGAAGAGCACCACGTCGCCCTGCCCGAGACCTCGATATTTACTCTCCCAATCGGTGATGTGCTGTTTCATGATAAGACTGCTATACCCTTTGGGGCTCTTGTCCAATAAGTCACGGACATCAATGACGCAAGCTTCTCCCATGAATTGCCAGGCAGGTACCCGATCTACAAACATGAACCCTGAGGAGAAGGCGTTGGGCTGCAACAGAGACGGCCGGGGAACCGAATGGGGCGGGACGTCCAGTTGGGTCCCGGTATTTCCGTCGATGATTAAGATGTCGCTGTTATAGGCGCTCGACGCACCCAGGCGCAGATAGTGATTAATCTGGAAATAAGGGAATCCGCCAGACCAGGTGCCGGGATATTCCGGCGATATGAGGAGCGAGAGGTCGATGAATTGTGACGAGGCGTCTTGCCCTCTCAGGCCACGAGCTGGAAGAAGGCATAAGATGGCGCTGAGAAGGAATATCCCAGCTACCCAAGGAGTTCGTTTCAGGACCGACCGAGATAAATACGAGTTCATTTTCATTCTCCTTATCGTCATCATCTGGAATCGAGTGGCTGTCCAGTGACATTCCGCGGGAAAAATCGATGCCTGTCCGCCAAGGTAAAAACCCACTTTGAATAGGCCGCCCCTAGCGGGGCTTGGGGTAAATGCCGGAAAAGTGTTCTATGGATAGGTCGTCCCTAACGGGACTTCAAATCAACACCGGATAAGCCCTCAATAACATATCCGTCAAAGCCGTGAATGGCCGAACTCGCTATGGCGCGGCGTGCGAGGAAGCAAGCCCCGGGAAAGTGAGCCAAGCGATTTCTAGCCCCATCGGCGCTACCTATTTATAGAAAAAATAGAATGCAACAATCGAATTCTCCCTCTCCTCTTGCAGGAGAGGGTGGTCCGTCAGGACCGGGTGAGGGGTCCAAAATTGATAACTTACTATGAATATGCCGCCCCTAGCGGGGCTCGGGGAAAATCCGGGCAACGGTTTCTACAAATATGCCGTCCCTAACGGGACTTCAATCCATTTCCCAATCAATCCCGGAGATAATCCTGAAAGTCTCAGCTCCGTCAGGAGCGACCTATTTATAGAAAAATATAGAATGCAAAATTCAAATTTTCCCTCTCCCCTTGCGGGAGAGGGTGGTCCGTCAGGACCGGGTGAGGGGTCGAAAATTGATTACTCACTATGAATATGCCTCTCTTAGTATGACGACTCTTTCCCACGTCCAGGACTTCTATTGAACCCCACACTATTTCAGATTTCTATTTCTTTACTGGAGGTGGAAATTTCTGGAACATTTTCTTCAAAGCATTCGCGAGCTTCTTTTGATTTTTTTCTGGATTATCACTCAATGTGTCCCTGGCAGTACCGCGCCAGATGAACTTCTTTGCCTGAATGTCTCCGATGTCCACAATGAGTTCACCCGTGGGGATATTTTGCACTGTGGTAGTCGTCGTCCCCATTCCCATCCCTCCATATCGCCCCCAACCATAGCCCCACCCTCCCATGTTCGTGCTATTCACCTGGGTCTCGTGACCTACGGCGCCGTGGTACATCACTTCAAGGTCCGCGTTACCCTCTACCTTTTGTAGCCCCTTTGCAGCCAGTTGTGCTTCAACTCCCGCAATGATCCGTTGATTCGCCATCGGATTAGCCACCGGTGTCCCATTGACCCACATGAAGGTCTTAAATTTCGAAAAATCGACCGCCTTGTCAAAGTCCACGTTCACTTTCTGAGCCTGGGCGGCAACAGGTAGAAATAAAAAGATTGCAAAAGCAATCAGAGTCTTTAGTTGTTTCATGCTCTTCTCCTTTTACAATGAAGAATGAATACTTAGTTGCAAACAATGCGCGGCCGTCTTACCAGCTCTTCGTTACATATGAACCCACCCCTACACCCCTCCGACGGAGAATATATTCGTTCCCTGTTGGGGAAAGAATGACGCACTCCCCTCTTGGGAGGGGAAAGAGGGCTTGAGCCCTCAGGGGTGGGTATAATTCCGACTGCTGGCACGGACATCCTGCCACGGTTTTTTTGTCACTAACAAACCCACCCCTTGACCCGGCGACCGGCATTATCTGTCTTGGAAGGAGGGGATTATCTCCGCCGCCCGCCGCCCATTCTTGCTCCTCCGCCGCCGGCTCTAGCTCCCCCATAGCTTCCACCTGACGCGCCGCCGCTTCGACTCATCTGCTGCTGGCGAGAGACTTGTTGATCACCGCGCTGGCGGGCGCTGGCGTCCCGATTAAGCCCACTCATAGTGTCGGGCGAGACGCTGCTGGTTTTGGAGGCAGCCTGAGATGTCCGTGATTGGGAGAGGTTTTGAGTTGACTGCGTCCCAGTTCCCTGCAGCGTACTCTGCTTACTCTGCGCCGACTGAGTTGCCGACTCCCTCGTCACTCCCGAACTTTGGGCCTTTTGCTGGGCTTGTTGTTTCGCTCCAGAGGTATCCACTGGATTCCAGCCGCCGTTGTCATACTTACTCCAGCTGCCGCTGGAATCTTTCTTATAGACGTTTCCATCTTTACCGGCATATACGTTGTTGCCGGAGCCACCCGCCACAAAACCGCCTCCAGCTCCACGGGCGATCGCTCCAGAACCTTGCGAGGAGTTGATGCCCGCAATAGTCCCCTGAGAAGTTGTCACGTGTCCTGTCCGCGCCCAGTCGTCTCCACGGACTGCGACCGAACTCCCCCACTGGGAATAGGCATTGTGTCCCTGGCTGGTTGCCCCATAACCGCCAGTCCATGGATTATAGGCACTGGCAACGGTTCTTCCGCCGTATGGAGTCTGAACGGTCGCCGAACGGCCATAGCGCCCGGTCGCCGGATTATACCAAGCCGATCCACCGGCTGCGCCATAAGGGCCGTAGACTGCGTGTCCTACCCGGTATCCTCCTGTATAGGGGTTGTAAACAGCGTGCACACCGTAGGTGTAGGGATAAGGGCGGTAAATGGGATAGGGATAAGGTCCCCAATAATAATACGGTGGGTAGTAGTACCCTGTTCCATATGCGACCGTCAAACCCACGGCCGTGCCAATCATGAACATCCCCATGTAACCGCTGGTGTAACTGGTCTCCACTGTCGTTGGAGTCGGATTGGAGACCGTGACGTAGGTTACATTGTACACAGGGGAACTCGGTGGAATCGTGTAGACCTCCTTCGGTATCGAGTCGGCAGTCTTCCAAGGCCCATCGGGCTGGGTTGAGATGAACCACACACCTTGAAGGCAAAGATAATAAACGTCACCATACTTGATCACTTTATCCGGGGTGTTCACGGCATACTGCATCGACGTCTTTTCGATGGGTTTAAACTGCGGCTGCCCATCATAGGAAACTTTTACTTTTGCCTCGGCTTCTGCGCGATTCACGATCGCTGTAGTCGGGATCTGTGCTAGGAGCACCGCGTCCTCGGCTTCCTGCGTCCCAGGCACTGACGGCAATACACGAGCAGGAGGACTATTCGGAGGAATCATCGCAAAATCTTTGGGGAGATTACTTTCCGCATAACTCCAGGGACCTTCCAATGACTTGGCACGGAACCAGCGGCCCGAAGTCAAATAGTAAAATTGATTTTCCTGATTATCCCGGAAGAGATCGTTATCCGTATTGGTCGCGTAAACCAGATTTGTGCCTTCGATCTTGGCGTACACCGGTTTGCCTTTGAAAACAACCAATTCTGCAGGAGTACTGCTGTAGAAGACTTCCGGTCCCTTCACGGTCGGAGACACAGTGGGAGGAATGGCCTTCTTGACGTCGTCCCAATTCTGATTCGGTGGTAATTTGGACATGTCCGCCGGAAGCTTACCGGAAACCGCCCAGGGACCCTTCAAATCAGCCGCCGACAACCAGGTCCGATCATTCAGCAAGTAATACCGCTTGCCGGATAGATCGTAAAACAGGTCCCAATTCGTGTTGACGACAAACTCCAATTTCAGTTTTTCAATCGGAGCCCGAACAGGTTCGCCATCAACCAGCAACAGAATGGCAGGACCATAACTGACGAAGATTCGGGGAGGATCCGGGTTGACGGCTACGGGTCGCTCAGAAGTTCGGCTCCTCTCAATGTTCGCCATGAGACGATCCAACGAAATGGTGACGACACGGTTCGGAAAGAGCTGATGGAATAACGAGTCCATCTTCTTTGCAGCTTCAGCATCGAGAGACGGGAAGCGGGTGCTGGTGATGCCGATGTCGCGGATCGTGACCGTCCGGCTGTCCGGATCCGCCATGGTTCTGGCAGTCAAGGAAGCTACGCCCGGAGTGGGCTGGCCACCGGGTGCCGTCAAAGAAAATGCCACTTCTGCTGTCAAATCCCGATACTCCTTCCATTCATCAACCTGTGGCTGGTAAACAACCAGCCGCGCTCCATCCTTCTGAATCTCCCGCGGCCACCCAGGATCCAGGGAAGCCGTTGTGCTGGGTTTAGTTGCCGGTTTTGGGCTTTGCTGAGCGGACATCGGCATGCTCGCCGCAACCAGAGATACAGACAACAAGAGACAAAGCATGGTGTAGAATTTCCTATGACGTAGAGCATGGATTCGATTCACAATTTTCTCCATTACGTTCAGTTGTATTCGTATTTAATCGTTCGCGGGTACCTTGCCCTCAGCCTCGTCGAGGGCTTTTTGTTCGGCGGCGCTGAGCTTCGCTTCACTGAGGTTGATGACAACCTTGTTCAGTGTGCCGGTAAATTTGAAAGGCACATGGTAATCTTCGCTAACAGGCGTGCCGGTGTCTTCACCAATATCGAGGGTCTCATCTGCTGAGACGCGAAATGGAATCGTGCGTGCAATTTTGCCTTCGGCCACGTTTTTGCCGTCCACCGTTAGGATGGCTGTGGCACTTTTACCGATGCCCGGACCATCATATTTGAAGTCCACGACGATGGTATGTTTGCCGGGAGCAAGTTTATCTTTGCCGGCGACACTGGTTCGATTAACGTCCACAAGGTTGTAGTAGAAGACCGGTTTCCCCGCGAGCAAGTAAAGTCCAAGTCCGTTGAATCGCCCGCCCTGCGTCATCAATACACCTTCAGCCGTGCCGGCAGGAATCTCAAACTCGGCAGTAATACGGAAGGACTTGTTCTTCAGGTCTGGAGCGCTCCCTTCCGGGATGCGGTTCATGCCGGGATAATAAGTAAACTCGGTGCGGCCCCGAGTGAGGCTTGGACGAAGGCTCACGTCAAAGCGTTCTACCTTGCTATTGTCGAGCGGCAGGACGTTGTACTTGCCCGCTTCCGCCCAGAAGAGGTCTTGAAGCTCGCGGAGCTTCTTAGGTTCTTTGGTCGCCAGGTCGTTAGCTTCGCTAAAGTCCTGGTCCACATTGTAGAGTTCCCATTTGTATTCAAGCACTCCAACCGAAGTGCCCACCACCCACGGGAGAATGGGTGGGGTGGTGGCAGCAACCCAACCATCGTTGTAAATGGCTCGGTTCGCGAACATTTCAAAGTATTGTGTGCGATGGGTTGATTTCGCCTTCGGATCCGCAAAGCTGTAGACCATACTCACACCCTCGATTGGGCTCTGTGGGACACCGTTGAGCATCGCAGGAGCTGGCACGCCGACGGCTTCGAGGATAGTCGGCGCAATGTCGATGACATGATGAAATTGGGACCGAATTCCTCCCTTATCTTTGATGCGGGCTGGCCAGGAGATCACTAAACCGTTCCGTGTGCCACCAAAGTGCGAGGCGATCTGCTTGGTCCACTGAAACGGCGTGTCCATGGCGTGGGCCCAGCCCACGGGGTAGTGGTTGAACGTCGTCGGCCCGCCGAGCTCATCCATACGGGCCATCACTTGCTTGAAGTCTTCGGGTATGCCATTGAAGATCGACATCTCGTTGAGCAAACCCTGCGGTGTGCCTTCAGCACTGGCTCCATTGTCTCCTTGAATGTAGATGACCAGGGTATTATCCGTTTGGCCCATCTCATCGATGGTGTCGAGGATGCGGCCCATCTGGGTATCGCAGTAAGAAAGCGCGGCGGCATACACTTCCATCATGTGCGCAAAGACCTTCTTCTGATTGCCATCGAGAGAATCCCATGCCGGGATGTCCTTGGGTCTCAAGGTGAGCTGAGTATTAGACGGGACAATGCCCATGGCCTTTTGGCGGGCTAGTGTTTCCTCGCGCATTTTGTCCCAGCCCATGTCGAACTGACCCTTAAATTTGGCGATCCATTCCTTGGGGGCGTGATGGGGTGCGTGCGCCGTGCCGGGAACGTAGTAAGTGACCCAAGGTTTTTGGGGAGCAACTGCATGCAAGAGTCGAATTCGGGCGATGGCGTGGTCGGCCATGTCCTTGTCGAAGAAATAATCAGGCTGATCGTGCGGAGGTTCGATGGGCTTAATGTTCTCGAAAAGGGCGGGCGCCCACTGGCTGGTGTCGCCGCCAATGAAACCATAGAAATACTCGAACCCCAAACCCGTTGGCCACAAATCAAATGGTCCGGCCTGACTACTGTGCCAGTCCGGAACGTTGTGATTCTTGCCATACCAGGCGGTGTTGTACCCGTTCTGCTTGAGTACCTCCGCAAACGTGCCATTGCTTTTCGGCATCAGCGTGTTGTAACCCGGAAACCCAGTGCCGAGCTCCATGATGACGCCCGTGGCATTCGAATGATGGTTTCGGCCTGAAAGCAACGCGGACCGTGTGGGTGAACACAGCGCCGTGGTGTGAAACTGCGTGTAGCGGAGACCACTCTTTGCCAGGCGGTCCATCGTGGGCGTTGGAATCGGCCCGCCAAAAGTTGAGGAGGCTCCAAAGCCCACATCATCGGTCATAATGAGCAAGATATTGGGCGCACCCTTGGGGGCCTGAACTTCCTTAGGGAAGTCCAAGGTAGAGTCTTTGACGGTAGTTCCGATGTGACCTTTGAAAGGCGGCACAGGGCGAGGTAAGACATCCTGCGCGGTTACTGGCGGCGCAAGAGTTACCCCCAGTGCAAAGCTAAGAGCAATTAGGTCTAAAATATGCTTCATGATTTGTCTTTCTCTCATTCTCGTCCAAAGTTAGGCTGCGCTTTTCACAAATAGAGGGGGCAATTCTAGGGTAGGCGTCACTTGAGGTTAAGGTCCTAATCAAGCCTCAAGCGTGCAAGGATCCAAGCATGAACCACTCTCAATAATCTATCCCAATATGGGGCAGCGTTTTCGAATTCATGCAATGAAGCGCTAACCTCACATCAGGGACAATAAGACAGGCACGGAATGCTCAGACAAATCTGAGTATAACATGATGAGAAAATATTGAGCAACACTCGAATTGCCAACCATTCAGGAATAATCCAACTACCAAGTTTGTATTACTCTGTTCGGAAGTATTTATCGTTAAGAAGCGACCAAAAGCAGAATCCATCACTAATCAAGACGTGACCCCACGATTCAGATTTTTAATCCTAACAATTCTCGTCCTAGCCTGGCTGGGCGTCGCCAGCCTCAATGCGGAGGATCCGGGGCCTTTTTACGTGCCCGCAAATCCGGCCTATACGATCGTCGCCTCAGCCCGCGACTCCGCTCGCTTTACACTGGGAAAAACCTTGAAGCAGGGTCCCTGCAAGCATCTGGCGGCAATCTCCAGTTTTGTAAACCCGGAAGGCGAAGTGATGACCTGGCACGACTTCGGCAATTTGGAAGGACCCGGGTGGGCCGCCAACGCCGTCGGCGGGGCATGGGAGCTGTATCGGTTTGGTCGCTTTCTCGATGAACCGGATTGGCAGAACAAGGCCCTTTCGATCGTGGATCATGTACTGGAATGCGGCTTCGTAAGTTCGACAGGATTCATTCGCGGCTATCGCGAGACGACGACAGGCCAATTCTGCCTGAATTTCAAACATAAGTCGGACTGGTTTTGCCCGGGGTCGATGGCGAAGATTGGATTTCAGCTTCTCCTGTTCGCAGATGAACTCGAGAATGGCCCGCGCGCCGCCCGAATGCGCGAGGCCGCCCGTCTTTGCGCCGAATGGATCCGCCAAAACGTAAGCCCTGTGCCGAATGGCTGGTTCCCTCGGCGCACGTCGCCAGACGGCAAACTCTACCGCAAGGCACCTGGCAGGGAGGAGGATCCTTTCTGGCAGTCATCCGCAGACGGGCTTTTTATTCTCCAGCTCCAGGCCGCCCTCACCGTGCGTAAGCTCGGGGATTATCGAAAAGAACTCCGTGCAAGCACAGAGACTTTTTTTCGGGCAGGAGGGTTTTTCGGCAGCATTAATCACGACACTTATGATCCGCAGGAAAACGTCGCATACTCCGTGGCGTTTCGTACCCTGCTCCTCGTGTCGCGCGTCTTAGAGGACCCCGCCATTCGTGATTTCGCCTACGCGAAATGTCTGGCGGGCCTGGACCAGTTCAAGATGCGGGAGGATCGGAACGGAGTTGCCACGAAAGGCCTGCTGTACATGGAAACGTCATGGGACACTGCCTACCTCTGGGAAAACGCGGAAGCTGCGCTGGCGATGTTTGAGGCAGCACACGACTTGCGTAAAGAGGACCTGGCACGCAGCCGGAAACTGGAACTCGATGGGTTGACGATCCTGCGCGCTATTGCGAAACATCACTACGGGCCGTATGGTTTCCTGACAGAGGGAGTGGATTGGAATAATCATGTAGGGCAAAAACACCATATCGGCCAGGTGAAATATGGTGCCATCCAGTACACTGAACCGTTCCTCAATAACCAGCATATCATCGAGCCCACGCTGCTTTACCTGGACCACCTCGCCACCAAAACGAAAACTGGAGACCAAACCGAATGGCGAGACCTCGAGGGGAACTTGCTAATTAGCATGAAGGGGTTCTAACCTTCGTCCTTAGATATTTTCTAATTTGGCAATCGGCATTCGAAAAGTTATTCCCCCTTATTAAAGGGGGCACCGGGGGATGTCCTGCTTTCGGATTTCTTCAATCGACAATCGGCATTCGCTAACTTCGACTATTTCTACCTTCTGACTTTTGACTTGGACTCTGAACTCCGAACTCTAGTCCTTCACCTTTGACCTTCGACTTTTTTTCTTGCCCTTTTTGCGGCAATACTTGCTTTTGCCTTTTCCGTTGGCTTTATCCACGTCAATTCGCGGGCCTTTTTCTTTGTGTCTTGGTGTTCTATGCGAGAGTTAGCTTTTCATTCGACAATCGGCATTTGTCATTCGGCAATTTTACCTTTGACCCTGGATTTGTTCTTTTTATTGCCTTCTGCTCACTGCTTTCTGCCTTCTGACTTTTGACTCCGAACTCTGAACTCCGGACTCTTGTCCTTCGACCTTCGACCTTGGACTTTAGACTTTTGACATCGGATCTTTGAAGTTGGACTTCCTTTTCCTTGTCCTCTTTTCTTTCACCCTCCCCTTGAGTTTTCCCTGCATCTCTCCGATAATGAACTCACTGTGAACCCAATGGCATGGAAAGGTGCGGGAAATGGAGAAGATCATGTCGTTCGATGAGATATTGGAAGCGGCAGACCAAATGCCACAAGAAGCCCAAGAGACGTTGATAGAGGTTTTGAAATCTCGCCTGCGAGATCGTCATCGGGCTGAGCTGGTCAAAGTGGTACAAGAAGCTCAGGCGGAATATCGTCAAGGAGAATGTAGGCCAGCGTCCCCGGATGAATTGATGGGAGAGATTCTTTCGTGAATCGTGTTTTGCTCCGCTCAAGTGCGTTCGTCAGGACCGCCAGGAGATTCATCAAGAAGAACCCTCAATCCTCTACAGAAATCCGCTCTGCATTGGAACTTCTCAGCGCTGATCCGTTTCATCCCCGCCTCAAATCCCACAAGCTAAAAGGCGATCTTGAGGGTTCCTGGGCTTGCAGTGCAGGGTATGATTTAAGGCTGGTCTTTAAGTTCGTGGTACACAAGGGTTCTGAAGCAATTTTGCTGGAGTCCATTGGAACCCACGACGAAGTTTATTAACCGGTTTAGACTGCGCCCTCTCTCTTCTTTTCCCTCATTCCCAATTTTGGGTTATTCGCGTTCATTCACGCCTGAATTTAAGTTTAGTTTTGCAGTCTTTGCGCTCTTTTGCGGCAACCTTTGCTTTTTGCTCTTCCCTTTTCTCTTAGCCCTTAGACTTTCAGCCTTTGGACTTTATTTGGACTTTCGACCTTGGACATTCATTTGTGACCTTTGACTTTGGACATTAGACCTTGGACATTTTTATGATCGACTTTGGACATTTTTTTCGGCCTTCGACCCCCTTTCTCTTCATAGCTGAGGAAAGGATTCAGGTTTATAATCCTTAAGTGGGGTCTTCAGAATGATCAATATCTCGATATCGTGGCTGCGAAGAATTCTGTTTTTGGGGGGAAGCCTACTTTTCTTATTTGCGCTGCTTCACGTTCTTTTGACCACGGTTTGGCGGGGAAATAACCGGGTTGAGCGCTTTCTCTGCCGGAATTTCCTGATCTGTAACGACGAGCGTTTGCTCAAAGCGGCTCGCCAAAACCTGGAGGGAGGCGATCCGAATGAGGCGGCTGCCGCCATCGGGGACTTTCAGGAAGCCGTTCGGCGCGATCCCGCTTCGGCCTATCGCTGGTGCGACCTGGCTCAAGCTTTTCTCATGAGCGGCCAGAGCAATCAAGCGCGCGCCAGCATTTCTCACGCCCTGGAACTTGCACCGTACTTGAGCTCAATCGCGATGACCGCAGCAAACCTTTATTTTCAGTTGGAAGACACCCAAGAAGGTATGCATTGTGCACGGCGCGTTTTGTCCCAGAGCAAGGAATTTGATTCGAGCATCTTTGACACCTACGATCAGCTTGGTATCGACATTGAAACCGTCCTGAACGAGGGTCTGCCTCCTGAAATGCGTCCGGCACAGGCTTTTTTTCATCATATCCTTGATCGGGGTCAGAATGCGGATGCTAATGCAACCTGGCAGTGGCTCTATGCGCATGCCCTGACAGACGACAAACTGGCAGGCCAATATGTCAATTTCCTGCTCAAGAACCAGGAATATGACATGGCTCTCCGAGCCTGGACGACGCAGCTTGGCAAGCGGGTCGGAGACTACCCGGAAGGAAATGGGCTATTTAATTCTGACTTCGAGGCGGAAACGACAGGGAATTCTTTGGATTGGAAAGTCAGGCGGGTTGACGGGGCGGAGGTGGAAAGAGACTCGACCGTGGCCAAGCAAGGCGGCTGGTCACTGCGGGTTCATTTTGACGGGAAAGTAAACCTGGCTTATCACCACATTGCACAGAAAACCGTGGTCTTGCCAGGGCCGTACCGTTTTGAGGCGTGGATTCGAACGGAAGAAATCACCACTGATGAAGGGATCGGATGGCGGATTTTTGATTCGGAAACTCCGTCCCGATTGAACTTGGTTTTCGAGAATCGAACCGGCACTGCAGAGTGGACAAAACTGGAAAAGGCCTTTGTGGTTCCCCGCGAAACCCGATTGCTGGAAGTACAGTTGGTTCGCCGGCCTTCACTCAAATTTGACAATAAGATCAGCGGCACAGTCTGGATTGATGCCGTGTCTCTGGTGGCAAAGGAGTGATGAGTAGGGACAGGCATCCATGCCTGTCCAGGGGCTGAAAGCCACCTTTGGCCACGCTACTGCGTGGCTCTGGGGTTTGGACATTTATGAAGCGGCAGGAGGTCGCTTCCTCCTTTGAGAGCCCCATCGGGGCGTTGGATTCTAGCCCAGGGCGGCGCCAGCGGCAGGAGCCGCTGCGGCCGCCCTGGGTCAGCGTTCTCACGAATTCCTACCCTCTCCCCCAACACCTTTTCCGTGTTGGGGGAGAGGGCGAGGGTGAGGGGGTCAGAAGGTGTCGACGTCGAAGACTCACGCTTCGTTCCGACAAACACTGCAACCACAACGAAATGCATGATGCAGGATTTGGCAACGAATGCCCCCCACTCCCATCCTCTCCCCCCGAATTGCTCGCCTTTCGGCGATTCGGGGGGAGAGGAGATAATATTGGTGGAAATGCTGACCCAGGGCGACGAATTTGCTTCTCGCTAGCCCTGGGTAAATTCGCCCTTACAGGGCACTCAGAGGAAGCAGCGGCATCCTGCCGCTGCACTTCTCGAAAAATATTCAAACTCCTGGGCCACGCTACAGCGTGGCTCGACAGGCCAGGAGGCCTGTCGCACCGGAGCAGGTGTCGTCCGCCGTACGGCAGACGAGACTGGATGGGTTGGTGGAACGCGAGCTCGGCGCGCGTTCAAGCGTGCGCCGGGGGACAGCGGTCCCACGCGCACGCTCCACCTGAAATCGTCGCAGAGCTCCGCCCTCCAGACTAGAGCATAGGACGCGTCTGCGATGCGGCCATTACGCGGGCCAGCGCTTTCGAAGCCTCCTCATCCTGCACGTCTAACAACAAGACTTTCTGAACGACCTTTCGGCTTCTTCCCGAGAACCGAGAGCTTCCAACGCAAGTCCTCGATAATAATAAGTGTCGCCTCGGGGGGATCTCAAGAGCGCTGCATCCAGACGCGCAAGAGCCTCCCTGTATCGCCCCGCCTTATAGAGCACTCTTCCTTCTCGAGGCAGGACATCGGCGTCGTTCGGATCCACCGTAAGTTCTTTGGCGTAATATTTGAGAGCCAGATCATACTCCCCCATATATTCATAACAGGCTCCCATGTTGAAGTAAGAGTTGTTTCGTCTCGGATTAATTTCGAGTGCACGTGAAAACTCCTTGAGCGCCTCCGCATAGCGGTCTTGCTTTAACAAGCGATAGCCCCACTTGTGATGGGCATTGGCTGTGTCTGCCACCTTGGCATAATCCTGGTAATAGTCTAAAACGGCCTGATTGTAAGTTTGATCAAAAGCGGGCTCCTCCAACGAGAGCAGGCTCTTCCAGCGATCGGTAATAGCAGAATTCCCGATGAGTTCATCCACATGCATCGCGAGGTTCAGCGCCTTAAAAGGCATGGCTGGTTGAACTGCCTCGGCGACATTCTCCACACTCATTTGCTGCTGGAGTCTCTCCAGGAACCCGTCAAAGCCTTCCCGGCCTAATCGGGCAATTTCAAACTCCAGAGCAGGATAGTCGAGAGTGTTGATCGGCGCCGAGCTGTCATGAATCAAATCGAAAGCCCGGGTGCTAAGCAATCCGTAGGGGATCCAATCTGGTCGTAGCCCATTTTGGTTGAAGAAATAATCGGTCAGCACGGCGTTGCCAGAAATCAGGTTGGGCTGGTGTACAGCCAGTTTTTGCTGGGAGCAGACCAGCAGAAAGTAGCCCGACTTGATACAGCCAATCCAGCATTCCTTGAAGGAATGTGAAAGGGTTTTCAAAATGATATCGGCACCTCGATCACCCACCCGGGTGTCAAACCAGGTGACATACACGCCGTCCGGGGTCAGCCTCTGCCTCACCACTTCCAGGAAATCCCGGGTGTACAGCTTTGAAGAGCTGAAATAAAGGGGAGTGGTTACCGTATTGAGGATCAGGGAATACTGCTTCTGGGATGACTTAGTAAAGTGAATGGCATCGTCGAGAATCAACTGAACGCGCGGTCTAGACTCAATCTGGAAATTGTCATCGGACATACGGTAGAGATTTTCCAGGACAACCGGGTTAATCTCAACGGCCTCCGTTTGGTCGAATAACAGTCCGACTGTTCCGGCGGTAGCGCCGCTACCCACTCCTAGCACCAAGGCCCGGTCGGTGCGAGGAGAAAACACTGACGCAAAGGCCCCCACCACCTTTTCTGCCGGGGAATTGAGTGGAATACTGATGAACCCGTTGATAAAGAAAAAAGAATCGTCTTGAGTTCGATTGATTGAAAAAACATCCTGTGGTCCTCGGAACCGCTCGGGAAAGATCATTTCCGCCTTGGCTTCCCGAAGGTCCTCACTCGAGTCAAAAGAGGTATAACCGAGATACAGTAGATTCTCATTCCAGAGAGTCCGATGGATTCCCACGACGGCGAGAAGCATCGCCAGTCCTGTCAATGCCCTGCCCCACTGCTTCTGGCAGTAAATGATGAAACTCATGGCAGCGAACGCTGCCACAATGACAACCAGAACCCCATAGTCAAAATGTCGGTGAAGAAAAGAAACCATCAGGACAAAACCGGCGGCATTGGCCATTGAGGATATGAATAACATCCGGCCTGAGTCGCGTGCGACATTGCGTTGGCTGGTCAGCAATGCCGGGATGGTAGCCCCAAAGGAAACGGCGGGGAGTCCCATCAAAATGCCGACAGCCAGGAGTTTGAATGTGACAGACACAAAATAACTTTCAACCGCAACCGGGTGGTAAGTCGCATACAGTCGAGCTCACGAGCTCAAACCCGCCAAGCAGCCAACCCAGCCCGATGAGATTAGCGATCATTATCTGCTGGAACTGAATCTGGAATCTTTCTGTGAGAGCCGATCCAACCGCAATTCCCAGCAAGACCACACAAAGCACCAGCGCGAAAGTCTCACGGAACGGTCCGAGGAGGCATTCGGCAATTTTAATCATGAGGAGTTGAAAAACGGCTGAGGCCACGCTGGCAAAAGCTAGAGCCAACCACTGGTTCATGGGTAGGCGGGCCGGTTCTTGAGGGGCGGGGCGAGCTGTACGCAGATCCCTAAACCCGGCCAACAGCAACAGTGAAACCAGCAAGTTCAAAGTCGCCATGCTGAGGACCGTGTTTCTCAGGCCCACGAGTCGCAGCAGCCAGAACTCAATGAGCAGAGTAGTGGCAGCAGCTCCGAAATTGTAAAGGGTGTAGGCCTTGGCAAACACACGCCCGGAGCTGAGCCGGCCGAGATAGCCCGCAAATAGAGGGAGGCTGCAGCCAATCAAAAAACTCGGCAGTCCCAGCAGAACGCAGCATCCGAACAGGATTCTACCTAGGCCAACTGAGCCACCCGAATAAAACCACGCCCCCACGCTTTCATAACACAGGACGAAAACGAGGCCATAGAGGCCAATTCCCGCTTCCACAAGCCACAAAAAGCGCCAGAGAGTGTGGGCAAAGAGAGCTCCCACACCGATCCCCAGGAGGAAGGAGAGAAGAATAGAGGCACAAACAGCGAATTGATCGCCAATCAAGTTTCCTAGGATGCGGGCATAGAGGATTTCATATGAGATCCCGCAAAAACCGGAAACGAGCAGAAGTGTGAGAAGACAGACGCTGCGGAAATGCCCTGAGCGGATTTCATCTGTGGTCTTAGGTTCTATGAGCTCGATAGTATTCATCGCATCGGTGGACAAAATATTATTTGGGGGGTGGTGTCATCCGCCATCGATAAATGTCCCCCTTGTATTTAAGGGGGGACTTCAGAGGGGTGGCGTCGTCCGCCAAACGGCGGACGATACCGGATCGCCGACGTAGTAGGGACAGGCATCCCCGCCCGTCCAGTGGCTGAAAGTCAACATCAGACACACCACTATGTTGCTCGACAGGCCAGGAGGCCTGTCGCTACCGAGCAGGTGTCGTCCGCCCTCCACAAATGTCCCTCCTGTATTTAAGGGGGGACTTCAGGGGGGTGGCGGCGCAGAGCTCCGCCCTCCAGGTATTATGAAAACCGGGCTAGTGTTTGTCTTAACCTTTGTCCCTTTCGTCTTTGTCGTCTTTGTCCTTATCGTCTTTGCTTTTGCTTTTGGGCTTGGGTTTGGGTACTGGTGGAGGATGTGGTGGCTTCTTATTTTTGTCCGCCATCATGAGAGGAGCGGCTGCGCTGACTGGATCTGATGTCGTAAGAGTCCAAATCTGTGGTGAAGCAATTCGGGCGGGTAGGGCTGCCGGAGTTTGGTAGATATTACTCCCAAGTCCCGCGCCCAGTAATACGGCATGGGGACTCGAATCCATAGCCGGCGTTTTCTCTGCCAGGGCAAAGGGCGCCAAAGCCAGGACGATCAGAATGAGGATAATCCATCGTAAATACATAATGACACCTCCTTAGGTGTGGATATTTGTTGATACGGGAAATTAGAAAATAGTGTGAGGCTCTTTGGAAGGTCGAGTCTACCAGACGGCGGACGTAGTAGGGACAGGCATCTATAAATGTCCCTCCTGTATTTAAGGGGGGACTTCAGGGGGGTGGTTTCGTAGCGTTGCAGAGCTCCGTGCTCTAAGAAATCAGACCCACCCCCGGAGCCTTACGGCTCCGTCCCCTCCGGAGGAGGGGAATCTAATCGAGCTTGGTCGCCTGTGCGGCGTCATGAACTCAGCCCTCCATAAATGTCCCTCCTGTATTTAAGGGGGACTTCAGGGAGGTGCTTTCATAGCGTTGCAGGGCTCTCCGCGCTCTAGGAAATCAGACCCACCCCCGGAGCCTTACGGCTCCGTCCCCTCCGGAGGAGGGGAATCCATATCGAGCTTTGGTCGCCTGTGCGGCGTCATGGAACTCCGCTCTCTAGGCTCATGCTCGGGTTTGACTCAAATGCCGATCTGGAAAGTTCCAACCCTGCAGCGATTCCTGAGACCCAAGCCAACTGCATCGCGTTGGCAGGGATGTAAAGATTGAAGTCCACAAAGCTATGGAGCAGGATAGCCGCGAGGGAACCAGTGCAGGCCAACGCCAGACAGCGGCCATTGATACTTCCCGGTTTAAGCGCTGCCTTTAAAGCCTTAATCAAGATCACCAACAGCAGTGTTGTTAGGATCAAAAAACCGATGACGCCCAGCTCGGCCAGAGATTGCAAGTAATCATTGTGAGCAAAGTCAACGGTGGCGTTTGGAGAAGAAGCGCCGTACTTCGGAAAAACGGATTCCAAGCTACCCAGACCGCACCCAAAGAGTGGAAAGGCGGCGATGAGATGTGTCGTATCTTTCCACATCATAAGACGATCGTTGGCCGTAAGCTCCTCGCTTGCGCCCAGTTCGGCAAAACGAAGAATCAACTGGTTTGGCGGCAAAAAGATGAACACCCACAAGATAAGAAGGCCGACAAGCCCAAGGGCAATCCACTTCTTTCTGCGGGATATACCTCCGCCTAATCCGGTAACCCCCATGATAAACAGGGAAAAGAGTGCGGCAAGAAAACCCATCCGCGAGAGTGAGTAGATGATCCCGAGCAAGATCACAGTGGCTAGCGTCAAGGAGATACAGGCCTTAAATACAGAAGGTCCTCGAAATCCTTCACGGGTCGCGCCTTGAAACAAAATGGCTATTGGATACATGACTGCGAAAGGCAAAGCCATTTCGAGACAACCGGCAAAATGATTTCGGTTGACGAAAGTCCCACTGGCAATGACGCCGCTTTCACCCAAAGCCGATTGTGCCAGGCCCAGTGCGGCTTCCAGTCCTGCGATCAGCAGAATAGGAGCGGCGAGGACCCACGAATCCTCCTGAATTTTCCAGGCGGCCTCTCGGATCAGAAGAAAGATCAAGACACATCCCAAAACACCCAGCAATCTCTGGGATGTCGCTCCCGGGTAAACGCTCAATGGAACCAGGCTCAGTGCAGGAACGAGCTGAGCGAATCCTGCCTGCAGTTCCGCCCTTGCCGGTGACAAATTCCTCAACCAGGCAACGGGCAGCGGAACAAGTTGCAATGCGATATAACCGGGCAAAAGCAATAGGGGCCAAGCCAGCCAGGCGTCCAGACCTGCTCCGGAGTTGGGGGGCCGGCAGGCAAAGGCAAAGAACACCGACAGAATTCCCACTCCCAGCAGACAGAGATTCAAGTCCTTCGACCACACCCCCCCCTGCCAAAAAACGGCGTAACCCAGGGGAAAGGTCAGAAGAACTGGCGTCCACGGAAAGGCGAGAAAAAAGAATCGAAATTCGAGGGATAATCTTAGCCGCCACTCATCGATTGTCACTGTCTAATTCCCCATTACTTAAAGGGGGCGCCGGGGGATGTCGCGTTTTGCGAGTTTTCCATTCAGCATTCGTCAGTCAGCATTTGTCTTTTGTGACTTTGGACTTTCGACCTTGGACCTTCGACCTGTTTTCTGCTTTTTGCTTTAGGCTTTTGACTCTGAACTCCCGACTCTAAAATTCCGAACTTTGGTCTCTGTCTTCTTCACCCCTAACTGTATTGACTTTCCGTGTGTTCCCTGTGGTCCAATCTGCCAAAAACTCTCTTTTCCCGTTAGGCGTGTACACAGTTGAGGTAGAATGATTACAGACTGAGTCAATCTCGCAAAGGAGTTTTGATGAAGATAAAACTCACCGCCGTTTTTCAAAAAGTTCCGGAAGGATATATTGGCTTTGTTGAGGAGTTGCCCGGTGCAAATACGCAGGCCCCTACATTAAAAGTAGCCAGGGCCAACCTCCAAGAGGCAATCAAGTTAGTTTTGGAAGCCAATCGGGTGCTGGCCAAAGAGGCAATTCAAGGCCAAGAAGTTATCCGGGAATCGCTGTCCATATCATGAAGCGGCGCGATCTCATCCGCCATTTGGAATCTCATGGGTGCGAGTTCTTAAGGGAGGGCAGCAACCACACGGTCTATGTCAACCGCTCGGCACAAAAGTCGTCAGCTATCCCTCGGCATCGTGAAATTAACGACTTCCTCTCACGTAAGATTTGCCGCGACTTACAAGTTCGGGAACCCTGATGGCCCAATATCGGGTATTACCAGCCACTCGCCAATCCACTTAATTCCCACTCAGTAAAGCGGGCGCCGGCGGATGGCCCTATCGACGTTTATTCGCGTCCATCCGCGGCTGTATTGGCTTTCCCCGTGTTCCCCGTGGTCCATAATCTATGGTTTCCCCCTTGTATTTAGGGGGGATTACAGGGGGGTCCGCCCTTTGCGTTCTTTTGCGGCGATCTATGATTTTAGCTTTTTGCTTTAGGCTTTTGACTCTGAACTCCGGACTCTAAAACTCCGAACTCTTATGTCTATCTTCTTCACCCCCGCAGTAACCCCATTCCATACTTATTTGCCAGGCGCACTGCCCGAAGCGGGTAATAGAGGAATGAAACCCGTGAGGGCAGTGAATAATTGGTCCAATCCGCCAGGGTTGGCGCCATCGCGATGCTAAAAGAATAACGTAAGCCTTCACGCAGCCGCTCCCGGACGCGGAGATGAAACCAGGCGGATTTGAACCCATCCGAGGGTTTACCCTGATCAGAGAATAGCCACGTGTAAACTCTTGTGGCCAGAGTTTCCACAACTGGTGTGCTCCGCATCGATTTCAATATTTCGCCGGGAACCTCGGCTTCCAAGAGATCGTCAGCCAGAAAGAGTCCGAGCAGCAGCATTCGTTCGCAGCCCATGGCTCTTGCCTGCTCCAGTATTTTATCCCAAGCGAGATTTTTCTCGGCCGCCAGCAGACGAGCGATGTCGCAGATCCAACCCAGATTGAGCCAAAGATGCTTGGCGCCATGAACACAAAGAAACAACAGCAAATCTTCAGAAGAAAGGGTTAACACTTCCCTTCCGCAAAGCTGGACTGGCTGCAATCGCCTGCTCACATCGACCAACTGCAAGGGGAAAGCAAAATCTTTCGGAGTGAGTCTCGAATGGAGTTCGACACAGATTCCGGCTCTTTTCTTTGACAATAGGCCACTGACCGAGAGAAACAAGATACGCCTCCTCTTGTGCTGGAGCCAGAGGGTACTGAGCTTGGTATCCCATCGCTGAAAGCAGCGCTTTGGCGCGCGGAAGATTTTCCTCTCCAAGAAGGATGTCGAGGTCTCCGAACTGCCGCAAGGCCAGGTTTCCATAAGCCTTCACGGCTAGGGTGGGCCCCTTAAAGGGAACCGCTAGAATTCCTTGAGACTCCAGATGACTTAAGATTTTCAGCAATTCGTTCGCTAGCAACAGGTTTGTTTTGGAAGTCTCGTGAAAATCTTTTTGAAGCTGGTCCAAAATGGCTTCAGGCACCGCTGCTCGGCAATTCGAATTGATGTGCCAATACAAGAGGGGCAGCAGACCATCGCGGGAGGCCGATTCGATCAGCATGTCCCAGTTGAGCCCTCTTTCGACGAGTGCATTGATTCGCTCGGTCCTCTCCGGGTCGCTCCCAACCGAGGCAACCAGGACTAGTAGCTCATCTTCGGGCCGTAGAGCAATTCGCTTTTTAGATTTGACGCTGATCACTTATCACTCGTTCCTGTTTTCTTCCCTCTACCGTCTGTCTTCTGCCAACTTCTGTCCCCCTTTACACAAGGGGGGACTTCAGGGGGGTGGGGTTGCCCTTTGCGTTTTTTTGCGGCAATATTGATTTTGACTTTTATTTTCTGCCCACTGCCTTCTGCCTACTGCTTTCTGTTTCTGAACTCCGAACTCTGAACTTCGAACTTTCCCCTTGGACCTTGGACCTTTAACCTTGGACATTCATACAGGGGGTGCCGGCGGATCTTCCTATCGGCGTTTATTCGCGTTCATCCGCGGCTTATTTTTCTTTGTGTCTTTGCGTTCTTTGCGAGAGTTAGCTTTTCAAATCGAAAATCGCCAATCGCCAATAGTAAATCCCTCACCCTCTGGCCCCTGCCACCTGAAATCTATTACCGGCAATATCTTCTCTCATCTGAGCCGCCCAAGATTGTGCATACTGCCCGCCTTGTGCCAGTAACTCCGCGTGACTCCCAGATTCAACAATCCGTCCTTCAGCCATCACATGGATCACATCTGCATGCATGGCTGTAGTGAATCGATGCGTGATAATCAGCACCGTGCGCCCCTGGGCCAGCCTGCTGAAGCGGTCGAGCCAGTCCGCTTCCGCCCAGGGATCCATGGCGCTGGTAGGTTCATCAAGAAGGATGATGTGCGCCTGGCGGAAGAATGCCCGTGCCAGGGCAATTCGCTGCCATTCACCCACGCTCAGCTCTGCCCCGTTGACAAACCACTTCCCGAGAGGATTGTCATATTTTTGAGGTAGGCGGTGGACAATGTCTTCGGCTCCGGCAGCTTGCGCAGCCTCTTCTATCGAATGCTGCAAAGTAAAGCGATCCAGTTCACCCCCCTGACCGTCTGAGAAGATTGGTTTCGGTATCGGTATACGAGTGTCCCCCTTGGTTAAGGGGGACTCCAGGGGGTTCGTCGAGCACGACTTAAGACCCCGCCCTTCGACTCCACTCTCAACTAGTGCAGGAGAGGGGCTCTCACTACGCTCATAAGCTCCCCTCTCCCCCGTTGTGGGAGAGGGGTTGGGGGTGAGGGGCAAGCCCCAGGCACCAGCTGTCCTCGCCACGTCTCCCAACGCGATGTTCTCGGCTACGGTGCTGTTAAAATGAACAGGCTCCTGGAACAGTACCGTCATTTGATTTCGCAGGTGCTCCAACGAAAGGTCACGAATGTCCACTCGATCCAGTTGAACAGCTCCCTTGTCAGGATCATAGAATCGGCAGAGCAGCTTGATCAGCGTGCTTTTGCCGGCTCCATTCAGCCCGACAATCGCCACTCTCTGGCCGGCAGGGATATCCAGACAAAAGTCTTCCAGAGTAGCTTTCGGAGTACCGGCATAGCGAAAAGTCACGTGGTCAAACCGGATCTCTGGAGCCTGACACGTGGTAGGAGAAATCGCTTGAGGGCTTTCCACCACTGAGGGCTGCAAAGCAAGGAACTCGAACAGATTGCCAAGAAACAGGTTGTTCGAATAGAGGTGGCCCAGGTTCTGCAAGAGTGAGCGCATCAACTGCTGTCCTTGATTGAAGGCCTGGGTGAAGAGTGCCAGGTCTCCCAAGGAGACCGAACCTTTGACGGCTTTCCACACCATCCAGCCCATGGCTGCTCCGGTGATCAGAAGTCCGAAGCTGCCGGCGGCCAGCTCTGCCAGACCCTGTTGGCCAGCCAGTTGCACTCGCTCCAGCCGCAGCTTCCGGCGAAGAGCCTGGTAAGCCGCCTGAAATCGCGGACCCATCCCAAAGAGTCGTAGCTCCGCGGCGGTCTCCCGGCTGGTGAGGAGCCAGCCATAGTACCAGCTGCGACGCTCGTCGGATGTGCTCTTAAGTCTCCATTGGTGATGGAGCAGGGTGTGCCGGATTACAACATAGAGTGCCGGAAGAGTGCTGATGATAACGGCTGCGGGTAGCCAGGCTCCGTAGGGGATCAGCACGGCGCCCATTGCCAGCAAGGTGATTCCGTTCTGCAATAAGCTCCCCAAGTTTTCCAGCAGATCGAGCGGCCGGTAGCTGGCTTCATCTCGGGCGCGATGCAGATGGTCATAGAACTCAGGCATATCGTAAAAAGCCAGGTCGAGTTCCACGGATTTGGCGTGAACCAGTCCGGTGACATGATCTCTCAGGAGCTCTGCCTGGACAGTCCGAACCCAGACCGTCGCAGTGCGCAACAGCTCCGTCAGCAAGAGCACGGCAGCCATCAGCCCCATGGGAACGAGCACCGGGCGGAAGGCTTGCCAATCGCCGTGAGAGCCGAGCGCTGGGACAAGGCTATTTACCAGCCATCGAGTCAGATAGACCGTAGCGACAGGCAACAGCCCCTGGAGCACAAGAAGAAATCCCCAGGCCAGCGTCCAAGCCCGGGCTGCTTTCCAAGCCAGACCCAGAGCCCGGGGAAGATTGGGCAGCTGGGAGGCAGCCTTTGTTAGTTTGCTATGAAGAGCTTGTAATTCTGCGGTCATTTTGAAGTAATGGCGATTGTGGATTTACGCCCCGGAGCGGCCAGAGTCTGTCGAACCGAGTGCCTAGGCACGAAAATGCGGAAGATGATTCATACCAAGTCGCATTCAAACGCCAATTATGTGAATTCCCCTCCGCTGGAGGGGTTGGGGTGGGTTAGTCGGTAACGAAAAGCAGGCAGGATGCGCCTTCCAGTGGAATCATACCCACCCCTGAGGGTAAGGACGCGTGAAGGCTTCTGCCTTCACTCCCCTCAGAGGGGATTGCTTTGCATCCTCTCAACGTGTACAGTCTGTTCTCAGTTCCATTTGTGGAGGTTTCGCTATGACTTACTGGCTGTATTTTTTGGAGAGATCTCCCGCTCGAGTCAGTGCGTCCTGCCAGCGGGCAAAGCGGGAAGGAAAATGCTCGAGCAGTTGATGAGCAATCTCATCCAGCGAGGTTTGGGCGTCCATCCGTGCCAGGATGAACTGGTCGATCTGCCCGTCTTCGTTCAATGAAGGGATATGATCATGGGCCTGTTTGCGTAGTTGAGCCGGAGATAGAGGAGCACCATAGAAGGTGGATTGGCGATAGTCTGCCTTCACATGTGCCGGATCCGCTCCGCTGACGACTCGACTGTTCCAGCACCAGATGTAGTCCTCACCAACCAACTTGGCTTGCAGAAAAACCGTGATACGGTCTCCAGGAGTCAAGACTACGGGCTCAGGCCAGGGAAAGAAGGCACTGCCGTAAATGAGCTTGGGAGCGCACGGAGCATTGGAAAAACTCACCGTCTCCGAGAGGAGGGTGTCAAACCAGACACACAGCCCATGTGCGGTTCCGGGTTTCTCAACATTCCAGCTGATTTCTCCGCTGAAATCAGAACTCTGGACTGTTGCATAGTCCATTGTCGTCCACACCTTCTGCTCAACGAGGAGTTGCTCCGGTTTGAATCTGGCCTTCTGCCAGGTGTTGATGACAATCTGGCGGGCTGACTTCAGATCAAGACCGAAAGAGTTACGATCCCAGGCGGAAGTCAAATCTGCATGGAGTTCTTCAGCCTCTACCACTGCAGCCCATAACGTGTCGCGTTGCGGGATCAGGACACCGCCGGGGGCCAGTAAGCGTTCGCGAGCGTCGATAATCGAAGGCAAATGAGATTGAAAGAGCGGCAGCACTACCTCGCAGGTCTGAAATGATGACGTCGGCCTTTACTGGCAGATTGACCTCCGTCGACAGTTTCTGAATGAAATGGATCCGATCTGCGTAACCATTGGCAGAAGCTATTTTTCGCGCTACCTCGATGGCGTTGTCCGGTTCGATCGCATAGACTGAGCTGGCGCCATACTGGCAGGCCAAGAGCGCCAGGATTCCAGTACCTGTGCCGATGTCTAAGACAGTGCAGCCAGGTTTCACCGATTGACGCAGGGCGGCGGAATAGGCCGCCATCCGCGCATCGTCGGTAATCATTTGGCCGTAGCCGGAAATGCTATACATAAGCTAAAGACCGGTTCATCAGGTAGGCTTTGAATGATCAAGCCCCTAAATCTCTGAGAATTACCTCGCAGAGCTTGGAAAGTTTTGATGACTCAGTATGAGGCACTAATGCCCGAATCGGAACACGAGTTAGGATCTCTCCGAAAAAGCGAAAATCCCAAGCTAGCCTTTCCTTATTCAATAGATACTTTCCATATGAATTACCAACAAGCTTGAGAAGAGCTTCCTGCGGAGAGATCCGCTCTATAGAAGGAGAAAGCGGATCGGAACTACGTTCACGTATATAGTAAATTGTGGACAAAGGGTACGAGTATTGTGAAAACCAGTATCCATCTTCCGTCAAGTCGAGAAAGCATTTCTCCCAGTTGGGAGTAAGTCTCGACAATTTATCAGGAGAACCAAATAGCGCTTTCACTGATTCCGGCCACAAACGCAACCGAGGATATCCTGGAGACACCTCGATTCTGCCATTCGAACTGAATAAAGCGGCGACATCATCCGTCAATATCGGAAAGCCCTGTTTTGCAAGCGCGGCTACAGTCGTGGACTTTCCAGATCCCGCTGGACCGAGAAGAGCAACGGCATGATCACGGAAAATGAAAGCACTGGCATGGAGGCAGGTAATCCCTTTGAGACTCAAAACATATCCTAAAATCGGGCCAAGCAGGTAGGTCACCGTATCTTCAACTGTCAGCGGTATCTGGCCAGGTACACCAGATTTCGTTCCCATCACGATCAACATGAAATTCAGTTCCATCGCTGTATGAAAGTTGATATAGATTTTCCTCTAGCTTTTCTCTCATCAACAAAATCGGAATTCCTTGTGTGTCCAGTTCCGGGCTGGCGTATATTTCTCTAGGTGGTTTTGAACCATTCTTGCCCAGGCGTGGCGAAATGTTTAGATAAACACAAGTATCGGGCCTAGAATCTTGCTTTCGAGGAATCAATCCAGGAATACGTCCTGTGGATTGAATATTCAGCCCGTAAACCTGATATTGAAAGGGACCGATTTCTGTCATCGAAGATTTTGGTAGGCTTTCACCTTTAAGTTTTACTCATGTTTAACAACTGTTACGGCCGCATCTGGCTTAGCCTTGGTTCCCACTGTTCGAGTAATTTCGCGGATTTCCCCATACAATAGAAATTTCGGACTTGAGTATGACTTCTTTGAGGTCTTCTTATTTTCTGGTTTCATAGCAAAGCTCCTTTTTGTAATTTTCTTTGTTGATGTCATCCAATCCTTCCAACCAATGATTGAGTATGAACGGGCGGAGATTCAACCACGTTTCATCAGGGTCAGCAATCCTTCCAGCGACTTGTGGGAATGCGTCTAAATTCACATAATCCTTAAGTGGTATTACCTTCTCCATGTTATTCAACCAAGAACTCTCCGGACGCCTTAGTTGTTCCAAATAGGGATATCCTCCCAATGGGGTTTTCGGACGGGACCGAATGGCTTCAGGGAGAATATCTCTCATTGAGACGCGGAGGAGTTCTTTCCCAACACACCAGGGGACAGGCGGAATCCGCAAGAGATAATCGAGGAGAGGAAGGTCTAGAAATGGTAATCGTACTTCAATAGGAACCAAACTCACCCCTGAATCTAATGTTTCAAATAAAGATTGCCAGAGTGGCGCATGAAAATCGTCGATGAGATTTTGGACGAACTGAGGTGTCTGGCACAGACCTGATTCTGGAAATCACTTCCCACCGCTCTTTTAGAGATGTTCGGTTTTCAAATTCGTGACTTATCCAACTTGGATATACCGCATTGGCTTCCTCCCGTCCAATAAACCGACGCATCTGATACAAAAACCCGGAACCAAGTGCAGGGAACCTTCCATGCAGTAGCAGACACCTAAACACGTCAACGATGACGTGTGTGAGTGGCATACTTTTGAGCATGTGAGTTATCGTTGAAGGCGACAAAGCGGCGTCAGCATCTTCACCATAGAGCGCCACTCGACTATGATTAGCGATGAGCTTGGCTAGATCCATATCGACGCTAAGAAAAGGTTCCTGTAGCGGTTCGGGACGATGCAACTCCGTATTGCCCCAATGGCCAAAGATCGGGTAATGGTCGGCTGCCAGGTACTGTATTGGAATGTTCAGGCTCTCTGCTGCCACTCCCGAATAGATGCGCTCTTCATCAGTAATCAAGCTGTCGTAGACGACCGTATAGGCCCGCAAGTCGAAGAGCTTATCTTCTTGAGAAAGTACCCGCTTGGCGGCGGCGGCCAGTGTGGTTGAATCCAGCCCTCCACTCATGTATATGCCTACTGCGCGGGTACGCAGACGGTCTCGCACTGCCTGCTCGAGCAGAACTTTGAAATGTTGTATGTACTCGTCTTCGCGTTTATAACGAATCTGCTCTTGGACAGGGAGTTCCCAATATTTCTCAATAACTATTCGTTCAAAGGAACAGGTCAGTCTATGAGCAGGCGGAATCCGCTGGATGTCAGCAAAAGAGGTCGTACTCTTATCTTGGTTCTGACCAAACAGGAGAAAATCGCCGATCGCGAGGTCGTTCAACTTGCTTGAAACCGCGGCGTGCAGGCGAAGACAGTTGAGGGTGTTGCTGAACAAGAGAATATTGCCGATCTTCGCATAGTAAAAGAGTTTCACGCCAAAATGATCACGGGCGCAGAACAGCCGTTTCCGGCTTGCGTCCCAGATAGCAAAGGCAAAATCTCCAAGCAGGTGATGGACGCAGTCCTCACCCCAGACTTCATAGGCACGCAGGATCAGTTCAACGTCCGGCGTGCCCTCGCCAATCCGGCTTCCTTTGCCTTTTAGTTTTTCAGATAAATCCTCCCGCCCATCGATTCGTGCGTCGGCAGTGATCCAGGTTTGGCCGTCCAGGCTAAAGGGCTGATTTTCGTGTTCCGCTTCGAAGGTTGTGCGCAACATCGTGTGGCCAAACCCACTGGGCCGTCCACCCAGATTGTCTGTGCATCTGGGCCGCGGTAGGCCATGAAGTCGGTCATCTCCCGCAACAACCCCCGATCCACGGGAGCCCCATCCAGATTATAGATGCCAACGATACCGCTCATGTCCAGTTCACTTCCTGCGAAAGCATCTGGTCAAAGGGAAAGAAGCGTTGCTGAATATCGGGTCCGTCGTTCAGAGGCTGACCAAAACATTCCACCCAGGCGTGAGCCTCAAGGACAGCCGCCTCCTTACGCACACCAATACGCAAAGTGCTCTCGACTCCATGCCGCTGCAAGAGCCACCAGATCACGAGCGACTGCTTGAGGCAGTTGGCCCGGTAGGGGCCATGGTTAGCCGCTAGCCTTACCATTCTTGCAACACGAGTGGCTATGGCCTCGAGGCCGGAGGGGAGAAGGTCTTTCGACTCCAGGGTATTCAGTGGTTCGCCGGGGACACACCCCGGCAAGCTCCCGCTTGCCACCCCTCTCAAGAGGGGACTTCTAGCCATGTCACCGCCCCCTAGTCCTTCAAAAAGTTCCTCCCCTTGTTTGTGGTCGAATGAAGGAGAAACCCTTGGACTAGAAACGAATAGACCCGCCGGAAACCAAAGATGCGCATGGCGATGGCTGTGAGCGGTAGTAACAGCAGGGCCTGGAAAAACACTCGCTTTTCTAAACGGCTGAGCTGAATGAACCTGAAGAATTTATTCATCCTTGATCTCTACCAACCCTTGCTCCACGAGTTTTTGAAGTAAATCTTCCATGTCTTTTCGAAGAATCTCGGGCTCCACTTCATATTCCTCCAGCAATATATCATAGGCTTCTTGCAGCGAGGGAGCTGTCGTCAAGACAGCTCCACATCCGAGTACCCATTTCATCCAGTCCAAAATAGCGTTCACTCTTAAGGCTGAGAATCACCGATTCACTACCAAGAACGTTGATGAGAGTATCCGAGGGAATGGAAACGCGTGTTGTATTGGCTATGTTCATAATTTTCTCCTAAAAAGGTGCTGCGCAGAACTCACGGACGCCGTGGGGACATACACCGATGTGCTGGCTGTCCCCCTTTACACAAGGGGGGACTTCAGGGGGGTGGGTGTCCTTTTGCGGCAATATTTTGCTTTTGACTTTCGACCTTTGACTTCAGACCTTGAATTTTGTCAATCGGCAACTATCAGAACTTCGGCATCGCGGAGCTCCGCCCTCCAGACCTGGCATTAGAATCGAGAATCTTCTTTGTATAAAAAAGGCTACGTCTCGCGAAAAGCATTGAACGTGGCTACCAGCTCTCTATGCATCTATTCTTTCTCTACCTGTTGCTCCCACTTTGGGAACATGATAAAGTTCCTTTGTGAGAATCATTTCAAGGCGAACCTTAATCGAGTTTTGGGAGAATAGGCGTCATCAAAAGGATTACAAAGGTCTGAAGGCATCTTTGGAATCTTGGTACCATGAAGTTCGCAAGGCACAATGGAGGAACTCTTCCGATGTGAAGAAGAGCTATGCGACGGCAAGTGTCATCGCTTCAGATCGGGTTGTGTTCAATATAAAGGGGAACGATTACCGTCTGGTCGCATGTGTCGATTATCCTCGCCAATGGCTATTTATTAAATGGATTGGGTCTCATAAAGACTATGACAAGATCGATGCCAGAAAGGTTGAATATGAAAATTAAACCAATCAGAACAAGAAAGGATCACGAACAAGCAGTAAAGGAAATTGAAAGATTATGGGGTGCCCAAAAGGGATCAGAGGATGGGGACACCCTAGAGGTTTTGGTCACTCTCGTTTCAGCCTATGACGATGAACATTACCCCATCGATCCCCCAGACCCTATAGATGCTATCCGATTTAGGATGGAACAAATGGGACTGAAGAGATCTGACCTCGAACCCGTTTTGGGAAGCCGAGCCCGGGTCGCGGAAGTCCTGAACCGTCGTCGTCCTCTTTCCATTCGCATGATCCGCAAGCTCCATCACAATTTAGGAATCCCAGCCGAAGTTCTCATTAGATAGGTTTCATTCTTCGGGTTCTTTGCGTCCTTGTGGTAAAGAAAGCCTACACCTAAAATCAAGTGTCCAAAGTCTCGAGTCAAAGGTCCAAAATCCCAGGTTCATTTAGCTAGCGTTCGCGGGGACAGCGGTCCCTCGCGCCTGCTCCACCCATTCTGGCTTCACAATTCGGAAATCTTCATTCGCAAATCGAAAATCCATTCCCCCTTTGTAAAGGGGGCGTCGGGGGATGTCCTGCTTCGCATTTTTTCAATCGACATTCGCCATTCGGCAATCGCCATTCTGCATTATTTACCTTTGACTCCGAACTCCGGACTTTTGCACTTAGCCTTTGACTTTGGACTTTTGACTTTCGACCTTAGACCTTCGACTTTGGACTTTTTCTTCTAATTGCCTTTCGACTCCGGACTCTTGGAACTCTATTAATTCACCCTGTCAAATGCGCCGGCTGCTTTGGCGCGGACCACCTCGTGGTCATCCTGCTCCGTGACCTCATCTGGCAGATCACGTACAACCTCGCGAACGGATCCCTGCAACCGATCGCGCAAGCTGCGGTGCAGCACCTCGACAAAGGGAGCTACAATCATTGCATTATTGCCAGACTCAAACCTCCGGGTGAGATTGATATCACCAAAGCCATCCAGAGGAATCCTCAAGTACCAGCAGTTGTCCACATTTTCCGTGCCAAGCTGCTCTTCGAAAACCTGTCCCAGCAAATGGCAGCGCACCTCAACGAAGCCAAGACTCTGGCAGGTTTCTCGAATCGCACCCCAGAAATCTTCGACCGTTTTGGCTGCGGCCAGCGATCTCTTCAAAGCGTTGTAGCAGCAAATGTCCGCTCAACACGCGCCGGAAAGCCCCTGCCAGCACCAAACGGCGGGCAACACCAAACTCGACATAACCCAGGTGTTGCACCCCAACCCAGGTGACCGCGCAAAACAGCAGAATGATGAGCCCCTGCCCCCGGTTTTGCAAAAAGCCTTGGAGTAACGAAAAGGCGGCTCCAAGCGCACACAGGCCGTAGAGGACCAGAGCGACACGGCGGGGAGTGAATCCGCGATCGAGCAGACGGTGATGGATGTGTCCCCGGTCGGCCTTGAAAAGAGGCTGGTGGTGCAGATAGCGGCGCACCACCGAAAGGCAGACATCCAGAAGCGGAATGGCCAGGGTCATGAGGGGTGCGGTCATGCCCAGAAAAGTGGCGGACTTCTGGCTCCAGATCACCCCAAAACAGCCCAGCAGAAAACCAATCAACAGGCTGCCGGAATCACCCAGGAAGATAGAAGCGGGATTGAAATTGTAACGGAGAAAACCGAGCAGAGCGCCGGCCAGAGGAATCGTGGCCAACGCCAGCGGCACATTCTTTTGCAGCAAGGCGGCAACAAACGTCGTGACAGTGGCAAAGAGTCCCAGGCCCGAGGCCAGCCCGTCCACGCCATCAATCAGATTGAAGGCGTTCGTACAAGCCACCAGCCAGAGAAGCGTCAGCGGCAATGTCCACCACCAGCTATCGGTCCCGTGTCCCACGACCATCAGAATGCGGACGCCCGCCCAATAGGCCAGTAGAGAAGCAACCAGCTGGCCGATCAACTTTTGCCAGGGCCGCAATCCGAACATGTCATCTGCCAGACCCACGGCGAAAATCAGGGCGGCTGCGGGCAAGAGCACGAGGACCTGATGAAAATTTCTTGCAATCAGGTTACCTGCGTTCAATGGGAAGATTAGCAGTAGCCCATAAGCAGCCAGATAGGCAGCGACGATGGGGACACCCCCCATTTGAGGAATGGGCTGTTGATGCAGCTTACGCTTGCCATCGGGCTGATCCACCATACCCAGGCGACGAAAAGCGTTGCGGCACAGAGGGGTGAGGATCAACGAACAGAAGAAAGAAAAAATTCCGAGTATGAGAAGAGAATACATATTAGATCAATGGATTAAGAAATTGCCGAAGCGCAATAGTTCGGAGTTCAGAGTCCGGAGTACGAGAGTCAAAAGCCAGAAGGCTGTAGGCAGTGAGCAGATGGTCCTTCTCTATGTTTTCCAACCTGTATACATGGGGAGATTAGGGTTGTGGGGTTACACCCTTTGCGCTTCTTTGCGGAAATATTTGCTTTTGTCTTTTGCTCTAAGGTTTTGACTTTGGACTTTAGACCTTGGACTTTGGACTTTTTATTTTGGACCTTGGACTTTTTATTTAGACCTTAGACTCTCGGTACTCACCTGGCTCTCAAGACGGGACGCCACTGGGTACTCAGCGAATGGCGAAGTGCCTCTTGTTAACAACTCCACCATTTCACCGCATAGTACTTCTTTCGAGAAAACGTGACTCTCCCGGGACTCCGCCCGAGGAATCCGAGTAGCCGTCAGGATGTGTGTCACCACTTGGTCCACTTGGCCGTGCTGGGCGAGGTAAGCGGGTCCCCGGCAGCGGCCAGCGCTGGACGAGATCGACAACGTGGCTCTCAGTAGGACCGACATACAGGAAAGGGATTCCGAGGTGCAGGATGTTATAAACCTTGCACGGGTGCACAATGCCCACAAAGCGATCTCCCATGACGACTACATGCAGGTCTGCTGCGGAAAGCGAGCTGGAGAGCTGATCCAATGCCTGGTACGGCAGAGTAACGATATTTTGCAGTCCATGGTGAAGCTGAAATTGCTTCACTTTCGAAAATTCGCTGCCGCCTCCTACGAAACAAAAAACGATTTCAGAATTCCCGGCCAGTCGTAAAGCTGCCTTCAACAAAGTGTCCAGGGAATGGCAAGGGCTGTGATTCCCGGAATACATCACCACAAACTTCCCAGTAAGTCCGTGGCTGCTGCGAAAGGATTCGCGCCCGGTTGTGTCGTAGCCAATAACGTCGTCGTGGGACCAGGGCGGGATCACCGCGATCTTCTCTTCGGCGATACTTTTCTCGATCAAGCGTTGCTTCATGAAGCGATCCAGGACGACGAGGGTACGGGCTTTCCGGAAACTGAAACGTGAGAGAGCTGATAGCAAGCGAGCCGCCATGGATCCTGGTTTAAGCCACCCGGCAGCCAGAGCTTCGTCAGGATTAAGATCCATTACCCAGCAGACCAATTGTCCTCCCCGAAGAGTTACTAGCAGCGCGGCAACAAACGAGATTAGCGGAGGAGAGGTCATGGCCACAACCAGATCGAAGCGCGGCAGCGTTAGACTTCGTACTAAGCAACTCAGGATAAAACTCGCGAAGTTGAGCATCCGTCGCCAACGCGCATTTTTTCCTAGACCCAGGGCCGAGATGCGAATGATCCGCACACCCTTCCAAGTCTCTCGCTTGGGAAACCTCAGGCTGGGATCATCATAGCCTCGCGCGCCGGCCAGAACTGTCACCTGGTGGCCTTGTTCCGTGAGGTGAGTAGCCAGATCAGCTGCGTGCTGGGCGGTAGCGACGACGTCCGGATAGAACGTCTGGTTCAAAATTAGAATTTTCACGGGATCAGGAATGAACTTCTATGCAGGGCATGGATGAGAACAAATATGCTGTGGCAGTTTGGTTTTTTTACCTTAGACCTTGGACATTGGACCTTTGACTATGGACATACATACAGGGGATGTCGTGGGATGTCCGGTTTTGGGATTTTCATCGCTGACACGAGCTGTCCCCCTTTGCACAAGGGGGGACTTCATGGGTGGGATGCAGGGATCACGCCTTACTAAGACTTTGGACTTTCGACCTTAGCCCTTGGACATCACATTCATTGATCTTGCGCTTTCCCCGTGGTTCAATTTTTTGTTTATCTTTGCGCGTCTTTGCGTTCTTTGCGAGAGTTAGCTTTTGAACCTTCATTTTTCCGCCGCCGCAAAGGCTTGTTTGGTTTCGCTTAGATGCAGGTTCTCGGACTTGGCTAAGACAAATGGCCCCATGACGAGCATGTCCATCTGGGTTCTCAGGAAGCAATCCAAAGCTTCGGCAGGCGTATTGACAATGGGTTCATTCTCATTGAAGGAAGTGTTTAAGAGGACAGGCACACCAGTCAGTTCTTCGAAACGTTTGATCAATTCCCCAGTACAATGGATTCACTTCTCTTTCCACAGTTTGCAGCCGGCCTGTACCATCGCCATGTGTAACGGCCGGGATCCGCTCTTGCTGGTGAGGCTTGATCCGTAAGCCATCACCATGAACGGGGAAGGATGATCGATCTCAAAATAATCAGATACGTCGCCTCTGCCAAAATCGAGGGGCAGAAAGGACGAAAAGGTTCCCGATACTTGATACGGCGGTTGAGGACCTCTTTCATCTCCTGGCTTCGCGGATCAGCCAGAATGCTACGATTTCCCAAGGCCCGTGGACCGAATTCCATCCGGCCCTGGAACCAGCCCACGATCTTTCCATCGGCAATGGCGCTGGCCGTGCGATCGAGCAGCTCTCTCTCCTCAAGACGGTGATATTCGGCGCCGGAGTCTTCGAGAACACTGCGGATATCAGCCTCCCCATACTCCGGGCCGTAGTAAACATGCCTCATCACGAACGATCGGGGCTGCTTCAACAATTGGTGTTGCACATAAAGCGCGGCTCCAATCGATGTTCCCTGCATCATGGGCAGCGGGCTGAATATAGACTTGCTGGAAGGGAGTTTTTTCAAAGATCTTTCCGTTGGCCGCGCAATTGAACGCCACGCCTCCAGCCAGGCAGAGCCGTTTGAGGCCGGTCCGCTGGTAGACTGCATTCAAAAGGGCAAAATAGTTTTCCTCTAAAACGGCCTGCACCGAACACGCCAGGTCGAGCATGATTGGACAAGAATTTCGCTGCGGGGACGCGCGAGGCTCCAAAAACTTCTGACAATTTCGCGGAGAAGAGCGGTTCCCGAGAGCCGGTTCCCCTGGTCCCAGGTCATTCGATACGCCGTGGCTGTGATGCGGAAATAATCCAGGTTCAGACGGCACTGACCCTCAAGGGTCTGCACCACATCACGCACTTGCGGAAGGAAGACCGGCTCACCATAAGCCGCCAGGCCCATCATCTTGTACTCATCGCCGTACTTGGGAAATCCCAGAAATTGGGTGAAAGCGGTATAGAATACGCCAGCGAATGGGGAAACTGCACCGACCGAGTAACCTTGATTTGATTTCCTTTTCCGACGCCCCACATGACGCTGCTGAAGTCCCCAAATCCATCCACAGAAACCACGGCGGCCTCCTCAAAAGGCGAGGCAAAGAAGGCGCTGGCCAGGTGAGCGCGATGATGTTCCACATTGTGTATCTCGCGTACCGTTGTCCGGAATATTGAGGCCTGTTTCCTCGATGTGCGCTCAACCGGGCAACCTGCAGCTGTTGCTCGCCCGGTCCGCTCAACTCGATGCCATAGCCGGGGCGTGAACTGCAACTCTGCAGCAATTTTCGAAAGCTGGGCCCGAGGATCTCGGGAAATGGCGATGTGGTCCAATGCGTTGAACGCTCGGTCCCTCTCAAACAGGCTCGTGGCCAGTGCCGGGAATCCCGCCCAGTGTTTGACGCGGTTGAACCGCTCCTCCTCGACCGCGAACCTCAGTTCTCCGTCGACTAACAATGCAGCCGAGGCATCCCCATGAAAAGCATTAATACCGAGAATGTTCATAGGATTTGTGATTTATAGAAAGACCGTAGAGGGTCGATCCCCTCTGTATTTAAGGGGGGACTTCAGGGGGGTGAGAATTCGTCCTTCGCGCTTCTTTGCGGCAATAATTGCTTTTCGCTTCTGCTTTAAGCTTTTGACTTTGGACTTTCGACCTTGGACCTTTGACCTTAAACCTTGGACCTTCGTCAACCCCCCTATTCTACTTGGATCATCCAGAAATCGTGGGGTGGAAGCTGGACAGGCACAGCGGAACCACCCGCAGCCAGAACTAGTGGCTCACGTTTGACGGCGGTCGCATAACGGCCCTGCCAACCGGTTTTCGAGTCAAAGGTCGGACTGGCAGCGGCATCAAGCCGTGTCGCTTTAACTGCGTCACCCTTCAAATTGAGCGCGCCCCGGTCTATAGTCACCGGTCCGTTGTATGTCTCCTTGCCTAGATTAGTGACGACGAGCAACAGACGGTTCTCGCGGCGGTAGTAGCTCACCTTCACGTTTTCACTCCCGGCGCGGATTTCCTTTTGCTCGAGAAACTGATGAAACGTCGTCTCGGGATGCGACATGCCGAAGTCCTGCTTAGCCTTGAAGAACCAACCTAACTCGGGACTGACCGGGATGATGTCCAACAGACCCAGAAGGCCGTAGTAGCTGCGCAGTCGGCGGACGAAGGCATCGCTTGCGTAGTTGAGGTAAGAGAACTGGCTGGGGATAAAACCATACTTCTGCGCCGCGCTCGTTGCCAACAGCCACGGCCCACCGGTGCCTTTCTCTTCTAGCAATCCTTCTCCCCAAAGGTCAATCCAGTCGGGGCCGTTGGGCGCTTTTTGTTCATCCACGAAGGCCTCGCCCTCGCTCACGACATCGACGAAGGCATAAGCATGCGGGATGACTTTCTTATAAACAGGAATCCAAACCATCGGCCGTTTGCCGTTGTCGAGGAACAACTGGCGGATCCGTTTCAATTGCTCACGCATGCCCAGCGTGTCATGACCGAAACCATGCGTGCCGTCCGGTCTTAAGTAGCCTGCGCCGGACAACAGGCTGGCGCCCACAGTTTTGGTATTGGCTTCGTCCATATAAATCCCATCCATCGAGCCCGACTTGATCCACTGATCGAGGTTCCACGCCCAATAGTCTCTCGCTCCGCGCGTAGGCACTGACAGCCAGCCATCGTTCTCCGTCTCAGCCTGCAACAGATTGTTGAACCATGTCCACCCGCCATTGGGTTGCTGGCTGTCGGGAGTTGCCGGCGTCAAGACGTGCTGGTTGGTGAAGGGCGCGAGCTTGACCGATCCCCAATGTCCGACCGCAGCCTTAGTGAATCCCTCCAAGTCATCAGGGCGCAGACTGAAAACACTCGGCCGGAACTTGTCATAGACCGGTGAGCGCCATAACCACCAGACCGCCAACTCGCTCTCGACGCCTTGGAGCTGATGATGATGGCAGTACCAGGATCGCCAGTCGGCCGGCAACGGCTTCACCGGTGTGGCATCATACCCGAAGGTGATCTCCATTGGCTGGATGAGGGTGAACGGCCGATTCGCCAGCGAGCATTGCAACCGCACTTCAGCATTCGGGTCTCGAATAATTTCCTGGACGGGCAGGTTTTCGTCCACCTGCCATCCGGCTAAATTGTCTGCAAACCACTCCAAGCCGGTCTCGTGGTCTGAGAAAAGCGCATAGAAGAGAAAGCGCGTCCGGTCGGACCGTTGTTTCAGATTGTCGTGCACGACGCCCGGGTTCTCCGGAATCCAGCCCGAATACGGATACCACCAGTATCCCTGATCTGTGGAGGTGTTGAGAAACAGCGCCCGCTCTTTCGGCATCACCGTTTGCAGGAGGACCCTGTCGAGTTCCACTTTCGCGCCCGGCTTCTTCGGCTCCAGGCGCAGCGTTACGAGCATCATCCCGTCATATTCAATCCGTCCGTTCACTCGCACGCGCACTTCGCCTGCCTCAGCCTGTCCTTCCCACCGCGCCTCATTCGGATGCCTGCTGGTCACCTTCACCGTCTGTTGAGTGATTTTTATCCGTTTACCCGCCTTCACGAGTTCCAAATCAACCGGCCTCGTCAGCCACTCCCTTCCCTGAGACAAGATCCGCTGCGGCAATCCGAACCCACCCTTCAGATCATAGTCACGCCCCCAAACCTGGAGTGTGCTGTCCTCCACGCGAACGGGTGTCCAAGGCGGCTGCACCTTGTCTGTGATCCCCAGGGTATTGCCGAGCCAAGGCGCGTTGCTCGGATATTCCCACAGCGCTGATGTGGTTCTGCCCAGAACCTTCCCCTTCGCATCAAGGAGTGCGATGTTCACTCTCCAGCGCCCGGGAGCCAGTTTGGGCACGGGCAACACCGCTTCCCCAAAACCGAGATGCGCATTCATCTCGCCTTTCCCTGACACCAGACCTTTCTCATCGATCGCCTCAATCTGATATCGAGTAACACGATCCTCCTGGGCGTTGCCAGTATCTGCCGCGACGTACACCCGCTTCTCACCAGGCGCCCACTTGGCAACCACCATTGGACCGTGCGACTGCGCTATCTGGAATGGGGCCCCGCTCGGTTGACGATAATCCCGCGCCACTTCGTCGGCAGTCATCGTGAAATTGTAGATGGCAATTTCCTTGATCGGCGCCTTCTCCAGATCCTTCTGGGGGTAGTTGCTCAGGATCCGTACGGGCGGTTTCATCGTAGGTGGGAACGGAGACTTCCCCAGACTGCTCGTCACTAATTCCCCGTTGAGGTAGATTTGGTGCTGCATGCCCGACCAGGTCCAGACGGCATGGAGGTCTTCGCCTGGATCGAGAAGAGTTTCCGCCTTTATCGTTTCCACGGCATTGCCGTCACGAAAGTAGTCAGGAGTCACCTGAAAAGTCAACCGCAGTTTGTGGGTAGGCTGCTTATTTTTGTCCTTATCCCAGTTGGCGCTGCAACGCACCGCGAGACGCGGCGGCCCGGGATAGATCTCCAACAACGCCGGATAGCCCCCGAATGGCTCCTTCGCAGTCAACCGCACGACAACCGTGCCGCGATACGGGTGCAACCGCAGGTCACTGAGGGCGATTGGTTTGTTCTCAAAACGCGCTCTTCCCGGTCCTTTGTCCAGATTGCTGAGCGTCGGGCTGGTAAAGAACAGGCACCGATCGGCCGCTCGAGATTCCGCCGCCAGCAGTGGCCCCGCATCCGGGTTGTATTGCAAGGGCAACTGGGTTCGCAAGAAATCCTTGTAGCTTTCCAACAGAATATGAACATCATTCGATCTGCTAAAACGGTATGAAAACTTAAAAGTCTGCGAGCCGAATGCCGGAATCGTCTTAAAAAAGAAATTGGCGAAAGATACCCCTGGAAGCGGATGTATGCCGAAACCCATCGTCATGAAGTGCTCATATGGGCTTTCAGATGACCATGTACAGAAGTTGATTGGCGCTCCACTGGTTGAATTTGTCCTTACGTAGGTCGCAGCAGAACTAACATTCGCTGACGGATAGGAGAGCTCAACACCTTTGGCTTGTGTGTGGCTTTGATTATAGCCAAGCTGATTAGACGAAGCTATTGCTGCCGCAAAATCTGCGAACAAAAATCGAGGAGAGCGGAATGCCACAATCCTCGCGGGCTTTGAACTCTTATTCGTGACCATAACACCCCACTAGAATGTCATCCCCAGTAATCTCATAAGTGTAAGTGGCCACGGCCTGCAAAACCCCGGAGTAACTATGGACTACCTTCGCACCTTTGGATAGATAGGTTACTGTTTTTGAGCTCACAGCCGGGGTGTAGTCCCTGTTTGCATAAGGCTCGTAAAACCACGTCCCATCTAACATTTGAACATTCCCAGTGGCAACTTGAGCTCCATCAAAAGAAACAGCTGACAGGCCATCTTCATCCAGAGTGACGTCATAACCGGATGGTAACGTAAAGTTCTTATGTTCTCTTGAGCTACTTGCATCCGTGTGTACGTTTCGGGGTGGGGGCAGCTTATCGTACATACTCAAGATTACCGGGCTCGTTCCGACAATGAGAGTAAGTGTCCGTATTACCACCGTCATATAAGCTGGAGTTTTGGCAAGCCTGCTTAGCCAAATCACTTTCGATGTCTCAACTGCCTTCTATCCACCAGACGCCAAATCGTCTTGGCAAGAGTTAAGATCGAGGGTGTTCATATATGCGACTTATAGAAAGAGGGAATGGAGGGTCATGCTCGACCGGACCGGCCTCTCGGATGCGTCATCGGTTTGCGTGGAGGGTCTCGCTCCTGTAGCCCGGATTCTCTATCATCCTTGGTTTCGTGGCGTAGCTGCTTTCTGCTTCTGCCCTCCGCCATTGTCCCCCTTGTATTTAAGGGGGGACTTCAGGGGGGTGGGTGCCCTTTGCGAGAATTTGTTTTTCCATTCGGCAATCGACAATCGTCAGACCTTGGACATTATCTTTGATGACTCTAGAACTTCGAACCTCGGATTTTTCCCTTAACCCTTCGCCCTTCGAAAATCTATTCCCCCTTAATAAAGGGGGCGCCGGGGGATGTCCTGTTTTGGGATCTTTTCACTCGTATTTGTTTTCTGCTTACTGCATTCTGCCTTCTGCCACCTGCGTCCCTATTCGCACAAGGGGGGACCCCAGGGGGGTGCACTTTGCTCTTTGCGGTTTCTTGCGGCAATATTTGCTTTTAGCTTTTTCCTTTGGCTTTATCCGCGTTTATTTGCGTTCATTCGCGGCCCATTAATCATTTCTTTGCGTCCTTTGCGTTCTTTGCGAGAGCTAGCTTTTCATTCGGTAATTCGCATTCGCCATTCGGCAAACGACATTCGTCAGACCTTTGACATTAATCCAGGGCACTTCTGGAGGTCATGCTCCGCCAGACTGACCCCGCGATTGCGTCATCAATTTGTCTGGAGGGTCGAGCTCCTGCGAGACCGGATTCTCTGTCATTGTTGCTGTCGTGGCGTTGTTTTGCCGCTCATAGATCGATGCATCCACCAGAAAACGAAACCAGCATCCCTGCAGAAAGTGGAAAATGAGCCCTTCCTTCCCATCGAGAAAACCCAGACGGAGGAAGTATCGATAGAACCAGTATAAAAAGGCTCGAGAGAAGAGGGGCGAGCGCAGATAGACTCCCTCTCGCAACCAACGTCTTTTCTCGATTGGATTCCCATTCGCATCGGGGCGGACCCGGTTTCCATTCTTGTGAGGCCTCAAAATCTCCTCGGCTTCCAATTGGGCCCATCTAGTGTGCCTCAAGCTCCACGAACGCAGATTGCACGCAACAATATCGAGATAGTCGTGCTTTAATGGCTGCACTCTTCCGTCAACCAGGAAATGCTGGTCGTAGAGCCGGTCCTCGCAGGAGCCATGACTTCGGCGGAACAGTCTGAGATGATAGGAAGGATAGTGCCCACCGTGGCGGATCCACCTGCCCATAAAGATGGTTCGCTTGCGCAGCATGAATCCCTCGATGTCTTGTGGAGGATTCTGAAGAACCTGGTTAATTTCAGTGACTAGTTCTGGTGTGAGACGTTCATCAGCATCAAGGTGAAAGACCCATTCTGTTGTTATCGGCAAATTTTCCTGTGCCCAGTTCCGCTGGGCCCCGTAATGCTCAAAAGGATGGTGAAAGATCCTGGCGCCAGCGGTTTTCGCAATCTCGAGAGTTCGATCCGTGCTGCCGGAATCAACCACGAAGATTTCAGAATCCAATCCTTTGAGGCTCTGCTAGACAATCGGGGAGATTGATCTCCTCGTTCATTGTCAAGACAATGACAGATAGTTTGAAATTCACCGCATTTTCCATATTCAGGCGCAATGACCCATTGACTGGCTAGTTCTCGTTGTTTCCCGATATAAGGAGACGAGTTCCCGCGCAATGGCAGGCCAGGTAAAGCGAAGCTTGACTAATTCCCTTCCAGCTTGTCCGCGCCGCCGACGTTCCTGACTGTCAGCCATAGCTGAACGAAGGGATTCTTTGAGGTCTTCACAATCCATCGGGGTCACCCAACCGGCCCGAGCCAATTCAATTTCACGGTAAAGGTTGACTCCTTTGCTTACCAACACTGGCACTCCGCAGGCCATGGATTCTACCAGGCATATGCCAAAATTTTCCTGATATGAAGTTAATGCCAGAAGCTCGGCACATTGTAGAGCAGAAGCCTTCTCAGCTCCCTCGAGCCAACCAGGAAAGAGGACGCGATTCCCCGCCCCGTTTTTGCGCGCCATCTGTTTTAAGTTCGCGACATACCCAGGCTCCCCATCGCCGGCAATTACCAGGTGCCATGCCTGAAACTGTCTCTCTTGAGTCAACCCAACGAAGGACTGTAACAGTAACTCCAAACCTTTCTTCGGATGAATGCGGCTCATTACCAACACATACTGATTCGATCCAATCGTTGGAAACTTTTGCCGGAAAAGTTCGATCTTTGGGCCTTTCTGCTGCAGAGCTGCATCAACCCCCAGGCCGATGACGACGCCATTTTCCAGGCCGAGTGAATTCTCTGCCAGGCGACGTTCCTCCGCCGTTGTGTAGTGAATAGCCGCCGCTCTTTTTAACATCGCCTTGACACCTAAACGCCAGAAGATCTGCTTGCGAAGAGGTTTCTGTCGCAGGCTCCACGGGTCCAGCGTGCCCAGAGGGCGGACGATGTATGGCACCTTGTGGCGCTGGCTGGCTCGGGCCGCTGCCAGGCAGGCATGGGAAAAGACGGCGTGGATATGCACTACGTCAAATTGTGAAACATTGGTCTCCAGCCATCGGGCCAGGGGGTAGGAGAATTTGAACGCCTCGCTCCATTGCCGGGGAAAAAAGATACTGGGAATCTCTTGAAATAAGACATGCTTGCCACACTCGACAGGCAGGCGCCCGTTACCGTCAGCATCAGTAGTTGCCACCAGCAAGTCGACCCCCTCGCTCCGAAGGGCCGTACACATTTCCAAAATGGCCCGGCTAGGACCACCGTACCTGGGGGCAACCGATGGGATGACGTGCAATATTCTCATGGGCGTTTCATGTTGTGGCGCTGAAATCCTACTTGAGCCAAAATTGCATTCAGAATGAAAGGACATTAATCATTGAGAATAGAGAGAGGGGGCTGCAACCCCTGTTTCAAGCTGGCTAGTTATTGCTGCTTTTTTTCCATGGAAAGTATCCAGAGTCCCATTGATGGCCGAATGGAAGCGCTCGACCCCATCAGACAAGTTATGCTTGGATACCGTGAGGCGGGCCGCGCTTGAACGCTCTAAGCGTTGGTCGACGGAAAGTAATACAGCATCTCTCATAGCTTGATAAAGAGACTCTTCATCTCCGGCTGGAATGAGCCACCCATTCTTCTGGTTAATGAATTCCAGCGAAGCTCCTGTTCGGTCCGTACCTGATCACAGGCAATCCCGCAGCCAGCCCTTCGGGAACAACCAGACCCCATCCGTCATAACGCGAAGGAACGCAGAGCACATCAGAACCGCAGTAGAATTTGGGCAGTTCCTGCCAACTTCTGAATCCCCAGAAGTGCACCCGTGCCTGATGCTTTAGTAACTGCCTCTCCAACTTGGGACGTAATGGTCCCTCACCCACGAGATCGAGCTGAATATGTGAAAACTCGTCCGCCAATCTGCTGAATGCCAGTGCCAGGAGGTCAACACCCTTCCGGTAGATCAATGAGCCGGAGTAAAGGAACTTAATTGCTTTGTCGTGAGAGTCAGAGCCATTTCGAATGGGCGTGAATCGATTCAGGTTGGAGTAGTAGGGAACATTGAAGTACTTTCGGTTTGGACCAAATTCCCTGCAATACCGCTCGACGGCCCATCGACCAATCCCCCAGATGGAGATGTTTGAGCTGTGCAGTGCGGCCAGCTTCCATTTCCTATATAGAGTTCCCAGGCAGTCGAACCCATGATAGCCGGGCCTTTCACCCCAGAAGCACCAAGCTTTCCCAGTCTTTGCACGAACCTTGAGTAAACGCAGAAGCTGCGGGTCCTGGTAATAATTGAAAATCACCAGGTCAGCGGAGGCCAGTTGGGCTTCTGCGGCCGCAAATTTTGAATCCCCGCCATTCAGAAAGAGATGATCATGTTGGAGACCCGAGACCTTCCATGACCGGTTTGCTGTTGTTTCATGGAGGTAAGCCACCTGCACTGAATGCAAATCGTGCCTGGTGAGCGCGTCGAACAGCTCCACCTGATAGGGAGAGGGGATATGCGTGATGACCAGGATCTTTGCCACAGTTCAATATGTCACGAAAATTGAAAATCAAGCTCCCTTCCTGATTAGGAGGGGAATTGAAGCCCGTCAGGGCTTCATGGGGTGGTCCGGGGCAACCTCCTCCATTCCCACCTCAGGAGGGGAGTTGATACTATAGGTATTAGATGCTGGCAGACGGTTCTGTTTGCAATAGCAAGTTAAGAAATGGTGCAATGTGGTGCAGATTGGTGTATATTCTGAAATATGGCAACGATAGAAAAAGTTGTCCGTCAGAGCATCTCACTCCCACCCCGGCTCGCTAAACGAGTCAAACTCTTGGCGAAGAACCAGCGAACGAGTGCAAATCAAGTTCTCGTCGACCTCATCGAAAGCGGGCTGGAGTCTAAAGAAGCGGTGAAGCGACGTTTCTTCGACTTAGCCCACCGGCTGGCTGCTTCGACTGATCTCGAAGAGCAGGAGCAGATTAAGACGGAGCTCGCCCGCCTGACGTTCGGGAAATAGATGCCCAAGATTCAATGGACGAATCTCCCTCCTTCTTTGCGTGACCACCTGTTCGAGCGACTTCGAGAGCGTGAAATCTCCGTTGAAGATCTATACCAGCTCAAGCTATGGCGTGAGTCCGCACCTGATGCTCCCGAGGGGGCCTGGTATAAGGAGTTCGGATCTTTCAAAATCTGCGGGGAAGGCAAGTATCCCAAGACCTTTCTCCTCCGTGGGCAAGCAGCTAAAGGTTCTTAGCTTTGAATATCGTATGCGCCCGGAAGAGTTGCTTAGCTGGCGCTACAACATGAAAAATTCGAAGAAGGATTATTAAACTCCACACGAGCCCCTTGTTATTTTTTGGGGGAGGTCGAAAAATAAAAACGACCACCCTTCTCGAGAGTGGTGGCTCATCAACCATCACCGATCGGGCTCCCAGCTAATTTTAATAGGTGGCCGGGCGGCGGAACCGTCCTAACTGAACAGGTAAACTAACGAAATGCAAAGAGATCCGGAGAAGCGCAATCCAAGCCAGCACCACGTAGCTAATGAGCACCAAGTCTAGCATCGAGCGCATCCCGGCGAAGAGCGCCATCATTAGTATGGAATAGACCACGTAGGCTCCAAACGTCGCTCCCTGCGTCAATAACCGGCTCGCCATGCCAGAAAGCCTGCCATAAAGCCAGCCTCCGAGGGCGATGGCGATCAGCCCGCCAGACATGTAAAGCTCACCAACCGTGGAGCAGGAAAAGGAAACTCCCTTCACACCAAGTGTTGCTGGCAAATCAAAGCCCGGGTCCACCGGTTTGCCGGGCCAGAACACCCGCGGAATCGGACGTACCAAAACCCAAATCAAGTACTGGTGATAGACGTAGGGATGGGCTTCAGGGATGATTTGTATGATCTGGCAGAAACGATAAACGTTATCATCCACATGAAGATATTCCTTGCTTTGGACGGCTATGGTTTGCTCCTCCTGCAGTAAAGCTCCCAGACCCAACCCCTCGGTACTCCAACATCACTTGCAGGAAGGCCAGCAGGGTCGCGGCGACGATAGCCACGGCGACCATGTGCTTTGCCTTCAAACGCTCTTGAGTGAGCATCCACAAGATCAAGCCCATGCCGAAAATCACCCCGATGATGCGCCGCCCTCCACCCTGCGCGAGAAACAGGGCCACGACCAATGCCATGGCGATCGAAATCAATGTTCGTAAATTGCCCCACCCCACCCGCCGCGCCAATATTACCGTGAAGGCGGGGAGGAGATAGCCGAAATACTGGAGGTGATCGAGAAATGCATCCCAACCGCCAAGTTGCCCTCGCCCCCATGGCACGGACCAGCGTGGCTGACCCACATAAGAGAACATTTCAACAACATTGAAGCCGCAAGGAATGGCAAACTGGAGCATTCCCATAACGAAGGCCAGCGTGGTCAAACCGAAATAAGCATTTGAGGAGAAATCAATGGACACCGACTCTACCACCGCGGGTGGAGCGGCCCAAGGCCGTTGCATTGCGCCAATCCATAACGCGACGACAAACACGCCAATTCCGATGAAGGCAGTCCTGACCTGCGCAGTTTCAATCCCTTCCATTGGAAATGCACCCTGGAGTAAATCGAGCAACAACCAATATACAGGTGACAAGGCCAGCAAGTGCTCACCGCGCAGCAAGGATTTGGGATCTCCGAATGCCGCAGCCACCGGCCCCACTGCCAGGCCGACCGTCATGGCTAGCGCGGACTGGAAAAGCGCTCCCTGCGGTTGCGGGTCTTCCGGGATGAGGCTCAGCGCCAGCAGCGTGCCGATAGCAGTCCCGGCGATTCCCAACTCGGGATATCGCGTGGTTCCATTTTTGTGATGAAATATTGACCGGCTGCGGGCGTAGCTTGCTGTGGGAGAGGACACGTGACTATAGCTTCAAAAAGGAAGTAACAAAGGCGTTCGGACCGAATCGTGCGTCCACACTCTGTAGGCTCTTTTATGTTGTCGCAACGCATCGCTCGGGGAGGTGGGAACCTCTCAATTCATCAGAGCCTGTCGAACGCCTTGTCGAAAGGCTGGCCATGTGAATTTCCCCGCGCATATCCGAGCGGCAGTACGAATGTCACGGTTGCCCTGCAGTGAGCAGCCCAGTCGCTCGAGCTTTGCGGTCAGCTCTTCGATGTCGCCGGGCGTCACTAGAAAGATCCCGTCTTGCTCTCCACCCAAATCAGGCAAGCAAGTGTTCGCTGTGCCGAGCACCGGACAGCCTTGCGCCAACGCTTCGAGATACACTTGACCGAACCCTTCCGCCAGTGACGGCATGATAAAGAGCGAACTTGCGGCATAAAGGCGATTCAACTCGGTGGTTGATACGCCCCGCACCAACTTCACCCTGGGCGTCGTCCTCACAAGTTGCTCAATGGCTCGGTCAATCACCCGGCACACGAGCGTGAGCTTGCTCGAGGTGGGCAGCTTGGCTTTCCGCCACGCGCGCAGCAGGTGATGCAGCCCCTTGCGCTGTCCACCGGAGCCGACGAAGACGGCGTGGAATGCACCGGCTGGTGTTTCACCTTCCACCCCAGCAGGCACCTCAATGCCGTAGGGTACAACATGGCACTTCGTTTCGTCCGCGCCCGCTTCAAGCAAGGAACGTTTCGTGAAACTGCTCGCGCAGAAAATCAGGTCGGCGTGTTTCCAGGCGTCGCGGTCGCGTATTGCCAGCGCCTCCGGTACCTGTCCATGCCGCGCGCCGAAAAAGGATTCACCCACGCCCGGATGCCGCGCACCGTCTTCATCCAGCAGACGCCGTTCCATATCTGTGTGCGGATGGTATTGGAACAGCACTTTTTGCGGCGTGTGTGTGTACCTCGCCGTGAAGGCCTCCCACGCATACGGGCTGTAAAGGAACAGGTGCGAGCGCGTTTGTGCCGCGCGCCGTGCAGCCGCGCGCGAGAAATGCCGATCGAGTTTGTTGAATGTAATCATCGGCGCGCAGCCGAGACGGTGGCGGAGATGTTCAAGCGCCGTCGTACCCCAGAGGCAGCGCACGCGTTCCGAGGGAATTCCAGGCTCGGCACGCAACCCGACTTTGGCACGTACCGAACTGGGGGCGAACTTCGAAACTACACGTAACCACGGCTGTGCGTAGGCGTCAGTGATGAACTGGTCGAGCATCCCCGCATCGGCCAGGGCCAGGGGCGCTTGATACGAGTCGCGTCGTCCCCGGAATGCGCAGACAAATCTAGGCATGATCGTGCTGTTTGCAGAACAAATAGTTCAAATAGCCAAAATCCCTTTTCCCGGAAGCCAGCCAACGCACCACGTCATCGCTGTGAATAGGGCGTTTTTGATCGTCCGCCGTGAAACACGAATAGCCTCGGTTCCAAAACATTTCAAAAAGTTCGATGAAATGTGGATTGGATTTGCCGGCAAAGTTCTCCGTAAGTCCATGTTCGATAATCCACATGGAATCCGAATTTCGCTCCATAAGCTTTACGGCACCTTGCAGCACGTGAAACTCCTGCCCTTCGACATCCAGCTTGATCAAGAGACGCTCTCTTGAAAATCTTCCGGCCAGCAAGTTGTCCAATGAGTTCACCGGGACTAGCCGCGAATAAGTGTTTGTCATTCCTCCCCAATTCTTGAGCAGGCTGGCTCCTTCCCCACCGCCGAAGAGAGGAAGAATTTCCGGTTGGCAGCTGACAGCCACTGGAAACACCTCCACGTCGGTAAACTTGTAGTCGCGCAAGTTGACCAGGAGAATCTCAATGTTTTCCAGGTTAGGCTCAATGGACACCGTCTTGATACCTGCTTTCAGAGCCATCAAGGTGAACAGGCCGCAGTTGGCCCCAACATCCACGAAAACGTCTGTCCTCTCGAGCAAAGACACGAATAAGGGCAACTCGCCCGACTCAAGTCGAGATTCGGCCATGTGTTTGGCGCCGTACATCTCCAAGCCATTCGGAAGACTTATCCTGCGACGGTGGTTTGCCAGCCACTGGTCGCGAAGATATCGATAAGATGAGGCAAGTTTTGGAAAGGAGTTATCGATGAAAGAACGGATGATCATTTGTGAAAACGGATTTGGTTTGCATCAATCGCCGAGAGATCTTTCCGGACTCGTATGTCCCAGGTTGGTGACCAGCCACCAATTCTCATCCAAACGCCAGGGATCACCCCCTAGTAATCCCCCGGTGATGTGTTCGATCAGCTTAAGTGGCACACGTCGTTCGTCGAACATGCGGATGAATCCTGTCGAGATAGTTGTGCTTATGCACCTCGATGACGAACAAGTTCGACGCGTCAATCCATGAGCGAGCTCTAGCGATCACATCCATTTCGCCCCTTCCACGTCGATCTTCACGAGCGTGTTCCGGCGGTCTTTCGCAGGCAGCGCGTCGAGCGTGGTCATTCCTTCGCCTGCTTCGCGTCCGACGAGGGCATGGATGTCCCTGCGGCTCTGGGCGGCGATGCTGTCGCGCAGATTTTGCACGTGCCGCGCCTAGGCTCGAAAGCGAAGATCTCACCTGCCTTCCCCAGCCGCCGGAATGCCACAGCGGAACCGAGAGTGAAGTAATCATCATTTGCACCCACATCTAGCATGCGGTTTACCCTTCGCAGCACCTGCTCCAGCCAGCCGTTGAGCTCGTGCTCGTAAAGGCCGAACACCTTGCGAAGCGAATGCCGTGGGTTCATTACAATCCGAGCATTGCGGAACGGCCCACGCAAAATGCGCGTGGGCACTGGATGGTCAGGGAGCAGGAGCTTGAGAGTATTGATTATCATGAATTTGCTGATGGAAGAGTTGCTGCCACCGTCATGCCGACACTCTGCAAGATAGGTGGTAGTTCCGCTACAATTTCTTGCAGGGCGTAAGGACCGGATTTTTTAAGCTTGCGATGGAGTCTATAAACCGATGCGGGCACGGGCGAGCGCTGTCCCCAGCGGCGAAAACAGTCGGCGTATCCATACAGTGTTCCGTGAATCATCCGGCCGGTGTGGCTTGAACTGATGGCGGACTTCAAGCCGTTAAATGTCGTGCCCACAATATGCAGAGGCAGGTAGGGCATCGGGACGTTCTGCCACACAAAGAGGATGTCATTCCGCGCGACCGTAAAAATCCATGCGCCGCAAATCGCGTTTGGGTGATTCCCAATGATTAATCGGGTCTGATCGGCCGAGGCGGACCAGATAGCCCGCATCCAACATTCGGATGCAGAAATCGCTCTCCTCCCCTTGATGAACCAGATGATCGCGATATCCGCCCAATTTCAGAAATATATCACGCCGCAAGGCGTGGGCGGTGCCGATGAATGTGTCTGTGATCCATGTGCCGCTCGTGTTCGGCGGGGACTGCATCAAACGATTGACCTTCTTCGGCTCGACATAAGGCACGGCCACCGCACCGATGCGGGGATCGTCAAAATCCTCAATGTTTGCTCGACCACGTACGGCGTGGAAAACTCCGCATCGTCATCCAAGGAGAAAATGATCTCACCCGACACGAGGCGTGCGGCCCGGTTGCGCTGAACAATATACCCAAGCGACATCTCCGACGCTCCAAACGAACTGCGGGAAATTCCGCTCAGCACCATTTCCGCAGTCCCATCCGTAGAGCCATCGTCAATCACCAGCAATTCGGGCTGCACTGACTGTGTTAGCGCAGAGGAAATCGCTGAGCGCAGCTCGTCGCGCCGGTTCTTCGTCGTGATCACGACACTAACACGCAACCATCGAGCAGGCCGGGTTGATCGGTCTGATTCCCCCCGTATTCGAGGTTGCGATACCCGAGCAGTGAGTCCGGCTGGAACGCGTCGAGCAGCTGCGTCGACGAGCTTCTGCGACTCCATCACGAAGAGCGGCGACTGCGTCTCTCGCGCAAAACGCAGCGCGATCGCCAGCAGACCGGCCACGCCGTGGCAGAACGTCGGCGAATCAATCATCCGCGCGGGCACTGGCCGGCGGAAGACGGCTTCCATCGCGGAGACGGCGAGATCGCGATAGTCGGGTCGATCGAGCGCCTGGCCGGCGAGCCACAACGATCGGGCCACACCCGGACTCCCGTAGCACCAGGCCGATCGACTCGGTCCACCCGTCCAGTCGCTCCGCTCTCTCGGGCGCAGCTGGCTGTCGGCAGCGCTCTCCACTTCTTCCAGCGGAACGGCCGTCGGCCAGTTCACGCCCCACTCGTCATCCAGACGATTCGCGCTCAACCAATCCGCAATCACGACGATCGCCTCGTCGAGCCGGGCAAACGGCAAGCCGCATGATCGAACCAGCGACAGGAACGCGAGCATGCCCGGCGCCCCGTGCGCGAGACCACAGTTCAAGTTGCCCGATGGATACGATTGCCTGGCGATGTCGTCGTAGCAGACAATCGTGCGGGCGTGTGCCACGCCGGTAGTGATTCGTCGCGAATGATCAATGCCGTCAGGGCGTCCGCGGCATTGGCGAGCGCCACGGCAATGGCCGGCTGGTCGTGCCGGCACACCAGGTATGCGCCGATGCCGCTCAGACCCGAGATCACGTCGAAGTCGCCGACCGACACGCCGCTGCTGCCGCTCGAGCGGATCCGTGCGGCCAGCCCCAGCGTTTCTTGCGCGACGGCGGCATCGAGCGTCGCGAGCAGCCGCTGATAGCGCAGGCCGTCTCGTGACAGCTGCCACGCCGCGAAAGCCAGGCCGCTCAATCCCGAGAAGAAGCCGGTACCCACACCGACGCCGCTTTCGGCGGCGCGTCCGGCGATCTCGAGATGGGCCTTGCCGACGAGATCCCAACCGTCGGTGGGGTCGGCGCGATCGAGGAAGGCCCACAGGACGGCCAGACCCGCGTTGCCCTGCGCCACGCTTGGTGGCATCCAGTGATTGAACGAGGGGAACTGTGATTGCGCGGAGGCGCGGCGAGCCGCGGCCGCAACGAATCCGGGATCCCGAAGCCGACCGGCGACATGGACAGCGGCGGCGATCGCCGCTGTCCGTTGCGGCTCGGTCAGGACGACGTCAGCGTCCAATGGGCGGCCTGTCGTCAGCGGTCGGACGTCAGGCCGGACCGCACCCGTGCTGGTTGCACTGCGTGAAGATATGGGTGCACGCCACGCAGGTCTCCTGTCCGCACTTCGTATTGCACGTGTTCACGCGGCATGTGCCGCAGTGTGTCGCGCATGTCCCGCACTGAGTGGCGCACGTTCCACAGTTGGTATTGCACGTCCCACAGTTGGTCTGGCACGTGCCGAAGAACTGCGTGGGGCACGTGCAGGTGAACGATTTCGTGAACTGGCAGTTGACGCCGCACGTCTTGCCGCCTTGCGTCGGCACGCATGGGCACGTATCGATCGTGCACTGAGCCGTGCATCCGCAGAACGTTGCCGGTACGGTCTGACACCCGCCGACGTCGGGATCGCTGAACGGCGGAATGGTCTCGCAGGCGGCGCCGCAGCCCGTGTCGGGGATTGTCTGGTTGCCGCCGCCAGTGCCAACGGAGGCGCGAGCGCCCAGGCGGATATCGAGGTCGAAATCATCGGACGCGCCAGACTCGAACGTCGACGTCGCCGTGCGTACCGACGTGATGCGCGCGCCCTTGCGGACGAACACGCGACATCCACCGAGACTGCCAAACGCAGACTTCTCCGGCGACAGATTCTCCCAGTGCACGACGTCCGCTTTCTGGATGCGCATGTGCGAGCGCATGTCGAGCCCGAGATAGAGCTCGTACGCATCGTCGTCGTTCGGACTCTGACGAAGGAGCCCGACGTAGCTCGTTACACCCTGCGGCGATGATCCACCCCCGCTGAGTTTGTCGACCCAGGATTCGTCGGGAACTGATTTACCGGCGCCCTTCTTCTTGCCGTCATCCATGTGCGCCTCGCGTGAAGAGCCCGAACATAAGGAGATTGACGATCGAAGTCAATGCGTCCTTGCGTGTTTGCACCGAATTTTCTTCAGTAGCTCGACTACATAGCTCGACATTTGAGAAGCTCTGCCGACGTTCAGGTTCCCTATAATCGTCACGTCGTTTCAGGAAGGACAGTCATGAGACATCACTCGAGAGTCGCGGTCGCACTGTGTCTGCTGTTCGCGTGGATCGCGGTCGGAACAGTGGCGCCTGTCGCGGCCGCCAAAGGGCGCTACAAGGTGGGATCCGACGGGAAGTGCTACTGGGACGCCAAGGACGATGGGCCGAACCAGTGCACGCCGCCGAAGCTGGGCCGCTTCAAGGCGGACGGCGACAAGTGCTACTGGGACGCGAAGGATGATGGTCCCGACCAGTGCAAGCCGAAGAAGGGACGCTTCAAGAAGGACGGCGTGAATTGCGTGTGGGCCCCGAACGATGCGGGTCCGAATCAGTGCGATCCACGCGCGAAGTAGCGGAAGGTGGGGTCGGGAGGATCGCGTTCGCGCTATCCTCCCGCCTGCGGTCTGCGTGAGACGACGATCTTTGCCTGCAGGATCTGGACAATAGCGCCGTCCTGATTCTTGGTCTCGGTGCGGATGGCCACGATCGCACGATCGGGCCGGGAGCGGGACGGCGTGATGGCCGTGATCTCAGACTCGATGTGCACCGTGTCGCCCGCATAGGTCGGCCTCGGCCACGACACCTCACCACCCGCGCCAATCAGCCCGCCGGCAATCGGGGTGGCCTCGACGAACAACCGCATGCTGATGGCTGCCGTGTGCCATCCGCTCGCGACGAGCCCCTTGAAGAACGTCTGTTTCGCCGCTTCCGCATCCAGGTGAAACACCTGCGGATCGTATTCGCGCGCGAACCGCACGATCTGGTCTTCGTCTAACGTGTGCGATCGGCTGGTGAAGCGCTGACCGACCGCGAGGTCTTCGAGATACAGCAAGGAAGGCGACGGCATGGTTTCAGGATGACATGGGAGGGCAGGATTACGTATTGACGAATGACGAATATGGGACTGACGAATGCTAAGATCGCCATTGACTAATAGTCATATGACTATTAGTATCGCGTCGTGACCGACCTCACCGAGCCCGTGGGCCCCCGGGACTTTCTCATTCTGCTCGCGCTGGCGGGCGGCCCGCTCCATGGGTACGGCCTCGTCAAAGCCATCGAGTCCGAATCGGAGGGCCGCGTGCGGATGGATCCGGCCAACCTCTACCGCGCGCTGCGCCGTCTCCAGCGGGAGGGACTCATCGAGGATTCCACCGGCCCCGA
>CAWEPG010000019.1:0-106801 GCA_963810905.1 uncultured Acidimicrobiia bacterium | reverse complement strand
TTCTTGAGCTCGTTCATGACCTGGGACAGGTTGTAGCTCGCCGGATCCTGCATCGGCGGGTACGTCTGGTAGGTCTCGAGCTCCTTCAGCCAGAGCGACTGGCCGATGCGGCAGCATGTTCCAGTCGTAGAGGTAGGCGGTATAGGGTCCGGCCAGAGTGCCGCCCATACCCATGAGGGTCTTGTACTGCTGACCGATGGACGTCTCGAAGGGATCGCGCTTGATGTTGACGACCTGGGCCCAGGAATACGGCATCACGCCCGCGATGAAGCCGGCCGGGTCGTCGGACACCATGGCGAAGTAGATCTTCCAGTTCTTGTACCGCACCGCCGAAGGATGGGCGCCGGAGTAGTAGAAGAAGGTATCGCGCGCCGACTTCTGCGTCTTGCCCAACAGGTAGTCGGCTTGATCCACGCCGTCGAGCGTCGTCTTGACGATTCCGGGATAGGTGCCGGATTCGATCTTCTTCTTCAGTCCGTCGCCCTTGGGGCCGCCGGCGATGTTGACGAAGGTGGGCACCCAGTCGAGAGAGGCGAAGATGTCGTTCAAGATCGTCCCCGGCTTGATGTGGCCCGGCCAGCGCACGAGCATCGGAGCGCGCATGCCGCCTTCCCAGGTGGAGAGCTTTCCGCCCTTGAAGGGCGTGGTGCCGCCGTCGGGATAGCTGATGGTCTCGGCGCCGTTGTCGGTGGTGAAGCAGAGGATCGTGTTGTCGAGCTGGCCCATCGCCTCGAGCTTCGCGATCACGAGGCCGATGTTGTCGTCCATCTGCTTCATGCCGGCTTCGTTCATGCCCCAGTCCTTGCCGCCGGGCTCGCCGACCATGGCCTGGTACTTGTCCGACAGAACGGTCGTGACGTGCATGCGCGCCGGGTTGTACCAGACGAAGAAGGGCTTGTTGGTCTTCTTGGGGTCGTTGCGATCGAGGAAGTCGATGACCTTGGCCGAGATCTCCTCGTCCACGGTCTTGGAGCGCTCGAGCGTCAGCGGGCCCTGATCCTGGCAGGTCTGGTTCTTCGACGTGCCGTCGGAGGACTTGCACCAGATCACCGGACGCGGCGGCGTCAGGCAGACCGTCGTCGCCGGATCCACCGCTCCGGGAACCTCGGCGAGGCCGGGGATCGGCGTGTTCTTGCACGGCGGGGCGACGGTCTGCAGGGTCGGGGTCTTGTTGATGTCCGGGAAGCTCACGCCCTGCATCGCGTCGAGGTGATACAGGTAACCCCAGAACTCGTGGAACCCGTGCGCCGTCGGGAGCGCGTCGGTGTGATCGCCCAGATGGTTCTTGCCGAACTCGCCGGTGTTGTAGCCGAGGTCGCGCAGGAACCAGGCGAGCGCCGGCGTGCCGGGCCGCAGGTAGGACGGGCTGCCCGGAAGCTGCGGCGGGATCATGCCCGTGCGCAGCGGGTGCATGCCGGTGAAGAAGGCGTTGCGCCCGGCCGTGCAGCTCTCCTCGGCGTAGTACGTCTGGAAGAGCGCGCCTTCGTTCCCGATGCGGTCGATGTTGGGCGTCTCGCCGACCATCAGTCCGCGGTGGTAGATGCCCGGCTGCATGATGCCGATGTCATCTCCCATGATGAACACGATGTTGGGTTTCTGTCTGCGCTGTGGCGGGAACTGCTGCCAGCGCCAGAATCGCAGCTAATATGAACAAAATGGAAAGACACTTCGTTGTAACTCGCATTTTTCGCTCCTTGTCTATGTTCTCTTCTTAATTCTGCCTTCGAATCGATTTGAGCTTCAATTTGTGCAGCACCCATTGATCCCGATATACTTGTCTACCTTCTCACCCCCTTTCACAGAGCTTCACTCTAAGTCGTTAAGCATTAAATCTCCCTCGTGTAAATTCGTTTGTTCGAAGACATGCAAACCGCGCATGTCTTCGCCACCCACCCACTGTAATCACCCCCTTGTGCAGGGGGGAGCCGGCACAATGAACTCCGGCAGATCAGTTGTGCGGCGCCGAAAGAGTTTCCAATTGGTGCAAGCGTTTCATGGCCTGCATTGCCTGGAGCGAGTTGTAATTGATGCCCGCTGCATTCAGACTGCTACCTTGCTGGAACGGATACTCCGGAAGGGTCATCAGGAACGCCTTGAGTTTCTGTTGCACCGGTACGAAGAGCCAGATGTTGTCCCCATACCAGCGGATGTACATGCCCGATTCACGCGGCGCCTTCTCGTACGGATCGGCCCGCAGGTTGACGATCTCCGGCCAACCGGGCACGTCGCGAGTGGCGGTGGCAATGTTGCCATTCTCGAGGGCGAACGCAACCTTCCAGTCGTTCCAACGAATAGCGTTCAAGTCACCGCCCTGGCCGAAATAAAAGATTTCCTCGCGCGGGCCTTTCTTGACCTCGCCCTTAAACAACGGGAGAAAGTTGTAGCCGTCGGCATGAACTTTCCAAGTCTTGCCGTTGGCCAGGTAACCCTTCTGCAACTTGGCGACGATGTCTGGTTCGCCCGCCGCGGCCAGAAGCGTCGGCAGCCAGTCTTCCTGCGAGAAGATGTCGTTGATGATCGTGCCGGGTTTGATCACGCCTGGCCAGCGGACGAGCATCGGCACGCGGAAGCCGCCTTCCCAGGTCGTGCCCTTCTCGCCGTGGAAGGGCGTGGTACCGCCGTCAGGCCAAGTCACCGTCTCGGCGCCGTTGTCGGTGCCGTAAACGACGATCGTATTGTCGGCAATGCCGAGATCATCGAGTTGCTTCAAGACCTGGCCAACCATGTTGTCGTGCTCGACCATGCCGTCCGGATAGAGTCCGATCCCGGTTACACCCTGGGCTGAGGGCTTCAGATGCGTCCAGACGTGCATGCGCGTCGTGTTAAACCAAATGAAGAACGGCTTGCCGCCCTTGGCCGCATTGTCCACGAACTTCTGTTCGGCGGCATAGATTTCCAAGTCAACAGTGGGCATGCGCTCGCGAGTGAGCGGCCCAGTATCCTCAATCTTCTGTCCGCCTTTGCCATCTGACCACGTGTGCAGAACGCCGCGCGGCCCGTATTGCTTTCGAAACTCCGGGTCCTTCGGGTAGTAATAGGTCTCCGGCTCCTCCTCGGCGTTCAAATGATATAGGTTGCCAAGGAACTCGTCGAACCCATGCATGGTCGGCAGGTGTGAGTCGCGGTCGCCCAGGTGATTCTTGCCGAACTGGCCGGTTGTGTATCCCTGCTGCTTGAGCAAGTCTGCAATGGTCGGCGCCCACTCGGGGATGCCTTGAGGAGAACCCGGCATACCGATGGTCAAGAGGCCGGTGCGGAATGGATGCTGACCGAGGATGAAAGACGCCCGGCCCGCCGTGCAACTCTGTTGCGCATAAGCGTCGGTGAAAAGTGCACCTTCCTTTGCGATACGGTCAATATTGGGGGTGTGGTAACCCATCACGCCAAGGTTATAAGCGCTAATATTGTGGATTCCAATGTCATCGCCCCAGATGACAAGGATGTTTGGCTTCTTGGCTGCCGCCTGCAGCGGAGCGATTGTGATCATCAACGCAGCCAAAACGGCCAGGACGGCCAAACCCTGTGCCAGCTGTTTGTATCTCATGGAGAACTCCTTTACGTTTTTGCCAAATGTTGTTTGTCTTTAACTCTGCGCCCACTGTAATCCCCTTAAGATGTGTAGGAACTGCTTTCGATATTGCTCAGTGAATTTCCCCTTGCTTAAAGGGCGTTTTTTTGCATTCTAACGTCCTTCCCCAACATGACAAGGGAGTTAGGCTTTTTTTTTGCAAGCTGCCTGCACTTGAGCAACTTTAATTATCAACGCAGCCATAACGGCCAGGTCGGCCAAACCCTGTATCAGCAGGTTATGAATGAAGAACTCCTTTACTTTTTTGTTAAAGGTTGTTTGTCTGTAATTCTTTCCAAGGCTCCCTCCTATCTAGCCGATCATGTCCCATATGATTTCGCTGTAGCTGGCCACACAGGCCCCCAAGCCTAAGACTCGCTCAGCGTCAGGCTTTCAGTACCCCATATATCCAGTCAGCGGACATACGGGTGAAGCTCATCTTGACAAGGGAGAACTTAAAAAAGAACACGCAAGGAAATGATAATACATCCGTGTTACAAACGTGTTAACAAATTCAACAGGGGGGTAGTACGAGACGAACTCAAACTCTCCATTCTTTAAATTTTGAACGGAAATTAATGTACGAACTGAGGTTACAAGCGGTTTTCTAACATAAGAAAAGTTTGACTTCTGTCCTCTTTAAGACATCAATTGGCGTCAGACTGCATCCAAAACGGCCCATGTGGCAACATTTCAACAGACGCTGACTTTCCCGTTTCTACGAGGCAAATGTGTGCGAAGACATGCAAAAAGCGCATATCTTCGCCACCGGGGGCTTCGCTTGTTCCCCAAGGAATAATCTGGCTGGGGAAAGAACAGTCGTTGCTACAAGTGTGACTACTCATAAGTCGCGAAATCCTACATCTGCCCCGCTGATATGCGAGTCGAGCTCACTCCTCCAGATTATCGCCCATGTAGATTGTTTCCAAACAGATGTTGTCACGGGTAAGACATGCGCTTACCGCTCAGAGGCTTCTTCTTTACTCGGATTTCGGCGCGGCCCCTGTTCGCAGAAGCATAGCTCGAAATTTGTCCTGCCCCAGAACCCGCCCCAATTCCCTGAATGCAAAAAAGGGAATGAAAATACAAAAAATAATGACGCTGCGGGCGAGCAGGTCATCGAGACGGATCTCGTAGAACGCACCAGCGATGTCTTTCCCATGCAAAAGCCGCTTTACCAGTTCTTCAACAATATGAAGGCGAATACTAGTAAACCGAACATAAGGCTTTATAGACAGATGAATAAATCAATGCCTTGGTTTCGTGCTTCTTGCCGAGGTGTGCGGCTTCTCCTATGAGAATAATTTTGGTGATTACGAAAGCGTTGAGCAGGGCAGCTCCATAAGTGAAATACGAGATGTGAAATTTTTCCAGCAGTAGCATGTTGTAGGTCGCTAGGGCACAAAAGAGAAAAGCCAGATACAAGAAGACGATGGCAATTTCCTTAGACTCGTGGACGGCCTTATGCTTGAGACTGATATTGTGAGAATTTTCAGCAGTCATATTGCCTTCCCCTTTTCATCCACATCTATAATCGATCATCCTCGGCCGAGCGCGGGCTGCTATCCGCTGCACCATACTCCGAACGGGCAATCAACTCGCAGTTGATCGCGGCCAGCCCGGAGGGGTTTTCTTCTCGGGTAAACAACTCCGTTTCGAACGACTGCAACCGTGACGTCAGCACCGCTCCTCGCTCGATCCTTTCCGAGCCCATGAGCCGAAATGTCGGATCTTGTGCAAAACGCTCGGCATCGTTTACGTCTTCATAGGCTGCCAGGCGACTGTAGAGCTCCATGCGGTTTATACCAGAAGTTGACTGGATCGGGGGGGTTGCCGACAACTCGGGAGTTATTTCGGTGGCTTAACTCGCAGGCAAGCCTTTGGCCTTATCCCGGATCTGCCGCTGCTCCTCCGCCAGCTTGTAAGCCACGTAATACTTGTAGATATTGGCAACGTAGGTGACAGTCTCCTGTCCAATGTCCTTGGCCGCAACCAGTTCGACATTATTGAACCAGACGTTCGGATCAAGACCCATATCAGATGCCTCTTTGCGCAGTCTCGCAATGCGATTCGGTCCGGCATTGTAGCTGGCGAAGACGAACAACGTTTTGTTTACAGCATCGATCTTTGGATCATTGAAATAGGTATCTTCGATGTTGCGCAACATCTTGACACCAGCATGAATATTGCCGTCAGCGGTATCCACGTTCGGAATGCTGATGGGTGAGGCTGCCGCATACTTGGGGATTACCTGCATGATGCCCACCGCACCGCTTGGGTTCTTTTTGCTCTGGTCCAGAAGAGATTCCTGATAGCCCTGGGCCGCAATCATCAGATAATCGAAGTTGTACTCCCCAGCGTACTTCTGGAAAAGCGCAAGGTTCGCCTGGAACTTCTTCATCTCCTCCGCAGAGGTTGAATTCTTGACCCACTTGGTGTTTTGCAGGTAGCGGCGAAGCAGGGTGCTGCCGAAAGATGTCCCGACTGCGTGCGACGCGACAAATTCGTCGACCAATGCTTGAATTGCGGGTTGTTCTTGCGCATGACCCACGCCAGTTGCCCCCACTTGCGATCACCAGCTCAGGATGCGGCTGAATTGATCGAGCACTTTCGACCAAAGGTCGGCTCGTTGCTTCGTCGTGACCGTCGCCGGGAGCAATCCAGCGTTCACCATCTGCACTAGATCGTCATCCATCAGGTTCTTGTCTGCCGCTTTGATCACGATCGGCGTCTTGCCGTCCTTTTGCAGCGCCTCGTTCGCCTTCTGCAGGTTTCCGTAAGAGGTAGTAAGCGGATTGGCGTACACCTCTTTTCCACTAAGGTCCGCCATGGTGGAAACCGCGCCGAAATTTGGTCCAGTCACAATGATCTGGGTTACGTCCATCTGTATCGGCGTCGAGAAGGCAACTCGCTTTTCACGGTCGGGCGTGACAACAATTCCGGAGGCGATCAAGTCTCCCACCCCTTCTGTCAGAGCCGCTTCAATCTGGTCGACTCGCATAGGAATGAATGTGACTTTCACATCCAGTTTGCCTGTCTTCAGCTTCTGGTTGGCGAACTTCTGGAACTCTTCCAGCGCCTCGTAACATCACGCCCCTGGGCAGCCCTTTGTCGTAGAAAAAACCGATGGGATTGAGAAGGACAAGTGCACGGATGTTGCGGCTCTTTGCCATCTCATTGAGGTCGCCGGTGCGACGCGCGAAAACCGGGCCAAACGTGATGCCGATCGACGGGGCCGGTGGTTCTTCGGGTGATGATACCGGCGACGCGGGAGCCACTTGCTCCTTCGCCGTTTTCGCACTGGCCGGGGGCTCAGCTTTCTTGCTGCAGGCAGTCAGCAGGAAAAAGACAACCACAGGTACTACGAACAGCAGACCTTGGCGGGACGAAATCGAAGTTGGGAACATTCCTCTTCTCCTGGGTGTTGCGGGGATCGTAGCATAGCGGTTGTGTATCGGACTCAGGGAGTAGAGTGGCCTTGTTCCGCTTCCACTTTTGTCCGAAAGTTTTGTCTGTAACTATAACGGCGGGAATGGTTTTGTCAATCTTGCCGGTCGTCACCCGGCGAGGGATTCCCCCTTCGAAGGGGCTGAAGCCTTGAGAAGGCTTCAGGGGGATGTCCCTCTGTCGTGCTTCGGGGTCTGTTCTGAGCCGGACATCCCCGTGAAATCTTCTCAAGACTTCACCCTGCGGCGGCTCCCCCTTCAAAGGGGGAATCGGTTGATGGAGGGCGGAGCTCTGCGACGCCGCGATGGCCAAAGGTCATTTGGTAGGACTAGACTTCACGAGCCTGTTGAGCATTAGGTCTCGCAGGAGCTCGACCCTCCAGCGCTGAAATTCGGAATTCTGGAAGTAACCTTCTTTCTTCTTCTACCACGGCGTGACTGGTAGTAGAATCTCGAACGACGGCTGTTGCCCAATGGGGCCTGACCGCAACATTTACTCTTATATATCGTACGGAGGCTAAACTTATGACCCGCAATTACAGCCGCAATGTTTTGCACCTAACTCTCCTTCTCTTATTTATGTTGTCGGTAAAATCAGCTGCCGCACAGGGTGTCACCATCTTGGAGGGAGATGATTTGAAAAAAGTACTGCCGACCAGCTTTTATTTCGAAGGACTTAGCGGCCCTACGCAGTCCAGAAATGCTGCCGCGGCTCGGCTTGGGGACAAGCGTCACGTCATTATTGGCATGATCGATACCGCAGGATATTCCACAGATGTCAGAGCCAAATATGAAGGATTCTTTATTACGGACTCTAAAATCAGCTTAGGCGGTAAAGATTTGGCGACAGGCGCCTATGGGTTCGGAGTCACTAAGGAAGGGCAGTTGAACATTTTTGACCTTGGCGGAAAACTCGTTCTCAACGTCGATGCCCCCAAAGATTCAGAGCTGAAGGCCCCGCGCCCTCTGACATTAACCAAAGCGGCTGATGGAGTAAGGATGTATCGCGGGAAAAACTATGTCGTGATTGCGGCCAAGTAAGACGCCGCGTGGGGTTGAGGCTTTGAGAAAGCCTCAACGGCCTACAAAGTTGTAGGCCGGGTCAACGACCCGGCTCAGGAGTTTGGACGTATTTGGTAGCCATGATTAAACGCGCAGTTCGCGTTTAATCGTGGGCATTTCGGGAACCTCACCCACAAACCCACGATTGCCGTAAAATACGCTGCAATCGTGGCTACCCATCGATGATTTTGTCGAGAAGCTTGTCTCGATGGACGGAAGCAGCAGAAAATATCGATGAGATCTGACTGACTGAAGAAGTCTCCCATTTCCGGTATGGAACCTAGAAAATCAAGTCCACCTACCCGGGAGATTAATTCGGCGTTGGTGCTTTCGGCAAGATTGGGACTGCGTGGAAAACGGTTCAACATAAACCCAACCACATCCACTTGGCGCATTTTCAAACATTGATAAGTCATGAGGGTGTGGTTAATCGTTCCCAATGCCGAACGGGCAACTATAAGTGTCGGCAGCTCTAAAAGAGCAATGAGGTCAAGCATGACGAGTTGTTCGAAGAGAGGCGACATGACTCCACCGGCGCCTTCGACGACTACAAACTCGTGTTTGTTGCTGAGCTTAATGAAATCATCTCGAATGACGTCCAGATCGATGGTAATCCCTTCAATTTTAGCAGCCAAAGCAGGCGTGACCGCCGTCGAGAGGCAATAGGGGTTGATCCATTCCCAAGGGTCAGCGGCGCCAGAGAACTTCACTAGCATTTCTGCATCCTGCGAGATAAGTTTGCCCGTGTCGCACTCCATGGCTCCACTGGCAACTGGCTTCATGACTCCAATATCAATTCCCTGCCGCTTCAAGTAACCGATCAGACCTGCGGCAATGGTTGTCTTACCGACACTGGTGTCGGTAGCCGTCACGAAAATCCCCTTCGCCTTCAATCGCCTCACGCTCATACTCCAACCGTTCCTGTCCTTTTGCAGATTCCTTCTTCTCGAGCAGCACACTCCAAGTCAAATCCGAATTTCTTAATTTCCTCTTCTCGATGCCCGGAACTCACTGTAATTCTTAGCCGTGAGCTTCCCTCAGGAACCGACGGTGGCCGGATGCCCTGGACATAAGAACCCCATTTCAACAAATTCTCACACACTTTCATCGTAGTCAATTCTTCTCGCAAAATTACCGGGAAGATTGGAGTGGAAGAGTTCAAGAAATCAAACCCTCTGCGTTTCCAACTCCCGCTTCATGAGTGTCTGGTTGTGGACCAACTGTTGACGGTGCACCGGTTCTTGGCAAAGAATGCGGAGAGCTTCCAACGCAGCTCCGGCTGCCCCCGGAGCCAAGGCGGTATCAAAAATAAAAGAGCGGCATTTATTGACCAAAAAATCTCGAATAGGATGGCTACACGCCACATACCCCCCCTGAGACCCGAGGGCTTTGCTGAGTGTGCCCATATCGATGTCGATACAATCCTTTCCCGGGGGAAGTAAACCTAAATCCACATAGTATTGGCGAATCCCCCGCCCTCCTGTTCCGAGAACACCCGTGGAGTGAGCCTCGTCCACCATCAACAGGCACTCATAGCGCTCGGCCAGTTGAACAAGCCCCGGCAAATTGGCCACATCTCCATCCATACTGAACACGGCATCTGTGACGAGGAGACGACGACGTGCTGACTGAGCTGTCTGCAGCAAGTTTTCCAAATGATTTAGATCGCAGTGCCGAAAGACAAAAATCTGCGCCTTGCTGAGTCTGCATCCATCAATCAGGGACGCATGATTTAGCGCATCACTGAATATCTGGTCCTCGGCTTCGACCAGAGCCGGAATGACTCCTACATTTGCCAAATACCCCGAGGAAAACACCAAAGCAGCGCTTTTGCGTTTCAATTCTGCCAGAGCTTGCTCCAGCTCTTCCAACAGTGCATAGTTGCCACAGATCAAACGAGAGCTCGCAGCAGAAGCCGCATACCGGTCAACCGCAGCCTTTGCCGCGTTTCGCACACGGGAATCTTCGGAGAGTCCCAGGTAATCGTTACTCGAGAAATTGATCAATTCCTGCCCGAGATAGACTAGACGATGAGATCCGGAACTATCGAGACGGCGCAAATAGCGGCGCTGATGTACTTCGTCCAGCCGCGCCAGTTCCTCAGTAGCAAATCGATCCTTTTCCAAAACGGCCTCACCTCTTCTCGTAGGCTCCAACAATCACCTTCGGTCCCAGATCAAAATCCAGATATTTCCGGATGCAATCCAAAACCTGGTTCTTGCTGATACCGGAAACCAAATCAGGATAGCTGTTCACGTAATCCTGCCCCAACTGATTCGTTTCAGAAAAGACAAATTCCCTTGCTAAACCGCGATTGGATCTCAATCGGACCCAGTATGCGTTGATGATGGCTTTCTTCACACTTTCAAACTCAGAATCACTCATCCCATCCTTTTGAAAGCGCTCAACCTCAGACCGAACCGCAGATACCAATGAGTCCATTTTTAGCGGCGGGATGCTCACCTGAATGGCCAGCGGACCTTCGCCCGCCTCCCCGAAGAAGCCAGACTCGACAGCATCGGTAAGGCCGTCCTCATTGCGAATTCTTTGGGCCAACCGACTGGAACGACCTTTCCCAAACACCTGGTTCGCGATCGACACGGCCAGAAAGTCGGGATGGTTTGCTGCTACTCCGGGGACGCCGAATCCCACACTGCAGGTAGCTTTTTCGGGAAGCGTCTGAACCTGGCTGGAGCTGTCTACCGCTGTATTGAGTTCAGGAAGGGAAATATTCTCTCCCCCCGCACTTCCCTTCCAGCTTCCAAAGAGCCTTCCTGCCTCATCTAAAGCTGAAGAACCCTTAATGTCTCCAGCAATAATCAGTGAAAATAGCCCAGGTCGGTAGTTTTTCTTGAAGAAGGAATCGAGATCTGTCAGCTTGATTCTTTCAACCGATGTGACCGTTCCCTGGACGGGCCGTCGCAACGGATGTCCAGAAGGATAGATCTTTTCGCGCAACAAGCGATGCAGGATCTGCCGGTTCTCAGTCTCTTCCTCTCGTAATTCGGCCAATAATTCCGCTCTCACGCTTTCCATTTCAAATTGTGTAAACGCCGAATTCTGTACGATATCAGAAAGCAATTGGAGCAATTCCGGCAAGTTCCCGCTTGGACCTTCGAGAGTCACCACAGAAGCAAAATATCCCGTTTCAAGATCCAGACGGGATTGCAGTTTCTCTGCAACGTCCAGAATCTTGGCAGCGTTACGGCTTTTTGTGCCCCGACCGAGCATACGAGTAACAAACAATGCCGTCCCTTCCCGGCTTTCCAAGTCCCTTGCGCCTCCTGCCCTGATGACGGCGCAGAGTGTCACGGTCGGAGTCGCTCGATTCTCGAGCACAATGAATGTGGCTCCATTGGGGGACACCTTGCGTTCCATTTTGAAGGGCCAGGAAGTATTTGCCGAATCAGCAGCTCTTTCTGGATTGGCTGCCTGCTCTATCGGCGGTGCGTCAAGTACCGGGCTGGCCTGAAGCGCCAAGGGTTTCCAGAATTGAATCGAATCCAACAAATTAGACGCGAATTGCAACATGGCCGTGTCCCCAAAGTTACGAGTCCATGAGGGGGGACTGGCAAACATAACGTCGTATCGGGTAGAACCGGCCAGCACATCCCCTGTCATGCAGATTACTCTCCACCATGGGATGAAGCTGAACCATGAGTCAGGTGACTGAACACAGTGAGGGCTTGGTAGAATGGACGAGGGTTTGCCACCCCCCCACTCCCCAATCCCCTCTCCCCCGCGCTCGGAGCACGTTTCACTTGACCTGACGGCTTGGGAGTGGGGGAGAGGGGTAAAATTGCCGGTTGCCGCGACCCAGGGCGGCGCGCTAACGCGCTTACCCTGGGCTACAATCGATGGCCCCTTCAGGGCCAACAGCTGGCACGGCGTATAGCTTTCAGAACTCTCCTGTCTCCAGCATAGAAAATGTGGGACAGGCTCAGACCCACGTGAGACGTTTTTGGGACGGAGGGAAAAGCCACCACCCTTTCGACTGACTACGGCTTGATTCGGGATTTGTAGCGGTGCCCTCCTGGCACCCTGTAATCGTTCGACTCGAATGATCGATTTTTTTTCAACCGGGACACACCAGCCCACTGTCCTCTTCCCATCGGTGAGATATTTCGATGCCACTCGTTTTAAGTCTTGGCCTGTGATTTGATTAATCTTGGCTTCGAGCTCATCCAACAATTTGTAGCTGGCTATCGATTCAAGATACCCCAACTTGAAAGCGCGATCTTCACAGTCCCCTTCATCGAGAATTTGTGCGCTCAAGATTTGTGCCCGCAGTTTCCGGATTTTCTCTTCAGTAAATTCAGTGCGTTGTAGATCTTCAATGAGCTCTGAAAAAGCTTCCTCCGCGGCTTGATACTGAAATTGGTCCGGGAGGGTAAAAGTCAGCTTATAAAGGTACGATCCTTCCGTCGGAATAAGTTCCGTGGACACTTGCGTAGCCAATTTCTTCTCAACAAGCCCTTTGTGCAGCCAGGAGTCTGCAGATGGAACTGGAGATCGGCCGGGGATCGGAAATCTCAAACCTTCGGATCCGTCGAGAATCGCATCGATCATCAGCAATGCGAAAAAATCATCATTGAGAATATGAGGAGCAGGATAAGCGATCTCCAGGTAAGGAATGCTTCCCTGTCGATTCACCTTCACCCGACGTTCTCCCAGTTGCGGGGACTCCTGCACATCGATTTGGGGCGGATCATTCTTTCTGGCAATTCCCCCAAAATATTTCTCAATTTGATCAACCAGTTGTTTGGTTTCAAAATCTCCTACAACCACCAGGATCGCGTTGTTGGGAATGTAATATCGGGAATAGTGTTGCCAGACTTGTTCTGGGCTAATTTTCTGTACCGAATCGATGAGGCCTTCCGTTGGCCATCGGTAAGGATTCGACCGAAAAGCGGTTACTGAAACTTCAAAATCCAAGACCCGCTTCGGATCATCCCTTAAACCAAGATCTCGATCTTGAAGGATCTCCTTTTCTTTTCGCACATCTTCACTGGAAAAAGCGTCCATCGACATCCGGGCTGCCTCCAGCTTTAAGATTTCTCCGATGCTCTGCTTCGGCACCGTCGCCAAAAAGCAAGACTGATCTCGCAATGTGTAGCTTGCCCAGTGTCCTCCAGCTTCCTCAAGGATCTTCAACCCCAGCGGCCCGGGAAGCGTCTTGCTCCCCCGGTAAGTCAACTCTTGAGCCAATCGGGAGATTCCTTCCAAACCCGCGGGATCGTCTTTCGATCCCACGCGATACCACGCTCCAATCGATATCAGAGGCAAGGCGTGTTGTTCTTCCAGCAGTACTTTCAGTCCGTTCGCCAGCTTGATTTCGTTGACTTGTGACTGCCCATTGGACCGGGCATCCGCAGCGAAAACATTTTCTCCTGGGAATACTAGATCCTGGGCCGCATGGACTCCCAAACGAACCTTTTCCGAATCGATGAGCAGAAACAAAACCCCAAGCGTAAAGGCCAGGACAAGAGTGGTACGCAGATACTGTTTTTTAAAACTCATTCTCGTCTGACCTAAAATAACTTGCTGCTCACAACCGATTCAGGAATGGGATTTGCGTGCGCTTTCTTTCCGGTAGGAGGAAACCGCCTTTTGATGCTCTTCCAATGTTTTGGAGAATACATGTCCACCATTATTGTTGCTCACAAAGTACAAGTAGTCGACGTCGGCTGGCGCTAGAGCCGCTTCTATCGACCGAATTCCCGGATTGGCGATGGGCGCTGGAGGCAAACCCAACCGGATATAGGTGTTATAGGGAGAATCGAGATCCAAATCCGACTGAAAGATCTTCCCTCGATAGTCTCCCTTCAGCTTAGCGGCATAGATGACTGTGGGATCGCATTGAAGAGGCATTTTCCTCTTCAAGCGATTGTAAAAAACGGCCGCCACAAGCGGACGTTCCTCATCTACGGCTGTTTCTTTTTCAATTAACGATGCCATGGTCATGATCTCATTCAAACTATAGGGCGATTGTTTGAGGGGCAATTCCAACTTCTTCCCGTAAATGTCTCTGAATTTTGAAGTCATCATGCTCACAAATTCTTCGGCTCGAGTCCCACGTGTCAAGCGGTAGGTATCGGGGAAAAGATATCCTTCAAGATTCTCTTTAAGGGATACGAGATCGGCAAGTTTATTAACTTGGCGAGTGGCTTGGAGAAAATCATCGGATGCCAGCAGCCCTTTTTGTTGGACCAGATCCGCAATCTCAAACAATGAATAACCTTCCGGGATAGTAACTTCACGATAGTAGACCTGACCGCGGATCAACTTGTCAGCTACCTGGGCGACGGATAGGGGCTGCTCGAAGAGGTACTCTCCTGCCTGGAGGTGGGCCGAGCGCTTCATTACCTTCAGGTAGGCCAAAAACCAATACCAGTGTCGGACAACTCCTTCGTGCTGGAGAATCTGGGAAATTTGATAGGATGGGGTCCCTTTGTCAATCAGAACAAATTGTTGATTCTCAGGGAAGCTTTTGTAAGGACGATACCAGGCAAAGTAAGAGGCAGCAACAATGCCTCCTGCACACGACGAGGGTTAGAAGCAAAAACAAAAGGAAGTTTCGAAGTCGCGAGCTATTTCCCAGTTTAGCCCCCTGCTTCGTCGACCATCTTTCCAGCTTCCAGGCTGTTACGATGGTCAAGAAAATTCTGCAGAATAATCACGGCGGCTAGCTTATCAATCACCAGTTTTCTTTTGTTCCTCTGCATGCCGCCCTCTATGAGCACTCGTTCGGCAGAAGTGGAAGAAAAGCGCTCATCCCAGAGTTCGATCGGAACGTCCGTAATCTTTTGAAGCCGTTCAATAAACTGGCGCACGAGCTCTGCCTGGCGTCCTACCTGTCCATCCATATTCAACGGGTTTCCCACAACAATACACTTCACCTCGTTCGCTACAATCTGCTGCGAAAGATACTCAAGGTCTCGTTCCCAGCTCTTTCTCGTCAGGGTTTCAAGTCCTCTGGCAATCATTCCAGTCTCATCGCTGACTGCAACCCCTATCCTGACCGTCCCGACATCCAATCCCATGATTCGCACAACAGTAACCTCTTCCGAAGGATCCCAAACAAAACAGTATATTCTTGGATTTTGAAGCCTGTCAAGGAATGGCGGACGGAATCATTCCATCGTAGGGAAACACAAAAACCCTAGTCACGGTCAAAATTAGGATTCATTCGTGATGCGTTAAACTCTTTCACCCGCTCCGTCCTGCACTTTCGGGGCTGAACAGGAAAAGAAAATGACTATTCCTGGAAGCCTGGATTTACACTGATTCGAAATGGTATATTTTGCCGATTTGAAGTCACACACTCCAATGGCAGGCACCCCACCCTATGGCAGTTCGTCGCATCGGAACGATCATCAATTGGCAGGCGCTTTCTCCCATCCTATCGATATTCCGGCTGAATCCGGAACCGTCGGCAAAATTTCCAGACTATCTTTCCGGGCAATACATCGCACTGCGTCGAGATGACTGCAAACTCAGAAAGAAAGTGGCTGGTCATGACGGTAAGGTTGGCTTCGTCCCTGATCTCGATGAAAATGGGATCCAGAAGGTTGGTCCAGTGACTCATTCCTACTCCATCGCTTCGGCCCCCTTTGAGACTCGTCAAAAAGGCTATCTGGAGTTCTACATCGGATTAGAAACTGACGAAACGGGTGGGACGGGCCGGCTCACGGAGTCCCTCTTTCGCGTCCACCTTGAGAATGACAACACGGTGACCTACTTCGACCGCATTACAGGCGATTTCACGCTTGAAAAGAGAGTGAAATCATTCGAAAACGTTGTACTGGTGGGCACGGGAACCGGAGTGGCTCCGTTTGTTTCCATGATCAAGCAACTTCACCATGAGGCCAAGGACGGGAAAAAGGATCATCGCCAATACACCTTGATTCATGCAAACCGGACCTACCATGAATTAGGTTACCACCTTGAACTTTGCGATATTGAGTCCTCCAAAGCATTCGATCTTGTGTATGTCCCATTGGTTAGTCGCCCTTCACATTCCAGGCACCCTCCCAAGAGTGTAGGAACTGGCCGCGCAAACAATCTCCTACGGCGACTTCTTGATATGCCTCTCAAAGAAGAAGAGGATCTCGCCCAGGCCGTCCTCGTAGACAGCTATGTTGAAAAGGCGAAGGTGACTCTTTCCAAAACGGTAAAGCCTACTTTACCAGCCCATTTATCAGAAGAGAAGCTCAAGGCCCGGCTCTCTCCTCGAAAGACAGTGGTTCTCATGTGCGGGAATATTCAGGCGATGAATGAAATCAAGAGGGTTGTAGAATCCAGACAGATCCAGTTTGAGAAAGAAGAATGGTGAGTTTGTATTGCCCTTACAGGGCAACCGTTTCTTGGGTAACGCCCTGGGCCTTATCGGCCACGATGTTTCGACCTTTCAGGCCGCTGCAAGGGCAATCGCACAAGCGATTTGCATTCCTATCTATTGATTATTAACCAATTCCATATAGCAAAAACCCACGAGATTCGTCAGCCTGAATAGGCTGACACATCGTAGCCGGGGGCAACGCCCCCGGTCCGCATCGCCAAATTAACCTTTGCCCTGTAAGGGCAACACAGCACCCCAACCCGTCACGGTCGATATTGAATCTCTGGGATCGTGATCTTTGCGCGATCTATTTCCTCGATGCTTTGTTTCCCTTCGATGGTTTTCAGATTCTCTCCAATGACACTTAACAACGAACCCACATCAACACCGAGGAATTCTCGGGGAAAGAGCGCCAGTTTTTCTCGCGACTGCCGCAAGTGGATTGCGAAACCGCGGAAGATGTTCCTGTTGAGCTGATGGAATCCCGCTGCCAGTTGAATTAATCCTTGGAAAAAGATCCTCCCGTCCTCCGGATGCTCTTTCCAGATTTCTTCCCAGGCCTCGTGCGCGTGCCAATATCTCCCCTCGTTAAACAGCGCTATGCCTGCAGCAAAACGTTGCGCTTCGCCGGGTGTTAATTGGATCGCCGTGAGGGAATGCAGGTCGATTTCGGATATAGATTTACGGGGAATCCGTTTCATCAGAATTCACCGGAGAGAGGTTGACGGGTCGATTTGAGAAATATTCGTCACTGCGGAATGCACGGGAAAGGAATCATACAGGCGGCAAGCCTCGCTCCACAAACCGAGGAAGCAGTGGTCGCCTTTGTGCAGCCGGGGCGTTAAGCCCCGGCTGCACAAACTTACATTACGAACTTAAAGCTTGCTCGCCAACAGTGCGGCAAGATCGCCGGTCCTACAAGCGTATCCCCATTCGTTGTCGTACCAGGCAACAACTTTTACCAGGTTCCCCAATGTGATCGTGTCGATCGCACTGAAGATCGAAGAAAAGGTGCTGCCACGCAGATCCGTAGAAACCAGCGGCTCATCTGTAACCCGCAGGATTCCCTTCATCGATCCGTTGGCATACTCTAGCATCGCCTCACGAATCTGTTCCTTGGTCGCTTCCTTATTTAGGATCGCCGTAAAATCAATCACCGACACCGTAGCAGTGGGAACACGAAAGGCCATTCCCGCAAACTTGCCTTTCAGTTCTGGAATCACCAGGCCGACCGCCTTCGCCGCTCCAGTTTCCGAAGGAACAATGTTTTGGGCGGCAGCTCTCGCATCTCGAGGATCCTTGGAAGCCAAATCTTGTAGTCTTTGCGTGTTTGTATAAGCGTGAACGGTTGTCAATAACCCCTTTTGAATGCCAAACCGGTCATTGAGAACTTTGGCGACAGGTGCAAGACCGTTGGTTGTACAGGAGGCATTCGAAACGACTCGATGCTTAGCCGCATCATACTTATCAGAATTCACACCCAGGACAATCGTGATATCTTCGTTCTTGGCGGGCGCGGAGATAATGACTTTCTTGGCTCCGCCGGATTCGATATGAACCTTCGCTTTGTTTGCGTCGGTAAATTGACCTGTTGATTCAATAACAATCTCGACACCCATTTCCTTCCATTTGATCGAACCGGGATCTTTTTCAGCGGTGATGGTGATTTTTTTCCCATCCACGATCAAGTGTCCATCTTGAACATCGACCGTCCCATCATAGGGGCCATAGGTGGAATCATATTTGAACAGATGAGCGTTGGTTGAAGCGTCCCACAAATCATTGATAGCGACAATTTCGAGCTCCTTCCCGTGGTGCTGCTTGATCACTCGCAGAAGCTGTCGCCCAATCCGGCCAAACCCATTAATGCCTATCTTATGAGTCATTGGTTCCTCTCTTTCGTTTGTGATTTATGAATGCAGTATGGTGCTCCCCAAAGGTGCCTCTTCCCAGCCAACTTAACAGGTTAAGATATCATAGAATTCTGCCTGCTCTCCATGCTTTTCGCCGATAGAACGTCTTCACTACAATCTGCATTGATTTGGGATAGGGCCATTGATGTGTTCAACGGCCGCGCCTGACCGAAGTGAGCGTCGCTTTAATCTTCCCACGCGATGAGCGGAAGCTCATAGGGTAAAATGGCATCTTCGTGGTACGGAACGACACGGACGGTAAATCCCCATAGCCCGCTTTGCTGGCACAAGATTTCTCCTTCGTAGGAATGCATCCCTTCTGCCAACGAGTCCACATGCTGCATCGGGAGAGACTGACCAGATTGGATTTGTCTATTTGCATCCAAATTCCCTTGAAAAATTTCCACGTGAACATTTTCAGGGAGTAAGGATCCCAACTTAACGATTGCTTTCACTTTGACACTGGCTCCCACGAAGATTCCATCCGATTGAATCGTTTCGACTTTTTCGACTTTAACATCTTTCCATTGCGGACATACCCGGCTTCTCCAGGCTACTATGTTCTTGGCACGCGATGCGTTGTTTTCTCTCAACCTGACGTAGCGCTCGGCAGCAGGAACATAGAAACGGTGCGCATATTCAGCCACCATCCGGTTCGAATTGAATTGTGGACAGAGTTTCTTCATGGAACTCTTCATTTTCGCCACCCAGGCTTTTGGCAATCCATCTGAGTCTCGATTGTAATAAAGTGGCACAACATCATGTTCCAGCAAGTTGTAGAGAGCCTGGCTCTCGACTCGATCCTGGTAGTCCTGATCCTCATACTCCTCTCCATTTCCAATCGCCCATCCCGTTTCAGGAGAGTATCCCTCACACCACCATCCATCAAGCACCGATAAATTCAAGCCTCCATTAGCGAGGACTTTCATGCCGCTGGTGCCGCTGGCTTCCATGGGACGTCTTGGAGTATTCAGCCAAACATCCACTCCTTGCACAAGATAGCGTGCAATCGACAGATCGTAATCTTCCAGAAAGACGACGCGTTTCCGGATGCGCTCATCGTGGGCAAAGTGAACAATCTGGCGAATCAACTCCTTGCCCTGGTTGTCTTGGGGATGGGCCTTTCCTGCAAACACAATCTGGACGGGACATTTCTCATTACATAGAATGGCCATGAGGCGATCCGGTTCCCTTAAAATCAAGTTGGCACGTTTATAAGCGGCAAACCGGCGGGCAAATCCAATGGTCAAGTGTTCTGAGTTCAAGGCACTTCGGGCAAGGGTTAAATCCGACTCGGAGGCGCCGCGACGTTGTAACTGTTCCGTCAAACAACGCCTCGCATAAGCCACAAAGCGCTCTTTTCGCCGTTCATGAGTCCTCCACAGCTCTTCATCAGGGATTTCGTTGATCCGGTCCCATAGTTCCCGATCAGATGGGTCATCACGCCAGCCGGGTCCAAGGTACCGATCAAGAAGTTCTCCCATTTCTCGTGAAATAAAAGATTGCGTGTGAACGCCGTTTGTCACATATCCCACTGGGACTTCGCTTTCCAAATAGCCTCCCCATACATGCTGGGCCATCCGGCGAGTGACTTTTGCATGAAGCTGGCTAACGCCATTGGTGTAGGAGCTGTGTTTAGAAGCAAAAATAGCCATATTAAATGGCTCATTGAGGTCCGTGTGTTTGTCACGGCCAAAAGCCATGAAATGGTTGAAATCCAGACCGAGCTTGGATGCGTACTCTGCAAAATATTTGTAGACAAGACCCGAGTCAAATTTGTCGAAACCGGCGGATACCGGTGTATGAGTGGTGAATATATTTCCTGAACAAGTGGCCTGACGCGCTTCCCTGTATGTCACCCCATTTTCTTCCATAAACGCGCGGGCTCTTTCCAAAGCGAGAAAAGCGGAGTGTCCTTCATTCATATGACATACAGTCGGCTTGATATTTAGGGCCTTAAGAACACGCATTCCACCTATCCCAAGTACAATTTCTTGTTGAATCCTCATTTCCCGATCACCACCATAGAGCGTGTCCGTGATATCTCGATCATTGGGCGAATTTTGGGGGATGTTCGTGTCCAACAAGACCAGTCGTATCCGTCCGACCTGGACCTGCCAGACCTTGCACCAAACTTTACGACCAGGAAAATCTAAATCCACCAGGAGATTTTTTTCTCCCTTTTCCATTGCGGCCCTCATGGGAAGGTTGTAGAAATCGTTTTCCGGGTAAGTTTCCTGCTGCCAACCATCGGCGTTCAGGTACTGACGAAAATATCCTTGTTGATAGAGCAACCCTACGCCAACCAGCGGTACCCCTAAATCACTGCACGATTTCAGATGATCGCCTGCTAAAATTCCGAGCCCCCCAGCGTAGTTTGGAAGACACTCGGTCAAACCGAACTCCGCGGAGAAATAAGCGATCGTCAAGTCCTTCATCTGAGAAAATTTCTTTCCAAACCAACCCCTCCCCTCCAGATACCTCTTCAAATCGTTATAGACTCGATCCATGTGGGCTAAGAACGCTTCGTCTTTTTCAATTTGCAGGAGACGATTCTGATCGATAGTTCCTAGCATCAGGGCCGGGTTGTGCCCCGATTGTTCCCATAAATCCCGATCAAGCCTCCGGAAAAGTTCAATGGTCCCGGAATCCCAGGCCCAGCGAAGGTTATAAGCCAGATCACTCAGACACTGAACCCTATCGGGCAATGAAGGCACAACATGAAAGGAATGAATCTTGGGCATAGTATTTCTCCTGGACTGAGGCATCACTTTTCAAATGCGCCATTGACTATAATGACGCCGAAAAAATCTCAAACATTTTAGCCCCATTTGATGATCGATCATTCTTGGCGACCATATTATAACGATTGCCTTCAATATATTGAAGGGCAACGACTTTGTTAATGATAGGATACGCTTCAGCAGGGATGAAGCACAGGAAACAAATCGGGCTGGATATGGGAGCCAGGAATTGTTCGTGCCCGAAGCTGGAATGCCTTCTTTATGGGTGCAATGAGTTTCATACGTCTGCTTCAAAGTAAATTTGGATTATTTTGAGGGATCTTTTGTTCAGCCGGGAACTCATTTTACACCAACCTCGTTCCGGTTACCGATTCAGTGCCGATTCTGTGCGTTTGGCTGATTTTGTCCAGATTTTTCCGAAAGACACTTTGGTGGATTTGTGCACCGGGGTTGGAGTCGTACCGCTTTTATTACGACAACGCTGCAATTTCGAGCAGGCTTTTGGCATTGAATTGCAAGACGAACTTTGCCAAATCGCGCGTCATAATATTGAAGCCAATCAATTGGAACGACAGATTCATATTTTGCAGGCCGATGTACGAACGATCACGCCTGCGAAAATACGGGAACTGGCAGCATTTGAATACCCTGAATTTTGTGACGTTGTCTCTGTCAATCCACCGTATTTTCGCCTTGGCGAAGGGAAACTGAATACGAATTGCCAAAAGTCAATAGCCCGCCACGAAATCACCCTCACCCTTCCAGAGTTATTGGCTACTTGTCGAAGGATTCTACGCAATGATGGTCGACTACATCTCGCTCATCGTCGCGCAAGAGAAGATGAGATCCTACAAGAATTACAAGCTCACGGATTCCAACGCATTGAACGCCGTACCGTCCTTGGCGACCTTTTGTTGCTCGAGGCCAGATCGTAACATTGAAGCGGCTTTTACGGGACAGGCTTTCGTCGATCTCCCAAGGTTGTCATCTCCTTATTTTCAACTTATACTCAAAGTGCGTGTCTGCACTGATTGAGACGCAATTTGACAGCGTAACTCGAAGCTCGAATTTACGGCAGCCTGTTTCTTTCAGCTTCTACTTGCGAGGGTAGAACGCCGGGAAAACTCTTACGTCGAAACCCTGATCACGGCATGCCCCGATTAGAAAACTTCCTGAGCGTCTCCGGGCTGGCAATCATGAGTCTCCTCATGGTCTCTTTGGCACAGACCGGCGAGCAGCCAACCCGCCCGTCTCCCCGCCAGCCTGCAATCCGGATCGATCTTCAGGGCTCTAGCGCGAATCCTCATGAGCCCCACAAAGAGTTTACTTTCGCCCGTCTCGTGTATAGCGGTGGTACCGGTTGGAGATACGGAGCCTGGGCCACTGATTCTCCGAAAGCCGACATCACTTTTGTCGCCGGGGTCAAACGGCTCACGAATCTTGATGTGAGGGAATCCCAATTCTTCATCCCTCTCACTTCCCCAGAAATCTTCAAGTACCCTTTTCTCTATGCGGTCGAAGTCGGATATCTTGAATTATCGCGGGAGGAGGCCGACATCTTGAGGGAATACCTTCTCAGGGGAGGATTCTTCGTCGTTGACGATTTTCATGGGACGAAAGAATGGGCCCACTTTGAAGAACAACTTCGAAAAGTCTTCCCAAATTGTAAGATCGAAGAAATTCCATCCACACATCCTATCTTCCACTGTTTCTTTGATATCAATGAATTGATCCAGGTCCCTGGAGCGCAAATGCTCTACTCGGGGAGAACCTATGAAAAAGATGGAGTGGTTCCTCATTTTCGAGGTGTGTTGGATGAAAACGGCCGGATCATGGTCATGATCAATTTCAATTCGGATCTGGGAGATGCGTGGGAGTGGGCCGACGTTCCGTATTATCCCGAAAAGTATGCAACAGCGGCTTACCGTCTCGGGATTAACTACATCATCTATTCCATGTCTCACTAAATGGATACTCTTTTCCAGTCATTTTTCAAATACAGCTGGCAAGTCTATCGAAAAGGGCATTTGGGTTTTGACACGGCTCTCCCTTCCTTACTCCTCATTGTCCTTTGCCTGTTGATTCTTGGGGTGGGGTTCTTTTCGTACAGGAAGCAACCGAGAAATTTCCCAGGGGAAAAGAATCCATCGGTCTACCGTGGCTTTCTCATTTTTCTCCGGACCGGCGCATTGCTTCTTATCCTTGGCGCCTTGGCCCGCCCAGTATTACGGGTAACAACCTTATTACCGCGCGAAAACATCGTTGTCCTACTGCTTGATGATTCTCGAAGCATGACCCTTCCAGATGAAAAAGGATTACCACGCCTCACGGCTGTCAAAACTTTCTTGGCAGATTCACGTTTTCTGAATGACGTCGGCAACCGGTTTCGATTCCGACTTCTTAAATTTTCGCAGGAAGTCGAGGGAGTTGATTCCCTTGGCGCTCTCGACGGGAAGGGAGACATCACTCGACTGGAAAATGCCCTAAGTCACGTGTTGCTTGAATTTGAAAATGAACCCCTTGCCGCCGTAGTCCTCTTCAGTGATGGGGCGGACAACGCCTCTAGGTCATTCAGCTCGGTGATTCAACGCTATCAGGCGCGACGAATCCCGCTTTATGCCTGTGGTATTGGCCGGACAACCACGGGCCGGGATGTTGAAGTTCTTCATGTGACCCCGGTCAGAAAGGCTTTGCCTGAATCGATTGTCTCAACCGACGTCACCATACGTTCAAATGGTTATGACGGCAAAACAGTTTATCTGGAGCTCAGGGAGGACAGACGGCTCGTTCAGACAACGGAGGTCAAGCTCGTCGGTCATCAAGAGCTCCAGTCGGTCAATGTTCATTTTAGCGTGTCCGGAAAAGGTTCAAAACAATATACGGTTACCATTGCCCCGCTTCCAGGTGAAGAGAATCCAGCCAATAATTCGCAGCACTTCCTTCTCGACGTTGATGATTCGAAACCAACCATTCTCTACCTGGAGGGAACACCTCGTTGGGAATTTAAGTTCATCCGCCAATCCTTGTCTCAAGACAAAAACTTAGAGCTGAAAAGCCTTTTGAGGACCTCCGGCAACAAATTTTACCGGCAAGGGATTGCCTCAGAAGCCGATCTTGCAGCAGGATTCCCGAACACCCGCGAGGAACTTTTCAAATATAAGGGCTTGATCTTTGGAAGTTTTGAATCTTCTTTTTTTTCAAGAGAACAACTCACACTGGTCGCAGAATTCGTAGCCAAACGAGGCGCTGGATTCATGATGTTGGGAGGCAAACATTCTTTTGATGAAGGCAAATTTGCCAATTCACCGATTGCCGATATTTTGCCGGTTGTCCTTGGAGGCAGCGAGCCGGGAAAGTCGTATGGGATGGAGCCAGTCAAGCTGCAGCTCACCGATTTTGGAAGAACTCATCCGCTGACGCAGCTCAGCTCGGAAGAGGCCCAAACTGAACAAAAATGGAAAATACTCCCGGAAATTGAGGAATTTAACTGGGTCAGAGAGGCCAAGCCGGGGGCCCTGGTTCTAGCTACGGGAAATTCCACGCGCGGAAAGGCCATTCTCCTCGCAATTCAAAGATATGGACGCGGACGGACCATGGCATTTACACCTTCCGATTCATGGCATTGGCAGATGGAAAGGCCTCATGACGACAATACGTATGAAACTTTCTGGAGGCAAGCGCTCCGTTGGCTTGTCAGTTCCAGTCCAGACCCAATTAACCTTGAATTGGAGAAGACCTCTTTTTTCCACCAAGAAACAATTCCACTGAACGTCCAAGTCTTTGATCTCGAATACAATTTTGTTAACGAAGCTACAGTTGTAGCGACGATCATTCCGCCGCAGGGTAGTCCGGTAGCTGTTCCGATGCGCAGGATATCGGATCAAGAGGGACGCTACGCTGCTGAATTTGTTCCGGGTGAGTCCGGCATATTCAAGATCCAATTGGCTGCATCTCGAAACGGGTTCAATCTGGGCTCGGCTGAGGGACATTTCTCAGTCACGCAGGACAGTCTTGAGTTATATAATGCCGTTCAAAACAAGAAACTTCTGGAGAGACTTTCGAAAGACACCGGCGGACATTACTACACGCTTGAAAATGCCGCTCAGATTCCGGAAGAAATGGCTTATATCGAGCGCCCGAATTCCCTGCCCCAAACCCTGCCTCTTTGGGACGTGCCTGCACTCTTTCTGACACTATGTTTCTTGCTCATTTCCGAATGGAGTATCCGAAAAAAAATGCGCTTGCCATGAAAAGCAGATGTTACTTTCAAGAAGCTTTTGCAAACGGCCTTTCCGATTTCGCAGCAACCCGCCCCCAATTCGAAGTGGACCTGCGGTATCAGTCATGGGGAAAACTATGGCGCTATCGGATCGTCCTCTTGGTGTGGTTCAGCATCGTTCCGCATTTTGCTTTCGCCCAGCCGGAACATTTTGCCCTGCTCGTGACAGGGTCTTCCGGCAACGACGAGTTTCAGGACAAATTCTCGAAATGGTCAACGCAGCTCATCGAAATCTTGCAAAAAGATTTGCTTTTCCCCAGGGATCATATTTATTTTTTGACTGAGGATCCAGGCCACAACTCATTGCTTCCAGAGCTCAAAGCGACAAAGGTCCAGCTTGCCAAGACTCTCGACATACTCGGGACCCGCTTGAAAAAGGGTGATTTGCTCCTCATCATCCTTTTGGGCCATGCAAGCTTTGACGGGGTAGATTACAAATTCAATTTGGTCGGACCCGATATTTCCGGCACTGAATTGAGATTCTGGCTCGAACGTTTTAGCCCTCAATCTCTAGCGATCGTCGCCGCAACCCCTTGTAGTGGTATTTTGTCCCGACAACTCAACCTCAAGAATCGAATGTTAATCACGGCCACCAAGAGCGAGTTTGAGAATAACAACATCATATTCCCCGAGTTCTTGATTGAAGCTCTCAAAGACCGGAATGCTGACCGTGACAAGAATTTGCATGTCTCGTTTCTTGAGGCTTTCCTCTTTTCGTCACAAAAGACCGCGGCCTGGTATAAAGAACGGGGATTGCTGGCCACTGAACATCCCACGCTTGAAGATACAGGCAGTCAAACCCCTGCCTCAGAAATTTCACTTTCAAACTCTGATGGACTGCAAGCCGCATATTGTTTCCTCGATTACCCGATTGCCGAACAACATCCCATAAGCACGACTACCGTCGCCAATTCTGAACTCGACTCCCTGGAACAGCAGAGACGCCGAACAGAGGAATTAATCCATCAACTTAAGAGCAAGAAGGCGACTCTTGCAGAAGTTGAGTATTCTAAGCAACTGGAGACTTTACTCATTCAACTCGCTGAGATCGCTCAGAAGATCCGGGATATTGAGAAAAAAAAATAGACTGATGCCCGCATTTTGTCTCGACATATTTCTGTTGTTGTTTGCCTTCTCTTTGCAAGCCGCAAACAGGCCCCCTGAGACGGCTCTGTCGACCGCTTATACTCTGAAAAGTCAGGGCAAATACCAGGAGGCCGCCGGAATTTTTGAAAGACTCGTATCGGGATCCGATTCCTCACCTCGGAGTGCAGCCCGGGAAGGATGGTTAGAGTGTTTATGGATGAGTGGCCAGTATGCAAAGGTTATCGAGCTAGGTTCCCTATTTGAGCAGGCATCTCCGGGTGACTCCCGAATTCAACTGTTTGTGGCCAAGGCATTTCAGAGCCAGGGTCAGAATAGCGAGGCGGAATCTTTCTTCCGAAAGGCGGCAAAGGCCTCTCGCCCGTCCGAGTTTGAGGCTCAGGTAGAACTGGCTCTGCATCTGCGATCAGTCGGAAAGCAGACAGACAGCCAGGCTCTTTTTACGGCAATTTTGGCAGCTCTAAACGACCGGGGGAATGATCCCTTCGGATTGACGGCCATCGTTCTCCAAAATCTGGGCCGCTATCGCGAGGCAGATTTCTTCTTCAAAAAGGCCACGGCGAATAACCCAATGGCCTGGGATACTTGGATTGCCTGGGGTGATCTCTACCTGGAAAAATACAACCCGGCAGATGCTGCTACAATCTTCGCCGATGTGCTCAAACGCAATCCGAGTCATCCGGATGCACTCGTGGGCCTGTCTTTATCGATGAGCGAAGGATCGGCACAGGAAGTCGAGCAAATTCTAGAGCGCGCCCTTCAGATCAATCCGAATTTCGATAAGGCCTACGCGGTTAGAGCTCATTTTCGCATTCAATCTGAAAATTACCTTGGGGCTGAGAGTGATTTGAACAAATGTTTCGCGGTAAACCCCAATTCGCTAAAGGGACTCGCCTCACAGGCCGTCTTATCTTTTGCCAGGGGTGACCTCGCAAAGGTGAAAGCGGCCGTTGACCGAGTCTTCGATATCAATCCTTCTTACGGAGAAATCTATGAAGACCTTGGGCATTTCTGTGTGACCCAACATTTATATGAAGAAGCGGTCCAATTTTTCCAAAAAGCGATTCAAAAACAGCCTCGTCTCTGGTCCGCCTATGCAGCGCTTGGTGTGAACTTGCTTCGGACTGGTGATGAACTTCAGGCAAGAGAAGCTCTGGAACTGGCTTTCAAGAACGATCCCTACAATCTCTGGGCTTACAATACCCTGAAGTTGCTGGACAGCCACGCCAATTTTGATTCTTTCCGAAGCCCCCACTTCATCTTACGACTCCAGAAGAAAGAAGCCGCACTTCTAGAGCTATATGTCCCCCTGCTCTTGGAGCAGGCTTATCAGAGCCTGTCGGAGAAATACGGGTTTACCCCGCCCACAGGGGTTTATTTTGAAATGTACCCAGATCATGAGGATTTTGCCGTTCGAGCTGTCGGTGTACCGGGCTTGGGGGCACTGGGCGTCTGTTTTGGCACCGGAATCGTGATGGACTCTCCAAGTGCCCGCCCCAAAGGTGGTTTCAATTGGGGAAGCACGCTTTGGCATGAATTTGCTCACGTCATTACCCTAGGGCTTACCGAACACCATGTTCCCCGTTGGCTCACCGAGGGGATATCTGTAATGGAGGAACAACTGGCACGACCAGGCTGGGGAGAAAGCGTAAATCTTGAGATCATCAAAGCCATTCAAGACAGAAAAATCCTTCCTATCGCTAAACTTGATTCCGGTTTTCTGAGACCGAATTTTCCGGGACAAGTCCAACTCTCCTACTTCCAGGCTGGAGAGATTTGTCAAATGATTGTTCAAGAATTCGGGCTAAGTGCGCTACGGCAAATGCTCCAACTTTTTAAGACCAGAAAGGGGCTCCCAGAAGTTTTGAACGAAGTCTTCCAGCTTAGCCCTGAAGCGTTTGACTCAAGATTCTCTGCCTTTCTCCTCTCACGCTACGGAAGAGCATTGAATGAAATCGATTTTTCATACCAGAGTGAAAATACTTTGCCGAGTAATCCAGAAAAACTCAAGGCGATCCTGCAACAGCACCCGGATAATTTCTTTGCCAACCTCAGTCTGGCAAGCTATTATCGCCAGCAAAAGGAATATGACCGTGCGATTCCCTGTTTAACTGCGGCGAAAGCGGTCTTTCCCAATTATGTTGATGACGAGAACCCATACAAGCAGCTCAGTCAAATTTATGCCGAGAAAGGGCTCTTGACAGAAGCCATCCATGAACTGCTTGCCCTTGCCCAGAAAAGCGATAGGGACTTCGAATCTTTCAAACAGTTGGCCGCATGGTTGATCAAGAGCAATAGACAAAACGAAGCCAAAGAAATATTAGAGCGTACGATCTATATTTATCCATTTGACCCCGTGATCCACGAGAGTCTCGCTGAGCTTTCTTTCAAACAGGGCGACTTCCCTGTCGCCTTGCGTGAATATCGGGCGCTAGCCTTACTCAGTCCGGAGGACCAAGCGAAAGCTCATTTCAATGTCGCGAAGGTTTTGTTGGAGATGGGACAACGACAAGAGGCCAAGAAAGAAGTTCTGAAATCGCTTGAAATTGCTCCCAGTTATGATCCTGCTCTCGACCTGTTACTGAGGACATTGGACTCGTCTGACCGGAATCATTAAAGTCCGCGAGAGCCAGAATTTGCCCCGCTTTGAGCAGAAGCTAGAATTCAAAATGTCTGACTGAGCTTATCAACCTCTATGGCAGATTTTCTCGAATCCAAGAGCTCCAATTCTGAACTCGATTCAACTTCAACTGCAGACGTTCAGGTCCTGGAACGACTCAAAGCCAGCCACGAGCAGATCCTGAGCCAGATTCGCAAAGTGATTATTGGACAGGAGCTCGTCGTGGAGCAGGTTCTGATCTCCCTCTTCGTCGGGAGGGCATTCCATCATTACCGGGGTCCCTGGCCTCGCGAAAACTCTTTTAATCAAAACATTAGCCAGTGTGCTCGATTTGGAATTCAAGCGAATACAGTTTACTCCTGACTTGATGCCCGCCGATATCATGGGAACTGAGATCATCGAGGAAAACCATACGACGGGCCACCGGACAATGGTATTTGTCAAAGGACCCATTTTCACAAACATTCTCCTCGCTGACGAAATTAATCGGACGCCTCCTAAAACGCAGTCCGCACTGCTCGAAGCCATGCAGGAATTCAGTGTCACAGTACAAGGAGTGACCTACAAACTGGACAGACCCTTTTTCGTGTTGGCGACGCAAAATCCAATCGAGTTGGAAGGAACGTACCCTCTCCCGGAAGCACAACTCGACCGGTTCATGTTCAATATCGTCATTGACTATCTTTCTGAGGCGGAAGAAATCCAGGTCGTCCAGTCCACTACAGGAATTCATCAGGAGGACCTTGAACCGGTGATTAGCGGCAAGGATATTCTCGATTTCCAACGGCTGATCCGACAAGTTCCCGTTGCAGAATCCGTGATTCGGTATGCGGTCAATCTTGTTCGTGCCTCACGCCCGAAAGAGCGGACGGCGCCAGAGTTTATCCGGTCCTGGGTAAATTACGGAGCCAGCCTAAGAGCATCACAATATCTTATCTTGGGAAGCAAGGCCCGGGCCATTCTCCGTGGAAGTTATAACGTCTCCGTTGAAGACATCCATAGTCTGGCGCCAGCGGTGCTCCGCCACCGAATTCTCACGAATTTTCAAGCTGAGTCTGACCAAGTGGATTCCGACAAGGTCATCCAAAAGCTCCTCGAAGCGGTCCCGGTTCCGAAAAGCGGGCTGAGCGCCTGACGTTCCCACTCGGGCCGAGAACCGTCGCTATTCATCGCTCATTGGCATGTCTCGACCTATTTCTCAGCATTCTCACTTGAGATTTTTGAATCCGGAGGCTCTGTCCCGTCTGGGTAATTTGGAACTTGTGGCTCGAACTGTTGTCGAAGGCTTTGTCGCGGGTCTTCATCGATCCCCTTTTCTTGGATTTAGCGTTGATTTTGCCGAGTATCGCCAGTACATGCCGGGAGATGATATCCGAAGAATCGACTGGAAAGTGTATGCACAGGTCGGACCGTTATTACGTCAAAGAGTACGAAGGTGAAACGAACACCTGTGTTTACTTGTTACTCGACGTAAGTGCCTCCATGTCGTACTCTTCAGTCCCAGTCTCGAAAATCGAATATGCCTCTTTCCTGGCTGCTTCATTGGCTTATTTCGCTCAAAGACAAAAAGACAGTGTCGGACTCGTGACTTTCGATGAAACGATTGTTGAGAAGGTGCCGGCACGATGCCGGCTGGGGCATCTGGACAGAATCTTCCACGCTTTAAATAAGGTTAAAACCAAAGCACAATCAGAATTCAAGCGACCCTCTGAATGCGATCGCCGAAAGCCTCCGCCGGCGGGGTATTGTTGTGCTTATTTCCGACTTACTCTCACCCACGGAGGATATCATCCGTGGGCTCCATCAGTTTCGGCACAAAGGGAATGACCTGGTTGTTTTTCAAATCGTCGATCCGCAGGAAAGGACCTTCGCTTTCACAAAACCGGGGCGGCTGGAGGATCTCGAAACGAGGCAGGTGATCTCATTTGTTCCCGAGCTCGGACGAGAAGAGTATTTAAAGAGGCGGGAAGCACACGTTGCCAAGCTCAAGAAAGAATGCGGCGCGTTGGGGATTGATTACCTGCAACTGAATACCGAGCAACCACTAGACTTTGCTCTTCACCAATATCTTTCAACGCGCCGCAAGTCGATGTAAATTTCGCGACCTTCGCCTATCCAACTAGGATCGCCTGGAACTACCTTCTCATCGTCCGTCCAAACACAAAATCATCCACGAACAGAGGATCGTTCTACTGGACGTCAGGAACATACTGAAAGATCCCCTGGTTCGCAGTCAGCGCAAAAAACTTTCCGCTTTCTTTGGGGTTCATCCAGATCCCCAACGGGCGAATCGTCTCCAGTCCCCGGCTATCAAAGCGATTCCAAGTCTTTCCGTAATCGGTGGAACGGAAAAGCTGGCTGTAGCCACGGGAAAGCAGATACAGTTCTGAGGCGTCGGAGGGAGATACGATAATCTGATTGATCGGGATGTTCTGGAGTTCTCCGTCGAACGATTGCCAACTCTTCCCGCCGTCTTGAGAGGTGAATAAGCCTCGTAACGTTGCAGCCATAATCTGTACCGGGGACGTGGGAACGAGATCAATATCGAGAACTTGATAGTCTCCGATTTGGAGATTGCTCTTTTCCCAAACCTTTCCTTGGTCCTGGGATATCAGCAGGCCATTGGCGGAAAGCACCGCCATCCACTGCGGATCGGTCGGATGAAAGGCCACCTTGTAAACAGCATTCCTGCTTCCGGTGCCGTTGATCTGTTGCCAATGTTTCCCTTGATCGGCACTCTCAAATAGACCTTCTGAAGTCGCTGCATACAGACCCGCCGGGGAAGATTTGGAGAAAGTCACTTCATAGATCTTTACGGCCGGAAGGCGCACGTAACGGACCGGGACGGGTTTTACATAGCGCTTGCTGAGTGTCCCCTGCTTCGATGATGTTCGCGGTGCAGCGGGTGTCACCTCCCCGGTAGCCGAACGCCACGTCTTCCCTCCATCTTCAGATTGCAGCAGCCCCTCATACGTACCGGCAAAGAGGACTTTAGGGTTGCTGGGTGAGATGGCCATGGAAATGACATTTCTTCCCTGCAATGCCGCTTGATTCGCATTTAGATTCCAGCTCTTCCCCTCATCGCGGCTGGAAAAAATCCCGCCAAAATCCCCATCATATAGGCTGCTGGCATACAAGACATCCCCGGCGATAAAGCGGCTCATGTTCCGGTTAATAAAGCCTTCATTCATGGCACGAAAACGCACCCCCCCATCCGAACTCTTGAGGATGCCACTCCGATCGGTCGCCAGAAAAATAACATTGTGATCTCGCGGATCAATGGTCAAGGAATTGATGACATAAGGATAAAGATTAATCTTCAACCAAGTCAGTCCACCGTCTATGGATTTCCACAGCCCCTGCGTCGTTCCGGCATAAAGAATCTTCTCGTCGACAGGGTCCTGGAGAATAAGGTGAGTTCTGCGGTTGGTAACGGGAATCCCCTGCATCTTCAACCATTGTTCCCCCCTGGAACTGCTCCGATAAATGCCGCTGCAGGCGCTGGCATAGATTTTCTCCGGGTTGTTATGATCGACCGCAATGGAGAACATGTCTGAATCATCGATCATCCCCTGGTGAATGCGCTTCCAAGTTGCCCCGCCATCCATCGTCCTCCACGGCAGATGAGGCGTGCCGGCATAAATAATATTCGGATTTTCCGGATCCAGCGCCAGAGAAACAACCCCCTTCAATTCCGGATGATTTTGCGGCGAAATCCTTTTCCAGCTTGCCCCGGAATCCAGACTCTTAAAAACCCCGGTCAGCGTGCCCGCTACCAACATCTCCGTGTTCTTGGGATGCACCGCAAGCGAAAGAACGGGCCATTTCTCAGTGGCCTCCAGTAAAGCCCATGATTTCCCCCCATCCTCAGTTTTGTAGACCCCCCCAACGCGGGTCGTTGCATTGGGGATGATGGAGTCTTCAGCTACTCCGACATACATCACCATCGGGTTTCTGGGGGTTAATACAATGGAATTCAAGGCGGCGTTTTCCCCCAAAGTTAAGGGTAATAGTGTCCACTGCTGCGCGCCGTTCGAAGAATAGTAAATCTTCCCGTTCTTCGTGGTCACCCACATGCTGTCAGGATTTGAGGGATCTAAGACGATCTTAAGAGCGTGTCCGCCAAAAGGGCCTCTGGGCACCCATTCCGCGAAGAGAGACGTACAAGAAAAGCCACCCAACAAAAGGAGTAATAAAGACAGCCCCAGACTCAATGGTTTTTTCATGGAGTTTTCCGTTTCTGTAGATTTTTTTGAATTGGGCAGAGAGAAAGGCCCTTTATCATTGCGGACCTTTTTGCCCTCAATGGCTACTAATCGGACGGGGATCAGCTTGACTTTAAGAAACAATTGGAGAGATGGGGATGCGGGAGTTCTCCCGCATCCCCCACTACTAAACTGGCTAATTTACTTCGGACATCCTTTCTTTCGGACTTCATCCTCTGGGGCATCGCTGAGCCCGCAGGAGATGTCCACCAATAGAAGCACCTTTTTCAACCAGCCAGATCTCAACCCGACGATTCTTGGCTTTCTCGTCTGCTGAGGATACCGCATCTGACTTCTTTTCCTTCGTGCTGGCGTCACAGATTGTGGATTTAAATTCACTCTCTTGTTCGGTCCCAACCCATGCTACCTTGATCCGGTTTAGTTCGATATCTTTGCAGGTATCTCCCTTGCCGATCAGGAAAGCAGCCGTGTTGAGTGCGCGCTGACGATCCAACGAAGTCGGTTTTTTGCTCACCTTGGATTTCTCCGAAGGATCGATATGACCGACCAGAATCACATCGAATGCAAAATATTTCGAATCCGTCATCTGCGCATAGAGTTCATTCGCCAGAATCCGCTTCGCACAGTTGTTCACTCGAGCACTATTCTCCGCAAAGTTGATATCCGACAACTGAATCACCTTTAATTTCTCTACGACCGGTGGCGGCGGAGCCTGGTAACAAACCGAAACTTCCTTCGTAGCCGTCGCCTTTCCACCTTTTTCATCCGTCACATCCAGCGTCACCAGTACTTTCTTGCACTGACGATCTGGACTATTTTCATTGAAGCTAATTCCACTGGTATCGAGCACCGCATTCGGCCGACCCTGTCCGTCAGATATCGTGCCTTGATTGGCCGACCAACGATAAGACAGTTGCCCGGAACATTCAGAACCAACCCCATTCCCTGTCAATCGCACTTTCTCACCTCTCTTGACTTCCGCACGATCGATCGAAATGGATGCCTGGGGTGCCTTGTATTCTTTCACCGTAATGCTAATGGTCCGGTCGGCAGGAGCTCCTGGATTCTTCTTGACTCGCCTTGAGGTCATGCTTTGTCAAACCGGCGCGTGTCATAAAAAACATGAACCGCCACATCATACGTTCCCGCTTGCCCCGGAGCCGTAAAAGTGTATTCCGGACCTGTAGAAACTTCTTGCCCCTTAACCGTCCACTTGTACGTGATCTTGTTGGCAGGAATCGAGTCGGTTGCCGAGATCTTCAGCGTGCTGGTTTCGCCCGGACAAAGCGCGGTCTTGCTGGCTTCGATATTCGGCCCAACCGTGAAGGTATGAACAACGGGAGGCGCAATGTTCCCTAACATGAACATCAGGCCCAATTGTACTTGGGGGTTCCACAGCCAACTGGCTTCTGAAGGGTTGGGAAAACTGAAAGTTGGGGTCTTCTCGATAAAAGTACGGACACTGAGGTCTAACGCAACGCGCTGCGTAATCTTCCCTTGAACACCTCCGCCAACGTTGACCGCAAATTGGGTGCTCCCTTGAAGGTATGGTTGGGTAAAAGAATTCTGGGTCTGAGCCTGCGTCAGTAGGACGAAACATATTAGCCCCAGCACCAACCGCTAAAGTAAGGGCGAACTCTGTGCGTCCCTTTCATAGCCATACCAGTTGGCATTGAAATAAAACTCATTCATTCTAGTCCCATAGAATTCTGTGCCATTACGGATGTTGTTGTTACCATAAGCTATGGACTGCTCGAATCCGAAATGTTCGCCAAGCATTTCCCGTACCCGAACACCAACTCTAGCACCAGGTACGAACTTGTACGGTATAAGCGAATTCGGAGCCGGGTAATCCGTACGGAAATTGCTGCCATAATACCAAGAACCGCCGCCGAATACACCGATCTGCCCTTTTTCTTGTGCCAGCAGTGTCAAACTGGCGTACAGCAGACAACTAGTGAATACACCTACCCTCAACAGCCACCTTGCTCGCATCTAATACCTCCATTTTGTTAAGAAGATTAACCATAAAACTGTGTTGCATGTCGATTAGACTAAAAACTGAAATCCCTTCCGTTAAGCTCATTGATAAATAGCAACCATCAATTAGAGCGTAAGATAAGTCCTAAACCCCTCTGAAATCAAGCGAAAGTTTACACCTTAGTGGTAGCGTAAAACAAGCACTTGCATTTTTTGTTCAAAAGAAACTCAGGCAGAAGTCCGTGGGAAGAACTTCCATTTACTGTCCTCTTTGCCTATCCTATATATCACAAATAGCAGCTATTTAGACAATACAAAAAAAATCAGTGGTTTTTACAGATGCACTTGTCCGAAAAACATGAGAATGCCTTTTGCCATTTGCAAGGGGTTTCGCAATCATCATGAGCGTCTTTCCTATGGCCCTCGGCTTGGACTTCAGGAGAGATCATGCTAGTCTTAAGATGTTGGATCCAAAAGGAATGAGCCTATAAGCTCTCCGCGCGATAAAACCATGAATTTCCTGAACCCGTTCTTTTTATTTGGGCTGACGGCCATCATTGGCCCCATCCTCATCCATTTGATCCGGAAAGACGATTCTCAAAAAATCCTGTTCGGCTCGATAATTTTTGTCAAGGCAGCACCGCTTAAATCCTGGAAACATCAAACCTTGAGTAACTGGCCTCTCTTTCTGCTGAGGATCCTTGGCATTCTGCTCCTGGTACTCGGATTTTCAAGACCCTATCTCAAGTCCGTGATTGCCCAGTCGACGAAACTCTCTCGTTCGCGATCCATCGTCGTGCTTCTCGACAATTCATTCAGCATGCGTCTAGGAGACTATTTTGAGAAAGGGAAAAAAGTTGCTGAGGAAATCATCAACAGCGTCTCCGATAGCGATACTCTACAAATGGGTTTTTTCTCGGATACGGTCCAAGTTCTGAATCAGCCGGCACAGAAATCGAAAGCCCCGTCATCGGTCCTTGCGAGTGTCGGACCTAGCTTTCGAAAATCGGATTATGTTTCAGTTCTGCAGTATGCTTCCCATCATATGTTTTTGAACTCAACCACATCCTCCAGGGAACTTCACATCATTAGCGACTTTCAGGAAACGGGCTGGAATCGACACGGGGAGCTGAGTATAGGCGAAGGCGTGCAGATCATCCCCCATGATATTGCTGATTCGCCGAAGTCCAATTTGTCAGTAAATTCTCCCCGCTATGAACTGGGCTCAAATCAGGACGCTCATTTTTCAGTCCAAGTAACCTCTTGTGGAAAACCCGATTCAGAGCCCGTCACAATAAATCTCTTCTTGAACGAAAAGTCTGTCCAAGAGCAAACCCTATTCCTCAAGCCCGACGAAACCCGATTGGTAGAATTTACCAAGGTGAGTGCTGCCGTCCGAAATTCGCTCGGGCAAGTTTTCAATTCGTTCGAGTGACCGCCTTAAGGAAGATGACAACTGCTATTTTAGTGTGAGACTCACAGAGACCCTATCGAATTCTCATCCTCTCCGATCAGGCCCATCCTGACAATCTTTACTTAAGCAGTGCTCTTACAGCAGGCGCCACATCTCCATTCCAATCGGAGCTCTCTAATCCCGAAAGAGCTATTGCAGCAGACTTGAGCCGATATTCCACGATCGTTTTGAATAACATCTCCACGCTGCCATCAGCTTTCCCTCCCCTGTTGGAGTCCTACTTGCAGCAAGGGGGGAAACTGTGGGTTATCTTGGGAAGCAGAACCGACATCCAATTCTTTAATTCGGCAATGTCACGATTGTTGCCAGCCACATTGATGCGAAAACAGACTTCCGACAAAGGATCCTTGAAATGGCACGTCGGGAAAGTAGCGAACGAACATCGAGCCTTTGAAATCTTTAACCCAACACATCTCTCACAATTCAGAGCAATCTCCTTCTCAGGACGAATTCTATGTCAGTCAAAGGAAGAAACTCAGACGCTGGCTTCTTTTGACGATGGGCAGCCTATGCTCCTGGAAACAACCATCGGGAAAGGCTCCTCCTTGTTGTATAGCTCCTCAGTCCAGCCCGACTGGAGCGATTTCCCTTTCGATCCGCTCTTTGTTCCCTTTGTCCAGCAAATAGCCAAGGATCTCGTAAACATCAACGATGCCAAAAAAGCCTATTGGGTTGGGGATAGTCTCCCTTTGGCATTACTCAACCCTCAGTTCATGAAGGAAATCTCCCGTATCTCAATTCTCACAGATTCTTTTACTCACAATTGGAAAGTCATCAGCCCTTCTGGGAATCCCATTGACCTCAAAGACAAGCGTCTGGGCTCCGATTTATTTTTAACCGTCGAAGAGCAGGGATTCTACAAAACAAGAGTTCAGAACGTTGATAACATTGTTGCCGTCAACATTGATCCCGGAGAATCAAAACTAGAACCATTTGATCCGAGCGTCCGCTTTGCTGCAATCCGAAGGTCAGTCGAGGGACACAAGGGCGAATCGGTAGCCGACAGAGTGCTGCGTCAAGACCCTCTCCAAGTAGAGAGCACACAAGAAGCATGGCGCCTCCTTTTAGGGCTCGCATTGGTTGTACTCATTATTGAGAGCTTCTTGTCATATCATTACTATCAAAGAAGGATAGGACCGGGGATTGGGTTACCGGGACAAGGCTAAGAATAAAATGGAACGATCGCATCCTTCCTCATCAGGAAAGCAAACATTCCCTGCCACCGAGACTTCGCGATTCTCTCTCATTATGAAGGAGGTCGATGCAGTCAGACGAAGGCTCAAGCAAATCAAAGTAATCCGCGGGCTGGCCCTCTTCCTTGGAATATTACTCCCGGTCTGGGTCTTATCTACAATTACCGTTGATCACTGGAACTATACGCAGCATATCCTCACCCTTTCAAGGATAGTCTCGTTGGTCGTCCTTTTTCCCCTATTTGCCTATTTTCTGCTCCGCCCTTTGTTCGAACAAATCGATGAACAAAAGGTCGCACGATATATTGAGGAGCGGCATCCAGAGCTTAAGGATCGACTCGTGAGTGTTGTTGAATTTGGCCGGAATGAAACAGGAGAAGATTTTTCAAATCCTTTTTTCCCATTGCTACTCCGCGATGCACTGAAAAGCTGTCAAATGATCAAGACGCGGTCTTTGTTTAGCCGCAGAGCTTCATGGCTTCCGGCTTCAATAGCCGGATTGTTGATCTTCGGATTTGCTGCAGCTCTTTCTTTCGGGCCAAGTTATGTCCGCTACGCCACGTTCAAGCTGTATATGCCTTGGTGGCTTGAGAAAGCCCCTCCTCTTTACAGTATCCACGTCAAACCCGGCACAGTCGAATTATCTAAGGGTTCAGAGTTGCTCGTCACCGCCAGCCTAATTGGATTAGACAGATCCGAAGTCTATCTGTTCTCTCGACACGAGAACTCGCCGGATTGGGAAAAACGGCAAATGGACTCGGATAAGGGTTCCAATGCATTTAGATTTCTGTTTCTCGATGTGAATGAGGATCTTCGATACTACGTTCAGAGCGGCACAATACGATCCGAGGAGTTTTCAATTACCACGATCGACCAGCCGCACGTGCAGCAAATTGATGTGACCTATCATTATCCAGCTTACACGGGTCTCCCAGTACGGACGGATGAAGATGTCGGGGAAATTGCGGGGATCCGAGGGACAAACGTTACGCTAACGATCCATCTGAGTCGTGACGTTTCAAGTGGCAGGATCTTACTGCAAGAAGGCACGCCTTTGCCGCTTGAAAAGAATGGGCCCAATCATTTGCAGGGAAGTTTTAAGCTTTCAAAGGACTCTTCTTACCGAATCCAGTTGCTCGATCCCGGCCGTAACTTCGTCACGGCTTCTAATGAATACCCCATTAAAGTGCTGGATGACCAACCTCCAATGGTCTCCTTCCAAAAACCGGGTCGCGACACAAAAGTGACTCTATTGGAAGAAGTCGTGACAGAAGTAAAGGCATCGGACGACTTCGGCATCCGCTCATTAACGCTTCACTTTTCAGTAAATGGAGGGAAGGAAAATGTCGTCCCGCTATTTGGGGATGCCTCTTTCTCAATGCATGGGCCTGCCGACCCTGGTGCAGAAAAGCCTGTTGATCTTTCGAAAGCCTTGGTCTCGCCTGGAATCAAATCCTCCCGTTCGTTAGCAGCAACCCATACGTTTTTTCTCGAGGAATTCAAACTCGAGCCGGGTGACTTGATTTCCTATTTTGCCACAGCCTCCGATGTGCGGTCTTTGACGACCTCTGACATTTATTTTCTCGAGGTTCGCCCATTCGGAAAGCAATATTCTCAACGTCCAGTCTCCCAAGAATCGGAAGCAGACGCTTCCGCTTCCGATACGGTGCTATCGATTCGCCAAAAAGAAATCCTGGCTGCAACTTGGCGCCTCATTCGAGACCGTAAGACATTTCGCGAAGAGGAATACGAGAACAATTTGAAGCTCGTGACCTCCCAGCAATACAAACTACAGCAACAAACCCAAACGCTCTCGGAACGAATTCAACGGCGAGCGCTCACCATCAGGGACAAAGACATCCAGAAGCTGTCCGAAAACTTGATCAAGGCCATCGCGGCCATGTCCCCAGCGGGGCTATTTCTGTCGGCAGGGAAACCAGCGGAAGCCGTCAGCCCCGAACAGATTTCTCTGCAAAACCTGCTACGGGCCGAAGCTTATTACAAGCAAGTACAAGTGGCCTATGGAAAGATTCCCGGGGCACAGGGCGAGAGCTTGGGAGCCCAGGAACTCGAGAATCTGTTCGAACTTGAGCTGGACAAACTCAAGAACCAATTTGAAACGCAGCAGCACGGTTCACACTTCAACAAGAATGTACTCGATGAAGCCCTTCAACAATTGAAAGAATTAGCCCGGCGTCAGCAGAAACTCCTGGAGAACAAGAAAAGGCAACTCGGGCCTCAGATGAGTCTTTCTGCTAATCGTATGGGTTCAGAATTTCAAGCGATCGAGCAAGAATCTCAGAAATTGGCACGACAGTTAGAACGGCTGTCACGAGAAATGCAAGACCCCGCGCTAGATCGCGCCAGCCAGCAAATGCGACAAGCATCCGAGGACCTGCACGCATCGGAAGGGAGTTTTCCTCGCCAAGACTCAGACAACCGCGGGTTACAAGCTTTGAGCCGGATGAATGAGGTTCAGCAATTACTCGAGCGCAAATTAAATGGAAACCTTACACAAGAGATCGGACGCCTAAAAAACAGTGCCCAAAATCTCAGTAGGAGGCAGGAGCATGTCCAACAGCGTTTGGACTCCATGGAAAGACAGTCCATCGGGAAACCACCTGAGCCTTCTTTTTCCGGAAGGAACCTACCGGGGGAGCATTTATCGCAGGAAAAACAGCAAATTCTCCAAGAGAAGGATGAACTGGCTCAGTCCGCGGCCCGGATGGGGCAAGAACTCCGGGATACTGCGCGAAAGGCATCGCATGAAGACAAGGCACTTTCTGAGAAGCTTCAGGCGGCGGCAGATTTTATTCGTGAGAGTCGACTCGAAGAAACCGTCCAGCAAGGGGGCCGTCTCATTTCGAGAGACCTGTTCGAAATGGCCCAGCAGACTGAAAAACAGAACCTTTTAATTATGAAAGCACTGCAACAACGGCTCGAATCGGCCGAGAAATCGCTGCCCCTTGATCGAGAGACGAGTCGAATAAACCGATTAAGCGAGGCGCTTAATCGGACTGACGATTTGGCCGTGGGGTTGGAATCCCTCTCACGCCGAATTCTGGAAATGCAGCAAGCTTCACTCCGACAGGCGACAACAGCCCCACGGGTCTCCATGAATAAAGAAGAGAAAACACGCGAAACCTTATCCCATTCTAGTCTAGGCCAATCAAAACCAGGGGAACCCGCTGAAGAACTTTCAATGCAAGAAATCCCTGCAGGCGGAAAATCCGGTCCAACGACTCCCTCCCGCTCTCAGGACGCGAATTTTGTGAATCGGAATGGACAATCAGGGGAGCGCACGAGGCCGAATGAACATGGAACGCAACTCTCCAGAGCAGAATCTCGCGTAAACGCCATGGGAGAAACAGAAAACCAGGCGTACGGAAACATTTACTCTAGCGATGCCGCTGTAAATTTTGGGGACAACCAACTTCCTCCACCCCTATCGCTCGGCGATGACAGGCTCAAACAATTGGCACGAGAATTTGCCATTCGAATCCAGGAAGCCCAGGATCTGTCCAAACATTTGCAGGGAGAAGATGCACTTGCTCACCAACTTAGAAACATGATTGACCGTCTGCACCAAATGGGAAACCTAAAATTTGCATCGGATGCAAAGGAATTGGACAAGCTCAATTCGAGCGTTATCGATGGCTTACATGAACTCGAGCTACGACTGAGCAGAGATTTGCAGATGTTGATCATGCAAGACAGCTATCGATTTTCTAAAGACGATGATGTGCCCCTACCCTACCGTGTCCCTGTAGAAGAATATTACAAGGCGCTATCCAAGAAATAATTTCTCTACATGAATTTCTAGGGAGGTTCGTTCTTCACCCCTTTAAACACTGGTGTGATTTTGCAACTTTTCTCTCCAGAACCCACACCGGCTTGAATTCACGCTTAAAACCCCATTGAGACTACAAAAGCGGCGAAGACTTCCGCTTGAAAATCTCCATGCCGTCCCACTACCACTCTTATGAGTTGACATGGGAGTCGTATTGTCATAGTATCTAACAAAATAATGTTAGATATCTTACTGGAATAAATATTATGAACCCGAATAGCTTTGAAACTACACCCCGTTGGAAAATCGAGTCCACGCTGGGCCTTGGCACGCAAAGATCCCCGGATCTTCTCCTCAATTCTATTTCGTCTGTAGCGGCTGATGATCGCGATATTTCCGAAGATGTCGAAATGCAGGAATTGCCTTCGTCGTTACCGGATGACCCTGAATTCGCGTTTGAGGAGCCGTCTGCAACCGCATTTGAAGGCGAAGCCTTTAAGAAAAATGTGGCCGCAATCGATTCTCTCGCGCAGTACCTCCGGGAAATGGGGACGGTTCCGCTTTTAAGTCGTCAAACTGAAGTTGCCCTGTTTCGAAAGTTTGATCTCCTTCGCACCAGTCAGACTCGGATCTTAGGCCGCCTACCCTTCGCATCGAAACAGTTTTTGGAGATTGCTGCCGAATTCGCTTCTGAACACGATTTTGATTTTTTTGATACTGTCGAAAAGGCAGACCCCGAGCATTTTTCAAAAACGCAACAGAGGTTGTTAAAGCAATTCACGAAAAAATTTCATTCTCAGGCCGCTGAAATCACGACTAATGCAAGAAGGATTTCGGCCACCAAGAATAGCCGGAATGGACGACGAATCATTCGGAAGCATTTTCGCCGCTATCAACAATCTTATGTGCGTCTTGGGCAACTCTGGGTTTCCTTTCGCCCCAGTGAGAGAATCCAGGTCATGATTCTTGAGAGAATCGATCGAATTGCCGAAGAGCTCCGAAGCCTACACGCCGCCATAGAAAAAAATCGGAAAAAGGCAGCACTCAGCCAAAATGGCAATTATCACCGACTCCGTCTGGAAAAGTTGCACCTACAAAAGGAATGGCGGAAGAAAGAAGCTGAGCTCGGAGTGGACCCTGCTCTTTTTATAAAGTATGTTAAAAGATGTCAGGTGGTTACCCGGAAAAAAGAGATGTGCCGAGACTCTATTATTCAAGCGAATCTGCGTTTGGTGGTTTCGATCGCAAAGAAATACTACCACTCTCATCTGACATTTCTGGACTTGATCCAGGAAGGAAATTTAGGGCTGATGCGTGCGGCAGACAAGTTTGATTATCGACGAGGCATAAAATTCTCTACGTATTCGACATGGTGGATCCGGCAGTCCATTATGCGTTCGATATTGACCCAAGGGCGCACCGTTCGCGTCCCGGAGCACCTCTCGATGACCGCCCAGAAATTGTCTAAAGCAAAGAAAAACCTGATCGAAAAACTTAGACGGGAACCGTTCGTCGAAGAAGTTGCCAATGCCATCAATCTATCCATACCTAAAGCCGTGGCCGCCATTCGATCATCTCAGGACATGCTTTCGCTCGACGCTTTGACCGGTCCCCTGGAGCTTCAAAAATTGGTTCAGATTTCCGACTCCAAAGCCATGAGCCCAGCTGAATTAACTATCCTTGCGGACCTTGAAGAAAAGTGTTCTATGCTCCTTCAAAAGCTTACGGAACGCGAAAGAGAGATCCTCAAGCTGCGTTTTGGATTTTGCAAAGACGGTGAACAAACCTTAGAGGAAGTCGGAAACAAATTCAGGCTGACCCGGGAGCGAATCCGTCAAATTGAAAAAGAAGCGTTGGCGAAGCTAAGAAATATGGCCCTCCGTTTCCAGAGAACGGCTTGAGATGTTAGAATGATGTGTCCAAACCGGCACCGAGAGAACTTGAACGAGCTGGACAGCCTTCCGGTCATCCTGTGATTTGCAGTTTAGGACAGAATTTCAAGGGAGCTTTAACATGACGAGTCTTCCAGTAGAAATTAACAATCCCGAAATGCCCCTTTACTCCATTGGAGTCGTTGCTGAACTTCTCAAAGTTACTGACCAAACACTGCGCGTTTATGAAAAAAATGGCATCATCACACCTACTCGCCGTAATCGGGATCGCTATTATTCAGCCAATGACATTGTCTGGCTAAAGTGCATCCGCCGATTCATGAAAGTGGAAGGAATTAATTTGAAAGGGATTGGGAAGTTGATGAAATTTGTGCCGTGTTTTGATATCAGCCCTTGCAATGATTGCTGTGAGTGTACGGCCTACCTGAAGCGAGGAGTGGCATGTAAGGGTCCTGTCGGAAAAGGGAATATTCGGGTTAAGCGGCGAAAATCCATTTCTTAAACTGAACCATTTCTGCACTCACCTCTCAATCGTGAGATCAAATTCACCTAACCGTTTGATCTCCCTCGAAGGATTTCCATCAAGTTTAATCTTGTATTCACCGGCACTCAACGCCTCGCGGGTCAACACAAACGTGACTAAATTTTGACCATATAGCCTCTTGGAAGGAACTGAAATGGTCTGAATCCAGACCAAATTCCTTTCCTGCGTAATACTCACTTGGAGTTCCTCAAAGTTGAACGGAGTCAAGTCAAAGGCTAGGACAGATTCTTCATTATTCCTGAAATCGATATGGATTAAATCAGGCAACCCTGATTTTTTTGGTTCCAAAGAAAGGACTGGGGAGACCAAAAGCCCCAGACCTGCCGACGGGTGCTCCCCAACCCGCCCTCGTCCCTGCAACCCTACTCGATAAAGATCATTTTCGAGCTTCGAAACAAGGGTTCTTGACAATGACAATGACTCATTTGCGCTCCCTAGTTCTTCCCTCAAGTGTCGAATTTCTCTTCCGGAAGTGAATCCTTTGTACGCCGGAAAGAGTAAGAAGGCGGCCAACAGAATTACTCCTAAAGAGGCCCAAGGAGAAATGGCTATCCCCCTTAAGAAGGCCATCTTACCGCCTTCAGCTTTTACTGGATTTGCATCGTCTTTCTGCTCCTGCTGCACGGCCGAAGGTTTTGATTGATTATTCTCCAAATCCTGTTCTTCATTGGATCCTGTAATCATAACTTTACTCACAGAGAATTGCTCCTGGCAAAGATCGTCTTATGTATAAGATTCTCGAAAATTCCTTTCTTTTACAATCCCCGCCTCCCATTGAAATTGGTTCAAAGTAAGCAACCATTTGTCAATAAATGGAGATATCATTCACCACAATTATCTCTGAACCGATTGATAAACCACTAGCTTATTGAAAAACAACCACTTAGAACAAGCAAGATATCGGCATGATTCTTGCTTGTGCTTAATTGTTAATTCTTTGGCCTAACCGTAATACCTGTGGAGAACCCGAAAATATGATTGGCATCAATGAAGCCAGAATCCTATTAATCCTTGGATGCCTACTTGTGATCATGAGCTTATCTCTGAGGCGAACTTTTGCCAGTTCGACTCAGCCGAAGTCTCTTAAGATCACACGATTGGCTCGGCATGGTCTGGAATCCATAATCCTTGGTTCCAGTGCCAAACTGGGTAATCGATGAAAAGGTACCCGAGTTTTTCGCGCAGATATTTTGAGCAGAACTTTCCAAGTCTTCAAAGGCTCACTGACCTTCGCGGAGAACCCCCGTCCGTGCTCTTGACCTTAGACGAAGGGTACCGAATTGAGCTTCGTGAATACCAGTTATGTTCGTCGGGCCTAAAAATTGATGGGCCTTCAGGGCCCTATCTGATTCCCTTCCACAATATCCAAGGCATTCAAGTCGTCCCCAAGAAGAGATTACCGAAAAAAACACCCTCCCACGATTAAGGATCTCCTTAGGCAAGATAATATCCCGATCAACGGCAGCACTTAACAATGTACCCCGTCCCGCAGTCCTTCCTTAGCCATAACATTTGAATTTGCAGGAATGGCCACCAAATCCCTTCAGAAAACAAGAGTCTTGGAAGCCTTGCGAACCGACGTGTCCCACTACCGTAAGTACTCACAAAGTTGGTCATCATGGAATTCGACCTGTGTTCAGCCCCTTCAGAACTGACCATTGAGTCTTCAGGGGTTCGAATAGGAGAAGCTGCTCCCTTGAATTTCTTCGCATCTCTGCTCAATTGAAAACGCGATGAAAGCGGATAAGTCCAGTTAAGAATGGGAAAACCATAACACCAAATTTCCTGCACGTTCAGTCCTATTTTCCGGAGCTTCTCCAGTAATTCGGCCTTCTCATAGCGCCTGGCATGGCCCGCGCGCCTGTCATTTTCAGTCCATTGATTCATATGAGCTGGCACCGAAAAGATCAAGGTTCCTCCTGGCTTAAGGAGTTTTCGCCATTGCGCAAGGCATGCAAAGTCCTGCTCATAGTGTTCCAAGACCTCGAATGCAACGACCAGCTCGAATTGTTCTGCGATTTGGAAAAAGTCAAGCGATCGAAATTCAATCGTGCCTTGATGCGATAAATCAGTGGCTTGATGCTCCGCGATCAGTTCTAGATTGAGATCCAGAACCAATCCATGGAACCCTCGCATCAAGAGATCTTCATAAAAGTGACCGCTGCCCACCCCTACCTCTAAGAATCGCCCTGGTTGGACGTCTTTGACAAGTTGCCGGGCTGACCAGCGACGATAAAGATAAGCTAAGGTGGGATTACCAAACCGATTCAAGTTCTCACTCTTTTCTCAAAACGAGGATCCATACGGGTAATAATGGGCCCAGCAATTTCAAGAGCCATGGAGGTAGCCAACTGATGAGTTTAGTCTTGCGGAGCAATTGAGGATCGCTTTTCAAGTACCTTTCCGGATTTTTAAGGATCGTCACCGTAAGATCTTTTAAGCCAAAGGGACGCGCCAGATCCCTGAGCTTCCCATAGCTCGGCATGTTATCCAGGTAGGTTTCTCCTCGGCGCGCCAAACGGACATAACGATCTGCCAACGAGCGTGGAATCCACGACAGAAACGGCAGGCGGTAGTGTGGCTCGATAATTGAATATCGATTAGGGCACGCCAGGTAACAGACTCCGTTTCGGCGCAACACTCGCCAAACTTCTTTCATCAAAAGCTGCGGCGATGCGACATGTTCGATCGTGTGATTCAAGAGAACCACATCAAACAGGCCCGTGGCTAAGGGCAACTGGCACGCATCCGCTTGGACAAATTGCAGCGATGACGAGGCCTCCCATCCTTCGTTGTTAAGATCCATCCCGATCACAGAATGGAAGACCTGTGCCATTTGATAAGTAATCTGACCCTGGCTGCACCCTATATCCAGAAGCATAGAACGTTCGCATTGCACACCCTCTTCGCGCAGGACCGCAATAATTTTCGCTGCCTTGGCCGATCGAGTTGCCAGATACTGCTCGCGAAAGCTAAATCGGTCCAGGAAACGCTCGTCATTGACCATAAAATGTCTAAGCTTATGCAACCGCTCCCCACTGACCCTTAATCTTCACGATGGGAATAGCAAGCTTGTGGCACCTCCCCACTGCACTATCTGGGAGAGGCCGCCAATTCTTCAATGGCGCCGGTCAACGTGATCCAACTATCTCTGGATTGCATCTCCTGAATCGCCATTACCATTTCAGGTGCCCGGCCGCTTTGATAAAAATTTGCAATCGCCTGGGCGATCGCTTCAGGACTTCGAGGTGGGATGAGATACCCTGTCTTCCCATCTTCCACGGCTTCCGAAAGACCACCTACCTTCCCTACCACTACCGGCTTGTCAAATGCAAAAGCGAGCTGCACAACCCCACTCTGCGTAGCAGAGACATAGGGAATCGTCACGAGATCCGCCGCATCAAAAAAAACTGAAACCTCTTCGTTCGGAACATAACGGTTGAAAAATGAGACATGACGATCAATACCTAGTTCCCGAATCAATTCAGTATACGGTGTGGGATCCCCCCAGACTTCCCCCGCAATGATGAGGTGGATCGGGATTTCCCTTAAAAGCAGTGGGATACTGCGAAGTAAATACTCGAGCCCTTTATATTCTCGAATAAAACCAAAGAATAACAAGACTCTTTCTCCCTTGATCCCTAGCCGGGCACGAGCCTCTTCTTTATTAAGCCGTCCCACCGAAAAAGGCTGGTAGAGCGGATGGACACAAGCTTTGACATGGTGTTCCCGAAATTTTCCTAGCCAGGACAAAAGATTTCTTCGATCCCATTCAGAGTGAGTCACGTACGCGTCCCCATGGCTTAAGGCGATTTTGGAGATCGCTGATTTGAGAAACGAAGATTCGTGCTCAAGAACGTTGTGACAAATAAACAGCACCCTGACGTTTCTGAAACGTCTCAAACCTAGAAGAAACATGCCATAGAATGGCGACCAATAAACTGCAGACCAAGGCAGGATGACTAAATCAGGTCCATTCTGTCCGACTTTTCCAGAAATCTTCCACCATTGCCGAAAGCTAAGGGCATCAAACCTACCATCAATTTGTTCTTCGATCATCGGGACCGTGCTTGGGTCACGATCCGTGGCTCCAGGATAGAGCCAGGAAGGATACTGCCGGGAATATGAGATAAATTGCACGTCATGCCGGGTACGAAGCTTTCGCACCAGGAGCGTAGTGTAATGTGAGATTCCACCACGGAAGGGATGAGTAGGACCTATAACCGAAAACTTCATTACCGCCGATTCTGGACTGACTGGGCTGTTTCCTGGGGTCTGTCGCGTTCAACTTCTTTTTTCTGAATTCCCTCGATCTCGATTCTGCGCAAGCGATAAAGGATATCTTCTGAAAGCCTTCGATTGGCGCCGATCAAATCGGCTACAAGGCCGATCACCATGGTCTGAAACCCTACGAGCATTAGAATTGCCGCCAAGATCAGGGATTGAATATGTCCCGAAGCTGTAGCCACGATGTAATAATACAAGTACCGCACTCCCAAGAGAAAACCGAGGCCAAAGACCGTCCCTCCGATTAACAAAAATACCCGTAAAGGGTTGATCATGGAATAAATTCGCAACAAGGTCGCAGTCGATTTCTTCAAATAAACCCAAGTTGACCCTGCCAGACGTGATTCCCGCAATTTTTCATTGACCCGAATCGGAACTTGCTCGACCGACAGCGGGCCGGCTCCAGCATGAACGAGTGTTTCGAGAGTATAAGAGAACTTCGAATGGACGATCGTGCGTAAGGCGGCTTCCCGATTAAATGCACGGAATCCGCTTGTCGTGTCCCGGATCAGACTACCCGAGGCCCTGCGAACTACCCAACTCCCGACTCGTTGCAGCCATTTTTTGGTTGAGGAGAAATGATCTATCGCTCTAATATCGCGAGTACCCACAACGAGGTCCGCTTTACCTTCCAGAATCGGCCCAACCAGCTTCGGGATATCAGCCCCACAATACTGGTTGTCGGCATCCGTGTTAACGATCAAATCGGCGCCCAGCTTCAAGCAGGCATCCAAGCCGGTCTGAAATGCAAAAGCGAGTCCTTGGTTTTTACTGAACTCGATGATGTGATCGACCCCATGTTGTCTCGCAATCTTCAAAGTTGCATCCGTGGAGCCGTCGTTGATAATCAAGATATCAATCTCGTCGATCCCGGGAATCTTCTTAGGCAAATCGGCAAGTGTAGCTGGAAGCGTAGCCTCTTCATTAAAGCAGGGAATTTGGATAATCAGCTTCATCGGAGCTCCTGCACATATGGCTCACGGCGTACGAGCGATGAGTTCAATAACGGCAGCGCCCACCGGGAGCGCCACTGTGGCAAGGACAGGAAGTCGTCGTGGATCATTGCTGAACCAGATTACAATGTGTCTCTCGCCCGAAGAGGAGTCCACTGGCCTGATGCGGATTTCCGTTCGATGGCTGTTGAAACTGCCTAGCTTCGTCGTGATCAACTCCAAGGAGACGACTCGTGCCTCTAACTGGAAAGTTCGCCCCCCATCCATCACAGGGAATGAAAGCATCATCCCCGGCTTGAGAGCAATTGTGCGCATGGCATAGAGTGCAGAAACCGGATCTTGTGTGCCTGTTTCAATCGCAATTTTATGGGCGGCTTTTTTGGATTGGGCCAGAACCGCATACCGGTTTACTTGATCAAAATCCACTCTTTCATTGACCACGCGAGCCTTCTCGGTGAAGTTCTTCTGAAAGGAGCGAGGCGCCCAAAGTCGAGTGTCAAATTCAGAAACAAATTCATCTTTAAAATCATACACGCCTGCCAGGGATTGACTTGTCATGGCCTTCAATACCAGCCGCAAGCAATCCTTTCTCTTAGAATCTTCGTTACTGACAGTGAGGTCGGCTTTCCCGGCTTCCATTACGTTCGACCAGGAGATTCGAAAGGAAAGCTTTTCACCCGATGAGAAGGAACTATTGTCCGAGGTACTCTGGGATCGAAGCGACGAAGGAAACAAAAGGCAGATCAGAGCCAGGGGAACAACTATGCAGATCTTCGCTGCCGACATTTTCTTCGTATCCCCCAGTTCTATTACTTTTCGCTTGTTCGATGTGACTGGTCATAGTGCAATTTCAACAAATCGAGTCCCCAGTCACCTTCAAGTCCTCGCCAAACCGAATGGGCATGATTAGCATTATTTTGAGTATTATCGTACTCCACTAAAAACGTGGGCCCTTGGATCCGGTAATAATGACCGGTGCCAGGCTCAAAACCCCCCGCCCAGGCAAATCGAATTTTATCAATCCCTGCCTTATGGATCTTGACAATTTCCGGCTCCGCGAGATCCTCGGGCAAATTGTGAGCATATTCATCCACCAATTCCATCAAGAGACTGGCCTGCTGCTTTGTCATCTTGTTGACCGGAAGCCCTTGGGTATTTGTCGGTTCCACCTTTCGCACGTTACTGGTGATAATGTCCTTGGGGGCTTCCTTATTGATAACGGCAAGTTCGGTTTGTTTCTTATCCAGAGATTTCACAAGGTCCCGGCCCAGATCCTCTTCCCGGGACAAGACTCGAAGTCCCTCGCGAGGCCCTTGCTTGACTTCAGCGGGATTAGAACCCATGAAGGACGGAGCACTGGCAATCCATTGCCCGCCGACCACTGTGTAATTAAGAGAAAGATGATGCCCTTCGAATCTCCATCCCCACGTCTTGCTTTCAGAAGGTTCCCCGAACAAAGAGATGAAATACAGATCCGGATCTCGGACGGGACCTTTTCCTTGTTCAAGCTCCTTCAAGATAGATTCCAAACTCATGATAGTCGTTGCTTTCTGATACCCTCTCTGGCTCAATCCAGCGCTCAAGAACGCATGGGCCAGCTTCTGTTGACCGGGATCGAGTTCTTTGAAAGAGATCCCTTTTCGTGGAAACATGGAATCCGGAATGAAATGCCAGATCATCCGCTGATCATCCCCAAATTGAAAGCTCGCCTTTGCTCTCTGTTCAGGCGAGAGAGATGCTAGAAAATTGCGACCGGCTGAAGCCATACTGCGGGATGATTTCTGATACTGGTACGACGCATAGGTCCATGAGCCGGCTAAGAGCAAAGCAAAGGCAACGAGCAATACGAGCTGTTTTTTGGGGAAAAACCTTTCCATTTCTCTTCCCTCCAACCTTCAATTGCTGGTTTAGTGCGCAGCCTGCAAATTCTTGATTATATGGAAAGAGATTCTGGATAGCCAGTATTTCTCTTGCGAAGCGATGAGAGGGAGTTCTCGCCCATCCCAGTAGTAACGACCATTAATTTTTTGCTATACCACCTCAACGACTGCTTCCGTGATCTGGCCCAAATACTTCCCGTCGCACATCACATCAGCAGCGATTGCAAACCGTGAGGAGCCCGGACGCCAGTCGCCCGGAATTTCGACCTTAAACTCTCTCCGAACTTTCGCGCGTGAGGGGGCATCAAATCTTAACACTTCCGGTTCTATGCGCCATTCACTCGGAGCTACCAGCGCAACCTCCATTTTCATCGGCGCAGCCCGGTAATTTTGGACCCGTACCTCTGCACGGGAGAGTTCTCCCGCTCGCAGGATCATCTGATACGGATAGATACTGCACCAGCTTGGATCGAGCCCGAAATTGACATCGGGGTCAGCAATGATCTCCTGGAAGAATCGGGACTGTCTTTTCAACTTTTCTTCAGTCGCGAGCAAGTCGTCCCGATTCACCAGGAACGGTTTTCCGTGGCCAGGCGCAAGCAAGTTAGGTTCATGGTCAATCAAGTTATGGATCGACTTCAGGTGACTGTCGTTCTCAACATGATTCCGGAAAATGAGGTTGTGCCGCAAGACACTCTGAGAGGAATCCGGATTTGAAAAGAGTGCATCGCCCGTAAATGCCACCCTGGCTCCGTCGATGCTGACAAACAATGCCATCTGATACTCGGTATGCCCCGGTGAATGCGTGATCTCAAACTCATATTCCTCCCACTTGAAATGTTCCTTATCTTGAAATGACCGCGAGACCTTAAACGGCTCACCTAAAATACATCCCAGGTTGTGACCGCGCGGGTTTTCAAAGATGTCGACCATATTCTCGTAGCACCAGACCTGGGTGTTATAATGCCTGATCAAATGTGGGAATCCATTCATATGGTCATCGTGCATATGACTGGGCATGGCCACATCGACAGACTTCATTCCAAAACGAGATTTCAAATCATTGATGTTATGTTCCACGAACCGGATTCGGTCAGTAGTCGCTGTGGCGCGTTCAAAATTAAAAAAATGTGTCCCCGAAGCGGAGCCATAATCAATAAACATCGCTTTTCCGCTATTACTCAAGATCGCGTAGAAGGACGAAGTGGTCAGATGATGAGCAATCAAATGCGGACTGACCGCGTATCCACGGGAGCTCAGACTAGGTACGTTTCCGGTTTGAAACTGGTAATACTCTTTTAGGCTATCGATTGTTTGTTGAATGCCCGCGTCGGGGTCTCGCAACGGTTCTCCGTGTGAAGGACATATCAGTGAAGGTCTTTGCTCCCGCAATTGGGCAAGCGAGAACGCCCCCAAATCGATCCCTTCGGCCCCACCATAGTTGACCTGAGTATCCCAGAGATTGACGAGCTTGCCGGGGGAGTGCATCAAATCCCCACTGAAAGCCACTTTCTCCCCATCCACCTCAATGATTAACGTGACTGAACCCAGTGTGTGTCCCGGCGTTGGTAATACAAAAATATCGCGTTTGTTCCAGCGAAGAGTTCCATAGTCGATGAGGACTTGCGCAACAGGAATATTCTCCGTGAGCGTATTGAAGTCGTTCCGAACATAGTAGAGGTGAAACACCCTGCGATTGCGCCAGAAGTTTTCTGCGTCTACGAAATAGTGCTGCTCGTGGGCTGGAACCGCGATCGGAATGGAACGCTCCACCGCTTTGTAATCCCCCTGGCACTGGTCGCGATGATGATGGGTATGCAGAATCCAGTCCACTCGAGTGATTCCTAACTGCGGGAGATAATCGAGTATCTTGCCGGATCCAAAGTCAATCAATAGGCCATGATTGCCATCGCGAATGAGGTACACGGTGCACGTGTCTTCCAGGGAATAGAGATTCTCGGAAATTTTTTTCAGTTCCGCATTCGGTGTGAATGAAGTCCTACGCTGGGACTCCTTCTTCGTTGCAGGGGCAGTTCCTTGACTGAGCGAAACGCCTGCTGGGGCCATGGCGGCGACTCCCGCGGATTTAATAAAACCACGTCGTGAGGTCTTGCACATCGAAACCCTCCTTCGTTCTGTCTTCCTGAAATGGAGAGAAAATAAAATGAAGCAAACAGCTCAGGTACCGCATCTCTAATCGATTCGCCAGAAGAGGCAACAAGCGGGAAAATCCTGCTGGCGCAATCACAATGGTTCCTAATGAGCTTGCCCATTCTTTCGCACCCCTCTTTGAAGTGGCCGGGTGTGAAAAAATTCGAAGGCGCCATCTAAGGGCACATTCCTGCAAGCTTCCACGAAAACTTGAGTTGGCCTTATTCACTAGGTCCCACAACCCCGCAGAATTTTTCCGCAGCGTTAGGTAACTTTCGCGGGGTACTCTTAGCAAGTGACTTGGCGGATGAATCAACTAACATGCCTTCCGCCGTCTACCCGAATGCACTCTCCGGTAATAAAATCTGTTTCCACTAGACTGATGACAGCTTTGGCAATTTCATCCTCTCCACCCCAACGCCCAAGTGGCGTTGCTTTCTTAACCTCGGCGTCTTCTTCCGGGGTTAAGCCGGGTGGCGCCAAAATGGGTCCAGGCGCTATAGCATTCACCAAGATATTAAAGGGAGCCAATTCCAGCGCTAAACTTTCGGTCAAACCAATGACTCCGACCTTCGATACATAATACTCCACAAATCCCTTGTAACGGGGGCGGCCACTGGCTGCAATCCAATCAGCAAAATTGACGATGCGCCCCCCACCTTGGGCCCGCATTCCGGGCAGAACAGCCTTGGCACACAAATAGGCGCTCTTTAGATTGATGCTGATATTCTCGTCCCAATCTGCCTCGCTGGTTTCTAGAAATGGCTTCGACAAATAAACTGAAGCCATATTTATAAGTATGTCGATCTTGCCCATCTGACTGAGAATTTCTCTCACCATGGATTGGGTATCTTGGGAAAGCGAGAGGTTAGCTTGTACCGTCATCGCCCTTCGGCCCAAATTCTTGATCAACTCTGCGGTACCCGCGGCTTCTTTTTTAGATCGGTTATACGTCAAGACCACATCGGCACCCTTTTCGGCTAGGCGCAAACCGACAACACTTCCGATCCTCTTGGTCCCCGTAATTACTGCTACTTTCCCTCGGATGTCCACAGGAGAATCCTCCTCATACACTTAATGATTTCACTATTTTAAGACGAGTCCTTCCTAAGCCGCGAAAAGGACCCGAAACTTAGACTTCCGCTACCCTTGCCTTAGTCTCTATACTACGTGAATCTAAGGCGAATCCATTTGGGAAATTATCAATAATATTCTTTCTCCAAAAATGCTCGGCAACGAAAGATAGCCATTACGGCGCTTATCTTATTTCCACTTTGATTTGGAGCCACCAAAATGGACTTGCTTCACATTCAGAAAATGAATCATTGTTTTCTATCCAACGCGATTAAATCATGACTCCAAAAGAGACCATCAAAGACAAGATCGAAAAGCTTCGGGAGCTCATTCGTCACCACGAATATCGCTATTATGTTCTCGATGATCCCGAGATTTCAGATGCTCAGTTTGATAAGCTTCTCCGTGAGCTTCAAGCTCTGGAGAAAGAACACCCCGATTGGATCACGCCTGATTCGCCCACTCAACGAGTCGGTGGAAAGCCCACCGAAACCCTCCCCACCGTGGTTCACGCGGTCCCCATGTTGAGTCTAGAGAATGCCTATACTCACGAAGATCTCCTCGACCTGGATCGTCGCATTGCGGATGCGGAGCCCTCAGTCTCATCGATTCCCCGCTATATATGTGAGCTCAAAATCGATGGCTTGAGTACTAGCCTGATTTATCAACACGAAACTCTCCTTCGGGGGGTAACTAGAGGAGATGGAACACGGGGCGAAGATGTCACTCACAACATTCGGACAATTCGATCCGTCCCGCTGCGGATTAAAGGTTCTCTCCCAAAGCACGGTTCTTTTCTCGAAATACGCGGTGAGGTCTTCTTCCCCATCAAATCATTTGTGAAGCTGAATGAAGAGCGGCTTGAAAATGGCGATCCGCCCTTTGCCAATCCCCGGAACGCGGCGGCCGGGACGTTGCGGACCTTGGATCCTCAAGTGGTCTCGTCCAGAAGTCTGGATGTTTTTGTCTATCAATGTTTCGCCGGAAGACAGGTTCCCTTTTCGACTCACTCCGAGACACTCACGTGGCTGAAGCAAGCCGGCTTTAAGGTCAATCCGCTTTGGCGAGTTTGTCTAACGATCGATGATGTCCTGCAGTATTGCCGGGAATGGGAATCCAAAAGAGATCGTCTCCCTTACGAAATTGACGGAGTTGTCATCAAAGTCAATTCCATTCAGTTGCAACATGATCTAGGGGCCACATCCAAATTCCCACGATGGGCTATGGCTTATAAGTTTCCGGCTCGCGAAGCAACAACTCAGGTACGAGATATTCTCGTGCAAGTAGGCCGGACAGGCGCCTTGACTCCCGTTGCCGAGTTGGAGCCAGTGGAACTGGCGGGCAGCACCATTAGTCGCGCCACGTTGCACAACGAAGCTGAGATCGATCGTTTAGGGCTCAAGATTGGCGACTTCGTCCTCATCGAAAAAGGCGGGGATGTCATTCCTAAAGTAGTCAAAGTACTTGAGAGCCGCAGGCCGCCCAATGCCCGGATTTTCAAGATGCCGGACCTTTGCCCGGTCTGCTCCGGGAAAGTATACCGCCCCGATGGAGAAGCGGTGTGGCGTTGTGTGAATGTTCGTTGTCCTGCGAAGATCAAAGAATCTCTTTTGCATTTTGCGTCTCGCAAGGCTATGAAGATCGAGGGTCTTGGCGACGTCCTCGTAGACCAGTTGGTTGACAAGAAACTGGTCCACGATCCAGCTGATCTTTATCAGCTTACCCTTAATAATTTGGTGGCGTTAGAGAGGATGGGAGAGAAGTCTTCTAAAAACCTGCTAGCCCAAATTGAGGAAAGCAAACGAAATGAGCTTTCCAAAGTGATTTTTGGGCTCGGTATTCGACATGTCGGAGAACGCACAGCGCAGATTCTCGCAAGGCACTTTGGCTCAATGGACCGGTTGCGTCATGCTGAGGTTCAAGACCTTGAATCTGTGTTTGAGGTAGGCCCCGTTGTCGCTGCTTCAATCCATCAGTTCTTTGCACAACCCGAAAATCAACGGGTCCTGGAGAAGTTAAAGAAAGCCGGAGTCACGATGGCCTCGAGTGATGCTCCTTCCGCATCTGCGGCGCTTTCGGGGAAGCAATTTGTACTCACAGGAAGCCTGCCCACGCTTTCGCGCGAGGCGGCCAGCACGCTCATCCAACAGCATGGGGGGCGCGTTACCACTTCAGTAAGTAAGAAAACGGACTTCGTGTTGGCAGGTGAAGAGGCTGGGTCGAAGCTCGATAAAGCCAAGCAACTGGGTGTGACAATCATTTCTGAGAAAGACTTCCATAAGATGATCAAGAACGTGGATAGGACTGCAACTCAAACGGAATAAGCGGAAGTCAATGGTAACCTTGTAAGGTCGATAAAGGGTGAATAAGATGGTACAGAAAGCCCCGTATTTATTGTATCTCCTGCAATTCGAAGGCTTTCAAAACTCCATTCGGATGTTGATGCAAAAGCTCAGTGAGAATCGACTGGCGATACTAGCCTACACGCTTGGAGGAATCATTGTCCTTATCCTCATTTTCCGCTTCCTCGCCCGCAAGAAGTGAATTTGCCGGGTGTCTTTCCTTCGCTGGGTGCCCGGGTCACTGTTCAGGCTCGGGTTGCTGCTAATATGGAATCTTCCCTTGGGAGGAAAACTGTTTCAGTACTAGCCGCGCTGAGTGGTTTTTGCGAGATGTGGAGCGTCCGCAGGCCCGGTGACTGCCCACGGCTGGGGGCCAACCTGCCACACCTTGACGGGCTGATGTGACTGTGTCAAACTCACCCTCGACAGGGCGTTATCCTAACTTTTGGAGGTTCATCCACTACATACCGTATGAAGAAAAGTGTTGCGTTTGAGCAGGGCGCAGAAGCCCTCTTCGGGACTTTGGACGAAAACCTGCATTTTTTGGAGTCAGCTTTTGATGTTCGCCTTTCGCTTACCGAGAATAACCTCGTCATTGAGGGCGCCGACACTCATGTCGACGTCATTGAACGCTTAGTCTTAGATTACAATCAAGTTCGCCAAGAGGGGATACAATTCTCCAACGGCGATCTGAAGTCCATCATCAAGATCCTTTCTGAAGATTCCTCGCTGCGCTTACAGGATTGCTTTCCGGGTGCCAAAACCCGTATCTGTGGCCGAAAAACGATTACCCCGCGTGGTCTGAATCAACGACGGTATCTTGACGCCATCGAGAAATCCGACATGGTTTTTGGAATTGGACCTGCCGGGACAGGCAAGACCTATCTTGCTGTCGCCATGGCGGTTGCTTTTTTTGCAGCCAAGCGGGTCAATCGCATCGTCCTGGCACGGCCCGCCGTGGAAGCGGGCGAGCGCCTGGGTTTTTTACCTGGAAGTATTCAGGAAAAAGTGGACCCCTATCTCCGGCCTTTGTACGACGCCCTCTGGGACTTGCTTGACGTCGACAAAGTGGATCGCCATTTGGAGCGTGGGACCATTGAAGTGGCTCCGCTTGCATTCATGCGCGGCCGTACTCTGAACGATGCCTTCGTAATATTGGATGAGGCTCAGAATACCACTTCCGAACAAATGAAAATGTTTCTCACCCGAATTGGCTTCAATTCGAAAGCGGTGATCACTGGGGATATCACCCAAACCGATCTCCCTCACGGCAAGACCTCGGGGCTGATTGAGGCTCGCAGCGTCGTGTCCAAAATTGAAGGAATCGACTTCGTGACTTTCACCGAGAAGGACGTCGTCCGAAATCCGCTAGTACAACGCATCGTTCGCGCCTACGATGAATATGGTCGCGCTGCATCTAGTCTTCTGAATTCTGGAGAGAAGCATACCAGCGGATCCCCTGCTCTTCCTGGAAGCATCGAGAACGCATAATTTCCCCGCACCGCTCCATGACAACCATCCAACCCAACATCTTCAACCGGCAGCGCAAACACGCCGTCTCTGTCCCTCGGCTTGAGAAATTTAGCCATAAACTGTGCCGGTATTTGAAACTGCCTCATTGTGACTTCACACTCATTCTCTCGAACGACCGGAAGATTCGTCAGCTCAATCGAGAGTTCCGTCAGAAGGATCAACCCACTGATATCCTTACTTTCCCATCCTCCCCGACGGATCGCAAAGACGACCCGTTTGAAAACCGGAGTTTGGGTGATATGATGGTCTCCGTTGAAACTGCCTACCGACAGGCAATCCGGCAAAGACACAGTCTCGAAAGGGAGATTGACATCCTATTGATCCACGGAGTGCTCCATTTGCTAGGTTACGATCATGAGACTGACCAGGGGCAGATGCGCCGTAAAGAGCGGCGTCTGCAAAGGCAACTTCTATGTTAACTACCGTTGCCTTTTTACTCACTCTCACGCTGCTGTTTCTCGTCACCGGTCTATCCCTTTTTGAGATGAGCCTGACACGGATCAGTAAAGTGACCGTAAGGCGACTCCAGGAAAGGAGCAAGGCGCGTGCCGTCGAGCAGCTCAAGGGCTTGGTTGAAAACCGGCTCGAAGGATTGGTGTCTGTTTATGTGGGAATCCAGTTGTGTATGGTCACCTTTGCCATCCTCGTCACAGGGTATCTGCATCGCTTGTACCAGAGCTACGCGATTGCCCTCCCGGCCGCAGTTGGCATCATGTTTATGGTCGTGGTTATTTTTCGCCAGTTGATCCCTCGGGTGTTCACGTTTAAGAAGCCCGAGCGAGTCCTCTTCCTGCTCCTTCCAGTCTATGAAGTCCTCAAACCTGCCTTGAATCTTCTGGCCTATCCGTTGTCTTCTAGTTTGCGGCTCTTTCAGCAATTCAACGTGGAACATGAATCGCCCAAGACAGAAGAACATATTGAAGAAGAAATCCAGGCTTACATCGATGTGGGGAAGGAACAGGGACTGCTTGAAAAGGGAGATGAGCACCTGATCCAGTCGGTCTTTGAATTTGGTGACAAAGTAGCGGGTGATATCATGACTCCGCGGACGGAGATGGTCACCGTCGATATTGATGCCTCGCTGGATAGGCTCAAAGCCATCATGATTGAGACCAAATATTCCCGTCTGCCGGTCTTTCGTGAGCATGTCGAAAATATTGTAGGGATGGTTTATTTGAAGGACGTCATCGATGTCTGGGATGATCCTTCCGTGACTCTTACCCTGGAAAAACTCCTCAGACCCATTGAGTTTGTCCCTGAAACAAAGCGCCTAGCCGAATTGCTCTCGGATTTGCAGCACAAGGCCTCTCACATCGCTATCGTGGTTGATGAATACGGAGGAGTGGCTGGACTCGTCACCATCGAAGATATCCTTGAGGAAATTACAGGGGAAATTCATGATGAAGATGAAGCCGCTGACATCGTTCAGATTCTGCAGGATAGAGACGGCAATTACCTAGTCCCGGGCAGGATCCCGATACAGCAGGTAGAGGAAATGTTTCACCTCGACCTTCGGGATGTCGAACACGCTACCATCGCCGGTTACGTGACATCGGTCTTTGGCAGAGTCCCTAAGAGAGGCGAGTACTGCGAATTGCAGGGTCTTCGGTTTGAGGTGAAAGAGGCCGATCGTCGCCGAATTCATAAGCTGTTGGTTCGACGCTCCACGGTTGAGCCTGAGGATAGTGCCTCTCGGCAAGCTGCGGAGTAATGGTTTTCGTTTTCTTCGCGGGGCACCCATAAAGGGAATGTATCCATTAAAGTCTTTAAGACAAAGCTCTCTCCCTCCGGCCAAAATATTGAACGCGGGCATCATAGAGCAGTTCAGCTTTGTCTCATTGCGGGAGCTTCCAAATCATAGAACTCATGTTCAAATCTGGTTTTGTCTCCATCATTGGGCGTCCTAATTCCGGCAAGTCAACCTTGCTCAATCAGCTACTGGGCGAGAAAGTGTCGATTGTTTCTGATAAACCCCAAACGACTCGTCACAACATTCTCGGAATTCTGACACTGAAAGAAGGACAAATTGTTTTCAAGGATACCCCGGGCATTCACAAACCGGAATTCGAATTGAATCGCCGAATGATGCAGTTGCTCTACGATGCGCTTGAAGGTGTTGACCTCTTGCTGGCGATCGTGGATGCCTCCACTCCCTTTGGCGCCGGGGACCAGTTTGTGATTGAACTGTTGCAGAAACAAAAACATCCAACTTTTCTGCTCTTGAACAAGGTGGATTTAGTTCAAAAGCAGAACCTGCTGCCGCTCATGTCCTTCTACTCGGGGAAATTTGCCTTCGCCGAGATTGTTCCCATCTCCGCTTTGAAAAAAGACAATTTGGATTTGCTTCTCACGCTTATCTTGAAACACCTTCCAGAGGGTCCTCCCTATTTTCCCGAAGACCAATTTACAGACAAGCACGAACGATTTCTGGTTGGTGAACTGGTTCGCGAAAAGATCTTGCATCACACCCGGGAAGAATTGCCGTTCTCCATTGCCGTTTTCGTCAATCGCTTCCAGGAGCGCGACGATCAGTTCGTTTTTCTAGCCTGCGATATTGTTGTCGAGAGGCCATCACAGCGGAAGATTGTCATCGGCAGTCACGGTCAACTGCTCAAGCAAATTGGAATCGAAGCCCGCGCAGATATTGAGAAGCTTCTCGGGAAGCGGATCTATTTGGAACTCTTTGTTAAAGTCCAGCCCGACTGGCGAAATGATCCGAGGTTCCTTGACAGCATTGAAATCAATCGCTCGGTCTGATGAAGATTAATGAAATCTACAAAAGTATTCAGGGGGAGTCGACTTATGCCGGCTTGCCTTGTGTCTTTGTACGCCTCACCTACTGTAACCTCCGGTGCACCTATTGCGACACGGCGTACGCCTTCTATGAAGGCCAGGAAATGAGTTTGGAGCAGGTGATCCAGGCAATTCGCGAATGCGATTGTTCCCTGGTCGAAATTACCGGCGGCGAACCATTACTTCAAAAAGAAGTCTATCCGTTGATGGACCGGTTAATCGCTGAGGGTTTTTTGGTGTTGCTTGAGACTGGAGGAAGCATTGACATCGGCGAAGTCCACCCGAGTGTCATCAAGATTATGGATCTGAAGTGTCCCAGCAGCGGGGAATCGCAAAAGAATCGCTATGATAATATCCATAAATTGCAGCCACACGACGAGATCAAATTTGTTATCGGAAATCGGGCAGACTACCTTTGGGCCCTAGACACCATTCGGAAGCATCATTTAGACGGAAAATATCGAATTCTTTTTTCCACCGTCTTTGGCACCCTGCAGCCAAGCGAGTTGGTGAACTGGATCTTAGAGGATAAACTTAACGTCCGGTTCCAACTTCAGATACACAAATACATCTGGAACCCGGAGAAGCGCGGCGTTTGAGGTTGACGCAGCAATCTCTTTTCCTGTATTCTTTTTTTGAGTTGCACGTCAATTCATTAGATTTGTAGTGAGGCATGCTTCATGGCAGAGAAAAAAATCAGTAAGACGGCTCGCTCCAGCATGGGAGATAAAGGCTCCGCTTTTGCCGGCAAACCTTGTCCCGCCTGCAGCACGGCCATGGTGGCCACTAAAGTCATTAAATCTGAGGAACGACCGGGCGGGATGTATTGGATCTGCCCGAAAGACGACACACGCGTAAGGATCTAGGAACTCGCTTCCCGCTCAACCAAGTATCCTCCCGGAAAGACAAACTTATTCCCCCCACGAGAGTCTTCCCCTGATTACCGCGAGGTTCATTTTCCAGCTTTGACCTTGTGCTGTGTCGCAGAGTGTGGTCCCATCCGAACTCGTGGCAATTGACGGATGCAGGTTCCCCCCAAGTCCTAGTCAGTCAAGCTGCAGATAAGAGGTATTCTGCTTCTAAACCCGAAACGACTCGCTTTATTCCTCTTCTCCAAAATACCTCAACCATTCCTTTGTATTTCCGATACTAAGATCTCGGTCCTCTTCGACTTTTGCACCTGCCGCCTCGCGAATCATTCGGTTAAATTCATGGCATTTGAGAGCCTTGACACCGCATGTTTTGGCATACCCATAGACGGCATTGTCCGAGGAAATCACGCACAGATCCTTTCGGTCTTTTGAGGATTCTACCCGGCGGCGGATGACGTCATCAGCATTAGATTGAGGTCCAGAGAATAAGAGCTGCACTCGGGAAGTTTTGCGGAGGGGTGCACTTCTGCCGTCGAAAACAACAATCGCTTTCCGATGGGTCGATTCCAGAAAAGCGGAAACATAATCCACCAAAAACTGACGGGCATTGACCGACGGCTGACTGGCGACCGACTTAGTATGTCCAATGAGATTGTTCCCGTCGATTAAGTACATTGAATCAATTCGGAATCAGTTGGATTGGACCTGCTGAATAATCCGATCATAGAAATCCTCATAGCGGACGATGATCTTATGGGCACAGAAATTTTCCTGGGCACGCTCTCGGGCGTTATTCCCCATCTGATGGTGCAAGGAATCGCTCGATAATAGCTCGATCGCTTTTGCCGCCATTAAGTCGACATTTCGGGGGGGGACCAAAAACCCGTCGAACCCATCCCGTACGACTTCCGGAATGCCTCCCACGGCAGAGGCAATCACCGGCACTTCACACGCCATGGCTTCCAGCGCGACCAACCCAAAGGACTCCGTTTCACTGGGCAACAGCATCAAATCGGAGATTGAAAGAATTTCAGAAATCGAGTCTTGTTTTCCGAGGAAGTTGACCTTGCATCCCAAAGCCTTATTTCGCACTAACCATTCGGCGCTCGATCGTTCTGGACCATCTCCCACCATGATCAGTCGAGATGGGATTCTTCGTTGCACTTGATCAAATATTTCAATGACGTCCATCACACGTTTTAGAGGACGGAAATTGGAAATGTGCACCAGGATTCTTTCCCCGCTGGGCGCAAATTTTTCTCGCAATTCCTGGTTCCCCGACCGTTGGAAGACATCACAGTTAACGAAATTGGGAATCATTTCAATGGGGTGTTTAATGTCAAACTCTTTGCAGGTCAGGTCGCGCAAATAGACAGAGACTGCCGTCACTCCATCGCTCTTCTCAATAGAAAATTTGGTAATGGGTAAATAAGAACGATCGTTCCCAACCAGGGTGATGTCAGTCCCATGCAGAGTAGTAATCACGGGCAGCTTCAAGGGGAGGAGCATCTGTTTGGCCAGATAAGCGCTCACCGAATGCGGGATGGCATAGTGTACATGGAGCAGGTCGAGTTCATGATGGACTGCCACATCCGCCATTTTAGTTGCCAAAGCCAAGGCATAGGGAGGATGTTCAAAAAGCGGATAATTTAACATTTCCACTTCATGGAAATGGATTTTCTCACTCGTACTATCTAGTTTAATGGGAATGGCATAGCTGATAAAATGAATTTCATGTCCCCGACCTGCCAACTCTTTACCGATTTCAGTAGCGACAACCCCGCTCCCGCCATAGGTTGGATAACAAGTGATTCCGATTTTCACTTTTTCCCCCTTTCGCCAAAAAATTCAACGGGGTCCTGGATGCCGATTGGATCCTTGCAGAAAAATCCTTCGGCGTAGTCGGCCTGAATCAATTTCCCATAGTATCGATCCACACTCTCGTGCGCAGAAAGAAACTGAGGAACACTTAAGTAAGTTTCCGGTTCCCTCGAATTTGGATCATACAGTTGCGACTTGAAGCAGCGGACGGCTTCCATTTTCTGTGGATATTGCGAACTCACATCGACATAAAACGAAGGTTGAACAGGGTATGGCAACTGAAAATAAAAGATCTTGCTGGGTCGAAACCGTTCCTGCCCTGTTTTGATCTTAGCCAATCCAGCAAGATAGCAGGCCTGGGTGACAATCCTGCTGGTATAAACGTGGTCCGGGTGCTTGTCATCCCAGTAGTGGGTGAAAACAAGCCTAGGCCGGTATTTCCTCAATACTTTGACCACACGCAATCGCGCATCAGGAGTATCAAAGATTTGACCGTCTTTCAGACGGAGGTTTTCTCGGACAACAACCCCCAGCACTTTGGCCGATGCCGCAGCCTCCCTCGCGCGTAATTGTGGAGTCCCCCGGCTTCCCAGTTCACCCCGGACCATATCCACAACGCCCGTGTTGTGCCCTAAGGCTGCGAGTTTGATTAACGTCCCCCCTACATATAATTCAATGTCATCGGGATGTGCTCCGATAGCAATGGCATCAAGCTTCATCTAAGGTCTTTCCTTTCCAAGGAGCAATGGTGATCTCTCGGACATCCTCACCACCGCTCAAGATTCTGACGTGGACGGCATCGTTGATCTTCATTCCGGACAACTTTTCACCCCATTCCACAATAATAACGGCAGGTTCCTCGAAAAGATCTTCTAGCTCAAGGGTCTTTATCTCTTCCAGGTTCTCCAAACGATAAAGGTCTATATGATACACCTTGAATTTTTGGGTGTATTCGTTAATCAGTGTAAAGGATGGACTGGGAACATCATCCGGGTCCGTTTGGCCCAATCCGCAAATCATGCCCTTGGCGAAGACGGTCTTTCCGGCACCCAGGTCTCCTTCTAGGAAGATCTTGGCAGGGGCCTCGAGCAGGCGGCCTATGGAATGTGCCAATTGGAAGGTCTCTTGAGCGGAATGGGTGACGAATTGTCCGCATGGGATAGACATAGATTACTGAATCGCGAAGAACAACACGAAAGCTGATGGATGTCGTGGCGTGCAGGATTCTCGGCTCAAAGCCAGCGGTCCCTAGTTGAAGCTCGATCTGCCGGGAACGAGAGCTCAAATTTCCAATTCACGTTTAACTATCGGAAGCCTCATACTCGAGCGTTCAGTTACCGGAAGCCGATATTTACCTCCGCTATTCGAGGCTTGTAAATCGATGTTAGGGTCTAAAGGTTGAGATAAGAATCCTATACCTTGACGGTTTCTCGCAGAACCAGAAAAGCATTTGAAATCGACTCTATAATATCCCCGGCGATCAACGAATGCTGACCTACTCGATCGGCTGCCAGATCCCCAGCATTTCCATGAAGATATATCCCCAGTGTAATCATCTCTTCCAGGCAGTCTCTGGCCGCATCGTCACCCCCTAGCAATTGCATTCCCTGACCGATCAACCCCGCCAGGATGCCTGTCAAGACGTCGCCAGATCCTCCCGTTGCCATGCCAGGATTACCCGACAAATTGACATAGACCTGTCCGGAGGGAGCAGCATAAAGCGTGCGGTGACCTTTCAAAACGAGATGAACGTGATGATCTATGGAGAATTGCCGCGAAATTTTTATCCGACTCGCTTGAACCTCCGTAGTGGTTCTTCCGATCAAGCGTGCAAACTCACCGGGATGGGGGGTGAGGATGAGCTCGCGGTCTTCTCCACTCAATAATTCCTCACATCCCGCGAAGGCATTGATTCCATCCGCATCGAGCACAACGGGAAGCGTCGTCTCTTTGATAAGTCTGCGAACGAATTCTTTCGTCTCAGGGGTTGTCCCAACCCCAGGTCCCAAGGCAAGCACATCCTTCCCTTTGGAGCAGCTCAGAAACCCTCCCATAATCAAACGCCTTTATTGAAATGTTTCCGGACTCAGTGGCCTCGAGGGGCTCCGTCATGACTTCTACAGACTGGGTTGCGACAATAGGAAGGCAGGGAGCAGCGGTAGCCAAGGTAACCAAACCGGCCCCGGCTAGGAGTGCGGACTTCGCTGTCATGACGGCAGCTCCCGTCTTTCCTAATGAACCCGCGATCACTAAAACATGACCGAAATTTCCCTTATGAGATTCCGGCGAACGAACTAATTTTGTCAAATGTTGTGCAGCTTCCTGGGTAGAGATCGCATTCAGCCAGTATCGCGGATCCTCCAGCAGTTCAGCAGGAGAACCAATAGGAACAACAACCCACTTCCCTACACAAGCCGCTCCGGGATAAAGTATGTGGGGGATTTTCGGAGCCGTAAATGTAACTGTCAATTCGGCCTGGGGCGCCATCGCAACCTGGCTTTCCTGGTCGATCTCCTCACAGTCCAGTCCGGAAGGAATATCGATGGCAACTAATCTCCGAAATGATTGTAAGCTCTGAATGATTTCAGAGAATGAAGAACTCACTGGCAGACGTGCACCCGTTCCCAACAAACCGTCAATGACGAGGTCGGTTCCCAAGTCCCGGAGCAGCCCTCTTATTTCCTCCATAGTACAGGCCGCTTCTGATACGAATCGAACAGGAAGATTCATCTTCTGCAGAATCTCTAGGTTGACCCGGGCATCGCCTTTGATATCGGTAGGATTTGCAAATAAGAGTACATCCGGCCGGCACCCCCTCATCATCAGATGACGTGCGGCGACAAATCCGTCACCTCCGTTGTTCCCTTTTCCACAGAAAATAGTAATTCTGAATTTGCTCAGGTCCCGGTAATGAGACTGCATCGCCTCCACAACGCTTCGGCCCGCATTTTCCATCAGCAGAAGGCTCGGGATACCGTAACGATCCGTTGTCTGTCGATCTACGTCGCGCATTTGTGAAGCGGTTAGAACTTTCATATCCTGTTCACGGTCAACTTTAAGAAAGGATGTTCCTTTTGGCTTTCCTCTACAAAATCCAATCTAAGCGGTTGACAAACTCGACGTCAAGACAAATTGACGGTTATGTGGCTTATAACCCCGTTGTAAAGAAGAATGGAAATTTGTAATTAGGCAAAGAACCATTGACGATCTTAGATAGCAGATTCAGACAAATTCCAGCCAGCATTAATGGCGGGATTGGTGGAGCAAAAGGCTCTTTTTTGCGAAAAAAGTGAGAGCATATTGACAAGGCCCTGGGAGTGCCTTAGAGTTTAACTTAGAGGAGAGAAATCCATCTTGAATGCAGTCTCAAGGACCAAAAACGAGTCCCGTTTTGGCTGGCTGTGTCTCGGAATTCATTTATGCAGAACCTTCGATTGTATTTACCCATCCTAATTGGCCTAGCCATTTTCATTATTGTGGCGCTCACTTTACTTCATCGCAAGAAGAGACATTCCAAATCGCCCATGACCAGCCTGAGGCAACAGGCGAAATTAGAGGAATTCCATTGCATCAAGAGCTCGATGAAACAGGTGAATGAAAACATTTACATCGGTCAGCTCGTTTTCACGAACCGTATGGATGTGACTCTAAACGCGCCGTCAATAGTTCCACGACAAAGTTCTGAAGACTAAGAACGGCTATTCCTCAATCGAGTGAGGTAAAGCCGGGGCGGTGAGGAAGCATTGAGAATGCTTCATGCCTACAACCTTGTGAGCTTGGGGCTTTTTCCAATGCCCCGACCTCACGCGGCGAATATCCTGAGATATTTCACTGAATTGTTGAGTCGTAGTACTAACCGTGGGCACAAGTCATTGCCTCAGGAATGGCGTCGCTTCGACAGAAGCTTGCGAATCGACTGCCGCTGGAAACGCAGTTTCTTCAACTGAAATATTCCTTCATCTTCGCGCGCAGAAACGTAACGGATTGGCGCATTTCGTCCATCCCGTTGATGCCATCCTCAATTGAAATCCAGCCATTAAATCCCGCGCTTTGTAAGATTGAAAAAATTTTGTCGTAGTCATTAAGTCCTTTGCCAATGACCCCATGTTTTAGAGTTTTCGCGTACCCTGCAAAACCATCCTGGATTTTCAAGTCTTCGAGGGTTCCACTCTCCAGATAGCGGTCTGACGCATGCATTGTGAGAACGCGATGCTTAACGGCTTTGAGTAAGGCAATCGGATCTTCTCCGGCAATGATTGCGTTGGACGGGTCGTAATTCACGCCGAACCAGGGCGAGTCGATCTGATTTACAATTTCAAGGAATACTTCCCGTTTGATCGCAAACTCCGGGTACAGCCAGTAGTTATCCTTGTAGTGGTTTTCCATGATCAAGACAATCCCCTTCTTGGCAGCATGATCCAAACACTGCGTGATACAGTCAACAACCCAGTTGATTCCATCCTGGCGGGAAAGGTCTGGATAGCCCTGCCCCGACAAAACCCGGCAATACTTGCCACCTAACTCGGCGGTCAGATCCACCATGGCGTTTTGCTTCTTGATTTCTCCACGACGTTGTTCCGAATCGGGGTTCGTAAAATTCGGGGAATAGCACATCATCGGCATCTCCAGTTTCTTCTCCTGGAGGCTGCGCTTCACTTTGATGAGGTCCTCACGGCCAAGGGAATCCACGAACCCGGAGTAAAACTCAAGGCCATCGACGTCCAAGGTCGAAGCCATATCAATCCACTGGAAGATGGTCATAGAATGATCAACGCAGAGTTGATCCATGTAGCATTTCGGAAAAGCCGCCAGCTTGGCCATGACGCTCCTTCTTTCTCGTTAAATATGATGTTGTCTTGGATGATTTCTATTTCTGAAACGAAATACGGTGTGAGGCAAAAGAAGACCTGTTGGCAATTAAAGCGACGCAAAAAAAGGCAACTGATAAATGTTCGCGAAGAATCGGTTACTGTCAGGGCTAGAGCTCTGACGACTCATTTATCAATTGCCTTATCGTGGGCTCTTTCGAGCCTGTAATTCAGATAAGTGGAGCGGGAAACGGGATTTGAACCCGCGACTTCAACCTTGGCAAGGTTGCACTCTACCGCTGAGTTATTCCCGCACTTCATTAAAAATATAGTTCTGCCGACGATCGATGTCAAACAAATTTTAGATGGGATAATCCCTTAACTCAAGTCGACAGAATTCCTCCCCTCATGACTTCAGAAGGAACCCTTCAACCCGGATTCTCCCGCGGAATCGGCAGATCTACTCTTCCCGCCTTCCAACCTTTAAGGAAAGGGCTTGACATCAGGTTAAAACCTGTTCCATCGTAGCGCCCGTCAATGTCATCCAATCCAGGACGCGTGTTATTCACATGTGAGGAAACCTTATGGATAGTCTGAAATATCTGCTTCATGAGGATCGCATTCCAAAGTTCTGGTACAACATCTTGGCCGATCTGCCCGGTCCGATAGCACCGGTATTGCATCCTGGAACGCTAAATCCCATCACGCCGGATGATCTCCTGACCTTGTTCCCCATGGACCTGATCCTTCAGGAAGTGAGTTCGGAACGTGAAATTGAAATTCCGGAAGAAGTTCGACGAGTCTATCGTCATTGGAGACCTGCGCCTCTCTATCGGGCGCGTCGGCTGGAAAAGGCTCTCGATACGCCCGCCCGCATCTACTACAAATATGAAGGGGTCAGCCCGGTCGGCTCGCACAAACCCAACACAGCGGTCCCTCAGGCTTATTACAACAAGATCGCCGGGACCAAGCGGTTGACAACCGAGACCGGTGCCGGGCAATGGGGATCGGCCTTAGCTATGGCCTGTTCCTTCTTTGGGTTGGAATGCAAAGTCTACATGGTGCGGGTCAGTTTCAACCAGAAGCCGTATCGTCGGGCCCTCATGGAAGCTTTCGGGGCTAAGGTCGTTGCAAGTCCGAGCCTGGAAACAGCGGCTGGCCGGGCCATTTTGAAAGAGAAACCAAACTCTACCGGTTCACTCGGCATTGCCATTTCCGAAGCCGTCGAGGTGGCGGCGCAAAATCCCGAGATTCACTATGCGCTGGGAAGCGTCTTGAATCATGTTCTGCTTCATCAGACGATCATTGGGCTGGAAGCTCTCGAACAGATCGAAATGGCGGATGATTATCCTGATGTCATCGTGGGTTGCACCGGGGGCGGGTCCAATTTCAGCGGCATTGCTTTCCCATTCATTGGCAAGAAACTACGGGGAGAAAGAAATGTGCGTGTGATTGCAGTCGAACCAACCGCTTGTCCAAGCCTCACGAAAGGCCGTTTCGCCTATGATTTCGGAGACACAGCCCACCTGACTCCTCTCGTGAAAATGCATACCTTGGGGAGTACGTTCATCCCTCCTGGAATTCACGCCGGAGGTTTGCGTTACCACGGAATGGCTCCATTAGTAAGTCATCTGCTCGAACTTGGCGTCATCGAAGCGACGGCGGTCGAACAACTCGACGCCTTCGCGGCAGGCCTGCAGTTTGCGCGGGCCGAAGCCATTCTCCCGGCTCCCGAGGCGAATCATGCCGTGGCCACAACCATTCAGGAAGCTTTGCGCTGCAAGCAAGAAGGGAAAAGTCAAACCATCTTGTTCAACCTGTGCGGTCACGGTCACTTCGATATGCAGTCCTATATCGACTATGCTGCCGGCAAACTGCAGAACTACGCCTACCCGGACCAGGAAATAGCGATGGCCCTGGCTGGATTGCCCGCTGTCTAAATAAAAGATTTCCCGTCGTCATCGAGAGATCTTTTCAGCACAGCCAAGCAGGAAACCGCCTTTTCACCCACTCACTAATCTCGGTTCTTTGGTCTCAATTGGTGATCGGGCTTCCCGGAGAAACTTAGCGGAATCTTCCGGAGGAACGGGATTGATATAGAATCCGCTTCCCCATTCAAACCCGGCAATCTTGGAAAGCTTTGGCATAATCTCGATGTGCCAATGGTAATAGTTCGTGACAGGTTCTGTGAAAGGCGAGGTGTGGATGACAAGGTTATAAGCGGGCTGGTTGAGAACATGATCAATTCTCTGAAGTGTCGACTTCAGGATACGCGCCAGATTCTCGTATTCGCTTTTTTGTGCATCCTCAAAGCAAGCATCGTGGGTCTTGGGGAGGATCCAAGTTTCAAAAGTGAAGCGCGGCGCATAGGGAGCAATCACAACAAAGTCCTGATTTTCATCGATAACACGATCCCCTGAGCTTAATTCCTGGCGGATAATGTCACAATAAACACAACGCTCCTTGAAGGAGTAATGGACCTTGCTGCCCTCGATTTCTTCCCGGACAAGATTCGGGACAATCGGAAGCGCAATGAGTTGAGAGTGCGAGTGCTCCAGGGATGCGCCGGCGTCCTCACCGTGATTCTTGAAGATCAAGACATAACGGAGTCGCTTATCTTTTTTGAGGTCGAGCATGCGATCCCGGAACGCCCACAAGACATCTTGAACGGCCTGTTCCTTCAGGGTAGCGAGTTTGGCGTTGTGGTCCGGTGTCTCGATGATGACTTCGTGGGCTCCCACGCCGTCCATTTTGTCGAAGATCCCTTCTCCCTGACGATTTAAATTCCCTTCCACCCGGAGCGCGGGAAATTTATTGGGAACAACTCGTAGCATCCATCCGGGCGCATCCCTCTGACTTCCATCCGAACGATAACTGAGAATTTCTGGAGGCGTATTGTTTTCGTTTCCGTAACAAAAAGGACAAAAACCTCCCTTGATACGAACGGCGGTGCCGGGAAAATCCGTTGGACGCTTGCCACGATCTGTGGCGATAATGACCCAGCGTCCAGTAATGGGATCTTTCCTAAATTCCGACAAATCTACCTCCTTAGGCGGGCAGAGGATCCTTAAAGGCATCCTTCAGAATCTCGATCCGTTCCTTTCCCAGGTTTTCCTTGAATGCTCACGATATCGAAGCGGTAGTTTATATCATGAAGGTGATGGCGCCTTCTATACTCTTTTGCAACACGAGAGATCTGGCGCCGCTTGGTGAGATTCACTGCATCTTGTGGCAAACCGTAATCCGAACTGTTGCGCAATTTGACCTCAATGAATACCAGGACACTCTTTTCCCAGCCGATCAGATCGATCTCACCGTAATGTTTCCGATAGTTCCGGGCCACAATCCGGTAGCCGTTTTTCCTCAAGCAGAGATAGGCCAGCTGCTTCCCCGGTCTTCCCCCGTTTCAAATGGAACGCCATCTGAGGGGCCAGACCGGGAAGCTGCTCCAAACCGCACGCCAGCTTGACGTAAACTTTTGGATAAGATCAGAGATAAACTGCACGAATTCTTAAGGGAATCATTTCCCCCTTCCTATGTCGCACTGCCCACATTCACCAGAAGGCGTGAAACAGATCGACAGTGCGCGTGTGTCGGTAAGCGCCCTACAATGATACTGCCCGTTAATTAAAGCATTGTAGGTCGGGTTCTTCAATCCGGTGTCATATTTTCATGTCTTCCAGGGCAGAGGTGCCAGCGGCCTGGTGTCGGTGGCAGTAAAATCACTCCTATTCCTGCATCGGAGAGGAATTGCTGCTGACCGGTCCCAGAAGGTTTTTCCATTTACGATGTCCCTCGCTCAATTTCGAAAAAGACCTCGTCGAGAATTTCTAGTGCAACTTCGGCTTGCTCCTTATTCACGATGAGCGGCGGCATCAGTCTCAGACTGTTCGCTCCACAGCCCAGAATTAACAGTCCTTTTTTGAAACATTTTTGTACAGCTAGTGTCCCGCCAATCTTCGGCCCTCTCTCTAGTTTGCCTGTCCTTGACCAATTCGATTCCAATCATCAAGCCCAGTCCTCGGACATCACCTATCATCGGGTGCCTGTCAGAGAGGGACCGCAATCCGGAATTTAACAACATTCCCATATCCGCCGCATTCTGCATCAGTCCTTCCTCAAGTAAACGGATGGTTTCCAGTGCGGCCACACAGCTGATGGGGTTCCCCCCAAAAGTAGAAGCGTGGGACCCCGGCGACCAAGTCATGATCCGGGAAGACGCTACGGTGGCCCCCAACGGGAGGCCTGATGCAATTCCTTTGGCAATCGCGATGATGTCAGGAACGACGCCGAAATGCTCGATGGCGAACATCTTTCCGGTTCTTCCCATGCCCGATTGGACTTCATCGACAATGAGTAAGTATCCCGTACTTGTCCGCTGTCTTTCTTAATTCAAACAGGAAATCCCCGGGAGGAACCACGTACCCACCTTCTCCCTGAATGGGTTCAAAAACAATCGCAGCGACCTCTTCCGGCGCAACCAGGGTTTTGAAAACTGTTTCTTCAAGCACACGCATACACATTTCGCCACAGCCCTGAGTTCCCGCTCCATGCGGGCAGCGATAGGCTGAAGGAAACGGGATATGCGTGACACCTTCCAGAAAAGGTCCGAACCCTTTCCGCTGAACCGGTTTGCTGGCTGTCAAGGAGAGAGACCCATAAGTTCTTCCATGAAACGCATTGTAAAAAGCAATAAAGCGATGGCGACCCGTGACGTATCGAGCCAACTTCATTGCCGCTTCAATGGCTTCGGTGCCGGAGTTCCCGAAATACACCTTTTTGTCATGATCTCCTGGCGTAATTTCCGCCAGTTTCTGTGCCAGTTGCGAAAGCTGAGGATAATAAAAATCTGTTCCAGACATGTGAATCAACCGGGCAGCTTGTTCTTGAATTACCCGAACAATCCGTGGATGGCAATGACCGGTTGCACATACGGCAATTCCAGCTGAAAAATCCAGAAATCGGTTGCCATCCATGTCCGTGACACACATTCCCAGGGCGTCCTTTGCCACGAGAGGATAGGGACGACTGTACGAAGGGGAAACATAAAGACGATCTTGCTCCAGCACCTTGCGAGACTTGGGGCCGGGTAGATCCGTTGTGATTTCAATCCATTGATTCTTGGTCATTGGGCGCTCCTTTCCACAACAAACGATTGTGCTGACGATGAACGGGAAAGGGAGGACAGCTAAGAAGCGCTAAAGAGGGACGGGCGCTCGGACGAGGGAAGCAAACAATACCTGTACAGGGTCGGAGCGACCCTGTTTCAAAGGTATTCATCGGGGTCAGCATTTTTTCCATCGAACACCATCCTTGGTATCTTCAATGATATACCCCATTTCCAGAATCTGATCGCGAATCTTGTCAGCGAGGGCAAAATTTCTGGCCTTCCGTGCCTGGTTGCCGTTCTTCGATCAGTTGTCGAATTTTCTCGTCGGGACTACCTTCCGGCGGGCGCCACAGGATCAAAACCTCATTGATTCGATGCATGACACTTAACGCTGCGGAACGATCATCCTCAAGAATAGTGCCCTCCGCCCTAGCTGTATTGAGGTCTCGAACCCAGTCGAAAATGGCAGCCAACGCTTGGGCCGTATTGAGATCGTCGTCCATGGCTCGCTCGAATGACTCGGAGCACGGACGCATTCAATTCCTGGATCTCATGAATTTGAACCAGGTTTCACTTTAGCCGTCGTCAAACCGAGGCGACAATCCTCCAATCGATTGAGGGAACTTCTTCGCCTGCCGTAGCAGATCGAAAGTGAAGTTCAACTGACGATTGTAGGGAACACTCTGGAATGCATAGCGAACTTGCCACGGGTCAATTCCCCGCCCCACGAGGTCCCGCAACGTGAAAAAGTTGCCTTTTGATTTCGCCATCTTCTCGCCATCAACAATCAAATGTTCCCCGTGGACCCAATATCTTACAAACGGTTGCCCGCTAGCCCCCTCACTTTGAGCAATTTCATTTTCATGATGGGGGAAAATCAAATCAACGGCCCCACAATGAATATCGAAGCTTTCTCCTAGATATTTCATGCTCATTGCCGAACATTCAATATGCCAACCGGGACGTCCCGGACCGAATGGAGATTCCCAAGAAGGCTCGCCATTGCGAGTGGATTTCCACAAAACGAAATCCCGAGCATCCTGCTTGTCGTATTCGTCCACATCGACTCGCGCACCAGCCAGAATTCCGTCTCACATCCAACTTGGATAACTTCCCATAGTCTCGAAAAGAAGAAATTTTGAAGTAAACCGATCCATCCTTTTCATAGGTATGGCCCTTTTCCTTCAAGCGTTGAATCAAGATTGATCATCTCCTGGATATGGTCGGTCGCATGCGACACCTTGTCAGGAACCTGAATCTTAAGCCGGTCACAGTCTTCAAAAAAAGCCTGGGTAAAACGATCCGTATATTCTCTCAGTTTCTTGGGCTCGGTTCGCTTGCGAATTGCGAATCGTCTTGTCATCAACATCCGTAATATTCATCACGTGATAGACCGGATATCCCTGATAACGAAGAAATCGTTTCAGGACGTCAATGAAAATGAAACGTGCGAAAATTCCCGATATGTGCAAAACCATAAACAGTCGGTCCGCAACTGTACATCCTGACTTTGTTGTTCTTAATGCGGATGGAATTCTTCCACTTGTCCAGTCAGCGTATTGGAAATTCTTCATCAATGGGTTCTTTCCGTTTCTGCAGCTTCCCGCAGAGGATAGACTGCCATCCCCGAAAAGTCAATATGGGTGGGCGATTTCCGTGTTTCTTTACATCTCTTTTTGCTCTGTGCTAGACTGCGCCAACTTTGCATCTAGGATATTTCGATGAAAGAGCGAAGGCGGTAGCCGGATTTCGTTTTTCTCGTTGCCAGAGTTCCCGTTTCCGATCACACTAACTGTATTGCGCAACGAGAGAAGGCCTTTCGCATCCTTTTTTGAAGCGACTGGATCTCACTTCAACTCCGTCCAGGATATCGCCCTTGTTAAAGCTTAAGCGAATTCAAATTCAGGGATTTAAATCATTTGCAGACAAAGTGGAGATGGTCTTTGAGGACAACGGGATCACCGCCATTGTGGGTCCGAACGGTTGCGGGAAAAGCAATATTTCCGATGCCATCGCTTGGGTATTAGGAGAGCAGAGCGCCAAGTCTCTCCGGGGCGGCCGGATGGAAGACGTGATCTTTAATGGAACTCGCGCCCGTCTGCCGCTTAGGCTTTGCTGAAGTCATTCTGACTCTGGCAGATCCGGAAATGCTTGAAAGAAGCCAATGCCGGACAACGCGCAGACCAGCAGCGGCTCAGATTTCTATGCCTCTCCAGTCCACCGCAGACCCATTCGAAGAGTCCGCTACTGAGAGCGCAGAGGAGATACCGAGCGGAGACCACGGTCGCAGGAGGAACCGGAACGGCGGTACTGGTTCGCCGGAAACGCCGGCCGAAGTTTCAGCCCAAACCTGGAGAGCTCGTGGTTTCACGCCGCCTTTTTCGCTCCGGCGAAAGTGAATATCTTCTAAACGGGAAACTAGTTCGATTACGCGACGTTCAAGATATCTTTTTCGGTACGGGTCTTGGGCCGGATACTTATGCCATTATCGAACAGGGTCGGGTGGGACTGATTCTCAGCTCAAAGCCATCTGACCGGCGAGCCATCATCGAGGAAGCCGCGGGCATTACCAAGTTTAAGACCAAACGCAAACTGGCGGAATCCAAACTCGAACAAGCCAAACAAAACTTGCTGCGCGTCAATGACATTACCGAAGAAGTTTCCCGCCAACTCGGCTCCTTGAAGCGTCAGGCCGCCAAGGCTAGACGTTATCGGGAACTCCGTGACCAATTTCGCGAACTTTCTCGCCAATTCTTTCGGGAGCGCGCCCGAGTTCTCCATGATTCTCTGCAAATTAAACCAACAGCAATTAGATGCCGTCATCAGGCCCAGTATTCCTCGAAGCATGCTGAAATCGAAAATCAAGAAGGAAGCTATCGCGAAAACAATACCCAAATCTATAAAATTGAAAGTCAACTGACAGCGCTTCGTGAACAACTCGCCGCGACTTAATTTAGAAGTGGAACGCGGCCAACAGCGCATTCATTTCCAAAAGGAACAATTGACCGAACTCGAGGCTCGCTCACAAGACAATGATCGTGAAATCGCTCATCTCGACGATGCAGCAAACTCAATATCAGAATGAGATTCTCGCAAAACAGCAGGCTGTTGAGGAGGCGGCTGGGCAGTTTGAGCGGCTTCAACAGGAGTTCCTTTCTCAAAACTCCAGTTATCAACTGATTCAATCCAAAGCCCAGGAGATGGAAGTCTCTCAGGAGACGCAATCAACGGCAGACTATTAGATTACGTGGGTCAGGCAGCAACCCTGCGTAATCAAATAGAACAACTAGATGAGCTGGAAGTCTCGATTGGAGAATCAACTCAAGCGACTTGGGTCAGGAGGTGCAAGACTCGATTCTGGCCAGAGGACGCCTGTTTGAGGAAAAGGAAAGTTTCTCAGCTCCGGGAAAAAGAGGCCGATCAAAGGTTAGGGAGCTTAAGGGCGAGATTTCATGCAGAGAGCGTCAGCCTTTCAGCCCTTAAGGAAGATTAGACTGCCGGACACAGCAGACTTTTGATGGATCAAAAGGATCAGTTGAACGCGTCCACCCATCGCTTGAAATCCCTCGAAGACCTGGCTGCCCATCACGCGTACACTTCTGAAGCCGTCCGCATGCTTTTAGCGCAGGCCCAAGAAGAGGCGGCAACCCACTTCCAGACCCCCGGGATCCTGGCAGATCTCGTGGAAGTCGAAAGTCCTTATGAGGCGGTCGTTGAAGCTTTTCTCAAACAAGAATTAGAATATATTCTGGTCGAGTCTGATGAGCGGGTCAATGAAGGCATCCAGCTGCTTAAGGAGAAAAGTGCGGGTCGCTCCACATTTTTGGTCTACGGAGACGGCTCGACTCCTCAAGCCGACTCCAGATTGGAAGAACAGGCCAGCGCGGCGCTTCAGGTCAGACGAGACCCTTGTTCCTCTGCGAGCAGTCGTCCGGCTTCCCGATTCCTTCGAAAATGCCATTCGAGAGGGCATGTTCCATCTCGCGCAGGCATTCATCGCTTCCAGTTATGCTCAAGCAGTCAAACTAGCGCGAAAATTCCCGGGCCTGACATTTCTTTCTCCGGATGGAGAAGTGATCCGAGGGCGCCTGATCACGGGGGGAGGGAAACCACCCAGTGGTCATTTTTCTCTCAAACGCGAAATTCGCGAATTGGGCCGAAAGGTCGGGCAACTGGAGAAATCGATCGTCACCGTGGAAGAAAAACATCAAGCTTTGCAGGAATCCATCCGCTCGGGTGAAGAACGTTTGACAGATTTCAAAGACAAAGCGCAAGAACTGGAAAAGGATCTTTTCGCTGTCGACTTCGCTTAAAACAGATTCTCGGGGAGATCGAGACCCTTGGACAGCGCCATCACCTAGCCCAACTGGAGTTGCAGCGAACCGAAGCAGAAAAAGACCAAGTCCAGATACGCCGAACCCAATATCAGTCCGATATTGAGGAGCGCTGATGCCACAACGACTGGATATCGAAGCACAAATCGGCGCTCAAGCAAGAAGAGTTAAAACAGCTCAAAGAGCAGGCAAATGTCGAAGCCCAAAATCTTAGGCGAACTCCGCTCCGAACTCGCAACCTTTCGAGAAAGGAAGCAAGCTGCGGAAGTTGAGTTCTCCCGGCTTTCGGCCAGCCTTAATGAATGCCGCGATCGGAAAATCCGCCTTGAAGCCCAGAAGACCGGATGGAAAGCTCAATCCCTCGAGATTCAGGCTGCGATTGAGCAGGTTGAGCAAGCGCTCTTCAATCAGGCAGTCCAAAAGGCTTCACTGGAAGCGGAAATACGCTCCGACGAGACTTCCTTGAATGAAGCGCGCACTCTGCAACTGGGAATTGATGAAGAGTTGAAAAAACTGCGGCTTGAATTGGAGCAAGTCCAGAGCCTGCGAACCGGCTATGAAATTGAGCGTGCTCGACTCAGTTCAGACCACAACCATTTAGAAGAAACTTGCCTGACCGAACTTGGGATCGGGTTGGCTGAGATTCAGCAGGAAGTAAGTGAACGATTGGCCGAAGCTCGAATTCAATGAACTCAATACCCAATACCTGGAACTCAAACAGAAGATTGAAGCCATGGGCCCCGTTAATATGATGGCTTTAGAGGAGTATCAGGAGTGTGAACAGCGGTTCCAGTTCCTGACGACTCAGCGGCAGGACTTGATCGATTCAATCGAGGATACGACTGCAGCGATTCGCGAAATTGATCAGGTTTCTCGCGAGCAGTTTCGTGAGGCCTTTCACTTCCATCAATGCCAACTTTCAAGAAACCTTCCGCACCCTGTTCGGAGGCGGGCATGGAGAAATGAAACTGCTGGACGAGTCCGATGAACTAGAAAGTGGCATCGAGATTATCGCCCAACCACCTGGGAAACGTCTGCAAAATGTATTACTTCTCTCTGGGGGTGAAAAGGCACTCACCGCCATTGCGCTATTGCTTGCGATTTTCAGATTCCAGCCAAGTCCATTTTGTGTCCTTGACGAAGTGGATGCCCCGCTTGACGAGGTCAACACGGGACGTTATGCGCAGATGATCAAATCGATGAGCTTCAATACCCAATTTCTTCTCATTACCCATAGCAAGAAAACAATGGAAGTCTGTGACACCCTTTATGGCGTAACGATGCAAGAGGCGGGTGTATCTAAGATTGTGTCCGTGCAATTCCAGTAGCTTCCTTCCCTAGCCTAGTCTGGATTGAATCCCCCATCTGCGGGTGAAAGACCGCGCCATCGACAGGCACAGCGAGACTGATGAATAATTCAACATTTAACCCAATATCTCGTCCGTCTCCTTTCCTTACCAACGTCCTGTCAGATCATTGAGATCCCAAACCCGGTCGCTGCAGGGCGCTTCATCACACCCTTTGACGGAGGTAGCACGGTTCTTTCCATCTAATGAGCGACTCCTAGCCACCCTCCAATATTTGGCATGCAAAATGATGAGTGATTCTTGGAGAAGATCGAAGAAGGAGGGCGGGACGTGAAAAAGAGTAAAATTTTACGAAAAGCTATTATGGAACGACGGGCTTTGGTCATGCCCGGATGTTATGATGCTTTGAGCGCAAAAATCATTGAGCGTTGCGGGTTTGAAGCAATCCAGATTTCTGGATTTGGAGTGGCGGGGTCTCGCCTGGGTAAACCGGATGTGGGCTTACTTCAGATTCAAGAGACTCCTCGACCTCAGTTGGAACGTGGCGCAAGCCGTTCAGATTCCGGTAATGGCGGATGTGGATACCGGAGGAGGAAATGCCATCAACGCCGCCTGGGTTACGGAACGCGTGATTGGCATGGGACTGGCCGGAATGAATATCGAAGATCAGATATTCCCGAAACGCTGCGGGCATATGGCGGGAAAAGCCATTATCTCGGCAGAAGAAATGGCCGGTAAAGTCAGGGCTTGCGCCAAGATTCGAAATAATCTCGACCCAGAATTTATCATCAATGCGCGCACCGACGCCTATGGTGTGTCGGGGCTTGAGGAAGCAATTCGCCGCTGTAACCTCAATCTTGAAGCCGGTGCGGATTTGGTCTTCGTCGATGGGATTGGGACTCTGGCCGAGATTGAGGAAGTGACCCATGCCATTCATGGTCCGCTATCAGTCAATTTGATGGATGCAGTGACTGGCGTCAAGACCCAGTTAATTCCTGTCCCGGAGCTTGCCCGACTCGGCGTTGCTCGAGTTTCTCTCCCGGTGGCCTCCATATTGGTTGCCCACCAAGCCTTGACGAATTTTTTCAAAGCCCTGAAAGCTTCTTCAGATGGACTCCTGGTGGGCCAGACTCACTGGCTCTCCTCATTTTACGATTACACGCATTTCGTAGGCTTGCAAGAATACCAAGAACTCGAGAAAGAGTTTCTACCCAAAGAGCAACTGGATCCCGATCCCGGTCTCGGGAACAAGAACCGAGCTGCCTAATCGAGGGTGCCGTATGAGTTCAAGCTAGCCCTGCGCTAGATAGACGCGGGCAAAGTCGAGGAACGATCGTTGCCCTGACCCTTGAAGAAAATCCTAAATCAGCTTATCTACCTGACCGGTCGCTAATCGCTCCAATTATTTTCTATATCGTCGTTTGACTTCCGTGAGCAATTAAGGAATGATCGGACAATTGAATCAGATTCAATTGCTATCATTTTTTTGCGGCTCCCCTGGTCAGACGCAATCAACTTAGAGTATTCCATGTGTCCTCGCATCCGGAATCTCACTCTCAACTGGAAAATATTATCAGGGAGGGTAGAACTAATCCCCTCGCCAATCTTCGGGCAAGAGAATCGGCTCGCGAGGAATTCGATTCTCTCTTTCTCGCTACAGACGAAGAGGGTTTTGAGGGTGGATCGTAGCCCCTTGACAAGCAACCTAAATGTACTAAAATGTCGGCTCACTTTTGCGAAAGGAACAATCCATACTCAGTTGACTGCTTTCTAAGAAGATCCAGTAGCCCGCATACGGACCTCCGCGTCGCTCTGTTGGAACTAGATCCATTCGTTTTGGAATGATATGAATACTCCATCTGCCAAATTACAAATCCAGCTGCCCAACTACAAGCTTCTCGGCCGAGGCAAGGTCCGCGACATCTATGAAGTCAATGAATATCTTCTAATCATTGCCACCGATCGAATCTCGGCTTTTGACTTCATCCTCGGAACGGCCATCCCTGAAAAAGGAATCATTCTGACCCAGATGTCTCTCTTCTGGTTTGAAATGATGCAGGACATAGTCCCCAACCATCTCGTGACAGCCGATGTTCTTCAGTTTCCGGCGCCTCTGCCTGAATTTAAAGCGCTCCTTGAAAATCGATCGATGCTCGTCAAGAGGGCTTTGCCTTTTCCCGTCGAATGCGTCGCTCGAGGCTATCTGGCTGGCTCGGGATGGAAAGAGTATCAAAACCGGCAATCAATTTGCGGAATTCCGCTGCCACCCGGATTGAAGGAATCCTCTGAATTGCCCGAGCCCATTTTTACTCCGGCAACCAAGGCTGTCACCGGGCATGATGAGAACATCTCTTTTGAATCCATGTCGGAACTGATTGGGAGGGATATAGCTACTCGCCTCCGTGAGTATACTTTGAAGATTTATGCCCAAGCCCGAGATTACGCGCGAACCCGAGGGATTATCATCGCGGATACCAAATTTGAATTCGGACTCTTCGACGGAAATATCATTTTGATTGATGAAGTGATGACTCCCGATTCATCCCGATTCTGGCCGGCCAGCGATTATGCACCGGGGAGACCGCAGAAATCATTCGACAAACAGTTCGTCCGTGATTATCTCGAGGAAATTCGCTGGAATAAGCAGGCCCCAGCCCCGTCGCTGCCAGACTGGGTTGCAGAAGCCACGAAGAATAAGTATCTTGAAGCATACGAATTACTGACAGGTAGAAAGCTTCCGGAGTAAGCGATGGCCGCGCTCGAGGACTTGACTAAGCTGGATTGGCTCGTCCTCGGGATTCTTCTCGTATCCATGGTCGGCAGTTTCATCCGGGGATTCGCTCGCGAGCTCATCTCCTTAACCGCCGTCATCGTCGGGCTTGTGTTGGCATGTTGGCTTTATCATGACGTGGGGTCGTTTCTAGCTCCATATGTCAAGACCGAGGACATTGCTTCTTTTTGCGGCTTCGTCTTAGTTTTCGTTCTGACCGTTCTGGTAGGCGGCATTCTCTCTTTCTGGGTTCGTAATTTTTTGCGTTTTGTGGACTTGCAATGGGTTGACCGGCTTCTGGGAGTGGCGTTTGGACTTCTGCGGGGATGTTTGATTAGTTGTGTTTTGTTTCTGGGTTTGACGACGTTTCCATTTCAAATCCAAACTGTCCAGAAAGCCAAGTTTGCACCGTACCTTTTGCTGGGTGCCAGAGTCCTCTCGGTGGTAACACCGTTGTCCATCAAAACGAAATTCATGGACGAATATCAGAAGGTTAAGCAGCTTTGGCTCGACGAGATCAAGAGCAAGGCCGTAGCCTGCCGATTTAACGGCTCCCCTACGGAAAAAGGTCGTGAGAGCTGCCACGCGAGTTCTCTTTTTTCAGCAGATTTCTTTGCCATCATTTATTTCACTTAGAGCTAATTTCTTAGAGTTGGGAGCGGGCTGTGAAAGATCAATTGGAAGCCTTAGTCACTCAGATGATCGATAAAGGACTCTATCTTGAAGAAGCCCTCTGCGAGATGGAGCGGCGCTTCATTCTTACCGTCCTTGAAAAGCACAAGGGGAATCAAACGAAAGCCGCCAGGGTCATGGGCATTCATCGAAATACCCTGAATAAGAAGCTGGCATCCTATAACCACCGTAAGAGATAGGGATCCCCCGTATCACTTATCACTATTCTCTTCTAAAAATCGCTTGACACTACTGAGCTTGTTTAATAATATTAGCACTCGTATGTAGAGAGTGCTAACAAACCTAGATTACCGTTAAAAAGATCCCAAGCTTATGAAAGGAGAAGAGCTAAGATGAAAGTCAGACCTCTGCATGATCGTATTTTGGTCAAGCGTATCGAGGAAAAAGAGACCCTTAAGGGTGGAATCATTATCCCAGACACCGCCAAAGAAAAGCCCCAGGAGGGACTGGTGGTAGCCGTTGGTAATGGAAAGATTCTCGATAATGGAACCAAAGTCAACCTTGACGTGAAAGAAGGGGACCACATTTTGTTCGGAAAGTATTCCGGGTCCGACATCAAGATCGAGGGCGAAGAATATTTGATACTCCGCGAGGATGAAGTGTTAGGTATCCTGGCGGAATCCGCAAAATCGAAAGCATCGAAGTAATTCCGGAATCTAACACGCAAATATTGAATGAACTATTCGGAGGATTTCTATGGCAAAGCAGATTATCCAGGGGGAACAGTCACGTCAGTCCATCCTGAAAGGTGTGAATCAATTGGCAGACGTCGTCAAGATTACTTTAGGCCCTAAAGGGCGAAACGTGGTCTTAGACAAGAAGTTTGGCTCGCCAACGATCACCAAAGATGGAGTGACCGTCGCAAAAGAGATTGAATTAAAAGATCCGCTCGAGAACATGGGTGCCCAGATGGTACGGGAAGTCGCCTCCAAGACCAGCGATGTGGCTGGAGACGGGACGACCACCGCAACGGTGCTGGCCCAAGCTATATTCCGGGAAGGGGTCAAGACCGTCGCTGCCGGTGCCAATCCAATGGCTCTCAAGAGAGGCATTGAGCGCGCCGTGGAAGTGGCAGTTGAGGAAATTAAGAAGCTCGCTAAGCCTGTGAAAGGCGATATGATCGCCCAGGTGGGAACTATTTCCGCCAATGGCGACACCACGATTGGCAACATCATTTCGGAAGCCATGAAGAAGGTTGGAAAAGATGGCGTCATTACCGTTGAAGAGGCCAAAACGATTGAGACGACATTGGAAGTGGTGGAAGGAATGCAATTTGACCGGGGTTACCTCTCTCCCTACTTCGTCACCGATCCGGAGAGAATGGAGTCCGTGCTGGAAAATGCCTTCATTCTGCTCCATGAGAAGAAGATCAGTTCCATGAAGGACCTCCTTCCCTTGCTCGAGCAAATTGCCAAGACAGGCAAGCCCTTCTTGATTGTGTCGGAAGAAGTGGAAGGTGAAGCTCTGGCCACGCTGGTGGTCAACAAGCTACGCGGAACTTTAAGCTGCGTTGCCGTGAAGGCACCCGGTTTCGGAGATCGCCGCAAAGCCATGCTGGAGGATATTGCTATTCTGACCGGCGGCAAAGTAATCAGTGAGGATCTGGGGATTAAACTCGAGAGCGTGCAACTGTCTGACCTCGGTAGGGCCAAGAAGATTACGGTCGACAAGGACAATACCACGATTGTCGAAGGTGCTGGAAAGCCCGGCGACATTCAAGGTCGTGTCAAGCAGCTCCGCACGCAGGTTGAAGAGACCACTTCAGATTATGACCGCGAGAAGTTGCAGGAACGCCTAGCCAAGCTGGTGGGTGGCGTAGCAGTCATTAAGGTGGGATCAGCAACCGAGACGGAGATGAAGGAGAAGAAAGCGCGCGTTGAGGATGCCATGCATGCTACCCGTGCTGCGGTCGAGGAAGGCATTGTTCCAGGTGGAGGTGTTGCTTTCATTCGAGCCATCTATGCTGTTGAAAAATTGAAGCTTCACGAAGACGAGCAGATCGGCGCTAATATCGTCCGCCGTGCGCTGGAAGAACCGCTTCGCCAGATTGCCCAGAACGCAGGAGTGGAAGGCGCCGTGGTGCTAGCCAAGGTTCGAGCCGAGAAAGGTGAGAACTATGGCTACAATGCGGCGACGGAAGAATACGGCGACATGGTCAAGGATGGCGTCATCGATCCAGCCAAGGTGGCCCGTTACGCTCTGCAAAACGCAGCCTCGATTGCCGGACTGATGCTAACCACTGAGGCTTTGGTTGCAGATATTCCTGAAGAAAAGGAAGCAGCGCCTGCAATGCCGCATCCGGGTGGTGGTGGAGGGATGTACTAATCCCCTGCCTTATCCTGCTTTTCCCAAAAGCCGCTTGCTCCGCAGGCGGCTTTTTTATTGTGTGCCGAGCATGTTCGACAGCTCGAAGGTGAAAGTCCTTTTGACAACCTGATGGAGGTGAAGTCATAGCGAAGCGCAAGGGCGTTCTGGCGACGGAGGGTCTGAAAGAAGCGTGGAGCAAACGTACGAACCGATGAACAAGAACCGGATAGGAGGCATACGGTGCCGGACGAGCGGGCAATTGATCGCGAAGTCCATATCCATCAAGGGCACTGGTTGTAAATCCGGCGGTTGCGTGCGGAAGGCGGTCGAACTTACCTCGGGAGATCTGCGGTTTGTTGTGAAATCACAACTGAGGAACGAGCAATCGGTCCTGACCGGACGGCAGAAGTCAGCAGAGGGCGTAGTAGTTACGCAAGTGACGAAGGCCCAAACGGTCCCCGAAAAAGGGGTTGATGGGAGTGGCAAGTAAGCGGCGCGACTCATGAGCGACAAGCGGCAGAAGAACCAGCTAGTGTTGGCCTTCCTGGACGAGAGTAGGAGTGAAGCTCCGAGGGTATCCGGGGAAGGGACCGAATCGCTTGCGGGGAAGCGCGGGACAGAAAGCCCGGCCATTGACGAACAATTGATGGAGGAAGTCTGCGAGCGGGAAAACTGCAAGCAGGCATTGGCGCGAGTCAAGGCCAACAAAGGGACTGCTGGCATGGATGGGATGACCGTCCAGCAGTTGCCAGAGTACCTGAAGCAGCACTGGCCAGCAATCCGGGAACAGTTGTTGAGTGGAACCTATAAGCCGCAGCCGGTGAAGCGGGTGGAGATCCCCAAGCCGGACGGAGGGGTGCGAAAGCTTGGCATCCCGACGGTGCTGGATCGATTCATCCAACAGGCGGTCATGCAGGTGCTGCAACGCAGGTGGGACCGGACATTTTCTGAACATAGCTACGGGTTTCGTCCTGGGCGGTCGGCGCATCAGGCGGTGGAGCAGGCGCAGCAGTATATCGCCGAAGGCTATCGCTGGGTGGTAGATCTGGATTTGGAGAAGTTCTTCGACCGGGTAAACCATGACAGACTGATGGCAAAGATCACCGAAAGGGTCGGCGACAAGCGCATGCTGAAGTTGATCCGGACGTTCCTTAGGGCTGGAGTTCTGGAAGATGGGTTGGTCAATCCGGTGGATGAGGGAACCCCGCAAGGAGGTCCTTTATCCCCATTGCTCAGCAACATTGTGCTCGACGAGTTGGACCGGGAGTTGGAGCGGCGCGGGCTCCGGTTTGCGCGGTATGCGGACGACAGTAATATTTACGTTCGCAGCAAGCGGGCCGGGGAACGGGTGATGGAGAGCCTGAAGCGCTTCCTCATAACGAAGCTCAAGCTCAAGGTGAACGAACTCAAGAGTGCGGTGGCGCGGCCATGGGAGAGGAAGTTTCTGGGATTCAGCTTTACGAGGGGGTTGACGCCGAAGAGGCGGATAGCGCCGAAAGCGGTAGACCGATTCAAGAAGCGGGTCCGGGAACAGACGAGCCGGACCGCAGGCGTGAGCATCGAACGAATGGCTGAGGAGTTGACCCGGTATCTGCGGGGTTGGCTTGGTTATTTCGGGAAGTGTCAGACGCCTTCGGTGTTGGAGGGTCTGGAGCAGTGGTTCCGGCGCAGGTTACGATCTGCGATCTGGAAGCAGTGGAAGAGGGGTTCGACGAGGTTTGCCGAACTTCGCCAGCGGGGCGTGAACCACGACTTGGCCGCGAAAACGGCGGGGAGTGGACACGGGCCGTGGAGAATGGCGGACTCGCCCGGGCTTCATATCGCACTGCCCACTGTCTATTTCGATTCGCTTGGGATTCCTCGGTTGATTGATCGTTTGTGACTTAACCCGCCGAACCGCCGGATGCGGACCCGCATGTCCGGTGGTGTGGGAGGGGTAGAGCTGTGAGGCTCTCCCCTATCCCGATTTAAAGAGTTGTTACGGAAAAGCGCGAGTGTTAAATCCTAGGTTTTAGGCTCATCAACCCGAATAATGGACTGGTGCAAGAGAAACAAATGAAAGACTTCGATGCCGACACAGCTCGCAATCTCGAAAAACTCAAGGGCGATGATTCGAATGCTGCTTACCATAGCCTCATCGAGGCCAACCATGCCATTGTCCCAATTTTGGTCAAGGCTTATCGGAGTGAATCGATACCAAAGATTCGCGCAATCCTGATTAAGATCATCGGGCAACATCGAGTTCAGGAGGCGATTCCATTCCTTTCAGAGGCACTCGACGACAATTATCCAGAAGTTTGGAAGAATGCTTTGGACGGGTTTGTTGCTCTTGGTGACCCCGCTTCAATTCAGATCTTGGAAACGGCAAAGCAGCATATTCAAGTGACTGATACACTCAGCCTCATCAAGACAGATTGGATTAATGATGCCATTCAACAGATCCGCAATAACTCTGTCACCTAGAAACGATGAACAAGCTCGAAACGGCAAGCACACAAGCAGTAAACTGGTGGCGGGTCTAGCTAGAATCTTTTAAGCTGCGAACGGATACGGCAGGATTCATTGAGGAGACATGAAAATGAGAATTCTAGTTGTCGGTGCAACCGGCACGATCGGCCGCGCGGTTGTGGCGGCTCTTTCCCCACGGCACGAAGTGGTGCCTGTGAGTGGGCATCACAGCGCGATCACGGTTGATCTGGCAGATTCCGGATCCATTCGGGCCATGTATCAGGCAGTCGGGAAGGTGGATGCGGTCGTGAGCGCTGCGGGTCTGGCTAGGTTTAATCCGCTCGATCAGCTCAGCGACGATGATTTCCAGTTTTCCCTCGACAATAAACTGATGGGACAAATCAATCTCATCCGCTTTGGTTTCGAACACGTGCGGGATCGAGGCTCCTTTACGTTGACTAGCGGCGTTCTGGCACGCGTGCCCATGCACGGCAGTGCTGCCATCAGCCTCGTTAATAGCGGAGTGGAGGGTTTTGCGAGAGCAGCGGCCCTTGAGGCGCCTCGGGGGATTCGGGTAAACGTCGTCAGTCCCCCCTGGGTAACGGAGACTCTTCAGAGCCTGGGAATGGATCCTTCGCAAGGATTGCCCGCGGCATCCGTCGCACGATATTATGTCGAGAGCGTCGAAGGCACTCAAACAGGTGTGATCCTGGAAGCCAGCGAAATGTCACGCTGACTGAAACACCATCTGCAGGAGCAAGAGAATGGAGCTCGTCACTGTGCTTTTGCATCGGTTTCTTGTCGGGCTGCATGCTCTGATCTGCGAGGGCCATTCGTTGCTGGTTTGCTTATACTTCTCGCTAAATGGCCGGCCTCTTGAGGGGAGGAATCAATGCTGATTTCTGTGACCCGCTTGCGTATCCGCTCCCCGCGCTACCTACCGATGTTCTTCCTCTATTCGCTTTTTTCATCCCGCCAGGCCAGGCGTGCACACGGCAACTGCGGGGACGACTATTTACGGGATGCCAATAATGTCTTTTGGACAAAAACCGCTTGGAGCGATGAGAAAGCGCTGCATTCTTTCATGTTGGGAGGCATGCACCGCCGGGCGATGCCGAAACTGTCAGACTGGTGCGATGAAGCAGCCACCGTGCACTGGACTCAGGAAAGCCCGCAACTGCCCGATTGGCAGGAAGCGCATCGAAGAATCGTCAGTGAAGGACGCCGCTCCAAGGTGAGACATCCCTCCCCTTCCCACATCGCATTTGAAATTGCTCTGCCGAAGATTCTCAATTGAACCGAACTTAAACCGGATCACTGTAACAATCGAGCTATAGGCTCGTCGAAACCCAGTTGCAATGCACTTCACTGGTCCCCCGGCTGAAGCCAATGAATGAAGAAATCTTACTCGATCGACTCGATACGGCACGGCACGGCAATTTGATTCATTTCAATGAATCCCTTTCGGAATTTTAGTTCATAACAATTTTTTATGGATTTTATAAAATAAATAAACTTGAATCAAAATCATTTGTGCTTACACTAGCAGTAGTTTTGATACGTTGCTGTATCGGAACGGAATTTTAGATCGATTTTAACTGCCGCCATTGTTGCGGTTTATGGACAAAGACGTCCATTGGTTGTGGAAGACCACACCAGTGGACGTCTTTTTTTTTACCTTAGCAGGTGGTTCAACACAGTGAGAAGGCTCGCAAAGTAAAAAGTCTAAACGAACTCAAGATGATCAAGAGATTCGCTGAATTAAATTCCCGATGGATCGTGTTGGTGTTGTTGGGTGGGGTCTTTGCCCAGATTGCGAACTTCCCGACCAACAGCACCCCCCCAAATCAGTTACCCAATTGCGAAGCGTTTCTCGTGGAATCAGGATTCGACTCCAATCAACCCGATCGGAGCTCGGACCCTGCCATTGCTGGGACTGTTTTCAAAAAATGCCAGCTCGTCATTGTCTCCTCGAGATTCATAAGGATGACAAAAGAGATTCTAGCCCCGTTCCAAATTCCCCTACTAGAAACCGGTCGCGGGTTGGGGGGCTGCGGTGAAAACTGAGCTTCGCCTAAATGTTTTACCCGGAGTTCGTCCTGGTACCTCTAATGAGCTTCGGTCCGATGGGATGAAACATTTTGACACCGAAACTGAGAACTCACTTAAGGAGGCATTTGGTTATGAAGAAAAAAATAAGCTTTTCAGACAAGATTGACCGATTGCGCAGCCGGATGCAGGATCCTGAATGGCGACGGTATGGGACACTCCTGTTGGTAGGGAAATTTGCGGGTGTGGCTTTACTGCTGTTGGGAGCGGTTTTGATTCACCCGGATAAAATGGGCTTGTCTGCCTACGCCGACGACGCGGTATTGAAGGGGAATGACATTGTCAATCCGCTCAACACCGTCTGGACTTTGGTAGCGGCGTTCCTGGTCTTCGGCATGCAAGTCGGATTTACCATGCTGGAGGCAGGTTTCTGCCGATCCCGCGAGACAGTCAATGTCTTGATGGAATGTATCGTCGACACCTGTCTTTGCGGTCTTCTTTTCTTTGCCTTCGGCTTTGCTTTCATGTTCAGCCACGGCAACGGGTTCATTGGATATAACTGGTTCTTTTTACAGGGAGCGCCAGCGACTTATGAAGGGTCGGGGGTAGCCTTCCTAGCCTTCTGGCTATTCCAGTTTGCCTTTGCCGATACCTGTTCGACGATTACTTCGGGCGCCATGATTGGCCGTACCGGATTCGTCGGCGATCTGCTCTATAGTTTCGCCGTCTCAGGCTTTATCTACCCGATCATTGGACATTGGGCGTGGGGTCCGGATGGTTTCCTGGCAACCATGGGAACTGCCGGCAACTTCTGGCCTTCGCTGGGAATGGGATTTCATGATTTTGCCGGATCCACGGTCGTACATACCATCGGGGGTTTTGTTGCGCTGGCAGGGGCGATTGTGCTCGGTCCACGGATCGGACGTAAGTTCAAGCGCGATGGGGGTGGCCCGATGCTGCCTCATGATTTAACGATTGCGGCCTCCGGAGGCTTGCTGCTTTGGTTCGGCTGGTATGGTTTCAATCCAGGCAGCACCCTTTCGGCCATGGATTTTGAAGGGATCGGTCGGGTTGCGGCAAACACGACTCTGGCGGCTTGCGCAGCAGGTCTGACGGCCATGGCTTACGCTTATATGTTGAGCAAGAAATGGGATGTCAGTTTCACCGTCAATGGCTTCCTGGCCGGGTTGGTGGCGATCACCTGTCCCTGTTACTGGGTCAGTCCAACCGGATCCATTCTGTTGGGTGGGATTGCTGGTTTTGTCGTTGTGGGAGCAGCGGAGCTGCTCGAATGGTTGCGGATTGACGACCCCATTGGCGCGGTGCCGGTACATGGAGTTTGCGGCATCTGGGGAACGCTTTCACTTGGTCTGTTTGCTTGTGGCAAGTATGGAGTCACCGGGCCCCTTGCGGCGGACAACTCGGCTCCTCTGAAAGGGCTTTTTTATGGCGGTGGTACTCAGGTGCTGGTGGCGCAAGCGACCGGCAGTTTGATTGTAACGGCCGCTACTTTCGCGGTTGCGATGGCAGTGATGTATGCTGTCAATGCGCTAGGAGTGCTGCGTGTTTCGCAGGAAGGCGAAGAATATGGTTTGGATTTGCATGAACATGGTATCTCGGCCTATCCGGAGTACGTGATCTCATCGACCGCAATCCCGGGCGGGATGGCTATAGAACCCCCCATTCCGGCTCCCAAAGCACTACAACAGCCTTCAGTGGAACGCGCAACATCCTGAACTGGTGTTGTCCCGTTATCGCCCGGGTCTTTCTGTGATTAAAACATACTGAAGGTCCCGGGTGAGGTGTTACGAAGAGGTATTTAAGCATCGCCTTCTGTAGGTCTTCTAGAAGCCGGACCATGGAACCAGCACAACGTCTCCACATCACAAAGATCGATGTGGGACTCTATGAGCCTTCATGGTAAATTATGATCATGGTGCTTGAAAGGAATTGCCGACAGATTCTTAGGATCACCGCTTTCATTGTCGCTCTGTCAGTAACGGGATGGCCCCGAATATCGGTGCCGCATCTCGTGCATGATCCGCTGAGACCTACGGCAATTCAGAAGCCTGACCTGGCTTATCCTGTGATCATTAGGTCGGATAAGCGAAGCGGGGTCAAAGGATTAGAAAGTAATCCCTCCACCGAACCCATCTCTTCGCTGCACGAAGGCCTGAAGATCGGGCTCGAACTTCGGCTCACCACCAAACCACTACCAATTTTCCCGCTTATTACTCAAGAAAATCATCTGCGTTCTCCCCCGCTACATGTGTACAGCCCCTGAAATTCAACTCAATTAAACGAACGATCACTTAAAAAAATTAAGGGGAGAACTTTATGTCATTGGATGCTGAAAAAATCTTTGTCCTTGTCCTGAGCCTGATTGCAGCCGTTGTACTGCTCGTCATGCACTTTTCTGGCAAATCAAAAAAGGAGCAGTTCCCTTCTGATTGACTTAGATCGATTCGCAGGCGACGGTTGCAGTGGCAAGATGCAGGGCCGTCGCCTTCCCACTATGGCTTTTACTACACTTGGATTAAGCCAGATCGCAGTGTGGCATTAGGGGTGTGCCTTTGACCCTACTCGTGTATGCTCTATTCTTATGGCTCTGACGGCAACCATCTATAACCTTGCCATCGAATTGGCAGATATCGACAGAGGAGTGTACGAAATGCTCGATTTGCGTATGGCTCGCCAGCCGTCTGAGACAGTTGAGAACATGCTAACCCGAGCTTTAGCCTACTGTTTGGAGTACCAAGTGGGCATTGGCCTGACAGAAGGAGTTGCATCAGGTGATGAGCCCGCCATTCTGGTACGTGATTTGACAGGCCGCATCATTGCATGGATCGAGGTCGGGGCTCCCCCCGCAGACCGGTTGCACAAAGGCAGCAAACTCGCGGGCCGCGCCGCCGTTTATACGAATCGTAACTTAGGTCAACTGATGAAGCAGCTTAGTGCAAAACAAATCCATCGGGCGGCTGAGATACCGATCTACACGTTCGGCCCGGGATTCATCGAAGAAATCGTGGGGGCACTCGAGCGACGTGCCGAAATGTCGATCTCGATTACAGAGCGTCAGATGTATCTCGACGTGAACGGCCAGTCATTCACAACTTCAATTGAAGAGCGTCGGATTGAGTAGTCACTCACCCGGAATATATTCCATCGAGAGTCAAAAGTGGGACCATCGGTAGGGGAGAATTGTTTTGCTTGAACCTTCTGGAGCAGGCAGGGTCGACGTATTGCCGCTACAAGGCTAGTAAAGCAGGGCCTCTAAATATTTAACCAGATCGTAAACTCAGTCCCAACTTCAGCCAAATTCTTCCACTCGATCCGTCCCCCGTGGCTTTCGACGATGCGCTGAGCGATTGGAAGTCCTAACCCTGTGCCTCCCCTTTTAGTTGAATAAAAGAGCTTGAACAGATTTTTAGCTTCTTCGGGCCCAATTCCCTTCCCGTTATCTGCAATCTTAAGGAATGCCTCCTTGCTCTCGACTCCGCTGCTCATGGTGATCACGCGCTTGCCTTCCTTCTTTAAACGAAGCACATCCTGGGCATTGACGATAAGATTCAAAATCGCCTGCTTTAATAGATCGTGATCTCCCTTGAGCGTAATGGAAGCGGGAGCCAGGCGAAATTCAATAAGGATCTGACTGGCTTCACATTCTCGCGCAACCAGTTCCGCTACTTCTTTCAGCAACCGGTTCAGTTCCAAAAACTTTTTTTCAATCTCGAACGGCCTTGCGAAGAATAAAAAATTTGTTGCCAAACGATCCAAGCGCCTGATTTCCTGCTTCGTCCCTTCGAGAAGAAGTCCTGTTTCGGCCGTGTTGGGTTCTTCCGAGGTAATTTCCTCCTCAATCATCTGAAGATTTAAATTGATCGCATTAAGAGGATTTCGAATTTCATGCGCCAGCCCGCTAGCCAGGGTTCCCAGATAGGCCAGTTGATCCGCCATATGAGCTTCCGCCTCAACCATCTGAGCGCGTTTGAGCAGCCATAGAACATAAAACAGCGCGAGAGTCAGGATAAATACAACAAAAGAAGAGCCCAGCCAGATGCGTTGTCGCACCGATGTCCGAAATCCGGCAAAGCGGATTTCCATCAAGCGCGGATCGATTCCGACATGAACGATTAACTGAGGTTGGTCATTCAAGACAATCGGCTCGATGATATCCAGATAGGACTGTTTGATATTCGTCAGCGAATTAACAACAATTTGCGGGGGACGAGAATTCCGGGAAGTAAATAAGATGTGGGAGAATTGATTTTGCTCCAACTCCATACCCCGCCGTACGGCAGTCCACAAAATGTCGCCCTGCAAATTCTGGACAAAGACGTAAATCAGTTCTTCCTGTTGCGCGACGAGGCCTTCAATGAACACACGGATTTCGTTTTCTTTCTGACCTTGATTCTCAGGTGTCTTCTCTCCGGCGCCGATCCGCATATTCACGCTTTGAATCTGATCACGAATCTGCTGCGACAAGGACTCACAGGTCAACAGGATCTCGCCATTGATGCGTTCATGGAAGACATCGTCAGTCAGGCGAATGAGCAACAATGTGACGAGCACGATGACTAGAACAAAAAGAATCGTGCTGATATAGAGATGCCTCTTGAATACCGGGCGCCCCTTGATGATATGACGAGTTCCAGCTTCTCTTCGGGTAACCAAATACCACTCCTCACGCGCTCAATACAACGCAGCAGATCTTATCTTATCTGTGGACAGATGAGAATGCGATCCTGGTCACCTGCGGGTTGACAAATGGAGGGGCCAACGCTAATCTCACTGCCATCGATTCTTATGCGAACTGAAATTTTAGATTTTCTGATCTTGTCCCTGGCAGACGGCTTGGGTTGTCGCAGTGCGAATCGCTTGTTAGAAGCTTACCCTTCTCCGGCGTCGATTCTTGCGGCCCCTCAGGCAGAACTCATAGGGCATGGTATTTCCGAACCCATAGTCCATTCTCTCCAATCCCAAGAAACGCGCCGGAGGGCCGAGTTCGAACTCGGAAAGTGTCTGCAGAACGGGATCCAACTTCTCGCTCAAGATGACCCGGAATATCCAAAATTACTGAAAGAAATCTATGATCCGCCGATAATCTTATTTGTCAAAGGGGATGTAAAGTGCTTAAATACGCCGGCTGTTGCGATTGTTGGCTCGCGACGCGCGACACCGTACGGTGTGAATACCGCTGAAAGAATTTCCAGGGAACTCGCCTCCCGTGGCGTGCTGATCTGCAGCGGGCTGGCAAGAGGGATTGACACAGCGGCACACCGAGGCGCCTTAGAAGTTCGTGGCCTGACGGTTGCTGTTTTGGGGAGCGGGTTAAACGTCATTTATCCCAAAGAGAACAAGCGCCTGGCAGAAAAGATTGAGCAACAGGGCTGCGTGATCTCTGAATTCCCTTTGAATGCAGGTCCCGTGCCGCAGAACTTTCCGATTCGCAACCGAATCATCAGCGGTCTTTGTTTGGGGGTTTGCCTGGTGGAGGCCGCGGAATTTAGTGGTTCTTTGATTACGGCACGGATGGCACTCGAACAGGGGCGTGAGGTCTTTGCGGTACCGGGAAACATTACCTCTCGGAATAGTTTTGGACCCAACCTCTGGATCAAGCAAGGAGCCAAGCTGGTGCAGGACTGGCAAGATATCGTGGAAGAATTTCCGCGCTCTCTGAAAGAGTTCTTCCTCTTCAATCCGCAGGAACAACAGCCCGCTGGGCAGGAGGGGTCAGCATCCGGACTTCTGACGGAGGCTGAAAAGGCTGTGTTAAAATGGGTGCCCGATGACGAAGCAATTCATATTGACCGTTTGCTGGATCTCACTCACCTGAATTCAGCAGAGCTGTTGTCGGCGCTGTTGGAACTCGAGATGAAAGATAAAATCAAACAACTCCCGGGCAAAAGTTTCTTGAAAAAGTATTAGGTTAAAGGTTGGCTGCACAGGAATCATGACAAAATCAATCGTTATTGTTGAATCACCGGCTAAAGCAAAGACCATTAATAAATACTTGGGCCCGGACTATGTAGTCAAAGCCTCCATGGGTCACGTCAAAGACCTGCCCAAGAAGGGCTTGGGCGTCGATGTCAAGAAAGACTTTGCGCCAACATATGAAGTCATTCCCGGAAAAGAAAAGGTTCTTAAGGAACTAAAAGCGGCCGCACGGGATGTGGTCGCTGTTTACATCGCAACCGATCCGGACCGCGAAGGCGAGGCCATCGGCTGGCATATCGCTGAAGAGTTAGCCACCAAAAAACGCAAGATCTATCGGGTGCTCTTCAATGAAATTACCCGAAAAGCCATCCAGCAGTCATTTGAGAAACCGGGAGTAATTGATACCCACTTGGTGGATGCACAGCAAGCCAGGCGGATTCTCGACCGGTTGGTCGGATACAAAGTGAGCCCGCTGCTTTGGGAAAAAGTTAGGCGTGGTCTTTCGGCAGGCCGCGTCCAGAGCGTGGCCTTGCGGCTGGTGGTGGACCGCGAGAATGAAATCCGGGCCTTCATTCCCAAGGAATACTGGTCCATTACGGCCCACCTAACGGGCCACAATCCTCCCCCCTTCGAAGCGCGTTTGCACAAATTTGCGGGGAAGAATATTGAAATTGGCAACGCAGCCCAATCTAAAGATATCGTCGCGGAGCTTGAAAAAGCCCATTACATCGTCGAAAAGGTCGAGAAAAAGGAAAAGAAACGCTATCCCGTGCCCCCTTTCATTACCAGTAAGCTGCAACAAGAGGCCTCCCGGAAGCTCCGGTTCACCGTCAAGAAAACGATGATGCTGGCGCAGCGCTTGTACGAGGGGATTGAATTAGCTGGCGAGGGGAGTATCGGGTTGATCACTTATATGCGAACGGATTCAACTCGGGTCTCCGATGACGCCCTTTCAGAAGCACGCCAATATATTGGAACGACTTTTGGAAGTGAGTATCTGCCTGAGAAGCCCATTTTTTACAAAAGCAAGAAATCCGCTCAGGACGCCCACGAAGCCATACGACCCACCTCCACGGCTTATCATCCGGACGAAGTGAAGCAGCATCTGTCACCCGACGAATACAAGCTCTACAAACTGATTTGGCAGCGATTTCTCGCTTCCCAAATGAATCCCGCTCTTTTCGATCAGACTTCAGTGGATATCGGCGCCGGAAAATATCTGTTTCGAGCGTCCGGTTCCCTGCTGAAATTCGACGGCTTCCTCAAAGTTTATGATGAGAGCAAAGACGAAAAAGATGAAGAAGACGATGAGCTCGAGCACAGATTGCCCCAATTGACAGAAGGAGAGAGCCTCGAGCTGAAGCAGCTTGTCCCGGAACAGCATTTCACCCAACCTCCGCCGCGATTCACTGAAGCCACACTCGTCAAGACCCTGGAAGAAAAAGGAATTGGCAGACCCTCCACTTACGCGACCATTCTGACCACCATTCAGGATCGCGAGTATGCAGTGAAGGAAGAAGGGAAATTCAGACCGACAGAATTGGGATTTGTGATCACGGAGTTGCTCGTGACGAGTTTTGCCGACATTTTTGACGTGCAGTATACCGCCCGGATGGAAGAAGAACTGGACGAAATCGAAGAAGGCAAAATGGCCTGGACCGATGCCTTGCATGAATTCTATGCCAAGTTTGCGGCCGACTTAAAAATTGCCCAGAAACAGATGAAAGACATTAAAGCCATGGAAGAACCCACGGGCGAAGTATGTGAAAAGTGTGGGAGTCCAATGGTAATCAAGTGGGGAAGGCATGGAAAATTCGTGGCTTGCTCCGGGTATCCAGAGTGCAAGAACACTCGCGAATTGGCTACAGAGGGTACCGCCACTTCCAGCCAAACGAACGAAGTTGAGGCCATTAGTGAAGTCTGTGAGAACTGTGGACGCCCCATGACCCTGAAACGGGGCCGGTTTGGCCAGTTTCTGGCGTGCACGGGCTATCCCGAATGCAAGACAACCAAGAGAATTGCCGGAAATCAATCCGCAAAATCCAGCCAACCGGATGTTCCCGCTGACGGAAAAATGCCCGCAGTGTGGCAAGAACCTTGTAATGAAATACGGACGATTTGGAGAATTTACAGCCTGTAGCGATTATCCAACCTGTAAGTTCATCAAGAAGAAGACGATGGGTATTTCCTGCCCCCGACCCGACTGCAAAGGCGAGCTGGTCGAAAAACGCTCCCGCAAGGGAAAGACATTTTACGGCTGTGACCAATATCCAAATTGTGATTTCACGGCCTGGAACAAACCGATTTCCAAACCCTGCCCTCAATGCGGAGCCCAATACCTTCTAGAGAAGACGACCAAGAAACAGGGCACCGTTCAGTATTGCAATAACGAATCCTGCGACTACAAGGAATCCGTTGAACTTGTAGAAGAAACCACACCTGTTTAAGCGATTCCTCCCAAATCGAATTCCAGTTAAGACTTTCTGGAGTATCTCTTAAGCCATACCTCAGGGGAAACCCCTGCGGCACGTTCACTTCTTCCACGTGCCCACTCATGCGTATGTTCCAATTCCATTGGCCTTGATGCTAAAATTAATCCCGTGAAATCTGATTCCATTTTAAATAATAAGATCTAACCCTATTTCCGATGACAAAGGGAAGATGGCCTCAGAGGTGCCCCCAATGATATCGACAGAGAGCGCGAGGAGATACACGTGGACAAAAAACAGATTGGATTCAGTAATGTCTCGTCGAGTTTTGATAGAAATGCAGACGTCCGAAAAATCCGCATGCTCTGGATCGGGTTGGGCACCTATTTATTGATCATGGTTAATGCCTTGGGCTACGCTCACCGAGTCCCCTATCAAATTTTGGTAGGAGGGGGACTGGTCAATATGGCTACTATCTTCGCAATCCTCTTCGCCATGAAGCGAGTTTACAAGAGACTGACGAAGTGAAAAATCGGGCCGATCAGATTCCCGCTGGAGCATTCGATCGATGCATTCTTCACCTGCATTTTTACTCACGATTACGGGTCGGACTTATCCGTTCGTGGCGTATTTAATCTTCCTCGCTTTTGTTCTCTACCAACTATTTTCGGGAAACCTGTTGAATCTGACGTGGGGAGTCGGGTGACCCGGAAAGATAATCCGGGAACGTACTGGAAGGTGCTTGCGGTCGAGGCAGCGTTTGTCCTGATTGGCCTGTACCTCGGTACTCTCTAACTCTGCCCGCATTAGGCGTGGACGCCTGTCTCCACACAACATCGTAGCAACAGGCCTCCAGGCATGTTATCTGGAGATTAAGAATTTGTTGTCACCCCGGATTCAGTAACGGCACTGACTTCTAAGCCCATGTTGAGGACACTATAGTTTTGTTTCTTAATTTAAAAATAGGATGACGAAGCGGTGCTTTCGAAGTCCTTCAGACATCCAGCGGCCTGAAGGGCCGCCACAATCTAGCCCAGGGCAGAGTGGAGGGCGAAGCCCGTAGCGCCGCCCTGGGTTGCGATCCCAATGGATCATCGCCGCCCTGAAAGGGCACTACAATCAGGACGAGAGGTGTGTTGCACCCCTTCAGGGTGCCCTTTCGTGGGTGGCCTGTGACCCAGGGCGCCGCTCCGGGCTTCGCCCTCCACTCTGCCCTGGGCTAATTTCTCTTGCCCTTTCAGGGCAGCGGAAATATCCAATCTCCAGGCCACTTGCCTCCAGGCCTGTTGTCGGGGCCAACGGTCCCGGCTATAACGGCGGCTCAATAGAAGATCATGAGCTGCATGGGTAGGTTTTTGATCCCTCGGAAATTGATGCTAAACTAAATCCTGTGAAAAATGATCCCATACTCGTCATCGGTGGTGGACTGGCCGGGTGCGAGGCCGCTTGGCAGATCGCCCAGCGCGGCTTCAAGGTCCAACTTTATGAAATGCGCCCGATAAACCCCACGCCGGCTCATAAGACCGACCAATTAGCCGAAATCGTCTGCAGCAATTCCTTTAAGTCTGACCAAGAAGGGAGCGCTCCCTGGCTCTTGAAGGAAGAGTTGAAAAAGCTGGATTCCTTGCTGATACGCCTGGCATACAAGCACCGGGTTCCTAGCGGAGCCTCGCTTTCTGTAGATCGGGAACGGTTCGCGGCTGCCGTGACGGAATGCCTCGCCCGAGTGCGAGGGCATCGAAATCCTTCGCGAGGAGATCGGCGCGATCCCGCAAGGACCCATTTCAATAATTGCCACGGGCCCCCTCACCTCGGAACGGCTTTCCCGCTCGATCAGCGAATTTGCCGGCGAAAGCCATCTCTATTTTTATGATGCCATCAGCCCCATCGTGGACGCCGACACCATCGATTATACGAAAGTCTATCGGGCATCTCGCTATGACAAAGGGGAGGCGGATTTTGTCAACTGCCCATTCAACAAAGAAGAATACCTGGCGTTTTATGAGGCCCTCATTCGGGCTGAATCTGTTCCGTTGCACGGCTGCGAAAGCGCCGCCTACTTTGAGGCTTGCCTTCCGATCGAAGAGATGGCGCGTCGAGGCGTCGATACTTTGCGCTTTGGCCCAATGAAGCCGGTGGGCCTGCACGATCCCAGAACCGGGAAAAGACCTTATGCTGTTCTTCAGCTCAGGCAGGAGAATTTGCGGGCTGACAGTTACAATCTGGTCGGCTTTCAAAATCACTTACGCTTTGGCGAACAGGAAAAAGTCTTTCGATTGATCCCAGGGCTTGAAAATGCCCGATTTGTACGACTGGGACAAATTCATCGAAACACCTTTATTAATGCTCCCAAACTTCTCGACCCCACTTTGCAGGCGAGAAAGGATCCGCGAGTATTTTTTTGCCGGACAGATCTCAGGAGTGGAAGGCTATGTCGAATGCATCGCAACGGGACTGATCGCCGGTGTCAACGCCAGCCTGCTGGCTGCAGGCGAACCCCTTCGCGTACCTCCCCGATCCGACAGCCATTGGTTCTCTCATCAATTATCTGGTTTCTGCCGACCCCCAGGACTTTCAACCGGAGAATATCAATTTTGGGATCATGCCTCCTCCTGAACTGCCATTACCCGCAAGAAAGATGGGTAAAATGGAAAAACACCTCTATACAAACCAAAAGGGCGTTAGCGGACATGGATGATTTCACTCAGAGTTTGAACGACACCTTTTCAATTAGAAGCATGGGGCAGAATGGATAGCAACCCCCATCGCACAGGGAACGGTCATCCTCTCTTTAAAGTGATATTATTGTAGGAACAACGAACCAACGCTTCTAGGAACTCGTATCATGCCTTCATTCGTTGAATGGATTAGCCGATTTGAAGATTATTTACGCCTGAAGAACGCCTCAGGACATACCGTGAGGAACTATGTGAGTGATCTTTCGCAGTTTCAGGAATACCTGACCCCACCTAGCCATGAGGGTAATCTTAGCTCCTGCACGATCGAACAAATCGACCATCATCTCATTCTTGAATACCTGGTTCATTTACACTCTCAAGAAATCGAGAACTCGTCCAAGTCTCGCAAGATCTCGGCAATCCGCTCTTTCTGCAAGTTTCTCTGTAAAGAAGGCGCATTGGAACAAAACCCTGCAAAGCTGATCCGGCTCCCGAAAGTGCCCAAGAAAATCCCCGGATATCTCTCCGTCGACGACTGTGTACGATTGATCGAATCCCCCGATTTAAGCACGCCAATGGGACTCCGAGATCGGTCCATTTTAGAACTACTCTACGCCTGTGGGATTCGGGTCAGCGAGTGCGCGGGAATGAATCTGGAAGACATCAATTTTAAGGAAGATCTTATTTTGGTGAGAGGGAAAGGCAAGAAGGAAAGGATTGTACCCTTTGGCCGCCATTGCCATTCCGCCCTGGAGACCTATTTGCAGGCTCGGCGGAGCTTCTTCAGAAGCCGTATTACAGAGGAGAAGTCGCCACTCTTCTTGAGCCATGTCGGAACGCGTTTGACAACACGCTCCATCGCTCGCATGGTGGATAAATATGTACGGACATCCGGGCTAGCTCAAAAGATCAGCCCGCATGGAATTCGCCATTCGTTCGCGACCCACTTACTGAATTCAGGGGCCGACCTCCGTTCCATTCAAGAGTTGCTCGGTCACAAAAGCTTGTCTACCACTCAAAAATATACTCATCTTTCGATCGGTCATTTGATGGAGCAGTATGACAAGGCACATCCAAAAGCGTAGGGAATTCTTCTATATGCTGAATATTCTGTTTTGCACTGGCACTAATGTTTTCAGTTTGGCTTTCTAGCTTTTCTGAATGAACCCACCCCTACGCCCCTCCAATGGAGGGGAATTAAGACGAGTCCCCTCTTGGGAGGGGAAGAGGGCTTTAGCCCTCAGGGGTGGGTAGGATTCATGATCGTATCAATGAATCCTAGTACTAAGTAATCTCTTTCCATGTCTCTCACGCAAGAAATCAAGGCGAAAGCTCTCGACATAGGATTTTCAAAGGTAGGGATTAGCGCGGCCGAACGGCTCGACGAGCGGAATGGCCTCCAATCCTGGCTTGCCGCAGGACGAGCCGGTGAGATGGAATGGATGAACCGTTACCCTGACAAACGGGTCGATCCCGCAAGAGTCCTTCCTAAAGTACAGTCGGTCATCGCTTTGGCAATGAATTACTACACCCCGCTGTCTCATTCTGAAAATAGTCACCATGGCAAGATCTCTCGCTACGCCTGGGGACGTGACTATCATCAGGTCATGAACAATCGCTTGAAACAGTTGTGGGAATGGATCAGAGAATGTAACCCCTCAGTGGAAGGCCTCTACTATTCGGATACCGGTCCGCTCATGGACAAGGCTTGGGCTCACAAGAGTGGACTTGGCTGGATCGGCAAACACTCCAATGTGATCACGCGCGATCGCGGATCATGGGTTTTCTTAGGAGAGATTCTTATTAGTCTAAAACTCGACTACGACGTAGAAAGCCGGAATTATTGTGGCAGTTGCCGGCGATGCATCGACTGTTGCCCGACAAAAGCCATTGTGGCCCCTTATGTCGTAGACGCCCGTTTATGCATTTCCTATCTCACGATTGAACTTCGTGGCCCGATTCCCCGTGAACTTCGATCGATGATTGGCTCTCGAATTTTTGGCTGTGACGATTGCCAGGACGTCTGCCCTTGGAATCGCTTTGCAACGCCCTCAACGGAGAAGGATTTTTATCCGAACCCAGGGAATCATGTGCCTGTTTTACTCGATCTAATGGAGATGACTGAATCCGAATTTAAAGAACGTTTTCGCCACAGTCCGGTAAGACGTGCCCGATATGCTGGTTTCTTGCGCAACGTCGCCGTCGCACTCGGAAACAGCCACGACCCCTTGGCTTGTGACGTATTGGAAAAATCGTTAACACACAACGCGCCACTTGTTCGATCCCATGCGGCCTGGGCTCTGTCGGAAATCGGCAATCCCGATTCATTGCCTGAATTGATGCGAGCCGCCTCGACCGAGCCCGAAACATGGGTGCTCGATGAATTCCAGGAGGCCATCAACTCCTTCCAATCCAAGCCTTCATTTGCATCGAACCATTTGTCGCCTTAAGCCGTATTTCTAACAAGCGGCCCCTTGTTGGTAGAACGGTTGACAGGTAAATTCACAATTTGAGATATGCCAAACAGACTACCCACTTTGGGTCTCATTTCTTTCAATTCACATAACGACTGAAACACCCGGGTGCCTGATGAAGAACTTGTTCTATTTTTTCCTGGATGCAACGAGGATCGCCTTGCAGTCGATTTTTTCCCACAAGCTTCGCTCGTTCCTAACCCTCATTGGCATCATCATTGGGGTCGCTTCGGTCGTTTTAGTCGGGGCCTCCATCAGTGGGCTAAACACTTATGTTCTGACTCGCGTCAACAAAGAATTGGGCGCCAATACTTTTTATATTACCTGGGCGAATGGGTAGGAGAGCTTAGCCAGGAAGAATGGGAAAAAATGCTAAAAAGGAACAAGGAAATCGAGACTGGAAGAACTCCGTTTCGTCCAGGAAATTGCCGCTCTTGTGTTGATGTCGGTGGCGAAACAAAAGCCAAAGCCGATCTCAAGCACGAAGGGGAGGAAATGTTTGACACTACCATTTACGGGTCATCCGCCGAAATGGTCGATATCACGAATATGGATCTCTCGGAGGGACGCTTCTTTGCTCCCTTATGAAGTTGAGCATTCCATGCCGCTCTGTGTCATCGGGCAAGACATCAAGGATAAGTTCTACCCAAATGTGGATCCTATCGGAAAGACTCTGCGAATTCAGAACGCAGAGATGACCATTATCGGAGTTCTGGAGAAGTTGGGTTCGATGTTTGGTCAATCCATGGATAACCGGATTTACATCCCCCTGACGCTCCATCGTCAAATCTTCGGGAAACAAAACGATTTTGGAATACGAGGAAGCGCTTCAGATCGCGAATCGTTTCAAACAACCATTGATGAAGTCAGAGTACTCTTGCGAGCGCGGCGCGGACTGAAACCCAATCAGGAAGACACCTTTTCCACCGTGGACACCGGGCAAATCGACAAGCAAGTAGGTCAATTTACAGGAACCATTGCCATGGTGGTCACTCCAGTGACGCTCATCTCTCTATTGGTGGGCGGAATCGTGGTGATGAATATCATGCTGGTGAGTGTTACCGAGCGAACCTATGAAATCGGATTGCGGAAGGCGGTCGGGGCCAGGAAAAACCAAATCCTGACCCAGTTCCTGATTGAATCTTCGACTCTGGCCTCGGTAGGTGGCTTGTTGGGATTACTTCTTGCCGCCGGGCTTTCGTGGGTAGTGGAAATTGCCACTCCGATTCCCATGACGATCACCATCCCGTATATTCTGCTCTCGCTGACGTGTCTCCGGAGGAATCGGAATGATCTTTGGGATTTATCCTGCGTATAAAGCATCAAGACTCGATCCCATCATTGCGTTGACGAAGAATTAGAACATGCGACCCATTCACTTTCAACAAGGTGTGCCCATCGAAAACATCCGAATGGCGCTCGGCAACCTCTGGGCCAATAAATTCCGAAGCTTCTTGACGTTGCTTGGGATTGTCATCGGCGTCATGACGGTGATCGTGGTGGCTTCCATTCTCACAGGAATGCGTCAAAACATTGTTAATCTGATCGAAGAGTACGGCGTCAACAACCTCTGGGCATTTCATTTAACAACCGGATTTCAATTGGGTCCGCGTGACCGCAAGGAATTAACCCGGAAGTCTTTGAACTTAGGCGACGTCGAAGCCATCCGCAAAGAAGCCCGGCCGTCAAAGAAGTGGGGTACAAGCTTTTTCTTTGGCGCTTCGATAGGACGATGACATTTGGCGGGAATACCTATAAACAAGCTAATCTCGAGGCTGTTTCCTCGAATTGCGCCACCTTAGACAACGCGATTATGCGGAGTGGCCGTTATGTCAATGAAGTCGATGACTTGCATCGTCGCGATGTCATGGTCATCGGAGCCAATGTGGTAGATGCCTTGTTTCCCAACCGTTTGCAGATTGTCGGCAATCAAGTGATCCTTGGGGGCAGGCCCTATGAAGTCATCGGGGTACTTGAAAAAAGAAAGGGAAGTATTTTCGGAGATAATTGGGATGACAACGCTGTCCTCATTCCGTTTCGTACGGGAACAAAATTGACCAATCGGGTAGAGGATTTCTTTATCGTCATGCAGGCCTATCCCGGGAAACTAAAGCAAGCAATCGATCAGGTTGAGGCAATCTTACGCCGCCAGCGGAATGTCAAATACAACGAGGCAAATAATTTTGATATCGGCACTGCGGAAAAGACCATTCACCAGTTTGACAGCATCACGGCTGGGATCGGATTGATCGCCATTGCCATTTCTGGGGTCGGTCTGTTAGTCGGGGGCATAGGCGTCATGAATATTATGCTCGTCAGCGTGACGGAAAGAACCCGTGAGATTGGGATTCGCAAGGCCATTGGGGCGAGGCGGAACGATATCGTAACTCAGTTCCTGTTCGAGGCCATGACCCTGACCGTTTGTGGTGGGATTGTAGGAATTGTTTTATCATTATTCACCAGTGTCCTCCTGATGTTCCTCCTCCCGAATCTTCCCTCAACGATTCCCCTTTGGGCAGTCATCACAGGATTGACCGTCTCGGTCTTGATCGGCCTCGTGTTTGGAGTCTGGCCGGCACGTGTTGCTTCCCAGCTGGATCCTATCGAATGCTTGCGGTACGAATGATCTAAACGGAGTGAAATTAATGCCTAATAACCGGCTCATCACTTGTCCCCCGTAGCCGGTCATTTCAAGATACCCTCGACCCTTCACAGGTCTTCCCTCTCGAGTGCCGGTGATTTCAACTGCGCCCTCCCAATAGTTGACTCCGGTAGATTCCTTCGTTCGGAGTTCCTGATTGAAGACAGTCGGTTGCACAGTTAGATTTAGCCTGAGCGGAGCGCACTGAATCTCCCACTTTGTAGGGTATTGGGCGCCACTCTGGTCCGACTGCCAGAGTTGCGTCCCTTTCATCTCAAAGTCACGCATTTGGAGAGGAGTCGCATGTCCAGAAACATCCACCCAAGTCCCACTGGAACGCGAATCGCGGCCATCGGCTTTCCGTAATTGAAAAAGCATCAAATCCGTCCCATCTTCCAGTTGAATTGAGAACCAATCCCATCCGGCCTGCCCCTCCTCGAGGAAACTGGTTCCAAATTCGTGATCCATCCAACTCAGTCCCTGGACCGAGTAGCTTCTTCCCTCGAAACTCAATGACCCGAAGTCGGCATACGAGTCAGAGAATAGTACAGGGATGCGTTACCGCTCTGTCCGCCCTTCTGGCTGAACCCATTTTTTCCATGCCGCACTGAGGGGTTTACCTGGAGAAAAATCAGATCAATACTGATTGGATCATTACGGGCAACGAGATGGTGATCCCCTTGCTCATCCAATCGGACTTCCCAACCCTGATTCCAAACATGATACTGCTCGGTCGAGGCTCCTGCCCAGCCAACGCCCGCACGATTCATTCGTTCAACAAAATGATATTTCTTCCCTGAAATATCCGTGATTGCGAAGTGCGTCATGAAAAGATCCCGCACCGCCCAGCGCGAAGGGTTGGCGGGCTTTGGGTCAACTCCGATCCGGAAAAAGGTCAATTGATATCCGAAACGCTCCGCTGCTGCTGCTGATC
>CAWEPG010000018.1:0-179222 GCA_963810905.1 uncultured Acidimicrobiia bacterium | reverse complement strand
ACCTCTACAAGACGACGTGGGGGAAGCGTAGTCGATACCACTGTCGGACTAGCGGGAAGACGTTCTGTTCGAACACCGGGACGTCTTACCATGAACTCCACCACCCTCGCGCCACGTACGATGAAGTCACCTCCCTCAGTGTCGAGGGCGTGAATGAGTCTGCCATTGCTCAAGTCAAACGAATCGCCTGATACACGGTCCATCGCTGGCTGGTATATGAACCGGGGACATGGGTAACACTTATCTAGAGCCCATGCAACTCAAACGAGGAGGAGATGCATGCCTTTGGAAAGGGATATTGCTTATGTCTCTGCGGATGGAACTTGTGCAATTGCCACCGAGTGTATTCAGAAAGTGAGACCCGCCTCACTTTCGCAGTGCGGTGAACTGCAGAATTGGTCACCGTATCAAATCATCAAAAACAGGTTGAAGAGTGTGTGACCAGTCCTAATTGCGTTTCCAACCTAAGTGGTCAATATGGAACAGTCACATTCGTGAAGTGAATATAATCTATGGTATTTAGAGGTGGTGTCAGGCAGGCAATGGAATTGTAGTTTCAGAATCGCCATTCAGCAGATGGGCCACCAGCAAGAATTATGAAGACTTCTTCAAAAGAACGACGGCTGCACCCGGACAAGCTCAACGCAGAACTCACGAATACACCAACCATTAGAAAGAAGGGGCCACCTGTGGGTGGCGATCTATCGAAGAAAGCAAAGAAGCTCAAGATCATTGATCTGTTGAATCCTCATTGGAAGACTCTTGCAATTGCCCTATTCGCGGTCCTAGGTGTCGCTGCCACGGATTTATTAGAGCCTTGGCCGCTGAAAATCGTGTTTGATTATCTGCTCCGCTCAAAACCCATGCCCGAGTGGTTGAGTGCAATTGTCACTTCGATGCTGGGGGAAAACAAGTTGGCGATCTTATATTTTGCAGCCCTGGGGGTCGTCGCCATCGCCTTCGTTGGAGCGATCAGTTCCTATGCGGAAAAATATTATACAACCAGTGTTGGCCAATGGGTCATGCATGACCTCCGACGAACTCTCTATTTTCACATCCAACGCTTGTCCTTGGCCTATCACGATGAAAAAAGAACCGGTGATCTGATCAGCCGGGTTACCAGCGACATTGACGCGATTCAAAGTTTTATTACCTCCGGTCTTTTGGACACGCTGATTAATATTCTCACACTGATCGGCATGATCGGCGTCATGTTTTACCTTAATTTCGTGTTCACACTCATTGCCCTTTCGGTCACACCGGTACTTTTCGTGGTGGTTTACATTTTTACGCGTCGCATCAAAGAAGCCTCTCGAGATGTGAGGAAAAAAGAGAGCGACATTGTTTCCATAATTGAAGAAGTGTTCTCATCCATTCGTGTCGTCAAAGCCTTTGCCCGAGAGGGCTATGAGCAACGACGCCTCGAGGAGAAGAGCCTTGAAAGCGTTGAGATGGCTCTCCGCGCCCGAAGCATTAAGGCAAAGCTTGCCCCCGTGGTGGAAGTGATTGTGGCCTTCGGCACCTGTCTGGTTTTATGGTACGGGGGACGTCTCGTTCTGACAAATCAGCTCACTCCGGGGGTTTTGCTGGTGTTCCTGCTCTATCTCGGAAAGATGTATAAACCCATGCGCGAACTATCGAAAATGACGGACACATTTTCCAGGGCTGCCGTAGGCTTCGAACGTATCCAGGAAGTTCTTCAAACTGATAGGCAGGTACGGGATTTGCCTCGTGCCCGCGTGGCTCCGCGATTCAAGGGAAAGATAGAGTTTGATCATGTCGATTTCGGGTATACAGAGGATCAGTTGATTCTGAAGGATGTCAGTTTCGAAATCGAGCCAGGCCAGGTCGCAGCATTTGTGGGGCCAACAGGAACCGGCAAGACTACGATCATCAGTTTGATCGCCCGTTTTTATGATCCCGTATCGGGCCGGGTGAAAATTGATGGGCACGACATCCGAAATTTTAAACAAGGATCCTTGCGTCGGCAGATCAGCTTTGTGCTGCAAGAGACCCTGCTCTTTCGAACTCCCGTTTGGCAAAATATCGCTTACGGCCGGCCTGAAGCCAATCGGGATGAGATCCTTCGTGCCGCTCAGCTCGCCAACGCTGATGAATTTATTGAGAAGATGCCGCACGGGTACGACACGATGGTAGGGGAACGGGGTGTGACCCTATCTGGCGGTCAGCGTCAGCGCCTGGCTATTGCCCGAGCCATCATTCGAAACGCTCCAATCTTAATCCTGGACGAGCCTAGTTCAGGGTTGGACGCGGCCTCCGAGGAACTGGTTTTCGATGCCCTCGCTCGTCTGATGAAAAACAAAACTTCAATCATCATTGCCCACCATCTGGCTACAATCCGCCAGGCGAGATGTCAATCTTCGTTGTAAAAGATACGACGATCATAGAGCGTGGCACTCATCAAGAACTGGTGGAAACACGTGGACTTTATTCGGAATTGCTTCAAATTCAATCTCGGCAGGAGCAGGAAAAATTCACTGAGGCGGTATTTGCCGATGAGCCCAAAACCTAGCGATCTCGAAGCGGAGAGGTTTGTATCGCGGAGTCTGCAATGCCCTTAAGTGTCCGAGCTTTGCTGACGCTGTTGACGATGACGGTTTTTTGTTTGTTGCAACCCGTCTATGGCAAGACATCTAAAAAAGCGATCCGAGTAGTCAATGGTAACAGGGAGCGCGCCCAGTCTTGTGGCGCTCGCCCGATGATATCCGTTTAAGAAACCTGCTTTATGGCGAAGGGGGAAAAGAGCATGAACCGAAGGGTAAGTTCAAATTTGTAGAAGAGGATTTAGGGGGGTCAAACCCGAAGTTTAAGATTGAAGACGAACAGGGTGTCAGATGGAAAGTCAAACTCGGGAAAGAAGCTCAACCTGAAGTATCTGCTACCCGTTTGTTATGGGCGGTGGGATATTTCACTGATGAAGACTATTACTTGCCGGAGTTGCAGGTTCAAGGAATGAAAAAACTAAAGCGGGGCCAGAATCTTGTCTCTGCTGACGGAAAGATCCGAGGTGCACGCTTAGAACGACATAGACCAGGTGAAAAGAAAATTGCTGATTGGAGTTGGTTTAAGAATCCTTTTGTCGGAACGAGAGAATTGAACGGGTTAAAGGTCATGATGGCCCTAATCAACAATACTGATCTGAAGAAAGAGAATAATAGTATCTATGACGAAGAAGGCCTCGAACACCGCTATGTTGTGACTGACCTAGGAGCAAGTTTCGGGAAAACTGGCAATATTTTCTCTCAATCCATAGGAAATTCAAATGACTATGTAGATTCGAAGTTTATCAAACAGGTCAAATTCCAACAGGTTGATTTCGTCATGCACAATCGTCCTCCTTTCATTTTCGTATTCGACATCCCCTACTACGTAAATCGTACCCGAATGCAGAAGGTTGTGAAACATGTCGCTTGCAAAGATGCCAAGTGGATAGGCCAATTATTATCACAACTTTCGGATCAGCAAATTGGTGATGCATTTCGTGCGGGTGGATTTACCCCGGAAGATATCGCGAGATACACCATAGTGATTCATAAACGTATCGAGGAACTCAACCAGCTATGAGAACCCACCCTGGGAGTGTTTGTTTCCGAATGTTACTTTTATTGTTTTCGCTCTTTTCTTTCGGACTCTCGAATTCTCTTGAACTCTTCTTGAAGGCTTTTCAAATCCTCATCCGGCATATCCTCCAAATCAACCAAACCTGTGCGGGGAGCTTTAAGGGCCCTGATCAACTCGTCGAGCTTTAAGTGAATGGCTTTCGCATCGCGGTTTTGAGAATTCTGGATCAGGAAAACGATCAAGAAGGTTACGATTGTGGTTCCTGTATTAATAATGAGTTGCCAGGTATCTGAGAAACCGAAGAGGGGTCCTGAGACTATCCATAGAAGAATAATGATCACAGCGAAAATGAATTGCCATGGTGTTCATACGATCTCTGAGGTCTCGTGCGCAAATTTGTGAAACAGGTCATTCAGGCACATTCGCATTGTGCTCACTTTTCTCCTTTCGTACTCTTGACAATCCCTACTGCTAAATCTGTTTTGGTGAATTGGCGATCAGGACCGGGAGTTCATCCTGGATACACAGTGTAACGTGGTAGGTAAAGTGCTGCCTAATTTGCAACATTACAAACCTTTCTTTGTCACATTCTCAAAGAATGTTGCTTGGATCGAGCATCGGCAGGAAAGCTAAAGAGGGAGATGGCGAACTTCTTTTCATCTTAATCTGCAGCTTAGGTGAAAGATCACCGAGGTTTGGAGCCTTGGGTGAACTCCATCTCCCCCTGGAGGGAAGGAGATGGGTGACCTTCGCCTTACTCCATGGGAGCCAGGACGGAAGTCATTCTATTCAAGCTGGCATTGATCCAGTTCGAACACCTCATCTCCTTCTCTAACCCGATCCTAACAGAGTCTGGAATAAGAACTGTTCAATTTTGATCAATTACAATAATTTTGCTTACGAGTTACCGAAAACGGCAATAGTTTTCATTCCGACACAGTGATCCCGGTTTAAAATTACGGTTGTCCTATCCGTCATTCGATTCTTACCTTTCCCGAGGCTGGATACTTAGAGCGAGCCAGCTACCAGGCTGACAAAGAACACCTTACAGGCCACGCTCAGACAGACCCATACAGCCACTTGGCTGGCTCGATGTGGGGATCGACATCTTTCAGAAATGGAACTGCGGATTACCCCAGAGATGAGTGCTTCATGTCTTCAATGATCGTTTGCATCTTGTAAACAAGTTGGCTTTGACACACATATTCAGACCGGGGTTTTCCCTATGATGCGAATTATCGAATAACATATTTCTTGTGCAAATGTGAACGGTTTTCTCGAGCATAAATGGTTAGGATCAAAGTATGTTCGATTGAGTGGAATCTGATTAAGAGGAGAACAACGATGAAAGTTGTCAAGATGCCAGTCCTTAGAAAACTAAAGGCCGAAAGAATCGGCCGCCAGACTGCGGAAGCAATTGGATCAGCAGCAAGCATGGCGGGAGCCAAAGTGGATTCAGCGATAGACTTCGTCTGCGACAAGACCCAGCGAGCCGAAGAGTCAATTCATAGAGTTAGCAAGGAAGGCTGGGATGGGGTCAAGCACAGAACCTCAGACTATGCCAGGAAACAGCCTCTCACGTCGCTCTTTCTAGCAATCGGGACGGGTCTCCTGGTCGGCTTAGTAATCGGGAGAGGACGAGCTTGAACCTGCTTGGCCGGATAAGCCAACACAGTGTCTTGGACCAGATTATCGACACTAATCTTGCAGGCTTGGAGGAAAGGAGGAATTAAGGAGGTCAATTATGAATACTGCATTTCTTAGCCTTGCAATTGGCATTTTGTTGGTGGTGCTGGGGCGCAAGATATTCTGGCTTGTCGTGGCCGTCTTGGGCTTTGTTTCGGGTTTTGAATGGGTTCCTCTATTTTTCCACAATGAGTCGAGAGTGGTGATTCTCACTGTAGCTCTGGCTATGGGCTTGTTAGGGGCGGTGTTGGCAATTTTTCTCCAATACTTGGCGGTCGGATTTGCAGGCTTTTTGGCGGGCGTCCGTTTGATTACTGTCTTCTCGGTTCTTTTGAATATGGAAAGCAGCACCTACCTCTGGCTATTCGCCCTGACTGGAGGAGTCATTGCCGCTATCTTGGCGTTAATGCTGCTGGATTGGGCGCTCATTATTCTCTCCTCGCTTGTTGGCGCCAGTCTCGTTTGCCAGGCTCTGCAACTCCAACAGGGAATGGCCGTGGTTGTTTTCGTTGTCCTAGCGGCCATCGGAATTCTGATTCAGTCCAAGGTTGATCGCCGTAGGGCAACCACAGCTTATATCAGCAAGACTCATCCTTCGACTCACGAAAATACTGGGTAACTATTGCATGCGGCACGGCAAAATTGAAGATATCTACTAGAAATCTCTTAACCATCATTTTATATGGTTAGATGTTCACTTGGCCGGCATTGATTTAGACACATGTTGCACAGTACCCATAAGCAAAAAGATTAACATCTGGAAAAAGCTTGATTTTTGATATTAGACTTCACAATCGTTGACCCGAATAATGCCCGGAAAGATTCTGAAGACGCCTTTGGCCCAATAATGTATTAACTCTGACCATGATCTTAACGTGGAGGGAATCGCCGCCATGCGAACCAGTTCGCTGCCGCCGACATCGTTAGCTCAGAAGACATTTTCTCGATGATTACGATTCAAACACCGTAACGAGTGCGATCCTCAAGCCCTTCTGGTGAGATCGTCATAAACCTGCCGCTTTCAGTCTTCCGGAGAATGAACGCCTCGTCGAGTTGTATCCCATAGACACCGGCTGGCAAAAGCTCCTCAACAACGAGCTGTGGACAAACAGTTTGATATCTTCCGCGATTTGGACAAAAACAGCTTCAGGCAAAGCCTCTCACCCCCTCGCTATTTGTGTTGGAATGCCCTTTTCATATCCGGCCAGAACTCGCGAACAATATTCCAGCCCATGCTTGAGGCCAGGGTGATTGAGCCTCGCTCCAGAGCATGGGTAGAGTTAGCTCGACTCTCAGGATACCAGACATTGGATATGAACGCCGCCCCATAGATGCCCGCAAAACGGGAGAAGGCTGGCATTTGAGAACCGCTCTCGGTCTGTGAAACTAACGTCCCAACGATAGCATGTCGCATGCGATGCCACACGCCACCCTCGCCCGAAGGCCTAAAGCGGGGATCTTCGCCGTCAATAGCCGCAAAGCCAAAGCGAATGGTTTGAGATATAAATCTTCGTCCATATCCAGAACCGAACCTTTTAGCGTATCCCGCCGCTCCCTGCCCCCACTCTGGAGGCTCATTCCCCCACTGACTGATGCCGGCTGCGAAGGCAGGCTCAATTACGGACTCAAGACTGGTGACTGAATGGACATAGATATGGAATCGATCGCCCAGTGTCAACCGCTCAGCTGGGCCCCCAATTTGAATCGCGGGGGGCTGTAATTCGGCCGATTCCATGGTTCGCTTCGGATTCCTTGTCACTTCAGTTGTTTGATCTGTCTGCTGCTGTGCGCAAAGTGGATAGGTCAGAGCAAATACTAATCCACACATTATCGCTCCTTTTGCCATGACCCCAGGTTGCCAAGGGCGCCTGCGATTCCTGCATTTGTTCATTGTGGGTTGCAGATCAATCACATTGTCCCCTTTTCTATAGTCACTGACACAGAATCTGTCAGTGCGAAATGTTCTTAATACAATATGCCACTGACACGGGATCTACCGTTCAATATTGACCACGTGAGACATTTTCGCCTTTCACAGAACTGGTTGACCTTTCAGCGCAATCATTTGTAAGCCTCATAAACAATAGAATTCTTCTCTCTGCCGGACCCTTGGCTCTCAAATCCAGTCTGCATTCGTGGTTCTCAATTTTATGCGCCGCCCGAAGGCGAAAGGCCACAAGAATGGAAACGCAAGAATTGGGGTAAAGACGTAAAATTCGCGGGGCGGTTATAGCTTCTTTAAGGCTTCGATGCGCTGCATCAAGACCATAGTATAGCCGTCGACCTCGACGGGCGAAAAGCCTGCCGCACGAAAGCAGTCACGGATCTGGTCGGAGGATAACTGGCCGAGCTGGTTACCGAGCCAGCGAGCGTCCTCAATAGGGATGTGTTTGACCACGCTCTCCATCCGCGTTCGGGAGCAGTAGTTGGGGATATTGAAAATAGTCAAGAAGAACGGTCGACTGTGCATGACTAAGTCCACATACTCGGGCGTGACTTTTTGGATAAATTTGGTTTTGGCGTAGTCCTTCATTACTCCACGACTGCGGCCGAATGAGTTACCAGTGCTACCGAGACTGGCGCCCAAGTCAGCCACCTCATAGCAAGGTTCGCCTCCCTCGACCAATACGTCGTTGTTGATTTCCTTCAAGTCCCAATTATTGATGAGCGCCATCATGACCCGAAGGCCGTTGAACTCCCGTGTGCCGACAAAGGAGTTTTTGTACCAGCTCCAGTTCGTCAATTTCTTCCTATCGTCTTGGCGCTCCAAACGTGCCTCGCGAACAATGCCATCGTCCGATACATACTCCTGACCGCGGGAGAGCTTTTGCATTCCTTCTACGCGGATTTGTGGCCGATAGTAGTCCTCATCGGCAAGGTAGCCCGCAGCCCATACAAGGCGTGTTGCAGCAGTCTCCGACTTTACCTCGTGGCCAAGTTTCACCTTCCATCTCAGGCCATTTTCATCTTCGACTTCAAACTTGGGGGAAGTTCCAGTCTTAGATTCTTTGATGAATTTAAAGCGGGTCCCCGGCTGGTGTTCCTTCCCTCCCGGTCCGTCCAGGAGGTCTAGTTGTGCAACATCGCCCCGGTCGCGCCATAGCGTGGCTGTGGTCTGAACCTGCTGGGCGAAAACAGGTAGCGCCAGAAAAGCAACTAATATGATGGAGAAGATCCTCTTGTGATTCCGCATGGTTCCTCCTCAAAAATACAAGATCTGATTTTTGATGTTTTCCGGACAACCGTCGCGAGCTGCAATCGGGTGGATCTTGAGTCAAGATAGGACAATGAGCTATGCCAATTTCGTGCTTGGCAGACCGCGACACTTTCCCTTATACCGCAGCAACAATTCGCCTGTCGGTTCAGAATTGCTCAGTCCATTTAGTCAACATTGCTCATACTGAAATAGGGGAGAAATTACATTAGGAGGAACAAAACAAAGGTCAGAATGTCCGATATCATAGCAGGCCGTGAGCAGAGAGATTGCAAGGCGAACTCAAAGCGCGAAGCTGAGGCGTTGCGGGTGCACAACATTGACAAAGAACTCCTGTCCGTTGCTTCTGGTCTTCCCTTGACTTATTCCAGATACTCTACCTTGACTTGCAACTCCAAAACTTCTAGCATCAATTGCAGATAAAGAATGCCTTTTGGCTTGCTGGCCGCGCCTAGCGGCTGGGGGATCCTTTCAGCGCCCGCCAAGGCTTCGCAACATTTTTCGGTCCCGAAGATTCATCCTGACCACTTGGTGAAACACCCGTGAAACTGTTAATCCAACCTGATGACGGAATCACGGCGCTGCTTTCGGGAATCAGAAACGCCAAGAAAAGCATCGAGATCGTGATCTTCCGTTTCGACCGCGCGGAGATTGAGGCGGAGCTGAAGGCTGCGGTCAGCCGCGGCGTTGCGGTGAGCGCTTTGATTGCCTACACCAACAAGGGCGGCGAGATAAATCTGCGCAAGCTCGAGATGCGTCTGCTCGAAGTGGGTGTCGCCGTTTCGAGGACTGCTGACGATCTATTGCGCTATCACGACAAGTTGATGATCATCGACCGTGAGCTGCTCTACGTCCTTTCCTTCAACTTTACCCACCATGATATCGACCATAGTCGCGGCTTCGGCATCGTCACCAGGAACTCTAGTCTCGTCCAAGAAGCGGTGAAGTTATATGAGGCAGATACCACGCGGAACCCCTATACACCCTCACTGGATACTTTTGTTGTCAGCCCTGTCAACGCACGTGAACTGCTCGCCGCGTTTATCAGCCAGGCCAAGAAGGAGCTTCTCATCTACGACCCCCTAATCGCCGACGCGGAAATGCTGCGCGCCTTCAGCGAGAGGACCAAGGCGGGGGTGGAGATCAAAGTCATCGGCCGCATCAGCAAGGAAAACCCTGGTCTGGAAGTCCGGAATCTCGCCAAACTCCGCTTGCACACACGCACGATCATCCGTGATCGCGATCAGGCGTTTGTGGGCAGCCAGAGCCTGCGCGTGGCCGAGCTGGATTCCCGCCGCGAAGTCGGTGTTATCGTTCGCGATCCGGAAGTGGTGAATGGCTTGATCAAAACTTTCGAAACGGATTGGGCGATGAGCCGAGTCGACGAGAGACAGCAATCCAAAACCAAGCCCAAAGCCATCAAAAAGGCCGTGAAAGAGCTGGTCAAGGAACTGTCGCCGCTGAACCCCATCGTGAAAGAAGCCCTCAAAGAGGCGGCGTCAGAGACTGGGAGCGCGGGTCTGGATCCACAAGAAGTAAAAGAGACTGTCAAGGAAGCGGTTAAGGAAGCTGTCCGAGAACATGTCGAAGAAATTGTGAAAGAATCACTAGAAGAGTCGTAGTCCCTGCGAAACATCAAACACCAACTTAGGACCGATGCCAAACGGCAATTCCCGCTGAAGTTGTGGCATGAGCAATGTTGACGAAACGTTTGAGCAATTCTGAACCGACAAGCGGATTATCCTAAGCAAAAATAAGCAGTAGGCTTCGGAGCTGCTAGATGCAGGCGTGAAATCCTACGCTCCGTTGGGAAACAACGACCTTTGCGAGTTCGCACGGTCTTGCGACATCTTGAGCGTTCCCTACTAAACGCTCAGTATTTCGCGGCAATTATTATCTTCTCCTTGTTTACGCACCTCGCTTGAGTTCGCGGGACTTGGCAGGCTGATAGGTGCCAGGTATAGTCCTTGCCGCAATGTTCAGGCGATTCCAGCCATTGATCGCTGTGATCGCGAAAGTTAGGTCCGCCAATTCTTTTTCTGTGAAAAACTTTCGGACCTGTTCATACACTTTATCTGGCACATGACCTTCCCGAACATTGGTTACCGAATCCGTCCAGGCGAGAGCCGCCCGTTCGCGATCTGAGTAATAGGGAGACTCTTCCCAGGCATCAAGTCCATACAGCCGCTGTTCTTCCTCGCCGGCAGCTCTCAAGTCTTTCCAGTGCATATCAATGCAGTAGGCACACCCGTTGATCTGTGATGCTCGCAAGCAGATCAGATCGATGAGAGATTCTTCCAGCCCGCACTTCTGAAGGTAGTTCGAAAGGCCAATCATTGCTTCAAACACTCCGTGGGCGACTTTCAGATAGTTAATTCTCGGTTCCATGATTGTTTCTCCTTATGTTTACTCGCGGTCCCACTAGCCCCTCATTCAAACCGACACCAAATCGGCACAACGTCAGTCAGCACGATCTGCTCCCAAAGTTGGATTCGTTGGACCTCCCTAATACATGATAGAAGCCGATCGGTGGCCCGTTGGTCAACAACGTCGGACGCCACCAAAGAAGCAGAGTGGCCGGGCTTTGGTTGATAATATTTTTTGTGACTTTTAGTGTTTCTTGCATACAAAAACTTCTTGAATCTTAGTGATCCGAGGCATCTTCCTTTCATTCGTGAACTGCTGAGACTGGAGTATTTGATTGCAGTATCTTCCTTGGCTGCCACATAACCTTCGCGCGCTCGTACCTGAAACTTACTGGCACCCGGCGAGTTGACAATCACTTTGAGTGATCGAAAAGTGCCGTCCCGGGCAGGGTTGCTTGAGTTGTAACCCAGAGTATACTGGTTGCGAACATCATGAGCGATACGACGACAAACAGTCGAAACTTCCGAAACTGAGGAAGGATAAAAAAACTCTCCGCCTGAAATATTTGATAGTCTCTTGAGCACTTTGGGATTCTGTTCCTGGTCTTCCGGGGAAACCAACGCGATCGTGTAGAGAGTCGCCTTGGATTTTTGTGCCATCTCGAGAACCTGATTTAACCTATGCTGGCTGGCATTGTCCCCACCGTCGCTGACAATAAGAAGTGCCTTCTTTTCATGATCACCCTTATTCAAGTGATTGAATGCCAGGACGAGTGCATCATAGAGCGCGGTTTGTCCGGCTGGGATACTTTGGGTTAACGCCGCTCTCAATTCATCTGGTTCATTGCTGAACCACTTGCCTGGCGGGAGTTGCAGCTTGGGATGTTCATTAAAACTGACGATAAAGATCTGATCTTTAGGATTCATCAACTCCACGAAGGCCATTGCGGCGGCGATGACTTCAGTTCGCATTGGCCGCATACTTCTGCTGCTGTCAATCACCAACCCGACCGTCACCGGCACGTCTCCGTGCTGAAAAACTTTGATCTCTTGAGGAATGTGATCCTCATCGATTTCGAAATTGCTCTTGTCCAGGTTTGATACAAAACCACCGTTATTATTGAGGACTGTGACGTTCACGAGGATGAGTTCGACTCTCAGGGAAATGACATAAGGATTTGTGGGAACTTCCGAAGTGACTTGCGATTGGCCTGTTCCTACTCCGCTTGTTGCAAATATTATGCTGAAGAGGAGAATAACGAAACTAAACCAGATTCGCCGAAGTAGCTGAGTGAGAGTCTCTATGACCATTGATTTCCATCCCCTGATGGGCTATTTCAATGACCTGAAGTTATGTTACACATCTTGCTTCGAAGCAAGGGTTCCTTCATCTATACGAACAAAGGAACCCTTCGCATACGCACCAGTTGACTTCCTTCCCAACGACCTCTGTTGTCTGAAAAGAAACGACTCCGGTCATTCCACATGGAGCGGACTCGGGAAACTGTCTAGATCCTCATCATTTGGAGTAGTTATCTCCTCGGGCGGTGAGTTCGAGAGCCTATTGAAATCCTCGTCATCTGGAACTGAGACATCCTCAGGTGGAGGACTTGAGAACTGGTCTAGGTTTTGCTCATATTGGACAGGTACATACTCATGAGTGTAGTCCCAGATTATTCGAGCGGTATTTTTTGGATAAGCAAACTCTTGTCCTTGATTGTCCCCTGGATAGAACCATGACCTTAAGGCTGGGGGAGTTCCCACCGGCATTTCCCAGAAGGTAAATTTGCTCCTTCCCCTCGGCCGGGCTCTTTCACTAGGGATGGCCATGATTGTAGCAATAACAAAAGTTTCATCTTCGTTGAAGACTTGCACGATATGTCGATCGGATTGAGAGTTTAGCAGCTTGAAAACGTACCTCCCAGGGGTCAAAACTGCACCGGGAATTGTTATGGTTTCGTTGACTGTCAAGATTGTCTTCTTATTCCAGCTGTCGGCATAGAACCCGCTCGACGCCAGTACAATGCAGAGAGCAAAACCCGTGCTAACGAGTGCTGCTAATTTAAGAATTTTCATATTGCCTCCTTTCTCGCAGGCTGCACTTATTCTATGAGGCAACACTTGAGTATGCTGTCCAATACTGCTCAACGCATCAATTTGACCGGATCTCTCAATACGGCTGTCTGTCTTTGGACGATTTCAAAATAGAATGAAATCTATGTCCGAATTTCCAGCCGTCGGCTGCGTTGTTCAGGGCGAGACGCAGACTTCACCTCAATTTCCAAGACTCCATCGCGAAACTTTGCCGTTGCGTTCTCTCCGTCCACCCCTTCAGGCAATGGAATACGACGGTAGAAACTTCCATAGCTCCGCTCACTTCGATAGACACTTCGTTCTCTCTTTTCCTGTTCATCTCGACGTTCTCCCTGGATGATCAAGGCGGAATCAGTAATTTCAGCCTGAATTTCGTCTTTTTTCACCCCTGGCAATTCAGCCCTGATCACAAGCTTTCCTTTCTCCTCGAACATCTCAACCTGGGGGGACCATTGGGGCGGCCAGAGAGATCCGTTCTCTGACCTCCGCCAGAAACCAAAATCTTGAAAACGCCGTTCCATTTCTTCCGAGAAAAGGCGGAACAAGGAGAAAGGACTTGTATGGAAGAATGACGGAAAATGCCTCTGCGTGCCCAAACTCCCTTCAGACCGCGATAACAAATCCGGGGGGGCGAGCTGTTTTTCTTGAAATGCTTTTTCAAGGCTTTCTTTTGCTTTGACCATAAGATTCTCCTTATCATTCAAAACCAAGTTGCAAAACAAACGGATATATAAAGTTGAGCCAGCCTATCCAACGAGCCTTGTCGAAAACATGGAGAGGAAGGCGGGTATTTCAGCAAGCCAGGTCGTGCGTGACTTCTTCGCCTCTGAATGGTTCACTGGCGCAGGCTCAACCATTAACTTTAATGTTACCCATGCATCGCCCCCTTCGGCTGTTCAAGATTGATCATTTCTGAACCTTTCATTGGAACAGTAGGATCCCTGAAACTTTACATAACAGATACGGAAGCCAAGTCGAGGGACAAGGGATACTAGGAGGAGGCAGATTTGACTAGAGATCTAACTGATAACGCTTAGGAATGGATAACAGTTACCGTGCGCGAAAAATACCCGCCGAGTCGCTTTTGGCTCCTGGTGGGAGTTCTAATCCTCGAGGGACCGCGTTGGCGGCAGACTCCTGCGAATATACTACTGTAAGGTTGTCGGGCACTCGGGCATCGAAACGCTGGCGAGTTTGCTTGAGATTGTCCTGTGTCACCTGAATATTCTACCGAGCCACTTCCACCTGGCTACTGGCTGCTTCGACATCCAAGTTAGCCTTCCAGACATCCGCTTCAACCCGCCCGCCTGATCCGTTCAGCAATCGTTCTGAAACCTTCGACTTTTTTGATCCTCCAGCAGGCTCTGAGGAACCGAAAGTATCGCCTGCTCTTCCCATCCAAGCACCGTGGTAAGCCCGGACCAAAGGGACCCAGCAAAGAACCCATCATTATGGGAAATTTGCAAAAATATAGGGCTATGGTGATGTGGCATCTGCTTCTCAGAGTTGACCGATTCCAAGCCAGAAAAAGAGGATTGGGCCAAAAAGATGAGAGTTGCAAGCGATGCTGCCTCAGCCGCTTCGGGTTTTTTTGATCATATCGGGGCGACGAAGGCGCACCGCTTGTCGTGCGCTGCTAGTGGTCGTGGCTCTTGTCATGGTCCCGGTGGTAGTCCCGGTCATGGTCCCTGTCCCAGTGGTGGTCATGTTCAAGCCGACCCTGATTGCCGTGCCAGTAACCTGCATAGTACCGCTCTCCATCGTGATGAGGTGGCACCCATCCAGCCCCCGCGAACGGTGGTCGAGTCCAATAACCTTCATGCCACTTGTAATGGTTTCCCACCGGATGCCAATAACCATCTACCCATACGAACTCTGGGCCTGGTCTTGGAGGTAGAACGTGGACTACATAGGGAGCCGGTGGAGGGCCAATTCTGATTCCAACGGAGATCTCAGCGCCGAATACCATTTCGCTGGCGAATAGCATCGCGGTAATCAATGTTGCTGTCATGAAGTTCTTCATGTTGTTTTGACCTCCTTTATGATGCTGATAAAGCCTAGCGCAACCAGAGGGTTTGTCGCAGTGCAAAACAAGACATTTCTCAGCAAATCCAATGAATTCAGACCCCTCTCGGGGGTGATTTCTTCTGATACTTTACGTGACCGACCCCTTAAAATAGGACCGATGGGAATGTTGAATCGCAACATCTTTTTAAGAATCAATGCGTCTGAGGAGAAATGTCTCTTGAAGAGGGGATAGTTCAAGCTAGATTGCTGCATAGGCTGCTAATTCGGGCCACTCGGATAGGGAAATATGTGCAGAAAATAACAGCGAAGATGGGATGAGACGATGATTTCTCGTCTATTGAACGGATTCCAAGAAAGAGGAACTGTGCAGCTGCTATTGAGCCGTTCGAGGATGTTGGAAGGCTTTGCTGCACGTAACAGCGCTCTATGGTGGTTGGGTCACGGCGTAACCGGAAATTGAAACGTGCGCAAATGGGTAACTATACTCAGTTTCCGGATACGCGACGATACAGCCAAGTAGATTATTTCTGAATCGCCGACGATCTGGGAACGTTGGCGAAATTGCCAGCCTAAGCCCAGTAAACAAGTCTTACCGGCACTTCATTGGTCGACCCTTAGAGTATCGGTGCCGCGCCTATGGATTTTCCGGACAATGAGTTCCTCCCCCCAAAGACCTAATCCCTATTTCATCCTTTTGGACGATTCTTTTCTGAAATCATCTCTAGTACTCTTCTTGCGTAATAAGCAAACATTGAGCTAAGAACCTTTAACCCTGTATGAGCCCATACCTAAGCAGGTATGGTGGTGGTACTCGATGGCTTGCTGAGTGGCATGCCAGGGCCAGCACGGAAAGAATCGCGGATGCGCTTGGGCGCATTTGAAGATCCCTGGCATTCTCTCTGGCATTAGCAGGCATAAATCGGTGTGGGTTTTCTCCCGTTAATTGTCCCCTTTTTTTCTGATCTGATATGTCTGTTTGTTTAAGTAAAGAACTCACTCCAGTTGAAGAAACAAAGCAATACCGATTGCTGGTGGTTGGTGCGGATTTCCATGTTCACAAAACGGTTTCCGAGGTTCTATCACTCGAATGTTGTGAGATCTTGTATGAGGAATCCATTGATCAGTTTGAGCGAGTCTTCATTGACAATTCTCCGTTTGACGCCGTTTTGATTGACCTTTCTGAGCCGGCTGAAAGATTCTTCGAGTTGGTCTCCTTCGTCAAGGAGCGATCCCCTGAGACGGAGGTGATATTTGCTTCCACGTTACGAGAAATACAACTCTGGCTGGAAGCAATTCAGCGAGGAGCCTACGATTTCATCCCCAAGCCGCTGGATAGAAGAGAACTCCACAGAATCGTTCAGAGCGCAGTGGGAAAAACCACCCAGCTTGATTAGGCTTTGTAAATAAGGCCTTTTGTAATTGCGAGGGGCTTAGCAATCTGCAGGCGTTTACGCCCAGGGGACGGATCTGATTGGAGTTGCTCGCCAGAAGCGCATCCTAAGAGCAAGGTCCTTCTGGCCAAAGCTTGAATTTGTCGGAACGAGAGCACGATGAACCAACATGGGCCTTAGCCAAGTTTCCATTGAACGAAACAAAGGAGAAGTCAAGTTCCAGGCGCTACTGGAATCAGCGCCGGATGCCATCGTCATTGTCAACCGCCAAGGTGAGATCGTTTTGCTTAACGCCCAATCGGAGAAGTTGTTTGGCTACACGCGTAACGAACTGCTTGGAGAAACAATTGAGAATTTAATCCCTCCACATTTCCGCGGCAAGCATCCTGAGCACCGAGGCCTTTACCCGGCAAATGCGCATATGCGACCAATGGGTACTGGGCTGGAGCTTTACTGTTTGCGCAAGGATGGCTCTGAGTTTCCCGTGGAAATCAGCTTCAGCCCCCTCGAAACTGACGAAGGCCTTTTGATCACAGGTGTAATTCGCGACATCACTGAGCGCAAGAAAACAGAAGAGGCTCTCCGTCGAGCTCTTGATAAATCAGAAATCCTGGTTCAAGACCGAACCGCTGAGCTCGCTGGGGCCAACGCGGAAAAGGAGATGGTTCGTGAGAGGTTATTGCGGGCAGAGAAGCTAGCGGAGATCGGGCAGCTGGCAGCCGGTGTAGCCCATGAAATACGCAATCCTCTGGCTGGGATCCGTGGAGCCATTGAGGTCCTGAAAGAATCATATGCAGAAAATGAGATCCAGAGTCGAATCATGGAGGAGATCCTCCTGCGGGTGGACCGTCTAAATGCGGTCGTTACCGACCTACTGGAATACTCCAAGCCAACAGTACTCCACATGACCCAAGTCAGGCTGAACCATGTCCTTGAAGAGGCCATAGCTACCCTGAGCTGCGACCTCAATTTACAGCATATTGAGATCTTGAAGAACTACCGTAGTGACACTACAGTGTGGGCAGATTCGATGTTATTGGAGGGTGTGTTTATAAACCTCATGCTTAATGCCGCCCAAGCAATGAACCATGCTGGGGTGCTTAGGATCGGGACACAGGAGAAGGATGGCCAGGTGTCGGTTTCGTTTACTGATACTGGTCCAGGAATCGAAAAAGAAATCATGAACAAAATTTTTAGCCCTTTTTTTACGACCAGATCTGCAGGATCGGGTTTGGGCCTATCGTTATGTAAGAAATATGTGGATGTTCATGAAGGCAAAATCGAAGTGAAAACAGAGATTGGCAAGGGATCGACGTTTACGATTCATTTGAGAAGAGAAGCCCTCCACCACCCTTAGAGAAGTTGCCAGTTTCTCAGACCGCACAAGGCGACAGACCATCCGGCACCTTTTTCATTCATCAGAAGAATTATGATGGCGTCCGTTTCTGTCCGTCCGATTTGGAAGCCGAAATTGCCACCTTGCACCTGATAACCCAGCTGGATCAGAACATCTATCGGTAAAAGGCAGGCGACACAACATGAAACCTCTACTTTATTGGCCACCCCGGGGGGTTGAATGTTGACCTACTTGACGTAATACGGCGTAACCGGGAACTGAAATGCGAACGAGGGTCAGTGGGCCCTAGTCTCCGGTTACGCGACTAGATCGGCATAGGGGCGGCGGTCACCCGCCGACCCCTGCCACACCACCGTGCGTACGGGTCCGTACACGGCGGTTCGAGATGGTTACGCCGACATTTCCTCGAACAATGACGGAAGTCCGAGCGATTTGAAGTACGCATTGGAAAGCCCAACAGAAAGGGCTTTGGCCCGTGCCAGATACCAAGGGCCACGCCCGCTGCCGGCGGTATTGCTGGCCAACCGCGGGAGAACCCCCAACTCAAGCAGCGCTGCTCGGCGACGACGCGGTGTTTTCCACTGCCGCCACAAAGCAGCTCTGAGCCGCAATCGAACCCAACGGGTGAGGTAAATCAGCACTTCGGGCGTTTCGCAGAAGCCGAAATAGCTGCGCCAGCCCCGCAGGTACGGAGCCAACTCCTCCATTGTCGTTTCCATGCTGACGCCCTTGGCCCGTCGCGTGATCTCCCGGATTCGTTGTTTAAACCGATCCAAGGCCTTTGGCGCAATGACGCGCTTGACCTCCGGACTGGCCGTAAAGCTGAACCCCAGAAACTTCCGCTCCTGCGGTCGCGCCACCGCACTCTTCGCCTCGTTCACCTTAAGCTTGAGCTTTTGCGTGATGAATCGCGTAAGGCTCTCCATCACCCGTTGCCCCGCCCGCTCGCTGCGAACGTAGATGTTACAGTCATCCGCATATCGAACGAAGCGATGGCCCCGGCGCTCCAACTCCCGGTCGAGTTCGTCGAGCACAAGGTTACTGAGCAGTGGCGAAAGTGGTCCCCCTTGCGGAGTCCCTTCCACGCTCGGACTGACCAACCCGTTCTCCATCACCCCGGCATTCAAGAATGCCCGGATGAGCTTCAACAGCCGCTGGTCCTCGATCCGTTTGGCGATCTGACCCATCAGTTTGTCGTGGTTGACTCGATCGAAGAATTTCTCCAAATCAAGATCAACGCACCAGCCGTAGCCCTCGGCGATATACTGCTGCGCCTGTGCCACCGCCTGATGAGCCGACCGGCCCGGCCGAAACCCATAGCTGTAATCAGAAAACGTCCGGTCCCACCGCCTCTGCAGAACCTGCATCACCGCCTGCTGGATCCATCGATCCAGCACCGTCGGGATGCCCAGCTTTCGCACCCCTCCGTCCGGCTTGGGGATTTCCACCCGCCTCACCGGCTTCGGTTCGTAAGTCCCGTTTAGCAGTTGTTCCCGGATGGCTGGCCAGTGCTGTTTCAGGTAATCCTTGATTCCGCCGACGGTCATCCCATCAACGCCCGGACTACCTTTATTGGCCTTCACCTGCCGCAATGCTGCCCTCAGGTTTTCTCGCTCACATACTTCCTCCATCAATCGATTCGTGCTGGCTGGGTTTTCGGATCCGTTCGTCGCCCCGGACGGCTCAGTCCCTTCCCTTCCGGCCTTCCGGGCTTCACCCGTTAGCGCAGAAGGGAAGTCCAGTTGCCTCTGGATGTTCTGCTGTTCGTCGTCCTTGAGACTCATGGCCTACTGGCCTCTCCTTCTCGTTCGGGCCTTCGGCCATCGTTCCCGGCTCAGCCTATCCGTTGACTCCGCCTTTCGGCTATTGGAGTGCCTCACTAGCCTTGCCGACGTCATGACCTACTATGCCCTCTGCTGACTTCTGCCCCGCGGTCAGACCGCCTTTCGACAGCCTCAGTCGCCGCAGCGACACGGAGCAGATCTCCTGGGGTAAGCTCAGCCGCCTTCTGTGCACAGTCGCCGAATCTACGCTTCGCACCCTTGATGGATATAGACTTCGCAGTGCGTTGCCCGCTCGTCTGGCGCTAGCGCCTTGTATCCGGTTTTTGTCCATCGACTCGCACCTTTGATCCATGCTTCTTTCAGACCCCACCTCGCGGCGGTAGCCCTTGCATCATCACTAGGCCTTCACCTCCATCAGGTTGGCCGGAGGACTTTCACCTCCAAACTGCTGAGCATGCCCAGCACACAACGCAGCCGCTGGCGCGGCGGACGCTACGCGTGTGGAAAGGGGGCACCTCTGCGGCGGAATTAGCTTGTTTGGACCGGGCACTACAGCTAGTATTAGCTTGATGTTTGCCTCCATTTGCTGTTCGCTGCGCAATCTCGTTCGATGGCTGCAAGTCATACACTGCCAATTAGTTACGATTCAAAACCCATAGGCGTCCGCCGCAAGCACTAGCGGCCTCCTTCTAGTCTCCTTATCGAAAATGCCTCGGCATGGTTTTTGGGCCTCAAAGCCGCAGTTTTGTGCGCCGAGGCATTCCCGATCAAGGCTAACGACTACACATCCAAGTGAGCCTCCCCTCATAATTGGCTGATCGCGCATTGAGTTTCTGGAGCCTCACCCCTGTCCTAATAAATGTTGCCTTCTTGATCGGTCTTGGAAGGGACTGCTTGGCTGGAGCGGGTTGTTTTCGATTGCTTGGGGCACCATTTCGTGCAACAAATTAAAAATGAATGTGTGCGCCTTTGCGATCCATCACTGCGCTGGGCGACTGAGCCCTGATCGTTAGACGAAGGATCGGCCTCGTGTTGAAAGGGGCAGATTCTATGAATCGCATCTATCACTGCTATTGTCACTCGAGCATGTGGAGCAGAATTATCACGAGGGTCCTTTCCCCTTGGCCGTTGCGACTCTGGACACAGGTTCTGGGCGCGGCCCTTATGGTTTCGGCTGCCCACGCGCAATCATCAAAGCAACTCTGGGTGCTTCAGGAGCCGGACGAAATCGTCGAGTACGACGTCAGCACGTTTGCGGTGCGCCGCACGATGAAGGTCCCACGCCGGCTGGTCGAGCATCCGGAATATCTCAGTATCAATGCCAAGGGTCAGATGAAGTTTCTCCCCCCGATGGGTGCGCAATGGGGGAGTGGGGAGGTGGCTTCGGCTGGAGACCGCATGTGGTTCTGGGATGGCCACCAGGCCACGGAGAGAAGGCTCGAAGGTACGAAGACCCCTGGCGGCAGCGTGGGTAAACATACGGTTACGGAAACAGCGCTGCAATGGTTCCTCTCGGCTGGAGGTGAGTCCCTTTTCTGTTTCGAAAACAGATTCGAGAAGGTCATCGACGAATCCGGCGTAGAACGTTCCGTACGCGTTTCTTCGGAGGTTAGGCACACCGACTTTGCCGGTGGTCATCCGGAGACAATCGCAAGCCCTTCCTCGACTGGATGGTGTGAGTGTGCAACAGGAGCCTGCTCTGAGTCCTGTCCGGAGTGGGAATTCTGGGCACCGGATGGTGTCGTGGGTGACTTCTTCATGGTGACACGCGTTACACCAGGACAGCTTGAGTCGACCTACCATGAGAGCCTCCTCTACCAACTTTTGGGGCCGACATGGCAAGCCAAGAAACTGCCCCAGGCTATCCAGAAGCCTCTCACCGCTTCGGAGAAGGGAGAGATCCTGATTGCAGCGGTACCCGACGGAGGATGTTGCGGCTGGGAGAACGAGAGCAACGACCAGACACTGCTTCTGCAGAACGGCAAGGTGTCAGTACTTTATGACGAGTTCAATCGTTACCACAATAGCAACTACGATGTAAGCTTCTACACGGCGGACGCGCGCCTTGCCGCCGGTAACGCGACGCTGGCTTACACCGTCGTCTCTACCGCCCTGATCGGCAGCCAGATTCGCCTTTCCTCCGACGGGAAGGAGAACGCCGAAGAGTTGGCTCAAGTTCGCAAGACGATTAGCGAACTTCCTACTGTCGAGGTTGTACAGCTGGGGACCCCGTCTCGCTCGGCAATTGTTATCCCTCATGCCGGACTTGTAGGCTGGGTGAGTGACCGCGAACTCCTTGTGGCTCAAGATGGGCGGCTCATGGTCTATGATATTCGCGGCAACAAGCGGAAGGAGACTCCGGTGCGCTTGCGCAGCGCCGCGGATGCGTTCTTGCGGTAGGCCAGCGACTGCGAAAAAGGATGCTTATCGTTCGCCGAGATCGGGAGTCGCGATCTTGCGACCGCTCGTCCAGGTTGATGGTCCTCGCTGGTTTTTTCTTGAGTATTGGTTTATACTGATCGAGTTTTTGAGATAGAGGCGCGAACGGCCAAGAGTACTTCAAGTGAGACAGCCTGAGTCGATGAACTTGAAGGAAAGGGGCCGTCGCCGAAATCTTGCTGGTTTGGGCATCAGTGAGGTTGGTTGCTGAGATAAGATCTCTTCAACTGTCACTCTGAGAGAGTCAGGGTGGAGCGCTATCTTGCCGCTTTTGAAATTATATTCTTAACCTTAATTTCCAGAATCGGTGAGAGTCAACGCTCTCACCGATTTTTTTTTGAGATGGATCAAGCGAGGAGAAGAGGTCCCATGTCCATTCGAGAGTTCAACATCATTGATTCAACCTTACGAGAAGGGGAACAGTTTGCCCGAGCCCATTTTACGACCGACCAAAAAATCCGAATTGCTCAGGCTCTTGACGAATTCGGCGTCGAGTACATTGAATTGACGTCTCCGGTCGCTTCTCCGCAATCCTTTGAAGACTGTAAGACGATTGCCAACCTGGGACTGAAGACCAAAATATTAACCCATACACGCTGCCATATGGATGATGCCCGCAAAGCGGTGGAGACGGGTGTGGCCGGTGTGGACATTCTCTTTGGAACTTCCTCGTATCTGCGCGAATTCAGTCACGGAAAGGACATTGATCAGATCATCGAAAGCGCCGGCCAAGTCATCGAGTTCATCCAACGGTCCGGGTGCGAAGTCCGGTTCTCGAGTGAAGATACCTTCCGGAGTGAAGAGGCGGATCTGTTGCGGGTGTATCAAGCTGTTGATGCCATGGGTGTCGACCGGGTTGGACTTGCCGATACGGTTGGAGTCGCGACACCGCGGCAATTGTTCGCTTTGGTTTCGGAATTGCGTCATCACATTAAAGCAGGGATCGAGTTTCATGGACATAATGACAGTGGTTGTGCCATTGCCAACAGTTTTACAGCGCTGGAGGCCGGTGCGACACACATTGACACCAGCATCCTGGGGATAGGCGAACGAAATGGGATTACTCCGTTGGGTGGATTGGTTGCCCGTCTCTATTCCTACGACAAGGACCTCGTGAAGAAGTACAAACTCGAGATGCTTTACGATCTGGATACTATGATTGCCGACATTGTCGGGATCCAGATTCCCTTCAACAATTACATCACGGGCGAGACCAGTTTTACTCATAAAGCCGGGATGCACACCAAAGCAGTCATGCTCAATCCGGGAGCTTATGAGATCATTGATCCAGCTGATTTTGGATTGGAACGGACGATCTCCATCGCCCATCGCCTCACCGGGAAGAATGCGATCCAGAGCCGGGCGAAGGAGCTTGGGCTTCATTTTGGTGACAATCAGCTCCGCGAAATCACCCAAGAAATCAAACGGTTGGCTGATGCCGGGCCGTTATCCACCGAACAACTTGACGAAATTCTGCGCGGCTTTGTCGTGGCGTAGTACTGCGTTTCAGAAATTCGATAACGTTAACGCCGGGTCAGCGACCCGACCTACACCATTGTAAGACGCGTGCCCCCTCGCTTGACTTCACTTCCGGGCGAATCTATAGTGAACCCTCAATATGGCCAACCATCCTGAGGACCAGCTCAAACTACTCCAACAACGTCTGGATCGCCTTGAAGATTTGATTCAAGCGTTGATCCAGCGAACTCATGCACTTGAAAAATGGGCCTTCCCCTCCTCGGAATTGCGGAGTTCCACGGGCATCCTACATACACCACAAGTCCCGCTGCCTAAAGTCGAGGACGCCGGAGCCCAGGAACCGCCTCCAGCCTCGGCAGGACGGGAAACGCCACAGCAATTAAGCGAAGGTCGTGGGACAACTCATGCGTCCGCGGCCTCTCAGCAAGAGTCGCTGGAGTCAACCATCGGCGGCAATGTTTTGAATAAGATTGGTATGGTGGCCATCCTTCTGGGGATGTCTTATTTTCTAAAGTATGCCATTGAGAATCAGTGGATCGGGGAAACGGGGAGAGTGATCATAGGCATCCTTGCAGGCCTGGGTTTTCTGGGCTGGGGAGAGGTTCTTCAAAGAAGAAAATACCGCGGCTATTCGATCACCGTACAGGGAGGCGGAATCGCCATCCTCTATTTTTCAATCTTCGCGGCTTTCAATTTCTACAGCTTGCTTTCCCAATTACCTGCCCTCTTCATCATGATCCTGATCACGACGACAGCTGTGGTGATTTCGATTCGCCATGATTCGTTGACCATCGCGATTTTTGCAACGGTCGGTGGTTTCCTCACTCCATCCCTTTTGAGTTCGGGAAGGGACAATCAGGTCGGGCTTTTTTGCTACATCGCGCTGCTGGACTTTGGTGTTCTTTCGCTTGCTTATTTCAAAAATTGGCGCGGGCTCAGTCTGTTGTCCTTTCTCTTCACGCATTTGGTTTCCCTTGCGTGGAGCCTGAGCTTTTACGATGAAAGCAAACTTTGGCAAACAGAAGGTTTTCTGACGCTTTTCTTTTTGATTTTTGCGGTCACCTCACTCCTTTATAGTTTCACTCACAAGCAGAAGACAACATTTTGGGACCTTTGGCTCATCGCCGCCAACGGCGTCCTTTACTTCCTCTGGACCTATGCCCTATTTGAAGCCCAATACTTCCATTCTTTGGGGCTTTTTACAATTTGCCTCGCGATTTTTTATCTTGGGATCGGCTCCTCACTGCTTCGACGTTCCTCGACCGACTCTAACCTCTCACTCGTGCTCTTTGGATTGTCACTGACTTTTCTGACCTTGGCAATTCCCATCCAATTGGAGAAGAACTGGATTAGCATGGGCTGGGCATTTGAGGCTTTAGCTTTATGCTGGGTCGGGTTTCGCTTCGACAACCGCCATATTCGCTGGGCCGCTCTGATCGTAGTTTTCTTGTTTACGGTTCGTCTTCTTGTTTTCAACAACCCATCGAGGAGCGGATTGGCAGGGGATTACACGTTTTTTGTGAATCAGCGCGGGTTTACTTTTCTGGTTGGTGTGCTGGCTTTATTTGCTATGGCGCACTTTTATACCCACTACTCCAAGTGCTTAGACGAAAAGGAACACGGGGTCATGAGCGGATTGGTTGTTCTGGCCAATTTCCTCATTCTCTTCTTCATGACAACTGAAGTGTCACAGTATTTCGAACGCGATTATGACCAGATCGAAAATCGGGGCCTGCGGCGAGAAGTTCGCAGTCGAATGCAACTGGCCATTTCTGGCTTGTGGGGACTTTATTCGATCATCCTGGTCTCCATCGGTATCCTACGTCGGTTCCGTTCCATTCGGATTATGGCAATTCTTCTCTTTGTAGCTACAATTCTCAAGGTGTTCCTGTCTGACCTGCAGCAAATGGAGAAGATCTATCGGATCGTGGCCTCCATCGGCCTGGGGGTTCTTCTTCTGGCCGTTTCGATGATGTATCAGAAGTATCGAGCCCGTATTAATGAGCTGGTCTTAAAGTCATGACCGGGACCCGGACAATAGAAAAGGATGTGCAATGAATGAACTAGACAAAATTGAACGTGTGGTAGTGGACAGCCTGGACCAGATGCTGGGCATCCCGATCAAAGTCCTGGATGACGGTTTTGTGCGAGTCATCGACTATATGGGCTCCGACGAATCGATTGTCCAGGCTGCCCGCGTCTCCTATGGAAAAGGAACCAAAAAAGTGCATGAAGATCGGGGCCTCATCCGTTACTTGATGCGACACCATCACACAACTCCGTTTGAGATGTGTGAGATTAAGCTCCACGTCAGAGTCCCTATGGACTGCTGGCGGCAGTGGATCCGCCATCGAACAGCCAACGTCAATGAGTACTCCACACGTTATTCGGAAGCGATCGATGCGGCCCAAACCACTGTAGAAGGGGATTGGCGGCTCCAGGCTGCAGGAAATCGTCAAGGAAGTGGCGGATTCCTCATTTCAGAGAAAGGTGCCGAACTTTCCCAAAAAGAGCGTGACTTACAGCGTTTGAGTCGGGATCTGTATGAAGAACGCCTTCAGGCCGGAGTGGCCCGCGAGCAGGCCAGAAAAGATCTTCCGTTATCCACCTATACGGAAGCCTATTGGAAAATTGATTTGCATAATCTCTTCCATTTCCTGGCGCTGCGGATGGACGAACATGCTCAATTGGAAATTCGCCAATATAGCCGGGTGATAGGGTATGAAATTGTCAGCAAATGGTGCCCCATCGCCTGGGAGGCTTTCCTTGACTATCGTTTCCATGCCACTCACCTTTCCCGCTTAGAGGAAGAAATCATTAAGGCTTTGGCGTCTGGACAGCCTGAGCAGGCAAAAACATTAGCAATGGACTACGGGCTCGTCTCATACGGTTCGGAAGGGTTGAAGCGCAATCGGGAACGCCACGAACTCGAGGAGAAGTTGAAGCAGTTCAATCTGATTATCCCCTGGTAGTCAAAGAGTTCCTGAACCCGAGTTTAGAACGTCAGGGTATATTCGAGGTTTCAAAAAGGATCGTGAGCGACGGAAGTTACTAGGTACGATTCATTTAATTTGGGATGGAGAAGTGATAGCTTTGTACAAGTTGAAATCGGGATAGGGGGGAGCCTCACGGCTCTTCCCCTCCCACACCACCGGACATGCGGGTCCGCATCCGGCGGTTCGGCGGGTTGAGTTACGGACGACAGTCAATCTCGGAATCCCGAGCGAGTCGAAGTAGGCATTGGGCAGTGCGATATGAAGCCCGGGCGAGTTCGCCAGTCTCCACGGACCGTGGGCGCTGCCCGCCGTTTGCGCGGCCAGGTCCTTGTCCACGCCCCGTTTGCGCAGTTCGGCAAACCGCGTCGAACCCCGCTTCCACTGCTTCCAGATCGCAGACCGTAGCCTGCGCCGGATCCACTCCTCCAGACCCTCCAGCACCGAAGGCGTTTGGCACTTCCCGAAATAGCCAAGCCAGCCCCGCAGATACTGGGCCAGCTCCTCGGCCATCCGTTCGATGCTCACGCCTCGCGTCCGGCTCGTCAGTTCCCGACCCGCTCCTTGAACCGGCAGCACCGCTTTCGGCGCGATCCGCCGTTTTGGCTCGCCGATTCCCGTGAAGCTGAAGCCCAGAAACTTCCGCTCCCATGGCCGCGCCACCGCACTCTTCTGCTCGTTCACCTTGAGCTTGAGCTTCGTCGTGATGAAGCGCGTGATGCTCTGCCATCACTCGTTCCCCGGCCCGCCGGCTGCGAACGTAGATATTGCAATCGTCCGCATACCGCGCGAACCGGAGACCGCGCCGCTCCAACTCCCGGTCGAACTCGTCGAGCACGATGTTACTGAGCAATGGGCGACAAAGGCCCGCCTTGCGGCGTCCCCTCATCCACCGGACTCACCAGCCCGTCCTCCATCACCCCGGCCGTCAGAAATGCCCGGATCAGCTTCAGCATCCGCTTGTCGCTGACCCGCTCGGCGATCTTCGCCATCAGTTTGTCGTGGTTGACCCGGTCGAAGAACTTCTCCAAATCCAGGTCCACCACCCAGCGGTAGCCTTCGGCGATATACTGCTGCGCCTGTTCCACCGCCTGATGCGCCGAGCGCCCAGGTCGGAACCCGTAGCTGTGCTCGGAAAACGTCCGGTCCCATCTGCCTTGCAGCACCTGCATCACCGCCTGCTGGATGAATCGATCCAGCACCGTCGGGATGCCAAGCTTTCGCACCCCTCCGTCCGGCTTCGGGATCTCTACCCGCTTCACCGGTTGCGGCTTATAGGTCCCGCTTAACAACTGTTCCCGGATGGCTGGCCAGTGCTGCTTCAGGTACTCCGGCAACTGCTGGACGGTCATCCCGTCCACGCCAGCGACTCCCTTTGTTGGCCTTGACTCGTTTCAATGCCTGCTTGCAGTTTTCCCGCTCGCAGACTTCCTCCATCAACTGTTCGGCGATGGCCGGGCTTTCGGTCCCGCGCTTCGCCGCAGAGCGATTCGGTCCCTTCCTCGGAGGCCCTTCGGAGCTTCACCCCTACTCTCTCCAGGAAGGCCAACACTAGCTGGTTCTTCTGCCGCTTGTCGCTCATGAGTCGCGCTGCTTACTTGCCGCTCCCATTAACCCCTTGTTCGGGGACCGTTCGGGCCTTCATCACTTGCGTGACTACTACGCCCTCTGCTGACTTCTGCCGCCCGGTCAGGACCGATTGCTCGACCCTCAGTCCTCGATTCCGCGACAAACGGCAGATCTCCCGAGGTAAGTTCGACCGCCTTCCGCACGCAACCGCCGGATTTACAACCAGTGCCCTTGATGGATATGGGCTTCGCGGTCATTTGCCCGCTCGCCCGGCACCGTATGCCTCAGATCCGGTTCTTGTTCATCGGCTCGTACGTTTGCTCCACGCTTCTTTCAGACCCCCCCTCGCGGCGACGCCCTTGCGCTTCGCTATGACTTCACCTCCATCAGGTTGTCAAAGGGACTTTCACCCCCAAGCTGTCGAACATGCTCGGCACACAATGAAAAAGGCGTGGAAGAAATTCCACGCCTTTTTCATTCACGAAGGTCTTGCCTGCCCTTACTTACTCTCCTCCACAAACTTCCGCACCACCTCGGTAATGATCGCCTTAATCTCTTCAGGAGTCAGTTGCTTTTCGAAAGCGGGCATCGGGGGCTTCCCTTTGGATACCGTCTCAATCAGTTCTTCGTCCTTTTTGCTGTCCTGCCACTCCTTGCTGGTAAAATCCGGAGTCTTCATCGAGGCATAGCCTTTCCCATCTGCTTTGTGACACATAGCGCATTTCTTCTTATAGAGATCTGCAGGGGTTGGCTGATCTTCGGCTCTCAAATGAGACACTGAGGTTAATCCAAGACTCAACAGTAAAGCAAGAACAGTAAATCCTCTCTTCATTTCGATGACCTCAATTCTTAATTTTGAATTACCACTGCTCTCTTCAAGCAGTGTGACCGTAATGATGTAGTCCTACTTCAAGGTGTTGAAATTATAGCTTAAATTCGTCTTGCTGCAACCCGTAAGTTTGCTATTTCCATAAAATCTATAACAGGATCCACTCTAAAATGAACCCCATGAAGCCTAAGAGCACTCTCTGCGGGAAATCTCCCATGAATACAATATTCTCTGATAGTCTATGGATGGGAAAGGATGTCTGGCTGAACGGATGAATGCCGACCGAACAAAAAAGTCATGGATTCTGGGAAGTACAATTGCGTGCTTCTTGGCTTTTTCTTTCATTTTGCTCGTGAATCAAGCGGCAGTTCATGCCCAAGCGCTTCCTAAGCCGAGCCGTTATGTGAGCGATTTCGCCCGCGTAATCGATCCATCGTCCCTGCAGCGCATAGAACGATTGTGTCAGGAATTGGAAGACAAGACCGGCGCGCAGCTCGCTATCGTAACGATCGACTCATTGAAGGGGGAACCGATTGAGGATTTTGCCGTAAAACTTTTTGAACAGTGGGGAATTGGCAAGAAAGACAAATCCAATGGCCTATTGCTGCTGATCGCCGTTCAGGATCGAAAATCCAAAATCGAAGTAGGTTATGGATTAGAACCGGTCATCACGGATGGCATTTCAGGAGAAATTCTCCGTTCTCTTCGTCCTTATTTTCGGGCCAATCAATTTGGGGAAGGGCTCTACTCCGGCGCCTTTGCTCTGGCCAATCGCGTAGCGGAAAACGCAGGCGTTCGACTTTCTGCAAATCCCGGCGCCAACCCTTTAAGAATTCCAAATAGAGGAGAGCCACGCCCTACAATTGGAACGTTAGGAACATTGATTTTTTTAGGAATCTTTTTCCTTCTCCCTTTGTTATTGTCACTCAGAAAAAAGCAGATCTACCGAACTCCGCCGGGAAGATTCTACCGTGGGGGAGGGTTTCCTGGTGGGATTGGTGGTTTTGGAGGAATGGGCGGGAGTGGATCAGATTCCGGCGGATTTGGTGGATTCGGCGGAGGCCAGAGCGGCGGTGGCGGTGGGTCGAGTGATTGGTAAGCAAGCCTTCAAGTTTGCGCAATGCTGTGCTCCACATGTTCCTTTCGCCATACGGAGAAGCAAATGAAACGTTTGCGGAGATGCTGCGGGACGACGTGGTCGGTTAAAACTCTAGTACAAAAGCAATAAATAAGTAAAAATCCCGCACGGACCCCCCAAGTCGCCCTTGACAAGGGGGGTATTTTCATCGGTCGTGGCGTAGCCCAGGGGGGGGCCATTGTAGAATGATGTCCCGACAAGGAGGGAGGCAGGGGGAGGTTTAGAATTATGGCAAAATGCATTTAGTGCGATGCATTAGATAGCACCGGGGTTCTGTCGCAATACAAAATTATCTCCGACGTAGGGAAGGACAAGATCGGTTTATGCGGAGAGCACAATGAAAAAACTATTGATCGGTTTTGGTTTGATTCTCACTCTTCTTCTGATCGCCGCGATCTTCCTTGGTGGCGCGTACGTCAGCGGACGCAATGAAATGGTATCGCAAAAAGAAGCTATTCGGGCTGCCTGGGCTCAAGTCGACAATGTCCTCCAGCGCCGTGCAGACCTGATCCCCAATCTGGTCAATACCGTCAAAGGGTATGCCACGCACGAACAAAAGGTTTTCGACGACATTGCCTCAGCCCGGGCCCAGTTGGGCTGGAGCCCGATACACCCGCCGACCGAATCGCAGCCAATAGCCAGCTGGACGGTGCTTTGAGCCGGTTGTTAGTCGTCGTGGAAAACTATCCAAATCTGAAAGCTGACCAGCAGTTCCTCAAACTCCAAGATGAGTTGTCGGGAACGGAAAACCGAATTGCCGTAGAACGGCGTCGCTATAACGAGGTCGTCCAGAAGTACAACACCTTCATCCAACTCTTTCCCAATAGCCTCATTGCCTCAATCTCCGGGTTTCAACGAGAGGACGCCTACTTCAAGGCAGAAGGACAAGCCCGGGAGGTCCCCAAAGTTGATTTTTCGAAGTAGCCCAACCCTTGAAGTTCGAAAAAACTAAGCCTCTAAACTTCGGATGCCGAAAATGTCATTAACCCGTAGTTTGCTCAGTTCCATTGCGTGTTCGACGGGTTACTTTCCTTGAGAAGGCATAACGCTTGAAGCCCAATATTCTGATCGTCGATGATGAGATCATCCTTGCTCGCAAGCTTGAGATGGCCCTCCGCCATGAATACCATGTCATTTCCACCGACCAGCCTGAACGAGCACTGGAAATATTCCACAACGGCGATTTTGATCTGGTCATCAGCGACATCCAGATGCCAAAACTCTCCGGATTTGAGATTCTTCGGGTCGTTAAAGAAACCCATCCATTGATCGGAGTTATCCTGCTGACGGGGGAGATTCCGGACAGAGCTGAGCCGACCGCAATAACACCCCAGGGAGGTGCATACGACTATCTGTTGAAACCGGTCAGAATGAGAGAATTAAGGGTAGCGATTCAATCCGTTTTGAAAAATCAGCGACAATATCTAGAGAATAAGCGGTATTTTCAGGAATTAATTCACCTGGCTTACAAGGATTCACTGACCGGTTTATTGAGCCGCCACTATTTCGAGTCACAGTTCAAACTCGAGTTTGAACGCAGCGAGCGCTATGACCGCCCGCTGAGCTGCATCATCCTGGATATCGACAATTTTAAGAGAATTAACGATGCCTTCGGACACCGGATGGGTGATCAGGTGCTCAACCAGATTGGAGACCTCCTCCTCAACAGTTTCCGCTCCTGTGACCTGAAATGCCGATACGGAGGTGAGGAATTTGTTCTCCTCGCTCCCGAGGCTGACAAAGAAGTGGTCATCACAATAGCTGAGAAACTCCGCCGCGTTGTGTCCAAGAAAAGCTTTGTTTTTATGGGAACCCCGTTTCGGGTGGCGGGAAGTGTGGGAGTGGCCACGTGTTGGAGGAAGAACTTCAAATCGGCTTCAGACCTCCTTCATGCCGCTGAATTAGCACTGATGAAAGCTAAGCACGAAGGCAAAAACTGCGTGCGGGTTTATACTCCCCTCTTATTGCAAGGAATCCGCAGCGCGGGTCCTGCTCCCAATCAAGTGTGAGGTGGTAATAACTCCTGGAGGAAGGGATCTGGAGGTAATGGAAATCTGTCTTGCAATTTTCCTTTGCTGGTCAGTGGGCTGATTCATCCATTGGTGGACAGTTGATCGGAGCGACTCCATCGAGGGCACCCTGAATCTCTGAGTTCGAAGGATTCCGCAGCAAGGAATCAATGGCCAGGTTCATTGGCAGGGATCGTAGCCCGTCCGATTTTGACTTTTGCTGGTCGTATCAAGAGATCACCCATGCGATACCCTTTGTTCACGACTTCTAGGATCATCTGGTCTTTCTCGGCACTTTCCACGTCAATGACACCAACCGCCTCGGCTAGCTCAGGATTGAAAAGCTGCCCTTCCACGCTCAACTCTGTCACGCCATGTTCCGCCAGGGCAGCAATAAACTGATTTCGAATCAGCTGCACTCCCTCGAGAAGGCTATCAAAGTTATGTTTTTGGCTGGCAATGGCCAATGCCCTCTCGAAGTTTTCCAGGATATCGATGAATTTGCTGACGAGATCGGACCTTGTTTTGGCTGTGCGGCGATTGAATTCATTTTGGATTCTCTCTTTGGCTTTTTGAACCTCAACTGCCGACTCCTGTTTCAACTCTTTGTATGAGGACAACACTTCTTCAATTTTCTTCTGCGAATCGGAAAGCTTTTTTTCCAGCTCTTCGACATAGCTTGGTTTGAAAGAATACGGGAGAGTTTCTTCCGATTCCTGAGCTCCATCCTGGACCCAGAACCGTTTGTCGGTAACGCGAACAGGATCCTCCTCGTGTTGAATAATCTTCACAGGAATCGGCTTTCCTTTTTTCTCTCCTTGGGGTTGATCATCATTCGCTTTAGTTTTTGCTTCTTTCATTCAGATTATTTCCTCTTACACAGAATTTGAGGTATTTACGAGCCCGCTTAGAATCTCACAAAAAAAAGGAGATTGGAACAGCCACTCCAATCTCCTCATCCTTTCCAATTTGGAAAAAACGATCAGGCGCTGGCTTTGAGTCTGGGTATCTCTTCCCCGCTTTCAACTCGCTTGATTTCGATTTTCCGGGGCAGAGCGGCCATTGAGGCAGGCACCGTGATCTCCAGAAGTCCGTTGTGGAAAGTGGCATTTACCTTGTCTAAGTCGACTCCTTCAGGCAGCCGGAAGGTTCTTTCAAAACGGCCGTATCGAAAATTCCGGACCAGCCAATTCTCATCCTTCACTTCGACAGGTATTTTCCTTTCCCCCTTGACTACGATTTCCCCGCCCACGATGGAGAGCTCAACGTCTTTGGGATCGACACCGGGAATCGCAAGGCGATAAACTACATTTCCGTCCTTTGTGTAGGTTTCAATTTCCGGAAAGAAGCCTCCCCAATGAGCTGGGGTTGCGGGAAGGGCTCGTCCTAAGGGATTCCAGTTGTGTTCGAATATAGTGTCTAATTCCCGATGCAGTGAGAAGAGATCCTCAAACAGATTTCGGGCTAATAAAGACATAGGCTTTTACCTCCTTGAGTTTGATTTTCCTGCGGTGACGTTTTTCGGAGTTAAGATTCTCTACAACGTCGCCGGGCGTTTGGTGACCCTGTAAATAATATTGACGGTTCCTTTTGTCAAATTACTGGCACGTCTATCGAGCATGAGCTTGCTTCTCACTCGAGATCTTGCTAAATGTCATCGTTCCCGCTGACCTATCGGCATCCACCAGGATGTGATCTCCCGGCAGGAATTCACCGTCCAAAATCTTTAAAGCCAGCTTGTCCTGGATCTGATGCTGGAGAGTTCTTTTCAAAGGCCGAGCTCCATAGGTCGGATCGTACCCTTCTTTAAAGAGTAACTCTCTAGCCTGAGCGGTCAATTCGATGGACAGTTTCTTTTCTGCCAGCATTCGCTGCAGTCGCTGTAATTGAATATCGATGATCCGATTGATTTCGTGACGACCTAAAGAGTTGAAGATAATGATGTCATCAACCCGATTCAAGAACTCAGGTTTAAACGTGGCGCGTAACGCATCCATCACCCGTGATTGCATCTGGTCGGGATCCTTCTCGCCGAGTTCTTGAATCCAGGTGCTCCCGATATTGGAAGTCATGATGATGACGGCGTTCTTGAAATTGACCGTTCGTCCCTTGCCGTCGGTTAATCTCCCATCGTCGAGAATCTGCAAGAGAATGTTAAAGACATCCGGGTGGGCCTTTTCGATTTCATCGAAGAGAATCACCGCATAAGGACGCCGCTTGATCGCTTCCGTCAGAAATCCACCTTCTTCATAGCCGACATATCCTGGAGGTGCCCCAATGAGCCTTGCGACGGAATGCTTTTCCATATACTCAGACATGTCCATCCGGATCATGGCTTTCTCGCTGTCAAACAGGAATTCCGCCAGCGCACGCGCCAACTCCGTTTTCCCGACACCCGTGGGCCCGAGAAAGATAAAGGAACCGACCGGCCGTTGCTGATCTTGCAACCCCGAGCGGCTTCGGCGAATCGCGTTTGAGACGGAAGCGAGGGCGGCACTCTGGCCGACGACCCGGGTCTCTAAACGCTCTTCCATGTGAACCAGCTTCCCGATTTCTCCTTCTAACATCCTGGTGACTGGAATGCCCGTCCACTTGGCCACAACTTTGGCAATGTCTTCCTCATCGACTTCCTCCTTTAACATCCGGCTGTTCTGTTGAAGCTCATCCAGTTTCTGGTTGACGGAATCCAATTGCCGTTTGAGGTCAACCCGCGTCCCATAGCGGATCTCTGCGACTTTGCCTAAGTTCCCTTCCCTTTCATATTTTTGTTCTTCCAACTTGCTTTGTTCAATTTTCTCCTTGAGCTCCTGAATTTTGGAGATCACCTCTTTTTCATGCTGCCATCGGGCTTTCATCTCCCCCGATTTTTCTTTTAAGTTGGCGAGTTCCGCTTCCAGCAGTTTCAAACGCTCGCGGGAAGACGAATCTTGTTCTTTCTTTAAGGCCTGGCGTTCGATTTCCAGCTGGGTAATGCGGCGCTCTACCTCGTCGATTTCCACGGGCATCGAATCGATTTCGATGCGCAATGAAGCGGCTGCTTCGTCTACCAAGTCAATGGCTTTGTCCGGCAGAAAGCGATCCGAAATGTAACGATTGGATAATGTGGCTGCCGCGACGATGGCAGAGTCTTTGATTTTGACGCCATGATGTACTTCATAGCGCTCTTTCAAGCCACGCAGAATTGCAATCGTGTCCTCCACGGTAGGCTCACCCACATAGACTTGCTGGAATCGCCGTTCCAGCGCCGCATCTTTTTCAATATGTTTTTTATACTCGTTGAGGGTGGTCGCACCAATGCAACGTAATTCTCCTCGCGCCAAAGCCGGTTTGAGCATGTTCGACGCATCTACAGCACCTTCCGCAGCGCCCGCCCCTACCAACGTGTGGAGTTCGTCGATAAAGAGAACAATCTCCCCTTCAGCTTCGGAAATCTCTTTCAGCACAGCCTTTAGACGGTCCTCAAATTCGCCGCGATACTTGGCTCCGGCTATCATGGCACCCAAATCCAGTGCCACCAGCTTTTTGTGTTTCAGGCTTTCAGGCACATCCCCGGCGACAATCCGCTGCGCCAGACCTTCCACAATGGCCGTTTTCCCGACACCCGGTTCACCGATCAGCACGGGGTTATTCTTGGTTCTGCGCGAGAGGACTTGAATCACCCGGCGAACTTCATCGTCTCTTCCAATGACGGGGTCCAATTTTCCTCGACGAGCCAAATCGGTGAGGTTACGCGCATAGCGCTCGATCGCTTGATACTTATTCTCGGGGTTCTGGTCGGTCACACGCTGATGACCACGTACGTCCGACCAATACCTTCAGAACCTTCTCCGTCGTGATACCCTGAGTGGCGAGGATCTCTTGGGCGGCCGTGTCTTTGATCTCGGCCAATGCAAGCAAAAGATGTTCCGTACTGACATAGTCATCTTTGAGGCGATCGGCCTGTTTTAAGGCATTTTCCAGCACTCGGTTCAAGTTCGGCGAAATCGGCCTGCCCGTAGTGCCCTGGACTTTGGGGAGCTTTGACAGGGATTGTTCGACCGCTTCAAACAAAGAACCTTGCGAGACCCCGAGTTTGTTGAGAACTGGGAGGATGATGCCTTCAGATTGAACGAGCAGTGCTCTTAAGAGGTGCTCCGGCTCAATCTGCGGGTTTAAAAATTCGCCCGCTAGCCGTTCGGCCTCAATGACGGCTTCCTGGGCCTTTAAAGTCAATTTGTCAAAATGCATTCCAAAACCCCTTTCTGCTCGACTGACGTCTTCTCTCAGGAGAACTTAGCGGTGAGAGAAGCGCCTCTTTGTCCTCAAATTCGTTTTGATTCGGGAACTTCGAATTAATGGCTAAACAGCAGTTTCCAGGTTATTTCGACACGCATCCCCTCCGAAACCACCAAGCCTCCCTGCCGAGCCAAAATCTAACTTAACTTGTCCTAACATGGAATTTCACGGACAAGTCCCTCTTCATCTGTGTACTGAAGAGAAGCGGTCGAATCCTCTATGATGTTAAGAATCTAACGCAACCTTGATCTGTTTAGGCTTGGTCTCCTCACGCTTAGGCATCGAAATTTTAAGGACACCATCCTTGTAGTCAGCGTGGATCTTGTCCTGATCAATCGCGTTCGGGAGCGTAAAGGAGCGTGAGAACGCGCCGTAAGAACGCTCAACGCGATGGAAATTCTCCTTTTTGGTCTCCCTTTCGAACTTCCGCTCACCCTTAAGGGTTAAGGTATTGTTCTCAATTTGAATGTCGATATCTTTTTGATTTACTTCGGGTAATTCAGCTTTTAGGATCACTTCATTGTCTGTTTCATAAATATCAACTGGCGGACTCCATATCCCGGAAGTTAACCCCTCATCTCCTGGGCGTAACCCTCTTACGGAATCGTCAAAGAGTCGATTCATTCGATCCTGCAAAGTCAACAAATCTCTTAATGGCTCCCACTTCGCTATTGTCATGAAATCTCCTCCTAATTAAAATTTAGTACAGAGATATAATAAAATCTGAGTATAAGGTTGTCAAAGTTGTGTTTGAAAAATCTTTGCCCTATTTCATAAACATCTGTTTGATTTACTGATAGGGCGGTATGGTTCATATCACTGAATTACCCTGACGATCATGCATTTAAGATAGTAGGTTTCTGGCATAGTTAACAAAATGGGATGATCCCTAGATTGTGTTCTTTTTTCAATAACTTGCACTGTCCGCCTTGCGTCGGTAGAGGCTTCTGAGAGCACATTCAGAAATGTATCTTCATTAATGAGCTGGGAGCACGTAGAGGTAATGAGGTACCCCCCTGGATTGAGAAGCCGAAAGGCACGGAGGTTAATCTCTTTATAGCCTCGCAAGGCGGCTTCCAGATGGCTTCGATTCTTGGCAAATGCAGGAGGATCAAGAATGATGGTATCGTATCGTCTTTTGAGGTTATCGAGAAGCCTCAGCCGGTCAAAGGCATTATCAACTTCGAAGTGGACATTGTGGATCTGGTTGAGTTCGGTATTCGCCTCCGCCTTTCGAACGGCATCTTCGGAAATATCCAGAGCTTCCACTTCATGACAATTTCGAGCAATTTGGACTGCAAATCCGCCTTCGTAGCAAAAACAGTCTAGCGCGCGTCCAAAAGCAAACTCGCTTGCTCGGGCTCTATTTTCACGTTGATCGAGAAACGCCCCGGTCTTTTGCCCACCCGTCAGTTGATAACGAAAATTAAATCCATTTTCCATAGACAAAACTTCTGTAGGAACTTCCCCGTACAACTCTGAGCTTATCAAGTCCAACCCTTCCAGTTCTCGAACCTTGCCATCATTGCGTTCAACAATTCCCGTTGGGTGAAACAAATCGGCGAGTAGATCCACGAGCAATGATTTTATAGAGTCTGAACCCTGCGTCAGCGTCTGAATGCTCAGGAAATCCCCGTAACGATCAACGATAATTGACGGAAGCCCATCGGCTTCGGCATGAACGAGTCGATAGACCTCACTGTTTTTCACAACTCGTTGCCTGAGTTCGGAAGCCTGGAGAAGTCTCTTTTCGAAGAATTCGCGATCGATCGGGATATCTTCCCTGCTTAAGAATCGCAAGCTAATCTGCGAACGGTCGCTAAAAAAGGCTCTTCCGACGCAGTGCCCCTTCTTGTTGTAAACTGTCACGATGCTTCCCGCGGACGCTTCGCATTCCAGGACATCAGAGCGATAGATCCACAAATGCCCTGCCTGCAAGCGTTCTAGCCCCTTGGGAGAAATGACTGCCCGATCTTTGCTCATAGGGCTGAATTTACCACAGATAGGTTGAACCCCAAACGAGGTTGTGTTTTGATAGCTTGGTGAAAGTTTCCGATTTTGATTTTGAGTTACCCCCGGGCCGCATCGCCACCTACCCGCTAACCAGCCGAGACCAGTCGAAACTCATGCTGTTGCGCCGGAATACCGGTGCTATCTCACACCATTTCTTTTCTGAATTTCCGGACCTTCTCGAGGGCTCCGACCTCGTTGTGCTGAACAATACCAAAGTTTTCCCAGCCCGTCTTTTGGGGCATAGGCTCGGTTTCAGGGCAGAGGAAGGAAAAGCCGGCTGGAGCAGTGCCCAGATTGAGGTTCTCCTAGTCAGGCAAGTAGAAGAAAAAGTATGGGAAGCGTTAGTAAAACCGGGGCGCAAACTGCGAGTTGGAGAAAGGGTAGGATTCGGAAAAGGGGAATTGGAGGGCACGATACTCGAACGCGGCCTCAGAGGCATCCGCAAGTTAAAATTTGATTTTGAGGGCAACTTCGAAGCCTTGGTCGACAAACTTGGGCACGTGCCCTTGCCACCTTACCTTGCGCGTCCCGATTCGGCAGAAGATAGCAATCGGTATCAGACAGTATTTGCCAAGAAGCGAGGGGCTGTTGCCGCGCCCACGGCAGGTCTCCACTTTACTCCGGCCGTGTTTGATCGGCTTAGAGCAAAGGGAATCCAATGGCAAGAGATTACCCTGCATGTCGGTCTAGGGACATTTCAGCCGGTCCGTAGCGACACACTTGAAGAACATCGGATGGAACCGGAATCTTTCGAAGTCACTCGAGAAACCGCCAATCGTATTCAATGCGCCATCGCCGAAAAAAAGCGGGTCATCGCAGTGGGGACAACCGTCACACGAACGCTGGAATTCATTGCCTTACGACATGGCGGCCAAATCGTTCCGGAAGTAGGTGAAACGAATTTATTTATCTATCCGGGTTTTTCCTTTAGATGCGTGAATGGCTTGCTCACCAACTTTCACCTGCCTCGATCCACTCTGCTGATGCTGGTTTCTGCCTTTGCAGGCCCGGAGTTGATTCGGGAAGCCTATCGCCAAGCCATTCTCTCAGGCTACCGGTTTTATAGCTATGGGGACTGTATGCTGATTCTATGAGAACGGGTGAGCGTGGATTAGTCTGAGTGCTCGTGAACTAATACCGGGCTCGTGAATTCTTTTTGAATGAAGGCCGCTCACGGAATGCGTTTCCCCCGGTGGTACCGAATAACTTCAATCGGATACGTTTTAATTCCTGTTGCTCTTCAGAACTCGGTAACCCGAGCCATCCCTCTTTTACGCTGGATTTTCCATCCTTGGGATTTCGATGGCGGTCACGGGAATTATTCCGCTGTCCTTTTTTCCCATAAGTCGGAGAATTCCCATTTCTCGTAGGCCCTGGCCGACCTTGCACGGCGTGAGCTGCCCGGTCAAATACTTTGGGAGAACTCTCTTTTTCCTTCTGGGGCGCAAGAAAGCGTGAGGCAGCGTCACTTCTTGGTTGGGCTCGTAGAGACATGCCCCTTGGTTTGGGGGTGGCGCCATAATCAAAGTCTTCCAATCGCACTCTTTCAATTTTCCGCCGACTGGATTTCTCAATGGCCCGGGCAAAGGATTCCTCTTCAGGGCTAACGAAAGTATAAGCAGTTCCGGCCTTCTCGGCTCGTCCAGTGCGACCAATGCGATGGATATAGTCGTCAGGGTTATTCGGGATATCGAAATTGATGACATGCGAAATATCATGGACATCGATTCCTCGAGCAGCGATGTCAGTTGCGATCAGGATTTGCCAACGCGATTGCCGAAACCCGTCCATGGCCTCTTTGCGCTGGCTTTGCGTCAACCCCGAGTGAATCCGCGCTGACGAAACCCCTTGGCTTCCCAAAAAAGTATGAAGCCGGTCTGCACCATGTTTGGTTCGGGAGAACACAAGCAGTGGTTTCATGGTCTCTCGGGTGAGAAGATGCAGTAGCAGATCCGCCTTTAAGTGAGATGGAACCGGAAAAAATTTCTGCTCCACGACTGCCGTCGATTCCGGATGTCTTGCAACCTCAACGAGAACCGAATTCTTTTGCAACGAGCAGGCTAAGTCCCGGATTTCTTGAGGCATGGTGGCGGAGAAGAGAATAGTCTGGCGCTGCTTCGGAAGAAGCTTCACGACCTTCTGGATATCCGGCAAAAACCCCATGTCCAACATACGATCCGCCTCGTCCAAAACAAAAATTTCAACCGCGGAGAGATCAATGCAGCGTTGCTGGATTAAATCCAACAAACGGCCTGGGGTCGCGACGAGTACGTCCACGCCTTTTCGCAGAGCTTGCAGTTGTGGTTTCTGAGGGACTCCTCCAAAGATTGCGGTGGAACGCAATTTGAGGAACCGTCCGTACTTGCGCAGAAACAGCTCAACTTGAGTGGCGAGTTCCCGGGTGGGAGTGAGGATGAGTCCCCGTGTCTTATGGGAAGGGCTCGCCAACCGCTGCAAGAGGGGAAGAAGAAAAGCGGCTGTTTTACCGGTGCCCGTTTGGGCGGTGCCGACAACGTCGTTGCCTTCCAGGATGACCGGGATGGCTTTAGATTGAATCGGGGTGGGACGAAGATAATTGGCATCGCTTAAGGCGCGGGCCAATTCAGGCTGTAAGCCGAGTTGTGAAAAAGGCATTATGTCTCCATGATTGGAAATCCATTCGATCTCCAAGTTAAGTGTTTTGAAAACGCCGGGCGCACGTGGCCCTCGTTTAAGAGTTTTGTCGGCGTTGAAGGATCACAGCCAATCGGAGGAGTAAGAACTTTTCTGCAGCTCGGGTAAAGAGAGAGAGCAACGAGGTCTCAGAATTCTTACCACATTGGTTGGCACATTCGGCGGAGGAAGACTTCTAGGTTAGATAAACCGAGAGGATTTGCTACGCAGATGTAACCCTGACGAGTGATTATATCGGTATTTCATAGAATAGCAATAACAAAATATTTTAGGAAGGGGGCGTCAAGAATGCACCGAGATGTCCTGTCAATAGGACTAGAGGTTGACGAAATTGGGTCCGCTACCTCCTTCCGGAGGCACCCAGGTAATAATCTGGTAAGGGTCCATAATGTCACAAGTCTTACAGTGAACGCAGTTGCTGGGGTTCAGCTGTAGCACTTTTCCCTTTCCATCCTCTCGCTCAACCATCTCATACACATTGGCCGGGCAGAAGCGAACACAAGGATTGTCATATTCCCTTACACAACGCTGATTACAGATGTCATAGTCCGCAATCAATAGGTGCGTCGGTTGATCCTCTTCATGTTTGAGGCTGGAAAAATAGACATCCGTAGCCTTGCTGACAGTCAATTCCCCATTGACTCCTGCAGGAGGTAAAGCCGTCGCGCGGGAAAGGTCGTCGTCAAATCGCTTTCTCATGCGCTCATGCCCAGCTCTTGATATAAGGGGATCTTTCCACCCCTGACCGCCCGTGAGGCTCTGAAGTCCAGCATTGACGATCCCGGATAACAGGCCATGCTCAAACCCCTGATGAAAATTCCGAACCTGAAATAATTCTTCCTCCACCCAGCTTGCTTTAAGACGAGTTTCATAGCCTGCCAGCGTCGCCTCGCTGAAATCCCTCTTCAACAGGGCTCTCCAGCAGGGTCTCTGCCGCCAGCAACCCCGATTTCATGGCTAGGTGAATTCCTTTGAGACGTTGCGAATTCAGTAAACCTGCACTGTCGCCGATGATGAGTCCGCCGTTCATTGAGCTTTTCGGGATTGAATAGTAGCCTCCTTCGGGAATGGCTTTGGCTCCGTAATGCGCTAATTTTGCGCCCTTCAACATTCCGGCGATCAAGGGATGAGTCTTGAATTGTTGGAAGCATTGGTGGGGGTCCAAAGTGGGATCTTCGTAATCCAAACCGATGACCAGACCCACAGACAGAAGAGATCCCATGTTATAGATGAAGCCTCCCCCGTAGTTCTCGTGCTTCAGGGGATAACCGAGGGTGTGGATGACATGGCCTTTCAGAGTGGATTCTTCAGGCAATTCCCAGACTTCTTTGATGCCGATGGCATAAACCTGGGGGGCTTTTCCCAGATCCAGTTTCTGTCGCTCTACCAGCTGCTTAGTCAGAGACCCGCGCACTCCCTCTCCGAAAACGACCACCTTGGCCATAATATCTACGCCGGGTTCGAAAGAAGCTTTTGGGTCCCCGTGCTTATCGATCCCTCTGTCGCCTGTCCGAATGCCGACGATCCGGTCCCCATCAAAAATCACATCGGTGCCCGCAAATCCTGGGAAGAGATCAACTCCCTTTTCGGCTACCTTTTCTCCCAGCCATTGAACGAACCGGTTGAGAGAAATGAGGTAATTTCCCTGATTGTCTAGAGGCGGAGGAATGATTGGAAACCGAATTTTTCGGGATGGGGTGAGATAATAGATGTCATCGTGCGCGACGGGTGTCGCCAGCGGGACTCCCAGGTCTCGGTAGTTGGGGAGCAGTTCCTCCAAAGCCCGTGGATCTAGAATGGCTCCGGACAAGCAATGGGCGCCAATTTCACGTCCCTTTTCAATCACCGCAATGCTGGGATTCAGTTTAGTTTGGCCGCTCGGCAAATTCTGGTTGTGGCGATCGATCAGATTTTGCAGGTGCAGCGCCCCACTCAAGCTGGCGGGTCCGGCTCCAATGAACAAAACATCGACTTCGAGGATCTCTCGGTCGACTCCCATAGGCTACTCTCCTGTAATTGGAGAATCTAATGAGGATCGCCATTTCGGGCGTTCGATGACCACATCGCCAAGAATGCCGGCCTGGCAGGCGAGGCGATGAGAATGGAGCAGTCCCGACTCGACAAGTTGTTCTTCCTCGGCCTGACCGATTGGAGTCAGTCGATTTCTCCCTTCTATGATGAGGACACGACAGGAAGTGCAGGCACCGATGCCTCCGCAAGAATGCAGGATCTCGACCCCGGCTTGCTCAGCGCTTTTCAGCAGAGTAATTCCTGGCCTGACTTGAACTTCAACTTGGTCCGGGAGAATTCGAATTCGAGGCATAGCGCGAAGCCCCTTCGCAAAGGCTTAGTAAATATCCCTCTCACCCTATTCCTGATGAGAGGGAGGAAATGAACTCCCGCATCCCAAGAAGAGAGGATATCTGTCGTCCGTCGGACCAGGAGAGGGCTATGGCAATCAGTCGCTGCCATTTAAAACCGACAGTCACACTCATCCGATGGAATGTATCCTCTGCTTCGTGCAACACCCTGTTACTATAGCATACTGTAGGGTTTCCGCTTTTCGGGTCGGATTTCTTATGGTACCTTACAAGGCTTAAGAAGCCCATGGACGGCGGACTTCTTCCTCTGCGGTGTTATGGCCGCTTGTCCGTGTCTAGGAGAAATTCTTGCCATGCGCGCCCGTAGCTCAGGTGGATAGAGCACCTGCCTTCTAAGCAGGGGGTCGAAGGTTCGAGTCCTTCCGGGCGTACCATATTTTCAATAACTTACAATCCTCACATTTTAAATTCGTGTTCAATTGTGTTCAAAACCCCAAAAAGTTTTTGATCCAATGCTTCCACTGTGGCTTTTACACTCGATGGAATTTCCTGGGTATAGATATTCATGGTCGTGGTTGCGTTGGAATGGCGAAGCTGGGTTTGTGCGTCCTTCACAGTTCCGATCCCATGAACCTGGGTCGCAAACGTTCGCCGCATGGCTTGAAATGTTAGTCCTTCTATTCCCACCTCCTTCCCTTTTGATTTCAGCACTCTTCTCAAGTAATTGTGAGCCTCAAGCGGAGTCCCTTTTCGCGAGGGAAACACAAATTCATCGTCGTCTGGATAACGACATCTTTCTCGCCAGAATTCCAATTCCTTTTGCAGAGATTCCGGAATTGCAACCATTGCTGCGCTCCCCTCGGTCTTGGTGGGGCCGAGCTCGCCATGATAGACGGCCTCCTCGATTTTGAGCCTACCTTCCTGGACATTTCGCCAACGCAAAGCGAATAGCTCCCCAGGTCGCAGAGCACAGATAATGAGCATACGAGCGATCAAGCGATCGCGGCCATCCAGCGCCATCAGCAACTTGTGGACCTCCTCGGCACTGAGGTAACGTTTGCAGCTCTTGCGGGTGACGGGCATTTCCAGTTTCCTGGCAGGATTCTTAAACAAGAAGTCCTGGTCGATAGCTTCCTCGATCGCGGCTTTCAGCCACGTTCTCGCCTTTTGAACGACCGATTTTGAATATTTCTTAGCGAGTTCGTTCAAATGAGACTGGAGCTCGAATCGAGTCAGATCGCACAGACGTGTCTCGCCGAACCTCGGCAAGACGTGGCTGCCCATGACGTAAGTAACGGCTTCCTTTGTCGACCTCCTCCACTTGGATTCTTTCAGCGGCAGGAAACGGTTGATCCAAAACCATTCGAAATTAAGGCTTGGATCGGGCTTGGGTTGAACGTTCCCGCGACTTTCGCGCTCAATGATTTTTGCCAGTTCCCGTTCCGCTTCCCATTTTCTCATCTCCGATTTAAGCCCCAGGATGGCAGAACAATGCTTGCGTTTCTCTTTTCCGTCTACGGTCAGAATGTAGACGTAGTAGTGACCCTTCCATTTCTTGACCTTCTTGCCGGTCTCTTCGATCCAGCCGTGCTGATAACGGTCTCTTGGCATATGCCTCCCTATGTTCTTAAGATTGAAGCTGGGAGGGAATCTTATCATTGGCACCATTTTTGAATAAACTCCTTTACGTCTTCTGCCCGGAACCTCAGCAACTTGCCTAATTTCACTGCCTGGAGCCGCGGTTGTTTTCGGGTGGCATGGTCTCTGACCCACCCCGGTGAAACAGAAAGCCACTGGGCAACTTCCGTCGTCGTCAGGAGCGAATCATCCTTGGGGGGATCCTTTTTTCGGGCGGTCGTCAAATCATATTCTCCTTTCTTCAATGGGTACGTCACATTTGAAAATCGAACTGTAGGGCCAGAACCGATATGTCGTAGAACATAGGCTTCTGCTCCGCCGTTGTCGTCTCAGGTCTTCTGAAAGTGGCTTTGCTTTCCCAGTAGAGCCTCAACGGCGGAAAACTACCCCTATACTTATAAAGAGGCTTTGAGAAGGCAAAACCTTAAGAATATATTTTCTTGGAATCTTAAAGAAGCAATTGGGCGGAGGGAAATACCTCTCTCAACACGCTCATGATACCTTGCCTCCAATGTCGTGCCTCTTTGACGGGCAGAAACAAGAGTCATATTTTTTGCCCCTCTACTCATAAGAGGCAATTCAGAGGCAAAACCTTAACACAATATTTTCAGAGCCAAAGTTAAACCCTTTTGTTTGATGGAGTTCTCTGTGTCTCGGCTCAGTATTGGGAGAACATACAAAACTCATCGGGACAATCAATTGCGTGGGATTCTGGCCATTGGAGACCAACAGGATGAGGCCTGGGGGATTGGCTCTCAGCAACTAGAGGACCTCAAACGGGCTGAGGGCAAAGGTCGCGTTTCTGGCCTATACTATGCAGACATTTATCAACAACTCGCTAGGATTTTTTCTGGTTGGCTCTAGATTATGGTTAGGCAAGGGTGGCTACATCCTCCACGAGGTGCCTCGACTCCCTGTCCCGCAACGAACAGACCATGTTGTCCGAGTCCTCGCTGAAAGTAGGTGAGGCCTCGGCCTTGATTCGTTGCGGCACAGACCCCACCCCTCCACTCTTCAACCAGGTACTCGGTCATTTCGATTCTGACCTCATGAATGGGTTGTGCTCAAACGAATTTTGCGTGACTACCCGTTGAACATAGAGGTACGCTGTTAATGGTCTCCTCCGTCTGAGGAAGGTCCGAAATCGGGTGTTCAGAAGATTCGATTTGCGCTCACAGGATTTCTCGTTGAGGCGTCCCATTCCGGGTGTTTATTGTCGAGCCTGAAACATGCGTTTGTTCTGGCACTCGGAGCGGGTCTGAGGAGCCTGGCGGCGCCGGCTGGCGTATCTTCTGTCTTTGTGAGCTAAGGAGGAGCAGACATGAAGGCAAGATTTGGAATGCTTCTGTTACTCATAGTTGGTATGGGGATTTCCCTATTTCCTTCCGGTGCCGTGGCCGGAACTTCCCAAGCCTCGCGAAAGGCGCTGACGCAGCTTTTGCTCGGTAAGGAAGTGAAACCACTGCTCCAACTTCCGGCCACCAAGGAGGGAATCGACATCTACTATTCCCGGAAAGGTGACCGTATTGATGAGCGCGGGCTGAACCTGGAGGATTTGACCAAGTGGCTAAAGGAAAAAGGCGTAGGCGTGGAAGCGAACCAGCCCGTGCCCATCACCGAGCTCAGGATTGGCGGTGACAAGATCGAGGTGCACCTTGCAGGGGGCGGGCAAGGTCGCCGGGGAAGCAAGCACGCGGACGACAAGGCGCCGGGCTACCAGCGCGCCGGAGGCTCGCGCATCAACTTCCGCTATGGCCGTGACCTGATCGATGCCGACCTGGAACCGAAGGTGTTCCTGGCCTTCATGGGACGCATCCTCGAAATCAGCGAGATCAACAAGGAAGCTAACAGACGCTCGGTGCCAGAGGAATTCCGCGGTGCGGTGAATGCCCACGACGTACAGGAAGGCATGACCTACGAAATGGTGTTGTTGAGCCTTGGCGAACCTGAACAAAAGAAAATCAATGAAGTCACCGACAGCAACCTGTCGGAAACCTGGTTCTACATGAAAGACGGCCACCGCTGGGTGGTGGATTTCTCGAAGGGCAAGGTTTCCAAGGTCCAGAAATTCGAGTAGGGTACATTGCACCAGGGCAGCGTAGGTCACCGGTGTGGCAGAGCCTTGGCGGAGGGCAAAGGTCGGGTTATGACCTGTACTACGCACGGGCGCAAGCGGCGCTGGTTGTCCGTCGTTATCCGTGGTCAGCCACCGAACACAGGACGGCCGCCGAAGTAGGTCCTCTCTTGTCGCCCAGTGTTTACAGATAATTTCGCTTGAGAAACAGCGTAACCGGAAAATGACCGTCCCGGACTGACTATCGACAACTCCATGTTGCCGCTGAAGCCAAGTCTTCCTGAAACATGGCTCTTGGAGCATCGATCAGGGCAACCAGCATTGCCCAAAGACAAGCCAAAATGAATGAGTCTGGATTTTGGCAAATAGAACCGTGCTTTATTACCAACCTACGTCAGCCAAATGGGAATCATAGCAGCAGCGCTTCGATGCGGTGCGCGCGAACCATTGCCTCGGCTGGGGACCACTCAAAGATGGTGAAGCGCCCATCCTGTGACGCCACAAGCGCAACAGCATCGCGCTGATCCTGAGCGAACTGCGCTGCTGATTGATGTCGAGTCCCGCCGAGTTCTTCCGTATGGACGAGAACAGCGGCTCCCCCTTCGATCGGCTCCGTCACCGTGACCTGCTCCACCCTGCTGCAGCCCTTTCGGCGGGTAATCTTAGCTCCAAAACCGAGCAATTCGTATTGACCCGTCATCACTACAGCTCCATCCACCGCAGTCAACCCGGCGATCGCATCGACTGTTCGACCGAGAGATTCCTGCCACCCACGCCGGCTGGCCTCATCCGGGGCTTCCCGGTTCAAATGGGTTAGCTGGGAGAAGGGTGGCGATACTACATACGGGATGGGCCCCAAGATCGATTCCCGCCAAGACTCCGTGGCAGCCGGAACCACAAGTAGCGATCCGCCGCGGCTGTGGGCGCGCATTGAAACCGCAAGCTGTACAAGCACATTGACCGACTGCACCCAGGAAGCCGCTGAGTCGAACCCGAGCAACGAAGTCATAAGGGCAGGGCGATCGGGAACTTCAGCGGCATGCTGATCCACCCATTTGATCTGATCGCCCTCGAGCACCGCTACATTCACAAACTTGCCCGATTCCTCGCTACTGTGATGCTTTATGACGAGCAGTCCCGGGGAGGCCACTTCGAGCACGAAGCACAAGCTCGGTATTACGCGCGTAGTGCCCCACACAGACAGTTCGTCTTGTTGGCGCCAGACACCTAAATGAATCCCAGGGCGCTCGACCGCCGGTGCCACTCGCGTGAGGCTCGTTGGATGAAGCGGCAGCGGTCGCTCGAATATGAGCGGATGTGCAGCCTCTTCGGGTGAAAGGAATGCGAGTGAGATCCTCGGTGTGTAACCTTCCTCCCGCCGAAGGCTCGCCCAAAAGGCAGCATCGATAATAGCTTCAATCGTTTCAGCATCGGGCACAGTGCGCGGTTCCATGACTTCGATGCCGGGCGTCACTGGCATAACGAGCGAAGTAGGCCTGTAACTTCGGTGAGACGCTCCGGGCCGCTGGGTATGCTTCTCGTTTCATGGTTGCAATTATCGCCTATCGGCTGTGATACACAAAGAGCTGATCCGGATCACGCTGCCACCCTTTTCAGTCGGTATTCATGATGTGTCCGCGCAAGATCGTTGCCTGCTTGATTACGCAGGTCGGTGCTTCCGCAATCTACTGTTGGTGACCGGTCCTCAACTCCTTCTTGGAAAAGGACTTGCTCTCCATTTTGGAGCCAACTAGAAATGGTGAAGCCAATTTGGCTGTAACCTATTGTTGCCTAAATCTTTACACCAATCCGACCAACATTTGATGACGGAATCACCATTCGAGCAGAACGTCTTCCCACAAGTCCGGCAACAGTATCGACGCCGTTCCCCCCGGGTGGTCTTGTAGAAGCCGTGGAGAATTATCGCTCTAGCGCCGGCTTTTCCCAACAGCCAACATTGCCGGTTTGAACAGCTGAGACTCTTCATGGTTCCTGGATCCTTAATTCCGGGGCCTTGTTAATTTTCAGCAGAAGTTGTTCGTCCAGCGCCGCAAAGTTATTGATGGCGAGATTACTGTGAAAGCTCCGGATAGCAGCGGACACCGTGTCGCGAATTAATTCATGGTCCCGCCAGTATTATTGTTCAGTCATGATTCCATGTCATTGTCTTCTCGGCTAGGGAATCCTGGCGAGGGCATAGCTGGTGCTTCTCCCACCTTCAGGATTGCGGATAAGAATGCCGCGTTCCACGAGAGACAGAATGTCACGGAGGGCCGAGTCCTGGGAACACTTCGCGAGCTTCGCATATTTCGATGTTGTGAGCTTCCCCTCAAAGCCATCCAACAAGCGGTTCAAGACGAAGCGTTGTCGATCGTTGATTGAAACACCGGAAATGGCTTCCCAGAAGCGTGCCTTTGCGAGGACCGTGGCCAGAGTGGTTTGCGCGCCGTCGATGGCGCGGCCCAGACAGCCGAGGAACCATTCCATCCAGGGAGTGATGTTCATCGTCCTTTTCTGCGTCTCTTCAAGAATGTCGTAATAGTCGTTACGCTCCATCCGGATTTGCGCCGACATACTGTAGAAGCGTTGCGGGCTGTTTTCCGATCGCGCCAGGGCCATGTCCGCAATCGCGCGCGCAATACGGCCGTTACCATCATCGAAGGGATGGATGGTCACGAACCAGAGATGGGCCAATCCTGCTTTCAAGACCGGATCAATGTCGGCGTTGGCATTGAACCACTCCAGGAATACCCGCATATCAGCATCGACCCGTGTTGCCGGGGGCGCTTGATAGTGGACGTGCTCCTTCCCGACCGGCCCAGAGACGACCTCCATTGGGCCGGTGCTGTCGTCACGCCAGGCCCCTGCCCTGATCCTGTGCATTCCGCTGCGCCCGGTGGGAAAGAGGGATGCGTGCCACGAATAGAGCCTTTCCGCTGCGAGCGGCTGGTCGTATTGACGGGTGGCGTCAAGCATCATTTCAACGACGCCCTCGACATGTCGGTCTGCGGGCTTGAGCGCGCCGATATCCATGCCGAGGCGTCGAGCAATCGAGGATCGGACCTGATCCGCGTCCAGTTTTTCACCTTCGATCTCGCTGCTCTTGAGCACGTCGGCGGTCAAGGTTTGCAGGACCGCCTCTTGCCGGAGGTCGAAGCCAAGCGCTTGCATATGGCCGATCAGTCGGCCCTGCTGGTGGCGGACGGCGGCTAAAGATTCGGCGAGGCGCTCGCGGTTCCAATCAAAACGGGGCCAGTCAGACAGTTCATGGATATACATTCTCCGCACCTCTGCGGAGATTATAGCCTGGATTCGCCGCAAGAAGCAAGTATTCACCGCAATAATTGCGGAGGATAGGCCGTCTAATCGCCGCACGGATCACTCTTAAAGTGTCTATGGCGAATTGCTATTTTGATCGATTCTGCCGACGACCGTGCTGGGGACTCATACTGGCGGAGAAAAGCTGGTGGCAGTGAAAGGATCAGATCAGCGAACCGCGCGGCGTTTATAAGCTCAAACAGCGACTGGTTTCATGGGAAGTGCCGTTTGCCGCTGTCCGCCGGATACCACAGGGAGCAGGAGTCTTAAGAGAATCATGCAGCCATGGGTGTGTGATAGAGACCTCGACAGTGGCCTTGCCATCCATAGGAATGAAGATTGGCGACCGGAGGCGGCTTGGGCGTGTCTTGGTCAGGCGTTTGCCCTTTCAGTGCAGTATGCGAGCGATGAAAGTTGAAGTAGGTCCTGAAATCGAGCAACTTGTTTTCGAGATCCGCCCTCGTCCAGAACAATGTGCGATCCAAATACTCCCGCCTTATCGTTCCGATCAGCCGCTCCACGAAGGGATGGGACAAGGGAACGTAGGGGACGGTCTTGATTTCGGTCACCTCCAGTATCCGCAGATTGGCTTGCCACTGCCCAAACCGATAAAGGGGATCATGGTCGCAGCTGAGGTACTTCGGCATCCAGCGTTGCCTTCTAATGGCGCGGTTGAACATCCGGCAAAGAGCGACCCCATCGACGGTTCCGGCCTGAACACCGAACCCAATAATGCGACGCGTGAATTGATCCATGACGACCAGAACCCAGTGGGTGCGCAGCGTGGCCGATTCACACCGGAACAGATCTAAACTTCAGAGGCTATCCTTCGTGTGGCCCAGGAATGTCAGCCAGGATGGACCATCGGCATCCTGGTTCTGGCCGGTAGTGACTGGCGAGAATCCTTCGAACCACGTCTTTGTCGATTGGGAGGTCGAAGGCCAAGGCAATCTGCTGAGCGATTCGCGGACAGCCCCAAGTGGGATTGAGCTGCTTCATTTGGACGACGGCTTCAATGAGTTCTTTGCTGGAGCCATTGGCTCCGGGCTTCCCTCTGCGCTTGGATGAGAAGAGCAGGCGATATTTTCGGTTCCTCAGAGCTTGGTGGAGGCTCTAGAGAGTCGAAGGCTTCAGTACGTTGGCTGAACGGATCAGGCGGGCGGGGCGATGAGATGGATGAAAAGGATAACCAGAGCGGACATCTTTTCATCATCACAAAACCTCGGATCGCCTGGGGTTGTGCCACGAATTAGCAATTCGTCACGGAAAATGTTCTGTTCAAGATGTAGTCGTCGGGAATGATCAGAGTGCTAGCCTGTTGAGCAAGGCCGACTGGAACTACTTAGATGAATAGATCGGCAGAGACATGAAAGAATTCAGCTAGGCGCTTTGCATTGGTCTTACTAATGGACCTCTTCCCGTTGATAACGTCTGAAGCGGTTCCTCGTGATCCAAACAAAGTCCATACATCTTTATGGGTGAGCCCTCGTACCTCCATGAGATGGCGCAGAACATCCGGTGGTTTTCCGTCTGGGATCGAGTAGTTTTTCTCTTCATACTGTTCGACCAGTACTGACAGCAAGGTGAGCAAACGGGTTTCCTCGATAGACAAATCCTCTTCATCCCGCTCCATCAGATTCTCAATTTGAGTGAGCAGGTCCTTGTATTCCCTTTCTGTTTCAGGCACACGTGGACCAGCCTGAGCGAGCAGGCGTACGTATCTTTTTTCATTCATTTTAACAACAGGGCTCATTGTTTCCATCCTTCTTCGTCATATTCTTTGTGCGTAAGAATGTGGAGCACGAAGACAATCTGCGTTCGATAGTTGATTCGCGCGATCAACCTGTAACTATTCCCTGAAATATTAAAGACCGTCCTTCGGTTTACTTGATCGGCACTGGGATAAACGCTCTTTACGTCAACCCATGATTTCCAGGCAGCCCTTCTAACCACTGCATACCAACTTGCCAGGCTCGGTCGAGAGTTCGGGAACCTTTTGATAAATTCGTCGATCCTCTTCCGAGGAAAGGGCTTGAGGTAAAGCCGTCCGCGCAAAGCTACCACCCACCTTGTTTCGTCTGCCTGAAAAGTCATATTCGTAAGTCAGATTGCCTAGGACCGTCGTCCCCAGCTTGTAGTCGATGCTGGTGAGTTGCGACGCATTGTCATAGCCGTAAATCACCTGCACACTATTGGGCAGGGTCAGTGAGGTTCTTCGGTTCGCATCATCATATCCAAGCGTCATCGTGGTTGACCCTTGGACAATCGTCGTCAAACGATTGGCATTGTCAAAAGTGTAGTTAATGGTCGGCTGACCCAAGACCGTCATTGTCGCCCTTCGGCTGGCATTATCGTAAGTATAGCTCACTGTGCCTTGCGTCCAGACCGATCTTGCTCCGATACCTTTACAGTCGCAACCGTCTTAGCATGACGGGAGATCTTCAGTTCGATTCCTTACTCTAACCATCCAGAACTTATAGGTGATCTGAGTTCCAATCTCGTGAAAAATGAGAGCAATGATCAACCAAACCGTTCCATGGGAGTCAATTAGGCAGCTTCAGATAGGCTGTAGTGCCAGGAGACTTCTCTTTTCGATCGGGCAGAATAAACTTCAAAGCCATTACATCACTAATATCATCCGTGCTGCTCGTGGGCTCCTACCCCTTACTTCAAAAGCTCCTCAATGGTATATCCCAGCGATTTGTAGCCCCTGACTCGTTTTGCAAACATTCGCGCCAACGCGGGAACCTGGCTGTCCACATAGTCATAAACCCGAATGATCTTCTTATTGTTATGCAGCCGGTGCAGACGACCCACATATTGCTGCAAGGTGCCTTTCCAGGAGATCGGCCAGGCGAGAAACAAGGTGTCCAACCTGGCGTCATCAAATCCTTCTCCAATGCAACTGCCTGTGGCAACAATTACACGCGGCTCGCCTTCAGGAAAGTCTCCCATCTTGCCTCGCACCGCTTGGCGCTTCTTCCTACTCATACCACCTCGGAGAACGACGACGTTCTTAATGCTCTCTTTCAAACTCGCCTCAAACTGATCCACTTGTCCCCGCCGCCCGGTGAGTACCAGTGGAAAGCAACCTATCTTAACGGCGTTGAGGACATCGTCAATGATTAGTTTCAGTCGGTCGCAATCCTGGGCGAGGGCGGCATAGATGTCCTGGATGCTGGTCTCAGGCATTGCTTCGACCGTAGTCGGAAGTCGGAACTCGGTGTGGCGAGGAATCACCTGCTGAAGAAGTTCTTCGCCTGCGCGCACTTTTAGGGCCGCGTGATAACGAATGGGGCCGCACTGCATGAAGATAATGGGATGGTGCCCATCCTTGCGTGTGGGAGTGGCAGTCAATCCGACCACAAAACGGGCCTTCACTTGCTTCAGCACCTGCTCAAAGCTGAAGGCAGAGATATGGTGGCACTCATCCACGATCACTTGGCCATAGTCAGCTACAAGGTCCTTGACCGCTCCCTTTCGGTAGAGGCTCTGGATCATGGCTACGTCGATCCGGCCAGTGATTTGCTCCTTTCCGCCACCGATTTGTCCGATGGACTCGATCGACAAATTGAGAAATGAGGCCAGCCGCTCTCTCCATTGATCCAGCAACTGCCCCCGATGCACAAGCACCAGTGTATTTACGTGTCTTTCAGAAATGAGCCAGGCAGCAATGGCAGTCTTGCCAAAGGCAGTCGGTGCGCAAAGCAAGCCTTCATCGAACTGAAGCAGGCATTCTGCTACTTCCTGTTGCGGCTGGCGAAGCTTTCCAGCAAAAAAGGCGGCAATTGGGCGACCGGTGGACCGTTCGTCGATGACCTCCGTTTCAAGGCCGAGTTTATCGAGTAACTGGAGTGACTCTTCGAAACATCCGCGAGGCAATCCCAGATGTTGGGGGAAGTCTTCCGCGCAGCCAATGACCCGAGGCTTGCCGAAGGTGGAAAGAAGCATCGCCTGTGCCCGGTAGAATTCGGGATTCTGAAAGGCGGCAAGGCGGATGAGCCGGTTCAGCAATGCGGGTGGCAGGCCATCCTTCTCAATGTATGTGAGGTTGCCTCGGATAATGCGAGCTTGCGATGGCAGCGGCCCTTCGATAGGCGGCTCATTCCGTTTCCGCGATGGTGGCAAGGTCCAGGGAACGTCTTCCTCGCCCGGGAAACTGCGAACGCCAATCACATCTCCTTGCGGGGCCAGTTCTCTCAGGAGAACCTCAATGCGGCCAATTGGCATCTTTTCAACGGAAGAAAGAAAACTCCACTGGTCCAAGTAAGGATTGAAGTCCCTATCCACGAACACGCTGTTTCCGCCCTCTCGCCGGTTTTTCTGCAGAGGCAAGGCGATCAGGTTACCTAAGCCGCCCTTGGGCATCCTGTCCTGACTTGGAAACAGCCGGTCGTAAGAGCCAAGGCCGACTTCATGCCGCTTTTCCATGGTGAGGGTCAGTAGGGCAGAACCCAAGTTTCGTGCCAGGGCCGCCGAAACGGGCTGTTCGAAAAAAATCCAGATGTGCCCGCCTTTCCCCGATCGGGATCGTTCCAGCGCGGCAGGCACAACGGCCTGCCGGCAGACGGCAAGGAATACCTTTGAGTCCTCTTGCCACAACTTCTTTCGAATCCACTGCCAGAAACCAGCGGTGTCTCCGTCAACAAGGGGTAAACGCCAACCGTGTGCTTCCCAGCCAAATGATCACGAATGACCTCATCGGTCAACGGCAGGAGAGTGCGAGTCTTGTGCTCAATCTTCTTCCGCTCAGCCGGCTTGCTTGCGCGAATAGCATCCCAATCCCTGACGCACGCTGGAGAATATCCCGACCGGCCATCCTTGCTTTCCCAACGCTTGGCATAGACATCCTTTCTGCCGCGGAAGAGATTTAGAAACAGTGCAATCTTTTCCTTGGCCGGGGATTCCTGCGACACCGGAGATGGCAAAGCCTGGTGCTCGCCCGCCGTCTGCTTGGAAGTGCCGCTAGTGGTGTTGGGAACCTCAATCCTATACTGGGCGAGCAATTCCCTCAGGCGGCGATTCTCTTCGCGCAAGCGGTGGCACTCTGCCAAAACATCTTCGGGGGAGTCTGGATGCGGCTTCCTTGTAATCGGCATGGGCTGACCAGGTAACAAGAAAAGAAAGGTTCTGGAACCATGCAATTCTAACCGATTTGGTCCTGCCTTGCCGTAAGCATTGAGTGCTCGCGTCTCAGAAATGCTTGGGTTCACGTGGCCTGCCCTCAAAGGATCGGGTTCGATCTAATCGAGATCAAAAGGAGGCTTGCTTCAGCTTTTGAAAAAGTCGCAGCCTATTTTTCTTCATGCCCCAGGGGTTCTAATTTTGCAATTGAAATTGGTCTTAGACCGCTGCTGACAACTCTGGTCTCAAACTCGATGTTCTTGGCTTTTGCAAGTTCTTCTCAAGACATCGGAGGTTTCACCGGTGTATCTCCCAAGCCTGCCTTGATGAGGCGCTGCTGGAAGCTGGTCGGCTGCTGTAGCGTTCCAGAAGTTGGCTGAGCTTGGATCTGAATCCGCTTAATTGCGCTGTTTGAGAAGCCAAGTCCCACAGGTCTGCCAGGAGGGTGACGGCCAGATCGTACTCCTTGGGCTTTGAAGTTTGCACGAGCTCGCCGACTCGCTGCCACAGTTCTGTCTCGCGGCCTTCGATCTGTTTAAGATGTTTGGCACGCGCGGCCGCCTGCTCCTGTTTTCGCCGAGCCTCTTCAGCAGCGCGGCGTTCGGTTTCCCTCTTCTGTTCTTCTGCAGTGATGCTTTGTGCTGTCGCAAGCAGTTCTCCTACCGTCCGGCGCTTTCCTGCTCGAGGCTGTGTTCCCTGCTGATGGCTGATGTCGGCGTGAAAACGCTTCAGCAGTTCCATGCAGAACAATGGGCCCTCTTGCCCCAACATCTTTAACAAGGCGATATTCTTTTCAGGTTCAGACAAGGCAGAGATCCAGGATCGGAGACCCTCCTTCGATGAAACGTTGGCCTCCAGATCGCCACTTTCGACTGCCGCGGCTTCGATCAAATCTGGATCGATCCTGATGAAATCGGCGAAACTTTGGAGAGCTGCGGAAAGATTGCGAAAACCTGAGGGAACCACTGGCTCCTGCTCATCATTTTCCAATTCGCCCGACTGGGCCGACAACAGCCAGCTCAAGTACAAACAGCGCAGATCGCCCTGAATCAACTCATCTCGCAGCGGCATCAACGAGGCCATCCAACCTTCGCCCTCCTCCCAGTCCTCGGGTTCATCCTCGGACGAGAACTCTAAAATGAGCTTCTCATCCTTCTGCGTCACGGTTACAGCGTCCCCTGAAAGATAGGGACGCATTGCCTTCAAATCACACAACCTCGCTGGCAGCCGGAGCATGAACTGTCGTGTTCCCCAGTTGGCCACGTAGACAAACGCATCGAAATACTTCTCCATCAGTTTCAGCGGATCCCCTTTGAAGTTGCCCCAGTTGTAAGTGTTGACAAAACTCACGTTGTTATCTGCGCCCGACTGGAAAGCCCACCCAGTTCTGTCAACTCACGCTTGCTCAGCGGACGGTCAATGGCGCGGAACTCATAGTATTGGTATTCACTCATTCGAACCCTCGCCTCCAGTGATGATAGGCGGCAATCCATTCCCAGCCTTCCGGTGGCGGCGACGGCAAGGGGAGCGAAAGAATTGGGATCTCTTGCTTCTTGCCGGAACGAGCGCAGACGGCAACAATATGGTCGTCATCCGTCATGTCCACCTTTTCCGCGCTGACAGAAACTCCAAGCACCTCCGTTTGGAACGGCAACTTGAGTTTGTCTTCGATCATCGTGAAGAAACCTGACACCTGCTCGGACTCGTTTTACGCATCGACGATAGCCTCTTCCACCAACTCTTCCAGCTGCTGCTTGGACAACTTAGGCAGAAGCCCTGAAGAGTTCTTCTGCTCGAGGCTTCTGCCTGCGCTAATGGTTACGATTCTTCCTTGGCTTTAGCCTGTTTGTTCACGGTTTAGCGTCACTTTACCGCTCAAGGGCAAAAAAGCTAGAATGGTTTCCCGCTTGGCGCGAATCCCTTCAGGAGTTCTTTCAATCAGGCCCATCTTTTCCAATTCCACCAGATCTCGCTGCAAAGTTTTCGGACTCTTGGTGGCGTACGCTTTGGCTAGCCGAGGAGTGAGTTCATTGATCTTGGCCACAGCGACATTGCCTTCGTTGGCTCCCAGATCCAAAGCTAAATGCCGCTGGCGGATGTCCGCGGGCTTGGTTTTATCTTGAAAGAGTTCATGAACGTAGTTTCGCCAGGCCACGTCCCATTGTTGGGCCCGGATCACCGCCAGTTGGGAATGCAAGCCGTCCAAAAATCCTTCCAGTGCGTATTCCAGGAACGGCAGGATATCTCCACCAGATTGGCTTGCCCGGTCAAGTTGCCGGTAATACTCCTGCCGAGTGAGGTTGTAGTGGTTGCTCAGAAGATGCGCGGCTGGGGAGGGGATACCCGCCGAAATCAGAATCTGAAATTCAAGTAACCGAGCAGTACGACCGTTACCATCGCCGAAAGGATGAATCCAAGCCAGGTAGAGATGGGCCAGGATAGCCTTCACGATGGCATACACCAGGACATCGCGAGCATTCTTCGACTTGGGCTGAAAATCCTCCCCATTCAACCATTCGCAGAGCCGCTCCAACAGAAACTGACAGTCGTCAGCTGGTGCGCCTCGATATCGCAAAACCCCGACGGAGTGACGTCGAATTTCTCCAACCACAACCCCTGCATCCAAAGGGAGCCTGTCCAGCACCAGGGCATTGAAGCCCTTGATTTCAGCGACGGAAATAGGCTGGAGTTTGCCGAGTACTATGCGTTCAGTGATTCCATTACAGGCCCGCAGGATGTTGTCGATCTCCTGCTGAAGGTATGCCTTTGATGAAGGCAAATCTAGTTTACCTTCCAGATGCCGCAGACCCTCCTCAGAAAGCGTGTTGCCTTCGATGGCCGTCGTTCCCTGGATTCCTTTGGCAAGATAAAGCCGGTGAAGGTAATCAGCAGACGATTTCTGAGCAGTACCTCCGCGATATGTTCACATTTCGAGGCCGCTTGGCCTAGGGACAGCCAGAGGTTGGGTGAGGCCTGCCTCATCGATTCTAAAATATATTCACCGGTGGGTCTTTTAATAGCGTTCAGCATAGATGTCCATTATGGTGTCCAACAATATGTCCAACTTAAGTAATTGACATCTTTAATTATAACAATAGTTTAATAAAATAAATCAGACTATTTGACCATTTCTTGTCTACATCTAATAAAGCGTAATAGGATCTAACTAAAGGTACAATTGAATCTTGAAGAGCACTTCGAGATCTGAACTTTGGACCATCCCTTTCACCGGGTCGTGACAGACATTCGCGCTTTTTGCTAATCTCATCCTCTACGCCGAAGATCGCCCGCGGCGTGCAAGTCCAATCTAATCTGCAGTTGCAGGGATGCTGCTCGTCAGTCGTTAGAGATGTCTGCGGCGGGTCTGATGTAGATCTGTTTCCATTGTAGCAAGGCCTGAGAGAAGGATAGGATGCCGTCAGGGAACTCGGCAACGATGGACAAGCTGCCGCCCATAGCTTCAACGTAGCTGCGCAACGTGGAAATTAAAAGGTCGCTGCGCTTTTCTAACCGTGAAACGCCGTCTTGTCCAATACCCAGGGCCTCCGCCAGGCGCTCCTGCGTGAGCTTGAGGGCTTGGCGATCGCGCAGGGACATTTCCTCGGCAATCAGTTCGGCGGCACGGCCCTCGATCTCTTGCGACGAGCGGGGGGTAGTTCCTTCATTATGCGTTCGAGGTTTTTCATAGTCGTTACTTCCTTTCCTTGTTCTTCTCATTCTTGATGCGAGCTACATGAGCATCAAAGCGAGCGTCAGCTTTGACAATCAGTTGTTGGTAGAAGCGTTTTTCACTGACCCCTGATTTGTCGCCACCGCACAGGACGATGGCCTGCGTTTCGCGTCGAAAGCGAAAGCAAAACGCCATACACCATCGGCGACGTCAAACCGTAATTCCTTCATGTTCGCATAGCGTGAACCGTTGAGAGTGTCCGCGTGGGGACGACCTAGCTGCGGACCAAACTCTTCAAGCAGTTTGATATGGGCCAGCAGCTCGTCCTGCACGTCCTTATGCAGCTCGTGGTACTCCGGGACGAAATCGTCATGTAAATCAACTGCCCATTTCACCATCACATTATGCTATTAAAGACATATGTTGTCAAATGCATTGCTCTCCGCGATTGTCGCGGATCAACAATCCTGATTTTGATAATCTAGAATGGCCCTGTCCACCCGCAAAACCGCATATCCTTTTGCTGTAAACAATTTGCAACGGTTGTCACATCTGATTTGCTACTGGCTTATTCAGGGCATGAAGACCCTCCAACCTTCTTTCACACTTTCTCGGAATCCCTACGCCCCGCTAATCAGCTGTTCAGTTACAAGATGATCTTTGTTTCAGCTTTTTTCCACCGGCTTGCGGTGGAACGTAGAGGCGAATTCCCGCGTCGGCAGAGAGTCAAACTATGAATCTAACGTCACTTGTCGTCATGTAGCGGTATTACCGTCAGCGATTTGATGTAGTGTGACGGCTCGGGACTCTGTTCCGGGTCCTCTGTGAGTCGACTCATTAGTGCGTCAGTTTCTCCCATACTAGCTGGTGTCAACTCAAATTAGAAATCACGATACCTCCGTGTTCAGAACTATGATCACTCTGAATTCCGATCGCGGAGTTGTGACTGAAAGCTACGATCATTTCGGAAAAGAAATCTGAGTGCCTCACGGATAACGTGGCTTCGATCAGAGTGAATGAATACCGCATAGGTCTGAAGTTGGGCCTGGGTTTCGTGGTCGATCCGGAAACTGCAGGTCAGAAACTTTCCTTTGACTTGCGGCAGAATTCGAGGAGACGTGTGAGCTTTTCACATACCTCATTTCATTGAATTTCGTATTACCGTGGTAATACCGAATTCTCCTCCATTAATGTGTGTGCGGTATTACTGGTGTAATACTCGAAAATCTGGTGAAGGGGACGAAGAACGGGCGGTGGCGACCTCTGGAGCGAGGCGAAGCCAAGCGAAACCCGCAGGGCAGGGTGGCGGCCCAAGGCCGCCAAAATGGGGGTCGCCACCGCCCGCTCCTCGTCCCGCACGATGCCTTCCTCGTTTGGGTTTTCGCTCACCAGGTGCCTGCTTTCCCTTCGCTTGCAGGAGTACCTGGTGACACAGCGGGTGAACCAAAAGGTGAAGACTGCTTTTTGCCGGTTTGTCACCTGTTGGTACCTTACTTGTCAACATAAACGTCCTCGGATCGACCTTTATTCGATACGGCAGAAACTGTCCACAAGGGGAATAGACCTTCAATCTTCCTGCGCTTCTTTTGTCGTTCGCTGCCTGGTTTTTCCAGTCTTGATAGAGTGATTCGTAGCGGGCGCCGGCATACTTCCTCTGAGACTGATCTAGGTAAATAAGCCCCTCGGAATCCACCTTCTCATACTCTTCCCTCTCCCAGGCTAGCCTCAACTGGAAGTAACGGAGTAGCGCAGGACTGTCAATATGGTGCCTATTTGGTGACGAAAGCATGGTATGAAAGCAGGCTTCGGCTTGGGAAACGTGAAAGGAATCCTGGTGAATGTAGACCAGCCGAACCTCCTTCAGCTGCCGGAATAACTTGCTGTAAACGAGGAGATGAGATCGAAACTCCTCCAACCGTGGTAACTCTCCAGTACTCACGAATGTGAAATGAACCACAGCCGCAGGGGAGAGAAATAACGGAAACTTGTCTACGAAGTAGCGGACCGTTTCAGGCTTTCCCCCTAGCCGAAGTTCGTCACGAAGAGGCCTGATAGTTGGCTTTGTGGGGTTTGTTTGCAATCGAACATGTTTGTTTTGAATCGGCGAGTTGGGAAAAGCCGATGTAGTGCAGACCTACCCTCTTGTGTGGGGTCGATCGGCATGTCACTATCGGGCCATATGTTTCTGCGATCGCATCAGCGAAGCAAAGACGGCAAAGACCATCGTTATTGGTCTTTGGTCGAGACGGTTCGCACGCCTGACGGGCCGAGGCAGCGGACGCTCTGTTACCTGGGAGAACTGAATGGCAACGCGCAGGCCCGTTGGCTGAAGACCATTGAGGTCTTCAACGAAGAAGGGGAAAGCCGTCAGCTAAAGCTGTTTCCGGCGGAGGTGGAGTTTTCCGACAACGATCCGAATGTGGTGCGAGTGTTGTTGAAGAAAGTTCGTTTGGAACGAACGCGCCAGTTTGGAAACTGTTTTTTGGGCCTGGAACTGTGGAAGCGACTGGGACTGGATCGGTTTTACGAGGGGCTGTTGGATGAAGACAAGGCCCAGGTTGGCTGGTCGCGGGTGGCGGCGGTTCTGGCGATCAACCGGCTGTGTGCTCCTGGCAGTGAGTTATCGATTGAAGAGCGTTGGTATCCGGCCACAGCCTTGGATGATCTGCTGGGGATCGGAGAAGGCAAGCTCAACGACACCCGCCTGTATCGTTGTCTGGATCGTTTGTTACCGCACAAGAAGAAGCTGGAGCAACATCTCAAGCAGCGTTATGGGGAACTATTTGGGGCGGAGTTTGATGTTCTGCTGTATGACCTGACGAGCAGTTATGTGGAAGGGACAGCCGAGAACAACCCGCTGCTGCAGCGCGGGTATTCGCGGGATCACCGGCCCGACTGCAAGCAGTTGATCATCGCTCTGATTGTGAATGTCGAGGGGTTTCCATTCAGTTACGAGACTTTGGATGGGGACCGTGCGGATGTGACCACGCTGGAAACGATGTTGCAGATGGTGGAGCGAAAGTATGGAAAGGCACGGCGGGTGTGGGTATTTGACCGCGGGATCGTCAGTGAGGAGAACCTGGCCGCTTTGCGAAAACGTGGGGGGCAGTATTTGGTGGGGACACCGCGGAAGAAGTTGAAGGAGTTTGAACAGGAGTTACTGGCCGATGGCTGGGAGCAGGTGCGGCCGGAGGTGGAAGTGAAACTGGTTGCGACGCCGGCTGGCGAAGAAACCTATGTGTTGTGCCGGACGGCCGCTCGCCAGCAGAAAGAGAGGGCGATTCGCAGTCGCTTCTCAGCCCGGATCGAGGAGGCGCTCAGTCGACTCGCCAAACGCGTGCGGGAGGGGAGGCTTAAAAACCGCAACAAGATTGAGCGACAGATCGGAAAGATTCAAGCCCGCCATCCCCAGGTGGCCGATTTGTACCAGATGGATGTGGAGGAAACCAGCCAGGGGCTTCGCTTTGCCTGGAAGCTCGTGAAGGACTGCCAAGCCTGGCAGCAACTGCGCGAAGGCGCTTACCTGCTGAGGACCAATCTGCAGGCTGGAAGCGCTGAACAGCTCTGGAGCCAATATATCCAGCTGACGGAAGCCGAGGCGGCGTTTCGTGTCTTAAAGAGCGAGCTGTTGATTCGTCCGCTCTTTCACCAGCTCGAACGCCGCGTGAAGTCCCACGTCTTGGTGGCCTTCCTGGGTTACGCGCTCTGGGTGACGCTCAAACATCTTCTTGATCGGAAAGGTTCAAAGCTGTCTCCGGCCAAAGCCTTGTCGCTGCTTTCGAGCGTGCACAGCACTGACATCATCCTTCCGACAACCGACGGCCGTCAGATCAGATTGCGGCGAGTGACGACGCCCACCGAAAAGCAAAAAACCTTACTCGACCACCTCGGCTTGGAGTTGCCCGAAAGACTCGATTTTGATTATGAATGTAGTGCAGACTCGGCAGCAGGCTAGATTGGTTCTAAACGACTTAGCAGAAAATCATGTCGCTTCGTGACGAACTTCGGCTAGTGATCGATACACTCTGCCAGGCAGATCTGACAACGGCATGTTGCAGCGGTGGGTGAAGTAATCCAGCTTTTCCTGCTCGGTTGTGAGATATGTGTTCTTGGGGTTCTGCAAGACAAAGTCGAGTGAAAGTAGTTTGGTCTTAACGTAACCGAGGCCATGGGGTCGACGAAAACGAAGTTCCGGATGACCGATGGTCCTGTAGATCGCCTTCGAGTGGAGATGATAGACGGAGATCTTGCCGGCCAAGGGACCGTCCGGCAATGGCCGTTTTTGATCAGTTTACCCAGGAAACTCGTGGCATGCTTGCCACTCGAGATGCCGGCGAACTGGAGATACTGTCTGCGCAGAAACACTCCTGAATGCAGTGCCACGAGGCGAATGAAGCTGGATTGCAGGGCCGTATAACCAAACTGCTTGAGTCGCTGAAGAGTCGATTCGTCGCTCATCGTCATTCGCTCCTTCCGTTCATTGGGTGATGGTTGTCTCTTAGTCTTAAGCAGGAGACTGATCACCTGTTCAAGCCTTTGCAGGGTGACACTTCCTCCCATCTTGGAATTAGCTACTTCTCGAATGGTTCCGAAGAAGTAGCGGAATGAATTGATTTTCCTGGTTCCTTTGCTCGAAGCTTTTCGATAGATGGCTGTGATGATTCCCAGCTTGATGGTGTTTGGGTCGAGGGAGGAGATTTCTCGAATTGCCTTGAGGTCTTCTTCACTGACCGTGTTTCTGGTCCATTCACGGTAGAAAGCGGCGATGTTTTCCACAGCGGATGATGATGGTAATTTATTATTTTTATCATCATCATCAAGATCATCAATCAATACGTGGTTAACTGGTTGACCACTGGTTAACCAATCCAGGGCTTTTTCGACGGCGTCTTGGAAGTCGATTTTGTTGATGAAACACCAGAGTTCGTACTTGTGAAGTTTCTCGGCAGAGATTCGAATCCCTTTCAACTTTCTCTCTCTGCGCGACTTGAAATGACTTTCGTTCTTTCGCGGGTCGATCAGGACCAGAATTGGCATTGCCTCATTGTGGTTAACCACTGGCGGGCTGGTTATCCAATTTTTCCTGGTTAGCCAGAGTGGTTAACTGGTCAACCACTGAAGGCAGAATTTCAGACACTTTGGTTAACTGGTTAACCATTCGGGGCGAGTTTTCCACAAGCTGTGAGTTGCAGTGTTCGCCCCGGTCTCGGAGGGTTTCCATCCACTCTGCTTCTTCAGGAGCAGAACCCTCCGAGCGAATTGTTTCCAGTTCCTGAACTGTAGGAAATCCTGGAACAGAGACACCTCCGACGACCAGGTCCGACAATCTTCCGGGTGGAGTTGGCTGAGGCGACGATGTTCTCGGGAGAACGATTAGACAGATAGCTGTTGAGTGCTTGTTCCAGATCGGCATTCAGCTCAGAGCTCATGGATCACCTCGTAAGAGAGACGGAAGTGGTCAACGACGGCGTAACAGCAGCGGTCCAGTGTGATGGCAGGGTTGCGTTTCATCGAGGCACCAATACATCGGACCTTCTTGTGAAAGTGAGAAAAGCAATTCGAACCGAAGTATTCCCGGATATCTGACTCAGGCTCGATCAGCGTGTGATAGGTATTGAGACGTGCTTCTTCAAGATGAATTCCGAAGTGTGAAGAGCCGTTCGCCTCGGTGTTGACATCGAAGACGAGCACCCGACGCCCTGATTTGGAAAAGCATTCTGCAGGATTGACAGCAGTCGTGGTTCTTTGCACTGCTGCCCTTCTGGTTGGCTATTGCGATGATGTACGACATCCTCCCTCCTTTGCGGTGGGAGGATCGTAAGAACCGAAAACGGGGCGCCCGGAAAGATGAAAGAGCCCCTCAATCAGCGCGGTGAAAATTCGTGTTCAAAATCGTGTTCAAAATGCGCCGAAGAGGCGATAAACGGCCCTCTGAAACCCGCTCCCTGTCTATAAGAATCAATTATGTAGCCGAATCTGGGCTATCTTCTAAGCAGGGGGTCGAAGGTTCGAGTCCTTCCGGGCGTACCAAATCCTTCCCCCCATTATTCCGTTTGATCCCTTTCAGACCCGTGAGGCTGGATGTTTTTTTCCAATCGAAAAAATCGCTGGAGAGGAGTATGCTCTGAGAGGTTTTTTCCTGTAGAATATGCCCGATTAGCCATAGTCATCCGAACTTCAATGGATTCTTAAATGGCCTCATACACGCTTGCAGAGGCGTTGTAAGGAACCCCTTTTCTTCGAAAGTTTTTTTCGGACGGAGGAGAAACATTGTGACAAAGGTACTCAAGAGACTAATTCATGATGAGGAAGGCCAGGACCTTGTGGAGTATGCCTTACTGCTTGTATTTTTGGCGCTTGCTGCAATTACGGCACTCCCCACTTTGGGACAGGCCGTGAGCAACGTCTTTGTCAGAGCGAAATCAACATTAGAATCGGGCTCTTAAGACGGTTTCTGGCGCCTTGACTTGTCTCAGGTTATTTTACTGTCATCCGGAAAGATTGCACAATTCAGCGAATTATCAGCCCGCTACGTTGAAGCCCCATGTGCTTTGGGATAAGGGGGCGCTCCTCGAGCAGTGAGGTTGATTGGATTGATCCAATTCCCAGCATCCAGGAGGAACGTGTCTGGGAGATAATTCGCAGAGACAAATGATCCTGCCACCCGCTTTGCACTTGGGCCGGTAGCCTCTCCACACAACGTATCCATCACAACAGAAACATTCATCATGGCACCGCCGAAAATCCCCACTAGACTGATCACCAGAACAAGGAAAAAGGACGAGCACGCATGGCGAGGAGGTGCATTCCGATGATGACGCGGAGGGAACTCTTGCGATTTGCAATCTTGCTTCCAGCGGGGGCCTGGTTGAGTCGATTTCAAACTTTGGCGGAGCCTGAACTGGGAAGGATTCGCATTACCGATATCCGGGCCATGAAATTAAGCCGTTCCAACTGTCTCGTTCGCATCGACACGGATGCAGGCATCTCCGGTTATGGAGAAGCGGGCACCAATGGACCTATGGCGAGAGCCAGAATTGAGGTGATGAAACAATATCTAATTGGCAAGGATCCCCTGGCGATTGAAGTTCATTTTCACAACCTCACGACCCTCATGCACGCCTGGATGGCTCATATCCCTACCATCAGTGGGATTGATATCGCGCTGTGGGATCTTGCGGGTAAGATCCTCAACCGTCCCGTCTGTGTTTTACTGGGGGGCCCGTTTCGCGAGTCGATTCCTCTCTATTCCCATGGTGTTAATGTCGACATGTTAGACAAAGGTTCTTGCCGTGAATGGGCCCAACGCGTGCGTTCGGCTCCGGAAGGCTTTACCGCCTATAAGATCAGCTTCGATTCTTATATCGGAATTGCTGCGGCTCGCTACGCCACCACGCTCACTCCCGCTCAAGTTCGCACAGTATTCCGTGCCTATTCAAACCTTCGTGAAGCAGTGGGTACCGACATTGATATTGCTGTGCACTGCCACAACGAACTGGATACGCCCAGTGCAATCGCGGTTGCCAAAGCCGTTGAACCGCTGGAGCCGCTGTTTTACGAAGACCCGTTGAATGTGCCATTTTCGGAAGCCTGGATGTCTCTCAGACGTTCTTCCCGGATTCCTCTCCTTACTGGTGAAAAGCTTGAGCTGCTGAGAGGGTTTAAACCCTTCATCGATAGCCAGGCCGTCGACTTCATCCATCCCGATCTCGCCTTCGCCGGTGGGATTACTGGTGTCAAGAAAATCGCAGACTACGCGACAATGACCCGCACTCCTGTAGCCTTGCATAATGTGGGCAGCCTGATACTCACTATGGCCTCCGCCCAATTCGGTGCCTCCGTTCATAATTTTTTCCGATCAGAGAGCCCGCTGGGTTGGCCTGATCGGATTGCCGAAAAAATGTCGGCCACGAATCCCCCGGTTGTAAGAAATAGTTTGCTCCAGGTTCCTATGGGGCCAGGACTGGGTCTCGATATTAACCCTGATTTTTTGAAAGAATACATGGAGCCGGGGGAACCGTTCTGGGGGTAAGCGTCTGCTCGTAGTTCTAAACAAATGCTGTACCCAGGCAGAATGGCCAGTTCGAGTGGCTTATCCGAGTCTACTCAACTTTCTTGGAGTAACGTTGCTCCCCTCCAATATCAATCGTGAACCCTTTGGGGAGTGAATTGGCGTTTAGATCAAAGGTAACCGTAGCCGCCGTCCATCGAAGAGAAAACTTGCTCATCGAATGGGGCACGAGTTCCACTTTGCCAGGTCCATAGAAATGAGCCCAGAGCTGTTGTCCCTCGCGCGCAATAGTATAAATGTCGCCGTTGGACGCCTCGTATTTCCCGACATAACGATTTAGTTCTCCCAGTTGCAAAGTGATAACCGGCTCCGTTGCAGGATTGGTGGGGCCGGGCTCGACCCATTCCGTAAGTTCACGCAACCAGATATTCCGGTAACGGACGGGATTACCGTGATCCTGTAATGAGAGAGGGAGCTTATCAGGGTGAGGCTCATAAGGGAGATGCTGGAGCCACGTCGTGGGTCCCCACAGTTTTACGTTGTCCTGAACCAAAATGCCATTTTGGAAGACGGTGACTCTCGCGGGTTCAAGCAGCTTGCCGTCGGGGTCAAATCGTGGTCGTCGGAACACGATATCATAAGATTGCCACACTCCGGGTCCTAAGCAGGCGTTGACCAGAGGGGGATACTCGCCATAAACCGCCGCGGCCTGCCCATCCGGGTAGGTGTCGTTTTCATAAGAATCCAACACCTGAATTTCGTAAAGCCCCATTGGAAAAACACCGCTATTGCCGCGTCCTTGACTTGTTCCTGACGGAGGAACGGGCGTGGCCCATTCCACGTGCAACTGAATATCCCCGAAATTCTGTCGAGTAAAGAGATAGCCACTTCCTTTCACGGACTCCATATATCCGTTATTGGCAATCCATTTCGCCGGGCTTCCATCTTCACTGCGCCACTTCGAAAGATCTTTGCCATCAAACAATATGACAGCGTCCGAAGGCGGAGGGACAGGTAGTGCTTGGGCACCTGGCTGTACAATCCGTGGACGTGGCCGGTTCATGTCGTGCGCTTTCCATTGAGACGGCATTTGCGCACCTAGTTTGCTGACGAAAAAGAAGCTTACACACATACAGAGGATGCATTTATGGATTCTGTAATTATTCATAGGACTAGCCCTTTCTCCCAGACGGTCTCTTCGAGCCCGTTTATTCTCATTAAGCAATAATTCTTCTCGGCTTTGTATCTTACAATGGAAAGCAACCAGAGGCCTGATGCAATCATCAAATAAAAACTAAGGAGTGCGCAGATTATAACCAGAAAAAGGCCTCACACGATGGCTTTTTAGACGGCCCGGGTGTTTTTGATTCTAGGCGATGTTTGGTGGGCATCCCAATTGCCCATAGAGTTCCTCCATGGAACCGCCAAATCCGGCAAAATCGAGTCTCCCTCCAAAATCTTTCAAAATTCATCCATGACTTGCAACAAGGGAAACGATTTAGTAAAATTATATGTTGCATAATACTATGATAAATCTTGATCAGTCTAAGGTTTTCAAGGTGAGGTATTCCATGAAGACAGTACTTCGTTCTTTCGGATTTTGTTTTTTGCTCCTGGTCTGCTTCTTTTGCTCGATTAAAATGGCCCAACAACCGTTGGTGAAGGCGGGGGGAGGGGGAGTCGATTTTCAGCGGGCCGTAAGACCGATCCTGTCGGATAACTGTTTTCAGTGCCACGGGCCGGACAAGAACACCCGCATGGTGGATTTGCGATTGGACACAAAAGAAGGGGCGTATGAAGTGCGGGATAGCGGGACGGTGATTGTTCCGGGGAAACCCCAGGAGAGTTTGCTATACCAGCGGATTTCGGCGGAAGACCCCGCCCGGCGGATGCCGCCAGAATCTTCGCACAAGTCGCTAACGCCGCAACAAATCGAGCTCTTGAAGAAGTGGATTGAGCAGGGAGCCGGATGGAAAGAGCTTTGGTCGTTCGCAGCGCCGGTGCGTCCGGGGTTGCCGGCGGTCAAAGACAAGGCTTGGGTACGGAATCCGATTGATCAGTTTATTCTGGCGAAACTGGAGGCGGCGGGGTTGAAACCGGCGCCGGAGGCGGATCGGCGGACGCTGATTCGGCGGCTGTCGTTGGATTTAACGGGATTACCGCCGGAGCCGGTAGAGGTGGAAGCATTTGTGAAGGACAACTCGAAGGGGGCCTACGAGAAGCTGGTGGATCGGCTGCTAGGATCGGAACGTTGGGGAGAGCATCGAGGGCGGTACTGGCTGGATGCGGCGCGGTATGCGGACACGCACGGGATCCATGTGGACAACTATCGGGAGATGTGGCCGTATCGGGATTGGGTGATTGCGGCCTACAATCGAAACCTTCCGTTTGACCGGTTTACGATCGAACAGCTGGCGGGAGATTTACTGCCGAACCGGACGATGGAACAGCAGATCGCGTCGGGGTTTCAACGCTGCAATGTGACGACGAACGAAGGGGGAGTGATAGCCGAAGAAGTGGAGGCGATTTATGCGAAGGACCGGGCGGACACGACGGGCGCGGTTTGGCTGGGATTGACGGTCGGGTGTGCAACCTGTCATGACCACAAGTTCGATCCGATCTCGCAGAAGGATTTCTATTCCATGACGGCCTTCTTCCGGAATACCACCCAGTACGCCATGGATGGGAACGCTCCTAACACCCCCCCAGCGATCGTGGTACCCGGGGAAAAAGACCAATTGCGTTGGGACCAGCTAAACAAAGAAGAATTAACAGTCAAGAGCCAGATGCAGCAGGCACGGCTCGCCTCAGACAGCGCTTTTGACCAGTGGGTCAATTCAAATGTCCACCGTCAGTTGAAGTCCCCTTTCGAACTGTCAGCTGAATTGCTCGCTTTCTCTCTTCGGAGAACAGGCTAATCTCAGAATGAACGGGCAGACCAGTGCGGTATCTCTTCCGGAAGGAATTACGATTGGTGAAGGAGGGGTTCCCGGGAGCAAGGCCCTCAAATTTGAGGGGAACACCCAAGTGCAACTTCCCAATAGTGATTACTTTTCCGCCGATAAACCCTTTTCGGTGACTCTCTGGATCTACCAGCCGACTGGGTCAGATAATTTTGCAGTGCTGAATCAGTCAGACGTGGAAAATAAGAATCGCGGTTGGGCACTAGATATTGGGGCGCGCGTCGTGGCGTTTCGACTCACTGATGACGAAGGCAAAACCATCAGCATTAGTGCGGGTTTTCAAGAACAATTAAAACCGGGGACCTGGAACCATGTTGCCGTTTCCTATGATGGAAGTCGAAAACAGGCGGGCCTCGGACTCTACTTGAATGGTAGAGCCATCCCCACTCAAGGGGCGGGCGACCAGGTGACTGAGCTTCAGGGGGAGATTCGGACAAAGTGCCCGATGCTAGTCGGCGGCAATGGCAAGCTCTTCTTTCAGGGTGGTGCCATTGCGGATCTTCATATCTTCACGCGCCCAATCTCTGTTGAAGAAGGTCAGCTCGCGTCGCTTTGGCTGACGATGGAGTTGGCACGCGAAAAACAACCCGATCAGTGGAGTGCTGCCGAACGCGATGCATTCCATCTTTATTTCTTGACGCTCGAAGATGCTAAGTATCGCGAACTGGCTGCCCGGCTCAAGACTGTGAAAGCCGAGAAACGCGAAATTCGCGAGCGCAGTGCCGTGACGCTGGTGATGGAAGAGAAGACGGACACGAAGCCGATGGCACACATTCTATTCCGAGGGCAATACGATCAGATGCGGGAGAAAGTAGATCCGAGCGTTCCGGCGGCTTTGCCGCCGATGCCGGCATCATTTCCGCGGAACCGGCTGGGATTGGCGCAGTGGCTAGTGGATCCATCGAATCCGTTGACGGCACGGGTCACCGTGAATCGTTACTGGCAGGAAATCTTTGGGACGGGATTGGTGAAGACGGCGGAAGATTTTGGTTCGCAGGGGCAGGCGCCCTCGCATCCGCAATTGCTGGACTGGCTGGCGGTGGAGTTTCGCGAATCGGGCTGGGACATCAAGAAGTTTTTCAAGTTGATGGTGACCTCGGCGACCTACCGGCAATCGGCGGTGACGACGGAAGAGAAGCTGAAGGTGGATCCGGAGAACCGGCTGTTATCGCGCGGGCCGCGATTCCGGATGGATGGAGAGATGGTCCGAGACTATGCGTTAGCGGCCAGTGGACTGCTGGTGCCAAAGATTGGCGGGCCGAGTGTCAAACCCTATCAACCAGACGGGGTATGGGAAACTGTCGCGATGATTGGTAGTAATACGCGCTTTTACAAGCAGGGCAAAGGCGATGATCTCTATCGTCGGAGCCTCTACACCTTCTGGAAGCGGAGTGCGCCTCCGGCTTCGATGGATATTTTCAATGCGCCGACGCGGGAGACGTGCACGATGCGCCGGGAACGGACAGACACGCCTTTACAGGCCTTAGTGACTATGAATGATACGCAGTTTGTAGAAGCGGCGCGGGCTCTCGCTCAGCGCGCCCTGCGGGAATCCGATGGTAATTTGGACCGCGAAATCGATTTCATGGCAGCACGACTTCTGGCCCGTCCTTTCGATCAAAAAGAACGGGAGATCGTCAAGCGCGCCTATCAGGAATTTTTGGCTTATTACGACTCGCATCCCGAAGATGCCCAGAAGTTGTTGTCAGTTGGGGAGTCCAAGGCAGACTTGACGGCTGGAGCTCCGCAGGTTGCCGCTTTGACCATGGTGGCAAATCAGGTCATGAATTTGGACGAAGTCTTCAACAAGTAAGGGAAGTGTTTCTAAGGGGGGAGCGATGAATCCTATTGATCAAGCTGTATTAGTGGAAACGCGCCGCCAGTTTTTTGGCCGCAGTGCGCGTGGCCTGGGGAGCGTGGCGCTGGCAAGCCTGCTGGGTGATAATGTGCTGAATGCGTTGGCGGAAAGTCTCACCAAGCCGCAAGCGGTTGGAGGAGTCCCGGGACTTCCTCATTTTGCGCCGAAAGCCAAGAGCGCAATCTACCTGCACATGGTAGGAGCGCCGCCGCAGCTTGATCTCTATGACTACAAGCCGGGGTTGAAAGACTGGTATGACAAAGACCTCCCCGAATCTATTCGCAAAGGCCAGCGGCTGACGACGATGACGGCTGGGCAGAGTCGATTTCCGATAGCCCCGTCCATATTCAAGTTCCAGCAACACGGTCAGAGTGGAGCCTGGGTCTCGGAGCTTTTGCCCTACACGGCGAAGATGGTAGATGACATGGCCATCATTCGTTCGGTACACACGGAAGCGATCAACCACGAGCCGGCCATCACGTTTATACAAACGGGAAACATGATCGCGGGGAAACCGTGCATGGGGGCCTGGATTGCATATGGTCTGGGCAGCATGAACCAGGACTTGCCGACTTTCGTTGTTCTCAATGCCACCCATTCTAATCCCAAGGCGAATGTGCAGGCGATTTCGGCCCGGTTGTGGAGCGCCGGATTTCTGTCGGCTCAATATGCCGGCGTGGCGCTTCGCTCGGGCGGTGATCCAGTGCTTTATATCAATAACCCGGACGGAGTTCCTCCTCAGATCAGACGCCAGATGCTGGATGGCCTCGGAGAACTCAACCATCTTGAACTTGAAAAGATCGGGGATCCGGAGACGCAAGTGCGTATTGCGCAGTATGAAATGGCCTTCCGGATGCAGACTTCTGTTCCGGAATTGACCGATCTCTCCAAGGAGCCGGAGAGCACTTATCAGCTCTATGGTGAGGATGCCCGCAAAGGCGGGACTTTTGCTTATAGCTGCCTGATGGCACGTCGCATGGTTGAGCGGGGCGTCCGGTTTGTGCAACTCTACCATCGAGGTTGGGACGTACACGGCAATCTTCCGGAAGTATTGCCTAGTCAGTGTAAGGATGTCGATCAGGGTTGCTGGGGGTTGGTGCAGGATCTCAAATCGCGTGGATTGCTGGACAGCACGCTGGTCATTTGGGGAGGAGAGTTTGGTCGAACGATCTATTCCCAGGGCAAATTAACGCCGACCGACTATGGCCGGGATCATCATCCCCGCTGCTTCAGTTTGTGGATGGCAGGGGGCGGGATCAAGGGAGGAACGGTGTACGGGGAGACCGATGAATTCTCCTACAACATCGTGAACAACCCGGTCCATGTCCGGGACTTGCAGGCGACGATACTCAATCAGTTTGGGATCGACCACGAGAAGTTCAGTTATAAATACCTGGGTCTCGATCAGCGATTGACAGGAGTCGAACCGGCTAGTCCCATTAAAGCGATCATCGCCTGATTTCTTCAGGCTTTTCTAGGAAGAGTAGAAGGAGCAGTGCCTTCGACCTTGCCGTTTCTTGCCTGCCGGATGTAAGAGTTTGCATTTTAAATGAATTGCTCCCAAGAGGGGTTTGTGTCGTGTCTATGCGAAGAATCTTTTTCTTACTTCTTCTCGTTTCGGTCTATTGCAATATTCCTTTTTGCCCAACAGGGTGGATAAGAGCGGGGGGAGGGGGAGTCGATTTTCAGCGGGCCGTAAGACCGATCCTGTCGGATAACTGTTTTCAGTGCCACGGCCGGACAAGAACACCCGCATGGTGGATTTGCGATTGGACACAAAAGAAGGGGCGTATGAAGTGCGGGATAGCGGGACGGTGATTGTTCCGGGGAAACCCAGGAGAGTTTGCTATACCAGCGGATTTCGGCGGAAAACCCCGCCCGGCGGATGCCGCAAAATCTCGCACAAGTCGCTAACGCCGCAACAAATCGAGCTCTTGAAGAAGTGGATTGAGCAGGGAGCCGGATGGAAAGAGCTTTGGTCGTTCGCAGCGCCGGTGCGTCCGGGGTTGCCGGTGGTCAAAGACAAGGCTTGGGTACGGAATCCGATTGATCAGTTTATTCTGGCGAAACTGGAGGCGGCGGGGTTGAAACCGGCGTCGGAGGCAGATCGGCGAACACTGATTCGGCGGCTGTCATTGGATTTGACGGGATTACCGCCGGAGCCGGTAGAGGTGGAAGCATTTGTGAAGGACAACTCGAACGGGGCCTACGAGAAGCTGGTGGATCGGCTGCTAGGATCGGAACATTGGGGAGAGCATCGAGGGCGGTACTGGCTGGATGCAGCGCGGTATGCGGACACGCACGGGATCCATGTGGACAACTATCGGGAGATGTGGCCGTATCGGGATTGGGTGATTGCGGCCTACAATCGAAACCTTCCGTTTGACCGGTTTACGATCGAACAGCTGGCGGGAGATTTACTTCCCAACCGGACAATGGAACAGCAGATCGCGTCGGGGTTTCAACGCTGTAATGTGACAACGAACGAAGGGGGAGTGATAGCCGAAGAAGTGGAAGCGATTTATGCGAAGGATCGTGCGGACACGACGGGCGCGGTTTGGCTGGGATTGACGGTCGGGTGTGCAACCTGTCATGACCACAAGTTCGATCCGATCTCGCAGAAGGATTTCTATTCCATGACGGCCTTCTTCCGAAATACTACGCAAGACGCCATGGATGGGAACGTATCCGACACGCCTCCCATTATCGTTGTTCCCCGTGAAACGGATCTGGCTCGTTGGGCCGAACTCAATGCTGAATTATCCGCCGTCAAAGAGCAAATGCGACAGATTCGAGCCAGTGCGGATAATGCCTTTGAGGAATGGTTGCAATCTGCAGCTCGACGCAACCTGATTTCTGCTGTCGATCCAGGTTCCCAATTACTTGCAATTTCCATCCCGGATGATGTTCGCGTGGCAACCCATGACACAAAAATGTCCATAGAGTTGCCCAAAGGTCTGACCTTAGGTCCTGGAGTAACTGAAAAGACCAAAGCACTTTACTTCGGGAAAGAAGCCTCGCTGGAATTGCCCCATATCGAATACTTCAGTGCCGATAGGCCTTTCTCGGTTTCCGTCTGGATCTACCAGCCGACCGGCTCGGATAATTTTACAGTCATGAGTCAGTCTGATCCTGATGACAAGTTTCGCGGTTGGAGCATCGAGATTGGGGGACGCACCCCTTCGCTCAAACTGATTGGCAATGAAGGTAAACAAATTGAGATCTCCGCAGGTTTCCAGCGCCAATTCAAACCGGGAACGTGGAATCATCTTGTTGTGACGTACGATGGCAGCCGGGAGCTGGCGGGATTTGGACTTTTTGTCAATGGACAGTCAGTTCCGACGCAGCATACTTTTGCCACCACTGAATATTTGGAAGGAGAGATACGTACGCCATCCCCCTTCAGGCTTGGACACCAGGGCAATAATTACTTCGAAGGGGGGGCCGTCGCCGATTTACGCATTTTATCCCGTGTACTGAGTGAAGAAGAAGCCCATCTGGCATCCGAATGGTTTGTATTGGACGGTGCACGCGAAAAATCGGCCGACCAGCTGACGGCCCATGAACGCGAAGTGTTGTATCTCCGCTATTTGAACGCTGAAGATTCGAAGTACCGCGGAATGGCGGAGAAAGCTCAGTCACTAGGTGCTGAAGCACGGGCGGTTCGAAAGCGAGGTGCCGTGACGCTGGTGATGGAAGAGAAGACGGACACCAAGCCGATGGCGCACATCCTATTCCGTGGGCAATACGATCAGATGCGGGAGAAAGTAGATCCGAACGTACCGGCGGCGTTACCGCCGATGCCGGCCTCGTTTCCGCGGAACCGTCTGGGGCTGGCGCAGTGGCTGGTGGATCCGTCGAATCCGTTCACGGCGCGGGTAACGGTGAATCGGTACTGGCAGGAAGTGTTCGGGACGGGATTGGTGAAGACGGCGGAAGATTTTGGATCGCAGGGGCAGGCGCCCTCGCATCCGCAATTGCTGGACTGGCTGGCGGTGGAGTTCCGCGAATCGGGATGGGACATCAAGAAGTTTTTCAAGTTGATGGTCACCTCATCAACCTACCGGCAATCGGCGCTGACGACGGAAGAGAAGCTAAAGGTAGATCCGGAGAACCGGCTGTTATCGCGCGGGCCGCGATTCCGCATGGATGGAGAGATGGTCCGGGACTATGCATTGGCAGCCAGTGGATTCTTGGTGCCGAAGATAGGCGGACCAAGTGTCAAACCCTACCAGCCGGACGGAATATGGGAAACCGTCGCCATTTCGTCAGCAATACTCGTTTCTACAAACAAGACAAGGGCGAACATCTCTATCGCCGGAGTCTGTACACTCTCTGGAAGCGGAGTGCGCCTCCGGCCTCGATGGATATTTTCAATGCACCGACACGGGAGAGCTGCACGGTACGTCGTGAGCGGACGGACACACCGTTGCAGGCCCTGGTGACGATGAACGACACACAGTTTGTGGAAGCAGCCCGGAATCTTGCCCAGTGGGCCCTGCGGACAAATCGCAGAGAGTCTTGACGGTCTAGTTCGACATTATTGCGAATCGTTTATTGGCCCGACCGTTCGATCAAAAAGAACGAGATATCACAAAACGTGCCTATCGCGATTACCTAACTTATTACGATTCGCATCCTGAAGATGCCCAGAAGCTGTTGTCGGTTGGAGAGTCCAAGGGGATTTGCCGATTGCGGCTTCACAGGTTACAGTTTTGACCATGGTGGCAAACCAGGTCATGAATTTGGACGAAGTCTTCAACAAATAACCTTTGAGTATTCTGAGGAGAAATACGATGAATCCTATTGATCAAGCAGTATTAGTTGAAACCCGTCGGCAGTTTTTTGGCCGCAGTGGTAAGGGAAGTGTTTCTAAGGGGGGAGCGATGCATCCTATAGATCAAGCTGTATTAGTTGAAACACGCCGCCAGTTTTTTGGCCGCAGTGCGCGTGGCCTGGGGAGCATGGCGCTGGCAAGCCTGCTGGGTGACAATGTGCTGAATGCGCTGGCGGAAAGTCTCACCAAGCCGCAAGCGGTAGGAGGAGTCCCCGGACTTCCCCACTTTGCGCCGAAAGCCAAGAGGGCGATTTACCTGCACATGGTGGGAGCGCCGCCGCAGCTTGATCTCTATGACTACAAGCCGGGGATGAAAGACTGGTATGACAAAGACCTCCCCGAATCTATTCGCAAAGGCCAGCGGCTGACGACGATGACGGCTGGGCAGAGTCGATTTCCAATAGCCCCGTCCATATTCAAGTTCCAGCAACACGGTCAGAGTGGAGCCTGGGTCTCGGAGCTTTTGCCGTACACGGCGAAGATGGTAGATGACATGGCGATTATTCGTTCGGTCCACACGGAAGCGATCAACCACGAGCCGGCGATCACGTTTATACAAACGGGAAACATGATCGCGGGGAAACCGTGCATGGGGGCCTGGATTGCATATGGTCTGGGCAGCATGAACCAGGACTTACCGACCTTCGTTGTCCTCAATGCCACTCATTCTCATCCAAAGGCTGGCGTACAGGCGATTTCGGCCCGGTTGTGGAGCGCCGGATTCCTGTCGGCTCAATATGCCGGCGTGGCGCTTCGCTCGGGCGGTGATCCAGTGCTTTATATCAATAACCCGGACGGAGTTCCTCCTCAGATCAGACGCCAGATGCTGGATGGCCTCGGAGAACTCAACCATCTTGAACTTGAAAAGATCGGGGATCCGGAGACGCAAGTGCGTATTGCGCAGTATGAAATGGCCTTCCGGATGCAGACTTCTGTTCCGGAATTGACCGATCTCTCCAAGGAGCCGGAGAGCACTTATCAGCTCTATGGTGAGGATGCCCGCAAAGGCGGGACTTTTGCGAATGGTTGCTTGATGGCCAGGAGACTCGTGGAACGGGGCGTCCGGTTTGTGCAACTCTACCATCGAGGTTGGGACGTCCACAACTTTCTTCCGGAAGTGTTGCCCAGTCAGTGTAAGGATGTCGATCAGGGTTGCTGGGGGTTGGTGCAGGATCTCAAATCGCGTGGATTGCTGGACAGCACGCTGGTGATTTGGGGAGGAGAATTTGGTCGAACGATCTATTCCCAGGGCAAATTAACGCCGACCGACTATGGCCGGGATCATCATCCCCGCTGCTTCAGTTTGTGGATGGCAGGGGGCGGGATCAAGGGAGGAACGGTGTACGGGGAGACCGACGAATTCTCCTACAACATCGTGAACAACCCGGTCCATGTCCGGGACTTGCAGGCGACGATACTCAATCAGTTTGGGATCGACCACGAGAAGTTCAGTTATAAATACCTGGGTCTCGATCAGCGATTGACAGGAGTCGAACCGGCTAGTCCCATAAAAGCGATCATCGCTTAGTTTGAGGCAAGGGAAAAGCGAGGGATTTTTTTTATTTTTGCTTCGTCTTTTTGACAAGGGATTGCGTCTACAGCAAAGAACGCATTTCTCTCTCGAGCGGCCTGAATTCTACCTGGATTCAGGCCGCACTCCTTTTACCCAGAGCTTTTTTCGAGTTTCACCCTGAAGGCCATTGCCCCGCCCTGCTAGTTTAGTGGGAATTGAGCTGTGATTGGCGACCGGGTGACCAGACCTACTCTATTTGTCCTTGAATCCAGAGAGCTGAGTATCTTACCTTGCAAGTATGGCCCTTGCAATGTGAAGTGACCTACCCTCGCGACGTAACAACCCCGCTTGACGCCAGCTTAGCATTTGTCTTGTTCCGTTGAGTCCTTATTCCATGTCTTCGTAAGGTATACAAAAGAGATTTACGTGATCCCCAAAGGAGAAAAAAAACCCATGTTCAGAAAAATACAGGATTTCGAATCCGTCTGGATGCAGGAGGTTGATTCAACCAAGAAAGTGTTCAAGCACATCCCGGATCGTTGTCTTCCTCAAGGCGTGGAGCCGGGTGGTAGAACACTAGGGCGACTAGCCTGGCATATCGTCTTAACAATTCCTGAAATGATGACCAAGACAGGCCTTTCCGTTAGCGGCCCTGCAGAGAGTTCGGCTGTCCCTTCATCGATGAAAGAGATTTTGCTGGCCTACGAGGGAGCGGGGTTGTCCCTTATGGAGGAACTCAAGTCCAAATGGACAGATGCGAGCCTCGAAGAGAGCGATGAAATGTATGGGCAGATGTGGAAACGGGGATTTACTCTGACTGCTTTGATTGCACACCAGACTCATCACCGCGGCCAAATGACAGTCTTGATGCGGCAAGCCGGATTGAAAGTTCCCGGAGTCTATGGCCCAGCCCGCGAAGAATGGTCGCAGTGGGGCATGCCGGAGCCGACAATTTGACCTCAATCGACGTCCCCCTTGGATAACCTCGAATTTCATCAAACTGCACTTATCCAGAGATAAACTCAAGATTTAACAGCAACTTGACGAAGAGTTAGGATGAAGTCTAAGAAATTCTTTGTGCCGTTTTCTGCGCACATGACGAAAAGGGCGTGGCATCACTCCGTCTTCATTAGTATTTGCCTCTTGGGATAATATCTGGGAGATCGTTGATGAGTATTGTGGGTAGTCTGGCAACCATGAATGTGGCCGACTTGCTTCAGTTTCTGGAGGTAGGCCAGAAGAATGGGATTCTTAGGGTACGCCATGAGAACATCACAAAGATGATCTTTTTTGAAAAAGGGACTATCGTGGGATCGAGTTCGAATGACCCCAAAGAGTATTTCGGCCAATTCCTTTTGCACTATGGGAAAATCGACGAGGCTGGTCTTAAGGCAGGGATGGAGAAGCACCGTCAGCTGAAAGTTCCTCTGGGCCGAGCGCTTGTCCACTTAGGACTCATCCACGACGCCGAGATGATGGAGCTATTGCGCGAGCGTGCCCTGGAGATTATTTACGACCTGTTCCTATGGGAGCAGGCGGATTTCGCCTTCGAGGACAATGCCCTGCTCCCACAGGATCTCATTCGGATCGAAATCAAACCTACGAGTGTCGTCATAGAAGGGATCTATCGAGTAGACGAATGGCAGCGTTACCGAGGTAGGATTCCTTCTGACCGTGTCGTGTTAGGTCTTGTTCCGGGGCAAAGTCTCCGCGAGGTGACTGTTGGAAGTCAACTCCCCAAAATCCTCTGGTATATCAAGAAGCAGATGACGGTGGGCGAGATATGCTACAACATGCACGCGTCTCCATTCCATGTCTATTCCTTGCTCTACAGCCTACTTTGCGAGGGAGTTGTCCAGGTGCTCGACGAGCTTCCCCAGCTAGAGCAGTCACTCCAGCCGCTTCCTGAATATCTTGAGGCTCCGGACGACCTCTTAGAAAGAGCCAAGGAATTCATCCAACATGAAAAGGCCGCCGAAGCCCTTGAAATCTTGGCTAGTATTTTGGAGCTGGATCCGAACCACATCAAGGCCGGAACGATGCTGCTGAAGGCTGAGTCCGTGCTCGTCCGGCAAATTTATCAATCTGCGATCCGGCCAGACGCGATCCCGTTTTTGACTGTTTCCATTGATGTGCTCACGACAACCGAAATTGGACCCAAGGAAGGGTTTATCCTTTCCCGAATCAACGGGAGCTGGGATGTCAAATCCATCCTTTCCATTTGTCCCTTCCGTGAAGCGGAATCCCTGCTCATCATTCAAAAGCTCTATGCCGCAAAACTGATTAAGTTCGTCGATTCCAGACACTGAACAATCGCCTGCTCCACCTGCCATTTCCAGCTGCAGTGAAGACTCGCACCAGTGACAAATCGACCCGTATCAGTTAGGCTAGAAAATTGACTGCGTCTTGGGATTATTGCATCCTCAAAACGGACATAAGAATATGAAATGCCTTATTGCCTATTTGAAGTGTTATTGGAAACTTGTGGTTTTGGCTCTTGTACTGGCTGCGATCAATCAGATTTTTTCTTTGCTTGACCCCTGGATCTTTCGTCACATCATTGACCAATATGCCACCCGCTACCAGGATTACACGACAATGGAATTTTTCCGGGGAGTCAGTCTCCTGCTGGCAGCCGCCATTGGGGTTGCCTTTGTCTCCCGGGTAGCCAAAAATTTTCAGGACTATTATATTAATGTCATCACCCAGCGCTTAGGCGCTCAAATCTATACAGACGGTCTGAGGCATTCCCTCGAGTTGCCTTATAGTGTATTCGAAGATCAACGGAGCGGGGAGACGCTCGGTAAACTGCAAAAGGTCCGCGCGGATGTTGAGAAGTTGATCAGTGTGGCCATCAATGTCGTTTTTACAACTCTGGTCGGCGTAGTTTTTGTTATGGGATATGCATTGAGCGTCCATTGGGCCATTGCCCCTGTCTATTTTATGACGGTCCCTTTGCTAGGAATTCTCAGTTCGGTCCTCAGCAAGAAGATCAAAAAAATCCAAAAGGTCATCGTAACCGAGACCACAGCATTGGCCGGCGCGACGACCGAATCCTTGCGCAATATCGAATTAGTCAAGAGCCTCGGGTTGGCTCAGCAGGAAATCCGTCGCCTCAATAACACGACTGGCAAAATTCTTGCCCTGGAATTGAAAAAGGTGCGATACCTTCGAAGCTTGAGTTTTATTCAAGGGACCTCGGTCAATTTCCTGAGGAATAGCATTCTTTTTATGATGCTTTACTTGATATTCGCCAGGCAAATAACCGTTGGAGAGTTTTTCGCTCTATGGATTTACAGCTTTTTTATTTTTGGACCCCTCCAGGAACTGGGAAGTGTTATCAATACCTACCGCGAGGCAGAGGTCTCACTCAACAATTTTGAAGAGATCATGAACACTCCCAAGGATCCGATACCGGTCAGCCCGGTGGTCCTGTCAGACATCCGCCAACTGGAATTTTCCAAGGTAAGCTTCCAGCACCGGTCGGCCACGAGGCGAGCCTTAGAGGAAATCTCGTTTGCGGTTGAGCGAGGAGAAACGATTGCGTTTGTAGGACCCTCCGGCGCAGGCAAAACCACACTCGTCAAGTTGCTAGTCGGTCTTTACGTACCACAAGAGGGAACAATCTTCTACAACGGAATTCCGTCGAACGAAGTCGATTTGGAAAACCTCCGAAATAGAATAGGATTCGTCACTCAGGACACCCAGCTTTTTTCCGGATCAATCCGGGAGAACCTACTCTTTGTAAATCCTAATGCCAGCGATCTCGAGTGCCTGGAGGTTTTGGAGAAAGCTGCCTGCCAGAGTCTTTTGGCAAGGGCCGACAAGGGACTGGACACGGTTATCGGAGAGGGAGGTGTGAAAGTCTCCGGTGGCGAGAAACAGCGATTATCCATTGCACGCGCTTTGCTCCGAAAGCCGAATTTGCTCGTCTTTGATGAAGCAACCTCGTCTCTGGATTCTCTGACTGAGGATGAGATTAGCGAAACCATCCGGGAGATCTCAAAGCAACGAGAAATGATCAACATCCTCATTGCCCACCGGCTATCTACAGTCCTCCATGCCGAACGGATCTATGTCCTGGAGAAAGGGAGAATCGTGGAGTCCGGAGGGCACGATGAACTACTGGAATTGAAAGGGCTCTATTATGCCATGTGGCGCCAGCAAATTGGAGAACGGGAAATGAACGGAGTCCTCGGTTAAGTCAGAAAATACAACGCTCATAGTCCCCCCAGCATGAAAATCGACAGAAGGATCCAATGCGCCCTCTTCGAAGAATGTTCCTGGTTTCATCCGTTTTTTTCCTCTTGCAGTTCAAGGGGCAACCCTTGTTGGGCTGGGGAAATGACGGACACCGTTTCATTACCGGGGAGGCTCTCTCCCTTCTTCCAGTTCCGATACGACCCTTCTTCGAGAGGCATCGGGCCTTTGTGGTCGAGCATTCGATAGACCCTGATCTTTGGCGTATGGCCGGATTTGAGGAGGAGGCGACTCGCCATTTTCTCGATTTGGACGCTTTTGGCAGCTATCCTTTTGATGAATTGCCTCGAGACTACCAAATGGCAATGCGAAAGTTCGGTCCGGAGAAAATTCAAAAGGAAGGTTTATTGCCATGGAGGACGGCTCAGGTTTTTGATCAGCTGGTCGGAGCATTCCGGCAATATCATGAAGAACGGAATCATTTTTCCCGAGATGAGGTTCAATTCTTCGCCGCGGTGATTGCGCATTACGTGAGCGATGCCCAAGTTCCCTTTCACGCTATCAGCAATTATAATGGCCAATTGACCGGGCAAAGCGGTCTGCACTTTCGTTTTGAATCGGACCTCCTTCTGCATTATCGAGACCGATTGAATATCCGGCCTGCGCCAATATTTCCGATTTCAAATCCTCGCGACTTTATTTTTGATTCGTTGTTGAAAAGCTTCCTGCAGGCGGATCTCGTCTTGAAAGCGGACAAAAAAGCCGCTGCAAACCGCAGGGACTATGACGAAGGTTACTACGACACGTTCTTTGCGATGGCGGGTTCAATCCTGGTGGACCAGTTGAATGTGTCGATCACGGCCGTTGCGGCAATGATTACGGCAGCTTGGGAACAGGCCGGCAAACCTGATCTCAGCGATTATTCCCTTCAGGGTCCGAAGAAGGACGGGCAGAGAGGAGCGGAAACCAGAAAAAAATAGGATACCTCATTGTTTAGCTTCCATTTGCCAAATTTTCCCCCAGAATTGAAAGCTTGTCCCCACCCTAAATGAACAGGAACGATGGGGAATGCGGAATTGCTTTGTCCGGTCTTCTCAATTCAATCCCTAGCCTTCTTGGCAGCTCCACGCCAGCCGAGGTTCAGCTGTTTATGTTCTGCTTTAGGTGAGGGGAGCTGCCATCAGTTGTTCCCTGTGACGATTCTCTTGCGATATCCGAATACGGGCACGCCAGGCGTGCCTTCGTTGACAGTGTAGTCGGCTGGAACTTCGAATAGAGACTTGGAGGGTTCGCTGCGACTGATGCCGGTGAGCCGATAAGTGGTTTCCGCAAAACGCGGATCCGAGTGCTTTGAAAGAATCACAGTCTCAAGTTCTAATGAATACCAACGTTCGGAAACAATTTGGATGGGTTGTTCATTCCCGATTTGTCCCGCCGGAATCGTCAAGATCGAACGGGTCCCTTCAGCCTCGATTCCTTCAATGATGCGTTTTCCGAGAGGTTCCGTTTCCGGCTTGGCATCAAGTTGTGCGCGGAAATTTTGGAAGAAGAACGGCCCTTCAGGTCCCGAGCCAATCACTTTCTTTTCGAAGGTCACATCCTTTGCAGGCTTAACGGTTCCGCTTGCCCCACTAGCCAGAGTCGTAGGAGGTTTCATTCCGGAAGGGAGTACAATCTTATTGGCCGTGTGGTCCTTTGGATTAAGGACGTAGCTCACGGCAGCGACCGGGTCATTGATAAAGATCATTTGGGGGGGCTCGTCTCCGCCTGCCAGGGGGAAAATGGGGCCGACGGTGTGTTCGCGACGGGTCCTTCCTTCACTATCCCGATAAACCATGGAACTCTGTTTTTGCTGAATCCGGTTCCCGTCACTGAGTGTCTGGACGGTTTCCGTCGTGGCCTCAGCGGAATATGGAGCTCCCTTCACAGGTTTTGCTGCAATATCCAGGCCTACGTCGCCGACGGCAAACTGGAACGTTCCTGCTCCCGGGCTTCCCGCACCAATACCGCCTCCGATCATGACTGTTCCTTCGGCGCCCGGGGGTGGAATCGGGACCGCCACCGCTGAAGTTGTGACAAGAACATCACTTTCTTCGGGGGTGATTGCTCTATTTTTTGACTGCTGTTGGGACAATGCCCGCTCAGATGGAATCAAGGCAAAGTAGAAAAGAGCGATGACCCCCATATTAAATATTGAATTTTTCATGAAATCTCCTTTTTCATTTGAATTGAATTATCTATGATCAAAAGTCTTATTCCTAATAGAGAAACCCAAAGGCGTTTGGCTGTATTCTAGTCAGCTTAAGCCGCGAGCCCTCTACCGGCCAGGGTTCGGCAGCGCCTCAGCCGTGTAAACGAAACGGATGGCTCTTGCCACTCCATCTTCTCCAATCAGGACATCGGCTTTCACGGGTTCCTCAATTTTTTCGGAACTGATTGGGAAGCCGAATCTTCCCATAGTAGAACGGGGTAGATTCACGCGAATCAGATGCCCCGATTCTGTTGGCTCCAAGGGACTAGCTGCCATCAAAGGAAGAAAGCGAGTATCTATTTCGCGCGGTCCGATTTCTTCTTCCAAAGTTGAATCCGGTTTACGCTTCACATTTCCCTGATCGCTGGAATGGTGAGTCTTTCCGGTGAGGCTGCCCTTCTTAACCTTTGGAATGGCCGCCGACGCAGCGGTAAGATTCCGTGGAACCTCTGAGAATTGGCCTAAAGGAGTCGAGGCCGGGGGGGCCTGGAGGACATTCACTCTTGGAGACTGAGAAGATGCCCGTTGGGCGAACCAGTCACGCCAATGCATGAATCCAACCCCTGCCAGTAACAGAGTGGAAGCGGCGGCCCCGATAATCCATGCCCGGCGATTCGCATGACCTGCTCGAGTGCCGGAAAACAAATTTGTAGGGTTTCCATCAGTGGAGTGGGATGGAACAGCCAGCTTGGCTTCCGGACTGGCACGATTTTTGGATCCACGAAATGCGACAAGCAAAGCATCCTCGATCCTGGCGGGGGCTTGCTTCTCCCGAGTTTCTGCCGCGAGGGCGCTAAGCCCGGTTGCCAAGACGCGTTCATTTTGGAGTCGAGTCAAGCACGCCGAACAACTCTCTGCGTGCGCGAGACCTCGTGCTTGCTGTGCCGCGTTCGGAAGCCGACTTGAAGCCAGAGCATGAACAAGGTTTTCGAATTCCTGACAATTCATACCAAACTCCTTACCACTCGATGGTCTGCGGGACCAGAGCGGACCCCTTTTAGTTTTTTCAACCGCTCAAGAAGCAAAGCATGAGCTCGATTCAGTCGGGAGCGGATCGTCCCCACTGCACACTCACTGACTTCTGCGGCTTCCTCGTAACTGAGTTCCTCCAAATCACAAAGCACGACAGCCTCACGGTAATGAGGCGGCAGTGCGAGCACGGCTTGACGAACTGCTGCAATACCTTCCTGTCGTGTCAAATCGCCAAGCGGGTCGCTAGGGTCGAAGAGGATTTCAAGAGAGTCCCCTTCTTCTAAAGGGACGAGCAGTCGTCCTTTATTGAAAGCTTGCAGGATCAGATTCCTGGAAATACCGAAGAGATAAGAGGAAAGCGCACCTCGATTTGGATCAAAACGTGCCGGCTCCCGCATCAAAGTCAAGAAGACTTCTTGTGTCACATCTTCTGCGATCGATTCGCTTCCGCTCATCTGTAGAACAAAACGATAAATTCCACCCTGCCACCGGCGATACAAGACCGCAAACGCGTCCTCATCCCCCTTTTGCATGCGCTGTAGCAGTTCGACTTCTGGACTCAGTGGATTAGAGGGTGCCATCTTTCCAGTCACGGACTCGAATTCGGTCAACATTCCTTATTCATTTCAGGAAGCAGAAAAGTTCCTAAAAATCAGAACCTTTTTCTGTTATTGTTTCTAACTCATTATATTCCGGGTCTCGATGGGAAGCCCTAAACAGCTTTTCACTGGCGAATAGATCGACTTGTAAAATCGAATTTACAGTTGCTGGACGAATAGGCAAGTTCTATTCTTTTATCATCCGCTGGCTGGATTGGGCCACTTCAGGGGAACTCCACTCAGGTTAGAAAACGACCATGGACGTACAAAAGACTCAATTGACTCGGAGATATGATCGCATCAAATTTGAGATCCAGATCAAGTACGGCGGCTTCATTTTGTCCGAAGCATTATACGAGGGGCCGAGAATGGTTTCGAGCAAAGAACTCGGAATCGTCTATGCGAGTCATCATGAGGCGGTGCGAGCCATCGATTCGCTGACTCGCCTTTCCAAAACCACAAATCCAGGCAGAACCATTGAATGGACAGGCTAGGTGGTCCAAATCCTTTGCGTCTAGGGAAGAGGGAAAATGCACTCCTGTCTGCATCATTGATATCCTTTCACTGGAACCCTTCTTTTGAACTCTTTGAACAATTTCCCATTGGCCTCATTCTTGACTCAAGATGCCAGTCTTAGGAGCTTTCAGGGCAGCTTGTGACTATTTCTCTTGAGGTAAATGGTTGGCCAGGGAAGCTTAATTCACGCTCCCTTTGCTTCCAATGGCACTTTCAAGCAGAATCGGGTAGGAGGTTCAAAAGCTGTTGGCGGTGGTGATTATTGGAGGTCTGGTTTCGGCTACGCTGCTTACTTTGATCGTGCTTCTGACACTCTACCTCTATTTTGGAGGACGTGATGCCCGTGAATCACCACCGCCAGAGGGAATCAGTTAAAAATTCGGATCACAAAAGTGAGCTCAAAGTGCCGGGAGGAGAAAAGAGCACGATCCAACTCCAGGCATGGTTTTGTCACACTTATTTCGTGCCCGCCCCCGCTGCTCTGCTCTTGCTTTCACTCTGAGACGATATCCCTTGGTTTTTGGCCGAGGCCTTCCGCGCGATGAAGAGCACGAGTGAGCCAAGGCCCCAGCCGACGAGAGAAAAAACAATTGTTGCTAAGAACAAATGGGCGCCTGCATGCCCCCACGTTTTGCCGTCCGCGCCACCACTGTATTCAGGAGCCGTATAAATGTTCCCCTTGCCTGTAAAAATCGCCAGGGCAACCGCTGCAGAAATGATAATGTTGGCCGTAAGGTTTTGGATCGCGATCAACGGCAACAATTGTTTGTAACTCCCAAACGGGCTTCTGTTCATCTTGTAAGAGACGTAGAGCCAGCCCAACAGGGTAGCAACTGAAACACTGACTAGCTTTGTTGTGGCATTCGGTATCCCTGCCAGGGAAAGCGCAAGCCTTCCCAACCCAACGATTGCGATAAACCAGAGAATGGCCTTCTGAAAGCGCACGTACTCCGAAAGACTCTTCCCGAAAATCGTCATCGTCTTTTCTCCTTTTAGTATTGGATGGAACTCTGGTGGATTTGAGGGGATGTTACCACTACGCCTGATTAGAAAGGAAGAGGAAATCCAAGAATAGGGAGGAATCGCGGGCGGGTACGCACCGAATTTAGTGAGGCAATACAACCCTTCAACCCGGTTTGTAGGGTTCAGTAAGGCCCTGCAAACTCAAGGTTGAAAGTTATCGGTCTCAATACAAATCATTCTTTCCCTTAAATCTTCTTGAGAGCCGAGAATATTTGGAGCTTCAGTCGCCGCAAAGCATCAACAAAACTAGGCCTTAAGTTTCAATATTCCCCCGTGACATCACCACTTTACCGGTCCGGACGAGCTCGATGATCCGGTAATTTCCCATCATTTTCACCAGGGCATCGACTTTATCGGTGTCTCCAGTGGCCATCAAAATTACTGAGGTCTCTGTCAAGTCTACAGTCTTGCACTTGAAGTGCTCAGCTACCTGAAGGGCTTCAGCCCGTTCGCCTGCATTAACGCCAATCTTGATTAGCGCCAGCTCCCTCTCCACAGCATTTTCGCCGGTGTGGTCGACACAATGGATCACATCAACGAGTTTGTTGACCTGGGCAATAATTTGATCCAGGCCTTCAGGGTTTCCTATGGCGGTAATGGTCATGCGCGAGAATTTACCTTCCACCGAAGGCGAAACCACCAGGGAGTCGATGTTGTAGCCTCTCCGGGCAAAAACCTGTGCGATTCGGGCCAAAACCCCTGGTTTGTTGGAAACATATACACTCAAGGTGTGTGTGTCATCACGGCTGATCAAGAGATTTTCCATATTATTGGGGTTCCTCCGTCTCCTAAGTCGATCCAGTGGGCTTTTCTTGCGGGACTTTGGGCTCTTCGGTCAACATGTCTTCCAGAGCTTTTCCTGCGGGGATCATCGGGTAAACATTATCGGTCTTCACACACTCGGCATTGATGACACAAGGACCGTCATTATATTCAAGCGCGCGCGTGAGGATCTTGCGGACATCGGCGGGACGTTTCAGTGTGAATCCCTTGGCGCCCGGGAAGCAATCCGCCAGCTTGGCAAAATCGGGGTTTCCCTCGAGATCAACTCCGCTCTTACGATCCTCATAAAATAACTCTTGCCATTGCCTCACCATCCCCAGGTAATGGTTGTTTAAGACCAAGATCTTCACGGGGAGTTTGTGTACACAGGCCGTTGCCAGTTCGTTCATAGTCATTTGAAACCCACCATCACCCACCACGGCGACCACCAGGTCTTTGGGCCGGCCGAATTTGGCTCCGATTGCGGCTGGAAGGCCGTATCCCATCGAGCCCGCTCCTCCAGAACTCAGCCAGTTGAGGGGAGACTCCGACTTGCAGAACTGGGCGGCCCACATCTGGTGCTGTCCAACATCGGTTGAAATAACGACTTTCCCCTTGGTCATCTTGTTCAGTTCGTCCAGCACATGCTGCATTTTCAAGCCGCCCTGCTTTTTGTACTTGAGAGGGAATTTTTTCTTGTATCCGTCTAAATGCTTGAGCCATTCCTGGGTGTCGAGGCGGGTCACATGCTTGGTCAGTTCTTCGACAATCATTCGAGCGTCACCCACACACCAGTGTTGACACTTGATCATCTTTCCAATCTCAGCTCGATCAATATCGATGTGGATCCGTACTGCGTTGCGGCAGAAACGGTGAGGCTGCCCAATAATACGATCGTCGTATCGGGATCCAATTGACATGACCAGGTCGCATTCAATTACTGCTTTGTTGGCATAGGCTGTTCCATGCATCCCGAGCATGCCAAGAGATAATCGGTGCGATTCAGGGAATGCACCTTTACCTAGTAGAGTAGAAGTCACGGGAGCGTTTAATCTCTCCGCCAGCTTGCGGATGGCATCGGAAGCATCGGAAATAATAGCGCCATGGCCAGCGAGGATGACGGGCTTTTTAGATTTATTCAGGGCTTCTGCAATATTCAGGACTTTGGACTGGTCGAACGAACTGTCAATTCGATAACCGGGCAAGTCCATTTCAGCGTGCAAGTCTCCACCAAAGGGCCCCTGGCTGATGTCCTTGGGTATGTCTATGAGTACGGGTCCAGGCCTTCCCGTGTTGGTGATGTGAAAGGCTTCTCGCATGATTCGGGGGATGTCATTCGAGTTCTTGACCAGATAGCTGTGCTTGACGACCGGCATGGTTATCCCGAAGACATCAGCTTCTTGAAAGGCGTCCTTGCCAAGCATAGAGGTAACCGTTTGCCCCGTAATCACGATCATCGGAACCGAATCCATATGTGCGGTCATGATGCCAGTCAGAGTATTGGTGGCACCAGGGCCACTCGTCACGAGGACGACTCCTGGCTTACCTGTTGCCCTCGCGTAACCGTCAGCCATGAAAGCGGCCCCTTGCTCATGTCGAACCAAGATTAGCTTAATCTTGGTTTTAGTTGTGACCAGAGCATCAAAAATTGGGATAGCTGCTCCACCTGAAAGCCCAAATATGTACTCAACACCTTCACTTTCCAAACATCTAACGAGGGCTTGAGCTCCATCCATAGTCTTGAGAAGCATTTTCTTTGTGACCTCCACTCAAAAGGGTCAAGACTTTCGTATAATATATGAGATTGTTAATATCAATCAAGACAAAAATGACATTAATTAGCATAACTTTGCCACTATTTTTTTGTATGGTTTTAAAAAATAGAATATTTTTATTAACTTTCAATTAAAATCATAAATATTGTTATAAATATTCAGTTATTTCAGATATATCTAATCGTCACAAGCATAAACAGTCTTTAGAATATCACATTTTTTCTATAATTGATGTGTGTTTGAATCGAAGAGGAGGGAAGTCTTACCCGGTAATGTTCTGCTACGCAGAAAGTGATATTTGAATGTTCAATCCGGAGCAATCAAAGGAAAGTTCCTCCTCTTTTTTTCTGAAGGGAATATCGGAACTCTTCGAATCCTGGAGCAAGTGATTCCCCAGGCTGGAAAAACTTGACCATGTCATTTTTCAGAGGCCATCTTTCAAAAGGAATCGATCTCAAATGCGAAGGTCTAAAAGGACAACGACTCGGGACTCGAGGGAGTCTGTTGCTATCCTGCCGATTATTACCGACACGCAGAATCTCTCATGTTCGGCAGGATGAGTTAACAACAGCACTTTCCAGAAATCGGGTGATTTCCGTGAGTTCCCCCATTGAATCTGGGTGAATTGGTTTTCCAAAGCAAATCGATATTTCACCGGCGCGGGCAAGCGGAATTCTCATCTTTCTTATTAGAAATCTCCGTTTGACCTCGAATAATCCTTCTAGTTTTAGCGGCACGATAGTTGCGTTCAATCCGGATGCAAGGAGGCTGATTCCGCCTCGAAACGGTGCCATCTGGCCATCTTTTGTACGGGCACCCTCCGGGAAGACGAGCACGTTATATCCCAGATCCATGGCTTCGCCGGCATACTCAAAACTTCGCCGGAAACCGCTTCGCTGAGGAAGTGAAAAAACGTTAAACAACGAAACCACTAAAAAATAAGTGAGCCGGAAAAAGACGCGCATGATCCAAAGGTCTGGTTCCGAGTGCCTCCAATCACGAAGCTTCTCGCCGTCCATGGCAATCGTCAGCCCCTTTCTAAATTTTTGCGGTAAGGCGAATAGCACTAGTGCCGGGTCCAGAAAGGTCACGTGATTCGCCACGAGAAGGATTGGAGGGGAGAGCTCTTTTAGCTGGTCCAAACCACAGACGATGGGACTTGCAAGCAGACGGACCAATGGAAATAGAACCATTTGGATGAAACACCCCCGCAACCAGGTGAAGGGAAAACGTAGAGACCAGCGCGGCAGTGGATAAGGCGGGCCTCCCGCACGTGGGCGAGGCATGGACATCATCCTTTTTGCGGACTGGCTCAAATGGTTCGGCAGTGGTATCGAAATGGATTTCCATCGGGGCTTTCCCGTCTTGTGCCTGTTTCAGGATAAGATTCTCGAGGTCTCCAATCGTGTCCGCCGCAGAAAATTCATTCTCATCGATGTCAGTGCGGTACTCTTCTTCGAGAGCACTCAGCAGTGTGATTTTTCCGATTGAATCGAGCTTAAGATCGGTTGTGAGGTGGGAACCTCTGCTAACAAGGGCTGGTTCTTTCCCAACGACCTGCCCGATGATCCTTTTGATCACGAGTAACTCCCGGTCTTGGCTTTCGACAAAGCGCATAGGAGCGTCTTCTTCTAAGGATGGTTTCAGCCGTGAGAGCAGATCCCGCTTACGGATTTTCTGGTTGAAAGTTCGTGGGAAATCTCTTTCCGGCCAGACTGTCCAGCGTAAGATTTGTTGATGGCTTGCCAGTATTTGATTGGCCTTCTCGACGGCAATTCGAGGGTCACTGCCTTCCCTAGGGAGGAGCACGGCGAGAGGCTCTGGCCCATGCTTCCCCTCCACTCCGATAACGGCGCAGGCAAGAATTTCGGGTTGTTGGCTCAGCGCGCGTTCTAGGTCTTCCGGATAGATATTCAGCCCGGCCGAGGTGATGATGACTTCTTTTTGCCGTCCCTTAAAAAACAAGTTGCCCTCTGAATCCTTTTGCGCGAGGTCCCCGGTATGAAGCCAACCTTGGTCATCCGTCAGCTTAGCTTCCGTGCCGGCCGGGCCCCATAATCCCGGAGTAACACTTTCACCTCTTATTAGAATCTCACCTTCCGGACTCAGCATGACTTCATGGCCCGGAAGCACTTTCCCAATGGATCCTTGTCTTGGTTTAAAGGGATGAACAACGCTAATAAGTGCCGCTGTTTCCGTCATCCCGTATCCCTGGACAACGGCAAACCCCAGTTGTCTCCAAAAAGCTCCGGTGGTAGGATTCAGGGTTGCCCCGCCTGATACAAATGCCCAGAATTTCCAACCCAAGAGATGATGTACCGCTCGGCCTTGCCAGATGTTCTTCAGAAATCCTGTAGAAGCGGACCCGAGCCGGAAGAGAGTTTCCCCCCGCCCGTCAAATTTTTCTTCAATCGACTCCTTCAAAGTGTCGAGGAATCTTGGAACCGTGACCAAGACTGAAATTCGCCTGTGCCTAATCACCTCAAGGACTTCTGCAGGCTTGAAGGAGTTGAGGAACCAAACCTCCCCCCCGAGCAGTTGTGGGACCAGCATGCCCATCAATTGTCCGAAGACATGACTCAATGGCACCAAATTGAGAAAACGAACAGGATGAAACAAACGTTCCTGCCATTGATAGCGCCGGATCTCATTTTCTAAAGGAAGCAGGTTAGAAAGAAGGTTCATGTGGGTCAGGCAGACGCCGCGTGGTTCTGAAGTCGTTCCCGAAGTGTATACGATTTCAATTAGGTCACTCGGCAAAGCGGAGGGCATTCCCTTGGCGGGAGGATGCCGAAGTGAGCGGGCCACCAGCTCATCTAGTTTCACCGTAGGAATCAAAAGAGAAAGCTTACTGGGGTCCACTTCGCCCCCCACTATTAGTAATTTACCCTTGGCCTGATCTTGAACGCGCTGCACGAAGCTGTCTGGGCTTTGCCTGTCTAAAGGCACTACCACGATCCCTTGAGACATGCAGCCGAAGAAAAAAGCGACCCACGACGGAGAATTTTCAGACCAAAGGAGAACCCGATCTCCATGGACCAGACCCCGTTGCTCGAGTTCAATAGCGATCAACGAAGCCGTTTCAGCGATCTTCCGATACGACCAACGGTCAGTTCTCAACCCCCTTCGCCCGACAAAAGCGACGGCATCTCCCCGATGATGAAAGTCGTCCAGATAGGTGAGGAGTGTGGTGCGCTGGGTTTGCGAATTCATATGGAGCTTTGTAAAAAGAAGTTGTCCTTCACCCAATATTTTGCAGGATTCCTAGTGTGAACGCATTGCTAAAAGCGGTAAACTATTGAAAGTTGTTATCGTGAGATTCTGGCTGAGAACTCCCTAAGCAAAATTTGGACAGGAGCCTCGATTCATGTCGAAGGAATACAAGCATTTGGAAACCAAACTCATTCACTCCGGTGAGCCTGATCCGAGGATTGAGGGGGCTGTGGCAATTCCGATTTTTCAGTCAGCCATGTTTGAGTATGCCGGAGAAAAGAGCTACAACGATCTGAAATATATTCGTCTCAACAATACTCCGAACCACATTGCCCTGCATACAAAGCTTGCGGCATTGGAGAATGCAGAAGCTGCGTTGGTCACTGGAAGCGGGATGGCAGCCATCTCGACCACCTTGTTAACATTGCTCCCGGCCGGGAGTCACCTTTTGATTCAAGATTGTCTTTATGGAGGGACCCACGATTTTGTCAACCGCGACTTCAAGTCATTTGGATTGGAACACACTTTTATCGATGCGGATGACGCCAGCAGCTGGAAACACCACCTGAAACCCAATACCAAAGTGATTTATGTCGAGTCCATGACAAATCCACTGTTGCAGGTAGCGGACTTAAAGGCAGTCCCCGGATTTGCCAAAAACTATGGGTTGTATTCGGTCATCGACAATACATTTGCCAGCCCTGTGAATTTTCGACCTTTGGATTGGGGCTTCGATATCTCATTACATAGCGGGACAAAATATCTCAATGGTCATAACGATATCGTGTGCGGTGCAGTGCTGGGGAAGAGGGATCTTATCGAAAGAATCACCCACCGCCTGAACCATTTGGGCGGGACCTTGGATCCTCACGCAGCTTTCTTACTGCATCGGGGACTTAAAACATTGGCATTGCGAGTAGGTTTTCAGAATCAGAGCGCACTCCGGGTCGCCAGAATGCTCGAATCACATCCGGCAGTTGCAAAGGTTAACTACCCGGGACTGGAAACCCATTCCCGTCATGCCCGGGCGCGAGAATTATTTCAAGGCTTTGGCGGGGTCCTTAGCTTTGAACCCAGGGGAGGAATTAGAGCCGCTGAACGATTTCTCAAGAAAGTTCAATTGCCGACCATTGCGCCCAGTCTAGGCGGCGTGGAGACACTCGCGATACGTCCAGCCAATACTTCTCATGCCGGTCTCTCGCCTGCCGATCGAAAGAATATAGGAATCACGGATAGTTTGATTCGCCTTTCCATTGGAATCGAAGCAACGGAAGATATTTTAGAGGATTTCGGGCAAGCCTTAGGCAATTGAAGCGATTTCATTCAGCCTGATCAGATCGAGAGTCATCAAGACAATTTAGGGTGGAACCGCTAAACCCTTTAATGGGGCCTGACGATATTATTAGTAAGTCAGAAGTTAACCGAGACAGAATGATGCCCAAAAGATCCCAGTCAAAAAGTCATAGGTAAGTCGAGCCCAATGCCTCCCCTCCAGGGGGATCCAGAAAAATCAACTCATGAATTTCTACGAGACGCTTAACGTTTCGCCGAAGGCTACCGTTGAAGAGATCGAACAAGCCTACCGCCAGCTCGCCCGTATGGCTCGTCCCGATTTCTATCAAGGCCAGGCCGAGGCGTCAGAGGATCGCATGAACGTATTGAACCTCATTCGAGACACCCTAACCGATCCCGAGCGGCGTGCCAGGTATGATGCCGAACTAGCCAATTCCAGTGCAGCTTCAGAAACGGCCTCCCACGAAGCGATACGGTCCAATCCTAGATGGGGACTGGCTTGGTCCAGCAAACGATGGGCATTTGTGATTGTGGTCGGATTCCTCCTGGGTTTGATCCTGGGAGGCAGTCTTTGGCTTCATGGGTGGCTATCGGCTCCCTCTTCTTCTCCTCCAATTGAACAGCCGGCCGCTTCGCTTCCGTCCCAGTTGACCATATCAGTCCCAGAGAGTTTACCGGCAGCTGCCCCGCTGGTGAAACCCGCAGTGACACCTCCAAAGCGGCCACCACATGTCGTCCAGCAAGGCTCTAGTCTCAACGAGATTCTTCAAATGATGGGAGATCCTGACCGGATTGAAGAGGATTCTTCCCACAGCCTGAGAATTCTTTATTATGGAAAGCTGCGTTTGATCCTGCAAAATGGGAGACTGGTTCAGGGCCAAACCGTGCCCTAATCCGGCAAAGAAGTTTCATCCCGATTTACCCCGAATTCCTTAAATCATAAGACTCGGCTTGTCGATAAAAGACGTGTGATTGTGTACTCGAACTTTGTCGTCGGAGTGTATCGGAGAGGGGATATGCCTATTGGTATCACCAATCGGTCGGTTGATGCCAGCAGGCGGGTTCTCAATCACCTCTTTATGGGTGAGATGGTTTCATGAGACGGACCAAGATTCTTCATCATGTAATGCTGGTGCTCATGTTAGTGAGTATTTGTCCCCTCGGGTTTTATGGCTACCAGTTGATTCGCCTCAATCGGGAAAAACTCCAGACTCAAGAACGATTCTCGCAAATCAGTATTGCTCAATCGCTTTCCCGCTTGATTTCCCTCTACCTGAGCAGCGCACGGAAGCAAATCGACGGGTTTGTTGCCAGCGCTCTGGAACTCAGCGGGGGATCCTCCCAACTGGCCCAATTGAACGCCAATCCCGCCTTGCAGAAAAAGCTCGAAGACTTCGTCACCCGCGACAAAAATCTTCTCTATATCAATATTGTGAATGAGAGAGGGAAAGGGGTTCAAGCCGGAATCTACAACGGGGATGGAGAGGAAATGATCCAGCACTATCTGACTAAAGCCTTTCAGCATGCTAGCCAGGACCAGCCTTATGTGAGTGAACCCCTGACCGTAGAGGTTGGGAATCAAAGCCGCCCCGTCATCATCATGTCGAGACCGATCAAATCTGAGTCTCGGCATTGGGTAGGGGCCACGACCGTCATCTTGGCTTTGGATGATATTCTCCGCTGGGTGACCGACAATAGTGTGGCCGGCAAGAAAGCATATGTGGTCGATTTCAGTGGGAAGATTGTGGTCCATCCGGATCAAAAAATGAACCCGGCTGGAATGGATTTCAGTCGAATCGAAATTGTTTCCGCCTTCATGGAGGAGTGGCGGCTGTCCAAAGGCATGTTGCGTCTGCAAGAGACTCGGCCCTTCAAGCTCGTCGAGGATGGGAATCAAAAGGATATGCTGGGCACTTATTTTGGGATTGCTGAAGCTCCTTGGGGTGTCATCGTCCAGATCGATCAAAAGGCGGCCTTTGCCACCGTGGCTGAGATGAAAGCAGAGACCATTAAATGGGGCATCCTGATGTTATTGCTTTCAGCCGGTGTCGGAATCTACAGTGCGCGATCTATCACGGATCCCATTCGCCAATTAGTAGAAGGGTCACACTCGATCGCCAAAGGAGACTTCTCGAAGAAAATCCAGATCAAAAGCCGCAACGAAATAGGCGAGCTAGCAGAAACGTTTAACAAAATGACCGACGATCTTGAACTCTACATTCAGCAGATCCGGCGGGCCGGCGAAGAAAACAAAGCCCTCTTCTTAGGCTCCATTCGGGCCCTGGCAGCCGCCGTCGATGAAAAAGATCCGTATACACGGGGTCATTCCGAACGAGTCACTGAATATTCGGTGATTATCGCGCGCCAGCTTGGGCTGGACGAAATGGCTTTGGAAACCATCCGGATTGCCGCTCTGCTCCATGATGTCGGTAAAATTGGCGTCGATGACAAGGTTTTGAAAAAGCCGGGTCTTTTGACTCCGGAAGAATTTGAGATCATGAAGCTGCATACCGTCAAAGGTTACAACATCATGAAACCCATCGCGCAAATGCGAAACATGCTTCCGGGCCTGCGTTTCCATCACGAACAATGGGACGGGAATGGTTATCCGGATCGCTTGCGGTCCGATGAGATTCCCCTCATTGCGCGGATTATTTCGGTCGCCGATACCTTGGATGCAATGACCACGAATCGTCCCTATCAAAAGGCCCTCAGTTTTGAGTATGCCCGCCAGAAGATCACCATGAATGCGGGAGTCAAGTATGATCCTGAGGTTGTCGGTGCTTTCAACGAAGCCATCGAGCGAGGGCATCTAGTAGTTAAGGTTGCTCATCCTGCTCCAGAAGCGATTGCCGTTTGAAACGAACCCTGCCAAACTTCTAGTTGTCAAGAAGGGATCAGAATCCACCCCCCCTCTCTCCTTGAAAATGTGAAGGAATTAGAAAACGCCGCGTGAGGTTGGAGCTTTGATAAAGTCCCAAGCCTACAATGATTTCAAAGAGCTTGCCACCGTGTTGTAGGCATGAAGCATTCTCAATACTTCATACCCGACCCGGCTGAATTTCTTAACACCTTCCCTCTGGCTGGGGATGAAAGTTTGCGATCCCGTTGAGGGGTGATCCTGCCAACTTGAGTCACGTCAATTTTCAACGCACCCTGCAAGTAGTGGTATCATACCCAGTGCCAGAGACCGGAAAGCCTGGTGTGTTTCTCGGTAGGATCATTTTCTGACCTAATATTTGAGGCGATGAATGAGATTATTCCAAAAACTGGAAAACCGGGAAGGGTTCTTCAGTAAGCTTAAGGCGGCCGTTGCCGCAACCAAATCCAATCTTGTTGCCCGCATTGAGGATGTCATTCAAGGGAAGAAGGAAATCGATGCGAACCTCCTCGATGAGCTGGAATCCGTCTTAATTGGCTCCGATATTGGAATCGAGACGACGAATGAGTTGCTTGCCAAGATTCGCAATCAGGTGAGTCGTCATCAATTGAGCGATCCTGCGCAGCTCAGAGTGATGATCAAGGGTGAGCTGAGAATTATCCTTGACTCAGTTTCCGGGCCTCCCGATGCGAAAACGGCCAATGGTCCCTGGGTGGTCATGGTTGTCGGAGTAAATGGAGTCGGGAAGACAACGACGATCGGGAAATTGGCCAACCTTTGCGTACGCGACGAGAAAAAGGTTTTGGTTTGTGCTTCCGATACCTTTCGTGCCGCCGCAATTGAACAATTGGAAATCTGGGGAGCCCGGGCAGGAGTCAGCGTCATTCGCCAAAAACCCGGAGCAGATCCTTCCGCTGTCTTGTTTGATGCCATCGCATCGGCCAAATCTCGCGGAATCGACATTTTGATCGTAGATACCGCGGGCCGCTTGCATAACAAGGCGAATCTAATGGCAGAACTGGAAAAAATGCGGCGCATTGCAGGAAGAGAAATTCCATCCGCTCCGCACGAGGTGCTTCTCGTGATTGACGCGACCACCGGGCAAAATGGTCTGGCGCAAGCCCGGGAATTTACAAAAAGTGCGGGAGTGACGGGAATTGTCTTAACGAAGCTGGACGGTACTGCAAAGGGAGGAGTTGTCATATCCATCGTCCGTGACCTGAAGCTCCCGGTTCGTTACGTCGGGGTCGGAGAAAAAATTGATGACCTCATCGAATTTTCTTCGGAGCAATTCATCGACTCTCTCTTTGAATAAAGGGCTTCCAATCAGCTCCTCAACGTGGAACTCGCATGACCGGTCAGAAAGACAATCTTTTCATGGCCCGAGCTCTGGAGCTCGCACGACAGGGGCGAGGGCTCGTCAGTCCTAACCCTTTGGTCGGGGCCCTCCTCGTAAAGAAAGGGAAAGTCATCGCTGAGGGCTTCCACCGCTATGCCGATAAGAAACATGCCGAAGTTTTGGCTATCGAAGCAGCTGGCCAGAAGGCCATAGGCGCCACTCTTTACGTCAATCTCGAACCTTGCTCTCATTTTGGACGGACTCCACCCTGCGTTCTGCGTGTCATTGAATCTGGAATCATTCAGGTCGTTGCTGCAATGGATGACCCGAACCCGCTAGTTTCTGGCGAGGGCTTCCGGCAACTGAAGGAAGCCGGAATTGATTTGAGAGTCGGTATCGGGAAGGAAGAAGCTCTTCAGCTCAATGAAGCCTACTCCAAGTATATTCGACTAAAAAAGCCCTGGGCGATTCTAAAAGCGGCCATGACGCTTGATGGGAAAATTGCCCAGGCAAACGGTCATTCCCAATGGATTTCAGGCGAACGATCCCGCGAAAGAACACAGCAACTCAGATTTGAGTGTGATGCACTATTGACAGGCATTGGAACGGTTCTGAGAGATGATCCCCTTTTGACCGACCGGACGAGGCAAGCGCGCCGTCGTCCACTTTTGCGTTGCGTCCTGGATTCTCGATTGCAATTCCCCTTGGCCAGCCGCCTCGCCCAGAGTCGGGAGGAAGGTGGTATAATTGTTTTTTGCTCGCCAGAACGGGATCCTGCTCGTCAGAACTTACTCGAAGATGAAGGGATAGAAGTCATTGTCGTTCCGAAAGAAAATGAACGACTATCCTTCGACTGCATTTTGGAGGAATTGGGACGAAGGGAAATTACGAGCCTCCTCATCGAAGCGGGCCCGACCATTAATTTTTCGGCTTTTCAACAGCGAGTTGTTGACAAAGTGTGTTGTTTCATCGCGCCAAGAATCCTTGGAGGGGTGACCCCCCTTCCCTTCCTGGGAGAGCCGGGGTTCATCCATTTGGCGGACGGAGTGGAATTGAGTTTCTCGTCCATTGAACGAGTGGACGGAGACATTCTCGTCGAAGCTTATGTTCGTTGAAACGATTTCTCAGGGTCACTTAAGAGGTTGATGCTCTAACTCTATGTTTACCGGGATTATCGAAGAAGTTGGCAACGTTAGTTCAATGCAACGCTCCCGTGAGACGGCTACGATGACGGTCAGAGCTGTCAAGGTTCTCGAGGGGATGCAGCTCGGTGACAGTGTGGCGGTGAATGGAGTCTGCCTTACCGTGCGCCAATTGGCTGAGCAGGATTTTCAAGTTGAAATCTCGTCAGAAACGCTGAAACGGACCAACCTGGGAGAGATAAAAATCGGAAGTGACGTGAATCTGGAGCGACCTTTAACTCCCGGGAGTCGCTTGGGTGGGCATTTCGTGCAAGGGCATGTCGATGGGACAGGTCAAGTGCTCTCGATTGAATCTCGGGAGGGATTTGGAGTCTGGAAATTTTCTTTTCCCAAAGAATTGAGACCCTACATCGTGGAAAAGGGCTCGATTTCTGTTAATGGGGTGAGCCTGACTGTGGCGAAACTTACAGAACGGTCATTTGAAGTGGCTTTGATCCCCCACACCTTGGAAAACACGAACTTCCACAACATCGTTGCGGGTAGAATCGTCAACCTCGAAGTAGATGTCCTGGCCAAATATGTTGAGTCACTCCTTGCCAAGCGTTCCGATTCAAACAAGCCGCATCTTTCGGAAGAATACTTGAAAGAGCAGGGGTATTAGATGATTGCCAAAGAAGAGACAGATCGCAGCATGAACGAGAATAGTTCCTATTTTGCGACAGTTGAAGCAGCCATTGAAGACTTCAAAGCGGGCAGAATCGTCATAGTTGTTGACGACGAGGACCGTGAAAACGAGGGGGATCTGACCATTGCTGCGGAAAAGGTGACACCGGAAGCGATCAATTTTATGGCGCGCCATGGCCGCGGTCTCATCTGCTTGGCGATGACGGGAAATCATCTGGATGAATTGCAAATTCCGCTCATGGTCTCGGACAACACGTCGATGTACGGGACGGCATTCTGTGTCTCTATTGAAGCCAAGAAAAAGGTATCCACGGGAATCTCGGCGGCTGATCGGGCTCAGACGATCTTAACTGCCATCCATCCGGATACGAAGCCGCAAGATCTTGTGCGTCCAGGTCATGTTTTCCCCTTACGGGCACGCAACGGAGGCGTGCTTGTCCGGGCAGGACAGACCGAGGCCGCAGTAGATCTGGCTCGTATCGCAGGTTTGACTCCGTCTGGAGTAATTTGCGAAGTGATGAATGACGACGGGACGATGTCGCGAGTCGAAGAGCTCCACCAGTTTGCGCTAAAACATGGTCTGAAAATGATCACAGTGGCAGAGCTAATCAAATACCGATTACGGACGGAGAACTTTGTACACAAGGTGGCCGAGGCCGATCTTCCCACGAGATACGGGACGTTCAAGATGCTGGCCTTTGAATGCGAATACGACAAGGAGACCCATGTCGCCCTCGTCTTCGGCCAGATTGATCCTAAACAGCCGGTCCTGGTGCGGGTGCACGCTCACTGCCTGACGGGTGACGTTTTTGGGTCTGCCGTGTGTGATTGTCGAACCCTATTGGAGAAATCCATGGAACTCATAGCCCGTGAAAGCAGCGGTGTTTTGCTTTATATGCATCAGACTGGAAGAGGATTTGAGCTGACGAATATGGGTGGAAACACGCGTGTCGCTTACCATGGATTATTACCGGCGGGTGGAGAATCTTACAGTGTTAAACGAACCCAGCGAGGCTATGGTACAGGGGCTCAAATTCTGTCTCGTCTCAACTTGAAGAATATCCGTCTGCTGACCAATCATCCACGCAAAATTGTGGGCTTGGAGAGTTACGGAATCAAGGTGGTCGAGTATGTTCCGATTGGCTAACTCTCTCATTCGTTCTCGAGACCGAAATATTTCTCAATTGCTTTCCGGACATAACGACTACTATTTCATTTCTGCCTTCCATACTGAGTTCTTAAGGCACGAGATACCTCCCGAAAATCAAAATCTTCTGACGCGGCCTGTCTTTCTCGCATCCCTCAAGCCTGCCTGAATCCCGCGCCAAGTTTGCCTTGACGGGGAGTTTGGGCCGGTGCTACTTTTGCGACGGTCTAAAAGAACAATCTAGTGAGGAGATCCCCATGGCTGAGCCGAATGCCGGGAATACTGAGTCGCCTAAGCAAAAGCCTTATGTGCCGCCAGATTCGTTAATGACGGAATTCAGTCTGAGGGCTTTGCTGATTGGACTTGTGATGTGCATCGTTTTGGGGGCCGCCAATGCCTACCTTGGACTCAAAGCCGGGATGACGATTGCGGCGACTTATCCCGCTGCCGTGATTGGAATGGCTTTGCTACGCCTGTTCAAAGGATCGATTCTTGAGGAGAATTTTGCTCGGACGGTGGGTTCAATTGGAGAATCGGTTGCTGCCGGAGCCATTTTTACCATTCCCGCTTTCTTCATCGCGGGCATTTGGCCCGAATTTGCCACGCGGGGCCATTATTTGGAATCCACTGCCATCATGCTTGCAGGGGGCGTGTTGGGAATTATGTTTGTGGCTCTGCTCCGCCGGGTCATGGTGGACGATGCGGAACTCCCTTATCCGGAATCCGTGGCGGCTTCTGAAATCCACAAAGCGGGCCGCGCTGGCGGCACGGGAGCTCAATTCCTGTTCTCCGCGATGGGTGTCGGTGCCCTGATTCAGGCTCTCGGTCAATTCAAATTCTTCGCAACCAGCTGGGAAAAGTTCGTTCCATTTTCAAAAGTCACCATTGGCCTGCGGGGGAGTGGAAACGCCACGGCACAAGGCGGAATGGTACTGAGTTCACCAGGAATCAGCCCGGCATACATCGGTGTGGGTTATATCATTGGTCCCAAACTTGCGTCCCTAAACTTCAGTGGAGGACTGCTGGCTTGGGGGCTCTTCGTGCCGATGATCACCTACTTTCTCTCCCCTGCTTTGATCCCCGATGGAAGCGCTGCCGATGCCGCAACCTGGATCGGGTTATCCAACAATGTTTGGAAATTTATCGTGCGTCCCATCGCGATCGGGGGAATGTTAGTCTCGGCCGGGTACACTTTGTTTCGAATGAGGAACAGTCTCATTGCTGGAATCAAGCGGTCCATCGGGGATGTCAAGAAGGCGGCTACCGGCGAGCACGTGGAGATTCGGACGGAACGGGATATCAACTTCAAGTGGATCATGCTAGGTATCGTCTTGACGGCCGTCGTCACGTTTCTGATCTACAATCATTTTGCCCAAGAGGTCAGAGTAGCCGGGGTGGCCACAGTAGTCATGGTGATTGCCGGTTTCTTCTTCGCAGCGGTTTCCGGCTATTTGGTTGGTGTGATTGGTTCGAGTAACAATCCCATCAGCGGGCTTACACTCTCCACGTTGTTGGTTGCAGCGTTACTGATGGTTGCCCTGGGTACCCAAGGCGATAAGGGGGTAGCGGCGGTGTTGGGTGTGGCTGGGGTCGTGTGTGTTTCTTCGGCAGTGGCTGGAGAAATGCTCCAGGACCTCAAAGTCGGACACATCCTGGGCGGGACGCCCTGGAAAATGCAAATGGGAGATCTGGTTGGAGTGGGTCTGGCGTCCGCCATCATGTTTCTCCCTCTGGTCGTATTGCATCAAGGAGATATCAACACGGGCGGCACAGGCTTCGGCGGCCGAAACCTTCCTGCCCCGCAGGCCAGCTTGATGGCCTTATTGGCGCAAGGCATTGTTGGTGGTCAAATGGCCTGGCCTTTGATTGTTGTGGGAATGCTGTTGGGAGCCGGACTCATTTTGATGCAGGTACGAAGCCCAATGCTCGTCAGCGTGGGAATGTATCTACCTTTGGAGACGACCTTTGCGATCTTTGTGGGAGGCGTTCTGAAGGGAGTTGTGGATCGTTGGAACTCCAGGCTGCAATATAACGGAGCGCAGAAGGCTAGAGTCGAAAACAATGGAGTGCTGCTGGCTTCAGGCCTGATTGCCGGTGAGGCGCTTATCGGTTTGCTTTTCGCCGCACTGGCTTTCGTAGATATCAAGTTATTCGTGATATTTGAGCGGCCATCCTTTCTGACCAGCTTGGCGATGCTGGCTCTCATTGCATGGATCTTGATCCGAATCCCGTTAAAAAATGCCGGGAAACCGGATGAGCCTCCACCGCCCTCGGCGGTGATGTAAACATGAAGAAAAAAGAGAATCAATCTGATTGAGACAGTTGAAGGAGTGTACGATGTCCAAAGCCATTGAAGGATTGCAACCCGAACGCGTTTGGAAATATTTTGCCGAAATCTCGAAGATTCCTCGCGGTTCCAAAAATGAAGCGGCCGTAGCCCGATTTGTGCTGAAGACGGCCAAGCGCCTCCGTCTAAAAGCCAAGCAGGATGATTATGGGAATGTCATCGTCCGGAAGCCGGCCACGCCCGGCCGGGAACGCGTGGGCAGCCTTGCTCTGCAAGGGCATCTCGATATGGTCTGCGAGAAAAACGCCAACAAAGTGCATGATTTTACCAAGGACCCAATCGAATTAGTTCGTAAAGACGGGATGCTCATGGCGAACGGGACGACTCTGGGAGCCGACAATGGCATTGCCGTTGCCACAAACCTGGCCATCATGGAAAGTGCCGATTTGGAGCACGGCCCGCTAGAGCTCCTTTTTACGGTCGATGAGGAAACAGGTCTCACAGGGGCTGCAAATCTAAAATCTGATTTTTTGAAAAGCCGGACTCTGATCAATCTGGATTCAGAAGAGGAAGGAGAGCTTTTTGTCGGATGCGCTGGAGGACGAAACACAACCGGAACCTGGGCTTTCGATTTTGAAAAAGTTACGGGGAAGTTCTCTGCCCAAACACTTAGGGTCAAAGGCCTCAAAGGCGGACATTCCGGGCTGGAAATCGATAAGGGACGGGGAAACTCGCTTAAGATCATCAACCGTGTCTTGTTCGCCTTGACTGAGCTTGGCGCCAGGCTGGCAGCGCTCAATGGTGGAAACAAAAGTAATGCGATTCCTCGCGAAGCAGAGGCCCTAGTATTCATTCCCAAGAAGAAACTGAAAGAAGCTCAAGAGGTAGTGGCGAAATTCAACGAGACCCTGCGGGCCGAACTGTCTACAGTGGAGCCCGACCTGCAAATTAGTCTGACGGAAGCTGAGCAGGGCAATAAAGGTAAAGTAGTTCCACAGCCCCTGCAACGCAAGATCTGCCAGACTCTATCGGCGTTGCCACATGGGGTCACCAAGATGAGTGCAGAAATCACTTGGCTAGTCGAGACCTCGACAAATCTGGCGGTTATTCAGACAGGAAAAAAAGGAATCATTCTAACCACGAGTCAGCGTAGCTCGGTGGCGTCAGAGATGGACGAGATATGCCAGACGGTTCGATCGGCCCTGGAATTGGGGAAAGCCAGTGTTGAGCAGGCGGATGGTTACCCGGGATGGAAACCGAACCTCGATTCCCCTATCCTGAAAGTTGCCAAAGAAACTTACCAATCGATTTTTGGGAAGGAAGCTCAAGTCAAGGCCGTCCATGCCGGGCTGGAATGTGGCATCATCGGTGAAAAATTTCCAGGAATGGATATGGTTTCGTTTGGACCCACCCTGCGGGGAGTCCATTCACCGGATGAGTGCATCGATATTGCCTCAGTGGAACGATTCTGGACCTTCCTGGTAGGAATCCTTCGAAACTTCCATTAACTCATTTTTGAAAGAAAAACCAATGTTCGCCCCCCCTTTTTTTCAGAAGTGTCCGGAGTTCCCTTTGAAGGGGGACTACAGGGGGGTAAGGGAGCCCCCACTTTGAACGCGACAAATTTGCAAAAGTGAAGCATCCACCCTCAAAGTGATAAATAGTTTCGATTCCCTTCACCGAACGATTGGCCCCACGGATCGCGGTTTCAGAGTATTCCTTTGCCGGCATTGCAGCGCCAGCCGGCCTCGATAGCCCGAGACGGTGCGCCCGGAGACGTTCCTGCGCGAGTGCAGCCAATAACGCCCTGCAACCTGCGCATTCAGCCGACTGCCCCTTTCTCTGTTCCAGCTTTCCAAAATTTTTTTTTTCTCTCTCTTTTCCGCTCATATCGAGAGGTTTCTTTCCTCTCCGGACTGCGCTGCGCAACTCGCTGCAACGGTAAGATCAAGAGCCTCATTCCTCGTAGCTCATTTGTTCGCCATACCTCATCTCAAGAACGATTCTGTCATTCGAGGGGAGCCGCTCCAGCAACTGGCGAACCAGTAGAGTTTCCTCCCGCCTCATTTGCACCAAGGGAGGATATACATCGGATGCGGCGTCTTGTCTCTCCACGTCGTCAACTTCAAGCGGGGATTCGCGTCCCTTCTTTCGAAGAATATCGATGGACAGATTTGCGGCAATCTTTACCAGAAGCCCCGGAATCCCCCGCGTTTCATCCACGCGATCCTGCATTTGAATGAAACGGAGAAATGCCTCCTGAAGAACATCTTCCGCCTGACTACGCTCTCTCAGGATTCTGAATGCCACGCCCAGTACAATTCGGGCATGAGCTCGGAACAACCGGCTTGTAGCCTCGCTATCCATTTGAACTCCAGAATCTGTATGGCTTGTGCATTTGATGCGATATTCCTCTTGTTCCATAGGTATTACGCATGAGAATTCAAAAAATGACAAGCCATTTTGCGGACATGTGGGATTTGTGATCGAATGCGCGGTTATATTGACATAAAAGTCGCCATGCACATGCTCATCATGGAATGAGCATGGCTTCCTTCTCTGCCAAGCCTTCGTTTCGGGATCGTGTAGACGTCATATAGCACTTACCAGAATTACTCCCAAGATGTCCCGATGTGGGAAGTAATCCTGCTGCCGACAAATCGTCTGCCAACTCGGCGGGGGGTTATGCATTGTGGTGAAACCGCCTGTCTTGAGGTAAACTTAGTACATGGGGCTCCGGCTTGAATGGGATGCAAAGAAGGCCGCAGCAAACTTGCGGAGGCATGGTGTCTCGTTCGAGGAAGCTACCACCGTCTTCGGAGATCCTTTGTCTCTGACCATTTCAGACCCCGACCATTCCCAGAATGAGGCTCGGTTTCTGGATTTGGGATTATCTCACCGAGGCCGCCTCCTGGTTGTTTCCTACACAGAACGAGGAGACCAGACTCGAATTATCAGTGCCCGGCTTGCCAGTCGGGTGGAAAGAAAAACCTATGAAACAAAGAAAAACTAAACCCAGACAAACAGACGATTCACTGCGCCCAGAATACGATTTCAGTCAGGGTGTGCGCGGCAAGCATGCCGCTCGTTACGCCGCCGGGACAAACGTCGTGGTCCTTGAGCCAGATGTTGCTTCCGCCTTCCCTACGGCCGAAGAAGTTAACGAGGCTCTCCGGGCACTAGCCCAGATCATGAGGCGACGAGCATCTTCACGTAAACGTACCAGTAAGATTGCCTAACACTGCGTTTACCCGACCACTGAAAACGCGCGGCGGCGGGTGACGCTGAGGTCGTTAGGCTGCTATGAAAAGGTTGCTTTTTAGAGCTCCTAGTACGGGGAACGAGGCTCACTTCAGCCATTCACCGAGCACCAGCATGGCCAGTATTCCGCTGCATGACATCCCAGAACTTGTATTCACGGGTCAGGACCGGCTCAAAGACCCGCTGCCACCGGAGCTCTGCGCGCCCTCGTATCGCGTCGAGATTGTTGGATTCCCTCCAATGGATGCCGCGTCGGCCGCCATCCGATAGATTGCGCCCTCCAGCACTTCATTTTAGATCTGGCCTTTTACAAATTCCGCTATGTGCCACTGGATGAGCTGACTAAAATAGTAACTGTTTTCTTCTGGTGAGCCGGTTAGCCGCCTTATGCTGCCAGTCCCGTTTCCATCGGGCCTGGTGCACCTCAGTACAAACGTATCGAGAGCGGTACCCGCCCGCTAACCTGTGCCTTCAGCTCAGATTTCGGGCTGTGCCTTATTCATCGGAGCCATCAGACGATTGGCCCCCGTAAGTCGCACGTAGGCTAACAGAGTGTAGTATTCTACTTGGGGAAGGAGCCTCTCAGTCTATGAATCTGTCGCCCGGCCAGATCCTTTCGCACTACAAAATTCTCGGAGAAATTGGACGAGGTGGGATGGGCGTGGTGTACGAAGCGCTGGACACGTCACTGAACCGCCGGGTGGCGCTCAAGGTTCTCCCAGCGGAAGCCATGTCCGACCCGCTCCGGCTGGAGCGGTTCCGACGGGAAGCGAGGGCTGTAGCGGCCCTCAATCATCCCGGGATTGTCACCATCCATTCCGTGGAAGAGTGCGAAGGGATTCACTACCTCACGATGGAGCTGGTTTCCGGCAAAACCCTCCACCAGCTAATTCCCGACAAGGGACTTGCCTTGGAAAAGATCTTCCAGATTGCTATCCCGCTTGCCGAGGCCCTGAGCGCAGCCCACGAGCGAGGCATCGTGCACCGGGACCTCAAGCCATCCAACCTGTTCGTGACCGAGGACGGGCGCCTCAAAGTGCTCGACTTCGGGCTTGCGAAGTTAACGACGATAGGAGCCGAGAGCGTGGAGGAGACTCAATCCCCCACCAGTACACTCGCAACTGCTGAAGGGAAAGTACTCGGCACGATCCCCTACATGTCTCCCGAGCAGGTGGCTGGAAAGGTGCTGGACTCCCGGTCGGATATATTCTCGCTCGGCGTCATTCTCTATGAGATGGCCATCGGCAAGCGGCCCTTCTCAGGAGAAAGTTCGGCCGAGCTGGCGTCTTCGATCCTCCGGGACCATCCGATTTCTGTGAGTGAGCTTCGCTCGGATCTGCCGGGTCACCTGGGTTGGGTCATCCGGCGATGCCTGGAGAAAGATCCGCGGCGGCGCTACCAGTCGGCCCTGGAGATTCGCAATGAACTGGAAGATCTCAAGAGCGGGTTCAGTTCCGATTCGCGCGCGTACCCGCGAGACGCATCGACAACGGCAGTCGGGTCACCCGCCAACCAAGCGGCCGTTTCTTCCGCGGGAGGCACCGTGCCATCTGGCGGGGGTGGAAGACCCCCTTCTGGCATGGGGGGGATGATTATCGGTCCGGGAGAACAGTCTGGGGCGTTGTTGCAAAAATCTATCCTTCCGAAGAAGTATCTTGTTCTCGCGGCCATCATCGCATTGGCAAGCTTAATATTCTTGACGAAGTATTTTTTGCGCGACCGGAGCCCGGCGATTCCCTCCCCGCAGGAAGCCAGCAAGACCTCCGCAGCCAAGCCGTCGATCGCCATCCTTCCCTTTGTCAACATGAGTGCCAATCCGGACAACGAGTACTTTAGCGACGGCTTAACCGAGCAGTTAATCAATGCCTTGGTGAAGGTGCAGGGATTAAAAGTACCTGCACGTACCACGGTCTTCGCCCTCAAAGGGAAGGAATTGGGCGTGGAAGAGATCGGCAGGAAACTGGGAGTGGCAACGGTCCTGGAAGGAAGTGTCCGCCGGTCAGGAGACCGACTTCGCATCAACGTACAGCTCGTGGGGACCGCGGACGGCAGCGCGCTCTGGTCGGAGGAGTACGACCGGGAGATGAAGGATATTTTCGCCATCCAGGATGAAATCTCCCGAAATATTGTTAACACGCTCAAGGTGAAGTTGACCTCCAACGAGCAGCACGCGATCGAACGAGTTCCCACACGGGATGCCAAGGCATACGACTTCTACTTGCGAGGACGCCGCTACTTCTACTTGGGTGGCGGTAAGAACTATCGAAGTGGCAAAGAGATGTTTCTCAAAGCCAGCGAGCTCGATCCGAATTATGCGCTGGCGTATGCAGGGCTGGCCGATGTTTCTTCCTTCGAATACATGTACAGCAATAGCGCTCCCCAGGTCCTGGAGACCGCCAACTCAGCCTCGAAGAAGGCATTGGAGCTGTCACCCGATCTGGCGGAGTCTCACGCCTCACGAGGACTCGCGCTGAGTTTAAGCAAGGAATACAATGCTGCCGCATTGGAGTTTGAGAATGCCATCCGGCTCGATCCGCGCCTTTTCGAGGCGTATTATTTCTATGCTCGGAACTGTTTCATCCAAGGGTTTCGCGAGCAGGCAGCACATCTATTCGAACAAGCGATGAAGATGAGACCTGACGACTATCAAAGCCCGGCAATCCTTTACAGCGTCTACATGTCCCTAGGCCGAAAGGAGGAAGCTGCGGAAACCGCCCGAAAGACGATCGAGCTTGCCGAAGCCCAGCTGGACGCATTCCCTGATGATGCACGGGCGCTCTATCTGGGGGCTGGGGCTCTGATGGTGATTGGTCAGAAGGAGAAGGGCCTGGATTGGGCCAGGCGGGCAGTTGCCATCGATCCAACCGACACGGGGACGCTTTACAATGTCGCATGCCTTTACAGCCTGGAAGGCAAGAGGGACGAGGCGATAACTTATCTGGAGAAGGCTATCGACAACGGTTTTGCGCAAAAGGCCTGGATCGAAAATGACAACGATCTAGCGGCGCTCCGCAACATGCCGCGCTACAAGGCGCTGCTTAATAGAATGAAATAGGCCGGCGAATCAGTTGCACAGAATGTTGGTTGATCGAAGGAGAAAGCGCCGTGACCTCACTTAAGTCCGACCTTACCGATTGTGCCGAAAAGGGAAGACCCGTGGCTTCCGCTGCACTTGTTCTCTGATAGGTTCGGATGACGCAACTCGAATGACCTTGGTTTCACGAGGGTTCAACGGTTATCGGCGACCCCATGCCTTCAGCTCCTGCAGAGCCTGGCAACCACGTTTGCCTCCTATCGCAGAAGCATCTGCAGCCCAAGGCGTTTTCATCATTTCTTTTTGGACGGCACAACCGCGATGCATTCGATCTCCACTCTCGCGCCAATCGCCAGGCCTGAGGTACCGAGTGAGCTTCGCGCCGGAAAATGGCTGGAAAAGAATGATCGATAAACCTCATTAAAGACTGGCCAGTCTTTCATGTCTGCAAGAAAGACGGTGCACTTGACGACGTAATCGAGCGACGAGCCGTTGCGTTCCAGGATCGCTTTCATGTTCTCCATTGCCTGTTTGGCCTCCGCCCGAATCCCACCCGGAACCAACTCCAGTTTGCCAGGCGTGTTGCCAACCTGACCGGCAAGATAAAGCATATTGCCGACTCGAACGGCTTCTGAGAATGGCAAACCAAGGGCCTTAGTCGCTGGAGAATTCAGGTACTCAACCGAGGGCTTTTCGGCTGAAATCGAATTGGAGGGTGTTCCAACCATCAACAACATGAGCCCAAGTCCTAAGATTGAAAGTAATTTCTTTGACACCATAAGTATCGTCTCCTGGCAAGGTTTTTACTACTTGTACTGACTATGCTTCGACAAAATTTGATCACGTTTTACAAACCCAGGAACTTAGAATCAATTGTTGCCTTCACGACTCTATGAGATTAGGGATCATTCAATTTTGGCGAATTGCCATCACTAGGATTGTATTGTTTGAAACAGTCCAAGAAACGCGTTGGCAATTAGCGCGGCAGAATACCCATACACTAGAGGCCTGTGCTCTCTCGATACTCCCCATAAACCCTGGACAGCCGGGCGGAAATTTCTCCTACTGTCGCGTAAGCCTCAACCGCTTCAATGAATGCTGGCATGAGATTTTCGGGAGTGGCAGCCTGCCGTTCGATCTGGTTGAGACAGGCTTCAACCTTTTCAAAATTACGTTCCTGTTTGATTCTCTCAAGTGATTCGATTTGTTGCGACTCGGTCTTTGGATCGATCCGATGCAACGGAATTGTCACGCGGTTATCATCGATAAATCGGTTGACGCCCACGATCACGCGCTCTTCATTCTCCACGGACTTTTGATAATTATAGGCGGATTGCTGGATCTCCTTTTGGACAAACCCGGAGTTGATCGCGGCCAGCATACCGCCCATGGATTCAATCTTGTCGAGATATTCTTGGCATTCTTCTTCGATGGAATTGGTTAGAGTTTCGACGGCGTAAGAACCACCTAATGGGTCCACTGTGCTAGGCACTCCGCTTTCATAGGCGATCACCTGTTGAGTACGGAGCGCCAGCCGAGCGGCTTCTTCCGTGGGGAGTCCCAACGCCTCGTCCCGGCTATTGGTGTGCAGGGATTGGGCACCGCCGAGAACAGCAGCCAGGGCTTGTAGCGTGACACGGACGACATTGACGTCGGGTTGCTGGGCCGTCAGTGTACTTCCTGCGGTCTGGGCGTGGAATCGAAACAGCCAGGATCGAGGATCTTTGGCGCCAAACCGGTATTTCATCGTCTTCGCCCAAAGCCTCCGAGCCGCTCGGAACTTGGCAATTTCTTCCAGAAAATCGTTGTGAACGTTAAAAAAGAAGGACAAGCGGGGGGCAAAACGATCCACCTCAAGACCCATCTGCAACGTTGCGTCCACATAAGTAATGGCATTGGCTAGCGTGAATGCCATCTCCTGCACGGCTGTCGAGCCCGCTTCTCGGATGTGATAGCCGCTGATCGAAATCGGGTTCCATTGAGGCAAATGCTGGCTGCAATACGCGATGACATGAGTTGCGAGCCGTAATGAGGATTGGAGCGGATAGATGTAAGTTCCGCGGGCGACATACTCCTTGAGAATGTCATTTTGAACAGTTCCAGAAATCTTTTCCTGCGGGACTTTCTGCTTCCGTCCCACCGCAATAACCATCGCCAACAAGATGGGTGCTGTCGCATTGATCGTCATGGAGACGGATACTTGGTCAAGCGGGATTCCGTCCAGAAGTGTTTCCATGTCTCGTAAACTATTGATAGACACCCCTACCCTTCCGACTTCTCCCTTCGACATCGGGTGATCCGCATCCATTCCCATTTGAGTGGGCAGATCAAAGGCCACTGAGAGGCCGGTTTGTCCGAGTTCGAGAAGATATTTGAACCGCGCGTTCGATTGAGCCGCCGTTCCGAATCCTGCGTATTGACGCATCGTCCAGAGCCGTTCGCGGTACATGAGTGGATAAATCCCCCGGGTAAAAGGGAATTCTCCTGGCCGCCCTATGTCCTTCTCCGTGTTCATTCCAACCAGGTCTTCGGGCGTGCAATAGGGTTTTATCCGCTCGCTTGAAGAGCAATGAACCTCAGGTTTGTAAGACATATCCGGTTACAGTTTTTACAAGAGTGATCAGCAATTGACGAATCAGTACAGCCAAGATATGAAGCTCTTGACCCAAACACAAGGTCCTGACCAGCGGAGATTATTTCATCTTCCGAACTTGATAAAAGGAATGAATCCCATATGCCAGCATCAGGAACCCAAAAGTCAACGTCGAGACAAAACTGACGAAAGAAATTTCACCGAAATCAAGATATCGCCGGAGCTGCTTATAGCCGTTGAAAGTGATAATTCCTCCGAAGACAAGAAAAAGCAATCCGATGGTCTCCAGAAAAATAACTCGAAATGTCTTGATCAGGTCACGAAAAGCATTTAATAACAGCTTGATCATATGCCTTGGCCTATCCCATCTTCAAATTCGGAGAATGATAACATAACTTCCCCAAGAGGAGGCTTTATGCTCACGAGCCAGTAACCGCAGTGACCTTGACACTCTCAGGGTAATGGGCGTAACATCGCCCCAGTTTGAGACGAATGCATTCAATTTTAATTGAAGGCTTCCTGAACTCAAGAGGGCTTGAAATACAAGGGGATTCAAGTCCGGGCGTGGGGGTCGCTTGGAACCAGTGGACGAGAACTTAAAGGAACTCATGAAAGAGCTCGGAACCGCTATTAACGATACTCTTTCTAACTCTGACAAGATTAGTGATGCCATTACCCAAATAAGGGGCGCCGGTTACGATGTTTTTCTCGTTCTGGAAGCCACGATTGGCTTCAATAAACATCAGGAACAGACATCTGAAGAGCTGGAGTTTTCCAAGGACCAGGAGAAGGAAGCCCGACTGGATATCACCTCCCAGGATGTTAAATTTCTAAAATCTCTCAAGATCAGTATTGACGAGAAGGAAATCGATTGAAGGCCGATGACGCTCCAGCACGAGAGAGATTCTGTTAGTCGAAGGTTGACCACTTATAGGACATTAACGATCACCAGTCGTCGAATATCTTCTCACTTTATCTGCTTCCTTTTGTTTTCTGCTCTCCTGGAAGTCCCTCCCAAGACATTTTTTGCCGGACATAAGCCTCCAACGGATAGTTTTAAGGGATACGTGGTCGCAGTGGGACCCAAGGCGATTACCGTCAAGAGCAAAGATAATATCTACCACGTCCGAACCTTTAATTACTCCCCCAAAGTTGAACAGCAGCTCATGAAGAAAAAGCTTCAGCCGGGGATGATGATCACTGTCCATTACACTCGTGGCACAGACGTCGCGGTAAAACTGAAGTAAAAAGAGAGGAGCATTCAGCAGTTTGACTGGCCTCTCCACCAACACTTGACTAATCCATGAAAAACCTGAAGGGCCCCAAGTCGCGATTCCCTCACCCCTCTTACCTGCAACATGTCCTGAAACCTAACTTCCGACATTCAGTTCACTACTTCTTCAAGCCGCTCTCAGAGATCAACCGGGCCCATGCCATCATGCTCACGAGATGTGGAATCATTGGACGTTCTGATGGACGAAAAATCCTTCGAGCACTGATTAGAATTCGAGAAAAAAATGAATGGGCACGGAACTACGATTATCAGGGCGCCGAAGAAGATTTGTATTTCTACATGGAAAAACAGCTTGAAACCCTGTGCGGATCGGAAATTGCCGGGTATTTGAGTGTGGCTCGCAGCCGGAACGACGTCGATATCACCCTCTATCGAATGTTGCTAAGAGAGAATCTTTTGCACTCGGCCCGGCAAATTGCGACGCTCCGGGAGGCCTTGATCGAGTTGTCTCGCCAACACCTGGATACCATTTTCCCGGTCGTCACGCATACTCAGCTGGCGCAGCCCACCACACTCGCTCACTATTTCATGGCAGCTGTGGAGTTCTTGGAACGGGATTCTCGACGCTTCGTCAACGCCTTTCAAACAGTGAATCAATGCCCCCTGGGTGCCTGTGTCGCGACGACAACCGGCTTCCCCATTGATCGTGCGTTAGTCAGCCGATTATTGGGCTTTGATCGAGTGTTGGAAAATGCTTATGGCTGCATTGCCAGCGTGGATTATTTGATTGAGAGTGTCTGCGCGGTCTCGACCCTGATGATTAGCCTCGGTCGATTCATTCAGGACATGTTGTTATGGAGTTCACAGGACAGCCAGCTAATCCGGCTATCCGATGGTTTTGTGCAATGCAGTAGCATCATGCCGCAGAAAAGGAATCCCGTTGCCCTCGAACATCTACGCGTTTTGGCGAGCAGTGCTCTGGGACAATGCCAGGCCATTATTCTAGGTCTGCACAATACTCCCTTTGGGGATATTGTGGATGCCGAAGATGATATTCAACCAACAATTCGAAATACCTTCGATTATACGGCTCGCGTATTGGATTTGTTAGCGGCAGTCTTGCGTACCGCTTCGTTTAACAAAGAGCGGGCACTGTCAAAATGTAAAGGCAATGAGATTACGCTGACGGAATTAGCGGACTGGCTCGTGCGTGATCACCACTTGCCCTTCAGAAGTTCCCATCAAATTGTGAGCCAGGTGGCTATTGAGCTGCAGAAAACACCATTGCGGCGTAGGGGGGAATCCCATTCGCAAAAAATTTGTAGCCTCACAGAGAAGCACAGCCATGCTTTGCTGGGGCGAGCGATTCAAATCTCTCCAGGCCAAATGGAGGAGATTCTTGACCCTGTCCGGTTCGTCGAATCCAGAACCATCATTGGAGGCCCAGCACCGGATGCCGTCTACCGGAACATTAGACAACACACGCGAATTCTCAATACCCACCTGAGTTGGCTGCAAAAACAAGAACATACAATGCAGGGCTACGTCGGACAGCTGAACTCGTTATAACAACCCGGATTGGAGATCGATGGTTTTCACAAAGTTGCGGATCACTGCGCGGATTACCTTAGGAGTTGCCTTATGGCTCATTGCGCTCCATGGTTGTGTCTCCAGCACAAAGTCAAAAACTGTTCTGGTCGTTTACTCCACGCATGGCAAAGAGTTACTGACTGAGTTTGAAAATCTTTTTGAGCAGCAGAACCCGAGGGTAGATGTGCGTTGGATGGATATGGGCAGTCAGGATGTCTTAGACCGGCTGCGCTCTGAAAAGGAGAATCCCCAAGCCGATCTGTGGTGGGGTGCTCCCTCGGTCCTCTTTGAACAGGGGCAAGGTGAGGGTTTGCTCGAGCCGTATAAACCCAGCTGGGCCGACCAGGTACCGGAAGATTCGCATAGCTCGACTCATGGTTGGTATGGTAGCTATGAAACTCCTGAAGTCATCGCTTTCAATAGCACAGTGCTTAAGAAGCACGAAGCTCCGCAAGATTGGGATGATCTGCTGGATCCGAAATGGCGCAAGAAAATAATTTTGCGAGACCCGTTGGCTTCGGGCACCATGAGAACCATCTTTTGCGCTATGATTCTCAGATTTTATCAACCCTCAGGCTCTCCCCAACCTGGTTACGAATGGCTGAAGAAACTGGATGCCAATACGAAAGACTACGTTGCCAATATGACCCTCATGAACCAAAAACTGGCGAGACAAGAGGGTATCGTGACTCTCTGGAATATGCCCGACATCGAACTACAACGAGCCAGATACAGATTATCCATTTTCCTACGTCATCCCGTTAAGTGGTACTCCGATTGTGACCGAAGGCATCGCTCTCGTAGCCAAATCAAAGAATCCCGAACTGGGAAAACAGTTTTATGAATTCGTCACCACCCAGGAAAGCCTGATTCTTGCAGCTCAACAGTTTTATCGCATTCCCTGCCGTAAGGACATCCCTCCAGAAAAATTACCCGAGTGGATGACGAAATCTGTGATCCGACACATGCCCCTCGATTGGAAGATTTTGGCGGAAAAGTCGAATGAATGGATGAAATTCTGGGATACGGAAATCAGAAATAAAGGCACAATGTAGGAATTGCGAGGCCTCGTTACCTGGGTCATTGTGTTTTGCCAGCAGCCAGCCATTTCGGCCTATTGTCGGGACGCCATTTCGTTTACTCAGGCTTGTAAACGATTTGAGTCATTTACCCCGCTTTCCTTGTGAGAGGTAATCAATGGCGGGAGGTGGAATACCAGGTTGCAATCAATTGTGTCCATGAAGCCGAGCTCGCCTCCCCAGCGGAGGGGAATTCAAGTGGACACCGTTGAATGCGACTGGGTATAAGAAGACACGTCATTCTTGACACAGCCTCGAATAATCGGCCATTTGCCATTCTCTGGGGTCACTACCCAATGCCGTTTCTAGAGCTCAACAACCTGACCTGTCGATTTGGGGACAAAACCGCTCTGCTTCGTTTCAATCTCAGTGTGAAGAAGGGCGAAATCATGAGTCTGCTCGGGCCGAGTGGTTGTGGCAAAACTACAACGCTCCGTCTCATTGCGGGATTTTTGTCCCCGTATGAAGGGAAAATCCTTGTCCAGGGCCGCGACGTCACTCCGTTGCCTCCAGAGCGGCGGTCGATGGGAATGGTGTTTCAATCCTATGCTCTTTTCCCGCACCTCAACGTATATGAAAATGTAGCCTTCGGATTGAGAGCGGCTCACCTTCCTTCGCAACAGATTCCCGAAAGAGTCGGAAAAACGTTGGATCAGGTTCACCTGTCGGGTTATGAAAATCGTCCTATCTTCCAACTCAGCGGGGGGGAGCAGCAAAGAGTGGCAATTGCCAGGGCGCTCGTGATTGAGCCGCAAATCCTCTTGCTCGACGAGCCTCTCAGCAATCTGGATGCCGGTCTCCGAGAGCGGACCCGTAAGCAGCTTCGGGAACTCATTTCCAGCCTCAATATGACAACTATATTCGTGACCCACGATCAGGAAGACGCCTTTGCTCTCTCGGATCGAATCTCACTTCTTTCCAGCGGGATTTGCCAGCAGATCGGAACCGCCCAAGAACTTTATAATTATCCGGTGAATGAGTTTGTCGCAGGATTTATTGGGAAGTCCAACATTCTGGCATTACGGCTCCAAGGGTTGGAAGAAAATTCACTGTTCTTCGAACTCCCGCAAGGGGAAAAACTTTGTCTGCCGGCCCCGCGGGACCGGCAATTTGTGCTAGGCCAGGTCTATCGATTGCTCTTGCGCCCGGAGAGAATTGAATTTTGCCAAGACCGATCAGAATACCGTACTTTTTCCGGCAAAAATCAAGGGAGGCCGGTTTGCAGGAGCGTATTATGAATGGGAACTCGAGGGGGAAGGACAGCAAATTTTGGCTACTGGAAAAAATCTGCTGACCCCTTCGCCGGGCGACGCAGGATCAACTGTGACCCTTTATGGATCTCCATTGGCATTCCATGTGTTAGAGGCTTGATCTCTATGCCTGTCAAACGTCCTTCCGATGTCCTGCTCTATGCCTTCCTATTGGGGATTCTGCTCTGGTTGGTCCTTTATCCGAATCTGTATTTGTTTGTTCAAAGTTTTCTGAGCGAAAATAATTTGACTTTGGCCCACTACCGGGAGTTTTTCAGAAGTCCATCCCAGCTTGAAGCCCTCAGCAACAGCATCTGGATCTCTGCCTGGAGTGTGATCCTTTCAGCCTTGATTGGAATTCCACTCGCTTTTCTCTTTACGCGTTTTGATTTTCCGGGGAAACGAGTGTTTGCCTCTCTCGCCTCGTTACCCGTTCTGTTGCCTCCGCTCGTCGGCGTGATTGCATTCCTGTTTCTTTATGGAGAAAGTGGAATCTTGAACCGCAGTTTGCAACGCTGGCTCGGGAGGAGCGTCCCCTTATTCTCGCTGAGAGGCGTTGGAGCGATCTTGCTGGTCCATGCCTATACCATGTATGTTTACTTTTACCTCTTCGTATCGGCTGGGTTGAAGCGCATTGATCCTTCGCTGGCAGAGGCCGCCCGATCGCTCGGAGCTTCAAGGCTGAGAACGTTTTTGACAGTGACACTGCGACAGCTTACTCCATCTCTGGCTGGGGCGTCCCTTCTGACTTTCATGACGTCGATGGCGAGCTTTAGTGCGCCATATGTCTTTGGAGGTGGCGTCCGAGTCCTGGCTTTGCAGATCTACAATTCCAAGCTCAACGGGGATCTGAAGATGTCGATGGTCGAAACCGTGATTCTCACTTCGACGTCGATCCTTTTCCTGCTATTCCTCCAGCGATACGAAGGGACAGGCAAATTCAGATCGGTGAACAAAGGAGCCTCCTGGGTACCGACCCGAGTGACCCACCGAGGAATTCAAATGGTTGCAGCCTGCTTGGGGATCATCCTGGTGTTGGTCTTATTGTTGCCTCACCTGACTCTCATCCTAGTCAGTTTTGTGAAGGAGGGAACTTGGACCACAGAAATATTACCGCCCGAGTATACGGTTGAGAACTACATTCGATTATTCTCAACGCCGGAATTATTAGAGCCTGTTTTCAATAGCCTTCAGATGGCTTTTCTGGCGACCATAGCCAATTTCGTATTCGCCATACTGATTGTCAATTTCCTTGTTCAGAAACAAATGCGCGGGCGATTCCTATTGGGTAGCTTGGTTATTCTGCCTTGGGCGGTTCCTGGAACAGTTCTTGCTTTGGGCCTTGCGACTACGTTTAGTCAAAATCGCCCCTGGGAAGCAAGAATAATCCTAGTTGGGACCTATTGGATTCTACCGCTGGCTTATTTCATACGAAATATTCCAGTCGTTGTTCGTGCTTTCCAATCCAGTTTTGAACAACTGGATCCCACCTTGGATGAGGCCGCTCGTCTGCTGGGGGGTAAATGGTTCTTCCGTTTCTCAAGGGTTACCTTGCCACTTGTCCTTCCTGGGGTGATGGCGGGATCCATGCTCGCATTTGTCACGGCTCTTGGTGAGTTCGTCACGTCCATTGTCATTTACACGTACCGGAATCGCCCCATCTCGGTTGAGATTCTTTCCCAACTCCGCCAGTTTAACTTCGGGGCTGCAGCGGCTTATGGTGTTCTGCTCACTGTTTTGATTGGCGCAGCTTTTGTCCTTGCCGGAAAGTATTTTTCCGGGGCCGACCCACGTGCGCCTGTGTGACCCTGTAGGGCGCATGGGTAATTACGATGATTCTTCGGGATGAAGCCGTCCTGCTTGCGGTGATCAGGAAAGTTTACCTATCAATTGCACGGATTTGAATCGAGCCGCCATGACTAAATTAAAGTTGTTTTTGTTATTTCCCCTCCTTTTTTGTGTTTTTCATTCTTCATTCTTTTCACAATCACTGGATCTCCCTTTAGATCGGGGAGCTGTAGGCTTGGTTCAGGCCCTGGACCGGTTGCCTTCTATTTCCCGAATCATGTTTATCGCGGCGCATCCAGACGATGAAAATTCCGGGGCGCTTCCCTTTGTGAGTCGGGGGCTGCATACAAAAACTGCTTTACTCACCCTCACTCGAGGAGAAGGCGGGCAAAATCTCATTGGTTCGGAAATGTTCGAAGGGTTAGGGATGATCCGCACTGGAGAACTCTTGGCTGCGGATGAATACTACGGAGTCGAACAGTATTTCACTAGGGCGTTCGACTTCGGTTTTTCAAGAACTTCGGAAGAATCATTTCAAAAGTGGGGACGAGAGGCCATTTTGAGTGACATGGTCCGTGCCATTCGTCAGTTTCGTCCACACATTATCGTCTCGGTTTGGTCCGGGGATCCTCGCGACGGGCATGGACACCATCAGGCTTGCGGGATATTGGCCAAGGAAGCCTTTTTTGCTGCGAGAGACGGAAATAGATTTCCGGAACTGGCCCAGGAAGGCCTGGCACCGTGGAGAGTCCAAAAGCTCTACATTCGGGTGTACAAAGCGGATGAGTCTTCCTTTGCCATCAATACGGGACAATATGTCCCTCTTTTCGGAACTTCCTTCCAGGAAATCGCGGCGCTTGGATACAGTCTTCATCGGAGTCAAGGGAACGGCGACACCTATGCCCTTCCTGGCGATTATGATTCCTATTTTCGTTTGGCTTATCCCGACGTTCCCGATGATTCGGGCTTCTTTGATAATCTTGCGCTTAAACTAACCGACCTTCCTTCGCTCCTGGAAGGGGAATCTCAGAAGAAACAATGGCTTGTGGAAGAGATGGGTTTGTTGGAGCACATGATTCATGATGCCCGACAGAATTTTCAGCCAGAAAATTTTTCCGGAAGTGTCGGACCGTTACTTCAAGGTATTGTGAAACTCAGAAAGATTCAAGAAATGTTAACGCAGGGTTTCGGCAACCCAGGAATCAAGGCACCCGGCGAACTTCTTTTCCTGCTCAACGAAAAAGAAAAGGATTTCATGAAAGCTTTAGATTTAGCTACAGGTCTGTATTTTGAAGGCCTTGCGGAAGATTCGTCAGTGACTCCAGGGCAATCCTTTACGGTCCGCGCGACCATTGTGAATCGATTTTCTGAAAATATTGAACTCACTCAGGTCGATCTCAAAGCTGAAAAAGATTGGCAATTGAAACTGCAAAACCGAGGAGCCTCACGGGTCGAACCGGGAAAGAAGACGGTTTTTGAGTTTTCGGTTTCTGTTCCACTGGATGCCAAGCCGAGCCGGATTCCTTGGAAACGAAACAGCCGGAAGGATGCCATTTACGCTACCGCAGAGGGTCCTTTGAAATGGGCGCCAGTCCCCGCCCCTCGCCTCGCTGCCTTGCTGGAATACCAACTTCGAGGTGTGCGATTAAGTTCAACACGTCCCGTTCAATTTCTGGATGCGAACCCCTTGCGGGGAACTCACAAGGTTCCATTACTCGTAGTCCCCGCCGTATCTCTTGAGGTTTCTCCTCCTTTACAACTGGTCCCTCTGGCAACTTCTGGGGTCCATCGCGAAGTTCAAATCAAAGTAGTCAATAACGCTCGTTCATCTTCTTCAGGCTTGCTCAAGGCCGCTCCAACTTCGGAATGGACGGTAACGCCTGAGGAAATACCTTTTTCACTGGCTCGGAAGGGAGAAGCCAATTCCTTCAAGTTCGAACTAATCTCCAAGCCGGGGCTAAAGCCGGGTCGTTATCCCATTGAGATCAGCGCGATTGTCAATGGGACAGAAATCAATGAAGAATACCGTCAGATCTCTGTCCAGGACGTGTGGCGCTTTCCAATCTATCGGAAGGCTGCATCAGAACTCGAGGTTCTTGACCTCCATATCCCTGCCGGCCTCACGGTGGCATACATCATGGGACCGGGGGACAAGGTTCCCGATACGTTGCAGCAATTGGGCATTCCGGTGAAACTCTTGGGGCCGGAAGACCTGGCGAGTGGGGACCTAAGCAATTATAGCTCGATCGTAGTTGGAGTGCGCGCTTATGAGGTTCGAGACGATTTAGTGGCGAACAATAACCGGCTTTTGGAATATGTGAAGGCAGGAGGCACTCTGATCGTTCAGTACCAACGCCGTGCAGGATGGAGCCGAGGTTCGTTCCCCCCCTACCCTGCCAGGATTCAAAGCGATGACCATCGTGTTACGGACGAAACGGCACCAGTGACAATTCTTGAACCGTCACACTCCATCTTTAACTTTCCCAACCGCATTACAGAAAGCGACTTTGAGGGTTGGGTTCAGGAGCGAGGATTGTATTTCTTTCAAGACCGCGATCCCCGTTTCAAGGCTTTGCTTTCGATGGGCGATCCAGGCTTTCCTCAGCTGGACGGGGGATTACTTGTTGCCGATTACGGAAAAGGTAAGTATGTTTTGACCGCTCTCTCCTGGTTTCGGCAGTTGCCTGAAGGAGTTCCCGGAGCAATTCGAATCTTTGTGAATCTGATTAGTCTGGGCCGCCAGAGTGAGAGATGATTTGGCTGAGATGGACGTCAGCAGAGAAGTCTTGTTTGAAAACCAGCAATTTTTTTTGAAGAAATCATGTTTAGCGGATCGAGACTTTGGCGCACGTTGGTGGGTTTCCTGCAGCGGAACCATTTCACCTATGCTGCTGCGATTGCCTACTACACCTTGTTCTCCTTTTTCCCCCTCATTTTAATTCTGCTCAGTGTTGGGGGTGCCTTTATCCACCGCTACCATCTCGAAAATTCCATTATTACTTCGGTTCGATTTTATATACCGATCGGAGCGGATCTGGTTGAAAACAATCTGCGGACGATCACCGCCTCCACCGGGGGGACTTCACTCGTAGCTCTTGTGTTATTGATTTGGACAGCCTCTGGTGCCTTCCTCCCTTTGGAGTTGGCTCTGAATGAGGCCTGGGGAGTGAAACGGGAACGCGGTTTTTTTCAGCGCCGTTTGTTTGCTGCCTTGATGACGCTTCTTTTCGGTTTTTTCATTCTTATTTCTGTCTTTCTGACGGCCATGATCGTGCGCTTTGACCACTACCTCAAGCGCTTGCTTAAAGACGAATGGCATTATGCCATGTCGCCGATGTTCATCAAGGGAATGCTCGTCCTTGTAAGTTTGGGTCTGGCCGTTGTCATGTTTTCTTTCATTTATAAATTTGTTCCGTACACACGTGTGCAATTTGCTCAGGTAATCCCTAGTGCGGTCATAGGGGCCTTTACCTGGGAAATTGCGAAATATGGCTTCACCTCGATGATCCAATTTTCCAATTACACCTCTATTTATGGATCCATCGCCTCGATCATTGTCATCTTGATTTGGGTCTATCTTTCTACCGTCATCATCTTGTTTTTTGCCGAGTATTCCGCTCAATCCTCCATGAAGAAGAAACCCAGTTGATTCTGGACTTGGTATCTGTTGAAAAGATAGCTACAAAATCATAACGCCGTCTCAAGTGCGTTTGATATGATCGACACTGGAGACCGAAAGAAAAGCCATGAAAGTTGCGCTGATCGGTTATGGAAAGATGGGGCGGGAAGTCGAACGTGTGGCAGCGCAACGCGGGCACACGATCTCCGGCAAGATTGATCCTGAAGGAATCGAGACAACACAACCTTTGATTTCTGCCACGAGTCTTGGAGCGGCCGACGTCGGCATTGAGTTCACGAATCCGGGAGCTGTGTTGGAGAATCTGCGCCTTATGGCAACCTTGAGAACGCCTGTGGTTGTGGGAACCACAGGTTGGTACCAACACCTCCCGCAAGTAGAGGAACTGGTGCAAAATTCAGGAATCGGTTTGGTCTACGCCCCAAATTTCTCTCTGGGAGTGAATCTTTTTTATCAAATCGTTGCCAGAGCCGCGGGGTTGTTTCAACCCTTCAACGAATACGACGTCAGTCTCAGCGAAACCCATCATCGCCAAAAATTGGACAGCCCGAGTGGAACCGCCAAGAAACTCATTGAGATCATCCGGGCAAAATTTCCACGTAAGAAAAAAGTTGTCACGGATTCTTTGAATCGCGCCATCACCGCCGACGAACTGCATGTCACATCTCTGAGGATTGGTCACGTCCCGGGTATCCATTCGGTGCTCTTCGATTCCCCCGCAGACACCATTGAGCTGACGCATACGGTCCGGTCCCGAGCGGGATTCGCCACCGGTGCCGTCCTGGCTGCTGAATGGATCCGGGGCCGAAAAGGCCTGTTTACATTCGAGCAAGTACTGAAAGACTTACTAACCAAACAGGGCGCAGAAGATTAAGTGTCCTCATGATCAGCGGCTAGTAAGATTCCAAAGGAGTATCATGATAACTGATAAACCACGGTTTCGCGGTGCCATGACTGCACTGGTGACCCCTTTTGACAAATCCGGGAAACTCGATGAAGGGAATTTGCGACGGCTCGTTGAATTCCAAATTGCTGGAGGAATGGATGCCCTTGTACCGTGCGGAACAACTGGTGAAGCGTCAACACTGGAATACGAAGAGCATTTCCGGGTGTGTGAACTGACGGTTGAGTGTGTCAACGGACGGGCAAAGGTCATTATTGGAGGGGGGAGCAATAATACGCGCCGTGCCATTGCCCTGACTCAATTTGCCAGGAAGATTGGGGCCGACGCCGTCCTCTCGGTCGGTCCCTATTACAACAAACCCACCCAGGAAGGACATTACCAACATTTCAAGGCGATTGCCGAATCGGCCGATATCCCGATCATCATTTACAATATTCCAGGCCGAACAGGCGTCAACATTGAACCCGACACGCTGCTGCGATTAGCTGAGATCCCCAACATCGTCGGAGTTAAAGAAGCCTCAGGAAATCTAGACCAAATGATCGCCATCCTTCGAGACCGTCCCAAGCACTTTTCGGTTCTGGCCGGAGACGATTCCTTTTCACTGCCTCTGATATCGGTTGGTGGGGACGGCTGCATTTCGGTTCTGGCGAATGAGATGCCCCGGGAATTCGCGCAAATGATCCATGCTGCCATGGAAAACCGCTGGGATGAAGCGCGAGCCATCAACTATCACACCTACGGCTTGATGCGCGCCAATTTTCTCGAAACCAATCCAGTCCCGGTGAAAGCCGCCCTAGCCATGATGGGGATGATTGAGGAGGTGTATCGCTTGCCCCTCGTGCCCATGCAGCCGAAAAATCGTGAGAAACTTTCCTCAGTCCTCCGCAATCTTAAGCTGATTTAGCTGCTATAATACTTTTGCAGGCAACTGCTCCCCTCCCGTTTTTGCTCAATTTTTTGGGAACTCCGCACATCGAAATCTAAGGAGGCCCGCCATTTACATCTTCTTCGCTACGCTCATTCTAATAGTGAGTTTACAAGCTGATCTGCAGGGCCAAGGCCAGCAAACCACTGATCAGCCAAGCCCTGCACTAGGGGCGAGGAAGGAGGCTCCTAAAGGAGGAGCGATTCGTGGGAAGGTTATCGGTGCCGACACGGGCACGGGCTTGAAAAAGGTCACGCTGGTTCTGCGGAATACCCAGGCACAAGTCGGAGACCAACCCTCTTCTACTCAAACGGACGCCAACGGAGACTACCAGTTCGAAGACGTTAAACCGGGGAAATACAGCTTGAGCGCGCTCCGTAATGGGTATGTCGATATCGATTTATGGGCAGAAGCCGACGAACCTATTTTCACAGACGGGTGGCATTACCCTGGATGTCCGCGCTGGAGAGTCGCTCAATTCCATCAATCTTAAATTAATTCGCGGCGGCGTCGTGGAGGGGCGCATCGTGGATTCTGACAATGAACCTGTGGCTCGCGCCTTTGTGCAAGCTGCCCGCTATGCTTCTCTTCAAGGAAAACGTCGGCTGGTGTCCTGCAGGCATGGCCTTTACAGATGATCGTGGCCACTATCCGTCTTTTCAATATTCCGCCAGGACTCTATTATCTGCGTGCCGCTTATCGTGCCTTTGACATGCCGGAAGACCGGGTTGGGTTCTCCCCTAACCTACTATCCGGGCGTGATGACGCCGCAGGAAGCCTCCAAAATCCAGGTGAGTGCAGGACGTGATCTCACGGGAATGGACATGACTCTGGGGGAAGCAGAAGCTTTTTCTGTGAGCGGAAGAGCCATTGGACCCGATGGAAAGCCTTTCGCAAATGCATTTATCCATGTGGTTCAATTTCCCTGGGGGGAAATCATCTCCGGTAACAATTGGACCCAATCCAACGCTGGGGGAGAATTCAAGCTGAAAGGACTATTTCCAGGGAAATACCTTATTACGGCTGGAGCAGAACGGGACGAGAAACGGCTGGACAGCAATCTGATCGTTGAGATCACAAATAATAATATTGAAGGAGTAGTGTTGACTCTCGGCGAAGGCACAGAAATTTCTGGTCGTGTCGAAACCGAAGGGCAAAAGGGATCCTGGAATTTTCGCGATTCGAGTTTCTCTGGATGCCAACATTGACAATCCGAGAGGTTTTTTTGCGAGGGGAGGGGAGGTGAAGGAAGATGCAACGTTTCGTCTTACCGGCATCCCTGAGATGATGGGGACATTCAAGGTGACTGGGCTGAGAGGAAATTTCTTTTTGAAGTCGGTCCGGGTAGATGGGCGAGAGGTGACCGATACACCGATCGAAATTAAAGGCAATAGCCCACTGGAAGGGGTGGAGATTGTTGTCTCGGCTCAAGGGGCATCGCTGAGTGGTGTTGTCAAATCAGAGGAGCAAGGCCCTCCCGTTAAAGGCGCTACGGTCGTGGTTTTCCCGGTCGATCCTGAAATAAGAGGTGTCCACTCGCGCTTTGTCAAATCGACCCAATCCGATCAGCAAGGACATTACTCCGTCCAAGGACTTCCCGCCGGGCGAATATTTTCTCAGTGCCCTCAAATCGGTTGAGGGAGGACTGGAATCGGATGAAGATTTCTTGAAAGTGCTGCAAAAAACCTCAAACCGAGTCCGTCTGGAGATTGGGAGAGGCAAGAGAAGAATCTCTGATTGCACAAGACGCTCCCGAAATTGAGTAGGACGAGAGGCAGACCCAAGGTGATGATGCGAGCGACACAATTCAACCACCGTTCCTGAGTAGCCGGCATGCCCTCGTAGGCACATAGGATTCTCATTTCCAATGCTACTCACTTCCCCAGTACCAATCTTGCCAAAAGGCCCTTAAGGCGCATCTCCGATCGTCTTCAATGACGTCGCCTTGTGACATTGGATGAAGTGACTAGATCCTGCTTTAACTCAGAAGCTGCCGATCTTCTTTCTCTCCCTTGAAACCATCACGTGGAATAGCGGTTGAATGAAAGAATGACCTCGCTATAGGATTCTTTTTTGGAGACTAGTCGTTCTGCTCACGCATGATAATATGATCTTGCTGACCGAGGACAATCGGCATTGCTCGTACCTCCGCGACGAAAAACAAACATGAAAGACCTGGAAAAGCTTATCCCTATTCACTTTGCAAGGAAGCGTGAGGAACTCACTGAGGAGTCCGCACTTCTTTTTGACTGTTTCATTGAGAAGCTGGATGGGGGGGAAGTTCGGGCGGCTGAAAAAAAGAACGGAAAATGGGAAGTCAACCTTTGGGTGAAACAGGGAATTCTACTTGGTTTCAAGCTAGGAAACATCGTCGACTGCTCAATCGATCAGCATTTTCAGTTTCAGGATAAGCACACCTATCCATTGAAAGATCTTAAAACCTCGGCTCAAAGTGTGAGGCTGGTGCCCGGAGGCTCTTCGGTTCGGCGGGGAGCTTATTTGGGCAAGAACGTCACTTTGATGCCTCCCATGTATGTCAATGTAGGTGCTTATGTAGACGACGAGACGATGGTAGATTCCCATGCCTTGGTAGGTTCCTGCGCCCAGATTGGCAAGAGAGTGCACCTCAGTGCGGGTTGTCAGATTGGCGGTGTGCTGGAACCGGTAGGCGCAGTTCCTGTCATTATTGAAGATGACGTCTTGGTTGGGGGCAACTGCGGGATATACGACGGGACGCTCGTTCAAGTGGGTGCTGTCATCGGCGCCGGAACCATCATTACCGGCTCCATCCCGATTTTTGATTTGGTCAAAAAAGAAGTTTATAGAAAGACCAACGACAAACCGTTGGTCATCCCGGAAAATGCAGTTGTCGTTCCAGGAACGAGAGCAGTAAGCGGCGAATTTGCCCGTCAGCACGGGCTCCATCTGGCATGCCCGATGATCATCAAGTACCGGGATCAATCGACCGATATAGCCACTGCTCTTGAAGATTTGTTGCGGTGAATTCGGCGGTGGCTCCATCAATTAGCTAATACGATCGCAATAAATAATGTTACAAATTCCGCACGGACCCCCCTCAAGTCCCCCCTTGTTCAAGGGGGGACCACTGGGGGGTGACGAATTACTGGAAAACAACAATGCCTGAAGAAACTCGAGACCCCGCGATTGATCCTCGGGTACAATCCCGTGCCCAGTCTCTCCAGCCAAAACTCGTCGGGATCCGAAGAGCCCTCCACCGGCAGCCTGAGTTGAGCAACCGGGAGTTTCGTACCTCCAAATTGGTGGCGGAATATCTCAAAAGCCTTGGACTCAAAGTCCAAACATCCGTAGCCCATACCGGGGTTGTAGCGGTGCTTATAGGTGAGCAAGAGGGGCCTACGATTGCAGTGCGTGTTGATATGGACGCATTGCCTATTCAGGAGATCTTAGATGTGCCCTACAAATCTGAGGTAGAAGGAGTAAAGCATGCCTGCGGCCATGACGTGCACACAACGATGGGTCTTGGAGTTGCAGAAACGCTGATGAATTTTCGGGATTTAATCTCGGGCAAGGTTAAATTCATCTTTCAACCGGCTGAGGAAGGACCACCGGAGGGGGAAACAGGAGGCGCCGCCCTGATGGTTAAAGAAGGGGTTTTGGAAGACCCACGTGTGGAGGCAATATTTGGCATTCATGTCATGCCGACCATCGAGGTCGGAAAAGTGGGAGTCCATACGGGGGCTGTTTGGGCAAGCAACGATACGATCGAAATCCTTATCCACGGGCGGAAGACACACGCTGCTTACCCGCATACCGGTGTGGACGCCATCGCCGTTGCCGCGCAGGTATTGCAGGGATTACAAACGATGGTTAACCGCCTGGTCGACGTTCGCGACCCCCTGCTCATTTCCTTTGGAATCATCGAAGGCGGAAATCAGTTCAACGTGCTCGCCGATCGAGTCCGCCTGCAGGGAATTGTGCGTAGCCTGAGTCCAGAAGTTCGCGAGGCGGCCCCTAAACGGATCGAAGAGGTGTTGAGGGGTGTGACGCAATCATTCGGGGCAACTTATACCCTTACCTTGACTGCGGGTGCCCCGGTCACTATGAATCACCCGGAGTTAGTGAGTTATGCCATTCCAACGCTTGAGTCTGCGTTAGGAAAGGAAAATGTGATCTTGCAACGCCCACAGATGGGGGCGGAAGACTTTGCTTGTTTTGCGGAAAAAATTCCAGGATTTTACTTCTGGCTAGGAGTGCGTAATGAAGCGAAGGGAATTACCCGGATGCTTCACACTCCCGAATTTGACGTGGACGAGAATTGCCTGTCGATCGGAGTCAACGCACTCAGTCATCTCGTGCTGTCGTACCTGCAATCACCATCTCGCTAAGCGATCAATGGCTTAGGCAGAGGGTCCATTATCAACTGCGGATCCGAAATGAGAACTTTGGTGCGTGGTGGTACCGAACGCGTCAGCCAAACGTTCCCGCCGATGACCGACCCTTTACCGATAACCGTATCTCCTCCCAGAATGGTGGCTCCGGCGTAAATCACGACATTATCTTCAATGGTCGGGTGCCGCTTGATGCCACGGATCAACCTTCCTGTATCATCTTTCGGGAAACTCAGCGCGCCTAGCGTGACACCCTGGTAGAGCTTGACATTTTGGCCAATTACAGTGGTCTCTCCAATAACGACCCCGGTTCCGTGATCGATAAAAAAGAATTGTCCAATCTGAGCGCCCGGATGGATATCGATCCCGGTCTTGGAGTGGGCAAACTCCGTGATCATGCGCGGCAAGAGAGGGATTCCTTGCGTGTGCAACTCATGGGCCATGCGGTAAACCATGATGGCAAAGATACAAGGATAGCTGAAGATAACCTCGTCGTAGCCTTTTGAGGCCGGATCTCCATCATAGGCTGCTTTTACGTCGTTCGCCAAGGCATGACGGAGGTCGGGGATTTTCGCCAGAAAACTGATTGATTGGGATGCAGCAATCTCTTCACAATGGGAGCACTCGTCCTCATTGAGCTTGCATCCATGGCGAATCCCGCGATAGATTTCGCTCACCAGCAATTCGTAAACAGTCTCGAGACAGTCCCCCACGTGATACTTGATGCTGTGGTAATCCAACCCCTTTTTCCCGAAGTAGCCAGGAAAAATGATCTGTTGGAGAATTTCAACCAGCTGGACCATGTTTTCCCGAGAGGGCAAAGGGTTCGGTTCGAGGTGCTGCAACGGCACGTCAATGGGAGCGTAGGTCGCCACGATCCTGTCCGTGATTAAGGGCAATTGATGTTTTGGGTTGGAATTGTCCATAGGTCCTCGCCCTAAAATTCAAGGGCTGCATTTATTAAATCGTAAACCGAAACGCTTGTCAAACGCGGATGTTCAGGGACCCGGTAAAACGAGAGGTCATCGAAGTGACTCGGGTTTCAGGGCGGCCATGCTTTCATGAAGTACTCGGCCTGGCATAGCGGTGAAATAGAAACCACTGCGGAGCCCTGATCCTCTGGGCCGCCGCGGCGCAGGACCCGCTTGAAGTGAAACGCCTTAGGCTCTCGAATTCCAAAATTTTCTAAGCTCGTCGACGTAATTTTTACTGACCAGCTCCTGGGGAGACGAATCGTACCAGTCACGAGGAAACAGGGACATATAGTTTTCATAGCTGAAGCGCCGATCCAAGAGCACGAAAATACCTCGATCGGTCTCTGTCCGGATGATGCGTCCCGCCGACTGCACCACACGATTCATGCCGGGATACAAGAACGCGTATTCGAAACCCATGGAACAATTCTCTTCGTAGTAACGGCGAATCAACTCCGTTTCGAATGAAACCTTTGGCAGCCCCGGACCCACAACAATAGCGCCGATCGCCAAATCTCCTGGAAAATCGACCCCTTCGGCAAAAATTCCTCCTTGCACAGCGAGGACTAAATGCGCTTCCCCCTGAGCCGAGAGTTTTTCCAAAAGGGCATTTCTGCTGTGATCCGCCATCACCCGACTCTGAATGAGTAGCTTGTAGTCAGAGGGGTTGAGATGTTGAGCCACCAGGTCCATGAAATCGAAGCTTGGGAAGAAGGCAAAGTAATTGCCGCGGTGGACTGAAATGACGTCCTCGATAATTCGGGCGATTCGAACGAGATGTTTGTCACGCTGACGGAAGGTTGTCGAGACGTCAGGAATAACCAGAATCTTACGATTTTCTGGCGGGAATGGAGTAGGCAAAGTAAGGCGCCGGGAATTTCGATCCAGACCTAAGACATCGGAATAAAACTCCAGTGGAGTCAAGGTTGCGGACATTGCCAGGACCGAATAGTACTTTTTGTTTATTTTCTTGAGCTGACCAGAGGGATCCAGACAAATAATTTTGAGTCTGGGAGTGTTTGCGGAGACATCGAGCACATGGACAAATTCATCGCCAGTCAGTTCCAATACGCCGCAAAATCGCGAGAAAGAGTAAAAGAAATCAAGGATTTGATCCTCATCCTGCCATTTTCCCCAGCGTCGCTGTTCCATCAAGTAGCGTTGCATCAATTCATCCAGAGTGTTTTTCTGTTCTCCAAAAAACTCTCGATCAAATGAAATCACAGCCTGCGGGTTTTCTTGGATTTCGGGAAATAACTCACCAAGTTCCTTGACGTATTCCTCTATTCCAGAGAGAAATTCGGCGAGTCCCTTTAAAAAGTCACTGGAAAGTCCCTTGGTTTGGGCTTGCGCTTGTCCATTTTCAACTAGGCTCTGCTGCAAAGGGAGTTCGAACCCACCCATGGAGGAAAGGGCATGTTGTTTCAGAATCTGAACCTTTTGAAGGTCTAACTCAGGGGAGTAATATTCGCGTGCTCTGGAGTAGAGGTTATGAGCTTCGTCAACAATCAAGATGATCCGACTTGGATCCAGGCCTGAAAGTCCTTCGATTGAGACGCGGGGGTCATAGACATAGTTGTAGTCGCACACAGTCACACGGACCTGCGGAACGAGCTCCAGGGACAGCTCGAACGGGCAGACTTCGGCCTCAACGGCCCGCGAGTAGACGAGTTCCGGCGTGATGACGGGCACGTTCGCAAAGCAAGAACGCAGCGCGGAGCGCTCCAATTTCCCGAAGAAATTCTTCGCGTAGGGGCAACGTGCTTCATGACAGCACACGACATCATTGGCGCAGCTCTTTTCTTTTGAGCGCAAGATGAGACTGTTGAACGGAGCGGAAGATTCGCTGCCGGTCGGGTCTGTTGAAATGGACTTACTGGTCAGAAGCCTCAAGGTGTCCACCACGATTTTCTGCTGCGTGGTCTTTGACGTGAGAAAGAAAATGGAGAGTCCATTTCTGACTGCAAACTGCAAACTACCATAAAGCGCTGCCACGGTCTTTCCGATGCCAGTTGGCGCAGACACGAGGAGATGTTGGCGGTCCTGCAAGGATGAATCGACGGCCTCGATCATAGTATCCTGGTGGCGGCGCATCTGCGAGAAAGGAAAGCGGATGGTGCCTGCTTGTGATGCTTGTTCTACTTTCCGCAGGTAACTTTCTTCATGGACGAGAATAATCCGTTCGAGCTGCTCTTGAATAAATTGGTGAATGGTCTTTGGATCGGATACTACCTCCACTGCCGTCCATTGCTGATCCTCGCAGCTAATGACAACCAGATTTCCGACCACGTCCCTGGGTTCATGAACTTGAGACCAAAGATAAAGATAGATCTTTAGTTGCAGGAAGTAACTTTCGGGAAGATCTTCGCGTCGAAATTCCTCTTGTAAACGGAGAACGGATTTGATCTCCTCGATAATGGTTTGGCGATTGCACTCATACACTCCATCGACTCTTCCCTGGATGAGCACCGAATAGTCTTTGTGCATAATCTCAAACCGGATGGTTTGCTCTTTCTGGTACCCCGGATGCAACTTTTCTTGCCGGGTTTGATGTGCCTCATGGAGGGCCTGTCCGAGCTCGTTTCGAGCGCCACTCAGAGGCAATAGGTTGAGGCTCCCGCCGGACCATTCCGGCCCGCACAAGTCACGAACCCCTAGGGTCAAAGTACGGTTTTGATAATCGAATTGGATAGACATTTAGCAAGTTTCACGTTTACGCCGCCGAAGATTCGTTCGTGGTTCTGGAGAATAGAAATGATTCAGAGTAAACTTCCTATTTCACCTTCTCACGAGTTATTCATAGGCAGGGTTTGATTGCTTCGGACTCAATGGTAGAATAAATTAATGGCAGTTTTTACAGCACAGCGTCAAATTCTGCAGATTTCGATTTTGCAACTCTTCTTATATTAACCAAAACTCCTGAGGCTGAATTTGTGAAACGGAAAAAGCTCATTGATTGTCAGTATATCAGTCCTGGCCGTGGTTATGATCGGACTGTCTGCTGTCCCACTCTTTGTCGATTCGAATCGGGCTGAAAAATCTCATTATTGCACAGCTCGAGTCCAGGCTTCAGCGCAAGATTACGGCCAGGGAGGCAGGCGTCCGCATCTTTACCGGTCCAGGGATCGAATTGCGAGAGGTCACCATCGCAGACGATCCAGAATTCAGCAAAACCCCGTTTATGATGGTGGAATCTTTGGTCGTCAGAGCTGGAATTCTCCCCCTTTTGAGCGGCAAAATAGAAATCAGTGATCTCAAGATCACCCACCCGGTCGTTGAATTGATCCAAAACCGGGAGGGTCTCTGGAATTATTCTTCCCTGATGAAGGCTCCGGGTCAAGGAAGTCATCCCCCGGCGAGTTCCCCAACGATGCCAAGGCCGAAAGAATCGGAGAACTCAGGCCACTCGACCACAGCACAGAACGCACAGTCTCTCCCCGTTGCGATTTCATCCCTGGTGCTGCGTGAGGGGACGCTTTCAACCATCAAGAATCTGCCTGAAGGAGGCCGTCAAATCAGCCGTTGGGAGCACATCAACCTGGAGCTATCCGATATTTCACAGACGACAGCGAGCCGTTTTGATCTATCCCTGGGTCTCGGCGGCAATCCAAAGAATAAAATACGGCTTTCGGGGACTTTTGGTCCTTTGAACCTGCAAGCGATAGACAAAGCGGCCTTGGATGCAAAGCTCGAGTTATCAGAAGTCCCAGTTGCGGAGCTTGTCATCCCGTTTGAAATTGCCACAACCCGTCAATGGGTTGGAACGCTGAGTACCTCCACTCATGTTTATGGCAGCCTATCCAATGGCGTTATCTTCGATGGATTGACTCACTATTCTGATATTGCCGCAACGCTCGGGAAATTGGAATCGGCGCACGTCAAAGGTGAAATCCAACACAAATTCAGCTACCAATTTGGTTCAGGTTCTATGAATCTGGATCATCTTCAATTGCAAGCCCCAAACTCTACGCTCTCTCTCTCTGGATCGATCCAGAACCAAAGAGGAGAAACCCTTCTCGATCTCGCCTTGAAATCCTCCAAGGCTTCCTTTGATGATCTTTTAGCGCTGGCATCGGTTTTTGGTCAAGGTCCTCCCAATGGCGTGCAAGCCGGCGGATATGGCCAGGCAGATCTAAAAATCAAAGGAAACACCGGAAACCTGGCGTTGGGGGGTGAAGCCAAATTTACGGATTTAAATATCCGCTATCCGGGCTTGTCCGAAAAAATTGTCCTATCACCCGTTACGCTAATTTTCAAAAACAACGAAATGCAATCAAACCCATTTCTTGCCAGTGTGGGGGAGAGAACTCGCTTACAGTTACAAGTCACTTCTGGTTTTGGCGCTATCTCCTTTCTAAACGCCAAAGTCAGCAGCGACCGACCCGTGCCAGTGAATGATTTGCAGGCCATTGGTCATTCGTTTGGGTTTAGGCTGCCCGAAGGCACAAAGCTGCAAGATGGGACCGTAAACCTTCAACTGGATGTGAGAGAACGATTCCGGCCAAACTCAGAACTTCAAGTGGAAGGACAGTCTGTGTTCAGTGGATCCGTATTACAGGTCTCAAGTCTTAAAGCGCCTATTCAAATCCACAATGCCCTACTCAGATTTACGGGAAACTCGGCTACCATTAGCGACCTTTCGGCGACCGTTAGCGATATTCATTTCAACGGGAATGTGAAAGTGGCCCCATTCAACACGCCTGTTCTTTCTTTTGCGCTAAAACTCAATCAACTGAATCTTTCGAAATTGTCCGATCTCATCAGCTCCGATGGAGATAAGAATCCCAAGCATTCGACACTATTGAAGCCGGCTTCCAGGAATCTGCTGTTTTACGCCACAACTCCCATTGTCTATGCGTCGGGAGGGGAAGGCGGTTCGACCCGCGATCCGTTGAGTGATCTCTCCATTAAAGACAGTAGTCTGTCGATTGAAAAGGTGTATTACGAACCACGCGTTCTAACGAACCTGACGTCAAACGTCCGAATGCAGAATAAGATCCTGGATCTATCAAATCTGCATTTTCAGGTGGACCACGGAGATCATATCCGGGAGCCTATCCGTTGACTTTAACCGACCCCAGCCGGGGTATGTCTACAGCGCCAAACTTCGTAACCTCGATGCCAATGAATTTCTGACTGAGAATTTGTCGTTAAAGAACACGATTTATGGGAATCTGTCCTCCGATTTTGAGCTCCATTTCAGCGGTACTGATTCGGATCAAATTACTCGTAGTCTGGTTGGATCGGGGAAGCTGGGCATTGCAAAGGGGCGGATCACGAGCTTTAACATGAGCGAACAGGTCGCGACTCTGGGAAAGCTGGCAGGGATGAATCTGGGTCAATCGGGCACGGAGTTTGAAGATCTGGCGAGTGATTTTGTCATTCGAGAAAGTCGCATTATCACCTCCAATATGCGCGTGAAAATGACCACGATGCGGTTGCAGGGCAACGGCAACTTTGGATTTGACAAGACAACAGATTGCCGAATCCTGGCAGAAATCTTGAATGCGCCTGGTCTCAAGGGCGGAGATTCAGCTCAACTAGCCAATATCGCTGCGGGTGCCCTTTTCAAGAATGCGCAAGGGAATATCGTTCTGCCTCTCCATATGACCGGGCTCATTACCAGTCCCAAATTTTCCTTGGATCCGCAAGCCGCCAATGATTTGTGGAAAAATATGCTGCGGGAGGGAGGCGGCAAGGATGCCTTGGATTCCATCCAGAGCTTGTTCAAACCCAAGAAATCAGGGGCCTCTCCTGCGGTTTCTGGTACTCCCGGTGAAAAAGTGACCAGCGGCAGTGAGGCGAAACCAACAGAAAAGAAATCATCCCCATGGGAAGATCTGCTGAATGGCGTTATGGACCAAACCAAACAAAAGAAGAAAGCCGAAGAAAAGAAATAATCCGCCCAGCCTTCCCCAGACACAATCAATGATCTGCCGGATATCCGCGAAACCTCTTCTTTTCCTAATACTGATAACGAGTCATTCTTCACTGCTCGCTATGGGAAAGGCAGAGTATCGTGCACTGGCTGAATACTATGCTCCCGTAATCTATCAGGAAGCACACTCTGTGGTCCTGGATTCTATAACTCGATTTGACTTCGACGGTGATTGGAATGGGGCCAACAATTGGAGAAATGCTTACCTTTATGATCTTCCGGGCTATGTGTATTATGCCGTCATTGAATCGACGAAACATTATTTCATTACCTATGCGTTTTATCATGTGAGGGACTATACAGCCCGTCCTTTTGAAGGTTTTGCACCTAAGACCGAGCATGAAAATGATATGGAAGGGTGCACGTTAACGATTGAGAAAGATCGGACGCGATGGGGAAAACCCGTGCTGATGCAAACCCTCGCCCACGATCATTTTTATATTTACGAAAATCCTTACTATCGACGAGCCAATGCAGGCAATGCACCCATTGATGGGTCAATTGTATTTTTGAAGCAGGAAGACGAAATGCATCATTATCGGCCCGCTCTTTATATTGAGCCTGAAGGGCATGGTGTGAAAGCGGCGCCCGAACAGGTCACCGAAAGCAACTACCAGCATCCCGGGATGATCTATCGCTTCCGTGGGAGGGGGGCAGAGCTGCCTCAGAGCAATAAAGACCCCGACGTCAGTTTTGAATTGATTAGCATTGAAGAGACGTTATGGGCAAAAAGAAATGAGGTAGGCAATTCCTCTCTTTACTGCTGTACCGATTCCTATGCTATGCCAAACGGACAAAATGCTTCCATCGGTTGTTCTTTCAACGGTCCCATTGGAAGCTGTTCGGCAAAACCCCCATGGGGTTGGGATCAGGCCGATGATGGTCCTATCAAGAAAGGCGACTGGTTTCGCGATCCTCTCTTTGCGTACTCCCAGCAGCTGCGGGTCGAGGGTCTTGAAGGAAATTACCTTTACAATCCCTATTTGCGGTTTGTGCCGACCAAGGGAACACCAGGCGTTACGTGTGAAGAGAGCACAGAGAGTATGACTGTCAAAGAAGCCACCGCCGCAACACTCTTTGGAGTGGCCAAAGTGCTGCTTTCCGGGGGACTCTCTTCTAAAAAGATTGGCGATCAGGCCAAGCAGCTTTTTATGACGGAAACAGTTCTGCTTGAATGGGGGGGAAAGCTGATTTCGAGCGTTGGGATTGGAATAAAACCCTCGCCGCACCGTTGTTGCCCTCCTTCCCCAATGACAAGCTGATCGAGGAAATGCAAATCCCGGTTGCTCAGAATTTTGCTTTTTCCAGTCCGGCGTTCAAGGCACCTAGTCGTTACTTTGACAGTTTGATCCTGAAATACCAGGCTACCGAGAGCGAGATCAAGGCAAAAATTTATTGGCGTTACGACGACATGACCGAATTCGATGAAACTCGCAGCCAGAGCCTAAGCCTGAAGAAGAGTGATCAATGGACCCGCGAGCGGGTTGACCTGGCGGAATCGAGAAATTGGGACAAGGGGAAAACAATCACTCAAATTAAAATTGAGATTCTTTCGCCTTCGAGCCAAAAGCTCGCTACAATAAGCCCCGAAACATCAGGAACTCAGCCAATTTCTGTTTCTGCTCAGGTGTTGTTCAATTACATCATCTTTGATCGAAATTCATTTTCGGACACTTTCGAGAGGTAAGAATCCTTGCTTCAGGGGATCAGGCCGGCAGATGACACGAGGGCTTACATGAAAGACATTTTTGTTGCTGATCTTCAGGCGAACCAGGCCATTACCGCAATATTCCTGGTCAAATCAAAAGAAGTGAAGTCCAAGAAAACTGGGGAGCCCTATCTGTCCCTGACCTTGGCAGACAAGAGCGGAGACTTGGATGCTAAGATGTGGGACAACGTGGAAGAAGTTGAAGAGACGTTTGGCCGGGATGATTTTGTCAAAGTTAAAGGGCTTGTTCAGGTCTATCGAAACAAGACGCAGCTCACGGTTCACAAATTGCGTCGCTGCCAGGATGATGAGGTTGATTTCGCGGATTACTTTCCTAGGACCAGCAAAGATGTAGAGGCTATGTTTGAGGAACTTGTCGGGATGGCCGATGGTCTTGAAAATCCTCACTTGCGCGATTTACTCATGGCTATCTTGCTCGATGAAGACCTTTCCACCCGCTTCAAACAGGCGCCGGCGGCGAAATCCTTGCATCACGCCTGGTTGGGAGGCTTGCTGGAACATACCCTTTCCTTATGCAAGCTCTGCCGCCTAGTCAGTCAGCACTATGAGGAACTGGATTATGATCTCCTCCTGACCGGGGCGGTTCTCCATGACATCGGAAAGACTGAGGAGCTTAGTTATGCGAGGAGTTTCAGCTATACCAACGAAGGGCAGCTTCTGGGACACATGATTTTAGAGCTGGATCTGGTAAACCAAAAGATCGCCCAGATCGATGAATTTCCACCCGAACTCAAGATGCTCATCCAGCACATGATTATTTCTCATCATGGGGAGTACGAGTTTGGGAGTCCTAAGTTGCCCATGTTCCCAGAGGCCCTCGTGTTGCACTGTCTAGATAACTTGGACAGCAAGTTGGAAGGAATGAGGATGGTTCTCAAAAGCGATCCTAACATTGAAGGTGAGTGGACAGGCTACAATCATATGTTTGGGAGGCCATTGTTTAAGAGGTATTCAAGAAATGGCAAAAGCGATAGCAAAAAAGATTGAAGAAAGTCCCCTCTTGGACCCGCACCCGCCTCGCTCGTGCCGGGGGCCCCAGGATTTGAGTCGGCTCGAATTGGAATGTATGCGAGCCATCTGGCTGGGGAACGCCTTGACAGTTCATGCTGTTCAACAGTTCCTCGCTCCCTCTCGCCCGTTAGCGTATACCACGGTCATGACGATCCTGGACAGGCTAGCTCAGAAAGGAGCCGTAACGCGGAGAAAAAAGGGGAAGGCCTACCTTTATGCTCCGGCCCTGGAATTGGAGGAATCCCGAAAAGTTGCGGTAAGACAGCTCGTCGATTTCTATTTTGATGGATCGTTTCAGAAACTTATGAATTATTTGGATCCACTGGCGCTCGGGACTCAGGAAATAAAGGGACCCGGTTCACCACCCAATAAAACCACCGCAGAAATCATTCCGGAAATACAGGATTGCCTGCTGTAGAGCACCAATGGGGGAAAATCCTTCAGGCGGCTTCTCTTGTCCAAAACTTTCGACAGGATCGGTAAAGACCGTTGATTGAGGAGAGGCGAGAAATATCACTCCGGATCAAAGGACTTGGCGGACAATACCCCAACATCCCTTTTGCACAAACTGTAAGCATCGTGCCCACACGCAGTGTTTCAATTTTGTTCATAACTTTAGCCTGAAAGGGGCCGGTTATTAAGTTAAAAGCTTCCCCTATTGATTTTTGTGGCGCAGCCGTTTGCGAAATCGGATGTCCAAGCCAAAAGCTCCATCAATGTCGCGAGACCCAATTACTGTTGTAGATTCATTAAGAAAGTATTCGATGTATATGACCTGTTGCTCGTTATTGGAAACGTTGGTGGAGTAAGTGATTGCCAGGTTTTTCGTGACTTGTTGACCCATGGTCACTCGGGTGGTTGGGTCGCGCTCATTTCCGATCAGGAGTGGATCCACCCGAAAACTATCCAGTCCAAAGATACGCTTGACGCGCGAACCCATTTTTAATGAAAGCCCTTCCGAAAGAAGAGCTGAAGCCCCTGAGGAGCTGTCCTGCTGCGTGCCGCCGGTCGTATTAGGGCGATAGGAGCTGCTCGTCACACCTGATTTTGACGAACCGCCCATCGCCACCAAGTTGAAGATGTCAACCGTGGGCAGTGGGGGATCAGAACGGATATTGGCTCTGAGTTTGTCCAGTGTTCCGCTAAGATTTAAGACGATCCGGTAATCGCGGACGTCGCCTTCCGCTTCCAGATCAATCCGAGGATCGATGCGGACGGGGTTAAGAAATTCTACTCGCCCTCGGGTTAACCGGTAGCGCACGCCTTGGAAGAACACTTCTCCCTCATTCGCCTCCAAACTACCCGTCACGAACGGCCTGCCTGCCGTGCCTTTGACTTTCAAGTCTGCGCGGGCCGAGGTCCGAATGAGCGGGGTATCTAACTTGATATTTCGGTCGCCGCTGACGGTTAAATCGAGATGCAGTTCGTTACCGAAATCTTTTGCCCCAGGCCAATTGACCGATTTCGAGCGATTTTCCAAGAATTGAGTGAGTGGGTCATATCCTTTCTGGAAGGAAGCACTAAGAACCCGAATATTGCCGGAGAGCACCTGGGATTGTTGAGAACCTCTAAGGGCTAAATCCGCATCGACCACGTTTCTCATTCCTTCCGGGTATCGGATTCTGACTTCATGACCTTGAATCCTGAGATTCAACATCTTTATTTTCTCTTCTCCAAAAAGCAGATTCCCCGTAGTCGTGATTTTTCCCCCTCCGCTGGTCCCGGTGATGTTTTCGATTCGAATTTGATTTTCGTCAAAGAAGAGTGTTCCGTTTGTCTGAGATAAAGAATTGGGAAACCCGGCATATGCAATCTGGGCATTGGTTACTTTTCCCTGCCCATGAATCCGCGGATCATGCAGCGTGCCACGAACTTGGGCATTTACCGTCCCGCTTCCCGATGCCGTCAAGCTCTTAATAAATTCGTTGAGAAGGGCCAGATCGAACTCACCCTTCATGCCCAGGTTCAATTGCCCTTTGCCTGCCAGATCGATTGAGCCATTCAATGTCAGGACAGTCCCTTTTCCAGTAAACTCAGCATTTCGGATGGTTGCCTTTTCACCGGAAACTGCTATCTCAAAAGATTTGGCCGACTGTAACTGTGCTTCGCGGAACTGAATTTTCATAGACTGTAAGAAGCCGTTAACAGTTATTTCCTCAGGCTTGCTGAGAGGGCCTGTAACAGTCACTTGCCCGGCGGCCTGGCTACTGAGCTTTTCAGGAACGACGGGCAAAAACTTCATGACGTAAGGGGTCAAGATGAGATTGTTGAATGTAAGCTGGGCTTTGAGAGACAGGTTCTCGTTTAGTTCGACGGTTCCCTCGGCGTTGAGTTGGATATCAGGATTCATCGATGTGATCGTAAAGCTCGAGACTTGATTGGTGGTATCGACGTGAAGAAGGTAGTCCCCGGCGTTCTCGCCTGCCACTGTCAATGTTTTTAGCTCAAACTGCCCTTTCAGTGCCGGGCGGCGGAAAGGGCCTTCTGCTTCGAGCGAAATTCCCTGTAAGCTTCCATTCACTTTGGTTTTTTCAGGGTGAACCCAGGGCAGCTGTTCGAGATGGAGATCCGAACCTTTCATACTTGAATGAACGGTCTGCTCCTGGAGATTGATTTGGGCAGCGCCCGTCAGATGGCCTGAACCGATTCTCAAAGTGAATGCCGGGACATTCAGGACAGGATCCTGATATTCAATGGTTACGTTGGCTTTGTCGAAAGGCTGCTGGAGAAACTGGCCATTCGATAAGACGAGGTGTCCGTCAATAATGGGCTGCCGGAAATTCCCTTTGAGTCGCAATTCTCCGTTGATTCTACCGCTGATCGGGAAATTCCTTCCGATCATGGCAATGAGGTCCTCAGCTAGGCTATTATAGGCATGAACCTCCAAGTCAATGTCGCCATTGGGCAAGCGGGTTGAGGGATTGAGGGGCAGTCTGCCTTTCAGACTGACAAGAGAAGAAGCCTTGTTCAATGTTGTATGGTCTAACTGGATTTCCAGGGCATTCGCCTGAAGTGCTCCCTTGACTTCATCGGCCTGATAATTTCCAAATGCGAGGTGGTGGAGGAGAAATTGCCCTTCAAGTCTGGGGGCCTGTCTTTTTCCCTGGATTGAGCCCTCAAATGAAGCCTCGCCCCGAAGATCAGGTATTAGGAATCCAATCTCACCCAAATTCTCAGAGTGGAATTCCAATCCTACTTTAGAATCACCACCGGGAGAAATGTTACCCTCAAGTTTCAACCTGCTTTGTTTGAGTTGTAGTTGTGTGTTTTGAAACAACAGGCTCGTGTCATTGGCAGAAAAATTAAGTTCCCCACTGATCGGAAGAACAGCGGCAGAGGAGGTCTGGCGGTCGATGTGATCCGGCCCCGGAAGTATTTTCAAATGCCCTTCTCCATTGAAATCTTTCCCCGGCCCGCGCCAAGTAGCACGCAGCGACCCCTGAATTTGCCCGGTAGGGGTAATTGTTGACAAGCCAGCGACCTGTGCAAGACCAGATAAATCAATCCCGTTCAGGGTCAAAGCAGTAGTGAATAGGAGGGCATGGAAGGGATCGTCTACCCGCAAGCTTCCGGCGGCATGACCTTTTAGCCCTTCCAGCTGGATTTTCTGAAAATCAAATTGCTTCGAGTTCAGAGCGAAATCACAGCTGAGGCGATCAACCTGCGAAAGTTTCATCGAGAGCTTCTGTCCTTCCAACTTCCCTTCACTCCGCCAACTGTCGGGTGAGAACTCAAACTGTCCTTGCAAATTCAATAAGCCCTTAACATCGGGCAATTGTGGTGCAAAGGGATGAATGTCCGACACTTGCAAATGTCCGCGGTAAATTAGCGTGCCTCTGGGAGACGCCAGATTTTCGAGAACTCCTTCCGCTTCAAGCCCGGAGTTGTTGGTTGTCATGACTAGGCGTTGCAGCTTAATTGTGTCGTGCAGCCATTCGCAGGTAACGTCGAGGCCTCCGGTCAAAGTAACCTTGCCCCAACGCACAGTCCCCTTCCTATAACCAAATTGAGTAAGATAGGATTCCCGGGTCATAGGCCGATCCGCGGAAAGATGTGCGCCCTCTACCTCAACATTCCATGCCAGGTTCTTTTCGTTGATTTGAATGTTCCCGTTCTCGATGCTGAGGTGATGAATTTGCATGAGAAAAGGATCGAGCGTGCCACCTCTGATCGGTATATTCTTGGAGCCGTTCACTCCGAACCCCAGATGGATCGATGGTTCGACGATCCGTAACCTCTGGATCTGGAACGAAAACAGCCAAAGGTCGCGCCATCGAGGCCTTAGTTCGACCACCGGAATCGAGAGCAACGGGGAACCTAAAGAATTCTCCTGAGTGTCTATTCGTAAATGGGTAATGAGAAGGCGCGGCGGGAAAAAATGAACGGTTAATGCTCCCACAGAAGATTTACCACCGGTCCACTTGTCCAGGGATGCAATCAGTTGTTTTCTGAGGGATTCTTCAATGGGGCCATGATTCAGCCAATAATATGCCGAAAGAAGAGATAACCCGACTAACAGCAAAAGTAGGGCAATGATCAAGATTTTTTGAAATTTCATAGCATCCAGAGCTCGGTCATTCAGCTACTCAAAAATATGAATATTAGCCGTGTCCTTCAGCGAGGCCAGCCACTCTTCGATGGCTTGATTAACTTTCTCCTCAGTAAGAATTTCTCGTATTTTGGGTTCTACTTCAGCCTGTGGCGGAAACTGGCGAATCCCTTTGCGCTCCATTTCTGGGATCAAAGTTTCTTGGTAATACTTCGTAATTTCGGCAGGATCGATGACGGCAAATTGACGAAACCGGTTGTCAACATGCTTCAAAACCAGAATTTGCCATTGCAAGTGCTCTTTCAATTCTTTCCGTGTGGCATGCGATTTGAGCAGCATTTGATCCAATGGATCTTTCCCTCCCCATTGTTCTTGTATTGCATTGAGCTGAGTCTCAATTTCTTCGTCTGTAATCTTGCTTCCGGGGAATCCCACAATCTGCTCGCTCAGTAAAATCTTTTCAATCATTCTTTCGATTAGCTCTCTTTGGATGGCCTTTTCTTCAGTTCCATTGTCTTTGTTCGAAGACTGGAGATGATGATCCAACTGATAGAATCTTCCTTCTTCTTCGAGATCGCTCAACGTGATGATCTGATTATTGACCACAGCCACAATCCGATCAATCGTCTCGCCGAAGCAATTGATAGGAGAGTTAATGGAAAACATCAAGCCAACGAACACGATTCGGACAATTATTGTCACCGTCTCGTATCCTGGGATTCCCAAAGTTGAGGACACTCCGTGGGCATTTATTACTCTCATTGGATTTCTATCAATTCTCCATTTGGATATCAGATCCAAACAGCGCTCAGAACGTAACCTACCCATATATATAATGATACACTCCAACTTAAAAAGGATTCCCGATAGTAAAGAAAACCTTGGTCGATGGTTGGCCCGGCGGGGGTGCGAGGTTCCGCCCGATATCAACCCGGATCGGACCAAAAGGCGTCTTGTACCGTAACCCAATCCCAAGAGTATTGCTAAATGATGCCAGCTTGACATCCCGAATCCTTGCAAAAACGTTTCCAGCGTCATAGAAGGGGGCCACAGAAAAATTTCCAGCTACAGGAATACGAAGCTCGAAATTTCCGATGAAAAGAAAATTTCCTCCGAGAGGAGCCCCAGTTGCCGGGTCCAGGGGGCCAGCCAGATCCAGACCGAACCCTCTTAATGTTGTCGAGCCGCCGGCAAAAAAGCGTTCAGAAATTGGAATCTGGAGGGTGCTGCCAAATGGTTCCTTCAGACCCAGCCGAAAAGAAGTGGCTAGAACTGTTTTCTTGTACACTCGTCGATTCATTTGAGTTTGACCAAACACGGAGGCCAAATTCACCTCCGACCCATAAGCTTTGGCTGCCACAGAGAAGTTCACCGTGTGGAAGTAACCTTTCTGAGGTTCAAACGGGTCATCCCGCGTGTCTCTCAGCCACGCCGTGGAGAAGGTTGAAAGTCGCAACGTGCCAAGATTTTCAAAACCTGTGGCCAATGGGTTGACGCGAACATCGGAAAGGTTGACAGTTTCGTAATTGTAGCGAATGAAAAAGTTGTCGACACGATGGAATCGCTTCATGATTTGCATCGATGCGTTCACGCGCGCGGTGTTAAATGGGAGGTTGTAGCCCGGGGCATTCTCGGCATACAAGGTCACAGAGGAATCCAGATCATGATTGAAAAGACGCGGTTCGCGGTAAGTAATCTGCCCTCGCTGTTCCAGGACGCTTGCCCGGACCCGAAAACTGAGGGATCGGTCCAGACCAAAAAGGTTTTTGCGTGTAATTTCAACAGTCCCACGAGGACCCTCGTTGGTTTGATACCCGAAACCATATCCCAAAACGAGCGGACTGGAGTCTTCAACTCGGATGATGACTGGACGATAGTCGTCGCTCCGGTTGACGTTGACTGGGACGATTTCCACCCGGTCGAAAATTCCCAGGCCATAGAGCTTCTGTTGACTGGTAAGCAATTTTTCAATGCTTAGGGGGTCTCCCTCGTGAAAGAGGATGCTTCTTGTGATTATTTTTCGCTTGGTCAATCGGTTTCCGACGATGTAAATATCACCTACCTGGATCTTCACCCCTTCATACACGATATAGTTGATTTGAACGCGTTCCGGAGAAATGCGTTCAATCTTTGACTCTACGATTACATCCGGATACCCCATCTCAAGATACGTCGATTCAATCAGTCGGCGGTCTTCATCGAGATTCTTTTGAGAGTAGGGCATACCTGGGTTTAAGCTGGTTCGCTTCAACAATTCACCCTTGGACATGACGGTATCGCCCGCGACGTGGATTTCGGAAACGAGTGTTTGTTTGCCTTCGTTCACCTGAAAGGTAATGGTCACATTGACTCCCGACGGATCATCTTTAAAGGACGGGGTGATGATTACCTGTTCAAATCCTTCCCGGAGATAAAGGTCTCGGATTCGATCGGCGTCCTGCTTCACCAATTCCGGGCTAAACCTACCTTTGCCCGTCAGCGAACCCTGTTGGGTCTGCAGAGCTGCCAGGAGCTGTTTTCGCCCAAAATAATTCGCCCCCAGGAATTCGATTGAGACGACTCGTTGGCGCTTTCCCCGATCGATCTTGTAATTAATCTGGTAAGCCTTTTCAGTAGGAACTTCAATGAATTCGCTCTCGACCGTGACGTCGAAGTACCCTTTGCGTTTGAAAAAATCCTCGATATTCCTTCGCCCCTCTTCGATCAGATCCTGGTCGATGCTGGCTTCCTCATAAATCGGGATTAGTTCGCGCAGCGTTTTTCGCGAAATCTTCCCGCCATCCAGTTCGATGTAAACGAACGATCCGGAATCCACCACAATCGTGATCTGAACCGTGTTGGTATTCTCTTCGAAATGGATGCTCTCCAACCGGATATTGGCATTCAAGAACCCGCGCCCAGAATAAAGCTTTCGAATTCTTGCCAGGTCCTTCCGGAGTTTATGTCCACTATAAAATCGCCCGGGTCGCAACTTCATGACAGCCAAAATTTCCTTCACATCCAATTGGGGTGAACCGGTGATTTCTATTTTTTCGATTGTTGCACGCGGTCCGGCCTGAACCCGGTAATTTACGCTCACCAAATGGGATTCTGGGAGGAACTGGATGTCGGGGTAAACGGCGGCCCGGTAATATCCGGCGTCCCGGTAAGCCCTCAATACGCTTGATGACAATTCATCCACGACTTTGTGGGAATAGATCTCGCCAATGGGCAACTGAACCAGATTGGAGATCGTTGGTTTGATCACGAGGTCCCCTGAGATCCGAAAATCCGCAAAAAAGAAGTTTGGTCTGAGCTTAAAGGTGATGACCAATCCTTCTTCTCGGGCTTCGGCATCCACCTCGACGTAGGAAAATTCTTTTGTCTTGTATAGATTCTCGATACTTTGGCGGGTATCGCCGGAGTTCAGTGGCTTCCCCACAGAAATATTAATGGTTTTATAAAGATGATCAGTATTAATGGAATCAGTCGAGCTGAACTTGATACGAGCAATAGTCATGCCATCATATTTATCGGCGGGGCCTCCGAAGGTGGCGGGCAGGGGAGAAAAGAAGAAAAAGAACAGGATGCAGAGGAAAAGGCTTCCGGAGAAAAAAGTTCTACAAGCCTTGATTAGACTGTACAGTCCAGTACAAATCTCATTCCAACTCATCAAGAAACTTCATCGGTTAGGCACAAGGGGAATCGTTAGGACAGGATCTCAGTGTCGACTATCGCAAGTACGAAATCAGTTTCTCCGATTTAGCGGATTATCTCAAGGGTTTAGTAGAAGGTTTAACCTGTAAAGCCATCACCATCTGCCCTATAATGTTTAATCTTAGTTCAGCCTTATAAACTTGGGTATGAAAGAAAATGAGATGCTTCATACATTGAAGCGGCGATTCACTCCATTATTTCTGTGGATACTCATTGGGACTGCTGGAACGGTCCTGGCGGATAGTTCTCTTATTCCCCGGTCTGAACACCCCCGCCCTGATCTCATGCGATCCGCATGGCAGACGCTCAATGGCGAGTGGGAATTTGAGTTTGACGACAAGGACGTGGGAATCAAGGAAAGCTGGTTCAAGCCTCCAAGATCCCTCTCTAGAAGAATTTTAGTCCCTTTTTGTTTCCAGAGTACTCTCAGCGGTATTGCTGATCCTTCCTTTCATGAAGTGGTCTGGTATCGTCGCTTGATTCAAATTCCAGAAGGCTGGCGATCACGGAGAATCATGCTTCATTTTGGCGCTGTGGATTATCAAGCTACAGTGTGGGTCAATGGAAATCAGGTTGGCCACCATGAGGGTGGGCACGTGGGGTTTCAATGTGACATCACAGATTATTTGACACCTGCGCAAAATATAGTCGTGGTGAGGGCCTGGGATCCTCCCACTGATCAGACTATCCCTCGTGGAAAACAGTATTGGAAACCCAAATCCGAGGGGATATGGTACACGCGGACCACTGGGATCTGGCAACCGGTCTGGCTGGAAGCAGTCGATGCCATTCATGTCAACCACTTGCGAGTCACACCCGATGTCGATCATTCACAGGTAAGAATCGAAACGTTCTTGAGCCGAGCCGCTCCGGATTTGAAAGTGCGCATCAGCCTTCACCCGGGGAAAGCGCTTCCTTCACAAAATGAAGAACCCTGTCCCGATGGCAAAGTATCCACTGTATTCCGACTCAATGACCAAGAGTTGTGGAGCCCTGAACACCCGCAGCTCTATGATCTGACTATTGAGGTGTTAGCCGGCAGTAAAGTTTTGGATAGTGTTTCAAGTTATTTTGGACAACGAAAAATCAGCGTGCAAGAAGGTCACGTCATGCTCAACAACTCATCTTATTATCTGAAAATGGTTCTCGATCAGGGGTATTGGCCGGAAAGCCTACTGACCCCTCCCAGTGAGGAAGCCATTCTGTATGATATCAAAATGACCAAAGCCTTCGGGTTCAATGGAGTGCGTAAACATCAAAAAGTAGAAGATTCGCGCTGGCTCTACTGGGCAGATAGGCTGGGGTTGATTGTCTGGGGAGAAATGGCCAATGCTCAGCAATACAGTGAAGCCTATGTGGCGCGCTTCACTGCTGAATGGCTGGAGGTCCTTAACCGGGATTTCAACCATCCTTCGATCATCACCTGGGTTCCAATAAACGAAAGCTGGGGAGTTCCAAATATCCTAACTGACAAAGCACAACAGGAACACGCCAGAACTATGGTCCATTTGATTCACTCCATTGATCCAACACGACTGGTAGTAGATAACGATGGCTGGGAGCACACCGATGTGACTGAGCTTTTCACACTGCATGACTATGCGAAGACCGGAGAAGAATTGGCGGCCAAATATAAAGTGCTTCAGACGGATAGGACACAGATTCCCCACAATGGACGAAACGCACTTGTACAGGGTTGTCTGTGGAATCGGTCGCCATTCTTGATGACTGAATTCGGAGGCATTGCATACCGAAAGGGTGCATACTCAGATGCCCACGAGTGGGGCTATTCCGGAATCGAACCATCCCAAGAGGCCATGTTGTTACGGTTGGCCGGCTTAGTAAAGGCGGTGCGGGAAAATTCGGTTTTTGCCGGCTACTGTTACACGCAGCTTACGGACGTTGAGCAGGAAATCAACGGCTTGATGACCTATGATCGAAAACCTAAAGGCAGATCCTTCCCAATTCTTAAAGATCTTCGGTAAGTAAGAATTGCATCATGGGGCGCGATTCTGGTCCCCTTCGCTTTGTAAGTTTGAGATTGCTCTTACGATGGGTAGATTCCAGGTGATGAATGACAAGAGGAGGCTCCAAGGCTTTTGATTGACAGCCTGGGCATTTCAGACGTTCTGTATGAAACAATTACAGCCTGCTCTTTGTTTTATTTAGTTGATTTTTCAATTCAGCGCATTGTAGTATCAAGGGCGAAAGTGGGCGCGAGCCCACTTTTTTATTGGTCTGGCATAGCTCTCAGCTTTTCCCCTTGAAGGAAGTTCGCGGTTGTCCGACTTTGAAAAGACGAAGGCCCTCATCGAAAAAATTGTTTCTTCTGAAGGACTCGAACTGGTTGAAGTTGAGATCAAAGGAAGTCTGAACAGAAGGATCATACGAATTTTCATCGACAAACCTGAGGGCATCACCCACGCCGATTGCGAGAGAATAAGTCATCAGGTCGGAGCGGAGCTGGACATCGAAGACCTGATTCCGGGGAGTTATACCTTGGAGGTATCCTCGCCCGGCCTTACGAGGAAGTTGCAAGGTAAGGAAGATTTCTGGAAGTTTCGCGGGCGGCTCGTCAAGATTCAAACCCGCCAACCGGTTGAAGGGTCGAGATCGATTCGTGGGATCCTTGCCGCCTTTGATGGGGAGACTGTCACGGTGGAACTCAAGAATAGCGCCCCGGTGCATTTCCCGTTTCACTGGGTTGCAAAGGCCAGCCTGGACATCGATTTTTAGCCAGGAGTTTTAAGCATGCCAAGTGCGTTGTTTCAGCAAATTGAGCAATTAAGCAGGGACAAGGGGATCGATCCGCAAATCGTGGTCAGTGCTGTGGAAGATGCCGTGTTGGTAGCCACGCGCAAGTTTTACAAAACCAACGAAGATTTGAGGTCTGTTCTCAATAAGGAAACAGGGCAAATCGAAGTCTTTGCCGTGAAAAAAGTTGTCGAAGTCGTTACGAATGCAGCCCGCGAAATCTCACTCCCCAACGCACTCAAGCTCGACCCGGATGCCACGATCGAGAGCGAAGTGAAGGTTCCCAAGGCGACTGATGTGCTGGGAAGAATTGCCGCGCAAACGGCCAAACAAGTCATTCTTCAGAAGGTTCGGGAAGCCGAACGAGACAGCATCTTTACCGAATACTCGGGAAGAATCGGAGAAGTCGTCAGCTGCATGGTCAAGCGCGCTGAAGGGGGTGACATCATTGTAGACTTGGGTACAACCGAAGGGCGTATTCCAAAACGCGAACAGTCCCGACTGGAAAATTTTACTGCCGGGGACCGTACTCGAGGCGTGGTCGTTCGCGTTGAAAAAACGACCAAGGGGCCGCAGGTGATTATTTCCCGCATCGACCCGGCGCTTCTCATGAAGTTGTTTGAAATGGAAGTCCCGGAAGTGTACGACGGCACGGTTGTCATCAAGTCCGCGGCGCGAGATACCGGAGAGCGCTCAAAAATCGCAGTCTTTTCTAAGGATAAGGATGTTGATCCTGTGGGGGCTTGTGTCGGAATGAAGGGGTCGCGAGTTCAGGCGATTATTCGTGAGCTTCATGGCGAGAAGATAGACATCATTCCCTATTCGGAGGATCCGTCTCAATTTGCTATGAATGCGCTCAGTCCTGCAAAAGTCAGCCGGGCATCGGTCATTGATCCCCTCGAAAAGCATTTGGAAGTCATTGTCGAAACAGATCAGCTTTCTCTGGCAATCGGGAAAAAGGGGCAGAACGTACGATTGGCCTCGAAATTGTCGGGTTGGAAAATCGACATTAAGAGCGAGGAAGAAAAGCGGGCCGAGATTGAAGATCAGATGGCTCAAATGGCAGCCCGGACCCCGCTGTCCGAGCTTCCCAAGCTTGACTTCTTCGGTGATCCAGAAGCTGGCAGACAGCGGTATTACGAGCATTGAAGAATTGGCCGATACTCCAATTGCGGAGTTAACGAATATCAAAGGGGTTGGACCGAAGAGCGCCGAAAAGATCATCGCCTCTGTGAAAGACTTTTATTTGCAGGCTTCCGAGAGTGCCGAGGCGGGTGCCGCTTCCGCAGAAGCGGTGACCTCTCAACGGAGGAATCTGCTCCTGCTGAAGCTTTGGCGGATGAAGGAGTATCGGACAGTTTGGCTCCGAGTGAAGAAATTGATCAATCGAGTGAACTCACCACTTCTGGGTCCACGGAAGAGTCTCCAGAAGTCAAGAAAGAGGAGGATTAACGTCTGAGGCTTATTTCGCCTCGCGTATACTAGTATTTGTGGCAGAAAAGAAAGTTAAGTTATTCAAACTTGCAGAGGAAATTAAGGTTGATGCCCTGGCGATCATTGCCTATCTGAAAAGCAATGGTATTGAGGGCGTAACGGCAACCAGTCACGTCGACGCGGAAAGCGTTCAGGATATAAAAGACCATTTTTCGGGAAAAAAACCCAAGGCAAAAAAGATCGCCAAGGCCCCCGAAAAGACGGCGGAAGAAGACTCCTGTAGAGGCTCCGAAAGCAGAACCCGCTGTTCCGCCCCCGGCCTGCGGAGAAGCCCGGTAGAGGCCAAGGCAGAAGAAAAACCAAGAGAGCCGGAGGTCAGGGAAGTTTCCCAGCCTCCTGGGCCCAAAGCGGCCCCCGTGAAGCCAGCGGTTTCCGAAACTCCGCTCAAGCCAGTGGCCCCAGTGGCCACGCCGCCGCCCCTGGCAGCTCGAACCGCGGATCCGTTTGTTCCAAGACCTTCACAAATTCCAAGGCCTCCGTCTTCTTATCCTTCAGCCCCGGTGGGGGGGCGTCCGGCTGTCTCCTCCTGGTGCGGGGTACAGACCGGGCATGCCGCCGGCTAGAAAGTTTCCACCCGGAAAAACGGGATCGCCGACGGAGACCATCCGGCAACATATCAGTTCGAAATTCGGTGATATTCGCCCCAAGACATTCCCTCCCCGTCCGGGTGGTCAGACTCCTTCGAGAACCGCGCATGGTCCACGTCCGTTCGCCCCGACGCCGCCCCCCGATACTGTTCCAGTTCCGACCCGCGATCACAGGCCAGGGCCCCCGCGCGCCAGGGGCGGTTACCGGGCTAAAGAACAGGAAGGGAAGCAAGGAGGGCGTCGAGTCGAGTTTAGCCGCCAGCTGTCTCCAACAATCAGTCAGGCCGGCTCCTTTTCAGCCTCTACCCATCACAAAAGCGATCACTTTGACAGAAGGGGTGACCGTCAAGGAATTAGCCGAGAAGATTGATGTGAAAGCCAAGGACATCATCAAACGCCTCCTCGACAAGGGGATGTTCGCTACAATGAATCAGGTACTCGATGAATCGCTGGCAATCGATCTCAGCCGCGACTTTGGGGCGGAAGCTTCGATCATTTCATATGAGGAAGATGCCGAATACGAGGCCATCTCCGACGAGAAGACTGAAAACATTGCCCCCCGGCCGCCCGTCGTGACCATTATGGGACACGTCGACCATGGCAAAACGTCGCTCCTGGATGCGATGCGAGAGACCAACGTGACCGCCACGGAGGCAGGAGGCATCACGCAGCACATTGGAGCTTACCAGGTGGAGAAGAATGGACGGGTCATCACCTTCCTGGACACTCCGGGTCACGAAGCATTTACCATGATGCGAGCTCGCGGTGCGAAGGTCACTGATATTGTCGTGCTGGTTGTTGCCGCCGACGATGGAGTGATGCCCCAAACTTTGGAAGCCATCGCCCATGCCCGGGCCGCCAAAGTCCCGATCGTCGTAGCCATTAATAAGATCGATAAGCCCAATGCCCAGGTTGATCGTGTCAAAAAGTCCCTCGCTGACAATGGCCTTATGGCAGAAGATTGGGGCGGAGATACCGTCACGGTCGAGGTTTCTGCCAAACAAAGGACGAATCTTGATCTCTTGCTTGAAATGATCCTGCTCGTTGCGGATCTCCAGGGACTGAAAGCGAATCCGCAAAGGACGGCCATGGGAACCATTCTCGAGGCGAAGCTCGACAAAGGTCGAGGTCCGGTGGCGACAGTTCTGGTTCAGAACGGGACCTTAAGCGTGGGGGACTCTTTTATTGCCGGCGCTGTAACGGGAAAAGTTCGAGCCATGATCGACTACCGCAGCCGCATTGTGAAAATCGCGGAACCCTCCATGCCGGTTGAGGTGCTGGGGCTGCAATCAGTACCTCAAGTTGGAGATCTCTTCCAAGTTCTCACCGATGCCACCAAAGTCAAACAAATCGGCGCGCTGCGGCAACTGAAACTGCGGGAAAGCCAGTTGACGAAGTCGGCTCGACTCACTTTGGAACAACTGCACGAACAGATGAAGGCGGGCACCATCAAAGAACTGCCCCTCATCCTGAAGGCCGATGTGCAGGGCTCAGTGGAAGTCCTTGCAGAAACTCTGAATAAGATTGGGAAGGATAAAGTCAAGGTCAAGATCATCCACAAAGGAACTGGCGCCATCACCGAAACAGATGTGTTACTGGCATCGGCTTCGAATGCCATTATCATTGGATTCAACGTGCGTCCAGAACGAAAAGCATCCGACCTGGCGCAACAGGAAGGTGTCGATATCCGCCTGCATACGATCATTTACAACGTGACGACCGAAATTAAGAGCGCAATGACCGGGATGCTAGACCAGCAGTACAAAGAAACCTATCTGGGAACGGCGGAAGTGCGCGAGACATTCCGAGTCCCCAAATTCGGAGTGATTGCGGGATCCTACATTACAGAAGGGAAGATCGCCCGCAATTCACTAGTGCGGCTATTGCGCGATCATGTGGTGATTTATGAAGGGAAAGTGGGATCCTTACGCCGGTTCAAAGACGATGCCTCCGAAGTGCGGTCCGGGTTCGAATGCGGCATTGGCCTGGAAAATTTCAGTGATATCAAAAACGGCGATGTGATCGAGGCATACATCATGGAGAAACTGGCTCCGGAAACCCTCTAGATTGAGAATTCGATGGGTCAATCTGGGCTGGCGCTCACATCACGGCACTGGACACTTCCCCGCTTGTGCCTTGGCCTCGGGAAATCAGGAGAGGGACAAGTGGCTATTCCCCCGGGGGTTGGGTTTGACGATAATCTCCCATTCTCCAACCGCTTGCCCCCGGCTCAGAATGATCCCGCTGGTGTTGAACCATGCATATCGGGCTTCTAACCTTGGAAATTCACCTTCCTGAGTCACATTCCCTGAAAGAAAAGCGGCTCGTCCTGCGCAGTCTGAAAGATCGACTCAAAAAGTTTAATGTCTCTGTTGCAGAGTGCGATCATCAGGATTTGTGGCAGCGGGCGACGCTGGGCGTGGTTTCCATCTCGTCGGATCATGGTGTTTTGGAAAAGACTTTAAATGCTGTTATTGATGAAACCGAAAAGCTCATCCTGAGTGGATTGAGTCAGTATCATATTGAATATTTATGAAAACCCCTTCCCGTCGCCCAACTCGAGTTGCCGAGCTCATTCGAATGGCGATTAGTGAAATTCTGCCTGAGCTCCGGGATCCTAGAATTGGCTTGGCCACGATCACGGAAGTGAAGTTGAGTTCCGATCTCAAACATGCCCGAGTTTTCGTCAGCGTGCTCGGCGGGGAAGAGGAGCGAAAGAAGACGCTGGCGGGACTGACGAGTGCGGCGCCTCGGATCCGCCATGAGGTTGCTGCGAAGACACGCCTCAGAAACACCCCAGAACTGGTCTTTACCTACGATTCTTCCATTGAATACGGCGCGCATATCGAAGAGCTGATTCAGAAGACCAAATTGCCGCCCGATTCCGAGCCGGAATAACTCACCGATAACGACGTTTGGTGCACCCCTCTATGGGAATTACTGCAGCCCGTGAAAGCGGGTTTCTGGTCATCGATAAACCCGAGGGAGTGACCTCTCACGAAGCAGTCCAATTGGTCCGTCGTCGGCTTGGAATACGGAAAGTGGGGCACTTGGGGACTCTCGACCCACTGGCCACGGGCGTTCTTCCCATGGCTGTCGGCAAGGCAACTCGCCTCATCCAGTTCCTGAAGGACAGTGAAAAAAATTACGAAGGAACGATTTGTCTAGGCATTGTCACAGACACTTATGATCGTGAAGGACAAGTGCTTGCCAAGAATGAGGTCCCCGATCTGACGGCCGAGCAGCTTCAAACCTTGGCTACGGAATTATTGGGGCCTCAATACCAGACCCCTCCTGCCTTCTCTGCCAAGAAAATCGGAGGCGTTCCGGCTTATCGGCTGGCGCGTCGGGGGAAACCTGTAGAAATAGCTCCCCAGCAAATTGTGATCCACCGTCTGCAGTTCTCTAAGCGCAGTTTGAGCGAGATTGATTTTCGGATTGGCTGTTCGGCCGGAACTTATGTGCGTTCGTTTGCTTCCGATTTCGGGAAACAGCTTGGGTGCGGCGCCCATCTGAGCAGGCTGAGACGTATTTCTTCCGGGGGATTTTCACTCTCCCAGGCGATCCCCTCAGAGGTTGCCGCTGCGGCCGAACGAGCATTCCTGGTAGAACGGCTTATCCCTGCTAACGAAGTCTTGAAATCGGTACCCGGGCTGGAGGTAGACTTGAAGACAAAGGAATCTCTGGCTCATGGGAGAACCTTTGTTTGGGCTTTGCCAGAGGGAATTTCTACACGGCCTGCCACCTTTTGCGTCTTCTTTGAAGGCGAACTGATCGGTTTGGTCGAGCCCCTTGACGAAATGGATGGGGAATTCGCACCGGAGGTTCCTCTCCAGAGATTTCAACCCCGTGTCGTCTTGGTTTGAGAAGAGAGAAAGGTCAGATTTAAACATTTAACAGAAGAGCCTCTGCTTGGATGCAGCTACTGGACTAGTTGCGGGTCCTGCTGACACCGCGGTTCGAACCATTGTAGCGCCGTAATTACGCTGCCGGAGTCAACTTCCGCTAATGCTCCCAGTTGTCTCAGCCTCAGCCCACCTTTCAATAAATCGCATCCCGACGGTTACCTCTGGCCGTCTTGTGATACCAAGAGCCCGATCGTGCAATTTGCAACGGTCGCACCGCGACCGCGCGGCCACGGTTGAGTTTGTGAGAGCGTCAATTGGAGTGTTTTAATTCGAGCCCTAACCCCTGAGTTCTGATGTTAAACCCTTTAAGATCAGATCTGGTGGCTGGCACCTTAGGGCTTTACAAGCGGCTTGTCCTTATGCTAAATTGGCGGACGTTCTGTAGAGGGTGAAAGAGTTCTATTGAAAGGCGAGGAGTCCGTTGCATGGTTTTCACCAAGGAGTTTAAGAGTTCGCTAATCGATCAATACAAGGTTCATCCAGTCGACACTGGTTCTCCAGAAGTCCAGATTGCCTTGCTCAGCGAGCGGATCAATTATCTTAATGAGCACTTCAAATTGCATAAGAAAGACCATGCTTCTCGCAGAGGGCTATTGAAAATGGTCGGCCAACGGCGCCGGCTCTTGGACTACGTCAAAGCAAAAGATACCGAGCGCTATCGCAGCCTGATTCAGAGGCTTGGAATACGGAAATAAGATTCCTTCCTTTTTATTACGGCAATAAGATTTTACAAAGACCGAAGCGACCTGGACTGTTTCTGACGAAACTCAAGGGTCGCTTTTTTTGTTTCTAAAGTTAACGTGAGATTGATTCAGTTGTCCGGAGATATGATTCCCGGACGGAAGGGCGTAAGTAATGATACACAAAGCCAGTATGACGATTGGGGGGCGCGAGCTCACCATCGAAACCGGGAAGCTTGCAAAGCAGGCCCATGGGTCTGTGACCGTTCGCTACGGAGACACCATTGTTCTAGTAGCTGCTTGCTCCAACAAAGAGCCAAGAGCCAATAAGGACTTTTTTCCGCTGACCGTGGATTACCGTGAGAATTATTATGCGGCAGGAAGAATTCCTGGAGGCTTTTTTAAGCGCGAGGGGAAGCCTAGTGAAAAAGAGGTACTGACCAGCCGCTTGATTGACCGGCCAATAAGACCCCTATTTCCCTCCGGCTTTTTTTGCGAAACCCAGGTGATCGCTCTCGTTCTTTCTGCAGACGGGGAAAACGATCCAGACATCCTGAGTATCTGCGGGGCATCAGCTGCCTTATTTCTCTCTGAGATTCCATTTGTTACTCCGCTTGCCGGTGTGCGCGTCGGGCTAGTCAATGACCAGCTAGTGATCAATCCCACGAGTTCGGAACTGAAAAACAGTCGGCTGAATCTCATCATCGCCGGAAGTGAAGATGCCATTATGATGGTGGAAGCGGGAGCACAGGAAGTTTCTGAAGCGACGATTGTCGAGGCGCTTAATTTCGGGCATCAAGAGATCAAGAAGATCATCGAATTGCAGAAGAAACTAATGCCCCTAGTTCAGGCCAAGAAGAGAGAATTTGTTTCACCAACTGCGGACGCCAAGCTGCAGGAAGAAATTTCTAATCGGGCAACGCAGGATTTGCGGGATGCCCTAAATACCCAAAAATACGGCAAGATCGAAAGTTACAGCCGGGTGGATGCTCTCAAGGACAGCCTGTTGGATTCCTATCCTGAAGAACCCGCAGAACTGAGAGAACAGGTCGCTGGTATCTTCGACTCGCTCAAAGAAAAAATATTCCGGGAAGATATTTTGGAAAAGAAACACCGATCCGATGGCAGGGCCTTCGACGAAGTCCGGCCCATCGAGTGTGAAGTAGGTTTGCTTCCCAGGACCCATGGTTCGGCTCTTTTTACTCGGGGCGAAACGCAGGCCTTAGTGGCGACCACGCTGGGCACTTCAGAAGACGCCCAAAAGATCGATATCATGGAGGGTGAATCCTCCAAGCGGTTTCTGTTGCATTATAACTTTCCTCCTTTCAGTGTTGGCGAGGTTGGTTTCATGCGTGGTCCTGGTCGTCGCGAAGTGGGTCATGGGGCGTTAGCGGAGCGTGCCATTTTGCCGATTATCCCGTCGGAAGAAAATTTCCCCTACACAATTCGGGTTGTTTCAGACATCCTGGAGTCCAATGGTTCCTCTTCGATGGCAAGTGTCTGCGGAGGGGTGCTCTCCCTGATGGATGCCGGAATCCCTATTAAGGCCCCCGTGGCAGGGGTCGCCATGGGATTAGTCATGGAGAACGGCAAGTATGCCATCTTGACAGATATTGCGGGCGCCGAAGACCATTACGGGGATATGGATTTCAAGGTTGCGGGAACTCAGGAAGGGATTACAGCATTGCAAATGGATATCAAAGTAGGTGGGCTCACCACGGAGATCATGAGGGAAGCCCTTGAACAAGCTCGGCGTGGCCGCCTCTTTATCCTTGATAAGATGCTCCAGACGATTAAAGCGCCTCGAGTGACGACTTCACAATATGCTCCCCGGATCTATACGATCAAGATCAGTACCGAAAAAATTCGGGATGTCATAGGGCCTGGAGGCAAAGTTATTCGTTCGATCATTGAAAAGACGGGTGTCAAGATTGAGGTCTCCGATGATGGTCGGGTGAATGTGGCTGCCGTTGACGAAGCCTCTGCCAACAAGGCAATCCAAATGATCAAGGATATTACCGCTGAAGCGGAGATGGGGAAAATTTACCTCGGGAAAGTAGTCCGCCTGGCTGATTTTGGAGCTTTTGTGGAAATTTTCCCAGGAACTGACGGTCTCCTGCACATCAGTGAAGTGGCCGAACACCGAATACGTGACGTTAAAGATGAATTGAAAGAAGGAGATCAGTTATTGGTCAAGGTCATCGGCATCGACGGCCAGAAGATCAAATTGAGCCGCAAAGCGGTTTTGCGTGAACAACGAGAGAAAAAAGAGGGAGAAGTCGGAAAAGGTGCATAGAGCATGAATGCTCTCGAGTACCTGAGCCTGCCGATTTCTTCACCCCATTGGCGAGCTTAAGATTGAACAGCGTTTCGGAGAAGCTCCCGGAACAGCCTCCAACTTCAGTGGATGCTATAAGAAAATGGTTTCAGGCCGTAAATAGGTCTAACTTCACCATAATCCCTCCAGCTCAAAGACTTGGGGGGTAGGCCTTCCTCTTCTCAACCCTCCAGATAGCAATGACATGGGTTGGGCCCACAAGCCTTATGGGTCGGCCCAATTCCCCCTTAGTCTTTACAATTCAAGATTCTAGGTCAAAAAACGATAAGTAATGGGGGGGATTTCCCTGGACAGGGAATCTTTGTCTTCTTCCCTCAACTGGGTTGAGGATTGGACCAACCTTATGAATCTAACAAAGCTCCTGCGGCGTGCTGAGAAACTTGCCTCCTACGGAAAGATAAGTGATGCCATAGAAGTGTATTCGGAGATCCTTGCCGAGGATTTCCAAAACACCAAAGTCCATGAGCTCATTGCCGAGCTCTACATCATGAATAAAGACATGCAGCGTGCGAGCCGCCACTTATTTAAAGTGGCCTCGGATGCTGTCTCCAATGGAGATTTGCAGGGAGCGGTCACGGTCTATCGGAACATCATTAATATTCTTCCCAGGAACATTCTTGCTCGAGAAAAAATGTTAGAGATTCTCACGAAGACGGGTTCGAAGAGTGAGATTGTCCAGGCTGTCCGAGAGCTTGCAGAAATTGCCAGCGGTGAAGGAAACCCACAAAAAACGATCGAGTATTTTGAAAAACTTTGCGCCTTGGATCCTTCCAACAAGCATTATGCGATTCGGCTGGCCGATTCCCTCCAGGCCATAGGACTCAAGGAAAAGGCTGCGGAGGTCCTTTGTAAGATTTCCCAAGACTGCCTAAGGGAAGGTAAATACGACGAGGCTCTCGACCTGCTGGAAAAAATCAGGCTCTTCAATCCGGCCAACCCTTCGGTCTTCTTCCTAGTCGCCCAGGTCTATGAGAAGCAAGGGAAAATTGTGAAAGCCGTGGAGGCTCTTCAATCGACTTTGCAGCGCGACAAGGAACAGCCGGACCAACTGGAGTACCTTGCTCGTCTCTATGTCAAAGCCGGACGCATAGACGATGCCGATAAGCTCTATGAGCGATTGCTGAAAATCGACAAGAAGTATATGGAGAACATACTCCCCTTTGTGGAAGTCCTTGTTTCAGACAGAAGGGTAGAGCGGGCTTTGACCTTGATCTCCAGCATCTATACCGAAGCCACCACCCGGGAAACCCGACAGAAATGTTCTGAAATACTGGAAGAAATCCTCAAACTTGATCCTCAAAGACTGGAAGCGTACCAGTTACTGGAAGCCTACTATGGGCTAACCTTCCAGTTTGATCAATTGGCTGTAACCCTTCTTTCGCACGCAGATGCCTACATCACAAAATGCGAATACGATCGCGCGTTGGATCTCGCTAGAAAATTGATGGATCTGGAACCTTATAACGAAGAGTACCGAAAAAAATTTCAATCCATCAAAAGTCTGCACTCCGGCAAGAATCGAGAACAGTCTGCCGGTAAAATCGGAGCAGTAGTTCATGACGATGAGGGGGAAGAATCCGGTTACGAAACGGCCAATGTGGACTCCCATTTCGATACCAAAGTCTCTCTCGTCACGGAAGAGGACGTTGAGAATTTCATTGTCGACATCGAACTTCTTGAGAAATTCGGGCAACATCACAGTGCTATTGCACGTCTGGAGCATGTTTTGAAGACTTGCCCGAAGGAACTCCGGCTTCGGCTTAAACTCAAGTCTTTATATTTTGACCGGAAAATGCCCAAGCGCGCGGCCCAGGAGTGCCTTGAAATCGCCAAGATTTTGCAGCTTCAGAACCAAAAGGAGGAGGCCAACCACTTTCTTCGAGAGGCTCAGCGTTTGAACCCGGCGTTGTCGAATGCCCGTCGTGATGGGACAGCGGGAAGCGAATCGCCAACATCAACCCACGCCAAGAGTAATGGGAAATCCGAATATGTCGCTCTGAAAGGGGACCTTTCTGAGCTCGGATTGCTGGATGTTATTCAAATTTTGGACAGTGCCCAAAAAAGCGGCAAATTGTTGATCAGTTCGGAAGGCCAAGACGGAGCCATTTATTTTAATTCCGGTCGAATCGTCAATGCGAGCTATCAGAAAAAAATCGGTGAGCAGGCGGTGTACGCGTTGGTCGGCGTCAAGGGAGGCACGTTTGAGTACGAACCTTCCGACAAGGCGTTCGAACTGGTCATCAATAACAGTAACACCAACCTGCTTTTGGAAGGGTTGCGATTGTTGGATGAAGCGAACCGAGATGTTAACGAAGTGGAAATAAGCTTTGAAGAAGAAGCGAAGGTACCTGTAGAACCGAAAATGAAGGGGAGTGTGTCCGATAACAAGCCATCGCTACCCCCTGCGACCTCCAGAATTTCCGCACCAATAGGTCATCACATCAACGAAGAGAACCCACTCGAAGATCTTTAACCCCGCCTTCTTCTCCTGTGGCACACGATAGCATCGCCGCAGCCTTTCGCAGGTCATTTGTACATTGGTTCTCATGCGATCCCTTTCCCCCGCGAAATTTCCATCGGGCTCCGGAGAAAAATTTTGTAAGATGATGCCCAGAGCCCAAAGGGTCTGCCTGAGGAGCAACTGATATGAAGCCTACTCCCTCCGTATTTACTGTAGCCTTAGTCCAGATGTCTTGTTCCGTGAACACAGCGACTAACCTTAACAAGGCGGTATCACGAATCCGAGAAGCTGCGGCTCGGGGCGCCAACATTGTCTGCCTCCAGGAGTTATTTCGTTCTCAATATTTCTGCCAGACGGAAGATCCCGAAATTTTTAATCTGGCGGAGTCGATTCCTGGGCCGAGTACGGAGGCACTGGGCGTAGTTGCGAGAGAACTCCAAGTCGTCATCGTGGCATCTTTGTTTGAACGCCGGGAAGCCGGGTTGTATCACAATACTGCAGCGGTACTGGATGCTGACGGAGTATTGCTCGGGACTTACCGCAAGATGCATATACCGGATGACCCATTATTCTATGAGAAATACTACTTTACCCCTGGCGACCTGGGTTACCGGTCTTTTCAAACTCGTTATGCCCGGATAGGGGTGTTGGTTTGCTGGGACCAGTGGTATCCGGAAGCAGCCCGTTTGACTGCTTTGGGCGGTGCAGAAATCCTCTTTTATCCCACTGCTATAGGCTGGCACCCTTCAGAAAAGGAAAGATATGGAGTTGCTCAGCGAGACGCCTGGAGAACTATCCAACGGGCTCACGCGATTGCGAATGGGGTTTATGTTGCATCCGTCAATCGTATTGGTCATGAAGGGCCGGCCGCCGCTGGATTACAGTTTTGGGGAAGTTCTTTTGCCTGCGACCCATTCGGAGTACTTCTGGGGGAAGCGTCCGAAAACTGCGAAGAAATTCTCCTATTCGAATGCAATCGGAGGCATCTAGAGAACACGCGACGCCATTGGCCTTTTTTGCGAGACCGCCGAATCGACAGCTATGGGGACATTGTGCGCCGCTTGATCGATTGAGAAAACTAAGAAGGATTTTTTAAGGGGAGTACCATACCGCAAAATCACGACAATAATTGAGAGAGGAAATTAAACATTCGAGCTCTGGAAATGGTACTGGCGGACCGACAATTGACGACTAGCAATCAACGATCGAATGGGTTAATACCTCCTCTTGACTTTCGGTTACCTGCCGAGTGGGAGCCCCACCATGCCACCTGGATTGCCTGGCCGCACAACACAGAAGATTGGCCGGGGAAATTTACCTCAATCCCGTGGGTTTACGCTGAAATTGTTCGCCATTTGCACCGCGGAGAGCGGGTCGGAATCCTAATTCAGGATCGGATTCTGGAACGCCGGGTGGGACGACTTTTGCAAAAGGTTGGAGTCGAATTGCGCCAGGTCGATTTTTTGGTCTGCCCTACCGATCGTGTCTGGACGAGAGACTACGGCCCTTTGTTTATCAAACGTGAAACCTCGGGGGGAGCCGAACTTGCGGCTACGAACTGGAAATTCAACGCTTGGGCAAAGTATTCGAATTGGAAGAAGGATAATGCAGCGTCTGCCAAAATCTTAAGGAGGCTCGGAATAAAGTCTTGCGAACCCGCCGTGGTTAAAGAGAACAAAGCATTGCGCGTGGTTCTGGAGGGGGGGAGCATCGATGTCAACGGCCGAGGGACGCTACTGACGACTGAAGAATGTTTGCTCAGCCCTGTCCAACAACGTAATCCGAGGCTGGACCAGGCTGACATGGAGAAGATCTTTTTTGACTATCTTGGCGTCAAGAAAGTTCTTTGGCTCAGGCGCGGTATCGCAGGAGATGATACCCATGGTCATGTTGATGACTTGGCACGATTCGTCAACCCCAATACAGTGGTCGCGGTTAGAGAGGAAGACCCGTCAGAGGCAAACTATGAGCCTCTAGATGAGAATTTGGAGTTGCTCAAGACCATGACGGATCAAGACGGCAATCCGCTCAAAGTGATTTCCTTGCCTATGCCCAAGCCCTTGGTATTTGATGGACAGCGCCTTCCTGCAAGCTATGCAAACTTCTACATCGGCAATCGTGTGGTTTTGGTCCCCACTTTCAACGATCCACACGACCACATCGCGCTTGCCATCCTGGCCGGATTGTTTCCGGGTCGGGAGGTGATCGGGATCCACAGCGTTGACCTCGTGTGGGGGCTGGGAACCCTGCACTGTCTCACCCAGCAACAACCGGAGGTCTGATCTCATAATGTTCAAAATCGAAAAACCATTGGTTCCCTATCTCTTCTTTTCTTGATTCTACTACCTAAATGGTTGAGTCGTCATTCTCCACCGTGAGGAAAACATGTCTCACATCAGAAAACGAAAAGTCTTGAGAGTTCCAGCTTTGTTTTCGCTGGTCACAGTTCTCTTGTCAGTGACTTTGAACCCGCTTGCCGGACCAAAGACCGGACAGGACGACCGGCTATTTCCACCCCATCTCCTGCACGCAAGCTGGCAGCAGTTTTCTGCTAGAGGTTATGCCCACCCGGTCACGGGAGTCATCTATCGGGGAGAACCCCGCCCGACTTGTGGGATGCCGCTCGGAGGAATCGGGACAGGATGCATCGATATAGAGCCAAATGGCATGCTGGGATATTCGACCATTTTCAATCACCTGCTGAACCCTCGTCTGATTGTGAATCAGCCCTTTCTCGGATTGAGCGTCGGGGGGCAAACCTGGGTGTTAGTCACAAATAGTCTGGGTAAGAAATATACTCCGACCCCCAGCTACAGCACCCTTTTCCCGCCAACTGATTACTCCCCTCGGTATTTTGATATTGGCCTCGAGGGAGTCGAATTGGCGCAGTCCATTGACTATTGGGGACACTATCCTATTCTTGACATGGAGTATCAGATTTCCTCCCCTGTGACTGTTGGCATGCGGGCATGGACACCCTTTATTCCTGGTGACACGGTTGCTTCCATGGCCCCAGGCATTTTCTTTGAAATTAATCTACGCAATACCAGCCAGGTATCCCAGAAAGGGACATTGGCTTTCAACTTTCCGGGGTTCGAAACTCCCCAGGGGAAGGCAGGCCCGATAGTACGGGAGATATTGAAAGGTGTGCTCAATGGAATTGCAGTGAGCAGTCCCTACCAAAATACCCAATGGGAGATGAGCTACGTTCTGGCCGCACGCGATCAGGCAATGGTTCGTTTAGGCGGACCGTTAAATAATAAGGGTAGGGCTTGGAAAGAGGTGGGGCAGTCTTTACCAGAAGTGGACTCCACGGAGACCGGTACTTCACTCGCTCTGGATTTCAATCTGGCATCCGGACAAAATAAGACGGTTCAGCTCATTTTTGCTTGGTTTGCACCCGAATGGAAATCAGGAGGTGCTCCATCCCATGATGCAACGACCACCTTTACACACATGTACGCCAAGTACTACTCGAGTGCGAAAGCCGTGGCAGGGTTTTTGGCGAAGGATCATACGCCAATTCTCAATCGAATCATTGCCTGGCAAGAAACCATCTACTCAGACCCTGCGACTCCCGGTTGGCTCGGGGATGCCCTCATCAACATCCTGCATCTCATCACTGAAGATGCCGTATGGGGTCAGGCTAAACCACCTATTGAGTGGTCCGGGAAAGACGGGGTTTTCGGGTTGAATGAGTGTCCTCGTGGATCACCCCAGATCGAATGTATTCCCTGTAGCTTCTACGGAAACATTCCTTTGGTATACTTTTTCCAAGATGCGGCTCTTTCCACATTGAGGACTTACAAGAAATATCAGTCTGCGGATGGTCGTCCTCCCTGGGTCTTCGGCACTGGAGATACAACTCACGGCGTCGGAAATATTCCCTACGATCTCGGAAAACCTGTTCGTGGGTACCAAGCTGTACTCAATAGCGCTGCTTACATTGTCATGGCCGACCGCTATTGGCGCGTCACCGAGGATGATACCTTTCTTCGTGAATTTTGGGATTCACTGAAACGGGCTAACGATTACTCCTTGAATCTTCGCCCTGCATATGGGCTTTCACAGATCATGGCGATGCCGGCCAAAGGCACGGATTCATTTCCCTTGGGAGATACTGAATGGTTTGAAGCTCCTGAACCTGGTTGGAAAGGATATGTAACCCACGCAGGGGGAGTGCGGATGGCCCAGGTTATGATCTTGCGGCGAATGGCAGAGAAGATTCAGGACTATGAGTACGTAGAAAAATGTAATGCCTGGCTGCAGGCTGGAGCTAAAGCTCTTGAAGAGAAATTATGGTCGGGCCAGTTCTATCTCAATTTCAATGAGCCAGAGACACAAACAAAATCCGACCTCTTATTTGGTTACCAATTGGGAGGAGAATGGATCACTGACTGGCATGGCCTTCCTGGAGTTTTTCCAAAGGACAGAGTGGAAACGACTCTGGCGATGATCCGAAAGGTGAATTGTAGTCTTAGCCAGTCTGGCTGCGTTAACTATGCCCATGCTGATGGCACGCCTGCAAAGATCAAAGGCTACGGGCCGTACAGCTATTTTTCCCCGGAACTGATGATTCTGTCGATGAATTTCATGTACGAAGGGCAGGGGGACTATGGTCTAAGTCTGCTCAAGCGATTTATGGGGAACCTTGCCTTGAAATGGGGGTATACGTGGGACCAGCCTAATACCTACCAGGGAGAAATGGACAGTGGACAGCGGGCATTTGGGGCCGATTACTATCAAAACATGATGCTGTGGGCTGTCCCTGCAGCTATGAAACAGCAGGATCTGACTGGCCCGCTTCGGCCCAACGGCCTCGTCCACCGGGTGATTTTGGCAGGGCGAAGCGCTACCCGATGAATCGAGACTTCGAAAGCGACGACAACCTTCAAAAGAGTCTCTGAATCAGAACCATAAAGCCAGGTATTCATGGATCAATTGAGTTCGAAGTCGCGCCAATTCATCTATTTGCAGATGATGACACCTTATGAGGCCTGTGCCTTCTTACGCTTGAGGACAACACCTTTTTTTGCCGTCGCGCGGGATCGTTTTGGAGGAGGGGCGATTTGTTCGGCTGGCTCGACGACCATCATGCTGGTGACAAATTTCTTTATCCCATGGGTCTCAAATTTAATGGATGTGCGGGCTTCGTTTGATTCCGTAATGATCCCGCAACCGTATTGAAAATGCTTTACATATTGACCTTGAGCGAGAGCCTTCATCTAAACCTCCTCTTCTGAATCACTTAAAGATATTTTGTTTGCTGGTTTTCGATTATCGGAGCAAAACAAAAGGGCTACAAGTTTCGCCTTGCAGCCCTTTAAAACAAATCGGAAGCATGAATAAGAGCCAACCACACAAGATTATGATATCACAACAGGGCTCCATTCTACTAATGGAATCGTTAACTTTGGTTAACCCCTGTTGAGTTCAAAGCCCTCTGATCACAGACCATTGGGGTGCACAAGTCTCGACTGGAGTTCTCAAGCAGGAGCTAAGCTGGACGAACAATCATCGGCTTCGATATGGAAGGATTCTTGAACCCCAATCAATTTTTCTTATCTAATTCCTTTCCCCTCAATACATTGTCGGGGAAGGTCTTGAAGATGCAACTCGCTTTCCGTATTGCACTGCCGCGTTTCATCGATCATTATGTCGCAGGCAGCAACAGCTCTCGCAATATTTAACTTGGCTTAGTCATTTCTATGTCTCGTGTGCTCAACCACAGGCCCGCCCTCTTAAGCCGCTGGCTTCCCTGGCCCAAACGAATTGATATTTGCCTACTTTCCTTCCTGGCGATGGTGATTGCATATTGTGATCGAGTAAACCTATCGGTGGCGGCTCCGCTGATCATGCAAGAGTACCATTGGGATACGGTTCAAATGGGATGGGTACTTTCCGGTTTCTTCATGGGCTACACAATTTTCATGATCCCGGCGGGTAGGCTCGTGGACCATTTCGGTCCCAAACGGGTCTTTGCGGCTGGCGTGGCCTGGTGGTCTATTTTCACTGCTTTGACTCCATTATCAAGGTCGGTGGTCGGGCTCACGGTTATGCGGGCTGTCATGGGAACTGGACAGAGCGGTACCATCCCGGCGATTAATCGATCCTTGGTAAGTTGGTTTCCTCGCCAGGAATACTCTCGCGCTTTTGGATTTAGCTACAGTGGCAGCCTTGCGGGGCCGATCCTGGCTTTCCCTCTGGCATCGGCTCTGCTTCATGCCTTCGGATGGCGATCGGTGTTCTTCATCTTTGCCGCTCTGGGTTTGGTCTGGCTTCCCTTTTGGCTGAAGGGAGCCAGTGACAAACCTGAAAACTGCGCCTCCGTCAGCCAGACTGAACTAGACCATATTCTCTCCGCCAGGCCATCATTCCCGGCAATCCAGAAAGTTCCCTGGTTAAAACTCCTTCGCTTGCGCCCTTATTGGGCAGTACTCATGCTCCATTTTTCCTCTAATTGGTTTATGTATGTCATTGTTTCCTGGTTGCCTTCCTACTTGATGCTGGAACGTCACTTTTCCTTGGCGAACATGACGATTGGTTCAACCCTTCCATTCGTGACGGCACTTCTGAGTTCCAATGTTTGGGCAGCGCTCATCGATCACTTCAGTAAGAAGAGAGATCGCACTCGGGTTCGAAAGGCATTTCTGATCCCCTTTATTTGCGCTGCGGGGTTGCTTCTTTTTGTCCCGCATGTTTCCAATCCGATTGGCACAGTCATACTGTTGTGTGTCTCGATGAGTCTCTATACTTCGGTTATTTCCATTTATACAAGTGGATCCACAGAGTTAGCCCCGCGATACGCCGGTACCGTGGCTGGGATACAAAACTGTTTTGCCAACTTTGCTGGAGTGCTGGTGCCAGTAATTGTGGGATATGGCGTGAAAATCAGCGGTTGGGGCAGTGCATTCTGGATAAGCGCAGCTGTGAGTTGGTTTGGAATAGTATTCTTTCTGTTTTTTGGGAAGTTGGAAAAGCTGTTGGATTAATACCCTCCTGACTGCCAACTCTACACCATGCTTAGGGAAGGTAGAGATCAAGGCCGAAAGATACTCGGACGGGTCTCTGTTGATCGACCTGCATGGAAACCGTACGAAAAGTCCATGACTATGAACCGGCTGGTCTCTCTCATATCAGAAACCCCGGGTTGGACTCTTCCTACCCTATGGTTAATCGAAGATAAGGAGTTTTTCCCCAATCGTTGGAGTAGGTTTTCAGCTCTGATCACACCGGGGGCATTCGGGTCCTTCTCAAATTCAAGCGGCTCGGTCGGAATTTCAGCGCTGTCCTTCAAGTATCGCTTTCAGCTATAGCTCCAGTCCAGAAGCTTGACTTGGTTGTTAGTCCGAAATTGCAAGTTCAAATCTGTTTCTGAAATATCGGACACGTTCCACAAGTCTCTCCGGGCAAGCCGTGACCTCTACTTATCTTTTTCTCTCCAGATGCGTCATCCTCTATCATTTTCATTAGTTTGCAAGGGTCCATGACAGCAGTTACCACGAATACCAGTTCGAACTCTCCAACTGGTCAATCACTTGCTATTCGCTTTGGTATGGCTTCCCCTTCAAGAGGAAGGCCCCGGGATAGCTTGATAGTCCCGAGTATAATTCTGTAAAGAGAGAAAGCTTTCATGAAGGATCAAATTGAGATCGTCGAGTCTTATGAGGATAAGGCCAGTGGCAAACAGTTGTTCCAGATCCACGAGAAGATTCCTGAGTACAAGATAGACCGAATCGTTTACCGGGAAAAATCACGAGAGGGCTGGTTCAAGGAAATAAGCTCTCAAGATTACTTCAGCAAAGTGCGACAGGAAACAGGGCAAATAACCCGATTATCCTGAAGCAGTTTCCCACCCGTAGCCTCCCTGTCCTGGGCTCTGCCAGCTCCAATTTTCGTGCCGCAAATTTGCAGCCTTCCCCCTCTCCCGTTTGGTAGGAAAGTGGTTCAACTCGGAAAGTACGCACTCTTGAATGCGAAAGACTTCTCCCCTCCAAAGGGGACTCCAAAGAGGAGCACGCTGTTGGCTACGCATTACCACCGTCAGAACACGAGAACAAGATTTGCTGCTACCGGGCTGCTGGCTGGGCTGATGGTAACTCAGGCTAATTGGGAGCTGGCTGGCAGCCCTGATCGACGGGCCGATGACAAACCTCCGACTTCAATTAACACTTCTCAAGCGAAAAACGACTTCCTGAAAGGAGAGCTAAAATTGCTGTTGACTGATTTAGGAGTCTACACCCAAGACATCCCGATTGATTTTGTAGAGAAAGTGCGTCGCTGGGTGCGTCTGTACCAGACTCGGGACCGAGATGACATCGAACGAGTCTTAGGGGTGAGGCACCGTGACTTTGAACTGGTGCGCCAGCAGGTGGCCAGGACCCATCTTCCACCCGATCTTGCATTTCTCACTCTGGTAGAAAGTCACTTCCGCGCGGGCGAGGTGAGCCCGGATGATAATGTGGGACTATGGCAATTCACCCAAGACACAGCCAGACGTTGCGGTCTTAAGGTGAATGAAGAAGTAGATGAGCGTCTGGATTCTCTAAAGTCAACTCAAGCTGCCTGCCGTTATTTTTTGCGACTGAGGCACGAACTGGGGCAGGAAAGCTCTCTTATGCTCGTTTTGGCTGCCTACAATATGGGGCCAGGCCGGCTCAAGCTGCGAACCAGGCAAATTGAGGATCTCTCAAAACGGCGTGATTTCTGGTATCTCTATCAGACACGCGTGCTGCCTGCACTCACTCGAAATCATCTCGCCCGTCTCATGGCGGCCATTCTAATTGGCCGTTCCCCGCAACATTTTGGCTTTAAAATCGCAACTCCTGGCCACAAAGAGACCACCACCTCTGCAATCTCCCTCCGCTGACTCCCCGTATTAACTTTTCACCGAATGGTACTCTTCGCAGGACTTGACCAGGTTAGGACTGATCTGACGGTTATATCAAGTTCTTCTGGAAATTCTGAGAGATATCTAAAGGGAAAACGGCTGGCGGGAGCAGGCAAGACCAATCACTAACGTGGACAGCTGCTCCTCCCGGGATCGTCGAATTCACTCCCCTTGCATTGGGGCTGCTTCAGGAAACCCATAGACCAGTGGCTGCAATCACGATGCCGGCAATCCCGGCCACGAGACCGAACAATGGGAAAAACTTCTTCCGTGAAATGAAATAAAGCGAAGTCAGGACGAGCCCAATTTCAAGCAGACCTTCCCCAAAATCGAAGCGCAGAGCTCGCCGTTCAGCATGGCGCGCCTCCTGCTCCTTTTGTCTAGCCTCTTCCCGAATCTTCTCTCCTTCCTGCTTGTAGCGTTCCTTTTCTGTCTGATATTTCTGAAGGGCCTTCTCGACAGCATCATTTTTCGCACCTAGGAGCATGATCAAATCCTCGCCCAATTCCAGATTGTGATACTTAATACGCTGCGACTGGTAGTGCTGCCACTGATCATTGGCTTCAGTCTTCAGCACAATGCCATCGGTATGAGTGCGGTGGGAAGCAATGGTTACCATTGCAAGGAAAACAGCCAATACCGCTGCTAGGATCCCGATTTTTTGTCCAGCCGGATCAAGTCTGTGTTCTTTTTCTTGATGGATTTCGAATTCGGCCACAGTCATGGCTCCTTTCCACAATGACACTTTGACTAAGAGGATGATACGCGCGCAGGCGGATTCGTTCAATCTCCTATTTGAATGATCACTTGTCGCCATTTGCACAAGAAAAATGCCGCAGGAGGAAGACAAGTGGGGAAGATTTAATGTTTAGGGAAAATGTGTTGGGAGCCCACTTTAGATGCGTGCTACGGGGTTGTGGGGCGTGTTTCTGAGGTCTCGATGATATTCGAAGTTTGCATGAAGGGAGATCCCGCTTTCTCACTCTCAAACTTGGGCTGTGTTTCAACCTTCGTCTCCAATTGCTTGAGCAGAAGACTTAAAGCGCCCTTAGCGAGAAAGTAGGCACCGCCGGTCATTGCTGTATAGGCTGCAATTTTGCTGATTTTTTTCAAAAGTTGCTTTTGTTTTTCGGTCACGTTTTGACGGCTATATTATTGACCTAACTAGAAATTCACTTGGCAAAGGCATAATCCTGTGCACCACCCAGTCCTATCCTAGCACTCATTGAAAAAGACACTTAGAAATAATCATGTACCGCAAAGCTAGGGGAGGTCAAAGGGCTGAAAGTCTTAAAGTCAAGGTGATACGATCTAATAGCATAGTCAGCCTTTCAATCGCGGTCGGGCGTAGCCATGGTGAGACTCATTATCATCAGTTGGTGGTTTCACGATGTAAACCAGCCTGAATCGCAGGAAGCACACCTATGATGGCTCCCCCCCATCCTTCACAAGTGAATGTGACGTTCCTCCGCCACCGAAACCTCGCAGGCCTCAATGATGCGTTGGCAGGTGATCGCATCATTGAGGCTTGATAACGGGGCGTCTCCATGGCGAATGCAACGGTCAATAAAATGGGTCACGGTATTACGGATACTGTAAGGGTAGGCTGAATAAGTTTGAGAATGGACCACCGCCGGTTTGTTCTCAACCCAATCCCGATAACTGAAACGAGTCGCCCCTTTAGTGCCAATCACTTTAATGAGGAACGTCCAGGGATCCCCGCTGTGATCATCGGCAGCAAAGCTGGCACACAGATGGGCTAGGGCTCCCGACTTCATTTTCATGTTCACCATGGCCAGATTTTCTTGGGGAACCGTGCCATCATTCAGTGTCGACTTGACGGCTGAGAGAGACTTGGGCTCGCCAGCCAGATACAGCGTGACGTAGGCATGATGGGTCAAGATCTGGCGAATCACACCGGGATAACGGGCAGTCACCTTTTCCGGATGGTGAATGTTGTAGAGAATGTACAGGGAAACGAGGTCTCCGAGATTCCCCTGCTCCAGCAGGTCGCGGGCTCGTTGGATACTCGGTTCGTGGATGTAGTTATGAACTGGAACACAAAGAACTCCGGCTTTGTCTGCCGCTGCCTTCATTCGCTTAATTTCATCGACGCTGTTGCCAGCTGGTTTTTCCACGAGCACGTGTTTTCCGGCTTGGGTCGCCATTAACACATACTGAAGATGAGTCTCGAGATTCGTCAAGACGCTGACCACATCGACTTCCGGATCACGGACCAGGGCTTCAGCGGAGGGATACGTCTTACAGCCGAATTGTGCCGCTCTCTCTGCGGCCCGGGGCTGAGTGCGGGTCCACAATCCAACCAGCTCCGCGTCTGGGCATTGCTGAACACCTTCTGCATGCAAGGTCGATACATCTCCAGCGCCCAAGAACGCCACTCGAATGGTTCCCATCTTTCAGCTCCTCACAAATCTTCGCGGACTTTGTTCGACCAATTCAATTATGGTCTGATTATCCCGCTAAGCCACCCTTTGGGGGAACCTGAATTTTCGTCCGAAAAATCAATAGGGAAGAACTCTAGAATCCGGGTACTTACAGAATCATAAGGTGGAAATCAGTGGTCCATTCCTCTCAAATTTGGAAATTAGCTACCGGAAGGCTGAGCTCCTGCGAGGCCAAAGGCTGATGTTCCCTGCATATTCAGGGAGAGACCACCCCTCCCGTATGGACTCCACAAAGTAGTGGCTCTGTAGATTCACAACCAAACTCTTAGAGATTGTTTATTCCGAATGAAAAGCTTGATCTACCGGAAGACTTCGATGATATCCATGATGTTAAACTGGGCATCGACAATCAACCCGCGCCCTTCCACAAAAACACGAGCATAATTGCGCGGCAATGGGGGGAGACGTCTTTCCAACTCCACGGGAAACGGCTGCAATTTCTTTTGCAGTCCGGGGGGTAGTTGTCCGTTACGACGCAATTGTTTTTCAAGGCCTGGAGGAAGTTTTCCATTACGCTTGGCTAATCCTGGGGGAAGACTGGAATTTGGCTGCGCACAATACTCGTGAATGATTCCCCGGTCCCTTTCCCCAAAAACCACTTGAACCGAGACCTCATCATGATCATGGTGATTCTTCTTGTCTTTGGGAGGCGGCATGGCGATTGTGGTACTGACAGTCGAAGTCGTGCCCAGACTCAATACGACCAGCAGTGCTATCCAAAGCGGTACCCTTGTCGAGTATTTGGATGGGCTCATAAACACCTCCCTTCGATCTCGTTTATCAATAGGTCTTCGGAGCAGAATATGCACTCTTCTCCCCGATACAGGCATGACTAACTTATCGGTTTTTGTAGCAGAAAAATCAGGGTTTGTTGGCGTTAAGCCAGCGGAACCCCAAGATTCAGGAGTAACCACGGGGGGGTGGGAGCGGGTCCAAGATTGGTCATTAATCTGGCGGAGAGGGAGGGATTCGAACCCTCGGTACAGGTTTAAGCCCGTACAACTGCTTAGCAGGCAGCCCCGTTCGGCCACTCCGGCACCTCTCCGAGTGAGAGAACCTGAGTTTATAACATGATACTCAGCAGTAAATCTATCGGAAACTGGTTTCGCGCGAAGGCCAAGATCAGCGTTCAGCGTGATAGTCAGCTACTTGCCATTCCTTAAATCGGCCATCGACAAACATCCCCCGAGGGTAGCGGTGCGCAGGGCTGATCATACGGAAACGTCAGCAGCAATGAAATAATCGGAGGATTAATCACTGATTGTCCGACGAAGATCTCGCCTCATCGCAATGAACCTGCGACAGGACAAATCCGTCGTTCAGCGATCGAATCAGCATGGAGCGTTTCGTATTGAGTCCGGTTATTTTTCGAATCTTCAGGCAGATTCGGTCGAGAGAATTAACTTGCCGAAGAGACAACATCACCATGACCTCTTAAACCGCGGTACCTGAGGCAGGATGAGCCTGAGTGGGAGCGACAGGCCTTGGATCCTTGGGAGAAAAGAGATCTCTTTGGGTTAACTTCGACAGCGCGAGAGGAATTCCTTGCCAAAATACATATAGCACATGGCGCCCATGCTTCCACTGTCATACTCAAAAATGGTTTTGCCATGCGCTGGAGCTTCCAATAACTTCACATTTTGCCGAATGACATTCTTGAAGACTTTCTCCTTAAAATGATCGCGCAATAAGTCGATGATTTCAGTTGTGATTTTCATCCGAAAATCAACCATGGTGGGGAGAATGCCCAACAGTTCAACCGTGGCATGCATATTTTTCTTGACCATCTCCACGGTTTCCAGCAATGACTGTAAACCAACTAGAGAAAGGAATGAAGGAGAGACCGTAATGACATAGAAGTCAGAAGCCATCAAAGCATTAATGGTGAGAAGGCTGAGGGAAGGGGGGTTATCGATAAGAATATGATCATAGCGGTGTCGCAATCTTTCTATCTTGTCCTTGAGAATTCTTTCTCTTCCTTTGGTATCAGCCAGCATCACATCGGTACTTGCCAGCCGACGGTCGCCCGGAATAATGTCAAGATTCGGGACTTTCCCTGGAAGTATGGCATCCGCAAGTTGGCCATCCTCCAGGAATGCCGTAGCAATGGTGGCCTTTGCTTCCCGCCATTCCAATCCAGCGGAGATCGTAGCAAAGTTTTGCGGGTCTAGGTCGATCAACAAGATTCGCAATCCACCCAGCGCCAAATAGGCTGCCAAATTAACGGTTGTTGTCGTTTTAGCCGTACCGCCCTTCATAGAAATAACGGAAGTAATCATGTCGCCATGCAGTCGGTTTGCTTATAAATTTAGAATTCAATCATTCAATAGAAATACAACGTAGTGTGAACAAGGGGTTAAATCAAGTCAAGATCCCTTTTAGCAAAGCGCTTATTAGGCGCTTAATCCCTGGGCATCATTCCAACTTGACCGTATCCACTTCTGTCTTTAAGCTGAGTAGATTAGTTAGGTGAGAGGATAGGGTATTCAAGACTATGGCAGAGATCAAGCGGCGACAGACGATTGTGACTCAAGTTGGGAATGTGGCAGTCGGGAGTGAGCATCCCATTGCAGTTCAGTCCATGACAAACACCGATACAGCCGACGTCCGTGCAACGGTTCAGCAGGTGGCAGACCTGGCCAGGGCTGGTTCAGAGCTTGTTCGCGTGACAGTTAATTCCCACGAGGCCGCTGCGGCAGTGCCGGAGATTGTCGAGCAGTTAAAGGAACAGGGAGTGGAGGTTCCGATCATTGGCGATTTCCACTATAACGGCCATATCCTTCTGACTGAATATCCGAAATGCGCTCGAGCGTTGGCGAAATACCGGATTAATCCAGGGAATGTCGGTGCGGGTCGCCACCACGATGAGAATTTTCAGCGCATGATTCAAGTCGCCCGGGATAATGGCAAACCGATTCGCATTGGGGTGAACTGGGGATCACTTGACCAGGTGCTCTTATCCCGGCTCATGGATGAAAATGCAGCACTCCCGGAGCCCCGAGAAGCACGTGAAGTGACACTCGAAGCGATTGTACAAAGTGCCCTCGAATCAGCAGAACAAGCCGAAGAGTACGGTTTGAACCACGATCGGATTGTCCTGAGCGCCAAGGTTTCTGGAGTGCAGGACTTAATTGATGTCTATCGCCTTTTGGCGAACCGATGTGATTACCCTTTGCATTTGGGGTTGACGGAGGCAGGTATGGGAGCCAAAGGAGTTGTGGCTAGCACCGCAGGGCTGGCTGTGCTGCTGCAGGAGGGCATCGGAGACACGATACGGGTCTCTTTGACTCCCTTACCCAATGGGGATCGCAGTGAGGAAGTACGTGTGTCTCAACAAATCCTGCAGTCGTTGGGAATTCGAAGCTTTGTTCCCCAAGTGACCGCTTGCCCGGGTTGTGGCCGCACGACGAGTACATTTTTCCAGGAAATGGCCGACCAGATTCAGACCTATCTCCGCACTCAAATGCCCACTTGGAAAGAACGCTATCGAGGTGTCGAGGAATTGAAAGTGGCCGTAATGGGATGTGTGGTTAATGGCCCCGGGGAATCTAAGCATGCCAATATCGGCATCTCCCTTCCGGGCACCGGAGAGGATCCTAAAGCCCCAGTGTTTGTTGATGGACGCCTTCTGACGACACTGAAGGGCTCGACACTTGTGGCTGAGTTCATTCGCCTCCTGGAGGACTACGTGGCCGCACGTTATGCACGACGGACCGGGGTTGAATCTGCCGGTAAAGTTAGTTGATTGTTTTGAACTGCGCTTTGTCTGATTGGATTCGCCATTTGATTCTTCTATGCTTGCGTTCACTGACCAAGGCACAGGGCAACCCGTTGTCCTGCTGCATGCCTTCCCTTTAAGCCGTCGGATGTGGGAAGAAACTGTCGCGGCCTGGGGTTCACGATTCAGGATTCTGGCTCCAGATCTGCCGGGATTCGGGGATTCACCCTCTTCCGCAGCAGATTTTACAATGGAAGGCTGCGCCCGCGAAGTCAGCTACTTTCTCCAGGATCGAAGCGTCAAAGAGAAGATTGTTATGGTGGGACTTTCTATGGGCGGATATATTGCTTTTGAATTTATCCGGCAATTCCCCGAAAAGATTTCCGGCCTGGTTTTGGCGGCGACTCACCCTCTACCGGATACGGAAGCCGCAGCCAAAGGGAGGCGGGAAACAGCGGAATTCGTCCTCCAGGAAGGGACACAGGCTTTGTCCGAGCGGCTGCTTCCTAAACTTCTCGGTGCGACGACCCTGGCTGCAAAGCCAGAGGTGACGCAAAGGGTGCGAGAGTTAATCAGTCTCCAACTCTCCCGAAGGGATTGCAGAAGCTTGCCTTGGTCTTGCCTCGCGTCGGGATTCAACTTCCGTGCTGCCGAATATTCAGGTCCCCACTTTAATTGTAGCTGGCTCTGAAGATGCCTTGATTCCGGAAACAAGGACGGTAGAAATGAAACAGCAAGTGAAAAGGGCAGAGTTGGAGGTCTTCACCGCATGTGGTCACTTGATCAATCTGGAACAGCCGCAGGCGTTTCAAGAGCGTGTGTTGAGATTCCTCGAAATCCTCTAAGAAATCCGCATGGGATGGTTATTTCACGCCTTCAGAGGTTGGGGGTAAAGGAGTGGGTGCCTTAAGGTCACCGCAGTTCCCGAAAATTAGGCTTTCAATCCTCTATCGCCCTTTTGCTTGCCGTTACGGTCTCTCCTTCTACGCTAGAAAATCTCTCGCGGAATTCCAAGGACCGTTTCCTCGCAGGGGAAACACTCGTTTACGAAGTCCAGTGGGAACCGCCACCTTGGATGTTGTTTATTCCTCCGATTACGGCAGGCGACATCACTTTCCATTTTGACGAACACGTTGTGCACGGTTCAATGCCGACTCAGCGCTTTACGGCCACAGCCGTCTCTTCAGGTTTTTTCCCGAGTTTAACGGGAATCTCGGTGAATGATTCATTTGAATCGGTTGTTGATATTGAGAAATTTTGCTCGCTCCAGATGACCAAGAAACTTCGCGAAGGGAAGAGACAGCGGGACATTTTCCTTACCTTCGACAGCAGGAGCCGGAAAAGCCACTATGAAGCTTTTGATGTGAGCAAGAGCCCAAAGATTCAATTAAAAAATGAAGAATTAAATGATGTGCCGGAGTGTGTTCAGGATATCCTCTCAGCCATCTATTTCGTGCGATTACAGGAAATGAAGCCAGAACTTCAATTTCCAATCACGATTGGTGATGACGGACGAATCAAGGAAATTCAGATTAAAGTCCTGAAAGCCGAATCCGTGGACGTTCTTGGGCGTAAGAATGCGGCTCTAAAGCTCGAAGCCAAATCAGTATTTGGAGGATTATTCAAAGAGAGTGGCACCTTTTATGTATGGGTTTCCGACGATGCAAATAAAGTGCCCCTAAAGTTTGAGGCGAAGATTAAACTAGGGAAAGTCTCTGGTTTGTTGAAAAGGAACCAACGTTAACAACCACCAAAAAGGCAAGAAAGGGGTCAGGCCTAAACATTCAATAGAAGCGCCCTGCCTGTCGCAGGTGTCGGACCAGTTGGGGGTCCTGCTGAAGCTGCCGTTCGAACCGTTGCAGCGCCATGCTCACGCCGTCGGAGTCAACTTCCGCTAATTCTCCCAGTTGTCTCAGCTTCGACTTCGTGAGAGCGTCAATAGAAATGTTTAATGTTGAGACCTGACTCCTTAGTAGTGGGGGGCAATCCGAATGGGAGCAGCCAGAAGTTTAAGATGGAAAAGTAAAGTTGG
>CAWEPG010000017.1:0-26321 GCA_963810905.1 uncultured Acidimicrobiia bacterium | reverse complement strand
TGAGCCGCCCGGGAATCGAACCCAGAACCTACTGATTAAGAGTCAGTTGCTCTGCCAATTGAGCTAGCGGCCCTTTGAGGTGAGGCGATTATGATGAAGATTTATAGCGAATGCAGAATTTGCCTTAAATGAGTCCTTTGCCCCGTCTACTGCTTTTGATTAACATCCGCTGTCAATATCTGATGCCAATCTGAACAGGTATGATCTCACCCCTCTTACACAGAGCGGCGCAATCATAAGCAGCGGCGCCGAGTATATCCAAGAATGTGTGCCAGACGCAATAGACTTGATTAGGAGGTGGACTCCTCCGGAGGGCCGACTCAACTGAATAGAGCAAAGAGTATAACGTGCGTGTGGGGCCGTTGGCTCTCCTTGAGATCTTGCTGAGTGTGCGCCAGGCGACGGCGGTCCCACACGCACGCTCCACCTGAATGCGCCGTCGTAGAACTCCGCCCTCCAGCTTTGAGGTTACTTATGGAAGGTCGAGTCCGCCAGAGGGTGGATGAGACCGAGTACTCGGAATCGCCGCGGGCATTCTCAACATCCCTTCCTAGGTAAACGTTCTTGACCCTCAAAATAAAAAATCAAGTTGTTGGGTTTTTAATGTGCTATATTAAGCTCGCTTTAATATGGCTTTAAACAGCACGAAGTCGAATTGGCTGAGTTACTCTGAAAAAAGACAATCCCGAGGAAGAGAGTCAATATCATGTTAAAAGTGGGCACCCACCTTTTTGATGGCCCCTACGAAGACTTTTCGACTTTGCATGAAAAGCCAGGGGTGTATGTGATCGTTTGTTATCAATCCCCATTTTATTTTCCCATTGATTGTGGAGCGTCAAAGAACGTAAGGGACTCTGTGGAAACCCATAAAAAGGCCTCTGCCTGGAAACACAACTGCAAAACAGGAAGCCTCATGGTTGGCGTACTTTATACTGATGTTGGCGACCACGTTGAGAAAGATTTACGATCCTCCATCTTCTTCCCTTGCAGCAATCTGCAAATCCCTCCCTCAAGCCCGGTCCTCTCCTGAAGATGATTTCTTGCATAGGTGAAAATTAATAGAGAATTTGCATACAAGCTTCAGTTTCAAACGCCGGAAGACTACGGCTGTGCTCTCGCGAAGACCAAGATCTGGGAAGCCCAATGATTCAGGTATCGCAAAGAAGTCACCAAACCTTATTCGGAACCAATTAATTCACTAAATGAGAAAGGACTCTAAGGATGGATCTTCCTGGTTCGGCTTTTGACGGACCCACTGCCTTCCTCTATCTGGTCCGCACAAGGAAGGTACTCTACTGCGGGTCGTGGCGTCTGCCGCGGGCTACTGAGCAAGGTATCCGCCGTCGATCACGAGTTCGGCGCCTGTCATGAAGCTCGACTCGTCGGAGGCAAGGAAAAGACAACCGTTCGCGATTTCAAGCGGGGTGCCTGCGCGCTTCATAGGCGTCAGGCCGATGACGTAGGCGTTGATGGCCGGATCCTGAGCCTGGGTCAGCGGTGTGTCGATAAACCCCGGATGGATAGAATTCACGCGGATCCCGTCACCGGCATAGGTGATGGCCGCGTTCTTCGACATCATGACCAACGCGCCTTTGGTCGCGTGATAGGCGTGCGCACCCGGCACCGCAGCGGTCCCCCAGATCGAGGACACGTTGATGATCGAGCCGGCCTTATGCGCCTTCATGTGCGGGATCACTTCTCTCATCCCGAAGAAGCAACCGTCCTGGTTCACACCCAGAACCTTGCGCCAGTTCTCGGTGCTGCAGTCGTGCACGGCGTCATAGACGGCAATGCCGGCGTTGTTCACGAGAACATCCACCCTTCCGTGCGCCGCCACGATGTCAGCCACCACTCGTTTCCAGTGCTCTTCCTTCGAGACGTCCAACTCTACCCCGGTCACGCCGGCCGGAAAGATCCCGGACGGGTTGCTTGAACTGCCGGCATAGACAATCGCGCCCTCCCGGGCGAACAACTCGGCCACCGTGAAACCGATGCCGCGTGATGCGCCGGTCACCAGCGCCACTTTTCCTTTAAGCCTCATTTCCTTCCCTCCTCCTGTTGATCATTCGACATCGACCCGCGGATTGTGTCCGATCCCACATCTGAATGCGTTTTCTGCGCTCTGCCTGCGACGACCACCCCGCGGATCGGCCATCATGAGTCGCCGACCCTTCCCGATCTGCCACATTCGGTAATAAGGTTTAACAGCCTCCAAAAGAACTTCTGGATTCTTTAGGTAGAACCCGGAATTTCCTTTTTGGCATTTCGAGGAGCCACAGTATAGGCAATGACCCTCCATTTTGAACAGAAATTTTCTGGCTTCATCCGACTTGACACCAGTGGTCTCCAGTATGCCTTTCGCTACTTTCCCACGGGACTTTCAATGGAGACTGATCTGTCATTGTTCAATATTCATCTCTCATTTTGCATTGAAAGGGCTATATGAAAGAGGGTTACTGAAAACCGATCAATGAAAAATGAGAATGTCGCAAACGGGAAGGGGGCATGCCTGAAGGTTGGTGCCTTCCTTCGTCCTTTCCTGAGGGACGAATTTTCATTTCCCTCCATAGGAGGAGTGGTTCCCTACTGATCAAATGCGGGCAAGTTACCCGTGCTCCCGGCGGTGAAGGGCAGATGAACCTTTTGCAGCTGGCTAAATCTTGTGAACGTAGGTATGAAAATAATGGCTAAGGCATTTATTTTATAGCAACTTAGCGATGCCCATAAAATACCGCTCATTCAACCCTTTCGAGTCGACGATTATTTCAAAATGAGTGATTGGTTCTCGGGGTCTTCTGCTCTGTTAGGGGGGCAGACCGTCCGCTGCATGAGACGTATGAGCAGCATCTTCCTGTGATATGACTACAACGAGTGAACAGGTACAACAAGTTAAGGCTTGCTTCGAAAGCAAGGACCATGGACTTCTCATGAAGATCGTGGAGCAAGCTTCCCACCCTTCTGGCCAAAGAGTGTTGGAAGAACTCGAGATCCAAATTGAAAACCTCAAGAATGAAGCGATTAAGCAATTTGACCAGGAGCGTTACAGCGACTGTTTGAAGTCATTTCAATTTCTTTGTGAACTTGAGCCACAGAACCGCAATTTTAAAGATTACCTCGAACTCAGCCGGCAAATTCTGGCCGAAAAGGACTCGAGCCACAAAAATACAGGTGTCGTGAGTGCTTACCAGGTCTTTGATGATGCGGATCTACTACTCAAGCAGCCTAGAGGGCCCCGTAAGAATATTCCCGATAACAATCAGGTGACTCACCGAAGTCCCCTCCCCGTAGTCTCTTCTCCTCCAGAGAGCAGTTTGGTGGAGTTATCGAAAGTCAAGAATTCGGAGGTTTATCCGAAGCCTGATGGGGCGTCCCGCCTCTTAAAAAGAGTCGTTAGAGTAGCGGCACTTGTTGCTGCGCTTGTGTTATGTTTTGCCATGCTGAGTCATTGGACCCATCGCGTAAGTGCCCCCCAGCTGACCGATCAGCCCGAGAGTGAATCGAATCAAAGTCAGTTGTCGGAGCGCGAACAGAAAGGAGTACAGATTCCCGAGACGAAAAAGGCAGAGCCGCAAGACCGGCCCATTGAATCGCCTGATGCCGCTGCCCAGAAGGCACCAAGTCCCCGAGAGATCCCTCAGGAAGACTCACTGGTAACGGAAGTCTTTCCCGTGGTGCATGAACATCGCTTTGGAAGCTGCAGGGGACAGTTACACATTTCAAGCCGTTCTATCAGATACCTACCTTTTGAAGATTCTGGAGATGGATTCAAACATTCCCCCTCAGACATCCTTGGAATAGAACTCGACCACAAACTAAAGATGCGGTTCGCGGATAGAACGTATCGCTTCACTGCCAATTCATCCGAAAGTAAACAAGCCAATCTCGCTGAGCTGAGTCGGATTTATCGAAAACTGATCAAGTTCAAGCAAGAGACTCAATAGTAGTGAAACCCTTTCAGCTCGTTTCAAGCTTTATTCTCGCTGGATTCCACGATCGAGCGGACTTCAGGCAGAGCGTGCTTGTCCGAGAGAACAAGCAGTTTGTCTCCTGCCTCCAATACAGTTCCTCCTCGAGGAACGATAAAATCATCGTTCCTGTTCAGGAGCACAATGAGCGCGGTCTTAGGTAGATGAAGATCGACGATTTGTTTTCCTCGAATCAGGGAGTCATCAGGAATCGTGAGTTCGACTAAATCACTCTTGCTGTCCCTGCTCGGAACAAACTCCAGCGGGTATTGGCGCCTCTTTGAGATAGGAGCCGCTACCTTCAACCATCTCGCTGTTTGAGTGATGGTTGTTCCTTGCAGGAGAACCGAGGTCAGCACGATGAAGAAAACCAAATTGAAAATCGTATCTGCTTTGGGGATTCCGGCAACGAGAGGGAAGGTCGCTAGGATAATAGGTGCCGCTCCTCTTAAACCCACCCAAGAGATGAACGCTTTCCTTCGGTAATTCAATTTCGCAAAGAACAGGCTGGCGAATACACTTACTGGACGAGCCACAAATATGAGGAAAAGTGAAACGATGAGGCCGATTCCGGCAATTGCAGGAAGTCGTCTGGGGAAAACCAACAAGCCCAGCGTCAGGAACATCGTGATTTGCATGAGCCAGGCCAACCCGTCATGAAAAAGAATCAGACTTCTCTTATGAATGAATTCGTGGTTTCCGAGAAGAATCCCAGCCACGTAAACAGCCAGAAACCCATTCCCACCTAGCGAAGTCGTCAGTCCATAGACAAAAAGGACCCCGGCCAAAGATAAGACTGGATAGAGACCTTCAAATTCGAGTCTCAACCGATTAATGACAAAGATCATGGCCTTTCCCAGGGCATAACCCAGAACCGAACCCAATCCCATTTGGAGAAAAAAGGATGGAACAAGATTCCATAATGAGGGACCCGGATTCGACAAGATCCGGATGATTCCCAGAGTCAGGAACACGGCCATCGGATCGTTGCTGCCGGATTCCAACTCCAGCAATGGCTTCAATCCCCCTTTTAATCTGACTTTGCTTGAGCCCAAGACTGAGAATACCGCCGCCGCATCCGTCGATGAGACAATTGCTCCTAATAACATCCCTTCGAGGACGGAAAATTTCAAGGCCATCATTGCAAAAGTGCCGACCAGTGTGGCGGTGATGACGACACCTAGTGTCGACAAGGAAAGCCCTCGCCAGATCTCGGAACTTATGGATTCCCACTGCGTTTCCAGACCACCTGCAAACAGGATAAATGATAGTGCGACCACACCGAGCGATTGCGCTAAACGCGCATTATCAAACTCGATGCCTCCCGGGCCTTCGGATCCAGCGAGCATTCCGATGACAAGGAACAACAACAGGGCGGGGACTCCCAATCGCCCTGAAGCCTTGCTGGCAATCACACTAAGCAACAGAAGAACCGCCGCTCCAACCAATATGTATTCTATGGGAGTCATGAATTTGGTTCAGATCTTACGACGTATGAGCTTTGCCTAAAGAAGGCATGATATGAATCCTCCAAGCAAAGCTCAAGGATGAAAGGATGTGGAAAAATGGAATGAGACTTGAATCCGACGACTAGAGGCATAAAGAGTGCGGTCTCGTCCGCCCTCTGGCGCACTCGATCCTCCAAACAAATATTCGTGCCTGGAGGGCGGAGCTCAGCGACGCCGTTTGCGATTATGGTACTGGATTCGGTCTCGCGGGAACTCGACCCTCCAAATAAATATCAGGGCTGGAGGGCGGAGTTCTGCGACGCCGTTTTCACTAGGATGAAATGTTTCCTGTCAGAATTAGGGTTAGGCGAAGAGTTCCATGACGGGTTTCCCCTTGCCATCTTTCGTCACATAAACAGGTCTCTGTTCCACGACGTAAGAGAGATCCGGAGGGATTCCCAAGGCATAGTAGAGAGTCGCATGAAGGTCTGAAATGGTCACCGGGTTTTCAACAATTTTGCAGGGTCGCTCGTCCGCGGTCTTCCCATAGAGGAAGCCCTTTTTGAACCCTCCGCCAAAAATCAAGACGCTGCAGGCTTCGGTAAAATGACGATGCATGCCGTAATGTTTGGGCTCGGTCATGACATCTGGCTGTTTGATCTGATCTTTCACAGTTCGCCCCGGCTTCCCTTCCACCATCATGTCCCGTCCAAATTCGCTGGCGATAACCACAATCGTTCGATCCAACAATCCTCGTTCTTCAAGGTCTAGAATGAGCTGAGAAACCGGAGCATCAATGTCTTCTTTCATCTTGATAGTTCGTTGATGACCGTTCTCATGCGTGTCCCAATGCCGGAACGGGATATATTCGGTGGTGATTTCGATAAAACGTGCCCCTGATTCCGTGAGTCGCCGGGCCAACAGGCATCCCAGCCCAAATCGGCCCGTATTGTAAGTGTCATAGATAGTTTTGGGTTCCAGGGAGAGATCAAAAGCTCTCGCTGCCGGAGAATTCAGCAGGCGATGGGCGTTTTCAACGGAGCGAATCAGAGACTCCTGTTGGTAATCGCTTCCATAACGAAGGATCGGACTGTCGGCTACCAGTTTGTTGTATTTTTCATACCGCTGGCGAAAACGCAGTGCACTCATGTGAGACGGCGGACGAGTACTGGCCACTGAATCATTGGGATCCGATATGAAGAATGGTCCGTATTCAGTCCCCAGGAATCCAGCGGTGTGAAAGGCCTTTAACGAGTCACTCTCCGCGCCAATTTCCAAGTTCTGTCCGACGTCAATGAATGCAGGTAAATCCGGATTTTTGGGGCCCAGCGTTCGTGAAATCATCGCCCCCAAATGAGGCACCGCTACGGATTGAGGAGGTTCATATCCGGTGTGCCAGTGAAATTGATGACGCGAATGGAGGATAAACCCGAGATCACCGACACGATGGCTGCGAATGAGAGTGCCGCGGTCCATGATCTTGCCTATCCGTTCCAGGCCTTGAGAAAGCTTGATGTTGTCGACTACGGTGTCAATGCTCGGAAACGTACTCAGGACGAGGTTAGAAGCGAGCCCGGATTCATACGGCGTAAATCGTTTCGGATCGAAGGTCTCCGTCTGAGCCATACCGCCAGCCATCCAAAGCAGGATGAGAGTATCCGCCTTCGGCTGGATTTTCGTTTTCTCCTCTGGCCAAAGCGTTTTCGGGAAGCCTCCTGTCAATGCAGCCATTGTCGCCGCTGCCGAAGAACGGAGAAAGTGACGCCGGTTTACCCCCTGAATCATTTCCTTCGCGACGTCTTTCATGGATTCCCTCCAAGAATTGCTTTTTATTTTAGGGCCAAACCTGGAAAAAGTCACTGGATGAACTGAAACTCAGGTGTCAGCAGAATGGCCCAGAGGAGATCTTCCAATCCATCAATCGAGATTTTCTTACTACTCGAAGGGGGGAAAAGGAATTCTCGTGCTAACAGTTTCTCGTGCTCGTTGGGTTCTCGACTGAGTGCATAGAGGTACAGATACTGGGTCAGACTTTCAGCTGTATATTTAGCCGGCTTAAATGGGACGGGGAGTTCTCCGCTGACTTTGACGAACCTGTCCGGAGCGGGCTTTTGGCTGAACACGAAGAATCGAACTCGAGGACTGATATCATCACGTTGACTGCTGTCGTCAACTCCGACGATTGCTCGCAATCGTGTGTAATGCCCGCCAGTAAGATCAAAGACCCATTCCGAAGCAGAAGGTCCAATGAGTGCATCGGAATACTCGTTGCCTTCCAGATGGAGTACCCCTTGTTTGAAAGAGGATTCGCTTTTCAAGTCCTGCAGACGTTTCTCGCCCCCTGGTCCTGTTAAAATCACATTGGCCCACCCAGTGGTCACCAGGCTAGGGTTGTAAGAGCCAGACTCGACGGAGAGGAGCCACAATTGCGGGACCCCTGATATGTCGATATCCACGATCCCTTTATTTTTAGTGACGATACCGCTATCAAAGAGGTTTGAGGGCGGGACCGTCCTTTGGTTCAGCAAGTTCAGTGTTCCACGCCTCAGGATTCCGGAAAAATCTTCTCCATTGACTAGTTCCAAAGACTGAAGAGTCGTGGCCTCTTCACTCCGGGTTGTAAATACCTGGTCACGAATCGGCCTGCCCAAAGCCCGCGTCAACTGGCTCGACTTTAGCCTCCAGTCACGGGCAAAACCTCCGGTACCTCCCTCTTGAGGAATCACGACTCGCCATTCGCCAGTGATGGAAGAAGCGGCATCCACAAACTCTTCTGCGGTAAGTCGGCGCAATTGAGGTCCTCTAAAAACGTATTGCTTTTCGCCTCGAACCTCAATTCGGACTGTGGGCAGTTGATAGGTTTGAGAAGTCATGATCTGGCGGAGCAGAAACTTTAAGTCGTACTGATGTTCCACAAAATCACTGGCTAACCAGTCCAGCAAATCAGCGTTCCATGGCTGAACATCCATGTCATCCACCGGTTCCACCAGCCCTCTTCCGAACAGCCTTTTCCAATAGCGGTTGACCAGGGTCCGCGCGAATCGGCCGTTTTCCGGTTTAGTCATCATATGGGCGGCGGCTGCCTGCCGCACCGCCAAGGGAGCGTCTGTTTCCACGGTGCCTAATTCGGGGTAGACAAACTTGGTTTTGGACATTTCCCCGAGCTTGATATCGCATCTGACCAGCTCGAGGGGTTTTTCGGAAAAGAACCCAGCCAGACCGTAACTGTCGCGAAGCTTCCATTGATTGATAAAACTGTCATGACAGGAAGCGCATTTGAGATTGATTCCCAAGAAAACTTGAGCACTGTTCTGGGCTGCTTGCATCGGAGGTGTCTGGCTGGCACTGACTTCCCCTCGCCAGTTCACACCAATTAGAAAACCCTCGGGACCATCCGGCTGAGCGGGATTCAGTAGAGCGGATACAAAACGATCATAGGGCAGATTATCTTCAAGTGCTTTCAGCAACCAGGGACTGATCGATTTTCGGACCCCGTGATAGACGACTCCCTCGTCGTTGCGCAAAAAGTCGTTCCACAGACTGATCCATTGCTCGCTATAGTTTTTCGATTGAGCCAGAAGTCGGTCGATGAGGTGCTCGCGCTTATTGGCGGATGGATCTTGCAGGAACTCCTGCAACTGCCCCGGAGTGGGCAACAGGCCCCAAATGTCCAGGTAGACTCGTCGCGCAAAGACCGCGTCAGGAACGGGCGCAGGAAAGGACAGTTGGTGTTGCTTAAAATATTCAGCAATGAATCGATCGACGGGATGTTGCAGTTGGGGAGCCCCAGTCTCGGGGATGGCAGGCCGGCGAGGTGCAAGGATGGGTGCCCACTTCGAGCCGGCAGGCTCAGTCCAGGCGGCTCCGCCATCAATCCAAGACCTTAAGAGGGTCATTTCCACAGAACTCAAGGGCTTACCACCCAGAGGCATTTGTGGTTGTTTCTCTCCCGTAACATGCAAAAGCAACAGACTCGAGGCGCTGGAACCTGGAACAATGGCCGGGCCGTTCTTCCCGCCTTTCAATAAATCCGCGCGCGTCATAACAGAAAGGTCGGCCTGCGGTGAGTTCTTGCCATGACAACCCCCGCACTTGCCATGGAGGAGAGGTTGGATGTCACGTGCATAGTCGGGAGTAGAATTGTCATTGGCCTGTTTGACCTGAGATAAAAGTGCGCTCGGGACCCAAAACAAGAGGACGAGCAGCGCGAAAATGCGGGTTCCAATATGGGGAATGATCCGGTTCAATGGAATTGACCTCGCTACACGGTGTTGTTCGAGTGCTGCTCGTCTGAGCAAAGCACGAACTCATGTTAGCATGATTCTGGATCGAGCCTTCTCAATTGAGTGGAAAACTGCAAGGCTTGATTGCGCCAGAGAGCAGCCGAGCGTGCGTTCTACCGGATACGATGTTGGCGCCCAAACAAATTAATTGTGTCGTTAGCGAAAGGAAAGGGACGTGGCATAATCAAACTGGTTGAAGCCGTGGGGGGGTGTTACCTGCACCCCTTGCCTGCTTCTAGCATTTATGATCCTCACATAGAGGTCAGGTTGCTAGATACAAGGGGGCACGAGATATCGAATGTGAAGTGAATCGCCTCCACTCCCCCAACCCCTCGCCCCCGTAGTCGGAACGTGGGCTGAGCCGTCTGAATCGGATTCCGGGGGCGAAGGGCCAAACCTCAGGCGACCCAGGCCCAGGGCGGCGGTCGCAACGCTCCCTTGCCCTGGGCAATAATCTGCCGCCCTTTCAGGGCTGATGGAGTAAGACATGGCACCAACGCCGGGATTCTCTCAGAATCAAACTTTGTTTGGTTGGGGAGAAGAGGAAGGAATTGTTGCTCTGGAGTTAGAAGGAGATGAAGCGATTCGGGTTTACCGAAGGCGAACCGGCAAACTGGAATCTGAAGTTCAAGAATTCCGTCCGTTCTTATGGCTTGAAAACCCGAACTTGCTGCAGGATTTCAAAGGTAACTTTCAGCTGGCGGGGCTGAATGGGAACCTTCGATACCAGACGTTGGCAATCTTCAATTCCTGGAAAGATGTCCATGCCGCCAGAAAATTCCTTAACAAGTCCACTGGATTCTCTCCATCTGATCGTTTGTCGCCTTACTTCTTCTTAAGTGATCCCATCCATCAGTACCTCCTCTTTAGCGGACGAACTTGCTTTAAGGGAATGAAACTTTCGGGTTTGAACCGAATGCAGTTGGATATCGAAACGTATTGTGCTTCCGGTTTTGAATTCTGTTCTGCCCAGCGAGAGGAGGATCGGATTATTGCCATTGCCTTGAGTGACACGAGCGGCTGGGAGACCGTTCTATGGGGCAAGGAGCTCTCCGAAGCGGAGATGCTCCAGCGATTGAATCTCCTGATTCAGGAACGCGACCCCGATATCATTGAAGGCCATAATATCTTCAAGTTTGATTTAAGCTATATCCAGGAAAGGGCAAAACGCCATGGACTAACCCTGCCTTGGGGACGTGACGGAAGTGAAGCGATTGCGTACGATTCCCGGCTCCAGATTGCGGAACGCACGATCGATTACCCCAAATGGCAAATCCATGGCCGGCACATCGTGGATACCTGGATCCTCTCTCAGTTCTATGACATCAATGTTCGGGAGTTGGAAAGCCTAAGCCTGAAAGAGATGGCAAAACACTTCGGCCTTGTCAGCGAAGATCGATCGTATGTGGAAGGAAATCAGATCAGCCGAACTTACGACGAAGACCCGGAACGGCTGTATCGTTATGCTCTGGACGATGTTCGAGAGACTCGGGGGATTTCAGAACTCTTGCTTCCAAGTTACTTCATCCAGGCCCAAATCTTTCCTTATAATTTTCAGGATGTTGTCGTTCGCGGAAACGCGACCAAGATTAATGCGTTGTTCCTGAGAGAATACTTGCGCTGTCGCCATTCTATTCCGTCTCCGCCCACCGAGAGCCAGGACTTTGCAGGAGGTTACACAGATATTTTTTACACCGGAGTTGTTAAGAATGTCATTCATTGTGATGTCACCTCTCTGTATCCCTCGATCATGCTTTCGAAACAAATCAAGCCGGCCCAAGACGAGCTCGATGTTTTCTTGCCACTGCTCACAGACTTGAGAAACTTCCGCGTCGAAGCAAAAAGGCTCTCCCAGCGATCGAATACGAGCGAAGAGAAAATTCATTACCAGGCTCTCCAGTCAGCCTTCAAAATATTGATCAACTCCTTTTATGGCTATCTGGGCACGTCCTTTTCGAATTTTTCAGATTATCAGGCAGCCGGAGAAGTGACCGAGGCCGGACAGAACATTCTGAGACAAATGATTGCCTGGCTTCAAGAGCGAGGTTGCCAGATTGTCGAACTCGATACGGATGGGATCTATTTTGTTCCGCCGGCCGCTTCAGACAGCCTGGAGCAGGCGGAAAGCCTGATTCAATCGTTGGCCACGATTCTGCCGGAAGGGATCGAGGTGGAATTGGATGGTCATTACCGAGCGATGTTTAGTTATAAGATGAAGAACTATGCCCTGTTAGGTAACGACGGGAAGCTGACGGTCAAGGGATCTGGGCTACGCTCACGCGGCTTGGAGCGGTTTCAGCGCCAGTTCCTGAGAGAGCTCATTAGGCTCTTGCTCGAAGGGGAGCACGAAAAGATCGCCACGTTATATGAATCGCTACTTTTCAAAATCGAAAACCATCAAATGGATGTTACTGAGTTCTGTAAGACTGAAACGCTTTCAGAGACTCTCACCAGTTATCAACAAAAAATCAGGGAAAAGAAGCGAAATCCCACAGCGCTCTATGAACTTGCGTTGAAGTCTGACAGAGACTACCAGCCAGGTGACCAACTCTCCTATTATGTGACTGGCACAAAGAAGAATATCCGAGCCTACGATAACAGCAAGCTTTCGAGCCAATGGGATCCTGCTCACCCCGACGAAAACGTCGCCTATTACAAGGATAAGCTGGCGGAGCTTTTCGAGAAATTCCGGCCCTTCATTCCGGCCCACGAATTACCAGGCCAGAAGGAACTGGAGATGTAAACGATATTTACTTGCGGCGGTTCTTCTTAGCCTTTTTCTGCGACCGCTGGATCTCTACTCCTACGGCGTTAAGTTTAGGGCTGAAGGGTTGAAGTTTTCGGACTTTCACCAGCACTTTCTGGACAGGAAAGTGGTTGAGAATTTCTCGACAGAGCTGTTCGGCGACTTCTTCCAATAGCGTATAGGGTCTACGTGCGCACACTTCTTCAATGCAACGAAATATTGCAGTGTAGTCCACGGATTTTAGGAGGTCTCCTGACTTCCCGGCTGGTCTCAACTTCGCATAGAGATTGAAGTCTAAACCACAGGGCTGGGCAACGGAACGTTCATCATCAGTTACTCCAACGTGGATCTCGAGACGGATATCCTCGAAAAGAATCTTATCCATAATTATTTCAAGATAGAAAACCCTTCCCTTGAAGTCAAATGGTTTGCAGCGGATGTTGTAGCGACTGGCCTCCCGGCCTGTCGCTGGAGATTGGACATTTTTCGAGAAGTGCAGCGGCAGGATGCCGCTGCTTCCCCTAAGTGCCCTGTAAGGGCGATAGAATTTTAGCCCAGGGCCAGCGAGGAGCAGGAGCTCCTCGCGCCGCCCTGGGTCAGTATTTCAACCAATATTATCTCCTCTCCCCCCGAATTGCTAGCCTTTCGGCGATTCGGGGGGAGAGGATGGGAGTGGGGGCATTCGTTGCCAAATCCTGAATCATGCGTTTCGTCGTTGTTGCAGTGTTTGTCGGAACGAAGCGTGAGTCTTCGACGTCGATACCTTCTGACCCCCTCACCCTCGCCCTCTCCCCCAACACCTTTTCCGTGTTGGGGGAGAGGGTAGGAATTCGTGAGAACGCTGACCCAGGGCGGCCGCAGCGGCTCCTGCCGCTGGCGGCGCCCTGGGCTAGAATCCAACGCCCCGATGGGGCTCTCAAAGGAGGAAGCGGCCTCCTGCCGCTTCATAAATGTCTAAACTCCAGCGACAAGCCTCCCGGCTTGTCGGGCCACGCGTTGGCGTGGCTGATGTTGGCTTTCAGCCAACGGACAGGCAAGGATGCCTGTCCGTACCTGTGCTTGCAATGGATTTAGGTTGCCGATAAGCTGACGCCGTTGCCATGCCGCGAATTGGATTTGCAGGAGCTCGACCCTCCAAAATGAGATTATGCCTGGAGGGCGGAGCTCTGCGACGCCGTGGTGCCAAGATGATAGAGAGCCGGTTTCGCGGAAGACCGGTCCCTCGTAAGCCCTAATTATCTAGGATTGGGTTTTTGCCCCCGGACCGATTAGTGGCTGTCGTTTTTGGATAGGATAATCTCTACGGAGCGGATGCCCTTCAAATTCTTCATACAAGAGAATGCGTTTTAAGTTCGGGTGCCCGCGAAACTTTACGCCAAACATATCCCACACTTCGCGCTCAAACCAATTGGCAATGGGCCATATGGATACCACCGAGTCAACTTCCGGGTCTTTCGAGGGGGCGGGAACCTTGATTCGAACCCGGTGTTTTTTGCTAAGTGAAAAAAGGTGATAGACCACTTCAAATCGGTGCGATTTATCCAGCTGCAAACAATCGACGGCGCTTAGATCCATCAAGTAATCATAGTCGAGTTCGGGATCTGTTCTAAGGAAGGTTGCGATCGGCACGAGAGCATCCGGCTGAATTAATACAGTGTCATCTCCACGAAAGGAATGGCTCTCAATCAGACTAGGAGCAAATTTCTCATGGAGCTTGGTCAGCGTGAGACTGTCTTCCGGCATGATTTAGAACTCTTGACGGGAATGTTGAATCTTCTCTTGCAACTTCATTAAGCCGTCGAGAACCGTCTCAGGACGGGGCGGGCAGCCGGGAATATAGATATCGACAGGGATGATCGTGTCAATTCCTTGAACCGTAGCATAGTTGTCATAAAAGCCACCTGTACAGGTACACACACCAAAGGCAATCACCCACTTCGGCTCACACATTTGATCGTAGACTGTTTTCAAGACTGGGGCCATCTTATGGTTGATCGTTCCTACGACGAAGAGCACATCCGCCTGGCGAGGGGAAAATCGGGGGAACCCGGCTCCGAAACGATCCAGATCGTAGTGCGACGCCGCTGTTGCCATGTATTCCATGCCACAGCACGCTGTGACAAAAGGGTACTGGAACAAAGAGTATTTCCGAGCCCATCCGATGGCTTTCTCGAGCTTCGAGGTAAGATATCCTTGTGAAAACATGAACCAAAGCCTAATGAATGCAGAAGAGGATGACCTTCAGATGCCTAACGAACGGTGAGAATATACCACGCCTTTCTGTGAATGGCAAACAACCGCGAAGACCTTGTGACGAGTCAAACTTCATGGTACAACGTGAAACGGTTTTGCATGGAGGAGGCGAAATGTCCTCTGGTAGGCTCAATAGTTTTCGAACCCGTACGACCCTGGTTAGCCGCTTGGTTTTTGGTGGCACTCTGAGGTGCCTATGCATGCTCGAGCAAGGGCAGCGTCTTCAGAAGTGCCCGAACAGTTTTTGGAGAAATGGAATATGAAAAAAGCATTGTGGTTGGCCGTCGCAATCTTGGCGGTTCCTCATTTATTTGCCCAGAATGTCCAAGTCCAAGAGTTCATTCTAGAAAACGGGATGAAACTCTTAATGGTTCCAAGGAAAGGGGATCCCAACGTCGCCGCCGGGTGGGTTGCGAAGGTTGGCTCGGTCAATGAGGCGCCGGGCATCACGGGAATCTCCCACTTATTTGAGCACATGATGTTTAAAGGGACCCACGCCATTGGAACGAATAACATCACGGAAAACCTCCAACTCATTCAGGAGATGGACGCCGCCAAGGCCGAAATTCGGCAGGAAGAGCAAAAGCTGATTGAAAGGCAACGACTCGGCGAAATCACTGATTTGACGGACCCAAAAAATCGGAGCCCGCACCACCAAGAGGTATTAGCAAAATATGAAGCGCTCTTGAAGCGTGAAAAAGAACTGATCATCAAGGATGAATTTGATCGCATTTACACTTCAGCCGGCGCTTCCGGCATGAATGCCGGGACGGACTACGATGCCACCGTTTATTTCGTCAACCTCCCATCCAACAAACTTGAACTTTGGTTTTGGATGGAGTCCGACCGCTTATCGAATCCGGTTTTTCGAGAGTTCTATTCGGAGCGGGATGTTGTCAAGGAAGAACGTCGTTTGAGAACCGACAGTACACCGACAGGGAAATTCCAAGAGGAGTTTGAATCCATTTTCTGGGAGTCCGCGCCCTATAGCTGGCCCGTTGTAGGATGGCCGAGCGATCTGGACGGCATTACCCGCGAGGAAGCCAGAGCGTATTTTGATATCAACTACGCCCCTAACAATATTTCGGCCTGTTTGGTTGGAGATTTTGATCCTCCCCAAGCCATCGAACTCGCCAAGAAATACTTTGCGCGCCTGAAACGGGGACCCAAGGACCCGGCTCCGCCGCGCACGCGAGAGGTCAAACAATTAGCTGAGGTCCGTATGATCGCTTATGCGGAGACTAACCCGGAAGCGGTTATCCGGTATCATACCGTTGCCGATGGGCATAGGGATGAGCCTGCGTTGCGGATTTTAGCGGATTTGCTGAACGGGCGCACGGGCCGGTTGTATCAGTCCCTGGTTTTGGGGCAGGCTGTTGCCAACAGTGTTTCAGCGGGCAACAATGGTTACAAATACGAAGGGTATTTTGAGTTCCACGGCGTGGCGAAGCCTGGTAAGACTCCAGAGGACGTCGAAGCCGCGATTTACAAGGAGATTGAAAAGCTTCAAAAAGAACCGGTCGGCGAGCGGGAGTTGCAAAAAGTAAAAAACCAAAATGCTGCTACCGATTTTCGTCGGCTGGAAAACAACTTTCAACTGATGTATCAGTTACTATCATATGATTCCGGGCGTGGCTGGCGAGAAATCAACACCGATCCAAAACTGATTCAAGCCGTGACACCCGGAGACATCCAACGTGTGACTAACACCTATTTCTCGCCGGAAAACCGGACGGTGGGCATCTATTACACCAAAAAGAAAGAAGCGGGACTGAAAACTTCCGAAGGAGGCAAGTGATGAAGAAGCCACTGTCCAGGCGGACGTTCTCGATGATTCTAGGACTCCTGCTTCTCTTTTTATTGCACGATTCTTTAGTTGCTCAATCCCCCTCCGCTGGGACACCAATTGTGCAGCATCCCCGCGAATTAAAATTTCCAAAACTGGACTACGATCCACCGAAGGCCGCGAACTATCGCAGCGTCTTGAAGAATGGAGTGGTCGTTTATTTGGTAGAGAACCACGAGTTCCCCCTCGTCAATGTTTCCGTATTAATCCGGACGGGAAGTTATCTCGACCCAAAAGGGAAGGTAGGCCTGGCTATAGCGGTAGCCCAACAGATGCGGATGGGTGGCACGAAGACCTATAGCGCCAATCAATTTGATGAAGAGGCGGACTTTCTGGCAGCGACCATCAGCAGTGGGATGGCCGGGACACAAGCCACGGCTAGCCTCAATTGTTTGAGCAAGGATCAGGGGAAGGGGTTGGCACTGTTTTTCGAAATGCTGAAGAACCCTCGCTTCCAACAGGACCGTCTGGATTTATACAAGAGCCAGATGGTCCAAAACATGGAAAGAAGAAACGATCGGACAGATACTATCTTGGCCAGGGAATGGGGGCGTTTGATGCGGGGGACCCATCATTTTTCTACTGCCGAGCCCACCGGAGCTTCAGTGGAATCCATCTCTCGCGAAGATCTCATCGAATTTCATGACAAATATTATCATCCAGGATCGTTCATCTTCGCTATTTCAGGCGACTTTCAGAAAGCCGAGATGGTTGCCCAATTGGAATCCATGATGGAGGGATGGCTCGTGCAAACGAAACCCGTTCCGCCTGTTCCCAAACCTGATTTCACTCCCAAGCCCGGTGTTTATCTGGTGAACAAAGCAGAAGTCAATCAGGGCAATGTCGCAATGGGACACCTCGGAACGATGCGCGATAATCCTGATTATTATGCATTGAGTGTTTTGAGCGATATCCTTGGAGGCGGGGGTATCTTTACAAACAGGATTATGTCCAGAGTCCGTTCGGATGAAGGGTTGGCTTATGATGCCGGATCCGATTTCAGCTTTGGGGTTTACTACGACGGAATTTTTCATGCAGGCTTCCAATCCAAGAGCCCGACCTGCGCTCAGGCTGCCGCAATCATCCTTGAAGAAATCGAAAAAGTCAGGACTACAAGAGTCACACAAGAAGAGCTTGAGATAGCGAAAACTTCAGCCGTTGAAATTTTTCCGCGCTATTTCGCGCGACCGGCCCAGATCGCCAGCACCTTCGCGAACGATGATTATACGAAACGGAAACCAGACTTCTGGGATACATACCGGGACCGAATCAAAGCCGTTACGATCGATGATGTGCTTCGAGTCGCTCAAAAATACTTAATGCCAGAGAAGCTGGTCTATCTGGCTGTCGGGAACGTGGATGCCATAGAGAAAGGAAACCCTGACGCTCCCCAGTACTCGTTTAAGAAACTTTCCAGGAATGGAGAAATTCAATTGATTCCTTTGCCCAATCCGTTGACGCTGGTTTATCCAAAATAGACCGGAGAGCTTTCGGCACGGTCCTCTGAAGTCGACTCTTGTCATGAGCAACATTCGGTCCATTGCCAGTCTTATTCCCTACCTCCGAAATTACCAGCTGAGACTGTGGGTAGGTGTCGTTTGCGTGACGCTTTCGAATCTGGCGGCCACGATTTCCCCCCTCATTCTCAAGACAGCCATCGATCAGCTCAGTAAATCTATTTCAACCGAAGGGCTGCTGAACTACGGGCTGTTGATTCTCCTGTTTGCGGTTCTGGAGGGGATATTCCTTTTCCTGATGCGCAAGATCATGATCGGCGTTTCACGCTATCTGGAATATGACCTGAGAAATGATCTGTTTGCCCATTTGCTTGGGCTCACCCACCGGTATTATCAGAACAACAAAACCGGGGACATCATGTCGAAAGCGACGAATGATTTATCTGCTGTTCGCATGATGCTGGGGCCAGGAATTATGTACTCCGCAAACACGATTGTTCGTTTTGCCATTGTGCTGTTTCTCATGCTCCGAATCAGCGCTTTAATGACCTTGTTTGCGCTCGTCAGCATTCCGCTGGTCTCTCTGGCGGTTAAATATTTTGGGGGCGTCATTCACCGGCGATTCGAAAAAATACAAGAATCCTTTTCAGAAATCAGTGCGCGCGTTCAGGAGAATCTGGCCGGAGCACGGGTCATTCGAGCATTCGTGCAGGAGCAGAGCGAGATCGAACAATTCAAACGTCTCAATCAGGACTACATTCGCAGGAATCTACAGCTCATCCGGGTCTGGGGAACGTTTTACCCGATGCTGGGGGCGATGCTGGGTTTGGGAGGAGTCTTTGTTCTCTGGATGGGGGGACGCCAAGTGATTGCCGGACGAATTACACTCGGGGATTTCGTTGCCTTCAATGCTTATCTTGGGATGTTGTCGTGGCCCATGATTGCGCTGGGCTGGGTGATTAACATCGTGGAGCGAGGGACGGCATCATTGGGACGCATTAACCGAATCTTTGCGGCACAACCGGAAATCTGGGATGAGTCTGTCCGAATCGTAGCGCCTCGTTATAGCAGCAAGAGTATACAGCCCCTGGAAAGTAGGTTCATCCACCGCCAAGCCTCCGCAGGAACGGATGGTGATTCCAGGTTCAGGGAAGGTTTCCCTTCGGGATCAGACGCCCTTCGACCACCCATATTTGAATCTGAGATTCTGGGAGAGATCGAATTCCGAGACCTTTCGTTTGCTTACAATGGGCTACCTGTTCTTAAGGACATCTCTCTTTCTATTCCACGCGGTGCAACCTTTGCGATTGTCGGGGAAACGGGATCAGGAAAAAGCACACTCGTAAACCTGCTGACAAGGGTTCATGACTATACACAAGGAGAGATCTTAATTGATGGCCAACCACTTCGTCGCTACTCTCTCCGCAGCTTACGTTCCAGTATTGGCTATGTACCTCAGGAAACCTTCCTGTTCACCGATACGATTTCCCGCAACATCGCTTTCGGGGTGCCTCAAGCAACAGAGGATGAGATCCGTGAAGCGGCCCGGCTGGCCCATCTTCTTCCAGACGTGGAGGGATTTCCAAGGAAATTGGAAACTATTATTGGGGAGCGGGGAATCACGCTTTCCGGTGGGCAACAGCAGCGGACTGCAATTGCCAGAGCACTGATCGGTAATCCAAAAATTTTAATTCTGGACGATGCCTTGTCCAGTGTGGACACGGTGACCGAAGAGCGCATCCTGTATGCCTTGAGGGAAGTGATGCAGGATCGAACCTCGATCCTCATCAGCCATCGAGTGTCTACCGTTAAGTTTGCCGACCAAATCATCGTTCTCCGGGATGGAACCATTGCAGAGAAAGGCACCCACGAGGAATTGATTCAAAGGGGCGGGTATTATGCAGAGCTCCACCGGAAACAATTGCTGGAAGAAGAGTTGGCGGGTGCGTGAGCTGAGGGACTTAATGGCTATCCCTTCTAACCAAGGAGAACAGTTCGTTACGTAAAATCGGTTTATGACCCAATACCACGAAGAAGAAGCCATTGATCGAACTTACGATGCACGCTTGATGCGAAGGTTGCTGAGCTATCTGCGGCCCTACCGGATCAACGTGCTGGCTGCCATGGCACTGATTGCGGTTGTCTCAGTCCTGCAAGTCAGTAGCCCCTACCTCACGAAAATTGGAATCGACAATTATATTGTGAAGAAGGACCTGGCGGGGCTTAACAAGATCGTTTTGATCTACCTGGCAATCATTGTTTTCGGATTCTTACTGGGTTACATCCAGACGTACCTCATGCAGCTCACAGGTCAGAAAATCATGTATGACCTCCGTGTCCAGATATTCTCCCATCTTCAGGACTTGCCACTAGCTTTTTACGATAGGAACCCCGTAGGGAGGCTGATGACTCGAGTTACCACGGATGTCGATGTCTTAAATGAATTGTTTACTTCCGGAGTCGTAACCCTGCTGGGAGATGTGCTGGTTTTGTTTGGAATCCTGGTCATCATCTTCTGGCTAAATGTCAAACTAGCCTTGGTCGCTATGTCAGTCATTCCGATTATTGTTCTCATTACCGTTGTCTTCAAGATTAAGGCACGCGATTCCTATCGCCGCGTGCGCACGGCAATCGCCCGGATTAACGCATTTCTTCAAGAGCACCTTACGGGGATGAAGGTCGTTCAATTATTCAACCACGAGCAAAGCAGCTTTCAACAGTTTGAAGGGATTAACCGGTTGCATCTTGCCGCCAATATGGATTCCGTCTTGGCTTATTCGTTGTTTTATCCGGCTGTCGAAATTGTCAGTGCGGTGGCAGTCGCCTTAATTATCTGGTACGGCGGCGGACAAGTCCTTCACCGGGAGCTCAGCTTTGGCGCACTGGTTGCCTTTATCCAATATTCGGAAAGGTTTTTTCGTCCGATTGCGGACCTGAGTGAGAAGTACAATATCCTGCAAGCGGCCATGGCGAGTTCCGAGCGAATCTTTAAGTTGCTCGACGTTCCCGTGGACATCAAACAGCCTGATCTACCCATTCAGCTCAAACAGATCAAAGGGGAAATCGAATTTCGCAACGTTTGGTTTGCTTACAATCGGCTTCCTATACCACCTTCCGCAGAATTAAGAGACCGGGCGGCAATTCCAGGGCAAGGACCAGCCACACTGCCGGAAGGGCACCAAGAAGACAAAAATTGGGATTGGGTTCTGAGAGATGTCTCCTTCAAGGTTGAGCCGGGTCAATCCGTGGCCATCGTGGGGCACACGGGGGCGGGGAAGACGACGCTCACCAATTTGCTCATGCGCTTTTATGAAGTCCAGAAAGGACAGATCCTTTTCGATGGCGTCGATATTCGACAGATGGATCTGAAACAATTGCGCCAGCTCTTTTGGATTTGTCTTGCAGGACGTCTTTCTTTTTTCGGGCAGTATTGCCAGTAATATTCGTCTCGGAACTCCATGGATTACAGAGGAAGCGATCTATCGAGCGGCACAGGATGTGAATCTCCATGAATTTGTGGAGGAACAAGAGGATGGGATCTATGAAGAAGTCAAGGAACGTGGGAGCACGCTTTCAACCGGGCAGAAACAGCTGATTGCTTTTGCGCGTACCTTGGCCCATGACCCAAAGAATCTGATTCTGGATGAAGCCACTTCCAGCGTCGATACAGAAACGGAGTTGAAAATTCGGGATGCCATTACGCGACTCATGAAGGGGAGAACTTCCATCATCATTGCCCATCGGCTCTCGACCATCCAAAATTCGGACAAGATCATTGTCATGCACAAAGGTCAGGTCAGAGAAATGGGAAGTCATCAAGAACTTCTGGCGCGTCGAGGGATCTATTACAAATTATTCCAATTGCAATACAAGGATCAAATTCTCGCGCAAACCTAATACAGACACATGAATTATTGTTTACCCATAATTCTTCACCGCCCTAAAGTCTCCCTTGGGCAAGCTGAGCGTGTCCCATATCTTTTTGGCTAGACACGGGGGATGGCAGCAGTCGCCGGGGAGTCCCCGAAGGGGACCAATATGAGTAGCCTCGGGTGGCGTAGCCGCGCCAACCGAGGGGACGTAATGTCAAGAAGATCCGACCCTAAAAGGGTCGAACAGATAGCTTGAGCTGATCGTACGAGGTGGTTCAACCCCTTCAGGGTTGGATGCAGAGCCTTTTGAGCACCGTGGGTCTCGCTCCGCGTTGCTGCACTCGACCCACGGCTATTGAGGTTGGTCCCCTTCGGGGACTGCAGCTAGCTCCACTAATATGCCCAGTTGAAATCTTGTGGGCCATGATCAGCCCTTAGGGGTGGGTATCATTAGCACTCGGAAAGCGGGCATCCCGCCCGCTTCTCGTCATCAACGGATCTCCCTCTCCAAAATTTTCACTTCTTTTTGGATTTCCCTTGAAGGTAGATGGATACATCTACGATCCCTCTATCTTTATCATAGATGAAATTGACATCATCTCCCGTAAGTACCGGGGTGGTTCCCAGCGAGTTAATGGTTTCGAGGCAAGCATTAAACGCCTTTTCTCCGAAAATATCGCCGGGTTGAAAAGGAAGGGATTCCCTCAGGAGGGATTCTCGAATCGGAGAATCTCCGACCAAAACAATCTTTCCAAGATGATATTGTCGGCCCTCGACGATGCTAATTTTGAGGTCGGCCAGGGTACGATTGTCAGGGGCGTCAAGATTGGTCTGGATCACGACATCCAAATACCCGAGTGTCAAATACGTCTCACGCAATGCCAGAGTTCCCGCATTCAACTTCGAAAAATTGATAGGAATATCTTGTTGAAGGTTCAGCATGGCAATGACCTGATCCTGAGGAAGAGCCTTGAGACCTTCCACCTTAATTTGTCCGAGGTGGTAGAGGTTTTTCTCACTGATTTTAATGACTAGCTCCATTTTTCCTCCGGGAGAGGCAGGCTTTCCCGCGGCAGAACCGGAAAGAAAATTGAATTCAGGCACCTCGATCATCACCTTGACAAACCCCCTATTCCGATAAAACATCTGGATCATTTCGAGGGCATGATTTATTCGGTTCGTGTCATAAATGTCCACTTGAGCCGCAGAAATTTGTGCCGTCACGGTCCCCGCGCTACGAAAAATGGCGCGAAGGTCATCTGAAGCCATCGCGCGATTCCCTACAAAATGAATATTCTCAGGCAAAAGCTTGATCCCCGTGAGAGGTCCATACTGTGCCTGGGTTAGGGTTGTTAACATCACGGGCCAGAGTAAAATTCCCAGCAAGATTCTGGCGAAAAGTGAAACCGGAGCCCGGACAAATAATGGTCTTTTCATGCTGTTGACGGATGGAATATTCTTAACCTTATGGGTGAAGGAACAAAAAAGAACCTGAGTGAGAAATTAGCTAACATCCCGGATGAACCTGGAGTTTATCTGTATCGGGACGTCAATAGCAAAATCATTTATGTGGGGAAGGCCAAGTCGCTTCGTCACAGGGTTCGCTCTTATTTCCAAGAATCGCGCCAGACTGATTTCAAGCTGGATTACCTCACAGCCGAGATAGCAGATGTCGATTTTATCGTCGTTGACAATGAAATGGAGGCTCTGGCTCTCGAAAATAATCTCATTAAGAAACACAAGCCAAAGTATAACATCCTGCTTCGTGATGATAAGACGTATCCCTATATTAAGCTAACGGTCAATGAGGCATACCCGCGCATTTTCGTGACACGTCGCGTGAAAAAGGATGGAGCCCTTTACTTTGGACCTTACTTCCCAGCTAAATTGGCCTACCAAACTTTGAAACTGATTTGTCGCCATTTCCAGATTCGAACCTGTTCGATCGATGTGGATGGAAACCGGCCGCGAGTCTGTCTGGATTATCACATCAAACGATGTATGGGGCCTTGCGTGGCTACAGTCTGCAGTCAAGAAGAGTATACGGGCCGAATCCAGGACTTAAGACTTTTCATGGAAGGGGAGCGAACCGACCTTCTCAAGCGACTCCGGGAAAAAATGCGCCTGGCAGCGGAAAGCGAACGGTTTGAAACGGCTGCCCACTTGCGGGATACCATTCGAACCATTGGACAACTCTCAGAGCCCCAGCGCATTTCTTCCAATCGCGTTAGAAACGTTGATATTTTTGCGCTGCATTCTGAGGACGGTCGTGCTGCCGCGCAACTCTTCCATTTACGCGGAGGCCAAGTGGTTGACCGCCGAGAATATTTCTGGGAAAGCCTGCCTGTCAGCATGGAGGGTGGAGAAATTCTATCTTCATTTTTGAAGCAGTATTATTTTTCCAATACTGAATTCACGCCTGACGAAATTTATGTTCCGATGGATTTTGAAGATAGGACATTGCTTGAAGATTTTCTGAAAAACCGCAGCGGGCATCGGGTTGAGGTTCAGATTCCTCAGCGAGGTTCCAAGAAGGATTTGGTTCAGTTGGTCGTGAAAAATGCCAGACTATCCTTCGACCAACGTTTTCGTGTGCTTCAACCATCCGGTCACGTGATCGCTGAAAATGTCGCCAATCTCTTGGGATTGGAATCCCCCCCACGGAGGATCGAATGTTTTGATATCTCCAATATTCAAGGCACGGATTCTGTTGCCTCGATGGTTGTTTGGGAAGAGGGAAAGATGAAGAAGAGCGATTACCGCAAGTTCATCATCAAGACAGTGGATGGGCCGGATGATTTTAAGAGCATGCGTGAAGTGGTCTCGCGGCGTTATCGGCGATTGCGCGAGGAGGGGAAGGCCTTGCCAGACCTGGTTCTTGTGGACGGGGGGATTGGCCAACTCCACGCGGCTGCGGTTGCTCTGGAGGAATTAGATTTGCCCACTCAGCCACTGGCCAGTATCGCTAAACGGGAAGAGATTATCTATGTCCAAGGCAGCGAAGAAGACCCCATCGTCCTTGAAAAACACTCTCCGGTCCTTCGTCTTATCCAACAAATCCGGGATGAAACCCACCGATTTGCGGTGACTTTCCATCGACTGCGGAGGACGAAACGTACCCTGACGACCGACTTGTTGAGGATTCCTGGCATTGGAGAAAAAACCTCAAAGGTGTTGCTCCGGAAGTTTGGTAGCTTGAAGAACATGCGCACCCTATCTTTCGAAGAACTCTCAGAAGCCATTTCACCGGCAGTCGCTAAAAAAGTTTTTGATTATTTTCACCCCTAAGTGAATGCTTTCTAATCGATTGTGATGGCAGGGCCAATATGTTAGCATCAATATTGGAATCTTAAGTTGTTGAAAGTAAATCCAACAAGGAGGTACGGACGATGAGTGATGGAAGTGATCGTCTTTCGAAGCTTGCCTTTTTTCTGGTCGGTGGGGGGATTGGGGCAGTGATTGCCTTGCTCTTTGCACCCCGTTCGGGGCGCGAAACCCGGGATATCATCGCGCAGAGAGCGTCTGAAAGCAGGGAGCGTGTCTTGTCGACCAGTCGCAATGTTGGTGAAAAGGTCTCGACCTATATTGAAAAGGGCAAAGAAGTCGTCAACACGCAGCGAGAGCAAATGGCGGCTGCGATTGAGGCCGGTAAACAGGCCTATCGTGAAGAGAAGGCTAAATCCCAAGTGGGCCCCGAGTAGGTTGTCGGGGCTCTCTTGACTGGGCTGATTGTTTTCACAAAAAGTAAGTCGGTTCCCTTCTTAGTTCTTGATCTTCCTTGATTTTGGATACTGGAGCCTACTGTGGAACGTCTGGTTGATTTTATCGTGATTGTCACGTCCATCCTTCTCGTGACACAGGTGCTTGTGCTGATAGGGATTCTCCTGTCCTTTCGCCGGCTTACGACGAATATGGACCGCATGCGAACTAACCTGGAAACGAGAATTGAACCGGCCATTGATGACTTTAGGCAGGTCTTAGGGGAAACCAAGAAGGTCCTCGTGGGTGTTCAAGTCATCGCTGATAATTTTGCCCAGGTCAGTGAAACAGTAAAGTTTCAAGTCCAGCGGGTCAATGATGTCATCGAGGACACTACCGATCGGGCCCGGCTCCAGATTGCCAAGGTGGATGAAGTCGTTTCGGATGCTGTGGATCGCATGCAAGCGACGTCCGAAGTCATTCAACAGAGCGTTCTTACCCCCGTTCGAGAACTTTCCGCCTTGATTGCCGGAATCTCCAGTGGGATGCAGTTTCTTTTTTCAAAGAGGAAAAACCACGTCGACGAAGTTCATCAGGATGAGGAATTGTTCATTTAGGCTCGCTTTTTTCCGCAATGCCCCCACCTTTCTGGCAGAAGTGCTTAAGTATTTACCCCTCTTGCACCGTTTCCTATTCATTCATTGAAACCATGGCGCGGAGGTAATCCGCGCCATCCCGGCAGCAAAGGATTG
>CAWEPG010000016.1:0-168198 GCA_963810905.1 uncultured Acidimicrobiia bacterium | reverse complement strand
ATGGCGCGTATCTCGGTCCGGACTATACGGCTGATTACCTGCGCCGTTCCGCATTGAACGTGCTGGATGCTCATGGTGGTCAGAAATCAAGCAGCGCAATGGATTTAACAGTGACTGAATTTAAGACCAATCGTTACGACCCGGTAAGCGATTCCTTCACCTTCACTCCGGCCCAGGCCGCGGCCTATAGACAGCTCACTGGATACACTTGTCCTTCTTCAACGAGCCCTCGACACGAAACGGCCTCCGTCCGCACGCGATCTCCGAACGTCGCGACACCGATCAGTTGACGGCATTCTTCGCCTGGTCAAGCTGGGTGGCTTCGACGCTCCGGCCTGGTGAGAATTACTCATATACAAATAATTGGCCTCCGGAACCATTGGTTGGAAACCGGATCACAGCGGATGCGGTGGTTTGGAGCGTCCTGTCATTGATTGCTTTGCTGGGGGGGATTGGTATTTTGTTCGCAGCTTTTGGAAGATGGAATTTCCTGGGATGGCATGGCCGCGAGCATAAGACGATCACATTCCGTCCACCTGGCGTCGTAGCAGTGACTCCCGCTCAGCGCATCTGTGGATGGTTTTTCTTCGTCATGGCCGTGTTATTCCTAATTCAAACGCTGGTGGGGGGAGCTTCGCAACACTACCGTGCCGAATTATCCGGTTTCTTTGGTATCGATATGGCCCGCATTCTCCCCTTCAACCTGGCTCGGACCTGGCATGTGCAACTGGCAATCTTCTGGGTATCCACTTCGTTTCTTGCGTCCGGGATATTTCTGGCACCAATGATCGGTGGGCGCGAGCCAAAGATCCAGAAGTGGCTCGCGATCGGCCTGTTATCAGCACTTGCCATCGTCGTTTTTGGTAGTCTGACGGGCGAGTATGCAGGCATTTACGGCTTGATTACAAAAGGCTGGAGCTGGTTCGGCAATCAGGGCTTTGAGTACCTGGATCTTGGCCGCTTTTGGCAAATCCTGCTGACACTGGGCCTTTGCTTCTGGGTGCTGATGCTGTTCCTGGCATTGCGTGGCCGCTTGCGGGTGGAACACAAAGGCAACATGCCGTGGCTCTTTCTTATTTTCCGCCCTTGCGATACCCGCATTTTATTCCGTGGGACTCCTGGCACGTCCAGAGGGGCACTTCACCACGACAGATTTTTGGCGATTTTGGGTGGTACATCTCTGGGTGGAAGACTTCCTGGAACTATTCACTACCATCATGGTGGCTTGCATTTTCGTACTGCTTGGAGTGGTGGCGGAGCGCGTCGCGCTGACCGTCATCTATCTCGATATTCTGCTTTACTCAGCCGGCGGTGTGATCGGCACGATGCACCACGTTTATTTCTCCGGAACTCCAGCTGAGCACATGGCATTGGGTGCGTTCTTCTCAGCCGCCGAAGTGATTCCCTTGACGTTCCTGACTGTAGAGGCATGGAGTTTCCTGCAGCTCGGGGCCCAACAACAAGCCAAGTCCAGTACGCCATTTCCGCATTATTGGGCAGTGATGTTCCTTGTGTCAGTGGGGTTCTGGAACTTCCTGGGTGCAGGCGTTTTCGGATTCTTGATTAATCTTCCTGTCGTCTCCTATTACGAGATTGGTACAGCCTTGACCTCCAATCACGGACATGCGGCAATGATGGGAGTTTATGGAATGCTAGCCGTCGGGCTGGCGTTATTTTGTATCCGATATCTCATTCCCGAAGTGCGCTGGTCAGATCGCGCCGCCAAAATCAGTTTCTGGTCGCTCAACGTGGGACTGGCGTGGATGGTTTTCGCGACGCTGTTTCCGCTGGGGCTGTTACAGCTCTACGAGTCAGTGAACCACGGTTACTTCGAGGCACGCACTCTCAAGTATGTGACGAACGACGTGAATGCTTTAATCGAATGGTTGCGACTTCCCGGCGATGTAGTATTTATTGCAGGGGGCGTGCTGCCGCTTCTCTATCTCTGCTGGAAGGGAATTCGTTATGCCGTTCCGGCAACAATTCGCGAAGAGCCGAAGAACGTGCTTTTCACGCAAGTGACAGAACCTTGAAATGATGCATGGAATTGTCCATCTAGAACCACTGTTAGCGACTGGCTATGCAATGTTGCTGGTTGTGATCGCGGCCTTTCTTGAGTGGATGGCGAGACATTCTCACGCCCGCACGGATCAATATCACACCCAAGGCTTTCTTTTTCACAAGGATAGAGATCATTGGGAATGTCCTATGGGCACACGACTCCAGGTGGCCGAGATCAACCATGAGCTTCGGGTGATGCATTACCGGGCACCGGCTCGGACTTGCAACGAGTGCCCGATGAAGCCTGACTGCACGGACTCAGATGGCGGACGGACAATCTCGGTGCCGATGGATCCATGGGTGAGCTCCGCTATCGGCCGCTTTCATCGCGGAATTTCACTGTCAGTCCTGTTACTGGCTGGGCTGATCATTGTGATCGAGTTATTTCGCCATAACCACGGGATGGAGCTGCTAGTGCTGGTGGCCGTCATGTTTATGGTGAGTCTGCTTGGCCTCAATCTCGCACGCGGTCTGTGGGAGGATGTCGGGAGCTGATCATATGCCAGGAGAGTTAAAATGAGAGACAAGGTCACACTGACTAGAAGATGGCGCAACCATTCTATTTGTCTCTAAGCCGAGTGCGATTCGTTATTCTTGCAACCATGCAAGACGCCAACGACACTTTCTTTTGCCAATACGGATCTATTGGCTGCATAGTTGCGTAACCGGAAATTATCGCCCGCTGACCATCGCGCGCCTTTCAGTTTCCGGTTCCACCGTAATCCAACCATATGCGGTGCCGTGGGCACGGGAGACGGGGACGAGGAAGCAACTGTGATTTCGCTCATCCGGTGCTCACCGTTGAAGGTGCGCTATCTGCCGTTGCCTCTGCATATTGTTTGCTATAAAATCCTGGGTTGGGGTCAATAGCCCTCTCGGTCGCCGTCCTGGCCGACGAGCTTCGAAAGAGCCGCGCGGCAAAACACTCTTATCGCCCGCAAGAACTACAACTAAAGACGATACTTTGTTAGCCCGTCTAAACAGCAATTGTTCCGAGGATTTCAACGCAATCAATGAGGAGGATGCCGATGAAGTACATGATCAGCTGGTTCGAACGTCCGCAAGGATCGCCTGCGGAGTACGAGAACGCCCAGAAGCGGATACTGGAGGTTTTCACTCAATGGCAGGCGCCTGCCAATTTCAAGATCGAGTTGTTCGTGGTGCGAGTGGGCGAGTGGGGAGGGCATATGTTGGTGGACTGCGACGATCCAGTGGCGGTTCACAAGGTATGCTCGACCTGGCCTGCTTTTGAATTCCAGGCACGGCCCGTGATCCCCGTCGAGGACGCTGTCCGGGTCGAACTCGAAGCGATTGCCTGGCGCGATGGACTCAAACGCAAGTGACATTGGAGAGGTTCACATCGCATTCACTTCGTGTAAACCGGGGACACTCTCGGTGCCAGGAAGACTTGCAGCAAAGCGGTTAACACGTAAATAGAGCCGACGCGCCATACGGTCATACACGACTCTGTCGCAGCGGCGCGCGGCTCATTTGCGACGTCAGGCCTCACGACGACTGGTTCTGGTATAGTGTCTCCCGCTGGGTGGTACCAACATACTCAACGAAGCAACGGGAGGGCTCTCAATGAGGGGCGAAAAGATCTACGAGTACGATCTCGATGTTACGGGAGTGACAGACTACGGCGTTACGTTGGAGGCTGTTCTTTCGGGTCAGGAAAGAGTCCCACCGCAAGGGGTTCGCATCGATGTCGCCTTTGAGGGCCACGCTAAAGGCCGACTGGCGGGGCGAGTGCGGGGCATCGATTATCTCCGGATACGTGCTGACGGCCGCATTGACCTTGATATTCACGCAATCGTTGAAATGGAGGACGGTCACAGGATCTCGCTGTCTGCCGATGGCGTTGGCGTGCCGCGCGCCGCTGAGCCGATCGCCGACCTTGGTGAGAACGTAAGTCTCACCACGGCAGCCGAGGGCTACGTCTGGGTCAACACTCGACAGGTGTGGGGGGTTGGGACCGTGAATTTCGCGACAGGCAAGATTCACATCGACGCGTACATGCAGTGAACTTCCGGCCTGCATTCTAAAGGGCACAGGGGAAAAGAATCAGGCCTAACACAGTATGCATCCGAAGCGCGCCGCGGAAAGTGGCCCGCTACTCCATCGCGCTGGTCATCGTTATTCCAGAAATTCGTTTTCCCATTCCGATTTGCTGGAGGAAGAGACCCCTCGTTTAACCTTCCCGTTCCTCGCGGACACGGATTCGCGCCAAGGCGCGCTCTAGGCTAGCCATGGCTCGGGCAAAATCAATTTCCGGATTATTGACGTCAGCCAGTCGTTTCTCGGCTCGTTCCTTGGATGCCTGCGCCCGCTTAAGATCAATTTCATCGGCTTTCTCAGCTTTCTCAGCCAAGATCCGGACATGATCACGGACAACTTCACAGTAGCCCATGGCGAGAGCGAGACGATGCAGGCTTTTCCCCTGATGATAGGACACTTCACCGACCTGCAGCTCCGAGATCAGCGGCGCGTGTCCCGGCAGAATTCCGAGGTAGCCATTCTTGCCCGGCACTTGAACATCGTCAACCTCCTCGCTGAGAAGAAGTCTGGCGGGAGTGACAATTTCTAAGAGCAATTTGTCCATGACTTCCTTTTCCTCAAACGGGTGGAAATGATGACGACTCGTAAAAAGTCACTGGCGGAATCCATTTCTCAAGAAGTTTAAGCCTGACTTGGAGGGACTGGGTAAAGACGCCAGTTTGATGTGGATTCCTAAAGCCAGTTTGAGCAGATCCTAAGCCAAAGGGGATTCGTGCCTCCCTCGATCACTGACCCTCTTTTTGCAACCGTTCGGCGTTCTCGATAACTTCGTCGATGGTCCCGACCATGTAAAAGGCCTGCTCAGGTAAATCGTCGTGGCGGCCTTCCACGATCTCTTTGAACCCGCGAATCGTCTCGGCAAGCGTGACATATTTCCCCTCACGGCCGGTAAATGGAGCGGCTACAAAAAATGGCTGGGAGAGGAACTTTTGAATCTTTCGTGCTCTGGCCACAACCAATTTATCTTCTTCCGAAAGTTCGTCGATCCCCAGAATCGCGATGATATCTTGAAGGTCCTTGTACTTTTGCAGGATCAGTTTTACGGATCGGGCCGTATTGTAATGCTCTTCCCCAAGAATGCGCGGGTCCAGGATGCGTGAGGAAGACGCCAAAGGATCCACTGCCGGATAGATCCCCATTTCCGAGATTGCCCGCGAGAGGTTCGTGGTCGCATCAAGATGCGCGAAGGCCGTTGCCGGAGCCGGATCGGTATAGTCGTCGGCTGGCACATAGATGGCTTGAACAGAAGTGATGGATCCTTTCTTGGTCGAAGTGATCCGTTCCTGCAATTCTCCCATCTCCGTAGCCAGATTCGGCTGATATCCCACGGCTGAAGGCATTCGTCCGAGGAGTGCGGAAACTTCCGAGCCGGCTTGGGTAAATCGGAAAATGTTGTCGATGAAGAAAAGAACGTCCTGCCCTTCTTCGTCCCGGAAATACTCCGCCACTGTCAGTCCGGTGAGACCAACGCGCAACCGGGCGCCGGGAGGTTCCGTCATCTGCCCATACACAAGGGCCGTCTTGTTGATGACTCCCGATTCCTTCATTTCCAACCACAGATCGTTTCCTTCACGGGTTCGCTCACCCACTCCTGCAAACACGGAAAACCCTCCATGTTTCGTGGCGATATTGTTGATGAGCTCCATGATGATCACCGTCTTGCCGACGCCAGCGCCCCCGAAAAGGCCAATCTTGCCGCCACGCAAATAGGGTTCGAGCAGGTCAATCACCTTGATTCCGGTCTCAAACATTTCCAGGTTTGTATTCTGCTGCGCGAAGGTCGGAGGTTCTCGATGGATAGGGTATCGAAGCTCTGCATTGACGGGGCCCAACTCATCCACCGGCTGACCGATCACATTGATGATTCGACCCAAGGTTTCTTTCCCTACTGGAACTGTGATGGGTCCACCCGTGTCGATGGCCTTCATGCCTCGGACCAGACCGTCGGTCGGCTGCATGGCCACTGTTCGCACCCGGTTCTCACCGAGATGCTGTTGAACTTCCACAATAATATCAATGGGGGCAGGGACATCAAAGCCTTCGCTGGTTAGGCGAAGAGCGGTATAGATGGGGGGAAGATGCCCTTCCTCAAAGGCCACGTCGACGGCCGGCCCGATAATTTGAATGACTTTGCCGATGTTCATTCCTAGCTCCTAATCAATCCTTTATTATTCCAATGCTGCTGCGCCACTGACAATTTCGATGATTTCCTTAGTGATTCCTGCCTGACGGGCACGGTTCATCGACAACGTCAAGGCATCGATAAGTTCCGTTGCATTGTTCGTAGCCGCTTCCATAGCAGTCATCCGGGCCCCATGCTCGGCGGCGGTCGACTCCAGAAGCGCTCGATAGACCTGCACTTCAACATACCTGGGAATCAGGCTGTTGAAGATCTGTTCAGGCGGTTGCTCATAGATATAGTCAATCGCATGCTGGGAGTGCGACTCGCTTAGCTGCCGGATAGGCAACAGCCGCTCAACGACAAGTCTCTGTTGAATGACGGATTTAAACTCGTTATAGATAATGTAAATGGCGTCGAACGTGCGTTGCCCGTACGCATCCATCAACTGGCCGGCAATCCCCTTTGCGCGATCATAATTCAGGTCGGAAAGATTAATGTGCTCTTGCGCAATCGGAACTCCGTGGCGCCGGAAAAAGTCTCGCCCCTTGCGCCCGATGCAAGCCATGGTTAAAGCCTTCGCTCTGTTTTCGTTCATGAAGGCTTGGGTTGCCTTAATCACGTTGGCATTGAAGGCGCCACACAACCCCTTATCCGCTGTAACAACGGTCACCAGTATTTTTTCTTCAACTCGCTCTTCCAGCAATGGATGAGACTTCTGCTCAGTCCGCATGACCAGGCTGTTCAAGATAGCAACAATCTCGTTGGCGTAGGGGCGCGCATTAATGACGCGCTCCTTAGCCCGGCGCAGTTTGGCTGTCGAAACCATCTTCATCGCTTTGGTAATCTGCTGCGTATTCTTTACCGAGCGAATCCGTCGACGGATGTCTAGTAAGTTGGCCATCCCTTATTTACCAATCACTCTCTAATTGCCTGCCCCTGAATCGTCACGAGTCTTGAAGATTCTTTCCTGTTTCCTCTTCGGCCCGGTTGAAATCTTCGTGGAGTCTCCTCCGCGGGTTAGCCTATTCGCGCTTAGCTGGTCCGCGCGGCTACAAACTTCTCCTTGAACTCCTCGATAACCTGCTTCAATTCTGCTTTGAGGCTGTCGTCCAATTGCTTTTTCTCGGCCACTTTCTTGGCCAAAGACGGATGACTATTATCCAGGAACCGAAACAACTCATCCTGGAAGGGCAGGCAATCGAAGACATCCAAAGAATCCAGAAAGCCGTTAGTCGCAGCAAAAATGATGATGACCTGCTTCTCTACCGGCAGAGGAGAGAATTGGCCCTGCTTCAAGATCTCGGTCATCCGCTGACCGCGGGAGAGCTGGAACTGGGATGCCTTGTCCAGGTCGCTCCCAAATTGAGCAAAGGCAGCCAGGGAACGGTATTGCGCCAAGTCTAAACGGAGCATGCCCGCCACCTGTCGCATGGCCTTCACCTGAGCATTGCCCCCAACGCGCGAAACCGAAATACCCACATTGATGGCGGGACGGATGCCGGAGTTAAACAAGTCCGCTTCCAGGTAGATCTGCCCGTCCGTAATTGAGATCACGTTGGTTGGGATATAGGCCGAAACATCACCGGCTTGAGTTTCGATGATCGGGAGGGATGTCAAAGACCCTCCGCCACGACTCTCACTGAGCTTTGCGGCTCTCTCCAGCAGCCGGGAGTGCAAGTAGAAAACATCTCCCGGATAAGCCTCGCGACCGGGCGGTCGCCGCAGCAAGAGAGAGATTTCGCGGTAGGAGGCAGCGTGCTTAGAAAGGTCGTCATAAATGCACAACACATGCCGGCCGCTATCCCGAAAATACTCACCCATGGCGCAACCGGAGTAGGGCGCGATGTATTGCATGGGAGCCGGGTCGGAAGCGGATGCCGAAACAACGATCGAATAAGACATGGCGTCATGGTCTGTTAGAATTTTCACGACCTGAGCAATGGTCGACTGTTTCTGACCAATGGCCACATAGATGCAAATGACATCGCCCCCTTTTTGGTTGATGATCGTGTCGAGGGCAACGGCAGTCTTTCCGGTCTGGCGGTCCCCAATAATGAGTTCGCGCTGACCGCGGCCAATGGGAATCATTGAGTCAATCGCTTTCAGCCCGGTCTGCAAAGGTTGTTTAACCGGTTCGCGGTCGACGATTCCTGGAGCAATCCGCTCGATGGGGTTAAACTGCTCGGTCGTAATAGCCCCTTTCCCATCGATAGGCTGTCCTAAGGCGTTTACGACACGACCAATGAGTGCGTCTCCAACGGGCACGGCAATGATCCGTTTCGTTCGCTTAACGAGATCCCCTTCCTTGATTTCTTTGGTCTCGCCCAGTAAGACCGATCCGACCTGATCCTCTTCCAGGTTAAGAGCCATGCCGGAAATCCCGTGCGGAAAATCGAGCAACTCGCCGGCCATCGCATTTTGCAATCCATGGACTCGTGCAATCCCGTCTCCCACGGAGATGACGGTGCCTACTTCGCTGACCTCGACGCTCGTGTCATAGTCCTCTATTTGAGCCCGGATAATCTTACTGATCTCTTCTGCTCTAATCTCCATTTACTTGACTCCTCAGTCTCCCGTCATGTGAAAAGGTACGACTCTTCCCTTCCGACAAGCGGAACAGTAATCCGTTGCAAATCTAATCCAATCCCGCGAAACATCAATCAGAACGGAGCTGCGCTTTTAATGTATTAAGGCGCTGCCGAATGGATCCGTCGTAGATCGTGTCACCAATGCGGGTGACAATCCCTCCGATGATGTCTGGATCCTTTGTGAACTTCAAGGTGACTTTCCGCCCTGTTATTTCATTCAATCTGGCAAGCAAGAGATCTTGAGTGGCGGGGTCCAAGTCACTAGCCATCTTCACTTCGGCCTCCACGACTCCCAACTGCTCATTCAGTAACTGGTGAAAGGCCTTTCGGATAGAAGAGAAATAGCCGATGCGGTGCTGGTCGATCAGCACACTGATGAAATTGGTCGTCGCCTGAGCGAAGCTGAACCGCTTGAGGATCTCGGCTGTAATCGCCTTCTTCTTAGCAACTGGAACGGCAGGATTTAGGTATAACGACCGCAATTCCGTCTGGGTGTTGAGCAGATTTTCAAAGGCAAGCAGATCTTCAGCGACTCGATCATGTACGCTCAGCTTGAGACAAACATCCACAAGTGCTTTGGCGTATCGATTGGCTACAGCAGACAATTTTGAACCTCAATGACAGATGATTTTGGCGGAATCAATTCTTTCCAGCGTGGAGGGTTTCGATAAACTGGTGAATGATTTTCTTGTTTTCTTCGGTTCCTACCAACTTTTTCAAACGTTCCTCAGCCAGCTTAACAGCCAATTCTGCAACATGCCCTTTCAGCTCCAAATGGGCTAACTTTTTCAGCCCCTCAACCTCTCGTAGGGCTAGCTCCAGAATCTTGGACGCTTCCGCCCTGGCGCCTTCGATAATCCGGGTTCTTTCTTCATTCGCTTCCCGCAATCCTTCCGCCTTCAATGTCTGAATCTCCTTTTCGAGCTGGGCCATCCGGGTTTCCATCTCACGGACTTGTTTGAGCGCCGCTTCCTTGGCCTCACGAGCATTCCGCAGTCCCTCCTCAATGGAGCGCGTTCTGGACTCGAAGAACTCGCGCATCGGCTTCCTCAGGTAATAACCAAGGCCGCCAAATAAGATGAAAAAATTGGCCCACTTCCATATCGAACTCCAGGGGCTTTCATGGTGCTGCGATTCGCTCTGCCCATGGGCAGGCTCTGCCCGGTGGGTTTCTTCAGCCTTGATAAAGGCTGGACCCAAGAGGAAAAACGTGATGACGACGCCGGCTAAAAACAGCCGAACGATTCTAAATTTCCTATTGCAAAACACTCTTGGCAATTCCATCAGCAATTTCATTCACTTGGGATTCAAGAACCTTTTTGGCCACATCGACCTGCGATTGGATTTCCTTCCGAGCCCCACCAATGCGGTGCTCAGCATCCTCTCGGCCTGCAGCAATAACTTGGGAGCGTTCGCTCATCGCTTCCGCACGTAAGGTCTCTTGCTTACGATAACTCTCCAAGCGAGCCTCTTTCAGCGCTTGAGCATAGACCTTTGACCGTTTGTCGACTTCGGCCAGTTGTTCCTTGGCTTGCTGCTGTGTACCCTCAATGGCCGCATGACGCTTGGAAAGGATATGATTGATGGGGTCAAAAAAGAACGTCTTCAGTACAAAGTAGAGACTCCATACCAAAATCACAATCACAACCACCGAAAGATCCAACTGCATCGAGCTCATGGGGGGAGAGTTTTCCTGGCTTGGAGGATATCAAGGGTCATACGGGCAGAGCTTTCCCTGCCTTCAAAGAATGCGTAAAGTAACACATAAAAATTCAAGGGGTCAAGCGGCAAAAATCTACCGTAATGAGATGAAATTTCTCTTAAGGATTCAATGATTTTGCATGACATCGCGTCGGCAGAAACGGAGATCCAGATTGACCACGGGGACACGGGGACATGAATTTAGCGCAGTCGAATTGTCTCGGAGCATTGCTAGTGTGGGAGCCGCTCTCCGAGCGGTGATCAACTAGAGGAATATGGATGGATAGCTGAAAATGAAAATAAATGCGAATAAACGCCAATGGCAATTCTGTCTAAGAGCAAAATTGGGCTACGCTTACGTCGTACGCACTTCTTGTATTTGTGGTTCGATATTCCCCAATTCGCAGGTTCCCCCTCCGTGTCCCCCGTGGTTAATCCTTGATGAAGTACTACTCATGTTTTAGGCATTCGCAAAGCCGGCAACGGCTCTTTTTTGAACTGTCCGCTTCCCATGCTAAGATACTCACCCGGTTTGAAGATGGCCAATAGGCAGACTGGGAATTCTAGGGCAGGGAGTAAACATGCGAAACGTCGTCATCATTGGGTCCGGTCCGGCAGGCTACACGGCGGCTCTCTATACTGCACGCGCCAATCTGAGTCCATTGCTCATCGAAGGCCTCCAAGTGGGAGGGCAACTTTCCATTACGACGGAAGTAGATAATTTTCCTGGGTTCCCCCAAGGAGTCATGGGACCCGAGCTCATGGAGTCCATGAAAAAACAAGCCGCTCGTTTTGGGACCGAATTTCTTCCTGAGTTGGTGACCAAGGTCGATTTTTCTGCCCGTCCTTTTCGGCTCTACACCCACGATCAGACGATCGAAGCTGCGACAGTCATCATCTGCTCCGGCGCTTCGGCGCGCATGATTGGTATTGAATCGGAACGCAAGCTGGTTGGGTATGGGGTCTCGACTTGCGCCACCTGTGATGGTTATTTCTTCAGAGGAAAGGAGATCGTTGTGGTCGGGGGCGGAGATTCAGCCATGGAAGAGGCCACTTTTCTAACCAAGTTCGCCAGCAAGGTCACGGTCATTCATCGCCGCGATAAGCTCAGAGCTTCCAAAATTATGCAGGATCGAGCCTTCAAAAATCCTAAGATTGAATTCATCTGGGACACGGTGGTCGATGAGATCCATGATGTTGAGGCCAAAAACGTTACGAGCATCAAATTGACCAATCTGAAGACCAAGGAAGTGCGGGATTTCAATTGCGCTGGTGTTTTTGTGGCAATCGGGCACGAACCGAACACTCAGGTATTCAAAGGCCAGATCGAAATGGACGACAATGGTTATGTCCTCACGCATGATGGAACCAAAACGAATGTCCCAGGGGTCTTTGCGGCGGGAGATGTTCAAGATCACGTCTATCGTCAAGCCATCTCTGCCGCCGGCTCCGGTTGTATGGCAGCGATTGACGCCGAGAGATACCTGGAAGGATTGGAATCCTGAAAGCCTAACTGATTGATGAAAGCCTTGTTGTAGCCGGGATCGCTGATCCCGGCCGGGGCCGGCCTCACCGAGGCCGGCTACAGCTGGATCGAGGCCGCCAACCACGGATACCAATGATTACCTTCGGATCTTAGATTTTTTTCAGCATCCTGCCAGGGGTAGCATCAGCCTCTGGATGCATCGTTAAGAAGGAAGAATCGTGAACCTAAAGCGTCATTCTCAATCAAAGGGCTTAACGACCAAGCCTCGAATCGAAGTCGGTGCCGCCGTCATTTTCAATCACGGGAACATCCTCATTTCGCAGCGGGACGATTCCTCCCACTTATCCGGACTGTGGGAATTTCCCGGTGGAAAGCGCGAAGACAATGAGACCTTCGAGGAATGTGTTCGCCGTGAGATCCAGGAGGAACTGAATGTCGAGGTTGCGGTGCAAAATCTCTTTGAAGCAGTCGAGTATGAATATGCCGAAAAGATTGTCTTGCTGAAGTTTTATCTTTGCCAGTATGTCAGAGGTGAGGCTAAGGCTTTGGGCTGCCGTCAATTCCAATGGGTTTCCCCGTCAAATCTGCCTTCCTACACTTTCCCACCTGCCATGAAGCGGTTATTCAAAAACTAATTCAGCTGGAAGCATCCAAACCAGCTAGTGCCAGTTGCATAAATTGGCTATGCTGCATTAGGGGCGTGAACAACAATTGGAGGCGTTTCTACTCATTTGATGCGAGTGGTGTCAGTCACATGCATTCTTGAATTGTCCTAGTAGCGACTGACCTCGACCGTCATCGCGCTGTGAAGCAGCTAACGCAGCTCGATTTGGCCCTTTGGGCCGGCGATGGTAGCGACGAGGGAGGCGGTGGGGGCCTGCCGAATTGGAATACTGACTCCAAGCACTTCAAAGGTATGCGCCAAGACTCGAGGCGAGGGATGCTCGGCACGAAGCTCAATGAGAGACAACCCTGCAGACGCCGAGGCAGCCGGATGAGGTGACACACCCCAGTCAATAAAGAAAGGGATCAGCCCGCCTTCGAGCAGGGACCATGGGCTTGTCAACTGCCAGGCAAGGTTATCACCGTCCGAAAGGACGCGGCTTCCGGAGAATAACTCGCCGAGAATGACACCGCGTTGTGCGACTGCCCGCGTGAAGTGTTCGAGACCGGCACCACGAGCAGCCCAAGTGACAAGCCGTGAGTGGCGCAGGCCGTCGATACCGAAAGGCCGCACTCCTGGCGGCTTGGGCTGAGAGGGATCTGGCGCGATGATCTCGAGGTAGGTTTTCTCACCAAGCGCGAGAAGGCAATTATGGGTAGCCCATGCCAGATGTTGTCCCCCGGGCGATGCACGGACACCGGTGAGGGCTTCGATCTCACTGGCGCCACGAGCCAAGTCGGGAGTAGCGTAGACGAGGTGGTCAACTCGAGTCAGTCGGGAATGGGATGTCTGATGTGGATTGTGCTTACTCATGCCACGAGGAGGTCCCGCCGTATAATGGTCCGGATGAGGCGTTGCGCATTCGGGCGACCCAATTTAAATTGAGTAGTCTTTCCTTGATTTAGTGTGAACTATGGTCTGCGCAGACATGTGTTCTTAGCATGTCTGCGTGTAAGCCAATGCGAGGACAGACCGTCCATAACCAAATGAACCCTATCCTTTAGAAGATAGAATCTTGATCTGGACCGAGTCAAAGCCTTTGAAATCTAAACCAGCCTAATCTATGCAGACATACTTATGACGTATGTCTGCGCCAGCCGGCGAAGATCAGACCCAATTCCTTTTCTTGTTCTTTCGCCTAACATTGCGGGTCTCCGGTCAGCGATGGTTCGAGGGAGCAACTGGTTAAGTGCTCAATTCTTTTTTTACGGATCACCAATTTGCTCATGTTTAACTTTGAAGTCTGCCTCGTCAAGAGTCGATTTGTCACGCCCAACCGTCTTAACATTGTCGGGTGCGCTCAATACAAAATCGGGGTCAGTAATAGGTCCAAAGTAATCATCCAGATTTCGGATTTTACAATCAGTGATCGCAATGAAGTCGGTCGGAAAGTGCCATGACTGGTGGCCTCCAGAACTCGACATGCTGTAAACGAAGAACTTTGAATCTGGTGTCCATGCCGCTTTTTCTACTCCGAAGCCATGTTCGCCATCTTCCGAGCCGTAGCTCTTCGAACACAGAGTCTTGCCATTCGTTACCTCAATGGTTATTTGGCATTCCCGAGACCCGAGTACACTGGGCAAAGGAATGACATAAGCACGGTACTTGCCGTCAGGCGATAAGTACTCCTTCCGTTCAGCAGAGTGAACGAGTGTGGAAATCAGGACAAGAGCAAGGATATATATGAAAATCTTCTTTTTCATCACCTATTCAATTTGCACTTAGCTCTAGAGTTTACAGGACCCGCTGCCTGACTCAGACATGTGTTTTTTGGATGTCTGAATCAGCCAGGGGCTACCCATCCCAATACGTTCTGCCTCTATCGATCTGTCGTGATGTTAGTTAGCCTATGTCCTGAACAAATGTTTCAACACGAAATAGACATTTTCTTTCCGCTCGCGCAGGCGCCGGTAGAAATACGGTAACCAGTGAGTCCCGTAAGGAACATAGACGCGCATATTGTAACCTTCAGCAGCTAGCTTACGTTGTGTGTCGGGACGAACCCCATAGAGCATTTGGAATTCAAACTTCTCCCTACCAATTCCGTTAGTGGTCGCAAATGACTTAACCCAGGCAATGAGTTCATCATCGTGCGTGGCGATGGCGGGATAATCGCCTTTGAGGAGCAGGGCTTCTGCCAGTTGCTTAAAATTCTGCCGAATCTCCGGCATTTCCTGCAAAGCAAGCGTAGGGGGCTCTTGGTATGCCCCTTTGCAGAGCCGAACGCGCGCTCCCAAGTCAATGAGTTGCTGAATGTCTTTCAGACTGCGATGCAAGTAGGCCTGAATGACAATCCCTACATTCTTGTGTTTCCGAAACAGATCATAAAAAAGCTCGAGGGTTTTTTGGGTGTAATTGGATCCCTCCATGTCAATGCGAACAAAACATGAAAGCGCTGCTGCCCTTTCACAAATTCGGACCAGGTTGGCGAGACAAAAGTCCCGGTCAATGTCCAGGCCCATCTGGGTGAGCTTTAGAGAAACATTGGCCCGAATATTGGACTGGCCGATCGCGTCGAGAGTCTGAAGGTAGCTGGACACCGCCGCCTCGGCGGTCTTCCTCTCGGTGACGTTCTCGCCCAACACATCCAGGGTGGCGGTAATCCCTTGGTCGTTGAGTCGGCGCACGGCAGCAATGGCCTCGTCAATTGTGTGACCCGAAACAAATCGCTTGGCAAGGGGGAAAAGAATTTGACTCAACATGGCCATTCAGCCTGATGGAACAAGTGCAGACGCATTTTTTGTTGTTTTCTGGTAATTCTTCACCCCCTGTTTCCAGCCAAAAAGATATGGGACATGCTCAGCATGGCATGGGGCGATTTGAGGGGGGCCGCGCCGGATTTGTAGCAAGTTATATTGCGATTATAGGTTGTATTAGATCTCTTTTTGAATTTGATTGATGAAGTCGAGGACTTTTAATTCAATTTCGTCGCGAACCGCCCGGTAGGTATCGAGACGCTCACCTACCGGGTCCGCAACGAACCAATGCACGAGCTGAGTCCGTCGAGAAGCGGGTCTCAGCACTTTTTCCAGAGTGGCTTCCAAATTAATGATCCATGCCATCCGCTCCAAATCAACAGCAGACAATCCCTTCGACTTTTGATGGGAGATGTCGATGCCTTTTTCTTGCATGACTTCAATCGTGGGTGGCATGATGAAGCCAGCAGGGCGGCTGCCCGCGCTGTGAGCCTTCAAGAACCCCTTGGCGTAGTAGTTGGCAAACCCTTCAGCCATCGGGCTCCGGCATGCATTTCCGATACAAACAAAAAGAATCTCAATCATTTTGAAGAATTCATTCGAGTCGTGGTTGGGGACCTCGGATAAAGTCGCTGGGACCGATGGTCCCGGGAATATGGGCCGGGCTCAGCGACCCCGGCTACAACGATTTTTTTAGCAGCCCGTCAGAAGACAGAGCAGGCCTGCTCGGCAGTATTAATATTGCTTTAAAATAGGAGTCGTTGCATTAGAAATCATGCGCACGCGTCACGAACGAGTCACCAGAAATTGGAATTCTATCGGGCGATGAGCTTCGAGTTTTTAGAGCGAATAGCCGTAAATTCAGCTTCCCGTCCAATCGTCTCAAGGAGCGAGAGAATCCTGGTTGTTTCCAGCAAATACTCGTGTCTATAATGAACCGTGATTGTTGCGCCCCCAATCAACTAGGAAACGGGCGAGCTGTTTTCAAGACTGAGACACTCCATCCAACTGGTCATTTTTTCTAACAAATATTAATCATGAGCGAAAAACCCAAGACATTTGGTGAATTGAAGAAAAGCCCCTGGGGAACCCCTTCCATGCGGATGCGGACTGTGAAAGACGAGATGCGAGCCAATTTGATTGGCAAGCTCGAGAAAGGAGATCTACTCTTTCCCGGAATTGTTGGTTATGAAGATTCGGTAATCCCGCAGATCATCAACGCGGTCCTTTCCAGGCATAATATGATTTTGCTTGGGCTGCGAGGGCAGGCCAAATCAAAAATTCTCAGAAGTCTCATCGACCTTCTCGATCCCGAAATTCCGGTCGTTGCGGGTTGCGAAATCAATGACAGCCCATTCTCTCCAGTATGCCGATTTTGCCGATCCTTATTGCGCGAGAAAGGAGAAGCCACGCCCATTAGTTTCTTCGCTCGATCGGAGCGTTATATCGAAAAGTTAGCCACTCCCGATGTCACCATCGCAGACATGATTGGCGACGTGGATCCGATCCGGGCCGCACGCGGTGGCCTGAATCTTTCAGACGAGCTCACGATCCATTATGGCCTCTTGCCTCGAGCCAATCGAGGAATCTTCGCCATTAACGAGTTGCCGGATCTGGCAGGGAAAATCCAGGTTGGCCTATTCAATATCCTACAGGAAGGAGATATTCAGATTAAAGGATTCCCCCTCCGCCTAGCCCTGGATGTGGCCATTGTGTTTACAGCGAATCCGGAAGATTATACCGCTCGGGGCAAAATTATTACTCCGCTCAAAGACCGCATCGGGTCGGAGATCCGGACCCATTATCCGGTGACTCTCGATCATGGAATTGCCATCACGGAACAGGAGGCTTGGGTCCAACGGCAACAAGACACTCCATTGCTTGTCCCGCTTTACATCAAAGAAATTGTTGAGGGGATCGCATTCCAGGCGCGTCAGGACAAGAAAATCGATAAACGTTCGGGTGTCAGTCAGCGACTTCCGATCACCGTATTGGAAAACGTCGTGTCGAATGCTGAGCGTCGTTCGATTGCCCACCGGGAAAAGAAGGTGGTGCCGCGTGTTGCCGACATTTATGCCGCTATTCCCTCGATGACAGGAAAGCTTGAACTCGAGTATGAAGGCGAACTCAAAGGTGCTGAGAGCGTGGCGCTTGAGCTGATTCGGGCTTCCGTTCGACAGGCCTTTCAGCGAATCCTGGGGGGCTCAGACCTGCAACAGATCGTAGACTGGTTTGAACTGGGCGGGAGCCTCAAACTCTCCGACATGGCCACGGCTGCTGACGTTTTCAAACAGCTCAGCCTCATTCAGGGTCTGACCGACAAACTGGGTCTACTCGGAGTCAACAAAAAAGATGATGTTGCATTCCAAGTTTCTGCCGGCGAGTTTATTCTCGAAGGTCTTTATGCCATGCAAAAGATCAACCGGAGTGAAGAAAAAGGGTATATCGCTGCGGAAAGAAAGCGAGTGGAGGCCTATTTCGACGAACAACCGGGGCGGTCGAGGAAGTCGTTCAATTAAGCGGTCAAAGGAATTCAGTGAAAAGCATCAAGTATTCAAAATTTCTCGGATTTGATTGGGACTCTTTGAGTCTCGAGGACCTCCTTGAGAAGCTTTCCGACTATTTGTTACAAAGCGGATTCCAAAGTGATTATGGCGGTTATTCGATGGGTGGGGAAAACCACACGCTCGAGAGTCTCCAGGATGCCATTTTGGATGCCCTGCTGAACCAGGGGCTCCTTTCCGATGAGCAGTTGGAACAGTTGCTGTCGCAGCCGGAAGAAGAACGCGAGTCCCGACTTTCTGAGTTGGTTCAAAAGCTCATCCAGCGTTTGTTAGAAGAAGGGTACATTTCATTTTCAGATGAACCTTTCCAAGGGGATGGCCAGGATACGTTTGAGGGTCCGGGATATGAGGATCTTGAAATTGGACAAGTGCGATTTGAAATGACCCACAAAGGTCTTGATTTTCTGGGATTCAAGACTCTTAAAGATCTCTTAGGCTCGATTGGCAAAAGCAGCTTTGGAAGGCACGACACGCGCGACTTGTCGACAGGGATCGAAAGTAGCGGAGCGTCACGTCCCTATCAATTTGGGGACACTCTTAATCTAGATGTTAGCGGAACCTTGCTGAATGCCGTGGAACGGGAAGGGCTAGGGGTTCCCCTCAATATCGACTACCAGGACTTGATGGTTCATCAAACCGAGTACCACAGCTCCTGCGCGACGGTTGTCATGCTGGATTGCAGCCACAGCATGATTCTGTATGGCGAAGACCGATTTACGCCGGCTAAGAAAGTAGCCATGGCTCTCGCCCACCTGATCCATACACAGTATCCCGGCGACACTCTTAACCTCGTCTTGTTTCATGATTCAGCCGAAGAAGTTCCTCTCAGTCAGTTGGCACGCGTTCAGGTGGGACCGTATTACACCAATACGCGCGAAGGACTTCGCTTGGCACAGCGAATCTTGGCACGACAGCGGAAAGACATGAAGCAAATCATCATGATTACGGATGGGAAGCCTTCCGCCCTCACGAAGGAGAATGGATACATTTATAAGAATGCCTTCGGGCTTGATCCGCTGGTGGTCAGTGAAACCATCAAGGAGGTGGCCAACTGCCGCCAATCCGGAATTCTCATCAATACCTTCATGCTGGCCCGGGATTTTGACTTGGTGAGCTTTGTCAAGAAGGTCACCGAAATCTGCCGCGGGAAAGCCTATTTTACGACCCCCAACACCCTTGGCCGGTACCTCCTCCTCGATTACATGCAGAAGAAAAGCAAGACCATTCATTAACGCTGAATTCTGAAGTCATTCCCGTGTCGCTAGGTAGAGCGGGCGCGTGGGACCACTGTCCCCCGGCGCCCGCTCAAGAACCCGCGGCAGGGGACGGCGGTCCCACGCGCACATGGCACCTAATGCTTGAACCAGTCGTCACGGAAATAAAATGGGATGGTAATCTCCGCTTGAATCTCCACCGGCTCACCGCTCTTGAGACTGGGTTTAAACTTCCATCCAATCAAAGCATCGCGGGCGCTAATGTCCAGACGCGGATCTAACTTCTGAATGATTCGCACTGTGGCTGGATCGATGATTCCGTCCTTTCGTAGAACAGCATACAAAATCACGTGACCTTCCACCTTTTCCCGAATCACTTCGGGGGGGTATTTAGGATCTACTTTCACGGTGGCGGATGGAGCCGTCAAGGGCGCATCTGTATGATCGGGTTCAGGCGGAATGGCCTTGTGGTCGGAGTTTACCGATTCGTTGGGCAGTTCTGCAAAGCGAAAGATCCAGTTGCCTCGTTTGCTCGTGAAGTTGGGTGAATTCATGGAAGTGGTGTAAATCGTTTTCCCTTGCCGTTCCATTTCCTGAAGTGGGGAGGTGGTCACATCGGGGGGGAGATTGAGTTCCAGTTTCGCCGGCTGGATACCTGTCAACAGTGAAGGCAAACGATTCCGTGATGCCGATAGCTTAGGCTGTTTCTTCTGTTCATCTTTTGTCGTCTCTTGCTCAGGCTTGGGCGGAATTGGGGCCTGAATGACTGCGACACCGGCTCCTGAAGATAGGGCAGGAGCCTGGTTCTTGATGGAGATCGCTGGAATAACGATGTCGGCTTTCCCCAATTCCTCTGTGCCTGCAGGCGTTTTGACGTGTGACGAACTGACCATCCTTCCCACTGCGTTCACTTTGGGTACGGCTAATTCCCCCTTCGGCAGTGCGGGCTGGTTCGAGTAAACCAATAGATCTGACCCGCTGGCTGAGCGGAGTTCCCTTTCTTGAACCTCACCCTTAGGCTCCTCAATCACCGGTACTGCCGGGAGCGGCTGCGAAGGGACCGCCAGCTTCGGCATCTGTGCAATGGCAGACTCTGGATTGACTGCTTGTGTCTGGACTTCCATGGATTGAGACAATGCTGGCTCATCAAGAATCGTGAACTTTGGTTTCTCAAGAACCACGGGTGCTTTCCCAAGTTCTGCTTTGGCTGATTTGAGAAGAATGTTGGGAAGAACCAGTTTGGGGAGCAAATCCACTGAAGGCATCACGGGCTGCTCGATGATCATCTCAACCGGTTTTTGAATCTCCGGGTGGATACGGGTCTCGGCTTCGGCCATTTTCGCATCAGGGATTTTATCTTCCGCGGAGGAAGAGGCCTCTTTCTTAACTACCTTTTCCGGAGCTTGAGACGGCACAATACTTGGGAATTGAGTATTCACTTGATAGTAAGTAATTTTTTCCTTTTCGAAATCAATGATCGAATTCCTTTTGGGGGTAAAACGAAGGACGCTGATGAAGCAGATGATGATGAGATGGAGGACCGTGGAGGTCAGTAGCGAACGGACCGGCCGATAGGGGGCTACAAGTTCAAGGAACTGAACGTCTGAAAAAGAATGAGCGGCTTCCTCCACCGGCTCGGGCTGCAATGAAAGGCTGATCTGATCTGACGGTAAGGGATCGGTCTGTTTAGAGCCCCCATCTAGCTTGGCTTGGGAGAGCGCTGTAAGAGTATCGAGCCTGTCCTTCAACCGTGCGATCGCGTCAGAGCGAGTGAGCAGTTCCTCACTAAAATGGGATTGGCGAAAATGGCGCTCGAAAACCTCATCACTTAGGTTTTCCCAAAGTCGGAGATTGAGCTCGAGCAGCTCTAACTCGCCAAGCTCATCTGTGGTTGGATTTTGTCTTTGATACTCCATCCCGAATCGGATTCCAAGTTTAGATCAATTGGGGGCGAAGCTTAGGCACGCAAATTAATGCGCATTAGACCATAACTTGATCGTGAGCTACAATGGTCAAATATCTGGAAATTACTTTAACAGTCTAAAGATGGCATGGCATCCTCTTTCTTGGCTTTGGAATCTGATTTATCATAACGAAGGCGGTTATCAGTTCAACAAGGGCAAGGATAGTGACACGGATGGGTATCGGGTTTCATGAGATTAAAGATGTCCGAAGAGGCGTTCTAGTCGGAGGGGCCTGCGCTATGTTGTTGGTTTCAGCAACTTTCGCCGGGTACAAGAGTCAGAAGGTAAGGCTGGATCCAGCCGGCAGTTATGCCTGTCATCTGAAGCAGGGTACCCTTACGATCGCGGCCGATCCTTATCAAACCTGGGAAAGATTAAAGACCGTATTCGACCTAAAAGAATTAGATCAGATGGGTGTCATTCCGATTCAAGTGATCCTGACCAACGAAGGGGAAGAAACGATCGTCGTCCAAGGAAGTGAGATTCATTTGCTGGATCGTAAGAACCGCTCGATTGAGGGAATGGCTGTTGAGGATGTCGTGCAGGTTGTGATGGGCAAAAACACTCCTCCGACTAAGAGTCAGTCGAAGTCTCCTCTTCCTTTTCCCCTACCGGGCGGGCATCGAGGAGACCTATTTGAGATTGAGACCGATTTGACCAAGAAGTCTTTGGGGGAAGCGCGGGTGACGCCGAAGTCCACGGTTGGCGGCTTCCTTTTTTTTCGATTACCTGAAAATCAACGGGATCTGAGCGGTTACAAAGTTTATGTTCCGGAAATTAGACAGCTTCGGAGTGGGGAATCGCTCATTTTTTTTGAAATCGACTTGAAGTGAAATTGTTTTTGGAAGGAGGGTTGTTTCAGGATGCGAATCTGGATTGAGTTTTTATGCTGGAATCTGTTGTTTTTCCTTTTTGTGATTTCGGGAAGTGCCCAAACCATCGAACAGGTCACTATACCGGCAGGTACAAAATTCAAAGTGCGACTCGAGACGCCTATCAGCTCAAAAATCTCGGAAGTTGGTGATAAAATTGCAGTTACGCTGTTAGAGCCCTTGCCCATTGACTCCCAACATGCCCTGCCTCGAGGGATCGAAATGACAGGACAGATTACGCAGGTGAAGCGGGCCGGACAGGTAAAAGGCAAGGCCGAGGTGTACGCTCTCATCAACGAGTTGACTACGACCTATGGATCAGAGCCCATAGTCGTTTCCATTGTCTCGGCGGACGATTTCGCAAACGACGAGAAGATCCGAACGGATGAGGAAGGGAAACTTATATCAAACCGTGATTTGGGAGATGATGTCAAGAAAGCCGGAGCCGGGGCCGGGCTAGGATCGATCGCGACGGCACCTGTCGCCATCGCAACTGAGAACGTCGGTGCTGCCATTGCAGGTCCTGCAGCCGGAGCTTTGGCGGGCCTTCTTTTAACGCGGGGGAAAGAGATTCGGCTGGCAGTTGGAACTGTATTTCGAATGAAATTCGATAAACCCTTGATGATCCCCCTATCCATGACTCGTCCCTTGTACCACTCATCGACCCCCTGAAGGTCGTCTTGCTGCTTCACCGGGTCAAATGATCATAGAGCCGATGCAAGTCCTCTTGTGAGTAGTACTCAATTTCAATCCTTCCGCGCGGGCCGTTTTCTACGATTCGGACCCGCGTCCCGAGGACTCTTTCCAAATGTTCAAGAGCCGCTCGGACATTGGGATCGAGTGCGGTAGGGGCATTTGTTTTGGGCTTGGTTTTCTTGCCCGCGGCGATGCTTCTTTCTAATTGCCGGACGGACCACCCTTGGGTACTGGCTTTTTCTGCGATCTCCCGCTGCTGGGTATGAGACTCCAAGGCGAGTAATGCACGCGCATGCCCCATGGAAAGGACACCCTCTTGGATCATCTGCTGGATATCTTTGGGCAATTTCAGCAAGCGGAGGAAGTTTGCAACGGTTGAGCGCTCCTTTCCAGTACGTTGGGCAACCTCTTCTTGAGTGAGCCCGAATTCGTGGGCAAGTCGGTGGTAGGCTCGGGCCTCTTCGATCGGATTCAAGTTCTCCCGCTGAATATTTTCAATGAGGGAGACCTCCAACAGCTTTTCGTTGGAGACTTCCCGGACTAGAGCTGGAACTCGCAGAAGGCCCAATCTCTGCGCCGCACGCCAACGGCGCTCTCCCGCCACAATCTGGTAGCGATTCCCGTGTTTGCGGACGATCAAGGGTTGCACGAATCCATGGGTTCGAATGGATTGGCTGAGTTCCTCGAGTTTGGCGTCGGCAAAGACCTGTCGAGGCTGGAAGGGATTGGGCTCCAATAGATCGAGATCCAGTTCCCGAAGCTCAGGTTCCGTAGTCTCTTCACGATCCTTGAGAAGCGCGCTGAGTCCTTTCCCGAGAGCTTGTCTTGTCATTTCGAATGACCTCCTTGGCTAAATCGAGATAACTTTCGGCCCCGCGAGACCGTATGTCATAGAGCAGGATTGGTTTACCGTGACTAGGGGCCTCTGCTAGACGAATATTCCGAGGGATCACAGTCTTGAAGACCTGTGAGCCGAAATAGTCCCGCAGATCCTGCACGACCTGATGCGAAAGCTTAGTCCGCTCATCATACATGGTCAGGACAAAGCCTTCGACGTCCAGCTCAGGGTTTAGATTGCGACGGATTCGAATGAGCGTATCCAGCATCTCCGAAACCCCCTCGAGCGCGAAGTATTCGCACTGAATGGGGATCAATAGCGATGCTGCTGCTGTCAGGGCATTCACTGTCAGGATATCCAGGGATGGCGGACAATCCAGCAGCACAAAATCATACCGTGCGAGAACCGGCTGAATGGCGTCTTTGAGCCGAAACTCCCGACGGTCAAGGGAGAACAATTCTACCGCTGCTCCAACTAAGTTGCGATCTGAAGGAACAAGATCCAACCCTTCCAGTTCCGTGGGCTGGATTAAGTCTTCAATCAAGGCTTGCCCTAGGAAAAGATGATAAAGACTTTGACGTCGCGGGTCTTTTCGCAATCCCAGTCCGCTCGAAGCATTGGCCTGGGGGTCGCAATCAATGAGCAGGGCTTTCATCTCGGCCGCAGCCAACGAGGCGCCCAGGTTAATGGAGGTGGTGGTTTTCCCTACCCCACCCTTTTGATTGGCTATGGCAATAACACGACTCAAGTCAGGAAGTCATCCTAAGCGTATTCACGGGATAAAATAACCTCTCTCTTCTAACAGATTGCCGCGAGGAGATCAAAACAATTTTACCCCGCCCCGCAAAGGCACCAACGTTCGGGGGAATGTGTTCTGATGCTGTTCCACGTGGAACAATTCTCCGCCTCTCGCGAACTGTTCCACGTGGAACATTGCAGCAGTTCCAGATTCCTTCCTCACAGGATCTTGGCTGAAGAAGTCCCCATCGTCAGGAAAGCCATTGGCCTGTCAGCAAAACATGATTCGAATTCCAAGGAACCGGAACAGGGTCGTTCCATTGAATTCCTTCCAGCCGCTTGCGTAACGTTGCCGCTGAACCTGGGGTCATGAACAACAGCACTTTTCGAGACCCGCTCAAGAGAGGCCTTCCCGCCTCTAGAATCTCTGCTTGGTTCCCAACCCCTCTGGAAATCAGTACAGCCGGCAGGCGCTGCAAGATCGGGAGATGATTCGCTTCTAGCCTACAGGACAGGATGTCCACACCGTTCACGCCTAGTTCTCGTTTCAAAACCGCGAGGAAGGCGGCTCGTTTCTGGCGGGGTTCCATCAAGATCATTTCGAGATCCGGTCGGTAAATCTTCATGGCCATTCCCGGAAATCCAGCCCCTGTGCCAATGTCTAGACAAGGTGAATCTTCACTTCGAAGCAGTTGGGCACCCAGGAAAGACTCCGCAATCAAATTTTGCAAGATTTCGACCGGGGCCATTCGGGCCGTCAAGTTCATTCGTGTGTTCCATTTTTGGAGCAATTCCAGGTAGGTACACACTTGCTCAGCCGTCGATTGGTCAATCGGTAAGCCCCGACGTCCAAGCAAATCCTGGACCCAGTTTGGAGCGATTTCTCGGGGTTTTCCCATAAGATTAGAGGTTATGGGTTCGACTGCTGATGGGAATTCATCTCGAGATAGATATTGAGGATAGATAGGGCTGCCGGTGTCATTCCAGGGATACGGCCGGCTTGACCAATGGTCAGCGGGCGGACACGGGACAATTTTTCAACCACCTCCCGAGAGAGGCCGGATATCCCCAAATACTCAAAACCTTCTGGGATGGTCCGAGATTCGGCTTTCTTCAAACGCTCGATTTCTGTGGCCTGCTGAGCCAGATAACCTTCGTATTTGATGGCTGTTTCAACCGCCTTTGTCTCTTCCCAACTCAACCGGGATTGTAGTTCTGAAGGCAAGAGATTCAAGAACCCTTCAATCTTAACTTCGGGGCGCTTCAAGGCTTGAGCGGCACTGATTTTCCCGTCTTCTACCTTAACCCTGATCAATTGGAGCTGCTCCTGCAACATTCGTAGGCGTTCTTGTTTTTCAAGATAGTGTCGGTAGTCTTGCTCCTGGATCATTCCGATCTGATACCCGAGGGGCGTCAATCGCTGGTCGGCGTTGTCGATACGAAGGTGCAGCCGGTATTCAGCCCGAGAAGTAAACATGCGATACGGTTCATTGGTCCCTTTGGTCACGAGATCATCAATCAGGATCCCCATATAAGCCTGGTCACGGCGCAGGAGCAATGGTTCTTTGGATTGAATCTTCAAAGCTGCATTAATTCCGGCAATCAATCCTTGACAAGCCGCTTCTTCATATCCCGTAGTCCCATTGATTTGCCCTGCATGGAATAACCCTTCAACCCGTTTGGTTTCAAGCGTCGGACACAGTTCTGTAGGCTCCACGAAGTCATACTCAATCGCATAACCGGGTCGAATGACTTCGGCATTCTCCAAACCACATATAGCCCGCACCAGCTTCATCTGAACATCCACGGGCATACTGGTCGAGAGCCCATTGAGATACACTTCATTGGTGTGGAGACCCTCCGGTTCGAGAAATAATTGGTGGCGGGACTTATCTGGAAATTTGACGACCTTGTCTTCAAACGAGGGACAATACCTTGGGCCGATGCTGTTTATCTGGCCACTATAAAGCGGCGAGCGCCCCATGTTATCCCGGACGATTTGGTGTACGGCGTCATCCGTATACGTAATAAAACAGGAAATCTGCGGTTGAGTAATGGCCTGAGTCTTAAAGGAAAAGGGCGTCGGGCGTTCGTCTCCCCGCTGTTCTTCGAGCCGGCTGAAGTCAATGCTACGACTGTCAAGTCGAGGTGGCGTACCGGTTTTCATTCTACCCCAGCGGAAACCAATCGATTGGATCGAGTTCGCTAGAGCGATTGAGGGGGATTCTCCGCTTCTTCCAGCAGAATGGCGGTTCTCTCCCACATGGATCAGGCCGTTGAGGAAAGTCCCTGTGGTTAGGATCACAGCTTGGGCTCGAATTCTCCGTCCGTCTCTGAATTCCACACCCCGCACGGTCTTCTCATCCCTCAAAATCGCTACGGCTTCGGCCTGTTTTATCTTCAGCCCTGGCTGGCTCTCTAAGACGCGACGCATTTCTACGCGATAGGCCTGCTTGTCGGCTTGGGCACGGGGCGACCAAACGGCAGGGCCCCGGCTGCTGTTTAGCAAACGGAATTGGATGCCCACTTTATCGATGAGTTCGCCCATCACACCACCTAGAGCGTCAATTTCGCGAACCAGGTGGCCTTTGGCGATGCCTCCGATGGCCGGGTTACAGGACATCTGGGCAATGAGATCCATATTCATCGTGATGAGGGCAGTCTTCATCCCCATCTTTGCCGACGCTAGGGCTGCCTCACACCCTGCGTGACCTGCACCAACAACGACTACATCGAAATGGTCATCAAAGTTTGTTTGCAAAATCATGGTTCCAGTAAAATTTCATTTTCCAATACAAAAAGTCGAAAAGATGTTCTCTAAAATATCCTCAACCGTTGTCTCGCCAGTCAAGGCATTTAAAGCTTTCAGAGCCGCATAAAGATCCAAGAGCACGATTTCATGAGGCAGTTCCTGGCAGGCGGAAGATGAACTTCTGGCTAGCGCCTCAAGCGCTTCTTCGACCAGATGCTCATGCCGTATATTGGTGACAAGCCCTCCTTCTACCTCAAAGCCACCCTGGCTGCCAGAGAAATCTGAAAAAAGAGCCTCTTTCAGTGATTCCACCCCCTCACGGGTCTTAGCCGAGACCAGGCAGGTCAATTTGGGGTGTGCCGGGATTGAATCTGGATCAAGCCTTTGAGGTAAATCGGCCTTGTTGATGATCAGAAAGAAGGGGGTTGCCCCAAGTTGCTCGACCAGTTTAAGGTCTTGTTCCACCATGGTTTCAGATCCATCAACCACAAGGAGGATGCGGTCCGCATCCGCAATCGCTTCCCAGGACTTGTCAATCCCGATTCGTTCGACCTTGTCCGCAACCTCTCGAATGCCCGCTGTATCCAGAAACCGAACCGGAATCCCACGGATCTGGCTTGTCTCAGAGATCAAGTCCCTGGTCGTCCCTGGAATGTCCGTGACAATCGCCCGGTCTTCATCGAGGAGAGCATTGAAGAGACTCGATTTGCCGACATTAGGGCGGCCAATGATGGCAATACTCAATCCCGATCCGATAATTTTACCGAACTTGAAACTGTTGTGGAGTTGCCCCAGACTTTCCTGAAGTCTGGTAAGCCCGGTCACGATCTGATTCCAGGGCAGAATCGATACATCATCATCGGCAAAGTCAATTCCCGCTTCGAGGAGAGAGATCAGCCGGACCAGTTGCTCCTTATCCGGTTTGATCCGTCTTGAGAGCGACCCCATCACTTGCTGCTGGGCAATTTTGGCCTGAAAGAGGGTTTGAGCCTCGATGAGATCCCGTACCGCCTCTGCTTGGACGAGATCGAGGGCTCCATTTAGGAAAGCCCGGAGCGTAAATTCTCCAGGGCGAGCCAGCCGCGCCCCAGATTCGAGAATGGCACCCAGGATCGCTTTGAGGAGCACCGGGCTGCCGTGACAACTGATCTCGATGACATCTTCACGAGTGTAGGAACGAGGTGCCTGGAAATAGGTGACAACCACCTGATCGAGTATCTGCCGAGTCGTCGGGTGGAAGATCTTTCCGACGAGCGGTGAACGGTCCTGCAAAGTCTTGCTCCCCGATCGAAAAAGCTTGCCTATGAGGTTGAGGGACTCCTTGCCACTGAGCCGAATCACCCCAATTCCACTCTTCCCGAGAGGAGTCGAAAGGGCAACCATGGTTTCTTCCAGCTGAGAATGCATTGTTGGTCAACACGGGTAGATCACGACCTGGCGTTTCGCTCCCACTCCTTCACTTTCTGTTCTGACTCCCTTGTCCTCCGCAACCGCCAAGTGAAGGATCCGTCTCTCATCCGGTTCCATAGGGTTAAACTTAAAGGCTCTGCCCGTTTGCTTGACGTTGTCGGCGGCTGTTAAAGCCATCAATCGCAACTCCTCAGCTCGATTAGCTCTGTACCCGTTAGAGTCCAAAAAAAACTTGCGGCCACTCTTCTCAAAAATTCGATTGATCAGATACTCTAAAGCTTTCAAGGCCTCGGCATTTCTAGCTAAAAGTATCGATGCGTCTTTTCCTTTCAGCTCGATTTGGTCATATTCTGCTCCCGAATCGACCGTGTAAGACAGGTCAAACATCGAGGTCCGCATGAACATCTTGAGAAATTCTTCAACCGTCATAGCTAGATAGGTTCTCCCTTCAATACCCCGGCTATATCAAATCATTTCTTCTTCGATTTTTTCTGCGAGCTGTTTGCCGTCGCATTGGGCCCAAACTTGTTCAAGAAGTATTGCTGCCCGATCCCTACGACGTTGCTCGTGAGCCAGTAAAGAACCAAGCCGCTGGAAGTGAATGCCAGCATGAATCCAAAGAAAATAGGCATTGCAAGCATCATCTTAGCTTGAACCGGATCTGCCGATGGCGTCGGCGTCATTTTTTGCATGAGAACCATGGATAAGGTCATCAGGATGGGCAAGACATAAGTGTGATCCGCAGCCGAAAGGTCGGTGATCCAGAGCATAAAGGGCGCATGTCTCAATTCAATGGCCACCGAAAGCAAGTTATAAAAGGCAATGAAGAATGGCATTTGTAGCAGGAGTGGCAGGCATCCTCCTAATGGATTGACTCCATGCTCCTTATAAAGCGCCATCACTTCAGCATTCATCTTTTGACGTTTGGGATCGGTGGGCTTCAACTTCTTATAGGACTCTTGAATCGCTTTCATCTGAGGTTGCAGCTTCTGCATTTTTCCGGCAGAAACGATCGATTTATACTTGAGCGGAAAAAGTGCAATATTGATTAGAACCGTGAGAAGAATAATCGCAACCCCGTAGTTTTTGACATAAGAATGAATCCATTTCAGGACGAGGAAGAGAGGCTCGCAAACTACTCTAAACCATCCATAATCAATAACTTCGGTTAGGTATGGTCCTGTTTTCTTTAGCACCTCGGTGTCCTTCGGCCCAACAAATAGCCGAACTTCTTGGCTCTCTGCCGGATTTCCAAAAACAGAACTACTGAGGAGCTTCTCTTTCTTCCCTTCCGCAAGGACATTCTCATCTGAAGCGAAATGGATGCGGTGCAGCATGTCGTTCTTTGGCGGTAGAAAAAGAGCCGCGAAATATGTGTCTTCAAGGCCAGCAAAGTCAAAGGCACCAGAGAATTCCAGTCCAGCACCAATATCACCCTCTTTAAGCCGCTTCACCTTTCCATCCGTCCGATAAACGCCCCGCCGAACCGTCATCCTTGCGTCGACCGTAGTGTCCCCAAATCCGGAATACCAACCTAAGTTATAAGAGGCCGGACGCCCTTGAACCCAAACTTGACAATCGACGTTGATGACATAGCTACCAGGAACAAATGTCAGCTTTTTCACCACCCGTAGATTTTCATCTGCATATTCAAGGGTCACGGATTGAGGGCCACCTGTTGATCCAGTAAGATCAATCCGGTCCGGTGAATTTACAACAAATATCATATTTTTCAATGCCTTAGATACTTCCTCTTCTTTGTCTATCTGCAAGGCAAGCGGGTAGCCGAAGACTTGAGCCTTTTTTCCATCGACAACATCCAGTAACTTCCCGTTATTGTCTGTGTACCGTTTGAGCATCCAATTTAGGACGACAGCTTCTTTATTGGAAAGTGTCAAATGGTACAAATCCGTTTCTACTGAGATCCGTTTTTCAGTGACTCCCTTCTTGAGATCATTCGAGATGCTCGCTAAGCCTACGGGCGCGGGTGATGGGATCTTGGCCGGGGGCGAGGCCTGTTTTTGTTCCGCAGCTTTCCCTTCCGGTGTCGATACAGGAGCTCTTTGGGGTTCCCAATAGGGTCTTGTCAACATGATCACCAGAAATGAAAGGGCCAGGGCCAGAAGTAATCGTCTCTCCATATTTTAATGATCCCCCTAGGGCTACTGCAGTGGGTCGTAACCTCCTTCGTGGAATGGATGGCATTTCCCTATTCGTCGGGCCGTCAAGGCAATGCCATGAAAAACCCCATATCTAGAGATCGCTTGGAAGGCATATTCGGAACAGGTCGGCAAAAATCTACACGAAACGGGCAGAAATGGTGAGATGTAAGATTTGTAGAAGGCGAGACCTAAGAGGAAGGTCTTCTTTAAGGATTCCAATTTCTTCTCAATGGCTTGAGCAATAGCATTAACTCATCTTGGACGCCGTCATAGCTAAGATCCCTTGAAGATGTGCGCACCTGGATAACCAGGTCGAGCCCTTCGGGGAGAGTTTCCCTGTGGGTCCGGAATGCCTCCCGAATCCATCGCTTGAGCAAATTTCTTTGCACCGCCTTACCCACGCGCTTACTGATGGAGATGCCGACTCGTGAAATTAAAGACCCATTTTGACAAGAATGAATCTGAAAATGCCGACCCCGGCGTACCTTTCCTGTCTTGTAGACCCGAAGGTAGTCCTTCGACTTTAGGAGCCGGACAGACTTTGGAAAGGAATGATTGGCACTCCTGTCATGGGATAAGACGTTTACGCCCTTTGTCACGGCGACGTTTCAAGACCAGTCTTCCAGCTTTTGTGCTCATTCGGCTGCGAAACCCATGGGTCTTCGCTCTTTTTCTGTTATTGGGCCGAAAGGTTGGTTGCATGGCAGCTCCTGCGATTAGTGAATACGAGCATCTTCATTGGGGCAGCGGTCCAACCGCTAATCCCTTAATTCTGCAAATGATCTTTATAACACAGCGTTTTTTAGAGTGTCAATTCATTTGAATCACTACCTTTCCCTATGCTATATTTACCCGCTCAATTATAGAGTCGCAATTCAACCATCATCCATTGCCAATTCGGTAGATGGTGTTCGCCTTTTCTCACCCATAATTGAACGACTGTAAGATCCCGGACTCAGAGACCAGGATTCATTTTAATCATCACTTTGTTGCCGTCATGAATGCCTGGCAAAGAATTCTCGAATTCATCGAAGTTCGAATCAGCAAACAAAATTTTGCGACTTGGTTTAAACCGACACAGTTTCAGCAGCTCGATGAGAGTAATCAGCTGATTGTCACGGTCCCCAATCAAGTTTTTGAGGATTGGCTCACCTCAACTTACTCCGGCCTGATCGACGAAGCCATTCGAGGAACCGGGTTACAAGGTTTAAAGATTACTTTTCGCGCATTGTCCCTGTTGCCCTCCAAAGCAGAGGGTATTTCCCCGGCCCCGCCACTTCAAAAGACACTCGATTTTGATTCCGTCGATTACCTGCTCAACCCCAAATATACTTTCGAGCGATTTGTTGTCGGCTCTTCCAATCAATTTGCTCATGCCGCCTCACTTGCAGTCGCAGAGTCTCCCGCCAGAATCTACAATCCACTTTTCATTTGTGGGGGTGTCGGGCTGGGAAAGACTCATCTCATGCAAGCCGTGGGTCACCGCATCAAGACGCTGGATCGAAGAGCCCGTTTGAGCTATGTCTCATCTGAGAAATTCACCAATGAGGTCATTAATGCGATCCGCTATGACCGTACCCTGGCATTGCGGGAGAAATATCGGAATGTCGATATTCTTCTCATCGACGACATTCAATTCATTTCCGGAAAGCAGGCAACACAGGAGGAGTTTTTTCATACTTTCAACGATCTTTATGATGCCCAAAAACAAATTGTCCTTTCTAGTGACTCCCTCCCAAAGGAAATTCCTGATATCCAGGAACGATTACAGTCCCGCTTTGAATCGGGTCTCATTGCCGATATCCAGCCTCCCGATTTAGAAACCAAGGTGGCGATCCTGAAAAAGAAAGCGGAGTTTGAGAATTTCAACATACCGGACAACGTGGCGTTTTACATTGCAAGCAAAATAAAATCCAATATCCGCGAATTAGAAGGATCCCTGTTACGCCTCATGGCGTTCAGTTCTTTGCGAGATGAAAAAGTTACCTTAGGGATGGCACAAGAAGTTCTCAAGCATATTCTCAAATCCCAGGAAAAACACATCTCCATCGAACAAATTCAAAAGCTTGTGGCGGATTATTTTGACTTAAAGGTCAGCGAGCTTAAGTCCAGAAACAATTCCAAAGCAATTGCTCAGCCACGACAAATCGGGATGTACCTATGCCGTCATTTGACTGACGCCTCCCTACCAGAAATCGGGCGGGAATTTGGCGGGAAACATCACACCACGGTTCTTCACTCCATTAAGAAAGTAGGAGAGAAGATGGAGACTAACAGGGAATTCAACAGTTTAATCAATAAACTCAATGATTCCTTTCAATGAGTTAAGATTTTTTCCACAGCGTCTTAGGAATTGCGTTTACATTGCACTGTGGATAAAATAGCCCTGTCCATTGTTCACTCAATAGGAGGGGTGTGTTGCACTCGGTGAATAAACAATCTCCCACAGGGTTTCGAATTCAATCCGAAGAAGTTACTTTGGTTTTCCACAATTTCGAGATGGTGACTACTATTACTAAGTAACTTATTATTTAGGTTAGTTTAAAAGGATTAGTCGATGGAATTCACTGTTCGAAAATACGATATCTTACGCGAGATTGGTTTAACTCAAGGAGTTGTCGAAAAGAAGAATACGATTCCAATCTTGGCAAATGTTTTAATTGACGCAGATGGGGATCGAATCCAGATTTCAGCTACCGACCTGGAACTGGGAATTAAGTGTACCTGTCCAGCCAAGATCAAAAAAGCAGGCTCGATTACCACACCCGCAAAGAATTTTTTGGATATCATCCGTGCCCTGCCCGATGATGATATTAAGGTTAAATCTCTGGAAAATAATTGGGTTCAGATTAACTGTGCCTCTGCTAGTTTTAAAATTGTCGGTTTACCCAAGGATAATTTCCCGAATTTGCCCGAATCCTCTAAACCTGTGGTCGATTTACCTTCCAAGATTTTGTTAAATATTATTAACAAGACTGTTTTCGCTATTGCTACAGAAGAATCCCGTTATACATTCAATGGTGCCCTCTTGCTCTTACGACCGCTCAGCGTCACCATGGTGACTACAGATGGACACCGGCTGGCACATATAGAGACTCAGGTTCGTTTCGAGCACTTGACTAGTGAAATGAGGACCTTGATTCCTAAGAAGGCTTTAGCAGAACTTCAGCGCTTGCTTTCCGAGGCCGAGGAGCAAGATGTTGTCAGTTTTAGTAAAGATGAAACCCATCTTTTTTTTAGGCTTAAGAACCGGTTGATGATTTCGAGAATGTTAACGGGACAATTTCCAAATTACGAAGCTGTCCTACCGAAAGAAAATAACCGGGTAGTGGTCTTGGAGAGAGAAAGACTGGGAGCGGCCATTAAGCGGGTTGCTCTGCTCGCTGATGATAAATCCCGTTCGATTAAAATATGTTTAGATAAAAACCAAATGGAGATTTCAGCTGCTAATGCGGAATTAGGCGAGGCCAAAGAGTCTTTAGAAGCCACTTATAGTGGCAATGCCGTCCAAATCGGCTTTAATTGTCAGTACTTGCTGGACTTTATTGCGGCCACCGAAGATGAAAAAATCAGCTTTGAATTCAAGGATGACCAAAGCGCCGGTCAGATGAGGCCAGCCAATGAAGAAGAGTGCCGATACCGATACATCGTAATGCCTATGAGACTCTGATTCGGACACGAATCCTGCCTTGTCCAGATCCGTTCGCTTGCCCTTCTCCCGGAATGATTCTTGCCTGGCTTTCGCTCGAAAACTATAGAAATCTATCCAACCAGAAGCTGATTTTTTCCCGACAAGCAAATATTATCTCTGGGAAAAATGGACAAGGGAAAACCAATTTGCTTGAAGCGATTTTCCTGTTGGCCTCGACACGTTCCTTCCGTACTCCGCAGATCCGCGATGTCATCCAATGGGGGACAATGGGGTTCCGATTAGAAGGCGAGGTGGAACGACACGAGAAAGCGGTATTACCTGGACGTTCAGCAAGTGGAGAGCACTAAGAAGTTACGGATCAACCAGAAGCCGAGAGATATCTTTGATTATATCGGCCATTTGAACGCACAGGTGTTCTCTTCAAACCAATTGGAGCGCTTCCGATCGGAGGCTGAGCAGCGGCGGAAGTTCGTGGATCGTGGACTTTACTTGCTGCAGCCACTTCATCTGAGACGCATGGCGGATTACACTCGTATCGTGAAGCAGAAGAATTCGTTACTCAGGGATCCCAGTTCCATATATAATAAACAGTTTGGTAATTTGCTTGAGGTCTGGGATCAGAAGATTGCCGAACTAGGAGCGCGAATCATCGCCTCTCGAAGCGGGTATGTGGAAAAGGTACGGCAAAACCTCTCATCGCAGGCCGAATCATTTGGTCCAGAAAGTGTCAACATTCAATATCATCCCTGCAATGAGATTTCCTCTGCCAGCGACGTAAACGGTGTCCAATCCCAATTGATCACGAAAATCAACGCTCATCGCGAGAAGGAGATCCGTCTCAAGCGATCATTGGTCGGTCCTCATCGGGATGAGGTTTCGATTTTCATCAATGGTGAGGAGATGCAACGATTTTCGTCTGCCGGGCAACAGAGAGGCGCGTTGTTGGCTTGCCATCTGGCACAAATGGATCTTCACCATAGCCTTCATGGGGAGTATCCGATTTTTCTGATTGATGATGTCGACTCAGAACTGGATGACGAACGAATGAATCGGGTCGTAGAACTTCTCAGGCGAAAGACCCAAATCTTTATGACAACGAGTCGACCGGACCGAATCTGCCTGGGGGAGCATAGCCACTCGGCTAAATGGTTCCACCTCGAGGCTGGGGCGGTAACCGAGGTCGGCAATTCAACAATTCCCAATCACCGACGAGGATAGGAAATATTCGCATGAAAGAAGGCACGCGGGAAGAGAAGCCGAAGTCGAAATCCAAACAGGAATTGCAGCGGCCGGGTAGCCCGGGTGACTTAGAGACCTACGATGCATCGAGTATCAAAGTGCTCGAAGGCCTGGAGGCCGTGCGCAAACGGCCCGCCATGTACATTGGATCTACGGGCGAGCTAGGTTTGCATCACCTTGTCTATGAAGTCGTGGATAATTCGGTTGATGAAGCCCTGGCTGGCCATTGCACCCGGGTCGATGTGACGATTCATGACGATAACTCCGTTACCGTCGTCGATAACGGCCGAGGCATTCCGGTGGACTATCATGCGGGTGAAAAGAAGTCAGCAGCTGAGGTTGTCATGACCAAACTGCACGCGGGGGGAAAATTTGACACGAACAGTTACAAGGTTTCCGGGGGCCTCCACGGTGTGGGAGTCTCTTGTGTAAATGCACTCTCCGAGGAACTGGAGCTGGAAATCTGGCGGAAGAAGAATCCCGCCGACAAATTCAATACCGTTTACTTGCAATCTTACCGCCGGGGTGTCCCACTTGAGAGACTTAAGGAAACGGGACACACGGACCGTCGCGGGACGAAGATTACCTTTAAGCCGGATGCAACGATCTTCGATACGACGGAGTTTAATTTTGACACTTTGTCCCAGCGGCTCCGAGAACTCTCGTTTCTCAATAAGGGTGTCCTGATTACGATTACCGATGACCGGACCGACCGAAAACACGAGTTTCAGTACAGTGGCGGGATCGCTGAATTCGTCAAACACTTGAACAAGAACAAATCCGTTCTGCATGAGCCACCCATCTACTTTGAGGCTAGCAAAGAGGCGTTAACCCTGGAACTAGCGATTCAATACAACGACACCTACACCGAAAACGTGTTCTCCTTTGCCAACAACATTAATACCATCGATGGGGGCACTCACTTGTCGGGCTTCCGTTCTGCTCTGACCCGAACAATCAATAATTACGGGCAAAACGCCGGGTTGTTCAAAGACCTCAAAGAGAATCTGACCGGGGATGATGTTCGTGAGGGGTTGGTCGCTGTGATCAGTGTCAAACTTCCTCAGCCGCAATTTGAAGGTCAAACCAAAGGAAAGTTAAATAGCGATATCAAGGGCCTGGTGGAAACCTTCATCAACGAAAAGCTGACGGATCATTTTGAAAAAAATTCTCCCGTGGCCAGAAAGATCATCTCCAAAGCCATTGAAGCCGCACGAGCCCGCGAAGCAGCGCGTAAGGCTCGCGATTTGACACGCCGGAAAGGAGCGCTTGACTCCGCTTCGCTTCCCGGCAAACTGGCCGATTGCCAGGAAAAAGACCCAGAACGATGTGAAATCTTTGTGGTTGAGGGAGATTCCGCGGGGGGCTCCGCCAAACAGGGACGGGACCGGAAATTTCAGGCTGTGCTCCCTTTGAAAGGGAAGATCCTGAATGTCGAGAAGGCGCGCTACGACAAAATGCTCGGGCATGAAGAAATCCGGGCCATGATCACGGCCTTGGGCACAGGCATCGGGAAGGATGACTTCGATAGTGCCAAGCTCCGCTACCACAAGATCATCATCATGACGGACGCCGATGTTGACGGGTCGCACATTCGAACCTTACTTTTGACCTTCTTCTTCCGCCAAATGCCGGAGTTGATCGAAAGGGGCCATGTTTTTATTGCACAACCGCCGCTCTTCAAAATCAAGAAAGGCAAGAAGGAAACGTACATTAAAGATGAGAAAATGCTGACCCGTGAACTGATGCGGAGTGCTACGGAAGACATGGAGGTCAAGATCGGGAAAGACAAGCAGCTTTTGCAAGGCCGGCAGGTGACTACGTTTCTAAGCAGCCTGGTGGATTACCAGGTCGTTTTCGAGAAAATGGAAAAGCGCTTTAGAGACCGCGCGCTCACGGAGTCCATACTTCGAAGCGGATTAGAAAGCCGAAGCCATCTGCAAAATCCCAAGACGCTAGAACTGCTTGCAAACAGCCTTCGAGGGATGGGTTACGGCACCGAAATCCTGTTCGATGAGGAACACAGTCTTTACAATTTGGTCATTTCCGGTAAAGCCGATAATGGAAGCTACAGACGCGTCATCGATCATGAGTTTATTTCGCTTGCAGAGTACAAGCGCACGCTGGCCTTAACACGATCTCTGGCGGAGTATGACAAGCCCCCGTTTGTTGTAGAGAATAAGAACCAAACTCAAGTCTCCCTCGAAACCCGGGAACAGTTGTTGGAACATATCCTGACCACGGGAAAAAAAGATTTCCATATTCAGCGATACAAAGGTTTGGGCGAGATGAATCCCGGGCAGCTCTGGGAAACAACGATGAACCTGGAAACCCGTTCGCTGCTGCAGGTACGGATTGATGATGCCGTGGAAACGGACGAAATCTTTACAATCTTGATGGGAGATGCCGTCGAGCCGCGACGGAAATTCATCGAAGACAACGCCCTGGATGTTAAGAACCTCGACATTTAGGCTCTCAGCACGGGTCGTCACACTCTAAATCAAAAGGAAGCGCATGGAAGGCCAACTCCCTCTTAACGCCACCCCCGTCAACATCGAAGATGAGATGAAGCGGTCGTACATTGATTACGCCATGAGCGTCATCATTGGGCGCGCGCTCCCGGACGTGCGGGACGGATTAAAACCGGTTCATCGACGCATTCTGTACGGGATGCAGGAGATGGGGCTGGGTTCTAGCAAGCCTTATCGAAAGTGCGCCAAAATTGTCGGTGAGGTCATGGGGAACTTTCATCCTCACGGAGATTCTGCGATCTACGATACCCTGGTCCGAATGGCCCAGGATTTCTCGATGCGGTATCCCTTAATCGATGGCCAGGGTAACTTTGGATCGATTGACGGTGATCCCCCTGCCGCCATGCGGTACACCGAGGCAAGGCTGGATCGAATCGCCCACGAAATGCTGGCGGACATCGAAAAGGAAACGGTTGATTTCACGCCTAATTATGACGAAAGCCAACAGGAACCCCTTTACCTGCCTGCCCAGATTCCAAACCTTCTAGTGAATGGGTCCTCGGGTATCGCGGTTGGCATGGCCACCAACATCCCCCCGCACAATCTCAACGAGGTTATTCACGCGGTGATTCACTTCATCAGCAACCCAGAGGCCACGGTGAAGGACCTCATGCAATTTGTGCAAGGCCCGGACTTCCCCACCGGAGGGTTTATCTACGGCCGATCTGGAATTCTCCAAGCCTTTACGACTGGTCGCGGAAGCATTGTGATGCGAGCCCGGGCCGCCATCGAAAAACAGGCTCGCGGCGATAAGGAAATGATCGTTGTGACCGAGATTCCTTATCAGGTCAACAAGGCAAAGCTGATCGAGCGAATTGCAGAACTTGTTCAGGAAAAGAAAATTGAAGGAATTACGGATCTTCGCGATGAGAGCGATCGGGACGGAATGCGGATTGTCATTGAGTTGCGCCGGGGCGAACAGCCGGAAGTCATCTTGAACAACCTCTACAAACAGACCGCGATGCAAACCAGTTTCGGAGTCATTACCCTGGCCATCGTGAATGGACAGCCGCGGGTATTGAATCTGGTCGAGGTGATTAAGTATTTTGTCGAGCATCGTATTGATGTCGTTCGGCGACGAACCCTCTTTGAGCTGCGCAAGGCTGAGGAGAGGGCCCATATTCTGGAAGGGCTCAAAATAGCTCTGGACAAGATCGAGGCCGTGATCAAGTTGATTCGCGCCTCCAAGTCTCCCCAGGAAGCCCGCGAAGGCCTGATCCGTCAGTTTGAGCTCAGTCAAGTTCAAGCCCAGGCCATTCTCGATATGCAATTGCAGCGGCTCACCGGCATGGAGCGGGAAAAGATCCTGGAAGAGCTGGAAAATTTAATGAGGCGAATTGCCGAGCTGAAAGAGATTCTAGCCAGCGAGAAAATGCTCAAAAGTGTGGTGATTAAAGAGCTGAAAGAAGTGCAGAAAGAATATGGAGATGAACGGCGGACCGAGATTGTTGATGAGCACGCGGAAATCAAGCTCGAAGATCTTATCACCATGGAAGACGTTGTCGTAACGGTAACCCACACGGGTTATTTGAAACGAACACCGGTCAAGGACTACCGAATGCAACACCGTGGCGGAAAAGGGCGGATCGGGATGAAAACGCGGGAAGAAGATTTTGTGGAGCACATGTTTGTGGCCTCCACACACAACTATCTGCTGATCTTCACCAACCAAGGGAAGGTGCACTGGCTCAAGGTCTATGAGATCCCGGACGTCGGCACAACCGGAAAGGGAAAGGCGATCAACAACCTGGTGAATCTCGCCCCCGACGAAATGATGCGGACGGTCCTTCCGGTGACCGAATTTGCGGAAGATCGGTTCGTCATGTTTGCCACTCGCCAAGGAGTGGTCAAGAAAACTCGTCTCGATGCATTCAGTAATCCAATGGCTCGCGGGATCATGGCGATCTCCATTGATGAAAACGACGAGCTCATCGCAGTGGAGTTAACCGGGGGAAAAGATCAAATATTTCTCGGGACGCACGAAGGGAAGAGCATCCGTTTTCATGAAGAGGATGTGCGGGACATGGGGCGCCAAGCTCGAGGTGTAAAAGGGATCGAATTGGAGGCGAAGGATTATCTCGTGGGCATGACGGTCAGCGGGGATGAAGGCCTCATCCTCTCAGTGACGGAAAATGGATTCGGAAAACGAACCCAGATCAGTGCATACCGGGCTCAGACTCGGGGTGGCAAAGGGGTGATCAATGTCAAGACTACCGCGAAAAACGGGCGTGTCGTGGCGATCATGAAAGTGGATGACGAATCGGAACTCATTATCATTACCGCCCAAGGGAAAGTGATTCGCCTTGAGGCTGGGCCCATCCGAGCTGCCGGGAGAAGCACGCAGGGAGTCAAACTGATTGACCTGGGAGGAGATGATAAAGTCACGGCGGTTTCGTTGATCACCAGTCAGACCGAGGACCTGCTCGACAGTACCCCGCCCACGATTCACTAAGTAGTGCACTTCTTAAATACGGCGACGATAACTTGCGATAGGCGCCGCTTGGCGGCACGCGGCCTACAAAGTTGTAGGCATGAAGCATTCTCAATGCTTCATCACCGCCCCGGCGTTAACGTCACCGTAGTCACAAATAGCAGTACTAAATATCCGCTTTTTCATCGCAAAACCCAGCTATTTCATGCTTCATAACCTGGGGGCCACTTGTTTTCCTGTGTCGCATTATCCTCCCGCATCTTCTTCACTTTGTTCCCCTTTCCTCCGTTCTAAGCTGGCCAAATTGAAGCCATAACTTACGGAATTCCCTGGATTTGAACATGATGGCATCCAAGTCATAATAAGGGGGAAGGTCGACCAATCATGATAATGCCTTCTCCCGATTATGCCGATTTAGCTTTATAACGAATGGTTTAGTCTAAATTGAAAGTCGGGCCAAATGAAAGCAGAAGACTCAGCAAAAATATGGATTGTAGATGATGATGCTGGGTATGCCAGCGTGCTGGTGGACTGCTTTTCAGGCCTCAAATTTGATGTTGTCTTTATGGACTCGGGCGAGAAAGCCCTGCAAGAACTTGAGCGGTCTAAGCCTGATCTGATCCTGCTGGATATCAAAATGCCGCTGATCGATGGCTTCGAAGTGTGCCACCGAATTCGAAACCATTCCGAATACGACGGCGTAATTATCATTATGCTAACGGCGGTAGGGGAAATCGAGGACAAGATCAAGGCCATCGAAATAGGTGCTAACGATTACGTGGTCAAGCCTTCCGGGCTCTCACAATTGTTTGAGGTGATAGCCCGGGTCAACCGCTTTCTCGACACCAAACGCGGATATCTTCAAAAAATGGAAGAAGAGAAATTCGGCGCCCTAAAGGGAACCACGAATACCCTCTGCCACGAAATCAATAACCCGCTCACTGCCATCTTTGGTTCAGCTAGAATCCTTGCCAACCGGCTGGCAGAGAGAGAGGAATTCGCAGACTTACTGAGGGAAACCAACAACATTCTGGACGCTTCCCAGAGAATTCGCACGATCACCCAACAACTGGCTCGCGCTATTCGCGTGGTCACTACCGAGCCGGTTCCTGGGGTGACCATGATCGATCTCGACGCCTCTGCCAAGGAAAAGTAATCTTACAATAGAAGGGTCTTTCGCTTACGTTGAGCCTTGAATTGTCAGGTTCAAAGACAACTCAAGAGGCCTCCTGCCGGAAGGCTTCCAGAGTCCAAAGAGTCACATCTTCTCCCCAACGATTACGCAGGACATAAAGGTTGTTGTCATCGGCTCTGACTCGAAAGTAGCTGTTGCCGGGACTGTGCCACTGGTCCGCCACCTCCTTAACTTCAAAGCACCGATCCCCCAGAAAAAAGCGCAAGGGGCGCTCATCAGCCTTATACCCGGAATAACATTCAACCCGAATGCGCATAAATTGTCCTCTTGCCCCCTGAAAAAATTGTAGTGCAGAATGCAGAGAAGAGACAAGTGAACAGGCTATTCATGAGATAAAGAGGGGACCGCCATCAAGCGGAGTTCGAGATACCGCATTGGCGGGGAAGGCAGTTTAGCTGAGGATGCCCTCCTTTGTCGCACGTTCCTCATCAAGCGTGCACAGGGGGACAGCGGTCCCGCGCGCCCGCTTCACCTGGCGATCCCAAAATAGCTAAGGAGATGCTGTCTACCAATGGTTAAGAAGATTATGCGGGATTGATCAGTGTTTATTTGGTTTGTTTCTGTTGTAAAGCCTTAAAAATTCGCGGCGGAGACATGGGCAGCTCATACATTCGCACGCCGATGGCGTGATAAATGGCATTCGCAATAGCTGCAGGCGGTGGGACAATCGGAACCTCACCGACCCCACGTACTCCGTAGGGGTGCCCCGGGTTCGGGACCTCGACAATGATGGTGTCTATCATCGGCAGATCCAGGCTTGTTGGCATTCGATAGTCCAAGAAACTGGCGTTCACCATTTGTCCGGTTTTATTATAAACGTACTCCTCGTTGAGGGCCCAGCCGATTCCCTGGACAACCCCACCTTGCATTTGACCTTCGACATAGCTCGGGTGAATGGCTTTTCCAACATCCTGAACCGCCGTATATCGCAAGATGGTCACTTTGCCTGTTTCCGGATCCACCTCGACATCAGCGATATGAGTTGCAAAGGCCCCGCCTACCCCGGCGGGGGTAACCGTGTTACGGCTCCCGATATCAATACCTCTTTCGGCCAGATTTGCGGCGAGCTTTTTGAAGGGGATGGTCTGATCGCCGTTAGAGATTGATGAAAACAGGCCATCTTTATAACGGACCTGGTCTGGATTGACCTTCCACAGCTTGGCAGCTTCCGCGATCAACTGTTTTTTGATCTCTTGGCCTGCCTCATAAGCGGCCCACCCGGTCGCAAAGGTCACGCGGCTTCCCCCGGTTACTTCCGTGTATCCGACGGACTCGGTGTCGACCACCGATGGATGCACGTCTTCTGCTCGAATCCCGAGAGACTCGGCGAGCTGCATCGCCACTGACGTCCGAGTTCCGCCAATGTCTGTAGAGCCTTCCGCCAGAGTGACGGTCCCGTCACCATTGAGTCGCGCGGACACACTTGAGGTGAAGCCAACATTAAGCCAATATCCGGAAGCGACCCCACGCCCCCGGTACGGGCCGGTCAGCTTAGAGCGATAGTGTTCCGAGTCGCGTGCGGCTTCGACAGTCTCGATGTAACCGATCTTTGGATGTCGCACGCCATGAGACTGCATATCCCCCTCTTTAGCGGCATTCATGAGACGAAATTCCAACGGCTCCTTCCCCAGCAATTCGCAGAACTCGTCGATCATACATTCGGTAGCGAACTCGGCGTTGGGTGCGCCCGGAGCACGGTAGGCGGCCGTTTTGGGCTTGTTGACGACGACATCGTACATGTGGATCAGCACGTTCTCGATGTTATAGGGAGCAAAAATACAGATGCCACCGCAAGCCACTATCGATCCAGGAAAACCGCCGGCTTCATAGGCCAACATCGCTTCCGCGGCGGTAATACGACCCTCTTTGGTCACCCCCATTTTTAGCCGGACGTAGGATCCAGAAGTCGGGCCTGTCCCCACGAAAACCTCGGTTCGATTCATCTGGACTTTCACCGGACGCCGAGCCTTTTTCGACAGGAGGGCGGCAACAGGTTCGCCGTAGACAGGTATTTTCCCGCCGAACCCTCCACCGATTTCGGTGGGAACCACTTTCAGTTGTGACACCGGAATATCGAGGATCTGATGGACACAGGTCCGAACGGAGAACGCCCCTTGGGTGGTACACCAGATCGTGAGCTGGCCATCGGCGTTCCACATGGCAGTTGCGGCATGGGGTTCGATATAACCTTGATGAACAGTGGCGCTACGATACTCCCGTTCAAGGATGTGATCGGCAGCGGCAAATCCTGCCTGAACGTCGCCTTGTTGAAAAATTTGATGAGACGCAATGTTGCTCGGTTTCGTCCCCTTCTTCCCGAATTCATCCGTGCGAAGATCTTCGTGGAGCAGAGGTGTGTTTTCCTTCATGGCTTCCAGAACATCCATGACAGGAGGCAGAACTTCGTATTCGACCTCGATTAGCTTTAAGGCTTCTTCGGCAATATGAGGACTGGTAGCCGCCACGGAGGCAATGGCATGGCCATGATAAAGAACCTTGCCCGAAGCCAGCACATTTTGGCTGAGGTATTTGAGAGGAACTTCCCCTAACTCCCCCAAGTGAGCCGTGCGATCACCCATGTCCGGAAGATCAGCGGCTGTCACGACGGCTTTGACTCCCGCCAACGCTTCTGCCTTTTCTGTCTTGATCGATTTGATTCGGGCATGCGCATGGGGACTGCGTAAAATCTTTCCGTGGAGCAACCCGGTAAGCTGGATATCGGCCCCATACAAAGCTCTACCTGTGACTTTGTCGACTCCATCGTGTCGCACCGGCCGTGTGCCAATGACTTTGTAAGGCCCCTCAATCGTTTTCGAACTCATTTTTTTAATACCTCCAGGCGGCTTTCAGCGTCAAGAACCGCTCGAATGATCTTATCGTAGCCGGTGCAGCGGCACAAATTTCCGGCACACCAGTGGCGAATCTCCGCTTCCGTGGCGTGTGGATTACGGTCCAGCAGAGCCTTGGCAGCGACAATAAATCCCGGTGTACAAATGCCACATTGGAGCGCCGCGTTCTCAAGAAATGCCTGCTGCAAGGGATGTAATCCATCGGGTCCCATGACTCCTTCGATCGTTTCGATGAGGGCTCCCTCTGCTTCTGGTCCTAAGACGAGGCAAGAGTTGACGAGCAGGCCATTCATGATGACATTACAGGCGCCGCAATTCCCGTTGTTACAGCCTTCTTTTGAGCCGATGAGGTTGAGTTCATCCCGCAAGACTTCCAGCAGACTTTGCCGTGGCTCGCAGAGAAACTCGATTCGTTCTCCGTTAATCGTGGTGTTGACCTGGACTTTTCCTGGCATCGTCAATCCCCCTTTGCTCGTTCAATAGCCGAATGAAGCGCTCGGCGAGTCAGGACTTCCACCAGATGGCGCCGGTATTCCGCAGTTCCTCGCATATCAGTAATTGGATGGGCAACGGTCTGTGCCAAAGCGGCCGCTTTTTGGATGGATTCCTCGCTTATTCTTTTTCCGGCGAGATAGAGGCCTGCTTCTTTCGCCAACACAGGAGTGGGAGCCACGGCGCCAAGAGCAATTCTCGCTCGGACGCACGTCAGCTGATCCGCGCTTAACTCGATGGAAACACCGCAGCCGACTACGGCGATATCCATTTCATTTCGAGGAATAAATCGCAAATAGCTTGCGCCAAAATGCTTCGGCGGAGGCGGAACCTCCAGGGCAACCAGGAGTTCGGTGGGCGACAGTACGTTTTTTCCTGGCGCGGTACAAAAATCCTCCACGGGAACCTTTCTTGTGCCTTCAGACCCCGCAATACAACAGACCGCATGATGCGCAATGAGTGCAGGAATCGAATCTGCGGCCGGCGATGAGTTACAGAGGTTTCCCCCGAACGAGGCGCGGCTTTGGATTTGGACGCCGCCGATGAGCGAGGCGGCGTCGACTAGCCCCGGGTAGATTTTTTGGATCACAGGGTCTTCATAGATCCGGCAACAAGGGACAGAGGCGCCCAGGTGAAGACCGTGAATGGGGTCGTACCGCATTTCCATTAGCTCGGGGATCTTCTTGATATCGATCATCGTGTCGAGATGACGGCGGTCTTCCCTGACCTGGACGATTAGGTCCGTCCCGCCACTCAAAACTCGAGCACGATTTCCTTTTACCTGGAGTAAGGCAAGGGCCCCTTGCAAAGTGGACGGGGCCGCATATTCAAATGATTGCAATTTTCTTACCTCCTTATGTTCTGATCGAAGAATAATCGAACGAAGAAAGAGAATCAATCGAAAGCGAAATACCGAAGAGAATCACCGACTAATCCGCCGGGTGGCTTCTTCGATTCGGTCCAGAGCGTTTGCCAGGTTCTCCATTGAATTGGCATAGGAGAGTCGAATGAATCCTTCACCGTAGATTCCGAATGAGGCTCCTGAAAGAACCGCCACGCCTGCCGTATCGAGCAAGTAGTCCGCAAAGTCAGCACTGTTCATTCCAAAAGACCGGATGTTGGGAAACGCGTAGAAGGCCCCTGGAGGACAAACACAATGAATCCCTGGTATGGCATTGAGCCGCTTCCAAACAAAGTCTCGCCTTTTTCGAAACTCCTCCACCATCTGGCGGACTTCCTCCTTTGTGTCAGCTAGTGCCACCAGGCCGGCTCGTTGGACGAATGGAGCCGTGCAAGAGACGCTGTTCGTGATCAGAGTGGAGATGTGCGTCTGTAAGTCTGGATGCATGATTCCGTAACCCAATCGCCAGCCCGTCATGGCATAGGTCTTGGAAAAACCATCCAGGATGACGGTTCGCGCAAGCATACCCGGGAGCGAGCTGATACTGTGATGTTTGCCTTCATACAGGATCTTGCCGTAAATCTCATCAGACAGAATCCAGATATCTTTGTCTCTGGCAATGTCTGCTATGGCTTTGAGATCGCTTTCGGTGAGGACGCCGCCGGTAGGGTTCTGAGGTGAATTGATAATAATCAGCCTCGTTCGAGAGGTGACTCTTTGCTCCAGGTCTTCTATTCTGAATCGGAAATCGTGTTCTTCAACAAGAGGAAGTGGAACAGGTTTCCCACCGACGAAGTTGATCATCGATTCGTAGATCGGGAACCCAGGGTTTGGCGTAATGACCTCGTCTCCGTCATCGACCACGGCCAGGATAAGGTAAAACATGATGGGTTTGGCGCCGGGCGTGATCACCACCCAATCTGGATCCACCGAGATTCCTCTGGTCTGTCCGACTTCTGTAGCGATGGCTGCTCGAAGTTCGTTCAATCCCGAAGGACCACAATAATGCGTATACCCCTCATCGAGCGCTTGTTTCGCGGAATCTATCACTGCCCTTGGAGTGGGGAAATCAGGCTCGCCAATTTCGAGATGGATAATTTGCCTGCCCTGAGCCTCCAGGGCCTTGGCCTTTACTAAAACCTGGAAGGCACTCTCCGTTCCGAGTTTGCTGAGACGTTTGGCAAGTTTCAACTGTTTACTCCTTATCCGTTGAATCCAACAAAATTTTATAAAGAGTCCGTTTAGGAATGCGATATTGAATGGCCAGCTCTTTAAGCGCTTCGTTCTTAGTCATTCCCAGCCGTTCCATCAACTCCTTGGTTTTTCCTTCGATCAATTCCTTCTTAGGGAGACTTGGGGTGATTTTGGGAGAGTGTTCTTTCTCGAGAACCAAGACGATTTCGCCCTTTACGGGCTTTTTCGAAAAGTGGATAAGCGCCTCCGTGACCGTTCCAAAGAAAATCTCTTCGTAGATTTTTGTGATCTCTCTTGCAACGGTGATCAATCTTGGGCCCAGGATTTCTTGAATATCAGCGAGAGTCCCTAACAACCGGAGAGGCGACTCAAATACAATCACGGTACGGAGTTCTTCCTTGAGCGACTTCAAGATTGTGCTGCGAGAATTCCTCCGCGCCGGAAGGAAGCCGAGAAAAACAAAGGAGTCTGTCGGGCGGCCGGAAGCGCTGAGGGCGGCGGTAAAAGAACAGGGACCCGGAATCGGAACAACGCGAATTCCGTTTTCGAGGGCCTTTCGAACGATTCGGTAACCAGGGTCGGAGATGCAAGGTGTCCCCGCGTCGCTGACGAGGGCGATTTGCCTCCCGCTTTGTAACTCCATAAGCAGGTTCGAGGCCTTCTCCATTTCATTGTGTTCGTGGTAACTGATCCTGGGCTTATCAATTTGATAATGCGTCAGGAGCTTTATCGTATGGCGAGTATCTTCGCAGGCAATTAAGTCGACTTCTCTCAGAACCTGAAGAGCACGCAAGGTAATATCTTCCAAATTTCCAATAGGCGTAGCTACAACGTAAAGGGTACCAGACATGAAGGATTTGTATTTTCGGAAAGCGAAGCGTCTATGTCCCCCCAAGCAGGGGAATTCAAAAAGAGGACCCTCCAAGCAAGAGAGGACGATAGCCTCAAACGGAAATCGGCATGGTCAGAGTCCCCAGTCTCGCAGATAATGGAAATCATGCATGATGGATCGTGGAGAGAGTTTGCTGATAATGGGCCCACGTCGCTTGAATTGAGAGTTCTGAATTTTCTGAACAATTTTGTGGACGAATTCCTCTTTAAAGCCTTTCTGAATGAGGGTTTGGGGCCGTGACCGGTTATCGATAAGTTCATAGAGCAATTCATCCACTTCGGCGTATGTAAATCCCAACTCATCTTCGTCGGATTGGCCAGCCCACAGATCTGCGGTTGGCTTTTTTTTAAGAATGGATTCCGGAATACTCAAATAGGCGGCCAACTGAAAGATGTCAGTCTTATAAAGATCGCCAATAGGATTGATGGCCGATGCCATGTCACCGAAGAGAGTACCGTAGCCGAGAAGCAATTCGGTCTTATTGGAGGTTCCCAGGACGAGGGCGCGCTTTTCCATGGACTTGTCGAACAGAACAATCATGCGTGCCCGCGCCATGGCATTCCCGCGACGCAACGAATCGGCTTGAGGTTGGGACGCAAAATAACCATCGACAATTGGGGTAATCTCAATGATTTCGCTGGAAACTTGCAATTGATCGACCACAGCCTTGGCGTCGGTTAGGCTCTCCTTGCTGCTGGTCTTATACGGCATCAGAATGGCATGAACACTCGCCCGACCAAGCGCTCGCTCGGCCAGAACACATGAAACGGCAGAATCAATGCCTCCGGAAAGCCCGACGACGATTCGGGAGAATCCGGTTTTTCCCAGTTCATCGCGAATAAAGCTTTCCAGAACCTTGGCGGTCAGTTCACAATTGATTCTCATTGCGTTTGCCTGCAATTCTTTGTAATTCCCTGAGAGTTAGCTCGAGTCGCTCATCTCGTAGAACCGGAGTGAAGAGTCGTGCCCGCCGTACTTCTTCCATGTCGAGCTCATAGAGCAGCAAATCCTCTTCGAAATATTTTGCCCGGGCAACAACTTTGCCGGAGGGATCCACCACCATTGACCCTCCAGGGAAATGGGCTCCGTCCTCAAAGCCCACGCGATTCACGTAGAGATTATATACAGTTTGAAACTGGGCGGCGGTTTTAAGCAAATTTTCCCATCCTTCGGACGTTGCAAAAAGATTGTCTCCCCGAACGCCACGTCCAGGACTACAGGAGGGCACGATAATTGCGCTGGCGCCGTCCAAAGCCAGGAGATGAATCGTGGAAGGATGCCACAAGTCCTCGCAGATCAAGATCCCTAATTCCCCCCATGCGGTCTGAAAGGTTCGAAGTGCCTCCCCCTGAGCAAAGAAGCGCTTTTCGTCAAACATGCCATAGGTGGGGAGATACAGCTTCCGGTGAATGTGCCGGATCTTTCCTTCGCTCGCATACGCAGCGGAGTTGTAAAAATTAAAGTTGTCAGAGAATTCCACATAGCCAAAGATGCAGGCAATGTTCTGGGCACGATTCAGGATAGGCTGAAGGACTGAGGCTTGGGACAAAGAAATCGCCAAATCAGGCACCAGGTCTTGGAGAATGTACCCCGTCAATGACAGTTCGGGAAAGACAATCAGCTCGGCGCCAGCGGCCTGGGCACGATCGATCCAGGCACAATGAAGCTCGATGTTTGAAGATAAATTCCCCAGCTTGGGTGAGATTTGAGCTAAGGCAACGCGGAGTCTGGTTTTCTTGATCATTGGCTTGACATTGGGAAGCCTGGTTTAAGGAGCCTGTCTCCCTTCACGTCCATTCATGGGAACGGTCCGGACCCAACAATATTGATCCCTCGAGAATTTCCCTCGCAAGGAGAACTGAAACTTTCGTTATAATCTTGCCATGAGGAAACATAAAAAAGCACTCACCATTTTAATGTCTTGCTGCATCCCCTTCTTCTTTGTTGGTGCGTCTCAAGGATTTCAGCAAGATGATCTCACTGCGGATTTCGATGAAAGTCTTGATGTCTTGAGCCAAACTATCGAAAAAATCACCATAGATACGCTCAGCATGAAGAATCTTCGCTGTTTGGAAACGATCACGATCGATGAGTTCGACAAGAAAAACAATTTGACACAGCATCATGTGTACACAGGCCAATATGAGGTCATGCGCAAAATTAAACCAAGGTCAGCAGAGCATGTCGGCTTTACGGAGTCTCGCATCCCTGAATCCGTTGACGCCCCTCAACCCGACTTGACCAGTTTTCCTTTAATCGAAAAACCTTTTACTGGAGAGCTCATAAAAAATTTCACGATCGAGAATCGAATCGGCACGGATTTCAAAAAGCTGCGGGAAGAAACCGTGGCGGGGCATAAATGCCTGGTATTCACATTTCAGACTGTTCAAGATGCCTCGACCCTCAGCATTATTCTGGGAGGTACATCGCTGCCTCTTCGCCAGCAAGGGATTATTTGGATCGATGAAAAAGCCCAAGAGATTGTTCGTATCAGCGCAAGAATGAAAAAGTTACCTAAGGGAATGCAGTCCTATGACTACCTGGCCGAATTTAAGACACATCGGCTTTTTGGGAGGTCAATGGCTTTGCCGGAGCAAATTGAAATCAAAGCTGAATATAAGGAGAAGAAGACTCAAATCGTTCAACGATATGTCGATTTTCGAGAAATACCTTAGATAAGGGAAGGGTTCCCTCAAAGCATTCTCACAAACTTTTTGGGGTCGTCTGATTCTGAATGGCAGGTTTTTTGGTAAATACGGAAGAAAAAAATAACCAGGCTGCCGGCATAAGAATCAGGGAATAAGTGATGAACCGTCCATATTTTCCGTCGGGGCCATAAGGTTCTGTCAATTGATGGAGCAAGTCACTGTTCGGGAGCAGAGAGGCCTCAGCCATTTCGTGGAACGAGTAAATGAGGAGTTGGATGACGAAGATAAAGAGGAAAATCGCCGTAACCTGAAAGAAACGAGTGAGGTTGATTCGATAACCAAAGCGCGTCCACAAATAGGTCATGGTCGCCGCTGCCACGATTCCGATAACAGCTCCTATGAACATCGGTCGAGTGGCTACTTGAAACATCAGTGAACTCAGAAGCAAAGCGGTTTCAATTCCTTCTCGCGAGATCATCAATACGGTAAACATATAAACCGCCAGGTATGCACCCATTCCAGTTTCTCGTGATGAAGCGGCTTCCAATTGAGCTTCAATATCCTTTTTGATCGTACGGCTGCTGCGCCACATATGCACGGTCAATGAGGCTACAAATATTGCGGCGATCAAAGAAAAGATGGCTTCCCAAAAGGACTGATTGAAGGAGACTTCATAAAGAAGGATGCCGGCCACTAGGCAAATTAAGACTGCTGTTACAATCCCCCAGTAGACGGCTGACTGGAGCCTCTGGCGCCCAGTTTTTCTTAGGAAGGTGATACAGAGTCCGACAATGAGGAAAGCCTCCATTCCTTCCCTCAGTGTGATCACAAAACCTTGAAGCACTCAAAACCTCTCCACTCGCGAGCTATTTGACGGCGGGTTGCCCCGATCTTTTGAAGAGATGCGCCTCGGGTGAGGTTGAGGGATGGGATTCTTTTTCCACGATCAATGTTTTTGAGATCTTGTCGTGCCAGGTTAGTCGGTCTGGATCGAACACGGCCCACAAATACCCAAGTCCAAAACATCCGAGCGAGATAAGATATCCCAGAGTACGCAGGCGAGATTCTTCCACTGAAATGGCCTGCCCTTCAAAATTGACCACCTGCAGTTGTTCATACTCCATACCAAGGGTTCGGCTACCCAATGCGGTAAACAGATAATGATACGAAGCGAAGAAGATTACCCAAACCGTCACCAATGCCAATAAGGAAGGTTTTGTTAGGAGCTTGAATTCAGGAATAAATAAGATAATCAACAAGAAGAACAAAAAACAGCCGGTGACAAACAGGCCATCGATTGCTCCTGCGCGGATTCGTTCCGAAACACCCGCAGCCGCGAGGCCATTTCGAATCAATTCCTCCGGGGACGTTGCATGGCCCTCTTCGTAGGAATCAAAGGGGAGCGTTCCCTGGTTCAAATCGATTTCAATTCGTTCAATTCGGTCTAATTTTCGTGTTTGTCGTCTAGGTATCGTATTCTTGGGAGAGGCAGGTGGAGCTCCGGAGTCTGGCTCCACAAAGCCAGTGTTCAAATCCGGATGGGGGATCACGGCTGTTACCCGTTGTACTTGTTCCAGCTTCTGGAGCGTTCTCTTAGCCAAGGGATGAATTTCAGGGCTGACAGAGCTAAGAACAGAGAGCGGGGTTTCTTCTGACCGTTCTTGACCGGGCCTCACGAATTCTCGATTGCGTAACGATTCCATCAATTCAACTGGGGGGGTCTTTTCTGTTTCCGATGATCTTACCTTAATTTGTTCAAGCTTTAAGTTGAGCTGATCCCGCCAACCCTCGTTTTCCTGGGAAGGGGCATTCTGCGCGCCAAAGGAATTCATGGCTGCGGAGAGTAACTTCGCTTTTCGCAAAGTGACGACGTTCTTTGGCGGGATAGCAGTGGGGGCAGCGGACTCGATGGAAGATCTACAATGGATACAAACCTGTGCCGTTGGAACATTCAAGAGGCCACAGATTGGGCAATTCATGGATTGCGACTCGGCATGCACAAAGTTAGAATTGATAAATTCAGACTGGAAGTATCCTTAATGGCAGCCCCCGCAAGGCAAAAAACCTACCGATGCCATGGTAACAAAAGCCCTAGACCGTCGCAATATTGAATTGTCCACCCCCCCATGTTAGATTAGCGAGAATAGCCGTGAGGAGGATGTGCCTCCCTGTTGATCCGGTGACCGAGTTACCAATTACCAGGCCACGATGGATTGGCTTGGACAAGGGGCTCGCTTGAGGTTAAGGATTCACAATTCAAAATGAATGGGGCACGGTCTCTCTCACTTCTAATCCCCACGCAACATATCCGAGATTTTTATTGAGAATCAGAATTGCCATCTGACAACTGCCCTCAAAGATCTTTAACTCTTAGAAAGCTCATGGGCCGGGAAAGCTTTTTTTTCAAGCGAGGCCCCAGTAGAACCGAGCCCGCGTATTATTCGGAAGGATACATTCTTTTCTGCGCATGGGTGATTCTCCTGTTGTGGCCGTTTCGGCTCAGCGCTGAAGGGCAGAATCCAGTAGAGGCGCCTGCAGCGCAGCCACCTTCGATACTGTCCCCTACACCCGGGAGTGACGAAGTGACCATTCAAGCTGAGAACCAAACCCGAATGGGTAAGCATGAGTATCAGGCCAAAGGAAAAGTGGAAGTCCGATATCAAGACATGCTTTTAAGGGCAGATGAAGTCTGGGGAAATGATGAAACCCATGAAGTGGAAGGACAGGGCAATGTTTATTTTGAGGAGGGTACTCAAAAAGTTTGGGGAGAGAGATTTAAATTTAACTTTGCCACTAAAACAGGAACTTTTTATAGGGCGAAAGGCAGGGCCGACCCGGGCTTCCTTTTCGATGCTGAGGAAGTAGAGAAGCTGGATGAAGACCGATATCAGGTTCGAAAAGGGTTCGTCACAGCCTGCGAAGACAAAGTCCCGAAGTGGAGCTTCCATGTCCAAGATGCGATCATTCGAAAGGAGCACAACGCCAAGCTTAAGAAAACCGTCTTCCGGATTAAAAAAATTCCCATACTTTATTTCCCTTACCTGATGACCCCTACCGAACCGTTAAAGCGACAATCAGGATTTCTCATTCCTACCACAGGTAACTCATCTGATAAAGGAAGGATGGTTGGGGATGCCTTTTATTTGACGCTTGGGCGCAGTGCTGATGTATTGACTCAAGCCGAGTACTTCTCCCTGCGGGGGTGGGGGGGCGGGGTTGAATTTAATGCCAGGCCAAACGAAAAAACCCGCATCTTTGCCAGGGAATTCTTCGTAATCGATCGGCTGGGGGACGGTGGCCAACTTACCCGCATCCTGGCAGACACTACCACTGAGAAGGGCTACCATGCGGCAGTGGACATCTTCGCAACCAGTTCCCAAAATTTCCTGCAAACCTGGTCCAACTCCTTTGCGACGATTGCCCGACCTGACGAGGTGTCGTCCGGTTTTATTACCAAGAACAACCCCGATTTCAGCTTGAACGTATTTGGCGAAAAGCGTTTAACGCTTTATCCGGTCAAACCCGTAACAACCCGCGACATTCCCAGCTTTGACTTGTTTGGCCTGAATCGCCAACTCAAAGACTTGCCATTTTATTGGTCCTTTGATACTGCCATTGAAGGCTTATAGCCGAACGGACCAATACATCACCACGTCTCCCATGGTCCAACGATTTGACTTACATCCACGATTAACCATCCCATTCAGGAAGTTTTCGCTCTTTAATTTCACCTCGACCTTCGGATTCCGAGAGACCTTTTACTCAGAAAGAATGGATCCCGAGTCAAGCACTGGAGTTTCACCCCAACATTTGAGTCGAACGTCGTTTGATTTTCAGGGTCAGCTCGATGGCCCCAGCTTTGAAAAAATCTTCAACTTTGGTGGCAAACAGGTTAAACACGTTATTGAACCGGAAGTCACCTACCGGTTTGTCAACGGGGTTAGTGATTTTGCTGAGATCATCCGCTTTGATGAAAGAGATGTGCTGGCGGACACAAGTGAAGTGGAGTACGACTTGACGAATCGGTTCTTTTCGAAGCGTAAAATGTCAGATGGCAGCACGACAACCAGTGAAGTCCTGTCGATCCGGATAGGCCAAAGGTATTTCTTTGAGCCCACGTTTGGTGGTGCACTCGTGCCGGGCCAGCGAAATGTTTTCTCTCCGTTGGATGGGTTGACGGCATTTGCCTTTGAAAATGAGGTGAGGAATTACTCACCGGTCATTTTGCGTGTTCGATACACTCCTGCGGAACGATATGCGGTAGACTTCAGGATGGACTATGACCCGGTCGTCCGTATGTTCAGGGCCAGCAGCCTTTCGGGTAGCGCCTATTTGAGCAAGGGCTTTATTTCCCTCAGTTACTACAATACGCCAAATCTTCCCCCTAATCAGTATGCGTCAAACCAGGTCCGAGCAACCATTGGCTACGGCAACTCTTTGAGGCAGGGGTTTAACGCGGCATTCGGTGTCGACTACGATTTCACAACAAGCCAGTTACAGCACAGTGTTTCACAGTTAACGTACAACTGGGATTGTTGCGGAGTTTCATTGGAATATATGCAATTCAATTTTGGAATTCGTCAAGAGAATGCCATCCGTTTTAGTTTCTCGTTGAAAAATATCGGATCTTTCGGAAACATCCGGAAGCAAGAACGATTGTTCTAATGCTGAATATAAATGAGACCTTGATCCCAATCCCAATGGTTTGTAGGTGAGTGGAGAGTTCCATGGATACACCCTATTATCGACCCCGCCGTCTGAGGAGCACCGAAACCCTCCGCTCCATGGTTCGGGAAACACGACTCGCGGTGGAGAATTTTGTCTATCCCTTATTTGTCTGTCCCGGAGAAAAAATTAAAAAGGAAGTCTCTTCTATGCCCGGCAACTACAACATGTCGGTTGATGAGATTCTCAAGGAATGCATCCTCATTCGCTCGTTGGGGATTCCCGCGGTCTTACTATTTGGCTTGCCCCCCCACAAAGATGAAGACGCCTCAGGGGCTTATGCCGATGACGGAATCGTCCAACAGGCGGTCAAAGCCATCAAAGCTTCCGTCCCGGGGCTGCTCGTCATCACCGATGTATGCCTTTGTGAATATACGTCTCATGGTCATTGCGGCAGAATTCGGGATGGAGATGTCCACAATGATCAGACTCTCCCCTTGTTGGCAGCAACGGCCTTGTCCCATGCCCGGGCCGGAGCTGATATCGTTGCACCCTCCGATATGATGGATGGGCGCATTCGGGCGATTCGCAGCGTTCTCGACGAGAACGGATTTGAAAACACACCGATTCTTTCCTATGCGGCCAAGTACGCATCCTCTTTTTATGGACCGTTTCGCGAAGCAGCGGATTCAGCCCCGCAATTTGGCGATCGACGCTCATATCAAATGGATCCGCCCAACCAGCGCGAAGCCATTCGGGAAGTCGCACTGGATATTGAAGAGGGTGCCGACATGGTGATGGTCAAGCCTGCAATGCCCTACCTCGATGTCATTTATCGAGTGAAAACGGAGTTCCAGGTACCTGTCGCGGCATACCAGGTCAGCGGAGAGTATGCCTCGTTAGTCGCAGCCCAGCAGAATGGCTGGTTGGATAAAGACCGGACCATTCTGGAATCGCTCACGTGTATTAAACGGGCTGGTGCGGATCTGATTATTACTTATTTCGCCAAAGAAGCAGCTCGCCTTTTAGGCTGAAAAAAGAGAGGGAGATTGTTCGAAAAATCCAAACAACTCTATGACAAAGCCCAGCAACTCATTCCCGGTGGTGTGAATTCTCCCGTTCGCGCATTCAAAGCAGTGGGAGGCCATCCGCTCTTCATTTCTAAAGGTGCCGGATCCAAGATCTTTGATGTCGATGGGAATGAGTTTATTGATTACGTCGGGTCATGGGGACCCCTCATTCTTGGCCATTGCCACCCGGAAGTTATGGAGGCATTAGCCAGGGTTTTAAACACGGGAACAAGTTATGGGGCTCCAACCGAAGGCGAGATCGAACTGGCCGAGTTGATTACCAAGGCCTTCCCTTCCATCGAAAAGGTCAGGCTGACCAACTCCGGTACGGAAAGCACCATGGCCGTGCTTCGGCTTGCTCGTGGGTATACTGGTCGGTCTATGATCCTGAAGTTTGAAGGCTGTTATCACGGACACGGCGACAGTCTACTCGTTAAGGCAGGTTCCGGAGTTGCCACCTTGGGTCTGCCGGACAGTCCAGGCGTACCGGCCGAATTGGCTCGACTGACCCTCACCTGCCCATTTAATGACCTGAACAGCGTCCAAGAGGCTTTTTCTCGTCATGGCAAAAACCTCGCTGCAGTGATCCTTGAGCCGGTTGTTGGCAACATGGGATGTGTCCCTCCCCAAACCGGTTTTCTCCAGGGATTACGAAGACTCACCACGGAGAATGGAAGTCTGCTCATTTTTGATGAAGTCATGACCGGATTTCGCATTGCCTATGGAGGAGCTCAGGAGTTATATGGTGTGAAACCCGACCTGACCGCATTAGGGAAAATCATCGGTGGCGGACTGCCTGTCGGAGCTTACGGGGGAAGGCGCGACATTATGGATCATGTGGCTCCTGTGGGACCCGTATATCAAGCAGGCACTTTGTCGGGCAATCCTCTGGCTGTGACCGCTGGCATCACAACTCTCAAGCTTTTAAGGAGAGAGGGGACCTACCAGAGTCTGGAAAAACAATCAAGCAAGCTTTCCCAGGGCATGCTTCATGCGGCTGAAAAAGCCGGCATTCCGGTGTCCGCCAATCGCGTTGGCTCGATGTTCACAGTATTCTTTAACGCTACTCCGGACTCTCAGACAGCGGGGCACTCCGCACAAGGCACTGGAAAAGCTGTAACCGATTGGGGAACCGCCAAGCAATCCGACACCAAGAGATTTGCACGCTTCTTCTGGGCAATGCTGGAAAATGGCGTCTACCTTGCTCCCAGCCAATTTGAAGCAGGATTCCTTTCCACCGCCCATTCAGACAAAGACGTTGATAAGACATTGGAGGCCGCCCAAAAGGCTTTTAGCTTAATCTCATCCTAGCATTTTAGATTCCTTTTCTATTTCAGGGGACCAGTTGAGCAGTTCAAGATATGTGGTCATCCCTTCTATAGCTTGTCCTGCCTTTTCAAGTAAGTAATGCAATATCCTTGAAATGCGCCTCTGTATACAGCGCCACGAGCACCCATTTGAAATTCACCATTCTCGATTATTCAATTGTTGCGGCTTACCTTATCGGGGTTACTGTCGCCGGCATCAAACTCGCGAGTCAGCAGCACTCATTGCGCGACTATTTTCTCGGAGGAAAAACCATGTCCTGGTGGGCGGTGGGATTTTCTATGGTGGCCAGCGAGACCAGCACATTGACTTTCGTGAGTGTCCCGGGCCTCGCCTATATGGGCAACATGCATTTCCTGCAGTTGGCCTTTGGTTATTTTATTGGCCGATTGCTGGTTGCGCTCTTTTTTATTCCGGCCTATTACCGAAATGACCTGGAAACAGCCTATGATTTCCTCGGAAAAAGGTTTGGACTTCGACTCCGTCAAGTGGTTTCTGTTGCGTTCCTGTTCACGCGGGTTCTCTCCTCTGGGGTCAGACTATTTGCAACCGCAATCCCTATTCATCTTGTCACCGGATTGGGGTATCGAAGCTCCATTCTGTTGATTGGCCTCTTCACAATCGTTTACACCTACTTGGGTGGCCTAAAGGCTGTAGTGGCCATGGATGTGGTTCAGCTAGGCATTTACCTTAGTGGTGCAGCCGTATCCTTCATCCTTATCCTAAATCGTCTTCCCCATGGATGGGGAGACGTCTTAAGACATGCCAACACAGGGGCGTTGAGTAAGTTTGACGTCATAAACCTGGAATGGGGAAATTCATTGAGCCAATTTTTTGGTTCCCCCTACACCTTAGTCGGTGGCCTCGTCGGAGGGACATTTCTGAGTATGGCTTCACACGGTACCGACCAACTCCTTGTCCAACGGTTGTTGGGTTGCAAATCCTCCAAAGACAGCCAGCGTGCGCTGATTTTGGATGCTCTGCTCATCATTATTCAGTTCGCCTTTTTCCTAATTTTAGGACTGTGCCTGTTTGCCTTCTACCACGGGCAAGATCTTTTAGCCTTGGGCCTGCAGTCTTCTGATGAAATATTTCCGAAATTCATTGTGGAGAACCTGCCCCCGGGATTCGCAGGGATCGTTGTGGCGGGAGTTCTGGCCTCTGCCATGGGAGCTCTTTCTTCTGCAATTAGTTCCCTGGCCTCTTCTTCTTATCTTGATCTCTACAAGCGGAGTTCAAGAGAAAGTTTGCATGAGACGGGCAAAGGGATTGCGGGGTCAAGATTCTTTACGCTGTTTTGGGGGGTCGTTTTAGTGTTAGGGGCACTGCTTTTTGAAAATACGACGGCGCCAGTCGTAGTGCTGGGCTTAAAGATCGCTTCGTTTACTTACGGTGGGATGCTCGGTGTCTTTCTTCTGGGGATTTTTTCCCGACCCGCCAATCAAAAAGATGCGATGATTGGTTTCCTCATGGGGATCATTTGCACCGGAGCTATTCTGAAATATACGACCATCGCTTTTACCTGGCACGCTTGCATTGGCTGCGTGGTTACGTTGGCCGTGGCGGTGGTTTCGAGAATCGTACGGCAAGAGTGTCGGAAGGTGCCTAATTAATAGGCGTCGATGTAGAATCAGCGGGTCCTGTCATGTTGTAACGCAGGACATGGTCTTGCATGATGAAAAAATAGCGCACTCCGCTGGCGGCGAAGCCTGAAGGCACGGACGGGGTAGCTGTCGCCGTATATTCATCTGCAGGGAAAGTTCCTGGAGAGGATTCGAAAACATAGCCACTCTTCATGCCTGACCCTACAAGATTGTCGATAATGCTTTCCTGGTTCAGGGATGCCAATGTGGTATATTCCCCCTGAGTTTGACGATAGACTAGCTGACCGCCCGCGATGAGCTTCAGAGTTGAAACGGCCGATGCTTCATTCGCCGCTCGACGTGCTTTCATAAGGTTCGGAACGGCGATGGAGGCCAGCAAAACAACAATGGCCAGTACAAGCAAGAGTTCTATCAGAGAAAAGCCTTGAATCGCAGTTCTATGGAGCAATTCCCCGACTCGCGCTGAAGAACCAGAACGTGGTTGTGTTTTGTCACATTTCATGCCAACTCTTTCATCGTCATTCTCGGTCTCCGGGTTTATAGTCAGGTTGGATCTTTCTGGTCAAGGAATTGATCAGGTAGCCTCGCCATTAATACCTGCTCTTTTGATGGCTTAGATCGAAATCAGGGGAAGAGAAACCAACCCATGTGGAGGCATAGGATATGAAAGTGCACTCCGTCGTTCTAGTTACTTTGCACACTCCGCGGGAAAAGATCTGGGGGCTGCTTATGGATTTAACTCCTGCTGGCATCACCGTCTGCGGGATTGATCTAAGCGCTTTTGAGGACTGGCTTAGTCAGGTAGGTACAGATGAAGAGATGGGTTTGAGCACGGTCTTCTACCCTCTTCAACGGGTTGAGCGGGTTACTATGGACGAGCGTATGGGGAATCTACCCTCCTTGCACGACCGGTTTCAACGGAAAACTACGAAACAATTGGTGGACTACTTGGAAAATTTCGATTTTAAGTAAACCAGAGTGGCTCCCCATCCGCCCGCTTCCGGGGCAGCATCCTTAAATTCCAAGACTCGGGAGTCCTTGGCAAGATGATCTCTTACCGTTTGCCTTAAAGTTCCAGTTCCTCTTCCGTGAATTAGACGGACGCGTTGAAACCCCATTTCCTGGCACTGAAAAAGGTATTCATCGATCAGTGGCCTGACTTCCTTCGGAGAGAAATAATGCAGATCCAGAAAGTCTTCAATCGGAATTGGGACAGGTTCGTCGTCTGCTGGTCCTGACATCGGGTTCGGTCGTTCATTTTGCCTGCCCAAACGGCGAAAGGCGTCCGGCGAAAGGCAAGTTCTTAAGATCATTCCCGGTTATAGCGATCTTCAAGTCGGACTATGTCTTCTTCGTTGAACTCTCCGAATGAGATTTCAAGCCACCGACCCGATTTTTCCCCTACACCGGCCATTCGATGGTTTGTTCCCCGGGGGATGTAGATTTCCTCATACGGTTCAGGTTCCCAAATTCTTTCCCCTAGGGTCACCTTTAAACCCCGATCGAGTGCCACCCAAAGTTCATCACGATGATGATGGTATTGCAGGGAAAGGATCTCACCAGGGTTGACGGTAATGATTTTGACTGTGCTGATTTGGTTGTGTGTGTAACGACGGAACCCTCCCCATGGCCTACTTTCTTGATAGATTGAGGAAATAGGATTTTCATTTGAACGATTCATGCTAAACATATCTCCCGTTGGAAAATGAAATGATCGAGGTGAACTGAAGAGCGGAAGTTACCGGGTGATGGCAATTTACTGCAAAACTTTCTCAACATGTTCATGCCCTTCTGGGATCCATTCGAGTCTTCGAAAATGTTCTACTCGGAAGGATGACTCACCGACTGATGCGCATCGTTCTCTTGCACGCCTTGATCTCATCCAACAATTGATAGGCGTGCTTGAGTTGCTCGTGACTCGGCGGTTCCGAACTAAATCGAAGGATGATTATAAATTGTGGTGATCTCCTCCACCTGGCGACCGATTGCGTCCCGGGCAAAAGTAGCTGCAAATTCGTTAGGAGTCAAATATTCCGATTTTGTTCTGCCTAAACTTTTCAGCGAGCACAGAAGAGCCGTGTAGAGCTGAATTGCGGTTGCCATTTGACGGCTCGGCTCTGTTGCTTCATCTTGTCCATTTCGCCTTACAAACCAGAACATGCAACCAATGAGTGCAACACAAAGCAGGAGCAGGATGATGATCCAAGAAATTCGAACGAATCGGATGGCCTGCCAGGTGTCCACGGTCAACCGAAAAAGCTTCTCACCGAGCTGCCAGGTCGTCCAATAAAAGACGTTTTGGCCAAACCGGGCCCAGTTGCCGGCGCGCTCCTCCATACCCCTAAAGAGGGAGATTTGGACCAGACTATCGTATCCCAGAATCCACTCTCCCCAGAACAGGTCAAGAGCATCGAGACAATTATTCAAAGTTTTGAAGAAACGACTCTGTTGAGGGCCTTCAATAGCTGGTGGAGTTGGGTCAAATGAACTCCACCCGCTACCGGGTATGAATACCTCGACCCAGCTGTGAGCCATTCGAGCTCTCACTACCAGGTCACCGGCAATCCCGTTATAATCTCCTCCGCGAAAACCGTTCACAATTCGGGAAGGAACTTCAAGGTTTCTGAGCAAAACGACCATGGCGGTCGCAAAATACTCACAATGGCCTTTTCGGGTTTCGAATAGAAACGACTCCAATGGCTGTGGATTCAATATCGGTGCTTCTTCCAGAGAATAGCGGTAGTTGTCGCGCAGGAATTTCTCGGTTTTTTCTGCGAGAGTTCGTTCACCCATAGCACTGGATGAAATTTCCTTTGCAAGTGCCGCAACCCGAGAGTCAAGGCTGGGAAGCTGCAAATAGCGACGGCGGTCATCATCCGTCAGGACACTCAAGGGTTGGGACGCGTAGGCGTCATGACAGAGGGATTCCGCTTGATAAGCCAGTCGACGAAACGGATGGGGCGGAGCGCTAAGGGAATCATCTGCTGGGTCCCAGATCAAAGGAGCTGCATTGACCTTCAAACGTTGAACATGCTCGAGAGCAAAAAGATAGCCGGAGTTGCTTGGTTCCATCAATACCTGATAAAGGACCCAAGGCCCATGCCCAGAGTTTTGGGGGAGGGCATAGTCTCCATTTCCACGAAGAGCGATTTTCCTAGTCTGTGTAGACTTAGACCAACCTCTCCCATCAAAATAGTCCAGTGCAATGCCTCGCCACTTTGCATCCCTTAGTGGTGTCAGGTTCTCCGAAATACGAATCCGCATAACCACCGAGGAGTCGAGCTGGATGGACCCAATCCCGCCGAGACGGATATGATCCGAAAAGCCGCTTAGGGTTTGTGATAATTGAATTCTCCCGTGAAAGTATCCGGCACCGTACCTGGGCAAGGAAAAAAAAAGGACTGCCCCGAGGGCCGACCCCAGAACCAAAATGATAACCCCCAGGGACCAAATGAAAGGAACTGCTTGAACTGCCTGTCTGTCAGTGAGTTCGCAGACTTCACCGTCAACTTGGATTTTCTCCTTTTCCCCTACTTTTTCAACGGAGTGGGAGGCAGCGGCCTGCGAAGCCCTTTTGAATTCAAAGAGAATCAAACTACAGATACAAAGGAACGCAAATATAAGAAACAAGAACAAAAAGGAAAGATCAATTGTGAGGGATGAGGCAGCTAAGACCTCTAAAAAACTGAGCACGATCAAGTAAAAGTAATCTCTGTCTCGCCTTGGCTGGTACATCTTCATCAGCTGTACAAACAGAATTAGATGAAGTGCCGCGATGACAAAGGATCGAGAGAGTAGAAAAGTATCGATCAGGAAGAAAGGGACATATAGCCAAGTTAGAAGGTTACCCTGACGGACCGTTAACCAGTCACTGCTGCCGAAACGAGGTGCAAAGGCAAGAAGGTAAGGAATAACAAAAAAAACAATAACCCAAAGGGAAAATTGCTTGGCCAACGCCAGCATGGCGAAGCCGATACCAACGAGGAGGTATGTCAGCAGATGAAAAAGTCGTTCCAGTGACATTAGGGTCAACTTCTTTTCTGAAGCTCTCGTGTGAATACCACGTGGGAGGAAGTCCACACCGCCGTTGGAATTTCTCCCCGGTGACTCGCTGAAAATACTATTTTGAAAGCCTTATCCCCGGCAAGAGTCATGATCGTTTGAGATTTTTCAGAGGTTGGTTCAATAAGCGCAAGGATCTTGAGGATTTCCACTAAGCCCACCCGAGTGTTCGAAAATGGGGTGCTGCTTTCGGGGGTCACCAGGCGAATCTCGCAGGCCATCTCGTGAAAGTGACGGGCAGCATTGGCACACAGCACAATGGCCCTTTCAAATGCAGGTCGCCAAGATTGTTCGAAGCCGGGGAAGTAATTATCAAATACGAAGCAACACCTCCGGTCGTCTTCACGCGTGAATTCCCGAAACATCAGGGATTCGGTTTTAGCACTGGCCTTCCAATCAATAAAGCGGGCCGAATCACGGATGGAATATTCCCGCAGCGAATGGAGGTCTACACCCCCTCCACGAAAAAAGCTTCCAAGTGCCCCACTTAGGAGAGGCAAGGTTTCAAAAAACTCATCCGGCGGTTCCAGCGCCGGTAACACCAGTACATCTCGAGGAGGGCCAGCACTCTTGGCTTTTTCGAAAAATCCGAAGGGGAACCGGCTACTAACCTTCATGTTCCGGAGTGTATGCCGGCCGCGATGGGAGATTTGAAGCGGTAGGTTGTATTTTCTTTCCGCGGTCCCTGGCAGAAAAAGCAGGTAACGGCGAATGCTTCCCGAAGTCTCATTGCGGCTCTCCCTTTTTATGCCCAATCCTCTTTCGGCTAACCCGACGCTTCCGCTGTTGAGTTGTATTGAAAATGACGGCAAATGCCATTTGCTGTTCTTCAGGGTGATGCCAACATTGAATTTCTGCTGGGCGACGACAACCTCGGGTAAATCAATGGTGGTTTGAAGCCGATAGAGATTCAGCCTAGAAAGTCCTTCGGAAACAATCAGAATAGCTAACTCCACTGAGAAAATGACATATAAGAGATTATTGCCAGAATTGAAAGCGGCGACACCGGTAACGAAAAGGATCAGCATGTAAAGCCAGCCTTCTCGGGTCGCATTGAAGTGAAACGTCAACCATTCTCCACGAACGCGATTCAGCAGGTGAGGGACGATGGTCAAAGAAATGGTGAGGGCTAGCAGGAGAGAGAAAATAGCAAGCCCAACAGCACCGACCCAATTGCCTTCGCGAGATGCCACCGATGAAGCCAGGGCTGACCCCAGTGCGAGGCCCAGGGCAAGCGTCCCCAGCAAATTCATCCATAATTGCCGCCAGCTAAAATTCCAATGAGTAAAGTGCGGAAGCTTCATAGGAGGTGTTGAGGTCAATGCTTTATGATGGCTGTGAATCCGACCACTGATGGTGCTCCGGAGTGTTTGACTAAGAAGTGGACGGCGGCTCAAATCGGAACGGGCACAGAATCGACAATATCCCTTAAGATCTTCTCCGTTTCCTCCCCCAGTCGCAGCGTCGTTGAAAAACGACTATTCAGCACCACGCGATGTCCCAGAACGGCAGGAACCAGCGCCTTCACATCGTCAGGCAGGCAATAGTCGCGCCCTTCCACGAAGGCCCGTGCTTGCGCGGCCCGCAATAGAGCCAGGGATCCTCGAGGGCTAACACCAAGACTCAGGAGTTCTGTTTGGCGGGTCTTTTCGACAATCTGGAGGGCATATTGCAGAATGACCTCGTCCAGCGGAATCCTTCGAACGAATTGTTGCATTTCGAGCACTTCATCAACGTTGAGAACCGCTTTCACGGATTCAATCGGATGTCGTCCCAACTGACTGCGGAAGATAGTCTTCTCCTCATCCAATGTCGGATAGCCGATTCTAATTCGCATCAGGAATCGGTCTAGCTGCGATTCCGGGAGGGGATAGGTCCCATGATGTTCGATAGGATTTTGAGTTGCCAGAACCATGAACGGACGAGGGATTTCCAGAGTCTGACCGTCGGCTGTCACTTGTCCCTCACTCATTGCCTCGAGCAGAGCACTTTGAGTCTTAGGAGTGGTTCGGTTGATCTCATCTGCCAGAATCACATTCGCAAAGATTGGTCCCGGCTTGAACTCAAAAGTGCGCAGCCCCTGGTTGAAAATCGAGATTCCAATAATGTCTGAAGGGAGAAGATCGCTGGTAAATTGAATCCGATGAAAACGGCATTGGATCACCAAAGCCAAGACATGTCCCAAGGTTGTTTTCCCCACACCGGGCACATCCTCAATCAGAAGATGTCCGCCGGCGAAGAGTGCGGTCAATGCTTGCTTGACAATTTCGCGTTTGCCTTTGATGACGGTTTCAATCGTGTTCACCAAGGAAACAATTTTCTGCTGCTGATCGACCTTTAGCATCCAACCTCGTTTCTAGTCCTATTTCGGCCGAGCAAACGGGAAATTTGGTCTTGTCTAAATCGTCGGGACCATGGTACAAGAGCACCGGTTTGCTGCTTAACCATTAGGGCGCTTAACTCAGCGGTAGAGTGCCACCTTCACACGGTGGAAGTCAGAGGTTCAAATCCTCTAGCGCCCACCATTCTGCACTTTTCTCCACACATCATCGAAGAGCATTACCTGAAAAAGACTCAGTCTGACAGGGACTGGTCGTTTGCAGGATTCTTGCGCAAGGCATCCTCCTGTTTTTCGCTCGGAGAGGTTATTTGGGCTTCGAAGTCCTGAGCTGCTGGATCGTGCGACGCAGAAGCTGGGCAGGAGAGTTCAAGGTCTTGCTAATCAACACAGCCTGAAATTGTTTGTTGGCCTTGGTATAATCCTGGATGAAAAAATAGTTATACCCAAGGAGAAATCGAGCATCCAGGTTTGATGGATGGCTTCGAACAAAGCCTTCCAGGGACTGAAGCTGCCGGTCGAACTCCACAGGATTTCGATAGAAGTCCCGACGATTGACGGGTTTCTCTGCATAGTCGGGATTGATCTCTAAACCCTTCACAATTGCCTGAGTAGCCTCCTCAAATTTTCCTAAGGCAAACAGAGAATCTCCATAGGCGATGTGCGCTTCGGAGATTTCCTGGCCCCGCTCGATCGCTTTCTTATAGTAACTAGCGGCCATCGCAAACTCTGAATTTCGAAAGAAGGAATTTCCATATGAAATCAGCTCTTCCGAGGGAAGCTCATCGCTCTTTTCCGGGGAGGGTTGGGGACGCGAGGAATTGGCGTCCTGCCCAGAAGCCAGTGAAATATTTTCAAGAAATAACTTTGCGATTGTCGATCTTGGATCTTTCTTTAACGCTCTTGAAAATGACTCATGGGCCCGAGGATAGTCTTCACTGAAAAACTGAATGTATCCGAGTAAAAGAGACGCTACCGAATCCCCCGAAATACGGATCTTATCCAGGAGATCGTTGACCACGGGCCCTGTAAAACTGGGATCTTTAAAGAAGGGCATTTCAATGTGATTGATCGCCCAATCTGGATAGAGTTTGAGTCCTTTCTCCAATTGTTCCGCAGCCTCATTGTATTTGTGCAAAAAGATCAACGTATGCCCCAAACCAAAAGGGGCCAGAATGAGTTCTTCATCAATTTCAATCTGCGTGAGAGATTCTTGAGGTTCGCGCTGTGAAACTTGTTGTGAGAGAAAATGAGTCAGGCGGCGGTCCAGTTCGCGAAAGTACCTTTCCGAAGCCAAGAAATTTCGCATGGAGAAGGAGCGGTTCGCGCGACCTAGAATTTCCACACTGCTGTAACTCGAGAGATCGGGCTGCTCTTCTCCCGACAAGAAGAATAAAGGTGAAATCAGAAGCACGAAAACCAGAAGCGCATCCGCTTGACTTGGCGAACCTCGAAACAAACGGAATCCAAAAGTTATTGGTCATACTACGGCCCAAACTATTTCTTCACAACAACGACAGGGATCTTGATATTTGTGGCGGACCGGCCACAGTATTTATCTTTTTCTGAACAATAAATGTATGTCAATCTTCCATTTAGTTCATATTGTTTCGAGGGGATCTCCATTCTGGTCAGAACCGAGATTTCGAGAGGCTTGAGTTCTCCGTAGTACTCAGGGTCTTTTCCTGCTCGAGCTTCTTGAAAAAGGACCGGACTCTTCACTTCGAAATTCGGACTGGACGCTAGTTGCAGCATTGGAGGAGGTTTCTTAGCAATCTTAAAACCCTCCTTGACCCCCAACTCCAGAGTGACGATTCCCGGTTCTCCGGGTGTCAACTGGTTGGTCGTCACCCGATGCTGCAGCACTGTGTCTGGGTCGGCCTGCCCGATTAGTAATAGGACGAATGAGATGATTTGAAGAGGTGCCAGAATCAAGGATGTGAATCTCATACTCCACGGAAAATAGGCGAAAAAACTCCAGGCAATCCTATCCTATCCAGTGTGACCCCAGACATAATCCAGCTTCCCAGAATTTGAAAATAAAGTCAAACTCGCCTGCGGCGAAGGCGAAAAGGTTTGACAATGTTTTTCCCCCTTCGATAGCATTTATTGTTTTTGTGTCTTCATGAGGTTGCATACTAATGTCCTTCCAAGTATTAACTCCCGCCAACCAGTTGACCATCTTACGAATGGTTTTCATTCCAATCTTCGTCATTTTGCTGGTTTACGACTATTTCGGATGGGCATTTGCAATCTATATTCTCGCGGGGGTGACCGATGGCCTAGACGGCTTAATGGCACGCTGGCTCAAACAGAAAACGTCTTTGGGGGCCTACCTGGACCCGATTGCCGACAAGCTTCTCCTGACGACCTCGTTTGTAGTACTTTCAATTAAAGGGATGGGGTTACCCAACTTGATCCCGCTCTGGCTTACTATCATTGTCATCAGTCGTGACGTCATCCTTGTAGCCAGTGTCCTGATCATTGTCATTAGTACGGGTCACCGATCATTTCCTCCGTCAATTTATGGGAAGGCGACGACGTGCATGCAGATTCTGACAATCCTGGGAGTGCTCTATTTCAATTATCAAAGAACCACCTGGAGTGGAATGAATGGGGTATATCTCGCGACAGCGGCCATCACTGTTTTTTCGGGATTAGACTATATCTACCGTGGTAAGAAAAAATTAGTCTCTGAAAGTTTTCAAGTGAACCATTGAGAAGGCCCGATGAATCCTGAATCTCCCAACAAATTGGAGCAACAGACAGCCGGAGTTTTGATCCATGGAGTCGATGCGGACTCGATCGCAGAGGAAGTGGGGTTGGCTGCGGGAGACCGGCTTCTGGCCATCAATGACCGCATGATCGAGGACGTTTTAGATTATCGATACATTGCCTCGACAGTCGAATCTGAGCTGACTTTGAGAATCATGAAGGCCTTTGGAGAAGTTTGGGAAATCGAAATAGAGAAGGATGAAGATGAAGACCTGGGCCTCGAACTCGAGGGAATCCAGACCAGAATTTGTAAGAACAATTGCATTTTCTGTTTTGTTCACCAACTCCCCCGAGGAAAGCACATCCGCCGGACTCTTCGGGTGAAAGACGAGGACTTTCGTCTCTCCTTTCTGTTTGGACACTATCTCACCCTGACCAATCTTTCAGAAGACGATTTCCAGAGAATTTTCGAGCAACGTCTTTCACCATTGTATGTCTCCGTGCATGCCACGGATCCCGCGCTGAGAAAATATCTGTTGCAGTCCCAAATACCAGACGACCTGCTGGGGAATATGCGTCGCTTAGTGGATGGGGGAATCCAGCTTCATACCCAGGTCGTCCTCATTCCGGGAATTAATGATGGGAAGAATTTGGAGCACACTCTTCATGATCTACGCCAATTTTACCCGTCCGTCATGAGTGTCTCGATTGTACCTGTCGGATTGACCGACCATCGAAAGGGGCTCCCCCAGCTAAGGTCCGTCGATGGGGCCTATGCGGCCGAAGCAATTGCCCATGTCGAGCAGATTCAGCAGAAGAATAAAAGCGAAATTGGAGTTCCCTTTTGTTTCCTGGGGGATGAGTTTTACATCAAGGCGGGACATTCGATCCCTCCTCGCTCCCATTATGGGGATTTCCCACTCGTCGAAAATGGCGTCGGCATGATTCGAAACTTCCTCGACGAATTTGCGGAAACGATGTCTCTCGATTGGACACGACCTCGGGGTTTGCCAGTCCGGGCGACGGTCGTCACAGGAGTCCTCTTCTACCCGATTCTCAAGGAATGCGTTGATCAGATGAACGCCAAATTCCAAATCGACCTGCGCTGCCTGCCAGTGGAAAATCATTTCCTCGGCAAAGGGATCACAGTTGCCGGGCTGCTTGGCGGCAGTGATATCTATGCTTCAGTTCAGAATCAAATGTATGGAGATTGCCTGATTCTCCCGTCCGAATGTATGACTGGGGAAAAAGGGTTATTCCTCGATGACTGGGTTCAAACTGACCTGGAAACTCGCCTCCAGAAACCTGCCTTAGGGGGGGGTGATCACGTAGCGGATTTTTTCAAATTGGTCTTCTCCGACAGGCAGATTCGCTGAAGTCGCTTCCTTCCATTTACTCGAGCCTCTCTAATTCAAACTCCTCCCGGCCACTTACTTTCAAAACGATCGCTGCTGATCCGCGATGGACAGAGATTTCCAAGTAACCCGAGCTCCCGAAGATCGTGAAGGGCGTTTTTGTTTCTGCTTCCGCATAGGAACTCAAATGCTGTCGAATCTCATGCCCGGCAATGCGAAGCACAAACCCGCGCACTGGTTCAGGGAAGTCTTTTGCCGTTAGATTCGTGATCAGGTTGCCGAACTTGTCTATCCGCAGAATCGTACCCAGGACATGGTGGCCCTTTCGTTTCGGCAGGGGTAATTTCAAGGTCAAAAAATCCTGGATTTGGGGCCCGAATTCAGAGGGAGGGGTACCTTTAGAGAGCCATCCTGCAACAGGCGCGAAGATGTCTCTTCCGTGGAAAGTATGACTCATAGGCTTCAAGAAGAAGCGGTCTTGAATCAAATGATAGATCCGCACGTTTTTTTCCTGTTCCAAAGCCGGAGAGAGGAGGCCATTATCGGGTCCGACGAAAAAATAATCCTCTGTTTGAACCAATATGGGTCGACGAGAACTCCCTACTCCAGGGTCAACCACCGCAACATGGATGGTGCCTTTGGGAAAGAAGCGAAAACTGGAATTGAGTGTGAGGGCGCCGGCGAGAATATCTTGTGAAGCGATGCCGTGGCTAATGTCAACAATTCGGCAATCCCGCTGAATGTTGAGAATAACCCCTTTCATAATGCCAACGTAGGGATCCTCTAGGCCAAAGTCCGTGGTCAATGTAATCAATGGAATCCCAACGTTCTGCACGAACCCACTCCCCGCACAACCGTCAGCATGAAGTTACTTCATGAGCCGGCATCAATCTATAGGACTTCTGCTATTTTGTACCATTTGCCAACGAAAGGATTTTCATTAGTTCTCCCTCATTGACTTTTAAAAGATCAATCCGGGTCAGCCGAGTCGTCAGCTCCACCCAATTTCGGTCCGCCTCAAAAACTGTTCTGAAGATAGGGAGCGATTCATCAAGATGTCCTGAATTCGCTAAGCCGATTGCGTGCCAGTATTTCATCTCGATATTTTCAGGATTCAGAGCCTCAGCCGCGCTGTATTCGCGGAGTGCTCCTGCAAGATCACTTTTTTCTACAGCCAGGTCACCGGAGTTCATGTGCTCATAAGCCTGATGAATTCTCACCAGGCGACGCAGTTCCTTAAGGGGTTCGGGGTGATCTTCGACCCGTAAATCTAATTTTCTGTCAAGCCACGGCTTGCCAGTCGATTTGCCGCTGACAACCAGGATTGCTGCTGACTGTTTTCCTCGAATATCACCTCCAACTACTTGTGCGGCATCTAGCGCAGCTAGCATTCTATCTGACAATTCACCTTGTGCCTGGCGATAGGCAGTTGCCATGGCGGGCCAGATCTTGTCGTTTATCATGAGGTTCGCTTGCACGGAAAATTGCTCTCCGCTTTCATGGCCGGCTGCGGGGATACATCGGGAACCAGTGTGGACAGCGACAGTACCTAGGGTGTCGATCATTGCGACTTGGCGAACAGCACGACCGGAATCTACGGCCAGTAATGCTTCGAGCGCTTGCCTGGCTGTCTTGCCTCCACGCATCAGTTCCAAGCCCAAAAGGCCATAGGATTGATCGACAAAGGATTGAGTGGCAACGGCTCCTACTCCGGCTTCTGCCCAGGGCACAAGGGATCCGACGGAAAACCAATGGGATTGGACAGCCACGCCAAGATCTCCATTTATCGGATTTCTGGCAACGATGGAATAGGTATGCGTAGGCCGGGTCTGAGCAAAGGCGCTAACGAAAGCCAGCAGCCAGCAGACCGTAAACAATGATTTACGAAGCACAGAGACTCCTTTTGCGGCTGCCTCGGACATTGTGGTCTTCTTCAAGGGTGGATAATATTTGTGATTATACTGATGAATTCAAGAACTATGCAGAAGCCTTAACCCAAATTCCCCTTTTTTAACTCTTCGGCCAGATAATCGGTGGCTCGCCAGGCCAAAGCCAAAATCGTCAACGTGGGATTTTTTTCGGTTGCGGTGGGAAAGGCGCTTCCATCGACAACGAATAAGTTCTTCACATCATGCATTTGGCAGAATCCGTTGAGTGCCGATCGCTTGGGATCCTTTCCCATGCGGCAAGTGCCGTGCTCGTGAATGGCCTTCCCTGGCTGATCGACAGTCCCTCGCTTGTAACCGATCAATTCTGCCTTGGCTGCAAGCATCACCTGTTCGGCAGTGTCGTACATCTCTTCCAACATCTTTCGTTCATTGTCACCAATCGAAAACACGATCTTGGGGAGCGGGACTCCATAAGCATCGACGGGCGTCCCTTCCACGGTGATGTGGTTATCGGCGCGGGGCAAGACTTCTCCGTAGGGGTGCATGGCGATCCAGGCGGGATAACGCCGCTTGATCTCTTTCTTAAAGTGGGAGCCAAAGCCTGGCAACTCCTTTGCATAATGACTGGCCCCGGGCTGACAACCAATCCCCCAGAATTGGGCGCCAAAACCGCGCAGATAATTTCTGGGTTTGCCGCGATGGTTAAACCGTGGCATATAGAGATGTTCTCCTCCGATCCCGTCATCGTTGCTCGAAGGAAAACCATAGAGGTCAGGAAGGAACCCGTGAACATGAAACCGTACCTGTTCGCAGAGGTATTTCCCGATAACCTCTGAGCTGTTACCGATTCCGTTAGGGTATTGACGGGACTTCGAGTTTAAGAGGATTCGCGTCGAGTCAATGCACGAAGCTCCCAGCACGACAACTTTGCCCTGAGCGCGGAATTCCTCTTTGGTGTGGCGGTCAAAATACTGTACAGAACCGGCTAGGCCCCTTTCATTGGGGAGGATTCTTGCAACGACGGCGTTGGTTTGCAAGGTGAGGTTTCCGGTCTCGAGTGCGTAGGGGATCAAATGATCAGCGGAACAAAAGAAGGAGGCTGTATCACAACCCTTTCCACAGGCCCCACAATAGTGGCACGGAGGAAACCCACGATGTGGCTTGGTCAGCACAGCCCGTCGACCCGGCACCATGGTGATCCCGAGGCGCTGAGCCGATCGCTTCAGGAGGAATTCTCCGCAACGCATTCGCGGAGGAGGCATGTGGTAACGGCTGCCAGGGAGGACATCGGAATCATCATCGCCACCGCACACTCCGATGAGCTGATCAACCTTGTCATAGTAAGGAGCAATATCTTTATAGGAAATGGGCCAGGGAATTTCCCAGCCGTCGCGTTCGGCAGCTTGAAAGTCCAGATCCCCATAACGGAGTGAAACTCTCCCCCAGATGTTTGTCTTCCCACCGAGTCCCCAGACTCGAGTCAAGTCAAACGGTTTACCCTGAGGCGTAAAATAAGGTTGCTCTTGACGGCTCAAGAGGAAGTCTGGAGGATGCATGCCGCGCTTCTCACGTTCACGGGCCTCATCCGGCCAAACATGCGTCCAGTATCCCTCACGCTTGAAACGCTCGCCCGCATCCAGCATCAGGACTTTGGCACCTTGGCGGGTTAAATTCCAGGCGGCTATACCGCCAGAAGCGCCGGACCCGATAACAATGACATCATACAGGGTTGGTTTGGAATCAAGAATTTGCATGGGGAAAAGACTTCAATGCAGAGAGAGTAACAGGATCCGTAATGAAAATAAGACAATTGCCAAACAAGAACAATTCTAAGGTGAGGGAGAAGGAAGAACAAGTGGAACTGTGGATTGAAACTTCGAGCCCATGGATGGCAAGAAAAAGCCGAAACCGGGAAACTAGGGTCTGCTTTTTTCAAGGGATCAGAAATGTCCCCCCCTCTTGCAAAATCGAGAATTTAAAGGGATCATGTGTTTCCTTGGATAGAAACATGCCCCGCACTTTTCCGGGCAGAAGGGAATTCACTGAATGAACCGAAGGAAGTCCCTGGGCGTTGTCTTGTTTCAACTGGGAGGTCCGGATTCCCTGGACTCCATTGAACCTTTTCTTCTGAATCTCTTTCGAGACCCCGACATCATTGATTTCCCCTTTGCCAAGATTGCACGCGAACCGCTGGCGAGGCTAATCTCGTCCTCCCGAGCAAAAAGGGTGAGGAATCATTATGCCAAGATTGGTGGGAAGTCTCCGATCCTGGAATTTACGAAATTGCAGGCCTGTGCCCTGGAAGCGGAATTGCAAAAGGTTTGCGATGCAAAGGTGCATATTGCGATGCGATACTGGCACCCTCTTACGAATGAGGCGGTTCGTTCTGTGGAGCAACAGTTGCCGGAGGAACTTGTATTGTTACCCCTTTATCCACAGTATTCCAAGACGACCACGGGCAGTAGCTTAAACGAATGGGAACGTCAGATCCAGATTTCTCCTATTGGCCGCATACCGGCTCGAACGGTTCGTGAATTTTACACCTACCCAGGCTACCTCAGAGCCATTACGAGCAGGATCAATGAAAGTTTGACCCGCTTTCCACTTACAGAAGAAGTCCATTTTGTCTTTAGTGCTCACAGCCTTCCGCTGAGCGTCATTCAAGGCGGTGATCCTTATCGGGACCAGATTGAAAAGACTGTTGATCTGGTTCTGGAATGCGGAGGGTGGCGCTATTCCCACACACTTTGTTACCAAAGCAAGGTGGGGGCGAGCAAATGGCTGCAGCCCTCCTTGCACGACACCATTCATCAGCTTGGGATGAAAAAAGTCAGGAATGTTTTGGTCATACCGATCGCCTTTGTCTCCGATCATGTGGAGACTCTCAGTGAAATCGAACATGAAGCCCGGGAAGAGGCGCTTCACCACGGAATCCTGCAATTTGAAATGATGCCAGGACTCAATGATTCTCCTGAGTTTATTCAGGCGCTAGCCGAACTCGTGCTAGGCGAGCGAATTGATGCGAGTGCAAGAGATTTGAACCGAAAGGCGGTCGGGAGTTTTACCGGCTAAGCTACAAACACTTGCAGTTTAGGTCCAAAAGATAGGCCATATCCCTTCGACAACAGAACTCATTTTCCCTCTAATTGCTCGGATTATTGCTTCAAATCCTGGGACCAATTGCACCTTGACGTTCTGAATCCCGAATGATAGATTCACGCCTCAACTTTGGCCGACCCCGGTGAGTCAGCCCTGATTTATGAGCTGGATAGAATAGTTTCCCGTGTCACAGATCTTCCATCGCAGCACCAATACAATCTCACGAGTCACTATTTTTGGGGCGATCTTCATTATCGCCGCACTTTTAACTGTGGCGCTAATGATTAATCGTTCCGGATATGTTACACAAGCCGATGTTCCTCGCGAGCAACCTGTACCCTTCAGCCACCAGCATCACGTGGGAGGCATTGGGATCGATTGTCGCTATTGTCACACGACGGTTGAAATTTCCAATTCCGCCAATATTCCCTCCACAAAGATTTGCATGAACTGTCATTCCCAGATTTGGGCGGCAAGTCCTACTCTCGAGCCCGTTCGTGAAAGCTTTCGCAAAGACAAATCGATTCCGTGGATTCGCGTTCATGATTTGCCGGATTATGCCTATTTCAACCATAGCATTCATGTGAACAAAGGCGTTGGATGTTCAACCTGCCATGGGCGCGTGGATCGCATGCCGCTGGTTTGGCAACATGCTTCACTCCAAATGGAGTGGTGTCTAGATTGCCATCGACATCCAGAAAAATATGTGCGACCTCGTGAAGAGGTGTTTGATATGGAGTACCAACCTCCTGCAGAACAAATTGAATTGGGCAGGAAACTCATAAAGGAATACAAAATCCAAAGCTTTACACACTGTTCCACTTGCCACCGATGATAGGAAACCATAGCCTCATTGACCTGGCTGCAATCCGGTCAAAATTGAACGAGACTCAAAGTAAAGCCTATTGGCGAAGCTTGGAAGAATTGGCAGACACTCCGGGATTTCAGGAATACCTGTATCGAGAATTCCCGCACAATGTCGATCAGTGGATAGATCCGGTTGGCCGCCGCCGTTTTCTTCAATTGATGGGTGCTTCTCTAGCCTTGGCTGGCTTGACAGGTTGCACCAAGCAACCCGCTGAACACATTATGCCCTATGTCAAGGCTCCCGAAGAAATTGTGCCCGGCAAACCGTTGTTTTTTGCCACGGCACGTCCCCATATGGGGATTACTGAAGGGCTGCTCGTTGAAAGCCATATGGGGCGCCCCACCAAAGTTGAAGGCAATCCTGAACACCCTGCCAGTCTTGGATCCACAGATGTGCTCTCGCAGGCTTCTATTCTGACACTTTACGATCCGGATCGCTCCCAGGCGGTCACACAATACGGAGAAATTCGTTCATATCCATCATTTCTCGGTGAAATGAGAAATACGGTCTCTGCACTGAAAGGAAACCAAGGGGCAGGACTCCGAATTCTGACAGAATCCACTACTTCGCCTTCACTGGCGTCCCAGATCAAAGAACTTTTGGCCCTTTATCCCCTTGCGAAATGGCACCAATACGACGCAGTGAGTCGTGATACGGCTCGCAAAGGGGCATTGATGGCATTCGGGGAGTACCTTGATACACGCTATGATTTCTCCAAAGCGAATGTGGTGCTTTCTCTCGACGCAGACTTCCTAACAGATAATCCCGGACGTCTGCGGTATACGCGGGATTTTGGCTCTCGGCGACGTGTTCGGGGGGAACAAAAGGAGATGAATCGGCTGTACGTGGTTGAACCCACCCCCACCAATACAGGATCGATGGCGGACCATCGTTTGCCTATGGCCGCTGGAGACGTGGAGAATTTTGCCTGGGCGTTGGTACAGGAATTGGGCATCTTGGTTCAAAAGAAGAATTTAGAGGGAGCGCCCGCCGCTGCCTGGATCGCTCCGCTTGCAAAGGATTTGCGACTGAACTCGGGGAAATCGATTGTCATTCCAGGAGAGCATCAGTCCCCAACGGTTCATCTCCTGGCTCATACCATGAACCAGTTTCTCGGGAACATCGACAGTACTGTTTTTCATACCAATCCTGTGGAAGCCGATCCTACCGACCAATCCGCCTCGTTGCGCGATCTCGTGCGCTCGATGGAAGCAGGAAGTGTCGATACACTGGTCATTCTCGGGGGCAATCCCGTCTATACGGGCCCCGCCGACCTAAATTTTGCTGACTCCCTCTCAAAAGTAAAACTGCGAATTCATTTGGGCCTATACAACGATGAAACAGCAACCCTCTGCCATTGGCACATCCCGGAAGCCCATTTCCTTGAGTCTTGGAGTGACGGACGAGCGTATGATGGCACGCTCACCATTTTACAGCCATTAATCGCTCCTCTCTACGATGGCAAAACGTCACACGAATTGCTTGCTGCTTTCACGGACCGGCCCGACCGATCCAGCTACGAAATCCTGCGAGAGTATTGGAGAAAGAATTGGCCAGGCGCTGCTGTCTCCAACAGGCAAAACAAAATCCGAAGTGTCGCATCCGCTCAGGCGGCGGGATTCGATCATTTTGAGCGGCAATGGCGGCAAGCGATCCACGACGGATTTATTGCCGGGACGGCTTTGCCCGCGAAGAAGACTTCGATGAACGCCGGCCTGGTAAATCAACTGCAACCGACCGCAATTTCCAGCAATCAAGTCAACAGCCAACTGGAAATCATTTTTCGTCCAGACCCGCACATTTTCGACGGTCGTTTCGCCAATAATGGCTGGCTGCAAGAATTGCCAAAGCCTCACACCCGGCTCACTTGGGATAATGCGGCTCTCGTGAGTCCAGCTACCGCTCAGAGGTTGCGACTTAATAATGAAGAGCTTGTTGAATTGAATTATCAGGGACGTAAGCTTGAAGCCGCCGTGTGGATTTTGCCCGGTCAAAGTCCGAATACCGTCACCCTGCATTTGGGATATGGCCGTTCGCGGGCAGGGCGAGTCGGTAAAGGGGCAGGATTCAATGCTTACTTGCTCCGCACAACGGATTCAACGTGGTTTGGTTCTGGCTTAGAGATTCGGAAAACCGGCAAGCGTTACCCATTGGCCTGTACACAGCATCATTCCAGCATGGAAGGGCGTAACCTTGTCCGTGCCGGAACGCTTGAGGAGTTCAAGCAGAATCCCGATTTCGTTCAGGAGATGGGAGAGAATCCTCCCAGCAGTCTTTCCATGTACCCGGCATTCAAATACGAGGGAAACGCTTGGGGGATGGCGATCGACTTAAATGCATGCACAGGCTGCAATGCCTGCACCATCGCCTGCCAGTCGGAAAATAACATTCCGGTCGTCGGGAAAGAGCAAGTCATCATTGGTCGCGAGATGCACTGGATTCGGGTGGATCGTTACTTTAAAGGCGAACTGGACAACCCCGAAACCTATAACCAACCCGTTCCCTGCATGCAGTGTGAAAATGCTCCGTGTGAAGTCGTTTGCCCTGTGGGCGCCACCTCGCATAGCCCGGAAGGGCTGAATGATATGACTTATAATCGCTGTGTGGGTACGCGTTATTGTCTGAATAATTGCCCTTACAAGGTGAGACGATTCAATTTCCTGCTCTATTCGGATTTTGAAACGCCAAGTCTAAAGTTGGGTCGAAATCCGGACGTCACCGTCCGATCGCGTGGAGTCATGGAGAAATGCACGTACTGCGTACAAAGAATTAATTCGGCCAAAATCGAGGCGGAAAAAGGGAATCGGCCCATTCGCGATGGAGAAATTGTGACTGCTTGCGAAGCTGTGTGTCCTGCCAAAGCCATTACCTTTGGAAATCTCAATGACCCGGCGAGTCGTGTGGCCCGGCTCAAAGCTGAAAAACTTAATTATGGCCTGTTGGCCGATCTTAACACCCGGCCCAGAACGACGTATCTTGGACGATTGAGGAACCCGAACCCGGAGATAACCCTCTAAAGAGGCTTCAAGATTCTATGGGTAGAAAAGCCTGAATTATTTCACCTGAACGAATGAATCAAGATCAATCAAGTCCGACAACAACCCATTTGACAGAGACAGCCCCAATCATTCAGCCCGGCTACACCTTTGCCTCCGTGACGGACAAGATCAGTTCTGTTGTTTTAACCCAGCGGACCCCTAGAGGTTGGTACGTCGGGTTTGGAATTGGATTTCTCCTGACGATCTTGCTGATGGTTTCAATCCTGAAACTTGTAGTCGTCGGGACAGGAATCTGGGGAATTACCAATCCCGTGGCGTGGGGATTCGCCATCATTAATTTCGTGTGGTGGATTGGCATCGGACACGCAGGAACTCTGATCTCGGCTATCCTTTTGCTTTTGCGTCAGGAATGGCGGACTTCGATTAATCGGTTTGCGGAGGCGATGACCCTGTTTGCCGTTGCCTGTGCGGCACTCTATCCACTCTTGCATACAGGTCGGCCGTGGTTAGCCATCTACTGGTTGTTCCCATACCCCAATACCATGGGACTTTGGCCGCAATTCCGCAGTCCACTTATCTGGGACGTTTTTGCAGTCTCCACTTATGCGACCGTCTCTTTGCTCTTTTGGTTCGTCGGATTAATCCCGGATTTGGCTACGCTTCGAGATCGTTCCCCCAACCGCTTTGGAAGAATCCTATTCGGGATATTGGCTATGGGATGGCGCGGATCGGCCCGCCATTGGACCCGTTATGAGACGGCCTATTTACTTCTGGCGGGGTTATCGACCCCCCTTGTCCTTTCGGTCCACTCTATCGTCAGTTTTGACTTTGCCGTCTCCGTGATCCCGGGCTGGCATGCCACCATTTTCCCGCCTTACTTTGTGGCTGGCGCCGTATTTGCCGGTTTTGCTATGGTGCTCATTCTAGCGATTCCCATCCGGGCATTCTATGGGCTGGAAGATTTCATCACGATGCGTCATCTGGAAAACATGGCTAAGATTCTTTTGGTGACGGGACTGATCGTGGCTTACGGCTATATGATGGAGGCCTTTTTCGGCTGGTACAGCGCAAATCCCTACGAGAGTTATATGATTTCTAACCGAATGAAAGGTCCTTATGCCTTCTTCTACTGGTTACTGATTTTTTGCAATGCGATGGCGCCGCAAGTTCTTTGGTCGAAGCGCATGCGGACCAACATTGCTGTACTGTTTACCGTCTCCATTATTGTCAGCGTCGGAATGTGGCTGGAGCGCTTCATCATTGTCGTGACGAGCCTCAGTCGTGATTTTTTACCGTCGTCTTGGGGAATGTACTATCCGACTCGCTGGGATTTTGGAATGTTCTTTGGAACGATTGGTTTGTTTGTGAGCCTTCTGTTTTTATTCCTGCGCTTTCTACCAATGATCTCAATTTTTGAAATGCGCACGATTCTTCCGCAGGCAGAGGTCAAGGAATAGAAAACCAGGCTTTCGATAAGTAATAACAAACGAGGAACTTGGAGCTCAACATCTGATGCGGTCGAGACCTTCTCTTTACGGACTAATGGCGGAATTTAACAGCGCCACGGCATTGGTGGCCGCCGCAAAACGTACCCATGATTATGGGTATAAGAAAATGGATGCCTATTCGCCATTTCCAATTGAAGAGTTGAGCGAAGCCTTTGGCTTTCACGATCGGCGCCTGCCATTCATTGTTCTTTGCGGAGGCATTATCGGCTGCCTCGCCGGCTTCTTTTTCCAATATTGGACGACTGTGGTGGATTATCCGCTGAATATTGGCGGTCGCCCTTTATTCAGTTGGCCGTCGTTTATTCCGGTAACATTTGAGACAACCGTGCTGGGAGCTTCCCTCGGGGCAGTTCTGGGAATGTTGGGTCTCAACGGTTTGCCGATGCCCTATCACCCGGTTTTTAACGTATCCAGGTTCGCGCTTGCAAGCCGGGATCGCTTCTTCTTATGTATTGAGGCACGGGATCCAAAATTTGATCTGGAGGCCACTCGACGATTTCTCGAGTCGCTGGGGCCACGTATTGTTCATGAAGTACCTCATTGATTTGTAATGAAGAGCGTCGTGCGTTTTATGAATTGCGCCAAACAATTAAAGAGCCGGTCTGGTCTATGGGCTAATGTGAAGACGTGCGAGTCCTGGCCGAATTCTTTATCTTCTTCTCAAGTTCTGTATCTTTTTTTGTTGGTCCTGGGATTAACGATCCTGACCGGTTGTCGTCAAGACATGCAAAACCAACCCAAATACAAAGCACTGGCTCCCAGCAGTTTTTTCTCAGATGGACGTTCTGCGCGACCACTAGTATCTGGAACGGTGGCTAGAGGGGGTCTCCGAGAAGATACGGATCTTTACCAAGGCAAAGCTGATGGAAAGCTGGTGGATGCGTTTCCCTTTCCTGTGACCAAGCAGGTCCTTGAGCGAGGGCAGCAACGATACAATATTTATTGCGTCCCCTGCCACGGCCTGGTTGGAAACGGACAGGGGATGGTTGTGAAGCGGGGGTTTCGGGCCCCACCGTCGTATCATATTGAACGTTTGCGGCAAGCTCCGGCAGGATATTTTTATGATGTAATCACGAATGGATTTGGCGCGATGCAGGATTATTCCGTGCAGGTCCCAGTTCGTGATCGCTGGGCGATCGTGGCGTATATTCGGGCATTGCAGCTAAGCCAACATGCCAGCCTGAATGACGTGGCCGAAGCAGATCGCAACAAGTTGAATGGAGAAGTCGATTCGAAATCCACAGTGCCGCATCACCAGGAACACCATGGGTCAGTTAGTGAGTAGGTTAAAGACGGGGTCAGAGGGGTTCTATTGATCAAGATTCAGGATGCAACTCTAAACCTACCGATTATCCAAAAGCTGCAGAAGCGAAGTTTAGCCGCGGGCGGAATTTTTTTAGTTTTGTGTGTTGGGGGTGCCATATCAAACCCCGACCAATTTTTTCGATCCTACTTATTTGCCTTTGTCTTTTGGAGCGGGATTCCGCTGGGTTCCTTGGCGATCCTGATGCTTCAATACCTGACCGGGGGGGCATGGGGGATCATGATACGGCGGCTGCTTGAAGCCTCAACCCGCACATTACCGATCTTGGCCGCACTGTTCGTCCCAATTTTTCTTGGGATGCAGCACCTCTATGAGTGGGCCCAGCCTGAAAAGGTGAAAGCCGACAAGATTTTGCAACACAAGGCGCCTTATCTGAATGCACCTTTTTTTGTCCTCAGAACCGTTGTGTACTTTCTGGCGTGGTACAGCCTGATTTACTTTTTTAACAAATGGTCGCAGCGACAGGATGACAACAAGCCGGCCCAGACAAAATTGAACGCGGAGAGTCTGAGTGGCCCTGGGCTAGTTATTTTTGGGGCTACCGTAACTTTTGCTTCTTTCGACTGGGTGATGTCTCTTGAGCCACACTGGTATTCGACGGTATTTGGCATGTATTACATGATCGGCCAAACCTTAACCACATTTTGTTTTACGATTTTGGTCTTGATCCTTTTGGCGGAGACGAAGCCCTTGTCGGAAGCACTCTCACCTGAACATCTTCATGACTTGGGAAAGTTGACCCTTGCCTTCGTAATGATTTGGGCCTACCTGGCCTTCTCCCAGTTCTTGATTATCTGGTCTGGAAATCTGCCGGAAGAAACACCGTATTATTTGAAACGTTTGGCCAACGGCTGGTGGTGGCTGCAACTTGCATTGATACTGTTCCACTTTGCACTCCCGTTTATTCTCTTGCTTTCACGGAGTCTGAAGAGGGCTCCTAGGCAGCTCATCAAAGTGGTGTCTTTAATCCTCTTCATGAGATTGATTGATCTGTACCTCTTGATAGCCCCTACCGGACATGACGGGCATTTCCGCATCCACTGGATGGATCTGGCTGCGCTCTTGGGGATTGGTGGCGTCTGGGTGGGAGTGTTCTGCAGGACCTTGATTGCCCGGCCGGTGCTTCCAGTCCATGATCCTGCGTTTGAGGAGGCGCTGCAAGGTGGCCACTAAGCACGGAAATCTTGAGCAGATACCACCTGAAAGCCATCATGAAGTCAGTGATGTCAGCGCTAGGCCCATCTTTTACTTTGCGATTGCTCTTGTCATGCTCATCATTTTGACCCTGATCTCTATGAAGGGTCTCTTCAATTTTCTTGATCAAGAGGCCGATCGCTCGGACAACCAGCTTTCCGGGGTTGCTTCCGAGCGTCCCAAACTGCCCCCCTTACCTCGTTTAGAGACCGATCCGGTTGCTGTGCGAAAGCAATACTTTCAGAATGAAAAAAGGTTAATCGAGAGCTATGGCTGGGTAGATCAGAAGCAGGGTATTGTGCGGGTTCCAATCAAGCGCGCGATGGAATTACTGGTTGAGCGGGGTTTGCCGGTGATGGATGAGGCCGAGGTGAATACAGGAAATGAGGGATCTCTGGGGCCGGAAAAGCAAGAAGCCGAGAAAAGCCCAAGTGGAAAGTAGGATGGAGGAAGCATTTTGCAAAGTAACAATTGGCGTGAGCCAATAAGACAGAAAATGAGGAGATTTTCATCCCCGGTACTACCGAAGAGAGGGACGCCGTGTCGCTCAATTTCTTCACCTTTTCAGCGAAGGCGAAAGACGGTCACTTTCTCGCTCCCCTCGAGTTTTCAATTCCTTAATTTGTTCTTCATGGCTTGTTTTTTCATTTTCGGGGGAATGAGCCTTCCAGCGTCGACCCTTCAGCCGGCCCCAAACCAGCTCCCCGAGGCTGTGCGTAACGTTGGCATTGATCAACGGCTCAATGAACAGGTGCCCCTGGATTTAGTGTTTAGGGATGAAAATGGAATGGCTGTCCGGCTGGGAGATTATTTTCGGGATAAGCCCGTTATCTTGACTCTCGTTTACCACGAATGTCCGATGCTCTGCAGTGAGGTGCTGGATGGGCTGCTGCGCACCCTTCGAGTTTTGAAGTTCAATGTCGGCAAGGAGTTCGATGTTATCACCGTAAGTTTTAATCCCGAAGAGGATGCAACGATTGCCCGATCTGTTAAGGAAACCTACCTGAAGCGATACAGACGGGAGGGGGCGGAAGCGGGATGGCATTTTCTTACTGGAGAACAGCCTTCGATTGAGAAGTTAACGAAAGCTGTTGGGTTCCGCTACGGCTATGATTCGGCTAAAAAACTGTATATCCATGCCGCGGGGATCATGCTGGTGACTCCACAAGGCCGGTTATCCCGCTACTTCTATGGAATTGAGTTTCCAGCAAAAGATCTTCGTTTAGGATTGGTTGAGGCCTCACAGAATAAGATCGGTTCAGTTGTTGACCAGGTATTGCTCTACTGTTACCACTACGATCCAGCCACTGGGACATATGGCCTGGTCATCATGACGATGGTCCGAATAATTGGAATTACTTTCGTCCTCGGGATGGGGTTATACATCGCTCTCATGTTGCGCCGGGAAAAGGGCGCAAAGTACTCAGTTTCATAATCGCATTTTCGCATCGAAGTAAGAGCCAAAATACCAATTGCTATGTTCTCCGATTTTCCATTATTTCCTGATCAGGCGTCCACGCTGGCCGGTGAAGTAGATCATTTGTATATTTTCTTATGCCTAGTCACGATATTTTTTTCAACATTGATTGCAGGCCTTCTTTTATTCTTCGCAATCCGATTCCGTCGCCGGTCGGAAGTGGAACTCCCTCAGCCGGTCACAGGTTCCACGGCTCTCGAGACTCTATGGACTGTGGTCCCGGCCATTATTCTGGTTGTAATTTTTTTTTGGAGTGCCAAGATCTATTTCTCTATAGCCCGCCCTCCATCTGATGCCATGCCCATTTACGTCGTGGGGAAGCAATGGATGTGGAAACTGCAACATCTTGAAGGACAGCGGGAAATCAATGAACTCCATATTCCGATTAACCGCGCGGTGCGCTTGATCATGTCCTCTGAAGATGTGATCCACAGTTTTTATGTCCCCGCATTCCGGGTCAAACAGGATGTTTTGCCGGGGCGCTATTCAACCCTCTGGTTCAAAGCAACACGTGCCGGTGAATACCATCTTTTTTGTGCGGAATATTGCGGGACGAAGCACTCGGGCATGATTGGCAAGGTGGTTGTCATGGAACCGACTGATTTTCAAAATTGGCTGAGCGGAGGCTCTCGCGAGGAATCGATGCAGGCGAGAGGCGAGCGACTTTTTCAGAATTTTTCTTGCGTCAATTGTCATCGCTCGGATGGGAAAGGCCGTGGCCCGGCACTCGAAGGAATCTTCGGAAAACCAGTCAAGCTGCAAACCGGCCAGGTGATCATTGCCGACGAAAACTATCTGAGAGAATCAATCTTGAATCCAAGTCTAAGAGTGGTTGAAGGATACCAACCACTGATGCCGATGTTTCAGGGCTTAATTAATGAAGATGGACTGGCCCAGATTCTGGCATACATCAAATCACTGACTCCTCAGGCCCCAGAGGCTGTTGGCGCAAATGCCACGAAAGCTCCGGCCAGAGTGAATGAAAGGCAGAATCAAAGACCATGAGTACCTTAACGGCTCCTCTTATACCCGTAGAAACTCGGGAACATTACCTCAATTCCAGTTACGGGATTAAATCGTGGCTGTTGACCACCGATCACAAAAGAATTGCACTCTTATATCTGATGTCCATCACCTTTTTCTTCTTCCTGGGTGGCCTGTTTGCCGTTTTGATTCGTCTAGAATTGCTGACCCCGCAGGGGGATTTTGTGCAGGCGGAAACGTATAACAAGCTGTTTACGATGCACGGCGTCATTATGATTTTTTTCTTTCTCATCCCTTCCATTCCGGCATCCCTGGGAAATTTCCTGGTGCCGATGATGGTTGGCGCCAAAGACCTGGCATTCCCGAGAATCAACCTCTTGAGCTGGTACATCTACGTGGTTGGAGGATTATTTACTTTGGGTGCCGTGTTGGCCGGTGGAGTGGATACGGGGTGGACCTTTTACACTCCGTACAGCACGACTTATTCGAACGGTTACGTGATTGCCACAGGAGTCGGCGCTTTTATCACAGGTTTTTCCTCCATCCTGACGGGGCTAAACTTCATTGTCACGATTCACAAAATGAGAGCCCCCGGGCTTACTTGGTTCCGTCTGCCCCTGTTTATCTGGGCTCATTATGCGACGAGCTTGATCATGATGCTGGGGACACCGGTCATCGCGATTACGCTAGTTTTATTGGCTCTTGAGAGGGCCTTTCATATTGGCATTTTTGATCCAGCCCTAGGCGGAGATCCAGTCCTCTTTCAACATTTGTTCTGGTTTTACTCGCATCCGGCAGTCTATATCATGATCCTTCCGGCCATGGGTGTGATCAGCGAGTTAGTCTCGTGCTTTTCGCGAAAATATATTTTCGGATACCAGTTCGTGGCCTATTCCAGTATTGGTATCGCAGTGCTCGGTTTTCTCGTCTGGGGACATCATATGTTTGTGAGTGGGCAATCCGTTTATGCGGGATTGATTTTTTCGATGCTAAGTTTTCTGGTGGCAATCCCCTCGGCCATTAAAGTGTTTAATTGGACAGCGACCTTATACAAAGGCTCCATCTCCTTTCAATCTCCCATGCTCTACGCCTTTGGATTCCTCGGGCTATTTACCATCGGCGGTTTGACAGGCCTTTTCCTGGCAGCTGTGGGACTGGATGTTCATGTTCATGACACCTATTTTGTAGTGGCCCATTTCCATTACATCATGGTGGGCGGCACGGTAATGGCTTACATGGGGGGGTTGCATTATTGGTGGCCGAAAATCTCGGGTCGTCTTTATCCGGAAGGATGGGCCAAATTCTCCGCTCTGGTCGTATTTGTTGGATTTAATCTGACCTTTTTCCCTCAGTTCATTCTAGGTTACATGGGAATGCCCAGACGCTACCATGCCTATCCGGAAGAATTTCAGGTGCTCAACGTCATGTCGTCGGCAGGGGCTTCAATCCTGGGAATTGGCTATCTGATTCCTATGATCTATTTGATTTGGTCGCTTCGCTATGGGCCTCAAGCCTCGGCGAACCCTTGGGGGGCGACGGGACTGGAGTGGAGAACACCGTCACCACCGCCGACGGAAAACTTTACAGAAGTCCCCGTCGTCAACGAAGGGCCTTATGAATACTCAATAAGGGAGATTAAAGTTGTCTGACGCTCACTCAGCGGCGCATCCAGGGCTAGCCCATCACTTTGATACAGTTGAACAGCAGCGGGAGTCCTCTTCACTGGGTATGTGGGTTTTCCTCGCCCAGGAAGTCATGTTTTTCGGCGGGCTGTTTTTAACCTACCTGGTTTATCGAAGTGCTTATCCGATTGCATTTGCTGAAGCTAGTCATCACTTGAGTGTCCCCTTGGGTGGCACCAACACGGTGATTTTGATCACCAGCAGCCTGACGATGGCCCTGGCCGTCTTTGCTTCTGAAACAGGGAAGCAAAGAATGCTGATTGCTTTCCTTCTGTTGACCTTAATCCTGGGTTTGGGTTTTTTGGGGATCAAGACGGTTGAATATCATGACAAGTACGTTCATCATCTGATCCCCGGATTTGGATTCACATATCACGGTCCTCACGGTCCGCAGGCCCAGATTTTCTTTAGTTTGTATTTTGTAATGACCGGGATGCACGCCTTGCATATGGTTATTGGAATGGGCCTGTTGATCTGGTTAATGGCTCTCGCACGAAAAGGAAGATTCAGCCCTGAATATCATTCTCCAGTCGAGCTTTTTGGTCTGTACTGGCATTTTGTGGATATTGTGTGGATTTTCCTGTTCCCGCTACTTTATTTGATTGGATTGCATTAAGAGGGACGACGTGATGGTTCGATTGTTCGGAGTACGGACCCTACTTCAAATATTCGTAACAAATTCCATAGCAGCGTATAAATCCAGGCGGAGAGTCATTGATCTTATGTCAGAGCAGATAGTTCCTGTCCGAATTTACTTGATTGTCTTTGCCGCGTTGATGGGGTTGACGGCGGTCACGATATTTATTTCCTACCATGATTTGGGTCCCCTCAACAATGTTGTGGCACTGACGATTGCCGTTACAAAGGCCACTCTCGTCATCCTTTATTTCATGCACGTTCGCTATAGTCCAAGCCTTACGAAACTGGTTGCAGCCGGTTCTTTTCTTTGGCTGATTATCCTGCTCTCAATCACGATGGCCGACTACATTTCACGAGACTGGCTTTCGTTCGTCGTCAAATAGTTGAGGGGAAGACGTTCTCTCCGTTTTCTGATTTTTTGCAGCCGGAACAGCGAATTGCGGCTGGGCATAGGATAAGTAGGCCATCCAGCCAATTTCATTAGCTTGTAGGGGGGAGGATGAAACACAAGGAGTTCAAGAACAACCCGTTGATTGAGGCCCAGGTTGAAATCCACTGGGGGCAGGCCGATCCAGGGGGATCCGGTATCAAAACGGATCCTTATTACAAAATGACCTTAGGCCGCTTCTATGAGCGAGTCATGGAAACCTACCCGGTCCATGAAATCCTCCCTGCTTCGAAGTTCCCCGAAACCATGGTATATCATACGGCTCAACACCTCTTCCGCGTTGGACACGGCAAATGGCCTGCCATCCAGATTGGACCCGGGATTCTTTCAATTCATACAAGACAAGAATACCAATGGGAAGATCTGGCGATGAAGGCACAAGACGCATTGTCTCGATTATTGGATGCTTATCCAAAAATGGTCGAAATGCGGATCGAGATGCTACGTTTGCATTATATTGATGCAATCAATCTTGACTTTACTCGGGAAAACGTCCTGCAGTTCTTGCGCGAGAAATTTAAGACGAGTATCGAGCTTCCCCCATCTCTTTTCTTGGATGGGCATGTGAACGGCCGCCCCAAAAGTTTTTCCTGGGAAGCAACTTTTGAAGAAGATCAGCCCGAAGGGAGTATCACGATTCGTTTTTCGACTGGGGAACGAGATGCACGTCCTGCCCTTCTCTGGGAGACCATCGTAGAATCCTCCGGTCGCCAGTTGCCCCCCCTCCCAAGCGGGATGGAGCATTGGCTCAACCAGGCTCACGCCCTGACCGAAGACTGGTTTACTAAGTTTATCGAAGGGGATTTAGAAAGAGATTTTGCCGGCGCCTAAGAGCACAGTCGTACGGGCGAATCTGTCGACGAACATAACCAAAGATTAAGTCAGCCCCCATTTCTTTCTCTTCTGGAAAAGTCTGAGGTACCCTCCGATTGTACGGAGGACTTTCATTTTGCTTTCCCCTTCCCGCCGCGAACCATCGAGTGACATGGCGACTTCGGAGATGGTTGCTTCGACTTTGATTAATTTAGCAAGTAGTTCCACCATGCACTCAAATCCCGGGCTTTCAATAAGGCTCGGCCCAAAGTGTTTCTCCAGACGCATCAGGACTTCGGCACTATAGAGCCGGAAAAACGAGCTCATCGTCAATATACCCCGAATTCCCAACAACTCTTTCACGAGAGTGTTGGCCACATGGCTGAGAAAGATTCGCATCAACGAGGTCTGTGTAATTCCCCCTCCATAGGCATAAGGGCTAGCGAGAACAACCTCAAATCCTTCCAGGCGGCGAAGGAGCATCTGGCGCAGTGTCTGTAATCGCGAGGTATTGTCACCTTCGAGGGTCACGACCCAATCCAGCAATGTCAATTGAGGGACAATATGTCGAAAGCCAGTGGCAAATGCGGCGCCGGGTCCTTGGTTTGTCTTGTGCTCCAGCACTTCGACGGGCAATTGGTCGCGATGCCTTAAAATCCCCGCAGCTGTATGATCGGTACTTCCGTCATCAATGAAGCAGATCTTGCACGCGAACTCGCTCTGCAATTCCCGCGCTAGGATTGTCAGATTTTCAAGTAGTTTAGGAACGTTAGGAGCTTCATTGAACACTGGAATGATGAAATAAAGGTGAGGGAGTCTACTCATCATGGGAGGGGACGAGGCGATGTGTCTAGAGAGAAAGTTGGGTTGGATTCTCGAATTGTACCCAGGTGAGTCTGCACCCATTCCACCTGTAAGCGCATCCCCTCCTCCAGGCTGATTTTAGGTGCATAGCCCAAAAGAAAACGGGCCTTTGATCCTTCGACCAGGCGGTGCTGCGGGTCCTCGTAAAGGCGCGAAAAGTCAGAATAGGGGATAAAACGAAGGAGCGGCTTTCTAGTCATTCCTGTCACACGCCAGATCAAATAAGCTAGATTCACCACGCTGATGGTCGGTCCGCCCCCGATGTTGAGGACTTCGCCGTCGGCATAGGGCGTCTCAAGGACCTTGAGGGTTGCGTCCATGGCGTCTGAAATATGAGTGAACGGCCTGGATTGGGTCCCGTCTCCATGAATCGGGATCGGCTGGCCAGTCAGTGCGGCGTAGATAAAGACATCCTGGACGCCGCTTAGACGGGACAATTGAAAGGTTGGACCATAGATTCCCGAATAGCGCAGGATCGAAATCGAAACATTGTATTTATCCGCGTAAGCAAAGCAGAGCTGTTCTCCGTAAATCTTGGAAGCGGCCAGACTCCAGCGTTCGACACGAGACTCACCGAGGACCAAAGCACTGCCTTCAGTGAAGCTCGCTTCAGGATTCTTTCCGTAGACTTCATCGGTTGAAGCGAAAATCACTCGTGAACTGTGCCTGCGAGCGCACTCCAAGACATATTCTGTCCCCCGAGCATTCACTTCCAGAGTTTTCAGATAGCCATCGTAGCGGGGGATCTTCAAAGCCGCCAAATGAAAAATCACTTCGACATCATGCGAGACAGCTTCAAGCTTTTCAATATTGAGGATACTTTCTTGGACAAAAGTAAAGCAAGGATGTGAGAGGAAGGGCGCAACATTTAGAGAATGCCCGAGAGAAAAATCGTCTAAGCCGATGACCTGATGTCCCCGGTTGAGCAACTCTTTGAGCAAATTCGAGCCAAGAAGGCCTGCTACGCCGGTAATCAAGATCTTCATACTAAGGGAGCATCCTACCCGGTTACTTGCTTTTGCCAACCTATCGTTCTCAACAAGCCTTCTTCCAGATCGGTCTTCGGCTCAAAGCTCAGGATTTTTTTAGCTTTTGTGATATCGGGGACCCGGTTCCGCACATCTTCGTATTTCCCAAATGTTTGATACGAAGTGAATTTCAATTTTGGTTCACCACACCCTGCTAGTTTCCAAACCAGTCGTGCAAGATCTAAGATTGTCACTTCCTTGGTGTTTCCCAGATTGAAGATTTCTCCGGCTGCCTTTTCTAGAAACAGCGCGCTGATGATGCCATCGATAGTGTCATCAATATAGGTAAAGCTACGCGTTTGCAGGCCATCGCCATGAATTTCCATGGGCTGGTCGGTTAGCGCGGCCTGGATAAATACCGACTGGGGTCCTCCCCACCAAGTTGTATTTTGTCGCGGGCCGTAGCCACCAAAAAGACGGAGAATCGTTACGGGGATTCCATGTTCTTCCTGGTATGCCAGGCAGAAGTGTTCATCGAGAATCTTTGAGACCGCATAAGCCCATCGCTTGACATTGCTTTCTCCCATGTAGAGATCGTGAGTCTCTGCGAATGGCAGGTGTGGGTTCTTCCCATATACATCGGAGGTGGAAGCCAGAACCACTCTTGCTTTATGCTTCACCGCAGCTTTCAAGACAGATTCCGTCCCATGCACATTGATTGTGAGTGTATCGTAGGCGTCGCCGTACCTCGGTATCTTAAAAGCAGCCAGGTGCACTAAGGTCGTTGCATCTCTGGCCAATGATTCCATGAGCCGGCACATTTCGAACATCTTCTTGAAAAAACTCAAGATGAGGGTGTCCGAGGAACTCTTTGAAGTTGCGAAGAGTACTTTGAGACAGGTTATCCACGGCGCATACCATGTGCCCCAAGGAAAGAAGCCGCTCGCATAAATTGGATCCAATAAAACCCGCGGCTCCCGTTACCAAAATCTTTTCTGGTTTCATAACTCTCTCAAGATGCCTAGATGGCGGCAGCCCAATGCCGTTTCAATCTGCTTTCAAGAATTCGTGAAGAGTTGATATCACAACTTGGATTTCGGCTTCCTCCATTTCCGGAAAGATTGGCAATGAGATAATCTCCTTGCAAACGGTTTCTGCGACTGGAAGAGTGACATTAGGGTCCACCAACTGCCGAAAGGCCGGTTGGAGATGCAATGGCGTCGGATAATGAATCGCGTGACCTATTCCTCGAGCCTTCAAGAAGGTAGCCAAAGAGTCCCGCCGCCCAGTCCTAATGGAATACTGGTTATAAACATGGCGAACGTCTGGCCCACAGCAGGGAGTTACAACATCGAGCCCTTGCCAAGCCAAATTATATCTTTGTGCAATCCGTATCCTGGCATCAGTCCAAGATTCCAGGTATCGAAGTTTTGTTCTCAAGATGGCCGCTTGAAGAGTGTCCAAGCGGCTGTTCACGCCTAGAATTTCATGTTGGTATTTCACTTTGGATCCATGGACAGAAATCATCCGGCATCGCTGCGCCAGTTGGACGTCATTGGTTGCAAGTGCCCCGGCATCTCCGTAGGCCCCTAAATTCTTGCTGGGGAAAAAACTGAAACAGCCAATGTGACCGATCGTCCCGGCAGCCTTTCCTTTGTATCGCGCTCCAATGGCTTGAGCGGCGTCTTCAATGACAGACAATCCATGCGACTCGGCAATGGAAAGAATCGGATCCATATCTGCCGGTTGACCATAGAGGTGCACAGGCATCAGAGCTTTTGTCTTCGGAGTGATGCGGTCCGCAATCTGGTTCACGTCTAGATTAAAAGTTCGGGGGTCAATATCAACGAATACCGGCCTTGCGCCGAGAAGCACAATGGTTTCAACCGTGGCCACAAAAGTGAACGAAGTCGTAATGACTTCATCCCCTATCCCGATACCCAAGGCCATCAGTGCAATCTGCAGCGCATCCGTTCCGGATGCGCAACCAATGGTATGCTGCACATTGAGGTAATTTGCCAGCTCGGATTCAAATTCTCTGACGGGTGTACCCAAAATGAAATCGGTAGAGTCCACAGACGGATTGAATAGCCGCGTCCATTTCGTGCTTGATCATTTGGTATTGTCGACTCAGATCCACCATCTTGATCTGCATGTATGATTCCTTCCTGGAAATTAATTTTCCAGCATGATTCGAGTGATTCGTTCAGCCGTCTTCCCATCCCACAACGGAACGGGGCGCCCGCTTTTGTAGCGATGATGGATAATGGCCTCAACCCGCGTCAGAATCCGCTCTGAGTCTAAGCCAACGAGAGTATTTGTTCCAATCTCCACTGTTATAGGTTGTTCGGTACAATCCCGGAGAGTCAAACAGGGCACTCCGAGATAGCTTGTCTCAGCTTGAATTCCTCCTGAGTCCGAAAGCACAGCTTGCGAGTTCCGGACGAGGTGCAGAAAATCTAAATATCCCTTAGGTTCCGTCAGGTGCACTCGGGGATTTTTCCGGAGCACATTATATATGGCGAGGTTCTTTAGATTCTTCCGGGTCCTCGGATGCACGGGAAAAATGACCGGCATCCGCAAGGAGATAACCTGAATCAGATCGGCCAAATGCTGCAACTTCTCAGGATTATCCACTGTGCCAGCACGGTGCAACGTCAACAGGAAATAAGCTTTGGGTGACACACTAAGCTCTTGGAGAACAAGAGAGCGACTGGACTTTTCCAAAGACCGAATGAGTTCGTCGATCATGATGTTTCCGACCAGGTGGACGCGGCTGATTGGAACTCCTTCGCGGGAAAGATTATCGACGCCGGCCTGTTCGGTCACAAAGAGTAAGTCTGAAACTTGGTCAGTCAGTTTGCGATTCACTTCTTCGGGCATACTCTTGTCAAAACTTCGCAGGCCGGATTCAACATGGACCAACGGAATTCTTTCCTTAGCACACACGAGCGCACAGGCCAGCGTGGAATTAACATCTCCGAATACGACCACCCCATCCACTCTTTCACTCCGGATAACTTTCTCAAAACTCCTCATAACCCGGGCTGTCTGGGTAGTATGTGTACCGGAACCGACTCCCAAGTGATAGTGTGGCTGAGGTAATTCCAAATCTTGAAAGAATGATTCAGACATGGAAAAGTCGTAATGCTGCCCGGTGTGGACCAGGATGCTCTTGATCTGTTTGGGGAATTGGGCGAATTGTCTGTGCAAGGGCGCCATTTTAAGGAAATTGGGTCTTGCACCGACAACACTGACAATGGTTTTGATCATTCAAGCGGACGACGGTTTGATTAACGAATCCTCAGGACCTGTTCATCCTTCTTCCGGTAAGAAGCTTGGCAGCTGCCGCATTCAGCCTGATCCGCCGGGGGGTGAAATCGAATGCGTTCACCGCATTCACACATCCATCCGACCTGCCTCGCGGGATTGCCAATGACTAGAGCATAGTCAGGCACATCTTTGGTCACGACCGCTCCAGCCCCCACAAACGAATAACGCCCGATGGTATGACCACAAAGAATCGTTGCGTTGGCGCCAATGGTGGCTCCCTTCGCAACCCTAGTTTTCTGATAGGCCTGGCGCCGGTTCACGTGACTTCTCGGCGTGCCTACGTTTGTGAACACCATTGATGGACCGAGAAACACGTTATCCTCACAGATGACTCCTGTATACACAGAGACATTATTCTGCACCTTTACATTTTCTCCCAAGATACAATGAGGTGAAACAACTACATTTTGCCCGATCGTACAGTTGCTTCCAATCTCGCAATCTCTCATGATGTGAGAGTAATGCCAGATTTTTGTCCCACTCCCTATCTTGCAAGGCGAATCCACCGTTGTCGTCGGATGAACAAAATAGTCGGGCTCTGCCTCACCCGGTAATCCCGTATTCGTTTCGATGGGCGTGCCATTTTGCTCCAGGGAATGCTGACAGGCCGTGAGAATGCTGAGAACTCTTAATCCTTCTTCACCATCTGTTGATGGCGGACAACGGGATTGAAGACACTCCAGAAAATGGAGGCATTCTGCTTTCAAGGGTTCCTCGTTTGAAAATTCGACCGGTCTCCCGAGAGCCTTTTCAGATACCGGTTGACGATTCACCCAGTTGATGCGGTGTGGGTAGAGCAGAAGCTTGTGGTCGCGGGAAAGATCGTCGAATACCGCCATCTGCCGCTCACCGACTACGACCAACTTTTGTTCCTTAAAAGGGTGGAGCCAGCTCACGAAAATGTGAGCATTTGTGCCGCTCTTGAATTGAAAGTAACTTACTGTCACATCCGCGATCGATTTGTGCAAAAAATTGCCGCCAGAGGATGATACCCGCACCGGCATTTCATCCAATAATCCCAAGATTACCGAGATGTCATGAGGTGCAAAACTCCATAAGATGTTTTCTTCCGTCCGAATTTTTCCGAAATTCAGCCGGTTCGAATACACATAACTGATCTTGCCGAGTTCTCCTTGCTGGATGAGCTCCTTAAGCTTTCTTATGGCGGGGTGATACTGAAGCAAATGCCCGACCATAAGTAAACGATTTTGCTGGACCGCCAGAGCTACCAACTGTCTCCCCTCATCTACATTCAGCGCCAAAGGTTTCTCCACGAACACATCTTTACCTGCCAGGAGGCACTCTTTGGCGAGCCGGAAATGCGTTTCCGCAGGCGTTGCGATCACGACTCCGCCGATCTCTGGATCCATTGTTAGCTCGTGGAGGAATGAAGTGAAGGAGATCTTTGGATATTGTTGTTTGAGGTTTGTGAGTATGTCTTCCTTGACTTCACAGACCTTCCCCAGTGCGCCCAATTCTGACCAAACCCGCAAGTGGTGTTTGCCCCACGCTCCCGCTCCGATCAGGCCAATTTTCATCATTCCTCACTAATGACTCTTTCCTGCGATTCGATACCGGACTTGATAAATTTGTACAATTGCAGATCGCATTAGCATATTGTTGAGCGGTTCTCCGGTTTGTTTTGAAATCCGTTGTTCGTATCCTGAATTTTTGCTAACGTCGCTTTCATAGAATCACTGGGCAGAGTGACATGGAAAAAATTCTATGCTGCCAGGGTGTATGGGTCAACTTTTTACTCCAAATATATGAAAAATCGGATGTTACTTGGATTTTGGCTGACTGCAGGGATTCTCGGAGTGCTTCTTGGCTGGGGTTCTTTGCCGATCATTCAGGCTCAAGACCAGCTTGAAGCTAATCGTCAGGCCGAACCGTTCATTCTTCCGACTTGGGATGGAAAAGTTCTCAAGTCAAGCCAGCTCAAGGGCCAAGTCATCATGCTTGAGTTTTTCCAAACCAGCTGCCCCGACTGCCAGGTAGACACCCCAGAGCTTGAACGACTCTACAAACAGTACAAGAAAAGGGGATTCACGGTTGTCGGCATTTCGCATGATAGAGCAGGAGCTAAGGTGGTTGGGCCTTTCGTCAGTAAATACAATCTCACTTACCCTGTTGTGATTGGGGATTTGTCGATCGCGGTCAGCTACATTGGAATTACGCCTTCCAATCCCAGTTTTCGCATCCCCTACATTGTGCTCATCGACCGAAAAGGCTTTATCGTCGGGCAGTTTGAGCAAGGAAAGGATAAGGAGGCCACGGATCCAAAACTTCTTGAAGCCCTCATCCAAAAGCTCCTTGAACAAATCCCAGACTAAGGGTTAAAGGATCCCTCGATCAAGCATTCTTGCCTCATTTATGGTTTACTTAAAGGGATGACGATGGACATGCCTAAATCAAACATTATGAATCTTGATATCGAGCTCTTTTTCTACTTCATTCATCCAATGCCGAGATATCTGGACTCTCGACATGCCGCAGGTTGCCCTATCAGGCAGATCCACCGTTGGCATTAGGAGGAATACTCATGCGCGGGCGCTATTCGTTACCTTCATGTTTCTTCACACCGATCACCAAACTCATCTTCCTCACAGGTACTTTGGGTTTGATGGTGATTGCAACAAGCTCTTCCACTCCCTCTCAAAATCATCAGCCAGCCCAAGACGGTAAGGATCGCACCGTCACCTGTGTCTTCGTAAATCCAGGCTATTCCGGTTCCTGTACCGAGACTACCCAAGCACCTTCACGCCAACCCGCGCCAGAGGCTTGTGAGCCAATACTTACTTGCCTCAACAATTCTCAATGCGTCAAAACATACTGTGGAGCGACTACAGTTCGTTCCGGTTGGACTCTCGAATCCGCTACCGATTCACAACCGGCAAAGTCATCCGAACTGAAGAGGTAGAACTGCAGGATAGCGAAGAGCACGCATTCTGCCTTGTCAAAGTGTGTAAAGACACGAATACCAAGGGATTCCTGGCCATCTGAACTAGGGAGTTATGTTTTTCACGGAACGACATTTGGATCCTTGTCGATGTCTAGTCTTTCCAGCGAAAGGTTTTGCGCCCATTCATTCCATCTCGCCGTTCCTGAGAGAGGTCTATTCTGCTTGACACTGATTTGACGCGGTTGCTAGACTTTTTCAGCCCATTGAGGCGAAGTTTAACCGGCCAAAAGGCGGTTTTGATTTGAGAAAAGATACAGCATGGGTAGCCGCGATCTGCCTTATATTGGGTGGTCTAATTGGTTACCTTCTAGGTGTGCAGGTCACTTCGCAAGAACTCCGCCATACACCCTCCACACAGGCCGTGAATCAGACATCGGCAACCCCAGTGGAGGGGTTACCCGAAGGGCATCCCCCCATTGTCACGCAGTCTGACCTTGAGACGCTCAAGAAAGCAGTCGAATCCGCCCCCCGGAACGCCATGATGCTCACAGAGCTTGCCAATAAGCTTTATGATGCTGGGCGCTATCAGGAGGCTGTCGGGTACTACCAGCAGGCCGTGATGCTCGATTCGAACAATGTGAATTTGATTACTGATTTCGGGACGGCGCTCTACTACTCGGGAAAACCTGAAGAGGCTATCGCCCAATACAACCGATCACTCGAAATTGATCCTCGCCACGTCCAATCCCTGCATAACCTGGTCATTGTCAATTTGCAGGGAAAGAAAGACATCGCAGCGGCGACGGCCGCATTGAATCGACTGAAAGGGATAGAACCTAATAATCCTTCAATTCCGGAATTGGAGCGCATGATTAATTCGGGCAATTCCGCTGGACAATCCCCTCCTACCGGAAGCAACCCACGACAGCGAATCTTCTAATCAATGAGATTCCTATTCCCCCTACTTTTTTTCTTGCTCATTTTTTATGTTATTCGGTCTATCCTTCAAGGATTCATCGAGGGGACACGCACTTCAACCTCGAAAAAAGAGTCGGGCAAGTCTGGCGTCAAGATGGGAAGGATGGAAAAAGATCCTGTGTGTGGGATGTATGTTGATGTGGCTACATCAGTCGCAGCCACCTTTGACGGGACGACCAAATACTTTTGCTCGACAGAGTGTCTGGACAAATATAAGAAAGCAGTTTGAATCCGATTTTGATTCACAGTCTTTGGAGGATCCTTCGTGAAAGAAACCCACAATCTATACGAGATTGCGAAAACGCGATTTGAAATGGCAGCTGATGCCATGAAGCTCCCCTCAGATTTAAGAGAGGTGATGCTCCATTCCAAACGCCAACTCATTGTTTCCCTGCCGGTGCGGATGGACAATGGGGCCATCCGAGTGTTTGAAGGTTACCGCGTCCAACACAATATTGCCCGCGGTCCCGCCAAAGGGGGCATTCGCTACCATCCCAGTGTGACGCTCGATCAGATCAAAGCGCTCGCCCAACTGATGACCTGGAAATGCGCAACAGTCAATATCCCTTATGGGGGTGGAAAAGGCGGGGTGATCTGCGACCCGAAAGCTATGTCTCAGGGGGAGTTGGAGCGGCTGACTCGAAGATATGCCTCTGAGATTCTGCTCTTGATAGGCCCAGACAGGGATATCCCGGCGCCTGATATCAACACCGATTCTCAAACCATGGCGTGGATTATGGATACCTATTCCATGACCGTGGGTCATTCGATGTTGGGAGTTGTCACCGGCAAGCCGGTCGCATTGGGTGGTTCTAAGGGTCGCGAAGAAGCTACAGCCAGAGGATGCTGGTATGCCATCCGCGAAGCTTGCAAGGTTAAGAACATTCATCTCAATAACGCATCCGTGGCCATCCAAGGATTTGGGAGTGTGGGAACGACGACGGCGCGACTACTCCATGAAGATGGAGCCAAGATTATTGCCTTGAGTGATTCCCGAGGAGGTGTGCTCAACTTAAAGGGAATCGAAATGAAAGCCGCTCTGGAACATAAGCGGAAGACAGGTCGGCTTGAGGGGCTAAAAGGCACAACTGCAATCTCCAACGCAGAACTGTTGGAGCTGAAATGCGACATCCTTGTCCCGGCCGCCATGGAGAACCAGATCACTTCAGAAAATGCTCCTAAAGTGAGAGCGACCATCCTGGCGGAGGCTGCCAATGCGACGACTACACCTGCTGCGGATGAGGTCTTGATCAGAAACGGCATTTACCTGATTCCTGACATTCTGTGTAATTCTGGCGGTGTCATTGTGTCTTATTTTGAGTGGGTCCAAGACCTGCAGGGGCTTTTCTGGTCTGAAGGGGAAGTTAACAACCAGTTGGAAAAAATCATGATCCGGAGCTTCCAGGAAGTCCACGATATTTCCCAGAAGAAAAAAAAGGACATGCGAGTGGCGGCTTATGTCCTGGCCGTAGGCCGGGTGGCTGATGCGACCAACGCGCGAGGGCTCTTCCCCTAAGATTGACACATTCCGTCCGATCTGAGGATCCAACCCCGCTTTGTTCCTGCAAGAAAACTGAGTTTGTAGAATACGCCAGATGAAGAGATCTCGGCGATACCGCCCTAGCTTAATTCCGGAGCCTGGTACACGACTTTACCGGCCATGATAGTGGTTGTCACCCTCCCCTTGAGTTTTGCCCCGTGAAAAGGTGAATTCCTGCTTTTTGACAATGTCTGGTTCACATCGTATTCCCATTCACGATCCAGCCCAAAAACCGTCACATCTGCTTCGGCGCCTACGTTGAGAGTGCCAAGCGATTTATTGATAATCTTTGCTGGATTGGTGGAGAACAGCTCGACCAACCGTTTTAAGCTAATTTTCCCGGTGTGATAGAGTTGGGTGAGAGCAAGACTGAGAGCTGTTTCCAAGCCAATTATCCCGAACGGGGCGCAATCAAATTCCAGCATTTTTTCGTTCGGATTATGGGGAGCATGGTCGGTTGCAACACAGTCCACAGTTCCATCGACAATCCCCTCCACAAGCGCTTCGATATCTTTCTGAGTTCGCAGAGGAGGATTCATTTTTGTATTCGTATCGTAACCACAACAGGCGGCGTCAGCCAACGTGAAGTGATGGGGAGTGACCTCGCAGGTGACATGAATTCCTTTTTGTTTGGCGGCACGTACCAGCTCGAGCGCACCTTGGGTGGAAAGGTGGGCAATGTGGATATGCGCACCCGTCAATTCTGCAAGTAAAATGTCACGGCTCGCCATCGCATCTTCGGCTGTCCGACTGATTCCTTTTAGGCCCAAGACGGTCGAGTAGTAGCCCTCATTCATGGATCCCTTTGCGGAAAGATGCAAATCTTCACAATGCTCAATGACCGGGATTTTGAAAGGTAAAGAATATTCCATGGCACGACGCATCAACTGTCCGTTCATGACCGGCTTTCCATCGTCGCTGATGCCGACCGCCCCCGCACTCACCATCTCTCCAATCTCGGCCAGCCGCTCACCGGCACTTCCCATGCTGATGGCACCGATCGGAAAAATTCGGGTCACGCCCCTTTGTTGCGCTTCTTCACAAATGTATTTGGTAACGGTGGGGCTATCGTTGATGGGGTCGGTATTGGGCATGCAACAGATGGCCGTAAATCCTCCGGCTGCTGCTGTCTTGGATCCGCTCTCAATTGTTTCTTCATCTTCCCGTCCTGGCTCACGCAAGTGCACGTGGAGATCGATGAAGCCAGGTGAGACAATGAGTCCCGTCGCGTCAATGATTTGATCAGCGGAGACTTTGATGTTTTGTCCAACCTTGCGGATTCTCCCGTCATCTATGAACAGGTCGCTGACCGCGTCTAATCCTGAGGCGGGGTCAATGATTCTTCCATTCTTGATCAGTAGCGAATTCAAAGCTTAAGAGTCCTCCTTTGTCTCCCCGGTTAAGAGGAACAAAACGGCCATTCTAACGGCGACGCCACTAGTAACCTGGTTCATAATGACTGAATACTGCCCGTCGGCTACGTTTGAGTCAATTTCGACCCCCCGATTGATCGGCCCCGGGTGCATGATGATTGCGTCAGGCCTCGCCGCTTTCATGCGATTTGCACTTAAACCGTAAAAACGGAAATACTCCCGAACAGAAGGAAAGAAAGCCTCATGTTGCCGTTCCAATTGAATGCGCAGCATTATGACCACGTCGGCATCGCGTAGGGCTTCATCCATATCGAGCGTCACTTTCAGACTGCCGAGGTTTTTCCTTTCTGCTCCAGGGAGGGTTTCACGACCGATTTCATCCAGCATCCGTTCAAACTCAAGAGGGATCAGGGTCGGAGGTCCGCACACGGTGATGTGCGCACCCATTTTCCCTAACAAGAGGCAATTCGACCGCGCGACCCGGCTATGGGTAATGTCTCCAATGATAGCCACCCGGAGATTGCGTAAGGATTTCTTGTGATCGAGAATCGTGAGCGCATCCAGCAATGCCTGGGTGGGATGTTCATGGGAGCCGTCCCCAGCATTCACAATCGAAGCACTGCAGACCCTGGCCAATTGATGGGGTGCCCCCGAAGAAGAGTGCCGGATCACAATGACGTCCGGAGCCATAGCTTGCAAGTTCTTGGCAGTATCAATCAGAGTTTCACCCTTCACCACACTGCTTGTCGAAACAGAAATATTGATGACATCAGCACTGAGTCGTTTTCCTGCAATTTCAAAAGATGTTCGAGTTCGGGTAGACGCCTCAAAAAATAGATTGACGATTGTCTTTCCCCGCAAGGTAGGAACTTTCTTGATAGGCCGAGTCGAGATCTCCCGGAGAGAATGGGCTGTCTTGAGGATGAGCTCGATTTGCTCTGAAGAGACTCCCTGAATTCCAAGCAGGTGTTTCAAGCCTAAAGCCACACAGACACCTCGATTTTGTCGCGACCTAACGCAATTTTGAATGGCATGGTTGAATGGCTTTGCAACGGACTGAGTTTAACATCACTGCTTTTCCACCAATAAGACGCAATCCATTTGATCGATCTCACGAACTCGAACTTCTACCATTTCATCCTCTTTTGTCTGTATGTATTTGCCGATAAAATTCGCTTCAATCGGCAATTCACGCAAGCCACGATCGATAAGAACGCAGAGCTGAATCCCCTTGGGCCGACCAAAATCGAGCAGAGCATCCATGGCGGCCCGAATGGTGCGGCCTGTATAGAGTACGTCATCGACCAGAACAATCACTTTGTCGGAGATGGAAAAGTTAATTTCGGTCTTCTGGATGACCGGCTGTGTTGCCACCGTAGAAAGATCATCTCGATAGAGATTGATATCCAGATAACCGACTGGCACCTGAGATTTTTCTCGCTCGGAAATACATTGAGCCAGGCGATCTGCCAGTGGAACCCCGCGCCGGCGAATTCCGACCAGAGCGAGATTACTTGTGCCTCGATTACGCTCAATAATTTCATATGCCAACCGATTGACTGCTCGCTCGATGTCGGTGGCATTCATGACGGGAGGTTTCTCAAGGATATTCATGAGCTTTGCAGGGCGAGACTATTGAGTTGGTCCCCATCGTTAAGGCTGGAACCAAAGTCGGGATGAGCAACTGTCTATTCTACCTTGCAGGAGGTGCAAGATAAGTGTCTAAAACCCGGTTCATAGTAGCACAATGTGTCTGTATGTTAAAGAGCCCACAAAATGGAATATTGAAAAGCAAAAAAAGGAATTTGTGAGACGTTTTTCTTGAGCGGGTGACTCCTTTCTTAGAATAGTTGTTCCGCTGTTTCTGTGGGCGATATGCTATTTTATGATCGCATCAGAGAAAGGATGCTCAACAATTCAGTGGGTGAATGCTAATGAAACCAGAGGACCTGCTTTTAGCAGCCGAACTAGACCCCACAAAAGCGTCTCAATTTCTTGAAAAATACGGATTCAAAGATCCGGCAGGAGCAGACCGCAATCTGCAATTGATGAGTGAGGACCTCTCCACCCGGCTGATCCTGGCCCGAATCATCAAGAATTTGCTGGAAGCTGCCAAGAAATGCCCCGACCCTGACTCCGCCATCAATTACTTCGAAAGGCTCTTGGCCAATGTAGCCCACTCGAGCAATTTCTTGGGTTTTTTGGGAGATACTCCCGAAGCGCTCGAGGCCTTGATCCTAATTCTTGGAACCTCTCCGTTTAGCGCTGAGATTCTGATTCGAAACCCCGAATATTTCTACTGGATTTTGGATGAATTGGGGGCCCCTTGGATCAAGTCGTCATCTGCTTATCTTCAAGAAGCGCAGCAGGCGAGGGAACCCTTTGAAGAGGGAGAGCACCAGCTGCGAGCACTCGGTCGTTTCAAACGGCGAGAGATCTTACGCATCGGCAGCCGAGACATTTTAAGAGCTGCCAACGTCATAGGAACGATGGCCGAGCTTTCAAGTCTAGCCGACGCTGTTTTGCAATCTATTTACTCCATATGCTTTCAGAATCTTGCTGGGAAATATGGCTTCCCTTGTTTCCTGGATGCGTCAGGTACATTAAGAAGAGCCCGGTTTACCATTCTGGCAATGGGAAAGCTCGGAGGGTGCGAACTCAACTATAGTTCAGATATTGATCTGATTTTTGTCTACGATGGGGAAAATGGGAATACCACATCCGCTGAAAGCCTGCTGGAATCCATTCAACCGGGAGATCCAGAAAGGACGCCCGCTATCTCTGCAATCCCTGATCCCTCAACCCTGAAGGATCTGAAGTTCATTTCGAACACTGAATTCTTTACCAAGCTTGCCCAGGCAATCACGCACGAACTTTCCACCATGACTGAGGAGGGATATTTCTTCCGTGTGGATTTGCGACTCCGCCCCGAGGGGAGCGCGGGTCCTGTGGCAAGTTCATTCACAGCGTGCAAAAACTATTACTCCAGTTGGGGGGAAACTTTTGAAAGAATGGCTCTGATCAAAACCCGGCCAGCAGCAGGGTCAATTGAACTTGGAGAGGAATTTTGCAAAGCCTTCAATTCCTTTGTTTACCGCAAGTTTTTGGATTTTGCTGCTTTAGAAGAGATCCAAGAGATTAAAACTCGGATTGAATCAAGACTGACTGGCAAGAAGAAAAGGGTCCGCCACGTTAAACTCGGAGCGGGTGGGATCCGGGAAATTGAATTCTTTGTCCAGGCGCTCCAATTAATCTATGGGGGTCGAAATCCACAATTACAGGAACGGAGCACGGTCAAAGCGCTTAGGCTTTTACAGGAGAACCAGTTCATTTCTGTCGACGAGAGTGCAGCACTGCTGGATGCTTATTGCTTCCTGCGTGACTTGGAGCACAAGTTACAGATGGTCAATGAGCTCCAGGCCCATGAACTTCCGGAAGAAGAAGAGGAACTCTACAAATGTGCCAGGCGAATGGGCTTTCTGGCAAAGTCCCGTGCCGAAACGATCAAGGCATTCTTGAAGAAATATGAATCTCACACAGCTTATGTCCGCGATCGTTTTCAAAGGCTAATTTCTCTGAAAAGAGATGAGTGGTCAGGTAGCCAGATGCGAGAGGCCGCTCTGATTCTCAACAAAAATCTTTCGAAAAAAGAAGCCCTTGAAACCCTTGGCAGACCGGGGTTCGAAGACCTTCAGACAGCTTATAATCAAATCTGTTTACTCCGCGATGCTTCTTCGTTTGCTCACTCGCCATCAAAGATGCGCAATTTGCTGGCGAACCTCATGCCATCCCTTCTTGAGACTCTAAGACTTAGTCCTGACCCCGATACAGGGTTGAACTTCTTCGAGCAGTTTGCCGGCGCCTTAGGAGCCCGCGATTCTCTCTACACAATCCTGAACGAATCCCCCGATGCTCTTCAGAGTCTCATCCGAGTTCTCTCCACCAGCCAATTTCTCGCAGATTATCTTTGCCGAAATCCCGAATTCCTGGATGCCATTGTCAAACAGGAATATTTAGAAGAGGTAAAAAAACTTGAAGAATACAAATGGGAAATAAGAGAGGCCCTTTCGAGGGAGAACAGCTTTGAAGATCGTGTTCAGGCGCTCAGAAGCTTACATGAGCAAGAACTATTTCGCATTCAGGTCAAGGATGTCTTGGATCAATGTGATCGTCCAATGGTCGGTAAACAACTGGCTGCCTTGGCTGAAGCATGTTTAGATGGGGCATTCTTGCTGGCCTGCCAAAGGCTGGAAGAGCATGAAATGAATTCCTTTCAGTCCTGGGCACAAGATCACTTTGTGATCCTTGCGCTTGGAAAATTGGGGGGCAATGACTTGAGCTACCATTCAGATTTGGATCTTGTTTACTTTTATTCGGTTGATTCAGAGGACGAATTCGATTCGACACAACGCCGCCTCACCCGTTTGGTAGAGCAAATCGACCAGATACTGAGCGTGTCGACAGGAAAGGGCGCGATCTATAAAATAGACACCCGCCTCAGGCCTGAAGGAAAGAAAGGTGGATTAGTCACTCCCCTACTCAAGTATCAGGAGTATCTCAATCGTCGAGCCCAACCTTGGGAACGATTGGCGATGGCTCGTCACCGCCTTATTATGGGGACTTCAAGAAATGGTTCCGTGCACTCTGAAATGGTGAGGAACTTTGTCTTTCAGTCGGAACTCAGTCCCTCCGTGGTCAAGGAGATTGCCCATATTCGTCACCGAATGGAAATAGAGGTAGCGAAGGAGGCTGAAGAAAATAGTTTTCATATCAAGGCAGGGGCTGGCGGGTTAGTCGATATTGAGTTTGCCGTTCAAATGATGCAGTTGAAACATGGGTACCGGAATCCTGCCTTACAAGTTTCCAATACTCTTGACGCCATGAGGGGAATCAAGGACTTGGGGCTTATTTCCCTTTCGGACTTCCAGGTACTCTATGTCGGTTACGAATTTCTACGTTTCTTAGAAAATCGGTTAAGGATTGCCTCCCCTTTTGGTTCAGGGACTTTCCATCGTCAATTACGAAGTCTGGGTAAAACGTCACGCCTCTTGGGATACTCAAGCACGAATGATCCCATGGCAGCCAGGGATTTTGAAGGCGCATACCTTGATATCACTGGCTCCGTAAGAAATGTGTATCAGAAAATCATGGATCAGTTAATCACCCCCTGAGCTCCCTTGATTCCTATGACGCTCATCATTCTTCCAGTTCTTCCACCTTCGGCACGATGGGAAAAAAAAAGATCAGTCCGGCAGCCTGTACAAGCCTCAACCCCAAATATACTTTGTGGCAAGAGCCCGGACTCCAGTAATTGGCGTTTCGCTGCGGCAGTCAGATCGAGGGACTTCGTTGTGGGCGAGTTCGAATCCCTATGGGTGAGGTCACGGAAAAAAGAATTCCCGCTAACGAACTCTTTCGTGAATCTCTGGACCATTTCCTCTCCAACTTCGTAACAGCAGGGGCCAATTCCAGGTCCGATGACCGCCAGGCATTCAGCGGGGACTGTTGAGAAATCTTTTTGCATCTGTTCAATCGTCTTCATCACGAGACTTTTGAGAAGACCTCGCCAGCCAGCATGAATGGCTGCAATGACTTTTCGCGATGGATCGATCAGCAAAACAGGTAGGCAGTCAGCGGTCTGAATGGCCAAAAGGATTCCAGCCTGGGTAGTAATCATCGCGTCTCCTTCCGGAGCGGTGGCAAATGGTTTATTGTTCCTTATCACAAAGATTCTGTCGGAGTGAATTTGGCTCAGGACGACCAGGGGAATTTCTATGCCAGAGACAGACCGGGCCAATTGCTTTCGATTTTCCAAAACGATTTCTGCGGGTTGGTAATCATTCAATCCAAGGTTAAGATCTCTTTTGAGCTCCGGGTCAAAGCGCAAGCTGAAACCGTGCAGCATCCACTTGAAGGAAGACAGCCGTTGGTGATATAAGAAATTTTGCGACGCTGAGATTCGGAATTGGTTATCCGTCATAGAGAGAGAGAATTGAAATGATTGTGGGCATGGGAGTTGATATTGTCGAAATTGAAAAACTCAGACTCGCCATGATGAGGCGAGGTGAACGGCTGCGCAATCGAGCATTTACTCCAGGCGAGATTCAATATTGTGAACAACGCGCTCACCAGTATCAGCATTATGCCGCGCGATTTGCCGCTAAAGAAGCTGTTTTCAAGGCAATCGGCTCGGGATGGAGAAATGGAGTAACATGGCTCGACGTGGAGGTTTTCAATGAGCTTAGCGGGAAGCCCATACTCCGGCTAAATGGAAAAACCCTTGAATTTGCGAATGCGTTGGGGGCCCGGAGTTTTTGGTTGAGCTTGACTCACACCGACCACTATGCGGTGGCCCAGGTGGTACTGGAGTCTTAAGGAGCGACTATTCCACTCTCCCTCTCCATGATAATTCTTCAGATGCTAATGTTTCGAAGTGAAAGAAGCGTCCCATGCCAGTAGCCCTTCCGAGGTCATGCCAGTTACGATGACTTCCCGAAATTGATTCGATTGAATTTCGGGTGCATCGATCGCAACTTTTAGGTAGTTGCTACTCAGGGCGTCCGTGAATCCCTCCGGCTCATGCCAACGCAAGGTCATGACTCCCATTCTCTTACCAATGAACTTTTCTCTAAACTCCCGATTCTTACGGACGGCTAACTTCCTCAATTCATCCCCCCGCTGACTGGTGACTTCGCTTCGGACTCTTGGTTGCATCAAGGCGGCTGCGGTGCCGGGTCGTTGGGAATAGGGGAATACATGAAGATAGGTCATCGGTGCCAGGTTCAAGAGCGATTTTGTTTCGATATAGTCTTTTTCCGTCTCCGTAGGAAAACCCACCATAACATCGGCGCCGATGGCGGCATCTGGAACGCGTTGCCGCATTTTTTCGACCAGTCGGTGATAGAACTCCGCGGTATAGGGTCGACGCATGAGGCGCAGTATCCGGTCAGAGCCGCTTTGCAAGGGGACATGAAAATGCTTTGCCATCTTGGGCGATTGCGCCACAAGGTCAATGAGATCGTCAGTATATTCCAGAGGCTCAATGGAACTCAGCCTGAGGCGTTTCAATCGATCTTCTTGCAGAAGTGCCTTAACCAGAAGAGCAAGATTTTCCTTTTGCTCAAGATCTCTTCCGAAGCCGCCCAGGTGGATTCCTGTTAAGGTAATTTCCTGATACCCCTGGTCCAAAAGTCCCCTACTTTGTCGAAGGGCTTCATCGATGGACAAGCTACGGGAATTTCCTCGAACCGCAGGAATCACGCAAAAAGAACAACGATAGCTGCACCCATCCTGAACCTTCAAAACGGGGCGCGTTCTGCCTGCCCCTCCCGGTTCTCCGATGGTCCGGAGCTCGCGTGACTCGAAAATGCTGCTGCAATAGACAATAGCCCCTGAAGCCGAAAATTGTTTACTGTCTGTTAATCCAGCGAAATCAATTGGTTGCCTCTCCCCTTGCGCCACAATCGAGACCAACTGGTCTTTGTGGGAGTTCCCGACCACGCAAGACACTCCTTTGATAGCCGCAACCTCTTCCGGAGCCCGCTGCGCATAACAGCCTGTGACAACCACGCGGGCAGTAGGATTTTCTCGATGGACTCGGCGAATCAAGCTGCGAGCTTCGGCGTCAGCGGCATGGGTAACCGTGCAGGTGTTGATTACGACTATATCAGACCGGTTCCAATCGTTGGACTTCTGAAAACGATTATTCAAGAAAGTCTGTTCCAGTGCTGCGCCATCGGCTTGAGTTGCTCGGCACCCAAAATTAATGATTTTGAAAGTCTTTGATTCCATTCCCCTATTTCGCTCCTGGTTTGCTGAGAACTCCTAAGTCGGACAAGACTTTCTGAGCCATGAGATTCTTGATGTTGGTCTCGTTTCTGACAACGTCAAGGTAGGCATTTTTCAAGAGTGCTTCTTTGCGATTGAAGATAATCTGACGAATGTCAGCCTGAACTTTGGGGTCGCTGAGTTCGCGTTGTCCTCCGGCTTCTTTTTCGGTGAGTTTGACGAGATGGTAACCATATTTGGTGGTTACGGGACCCTGGAACGTCTCTCCTACTTTTAGGCTTTGAACTGCTTGACGAAATTTGGGATCAATAGCTTCCAGTTGCTGAGCGCTGAGGAGTCGAAGATCACCTCCAGCCTGGGCTGAGGAACTGTCTTCCGAATAGTCTCTTGCCAAGATGGCGAAATCCATGCCGCTCTGGAGCTGTTTCAAAAGGGAGATCACTTTCTGTCGGGCGGCCTCGTCAGTTTTAGCGTCATCTCCTTTAGCGTTATTGATTTGAGAGTCGGCGAAGGGAGTCACCAGGATATGCTGAACATGCCAGCTCTCTGGCAGGTTGTAGTTGCCTTTATTTCGAGCAAAGTATTCATTAATTTCCGCTTCCGTGACCGAAATCTTTGAGGTGATTTCTTTATTATAAAGCTTCTCAATCGTTGCGCTCTTCCTTATTTCCTTCTTAATTTCGTCAACCGTCACGCCCTGGTCCTTGAGAAATTGCTGAAACTTCTCTTCCGTAAAATCCTTCTTGAAATCATTGAAACGGACATTAACCTCCTCATCACTAGCGGTGAGTTTGTCGATCGCAGCCCGTTGCATCAGCATTTCATCACTGATTAATTGAGACAAAATGGTCAAACGCAGGGTCAGGATCTCCTCGGGTGAGAGGGGCTGAGCTGATTGTTTGAGCCGATTTTGATAAATCTTTTCAACGTCGCTATTTTTGATCGTTGTCTGATTCACGACGGCGGCGGTATCGGGTGAAATTTTGGGGCCCGACTGGCAACCCACACAAATTGCACAAGCAACCCAAGCCATAACAAAGATCCTATAAAGTCTTATGTTCACGCCTGCCTCCAGTGCCTTTTATGATGGCCACTTATACTACCACCGCCCCCTGTAGGGTACAACAGATTGAATGGGATGGAATTCCACCCCCTTGTGATCACGAAAGGAACTTAAAACATACCTCCCGTTGACCTCTTGAACCCTCATTGATGAAACCCAGAACTAAGGAGCAATTGACTTCCGACCATAGTTGATCGCTGTGATTCCTCCTCCAAAAACGATATAGCCCGTATCCTCGAATCCTGCTTTGTCCATAAGTATTTGGACGCCGTGCTGGGCAGGATAAAGTTTCAGTGATTCCGGGATATAGCGGTAGACGTCAGGATCCCCGTGCATGACCCAGCCCAATGTGGATCCCATAATCGTGAGGTAACCTAAATACACACGGCAGTAGAAAGGATTGAAAGGTTTCGCAAAATCCAGGGAGAGGAATCTTCCACCCGGTTTGAGCATTCTGAAAATCTCCGACAACAAATATGCGATATCGGGAACATTGCGAACACCATAGCCAACGGTAATCCGGTCAAAGGTGTTGTCGTGAAAGCCAAGCCGAGTGATGTCACCGACTTCAAATTCAATGCCATTGATTCCCAATTGTTGTTTTTTCCGGTTGGCAATCTCAATCATACCGGGAGTGATGTCCACGCCAACGATTCGTCCTGTTGTGACCATTTTCATCAGCATGAAAGTGATATCACCGGTCCCGCAGGCCAGGTCCAGAATGGTGTGATGTGGCTGGACATCAGCCAATTGGACCAGTTTTTTTTTCCAACGTCGATCTTGCCCATAAGAAAGCAAGGCTGTCACAAGATCGTAGCGGGGGGCAATCCTGGAAAACATCTGGTTGACATACAGTTGCTTCTTCTCACTTGAAGTGATGAATTCCTTCATGTTCAGTCGGCCTGGATTAGCCATTGAGTTACATCCTTCTGGATTAGTAATGATTGAATAGGGCCTGGACGCTGCGCAGTATTAGTGAATCTACCCAGTCGCAGCACGTTTGGTAAATAAGCTTGAACTCATTTTTTTTCAGCCTCTTCACGATCCTGTTTTACCTTGCTACGCCATTCTTTTAAACGTTGGCTCACAGTTGCTTCATACCCCTCTCCAGACGGGATAAAGTAACTTTTTCCAGAGAGAGAGGCTGGAAGACAATTCATGTCTGTTACGCGTTCTGAAAATTGATGGGCGTACTTGTACCCTCTTCCATAGCCTAGATCCTTCATGAGGCTGGTTGGCGCATTTCTCAAATGTAAAGGAACCGGTTCTGCGAGAGTCATTTTGATGTCCTGGAGGACAGATTCATAGGCCTTGTAAATTGCATTCGATTTTGGGGCCGTAGCCATATAGACTGCTGCTTCAGCGAGAGCCAGGGTGCCTTCCGGAATTCCAATGAAATGGAACGCCTGCATGGCACTGACCGCCAGAGGTAAAGCTGCCGGATCAGCCAATCCGACATCTTCGGATGCAAAGCGGACAATCCGCCGGGCAATGTAAAGCGGATCCTCCCCTGACTCGAGCATGCGCCCGAGCCAATATAAGGTTGCGTCAGGGTCGCTATTCCGCATCGACTTATGGAGAGCAGAAATCAGGTTGAAATGCTCTTCACCAGACTTGTCGTAAAGCAGCATTTTCCGCTGGAAGGTATCTGCTAACAGTTGTGCGGTGATGATCTTCTTCCTCGTGTCTGACAAAGGAGTTAGCTGAAATGCCAGCTCAAGTGTGTTGTAGGCAATTCGAGCGTCTCCGTTGGCAAAAACCGCGATTTGGGCCAATAAGTCATCCGTGATTTCTATGGGCTCGGCACCGAGGCCCTTTTCCTTTTCAGATAAGGCTTTCTTCAATAGGAATAGGATGTCTTCAACCGTCAGCGGCTCGAGTACGTAAACTTTGGAACGCGACAACAATGCCGCATTGATTTCAAACGAAGGGTTTTCAGTCGTTGCACCGATTAAGATGATGTTCCCTGTCTCGACATGCGGGAGGAATGCATCCTGTTGGGCTTTGTTGAACCGGTGTATCTCATCAATGAACAGAATTGTTTTTCGGCCGTAAGCGCGAGCTCTCTCGGCCTCCAGCATCACGGCTTTGATTTCCTTTATCCCTGCAAGAACCGCGCTGAAAGGAATGAAATCAGAGTGCGTCAAATTGGCGATAACGCGGGCGAGGGAAGTTTTTCCGGTGCCCGGTGGACCCCATAGATATGATGGACCGAAGCTCATCTCTCTCAATACCGACTCTTAGGGGTTTTCCCGGCGCAAGCAAGTGCTTTTGCCCAACAAGCTCCTCCAATTTTTCCGGGCGCATTCGGTCGGCAAGAGGCGTATTTCGATCAGTCGCCTTCGTTAATTCATTCTGGAAGGTGGAAAACAAATCCATATTCATTTATACCACGCACTCCATAAGGAAGAACCAGATGTCCGGGAAATCAGTGTCTGTTGTTTGTTTTTCGTTGCTCAGCGGCTTGACACAGTATGATAGAAGAGGCGACCGCTACATTAAGTGACTCTACTGAAGTGGAAATCGGGATAGTAATCTGACTCTTGACTTGATCGAGAATGTTACTGTCGAGCCCCCTGGCTTCGTTCCCCAAAATCAAGACTACCCGTCCTCGATAATCAATGTCTCGAAAGCACGCCCCTTTGCCGGGACTAGTTGCATATACTCGATAGTTGTTTTCGCCAAAGAGTGCAAGAGTCGCCTGAATGTCCCAACCCGGAAAACATGGAACCCGGAACACCGAGCCCGCAGACGCCCGAACTGCCTTTGAATTATAAGGGTTGACAGAATTCTTGCTCAAAACAACGGCATCTACCCCAAAAGCCTCCGCGGAACGCAAAAGAGTTCCCAAGTTTCCAGGATCTTGAAGGCAATGCGTGAAGATAATGAGAGAATCTTCAGTAAGAATTCTTTTAAAGTTCCATTTTGGGAGGAATACCAGCGCGGATACACCCTGAGGTGTTTCGGTACTGGAAATCTCAGCGAAAACCTTTTCGGACAACTTGATGACTGCTGGTTGCTTGATCTTAGAGCCTTTCAGCAGTTCCTCCAAAAGTCTCATTTTTTGAGTATGTTCGCTCACGTAAAAAGAGTCCACCTCCAAGCTGCTTTTGAGCGCTTCCTCAATGAGCGTAATTCCTTCGACAAGAACACGACCCCGTGAATCCGGCCAACCTTTTCGGCCCTGATCCCTGATTTTTTTGACTAGATTATTGGATGTTGAGCGGATGATCAAGCGCTTGCTCCCTGGCTATATCCATTCATTGACCGTATGCGAAAATTTGTGATAATTTGCTAACTGTATGATTACGCAAAGAATTAGGATACAAGATAGCACGATTGATGATTCTGTTCTGCAGGTTGCTATGACATCGATTGAGAATGGAAACATCATTTCTGTCCCTACAGAAACATTCTACGTCTTGTGCGCGGACCCCTTTAACCTTAGGGTTGTTGAAGAGATCTTTCTCATTACTAAACGGAAGGAGTGGAAGCCCCTTCTTTTGCTTGCAGACTCGATAGACCAGGTTGAAGTGATGACGTCGGGTCTCAAAGAGCCTTTTTATGAAATCGCAGAAACTTTTTGGCCTGGACCGCTGACCCTTATACTGCCGGCAGCGAATCACGTCCCATTAAAGATTACCGGAGGAACGGGTACGGTAGGAGTCCGAATTCCTGATTCAAAAGTAGCTCGAACATTAATCCGGTCATTAGATAACCCTGTTACAGGGACGAGTGCCAATCTGTCAACTCACCCGGTATGCTCGACCGCAGATGATGTCTTAATCCAGTTAGGGGGGAAAATTGACCTGATCCTTGATCAGGGGGATACCCGAGGGACAGCACCGTCCACGATCCTAGACCTCACTCGAGACCCCATCCGCCTGGTACGAGAAGGCGCTATTCCCCTTGAGAAGTTGTCCTCCTACTTGTCTTCATGAAAGAGCGTGGGAAAAGAGTTCTTTTCCAGATATTATTCGCCTATCTTCCATCTTTGCTCCTTGCCTATATTCTTGTTCTCTATTCCCTGATTCGGCATAGTGCCGCGCTTGATGAATCTCAGCCAGCCGACATCATCTTCGTCTTAGGAGCTGCCCAATATAACGGGAGGCCTTCCCCGGTATTTAAGTCACGATTAGATCATGCAGCAACTCTCTTTAAAGAAAAATTCTCCAGTCAGATTATGACCACAGGAGGATATGGTTTTGACCCGAGGTACTCTGAGGCGGGAGTGGGCAAGCTGTATTTGATGAAGCAGAGCATCCCGGAGGATTGTATCTACACTGAGCCTAGCGGTCTGACAACCAGTGAGAGTATTGAAAGGGCCATTGTATTCCTCAAACAGCACAATTTTACTCGGGTTATTGCTGTCAGCGATGGTTTTCATCTTTTCCGGATTAGAAGAATTTTCCGAGATCACGAAATTACGACTTTTGGTTCGCCGGCTCCTCGTAGTGTGATTGAATCCAATTTTCGCTCCCGAACGCTGGCTTCCTTGCGTGAGGTATTTATCTTTACAGCCTACATGGCGCAACACCACCTCCATATATCATTTCCGTTCTCCGAGATGTCCTGAGTCGCTGAATCCTTCTTAATCTTTAAGGTCTGAACAAAATCAAAATTTCCAGCTGGAGACAACTCAATTTCCGAAACCCGACGGTTGTACACACAAACGGTGTCCATATACCAGAGGCTGATGTAAGGCAAATCATCAGCAAGAATCTTTTGAATTCTAGAATAAGCTAGATGTCTATTTTCCAGGTTGGACTCTTGGCGGGCCTCATCAAGCAACCGGTCCACTTCAGGATTCTCGTATCGGCCACGATTATACCCTTTAGGGGGAACTTCGCGGGAATGGAACGCTCTTTCAAAGAGGTCCGGGTCATTATTTCCCCCAATCCATCGCAATGAATAGATTTGAAAATTGCCTCTCACAATGTCTGCATAAAAAGTGCCAAATTCGTAGGAACGAAGGTCCACTGCAATGCCAACTTCTTTCAAGGCTTGTTGAATAATTGCTGCCACTTGTCGGGAAGACTCCTCTGTGGAGGTCCTGAACGTCAATCTGAAACGTGGCAGAGGTCCCTTGCCATCAGGATCCTTCCAGCCAGCCATGTCGAGTAGATGACGAGCCTTTTCCGGATCATAGGGATAGTGCTCCACCTCTGGCTCATAAGCCCAGTGATTCGGAGGAAGCAAACTCGAGGCCGGGACAACCAGGCCGCGCCAATAGTAGCGGATAATGTCCTCCCGTGGAATTGCATAGGCAATCGCTTTTCGTACTTTCTGATTTCGAAGAACGGGATCCTTGAGATTTAATCCGATGTACTGGTAATTGGTTCCTGGAACAGCCGCCACTCGGAGATGTGGTTCGTGCTCAAGAGCCATAACGAAATCCGGGGTCAACACGTTCTGAGCAATATCGATTGACCCTTTTCGTAATTCCAATGCCCGAGTTGTGGAGTCCGGAATGACCATAAACCGGATGCGGTCTGCAGTGGGAGGTCCCCCGAAATAGGCGGGATTTGCTTCGAGAATAAGTTCTTCTTCGTGAGAGTAAGAAACAAAACGATAGGGGCCTGAGCCTACCGGATTGCGTTGAAAATCTTTACCCGAACCATAGGGCACGATCCCAATCCCTCCGTTTGTCAAGTTCCAGAGAAATCCGGCAAAAGGTTCCTTTAACCGGAAAAAAATGGTGTGCTCATCTGGTGTTTCCATCGCCTGAATCAGCTGGAAGGTCGAAGATTTCGGGGAAACGAGCGAGCCATTGAGGAGAGATTCAAACGTATATTTCACATCCCTCGACGTTAGTGGCTTTCCGTCATGAAACTTCACTCCAGACCGGAGGTGAAAGCAATAGGTCAATGGGTCGAGAATTTCCCAATGTGTTGAAAGGTCTGGTAAGATTTCGAACCTTTTTCCCCTCCGGACCAGAGAACTAAAGATCAATTGTTGAATTCGTTCCGATTCCGCGCTTAATCCAATGCGAGGATCCAGACTGGTAGGACCGGCTTCGAGGGCGATTGTAACGGCCGGGTCCATTGTGCGGGGAGACCCGCAACCCTGATAAACACCAGTAAGTATCAAGCCTAATGCAAGCCACATTGTCTTTCGGCGTCTCCAAATTTTGACTTGTAGGGATTTAAGCATGATTTAATGGAGGACAAACAATTGAGATCCGTCAATTAATAATAAAGGACGCATCAGCCTCTTTGAATTCGCAATCAGGAACCTCAGGTGCGGAAAAAAACCTTTGGACGCCATTTATGAATCACGTCAGCGTTTTGCTAGAAGACAGATACGCTTGTAATTCTTCCCCAAAACGATTTTCCCCAAGACTGCCATATGGCGTGCGCCCGTGGCGGAAGGTACATTGCCGGGGTGAAGATGCAGAGTCTCATTGGCGAGCATGGCAAAACCAATGGCCTCTTTAGCGGAGGACGGGATTCCCAATTCATCTGATGGCAACACCTCCAGCTGGGATAAGACGTTCTTGAGCCTCTGCATCAGGTAAGAATTTCTGGCGCCTCCGCCCGATACAATCAGCTGACGAATTGAGGCTTTTCGAGTGATAAAGGGAACGATGGCCTTCGCAATACCCTGTACAGTGAGCTCCGTTGCCGTGCAAATTAAGTCCTCTGAAGAGTAAGTATCTCCAATTTGAAGTAGTTTCTCTAGGAAAGCCATTCCAAATTGTTCACGCCCTGTCGTCTTCGGAGGGGGAAGAGAGAAATAAGGGTGCCGAACTAGTTTCTTGAGAACCGCCGAAATGACTTTTCCACTTCGGGCGATTTCTCCGTCTCGATCGAAACCCTTTTCATTGTGGGTCATCCGGCGGACCAACCCATCAATCACCATATTACCGGGCCCAGTGTCAAAAGCCACGATTTCTGCCAGCGTGGCGGCCGCTGGAAGGATTGTCACATTGGCGATACCCCCAATATTTAAGAGGATACGACCGTGCCGGGGATGTCGAAAAAGCAAATAGTCCACATAGGGGATGAGTGGTGCACCCTTGCCACCTGCAGCCATATCACTCGGTCTAAAATCACAAATGGTCGTTATTCCGGATTGTTCCGCGATGATCGAAGCTTCCCCAATCTGTAGTGTCGATGCCAAAGTCCGGCCGCAAAAGACATCTGGCTCTGATTGATGGAAGATCGTTTGCCCATGGGAACCGACTAGGTCGATCTGGTTGATCTTGACGCGGGCCTCCTCGCATAATCTAAAAATCGCCTCCGCATAGAGTGTTCCGATCAAAAAGTTCATATGGCTGATCACTCGGGATGGAACCGGCGATCCGGAAGCAATCTGGAGAAGTTCTCGGTGGACCTGAGAATCAAAAGGGATAGAGATAAAATGGCGCAACGCAATTCGCGTCTGCCGACCTGCCCCAGAAATCTCTACCAGAGCGGCGTCGACACCGTCTAGAGACGTTCCTGACATTAATCCGATTATAAGTCTGGAGTTTTTGGGCAACTATTCTTCTACTTTCGATTTGAATTCATTCAATTTTTGCAAAGCCTGCAGAGGAGTAAGCTCGTCAGGATTTATTTGGCGGAGTTCTTCAAGCACTTCATGATCACTCAGGACAAACAAATTCAGCTGATTTTCCAAAGAGGCTTGCTTTCGTTTGAAACTTCGCGTCAGTTGATCGCTGATTTCGTGTTCCCCCTCTTCGTGCTTTTTCAGAATGTCTCGAGCTCTTTCCAAGACGCTGGGGGGGAGGCCAGCAAGCCTGGCGACTTCGATGCCGTAACTCTTATCTGCTGCCCCTGTCTCAACCTTTCGAAGAAAAATGATTTCTTGACCCACTTCCTTGACAGAGACATGGTAATTCTTCACTCCAGGCAAAAGCTCGGCCAGTTCGGTCAATTCATGGTAATGAGTTGCGAACAAGACCTTGGACCGTGTGTGATGATGGAGAAATTCGATGACTGCCCAGGCGATGGCCAATCCATCAAAAGTGGCTGTTCCTCGTCCAATCTCATCCAGAATGACAAGGCTTCGGGAAGAAGCGGCATTGAGAATCACCGCCGTTTCGGTCATCTCAACCATAAAAGTGGAGCGGCCGCGTGCCAGATTATCGGTTGCGCCGATTCGAGTGAAAATACGATCAATCAGCGGCAAGCGCACATAGTCTGCCGGGACAAAAGAACCCATTTGCGCCATGATGGAAAAAAGGGCCGTCTGCCGGAGATATGTCGATTTTCCTCCCATGTTTGGTCCTGTGATAATGAGGATTTGATCGGTGGAATCATTCAAATAGAGATCATTGGGAATAAACTTGCCGAGCGGAAGTTGATCGGTGAGTTGCTCGATCACCGGATGGCGACCTCCTTTCACAACGAACTCACCATTTGGGGCGATTTCCGGTCTGACATAAGTATGGGAATGAGCGACGTCGGTCAGAGAAATCAAGCAGTCCAATTGTGCCAGGGCCGATGCGCATCGCCTAATTCTCCCCGCCTCTAGAGCGACTTTGGAACGCAGTTCTGTAAAGAGCTCATATTCAATTTCCACTATCCGGTCTTCTGCCCCAAGGACTTTATGTTCATATTCCTTGAGTTCAACAGTCGTAAACCTTTCGGCGCCAACCAGAGTTTGTTTCCTTTCGTAATGCGAAGGAACCAAACCGAGATTAGACCTGGACACCTCGATGTAATAGCCAAAGACGCTATTAAACTTTACTTTGAGATTGCCTATTCCGGAACGAGAACGTTCATGAGCCTCCAATTCGGCTATAAATTGTTTTCCGGAGGTGCTTATCTGACGAAGTTCATCGAGTTCACCGTGGTACCCATCTTGGATCAATCCGCCCTCAGTGAGCAGGACAGGAGGGTTATCTTTTAGAGCTTTTTGGATGAGTTCTGCAACGTCCTCCAACGGATCTGCCAAATCATTTAGATCTTGAAGACGCCGTACTGTGAACACCGCCAATCTGTTCTTGAGGGAAGGGATTTGCTCCAGAGATTGCCGGAGGGCAATAAGGTCGCGTGCATTGGCTGTGGAGAGTGTTACTTTGGAAAGCAATCGCTCGACATCGTACACCTTCTGAAGAAGTCCTTTAATTTCTTCGCGCTCAATCAATTTTCCTTTTAGTTCAGCAATCACATCGAGCCGCGATTGGATTTCATCCATATTAATCTCTGGTCGCAGCAGCCAACTTCTGAGCAATCGCGCGCCCATGCCGGTCGAAGTTCTATCCAAACAGGAAATCAAAGTCGCATGCCTTGTCCCGTCAAAGAGTGATTCCACTAACTCAAGGTTACGGACCGTGGAGGAATCCAGTACCAGCGCTCCGTTCAAATCATAGTATTTCAAATGGTCGATGTGGCTCAGCCGGGCTTTCTGGGTGTCCTTCACATAATGTAAAATTGCTCCTGCTGCGGCGACAGCGAGCTTGCGATCCTGGCAGCCGAATCCTTCAAGGCTCATCACTCCAAAATGCTCGGTCAGCGTGCGTTCGGCGTAGTCTGCCGAGAAGATCCAATCTTCAATTTTTGTTTGTGACGGGACAGACTGGGTAATTTGATGAAGCCTTTCGTGCGGCGGGAGAGAAGCATGAATCAGTTCTTTCGGTCTAAGGCGTTCTAACTCAGTCTGAAATTGTTCGAAAGCGTTTTCTCCTTTGAATTCCGTGGTCTGGAAGTCTCCCGTCGAAATATCGAGGGAAGCCAAGCCCACACCGCTGCGATCTGCCCACAAGGCACTCAAGAAATTGTTCTCCTGTGGCTCCAACAGGTTTCCGTCAGCAACTGTACCTGGAGTCAATACTCGGCTGACTTCCCGTCGAACTAGTTTTTGTGAAGGTTTGGGGCGTTCGACCTGGTCGCAGACGGCAATTTTGTATCCTTTCCTGACGAGTTTTGCCATATAACTGTCTGCGGCGTGATACGGGACTCCGCACATTGGCACGGATACCCCCTTTTCCTTGTTTCGGGAAGTGAGCGTGATTTGCAGTTCACGAGAGGCGACCACAGCGTCTTCAAAGAATAGTTCGTAAAAATCCCCCAGACGAAAAAAGACGAGAGCGTGCGGGAATTCTTTCTTTACCCGATGGTACTGCGTCATCATGGGGGTTGAGGGTTCCATGGAATCTATTGTCCCTGAGTGGGCGTAACGCGGAGAAACGGTTGATGCCAAAAATCTTGGAAGTATATAATCCGGTGTTTACGGTGTCAACGCAACCCAATCCCAGTTGCCTTGCCTCGAGTACACAATACATTTAATCTCCGGATAGGGAGAAAAAAAAAGATCTTTTCGTTTTTTTCGAATTGTGCGATATGACCTCGCTGAAATGAAGATTCTCTGTATTGATACGTCCTCCAGTGCAGGTAGTGTAGTTCTCGTTGGTGAAGAAGGTGTTCTGGGAGAACTTTACCTGGATTCAGCGCAGACTCATTCTGCTCGCTTATTATCAGGGATCGACGAAGTACTCAGGGGTGCCAATCAGACAATATCCAATGTTGATGGTTTTGCCGTGATCTCTGGACCGGGGTCATTTACGGGGATTCGCATTGGGCTGACAACGGTGAAGGGATTGGCGGATTCAATGCGGAAACCTGTCGTCCCGATAACTTCATTTGAGGCCTGGGTCGAGAAACATTATGACCTTCAAGGCATCCTGGTTCCGCTCATTCCGGCACGTCGTGGCGAGGTCTATGCATGTGTTTTCGAACGTCGGGGAACAGAATTAAGGTCGCTTTCGGATGGGATCACGGGAGAAGTGGCAAGTGTCATTGCGCAGATTTCTGAAGTAGAGGTTAGTTTCATTGGTTACGGAGCCAATCAATATCGAGAAATCATCGAGGGAACGGGAAGAGGGCAATGGAAAATCCTTGTGACGGATCTCTTTCTAGGACAACCCATGGCTCGGATTGCTTACCGGCGCGCCACAAGAAAAGAATCTTGCTCTGCGCAAGACCTGGTCGCTTTCTACTTGCGACAGTCAGACGCTGAGATTCACTGGAAAGAAAGGTAATGGTTTCCGTTCGACCTATGCAGGAAGAAGATATTCCAGGCATTATCGCCCTTGAAAATAGCTGGGATTATCTTAGTAAGTGGGGGGAGCAGGGATACCGCACAGCACTGGCGAATCCAATCATCTATTACTGTTTTGTGGCTGAAGAGAAAGGAATTGCTATTCCAGAGGGATCAGCGCACGAATTAGCAGGCCTGGCCATCCTCGCACAGCTGTTTGATCATAGCGAAATCTGCAATATTGTAGTGGCCCATCATTACTTGTCGAAAGGTGTCGGGCAGGAATTGATTCAAACTTGCATTCGGCTCTCCGAAAAGATGGGCCTTTCACCTATGCTTCTGGAAGTTAGGCAGTCCAATGAACGAGCCATCCGGTTTTATGAAAAAAATGGTTTCCAGAAAATTGCTGAGCGTAAGGATTACTATACGGATCCAAGAGAAAACGCCTGGGTGATGGAGAGGACAATCCAAGCGGCAAGTACTGAAGAACAATGCCAGGGTGCTCAATGATGAACCGAATGAGGGACCATCTCTGCATGGTATTGGCACACATCCAGAGAAGCGGGCCTTCTTAGTTCAGGCTCCACCTCGTTAGTGGAGGAGCTGGAGGGGAAGAGTGCAGGCTCGATCATGGATCCCCCGTTGATAGAAAGTGAATCTTTTGACTTGTTTTTACAATCGAGCTGAGGAGGAAGATACCATGAGCGGGAAGCGGGAAAAGATCTCCACAGGAACTCCTTGGGAGCCTATTGTTGGTTACTCTCGGGCCGTTCGTGTTGGTCCTTACGTCCATGTGTCCGGTACGACGGCAACAGATAGTTCCGGTAAGATAGTGGGTCACGGAAACCCTTATACTCAGACGGTACAAACATTAAACAATATCGGGAAGGCATTAGTCCTGGCTGGCGCCGGCCTAAATGATGTTGTCCGCACCCGAATCTATGTTGTCAATATCGATCATTGGAAAGAAATAGGCAGAGCTCACGGAGAAGTATTCGGGGAGATTCGTCCAGCCACAAGCATGATAGAAATCAAGCGACTCATTGATCCAGAAATGTTGGTGGAGATTGAAGCAGAAGCCATTGTCGATGACGCGGAGAAGAGGTGATGGGATTCGGGCGGTGCCGGTACGCCGCCCTGAATGGCGGAAACGTAGTCCCGAATTTCTTGCAATGTTTGAGCTTGCGCCTGCATCCAGAATATTCAAAGAGTGGGCCACAGATCTTGGCCGTATCGGCTCGGCAGTCAAGCCTCTCTTTATGAAATGTTATCTCTTGACTTGTGCCGGTTCGACCACGGCGGACATCGATCCCCGGCAATGCGGAATCCTTTGATCAGGCCCGTAGGCGTGAACCTGATCACGGCCAAATTCGGCTTCTCTAAGGCTGCAGGTGACGAGGATTGTTCGCCCGGTCAAATCCACTTCCATAGCGTGGTTCTCGGCTTCCTGATTAGAGAAATAGAAAAGGGATTGCAACATCTCGATAACATAGTCGTAGCTGTGGTCATCGTCATTAAGAAGAACCACGTTGTAGAGAGGTTCTGTAGCGGGTTGCTTTTGGGTTTGTGTATCTTTGTCGGCCTTGGTGGATGGCATCGTTCGGGCTGGTAGGAGAAATCAACCAATGAATGCATACATTGAAACTCATCAATATCATAATTCAGCTTATCAGCCAGGTAAAGACCGGTGTCATCGGGAACTGGGTCTTTTCAAATAAACTCAAACTTGTTTCACGAAACTTTACAATTCAACTGCCGTAGCCTGGTAAAATGAGCGTAGTTTGTGGGTGTGAGCCTTCTTTGTGATTCTGTAAGTGCAGTTCCATTTGTCATGTGCCCTAAAGGAGGATTTTCAATGCTGGAAAAAAAGATTGGCCGTCGAAAATTCGTCAAGAATGTTTCTATGGCCGGGGCTTCAGCTGTTATCGCCACTTCGCGCACTAGGCCCATTTTCGGCGCCAATGATCGCGTCGTGATGGGAATCATCGGTTCTGGGGGCATGGGCCGGAATCATTTGACTAAAACCAAGACTCTAGGAGTGGAATGGGTTGCTGTAGCCGACGTCTACGATATCAATCTTCAAAAGGGACTCGAGATTACTGGCCCCGGCGCGAAGGGTTATACAGACTATCGACAATTACTAGACCGAAAAGATATCGATGCCGTGTTGATCGCCACCCCCGAACATTGGCATCATGATCATCTTCTTGCCGCCCTTAAGGCGGGTAAGGATGCCTATTCCGAAAAACCAATGTCTTGGTCGATCGAGCAAGGATTGGACATGGTCAATGCAGTCCGCAAGACAGATCGAATTGTTCAAATCGGGATGCAGCGACGAAGCTCTCCCCTCGTTCGTGAAGCGAAAGCGATTGTTGAGGAAGGACTTATCGGGGAAATCAATCTGGTACGGGCGGAGTGGTTTTGGAATATTCCACCTATTAATCGAGATCCCGCGTTGCCAGGCAAACTCGATTGGGATGCGTTCCTGGGGCCTGCCCCAAAGATCCCTTTCGACGCAATTCGCTTTAGAAATTGGCGATACTTTTGGGATTATTCTGGCGGGAATATGACGGATCAGGGCACCCATTTGCTCGATGTCATTCAATGGTTCAACAATGTTGAACAACCCGTCGCAGCTCAAACATTCGGCACCGTTTACAAACTCCAGCCTTCCCAGACACCTGACACGTTTTGCGCGATATTTGAATTCCCCAAATTCATGTGTACCTGGACTCTAGCCTACATGAACACCTTCATGAAGGGTTGGGGGGTCGTCTTTCAAGGACAGAAAGGAACTCTAGAATTGTCCGAAGATGGATATCGCGTCTTTGCTGAACCATGGAGCGAGAAAGGATACGATCGATTAAAGACGCCGACTCCGATCCGGCAAAACCTCGCGGGCGGAGCGACCGATACCCTTCCCCATTGGATAAACTTCCTGGAATGTGTCAAATCTCGAAAGCAGCCAAATGCAACTGTTGAAATCGGGTTCCGCGCGGTGAGGCCTTTGCATCTGGCGAATATAGCGCAGCATAACTTGAATCGAGCAGAGCTCGGGGCGGATGGTTATTCAGTCCGATTGTCATAATGGGGGTTTATACTCCCTGGTCCGAGAAATCCTAATTTGAAGGTAGATCTAGGGGGGTAGCCGTTGCCGGCGGTTGGTAAAGTGTACGGCAAATGCATGCGACTTGTTTTGCTCCTGCTGATGGGGCCGGCTTGCAAATCTGGTAAATGCCGTTAAAATCTATGCTATTCAGGGATTCTTTTGTCCTTGAACACAAAACCTCTAAGGAGAGTACTTAAATTGCGATATCCTGAAGATTTTATTGGCCCTATGCGAAAAGAACTGACTCGCCTTGGGGTTGTTGAAACAAAAACCCCTGAGGAAGTGGACAAGCTATTAGCTCCAGGAAGCGGTATGGTGATGATGGTTGTTAATTCGATGTGTGGCTGTGCAGCGGGAGGCGCACGTCCCGGGATCGCCCTGGCATTGCGGCATTCGGTTTTGCCCGATAAGGTCGCGACCGTCTTCGCGGGCGGTGACATTGAAGCGACGGCAAGAGTTCGTGAACACCTGAAAAATTACCCCCCCTCCTCCCCTTCTGTGGCACTGTTTCAAGATGGGAAACCGGTATTCATGCTTCACCGTCATCAGATTGAGGGCCGCGATCCGGTAGCGATTGCCAATTCTTTGACTCAAGCCTTTGATGAACTATGCGTGAAAGAGCCAAAGTAACGAAGTGGACATGAATTCCTTTGATATTGGTCTGCAATTCCCATAGACTGAATTAGAGGGAATAGATCCCTCGTTGGACTTTGGCTGTAGGAGGCTACCATGCTAGGCGGAAAAATCGGTCTTCCCGAATTGATTATCATACTGGCAATTGTCTTTTTCCTGTTTGGTGCAAAGCGATTGCCAGAAATTGGCAAAGGGATAGGGGAAGGAATCAAGAACTTCAAGGGTGCAATGAAAAAAGACGAGAAGGACCTCCAAGAGACCAAGGATTAGAATGAGTTTTGAGAATTCCACTCCAGAGTTTTTCCTCCAAATGAGGACGCCTCAGTAAATATTGCATCTCCCCGGTGTCAAGTCGCTTTCAGCGCGACAATCGTTTGATCATCATATTTCCTGTTATCCAGCGAAAACTGTTCAATCTCCGATAGGATTTTATCAACTAATCTCTTCACTGGAAGGGACGAGTAGCGCGCCACTGTTTCTTTTAGACGATCTACTCCGAATTCTTCTGCCCGAAGATCCCTGGCCTCGAGCAAGCCATCGGTATAAAAGATCACACAATCGCCGGGATTTAGCGCAACCTTAATTTCTCGGTATTCAGCTTCATCGAAAAGGCCCAAAGGAAACCCTTGAACGGAGAGAATTTCGGCCTTCCCTTCCCGGCATATAATGAGAGGAGGAGATCCGGCATTGGAGTATTTAAGGATCCGGGTATTTCCATTATAGATTGCATAAGAGAGGCTCATAAAGCGGCCTTCGATGGCGCGCTGGCGTAACGAAATGTTCATGAGCCGCAACATTTCTGCTGGCGAATACTTTCGCCCGGCCCGTGTTCGCAAAATGCCGCTCGCAACAGCACCATAGAGGGCTGCAGGAGCCCCCTTCCCGGATACATCGCCAATGGCAATAGCAACTGTATCGTCAGCATAAGGAAAAAAGTCGTAGAGATCCCCCCCAAGATCCTGGCGGGGCGGAATTCCGCGAAGAAAGATGTGTTGGGAATTTCTGGATATTTATCGGGAATGAGGGAATATTGAATTTCTCGGGCAAATTTCAGCTCCCGATCGAGTAAAGCCTCGGCCGCAACCACCCGCTCATACAATCTAGCGTTCTCAATAGCAACCGCCACATGGCTTGCCAATGCCATGAGGGTTTCTTCATGAAATGGTGTGAAGTAATTCAGGAAAGGACTCTGCAGGTCAAAAACTCCAATGGCCTTGTCCTTGTAGATGAGCGGAATGACAAGTTCTGAGCGTGTTTCAGGAATAACGCTGATATAGCGAGGATCTTTGGTCACGTCATTGATGAGGAGCGGACGCTTTTTCGTGACCGCGGTCCCAACAAGCCCTTTTCCCAAAGGGATTTTCGATTTCTCTTTCGCATCACGATTGTACTTCACGGAAAGCCAGGCTCGAAGCACCTGCTCTTCTTCATCCACGAGCATGATCGAAAAGATATGGTAATGAAAGACCCGGCGGAGCTGCTCAGCGACTTTCTTCAGAAGTTGTTCGAGATCTAGAATAGACGAGAGCTCTTTCCCGATCTCATTGAGAGTTTCGAGCATCTCACTCTTTGATACGAGACTTTCATAGAGGAGCGCATTGTCAATCGCGACAGCCAGTTGGGATGCTAACAGCGTTAAGACTTTTTGGTGATAGGGCTGGAAATAATTAGGCTGGGGGCTTTCGATGTCCAGAACTCCGACCAGGCGATTCCTCGAGAGCAATGGAATCGCGAGCTCAGATCGGACGCCTTCAATCAGATCAATGTAGCGAGAATCTCGAGTTACGTCAGGCACCAGGATTGGTTCGCGGCGTGACGCAGCAGTGCCGACCAAACCTTCTCCTATCTTAATGTGTGTCCCTTTAACATTATCAGGGTACCCTAAAGTGAATCGCCAATAGAGATCCTGCCGGATTTCGTCGACCAATAGAATAGCGAAAATCTGGTAGTCAATGAACCGGCGCGTAGTCTCGGCGATCTTCTCCATGAGTTCGTCGAGAGAAAGAATTGAATTGATTTCTCGACCCACCTCGAAAATCAGTTCAAACAGGTTCTCTTGGTTCGTGCTCAAGGGTAGTTATCCTTCTTGCTTAAAGGGCATCTTGGGTCTATTTGGCATGGTATGCTTCACAGGCAATCGCAGTTTTAGAGCTTCCTTCGGTAAATACTTCCAGACAACCCCTTTAAATAGAGGAGATTGGAAATACAGGGATGGGGATGCACTCCTGTCAGTACTTGGCTGCCATCCACGGCGATGACCGATTCAAATGCATTGAAAAGGTGTCTCTGCGTGCATTAGCCTACTTCTAAGTTGCAAGAGTCCGCTCTGCAACCGGCCTCGCTCGGGTCAGCGGTCCCAACTAGAGCAGTCCATGCCAATGGGTACAAATTAGCTAGGCTACCCACCAACGAAATACCGGCTGAAAGCCAAGAAGTAAAGGACGGAATGCTCTAAAGAGCACAACTGCAGTCACCCGGAATGGCGACTAGGCTACTCTTCAATAATTGATTTTCCAACTCTTCGATTCTGGTGACTCGATACTGATAGCGATCCGCATCGAATGATGTGTTGAGCCAAGTTGAGAGGATTAATTTCATTTGGTCGATGGAATTGGCTTCAAGGCTTAAAGCCAGGAAATTGGCATCATCATATTTGCGGGAATTACTGGCGCTCAACCGGTCATAGCACAATGCGGCTCGGATTCCAGGCATCTTATTTGCCAGGATATAGGACCCGGTGCCGGCGCTCTCAATGGCTACCGCCCGATGTGCCTCTCCAATACTCACGGCAGTGGCAACTCTTAGCCCGGCTGAGGGGCAGCGGCTGTTGTCCTGAAGGTCGTCACCACAATCCAGGACCACATATCCATCTCCTTCGAGAAACTCACCTAATTGCGATTTCAGCGCCCCACACTCCGTATCGCTACTCATGGCGATGCGCTTGCTGCGAGGTTTCAGATCCAAAATAGTTGCAAGGTTCTCACACTCAATAATTGTGTGTTGTCGTATGACTGCTAACTCGCGGGCCAGCGCAGTCACAATAGTCCCTTTTAATACATAACAAGGACTTCCAGGTAAGAGGTTACTAAGGTCATCCCCGGTGAGAACTTGATTTTTCATTCTTCCTCAAAATGGAAATGGTCGTCAAATTTCGGAACTTCTGGGCATAATCCAGTCCATACCCAACGACGAACTCATCAGGAATCTCAAAGCCCACATAGGTGGCTGCTACATCTTTGGTTCTTCGGGACCGCTTACTTAAAAGAGTGCAGATGTTCAGGGATTTCGGACCGCGTGTCCAGAGATAACGAGACAAAAAATCAAGTGTCAGGCCGGTGTCCAGAATGTCCTCTACGATCAGGACTTCTCTCCCTTGAATCGTAGAATCCAGATCTTTGACGATTCTGACCTCGCCAGAAGAGCGCTGACTCTCCTTATAACTAGAAACCGCCATGAAATCCAATGTAGTGTTTTTGGGCAGATATCGGATCAAGTCCGCCAGAAAAATACAAGCACCTTTGAGGATGCAGATCAGATGCAGCTGCTTTCCCGTATAGTCGTCCGTTATCCGGATTCCTAATTCTTTGACTTTGGCCTGGATTTGTTGCGCGTCGATCAGAACATCTAGTTGAGTTGACACCTCAAGGGTATCAGGCGTCATCATTAAACCCCAGATATATTTGATGCCCGAATTTTTCTACTGTATCCTATCCGTAATCGTGGTGCAAGCCAGACAAGCAGGAAGGCAACTTGACAATGATCAGGTCCTCTACTTATCATGCCATGGCGATAGAATAGTGAGAATAATTCCGCATAGAAAGAGTGAGCGGTGATGATCGGGAAAATGACCTTAACAATCGGTTGTCTGTTAGTTGCGGTTTCTCTGGCCGGAACATTTGCCCTAGGGAAAAAAGTGACTTTTGCCGGTTACCTGCTGGATCAAATGTGTGGGGCGGAGGTGAAGGATACGGCCAAGGCTGCCGAACATTCAAAGGAATGCGCCCTCATGGATCACTGTGTCGCGGCGGGCTATGGGATCTTCACCGAAGGGAAGTTTATCGTGTTGGATGCCCAAGGTAACAAAAAAGCCAAGGCGTTCCTTGAGAGTATTAAGAAAGAAAAGGGCATTCTGGTTATCTTGGAGGGGAACCTTAATGGTGACGTCTTGACAGTCTCCGCAATTAAGGAAAAGGGTGTTAAGTAGAGATATAGTGTTGTGGCCTAGCTGAATGTTTACTTGTGGCCTCTTCAGTTCAAAGTTTTCATTCTCCTTTGAGAGCAAGTAGAAGGGTGTTAATTAAAGAAGAGTTGGTATTTCGTTTCCCAAAAGCTGAATGGAAGATGTTGCCGAGCAGCCTGAATTTAAGAAATGGAGGAGGTCTTTTTTATGCCCTGGTTTAAGAAGAGCCAGACTCCTATCGTCCAAATTGGAGACAAAACCGTACGAACGGAAGGCCTTTGGACGAAGTGTGATCAGTGCAAACAAATCATCTGGAAGAAAGATTTGGAAGCCAACCAAAACGTCTGTCCAGGGTGCAACTTTCACTTCAAAATCTCGGCACGAGAAAGGCTACGGCTTTTATTGGATGGTGCAAATTACAAACAGTTCGACGAACGCCTCGTGTCCAATGACCCTCTCCATTTCGTTGACAAGAAACCCTATAAAAGGCGCCTGGAAGAGATGGCCCGGGCCACCGGTCTCAAAGATGCGGTCATTTCGGCAGAAGGTAAATTAGGGGGGAAGCCGATTCTCATTTGCGCGATGGAAGCCTCCTTTATCAGCGGATCGATGGGGTCTGTCGTCGGGGAAGTCATCACTCGGGCGATCGAGCGATCCATCGAAAAAAAATATCCTCTGATCATCGTGGCTTGTTCTGGGGGTGCAAGGATGCAGGAAGGTGCATTGAGCCTAATGCAAATGGCGAAAATTAGCTCAGCCTTGGCCCGCTTGGACGAAGTCAAAGTGCCTTATATTTCAGTTCTAACGGACCCGACAACCGGAGGAGTCACTGCAAGTTTTGCAATGTTGGGGGATATCATCATCGCTGAACCGGGAGCGCTGATTGGATTTGCGGGGCCTAGGGTGATTGAGCAGACCATTCGACAAAAGCTACCAGAAGGTTTCCAGCGTAGCGAGTTCCTTTTAAATCACGGGATGATCGATGCTATTGTCAGTCGAAAAGACCTGAAAGAATATATGGCCAAAGCTCTCAGGTTCTTGGGGCACTAATCCTGCACTCTCGTTAACCCTCACATTTAACATTGCCAGATTACAAGGCATTGTAGTTTCCTTCCGCAACTATCTTTCCTTGTTCATGAATTCGTCTTGATACCAGGCAATGGTTTTCCTTAAACCTTCTTCAAAGTTGGTCTTCGCTTCGAATCCAAACTCTTTCTTGGCTTTTGTTGTATCGAGGCATCGCCGAGGCTGGCCATCCGGCTTGGATGTATTCCATTGGAACTCTCCATCAAATCCAGTAAGGCGAGCAATTAGAGCTGCGAGATCTCGAATCGTGATTTCCTTGCCTGCGCCAATATTTACAGGGTCACTCTTATTGTAATGCTCGGTCGCCAAAACAATTGCTTCGGCTGCGTCCGAAACGTAGAGGAACTCACGTGTCACAGTTCCTGTTCCCCAGACCTCGACGCTTTTATTGCCCCTTTGCCTGGCTTCCAGACATTTCCTAATAAGAGCAGGAATAACATGTGAGCTTCGTGGATCATAGTTGTCTCCGGGACCATAGAGATTCACAGGAAGCAAGAAAATGGAATTCAGTCCGTATTCCTGCCGGTATGCTTGAGATTGGACGAGCATCATCTTCTTAGCTATACCATAAGGGGCGTTGGTCTCTTCGGGGTAGCCATTCCACAGATCCTCTTCTCGAAAGGGTACTGGAGTGTACTTGGGATAGGAACAAATTGTCCCTATCGCCACGAACTTTTTCACGCCAAAGAGCCGAGATTGTTCCATCAAATGTGCACCCATCATGAGGTTCTTGTAAAAAAATTCTCCGGGATGTTGCAGATTGGCTCCAATCCCTCCCACCACTGCCGCCAGGTGAAGGACAATATCCGGGTTGGCTGCCTCCATTAGACGACAGACTTGAGATTCCTTGGTCAGGTCGATTTCACGGCTCCGAGGGATTATGATCTGTTCGGCCCTATTTTCTCTAAGAAAACGAACGACTTCTGAACCAAGGAACCCTGCTCCTCCGGTAACCAAAATGCTTTTATTGGTAAAAAAATTCACAGGTCCTCGAATTTACGATTATTTTGAATTCGAAAAAAGCAACTTGCTCGGAACTGATATTCTGAGCGGGTACAGCATGCGAAATGTGTTTTCATCTCACGCCGCCTCTTTTTCCTGAGAGTTCTATTCGTACGTTTTCGATGTCGGCGTCCAGCATGATTGCTACCAAAGTATCCAGGTCGGTTTTCGGCTCCCAACCGAGCTTTTGTTTTACCTTTCGGGCATCGGCTAACAGATGCTCCACTTCGGTAGGTCGAAAATATCGTGGATCTATCTCTACAAATTCCTCCCAGTTTTGTATCTTCGCTCTTGAGAATGCTTTCTGGACGAACTCTTTTACAGAATATGCTTTTCCCGTGCCGACAACGTAGTCATCCGGTTCCTTGTATTGGAGCATTTGCCAAGCAACTTCCATGTACTCTGGCGCATATCCCCAATCTCGCCGTGCTTCTAGATTCCCTAAGTAGATTTTCTTATCCAGCCCAGCCAGAATCCGGGCGATGCCGCGTGTAATCTTGCGGGTGACAAAGGTTTCGCCACGCCGAGGAGATTCATGATTAAACAGGACGCCGTTGACGGCAAACATATTGTAGGCTTCACGATAGTTGATAGTGGTGTAATAGGCAAAGACCTTTGCACAGCCATAGGGGCTGCGTGGTCGAAAGGTCGTCGATTCATTCTGAGGTGGCGGTGAGCTCCCAAACATCTCTGAAGAACTCGCCTGATAAAATCTGATCTTTTGCCCTGTTTGATCGTGATAGTCCTTTACCGCTTCCAGGATGCGCAGCGTAGCCAGGCCAGTGACGTTGGCGGTGTCCTCGGGAATGTCAAAAGAAACTCTGACATGGGACTGAGCACCGAGATGATAGATCTCATCGGGCTTTACTTGGTAGATTAGCCTTCTCATGGTGTTGGCGTCATTTATGCCACCATAGTGCAAGAACAGCCTGACGCCATGAATGTGAGGGTCTTGGTATAAATGATCAATCCGGGCTGTATTGAAAGTGGAAGCCCGCCGGATTACCCCGTGTACTTCGTAATTTTTGGCAAGCAACAGTTCAGCCAGGTAGGAACCATCCTGCCCGGTGATACCTGTAATGATAGCTTTTTTCGGCGACATAAAGTTTCAAAACTCCATCCCTGAGATCGAATTGAATTGCCCATCGGGCAGAATGCAACATGGCAGATCTTGATCTCGTATGTCACATGGCCTGCTCCTCCTCGTGCTCAAAACCCTCCGCGCTTATCTTCTTTCATAACATTCAGTTTCCAAGGAAACTCTTCTCGTTCCTCGGAAAGATCTTCCGAGCCTAAGAAATGATGATTTGGTTAATCGGCCTCGACGCGAAACACGAGTTCGTTAATGTGCTCCGAAAAAATGCTTCACCCCCCATTCCTTGAAGTATGCCGTGGCTAGCCCGGCAAAGGCAGAATTCCCCCGGTCAGCTGTTATTCTACCAGCAAAGGCACGGTATTTAAAAGCTTAGTTCAAATGGGCCACGCTCCGATTGATCAGAAAATGTTGCGAATAGATCATTGGTTACCGACTGTGTCATTCGTTGCATTATCAAGGAACGGTGGCGAGTGGTGAGAGGTTGATTTTTAAATTCCACTACGGAGAATTCTTTTTTCACTTCCAGAAATGTCTTGGAGTTTTTTTTGCACAATAGCGAGAGTTTTTATTACATAAGTCGCTGGATTTCAGCATGCCAAAGCATTTGTTCCTATATTGCCGAGCTTCAAAATTGAACAGAAGAATGCTTAAATAATGTTTATCAAGGAGTTGAAAATCGTCAATGGGAACGGGTCGTAAGCAAAACAACCAGCATTCAGAGTTCCCTCCTCACCGTAGGAAAGACGTTACTGAAGTTTCTCTTGAGGCGTGCCTATTCCGAGCGACAAGGGCTTACACCAAACTGACCAGGCACATATGATGATTTCAATAAGACCATTGTCACTATTCATTTTGTCCCGTGGCCTTGATTATTCAGAGCCGGAATGATGTCAATCGTTTCCACAGGAATTTTCGGCGATTGGCCTCTGACATTTCCGAACCACTCCGACACGGCAGTATCAGTTACAGGACGACTTAACCCAATAGCAAAAAAAGAAGCTGAATGTCGGTTTACATGAGATCGCCATCGGAGCCAATTTTATATCAAAAAGTGTGACTTCACCTATGGATTATGCAGACGCTGTTCGTTATCTCTACTCACTAGGAAATGAAGTTCTTACCGCAAAGCTTGGCCTCCTTAATATTTCCACTTTACTTGGATTCCTCGGGTCACCTCACCAGAGATTTCAGTCTATCTTGATTGCTGGAACGAATGGTAAAGGATCCGTGGCAGCTTTTGTCTCACATGTTTTGCACGAGGCAGGCTTCGTTACCGGACTATATTCCTCACCTCATTTGAATCGGATAGAGGAGCGCATTCAGATTTGCGGCTCTACGATTTCAACGGCTGATTTCTCACGGATAACCGGGGGAGTCAAAACAGCCGTTGATCAACTGCTGAGCCCTGAGGTAAATCGCTACGGTACAGCCGGATTGGATCGACATCCAACGTATTTTGAATTGGTCACTGCAATTGCCTTTCAATATTTTGCCGAGCAGAAAATCAAGATGGCTGTTCTGGAAGTGGGGCTTGGCGGTCGTTTGGATGCCACCAATGTTGTGGATCCGATTGTTGCAGTGATCACAAACGTAGACATGGATCATCAACGCTACCTGGGTGAAAGCCTCGAAGAAATCGCTTTTGAAAAAGCGGGGATAGTCAAACCGAGAACGTATTTGAAAGATCGACCACTGCCTGTGGTTTACTGCTCATCAAAGAACGTAGTTGTTGATGTGCTGAAAAAACAGAGTCTTGCTGCCGGAGCCTGTCTTTATCCTGTCATGGAATATTATCAGTTCAAGGCTGAGGCGGATGCTTTGGGCCGATACTGCTTAACCATAGACTGTGAGTTTGGCAGAGGGATACGAATCAACGTTCCACTTCCTGGCGAACACCAAATCTTGAATGTACTAACGGCTATTAGAGTCTGCGAGCTCCTGCGTTCCATGGGCTTTGGAATCAGCCGAGAAAACTTGCAGCTGGGGATTGAGCAAACTTGCTGGCCCGGGAGAATGGAAATTGTAGGGGGGAATCCCTCCGTGATTTTAGATGGAGCACACAACCCTGCAGGTGCCGCCTGTGTAAAAGCGTACGGTCAACAATTCCTTAATCACAAGAAGATCGTAATGATATTTGCCGCAATGCGCGACAAGGCCATCGCTGATATGGGACGAATTCTCTTCCCAATTGCAGAAGAAATTGTCCTGACGAAGCTCGCCACGGAACGCGCTGCCGAACCTATGGAGATCGCGGAAGCCCTACCAGAATTCAAAGCTCTCTATCGATATACGGAAACTGCCAATAGTGCATTACAATTAGCCCAGAGTCTTGCCGGCCCGGATGATGTAATTCTAGTTGTCGGCTCATTGTTCTTGATTGGAGAAGTGCGGCGCTACTTGAAAACCGCTTCAGCCGTCTAACGATGATTGACTTTGGAGTTTATCGAGTTTGGAGCCACTGGCTGGGGTTACTTTTGATAGAGCGAACTGTTTGAGGCCGTCGATTCTGGGGCAGGTCTTCTTGCGTTCCCTCCGGGGGAGTCTGTTGTTTAAATTCGCGTAGAAGGAAAATGTGCAATTTCTAGGCTTGTTCGTCATGCAGGTTGCTGACCCCCCAATTGGCCTTCCCAAAGCATCTTTTGGAAATTGCTCCATTGAAAGTAATAGTTTTAGGAAGGACTATTGGACGCAATTTACCCCAAAATCGAATTTCTCAGCAACCTGCCAGGAGAAGCCTCGATTTGGCCGTTTCTCTGAAGATACAGCCCTTTGCCTTTTACTGAAACAGGAGCCTGAAATTGTCTCACAGACCTTTAATTGGAATCTCTTGCAGGATGGATGTCGGGGGGGATCGCTTTTATTTGAGAAAACAATACAGTGAAGCGATTGTTCATGCCGGAGGATCCCCGTTGCTTATTCCCCTGATCCCGGACAAGGATTTTGCTGACGCCTTAACTGCTGACCTCGACGGCATCCTCCTCTCGGGTAGCAATAGTGACGTCGATCCTCATCGTTACAAGCAGGAACCCCACTCCAAGGTTGGATCCGTCTTGACGCGGCGCGATCAAACCGACTTGTTATTGCTCGAAGGCGTTTTTAAGAAAAGAAAACCTTTACTGGCGATCTGCTTCGGCATCCAAATTCTCAATGTTTATCTAGGAGGCACCCTGTGGCAGGACATTCCCTCTCAAGTCAAAGACGCGGTACAGCACAATCAAACGTCATCGGAGGATTACCATTCGCATTCGCTCCGCATTCAATCAGGATCTCTCCTTTTTTCGCTGGCGAGATCCCGCGAAATCAGAGTCAACAGTTACCACCATCAAGCTATTCGTGACCTCTCTCGAAAGCTCATCCCGGTTGCCAGTTCGCCGGACGGGATCGTCGAAGCAGTTGAGCTTCGCTCAAAAAGACAATTCTTAATGGGTGTGCAATGGCATCCGGAGATTGGTTGGGAAATCGATGATCTTTCTCAAGAGATCTTTGGTTGCTTTGTCGAAGCTGCGAAGCAAATTGGTGGAGGAAAGAAGAGGAATGCGTGACCTGCCAAAGGAAGACAGACTGGCGATTTTCTCTCTCTCTGCCGGCCATTTCATCAATGATGCTTATTCCAATTTCCTGGGTCCTCTTCTTCCACTTCTTATCCTGAAGCTTAATCTCTCCATTGCGCAGGCAGGCTGGCTGGCAGCGCTGCAAGTGATATCCTCTTCATTTACTCAACCGGCTTATGGCTATATATCAGACCGTTATTTAAAGCGCCTTTTTGCAGTTTTCAGTCCTCTGGTTACAGTCATTTTCATGTCCTTCCTAGGGGTTGCCCCGAATTACTTTACTCTGGCTCTCCTGCTGCTTTGCGGAGGAGTGGGGATTGCTTCCTTTCATCCTCAAAGTGCGGCTCTTGCTGCCTCCGCCAGCAGACACCGTAAAGGTTTGGGGATGTCCATTTTTGTCACGGCCGGAACGATCGGATATTCCCTGGGACCGGTGATCATTACTTCCGCAGTTGCTACCGTTGGCCTCGAGCGTTCTTATTGGGTCATGATTCCCGGTGTGCTTGTCTTTGCCCTGCTCTACTTTTCCGTTCCTGCAACGCCACACTCAACCATGATCAGGGAAAAAGTGAATCTGAAAGTGGCGATCCGGGCGGTTTGGTATCCGCTTCTCATCCTCTTTCTTCTGGTGGTCATTCGTTCGGCACTTCAGATCTGTTTTGTGAATTTTTTGCCTCTCTATTTTTCACAGAAAGGGGCAACACCAACCATGGCCGGCAAAATGACGACTCTCTTCCTGTTCTCTGGCGCGGTGGGAGGTTTTTGTGGTGGAGCGGTGGCCGACAGGTTCGGGGGGAGGAACGTCATTTCCTGGTCCATGTTTTGTTCGACCCCGCTGCTCTTAGCTTTTCTGCTGAATGGCGGGGGCCTCGCCTATGTCTTCTTAGCAGCCGCAGGACTAGCCCTGCTCTCCACTTTGCCGGTCAATGTCGTCATGGCTCAGAATCTGATGCCGCATAGCTCGAGTGTCGTTTCGTCGCTGATGATGGGGCTGGCATGGGGAACAGGGGGAATGGTCGTGCCCGTGATCGGGAAAATTGCCGATGTGGCTGGCTTAGCTCATGCCCTCATGGCCGTTTCTGTTTTGCCCATCCTGGGGTTCATATTGGCGCAGTTTCTGCCAACACGCTATATTGAATAATCCACGTCTTCCGGGGTCGGTAGAGGTTTGTTGGGCTCCAGCAGCATTCCAGCGCCTACCGTCGCGTTGCTCTGTTCGTCGATTACAATGAATCCGCCCAACTGTCGATTGCGGTAGTAATCGTCGAAAACGATCGGACTGGCTGTGCGCAGATTGACTTTGCCAATTTCATTAAGTCTGAGAGTGTCGGCACTCTCTTCTTCGAGACTTTGGATGTTCACGCGGTATTGGAGCTCCGTGAATGCGACTTTCGTGGAATTGGCAGTGTGTTTGATCCAGTACCGCTTCCCCTTTTGCATTGGGACTTCATGCATCCAACAAAGAAAAGCTTCGGCTTCTTTGGCAATGATAGGCAGATTGTCAACCGGAGCAATCAAATCACCTCGTGAGATATCAATTTCATCATTCAGCAAAATTGCCACCGACATCGGGGCTCGAGCGACTTTGATTGCTTTTCCCATCAATTCAATGGATTTGATTCGGGAACATTTTCCTGAAGGCAGGACCATCACTTTTTCACCGAGTCGGAACACCCCGCTGGCGATCTCTCCGGCGTAGCCCCGATAGTCCCGGTATTCTTCAGATTGCGGACGGATGATCCACTGAACCGGGAAGCGCGCATCTCTCAAATTCCAGTCACTGGCGATATAGACATCTTCCAGGAAACCGAGCAACGGTTCGCCCTTGTACCAGGGCATGTTTTCAGATCGCTCGACGACATTGTCTCCGTGGAGAGCACTCAAAGGGATACAAGAAATATGTTTAATGGAAAGTTGTGTTGAAAAAGCAGTGAAGTCAAGCCGGATGTTTTCAAAGACCTCTTCTGAGTAGTCGACCAGGTCCATCTTGTTGACACAAAGCACGAGATGCGAGATGCCAAGAAGGGAAGCGAGATAGCTGTGGCGTCTCGTTTGTTCGACCACGCCTTTTCGCGCGTCAACGAGAATCAAAGCCAGTGTGGAATTGGATGCCCCGGTGACCATGTTTCGCGTGTATTGGATGTGACCCGGAGTGTCCGCGACAATAAACCGTCGCTTCGGTGTCGCAAAGTACCGGTACGCCACATCGATGGTAATTCCCTGCTCCCTCTCTGCTTTGAGTCCATCCGTCAAATTGGCAAGGTTCACATCGGCCTCTCCACGCAAGACCCGGGTGCGTTCTAGTGCTGCCAGTTGGTCCTCGAAGATGGATTTCGAGTCATGGAGAAGCCGCCCGATCAGTGTACTCTTGCCGTCGTCCACACTTCCGCACGTCGAGAAGCGGAGCAGCTCGATTTCTATTTCTTGTCTTCTCTCTTGCATGTCTAAAAGTAACCCTCGCGTTTTCGGTCTTCCATGGCAGTCTCCGAGCGACGGTCGTCTGCTCTGGCCCCTCGTTCGGTGACGCGAAAGGCCGAAATCTCTTGGATGATCTCATGTACTGTTCTAGATTGAGACTCAATGGCCGCGGTACAGACAATGTCTCCGACCGTGCGGTAGCGGACGGACTTGCGTTCGATTCGTTCGCCCATTCTCAGGGGTAGTAGGTCGGATTGACTCATCCACATGCCATCGCGCTTGAAGACCTCCCGCTCATGGGCAAAATAGATCTCAGGAATTTCGAGATTCTCTCTCGCGATATACTGCCAAATATCCATCTCAGTCCAGTTAGAGAGAGGAAAGACACGGATATGCTGTCCTGGAGAAATCTTGGCATTATAAAGATTCCACAATTCTGGGCGCTGATTCCGCGGGTCCCATTGGCCAAATTCATCGCGAAACGAAAAAATTCGTTCCTTGGCTCTGGCCTTTTCTTCATCGCGCCGAGCCCCTCCAAAAGCTGCGTCAAACTTGAAATCTTCGATGGCGCTGAGAAGGGTAGGAATCTGGAGCCAGTTTCGGCTCTTGTCTGCTCCAATCGGTTCGGCGGCAAGCCCGGCTTTGATGGCGTCGTCGACAGACCGAACAATGAGACGCTCACCAAGTTTTGCAGTGATCTCGTCCCTGAATTCAATAACCTCCGAGAAATTATGTCCCGTGTCGATATGCAATAATGGAAATGGAAAATGTGCCGGCCTGAAGGCCTTTTCGGCCAACCTCAACATACAGATTGAATCTTTCCCTCCCGAAAAAAGCAAGACAGGCCGCTCGAATTCTGCTGCCACCTCACGCATGATATGAATGGCCTCGGCTTCCAGTACGTCCAAATGAGATAATAGATGACGCTCCATTGCTGAATCCCTATGAATCTGAGCTAACGTCTTCAAAACGATAATTTTGTCCTGCAAAAAACATCTCTGCCTATTTCTGTTCCGGTTTTATTGGTGGCTCGAAGCCCTCTGAACCCGCTCTCAGCCAGGCAAGCGGCCAGAATATTGCGCACGCACAAACGAAATAGTGAAAGCGTCCGTTTTTTCTTGCGTACGGGCACGTCCTCTTGAAAAGCCGCATCTATTCACGCAGCGATCTGCATTTTAACCCATAAATGCTCGTCGATTTTCTGAGTCAGATGAGATGTTAGACGCGGAGGAGTTTGCCATCTTTCAGATGCAGCCCGCATTCCTTATGTTCAGGATTCTCCCACCACCAGCGTCCGGCACGGAGGTCTTCACCAGGCTTGACTGCTCGCGTACAGCAAGAACAACCGATACTTAAGAACCCTTGATCGTGAAGGGGATTGTACGGAACATTGTGTTCTTTCACAAACTTTTGAATATCCTGCTCAGTCCAGTTCCAAAGAGGATTGAATTTCACGAGCTCGTTGGCGACGTCCCATTCAACAAGGTCAACTTGTTGGCGCGTGACACCCTGTCCGCGCCGCAGTCCGCAGACCCAGGCATTCAAGTTTCCGAGAGCCCGCTTGAGGGGGTGCAATTTTCTGACTGAGCAACATAGCTTCCTGTTGTCAATACTCTGATAAAACAGATTGATGCCATGTTCTCGCACCATCGATTCCACTTCATTCGACTCCGGGGCATAGATCTCTATCCGAATCCCATATCGGGACTCTGTCTTCTCCATGAGATCGTACGTTTCAGCAAAAAGCCGACCCGTATCCAGAGTAAAAATTCTCATTTTCGGGACCGTATCGGCAATGAAGTGCGTGAGAATTTGGTCTTCGATTCCGAGGGAAGAAGCGAAGGCCACCTTCGGCCCGAATTGATCCTGAATTCGCAGCAAGACTTCTGGGACAGTCAGAGAAGTCAGTTCCTTAGATAACCCCTGAACCTTTGAATCAATTGACATTTCAGACACCCAATTCGAATTGTGATAAAACATGACTAAAGCTATAAACTTAATCAATATATAATTTTACTAGTCTTTGGTCAATTCAAATACGGCCTCACGTGCCTCCCTCAATTTCAGTTGACGAAGGATCATCGAAAGACTATATTCTAAATCTTGATATCGTTAGTCATGTTACTCATTTATTATTTATGAGACTCTCCACCAAAGGTGAATATGGCTTGCTCGCCGTCATTGATCTGGCGCTGAATTACGGCCATGGCCCCATACAGAGTCTGCAAATTGCTGAACGACAGCAAATTCCAAAGCAATATCTTGACCAGCTCATGCTCCTTCTCAGGAAGGCGGGCTTAGTGGAAAGCTCAAGGGGACGACAAGGGGGTTATCAGCTCTCACGTTCTCCCAAAGAGATTACCCTTTTTGATATTGTCACGGCACTAGAGGGGCCCGTCGAGAACATGAACTTCTTGGAGAAGATTCCTCACAAGCAAACTCCGGCGAGGGAAGTTCTCAAAGATATCTGGAGTGACTTATATTCTAACACAATCCAGATCTTGCGTTCGAAAACCATTGAGGAGTTCAGTGAACGTCACAGGAAGCTGGAGAAGGAAATCATGTACTACATATAGGAGAAAATCATGGCTAAGGTTGCAAACACCGTTTTGGATTTGATGGGGAACACTCCATTGGTTCGTCTAAACAAAGTCACCGCCGGTGCTCATGCCACGGTTCTGGTAAAACTGGAATCCCACAATCCTGCGGGAAGCGTGAAAGACCGGATAGGCGTCAGCATGATTCAGGAAGCAGAAAAGAGCGGCCAGATTAATAAAAACACTGTGATCATTGAACCCACAAGTGGTAATACCGGGATTGCATTGGCATTTGTTTGCGCCGTGAAAGGTTACAGATTGATTCTGACAATGCCAGACACGATGAGTCTCGAGAGAAGGACGCTTCTAAAAGCCTTCGGAGCAGAACTCGTGCTCACCCCTGGGTCGGAAGGGATGAAGGGTGCCATCCGGACCGCAGAAGAGCTTGCGCAGAAGACCCCCAATTCCTGGATTCCGCAACAATTCAAGAACCCCGCCAACCCCAAGATCCATCGGGAAACGACAGCTGAAGAAGTCTGGAGAGACACGGATGGCCAGGTAGATATTTTCGTCAGTGGAGTCGGAACCGGCGGAACCATTACGGGAGTCGGAGAAGTCATCAAAGCTAGGAAGCCGAGCTTTCGGGTCGTTGCCGTGGAACCGGTGGATTCAGCCGTTCTCTCAGGAGGGAAGCCCGGGCCGCATAAGATACAGGGGATTGGCGCCGGATTCATTCCTGATATTCTGAACACCAAAGTGATCGATGAAATCATTCAGGTGACCAATGACCAAGCCATCCAGACAGCCCGCAGACTCATCAAAGAAGAAGGATTGCTCGTTGGCATTTCTTCCGGAGCAGCGGCCTATGCGGCACTCCAGCTGGCCAACAAGAAGGAAAATTCCGGGAAAACGATCGTAGCGGTTCTTCCCAGCACCGGAGAGCGATATTTAAGCACGGTCCTCTTCGCCGATTTGACCAGTTCTGCTCCGGCCTCGCTTTAGCTTTCCACGATCGAGTGTCATTGGGGAGCTTTAAGGAGTTGGCTTTTGCGGGACTTTGAAAGGGTAGAGCGCAATCGGCGAGCGCTCGGTTAGCCAGCAGCTTCAGCGAAACCGCTCTACGAAATTATGCAATATGAGGGCCTGGGGTGGTAAAATTCTCCCGAAGCAGGACCTCCCTCGTCCGGCGAATCTATAGGTACCAATGCGCCGACGGCCTCGGCTCTTCTTTCTGCTATCCATACTGTGCGTGTATTCAACTGTTCCTCCCTCCCTCCTTTTGAATTTTAATAAGATCATACACGAGGTTATAGATCATCCAAAGTCCAGCAAGGATCGTGACCCAAAAGCTCGCTGGTCGCGGGCTTTCCTTCATGTTGGCCAAATAGACAAGCATAATGCCAAGAGTGATAACCGTTAGCAGAAAGTATCCAGCAGAAGCAACGAAGCTAATCATTTTCCATGCGAACCCAAATCTTCGCCTGAGCCATTTTCCACGGTTCCCGACTATCAGCTTCCCTGCCATTACCCCAGCCAGGAAACCCGGCACCGAGATCAAACAAAATGTTGAAAAGTCGAGATGCACCAGTTCCTCCATCTATTTTCTGTGAGATTAGGCTGCCACCTTCTGTTTGGATCCCATGGCGATTATTGCTTCACTTCCTCACGCCAGACAAAGGCATTAATCCTCCATCGATCATTGACCTTCGACAGAATCCAAATCCCCTGGCCGACCAGACCTTTGAAGCCTTGCTGCTCATAAACCTCAGACGTTTTGGAAAAATTCCCTTTGACGATCGCCGAGTTACCCGCCAGTTCGATCTCTAGATTCATGAAATTCAAATTGATGCTTTTCCCTGCCCGAAACTCGTCAAGGTGGGTAAGTAGAGCGCGGCTCAAGCCATAGCTCTCACCACTATTGCCATTGACTTCGACATAGGAGTCCGCGCAATCCCGGTAGAGCAAAAGAGGGTCATGGATTCTATAAGCTTCGGATTGTCTTTCTAGCACTTCTTTGATTTTTTCCTGCGGGTTGGCAGAGGACGAGGTCGCCTCTTGCAAAGATTTCTCCACCGGGTTCATCGATCGTCCAACGAAGTACCCAATGCCGCCTCCGACCAGAAGAACCGCAAGAATATACATATATGGCTTCACTTAGAATCTCCTTGGTTCAATCTGCATGGTTGCTCACGATTCGTCGACAAACTCAGGGCAACTTCCAAAAATTTAGCGGCAATCTTAGCGTGATTTGACGTTTAAGAAAAAGAAAAGAATAAGAGAAGCTACAGAAAGGCACATCAGTTAGACAGGATAGATATGGACCCCCATTTCTTAGTCATTTGCCCAATCAGCGGACTTACCTCCAATGCCGTGAAGCGTCGCCGAGCACGACGCAATGTCGTCAGTCTTGGCACGCCCCTTCCCATTTAGCAGTTAGGCCCCTAGTTCCTTTGGACTATAGCTCAGATTCCAAGGCATTTTTGAGTTGTCATTTCCACTCGATATAACAGCATCAATCTTCCACCGGATTATCCATAGTATGAATTTTTTTTCCATTATTTGCCATCCCCTCTCCCCATGCAAAAAGATGTTTATGTTTTCAACTAATTGATTGAATTTGAACTCTCTCATCATTAGCTTTGAAAACGATAAATTAATGGCTATGGAAATAAAAGTGCTTCTCTGCTAACGACTTAAATATGACCATGGTGAATTGGACTCTGCCCACTAACGGAATATATCCAACTGTGACCGAACCCTTAGAGAGTTCACTGACTCCCGCATTCGACCGCCGTTCGCACTATCGACTGCCTATTCGGGTTCCCATTTTCATCAAGGGAATTGATAGGCATGGAGAAGAGTTCTTTGAATTGACGCACACGGTTAACGTGAGTGCCAGTGGCGCTTGCTTTGTAAGCAAAAGGGAATTGCAGGCTGATGCCGATCTGATGGTGTCGATCCCCGCTCCTCTCCCATCTGACCAACAAGAGTCGGAGGAATATGACTTTAAGTTTCCTGCCAAAATTGTCCGCGTCGGAAATGGAACAATCCTGCCAAACCAGAGAATCTCAGTAAAATTTACGAAATTACTTTACGACAAATAGCGCGCCTCTGCCAGGATTCTCCTCACCGTTTTCCTTTATCCCAGCGAATTTCAAAATTCCTTTGTAGTCGACTGGTGTGGAATAAGTATTCCACTTTCCAGCAATTCAATTCCTAGGATTTCTGAGTGGAAATTTATTCTACACTTGAAGTCGCTACCTTAATGAGGTATATGTTTTGATACAAGTAATTGATTAAAAATAAGATATAAATCAAATGAGAAATTATTTGCATTTACCCAGGGATGGACATTTCGTTGCAATATGCTCTTGTGTTGTTAGCAGGGCAGTGCCATTCCTTTTTAAAGGGCGGAGGGTTGGCCCAGTGAGGCAAATATGGAAAGTGCTTTAACAGTCCATCCAATATCAGCAGAAGCCGTGAGTACAGTTTCGCCATTTCCAGTAAACGCCACAGAAAGAAATCCTCTTCTTTTCGGTTGTACTGAAAAGATGAGACAGGTCCAGAGGATCATCGATCAGGTTGCCGATACGGACATCACTGTCTTGATTCGTGGGGAAAGTGGAACTGGTAAGGAACTCGTAGCCCGAGAGATCTGCATGCGTTCGATCAGGCGGGACAAACCCTTTGTTAAGGTTAATTGTGCGGCTATCCCTTCAGAATTATTGGAGAGTGAGCTTTTCGGGTTTGAAAAAGGTTCCTTTACAGGGGCGATATCAAGAAAGCCTGGGAAATTTGAGTTTGCCAATCACGGGACAATTTTCCTAGACGAGATCAGCGAAATGCATCCTGCCTTACAGGCTAAACTACTGCATGTTCTTCAGGATCGGGAGTTTAGTCGGTTGGGTGGGGAAGAGGATGTCAGCGTGGATGTTCGCGTCATTACCTCCACCAATCGACAAATTGAAAAAGAGTTGCAAAACGGCACGTTTAGGGAAGATCTCTATTACCGAATTAACGTTGTCAGCATCCACCTTCCACCGCTTCGGGAACGTAATGAAGATATTCCAGAACTGTCGGATTACTTTCTGAGAAAGTATTCATCGATCTTCGACAAGACATATCAGTCCCTCTCGAAGCCAACCATGAATGCAATATTGAGCTACAGCTGGCCGGGAAATGTCAGGGAACTTGAAAACCTGATGAAGAAGATTGTTGTCTTCGAGAATGAGGAATACGCTTTACAGAACTTGGATCTAAGCTCAAGTATTCCCGCCACAAGCATGTACGACAGCAATACAAGGGATCAGGGCAGGGTGTCGTTAAAGAAGATTGGGAAGTTAGCAGCCCAAGAGGCAGAAAAACAGTTAATTCTCAAAACCCTGTTGGAAACCCGTTGGAATCGAAAAAAGGCAGCTGACCTTCTGGAAATCAGTTATAAGGCATTGCTTTATAAGATTAAACAGGCGGGTTTGAGTAAGAAGCGAATCACGATTTAATGGCGCTTCCCTTAAATTCGAAGGATGTCTTGAATGTCTACGGAGAAACCGTTGATGACCAAAACTCTAGAGGAAGCTAGGAAGCCGGAGTTCAAGGTGATCGTAGAAAATGAGCTCAAGCGCTGTCTTCGATATCAGAATTTTGCCTCGCTGCTTTTGCTGAATGTCGCAACAGGTTCTCTTTCGGCAGATTCTAACGGAAACTCAGCAGTTCACGGGGACAAACTCATGGCCTTGATTCAGAGAGAGCTCCGTGAAACGGATATAATTGACCTGCAAGAGAAAGACATGATTGCAGTTTTGCTGCTGTACTCCGATAAGAGGATTGCACGAATGGTGGGTGACCGCCTGAAATCTTGTATTACTAACTATGTAGGAAAAAAGGAAGGTCTTGGTTCTCCCAACGTATATCTTGGTGGGGCGGTCTTCCCCTCTCATGCGACCGACTACGGTACCCTTTATGAAAGGGCGCATCAGATCGTCGATAAAGCAAGGTCCATTGGACAAGATCAGGTGCTCATTTTTGAGTAGATTCCTCTTACCCATGGTAAGGCAGAAAGCATCATCAAAAGAGCCGTTCGTGCTGCGACAATGGAGAATGAGCCGGCGCCATGTCTTTCGAACATGGTTTCTGTGGACTGAAAAGACTCATCGTTGTGGAGATCTTAGATGCACATCACAGTAGTTGGGACGGGCTATGTCGGTTTGGTCTCCGGTGCAGGCTTCGCGGATTTTGGTCTTGATGTGACCTGTGTGGATTGTGATGAGGCAAGAATACAGGCGCTCTCAAATGGAATCATCCCGATTTTTGAAACAGGTCTTGAGGAAATCGTCCGGCGAAACGTTAAGAACCAGCGACTTCATTTCTCGGTGGATCTGAAGCGTGCTGTCCAACAGTCACTGGTGGTCTTCATTGCTGTAGGCACTCCCGAGGGTCCGGACGGAGAGCCAGATCTGAGCCAAGTAGAGAGCGTAGCCCGCCAGCTGGCTGAATGCATCGATGATTACAAAGTGATCGTAACGAAAAGCACAGTGCCAATTGGAACAGGAAAATGGATCAAGAAACTCATCCTAGAAAACCAGAGGAAGGAAGTGAGTTTTGATGTTGTTTCCAATCCTGAATTTCTTCGCGAGGGGTCGGCTATCGAGGATTTCATGCGTCCCAATCGAGTCGTTATCGGAGCAGACAGTGATCAAGCTGCGGCCATAGTTAAGGATATCTATCGGCCACTTTATTTGATTGATACTCCCTTTGTAGTGACCACTCTTGAAACTGCCGAACTCAGCAAGTATGCCTCAAATGCTTTCCTAGCGACCAAGATCACCTTTATCAATGAAATAGCAAATCTCTGCGAAAAAGTGGGCGCCGATGTCCATGATATATCGCGGGCCATGGGGTTAGATAAGCGTATTGGTCCAAAATTTCTTCACCCCGGACCGGGCTATGGGGGATCATGCTTCCCAAAAGACACGTTGGGATTGGCCCATATGGGACAAAGATTTGGTGCTCGACAGAGTATCGTTGAGGCCGTTATTGAGGCCAACCATGAACAGCGAGAATCCGTTGTAAAAAAAATCGAACAGGTCTTGATCTCTATGACCGATAAGCACGTTGGCGTGCTAGGGCTCTCATTCAAACCAAACACGGATGACATCCGTGAGTCCCCTGCGATTGAGATTTGCCGAATGCTTCTGGACTCAGGGGCAACAATAAAGGCTTATGATCCGGCTGCAATCCCTAATGCAAGAAAAGTCTTGAACGGAGATCGAGTTCTTTATTGTCGAGATGCCTATGAGGCAGCCTCGGATACCGAAGCCCTACTCGTTGCCACGGAATGGAACGAATTCCGGAACATTGATTTGGAGAAGGTTCGGTCAGTTATGAAAAGTCCGAATATTTTTGACGTCAGAAACATCTTTGATCCGAGAAAAATGACCTCCCTTGGATTTAAGCATTTTGGAACCGGAAGATAAGCAGCATATGCTCGAACCTAACCTAACAAGCGATGATGTATCCAGTCCTTTCTTGCTGAAGAGTGAGTTATCAGACATCCCATCCGTTGAACCTCTCTGGTTTGCCGTTTACACAAGAAGTCGCCATGAGTTAGCCGTTAAGAATCAATTGGATGCAAAAGGCATACTGAATTTCCTTCCCTCCTATACGAAATTGAGTCATTGGAAAGACAGAAGAAAAGAAATCCATCTCCCCCTTTTCCCTGGATATCTATTTGTGAAGGTTCTGCTGCATGACCGAATCGATGTACTGAAGACCTTCGGTGTTGTCTACATAGTCGGGAACAACTCGGGACCGCTACCAGTGCCAGAGGATAGCATCATAAGTATTCAGTCAATCCTTGATCGAGGGTTGAAAGTGGACCCTCATCCGTATCTAAAAGTGGGTAGCCGCGTTCGGATTACCGATGGGCCACTCAAAGGGATTGAAGGGATCTTGATTCGCAAAAAGAACCGAACTCTTTTAGTTTTGTCCATCGATTTGATTCAGCGTTCGGTATCGATGGAAATTGAGAGCTGGAAAGTTGAGCGAATCTAAGCAACTTTCTAATAAGTAGTTATTTCTGTTATATTTAAACAAATTTTACACTGTAAGTGAGAGGGCGGAGCTGTATCCAGGTATCAATACTTTGAACCTTTTTCCCAAGGCCCCGACCGTCATCCTCTCAGGCAAAAAAGTTTCATTTGAGAATATTTGACCCCAAAAGAATTAGTTTCTTTCCACTTTACTCCATGCGTCCTGTTCCTCTTTTTCATTGTTCCTCAATCTCAAATTCCCTTTGCAGATGGTAAATCCAAACGTTTCAATGGAATAATCGATCTCTGGAAAAACAACGGACTACGAAGCACGTGGCTACTTAATTGCTCTTTAAGCACTTTGGAGCACAAATGCAAACATCGGTTTCAGGCACGGTAGTAACAGGAACTAACCCGGAGGAAATCGCCAGCGCGGTTCCGATATGCACCATAAATCGATGGAGCAGGAAGGTCCTCCTAAGGTCAAACTTGAGTGGCCGAGAGAGCGTCTTAGGCTAAGAATATGTTCAACTACCAGGGGAACGAAGACAGCAGAATGTTGACTTTGAAAAGTCGCTGGGTCTGGGTTCTAGCGGCCGGGTTGCTTGCCGGGGTAGTGGCCTATTTAGGGACCCAGCGGCTGCCCGACGAATATACTTCGGAGTCACTCCTGTTGGCTCAGCCTCTGGAAGGCACGGCAAGTACTTTGGACCAATTCATGGGGGACGAGATAGACTCCCGTCTTGTTTTGTCGGTGAAGCGGTCAATGACAGACGAACATTTGGACCAAATAATGCGAGAAACAAACCTTTATTCCGAGATCAGAGCAAAACAAGGTCCCCAAGCGGCTCTCTTGCGTATGAGGAAGGACGTCAGCGTTACCTCATCGAAGGGCATGACGGTCCGCATTTCTTATTCAGCTCTGGATCCGCACACTGCTCAGGGAGTGTTGGAATCTCTGGTGGCGTTAATTTCAACTGATGTCGTCAAGGGTGACGCTGACGTGAGCCTTGAAAGGGAAATACTGCAAGTTCAAGAAAAGCTGTTGGAGTTAGGTCGGCGACTGCAGGGATTTAATGCCCAATTTGACTCCTCTCAACGGGATCAACGGACGTTGACACTGGGCGAATTGAAGCAGTGGATGCAGCGCTTGGAGTCCAATGTAGAAGCCATCAACCGCTTAGAGGGAGAGAAACAAGCCAAGCAGAAAAACTCAATCGATGGCCAAGTTAGTGGACCAGTTGACGAGCCCTCCAAATTGTCCCAAACTAGAGAAATATCTGAAGGCGTCAGTTCGGAGAAGAAAGAGAATACCTCTCAGACGGCGGCAAATCCTGAATTAAGATCTGAATTAGAACAACTGGACGCACAGATTGAGCAGCGGAAGAAAGAACAAGCAGTGCTACGGAAGAGCTTGGTCAGCTATCAGGCAAAACTAGGAGCAACCTCAGGCCTTGAGAAAACTCAGAAACAGCTTTATGCCGACTATGAAGCCACGTGGCGCAAATTTCATGAATTGCTTGCCAGGAAAGCCGAATCTAACAAATCGGACAACTCAAATCCTGCTCAATCGGCCTTCCGCTTCCGAACACTGACAGCCCCGAATCTGCCAACTCGGCCCACGTTCCCCAATCGCCCTTTGCTGGCATTAGCTGGTGTCGTGTTAGGTTTACTCGTCGGTGCCGCCCTTGCTGCTGTGACTCGAGGAAAGCAAGAACTTATGGTCAGTTCGGAGGATATTGTCAAAATGACAGGGCTTCCGATCCTTGCCAGGATTCCGGTAATTAGTACAGATCCAAAGGCGAGTAAATGAGTAAACGGCGCAGAACGGGGCAACTAACGATGTTTGCAATCATAGTGACAACTTTGGGGTTCGATTCATTTTACACTTGGCCCCTTGTATATTCATTCCCTGATAGGGAATGTGCAAGAATTGGCCAGTCCCCTGGGGCAGGGGGTGGTCGTAAGTCCTCATTCTCAACCCCCCTGGAGTTCTCCTTAACCAAGGGGACACTCGCAGAGCGACTCCGAAACCAATTCTTTCACGCTTTCACGGGCCGGGGGCGTCACGATATTCTGCAATCCTCAATAAGTGATTTTTTGTGTGAGAAAAGGAAGAAGAGAGACTGAAGAATGTACGAGCCATATTACAATCTAAAGGAACGCGCCTTTAATCTGACTCCCGATCCACGGTTTCTTTACTTCACTGAACGCCATTGTGAAGCTCTGGCTAACCTGGTTTATGGAATCCGGGAGCGAAAAGGATTTCTTGTGCTTTCCGGGGAAGTTGGGACTGGGAAGACCACTCTCATTAACGCGCTCCTCGACACTCTGGAACGTGCCAATGTGCTCTCCGCGCTGATCTTTAATCCCATGCTCTCGGTTTCAGAGTTCTTTGAGTATTTGATGAATGAATTCAATCTCAAAGCTTCGGGGCGCTCCAAGAGCCAGATCCTCGTGACGCTGAACTCGCTGCTCTTAGAAAGATACCGAATGGGGCAAGTTACAGTCCTGATTGTTGACGAAGCTCAGAACCTAAGTTCTGAATTACTCGAAGAAATACGACTGCTGACGAACCTGGAGACCGCAACCGAGAAACTGTTACAAATCCTGCTTGTTGGGCAGCCGGAACTTAGCTTAAAACTGAACTCCCCTGATCTGCGTCAGCTTAAGCAACGGATTAACTTGAGATGTTCGCTGGATCCGCTCTCGATGTTCGAGACTAAGGAGTACATCAACACGCGGCTGGAAATTGCCGGATTACCCAATCAAGCAATTATTCCCTGATGCGACAATCGGGGAAATCTTCCGCTCCTCAGGGGGCATCCCCGGCTCATCAACACAATTTGTGACAACGCTCTTCTTACGGGTTACGCCTGTGACGCCAAAATCGTGGGAATAGAGATCATCCGCGAGGTTTGCGAAGACTTGGAGATTGTTGACGTGCGTCAATTGGCAAGACGCTCAGCAGCAACTCACAGAGCACGAGCCGGCACAGAACGCATTTGTAAAAGAGCTAACCTCCTCAAAGACCAAGGAATCCACGCCGTTGGAGACCCGATCCAGTTCGGATTCCTTTGACCTTTTTGAGCAGTTCGTCGACAAACTGCGAGAACGGAGCAAACAAGGGGAGAGTTCATGAGTAAAATCCATCAAGCAATTCGGCGGGCTGAAAAGGAATTGATGTGGGGCCGGCCTAAATCCGATGCGCCTAAAAACCAGCTTTTGGAGAAATTTCAAGCGCAAGCAGAGTTGTCATTTTCTCAAAAAGCCAAAATCCCCCACCCTGTCGAAACAGCTGCTAAAGCCGTTTTCGTGGACGATTTGGACGGCTCTTGGAGCTGCCAGGAATGCTCTCTGTCTCCCGCATCGCAAGTTGTGACTCTAAGCGATTCCGACTCTGCGGCTGCTCGGGCTTACCAAGAACTGAAAAGTCAATTAGTCCGGATAAGACAAGAGAGTGGATTTAGCTCATTCTTGGTGACCAGCGCAGACAAATCGGAGGGAAAGAGTCTGACAGCGGTTAATCTTTCCATCGCTTTGGCGCAGGAAGGGAAAGACAACGCTCTGCTTGTGGACGCCAATTTGCGAGCGGCCGTCACGCACCAATTGCTCGGCTTGGCGGGCCAAAAAGGGCTAACGGACACACTGAGAGATGGCTGTTTGTTCAAAGACGTTCTCGTCAAAGGAAACGGATTTGGATTTGTTCTTTTTGCCCGCCGGGCTTCACACTGAAAATCCGGTGGAACTGTTGAATACGCAGCGAACCAGGAATCTGCTGGCCAGCGCCAAAGCGCGGTTTGACTGGGTGATTGTAGATGCTCCTTCTCTGATTGAATTCCCGGAGACCAGCTTTCTTGCTTCGTTTGTGGACGCTGTCATTCTTGTGGTCCGCCCGCGCGCTAACGCAGAGGAAAGAGTGCGCACGGGGATTGAGATCCTCAAGGGTCACCCCTTGGTAGGGATTGTTTTGAACGAAACCGGATGAGCAACGGGCACGAGCCATTAAGGAGTCTAAAATGCTAGCCATACGAATGATACGGACTTTTTGCATCCTATTCCTGGTGGGTTTGGTTCCTGGCTTTTCACAGACACCCGTTAACCCGCTTGGAACTGCCGAGACAGCAAAATTGGACAATACAAAACCTCAACGAGTACCTTCTTATGTTCTCGGTCCTGACGATCAGATTACGGTTTTTGTACTTGAGGCTGAAGAGTTTTCCAAGACCCCGACCCGAATCGACGCGAGCGGCTCTGTTAATTTGCCCATGGTAGGAAGGGTTCAGGCAGCCAACTTAACCATAGAGCAATTCGAAGCCGAACTTCGGCAGCGGCTGTCCAAGTATATTCGGGATCCTCAGGTGACAGTGAGCGTGACGGAATTCCACAGTCAGCCGGTGTCGGTGCTGGGGATGGTGAATACTCCTGGTGTGCAGCAACTGCAGGGAAGAAAAACATTTGTCGAAATATTGTCAATGGCTGGGGGGCTTCGTCCCGAAGCGGCTCCGGTGGCCAAAATTACCCGACGCCTCGAATATGGCCGCATTCCGCTGCCTGGAGCTCAAGATGATCCTACCGGACAGTTTAGCATGGCTGAGCTGAGCCTGAGAAATGTGCTGACGGCAGCAAAACCAGAGGAGAATATACTCATCCAGCCTTTTGACGTGATCTCGATTCCCAAGGGGAGTGTCGTTTACGTGACCGGAGAGGTGAAGAAAACGGGCGGAATTGTGCTGAGTCGACTATAAAACCATTTCTGTTATCACGGCTCTCGCTATGGCAGAAGGCCTCACACCGCTGGCTAAAAAGAATAGCGCCAGGATTCTTCGTCCGATCCCCGGCAGTGAGCAGAGAACTGAGATTGTGCTGGATCTGAATAAGATCTATGCGGGCAAGGCTCCTGATGTGACTCTTTATCCAGAAGACATCCTGATCGTCCCCATTAGCGGCAGCAAAGCTGCAATGGAAAAGTTGACCCAAGCTGGTATTTCACTGGCTCAAAGCGCTGTCATTCATACAATGTATTATTAGATGTGGCGATAAATGTAATCCCGCTTGGTAAAGCATCTTGGCGGTACCAGCGGAAGTCGGTGCGAAGAACTCACATATGTTTCGATTGGATAAAGGCACTCAGAAACGAATTGAAATCCAATGGATCTGGCCAAGGTTTTGCAAAGTAAAGGAACGGAGATTAATCTTGAGCCCAAAACATTCTTCCTCCCACGAGCAATGCGAAGAGTATCTACGGCAAGCGCACCGAGGCAGCGCTTTCTGCCGATAGCAGGAGCATCATTTGAAGTGTAGTGCGAGGTCACTGAGTCTTTAAGGGAGTTGTGTCGATGAGATATCTGAATGGGTCTTCAAACGGACCTGACGAAACAGACAGTCGAATTGCTTTGAGGCCTTCCGGCCAGCCCTCTGTTCAAATTCCCTATGCCTTTCGAGGCGGACCGGAACTCCAGACGAGGGGGAGATCGGTGAACTCCTCAAGTACCTCCGCGTCCTGGTCTCAAACAAATTCAAGATACTGGCAGCCGCATTCCTGGGAGTGTGATAGGAATTATCGTGAGCGTCATGCAGACGCCGATCTATCGGGCGCAGGTTTCTGTAGAATTGCAAGGTAAGGTTGAGTCCACGCTTAAGGATCAAAAACGCAGTAACTTCGATGCCATGGCAGACATTCAGACGCAGGCTAAGCTCTTGAAAAGCATTTCGCTAATCAAACGCGTCTGGAAGAAGCTCGACCCGAGTCTAAGATCGCAGGCAGATTCCGTCAGTTCGAAAAGCCAAACAGCAGGTGAATCCAGCAAGAACGAAGCAGCCACCGACATCCCTGATTCGTCGGCCTATGTGCCCCCACCGCAACTTTCGGTCTGGGGGGTTGTTCGCGATCTTGTCACCGGCTTCTTCGCTCCTTCAGTTCCTATCCCTCCCCGAGACCGGGCTTTCGGCATGGCGGCTGCGACGATTAACGTGCGTCCCCCCTAAGGATGCGAGAATCCTCGAAATCACGTGCGACTCCACCGACCCGAAAATTGCGGCACGATTTGCCAATGCCTTGGTTGAAGAGTTTGTCACTCAGAATATGGAGAAACGTTGGGAAACCTATCAGCAGACTGGAGCGCTGCTGAATCTGGCCCAAGAGGAGATGAAGAAGAAGCTGGAGGAATCCGAGAAAAGGCTCCAGGAATACGCTCGCAACAACGGACTGATCTTCACTGGCGAAACGAACAACATAGCCGAGGATAAACTGCGGGAACTGCAGGCTGAGCTTTCCAGAGCCCAGGCTGATCGCACTTCCAAAGAAGCTCAATACCGTCTGACGGTCTCAAGTGCTCCAGAGTCCCTCCCTGAAGGGCTTGTCAGCGCACGATTCCGCGAATATCAATCCCGGTTGGCAGACCTGCGCCGCCAGCTGGCAGAATTAAGCTCAACTCTAACCCCGTCTCACTATAAGGTGGCTCGAGTTCAGGCTCAGATCGACGAACTCGAAAGGGGTCTGCGTGAAGAGCGTGAAAACGTCGTCAAGCGGATTCGGAACGACTACCAGGCTGCGCTCGACCGCGAGAGGATGATGGCTCAAAGCTACCAGGCTCAAACAGGAATTGTCACTGGACAGACCGAAAAAGCCATCGAGTACAACCTGCTGAAGCGGGAGGTGGATACGAATCGTACGCTCTATGAAGCCACGTTGCAGAAAGGCAAGGAAGCCAGTCTTGAATCTGCTCTCAACTCCAGCAACGTGCGTGTTATCGATCCGGCCAAGCCGCCGCGTTTCCCGTACCGGCCCAATATCTTACTGAATCTCTTGATTGGGTTTCTTGGAGGCGCGTTCCTCTGTGCAGGCATCCTCTTGGTTCGCGAATTCCTCGATCGAAGTTTTCGTTCTCCCGGTGAAACTGTTGCCTATCTGAATGTGCCTGAATTGGGCGTGATCCCTTCCCTGATGGGTAACAGTCGTTTCTCGCTTTCTGGTGTGCGAGAAAAATGGCTTTCTCTTCAGTCGCGGAAAGGGGGTGGTGGCGGGCCCTCGGCAGGAACAGCGGAGCTGACGACTTGGCAGAGGAAGCCCTCTTTGCTTGGCGGACTCCTTCCGGTCGACTTTAGCATCCATCCTATTCGCGGACCAGCAGGGCAGGAAGCCCAAAGTCCTTATTGTGACAAGTGCCTTACCGGGGGAGGGGAAGACGACTGTCCTCAGTAATCTGGGCCTAGTGATTGCGGAAACGGGACAGCGCGTGCTGCTCATCGACGGGGATATGAGAAAGCCCAGGCTGAACAAGATCTATAGCCGAACCAACACTTGGGGGCTTACTGATCTGCTCCGGGAGCAGACCTCAATCGAGGACTATCCAATGGAAACCCTGTGCCGCTCCACGGACATGACGGGCTTATTTTTGCTGCCCAGCGGCCCTCCGGCTGACGATATCTCTCCGTTGATCCACTCCAGCCGTTTGGAGCAGTTGCTCGATCGGCTTCGAGCAGAGTTCGACATGGTGTTGATTGACACACCTCCGATGATCCAGATCTCCGATTCGCGATTGATAAGCCGCCTGGCGGATGGGGTCATCTTGGTGGTCCGTTCGGGCAAGACCTCGCAAGGCGCAGCCCAGGCCGCCCTGCAGCGACTGATCGAGGATGGATCCCAAGTCATCGGCACCGTCCTCAACGACTGGGACCCGAAGGGCAGTAGGGGCTCTTATCACTATGACTACAAATACGACTATCAATACAAGACCGGCTAATGGTTCTCACTCCCCCACTCTTGGAACTTTTCTGAAACTCAGAGAGATGATTCTGACTGTCTCGGTTCGCGGCGGTCTGAAGCCGCGATAAGGGGAGCGATTTTATAGCGTTTGAAAGAGCTTGTGGGCTCGGGTTGGGAACTGACTTCGTTAACGACAGGGTTTTCTAAAGCAGACCGAACATGAGCAAACATCATAATGATTCGAATTTGATTAAGAAAAAAAAGAATGATGGGATTCAAAATGAACTTGGCCCAAGCTGACAAGAGCTTTACCGGTGCAACAGAACCACGGTCCACGCATACAAGTCTCCCTTTGCTGGTCATCCAGCCGTCCAGGGGTTGGGTCTCGCTGAAACTTCGTGACGTCTGGGAGTACAGAGAATTACTTTACTTCCTGACCTGGCGGGATATCAAGGTCAGGTATAAACAGACCGCTTTGGGGGGAGCTTGGGCTATAATCCAGCCCTTGTTCACGATGCTCGTTTTCAACCTGTTTTTTGGCCGGCTCGGGAAAATACCGTCGGATGGAATCCCTTATCCGATTTTTGCCTTTTCGGCTCTCGTTCCTTGGAGCTTCTTTGCCTACGGACTCGCTCATTCCTCTGACAGCTTGGTAAGCAGTTCTAACTTGGTAAAAAAAGTATACTTTCCGCGCCTTGTTTTGCCAATTTCCGCTGTGATTTCCGGAGGCGTAGATTTTGTCCTGGCCTTTGTTTTGTTATTGGGCATGATGCTGTATTTCGGTATTGTACCGACGATCAATATCTTCTGGTTGCCCTTTCTCCTTTTGTTGGCCGTGGTCACTTCATTGGGAGTGGGACTTTGGTTTTCGGCACTGAATGTTAAATACCGGGACGTAAAGTATACAATGCCATTCTTAACCCAGTTTTGGCTTTTTGCCACACCTATTGCTTATCCCAGTAGTTTGCTCTCTGAACCTTGGCGCACCATTTACGGTATCAACCCAATGGTGGGTGTGGTGGAAGGTTTTCGCTGGGCATTGCTCGGCACGAAAATGGCGCCTGGGCCAATGATTATCGTTTCTTCGCTAGCTGCCCTCATTATCTTTGTTGGAGGGATGTTTTACTTTAGGCGAATGGAAAGGACTTTTGCCGATGTTGTTTAGGCCCATGTTGGCGTGCAATTGTCAGATCCATCGAACGTGCCATTAGGACTAACTCTCAATTTCATACAAAGTTGTATCCAAATGGATACATTAATTCGACCAAGCCCCTCACCCCCTGCCCTCAGGGGGGTGGCCAATTCTTGCACATTCCCTACTCTCGAATGAATATACAAGGGGTGGATCCGCGTCTTAGGGCCTTTCATAACTTTTGAATGCCCCTTGGTATCAAGCCTGCGATTCCGATCCAAGGACACATCCTAACCTCCATGATTCATGAAGACCCGTACATAGGCGTAAATTGGGAATGAAAAGCGGATCTCCTGGGTCAATGTGCTGCAGAACCGAGGTCTTTTCCTCTCGCTTTGAAGATGGGTTCGATATTTACGTGGTTGGCCATCTTCGGAATACTGAGCTGAAGGGCGCCATCCCGCCGCTTAATGGATTGCTGAATTTCACATTCTATCATTTTGCTAGATGAGACGCGGGCATCGTCGTCAGCAGGCCGGCAAGGGGAAGCTTTGAGACTGTTGCAAGACTCCATGCAGCACCATACCAACCGGATACTATTGCTTTCTTTGCGTCAAGCTCGGTTGCATGTCTCACGTCTTGCGGCTTATGAGTTTGAGGATGTCATCTGCGCTGTAGATCACGCGGACTTGATTATGCCGACCCAGAATGACGGCCAGAGGGGTAGTCGGCTTTTCAAGCTGATGCCGGCTGGAATCCGCAATAGGGCGCTCATTAGAAGGTGTGCCTTGCGGCAGGACTACGACTTGTTCTTTTTCGTTTGTCATAACCCATTAGATCTGCTTTGGCTGCGTAGCATCAAGAACTGGCGAAAACATTGCCGGAAGGCGGTTTGCTGGCTCATTGAGGCGTGGGGGAACGAGATCGACAGGTTCAAAAAGAATCTCGAATTATTGCAGGAAATGGACTGCATCTTTGTGGGGCTCTCTCAAAGTGTCAACCCTATCGCCAGGCTTTTGAAGCGTTCGTGCCATTTTCTCCCCTTTGGGGTCGATACCCTCCGATTTTGCCCCTTTCCCATGCAAGCGGAGCGGCCCATTGATGTTCTCAACGTGGGAAGGCGTTGCTCGGGGACTCATCGGTCACTCTTGGATCTTTCCAGAAGCGTGAATTTAGCTTACATATACGATACGGTCACCAACTTCTCCGTGTTGGACTTCAGGGAACACCGGGACCTTTATTCCAATCTCATCAAGAGAAGCCGCTATTTTCTCGTCAACAAGGCCAAGTTCGATGCCCCGGCTGTGACAGGGGGCCAGGAAGAGTTTGGACCCCGCTTTTATGAGGGAGCCGCTGGAGGCGCCGTTCTGCTAGGAGGTACTCCGGCCTGTGCAGAATTCAGGGCCCATTTCGACTGGGAGGATGCGGTGATTCAAATTCCTGACGAAGCTTCCGGAATCGGGGGCCTTATCGCTGACCTCAACCGGCAGCCAGAGCGCCTCGACAGTATCCGTCTGCACAACGTGGTTCACTCACTCTTGCATCACGACTGGCTGTACCGCTGGGAAGTCATACTGCAGTCGGCGGGACTTCCCGAAACCTTAGAAATGCAATCGAGGCGAACTACTCTGCAGGATCTGGCTGACCGAGTCCAGAATCAAAGAGTCGATCCCGTCCAGAAAGCCCTAGAGAAACCATGCGCCTAATAAGCACCTGAAGGACAAATGTGGCGACCACGGGCTCTTGGAAAAGTTCAGGAAACAGCCAGCAAGTTGTTGTCTGTTTCTTCAACATCAGAAAGTCTCTTCGCCGGTGGAACCACATGTCACGACGGCTTTTGTCATGAAGAGTTTTCCTGTTTTCATCAATCATGAATCATTCGGGCTAAATCTCAATGAGCAATTTTGCTATTAAAGTTCACTCCCTCAGCAAGAGTTACCATATCTGTGGCAAGCGCGAAAGTTATCGCACTCTGCGTGATACATTGACTGATACCTTTTTGTCACCGTTCCGTCGCATCAAGCAATTCGCTCCATGGGCAGGCTGCAGGGTCTGGTCCATCAGATGAAACTATCTGGGCACTCAAGAATGCTTCCTTCGAGATCAAACAGGGGGAAGTGGTCGGTATTATCGGACGCAACGGAAGTGGAAAGAGTACGCTTCTCAAAACCCTCTCGCGAATCACAGAGCCAACAGAAGGGCGCATTGAGATTTTGGGGCGCGTAGGCTCTCTGTTGGAGGTCGGGACGGGTTTTCATCCGGAGTTATCGGGACGAGAGAATATCTATCTGAATGGCGCCATACTGGGGATGAGGAAGGCCGAAATTGTGCGAAACTTCGACGAGATTGTTGCTTTTGCAGAGGTCGAAAAATTCATTGAGACCCCCGTCAAACACTATTCAAGCGGCATGTATCTACGACTAGCTTTTGCTGTTGCTGCCTATCTTGAACCGGAGATTCTCCTGGTAGACGAAGTGCTCGCTGTGGGTGATGCAAACTTTCAAAAAAAATGCCTGAACAAAATGGAGGATGTAGGGCAGCAGGGACGAACTGTAATATTTGTATCGCACAGCATGCCGGCGGTTACCCGTCTCTGTAAGCGGACCATTCTCCTGGCTGAAGGTCGTGTAGTGCAGGACGGTCCTTCACATGAGGTTGTGAGCGGGTATCTGAATTCCGGAGTTGGAACCTCAGCTGTGCGTGAATGGGCAGATCATGGCTAAGGCTCCTGGCAGCGACATTGTGCGCTTGTGGGCCGTGCGAGTGCGCACCCAGGATGGAGAGATTTCTTCAACGATAGACATTAGGATGCCAGTCGGAATTGAAATGGAGTATGAAGTTCTGAAGGATGACTGTCTGCTCATCCCGCACTTCAGTGTTCATAACCAGGAAGGATTGCAGCTTTTTTCGGCCGTTGATACCGATCCGGCCTGGCGCGGAAGGCGGCGATCCCGAGGCCGCTATGTCAGCACCACTTGGATCCCGGCTAACTTCCTGGCTGAGGGAACGATCATCGTGGGCGCTGCTGCAAACACCCTTAATCCAAGCATCATGCATTTCTATGCGCGAGACGCCGTTGCTTTCAGTGTGATCGACAGCTTTGACGGGGACGCGGCGCGTGGCGACTTCCCCAGCCAACTTCATGGTGTTGTCAGGCCTCTCCTGAAATGGAATACCCAGTACAGCCCGAATGGTTGCCAGATGTCGACGGTTCCAGTGAGCCAACAGGAACGAGTGTGAGGCTGTGTCGGGAACCGGGGACGTGGATGGGGGCAGTGGGATCGCATCTCTCTCAGAACGAACCCCTGTAGTCCCCCTTATCCAAGGGGGACAGCCCGCTGTGTGGGACTCAATCAATTTTTTCACGCCTTCTAACGAATTAATCACATCTTAAATTAAGGAGACAATTTGGTGAAACCGACGACAATTCTAGGTGCTGGGATATCGGGTGTCAGCACTTCCTACCACACAGGACACGACAAGTGCGTTATTTATGAAGCTCAAAATTACTATGGCGGCCATGTCTATAGCGAGGTGCGCGATGGATTTACCTGGGATGACGGACCGCACGTCAACTTTGGCAAGAACAACTACGTGCGCGAGCTTTTTGCAGAAAGCGTCAACCAGGAAATGCTGGAGTTTGAACCCATAATCCGCAATTACTACAAAGGCCACTTTATTGATCATCCGGCCCAAAGTAACCTCTATCAAATTCCGGAACCGATGCGGACAAAGTGCCTCGAAAGCTTCTTAGCAACCCGATCTGTGGAAGACTCAAACGGACAACCGGCGAATTACCAGGAGTGGCTCCACCGGGCGATGGGACCCGTTTTTGCGGAAAATTTCCCCGGTGTTTACACCAGGAAATACTGGACGACTGAAGCCGCCAACCTTGGGACCGACTGGCTTGCTTTTCCCGCAGCCAAGTTTCCTCGCCGTATCGAGGGACAGAAGCCGGCAACGCGCGTCTACTACCCAAGCGTTGAGGACATCAAAGGAGGTTTCCACGGACCACTCGGCCGGAACACCCATTACGCGAATACGTTCCGGTACCCGGCGAAGGGCGGATTTATTTCGTTTCTTCGCAAGATGGCTGACGGCGCCCAGATACAATATGGCAAGAAGATGGTTTCCATTAATTTCGGCAAGCGGGAAATCCGGTTCTCCGACGGAACCCGAGCGGAATTCAACAGCCTGGTTTCAACCATTCCTCTTCCCATACTGATCCAGTGTTCCGAGGATGCGCCCGCTGAAGTTAAGGAGGCCGGGTCACTGCTCCGATGCACCAACATGCTCTTGATAGAGATTGCAGCCAATCATCCAACAAAACGAGATGATCAATACCTGTATGTCTACGATGAGGATAAGCTATCCACGCGCATCTGCATTACGGAACGATTTTCGAGCAACAATGCGCCTGCAGGAATGACCGGGATTTCTGCCGAAGTTTATGGTTCAGCATACAGGCCACTGCCTTCCGATCGGGATCAGCTTGTCCGGAAAGTAAAATCTGAGCTCGTTGAGATAGGTCTACTAGAGAGCCTGGAGGCTGTAGTGTCGGTCCATATCCGCCATGCCCCTTTTGCCCAGGTCATATTTGATCACAATAGGGAATCTTGTTTAAACAAGGTCAATTCGTTCCTGGATGATCACGGGGTTCTTCGACTGGGACGTTATGCGGAATGGGACTATCTGATGACCCATGACTGCGTCATGGCTAGCAGGCAGATTGCGGAAAAAGTCCTCAGTGCGGCCCACTGATCCAGATCTTGAAACTGTGAATAAATTGCTGAGCAGAAACGAAATCTGACAGATGGGATCGTCCCCCCTTTTCCGAGGAGTGGACTAATACAAACGCAATAAATAATGTTACAAATCCCACACGGACCCCCCTCCAGTGGAGGCGAATGGAAACAAGTCCCCTCTCGGGGGGGAGTGAAGGCTTGAGAAGCCTTCACGCGTCATTAGCCCTCAGGGGTGGGTATGATTAACCCTGGGAGCGCGGGCATACTGCCCGTTTTTCGTCACTGACGAACCCACCCGTGAAGATATGAAAAAATTGGTTTCGGTGTTGTTTTGCGAGTGTCCCCCTTGGTTAAGGGGACTCTAGGGGGTTCGTCGAGCAAGACTTACGACTACCCCCTCGACCCTCCTTACCAAGGAGGGGAACCAAGATTGAATTTCCCACACCTTCCATCAAGCGGACGGGAATTCACATAGTCACCGTTTGAATGCGACTTGGTATTACCCTTCGCCGCCTAGATCAAAGGCGTCCAGTCAGAATTTTCTAATTCCATCTCACTACCTTGGAGTAAATACTATGCGTTTATTGGTAACCGGTCACAAAGGCTATATTGGTACGGTTCTCGTTTCCATGTTGCTGGATGAAAAACATGAGGTTGTTGGGCTCGATAGTGATCTCTTTGCTGAGTGCACCTTCGTCGACGGCATTAGGGAAGTGCCTGAGTTAAAGAAGGACGTCCGTGACGTGGATGTCTCAGATCTTAAGGGGTTTGATGCAGTATTGCATCTGGCTGCTTTGTCGAACGATCCTCTTGGAGACCTGAACCCGGAACTCACTTACGAAATTAATCATGGAGCCTCAGTTCGTCTGGCCAAATTGGCTAAAGAGGCAGGGGTCAGCCGCTACATCTTTTCATCCTCGTGCAGCAACTACGGAGCTGCAGGTGACCAGCCTGTCAATGAAGAATCGGAACTAAATCCTGTCACTCCCTACGGCATGTCAAAAGTTCGCGTGGAGCGAGATGTCGCGAAACTGGCTGACTCGAACTTTACCCCGGTCTTTCTCCGGAATGCGACCGCTTATGGCTTATCACCACGCCTCCGTTTTGATCTGGTAATCAATAACCTGGTTGCCTGGGCCTTCACCTCGGGACTTGTCTATCTGAAAAGTGACGGTAGCCCCTGGCGACCATTGGTTCACATTGAAGACATATCACGGGCTTTCATCGCGGCGCTCAACGCCCCCCGTGAGGCTGTTCATAACCAGGCTTTCAATGTCGGACAAACTGAGGAGAACTACCGAATCCGTGACTTGGCCGAGATCGTCAAGGAAACCGTCCCAGGCTGCCGCATCGAATTTGCTGCGGATGCCGGACCCGATAAACGTTGCTACCGGGCCGACTTTACCAAGATCCAGCGATTGCTCCCCGATTTCAAACCGCAATGGAACGCCCGCCTCGGTGCTCAACAACTGTTCGCAGCCTACCGCAATGTCGGCTTAAAGCTCGAGGAGTTTGAGGGGCCAAAATACAAGCGCATTGATCACATCAGAAGGCTGCTGAGCGTCGGTGCTTTAGATGAGAGGCTTCGTTGGAAAATAAACTCATCTTCTCATCCCGAAACAGGCGACGTTGAGGTTCTGACAGGTGGTACGAGCAAAACATCCTAAATTTACGAAAGTCTCCCTATGCAAACTAAAGGCTGTCTGTTTTGTGGCGAATCCTTGCAGCACACCTTTTTGGACCTGGGAATGTCACCGCTGTGCGAAAGCTATGTGACTCAGGAACAGCTAGACCAGATGGAAGCCTTCTATCCGCTGCGCGTCTTTGTCTGTGGTCAGTGCTTCCTGGTTCAACTGCCACTGTATGTCAAGCCTGATGAAATATTCAGCGAATATGCCTATTTCTCTTCATATTCCGATTCCTGGGTGAGACACGCCAAACTTTACACCGAAATGATTTGCGAGCGGCTGGAACTTGGCGGGCAAAGCCGGGTGGTGGAGATCGCTAGTAACGATGGTTATCTTCTTCAACATTTCGTGGCGAAGGGCATACCGGTTCTTGGGATCGAACCAGCCGCGAACATAGCCAAAGTAGCAGAGAAAAACAAAATCCCGACGTTGGTTGCCTTTTTTGGCGAAAAGGTCGCTTGTGAATTGGCCTCGGCAAACAAACAGGCGGACCTGCTCATCGGCAACAATGTCCTGGCCCAGGTACCTGATCTGAATGATTTTGTTAAAGGGATGAAAATCCTCTTAAAGCCGCAGGGTGTCATCACCATGGAGTTTCCACACCTGTTGCAGCTGATGGAACAGAACCAGTTCGACACCATTTACCACGAACATTTCTCATACTTTTCCCTTTTCACCGTTGAAAAGATTTTCGCAGCGCACGGCCTTGCCATCTTCGACGTGGATGAACTTCCTACCCATGGCGGCTCTTTGAGAATCTATGCGACTCACGTCGAGAATAGGTCAAGGGTGAATAGCGAGCGAACCAATGAACTCCTATCCAGGGAAGAAGCCTCGGGGATCACTCGAACGGAGGCGTACTTCTCGTTCGCTGAAAAGGTAAAAGAAACGAAGCGCAAACTTCTGGAATTCCTGATCCACACCAAACGCCAAGGAAAGTCCATAGCTGGCTACGGCGCCCCCGGCAAAGGGAATACGTTATTGAATTACTGCGGCATTCGATCTGATTTCATCGATTACACCGTGGACCGTAATCCATACAAGCAGGGGAAATTCCTTCCCGGCACTCATATCCCGATCTCTCATCCGGATAAGATAAGGGAAACCAAACCCGATTACCTTCTCATCTTGCCGTGGAACATCAAGGATGAAGTCATCGAACAGATGGCCTACATCCGTGACTGGCATGGTCAATTTGTTGTGCCGATCCCCGAAGTAAGGATCTACGCGTGATTTTCAGCGAGACCAGTCTGAAGGGAGCCTTTGTTATTGAACCGGAGAGGTTTGAGGATGAAAGAGGTTTTTTTGCGCGAACCTGGTGTCAGAAAGAGTTTGAAGACCACAAGCTTCCCACGGGATTGGTACAGTGCAGCATCTCATTCAACAAGAAGAAAGGCACCTTGCGGGGGATGCATTACCAGGTTTCACCCTGCGAGGAAACCAAATTGGTAAGGTGCACCATGGGAGCGATCTACGACGTCATTATTGATTTGCGGCCCACGTCACCGACCTTCAAGCAGCATATCGGCGTCAATCTCACAGCCGAGAACCGCAAGATCCTTCATGTGCCGGAGGGCTTCGCCCACGGGTTCCAGACCCTCGAGGACCAGAGCGAAGTCTTTTACCAGATATCCGTCTACTATGCTCCTGAATATGCTCGAGGGGTCCGATGGAATGATCCGGCATTTGGCATCCAGTGGCCATACCTCGACCCGATCATCCTCGAAAGGGATCGCAATTATGCCGACTTCCTCAGCTGAAAGAGAGGTTGGGACTTTGAATATCGAAGACCTCAAAATGAACCTCCGCATGGACGAGGTTGGCCGGGAAATGTACCGCTTCATATCCGAGCTCTATCCCATCTGCCGGAGCATCACGGGCAATGGTCTTCGAGAAACGCTACGTCTGATCAGAAATCACATTCCCTTGTCGATACACGAGGTCGCTTCTGGTACGAGTGTTTTCGACTGGACTGTTCCCAAGGAGTGGAACATCCGAGATGCTTACATCAAGGATGCAAAGGGCAAGAAAATAATTGACTTCGCCAAATCCAATTTGCACGTCGTCAATTACAGCGTGCCTGTCAGAAAGAAGGCGCCTTTCAAAGAATTGAAGGAACATCTATTCACGCTGCCGTCCAAGCCCGACTGGATTCCCTATCGAACGTCATACTACAAAGAGAACTGGGGTTTTTGCCTGAGCCATAAACAGTTCCTGGAATTGAATGAGGAAGAGTATGAGGTCTGTATCGATTCCTCATTAACCGAGGGCCATCTCTCCTATGGAGAGTATTACCTGAAGGGTGACAGCCCGGATGAAGTGCTGATATCTTGCCATGCCTGCCATCCTTCGCTTTGCAATGACAACCTGTCGGGGGTTGCGCTGGCAACCCTCCTGGCCAAACATCTCAAGCCTCTGTCTCTTCGATACTCGTACCGATTCTTGTTCATTCCCGGAACGATCGGTTCGATCACCTGGCTTAGCCGGAATGAAGAGCACGTTTCCAGGATAAAGCACGGTCTCGTGGCGGCCTGCCTAGGCGATTCGGGCAAGCTGACCTACAAAAAGAGCCGTCGCGGAAACGCAGAAATTGACAGGGTTGTCGTTCATGTCCTCAAGCACTCGGGTAATCGAGTTCGAAGTCCTGGACTTTTCACCTTACGGTTATGACGAACGTCAGTATTCTTCACCGGCGTTCAACCTTCCCGTTGGCTCGTTGACGAGAACACCGAATGGTCGTTTCCCCCAATACCACACCTCCGCGGACAACTTGGATTTTGTTCAATCCGAGTACCTCGCAGATTCCTTCTCCAAATATGTGTCCATCCTGCATATGCTGGAAAAAAACAAAACCTACGTGAACCAGAATCCGAAATGCGAACCCCAATTGGGCAAAAGAGGACTTTATCGAGACATGGGTGGACGTGCCAATGCTGAACTCGAGGAACTCGCCATCCTGTGGGTTCTCAATTTCTCCGACGGTAATCACTCTCTACTGGATATCTCCGAAAGGGCAGGATTGGAATTTGATCTGATCGACAGGGCAGCAGATCGTTTGCTGGAGCATGGCTTAATAAAGGAACGGCTCTAACGTGACCGGGAACGTGAAAAGAAAAGCAGAAACAAGCAAGCCTGAGCAGTCCGAAGGTCAGGTTGTGGTCAACTTCCGTAAGCCTCGGCGCTCATAGAACGCCGCTACAGCGCATTGTGTTCCCCATTTTCTAACGCATTACCGAAAAAGCTTTAATGAAGTGAATTTGCAGCTGAGTGAGATTTTTCATCAATTTAATGTGAGGAGACCATGACAGGACCCTTATTCAGCATTGTGATTCCTACTTATAATCGCAGTGATTTGGTTCGGCAGGCCATTCAGTCAGTACTCAATCAGACTTTTGAAGACTTCGAAATCGTTGTCTCTGACAATTGCTCCAATGACGACACTCCGGATGTTGTCCGCAGCTTCAGCGACCCCCGAGTCCGTTATGTACGGACGGTGGAACACACGGTGATTGCAGACAATTGGGAGTTTGCCAGACGTCAGGCAAGGGGAGAGTTTTTACTGATGCTGTCGGATGACGACGCTTTAATCGGAAATGCGCTTGAAAGCTTTGCCCGTGAATCACAACGTCATGAGGCGGATTTCCTGTTTTGCAGTGTCGCGACATACCACGACCTCGGCTTTCCTGGATCCGAGCGCAATACGTTAAGTTGCCCTTCCTTCAGCGGAATAGGCCGTGTGATTTCGCCTGACGAATTCGTTCGGCCCCTGTTCGCGTTCCGGCCAAGATTCAACATGCACCCGAGCGCCTTCCTTTTTGCCAAGAGAATCGGGGATCTGGTTGCAGAACGGTCAGGCCGCTTCTTTCGTACCAATGGTGTGGAATACTTCGCTTGGCCGCTGGCAGCGGTCTTTTCCAAACGGATCGTCCTCATAGACATGCCATTAGTTATCCTCGGAAGAACTGGCAAGTCCTGGGGGTCCAACCTGGTCCTTTGTAACCCAGGTAAAGATCGCATCAAAGAATTGACCTCAGATGTCGAGCAGCAGCCGCATTCAGCCCCGTTGACGAACTTCGCGATCTCTAATCTAATGGGCGACGGCATGCTGACTGCAAAGAAGCTCTTTCCCAAAGAGCTCGAAAAGTATGAGTTTGATGAAGAGCAATATCTGCGGGAAACAATGAAACGACTAAGGGAACGGAAATCCGTTGGTGTTGACGTATCCGGAGAGATAGCTGAGCTCATGAGTTATCTATCGAAACACCCGTCCCTTAAGGAAGAACTGTCTAATGATGAGCAGAACCCGGCAGTCACCATCATGAGAAGCCTGCTGCGGAGACTTCGCTCAACAATTGCTGACTGCGGAGTTCGCGATCTGCGAAAGCTCATTTTGACCCGCAGGCAGGCCTGGAATGTGAAACGCGGGCAGGCCCATATTGGACTCAGAGTGTCAGGCGCAGATTTTGGATTCCATGACATGATAGGATGCACAGAATTCCTGACACGAGCCGTCATGGCTGACCAAAAATTCCAATCAGTGTGGCGCCCGGCGGCATGAATTTCTGCGAAAACAGGGATGACATCGAGAATGCTCGCGGTCGTGTTGACAGCATTCCCAAGCTTGCAGCCGTTGCATGTACCTACCTGCGACTTACTTGGCCTCCTGAAGCTAGTATTCCATACCGCAGAGTCTCCTTTGACTTTGCGGTTGTAGCCTGGAACGTTTTCCCCGGCTGGCCTCCACGAGGCCCGCTACCACACGAACTGATGCAACTCAGTATTAGGGATCCAATGCTTTGAAAATAAAGATTACCGCCTGAACGATTCCTACAGCCGGTTCAACACGGCAGGCGGAAGGGAGAAGCATCCAATGAAAGTCGTTTTGTTTTGTGGCGGACTGGGAACGAGACTGAGAGAGCACTCTGAATCTCTTCCAAAACCGATGGTGACTATTGGCTACCGACCCATACTGTGGCATGTTATGAAGTATTATGCTCACTACGGACACAAAGATTTTATCCTATGCCTCGGCTATAAGGCCGACGTCATCAAGAGCTACTTTCTGAATTATAGCGAAGCCGTATCCAACGACTTTGTCCTATCAAAAGGGGGGAAAACCCTGCAATTGCTCAGCAGTGATATTCATGATTGGAGAATCACATTTGTAGATACAGGCATGAATTCAAACATAGGCCAGAGGCTAAAGATGGTCGAGAGTTACCTCGATGGTGAAGAAGTATTCCTTGCCAACTATACCGACGGTCTTACAGACCTATCCCTTCCGGAAGTCATTGACCAGTTCCAGAGAGAAGGCAAGACCGCAAGCTTCGTCTCTGTAAAGCCCACCTACAGTTTTCACGTGGTCGCCTTGAAAGAAGATGGGAAAGTGGAAGCAATCCAGCACATCACCCGTTCAGGAATTTTCATAAACGGCGGGTATTTCGTATTTCGTAAAGATATTTTCCGATACATCCAAAATGGTGAAGAGTTAGTCAACGAACCCTTTCAAAGACTCATTGAAAAAGAAGAATTGATCAGCTATCGGCATAACGGATTTTGGGCTGCCATGGACACCTTCAAGGACAAGCAGATCTTGGATGATTTGTATGCGCAAGGCGAAGCTCCCTGGGAAGTTTGGAAAAAAGCTGGTCGAAAAGAGCGCAACGGCTTGGATACGGAAAATGGCGTGATGAGCCTTGCGTTTCACCAGCATCGGTCTCGTAAGTCCTCTTCCTGAATCAACTCGAACAATCTCATTGCCAACGCCGACCGACGAGCACTGATATCTCAAGGTTGAGTCAGGGCATCGTCTTAAGAACGG
>CAWEPG010000015.1:0-406527 GCA_963810905.1 uncultured Acidimicrobiia bacterium | reverse complement strand
CTCCGCGACGCCGTTTGATTTTGCGGTCGCAGATTCCGGTCTCGCAGGAGCTCGGCCCTCCATCCAAACAATTGGCGTTCACAGTCACTTAGGGCTTTTTTGAGCGCTGACTCCCACCGAGGGAGGATTCATCAAACCGTAATCGATGACGTCGTATTGAGCGCCTGCGGGCTGGTGCTCAGGGAACTCTGCCCAGCTAGAGGACCAGGCGCTCATCCGAGGCTTCAGTGGATGATGGAAAGGCCCGAAAATGTTTCTCGGTGTGGAGACGACTTGAACCTCCAAATGATGTCTCCCGGGAGCGACCGCATATTCTGCGGCGTAGGGGGGCCAGCCCAATGAGGTAGGCGGCTGATCGTCCACAGAAACTAAGGCCACGCTTCCTGCCCATTCGCCCAAATCAACCCGGATCCGATCCTTGCCTTTGGGGACAATCACTTCGGTGCGGTAGCGCACCGAATCGGAGAAAAATGGCAATCCTTGCTTAGCCCATGAACCAAATTGTGTTGAAGCCCACTTTGTCAATCGAAAGCCTTTTTCGGATGAAGTCACATTAAACTTGCCGCGGAGATACACATTCTCTAACTCCATTCGCACATCAAAAGGTTGTCCCGTGATCTTGATTACATTTTCTCCTTGCCGGGCAAACCCGGCAATCGCAATGCTGTGAATTCTGGGATCCAACCAGCGAGAGCTCTTCGCAAAAGACACCGCTTCTCCATTGAGGCTGATTCGATAAAGTTCGGGGGACTCCAGGGCCAGTTCCAAGCCTTGCAGCACTTCGGGGTCATCCACTTGGAACCGAAAATCTGCGCTGAAACCAGAGTCAACCGGAAATGGGCCGCGATCAAATACCCGGGTCTTAAACTGGACGGCATTATCCCAAGCTGGCCGCTCGAAGCCGTGCATCTGCCATAGGATCCAATTGGCCTTCCAGGTGTTGATGTTGGAATAGAGGCTACCGAAGATTGAGAGATCACAGTAGTCCAAAACTAAAACGTTTGGTGAGTCCGGAACGATCTGCCAGGAACTTGTCGTAAGGGGCGTGAACTTTTTTGGTTCGATCCTGGGGGGCGGAGCTTGTTGGTCCTGTTTAACAACGAACATTTTTGAGCCTGCCGCAGGCAAATCCAAGTCGAAGTGCAAGCTGCCATTCCCTGAGGATTGATAGAAAGCAGTCTCAATCTTTCCTGTGACAGCATCCCAACGCTCCAGGCTGCCGCCCATGACCGTCACCTTGGTTTCTACCGATGCAAATCCGGTATTGGCAAAAAAGAGCAGACGATCCCCGCCGGGCAATGTACGTTCACACAGGCCCACATTAGGAGGAGAGGGATCCAGCGCCACACTCGGCTTCAATCGCTGGTGAATCTGTGTGAGCAGGCTCGACCGATCCGATACAAAATTCCATTGCTTTGCATATCGACTCGCCAATTCCTTCACTTGCTCACTCGCTCTGCCATCTACGAAGCCAGCCGGCGGGGAGAGTGCCAGGATTTCGCCCCCGTCCTCCAAAAATCTTGCCAGTAAGGGAACAGTCTGGCGGCGGACATTGATCATGTTTGCAGGCCAAATCAATAATTCATAAGATGCCTTTCCGACTAGAAGCTTCTTGCTTACAGATTTTCCAAACCATTCGAGAATATATTCATCGGCGAGATCAAAATCGACCTGGTGGTCAGCCAGAAACTGGACAGTTTCGCCATAATCCTGGCGAAGCTTGTCCAATTCTGGAGTTTGGCCGTCGCGCCGGGCCCAGAGGAATCCGCTGGTCGTGGGCTCCAGGACGAGCAATCGATTTGGAGAACTCCCCAGGCTTAGGGCATAACTGACCCGCCCTAGGTAGTCTCCATGAAGACTGTAATAAGGCCACCAGGCCGATACGTCGGAAAAACTTTGCGGATGGTCTCGCTTACGCGCGCCGCGCACCGTAGCGTAGGCCAAATGTTGATCCATGAAATTGATACCATGCACCAACAACCAGTCGCCGAAACGTTTGTAGTACTCAAAAGTGCTGTCCCATCCTGAAGCTCCATAAGCCTCGCAAAAAGCCCGTCGACCCAGCTGGTGAGCCACGCTGGCCACTTGCTTTATCGTGAATAACAGGTGGGGATCGGATCCCCGCGTCCGGATCCCACTTCCCTCTAGCATGTCAATCCCGGGCATATGTTCGTAGGCATAAAGAGAGGCGTCTGCAGGGCTGACCCAGGGATAGGGCCACTCGTGCTCCATCCAATGGCCAGTGAACTGAAGATGATTTTGATCACACCACTGAAAAATCGGCCGGAAGTAGTTCTCCTTCCAGAGGTCATGCAGAGTCTGCCAATAATCGAAACGGACTTTTCGATAGTCCGCAACATCCCAGTAAAGCGAGGGAATGTGCTCTGCCAGATCGTAATGGCATCGTTTCTGAAATTCGGCCAAAGTATTCCGACTTAAGGGGAGCGCGAGTGGAGCGTTGTCATACGCGCCCCCGGTCGAAACTAGCGGCTCATCATCAAATACCCATTTTATGCTTTTTCCAAACTGCTCTCCGACCTGCTTCTTATAGGGTTCAAATGTGGTTTCGAGAAACTCCTTGGCGGTCTGAGGGTTCGTCAAGTCGACGTAAGGAAACCCTGCCGTCCAGGGATTCCCGCTGGCCCGGCGCAGATGGAAATGCACTATCGACTGACCTGGGTCTAGAAGTTTAGGATATTTGATTCGCTGAACCAGGTTGACTGTTCCGGAGGAGTCCTTTTCCACAATAAAAGCAGAGACCAGGTCCGCCCCATTAAAATTCACCGTGCTTGTATTCGTGCTGAATTCAGCCTGGACAAATTGAGAGGCCGTATCCGGCGCGCGCGCTGGGACGTATCCTCCTGAAAACCCGGAGGGATAGCTGTTCTCGTCATAAATATTGATCAGGAGCCCCAACTGCTGGGCTTCTTCCAGGGCAAGTTTCCACAAACGGAACCATTCTGTCCCCAAGTACTCGGTCATCAACCCGGGGCGGGGATGAACAAAAACCCCTCCCATCCCTTGTCGTTTGAATTGAATCAACTGTTCCTTCAGCCGCGACCATTCCAGTTCATCATTCCACACCCAAAGTGGCATGGACCGAAATTCCTTAGGGGGATCGGCAAACGCGGCCCTGATTTGAGTGGGCGTTTCAAAGGGGGACTCGGGAGGAAGAGATCGGGGATTTAACAGGAGTTCGGCTTCAGAGACCGAGACAATCTCGGCTGAAAGAGTTGTTTGTCGGCGAAAACCTACAACCAAGAGAGTGATGCCCAGTCCAGCCAACAATGCACAATGCCACCACTTCTCACACCAACACGGATTTTGCATACATCTCTCTTGTCGAGCAAACTAAGGAGGGCAGTCCTGCGTGGTCAAATTCTCGATCAACATATCTGATTGGTGCATCCCGGTCAAATTACCATGCCCAACCTTCAGGACTAAATCGAAGGCTCCATACTTTCTGGTAATATCCCTAGCAGCGAGCATGGGAGAACCCAAAACCTATTTTACTCTTTGCGTCGAATCTTTCCTTCGCAGTTTTTCTGCGTACCAGTTCCACTGTCGGAGAATGCCACGCAGGATCTGAACATCGCGTTCTTCCAATGAGGCTCGTGACATGACATTTCGAATGGTGATCATGAGCCGCTCGGGGTAGGGGTCTTTCAAGAAGCCGATCTCGATGAGATTTCTTTCGAGCGTCTGGCAGAAAGACTCGATTTGACTTAACCGTGCACTCTGTATCTCCCTGCCCGGTGTCGGTTGCGGCCGGCGACTATAGAGTTCATAGGCCAAAATGGCGACCGCGTGTGACAAGTTCATGGATTCAAACGCCGGGTTCGAAGGAATGGTCACAAGCCACTGGCAATATTTCACATGCTCGTTCGTCAGCCCGGTGCGTTCCGGACCAAAAAGGAGGGCAATTCGGCTTTCGGCTGAAAACTCTGCGATCTGCGTAGCCAGTTGATGAGGGGTCAACACTCGTGGGAACGTATCCACAGAACGGGAGGTGGTTCCTACGCAGAGGGTGAATGGCTGCAATGTTTCTTCGAGAGTCTCCGTGCGTAGGGCTGCGGCGAGAATGTCGTCTGCTCCGCATGCCAATTGGAATGACTCTGCGTTAATTTGGGTATTTGGGTTGATGAGATAAAGTGACGTAAGCCCCATGTTCTTCATGACTCGGGCGACAGACCCAATATTGCCAGGCGATTGAGGTTCAAGGAGAAGAATCGAAATGTTGTTGAGGGGAAGCATGAGCTAGCTTCTAGCTGAAATTAGAGGGGACCGGGTCTCCCACCGAGGAGGGCATGAATTCGTGTAACGCAGAACTTTCATTTTGAGTCTGCGGCGTTTCTTCGTCATGAGAATGGCGTTGATACCGCGCGAGAGGCGCCCGAAACACCTTTGCTTCGCAGACGGCAATTTACGCAATACTTGCTACTGAGGCACCGTCCCTTCGGGAAGGAGCTCACCTTTTTCGAGGTAGCGGATCTTGTTGGCAAATTTTGCCGCATGGGGGTCGTGAGTCACCATGATGACGGTCTTGTTAAATTCCTTATTGAGCTTGGAGAGTATCGTCAAAACTTCTGTGGCTGATTGGGCATCCAGATCGCCAGTCGGCTCATCAGCCAGAATCAGCTGTGGGTCCGTGACAATGGCTCTGGCGATGGCAACGCGCTGTTCCTGACCACCGGAAAGTTGACGAGGGTAATGTCCGAGCCGGTCCCCCAACCCCACTAGTCGAAGGGCATTTTCGGCATGATCGATCCTTTCCCGTTTACCCAGGTGAGTCAGCAAGAAGGGGGAGTTCCACATTCTCCCGCGCTGTCAAAACCGGGATGAGGTTGAATGATTGGAATACAAAACCAACATTTTCGTTTCTCCAATGGGCAATTTGTTTGTCGCTCAAATTCTGGAGGTCTTGGCCCAGCACACGCACACGACCATGGGTTGGTCGATCAATCGCGGCAATTAAATGTAACAGAGTGGATTTGCCTGAGCCGGAAGGCCCCATCAAGGCGACAAATTCTCCTTTTTTGATATGCATATTCGCATTTTGTAATGCAACGATCTTAAATTCGTCTCGTCTATATTCTTTATGTAAATCGGTAGTTTCAATAATTGCGTTGTCTTCCATAGGTTCCTCTGAAGAAATTGGATCATCCCTGCTTTTGTTTGACTTGGATGCGGTCTCCATCCTTGAGATTGGCCGGGGGATTTAAAACGATCTCCTCCCCACCGATCAAGCCATCGGCCACTTCGATCCCTTTAGAAGTAGGATTGCCCACTTTGATGATGCGCTCGATAGCCTTTCCCTCCAACACGATAAAAATGGACTTTTTGCCGCTATCATCCCGGATGGCCGCATTGGGTATGACAATTCGAGGCGGTGGCGGAGGGCCGCCCTTCTTCTCAGCCGCCTCTTTGGCTACAAAGGCTGCTCGAGCGTTCATCTCGGGACGCAGAAAGGAATCTGGCTTGAGGATTTGCACCTTGACTTGTACGGTGGCTTTCTGCCGGTTTGCTTCCGGAGACATCTCCGCGATCATCCCATCGTACTTCCGGTCCGGAAAAGCGTCTGTTGTCACAATGGCTTTCTGTCCCATGAAGAGTTTGGCAAAATCGTCCTGGCTGATATCCAATTCCACCTGCAGGTCATTTAGATCCGCCATCGAGACCACAAACCCCTTGGCTCCTCGATCGCCCACGAAGCCCGTGGTTAGAAACTCGCCTTGTTCGACGACGCGCTCCAGGATAGTGCCTGAGATCGGCGCACGAATGACAGTGGCATCTAGATACGTTTCTCTCAAAGCCATTTCACCTTTGGCCTGTGCCAGGCGTCCGCGCATGGCGTCAATCACCTCGTGGCGCGGACCAATGCGGTAAAGTTCATAGTCTCTGTTCAACGAATCAACGCGAGCCTTCATGCCGTCGTAGCGTGCCTGAGCATTATCTAGATCCTGTGGGGGGACGACTCCTTCTTTGTGCAGACCGCCCACGCGGTCCAGATTCACCCGGGCATTTTCCAGGTCGGCTTTTGCCTGTTCGAGATTAGCTTTGGCGCGAGCCACCTCTTCCGGGCGCGAACCATTTTCCAATTCTCCCAGTTGGTTTTGAAGAGACTCGTAATTTCCTTTGGCCTGTTGCAATTGGGCACGGTACTCGTCGTCTTCCAGGCGAACCAGAACCTGACCTTTCTGGACGAAGTCTCCCTTTTCCACTCCGATCCAGGCGACCTTGCCCATGACTTTGGCGCCGAGCTGGATCTTGTGATGTGCCACGATGTAACCGGCAGCATTGAGGACGACCCCCTGTTCATCCCCAGCCCCTACCGGTCGAGAACTCACACGAAACGTCTCAACTTCGGCCGCTTGGCCTCTCAATCGAGAGACCAGGATCGCCAATCCAAGCAGAACAAAAATTCCTACGCCGGCCAAAATCCAACGGGTTGCCCATGGCGAAGGTCCCTTAGATTTCTGCTGCGAGCTACGGTCGATCTTTAGATTGCTCAGGCCCTGGTCTAAATTCGTCTTGTCTGTGGGCATCATAATTCACGCAGTGCGTTTAAGATGTCCTGCTTTGAGGCGCTGCGAGCGGGAAGATAACCGCCCAAGATTCCCATCACAGGTGGCAAAGGCAATCCCGGTCAGGATAATTTCAGGAGTGACTCGGAAATCAAAGCTGGTTTGACTAAACGTCACTGAGTTGCCGATCCCGCTCTCCACTCCATTGAGAGGCAAGACCATCAACACGCCCATGAGGCCTCCGAGCACAGACAGCAGCAGCGATTCAATGACAAAGGACACAAGAATGCTGGCTCTGGAAAAACCTAGCACGCGGAGTGTTCCGATTTCACGGGCTCTGCGGGAAACAGCGGCATACATTGTGTTCATTGCGGCAAAACTACTTCCGATTGCCATGATGACGGCGACGAATACACCCAGGAACTCGATAGGGCGAGCCGAATTGGTCTGCTGTGCATAATAATCCGTCTCGGGCCTCCCTTCCAGATAGAGGCGTTGGTCTTCCGACATGCTGTTCATTAAGACGGCAAGGGCTGCAGGATCAGTGGCCCGCACCAGTGCAGAGGATAAGACCTCGCTTCGATTGAAATCCGCGGCGATTTGATTCAATTCCCCCCAAATCTCACTTTCAAAAGCAGATCGTTGTGCATCGAAAATACCGACGATCTTCCAATCGCCTCGTCCAAATCGAAGGGTGTCACCCAAAGACGTACCGGCATAACGGGAAGCCACGGATTTGCCGACGACGATCTCCCTCTGTCCGGGTTCATACCATCTCCCTGCGACGATGCTCACTTCAGGCCGCATCTTTACCCCAGTCTCTGAAAGACCACGGATGTTCACGTTGGCCCCTTCCGGCTTGTCCTTCCCCGGAAGGTTGATGACGGTAACGATCTCTCCTGAAACCATGGGCTCTCCGTTTGGGAGTTTCTGGATTCCCTCTTTAAACCGAATGTTCATAACGGCTTCCCGGGCAATCTGGCTGATCAGCTCCGACGAAGAATTCTTGCGCATCACAATGAGGTTTAAGGGGTGTCCGGAAGAACGCAGTGCCGATTTCAGGCCAACGACCATCGCCATGATTCCCAACAAGACCGCCACCGTCAGAGCGATTCCGAGAGCCGTCATTAATGTCGTAGTTTTGCGAAAGCGTAAGTTTCTGAGGTTGTAATAGAGTGGTATAGCCATTTTGCATTCAGTCCAATGGGAAGTGATGAATTCTTGTTCGGGTTGAGCGGGAAAATATTTGATTCCTGCCTAACCCGCATGTCGCAAGGCATCAGTAATCGGTACCCGGGAGGCGTTCCAAGCGGGAAACACGGAGCTCAAAAAACCCACCGCGAAAGCCACACTCAGACTGATCAACAGAACGGAAGGAGGCATGATCAGGCCGGCAAATAGGACCAGCCGAACAGAGGGAACCTTGTTTAGGATTTGACATACAGAAAATGCCAGCACACTACCTATTGCTCCTCCCACCATCGCAATGATGACCGATTCCGCGATGATCATGCTTAATACCTTGCCGGTCGTAAAGCCCAGGGTCTTTAATACTCCAATCTCTCGGATTCTTTCACGTACGGACATCGCCATCGTATTGGACGACACGAGCAATATCGTAAAGACAACGGCTCCACAGATGCTGAGTAGGAACAATTTGACATTTCCCAATTGCGCCACAAAACTCAAGAAGAAGGCCCGCTCCGACTCGGTTTTAGTCTGGCGATCGGAGTTCCGGAACATCTCGTCCACTTCGCGGCAGACCCCAGGGACCGCCTCCGCAGAATCGGCGATCATGACAAAGGTTCCAACCGTTCCCTTGCGGGCCTCCGGGAGCCCTTCTTCTAAATATTTGCGATGAAAGTAAAGTACCCCATCGGAGCCTTGTTCGGTTCCCTCAAAAATGGCCCGGATGGTGAGTTCCAAATCGACCGGATAAATATCCCCTTTGATGGTGATCTTCTGACCGATTTTGAATTGATGTCTTTCTGCCAGACTCTTTCCCACCGCGGCGGCCGTGCGCTCTGACTGAAATGCTTTCAGTTCGTCCGGAGAAATCTTCATTTCTGGATAAACTTGAAAAATCTTTTCAGGATCCGTGGCAAATCGAGGGAAAAAGTGCTCCGGACGGTTGTCGATATACATTCCTTGGAACCAGGTCCGTGTCGTCAAATATTTCACACCCGAAACCTGCCGGATCTTTTCTCCATAATATTCGGGTAAGGAGAAAGTCAGCGAGACCCGATTTCGAGTAACCATACGCAACGCTTGCTCCGGTGGTCCTGAGCGGTAATAAAAAGCATGGTACAAAGCAAACAGCATGCCCAATAGGAAGAGGGAAACCGAAATGCTGAGGATGGTTAGGATCGTGCGTCTCTTGTTACGTATGGAATTCTTAAAGGCGAAAGGAATGTATTTACGCATTGACGGCTGTGCGGGGCACCAGAAAAATTCAGGCCAAGAGGCGAAACTTCTCAGTCGCCAAAGATTATCATATCCTAAGGCACTGTCAAGCGGCCGGGCCCCTGTCACGCTCTGCTACAGCTGAAACTTTTCACTTCCAACTTAGAGGCTTTTCATATATCGGTGGGATTGTAGCGGTGATGGGTGTAGATTACCCAGAAATTCAACTCTTTAATAGAGATGTCAGCACCCGACAAGAAGCCGAAGGTCCCCGGAACAGCCTAACAAATGTCGGGCTGGCGACTTGCTAATCCGTAGTAGATTGTAATCAGAATCGGGACTAAGGACTGCTGGGGATATACGCTCCATCGCCTGTTCGATCGCCGGGCTGGCTGCCATCATTAATGACACCGTAGGCAATAAACGGATTTGAGCCGCTGGAACGGGTAACGTGTGCATAGCCCTGGCTAATCCCTTTCCCGGCCAGGATTGTTCCAATTTGAGTCCAGCGCCTGGAATTCAAGATGATCCCTCCCACGGTCGTGACTTTCACACCTGTTATGCCGTTATAGAGATCAATGTCAAAAGTGTCTGGGTTCCCATTTGTCTCACCCGTATTGACCAAAGCCAAATTTGACCGATTCTGCCCATCCTGCCGCAGGCCGAAGATCCAAGCGTCCGTCGTGCTGGCCAAACCATAAGGCACTGCGACATAAAACAGTCCGTAACGGCCACCCCCACCTGGGGTCGAGGTCCGTGCGCCCAAAAAGAGACTGCTAATGTCACCCGTCACGAACAATGCCCCGGAGATGGAATTTCCCGGGGCTGCAATCCCGCCAATCCCGTGGTCTCTCAAGTATTGAACAAGATTGGGAATGATAACTTGTTCCCTGGGTTGGAGCGTGATATCGAAATGGGCCGTGTTGTCGGCAGATGAAATGGAACTGGAGACTAAGGAAAAATGGTAGGTGTTTGTGAGAGAGGCAGACAAATTGGTGGCCACCAGTTCGCTACTGAATGCACTAGTCTCTACTATGACAGGAAGTGTCTGCCCTTGGTGATTCGATAAAGAGCTTTCTAGAAGAGGAGGAACAAATGACCCATCGGAGTTAGACTGATCGTTGATCACTGCATAAGCGAAATAAGGGGATGAGCCGCTGATTCTTGAGACACGGACAAAGCCATTGGTCAGCGACAAGCCATTCGATTGCAGGACCCCACTGATCTGAGTAAACCCTCCCGGCCCGAGAGTTATCAGGAGTATGTCCTTCGAAAAAGGATTGGCCGGATCGCCTGAGTAAACAGTCACTCGCAGCACGATGTCCCCTTCCGTGCCCACATTCTGAATAGCCACGTTTGATCGATCCGTAGCCGTCTGACGAAGTCCACAGAGATAAGAGGATTCTGTCAAGGTACTCGAAATCGGTATCCCACTATAGGCTAGGCCGGCTCGCCCATTGGCTACAGCCGTAGCTGTTCGGACCGTCACGGAACCTTCTGACAGAGAAATGCCGCTGAAACTGACCCGTAGGGTTCCCCCTTGATTGCCCGAAGCCGGGATCGGGATTCCAATGGACCTCAAATAGTTGATGGCATCGCTAACGATGCGCTGCTGGCCGGCCGGCAAGATGTCAGATGCTGTTCCACTTCCTGCCCCAATGGATGACGTATAGGTATAATTAACCGTCGCTGCGACTGTGCCCCGATTGGTCAACGCCATCTCTGATGTAAAGAAAGAGTTGTTCAATCCAGCGGCAGAAAGAACGATTGGTACAAATAGCCCAGATCCATTGCCACCTCCGCCCCCGTTACAAATTCCCGCGCTACCGGCGTCAAAGATTGACTGGATTTCCGAATCGGACAGCGCGCGGTTGAATACCTGGACTTCATCGACAAGCCCCTGCAAAAAGGAAAATGCGCTGAGTCCATCGACGCCAGCATAGCCACCGATGGTAAAGGGCTCCTCGGTTGGTTGGAGCGTAATCATTATGCTGCCTGAAGTAATTTGACGCGTAACATCAAGGACACCATTGATATAGAGCCTTTGCGCGCGAGAACTAGAATCATAGGTTCCGACAATATGAGTAAAGGTATTGGCCGTAAGCGGGTTACTCGAGGTTACCTGTTGGTCGAGTGTATGATCGAAAGAGAGACCAAAAAGAACTTTGCCATCAGGATTGATCTGAAGTTGATACGTTGCATATCTCCCCGCAATCGCCTGGATATTCCCGCTAGCTGGTATGGTTGGGTTCACCCAGGCCTCAATGGTTATTGCATTTTGAATATTAAGAGCCGAAGAAAAAGGAGCCTTGGCCATGCCATCGACCCCATTAAAGCTAAAAGCTTGGCCTACCTTGCCAGTCGCAAAGACTACTCCACCTTGCAATACAGCGGCATTGTTGCCAAAGATATCATTCGTATTCCCATCGCCCGGCCACCAGGCGACCATACCGGAAGGTGGCGCTATGCAGCTCTGGGCTCGTAAGGTGCCAGGGGCGAAAATAAGAAAAAGAGATGCCATAATCCAACGGAACAACCGGTTCGTTTTTTTTGTGATGTTCATAGTCTCATTTCCACGCTATTCATCTGGAACAATAACTGAAATGCTGCAAATTGATTTCTTCTGGGGGCCTGACAAATCAATGGATTGATGAATAGTATATTTTTTTCTTAGCACAAAAGTAGCCTTGGAATAACCCATACCATCGATTTCAGCCAGATGAGGAAAGCATTCTGGAGGCCATTAAGTTTATTGAATTAATATTATGAAAACGTCAAGGCTCACGATGGTCTTTTAGGAGGAAACTATCCTCTGGGAAGGCATTTTGCGCATTATTTAGTTCAATTATCTTTGGTTTCCTGCTGAAATCGGCCCAGTGAACGATAGGTTAGTTGCGTAGTTTGCAATCTGGATGAAGATATAGTGATACGGATCCCTGAAGAAGATGAACAATTCTGTAACTCAACAGCCGAAGTTTTGGCTTCGGCACTTAATTGTGAGGCATAAATTTGGAGATGGATTGCACTAATTCCAAGCATCTAGAAGCCTCAGGTCTCCAGGTGATTGGCAATAAGAAAGACGATCCCTCAATTGGTCGAACTTGTTTGCTGAATACGATGATATTGGACTCTCTCTAGAAGAAAGGGAGTTTGGCTCATTTAGCCTCGATCGTGCTCTAGGGTTAAGGGGAAAGGTGGGGCAGTTGAATGGGAGAAGTTGTCGAGGGCTAGTTGAGCAGTTTGTTTAGGAACAGACTCCATCTCGATAAGCTCGAGCTCATCGGTATGGTTCAGCATGCGCCAAAAATGATTCTCATCGAATCCCTCCGGACGCCATACCCTGATTGGATTCTGCTCCTTGGAGGTATGTCACTAGCTGCCAGAGCCGTTCATCGGGCAAGCTGGACCAGGCCGGCATCCCACGGCGGAGATTCCCGTTTTTCAGATACCAGAATAGATATCCGGCAGGTATTGTGCGAATGGAAAGAGTATTGAGTGAAGGAGCGCTGCTTATCGTTGGTGAACTCTTTTCGTGACAAGAGGCACAATGCCTTTTGAAGAGTTTTAGCCCCGCCTTCCCCTCCTCCCCCGAGCCCCCCGCATAAGGGTTCTTGAGGCCATGCATTTGGGGGGGGATCTTCTGGAGCACTGCCTCCATTCCTCTATCATTTCCATCGGCCCGCGAGATTTCAGTGAGCATGGCAAAAAAGAAAAAAGAATTAAGTATGATCTTGAGCGCTTTATTTCGAGTCGACATACAGAATACTCCTTGGCTGCAACGATTAAAGGGGATGGACGACATTCATCCTAACGGAACATTCGCTTCACCATGCTTCCAAAACGCGGGATCTCGTGAGAGATTCCAAATCTCAAAAGAAATTTGGGGCTGTTCTCTGTCATTCCAGCAGTGGGGGAGACGCGGAAGGTTGTCCCATTCGGCAAATCCCACCCGACCACTAAGGCAGCAAAATGACATGTCCCGGACGGCCCGAACTGGTAATAATCACCAAGTCCGCCATAGAATTCAGCCCCGAGACGAAAATTTTCTGCACAAAAAGTGCATTCTTCCGGACGGGCCTTCAGAGCCAGTGGCCGATTGAATCCAAATGCGTATCCAAATTCCCAGGATTCGCTCGAATTGAGGCTCTTACTGGAAATGAAATTTTCAGAGAAGTTCCACCCTTTGTAATCGCTCGATAAAATCAGTTTTAGCTCGATCTCATGTTCCCTCTCCGCCCGGGTCTGACTATTCGGCTCGGCTAGTTGTTCAGCTGGCCCCTCGCCGACAATCTCCTTTAAAGTTTTGTCAGCTTCACTGGAATGTTCGTACTCAATATAGAACACCGGGTTAATCCAGTGTTCCTGGCGGAGGAGCCTAAAGCGGTTCTCCCACCTAAAACCCGTGGAGATCGTGCTGTCATTTTGAGTGGATTGCCCGGTCAAATAGAATTCGGAGGTCCACCAGGCCTTGACCCCATATTCAAATTCCGTCCAAGCCCCGACAAATTGATTCCCGGTTTTCGGAATGCCCCAGACTGGGGCAATGGCAAACTCCAGGCTTCCCGGTTCCTCCAGATGATGGTCGTACGTGACGAAATAAGGCCTTTCACCCCCATGGTTAATCAAGAGCCTCTGAAATATGAAGATTATCGATAAGCAGCATATTTTTTTGAGTTTATAGATACTCAAACCATTTCTCCGACTCGTCGATTCGGGGCTCGTTGAAAATGAAAATGAAAATCACTTTCATCTAATAAGTTTGAAGCTTAAGTTCTGATGGTCCGGCTGTCAATAATTTTTTAGAGATTTCTTCGAAATTTGTTGGGAATAAACAGGGGATCAATTCACTCGACTATGGATTTCTTAGCGCAGCCTTATTTCGGGGAGAACGATCATAAGGGAGGACGACATTCAGGGGAGTAGCAATGAAGGTGTCATTCCGGGATGACTTCTTGAGCCGCCAGAGAACCGGATCATCCTTGTAAGGAGCAGGCGATTATCCTGTGCCTTGAGATGGGTGATGTCCAAGCTGTAGCAATCAGGCTTCAGACTTTCTCAAGGATTGAAGCTCTCCGGGATTCTTGCTCGGGGGGTAACCCAACTATCTGATTTCCGCTTCAGGGAGCAATAGACAAGGCGCGGGAGTTTCCAGGCCATGAATTATCTGCTTGAGTCGGGATTCGATCGATGGTGTCGGCGTCGATAAGTCAGTTTTAAAGAGCTCTCCTTCTGCCAGGCTTTGCCACAGACTTTTGGGCTTCGGATAAAGAACCAGCTGTACTTCCTCGGTCTCAGGAATCTTGAGTTCCTTCTTGAGGAGTTGCAGAGCGGTATTGAGACCCCCGGTCTCATCAACGAGATGGATCTCCTTGGCCTGAGCACCGGTGTAAATTCGACCATGGGCCTTGGGCTCAAGTTCGTCGAAAGTCATGCCCCGGCCTTCGGCGGCTTTCTTTACGAAATTGTTGTAAATATCCTCCATCCACGACCGGACTTGGGTTTTCTGCTCTTCGGATAGGGAATGAAAGAGTGAAAAGATATCCGCATTGTCGGCCATTTTAATTTGATCGGTCTTGACCCCCAGCCAATACTCTAACAGACCACGAACGTTAAATTTGGCAAAGAGAACTCCGATAGAGCCGGTAATCGTAGACGGTTCAGCGACAATTTTACTGGCCCCCATCGCGATGTAATATCCTCCCGAGCCTGCGACTCCCGACATACTGACAACAACTTTTTTCCCGCTTTTCTCAAGAAGTTGAATCTCCCGCCATATTTTGTCAGAACCCACAGCGGATCCACCGGGACTGTCCACGCGGAATAAGACTCCTTCAATGTCCTTTTCCTTGCCGATCTCGCGGAGTCGGGCTGCCATTGTCTCCCCTCCCATCATCCCTCCCCAGACATCTTCACTCTCTCCCGATATAATTTGGCCGATGCCGCCCAGCAAGGCGATATGATGGCGGGCCTTCTTGTCAATGCGGTTCCGCACCGCATGGAGGTATTTGGAAGCGGTTATCCCTCGATACTCCTTGCTGCTGGGTAGTTTTTCTGCAAGGAGTCGAGTCCGAACCTCATCTTCGTAGCCGAGTGCGGTCACAAGGCCCTCTTTCAGCGCGAGGGTAGCCGGAGCCATCCCAATATTCATGACTTCTCGAAGACGCGATGGAGAAATCTTCCTGTCATCGGCAACCGTCCGGATAAACCGATCTTGAACGTCTGTCAGAATCCCGACATACATCGCCCGAAACTCAGGCGTGAATTCCTCCCGCGTATAGGTTTCGGGATTCTTGTACTCCTTCAGCATGATCATCTGGGGCTCAATGTGAAGTTTCTCCATTGTTCGCTTGTAAAAGGGGACTTCTACATTGAGACCGTTGATGAGCAAACCTGCATCCGGGTTGAGATAAATCTCGTCGGCCAGGGAGGCCAAATAGAGATCTTTCTCTTCTGCCATGTCGCCAGTCAGGCTGGCGACGATTTTCTTGTTTGACTGGCGGAATTCTTTCAAAAATCCACGAGTCTCTTCAACTTGGGCCCAGGAAAATCCCAATGAGTGGACCGAAAGATGGATGGCGACGATATGGGGATCACGAGAGGCAACTCGTAAGAGACGTCCCAATTCGTAGAGCGATACGACATCACGCTGCATGAACTGTGCCAATGGAGAAAGAGGGGGGAGTTCCGGAATTTCTCCTGAGAAATTCAGCTCCAATACATGATCCTCTGAAATCTCGACTTTGGCTGGCGACAGGAGCCGGTAGGTTCCCAACAGGAGAACCCCGATCAAAAGAAAGACGGCCGCAAGGATGATCACGATCATCCAGGACGATTTCTTAGACATATTGAACCTCATAGAGTGATCTTGGCTGCAAAATGAATGGACTTGGATAAGAGCTACGTTCTCATTATCTCACAAGGAATACGCATAATCTGTAACGTTGGACCAATAATATAAAAGTTGTTTCATTGTTCCAAGAAATCTACGGTCCTAACTGGACGGTCAAATGGTATGCTTACTCGAAAGTCTTTTCTATAGCCTGTGCCGAATTGTGGGGGTGCCGACAAGGCCAGGAGAAACTCGTATCGCACGACATATTCGAAGGCAGGTGATATCTATATTGTGGCAACATTTCCACTGACCCATGGGACTGAGAGTCCACCCGAATATCATCCTCATGCGGCTGCCTTATGCAAAGGGAGCGTTACATCGGGGCGTGTGACTTGGGAAATTGAAGAACCCGATACGGGAAATGTTAGCCAGAGGTTAGTCCATTAATTGATCGATTTTTAGTAAAGGAGGCTTATGAAAGCCACAGGCGTTTATGCACTAATCTGTTTTACCGTTCTCATGACGATGCGATGTGGTGTGCCAGAATCAGAAGATCAGAAATTCGAGAGTTTTGCCAATGGGTATATTAGTCAATTGTTGGAAAGGAATCCGGAATCGGCGACGTTGCTGGGAGACCACCGATTTGACGACCGCATGAACAATTATACGCAAGTCGGGGTGCAACAAGAACTCAAGGCACAACGCGAGGCCCAACAATCCATCCGAAAACTAGACCTTACCCGGTTAAGCTCGACAAACCAGATTGATTACAAAATCCTGGACAACAATATTGAGTCCATTATTTTTCAACTCGAGACGCTACGAGAGTACGAATGGAATACCCAGTATTACAATATTGGCAATGCGATCTATAGTTTGATGTCACGTCAATTTGCCCCGCTCAAAGACCGTCTTCAGTCCGTGCGCGCGCGCTTAAAGCAAATCCCTGCTGTGCTGGATGCCGCCAAGGCCAATCTCAAAAATCCTCCGCACATCTATACCGAAACATCGATCCTTCAGAACAAAGGGAATATCAGCCTCATTCGAGATGAATTAAATATTCTTCTCGCCGAGGTGCCCGAATTGAAAGCCAGTTTCGAACCTGTCCAGAAGGCTACGATCAGCGCGCTGGAAGCCTACGGCAATTGGCTGGAGAAAGATTTACTGCCACGATCGCAAGGTGATTTTCGGCTGGGTCTAGACAAATTTCGAAAGAAGCTCCGGTTTACGCTGGAATCTGATCAGACCTTGGAAGAACTGATGCAGCAAGCCCAGCAAGAACTGGGTACAGCTGAAGACGCTCTCTACGAGACAACGCTTCCTTTGTATACCAAGTATTTTCCAAAGGCAGTGCCCGGGAAGCTTCAGGGAGATCGAAAGAAAGTCATCAAGGCAGTTCTCGACAGGCTCGCTGAGTCGCATCCCAATAACTCAACCATTGTTGATCTGGCCAAGCAGGATTTACAGAGCACAACCGATTTTGTCCGCCAAAACCAACTCGTCACGGTTCCAAATGAGCCGGTAAAGATCATAGTGATGCCGGAGTTTCAACGAGGCGTTGCGGTGGCCTATTGCGATTCACCTGGGCCCTTGGACAAAAACGCCGAAACCTTTTATTCCATTTCCCCCACCCCGGCAGATTGGTCCAAGGAACGCGTGCAATCATTTTTCCGCGAGTACAACGACTCCATGCTTCAAAATCTCACGGTTCACGAGGCGATGCCAGGACATTATCTCCAGATAGCGCATTCGAACAAATTTCGGGCGCCCACCTTGATTCGGGCTGTCTTCAGCAGTGGACCTTTTGTGGAGGGTTGGGCCACTTATGCCGAGCAATTGATGGCTGAGAAAGGCTATGGAGGGCCCGAAATCAAGGCTGAACAACTGAAGATGAGACTCCGGCTTATCATCAACGCCATTCTTGATCAGAAGATCCATACCGCTGGGATGACAGAAAAGGAAGCGATGGATCTCATGATGAACGAGGGGTTTCAGGAAGAAGGTGAAGCAGCCGGAAAGTGGCGCCGGGCCTGTCTTTCATCAACACAGCTCTCAACTTATTTTGTGGGGAATGTGGGCATCAATGAGATCCGGAAAGCGTATGAAAGCAAAAACGGATCTATTCAGGACCTAAAGGCGTTTCATGACAAAATGCTCTCCTTTGGTTCTCCTGCACCAAAGTATGTCAAACAGCTGATGGGACTTTAGTGGATTGCCGATTGTCGAGTGCCGATTGTTGATTGGAGGCGGAGCTTTAAGATAATAGCTGCCACTTGAAAAGTTGAGGTACTTGTGAGTCTGTAGATGTCTTCTATCTCCAAATGGCTGTGAAGGAACGACGGTTCACGGTAACCGGCTACAGGAGGAAGTTTCTGGCAAACTTACCAGCGCGTTTGGCCGCGGGCTGGCCAGGGGAGCATTGTTCTTGGAGATCCTCATTCCCCGCATCCGCGCCATCTACTCGCCGATAATCTTGACCAGAACTCTTTTTCTGCGCTTGCCATCAAACTCCCCGTAAAATATCTGCTCCCAGGGGCCAAAATCCAGGCGGCCGGCGGTGATGGCAACGACGACCTCTCGGCCCATGATTTGCCGCTTGAGATGCGCGTCGGCATTATCTTCACCTGTCTCATTATGACGATATCTCGAAACAGGTTCCTGTGGGGCGAGCTGTTCCAACCACTTTTCGTAGTCCTGATGCAAACCTGATTCGTCGTCGTTAATGAACACAGCTGCCGTAATGTGCATCGCGTTCACGAGGACCAGGCCCTCCAGAATACCGCTTTCTTGAACACACCCCGCAATTTGGGGCGTGATGTTGACGAATCCGCGGCGGGTGGGTAAGTGGAACCACAGTTCCTTGCGATAGCTTTTCATATCCCCTTGACCCGCGCAGAAAAAGCCGAATAGGAATCGGGAGCATTGTTCTTCATCCATTGAATGTACAAGTGAGCAACCTTCTCCAAATTCCGGAACAATGCCGGATCCTTGGCTGTGTCCCGGAGTTGGGGCACCAAACTACAAATTCTTTCCCATACGAAGAGTAATTCCTTTCCACTTTGGAAGAAAAGCTCATGATTAAGAACCTCGCTGGTTATGAAAGAGGCGACCATCTCCCAATATGAAATCACCATACGGTAATATGCATTTTCATCGGACCCCAAGGGACAAAGAACATATAACTCATCCAAAGTCTTAGCCTTAAAAGACCAGCCAAACCACTCTCTGGCTTTCCTGAACTTCTCTTCTCGGCGCAATTCATAAAGTCGCAAAATGAGGTTGACGTCATCATAAGTGGCGTGCTCTGTCATGTTGAATCTCCTTATTTATTAGCTAAATGAAATAAAAATCCTAATGAGTTAGATGAGTGTCTACCCAGATGATCACAATTCATCTGCGCTGAGTCATCTGGACTGCAACCGTGATGTCGAATTCAGAATAAGGCAAAGACCATTCGATTCATAGGCGCTGATTTTCTATTTCGGCCCAGATATCGAGACAGCCATATCCTGATGATCAATAACATACGTCAGAACGCTCATCCGAACGAGCCTTTGTGAACCTGTTTGGCGATGTAATCAGAAGTTCGCGCGGCCAAAGCCATCATCGTAAGGGTGGGATTCTTCTCCGAGGCAGAAGGGAAGACACTGCCGTCCACGACAAATAGATTGGGGATATCATGGGACTGGCAATAGGCATTGACGACTGAGGTTGTTGGATCCGAACCCATCCTGCATCCTCCCAATTCGTGATTGGTCAACGGTTCTGAGCTGTCGTATATGATTTCGACATTGCTGGCTTCCAAGATCCTTCTTCCTTCCCTTCGCATCGCCGCAAAAAGCTTTTGTTCATTTTCGCCATAACGGATGTGCACTCGGGCCTTTCGCAGACCGAGGCGATCTTTCTCGACTGGGTCAAGATCCACAAAGCTCCCACTACTTGGGAGCATCTCTCCGTATGCCGAAAAATGAAGATAGGCTGGATAGTGACTCTTGATGCTCTTCTTCAGTTCGCTTCCAAAACCATCCATCTGACTGGCCCAGGGAACGAAGCGGCGATTCTGATAATTAAATTGGATTCCGAAGCTTCGGGCATAATCTCTTTTGCGAGCATGCATATATGAAGGGATATAGGCATGGTCTAGAGCTCCTTCCTCATTGATGCTTGGAGTCCCAACCAGATCGCGAACAAAACCATCAAATCTCGCCGTGAAGTGTGGGATATAATTCTTGCCCAACTCTCCACACGAATTCCCCAGCCCATTGGGATAATGAGGCGACTGGGACATGAGGAGAAGGGCGATGCTTTGGATACAAGCACAGGAAACCACGACACAATGGGCCTTGATAGTCCCTTCTTGGCGGGAGATTCGATTGACGTAACGAACACCGTTGACAAGTCTCTTGTCTGCCAGTGTAATTTCGCGAACCACGGCGTCCGATAAAAGGGTCAACTTTCCAGTCGCTATTGTTGGATAAATCTGCACGTTGGCCGAATCGTATTTTGCGACGACATCACATCCGGCCATGCAATTTCCACAGTAATGGCAGGCCGGCCGAAAATCCCGGGGTCTGGTGAGGGTTGCTTTTCTCACAGAAATGACCTTAATCCCGAGTCGGGCGGCCCCGCGTTCGATGATTCGGTCCGAACAGCGCAGAGGTAAAGGAGGGAGAAAGTTGCCGTCGGGCAGATCCTCGAGGTGATCCGCATTCCCGCAGACTCCAATCTCCTGCTCAATTTGATCGTAATAGGGGGCGAGATCAGCAGACTGGATCGGCCAGTCAACACCAGCACCTTCGTAGCTCTGCCCCTTGAAATCCCGTTCGCTTAAACGCCAAGCCACGGCATTCCAAAACAGTGTTTTACCGCCTACTCCACGGGCGCGGTCGTCATTGAAACCTTCCACCCCTGGCGCCATGATGGGAATCTTGCGGTTTTTGAACTCGTAGGGTAAGGCATGTGTATTGAAGGCACGCCTCGTGTCGATTTTAGGTCCGCCTTCCAACACAATCACCTTAAGACCGGCTCGCGCCAGTCGGGAAGACAGAGTGCCGCCGCAGGCTCCTGAGCCCACGACACACACATCGAAGATGGTTTGATTCACATTCATCAATTCAGCCCCATTTCTTTTCACACATTTTGCCAACTCTGCCACACTAAACTTTCAAATTCACAACAGAAGATAGGTTGGCGATAGACAGCACTCTATCGGAATGGAGCCTTGATGGCAGAATCAAACGGGAGGATTTGATGAGTCTCACGGCTTGGATTTCGTCCCAATCCCCGCTTCCCAGGTGGAGTCATCCGCATAGATCACTCGCAGAATGACTACCTTCTGTTTCCCTTTGGCAAATTCCGGCTTGGGATCCTCGCCAAATGTCAGGGTAGGCATGAATGCCTTAGTCAGGATACCCATTCCGTTTGGAGGAATTTTCTTTTTGCTCCGAATACGGAAATGTTTTAACTCCTTCTCTCCATCAGAATCCAGGAACGTATACTGCCAATCAATAGACTTGATGGTATTTGTCCCGGTGTTCTTGACCGTCATGTGAATTTCGTAGTGGTCTGGGCCGGAGATTTTCCTGTTTCCGCCCGGCTTATCCCACTCTTCACCCGGGCCTGGTTCGGGCACTGGGTTTTCGAGCGAGGGCGGGGAAGTCCCAGGCCTTGCCGGGTCCTTGGCAACAGAAATCATGCCAGAATCCACTATTTTAATATCTGGGGGTTCTTGAGCTTCAGAGTTTGATTGTTCCGCCCGAAGGGAGACAGCCTGTGCTAAGAGAAACAAAATGAGAATGGTTTTGGTTAGTTTCATAAATCAAAACACGCCTTTCTTACCACGGCCTGTTTGGGGTCCGTTTTAGGTTCATTTCTGATTCTACCAAAGGTCCCCTCACTTAGTTCAGCAGATCAAAGCATTTCGTACAGCTAAAGCGAATCCAATTCTTTCAATTATATGGAAAGCTAAAGCTTCCTGCACCAAAAGATTCAGTAGTGCCTCGAAGGCAGAGAGAAAATGGGAGATTGGATATTGAAGCCCCTTCATGGGAATTGAAAGGGAGTTAAGACGTGGACCAGAGCAACAAAAGATGGGTTCCAATAGGGTTGGAACTTCGCGTTGTCCGTGAATCCGGATTGAGGAAACTGTATGCTTGACCTCTGACAGCTGGCAAGCTGATAATCCTTTTTGGTCCAATCATTTCGGCCACGTCACAGCCCGTGCCGCAGTTCAGTGAGGGCGGAAAACGGCTGAATTTCCCCCAAATGGAGGCGATATGAATTGTCCCTATTGTGGTGTTGACTTACACCCCGAGGTTAAGTTTTGTTCTAATTGTGGACGTTCCGTGCAAACCGGACCAGATAGCAGTCCTGATACTAGTGCCAGTCAATCTTCTTCGCAGGTTCCCCCGCCTCCCAACATTCCAATGGGAAGCGGAAAGGCGGAAATCGGGCGCTGGATTAAAACAGGTTGGGAGATGGTGACAGGCGATTTTTGGCTCTTTGTTCTGATGGCATTGGTTTTCTTTCTTCTTAACTCGGCAGTTCCCTTTATTCTGCAAGGTCCGCTAATGGTCGGGTTTCATTTTGCTTGCATGCGCAAAATAGCTTCAGGGCGATTAGATGTAGCGGATCTCTTTAAAGGTTTCAACTTCTTCGTGCCGGCCTTGTTAGCGATGGTGGTCATCACTGCTTTTACTTTTCTGGGATTCCTGTTTTGTATCATTCCCGGCCTCGTGCTAGCAGCCATGTACCAGTTTACCTATCTGTTCATTTTTGATAAGAAATTGGAGTTCTGGCCAGCGATGCAGGCCAGTCATGAATTGGTGAAGAAGGATTACTTCGGCTTCACTCTCTTTATTTTTGTCCTAGGCTTGTTGGTTTTTTCTGGGGCGTTACTTTGTCTCGTGGGGATTCTCGTGACTTTCCCGCTCTACTTCGCGGCGATTACTTCGGCCTACAGAGATTTGGTAGGATTTGAACCTAGCGAATGAAGCCAGAGATTACCAGCATTTGCGGAAGGGAGGTTGTTCGCCTTGCCTGCCCCCATCAAATGTTTTGCCCTGGAAATTGAGTCCCTAAAGGAAGAAACAGCTTCTTCTGAGTTCGTTTAATTCTGACTGATCGAATGCGTGTGATTTCACCTTCGCAGAGTAGGATCAAGTTGATATTTTTGGGCACGCTGCTGGGCGGGCTGGCATTTTCTCCTTTCCCGTTGAACGGCACCTTCTCAGTCTGCGGATTCCGCTGGCTAACTGGCGTGCCATGTCCACTGTGCGGTATGACGCGAGCCCTGTCGTTGTTGCTCAAGGGACAATGGGAATTGGCTTGGCGTCTTCACTCTTTAAGCCCAATCGTTTTGTCCCTATTATTGGCTGTATTCCTGAACGAAATACTTGGCTGGATTCTGCCAACCCATTTCCCCCTGAGCCTATCGAGTCGGGTCACACATTGGTTATGTTTGGGTTTAGTCATTAGCTTTTCCTGTTATGGGTTCTTTCGGTTGTTGATAGCGACGTAAATAAAATTATTCAGTGGAGGGGAAGCGCTAGGGAATGGATAAGGTTGATTACCTTATGAAGTACAGTATCCGTTTTGACCTATTCAGATGACATCATTCAGGTAAAAGAAGAATCGGAAGGAATTTAGAAACGTTCATGAGATGGGAATGGTTTACCTCAAACATATCGACACCGAACAAAGTAATTAGTTCGCTGATCATCGTCATCGCGGTCATCATTGTTCGAACCTTACTGGTTCGAATGGTAGTCAAGGCGGAATATCAATTCCCGGAAGCGCGGCGCCGATGGATTGTGAACATTCGGAACGCCTCGATTTTCATTCTTTTTGTGACCCTGCTATGGATTTGGAATGAACAATTACGAACGTTAGTCGTTTCTTTCATTGCACTGGCGGTGGCCTTGGTTATTGCCACCAAAGAGTTGATTCTCTGTCTGAGCGGGGCCATTGTTCGCGCGGCCTCTAAATCCTACGCCATTGGAGACCGAATCGATATTGCAGGCAAAAGGGGGGATGTCGTGGACCAGGATCTGTTCACAACGACTCTGCTTGAAATTGGTCCTGGAAACGCCAGTCATCAATATACCGGACGGGCGATTGTTTTGCCCAACAGTCTGTTACTCACCAATCCCGTCATCAATGAAACATACACGCATGACTATGCCATGCATGTTTTCTTTATCCCTTTGAGTGTTGGTGAAGATTGGCAACTGGCCGAAAGAATATTGTTGGAGGCAGCTCACGTCGAATGCGACCCCTTTCTGGAAGAAGCCCGAATCCACATGAAACACCTGGAGAAGCGTCAGCTCATGGACTCCCCCACGGTTGAGCCTAGGGTAACCCTTCAAATTCCTGAAGCCGGGAAAGTGAACCTGTTGCTTCGGATTCCCGTTCCTTCTCGCCGAAAGGGTCGCTTGGAACAGGCCATTCTGCGCAGGTTTTTGGCAGAATATCCCATAGCCAGCCATCTTTCTCAATAGCCCCGAATGATTTCCCGAGCACCATTTTGCTTCGGGCAGCCCGGGAAGGAAGTGGGTTCTTACCCCTATTTGCGCCCCTTCAAAAGTTTCTGATTTGAGAAATTTTGCTTTCTTGCCGTCTTCGGTTTCATCAATTTCGTGAATTGGGCTGTATCTTTCTCACTGTTTCAAGAGCTTGTTCTTGACCAGGAATTCCTGGATGGTTATGAAGATTTTCGAAGTTTCTTCTTTCGAAAACCCTCCGTGCTTACCGCCTGGAATGGTGATGAGCTGATTGGTCACGCCTGCTTTGGTCAAGGCGTCATGGAGACGCACCGCGTGAGAATAGGGCACGATGGTATCCGCATCTCCGTGGATTGTCAGGATTGGCGGCAATCCGGGCCGCACATAAGTTAGCGGAGAGACGCGATTGGCCACTTCAACCCGGTTCGTCATGCTCCCTAGCCAAGCGACTGCATACGTTTGCCTGTTGGCCCCTTCCAGGAGATCGGCAACATCCGTGATTCCGTACCAGTTAATGATGGCCGCCACCTTTAGGTTTTCGTTGTTCCCTGGACATTCGCGATCCAGCCCCGCAGACTCCGGGAGCATGCCTGTCATCAGGGAGAGGTGCCCCCCAGCGGAATGGCCCGTGACAACCAGTTTGTCAGTATCGAAATTGTACTCTTTAGCTTTGCTGATAACCCAACGCAGGGCGCAGCGGCAGTCTTCAACAGCGGCGGGAGCCAAAGATACCTTGGCCAGCCGGTATTCTACGTTTACCACGGCCCACCCCATTTCCAGGTAGGGGATGAATTGCGGCACAGCCCCGTTCTTTTCACCTGCCACCCAACCCCCCCCATGAATGTAAATCAAAGTCGGGGTGGGACCGGAGGCATTTAGAGGCCGAAACACGTCCAACTTTGCCTCATAGTTATTGGCAGTCAGGTAGGTAATCCCGGTGGGTACCGTATACTGAATTGTGGACTGAGCAGCCCAGGCTGCGGGTTCGGAAAGTTGAGCATAGGCAGGGCAGGAAGCAAGCCAGGCGGTCAACAGCCCGAAGAAGAGCGTGAGGTGCAGAGAGAGATTCTTATTGCGCATTTTTCCTCCATCATGAGATTCATTGATTGGGTGTGACGCAGGCACACATCAAGATTGAGGGGAATCTAGTGAAGTTGATACCGTTAATCTTGCATCAACGTAAACTATACTAAGGAGAGCATAAGAAAGAAAGGCACATCATGGGTTACTCATTGGCCGCCGACCTCGTAGTTATCGTTCATTTAGTCTTCGCCGGGTTTGTTCTTATTGGATTTTTTTCGCTCGTGGTCGGTTCCATTTCCGGATGGGCATGGACTTATGGAAAAAGGTTCAGAATTGGGCACCTGCTTTGCATCGTTTTCGTGGCGTTAGAGGCAATACTTGGCGTGACCTGCCCGCTCACGGCGCTGGAAAATCAATTGCTTCGTGCTGCAGGAGAGCGTGGGTATGACCGCTCATTTGCCGGTCACCTTGCAAATCAACTCCTATTCTATGATGCCCCCGAATGGGTTTTTACCCTGACCTATGTGACACTAGCGTTCCTCTCGCTCCTGGCTTTTCTCATCCCTCCTTCATTACGCAAGAACCTCCAGAGCAAGAAAGGCTTCTAAAATTAAGACCTTCCTGGTGGTGCAGGCATCTTGCCCGCAGCTTGGGTTCACGATTTTTATGTCGAAATCCAACAATCGAAGCTTCCTTCACCCTCGAAAAAATCAATTCCTCCTGCAAGAAAACAATTTCAGGTCGTCTCCAGTTTGAGAATGCTGTTGGGATCTTATCTTTTTGGTGACATGTGACGCCTCCAACTCCGGCAGATGACGCCCTGGATTGGTGTTGCACTGGCACAGCAAACCAAGGATCGCTGTGATGGCTCTGGCTCTCAAAGTTCCAAGCATTTCGTATTGGGGAAAACTCGAACATCAGAACATAGACCCTCGATACTACCAAATCGGAGTATTAGCGGCTCTTCTGGTTTACGGACTCATCCAACTGGATTTTGAAGTAACCCCGCTACAGATCCTTTTGATTCTTACGACCGCGTCATGGACGCAACTCTTCTGTACGCGCGCCTGGAAGTTACCCTCTTACGATCCGCGCAGTGCCTTAATCTCAGGCTTGTCGTTGTGTCTACTCATGCGCACGGATTCCCTCTGGCTGGCGGTTGTCAGCACTGCCGTAGCCATACTTAGCAAATTTGTCCTGCGTGTTGGAACCAAACATCTCTTCAATCCAACTAATTTTGGGCTCGTTTGCATGGTCGGGTTGACCGATCGGGTCTGGGTTTCTCCGGGGCAATGGGGGAATGATGCCATCTTTGCTTTCTTTATGGCTTGTCTCGGAGGATTTGTGGTGAATCGAGCCTTGCGCAGCGATGTCTCGTTGGCCTTTTTGGGCTTTTACGCTGCACTACTACTCAGTCGTTCACTCTGGCTTGGAGAACCTCTGTCGATTCCTCTGCACCGCTTGCACAATGGAGCACTCCTGTTATTCAGCTTCTTCATGATTTCAGATCCCAGGACAACTCCTAATTCAAAAGCCGGCAGACTACTGTTTGCAATGATGGTGGCTCTTGGAGTCGGCACGATCCAGTTTGTTTTATTCCAAACCAATGGACTCTTGTGGTCCCTGGCGCTGTGTTCATTGTCCGTTCCAGTGATCGACAAATTTCTTCCTGGGCAAGGATATACATGGCCCACTTCAAAGAGGATTTCAAATCAGGCATCGAAAATCTTCAATTCAATGAAATTCAACGGAGGTAAAGATCATGAAATATTGGAAACTCGTAATGCTTACGCTGCTAGTTTTTACAGCCTTGTCCGGCGACGCTTCTAGCTTTTGCGGATTTTATGTTGCAAAGGTCGATACCAAACTCTTCAACAAAGCCTCGCAGGTTGTTCTCGTCCGTCACGAAAACAAGACGGTTCTCACCATGGCAAATGATTTCCGAGGTGATCCCAAGGAATTTGCTGTGGTTGTCCCTGTCCCCACCTTCATCCAAAAAGAGCAGATCCACATTGGGGACAAGGCGATTATTGAACATTTGGAGGCTTATTCGGCGCCTCGTTTGGTGGAATACTTTGACCAAGACCCCTGCCGGGTTTTGAAGCACTTCGAGACGTTGAGGTCTGCGACGAATGGAGCCATGAAGAGCAAGAGGGAGGATGACAGAGCGAGTAGTCTGGGAGTGAAGATTGAGGCGCGTTACACGGTCGGAGAATATGACATTCTGATCCTTTCTGCCGAGCAGAGCAAAGGTCTTGAGATCTGGCTTCGAGAAAATGGATATCGAATTCCAAGTGGAGCTTCCAGTGTATTGAACAGCTATTTGAAACAAGGGATGCGCTTTTTCATTGCAAGAGTGAACCTCGCAGAGCAGGCTAAATTGGGCTACTCGACCCTCCGCCCTATCCAGGTGGCTTACGAATCACCCAAGTTCATGCTCCCGATTCGGCTGGGAATGGTCAATGCCGATGGTCCCCAAGAGCTTTTTGTCTACGCACTCACACGCAAAGGGAGGATTGAAACGACCAACTACAGAACTGTGAAGCTTCCTTCCGACGTGGATGTGCCCTTATTCATGAAGAATGAAAACGAATTTGCGAACTTTTACAAGGCCATGTTTACCCGGCAGGTAGACAAAGAGAACCGGAGCGCAGTCTTCCTGGAATACGCCTGGGATATGAACTGGTGCGACCCCTGCGCCGCTAATCCTCTCTCCAGTGAAGAGCTTCGTCAATTGGGTGTCTTCTGGAATCGAGGCGGTTCTGATGCAATCCTCGGACAAAACGTCGCGCCGGCTTCAGGTGGGCAGGAAGTGTATTTGACACGCTTGCATGTACGCTATGATGCCGAGAATTTCCCCGAGGACTTGGTCTTCCAGGAAACGGGAGACCGTTCCAATTTTCAAGGCCGATATGTCTTGCACCATCCGTGGCAAGGCGGAAGTAGTTGCGCCGCGGCGGAAGACTACTTTGTCTCATTGGCTCATCGCCGGGATGGGGAAGCACAGAATCTTTCCCAGTTAACAGGCTGGGAGGTCAACGAGATTCGCAAGAAGATGCGAATTGCACCTGCGACTGTTGCTTCGCCGATCAATGAAAGTTGGTGGGAGAAGATTTGGAAGAAATAGAATGCGGGAGGTCCTTCTGCGGTCTCCGATGCAATTGGGAGGGCCTTCGAACTCCCATCAGGACGAATTCGTCAGATCGTTTCCCCTTCTCAGAAGTATCCACATGTCCGTCCCCCTTTTCAAGAGTCTCCTCGAGCCTGTCCCCCCTTTTTTAAGGGGGGACTTCACGGGGGTGGGCCATAAACACGTACCAGCTAGAATGATGTATATTCAAGTTTCAAACCGGGGCAATTGTAATGTTCACAGCCCAGCAGACGTGCATTGATGGGTCTATGTAACCTATTCCGCGGCGGGTTTGGCTGCAACACACCAATTATTCCCGCTTGCGCTCAAGGCATGATTGGGGTCAAATACCTGAAGCACAAAGGGATCCAAGTATCTAAGAAAACGGGCGAATTCAGTATAGGCTGCAGGCAATAGATTCTACAGCGATACCTTGTTAGGCGACAATGCAGTCGATGCCCGTACATGGCCCGACCGCAGCGGGCTCACGCTCTTCCTGAATACGTCTGTAGCGTCCTCTATTTATCTTATCCGCATACGAGGAGGCACATGCGGGTCGCAGTGCTGGACGACTACCATCGCGTCTTCGGGGCCGACCCGGCGATTCAGCGTCTACGCCGCCGAGTCCCGGTCGACGTGTACACCGATAAACTGCCGCTCGAGCGGCTCGTGGTTACGCGATACTGATCGCATTGCGCGAGCGCACTCGGTTCGATGCAGACATTCTTCGAGGCGTTGCCGGAGCTGGAGCTCATCGCGCAGACTGGCAACCATGGGTATCACGTCGACATGGCCGCCGCCATGAAGGCGGGCGTGCTCGTGGGCATGGCATCGTCGGACCTGGACACGATGGGTTCCATAGCGCGCTCCACTATCGAGTTGGCCTTCGGCCTCATGATTGCCGTACTCCGGCGCATCCCGCAGACCGACCAGGGCATGCGCCGGGGCGAATGGCCCTCCTTCGCAGGGCGAACGCTATCGGGGAAGAAGCTGGGCATTCTCGGGTTGGGCCGGATCGGGCGCGAGGTCGCACGCCTCGCCAGGCATTCGGCATGCAGGTGCTGGCATGGGGTCCCACGCTGACCGTCGAGCGTGCCGCGCGCTCCGGTGCGACTTTCATGGAGCTCGACGCGCTTCTCGAGGAAGCCGACATCGTGACCGTGCAGCTCAAGCTCTCCGAGGACAGTCGCGGCCTGCTGAACGAGCAAAGGCTGCGTCGTATCGGACCGGAGGGCGTGCTCATCAACACCGCCCGCGGCGCCATCGTGGCGAGAGGGTTTTCGCGCGTCCTCGCCGATGCCGTTCACCATCGCGGGCAGATTTTTTCCGACCTGCTTGCCGCCGACTCGCCGCTGCGCCCTGGATACGTCGTGCGACCGACCGGTGACCGAACCGTAACGGACAATACTTCGGCACCGTCGTCAATCATGGAGCCTATTACAGAAGTACGCAGCGCGTCAAGCTGAGCGCCCGCCATCGCAAGGTTCTTTTTGGAACTGCAGTGAGAATTTCCAAATTTCGCTCCGGCTCCCCGGAGCTGGGAAGCCGGGCAGCTTAGCCATGATCCGTTAGACCGCAGGATCCAAGGACGCTGCCGACGAACTCTGTAAAGGAGAAAGTCTCGGCACCGTGGAGGTGTAAGACGTGACGCAACACCATTCCCCGTACCGTATAACGAAGATTCCGTTAGGGACTTTGCTAGTCCTCATCGCTTTGGCTAGTAACGCGACCGCGCAGAACGACCCTGAATGGACCGTGCCCTTTCCCCCGTTCCGTATCGCCGAAAACCTGTACTACGTCGGGAGTAAAGGTCTCGCGAACTATTTGATCACGACTCCGCAGGGGCACATCCTCATTAACAGCGATCTCGAAGCCAACGTTCCGCTCATTCGGGCCAGCGTCGAGAAGCTAGGATTTACGTTCAGTGACATCAAGATCCTCTTGATCAGCCATGCGCACGGGGACCACGCTGCTGGCAGCGCGTTGATCAAACAGATCACTGGGGCCAAGTACATGGTGATGGACGCCGATGTGCCCGTGGTCGAATCCGGAGGTAAGAGTGATTTTCAGTACGGCAACACGCCGACTTCTCTCTACCCGGCCACAACGGTCGATCGCGTCCTGCATGACGGCGATGAGGTGACGCTCGGGAATACGGTGCTCGTCGCGCATCTGACACCTGGGCATACAAAGGGATGCACGACGTGGACGATGAAGGTGAGGGAAGGTGGGAAGACCTACAACGTCGTCATTATTGGCAGTCCTAACGTGAACGACGGCTACAAACTCGTCGGCAACTCCCTCTATCCTCAGATCGCGCAAGACTATGAACGCATGTTCCGAGTGCTGAGGTCATTGCCTTGTGATTACTTCCTGGGCGCCCACGGCAGCTACTTCGACATGGAAACCAAATACGCCCGCCTGAAAGAGGGCTTCTCGACGTCTTTCATCGATCCCGACGGTTACAAGAAGTATGTGGCTCAAAAGGAACAACTCTTTCGGGAGGATTTGGCGAAGCAAATAGCCGCCACGGTTACTAGAGCGCAATGACCAGATGGGGACACGCGCGCCCCTTGCGGTCTAACTATGCGCTGCGGACCGACGAGCGGCACGCATCGATCCCGGCTCTTCGCACGATAACTCAGCGCGCCGCTCGCAGCTGAGCGCCGACTTTAGCTGCATGGGATAAATTGGGAACAACTAGTGCCCTTTCCAAAAAGCAGAACTGAGGAAGGATGAAAACCATGCGTTTCTTTCTGTTGATTACTGCCATTGTTGCATTTTCGCTGACGGGTCTCTTTGCACAAGAACACACTGCCTCGCACGATTCCAACATTACGGTTTCGATGCAACCAGATAGCGCTCTCATAGCGCAGGAAGAGGGCGGCCCGGTGGCAGTGCCGAATCCAAGCGATAAAGCTCTGCGCTATTTTCGCAGCGGCAATTTGCTATGGGTGGTCAACGTAATTTGGGGATTGTTGATTCCAGCGTTGTTTTTATTTACCGGCTATTCTGCAAGGATTCGCAACTGGGCGCAGAAATTGGGCCGCAAATGGTTCTTCACCATCGGTCTCTATTTTATCATTTTCACCCTCATCAATTTCGTAGTCGACTTCCCATTGTCCTACTACCAAAGCTTTGTTCGCGAGCATGCCTACGATCTGTCCAACCAAACCTTCGGGAAATGGTTCGGGGATTCATTGAAATCGGCATTGGTCGGTATCATTATCGGATTCTTGTTTTTGTGGGTTCCGTACCTGCTGTTGAAGAAAAGTCCGCGACGTTGGTGGCTGTACACCGGCCTTCTTATGGCACCCTTTCTTTTTTTCATCATGTTGATCAGCCCGATCTGGATCGATCCGCTATTCAACAAGTATGGCCCGATGAAAGACCGAATGCTTGAAGCCAAAATTCTCACACTGGCGGAAATCGCTGGTATTGAAGGAAGCCGCGTCTTCGAAGTCAACAAAAGTGTGGATACCAAAACCGTCAATGCTTATGTGACCGGTTTCTTGGGAACCAAACGCATCGTCCTATGGGATACCATCATCGCTAAGCTCAACGAGAAAGAACTCCTTTTCGTAATGGGCCACGAAATGGGGCATTACGTGCTCGGCCACGTCGTGAAAAGCATTTTTTTCTTCTCACTGCTGATTATGATCACGCTGTACGCCACATATCGCACCGCCGGTGGTCTCATCAGTAGATTCAAAGACCGGTTTGGATTTGACCAGCTTTCGGATATTGCCTCCTTGCCCCTTATCCTGTTGCTCATGAATATTTGCTTCTTGGTGATCACCCCCGTGGTATTCACTTTTACCCGCTTTCATGAGCACGAGGCAGATCGCTTTGGTCTGGAGATCACCCAAACCAATCACGCGGCGGCTATAGCGTTCGTGAAATTGCAGGAAGAGAATCTCAGTATTCCCCGGCCCGGCTGGTTGTACAAATTGTGGCGTTCCTCTCATCCCACGCTCGGCGATCGCATTGATTTTTGCAATAGTTATCATCCTTGGGAGAAGGGAATGCCTTTGAAATATGAGACACTCTTCAGAAAATGAGCCCCGCAATGTGACGAAAGGGCAAAATAGAGACCCGCCCTACTCAATGATGCACAGCCATTATCCAAAACGAATGACAATAAAATAAATCGGCTCACAGCCAAATTAAATAGGCCAAATAGGGTCAGCCCTTAAATATAATATTCTGATTTACAAGAATATTTGTATTCCCAAAAGTCCCCAAGCTACAATCCGACGAAGCCAGCACGTGTCAGGGCCTAAAACGCGTTCCAGCCGACTGGCGAAAGCGCCCGCGGCTGAACCCTGAGCTGTTATGCCGCTAGGATCGACTATGTCGCTTCAGATCGCCTATCTCGACGAGCATGTGGATTCAATTCTGTCACTCGCGACCTGGCATCATGAAACATGGCACACGGTCACACCGCACTTGAGTGTGGCTGACCGCATCGCGGGCTTCGAACGGCGAGCTCGACGCGGTTCAATCCCAACGGGGTTCGTGGCTCTCATCGACTCGACGGTGGTTGGCATGGCTTGCTTGGTCGAGTGTGACATCGACTCTCACTGTCACTTGACACCGTGGTTGGCAACCGTGCTCGTCGCACCGGCTCATCGCGGCAAAGGCATCGGATCAGCCTTGTCCCGGCGTGCGACCCAGGAGGCGTCGGCGTTGGGCGTATCGAGCTTGTACTTGTTCACGTTTGACAAGCAGTCTTTCTATGCCCGGTTGGGCTGGTCGAGGCTCGAAGACGCGCAGTTAGCCGGCTTGCATGGCACAATAATGCTACGGATACTTGCGGCCTAACCCGCGATGGAGCCGACTGCCTTCGGTCGCCGTTGATAAGCAAGGCGTTAGGCATCATGAAGCCCATTCTGTTGGGGGGGGTATTTCTCGCATTTCCAGGTGGTTGGTCGAATCAGCGCTACTTCCTCGTAGCCGTCGATGAAGGAGGACCAAATAATGAACAAGCAAGTGCAGCTCGTAATTGTGCTCCTATGTACCGCAACCGTGTCTTGGAGTCAACAAGCCTCCCCCATCACCGACGGTGCGTGCCTTTGGCGACAACAAGTTCTGGATAACGGTCGAGGAGATGACCTACGTGATCGGAAGTACAAATGAACGAATCGTTGTCCCCAAAGGTTTTGTCACCGACTTCGCCTCAATCCCACAAGCCCTCTGGTCGGTGGGATTCAGCCCCCACGGAGAGTATAGTCGTGCAGCCGTAGTTCATGACTATCTATATTGGTCCCAAGGTTGCACGAGGGCTCAGTCTGATAGGCTTTTGGTCATTGCCATGAAGGAGAGTAACGTCAGTAGTTTTGACGAATTTCTGGTCTACCAGGGTGTCGATAAGAGAGGCACGGGGCCGTGGAAAGCGAATGCATTGGAACGGAAAGCCGGGCTCCCAAGGATTGTTCCAGAAAACTATCTTCGTCCAGTTGACCCCAACACTAAGTGGCCCACCTACAGAAAAATGCTAGTCAAGCAGGGCGTTAAAGATCCGCCGTTTGAGCAGAACCCAACGTATTGTGCATACGGGAATACAACAGTAGTCCCATGAATCTTGAATCTGTTTGATTGAAAATGACGCCTAACCAGCCGCTGGAGCCTCCGACGAAAAGCGCGGCGGCTGAAGCAGGAGACGATAGGCCCTGACGATAAAGTACGTCCCCAGCTCCTGATAGTTCTCTAATCCCTTTCTTGACGAAATTACTATGCACAGTGTATAACTCAAAACGGCTGTATAACGAATGCAATGATAAAGTGTTCCATTGCGGCGAGGTACCCAAGTGGCTAAGGGAGAGGTCTGCAAAACCTTTATTCAGGGGTTCGAATCCCCTCCTCGCCTCCAAATCTTTCTTGTAGTTTATCCCGCCCCGGTTTTTTCCCAACCAGCCTTAAGTTGCTTAATTTCCGCGTGAGCGGGAGCTGAATCAGAGATTTGAAGCAATTCAGATCGTCTTTAGGTTGTAGGGGGTATCAAGAAAGTGCTCGTCAAGAGTGCATTCGGACAAGGCAACCAACCGTTTGCCTAAGCCAGCTTAATTCAGTTCAATAGCGTTCTTTTGAAGAAGGCAATTCTAACTCTCTCATAGCAGGATGGTTGACCATGATGAACCTTGCCGTTCTTGGACCACCGGGGTGTGGAAAAGGCACCCAAGCAAAACTCCTAGCAGCGATTTTTGGGTTGAGGCATTTTTCACTGGGCGAGACATTGCGTTCGGAAGTTGACAGAGATACCGAGTTAGGGAAGAAAACAGCCGCCTACGTTCGGGAAGGGAAATTGGTGCCGGACGATCTCGTCGAACAAATCTTTGAATCGTTTGTGGCCAACAATCCAGGCAAGGGATTTGTGTTAGATGGATACCCCCGGACCCTTGGACAAGCCGTAGCCCTGGAAAGGATCCTCCTCTTTAATGCGGTGCTTCTTTTCGAAGTGGATGAACAAGAATGTGTCGTCAGAGTGGCCGGGCGAGTGATTGATGACTTCGGGCATTCCTACCATATTCCGAACAATCCTCCTCCCGCGGGACTGGCGGTGCACAAGCGGGAAGATGACGAGCCGACGATTGTGCGCAAGCGTTACCGGGAGTATATGAAGGATATCAAACCGATTGCCGCGAGATACCGAAAGCTGGGTCTTCTCATAGCTGTTGATGCCGGCGGCACGATCGGAACAGTTCTCGATCAACTCCTCAGCAAGCTAGGCAAAGCGGCAAACGGGAATACGGCTCCGTGATGAATTTTCTATGTTTGTCTCCGAGCCTTGAAAATTATCCTGGCTCAATTCGAAATACCTCCATTCCGGATAAAAACTACCGATGGCTTAAAAGCGGCTGATCATTTGGCCTGGTTCTTGATCCGGATCAAATCATGACACTGCCAATTCGAGCTACGCCTGCCTTCCTTCTGATCCCCATTGCCGTTTATCTGTTTTTTTCCCTCTCTAATCTGGATCTTCCGGGGCTCCAATATGACGAAGTTCTCTTTGCCAATGCAGCATTGGGGAACCTTGATGGGTCCTTCGTCACGTGGGAGACGACAGTGGCGGGATACCGTTTGCCAGTGATGCTGATGCCGTATTTGGGGGCTGTAAAAGCTTACTTGTATTACCCCATTTTCAAATTGTGCGGACCTGGAGTCGCAGCTGTGCGACTTCCCGTCATCCTGCTAGGTCTGGTTACGTTGATCTTCACCTATGCGTTGGTTCGTCAAACGCTTGGCACGTGCACTGCTCTCGTGGGCGTGGTGCTTCTGGCCTCCGATCCCACTTTCATATTCATGCAAAAAACGGATTGGGGGCCCATTGCACTGATGATGGCTTTGAAGGTCTCTTCTCTTTACTTCGTTTTCCGCTGGTTGAATCAAGGGGAGGCGCTTTGGCTTGGCGTGGCTTGTTTTCTCATGGGGGTTGGTGTTTTTGACAAAGTCATTTTCGTCTGGTATGTCGCCGCGTTGGCTGCAGCATTGCCCCTGTGCTTTTGGTCCTCCTTCAAAGAGAGATTGACGATAAAGAGTTGCGGATTGGCCCTTCTCGGTTTTCTAGCTGGCTGTTTCCCATTCATTTTTTTCACCATCAAAACTCAGGGAGATTCGTTAACTAATCCGAACCTATTCCACCTTTCACGGCTTCAAGACTTCATGCTGCGCTGGAATGTCCTCATCGGTACGCTGAACGGAACAGCGGTATACAATTTTTTCAACAATGAGCTTTTGCAGAATCTCGCTCCGCTTCTTAGGCGCGAAAACGGAGCCGGTCTTCGTAGTACTCTGGCCGCTGTGGGAGAAACCATCGCCCACAACGGTACTTTCCAGGTGGCTGCACTGATCCTCTCTATACTTGTGTTTGCCGTCCTCTTAAAAAAAAGCCGGCTTCAATTCAGCTCCAGCGTCCTGTTTTACCTTTTCCTTTTTGCTTCAATGATTGCAATGATTTTCCTGACTCCCGGAGCCACCGGCATTCAGCATTTCGTGAGCCTATACCCCTTTTCGCATCTTCTCATTGCATCCGCCCTGTGCCAATGCGAAGGCTTGGATAAGGTCCCGCTCCGGCGGTGGTTTCCTAGTTATCGGCTGACGGGGATTATACTAGGGCTTCTATTCATCTTTTCCCAGCTTTACGCTGATGTTCGATATTTGCAGTCACTGAGGCGAACCGGCGGGGTAGGTATATGGTCCGATGCCATCTACCGCCTGGCGGAATATGCGCAAGATCATCCTGACCAATATTATGCCCTTATGGACTGGGGATTCAGCAACCAGTTGTTGGTGTTGACGAACGGAAAGATCAAGAAGGAGGAATCCTATGTATCCATCAAAGATTCCCGAAATGAAGAAGAAAAAATGAATAGGATGTGTCACCTGCTCGAACGGTCAGACAGGCTCTTTGTTTTTCATGCGAAGAAGTATGAAATATTCCCCCTACTTGATACCTTCAGCCAAGCGTTGCAAAAATGCCAACGCAGAGCTCAATTGATCGAGACTTTTTACCAAAGGGACGGACAGCCGGTTTATCTAATGTATGAGGTGTTGCCGCTCTAGACCCGAGAATGCGATTTCCATGGAGCCGCGCCTTCTAAGGTTTTCGGCTTCTTTCCCGTCAGCGCAAAAGGCCAGGGAACATCAAGACATTGCGCTGCATTCTTCCAGAGGGAGGCGAAATTTACTGTTTTATCTTGGTTCCTCTTTACCCCACCATGAGTAAAAGTGGTGTGGAGGACTTTTCCCTTTACCAACGGCATAGGCGTTTTGTAACGCTGCTGTCAGGTACTCGCGGGCGTTCTGGATGGCTTCCAGAGGCGTCAGCCCTTTGGCCAGCCCCGCCGCGATCGCAGAAGAGAGCGTGCATCCCGTGCCGTGGGTATGTGGGGTATCGATTCGTGGCCCCGTGATTTCCCGCATTTCTTTGCCATCATAGAATAGATCGATTACGATGCGACGCCCCTTCTCTTGTGCGGACGGTTGTTGAATGCGCATGGCCTCCTTTGATTAGGACGGAGGCAACGCCCATTCCCAAAATTTTTCTGGCGGCTTCTCGCATATCTCCTTCATCCTGAATCGGGCTCCCGATCAAATATTCTGCTTCAGGAATGTTAGGAGTTAAGATGTCCGTGAGGGGAAACAATTCTTCTCGCAATGAGTGGACCGCTTCTTTTTCCAAAAGCAGATCACCACTTTTAGCTGCCATGACAGGGTCAAGGACTAAGGGCTTTCTGGGAAATTGTCTCAAGGTATTGGCGATGGAATGAATAATTGAGGAATTCGCCAACATCCCGATTTTGATCACATCCGGATGAATATCAGAGAGCACTGCTTCCAGTTGTTGCTTAACGATGCCCGGGGGAAGAGGGTAAATTTCGCAAACCCCCATGGTATTTTGGGCCGTGACTGCGGTGATTACCGAACAGCCATAAACACCATGGGCCGCGAAGGTTTTCAGATCGGCTTGAACCCCAGCCCCGCCACTTGAATCTGAGCCTGCGATAGTAAGGGCTTTCGCAATTTGCATTCAGAAGAATCCCAATCTATGAAGTCACTAGGGGAGTGTTTGCTTGAAGTCTCGTCTCCCTTGAGCGGTCATCTCGCAATCTCCGCGCTGAGCTGAAATGGTCATCCCACGAGAGTCAAATATAGGAGTTACAGGAAGGCGACAGTCTGAAGCGATGTAATTTCAAATCGCTTTCGGCAGCGCGGATTCTTACATTGAACCGCATCGTCGACGCGAACCAAATAAGAACGAGCCTTTGCAAAGCGAAGGCGGTCTTCATCACTGACTCGGGGAGGAAGGGAGGGCTTCTTCGTACGGCGTATCCAGCGCACATCGTATTGGGCAGCCTGGCGACAGGAGGGGCAATTTAAGCTGGCCGGTTTAAGCTCGTCTTTCTCGGTATAGAAATCTCGTTCATCCATAACAGGAAATATACAGTTTTTCTAACTTCTACCCAAGTATAATAGTCTAGAGACCGGCAGAGAGAGGTTTTTCCGTCTTCTCATGCCAGCGGATTTCGACGTTCAGAATGTGAGTCCGACAGGCCCATCTTCTCTAATACAAATAATGACTTGAGACCTGAAGCATGAGTTTTTACCAATATGGTTCTGCGCGTGCAGGCTGTTCGGGTCTGGATCATCAAAGCCATTCTTGGAGAAACTATGAAAATTCACCTTTCTTATGGGAAATCCGGTTTGGATGTGGATTTCCCGGACACCGGAGTTGACGTCATTGAACCGGAATTTGTAGAAGGATTGCCCGACGAAGCGCACGCGCTGCGAGAAGCGCTTCGTCACCCGATCGGGGCGGGGCCTCTCAAAGACCTTGTTCGACCAGATGACTCCGTTGCCATTATTTTCCCGGACCGGACACGCCCAATGCCAAGTGATCGTGTTCTCCCGATCATTCTATCTGAACTCAACATGGTTCCCATGGATCAACATTACCTTGATCAATGCCGTTGGAACACATCGGACGAACACTCCCGAGGAACTGGAGTCAATGCTTGGAAAAAAGATCGTTAATACCTACCGGATCGTACAGCATCGTCCCAGAGAGAAGGAGAGCATGGTTCGCCTGGGGGTGAGTCGCTTCGGCAATGAAGTCTGGGTCAACAAAGACTTCATGCAGGCAAAGTAAAAATTTTGACCGGCTTCATCGAACCTCACTTTTTTGCTGGTTTTTCGGGGGGGCCTAAAGCCGTTTTGCTTGGTGTGGGTGCGTTCGAAAGTATACTGAGGAATCATTCCGCCCCCATGATCGGTAATCCTCGTGCCACTTGGGGAATCACGGAAGGCAACCCCATCTACGAAGAGATGTCCGAAATTGCTGCCATGGTTAATCCGGACTTCATTGTGAATGTGACGCTGAACCGAAAACGTCAACTCACTGGTGTCTTTGCAGGCCATTGGCAAAAGGCCCACGCGGCGGGTTGTGCATTTGCTCGCAAGTCGGTTATGCGTCCGGTTAACAATCCTTACGATCTGGTGGTGACCACGAATTCAGGTTTCCCACTGGACATGAATTTGTATCAGGCGGTCAAAGGAATGTCTGCTGCCGAACAAATTGTCAAACAGGGCGGAACAATTCTCATGGCTTCAGAGTGTTCGGATGGTATTCCCGACCACGGGAATTTCAGAGAGCTTCTGCGCAAAGGAAGAACCCCTGAAGAATTGATGCAAATCATTCATCAGGCCAAGGATCCGATCCTGGATCAATGGGAAGTCCAAATTCTGGCGAGGATTTTGATGAAAGCGGATATCTATTTGTTTTCTACGCTACCCGACGACGAAGTCCGCGCTGCACAGATCATTCCCTGCAAGGACATTGGGCAGCTAGTTCGAGAACTTTCAATGACGCGCAGACGCCTCCGGTCAGAAGAAGAAGCCTTTTAGGATGGCCGTTTTGCCAGAAGGCCCGCAAACTGTCCCCTATCTCCCTCTAGCTGATGGGAAACCTGCCTGAGGAGAGCACTATATTTACTGCTTAGATGTCTGAATCCTCACGCTAGGCCAGCAAATAAGGTATTGCACCAAGGGGGGGGAGGAATATAATGACCCCAGAGAACTACTATGGTTAAATGAGGGGACTACCGTGAACTTTAGCTCCACGTCAGCTTGGAGGAAACGATCATGATGAACCACTCTTCGCGCTTCTTCTGGTTAAGGATGTGTTTCCATCAGTGTTATTGTTTTTTGTGGCATGGTTTTTTGTGCAACTCGGATCTCGCCGGGCAAGGCTAAAGAAAAACAGAAAGGGAAGGGCGAGCCTCCCCCTGAGGACAAGGGAGAGCAGAAAGAAGCAGAGGTACCCAAGCCGCCCCCCGGTGATTTCATGGTCAGTGTCTATAAAGCCTTAGATGAAAAGCAAACCGAAAAAATCAACATCAAAGACAAATTCAAGCATTATAAAGAGGAACTCGATGTTGAAATCGAACTCAGGTATTTCAACTGGGCATTGAACTCTGAGGATTACTGGGACCGGCAAATTCATCTGGATATCAAGCTAAAAGATGGCTATGTCGTCGAAAAATATATGAAATCTGGTTTTGGTGAATTTGGATATATCAAACCCGGTGACACTGAAACGAAAGATATCTACAGAACGGAGAAAATCACCGAGTCTGGTGGTCAGTCAGTTGCCACGATGTGCGATTGCCCTATAGGAGCACCAGAAAAACAGCGATTCCAAATGTTGATCCAGAAAATGGTCTTCAAGAAATAAGCCTGAACATTTATTGAACTTGGGTTCGAATCCGATTTGCCTCGTAAAATTGCTGAAGGGTTTCTCAAATTGTCATGTTAGGATCTACTTTCGCAAATTTTTTCAGGATGAGGCTATCGACGGGAACGCATTTTGGTAACCTTTTGGGAGGAATCAGGCTTTCCTCAAATATTCGAACAGCCTGGAGATTTTAGCGAATTTCCCTGTTTGGCGGACGACAAAAGCCGGCGAGTCGAATCCAAATGGGATGAGGCTCATGCTATTCCTTTTGCCTTATCACTCAGAATGGATTATATTCTCGGCGTTTGACTGAGAAGGCATAATAATGAGTTTCCGGACACTTTAGAGAAATGGAGGAGAGCCTATGCCACTTCAAATTGAAAGCAAGGTGGTGGGTGACGTCTGCGTGCTGACTCCCGATGGTAAAATCGTCATCGGAGATGAAGTAGGTGCCATGAGGGAGAAGATCAAGGAAGCGTTGCAAGGCGGCCACAAAAATATTCTGGTGAGCCTTGAGAAAGTCAGCTACATGGATAGTACCGGTGTTGGTGCGTTGGTGGGAAGTTTCACGACTATACGGGGTCAGGGAGGACAGTTAAAACTGGCCAATTTGAGCCAGCGAACGCGCGATATCCTTTTGGTCACCAAGCTCTTGACAGTCTTTGATGTTTATGAAAATGAAGCGGACGGAATCAAGAGTTTTGCAGCAAAGAAGCCCTAGATTCCTGAGTCAAACTTTAACTTAGATTTTGAGCCTGGTTTAATCGCCAGGCTTTTTTTTCGTCCTTCTCCTTCATCGCGTCCGTGAGCCGCAGGATTGAACAGGCTTTCGGACCACTCTGCTTTTAAGGTAGTTCAAGAAACTAGAATACGCTTGATTTCATATGAGAAAGACCTGGTCTCTCAATCTTTTGATCGGTGTTTTGCTGCTGATCCCATCGGCATTTCAGAGTGGAAAGCTCTTTGACGGAGCCATCAAGAAGCAGTTAACCCAGTATTTGCAAGATATTTCCAGATGGGCGGTGGATGCCAAACTCTCCGCGCTACCCGTGGCGAAGATCGGAGCCCGAGGAATGGAGCGCCTCGCGGCACAAGCAGGATTGGGCCGGACTTTGATCGCAACCGGCGAGATGACAAAAGAGGGGTCAAAGTACATTGAAGAAGCCCTGCTGTGGGGGGAAGCTTTAGTTGGACAACAGCGGCGAACACAAACTTCGCAGGGCGGGGAAGGTGGTTACTGGGCGGAGTCTAATGGAGATATCGAGCTCACCGAAAATTGCATGGCCGCAGCGGCTTTAGGAAGAGCTTTTGCGGCTGCCGAAGGGAGTCGCAAGAAGGAATATGTGCAGGCCATGGAGCGATTGGCACGTTTCCTACTAGAAGGGAGCCCGGCCGAATCTGCTTCGAAGAGGCCGGCTGTCGCAGGCTGGGGCGTCACCAGTGGGAGAGCAAAAAGGGGCTTGGGGAAGTGGCGTCATTAACGGCACAGCTTCACTCCTTCCCTCGACTCGATCAACGGCTGCCGCCGCTTTCTTCTTTGCCGAGCTCTATGGGGTGACCCGAAACAAGCAATATCGCGAGATTGCCATGAATTCCGTGGGCTGGCTTCTTAAGAATCGTCACGCGAATGGAGGGTTTCCCGATATCCTCGACGGCAAGGAGCTAGAGGAGGTCAGTTACGTGAGTGTCGCATACTGTGTGGAAGCCATACAGGCGGCCTTCTATTTATTGGATGATTCCGCCTTTAATAAGCAGTTGCCTATCGATTTGGAAAACACGGTGCGGCAACTCATGCGCGTGCAAGGGGAAAACGGGATCTGGGGAGAAGGCCCCGACCGGTTGGGAAGTCCAGGAGTTGTCATGTTGCTGAGCTGGTATTATTCCAACCCGCCCAAGAAACCGGATGAGAGCATCCCGCAATCGGCAGACAAGTTCTGGGAATTACTCTCCAATCCTGTCCATGCGCAATCCTATGGGATATTTGTCAATGGAGCGGCCACTGCGATTTTGGGGGTCGCCACAGCCGAAATGGTTAAGCCGGGCATTACCTACAAGAAACTGTAATACCATCCTGGGAGCGCGGGCAGCTTGCCCGCAGTGATTGGCTGCAACTTGAAATGGATGACCGGTCAGGCAATTGGTTGGGATCGTCCTTAGGAATTCAAGAGTACCGACAAATCTTTTTGAGACCTATTTTGGTGAAACCACCAATTATTGCAGATAACGGCGGTGATTTGTGCATTTTTGGGTCAATCAAGAATGCGGAAGCATACATCGAACCCATTGACATCTTAAACAGCGAATGGGCAATTTACGATAGCGAAGGCCGTTTATTAAAGGCTTCAGTTGTAAAGAAAGGAAGACTTGTCGAAAGCATCGTATTGGAGGACTTAGAAGACGAGCCACGCCACCAGGGGGATCTGCGTAACGCTCTAATTGACTTCTTGGTTAGAGTTGGGGAGCCGAAGGAATTTCTCTCAGCTTGTTCTTTGAAGCAATTGGTAGAAAAAGGCCAGGCCTTTCGAACCCTCTAATTTCGGCTGCAGGCTAGGCCTGCGGTTTATCTTCTCATTTTAGGAAAAGCCGCAGAGTCAAAGATCAACTCTGCGCTATGTGCTGGCTCCGTAGGAGCCTCCGGTTTATAGCAAGCAGGAGCCATCGGTATTGAGAGCTCCAGAGGAGCGACCTGTAGGTTCAGGTCCAGACTTATCGATTCATTTGTGGCCAAGCCAGAGCCTGACCAAGGTCTGCGGCCGTGAGGAACATGATGTCATTGCAGCCAGGACATCCCCCGCAGCCTGCGGCTACTTCCCCCTTCTAAGGGGGACTTGGCGAGAGGCGATGGTATGCGTCGTTTGCATGTCTTCATCGCTGGACAAGCTCTTACCGCTTCGGCAATGAGGACTATCTTTAGATTCTTGAAATCAAGGTTGGTTGTGGGATCGTGAGCCTGGAGACTGATTGTCCCAGCCCCAGGTCGGGACTGGGTATGAATATCCGGTCCTGGCGGGCGCGAATCCGTGTAATCGCTGACCTGGATTCCATTAACCCAGACAGCCATGTGCCGGCCCGAGGCAACAATCGTTTTTGAAAAGTACTCTCCGTCATTGGGGATTACTCGACGGGTGGGTTGGAAATGATAAATCCCGCCCGTCCCGAAATCAACCGGCTGTGTCCGATCCTGGTTTTTGAATTCGTTCCGAATTTGTGACTCATATCCCGTCCAAAAGACGTTCTTGTCTCCCCTGAAAAAAACACCGCTATTGGGATGGTGGTTGGCGTCTTTTGGATTTGTTCGGATTTCCAACTGCAAAACAAAATCTCCGTAGGGGCCCGCAACTTCAAGCTGGCCTGGACCTCCTTCTACATGGATTGTTTTCTTCCGAACGGACCACACGGGAACGGTCTTCTTGTCGGGGCTATTCACCTTCTGCCAGCCACTGAGATCTTTGCCATTAAAGATTGGCTTGATCCCCAATGGCTTCAATTTGATATTCCGAAATTCAACTTTTTTGCCTTTGTTGTACTGTAATCCGATCTGACCCACAGCATGGCTCTGATCACGGACTTTCAAGAGCGTTTTCCCATCCAGCTTGATCAAGAATTGATCTCCTGCGGTGCGAATCTCATAACTGTGCCACTGGTCAGGAGCAAAGCTCACTTTCTTTTGAGCTTTGTGATAGTTGACCAGACTCCCGGTGACGTAATCCTTGTGTGTGTCACAAATCTGCAGTTCGTATCCGGTCTTGGCAGGCTCGCCTTCACTGGCTGAGCGAAGAAAAATGCCGCTATTCCCATCGGCTCCGGTGCGGTAATCCACTTTCAGGATGTAATCTGCGAATTGAGAAGTCGTGCCGAGCCAGCCATTCTCTCCAGAAGAGACGGAGATGATCCCGTCAGCGATTTTCCAATCTGCGCCTCCATGACTTTCCCAACCGAAATTGGTATCACCATCGAACAACAGAATCCACCCGTCGGAAATTTCCTGCTGGGTCAATGTGTTCGGTTTGGATTGGGCGTGCACAATTTGGCGTGACATCAATGTAAGAAGCATGAGGAAAATGGCAGATTTCATGACACCCTTCATAGTAGATCTCCTTGCTCGGTGACTTTGGCTTTCGTGAGGCATTGTAGCAAAGGGTAACCGGATCACCATGATATTTTGAAACAGTTGGTCGAACCAGGAAAAATGTGTGTGTGCGGGGGCAAAGCAAGCATCAAAAGGAAAGTCGCCTACAGAGTCAGGATATCCCAAGCTGCTGGCAAAGCGCCCTCATGAAAGGGGGATTCGACTCTGCGTTAGAACTCATTCCTAAGAAACCGTAGTGTTAAGACATCCCCCGCTGCTGGTGCAGTACCCCCTTGAAAAGGGGATTCGTTATAGTATTCACGAATCGGAGTAACAAACCACAAACATCAGTTGCACCGTGCGAAACCCTTTTGCTATTGTGATTGATTACGAGTGAGGAAACCGTTTTTGATTGAACGGCATGAAAGCCTTGCTGGCATGATTTGCAGACAGTCGATGATTTAAATAGGGGCTAGAGGGGGCCTTAGAGTGACAAGTACAGCCAACATTGAAAAAGGATTGGCAGGGCTGCGTGTGGCGGTTTTTGAAGGACGCCGCGCCAAGGAGATGGAACAGCTCATCCTCAAGCAAGGTGGCGTTCCGTTACTTGCTCCCTCCATGGCGGAGGCTCCTCTATCGCAAAACGTTTCCGCACTGGAATTTGGAGAGAAACTACTTCGCCACAATATCGCGGTCGTTCTGTTTTTGACTGGAGTAGGGGCGCAGAGCCTTTTCGAAGTGCTCGAAACTCGTTTCCCGAAAGAGCAGATCCTTCGGGAGCTCGGACGAATCACGGTAGTGGCACGAGGGCCCAAATCGGTCGAGGCTTTACGAGGCTTGGGAGTTCCCGTGACCATTGCTGTTCCGGATCCGGGAACGTGGCGTGAGATCCTGGAAATCCTGGACAACAGCGATCGAATTCCGCCGCTCCAAGGCATAACTGTGGCCGTCCAGGAGTCAGGAGTGCCGAATTCTGAATTACTGGATGAATTGAAAAACCGTGGAGCAAATGTTCTTCAGGTCCCTGTCTACCGCTGGACACTTCCCCCGGACACCAAGCCTTTGGAAGAGGCAGTTCGGACCCTGATCGATGGTCAATGCGAAGTGGCATTGTTTACCAATTCCATGCAGGTATCACATCTTTTTCAAGTTGCGGAGCAGAAATCATTGTCGGCGCAGCTGAGAAAGGCCATGTCGGCAGTTGTCGTGGGATCTATTGGTCCGCTTTGCAGTCAGTCGTTACACAACCAAGGCGTTGATGTCGATGTCGAGCCCCGGGAACCCAGAATGGCACAACTTGTTGCCGAGATCGCCGCAGCGGCGCGCGAAAAGCTTCAGAAGAAGAATGCAAGCTTAGCATCCGGAAATGAAACTCCATCGCTAGCCTCGGTTCAATTCAAACAACAGACGCCTTCTTCTTTGCCGGATCGATTGGAATCGAGTGTTTTCATGCGGGCCTGCCGGCGGCTTTCGACCGATTATACGCCCATCTGGCTCATGCGTCAGGCCGGACGCTACATGGCAGAATATCGAGAGATTCGAGCCAGGAATTCATTTCTTGAACTCTGTAAGAATTCTGACCTGGCGGCCGAAGTCACGGTCACAGCTGCTCATCGTCTTGGAGTTGATGCCGCCATCATCTTTGCCGACATCCTACTGATTGTGGAACCCATGGGTTTAGGACTGCGATTTGAGAAGGGAGACGGGCCGGTAATTGACGGGATTATCCGTGGCCACAGTGACGTGAATCGGCTGCGTGAAGTAGAACCCGAAGAGTCGCTTTCCTTTGTTTTTGAGGCGATTCGGAAGGCCCGAGCCGGTCTGAGGTCCGATATCCCATTGATCGGTTTCGCCGGCGCTCCTTTTACTTTAGCGTCTTACATCGTCGAAGGAGGAGCCTCTAAGAGCTACCGTCATACCAAGTCTTTGATGTACCGGGATCCCGGCGCCTGGAACGATATGATGGCGTCAATTTCGAGGAGCCTCGTGAAATACTTGAACGGCCAGATTGCCGCAGGCGCCCAGGCTGTCCAACTCTTTGACAGTTGGGTAGGCTGCTTAAGCCCCGAAGACTATCGGGATTTTGTCCTCCCCCATACCAAACATGTGATTGACGGGATCAAGGCCGGGGTTCCTGTCATCAATTTCTCCACGGGAACCTCTGGCTATCTGGAGCTGGTCAGACAGGCAGGTGGGAGTGTGATTGGCGTGGATTGGCGAGTGGATTTGGCAGAAGCCTGGGCGAAGTTAGGATATGATGTAGGGATTCAGGGGAACCTGGATCCGTTGGTATTATTGTCGGATGCAAAGACCATCGAACAACGCGCGCGGGCCATCCTCGAGAAGGTTGGGCACCGGCCAGGTCATATTTTCAACCTGGGTCATGGGATCCTGCCTGAAACACCCGTTGAAAATGTATTGGCATTGGTGGAAACTGTTCATGAAATCAGTAGTGTGAAATAACGCCGCTGAGTGTCCGACTCTTTAGATTATTAATAAAGGATGCACTGATATGAAACCTGTCGTACAGATATCACTGGACCTGGTAACGATTCCGGAAGCCCTTGAGACAGCCCGAATGGCGATGCGGGCTGGAGTAGACTGGTTGGAAGCCGGGACGCCGTTGATCATCGCCGAAGGAATGAATGGGGTTCGAGCTCTAAGGGCAGAGTTCCCGAAAACACCTATTGTGGCCGACTTAAAGACCATGGATGGCGGCTATTTAGAAGCCGAACTTATGGCCAAAGCCGGAGCCAATTTTGTCGTCGTCATGGGCCAGGCGCATCGAGAGACCGTTCAATTGGTCGTGCGTGCCGCCAAGGATTACGGCGTAAAAGTTATGGGGGACAACCTGGGGATGCCAGATATGGTGGCTGGCGCCAAAATTCTGGAAGACCTGGGATGTGATTTTGTGATCCACCATATTGCCTATGACCAAAGAACCCTCTTGAAAGAGCAAGGTAAGCCATTCCCGAGTCCTTTGGATCAGTTGCGAGAGATTGTCAAAGCGGTCCGGGTGCCTGTGCAAGCTGTGGGAGGTCTTAGCGTAGAACAGGCCATTGAGACTCCCAAGTATGGTGCCCCTCTGGTTGTGCTCGGTGCCCCTCTGGCGATCGATGCCAAAGCCTTTCGGGTAGCGTCGGGAGATGTTGAAGCAGCGCTTCGAAAGATTTGCGATTCCGTTCATAGTTTCGGCGATGTGCCAGTTGGAAAGGAGAAATAAGTATGTCTAAAACAATGCCCGCGGTAGTCAATTATGCCGCCACGTCTGGAAGCGTAGAACTCAGGGAAGTCTCTGTCCCCGAGATTGGAGAGCAGGATGTTCTCTTGAAGGTCGGTGCAGCCAGCGTATGCGGGAGTGATTTGCATCAGTGGCATGGCACCCATAGCTGGAAGGTCAATTATCCAATTGTCTTAGGACACGAATTTTGCGGCACGATCGCTCAAACGGGTAGCCGAGTGCGAAATTTTAAAGAAGGCGACAGGGTCGTGAGTGAAACGGCTGCTGTTATTGATGAATATTCTCCCTTTACACGAAGGGGCCTCTATAACCTAGACCCGACGCGACTCGGTTTCGGTTATGGAGTCAATGGCGCGATGACGGACTACGTCAAAGTTCCGGAAAGATGCTTACACCGACTTCCTGCGGAATTATCTTTTGAGAAAGCGGCTCTCACCGAGCCTTGCTGCGTCGCTTACAATGCCGTTTGCAATAACGCTCACATCAAACCGGGAGATCACGTGCTGGTCATCGGCCCAGGTCCCATCGGACTACTCTGTGCCTTGATGGCCAAATTATGCGGTGCGGGACACCTGATTGTGGCAGGATTGCCGGTCGATGCGAAGCGGCTGGGCGTCGCAAAGAAATTGGGTGCCCATGCGGCTCTCGATGGGAAAGGTGCTGGAATATATCAAGAATCTGGGTGACGGATTTGGAGTCGATGTCGTCATCGATGCTGCTGGAGTGTCGCCAACCTTTCAAATGGCGATGCAAGCCGTTCGGCCGGCTGGACAAATTTGCAAGGTTGGCTGGGGACCTCAGCCCATGGGATTCAGCCTGGATCCTATGGTCCAGAAGGCCGTCACCGTGCAGGGTAGTTTTTCCCACAACTGGCCCATTTGGGAGCGCGTGATCGACATGATCTCGACTGGCCAGATCAATCTGGATCTCATCATCAGCCGCGTCGCTGGGGTGAAAGAGTGGAAAGACTGCTTTGAAAACATGCTTTCCGGTGAGTATGTCAAAGCAATTCTCAAACCAACGAATTAAACGGCAGCCATCCCAGGAAAGGCGGGCATCTTGCCCGCCTTTCCTGCCGTCCAAGCTGGAACGCGCGTTCCACCCCCTCTCCAATCGAGGTTTCCGTAATTTTATTAATGGCTAGACAAGCGATCACGGTTTCGGCCGCCCTCTGGCGGACTCGACCCTCCAAAGTGACATCACAATATGGAGGGCGGAGTTCCACGACGCCGGAGCGCCGCGTGAGGTTGGGGCTTTGAGAAAGCCCCAAGCCCACAAAATTGTAGGCCGGGTCACCGACCCGGCTTTAACGTCATCGAATTTCTGAAACAGAGTAATTAGTGCGGCTCATTCCGCCGGATCTCAGGCTTATAAATCACACGAATGTTCCCGAGTCGGTTTGAGAAGATCTTGTTCAATGAGTCTTCAAAGTTCTTTTTGGCAGATGCGAGCAAATCTGATCCTTCCATTGCCTTTCTGGCATCCAATGTAAATTCTTTGAGCGTCGTCGACCGGTCGGCATCGGAAATGCTATTCCACCAGCCGCTTTCGCCTTCAATCTTATAATCCACGGCCTCGACGGATAGAATTTTGGGCTCAGGAACAGTTACCGTGACCAGATGGGGTTCGATGTTAATGGACAATAGCTGATTGAGATCATAGCCCGCTTTGGCGACAAAGTTACCCTTGATTCGGATGACCTTCTCGCTTCCAAGCCATGTTTGCCTCCACTCGAATTCGTGCCGGAAAGTCTGACTTTTAGTTGCCAATTCAAGAATATTGGCTTGCTTATTGAGAACGATTTCGTTTCTTACGGAGATCTGCGGCGTAAACTGCATGGCCCGATCGATATCGCGTCCGATACTTTTAGCCAATTCGTATTGTTCACTGAGGGCCCTTTTGGGTATAACGACGATCAGGAAATAAGCGCACGCCGTGGCCACGATCATCGCCAGGGTGATAAGAATAATCTTCGTATGACTCGGCTGCACGGCGATCCCCTGATTTATAGATAATCAGAACGGTCGAATAGAAGGTTGAAAGGAATGTGACGTCGTTCTCTCTGAGGGTCCAGATACCTACTTGTTATTTCGGTGGTTGCGTAAACAGATTTAAATCTTCCAGGGTAGGAAACGCCGGAATGGCGCCGGCTTTTGTGCAGGTGATTGCTCCGATTCGATTGCAAAATTCTGCGACGGCGGCAAGACGGGCGTTGTCCCATTCAGTAGGTTCCCCTCCGGCGTTCAGCCAGTTATAGATCAGCCCAGCCACGAACCCATCTCCGGCGCCAGTCGAATCAACAAAATCCACCTGAATCCCGTTCACATGGACACAATTCCTACAGGTTCCAACGTAAGCCCCTTCAGATCCCAGCGTGATGGTCCCGAGCCGGATGTCATGCTTCTTGAGAATTTTTGGAAGATCGTCAAACTTCTTACCCGGAAACAAAAATTCCCATTCCATTTCATTGATTTTGAGGATGTCACACCAATGAAGGTTATCCAGGATGACCTTTCTGGCTTGCTTAAGCGAGGGCCAGAGTGATGGACGGAGATTGGGGTCAAATGAGACGGCAAGCCCTAGTTTTTTGGCAAGTTTTAGGGCTTTTAAGGTAGCTTTTCGGGCTGGCCCTTGAATTAAGGAAATTGAACCGAAGTGAAAGATTTTTGCTTTCTGAAAGTATTTCTTATTAATTTCATTCGGAGTCAAGAGGACATCCGCTCCAGGATTTCCGTAAAAGAGGAAGCGCTGCTTCTCATCCTGGTCATTAGTGACAAAAGCGAGTCGCGTCAGAGATTCCCGACTTAAGCTCAGGAATCTCAAGTCCAGCCCCTCTTTTTCCAGGACGCTGTAGAGGTATCGGCCGAAAGGATCATTCCCGACTTTCCCGACAAAGCCCGTGTGAATGCTCAACCGTTCGAGGGCCACGGCCACATTAGCCGGAGCCCCCCCCGGAGCCATCTTCAAGGAGTCGGCTTGGGCTAGGGGTGAACCCGCTGGAGTCGGTACAAGATCTACCAGGAACTCACCGAGACTAATCACTTCGGGGACTGACGATTGTCGATTGCGGATTGTCGAATTCGGATCAGCTATTTTCTTTATCATATTTGTCTTCAGTTACCTCATGTACCATCCTCTCTGGAATAGATTCGGCAATTGGCATTCGCCAATCGGCAATAAATTAATCCATCCACTGGCCGCCATTGACTTCAATCGTTTCTCCCGTTAAATAACGGGCATCGGGGGAGGCCAGGAAGGCAATCACAGTGGCGACCTCTTCTGGAGATCCCGCGTACTTTAAGACAATGGTATCAACCATCTTCTGCATCTGCTCCTCAGTGCTGAATCGGGCGTGGAAAGGAGTACGGATCACGCCGGGATTCACCCCATTGACGCGAATTCCATACGGGGCAAGCTCCCTTGCCATCCCTTTGGTCAGGGTTTGAACGGCCCCTTTCGAGGCTGCATAAGCAATGGCTCCATTTCCGCCGCCTTGACGTGCGGCAATAGAAGAGACATTAATGATGATCCCTTTCTTTTGTTTGGCCATCTCCTTGGCAACCAACTGACTACAATAGAACACGCTGTTGACGTTAAGGCGGAACACTTCGTTCCAGTACTCTTCTGTCATTTCCAGAAAGTGAACACGGCCAACCATCGAACCCGCGTTGTTGACCAAGACGTCAATCCCTCCATGAGAGGCCACGGCCTCATTGACAAGCTTTTCAACTTCTGCAAAATGACGCACGTCAGCTTTGATTCCATGGGCAACTCCACCGGCACGCTGAATTGCCTCAACAGTATCCAGTCCGCCCTTTACGTTATTGAAATAATGGACAATCACAGCAAAACCCCGTTTTGCCAGTTCAATGGCTGTGGCAGCACCAATTCCACTGCTAGCGCCCGTGACCAGGGCTCTAGGGCGAGTGTCACTCATAAAGCGTTATTCTCCTTTTTAAGTTGCTTCTACTGGAGCGTCAAAGTGCAGGGTAAACATACCTATCAGGGCGGCCCTGCTCTCGTGTTGACGGATCTCGCAACAAGCTATTCACTATAGCCAAAGGCGCTGATGGAAAACAATCTTAATTAGTTACAAGTCCGTAGCCAATTGACTACAATACGCGGGACGGTGGAGTTTCAAACTAAGCGGGCGGAGTGATATTTTCTTTCGATTCTTGGTGAGGTCTTCTTACGATGAGTGGTTACACGGATGATCACGCAAAATCCGGATTAGAAGCTGAGTTGCCAGCTATTGAGGTTTGGCCGAATCAGTTTAGTGGATATGAAATTACCATTCAAATCCCAGAATTTACATCCATTTGCCCAAAAACACGTTTACCGGATTTTGGTTCGGTCACCATCCAGTATCTACCTGCCAAAGTTTGCCTGGAACTGAAAGCATTGAAGTACTATATTTTGGGATATCGGAACCTGGGTATCTTTTATGAAAACGCGATGAACCGCATCCTGGACGATATTGTTTCAGCTTGTCAGCCGGTCTGGGCGGTTGTTCGCGGAGAATTCAACGTTCGAGGGGGGATGAAAAGCATTATCGAAGCCAGGTACCCCAGGAAGAGTGAATAACACGAAATGGCTTGTCGTGAAGGGTATCACTTGAACAAGCAGGAATTCAGTTGTATACGACTTTCGTTAACCAGGATCGGAACAGCAAGAAGGCGAGATTCTGCAAATTGTTTTTGCTGGATTCTTGCTACCAACTCATCTGCGGATATTGATTGCATTAAAGAGTCATGCTAGTATCCCTCACTTAATCCTGTGAGATTATTGGGGGCGTTTTCGAACGGCTTTCATGATTTCCAGACACTTTGCAAAAGCTTTACTTCTGACCTCGTACTGTTAAAATCGAATTAAAATGAAGTTGAAGAGGGCAGGAGGCGACGACTTCTTCATTGGGTTGCAGTGATTCAATCCAGTATATGTCAAGGAGGATTCCTGTATGGTGTACGTGATTGCCGAACCCTGCATTGGCACGAAAGACACAGCGTGTGTAGATGTATGCCCAGTTGATTGCATTCATCCGAAGAAGGACGAAGCCGATTTCGAAAAATGGGAGCAATTATATATCGAACCCGATGAGTGCATTGATTGTGGAGCCTGTGTGCCGGCCTGCCCGGTTTCCGCTATCTTTGCCCTTGAAGATCTACCGGAGAAGTGGTCTAAATTCACCCAGGTCAATGCCGATTGGTACAAGAAATAAGTAACGCTGCCCTTTGATTTGCTCTTCAAATCCTGGACGGACCTTCACGCCATCTTGTATTTTGAAATTTGGGAAGGTTCGTCCATCTTCCCCGCTTATCTTTTTATCCATTTGCTCGCCCCACTAGGAAATTGAGCGGAGTTTGTGGAGATTTCTGCGCCCACAGTGAGACAGTTAGCCCTATGATGGCAACGTTTTCCGGTTCTGCTCAAAATATCAACCCTGATTTCGTTCCCTTATTTCGCAGCGGTCATGTCCAGACCATTGCGGCCCGCTTCTGGCCTGCCAGGATTAACTTAAAAAAATACCCCGTTGAGTGCCGTATTTTTGAGACGGAGCCAGGTGTCAAGGTCCTCACGCATTGTCACTTCCACTCACGCCGTGAGGCAGGAGACACGGTTCTCATCGTTCACGGACTGGAAGGAGACAGCCATTCGCCATATGTTCTACGGATGGGGGAGAGAGCTCTGGAAGCAGGCTACGACGTCGTTCGGCTCAACGTCCGGAATTGCGGGGGAACGGAGCACCTCTCCTCAACTCTTTATCATTCCGGACTGACAAAGGATCTTGAGTCGGTGGCGAACCAGTTGGCTGCCAGAGCGCTCTACATCGTGGGGTTTTCGATGGGAGGCAATATGTCTTTGAAACTGGCAGGCGAATGGGGAGACCAGTTACCCGCTCATGTCAGGGCAATCTGTGCCATCTCTCCGCCGATTGACCTTGGGGCCTGTGCACTCAAGATCGCAGAACCCGGGAACCGGATTTACGAAAAACGATTTTTGGCTCATCTCAAAGAAACTTTGACTCGGAAAAAGGAAAGTATGCCTGTGAGCTATAGTTTGAGCCACTTTGCAGCCATACGCACTCTGATTGATTTTGACAATGCCTATACAGCGCCAGCCTTTGGGTACAAGGATGCCTTTGATTACTATGCGCATGCCAGCGCCAATGGATTTTTGGCGAAGATTCGGGTTCCCACTCTCGTCATTCAAGCTCAGGATGACCCGTTCATCCCATCGACACTTTTTGACCATCCATCTTTTAAGAAGAATGACCACCTGAAATTGTTACGAACTGCCTTTGGCGGGCATGTCGCTTTTATTGCTCGTGACAACCCCCGTTTTTGGGCAGAGGATCGAGCGCTGCGGTTCTTCAATTCCATTCGCACGCAAACGAATCCAGCCGAATCTCTCATATTGACTTGACTGTTGGCTCCGCATAGTATTTCGCTGGGTTTCGTGCTTGGATTGATTCGAGAAACAGGGTTTCCCTTTGGACCATCGAGTGGCGCCGGAGAGTCCTACGAGGATTTAGCGTGATCATTGGTAAAACGGTTTCACACTACCGGATCGTCGAGAAAATAGGTGGCGGCGGAATGGGCGTTGTCTTCAAGGCCGAAGACACGAAGCTCGGACGCAGCGTCGCCTTGAAGTTTTTACCCGAAGAACTTTCTCGGGATCGACAGGCCTTGGAGCGATTCCAGCGCGAAGCTCGCGCTGCCTCGGCTTTGAACCATCCAAATATTTGCACGGTGTACGAAATTGATGAGGAAGAGGGTCACCCTTTCATCGCCATGGAGTATATGGAAGGGGAAACCCTGAAACATTTAATCGACGGGAAGCCGATGGAAATGGGTTTGTTGTTGGAATTGTCCATCCAGATTGCCGATGCTCTAGAAATTGCCCATGCCAAGGGCATTGTGCACCGGGACATTAAACCTGCCAACATTTTTGTCACCCGCCGCGGGCAAGCGAAGCTTCTGGACTTCGGATTGGCCAAACAAGGAATCCCAGGGGCAGAAGGTCGAACCATGACCCATGGGAATGACCATCCTACCTTAGCTCAGGGAGAGGATTCCTTAACCAGCCCGGGCTCTGCGCTGGGAACGGTGGCCTATATGTCACCGGAGCAAGCGCGTGGAAAGGCTTTGGATGCGCGCACCGATCTATTTTCCTTTGGGGTCGTCCTCTACGAAATGGCTACGGGCCGGGTTGCCTTCACCGGAGAAACTTCGGCCGTGGTATTTGAAGCGATCTTGAACCGGCCACCCATTCCTCCAGCACGATTTAACCCGGAAATTCCTATCGAATTGGAGCGGGTGATCAACAAGTCCCTCGAAAAAGACCGCGAAACCCGTTACCAAACCGCCTCTGATTTACGTGCCGACTTAAAGCGGCTGAAGCGTGATCTGGATTCGGGGAAGGTTTCTGCGGTCAGCTCTGGGGTCGTGTCTCGGGCTGAAGCGGGAGATACCCCGGTTGCTTCCACCAGGCAGAGTTCCGGTGCGACGCCAATTCCCGAAACTGTAACTCAGAAACCGAGCCGTTGGAAGTTGGCCACTGCCGTCGGCTCAGTTCTTTTGATTCTTGGCGTGCTCGGAGTCTACCTCTACCAGAAGCAATCTCCTGCCTTGACTGAGCGGGATACCGTGATGTTGGCTGATTTTGTGAATTCGACCGGAGAGCCTGTATTTGATGGAACACTCAAGCAAGCTTTGTCTGTCCAGTTACAACAGTCTCCATTTTTGAACATCATGTCCGATACACGGGCGCGACGGACTCTCCAATTCATGGGCCGATCTGCAGATGAAAAGATCACGACTGCACTCGCTCGGGAGATTTGCCAGCGGGAAGGACTGAAAGTTTTCTTGACGGGATCGATCGCGAGCCTGGGGAGTCATTATGTGATTTCCCTGGAGGCTGTCAATGCTCGCAGCGGTGACACGGTTGCCAGTGAGCAAGTGGAAGCCGAGAGCAAAGAGAAGGTGATTCAGGCCCTCGGTAAAGCCGCTTCAGGGTTACGCGGAAAGCTGGGAGAATCGCTCAGCTCCATTCAAAAATTTGATGCCTCCATTGAAGAGGCCACGACCCCCTCCCTTGAAGGGCTGAAAGCCTATAGTCTTGGGAGAGCCGCTATCAACAGGGGGGACCTGCCCAGTGCCAGCTCATTTCTTAAGCGCTCCATTGAACTGGACCCGAACTTTGCTCTTGCCTATGCTTCTCTTGGGGTTGTCTCTGGCAACCTAGGCCAGAGCGAGTTGGCTGAGAAATATGTTCGAAAAGCTTACGAGCTCCGTGACAAAGTCAGTGAGCGCGAGCGGTTTTACATCACGGCTCACTATTATGGCTACGTGACGGGTCAGATTGATGAGAACATCAAGATTTATGAGTTGTGGAAACAAACTTATCCCCGTGACTTTGTGCCGCATGCCAACCTCGCAGTAGGCTATTCAGCCTTGGGTCAACAAGATAGAATCATCGAGGAATCTACTGAAGCGTTGCGAATTGATCCGACGCGGGTTTACTCGTATCTGAATCTTGCCGGTGGATACAGGGCTCAGAATCGATATGGAGAATCAAAGTCGGCTCTCGAACAAGCTCTTTCCCAGAAACTAGATTGGGTTGGGATCTACGGAGAACTCTATCGCCTTGCTGTGCAACGGGGTGATTTAGCGGCAACCCAACAATTCGCCGTAAAACTAAAAACCTATCCTTTGGAACCGCCGTATTCCTGTTTTCCGATCATGAATCTTGTCTCTCAGGGAAAATTGCATGAGGCCAGAAAGGAAATCGAACGGGACATTGAGGCGGCGCGGCGGGAGCAATCTGTGGGAGGTATAACCTGGCTTGCGGCCTTCCGATCAATGGTCGAGGCAGAGTTCGGGTATCCCAAGGAGGCCCGCGAGGCGGCTGATCTGGCTTTAGGTGTCAGTCGGGGGAGAGACGAACTCAACCGTCTCTCCGTTTCATATGCGCGGATCGGGGCCATCGCGGAATCCCAGAAACTGATTGATGAAGACAAGCGGCGTTTCCCTCTCGATACTTTGGTCAACGGGTTATGGATTCCCACCGCTTCTGCTGCGATCGAGATCTTTCGCGATAACCCCGCCAAAGCCATTTTGCTTCTGCAATCGACTACGCCTTACGAATTTGGAGACCTTTCCGGTTTTGGCTACCTCCCTCTTTATCTTCGGGCCCAGTCCTATTTACTCATCCACGATAGTGACAAGGCGGCTGCGGAATATCAAAGAATCCTCGATCATCAAGGAATCGAAATCGCTTCCCCCCTTTACGCCTTGTCTTACCTGGGCTTGGCGCGTTCTCTGGCCGCGACAGGGAACGTGTCCAAAAGTCAAAAGTCCTACCAGGATTTCTTTTCACAATGGAAGGAAGCCGATCCTGAAATTCCTATTCTCAGACAAGCCAGGGAAGAATATGCGAAGCTGAAGTAAAGCTTCGGCAATGCCAAATGGAGATAGCTGTCCTCCGAGTAACGAGGCCATTTTTATTGTTTATGTGGGTATCTTGCCGGGGGTTCAGCAATCTATGAGGCGAGGCGATCCTCTTCTCGTTGGACTCTCATTTCGACCGTCTGCTTTCCGTCCAGGCGAAACTTCACTTTAGAAACGATTCCCTCAACCCAAAACTCGGTTTGCCCCGGATTGGGATGAAAGTTAATCCTCAGATGCAGGTTCTCCGCGATTGGCCGGAAAATGGAGAAAGAAAGTTCATCTTGGGAGAGTTTGATGAGTTCGGCCCTTTCATGAAAGGGAACGCCAAACATATCCTTTCCGGCTACGAGAACTTCTGAATGATCTATGATGGCTTTTGGTCCCATAGTTCCTTCCTAGACAAGTATATTTTTCGGCCAAATTCAAAAGTAAACAATCGCCTAAAGTATGGAATTTTAATGCGAAAATAGGGGTAATACTAAAGAGTGAGAGAATCCCATTGAAGAGGGTAGGGATTAATGGCTTTCGATTGCATTAAAGGAAATCGGAAAGGTAAGGCAACGATCCTTTTTCCTACGCCGGGAGCAGGAAAAAGGCTATGCCGATGACCAGGTAGACCGCTAGTAGCAGGACGCCTTCCATCCAATGCGACTTTCCATCCTGTGCGACCAAATTGACAACGGCCGCAGAAATAGTTACAGATAAGACTTCAAACGGGGTAAATCGTAAGTCCATTGGATTCTTAAAGATATAGCTTAAGAAATACCAAGACAGGTGCAACAAACAAAGCGACTTGGATACTAGAACCGACGGAAATGTTAATGGCAAGATCCATTTTATTCTTAAGGGCCATTAAAACGGCGGTGCTGTGTTCAGCGGCATTGCCGATGATGGCAACAACGATGACTCCAACAAAAACTTCTGACATTCCCCAGGTTGCAGCAGTCGCTTGAACCGCACCAACAAGAAATTCACTGAGGAGAGCAACCCCAAGGGTTGACAGCAAAAGGACAACAGATGACTTCGTCAGACTCCATCCCTTTTTTGATGTGGATGGGGAGGAGGGATTGATTGTTTCCGCAGCATAAAGCCCCCGGTGAGTTCGCAACGAGAACAAGAGGCTCAGCAGGTAAACAAACACCAAAATAATCGAGATTTCAAGGCTAAGGTCTCTCTCGAGTCTTAATTCTTGCACTCCTGTAAGCGTGCCACTTCGAATTTTCTCATCGGCAATCCAGTGAAAAAGGGCTGGAACAATCAGGGCGACAACACTTAGCGCCAAGAGGGTTGAACTTAGACCAGCGGTGGTACGATTAAACTTCTGACGAGGATACTTCAACCCTCCCGCCAGAATACTGAGGCCCAGAACTAGCAGGACGTTTCCGATAATAGATCCTGTAATTGAAGCTTTGACGACACTATGTAATCCCTTGTGCAGTGCGACGCCTGCGATAATCAATTCTGCGGCGTTCCCAAAGGTCGCATTGAGAAGTCCTCCGATTCCCGCTCCCACTCGCTCAGCCAGATGCTCTGTTGACTTGCCCATGAGACCAGCCAAAGGAATCACTGCCAGGCAGGAAGTCGTGAAGATGGAGACTGGGGAAGCGCGTGAAACCTCAAGGTAAAAGGCAATCGGAAGAAAGAGAAGAAGGATATAGAGGATGTTTTCCGGGGCCAGAAAAAAATTGATCCGCTTCATAAATGCTATCATTGATATCTATAATGCAATCCGGTCTGGTTGTCTCTGACCAGCCACATTGAAGTATTTGCCTGTTTGGAAAGTTCTGGCGAATGGTTATTATCGTTGCATCGGGAGCTGGTGTTCTCCTGCCGATGTGCCCAACCGAGTCATGGTCAGGAGAAATTCCCCATTACCGCTCAGAGCAGGCTGTTTGGGCTACCCATACCTCAGGCGGGGGGCCCCAATACCCAAGACGCCTCAGGCTTAAGAGCGCAATCATAACATAGGTCATTGGAAAGGAGGGTTTGGATGGCTGACCAATCCAAGAAAGCAAGCCGGGCTATTTTAGAGAGAATCGAATTTTGTTTTCCCGCTCCGCAAGGCCTGCCTGTTCCCGTCAAACCGGGACGAGGCAGCGCCAATGTTCTTCGGCAGATCCAGTCATTGGACTGGAATTCATTTTTGGAAGATAGGAACGTCGAACTCATCCGATCTGGGGCGTTCTGGCTCTATGGATTTCTCGAAGAATCCCATGTCATTTCGCAAGGGATTCATACGGTGGAGGGATCCTACTGGCACGGTTTGATGCATCGGAGCGAAGGGGATTTCAGCAATTCGATGTATTGGTTTCGACGAGTAGGAAAACATGCCATATTCCCGGATCTGTTGGAGGCCGTGAAGTCTCTTGAACCGACCAGCACGAGTCGGCAGGAGGTTCTTAAAGTACTCCGCTCGGTTTCAGCATGGGAGCCACAATGGTTGGTGGATTTGTGCGAAGAGGGGTATCGAGGACGCTTCAAGGATCTCGATCTGATCCAGCAAATTGCTGCGATTGAGTACAACCTATTGATGAAGTATTGTCTCGAAAGGTAGGAGGATGGGCTTTGCGCGCTGGAACTGCATATTTCGTGGCGTGGACAATATTAAGATTGAGCGTTTGCGGCGTATAACTCATCGATAAACCGGTTCAGATCGTCGGCCTGCAGTTTGATTTTTTCAAAACGCTCAGTCTTTGGCAGACTGGCCAAGTTGGTCCAGACGTTTTCCAGTGCGCCTTTGACCGCAGCAATCCCTATCCAAATACCCACTTTAAGATCAGAGTCCAAATGCGGATTAGAATGGCCTTTCAGACTCTGCAGAATTTTCAGGACCGCGCAAGTCTGATCCGCAACATTGAGAGGAATCAAAGTAGCTTGAGTGAGTGCCTCCATGAGGCTCTGATCCCTGAGCGCTTTTTCGGTTCCTGTCCCTTTGGGCATTTGCAGCGCTGCCATTACTTCACCGTAGGCCTTCGAATCTTCATCAACGGCTTGCTGCAAGGCCGGCACAAATGCTTCCAGTGACCTTAGTTCACTCTCCAACATCTCTCGGCGGGTTTCGTATTTCTTTCTGCCTAGCGTAAATCCGATGGTCATTTTTCCTAAAGCGGCAGCAAGAGCTCCTGCCAATGCGGAAACACTGCCCCCTCCAGGAACGGTCTCCGCTTTTGCAACGGATTCGATGAATTGTTGCATGGTCAACGCGCAGAGATCCTTTCGGATCTCTAAGACTGATTTGAGACGATTCTCCAAAATCAATTCAGGAGAGAAGTTTTCAAACTGGAGGTAAGATTCTGCAGCCAGCTCAATGGCCTTGGAGGGAATCAAACCGATGATTTCACTCCCGCAAATCGATGTTCCTTCGCGTTCTGCCTCAATCTTAACTCGTTCGAAGACCCGGTGGATTGGAGTCTGCTCAAAATCCGTCAAGTTCATGGAAACCTGTGCGACGTTTCGAGTTTTGAGCTCGACGCCCATGGCTTTTACAAAGGGCATTCCACCACTTGAGGTGCGAATCGATCTGGCGATTCGTTTGGCAATCGCGACGTCGGGAGTATTGAGATTTATGTTATAGGCGATCAGGAATTTTCTGGCGCCGATGATCGTAGCTCCTGCTGTCGGGTGTATTTGTCGAGGCCCGTAGTCTGGCTTGCGTTCCTCATTCTTTTCAATCTCCTCCCGCAATCCTTCAAATTGCCCTTTCCGGAGATTTTCAAGCTGAATTCTTTCCGGCCGGGTTGCCGCTGCTTCGTAGAGGTAGACGGGAATGGAGAGACGCTCACCCGTCGCCTTGCCAACTTCATGGGCGATGGCGATGCATTCCTCCATCGTCGCATTCCGGATGGGAATGAAGGGCACCACATCGGTGGCGCCGACTCGGGGATGAACACCCTTGTGCTTTGTCAGGTCAATCAACTGGGAGGCTTTATGGATTCCCCTGAAGGCCGCTTCAGCGATATTTTCTTTCTCACCAACGAAGGTAATGACTGAACGGTTATGGTCACTATCCATCTCAACGTCCAGAATGTAAGTTCCTGGAATCGACTGAATCGCCGCGACAATCTGATCCACTACAACTCGATTCCTGCCCTCGCTGAAGTTGGGCACACATTCCACAATGTTGTTCATGAAAATTCTCTTCTCAACTCTTTGCCCTAGCAACTTAGCCTGGGTCACGCTGATAGACGATCTCCCCTTTCTTGATCGTCATCAGGCAGTGATTCATACCGAAAAAGTACGGGATTTGAGCATAATGCGCAACGTCCATAATGCAAAGGTCTGCTTGTTTCCCGGCTTCGATGGAGCCGATCTCATGGGCCATGCCAAGGGCATGAGCGCCATTCAAAGTGGCTGCCACAATGGTCTCGGCCGGGGTCATGTGCATCTGTGTGCAAGCGATCGACAGGATCATCTGCAGGTTGGCGGTCGGTGAGGTTCCAGGGTTGAAATCCGTCGCCAGGGCCACGGGCACGCCCGCGTCGATGAGCGACCGGGCTGGGGGATACGGATGGGCCCCTAAGTGAAAAACCGATCCTGGCAATAGGGTAGCGATAGCATTAGAATTTGCCAGCGCCTGGATGTCTTGCTCATTGATTTGTTCCAAATGATCAATGGAAATCGCGTTCATTTCAATGCCGAGTAAAGTAGCGCCACTCCGCCGGAGTTGATCGGCATGCAACTTAATCTTTAATCCGTGGGCCCGAGCCGATTCAAAGATCGTTCTGGCCGACTCGACCGGAAAGATATGTTCTTCGACGAAGCAATCACAGAACTCGGCCAAGCCCCTGGAGGCAATTTCCGGAATCATTACCTTGCTGACCAACTGAATGTAGTCTTCTTTTTGGGCTCTGTACTCCTCAGGAATTTCATGAGCTCCGAGAAATGTCGGAATCAGATCTAATGCAATTTGATTTCGTAGCTCTCGAATCACTTCGAGAATCTTGATCTCATTTTCCAAATCGAGTCCATAGCCACTCTTACATTCGAGCGTCGTTGTGCCATGCTCAATAAAGCGGCCCAGGCGGGCTTTGGAGACTTCCAGGAGATCCTGGGGGCTTGAATTTCGAACGGCTCGAACACTGCACAGGATTCCGCCTCCCTGTTCGGCAATTTCCCGGTAAGTTTTTCCGCGGATTCTCATTTCATAATCACGTTCTCGAGGCAGAGCGAAGACGGGATGGGCATGACTATCCACGAAACCGGGCATCACCACCCGGTTTTCTGCAGAGATCTTCCTCACGGGAGTTCCCGGCAAAGAAGTCTCCAATTCCTTGGCTGTGCCGACACGTTGGATCTTTTGATCCGCAATAAGAACAGCCCCGTCGGGAATCATCGTTAGTTCCGCCTGGCTCGAGCCATGGCGTGGAGAAGAAGCGCCCTTCAGGGTGAGGAGTTGTCCGCAGGGTGAAATCAAAAGGTCCATGGCCATTGACTACGGAAAGGGGTTCGCTTAGATTTAAAGTATAGAACTGTCAAAAAGGAGGACTGTGTCATGCCCGCCTATGAATACAAATGCCTCGATTGCCACAAGAAATTTTCCCTGACTTTGACAGTCTCTGAACACGACAAGACCAAAGTCAAATGCCCGAAGTGTGGAAGCAGAAAGACCGAACAACAATACGCTGCTTTTTTCGCCGTGACTTCCAAGAAAAGCTGAGGACGGAAATCCTTTAACTTCTCTGGACGGGGGTCATTGGAATCTTCAATTGATGTCGTCGAGCTGTTTCGATGGCATCTTTGTAACCAGCATCTGCGTGTCGGGCAATGCCGAGCCCAGGATCATTATCAAGAACACATCGGATCCGTTGTGTCATTTCAGGGGAGCCGTCGGCCACTGTGACTTGTCCGGCGTGAAGCGAATACCCAATGCCCACACCTCCTCCGTGATGGAAGGAGACCCAGCTGGCTCCCGAAGCCGTATTTAAGAGGGCGTTTAAGATTGGCCAGTCGGCAATTGAGTCACTCCCGTCACGCATCCCTTCCGTCTCGCGAAAAGGCGAGGCCACCGAGCCGCAGTCGAGATGATCTCTTCCAATCACAATGGGCGCCTTCAATGTCCCGGATGCCACCAAAGCGTTGATTCGTTCTCCAAATTCCGACCGTTCGCCGTATCCGAGCCAACAAATTCTGGCCGGTAATCCCTGGAATTCTATTTTCTTTTCCGCCAAATGGATCCAGCGTTGCAGGACTTCATCTTGGGGGAAGAGTTCCAGAACGAGTTTGTCCGTTATAGCAATATCTTGAGGGTCTCCGGAAAGAGCGACCCAGCGAAACGGCCCGCGGCCTTGGCAAAAAAGGGGCCGGATGTAAGCCGGGATAAAACCTGGAAAGTCATAGGCATTCTTGACTCCGGCTTCGTATGCAAAGGTCCGAATATTATTCCCGTAGTCAAAGGTGACAGCCCCCTTTTTCTGCAAGTCAAGCATTGCCTGGACATGGGTCGCTATTGAGTTCATCGACTGCTTCACATATTCTTTTGGATCTTGTTGCCTGAGTTGTTGGGCATCCTCTAGCGAGAAACCACGGGGCAGATAACCGTTCAAGGGGTCATGAGCACTCGTCTGGTCAGTGAGAAGGTCAGGTACGATCTCACGGCGAACGAGCTCCGGCAGGACATCAGCACAATTTCCAACCAGACCAATTGAAAGTGCTCGTCCTCCCCGACGAGCTTCTTCAGCCAGGTGCACCGCTTCCTCGAGACTTTCTGCCATCATGTCACAATAGCCGGTTCGAATGCGCCGCTGGATTCTTTGCGGGTCCACGTCAATACCCAAGAAAACGGCCCCATTCATTGTGGCTGCTAACGGTTGAGCGCCCCCCATCCCTCCCATGCCTCCAGAGACGACAAGCCGGCCTTGCAAGTTCTCTCCGAAGTGCTGACGGGCTGCTTCGGCGAAGGTCTCGTAGGTTCCCTGAACAATCCCCTGGGAACCGATATAGATCCAGCTTCCCGCCGTCATTTGGCCATACATCGTTAATCCGAGGGCCTCCAGGCGCCGGAATTCATCCCAATGGGCCCAGTGGCCTACAAGATTGGAATTGGCGATAAGAACTCTCGGCGCATATTCATGGGTCTTGAAGACTCCCACTGGCTTTCCAGACTGCACACAAAGGGTCTCGTCATTTTCTAATGTCTTGAGGGCTTGGATGATTGCTTCAAAGCAGTCCCAATTGCGGGCGGCTTTTCCTGTTCCTCCATAAACAATGAGCTGAGAAGGATTCTCTGCCACCTCCTCATCGAGGTTATTCATGAGCATCCGCATGGCCGCTTCCTGATGCCAGCTAATACAACTACGCTGAGTTCCCCGTGGTGCTTTAATCGGCTGATAAGAACTCATCTTTTGTCCAAAGCCCTGTCAAGTTGAACTGCTCTCCAACGTTTGGCGACAATTGGCGAATTCCAATGATCGAGACCCCATGAAGAATCGCTTCTAATAAAGGAAGAATGGGAAATCAAGAAAGAGGAAGAAGGGAAACGGCCCCGAACCAAGATTCAACTCAGTCTTGATAGAATGTCCGCAAAATGTCCTTCCTCGATCATTTTACTCAGTTTCTCAATGTCTGAGGATAAAGAACGATCTTTTACTAAATGAACCGATACGGAGCGAACTAACTGATGGGCTTTCTGCGCTCCCCACCCGGGTCTCAGGGGCGCCAGGAAATCGATCCCCTGGGCAGCACAAAGAAGTTCGATAGCAAGGATGCGTTTCACATTCTGCAGGACTTGTCGGAGTTTTAAAGCGGCGCCCATTCCCATGCTGACATGGTCTTCTTTGTTTCCCGAGGTCGGAATCGAGTCGACCGAAGCGGGGTGGGCGAGGACCTTACATTCTGACGTCAGTGCAGCCGCGGTGACCTGGAGCATCATCAGTCCAGAATTGACGCCGGGGTCGCTCGTCAGGAATGGAGGGAGATCGCCATATTCCGGATTGATCAGACGCTCAATTCGCCGTTCGGAGATGCTTCCCAACTCTGTTAGTGCAATGGACATGAAGTCCAACGCCATCGCTAGTGGCTGACCATGAAAATTCCCGCCTGAGAGGATTTCCTTTTCATGCGAGAAGACCAAGGGATTGTCTGTGGCAGCGTTCAGCTCAATCTCAAAGGTTTTTCGTGCGAAGGCGAGTGTGTCCCGAATCGCGCCGTGCACCTGCGGAGCGCAACGCAAACTGTAGGCATCCTGCACTTTGGCGCAGCTGAGATGGGATTGGCGAATCTGACTCCCTTTCATGAGTCGGCGAAGGTTGGCAGCGCTGGTGATCTGGCCGGGGAAGGGCCGGGCCTTATGGATTTTTTCATCGAAAGCGACGGGGGTGCCCTTGAGCGCATCCAAAGAGAGAGCGGTTGCAACGTCTGCGGTATTGGCAAGGATCTCGGCGGAGAGCAAGGATAGTATCCCGAGGCTCAACATAGCCTGGGTTCCGTTCAGCAGAGAAATCCCTTCCTTGGGGCCAAGTTTTAGAGGTTTCAAACGGCTTCTTCTTAAGGCAGCACCGCCCTTCATGCGGCGGGATCCGACCATTGCCTCACCTTCCCCAACAAGCACCAATGCCAAATGGGCAAGAGGAGCCAAATCCCCACTGGCGCCTACGGATCCCTGAGAAGGGATCAGAGGGTGGAGTTGGCGATTGAGCATTTCAATCAGCTGGATCGCCACTTCAGGTCGGCATCCTGAATGGCCTTTTGCCAACACATTGGCGCGGCAGAGCATCATCCCTCGTGTTTCAGCTTGGGAGAGGGGGGCACCTACTCCACATGCGTGGCTTCGGAGCAAGTTAAGTTGTAAAGCCGCAATTTTTCGGGGACTAATCGGGACGTCGCTGAATTTCCCGAAGCCTGTGTTGATGCCGTAGACGGGGCGGTTCTGCTGCGCAACTTGTTGGACCAAACGTAGCGCCGATTCCATCCTCTGCTTTGCGTTTGGCGACAAAGCAACGGGAAGCGCTTCGAATACAACTCGAGAGAAATTCCTAATCGTCAGGTCGTTTCCCGTAATGGCGAGAGTGGATGTCATAGAGGATTGCCCTTCAAATTATCGCAGATCGTTGAAGGGAAGCAAGGGGGATGCCATGAAAGATCAAAAAATCGGCGATTACTTCTCTTGGGTGAATTCCGGTTTGAGAAAATGGATGTAATTAGGAGGGAAAGGCTTCATCTTGCCTTTCTTGTCCAGGATAATGTGCAAGGTCCATCCCGAGGCAATCCGGGTGGCATCGTCCTTCCTCACAATTTCGTACTCGAAGCGGACGGTCTTTTTGCGGAATTCCTGAATGCGAGTGCGAATGATCAACAAGTCGTCATAGCGCGCGGACCTGTGGTAGCGGCATTGAGCCTCAGCCACGGCCAGATGAGCCTCGTTTTCCCGTTCAAAATCCCGATAGACGAAGCCGCGCTGGCGACAGAATTCCCCGCGGCCGACTTCGAACCAGACCAGATAATTGGCATAATAAGCAATGCCCATTTGATCTGTTTCCGCATAGCGAACACGCACTTCAGTGTCAATCCACTGTCCAGTTGAATCAGGGGAGGCAGGGACTCGTTGGAGTGGAGGCATAAGATCGAGAGGGTTCCCGAAGAACTCGAACCTTCCCCGTGCTGCATTAGAGAGCGGCACGGGGTAGTTAAGCCATACGCTTCGTACAATCGGAATCTTATTTCGGCTTGTTTGCCGGAGGGGCCGTAGGGACCGCTGCAGGGACCGGAGTAGGGGCAGCAGCCAGACTGGCATCAACCTTCTTGATGATCTCGTCAGTCACGTCGATGGATGGATCGAAATAGACGACCTGGCTGTTCTGGTTGGAAGTGTCAACCACGATCGAAAAGCCATTGTCCTTGGCAAATTGCTGAACAACCGGCGCTATCTTGTTTCCAAGACGGCCTAGAATCTCATTTTGGAGTGCGCCGAACTCTTTTTGGGCATCATCCTGGGATCGTTGCAATTCGGTGGTTTTGACTTCAATACTTTTGGAAAGTGCAGCACGCGATTCATCATTTAATGTTCGTGCCTGGCTCTGCAACTGCTTCTGAAGATCCTGGAGCTCATTATTTTTCTTCTCGAGTTCGCCTTTCTTGGCTTCCACTTTCTTCTGAAATTCCCCCAGAGTCAGCTTCCCCTCACTACACTCCACCATTACCCTCATGACATTCAAAAGCCCGATTTTCGTCTGCGCAAAAAGGCCCATGGGAGTAGTTAATAGAGCTCCCATCAGAACCACTAGGTATTTCCTCTTAATAAACATCGCGACTCCTTGAAGATGGTTAGAATACGGGCAAGTCGTGCCCGAAACAACATATCATACACAGCTTGCCATCTCTTTGGCTAGTAGAAGTTTTTCGGAGAAAGGCCGGCCTTATTGACCGCTCACGGCCCCAGTCTGCTCCTCAGGAAGTGGTGCATTTACATGGGGTTCAGCGGCTGCGCCATGAACGATAATTTCTACCCTCATGCCCAAGACTTCTTCCAGGAGATCCTTTCGGGTTTCTGCTGAAAAGACCTCTAAAGAGGGGTCTGAGCCCGGGACAACGTCCAGATGGATTAAAAGTGTGTTTTCAACGCTTTCACACTGAATTTTTCTGACGAGACTGGAGCGTGTCCGATTGAGCGGGTCCGCGATTCGAAGGATGGAGGCCAATTTTCTGACAATCTTTTGGTCCTCTGAACTGAGTCGCGCAAATTCTGCATGCTTTTGTTTTGGGTTGCTCTTACGATGATAACGGGCGGTCTGGGCGATAATTTCAATTTCTCTGTCCGTAAAGCCGGTCAGATACTCGGAATTCCGAATCAAATAGTAGCTATGCAGATGATGTTGAGAATGAGAAATGAAGAAACCCACATTGTGTAGAATACTTGCTGCTTCCAGGTACTCACGATTGATGTCTGCCAACTGAAGACGATCTATGAGTTGATCATACAGCATCTGGGAAAGCCGAGTCACTTGCTCGGCATGCTCTCTTTCGTAAGAACAACTCTCAGCCAAATGGATGACGCCTTTGTAGCGAATGTCACTTAAATGATGGATGACACCCTCACGAGCTTTTTGCAAGGAATCGAAAATGACCCCTTCGCGCAATGCAAAGCTCGACACGGTCATCGCCTCAATTTTCATCTCTTCGAATGCCTGCTCCAGGATGATGGCTCCTCCCAGGATAATATCCACTCTCCCGGCATCCAGCCCTTCGATTTTCTGCCGCTTCTTGAGCGTATCCGCTTTAACCAGTGTTTTGACCACTTCGGCTAGTTCAGAGCGGGTAAACAGAAAATTGCTTAGGTGACGTGTTGGAGTCTCTTGGCGCATGACCTGGACCATTTGGGCAATATTGAGAATGGTTCCGGAGCTTCCGACAGCGATTTCAAATCCATGTTTTCGAACTTCGCGAGTCATTGGGTTGAGGTAGGCCTTAACGTATTGGCGGCATTGCTTCACGCTTTTTGGATCGATGGGGTCCTCGCTGAGAAATCGATTCGTCATTCGAATGGCCCCAATCTTCAGGCTGTTGGCTTCAATAACTTCTCCTTCTTTCCCAATCAGAAATTCCGTGCTACCACCCCCGATATCAATCAAGAGAATTTTCTTATCAAAAATAGGAAGGGCCTGAAGAACTCCCAGGTAAATTAACCGGGCTTCCTCAAATCCGGAGATGACCTGAATAGCGACACCTGCTTCTTCACTAGCCCGGCGAATGAAATCTTCTTTGTTGAGTGCCTCGCGCACGGCACTCGTCGCTACGGCACGTATGGGCGCCTGAGAAATTTCTGCGATCTGTCTAAATCGTCTAAGAGCGTCAATGCCCCGGTCCATGGCATCCGGTTTTAACATTTTCATGTCACTGGATCCGGAACCCAGTCGCACGACCTCCTTTTCTTGAGTGACAATTTCAAAGCGAGTGGAATCTTTGACCTTGACCACGACCAAATGAAACGAATTGGTACCGATATCAATAGCCGCCAAATGTTGGTTGGACTGGCAAAGAGTTCGGATCTTCGACTGTCACGAAATTACCTCGATAAAAGCTATTCCACAGAACGGCTTTACAGCTTAGTGAGAGTTATGGTACCACGTATTGAGTCTGGTTCAACCTTAGGGTCACCTTTGTATCTTCAAGCCTATTCATGCTAATGACCGGAAGGTTATCGGGCAGAATGAACAAAACGGGTGAACAGATTGAGTTGCACTGGTGGCGATCCCGCCAGGCTCTCGTCTGGGTGATGATAACCTGTCTTGCCTTTCTGAACGGGGCCTGTTCGGTTCGCAAATATGCGGTTAACACGCTCGCAGATGCGCTCGCACAGAGTGGGCAAACCTATTCCTCCGACAATGATCCCGAACTGATCCGGGGCGCTTTGCCTTTCAGCCTGAAACTGGTTGAAAGCCTTTTGGCGGAGAGTCCCAAGCATCAGGGGTTACTCTTGGCGGCCTGCCAAGGATTTACCCAATACAGTTTTGCTTTTATCCAGGAAGACGCCGATGAGATCGAAACGAAAGACCTCGCAAGTGCGAATGCCTTACACTTACAGGCCAGGAATCTCTATTTGCGAGCGCGGAATTATGGCTTAAGAGGTTTGGATGTTAAACATAGCAACTTCGAATCGGACTTGCGTCAAGACTCCCAATCTGCTGTAGGCCGGACAACCGTTTCAGATGTGCCACTGCTCTACTGGACTGCCGCATCATGGGCAGGGGCAATCGCCCTTTCCAAAGACAATCCTGAGCTCATTGCGGATCTGCCTTATGTCGAAGCCTTGATTGATCGCGCTTTGAAGCTCAAGGAAGATTTTGACTACGGCGCCATCCATACGTTTCTAATTACATTTGAACCCAGCCGTCCGGGCGCACAGGGTGACAGGGCTGCTCGCTCACGAATGCATTTTGAACGTGCCATGTCCCTTTCCTCGGGGCAGCTCGCCTCACCTCTGGTGGCCTATGCTGAAGTAATATCGATCAGTAAACAAAACAAAACGGAATTTCAATCATTGCTGGATCAGGCCTTGAAGATCGATGTCAATGCGAGAACAGAGTGGCGACTACAGAACTTAATGATGCAGCATAGAAGCCGTTGGTTATTGTCAAGGGAAGGGGAACTGTTTGTGGAATAAAAAGGAGAAACCATACGCGATGAAACTGTTGCGCTGGAGAGGAATCGTTTTATTGATGTTACTGTCTATGGCAACGGATAACTTTGCCAAGAAGATGTACTCCCAGGCAGCAGTTCGTGTGCGGCTGGGGACCTTAGCACCGAAGGGATCTTCCTACCACCAGATCCTTCTGGGCATGGCCGAGAAGTGGCGTCAGGCACCGGCTGGCGGAGTGTCGCTCACGATTTTTTCTGATGGATCCATGGGCGGTGAAGCGGACATGGTCCGGCGAATGCGAGTGGGGCAAATCCAGTCGGGGCTTTTAACCGTTGTTGGCTTGTCGGCTATTGATCCTTCGGTGTCTGCTCTTCAGGACATGCCCATGATGTTTCATTCCCTCGATGAAGTCGATTATGTTCGTCAGAAACTCAGTCCCACAATTGAAAGAAAATTATTGGAAAAGGGGTTTGTGGTTTTATTCTGGGGAGATTCTGGATGGGTGCGATTCTTTTCCAAGCAGCCCGTACTCTACCCGGCCGACATGAAGAAAATGAAGTTATTCACCTGGGCTGGGGATGCCCATCAGCTGGATATCATGAAGGCCGGGGGATATCAACCCGTACCCTTGGAAACCAATGATATTTTACCCAGCCTTCAGACCGGCTTGATTACCGCAGTTCCTTCGACGCCATTTTATGCATTGGCAGGTCAATTTTACGGACCTGCACCTCATATGTTGGACTTGAATTGGGCTCCTCTGGTGGGGGGAGCGGTTATTACGAAAAAGTCGTGGGACAGCATTCCTTCGTCTGCCCAGGAAATAGTTTTGAAAGCGGCCAAGGAAGCGGGTGAACAGATCCAAATCAAAAGTCGGGCTGAAGGGAACGAGGCCGTTGATGCGATGAAAAAAAGAGGGCTCATCGTCCATCCTGTCACTTCGGAGATTGAGGCCGCTTGGCACAAAGCCGCTGAAGAGGTCTATCCCAAAATTCGCGGGACCATTGTTCCCTCAGATCTGTTTGATGAAGTACAGAAGTTACTCCAGGAGTATCGAGCCAAGTGACGGACCAAAGCCCTTCGAATTCAGGCCATTGGGAACCTGGTGTAAAAGTATCGAGGCTCGAAAGAACGAGCCTGAGCCGCCTAGAAAATCTTCTTGTTACTCTTGCCCTGAGTGCAATGATTGTCCTCCCGCTTTTCGAGGCGATATTGCGCCCCACTTTTCATGTCGGTATTTCTGCTTCCAGCGCTCTTGTGCAGCATCTAACCTTGATCATCGGGATGTTGGGCGGAGCAATCGCTGCCAGGGAGAACCGCCTTTTATCTCTCGCAACAGGTTCCATGTTTCTCAAGGGGCGGCCCAAGCAGTATGCGCTTCTTTTTAGCGGTGCTTTCGCGGCAACCGTTACTTTCTTCCTTTGTGTGGCCAGTATCCAATTCATTGAAACTGAGAGAGAGGGAGGCAATATTCTTGCTTATGGGTTGCCCGTTTGGGTTTTTCAACTCGTGCTCCCCATCGGATTTGGATTGGTTGGAATCCGGTTGCTCTACCATTCGGCAGAAAACTGGAAGGGCCGAATTGCAGCCACGCTCATATTAGCCCTCTTCTCCTACTTGGCCTTGCGGCCAGTGACTTCTCCTTCAAACCTCGTTCTTCCGACGCTGGCGGCATTGCTAGCCGCGACTGTTTTCGGTGCGCCGGTCTTCGTCACCTTGGGCGGAGCGGCATTAATCCTTTTTTGGGGCGCTGACCTGCCCATTGCATCCATCCCATTGGATCATTACCGCCTCGTGATTAACCCATCTTTGCCAACTATCCCGCTATTCACTTTGGCCGGGTATTTCCTGGCCGAAGGCGGTGCCTCAAAGCGCCTTGTTCGAGTCTTTCAGGCTTTCTTCAGCCAATTTCGTGGAGGCCCGGCAATCGTGACGGCTTTGGTATGTGCTTTTTTTACGTCCTTCACCGGAGCCTCCGGAGTCACCATCTTGGCATTGGGTGGTTTGCTGATGCCCGTCTTGCTGGCGGCGGGGTATTCCGAAAGATCTTCGCTTGGTTTGTTGACAGGGTCTGGGTCCTTAGGACTACTTTTCCCCCCCTGCCTTCCTCTGATTCTCTATGCGATCATTGCCAAAATCACGATCGAACAAATGTTCTTAGGGGGGATATTCCCGGGAGTCTTAATGGTCCTGATGACGGCTTGGTGGGGAATCCACCAGGGGCCAAAAATTCTAGCATCAAATCAACCCCGGTTTAAACCGGATGAAGCCAGGGCGGCTCTATGGGATGCGAAATGGGAACTGTTGCTACCAGTGGTCGCTTTCTGGGGACTCTTTAGTGGATTTGCCACGCCTGTAGAAGCAGCCGCCTTGACCGCACTTTACGCCTTTGTTGTAGAAGTTTTTATTTACAAGGATCTCAACCTGTTCAAGGACATTCCAAGGGTCATGACCGAGTGCGGATTGCTAGTGGGAGGAGTGCTTCTGATTCTCGGCGTTGCATTGGGATTTACGAATTACCTTGTTGATGCGCAGGTTCCGTCCCGTGCTGCCGATTGGGTCACAGGGGCAGTCCATTCGAGGTGGGTATTTTTATTACTTCTAAACCTCTTCCTGCTCATTGTGGGTTGCTTGATGGACATTTTTTCAGCCATTATTGTGGTGGTCCCTCTGATCATCCCGCTCGGAGCGGCCTATCAGATTGATCCCGTTCATCTGGGGATTATTTTTCTTGCCAATCTGGAGCTTGGTTATCTAACCCCTCCTGTCGGCATGAATCTCTTCTTGTCTTCCTACCGGTTTCGGAAACCTTTGCCCGAAGTCTATCGCTCCATTGTTCCGATCTTACTGGTTCTATTAGTGGGTGTGTTGGTCATTACGTACCTCCCTATGTTAACCACCTTCCTGCCTCACAAATTCGGTGGGGCTGCATTCTGATAGGGTGGTGCAGACTCAGCGGCGCTTTCGCCATAACCTGTTTTAGCCTGGGGCTTCCAAGTCCAGGTACAAAACGGCCTTAAGCAAGCTTCAATCGCATGCCCGTCAATGGAGGGAAGTTATTATTTCTGCCCAAGAAGAAGCGTCGGAGGGGTCCCATCAAATCCCAGGGTTATTGAGCGAAAGAAGTCTTAAGGGAAATACTTCTCAATGGAGACAGGCAACGATTTGATGATGTCATTATAAGTGACGATCACGGCAAGCGCGATCAGCATGACGACGCCAACCTGCGTAATTCTTTCCCGGATGGCCAGGCTCAAGTCGCGGCGAATCAAGGTTTCCAGCAGAATGATCGCGATGACGCCCCCATCCAGAACGGGTATGGGCAACAGGTTCATGATGCCCAGGTTCAGACTGATCGCCACCATCAATAAGAGGACATAGGAGAAGCCACTATTTGCCGCCATGCTAGACTGCTTGGCAATTCCAATGGGGCCCTCAATCATTCGCCATGACACTTCACGCCGGATGAGTTTCTGAAGAATATCAAAGATCATTCCAGCAAACTGAATGTTTCTTCTGATCGACGCTTGGAAAGCCTGGCCCAGACTCAACTTTTCAATCACCATCGTTTGAGTCTGCCCCCGTTCTATGCCGATCAGCCGTCTTCCGCCTTCCTTGTAGGGCTTGACCGGGAGAGTTATTTCCTGTCCATTCCGCAGGACCGTCAGTAAAACAACATCGCTGGTTGTCCTTTTAAGCACATCCGGCAGATCTTTCCCCTCTTTGATCAGATCCACGTTGTCAACTTTAATGATCTGATCGCCTGGTAAAATCCCGGCTTCCGCCGCTGGTTTTCCCTTCATCACATTCTTGGCCACCAGAGAGGCTAAAAACGGTGTCACGGGAAATACCCCAATCTCGCCCTCATGCTGCCGCCCGTGTGATTCGGGAGTCACTTCCTTATGAATGGTCTGCCCATCACGGATGATTTCGAGATCCAGTGGTCTCCCGGCACTGGTTCCTATCTCGAGAAGAAACTGTTCCCACTTAATATCCTTCTTGCCAGAGACTGCGATGATTCGATCGCCTGCCAAAATGCCAGCCTTTTCACCGGGAGAATCGTAATTCACAACACCTACAACGACAGGTTCAGTTAGCCAGGCAGGCTCTTCATACTTGTAGTAGTAGATTCCAGTCAGTAGGAACACCGCCAGCAGGATGTTCATGACCGGACCCATTATGGCAACCAAAAATCTCTGCCATTTTGGTCTCGAGAGAAACTCCTCGATTCCTCCAGTAAGCTCTTCATGCGGGTTTTCCCCTGCCATCTTGACATAACCACCCAAAGGGATCGCACAGACCCTATAGTCTGTTTCTGCTTTGCGAAAGCCAAACAATCTGGGACCAAAGCCGACGGCAAAGGCTTCCACTCGGATTTTAAAGAGCTTGGCCATCATGAAATGGCCCAGCTCATGAATGATAACTACCGTGCCGAAGATAAAAATGACAGTTAATACTTTTATGGACAAAAGATAAAACATCCAGCTATCTCCTAAGGAATGAAGAATTACCCAGACTTATCGGTACTCTGGCATAGATCAATTAGCCATTGCCTTCTCATAGATCAGGTGGTTCGATTCGATGAGGCGTCTGGACTCTTTGCGTATCGCCTGGTCATACTGCAGAAGCTCCTGAACTGAAGAAAATGAACTCTCCCCCTTGGCTAATTCCAACATTTGCGCGACAACCTGAGGAATGGCCGTGAACGGGATCTTTCCTGAAAGAAAATAGTCTACCGCCACCTCGTCGGCCGCATTTAAGGCACAAGGGAGTGCACCCTGTTCACGTGCGGCCCGGTAAGCCAGTTCAAGACAGGGAAATTTCTTTAGGTCTGGTGGCATGAATTCCAGTTTGCCCAAGTTTTCAAGATCGAGAAAATCACCCGCCCCCACCCTGCGCTTGGGGTAGGTCAATGCATATTGAATAGGATGCTTCATATCCGTAATTCCCAATTGGGCAATAACCGAACCATCCTGAAATTCTACCATTGAATGGACAGTCGACTGAGGGTGAATTAGCACAGAAATCTTTTCGACAGGCATCGCAAACAACCAATGAGCCTCGAGAACCTCAAATCCCTTGTTCATCATTGTGGCGGAATCTATGGTGACCCGATTTCCCATTCTCCATGTGGGGTGATTCAGGGCCATTTCCGGGGTTACGGTCTCCATCTTCTTGCGTGAGAAGGTGCGAAACGGTCCTCCCGAAGCGGTCAGAATGATTCTGCGCACTTCCTTCTTCCCGCCTGATCGGAGGCATTGATGGATGGCATTATGTTCACTATCAACGGGAATAATCCTAACGCCGGCCTGCCGTGCCGCTTTTTGGACAAGGTCGCCAGCCACAACAAGGATTTCTTTATTTGCCAACGCAACCGTTTTGCCACAATGAATCGCTTCATATGTCGGGACCAGTCCTGCAATTCCGACGATGGCGCTCACCAGCATGTTCGCTTCAGGATGGGTTGCCACTTCAACTACTCCGTCTATACCCACCAAGATCTTCGGCCTTCGGGCTGGCGGTAGGTGTTGAATCCCATGCCGAAGACTTTCTGCAGTCGCGGCTGTCGAGACGGAAACAACCCTGGGTTGAAATTTCTCAATTTGTTGGGAAAGCAGACGACTATTGCTTCCGGCTGCCAGGCCGATGACCTTGAAATCGGTAGGGAATTCCTCGATAACTTTCAGGCAGTTGCGCCCGATTGACCCGGTGGAACCCAAAATACTGAGCAGTTTCATTCCCATTCAGGCGGATTTTAGAAAGTATCGAACATAGACAAACAGGATCGGGCACCCAAACAGGACTCCATCGATTCGGTCTAGCATGCCACCATGCCCGGGAAGAATTTGTGACGAATCTTTGATGCCTGCGGCCCGTTTGAGAACTGACTCAGAAAGATCTCCGACCTGACTCACTAACCCGATGACCCCGGAAAGTAATATTAGATGCAGCAAAGAGGCATGCGGCAATAAGATCTTCTTACTCAGGAGAGCTCCTAATATACTGCCAAAAAGCCCACCCCAAGCTCCTTCGATTGTTTTCTTTGGGCTAAGGTTAGGGGCTAAAAGATGTTTTCCCCAGCCTCGACCAATATAGTAGGCCCCGGTGTCCCCAAACCAGACAACGATTAACAGAAAAAAAACCCAACGGCTCCCTTCGCCCCAAATCGTGTGACTGGATTGCAAAGTAATGAGCAACCCTAAGGACACCGGGATATAAATGAGTCCCAATGTCGTCACAGCCGAACTCTGCAAGGCCTGCTGGAAATCTTTTCCCTTCTTTAGATTCCATGCCAACAATAGAAATACAGAAAGGGTCAGTACGGTGAAAGAAAGTGTCTGGTTGTGGGGCGAAAAATGGAAACTGAGAATCAGACATACACCCAACAGATGGCCCCACACTCGATAGATCTCGAACCCACAGTGGCTAATAATAGCAAAGAACTCTTCCAATGACAGGATAGCGGCCGTGGCTACTAGAATTGTGAACAAATAGGTCGGGCCGTAACCAATAATGACAATCAGCACGGGGACCAATATGAAAGCCGTCAGGACGCGCTTCATTTTGTGGCTAGTCCCCCGAAGCGGCGTTCCCTCTTCTGATAAGCGATGATCGCTTCAAAAAAATCCTTTTTCCTGAAGTCAGGCCATAAGGTTTCGGTCACCCAAATCTCAGAATAGGCAATTTGCCACAACAAGAAATTACTGACTCTTAATTCTCCACTAGTCCTGATCATGAGATCTGGGTCGGGAAGTCCTGCCGTATATAAGCAGGCCGCGATGCTTTCTTCTGTGATTTCAAGGGGATGCCCTTTCCCATTTGGTGTTTTCTCCACCAAAAGCTTAAAGGCGTCCACCAACTCCGCCCGGCCGCCATAATTGAGCGCAACGTTAAAGACCATCCCATTGTTGAGGCCCGTCTTGGCTTTAGCGGACTCCAACTCCTTCTGAATCTCCGGATCCAACTCGCTGATACGTCCAAGCGTAGCGAATCGAATGTTGTTTTTCATCAGAGTTTTCAGCTCTTTTCGCAGAAATTCTTTCAACAGACTCATCAGTGTCGAGACTTCACCGGCGGGTCTTTTCCAGTTCTCTACTGAAAAAGCATAGAGAGTAAGCACCTGAACATTCAAGCGAGCAGCGGTCTCTACGGTTTCTCTGACCGAGACAATCCCTGCCCGGTGTCCGGCCACCCTTGGCAGGCGGCGTTTTTGGGCCCAACGCCCATTTCCGTCCATGATAATTGCCACGTGCCTGGGAATCCGCTCTAATTCCAGTTGCTCAAATAGGCGCTTCTCAAGAGAGCCGGTCTTGAGATGTCCTTTGAAGTTTCCTGTGATCTGTTCGGTGAGAGTTGACATTCTGAGCCAAGGACTGGACGTGTGGGTTCGCCCGTTGACCCTCGCCTGAACCTTCATCCTTATAATTTGCTCAGGCGAATCTTTGCAGGATCGTGAATTGGAAACCCTCTCGACGAGCAGACCCGTCAAGAGGAAAAACAGAGCTGCGGGGCTAACTTAGTTCACTAATAACCAACCTTAACCAGGAAAAGCCCTTTGGCGGGTGCTGTTCGACCTGCCCGCGAGCGATCTTTAGATTCCAGAATATTCGTGATTTCCTCGCAGGCAAGTCGGCCTTTTCCAACCTCTAGGAAAGTTCCTACCAGGTTCCTGACCATATGATGCAAGAAGCCATTTGCGCAAATGTTATATTCTATGAGATTTCTGGTGCTGTCAAACAGAAAAGAGGAACTCATGAGGCGGCGAATTTTCGACTCGGCCTCAGAATCAGAGTCGCAAAATGCCGAAAAATCATGCTCACCGAGAACTCTTTCACCTGCATCACTCATTTTCTGGAGGTCTAATTTATAAGGACAATGATGGACAAAAGCGTATTGGAAAGGAGAACAGGTCTTTGACAATAGAATCCGATAGCGATAATGCTTGAAAACCGAATCTCGGCGAGCATGGAAAGAAAGGGGAACCTCGTCAACCGCGTTGACCCTGATGGAATGGGGAAGCAGAGAGTTCATGGCTTTCTTTAAGTTTTCAACTGGAATTCGGCTTTCCGTCAAAAAGTTGCACACTTGTGCCAGAGCATGAGTGCCCGCATCAGTCCTACCCGAGCCATGAATATGAATGGGCTCCTGAGTCACCTCGGAGGTAACCGTGGTCAATCTTCCTTGGATTGTATCGAGCCCTGGCTGAACCTGCCAGCCGTGGAAGTGGGTGCCATCATATTCAAGAGTGAGGCGAAGGTTTCTAGGCATTGGAGAGCACAGATCTCTGCAGGTGATGCTAACAATTTGTTACTCAGCGGGAGGATCGGCTTCCCGGCTTAGTCGGTGATGAGCCGGCGCGGCAAAGTGGGCAGTCCTCAGGCGCGTAAGTGGGGATCGTCAGATTCCATAGGCTGTAATGGGGAACGTCGAAATGAGTTTCCCCACCACTTCGATCGACTATGGCACAAGCGCCAAGAACGACCCCTCCGCAACCCTGAACCACCTTAATGGTCTCTGTTGTAGAGCCCCCTGTCGTAATAACATCCTCAATAACGACCCCTTTCTCCCCCGGGTCGATTGAGAAGCCACGGCGAAGGCGAAGGATGCCATTCTCACGTTCCGCAAAGATAGCTCGACAACCCAAAGCTCGACCCAATTCGTGTCCAATCACAATCCCTCCGAGCGCAGGCGAAATGACAAAATCGGGCTTGTGCGCGAGGAAGTGAGTAGCGAGAGCCTGGGCACAAGCTTCTGCATGTCTCGGCCATTGTAGAACCCGAGCACATTGAAGATACTTTTCACTGTGCAGCCCAGAGGTCAACAGAAAATGCCCTGAAAGGATAGCCCCTGTGCCAACAAACATCCGCTCTGTTTCTGAAGGATCCAGCATTCGCACCTAAAGAACTGACTTTGATTCAAAGCATTTAGAGAACAACTGGAATGGTAACATTTTAAAGAGATACAAATCAATTTGACACCCTTGAAGGCTCTCTGGCAGAGTATGAGAATGATTCGATGGCCTCAATTTTTTTTACAACAGAATACCTCGATTCAGTTCCGGATCCCCCCTTAGTGTTCTGCTTGTATCACCCTTCGCGATGGATATTGCCTTCCAGTGAAAAAGAAAGAAACTTAATACTGGATAGGTACGTTAGTGAATGAGAGCGGTATTGAGTAATTCCGTAAAAGACAAAGGGAGTGTCAAAATGATTCGATGCTTCGGTATCCTATTAAAAAACAAATGGATAATTCGACCTCTCCTTCTACTGCTGCTTATTGATTTCGGGCACTCATTTCCTTTGTTTGCCCAAAGCTTCTTTCCCATGCCCGATTGGTTCAAAGAGAATGTGGGAAGACACCAGACTTACGATCAACCAAGAGAAGTCAGCGATTACTTGAATACTCTCGTGAAAGATGGGCAGCTCCGTCTCACCGAGTCGGACGCTGTCCGACTCGTATTGCAGAATAACCTGGATCTTGTAGTTGACCTGGAAAATCCGCGGATTGCCGAATATGCCATTACTCATGGCTATGGGATCTTCGACCCAAAGCTCATCCTCAGCCCCCTAGTGATGAATCGAAGCAACTACCCTCAAAATAACGCGGTGACCAGCGGCACCGTCGCTTATGATCTATTAACAGGACCAAGCAAATGTCAGTTTTTACCAACTTCTTCCTACGGGCACACGCTATCAGTTCGACTTTACAAACTGGCGCCAGTCCAGCAATAGCAGATTTAACATCGTGAATCCGTCCCTGAATTCTGGTCTCCTGGCCACTGTCTCTCAGCCGCTTTTGAAGAACTTTGGAACTCTGGTCAATAAACGACCCATTCTGATTGCTCGTAATAATAAGGACATTAGTGACTATGTCTTTGCCCAGCAGTTGATCGACGTGGTTAACCAAGTCCAAAGGCTCTATTGGGATATTGTCTTTGCTCGTGACGACATTAAAGTGAAACAGCGATCGCTGGATTTGGCTACAAAAATTCATGAAGACAACAAACGTCAGGTGGAGATTGGGACCCTGGCTCCAATCGAACTAGTGAAGTCGGAAGCGGAAATCGCGAATCGTAAAGAGGAATTGATCGTTGCCCAATACACACTCGAACAATTGGAAAATACGATGAAGAAGGTCATTAGCGCTCAGCGAGATCCTGGACAAATTGCTTCCAAAATTGAACCGCTCGACAAAACCCTCTCACCGAACGATTTCAAGGATTTTGACGTGGCTCAAGCCGTCAGCTATGCCATTGAGGCAAGGCCTGAAGTTAAACAATCCAAAAAGGACATTGACAACCAGGAGATCAACCGTCGTTACTACCGGAATCAAATGTTGCCGTCCGTAAACTTGAGCATGAACTACGGCACGAATGCGTTGGCCGGTCAATCGCGATTGTTCCTGCCCGATGGGACATTTATCTATGGGCCCAAGACCGATTTCTGGGATGCGATGAATCAACTGTTTAACAATCGATTCCCGACGTATTCGGCTACCTTAAACATTGAAATCCCGGTCAAGAACCGGAGTGCTCAGGCAGATTATGCGCAAGCCATGATTTTGAAGTCTCAGTCTGAAAAGAAATTGCGAGCACTCGAACAGCAGATCGCTTTGGAAGTTCGCAATGCGTATAGCACTTTGGAGATGTTTCGGGCGCAAATCGACGCGACCCAGAAAGCGCGCGAACTCGCAGAACGGAACCTGGAAGCTGAACAAAAGAAATTTCAATTGGGAACATCAACGATTCGGTTTGTCTTAGAAGAACAACGGAACCTGGCGATTGCCTTAACAAATGAAGTCAGGGCACACACTGATTTTACCAAGTCCAAAGCGGATCTGGACAAAGCGGTGGGAAAGACACTTGATGTTCAAAACATCAAGATTGAAGACGTTCTGAACCCTCCCCGCCAAAGCCCATCGAAACCGGCAAACCCTTAGGTTGTGCTTATGGGGGACAAATCGGCCCTCTGGAAAGCCTCCTCATCAGCACGTTTCTTAGTGTTTGTTCCAGTGTTTAACTTAAAGGCTATCCCCGTTCCCAGAGAGGGCTTTTGGCATTGCCCGTGAAAATATCAGCCACCATCATTACTCTGAATGAGGAAGAGAACCTTGATCGCTGCTTGAATTCAATCAAGGATGTAGTGGACGAAATTATTGTAGTTGATTCCGGCAGCCAGGATCGAACCTTGGAGATCGCGGCCGATTACGGCGCCAGGATCTTCACACGGGCGTGGACCGATTACTCAGAGCAAAAAAATTACGCAGGCAATCAAGCGAGCTCAGACTGGATACTCAGTGTAGACGCCGATGAATGTTTGAGCCCGGAGCTGAAGAGCGAAATTGCAAGCCTGAAATCTGGAGAGGCTTATGCCGATGCCTACCAATTTTCGAGAATGGCCTTTTATCTGGGGCGATGGATCAAACACTCTGGTTGGTACCCGGACTACAAGATACGGCTATACCTGAAGAAAAAAGCTACCTGGCAAGGTAGTTTTGTCCATGAGTCTCTATTGGTGAACGGGACCGTCGCTCTGTTAAAGGGACACTTGCTTCACTACACGTGCAATTCCTTATCAGAGCATCTTGTCCGGCTGGACCGCTATACGTCTCTGGCTGCGAAGGAACTTAACTTAAATAGGAAGGCCGGCGGATACTTTCAATTGGTATTCTCCCCCCCACTCACGTTTGTGAGAACTTTCTTTTTGAAATCAGGATTTCGAGATGGGGGACACGGATACCTGATTGCCTGCCTTGCCAGTTTCTACAATTTTATGAAATATGCAAAGCTACGCGAACTTGAGAAAAATCCTCGGATGAAGCGGACCAGCGAGCCAAAAAAATGAAAGTACTCCATTTGGATTCCGGTTGCGATTGGCGGGGTGGGCAGCAGCAGGTTGCCTATCTAGCTTCGGGGTTGATGCGCCATGCGGGCGTTGACCAATACTTTGTTTTGCCCCCTGCAAGCCAGCTGAAAAAAGAAATAGAAGACTTGAATTTGACTTGCTATCCACTCACCTTAAGGAGTGAAGTGGACCCTATCTCCCTCCCGAGACTCTGGCTGCTCTTGCGGCGACTGAAGCCTGATCTTATTCATGCCCACGACGCCCGAAGCTTTGGGTTGGCGACAATCCTAAAAGCAATGGGGGCAACTCAACCAATTGTTTCTCACCGAAGGGTAATTTTTCCCATTAAAGATAACTCATTTTCAAAGTGGAAGTACAAGCAAGCTTCCGCCTGTATCATTGCGGTGTCTTGGCATATCCGGCATCTACTCCTGAACTACGGCATCGCCCCCGGGCGAATCAAAGTGGTTTACGATAGCGTCGAATTCCCAGAGCCCCTTCCAGTGGCTATGCGAGACCAGGCTCGGGAACGACTTGGGTTGGATAAGAAAAATCTCTCTGTTAGGCTGTGTTGGACATTTCACCGCGGAGAAGGGGCATGCCGATCTCATCAAGGGTTTTTTCCGCATTCAGGCACAGTTTCCCGAAGCGCGACTCTTACTCATTGGCGATGGGCCGCTCAAGGAGAAGTACCGGCAACTGATAACTCAGCTTGATTTGTCTCGGAAAGTGTTTCTCCCTGGCTTGATCCTAAACTTGCATGACTCCTTTGCGGCCATGGACCTGTTTGTTTTCCCTTCAATTTCCGAAGGACTCGGGTCTGTCCTTCTGCAGGCGATGGCTCATCGTGTCCCTGTGTTCGCTAGCCGCGTTGGAGGCATTCCAGAAATCGTCATCGAAGGGAAAACCGGATTTCTTTTTGCGCCGGGTGATCCGATTGCCTTGGCAGAATGCGTTCTGCAAGCACTCAGTGACTTCGACAATATTCGTCGATGTAGGGAAAATGCAGCCCAACGGATCCAATCGGAATTTTCAATTACGAAAATGGCGCAAGACACTGCTCGAATATATTCTAATGTTTTGGACTCATGAATACGATTTAGGGCGTGGGACTGCAGCTAGGACTTGAACCAAGCAGTCGAGTTGAATTCTACCTAGCAATCGAGATACCCGTGCTTCTATTAGAATTTTTCACTATTCTCTTCGGTTTAATCATCGGCAGCTTCTTAAATGTCTGTATTTCCCGCATCCCTGAGGGGAAATCGGTTGTATTTCCCAATTCGCATTGCCCTCAGTGCCACTCACCTATCAAGGGGTACGATAACATCCCGATCCTTAGCTTTCTCTTTCTCGGAGGGCGCTGCCGTGGCTGTAAAGAGCCGATTTCCTGGCAATACCCAACTGTCGAGGGGTTGACGGCTTTTGTCTTTTGGGCGACTGTCCACATCGTTGGCATACAGAGCAAGACTTTCCTTTTGCTGCTATTTTTTTCGGCGATCATTGTCTTAATTTTCATAGACCTCAATCACCGCATTTTGCCCGATATCATTACCCTGCCGGGTATTGTTGTCGGCCTGGTCTTCAGCCTGATTAGCCCGGTCGAAGACGGGACTTCGAAACTTCTCCTCGGATTATTGCGGCTTCTCTGAGCTTCCCCTCATGATGTATTCTTTTCTGGATTCCCTCATTGGCGCCCTGGTATGCGGCGGTTTTCTGTGGTTCGTTGCCGAAGCTTATTTTCGATTCAGAAAGATCGAAGGGCTCGGATTCGGTGACATCAAGCTGATGGGAATGGTGGGCGCCTTCCTGGGAGTGCGATTGGCTTTGCTAACGATCATGCTGGGCTCCCTAATGGGAGCATTGGTTGGTTTCATTTTCATCAAAGCAGCGGGTAAAGACGCAAACTACGAGCTTCCTTTTGGCTCGTTTCTTGGTGTTGCGGCGATTCTTTCTGCTTTGCTTGGGGCGCAGATGATTGGAAAATATACCTCAATTTTCCCACTCTTTTGAGCTGCCCGGAGTTGTTGAAGGAGTCTGGGGCTTTCTCTTATCTTCAAAAATCTTTAAATGCTATCCGTGCATAAGGAAGACTGTCGAATTGCCTCTGGATGACGGAGGAATCGTTGACGAGATTGATAGTTCCGTCGAGGTACGAAGACGGATTTCCAGACAACGCACTCACCAAGACTGCCCCTGTGATTTGGATGCCGGGCCCTGTTCCATTGAAGTTCACCCTTCCATTGACGATCAACAAACCTTGATAAGTAAATTCCCCCTCGATCGTAAGGTCTCCATTAACGATCAGAATCCCTTGCCCGCTTGAATTTGAGAGGGTCAAAGGCCCCCCAACATAGACAGCCTGAGAGAGATTTCCGTTTGCTGGCAAAGTACCCAGCGTAACCCCACTCGCCACATAGTTCCCATTTGAACTTTTACTGATATTGATATTGAGACTTTCAACCTCCCGAGAAACAGGGGGCCGGAGCATTTTGATTAAGCTGTCCATCTCGTAAGCATACGGAGAGAAGGATCTGATAGGCAGTGGGGAGCCACTAATGTGCGAGACGTCTCCGCTGACATCACCTTGAGATTCCAACCCGTTCAGGCTCGAGGCCGTTAAGGCACTTGGATCATTTCCATCCAGCGAGACTGCTGAGCCCAGTATTTCGACGCTGCCTTTGGAGAAGAATGCAGCCTTTAGTGGAGGGCAGGGGATTCTGGCGATTTCTGTCGTGACCATTTGTCGAAATCCAGTGGGCTCCTTAGCCAACGCTGTGCTGAGAAAGACGGGGGAACCGAGATGGCTGTTCAAGTGATTCCCTGAATTCACGTATTGGGTCGGCCTGGCGGGTGATTGGGTCTTGCTAAACCCAAAATAGACTGGATCCATAGTCAGCACGGCGTCATCCAGAGAGTACCCCGCTCGAAGCTCTGTTTTTGGCCAAACCCTAACCCAGGTGAATTTGAGAGATTCCAGTTCGGAAAGTAGGATAGAAGTGACTTGGGTCGATTCGGCACTCGAATCAAAATATGGGTTTGTGACCTCGTCGCCGTATGTGGGGTTAATGGAATAACTTGGCACGAGATAGACGGTGCGGTTGAGATCCGTGACGGAGAGCTGGTTCAGGTCAAGTAGGCCTCGAATCCTGAGCCGTGCTTCTTCGCACGCAGATTCGGCGGCGTAAAGCTGGAGAAGCCTTTTTTTGTTGTTGTCATTGATCAGAACCTCGGTGGAGCTGACAAAGGTCATACTCAGGGCAATTAAGGTCAGCATGGCCAAGGCCAATAGCGCCGCAAGTATGGCAATCCCTCGAGACCTGGAGGACTGGATTTGTCTACATCCTGAATTCATATTCCAGACACTTATCGTTATCGTGCGGCTCAAAGATTCAAAGGGTGGATGCGAGTTGCTTCATGGATCGTTCGATAGATTTTGGAAATGGGGTCCCGGTTCCTAGACCGCAACGTCATCCGAATCTCGATAGAAGTAACATCCTTCAAGGATGCTGTTGGGTTTCCCGATCTGTTAAAGAATGCAAACTCCAGATTCTCGACTTGCTCCGATAATTTCTGCGGAGATCCACCCGGCAAGCTGCCATCTGCATGAACTTCCCCGGCAAGGCGACACAGGGCATAGGGTGGGGAAGAACCCGTTAGATAGTAGCGGACATAATCGACTTTTCCATTCCCATTGATGTCTCCTTCGAATTCCATAGAGAGCGGCCCCATCGAAATCAGGCCATGGGATACAAGATTTTTTGGAGTGGCCGGATTTTGCAGATACTCGGAATCAAAATAGCTTTCGGGTGGGAAGCCGATTGTCCTGATTTCGCTATTGAAGAGGGCAAAAATATCCTCCAAGTTGGCTGTCATGAATCCCTCTTGCTTTGCAATATCGGCGGTTTCTTGCCCTGTGCCCATGGAAGAAAAGACCATTCCGGAAACGATTCCAAAAACTGTTAATACCACCAGGAGTTCGACCACAGAAAATCCCGAGGTTTGACACCGGCAGGAATGCTCAAGGGGATCTATTTCTGGGAGCGACGTTTGTTGTAAGCCGTCTTGTTCCGGAAGAAAGAGAAGGGACATTCCCGGCTCCTTAATAGGCAGTAGTGAGAGCGAGCTTCAGATTCACAGGGGAGAATTGAGACTTCTCCCAGTCTCGTTTACGGGTAGCGACTGTTAGAATCTTCTTATCGCCTAGCGACGTGATGTTCCAGCGTGTCTCAAACACTAGCTGGGTATTCAGCGTCTGGTTTAGCTGCAAAGACTTTATGGATGAGGCGAGAGGATCGAGGCCCGCGTCAAAGTCAATGGCGCCATCGCTGGTCAAGGCATTTCCTGGATGAGAGAAAACCGGGTCGTCAGGACTTCTTGATTTGAACTCTTCGATGATCTGTTGGGAGAGTTTGAGCGCTGTGGAACTGAGTCTGGAATCGTAGCGCATTTTCAAAGCAAACAGGATTAATGATAACAGTGACAATAACCCAACAATGACAAGGAGTGATGCCATCAACATTTCCAGGAGCGTGAAACCGCGGACACTCTTTAAGGGTCGTGGCCGACCAAAGAAATATGTGCTGTAAATGGCTCTTTTAAGATAGCGAGCTGAGCAGACAATGCTCTTTTTTGGAGATGGTTTCACTGGGGTTAGCGATCTGGGCCCGAAAAATAAATGGATGAAGATTGATTGGCTGTATGATAGGATGAAAGGCAAACAAGTCAAGATAATTCTTCAACAAAACACGATGTATAAAGCACATCCAATTGATGCAGGTTTATCATTGCTTGAGATGATCTTGCTTCTCTCAGTTCTCTTGCTCCTCATTGCCATGGCTGTGCCGCCAATGACACGTTATCTGGAATTCTATCAGCTCGATTCGGGGACTCAAGTACTGACCTCGAACTTGGAGATTGCGCGCTATGCTGCCATTTCGAGGAGGAAGACGGTGGTTGTGCAGTTCAGTCCAAGCAGGACATCCTATGCTATTTTTGAGGATAAGAATGACAATGGAAACCTAGATACAGGAGAGAGGAACTTGGGGACCTACCAACTGCCTCAGCACGTCCGATTCAATGGGGACGAGTTGCTCGGTCCTCCTTCCGACCCCAGTAGCCCCGTGACGGATCCGATTACCTTTGGCAATGACAGGATCATCTATAATCCGCTCGGCAAGATCAACGGTGGAATTGGGACAGTATATCTAGAAAACGATCAAGCAGATGCTTCCGCGATCAGTTTCAATATTGCCAGCCGCCTAAAAGTTTATCGATGGGATAAATCAACAAAAGTCTGGAAGTAATCACTCTTTGGTTTCACCTTGAGAATCAGGGTTGAGTAAATCCTTTTCCTGCACTCCTGCCTTCTTGGCATCTGAGACCAGCTTGGCTTTATCTTCTTCAGCCTTCTTAAGTTCAGCTTGAGTCCTGGTTAAATTTTTTTGGACATCCGCAAATTGTTCCTGGGCCGTCATCTTTTGAAAATCAGTAGAAGCCTCAGCTAGGCTCTGGCTGTACTTTGCAAGACTGCCAGTCAGCTTGCCTTCCATTCGTTTTTTACTGGCAATCGTGTCATCGATCTCTTTGAGCTTTGCGCGCCAGACAGTAAGATCCGTTTTCGGCTTCCCCTTGCTGGCTTGTTCAGGGCTAGAGGCCTTATCGACGGAAGAAGCGATGACTGAACCTGGCTTTGAGGCAGGTGATGTTTCACTGCCGTATTTCTCCTGGTACTTGTCCAGATCCTCGTTCTTAAAGACTCGCTTTTTCGGGGCTACAGTACCCGTTGACGATTGGCCAAAAGTGATTTCACTGGCGGGGCGACTGAGACAAGCAAATATGAGGAGAACAAGCAGGCGTTGAAAATTGGTTTTCATGAGTGCCCCCGGTTAGTAAAGCGCGCGGTCTTTAAACGTCAACACCGTCATTGGCAACTGATTGTACACATTGAGGATCGAACAGGAGTTGTATTGAACCTCAATGCTTCCTCCGACATCGCTGGTTGTATCGGTAACACTTTGTCCCGCAACTACCGCTCCACGGATATTGATGTTATTACCGCCTCCACCCGTGAAATTGAAAGTTCCTCTGGATATGATGATTCCTTCGTAGTAAACACCGCCATTCAATGTCACATTGCCATCGACGATCAATATGCCATACCCAAGAGAGTTGTTCCCAGTGAGGTGCAAATCACCGGGAGAATAGTAATATTGGGGAACTGGGGTATTGGTTGGAGTTCCTGGGGGCGGAACATTCGGAGGAGTTCCGAGAGCAACGTTTGATCCCGAGCAGTCTATTGGAGATCCCGAGCAAGATACGTTTGTACCCGCGCTATCGATGCTTTGAAACATGGGAGAATTTTTGTACATATTGATAAGTGTTGGGATATCATAGCCGAATTGGCAATTCGGACAGAGCGAAGGTCCAGCAGGGTCTGCGGGCGGTGGCGGGGCCTGCCCTATCACAGTTTGCGACGGCCCGAGACTGTCAACATTCCCGTGCGAGCTTACGCCATAAACTGAAGTCGTGCTTCCATCGCACTCATTGAATCCGCTAACATTCAAATTTCCGCTGAAGTCCACATCATTATAGGAATTGATTGCGGCCGTGATGGGTACAGGGGGTGGAACGACGACTTCGGTTTGAATTTTCCTTTGGGCTCCGCCACTCTCGACTGACATTGCCGTCACCAAATAGACGGGGTTGCCATTGTGGGTAGGGGAATTGGTGGCATCGCGGACATACTGAGAAGTCTTGCCAGTGACCGTGCTGCCCCCATAATAAACTGCAGTATTGTTGTTCGTGCTGTCGTTATCGACGGTTTGACCCGCAAGTATTTCTGTCTTTCGCGTAATTTTTACCCAGGCATAGGGAACCTGGTTAGAGCTTCCTTGTATTGTTGTATAGAACGTCGCAGTATTGAGTCCTGAAGCCGTCGTAGTCTGTGTCCCGTTGTTGTCCCTCTTGGATATCACTGAATATTCCGGATCGAAGTATGGGTTCGTCGAAGCGCTCCCAGAAGTGGGATCAATGGATGTATTCGCTCGGATATAGATGGCGGAAGTGGTATTCCCTGGAGGTGGAATGGCATTCCCTCCGCTGGTCATGAGACGGAATCGCGCCTCTTCTGTGCCTGCGTCGGCTGCGAAGTAGGCGGCTCGGGAGCTCTTGGAGTTTTGGTTCACCAAGACCTCGATTGAGGAAACACTCAAGAGCGCTAAGCCAATCAGAGACAGGATAAGAAGCGCAAACATTGCTACGATCATCGCAATCCCGCGGTTGGTTTGAATATTGCGACCTGACGACTTGAAATTCAAAGAGTTGGCTTCCATGGGATACTCCCGATTTTAGAGATTTCTTGCCAATGCAGAAGTTGTTGCAGAGACCGTACGCAACCTCCGGTTTTCCGGATCTACATAGTTCGTGCTCAAGTTCAAATCCACATTGACTCGCTTCACATTAGCCGCGACACCGGTGGAATTCCCGCCTGTGTCGAAGTAGGTAAAAGAGAGGCTTCGCACATTTTCTGCCAGGGTCTTAAAGGCTGGAGTTGCCGCTGTAACACCGCCGGGTTTGGCGACAGCACTGCGTTCGAGGACCGTTCCGTTTAGGCGGTATTCGACGACCTCGACAATCCCGTCTTCATTAATGTCGCCCTCAAAAACCAGATCTGTCGAATTGACGGTCACGAATCCAGAAGAAATGGTGTTGCTATTGGCCGTATACCCCAGAGCAGCATCGTAGTAAGTGACTTTGGGGAATCCGGCGAGCCGGATCTCCCTCTCCATCATGTCAACCGTCGTCCTGGCTGTCTGCTGCGCTTCGGTCACGTCCTCTTCGAACTGGTAGCGAGTCTGGCTGCGTTGGAGTACGTTAAATAATCCGCCTGTAATAAAAGAAAAGACCGCCAGCACGATCATCAGTTCCAACAATGAAAAACCTTGTTTGGTTCTGTCTGTATTCATTAGGTTCATAAATGTTCCATGCCTATCGGGCTTTCACATAAGTCAGTTGAACCGCCTTAAATCGTCCGCTCTCACCCGTTCTCACTGACGCAATCGTTATCTTCTTGATGTTTGTCGCAATGTCGGTGACATTCCATCGAACGTCAAAGTTTGCCGATTTGCCAACCTGATAGGCATCCGTCACCGTCACCGCACGGCTATAATTAGCAACAGCACTTCCGCTGTAGCTGATTTTGCCGTTGCTTGCGACCGTGCTTCCTCCTGCCGCGAGCAATGTATCATTGATACTCAGGCCCTTGAGCCGTTCCAATTCTTTTTCGGCCAAACTCAAGGCTAAGGTTTCATTCTTAGTAATAAGATTTGAGGTCAAAGAGTAGCTGATCATTGTCGCAACCGCAGCCAATCCGATAATCAACACTAAAGAGGCAATCATCAGTTCGATCAAAGTAAAACCTCTTTCTGTTGCTCTTGCGTTTGGCTTGTGATTGATCGCTTGCATTCTTTGATTCATTTTCATTGGAATTATCCTTTTCCGCCCGTCGACAGGGTAAGTGTTGTTCATCTCCACGTCGATCCGTTACTGGAACTCCAGGTTCGTACCCGTCCTGCAGGACTTACGGTGATGGCCATGTACTTGTTTCTTGTGTTTGAAAGGTACATGACGAAACCGTTAGTAGGGAGAGCTGTCGTAAAGTCTGGCAATCCTGTTGTCGTGTTGATGTTTGCGAGAGTTCCGCGTGGTGTGAAGCCTATGCCGCTCTTAGATCCGGTACTCAGAGAAGTCACACTCGTTAGACTTGCAGGAGGAGTATTCAAGTCGACAAATGAGATGCTGGAATTCAGAGGAAGGATGACATCAGTGGTTCCCGACGAAATGGTTCCGTCCCCATTCAAGTCAACACCAAACTGCCCGCCGCTCGGCAACAGCATGAAGGAACACACGGCGTTATTCCTCAGGGAGCGGTAGCGGGCGTTTTGAATCTGGCTTGCCACGTCACGGGCAGAGGCGCTGAGACGATAGTTTTGGATGGCTGTCATGAGATTTGGGATGATTGCCCCCAACATCGTCGCCACAATGGCGAGGACAACTACGACTTCAGACATCGTAAAACCTGCGTTTGCGCGGTTGCGCATCATTAGAACCCTCCGCTTTGTCTTATTCGGCTATTTGACAATAAACTTTAGCGGAATTTTCGGAGCGGCAATCGGAGGGGGTTTGTATTTGTTTTCAATGAATTAGGTAGGCATTCTCGCGGTAGAAGAGGTGCTTTGGTTTCAATTATTCTGGTTTTGCTTAGTCTGTGACAAGTTGCGTGAGTATGATCCCCATTTTGGCTAGGCGATGCCGTAGCGATTAGGGGAAATCCTCATGTCACGAATCCAGATAGAAAAAGACAAATAAAGTTTGTAGAAGTTGCTACAAGCCGGAATTATTCAGGGGGGATACTCAGCGGATGTCGTCGAGGATCCGGATAAAGATGGATCCGATTGGCTTTAGCGATCACAGGCTCAACTACAATGCGCTCGGCAAGATCTACGGCGGAATTGGAATTGTATTCCTGGAAAACAATCAAGGAGAAGCTTCCGCGATCAGTTTCAATATTGCCAGCCGCCTAAGAGTCTATCGTTGGGATAAATCCGCAAAAGGCAGGAAATGATCACTTTCGCGATTCATGTGCCGGCGTGGAGCGGCCGTCCGATTCCAGATGAAAGCGATGAAGCACAAGATGCATAACCGGCGCCAACATGACTCCAGCTAAGACAAGGAACACAACTCCAGCGAGCAACGCGTAGCATCCGGCTAGCCATTTTCCTGCTGTCGTCCGCAGCGGATCAACAGGCCCCATCCCCCCAGGAGCATCGCCGCATTGAGAAAAGACTCGGGCCAACCAAGCCCTTCAACCCAGTGGTAGATCGACATCCCGAGCCCTAATGTTGCAATTCCAAGTGGGAGCAATGCCATGCTGTGGTAAACCATGTGGCCGGCGAGCCGCCAAGGCCGGTGCGCCGGGTGCACTTTAAGTGTATTCACTGGGACCTCCTGATTTAAGGCTGTTTGGGGAAAAATGCTTTCTGTCGGTTCAACCACCGGTGCCAGTAGGCTGCCGCTCTTGGCCAACCCGCCTTCGAATTGACAGTCTCAATCAAAAGTAAAGGGTTGGCAGAAGAACAAAGACAACAATGCTTAACCCAGCCACGGCACTGATAATCCAGGGTATGTTTACGTGAGCGGAGAGTTTCGTCGGGGCAAGAAGCGGTGTTGTTACATCTGTCCAGTAACCGGCAATAAAAAAGCCCCAGAAGTACCCAATAAACCCAAACCAATATTTAAACAAGGCAATGATCAGAGTGTTGATGGCAACACCATTGAAGATTTTGTCTTCGTCTTTTGTCATCGGGAATAAGTTCCCAACTGTGGTGGGCCATCGCTAAACTACAATATGGGTATCAGTAGTTTGGCAAGTGAAAATCCTCGAGAAATCCTCTTGGCCAGAGACAAGAAAGGAGTACTGTTTATGTGTTGATCCTCAAAGGTGGAATCGGATATTCCTGAATCGGCCAACCTCTTTAGGGGCTGCGGGGCGATGTGCCCTCTTCCGGCATTACCTGCAACAGCACATCCGGTCCGACGGAGATCTCCCCCGTGAACGGCCGGTTGTGGGAGGCGATCAATACCAGGGAGACGGCCACCCCTGTTGCGAAAAGCGCCATGGCAAGTGCGGAGGCGAGTCTGTTATCGCTGTGGACCATGGCAATGGCGAGCAGGGTGCAGACGGCCTGCAGGAGCAGGGCGGTCCACTTGACCCAGTTGACGCTCGACTGGCTGATCATGATACGCTGCCGGCGAGCGTCGAGGGCATTCTGCAGCGAGGCAGCCATCTCTCGCTGTGCGGCCACTGCCTTCGCCGCGGGGAGTTAGGGCGAGGGTCAACTGCAGGGCTTCCACCAGCGCGGGCGGGGCGATCGTCAGGGTAGCATGCTGGCGGGCCATCGTGGGCCACTCCTTCGTCACGGCTTCGGTGATGTGGCGACGGACCAAAGCGTGCAGGCGTGTCTCGGGCTCTCCCGGGAAACTTTCGGCAGAGGAGGACCACGGCGCGCAGAGCGCTGGCTTCGCGATTCACCGCGGTTTTGGCTCGGTCGACATCGTTCCAGACCTGAGAGGCGACAAACGCTACAAGCAGGGCGAAGATGATGCCCAGAGGGGGCAGCATGCCGGGCGAGATACCTTTGAATGCGCGTGCTCGCTCGCCCACGGCCAGGGCCGTAACGACCCAGTAGATCACGCCCGCAGACAGGTACGTCCCCCCAAACACGACAAGCGCCATCCAGAAGACGGGAAGATTGTGCAGCCAATCGATCACGTTCGCCTCCTATTCAGGGACCACAGCCAGACCTTCGATCTTGATCTTGTCAACAGTCAAAGTTCATGAGGCTGACTGGAGTCATGACGACGAGACCTGTTGCGATCCCAACCTCTCGTGATCCTCGTCGGCCCAACAAGGTTTAGAGCCTCTATGTGAGGCATTATGATACCTCATGATTGGCCAGAAGAAGCACAAATTGGGCTATAAGCAATTACTTAATAGAATTCTAATACTGGGACCGAAACGAAAATTGCATTAGGTTGGGTTGGAGGCCTTCTCGCCGTAATGGATCGCAGCGATGCCAGCGCTTAGGTTTCGATAACTCACGTTCTGGAAACCGCATTCCAGAAAAACCCCTTTGAGCTGTTCCTGGTTAGGAAATTGAAGAACCGAAGCAGGCAGGTAAGAGTAGGCGGAAGGATGTTTTGAGAATAGGGCTCCGATTCGCGGCAGAATATGGAGAAAGTAAAACTGAAAAGCTCGGTCCAGCAAAGGCTGAGTCAAGCGCGAAAATTCCAGCACCACCAGCTTGCCTCCGGGTTTCAAGACGCGGTGCATTTCCATTAACCCCGCACTGTACACTCTCGAGATTCCTCAATCCAAATGCAATCGCCAAGCCATCAAAACTATCTGACTTGAATGGAAGCGATAAGGCATCGGCTTCCACAATGAAAATGCCTGACTCGAGCCCGCGCTGCCGGATCTTTTCTTGATTCCGCTGCAGCATCGCGTGGCTGAAGTCCGACCCGACAATCCGGGCGGCTCCGCGCGCCCGCATGGCAAAAGAAAGGTCGCCAGTCCCGCAGCAAAGGTCGAGACAAAGAGCTTTCGATTGCCCCAATGGCTCTTTCAGCAACTGAACAGCCTTTCGACGCCAGATCCGGTCGATGTTTAAGGAAAGGAGATGATTGAGGAAATCGTAACGGTGGGCAATCGCCGTGAACATCTGACGGATTTCGGCGGCTTTAGGACCGAGCATGGAGGTAGGAACGAAGAACGTTTTCCACAGCAGGCCGGGGCACGTCTGAAACTATTTCAACAGCGCCAATCCGCACCGGGAGAACAAATGTAAGTCGTTGCGCAATGATTTTCTTATCGGAGAGCAGATAACGAAAGACCTGTTGGGGTCTTAGAGTTTGAATTGAAGGCAATGGTGCGAGCTGTTGAACCACGCGAATTATTTCTTGTGCTTCAGCCGCCTTAATTTTTCCGAGGGCCTCGGCTAATTGACTCGCCATGATCATGCCGTGACCGATTGCCTCGCCGTGGGTGAGGAGCTGGTATTGGGTAGCGACCTCCAGGGCGTGTCCAATGGTGTGCCCGTAATTGAGAATCATGCGAAGACCGGACTCTCGTTCATCTCGCGAGACGACGTCCGCCTTGATCGCCGCACATTCTGCGACAATCTGTTCGAGGCGAGTTTTGTTCTTGTGAGGAAAACGTACGTGCTTTTGAGCGATCAGATCAAACAGACTGCGACTGCGGATGATTCCGTATTTAATGGCCTCATAAAGACCGGAATGAAATTCGCGTGCTGGCAAAGAGACCAGTAGTGAGGGGTCCTCAATGACGGCCATTGGTGGATAGAAGGCCCCAACCAGGTTTTTCCCGCCTTTGAGATTTACGCCAGTCTTTCCTCCAATCGCACTGTCAATTTGAGCGAGTAGGGTTGTGGGGATCTGAATGCAGGCAATTCCTCTCAGGTAGGTTGCGGCAGCAAACCCGACCATGTCACCGACCACACCTCCGCCGAAAGCCACCAGTGTGCTCTTGCGGTCCAGGTGCAGTTGAAGCAATCGATAGTAGACCTTCTCGATCGTCGCGAGCGATTTGTAGCGTTCTCCATCCGGCAGGTTGATGATTGAAACTGTCAAACCCTGCTGCACGCAACGACTGATCCAGAACTGCCCCATAGAGCTTAAGGACCTGGCGGTTGGAGATCACGATGAGCCGCTTCGAAAGGTTCAGGTCTTTGAGAATTCTCCCGGCGCGAGGAAGAATTCCAAGCCCAACGTGAACTTTGTATGAGCGACCTTCACATTCGACAGGGATGGACCTCATTGTGGATAGTCTCTTCTTAAATAGAAATGACAGAAGCGCGCGACGCAGCAGCGTCACTATATAAGGTTAGGCCCTAAGAAAGGTCCAAGTCATAATTAAAATGAAAGCGCTCAACGAAGCTCTCTAGGCATGCAGCATTTCCCCCCGATGCGATAGGAATATTTTCAATGTTTTCCATGCCACCAGAAAATCCTGCTCGCTTTCTCCGTATCCTGCAATTCTCTCACTTACCCCCGTGTAACGGGCGTTTCGGAGGCGCTCACTATACCATGGAATCCAATAAGGCCGTTTCAGAAAAAGGAGGATTACAGTTCCAGGCCGCCTAGCTCTTCAACAAAGTTGCCTTAAGACACTAAACAACTGTAAAGTAACATTCAGAAGCATCATCGAAACAGCCCACGAAAGGGAAATGGAGCTGCATGAGCCCTGATTCTGAGATCCTCGAAACTGATTTTCTGATCATTGGGAGTGGAATTGCCGGACTACGGGCCGCTATCGAAGCCAGTGGGGGTGGTAAAGCCATTGTGTTAACGAAAGATTACCCCGATGAATCCAATACTCAGTATGCACAGGGTGGGATTGCCGTTGCTTTGAGTGATGAAGATGAAGTGAGCATTCATTTCGAAGACACGATTCGAGCTGGAGACGGTTTATGTTTTCCAGATGCGGTCAAGGTCCTGGTCGAAGAGGGCATTACCTTTATCACCGAGCTCATAGAGTGGGGGACTGCGTTTGATCGGGAGGGCACTCATCTGTCCTTTTCGAAGGAAGCGGCTCATAGCCGCTCGCGCGTGTTGCATGCGCAAGGGGACTCGACAGGACACGAAATCATTCGCGTGCTTCTGAAGAGAGCAGCCTCAATTCCAAACATCAGCTTGAAGTCGCATTGTTTTACTCTCGATCTCCTGGTCCATGAGGGTACCGTTCTGGGCGCCTACTACCTGGATGAAGAAGACCGGAAGGTGAAGCGGATAGTGGCGAAACGAACAATTCTTTCTTCAGGAGGAGCAGGGCAGGTCTATTCTGAAACAACCAATCCTGATTTGGCCACCGGGGATGGATTGGCGATGGCTCATCGCGCCGGCGCCTTGATGGCTGACATGGAATTCTTTCAGTTTCATCCTACTGCCTTGTTTCTTTCCGGAGCTCCTAGATTCCTGCTCACCGAGGCCATCCGTGGAGAAGGAGGATGCCTTCGGAATATTGATTGTGAGCGGTTCATGCGCCAGTATCATGAGATGGGCGAATTGGCTCCTCGAGATGTGGTCTCAAGGGCCATCACGGCGGAAATGAAAAAGACCGGCAGTAACTTCGTTTACTTGGATTTGACACATCTCGATGCAAACCTGATTAAGAAGCGATTCCCAAAGGTGTATGCCACCTGCATGAATTACAACATCGATATTACTGTGGATATGATTCCTTCTCATCCCGCGGCCCACTATTTAATGGGAGGAGTTAAAACGGATCTGCATGGGAGAACTTCTCTAAGAAACCTCTATGCCGCCGGTGAAGTTGCTTGTACGGGGGTTCATGGCGCAAACCGCCTGGCTAGCAACTCTTTATTGGAAGGCCTAGTGTATGGCGCCAGGGCAGGACGCGCGGTGATTTCAGACCCAATGCCGGTGGCTTCTCCTCCTTTACCTTCTCTCCCGTCAAATTGGGAAGACAGCGGGCCTGAGTTGCAACGCTTAAAGGAGATTAGGACTTCGGTCCAGCGACTGATGTGGGAAAAAGTCGGAATATTGCGAGACGGGCGTGAGTTGCGGGAAGCGTTACGCCACTTGATGCATCTGGGCTCGCACCTCAAAAAACGAACGGCCAACCGGGCGGCTTGTGAGCTACTCAACTTGATTACGGTGGCGGAGTTAGTAATCGTTTCTGCGATGGCTAGAGACGAAAGCCGCGGTGCGCAGTATCGATCAGATTATCCCTACAAAAATGATGCCAAATTCAAGAAGCATTCGGTCATTTCAACCGCCTCTCATGTTGACTTTGTCGAATTTGGTTCCGCCTCGAAGCAGACCCTCGAAACACCGCAAGGCTCGGCACTCTCTCAAGCGTAATCAGGATAAGATTCGGAAAATTCCTGGTTTACCCTCGTCCACCCTCGGATACCCAATTGGATTCAGATGGTATTAAACGATCGAATGCTTCATCTGGACTCGGGGGCCAAGTTCCACGAGGTCGCCTTCCTCATTATGGATCCATTTGTTGGCTATTTAGTGTAAAGCGTGGGGTAGTAGCCGGGGTGACGCAGAGATGACCCCTGGTGTTCTTGCGGATACTCTACTGCTCCTCATAAAACAAGCTGACGCCCGCATCTACAAAGTATGTGGAGCCTGTAACGTAATTCGCTTCCTCAGAAGCCAGAAAAACAGCGACCCCGGCAACGTCTTTGGGTTTCGCGATGTACCCCAGCGGAATTCGATGCAGGAGGGAATTTAACTTTTTGGGGTTGTTCAACAGCGCCGAATTGATGGGGGTCTCAATAGCGCCGGGAGCAATAGAATTAATGTTGATGCCCAATGGGCCTAATTCCACGGCAAGATTGCGGGTCAACATGCGGACTCCGCCTTTTGCACAGCAATACGCTGCAAAGTTGGGGAAAGCTAAGTCTTCATGAACCGAGCTGATGTTAATAATTTTCCCCCGGCGCTTGGTTTTCATTAAATGTTGAACCATTGCCTGGGTCCCAAAGAAATACGGCCTTCAGATTCAAATCGACCACTTTGTCGTAATCTTCTTCAGTGACCTCCCAGAATGGAGCATTGATTTCGATTCCGGCGTTGTTGACAAGAATGTCGAGTCTTCCAAAATGTTCAACGGCTTTGTTGACCAGGCTCCTGACATCCGAAGTCTTTGACAAATCAGCTTGAACGATCAGTCCTTTACGCCCCGCCGACTCGACTCCTTTAAGTGCTTCTTGCGCGCCTTCGGGAGTCCGGTTGTAATTGATCACCACATCCGCCCCTTCCTTTGCAAAGCGAATGGCAATCGCTTGACCGATCCCCGTACTACTTCCCGTTACGAGCGCGATCTTGTCTATGAGTTTCATTCAATGCCTCCTGAAAGTTTTGTTCTTTCCAAACTGAAAGGCCAATCGGGGTTAGGTGTGCAGGTCTTAGGTGCCAAGAAATTTGTGAGTCAAGTCGTGGAAAAAATCGCTGAAGAAGCATGCTTGATTACTCGATGGCACCGGAACCACTTATTCCGAATTAACCTTGGATTCCCTTTTCTTCTCCCACTCCTGGTACCTTGGAGACGTCCTTTCGAATGGAGTTCATCACGAAACCCAGGACAACGGCATCATCAAGGTAGCCGATTCCAGGGATAAAATCAGGGACTAGGTCCAAGGGATTCAAGAAATAGATAACTGCTGTGAGACCCAGGACAATGGTCTTCCAGGGCATCGCCCTGTAGTCACCCGTTGTCCATGCTTTGAGCATCCGGTAAAGGAGCCATCAAGTCCCGCCATATGCCCTTCAACTGAACTTGGTGCTTGACCGCCTTTTGCAAGACATTGCCAAGTAACTCACTGGACCGTTTCTTGTCATTGGCATACTTGTCTGGCCTTTGTTCGGGCCTTGGCAAAGCCAAACGGCTCGTTGAATGGCATGAGATCACCCAATGATGACTACCTAAGATGGATTGTTCAAGTGCGGCTGTGAAATTAAAAGACCATTATTCAAAAGGTTGTTGCCCCCTAGAGAACCTCAGAAATCACTATCCGCTCTATTGAGTGCCGAATTCATATGACTTTACTCTTCGGTATCAGATCTCTGCCTTCACTAATGCTGAAAAATTTCCAAAGGGGCAAAATATCCTTGTGGCCCACGGATCGTCAGATTCCTGAGGACATAGGGTGAATTCCTTGAGACTTCCATCCGAATTCGTCGATACTGGCCATCTTTTTTCTTGTTTGAAGGAGAGTAAGCAACGCCATATCGGGAACGCACTTTCCGGAAAACAGACTGCAAATTCTCTCGCATTTCAGGTTCTGGAGAGTATTGCAGAAAGGTCCCGCCAGTATCTTTTATCCAACGATTCACGAGTATTGAGCTTCGGTGAAATCTTAGAGGTCAATCCCAGTCCAATTCCCATCAATGCGGCTCCCGAGATTCTTAACTCATCGTAGGCTCTGGCACTGTCTCCACGATTCCCCATGCCATCAGACAACAAGACGATCATCTTACGTTTTCCAGACCCTAATAGCTCTAATTTCTTAGAAGCGACATAAACCGAATCATTGATATTGGTAGCACCACCGATATGAATCGAATCGGGAGCAATCTGAGGAGCATCATCAGCAGAAGGGTCTGAGTGAGGGCCCAAAGAAGTGCAAAGTCGTCTTTTCAGGGCTGCATTTATCTTGGTTTTATCCTCGGTGAACTCTAGAAGGATTTGCGGCGAATCGGAAAATGCAATAACGGCTACCTCATCTCCAGGCTCAAAAACATCAGCCATTAGGCGGTATAAAGACCCTACCTGCTTAATAAAGGGGGCTAGGCTTTCACTAATGTCAAGCAGCAGGATGATTGACAAGCGGAGTGCTTTCTTGCCCGAATAAGGAAATCTCTTGTCGAACTTCGTCCTCGTAAAGAACAAGATCCCCTTTTTGAATGTTTTCTACGTGACGCTGGTACTTGTCAAAGACGTTAAAAGCAACGTTAACAAGATCCACATCGACGCGGAAGGGAGTGCTGGAAAATGAAGCGATAGGGTCCTTTTGAGCGATGGCCGGAACTGCTATAGAGAAAAGCAGCAAGATCAAAAGGGATAGTCTGTACGGATTCGTTCTAACCCATCGTCTCATCATGCAACCTGCCGAGCGAAGCAATTGATCGTAAACCTTTTAAAGGTTAAATGATTTCCAGCCCTGAATCAAGAGGGGGACATCTTAAGCTAGATTTTGCAAATCCACTTTATCCCCCATCCAAACCGATTTTTCTTTACAAATGTCTCTTTCTATTCAAATGGAAGGAAATATAATGGTCCTTGCGAGGGTTTATGAAACACACCATTACTCTAATTCCTGGGGACGGGATCGGGCCGGAAGTAGCTTCCGCGATGCAAGAGGTTGTGGAGTCTGCCGGGATTGACGTCCAATGGGAAACCTATGAGGCGGGAGAAGTTGCCTATCAGAAGTGCGGGCAGTACATTCCCGAAGATCTTTTAGAATCCATCCGCCGAAATAGAGTCGCCATCAAAGGCCCTATTACGACTCCCGTAGGGGAAGGATTTGCCAGCATCAATGTATCTCTTCGAAAAACGTTTAACCTTTACGCCAATTTCAGACCCATCCGGAACCTGCCTGGCGTAAAAACACCGTTTGAAAACGTAGACCTCATTGTAGTTCGTGAGAATACCGAAGATTTGTATTCTGGATTGGAACATGTCGTGGTTCCGGGTGTTGTGGAGAGCTTGAAAATTATCACCGCCGAGGCCTCTACTCGAATTGCCCGTTTTGCATTTGACTATGCGCGGCAAAACCTCCGGAAAAAAATTACGGCAATTCATAAGGCCAACATCATGAAACTAAGTGATGGGCTCTTTCTGAAGTGTGTACGCGATGTGGCGCAGTTGTATCCAGAGGTCTTCTATGAGGAGTTGATCGTCGATAATGCCTGCATGCAAATGGTTCTCAATCCGCGACAGTTCGACGTGATGCTTATGGAGAACCTGTATGGTGATATCCTCAGTGACTTGGGGGCGGGACTCGTAGGAGGATTGGGACTAGTCCCGGGAGCCAATCTGGGAGAAGATTGTGCCTTATTTGAGCCTGTTCACGGGAGTGCTCCGAAGATTGCAGGGAAGGGGATGGCAAACCCAACCGCTATGTTGCTCTCAGCTGTACTCATGTTCCAGCATTTAGGTGAAAGCGAGAAAGCGCATCGCATCCAATCGGCCATTGAAAGAGTCTATACACGAGGCGTTTTTTTGACTCCGGATATGGGGGGCTCCACGACCACTTCACAATTTACCGAAGCGGTGATGCAGCATCTCGTCAATTAATCCAGGCCCAAAATACAGGTCCTCGACTATAATCAGCTTGGAATAGATGCCTTGCGCTCAAGGAAGGTTTTTGGCTGGCCCCGCGCGCTTCTTTTGCCTCGCGGCAATTACTCTTAAGTTCTGGAGGCCCGATGATCAAATTTCTGCGTAAGATGTTCTTATACGTGCTCCTGATTGGGATTACGGGGGGACAGTCCCTTGCAAAAGACAATCAAGTCTTTAACTATCCGACATACCAGTCCGTTCTCGATAACGGGCTGAAAGTCATTACGGTCCCGTTTGACAGTCCCGGCATTGTTTCCTATTACACGGTTGTCCGTGTGGGATCGAGAAATGAGGTCGAACCGGGCCACACGGGATTTGCTCATTTCTTTGAACACATGATGTTTCGGGGGACCGAGAAATTTCCCAAAGAAACTTATAACAACGTTTTGAAATCAGTGGGTGCCGATCATAACGCGTTCACTGACAGCGATATGACGGTCTATCACATTTTGGCAAGCTCCGGCTCCCTCGAAACGCTGATGGAGCTTGAATCCGACCGCTTCATGAACCTGAAATACTCGGAAGAGGACTTCAAGACCGAGGCCGGCGCGATTCTGGGGGAATACAACAAGAATTTTTCTAGCCCGATGGAGATCCTCTTCGAAAAGATGCAGGATACCGCCTACGTTGTTCATCCGTACAAGCATACGACCATCGGATTTCTTAATGACATCATGGATATGCCGAACCAGTTTAATTACAGTCTGCAATTCTTCGATCGTTGGTATCGTCCCGAGAATTGCGCAATGATTGTGGTTGGCGATGTTAAAAACGAGCAAGTGCTGACTCTTGCTAAGAAATATTTTGGCGGATGGAAACGCGGCAATTACCAAGGTGCGATACCCCCCGAGCCGCCGCAGACTCAAGAAAAACTTGCCAATCTCTCCTGGAAGTCTGAGACGCTTCCGATTCTGGCCATGGGCTACCATGGACCTGCTTTCAGCGACACATCCTACGAGATGCCTGCCATGGATCTCTTTTCGCAGCTTTTTTTCTCGCAAAACTCAAATTTGTATCGACAACTAGTCATTGAAGACCAGCTTGTTGAATCCCTCTTTGGCGGAGAAGAGGACAGTCGAGACCCCGGGTTGTTCCTGGTTTTGGCCCGGCTCAAGGATCCCAAGAATATTGGAAAAGTACGAGCAATGATTGACGCTGCGATTGAAGAGGCTATATCGAAGCCGATCAGTGCAGAGCGGCTTGCTGGCGTTAAGTCCCATCTGAAATACAGCTTTGCGATGGGTCTGGACAACCCCGATGCCGTTGCCAGAGTTCTTTCCAATTATTACGCCATGACTGGAGATCCGGATTCTGTGAATCGAGTCTATGCAATCTATGATCAGATTACGGCGAGTCAAATTCAGGAGGTCGCCAACAAATATTTCAAGCCCACGAATCGGACAGTGGTCATCTTAACAAAGGACGGTGCGGCCCAATGAGATCTAAATCCTGGCTGAATCAGGTTCGTCGAAGGCTAAGAAATCTCCACAGATATGGATTCGTTTGGTGTACGTCGCTTTCTTTACTTTAGTCCTCTTCTTCCCACAACGCTCTTCTCAGGCTGGTGTCAAATTTACTGAAGTGGCCGCACCACAATCTCCGTTAATCAGTTTCCGGATTATCGTGCGAGTGGGTTCGATTAATGACCCCAAAGGGAAAGAAGGCCTGAATGAGCTAACAGCCTCAATGCTGGCTGAAGGCGGTACTCAAGAACTCAAGTACCCGCAAGTGCTGGAAAAGCTCTATCCATGGGCAGCCACGATCAGTGTCCAGGCCGACAAGGAACTCACCACGTTTCAGGGAAAAGTCCACCGGGATTTCCTCAACCAATTTTATGAATTGTTTTCGAGTTTAATTCTTAAACCCCGTTTTGACGCAGATGATTTCACCCGGAATAAAGATTTAGCGCTCAGCTATTTGGAAAAGACCCTCCGAGGGACCGATGATGAAGATCTGGGGAAAGAAACCTTGAATCTCTCCCTATTCGCCGGACATCCTTATGGTACCGCCGGAGCGACTGTGAGCGGGCTGAAATCCATCACTATGGATGACGTTAAGGCTTACTATCAACGCTATTACGTTGCCGACAATTTCTGGATTGGTATTGCCGGTGGATATCCAAAGACTCTGCCCGAGCGGATGAAGAAAGATTTTTCAGCCCGGGGAGGGGGAGACTCGACGGTCGTGAAATTACCGCAACCGAGAAAAATCGATGGCTTCGAGTTGACCATCGTTCAAAAGCCGGCTCGGGCGACTGCAGTGTCCATGGGACATACCCTGTTCCTTACCCCCAAAGATAGAGACTTTTATCCACTGCTTCTCGCCAACTCTTATTTCGGAGAACACCGCTCTATGAATGGAGTGCTGATGAACCAACTCCGCGAAGAGCGAGGACTAAACTACGGGGATTACTCCTATATTGAGAGATTTATTGGAGGGGTAGGAAGCAACACGCGCTTTCCTGATCTCAATACTCCTTTGAGGCAGCAGTACTTCAGTATTTGGCTTCGACCCGTACCTCCCGAGAAAGCACACTTTGCGATTCGAGCAGCCCTTTATGAATTGGACAAATATGTTAAAGAGGGCCTTACTCAAGAGCAGTTCGAGAAAACACGGATTTTTCTCATATCCTATTCAAAATTGTGGGCTCAGACCTTAGACCGACGACTCGGCTATCAGATGGACTCTGAATTTTATGGGACAGAATATTATCTGGACCGAATCGAGAAGGAGCTGAACAAGTCGACGGTCGGCGAAGTCAATCGGGTGATCAAACAATATATCAGTCCTCGTAACCTGGCGATTGCTGTCGTTTCGGATCACGCAGTGGATCTTATGAGCGCGATGCAGTCCAATGTCCCTTCACCCATCAAGTATGCCGCGCCCGTGCCTGAAAATATTCGGCAGGCAGACAAAGCGATAGAAATTCTTCCGCTCGCGATTAATAAGAGCAAATCAAAGGTAGTTCCGGTCGGGACACTATTTGAGTAAGGTCTGACTGTTCCGACAAAATCGCTCTGGGAAGTAAACTCTTAGTGTGATGCACTAGGCTTCGCTTCAATGAAAGCAGACGCGCTTGGCATTGTCTCGGTGAACTTTGGTCAATATTTTGATGGTTCTGAGTTCATTCGTATCTGATCCCCGTCTCCTAAAGCCAGGGCTATAATCACTTCGATCGATAAAAAGGAAGTGGGTATTTCGAGGCTTTTACCATCGAACACGATAAGCTCGTTTGCATTTCGTCCTGTTTTGCTATAATAGCTCGTTTCCATAGGGGGTAACGATTCATGGGATTGGAGCAAGCCATTATCGACAGAATCTCAAATGAGGCTTCTGTCTCCTCCAAGCAAGTTTTGGCGACAATTCATCTACTGGAAAACGATGCGACGATTCCTTTCATTGCGCGCTATCGGAAGGAAGTCACCGGGAATCTGGATGAAGTCCAGATTCGCACCATTTCCGAGCGTCAGGAATATTACAAGTCTCTGTCAGAGCGACGTGAGACAATCCTCAAGTCAATTGAGGCGCAGGGGAAGCTTACCGATACCCTGAAGAGCGGGGTTCTTGCCTGCTACGAGAAGGCTGCTCTCGAAGACCTATACCTGCCGTACAAGCCAAAAAAGAAAACCAAGGCCAGTTTGGCGATCGACAAGGGATTGGAGCCGCTGGCTCACTATATCCGTGATCAAGTTGCGGGTGACCAGTCCATTGAAGAAGCTGCAGAAACCTATATTGATCCCGAGAAGAATGTGAGCACTCGGGAGGAAGCTATTGAGGGGGCCTTGCACATTGTTGCAGAATGGGTTTCCGAGGAACTGGAAGTACGGAAGAACCTCCGTGAGATGTTTTTGAAAGAAGGCATGGTTGTCTCGAAAGTCAATAAAGACAAAATCGGACAAAAGACAAAATTCGAGATGTATTACGACTTCCGCGAGGCGGTGTCAAAGATTCCCTCTCATCGCGTGCTTGCAGTTCGACGAGGAGTTAAAGAGCAGGTGCTCAATCATACCATTGAGATCGACCGGGAGAAGGCTATTCATGCCATAACTGCCCGTTTACTCAAACAGGATGATTCTATTTTTTCCCCCTTCCTGAACACGGCGATTAAGGATAGTTATGACCGGTTATTGAATCCAAACCTCCAGGGCGAGATTCGTTCACTCCTGAAAGACCGGTCGGATCACGAAGCAATCAATGTATTTGAAGAGAACCTCACCAATCTGCTCTTGTCGCCGCCAGCCGGGCCGATTGTCGTCATGGGAGTGGATCCAGGTTTTAGAACCGGCTGCAAGGTTGCGGTAGTCGATGCTACGGGCAAGTTCCTAGAACACGCCACTATTTATCCGACTGAGCCCAGGGTTGATTTCGTCGGGTCTGAAAAGATTCTCTATCGACTGGTTCAGAAACATGGAGTCCAGGCCATTGCTATCGGGAATGGAACCGGGTCTCGTGAAACTGACACTTTTATAAAAGAGTTTCTTCGAAAGTATAAAAATGGAGAGGCTTTGGGAGTTGTGCCGAGCCCGGAAAAGAAAGGCGAGGCCGTTTCCAATTGTACTGCAGCAGATGTGATACCTCCTGAACCGCTGCAAGCAGAGCCTCCACCCGAATCGAGCGCAGCGGAACACATCCTTTCGGAAACCTTCGACCACGGTTCTATGAGCGAGCCTGAAGTTATGACGGAACGCCTGGGTGAAGGCAAAACCATCGAGGTTGTTTTGGCGAAAGGATCTGATTTTGTCTCCACGCTAGTGGCAGGAGAAAACGACGCGTCCGAGATCCAAACTGAAGTTGGGGCATCTAAGAATGAACCCGCCCTCGAGGAAAAGAGCTTCCCGGTCCGCTCTGAAACGAGTCCTGGGATCGAGACGCTACCGGAGGAACGACACGAGATTTTTTCTGTCATGGTGAATGAGTCGGGTGCGTCCGTTTATTCGGTGTCCGATTCTGCACGGCGCGAATTTTCAAGATTAGATCTGACGGTGCGTGGAGCCATTTCGATCGCCCGTCGATTGCAGGATCCGCTCGCCGAACTCGTCAAGATTCATCCCAAGTCAATCGGGGTTGGGCAGTACCAGCACGACGTCGATCAAAAGCGCTTAAAGGATGGTTTGGAGGTTGCTATAGAGTCCTGCGTGAATCGGGTTGGTGTTGACTTGAATCGGGCGTCCTATGAATTGCTTCGTTATTGTTCCGGGATTAATCAGCGAACGGCCAAAGCGATCGTTGATCATCGGAACAGTAAGGGGCGATTTGGTGCTCGAACACATCTGATGCAGGTGCCGGGTTTCGGGGAAAAAGCCTTTGAGCAAGCGGCAGGTTTCCTGCGAATTAAGGATGGCGAAAATCCACTGGATGCGACTGCCGTGCATCCGGAATCGTATGAAGTGGTTGAAAAAATCGCACGATCGCTGGAATTGTCGGTGAACGAGCTCATCGAGAAGAGCCACCGAGTCGAGACACTAGACTTGCAACCATTTGTGGATGAGAAGGTGGGGCTTTATACATTAAATGACATCAGACAGGAACTGCTTAAGCCAGGCAGAGATCCGCGGGATAAGTTTGTCGTTCCGGCATTTCGCGATGACGTCAAAGACGTTGCTGACCTGGGGTCAGGAATGGTTCTCGAAGGCACCGTCACCAATGTGACCAATTTCGGGGCGTTTGTCGATATCGGGGTTCATCAAGATGGTCTGGTCCATGTTTCGGAACTCTCCGCTCGTTTTGTTCAGGATCCGCGGGATGCTGTCCATGTGGGAGAGATCGTGAAAGTCAAAGTCATTGGTGTGGATCTGGCCATGAAAAGAATTTCATTGTCGATCAAGGCGCTTCTTCCCGAGCGGCAAAAAGAAAAGCCAATCAAACGAGAGAATGATTCCCGCCGGACAAAACTCTCCCATACTCCCCGCGCGGCTGCTGCGGGTGCGGAAACAGCCGGAAGAACAGGGCAGATCCAAAAGACCAGAGTGCCGATTCCCTCTGCGAAAAAAGAAAAACGAGTCTCCCGCCCGCCTGTTAATCAGGGAATTCCGGCAGCCAAGCAGTTCGCGAAACCTCTTCAGAAAACCGATCCGAAACACAAACCCGAAAAGAAAACTCAACCACGGAAGGCTGAGTCCCCACTTCTGGTTAGCACCCTTCCGTTTGACGAGCAAATTCGCCTTCTCCAGGAAAAATTCAGCGGGATAAGATAGTCAAAGCAGTTGCTAAATTTCATGAGGCTTAAGTTTACCTTTCCCAGTTGGTTTTCCTGTACGGTCTTTCTTGCCTTTTGCGCCGTTTTATTGGTTCTTCCGTTAAGCCGTTATTGGCAGCCTCTCTTGCAAGCGGGCGAAGAATCCTCACTTCTACTTTTATACTTCCTTCGACAAAAACTTTATTGCTGACTTTGCTTTCGGCGAGGATACACCGTTGATTGCCCAGTCTGCCCGAGTCGTCCGAGATGGCCGGAAAGATCGGGGAGCTTATCTTGAGAACGACGCGCTGCTCTCCTATGACGCACCCGGAAATGTTTATGCGGAGCGAGGGACAATCGGGTTTTGGTGGAAACTCGATGAGCCGTTGGGCAGAACTCCATTCTCCATTGTTCGAGTCAGTTTTGCCCAGCAGGCGAGTTGGGATTATGCCTTTGCCGAACTCTATTGGACTGGGGAGAGTTTAAAATTTCAGCTGAGAGACCAAGAGGGAGAACTCTACCAGATCAGTACGGAAAACAAAACAGTACTGGTTGCCGGGCGCTGGTTTTATTTCGCTTTTACCTGGGATGAATTAGAAGGGCTGGCACTTTACGTCGATGGTCACTTGATCGGGACAATCCAAAAAGAACTTCATCTGGATGCCCCGCTGGATCAGATTGGAATTCACGCCAAACAATCTTCCCCACAAAAAATGGCCGGTAACGAGCGTAGAGTATGGATAGATGAGTTCAGGATCTATTCGAGCGCGCTCAATTTGACTCAAATTCAGAACCTCATTGAGTTGGGGAGTGGTCGGGCAGGAAGTATGCCCTCGACCGCAACTCTTGAATCCGGAATTATGGAATCAACATTGGAGGTCACGATTTGGATGGCAAGACCCCAGCAGTTCGCCAATCATTACCTCTCCTACCTTCATTCGAAAACTACTCCTCAATGAAGGACATGACTCGGGAAAACTTATCGGAAGAGCCAATGATGGCAAGAGTGAAACCGGTTGGCCTTTGCAGGAATTTGAGGCTTCTGAAGCAGGGAAACTTTTGGAGTTCGGCCTCAATCCTCAGTCCTGGAATCTTCTTCAGATTCAAGGAAGTTTTCGAGGTCAGATTTTCCAGATGAGTCAGGGCCAGAAGCAATTGCTGCTGGAAGATTCCGATTCACGACCAAGGTATTTTCAGAAACTTCTGAACAGGCCTGTTAATCCCACTTCTCTACAGGTTCAGCGGAAAGACGGGATACTTGCGGGAGTTGAGCCTTTATTCCATACAAAACGTGACATCCATTCCGTCGGATCAACAGAAATTGCCGGGCAATTCGTCGGAGAGCAAAGTAGTTTTTCGTCTCTTGCCGTCAGAGCAAGCAGGCAAGCTAACTGGTGTCTCACGCACCCAGATGGTGAATCTATTTGGAGAGAAAACAAAACTGATGAGGCGATATCTTCCTGGCAGATCGAAGTGCCTGGGTCGGTGTCCCGCCCGAGATCTTTCCCGGCAAGTCCACCGGCGGCCGTTGATCATTCAGAACAATTCCATTACTTCCATGTCATCTTGCCTCCATTTCTGAGCCATACACCGTTTGATGCTCTTCGCTTCCAATTCACCCCAGCTCCTCAGAGCAGCCAGAAGGAATCCATGGTGAATTTGCAGATAAAGGATCCAGTCTATCCGGGACGAAATCTGGCTGACGTCCAATTCAGGTTGTCAAATTCCAGCCCCACGGACTTGGTCATCGATATTCCCGATACGATCGTACCCGTCAATGCTCCCTTATGGCTCACTTTTGCAAGCGATTCAAAAGATTTCGGCTCCGGATTCTTGACTGGAGCACGAGTTGAGATATGGACGAGCCAATCCGAGCAAGGGACCTTGACGGATCGGGGCAAAACAGAATATTCAACGGATCGATTTGCCTGGATTCGCCAATGTTTCCAGACCTTTAGCGCCTATAATTCATGGGCGGCGATTGACTATTCCAAATTGCGACGGCAGCTAAAAGGCGTCGATGAACTCTTTCGCGTGATCGAAAATGTATTGCAGGTAGATCCAAAAGAACCAACGGCAATGGCGTATCTTACGTGGCTGAATCCTTCTCTTCCTCCACTGGATTTTAAGCAGCCCGTGTCACCCTCACCCGATATTCCACAGTGGGCTCTTCAGCAGCGATTGCTGGTTCAGAATTCTAAAGACGTTCTGGACTGGTGGATGAAGAAAAGACAATTGCCGACAGGGGAATGGGGGGATGGACTCACCCAGGATACGAATTTGCTGACCAATTGGGCTGGAATTGCTCTGATGGACAGTTCTACCGGACCGGCCAAAAAAGCTTTGCTTTCGACAGCCGAGGCTTGTTATCGAATGGGCCTATTGAAGGATGGTCTAGGGTCGACTCTTTCGGACCCCATACAACAATATCGACAGGGGTTGAATCTGCTCTGCGCAGCGGCCATTTTGGACTATGGAAACCCACTTTGGGTGGAACGAATCATGGAGGCAGTCCGGCAATTGGAGCGAATCACGGGAACGAATGAGGCGCTCCATCGGCATTTTCGCTCCTATCTCTTGAGTGCTTCGGATTTGGTTGAGGATGGCGTTTACGGGCGTCAAGACCGGAACAGTGCGCTCCTCCTTCAACCGGCTTTAGTACTGGCTTGGTACAATGGCAATCCAAAGGCCATGGAGTGGCTCCGCGAATATGCGAACTCCCTTGATGCCCATTGGCAAAAAGACGAGGTTCCCAGGGATCGCTACCCTAAGATGGTACTAGGGAATTCGATTCATCACGGATGAATTGGTCAGTCGAGGATTACCCGGTCCCGATGTCGTGAATCTTTTCTGGGGACTTCACCGATTGACCGGCGACAACAAATATCTTTGGCTCTTGAACAAGCTGGTTCAATTTGGAGACATTGCCTTGGCAGAAAATATTGCCGGGCGTTGGCTGGACCTTGCCAATCCGGAGATCATTGGCGACGCGATCTTGCGGGAGGTGGAACGGTCAAACATCTGGGATCATAACCTGCAAGAGGACGAAACGGGATTACTAGCGCGGCAACTAGCATTTGAATTGACCCGCAAGAAACGATACCTGGAAGAATATCAGGGCGCATTGTTGAAACACCAGACGCAGAATCGTGTGCTCTATACAGAAAGCGAGCCTGCAACCGGGAGCGTTCTCTTGTCCCAGCGTGCTTTACAGAGAGCACGGCTTGGGGGTGTGGCTTTTTACAATCACATCACCTTCCCCGGGCATGAAATCAGCTGGGAGGGAGCCCAGGGAAATCTCTCCGCTGTCGTGCTGAAATCCACGCCCGATCATCTCCGGTTGATTGCGTTCAATTCTGGAAAGGGCTTGCTTGACGTCAACATGCGCGTCTGGGGGCTCGAAAATGGTACTTATGAGGTTGTCGAGGGGACGGACGTTTCCGGGGATGATCAGGACGATCAAATTGATGTGGAAACGACACGCCGTCAACTTTCATTGAGGCGGTTTTCGGAAATACCTCTCAGTCTTCGCCCTCTCAAAAGGACCGTTATTGATTTCAAACAGACCAAAAAAGCTGCCCCCATTTTGACGCTCCCGGACCTCGCCGTTGGACCCAATGACTTAGAGTATGATCCTGTGACAGATAAAGGAGTCTTAACCATCCACAACATCGGGTCAGTAAATTCACCGGCATTTTCCGTGGTCATTGAAAATGAAAAGCGAGTTGTCATCTTGAAAAAGGATTTCCCTGGAATGAATGCCCCGGTGGATCTTCTGCCCAAGAAGCTCACAATGGAGTTCTCCGGAGTTCGAGGAAAAGGGAACCGGCTCCTGATTTTCAGGGTTGATCCAGGGAATCAAGTGGACGAATTGAATGAGGAAAATAACCAGATCCGGAAAGCCATAAACTAATCTAAAGGCCGGGTGGGGGGCTCACAGTTCTTGTCCGTTTGTTCCGCCAAAAAAAATGTATTCTCTTGCATCAACCACCAAGACGTGTTAAAAAATTCAACAGGTATTTAAGTCTGGAATGAGAATTGTTCCAGAATATGCCTCGGCCATTCGGTTGTGAATTCGATCTGGCTATAATGCAGCCTATAGATGTTCGCAAGCTGTGGTTGCTTGAACAAATTTCGCCTGAAGTTAAAGCCAGGTTCAAACCTTATCGACCCCGTGGGAAGGCGAGTGGAGTCGCGAACTTAGACGACCCGTCAAGGGGTGCCCCGCATGAAAAACCGTCCATCAGTTTCTTCAATGTTCTCAAGATAATTTGTTCCCCGACAAGGTGGAGGAGCAATGCAACTAGTCGGTATTCAAACTCCGGAAGAATTAAGACAGCGGCTCGAAGCAGAAAGAGCCAGACTGCGCCGCGAAGCTGGCCTGCTCCCTTTTGAGCACTTCCACCGCCCGGTAGAAAGAGCGTTTACAGCAGAGGAGCGGAGCAAAGTAACGCTTCTGTTCGGCGGACTGACATGGAAGCACGAAGATCTCATGAAGGCAGTTTTCGAAGGCAGCGGCTATCGTTGTGAAAAGGTGCCCACGCCGAATGTGGCCGCCTTCCAGATTGGTAAGGAGTACGGGAACAACGGACAGTGCAACCCCACATACTTCACCGTAGGAAACCTCGTCCAGCATCTGCAATCGTTGGAGTCCCAAGGACTCTCCCGGCAAGAAATCCTCGACAACTATGTCTTTTTCACCGCCGGCTCCTGCGGGCCGTGTCGCTTTGGTATGTACGAGGCAGAATACCGCTATGCGTTGAAAAATGCGGGATTTGATGGGTTCCGAATCCTTCTGTTTCACGATAGTGACGGTTTGAAAGCCTCTTCGGGCGAGCCAGGACTGAAGTTTAACGTCGACTTTGGATTAGGTATGTTAAACGCTTTGCATTTGGGTGATGTGATTCAAGACATGAATTATCAAATTCGCCCGTATGAAGTGAATAAAGGAGAGACCAATCGGGTTTTTAGAGAGGTCGTGGACATCTTGTGCTCCGTTCTGCGTGAGCGGCCACCGTTTGAAATCATGAGCTCAGCTCCCCAGTGGAGCCGGGGGTATCTCGTGCGAAAGAAAACCGTGAGGAATATTTTTAATACACTAGGCAAGATCCGGGAGCATCTCTACGGAGACATTTACGTGGATGCTCTTCGTCGGGTGAAGGATTTGATTGACACGATCGAAGTGGACCGCACGCGGATCAAACCTATCGTCAAGATCACAGGCGAATTTTGGGCGCAGACGACCGAAGGTGACGGCAACTTCAATATGTTTGCGTTCCTGGAACGTGAAGGTGCTCAGGTCCTTCCGGAGCCTATTGCCACCTGGGCTGCTTATCTGTTGTACCAGGGAAAGTACAATCACGCCCGCAAGAAGGCGGTGGAAGAGCATCAGCGTCCCTTGGGATGGTGGAAGCTGAAGGATCGAGCCAAGCTCGAACTGAAGTATGCCGGAAAGTTCGTGGGGATATTCGTCGGGGAAGTCCTCTGGCGCCATTTCTATCATCGGATCATCCGCCAACTGGGGGGACTTACCCACGAGTTGGTGCCCCAGAAAGAATTGGCAAGGTTGGCCGCTCCATTCTACAACAAGTTTACCCGGGGAGGAGAAGGTCACCTCGAGGTCGGGAAAAATGTCTATTACACCGTAAACAATCGCGTGCACATGGTGCTCGCTCTGAAACCGTTTGGTTGCATGCCTTCCAGCCAGTCTGACGGCGTTCAGTCGGCGGTGATCAACAAATTTAAAGATATGATCTTCTTGCCCATTGAGACTTCCGGTGAGGGTGAGGTCAACGCTCACAGCAGGGTCCAGATGGCGCTCGGAGAAGCGAAAGCCAAAGCCAGAGCTGAATTCGAGAAGGCTTTAGAATCTACCGGCAAACGGCTCGAAATTATCAAGGAGTATGTTGCAGAGCATCAGGAGTTACGACGACCCCTCTATCACGTGCCGCATCACCGGGGTTTCGCGGGCACCGCAGCCCAGTTCATCCTGCACGTCAGCGATCGTATGGATCGGGATTCCCGGTTCTGGCGCCGCACACGCATGGCGGTTCCACTGGGAGCCTCAGGAAACTAGCCCTTTAAGGAGGGCACGATGGCGACTCACAATCTCCAATACATGGTGGGGCTCGATGTGGGATCGACAACCGTGAAGGCGGTAGTCACAGAACCGGGCAAAGACCGCATCCTGTGGCAGGATTACCAGCGTCATGAGACCCAGCAGCCGGAGAAGGCCCTGGAATTCCTGCAGCGGATTGAAACTGAAGTAGGTATTACGACCGGCAATTCACGCGTCTTCATGACTGGTTCGGGTGGCACCACTTTGGCCGAAATGATCGGGGCGAAATTCGTTCAGGAGGTCACGGCAGTTTCCTTGGCGGTTGAAAAGCTCCATCCGGAAGTGTTTTCCGTTATCGAGCTCGGTGGCCAGGACGCTAAAATCATCATTTTTCGGAATGACGAGGAGAGTAACCGCAAAAAGAAGATTCCCTCGATGAACGACAAATGCGCCGGAGGAACGGGTGCAGTGATCGACAAGATCAACGCCAAGCTGAAAATTCCTCCAAACGACCTATGTGAGCAGTGTTACCGCGGGGTCAAGCTGCACAAAGTCGCGGGCAAGTGCGGGGTCTTTGCGGAAACGGATATCAACAGCCTGCAGAAAGTTGGGACTCCATCAATCGAGCTGATGGCTTCCTTGTTTGAAGCCATAGTATTGCAGAACTTGACGGTCTTGACGCGAGGTCACACGCTATTGCCCCATGTGCTCTTGCTTGGCGGGCCGAACACGTTCATTCGCGGCATGCGTGAAGCTTGGCAGGCCAATATTCCCAAAATGTGGGAAGATCGCAAGGTGCGGATCCCGGACGGGGCCATTCCTGAAGCGTTGATCAAAGTACCCGAGAACGCGCAGTATTTTGCCGCCCTCGGAGCCATTGAATTTGGAAGGGACGAGGAGGAGGATGTCGGCCGTTACGTTGGCACCGAAAAGCTGCTCTACTACATCGATTATGGTCGCGCTGAAGAAAAGGCTAAATCGGGCGCCCAGGGACTAGTAAAAACCAAGGATGAGCTTGAGACCTTCAAAGCAGCCTACCGTCGCCCGAAATTTATCCCGGCGAAGTTTTCCAGAGGGCAGACGGTTCGAGGTTTCGTGGGGGTGGACGGAGGATCGACTTCGACCAAGGCTGTGCTGCTCTCCGAAGACGGCGACGTTCTCTGCAAAGCCTACCAGCTTTCCAATGGAAACCCAATTCAAGACACGATTGATATGTTCGACAACTTGCAGCGCCAGGTTGAGTCGCAGGGCTCCAGCATGGAGGTCCTCGGGGTGGCCACTACTGGTTACGCCAAGGATATTCTGAAGGATGTCTTAAAGGCGGATGTGGCCTTGGTGGAGACGGTGGCGCACACCGAGTCGGCGCTCAAGTATTACGATGACCCTCACGTCATCGTCGATGTGGGTGGACAGGACATCAAACTAATCATCCTGAAAAATGGACGGGTCAAGGACTTCAAGTTGAATACTCAGTGCTCCGCTGGCAACGGCTACTTCCTGCAGTCAACGGCTGAGGGTTTCAGCTTGCCGGTGGAAGACTATGCCGACAAAGCCTTTGCCGCCCAGGCCATGCCGCTCTTCGGCTACGGTTGTGCCGTGTTCATGCAATCGGACATTGTCAACTTCCAGCGCCAAGGTTGGCGCGCAGAGGAGATTCTGGCTGGGCTGGCAGCCGTGTTGCCGAAGAACATCTTTCTCTACGTGGCTAGCGTGCCAAACTTGGCAGCTCTTGGCACACGATTTATTTTGCAAGGTGGAACGCAAAACAACATGGCCGTTGTCAAAGCGGAAGTGGATTTTATCCGCAATAGCTTCCGTGCTGCCGGTCGGGAACCGGAAATCATCGTTCACCAGCATTGCGGAGAATCGGGTGCGATTGGCGCAGCGGTCGAAGTGCGCAGGCTCTGGATGAACGGACTCAAGACGACGTTCATTGGTCTGGATGGAGTGCGCAGCATCAGTTATCGCTCGACACGCAACGAAGACACCCGCTGTTACTTCTGTAAAAACAACTGTCTCCGCACGTTTATCGATGTCAAGACGGTGGGCTCTTCGGATTTTGTTCCGATCACCCCTGTGTCTAAAGTCCCGCTGGAGGCTGGCGAACAAAGACTCATCATTGCCACCTGTGAAAAGGGCACGGTTGAAGACATGGAGTCGATGAAGGAAATTAAGTCCAACATTGACTCGATCAAAGCGTCTTTTCCGAACTTCGTCGAAATCGCGTCACGCGAACCATTCCGGTTCCGCAATCTGCCGAGTCTTGCAGATCCTCTGCCACAAGTGAATTGGCTGACTCCTGCAGCGACCCGAGCGCGCGTTGAGCTGATGAAGAAACGCGCGGACTTGCGAGTGGGGCTTCCGCGGGTGCTCAACCAATACGTTTACGCCCCATTGTTTAATGCCTATTTTGAGAGTCTGGGACTGCGTTCCCAAAACATCATCTACTCCGACTACACCAGCAGCGAATTGTATCGCGCAGGTTCGAGCCGGGGTGCGATCGATCCCTGTTTCCCCGCTAAGATCGGCATCGCGCACGTCCACAATCTGTTAACGGTTAAGTCGCAGAATAAGCCACTCAATGTGATTTTCTTCCCCATGTTTGACGTACTCCATTCGTCGCTCGTCAACCTCACGGGCATCAATGCCTGCCCCACGGTGACAGCCACGCCAGAGACAGTGAAGGCAGCATATACGAAGGAAAACGACGTATTTGCCTCCGCCGGCATCGCATACGTGAGCCCTATCCTAAACTTCACCGATCGAAAACTGCTGGCTTACCAACTATTTGAAGCCTGGGAGCCAATTCTGGGGGTCTCAAGGGGAGAAAACGAAAGAGCGATTGAGGCCGGCTTCAAGGCGTTGGAAGAGTATGAAAAGGGCATTCGTCGGAGAGCCCGTGATGCCATGGACCAACTGGAACGCGAAGACCGCATCGGCATTGTGATGCTGGGTCGGCCCTATCATCATGACCCCGGTCTAAATCACGAGATCATGGACGAATTTCAGAAGCTTGGTTATCCGATCTTCTCCCAAAGCACGCTCCCGCTGGATGAAGATTTGCTCGAACGGCTGTTTGGTGAGGAGGTGCGGGCAGGAATCATCCAACATCCACTCGACATCCACGATGCGTGGAAGAACTCGTATTCGGCGAGCACCAATCACAAGATCTGGGCCGCCAAATTCACAGCCAGACATCCCAACCTGGTCGCGCTGGAAGTATCAAACTTCAAGTGCGGCCACGATGCTCCCATCTATGGAGTCATTGAAGGAATTATCGAAAAATCGGGCACTCCGTACTTCTGTTTCAAAGACCTCGATGAGAACAAGCCGTCGGGATCGATCCGGATTCGCGTTGAAACGATTGATTATTTCCTGCGACGATACCGTGAAGAGATCATCAAACGGCGAATAAAAGAGCAGGAAATCGAAGCGCGGCTGACCGAATACGAGCAACGCCTGAGGCAGGAAGGGGTCATTGAAGCCAATCGAGAGGCTGTCGAGGGTGCTAACAATGCCTCATTGGACACGGGGATTCTTGTTGCCTAATTTTTTCTGAAATGGCGTGGCTTTAGCGCACATCGAGTGGCAAGATCACCGGATTAACCCTCCAGCGCTAACTTTTCCCCGATATTTTCCTCGAGTGCCATTTGGTACACGCGGGCGGCCACTGCAATATCCTCAAGAGCCAACCCGTGGGATTTAAAGAGAGTGATGTCTTTAGGATTTGTTCTCGGTAGAGTCCGTGACGTCACGACTTCATCAAGTTCCCGAATCTGATCCCATGTGAGACGCCCCCTTTCCAGCGGGTAAAGAAACTCCCCGCATTCGAGTTTGGCTTGTTCTTTTGAATCGACCACGATCGATCGACACTTCCTCACAGCCGTCTCATCTAGCTCCCGCCTGACAATAAAATTTGACCCCGCTGCATTGACATGGGTTCCCGGTTGAAGCTTGATTCCTTGGAACACGGGCGTATCGGAACTGGTGATGGTAATGAGAATATCAGCCGCCTCGACGGCCTCCTCCGGAGAACGTGCGGGGATACAAACTGTATTCAATTTCTCCTGCATTTCCAGGCAAAACTTCTGCAGGTTTTGCGCATTGCGGCTGTAAGCCAATACTTTGTTAATGGAGCGCACCTGACAAACCGCCTCAAGTTGGCTGCGGGCCTGCCAGCCTATTCCAATGATGCCTACAACCTGGCTATCGGCGCGAGCCATCCAGCGAGTCGCCACAGCGGAGGCGGCGCCAGTGCGCATTTGACCCAATAGATCGGCATCCATGATTGCCAGTAATTCCCCATTAGCCGAGCTGTGGAGGAAGACACGGAATTTCATTTTTCCAGGGAATACCGTGTAGCACTTGTATCCCATGTATCCGGCGCCAGAAAGTGAAGCCGACATGATATTGAACATGCCCCTGGAAGAATGCAGACGCCGGCGAGGCAGATTTTCGGCCTGCCCGATTCCCAGTAACCGAAAAGCTTCTTCCACAGCGTCAATGGTTATTGGCATTGTCAATACTTGACGCACATTTTCTTCAGTCAGATGTAGAACCATAGTTGAACCTGGTCTCCTTCACGGGTTATGACATCCGGAGGCGAGTCCCCCCGGAAATAGCCACGCGAATGTATTCTAAGAATTCCAAAAACGCAAAGAGAAAACCGTGAAAGAGTTTTGAACCCGGATTTCCAAGTTAACGGGTGGAGAGCCGAGCTCCTGCGAGGCCGTGATTTTCATCGGCGTCGTCCGACTTCGACAGGCGTGCGATCCCCCAGCCCCTCCCCCGCGTTGGGGAGAGGAGAGCCTATGATTCTTTTCTTTCTGAGCATCCGGATTCGCGTTTAAGTGAGAGCGGAAGAGTGCATAGTCTGAAATATGCTCAGATGACAGCCGATGTTTGTTGGCGAGTATTGGACTAAAAGAGGTCAGTCAAACGAACTTGCGATGTTTTCGGGTCGGCGTCTTTAAGGAATGCAATAAGATCAAGGAGTTGTCGAATCGTATAAATCTCCGCATACCGATCAGGCATGGGAGAGTGGCTTTCATCCTTTAGAGATTGCACCTGATCCCTTGGGATTGTTCGAAGCACGGCGGGTAAGCTTGCCAGATCGAAAATCTTTACGCCTGATGTAGTCTCTTCAAATAAAACCCCGGTGATCGTCTCACCCTTACGTGTTGTGAGTTGGACTGGTTTGCGGGCAGTCGTTATAGCAGCAGACGGTAGCAAAATGTCTTTGAAAATATCTCGGGCAGGCCGAGCTGCTTGTTTGCTGAGATCCGGCCCGACATCATTTCCTGCCCCTCGAATCCTATGGCATAATCCGCAGTTGATCTCGTTGCTTGCATCAAAGAAGAGTAACTTCCCTCTCTGTGGGTCTCCGACGATGCCACTCGATTCTTTGGCGACGGGGGCGGAACCATCTGGGACAGTGGGGGGAGTTGTCTTGGGGTTTCCGCCCGGTTGAGCTGCAGGGGAAGGCGCCGAAATTGAAGGAGATTCTTGCGCATCAGGGCCTGGCTTGGAGAGTGTCAGAATGTAGGCGATGACTGATGCGATTTCCTGTTCGGTAAATCGGTCTTTCCAACCGGGCATCGAGGAATTGGGTACACCTTCCATGGTGACCTTGAAGAGATAATTCTTGTCCCATTCTCGGCCTCGCAACCTGGGGCCGCGACCGGCGCGCCCTGCAGAACCATGGCAATATCCCACCGCGCAGTTCTGGGCAAATAGACCTTCTCCTTGAGCGATCAAAGCCGGGTTGGAGAGATCATATGCCGACAGTGGAGAAGAAGATTGTGGTGTAGCCCGGAAAAGAGCGCCATGAATAAAAAAGGCGGTTAGGAGAAGCAGAGCGGTTAATGTTGAATATCGTTTCAAAAAGTTAAAATTCCTCCCCACGATTAAAAAATTGCCATTCTCTAATAGTCACGCACCAAGAAAATCACTCCGTCAAGGCAAAGACAAACAACGTGCACCCTCCCGGAAAATCTTCTGCCTCCGGCCAGAGTTGAGTCATGATACTAGCCACGGCAGATCCCCAACCCGTGGGTACAGCAATGTATTGTTTGCCCTTGACAGAGTAGGTGACGGGCGAACCCCTATGACCGGATCCTGTTTTGAAACTCCAAACCTTTTCTCCCGTCTTAGCGTCCAGTGCGAAAAAGTTTCCTTCAGGGTCTCCGGTAAAGACTAAGTCTCCTCCGGTTGCCAAGGCCGATGCCAAGAGCGGATACTTTGACTGATAGGTCCAGTGTTTTTTCCCGGTCACGGGATCGTACGCATCGAAATGGCTGCCAGCTTCCCTGTCCGGCGGCTTGCGTAATTCGAATGTACCGCCAAAGAAAGGCATCCCTTGCTTGGGTTCTTCCTTTTGCGCAGTAAGGTTCTGGCACCATTCCATACCTGTGGAATAAAAAAATCCGGTTCTGGGACTGTAGGCGGCATGATTCCAGCTGCGTCCACCGCCGATACAGGGGCAAATCATAGTGGGTTTCCCGATAACCGGCTCATTCCGGCCGATCAATTCCCCCTTTGGGCCGATTCCCTTGATCCAGTTAATGGTTTCGGCCAATGGCCAGGCATTCAGGAATTGGCCGTTGGTCCTGTCAATCACCCAGGTGTAACCCCCCTTGTTGGGATTAACGAGAATTTTTCGCAAAGTGCCATTTACGGGCAAATCGAGAAGAACTGACTCGTAGGCTGAATCCCAATCCCAAACATCGTGAGGGATCTCCTGGTAATACCATTTCAGCTGGCCTGTATCTGCGTCTAAAGCGACGACCGAATCCGTGTAAAGATTCTCACCGCTTCGCGCATCACCATAGAAATCTGCGGCTGGGTTTCCCACTCCCCAGTAAATCAAATTGAGTTCCGGATCGTAGGATCCAGTCATCCAGGATGAGCCACCCCCGGTTTTCCAGCTGTCACCGGACCAAGTCTCATGCCCTTTTTCACCCGGGCCGGGGATCGTCCAAAAGCGCCAAGCCCTGCGGCCTGTTTTGACGTCAAAGGCATTAATATAACCGCGATGAGCGGCATCTCCGCCGGTGACTCCAACCACTACCTTATCCTTTACAACCAACGGAGCCCCTGTGATTGCACATCCACATTGGTCCCGATTTTCAATATTGACCTTCCAGACCTCTTTTCCGGTAGTGGCGTCCACTGCTACCAGACTGTTGTCGTTGGTTCCCATGAACACGAGGCCATGCCCCAATGCGGCTCCTCGATTCCAAGGGCCATCGGGTGGCCTCAAGTCCTTAGGGTATGCATAATAGTAGTGCCAGAGCTCCTTCCCAGTCACAGCATCGATTGCAAAAATTCGATTCCATGGCGAAGTGATGTACATGATTCCATCAGCAACGAGAGGGGTGGTCTGAAAGCCGCCATCGACAACTCCTGTCTGGAAAGTCCATACCGGTACGAGCTTCTTGATGTTGCTCCTTTTGATCTGATCGAGAGGACTGTAGCGCCAGGCTTTGTAGGTCCCTCCGTATGTCAACCAGTTGTGCGGCTCCTTATCAGCTTCCAGCAATCTTTGCGAAGTGACTTCAGCAGCATAGAGAAGTGGGAGGTTCAGCACTAAGTAGAGAATAAACGGAAATGTTCGCAATAGGCTAGTTCTACTGACAGGCATTGATAAGAGCCCCCTTATATACTGTATGACGTTGGTGGTCTGCGTTAAAGCGCGGATAGTCTACAAAAGTTACCTTCAGGCAGCAATCTGTTCTTATGGGTTTGGGGGAGCGGTGCAAATCAAAATCTCCAAGGTTTCTTCACCCGTATTTTCAATCCCATGCTCACACCAAGAGGGAAGGTGAATAAACATCCCTGCGCGAACTTCGACCTTTTTGCGGGCCAGCGTCATCGTCCCCTTTCCTCTTAGAATGACATAGCATTCCTCGGTGTAATGGCAGCCTGGCTCGAGCACAACGTGAGGAGGAACGTAAAACATCACCAGTCCCAGATTCTTAGAAGGCGCGTTCGCGTTAACCGGGTGCACAATTCGTACTCCAATCCCCTCACAGCCCGGATACTTTACTGGCACTCCGTCTTGGACAGTAACAATATTTGGTTTCACCAAAGCCTTGGGTTTAGGAATGGGTGATTTCCCCTGGTATCCTTTAAACATTTGAATCTTCGCCATGGATCGAGCTCCTCTGGATTGAAATGAAATAGTTTATTGTTTCAAGACTACCACTCTCTAACGTAACCTGCTGTCCAACCACCATCCACCGTAAGCACAGCCCCATTAATATAGCTGGCTTCCGGCGCGACCAGAAATAGAACGGCATGAGCAATTTCTTCGGGGAGAGCCGGACGACCCAACGGGATATGAGAAAGCAAGCTAGCGGCTTTTTCGGAATAACTGCCATCCGGTCCGTAGAATAGGGCCTCTGTTCCTTTTGTCAGTGTTGAGCCTGGCGCCACAGCATTCACAAGAATTCCACGAGGTCCCAGTTCAAGGGCCATAGAACGAGTCAGGTTGATGACTCCGGCCTTTGCCGCGACAAAGGCACTTTGAAGCCGCAGGGGCACCAGACCCGCAATGGAGCTAATATTGACGATTTTCCCGCCCTTGTTTTCCAGCATCACTGGGATTACCACCCGGCTGGTGACAAATACTCCGGTTAAGTCGATAAGTAGAATCTGATCCCAATCCTCTTTGGAGTATTCATGAATTGGTGCACGGTCTCGAACGGTATTAATGCCGGCATTATTCACGAGAATGTCAATACGTCCGCAACGGCCCACGATGGTATGGACCGCAGCTTCCATGTCCTTTGCTTGGGACACGTCCCCAATCAAAGCCTCACATTGTTTTCCTTGCTTCTTTAACTCTTCAACAACCTCAGCTGCGGCTGCGCGATCGACGTCGACTAGAAACGTCGTCGCGCCATTATCGATCAACTTTTCCACTATGGCCCGGCCAATTCCTTTAGCGCCGCCGGTCACCAGGGCCACTTGCCTACCTAGTTCAATCTTCATGGATTTTGAAAATCTCCTTGGAATGCGAATCAGGACACGAGCCCGTTAACCGAACGTAAACGGAGGGGAAGCTTACTCATCATCATGTATCAAAAAGAAGTTGAATTGACAACGGCTACTTCTCTTCATTGACCTGCCGGTTTTTCCTTCCACCCTAGAATTGGGTCTATGGCCGACGTCGTGATGGGATGGTAAGTGGGTCGAACTCGACTATAGATTGAAATTGCGTGTTGCTTCCCTTTCTGAGTTTTCGCCAATTCCGTGTAAAGGGGCTTCAAATACTTGATCCGACCGACGGTCGATAGAAATTGGTCCAAGCGGGGAAATGCTTTCGTATAGTCCTTTTGAATAGCAAGCAACAACCATTCAACGGTGATTTCCGAATTGCTATTTGAAGTTAAGTGGAAGGTCTTATCCAATTCAAGCATCTTTTCAGAAGTCACCTTTTCAGATAGATATCTCAGAAAGTGAACCCATTCCAGGGCAGACCAGGATGAAGTCTGAAGATTCGACGTTGATATTTGATCTCTTACCCACCGATCAGCCTGTTGTTCAACTGCATCCAACGCGCTGGAATCCAGCTTCGCGGCATTGGCAGGCAGATCGGAACCATGAATCCACTCATGAACAGAGGAAAGCACTTCCTGACTTGAAACCTTAGAGGACGCCGGAAGTTGCGTCAACAGATTGGATTTCAGAAATTCCACGAAGTCTTCTGAAGAGACGCTCTGAAATGCAAAATGCTCAAAGTAACTACGAAGAAATGGGTCAAAGCGGCTACGCCCAAAGGTCTCTTCGAGGCTTTTCAAAAATAATGCACCTTTCACATAGGCGACATCCTTTGCTCCATCTTCAGGATCTCGTCCTTCGAGGTTCAGGTGAAGGGCATTGTCTTTAGCCGGCTGGCTGGCCATGGTTTTGGCTAGGGCTTGTTTTTGAATGGCCATTTCCATATCTGCCTTGGACTTTCCATAAAGTACCTCGATGATTCGATTCTCAATATAGGTTGTGATCCCCTCATTTAACCAGAGATCATTCCACGAAGAATTGGTTACCAGGTTCCCCGACCAGGAATGGGACAGCTCATGGGCAACAATGGTGAGTACGCTCCGGTCTCCTGCAATAGTGGTTGGAGATACAAAGGTGAGAGTGGGGTTCTCCATCCCTCCATACGGGGCGCTGAAAGGTAGAACGAGCAGATCATAACGCACCCAACGATAGTCTCCCAATAAGCTTTCGGCTAATTCCAGAGTCTTCTCGTTATCCGAAAACTCTCGCACCGCCCGGTTCAGTATTTCTGGTTCCGCATAAACTCCTGTTCTCTTTCCGAGAGCTCTGAACTCAAGGTTTCCCACCGCAATTGCAATCAAATAGGCCGGGATCGGCTGGGTCATCTCAAAAAAGGATTCTCCATTTTCTCTGGATGGGGATGACTTGTCGGCGCTCATCACCGTCAGGAGACCCTTGGGAGTGCGGATGTGAGCGCTGTAAGTCATGCGCAAGCTAGGGGAGTCCTGAATGGGAATCCAACTACGGGCATGGATCGCTTGTGATTGACTAAAGAGGAAGGGCATTTTCTTGCCGGAGGTTTGAATGGGATCAAGCCATTGGAGGGCGGAGGCTTCAGGGCTTGTAGTATATCGGATGCGAACCTTGCGGGTCTGTGGCGGTAATGAAATGGTGAGTGGAGAACCGAGGACGGGATCGCGGCGACCGAGTTGAAAGGCAGCCGGGGTGAAGGACCCTTCCGTTGTTGATGTATCTATAGCCTCGATCTGTAACTCGGAGGTATCACAAATCAATTGAGATGTTTTCGAAGGCAAATCTTGCAACTCTAGGATTGCCGTTCCTTTGAGAATTTTTCTCTCAAAGAGTACTTCCAGATCGAGACTGACATGGCTGACTTTGACTTCTGCAGGGTTTGAATAACTGTGTGGGTCATGGTGAAATGGGGTAGTTGTTGATGACTTAGAACTCTTTTCAGGGCTCCAATGACAGGCGGCTAGTCCTATGAGAATCGTGAACACCCACCAATGTAGCTTTAATCGTGTGCAGTTTTCCAGTCTATGGTAATGCAGTGAAAAGATCATGCCACCTTTCTTTATCCAAGTGTCAATCTGGCCATTTCCGCATTTTCTTGAGTGATCGAGAACCATCGACAACGATCATTCTAAATTGTCTCCCATCATTGTCGCTAACCATCAACTATGCAATGATGCAATCATCTTACGTATTCCTGAAAGGAAATGGTGCTGAACTCTTTTGTATACACATGAGAAATGATCGTCCTTTCCGATTTGTGAAGTGGCTGTCGGTACTGTGGCTGGTCATTTGGCTTCCGACCTATTCGATCGTCTGGGGATGGGCCAATTTCCTTCACCTCTGCAATGTGGCGGTCTTTTTGTCCTGTCTTGGCTTCTTGTTTGAGAGCCCTCTACTGCTATCAAGTCAGGCAGTGGTGGCGATTCTCGGAAATTTCCTTTGGGTTATCGAATTCTTAAATAGTTTACTGACAGGGCACGCTCATTTCGGCGGAACCGAATATATGATGGACGTGCGGATTCCATTTTGGGTTCGTTGCTTGTCGCTCTATCATTTTGTCCTGCCTTTTCTTCTGATCTGGGGATTGTTCTGCTTAGGATATGACCGGCGAGGTTGGAAACTGCAGGGGACGATCAGTCTCCTCGTCTTGTTCCTTTCCCGTTTCACTCTACCGGCAAAGAATATCAACTTTGTTTTTCAGGACCCGCTCCTACAAAAAACCTGGGGGAATCCTTTTTTGCACGTGATGGTGATCTGGCTCGGTCTCATCCTTCTCATCTACTGGCCCACTCACCTCGTGCTCGACCGCGCATTTACTGAACCTAAATAAGATCTAATCCCCTTGCAGGCTTTCAGAGAGCGTGTGCCAGGACTCCTCCGTCGACGACCAAGGTGGTTCCAGTGATATAACTACCTGCATCACTTGCCAGCAAGAGGATCGGACCTATAAGTTCATGGGGCTCACCCCAGCGTCCTAAGGCAGTCCGCTCAGCAAATACCTTCTTCTCTGCATCCGACAGAAGGCTCATGGGCAGATCAGTCAGGAATGGGCCAGGGGAGATACAATTGACCGTGATGCCATGCGGTCCTAAATCTATGGCGCCTGCGCGTGCTAATCCAATGACACCTGACTTGGTTGCGCAATAGGCGCTCCGTGCCCCTTTCCCGCCCAGGCCAAGCACCGAAGAAATGTGGATGATTCGGCCCCAGCGCCGTTCTTTCATAGCTGGAGCTAGAGCACGTGTCAAAGCCATACAGCTACTGAGATTGAGTTGAACAATCCGGTCCCAATCTTCGTCCCGAACCTTTTCAATGATGGAAGGGATATTAGAGCCTGCGTTGTTCACCAATATGTCGACACGGCCTAGAAATTGGAGTGCGGCACTACTTAAACGATCGACGTCTTCCCTATGAGCCAAATCAGCCACCACATAGGTGCCGCGGCGTCCGGTGCCTTCGAGGATTTCCCGTAAAGCCCCTTTCAATTCTTCTTCATGGCGGCTGCTAATGATGATGTCAGCCCCTACTTCCGCCAGGCCGCGTGCCATCGCCTTGCCCAGCCCCTTACTTCCCCCCGTGACAAGGGCTACCCTGCCAGCAAGATCAAATTGATTCGATTTCATGAATTGCTGTCCTCCAAAGTTGCTGAAATGAATTGCCGGACGTCCTGCAGATGTCCCAAATGCTTCTGAAAGCGGAGGAATTTTACCACAGAGCCTTTGAAATTCTCTGAGGAATCAAGAACCAATCGGCTTGCTTCAAAATGAGGTCTTTTTCCAATTTCCCTCATCTAGACTTCTGTCGGTCACATCTCTCGATAGGGCCCCACCTGATTGAATGTGCTGTTTGTTAACGTTAAGATTTTGAGCACATGAAGTTTCATGGTAGCCTAAGAAGTTGTTTTTGCGCCAAGTTTGATCCATTGATAGGTTGGATTCCTTTGATTCGAGAGGCGATGGCTCAGCCCTTTAACGAAACCGATCTGTTGCTTCGCATAGGGAATACCCCACTGGTTTATCTCTCTAAAATCAGCCAAGAATGTCCAGGGGTACAAATTTATGCAAAGGCCGAATACTTTAATCCAGGAGGATCGGTCAAAGATCGTCCTGCGCTGAATATGATTCTCGAGGGCAAGGCCGCGGGAAAACTTACCCCGGAAAAAGTGCTCCTGGATGCGACCTCCGGAAATACGGGCATTGCGTATGCGATGATTGGTGCGATCATGGGAATCAAGGTGCTTCTGGCAATGCCGGAAAACATTTCACTCGAGCGCCGTCGAATCCTGGAAGCTTACGGTGCCGAGTTGATCCTGACAAGCAGCCGGGAAGGGGCCGATGGAGCCATCCGTATGGCCCGGAAATTATATACTGAAAGCCCCGAGACATATTTTTATCCGGACCAATATTCCAATCCCGCGAACTGGCAGGCTCACTACAAATCTACCGGCATGGAAATTTATCACCAGACAGGCGGACATATCACTCACCTTGTTGCCGGGATGGGTACCAGTGGGACTTTTACCGGATGTGGAAGACGTCTCAAAGAATTGAATTCAGCGGTTCACTTGGTTGAGATGCAGCCGGATTCCCCAATGCATGGGCTCGAGGGGATGAAGCATATGCCCAGCTCACTTGTTCCGACAATTTACGATCCCCAGCTGGCAGATTCGACTGTTGAGGTCTCCACGGAGTCAGCCCAAGAAATGGTTCGCCGGTTGGCGCGAGAGGAAGGTCTTCTCGTGGGGATTTCGGCAGGTGGCAATGTTGATGCGGCACTCCAGGTTGCCAAGACATTGAAATCGGGAGTTGTGGTTACAATTCTTTGTGACGGCGGTATGAAATATTTGAATGAACGGTTCTGGGGAGATGGATCGCATGAGCGCTAGGCTGACCCACACCCAGATCGATCAGATTCGGAGGGAAGGGGAAATCTCGTACCCGCAAGAATGTTGTGGACTGCTGCTCGGAAAGTTAGCCAATGGGACAAAGATCATTTCAGAGACCTATCCGGTCAGCAATGCCAGGGAGGAGGCCGCCCAGTACAATCGCTTTTTAATTCCTCCGAGTGCCGTGCTTAAGGCAGAGCAATATGCTCGCGGCAAAATGCTGGATGTTCTGGGCTTCTACCATTCCCATCCCAATGCCGAGGCCCGTCCATCTCCGTTTGATTTGGAGCATGCCTGGCCTTTTTATTCCTATATTATTGTCTCCGTAAAGGACCGCCAGGCGGGAGATCTGACTTGCTGGACCATGCTCGATGATCGCTCGCAGTTTGTTCCGGAGGAGCTCGTTGTAGAATAGGCTGCTTCAGAAATTGCTGTCGCAAGGTTTTTTGAGTGAATTCTTTTGATCATGAATCAGGGGGTTTGAGAATGCATTGCAGAAGGAGATTCACATGGGTTTGAGAGTATTGTTGCCAGCGGCTCTTCGCCATCTGGTGGGAAATCAGGACGAAGTGCACTTGTCAGGGAAGACGGTTGCCGAAGTGATGTCGGATCTGGTGTCGAAGTTTCCGGAACTGAAGAAACATCTTTTCAAGGATGACGGTAAACTGAGAAATTTCGTCAACGTATATGTGAATGAGGAAGACGTCCGTTATTTGCAAGAAGAGAGCACGCCAGTCAAGGAAGGCGATACGATTAGTATTATTCCCTCCATCGCCGGAGGGGGACTTTCGGCCATTGAAGAAAGTTTTGCTACGACGGAACTCAGTAACGAAGAAATTCAACGCTACAGCCGGCATTTGATTATGCCGGAAGTCGGAATGGACGGGCAGAAAAAATTGAAGTCGGCGAAAGTCCTCCTAATCGGTACTGGAGGGCTCGGCGCACCACTGGGGTTGTATTTGGCGGCCGCAGGGATTGGGAGAATCGGACTTGTCGATTTTGATGTCGTCGATTTTAGCAATCTGCAACGACAGGTCATTCATAGCACTCGCGACGTGGGTCGCCCGAAGCTGCAGTCGGCCAAAGAGAAGATCCTTGGAATTAATCCTTATGTCCAAGTCGATACTTACGAGACCATGCTGAAGGCGGACAATGCTCTCGATATTATTCGACAATACGATATCGTCATCGACGGGACAGACAATTTCCCGACGCGTTATCTTGGTCAATGACGCTTGTGTCCTCCTGGATAAGCCGAACGTCTACGGGAGCATCTTTCGCTTCGAAGGACAGGCATCGGTATTTTATGCAAGAGAAGGTCCTTGTTACCGTTGCCTTTATCCGGAACCTCCACCTCCCGGCCTGGTGCCGAGTTGTGCCGAGGGGGGTGTGTTAGGGATCCTCCCAGGCACGATTGGTTTAATCCAAGCCACTGAAGCGGTGAAATTGATATTGGGCAAGGGGAGAACCCTGATCGGTCGGTTGGTTCTGTATGACGCTCTGGAGATGAAGTTCCGTGAACTGAGGCTGCGCAAGAATCCGAACTGCCCACTCTGCGGGGAGAACCCGACAATCAAGGCTTTGATTGATTATGACCAGTTCTGTGGCATCACCCCACAGCCGGTCGCTGGCCGCCACCTCTGCTAGATTCTTCGCTTGAAATTACTCCGGAGGAGCTGAAGACCCGAATGGAGCGTGGAGACATTCCCCAAATTCTAGATGTTCGCGAGCCTCATGAATATGAGATCTGCCGAATTCCGAATTCGATTCTCATTCCGTTAGGGCAGATTCCGGCACGAATGCATGAACTCAACAAGGATTCCGAAATTGTGGTCCATTGCAAGATGGGAGGTCGAAGCGCCAAGGCTGTCGAGCAAATGCGCAAAGCAGGATTCCGGAGTGTGAAAAATATGGTGGGTGGGATTGACCGCTGGGCGAAAAAAGTCGATCCTACGATGCCGCGGTACTGATGCGACCCGTTAAAAGCTGTTTGCCGCTAATACTTCGCCCCCCTCAAGTCGCCCTCTCGTGCATGGGGGACGATGATGTACTTGTGTTCGCCTTGTAAAAGGGGACACTACCCGGGGGGCGTGTCGAAATTGAAACATTATCTATTGTGTTCGTACTAAACACGAGCTTCTAAGGAGAAGTCCTCATGAAAGAAGTCTTCGCTGAGGTCAAGAAAGTCAGCTATGAAGGACCTCAATCCAAGAATCCTCTCTCCTTCAAGCACTATAACGCGAATGAAATGATTGAAGGAAAGACGATGGCCGAACATCTCCGCTTCTCGGTGGCATACTGGCATACTTTTCGGAATGGGAATGCGGATCCTTTTGGAGCGCCAACACGCCTCATGCCTTGGGACAACGGTTCCAATTCTGTCGAGAATGCTGAGCACCGAGTCAGGGCTGCGTTTGAGTTCATGGGAAAGCTGGGTGTTCCCTTTTATTGTTTCCATGACCGGGATGTATCTCCTGAAGGAGAAACGTTGGCCGAGACCAATAAGAATTTGGATGCGGTGGCAACGGTCATGAAAGAGGAACAGCAGAAAACCGGCGTTAAATTGTTGTGGGGTACCGCAAACCTTTTTTCCCATCCGCGTTATATGCATGGAGCAGCGACCAGCTGCAATGCCGACGTCTTTGCGTTTGCAGCCGCTCAGGTTGCCAAGGCCATGGAAATTACTCAAGCGTTGAATGGGTCGGGCTATGTTTTTTGGGGTGGCCGCGAGGGCTACAAAACTCTGCTCAATACCAACATGAAACGGGAACTGGATCACCTCGGCAGATTTCTTCAAATGGCTGTCGATTACAAAAAACAAATCGGATTCACTGGCCAGTTTTTTATCGAGCCTAAGCCCAAGGAGCCCACCAAGCACCAATATGACTCGGATGCGGCAGCCTGTTATTCCTTTCTACAACACTACAACCTAGTCAGCCATTTCAAGCTCAATATCGAGGCGAATCACGCCACGCTTGCGGGGCATACTTTCCAGCATGAATTAGAATTTGCATCGAGTCTCGGGATGCTGGGCTCGATCGACGCCAATCGTGGGGACTTGTTCCTGGGCTGGGATACAGACCAATTCCCTACTGATCTCTATGACACCACGTTTGCCATGCTGACCCTATTGAAGGCCGGAGGGTTTAAAAGTGGGGGCCTGAATTTTGACGCCAAAGTGGCGCGGGAGAGCTTTGAACCCATTGATCTTTTTCATGCCCATATCGGTGGAATGGATGCCTTTGCCCGCGGCCTGAAAATCGCCGCCGCAATTCGAAAGGATGGCCTCCTGGATAGGTTTGTACGAGAACGCTATTCCACTTGGGACAGCGGCATGGGCGCAGAGATCGAGGCAGGGAAGGTCGGTATTCCTCAATTGAGTCAATATGTGATGCAAAAAGGGGCACTGACGCCCAACAGCTCGGGTCGAGTCGAAATGCTGGAAAATATTTTAAATGAGTATCTTTGATTCCTCTGAGACTCTTTCTTATGACTTCACCGAATCAACCGATTGAAGCATTGCTGGACGAAGAGAGAATTTTTCCGGCTCCGGAAAGATTTAAACAGTCCGCACAATTCATCGATCCATCTATTTATGCCAAAGCGAATCAGGATTTCCAGGCTTTTTGGGCAGAAGCCGCCCAGGATTTGCACTGGATTCAGCCTTGGGAAACTGTTTTGGAATGGAATGCGCCCTTTGCCAAATGGTTTGTAGGTGGAAAACTCAATGTCTCTTATAACTGTGTGGACCGGCATGCCAAGACGTGGCGTCGGAATAAAGCAGCCATTATCTGGGAAGGCGAAACCGGTGAAGAACGGGTCTTGACTTACGGGGATCTATACCGGGAAGTGAACAAGTTTGCGAATGTCTTGAAGAAGCTCGGCATTCAAAAAGGGGATCGGGTTACGATCTACATGCCCATGGTCCCGGAACTTCCCATTGCGTTGCTTGCTTGCGCCCGGATTGGGGCGCCACACAGCGTAGTCTTTGGCGGGTTCAGCGCCGAATCTTTGCGCGATCGGATCAATGATGCCCAATCGAAACTCGTTATTACGGCAGACGGGAGTTATCGCCGTGGACAAATTGTTCCCCTGAAACGTAATGTGGATGCTGCCATTGCCGAATGCCCCTGCGTTGAAAACGTTGTCCTCTTGAAGCGAATTGGAGATGCTGCCGCGATCCATGTTCAGGAAGGTCGGGATCATTGGTGGCATCGGCTGATGGCAGATTCGGCGAACTATTGTGAACCTGAAGCAATGGATGCGGAAGATCCCCTTTTCATCCTCTATACCTCCGGGACGACAGCTAAACCGAAAGGAATTCTTCACACCACTGCGGGTTACCTGGTCGGGACCTCCGCCACCCACCGTTGGGTCTTCGATATCAAAGAAGAAGATGTCTATTGGTGCACGGCCGACATTGGCTGGGTCACCGGTCATAGTTATATTGTGTATGGACCACTTGCCAACGGAACCACCTGTCTCATCTACGAAGGATCTCCGGATTGGCCGGATAAGGATCGCTGGTGGGCTATGATCGAGAAATACGCGGTGTCGATCTTGTATACCGCACCAACGGCTATCCGAGCTTTTATGAAATGGGGGGAGAAATATCCGAATGCGCGCGATCTTTCGACTCTAAGATTGCTGGGCTCGGTTGGAGAGCCCATTAACCCAGAAGCCTGGATGTGGTATCACGAAGTTATCGGAAAAGGCCGGTGTCCGATCGTGGATACCTGGTGGCAAACAGAAACGGGAATGATCATGATTTCTCCGTTGCCCGGGATGACAACAACGAAGCCGGGCTCGGCAACCTTTCCGCTCCCTGGAGTCCAGGCAGACGTCGTGGACGAAACGGGTGAATCCGTGCCGTTGGGAGGTGGAGGATATCTGGTTTTGAAGCATCCCTGGCCGGCTATGGCGCGTACCATCTATGGTGATTCCGCTCGGTACGTTGAAACCTATTGGAAACGATTTGACAACCGACTGTATTTCGCTGGAGACGGCTGCAAGCGTGATGCTCACGGGTACTATTGGCTGTTGGGGCGCGTTGATGACGTGATGAATGTTGCCGGCCATCGCATCAGTACCATGGAAGTGGAAAGTGCGTTAGTGGATCACCACGAAGTGGCGGAGGCTGCTGTCATCGGGAGACGAGACGAGATCAAGGGGGAGGCTATCGCAGCCTTTGTGACTCTAAAAGAAGGGGTTCCTGGAACTGCCGAAAGAATCAAGGAGCTGAAGCGTCACGTCGTCGAGAAAATTGGCCCGATCGCCCGACCGGAGAATATCTTCTTTACATCGGAGCTCCCCAAGACAAGGAGTGGCAAAATCATGCGACGGTTGTTGCGAGATATCGCCGAAGGCAGAGCACTCGGTGATACGACGACCTTGGCGGATGCCTCGGTGGTAGCCAAACTGAAGGCGCAATATGAAGAAGGGTAGTTTGAGCCGGGGCCGTCGGTCCCGAGAGAGACCCATTTCCCGCAGGGAAGCAAGAAGATAGCGACCAACTTCAAATTCAATTTTTTTCACGGAGGACATACCTATGTCGCAAGAAAGACCTGGAGCAGTGACTTTTTTGGGAAATCCCTTGACCGCGGTGGGCTCGGAATTGAAGGTGTCTGACAAGGCGCCGGGGTTCTCGGTACTTTCAAATGATTTGAAGCCCGTTACTCTCAACGATTCAACTGGCAAGGTTCGTTTGCTCAGCGTGGTTCCCTCGCTGGATACCCCTGTTTGTGACATGCAGACGCGTCGTTTTAATCAGGAGGCATCGAGTCTTGGAAACAATGTTGTCATCTTAACCCTTAGCATGGATCTCCCATTTGCCCAGAAGCGCTGGTGTGGGGCAGCTGGTGTTGATCGCTTGCAGACACTGTCTGATCACCGCGACGCATCGTTTGGTCTAGCATATGGAACGCTCATTAAAGAACTGCGACTCCTCAGCCGGGCCATCTTTGTCATTGATGCAAACGACACGATTCGCTACGTCGAATATGTCAAAGAGATCTCTTCCCACCCCAATTATGACGCCGCTCTGGGTGCAACCAGAGGAGCACTCTCGGCCAGAGCTTGAAGTGATTCGCCCGGACAGGGGAGCTGTGGAAAAATCGTTTGTTGCGGCGGTCTGCGACCACCGTTTCATTTTTATTTCAATGGAATCGTCGGCTCGCATAGAGCGCCGCTACAATTGTTTCACGTCTTCAAAGGAGGGAATTGGAACGCATCAGGAACGGGAAGAAACTCTCATTTAAAAGGCGAGGCGCCTGACTCAAGAAGAGTGTAAATATCGGCAAACTTCCCACCCATTCTGCTTCTGACTCCTTTTCCATTCAATCGATTTACGTTGTTTTGTGGCTGAGCTTTCCATTGCCTGTCGTTTCCCCACTTTAATCTGTTCTTAAGGAGGTTTCCCGTTGTCTGACGTTCGGGTTCGCTTTGCGCCTTCCCCCACGGGGTTTCTCCACGTGGGGGGGGCCAGGACAGCGCTATTTAACTGGCTCTTTGCAAAACATGAGCACGGGAGATTCATCTTACGTATCGAGGATACGGACGTGGAACGATCTTCCTCGGAAATGGTGGATGGAATTCTCGAGGGGCTAAACTGGCTCGGGCTCAACTGGGATGAAGGGCCATACTTTCAATCGCAACGTCTCGACCAATACCGGTCGGCTGCCCAATTGCTGTTGGAGAAGAAGAAAGCGTATCGGTGTTTTTGCTCTGTAGAATCTCTCGCGGCCAGGCGGGAAGCGGCCACCAAGGCTAAACAGGCCTGGAAATATGAGGGAACCTGCCGGGAGCTCTCTGAACAGGAAATTCAAGCCAAAGAAATTGCGGGTATTTCCAGCATCGTGCGCTTCAAAGTACCCTCCGTAGAAAAGATTGATTTTCTGGACCAAGTATTTGGCCGCATCGAGCACCCTATCGGGAGTATTGAAGATTTCGTGTTGCTTCGTTCCGACGGGATGCCGACCTACCATTTGTGCGTGGTCGTCGACGATATTGATATGCGGATCTCTCATGTCATCCGGGGAGCCGATCACATTTCCAATACCCCTAAACAAGTTCTGCTCTACCAGGCTCTGGAAAAACCTCTTCCGCTTTTTGCCCACGTCCCATTAATTCTTGGACCGGATAAGAGCCGGCTCAGCAAGCGTCATGGGGCTACTTCAGTGACGACTTATCAGGAGCAAGGTTATTTTCCCGAAGCTTTTCGAAACTTCCTGGCGCTTCTAGGATGGTCACCGGGCACAGAACAAGAGCAGATGAGTCCTTCCGAACTGATTGAGCGATTCACGCTGGACGGGATCAACAAGAGTAATGCTGTTTTCAATTTGGAGAAACTGGCTTGGCTGAATGGAGAGTATCTTCGGGCCAATTCGGCAGAAGCGCTCTTACCCTTTTGTCAAGACCGAGCTGGAAAGGGCGGGCCTCTGGGATGCTACGTATGATTTGGAACGGAAAACCTGGTTTCTCTGCCTCATTGATTTGCTCAAAACCAGAGCCCGGCTGCTCACTGATTTTGTTCACAATGGTCGACCCTTTCTGAGCGATGATTATGAAATTGAAATCGCGGCAAAAGAAAAGTTCCTGAAAGACCCGGCATTGGTTCATCTGATCCCTGAACTGGCATCCCAGTTGAATGAGCTGAGTGCCTTTGAGTTGCCGGGTCTTGAGGACTGCCTGAGAGGTTTTGCTGATGATCAAAAAGTCAAAGCGGGACTCTTGATCAATGCTGCCCGAGTCCTTCTCACAGGGAAGGCCGTGGCTCCAGGGATCTTCGAGGTCATGATCATTCTTGGCCGAGAACGAACAGTTACCAGATTGCAAAGGCCTACGCTATAGTCGGGGCCGTTGGCTCAGGACTAGCGCCGGCCTTCCTCCAAGAGGCGGATGGCCGGCTACAGCAGGAATGTTATGACGACTCCCCGATTGAAACTCTCCGCCATGATGTTTATCCAGTATTTTGTGTGGGGATCATGGTATGTCACTTTGGCCACTTATCTCGGGCAAACGTTGAGATTCGAAGGCGGCCAGATCGGAATGGCCTATGGTACAACCGCCTTGGCCGCAATGATCTCTCCCTTCTTTGTCGGAATGGTGGCAGATCGCTTTTTTGCAACTGAAAAGATCCTTGCGGTCCTTCATCTGACAGGCGGAGCGTTGATGTATTGTGTTCTCAACTTAAAGTCTTCTCCACTTTTTATCCCGTTTTGCTGGGTTATACGCTGTGCTATATGCCGACTTTGGCGTTGACAAACTCACTCTCCTTTCATCACATGGAGGATCCAGCTCGAGAGTTTCCACGGGTCCGGGTCTTGGGGACTATCGGTTGGATTGTCGCAGGCCTCGTCGTGGGGAGGCTAGGACTGGAATCCACCGCCATGCCATTAAAAATTGCCGCGGGCTCTTCATTTTTTCTGGGATTTTTTTGCTTGTTACTCCCTCACACGCCACCCAAGCACCACGGTTCAAGAATTACCGTGGGTGCGGTTCTTGGGCTTGAAGCCCTGCGTCTGATGAAAGATTGGTCCTTTACGGTCTTTGTGTTGGGATCGTTCCTGGTTTGCATTCCACTTCAGTTCTATTACAGCTTTACCAATCTATTTCTGAATGAGAGTGGAGTCGCTGAACCCGCGAGCAAGATGACATCTGGGACAAATGTCGGAGATTTTCTTTTTGCTGGTCATGCCGTATCTCTTCAACCGGCTGGGTGTAAAGAAAATGATTCTCATTGGAATAGGGTGTTGGGTGGCACGCTATCTATTGTTTTCTTTTGGGAACAATACCTCTTTGATCTGGATGTTCTATCTCGGGATTCTCCTGCATGGGGTTTGCTATGATTTCTTCTTTGTGACGGGCCAGATCTTTGTGGACCAGAAGGCACCTTTGGCAATCCGAGGCGCCGCTCAAGGATTTATTGCCTTTGTTACGCTTGGAGTTGGAATGTTTATTGGAGCGTGGGCCTCAGGGCAGATCGTGCAACGGAATGGTGTACTGGCTAGGCCAGGGGAAATTCTGGGACACAATTGGCATCAAATTTGGCTCATTCCTGCGCTGGGAGCCCTGGGAGTTTTTCTCTTATTTGCAGTCTTTTTCCGCCCTCAAACGGAGCCTGTTTAAGCATGGAGTTTCTCATTAATGTTGCGTTACTGATTGGAATTCTGGGGGCAAGTGCAGTAATTACTCAGTGGTTCAGCGGTAGGATGTACAATCGATGCGCTCAATGCAAGACGCTCAATGCAAAGCGGCGGAAACAGTGCCGAGCTTGCGGGTTCGAATTGTAGCCGGGGCCGTTAGCCTTGGAAGAGAGCCGCCCATCCGCCAGTTGACGTAAGGCCGACTACGGCACCAGCTGAAGTGTTGTAACTGGGTTGATCGCTGATTGAACTTGCCTGCCATGAGAATGAGGCGGGGGGATTCCAGGAAGGAAAGTGAGAAGATACGACAACCAATCAAGACTTTCGCAGATTCCCGTTTCCACCTGCTTTATTCGATGCTTTGTCGGCTTTTGTAAGGAAGATGACGACCTCGGAAAGGTAGTGGACTAAATGCTTAATTCTCTCCGCTTCTGATTGTAAGTTGAGCAGTTGCTGTTTGAGATCATTGTCCAAGTTAAGTCTCTGCGCGATATGGAAAGCGTAGGCTTCGGAAGGCAATGTGAACGCCTCCTCGGCTGATTCTCGAAGAATCATTTTAAAGGCCTGCTGGTATAGGTCCGAAAGAGTATCGAGGTCTTCTTTACTCGGCTCAGGTGCTGATTCAGCGTCACTGAAGGGCTCGATGACTCCTCTCAAATAGGCCTTCTCAGAATTGAAATAGAGAACTCGAAAACGATTTGTCCCAATGGCAACAATATCCATACGGCCATCAGGATAGCTCTTTAAGACCTGGTGAATTGAGGCACTGCACCCTATGGGCTCAATGACATTATCTTTCGAATATAAAATTCCGAAAGGAAGAGATTGGCCCAGGCATTCCCCAATCATCTGTTTATATTTCTCTTCAAAGATGTGAAGTGGAAGTAACATTTTAGGAAACAGCACCAGGTTTAAGGGGAAAAGTGGCAGGTATTTGTCCATGGCCGAATGTTAGGACTCAATTCTGTGCCCAGTCAAGGCAGTTTTTCTTAAGTAAACCCTTATGGCAGTTCAACTCTCATTTGGGGCAATTCGCTGAATAATCCTTCTTTTTTCCGATAAGACCCATTAAAGTGGCGAATTTGAAAAAAGGGGCAGGATTTAGCTCCGCTAAATAATGGATGTATCATAATATAAATCTTTTATTTTGAATAACATAAGTATTTTCTTGATCCGGAATCAATCGAAAGTTATCAGCAGTACTCTACCGAACGGACGATATTTATTGAAGAGGAGAGATTGAAAAATGCCCAGAACGACAGCAACGAGCGTTTTTAAGTATTTCGATGGAGCACTCTGTGCTACGGCGGGAGTCGTCTTTAATTCCATTCAGTTCTTCAATCAATACAGGCCGAACCCTTCATTTACTCCAAAATGGTCTGACAAGCCCATGCTGAAATCATGGGAGAAGTCCAAGCCGACACTGGGCTGGCCTCGTGTCACAGATTCTCTTTGTCCGGATTGCATCAAGGAAGCCAGAGAAAAGATTATCAATGGGGAACAAGATTACCGGACCCTGATCTATGACAATGTTGGAGAAATCAAGGCGACCATTCTGGAGAAAAATGGCCAGGTGTGGATGGTGAAGGAGTGTCCGAAACATGGGAAGTATGAGGACCTAATGGCCAAGGACGTGAAGTTCCTTGATTGGATTGAACAGAATTTCCCTGGCCGCGACATCCGGGCCCACAATGATGAACGTCTCCACAACCACGGGACAAGTACCGTTAAATATGGCCGCGGATCTGTTTTGACGGTTGATTTAACCAATCGGTGCAACATGATGTGCGACCCGTGCTTCATGGATGCCAATCAGGTTGGCTATGTCCACGAACTGAGCTGGGAAGAAATTGAAGAAATCATGCGCAATGCGCTGGAGATTAAGCCCCGACGTCAGATGTCGGTCCAGTTTTCCGGCGGCGAACCGACCATGTCCCCTTATTTTCTGAGAGCGGTTCGGTTGGCTCGCGAACTGGGATATAACAGCGTACAAGCCGCAACCAATGGAATTGAATTTGCCAAGAGTAAGGAATTCTGCAAACAAGCTTTTGAAGCTGGGATGCGTTATGCCTACTTGCAATTCGATGGAATCGGAAATGATGCGAATGGCCATCGCCAGGTGGGGAATCTGTTCGACGTTAAGCTGCGTGCCATTAACAATATGCATGAGGCTGGGATCGAGATTGTCCTTGTCACCACACTGGTCAACGGTGTCAACAATGATCAGGTTGGCCCTATCGTGAAATTTGCTCGCGAGAATCCCAAAAAGATTGCCTTCATTGCATTCCAGCCGGTTTCCTTTACTGGTCGCGATGAAGATATCACTCCGGAACGTCGGCTGCGTCAACGCTACACCCTCTCCCATATGGCTAGTGACGTGAAGGAGCAGGCTGGTATTACAGAGCCTACCCGTGACTGGTTCCCGATTTCTTTAATGGCGGTGTTTGCCGATTTTGCTGATCTTGCTCATGGGCCCAATTCCGACTGGGGTTCCTTCAGTTGCGGTTGTCATCCGAATTGTGGTGTCGGGACGGCAATCATGATTAACAAAGACACTAAGGAGATGGCGGCGGTTCCTCAATTTATCGATGTTCCTGGTCTTGTTCGAGACACACAGAAAGTCACGGATGCCGCTAGAAACAAAAAATTCTCTGGTTTCATGATGGCTTTGGCGCTGCTCAAGAATTACAAACCTTTCGAAGCTCCCAAGAGCCTTTCCCTGTTCGACATCCTCAAGAAGTTTGACAAGACGTGGGGGATATCGGGCAAGAACTATGGAAAGTCTACCCCTGATCGGACTTTTGAAGATATCAAGAAACGCCGTGATGACCCTTGGAACTTCCTCTTTATCGCCGGCATGTGGTTCCAGGATTTGTTTAATTACGATTTCCGGCGCACGGAAATGTGCATCATCCCTTATGCGACCCAAGAAGGTGAGATTTCCTTCTGTGCCTACAATACAGGCGTCGGGTGGAGAAAGATCATTGAGAATATGCACAAGAACGCTACCGTGGCGGATTGGTACAAGAAAAATGGCAAGCATGAAGTCTTCGCAAAGGGAAAGAAAGTGGGCCTTGAAACTTATGAACATGGCCTAAAGATTGACGCAGTCGATGCAGCGAGAGTGAGATCGAAGGGTGACGGACCTCAAACGGCTGCTGAAGAGGAACGACAACGCAGGAAGGCCATGAAAGAAGCTGCAGAAGTTCGGAAAATCTACGAGGAAATGGTTCTGAAAAAGCCTGCCGAGGAACAGCTGGTTCAGATCGGAGAACCTGTAAAGTAATTGGCGGTTCGCGAAAGTATTTGGAATGGATTTGTTTCATATTGGGCCGTCTTTGAGGGCGGCCTTTTTTTTGCGTTGTAACCAGTCAAGGATTAGCAGCATACGAAGATTCAAGTAATTTCCTATTGCCCGCAGCACAGGAATTGGCGCTGAAAACTTATGGAGCTCAATAGGGTTTTGATCGAGCAAAAGACCTTTCATCATCTCTTGTCGAATTATGATGAAGACCAGTGGAATCAGATCCTCCAAGAATTGCTGCCGCTGGTTCACCCGGTCGATCAGGATGCCACTCAGATCTGGTTTTCTTTTTGGCCGTTGAAATTGGCTCGATCGTTGCAAAATTCGACGGATCCCACCGTAACAGTCAAAACGCTGGAGCTGGATGGTAAGTATCGGTTGGATCAGCAAATGGACTCTTCCATCGCATTCTTTTATGCCTTCCGTTACTGGGGGATTGTCAAGAAGGCTATCTTCGATGTTTCAGAATCTAAAACCGTTTCGGCGGAAATGAATCTTCTAAACGTCATTCGTTCTGTTGCCTCCCAAGTGGCAGATTTCTGTCAGATTGACGAGTCCGTCGTCTTAGGAATCACAGCAGCCGGTTTCATGATGTTCGAGCAAGTGGGAGTCAGCGCATTTGAATCGAATCTTGATCGGAACCCAATTGTAAAACCAGCACCCTCAATTGAACAGGTTTTGCGAGCCAGAAACGATAAGAGGAAGGGTGGAATCTTGCGCTTTTTCGGGATTCAAAATGGGAAGTATCAGGTTACTTATGAAGAACAGAATCCCGACGGGACTTTTACCGCCATGCATGGACAAGATCTTTCCATGGCTTCCTCGAAAGACAAACGGGATTTCCGAAAACAGGATCATCGCAGGGTCTACGGACCCGTCCCAGCCGAATGCCGCAGTGGGGCCTGTGGCTATTGCTGGATCGGAGTTACTGACGGGAAGGATAAACTCTCTGAACTCGCCGCTTTTGAAAAGAAACGTCTGGCGCATTTTGGTTATCTCGAAAAAGATGTCGAAGTTGGGTCTCATCCGCATATCCGACTTTCCTGTCAGGCCAAATGCCATGGCGATGTGACGATAGTTATCCCTCCTTGGAATGGAGTCTTGAATAGCCGGAGATCGCGATTGCAAACACCCTCAATTCAAGCTAAAGCGCAGATTCGGCCGGACGAGAAAGACATCTAGAGTTGATTTTTAGCAGGAACCGGTTAAAATGGATTTTGTTGTGCACTTGGAAGACGGTATGCTGAGTGTGTAAGAGATTTGGGATCTGAAAGGAGAAGAACAGTTCATGTTAACACTGACCGAAAAAGCCCTGGGCAAAGTGAAAGAAATCCTCGAAGCGCAGCCAGAGAGCTATGCGGGGCTGCGGGTCCAAATCGTGGGTGGGGGATGCTCTGGATTTCAGTACCAGATGGGCTTTGAGAAACAGGCGAACAATGGTGACGAAGTCCTTGACATGAATGGCGTTCAGGTTTTTGTGGATAAGGGCAGTGCGATCTACCTGGATGGGACTGAAATCGATTTTGTTGAAGCGTTGACGGGATCTGGGTTCAAGTTTAACAATCCCAACGTCAAAAGCACTTGCGGTTGCGGTGAGTCGTTTCACGTTTAGTTGAAACGAAATTCAGAAGAGGATTCTCTTCCCGAAAGAGCAGCGCAATTTGATTCAGGCCAATTTCTCCAGCTGGAGAGTTGGCCTTTTTTTTCATTCCTCTGAAACTGTGGTGAGGGCCGTTCGCCCCCGCCATGTGCCGGCTCAGTGAGGCCGGCCACATTCAATTTATATACAACTCTGATTTGAACTCAGGAAAAATGATTACAGATCTTCATCATCGACCGGCAAAAGATCTCAGGATTTCAGTGACAGACCGGTGTAACCTCCGGTGTACCTACTGTATGCCCTTCGACGAATATGTCTGGATTGAGAAGAAGGAAATCCTCTCCTTTGAGGAAATAACTCGATTGGCCGCCCTCTTTATCCAGCTCGGAATTGACGACATTCGGCTGACTGGTGGGGAGCCTCTTGTCCGTCAAGACATCGAGGTCCTGGTCGCCAAGCTTTCTGCCTTAAACGGTATAAAAGATCTCAGCCTGACAACCAACGGGATCTACCTGGCTGATAAAGTTGAAAAGTTGGCAAAGGCAGGCCTCAAGAGAATCAATGTGAGTCTGGATACCCTAAATCGGGAGCGCTATCATCAGATGACAAAGCGTGGAGATCTCCATAGAGTTCTTGGATGGCTTGTTTGCTGCCAAACGGCTGGGATTGCATCCGATCAAAGTCAATGCGGTGATCGAACGTGGCGTCAATGATGGCGACATTTTAGATATGGTAGAATTCTGCAGGGAAAACGGATTTGCGTTGCGCTTTATCGAGTACATGGATGTGGGAAACTCCAATCATTGGAAATCAGAGAAGATGGTTTCGAAGCAAGAAATCTTGCGTATCATCCATGCGCGTTATCCTCTCAAAGAAATTGGCCGAAACCAAGGGACAGCCCCCGCTGTAGATTACAACTACCTCGATGGAAAGGGCGACATTGGCGTCATCGCCTCAGTCACCGAACCTTTCTGCTCCAGTTGCACGCGAGTTCGCGTAACCGCGGACGGAAAATTAGTCACCTGCCTCTTCTCCGAAAAAGGGCATGACTTGAAAGGCCCGCTGAGAAGGGGCGCAACGGACAATGAGATTCTCGAATTAGTGCGGACCGTTTGGGGAAATCGTTCCGATCGTTATTCAGACGAACGACTCCAGGCAATGAACTCTCCCCAAGGATATAGCGCCACGGATCGGAAGAAGATTGAAATGATCAGCCTGGGCGGATGATTGGCTGCGACCGGATTCTGTATGTCTTCTGAAATTGCCTTCGAAATGTTGACTTCCACGATTCGCTTCGGTTCGGGGGTAACGCGCGAAGTCGGAATGGATCTGGCAGACAGTAAGCTGAAGCGAGTGATGGTGCTGACCGATCCGAACCTGCGCTCTCTCCCACCTGTATCCACTGTTTTGAATTCTTTGGACGAGCAAAAAATCAATTACAAATTGTTTGATCAGGTCCGGATTGAACCAACGGATGAGTCTTTTCGGGAGGCTATCCGATTTGCAACAGAAGGACGATTCGATGCATTTGTCGCCATTGGTGGGGGATCAACAATTGATACTGCGAAAGCAGCCAACCTTTATTCGACTCACCCCGCTGATTTTCTAGATTATGTCAATCCGCCAATTGGCAGGGGATTACCCGTGCCGGGCCCGCTCAAGCCGCTCATCGCAATTCCTACAACCGCAGGGACCGGTAGTGAAACAACGGGAGTTGCTATTTTTGATCTAGTGAAATTGCACGCTAAGACGGGAATCGCGCACCGACGCTTAAAACCGAGCCTGGCCCTCGTTGATCCGGATAATACTCTCACACAACCTCGTCAGGTCAGTGCTTCAGCCGGGCTGGATGTCTTAAGTCATGCCTTGGAATCTTATACAGCCATTCCTTTCGATCATCGTCAGTACCCTGAAAGACCTTCGTTGCGTCCAGCCTATCAAGGGGCAAATCCAATCAGCGATGTTTGGTCATTAGAAGCACTCAGGATTGTGTCAAAACATTTGATTCAGGCTGTGGAAGACCCATTGGATATGGAGTCGAAGTCGAAAATGTTGTTGGCAGCCTGCTATGCCGGGATCGGATTCGGAAATGCAGGAGTTCATCTCCCGCACGGGATGTCCTATCCCATTTCTGGGATGATCCGAACGTACCAGCCGGAAGGCTACCCGGTTCATCATCCCATGGTGCCACATGGAATTTCAGTCATCCTCAGTGCGCCGGCGGTTTTCAGGTTTACGGCCAGTGAAAGTCCGGAGCGTCATGGGCGCGCGGCTGAAATTCTCGGAGCCAACGCGGCCCAAGCTAAGTCAAAAGACACGGGCAAGTATCTGGCAGATCAAATTATTAAACTCATGCAACACTTAAAAGTGCCTAACGGCCTGGCTGCGTTGGGCTACACAAGTGATGACATCCCATCCCTGGTCAAGGGAACGCTACCCCAGCACCGGGTGACGAAACTGTCTCCTCGCCCTGCAGGAGAGGAAGAGTTGACGAAGTTGTTTGAGGAATCAATGGTAATCTGGTGATCTCACCGTGGTGGTATATCTTAAAGTAGAAGCCGTCTCGAACAGTTGAGGTTAGAGCAATTACGGGTTCGGGATTACTCTCGGTTTTCCTCATCGGACAATCCCATCTTAGAAAGACGATAGCGTAATGCGTTTCTGGATAGCCCGAGTAGTCGAGCCGCCTGACTCTTGTTTCCATTGGTCCGACGCAATGATTCCTTAATCATTTCGTCTTCCCACTGTTCGAGAGAGATGCCTTCGGGTAGGAACGGGACTGTTCCCGTGGGGGCTTTCGGAGGTGAGATGTCAAGGGAGATATCCTCAGCGTCGATCATTTCTCGTGTAGATAGAGCGACCGTTCGCTCAATGATATTCTCGAGTTCACGAACGTTTCCAGGCCAATGGAAAGAAGTGAGTAAACTCAGCCCGGCTGGTGTGATCCCTTTGATCAGCTTGCCCGATTCTTTGGCAAAGTGTTTGATAAAATGATCAACTAGATAAGGAATATCTTCTTTACGCTCCCGGAGCGGCGGAATATTGATAGGGACGACGTTTAGACGATAGTAAAGGTCTTCGCGGAATGTCCCTTGCTCCAGCGCAGCGCGCAGATCCCGGTTAGTGGCGGCGATCAGGCGGACATCAACCTTGAGTGTTTTCGTGCCTCCCAAGCGATCAAACTTCCGTTCTTGAAGCACACCGAGCAGCTTCACTTGGATAGCGGGCGGGACATCTCCGATTTCATCTAGGAAAATCGTTCCTTTGTCCGCCAATTCAAATTTGCCTGGTTTTGAGGCATGAGCGCCAGTGAATGCGCCTTTCTCATATCCAAAGAGCTCGCTTTCCAACAGGTTTTCAGGGATGGCCGTACAATTGATTTTCACAAATGGCCCTGAAGCGCGGCGCGAATGTTCATGGAGAGCGCGCGCAATCAGGTCTTTCCCGACGCCGCTTTCTCCTCCAAGCAAAACCGTAGAGTTGGACGGGGCTACTCGGCTTACCGTCGCCAAAACTTCCTGCATCCGACTGCTCATGGCGATGATGTTACGAAAAGTGTAGCGTTGGCCAAGAGCCTCTCGCAGAGAGCGGTTTTCTTCGCGCAGCCGGTGAATATCCAACTCCTTGTGAACAATGAGTTTCATTTCTTCGAGAGAGAAGGGCTTTAACACATAATCACTGGCGCCGGATTTCATGGCTTCCACAGCAGTTTCCACCGTTCCGTAGGCGGTCATCACGATGACGGGGATAGTGGCGTTTATGCGTTTGATCGCTTGCAGAAAGTCCAAGCCATTCATTCCCGGCAGCTTCAAGTCAGTGATCACCAAGTCTATGACATCATGGCCTAAGCGGGTAAGTCCATCTTCGGCCGAGGGCGCGGAATACACCGTGAAGCCATCTTCTGTAAGACTCAGTTCAAGCAGGCGTAGCAGCTTGGATTCATCTTCAACTATCAAAACACCAGGCATAGATGATTTTCCCCTTTTGCTTAAATCCATCTCTCGGATGGAAGCAGCTGACTGGCTTCCAAACTGCTATCCGAGGCAGGTTGAGCCGCGCAACTTCTTTTGCGATTTCAATTAAGTCCCTTCCGGTGTTGCCCCTTGGGTAAGTGGCGCACTTACCGGCAACAAGATTCGAAAACAGGTGCCTTTCCCGGGTGAAGATTGTACCTTGATCTCGCCACTATGATTATCGATGATCTTCGAGACAATCGACAACCCCAGTCCCACTCCCCCCTTCTTTGTTGTAAAAAAGGGGTTGAAGATTTGATCCTGGATCTCACGGGGAATTCCGGGGCCGGTGTCTTCGATCTCAATCGCAACAGCTGCTCGACCATCTAAATTTGCGCGTAAAGCAGTGACTTTAAGTTTTCCTCCGTTGGGCATTGCTTCATAGGCGTTAGAAAAAAGATTGGTAAACACTTGTTCACAAAGTCCGGCATCCAGTGGCAGCCTTGGAAGATCGGAGGCATAGTTTTTCTCCAGCTCAACTTTGGCCTCCGGCCAGCGTTCTTGTGCGACCCTTAGACTTTGATCGAGCAGGGAAGGGACCTTCTCAAGCGAAAAATCAGGTTGCAGCGGACGCGCGAAGTCCAGAAAACGATTTACCAGAGCATTCAGTCGATTCACCTCGCTCGAGATATAGCCGGCCAATTCCGAGACTATTGGATCCGACTTCGCGATTCTTTGATTCAGCATCTCGGCTGAACCTTTGATGACACCGAGAGGATTTCGAATTTCATGGGCAAGTCCCGCGGAGAGCTGTCCCAAAGCAGCCAGGCGCTCGGAACGTCTCATTTCAACCTGAGCTTGCTCGAGGCGCCGGTTAGTTTCAGCCTGAGTTTCGGCCAGAAGCTGGTAACGCTTGGACTGTCGGCGGGTTTCTTCCACGAAACGATTGACGACAATGGCCGCTAGAAAAAAGAAGAGAATTCGGATGGCTAGCTCAGTTGCGCCACTGGCAGTCAGTTCATAATCTTCGAGGGCCGGGATAAGATAGGAACAATAGGCTGCAGAGGACAAAAGAGTCCAAAGGAGCGCTCTCCAAATATCATAAATCATGGCTGCCGAAACAACCGGCAGATAAAAAATTAAGTAGTAACTGCTATTGATGGGAATACTGCCAGTATGTCCGAGCAATAAAGTTGCTAGCAGTATCTTGATCAATAGGCTGTAGATTCTGGCTCTCGGCCGGCTGAATATGGCCAAAAATCCGTTGCTCAAAAAGCTGGGTGATGCCAATGGCCAATAGGATGAGGTCTTTATGGACCTCGAAGATAGGAGGCAGTACGGCCAACACTCCTAGCAGCACGACCCAAAGCAGGTCTACCCAGCTCAATTCCATTGGTTTTTGATTTAGCACGAGGACTGGACCCTCTTAGTGGATCTATCGGGGGAATCTAGCGCAATCAAGATTTCCATAGGGGCAAAGTATTCGACAAGGAGCAAAGTTCTGAGTCTCACCCCATCATAGAATGCATTACCACTTTAGATTCCAATCTCGACAAAGAGCTGCAAATGCCTCATCAACTTTACGCCAAACTTTTCATCAAGGAAACGGAAACCGGTAGCATTCCTCGATCCCGAAGTTGCAGCTGGCCTCGCTAAAGCCGGTATTCTTGGAACCCACAGCCCCGGCTACAACAATGGATCCCTTCATTACTTTGATGCCACAAAGAGTTTATACGGCACTTGGCTTTAACCTGGCCGAAATCAACCAGTTTTGGCCGGCTACAGCCATCCGCTCAATTTCAAGAGTAGCTTTTTAAGTATGTCTATTTGTAAGATAAAGATAAATATGGGGTTATTGGATGACGGGATACCGTGTGGTCTGGCATGAAACTTGCCAATCTAATAGTGAGTAGTGGTAGCAGATTGTGGATACCGTTTCAGCGGGAGGGCACCATGAAAACGCGAATGATTTTAATAGCGACGCTGGTCTTATCGATCAGCTTTTTCACAGTGTCAAAGGCGCTGGCAGACGACGAGCCAGAGATCGGAGCTGCACGAGTTAGCCTCATCAATGGGGAAGTTTCCACCATGCGGGGCGATAGCGGCGAATGGATGGCCACGACGGTCAATGCTCCACTGGGGCAGGGCGACAAGATCTCAACAGGCTCAAATTCTAGCGCTGAAATCCAACTCGACCATGCGAACATCATTCGCCTGGATCAGCGGACCGAAGCCAGGATCGCCACACTCTCGAACAATCGTATTCAAATCCAGGTTGCCCAAGGACGTTTGAATTTCACGCTGTTTAGTGGCAATGAAGCCGACGTAGAGATCGATACTCCCAACGTTGCCCTTCGTCCTTTGGAAGAAGGGATCTACCGAATACAGGTGAACTCGGATTCTGAAACCGAGATCATCTGTCGCAAAGGCAAGGCTGAAATTATGACGTCTGAAGGAAGCACGCAGATTGGAAAGAACGATCAAATCATTGTCCGCGGAACGGAAAACGCGCAATATCGAGTTGCCAAGGCGCCTGGGAACGACGATTGGGATCGCTGGAATGAAGGGCGCGATCATGCCATTAGTGATGCCCAGAGCTGGCAGCATGCGAACCGCAATTACACAGGCGCCTCTGATCTCGATCAATACGGCAGCTGGGATAATACCCCTGGCTACGGCGACACTTGGACACCGAACAATGTCGATAGTTCCTGGTCCCCTTACACTCTTGGCAATTGGAATTGGCAGCCTTATTGGGGTTGGACCTGGGTTTCCAGCGAACCCTGGGGATGGGCTCCCTACCACTATGGGCGCTGGTTCGTTTATGGTGGAAACTGGCGTTGGTGGCCTGGCCCTGTGTATCCCTCTTATCGCCCCGTTTGGGCTCCTGCCTATGTCTCGTTCCTGGGATTTGGTTTTGGAGGACATAACTGGGGCTTTGGAGTTGGATTTGGCTACAACTCGATCGGATGGCTGCCTGTCGGCCCATGTGATCGCTATTACCCTTGGTACGGCACGCGTCGTGGTTACGGTTACAATGCCGTCAACATTACGAACGTGACCAATATCCATAACGTCACGAACAATTACAACGGTTCCGGTGTTCCGCCATTGGCAGACAGGGCCTCACGCCCGTACTACTCGAATGTAGAGTCGGCGTTGAATAACGAAAAAGTGCGGAGATCGGTGAATTCAATGTCCACCGAAGAATTTGTAAAAGGGGGAATGGCTTCACGGACCCGGTCTACCGTAGATGCAAGGACCTTAAGGCAGGCGCAATTGGTGGCAGGAACGGTTCCGGCCGTCCCAACTCGGGACAGCTTGAGGACGGTTAACAGGGCTGTCAATCCTGCCTCGTTACCCACTCGAAAGGCGGGTTCTGAAAAGTTCTTCACCCGCAGCCAGCCTGCTGCAGCCCCTCAGCCTTTTGATCAACGCGCGGCTGAGATCCGACAAATGGTCCAGCAACACAACCCCCAATCTCCTACCGGGCAGAATGCGCTGCCTGTAAATCGTTCGGCCGTCACAGCTCCTGCATCGTCTGCGACTAGCAGGCTCCGCAACTCGAGATTCCGGAGCGCAAGGAATCTCGAATCGACAAGCTCCAAGTCGTAGTCTGGAAAGTACTCCGCGAGTGGGCAGTTCTGCGGCTCAACCGGCGCCCTCTGGGAGTTGGAATCGATTTGGTACCGGACAGGTGGGTTCGAGAAGTACTTCGACCGAAAACTTGCAACAGCGTGGCCCAACTTCAGGAGCCACCGTTGGTTCCCCCTCCTCACCATCTCGAGGGACATATAGTTCGGGACAGAGCGTAACACAGCAGCCACAGAGGGCTCCCGACACTTCCTCGGCTCGAACGGATTGGAGGCGATTCAGCGGCCCGTCCAATGTTGGCACTCAAAGGCCACCATCCGCATCAGCTCCCTCGAATTATCCATCATTCCTCTAGAGTATATTCTCCCTCAACTCCCCTTCGACCCAATCGGTTGAAAGAAATATGCGTGGAGTGCCTTCCCAATCGCCGGCAGACAACCGAAATTGGAATCGATTCCCTTCCGCTTCGGGAACAACCTCTCAAAGCCAGGGGCCGAATCAAATCAATCGCTATTCCAGCCAGGGAACGTCTCAACCCCCGGTTCGCCAATATGTACCAACCCCGGTGCGTCAGTACGTGCCGACCTATCAGACGCAGCGGCCCCCGCTTCAAATGAGCAAACCCATTGTGACTGAGCGCCCCGCGCCTCGTAGCTATGATAATAGCGGGTACAGGGGCAGCCAGGTCGAGCGGCAAGCTCCCGCCCCTCAAAGTCAAAGAGGCGGAGGAAGCAATTCCTCCCCGGCATCTCATTCTTCAGGACAGCGGGGAAGACGATAGTAGTCTGATTTCGATTGCGATTGCGGATTTCTGATTGAATCAGTTTGTAGGCTTAAGACTGATTCGAAATTGGTGGGCGGATATTCACAGTCTAATTGCTGTTTTGAACTGCCGGAGTCACTGTCCCCCTCCGCGCGTTCATTGAGCGTATGCGGGAGACCGCGCTCCACTTGGCAACACTTAAACAAATTCGAAATCTTAGTTAAGGTTTCTCAAGTGGATTTACGTGTCGGTTCACTGATACTCACCTGCTGGTTCGAAGGTTCAGGTTCCTACTTTCTTGAAACGCGAAAATAATATTTGCCAATATCTTCAGGAGAGCCACCCGTCTTCAGGCCGCTTAATTTAACAATGTAATCTCCCGGACCCAAAAGTCCAGCGGGAACAGGCATCACAACCACGCCGATCCCATCTTTCCTCGTTAAGTTCAACCGGTTCAGACTAAGAACTTCCTCGCCACTGGCCCCCTGTAGGGCCGCACGATAATTACTGTAATTTTCGCCGTCGACCGCGAGGCTTAGCTCCACCAGCCTGGCTGCAGGAGGAACAACCAGCTTTTTCATTACCCCGAAATCCCGTACCAGCCCAGGGGTCAGAGGGAACGAAACAGTTGGCAGGTTGCTGTATGGATGCCAGCTGCTCTTCCAAGGCGGACCGACTCTGCTGTTGTTGCCCTAACTGTTCCATCAGATCCTGGCTCCGCTTCTGTGCTTCGCTTAGTTGCTGCGTTAGATTATTGACCGCAATCTGCGATGTAGCCTGGTGGTCCCGGATCTTTCCAATTTCAGTCTGCAATCTCCAGACATTCAGAATTGACCAGGGAATGCCAACGGTCAACGCCAACGCGATCGCTGCGAAAGAGTATCGAACGGCAGGGTGTTGTAAGCGCAATAGGCTCATGAAGACCTTGGCGAACGAGGTCAGAGTAACTCGTTTCTCTGTTGTGACTGGCGCGGAAGCTTCAACATACTTCGTGAGTGCCTGTGCAAACCCAAGTTTTTGACGCCGCTCGGGGGCCGCCAAGAAATGCCTTTCAAAGGCTTCTCTCTCTTGAGCGGACAGGGCCCCGGAGACGTATTCGTCAATCAGCTCGTCTTCATGAATAAGCAATTGAGTGAAGGTGTCATCCTGAGTCATCAGTTGTTCTTCAAGTTTCTCCTGTTCTTCGGGAGAAAGATTTCCCAGCAAATAGGCTCTTATTATTTCTTCAAGCTTTAAATTGATTTCCATTAGTTATGCTCTTGATACAAATGTATAAAACTATCTTTGATTCTCAAGGTACCATACAACTATCTAGCTGCCAATCTATCTTCTGCTCCCATATAATCCCTTCACTTGAGAATGCTATAAAATCACATTCCATTTCATGCTATCTCGTGACTTTTCAAGCACTCCTGAACACATTGAAACAAAACGGCCCGTATCCGGCAGGCTTGAATCCTCAATGCATTAAGTTCTATGCCGAGTTTGCCAGCCAGTTGTTTCCGGTGGTCGATTTTGTCCCCCTCGTCCGAATAGTACTCGAGAATTAGATCGCTAGTCTTGGAGGACAATTTTTGCATACACTCTTCCAAACAAGAGTATTGCTGCTCCACCTCCCTTGTGGAATGAACAACATGCGGTGGAACCGGAGTGGGAACTTTTCTGATGTATTCATGAAAGACATTTTTGGCCACACCAAAGAAATAGAGAGCTGGATCTCCATCATAACTTCCTGCAAGCTCAGGTATCTTAACGACGACGCGGTCAATTGTTTCGTCAGCCAAGTCTTCCGGGATCAAGCAGCCCCGGCAGGTGAATATCTTGATCAAACGCTTGCGGATGTCTTCGTATTTTTTCCCGGCCTGTTCCCGGTCCGGGTTGAGCCAGGCGAGCAGCTGATCGAAGGCTTCTTGAGTGAACTCTTTTTTCTTAAACGGAGTACTGCTCAAAGCTCTGACACCTCTGATTTGATTTTGAAAGCAGCTCACTCTCCCGCGAAAAAAAGGTCGAGCTGACTGCCTCTTGGGATCGGAAGAAAGAGTACGTGTTTCGCGCGGCGTTCAGCACGCTGAACAGTTTCCGAACCTGAGATCCCTTTCCTTAGGGCAAGAGGAGCAAGGTTCGTATCAGCTTGAATAACCGTCTGCCGGATAATTCCCGGAGTAAGAAGACTATTGAGCGGAATAAATAATGACTCAATTAGATCATATTCGGTTCGGCTTGTGAAGCCCATTTCCTACGGAGGAGGCTACTTCAGGACACGGAGAATTGTTATTCTCGTGCTTCCTGAAGCCGCCGGATGCCGCTTCCCTAAGATTTCTATGGGCCCTACTAGAGGAACAGGCTTAAGGCCTGGCCCATGCGATTACAAGCACGAGTGAAAAGAGCTTTGTAGGAGATCATGGGCTGCCCTAACCTTTTCTGGCGGACAATCGACGTTCTGGGACTCGCCCCTGTCGATTCTTGGGAGTTGCCTTTGACGGTGCTGAAGTCCTCCTCAGGTAGATTGTCACGGACTTTACGAAGCTCCTGGATGAGTTTTCCGGCAGACTGGTAGCGTTCCTCAGCCTTTTTCCCCAGCAGCTTAAGAGTAATCCGGTCCAGTTCCGCAGGCACGGCTTCATTGAAATGCGACGGTGGCACTGGATTGGCATAGATCACATTGGCCCCTTCTTCCATCGCCGTTGTCCCCGAAGAATGGGCGTTTACCGGTAAGGCATTCATAAAGCAACGTGCCAAGGGAGAAGAGGTCGCTGCGTGAATCAACAAGATGACCCGTGGCCTGCTCAGGAGACATATAAGCGACCGTACCGACAACGGATCCAGCTTTGGTCACGGGATTTTGAGTCACCGTTTTCTCCCTGTCCCCATGGAATGGGTGAACCATTGTTGCCAATCCGAAATCAAGCAGTTTAACGCGCCCGCGAGGAGTCACGATCACGTTGCCTGGCTTGATGTCTCTGTGAATCATGCCGCAGGAGTGAAGCTCTTCCAACGCGTCAGCCAGTTGAATGACAAAATCTAGAGCCGTCCTTGATCTTCAAAGGATGCCGATGAATTTTATCTGAGAGCGTCTCGCCTTCTATATATTCCATCACGATGCAGGCCGGTTCTTCTTCGATGGCTTCATGAATCGAACAGATATTGGGGTGTTCCACCTGTGCTGCCGCTCGCGCCTCAGAAATGAGACGCCTCTTTGATTTCTCATCTTTTGACAAATCGATTGGCAGAAATTTAATGGCTACGCGTCGATCTAACCGGGTGTCCTCTGCCAGAAAGACTGCGCCCATGCCGCCTGCTCCCAGCGGCCGGATAATTTGATAATGAGAAATCCTCTGCAAATCCATGGTCCTTCCCTCGGTTTCCTGTCCAATTTCTTCGAATCAACCATCAGCGTATCAGACTCTTCATTTGGTAATGACCCGAAGCGGCAAGACATTTCATCATTTGCGGGCAACCGTTCATTGTGGCAGGGAAGATCTGGTGGCTAATTAAGTCGAACCGACGATTAGTCAGAGACACACGACGTTTTCACTGGCACATGGATTGGTGATTGAAATTCCCCCTTAACCAAGGGGGTGGCTGGCTGAAGGCCAGTCGGGGGATGTCTTCGAGTAAGTGGGCCCTTTTTTAGCCACCGGAGGGGTCGCCACCTCGGCTGTGGCGGACGCGAAGAGAGCTCCGCTAGGAGCGACCTGTTTATAGAGAGATTAAACATCAAAAAAATTCTCGCAACCCATTAGGGGGTGACTGAATGCGTGACACCGAGCCAGTTTTCGACCCTGAAAGGGTCACCGATGGTAGCCCAGGGCAAGCGCCTAAGCGCGCCGCCCTGGGTCCGAGGCAAAAAAATTTTAGCCCCTCCCCACGAATAGGCAGTGACTGTCTGAAACGCATCGCAACATGGGGAGGGGAAGGGGTGGGGGAATGAAGCTCTCATTCGGCAGCAAACGCTGAGACCCTCTCTGTCCAGCTAAAGAGATACGGGACATGATGAGCATAACGAAGATGGTGGCTAGCCGAAGGGTATCTGGGCGATGTCTTCCTCCTTCATCCTAAGCATTAGCTCGGCCTTTCACTTCCTCCATTGTCAGGGGAGAGTGTCGGTCGTTCTATTTGCAAAGATTGAGCTATTTTGGGAATTGGGGGGAACCTGTAGTGGCTCTTAGAGGGGAACACGCTCTCCCACTGCAATCACTTCCATTCTCCCTGGAGCACAAAACCTGCCCAGTAATAAGGGGAGCGCCATTTTTTCTGTTGGGATAGCTCGACCTGAGCAACTCGCAGAGCCGCGGCAGGCGAAAGGTTTTCCTGTAACATCTGCTGATAGAATCGTTTCATCAACTCTGCCGTGGCTTCATCATCCACCTTCCATAGACTTGCCACGACTCGGGCTGCGCCGGCGTACATGAACCCACGGACAATCCCGACTAGTCCTTCCCCTTTGATATCCTTGCCTAGTCCCGTGTTGCACGCGCTCAATACCACCAGATCGGCTGGTAAATTCAGGTTGTAAATGTCATGCAGTCGCAGGAAACCATTTTGGGGTTTCCCTTGTTCGTCCACCAGCGATAAGACCAATCCGGAGAGTTCCGGATGCTGGTTATTCAAAAGCCCATGGGTGGCAAAATGAACAATCCGGAACTGACTTAATTCAGGGCTTACGGCCGTCTCCCGGCTGGCTTTAAAATCGACCGCCTTTAGGCAAGTGCCTGCGGGACTGACAGACAGAATGGCTTCGGCTTCCTGGCGCGTGGAAAGGAGACGAGGAATGCTCAAGCCACCCTGCAACATCCCGACGTCCCGCAGAGAAAGTTGAAGATCACTCAGAGGCGAGGCTTTAGACTTGCGATGAGAAGATATGGTCGGCTTTGGACTTTGCGTCGGCAATCCGCGGCCGGAGACCCTTGGGTCATCCGCTTCGAAGACTGGATCAGCCATCACGGCCACTGACCGGGTGCCCGGCTGGCGATTAGCAGTCTCCTTGCGCAACACGGCCAGTGTCGAGGCAGATGGCAGATTGACAATCTCATGTTCAACAATCAGAGGCACAAAAGAGCCTTCTTGCTCTTGTTCCGAAATTCCCCCCTTGAGGGGGGCAGCAGTCGTAAGACTGCGGGGGATGTCCCCCTTCGCCTTCAGTTCCGATCCTTGACCCTTCTCCCTTGCCCCTTGACCCTCTGATGTTCCCCTTGCTCCTTGCTCCCTGTTCCTTGTTCCTTCGGCTTGGCAACGCCCCAAACGGGATATACTGCAATGCGCCTTCCGCTACGATGAGGAGCCTTCGTTTTCCCAATTGGTCCGCCACTGGGCCCAACAATACCTGGCTCAATGCAGCCGCTTGCTGCCAGTATTGAGCTTCCGCTTCCTTGACCCTGGCCTGATACTGTTTGGGGGTTTCATCTGGCTTGGGTTGGCGAGCGGTGAGCAGCTCATATAACCGCCGGGCTGTTTGATCAATCTCTGTGCGTTTTGGCAAGTGGTGGCAGGTCATCCCTGTTTGTGTCACGGCCCACAGGTAACTCTGATCGTCTCCCAGAGCAAATTCCAGCAAGAGGGACTGCTCATCGAGGATTTGCTCCTGGACTTCTTTCAGGCTTAAAGGCTGCACTTGAGCTAGAGCTGCATAGTGGGGACTCTCAGAGCGGATCTGGCCTTGGACTTGTTCGTATTGGGCAGTCAGATCGCCAATCTCGAGAGTAAGGGCTGCGTCTTTGGTCCCATTGGATTTGTTGTCCGACAGACGCATCTGTTGTTCCGCTTTAGCATTCAGCAACTGTTGCAATTGCCCACGGCGTTCCAGGAGGGCAGGGTTGGCAGCATAGCGCGTCTCAGTGCCGGTCTCGGCCAGGCTCTCCAGTAGCGAACGAGCTCGTGCCCGTTCGCTGATACCAAACGCCCTGGCGGCATAACCTTCTGACGGATGCTGCTGGTGCATTTGCATGAGCAGATCAACGGTTAATTCATATTGTTGATGCACGGAGGCAACGAAGGAGGAGCGTAAATCACGGCTTGCGACTTTGCCCCGCAACGACTCGGTGATTTCGAGCGCCTGTTCAGCATAGAGGATGGCCTGCTCCAGGTTTCCAAGATCGCGCTCCACCCGTGCCAGATTATAAAGAGTACCTGGGAGACCAACGGAATCTTTGGCTGTTTGCTGTAAATCCAAAGCCTGACGATAGTACTCCAATGCCTTTGACATTCTCGCCCATTTCGTAATTTACATGACCAATTGCATTTAGCAAAGACCCTTCTTGGAAGGGATCTCCGACAGCTCGGCAAAGAATAAGAGCACGACGGTAGCTCTCCAAAGTATTCTGTTTGTCCCCCAAGGTTTCGTATACCATTCCGAGATATCCAAGTGCATAGGGACTCACCAAGGGGTGAAGACAGTATTCTGGTTGACCAGGACCGCCTGTTGCGAATAGCTTAGCGATTTTTCATAGTCTCCCAGATTCCCGATAGATTTCGCCGAGGGCTTCCAAAGCCACAGCCTCTCCCGCGGGTCTTCTCAATTGCCGGGACATGGTCAAGAGTTGCAGGTAATAATAAATGGATTTCTCTTTCTCGCCCATCGCGAAATAAACTGAACCAATCCCTTCAATGGCAGTACTCTGACCGGTGAGGTCGCCAATTGTCTGTGAAAGTTGTATCGATTGCTCGTAAAGACTAAGAGCCTGTTGCCTCTCACCCTGGATATTGAAGAGATGTCCTAAAACAACCAAGGTAGTAGCTTGTCCCTGCACATCATCCGCCTCTTGCCAAAGCTGAAGTGATTGTTTGTATAATTCTTGGGCTTTATCAATTTCCTTCAATGCATGGTATACATATCCGAGGATGAGTAAAGTGTTCGCCTCACCAGTAATGTCGTGTAATGACTGACGCAGAACATGCGCGTGATTCAAGAGCTCCAAGGCTTTCGGCATGTCATTAAGAAGGTAACGCACAGTTCCGAGGCAATGAAAAGCCTCGGCTTCTGCCCAATGGTCACCAACTGCCTGGCTGCCTTCCAACGCATTCGTGCAAAGATCTAGGGCCCTTTGATTCTCGCCTATATGCCTGTAAACAGCGGCCATCGCAGCAAGTGTCCTGTTTTCGCCATTACGGTCCTTGGACCCCTTATGCAGAACGATAGCCTTTGTAAACGACGGGAGAGCTTTTTCATATTCGGACAAATGGTCATACAAATCACCGACATTTTCCAATGCGCATGCTTCCTGCGACGTGATCGCCGAGAACTCGCCAAATTGTCACCGCTTCCTGATACTTATTCATATGGCCTTACGCGAAGAGGCTAAAGTTTGCTGGAGGCGCATTTGCACCGCATCCGAAAGGATCCTGGCAAGCGATCACCTGCTTGTATCCTGTTGAGAGGCTTGGCGTAAGCTTACAGTTTGAATTCGGAAGTAGCCTGATACGTTTTCTTCTGCAGAGGAATCACTTCAAGTCGGTAAGTCCCTTCGAGATCGGCGATCAATGAGATGGGTGTCGGTCTTGCCAGGACTGACCGTCCATTTGAAGATTTTTTTTCTCACCAGGCCAAATGACCGAGATTTCCAGGTGTACATTTGACGAGTACAGATCGACTCGGAAGAATTGGTGCAAAGCGAGTTTAACCGAGTATGAGTTGATTTGCCCAAGGGAAAGCTCTTGTTGGACTGGCTCACCAATTTTCAATAATTGGGAACGGACTCATTGAGAGGAAGAACTGGAGTTAAGGGGGGTTCCCTAAGGAGCCTCGAAGCTCCTTAGGGAACGTAACAGTGGAACAAAAAAAAAGGCAAAGAAAAAGCTAGCAACCAGCGCCCAAGATCTCTGAAGAACAGAGTCAATAATGGTTGCGACAGATCCCCTTCACTTTCCATTGTAGCAACTTCAAACAAAAAATGGCTTTCTGCGCATCAAGATCACGCGATAGATCCTCTTGACTTCTTGGAGGACATCAAAGTTGATAATTAGCTGGATTACTCTTGTTTTTCAATCTCTACCGATGTAGTTATGAACGTAACAGTCACTTGGCCATCTTTCTTGATTTTTAATTCTTTGAATCGATCCTTGGTAATAATACTTATCGATATCGATTTTAGGATCTTCGCTGAAACCCACCTCCACGTCGACAAAGTTTCCCTGGATGTTATAATTTCCTCACTGTGCCACGGAATGTCAATCTATGTTGCTTATCCGGACCATGAGTTCCAGCTGGTTTGGATTCACCGCTACTAACTTGCGAATTCCCAATAAATTTTCCATACCTAATCTCCTTTCGATTTTTGATTTTGGTTAATATTTTCGAACAACCCCCGAGAAATCTACTGAGGTCTGATTTTGTCGATTCTAAAGTACTTAGCCTCTCCCGATTTCCTTGGGGTCAACAATCAGCCCAGAGCGAATTAGAGCATGTCAGTAGGCTTTCCTCATGCGCAGATTCCACTCCTGAAAACTCTAGCACTAGCGCGTCTTGCCAACCCTGAATAACTTTCGGATCTCCTTGGCCCATTCTGGATACGTACTTGAGAACCTCAATCCAATCTGTGTCTTTAATCGCAAGACTCTTGTAATTCTGCCAGATCCCCATCCGTCGGAAAGTAGATAGACAGACCATTGGAATCCTTTACGCGGTCTCCATTATTTTTACATTCAGAACCATGCCCTTCACCAATAATGGAAATCAATCACTCTCTGACAACTCTTGTTGATCGCGTCTCGGATCTCCTTTTGGACTCTTCTCTTGTACGCATTTCTTCTTCAGCTATTGCAAAAGTCGGCCAAGTCCACATATTCACGAGAGTTACTATATTCCTGAACATCTATTCTCGCCCCTACAATTGCCCTTTTCAGTTTTCCATCCTTGTCCTCCGGTATGTTTCTCGAGAATTAGTTTTGCAAGCTCCCCAAGGGCATTTGCTACGGTCTCACCTTTTCGAATATCACAAGCTGAGAGATCAATCCCCACTTCATTTAATTTACGCTCAGACCTTCATAGAATTTCTCAATACTCATTAACAATCCTCTTGGCAAGCTCTTCTGGCGCCACCGTAGGATTGTGTTTTGAAGAAACGATAGGATCTTATCGTAAGGCCAGCTCGTTGTGGGCGTGTAGCCTTCCGAAGCTAATCCCATAATCAACCTTCCCATTCAACCTATGATAAACTTCGATCATTCCCATCAGGCAAGAATTAAATCCAACAATATCGACGGGCGGCTTTACCTCGAAGGCTGTAGCTAACTCTTCTGGTTTGAGAGGATTCTTTGGCGGTATTGCGCTCTAGGACTCAGCGTCTTTGGCACTGGAGTGGCATCCCAGGCGACAGAAAAGCCATCCCCGTGTCCCCAGATGATCACCATCCGGTGAATTGCCTTGTAATGATAGTTCCCCCACTGGATGAATTTTTGAAGCACTTCAGGGTCTCCAGTTTGCGTCTCACCAAGAATAGCCACTGTGTCTTCCTCTAGCAGGCATGTGAGAATATAAGTCTTGAGCCATTCTGGATCGTCCACAAGATTCTCCCGGAAGGCGTGATTTCGCAAGCATTCTCTAAAGCATTCTTCTGCTTCCTTCGTAGTTAGTACCTCCTCAAGGACAGAGCCCAATGTTCGCGGCTTACTGTCAACTGTCACATCAAGATTCTTCAAGAGTTCTAACTCCTGCTCATACGTGTTTCGAGGTTTTGCATTTAACAACTTTGCTAAGCGGTCCCCGAGAGAATTCGTGTCGATTGTGCTGACCACTTTATCTACTTGTAGAGCTCCTTTTAACTTTTTCAAATGGTATCGCTTTGTCGCTGTCCCTTCACTACCGGTGTCAAACTGTGCAATGACATTGAACCTCTCTGTGGATCCTACCTCCTTGATCCGAAGCAGGCTATCTCTGGCCGCTTCGCTGACGTTGCTCCCGCCAGCCAAATAGACCATGATCGTCCAATCTTTCGTTTCGTTTTTGGAATGTTCGTAATCCATGGTGCCCATTTTTATTACCTCCATCAAGTCGACATATGTAAGATCATGCTCATTCTGGTGAACGAGCACTTTTTGAAAGTAAAGCCAAACAGGTGTTGGTGACCGAATCCATCTAGTTTGCGAGGAAAGCCTTGCCAATGCCTCGTCAGCCGAAAAGGTGCCTCATTGCTCACTCTCCACTTGAGAGAGTAGTCCTGTAAGCAGAATGAGGTTGTGCATTCAGAGCTATGCAGAATCGCCGTTGGTCGGCCGAATTCACGTCATTGCCTGCGTGAGCACCCTGGCCGTCAAACACGAACTCAGCAAATAAGGAAAAGGCCGATATGATTTTTCCAGAAATATAATGTGTGTAAGCTATCACATGAAAAGTGAGCCAGTAAAGAACTATTTTATTGACATCGCAAATGGTTTTTGATCCCGGTTTCATAGACAACCCTGTCCGGCCTCTTAACATTGTGCACGGTGCTAAGACGTACAAGCTCCGGGCCGACTGACTGAATGAACGAGATTCCTCTGAAGAAACAACACCTGGAAGAAGGTTTCGGCAGTGAAAATCATGAGTACTATTGACCAAGTAGGCATATTCCCTCCTTCATTTTGTGCAGTTTACGGCCAAGGAACCTATTTCAAAGCTCTCTGCATAATGGGAAGGAACGCGCAGATGACGGTGGCCAAATCCAATATTCTTTTGTCTAGCCTACGCGTTTACCCATTACACTGATGTATGGCATTTCCTGCAAAAACATTTCATTACTTTTTGTGGTTAGGGAAGGATCAAGTTTTCTAGGGATGGGCGCACGGTGTGGATTGAACTGGATAGTTGGGCTTTCGGGGGTGAGCATGTTGTAATAACAAGTGGGCAGATTACCTGCCTCTCGAAGGCAAAACCCACCACCACTTTGTCCCCTCCTTAAACAAAGGAGGGGAACTGTTAAGATTGGAATCGCCTAACCCGGTCCTAACGGCGATTACTTCTTCGCATTATGAATACAATTTAAAATCGGGATGTATCAGGTTTAAGCAATCAGCATCTTCGTGACCTTCTGATTGTTCACTGTTGAGGTGAGAGTGAGGCTGGAGTTACGGTATGGCATGTCGCCGGCATCTCGATGAATGAGCTTATCCAGGATACCGAAGATCGTGTTCTCTCCTTCGTCAAAATTGTCGTAAAGTGTCAGCGCCTTGCCGAAATCTCCGAGCGCTTTTTCGAGATCATGAGGGTTCAACTTTCCTGGTGACTGTAATATGTTCGAGAGATTGCGAAAGCCCTTCACCATGCTTTCCTCTATCCGGTAAAGCGTGTCAAGCTGTAGAAGCCCGGTTCGATCGAGCGTGACGCTCAGTGGAGCCGTTAGATTCCTGAGCGGAGAAGGAGCAATTGGCTTGAATTCTAAATTGGAATGATTCGTGAAGTTCGGGCCTTCCGTCTGCCAAATAGACTGGATGCCGGGCGTCCAATAGCACCAACCTCGCCTCGCCATAAACGGTCCTTCATTGAGGTAGTTGGCCAGCACGATTAGACGCATTACGCGGCGAAGATTTCTCTCATCATCCTTGAGTAAAGGGCGAAGTGAAGAGCGACCGCAGACCCTCCTCGGTGAAGCGGACATCGTAGAAGATAGAGACTTCCCCGAAATTGCCTTGGGATCAGTAGGCAGAAGGGGCATGAGAGCGGCCTCAGCCGCCTCGTCTGAGGTGGCAAGGCCAAAGTCATCGGCGAAGCTGAGGTACTGGTGCAGTTCCTGGGCTGTTGTGCTTGGATCCTGAAAGACAAGGTTATAACGGGCTCCCATGCGGGTGATCACATCGATCAGGTAGGCCTGATTATCTTTATCGAACTCGAGCTTGCCGCGCGATTCTCCCATGAAACGGAGGAGAAAGTTGGTGTAGACGCGCTCGCCGTTTCGTTTCCGCTCGCGTTCCTTCTGCAGATCCATGGTGGTGTTGATGGTCAGTTGGCCGCCGGCATCGGCTTGGATGCGTTGCTCGGCTTCAATGATCAAACGGTCGAGACCCTGATAGTGCCAGCTCGTGTGCCAACCCACAATATTGACCGCGAATTGGCTCTGCTGCGTGACCTTGTGCGTCAAAATGCCCTGGTTGAGTTTGACGACGCCACTGTCGTAGCCCGCCAGTACATCCGCAAAATCCCCGTGGCCAGCCCGCTTCATCAGTTCTTTGCCTTTCGCAGTGGTGAGATCGAGCTCGAAGTCGATGAGTGCGTCTCTTTCACTAGCCCGGCTATACTCCGCATGTAACTGGAATTGGAACGATTGATTGAACGTGTCTTTGAGTTTGTCGTAGAAGGTATTTTTGAATTGATCGATGGAATCGAGCACCTTGTGGAATTTCCGCACCGCGTCGCCCAACTCGGTGTTACTGAGTTTCTCAATGGATTGTCCAATCAGGCGCTCGACGAAGCCGGTGAGTCGCCGATCGGCCATGTTCTTCAATTGAAGCCAGTCGATATGCCCCAATTGCTGGATGAAATGGTCCAAGGGAAACTTTAGATTTTGCCAAGCGCGATGAAATCCTGAATTTCCTTATGCGCCAAATTTCTTACTAGATCGAGGGCCTTGTCGGCACGATTCTTGATCTCATCCAGTGAGTTAATCTCTTGACCGTTGATATTGATTTGGCCAAGCATCCATCCCAGTGGATCGCCATCTGTCAATTGCTGGACGACATCCCAGAGGGTGTCGTCAATTCGTCCCTTCAGGTTATCCCAGGAAGTGGCATTTTTAATGGTAAGAAGTGCTTGCTCTAGCTTGCTGTCGACTGCTCTGGTCACCACGTTGTAGTACCGGTCAAAAAGCGCCACGGCGTGATCGCCGAGGTTGTTGTACTCATCTATGACTCGGCCGATTTTATTAATCACTTCATCCAGTTGGGTCTTGTCCGCCAATGCCTGAAATGCTTTCCCTGTATATTCCTCGATGAATGACTTGGCCAGATTATCCAAATAGCCCTCAAGATTGTTGAAGTCCGTGAGTTTACGAACCTGGGCGAACATGTTGAGCCAGTTCTTCGCGTTCAGCCCGATGACCGCGCCGAGGAAATCGTCGGCAGATTCTGGCAGCCCTTCCTCTTGAAATTTAACTGAGGCCGTTACATCTGCTGCCACCCGGATTGAATCGCGCATGGCTCTTCCGTACAATGACCCGCACCCAGCCATCCCCCGACCCATTTCGTGTTTCAACTTTGAACCGCCCGGCAACACTGGCTCCGAGGCTGAGCGAGCCCATCACAGTGAAGGTATACCTTTCAGCGAGCTGCAAGTTGGCCGATTTCAAATGAAGGCGCGCCGTTGATTCGGTAGCCCATGCCAAGACCTGCATTAAAGTTGAGGTAGCCACCGTATTCGAAGACGATTACCTCATCTTGAGCAAGAGGTGTTGTCACATTGGCGGGGAGTCGCAAGGCCTTGAAGAAATCAGTAAGCAGATTAACTGCCGGCGTCGTGGATGGATAGGAACGGATCAATGCATAGCTTGCATCGGCTCCCGCCTCCAGCGAGGCAGTGGCAGTCAAAATCGAGTATTGAAAGCGTGTACTTAAATTAACATCGGCATTGGCACCGACTGTAAGAACGAGAAGCAGACGATCACGCATGGACGTTGGGAGCAAAGTAGCCTGCGAGGCCGTAGTTATCAATTATCTTGAGGCGATCTGCAGGTGTCGATGGCCACAAAGGGACGAGGCTCACATCCGTGCTAGCCTTAATGCCCAGCTTCACGGTATCGGAAGCGCCAATGGAAAAAAGTTGGGTTCCTCCGATATTGAAATCCAGGCTAAACAGATCATTATTGGATGGCGCAAGCTGCTTTGTCAGATCCGGTACATTCACGTGGAGGCGGAGATTACCGTCCCCGCCCGCCCAAAATGGAATATCTGACTTTGTGAAAACAATATCCGGCACGTCTCATCTCCTTATTATTGGCCACAATCAATTTGCCGAGGGGAGACCCTGTCCAGCCAATCGAAAGTAGGAGTCACCTGGCCCGGAGTCGCGAACTCAGTGAATCAAAAATTGTGCAGGCATGATTTTTCTGGATAAATAATGAGTGTAAATTATCACATGAAAAGTGAGCCAGTAAAGCACAATTTTCAAAGACATCACAAAGAGATCTTAGCCCCCTGGCAGAATGAATCGTACCCACCACTAAAGGCTTATCATCGTCCATCAGCTTTCCCAAAGGCTGCTGAGTAAAGCCCCCCTCACCCGGTCCTGACGGACCACCCTCTGCCGCCGGGGGAGAGGGAAATCACTTCCATCCACTACACCCTAATCCCAATTTTCCTCAACTGGATGGGAATTGAAAAAGTCCCCCTTTGAACGGGGCAGCAGGCGCAGACTGCGGGGGATGTCTTGGTCTGAGTAAGCTCTCGCATCAGAAAAGAGGACCCACTCCTGCACCTCTGAACGTGTGAAGGAATTGAGAGCTCCGTAGGGAACGGACGCTAGTTCCAAGTTCCTAATTTAGAATGACAAGACCATTTGAATTCAGTGCTCCTCGGCAACTAGAGAACGCTGCGGCGAGCGTTCCCTGCAAACAGTTCGACCAATTCTTACACCCCCTTTCGGCGGAGGGGAATAACTCAAACTCTTTTTGGGAGGGGAGTGAAGGCTTGATAGGCCTTCACTCGGCGTTAGCCTTGAGGGTCGGGTACAATTCGCCATCTCATTGATGAAATCAATCCCACCGGTTCGCACAATAACAAATCAATGAAAAAGGGGGCCCAGTTGAGGTTTCGACGCATTGTCTGCGTCTTGGGAGTCTAATAAAACCATTTCTGCAAATAAATCGACACGGCCCTTCTGAAATGTTTTCAGGCTTCTTGCCATATACGAGCAGATGAACCAATTGGTTAATCAATCCAGTCGAAACTCTTTAGCAGGTTCGGCTCGAATCCAGAGTGGGAAGCCGTTGGAAGCGCAACTAACGCCACTCCTATTTAACCAGGCAAACGGCTAGCTTCGGTCGTCGCCTCAATGAAAAAGGAGAGGTCAAATGAGCAAGAAAATTAGCTGGTTGTTAGTAGCAGTCACATTGTTTGCCGTGCTGGCCGGACCGAATGCCTATGGCCAGTCGTCCACGAGGGTAACGGCAAATATTCCTTTTGACTTTCGAGTTGGAAGTCAGACTCTTCCAGCGGGAGAATATTCCGTTGTACCTAAGAGCCCGGTGTTGGTGGTCATCCGAAGCACAGATGGTCATCAATCTGCGCTAGTCATGAACAATGCTATTCAGGCTAGCCGGATCTCGGCTGACGGGAAATTGGTTTTTAACCGTTATGGCGAGTTCTACTTCCTGTCTCAGGTTTGGACCCCTGGAGAAGCAGATCGGTCGCAAATTAGTCCAGTCCAGTGCCGAGAAAGAAGTGGCCGGAGGAACCGAACCATCTAAAGCGACTATTCTGATTGCAAAGAAAGAAGTAACCCCTTGCGGAATTGCGGTTGCTTTCATCTCAATAGGCGCGCAGCCGTTTCAAAAATTGGCAACCCGGGGTTCCAATCCTCGGGTTGCTCTTTTACAGTCGATGCTCTACGAACCTCTCATGCGAATGGATCGAACGGAAACATAAATTGTCCTAACCAAAAAGAGGAGGCAATCCGATGAAATCCGAACAACAAAAACAAAACCTGGCCATCTATTTTGGGTTAGTAATTGAAGTCATCTACAGAATGGAAAATTATTCGATGATTTGCTTCCGTGGAAGAAAATGTATCGTAGAAACTGCGGATCTAGTTGCGATTGAGATGTCCCAATGTGCTGCTTAATATTATTCAGTCAATTATTGGCTGCAACGCGTAATCCGTTTAGGTGAAGGAGCTAGAGAGGATCAATTTCTGATAGATCGAATTCCTTTAGCGTGTCCAGGAAACTTGTATAGAAGCCGAGTACCAGCTCCCGATTACCCCCTCCTAGCGAGATGGCCAAACCAAACTTGTCTGTTGTTTCGTCGTACACGATCTTAAACTCGAAACCATCATCCGTGTTCTCATAAACAAGCCAGAGATCGAGCATATGGTTCCAGTCCATATCGACCAGAAATGGCATTTTTCGTGGACGAACTAGCCGTGAAAGAAACTCTGGTTTTTCCCAGAGCCCCCCATTCGGTGCCCCGCGAAGCTCTTGCTCGATGATTTGGCGAATTCTTTCTTCAGACATATAAGAAATGCTTCAAATCAGTCGCCCTGGCAGATAGAGGCGCAGATAACGCGCAGCAAGAATAAAGCCGTCTTTACGTGCCTGGGGAAACTCGTCAGGATTTGTTGCCTTTTCGTCCCAAAATGGGTCCTCGTGTTCGATGGCTATCCCGCCTTTAAATTCCGCTTGGAGCAGGACATTGATAAATTTTGACCAGTTGATAATGCCTTGTCCCGGAATCCGATAACGCCACCAACCCTCGCCATGAATGCCAATCTTGGCAAGCATAGGTTCTAAGATTTCGGTATCTTTGGCATGCACAGCCAGGATGCGATCGCGGAAGTCCCAGGCCGTTTGAATCGGATCAATGAATTGGCGGGCTAAATGGGAAGGGTCGAATTCCAGACCAAACCGGTGATTGGGAACAAGTGTCATTAACTTCTCCCAGGTTGCTGGAACCGTCGCGAAATTCACATCACAGGGGTAATTCTCCGGCCCGATGCCCAAATCCAACTTTTCACAGACCGGCAAATAGACTTCGTTAATCACTGCGGCCAATTCCTTTACCTGGTCATCCACGGTTGATCTTTCCATCCCCCCGCTGAATGTTCCCACAAACTTGCATCCCAGCCGATGAGCAAACTCTAGACAGCGCACAAACCAGGCACGCGCGTTCCGCCGTTCATTAGCATCGCGCGCAATATGGTTGAATCCCCACATGCACTCCAGGCTAATAATCTGGATGTCAGCCTGGCGGGCCGTTGCGATCACCTGGTCAATTTGAGAATCGCTGAGCTTATTGGGATCAAAAGCTCCTTCGACGGGAATAATAACCCCTTCGTAACCTGCTGAGGCCGCAAATTGCAGTTTCTGCGGCGAATACTCGGTACGAATCGCTAGTTTCGGAAACTTTGTATTGGGCGTTACTTGAGTGATGTCGCCTGGCGCAGCCGTGACGGGCTGCGCATCCAAGCCGAAAGCTGCTCCGCTCAAGAAAGCTGCAGCCCCGCTTCGAGTCAGGAATTCTCTTCGTTGGAAACTCGTTGAATCGGACATGAATTCGGCTCCACTAGGTGGGGGGATGACAATCGGTTTCGAATTGAATAGACCACGTTAATCCTTGGCTTATGAATGTAACCCCAAGAAGGTGTCTGGAAGCAAGGGAAAATCAATGTGGGGACAGGCGTCTTAGCCTGCCGTGCGTGGCCAGCGGCCCCCGGTTTCATCTCAGTGTGGCCACAAATGAATTGTTCACAGTGGAAATCTGCTGCTGAGGTTATACTTGGCTGTAATTCGAATTTAAGAAAGGATTTGAATCTCTATGGAAGCTTCTGAGATTTTGAAAAAAGACGACCAACCCTTTATTGGAATTAGCTACGCTTGGCGGTGGTTGCTTCTGGTGTCTAGAAGCGGTCTTCCTTGATTTGAAGGGTGTGGTAAAAGTTGAATCAGGCTACTCGGGAGGGCGAACCCCCAATCCAACCTACCGACAGGTCTGTAATGGGACGACCGGTCACGCCGAGGTTGTCCAAATCACGTTTGACCCCCAAGTCATTTCCTTTAAAGAAGTCCTGGAAGTATTTTTTTCGATTCATGACCCGACCACCATGAACCAACAAGGGGCTGACATCGGAACGCAGTATCGCTCGGCATCTTTTATCACAACTCGCAGCAACAGCGGGTCGCGGAACAGGTAATTGACGACTTCAATAAGAAAAAATTGTGGGATGATCCGATTGTCACAGAGGTGGCGCCACTCCAGGAGTTCTATCGGGCTGAAGACTATCACCAGGAATACTTCCTGAACAATGTTGACCAGCCCTATTGCCGCTTTGTGGTCGCCCCCAAAGTCGCCAAGTTTCGCAAGCAATTCATCGAGAAGCTCAAGAAATAAAGGGTTCCAGCACCAAAGATTTCACATCGCAAGATAAAAATTCATGGTCTCTGGACCACGAATCCCGCTGATTCTTACACTCTTTTCAGCGCCCGATCGCAAACAAATGATGTTGAGTTCGAACGAACATCATCCCGTCAGAAAGTGCCGGAGTGGCCATCAATAATTCACCCATTGGATTAGTTGCCAACAACTCAAAATCCGGCCCTGCTTTAACCACGAAAATGTCTCCATCTTCTCCGGGCAGGAAAATTCTACCGTCCGCTGCGATTGGGGAAGCGCTGAATCCGCCTCCCTGGTGCGGAATTCGCTGACGATAAATTTCTTTACCAGTTTTTAATTCATAACAATCCAAAATTCCCTGGTTGGCAAGCGTATAAAGATAATCATGATAGATGAGAGGAGTCGGCATATAAGGCCCACGTTGTTGCTTGCTCCAGGCGATCTGGCGGCTGGAAGTTTGATTGATGGGCAATGTGATATCCCCGGATCCACCTGGACGGATCACGAAGATGGGAGCCTCCGGTCGACGGCCACTCGCAACCACAATAAATTCGTCAGAGAAGACGGGTGTTGGTGCCGTGATTTTGGAGCTGCCTCCCAAGCGCCACAACTCCTTTCCTGTCTTCGGGTCATAACCTCGAATATAGTTGGATCCATTGGTCACTAATTCCGTTCTGTCCTTGCTCTGCATAAATGCTGGGGGTTCCCCAAGAGGGAAGCTCTTCACGCGCTGTCTTCCAAATAGTTTTTCCTGATTTCAGGTCAGCGGCTAAGATGAACGAATCCTTCTGGGTATCACATTGCACAATCACTAGGTCTTCGAAGATGATGGGTGAACTAGCGGTTCCCCATTCATACTCAGGGTCATCGTAAGCGCCCGCATTGAGAATGCCGAGATCCTTCTGCCAGAGCAAGTTCCCGTTCATATCGAATGCATAAAGCCCTTGCGAGCCAAAGAAAGCAATCACATACCGGCCATCGGTAGCAGGAGTTGAGTTGGCGTAACTTGCTTTAAGATGGCGTTTTTCTCGGGGGACACCCTTATAGGCAGTTTTCTCCCACACAATCTTTCCCGTTTTCTTTTCGAGGGCTAGAACCTCCCACTGATGGATCGATCGGTCCGTACTGGCATCGCCTTCGCCGTACAAGCCATGCCGAAAAGAACCGTCCCCCAGACTGCTGACTGCCGTGGTGAGATAAATGCGTTCTCCCCAGACAATGGGGCTTGAATGAGCCAGCCCAGAAATGCGTGATCTTCCAACGAATGTTTACTCCTTGGGGGCCATTCCATCGGTCCGGAATGTTTTGATCGGTGGCAACGCCAGAGGCTTGAGGGCCCCGAAACGAAGGCCAATTGAGGGGACTGCTTCCGTCATTCTTTCCTGCCAAAAATCCGGCTCCAATAAAGACCCAGCATAACAAAACAACTGGAGTCACTAAGTTCTTGCAGGTCGAATTGAGTCTTAGATTGACGTCGCATTGTCTGAAAATCGGGTCACCATATAGGATCGTTTCCCGTCTGACTAAGAGCTGCGCCCCATACGTGCGAACCACAAAATCTTGTTACAAGCCTGGTCCCCAAAAACTGAAACGCGAAGAACGCCAAGAAAAAATATAAGATACGGTCCGGGGGAGATTGAACATATCTTTAGCGACTTTGTTGACAATCCTTCGAGCTGCGAATCTAATTTTCTCACCACCAAGCAGAGCAGAGACAATGTCAACTTCGAAATTGCCGTACGCCCAAGGTGGGTCACCCAAGCTGCAAGGGTGATAGACCGTATAACCTCATGCGGTGGCTAGAGTTGAGAAATCCGCGTCAACCTTGGCGATCTTTGCGTTCTTGGCGTTTCCAGCTTCTAGGCGTGAGGGTAACGCAATCCTCAAAAAGGTCTACATTCCAGGCAGGATCCAAGGAGCGCGGTATTGCTTGGTGACCATCTCATTTGCCTTCGCATTATCGATAATTTGTTCTGTTTTCGCATCCCAGTGAATCTTCTGGCCTACCCGGAGCGAGATATTTCCTAAGTGACAGGCAGTTGTTGTCCGATGTCCCACTTCAATATCGGCGTTTGGTCTTTGGCGCGTCTTCATGCAGGCTAGGAAATTTTGAACGTGCGGAAGGTGTTGTACCGAGGTGGTTCCTCGAGAGGGCGTCAACTTGGTTGTGTAATAAAGGCTCGTTCCGGTCAAATCGTCGATGTCACGAACGGATGTACCCGTGGGATCAGAATTCATCTCTGGCTGGGAGGTCACCTCGTAGCCAGCCCGGTCGATAAATAGAGTTCCCAGGGTTCCGTGGAAGAGAATCCCATAACTGCCAAAGGGTTTGGCCCCCCAGTTCCCATTGTGACCGTAGGTATTGTGATTCAGGATAGAATATTGGAGCAGAAATCCGGGATACTCATAAATCACGCCTTGTGTGTCAGGTGTCTCGCGGTTGTCTGTCAAATAAAGTTTCCCTCCAGAAGAGGTCGCGCTCAGGGGAGCTTCCACTTTCATAGCCCAGTGGACGATATCAATCAAATGGGTTCCCCAGTCGGCCAGTTTTCCCCCTCCATAGTCGAAGAACCACCGAAACGTCCCGCCAAAGCGGTTTTTGTTGAACGGTACTTTGGGTGCTGGTCCCAACCAGAAATCCCAATCAAGCCCTGGAGGAGGATCACTGTCTGGGGGATTCCCCATCCCTTCTTGTTTGGAAAATTCATGATTCCAACACTGAGCATAGTAAACTTTTCCAATCTGACCTTCCTGGATCATCTTGACGGCACGCTGGAAGTGCGTCCCTGACCTCTGTTGGAGCCCAACCTGCACAACCCGATTCGTACGACGAGCCGCTTCCACCATTAAGCGCCCTTCCCGAATACGATTGGACACCGGTTTCTCAACGTAGACGTCTTTGCCGGCTTCGCAGGCACTGATCATGATCAGCGGGTGCCAGTGATCTGGAGTTGCAATGATGACGGCGTCGATATCCTTATTCTCGAGTACTTTTCGAAAGTCATGATAAGTCTTGGCCTTCCCTTGCGTCACGGCCAATGCTTTTTCCAGATTTCCTTGAAAAACATCGCAAACGGCGACTGCTTCGACTTCCGGATTTTTCATGAAGTCAGTCAAGTTCATGCGGCCCATCCCGCCACACCCAATCAGCCCAACGCCAACGCGGTCATTGGCTGCCACGGCTTTCGTCCGAGAAGTAAGGCTTGATACTCCCGCCGCAGCACTTAAGACAGATCCTTGCTTGATAAATTGCCTGCGATTCATTATTCCTCCCTGGTATTTTTCTCGCGTGATTAAGCCGACAAAGTGTCCTAGATCCGATACTAGATGATACCTGAATGTCCAAACTTCTTTCAGGGCTAAATAGACGTCAACCGCTTTTCTTACCTGATCCCAGACTCCCGGTCAAGGCTGATGAACGTCCCACGAATGGATAATGATTTGACATCGGACAAGGAAAGATCTCTTTGGAGAGAAATGGGATTGATGCGGAACCGGGGTTAGGATGTCGTGCTCTTCCAGAAGGGAATGGGTTTTCTTGATTCGAAGGGGAGCGCCCCCCAAGTGGAGGCACTGGCAATGCAGAAGGATAGCCCTGAGGAATATATATTTGATTTTGCTTAGCTTCAAGCGGGCTGGAATGCTTCAAGCTACAGAAGATTTCCTCTATTCGGTCCTTGATGAGAAAAGTCTTCCCCGCTGTGATCCTTTCAATCTCAGACGAATCTCAATTGCAACAATCTGACCCCATCATAAGAAGTGGATCACAATTCTCCACTTGGCGACGTTGGGTCGAACGGTTCAGGCGCTGGCTGAGGCAGTTCTCTCGGGTTGTGTCATTTCAGCGATGACCTCGCTTTCTGCTTGCAACCAGTCCTGCTCGTGGAAGCCATCCACACAGCCCCTGGCTTCGTAAATTAAATAGGCGCGCAGGGCAATGAGTTGATGCAGTAATTCTGCATCCGTCAGTTCTGTTTCTTCTGTGAGTATAGAGCTTTCGTTGTCCATTGAACCTCCTCGAGTACTCCGAGACGCGGCCATGAAGGTTAAGCTGTCGCCAGGCGTCATGGGAAATAGCCCGGCTTGGTCATCAGTAGTTGGACAGCAGCGATTACGATCCCGTTGTAGAAATAAACCGCTGCGGCAACCGTAGAGCCAATTAAGAGACGAAACCCAACGTGAGATAAAGGTTTCGGATGGCCCCAAGAATCATCTCGATTCCCTGTTGATTTAAGCCCTCTGAAGAAAATAAATAGTGGATATCGAAAACTGGATACACTTTATCTCAGGGCGTCAAAGCATTCCAGTGATTTATTTAAAATATTTTTGGTGAGGAGAGGAGCCTTGCTTTTTTCCCGCTTCGAAAGCCGGGGAATGTGGAAGGCAAAGATCAGAACTCATACTTGCCCCACTTAGAGAACCGGTAGTTCAGGCGAGATTTCAAAAGAGAGTTTAGAATGGGCGGTCCGCAAAGCCTTCTCAACCTGGCTAGGCGAAGAACTACGGGCAAAAATGAATCCGAGGTAACTGGAACCTTCCGGCCAGGGAATGAGCTTCTGGCCAAGCTTGGCAGTGATCGTGACTTCGTGTATTCCTCTCACCCGCTTGGCGCTGACGATTCCGTCAATGGAGCGGAGATAACCTTTTCCGGGGATGGGAAGCATCATGACTCCGGCAGCTTGTGCCTCCCTTTGAGTGGAATGAGTTTTCATTCCAAGGGCGTGACGAATGATCAACTCTTCCAAGGACATGCCTGTTCCGAAGCGGAGCGCTCTGGAACACAGCCCGCCAATCGAACGCGCAGCTAATTCCAGGATCCAGACTCCGCGTTTGTTGATCCTGAACTCGGCATGCACCGGACCGTCGCGAAGCCCAAGAGATTGAGCTGCTGCTGAGGCGCATCTGGCAATCCGACGTTGGATGGGTTGGCTGAACCGGGAGGGCGTCACATATATCGTCTCTTCAAAGAAAGGGCCTTCTAGTGGATCCGGCTTATCGAAGAGGGCCAGCACGCGGAGACGTCCCTTCGAGAGCAGTCCCTCAAGAGCAACTTCTTTTCCTTCGATATAGTTTTCAACCAGGAGGTACTGATTGCTGGGATCTCTTAAAATCCGGATTGCAGGAGTTTCGAGCAACCGGCGAATGCGATGAAAGGCTTCCCGGAATTCAATCTCGTTATCCGCTCGAATGACCCCCTGGCTTGCCGAGAGTGCCAAGGGTTTCAAAACGCAGGGAAACTGAACATGACGCAAGATTGTCTGCGGATCTCGATCAAGAGCAAACCGGCGAAAACCGGGCACGAGCAATCCAGAATTTTGCAACGCCTTCCGGAATTCATATTTATTGCGACATTGTTGAACTGCTCGAGGTGAGTTGATGGTGAGGCCGAGAGCCTTGCAAATCATCGCGGCGGCAACGCTGGGTTTATCGCCAACTGCGATCACTGCGTCGATTGGATGGGTTTCAGCATATTTTCGAACCAGTCGGGCTGATTCCTCAGGGCGGTGAAAACGCAGCGGGATGGCGGCATCTCTCCAGGGATCATTCAGAACGCGACAACGGTCCGTTCCGAAAACGACCTCCACCCCGAGCTTTTGGGCTGCCCTGGCAAAATCTTCGGCGTTATAGCCGGTTGTCGTGAAGAGGAGCAAGAGCCGTTTGGTTTTCATCCGGGACGAGCTTTCAAGAAATGTCTACACGCGCGCTAACTGGTCTTCATTGGGTTCGGCACAGCAATACCAAGCTTCACTGAGATGGGGAATAGCGGCACGGGGTAGGGGCGAGTTGAGATCCGGGATAGATGGATTCCCTTCGACTTTCGATTGATTGCTGAGCTGCCAAATTGCGTTGAAGATTTGTCTGCGGTCTATGGACTGAACTTCAGATCTCGTGATCAAATGGCGAATCTGATTCGAGAGTTTATCCAAGTCGGAATCTTCGTGATCCCACTGATAACAGAGTGAAGCGTCGTCGAACCCATGAATAATTTGTTGAATCTCCGGCAATTCGAGCAGCTTGGATCCAGAAGGAATCAGAAGGCGAATGGCCAGCTGAATCGGAGCAACCTGCTCAATCAGGTTTTCGTCTGTTAGCAATTGTAATAGTTCGAGATAACCTTCTCGGGTAGTCCACGGGGTGAATGGCACAAATGTCGGTGACAAATTGAGCCCAATCTCTCGAAAGTGTTTTAGAATTTTGAGAAAATCTTCTTTCGTGTGGCCTTTATCCAGCAACTTGAGGACGCGATCGTCGATCGATTCAACGGCGCTTGTCACCCAAAGACAACCGGTTTCCTTGAGAAGTTCAAGATGGGTTGAGTGCTTCAAGAGATGTTCAACCTTGATGGTGACATCATAGGTTAACTGCGGGTAGCGCTCATGAAGGGATCGAACGATCTTTAAAGAGTGTCCAGGGCCGTTAAAGAAATCGGGATCTCCAAAAGAGATATGGTTTGCCCCGGCGTCTACCTGCTGGGCAATATCAGCCAGCACAATCTCCGGCTGTATGATCCGGAATTGTCCATTGTAGATTGGGACGATAGGGCAATGTCGGCACAAGTGCTTGCAGCCACGGCTAGCTTCAGTAGATCCAACGACCCGGCGCTCACCTCCTGGTAAGATCAATTGAGCATAACGACTCAGATGTGGAAGATCGCTTCGATCCGGGACTTGAAAGTGCTGTCGCGCGATAGAAACCGGAGATCCAACCAGAGAAGCATCCATTCGTGATAGTTTGGTGTGCGCCCAATTGTAGAGCAAGTTTCAGCAAATCCTCTTCAAACTCGCCCCCCAAGATGACGTCTACTCCGAGGCTTCTAAGAAATGTTTCGTTCATTGGCGCATATAGGCCATAGCAGCAGATGACAGCCTCTGGACTGATTTGCCGAGCCTGTTTCAAATGAGGAATCGCGAGGCGCGTGGCTGTATGCATGGGAAGGTAAAACCCGATGACTGCTACCGACCCAAGGCTTTCTTGCGGAAATGGTTGCCTCGAGAGATCAATGCATTCAACATCGAAGCCGGCATTGCGGAGCCAGGCAGCTGGAGAAGCCAGTCCGAAGGGTTGCCGTCCCAGGTCATAAGTGGAAAGCAATACAATCTTCATTTAACTCTTGGTCTTTGGCGGAACATAACCGGGCGGGAGAGCAGAACCAGGGCCAAAAAAATAATTTACTGTTTGCTCTTCGACGATGCGATTGGCTTCTTCAGTGCCTAAGGCCAGCCGATACTCATTGATGACCATCTTCAAATGCTCACGAAACATAATCCAGGCTTCTTTTGAGACATTCTCATAAATTCGCTGGCCGAGTTCATCATTAAAGGGAGGCTTCTCCAGGCCGGGCAATTCACGTTGCAGCTTGACACACTTCACCATTCGTTCAGCCATCTTCTATTCTCCATTGTCAAAAAAGTATTATTGATCATTTCAAATCAAAATAACGATGCCCCGTATGACTCCAACGATTCAGAACTGGAATCCCGAATTATCCTGCAGCCTTAAAATAGCATTGGGTGAGAACTACAGTACCCTTCTTCTCACCGTCACGGTCCAAGATAAACCCGAAGGTCATATCGCGGCTGGGAATTGTTGGCGATGCTGCCGGTAAAATGAGAGCATTTCGTCGTTGGCCTTCATCGTTGCCCGAAGCCGTTCAGAAAGAGGTTCGAGCAATGATCCTGGTATCGAGAGAAGCAGCATGTCATCTCCGATGTCCGTGAAAGTCCTCATTCCGGAACAGCCAAACGAGAGGGTTGTCCTGTTTTCATTGAGGGTAACTGCCAAGGCTGCGCAGGCGGGTCTGCCAAACGCCTCAGATCGTTGAATGGCATCCCAGCAAACTGTCCCCAAGGCTTCTTCCAGGAGCATGGCCTGGCGGCCGTTCACCCATATTAGACAAAGGTCTGGTGTTTGAGGAAAAATGCCGAGCGGGCCGTATAAGATGCCTTTCTTCTCGTTCTTGTATCGGGGAATCGATTCGGGTTCCTTGGCTCCAATATAATTGGCATGACACATTTTTGCGACGAACTCCTGGAGCGAAGACATCACTTTCTCATGGAGCGGAAAACCCATGGTTAGAGTCCCGACAGGACAGTTTTCATGATCTTCAGCCTGGGCAAAGAATAAACCCTTTTCGGCACGAGTCCAAAAGGTGCAGGCGGATGGGACCTTCGAGTCGAATACCGTGATTCCTCGAGGAACCTCATCCAGAAAAGAAAGAGCGATTGGTGAGGACGAAAGTCCAATCGCGTCGGTAAGCTGTTTGGAAATAGCGGTAAGGTCCATCTAGAATCCCTTTCATGATTGGTTTCTAATGCGGTAGAAGTATAACATCGATGGAACGAGGGTCCAAATCTTGGCCGATTGACAATGTCAATACGAATGAGGGAACCATGGGCGGGTGGCGAAGACACCGTATTGGGTTGTCTTCGATTCTCTTTGGAATGGAAAAGGAAAGCCGGTAGAGGAACCGAGTAGGCGTTAGCCGGGATGAAGTAGGGCGACGCTGGGCTGAGGGAGTGGAGATATTTCTGTTTGATGTTCGGCCTTGCCCATTTTTACATTTTTGGTGAACCTATGCTGTCGTTCAAAATGCCATTACACACAGACATGCAGAAAGCACATGTCCATGCCAGCCGCGGAACGGGGCTCGGGCGTTCTCATTTCTATAATGGGTGATTCAGGATGCTAAAAACCCGGCCTGAGCGCTCCAACTCGTTTACTTTTGCGCGCCTGACGCGATCCCCGCACACAACACAACTTCTGGTCGGGTTTGCGCTTGCATTGGCTGTTCTGATCCTCTATCAATCATCTCTACGAAACGACTTTCTCAATTACGATGATCCGGCGTATGTAACCTCAAACCCACACGTTCGCCAGGGCCTTTCCTGGGCCAATGTTGCTTGGGCTTTCACGGCCACTATGGAAGCCAACTGGCATCCTGTCACGTGGATCTCTCATATGACAGATGTGGAATTATTCGGCATAAATCCGTTCGGCCATCATTTAACAAATCTGATATTGCATCTATGCAATGTCGTTCTCTTATTTTTGCTTTTGCACAAAGCAACCGGTTGCCTTCCTCAAAGTGCTGTGGTAGCCGCGCTCTTTGCCCTTCATCCCTTGAACGTGGAGTCGGTTGCGTGGGTCTCCGACCGCAAATCCCTGCTCTGCACGTTTTTTATGCTACTTGCATTTTGGGCATACGGTTCGTATACGCGGCGGAAGGGAGCCGCTAGTTATCTCGGCGTGATCTTGTTTTTTGGATTGGGCCTCATGGCCAAGCCGATGATCGTGACCTTCCCCTTCATGCTTCTCTTATTGGACTATTGGCCCTTGAGGCGGTTGAGTTGGGGTGATCCGGAATCCATTGCAGAATCTCGATCGCGTATCACGATCTTCGAGCTGATCTTTGAAAAAAGCCCGTTGTTTGCCATGTCCGTAATCAGTGCATGGATTACCGTGTATGCTCAACATAAAGAGGGAGCTATTGGCAGCACAATTTTGCTGCCGCTGAATTGGAGAATTGAGAATGCACTCTATTCATATCTGGATTATATCCTCAAAGGAATCTGGCCTTCCAATCTGGCTGTGTTCTACCCCCATCCAGAGAATTCTCTAGCATGGTGGATGGTCACGTTGTCGGCAGCGATACTGATAGGAGTCACTGCCTTAGTGTGGCATTACCGCAGGGAGACGGGAACTCTTAGTGGGTTGGCTTTGGTATCTAGGTACGTTAGTGCCGGTGATCGGTATAGTGCAAGTGGGCCGTCAGGCCATGGCAGATCGCTATGCCTATATTCCTTTCCTTGGGTTGTTTGTCATGGCGGTTTGGCCGGCTGCTACTCTGGCCGCCAGAATGAAGCTGAGTCGAGCCATCACGCAAGGCCTCGTCTTTGCCGTTCTCTTTGGCTATGCATCTGTTTCATATCGCCAAATAACCTACTGGCGGAATAGCTACACCCTTTTCTCCCATGCAGTGCAAGTAACAAGCCGAAATGCTATCGCTGAAGGTAATCTCGGAGTTGCCCTTATGGCAATGGGACATCCCGAGCTAGCAGATCCGCATTTCAGAGCGGCCATCCAAATCGCACCCCGGATGTCGATAGCGCACTACAATCTTGCCACTCTACTCCACTCCCAGAACCAGTTGGATGAAGCCAAACATGAATATGAAACAGCTCTATCCTACGGTTCCGACCCCACCGAACTCGCCCAGGCACACAACAACCTGGGGGCGCTCCTAAAACAGCTTAATCAATCGGCCGAAGCGATCTCTCAGTTTGATGCTGCGATCCGAATCAATCCCAATAAGCAGAGTAGTTTCTTAGGAAGAGGCTCTGTGGAGTACCAGCAAGGCAATCTCGATGCCGCGTTGAGCGATTTCTCTCGCGCGGCGCAGATTGCACCGTCTGCCGCCGCTAGTTTCTGGATTGGGCGTATATTGGAAGATAAATGTGATTTCGCCGGAGCGTCAAGAGCCTATAAAGAGGCCATCCTGTTGGCACCCGACATGAAAGAAGCTCGATCCCGTCTTGATGCAGCTCCACTGAAACTCGACTGTTGCGGTGTCCATTAACGGATTTTGCCGCCCCATAGGGCGCTTTAGCTCATTTTTGCTCAGATCCTACGCTCTGATGCCCTAACTTTCCGTGCGTCCGAATTCTAATATCTTCCCAAGTCAAAAATTAGAGAATCCCTGTCCTAGTTTCCGCAACAGTCATCTAGGGATAACTACTGACACTAAAAACCCGCCTCCCTCTGTGTTAAACTGCTTTTGTTTTTTGGATACCCGTTCGATCTCGATGACTTGAGAATCCTCAGATTCCTCTTTATATTCTGATCTCGAAAGTCGATGAAGCTCTACGAATTCCTCTTCAACGAACTTTACGACCATGGTGTCCGGCAGATCTTCGGCATTCCTGGGGATTTTGCGCTCTATTTATATGAAGCGCTAAGTCTCTTTGGAAAGTTTCAGCTGATAACTCTCAGCCATGAACCTGCCGTCGGTTTTGCTGCCGATGCTTCCGCGCGGATTTCCAATGGGCTCGGGGTGTGCTGCGTGACTTATGGGGCAGGTGGATTGAATATGCTCAATCCCGTCGCCTGCGCCTATGCGGAATTGTCTCCCTTGGTTGTCATTTCCGGCGGGCCAGGGAAGAAGGAAAAACAATCCGGGATTTTGGTTCATCACCAGGTGAAATCATTTGAAACCCAGTTGAACGTCTACAGGGAAGTCGTCGAGTACGGCGCCATTCTGGACGATCCCCAGATGGCTTCGATTCATATCCGCCGGGCTATTGCCTGCGCTCTGAAATTTAAGCGTCCCGTTTATCTGGAAGTGCCTCGCGATATGGTATTCGCAGAAATCGAGTACGGCGGCGATTTTGAAGAAGTCGAACTCAAGGTCAATGAGAGCGCTCTCGAGGAGGCTCGCCGAAAGATTGTCCAGAGGCTTCACGAGAGTCAACAGCCGGCACTCATTGTTGGTGTTGAAGCTCACCGCTACAAGCTGCAAGATAAAATCCTTCGATTGGCTGAAAAGCTCAAGATCCCAGTCGCCTCTTCTTTCCTGGGACGAGGGACATTTCCGATTCGTCATGAGCAATTCATCGGAACCTATTTGGGAACGGTCAGTCCAGAGCCACTGCGACAGATCATCGAAAACTCGGACTGTCTCCTCATGCTCGGTGTCTTGATGACCGACGTCAGTCTCGGGATTCCGCCAGACTCCATAAACCCTACAAGGACAATTCTCTGTGTTTCTCGGAATGTAACCATCAAGGAAGATGTGTATCAAGATGTTCCCCTTGATTTGCTAGTCGACCGACTCCTTGAGTCATCTGAGCTTCTCACGAAAAAACGCTTTCTGCCGGAATGGGAAATGAGTCTCTCGCCTGAAGTTTTTGGGCCTTTCCTTCCGGACGAGCCGATTCGGGTGAACCACCTGATTCACATCTTGAATGATTTTCTTGACCTCCATCCAGAAATGCCAGTGGTCTCCGACGTAGGGGACTGTCTTTTCGCCGCTGTCGACATCCGTTCCAACCAGTGTGTCGCGCCGGCATTTTATGCGACCATGGGATTCGCGATACCTGGGGCGATGGGGCTGCAGATTACCAGCGGGCAGAGGCCGCTGGTTCTCGTTGGTGATGGGGCATTTCAGATGACTGGCTGCGAAATCTCACATTCTGTCAAATACGGCCTCAACCCGATCATCATCCTTTTTAATAATAGTTCCTGGGAGATGCTTCAGTCTTTCTTCCCCCATGCTCAATACAATGAAACGGTCAGCTGGCCTTTTGCGAAAATGGCCGAACTTTGGGGAGGACGAGGTTTCGAAGTAAGAACGCCAGGAGAATTCCAAGTGAGCCTCGCATCCGCTTGGGAGCAATCCTGCTTTACTCTGCTCGATGTTCGTTTGGAGAAGGGAGACATTTCGCCTATACTGCGCGGGTTTGTGAAAGGGCTTAAGGGGAAGGTATATCCATAATTCGGAGGCTTCATTTTGTCTCAACTAAAGCTTCATATCCCTTTTGAGAAGTATCGGCTTGAGAACGGCTTACAGGTCATTCTGCATCAAGACCGAAAGCTCCCGGTTGTGCATGTCAACCTGTGGTATCACGTCGGATCGAAGAATGAAAAACCCGGCCGCACGGGGTTTGCACATTTGTTTGAGCACATGATGTTTCAGGGGTCGAAGAATGCCGACGGTGCTTACATCACTTACGTGGAGAAGGCAGGCGCCAACTTACGAGAAGGTGGGGTCAACGGCACAACCAGTTTCGATCGCACGAACTATTTCGAAACCGTGCCTCGCGAAGGTTTGGAGTATGTTTTGTGGTTGGAATCGGATCGGATGGGATTTCTGGCCGATGCCCTCACGCAAGAGAAATTCAATAACCAGAGAGACGTTGTCAAGAACGAACGACGTCAAAGTTATGAGAATGTTCCTTACGGGCGCGCGCTACAAATGGTTTTTGAGAGTCTGTTTCCCAAGGGGCATCCGTATTCTTGGCTCGTGATCGGGTCTCAGGAGGATCTGGATGCGGCTTCAGTGGAAGATGTGAAGGAATTCTTTGCTACCTACTATACCCCTAATAATTGCAGTCTTGGTGGTGGCGGGAGATTTTGAAGTCAATGAGGTGAAGCACTTAGTGGATCGTTATTTTGGTCCTCTTTCCCCGGGACCTGCATTGGAGAGACCCAGAAATTGGGTGCCACGGCTGGATGGGGAAAAGAGAATTGAAGTGTTTGATCGTGTCCCCCAAGAGCGGATCTACATCGTCTGGCCAACGCCGGGGTATTTTCAGACTGGCGATGCAGAATTGGATCTGGCATCGAGAATTCTTTCTCAGGGAAAAAACTCTCGACTTTACAAGTCCTTGGTCTATGAACGGCAAATTGCTTCGGATGTTTCTGCCTTCAATTATTCCTTGGAAATCGCAGGACTGTTTGGAGTGGTGGCTACGGCAAGACCGGGGGAAAACCCGGAAGAACTGAAGAGAAGCATCATGGCAGAAATCGGGCGGTTTGCCGCGGAAGGTCCTTCTGATGAGGAGCTATTAAGAGAACAGGCCAAGCAGGAGTATGAATTTATTAGCGGGTTGGAACGGCTTGGAGGTTTTGGAGGCAAGTCAGATCTGTTGAACCAGTACAATACGTTCCTGGGCTCGCCAAATTATTTTGAAGAAGATTATGCCAGGTATCAGGGTGTTTCGGCTAATGCGATTCGACAAGCCGTGGGTCAGTATCTTGATACAGACCAGCGGCTAGTCGTGAATTTTGTCCCGGAATTTTCACAACGTCCAGGAGCCGCGGAAATTGACCGGACTTTTCCACCAGCCATAGGGGAGAAAAAAGAGTTTAATCCGCCGACTTTCAAAACCCATAGCCTACCCAATGGGCTTATTGGTCATTGTCTCCGAAAGGCACGAGTTACCGAAAGTAGCGCTAGGCCTCCTAGTTAAGGCGGGAGGGACAGGTGATGAGACGGGTTTTCCCGGAGAAGCCTGGATGACGGCCGAGATGCTCGACGAAGGCACACAAAGTCGCTCAGCGTTGGAAATCCAGGCGGCTTTGGATCGAATGGGCGCGGTTCTAGGGACCTCTGGGGAATTGGAAAACTCGGAAGTCAGTCTCGACATTCTTCAAAAGCATTTGGCGCCAGCCATGGAACTGATGGCTGACATCGTTCTCAACCCTTCTTTCCCCGATTCTGAATTGGAAAGGCAGAAAAAATTACGTCTGGACGATATTCTCCAAGAGCGAAACAACCCCAGTTCGATTGCCAGAAAGCTTTTTCGTTCATTGTTGTTTGGAGCTCAACATCCGTATGGAAAAGAAGTCGCCGGGAATGAAGCTTCGATTCAGGCAATTTCGCGTGAAAATTTGTTGAAATATTATCAGCGGTTTTGGAAGCCTAATCATGCCGCCCTTATTTTCGCTGGCGATATTCGTTTGGAAGAGGCCATCCGGCTGTCCGAAGACTCGCTCGGAAAATGGACTTCGGTTGAGGTGCCAAAGATTGAGGTTCCTATCGTGGATCACCCTAAGAATCTACGTATCTACCTGGTCGACAGACAGGACGCCCCTCAATCTCAGGTTCGCCTCGGCTCAGTGGGTCCAAAGCGCACGACGACTGATCATCATGCCATTGAGCTATTGAACACCGTGATGGGCGGCGCCTTTTCCAGCCGGCTGAACCTAAACCTGCGTGAAGAGAAAGGGTATACCTACGGGGCTTCTTCGGCCTTTGCGTTTGGGCGCGATCTGGGGTTCTGGGTCGCGGCTACCGGGGTACAAACTCGCTTCACCGGAGAGACTCTGAGAGAATTGGTGAAGGAGTTCAGTGACATCAATAGTTCCAGACCCGTCACCTCCCATGAGCTCGAAATGGCCAAAACAAACCTAATCCGCGGATTTTCCCAGCGATTTGAGACGTTAAGTCGTCTTGTGGATCAAGCTGTTGACCCGGTTTCGTTTGACTTGCCGTTGGAGGAGATTCAGAAATACCCCGAGTTTATTGAAGCTATTACCCTAGATGAAGTCAACGAAGCAGCCAGTAAATATATCGATTCAACCAGGGCGATTGCCGTGGTTGTAGGCGACTTGACTCGAGATCGAACAAACGGTTCGTGATTTGAATTTGGGAGAAGTCATCGTTGTCGATGCGTTGGGGAAACCATATGGTCTGAACGGGAACCATGAGTAATCCATCTTTCAACCAATGGCAAGGGTGCTGCTGTATCGCGGAGCTCCGCCCCCCAGACATGATGTCACTTTGGAGGGGCAAGCTCCTGCGAGGCCGCATCTGTCATTCCCCATAAAACAACGACGCTGCGGCGTCGTGGACCTCCGCCCTCCAGAAACGCGTTCTCCCAACCGCCAGTGGCGACGGCACTGTTGTGTCGTTCGCCCTCCAGGAATGATGTGTCATTCCCATTAACATCCCGCACAATTACTTAATGTTAGGCCGGACAATGGTCGATCGTGTGAAGTTGTAAGTGTTGTACCTTTCACTCGGGTAGCGGATTCAGAACCCGACCCAGCCAAAATTTAAAAGCCGTCCACATTCGAATTGAACATGGATCATTCAGCAATGAATTCTGGTTTAAAGCAGACCCGTGGGAATTCCATCCTGGTTATCAATGACGACAATCTGAAAAAAACTGAGCTGGCGGAGTGCCTGGCACAGGAAGGTTTTTCACTGACGTTCGCCAGCGGAATACGCCGGGTCCTTGAATTGATCCATCGGGAGAGATTCGATCTTGCCTTGCTTTCTCTCCAGCACGATTCCGGAAAGGGTGCGGCCTTGTTGCAGAAGATACGCCAGCCTAATGACCCATTGAGCCTCCCTGTCATTGTTCTTTGCCATCAACCTGTAAACCAGCTCTCAGAGATTATCCAATGGGGGGCCAATGAGGTCATAGAGACACCGGTCGATATCCCACTCGCCTTATTTAGAATTCAGGCTCAGATCGAACGCAGGCAATCAGTGGAAGCTTTGAAAGAAACCCGGGAACGATTTACTCTGGCGGTGGCCGGTTCCAAAGATGGAATCTGGGAATGGAATGTGAAGACAGGAAAAGTCAATTTCTCTCCGCGATGGGCGGGCATTTTAGGATACAAACCAGAAGACATTGGGAACGACTTGGAAGCTTGGTTCGGGCTTATTCATCCCCTGGATCGGGGCAGAGTCAAGAGCGAATTGGAAGATCATCTTTCAGGGCAAACTCCTTTTTGGGAAAGTGAGCATCGGTTGTTACATCGCGATGGATTTTATCGCTGGGTCTATGCGCGGGGACTTGCAGCTCAGGAAGAGAATGAGAATCCGAGACGTGTGGGGGGGTCACTCTCTGATATCACGGAAAACAAGATGGCCGATGCCCTTACAGGTTTGCCCAATCGCCTCCTTTTCATGGACCGCCTGGGACGTTCCGTGGCGCGAGCCAAGCGCCACAGCGATTATCTGTTTGCCATCCTCTTCCTCGATATCGACCGGTTTAAGGTGGTCAATGATAGTTTGGGACATGCGATTGGAGATCAGTTTCTGATCGAATTGTCAGCCCGAATCCAGTCGTGCTTACGTCCAGGGGACACCGTGGCCCGGATAGGGGGGGACGAATTTACGGTGCATCTGGAAGAGATCAATCACTTTAGGGATGCCACGTTAGTGGCCGATCGGATCTCGGAGAGCCTGAAATGCCCCTTTCAGATCAATGGACACGAGCTTTTTGGCTCTGCCAGCATCGGGATCGCACTGAGTGGGACTGGTTATGATCGGCCAGAAGATCTTCTTCGGGATGCGGAAATGGCCATGTATCGGGCGAAGGCCGCATGTCGTGGAAGTTATGAGATGTTCGACGCGAAAATGCGGGCTCAAGCGTTAGAGCGGCTGAGGCTGGAAGCGGATCTTCGCCATGCTGTGGAACGCGGGGAATTTGAGAATTTCTACCAGCCGGTTGTATGCCTCAAGACCGGTCGGACCAAAGGGTTCGAGGCACTGGTCCGTTGGAATCATCCGACCCAAGGCCTAGTGTATCCGGCTGATTTCATTTCGCTTGCCGAGGAGACAGGATTGATCATTCCTTTAGGCGAGTGGGTGTTGCGAGAGGCTTGCCTGCAAATGAGCCTTTGGCGTCAGCAGTTCCCGAAATGCTTCCCTTTAAACATGAGTGTGAATCTTTCAGGACGGCAGATTCAGAGGACAGATTTGGTGGAAATGGTGAAACGTACCCTTTGGGATTCCGGATTACCACCGGATTTGTTAAACCTGGAAATTACCGAGAGTATCCTCATGGAGAATACCGATTCTTCGATCATGAAACTTTCCCACCTGAGAGAAATGGGAGTGCAATTGAGCATCGACGACTTCGGAACGGGTTATTCTTCTTTGAGCTATCTTCACCGCTTTCCGGTCGGAACGCTCAAAATCGATCGGAGTTTCATCCACGAGATCGGTCCCCAAACCAGAAAGCTGGAGTTCGTACGCACTATCGTCTCTCTAGCTCATCACCTCAATCTCAACGTTGTCGCAGAAGGAGTCGAAGAGGCCCTGCAGGCAGAGCAACTTCGTTTGCAGGGCTGTGAATTCGGTCAAGGATATTACTTTTCCCGTCCGATAACCAGGCAAGCCACTATGGATTTGTTATCCCAAGAGGCTAAACAAGTTCAAGAGATGCCGTCGCGAGCCAACTAACTCTACCGATCCTCCCACCGTCAGCTTTGAATGCTATTCTGTAATAAACTTCGAAACATTTCCAGGCTGGCGGGAGCATGCCCGGCATAGTGGTTATTGAAGAATCCGTAGACATGCAAGCCTTTTTCAAGGAAGCTTTGTACCGGTTTGACCCATTGCTGTAGATCTGCTCTACGGTCCACGACTACTCGATCCCAAGAAGCCGTGATTTCTTCAATCCCTTTCCGGTCCCCTAACCAGCGAATGTAAACGAAGTCTGCTGTCTCCAGCTGTTGTCTTCCAAAGAGCTGCTGAATGGGAGGCATCCAGGACTGGTCGATTAACGTGAAGGAAACCTTGTGTTCCGTGAGAATTTCTAAAAATTCTGTACAGATCCACGCCTTATTTCGGATCTCAAGGGCCCAGCGAAATTCTCCCGAGAGTTGAGGAAGAAACTGCTTTAGCTTTTTAAAGAACCCTTGCCGGCTACTAAAGGCCTGCTTGTTAAAATAGGGAAATTGGAGCAAGAGGGGGCCCAATTTACTTCCCAGCACTGAGATTGATTTGAGGAAGAGACGGACATCCTCTTCACAGTCTTGCATTACCTTATCGTGGGTAATGATTCGAGGCACCTTGGCGGTAAACAAGAAATGAGCAGGCGTATCGGCGGCCCATTTCTGGACCATGCGCAGCAGAGGGTACACGATAAAAGGTATTATCGATTTCAACGCAATCGAATTTCTGAGCATAGAATCCAAGGTAGTCTGATGCCTTTGCGCCAGCCGGGTAGAACACCCCCTCCCAGCTCGGATTGCTCCAGGCTGATGTTCCGAGTCGTAATAAAGGTGCGGAGGGAAGGGTTTGCTTGTCAGTGGGCATCGAGAAGTTTAGTTGTCTTCCACTCAAATTCAACACCTTGGATTGCCAATGCCACCATTAACCCAATAGACAGACCGAGAATCGATCCGGTTATGGTCCTGGTGAAAAATGTGTTTGAAAGCAAGCTCAACATATCCAAGCCTATGTCCAGTGCTGTTAGGCTACTTCCTGCGACGAAAAGCAATAGCACCGGCCTTGAAGAAATATTCAGAAGCTTGAGAATCGGGGAGATCAGAATCCCGGCTAAGGCTCCTATATATAGGGCAAAGCAACGGGAACATACTGGAAAGGTTAAACCCCCGATTCCGAATGATCGGGTCGTAACCTGATGGCAAAGCTTCGAAAAAAATAGCGAAATCGCCACGGCGACTTTCGGATATCCGGAGCGGAGGAGCCAAGGAAAGAAAATAATAGCAAAGCACCAGATCAGTGCTGCCATCAGTAAGATCAAATACCGTCCCCATCGCATGATTGATATTCCAGGTCGTCAAACGCTGACAGAATGCGACTTCCGATCGAGCACCCTCATTCTATTCAGATTCCCTCGGTGCAGCAGGCCTCCCTCAGTTTGTGAGTGCATTCTCTGCTTCAGCAGGGTGGAACGATTCAGGATTCAACAAATGGCGGCAAGTCGCAACGTCGTGGTTTGTCTGTTCGGTAGCCGAGGGCATAGTCCGCCTGCAACAATTTATGAATTTCCCGTGTTCCTTCATATATCACGGCGCCTTTGCAGTTTCGATAAAAGCGGCCTACCGGGTACTCATCAGAGTAACCATAGGCCCCATGAATCTGCACGGCATCGGAGGCTGCCCGCTCAGACGCCACGGTTGCAAACCACTTGGCCAGGGAGGTTTCACGATTGTTCTGCCGTCCAAGATTCTTCATCCACCCACTACGAAGCCAGAGCAGCCTGGAGGCCTCATAATCCAAAACCATCTGGGCAATCATCTCTTTAACCAGTTGATGTTCTGAAATAGACTTGCCAAAAGCCTTTCTCTCCAGCGCATATTTCTTACTGGCTTCCAGACACGCCTTAATCAGTCCGGTAGCACCAGCCGCTACGGTATACCGGCCTTGCTCCAAGGCAAACATGGCAATCTTGAATCCCTCTCCTTCTTCCCCGACACGGTTAAAGGCCGGGATGCGGACATCACTCATTGAGAAAAAACCGGTGTTGCCGGCTCGAATTCCCCACTTCTGTTTCAGCGTACCACTGGCAAAGCCGGGCCTGCTTCTCTCCACGATGAACGCGCTCAAGCCGGAATGGTCCCGGTTTTTCTTTTTGTTCAGGTCAGTCCAGGCAATGACCAGGAAGTTGTCAGCAACGTCGGCCAGAGAAATCCAGGTCTTCTCTCCGTTGAGAACGTAATCCTGCCCGTCGCGGAGGGCAGTGGATTGTAGCCCGACAACATCACTACCCGCATCGGGCTCCGTCAATCCGAACGAGGCGATTTCCTGTCCTTTTGACTGTGGGATAAGAAAGCGCTGTTTCTGGTCTTCTGTTCCCCAGCTCAGCAGCGTCAACCCGTTCAAACCAAGATGGACTGACAGGATTACTCTGAGGGAAGTGTCCCCGAATTCCAATTCCTCACACGCCAGACCAAGGCTGATATAGTCAAATCCTGCCCCACCGTAGGTGGAAGGCAGGCAGATCCCCAGCAAACCGAGGTTGGCCATTTTTGTGAGAATTGAACGGTCAAAATAATGGTTGGCATCGTTTTCTGTGATTGTGGGGGATATTTCGTTTAGGACGAAATTCTTGACCAGGCTCTCAACACTGCAATGATCTTCGGTCAATTCGAAATTGATCATTTCATCTCCACCTTGCCGCTTAATATCAGCATTCTTATTCAATCCGAAATATTAAGTCAAAAAGAATTGAAAAAGTTCTAGCGGAACATACGGCAAAAGAACGCTGATTGTCTGTGTTCCCGTCCCAGGCTGGTAGCCACGATTGCCGCGCGTTTTTGCGGTTATTGTGGATATTCTGTATTGGTTGTACGTTCGGGCCGCCGGGAATACATTGCAGGCCACTTCGGATTAAGAATTGACCGGCAAAATGCGTCGTTCAATCGTGGCTTCCAATCATCGCATAGGACAAGGCTGGAGGGCGGAGCTCCGTGATTGCATTCTCGTCCTAACCATCTACGGCCTCGTGGGACTTCACCTTCCAGGCTGAGCAGAGCATGGAGTAATAGATCCTAATGCAAGTGGTTTTGATGCGAGGGACGCCTTTGAAAGGGCTTCGGTTCAGGAATGACCTTGATTATTTGTCTTTCCAGATAGGGGTTCGACGCTCGATGAAAGCCCGAAGGCCCTCTTTAGTATCTTCCAGGGCCATTAGCTGGTTCAGATAGAAGTCCTCTGAATTTTTTAATGCTTTTGAGAAATTGAGCCCTTCCCCGGACAGCATCGCCCTCTTCATGATTTGAAGTACGGCCGCACTACTCGTTGTGATTTTTGAAGCGAGTTCGTCGACAGTGGCATCAAGCTTTTCTGGTGAGACGACCCTATTCACAAGGCCCAAGGAAAGTGCCTCCTGGGCGCCAATGGTGTCTGATGTGAGTATCAATTCCATGGCCTTTTTCTTCCCGACAAGGTAGGGAAAGAGAACTGTTGCAACCGAGGGAAAAACTCCCACTTTCAGCTCAGGTTGACCAAATTTCGCAGTTTCTGAGGCAACGACAATGTCACAGAAAGTGGCTAACTCGCACCCCGCTCCGAGGGCCGGACCATTGACGGCGGCAATAGTCGGTTTTCCGATATCTCCCATTGTCAGGAAGATGCGATGAAAGGCTTCCAATAATTGAAAAACCTTTTGAGGAGCATGATCGGTCATGTCGACCCCGGCACTGAACACCTTGCAAGCGGAGCCGATAACGATGATCTTGACATGGTCCTCGTTATAAAGTGAATCGAGAGCATCCCCGATCTGCGTCATCATCTCAATGTTCATCGCATTGAGGGGGGGACGGTTCAAGGTTATCCAGGCAGTATGCTTTTCTTTTTTGAAATCGATAAAACTCATTGTTGTTTTGAACGTTGGATTGAGAATAGCCCAATGAAATATAACCGCCGGGCCTCTATTCCCACTCCCTTGTTTCGTTCGTGCGGTTGCCAAACTTTAGAAGCAATTCGCTCTAGTGTAAAGAGCGAAGGAAAGCCGATAATGCAACGATGATCGCTGCCAGCCCGACATTCAGGGTCAACCATGTCTTCCGGTTTGCCTGAAAAGCGGCTCTTTGCGGTGAAGAGGAGGTAAGCAGAATGGCCACCATAAAGACAATCAATGCTAAGACGAGTTTCAGCATGAAAATAAATCCGTAAGGAAAAACCGTCTTGGACCAAACCTTGTGCAGATTGTAAAGTCCAGAAATTAGAATTCCCGTGATAGCGATGTGAATCCAAATGCGTGCCCGATCTGCGATGTTTTTTGAGATAGTTGCTTTATCCTCGTTGCGGAAGCTGGCCAAGGAAGGGAGCAGAATGAATAGCATAAAGATAGCCGATCCCACGGCGGTAATAACCGAAAATATATGTAGCCAGCGCATGAACAAGTCTAGAGTTTGCATTGTTATAGCCTCTCTTATAGTGTATGTTTCCGATTAAGTTTTTGTTCGAATGAAGCAACTCCTAATATACGGAACGATTCTACTGCCCGCAATCGTAATCCTATCCAAGAGTTTGCTCCGGCCTGTATGGCAGATGATATTCCGCTAGGTTTCTTCTCTTGCTTCCATATTTGATAAAGGAAGAAGGGAAATCAGATTAGCGACAACGTTTCCCAAAATGGTATATCCATTCCAGAAATATCCCAATATTTTTCCCTTTTGCATCGAGAAAGAGGAAAGTTGTTAGCCGTAAAAGTGTGTAAATTTTCCATTTCTCGTTTACATTGTTACATCCACATGGATTGATCCATGAATTCTTACCCGAAGGAGGCCGGTATTCTTCAGTAGACCTTGGAGTGAATTCCGCTCTATATCGTCATGCCAGTGATAAAATCGTAACTTAGACCAAGAAATGGACTTCCAGGAAAGTTCGTGTTCAATTTCTGAACTCCCGACTGTCGGAACTATGGCACCCGTACTAAAATAGTTAAGATCCATGAAAAATCCAGTCACTTTCTCACGGTTTGCGGCTATTTTACTGAAAATTCAAGACATGTTCCAGTCCCAAAGCGTTGACAAACTGATTCATTTAGGCCTAGAATTCAAAATGTCCCCACAAAATGTTAATGAAAAGCGAGAGCAGGCCTTGTTGGGGAACAATACTTGCATTGTGATTTTGCCGCTATGTTACCAGAGAAACTTTTCGATAAGGGGAAACCACTAACGCGCCGAAGAATACAGCGTGTTTTTTCATTGCATTTAATTGCAATTTAATGGAATCAAAGAATAGGAGAGGAGACCCTCTCCTCTTAGATCGAATGGGACTATTGAACGATGGCCATCTGTCAAAGTTGTAGCCGGAATCTGAAGTGGTACCAATTTAGGCGAGAAATCTGCCCAGAATGTGCCAAGCATTGGAATAATGTCCTGGCTTCCGCAAAAAAGGACTCCTTCGAAGACGAGAATAGGATAGCTCTCTTGGAAGCTGAGAATAGCGTAGCTATCTCCGAAGGACGAGAATATTCTAGCGGTCACCGAAGACGAAGATATTCTGGCGCTCTCGGAAGGCGAGAATATTTTGGCGGTCTCTGAAGACGAGAATATTCTGGCGCTCTCCGAAAGGGAGAATCGTTTGGCAGTCTCTGAAGAAGAGAATCACTTGGCCTTCTCCGAAGATGAGAATTTGGAGCAAAATTCACCCAATGGTGAGTATTTCGATCTCAGCAACCTATTAACCTCCATCAGAATAGAAGAAGGATACGACCCAGATGAGCTCCTCGCTGACGTTTGGGCTCCAGGCGGATATCCGACTCGGTCCGTGATGGCCTCAGTATTTCTCCATGTTATGCTCGTTTACGTGATATGGGGGCTTTCTGGAGTCTCCTTCAGCCAGCCGCTGAGATTGACTAAGAGCGAATTGGATCGCCATTATCAGATAACCTACTACAAGCCATCGGACATGCTCCCGGCCATGAAATCGTCAAGTGACGGTCCTAAGGACCCGGCGGGCAACAAGCCAAAACTCAGGCCGCCAAAAGGAAGCACATCCTTCCACCCGACTCAGACGATCCAATCTTCACCTCGAGAAGCGGACAACAAAACCCAAACAATCGTCCAGCCTAGCACCCCGAAGGTGCAGATTAAGCAGGAAGTCAAAGTCCCGAATATGGTGGTTTGGAATGTCCCGGAAAGCAAGGTGGAATCAATTGAAATTGCCCAGAAGAAGCTCAATCCTCTTCTAACACCCAATCCCCAAGCCGCTGTGCCACAGCTACGGCCACCAGATGCGGAACTTAAGAATATCGATCAAAATCTTTCAGAGCTTCGTATTGCCAAAACAGAGGTTGTCAATATGCAGGCGAAGCTTGTTGTTCCCGTCGGGGCTTCGGCGGAGTGGTCCATCGCTTCAGACGCGGGGAATCCAGGCCCACTGGTCAATGCTCCAATCGGCGGAGATTCCAATCAATTGCACAATATGGTCGTGCTTAGTGCGAACCCCGGACTTCCAGGCCCAGGAGGTGTGAAAGTCCCACCAGGAAACAAGACGGGTGCTTTTTCCATCTCTCCTGAAGGCAATCGGGAAGGATCCCCTGATGGAGAAGAAGGTGGAACCCTTGGAGGTGGTGTGCCGGGTGGAGGGGGAACAGGTGGAACAGGCAGCGGATACGGCGGAGGAAGAAATATCGCCTCAATACAGGTTCCCGGACTTTCGATCAAGGGTGGCGCAAATACGGGCGGCGCAGCGATAGCTGGCCCAGGCAAACGCCCTCGCACGCCAGGTGGTTTTACTGAGATGGAAACCATTGAAGATCCCGGAGAATCTTATAACATCACTGTCCTCGAAGGGCGCACGGGCGGGGCAGGCCTTGGAGTTTATGGAATCCTCTCTGGGAAACGTAATTATACCGTTTTCATCCCGATGCCTGCGGGACGTTGGACCATGCAGTTCTCGGAAATGGGAGAAAACAATTCAGGGACTACCAAGGTGTCAGCCAATTCTCAGACGATGGGCTCACAAGTGTTACTTGCCGCCGGAGACGCCTTGATTCAACCCAGGCCGCTTCGAAAAGTCGATCCGGGACGATCAGAAGACGAAGAACTTTCGAAACTGAGAGGCTTGGTCGTCCTTTATGCGGTGATTCGCAAGGATGGAGGGGTTGATAAGATTCGCGTCATTCGTAGCCTGAACCCGGTTCTTGATGAGCGTGCCCTGGAAGCCTTGAAACAGTGGAAGTTTAAACCAGCAATGCAGGGAGAAAACCCTGTCCCAGTCCAGGCCTTATTTGGGATTCCATTCAGACCGCAGCGTTAGACGAGACAACCTCTGCATCGCTCGACCCTTAACCTAATTTTTCCCCTCGTACGTTTCAGCTTACAAGCCGTCACAAAAATAGCCTAGAGTGCGAACGGCCTCCATCAACAAGCGAAATACCCTGTTCCTCTCAACAATCTTCTTGGAAAGCGATTGATTTTTCTATGGGAATTGAGTAGAAATATTCTTAACGCACCATTCGACTCAACGACTTTCAATCGAGAAACAGACTGCGTGATTTTTTCATGAAGTTTATTTGAAAACCGGCGCAGTCGGTTTCAAAGCGAAATCGGAGCCATGAATCCACTCTCTTTGATCAAAACGCGATTCTTTCGCCAAGGGCAAAGCTTCTGCTTGCGTCGGTCACGGCGAGTCTGTCTGCTCCCTCTTATTTTCGTGATTCTCCACTGCATGGCCAGTTACGCTGCAAGCGTTCGACAGATAACAATCAATGAAATGATGAATGCTTCAGAACTTGTCTTTGAAGGCCAGGTTGTCGATGTCATCTCAAAGCTCGACCCGGATAGCAGCGGTATTCATACTTATGTGACCTTCCAGATTCTTGATTTGATCAAAGGGAAGTATTCCCAATCCAAGATTGAGTTGAGTTTTCTCGGCGGAAGTGCTGGCGGCCTTACCTTGGAAATTTCAGACATGCATCTGCCCGTGCTCGGAGAAAAGGGGATTTATTTCGTGGAAACTTTGCAACATAGGCAAGTGCATCCCCTCTATGGGTGGGACCAAGGGCACTTTATCGTCAAGACTGATCTCGACGGCGTTCAGCGAGTCAGGACTCGCAATCAAATGCGCATTGCTAGAATCGAATCTGCAGGTCGCACGAGAATTCAGACTTTAAGAGAGGGTGTCGCGAAGGGAGTCATAATCTCGGAAGATCCCAGAGATAAGGGAATGAGTCTGAACGAGTTTAAGTTGAGACTACGCGAGATCAACAAGGGGCAACTATGAAAAGGTTCATTTGGGGGATCGCCGCCGCCCTTTCGATTTTTCTTATTACGGGGACTTCTCATGGCTATGTTCTGAGTGGGAAAAAATGGCCGAGCCCTTCTACCTCTTTCTATGTGCATATCACTGACGGCTCCAGCGGGGATTGGGATACACCATTTACTAATGCCATGGTCAAATGGACAAATAATACGATCTTTAAGTACAGCATTGCTGGAACCACCGCTTGGGATCCTTGCTCTAATCCAAGCAGCGGAGCCAAGAATGGCACCAAGTTTAGTGACACTGTCTGTGGGGATGCGTGGGGATCTACGACCTTGGCAATCACAAGGAGGTGGTTCGATAGCAACAAAATTTTAACGCAAGCCGGTGTTCTTTTTAATACCAAATACACTTGGGCCGTTTATGATGTCCCATGGGGGAGCGGTAGTTTTGCGGATAAAGCTGATTTTCAGCGGGTCGCTGTGCATGAATTAGGGCATTGCTTGGGCCTTGACCACGAAGACGATGTGCCTGCGATTATGGCGACAGCCGTATCAACTGGGACGACAATCACTGATCCGCAGCCTGATGATATCAATGGAGTCCAGGCTATATATGGAGTTTCGGGAACCATCTCAGAATCCATCTTTGTCCCTATCGTTCTGTCTGTAGCAGGGCTCAATGGTTCGTTCTTCAGTTCGGAGATGTCTGTGTCGAATAGGGGGACCGTCGGTGCGACGGTAGAATTTGTATACACCGCGGCTTTTGGACAGGGCAGTGGCACAGTAACGGATTCGATTGGTGCTGGGCAACAGCGCATTGTAAAAGACACTATTGATTACCTTAGGACTCTCGGGCTTGCGATTCCTACCTCGGGAAGCCAGGGCGGAACATTGAGGGTGAATTTCACTGGTCTATCCGCCGTATCTGACGGTGCGGTCTCCGTTAGAACTACGACCATTGCGCCAGGAGGGAGAGCCGGTCTTGCATATGCTGGTATTCCAATTAGTCAAGGTTTGACAACCCCGGCTTATATTTCCGGCCTCCGCCAAAACAGTACGGACCGTTCCAATATCGCCGTTCAAAATCTTGGGAGTTCTTCGGATGGAGATATTACTCTCAAGTTAACTGTTTATTCTGGGGATGTAGCAAATCCTAAAGTCAGTCAGATTTCTGATATTGTGTTGCATCCGGGAGGCTTTCAGCAGATTTCCGGAATTCTGGGAAGCGTTTCCCTTGTCAATGGCTATGTCCGGGTGGAAAGGATAACTGGATCGGCCCCCTATTTTGCTTATGGGGTAATTAATGATCAGTCCAACTCAGATGGCTCTTTCATACCTCCTATCTTGGATAGTTCCCTGACGGGGATAACCCGGTTGACATTGCCGGTAATCGTTGAGACCAGTGCTTTTAATAGTGAGATCGTGGCAACAAATTGGTCATCCACTAAGAAAACGCTCAATTGTCAATTTGTCGCTAATGCAATCCAAACAACCGATGCGACGGCTCATTTTCAGATCAGCATCAACCCCTCAGAGCAGTTGATCATTCCGGACTTCGTCCAGTTTTTGAGAACCCAAAACGTCCCCGGAATTGGGCCAAAGGGGCCTGCTTTTGCAGGCTCTTTGTTTGCGTCTATCGGTAGCGGTGATTTGAGTGGTGTCTCGCTTGCGGCCCGAACCTCCACGCCGGGAGGAGGAGGGCGCTATGGTCTCTTTTATTCCAGCGTGCCAAACGGTTCTGCATCAACTGACTCGGCCTGGATTTACGATCTGCAGCAGGATTCAGAAAGTCGCTCTAATCTTGCCTTGGTCAACACAGGCGAGCAAGACGGGAGTAGCAGCACATTTCAAATCGACCTTTTTGACGGTAACACTGGAGGGCAGGTCGGGAGCCTTACAAATAGCACTCCATTGGGCGCCGGTAACTGGATTCAAATAGGAACAATCCTGGCGCAATACGCCCCTGGGACAAGCCAGGGATATGCCCACATCACGCTCAAAGCAGGAAACAATCCATTCATTGTTTATGGAGTCATTAATGACGGAAGTCAACCGGGGGACCGAACGGGCGATGGGGCCTTTCTTGCCAGTGCTCCATAAACCTCTAAATGAGGGAAGGCTGAATTCTGTTAGCCGATCATTACTTTTTAGGATTTGTTTTCCTGGTTGAATGGCCCGTTGTTCTTACTGCCTTGCGTGACTGGAATTTACCCCGATTCGCGTTCGTCCGCGTTAATTCGCGGCCACATATTTTTGTAGCTGGCTAATTTCTCCTTCCTATTTCTGTGTCCTTCGGTTCGTTCATTTTCTCATTGCTCCTTGCGAGGGAACTGTGGCGATACCCGTACAGAAAGTAAACTCCAAAACCGATACCCAACCAGACGAAAAACCGAATCCAAGTCAAGACAGGCAAGCTCATCATTAGAAGCAAACAAAAAAAGATTCCGCATCCGGGTAGAAAGGGAACCCAGGGGATTTTGAAAGGCCTCTTTCGCTCAGGAGTCGTATGCCTCAGGACAATGACGCCGGCCGAAACGAGAATGAAAGCAAAAAGGGTCCCGATGTTGGTGAGTTCTGCAGCCGATCCAATATCAATAATGAGCGCGGAAATACCGACAAAAATACCCGTCCAGATGGTCGTGATGTGAGGGGTCCGAAAACGCGGGTGAATTCTCGAGAAGTATTGAGGGAGAAGGCCATCGCGAGCCATTGACATGAAGATTCGTGGTTGCCCGAGTTGAAAGACAAGCAGCACAGATGTCAATCCAGCCAGCGCTCCGGCCCCGATCAATGCCTGGACCCAAGGTTTTCGAGTGACCTCAACGGCTGTCGCGATAGCTGCCGCATCATCAACGAATGAGGTGTATTTTTTCATCCCCGTAAGAACTGCGGCGACACCTACATAAAGGATGGTGCATACGATCAACGACGTGATCATGCCGATAGGAAGATCTCGCTGAGGGTTGCGGGTCTCTTCGGCTGTGGTGGACACGGCGTCAAATCCAATAAAAGCAAAAAAGACGATGGCGGCCCCTCCCATGACTCCCGTAATTCCATTTGGCATGAAAGGGTGCCAGTTGGCGGAGGGATTCACATAAAATGCGCCAAAAGCAATAAAGAAAACGACAATCGACGTCTTCAATACAACGGCAGCGCTGTTAAAACGGGCGCTTTCTCGAATCCCGATGACCAAGAGTACCGTCAGTAAAGCCACGATTGATAATGCCGGAAGGTTTAGCGCGATACTATGCCCGAATAGTTGTGGGAGAGTGGAATCCGAATAGTTTCCAAGGTTGGCGACCGCTTGTGCGCAGTCCGACAGTTCACTTGGTGAGAGCGAAATTTGACCTTGCTGAGCCAAACCTAGTTGATGAGCCTTTTCAACCCACTGGTGTGCGGTCCCATAGTCTTTGACCAGCCAGAGCGGCAACTTGATCTGCGTCAGACTGTAAAGGAGTTTGACAAAGAAATCCGACCAGCTCACCGCGACAGCAATGTTCCCCACGGCATACTCCAAGATCAGATCCCATCCAATAATCCAGGCGATGAATTCACCGAGTGTCGCATAGGAATAGGTGTAGGCGCTCCCCGATACGGGGATCATAGAAGCCATCTCGGCGTAGCAAAGGGCGGCAAAGGCACAGGCCGTACCGGCCAACACGAAAGACAGGACTATTGCCGGGCCTGCGCCGGATCGCCCCAATTGCAAGGGGGCGCCAGATATCCAAGACACGACAAAATTGACCACCGGTGTATCGATGGGGCTCTGATAGCTTTGCCCGGCTGCCGCAGTTCCGGTGAGCGCGAAAATTCCAGCGCCAATCACAGCGCCGATTCCGAGCATGGTGAGATCGAAGGAGGTCAGAGTGCGCTTGAGACGGCGCTCTGGTACTTCCGACTCTGCAATTAATTGATCGGGACTCTGCGTGATGAACAGTCGATGTGTCATCTAAACGCCTCATTCAACCCAAATGACCACGGAAAAAGGGGACTGAGTTGCTCTTTAAACTCTTTCAAGTCCTGCGTATTTTTGGACCATTTTCTTAAGTCCGTGGCCTGGGAAACTGACGGTCACTTTGGCATCTTCCCCTTCGCCTTCACAGCGGACGATGGTGCCGACTCCAAACTTGGGATGACGAACCGTACTTCCCCTGCTTAAGAATGTTCCCTTCGAAGCTGATCCCCTGGACACGGTAGCCAAATCAATCTGCCGGCCACGCTGTTGATAGAATTGCTGAATCCCTTCCTTCGTGTTAACAACTGGTCCCTCATACGTGGAGGTCTTTCTTCGGTCTGGTGACGGCGATGAGCTTTCAATAAGGTCTGCGGGAACCTCCCGGAGGAAACGAGAAGGTTGGGTCGGTTCCATACTTCCCGTCCCCAGGAAACGCCGAAATTTGGCGCGGGTCAATACGAGTTTCTTTTGGGCTCGAGTCATCCCGACATAGCAAATACGCCGTTCCTCTTCGAGTTCTTTCTGGCTGGATAATGAACGGCTATGAGGGAAAAGTCCTTCCTCCAACCCCACAAGGAACACGAGAGGAAATTCAAGACCTTTTGCACTGTGCGTCGTCAATAAGACGACTCTTGCTTTTTCATCAAGCTGATCCGTGTCCGAAACCAGCGCCGCATGATCGAGAAAGTCACGAAGCGTCTCCCCACGAGACTCGGCGTCACGAGCCGCGTTGATGAGTTCTTCAATGTTCTCGATTCGCGATCGGGATTCCTCCGTCCCATCGCTCTCCAGCCATTGCCTATAGCCGGTAGCCTCAATCACTTGCTTCACGAATTTGGAAAGTGGAAGAGACGTCAACGTTTCCATGGAGGGCTGCAACAACTGGCGGAAATCCTCCAACGACTTGGTGGCTCGAGCCGGATAGGGTATTGCTCTCAATCATGCGAATCATCGAGTCCCACAGCGAGAGGCCATAAATAGAGGCTTCCTGGTTTAACGCATCCAAAGTAGATTTCCCTAATCCTCTCGGCGGGGTATTGATCACTCGAGCAAAACTGAGAGAATCGCTGGGGTTTGAACAAAGCTTGAGATAACTTAAAATGTCCTTAATCTCAGCTCTTTCGTAAAAACTGAATCCTCCAACGACCAAATATTTGAGGTTACTGCGGCGACAGGCCTCTTCAAAAAGGCGGGATTGAAAATTGGTTCGGTAGAGAACAGCGGCCGAATCCATTGGATTTCGCCGCAAGTGATCGAGAATTTTATCAATCACGAATAAAGCTTCAGCTTCGCTGTCAGGGGCTTCAAAAAGGGAAACCAGCTCGCCCTCTTTCTTATCGGTCCACAAGGTCTTGCCTTTGCGTTCCTCGTTGTGACTTACGACTGCGCCGGCAGCGTCCAGGATAGCCTGGGTCGAGCGGTAGTTCTGCTCCAGTTTGATAATTCGAGCAGTTGGATAATCTTGCTCGAAACTCAGGATGTTCTGGATATCGGCTCCCCGCCATCCATAGATGGACTGGTCTTCATCTCCTACGACACAGAGATTTTGTTGAGCCTGAGTCAACAGACGGATCAACTGATATTGGACCCGATTGGTGTCCTGATACTCGTCCACCAGAATATACTGATACTGGTGGTTCAGCAGTTCACGGATGGTTGGTTCTTGACTCAGTAAGAGGACCGCCTTGAGTAACAAGTCATCGAAGTCCAATGCAGCGGAACTCTTCAAACGCTTCTCATAGTGACTGTAGATGACCGCCATCCGTTCCGATTTTGAATCATAAGATTGCGAATAGAAGTTTTCGGGGGAGATTCCGTGGTTCTTCGCATAGCTAATGCGAGAGAGGACGGAGCGGGGAGAATAGGCTTTGTCATCCAGACTCAGTTCTTTCAAACAGCTTTTGACGACGTTTAATTGGTCGGCTTCGTCATAGATGCTGAAATCATTGTTGTACCCGAGGGCCTGAATATGTCGACGGAGCATCCGGACGCAAAAAGAATGAAAAGTTGAAATCAGGGGGTGGCTGGTTCGATGAGACCGCAGCAAGTGAGCGACTCGATTCTTCATCTGCTCGGCAGCTTTATTAGTGAAGGTGACGGCGAGAATACGGTCAGGTTGTACCTGGCAGTGATCAATGAGACAAGCAATGCGATAGGTAATGACCCGAGTTTTTCCGCTCCCCGCTCCGGCCAAAATGAGAAGAGGCCCTTCATTGTATTGAACCGCTTCGAGTTGCGCAGGGTTTAACTCTTTTTCCAAGTTCATCATCACGGGTGGCATTCTACGGAGACACCCCTTGAAAAGCAATTCAAGTCTAGAAAAGCTTAATGTCTGCGACGGGTTTGCCGATCTGTAGGCTGAATCCTGCTTTCTCTAAGACCATGACTCACTACCATTTGGAAAGCAAACAGGACCAGATTCCGCGAGTACCCGATTCGTTTTTCTGCAAAGTCAGCTGATTTGGATGACGGAAGATTTTCTCTTGTCTTTAGGAAACTAACAATCTCTTGAGGAAGGGTGAACCGTGTTAACTGAAGATCAAAAACTCAATTATGAAAATACCCGCCAAATGGCAAAGTCAGAATTGGATCAGATCGAAAGAGACATCGAGAATGAACTTGCCAGAGTCAAAGAAAAACTCCTTGAGCTGCAGCAGGCCAAAAAAGCCGTTAAGCAGATTTACGACGGTTGTTGTATTCGTCTTGGGCTTCGCAGCACACTGGAGATGAAAGAAATCAATTTCTCGGAAATTGGCAGAGCCAGCTAACCCCTCACCAGCCTCTTCTGTTCAGCTTAGAATTCCTTCCAGGCCTCCATTGGGGTCTCCATTTGGGAAGGGAAAACGGCAACAAGTTTACCCCATCTGCATTGGGGAATTCTCGCCACAGTGCCCAGTGAATAACCGAGCCATATAATCAAAGGGTTTCTCTCCTCACAATAGAAATGAACAGCGTTCATTCCCTACGAAGTGCCTAATTTCTCCGTGCCCTCTGAAGTAGAAGCAGTGGGGACCTTCCCGTTCGCAATACGCGCTCCTTGAATGACTCGGAATGTGCCATCCGGCTGAAACTCGTATCGAACTCCGCGCCATTCAAGTTGATTTTTGAAAGCCGAAACCAATAGGTTAAGGCCCGTCAACGTTGAAACCAATGGAAACAACAACGTGTATCCCCACCAGAAAGGGGTGATGTTCGGCTGCTGGTCTGGGAAAATATGGTGGATTGTTTTCAGTCGGAACCATCCCCGAGTAACGCCTAAGACAAAGATCAAACCGGAAATACAACTATATTTGAGCAGGTTGTGGTAATTCGGTGGATCGAGACTGACATCTCTCAGTAGTGTTTGAAAAAGTGCAACCAGTCCACATAGGAACGCCGTCCACCACACGATGAGGAATAACCCTTGGGAGAGGAAGGCTAATCGCCACAGCTTTCGGGAATAGATTCGAGTAATGATGATTTGGCGTGTGGACCACTCAAATAGTTCTCGCCATGAGCACTTTCCGGCAGATCTTATTAAGCAACGAGGCTCATAGTGGATCTTTAGCTTAGAGTCCCGCATCGCTTGAGTCAGCGAATAGTCATCGCTAATTGAATGCGACCAGTAACTCAATACTTTTGCGTGAACGAAAGTCGAACGCCGAATCGCCATGGAACCGCCCCATGCAAAATTTCGGTTGTGATCTCCCAATAGCGTTGCAACTGAAGCATTCCAGGCAGACCGAAATACACCAGCCAAGTTCCCGAGCTCTGGGAAGTACCAGCGATAGCCTGTAGACACGCCGATCCTGTCATCCTGGAGCGGGGCGATTAGGGCTTGTAACCAGTTTAGGTGAGGTTGGGCATCGGAATCCATGAAGACGAACACTTCCGAACCCGAATCCGTTCGGGCGACGGCTTGTATCAGGTTATTGACCTTCTCACTGCGCTCGTCACTGATGCCAGCGGTCACAATCTTGATCCGGTGCCCAGGGAACTTGCGTACCAAGTCATTCAAGAGTGGGCGGGCGGGATCATCCTCTGTGGCTGTTACGAGCACGAGCTCGAAAAAGGGATAGACCTGTTTAAGCACACTCGTAATATTGTCTTCTAATTGATATTCAAGTCCTTTGCAAGGAATGATCACCGAGGCGAAGGGCATCCAGGCGATAGGCAAATGGGAAAAATGGACACGAATATACTGAAGATAGCGTCGCCCTTCCAAGACGCCGAACACGCCTTTCAGGATTACGAGGCAAGTAAGAACGAGGAAAAGTGCTTCAAGAGTCATAAGTTTGGGCAAGCCTAATCCCTTCGACCCAAGTTTACAATAAGTTTCCGCTCTCAGAACCCATCGGAGAAATTGAATTTATTAATTTTGCCGTTAAAATAAGCTGAATGGATATTTTAACTAGTTGAAGGCGCTCAGTTTTGATGGCTGATGTCTTTCTCAACACTATGAACCTGATTTCAGTCAGGAACACTCACTGCATTACGGGCTTATACTCTCCTTCAGAAATTGGATTACATGGGGAACTCAGAATTATGGGTAGTAAGGTTCGGTGAACGAACATTGACCTGTAAGACGGGGATTTGATTAAAAAATCTTGACGATTCATTTAAGTCTTTGATATTAAAGAAAGTTATTTTTGGCTAAGATGTACCTGAGAGAAGATCATCTTGGCTTCGCGTAATCAACCAGTTTCCAAATTTGAATTTTCAGGCTTATTTTAGACTATATTTTCAAGTGGAGGGAAAGTTGTGAATTCGCCCAAGATTGTCCTTGCCGCGTCTTCGACTGAGGCCAATGAATGGAGACACAGTATTTGGCAGCAGATGCTATCGGCGACGATTCCTGCCAAATTTAGCAAAACCTTCATTGCTCCAGAATCAATGATTAATGAATCCTGGCCGGATGGTCGTGCAAAGTATGTGCCGAACGGTTTGCGCATGGTAGAGACTCTACTCCTCCGGGATTACTCCGAAGATGATGTGGTTACCTGTTACGTCGAGAATCTTGAACGATTTGTAGGACCTGACACGAAGGTCTTGGCCATACATGCCCATAATCCGTTGGGAATTTCCTACGCGACCGATGTTTACTCCAAAATGGGCGGAGAAAATCTGATGCCGTTGAATGCTCAGGAATTTCTCCGGATCGTGAATCATCCGATCCTGCGGAAATACAGACCCAAAATCATTGTCGGAGGGCCTGGGGCTTGGCAGCTCGAAAAAGCAAACCGGTTGGATGAATTCAATGTCGATTATTTAATTGACGGTGAGATTGAACATGTTTTTAGTGATCTGTTCAAGCGGATCATCGCGGGTGACCCCAATCTGCCGAGGATAATCAAAATCCCCAAGAATATGCAGCCGGCTGTGGAAGAAATTCCCGTCGTGCGTCATCGCTCGACCTTTGGCGTTGTCGAAATTACGCGGGGCTGTGGACGAGGTTGCCAGTTCTGCTCCCCGGCCACAAAGGTTGGACGCTCCTTTCCTTTGGAGCACATTCTTGAAAGCGTGAAGCTAAATGTCAGAGAAGGCGCCACTGAAGTCATGATTACTTCGGAGGACATGTTTCTCTATGAGCAGTTGCCCAATTTCGAAACGAATATACCTGCATTAGAGAATATGTTCCGAGAAGTCATTTCTGTCCCTGGCCTCCAGACTATTCAGCTCTCCCACATTACCCTTGCACCGGTCGTCAAAGATCCGACCGTGATCGAGAGACTGACTCCTTTGACGGTTCCCTATTCGCACCTGAAACATCAGTCCTCTACGGATCCTAATAAGTGCATCGTGGACCCCATCATCGGTTTGGAGACTGGAAGCCCGCGCGTGTTTGACACGTACATGAAAGGGAAAGCCTATCCCTACAAGTCGCACCAGTGGCGGGATGTCGTAGTGAAAGGCATGGAGATCTTGAATCGGCACAACTGGTATCCGTTTAACACCTTTATACTCGGCTTGCCGGGCGAGACCGAGGAAGATACGAAAATGTCGCTGGACATGCTCTATGACCTCAAAGACGCCAAAGGAATGTTTGTTCCAACTTTTTTTGTCCCCCTTGAAAATACCCGGATGCAGAAGAAGACTGGGGCTCGGCTGATCGAGATGACGGACCTGCAGTGGGAGTTCTTGTTTACTTGTTGGAAGTATAATGTGGATATTTGGCGTGGTGGAACTCTTAAGCATCTCAAGTTCTCATTGGGGGCTCCTCTCTATTATCACCTCCTCGCCAAAAAACTCTTTGGCCCTGGCGTGAAGTATCCTCTTTATCGTTTTGCAGGATTCCCAGAGAGATTTTTCCAAAAACATCTTTATTTGAACCTTTCCGGTTACAAACGCGATTGGAATGGATTAAAGCCTTTTGAGCGCGAAATTCTGCCCAGTTTCAAGACGACCACTGGTCTCAACATGGTTGATGCCAGCGAACTAGTTGCTCAGGCCTCATCGAAAGCTGCCTTTGAAGCGGTGGAGACTGCCGGCTGATAAGAATGGTCGCAGCATGGAAAGGCGGCGGTCTCTACGCTCAATTGATTTCTCCCTTTCAGCTGGTAGTCAGGAGGTCGTGTGTTCGATCCCTATCAGCTCCACTATTTAATCCTCTAGGAACGGAATTGCCTGCATAAAATTATTCAAACTGGATCTTGGCGGCAGATATTTCGCCATGTCCACCTTTTTCCGCTCAGCGATCTTGCTGAAGGCCTCGGCGATGACTTGTACTTGCTGGTGAACATATCGCTGACCCGTAAAGAATTCATTAAAGCCTACAGTTTACTTCCCTTGCTTCCCTAATCCACTTTTAGTCTGTCTGGTCAGATGTGGGTTTTGCCCTCGCATGGAAAAGTGCGACACGAACTTGACCAATGGTCAACCTCATGTAAGGCTAGAGGGTGTAGAAAACTTCTACATTTATCAGGAGGCAGAATGGCGGTATTGAGAAGTCTATCAATTGCTGACCGAGCTCACCAAAGTCGGGCGGCGTTTTCCGTGTCCTATAATTCAATTAAAGGAGGAAGTCATGAGTCAGGCAACCCCGAGTAAAATCGATCCATTGAACCGAAAGAATTATGCGGCCATTACGAGCATGCTTGTGGTAGGGGACGTCAAAAAGGCTTACGAGTTCTGCCAAAAAGCCTTTGGCTTTGAAGGGCGTGGCATCATGCCAGGTCCGGATGGGAATCCCATGCACGCGGAATTGAAACTCCGAGAATCTGTCCTCATGTTGGGCCCGGAATCCCCGGAGCGACAGGCTCAGAGCGCAAAGACCCTGGGCAACACTCCAACCACTCTCTACCTTTACGTGGAGGACGTGGACCAGGTTACGACGCGGGCCGTCAATGCGGGAGCCACGCTAATCCAGCCGCCGGCCGACATGTTTTGGGGTGACCGAACGTCCATGCTTGTCGACCCCCAAGGAAACAAGTGGATGCTGGCGACTCACAAGTCTGAACCTACTCCGGAACAAATGGACGCCGAGATGAAAAAGCAGTTTGCGCAGATGAGCTAAGGGGGTTGTCCTGTTCTTTATCATCGTCTCTACCATCCTGGGCTGCGCCTTCAGCAGGAATTGAAGGAGAGAGAGGTTGCTGGAATGTCATGAGTCCATTTCGCGATTTTGAATGGCAAGCTTGAGCAGCCCAGCCTCTCTCCTCTTGTTGATCAAGGATAGCTTCTCCAGACAATTGGATTGCAGGCTATTCTTCTCTCAAGAACCTTTTCCTGTCCAACCGAGAGGGCGTTGCCAATCTCTGTCTAGGGATCGACAACATTAGATCAGCGGGAGGTATCGTTCCTGAAGGATGCCAACATGGTGACGTTCGTGGCCCGCGATGATATACGCAAGGGCCAGGACACTGACGCCCATATTGTTGGCGGTGCCTCGGCGCTGAAGTGCTTGGATGTCGAGGCCTCGAAGCCATGAAAGAGTCGCATCCCGAACCGAGGTGTATTCTGAGATCAGATCTTCTATCCGACGTAGATCAAATCCGGCTTGACGAACATAGTCGTCTTGTTCGAAACCCGGTAGGGGAGTCTGGTCCCCGCGAGCGATTCTCAATGCTCGATAAGTCATGATTCGTTCAGTATCGCAGAGGTGGCCGACAACTTCCTTAATGCTCCATTTGTCCGGGGCGTAACGCGTTCCCGCCTTATCCTCAGGAATTTTTTCTAAGAGTCGAGCAGTCGTTGCTTTCTGGTCTCGAAGCACTTGGATGAGATCCTGATGGGGGACCAAGTTGATGTAGTTGTCGTAGAAAGGACCATATTCATCTTTCGCCGGCCGCGCCACTATCGCTTTAGCTATCATCTTTCATCTCCTTTGAAAATTATTGGCCATTGACCAGGATCCCGGGATACCACGGTCTTAAGGCACTCTCTAGACGAGTGCAAACCCTCGGGCATCCACATCCCATTTAACGGAGTTCTGAATCGAGTGGATGACGTCCTCGGGCTTATCGACAACCGTCCACATGGCTCGATGGCGGTCATCCATGAACCTTTCGCGAATGCAGGTCTCCAAAAGCTCAATACACGGATTAAAAAATCCCCTCACATTGACTAGGATGATTGGCTTTACAAAAAGTCCTAAACGTTTCCAGGTAATGGCCTCGAACAATTCCTCTAATGTACCCGATCCTCCAGGCAGTGCGACCACGGCATCCGATTCCTCCAGCATCAAGCGTTTTCTTTGATGGAGAGTATCGACTAGCCGCAACTCTGTGAGTCCTTGATGTCCCCACTCGAGATCATTCATGAAGCGCGGAAGGACTCCGATGACTTTGCCGCCTTCCGCCAGTGCTCCAGCAGCGAGCTGTCCCATTGATCCCAGAGCACCCCCTCCGTAGATGATGGTAATTGAGTGACGCGCCAGAGTCTGGCCGAGTCGGTTCGCTGCCTCAAAATAGGCGTTGTCGGATTGGCGGCTTGAAGCACAATAGACGCAAACCTTAGAGATCATTAAGTTGTCTCTCCTGGATGATGTCTCACCATCCCATTCTTTTTCGCAGGGCAATGATGTGCGCGACATGATGGCGGCCATGCCAGGCATACAACGCCAATGTGCGATCCAGCGACATCACACCGGCCTCCGGATGAAGGAAGATGTATTGAAACTGTTCTTCAGTGAGTGACTGTAGAAAGACGACCCAGCGCCGATGCAAAGCATCCAGGAGCACCAGAGAAATCTCTATGTCCAATCCACTGGCATCCTGAAGTTCCGCCCACTTTGCTTCGTCATAGGGTTTGATGGTGGGCGCGTTTTCGGTGACGGCCAGCTTACAGCGAATGTAAGCATTCATGTGGCTATCGGGGACATGGTGGACGAGCTGGATGACGGTCCATCCTCCGTCGCGGTAAGGCGTGTTCAATTGTTGTGAATTGAGTCCGGTGACGGCCCTGCGCAATTGCGAGGGCGCTTCGGCAATTTGTGAGATCAGTTCATTACGAAGATCCGCAGTCATGATCCTTGGCGCTTCAAATTTTCCGATGGGGTATCTCAAATCGATCATTATTTCAGCCTCCAAGATAATCAAACATGAACTTGTCTTTGTCCAGACCGGGACACAATCAAAAGAACTTCAACTTCACAGAGTACTAGCAAAGGGGGCGGAATACGGTACTCTGCAAAGAGTAGTATCAGTGCTCCCAAGCCTAGAATGCATAAGAGAGTTTGTCATCGGATTAATAGCCCTGATGAATTGAGAGTGACTGGGACGAGAAGGGTTTGCAGTCCAAGCCAGACTAGGGGGATACTCATCGTCAGACTTAAACATTTGTAAACTTCAAGGAGAGTAGGATTCATTCCGAATCTCATGGACAAAATGTCATTGTATATGGCAGATATAACGGAAACCAACCGAGGATCTGCCGGATTCGATGAAAGGTGCCGATTGGTGTGAATAGCCGCGATCACGATCAGCCCGATCGATCCAACTGAAACGAGCCGACGCCCTTTTTGAAACATAAGAACCTCCAAACAATGAGTGTTGTCAGGGCAATCTTAAGTCACACAGAACATTCCGGTCCAAGCAATAATCTTGTTGCTGAATTAGTTCAATCATATTCAAATTTGGACGATAAATCGACAGAGCCTTTATTTCAGTTAAACTTCTCCATGGGTCAGTAGGAACATGGATGAAATTATTCCTGCAAAGTAATCAGAAAGAGTATGAATCCGAAATATCGGCTGCCATGCTATGATCCCCAACGTTAGAGGTCGCTGCCATTCGAGTGGATCGATTCGACGAATTTTCAAGAACCATGAATAGCACTGAACCCCTTCACATTGAGGATGGCTCTCTACTGCGTTATTGTCAACGCACGAACCAACTAGAAATGGCCCGACTTCGGTCACGTCATTTGAATGGCGAAGGGGGTTTTGCCATTGCCACGAGCCGAAGCATTCATTTAGATCAAATCCTGCAATCCATCCAGCAAACGCTCCAAGAGTCGTTTCCGCCTGCGGGATCTTCGACCGGGTCGCCATTCTCAGGAGCCTGGATTGCAATCGGAGAATTTGGCTGTCTGGAAATGTCGCCACGTTCTCCGGTCGATTTGTTGATCCTATTGAAGTCAAATCAACAGAATTTTCCAGAAAGTACTATAGAGGAGCTTCGACGGATTCTTCAATCCTCCGGGATTCATTCACAAGTCACTGTCGCAAATCCGAAGGAATGTCTTCACCGGGCTCTGAATAGTATTTCTTTCGGAGTGAAATTGTTGTCGGCCCGTCATATCACTGGAGATTACGCTCATTTTAGGGACTTGATGCAGCGCTTTCGATCGAATGTGCTTAAGAACCCTCTCTCATTCGTGTTTGAGCTCACGGATTATCTGAAAGAAATGCATGATGCTCACGGGAAAAATATCTTTCACATTGACTCAGACCTGACCTGGGGTGCAGGAGGTCTTTTGGATGGACAGACTTTTCTCGCGTGTTTGAGAATTCTTACCGGGACGGAAAGCCCTGAAAAACTTCTTGAAGACCGCCATTTGAGTCCAGGAGATTGGACTTTCATCCAGCGGGGAAGGGAGTTTCTACTCCGGGTTCGAAACGCACTGCACTTTTCTTCGAAGATTGACAGAGATGTCCTTTCCAAGGACGACTTGGAAGAACAGGCCCGATTCATGGGGTATCAAAATTCTTCCGTTCGCCTTGCCTGTGCCCAGTTCTTGCATGAGGTGGTGATGCAGCGCCGAAAGATCAGCCAAGTGGTTTCCCGCTTTCTAGAACAGGCCCGCCTCAGCTACGGTGCTGGTTCAGAAGAGAGCAAACTTCGCTATCTGAAATTCAGCTCGTTGCCAATAGCTGAGAAAAGTAAACGAATTGAGGAGGGGTCAATTCGGAATAATTTCATTGGGCCCGAGAAATGGATGAAACGCTTCCGTTTCAGCCAGGCCGAACCGGCGCTCTTTGATCGGATAGCGGAAGACGGCCTCTTGGCAGAGCAGGCTCTTTGGGACATTCATTCTTTTGACGGGCCAGCAGTCCACTCGGAATTCCGCCAGCTCTTGAAAAACAAGGGGAAAGTGGCCATCGCGCTTCGTCGGATGCACGGACTCGGCTTTTTGAAAAATTATCTGCCTGAGTTTGGCCGGTTAGACTGCCTGCCGGAGCTGGAGCCTTATCGAAAGGTGACGGTTGACGAGCATACGCTTATTGCCATTGAGGCTCTGGATAATATCGTGAATACCAAGAGTCCCGGTCTTCACGACTATCAGAGGGTGTTGGATGAGGTCGCTGATCCTGCACTCCTTTACTTAGCGTTACTGTTGCATGAATCGGGAAAGAGCACCACGGTTCAGGAGCATCCCAATCATGAGCATTACGCTGACCAAGGCATTGCGACGGATGAATCTTGATTCAGAGAGCATTGAAAAGGTCTTGCTGCTGATTAGGGAGCAACATCTCTTAACCCGTGTGTCACAACGACGGGATCTTGACGATCCTTTCATTATGCAGGAAGTTTCCGAGACGCTTGAAACAGCGGAAAACTTGAATATGCTGCTCCTTTTTACCTATGCGGACTCTATTGCATGGGGGGAAGAAGAGTGGAATGACCGCAAGGACTTTCTGCTCTGGTCTCTCTACTTCAGAGTTTACGACCGCCTGATGTTTGGCGATGAGATCAGCGAACCGGAACATGCCGAAGTTGCTGCCATTCAGCAAAAGGTCTTGGAGCAACTCTCCGGCGAGTTTGAGGACGAGATAGTGCTGCGGCATTTTACCCTGCTCCCGGAAAAGTACGCACTCTATACTCCTCTTCAGCAGATCTTGTCTCATATTCGGCTCTGTGAGCGCCTGCATGACCAACCTGTTGTGACATTGTGGACTCCTCATCCCCAGTCCGGATACACAGAGTTGGTAGTTTCAACCCTCGACTCCCCAGGGCGCTTTGCTCAAATCGCAGGCACTTTGACAGCTCTCGGGATCTCAATTTTGAGTGCTCAGCTGAATACACGGGATGATGAAATCGTCATCGACACTTTCCAGGTGGGGGACGCAACCGGCAATGCGATTCTCGATTCCGAAGTTTGGAATCGGGTGGATCGACTCCTCGCCGACTTGATCAATGGGATGAAAAACCTAGATGAAGTGTTGGGAGCTCACCTGCAAACAAATCCTGGGAACTCAGCGAAACCACCGATTGCACCCCGAGTGCGAATCGACAATGAGATCGCTTCACAGTGCACAGTGATAGAAGTGCAGGCCGGCGACAACCTTGGGCTCGGGTTCCGGTTAGCCTCTGCCATTGCCAACCTTGGCCTTAATATTCTCTCAGCCAAATTAGCAACAGAAAAAGGATACGCCTTTGACGTCTTTTATGTGCAAACGAAAGAAGGAGAGAAAATTACTAGTAGTTTTCAAATGACAGAAATCCTGGAGCGCCTTCGCACAGTTGCGAAGTGAGGAAGGGAAAAGAGTAGAATTCCAACTTTGGAAGAAGCGCCCCAAACCGCTTACCTTTTCATCTCATTAAAAAACCACGCCGAGCTGATAATTCCTTGATGGAAGTTAAATAAGTCCAGCTTTTCGTTTGGGGCATGCGAGTTTTCGTCCGGTAGACCGATCCCCATCAAGACGCTAGGCAAACCCAGAAGCTCCTGAAACGTGGCGACGACGGGGATGGATCCGCCTTCTCGAACGTAAACAGGGCGCTTCCAGAATCCTTTCTCCAGGGCTCGCGCCGCCGCTTGGATGGCCGGATGATGGATGGGGGCAACCCAGGGTTTGCCACCATGCATCCGGGTGATCGTTAGCTCCACAGACGGAGGAGCGATCTTCTTAACGTAATCCTCGAAAAGCTGCGCGATTTTGTCTGGGTCTTGATTAGGTGCCAATCTCATACTGATTTTGGCCATCGATTTAGCCGGAATGACTGTTTTTGCGCCTTCACCGATGAAGCCACCACAAATGCCATTCACTTCCAGAGTAGGGCGCACCCAGAGTCGTTCCAGGACTCCATAACCCTCCTCTCCAAATAGAGCTGGGGCGGCAAGGTCTTCCCTGTATTTTGTTTCATTGAAAGGCAACCGTCCCAGCTCCTCCTTTTCCTCGTCGCTTAAAGGAAGAACATCGTCGTAAAATCCAGGGATTTGTACCCTTCCAGCGCCATCTTTGAGCTGGGCAATTATTTGAGCAATGGCAAAATTGGGATTGATGACCGCTCCGCCAAAAGAGCCGGAATGTAGATCGCTGTTGGATCCTTTGAGGTCAATCTGCATGTAGACCAGACCTCGCAGACCATAGCAAATGGAAGGAATCCCTCGATCAAACATGGGCGAATCGGAAATCAAGACCACATCCGCTTGGAGCAATTCCTGGTGAGCCGCAATGAAGCTGTCGAGATTAGCGCTGCCCACCTCTTCCTCTCCCTCGATCAAAAACTTCACGTTCACAGGAAGACTGCCTGTAGCCTTCAGGTGGGCTTCTACCCCCTTAAGGTTCATTTGAACCTGGCCTTTGTCGTCCACAGCTCCCCTGGCATAGAGCTCACTGTTTCGAATGGTGGGTTCAAATGGAGGTGAAACCCAGAGCTCGAGGGGATCGACCGGTTGCACGTCATAATGCCCATAAAAAAGGACTGTCGGCTGGCCTGGGGCTCCTAGCCATTCGCCATAGACAATCGGGTGGCCTGGAGTCGGGAAGAGTTGAGTTTGCTGCATGCCGATCCGTTTGAGTTGATTGATCAAGTAATGGGCGCAACGCAGCATGTCTTGCCTATTTTCGGGGTTGTTACTAATACTTGGAATCCTCAAGTATTCCTTTAACTCTTCAAGGAAACGATCTTTATTTGCTTCGATATAATTCAACACACGCTCCATGAATGCCTCCTGAGAAATTCATCTGAGCTTCTGTTCTCGCTGCCCGGAATATTGAGGAGTCCCAAAAAACACTCCCGTCTTCGGGTCTCAACCCAATGATTAACTGACTCATAATACCTTATAAAGATGGTTAAAGGGGAGCCTCTATTGCTGTCGTAGCCTGGGCCATTCGCGCCGGTCGACAGTGAAACGAAACCTCAAATCCCGCGTGACCGCAGCCTCCAGCGTCCACACCCTAAAACAGTAGCCACGCTGAGCGCTTTCTGCGAGGGGTGGGCATCTGATTTTTCGAGGAAGGACCATGGCTCGCCAGATTTACCGTGGCTACCCATGCTTCGCGATTTTCATCGTAAGGTCGAGCAGGCGCGTGGGACCGTGGTCTCCCGGCACCAAGACGATTCACCACTCGATTGACGTATCGGAAACGTAACGAACCACACGCTTCATGGGTGCTTTCGAAGCCTGGTAGGAGTCCCGCCTGTAGATCGGGTACGATTCCTTTCCTTGGCGCGGCGTAATATCAATAACGGTATTGCCTTTAAAGCGGAATGTGTAGGTGCGACCTGGACTGGGGTGAAATACATCCACGATCGTATACTTCTCTATCGTTTCAACGACCGGGAAATCAATGGTGATCACATCCTGACTAGAAATATTCTCAAACAACGCGCTGTTACCAATGAGAACAGGAGTGACGGGATGGGAATCGATTTGAAAACGGGTATGACCCCGGTCCACCCACAATGGCAGCCGCACCAGGATGCGTTGAGCCGACTTATTGTGCAGGACAACTTTGCCTTCGTATGGAAGATAGCTGTCGACATCCAACCACGGTGATGCCCGGTTTAACAGTAAATTTACTTTCACGAGTCCTTCGTGGTGTTCGACGATCGAATTCCAAGCATAAAATAAAGCCTGGGTGGCATTGCCGGTACAGCACCCGGCGCTCATGATGGAAGGAATCGCAGTGACGCTTGCCTGTGCGCAATAGGTTCCGACAGAGCGCCGAAACACGTTCTGGGCCGATTCCTGAGGCGCATTGACTTCATGCGGAGGGCCATAACTCGATGTGATCTTCATCAATTCCGGGTCGATAATTTGTGCCTCGACCAAGTGGTTGCGAACAAATTGATCGACGTCTTCCCAATAGTCTCCTATGCCTGCCTCACTCAAGCGAATCGCCAATGCCACCATGTCCGCAATCGTGCAGGACTCATTAAACATGGCAATGCGGGGCAAGCCAAAGCTGGCCTGAGAGTATTCATAACCGTTGCGAACAAATCTTTTCAACACAGGGTCGTGGGTGGCAATGGCATAATCCAACAAAGCACGCAGCATGGCGGCATGTGCGTGCTGGTGTCCAGCCCATTGCCCGCGGTCAAAACTGGAACTCCCGGTGAGCTCGATTTTGCCGCCCCAAAATTGCGGCCGCATGACGAAGTTCACCAACCGCCTTGCGGTCTCGATCGCCTGCAGGTCTCCGGTCATCTGGTACCAACGGGCCAGTGCGCGTATGGGCCCACAGTGATACATGAACATAGAGCCCTCGGCGCCCATCCGCTCCGCCAGCGGCTCGTCGGTGCGAAGCCATCCTTTGCCCTTAGCAAAGCTGAATGCCTCGCCGATCTCACTGTCGGGGTAATAGGCGTAATCCTCGTTTTGAATTGCGATTCGGCAGAGAGCGTTGGCCAGTTGCCGCATTCGATCCATCCAGGCCGGATCCTTATCACGCTGGTACCAGGCCATCATGGCGAGCAAAAGTCGGCTGTTCCCGTACACATTGGCGAAGTCGAGATTAAAGCGCTTATTGTAATTGTGTCCGACCCCTTCATGCCAGGGCCGGTTGGGAGTAGCAAGGGCGTAGTACAATCCGTCCTCTCCAATGGCTGATAGCATGCCCTTCATAAGACCCAATTCTCCGTCTAGGGCCTGATCACTGCCACTCATGACCCGCATCATCGGAAGTGATTCGCCAAACTTCGGATTGTTCGTGGGTAACCCTGTCGTGTCGTGAAATAAATATGCCGGTTGCGTGTCCAGGTAGATCCGGAAGTAGATTTCGTAATTGCGCTCGGGATCGAGGGTTTGGGTGAGACCGTTGATCGCCAAAGCAGCGCGATCCGCCAGGTCGAGTGTGTCCGGGACCTCAGCTTCGTAGCGCTGTCCTTTCGGCTGCAGGTTTTGCAGGGACTGCCCGGATAATGTCGTTGCAAAAGCGGCAAGAAGTATAAGCAAGTGGAGTCTTTTCACAATGAATTTCCTCCTTTGCAACCTAATTATTGCTAGTTCTCAATCTCCATTCCCCTTCAGACCAAATGTTTCCCCGAATACTGAGAAGTCGTCTAGACAGCCGCACGTTGTTCGATCGATGACATCCTCAAGAGAATGTTATCGCAGCGTTTGTTTGAGCGTCAACTCCCAGGTCATACTCCGATTGATTCCGTTGACCTTCGAAAGGTCGTGTTTTAGGATTCCCTAAACAGATCGTAATGTTCAGCTCAGCCTGATAAGGAGACTCGTATGCAGAATTTAGGCATTTTCCCCCTTCTTGCAGCCTCCTTATTTTGCCTGGCACAAACCCCGAGTGACCTTTCGCGTTGGGCGACCGTGGAATCGCATGTTAACGGCGAGCCGGTGTATGCCTTTGGCTATACGTATGTCTATGCGGTGAGCCCGGACTTTCAACCCAACGCGGCGGTGCAGGAAGGGAACAGTGCACCGGCACAGAAGATTAGGCCAAAGAAATCCTGGCAGATTGAGAGTAATTTGTTCGGGTCAACGCCAGCGCGCGAACCGCGCAGCGCGGCCTATGATGACCAGCCGCTGCTGGGCGTCCACCTCATCGACGGGGATGTGCGCAGTTGCTGGGCAAGCCGTGGCCAGAACCAGCCGGATTATGAAGAAGCGTGGGTCCGAATCGACCTGCCGTTTGAGCAACAGATTGGGGGGATAGTCCTGGTAGGGCATCCCGATGGCATGGGACGCACCGATCCGCGAACCGGATCTATGAAGGTAGGTCAGGCTTTCCCGAGAAAATTGGAAATTCGCACTAGCCGAGATGCATGGCATTGGCAGAAAGTTTACCAGCAAGATCATTATCAAGCGTCAAATGTGGCTGGCCGAAACGTCATCGCGTTCAATCCGGTGGACGCCAAACAGATCTGGATCATTGGCTCTGATTTGCCTATTGCCCATTACTTCGGTCATTCATTTTCCGTCGCTGAAATTGAGGTGTTGGACAGGGCAGGAAACAATATCGGCTTATTGAGTCGTGGGGCAGGAGTTCAGGTTTCCTCGACGCACACGGGCTTCGGCATGGACCGCTATACTCAGGACGCTCTGTGGCCTACCCAATACGATGTGGGCTTCAAGTGGAGCCGTGTGGGATACGATATGAGCCTGTTCCAATGGGCTTATGTCGAGCGCGAAAAGGGAAAATATCATGTGGATGAACGTGCCGACGCTGCTGTGACAGAGGCTGTCCGAAACGGGATCCAAATCGTCCTGTGCCTGGACAAGGGCAACTGGAACTACGCGCCGAACCCAAAGCCAATGGACCGCACACAGGATCTCATGGAAACGTACTCCAATAACCCGGGCCCCCCACACGGCTGGCAGATTATGCTGCTCGATTATCCTCCACAGATGGAGGGTTATCTGAACTATGTCCGCTTCATGGTGAAGCATTTCAAGGATCGCGTCCGCTATTTCGAAATATGGAATGAGTGGGGGCCATATACTTACGAAGAGGCTAAGCGATACGCAAGAGTACTCAAGGCGGCTATTCCAATAATTCGCGAGGAGTTCCCAGAGGCAAAGATTATCCCGGCCTCACCGGGTTGGATTCAGTTTATGCCGGACCGAGCCGAGAACGGCTTCAGCTTCTTCAAAGCGCTAGCCGACGAGGGGCTGCTGTCACAGGTCGACGTGCTGGCTTTTCACCCCTTTTATGATCCGCCCCAGCAGGACCGCTCTCTGGCCAACTTCATCACAGATTTTCGCCAATTTCAAAAGTTTGCTCAAGCTTCTGGGTTCAAAGGCAGCGAATACTTTGCCAGTGAATGGGACTTCTTTACCGCTTATCCGAATTCGGATTTACCCAGTTATAACGAGCGCGAGAATCACTCCGAAATGCAGAAGGCCATCTACGCTTCCCGCTTGAGCACTCTGTTTGCTCATCTGGGAATCGTCAACTTCTGGAATGAGACTTTTCAAACGATGCAAACGATGCGAGGCCTGAGTTTATTTCGGAATACGTTCTCGAACGAGGTCATTTGCCCGACCCAGCCAGAAATCATTTATTACATGTTTCGCACTTTGGCCACGGCTCTTGATGGGGCGACGGGCGCTGATATCCCCGCGGCTTTTGCGGAGGCGCGAGACGTGTCCTTGCTTACGAACGAACCTGGGCAACCAGTGGAGCAATATGGATTCCGGCGTGGGCGTGAGTTGCTTATCGCCTTTTGGAGGCCGGGCATTACCGGTGAGAATGGTAGAGATTACGTGTCCATCAATGTGAACGTTTCAGTCAAGTCGCCCACGGCGAACCAGGCAACGCTGATCGATGTCTTAAACGGAACCGAAACTCCCTTGAACATCAAACGGGTTAAGAATGACCTTTTGATTAGCAAGGTGCACGCGGAGAGCTGGCCGCGCATCCTGCGGATCTCGGAATAAATTCAGAGCTCGCTGAGAGCTTTGATGGCACGATTGATGATAGTTCTTTGTCGATCGTGGGGGAGATCTAGCTGAGAGGAGGAGGGGATGCAGATATTCATGGGTTCGCTTTTATGTGTCCTGGCTGGCGCCTGTGTGGGCGTGTTTCTATTACCCTTGAAATTTTCTCAGGCATGGAGATGGGAAAATTCTTGGCTGATCGGCACGTTCTTTATGTACGTCGTTTTTCCCGTTCTGACCCTTTACCTCGTAGTTCCGCGCTTTGCTGAGATCTACACGGAAACTCCGTTGCGTGACATCGCCCTGATCTACTTGTTTGGACTCATTCAAGGTACGGGTTCTTATGTGTTCACTTATGGCACGACACTTCTCGGGCTTGCGCTTGGTTACGCGCTTATGATCGGAGCTATTTCCCTGGTCAGCCTGTTGGTACCTCTCTTTGGCGCACACCTCGACCGGCTCGGAAAACTGGACGGCATCGCTCTCATTGCAGGGTCCGCTATCCTAGTAGCGGGAATTGCACTGGCCGGCCGTGCCGGGATTCTCCGGCAGCGCATGGCAGACAAGGTAGGTGAAGCGTCCAAGATCGGTTTGGGCTTGACGTGCGCGGTCGTCATCTGGGCCGGAATTGCCAATTCGCTGTTTTATTTTACATTTGAGTTCCAGAAGACCATGAAGGAGATTGCCGTGACTCGTTATGGGGTGCCCGAGCACTTTTGGGGATTTCTCAATATCTTACCTTTCATGCTGGGTATGTTCACAGTGAATCTTGTTCTGACTGTCACCAAGATGGTGCGGGAACGAACACTACGAAACTTTTGGGCTGCTCCGGGCCTCGTTCAGGAATATGTTCTCGGTTTCACGATCGGGTTGCTTTGGTATTTTGGCCAAGGCGTTTGCTACACGGCGGGTCATACCTTCCTTGGGCCTCTGGGCGTAGCAGTCGGGGCGGCGTTGTTTATGGGGACGATGATGGTCGCCTCCAATGTGGCGGGGATTCGCATGGGCGAGTGGGCAGGCACCGGACCCTCTACAATGCGAGTCTTGTATGCGGCGATAACCGTTCTGGTAATTGCCATGACCGTGATTGCAGTCGGCAACTATCTCCAGCAGAAGATGACCTCCTGAGAAGGGCAGGAGTTCGCATGGTTTCCAGGGAAATGAGGGAGAGACATCTCATTGGGCTGAAGTTGGATAATCATATCCCCGCTGATCGGCGGTTCATTCTTTGTCCAAGAAAGTTGATAAGTCTTGGAATTACAATCCTCGACAACTATCCGATGCTGCGATATGTTACACGCCACTACCAGAAATGAGCAGACCGGCAGGGATCTCCAGATTTTTAGAAATTCATGACTTAAATGACCTTTAAGTATTGAAGCCTGATTCTCAAGTTCAGTTGTCTAAGTATCTCATCTTTAGCACAAGGATATACCTATGACCCACGTTCCTCTCTGGCTCCTCTCAGCCTCAGTTCATTCACATATCACTGGAATCGATTGGTTGGTAATTGGTATTTATTTCAGCATCTTGCTCTGTGTTGCTTGGTGGGTGGTCCGACAGGGAAAGGATTCGGCCGCGGATTATTTCCTGGCGGGTCGTAACCTCGGATGGTGGATCATTGGAGCTTCCATTTTTGCCTCAAATATCGGGTCAGAACATGTGGTGGGTTTGGCGGGTGCAGGAGCCACGAGCGGTGTAGCCATGGCTCATTATGAGTTGCACGCCTGGTGCCTGCTGGTTCTCGCCTGGATCTTTGTGCCGTTCTACATGCGTTCGATGGTATTTACCATGCCGGAATTTTTGGAGAGGCGTTTCAGTACCAACTCGCGTTATGTGCTTTCGATTGTCTCGCTGATTACTTTCGTTGTTTCGAAAATCGCAGTGGGTATCTTTGCCGGTGGCGTGGTCTTCAGTACTCTATTACCTGAAATGCAAATACGTATCGGGAACCTGGTGATTGACAGCTTTTGGATTGGCTCTGTGTTGGTCATTGGCTTGACGGGTCTGTACACTATACTCGGAGGCATGCGCGCAGTCGCTTATAACGATGCGGTTCAAGTCTTTATCTTGATCTTAGGTTCAGGACTTCTGACTTTCTATGGCTTGATCAAACTGGGGGGGTGGAGCGAACTTCGGCATTGGTGTGGCTCCGATATGTTCAATCTCTGGAAACCGCTCATTCCGGCGGGAGTCGAAGGAACGTGGGCTCCGGTCATCGAAAAAAATGCCGACCGGGCAAATTGTGAGACAAGCCTGGTACTTCAATGGCAATTTTCCCTGGCTGGGGATGCTCTTTTGCGCTCCGATCATTGGATTATGGTACTGGTGTACGGATCAATATATCGTGCAGCGTGCGCTGGAGCTCCCAACGAAACCATTGCCCGCCGTGGGAGTATCTTTGCGGCATTCCTCAAACTTTTTCCCGTCTATCTTTTCATTATCCCAGGCCTTGTCTGCTATGCCTTGGCCAAGAGCAGCAAGATTGCTGAACTGGGCACGATGATTGGTCCTGATGGGCAGGCAATCCCATCCGTTGCCCAGGGAGCGTTTCCCATGATGGTTCAGTATCTCTTACCTCCAGGCCTTCGAGGGATCGTCGTCGCCGGCCTTCTTTCCGCATTGATGGGATCGCTAGCGGGAGTCTTCAATGCTTGTTCCACTTTGTTTACCGTGGATCTTTATGAGAAGTGGAACCCCAAGTCCTCACAGCATCAAATTGTCCGCACAGGACGGATCGCGACGGCGATTATGGTATTTATCGCCTTAGCCTGGATCCCGGTCATCAAAAACGCTCACGGACTCTACAATTATCTTCAAGCCATTCAAGGCTACCTGGCCCCACCGATCTTTGTCGTCTTTTTCCTCGGGGTCTTTTTTAAGCGTATGAACGCCCAAGGTGCGCTCTGGTCCATGATCGTTGGATTTGTCTTGGGCATTTTCCGGATGCTGGTGGACACTCCGGTCACACTGGGTTTAGCGGGATTCCAGGATGGATACCCTGTTGGTGGGATCTTTTGGATCGTCAACAACATTTATTTTCAGTACTTCAGTGTGCTGATCACGATCGTTTCGGCAATCGTCATGGTCGTAGTCAGCTATGCGACTTCAGAACCGGACTACGAGAAAATTCAAAGCCTTACCTTTGAAACAACCACCAAGGAGGATAAGGTTCGAACCCGTGCGGGCTGGAATTGGCGCGAAGTGACTGCTTCAGGTTTCATTCTGGTTTGCATTCTAGGAGCCTACCTGTATTTCAGAGGTTAGCCTCTGGCCAGCGGCTAGAAAAAACGAAAGTCAGTGTCTTCTATTGAGGGCTGAATTTTGCGCGGGATGGGGCTCTGCCTCGTACGTGAGGATTTGATGTGGAAGGCGAAACTCTATGACCCCGCTTTGCGAACACCACCATCTGGCCTATTTCAGGACTTCCCCCTGCACTCCCTTCAAAGGGGGAATCAGTTGAGGGAATACGGAATCTGCCGTATGGCGGACGACCCCGTGGGATTATTCAATTTTTTTGTGTCGAAAGTTCGTAGGAAGATTCTGCAGGAACACCGCATTACAGGCTGCTCCTGACGGAACTTCTCTTCTTTAAGAATTTCTTTTTGTTCTATAAATAGACCGCCGCGCTGCAGCTTTTTTGTGGTGAAATCTCACCTTTCTTTGGTCATAAGACAATTCATCGCTCCGTCTAGGGCCAGCTGTTTATGATGCCCAGCCGCAATTGGTCCTTTAAGCTCCAGCGGTGAGACATGTGATTACCTGTGCAGAACTCCGGCGGACGATTTTTAATCCTCTTGCTGAATTTTACTGCCCTATCTGCTATTCTGGTGCCAATTTTCCCTTAGAGAGAAAATCATGAGCGGCACGGAAATCTTCTTTTTGGGCCTTTTTCTTGGGCTTTTATACTTGCTCTGGCAAATTCACGAGGAATGCAACAGAAAACTCCGCCAAGACCAAAACTGACAAAGTTAGACCTTCCTCTTACTCAACCATCGGATCGTGAAACCCCAAAACAGTCGGTAAATCCCGACCTGTCGTTACCCTACACATAGCCTCTACACTGAATGAGTTACTATCAGAACTCCGCTCATCCAGAATGCCCTACTGAACCACCCCAAGTTCATCGAAGGGGTAGAACTTTTAAATCGAGGCGGGTATTCGAACGAAGATCTCATTGCCTACTATCATGGCGATAATGCCGTGGCAGCCTGCATGGCTCTGGAGGCTTATGCCAGCGTTCGAGCGGTGAGGATATTAGAGAAAAGATCCTGGCTAACATCAACATAGTCGTGCCCTGGACTCGCTACTTCGCGCTGCGAGCTTTAAATGCAAGTACGCCGGCTAATGATCCCTTGGTAGGCAGGGTGCTTGCCAGAATCGACCCTTCGTGGAAGAACTCTTTTGGCATGCAGTTTCTCAAGGACTTCATCACAGACTCGTCTTGATGGAGGTGAAGAGCCGGATTTCAAAACGGACCTTCATCGGATCTCTGAAGACCATGCCGGATTTATCCAGGAACTTTTGGAAGGGCTCAAGGGTGAACCGGCAAGCAAGTTGCTGGCTGAATTCAACGCCTGGAGAAGTACCCGAATCGACTTCGACTTTTTGAGCTCAATTGGTCGGATCTGGAATTGGCCTGAAATCGCCGAACCGGATCCGGTGATTGAAAACGAAGCCCTCTTGGCTCAGGTAGCGACCGTGCAGGCCGGGCTTTTCAAGGATCGACCCCGTTCAGTATTGCTGGTAGGGGAGAGCGGCGTTGGCAAAAGCACGATTGCCCGAGTCTTAGGAAAACGGATGCAGGAAAAAGGCTGGCTGATTTTTGAGGCTGGTCATACGGAGCTGATTGCGGGGAAAGTGTATATTGGCGAACTCGAAGAACGCTTCAGAAAACTTCTTCACCATCTGGGAGGGAAGCGGAAGATTCTTTGGTACATTCCTGATTTTCATACCATCTCGTGGGCCGGTCGCCATCAGCACAGCTCGAGTAGCGCTCTGGATTACTTCCTCCCTCATATCGAGCAGGGCGAGATCACCGTCCTCGGGGAAACGCAGCCGTTGGCTTATGAAAAACTGTTCAATCCAAACCGACTGTCGAACCGCCATGGAAGTCTACCGCATCCATGCCCTTTCGGAAGATGACGACTCTGGAGATAGCCCGGCAGTGGGTCCGTCATTACACGAGGGCCGGAAGTCCTGAGTTGGCCTCAGAAGAGACCTTACGTGAAGCCTGGCAACTCACCCAGCAATACCTGGGCGACAAGTCGGCTCCAGGAAACCTGCTCCAACTCCTGAAGTTGACTCGAGAGCATCTTTCTCCGAGCGGGGACCGGATCAGGCGATGATCACGGTGGACGAACTCATCCTAACGCTGACGCAGTTGACCGGTCTCCCGGCCAATATCCTGGATGATCGTCAAAACCTCGATCTCAAAGGCCTGAGAGGGTTTTTTGAGAAACGCGTCCTCGGCCAACCCGAGGCCGTTGACTGTCTTGTCGACCGGGTTGCCATGATCAAGGCAGCCGTTGGGGATCCCACTCGACCTCAAGGAGTATTCTTGTTTGTGGGGCCCACGGGTACCGGTAAGACTGAGATTGCCAAGGCTCTCAGCGAGTATCTTTTCGGTTCTCCGACACGCATGATCCGGCTGGATATGAGCGAGTTCCAAGAAGCCGGAATCACTCGAACGTATTCTGGGAGATTCTAGCCGTGCCAGTGCCGGTTCGCTGGTCGATCTCATCCGTAAGCAGCCTTTTTCAGTGGTTTTGCTGGATGAGTTTGAGAAAGCGAATTCCCGGATCTGGGATCTTTTCCTGCAAGTCTTTGACGATGGAAGACTCACCGACCGCAGCGGGATCACGGCAGACTTTCGTCACGCCATCATTATCATGACGTCCAACCTGGGCGGTACGGTTCCAAGTGGTACCAGTCTGGGGTTCAGTCCCGACAGCTCCAGATTTAACCCGGCAGCCGTAGAGCGTGCCGTGAATCATTCCTTTCGAAAGGAATTCTTGAATCGCATTGACCGGGTTATCGTGTTTCGTCCGCTCAGTCGGGATACCATGCGGGAGATCTTGCGCAAGGAATTGGATGAAGTCTTCCTTCGTCGCGGGCTTCGCAATCGGGCCTGGGCAGTGGAGTGGGATGATGCGGCGATTGAGTTCCTTCTCGAGAAAGGCTTTACGCCTGACTTGGGAGCGCGGCCTCTCAAGCGCGCGATTGAACGCTACCTGCTTTCGCCCTTAGCCAATACGATTGTCAACCACCAGTTTCCGGAGGGCGACCAGTTTCTCTTTGTCAGAAGTGATGGCACAGACTTGAGGGTTGAATTTGTCGATCCCGATGCGGTTGAAGATACAGCAAGCCGAAAAGATTGGTTTGGTGACCGGCGCGGTGAAGCCGGATGGTGCCGTCCAGTTGGAGGAGATCGCGTTGGATGCTCTGGGGACGCTCACCTGAGATGAGCTGTCTCCACTCACACCATGAAAGATTGAGTCATATCGTGGGAAGCCCAGAATGGCAGGACAACAAGCAAGCTTCTCTTTCCTTAATTTCATCCTCGGACTTTTGGAACTCATCCGATCGGTTTGCGATCCTTGGGAAAGTGGAGTATCTGGACCGGATTGAGTCAGGATTTGAGGCGGCCGGTTCGCTGCTGAGGCGTTTGTCAGGAGGGAAAAAAGAAAATAGACTGCACTTTCCGCGCGATTTGATGAAGCGACTTGCCCAACAACTTTATTTGCTTGAGAAGGCTTGCTCCAGCCTCCAAACCGAACAACCCTCTGAAGCGTTTCTTTTGGTTCAGGCCAGCAGAGATTCCGGGGTGACGGCTTCATTGAACGATGAATTTGCCGTTAGGCTTGGCAAGATGTATCGCGGTTGGGCAGAAAAACGGCGCATGCAAATTCAACCCCTCGAAGAAGCCGGAGGCGATGGGAAAACCCCCTATCATCTTCTTCTTGCCTTGTCTGGGTTCGCCGCGTTTGCGATCCTTCAGCCTGAGGATGGGCTTCACATTTTAGAGATCCCTGAGCAGGAGGAAAAGTCGTTTAATCGTTGCCGGGTACAGGTTCGTGTAGTGCCTCAACCAGATGAGCCGGCGGGGCCTGGTTTAGAAGCTCTCCGTCAGCAAGCAATCTATGCAATTGATTCTCATGGGCCGACCAACCTTACCGTGGTGCGGCGTTACCGTGAGCACCCTTCGCCTCTGGTGCGCGATAGTGTCCGTGGGTGGCGAACTGGCAAGCTCGACCGAGTACTGGAGGGTGACTTTGATTTGATTGTGGAGCGAGAAAGGGAATAATGAGGGTGGTCAAAGACCTCCGCGCCATTCGGCAGGCCTCACCCGCTCAAACCTAAGAACTCGCATGCCTGACGCATTCGAGACACTGCGTCCGGCAGAGCCTGCACTGGCAGAGGATACCCATACAAGTCCAAGGCCATGGTCCCGTCATAGCCGATGCTTTTGAATGCCTTCAATAAAGACTCCAAATCCATTCGACCCTGTCCCGGCGGGAAATGCAGCTCTGAGCTTTTTTGGTCGGAATCAGAAAAGTGAATGTGCCGAATTCTTGGCCCAAGCGCATGAACTGCGGAAACGTAGTCCTTAGGTCTTCCGACTCCATAATGGCAAAAATCATACGTAACCCCGAAGTGAGCCGAATCCAGCTTGTCACACAATTTTACGAGCACGCGGTCGCTCATCCCCACCGTGAACGGATGTGGTTCTACCATGAAGCGCACGCCCTTGGGGGCAGCAAAAGCGATGGCGGTCTGAAACAGTTCCACCAGTCGAGGGAGTAATCGGTCCAACCATTCACTCTCTGTGCTTCCCTGGGGGGCACGTCCTTCCCAGATCAAGACATCCTTGGTTCCCAGCGAGAGAGCCAATTCCATGTCTGCCTTCAGCCCGTCCAATGTCGCCTGGAACTGTTGATCTGTCCCAAACGGCTGGAAGTAATCCTCCCCCACGGCGTTCAGCCCCCCCATCGAGATACCCATTCCCTTAGCGTAGGTTGCAAATTTCTGGCGAAGTTCGTCGGTTTTGCAACGCTTCAATTGATGCTTCCACATTTCCACCCGATCAAATCCATTGTCGCGAAAGATGCGCACAACCTCTTCAAGGGTGTAGTCCTCCAGGGTAATCGAACTTCCTCTCATTTCTCCTCCTTGGGATTAATGCGAGTTCTGCTTACAAATTCCAACTTACATCGGCCATTGATCTAGGCTTTCTCGCTCGGCGGATATTGAGTCAGATAGTGGTTCATTCGTTCCAACATGAACCTTGCGGACTCTTCTGCCCGGTCTGGCCAAGCGAAGACAGAGCTGGTCATGATCCCGTCAAAGCCGATCTCCTGCAGTGTGCGGAAAAATATATCCCAGTCCAGTTCTCCTTCGCCGATGTTCGTGTGTTGGTGAACGCGCACTGTCGAGCCTGGGGGATTGACTATATAGCGAACAGGAATCCGGTGGTCTAACGTATCAGCAAGGTGCACATGTGCCAGCTCTGGCGCCGCATATCGGATCATTCCGGAGATATCACCCCCCATGTGAAAGGTATGCGGTGCGCAGTAGAGATACCGGACATGAGGTGAACCGAGAGCCCGGATAATATTCACCGCCGCATTGCCATCTTCCACGAAATCATCCGGGTGGGGCTCAATGCTCAGAGTCATTTTTTCCTTCTCAAGGATGGGGACAAGCTCCTCCATGGATCGCCAAAACGATGCCTCGCTTTCTTTCGCGGATTCCGGACGGCCGCTGAATTCTGAGTTGAGATGAGAGCATTCCAACTCCACGGCGATCTGGATGGCACGCTTCCAGTAGTGAACCGCCATTTCACGAACCTCAAAATCGTTTGGGTCAGACCAGTGATAAACAGTCCAGAGTGACGCCAACTCGATGCCGTGCCGCTGCAAAGATTGCTTCAACTCAGTGACTTGCTCATGGTTGGCTCGCGGCGCAACAAATAAGGGTAAGAAATCCTCGCGAGGGGATAGCTCAATCCACTGGTAGCCGGTTTCCGCGGCAAATTGGCAGACCTGGTCAAGAGAACGGTCACGCACCATCCATGGGTCAAGCGCCAGCTTCATACCCTACGTTCCTCATATTAGTCCAAGTCTAATACCAGGTTTGATTACCTATTGCTTTGACAAGCGGAATGGCAGTTGAAATACGTATCAGCCCGAGGAATAGCGTGAGTAAAGGGAAAGATCATCATCAGAACATCGCTCAAGCTACACTGCAACAGGGGACAAACGGAGACTGTTACTCGAAAAATTGGTTGAGAGGGAACATCCAAGCGTTGAAATTATGTTCTTGGTCAATCCGGGAGTCAAACAAAAGTTAAGCGCTCAAATGCGATATTCACACTGGGTTCAACTCATCTGACCTTAGAATCTATAGACAGTTCGCCGCGCGGCGGCTCTGTCATCGATCAAATTCCCCTTATCTTAATTTCTTGACTCAACTATGAAGTCAAGCTTTACATCATCTATGCAATCTATAACAAATAATTATTGTTAGACAATCAACACTATCATCCAATTAGGCCATCTTCTCCCCAAGAATCGGAGTCGAAGTGCCGTCTCAGTGATAGCTGAGCCAGGCTCGCTGCTTAAAGAATGTTTGATATAAGTCTAACGCATTTATAGGGTTTGCCGATACATTTCAGGAAGGCATACTAACTGATTGAAGGGACCCTCCATGTTCAATCTTGGATCTGCACTCCACTGTTTCTCCAGCGATTTAGCCATCGATCTCGGCACAGCCAACTCACTTGTTTTCCACGAGGGGAAAGGTGTCGTTGTGAATGAACCTTCGATTGTGGCTATAAATACGATTACCCATGAGGTCGAAGCTGTTGGTCTGGAAGCCAAGGAAATGCTGGGAAAAACTCCCCAGAACATTGTCGCTATTCGACCCATGAGAAAAGGGGTAATTGCTGACTTCAAGGTGACAGAGAAGATGCTGTCCTATTTCATCCAACGCGCCCATGGGCGGAAGTATATGGTTCACCCCAGGATCGTGGTCAGCGTCCCTTCTGAGATTACCCAAGTAGAGAGGCGAGCAGTGACAGACTCTGCCACCCGTGCCAAAGCCAGTGAGGTCTATTTGGTCGAGCAGGCAATGATGGCAGCCATTGGGGCAGGGCTTCCGGTAACCGAGCCGGCTGGAAATATGGTCGTGGATATTGGCGGAGGGACCACGGACGTGGCCGTGATTTCGCTTTCCGGGGTCGTTTACAGCAAGTCTGTGCGGATCGCCGGCGATGAGATGGACGAGGCTATTATCCGTTATATCAAACGAATGCATAATTTGTTGATTGGAGATCGCACAGCGGAGCAAATCAAGATCAAAATCGGCTCTGCTTACCCACTGGATCAACCCCTGGAAATGGAGATCCGGGGGCGAAACCTCCTCCAAGGGGTGCCCCAGGCGATCAAGGTGACTGATACAGAGATCCGCGGAGCTCTCTCAGAGTGCGTTGACGTGATTGTGAATACAGTCCGTGGGGCATTGGAAAAGGTTCCTCCGGAGCTTTCCGGTGACTTGGTCGATCGCGGAATCATGCTTGTGGGCGGAGGATCATTGCTTCGGAATCTCGACAAAAAGCTTTCGACTGAAACCCAACTTCCGGTGATGCTGGCTGAAGATCCCCTTTGTTCTGTTGTAAATGGAACCGGAAAGCTACTCAATGATTTCCGATTTCTCAAGAAAGTTGCACTGAGCGTGGATTGATAAAAAAACGCTCATCTTTTTAGCCATTTTTTCCGAAAAATAGAGTGTTGATTGCCGGAGAGGCTCGGCTGCTCTAGTCAAAAAACTACTGTTTTCAACCTGTACTCACGAGGATTTATGAAAGCAAAAGAGTCCAACGCAGAAAAGTCTGGTGACGTTAAAGGATATGTCCTGCGTCGCAGTCCTCGAGCCATGGTTCGCATCGCCGTGGTAATCAGGGGAATTGACAAAAACGGCTATGAATTCGAAGAAGAGACAGAGACCTTTGTCGTCAGTAAATACGGGGCGCGTATCTTCTCAGTTCATGAATTGGAGGAAGACTCGATCTTACAAGTGCGGATCAAATCCAGCGAACACTGGTCGGATTTTCGGATTGTGTGGATTGGAACAGAAGAAGACAATTCTCTCGGTCACATCGGCATTGAATTCATTCAAACAACAGACTTTTTTGGGGTCATTTTCCCGGGAGAGGATTGGACTTGAAGGCTATATCACGGGGATTTGATCATTATTGGGTAAAGACGACTGCCGACTTCCCTGAGACCGACTGGCTTTTTCAAAATACAATATAAGAATTCTCACGCTCTTGCTCTTTTGAGCGGTGTGATTTCCCGTTCAATTGATTTCTGTTGTTTTCCCTCCCCCTCATGTGATGGACCAAATTGTGAAACTCCTTCACTAATTCTCCCAACTCATCTTTAGCGTTCAAGTTCAGAAATACGTCGTAATTCCCGTTCGAAGCCCGCCTCAAGGCCTGGGTAATTTCCCGAACTGGCTGAAGCAGGCGCCGGGGAAGGTACCACGTCAATGCAAAACTGAATAGAAATGTCACAATCAAGGTCAGCGTGATCAGTAGAGTTGCGCGGTGGCCCAGGCTTTCCGTTCGAGCGCGCTCTTCCTCCACATTCTTCCATCCATTCTCATTGACCAGACGGGCCTGAGCGGCAACTTCTTCGCCCCGGGTTTGTAACTCAGAGAGGAGCTTCAGACGCGAAGGTTCAGAGCCAATGGCCGATTGAATAATGAATTGGTCAAATGACATGGCCGTCGTGCTGATTTCATCGATCGACTGTGCAATCTCTTCCTGAGTTCTGGATTTCCTGGCGACCCCTAGGAGACTATCGATTCGTTTCTGGTAATCTTCGACGCCTCCAGAAAATCGTTTCAACGTGGACATGTCCTGCTGGGGAGTATCTCCTGACTGCGAAAAGTTCTCCAGAAGTGCCATGTATCCCCTCACCGACTCACGCATCTGCGAAAAGTGGTTTCGCTCGGAGGGAGAGAGGATCAATCCATCTTCGGCTAAAGCAATGATTTTTTGGGCTGATTCTTTGATTTTTCTAAATGAGGTCGGATCCTTCAGGAGGATGAAGTTCTTCTCGGCCTTCCGCATTTCTCCAACTTCAGCCAAGATCTGATCCGCCATCCTGCCAACGCTGGCATCGACCTTTGCAATCCGATTAGTTGCGGTCACCATTCCGGCGATGTAATAGATCGCAAGGAAGATGACAGGCAGGAAGATAATCCTGGAAAGAGTTATTCCCAGCCCTATCCTGCTTCGAAGAGAAAAACGGTTGCCCCACTTACGGCAAATTCTTAGGAAGCGATTTTTCATCGTTTCACCTGCCGACTAGGCACTGTTATTTCCGGGTCAAATGCAGAAATCTCAAAGAGAGGACAATCATTTGGAGGTATTATACGCAAAATCGTATCCCAGTCCAGGCTAATTTGTCGACATGGTGTCGACCGCGATCCCGTTCAAGGAAATAAGATTTCGGCAAGGTTGTTGATGGCGAATTCGTGATCAAAAGAGGGAGTTTACATTCATGTTACAAATAGATTTCGGGCTAGCCGCGCTCGGCACCAAGCGCTTTATCCTTAGGAACACTGAGATAACCGGAAATGCTGTCCTTCTTTACCTCATTCACGACCAATTCATATCGAAGTCTTGTCTTACCGACCAGGAATTGGATTGATTCATTTACGCTGCGATTCTTCTTTTCCAGCTGGTTGTCATCGACAACAATCCGGACTCCATAAGTCTTCTTCTTTGGATTGGCGTCCAGCAACATAACCCGGATATCGCCAACTAGTACAACCTTCTTCTTCTGGTCGATCGCGAACTCATAATAATTTCTTTCCCCCTTGAGTCTCAATTGCTGGAGTTCGTCGCGGTTCCGCGCAATTTGTTGGGACAAGGTATCTTTCACATCGGTCAAATCTCGACGGGTTCCTTCCAGTTCTTTACGGGTGGCCTCGACATCGGACTTGACCGCTGTTACATCTTTGTTAACTGCACCCAGTTTGGAGGAGGCTTCTTCTTTAAAGGCGCTGAGCTGCTGAGCAGTCGGCTTTCTTAGATAATTGCTGGTTCAATTGCTGGACAGTCTGCTCATTTTCCGCTCTGGCTTTTTGGGCAATTGCCCGAGCCGAATCGAGTTCCCGCTGAGTGACACCCAATTTGTCTTGAAGCACTTTGAAATCGGAGTGAAGCGAATCAAGCGATTTCTCATTTTCACTTAAGCGGCCGACAAGCTTCTCTTCCAAGGCGGCTGATCTAGCTGTTTGAGAAGTCTGGAACTCTTTAAGTTGCGATTTGGTCATTTGTAATTCATAAATGATAAATACTAGAAGAGCTAGACCCGCCAGGATGGCAAACAAACCATAGCGCGGGGTCGTCTTTGGTCGCGTAATGATGACGGGGGCACCCCCTCCCGTGCCTTGATCCAGCGGCTTCCCGTCTGTGAAACTGTTCATGAATTCTCTCCCTTTTCTCAATTCTCTTTCAAGTCTCCGCAGAGACTTATCATTAGGCCAACCCTTAGCTTACCACAACTTTAACTAAGATTAAGCTATAAGAAATCATAGGCACAATTGAATACCCTGGCAGGCGAGCAAAGCTAATGAGATCAAACTGTTTTCTGGAAATAGATCCCAAACTCATTCCTTATTCGGTAGGGCTTTCAGGAGGAAGTCCCAGACCCAAGGCGACCCGGTTTTCGAAGTTAACATAACTTACGAGCATCATGACCTTCAGGAGAGTCCGGTCGTCCAAACCGTGCGCCCGAAAATTCTCGATATGAGATTCGGTCGTCTTCCATGCCTCTTCGGTCAAAAGCTGGGCAAAGTCGAACAGACAGGACTCCTTGTCTGAAAGATGAACAGGCCTTTGACCCGAAGAAAGTTGACTCATTGCTGATGCACTTTCTCCCAGAGATTTGAGGGTTTGCATGAACCAGGCACAACTATACTCACAATAGTTGATTCCTGAGACATACAGCGCCAATTGGCTACGGAATCGGGCATCTAAGCCCGGACTGGGCGTTAATTGATAAGATCGCCATGCTCTTACCAGAGACTGAGCATCGGGATTGGATCCCATGATCAGGAAGAAGAGCCTTGGTTCGTCGGGGCCAAAGAATAGATCTTGATTCCGGGGGTAGTCAATCCAAGGGCCCGATGGAGGAAGGGAAGGAAGCTGAGAAGACTTGTCTAATGTTAATAGCTCCTTTTTAGGTGAATGAGCGTCAGGTTTTTCAAAATCCGGTAGGTCTGTGTGGTATTCGAATTGAATACCCACTCCATCCGCGATCCGATTCAGGTAGTTGAAATGGGAGCACCCGAGAACGATGTGGAGGATCTCCAGGTCGCTGAATCCAACATTTCTCAACCCCTGGATATCGTTTGCCACTACCATCCAAGGATAGAGACTGAGTTTCTCAACGAACTCCAGCATCCGGAAATCTTTTCCGGTCAGCTTGGCGCTGCGGAAATCGGACTTAATCTGGGCGGCTAATACTGCATCGGTTGTGGCAGCACGCAGAAACTCTGCGTGAGCAGACACTCAGTAATAACAATTGTTTGCCCCGGAAGTGACCGTGTTGATCATCTCCCGCTTTTCCCAGGGCAACGAATAAGGGCTCCAATGGATGGCGGAACTGCAAGAAAAAGTCAGTCGGAGCCCTTCAGGATCAAGACTGTGAGCCTTGACAATATTAGCCGCGTCGCCGGAAGGTGAGTTATAAACAGTGGGTCGGGCCCCCGAATGGGATCCCATTGATTCGTATAGCGCTTTCAACTCGCCCTCGGCCTGGGCGATTCCAATCATTTGAATCCAGCCTTGTTCTTGCGTCTGACTCTTTTGTTGATTCTCTATCATGCTGTGCCTCTCGTCTGCGTGCACTGACGTTCTGGTTTAATCTTCATTTAATATGAATTCGGGTTTGGTCTTTAGCAAGATTTTTATGAAGTCGACATAAAGTACAGGGAACCTGCAGCAAGAGCGGTACGCCGCGGCGAGGGTTCCTTATCGTGAGAGGACCTCGAATTTGTAAGGAACGGACGCCGTTCCGTTCCCCGTGAAAAGCGGAACACTGCAGCGAGCGTTCCCTACAGAATGTCCGCAGCTCTGAAAAGGCGCTACGTTCCCACATAGACTTTAGTTAATGGGTGATATATTTTCCAGTCAAACCAGAAGTCTTTGAGCGCAGGGATATGCCTCAGAGTTTTTCCCTTCATGACGCCGCTTATCGCGGTTCCCGAAAAATCCCACTTACTCCCGGTTTGGCTATCAAACAAATTCAAGGTGGCCTGGTTCGGCCTCAGGAAGAAATCGTAGGATTTGCCATCGATTCTGCGATCAAAGCAACGGAGGGATTTCCCATCGATATCCACTACAATGAGAAGAGGCAGATTCCCGACGGTATCCATGACGGGATTCTGCTTCTTAAGGGCTTCAAAATGATAAGCCTTTGCAATCCCACTCCATTCGACTCCAATCACGAGGTCCCTGGGTTTCAAAGGATCGTCCAATTTATGGCGAGTCACCACGGGACGTTTCAAAATCTTGGTTTCCCAATCTTCGGTTGCGTAATGTTTTCGCTGCTTTTCGTCGTCTTTTAATACAACGCCGCGAGGGTGTTCCTGCTTCCACAACCCAAAACTCACTTCGTCCCACTCAATCGGCTCAAGGCTTTTCCCCTTAAGTGGACCCAAAATAGCTTCTCCGGACACTTGCTGCCACCACGTCCCGGTTTCCTCATCTTGCATAATAAAGTTTTGGTTGTTAATCCCGGCTAAACGGAAGTGCAAAATTCGACCATCCACGGTCGATTTCCACACCAGACCGGTGTGGCAGAGCGTTCAGTAGGTCACAACGAGGGGTACACCGGCACAAGTGTCATTAATGAGATGGTGGTAGGCCATCATTCTGACCGGATAGGCCCGAGATTCGCTCCCAACCTGGATGCCTAACACCATATCTGAATCTTTGACGTGGGAAGATTGTGCAGCCTCGATGAATTTTGCTGGGGGAGCAGGATGAAACATCCATTCAAAATGGTTTTGCCGGGAGAGGATTGCGGAAGCCAAAAGCAGGGTGCCTGCCAATGCCAAAAAAGTCCTGGTCCTTCGAGAAGAACTCTTTATCCACAGGAAGAGAATCGGTAATAACGCAGCGGCCAGCAACCATAAAGTAAGAGCGGGGTTGAGACTACGAAGCCGATAGGAGAGCAGTAACCCGGTAGACGATTGAGCGGTAAAAGGACGGATTAAAAACGCAGGGATAAAGATTAGGGAAAGGGAAACAAGAGTCAGCAGGATAAGAAAAACTGAAAGCAATCGCTTCATCAATCGCCAATCCTCATCTTATTCCCACCGAAAAAGAGGCAGGGATAATGCACAAACAAGTCAAAGTGTAACATGCCGTACTCCCTTGACCTGTATGCATTACCCCGATCGTTTCCTCGGCCTTCATTAGAAAATGAATTTTAGCCCAAATTGAAAGACTCGGGAAGGGCCGGCCTGCAACATTCTTCCAAAATTAGGCGATCCAATATCGGTTTGGGGGGCATAGAAATTTGGATGGTTGGCAACGTTGAAGCACTCAGCACGAAATTGAATCTGTTTGGACTCCTGGAATGGAAAACTTTTCAAGAGCGATAAATCCAGCACTTGATAGCCGTCACCCCGAACGACGTTGCGACCAGCATTACCAAACTGGCCGGCATTCGAGACCGGGTCGAGCCGCTGAAATGCCTGCGTATTGAACCATTGATCAGGAGTCTTAGGGCCTGTGTTCGGGTCACTGACGAGGTTTGGACGGTTGGCCGAAAACCCCGTGATCTCCGGCGCGCTACCCTGCTGGGAGACGTCGGTGCTGTCATAGACCGAAAAAGGAGTAGCGCTGCTGAAATTTCCAATCGCGTTCAATTGCCAATTTCCCAAGAGGACGCGGGCCCCCTTGGACATGTCCTTGGGCACAGGGATTTCCCATGAAGCACTAACCACGAAGCGGTTGCGCGAGTCAAATAATGACGGTCCGTGCTCTGCCCGCCAATCAAAGGGATTCTGGGGAAGGTCGTTTTCTCCGACAATGTTGTTATTGGATGAGCCAGACTCATTGAGGGATGAGACGTAGTCCAAGGTCTTGGAAAGCGTGTAGGCGAGATTGAAGTACAACCCATTCGAAAAACGGCGATTGAGGCTGACTTGCATCGCATGATACGTGGAGTTGGTCATGCCTGAAATCAGACCTATCGAAGCGAAGTCACAAGGGCCGTCCGGTTCTATACATCCAGCGTAGATTCGGCGTCGATCAATACTTGGGTTGTTGGGCCCATTAGGGTTATAAATCGCCGGATTCCCTTCAATGAACCGGGGAAGGCGAGTGCCTTTTGTTCCGACATAGCGGATTTCAAAAAGATAATTTTGAGCAAACAAGCGCTGAATGGACAAATTCCAATTTTGAACATAAGGAGGCTTAAGGTTTCTATCAAGGGTCAGGTGGGTCAGGGAGGGAACAAATTGCCCCGGGGGAAATGGGTTGGGATTTCCAAGGAACGGGTCCTGGAAAGTGGGAGCCGGAATTCCGAAGGGCGACAGAAAGATATTGTTCACCTGAGGAGTCTGCAAATAGGGAGGAGCACTTATGGGCGCCTGAATAATCCCGCCCTGGCCACTAGCAATAGACTCGAAAAAAATTCCATAGGATGCGCGCACGCTCGTCAGGCCGCTTCCGGTTGGATCCCAGGCGAGTCCAACGCGTGGCGACAATCCTTTCCAATACGTAGGGATGAGACCTTGTGGAACCCCTGGATCACCCGGATAGACAAGATTCGTGGGAGCTGAAGGCATCACAACCGACTGGACTCCAGGTTCCCAACCCGCTAGACGGTCGTTCGCCTCGATGTTAGGCGTGTTGATCTGATATCGCAGGCCGAGGTTGAGAGTGAGTCGTGAGCTAACTTTGATCTCGTCTTGTCCAAAAAACATCAAGTCATTATTCTTCAATTCGCGGGGGAGTATGCCTCCTCCCTGAAGGAAGACAACTGGCGCACCCAGCAGGAAATTGGCAAAGGGATTGGTCACAGGGAAGCCCGCCATGACGAAAAAGCCATTGCTGGCGATCCCTTGCGTCACGTTGACCAGATTCCGCCGATACTCGCCGCCAAATTTAATATTGTGATGGCCGTGAATCCACGTGACGGAATCATTGACTTCATAGGAATTTTGAAGCGTCTCACGCGGCCCTGTAATGGGATTGCCGATGGCGGCAAATCCAACGGTGTTGATGAAGGGAATTCCTGCCGCATCAGGCAGCGTCGGGGTGATGTTGAATCCCACGGAAGACGGAGGTGTCTGGTTAAAGCGCTGATCAAAGTCAAAGTTGTTTCTGAAATACGAAAAGCGGAGATAATTCAAGATGACCGGAGAAAATGTGTGGGTCTCCGCAACTAGGAAGTTTTGAGTGCGCAAGTCATTCCCTATAGGAAATCCGGGCACGTCAGCCCCTGCGATCGAAATCGGCTCATAAGCGGAGCCTTGAGAAAAAGTGTACCGGCCAAAAAGCTCATCGGTGTTGGAAAAACGGTGATCAATCCGAACGCCAAATTGGTCGGAGTCGTTCTCCTCAACTGGCGTGCTCGAATAGAGATTGGGAGTCAGGTTCCCTGCAGGAAAATAGGCCAGCAGCTGCTGAGAGGTCGGGTTGATTGAACCCGGCGGCAACTTATTTCCCGGATACGGTTGCTGAAAGAGAATGTTGAATAATGGAGGGACCTGCCCGGACTCATCCACGGACTGAGAAAAATCCCCTTGACGCTCGAGGGGGGTTGGAACGGTCGTGGTTCGCGTGATTCCCTCACGGTTGCGGAATCCTTCGTAATACCCGAAGAAAAAGGTGCGATTCTTTTGAATGGGACCACCAATCGTTCCGCCAAACTGGTTCTGCTTGAGAGGAGGAGTATTTTCGGAATAAAAGTTTCGCGTATCGAAGACGTCATTTCGGAAAAATTCATAGAGGCTTCCATGGAAATAATTGGATCCGGAACGGGAAACCAGGTTGGTCACTGAAGCCGCCGCTTCACCAAATTCGGCGGGTACGCCTCCCGTCAAAATCCTGAATTCAGCGATAGAATCAAGAGGAGGTTTCAACGCAAACCCCGAATCGACGTTATTCATGTTCCTTCCGCCGTCGATCAGGAAATTGTTGGACTCTGGGCGCAGGCCGTTGATGGAGTACATCTGACCGGCTCGCAAGGCCCCGCCGGCTTGCGCCAGCCCCGGGGTCAGCGGAGCCGCACCGGGTTGCAGCAACCCGAGTTGCGCGAAGTTCCTCCCGTTCAAAGGCAAATCCAGGATCTCCCTTTCAGTAGTCACCTTTCCAATCGTGTTGGAGACGAGCTCGACCTGCTGGGTATCCGACTTGATCTCAATCGTCTCCTGGGTCGAGCCCACTTTGAGATCAAACACAAAGTTTAGTGAAGCGTTCACACTGAGCGTGACGGGCTCACGAACAATGCTGGAGAAGCCATCCACATTCACGGAAATTCGATAGGGGCCAATCGGCATCAAATTAAAGACAAACCGTCCATCTCCGTCGGGGTGGGTAGACTTTTCCAGTCCCGTTGGTAAATGTTTTGCCGTGATCGTCCCGGTAGTGACAACTGCCCCTTGCGGATCTTTAAGGATTCCTTCGATCTTTCCCGTTGCGTCCTGGCCGAGAAGCACCGTCGGCAGGCTTAACAATATTGCAAGAAGGTGGAGTCTCTTCACTACGATTCGAAATATGTTTTGTCTCATAAGGGATGAGCCTTTTCCTCTGTCTATAGAAATTGATGTGAGTGACACGCGAGGGGAATTAAACTCGTTTTTCATCCCCTGTGTGTCACAGTTATGTAAGAAAGTGTCACATTATTGTAAAAAGTTTTTAGGGTCAGAAAGTGCGATTGGTGGGGAAGATCCGCGCAGATTGTGAGTTTAGGAGGGCAGCGTTCGGAGTCATAAGTTCAGAGTCCGGAGTTGGGAGTTCGAGTTCGGAATGCCTCGGGCGCCCATTCTCGCAAAGCCCTCAGTGATATTGTTCATCACAGAATGGGCTGCATTCTCATAGATTCCTCTCTGGAAAAGTTTCTTAAACGGCTACAAAACAAGTCCCCCGTCGACATGAAGGACGGCTCCATTGATAAAACTAGATTCATCCGATGCTAGAAAGAGGTAAGCATTGGCAACTTCCTCGGCCCTGCCCATTCGTCCCAATGGCGTCTTCTGAACGACACTTTCACGAACCTTTTCGGGAACAGCTGCCGTCATTGCGCTTTCGATAAATCCCGGAGCCAGGGCATTGACTAGGATCCCTTTGCGGCCTAGTTCGCGTGCCCAGACTTTTGTCAAGGCGATGACTCCTGCTTTGGCAGCGGCATAATTGGTTTGTCCGAAATTTCCATAGACGCCTGAAATGGAGGAGGCGTTGATGATCTTGCCATAACCTTGGGCTGCCATGAAGGGAGCCACCGCCTGGCTACAATTGAAAACGCCTTTCAAGTTGATAGCGATCACACGGTCCCAGTCCTCTTCCGGCATCTTCAAAAATTGGGCGTCTGCGATAATCCCGGCATTGTTGATCAATATATCAATTCGGCCAAAACGTCCCAAAATCTCATTTACGCAAGATTGGACCGAATCTCGTTCTGTCACATCCAAGTAGACAAAAGTGCTTTGGGGGGAAAGTTTTCGGACTTCGGTTTGAGCGCTCTCACCGGCTATTTTGTCCAAGTCAGTCAAGATGACAATGGCTCCTTCCTGAGCAAACCGAATAGCCGTGGAAAGTCCGATCCCGTGGGCAGCGCCCGTGATGAGGGAAATCTTGTTCTGAAGTCTCATGATAAGGTCCTCGTGGGTTATTCTTTAAAGGGGGCCGCCCCAGGCCTTACTGCATCTATTGGTCGGTTAATGGCCCGTTCATTGCCTTCTACTTGTAGAGATATTACAATCGCACGACAGAAAATCCGAGTCAGAAACAAAGTGCTATCATACTGTCTGGGCCCAGAATCGAATAGGAGTGTCGAGGGCTTTGGAGTGTCGTTTGTTATACTGAAAAAGAGAGGAGTGGCTGCAATTTGCGCAGCAAGTCTTCGTTGTGTCAAAACGATTGTCGAGACTTTTGAAGGATTTCTTTGGAAACTATGGATAACGAGGCCCCGAAAGCTCTCATGTTATTTGACGGTGATTGTGGCATTTGTACGTCTTTTGCAACGTTTGCAGCCAAGATTGATCTCAAGAAGCAATTCGAAATTGTTCCCTACCAAACCTATCCAGAAGAGAAACTGAAATCCTGGGGAACGAGTTACAAGCAATGTAGCGAGAAAATGCAGGTGGTAACTCCCCAAGCCCGAACCTACAGCGGTGCATTTGGGATGAATTATTTCTTCTACCAGTTTCCTCCGTGGAAGGTTTTGATAATCCTCCTCTATGCCATTCCGCTTTTCCTGCTCCTGGAGATTATCGGCTATGCGCTGGTTGCTCGGAACCGACACTTGATCTCCAGATGGTTTGGGTTAAAGGCTTGCCTTAGAAGGTAAGTACACGGGAGGGTGCACGCTGAAGGCAGGTAGACGGAGACGAACTGGGACGTCTAAAGGCGTGTGTCCAAAGTCCCAGGGCCAAAGACTTGGCGCAGAGTCGTGAATGCTGCATTGGCCCTCTTGTGAGTTCTTTCTATGGAAGCAAATGACTTTTTGAAGCGGAAACGCACCCAAATCGCGTGCAGATTCCTCATGGCGCCTTGGTTGCGAGAGCCGACCGTGCTGCGCGCACAATTTGTTCGGCCTTCTGAGGGGAGTCTGCCAACGCGGTGAGGTGCCCCATCTTGCGGCCTTTTTTCGGAGTCAGTTTCCCATAAAGATGCAGTTTGACTTCTGGGAAAGCGCAGGCAGTAACCCAATCGGGCTCTCCATTTTCCCAAAGGTCGCCAAGAATGTTGGCCATGGCGGCTGGGCGGAGGAGTTCCGTGGAACCCAGTGGAATCCCACAGACTGCACGGAGTTGTTGCTCGAACTGGCTGGTGACACAGGCATCGAAGGTCAGATGTCCCGAGTTATGGGGGCGTGGGGCGACTTCATTAACGAGGAGCTTTTCGCCTTGAGTCAAGAAGAACTCCACGCACAATAGGCCGAATACGTCGAGTTCCTCCATGATTGTCCGGGTAATTTCAATTGCCTGTGACGTGACTTTGGGGGAAACAATGGCTGGAGCGATGGAGACGTCCAGAATATGATGGGCATGGGTGTTTTCGATGACCCCCCAATGGGCAAACATCCTATCAAGACCTCTGCCCCCCACGACTGAAACTTCCTTTTGGAAATCCACGAATTCTTCCAAAACAAGCTCCTGAGGAGCCAATGACGCATAGACCTGCTTTGCCTGTTCAGAATCATAGAGCTTCACTTGACCTTTCCCATCATAGCCATACCCCGCAGTCTTGAGCACGGACGGAAAACTCAAGTCCTTCATGCCTTTTTCGAGGTCGTTCCAACTTGTAATCCTGGAAAACCGGGTTACCGGCAATCCATGCTGAGAAAGAAACAGCTTCTCACGCAATCGATTCTGAGTGATGTGCAAGACTTCGCCGGCCGGTCGGACTGGGACGATTTCCGCAGCCGCGCGGGCAGTTGCCGCAGGGACATTTTCAAATTCAAACGTCACGACACTGACCCCACGTGCGAAATCCCTGACCCGGTCAAGATCTAAGTAAGGGGAATTAATTTCTAAATCAGCGACTTGTCCGGTAGGGGTGTCGCTTTCAGGTGAAAAGGTGTGGACGCGATAACCCATTCGCCGGGCCGCAATGGCAAACATTCGGCCGAGTTGACCGCTTCCAAGGACTCCGATGGTGGCTCCAGGTAAGATCGGATGAATCATGGGAGATTGACGCGCTGAAACATGCGAGCTTCAAAATACACTAGATTGATGGAGGCGCCCCAGGCACTCTTACCGCAACGGTAGATTCTTTTCGCTGCGGCATCGTTCATGTGGGGAGTATGCCTCATTCTTGTGAATGAATTTCTCTGAACACGGATGGCACTGTGGATTTCACCTACGGCAGGCTGTCGTTCAAAACAGCTTCGGTCTGTTTCTTCCGGAACTCGCGCAGTTTTTCACGTAAATCTGGACGAGAATTTGCAAGGATAGCGATTGCCAAAAGCGCAGCGTTGATCGCCCCCGCTTTCCCAATGGCTAGCGCACCCACGGGAACGCCTCCTGGCATCTGTACGATCGAAAGCAATGAATCTAATCCCTTCAAGGCTTGGCTCTCGACCGGAACGCCCAAAACAGGAACGATCGTTTGGGCCGCCGCCATTCCCGGCAAATGCGCAGCTCCTCCGGCACCGGCAATAATTACTTCGATGCCATTCGACTCAGCCTGCGCAGCATATTCGGCCAGCCATTTAGGGGTGCGATGGGCGGAAACCACACGGCATTCATGTTGGACCTCAAACTGTGTCAAGATCTCATCGGCATGGCGAAGGGTCTCCCAATCCGACTTACTCCCCATGATGACACCGACGATCGGCTTAGCTTGTGGATGCATCGTATTCTCGCTCAGTACTGAATGAGGCTGTATCTTAAGCCTCGCGCTGCTTCCGGTCAACTTTAAATGGACTCTGACGGTTTGCTCGCTTCTGGGTGATTCACTATAATCGAAACGGGTGGAGAACAGTGCAGGCACTGGCTAGAAATCTCTGAAACAGCTATGATGAGGACTGTTATATTTCTGAATGGCAGTACTTCTATTAAGGTTTGCAGAATATGGTAACAAACCCCTCACCCCCGGCCCCTCTCCCATCAGGGAGAGGGGTGTCCGCCAGACGGCGGGCGGGGTGAGGGGCGAAGTGCCAAATGAAACGACCTCCAAAATTGCCACCACGATTTGCAAGCAGCGATAAGGGCGAGGATTATGGGACAAACCATTGCAGAGAAGATATTTTCGAGTCATTGTGGAAAAAAGGTTCATGCGGGAGATTTTGTTTTAGCTGAATTGGATCTCATCATGGCACATGACACAACTTGTGCTTGGGCCCTTGAGCCGTTTTACCAGATCGCAACCAAAGTCTTTGATCCCAAAAAGATTTTTATCCCGTTCGACCATGCGTTCCCCAGTCCCAGTGTGGCGATGTCCAAGCTTCAGGCTGAAATCCGGAAATTCGCTGAAGAGCAGGGGATCCCGATCAGCTTCGAGGGAGTTTGTCACCAAGTCATGTCTGAGCGCCTGATCAATCCCGGTAACCTCATCCTGGGGGCAGATTCGCACAGCCCGACCGGAGGAGGGGTAGGTGCCTTAACGATTGGTGTGGGTTCTACGGACGCTGCCATTGCCATGGCAACTGGCAAAGCGTGGTTCCGCGTTCCCGAGACCATTCGAATCAATATCACCGGTAAGCTTCCTCATGGTTGTTATTCCAAGGATGTCATACTTATGGTTGCGAAAGAATTGGGGGCAGACGGAGCGAATTATAGGGTTATTGAATATTGGGGAGATACCGTTGAAAGCTTCAATGTCCCCGCTCGACTCACCCTGACGAATATGAGCGCTGAAATGGGCGCCAAAGCGGCCATCGTTCCTCCTGATCAGAAAACGCGAGAGTATCTGGTAGAAAATGAACGCGCCTACGACTTCGAGGAGATTCGCAGCGACGAAGGCGCCCGTTTTGAAAAAGTCCTTCATTTCGATATCTCAAAGTTGAAGCCGATGATTGCTTGCCCTCCGGACATTGACAACGATGTGCCGGTGGAACAGGTGCAAGCTGAGCGGATTTCGGTGGACCAGATCTTCATCGGATCGTGTACCAATTGCCGGATTGAAGATCTAGATGTTGTCTATGGCATGTGGAAGGGAAAGAAGTTAAAAGAAGGATTGCGAACGATAATTACTCCAGCTTCAAGAAAGGTTTACTTGCAGGCCCTGAAAAAGGGATATATCGAAGAGTTCATGAAGATGGGTGCTATTGTCTCGAGTCCTGGTTGCGGGCCTTGCCTCGGTAGGGCAGGGGGTGTGCTCTACGATAATGAAGTGTGCGTGTCCACCAGCAATCGTAACTTCGAAGGGCGGATGGGAAGTCCGAAGGCCAAGATTTATCTTGCCAGCCCCGCTACAGCGGCAGCCTCAGCGCTCACCGGCTTCATTACTGATCCGAGAGAGTTCATGAACTAAGAAAGGAAAACAATGAACTGGAAATTTGGGGATAACATCAACACCGATCTCATCACGCCTGGGCGTTATAACATTACGACGGATCCCAAAGAATTGGCAAAGGCCTGCTTTGTTGAATACCGTCCCGAATTTAGACAGAAGGTACGTGCAGGCGATTTTGTTCTAGCGGGCGAGAATTTTGGCTGTGGGAGTTCCAGGGAAACGGCTCCCGTAGCCCTTAAGGCCTCTGAGATTCGGGCTGTCATTGCCAAGTCATACGCCCGTATTTTCTTTCGGAACGCTATCAATCTGGGTTTACTTTGTGTCATTGCTGATACTGACTCTATTGAGGAAAACGATGAACTGAATTTGGATGTCGAATCACAAGTCTTGCATAACAAGACCAAAAAGCAGGAAATCCGAGTCCAGATTCCAGGCATGATGCTGAGGCTTTATGAGGAGGGAGGGATCATCAGTTATCTGAAGAAGCATGGCGTTGCCGCCTTGGCAGATCTTGAAAAGTTCTAGAGTTCGGAGTTCAGAGTCCGGAGTTCTAAGTTCTGAGTTTGGGTATCTGGCAAGCAACAGAGGACATTATTTAGGAGAGAGAGTTTGTAATCTTAAGTCACAAATTTATTTGCATAAAGGGCAGGTTACCCTTGGTTGTCAGCTTTTCAGGATTACATTTTTAGTATGGCGACTATTAGGCGTTTCGAAAATATTCAGGCATGGCAGAAGGCGCGAGAACTTGTTCAAGAAATCTACAAAATCAGTTCAGTTGGAAGGTTTGGGAAAGATTACGGACTGAGAGACCAGATCCAGAGGGCAGCCGTCTCGGCTATGAGCAATATTGCTGAAGGATTTGCCAGTAAGAGTCGCAAGGATTTCTCCCATTTCCTCAGCTTCGCCAGGGCATCGGCAGTCGAGGTTCAATCTCTGCTGTATGTCGCCCTCGACACAAAAGGAATGGATCGCATTCAGTTTGATATGTTGTACCACAAGTCAGAGGAAGTGATTTCGATGACCACCCGGCTAATGGCTTACTTAAACAAAAAGGAACTTCCGCTGCAATAGAATTTGAAGCTCTCGATTCCAAACTCTGAACTTAGAACTCCGAACTCTGAAAACCCTTGAATAATTTGCGAAAACCTCACGCCATTGTAATTACCGTCAGTGATTCTGCATTTCGCGGCGAGCGACAGGATTTATCTGGCCCGGCAGCGCGGGAGGAGTTGGGGAAAATCGGCTGTACCGTCATTGAGGTCTTGATCGTCCCCGACGAAATCGATGCGATTCAATCACGACTACTAGAGAGTATCAACTCTTCAGACATCGATCTCATTGTCACATCAGGCGGTACTGGTTTAGCGCCGCGAGATGTGACACCGGAAGCTACTGCTGCCATCATCGAAAAAACTGTCCCGGGAATGGCCGAACTGATGAGGTTTGAGGGAATGAAAGCAAATCCTCGAGCTGCCCTTTCCCGCGGCATAGTGGGCTTCCGCAATAAAACGCTCATCATCAACTTACCCGGAAGCGTCAAGGGTGTTCGAGAGTCCCTGGGTGCCATTGCTGTAATCTTGGGGCATGCTTTGGAAGTCATTTCAGGAAACACGGTGCGCTGCGGTGGATGAGGATGACGATTTGCTCTCCTCTTCGAAGCTCGTAAATACGCTCACGGAGGCGTACCCCCCAATTGAAAAACTGGCCTGTAGGGCGTAGCTCTGCGATGCCAGACGAAACCCACATCGAGTTGTGACGACCGTCACGCCTGTAGCACTGAGCTTCGGTCACATTTGAAATCCATTTGCGCCTATTCTATAATGACGAGCCGAAGACTCTTGCGATGGAGGATTTTCACTTTGGAGACAGGGATGATGGATTTCAAAGAGCAATATTTTTCATTGCTGGAACAAGGAGCAAAACCCGGGCGCTATATTGGTGGCGAGCCGAACATGATCCAGAAGGACTTGGGGCGAGTCAACGTCCGCTTCGCGCTGGCCTTTCCGGAAGTCTATGAAATCGGGATGTCGCACAACGGTATCCGGATGCTCTACCACATATTGAACAAGATTGAAGATGTCTATGCCGAACGCGTATTTGCCCCATGGGTCGACATGGCGGAGCAATTCCGGTCTGCCGGCGTTCCTCTTCTCAGTCTCGAGACCAAGACTCCTATCCGTGAATTCGATATTGTCGGATTTTCCCTGCAAGCGGAGCAGACGTATATCAATGTTCTTTATATGTTAGATCTGGCGGGCATTCCTCTATTGTCTGAGCAGCGGGGTGAAGGGCAGCCACTGGTGTGTGCTGGAGGCCCTTGCACCGCTAACCCGGAACCACTGGCTGATTTTATCGACTTTTTTGTGATCGGGGATGGTGAGGAGATCGTCGGCGAGATTATCGATTGTTGCCGAGATGCCAAAGTGAATGGACTAAAACGGTGGCAGATCCTAAAGGTCTTGTCTGAGATTCATGGCATCTACGTCCCCGAGATCCATCAACCGCCCAGTCCGTGGGTAGTGGAACCCAGACCAGGCAAGCCGACGACTCTTGTCAAGCGACGCTGGGTTGAGGCTCTCTCTCCGGACTTTTATCCGACCAAGCCCGTTATTCCGGTCATTGATATCATTCAGGATCGTGTCAGTGTCGAAGTCATGCGTGGTTGCACGCAGGGCTGCCGATTTTGTCAAGCAGGGTATTGGTACCGCCCTACCAGAGAACTGAATGTGGATGACGTGGTGCGATTGACCTCGGAGACCTTGAAAAATACGGGAAATCGCGAGATTGGCTTGCTTTCCCTCTCTACGGCCGATTACAGCCAGATTGAATGTCTCACCAAGGAAATGGCACAAAAGTTCTCTAAGGATAAGGTGTCCATCTCACTGCCTTCCTTGCGGGCCGACATGTTTTCGGTTTCATTAGCGGAAAATGTTGGGGAAGTAAAGAAGAACGGTTTTACCTTTGCTCCGGAGGCCGGCAGTGTCCGCATGCGGAAATTCATCAACAAGAATATCAGCAATGAAGAACTTTTCCAGGCTGTGGAAACGGCATACCGACAAGGGTGGAATCTCATTAAACTCTATTTCATGATCGGGCTCCCCACCGAGACGGACGATGACATCCGTGAACTAGTGGATTTGATTCGTGAGGTTGGTAAGATTGGGCATAAGTTCAAGGGACAGAAAAACGTCAATGCCAGCATCGGGACCTTTGTCCCCAAGTCTTTTACCCCATTTCAGTGGGACCGTTATGAAGATCTCAAGGTCACGACGGATCGATTAAATTATCTGAAATCAACCGTTCGCTTCCCCTTTGCCCGACTGAAATGGCATGACCCCAAGGGAGGCTTTGTTGAAGGAGTGCTGTCCCGCGGAGATCGTCAGGTGGGGCGCGCCATCCTCAAGGCTTACGAACTGGGATGCCGTTTTGACGGCTGGGATGAGATGTTCCGGTTTGATCTTTGGATGAAGGCTTTCGAGGAATCCGGTGTGGATCCGTATTTCTACAACCGGAATATTGGTCTTAATGAAGTTCTCCCTTGGGATTTCGTTGATATTGGAGTTTCGAAAAAATTTCTGCTCAAAGAACGCGAACGGTCCTACAAGGAAGTCCAAACTTACGACTGCAAATGGGGCGATTGCCGCGGTTGCGGCATTCCTGGTAATTATGCAGATATCAAACTCGCAGAAATTCCGAATCAGATTGTGGAAGAAAACTTCGTTCAAATTGGACTCTCTGTCTTGAGCCCAGCGAATAGGCAAGAATCTATTTCGGAGCACGGAGAACCTCCTTCATTTCTTGCGGACAGAGTGGGGGAAGTTGAATTGGAGATTGAACAATCCGACTTAGTGAGTATTGAGAAATCTACAGAGCGAAGAATTGGTAGTGGGCTGCCGGCCGAAGCTTACATCCTCTACTATTGGAAAGAAGGATCCGCACGGTTTCTGTCGCACTTGGATGTCATGCGATTGATCGAGAGGGCCATGCTGCGATCCGGGTTTAAGCTCCGTTTTACCGAGGGGTTTAATCCACGTCCGAAGTTTCGAACTTCCCCAGCCATCCCACTCGGTATGAGCAGCCGGTCGGAGTATGTCCAGTTTGAGCACTTTGGAGAGTTGCCTGAAGACGCTGTAAAGCAAATGAACGAGTGTTTGGTAGACGGCTTATGCGTTCAGAGTATTGAGCTGATGGAGAAAGGAAGGGGAGCGATTTCCCAGCCTTTACAAGTAACCTATCGGGCGATTTACCCAGCCGGTCCCGTGAACGGAGATGGCCCTGCTTTGTCAAATTTGCTGGGTCGTCTAAACGATCTCATTAACCATTTGAGCGACCACTACAAAGGGAACGATTTCTGGTGCAGCTCCAAAGAGCATGAACAAGTTTTCAATCTCTGTGTTGAAAACGATGCGCCTCTGAAATTTGTTTTTACAGTTTCTATTAACCCCGAGACCGGTGGACTATTGAAACCGCGCCATTTCTTAGAGAATGTGCTCCACTGTCCTCCAGATCTTGCCAAAAAATTCTCCCTCAGCAAGGAATCCATGAGTTTTTGATTTAATATTCAATCGCTGCCAAGAAGGCGTCGGAGCGCTCCGCCCTCCAAACAATCGCCCTCATAGAGGGTCGAGCTCCTGCGAGACCTAATGCTCAGCACGCCACCCGGCCTATTGTCCGGGGCCACCGGCCCCGGCTACAACGATGCCTCACGCTCGACCCCGAAAGAGGTGGGCGCTTGTTGTTACTTTGCTGGTTTTCGGCCGCGAGTTTTCTTTTTGGGAGATTCTGGTTCTGGAGGTTTGTTGCGGTTAACGTAGACGTTGCAAGAATCGCACACGGCGAGTTCCCAATCGATTTTCTTCTCAGGATGATCGCAGGTTAATCTGTGTGTATGTGCGTTCTCTTTGCCGAAGAAGTCGGCGACCATCGGCTTGGAAAATTGACAAGTTTTAAGTTTCTTGATGGCAGGTTTCATAAATGAAAGAAAACCTTTACTGTGGCCGCCCAAACAGACAGCAAAAGCAGGTTCATTGAAAAATTTCGGGCTATTTCCCGCTACCGCTAAGCCCTAACTCGAAGCTGTTCCAGTTCCGGTCCCTTTCCCTGTTTCCAGGAACGATCCGAGAGCTCTGAATCGCCGATATCGTTCTTCAAGCAGCCGGGGTAAAGGGATGGACTTGAGCTCTGCAAGAGTTTGCTTTAATTTTTCATCGAGAAAGGACGCTGCAAGTGGAAAATCGTTATGGGCTCCGCCGTCTGGTTCGGTAATGATCTCATCGATAATACCCATCGACTTCAGATCGGCGGATGTAATTTTAAGGGCGTTTGCTGCTTCTTCCACTTTGTCCTGGTCTTTCCAGAGAATCGCTGCACAACCCTCCGGAGAAATCACGGAATAATAGGCAAATTCCTGCATCAGAACCCGATCCCCTACGCCGATTCCCAAGGCTCCACCACTGCCGCCTTCCCCCGTGATGGTCACGATCACTGGAACTTCCAGTCGGGCCATTTCTCTCAGGTTATAAGCGATCGCTTCGGCTTGTCCCCGTTCTTCAGCCTCAATTCCTGGGAAAGCCCCGACCACATCGATGAAAGAAAAAATTGGCCTGGAAAACTTCTCTGCTAACTTCATCAGGCGCATGGCTTTGCGATAGCCTTCAGGCTTGGGCATGCCGAAGTTTCGAAACAGTTTTTGTTTGGTATCTCGCCCTTTCTGTGTCCCGATGACCATACAAGGCTCACCGTGAAATGAGGCCATCCCTCCAATCATAGCCGGGTCATCCTCAAAGCGCCTGTCACCATGCAACTCCATGAAGTCTTCAAAGATCAGTTCGACGTAATCGAGGACGTAAGGACGTTGAGGATGTTTGGCGAGTTTGACTTTTTGCCAGGGGGTCAGTTTGGCAAAGATCTCTTTTCCGAGCTTTTCGAGCCGTCTCTTGAGACGCTCCAGCTCGCGCGCGGTACTGTCGTCAGGAATCAGCTTAGACAATTCTTCAATTTGCTTCTCGAGCTGATCGACTTCTTCTCGTTCGGGAATAATTTCGTCGGCCATTAGAATCTCACGGCGCCAGCCCCGCAAATGTTTTCTACTGCCTGTACAAATTGTGGATCCAGCTTCACTTTCACGAACTGATTCGGACGTAAGGTTATCAGATAGGCCTTTGGGTGTTCAAGTTCAAAGATGACACGGGTTTCACCAGGGTAACCACTAAGAACCGATTGGATCTTTGCCGCTCCACTCTGACCCATCCCGGCCAGGTTGACTCGGATGGTCACCGAAGTCGCTGCGCGTTCACGGAAGCCCTCCAGGGGCTGAACCTCAAGGGTCTTGATTTTTCGTGCGCCGGAGTCTTCCACGTCCAGAATCCCTTTAATCAGCAAAGGGGCATCGATCTTGAGCCACTTTTCAAAGCGTTGGAAGGGTTCCGGGAATAGAACGGCTTCAACGGATCCAGTTAGATCCTCAATATGGAATACGGCCATCCGATCACCTTTTTTGGTCTTAAGTAGTCGCAGACTCGTTAAGATTCCGCCAATGAATACCTCTTTTCCGGCCTCCAATTCGCTTAAGGTTTCAGTCGTTGCCGCAGCGAACTCCTTCAACTGAGCGACATATTTGGAAAGAGGATGGCTGGTAATATAGAAACCGAGGGTTTCCTTCTCATAGGAAAGAAGTAGGGACTCCTCCCATTCCGGCAAGTTCGGCAGAGAGGGAGTTGAATCGTGGGGATGAGAATCCTGAACCACACTCACTCCGATGCCAAACAATCCTTTCTGCCCCGACTCACGATCCCGCTGGACTTTTTGGGCCGTCTCAATGGCTCTATCCACTACCGCAAACAACTGGGACCTCTTCTGACCGGTTGAGTCAAGAGCTCCTGCCTTGATCAGACTTTCAATGACACGCTTGTTGACCACGCGTAAGTCAACATGCTCACAGAAGTCGAAAAGCGAGGTGAAGCGTCCATTCCTTTCTCGGGCTTCGATGATGGAATTAATGGCATTTGCCCCGACATTTTTGATTGCCGCAAGTCCAAAGCGGATCTCATGCTCTGCTGGAGTGAAGTGGAGGTGGCTGATGTTGATGTCAGGAGGCAAAATCTTAATGCTCAGGTCGCGACATTCATTGATGTATTTGACGATCTTATCAGTATTGCTGATTTCACTGGTCAGCAGAGCGGACATGAAGCAAACCGGGTAATGGGCTTTGAGGAAGGCGGTTTGATAGGCCAGGAGCGCATAAGCGGCCGAATGGGATTTGTTGAACCCATACCCTGCGAATTGCTCCATGAGATCAAAGATCTTGGTGACCTTTTTTTGGTCAAGGCCGCGAGCTCTAGCACCTGCTACAAATTTCTCACGTTGGGCTGCCATCTCTTCGGGTTTCTTCTTCCCCATGGCACGGCGCAAGATATCTCCTTCCCCCAGTGAGTACCCGGCCAATTTGTTCGCAATCTGTTGGACCTGCTCCTGATAGACAATGACTCCGAGAGTCTCTTCCAAAATCTCTTTCAATTCCGGCAAATGATACGAAACCCGCCTTTCACCATGCTTCCGCTTGATGAAATCGTCAATCATTCCTCCGCCAATCGGGCCGGGCCGGTACAAGGCATTTAAGGCGGTGAGGTCTTCCAGTTTTTCCGGTTTGAAGCGGCGCAGGATATCTTTCATTCCACTGCTTTCAAACTGGAAAATGCCGTTTGCGAGGCCCTTAGAAAAGATCTCGTAGGTCTTGGCGTCGTCCATGGGAATCTGGTCAAGTTCGACGGTTGTGCCGGTTCTTTCCGCAATTAATTTGATGGCCTCATCTAACACGGTTAAGGTGGTGAGAGCCAAGAAATCCATTTTCAGCAGGCCAATCTTTTCCAGATCATTCATCGAATACTGGGTCGTGATTTCATCTTTGTTCGTCTTGTGCAGTGGCACAATATCGGTCAGGGGCACCGGAGAAATGACTACACCCGCCGCATGAGTTGAGGCATGGCGCGCCATGCCTTCAAGACGTTTGGCGATGTCGAGCAAATCCTTGACCCGTTCGTCCTTGGCTGAAAGCTCTCTCAACCCTTCAGACTGAGCGAGCGCCTTGGCTAAGGTAATGTTCAGTTCGGCAGGCACCAGCTTGGCAATCTTGTCAACCTCGGCATATGGCATGTCCAGTGCTCGTCCAGCATCTTTGATGGCCGCCTTGGCCGCCATCGTTCCAAACGTGATGATTTGAGAGACATTTTCGCGCCCGTACTTGTGAGTGACGTAATTAATGACTTCACCACGGCGATTCGTACAAAAATCGATATCGATGTCGGGCATGGAGATGCGTTCTGGATTCAGGAATCGTTCAAAGAGGAGCCCGTATTGGATAGGATCAATATCCGTGATCCGAAGGCAATAGGAAACCAGGCTCCCGGCAGCAGAGCCTCTTCCGGGCCCCACCGGTATCTTATTTTGTCTGGCAAAACGGATGAAATCCCAGACGATCAGAAAATAACCGGGGAACCGCATTTGCTTGATGATCTGGATTTCCTGGGTGAGGCGCTCTTGATACACGCTCAGAGGATGGCGCAATTGCCCCTTCTGCTGTACTTGCGCGAGGTGAGGAAGGCGTCCTTCATATCCTTTCCAGACGATCTCTTCGAAAAATTCGTCAAGGGTTCGGTCCGGTGGCACCTCGAAGTGAGGGAAGGGCTGAGCGGCCTTCTCCAAGCTAAAGTCGCAGCGCTCTGCAATTTCAAGTGTTCGAGTCAAGACGTCAGGAATCTCTCCAAACAGCGCAATCATTTCGTCTTGAGATTTCACATAGAACTGGTCGGTAGAGAAGCGCATCCGGTTGTTGTCGCTCATGGTCTTACCGGTTTGAATACAAAGCAGCACTTCATGCGCCCGGGAATCTTCTTTGGTGACATAGTGACAATCGTTGGTGGCAACGAGAGGGACCTGAAGTTCCCGTGAAAGTCTGACCAGGTCGGGATTGATCCGGTGCTCGGCTTCTAACCCTTGGTCCTGTATTTCAAGATAGAAGTGATCTCGGCCGAATATGTCAAGATACTCACCGGCAGATTTTTTCGCCGCTTCATATTGCCCATGTACCAGATTGGAAGACACTTCACCGCTCAAGCAAGCGGATAAACAAATGAGCCCCTCACTGTGTTTGGCCAGAAGTTCCTTATCGATTCGCGGCTTGTAATAGAACCCTTGCAGGAAACCATGGGAAACGAGCTTGACGAGGTTCTTGTACCCTTGATTATTTTCGCAAAGCAAAACGAGGTGGTGATTGGTCTTTTCTCCATCAGAGGCTGTCCGGTCGGTATGGCTGTTCCTAGCGACATAGACTTCGCAGCCGATGATGGGTTTAATGCCTCGGCTTCGGGCCGCCTCATAAAAGCTTACGGCACCAAAGAGGTTGCCGTGGTCTGTAATCGCGGCAGCAGGCATCTTAAGATCGGCCATCCGGTTCATCACCGTCTCGACTTCACAAGCTCCATCGAGCAAGCTGAAATCGGTGTGGAGATGAAGATGGACGAATTTGGAGTTGGACATTGCCTTTTGGATCCCCAAGTTAATGGGTTCAAGGAACAGGGAGCAAGGATCATGGAACAAAACAGGAAGAAAACGAAAATAGAAAAATCAACACTTCGGTGTAGAAATCCTTTGGGCAACAGAATTAGCCATAGCTCTTAACATTCTGGAGATCTCAGAGATGCTCCTGATCAAACTGTCTGCAGCCTCTTGGTCTAGATACTTCAATGAACTTGCAACGCGCAAGGGGCATCGAAGTTCTCCGGCTGAGCCTTTAGCAATCCTGAGAAAATGAATCAATTCCTTTTTGCTGTCACGCTCATATCCCTCTGCAATGTTAGCAGGAACTGAGACAGCTGCTCTCTGCATCGGATCTCGCAATCCCCAATCCTTGCAAATCGAACTACGCTGGCAAACTTGATACACCGCCGTCACTAATATCATGGACTTCTGCCAGACCATCAACTCTTCGAAAGCCTCACTTTTACCCATAGAGATTTCCTCAGAGGCCCGACAAAAAATCAATCCTTTGACTTCTCTTGTTCCATGATCCTTGTACCTTGTTCCTTTCTATTCCCACTCAATCGTTGCTGGAGGCTTGGAACTGACGTCATAGACCACCCGGTTGACCCCTTTGACTTCATTTACAACTCTAGTTGAAATACGCTCTAAGACATCATAGGGAAGTCGGACCCAATCGGCTGTCATGCCATCCTGAGAATGAACAGCACGAATTGCGACGGTGTAGTCGTAGGACCGCTCGTCACCCATCACTCCCACGCTTCTAACAGGCAAAAGGACAGCAAACGACTGCCAGATCTTGGGGTAGAGCCCAACTTGTTTGATTTCACTTACCACGATCTCGTCGGCTTCCTGCAGAATGTGAATTCGCTCCGGCGTGATTTCGCCTAAGATCCTAACAGCCAAGCCCGGTCCCGGAAAGGGCTGGCGCTGAATGATCTCATCGCTAAGACCTAATTCCTTTCCGATGGCGCGCACTTCATCCTTAAATAATTCGCGCAGCGGTTCGACGAGTTTGAGCTTCATTCGCTCTGGGAGCCCGCCCACGTTGTGATGGGACTTAATCGTCGCCGACGGGCCTTTAACCGAAACGGATTCGATCACATCAGGGTACAACGTCCCTTGAACGAGGAAGTCGACATCGCCTAACTTGGCGGCCTCTTCATCGAAAATTTCAATAAAGGTATTTCCGATGATTTTTCTTTTTTTTTCAGGATCTGCAACGCCAGACAACTTGCCCAGAAAGATCTCGCTCGCATCAACTCCAAGAACCTGCAGATTAAGCCGTTCGCGGAGATTTGCTAGGACTTTCGAAAATTCATTCTTGCGCAGAACCCCGTTATTCACAAAAATACAGGTCAGATTCTTCCCAATGGCCCGATCGACCAGAACCGCCGCAACAGTGGAGTCCACGCCGCCACTGAGGGCACAAATCGCTTTACCTCCGGCGGTTTGTTGGCGGATTCGCGCAACAGACTCTTCAACGAACGAAGCAGGAGTCCAGTCCCCGCGGCAACGGCAGGCTTGAAAGAGGAAATTCTCGATAATCTTCTTTCCATATTCGGTGTGGATGACTTCGGGATGAAACTGGAGCCCATACAAGCGTCGCTCTCCGTCTTCGGCGGCGGCCAAGGAGTTGGCCGAAGTCGCAACTAATTCAAAGCCCGCCGGGAGTGAAGCAATGTGATCGCCATGACTCATCCATACCTTTGAAGAGGGAGGGACTTCTATGAAGAGTGGACTTTCTTGCAGGACGTCGAGAGATGCCAAACCATACTCACGTTTCTGAGCTCTTTCAACTTTCCCTCCGAGTTGATAGGCTAAAAGTTGGAACCCATAGCAGATGCCCAAGACAGGCAATTGAGTGGACCATAATCCCGCATCGCTATGCGGCGCATCTTCGCCATAAACAGAAGAAGGGCCTCCCGATAGAATCACACCCTTGGGTTTTCGCTTCAGGATTTCGTCTAGAGGCGTATTAAAGGGCAGAATTTCACAGTAGACATGAGCTTCACGGACTCTTCGGGCAATCAGCTGGGTATATTGAGCTCCAAAATCCAGCACCAAAACGGTTTCATGGCTAACAGACATTTATGTCTCCCTCTTGCTATTAGAGCACGCATTATAGGTCCAAGGAACTTTGGTGTAAACGCAAAATGTTGTAGGGAACCTCATCACTCAGCCCATATTTTGTGGGTTTTTGGGAAAGTGATGAAGAGGCCCGACACCGTCTGCATTCTTGGGCCGATTCCCAGCAGAAAGTCGGCGGAAAATCGGATATTACAGGAAGGTTTTTAGACCTGTCTTCGGTGTGTTGTTAACCTTAGCTGTTGCAGGTTTGATGAGCAGATTTAATTCAGGGTTTTACTGGAGGAGTCCGCTTTGAACCATAGATTCGAAAAATGGATTGTTGGTGAATCCGCTTGAACTTTTCCTTCGGGGGAAACCTCAATCCTGATGGGGCATCTGCCCCAACGGAATTTCAAAGTTCAAAATCAAATCTTGGCTACGGACTGACGACCCAGCTGCGAATTTCAGTGGACTCTTAGCGAGAGCTGCCATCTAAATGGTAACGCCATTTTCTCTTGGGAATTGGATCATCATTCTTACACTTGAAGCCTTCGTAAACATTGCGGATACCTGCTCAAAGAAGATTGCAGTTTGGAAGCACCATTCCTTGCGTCGCATTACTCCTTCCCATTGACGCTTTGAATAGACAACTTGCGTTGTCGGCAGTTTGTATGCAATTGTGCCGAACTTTTGTGAAAAGCATGGCAAGCAAATTGCACCATGAGCAATATATTTTTGTAGCAAAAGTACTTTGCCCACATTTGACTTTCGGCAAATCTCAGTACTCATCATTTACACTTGGATAAATCCTGCCCAAGGAGGATTTTATGGCGATGACCTCACGCGAGAGGGTCCTGACTGCACTTCGTGGCGAACAGCCGGACCGGGTTCCTTACGTCGAGTTTACGGTGGATCGCGCTCTGGCTCAGAAACTCATGGACTGGGGCGGGCCAATCAGCCAGGCTGCCAGCCTGGAAACGAATCCTTACACGGTAGATGAGAATAAGGCCATTGCAGCCCGATTGAAGATGGATAACATTTACTACATCCTCCGGGCACCGATTTGGGCAGAAAGGATTCCAGGTCAGGATGGTCGTCTCTTTTATGGGGATGGGATGATCAAAACGGAAGCCGACCTCTCCATCATGACGTTTCCGGATCCTACGAATGATTCATTATATGATGGAGCCAGGGAGTTTGTAAGGCAGAAGGGAGATTACGCCGCTTGCTTCGTTACTCGAATTGGGATTTTCCCGACCTGGCTGAGTATGGGATTGGAGAATTTTTCGATCGCGCTTTTTGAGAATCGAACCTTCGTCGAAACAGTGTTGGATCGCTTTGTTGACTGGGCGAGTGTAGTCGCCGAGCACGTCTGCGAGATGGGTTTTGATGTGTTTGTATCTACGGATGACATGGCATTTAAAACCGCTCCCTTTTTTTCACCAAAAGTATTTCGCGATCTGGTTCTCCCCCGTTACCAGAGAGTCCGGAAGAAAATTACGCTTCCGTGGATCATCCACAGCGACGGAAACATCTTGCCGTTTGTAGATGATCTGTTGAGCGTTGGTATTTCAGGTATTCACCCGAACGAAAAAGGCGCACTGGACATACGGATGATGAAAGAGCGCTACGGCAAGAGAGTCTGTTTGGTAGGAAACGTCGACCTGAATATTTTAGGGATGGGAACTCCTAGTGAAGTGGATCATGAGGTTCGCGAATTAGTGCGAGACGTAGGACCCGGTGGGGGGTATATGGTGTCGAGTGGGAACAGTCTGGCGGGCTACCTCCTTCCCGAAAACGTTTTAGCCATGTCCGAGGCGGTTAAAAAATATGGTAAATACCCTTTGACAGTGTAGCTTGGGGTGGGGACAGTCCTCCATGCCTGCTCACGTGTCCATACAGCAGAGACTGGCCACAAGGACTATCCCTAACTTCCACTGCCTAATTCAGTCCACCCCACATGAAATGAACTTCGGTCGAGAAAAGCTTATCAAAGTCAACGGGCACCATATAGGGCTTTTCGCGATAAAAATTGACGACATTGGTCATCCACTGTCGGGCCAGATCAAAACCCAAAATCGCCCGGACATTCAAGTGGTAAAGGACGGCTTGATCTGATGGATGATCGATGATCTGAGCATATCGCCGCGTTGCTTGCTGGACTTGCTCGTGTCCCTCAGCAAAAAGTTGCAAGCTTTTTTCCAACTCCACCAGAAAATCTTTCCGTGACAACTGGGGCTTATTCTTGAAGGCCTTGTCAAAGGCGATATAAGCCTTGCGCATCGTAATCAGTGATTGAATGTACTCTCGATAGGATTCCGTCCGGTTAATCATGTAGTTCAACTGATATTTTCCGCCGGGAGTCACGACCAAAGCCGCTTTTTGGAGATATCCCAGAGCCTTCCCGAGGAATTGCAGAGAACCTTCGTAACGGATGATGACGTCTTGTGATTTGATGATATAAGCGTTCCAATCAGCGGTATTGGGTCCGTCATAAGGATTCTCTTGTTTTGAATAATTATAGGCGGCTCTGACTTCGGGCAGGGAACCGCAGCAGTTCATCGTGCTGTATCCGTGATTGTAGTAACCCAGGTGAGATTCATTTTCTTCGAGAATCATGAAGGCTTGAAACATATCCTCGGCCGCACGTTCTCCGAACAGCCGCCAGGAATAGTTTCGGTAAAATTCTTCCGGGCTCAGTTCAGGATTCCAGGCAGCCTCGGCTGAATAGAGGCTATTGGTCTCAGTGCCTCGAGCGCGTTGCACCTGGCCGGCGTGGCCCGTCAACCCATATTTGGCTCCATCGCTGAAGATGCGATCTTTTAAGGCGTACTGCTTCACACTAAATTGCATTCCCATCATATTGACATCGTCGTCAATACGCTGCTCGAGAGTCCTCTCGCGTTCCCCCATCCCTCCAAAATACTGCATGGGGACTCCGGCTGGAGTCCAGACTCCACTGGATTCCATATCGCTAAAGGGAATGTCTTTGGGCAACATCTTGTCCAGAACCGGGAAAACATAGCCACGGCCAATGCCCAGCACACCCAATTTTGCCTGAGGAGCGAATTCTTTACTTTTGTTGAGCAAGAATTTGAAGAGATCCGTATACCCAATATTGTTGTCGATGAGCCGGTCGTTGCTATAGCCCGCTCCCCATTCGATCCAGGGATATCGCAGTTGGCGAATCTCATGATACTTCGGGCGTTCTTGAGCAAAGAAAGCGCGATACTTTTCGGTATTAAGCTCGGGATACAATTCTGCCAGGACGAGGAAGTAGCCTTCCGCTTCAGGATAGGTGTTGATGAGTGCTTTGAGCCGCTCTACTTGTATTTCACGATTCACCGGATCGAGCGGGTGCACAAAGGTACCGAAGATCGGATGAAAAGGGAGCGTCCCAACTCTTTCGGCGAATTGAGCTAAGTTAGGAGGAAGAGCAGCCATTTCAATAGCCAGCCAGACCTTCACGTGACGCTGTTTGGCATGATGGATGACTTTTCCCAACATGGTTTGGGCGACATCGAATGCTTGGGCAGGAGTCTCAACATTTTGAAACTCCGGAGGGGCGATCCGCTTCCCTTGAAAATGTTCTTTTCCGATGCTGACCTCATCGGTTGTGCGGGAGCCCATGGAGGAATGGGCCCAAGCCAAGTATCCACTCTCTTTGGTTGAGACATCGCCCATCCACATGGTTTCGCCTCGATAGGAATGCTTCAACCAGGGAGCAAATGCGAACCACCAGACCTGCAGGTAGTTGCAGCGCATTTTTGCCATCTGGTCGACAAATTTTTCGTAGTCCGCGGTGGAAAAAAGGGTCAGATTGTCGAAACCGGCCACCTGCAGTAGGAATCCACGGCGTGGAAAAGCTGGCTGGCGCCGAAGATCTAATGCTCTTAGCGTCAAAGTATCTTGCCTGGCTGGGATGACATCTCCTGTGAGTAGGAAGACCACTCCCAGTTGTTCGATTAATTCGTAGACAGCGTAGAGGGTTCCAGCATCATCATTCCCGCCAACCGCAATGATAGGCCGCTTTTTCAAATGGCCCGTTTTCACAATGTAGCCTTCGGATTTCAGCCCGGTGAAGTTCACGACTTTTGCCAGACTGGCTTCATGGATTAGCCGGTTGGAGTCAGGATTTCCCAGCAAAATAAGTGTGGTCTCGGCGGATAATGAGGAAATATCGGTTTCGGAAATAATCCTGATTTGCACTCCGGAAAGGGCTGCTAGATACTTTTGCAGTTCTGCTGCCGAGAAACTGGCTGATTCACTAAGCTCTTTTCCCACGACGATGGCGGATTGTACCGAACCGGATCGAACGACTGGAATGGTTTCAGTACCTCCCTGAATAGGTGCTGGTTTCCCCTGCACACTTGAAGTAAAGGCCCCAAGAAGAAGAGATAATAGAAATAGGAATCTCACTGACGATATGAGACGCATGACAATTTCTCCAATTTGCGAAAGATTGAAATGGGCTTAACGCTTTGAATCATGGGTTGCGGCTCATCCCCATCCCAACTTCGTGCAATACAAATTCTGACAATGGCTTCGAAAAGTGTACTTCCGGGACCATTCGGTTCATTGAAGTCAAGTGCCCCGAATGGGTATTCTGTTGCGGAGCGTGACGGACTATGGGCAAAAGGTTTACGTTCTACTCTTCCCCTGTCAGTCGTCCAAAACGTAAATATAGTCTAGGAAAGGAGCGTTGTGCTTTGCGAGGGATTCAGGTAGTACCTTCGCAGACCACTACTCACAATATTGAAAGCTTCCTGGGGGCTGTCGGCAAATTGGAACAATTTGAGATCTTCCGGATCAATCGTTCCCCATCGGACGAGAGCGTCAAAATTAATGAGTTCATTCCAATACTGCCCCCCATAAAGCAGGACCACCATCTTCTTGCTGATCTTGTGCGTTTGAACCAGTGTAAGAACCTCCATAAGTTCATCCATCGTGCCAAAACCGCCAGGAAAGACAATGAGGGCTTTCGCCAGGTAAACGAACCAGTATTTACGCATGAAGAAGTAGTGAAACTCGAAGCTCAGGTCACTTGAGATATACTCGTTGGGTTCCTGCTCAAAAGGAAGACTAATATTTAGTCCCATAGTCTTGCCCCCCGCCAGCCGGGCTCCACGATTGGCTGCCTCCATAATCCCTGGTCCCCCGCCAGAACAGACAACGAATCGTCGTGATTTCTTGGCAAGGGCCATTGACCATTCGGTCAGGAGCCGAGAAAGTTCAACCGCGTCATCATAATACTTTGCCAACCGGACCTTCATTTTGGCAACGCCAAGTTCCTGTTCATCGAACGGATCTGGTTTCGACTGAGTTTTCAGCAGGTTCTGATATTCAGCCTCCGCTTGCTCGAGGGGAATGGCTCGGGCAGACCCGAAAAATACAATGGTGTCCTTTATCTTCTCCCAGTGAAAACGCGTCATCGGTCCCAGATATTCTGAGAGGATTCTTAATGTCCTCGCATCTGGTGAATTAATAAAGTCCGGGTCTTTATAAAACTTGGTTGGGTTTTTCGCCATATTCATGAAATTAGTTCTCTCACTTTTGGAGTCAGTACTCGTCGTGGATTTTCGATTAGCAACTGCTGAATCTCTCGCGGTAAAATTCCCGCCCGTCGTAGGTACGGAACGAACCGCTCGAGCAAGAATTCGTAAGAACGAAAACTACCTCCACCGGGTTCGCCGACGTGGTACCAACCAGCGTCTTGGGAAATCAGAACATGGCTGAGAAGATTGCAAGATTTCATCGTCCAGATGAGGTCTCGATGGTGTTCCATCGTGTCCTGTGTAACCCCGTCAAATTCCAGCCAGGCGCCTTCTCGAGCCGCCTTCAGGTGCAGGCTTCTATTGTTCTCGGTCTGAGCATGCACCCAGACAAATGCATCGGGGGCAACCCTTGCTTCCTTTAGTATTTCTATTGCCTCCAAGGCGGCGGTGCCGTCCCCGCAATGAGTAGCGATCGATAAGCCTGTATTTCGATGTGTCCACGCTGCTGCCCGCGCTAATTTGGCATCCATTTTCGAAAGAGGCCCTGGATCAACTCCAATCTTAATGATTCCTGGGCGAACCCCGGTCTGATCGATACCTCCTTTATACTCCAGTGTCCAGCGTTGCGCTAAGTCTTCAGCCGATTCCCGGGTGGCGAAAACAGGCACAAATTTATCGTTGGCAGCACCATAGATACCCGTGTTTGTGATTAAATGGAGGCCGCTGGCCTTTGAGAGTTGTTGGAGAAGTCCCGGATCACGGCCCAGGTATGCCGGTGTACATTCAACCAGGGTCCGGCAACCTGCTTTATAAAGTTGCAGGAGATGAGGGAGAACCACATTCTGCACTTCATTTACGTCATAGCTGTGCGGATTGACCTTATCGGCCCCAATGAAATCAACCAGGATGTGTTCGTGAATCAACGTTGTGCCCAGTCTTTCTGCTTTAACGGGGCCCAGCACGGTGTTGATCTTCTGGCTTGAAGAACCCTCAATCGGCATTGAACCCCATGCCGTCAGGCTCACGGCCGAACAGAGTGGGAGCGAAGCTTGCAAGAATTGCCGTCGATTCTTCATTGAATCTAGGAGTATATTGAATAGCTAAGTATGAAAGCGTCTGGCCTGGTTCTTCTGATAAACCGCGAGTTTTCTTGCCGCAGGCACATTGGATTTCTAGAAGTATTTTTCGTTCCTTGTGATTTCATTCAACGGAAACGCTTTTCCCACTCTCGCGCTTCAGGAAAACCAAGCAATTCATCGAGTTCATCGAAACTGGCGATTTCTTCGACATCACTTTCGGGGGTGCCGTTCTTCCGCAAGTTTTTCAAAACACGCTGCATGGCGCGAACCGAAGCCATCAGAGTCGTCAAAGCATAGGCGACTAGCTTGTAGCCCATGGCCTCTAATTCCTGAACGGTCAAAATGGGTGTTCGCCCGCCTTCGATTTGATTGATCATGAGGGGGCCTTCAAGCAATTTCGGAATCTGTCGAAGTTGATCCACTGTGGTGGGTGACTCAATAAACAAGACGTCGGCGCCAGCCGCCCGATAATGATGCGCGCGGCGCACGGCTTCCTCATAGCCCTGTACGGAGAGAGCGTCGGTCCGGGCGATAATCATAAAGTGGTCGCTGCGTCGGGAAGCTACGGCAGCTTCAATCTTTTTGACCATCTCTTGGGTGTCGACCAGGCGCTTACCGGCTGTATGACCGCATTTCTTGGGGATCTCCTGATCTTCGATTTGAATGGCCTGCGCTCCGGCCCCCTCATACTCCTGAATGGTTCTGCGGATATTGAGAACCCCTCCGAACCCTGTATCCCCGTCGGCAATGACCGGGATGGCCACTGCGGAGACGAGATGATGTAATCGCTCAAGCATCTCTGAGAAACAAATCAGGCCTGCATCAGGCAAGCCGAGGTGGGAAGCGGAGTGGCCGTAACCTGAAAGGTAGACGGCCTCGAAACCAGCGCGCTCAATCAGTTTAGCCGAGACCATATCGTAGGATGCGGGGACTACCAGGATCTGATCTTTGCTTAAAAGTTGGCGAAGTGTTGTCTTGGAACGGGCTTGCATACACCTTCCTGATCCGAAGCCGCAATGGGGTTGCAAAATTATTGCAGCGTGGGTCTTCGTTTTATTTCTGGCATTATTCCATTACTTGATGGCAATCGATGACGGCTTGGCTCCTGTGGGTATGACCGCATACAAGGCGCTATTTCCTGGCTGGATTAAATCAGTGCGAATAACGGAGACATCGTTTGAACCGGAATTCAAGACAAAGAGAAAAAGATCGTCAGGCGTCAGCGCAACGGTTTCGGGCTGCATCCCGACGGCAATCGAGGCGACGACCTGGCGGCCATTCGGAGGGTCCAGGACAGAAACTGTATTCGAACCGTGGTTGGCGACGTAGAGCCTGTTTCCATCGCTTGAAATCACACCACAGATCGGGTTCTTGCCGACGGTGAAGGACCCATTCAGCTCACAGGTGGCCGTGTTGATGATCGCGACGGAATCCGCATCGAAGTTGTTGACATAAATTTCGCCTCCGTCAGGTTTCATCACCATCTGCAATGGGGTTCTTCCGGAAAATAGCGTGGAGATTTGCTTCCGGTTCTTGACATCGATTGCCGTTACCGTGGCCGTTGCGGAACTGCCCACGAACAGCTTGGAGTCATCCGGCAAAAAAATCAAACCATAGGGACCTTTTGGCAATGGGAGTGAGTCGACCATTGTCTGTTCTGTCAGATTAATAATGCCAACTGTGTTCTCAACTTGGTGCACGACCCACAAATTCTTTTGAGCATCCGAAAATTTGAGGTCAACAGGGCCACGCTGGGTCTTGATATTCCTGACAACATTGAGAGACTGGCAATCAATGACCGCAACGAGATTTGAGCTATAGCATGCGACGTAAGCGAATCGTCCGTCGGGAGAGAAAGTGATATCGATCGGATCTCTTCCAACGGTCAGGTTCTTCTTGACGACCTGATTCTTGGAATCAATGACACTGATGGAAGAGGATTCAAGATTGGCCACCAGAAGCAGGTCGGCCACGGGGCTCGCCACGATCCGGTCAGGGGATTTCCCAACGGGTATCGTCTTAATATTCTTGAAGGAACGTAAGTCAATTACCGAAACCGTGTGGTTTCCGAGGTTGGTTACGTAGGCATAAGAGAAAGATGGAGCGTCCCCAGGAACAGATTTATCATTACAGCGGATCTGGCTATACCCTATCAGCAGCCATAGAAAACCGCATAGCACGCGGCGTAACCCCGGTGAACATCTCATGCGGGAAAACCATCATTCGTCACTATTCTTGTCTTCGTTCTCTTTGTACATGTATCGAATGCAGTGTTTGTACACCAGCAGATTGGGTTCGGTCTCCCGGTTTACCTTAATGCAGTTCTTGTCGTACCACTCTATAATCCCCCTCAACTGCTGGCCATCTTGCAGTAAGATGACCATTGGAGTGCGGTTCTGCATTTGCTTCAGGTAATAGAAACTCTCTGCATTGGTTTGCTCTTGGGGAGACGGTTTCTTTTTTTGAGAACGTACCGTCATCTTCTCTTTAATATCGGCGAGAGAAGGCCGAATAAGCCTTCTGTTCATGAAATCATGCTCTGGTTTTTGTCTCATGGTCATCAACGCCTTCCCGCAAAGTGTATTCATCAACATCTGGGTAAGAGGTTTTCCAAGGCACTCTGCTACTCTGAAGCGGTTCGACGATCTTGGGTCTTCCTTGCCCGGGGGAATCTCCCGACGTGAAGGATTCAGCGGGTAGACAATCCTTTTGGATAACAATAAGAGGCTCGAGCGAAAACCGAAGGGGGGATATTCCTCTCCGGACATCACCGGATTACTGTTTGAAAAAAAATTAACATAATTCCCTAGCCGCAACAAGTAGAAACTTGATGGATCCTTGGGTCATCATGCGCCTAAAAGGGAAGTTCCAGTTTCGGTCAATCTGGCTAGCCTTTTGTTCCTGGGGGAACCGTTATTTTTTTTGGGGGGGTTAATCGAGACCGCATCGAAATCTTTTCCGGACGAAAAAAAATTCGGGAATGCATGGCAGAAACGAGATTGGTAACCGCCCTATTCCTCCCGATTCACGTGTGATGCAAAGGCTCATGAGAAGTTTTTCTGAGTCAGGCCGGAAAACTCTCCGCTCAGTTCGAATACAAACTGATCGAGAGCCAGGTTCTTGTTGAGGTTCCTGGAGGCACCTCTTTCGAGATGCCATAAAATGCTCGATGCACGTTGAATTTGATCCAGTGAAATCGATTGACCGAGATGGTCCAGCAGTTCGATGAGGTCCAGATTAATCAGGAAGGGGGTGGAGGGATCTAGTTTTAGCAAATAGACGTCCCGCAAAAGGCTCTGCAGGATCTGCATTTTTTCTTCGAAATAAGAGAGTGCTCTCTTGTCTAGAATCTCACTGATATGCTTGTTTGCAGAAACGTAGCTGAGCTTTCTAACGCAAGTTTCTAACAAATGAATCACTTCCTGGCGGTGGACTTTGTAAGTGGGCAAATCAAAGGTCAGGGCCCTAGCCACACTCCCTCCGGCAATTCGGGAAACCAGAAGACGATCTTGGCTGGACAAGTCGTCTCGCTTCGACAAGAGTTCCTCCATCTCCGATTGGGGTAATGGCAGGAATCGAAAAAGCTGGCAACGGGATCGGATCGTCGGCAGCAAATCGTTCGGTTTAGCCGTAATCAAAATCAAAATCGAGCTTTCAGGTGGTTCCTCTAGTGTTTTCAAGATGGAGTTAGCGGCTTCCGGCTTCATGCGGTCGGCCTCATCGATAACGAATACCCGCCGCCGCCCTTCGAAAGGGCAATAGAACACTTCGCGACTGAGAATTCTCATTTGATCAATCTTGATGAATTGCCCGTCTGGCTGGTAGAGACGGACATCAGGGTGCATCCCAGAGTCGATTTTCCGGCAACTTGGGCAGGAATCACAGAAGTCCGTTGAGTTTGTTTGGCAATTGGTGGCTTTTGCCAAGTAGAGAGCGAGTGTTGCCTTGCCTACGCCTTGGATCCCACAAAAGAGCAGAGAATGGGGCAGACACCCTTTCTCTAACTGCAGCTTTAGGGTGTCGACGACGTTGCGATTCCCCAGAAATTGATTGAATCCCATATGACGTCCAACCGGACTCGATTACTTAAAGGCATTCTCATACCGAGCAATTGGCGAATCCTAGAGGCGGGAGGATTCGAAAAAGCACAAAGAAGAATACTCTTTGATGTGAGTGAGAGCCCAGGCTCTACCCCTTAACTCGGGAGATGGCGAATGATGTCGCGGTGCACCGCTTCAATTGACTGATTCCCGTCGATGGTTTTGATTCGAAGAGGGTTATCCTTCGCCAATTTTAAATAACCTTCTCTCACTTTCGTGAAAAACTCTACGGATTCGTTCTCAAATCGCCCTTCATCATGGCGACTGTGTTGATTCCGCCCACGGGCCCTCGAGAGGCCTATGAGAGGCTCAATATCGATATAGATGGTGAGATCGGGGATACGCTTCTGGATCACTTCCTGGTCCAAGAGCCGGATAAAATCCAGACGGATTCCACGACCATAGCCTTGATAAGCCATGCTCGCATCAGCAAACCGATCGCATAACACCCACTGGTCTGCCGTGAGGGCTGGCAAGATCTTTTCATGCAAATTTTGGTAACGCGAGGCGTAGTAAAGGAGTAGCTCGCTCATTGGCTTCAGGCGTGTATTCTTGGAATGTAGTAGGATTTGACGGATGGTGTTCCCCACTTCGGTCCCACCAGGTTCCCGTGCAACCACAACTGAAACTCCCTGCTTGCTTAGGTATGACTCCAGCAGCCGAATCTGAGTAGACTTTCCTGAGCCGTCAATTCCTTCAAAGGATATGAATAGCGCCATGATTCATTCGAGGAATACGGGCTTTAAGAAAAGAAAGGCCGATTGAGATTTCCCATGCATTAGAAAATTGGGTCACAAACTACGACTGAAAAGTAGCATAACAATGGTATTCAAACAAGGGCAGGGGAATGCAAACGTTGTCAGTTTGGAGATACGACCCGACATGATGTAAGATGAAGCGCTTTGACAAGAGGGACCTTTACTGCCCATCCGGAGGGCTAATCTTCGAAAAGACAAAGATCGGAATTGGCCGATTCAGATGGGAATAGATATTCACGCAAACGTTCAAAAAATTCGCGAGGTGATTGAAAAAGCTGCGGCCAAAGCAGGAAGAAGTCCCGAATCCATCAAGCTGATGGCTGTTTCCAAGACGATCGAGGCGGAAAGAATCAACCACGCCTTGGAGGCAGGCATTCAACATTTGGGGGAAAATAGAGTTCAAGAAGCAGTGGCCAAGAAACCGCTGTTGAGTCGACGTCCGTATACTTTCCATCTAATTGGACCCTTGCAAAAAAACAAAGTAAACAAAGCTGTTGAAATTTTTGATTGGATTCACACCGTCGATAATATTGAATTGGCCTCGAAGATCAATCGAGTCTGTGAACTTTCAAGTAAGAAAATGCCTATCTTGATTGAAGTCAACCTAGAGAAGGAACCTTCAAAGTCGGGGGTCGTCGAGGAAAATGTCGGGGATCTGGTGGAGAGGATGTCTCTATTAAAGAATTTGTCAATTCGGGGCCTGATGTGTGTTCCGCCCTTCCTTGAAGACCCTGAACAAGTTCGCCCTTATTTTGCCAGGCTGCGTCGTTTGGCAGAAACATTGGCAGAGTGGAGAATCGAAAATGTCTCGATGGATGAACTTTCAATGGGAATGAGCCATGATTTTCCAGTAGCGATAGAAGAAGGGGCGACCCTGGTGCGGCTGGGCACCGCCATCTTTGGACCGAGGCATTAACGAGGGAACAGGATCCCGATTTCATGAAATACCAGGTAGGGCGCCAGGGGCTAAGCTTTTCTGTGAAAGTTCGGCTGGGAGGGGCCCCCAGCGCGATTCAAGGAATCGAAGGAGAGTTTTTGAAAGTCCGTTTAGCCGCGCGTCCAGTGGATGGCAAAGCCAATGAAGAACTCATCAGACTGATATCTCGCTCGCTCCACGTGCCGAAGTCGAAAATCTCCATTCGGACCGGTGTTTTCTCTAGGCAGAAAGTTCTCTTACTGGAACAGTTTTCAGAAGAGAATTTCCAGCGGTTTTTGCGAGGTTTCGATAAGGGCTAATTTCATTTCCCAATGGCTATATCCAGCAAGTTAAAGATCATTGTTGCCGTCCTCGGAGGACTTCTTTTCCCAGGGCTAGGGCATTTATTACTGGGGAAGTGGATCAGAGCTTTGCTGTTTGCTTTTGCTATTTTGTCTTTATTTTATTTAGGTCTGGTGGTTGAGGGAAGACTACACGATCTGGATCTGACGGAATTCATTACGACGCTGTTCTTTTTTGCGGATATTAGTAATGGCTTGCCTTACGTTTTTGCAAGAAATTGGGGTTATGGCGCTGGGAACGCTCACAACCCCTCTTTCGATTATGGAAATACCTTTCTGGCTGTATCCGGATTGCTGAACTTGCTAGTAACGCTCAATGCCTATGATATTGCCATTGGACGAAAGAAGTAAAATTATGGAGATCTCCCATTTTGTCGCTCTGACGGTATTTGCCTTCTGCGTTTCGATCGTTTTTTCCTTAACTTCCAAAGATACATTCCGAGAACGACTCCGGTATGGAATCTATCTGTTCTTTTCCTTCCTGCTTGTGGCATTAACCCTAAGCTGGCTAATGTTTCTTCTCCCGAGATAGCAAAACCATGGTGTCCGGTCCTCACGAAACCGGCTGGCGGACCCGCGATGAAGAAAAGAAGCATTTTTGCGGGGTTATACTCTAGGGCCCCTTTCGTGCGAACCCAGAATTTGTTTCGACTCGTTGCGTCTCTGGTTGTCCACTATCAAAGAATCTCCATTGCCCGCTTGATGATATCAATCGCCTGACCATAATCCATCAATCCGGTGTTGATGGTGAGGTGGTAATAGACAGAGTCGTTGACATCAACCCCATAAAAATCCCTTAAGTAAGCTGCCCTGGACCTGTCTATATCTGTCACGTGTTTAGCGGCCTCTTTCGCGCTCAACTTCAGGAGCTCCTGGATTCTTTTGATCCGGATGTTCAGTGGGGCTACCAAACGGATATGAAGCGCGTCGGTACGGTTTTTGAAAATGACTTGAGCGCCTCTTCCCAAAAGGATTAAACGGGGTTGGCTCGCCAGCTTTTTGAGGATCTCTTGAGTTGCCTTGAGGTATCGATCCTGAGTAAAGAATATTTCAGGTTCAATGGCAGACAAATTGAAACCGAGCCCGTAGTCAGGAGACAAATGGGTGCTCATTCGCAATGAGTCCACCATCAGATGCCACTTGTTATAATGCTCTTGATCGAATTTTTCGACGGATTCCTCGCTGACTCCGGCGCTTTGGGCAATTTCGTAGATGATCTCCTTCCCATAGCATTTCAATCCGAGTTCTGCAGCCAACCGTTGAGCAAGAGGTCGCCCACCGCTGCCCCGTTCCCTTGAGATCGTTATCAGATTGATCATGGGTTAAAGGCTCCTTGTCGCCTGGATTAAACGGGCTACTTGTTCTGCCTTCTCCCGAAGTAAGCGTCCGCTTTGCCGTTTGGCAGACGGAAGGTCGATGGGGCCCTGAACGACACTGAACAGGGCCGAGAATCCCTTCCGATTGAGAAATCCCCGTTCGTTTGTGACGGAACCGGCAATAGCAACGACAGGAAGGCCAAGCTGCTGAGCCCATTTTGCAAGAATTCCAGGGCCTTTCCCTGAAGGGGTTTGAAAATCAATACTTCCTTCACCCGTAATGATGAGGTCGACCTGTCGAATCACCTGGTCGATCTTGAGGAGTTTGAAAATCAGATCGCTTCCTGGTTGAAGCTGGGCGCCAAGCAAACCAAGAAAGCTACCGGATATTCCTCCGGCCGCTCCAGCGCCAGGAATTGAAGAAATATTGATTTGCTTTAGTTCGCTTATCTTTTTTGCGAGTCTTACCAATCCATGATCGAGTCGTTTCACCATCAACGGAGTGGCTCCCTTTTGGGGGCCAAATACTGCGGCGGCTCCTCGGGGACCGACCAAAGGATTATCGACGTCACAAGCAACTAGCAGTCGTATCTTGCTTAAGGCAGGGTGGAGTCGTTCTAGCTGAATGGATTGAAGTTGTGAGAGTCCTCGGCCGCCGAAACAAACGGCTCTACCATTGCGATCGCGGAAATCAACCCCGAGGGCTTGAAGAGCTCCGAGACCTCCGTCCACCGTGGCGCTCCCTCCAATCGCCAGAATAATCTCCTCCACCTTGTGACGAAGTGCAGCTAAGATCAATTGACCTGTCCCATAGCTGGTTGTGACCCATGGATTTCTCCGGGAAGGAGGAACCAAGGCCAGGCCGGATGCCCGAGACATTTCAATAATCGCGGTTTTCCCGTTCCCCGTGATGCCATAGGCTGCAATCCTTTTTCGCCCCAGCGGATCCAAAACTTGGCTCCGGCAGATTCTTCCCCCGGTGCCATTTATGACGACTTCAAGGGTCCCATCCCCGCCGTCGGCAATGGGAAGTTCGACAATCCGGGCATTTGGCAAGCCGCGTCGGATTCCAGCTGAAATGCAGTGTGCAGCTTCGGCTGCAGTAAGGCTCTCCTTAAAAGCATTGGGAGCCACCAGGATTCTAAGGGGGCGTTTCATGAGTTAAAGGTGTGAAGGATGTTTTTCGGTTGCTTCCTGTTCTTCTTTCACCCCCAGCCGCTTTTCCAGGAAATCCTGTGCCAGACGCCGACCGCCGAATCCAAAAGCGATTGCCAATCCTAAGACGATTCCTCCGAAAAGAATTGAAAAGGCAGCCACAATGGTAGATTTTCCAATTTCTAATTCTTCCAGGGACAGAGATAGGGTGAAGATCAAGATCAACAGTTCAATGCTAATGCTGAGTAGCCTGGCCGAGCGGATCCGGGCATTCACGGCCCCGATCAAGATACTTCGTCCAATAAACTTACTGAAGATAAAGCCCATGACAAGAATCAGCAGGGCGACGATCAGGTTGGGCAAATAGGAAAAAAAACGAGAGAAGACGCCCGCCATCAAGGACTCATCAAGAGTGCGCAAGCCGATTACAAAAAAGCTCAGGACAATAAGCCAATAAATTCCACCGGAGACCAATTCTGATGCCGATCTTCGAATACTTCCCTTTTCGAGCACTTGAGACAAACCGATCTGATGACAAAACTTGTCGAAATGGATGGCATGCAAAGCTTTTCGCACAGTTTTGTAAACCAACCAGCCCAGAAAAAGCCCGAGGGCAATGAGTACAATCATTCCAAACAGCCTAGGGAGAAGCGACACGAGGCGGTCGAAGAGGTTTTGCAACGGCAGAAAGAAAGTTTTTTCGATGAAATCACGCATCGGCAGGCCTCCTAATGCAATCGCTCAATTATTTTCCCCAGCATTCGACCAGATAGGGTTTCGAATTCTCGAACTCCAGGCACAATAACTCAATCTGGTTTTCTACGTCAGCTGCCGAACTGCTGGAAGTGTCCATCACGAACGAGGCTGTCCGTCCCAGATAAAGGGGTGTCATTGATTTGATGAGGTGAGTACGATCCATGCGACTATTGTGATAAGCTGCCGCAAATTCGAAAACAGTTTTTACCCATATCTCATCTTGAAAACGGAAATCCGCAATCGGCAAGGATGCCAGGCGCCTGAGGCTTTTCAAAAGCTCCTGAGATAAAAATTTATCCCAAATTCCTGAAAGTTCTGCAACCCCCTGATCAAATGCCTGAATCATTCGGTCGATGTTCACCTTAACAGGCTCAACTCCGCAATCCTTCGGGAGTCCGAAAACAGGAGAGGGTTCTGAACCTCTAATCTCACTCCATACGGAGTGATATGACTCCATCAAGTCAAAAACACCCCCCATGATTTGAGCCAGAAGTTGACTCAAGTCGGCCAAGTACGGTCGGGGGCCTTGAGTTCTTGCACCCAGGAGGGATTGACAAACCTTAAATCCTTCTGCGATGGCGACGGTCGTCATCCAAAGGCTCGGGCAATTGGACAGCAACTGAGTGTGCCAAAGGTCTTTCTTCAAAAAGTCCACAGCCATCCGCTGGGAAATTGCCACGTCCGATCCAATCGGTTGGCGGATGCGTTGTCCGTAAAGGGAACGGGTCAGAGGGTAGATCACACTATTTGTCAAAGTCCCTTCGTACTTATGACGTTGATAGGAAGGGGCAACAAAGTCGAATCCGTCTTCGAATATTGGGTCCACCATTAGTTTCATCCACTCTGGGGTGCCCGTTTGAACGTCAGGGTCGATCAGAAGACAGGCTCCAGCACCCAAAGCTTTGGTTATCTCTAGAATCGCACTCAAACAATGTGCTTTCGCCGGTAGACCATGGTACGGCACGTTGATTCGAAAGACCGGATGCAATGGGTTCGAAAAGAGAATTAGCCTGTCACCGGGAATGGCTTCGACAACCGATGATAGGGTCTCATCCGTCGAGCCACCATCTGAGACGACCACCAGAAATTTTCTTTCAGGATAATAGCGCTCTAGACCAGATCGAATGGTTTGCAACACATGAGCCACAGTACGGGCGTGGTTGTGCGTGCAGAGACCAACAACAATCTCTGTGTTACCCATCGCATGGATCTGCTCTTGGACCTCCGGCTGAAAAATGGTTTCTTTAGGCATTGCGGAAGAATGAACACCCTCGAGAGAGAAATCTCTGACATTACCCTTGTCCCTTTGCTGTTATGGGCAAAGTTAGGACTGTTGAGTGTCGCTTCGGATTGGAACTCACAGACATGATTGCTTGTCGACCAGAGCTTGATCTTATTTGATTATGACGCCTTTTTCAATGACCAAACATAGTAGAGAGTTCCAACAGTCCCAGCAATGACTGCGCCCAGGAAGTTTGCTTCGGGGCCAATCTTCCACAAGTATGCTCCCAGGAATGAACCCATTGTCACCACTGAGTCTCGGATTAGGTAATAAGCGCCTACAGTTTGCCCCCGTGTCTTCTCGGCAGAAAATTTAATGATCTGCGATTTTCGAGCTGAATCGCCAAATTCCTTTAAACCGCGGATGATAAATGCAAACACGAGCATTGTGAAGTTGTGCGAGTACAGCATTGAGAGAGGGAAGAGGGTAAAGAGAATGAAGGTCGCCACAACAAAAGGTTCGCGCCCGTACTTATCAGATAAATAGGCCGTTGGAAAAAGGCAAAGCATGGAGACGAGCGTTTCAATTGCGGTCAATAACCCAAATTGGGTTGCCGACACGTGGGCATTATCCATGCAATAGATTACAACCCAGGCATAAGGAATTCGTTCACAAAAGCGAACAAGAATATCGGAATACAATAAATGGCGGAGAGTCGGATGAAACGATCTTGTCGACCGTAGCCGCGTAAGGATGGTTTCATCGGGAAGCCCTGCCGGAGATTTGGGGAGTTTTTGCTCCACTCCCAGCGTGAAGACCCCCAACATCAGCGCGACTATAGCGCCGATTCGAATTCCCCCGTGTAGGCCATAGTGATCGATTAAGATTCCCCCAATGAGCGGCCCCAGAATCACTGGTACACGCTTCAAAGTTGCTTGTAGAGCCAGACCGCGGGCATGCTGGTTTTCCGCCAGACTTCGACCTACCATGGAAAACATAACGGGTAGGGAGAATCCACTCCAGGCAAGGAAAAAGAATGAAGATACAATCAGCGTGGTCCAGCTGGTGCCAAAAACGATCAAGCCATAGCCCAGCAGGGTAATGAAAGTGAATATTTGAAGTGCCTTACGATCTCCATAGTGGTCGGAAACGATTCCCCCAGGGTAAGCGTAAAGTGCGCCCATGGAAGTTCTTATGGCATCAAAAAGGCCAATGGCCCAGAGGGCTGCCCCCATGCTGGCAAGGTACTTGGGGAAAAAACGGACCCAGAGTTCCTCTGCAAAGCCCATGGTCACAAGGGCTGAGAGTAGAACGAGAAGGTTGGAGTTCAAGGCAAGGAGGGTCGATAGTTTTCGCTGATTTCCAACAATCATGTGGATTCGAGAGTTCTGTCAGTAGAATCCGTGGGATGTTTTGGGTGGACCCCTCTTCTGCTAGGAGAATCGTGACATAATTGATTACTCTCGACAACTTGGGAGTGAAGGACTGATGGGGGGCGATGTCGGTGGGAACTCGCGATCGGTAAAACTCGTCTGCAGGCCTTAGCGATTCAAGCGTTTTCCGGAGTTTGGGGGGCAGGACTTTCGGACCGCGGGGACTAGGAGGGTGCTAGGCTAGCTTACCCGACGACGCCAACGGTCGTGGGTGATGTTGTGGATCTTCACCTTATAGTTGAGGACGCGCCGGCTGACGCCAAGCAGTTCTGCTGCATCTTTTTGGACCCAGTTAGTCATTTTTAGGGCCTCGATGATTGTATTGCGTTCCAAATCATCCAGCCGGATTCCGGTGGGAGGAATCTTAATTCCAAGAGCCTCGGTGGAGGAAGGGTCGGAATGATTCGTATTGAGTGTGAGGTCTTCGATACCGACGAGATTTGACTCGGCCATCAAAACAGCCCGCTCTATGGCGTTCTGAAGCTCACGGATATTTCCCGGCCAATTGTGGCGAGTCAGGTACTTCACCGCCGGCGGCGTAAACCCCGAGACATTCTTTTTCAGTTCTTCGTTGTACTTCTTGGCGAAGAAATTGGCGAGCGGGAGGATATCCTCTTTGCGTTCCCGAAGGGCAGGCGTTTCAATCGATACGGTGTTCAGGCGATAGAACAAATCTTCGCGAAAATGACCTTTGGCGATAGCCTCGTGAATGTTTTTGTTCGTGGCTGCGATAATTCTTACGTCGACCTTGATGGTCTTCATCCCGCCCAGTCGCTCAAATTCCTGTTCTTGAAGTACACGGAGGACCTTGGCTTGAGTGCTGGGGCTCATATCGCCAATTTCGTCGAGAAAAAGAGTGCCTCCGCTTGCCTGCTCGAAGCGTCCGATCCGTTGGCGTTCCGCTCCCGTAAATGCCCCCTTTTCGTGCCCAAACAATTCGCTTTCGAGCAAATTCTCCTGCAGCGCGGCACAATTGACCTTCACAAAGCTCTGCTTGGATCGAAGACTGTTGTAATGGATCAAAGCCGCTATGAGTTCCTTTCCTGTCCCCGTTTCACCTGTAATCAGAACGGATGCATTACTTTTTGCAATCTTCCTGACAATGTCCAGGATTTTCTTGATTTGCACACTGTGGCCGACAATATTATTGTGTTCGAGGGAGACTCCCGATTGGCTTCTTAGAATTTGCAGGACCGTGCTATCTCGACGGTGATCCAGGGCTCGACTTATCTTGACTTCCAATTCTTCCAGTTCAAAAGGCTTTTGAATATAATCATATGCGCCGTTCTTCATCGCCTCAACAGCACTTTCGATTGTACCGAAGGCCGTCATTACGATAACAACCGTCAGATCATTTATGTTCTTGGCAAACTTAAGAACCTCCATCCCGCTTCTTTTAGGCATCCTCATATCGGTGAGGACTACGTCATAGCTTTCTTCTTGGAGGCGTTCCATGGCCTCCTCGCCATCACGTACTTCACAGACGATATGACTATTCTCGTGCAAGGCTTGCATTACGCTCGCCCGGAGCACATCGTTGTCTTCGACGACTAAGATTTTCCCCATGTATCCACTAATTTTCGGAATCTGTCTGATTTCTGTAAGTACTCACCTCTTAACTCCCTTAACTACAACGGGAGCTTGAGAGTAAACGTTGTCCCTACGCTAGGTTCACTTTCAACGTCGATACTCCCATGGTGACTTTCGACGATCTTCTGGGCAATTGCCAAACCAATCCCGGATCCTTTTTCCTTGGTAGTGAAAAATGGATAGAAAATCTTGCTCAAAACATCTTCAGGAATCCCCTGTCCGTTATCGGCTATTTTTACCCAGGCGTATGAGGACATGCAGAGCTGCCTTCCTAAATTCATATCGGAAAATTTTCCATTTCCATAAGCAGCATTTCTCTGAAAGGAGGACGACGGGCCACAGGATATCTCAATGCTCCCATGATCCTTTAGAGCTTGTAAGGCGTTGACTAGGATATTGACAACTACTTGTTTCATCTGGTTGTAATCCACTGACACCGGAGGAGTGGCCAGGAAATTCTTCCGGAGCAGAATTTCCTTCTTTTCGACTGTTGACAAAGCAATTAGGATGCTTTCGTCCAACAGCGACACCAGATTAACTTTTTCCTGGCTGATCTTGACTGGCCGAACAAATTCCAGGCAATCCGTCACAATCTTATTGAGCTTTCTGACCTCAGATTGGATTGATTCAAGTTGGGTCGTGTGATTCGGATGGCCTATCAGCTTTCGTTTAATCAGACTGGCGGTTAACTCAATGGCTGCAAGAGGATTTCGGATTTCGTGAGCGAGACCAGCGGCCATTTGCCCAAGGGCTGCTAAGCGGTCTTTTAGCTTTTCTTGCTCGTTAAGCTGTTCAACTAAAGTTAAGTCTTTGAAAAATAAAGAGATTCCGCTAATATTGCCATCTTCATCTTTGATAAATGAGATAGTATACCCTACTGTCCGGCTGGCTCCTTCCCTCAAACGTATATCCATCTCTGCGCGACTCGGCAGATTCTTCATTTGATAGGCGCCACTGAGTAGTTGCAGAAAAAACTGCTGATTCTTCAGCACCTCTCGAACGTCTTCTCCAACATAATCCCGATTCTCAAGCTCAAGTATCCGTATCGCAATCTCGTTGACAGCGGTAATCCTGTTCTCGCGATCAATGGATAATATGCCGCAACGCAGACTGTTGAGGATCTTTAGCCCAAAATCTTTCTCTGGAACCGTATAAAACATGGAAAACTTTACCAACTTGTTACGAATATGTACTTAATCAGGGCGAAAACTTACAGCTTTTGAATTTCGAAATCAAGGAAGAAGTACAAAAAGGTAACTAGAGCTATATCCATTTTCTTTTCGGGAAAGAATAAAACACAAATTTAGAATACTGCCCTTAAAGATCAGTCCATGAATTCAATATCAAGGTTTGACAGTCCTTAAGGACATATTGATCGGTTTATTTGAAAGAATCTTTAGGAGAGGTCGTTAAGAGAGCTCTTGGGAAGAAAATATCAGGACATTCGGGCTCTACTTGGACTAATACTCGAAGCGGAGAGCCCTAAAGAGAGGAGAAGTGTGGCCGCAATTTCAAGAAGGTACTTTCCAGTGTGTCCGGCAGAATGCGTGTTTCTCCGATGATCGTCATGAAGTTTGCATCGCCAATCCATCGGGGAACAATGTGCAGGTGCAAGTGATGTTCGACTCCAGCCCCAGCACATCGCCCCAAATTCATGCCGATGTTAAACCCGTCGGGTTGATAGACCTCTTGGATGGCCTGTTTGCACGATTTCGCCAGGTTCATCATTTCCGAGCACACCTCGGTTGAACAGAGAGAAAAATCGGCAGTATGTTTATAGGGAGCTATTAGGAGATGTCCGCTCGTGTAAGGATAAATATTCAAAATGACAAAATTGAATTCTCCTCGATGGAGAACGAAATCTCTTTCGTCATCTTCCCCTCCGTGACCGAGACAGAAGACACAGCGATCTAAATTCTTGATGTTCGCGATGTATTGGTATCTCCAGGGAGTCCATAAATAATCCATGCTAGCTGACGCTATTAATGAGGTCTTTGAGTTCTTTACTGGGTTTAAAGTAAGGCACTTTTTTCTCCGGGACGCTGACTTTTTCCCCCGTTTTGGGATTTCGCCCCTGACGGGCTTTCCGCTCGCGAATTCGGAAACTCCCGAAGCCGCGAACTTCCAGTTTGTCGCCATTTCTTAGAGCCTTAATGATACTGTCGAAGAGCGTCTCGACAATCACTTCCGAATCTTTGCGACTCAATTCCGTCACCTTTGAGACTTCATCAATCAGGTCTGCCTTGGTCATATTCTCTCCTTGATTTGTTATCAGAAATCAGAAAATTCGGGATCCTGCGTTTCAAAAATTCTTTTGGCTTAAGTGTGGCCCCAACTCACTTGGCAAGAATCGGCAGAGTTTTACTTCCATACATATGAAAACTGAATCCGGCTGTCGAGAGCCGAATTCAGCGGAAGAACTGTTGAAGCATCGTCAAACAGGAGGCCAAGCAATCCCTTCTTGGATTTGGGTGGATAGACGAGCTTGGGCTCTCCGGTAATCTGAACCAATTTGGAGGTGATTTCGACGGCTTCCTGCAGCCCGCCGAGCTCATCGATCAAGCCTTTATCTTTCGCATCCTTGCCTGTGTAAACTCGTCCGTCAGCCAGCTGACGGACCTTCTCGACATCCAACTTCCTGCCTTCAGCTACAGCAGTAAGAAACTGAATGTACATATCATCAATGATATTTTGCAAATATTTTTTTTCGGCCACCGTCAGTTCCCGAATGGGAGAAGGAGCATCTTTGAGTTCTCCACTTTTGAAGACAATATTCTTTAATTTTGCCCACTTCATGAGTTCGCCATAATTAATCCACTCGGCGATGACACCAATGCTTCCGGTCACAGTGCCAGGATTGGCTATGATTTTGTCGGTCCCGCAAGCAATGTAATAAGCACCAGAGGCCCCAACCGATGCTATCGAAGAGACAATAATTTTCTTTTTTACCTTTCTTAAGCGAAGCACTTCATTGAATATCTCTTGAGAGGCAGCGACTCCACCACCAGGGCTGTCAATCCGCAGGATGATGGCTCGAATGGAAGAGCTCTCGGCAAATCGTTGCAATTGTTCAATCAAGCTTTTTGATTCCAGAATGACTCCACTGAGTTCGACGACGCCAATCTTGTTGTCCCCAAAACTCAAAGTCTCACCATCATCATCACGCACGGTATAAAGTACAAGCGCGAATAGAGTTACTACGAATAAAACAAACAGCCCCCCACCTACAATGACCCAAACTAAGAGCTTTGAATGACGATTATTCATTGGCGATTCTGGGACTATACCTAAAAATCCCTCTATTCGATTACCTGAATGGCATCACCCGAGGGTAAAATACCGAATACTTTGTAAATCGGAAATTTCACGGAAACCATTATATTATAAGGAAGATTGCAATCCCTATCACTTTTCTACGCCATGGTTAGTCATTCACACTTATTCCAGTCCAAAACGACAGACATTGTTTCTTAAGGCCCTGAAACTCTGGGGGAAAGGTGTTTCGGGAGCTTCACGGATTTTCCTAATAACTAGTTTAATTTGTTAGACTTAAATTCAGCTAATTTCTTCCTCTACTTTGTCCTTGCCAGTATGATCGACTGATCTTATAATTGCAAGGTTTTGAGGTATTTCAAGGGGAATTACTGCTAGAGGCAAAGGAATTATGAAAGAAAACATTCATCCAAAATATATTGAAGTGACCGTATCTTGCGCCTGTGGAGAGACTTTTAAGACACGTTCGGCAAAAGGTGCGGATATTCGACTGGAAATCTGCTCCAAGTGCCACCCTTTCTTCACAGGTAAACAGAAATTGGTCGACACGGCCGGTCGCGTTGAGCGCTTCAACAGGAAGTACAGCCCAAAAGTAAAGCAACCCACTACAAGCTAACTGATTAGTCTGTCTTTTTCAGTTCGACAGGATTCGGACGTCACAAATCTTTCAGGGGAAGTTGGATTTTTTTTATGATATTGCGTGCCTTCTGGTTTATGAAGCTTTGGATTGCAAATTTCACCCTATTTCTTTTGAATGCGGGTGAGGATGTTCTCGTCGGAGGGCAGGCTGTCTTTGAAGGGGTCATGATGCGTTCTCCACGTTCCTATTCAATTGCCGTTAGGAAGGGGGACGGTTCCATAGCGGTTAAAAAGGATCATTTACAACGACCTGCCGATCGAAAATCGATGTGGGGCTTGCCGGTCATCCGAGGGGTTTCAATATTAGGACAAGCCTTCACATTAGGGATTCGCGCACTGAAATTCTCTTCGGATCAAATTCTTTCCGGTCTCGATGCCCACTCGAAGAGCGGGGAACCGGCAGGGTCTGAGAAGACGGGACGAGAAATATCCCATTGGCTTATGACAGTAAACATCTTGATTGCGTTGGGTTTTTTTATTCTCCTTTTCAAGGTGCTCCCACTCCTCCTAACCAGTTGGTTGAAGCTTCGTCTGACGAGTCTTGAGAACCGGTTCGTATTCAGTTTGGTTGACGGGATGATACGGATGGGTATTTTTCTGCTCTACATTTTTCTTGTTTCGCGTCTCCGCGACATTCGAAGAATGTTTGAATATCACGGTGCAGAACATAAAGTTGTTTTTACTTTTGAATCCCATGAACGTCTTTCCGTATCGAATGCCAAGAAATATTCCACGCTGCATCCACGTTGTGGAACCAGTTTCTTAATGGTGGTTATGCTGATCAGTATGTTAGTGTATGCGTTCATTCCCTTTGACTCATTCCTGCCCAAATTGCTTTCACGCGTTGTTTTGATTCCTTTCATTGCCGGAATCTCTTACGAAATCATTCGTTTTGCTGCTTTTCGCAAGAGTCGTTTACTCAATCTGCTGACCATGCCCGGGTTATGGCTCCAGAGGGTGACGACCAAAGAGCCTGACGAAGGCCAGTTGGAGATTGCCATTCGCGCGCTGGAAGATGCCTTGCAGCTGGAAGAATCAGCACCAAGCCTGGCAACGGCCTAACCATTCCCCATGTTTGACAAGTTGGAATTATTAGAAACCAAATACGCAGAGATCACACGTCTGATCATGGATCCCGACGTGCTGTCGGATGCTTCCAGATATCAGAAGCACGCCAAGACGCATAGTGATCTGACGCCCATCATTGAAAAATTCCGGGAATATAAGCAGTTGAAGATTGAGATTGCGCAAGCCAAGCAAATGTTAGTGGACCACGCCTCCGAAGAGGACCTTCGAGTCCTCGCAGAGGAAGAACTGGCGTCACTGGAAAGCAAGCTCGGGAAAGTTGAGGAAGATCTCAAGGTGCTCCTGCTTCCCAAGGATCCCAATGACGAGAAAAACGTTTTGCTTGAAATTCGGGCTGGGACGGGGGGAGATGAGGCTAGTCTTTTTGCGCAGGAGCTCTTCCGCATGTACACCCGTTTTGCCGAGTCTCAAGGCTGGAAAGTTGAGATTGTTTCTTCCAGCCCTTCCGGAGTGGGTGGATTAAAAGAGGTCATTGCCATCATTGAAGGCAAGAGGGTCTTTAGCCGGCTGAAGTACGAAAGCGGGGTCCACCGTGTTCAGCGAGTTCCCGCTACAGAGGGGAGCGGTCGGGTCCATACCTCCGCAGTAACTGTTGCCGTTTTGCCCGAGGCGGATGAAGTTGAAATTCAGATTAGTGAGAAAGACTTGCGTATCGATACCTTCTGTTCCTCCGGCCCGGGTGGACAGTCCGTCAACACGACTTATTCGGCCGTCCGGATCACGCACCTGCCTACTGGACTGGTGGTTTCCTGTCAGGATGAGAAGTCTCAAATTAAGAATCGTGCAAAAGCACTCCGCGTGCTGCGCTCGCGCCTATACGATCTCGCATTAGAAGAACAACGCAAGGCGATTGCCCAGGACCGCAGATCCCAAGTCGGTACGGGAGATCGAAGTGAGAAGATCCGCACTTATAACTTCCCCCAAAATCGTTTGACAGATCATCGCATCGGCCTCACGATTCATCAACTGGACCGTATTATGGAAGGCGATATCGCGAATGTGTTAGACGCTCTTGTCACATTCTTTCAAACTGAAAAACTGAAGAACGAAATGGCTGTCAGTTCCTGATTCAGTTTCTAGCCTGATCCACATCGCTACCTTTAATCAATGAAGATATTCGAAGCGCTCGCTGCGGCGACAGGAATATTGGAACAGGAAGGAGTGACGAATCCCAGACAAGATGCTGAATTGATGTTGAGCCATGTTCTGGACAAGAAGAGAAGCTACCTCATGGCTCACACGCGCGAAGACCTGGATCCCGAGCCGATCGATAATTTCTTCTGTTTCGTCGCAGAACGCAGTCAAGGCAAACCGTTGCAATACATTTTAGGGGTGCAGGAATTTTTGGGGATGGAATTTGAAGTAACTCCCGATGTCTTGATCCCTCGCCCCGAGACCGAACTTTTGGTTGACGCGGCGCGAAGTGTCTTTTCGGTTGTTCCGTCCCCAAGGATTATTGATGTGGGGACAGGCTCTGGCTGCATTGCGGTGAGCCTTGCGGTATTGCTCCCCTCCGCCCGTGTTTACGCCGTGGATATTTCTGAAGCGGCCCTCGAGGTTGCAAAAAGGAATGCCGCTAGACACCGCGTGCTGCCTCGCCTGGAGTTTCTGCAGGGCGACTTGCTTGCCCTGACTCCGAAGGAGCTGGGTGAAGAGGTTCTAGATGGTGTCGTTTCTAATCCCCCCTATGTTTCCGAGAAAGATTTCGCAGGGTTGCAGAGGGAAGTGCGCGAATGGGAGCCCCGCCTCGCTTTGATTGGGGGATCGCGCGGATTGACGGTCTACGAGAGGCTGATTCCCCAGGCGCTTCGCGCCCTCAGGCCGCAAGGCCATTTGTTGATGGAAATTGGCTTCAGTATGAAAGAAGATGTCCTTAACCTATTTGGCAAGGGGTGGAATCCCCCTCAAATCAAAGCCGACTTTAATCAGATTCCACGCGTTGTCATTGCCAGGAAGGAATCTGTTTGAAGGGGACTCTCAATGGAAAGGCGAGTAAAAATGACCCGCTGCGCTTTCTGCCAGATTTCAAAAAGGGAATTGCCTGCGAAAATTGTTTTCGAAGATAAGGATTGTCTTGCCTTTGAAGACATCCATCCAAAAGCGCCGTTGCATTTGTTAGTAATCCCCAAGAGCCACGTCGAATCCCTCAACGAACTGGGACCTGAAGATGAGGGATTGTTAGGTCACCTCATCTTCATTGCCAAGGAACTGGCTCTTCGACACAAGGTAGACACAACTGGTTATCGAATTGTCATCAACACCGGCCCCAATGCTGGGCAATCGGTCTTTCACATCCATCTGCATTTGCTGGCGGGCAGGCCCATGCAGTGGCCGCCAGGATAAGGCAGAACCAGAAGGTTCACGGCACCATCGCTAGCTGCACCCGTTGGTCGTTCCGCAATTAAGGCACTTATAACAGGCCGCGTTGCGAACCATGATGGCGCCGCACTCAGGACAAGGGGGCGCATCCGCTTGAGATTGGAACACCTGGCGCTCATGATTTTGAATGGATTCGGCCTGCCCCACTTCTGCTGCTCCAGAATTTCCGGCTGGAGCCTGCTCTTCCGTGGAAAGGAACTTTTGCCCAAGCCAGCGGAAAATGTAATCGACAATTGATTTGGCGATTGGAATCGTCGGATTGTTCGTAAACCCTGAAGGCTCAAACCGGCTATGGCTGAACTTGTCAACTAGGACCTTCAATGGAACTCCGTACTGTAAAGCCAGTGAAATCGATGTGGCCACCGTATCCATCAATCCGGAAACGACGGAGCCTTGTTTCGCCATCACGACAAAAATTTCACCGGGTGTTCCATCATGGTACATTCCCACGGTAATGTACCCATCGTGTCCCGCAATGCTGAACTTGTGGGTGATTGATTTTCGCTCGTCCGGGAGACGGCGGCGAACCGGCTTGGCGGCTTCCTGTTTTGCCTCTTGCATGCTCGTATTCAAAGGTTGTGAACGCTTAGATCCATCGCGATAGATGGCCAGGGCTTTCAGTCCTAACTTCCACCCTTCGATATAAGCCTGTTCAATTTCTTCAACCGTCACTTCTTCGGGCATATTGACCGTCTTGGAAATAGCCCCCGAAAGGAAGGGTTGCACCGCGGCCATCATTTTCAAGTGGCCCGTATAGTGGATGGAACGGACCCCATTGAGAGGCTTGAATGCACAGTCAAAGACGGGCAAGTGATCTTCTCTAAGGTGTGGCGCACCTTCAATCGTCTCATTTTCATCAATATACTTGATGATTTCATTTATCTGCTCGTCGGAATAATCCAAGTGCCGCAGGGCTTCCGGAACAGTTTGATTCACAATCTTAAGCAAACCGCCCCCCACCAATTTTTTGTATTTGATTAAGGCGATGTCCGGCTCAACCCCGGTAGTATCACAATCCATCATGAAACCAATGGTTCCTGTCGGAGCCAAGACTGTGACCTGCGAGTTTTTATAGCCGTTCAGTTCTCCGGAGGTAAGCGCGTCACTCCAAGCTCGCTGCGCGGCGTTGTAAAGATCTGATGGGATGTGAGTCGAGTTAATCCTCGCTGCCGCTGCCCGATGCTTTTGAATGACACGTAGCATCGGTTCCCGATTGATCGGGAATTCCGCGAATGGGCCTAGATCCCCGGCGATCAAGGCCGAGGTGTAATAGGCCTGACCGCACATAAGAGCCGTGATGGCGGCAGCGTAGGATCGGCCTGAGTCTGCTATCGTAAGGGATGCCGAGCGCCATCAACAAGGCACCCAGATTAGCATAGCCCAGCCCCAAAGGTCGGAAAAGGTGGCTGTTCTTCGCGATCGTTGGTGTTGGGTAGCTGGCATTGTCCACTATAATTTCCTGGGCCGTGATCATGACATCCACCGCGTGTCTAAATTTCTCAACATCTAAATCCCCGTTGAGCTTGCGAAATTTCATGAGATTGAGAGAGGAGAGATTGCAGGCCGTGTCATCCAGGAACATATACTCACTGCAAGGGTTAGATGCATTGATGCGGGCCGTATTGGAGCAAGTATGCCAACCGTTGATCGTGCCGTCATACTGAATTCCAGGATCCCCACAAACATGAGCCGCTTTGGCCATGCTTTTCATCAGGTCTCTGGCTTTGTAGGTGTCCATGGGTTGACCTGTTGTGACTGCCCGCGTACTCCAATCTTTGTCTTCGACCACGGCCTTCATGAACTCGTCCGTCACACGAACGCTGTTATTCGAGTTCTGGAAAAAAACCGAGCTGTAAGCGGGACCATTGAAGGAGCTGTCATATCCGGCAGCTATCAATGCCCAGGCTTTCTTCTCTTCTTCTTCCTTACAGGTGATAAAATCGAGAATGTCGGGGTGATCGACATTGAGGATCACCATCTTGGCAGCACGACGCGTCTTTCCCCCAGACTTGATGACGCCCGCAAACGCGTCATATCCTTTCATAAACGACACCGGGCCAGAAGCTTGCCCACCGCTCGAGAGTAACTCTTTGGAGGAACGAATCACAGACAGGTTCGTTCCGGTCCCACTCCCCCATTTGAAGAGCATTCCTTCAGTCTTTGCGAGGTCCAATATCGAGTCCATCCGGTCTTGTACGGAATTAATGAAACATGCTGAACATTGCGGCTTGGCTTCGATTCCGCAATTGAACCAAACCGGGCTATTAAAGGAGGCTTTCTGATCTACCAGAAGATGACAAAGTTCTGCCTCAAACGTGTCCGCTTCCTCAGCGGTCGCAAAATATCCGCCCTCACGTCCCCAATGGGAGATGGTGTTGACAACCCTTCCAATGAGCTGACGAACACTATTTTCCCGCCCCTTTCCATCGTTGGAGCGGCGGAAGTATTTCGAAACCACGACGTTGGTGGCCATCATAGACCAACTAGATGGAACCTCTACATCGGCTTGTTCGAAGATGGTCTCGCCTTTCTCATTGGAAATGGATGACTTTCGTCTTTCCCATTTGATTTCATCAAAGGGATGCACCCCTGGCGCCGTGTAAACTCTATTGAAATGCAGCAACCGCCCCGATGAAATAGTAGTTGGTGCCACAGCTGTAGCCTCTCCTCGCTCAGATCTCTCCTTGAGTAGCATTTTAACTCCTCCTGTCACGTACAGTAGATCTTTTTAGTAAGTGTCTCGCAGCACTGCCCTTTTTAGCCCCAAGATCCCGCAATCCGTGCCGGTATTGGTTGACAATTTCAAGCTGGATCCTAGGACATTGCAGCAATGCGTGGCATTCTAGTCCGGACAGAGTTTTTGTCAAGTAGAAAATGGGCAGTTTGCACAAAATAATGGGTGTTTTACTCAGCCCAACACAAAATATAGTATGTAGTAGGTTAACCTGCAAGGCCCCGATTGCGTAAAGAATGGGGGGCCAAATCGGCTTAATTTGGCGAATTTGTTCCGCCGGAGGCTATTTTGATTCGATAGGCAGGAGAGTGCGGTGTTCATGCAGGATGACCCAGGACAGATCGTTTTCTTTCCAGAATCCAGGTCATTGTTCCTGCTAATGTAGATTCAACGCCTCCTTTGTAGGTTCTGACGCGACATTGGCTGGAAACCCAGGCGAATCGCCCCAATATGTGAATATCTGGCTGCAACAATTCGAAGGAAAGTGTGTCGGTTTGAGCCAGCCAACCGTTCAGGGATTGACTGAAGATACTGATTCCGCTTAACGGCATACCATTCCAGAAAATGATTAATCCAGGGTCTTGTGAATACGACGAGACAATAAGTTCGCGATTTCTGCTGCCATAGGCGGAGGTTAGGCCCTCCATAAACTTGCCGATTTCATTCTCTTGGACCTTTGTTGGTGATTGTTGACCATGGTCGCTTTGCCTTTGCGTTCCAGTTTGCTCCATTGGATTTGGGATTTTGATGCCGGGATTCTTGATATCCGTTCCAATCAAAGGCGGAATATTCTGTGCGAGGAAAAGGGGAGGGTGCACCATAACGACTGGAATACAAAGGAAATACAGGACGATTGAGAGTCTCATGGATTTCTCCAAAACTTGGGCTAGGGACTACTGAAAGTAACGCTTACCTGTGTTTCGGAAGAAAAGAGCTGTGGGTTTATTGCAAGAAGCAAGAATCCGATCGAAAGTCATGATTGCCTCCATCTGCGTTCATCCGAGGCTACGACTCTGTTGTATGAGTATTGGCTATGTCCAGCGAAATTCTAACAACGACTAGCCGACTTTCCGGCGGCGGTATTCATCGACGGCTACAGCCAGGACAATAATGGCTCCGATGAGAATTTGTTGGATGAAAGGCGAGATTCCCAGCAGATTACAGCCATTGCTGAGGAGGCTCATGATGAATGCCGCGATCGTGGTCCCAGATACAGACCCCGCCCCGCCATTGAGACTTCCTCCTCCAATCACCACAGCGGCAATGGCTCTGAGCTCGTAACCTTCGCCGGCAGTAGGTTGACCGGTAATAAGCCTGGAGGACTCGATCATACCGGCCAGCCCCGTGAGAGCCCCGAGGATGGTGTAAAATGAAAGGCTGCATAAAGTCAGGTTTACTCCGGAGAGATAAGCGGCTTGCCGGTTGCCACCCATCGCGTAGGCATATCTCCCCAAACGGGTATAGCGAAGGACATAAGACATCAAGCAGGCTACGCCCATCAAGATCACGACTGGGATTGGAATAATCTTCAGAAAATTCCCATCTCCCAACCTCCCAAATTCTTTTGGGATCTCAGTCACTGGCCTTCCACCCGTAATCAACAAGGTCAACCCTCTTGCCATGCCTAATCCCCCGAGAGTGGCGATAAAGGCCGGAACCCTGAAGAGTGTGATAACGAGTCCAGTCAATAGCCCCCACGTGGCTCCAGCCAATATCCCTAGAAGGGTTGCGGGGAACATGGGCACACCCTTTTCCATTAGCAAAGTTCCACACACCCCTGTCAATGCAAGGACAGAGCCGACTGAGAGGTCGACTCCGCCTGAGATAATGACGAGAGTCATTCCGATGGCGATGATATTAATGACTGCGGTCTGGCGGGCGACAGTAGAGAGATTTGCGAAGGTCAAGAAGTATGGGGAAAGGGCGGAAAGCAAAAGGAAGAGCGCAACGAAACAGAGATATGGAAGAAGCTTCCGGAAGATTTCTTTCATTATTCTTTGTGATCTTTCGATTCCGGATGGAGTAGCTGCTGGATATTGGGGTCGGAGAGATTTTCTTTCGTGACGAGGGTGACACCGGTATCCAGGCGACGCGGAGGAGTTTTTCCATCGAGCTTTTCACAAATCGTTTTGACCCCCTCAAATCCCATAGCAAAAGGATTCTGCACAACCAGAGAATCGATAGCGCCTTCTTCGATGTCAGTGGTGAGGCTGGGTGAAGAGTCGAAACCAACGATTTTCACCTTATTGACAAGCCCCCGCATTTTCACTGCCTGGGAGGCTCCGAGGGTGCTCGACTCATTAGGGCCAAAGATCCCGTCCAGTCCAGGGTTAGCGGTAAGAATGTCTTCCGTGACGGCTAACGACCTGGCCCGATCTGACATTCCGTATTGAAAAGCGACGACCTTGAGATTTGGGTATTGTTTAACCAGAGTATCCTTAAATCCTTCCTCTCGTTGCGTGGTTGAGGCGCTGCCCGGGAGTACCCCCACGATCGCAACATTCCCTGTCTGCTTTAGAATAAGCGCCATCCGATGAGCGGCTGTGACACCTCCTTGGTAGTTGTCAGTTGAGACAAACGAAATATAGTTTTCGGTCTGAGCCCCCGAGTCAAAAATCGTTACGGGAATCCCGTGTGCCGAGGCGCTTTCAATCACAGGGACCAGAGCCTTGGAGTCTGTTGGAGCGACAACAATGCCGTCAACATGGCGATTAATGAAATCTTCAACAATGTTAATCTGTTTACTGACTTCAGTTTCTGCGGCAGGACCATTCCAAAGAATGGAAACACCAAACCGAGTTCCGGCTGCCTGTGCCCCTGCATGAACTGTTTCCCAAAAAATGCTCCCATGTCCCTTCGGAACTACCGCAACGACTCTTTGCTTTGTCCGGTTGCATGAGCCCAATAGAATCATCGATCCGAAGATGCAAAGAAGCGCTGACCCTCGCATCAGGTGGCTAAGAAGCAAAGTGTGGTTGGGGCGATTGCCCGTCCAGTGATATCTCGTCATAGGATACTTTCCTGAGGAATTGACTTCACAAATACGTGTCGATTTCGGTCCATAAGAGCCATTTTTCTGGAATCTTGACTCGGGGCGGCGGTATTGACAACCTTAGGTGGATGCAATATGGTAATCAATTCTTACTACGAAACCCGGCTCTCGTCGTCGGTTTTCGTCGATTGAACAAGAGTAGGTATGTCAGAGGTAGGAATTTTATCACAAACTGGAGGAATCATGGCAGAACTCATCAAAGTAGGTCAGAAAGCCCCGGACTTTAAGCTCAAAGATCAAAGTCAAAATGAAGTGAGTTTATCGAACTTCAAGGGCAAAAATGTCGTATTGGCTTTTTATCCACTGGATTTTAGCCCTGTTTGCAGCAAAGAACATGCATGTTTTCATGACGACCTAAAACAATTCGAAAACCTGAATGCACAGGTGTTGGGTATCAGCGTCGATAGTGCCTGGGCTCATAAGGCATTTGCTCAGCAATTAAAAATAGGGTATCCCTTGCTCGCCGATTTTCATCCCAAAGGGGACGTTGCCGAAAAATTTGGACTCTATCTGACAGACAAAGGGATCACTCAAAGAGCTACGGTGATTCTTGATCGAGAGGGAATTGTCCGCTACGTCAAAGTCTATGACATCCCACAACAACGCGATAACAAGGAATTGGTGCAAGCCCTGAGCTCGCTGTAAAAAGACCCATGCAAATTCTCGTTTGCCTTAAACAGGTTCCCGAAAAGGACTCCCGATTTAAGATTGACGCATCGGGAGTGTCCATCCAAGAAGAAGACCTGATTTTTGAAACTAATGAAAGTGACCAGTATGCGCTGGAAGAGGCCCTCAGGCTCAAGGAGAAACTCGGGGGAGAAGTAGTCGTTCTTTCTCTGGGTAGGGATCGTGTGATGAAAGCTCTCAGGAATGCCCTCGCAATTGGGGCAGACCGAGGGATCCACATCAATGATCCAGCGTTTCTTGGTAGTGACGCGTTTGTGATCGGGCGAGCCTTGGCACGGGCCATTCAAAAGGAACATTTTGATGTGGTATTTACCGGAGTCCAGTCGGATGACCTGTCGTTTGGGCAGACGGGAGCCCTCGTTGCGCATTTCCTTGGCTGGTCTCATGCCACCATCGTTGTCGAGGCGGAAATCAATGGGGAAGGCTGCCCGACCCGCATCCGACGTGAATTAGAAAGCAATATATTTGAGGAGGTAGAGATCCCTCTCCCGGCTGTTCTCACCATTCAGTCTGGTATGAATCAGCCGCGTTATGCAACTTTGAAGGGAATCATGCAGGCCAAGAAAAAGGAAATCAGAGAATATGCCTGTAAGGATTTGGGACTAGCTCCAGGAGAAGTAGGCGAAGCGGGTTCCAGAGTTCAGCACTTGAAACTTTCTTTCCCTGAAAAAAAGAAAAAGACGATGCTGCTCACAGGAAGCCCGGAAGAAACTGCCAAGTTACTGGTCGAACAGCTCCGGAAAGTGGCGAAGGTTCTATAAATGTCAGAAAAAATTTACGCCCTTGCGGAACACAGAGCGGGGAAATTGAAATCAATTGCCTGGGAAACCATCGGCTTTGGGCAGACGCTTGCGCAAAAATTGGACAAGGAACTGAACATTCTCGTTTTGGGAAATAACGTCGAAGAACTTGCCCGGGGGATTGCCGACAGAACTGGGGAAACTGTCATCAATCTGACGTCCCCCTTCCTCATAGACTATACGCCTGAAGCCTATTGTGCGGCCCTGGCGCAGCTGGCTACTACAGAAAATCCTTACTTGTTTTTGATGGGGCACACCTACCAGGTGATGGACTTTGCTCCCCGACTGGCCGCGAGTCTTGACCGTGGGTTCATTCCCAACTGTGTCGAGTTCCAGCTTGAGGAGGGGCGGCCAATGTTTCTGCGTCAGGTATTCTATGGGAAGCTCAATTTGCATGTGGGATTAAAGGGAGAGCCGCCCTATTTTGTTTCCCTTCAGCAGGGAGCATTCAGTACCTATGAGGTTCATTCAAGTCATTTGCCTCGAGTTGTTGACTTCAATGCGAACCTTTCGGAAACCTTGCTCAAGAGGAAAGTCCTGCAGGTTGTCCAGGCTGTCCAAGGCAAGGTCGATCTGAGCCAGGCAGAGATCATCGTGGCCGGTGGACGAGGATTGGGGAGCAAAGAGAAATTTCAAATCATCGTGGACCTGGCCCATGCCCTGGGGGCAGCTTTGGGGGCCTCCCGACCGGTAACGGACGGGGAATGGCTGCCCAAAGAGCATCAAATTGGAAGTTCCGGCCAGACCGTGTCTCCGAAACTCTATATCGCCTGCGGGATATCCGGCGCGATTCAGCATCTGGTAGGCATGTCCAACTCTGGTTGTATTGTGGCCATTAACAAAGATCCGAATGCGCCAATCTTTAGCGTGGCGGATTACGGAATCGTAGGGGATGTTTTTCAGATCGTCCCAGTGCTGACTGAGATGGTGAAAGAGCTTCGGAAGGAAGACTGACTGGAACCATCCGCCTCTGAGACCGCCGCTGTAATCGTGCATCCAGAGGCGACACTTTTCCGTTGTGAGATCTAGCACCATCGAAGGGGTCATCGCGTGGAGCCAGAAGTTGGCTCTGTCCTAAGTCTTCTCATTTGAGATGTCATCTGGCGAACCAACCCAACAAGACGCTCGTTTTGCAAACCCCGATTCCCAAGGAGGGGCGTACTGGGATATCCCTCGTGAACTAACGGTTTGGCAAAAGATCACCATCCCAGTCATTGCTCAAGTGGCTTCATGGCTAGTGAGTTTGATTGGGAGAACCATTCGTTGGGAGAGTCAGGGTGATGAATACCTCGATGAAATTCATAAGGCAGGGAAGCGCGCCATCTTTACATTCTGGCATGGTCGAATCTTCCCGGCGACGTATTACTGGAGAAAAAGGGGTATCGTGGTCATGACGAGCCAGAACTACGACGGGGAGTATATCGCCCGCTGCATTCAGAAACAGGGGTACGGTGCTGCTCGGGGATCTAGCTCGCGCGGGGGGCTCAAAGCTCTGGCGGAGATGGCGCAATTCCTTCGAAAAGGTCGTGATGTTGCCTTTACCGTTGATGGGCCTCGCGGCCCTCGCTGTGAAGCAAAGCCGGGACCCGTTTTGCTGGCACGCAAAACAGGAGATCCCATCTTCTGCTTTCATATTTCTCTCGAGAAGAAAATCCAGTTGAACAGTTGGGATCAGGCTCAGATTCCCTTGCCTTATACACGCGCCAAGATCCTCAAGGCTCCCCCGATTTACGTCTCACGCCATGCCGACGAAACCGAAATCAATCAGAAGATCAAAGACGTCCAACGTGTCCTAGACCAGATGCATGCAGTCGCAGAGGGTTCCTGGGCCCCTAAGAAAGCAAATCCCTCCTAGCCTTTCCCCCTTAATTTTTTAACTTATCCTTTCTTTATTCCTGGTGTGAACCTCCGGCTGAAAATACCGATAAGATTTCTATGATGGCACTTGCACGACGTTGCTGAGGTTCGCCAAAATCCGATTTCGCTATGGACGTTGACTTCAGTAGGATCCGGTATTTGCCGCTGCAACACAGACGGCGTCATTTTCAAAAAGGGGTTGGTAGGTAAGACGGATGAGTGAACTACTTCAAAGCACAGCACAATCGTCTCTAAATCGATGGCTCGATGAGATCAGCCGTAAGAACAAAACAGATTATCTGCTGGAACTGGAAATGTGGGTCAAATGTTTTGACCGCTTTTTCAGAACACAGAACCAACCGTCGGAAAATGGAGAAATTAAGAACTTCCTTCTGAAGGATTTCAAGGAAGAGTTATCCATTGTTCGCGACGTGACCTTGCGAATGAGTGTTCTCGCCAACGAAGTCATCTCTCAGGATCGTTCCAACCTCATCCAGTTTGATAATTATGTCAACGGCACCCTCAAAAGTGATAATGCGATTGGAAACCTCTTGCACCGCATGAAAACCCAGCCGACCCCGGATGATTCGCTTGCGCTCCTGCTGGAGGCCTTGGCCGATCTTCGTTGCCTCATGGAAGAATTGATCAAAACGGCTGAGGTGACGTTTAAGACTTTCTCGTCAATGGGAAAGTTGATCAATCGCGAGATCAAGCAGTGCCGATACATCGAGATCCTCGTGGCACACAAATTCAAAGTCCAATACGATCGTGTCGATAATCAACATATCGCGTCATTCATCAAACGCATTCACAACGAGAGCTTGCGTCAAGATCTGGCTAAAGTCTTTCTCGAGATGTTCCGCCTATTGCGTTACCTGGAATTCATCGAAAAAGATTTGGAGCAAGACCGACCGTTGAAGAAAGACCTCTTAATTTTTTCGCTGGTCAATTCAGAACTGCGCATGTTGTTCGATTTCATTGAATCGAAAATATGCAAACATCCAGACATAAGCTCCGAAAGTATTGAAATCCTGGACTCGACCATTTTTGCTTTAAGCCAGGAACTCAAAAAAGTCTTTAGTTATGAACTTGTAGGGATTGTGTATTTGCGCCACGCTCCCCCTGTCTTTGCCAAGACTGAAAACAGCCATGGGCTTTTGAAAAATTCTCTGCAACAGTCAATGGTTCGGATCGCCCAGGCATTCGAACCGAGCTTCGATGGACGACTTATCTTTTCCACTTATGTGACCCGGCTGGACCAGTCGCACAAATTACTTCAGGAAATCTCACTCTTAACAAGCGGGATGAAACAGTTTGAATCCGAGGCCAATGTTGAAAATCTCCCTCAACTGGTCAATAAATTTCATAGATTCCGTGAAAGCGGGCTAAAATATTTGATGTTTAAGGATTGGGAAGAATTTGAAAACTTCGCAGATGAAGTCGTCTCCGCGAGAGACACCGAGTCCCTCCGGTTCGGTCTCCACCGCTTTGGCATTTTCTTAGAAGCCTTGCACAGCGAGGTCAGCAAGCGAGCCGTTTTGCACACAGCAACCGCAAATTAATATTTTCCTTCTTCTCCCCCCTCGTCAACGCAGGGGTAAAGTTTGTAGCGGATTGTTTTATTCCAAAAATCATGGTTTGCGCTAGTTTTGTGTCACGAAGCGAGACCCGTTACCTGCTCCTCCAACAATAAGCCATGTCATATTCAGCAAGCGCGATCTAGGGCAAGATGAGGCGCTGCAGCGTTTCAAAGAAGTTCGGAAAAGACACAGCGGCGCACTCTGCTTCTTGGATTACAGATTCTCCTCGGGCCAACAGTCCTGCAATGGCGAAGGCCATGGCAATGCGGTGATCACCATAGGTGTTGATTCGTGTCCCTTTTAAGATTTGCTTCCCCGCTACGAACAACCCGTCCGGGAATTCCTCCACTATCGCTCCCATGCTGCGGAGGTTGTCCACGATACTTCGAATACGGTCACTTTCTTTGATACGGAGCTCTGAAGCATCTCGGATTTCAATTCCTTCGGCTGTCTGTGTTCCTAATACTGCCAGGATGGGAATCTCATCAATGAGTTGGGGCACATCTTGACCGGCAATCCTTCCGCCCTTCAATACTGATGTTTTGGCGCACAAGTCTCCCACAGGCTCGCCGCCCTCAAGGCGCGGATCAATGATTTCAATGGAAGCGCCCATCTTCAGCATGAGGTCAACAATGCCGCGGCGGCCTCTGCTAAGTCCAACCCCATCCATCCGAATCTCCGAATCTCCCAACAGGAGTGCTGCAGCCAAAAAGAATGCAGCCGAAGAGATGTCGCCCGGCACTTTGGTTTGGATCCCATGAAGCTGTTGCTTGCCGGCAATGGTGATCGCGTTGCCAGCAATGGCGAGCTGCCCACCAAATTCCCGAAGGGCCAGCTCAGTATGATTTCGCGTGGGAATGGGTTCAATGACGGTCGTATCCCCGTCAGCATACAGCCCTGCCAGTAAGATTGCAGACTTTACTTGAGCGCTGGCAACCGGCAGAGTGTAACGGATCGGGTTCAGAAGGCCTCCGTTTATTGTGAGAGGGGGGTAATTGCCTTCGGTCGCTTGAATCCTGGCACCCATCTGTCCAAGCGGAACGAGAACACGTTTCATAGGACGGCGTTGCAAGGATGCATCCCCTGTGATGGTTGATTGGAAAGGATGCCCTGCCAGGATTCCTGACAACATTCGAATGGTGGAACCCGAGTTTCCAGCATCTAGGATATGGTGAGGGGCGGTTAAGCCGTTCAGGCCTTGTCCCTTAATGCGAATATGGTTTGTATCGCGTTTGTCAATGGCCACTCCCAATGCCATTAAACAACCGAGTGTGCTGTGGCAATCCTGACTACTGGCGAAATTCTCGATCGACGTCTCCCCTGTCGCTATGGCACCCAATAGCGCTAGCCGATGCGAGATCGACTTATCTCCGGGAAGCTGAATGTGACCTACGATACTTTTGGCAGGGGTTACTGTTATATTCATGGAGATACTTTAATCTATCTGGTAACCCTGTGGGTAGGGATTCAGTAGCAAAGCGTTCTGCCCACCTTGGCCTAGGAGGGTTGAATAGAAAAGCCGAAAGGTTTTAAACCGGTTGGGTGCAGGAGCCATCCAGCAACAGAAATAAGGGAAGTTAAACGGAAGCAGGACGCCTGATTCCCCTCTGCGGCAGAGATTTTCATCGCTTTATGTGAGTGCGGATTAAAGCGTAACTATCGAGTCAGGAGCAATGATTGAATAGACAACGGCATCCACCGAATTTCCCTGGATCACAAGCCGCCTGCGAAGAATTCCTTCCCTCAACGCACCGGCTTTTTCGGCGACCCGTTGACTTGCTTTGTTATCTACTTCAGTCAGAATCTCGAGCCGTTGAAGGTTGAGGACTGCAAATCCGAATTGAGCGATCAGTTGTGTCGCGGCTGTCGCCACTCCGCGGCCCGTGCAGCTGGATCTGACCCAGTAGCCAAGGTTGGCCATTCGGTAAGTATTGCTGATTTGATTTAACCCAACGCCTCCCCAGAAACTGATCGGTCAGTGGATCGACAATGGCAAAGCTATATTCCCGACCTTGATCCCATTGTTTGCGGCAATCGACTACCCATTCCAAACTTTCAGCCATGGAATAGTCCTGATGTAGCCAGGGAAGCCAGCGAGAACCGTTGGCGACCGATTCGCGGGCTGCCTCGAAAAGGAGCGGAATATCTGCCGTCCCGTAACGACGGATCTTGATGAAGGAATTCGAGAGTTCCGTTTGCATGGAGATTCTCACAATCCAACTGATTTTCGGTCAATCCAAATTCCGGCTCCAAAGAGCAAAAAGATGATGGTGAGCGATGAAATTGCCACCTGGAAAGGCGCTGGCGGGGATTTTTGCAGCCACGGTCCCACTACGGTCATTGCAGTGACAAGCCCCATCAACAGCCCCAACGTTAACCGACGCGGGAAGGTTCGTTTCGAATCTCGCAGCCAGAGATAGGTTCCTGTCAAAGCAATCAAAGTCTCCAGTCCGAGAGCGAGTGGCAGATGGTTCCACAAGCCTAATCCCAAAGGATGTGAAGTGCGTCCCCAAACGGGCATTTCCGGGACGTGTACAAGAAAGTCCAGTATGAAATGAGAAAACACAGTAATTACCAAGATGAAGGCTGTGCGCCGCCTCACAGAAGATGAGGTTCTCAAAAGCCAATAACAGACTAGACCGAATAACAGAGACCAAAAGAGGCTAGAGACCAATCCGTGAGAGTATGGAAAAAAGAAAGTCAAATAATGCCGTTGCTGAAAATCGGCCGGAATGCGTATGGACTCGATGCCCAGCAGGATGAACACCCAGAGCATCACATCGAGGAACAAGGCCGCCAGGAAGAAAACGCCCAAATTGACCGACGGGTTGACTCGTTTCAGGATCAACCCTGCGCCCAGATGGCCGGCAAACATGTTACTCTACTCTCCCGCTGAGTTTAGGAGGCCCGGGCCTCAACATATAGCATCGGGACCGTCATCGTTAGATAGCCTTGGCTGGTTGCGATATCGTTAAGCTCCTGCTCTAGAATCTCGAATACGCGGTCCCGATCTTTTTCGTCTACTACACCCTGCCACCCGGTAAGGAATCCGATCCTCGTCAAGACATGATCTAGCAAACTCGTTCCGTCAAAGAAACGCATTTGGAATTCGTCAGAGATCACCCGAGCCACTTTGAATCCTGCATCTTTCATCAATCGGCAAACCGATTCTTGGGTGCCGCGATGTTGCTCATTTGCTGCCAGTTTATCAAAACAATTTAATTTCCCGAGCCTTTGCAAGACCTTTCGGAAAACATCATAGAACTCCCGGTAGTGTCCTTGTAAATTTGTGGTGATCACAATTCTGGCGTGTGGCTTAGCGACTCGATGACATTCGGCCAGCACTCTAGGCGGATCTTCAAAATTATTCAAACCAAGATTGGACACGATCAAATCAAATCGATTCTTCGGAAAGGGCAGAAAGGAAGCATCAGCGGCAATCAATTCGATGCTTTTGAGTTGAAAGAAGCGTTTTCTTGCAGCGGCCCGAAAGACCGCTTCCTTCCATATGTCGACCCCAAAAACACGACTTGAGGACCCATGCACTTGAGCCAATTCAAATGATGGGAAACCTGTTGCGCATCCTAGATCCAGAATCTGAATTCCAGGCAATAGCTCAAGATTCTTGAATAAGAGGGCGCCAAATCGTGAAGACCAGAAAGTAAGTTCGTCATAGGCCGTTGCAAAAAGGGGATCATTTATGGCGATAATCGGTCTTGAGAATTCACTCATAACGAAATAAGTAGATGTCCTGTAGGGCATAAAGATTCGTTGCCCTCGAATCCATTGTTCCCAAACAAAGCAACGAAAGCTTACCGCAACGGAGGTCTGCTGTTAAACTTGAATTTGTGGTGGATGTCAAATTTGCTTATGTTCATGCCGGACCTTGACAGGGTCTTCTGCTACTAATATTCTCGAAACGGAATGATCACCTGGATTGGGATGTTGCAGCGCAATGATTCTTTGTAATGAGAGGGGTTTCAATGGCACATAATTTATATAATTCCTTAAGAACTTTCACTTCCCGCAATGGAAGAACAGGCCAATATTATTCACTACCTCAACTGGAGGCGGAAGGACTAGGAAAAATTTCTCGATTGCCGGTCAGTATTCGGATTGTTCTGGAGTCAGTCCTTCGGAACTTTGATGGAAAGAAGATTCAAGAAGGCGACATCACTCGGTTGGCGCATTGGCAACCGCAAGCCAAGCGAACAGAGGAGATCCCCTTCATTGTGGCCCGAATTGTACTCCAGGATTTCACGGGGGTTCCGCTATTGGTCGATCTGGCGGCGATGCGATCCGCCTGCGCCAGGATGGGTAAAAATGTCAAGCTCATTGAGCCTCTTGTACCCGTCGATCTGGTGGTGGACCATTCCATCCAAGTAGATTTTTCCGGGACGCCCACGGCTTTCCAGCAAAACATGGAAATGGAGTTTAAAAGAAACCGTCCTCGGTACCAGTTTCTGAAATGGGGAATGCAAGCCTTCGACGGCTTCAGAGTCATTCCTCCCGGAATTGGAATCGTTCACCAGGTCAATTTGGAGTATTTGGCGAATGGTGTGTTGGAAAAGCAAGGGGTCTTTTACCCCGACACCCTGGTTGGAACAGATTCCCACACCACCATGATTAATGGATTGGGAATTGTAGGTTGGGGGGTCGGAGGAATTGAAGCCGAAGCAGGAATGTTGGGGCAACCTGTCTATTTTCTGACCCCTGATGTGGTCGGTGTTCATTTAAAGAATTCCTTGTGTGACGGAGTAACGGCTACTGACTTGGTGCTGCATTGTACCGAGAGGTTACGTCGAGAGAAGGTGGTAGGCAAATTTGTGGAATTTTTTGGGGAAGGCACATCTTCGTTGCCGGCTATGGATCGAGCAACAATTGCGAATATGGCTCCCGAATACGGAGCCACAATGGGGTTTTTCCCTGTGGATGAGGAAACCTGCAAATACTTGCTGGCGACCGGTCGGACCCCGGAACACGTTGAAACATTTCGAAATTACTTCAAAGCCCAGGGATTGTTTGGAGTCCCCATTCAAGGAGAGTGCGACTATTCAACGTCCATTGAAATCGATCTTCAGGAAATCCGGCCAGCCGTAGCCGGTCCTAAACGCCCTCAGGATTGGGTCGAGCTTTCGGAACTAAAGAGCCGGTTTACGAAGCTCTTCCAAACTCCGGTGGCAGAAAATGGGTACAACAAATCTAAGGACGATCTTCGAAAACGATTCTCGATAGGGAATGGCCAACAACCTCAAGGAGATGTAGGACATGGCGATGTGCTCATCGCAGCGATTACGTCTTGCACAAACACTTCTAATCCCAGTGTGATGTTGGCTGCCGGGCTGCTCGCCAAAAAGGCCGTTGAAAAGGGTTTGAGTGTCCGCCCGACCGTGAAAACATCATTGGCACCGGGATCCCGTGTGGTCACGGACTATCTTGTCAATACCGGTTTGCAGCCCTATCTGGATCGGCTTGGTTTCAATCTCGTCGGCTATGGGTGCACGACCTGTATCGGGAATTCGGGTCCGCTTGATAAGAGGATCGAAGAAGTTGTCACAAAGAACGATCTCATTGCCGCCAGTGTTCTGAGCGGGAACCGGAACTTCGAGGCCAGAGTGCACCAGACCATCAAAGCGAATTTCTTAATGAGCCCTCCGCTCGTTGTGGCATTTGCGCTGGCAGGGAGGGTTGACATCAACCTCTCCGCAGAGCCTCTAGGCACAGGGAAGGATGGTAAAGAGGTCTATTTACGTGATATCTGGCCATCCCTTACGGATATCAGTGAATTGATGGGAAAAGTCATGGATCCGAACACCTTCCGTAAACTTTATAACGACTTTAGCAGTCAGAATCCTTTGTGGAACGAGGTACCCAGTAGTACTGGCGATCTGTATGAATGGGACCCGGATTCTACTTATATTCAAGACCCTCCTTTTTTTGAAAACTTTTCGATGGAAGTTTCTCCGATGGGGGAGATCAAAAGGGCACGGGCATTAGCGATTTTTGGTGATTCAGTCACGACCGACCATATTAGTCCTGCAGGAGCCATTAAGAAAACCTCTCCGGCGGGCATCTACCTTCAGGAGAGGGGCGTGGCACCAGAAGACTTCAATAGCTATGGCGCGCGTCGAGGCAATGACCAAATCATGACTCGCGGAACATTTGCCAACGTGCGGATCAAGAACCTCATGGTCCCGGGAGTCGAAGGCGGGGTGACACTCCATCAACCTGACCTTGAGCTGATGAGCATCTATGAGGCCGCTCTGAAATATCAAAACGAGGGTACTCCTTTGATGGTCTTTGCGGGGCAAGAGTATGGCACAGGGAGTTCGAGGGATTGGGCTGCCAAAGGAACGAAACTTCTCGGTGTAAAAGCAGTGGTCGCACAGAGTTTTGAGAGGATCCATCGGAGCAATTTGGTAGGAATGGGAGTGCTTCCCTGTCAGTTTAAGGAGGCCACTACTGCCCAATCCCTCCATTTGGATGGAAGTGAATTATTCGACATCGAAGGACTAGATAGGCCACTTCAACCACAGCAGGATTTAACCTTGGTGATTCATCGTGCGTCTGGGGCTACCGATCGAACGGCTCTCATCCTGCGAATCGATACTCCCATTGAAGTGGATTATTACGAGCATGGGGGAATTCTCCCCTACGTTCTCAGACAGTTGATTGCAGGAGTGGAATGACCCTCTGGGAGCAGCCTGAAAGGGTGCTTGAGTGGCGGAGTGGATTCAATGTAGGCGAAATGATTGAGAGGAGTTGGAATCCCGAGAGAAGCCTCAAATTTCGAGGGCTCCTGGCTCCCGAATGCGTTCGGTGATGCAGAGATTTCACTTGCTTAGGACAGTCTGAATGAGGGAAAGAAACATTTGGGCCGTGAAGGGTTTATTCATGAAAACGAGAACACCGGATGCAAAACTCTGCTTCATGGCTTCCCTTTCTTGAGCCGCGGTTACCATAACGATTGGAGTCGCTTTGTGGTTCTGCAGTTTCTTGATCTCTTTCGCCGTCTCGTATCCGTCCATATGAGGCATCATGATGTCTAAGACAATCGCGTCATAAGAACCTACCTTCAGCTTTTCTAATCCTTCCAATCCGTTCGCAGCCGTCTCCACGGAAATACCCGCCTGGTTCAGGATCGTTTTCTCAAGGAGAAGAATCTTTGGGTCATCATCGATCAAAAGGATTTTTTTAGGCATTGAGGTCGCGATTGCTTCTTTTATTTAGATTTCATGGGAGAAATTTTTTCAACCCCTGGAGGCAGGTTCAGTTTAAAGTCTCGATCGGTCAGATTGGGATTGATCTTTATGTTTCCCAATTGCAAGGTCAGATAATCCCCGTTGGATTCAGTGAGTCGGCTCTGAATGGGAATTCCGAAGTTATAATCAATCCAAAGCCAAATCTTTGTAAACATAGCGGCAGCCTTTTCCGATTTTGGCTTTAACTCAATCAAGGAAGCTTTGCTTCCATTGACGTTTTCTTCCTTCAAATATTTCACGTCGTAAGCACGTAACAGGGCACTGCTGGATTGTCCCAAACCCACCAGCATAAATTCTGCCTGGTCACGATTCTTTCCAAGCTCGATCTCCTGCAAACGTTTCAGGTTCGGCTCGTAAATCCAGATCTTTCCTTTGTCAATCAGCAACGTCTTTAATTCAGGTGTTTGATAATCCAGTCGCGTCCGATTTCCGGTCTTGGTCCGCTTCAGCAAGAGTTTCCCGGTATCGGTTGACGTGTCATTGACAACCAAAGTGACCTTGTTCTGAGTGATCGCGGCGGTCAGGTCAACGATGGATTTGCCGGCGTGATCAATCCTTTCGAAGACTTTATTGATTTCGGGTGTCGTTTCCGAATAAAAAGCCGCAGGATAACTTAAAGCCACAGCTCTCAGCAGGAAAACGGACAAGCATCGCAATTGGGACCACCGTATCGATCGGATCAGAATGCGTCGAGGCATCAACATCGTTTCAGAGGGGTGTTTCAATATTTTCCACTCCCAAGAGAAAGTCTTGCCCCACAATTTAACCACCTAGGGCCGTGAGAAGTAAGAAACACTAAAAGGCTGCTGAGTTTTCCTGTCCAAGCCAAATCGAGTAGCCCACTGTTTCTCCATTCTCGTCCAGGATAGGCTTGATATCTGCTATGGATATGGATCGATTGAGGGACTTTTGCAGTAGGGTGCGAGCAGCACTTCTCACCGCTGAAGTGTCCATGCTTTGTGGAAAGAGCTGAGTACTGATATTCAATACCGGTTTCCCATTCTGATCGAATGTATCGACAATCGGATTGCCGAAAGTAAATTGGGTAGGGCTATTGAAGACCGGCCAGTCATGGAAGCAACTACGAGGCGTAATGAATATGAAAGCCAGGATCAGGCCACAGAGGACGTCATATTGCAAAGTCCCTCGATCATAAGGCCAAAAAATAATCTTCTCCAATCGTGAAAACCAGTTATTCTTCATGGTCAAATGTAAATCTTATCTTCCCTCGCATCCCAACTCACGTCGTGTTCATAAGGAATAATTCTCCCGTCACGCATCTGAACCAACCGGTTTGCGACCGCCGCCGCCTCCGGATTATGGGTAATCATAATAATAGATTGGTTCAAGGTTCGATTCAATTCTTGGAGCAGGCTTAACACAGCTTGAGAATTCTCACTGTCAAGATTCCCGGTGGGTTCGTCCGCGAGAAGGATCGCCGGTCGGTTGATGACGGCGCGCGCAATGGCAACTCTTTGCTGTTCCCCCCCGGACATCTCAGAAGGCTTGTGCCTGGTTTTATGGTCTAGCCCGAGCAACTCTAAGATTTCCTTCGTGTGATCCTCGTGTGCCCCCCCATTCCTGAAGATCTCACGGGCAATATCTAGATTTCCCTGGGCGCTCAGTGTCGGCAATAAATTATACCGTTGAAACACAAAACCGATTTTCCGGCGGCGAATGTCGGTTCTGGCAGCATCCTTTGCTGACGAGATCTCTTCTCCATCCACGATCACTTTTCCCTCTGAAGGATGAGTCAGTCCCCCGAGGATATGTAGTAACGTAGATTTACCACACCCCGAAGGGCCCATGATCGAAATGAATTCCCCTTCTCTCATTTTCAGGGTAACCCCGCGCAAGGCGGGGACTTCGACACGACCTACTTTGTAAATTTTCTTGACATCAATGGCTTCGAGAATTGTTTTCATAACCCAGCCAACAAAATGAACCCTACAAATCCAACCTAAAATTATAGCCCAATGAGGTTCCAACCGTAAACGCTAAATCAACGCAAGTGCAAAGCATTCACTCAGCGAGTGCATCGATGGGGTCTTGACTAGACGCCCGCAGGGCAGGGTAGAATGCTCCTAAACCGGCACTCAAAAAGGCAATGAAAGCCGCCTTCACGATCCAATCCAACCCAATTTCAATCTGAAATGATGGAAGAACTCTGACCAAGAGCACTTTGCCCCAATACGATAGGGCTATCCCCAAAGCCAGTCCCAACGTACACAAGACAAAAGCTTCTTTTAGAAAAACGGCAAGGACATAGGCCTTGGAGGCTCCCAGGGATTTCAAGATTCCGATTTCGCGCTTTCTTTCGGTGACGGCCGTGTACATTGCCAGGAAAATCGCAAAAAACCCAACGCTCGTACAAACAAAAATGACCACGTTTAAAAAATATTTCAGAGCGACAACGTTATTCGTTGCGTTGTACACCTGGGAAACAAATTCCGAGAGAGGGGAAACAGTGTAACCTTTGAAACGCTCTCTTAGCCTTGAAGATACGGCGGGGATCTCCTCTTTATCCTTGCACTTAATAAAGATCAAAGTCACTTTCCCCGGAGTCCCTGTCAATTCCTGCATTGTCCGGAGAGGTAAGAATATACGGGAACCTTTTCCGTGCTCAAAAATTCCGCTGACTCGGAAGGAATGATTCAGGAAATCGACTTTGTCCCCTACTTGGAGTTTTTTAGATTTGGCCTGAATATCGTCAATGATGACTTCATCGTGAGCCCGAAATGTTCTTCCCTGGATAAATGAAAAGCCATTGGTCACCCGGTCAAAGCTTTCCATGTCGATCCCATAGATCAATCCGATCCCCCCCTGGGTATTGAACTGGACCATCACGGGTGCAACGGCATCCACTCCTTCTGTCTCTTGAATGACACCGGCGATCTTCTCCAGCATGGCTGCCGTACTGGATGCCAAAAGGTAAGAGGATCCAGGAGGTTGAAAAACGATGTCCGCACCGATGCCTTCGATCCGCTTCGCACTCTCTTTGATCATTCCGCGGGTCATTCCTACAACCAGAATGATCAGGACGACTTCCATGGCAATCGCTATGACCGTAGCTGACGTTCGTAACGGACGGTTCAAGATGCTGGAGAATATGAGAGAGTTCCTCAATCGCGTCTTCTCATCTTAATTTGAAGCGGTTTCTTTGGTGAGATCCACCAGTTCACTCCCTACAGGTTGTTCAAGCGTGAATTGGTCGTCATTGAGATTGGGGTTGATGGAAGCTTTGTTCACACGGATTCGCAAAGAATATTGATCCTGTGGGCGCCGGAAATCAATGATTGAAGGGTAGTCTTTTCCTTGATAATTTTGAAAGTTGTTAAAGATCACATCCGTTCGAACTTTCCCTTCCAAATCATAGTACTTTTGTCGCACGATTCGGAGATCAAATCGGTCAATCCAAAGTTTTCGCTCTAAGGCAATCAAACCACTTCCGATTTCCCTTGAAAGGGTCACAATATAATATTTTCTTTTTCCGTCCTCGTCCTCTTCCATGCTAATGCGTTCTTGGTCTTGGGTGCGTTGTAATGGAGCTATCATCAACGCACTGAAAACATGCTGAGGCCTTAAGTTTACTGGAATATCCTTGCGCGGCTTGATCGTCTGGTCATTGAGTCCAAAAATAAATTTGTTCTTGGGGGGAATATAGATATGGAAATCCTTCCCGTCCGAGACCATATCGAAAACTTTCACCTTAAAAGCCAGACCTATCAATCGAATAAAGCCCGGTCTCTTCAAAAGGATGAATCCTTCTGTTTCCCGGTAATCCGCAATCTCACCGGTAGTGAGCGAGCCGGACAGTTGATAAATGACATTAAGCTTTAAAGAGTCGGTGCTACCAGCAACAGTGTTGATCTGCTCAATCAACTCAGTCAAGCTGGCAGTTTTAGCTGGAAGGGGCTTCTCATTGGCAGGAACCGGGCGAACAACCCTTACACGGAACCAGCTGCAGCCACCTAGAAGAAGCAAAATAATGAAGCTGAGAATTAAGGGTAACTTTCTATTAATCAACGGGAAACGCACTCATGGGCTTAGCCTCAAAAGGAGTAAACGTAGCAAACTGGCCAGACCGCGTCAATCTCTAAGTTTACTCCTCACTCAGTCGGTTACCGCCATGCTTGCGACGCCAGAGGTAAAGTGTCAACCCTGCCAGAAGCAAAACTCCCACGACGCCCGCTGCGATTTGCGGGTAGTTTCGTTGCATGGTGTGGATGGCCTCCTCTCCGTAGCGAACAGCCAGGGTGCCTTCCAAGAAGTAGCGAAACCCACGGCCAAGTGCAATGGCCACAATGAATACCCCGGTTCTGACCTTAAAAGCTCCTGCAAATAAGACGAAAATCTTGAAAGGAGTTGGGGGTGGGAGGATGGAGGGGATCATGACAGCCAAGATGCCGTATTTGCGGTACCAACGCGAGACAGTTGCAATTTGATGTTCAGCGAACCTCTTTCGCAAAAGGACCTCTCCACCTTTTCGACCGGTCCAAAAAAGCAAGAGGCAGCCTGCAATTGAGCCGATTGTTGTCATGGTGGCGTAGTACAAGCATTCTTTGAGGCTTCTCAATCGATAGAGTAACTATCAGGATATCGTTGACTTCCGGAAAAGAGAGAAACGAGGAGTCTAGGAAAGCAATGATCAATAATGCCCATCCCCCCAAAGGGCCTGTAAGAGCAAGAAAGAAACCTTGAGCTTTTTTGATGAATGTTTTCACGGGCTACTCAAAATCGGAAGTTTTCCGAGAGGATATTCAAACGGCTGTCGAGTTCAGCTCGGTATCGGAAGCCCTTTCGAACTCGGGTGGCAAATTCAAAGCGAAGGTCTCTCGCCTCCACTTCGAGCCCATTTGGAACTTGCAGTATTTGAAAGAAAGGGTATCTCGCAAAGTTAAGGAATATTTTAGCTTCATCTCCCAGACTAACGGCCTGAAGAATCTCTTTTTGCTCGGGCTTATAGAAAGATTGGATCCTTTTCTCCGTCTGAAGAGACGGGAATGGATTCCATCCGGCGAAGCGCAAATGGAAAGCTCGAGGCGTCTCGACAACACCATGCCATGCAAAGGGGTTCATGAATTGAGGAAAGGCCCCAATACTAAGGGGCTCTCCGTCGGCATAAGGCTGACGTTCCAGGTCCCTAAGTGCCGAATTGGTGCGAAATCTCTTTGGTAACCCAATATCCTGAAATCAGGATCAATGATAATATCGCCCCACTTCTCAGACTGGTGGGCCGAGCTCCAATCTCCTGATTGATTAATCGGAAGAGATAAGCCATACCCAACCCGATTAGAAGAAAAAACAGGATCCATGGATCGATAATAAATACTGTATCCAAGGAATACCATTCTGACTTGAAAGGCAAAAAAGGACGAATTCCGTAGCTGTTCGTATAGTCGAGGAAAAGATGGCTACCCGTGCCGATTAGGCTGGCGAGAAAGAGCCAGAAGAACAACTTCAGCCGTTTACGATGAGTACCTGACTTTTCAAAACCCATGAAGAAAAGGGCCAGAAGGAGAGATTCAATTGCGATTCCAAAAAGTGAATGGGTCACCCCACGGTGATAGCGCAAGTAATTGATCTGTCCGCCCATGATGGTAGCCAAATCAATGTCTGGAAGATTGGCTCCGATAAGAATGGCTGGCATGGCATACCGCGAGGTTCGTTCCAATCCGGCTTTTGCCAGAGCCAATCCATAGAGTGTGTGAGTCAAGTTATCCATCCGATAATCTGAATAACAAAGCGTGCCGATAAGCCTGCTGAAGCGCGGAGATTATAGCGAGAATCCGCTTGTTTCCAAACGGAATTGAGCCGGCCCTCGCTGAAAAAAGTCGGTGCTCCTCCTACCGTTGAAACCGGCGTAAGAATCCCAGAAATCCGAAACTCAAAAGCATGATGGAAAAAAGAAATTCCAGCGAAGGCACTGTCGTCGTCTTGGGTGGAGGATTGGCCGGTTTAAGTGCCATGTACCACATGCGCCAGGCAGGCTACGCGAACTGTCACCTTTTTGAAAAGGAAAAAAGGGTAGGGGGGCTGACTCGCTCGGAGAGAATCAATGGGTTCACTTTTGACTTTACGGGTCATCTTCTCCACTTCAGAAATGAAGAAGTCAAGCAACTCGTGTCTACCCTGCTGAATGATAACCTTCATTATTTGAAGAGAAACTCTTGGATTTTCTCGAAGGAACGTTACACGCGCTACCCTTTTCAAACGAACCTATACGGTCTCCCCGCCGAGGTGATCAAAGAATGCATCGCGGGGTTTGTCAAAGCTCCAGCCAACCGAATTGAATCGACGCCGACATCCCGGCCGACTAGCGATGGTTATAGAAATTTCGCGGATTGGGCCATGCAAACCCTGGGCGAAGGGATTTCACAGCATTTCATGACTCCCTACAACGAGAAATTATGGACGGTCCCACTCGATCAATTGACCTGTGAATGGATGGGAAGATTTGTTCCTACAACATCGTTGGAACAGATTCTTGATGGAGCCTTAAGAGACCAGTCGGATGGTGTCGGGTACAATGCTCAGTTTGGTTACCCTTTGCGGGGAGGGATCGAGTCCTTACCCCGGGCTTTTTCAGCACAACTTCAAAACCTCCATGTTGATCATGAGGTTACTGAACTGGATCCTATTAAACAGATTCTTAGGTTCAAGAACGGGGAGAGCATCCGCTACGACCGGCTTATTACCTCAATTCCTTTACCCATCCTGATCCGCTCGATTCAAAACCCGCCGGATTCCGTTGTTCATGCCTGTTCACGACTGCACGCCGTCTCTGTGCTTAACTTGAATTTCGGGATTGATCGGAATCCGGGCGACAAACACTGGATCTATTTCCCTGAGCCGAAATATTGTTTCTACCGGGTGGGTTTTTCGCACAATTTCTCCCCGCATCAAGCGCCTGAGGGGAAAGGGGCAATTATACGTAGAGGTAGCTCATTCCCCATGGAAGCCTCTGGATAAGACTTCAATCATTGAACGCGTCAAACAAGACCTGCAAAGCTGTGGGATCCTTCGGAACGATGATCAGATCCTGGCTGAACTGGCCCTTGATATTCCTCACGCCTATGTTCTCTTCGACCATGAGTACCGCAAGTCGGTAGATTTAGTAAGATCCTATGCCCGAGAGAGAGGCATTATCACCATTGGGCGATACGGATCGTGGGAGTACTCCGGTATGGAAGATGCTATATTGCAGGGGAAATGTGCTGCCCAAGAAATCCTCGATTGACAGGTTATGGTTCATAGCTGGTCTTTTTGGACTGCTTCGCCTTGTGGCGCTCGATTGCAAAACCGATCAGTTTATCGAGCAATTCTGAGTATCCCAGGCCACTGGCTTCCCAAAGTTTCGGGTACATGCTGATGGAGGTGAAACCGGGGATCGTATTAATTTCATTCACCTGAATCTTGCCGGTTTGTTTGTCGACAAAAAAATCTACTCTTGCCATCCCCGCACATTCTGTAGCCAGAAAAGTTTTCACGGCCAACGCTTGGATAGTCTTGGTTTGCGATTGTTCCAGGGACGCAGGAATCACTAACCGCGAGCCTTCATCTATATATTTGGCACTATAATCGTAAAACTCATTAGATGGGATGATCTCTCCGGGCAGGGAAGCGATGGGATCATCGTTTCCCAGGACCGAACACTCGATCTCTCGGGCATTGACTCCTCTCTCGATGATCACCTTTCGATCATATTGGACCGCTAAATCCATCGCAATCGAGAGTTCCTCCCGCCGTTTGACCTTGCTGATCCCTACGGATGACCCTAAATTCGCGGGTTTCACGAAACAGGGGTAGCCAATCTTTGAATCAATCAGCTGGCAAATGTTTTTCGCCTGACTCTGCCATTGGGAATCCAGGACCGACACAAATTCAACGATCGGCAGACCGGCGTCTCGCAGCAAACGCTTCGTCACATCCTTATCCATTCCTGCCGACGAACCCAGAACCCCCGCCCCGACATAAGGGATATTGGCCATTTCCAACAACCCTTGCAGTGTACCATCTTCTCCATAAGTTCCATGGAGGGCTGGGAATACGACATCAAGACTCAATCGATTTCCCGGTTTATTCTCAGGGGAAAAAACTTGCAGCGTGAAACGATCTGAAGGCTTGGTAGGGAGAAACACGGAGGTGCCGTTTTGAAGCGTCTCTGGAAAATCCGACTCTGAATAATTTGGCCCTACCCGCCACTCCCCTTCTTTAGTAATTCCAATAGGAACCACGGTATATCGGTTACGGTCGAGCGCTCGAAGGATTGATTCTGCAGAGCGCAAGGAAACTTCGTGCTCTCCGGATTTGCCACCAAAGAGCAGACCTACAACGAGTTTTTCCATCGGATAAAGCCCCTTAAAGAATTTTCTTTCCTAAGGCAGACTGGATGAGTTCGACCCCTAGGATTGCCGTCGTGTTCATGTGATCTAGGACAGGATTCACCTCAACCATTTCGAGTGAGACGAGCTTGTTGGTATCCGCGATCATCTCCATCGCGAGATGGGCTTCACGATAAGATACCCCACCTTTGACGGGCGTCCCAACACCTGGGGCAAAAGCCGGATCCAAAAAATCCATATCCCAGGAGACGGCAAATCCGGTGGTCTGTTGTGAGGCGATCCGAATGGCTTCCTCAGTAACGCTGCGCATTCCGCGCTCATCAATATCACGCATCGTAAAAACTCTTACCGCCGAAGATGCCAATAGTTTTTTCTCTTCTCCGTCAATGTTTCTGACTCCTACAAGGACTGCGTTTTGAGGTTTTACCTTTGGGCACACGCCCCCAAGCATCGTCAATTCTTCCGGCCCAATACCCACCGAGGCCGCCAGAGGCATTCCGTGGACATTCCCGCTAGGGGAGGATTCCGGAGTATTAAAATCGGCATGGGCGTCGAACCATATTAAGCCTATTGATTCCCCGAGAGGATGAAAGTATTTGGCAACTCCTGCCAAGGTTCCCATGGCAATGGAGTGATCGCCCCCCAAAATAATGGGGAGCCGTCGGTCCTTGAGTGTTTTTTCGACCATCGAAGCCAGCTTGAAGGCAAGTGTCCGTAATTTCATTCAAGTACTTGCTTTTCCCGGCCTCTGATTTCAACGTCTCGCGAATGCTGACCGGGACGTCCCCCAAGTCCTGGACTTCATAACCGAGTTCCTTCAGAAACTGGCTTAGATCGGCAACCCTTAAGGCACTGGGGCCCATGTCGACCCCGCGCCGTCCAGCGCCTAAATCGAGCGGTGCTCCAATGATGGTAATCGGTTTCATAGAATCCATCCTGGCCATAATAATAGTAGCGGTAGGGGTCCACGCCTGTCGAACTGTGCTCGAATGCGGGGAATTTAAACTTCGGCCAAAAGACAGGCCAGGAGGCCCGTCTCTACCGCACTGAGATTATGGCTTTAGCCGATACAACATTCGAGGGAAGGGAATTGTCTCGCGAACATGCTCCAGACCGCAGATCCACGCCACAGCCCGTTCAATTCCCATCCCAAAGCCCGCATGCGGAAATGTCCCATACCTACGAAGATCTAAATACCAATCGAAGGCCTCGGGCGGCAGTCGATGTTCTTCAATCCTGTGATTCAGTAAGTCAAGGCTAGAAGCACGTTGACCTCCGCCGATAATTTCTCCGTACCCTTCCGGTGCTAAGACATCAACACATAAGGCCAATTCGGGTCGTTCCGGGTCCGGTTCCATGTAAAAGGCCTTAACTTGAGAGGGATACCGATGAACCATGACAGGCCGCTCGAATTTTTCCGAAATAATGGTTTCGTCACTACCCCCTAAGTCGCCCCCCCATTGAATCTCCGATTTACTTTCCTGCAAGAGTCTTGATCGCCTCGTCATATTGAAGGCGTGGGAATGGCGGCTCCACTTTCTCCAATTTCGTGACATCCCTCCCTAGAACTTCCAATTCTCTTCGACGAGTCCGCAATACTGATTTGACGATGGCACTGATGAATTCTTCCGCCAATATCATAATGTCGTCTAGTCCAGCAAACGCGACTTCTGGCTCGACCATCCAGAACTCCGTCAGGTGTCTTCTTGTTTTTGACTTCTCAGCCCGAAACGTCGGGCCGAAGCAGTAGACTTTCCCAAAAGCCGCCACAGTTGCTTCGTTATAAAGCTGGCCGGATTGAGTCAGGTAAGCTTTGTCGTCAAAATAACTCACCTCAAAAAGGGTTGTCGTGCCTTCGCAAGCAGCGGGGGTAAAGATGGGTGTATCCACCAAAGTGAAACCGCGCTCGTCAAAGAAATCGCGAACCGCCTTGATGATTTCATGGCGGATTTTCAAAATGGCGTGCTGGTGGGAGGAGCGGATCCACAAATGCCGATGATCCATTAGAAATTCAACCCCATGTTCTTTAGGAGTGATCGGAAAGGGTTGGTGGGCCGGCACCAACTGGTGGATCTTTAGATCACGTACATCCAACTCGTATCCTCCTGGGGCTGTCTTTCCCTCCGGCACCTTTCGAACCGTTCCAGTTACTTCCACGGATGATTCCTGAGTCAGAGATCTGCCTGCCTCGAAGATCTCGGGAGAAACCGCGTTCTTGAGGATAATAGTCTGCACAAGTCCCGAGCCATCGCGGATAATAGGGAATATGATTTTCCCGCTGGAGCGGATGTTATAAAGCCATCCCTTGATCGTGACTTCCTGCCCTTCGAATCGCGAGAGCTCCGCGATGGTTACCGTAGACATCACTCCTCCGGGGTCCCTAACAAAATTTAACTTGGGGCTTGCGTGTTCGCTGGAACGGGTATGGGTGCCATATTTCTATCTCGATTCCGCGATGGAAAGATATTCCCCCATTTCCACACTCTTGATTGCGTCACCAAAAAGGTGTATGAATAGAGTTCGCTAAGATCTCTCCATTGAACAATCAAATTACAGTGGTTTGTATCAGCATCTTACCCCGACAGGCGACTTGAGGCACAATGCAAAGACCTTAAATCCGGGGAAACCGATTAAACATGCTCCCGGATGAGGACAAGAGGAGCCGTCAATTTATACTGAAAATAGGGTTCGAAAAGTCTTGTTGTAATGAGAGTTGAGGCTTTAAAAATAAGAATTTCGATTTGCATGCCAGGGGTATCATGAACACCAAGCAAGGCCGATACTAGCATCTTTCACTGGTATTGAAAAGCAGGCGAAGATCAAGAGAAAGGATGCAGGATTGATGAGGAGACATCGAAAAGCTTCTTCCACGGGGCGCCAGCGGGATTACATTGCCGAGATGATCCTGAAATCTTCACGCGTTGAAGAGCAAACGAATGCTGAGGTGCATTACCTGACGCGGCTGATTCAGAACAAGATTCCAGTTCTTGTTAAATTGACGAACGATGAAGAAATCAAGGGGTGGATTGAATACTACGATAAAAGTTTTATTCGCGTGACTCGCGGAAGCGATCCAAATGTATTTATTTACAAGGATCAAATCAAATACATTGTCGAAACATGACCGGTTTGAATGCGGGCGTCCTGATTCTCCAATTCTGCAAATTGGAGCCTTCCTCCCCTAAGCCCCGTCCGAGAGTATCCTTGCCAGGTTTTGTGAAAAAAATGACCTGGGCACGACCGTGTTGCAACCCGCCTGGATTGCTTTTTCTTTGAGTTCCGTTTGAACATGCGAGTAGAAGCCCATGACAGGGATCGCCTGTAATTCTGTATCCGCCTTCAATGCTTGAATCGCTTTCAAAGGGTCCAGAGTTTCTTTACTCAAGTCGATGAGAATCAGAGAGGGGATCAGCTCATGGGCTGTTTTCAATAAGTCCTCTTGATCCTTGGCGAAGGTTACCGGGACGGCGCAGATGGATGCGGTTGCAGCGATCTTCGCTGTAAAGAAGAGATCGTCGACCAAACCAAGCACCACTCGTGACATTCTTCCTCCAAGAACGGTAGAGGTCTAAAAAAAAGGTTGCCCAAATTCAATTTAGCGGAAGATAAGCCCATGCCAAAGCTAAAAAAGCAATCGATTCGGGTCATTCATCTTGAAAGACCCGTTTCTGTACCAGTCGCTGAATGTTTTTCCTGCTTCTCAACAACTCGTCAGCTCCGGAAATGGTATGACCCAAAGGCACGCATGAATTCATTTCGAGTCGGCGGAGAAATCGCCGGCAACTATTTCCCAGGATATCAGATCGCGGCCATTGTCAAAAACCAGTTGATTGTTCAAAAATTCAATAGTGTCATCGATGGTATCGGGATTTGGAGCTTTGTCCAAAAAGGAACTCGCTCACGCGTCGTATTCGATCATTTGGCTGAAGAAAATCGTGGGGATGAATATCTGGCACGTCTTTTTCATTGGCAGGGCCTAATAGAAAATTTGTCCGCACTGTGTGAACGCAGATCGTTACCCTTTGAGAAAGGAAGGTACCTGTCAGAGCCCTTACCCCGTGGGATTCGGTATGCCACAAGTCCAGAATTTGTGGCGGCGATGAAGACCTAGTGATCGGATATTTCAAATAGTGGAATAAAGCAGCAGGAGTAAGTCCCGAAAGATGGTGTACGAGCAAGAATCGAGAGGCTTTAAACAGGGCAGAAGCCAGGCTGGGGTATGATGAACAGGAAGTTACCCAACATCCGAGCAGCAAGAACTAGAAAATCGCCTTGACAATCAGCGCTTCATTCGGAAATTCCCGGGTCTCCAATTTGGAATAAAGTTTCTTCCGTCCTTATAGACTTCGAAGCGCCCATCGTTGAAGGGGACCAACTCAAGGGAGGTAATCCTCTGCTTCCCCGTGCTGAGAATTTTCTCCGTCAAACTGACGGCTCGTGGTTCGTAATTTCACTTTGCGCAATATTCAATTTTCAGTTTCATACTTACCGTCACCATTGAAATAGTGTTACTCAAAGGTCACATTTTACCACAGAGCCCGTTAACAGTTGTATTCGTCGAAGAAACGAAGCATAATAATAAACATTCACATTCCTACACGTTCGCAAACACTCTCAGCCTCGTTCGCTGATTTGCAAATGAAGAAAAGAGTCGATTAGCCTTGAAATACAAGAAACTCGCTACCCTGAGTCTAATGGCCTATCTGGTTGCCGTCTCTCTTGTAATTGGAACCGATGAGAACGGGAAGAAGGAGGCGAGTACTGCCAAAAAAACTCCGGAGAAAACGGATATCTTTACCTTCAAGGTTCCCGTCGATGTCGTCGTCGTGAGTATCGTGGCCAGTGACAAGAGCGGCAACCCAGTCAAAGATTTAACTGTGAACGATTTTAGAGTTTATGAAGACGGAAAGCCTGTTCCCATTCATACTTTTTCATTGGAATCTTACAAATCCATTCAGCCAGCGCAACCCAATCGCACTCAGTCTGTTGATGTAGAACCCGGAACTTTGAGTAAGCCGGAAGAAGTTGCCCCCACGCAAGCCCGGATGATTACTTTATTCTTGGACGATGTAACCAATGAAAAACCGGAAAATCTAATGCAACTTCAACCAGCCATTGCCAAGTTCCTGGAAGGCGATTTGCAAGCGGGTGACATGGTTTCCTTTCAGACTGCATCGGGAAGTTTTCATGAGGATTTCACGACCGATAAAGAATTAATTCTCTCTTACGTCTCCTCGTTTGTGATGAAAGCCAATTACGGTCGAGTGTCACGTGAAGAATGCCCTGACCTGACGGATCTCCAGGCATACGAGATCCATAATGCGGTCTCGAACCCAGAACCTCTTCAGGTTGCAATTGCAGAGACCATTGTCTGTACAGGGAGAGAGGCAGATCTGGATAGCACTGATAGCCAAGTCAGACAGAGTTTAGTAATGCAAGCGACCAGTACGGTCCGGGCCACTGCAAATTCATTGTACGAAGAGAATCAATTCAGGTACCGACGGCTTCTTTCGAGCTTAAGGCAACAAGTTCGGAACCTGAAGCATTTTGACGGTCGAAAGTCTCTGATTCTCTTTTCCGATGGATTTCTTGCTGACGATGTTCGATTCGAGTTACAAGAAATCGTGGATGCCTCTTTGCGCTCAGGGGTTGTTTTTAATACGCTGGATATTCGTGGCCTATATACCCCCGAACTCGACGCCAGCAAGAGAGGAATCGTCAGTCGTCGGAGTGATCTATTTACGACGCTCTCCCAGAAGACGCAAATCCGGATCGAGGACATGAACCAACAGGACCTACCACTTCATCAACTATCCCACGAGACCGGTGGCATCCATATCGGTAACACCAATGATCTGTTCGGAGGCCTGAAAAAAATTCTCAATACGGACTCTTCTTATTATGTCTTGAGTTATGCTTCACCCCTGCCTGGCACGGATGGGCGTTATCACAAAATCAAAGTGGATGTCAGCCGTCCCGGGATCCACATGAGCTACCGTCAGGGCTATTATGCCGCGAAAGAGCAGCGTTCTTTTGAGCGAAGAAAAAAAGAGGATATTCTTGAGGCGCTCCAGGCGCCCGGAAATCTCAATGAAATTCCCATCCAGCTTTCTTACAACTATTTCCAGGTCGATGAAGCCCGCTATCAATTGGCTCTGCTCACGAAAGTGAATATTCGTGGTTTGAAATTCGTCGAAGAGGATTCGCGCTTTAAGAATCTGATCAGTCTGGTCGTCGTCGCTTTTGATGAAAACGATCGCTACGTGGACGGTTTGGAAAAGTCGATGCAGTTGAGTCTTACCGATCCAAGTTACAAGGCGTTGTTATTTAACGGTTTTACATCGAAGGTCGCCATCAACGTGCCTCCTGGACGCTACAAGATAAGAGCTGTGGTGAGAGAAGGAGTCAACACAAAGATGGGGTCCGTTCGCAAAAACATTGAGGTCCCGTGAGGCGATAGAGAAATTTAACTCAGCGCAGGTGCGGTCCGGGTAAGTGCGATTGGCCCCAAACACGCTGCGTAGTCGTAAACTCCTAAACCTTTCCAGAAACATTTCAGCCATCGCCAAGCACATGCAAGGCAAGTAAAGGGGGGGCGGATGAACTACAATCAATTGAAGAGAGTCTTAGCCAAACTTTTCATTGCATTTCTGGGAATGCTGCTATTCCAGCCATCGCAGAATCCGGGATGGGCTTCTCCTTTTCAGGAAGGTTCTACAGGAACACTTCGAGTCGATGTGGATTTGGTAACGGTGGAAGTGATCGCCCAGGACAAGAAAGGAAATCCAATCCTCGGCTTAAAAAAAGAAGACTTCAAATTATACGACGATGGAAAATTACAACAGATCGTCACATTTGACGCGGTTGTCGACAGCGGAGACCAGACGGTCCCGACGAGTCTCAGCGACATTGATGAAACGAGGCGTGGAAAAGTTGTTGTGATTCTCTTCGATGATAGCAACATCACCCCCCAACAAATTAAAGTGAGCCGCGATGCAGCGGCCACTTATGTTAAACAGCACATGCGCCCGTGGGATTTGTTTGCAGTGGCAGACTACGGACTGAGCTTGAAACTCTCACAGCCTTTCACACACGACATCACAAAAGTGATTGGTGCGATTAATTTGCCAGCGATGTCTCATGCTGCTCAGGATAGAACGCAACTGCTGCAAAACGATACCAATCAAGACCTCAGTGTGGTGACAGAGCAGGGACAAGGGGGACGACGACCCGGAAGTCAGAATCTTCCTGGGCAATCCTCGACCGCGAATCCGGAAAGCAAGTATCGGGCCATGGTGTATCTCCGAACCTTGAATAGTTTATCGACTTCGATTGCTCGAATCAAAGGCCGGAAGATCGTTCTCATGTTCTCCGAAGATTTTAAAATGTCTACTGAACTACAGAACGAATTCCAATCTCTGATTACCGCCTCACAAAGGAGTAACGTCGCTTATTACACTGTTGACTCTAAAGGATTGAATATCGTGGAGCCGGGAAGGCTTAGATCTCAGAGTTTTCTACAGAAACAGGAATTAGAAACCCGTCGTGAAATGAACCCCCCACTTTGGTCAAGGCAGGGATTGGTTCATTTGTTGTTTCCTGGCATTGATTTGCTGAAGCCAGACCCGGCTGCCCTCCTCTCTGCCAATTTCTTTCAGGCAAAAGCAGGAAGCCCATCCGGCGGGCAGGGTGGAGCGGGTCAGGGTGGTGGAGGGCAAAGCGGAAGCGGAACCTCGGGCGGATCCTCAGGAGGAAAAGGGACTACTCCTGGTCAAAGTGGGCAAACGGGAAATACAAATACAGGTCAGCCAGGTTCCAACTCTCCGTATGGACAGGGGAACCAAATGGGTCTGTATGAATTGCAACAGGGCTATATGGAAAATGTTTTACGTTCTCTGGCTAATTCAACAGGTGGAACTTCAATTTTCAATACGAATAACTTAAATCAAGGGCTGGACAAAGTTGACTTGGAACTAAGTAATTACTATGTTCTTGGCTTTAACCCGAGTGGGTCCAAGCGAGATGGGAAGCTCAGAAAGATCGAGGTCAAGTCAGAAGCTAAGGGGGTCAAGTTGAAATATCGCTCAAATTATGTTGACCCTCGTCCTCCCGATGCTTTGGCGGGTTCTAAAGAAGAGCGCTCGCTATTGAGCGCCATCTCATCTCCAACACCGAAGACGCAGCTCCCCGTGATGTTTCGCCCGGTGTACTTCTATGACAACACTTCACTTGTTCGAGTCCCCATTAGCGCTTCCATTCAGCACGGAGTGATTGAGCTCAAGAAAAAGGGGCCATTGCTCGTCAACTCCATTGACGTGATGGGGGTAGCTTACGGAGAAGATGGCAGCGTGGCTGCGCGCTTCAGCGAGACCCTAAACCTTTCCATTGAGAAAGAGAAAGAAGTCGCATTTCAAAATCAGGACATTCCGTATCAAAATTATCTAAAGCTGCGGCCAGGGAAATACCAGTTGAAAATGGCCATCGCTGATGAAAAAGGAAAGATTGGAACGACTGAGCAGTCGCTGGTCATCCCAGCTTTGCCAGTGGATGGAATGGCGTCCAGCAGTTTAGTCGTAACACAACAGATGAATCCACTCCCGGATCTGGTCAGAAATATACAGTCTAAATTAATGGAAGAAAACGATCCGCTTGCCTACAAAGGAATGCAGTTGGTTCCTGACGTAGATCAAATCTTGAGCAAAAATGGGAACATCGCCGTTTACTACAAAGTTTATAATCTAAAAAGTAACCCGCAAAATCTGCACTTAGTCGCCAAAATCCAGGTCATTGACGAAAAGGGGGCTCCCGCAACAAATGAATCGCTGGTTCTTGACGATGCCACTCAGTCGACCGGAGCTACCGAAGCGGCCGTCGGGTTCTCGATTCCCCTGAAGGACTTGGCGCCCGGAAAATACCAACTCAAGGTTGAAACTCAAGATACTGGGCAAAACCAGTCCGTGACTTCTGGGACAGAATTCACGATCCGGTAAACTCCTGTCGGAACAGGGGTCACTTGCCGCGGACTTGCAAGTTAGTTCAGACCCGAAACCGCCTCTTCCCCTGTGGGTATAACTTATCCTACAAACTTATACCCGGACCCTCGGACCGTGAGGATATGGCATGGGTTTTCGGGGTCCTCTTCCAGTTTCTGGCGCAATTTGACGATTTGATTGTCCACGGTGCGGGTCGTCGGGTAAGCTTCGTAGCCCCAGACCTCATTCAGAAGCCGGTCTCGCGAAATGACGACTCCTTTATTGCTCACCATGAGTCGAAGGATGGCGAGTTCTCGCGTCGTGAGGAAAACTTGTTGCTCCCCTCGGCGGACTTCCATTTTGAGAAAATCGACCGAGACGTTACCGAAATGACAATGCGCCAGCAGACTTTTTTGTCCCGCTGAGCGTCTCAGAATCGCCTGGATACGTCCGAGGAGTTCACGAATGCTGAAGGGTTTAGAAACATAATCATCCGCCCCGAGTTGAAATCCCGCAATTCGATGTTCCTCTTCTCCTTTAGCAGTCAGGACCAGGACCGCCGTGGCAATTCCTTCTTGCCGAATGCGCCTGCAAATTTCTTCTCCGGTTAGTTTAGGTAGCATGAGGTCCAACAGGATAAGGTCAAAGGAAGGATCTCTTGCTTTTTCCAGTCCCAGGGCGCCATCCATGGCTGTATCAACCTGGTAACCTTCAGCAGCGAGGTTTGATTCCAATGCTTTTAAGATAGGACGCTCGTCTTCGATGATGAGTATTTTGTACATATTGGCCTAACTGTTTTTCAAATGGTTTTGATCCAAGAAGATTTTCGGATTGAGTCTGTCAAGTCTCCCGCAATGCCAAATGCCAGATTACTCTCGACACCCTGCCAGAGCATCATAGGGCGGCTTCCCAGTCCAGTGCAATATTTTCTGAGCAAGCAAAGCTAACAGTCTTAAATACACAATCCTGCTTTTTCAACTTTCTGCAGGACCGATTCACTGGAAGCTCTATCACAAATAAGGTTCCCTGCTTCACAGCCTGATCTTTCAGAGATATCGATCCACCGTGAGCTTCAATGAAGGCTTTGCACAGGGTAAGCCCTAAGCCGGTTCCCGACAAGGCAGGGTCCAGCGCTTTTCCACGATAGAATTTATCAAACACAAGAGAGCGCTCTTCAATCGGGATCCCTATTCCATGGTCTTCGACTTGCCAGCGGGCGATTCCATTCTCCTGCCTCAATCGGATCCCAAGGAACTTCTCCTGTCCACTGTATTTAAGACTATTGCTGATCAAGTTTACAGTGCATTGTTTAAGTGCTGCGCGATCGGCTCTTTCGAGGATCAAGCTTTCCGGAAGCTCAAGCTGCACCTGAAAATTGGATTCTTCGAGCTGCTGCCCAAATAGCTGGTAACTTTCCTTGATGACGGTCACCAGATCAACGCTTTCCCAGACAAAGCGTTTTTTATCGTTTTCCAGGCGAGTAAATTCCAATACGTCATTGATCAATAAACTGAGCCGATCGACTTCTTCAACAATGGTTTCGAGGCTGGACCCTGCAGGTAGGTTGGCTCTTTTCATCTGAAGTTCCAGCGTTTCTGCATGGAGTCGAATGGCCGTCAACGGCGTTCTCAGCTCGTGAGATACATTAGTCAAGAAATCAGCCCGCAATTTAGAAAGGCGCTGCTGTTCGGTGACAGAACGCTGTCCAAAGAAGAGGACCATGACGCTTGTTCCAATCGCTAAGAGCACAATCGTGAGGTAAAGGATATTCTTGCGAACGGTTTTTTGCCTAAAAGACGCAAGATTTCGCGGTATGACCTCAACCATGAACTGGGGTGCCAAGGGATCGAGAATTCCTTGTTCTCTAAGCCCTTGCAGAGAATCCGCTGTCTTCATGCTGGATTGTCCTTCTGAATCTGCTAGAGTTCCTTTCTGTGGATCGTGCTCCCGTCGCAGCAGCCCCTCTGGATTCGCTTCCTGGAGGTCAGAGGCAGCGGCTGTGGCATGTTTTTTGATATTTACCGTTAGTTCGTCAGGCAACCAGGCGGCTTGAGCGACTGTAGCTTGAAGACGAGACGCAATAAGTTCCAAGTCAACGGCCACACCGATCAGGCTCAAATCGGAATGATCGACGAATCGATACATCACGATGTATGGTTCATCATTGGGGTCACTGCTGAGGAAACGAGTAGGCAGTTGAATACGAGTGGTATTGTAGAGGTTTCGACGTAAAACCAAGTTAAGGCGATAGACGAATTTCTCCGCCCAATGTATTTGTTGGGCTATTCGAGCGAATTGTTTTTCCCGCGCAAACCAGGATTCGCGTTCGTCCCGGCGGCGGCATTGCTCTTGCAGGCGCTCCACCCAGGGCAATAGGGAGGGAGAAAGTGGGACATCACCAGTTGCAATGGCGGCCAGCCAGGCATCCACGAGTTTGCCATGATAGTCGAGAGTCTTTTCAGTCAGCTCTTCGAATTGGAGGATCGCCTCGGTTGCCTTCATCGCGGTGGCCTGACCGATTGCGATCCGGGAAACCACGCCTTCGATTAGAATCAGTTTAGCTAAGGAAAGTGCCTTCTCCCGGTCTTGCTTCTCCATCGCCACCAACAAACGCCTATGCAGGTCCTCTATGTCGGGTGGTCCTTTCAGCCCTGAGTTCTGTTTTCAATGGTTGGGTCAAACAGAGCTTCATGGATCGACTGTTTGAGTGCCGCCGAAATTTCCAGAGGTTGGGGGTAAACTTGATAGGAAGGATAAAAAAGCGTTCCGGAATTGTCCAAACTGAACCCGAAAACTCCTTCACCCAAATTCTGATCCCAGACCCTCATTTCCTTGAAATGAAGTGGAGCAGATGGCAATGTCGATATCGCATTTTGCCATTTCTCCGGAAGAAGAACTTCCCGAAAGAGCCGTTGCGTCTTTTCCAGGCAAAATCTTTCCTGCTCACGAAGCTGGCTTTCCTCTGCGCGGGACTGACGCTGGATAAAGAAAAGACAAAGCCCAGAAAGCACAAAAATACACCCCAGAGTCACTGGGATAAACCAGAGAGCAGAATTCCGAATTGAATCTTTTTGAGTTCTCAAAAACCGGTGCCTCTCATAGTTGTCTGGCTCAAGTAGAACATAGGTATCCCCAGAAATCAAAGGGCCGCACTTCGTTGTTGATTCGTTTGGCCGATCGACTTCGCTTGAGTCGATCAGGTCTTGGCAATCACTTGGGGAACAGCTATATTCCAGGAACAAAGCGGTAAAATGGAGGAATTCTAAAATGGTTTTGGACCTTATTAACAAGACAGCCTTAGTCACAGGTGCCAGCAAAGGAATCGGGCGGGGGATCGCTATCGAGCTGGGGCGTCGAGGGTGTGACGTGGCGATCAATTTCCGTTCTGATCGGGCGGGCGCAGAGAAGACGGCCCGCGACATCGAGGCGTTAGGGCGACGCGCCGTCCTGGTGGCCGGCCACGTGGGAGATTCCGGGGATGTATCCAGAATGTTCCAGGAAGTGTTCCGCGTTTTCGGCAAGCTATCCATCCTGGTTAATAACGCCGGGACACAAGTGTGGAAGTCCCTTTTGGAACTTCAAGAGGAGGAATGGGACCGGGTTGTGGACACGAATTTAAAAGGTGTTTTCCTCTGTACCCAGCAAGCAGCTCGACACATGCGAGAGAATCAATATGGCCGGATTATTAATATCGGGTCAGGATGTAACAAGGTTCCATTCCCGAAATTGATCAGCTATACGGCCAGTAAAGGCGGTATTGACATGCTGACCCGCGTATCGGCCGTGGAGCTGGGACGATATGGGATTACGGTCAATTGCGTCGCTCCCGGCGCTATTGAGATCGAACGGACCAAGGATGAAGCTCCAGACTATGCCGGGACTTGGGGGCCTGTGACCCCGATGGGCCGGGTGGGCGTTCCCAATGACGTGGCTTGTGCCGTGGGCTATCTGGCAAGCGACGAAGCTAGCTTTGTGACCGGGCAAACGCTTTTTGTAGATGGCGGTCTCTTTACCCGTGGAGTTTGGCCCTATCCTCTCGACTGAGCGGATTCATTGCATCGATTAAGGTCAAATGAATGCATTCGAACCTCTTTCTTTTATTCAAGCGATTTCAAATAGGCCTTCTCTGGAATTCTCTGGCTCTTTTCTGGATGGCAGCCGTACTGGCATGTGGCGCCTGTCTCACTCCGAAGCCGATGACCAATTTCGCTAATCTAAAGCGGGAATATTTGGATGGATTGTTCCTGGCGAAACCTCATTTAGCGACATTCATGGGCGACCATCGTTTTGATGACCGTCTTATGGACCGATCATCACAAGGCCTGGCGCTCAGACGGCGAATGCTGGAACAGCAGAAGATCCGACTGAAGGCAATAGATATCAAGAATCTACCGCTCGATGAACGATTAGATGCCCGCATCCTTTCGGATGGTATTGAGTTGGAACTGCTCTATTTGAACTGACATCAAGGAGTGGGAATGGGAACCCCGGCTGTATGATTCGTTTCCATACTATGATCCTCAAGAAATCATTGCTACACGGATTCTGGAAATTCTTAACGGGGATTTTGCTCCACTTGAGCAAAGACTGCGGAATGTTTCCACCCAGATGAAGGCCTTGCCCGAGTTCCTGGCCCAAGTCAAGGCTCAGCTCAAGAATCCTGCCAAGATCTATACGGAGCAGGCCATTGACGATAATCGTGGTCGCCTGCAGGTGTTTAAAAGCGAATTGGCCCAGTTCATAAATACGGCCGGAGGCATCTCGCCAACTCTTCGAAAGGATGCCGAATCGGCCAAGAATCATCGCAGTGACTGCACTTGAAGATTATCAGCGCTTCTTGGAAGAAAATGTGTTGCCACGAAGTTCTGGGGATTGGAGAATCGGTGCAGAACTTTTTAAAAAGAAATTTTCGCTTGCGCTTCAGACCGATCTTACACCTGAGGATTTGACACCTCGGGCAGAAGAAGCTTTGCGAAAATATAAGCTCGAACTCGTGGAAGTTTCCAGTCAACTCTACTTGGAACTCTTCCCGGGAAAACCGTTACCGAGAGCGGGGTCCGATCGCTGCTTTTCAGGTCAAGTTGATTCTTGCCGTACAAAGTGAGCTCTCGAAAGATCATCCCCAAGCTGATGATTTAGTTGGCGCCCATCAGCGTGTTTTCACTGCCCTGCGCACTTTTATTGAGAATCAGAATCTTGTAGGACTTCCTCCGGCGGAAACTTTGTCGGTAGAAGCGATGCCGCTGTTCAAGCGCGGGGTTTCAGAGGCCGAATACCTGGCCCCTGGCATTCTCGAAGAAAACCCGCGATGGAAGGCGACCTATTTTGTAGATCCTGTCGATCCAAGCTGGGATCTGACTCGAGTTGAATCCTATTTGAGAGCGAATAATGAATACGAGATTCAGCTCACCGGGATGCATGAGGCGTACCCTGGACACCACACGCAGTTCTACTATTCCAAGCGCCATTTAAATCCGTTGCGAGTGGTTCTTTGGAACGCTCCCTTTACGGAAGGCTGGGCTGTTTACGGTACCACACTCATGACCCGGCTCGGGTACGGTGGAGATAAAAACTCGCGTTACCGTTTCTTTGATCTGAAAGGGCACATCCGGATGGCGATGAATACTCTTATCGATATCCAGTTTGCACTCAGGTCAGATGACTGAGCAGGATGCAGTCCGGTTCATGGTCGAAGAAGGGTTTCAAGAACAAGTGGTCGCGGAGAAAAAACTCTTGAGAGCGCAACTCGAAACCACCCAGCTCTCCCAATACTTTCTAGGGATTAGAAGAGATCCAACAATTGGAAATGGACGTTAGAAGGGCAAAAGGGGCATCTTTTAATCAACGGGAGTTTAACGAAACGCTTATCGGACATGGTCCTATGCCAGTGAGATATCTGAGAAACTACTTTCAGCTGAATTAAAGTTTGTCTGGTTTGTTGGGTAGGGTAAAATAACGACTTTTAGAGGGGATGATGGCTAAACCAAAAATCTTGCTTTTCGAGAAAATCCACCGTGTGGGATTGGATTTCCTGGAGCAACAAGGATGTGAAATTGTTTTCCCGGAATCCCTGGAGGAGAAGGCCCTGGTGGGGGCAGCCACCGGAGTCTCCGGAGTAGTCTTTCGTACGCACGGCTTCGTGAGCAAGAGATTGATGGAATCGTCTCCCGGGATTCAAGTCGTTGGGCGACACGGTGTCGGACTCGACAACTTAGATATTCCTGCGGCGACAGAGCTAGGGATTTGGGTCGTGAGTACCCCCGAAGCCAATTCTGAGTCTGTCGCAGAACACTTTGTCTCACTGGCGCTCATGCTTTCACGGAAGGTTCCTCAATCCATGCGCGCCTTGAAGGCAGGCCGTTGGGAAGATCGCAATCTATATGTTGGACAGGAATTATTCGGAAAGGTTTTGGGGGTTGTCGGGCTGGGTCGTGTGGGATCGACAATTGCCCGAATTTGTCACCACGCGTTTGGAATGAAGATGATATTCCGTGATATTGTCCCCAAGCCCGAATGGGAGAAAGCACTGGGGGCTCAGCCGGTGAGTCTCGATGAAGTGATGATCCGTTCAGACTACATCTCACTCAATGTTCCACTCACCACGGAAACCCGCGGAATGATAGGAGCCCGTGAGCTCAGCTTGATGCAAAAAGGGGCCTTTATCATTAATACAGCACGCGGACCTGTTTGGAAGGAAACGGATCTGTTACACAGTTTGAAAGAAGGACGGATTGCCGGCGCCGCCGCCGACGTGTTTGAAAAGGAGCCTGCCTCCTCCGAGAACCCTCTTTTGCCATTGGAAAATTTTATTGGGACGCCCCATGTTGCCGCCCATACTCAGGAAGCCATGCAGCGAATGGCCATGGTTGTCGAAGACGTGGTTGCCGTGATCAAAGGGCGTGAACCTAAATACCCGGCCAACCGACCGGTAAAGCTAAGGGAAGCCACTATTTTGTCTTCTTGAGGATACACGATGAAAAGAGATTTCGATTTCTTTGGACAGGCTTACACATTAGAAATGGATGGCTCCTCTGAAACTGAAGGGGAGTTTCAGCTTTGCAACGCAGCCGTGGCAGGCCCCGGAGAAGTCCGAAAGGGTGTCTTTAAGCTGACGAAGAATGCCTGGGAAGCGGTTAATCGCAAGGCCCAGGAAAGTCACATCCCCTTAAATGAAAAATTGGTGGAAGGTTGTGTTGATGCGATTAAAGCGGAACTTTATATTCGTCCTCTTCCTGAAGGATTTTCCTACCTTCTCGATCACCGCTATTTCGATAAGCCCCCTGGGTGGGAGTAGATCAAATCGTTGATCTTCCGGGGCATGTCGCCTTATCTTTCTTTTCCCAGCTACTCTTCCACAAGACAGTAGCAATAGGCCTCCTAGCCTGTTGTCCCGGACCAGCGATCCCGGCGACAACAGATGTTCACCGACTTATGCAACTGAAGACTCGTCCGGTGTACTCGAATGAACAACCTCCGGCGTGTTCGTTTCACTTTGTATTAACTCTCTAGCCAGTTTCTCCCGCAGGTTTATGTAGGTAGCCTCAATCCGAGGTAAATACCCCTTCTTTAACTCCAACAGATCTTCCAACAATTGTCGAGAACCGTCCGCAAGGAGGGCCAGGTTCCGGGAAGACAACTCCGCCTCATGTCTTGTCAAACACTCAATCAGCATACAGGTGTCGTGCTGAGCGCCAATGACATCCTGCAGAGCCCGACAGTCGCGGGCCAGTTCATCGCAGGGAATTGAAACCAAAGGTTTAGTAATTTCTAAGGCGTAGCGAAGCTTCTTAGTGGCGATCCTGAGTAGGTGGAGGGCATGGTCATCTTCAAGGGAAGAAGGGCTAAGTTCAAAGTTAAAAACTGGTGTTGCCCGGTCCTGCAGGATCCTGGGGATCAACTTGAGAAAATTTTCGCGAATAGCGGCCTGATGTTCCTCAAAAAGCAAATGGGGTCTGAAAGGAGTGGTCGTTGCCGAATGAGCCAACTGGGTCAACTCCTCTCGGAGAGCCTTTAAGCCAGTCTTTTCTAGCCTACGGAGCATTCGCTTACGGATGCGTGGCTGTTCTTCTTCCAAGATCGCGTTCAGATGCTCGCGGGCGGCGCGAGCAACCAGCCCTCCGGAAGGTTGAAGCTCACGGATGAGTTTCAGGTTAACGTCAATCTCTCGGGGTAAACCGAGAACCTTCGTCACCTTCTTGACGTTGGAAAGCGATTTTTTAGTCCGGGCTGCCAGAAACAGTGGTTCAAATAAAGTGATTGTTTCCCTCATTCTACGCGTGGCCACCCGCATGTCGTGAAGCGCCTCGGCGTGATTCTCTACCTGCAATTGCTCATAATTATTTTGGATGACAGAAATAAAATGCAAGATGAGTTCAGACACATAGGCCTGAAGATTATCAGCGGTAGTGGCAGGACTGGGTTTCATGGATGCTCTCCCGGCAGTGGCCCAGCAATACTATCTTATCATTCATTCGACTTGCATGGCAGTGTTTCCATTTATCAACCCAGGCATTCGGTAGGGCGCCCTCACCGAGACCACCGACTACGAACGTTCGGCGGGCGCTGCTTGACGCAAATCTGAAGAAATAGATGAAAATGAAGATTAGGATGTAACGCAGAGCTGCGGTTTAACTCCGCTGTATTCGGGGGTCGCTGGCCCCGGGCAATAGGGCAGGAGGCTTGTTGCTACTGCGCAACATTTCCGGAAGAAAGGTTCATGGCTTGTTGCCTAAGAGCGCTGTCCAGTTTTGCACGAGGGTGAGCGGCGCGTTCGTGTTGCTAACCTTTTGGGTGATCATGACGAAGCGCTTGCCGTCCGGGGTCACGTCAAAGCTCTGAAAATCAGGCGGAAGTTGTACCTTAAAGAGAAGCCGCGGCTTCCGTGCTTCAAAGTGATCGCCCCTCCCCTCGACTTCCACTGTCATCACTCCCCCCTGCCCAAGATAGAAGATTTCCATGCCGTCCTCTCGCCATTTGGCGTCCAGTCCTCCACCGCTCGAAATCTGTAATTTGGCGTCGAAGCTGGCTCCTGCCCCTGGGGCCGCATTTAGAACCTTAGTGGCGTTGAAGGGCATAACGTAAACTTCTGAATTGCCGGATTCTGGAGAGTCATAAGCCACCCATCGGCTGTCGGGAGAGAATTGTCCACCAGAGGCGCTCACCAAGAGATGGGGTCTACGGTCACCCTCGAGAGGCAAAACCCAAAGACTGCATCGCTCTGGAGAATACTCGTGTCCGCGAACGAAGAGGATGAACCTGCCGTCCGGAGACCAACTTGTGGGCCAAACGTGCGGATCCGAGGACTCTTCTAGCAAAAGCAGCTCCTCGTCACCAACACCGTTGGAATTCTTCTGGTAAATGCCCCGCCGAGCCTTGCCCCCAGTTACAGCGAACAAAAGCCGGCTTCCATCCGGCGACCACGCTAGATAGCCTTTGTCGGTCTGGGGATTGTTTGTGAGGCGCATCCGGATACCGCGTGCCAAATCTTCCACCCAGAGGTCTAGTTGCGCTGGTTCGCCTCCAAGCAACGCCAATTTTGCCCCATCTGGCGAAAGCCGCACGCAAAAAACGCCCCGCTTTTCACCAACGTCTAGCTCCTTACCGGTCCGGTCAAACCAGGTCAATTGCGCCTCTCCCCGCGAAGTCCCTGCATGGTAAATCAATACATCGTTTTCGGATACATCAAACAAACCGGCGGCATATCCGTCTGAAGGGACTTTCTCTGCAAGCAGATGAGGATCCCCCTTAAGTTGTCCCCGCTCCGGATCGAAGGCCTGTGCCAAGAGGGTGGCGCTGCGAACATAGACCAAAAAACCCGAGGCGTAGGTGGCGCTACCGATACCCTTTAGCAAGAGTCGATTTTCTTTGCCGTCCAACGAGGCAAAATATAACCCGCCAAATGGGTCCGGAGCATAGGCCGAATAGAGGAAATGCTTTCCATCCGGCAAGAATTTTGGGTTTACAAAATGGATGTATTTAATGAAATCCGGTTTAAGGACGGGGACCGGGTTGCCGCCTGAGGCCGCCACGCGGTACAACCCTTTGGCGAGTTCTGGCACAAACAGCAGGGTTCCCTGCCGGCTCCAGCTTCCTCCCGCACCCCCACCGACAGACACATTTGTTGTCACAACTTCAACATCTCCAGTCGATAGCTCAAGAGTCTTTAACTTCTCATTGGCGAAGAACCCGAGCGCCCGGCTATCCGGCGACCAAAAGGGTTGGTAACCCTGTTCGGTTCCTGCCAAAGGCTTTGCAACCGGCGAGTCCAACGAACGGACCCAAAGCATGCTCTTTCCGCTCGCATCGACCGCAGGAAAGACTAGAGTTCTTCCATCAGGAGAGAGCACCGGAGGGCTGAAAACGAATTGAGTATTTTCCGGTGGCGGTATTTCGGAGATGATTGCTCGGGCAGGGGCTCGGGCCGGGCGCAGATAAGAAACAGCGCTGACGATAGCCGCAATAAGACAGACGATGACCATCGCCCAAGCCAGTTGCTCACGCCTCCGCCCGGTAGCAATGGACTGCAGTCCGGTGACTTCGCCTCCTGCCGCCGTGGCCGGAATCGCTCCACCGGCCTCAGCAATCCACTTCAATTCCAGCACCAGGTCTCGCGCTGTCTGCCAGCGATCTTCAGGATCTTTTGCCAGGCACCTGCTTAACCACCCGCTCCAGGGCGGGCGGAGTCAGGGGTTGAATCTTGGTGATGGGCGGGGGCTCAGAGGTCAGAATCGCAGCTGCGAGACTGGCTTTGCTGTCTCCTTCAAACGCCTTCTTCCCCGTCGCCATCTCGTACAGGACCACACCGAAGGCAAAGATGTCGGTTCGCGCATCTACCTCCTTTCCCTTCCACCTGCTCAGGCGCCATGTATTCCAGAGTTCCTAGAATCAGGCCTTCTTCCGTCAGGCTCTCGCTTTCGCTACTGTAGCGGCGCTCTGTGAGCGCCGACTCAGGCATCCTCGGCGGTCATAGACCGCCGCTACAGAATGTTTCGCCAAACCGAAATCCAACAGTTTTGCGCCCGTCTTCGTTAGCATGATATTGCCCGGCTTGAGATCTCTATGGACAACACCCTTTCGATGAGCCTGATCCAGGGCCATGGCGATTTCGATGGCAACCTTTAATAATTGCTCCGTGGGCAGAGGTCCCTTCTTCAGCCGCTGCGCCAGCGTCTCTCCTTCCAGGTACTCCATCACCAGATAATCAAATCCTTCTGCCTGCCCGATGTCATGGAGCGTGCAGATATTCGGATGATTCAGATTCGAGATGGCCTTGGCCTCTCGCTCAAAGCGTTTCCGCAAGTCCGGCCGCAACGATAGTTGTGCGGAAAGAACCTTAATGGCGACGGTCCGATTGAGCCGCGTGTCGATGGCCCGATACACCTCTCCCATCCCGCCCGCGCCAATTCGCGTGACAATCTGGTAGTGCCCGATCTGTCTCCCGATGAGAGAAACCTGGTTTTCCGCACCAATCTCGTACTGGCCCAATTTCCCGTCCGGCAACAGCTCGTGCTCTTCCTCAGCCAGAAACTGGGCTGCAATATCGGAGGGGGAGTTCTCGATGAAGGCCCCGGCTTTCTCATGGGAGGAGAGCAGGGATTGAAGCTCGCGGAGGAGGGCATCGTCTCCTTGGCAGGCCTGTTTCAGAAAATCGAGGCGCAGTTCTGGAGGACGCTCAAGCGCCTCATGGAAGAGCTGGTCGACCTGTCTCCATTGGGTTAGGGTCATGACAATCACCTTGACCTATTGAGTTGCGATTCATGCTGGGCAGCGGTAAGGGCAAAGGCCCCTTTCGGAAGAAAGGTTCAAGGCTTGTTGCCTAAGAGCGCTGTCCAGTTCACCACCAGGGTGAGCGGCGTGTTCGTATTGCTATCCGCCTTTTTTGGGGTGGCCATGACGAACCGCTTCCCATCCGGGGCCACGTCATAATCACCGAATCCTTCCGGCAATTTGAAGAGAGCCTGCTCCTTGCGCGCTACGAAGCTATTGCCTCTCCCGTCAACTTCCGCTGCCATCATCCGCTTGCCTCCGAGGTAAAAGATCTCCTTGCCGTCGCCTCGCCACCGGGCGATAACGCCCCCACTGGTCGAAATCTGGTATTTGCCGGTTTGCCTGGTAACGGCCCCGGGCTCTGTATCTAAAACCTTAGTGGCATCAAACGGCACCACGCAAATCTGAAATTTACCAGGTTCCATAGAGCTATACGCCACCCATCGGCCGTCAGGAGAGAATTGCCCATCAAAGGCGTTTTGGACCAAGAGGCGCGGTTTGCGGTCGCCCGTGAGAGGCAGGACCCAGACATCTTGTGGGCCGGGGGGGTTTCCGCGCACGAAGAGGATGAACCGGGCATCTGGAGACCAGCTCGTGGGCCACCCCCCTTCCGAGGTCTGCTCTTGCCAGTAGCACTTCCTTGCCACCCGACCCGTTGGAGTTCATCTGGTAAATAATGACCGTTCCCATTATCTCGCCGAACAGAATCCGACGGCCGTCCGGCGACCAGGTCGGATTGCGTGTAGCCAATCCCAGGATCGTTGGTGAGGCGAATGTGGACACCGCGCGCCAATTCGTCCACCCAGATATCAGGGGTCGGTTCACCTGCCTTGTATGCGAGCTTTGCCCCATCCGGTGAGAGCCTCAAGCTATCATAGCTCCCCTTTTCACCTAAACTCAGCTCTTTGCCGGCGAGGTCAAACCAGATGACTCGTTTCTCTTTTAGCGAATCACCCGCCTGATAAATCAGCACGCCGTTTTCCGATATATCAAAGAGGCCGTTAACATCAGAATCCAAAGCGACCCGTTCCGCAACTGGGTGAGCATCCCCATTGAGTTGCCCCTGCTCTGGATCGAATGCCTGCGCCATCAATGCCCTTTCGAGAAGGTAGAGCAAATATCCCGAGCCATAGGTGAACGTGCCTTCTGCCTTGTGCAGGAGTCGGTTTTCTTTTCCGTCCATTGAAGCAAAATAGATTCCGCTAGACGTAGGGTCAAAAGTGCGAGCGTAATAGAGGAAATGCTTTCCATCGGGCAGAAATTTCGGCCAATAGCCATACCTGTATTTGGATTTGTCAAATTCAAGGACGGGGACTGGGGCGCCGCCTGAGGCCGCCACCTGGTACAGGCCTTTGGTGTAATCTGGCACAAACAGGAGAGTCCCCTGGCGGTTCCAGCTCCCACACCCAGTGCTTGGCGCATCAGCCACGACTCTGGCGGGACCACCTGATAGCTCAAGGGTCTTCAGCTTCCCATCGGCAAAAAACCCGAGCCTCCGGCTGTCCGGTGACCAGAACGGCAAAGCCCCTCCTTCCGTTCCCGCCAAGGGCTGGGCAGCCAGCGAGCCCAAGGAACGGACCCAGAGCATATTTTTTCCATTCGCATCCGTAGTAGAGAAGGCTACAGCCGCTCCATCTGGAGAGAGCACTGGCGGGCCGCCATAATCGGACTCGAAGTTGAATTGAGTTTTCTCCGGTGGCAGTATTTCAGAGATGATGGCCCGGGCAGGGGCTCGGACCAGGCGCAGGTAAAAAACAGTGCTTACGATGGATGCAGCAAGAAAAACGATGACCAGCGCACCAAGCCAGCTTTTCACGTCTCCGCCCTGAAACGATCGCAGCTTCGCTCCTGTGGCCATTGCGGGAAGCGATCCACCGTCTTCAGCAATCCACTTCAGTTCGCTCGATAGGTCACGAGCGCTCTGCCAACGCTCATCAGGATCCTTGTTCATACACTTCTTGACCAAGCGCTCCAAGGCCGGTGGAGTCATTGTCTGAATCTTGCTGATGGGCGGCGGCTCAGAGGTCAGGATAGCCGCCGCGAGACTGGCTTTGTTCTCCCTTCAAATGCTTTCTGCCCCGTTGCCATCTCGTATAGGACCACACCGAAGGCAAAGATGTCAGTTCGCGCATCCACTTCCTTTCCTTCCACCTGCTCGGGGGCCATGTATTCCAGAGTTCCTAGAATCAGGCCTTCTTCGGTCAGGGATTCTGTATGTGGGAGCCCATCTCCGATGGGCGATCCTTCGCCGTCCGGAGGACGGCTCCCACTTTGTTTCGCCAAGCCAAAATCCAGCAGCTTCGCGCCCGCTTTTGGTCAGCATGATGTTGCCCGGCTTCAGATCTCTGTGGACAACACCCTTTCGATGGGCCTGGTCCAGGGCCATGGCGATTTCGATGGCAATTTTTAAGAAGTTGCTCAGTGGGCAGAGGACCCTTCTTCAGCCGCTTCGCCAGCGTCTCTCCTTCCAGGTACTCCATCACCAGATAATCAAATCCCTCCGCCTGCCCAATGTCATGGAGCGTGCAGATATTCGGATGATTCAGATTCGAGATGGCCTTGGCTTCCCGCTCAAAGCGTTTCCGCAAGTCCGGCCGCAACGACAAGTGCGAGGAAAGAACCTTAATCGCGACGGTCCGATTGAGCCGCGTGTCGGTGGCCCGATAAACTTCTCCCATCCCGCCCGCGCCAATTCGGGAAACAATCTGGTAGTGCCCAATCTGCCTGCCAATGAGAGACTCTCGCTCCGCAACCTGGTTCCCTGTACCAATCTCGTATCTGGCCCAATTTCCCGCCCGGCAACAGCTCGTGCTTTTCGTCAGCCAGAAACTGGGCTGCAATATCGGAGGGCGACTTCTCGATGAAGGACCCGGCTTGCTCGTGGGAGGAGAGCAAGGATTGAAGCTCGCGGAAGAGGGCCTGGTCTCCCTTGCAGGCCTGTTTCAGAAAATCGACGCGCAGTTCTGGAGGACGTTCCAGCGCCTCGTGGAAGAGCTGGTCAACCTGTCTCCATTGGGCTAGGGTCATGATATCCACCTTGACCTAATTGAAATGACATTTCATGCCGGACAGCGGTAAGGGCAGAGAATACCCTTCATTCCTGACTGCTTGACTTTCCACTGATCTCGCGATGCAACCAGGCTTTGGCCAGGGTCCATTCCCGCATGATGGTGCCCGGCGATACTTTGAAGACTTCGGCCGTCTCTTCGATGCTGAGACCTCCAAAGAAACGGAGCTCGACGATTTGACTTTTGCGCGGGTCCAGCGAGGCCAGATTGTTCAAGGCGTCATCGACAGCCACCACTTCGGCAGAACGTTCCGGCGAAACCACGGCGACTTCCTCCAACGACTCCATTTGAATGCCGCCTCCGCGCTTGAGGTAGCCACGGTGGCGAGCATAGTCAACCAGGATGCGGCGCATCAGTTGAGCCGCAATGCCAAAGAACTGCGGCACGGTTTTGCCAGCGCACCCGAGTTTGATCGATGAGACGGAGATAGGCCTCGTTGACCAGCACTGTAGTCTGCAGCGTGTGGCCCGGCGACTCCTTCCTAATCTGACGAGCCGCCAGACGGTGAAGTTCGTCGTAGACCAGTGGCATTAGCCTGTCCAGTGCCGCTTGGTTTCCGTTGCCCCAGTCCATTAGCAACTCGGTCACGTCCGCCGGTGAAGGCACGTTTATCCCGTAACCCCCTTGTTGTGTAAAGAAAATACTCAGTTTCTATTATACATCATGGCACTAGCCTCCCCCCGGTCATTATTCATTACCCAAGAATCGCGTTCAGCCAGAACTCATGGCCAAATTTAAAGTCGGCCCCAAGACTGTAATATCCGGGCGATGAGCGCCGGCCAACCTATTGATAAAACTGAAAATGAACTTCACAGACCGTTGGCTGCAAGCTGGTGCTTTCGCAGCCTCTTTTCGAGGAAAAAACAATTCGTTTGGTCAGCCATTAGAGGTTTTGGCTTCAATTCTCGCGTTAGAGGATAGAGAACAGCAGAAACCGAGAAATACCTGTTCGTTCCATTACCCATTTTTGCACCGGTTTCCGCCTTAAGGGTCGAGGCCGGTGTTCGGCGTGCAAAAGACAACGAAAGGAGAATTAAAAATGAAAAGAGTTGCGACAATTCTGCTGATGATTGGCTGTTTTTCACTTTTGCCCGCAGTGAAAGCAGTCGAGGCCGCTCCCCCCATTGTGGGTTTATGGCATAACCATTTTGATAGTGATGGCGGCCCAGATTTTGACACTTACTCCCAATGGCACAGTGATGGACTGGAAATCGACACACCAAGTTTCGCCCCGGGAGCATGCATGGGAACTTGGACTCAGACGGCGGAAAGGACCTACAAGCTCTTCCATGTAGGATGGACGCCGCCGCCTGGCGGTCCGGGTGGGAGCGTCCGGTTTGAGTTGCGGATACAAGTTTCCCTCAGCGTTGACCGCAATAGCTTCGACGGGGTCTACGATCAAAAGTTCTTCGACGCTAATGGAAACCTTGTCTTTGAGGACACAGGCAAAATCGAATCAACGCGCCTCTCTGTAGATCAGTTTTAGATCAATAAACACGAACTGCGCGAGAGCCTCTTTGGTCATTCCGAAAACGTGCTGGAGAGGCTCCCTGACATTCACTTAACAGTCGCAGCTGGAAAAAAAGGGGCGTTAACCACGTCGACCCATTTAGGTTCCGGAGAGCGATATCCCGATCGGCTTCTAAACGAGGTGGACGTGGTTACCGCCTCCTTTTTCTTTTTGAACTGATCGTAGGAGGACGGGAGAGGAGTTTTGGCGGCAAGGGAAATGCAGGCAACTGAGTGGATCACCGCAATAGCCATCGAGCCGACACGGGAGTGGCTGGGTTTGCTGGTAGGTAAACGCACGGTTTGAATCCCTTGAGTAAAAAGCTCTCGGAGACTGGCATCCGCCACGGAACAAGAACGCTTGAATGTAGAACTATCCCCCGGCGGTTACGGGATTCACTGACCTTTGATTGATGAAGACCTCTAGGTCAATGGACTCATACGAGCTAATGAGTAGCAGTCGTTTTTGGCCTTAGGTGTTGCGCGGTCTAGAATTTGGACCGGATGGTGCACTTTACGTGGCTGAGGCCGGTCTCGGCGGGCAGAACGATGCTTCTTTACCAGTCGTGCCCGTGGTTGGCCCTTACCATGGAGGTCCCACCGCGCGCATCTCAAGGATCACCGCACCCGGCCAGGTCAGCACCGTGGCGGATGGGCTGCCTTCAGGGCAAAGCAGCTTACCACCAGGAGACACGCTGGGCGTTGCCGACGTGGCATTCTTCGGAATTCATCTCTAAGCGCAGCTCGCCGGTGCAAAACGGAATCAGACGATGATGTTTTGCTCGCTTCTTCAAGCAGCGATTCGTATGGTTACCGGCATGAAGTTGCAGGTTCGAGAGTACAATCCTATAGTGGAGTTAGTCTATCTGAATGGACAATAAAAACTAACACGGAAATCCGTGAACCTAAGGAGACTAGAATGATAAACGTCAAACTCGCATTCGTTACACTTTCAATGGCTGCAGCACTCAGCACTAGCGTTGTTCAAGCACAGCAGCAATCCGTGTACGCCACAGGCCTGGAAGGGCCGCGTGGTCTAAAATTTGGACCGGATGCCGCACTTTACGTAGCCGAGGCGGGTCTCGGCGGTAACCAGGAGGCTTGTTTGCCAGTCGTGCCAGTGGTTGGCCCGTACCATGGAGGTCCCACCGCGCGCATCTCTAAGATCACCGCACCCTTCCAAGTCAGCACCGTGGTGGATGGCCTGCCTTCAGGACAAACCAGCCTGCCATCCGGTGACACGGAGGGGGTCGCTGACGTAGCATTCCTCGGGAGTAATCTCTATGCGCTGCTCGCGGGCGGGGGCTGTTCGCACGGGAACCCCGATGCGCCGAACGGTGTTATTCGCATCAACCAGGATAAGGGTACCTGGAAGTACGTCGACAACTTATCGGAGTTCCTGCTGGCGAACCCGAGTTGTGCCGCCGCCCGATGACATCGAACGGGAGGGAACGTTTTTCTCCCTAGTCGTAAACGACGGCCATTTTTACGCTGTGGAGCCAAATCAGGGGGAGATCATCGGATTAACCCAGGCGGCCGGACGGAGCGTTTCATCCAGATCTCCGCCACCGAAGGGCATGTCGTTCCGACAGCGGCCGTGTTCCACGACGGCGCCTTTTACGTCGGTACGCTCAGTGAGTTTCCGATCGTGCCGGGCTCAGCGAGCGTCTACAAGATTTCGGAAAAGGGTGAGATTATCGGAAAGATGACGGGTTTCACGACGGTGACCGGTCTGGCCTTCGATGCGAAAGGCCGGTTATATGTCTTGGAGATGTCAGACGCACCTGGTTTCCCGACGGGCTTTGCAGGAAAGATCGTTCGTGTAAATGCTTCTGGCCAGATTGAGGATTTTGTAACCGGGCTCATGGTGCCTACCGGGCTTACGATCGGGCCTGACGGCGCACTCTACGTTTCGAATTTTGGTGCGGTGCCAGGGGCGTTGGGAGAGATTGTTCGGATTACCATTTCCGATTGACGATTTGTGTACCAGGCGCAGCCGTCCGCATCGAGGAGGGCTGCGCCTAACACGAAATGTTCAGCAAGAAACCCGGGGCATAGAATGCAGTTCAAGGAAATAACACTTCATATTCCGCGGCTCCATGCAATCGGACTCTCTTGCATTTATTTCGGAAGCCCTGACCTTACCCTGGCAAACTTTTTCCACGCAAAGAATAGTGGGGCGGTAACCACTAACACGGCGATCGTCACGAGGCTATGAGATGTATCGCTGATGATTCTTCCTGCGAAAAAAACCACAATCAGAATAATTGCGATAACCGTTGTCCATGGATAACCCCGGGCCCGATAAGGCCTCGCCGTATTGGGTTCTCTCCAGCGGAGAATGAATAACGCCGCATAGCTCAAAAAGTAGTTGACGGCTAGGAAAAGTGCTACCCGCAGCCAACACCTCGTCAAATGTTCCCGATATCAGAAACAGGCAGGAGCCAAGAGTACTTAAGGCGAGAGACACCGTTGGAGTGCCGCCTGCATTAACACGCGTCGCCTGGTGGGGAAAGAGTCCGTCTCGTCCCAGTCCATACAGCACCCGGGTGGATGACAGGACCCCGTGGCATTCATTGTTCCCAGGATCGAAACAATCAAGGTGACTCGGAGGATCAATTCCCCTCGTTCCCCAAAAATTGCCTTGGTAACTGTGGCTACCACAAATGGGTCTTTTGCCATCTGTTGAATTGGTATCACTCTCAGGAAAGCTAGATTGATCAATACATAGATAAAAATGATTAGGCACACGCTCATGAACATCGAACGGGGAATCTCTTTGCCGGGATTTCGCAATTCTTCCCCGTAGTAAACCACGTAATAGTAACTGTCATAGGCGAAGAGGATGGCTTGCATGGCTAGAATAAAAGCAATAATCAATGACAGGGCTGAGGGAGAAGTCGCCGCTTGTGGTTGAGGGATGACTAGATGACGGCTACTCAAGAAGCAGGAAACAATGAGACCCAAGAGTGCCACTGTTTTGAGCAATGTGGTCTGTTCCTGAATCCGGCTTCCCGAGCGAATTCCTGTCCATTGAACAGCGGCAATTGCCATCAAGATGAATAGACCAATCTGCGAGGCCTCACCTTCGAAACCCGGCAACAACCCGCGAGAGTATTCTCCTATTACAAGAGCCAGGAGGGAGACGGAGATCGTTTGATTTAGCCAATCACTGTAACCGACCAGAAAGCCCCCATAATCCCCGAACGCGCGACGAGCAAAAGTGTAAAGACCTCCAGAAAGCGGCATCATGGTGCCGAGTTCGGCAAAGACGGTTGCCCCTATGAGGGCATTAATCCCTCCAAGAATCCAAGCGCAAAGAAAAAGACCCTGCGAGGGAAGATAGGCCGCGACTTCGCCGGGCATTCTCATGATGCCGCCGCCAATGGTGGCGCCAATGGCAACGGCGAGAGAGAAGGCCATTCCCAACACTCGGAGGAGACTACGATTTGTATTTTGAGGAACGGTCAAGGCATCTCTTCATGGTAGCGACAGGCCTCCCGGCCTGTCCCATTGCGGGGCCAGCGGCCCCGGCTACAACTATTATTGCTTTGCAATAGCCGGACGGCCCCCACGGAGCAGGTATTTCTGAATCTTGCCTGTAGCTGTTTTGGGTAATTCAGCCAAGAAGGTTACTCCTTTGGGAGCTTTAAAGTGGGCCATGTGGGCTCGGGCAAATTCTTCCACGTCAGACTCAGTCACGGATGCTCCAGGCTTCAAGACAATGAAGGCATGGGGCGCCTCACCCCATTTTTCATGGGGCAAACCAACCACCGCTACTTCCAGAATAGCGGGATGACGCAGCAGAACACCTTCTACTTCCACCGAAGAAATATTTTCACCGCCGGAAATAATGACATCTTTAATACGATCGCGGATCTCCACATAACCATCCGGGTGAACCACCGCGGCGTCCCCGGAGTGAAACCATCCCCTGCGTATTGCTGCAGCGGTTCCTTCCTCATCGAGATAATACCCTTTCATCACGGCGTTTCCCTGGGCAACAATTTCTCCAATCGACTCTCCATCATGGGCAACATCATTCCCCGTTTCGTCCACGACACGCAAGTCTCCGGAAGGGATCAGTTCGACGCCTTGCCTGGCTTTCAGGAGTACCCTTTTCTCCAGCGGGAGTAGTCGATGTTCAGGTCGAGGTTCACAGATCGTGATGAACGGAGAGGTTTCAGTCAAGCCGTAGAACTGAGTTACTTCCCAACCCAGGGTTTCTTCGATGCGTTCAATGGTCGCTGCAGCCGGGGGCGCTCCGGCCGTTATCACGCGCACGCCCCGTGGGAGGTCCTGTTGCTTTTCCTGCGGGGCATTCCCCATGCTGATCAGAACCGTTGGGGCAGCGCAAAGTACAGTGATGGATTCCTGCCTGATTTTTTGGAATACCGCGTCCGGCTCCACTTTTCTGAGGCAAATATGAGTTCCCCCAACTGCTGTTACAGTCCAGACAAAGGTCCAGCCATTGGCGTGAAACATCGGCACAGTCCAAAGGTAACGATCGGCTGGGCTCATCGGAAAATGAATCAAGGTTCCCACGATATTGATATAAGCGTTTCGGTGGGTGATCATGACGCCCTTGGGCGTGGCTGTTGTCCCACTCGTATAGTTGATGGACAGCAGATCTCCTTCTTGCATCGATGGAGCACGATACTGGGAGGATGAAGATGCAAGTAAAGCTTCGTAATCGTGCCAGCCGTCGGTCGGATTCTCCAGGGCCACAAAATGCTCGACCTTGGGGACCATGGCGCGTATCTGATCAACTTCTTCCAGATAATCTGAGTGAACACAAACCACTCGAGCGCCACTGTGATTCAAGATGTAAGCGAAATCGCTGGAGATCAGCCTGTAATTGATGGGCACCAATACAGCCCCGATCTGGGGCACCGCATAGAAGGATTCCAGTTGGGCGTGGGTATTGGGGGCAATATAGGCGATTCGGTCTCCCTGCTGAACTCCCAACTGTTGCAGAGCCGAGGACCAGCGATCACACCGTTCGAAAAAGTGACCGTAACTCAGTCGTAGAGCTCCGTCTACTAATGCCTCTCGGTCTGAATAGAGTTTGCGTGCCCGGCGTGCAAACTCCAGCGGAGTTAATGGAACTTCCATGATGTATCCTCCCAACCCCTAAACGGATTGAAGTAGCGGAATTATAGAGTCTAAGAGTTCTTTGAACAAGGATGTTCGAAACGAACGACTGCCATTGCGCCCGCCACAACAGGCGTGGGCGCCTGTCGCTACAGAAATACGGTAGAGACAGCCTCCGGCCTGTCCCTGGGGTTTGGACATTTATGAAGCGGCACGAGGCCGCTTCCAGCCGGGCCCTGGGCTAAAAATCTATCGCCCTTACACGGCACTCAGGTGAAGCAGCGGCATCCAGCCGCTGCACTTCTCGAAAAATGTGCATTCTCCAGAGACAGGCCTCCTGGCCTGTCCAATTCCGGGCCAATGGGCCCGGCTTGAATATCACAGCGCAAGCGACGACAGGCGTGGACGCCTGTCGCCACGGAAATCTTAATTAAGTGATGGTAGGAAAGAGAGAACGAAAACCGCTCGAGATTTATCGTGGACAATTCTTGGTGCTCGTCCCGTTCGATGTTATTGTATAAACGGTTTCGGATCATCTATCTTGTATGATCAAGTTTCGAGGGAGATTCAGTGAGTGATTTGATTGCAGAATGTGGAGTTGTGGGTGCCGGAGGCGCCGGTTTTCCAACCTCAGTGAAGATGAACTCCAAGGCAGAAGTCTTTCTTGTAAATGCGGCTGAGTGTGAACCGCTGCTTCATAAAGACAAAGAATTACTCATTCACCGAGCCCAGGACATGTTCAAGGGGCTGCGCCTCTGCATGGAGCGGGTGGGGGCAAAAAAAGGGATTATCGGCGTCAAAGGAAAATATGAAGCCGTGATTCATGCCCTCGAGCCGCAATTGCCCGCTGGTGTTGAAATCCTTCCTCTTACCGACACCTACCCTGCCGGCGACGAATTCATTCTGGTTTACGATGCCACTGGCCGCGTGATCCCACCGGGTGGATTGCCTTTGGACGTTGGAGCGGTGGTATGCAATGTGGAAACGCTGGTCAATGTTGGCTCCGGGCAACCGGTCACGCACAAATACTTGACCATTGCTGGGGCCGTCGAAAATCCGATTACGTTGAGAATACCCGTTGGAACGTCGATCCGAGAGGTCATAGCGGCTGCAGGCGGAGCAACAGTGCCTCAGTTTGAGGTGCTTATGGGTGGAACCATGATGGGGAAGCTCGCGCCAAATCTAGAAGAACCCGTGACGAAGACCACGGGTGGGCTGTTCGTTCTGCCCAGTCAGCATCCGTTGATCGGCCGCTACCGGCGCGAATGGATTCATGTCGATCGGATTGGAAAATCGGCCTGTGACCAGTGCAATTTCTGCACCGAACTCTGCCCCCGTTATCTACTCGGGCACCCCATCGAACCTCACAAGGCGATGCGGGCCCTCGGCTTTGCGCCAGAGAAGGATCGCATGATCTCGGGTACTTTGTACTGCTGTGAATGTAACTTGTGCAGTTTGATTTCATGTCCAGAAGACCTTGACCCGAAAGATGTCTGCGCCCATGACAAACCCATCGCCAGGGAACGAAAGCTGGGATGGACGGGGAATGCAGAGGACATTCATCCGCACCCACTTTTTCCGGACCGGCGCACCCCCATCCGCCGATTGATTAACAAATTAGGCTTAGCCGGATTTCGAAATATTGGTCCGCTCGTCGATGTCCCATTGATTCCTAAAAGTGTTGCCATTCCTCTGAAGCAGCATACAGGGGCGGCCTGTACCCCTACCGTCAAAGTAGGGGAAAAGGTGCTCGAGGGAGACCGGATCGGCGCACCTCCAGAAGGGAAACTGGGCGCCAACATCCACGCCAGTATTTCCGGGCGGGTGCAAAGAGTGGATGGCAGTGTTGTCATCGAAGCATGAACCGCTAGACCCCAACGAACCCAGATTCTTCACCATTGCAGCTCGATAGAGGACAAAACGTAACCTATGAATTCAATTGATACGATCGGACTGATGGAGTTGACCAGCATCGGCATAGGGTATCAGGTCCAGGATGTCATGCTCAAAGCGGCAAACGTCAAGTTGCTGTTGGCCCGTACGATCTGTTCTGGTAAGTACCTCGTTGTTGTTGCCGGAGATACGGCTGCCGTAACGGCAAGTGTGAATGCCGGGGTGGAACAGTCAACCGGGGCGTTGATTGAGCAGCGGGTCATATCCGGAGTGCATCCTGCAATTTTTCCAGCCATTTACAATGCGGTTGACTTGAAGCCCGAGGAGCAAGAAGCTCTCGGGATTATTGAGACCTTTTCTGCTTCGAGCATCATTGATGCTGCTGACGCAGCCGTCAAAAGCGCTCAGATCACACTGTTTCGCGTTCATCTCGCCATGGCGGTCGGAGGGAAGGGATTTCTTCTGTTAACGGGGGATGTGGCCAGCGTTGAAGCAGCGGTGGCGGCCGGTTCGAAAGCGGCATCGGATGAAGGAATGCTTGTCAGCCGCATTGTAATTCCAGCTCCCCGGCGCGAGTTGTTTGGAGAGTTTATCTGATATTGATGTCAGTCTTTCAACCTTTTCGGGTAAAAGGTTATTCGACACAAGGAATTCGAGTGGTGAGTTCTTCGGTGTTATGCAAAACCCGAGATTGACAACTACTATGTCCCAGTTTCAAGCAGCTTTTCCCACACAAACTCGAAAGGGTCTTCGTCTTAACTGCCAACACTTTGAGGGCAAAAGAACTAATTCCCTGTCAAATCCACAGCTACAATCACCTCGTTACTTGGAAGGGATTCCTTAACACCGTCGAAAGCCTTCACGATATAACAATGCTCTCCCGGTTCCGGAGATTCGGTCTTGTACTCTAATTCCGTGGGGGGGACTGTCGTAATTCGTTTGAAGATCCGATCCTCTCTCTTGGCCCGATAGACGCGAAACTCCTGGATTCCTGAAATCTCCTGTGGACCATAGTTCCAGCTCAAGGTGAAGGATTCTCCGACTTTCTTACGAGTGACTGGACGACTATCTAAAGTCGAAAGACCTCCGCCTGCCCATCCCGGCGAAGTTGAGATTTGGGAAAGTGCCGCAATCGGTTGCCCTAGCAGGGAACTGATAGATAGAGGACCGAAGAACCGATCGCGAATCGAAAGAGCGGGAAGGACTTCGTCGAGCTTGAGTGCCCCTAGCCCGGGAAGAGTTGAGTCGAATACGCTTCCGACAGGACCACCCGCTGAGTTCCTTACTTGCATGCGAATCTGTGCTGGGGAACCTGAAAAATTTACAACTAGCAAACGTGAGAAAAACGGAGGCACCTGGATCGCCGCAGGAATGAGCAACTCCGGAGAACCCTCTGGGACAAAGGGGACGTAATTCTTGTTTCCTGTCGACACCACAGTTGTGACAGCGATGCCGAGCAGGGGCTGGTCAGAAGTGAGCTGGATCAAGCCATATCGTGCCGTGGTTATCTTTGCAGGGAAGATTTCCTCCTGGCTGAACCAAACGGTTGCATTTGAAGGAACGGTCCCTGTAATAGAATTAACAAGCTTTCCATTCGAATCAAAGGCTTGAAGACGTACAGGCACGTCCGGGTCTGCAGGGTTAAGGAGGAGTATTCGAAGGACCTCACTTGTCTCTGTAAAAACGTAGGGGACACTAAGTCGTTCTGCCGCTCCATTCAGGTCGAATGTCGGAACAAGAACTGTCTGAACTTGTCCGTCCGTGGAGATCAAGCGCGCAACGGCTGCCAGCAGGGTTCCGGTTGCTGACTCGATTTCCAAAGCACCTTCTTGATCCGGAACGGCCAGTTCTCCGTAAAGGTCCTCGGCAATCCATTGAGAATGGGCTGCCAAATCTCTTTGTGTTGTCAAAAAGACCTGGCCGGAAGGACCGCGGAAGATCAACCGGATTTGACCTGCAGTATCGCTCAAATTGACGACGGCTAGAAACGTTTTCAACGACCCCAACGAAGTGATCTGGGGAATGTAGAGATGATTCGATCCTACCCTGACGGATGGGATAAAGCGAGGCTCATTGTTGCGGTTGTCAATCTGTGAGGCAAAAGCCGAAATTCTTGAATTGGAGTTCAATTGAAGATAGCCTTCAAAGGGGTCTACCTGAGGAATACCTAGGATAAAAGAGATCACGTCACTTACAGGGTAATAGCCGTTAGGAGGTACCTTAATGGCGCGTTCGGCCATCCGCCTTCCAGTGTTATCAAACAATAATAAGGAAACAGCAGCCTCGATAGACTCAAAGTTATTAACACCGAGGTTAGTGCGTTGTTCTGCGCTCTTAATGATGCAGGGAATGGTTTCACTTCCTAGCGCGTATTGCGATGAGAGGAATGGAATGAATGCGAGCGTGAAAATCCAGGCAGTAACGCTCTTTCCGCATAGAAGGTAACCAGATTTGAAAAAAGAACTCAATCTGTGCAATAGGAAAAGATTGCTGTAGCCAACTTTGTTACGAATATCTGAAGCCATAATATTCGCGGACGCTCTCGATGCTGTTTTCTACTGCCATCGTTCTGGATGACGTACGGTCTACTATAGATCTTTGCTTTAAGATTCAGTGAAGATCAGTCACTGACTAGGTCAAGCCCTTATAACCATTGAACTATGGATTCCGTCGAAATTCAAGAGTCTCGTAGGGAATGCGAGCCGGTGGCAGATGTGAAGACTTGGGATTGCAAATCCTTCATTGGCTCTTGAGAGTTTACTCTTTGGCCAACCAGTAACACGTTAACATATTATAAGTAAAATCGACACCGCGCCACCGTCTTTTCCCAGCGGGAAACAGAGTTCTTAGGCGTAGAGGTGTTATCGATGAGAGCGGTTTTTGATTATGGAGAGTAACGACACGGAGCTTTCCCGACACCTGGTAGTACGCTGAGTGGATGCTGTCAGGGAATCACAATTTTCCGTTTCTCAGGATCGGAATTCTCTCGATAGAAGATCGTAATATTCCCGACCTCTCCCACCTTTTCACTCAGGGTTCGCGTGGCGATCTGATCGGACAAAGAATCCTTTTGGTCTTTCCAATTGACGAATTTTACCTTGATAAGTTCGTGGGCCTTCAATTGGCTGTCGACGGATTGTATCAGACTATCTACAACACCTTTTTTCCCCACCCGGACAGAGGGGTTCAAGTGATGAGCCAATCCTCTCAAATATTTTTTCTGGGAGGCGCTCAGCATGTCACACTTTGGGATAGATCTGACCGCCAGAATTGAGGAACTCCGCAGACTTGTCTTCCATGCCAACATGCAATGCTTCATCAGCGCTTATTCCCTGTTGACGGGCATATTCACGGACATCTTCCGTGATCTTCATGGAGCAAAAATGCGGGCCGCACATCGAGCAGAAGTGGGCGACTTTGGAGGCGTCACTGGGGAGGGTTTCATCGTGAAAGGCACGGGCGCGCTCAGGATCGAGACTAAGATTAAACTGGTCTTCCCAGCGAAATTCAAAGCGGGCCATGGAAAGGGCATTATCCCTGGCCTGAGCTCCAGGATGACCCTTTGCCAGATCGGATGCGTGCGCGGCGATCTTATACGCAATCACACCTTCTTTGACGTCTTCGCGATTGGGGAGTCCCAAATGCTCCTTCGGGGTGACATAACAAAGCATGGCCGTACCATACCAACCAATCATGGCGGCCCCGATTGCACTGGTGATGTGATCATATCCCGGGGCAATGTCCGTAGTGAGTGGCCCGAGGGTGTAGAAGGGAGCCTCACCGCAGACTTCGAGCTGTCTCGTCATGTTTTCCTGAATTAAATGCATCGGGACATGGCCTGGTCCTTCGATCATGGTTTGCACATCATGTTTCCAGGCTATCTTTGTCAGTTCACCCAGCGTGTCCAGTTCTGCAAACTGCGCTTCATCATTGGCGTCCGCAATCGACCCCGGCCTGAGCCCGTCCCCGAGACTAAAGGAGACATCGTAAGCCTTCATGATGGCGCAGATTTCTTCGAAATGCGTGTAGAGGAAATTCTCTTGATGATGCGCCAGGCACCATTTCGCCAGGATCGATCCACCCCGTGAGACGATGCCGGTGACCCGTTTGGCTGTCAGAGGAATATAAGGAAGACGAACCCCGGCATGGATCGTGAAATAGTCGACTCCTTGTTCAGCCTGTTCGATAAGCGTATCCCGAAAAATTTCCCAGCTCAGCTCTTCCGCCTTTCCATTCACTTTTTCAAGGGCCTGGTAGATCGGGACCGTCCCGATAGGAACAGGACTGTTCCGCAGGATCCACTCGCGCGTCTCGTGAATATTTTGCCCGGTCGACAGATCCATGACCGTATCTGCGCCCCAACGAGCCGCCCAAACCATCTTCTCCACTTCTTCTTCAATGGTTGAAGTGACCACCGAATTTCCGATGTTGGCATTGATCTTGACCAGGAAGTTTCGACCAATCACCATCGGTTCCACTTCAGGGTGGTTGATATTAGCCGGAATGATGGCCCGTCCCCGCGCGACTTCGTCTCGCACGAATTCTGGGGTTATTTCCCGTGGAATCGCAGCCCCCCAGGAGTGACCCGGCTTTTGGGCGCTGTAAGTGGCATCCAATTGTTGGTTTTCGCGAATGGCAATGTATTCCATTTCGGGAGTGATGATCCCCTTGCGTGCATAGTGCATTTGACTCACGTTGCCTCCCGATTTGGCACGCCGAGGATTACGAAGATGCGCAAAGCGAAGGGATTTCAATTTTGGATCAGCTAAACGCCGTAGGCCATAGGAGGAAGAGATAGCAGAAAGTTCTTCTGTATCGCCGCGCTCAAGAATCCATGGAATTCGGATGGGAGCAATACCCGTGCGTACATCAATGGAAATCTCGGGATCCGTGTAAGGTCCGCTGGGGTCGTAAACGGTAATGGAAGGATTCTCAATGAGCTTTTCGCTGCCTCTCTGATGGGTGGGTCCCTGGAAAATCTGACGCATGGGAACACGAAGGAATGGGTGGATTTTCCCGGAAACGTAAATTTTTCGAGAAGCAGGCAATGGACCGGAAGAAATGCGGTTAAGCTTTACTTCGTCGATCATGATTTGCTTTGTCGTCATTAGACTATTCTCCCAACGAGTTTGGGTGCGGAAATATCCAAATCATCCATAACCTACTTCAATTCTAACGCATGAAATCCAAGACGTCGATGCGGGAACGCAACCATTAATTTCCGGTTCATCATAACACAGCTTAGATCAGGGCTCATCTTCTAATGGGGGACTGCAATTGACATTAATCAGGCTGACCCATAAGATGGCAAACGTCAGCCTAAGGCTGAGTCACAATATCTTATCGCATTTAACTCGCTTGGAGGTCTCTGTCAATGGCTCTCATATTCGGCAATTTCATTAATGGCGAATGGGTCAATTCAGCTTCAGGAAAAACTTTCGCCAGTATCAACCCGGCCAACATCGATGAGGAGGTCGCCCGCTATCAGTCCTCGAGCGCCGAGGATGTCCGTCATGCTTTTTCAGCTGCCGCCAACGCACAGCCTGGCTGGGCAGCCATGCCGGCGCCTAATCGTGGAACAATTCTCTCCAGGGCAGCAGAAATTCTCGAAAAGCGGGCTGAAGAAGTTGCCGTCGAAATGACACGAGAGGAAGGGAAGACCTTGCCGGAGGCCAAAGGCGAGGTAGGCCGCGCGATCAATATTTTCCGCTATTTTGGAGGCGAGGGTGCACGGCTGACGGGAGAAACGGTGCCTTCCGAGAGAGATGGAGTGTTTGCATTTACGTTCAGAAAACCCCTTGGGGTTGTTTCTCTTTTAACGCCCTGGAATTTCCCAATCGCCATCCCGGCGTGGAAAATGGCCCCTGCTTTAGTGTCCGGAAATTCCGTGGTAATTAAACCTGCTTCGGTAGCTCCGTTGTGCACAGTTCGCTTGGTGGAATGCCTACACTCGGCTGGGCTCCCTAAGGGGGTGCTAAACCTGGTGACGGGCTCAGGGTCGTCTATTGGTGACGAGCTGATCGGAAATTCTGCGGTAAAAGCCGTCTCTTTTACGGGGTCTTGCGGAGTTGGAATCGGCATTCAAAAAAAGACTGTCGAAAAGGGGATTAAAACCCAATTGGAAATGGGAGGGAAAAATCCCACCATCGTGCTTGGCGATGCCGATCTAAACATGGCTACGGACATCGTGATTAACGCAGCTTTCTTCTCCACAGGCCAGAAGTGCACGGCCACGAGCCGAGCGATTGTTGAGGAATCGATCTTTGACGATTTTCTGAAGCTTCTGGTGGAAAAGACAAAGAAGCTGCGTGTAGGGAATGGGATGGAGAAGGGAATTGAGATGGGACCTTGCGTTGATGAAAGCCAGTTGAGAACGGTTTTCAAGTATATCGACGTGGGGAAAAAAGAAGGCGCCAAGTTGCTTTGTGGGGGGAACCGTCTGACAGGGGCGGCATACGACAAGGGCTACTTTGTCGAGCCCACTATTTTTAGCCATGTCACTCCGGAAATGACGATTGCCCAAGAGGAGATTTTTGGACCGGTATTGGTCGTAATGCCTGTCAAAGATTTTGAGGCAGCGATCCAGATGGCAAATAATGTGAAATTTGGTCTCTCGGCTTCGTTGTTAACCAATCAATTGAACAAAGTCTTTGCCTATATCAACAGGATCGAAGCGGGATTGATCATCGTCAACCTCCCGTCGGCAGGAGTCGAATACCAGTTACCGTTTGGTGGAACGAAAGCGTCCAGTACTGGCTTCCGCGAGCAGGGAAGTGTGGCTATCGATTTTTATACGGAACTCAGAACCGTCTATCTCAAATATCAGATTTAGATTTACGGAAAAGGCGTCGAGAGACAAACTCCAAATTGAGTGCCCCATCTTACCTTGAGGCTAGCACGAAGAAATAAGATTAAAAGTCTGTTTTCAGGCTGACTGCGCGTCTAGCATTATCGTCACGATTCGGGTAGGTCCATGGACTCCTTTGATCAACACTTTCTCGATGTCCGCGGTTCGGCTGGGCCCTGTGATGAGAGTGATCGCGCTTCCAGAATCGGTTCGTCTTTCTTTTTGAATCACCTGAAATACTTCCGCCAAGTTGGGATGGACTTGATTTGGAGTCGCCAGGACAACGTGAATTTCCGGTAGAAGACTGATCTGGCGGCTGGCCTGGGGTCCGGTAATAACCACGAAGGTTCCGCTCTCCGCGATCAGAAACTCAGCGCCTGTAACGGAAAGCTGGAAATGAGAGAGTGTGCTTTTCAAATGCCGCCTCTCATAAGAGGACTCGCTGTTGATCGATTCCTTAAAAAACTGGATTTCAGGTAAGGCTGTTTGCAAAGCCTCTTTTAGCTGCAAGCGTTCACAAATCTGATGGTCTGAGATGGCCACGGTGCGAACTCCTGCGCTCTGGATCAATTCACGAAGACTACGTACGGCGTCCTCATCACTCGAAGAGCGAATGAATTCGCCGCTCACAAGTTCGAACTCCGCTTGAAACTTCTCGACGAGATGATCTTTCGCTGAGGCGGACCGAAACAGTTTCTCTATGTCACCCTTCGTCTCGTGACGCCCATCATGCTGGGCAAGTGCCGGTTTGGCCAACGCCAGGCGAATATTTCTTAGGATTTCAGCGCGTGAGGCCGACATCAGTCTTCTTTCCTCCGTTCCATTTCTTTCCAGAGCGTTTTAAATGATTTTTCAGCCGGCAGCGGAAAGTCTCGTGTTTCGGTCCAACCCGGGATCTTGAGAGATTTCCCGGAGAATTTCAGAGCCAGTCTGAGTGCCCATGAGCCTAGGGAATAAATTCGGTTATCTTTCATCCCCACGAGAAAAAGTTTCATGGCCAACCGCTCCTGCCAGGGGGTCTGCCGACTTTCGACGACCTGTTTCCTCAGCCACAGCAACATGTGGTGAATGTCAATTTTCACGGGGCAAATGGCTGAGCAAGCCCCACAAAGCGAGGAGGCAAAGGGAAGATCTTTGGCGTTACTGAGTCCCTGAAAGAGCGGAGTAATCACCGCGCCGATAGGGCCCGAATAAACCGAACCATAGCTGTGTCCGCCGACCCGCTGGTAAATGGGGCAGGTATTAAGGCAAGCGCCGCAACGAATACAGAAAAGCGACTCCCGCATTTTCGGATCGGCCAGGATGTCGGTCCTTCCGTTATCCAGAATTATCACGTGAAATTCTTCGGGGCCATCTTTCTCCCCCGGTTTTCGGGGAGAGCTGATGAGAGAAACGTAACTGGTCTGCTTTTGGCCCGTGGAACTTCTTCCCAGGAGCCTGAGAAAAATAGGAAGATCGGTGAAGCGTGGAATGACCTTTTCAAGTCCCATCACGGCGATATGAATCTGGGGCATCGTGGTCGATAGCCGGGCATTGCCTTCATTCTCCACCACCACGATGGTACCGGTATCTGCCAACGCAAAATTGACTCCCGACATTCCCAGTTCAGCAGAGAGAAATTTGTCTCTTAAAATCTTTCGCGCCACGTCACATAACTCCTCAGGGACAGAGGTGTAGGGGATTCCCAGCTTCTCCGCGAAAAGCTGCCCTACTTCTTCCCTTGTTTTGTGTAACGCCGGGGCCGTGATATGGGAAGGCATCTCATGGGCCAGCTGAATAATGTATTCCCCAAGATCGGTTTCCACTACCTCAATGCCTTTTTTTTCCAGTATCGGCGTGAGACCGATTTCTTCGGTGGTCATGGACTTTGACTTGACGATCATCCGCGTGCCAATTCCTTGAGCGACTTTCAAGACATATTCGGAAGCATCGGCACCGTCTCTGGCCCAGAAAACCTTACCGCCGTTGGCAATCACATTTTTTTCAAAAGTCTCGAGATAGTAATCGAGATGGTTGATCACATCCTTCTTAATCTCATGGGCTCTGTCGCGAAGATCTTCCCATTCGGGCACTTCATGAATAGCGTGCAGGCGCTTTTCCAGGGCATGGGCGGTCGCCCCGCCGTAGGTTTTACGCAAACGGGGATTACGCAGATTTTCAGAAGCGTATTTTTTGAAGAGTCTTGGAGTGAGGTTCATGCGGTCGGGTTCACCAGGAATGTGAAATGAAAAATAAACAGCAGGCAGCCAAGTGTGACAAGGAGCAGGGACGAATCATATACTGAAAAAGTTGGTTCAAGAGAGGCTCTCCCCCAGCAGATCGACGAGATGAAGGGGTTTGGCGGGGATTCCCTTGCGACTGAGGTAGCCGGCGATTTGCATCAAACAGCTCGAATCATTCGCTACCACGTATTCCGCTCCAGACTGCGCGATCGCTGTGGCTTTGTCTTCGGCCATTGCCGTGGAGATTTCGGGGTACTTGACGGAGAAGGTCCCACCGAATCCGCAACAATTCTCGGAATTTGCCAGCTCCACAAATTCAATTTCACGGACGTTGCGAATCAAAGTTCTGGGCGGATCCTTCACATGGAGTTCGCGAAGCAAGTGACAGGCATCGTGATACGTGATCCGATGCGGGAAGCGAGCCCCGACATCCGTAATCCCCATAACGTTGACTAGGAAGTCTGAAAATTCGTAAGTCTTCGCAGTGACTTCGTGCAAAGTCTCCTGAAGTGAGGGACTATCCAAAATCTGGGGATAGAAAACCTTGACCATGCTGGTGCAGGATCCGGAAGGCGCCACGATATAGTCAGCAGAACGGAAGACTTCGAGAAACCGTTGGGCGAGTTCAATGGCTTCACTGTGATACCCTGAGTTGAATGCGGGTTGGCCGCAGCAGGTTTGCTCAGATGGATAATCAACGGTTGCACCTGCTTTCTTTAGGATCTTGTAGAGGTTCATGCCGACTTGTGGGAAAAATTGGTCGACCAGACAGGGAATAAATAGAGAGACTTTCATCAGAAATTTCGCAGACCTCAATTGAGTGGAAGAGCCTTACTTGCATTCTCCACCGTATTTAATAACATAAAAGAGTGTAATCTCAGAATTTCTAATTTTGAGGTATGGGGAGTGAATTGAGATAATTCAGATGTATTTCCCGTACTGAAGCCATGCCTACTCTGCTGATTTTAGTCAGGTGAACTCTGCATGCCTCTTTAAAAGGGTTGGGGTGCAGACTTTCGGCCTGCACCAATGTCCAGGCTCTAGGCAAATGGCGGCGGGGTTTGGACGATTAAATTCTAATCGAAGGAGAAAGAAGCGATGGCTCCATTTTCGGATCAGGTTGCAATTGTCACTGGAGGGACGAAGGGTATCGGAAAAGCGACGGCAGAACAACTCCTTGAGCTGGGCGCCCGAGTGGTCATCTGCGCCCGGAATGAGGCGGGTGTCTCTCGGACCTTGGCGGGGATTGAAGCATTGTACCCCGGAAAGGTTGCTGGAATTTCTTGCGATGTCAGCCAATATGAGCAAGTCGTCAAGCTGGTAAAATTTGCTGTGGATCGATTTAGCAAGATCACAATCCTCATCAATAACGCTGGCATAGGACATTTCGTCGATATCAGCGAAATGACTCCGCAGCAATGGAGAGAAGTCATCGATACCAATCTGACAGGAGTTTTCTATTGCTGCCATGAAGTCATCCCCCACATGAAGAAGGCCGGTGGAGGCTATATCATCAACATTAGTAGTTTGGCTGGAAAAATCCTTTCAAAGGCGGCACGGCTTATAATGCCTCCAAGTTTGGGCTCAATGGCTTTAGTGAAGCCATGATGCAAGATGTGCGCTATGACAATATCCGAGTCAGTTACATCATGCCGGGTAGTGTGGATACTGAATTTGGCCATAACCCTCCGACCGGTAATTCCTGGAAACTCCGACCGGGGGATGTCGCACAGGTCGTTGTCGATTTATTAAAACATGATCCTCGTTGCCTCCCAAGTTGTGTGGAAATGCGACCATCGAAACCGCCCAAGAAATGATCACTGAGGAATAGATATGGCGTACTGGCTATTAAAAACTGAACCGTCTCAATACTCTTATCCAGACCTCGAAAGGGAAGAAACAGACAGTTTGGAGTGGAGTGAACAATAATTTGGCTCTTCAGCATTTGCGCCGGATGCGGATCGGTGACCTGGCCATCATTTATCACACAGGAAGTCAAAAAGCTGCCGTCGGAGTGGCCGAGCTTGGGAGTGATCCCTATCCGGATCCGAAGCTGAAGGATCCGAAACGGGTGGTTGTCGATATTAAGGCACGGTATCGGCTAACCCGCCCTGTTCCGCTGAGCGAGATTAAGAGTCACCCGAAATTGAAATCATTTGAATTAGTACGGAACTCGCGACTGTCGGTAATGCCGGTCAACGAGGAGATCTGGAAGATACTTATGGAAATGTCTCAGGTATGATCTTTCGAGAGCAGCGACAGCCCAATACAAACGCACGAAGTAAAGTTACACGTTAGGTCATCCTCGAATCTTTCTCCCTCACCCGGCCTTTGGCCACCCTCTCCCCAAGGGAGAGGGGCTGGAGGTATGGGGGAAATTGTCACAACAACCTACTGCGTTTGTGTTAGTAAAGTGTCCTCGCCAGCTTGGTGCGGTATTCTTCGGAAAGCTCACTCCGGTCGCCAATCAGACTAAAAATTGCCAACATTGATTTCCGTGCCACTTCGTCACGATAATTCTTGTCTTTGGCGACAATCGTGAGGAACTCTTCAAGGGCATCTCGATAGAGACCCTGGGAAGCCAGGCAGGAAGCCAGGCCCATCCGGGCATCCAGGTCGCTGGGATTTTTGGCAATCTTCTCCCGGCAGGTTGTCTCACCACCTGCCAATTGGCACTCTTCAAAAAAAACGAGCACCTCTTTCAGATGAGCTGCTGTTTCGAATTCGTCGGCGGCTCCGGGTATTTGATTGAGGTGGTCCCGTGCTTCATCCGGCCGCTGTAACCGGATCAATAATTTCGCCAATGCGAGATGAGTGGCCCAATGAAGCGGGTCGATAGTAAGGATTTCGCGAAGCAGTTTCTCTCCCATCTCATGACGTTCATCGTGAATCATTCGTTCAGCTACTACAAAAAGCTTGTCGGTCTCTTTGGGACAGTGCGGGGATAGAAATTTGCGGATAGTCGCCTCTGGCAGGGCTCCTACAAATTGATCAGCCGGCTGACCGTCCTTAAAGAGGATGCAGTTTGGAATACTTTGAATCCCAAATTCCGTGGCCAACTGTGGGTTTTCTTCAGTATTAACTTTGGCTAGAACGAAAGCACCCTGATATTCATTGGCCAGCTTATCCAGAATTGGACTCAATATCCGGCACGGGCCGCACCAGGAGGCCCAGAAATCTACCAGGACAGGAACTTCATTTGAGCGAGCGATGACATCCTGCTGAAAATGGGCTTCATCAACTTCAAGCACAAATTGCGAAGGGGTCATGATGGAGGTTCTCCTTGAGGCTTCTACTCGGCTCCGAGTGGAATCTCATCGGCCTTGTGTTCAGTTACAGAAGATTGTGTTGCCGCTGGCCCCGCCGGGAGCCAGCCAGGGTCACGGTTCCCGGCTACCGCAATTGCCGCGAATTTGTGCAAATTGGCATTAGTGTGCGCCCGCCGCTGCCCCGGATGCACCGTTCGCGAGAGTGTGATCCAGGAAATCTACAAGAACGGCTGCATAGTCGTCGGGATGAAGCCGATAAGCTGCGCCATGACCTACGTCCTTTCCAAATATTTTAATATGTTTCGAAGGAGAATCCGACTCTTGATAAAGATGGCGGGCAACATCAGGCCCAATCCGTCGATCTCCTTCGCTTCCGATAAAGAGCATGGGAACGGGCAACAGATGCTTCAAAGCGAGATGGGAATCCGTCAATCTGGGGTCGCAACCTGAAAACTTGCTGAACCAATACAAGAAGAGAGGAGTAAAGGGATAACGAGGCAATTTGAAAAACAACCAGGTGTGATCCACGACTGTTTCTTCTATGCTTGAAAAAGGGCTGTCCACCACAATGGCGACGTAGTCGCTGGACTGGGCAGCTGCCAGAAGCGTCGTCACGGCACCCATAGAAATCCCCATCAGTACAAGCTTAGGCGCCGGATGGCCTTCGTACCGGTTGTGAACATACTGAATCGCTCCGAGGACATCGCTGGCTTCATGGCAGCCCAATGAAACGACTCCTTTCTCGCTCTTTCCGTGAGAGCGGGAGTCGTAAAGGAGGACCCCATAGCCTGATTTGGCTGCGACTATGGCGCGGGACAGCATTTCCACACGGGTCCGGAACAGGCCATGGGTACAGATGAGCACCCCATCCTTTGTGGTTGGAGGAATCCACCAGCCATTGAGATGGAGGCCGTCCCTGGACTCGAAAGCAATCGACTCAAAATTGACGCCATAGTCTGCCGGTGTCTCTCTGAGTCTTAAGTCAAGCGGGCGACTCCCGGCGTGAGTCAGGATTCTCGCCATGGCGTAAGGCCCAACAACTAAGAAAAAAATTGGAATGGCTCCCAGATAAGAAAATAGCGTCCAGCGCAAGATTAGTCGGCGCTTGGATTTCCAAAAAAGGGCGAGACCGCCCACTAAAGCAAACGGTATGAAAAGAATTCCGAGAAAGATGAGCGAGAGCATGAGATGTTGGGCCGCTGACGCAAGTCAAAGAATCATCATTCCAGAAGCGTAACGGAAAAAGGCGTTAACCGTCAATCTGGGGTAGCTATATTTGCGTGCCGGCGCCCTCCATGATAGCATTATTTAAGTTACTCTGGACGCTTTGCCGATGAGGATAGTCATGAGCCAATCCGTCAGATCGACGCGATTTCTGATAGGTCTATTCTGTGTTTGGAGTCTTGGACTGACTTTGTCGTTTGCATCCCCGCCCACCAAATACGATGGCAAACCGTTGAATTTCTCGGTCGAAAATAAGACTTTCAGTCAGGTGATGGAACTATTCAAAGAGAAGACGGGCATGGAATATGAGATTCCCGGAGACTTAAGAGGAATGAGTTTGCCTCTTGTCGAAATCAAGAATTTGAGCCTGAAGAGTGCGCTATTAAGAATCCTCGAAGGAAGCAACACCGATTACATTTTAATTGCCTCCCCTAAGGATCCCGAGAGAGTCATGAAATTGCTGGTCCTTGGGAAATCCTCAAAGATTGCTTCGAGCAGTGTTCCGCCAACGGGTTCCTCCGGCCATGCGATGAATAAACCGCCTATGGCTGAAGACCCATTTGGCGGCGATGTGGGTGTCGAAGAGGGGCAAGCGGAAGCTGCTCCTGTAAATGTAACACCTCCTCAACCCAATCCGGTTCCTCAAGGCGTGCCCCAAAACCCGATGGGTATCCAGCCTGGTCAACAAACCGGGCCTAATCAGGTAGGATTTCCTGCTCTACAGCCGGGGCAGACTCCACAGCCTATCCAGCCTGTCAACCCCTATGCAATCCCCGACAATCGTAAGACTCCCTACTAACTAATGGAAGAGAGAGCGGCTAGTCTTAATCGTCAGGCGTACCATAACTATCTTATCCTGGATACCTTCGAAGCCGGGATGGTTCTACAAGGCACCGAAGTCAAAGCGATTCGTGAAGGGAAGGTGAATCTAAAGGATAGCTATGGACTGGTGAAGAATGGAGAGATCTGGCTGCTGAACTGTCACATCAGCCCTTACAGTCACGGAAATCGGATGAATCATGATCCATTGCGCACCCGCAAACTGCTGCTTCATCGGAGCGAAATCCGAAAGCTGATCGGTAAAACAACAGAAAAGGGGCTGACGCTCGTCCCGTTGAAGGTCTATTTCAAGAATGGGAAAGCCAAATGCGCCATCGCCTTGGCTAAAGGGAAGAAGTTGTATGATAAGCGCGAAACTGAAAAGAAAAAGACCGCCGATCGTGAAGCCCGACAGGCTGTTAAAGAACGTCGATAGAGGGATGGGCGAAGCAGAAGATTTCTAAATGGCTGAAGATTTCGAATTCAAGACAAGGCGCCAATTCTATTCATTGATTGAAAAGCGAGACCGCTGGCGATTAGTTCAGGATCAAGAACTCCCCAAGCAGAGATTCGAACAATTACTCGGCCCTCAGTGGGCCCTCGATAATTGTGCTTTAGACAAGAATGCATTGCTTGACCCTTGGACGAAGGGGTCGCTTGACCACAAGCGGGAGGAGCAGCTTGAATGGCATCAACTGGCTGCCCGGAGGATTTATCAGTGGGTGCAAACTTGTGATTTTCTTTCGGCTTTGAACTTATTGGAGCTCCACCATCTCTTGGTTACAGGAGAGACCGTGGGGGCGAGCCGATTTAGGGAATACGAGATCGAATCGATCTGCGAAGGGCATGAGCCAATGGAGGCCGTGCTGGTCCCTGAAGTCGTGGAAAATGCACTGGAATGGTTTAAAGCGGAAAGCTTTCATCAAATGCATGAAGTCGAAAGAACAGCCTTGATGCTTGCCAAGCTTGTTGATATTCACCCCTTTGAGGAAGCCAATGGAAGAACCATCCGTTTGATCTCCAACTTTTACCTACTGAAAGCAGGCTATCCTCCGGCTGTCATATCGGCCTCCAGAGCGAGTGAGTATGCCACCGCCATCCAAGGGGCCATACACTTTCACACCCAGCCCATCATCGATCTTCTGACTGAAGCGGTCACGCGAAGTCTGGCCTATTGTCTGGATGAGCCGCCGCCTTCACCTGAACTGAAAGTTCTGACTTAGACAGAATTTTAGGGTCAGGTTGCAACACAAGAAGATGGAGATCCCAGCCATGTTATCCGCTGAAAGAATTCGCTCGCAAGCGCCGGCAGAATATCAGGGGTCATGAAGCCACGTTGAGGCTTCACAACGCTCCCAAAAAATTGTGGTAGAGGCGCTATACCTATACTAGATATTGTGTGGATTCGACCCATTCCGAGTCTTTCTTCAAGACATTCGCCAGTTGTCACTTTGTCGGAGTTGTTGCAGCGCCGGCTTGGTGGTAAAAAAGCTAAATGAAATCAAGTTTCGGATTGCGGGGGGAAGCACGTAGGGGAGTAGAATATACAATAAATTGGGATGTGGGAACCCAAGAGGGCTCACATTTTACATTTCTTTCGGGGTCGATCACGTTTAACAACTCATTTGAAGTGGCTTGATTCTGCATCTTGTGAAGGCATTTATGATGGTTGATCCCCCTCAACCCTGTTCCCAGCAATAAATATTCACACTCAGGAACACTCTGTTCTTTATTCCATCTGCCTCACAGCGCACCCACTTCGGGTCCCAAGAAAATCCGGGGCTGAACCACATGGGAATATCCTTCTCAGCTGGAGAGCCCGATGCCGAAATTCTCCGCGCAAGAAGTCACAGAATTTACTAAGAGCTATCCGGGAGCATGATCCCGCCGAGAGAGCTGATTTTCTCCATCTGGCTTGCGGTGAAGACGAAGCACTGCGCCTGGAAGTGGAGTCTTTACTGGCTGAGGAACAAAGCACTGCGAACCCTCTGAGTGAAAACACACCGCCATCCTCCCCCCAGACTCTGGCCGAGGATCAAGGCCTGTCCTTGGTGGGGAGACGGCTTGGAAATTACCACATCCAATCCTTTTTGGGTAAGGGGGGGATGGCAGATGTTTATCTGGCGCGGGACTCGAGACTCGAACGGACAGATGCGCTGAAAATTTTGCCTCCCAAATTTTCCTCGGATCAAATGCGGATGCACCGCTTCCTTCGCGAAGCCAAGGCAGCTTCCGCCCTGAATCACCCAAATATTGCGACCATCTATGAGGTTGGCGAAGCCGACGGTATTCATTTCATCGCCATGGAGTACGTAGAAGGAGAAACGCTGGCTAATCGGATCAAAGGCCGTCCGCTGGAGTTTGAAGAGGCTATTGAGGTTGGTATTCAAGTGGCCGATGCCCTGGAAGAAGCCCACAGTAAAGGCGTGATCCACAGGGATATCAAGCCCGCCAACCTGATGTTTACGCCGCGAGGACGAGTTAAGGTGCTGGACTTTGGTCTGGCCAAGGTGTTCAGCCCTGCAGGCAAGTTGCCACGAGACCAGGCCATTACACAGTCCAGCACTGAACCGGGAGCAATCGTTGGGACCTTGCTATACATGAGCCCTGAGCAGATCCTCGGAAAGGAGATCGATCATCGCACAGACCTTTTCAGTTTAGGCACGGTACTTTATGAAATGGCGACCGGACGGCCCCCTTTCCTGGGGAACAACCGGAACGACACGGCGGACCGGATATTGCATTGTCAACCGGAAGCCATCAGCCGCTTCAACTACGATGTAACGGCGGAGTTCGAACGCATCGTCCGCAAATGCCTGGAGAAAGACCGGGAAATGCGCTACCAGTCAGCTAAGGATTTGCGGATCGACCTTCAGAATCTTAAGCGGGAAAGAATGCTTGCCCAAGAACCTGTGACTACCGAATTCCCAAAAATACTCCCGGGGAAGTGAAGGCCGGACGGAGATAATTCTCCCGGGTTTGATTCAGGGCATCACAAAGGTCTTTAAAAACCCCCGTTGGATTTGGATGCTGGCTCTGGCTTTGGTGGTATTTTTGTTTCCTGCGCTGAGAGAATGGTTTAGTGGGATATTTGCGCCAGGCCTTCCTCGAAATAAGCATGTGGTTGTCCTTCCCTTTACCAACGTTGGCGGTGAGGCCAGCAACAAGCCACTGTGTGATGGATTGCAGGAGACCATCACCGCCCGGCTTACCCAGCTTCAACAGCCGCGCGGGACTTTGTGGGTGGTTCCGGCGCATGAAGTGATTAAGAATGGCATTGATAATCTCGCCAAGGCCAAGAGCTGTCTTTGGGGCCAACCTAGCCATTACGGGAAGCCTTCAACGGTACCCTGAGAGTATCCGTTTCATATTGAACTTGGAGGATGTTGAAACCTCGCGAGTGTTGAAATCGGATCTAACGGATTACCCCCTGACCAAGCTCCAAGCATTGCAGGACCAGGTTGCCGCAAAATTGGCGAAAATGCTGGAATTGGAATCCCTGCCAGATCTTAAGCGGTTGCAAGCTGCAGAGAGCACCCAGGTCTCCAGGGCTTATGAATATTATCTGGAAGCTCGTGGGTATTTACTGGATTGGCAGAAAGAGGGAAACATCGACCAGGCGATTTATGCATTTCAGGAAGCCTTGAAAGAAGATGCCGGCTACGCCTCAGCCTACGCGGGGCTTGGAGAAGCCTGCTGGTACAAGTACGACAAGAACAAAGCAGATGTGTCGTGGGTCGAAAAAGCCAAGCTTAACTGCCAGCGGGCACTCCAACTGAACGATCAATTGGCTCCGGTCCACGTCACAATGGGTTTAATTCTAAAAGGCACGGGTCAATATGACTCGGCACGCGTGGAATTCCAGAAAGCTCTGGATTTGGAACCGATGAATGAAACGGCTTTAACGGGCCTGGCTTCTGCATATGATGCTCAGGGGGATCTCGCACAGGCAGAAGCAACGTACCGGAAAGCCATCGAATTGAAGCAGGACTATTGGGGTGGCTACTACCATTTGGGACTTTTCTACTACAATCACAACCGATACAAGGAGGCGATTTCACAGTTTGAAAGAATGGTGGCATTAACGCCTGACAACGCGCGAGCGTACAACAATCTTGGAGCCATTTATATGCAACTGGAGCAATGGGAAAAAGCCCGCCAGATGCTGCAACGGTCTCTCCAGTTCGAACGGACGCAGACACGAGCAATAACCTGGCCACAGTTTTGTTTTATGAAGGTAAGTTCACTGAAGCGCTGGCAGCTTACCAGGAGGCATTGAACCTGGATGGCAAGAACTATGAGAGGTGGGGAAACCTGGCTTCTGGATATCTTTGGACCCATGATTCCAGTCAAGGCTGAAGAAAGTTACCGGAAGGCGATACAACTGGCCGAGGCCCGCTTGAAAGTGAATCCTCGTGACCCAGAACTTCTGGCTGATTTGTCAGGTTACTATGGAATGTTGGGTGATCGAGCCAAGGCTGATGCACTGTTTCAACAAGCTCTCATTGTCGACCCGGATTACTCTTATGCGATGTACCGGGCAGCGTTGAATTACGAGCATTGGGGTGAACGTGAGAAAGCCTTGCATTGGATTGAGAAAGCAATTGAGCACGGTTATCCCAAAGCCGCCTTCCAGCGTTCTCCCGAACTTAAGTCCCTGCGTCAGGACCCAAGGTTCGGGCTGATAATCCAGCAGTACGGGAAGACACCCTAATTCTCTTTGTTGGGGTGGAAGTTCAAGAAGGGAATGAAATAACCATTAGCAAAAATCTAACCAACGGAGGGTATTCAAATGGCAAAAGAGGCAACGAACTTACAACTGAAGCGGTAACAGTGCCGAGAACACACAGGGTCCATATTTCTAGGGTGGATCATAGTAATTTCAAAGTGCGACTAGGCGCCAACCTGCAATGTACGTGACACGTTGGAATGGGAGCCAAGAGGAACAGCAGTGACAATTGATTTTCCTCCGTAACGACCGTTTATCCGAATACCATAAGAATCGAAGATGGAAACATAGAATAGTGCAACTATTCTTGATAGCATCCTGGACAGAGTTAAGACTGAGTTCAACGATGTGGAGGTTTATTATCAAGTATACTGTGATGCAACTGGTGGTACTAAGGCCGATGCTGACTCCGATCCTAAGATCATCGTTAAGGGACCATAGCTTTTGGCGGCTGACCTCTGCATTTTGGAGGTCGGGGGCTTTTACTCATCTAATTCAATGTGGGAGCCGCTCTCCGAGCGGCGATGATAGTGTCCTTCCCTGGATAGGGGTAGGAAGAGCCGATTCATTTCGGCCCCTCCCCCCTCCGAACCGGACAGGCGGATCTCCCGCATCCGGCTCTCCAGTTGGTGGTTTTACCTGAAACAGGATTGACCGACTTCCCCAAGACGGTTCCAGAGTGCCGCTTGGTTCAGCAAAGTAAGTCCACCTTACTTCCATCCTCACAAAAGGATCGTCAACATGCGTAACTTCCAGACCGACCGTTTCCTCTTCCTTGCAACCGAAGAGGCTTCTCCGACTCGCTTAGCCCAAGGGCACTCACGCCGGTTAGGTTTCGTTCCCACTTTCCGTTACTCATCCACCTTCCTGCGTCCCTTCGCTCCATCCCCGTTACGAGACTTCGCCGCTACTATGGACGCTCTGACTCCTGCTGATCCGGCTCTTCGGTCCTCACCCAGCAACATGAACACCGTCTCTATCTACCAGCAGGTCTCCCTGATTCACGTGTCTGACCTTCCGATCCCTCCGCCTCCAACCACCCCCCAGGCCCTCGACGCCGATTTCTCACGCTACCCCTCATCTCGTCGAGTTTCCCACTGTCGTGGGTCTAGGTTTCACCTTTCGCTCGCAGGCTCACCGACTCTGACAGGCCGAATCGAGTTTCTTATCGTACGGATGGATCGTTCACCTCCTGTTGCTCCCCACCCCGTCTCACGACGACGCCGTTACAGTTGGTTACAGGCCGGAGAGCATATACCTGAAGAGGACTTCCACCTCTCCAATCAAACACGCTTTCAGGCGCACGAGCGCGGGCATCTTGCCCGCCTTCCCGGGCGAGGTGAAGCACTATGTCAAGATTTGCCAGGCATGAATGCAGGAACTTCAATTTCCGCACCGACGACTGACTAGCGCCCAGACTAGGTTCAGTCATCCTTGCGCCCCTCCCACGAATTCACAGAGACAAACGAGCCAACCCCTAATTTCCTCTTGAGAAGCTGAACAGCAAGGGTTACGCTCTTTTTGCAAAGACAAGGATTGAAAGCATCATTCCGGAAACCCCCAGATTACACGGTTGGAGGCTCTCACGATGAATTATTCGCGCAGACTTGTCCTGAGAAGTGCTGTGATCATCATTTTGTTTTCGATTGATTTCAACCTGTTCCTGGCGCAATGGGAGTCCTCTGTTTGGGCGGGCGATACGGGCTGGAAGTCAATTTTCGATGGCAAGAGCCTCAATGGCTGGAAGGCGCCTGATATGACTGTTTGGTCTGTGGAAAATGGAGCAATCACAGGAACCGTGACCCCGGAACACAAGCCGCAAGAAAATGTCTTCATTGTCTGGCAAGACGGAAAAGTCGATGACTTTGAACTTAAATTCAAATTCCGTATGTTCGGAGAGAAAGCCAATTCGGGGATGCAATTCAGGAGCCAGGTACGGGAACGCGGTTTAGTTCATGGGTACCAGGCTGATATTACCAAACAAGGGAAATCCCTGGGAGGAATCTGGGATGAGTACGGCTCCAGAAACTCTCTAGCCGCCCGAGGCGAGAAGTCCGTAATCGATGTGAACGGAAAAAAAACTGTGACTCAACTTGCTGATGCGGCCGAGCTCATGAAGGGAATCGATTTGGAACAATGGAATGAATATCAGATCATCGCCCGAGGAAACCACATGACTCTGAAAATCAACGGCCGGATAACTTCGGAGCTCATCGATCAGGAAAAAGGAAAAGCTTTGGTTTCTGGTGTATTGGCAATGCCTGTCATTCCGGAACCCATGAAGGTGCAGTACAAGGACATTCGCCTCAAAAAATTTTAAAAAAGCTTCTACCGATTAAGGATTACGGATTGACCTCGGCCGGCAACGACAACAGGAGACATTGACTCCGCAGTCCCACGGAGCCGGGCATTCCCCAAGCCTTAGCGCAATCGCACGAGATCTCATTTGTAATCACACTGCTTAAGCGGGAGCTTAAAAAAGCAGAAATAGTTGTTGATGGGGTTCCAGATCGAAGAGGCATTAATGCGACTCGGTATTGATTTCGGGACAACGCGCACTCGAGTTGCAGCCGCCATTGAGCACAATTATCCGCTGGCGGAGTTCGAGCACGAAACCGGATTTCACCAGAATTGGTATCCTTCTCTGATCGCGGTTCGCGGTGACCACGTCGCCTTCGGGCTGGATGCCCTACCTCTTCAATACGATTCAACTTGGGAAATTTGTCACTCCTTCAAACGCTACTTAAGCGGAGTCCATCCGCATACGATCATGGCGATTGGGCAGGTGAAGTTTTCCCTGCTCGAATGGCTTACCCTGTTTCTCAATACCTTACACAAGGATGTGCTCACGAGGAGCAATTTAGAAATCGATCCGCACGAGCCCCTCGAAGTCATGGTGGGTATCCCGACGAACGCCAATAGCAATCAACGATTCTTGACTCTAGAAGCTTTTCGCCAGGCTGGTTTTGAAGTGATCGGGATGCTCAACGAACCCTCTGCCGCGGGAGTTGAATTTACTTATCGTTTTGGCCGTCCGGAAGAGGCTGGCCCATGCGAACACCTGGTGGTGTATGACTTGGGAGGGGGCACTTTTGATGTTTCTGTCATTCGGGTAACTGGGAAACGACACGAAGTCATCGGTAGCGAAGGAATCACACAACTGGGTGGAGATGATTTCGATCGACTACTTTTAGAGGTTGCCCTATCTCAGTCCACTCTGCCGCAATCCCTGCGAAGGCCTTTCTCGTTAGCTGCTTCCGGAATCATTATTCCTCCCTTGACTTCAAATTTCCGTCCTCGCCTGCTTCATATTTGCCGTGAAGCGAAGGAAAGCATTAAGACAAATACGCGTAAGATAACGATCGACTTCGGCCAGATCAGCGACGAAGCGGATGCGGTATTGGTACCCATTTCCCAATTTTATGGGAAATGCGAGCCCCTCATTTCATGGACCGTCGAGCGAACAGAACTCGTTTTGCAGTCTGTGCTTCAGCAATCGGAGGCCGATAACGAGGCTGAGGTATCGGTTTACCTGGTTGGCGGCTCTTGTGACCTGCCCGTTCTTGCCCGCGCCTTAAGGGAACATTTCGGAAAGCGTGTACGCCGATCGCCTTACCCTTCTGCTGCTACAGCAGTTGGCTTGGCGATCGCCGCAGATCAGGAAAGTGGCTACAGCCTGGAGGAACGATTTAGTCGTTTCTTTGGCGTCTGGCGTGAGAGTGAAGATGGTTCTAAAATCGCATTCGATCCGATTTTCGCAAAAGAGACGGTATTGCCGCCTCTCGGATATTCTCCCATCCGGATCAGTCGGAAGTACCATCCCGTGCACAATGTCGGACATTTTCGCTATTTCGAGTGCGGCAACTTGAACAATCCGCAGCGCGAACCCTGCGGGGATATTATTGCTTGGGATGAAGTCTATTTTCCGTATGTGCCAGCCCTGCAAACGGAAACCCGGTTAGATCAGGTGTCCATCGGACGATGGCCGGAAGCGAGGTCCATGTGGGTCGAAGAATTATACGAATGCGATGCACAAGGGATCATTCACGTAACCATTTCAAATCAAACGGCTGGTTATTCGAGAACATACCGAATCCGGTAAGAATGGCACATATCGTATTGTTCTAGTGAATCAACGTAACTGTTTAGACACGGGGTTTCCCAGGCAAGTCCCATAAAGAAAATAATCCTTAAATTGCCGCCCCTTTATCAGTCTGCCGGCATTGCCATTTCCATAAAAGTAACAAGGTCCTGCTTCATTTTCTTCAACGAGTTAATTTCAATATAGAGCATATGCCCGGAGTCGTATCGTGCAAAGCTGATGTTCTTCCGATAATTTGGGGTCAAGTCCAAGTGATCCATCGTGTAGTCTGCGGCGTAAAACGGAGTGGCCAGGTCGTAATATCCTTCCATCACCAATACCTTTAAATAAGGATTTTTCGCCATCGCTTCTCTCAATGCTTTGGCCGTATCAGGGAACCCCTCGATTCCTGAACCCCACTCCCATTTCAAGTCGCTGTCATCATCTTTAAACGCAAAGACTTTATAAGGCATGTCTGATTTGTAACCGAGATCCGTGCGCACGTAATTATTGAAGACAGAAGTATAAGGCGGCAAGATTGCCGCTGACGTTGGGTCGTAAAATGGTGTGTCCAGGAGCCCTTGTGGATCCAATCCCGTAAAACGGCCGTCGAGGCGGCCCACTCGCAATTTCTGATCCAGCAGCAAATTGTGCGTGAATTTCGGGACATCGATTCTAAGGTTTGCATTGCCAATCAGTTGTTCCGTCAATCCCGTGTATCTCGACATTTGGGTAATCACCCTCTGCCGTTCTTCTGGCGTGAGCGCGTCTCCTTTGGCTAATGCCTGAAAATAAGTCGTCGAGGCCCACTGTGCTGATTCTTGACGCGCTTTCTCGATGTCCTGCATCAAATCGGAAGGCAGCTTCTTGTGGTAACCTGCGATCATCGTGAACGATGGGATGAGCAAAACATAAGGCAGGTCGTTGCTCTTGTTGTCCACGAGCGTCTGGAAATTCAATACCATGGAGAGAAGCGTAATTCCGTTGAATGAAATGCCGTGCTCTGCCAGGTGGCCAGCAATTCCGGCTGCGCGCGTCGTGCCGTAACTTTCCCCGAGCAAGAAAAGAGGGGAACTCCAACGTTCATAGCGAGTGATGTAGAGGCGGATAAACTCGCTAAACGCTTCGATATCACCCTTCACTCCCCAGAACTTCTTGGATAGGGCCTCATTTGCCGCGCGGCTGAAGCCAGCCCCGATGGCGTCTACAAGCACAAGATCGCTTCTGTCGAGCAAAGTATAGGGGTTGTCGACCATCCGGTAAGGGGCAGCGGGCATGAATCCATCCGGTTGTAGCGCCACGCGTTTTGGTCCCAAGGCCCCCATGTGCAGCCACACCGAAGCAGAACCAGGTCCACCGTTAAAGGCAAACGTCACGGGTCGTTTGGCGGGAACCTGTCCTTCCAGGGTATAGGCGACAAAAAACATTTCGGCTTCAATCTTGCCGTCGCCGCGTTTAATCGGAAGCCGTCCAGCAGTAGCGGTATATTTCAGAACTTTCCCATTCAGGGTCAATTGTTGATGAGTGACCACCGGCGGGATTTCTGTCATGTCAAATTGTTCACTTTTGTCGTCAGATGATGATTCTCTCATCGCGGGGGATTTTTGCTCGGCCGATGGCTTTGAGGGCGTCTCCTGTGACGATCCTTCCGGTGGCTTCACCGATTGAGTAGGTTCTGTGCTCGTGGTCGCTTGTTCTTTGTTTTTCGCAGCATTCTTCTGTTCCGCATTAGCACAAGTCAGCAGGGAAACCACCAAAAGGCTAATCATGAAAGGGAAACGCATGTTGATTTTCTCCTGATAGTGAGGGATATCCAACACAAGTGTCTTTGCAAATGGTACCTTCTGTAATGAATCTATCCGAACCCTTTGTCTAATCTCATCATAGCTTCGTCAAGAGTCAGTAAAGAGCCGGTAAAGAGCCCGTCCGAAAAATCGAATGAATCTGAACTCCGTCAATTGTCATTGACATGCATGGCTGTCAATTCGAGCTTTAGAGCCGCAAGAGACAGATGAACATCGCGCAGGAAAGCTAATAAAGAAACAATCAAAGAGCCCATGCAGATAATGAAAAGGATGGTTACCAGGACTCCGACTTCCCAATGTAAAAGAGCTGCCATAAATAATGTAATCACAAGAATCGAAGCAAAAAGAATACTGAGTGTTGCCAGTGTGATGGCCAGTCTCACGGCTCTTGACCTTGTCGAGAGAATGTTGATTTGGGATACCACCACTTCGCGTTCTGGACCCTCTACCGAGCGCAAGGCGTGTGAGAGTTGACGCGACCGATCAATGACTCTCGCCAGCCGGTTGGTCATCGATAAGAGGAGTAGGCCGATCCCAGAAATGAGGATCACCGGACCTATTGCGATTTGCAGAATCGGGACGAGCTCGTGGAGTAACATGAATTTCAAGAAGAATCCTAGTTCAAATTATTGCCCGGAAATGAGCTCAGAGGGTTTTCCTCTGTTCGGAATTCGGGATATCCGTGGAGATAGTTTCTACAGGTTGTGCCCGCATTGATTAATTTAGTTCAAGACCATCCTTGTCAGGTAGCGTTGGGAAAGGGGCGTGAGGCTCTGTTTGATACCAGTAGGCCACAGAAGAGATGTCGTCCTGCAAATGCAAATATCCCCCACCCTTCTGATGCCATCCCAATGACTGGATGGTGACCTTTAGGTTTTTCTGAAACCGAATTGGATCCATGATATGCCAACGGTACAAGCTGAAGCGTTGTTGTGACTTGTAAAGCCCGTCCGGTTTAGTTGCACGAGGCATGCCAGAATAGGGGGTACTGAATTCCTGATAGCGATTCGTTTCAGGGTTCTCAAAATCATAAGAACCGCAAAAATAGTCCTCAGTCCCCGTTCCGCAAATCGTAGGGAACTGAGAATCATCATCCAGGAAGAACTTGATTTCTCCCTCGCCCCACCAGCCGTTATTGTGGCTTCCCCAAACCATGGATGTGCCCACATACTGCCCCCAACCCTTCACCCCATCCAAAATGACATGGTCGGACTTATCCGGTACGGGATTGGAGCGGCGAAATTGAGCATGAAAGTACGCCACGTCGTCTGGCACATCGGTAAGGGTATAATCAATTTGAAAGTAGAGCGTCATCTTTTCTCCGCTTAAGTTTTCAAACGCAATTTTGCAAGATTTGCGGAAGGGCATTTGCCAATAAGAATTTAAGCCGCTCCCAGGATTGACGCAAACCGGCAGGGAAGAAATCTGGGCATATTGCCCGAGACCGCAAGCAAAGAAATCTCCCACTGGAGCCTCGACGGAAGGGCTACTCTCGCCGTCCCAATAAATACGAAGTATCAAATGGCGCCAATGGCCCGAAGGCGTCATCCAGATATGCTGGATGGCTCCCGATCCCTGGACGTCGGCCAAAATGTAGTTTTGCTTCGGTTGAATTTCAATCGAAGGGGAAATTTTCCACCCTCGACCGAGATCACGAGCTGCATGAGCATCCAGTCCCTTCGGTGGCCATCCCACCCATTCCTTTTTCTCCGCTAAAATTCTCCGGGCTGATGGAACGTGTCCTTGCCTTGGAAAGCCGTGACAAATTTCCCAAATTCAAGTCGAGTCCATTGAAAACGGGATTTCTCTCATCTGGCTTGGAAAATATTCCGGCAGCGGCACAAAGGACGGCAGTGATGATGAGCAGCTTTTTCATGGGAGCCTCCTGGATTGATTGTGTTTCAGGTTTCCGGAAATGTGAATTATATAGAGCTCAACGAGAAAATGCGAGGCGACTAAGTTAAGATCATTGCGACGCCAATTCTCTGCCATGCCGCAAGGCTTGTTTTACGGTTCCTTCCTCTGATGGCCACCTCTCTGGTACAATCGCGCCGGAGTTTTCAGATTGAAGAATAGTTCCTGGTGGGGTCTCTCAACTTGAAACCGATTCGGCTTATTATGAACGCAGATGATTTTGGAGAGTCCGAGGAAGTGAATGAAGCGGTCATCCAAGCGCATCGAAAAGGGGTGCTCACCAGCTGCAGTTTAATGGTTACGGGCAAAGCATTTGAAAATGCGGTTCAGTTGGCAATCCAGAACCCACAATTGACGGTTGGGTTGCATCTGGTTGTCGTCATGGGACGATCCGTTCTCCCCCCCAGTGAGATTCCAACCCTTGTCAACGAGAGGGGAGAATTTCCCGATGATCCACTGACTGTTGGTCTCAAGTATTATTTTTCAAGGCAGGCACATAAGGAATTGCAAAAAGAAATGGCGGCCCAGTTTGAAAAGTTTCAATCAACAGGATTGCCTTTTTCCCATATTGATGGTCACCTCCACATGCACACACACCCGGTTGTTTTTGGTGCCGCACTGAAGTTGGGGGAACAATACGGGGTCAGGCGGATGCGTGTGCCGCAAGAGGAGCTGGGACTGGCCTTACGTTTTAGACACGAGCACGTATTCAGGAAAACGATTCACTGGTTTATCTTCCGTTGGCTGGCCCGCGCGATGAAAAAAAATCTCAGGATAAAACGGTTTTCATTTGTCGAGAAGGGTTATGGGACTCTTCAAACAGGCAATGTGAATACCGAATACCTTCTTTACTTATTGCGTCACCTTAAGGCTGGGAGTAACGAAATTCACTGTCACCCGGCGCTCTACAAAACTGCGTCGCTTTCTTTGTCGGAAAAAAGTCACCTCGCAGAATATAAGGCCCTCACGGACCCCAAAGTCATCGAATTTCTTAAATCATCCAGCATTCAATTGATCAACTACCTCGGATTAGACTCGTGCAACTAAGAACACCTCTGGTTTTATTTTTGGCCATGCTCGCGCAAGTGGCGGGAAATGTTTTGCTGAGCAAGGGTATGAAACAAGTTTTTTCTGGTTCTCTGCCAGAGGCTTCTTCCTTACTTTGGATTGCTTCTCGAGTTGTCGGAAGCCCCTATGTGTGGGCTGGAGCCTTGTTATTGATTGTTTTTTTCTGTCTGTTCGCAGCTCTCCTGTCTTGGGCGGACTTGAGTTTTGTCCTTCCTGCGTCATCCTTTGGATATGTTCTCAATGTGGCCATGGCACATTATTTCTTGTTGGAGTCTGTGTCTATGGCTCGATGGTGTGGGACAGCAGTGATTTCTGCTGGAGTCATAATGGTCTCAATGACCGGTTCACGTTCAGGGGGAGGATGGGAGAATGACAGGGTAACGGGGGAGGAAACTTCGCATTGAGAACCGCTATTTTAATCATGATTATCGTCACGACAACTTCATTGGGTGACGTGCTCATAGCTAGAGGCCTCCGTCAACTGGGAGAGATCGCGAGTTGGAAAGCAAGCGATCTCATTTTATATGGGAAAAAAGTGACTTCGAGCACCCCTTTTCTGTCGGGGGTGTTCTTCATGGCTGTGAGCTTCATTGCCTTTATGATCGTGCTTTCCTGGGCTGATGTGAGTCTCGTGGTGCCAGCCACTTCAATTAGTTATGTGATCACCACGCTTGGCGCGAAGTTCTACTTAAAAGAAACGATCAGTTCGCTTCGGTGGGTTGGAACGGCATTCGTCTGCCTCGGCGTGGCCTTGATCTCTTTTCCCTGAGCATGCTCATCCTGTCGATCATCCAATACACCTTGTTGATTGCGTCTGTGATGGGCCTGGTGTATTACCTGCTCTCTCTCATCGCGGCAATTGCTTTTTTCCTTTCGCATTCGGAAGAAAAGAGCAAGCACCTCCCTCCGGTAACTTTGATGGTTCCTCTTTGCGGTGAGGACATTGAAGCCTTTGAGAGCTTTTGCTCGCTTTGTAGCCAAGATTACCTGGATTATCAGATTGTCTTTGGCGTGCGTGATTTCGATGACCCGGTTATTCCGGTGATCAAGCAGCTGGAAGCTCGTTTCCCGGAACGTGATATTCAGCTCATCATTTCTAAAGTAACAATTGGGAGCAATTTAAAAGTCAGTAATTTAGAGAACATGCTGGCCGGCGCAAAGCATGAACACCTGGTCATCCTCGACAGTGATATCCGGGTCGGGAAAGATTATTTACGTACCATCGTTTCTCCACTTGCAGACCCCCACGTCGGGCTTGTGACTTGCCTCTATCGTTCATCGAGAACTCCAAACCTGGTCTCCCGTCTCGAAGCTCTGGGAATCTCAACCGAATTGATGCCGGGAGTGCTGGTGAGTCGCTTGATTGAAGGGATCCGGTTTGCGCTCGGAGCGACCATGGCGACTACCCGATCTCGGTTACAGATGATTGGAGGGTTCCAAGCGATTGCCAACCATCTGGCGGATGACTACATGTTGGGGCATCTCATAGCCAAAGCAGGATACGAAATTTATCTTGCGCCTTATGTCGTTGAGACCCTCCAACCCGCCATTTCATTCTCGGCCATGATGAAACATCAGGTTCGACTTGCACGCGGAATCAGAGCCTGCCGTCCATTGGGGTACCTCGGCTTGATCTTGACGTATGGGACTGTTCTCTCGTTGGGGTACAGCATAGCCTCGGGTTTTTCTGCCCCAAGTCTGGTTTTGCTTGGGATAGCCATGGTACTTCGCTTATTTGCCGGGCTGCTTATCGGCGGGCTTTGGTTGAAGGACCCGATTATGAGAACACATTTTTGGCTTCTTCCTCTGAGAGATCTACTCGGGTTTCTGCTCTGGCTAATCAGTATGTTTGGCCGAAAGGTAGATTGGCGCGGAGAGTCGTTCGAGCTTCAACAGGGTGGGGTCATCACCCCTTCTGGAAAGAACCACTAAAGTACAAAACGGAATCGCGGAAAGACTCTAGGATAGGGCAGCCGGACACCTGGGTAGATTCAGATTTGCCTGTCTCGCTTTGGCGTGTTAAGTTTAAGCGGGCTGGAGTTAAAGACACAGGATTGAGGATTCACTTGGACTGCCTGTGCCTGCTGGCTCGATAAGGAGAGTCGATGGCCATCAAGAAGGTGATTTTGGCGAATCCCAGAGGCTTCTGTGCAGGCGTGGTGCGCGCAGTTGAAATTGTCGAGCGGGCTTTGGAGCTATTCGCCCCCCCCATTTATGTTTTTCATGAAATTGTGCATAACAAACATGTCGTTGCAGACCTGAGCAAAAGAGATGTCATATTTGTGAATGGCCTCGATGAAGTACCGGAAGGGGCTGTTTGCGTGTTTAGCGCGCACGGGGTTTCGCCGCAGGTTCGTGATTTGGCGGCGTCGCGCCGATTACGTGTTATCGATGCCACGTGTCCTCTTGTCACTAAAGTTCACCTCGAGGCGATTCGGTTTACCCGGGAAGGATACTCGTTGGTACTAATTGGACACCCAGATCATGAAGAAGTTGAAGGAACAATGGGCGAGGCTCCAATGCAATTAGTCGGGTCCGTTGCCGATGTAGAAAACCTTGAGGTTCCCAATCCAGATAAAGTCATTTATCTGACTCAAACCACCCTAAGCCTGGATGATACGGCCGAGATTATTGAGGCGTTACGCCGAAAATATCCCAAGATGCATTCTCCGCCAAAAGATGACATCTGTTACGCCACACAGAATCGACAAAATGCTGTAAAAGAGATTGCCGACAAAATTGATGTGCTCCTGGTGATCGGTTCACAAAACAGCTCCAATTCGCAACGGTTGCGTGAGGTTTCTCTTGCGGCGGGAGTTCCTGCCTATCTCATCAATGATGAGAATGAAATTAGGCCGGAATGGCTCGAAAGAGCCGAGATTGTGGGAGTAACAGCGGGGGCTTCGGCGCCTGAAGTATTTGTGTTCAGTGTGATTGAGTATCTAAAATCTTTGGGTGCTACAAAAGTCGAAGGAATCGAGCCCGAAGACGAGCATGTCCACTTTGCTTTGCCGCCGGAATTGGTGCGGCTCTCTAGTTGATGGTTTACTGCCGCGACGAAGATTTGCAGAGCTGAAGGAGTCGAATGCCAGCGAGATTTAGAGAAGGGATCTCCCGTACCTCACTCCCGGGTGTGGGTATTGCAAAACAGCATCGCATGCTGATGCCATCGAAAGCTTAAGATTTACTAAATGAGTGGCATCCAGCGGAGTAGACCTCTGGTTGGCAAGTCCGGTTGGGTTAATTTCCTGTCTATTCCCTCAGCTTCCAAGATCAATTCCGCGCAACGATAACTGCTTCTTACCGCTCCTTCCATGGTTGGCGGCCAACCGGTTTTGGTCCAGTCGCCGGCCACGAAGAAATTTTCAAGTGGAGTCTTTTGTTCAAGTCGATACTCGTCGCATCGTGCCCGGCAAGAAAAAGTTGCAAAGGGCTCTTTGAGCACGACACTGTGGAGTAATTTGGCTTGATCGCTCTTCGGTAAAACGGCACCCAAATCATCCAGCGCGAGGCGGATGATATCCTTGGGCGCAAGAGGAACGAGTCTCCTGGAGGCACTCACCACTAGAGCCAGGTACTCGTGATTTATTGGATCCAGTCCTCTACGTTCATCATTTCTTCTGAATAGCCATTGGATTTCGTGCCCCAAGATCGCACAGTTTTCGAGGTCGGTGACCGGCTTGTCAAACCATAAGTAAATGGAAGTGATCGGCGAAGATTCGAATCGTTTGAGATTGCTGAAGTATCTTGAATTTTCGACGAGTGGTGCCGGCAATAATTTCAGAAGGACCTCCGGAGGCACACTACTCAAATAATAGTCCCCCACGATCCGCGTTCCATCGCTCATGAGGATCCCGTCCACCTTAGAATCATTTGCCTCTATGCCCGCGGCGGATCGGCGCAGATGAACCTGCCCCCCTCTTGCCTCCAAATACTCCAGGCACGGCTCCGTGTAAAGCTTACCGAGAGGGACCTTGGGTACGCCCATATGAAAGGATGTTGGGTGATTCAGGAATCCATCGAGAAATACTTTTACACCGTAGCGGGCGGAAGCCAGCTCAATTTGCTCGTTTAAGGCGCTTACTAGAACAGGGCGCCAGAAGACATCGATTGCCCCCCGTGTCTGTCGATGTTTCTCGAGCCACTCCAACATTGTGGTCCGATCCAGTCCTTCCAGTTGGTCTCGTTCTCGCATCATGCACCACAAACCGTAGGCGACGGCCAGCTTGTCGCTCCAACGGAGAGGATGGAATTGCAGAAAGGAAGGGATGAGATGGAAGGGGGCAGGCAGATGAGTCCCTTTGAGGGTTGCCAATCGTCCATGTTGGTCAAGGAATGTAAACCGATCAAAAAAAGTAATCAGGTGGTCAACCGACAGGCGTCGATAAAAATCCAGGAGGTTCGTGCAACACTTCATCAGGATATGCTGGCAGTTATCAATATAGGCTTCGTTCGCGATTTCCTGCGTAAGACTGGATGAAGATTCGTCAGCTTCATCGCTTTGGCCCGGAGTCGATTTTCTGGTTTCCGAATTGGTTGTTGAACTCAGTCGTTGTGAATTGGGAACAGGGTAGGAAGAGGCTCTTCCCCCAAGGAAAGGCCGGCGTTCAACCACCGTAATCTGGAATCCCTCATCTGCAAGGACCACCGCTGCTGCCAACCCGGCCAGACCGCCACCCAGGATAATCACTTCTTTCTTTCGTGGCATTCAGCGGTCACCAATGGGCTAGAGACTTCAAAGCAATGCGCCACTTGTCTTTCGACTGCAGCCTCACTCGTTCACTGAAAACATCGTACCCTCGCTTTTCGATGTTTCGCAGGATTGTCTTGTAGCTTTCCAACATCGCCGAAAAAGCGGGTCGGCTGTCACGATCCAGCAATCCCACCAAGGGATCGGCCTCATCGTAAAATTTCTTTGTTCGCTGGACTTCAAAAGTCATAAGGGACTGAAAACGGTTATCCATGATCCTGTTCCGGATGTCGGTTTTGCCATAATTAAAACGAGAGAGATCCTCAAGGGGAAGATAGACCCGGTCTCTTTCCAGGTCTTCGCTCAGATCTCTTAAAATGTTGGTCAGCTGAAATGCAATCCCGCAGGCAATGGCATGCTTCTTGGCTTGGACATCTTGATATCCAAAGATCTCGATGCAGATCAGTCCAACCACTGAAGCGACCAAGTAGCAATATTGGTAAAGCTCTTCAAAAGTTTGGTAGTGTGACGTTTTCAGATCCATTTCTGTGCCGTCAATCACCCGATGGAAATACTCGTGAGGGATCTTATAGATATGGACTGTGTCACGAAGCGCCCACAGAATAGAACTATTAGTCTGACTGAGCTTCAGCACTTTATCGAGTGCCTCGCGAGTCTGCAAAAATTGTTCTCGCTTGTCATCGAGATTGCCGTCATTGTCGCTGATATCGTCACATTGGCGCATGAACGCGTAGACTGCCGCCAGCGCCAGACGTTTCTTCGAGGGCAGTAACCTAAGCCCATTGTAGAAGTTGCTCGCCCGAGCGATGTGTTCGCATTGAGCGTAACAGTCTTTTAAATCGTGGGTTTCGCTAGTTGACTCTACAGGGCACATGAGGTCTATTTCCTAACCTTATTGGACCACCAACTTTGGGTCAGTATTCTAAGGCTGTCCCATTTCGTAAGTGTTGGACGGTGACGAAAGACGTCGTAATGGGCTAACTCAATTTGACGCAGGATTTCCAAACCACAGCGGCTGAACAACTCAATATCCAGGGCATGAGAAGGACTAACCCAATCGCGCAATTTCTGCCCTGCCTGAAACAGCGATCTGGCTCGGTCAATTTCCAAGCGCATGAGCTGAACAAAACGATCATTGCAAGTCTGGGCAACCAAATCAGCTTCTGTGTATCCGAAATGATGCATATCCTCCGAAGGAATGTAGATTCTGTTGAGACGAACCAGGTCTCTTCCAATGTCTTGCCAATGATTTGTAAGCTGAAGTGCCGTACAGGTCTTGTCGGAGAGCTCGCGTCGTTCCGCGTCCCGATAGCCAATGAGGTAGAGTACGAGATGGCCTACAGGATTGGCAGAATATCGGCAATAGTCGAGCAATTCGTCATAAGTCGCATAACGGTTCTTTATTTGGTCCCTTTTAAAGGCCTCGAGAAGGTTTGCAAAAGGGGTTATGGGTATCTGAAATTGTTCAATGGTTTCTCTCAGGGCAATAAATATCGGATGGCGAGGATGTCCATCAAAGCAGGACTGAAGTTCTTCCTCCCAACGCTTTAAAAGTTCTAAAGACAGGATCGGGCTGCTGGTCTCGTCCCCAAGATCGTCACTGATTCGGCAATAAGCGTAAATGTTGTAATAATGTTGCCTCAAGTGCGGAGGTAGGAAGACCGACGCAACGATAAAGTTTTCATAGTGTGTTTTAGCCAATTTTCTGCAGTAAGACTCTGCATCCTTAAGCGAAGAGGCTTCTTGATGAAAGACCGACAGCAGCTGCAAATCCGCCGGAGAATTCGTATTTTTCAATGACCTGTTCATCTCAGCGGACCTTGGGTATTCCTCCATCGGATATTTGTCCTTCCTCTCTTGCTTGGCGCCAGCTCTTGACCTCGGACACATTATAAATGGGTTTATTTTGTGATTCGTAATAAGTGCGCGAGAGCATTTCGCCGACCAAACCGATGGTCAGAAACTGAACTCCTCCCAGCAATAGAAGCATTGAGAGGAAAATCAGGGGCCCATGCTGGAGCATGATGGACTGCCCGAGAAAAACTTTCTTGAAAAATAGGAAGAATCCGAGACCTGCGCCCAAGCCTGTAGTGATTAAACCCAGCCGACCAAAAAACTGAAGGGGCCGCGTGGAATAATCTAGGAAGAACTTAATGCTGATGAGGTCCAGGAAAACTCCGAAAGTACGGGAGAGCCCATACTTTGACTTTCCTTTGAGTCGAGGGCTGTTTCTGATGGGGATCTCAACAATCTTGGCACCCAAACCGCTGGCAAGCGCGGGGATGAACCGGTGCAGTTCGCCATAAAGTTGAATATTCTTAATGATTTCGTGGCGGTAAGCCTTAAAGGTTGTGCCAAAGTCGTGAATCTCCACACGAGCAATCTTGGACATCAGCCAATTGGCAATCCGGCTCGGTATCTGACGTGTCAGCAAGTTGTCGGTCCTCTCGAATCGCCAGCCACTGACGACATCATATCCCTCATCAATTTTCGCGATGAATTGTGGAATCTCTTCCGGGTCATGTTGAAGATCGCCATCCATCGAGATAATGATTTCTCCTGAGGCAAAATCGAATCCGGCCTTCAAAGCGGCTGTTTGCCCGAAGTTTCTTCGCAGACGCAGAAGATTCACACGCGGGTCGTGATCAAAAATCTCCTGGAGAGTCCTGAAGCTGGCGTCGTTGCTTCCATCATCCACAAAAACCATTTCAAAGGAGTCCCCCACGTTGTCCATCACCTTCACGAGTTTGTCATATAGCGGGCGGATGTTGTCACATTCATTGTAAAAAGGGACAACAATTGAATATTTGCAAGGTTCACCAACCATCTTCATCTTTGCTTATGCCTCTCCACATAAATTCCTGTAATTAATGAGTTGTACTCCGCGCCGATTAAGCCATTCTTTCGCCTCGGGAGAAACCAACGCGGTAATCTCCGTCTCGCGTTGTTGTAGCAAGCGAGTGGGAGATTCCATTAATTGCTTGTCGACATACCCCGGATGGCATACCAATTCACTCGTCCCGTCAGGCAGCCGGGCAATTAAGTTTCTCAAGTAGTGAGAATCCAGGAACCCTGTCGAAGCAATTCCTAGGACGTAGTCCGGAGTTTTCAATCCGGCAGATTCTAAGCGCGCTTTCATCATACTCGCGAGAATGGAAAGGGCTTTTCCCGTGAAAAATTGTTTCAGAACGGTTGGTGAAGAACGCCAGTTTCTGCCGGCAAGACGGAACAAACGGGTGTTCCTCTCACCAGCGCAGCGAATTGCCGGGATCTTGTATTCCTGGGCGAGACGGAGTGCGATTTGGAGGAATTGAGGAATAAAGTGGAAGTGTTTGTGTCCATCCAGGTGAGTCACCTCAATTCCGGCATGGAGAACTTTTTCGATCTGGGCACGAAGCTCCATCTCCACTTTACTGAGACGAATTCCTTTAGCCATCAATTTTCGAAGCATTTGAACAGGTGAAAGATGGAACCGTCCCCATTCATTGATCAGAGGACTTAATTGGGATGGGTCGGATATGGGCGTTCCCTCCGACAGGTTCAGATGGACTCCAATTCCAAGTTTCTGCTCCGTTCTCGCTCGTCCTGTAGCATTTTCAAACGCAGGGCCGTTTGCCATCAATGTCGTACTCGTGACGATTCCGTTACGGTGACATTCAACGATTGCATCATTTATCCTTTCGGTCAGTCCGAAGTCATCGGCATTGATGATCAGCCTTCTCATGAATATGGATGATGAATATTAACCAATCAGAAGCGAAAAATGGCGCAAACTTGTTTAAGAATATAGAAAAGGACAAGAAAAAGGAAGAAAGCTGTGAGAAGGCCACGAGTCTGTGCTTCGAGCGGATCCCATTCCCCTCAATGGAGTCCAAGCCCAGAAAATTCTTGGCTTTATAGAATCAACCAGTTAGAATTCGTTCGTCTTTGGCAGGTGGGATCGGCTGACGTCCAAGTATTGTTTATTCAAATTTCATACTCCTGCAATATTTCGATTCGAGCACTCTATACACCACTGAAATGAAATCAGTTATCCCCCAACCTGCAGAGAGGGAAGTTTCCTCTGGAAAATGGAATGGCGTTTCGGTAGAACGTGCGGTCGCGAAAGCACAGGAGTATCTCTTGGGGGTTCAAAGCGGGGATGGGCATTGGTGCGGGGAACTCGAGGGAGATACGATTCTTGAATCCGAATATGTCCTGACCATGCACTTTATTGGGAGGTCTGGAGAGCCCCGAGTCAAGAAAGCCGCAAATTACCTAGTGGAAAAAGTATTGCCCGAAGGGGGATGGCCCGCCTATCCCGGTGGTCCTCCGGATGTGAGCGTTTCAACAAAAGCGTATTTCGTGCTCAAATTGCTCGGGCATGATTTGCACGCTCCCTATATGGCAAAGTCACGGCAGGTGATTCGCGATCTTGGCGGCGTGGCGGCCACGAATAGTTTCACGCGGATTTATCTTGCCATGTTCGGCCAGGTTCCATGGGAAGACTGCCCTGCAGTCCCTCCTGAGGTCATTCTGTTTCCCTCTTGGTGCCCCATTAACTTATATGCATTGTCATCCTGGTCGCGGTGCATCATCGTACCGCTGTCAATTATCTCGGCCTCGAAGCCATTCTGTGCCGTGCCCGCGCACGCCAGCCTCGAGGACATCCGGGTAGATTCTGAACTTGCCCCGAAAACACATCGAGGGTTTTGGCCGACGTTCTTCAATTCAGCCGATATTCTATCCAAATTTTTGGAGCGCCATCATATTCTACCGTTCCGGCGAAAAGCATTGAAGGTCTGTGAGACGTGGTTGCTGGAACATTTTCAGAAAAGTGATGGAGTTGGGGCGATCTTCCCACCGATTATCAATTCTATTATTGCGCTCCGCTGCCTGGGATACGAATGTGATCACCCGCAATTACTATCCCAAATCCAGGCACTGGAACGGCTCGAGATCGAAGAGAGGGACACGCTGCGTGTGGCACCCTGTTTTTCGCCAGTTTGGGATACTGCCATTACCATTGTCGCTTTGGCGGAATCAGGAATTTCGACCGAGCACGAAGCTTTACAGAAAGCGAGCGAGTGGTTACTCACAAAAGAAGTAAAAAGTGTTGGCGATTGGAAAATAAAGAATCCAGAAGGCGAGCCGGGAGGATGGTATTTTGAGTATGCCAACGAATATTTCCCTGATGCCGACGACACATTTCAGGTCATCACGGCTCTTTCAAAGGTCCAGCTAACCCAGGAGTCAAAAGAGAAAGAAAAACGCGAAGCCATCCAGCGGGCTGTGAGATGGGCTCTCACCATGCAGAATAAAGATGGTGGGTGGGGTTCATTCGACAAGGGATGCAACAAAGAATTCCTGACAAAGATTCCTTTTGCGGACCATAATGCCATGATTGACCCGAGCACCAGTGACATTACTGCAAGAGGGTTGGAAACTTTGGCAGAGCTTGGCTTTAAGAAAGATCATCCAGGGCTCGTGAAAGCCAGGCGGTTTCTGTGTGACTTGCAAGAAAGCGACGGGACATGGTACGGACGTTGGGGATGTAATTACATTTATGGAACCTGGTTGGCCCTGTGGGGGTTACGATGCATTGGGGAAGACATGTCGCAGGACCGTTGGCAGGCCGCTGCTAACTGGTTGCGCTCCGTCCAGAATGCGGATGGTGGGTGGGGTGAGTTGCCTCACAGCTACGATAACCCGACTTTCAAAGGGAAGGGGCCAACGACACCCTCGCAGACGGCCTGGGCTCTTTTATGCTTGATGACGTTGGGCGACTTTCGTAGCGCAAGTGTTCGACGCGGAATCGATTTTCTTATCCACTCCCAGCGCGAGGACGGATCTTGGGAAGACCGGTATTGGACGGGAACTGGGTTTCCCAAAGTCTTTTATTTGCGTTATCATTTGTATGCAACGTATTTCCCATTACTCGCACTGGGGCGTTTCCTAGATTATAGTTCATGAAAAACAATCGATGAGAATGAGATTTCCTTTACATCTTACACTGGATTCCATCAAGCATCAGGTTCGAAACGCAATCCGTGGGAATCGACGTTTCCCAATGGTCTTGATGCTTGAACCGTTGTATGCCTGTAATTTGGCTTGTCTTGGATGCTCGACCGAGAGGCATACTGGAAAGGTGGAAGATCGTCTCCCGGTAGGGAGATGTTTCGAGGCAGCAGAGGCCTGTGGGGCGCCGATTGTTTCGATCTGTGGCGGTGAGCCAACATTGTATCCGGAACTAAAGGCGCTTATCGAAGGGATCATCAAACGCAAGCGACACATTTATCTGTGTACGAATGCTCTTTTGCTCGACAGCAAGGTCTTCGGAAAGATTGCTCCTCACAAACGTTTGACGATCAATGTCCACCTGGATGGTCTTCGGCACACCCATGATCTCGTTTGCGACCGTCAGGGCGTATTTGACAAGGCCATCTCGATGATCAAGGAAGGGAAGCGCCTCGGTTACCATGTGACAACGAACACAACCGTTTTCAAAGATACCGAAATCCAAGAGATTGAAGAGCTATGTGCAATGGTCAGTACACTGGGTGTTGATGGAATGTTGATTGCTCCGGGGTATCACTATGAGTCTGTGGAGCGCGACATTTTCCCCGTCCGACAGGAAATCCACCACAAGTTTAAACGCGTTCTTGAACTCTCGAAACGCTACCGTCTCAGCTCTACCCCAATGTATCTTGAGTTTGCCGCAGGCCTGCGCCATTATAACTGCTCCCCCTGGAGCACGGTGACCTTCACGCCCCGCGGATGGAAAGGCCCCTGCTACCTTATTGGCAAGGAGTTCCACGAAACCTGGCAACAATTTTGGACGGGGGTTGACTGGGATTATTGGGAATCCCGTCAGGATCGTCTTTGCCAGAACTGCCTCATGCACAGTGGTTTTGAAACCTCTGCGGTTCTCGAACTCAAAAAGAGCCCGCGCGACATGCTGCGGATGGCGGCCTGGAATCTGCGTGGGTAGACCCACTTAAAGCCCTTTCCGAATCAGATAATGAAAGTTCTGGTTACCGGTGGAACCGGGTTTGTCGGTTCACATCTTGTTCGCTGTCTCGTTCGTTACGAGAATTCGGTAGTTTGCCTCGTTCGTCCAACAAGCCGTCTGGACAATTTGGAATCTCTCCCCACCACGCTCAAGCAAGGAGACTTAACGGACCTGAATTCTGTCCGGGAGGCGATCAAAGGCTGTCGGATGGTTTATCATTGTGCGGCAGACTACCGCTTGTGGTGTCCCAGTCCCGAGGAGATGTTTCGGGTGAATGTTGCCGGAACCGATAACCTCATGCGGGCTTGCTTTGATGAAGGCGTCGAACGGGTCGTCTACACCAGCACGGTTGGATGTCTGGGGAAATATGTCGAGGGTGTTCTGGCCGACGAAAATACGCTGGCTCGAATGGAGGACATGTTAAGTCCGTACAAGAAAAGCAAGTTTCTTGCCCAAGAAAATGTTCTTGGTTGGGCCAAGCGTGGGCTACCCGTTGTGATTGTTAACCCCAGCACACCGGTAGGCGAAATGGACCTCAAGCCTACCCCCACAGGTAAAATGATCGTGGATTTTCTCCGTGGAAAAATGTTTGGATACGTCGATTCCGGGATGAATCTGATCGACGTTCGAGATGTTGCGGAAGGGCACTGGTTGGCCGCGCAGAGAGGAAGACCCGGGCAAAAATATATTCTGGGAAACGTTAATTTAACACTCAAAGAGATATTTGACCGCTTAGCAGAAATCGCCAATATTTCACCGCCGAAGCGGCGTATCCCTTTTTGGATAGCCCTTCTCTACGCGAAGGGGGAGAATTTCTGGAGTGGAAGACTTCTCCATAGGGAACCTACTGCACCGCTCGAGGGCGTCCGAATGTCCCAGTCCAAAATGTGGTTTGATTCTTCAAAAGCAGTTCAGGAATTAGGTCTTCCTCAAAGCCCCATTGAAAAGGCCCTGGAGAGAGCTGTCCAATGGTTTCGCGAAAAGGGGTACGCCAGTCTGTCATGAACCGTAGCATATTCCCCTGGGTCGTCGTCGTCGCGCTTCGGCGGGAAGTGGTTCCCCTCCGGAAACTCTGTCGCCCGAATCTGGTTCTTCTACAAACAGGAATGGGCTGTGAAAATGCGGACAGGACGCTTCGGACCTTCATTCGCGAACAACCCGTGTCCGCGGTCCTCGGAGTTGGGCTGGCGGGGGCGCTATCATCAACTTTGGGGATTGGAGATTTAGTCGTAGGGCAAGAAATCAGAGGTCCGTCGCTTATAGTTCCTCCGGCAGCCTTCGCAAAAGTGGCGCAGCAAATGCAGGCCAATGGGTTACGAATTCATCTCGGAACACTCGTTACCCAGAATCAAATGGCTTGTACCGCTGAAGGGAAGCGTCAGCTTGCCGCTTCAATGGGTCTTACTGGTGCGGGTTGCGTGGACATGGAGTCTTGGGCGATGGCTCGCGTCTGCCAAGAAAGTGGCATCCCCTACGTCATTGTTCGCTGCATTAGTGACATCATGGGCGAGGACTTGCCACTGGATTTCAATCGCTTTCGTCGGCCTGATGGAAACCTGGATGATCGCAGGATTGCCATTTCTGCTTTGATGCACCCCTCTTGCATCCGGGGGTTGTGGAAATTGGCGCGCCAATTGAATTTTTGCACAAGGAAACTGGCTGAGTTTGTCAATCAATTTACCTTAGTTGATCCCACCTCTGCGCTGAAGGAATAAGCTCCCGGCATCCGCCAAACCGTCTTCAAACCATACTACCGGTCTCTATATGATATTTTCCCTTCTTGTGAGGTACGTCGGTTTATATCCTTTAGAAAATTTTACGGAAACTCTGATAGAGATATTGGATTAATGGATGCTATACTTTTTGACCAAGATTGGTAGCCGACCGAATGGCTTCGGATGACTTGAAGTCAATCTGGTTCGCTGAGAAATCAATGCGCTGCGAGAGAGAATGTGAAGAGAGCACCCATCGACGATTTTTTTCACGCCGTTTGTTCAGGCAAATATATCCATCCCTCATTTAAGTATTCAAGAGCTCGTTCCCTTGAGTCGACCCTGAGAGGAATTAAGCGAGCCCTACTCTCGTGCGTTCTTCTTCTGGCGATTACTTTTGCGTTTGTAATCAAGCCGATTTGGGCTGAAGCAGAGGTAGTAGAGGAGCCAAAGAAGGAAACGTCCGTCCAGTGGACGCCATTGCTTCTGCATTCACTGTTTTTTCTCGGGGTTGCAAATGGGTTTCGCCTCGCGACGGAGCAGGGCACGCGGGAGGGACTTAAGGGGCCGTTTTTCCATAATTACCTTAACGCCGTGGGGAATTTGCACGGCTGGTCCGATGGAGACCCCTTTCTCGTCAATTATATCGGCCATCCGATGGAAGGTGCCGTGGCCGGGTTTATGTTTGTCCATAACGACCCGCGATATCGTCGCGTGGAATTTGGGCTAAGCGAAAACTATTGGAAAAGTCGGCTGCGCGCTACGGCTTGGGCATGGGCTTTGAGCCTGATGTTTGAAATTGGACCTTTGAGCGAAGCCACGATTGGAGATATTCAAAGCTTATATCCCGCCCAAGGGTATGTGGACGTTGTGATTACACCGGCCATGGGGCTAGTGTGGATGGCGGGTGAAGATGCTTTGGACAAATATCTCATTAAACGGATAGAAGGATATACCCGTAATCGAGTGGTGCGGTTTGCAGCTCGCACTTTTTTGAATCCCTCGCGGAGCTTTGCCAATCTTATGGAATTTCAGCGCCCCTGGGATCGGGATACCCGACCAGGGATCAGTGAGTACGATCCAAATCTTTGGGCGATTGCGTCGAAGAGAAAGACGACCAGCGATGCCAAACCCTTCGGCAGCAATTCTTTTCTTCCCAGTTCTCAATCCAGTAAGCAAGGCATGGAGGGGGGCTCCCCTCGAATTCCCGCATTTGAATTCACCGCCTACGCTGATTTTTCCCACTACTCTCATAGAGGAACAAAATCAGGAAACTGCAATGGGGGCGGCGCCAGCGGTGTATTTCAGCTGAATCGCTGGATTGGAGCGATGGCTGATGTTAGCGGGTGCCAGCTTTCTTCGAGCGATCCCAATATCACGGGTGATTCGTTTACTTATTTGTTTGGGCCGCGGTTCTCGTTCCGCCAAGGCGATCGCTGGACCTTCCACGCAGATCTTCTCTTCGGAGGAGCCAAGCTGACACAGGACCGGGTCTTTCCGGAAAGGATTCCAACCGGCGATTTGACCGAGTGGAACAAACTGGATGCCTGGGTAAGACATGGTCTCATTGCCGAATCGACTGAAGCCAATGGTTTTGCAATGGCTATTGGAGGTGGTGTCGACTTGAAAATAAGACGAGGGATGGCCATACGGCTCGGAAACGTGCAATTTGTGAGGACATCGATCAACGAATTCCATGACCTTCCCTATTCCTCAATGTTTCGGTTCACAACCGGCTTTGTTTTGAGAGCAGGGGAGCTATGAGGGTGGCGTCGTTTCCTTCTGGAAAAAGTGAGTGGAATTGATGAAATCTTGGAAGATCCATTTTATCATGCGGGCTTTCTTCGCAGTGATTATCGTCTTCTGTTTGCCTCTGCCGTCTTTTGCTCATGCCATCATACTCGAAGCGATACCTGCCCCGAATGCGACGATCTCCGGGCCCGACTTCCAGATCGTTTTGAAATTCAACTCTCGCATTGACGGCGCGCGGTCACGACTTGTTCTGATTCAGCCCGACAAGTCGTCCCATTCTGTTAATCTCGATAAACAAGACTCCCCGGACCAGCTTAAGGCAAGAGTGACCGGGCTTGCAGCGGGCGCCTATGTGCTGCGTTGGCAAGTCCTCGCCGCTGATGGGCACATCTCCCGCGGTGAAATTCCGTTTAAAATAAAATAGTCCTAAAAGGATGCCGTGGCACAACTCCTCGACGTCTTTGGATTTCTCTCCGTCCTCCTTCGTGGCCTCACATTGCTGCTCCAATCGCTGGTGATCGGCGGCTTGGTGTTCAACTTGTTTGTCTTAGGCCCGGTGTTTCGCTCCCTCCCTCATCAATTAGCGATCGCCCAAAAATTCTGCCGATGGCTTATGGGCGGCTCTGCTTTGGCGCTGGCAGTGACTCAATTGATTTACGTCCTGATTGACTCAGCAATCCTGATGCAAACGGCAGAGTTGCGATGGCATGAAGTTGTCGGAGCCAATTTTTTCCTGGCGGGAGCAGCTGCCTCTATTGCAGGCTTGTTCATTGCCTGGATGGTTCTTTATGAAGAGAACTTCTCCGTGGGGGCTGTTGCTCTTCCGACTCTCGTCATCCTCAGCGCCTCCTTGATGACGAGCCACGCATCGGCTCGCATGGAGAGTCGGCTCATTCTTGGATTTTTCACGTTCGTACACCAAGGGGCTACAGGAGCTTGGATTGGAGGGCTCCCATACCTCGTCGTGACTCTGGGACGGTGTACGATTGAGCCGGCACGAATGGTTTCCAGGAAGTTTTCGCGGTTGGCACTAATGAGTGTATCGGTGCTCATAGCGGCTGGGCTGGGTCTCTCTATTTTTTATATCCGAACGCCGGACGCCCTGTACGGAACCTCATACGGCGCCATGGTGGTTTCTAAGATCATCATGTTGGGGATGCTGCTGATCCTTGGCGCATTGAACTTTTTTGCGGTTCGCGGCTTGGAAATGGATACGCCCGGTTTACTGCTGCGGCTCCGGCGTTTTGCCGAAGTGGAGGTGGGGATCGGTTTCACTGTGATCTTCGCAGCTGCCTCCCTCACCTCTCAACCCCCGGCGGTTGACCTCACATCAGACAGGGTGACAGGGAGCCAAATCGTCGAGCGAATGACTCCGCGATGGCCTCGCATGCACAGTCCGACACTGAGCGAATTGTCCCCAATTACACCCCTCTCGGCCGAAGAAGCGGAAGCCCCCGGCTTTCAAAGGCTGCAGTCGTTTGTCCCGGGTCAATCTTTTTCCCCCAATACGCCCGCTGACATCGCTTGGTCGGAATACAATCATCACTGGTCGGGATTCGTTGTACTCATAGCGGGTTTACTTGCGGTGGGCGCAAGCTTTAGCGAAGTGCGTTGGACGCGGTATTGGCCCCTTGCATTTATCGGTCTTGCCGTTTTTCTTTTCCTGCGTTCTGACCCTGAGAACTGGCCCCTTGGCCCGAGAGGTTTTTGGGAAAGTTTTTTGGTTGCCGAAGTTCTCCAACATCGCATTTTCGTTGTCCTTATCGTGCTATTTGCGGTGTTCGAATGGGGAGTACAAACCGGGCGTCTGAATTCACGGAAAGCGGCGATGGTGTTTCCGATGGTCTGCGCACTTGGCGGAGCTTTGCTGCTCGCGCACACACATTCGTTGGGTAACATAAAGGAAGAACTGCTGGCGGAACTGAGCCACATCCCATTAGGACTGGCTGCGGTCCTGGCCGGCTGGACCCGCTGGATTGAGTTGCGGCTACCCGGCAAGAATAGGCGTATTCCTGCTAAGATCTGGCCCGTCTGCCTCGTCTTGGTCGGCGTCATCCTGATTTTGTATCGGGAGAGTTGAACAGAAAAGGTATAGAGTCGAGAAAACGATTTTGGTGCTCGACTATTGGCGAGTCCTACAATGCCCGCAAGGGCGTGATCAACTCTCAGTGTCCTTGATTGAAGTGAAGAAATGGATCCGCGAGACTGTTCCTGAGCGGCTATTGTATAGAAGATAGTCTCTATCAGATGGACACGATCCTCATTGAGCGTTTCGATCAACTTCGATCATTCATACTTTTTCCCACCAAAGTCCAATAGAGATATTGAATCAAGTGATGCTATACTTTACTGCCCCAATGGGGCAACTGGCCGGACATTTGCGAAATGTTTGGATCCAATTTAGTTTGACTGTAGTTTATCCCGATGCATCCGAAAATGGATAATATGGCTCGTGCTGACAAAGTATTCTGCGCCGTGGAGTGCCCCCATCGTGTTATTTGCATTTCGGCTCCCTTCTCGTTGGCTTGTCTTGTTGGCATGGCCTTCAGGAAAGTAGCCAAAGCTTTTCTCCCCTGTATCGTTGCCCTGATATTTTCTCTTGGATTTTCAGTGAGACCGGTTTGGGGCGAAACGGAAGAGGTTGACGAATCGAAGAAAGAGCCCTCGGTTCAATGGAAGCCCTTGATTGGGGAATCATTGTTTACCCTGGGGCTCCAAAATGGGTTCCGCTTGGCGACTGAGGAAAAAACCAGGGCAGAACTAAAGGGGCCCTTCTTGCGTGATTACTTTTCAAGTGTAGGGAATCTCCATGGGTGGTCCGACGGAGGCGGGTTTAAAGCCAATTATGTGGCGCACCCTTTTCAAGGGGCTGTTACGGGCTTCATTTGGGTGCAGAACGACCCGAAATATCGTCGCACCGAGTTTGGGATGAATTCCATGTACTGGAAAAGTCGGCTACGGGCAACCGCTTTCTCATGGGTCTACAGCACGTTATTTGAGATTGGGCCGATCAGCGAAGCTTCGTTAGGAAACGTGCAGCGGGAGTATCCGGAAGTCGGGTTTGTGGACCATGTGTGGACCCCAGCACTCGGGTTGGGCTGGATGATGGCGGAAGACTCCCTTGATAAATATGTCATCAAACGCATTGAAGGGCATACCCGAAATCGATTGGCGAGAGTCTTGGCCCGATCCTTGCTAAATCCAGCCCGCAGTTACGCCAATATGGTAGCGTTCAAACGCCCCTGGGAGCGCTATACCAGGCCAGGCGTCAGTGATTACGATCCTAATCTTTGGGCGGTGGCTTCCACAAGAAAGCCCCCATCTGGAGCAGATGTTTCGGGAAGTAAATCGTTTCTTCCCGGCTCTCACTCTAGCAAACAGGGTGGGGAAGGGAACTCCACCGGAATTCGCGCCTTCGAGTTTTCTGCGTATTACGCTTATTCCCAGTACTCCCACAGAGGAATCAATTCAGGAGGTTGCAGTGGCGGTGGTGCTACCGGGGTGATTCCGATAAATCGATGGCTGGGAGCTGTGATCGACGTTAGTGGGTGCAAGATTGCAATCGATAACCCCAACATCAGTGGCGATTCTCTGACCTACCTCTTCGGCCCTCGATTTTCGTACCATCCGACAGACCGATGGAACTTTTACCTTGACTTGCTTGTCGGAGGAAACGATTTGAATCTGGAGAGGATTTATCCGCTCAGTCATTTCCTGGATACGCCGGATGAATGGTTGAACCTGCCCCTTTTTCACGCATACACTGAGATCGCAAGGGCTGCTGAAGCGAATGTCTTTGCGAGCGCGATTGGAGGGGGAGTCGATTTGAAAATTAGGCGTGGGCTAGCAATTCGGCTTGGTAACATCCAGTACGTCAGGACAAACCTGCGGGAATTCATGCAGGGCAACTACTCTGGGGGAATTCGGTTTACCACGGGATTGGTCTTGAAACCGGGTGAACTGTAATTCACTTTTCCTTGGCTCATGGGTCCCGTCGAAAGATCTCTACATTTTTTCGGCTGTAAAGAGAGGTTCTCAGATCCTGGTAAAGCGGCCCCCCCTCTGGATTCGGTAGCGCACCCCTCGCCAAATTACTTCTGTACCGAAAAATCCTCCCACCCACGTCGCGAAGCTGAGTACGTCCTGCAATGGCACAAGCCAAAGGCGACGAACAGCTGACGAATCTCCGAGAATCTGTTTTCCCAGCATGTAGGCCAGCCATCCTCTCAGTATGCCTGAAACGAGAAGCAAAGTAGCACTCCACTCCGTCGGAGTGAATAGAAAGAGAAGTAAGGCCCACGGAAGACCGTAAGTGAAGCCCTGGCCGAAATATCCGGCAGGACGCGAAAAACGACTACTGCGATTCCAACGGAGCCGATGTTTGAAACTGTTTTGGAAACCTGCAGCATATGCATGATGATTGATCACATGGGCTGACAGAACGACTTTAAATCCCTGGCGAAAGGCTTTTTCGCCCAAGATGAAATCGTCAGCCAGATAATCAGCCAAAGAAGCGAAGCCGCCAATGGCCTGAAGACAAGATGTGCTGATGGCCATCGAAGGACCTAAACTAAACTTCATGCCCTCGAGAAATTCGGCAACGATAACTCCTGCCATAAATTCTGTGCTCATCCCGAGAGCTTCAAGTTTTGACCAGAGATCCTGCCCTCCAACACCTCGGTAAAGATTAGTCACGAGTCCCACTTCTTGGGACTCGAACGGGCGGGCAATCGTTTTGAGGTAATTGGAAGCGACAGAGACATCGCTATCAGTAATGACCAAGAGGCCATGACTGGCAAACTTGGTCATTTTCTCAAGACTAAAAACTTTGGCATTGGGGTAAGGAGGTTCCCCGGTCACAATGAGTGTGCAAGGGATATTCGCAAAGCGTTTCATGAGCTGCTGAACCAGTGCTACTGAAGGATCAGACTCATCGCGGACCGCAAATAGGATTTCAAAAACAGGATAATCCTGTTGGAAAAAGGTTTCGAGGTTTGCTTTCAATTCCGGGTCAACCCCATAGAGGGGCTTAAGTAGGCTGACTGGTGGGAGACAGTCCTGACCTACAGTCGCTAGGGGATCCGTTCGCTTGAGTTTTTGAGCTGCCAAAAGAGCTAGTAGGAAATAGGCAATTCCTCCAAGCGCGGGCACCCAAAGCAGATACTTCAGACCAGCAAGGATGAGGTTGTGCATAATCAGGAGGAAGTACCTTACTTAACTCAACATCCGCTGTGGCTGAAACCCTTCATGAGACTTGACAGTTCTTCCCGCAAACCCTATTGTAAACACTGAGTTTCTTGTCACTTTGGCGAAACGGCATATTCGAGTCTAAAATGTATTCCAGAAAAACTAGATTCTAAGCTGCATCGATAGCCCGCCAATCAATAACACAACCGGAGGCTTGATGAAAACTCTTTTGCTGAACCCCCCTTCCTTCCCCAACTTTGATGGCGGCGCTAGCTCGCGCTGGCCTGCGACTCGGGAAATTGCCTCTTTCTGGTACCCCGTGTGGCTGGCTTACCCGGCAGGCTTGATCCCAAACAGCCGGTTGCTGGATGCGCCTTCTCACGGTGTCACTCCGGAGGAGACCGTTGAGATTGCCAAGGACTATGAATTCGTTGTCATTTTTACGAGCACACCTGGGTTCAAGAATGAAATCCGGCTGGCGGAAATGATGAAGGAAGTCAATTCAACTCTTAAGATTGCATTGGTGGGGCCTCCAGTTACAGTGGAACCGGAAAAGAGTCTGCAGGTCTCCTCGGCAGTTGATTTTGTCGCCCGCAAAGAATTTGACTACTCGGTCGCAGAATTTGCTGGTGGCAAGAAGTTGGAGGATATCCAGGGGATTAGCTTCAGACAGAATGGAAGCGTTGTACACAATCCTGACCGCCCCCGGATCGAAGACCTTGACAGCCTACCCTTTGCCGTTGACGTATACAAAAGAGATTTGGACATTACCCGGTATAACGTGCCTTTCCTGCTGAACCCCTATATTGCCTTCTACACCTCTCGGGGTTGCCCAGCGCTTTGTACGTTTTGTTTATGGCCACAAACAATTAGCGGACATGCCTGGAGAATTCGGAGCAGCGAAAACGTGGCAGCAGAAGTCAAGCGGGCCCTCGAATTGTTCCCCAACATCAAGGAAATCTTCTTTGATGATGACACCTTTGCCTGGGGGAAGAACCGGGTGCTGGATATTTGCCAGAAACTGAAACCCTTGAAGTTCACCTGGTCCTGTACCTCCCGAGTGCATACCGATTACGAAACTCTGAAAGCGATGAAGGAGGCAGGTTGCCGATTGATGATTGTTGGCTTTGAATCGGGGGATCAGACGGTCTTGGATAATATCAAGAAAGGTGCCACCGCTGAGCGGGGAGTGGAATTCATGAAGGATTGTAAACGCTTGGGGCTTGCGGTCCATGGAGATTTCATTGTGGGCTTACCTGGGGAAACCAAGGAGTCCATCCAGCGGTCGATCCGCTATGCAGAACAGCTGGATTGTGAAACCATTCAGGTATCGATTGCACACGCTTATCCCGGTACGGAATTCGATTCCTATCTCAAGAAAAACAACTATTACACCGACGATGCGATGACCGATGAACTGGGCCATCAACTGCCGAATATCGAGTACCCGGGGCTGACTCGCAAAGAGATTGTCGAAGCGGTCGAGTACTTCTATGACCGGTACTATTTCCGTCCACGAATCGTCTATCGCATTCTCCGGCGCGCCATGTTTAATAACATTGAGCGCCGCCGATTATACAAAGAAGCCAAAGAATACCTGCAACTGCGGGCTCGGAGAAAACGATTCATCCGGGCTCAAACTGCGCCCTGAAGGTTGCGGGAGCTGTCTGCTCCGACTGACCGAAGAAGTTCTCCTTTCATGTCTGTACTTTAAATTCCTCTTTGTGTGTACTCTCGAACCCCGTGTGTGGAATAGCCGGTTACACTCACTCAACGCGACCTCTTGATCAGACTTTGATTCGTCGAATTATCCGAATGATCCGCCACCGTGGGCCGGATCAGGATGGGACGTATCTCTCGGATCAAGTTTCCATGGGAGCCGTTCGCCTGAAGATCATCGATCTCGAGGGTGGACAGCAGCCCATGCAGAGCGAGGACGGGCAGACAATCCTGGCTTACAACGGTGAGATTTACAACTACAAGGAAATTCGTCAGATTTTGATTGGGCGTGGACACCGTTTCAGCTCTAACTCTGATACCGAAGTGGTTTTGCATGCCTTCCTCGAATGGGATACCGGCTGCTTCGAGAAGCTGAAAGGAATGTTCGCCATTGCACTGTGGCAGGTGCCCGAAGGCCGAATGATTCTGGCCCGAGACCGAATGGGGATTAAGCCCCTCTATTTTACGATCCGGGGAGGTGAGATTTATTTTGGATCAGAATTGAAGGTCCTGCTCGCCCATTCTCAGATCTCCCGAACGATCGATTTAACTGCGCTCGATCAGTACCTCTCCCTGAATTACGTCCCTGGCCCTCGGACACTGGTCGAGGGTATCGAAAAACTGCCACCCGGGCATTACTTGGAATGGTCCGGCGGGGAATCCAGAATCCGGCCTTATTGGAATCTAGAGTTTCGACCCGTGATGGCTTTGAAGGAGGCCGACGCACTTGAAGAGTTGGACCGGCTGATGCGGTGTTCGATTCGGGAGCATCTGATTTCGGATGTACCCTTGGGAATCTTGCTCAGCGGAGGAGTGGATTCAAGCACGATCGTCCATTACGCGGCTGCGGAATCAAGCAGACGGTTAAAGACTTTTTCGATCTCTTTCCAAGGGCGTCGCTTTGATGAGAGTCAATACGCTCGCAAGGTAGCTGAGCAGTACGGGACCGAGCATTACGAATTCAATCTTTCGCGCGATCTCGACCTTGAGAATACCATCCGCCAGTTTGCTGAATACGCCGACGAACCCTGTGGGGATTCCTCTTCGCTGCCAGTTTGGTATGTTTCGCAACTGAGTCGCCAGCATGTCACCGTGGCCCTATCTGGAGAAGGTGCGGATGAGTTGTTTGGAGGCTATCTTACCTATCAGGCAGATCGGCTCGCCAGTTACATGCGTTTAGCCCCACAATTTCTTCGGCGATCGGCGTTAGATTTGATGAAACGGTATTGGCCTGTTTCGGATGAAAAAATTGGCCTGGAGTACATGGCGAAACGGTTTCTGGAAGGCTCCTTTCTTCCTGCATCCGACGCTCACTGTTATTGGAATGGCGCTTTTTCGGAGGAACAAAAGAGTAGGCTCTGTGCCTACGAAAGAAAAAGTCCTTGGACGGCAGAAACCTTGATCGAGGGATTGAATTCTTCGGGCAGGCTGAATCCGTTTCTCCAGTTTGATCAGAAATACTATCTGCCCGACGATATCTTGGCAAAAGTGGATCGGATGAGCATGGCCCATTCTCTGGAGGTTCGGCCTCCCTTTCTGGACCACCAAATCGTTGAGTTTGCAGCCCGGCTCCCCCAAAAATTCAAGATTCGTGGGACACAGCAAAAATATCTATTGAAACAGTTGATGCGCAATAAGCTCCCCAAGCAGGTTCTGACACGCGCGAAAATGGGGTTTGATATTCCGGCTCACGATTGGTTTCGCCGTGAACTGAAGCCACTTCTCCTCGAGGTCACTCGCCCTTCAGCGCTTTCGAAGACCGGGATTTTTCGACCTGAGGTATTGGGCAATTGGCTGCAGGCACATTCGGAGGGGCGGGTTAATATGGGATTTCACCTCTGGGGGATCCTGATTCTTCTGTTGTGGATGGAAAAATGGCAAATTCAATCCCCCTTCCAACCAATGGAACCGTTCGCTCGTTCCATGGCCGCTCAAGAAACCTCACCCATACTTTAATCCTTCTCGTCGTCGGGATAGCGATTTATGTAGGGACGATTCATTCCCCACCCTCGCTAATGGACGATGTGGATGCCGTCAATGCGCAAATTGCCCGGACGATGCTGGACTCCGGCGATTGGGTGACGGCACGAATCAACGGCGTTCTATACCTTGAAAAATCTCCGTTGGGCTACTGGTTGACGGCAGTCTGTTACGCCATCTTCGGCGTGCATGACTGGGCAGCGCGAATACCGATCGCGCTCGGTGCGATTGCCTTGATGTGGATCACCGCAATCATGGGAAGTTGGGCCTACGGGCCTCGGGCGGGATTCTATTCGGGATTGGTGATGGGAACCAGCGTGGGATTATTTCTGTTTACGCGTTTCATGATACCGGACGTACTGCTCACCCTGGCGATCACCGTTTCGTTGTATTGTTTCCTTCGAACCGTCATCGATGAAGAAAAAGCTTGGGTCTATGGATTCTGGGGATCCCTGGGAGTGGGTTTGTTGCTCAAGGGACTGCTGGCTGTGCTCGTCCCTGTGGCTACTGTAACCCTATTTCTTCTCATCCAGAGGAGGTTCTTCATTCGCCGGACTTGGGCTCTGCTCCGTCCCGTATCCGGAATTGGATTCATGCTGGCTATCTATCTGCCATGGGTGATCCTGGCGGCCTGGCGAAACCCTCCGATTTTTGATTTCACATTCCGGAGTGAACCGGGTGTGTACCACGGGTTCTTATGGTTTTATTTCATCAACGAACATATCTTGCGATTCCTGAATTTGCGTTACCCGCGAGACTACAATACCGTTCCGCGATTTACTTTCCTGCTCTTGCACCTGGTGTGGATCTTTCCGTGGAGCGTATTTCTGCCAGCGGCCTTGTTTTCTTCCCGAGGTGACGGGACTGAACGTACAAAAAGTCTTCGACTGCTTGTGATTGTCTGGATTGTATTTTTACTTACCTTCCTGAGTTTTTCGACGACCCAGGAGTACTACAGTATGCCCTGTTATCCGGCCTTTGCTATTCTCGTGGGGGCGGCCCTGGCAATTGGAGCCAAACGATGGGTTTCCATCGGATACGGAATTCTTGTCGTCGTGGGAATCCTTTTCGGAGTTGTGTCCTGTATCATTCTATTCAAGAGCCGTGGAGTCGCCGTGGTGGGAGATATTTCGACAGCCCTCACCCAAAATCCCGAAACGTACACTTTGTCATTGGGCCATCTGCATGATTTGACCATTGCTTCTTTCGCCTATCTGCGTGGTCCGCTCGTGCTGGCCGCTATGGCCGTCGTATGCGGCACTCTGGGGGCCTGGTTTTTTCGGCGCCGCTGGTTGGGCCCATTGTGCCTGGCAGCGATGATGGTGGTTTTTTTTCATGCAGCCAGATGGGCGATGGCGGTTTTTGACCCCTATTTGTCTTCGCGCCCGCTGGCGGAAGCCATTACTTCTGGCCCCGAAGGGCAGCTTATCCTCGAAGGGCATTATTATCCCGCGTCTTCCGTGGGTTTCTATACAGGCCTTCCAGCCTTGCTTCTCAATGGAAGGGCTGATAATCTCGTGTATGGATCTGCGGCGCCACTCGCCCCTCCTGTATTTATTGAGGATCCTGAGTTGGCTCAATTGTGGAAGGGGGCACGACGACTCTATCTCGTGGCCCCCGCAACATCGCGCCCCCGGTTGGAGCAGTTCCTTGGAAATCTCACGGTTTTCGCTTCCAGTGGGGGGAAGTTTGTCTTCACGAATATCCCGTGATAACGATCCTGTGATCTCTCTTCTGCATCCTTTTCCCAATGAGAACGGATGCAGAAATTCATTGCTCAAAAGGCTTCAGCCTGAGATTGTCTCTCGCTCGAGTCGGGATAATTGCCGTCCCTTGGAGCGTTTCTATGTTGGGTCTGAATTTTAGACAGACGCGTTTGACTTGCAGGATGACTCAGACCTTTCACAACTCATGACACGTAAGAAAATCATTCTTTTTGCCTTGGTCGCATTTATTTTTCTCTTTCTTTGGGGAGGGTATTCTTTCTTCAAGCGAAATTCGAGAGACTCGAATGTATTGACAGCTAACGTGAATCGGCGCGAGCTCAAAGCGGTCATCAGTACCAATGGGATAGTGGAGCCAATTGAAAGATCCGATGTCTTAGCGCCTTTTGACGGTGTTGTCAGGCTTATGTCCCATCAGGAAGGCGATCTTGTCAAGAAAGGCGAGCGACTCTTTCAGGTGGAATCAAACCAATTGGCAATCTCACTGGCCAGCGCAAAGGCCGCACTGCTTCAGGCGCGACGCCAGGCTCAGCCAGTCTTAGCGGGGCCACCGAAGGATGAAATGGCAGCAATCGAATCTGCTGTTTCAGAGACGGAGTGGGAATTGAGAAAGAAGAGGGAAGATCTTCAGCGGGAAGAAAATCTGCTGAAACGGGATGCTGCGACACGGGTCGATGTCGAGAATCTTCGCGGCCAGGTCAATCTTCTGGAAGTTCGCCTTGAGGCGCTCAGACAAAAAAAACAAAACCTTGTAAATCGCTTCTCCCGTGAGGAAAAAGAATGGGAATCAGACAAAGTCAAGGAACTGAATCAGGAAGTGGAGCTCCTCACGATGCAGATGGCGTCAGGCTCAGTTCTTTCTCCCCGGAGCGGGCGGATTTATGGTCTCAACATCCGCGCGGGGTCCTATGTTAGCAAGGGGCAACTGTTGGCTCAGATTTACGAACCAGGTCAAATTCGCGTGAAGGCATACGTTGACGAGCCGGACTTGGGAAGAATCGCGAAAGGGCAATCGATCGAAATTGAGTGGGACGGCTTGCCCGATAAGCGCTGGACAGGAAAAGTGGAGCAGCCGGCTCAGCAGGTGCTCCCTCTTGGAAATCGTTCGGTAGGTTTTGTTTTCTGCTCTGTGGAAGGCAATCCAGTAGAACTCATTCCAAACATCAATCTAAAGCTGCAGATTGTGACGAGCAGGAAACCGGGTGCGCTTATCGTGCCGCGCGCTGCCGTCTTTAACCACGAGGGTCAATCAACGGTGCTCGTGGAGGATGGGGGAAAAACCATCGTCAAACGTGTCGTACTCGGTTTGGTGACTCCGCAGGAGGTCGAGATCCTGCAGGGATTGGAAGAAGGCAACCGCATCGTGATCAACCCTGAGGAAATGCCTCTCCGATGAACAATCCAAAGACTGCGGTGCTTTTCTTCGGCACGGTTCTATTGGCATGCTCAGCTTTTGCCAAGACTCTGTCCCAGCCCGGCCGCATTGATGACGCTAGAGCGTTGTTAAATCATGGGGACTTTAACCGGGCCCACGCTCTGTTAGAACCTCTTTCGGCAGAGAAGCCGGAGATTAAAGCATGGTTTTTATTAGGCAAGCTCTCTTATTTGTCTGGAGAGATGGACAAGGCTGTGGAATTGTTGGAAAAAGCCTCGAAAGACAAGCCGGACATCTCCCAGTATTTCCTTTGGCTGGGCCGCGCACTCGGCAGGAAAGCAGAGCAAGCGAATCCGTTTAGGGCGCCATTTCTGGCGAGACAGGCGCACAACGCCCTCCGGACTGCAGTTGATCTTGACCCAAACGACCTGGATGCGCGTGACGACCTCCTCAGTTATTATCTGGAGGCCCCCGGGTTTCTGGGTGGAGGAAAAGAGAAGGCCGCAGCCCTCGTCGAACAGATCAAAGATCGGAATCCTTGCTACTACCTTGTACAGTTGGCCCAGATCCGTGAGCATGAGAAGTCCTTCGAACAGGAAGAGACAGTGCTGCAAAAGGCTGCAACACTGAACCCTCCGTGCAGCGCAGGATTATTGGCGTTGGCTGAGTTCTATCAGAATAGACAGAACATGAACCGGGCTCGGGAAATATTGCAAAAAGCCGTGCAATTGTTTCCAGAATTGCCTGCCGCACACTTTGAATTCGGTCGTTTTGAAATCGAGTCGGGTGGAAATCTGGAGAACGGACGCCGTGAGATGGAAGCGTTCCTGAAGTTATATTCTTCCGGAAATCCTTATCCGTTTGAGGCTTACTATTGGCTGGGTGAGCGTTATCTGAAACTCAATCAGCCGGCGGAAGCGATCGACGAATTCGAAAAGGCCCTCAGTCTTTTCGCGGCCCATTCTCCTTCGCAAAAAGGCTTGGCGGAAGCCAGGCAGCGAATGAAAAATTTAAGGAAGTAACAGTGACCCCAAAATTCTCGATTTTTGAAATCCTGCGATCGGCTGTCAGTGCATTGGGCCGCAACTGGGGGCGAGCCGCCTTAACGTCTTTGAGTATGGTCATGGGAACTGCCTCCCTCGTTCTGGTTGTTGTCGCCGGCATTAGTGGCAGAGAGTACACGCTGGATCAAATTCGAGGCATTGGATCCAATCTCATCTATGTCTATTATGAGGCTTCTGAAGCGGCTAGCGGCATCACGACACTCTCCGATAAACTGAACTTTGAAGATGTCCGGGCAATTCAAGAGATCCGCGAGGGGGTTCGGAAGGCCGCGCCGGTTGTCCTGGATTACGATTCAGTCGTAATCAAAGGGAACCCTCGCATGATTACCTTAATCGGAACCACTCCCGATTACCAGACAGTCCGGAGTATTCAAGTTCTTGAAGGGAGATTTATCGATTCGGAGGATGAGCGGTCTCGAAGCAAAGTCTGCCTGGCTACGGAACAGCTTTTTCGCAAATTGCAGCTCGACCCTTTTTATAAAGGTTCGCTGACCCTGCATGGAATCAATTTTTCAGTGATTGGTGTTTTCCGTGAGCGGGTCAGTACCTTTGGCGAGTCTGAAGTTTCAGACCATAGTGTGATTATACCCGTGTCGGTCATCCGCTATTTCAAGCAGAACGATACGGTGGATGCAATCTATGTCTCGGCGGAAAATCTCGAATGGGTGCCCTCATTGACCACGGAAATCCGTCAACTCCTGACTCTCCGCCACCGAAAACAGTCTGCTTACAAGGTCGACAATTTGACAGAAATTTTGAAAGCCGCCAATAAGATTAGCCTGGGACTGTCACTTGTTCTACTTAGTCATTGCCACCATCTCTCTCTTGGCGAGTGGGATTGGAATCATGAATGTGATGCTGATTACGGTGACAGAAAGAACCCGGGAGATTGGAATCAAAATGGCCGCGGGAGCCAGGCGGAGGGTATTGCTTATTGAGTTCCTGGTTGAAGCGTTGATTTTGAGTGGGGGTGGAGGACTCATAGGGATTCTCTTGGGAATTGCGGTCCCCCACTTGGTAAGACTCTTTGCCCCTAGTATTAGGATCGAGATTCCCGCTTTGGCAATTGTGCTCGGGCTTGGGGGTCACCCTAGGAGTGGGATTAACTTTTGGGATGGTGCCTGCGGTTCGGGCTTCACGATTGAATCCCGTGGAGGCTCTCAGATATGAATAGGAACATTGGTTTCATGTTGATGGTGATAAGTTTGCCCAGCCTGGGTTTAGCCGAGTCCTTGAATCTCTCTCTGGAAGGGACTTTGCAACGTGCTTCTGAGTTGAGTCAGCAGGTTCAAATAGCCAAAACAGGTCATGAGACTGCTGCTTCCCGGAAGGGTTTGGAAAAAGCTCCTTTTGGTCCCCATTTGAGCGTAGGAACGGGTATCGCAGGGACTTACGGGTTTCCCTTGAGTATTGAAGGGGCGGCCCCTTCATTGTTCAATGTGAATTACATTCAAACGCTTTACGATCGTAATCAGCGTAAACAAGCAGATGCCGCTGAACTTCAGGAAGAGGGTTCTCAGGCTGAAGTGCAATCCGTACAACAGAAAGCAGCGCTGGAAGCCGGTCGTATCTTCCTGGATTTACGGAATCAGCGAGAGCGGCACCAGTATTACCAAACTCAACTGGAAAGCCTTGGAAAAACGCGCGAAATCATCGCAGCCCGGGTTGAGGCAGGCGTTGCACAGCCTCGCGAGCTGACCAGGGCAAAGCTGGAATTGGCAAAGACTAAAGTGACTCTCACAACCAATGAAAAGAATCTACATCTTCTGGAAGAGCAACTCAGGCAAGCTACTGGCATGGCGCCGGGCGTCTCCTTAACACTTGAAAGCGAGGATCAAGTGGGGAGTGCCGCGGAATGGTCAGAAGAGACATTGTTGTTGGCGGCCTTGGACAAAGATCCAGCCCTTAAGCAATTGCGCTTTCAAGAGAAATCGTCCCAAGTTGCGGAAGAAGGCTTGAACGGCTGGTTCCGTCCGGTTGTGAACTTGGTCGGACGTTATGATCTCTTTAGCACGTTCAATAATTACGACAAGTACTTTAACAACTTTCAACGAAATAACGTCACTATCGGATTCTCGATTCAAGTGCCTTTGATCAACCCAACCTTGAATCCTGAGAAACGCCGGCTTCAAGCCCTTCAAGATGAAGCAAGACTGAAGATCAAATCGCGCTCCGATCAGATTCGAATGGAGACGCAAAGCGAATTAGCCGCTCTGGCGGTTCTTAAAGCCAGAGCAGAGGTCGCGGCTCTGGAGGCTCAGCTTGCTCGTGAGAATTTGCAAGTTGCGCAGGCCAATTACGATGAGGGAAAACTTCCCCTTGCCACACTGGAAGAGTTGCGCCGGGAAGAGAGCATGCGCTGGTTGCAGTATCTGGACATCAAATTGGAAGAAGAAAAGAACCAGCTTAACCTGCGCAAGCAGGCTGGACTTTTGCTGAAGTAGCACCAATCGTCCCCCCTTGCCCAAGGGGGGACTTCAGGGGGTCCGTCCGCCTGTCTTGACGCGTTGCGAGGATCCGTTGTAGCCGGGGCCGCTGGCCCCGGACAGGAGGCTGTGCTGTGTAGCGACAGGCGTCCACGCCTGTCGTGGGGGGAGTGGCCAGGAGCTTGTGGTTTACCCTCGCAGAGTTTTTGAATTTAACCTTTCTGACGCTGACTATCAGATACAACAAAGAGAACAACGGCGTCCCTCCTTGCACAAGGGGGGACTTCAGGGGGGTCCGTGCCTGTCGTGGGACGTTGCGAGATCCGTTGTAGCCGGGGCCGCTGGCCCCGGACACCAGACTGAAGACCTGCTGCTACTGTCTTGTGTGGCGACTGGTGTCCAGTTTTCGGCCCTGTAGGGGCCACCGATTGTAGCCCAGGGCCAGGGAGCGAAGCGACCGCCGCCCTGGGGAATACAAAAGTCCCCCTTGGAAGGGGGCAGCAGCAAGGCTGCGGGGGATGTCCTTTCACAGGCGTGAAATCCGCCCGCCTCGGAGTCTTCGGATTCCGTGAAACGCTCTTTCAAAGCGGGGGAGAGGGGAAGGGGAGTGGGGGCTGACGCAGACGTTCGGAAGCAAACTCTGAGACCTCCTGTGTCCGGCGAAAAAGATATGGGACATGATCAGTTGCAGGGGACTTCAGGGTGGTCCGTTCTGGATTTATCCGATCTCTAAAATCTGCACCTCACCTGATACTTGTTCTTCTTGATTCCAACAAGCTTGCTTCCAGCCGTCCCTCCTTGCACAAGGGGGGACTTCAGGGGGGTCCGTTGCCGGATTCGTAACATCATATTTATCGCGAAGGCACCGCGCTCTCTCCTTGGCTTTTTCCTTTCCCGCCGCCAATCTTCATGGCCTGAGCCGCTCGGCGAGAGCCGGGAGCTTCGGGAAGGGCGCATGGGGCTCGGCCTGGTACCAGTAGGCGACCGAGGAGATGTCGTCTTTGCAGCTTTCTTGTACTGGCCGTCCTCCCCATCCCAGGGCCTGGATCGTCACCCGCAGGTCCTGCTCGAAGTTGATCGGGTCCTGAATGTGCCAGCGGTAAAGGCTCCAGAAGTTGGGCGGTGGGTTGTTTTCGTTAGCTGGCAGGACCGATCCCGGAGTAGGCCGTCGTGAACGGTTGAGGGAAGCCGTAGCTGGCCAGGAAGTAATCCTCCGTCCCGGTGCCGCAGATCGTCGGGAACCGCTCGTCGCCGTCCATGTAGAACTTGATCTCCCCCTCGCCGAACCAGCCCTTCTCCATCTGGGTCCAGGCCAGGAAAGTGCCCACGTAGCGGCCCCGTCCCTTCACGCCATCGAGGATGGTGTAGGGATTCTGCTCTCGCCGTCGTCGCTCGGCGATATTGGGCGTGGAAGGCGCCCGCCGCGGCGGGGACCTCGGTCTCCACGTAGGTGATCTGGTAGGCCACCAGCGAACATCCGCGTCGGTCTCATTGGTCAGTGTGATCCGGGCCCGCGTCCGAAACGGCATCGGCCAGAAACAATTCAGGGCGTTCGTGGGGTTGACCACGACCGCCAGGGAATTCACCGGCGCGAACCGGCCGTGGCCCACGGCGAAGAAGTCCGGGACGGGCGCCTCCACCGATGGAGTCTCCTCGCCATCCCAGTAGAACCGGATGACAAGGCCGCGGTTCAGATCCTTCGACCATCCAGATGTGCTGGATGATCCCAGGGCCCGCCACGTCCATGAGTACCGCCGTCTCACCGGCGTTGACCCGGATGAACGGCCGGACCTTCCAACCCTGGCCGAGGTCGTCCGCGGCCCGGGCGCCGTCCGCCGGCTTGGGCTCGGTCGGATTGGGGATCGCCATGCCACCCTTCCCTTTCTCGCCGGTCGGGTTCTCGGCCGAGATCGACCGGGTGCGTCCCCGGCCGAGGAGAGGCAAGCTGCCCAGACCCGGCTGGAGGCCGACGAAGGTGTCCCCCGCGGCTAAGCCCCCGGCCTTCTTGTCATCGGCAGCCATAGCCGGGGAGCAGAACAGCAACGTCAGAGCTGCGATAAGACCGGCCCCGAACCGGCGTGTGTGGTGGTCTTGCATGAAGATTCTCCTTTGCTGTTTCATTTGATTGCCCAACGAACTAATACAACCGCAGTAAGTTTTCTGACAATTTACCCCCTCACCTTTAGGCCCTCTCCCTGGGGAGAGGGTGGCCAAAGACCGCGTGAGGGGGAAAGATGCGCGGAAGCAATTAGCGACGTGATCTTTTACCTTGCCAACGTCCTACATCAGCCTGTGAGCGATACGTCTCGCACGATCACGATTTTAGAATGGGTTGGTCGCTTCGCGGAAGGGTGCGCTTACTGACGCTGCGACGCAACGGGGTTGACCAGCATCTTGAATATCTACTCAAGTACTGTCAGGAACTCCGCCACTATACGAAGCTCGTCTTCATCGGCTGACAAGATAATCTAGGGCTTGAAAGTCGCGTCTGAGCTGTCTGGCTTCAATTGGATCTCTACATGCCGCCAGGAGCCATCCGATTGGTCACCTTTTTGCTTGAATACAGCTTGATCGTGTACGTCCCTCCCAGATCAGGGTCGTGAATGCTTCGATGCTGTGCGACCACAATCTTTCCCTCACGCGACCCTGTCGGATTGGCTTTGAACAAGCACCATGCTCCGTTGGGGATTCGTCGATTCATCGACTCGCCCAGCACTTGCGCAATAAATAGACCAGGTTGAGGTCTGACCCAATTAGGAATTTCAACCCACTCCGCATTGGTAAGATCAAAATCTTGGGTGTCACTGAACGATCCCGCAGCAAACTTGAGATCGATGAGCGGCACTGCGTTGACGAACTTGATTACGTCTCGCTTTTGCAGGCTCTTGAATAGCAACTCCTTGCCCAGGCGTTGATCACTTGAATGTAAACGCGGCAAACTATCTACTGATTCCGTACCGGCTGCAGTCGACACTTCGGTCAGACATGATCTGATGTAGTCAGCAGTTGCTGAGTCAGTACAATAAACGTAGCACCCCTTAATGCCCCTTGTCATGAGCGTACGGTATGTGTTCTTTATGATCCGATCAGCCCGCATGCTTTGCTAGCACTGGATCCGCTGCCAACAGCTTTTTGTACCCCGAAAGTGACTTGTCAGACTTGGCCCTTTGCTCAGGCCGTGTCACTACTTCACCACCCCGAATAACTAGGTCTGGCCCGATTATGACGCCGACGTAATCCAGCTCCAGCCCTTGGCTTGTATGTATGCAACCCACCTCATCAACAGATGTGGGCGCTATGATCCAAAGGCTTCCATCGCTGCCTAGATTCCAACGCTTCGTGTATTTGTGCTCTGGGATAACAATATCAAAATGGTCTTGCTTTCTCTTGCTAATCCAGTTCCAACAGTAGCCCGCGACCACACGCGCCTTATTCTTTACCTTATTCCTTTCTGCAATAATCGCGTGCAGTTCTTCTGGCGAATCAAATACTCGGAAATCAAACTCGGCAGTATCTAGCGTCTCATTGGCTGTCTGTCGTATTCCCAATGTGTTGTCGAGCCACGCGAGATATCCATCGGAACCGTTACACCGAAACTGTGACGCAAGTTCCAGACATGTCGTTCTGGCACCCAGTGCCTTCGCCCATTTCTGGATCTCTTCTGTGTCGCCTATGTCCTTAATCGTCACTTGCTGATCATCATCCACAAACATGATGGTGCACTTAGCAGCGGAGATGATTTCTTTGATCTGGTTGTCACCGAGGTTACTATACAACACCTGACTTTTCGTTGAGTCGATGCGCTTCATCGACAATGAGGACATCAAAACAGTTTCCTTCGGACTCCGTGAATGCACCTGAGCCGGAGAAAAGATTGGAGATCTCTGTTTTCCTCAACACTCCAGTGAGCTTGCTTTCATAAACCGCTCTTGGCGCCGCGTTCTTTGAGACGTATTGACACACTAGGCCAAGCTTAGACAACGCAACGAGCAAATTGATGGCTAAGACTGATTTGCCAGTGCCGGGTCCGCCCTCAACTATCACTACTGCTTTTCTGATTTAGATGCGATTCTCGCGACTGCAATGGCGTTTTCATAGACAACCTTCTGGTCGTCAACTAGTACGAATTCCTGATTGCCTTTCATCATCTTCGCTAGGCTATCCACTAACATCTTGGACGGACGAATTCGCCCGTTCTCGATTTGATAGACTAGGTTAGCATTGTCCCCATATTTGACATGCACCTTAATGAAGTTGCGGAGTCTTTGGCGTTCTGTATCTCCCTTGAGAAACAGTGGTGCTTTTTTCAATGTAGGGCGCGTAAAAATTGTTGTCGATTACATTGTCGTGAACGTAGTTATGCAAGTACGCACACGGCTGCAGCGAAAGACCGCCGTCGTACACTGCTTCGTTGAATCCCTGCAGAAGCGCTGCGTAGGACCATGCCTGATAGCTTGGATGGGGGCCTTCACTGTCTCCACCACGCCCACCTCGTCGCGTGATGACGATCCCATCCTTGGCTGTGATTGTCGACCGCCGACCATTGCTTGAGCTCAACGATGATCACGTTTGCGCTATTGTCCGCACCGCGCCCAGTCAGAATGAAGTCCACCCGCTTGGACGTCTGGGGTATTTTGTACTCAATGGCGACTCCAGACTCCCCGGGAATGTCCTCGTCATTGAGCACCTTCGCCATGTGCTGCAGGGATTCTTTCCATGACCGTATTTCGGTAAGAGCAACCATACGCCCAGTTCTCTTTTGGTATGAGGCAGTAATGACTTCTTCAATATCATGCTTAAAGGAGTCATCAAGAAACTTAGCCTTGTTAGCCTGATAAATAATCAATTGATAATCCTTCGTGGGGGTGTGGTTAAAACTCAGTGTACTTCTTGCTTGAACCCCTGGCAATGTTCACCGGATACTTCTCGCCATTTAGCACAATCTTGCGCCGCGCCGCGTCGACAGGTCAACTCCAAGCTTGTCGGCTAGTTGAATCAATACAGCAGTACGTCTGCAAGCTCAAGCGCAATCTCAGCTCGTTTCTCCCTCGGGCAGCGCTTCGCACTCGCTTTCCTTGAGCCATTGGAAGTGTTCAAGAACTTCCATCGCCTCGACACAAAGTGCACAAGCGAGATTTTTCGGGGAATGAAACTGCTCCCAGTCTCTCTCCGCTGCAAACTGTCGGAGGCTTTCAGTCAGTCCAGTTAACTCTCCTTCACGCATTCATGTGCTCCATAAGTTTGAATTCTTGAGAAGAACGTGCTGCCCGATCCATAGCACGGGTCGTACTCGCGGCTGCACAGAGTTTGGCTTCGAAGCCAAGGTTGGCGCCGGTGTCGTTGTTCTTGGCGTTCGTCTTTGCCATGGAATCCCTTATCGCGTCATTTAGCGGATCGGTGGGTCGTGCAGGCGCCATACGTTAGAGCTGAGGGACGGCGCTTTGTCCGCCGTGTCCTCCAGCGATGGGTTGGACTTTCACTGCTATTGTTCCATGACTATGCTACCATCCGGGTTAAATTTCCATTGGTCTGAATAGGCAACCTCCCACAAGTATCCATCTGGATCAGAAAAATAACCGCTGTATCCTCCCCAGAAGACATCTCTAGCGGATTTCACAATCTTGCCTCCCGCCTTCTCCGCTTGCAACAATATCGCATCGACATCTTCTTTTTTTCGAGCACAATGGCCTAACGTAAATCCAGGAAACTTATTCTTTTCCTTCTCAATTGTGGGCGTCGTCAGCTCTGCGTCTTCTGCCAGTTTTTTATAAGAATACAAAGTCAATCGTGTTCCTGAGGTAGCAAAAACTACAATTCCTCCGTCAGGGGTCATTTTGGTTGGGAAACCAAGGCCTTTTTTATAAAAAGTAAAAGACCTTTCCAGATCGGATACACCTAATGTAATGACACTAATCCTAGGTTCCATTGTGGTTTCTTTCTTGTTGTTGAGTTGAGGTTCCGAATAGCTGAGGCAGCAAAACGACAGAGCCGCAGCGGAGACAAGTATCATTTGGATTCGATTATTTTTCATAGAAAGTTTGCCCAACGTCGTGCATCAGGCCTGGCTGGAGGCCTTCGCGTCCAGCTGGTTCCGCCGTTTCATGGCCGTGCAATCGAAAGGTACTGCCAAATGTTTTTAAGTTGCCTAACTGCCCGTTCCTGGAAGAAGTTCTTTGGGAGCCCCCGTGCAGGCGTCTGGTTGCCTGGAGAAACGGTACCTTGCACCTTTTCTTTCCCATCCAGGTCTCGATCATGCGCTTTTGTCGATGGTGCACTGGGACGGCTACTTCTTGCGCTTCAATAAGGCCTCGAGATCGGCGAACGGCCTGTAGGTAGAAGGGGGCTCTCGCTCCCCGCCCGGTGTCGCCGCACCATACGCATCAGCAACCTGATTTCGCTCGTGCTCATTGTCGTGACAGTAGAGACACAGCAACTCCCAGTTGCTCCCGTCGGGTGGATTGTTGTCGTGGTTGTGGTCCTTGTGATGGACCGTGAGCTCGCGCAGTCTTTTGCCGCTAAATTCGCGTCCGCAGCGCGCACAGATGCCGGGATACAGCTTGAGCGCTTGCTCCCGATAGGTCTGCTCCCGCTGAGCCTGGTAGCGCCGCGCTTCGGCAACAATCCCGTCCTGCCCGTCGCTTTCTGTTACATGGTGTCTTCTTCTGATGACTTCTGCACATCCTCGAGACGCTCTGGCATTGGAACAAGGTTAAGGTTAATGGTTAAGCTCATCCGCCTCCCACCGCCTACAATAACGAAGAAGACAATGGAAGGTCGCGCTACTGTTTCCAAAAAGTTTCCGCAAAGCGCGGGACCAGCTACAACACGGATTTCTGCAACTTGGGTTACTTGTGTGTGAGGGATCGGTCCTCGCACACCTCACCGATTTCGTACAGGAAATCTGGAGAAAAATCAGCGTTATTTTGCCAAACGATGGTGTCGAGATCGGGATTCACTGAGACTGTCTTGAAGTAATCGATGTCCTTTAACGGCTCAAAAATCTCGCCCCCAAGATGCGGTTCCAGGTCTACCAGCTTTCTTGCACCGTCCTCGAAATCGAGAAGCAGCTTATAGTCTGACAAATATGTTACGTTTCTGACAAAATGCATACCGATCTCCTATTCCAGAGGCGGAATTTCTCGCAGAGGCTGTTTCAATGCCGCCCTATCCCAATTGTTCATCAATTCACGGCGATGTTCAAAGGCCCATTCCAAAACCAGAGAAAGGACTCTCTTGGGTAATTGGCCTTCAATGAGCTTGAGATCTTCGATCGAAAAGACTCCCGTCTGCCCTGAATACTTCGCGTGAAAATGTGGGGGTCCGTGATCCCGGTAGTAGATGGCCACAACGATCCCGAAAAATCGGCTGATTTCTGGCATCTTTTCACCCGGCCTCAGGTAAATGAGAATTCGTTGCGATCTGGCCATTGATTAACAGGAAAGTGTGCCCTGATAACCTGAGTTTTCAGGCAGTCTTGCCCGATGCCAAAATTAACACATTATACCTTAAATCGACAACGTAAAGAACTTACCCATGCAGAATCAAGAACAAAAACCAAAAATCCTTGATCAAGTTCAAAATGTTCTGCGGCTGCACATCTCTTTGGGTACGAGCGACGGTTTCGGCGGAATCGCATTCTTAAATCAATGGGCCGCTTTATAACCAGCTCACGGGTCGCTCCGCTGGAGCTAGATCCGTTGTTTGTGGGTGGGAGCTACAAACAGGTTGCTCCTACGGAGCTCTAAGACTTCGTTCTGAATCA
>CAWEPG010000014.1:0-268863 GCA_963810905.1 uncultured Acidimicrobiia bacterium | reverse complement strand
CGACATGCGTGCATATGATTTCTCTGGACGAGTTGTCGGTGTCTCTGATGGGGACACCATCAGTGTCATTCACGTGGAGACGGGGCTGAGAAAATCAGACTCTACGGCATTGATGCGCCTGAAAAGGGACAATCCTTCGGCAACAGAGCCAAGCAATTTGTCTCCGCATTGGCATTTGAGAAAGAGGTCAAAGTCGAAGCCAAAGGACAGGACCGATACGGGCGGATAGTGGCTGATGTAATCTTGCCAGATGGGAAAAATCTGAATCGTGAGATCGTGAAGGCTGGCTTTGCGTGGTGGTTCAGGAAGTATGCGCCGAAGAATACGGAACTAGAAGCGCTAGAATCTGAAGCACAGGCAGCTAGACGAGGATTGTGGGCTGACCCTCGTCCAGTGCCGCCGTGGGAGTGGCGGAACAGAATTCACGCCACCCTCAACAGGTTTAAGTCAGACCTACTTGGTTGCTTGTTTGGCAACTACATGGGACGAAATTTTGGAGTAGGTAGCCGCAGGAATAACTTTCTTGGTCTTGAGATCAGACTTCATCTTGTAGGGCCGACCAGCAATGATCTTGTCAGCAAAGGCATCACCAATGCCGGGCAGAGTCATCAACTGCTCCTTGGTAGCTGAGTTCAAATCGATCAACTCGGCCTTCGGTGCGGCAGGAGGTTTCGCGGCTGCTTGCGGAGCCGGGGTTGCCTTCTTGGCTGGGGCAGGAGTCGGTGCCTGTGCCAGTCCGAGTGTGCAACCAAGAATCAGGACACCAAATGCAAGGGGTAACCGGGACAATCGAGTGTTGAGCCGCATGTCTTCTTTCCTTTGATTTAGAATTTGGAAACCAACACCCTCCCAAAGGCACGCAGACACCCAATGAGAGAGGATCACATTACTGATTGTTCTCTTGGAGATACCTGAAACTATGGTTATCTGACAAGCTTGCGAGACTGATGCCTTACGCCTCGGTGTGACAATTTGTCAATTAATTTGCTTTGGATTCATGGCCACAAGGTAGCCCCGATGAGGTGAATGAATTATGGAAGCCAATACTCCGAGAAATCGTCCTTCTGCTCTAGGTGCGGGTATCACAGGTTTATTCGCCTCTCGTCTCTCCTTGGCACTCGTGTAAAAGATAAATATTACGAGCAAGGATGCGAGTATTAACGAAGACCCAACAGTGCCGAAGTTCAATCCACCTTTTTCAGCAGGCTTTGTAAGAAGGTCTCCAAAGGTTGCTCCAAAGGGCCGAGTTAACACAAAAGCAATCCAAAACAAAATAACCCGATTAAGTCTGGTAAAGTAGAAAGCAAGAACGACCACGCCGAGCAATCCTCCAATGAGAGCCGCTCCTCCCAAAAACCCTAGCCCTGAGTCATCGGCCAGGAAATCTCCCAAGGCTGTGCCCAATGTGTTTGAGAACAAAATCGCCGTCCAATAGAAAGTCTCCGCTTTGATTGTTTGGATGTTATCAACGGATAATGTCTTTTCGCTGAAACGCCAAGCTGTCAACACCGCCAGTAAACAAGCAACTAAAATCAGCGATCCTTTCGCGTAACCAAGTCCGAGGGTTCGATCCATGTAATCTGACATCGTTGTGCCAGCCGTACTTGTCGTAAGGATTACAGTCCAGTAAAGAACCGGATGAAACCTACTCGACCTAAGCTGAGCGACAACAGAAATCAGGAAGAGAAAGATCAGAATGAGGGAACTAAGGGCGTAGCCGACGTTCATGGTCATCGAAAGGAGATCTCCGGCTGTTTCACCGAGAGTGGTTGCACAGATCTTCATAATCCAAAAGAAGACGGTGACTTTCGCAATCTTATTCATTGCTACTCCAGTTGTGCCTAAAATTCATTTTTGATTTGTTGCACAAATAGTGGCCCAAGCAATCGAAAACAACCCGCTCCAGCCAAGCAGCTCCTTCCCGAATCGAGCGTTACGGCACCTATTTCTTCAGACAGGAGGGCAGCCCAGAAACTAAAGGCGTAATCAACCTCTCATGACCGGACGGTCCACTTGGATGTATCGCAAAAAAGACACTTCATCGTCACCATGCCAGATAGTCTTGCCTTCAAAAGTTTCGGTGATCGGCAGCGTTTAAACGTGCCCCGCTTCAATAGTATGTGACAGTGTTTGAATTGCCACATGTTGAATTCCGCTCAGAGTGCGGTGAAGGGGCAACAGTTGATGAGTTCAAAAGTCGGAAGACCTGAGTTATCCAAGACCTAGACTAAAGTAGTAATCATAACGCTCCGAGTCCTTGCGGGAGAACGTAAAGTATTAGAAGAAATGGCCCGAAAAGAAGGTCATAAGTTATCGGACCGGCTGAGGAATCTCTTGTATTGCACTGCGGTAAACTCTCTGGGTCCACTATGCTTCATCAGTAACATAATAAGAGGTCAAAACAATATGAGGATCTTCATGAGGACAACATTGATTGCCGCGATGCTACTGGCCAGCGGATCGTTATTCGGCGCTGAGATCTCCGTTGGAATCATAATTGGACCGCCACCGCCTCCCTATGTGGTCCACGTTCTGCCTCCAAGACCAGGCCCGGAGTTTGTATGGGTAGACGGATATTGGTATCCGGTGGGAAAGCATTACAAGTGGCACAAAGGTTATTATTCTCGGCCACCGTACGCGGGGGCTAGATGGGTGTCACCTCATCACGATGGAGAGCGGTTCTATGCGGGTTACTGGAACGGCGATCGGGGCCAGTATGAACATGATCATCACTGGTACCGGGACCAAGACCGAGACTATAACAAGGGCCATAAAAAGCACCATGATAAGGACCACGACCACTAGCACACGACAGGCGGCCCGCCTTCGTCGCTACGTTAAAGACTTTCTCTGATTCAAAATGGTGTCGAAAATGAAAGCTATTCCCCTTTATTGGTTAAAGGTTTCTTTAGCTGGGTTCATGTGGTCTGCATCCATTTCCTGTGTTAGTTCCGACCAAACTCAAACACCTGCCAAGCCGGACATCGCAAGGCCCTCTGAGAAGAAAGTTCCGACACCACGAATCACGACGGAGAAAAAGCCTGTCAAATCGGGTGCGCGGCCTAAATTCGGTCCGAGCCTTAGTTCCCCGATGACTGGTACCAGTAGAACAGCTCTCCAGCAAAGCAGCACCGCGAATCCGTTGGCCGACTTGGAAAAACAAATGTGGGCACTTGTCAACCGGGACCGCGTGGATCGCAAGAATTTCGCTGAGACTGGTGGCCGAGCTCAACCCCTCCGCTGGAACGAAGAACTAGCTACGGTTGCACGAGCTCATTCTCGCCACATGCTTGAGCAACGGTTCATTGCCCATGTCGACCTGAAAGGAAGGACCCCTTCGGCACGAATAACCGCAGCCGGTATACCTTGGCACGCAACGGCAGAGAACATTGCCCTCAACCCCACCATCCAGGACGCGGAAGTAGCATTTATGGCGGAGGCCCGTTTCCAGCAGAATCATCGGGGCACCATCCTAAACGGGATATTCACGGACGTGGGAATCGGGATTGCTCAAGGACCCGATGGTAACCTTTACATCACGCAAGATTTCGTTGCACTTCCAGCAAGCTCGCGCAATCCAGGCTCGACTTTGAATGCCGCCAACCGGTAGTCGTTAACCAGTTCCTTTGCGTCGAATTACAAGGATCCAAGTGCCTAAGACCTGAATTTGATGCAGCGGCGATACGGAGTTGTCGGCAATGCTCTCGGCGAGGTTTTTCGATAAGTCAAATTTTTCATTCCATTGTACAACCGGTGGAGATTTGACCGTGAATCCACAGAGTCAGCTCCTTGAAGAGTTCACAAATGAATAGAGTGGTCACTTTACCTCTCTCTAACGATCAGGAGTCCATTGTTCGTCCGCTGATTCATGGGATTTGGTGTTTTTGATTCTCCTATGGCACCTTCCTGTGCGGCGTGAGCTATCGGTCGATGTCTCCTCTCCCCTCTCTAACCCACACCCTCACTTCACTTTCAAAGTCTAGTCAGTTTCAGATAATCGATTCCCATGGCTGTTTTTGACTTCTTAACTTGAAAAGGCCCTGATCAAATCCTGATTTTTTACCGATGAAATATAAGTTAGAAACCAATCTGTGTCGAAGGTGCATGCATGGCCAAACACAGCTCTGGCGGCACAAGCAGGATCAAGGAAAACTCGAAGCTGCTCATCAAATGGCAGGATGGCAATGGGGAATTATTCACCGAGCGAGCAGAAACTCACGACCTTAGCGACTCGGGAATCTCCTTTTACCTCAACACGCCCGTTTGGGTGGATACACATCTGACTATCACGATTGCCTCCAGCGAACTTTTCGGCCGTCTCGCCAGCATAAGCGCCAAGGTCGTCCGTGTCCAGGCTGATGCCGCAGGGAGGCAGCTTGTTGGGGCCCGCTTCGATTAATGAGCCACATTTCAACGGTCATTCAGTTCAAGGGCAAGTTTCTTTAGATCTTCACTAGTCAGGAATAGCGCAAGGATTATGATCAAGAGGAAAACCGAATGACCGTTCCGGTAGAAACCAATCCCTTCCCCCAATTGAGCGGAGAACAGACCCCTTCGGCCGACTGGCAGCGGCTGTAATCTCTCAGGCGGTTCAGGACGCCACTAGTGGATTTGGTAGCAAGCAGAAATCTGCCATTACTTGGCTGCTTCAAGACGATGACGGATTCCCTTTTTGGTGTAATGTACTGGGAGTTGATCCAGCTCAAGCTCGGCAAGACCTTTACAATTTGTTGGCTTCCCGAACCGAACGAAACTATGGCGATTTTCAGTCTCTGCTTGAGCAAGCCAGGGACGGGGGACTGACGAAAGTGCTTACGTCGCAAGTACACCCTAACCCTTAACTTGGGAGATCCACCAGGAGAAGCCAAACCTTGGAGTTATGGAGGACCATTGACACCTTGAAAGACAACTGTACCCTGCGTGGCGTGAGCTATTGACCTATAATTCCTCTCCCCTTGAAGTCTCTGATTCTTCACTTCCCTCTCAACGGTATGCCTACGACTCATGAAGGATGTTGATGAGGGGATTGTCTGATCTGCCAAGTTTTGGCGACCCTCAACAACTTCTCATATTAGACCACTAATCAGCCAGTTCATTTTGCGAGTTGTGACTGATTGTTATCGAGTGCGCTGGAATCCATGTCTGGCAAGGGTTTCAGCGCTTCTCTGCTTAATCCGTGTCATGGCGTAATTGTGTGTCATACTCGGTGTTCCAAGGGGCGTTACAGTACAAACGACAGTACAAGAGAACTCCGTGGAATATTGGGGCGTACCATCTAAAATGGGTCCCTCACGTGGCGGTTTAGGCCGACGAATTTAACATCCATTGAGTGTCTATAACGAGGTACTCTTCCCCTCCGAAATGGTGTTGACACAACCTTGTTTCCTGGCATTCATCAAATGGGAAACCGAGGGAAGCAGCAAGTGAAGAAGGCCCTGAGTAATGCCCACCTGACGAGAGGTGTCTGTCTTGTTAGCCTAAAATCTATTCCTTCTTGACATTGCATTGAATTTGGTTACAAAATTAAGATAGTGAAATAGATAAGAATCCGAGTCGTACTGGCAAACGCTTTTGAAACTGATTCTGTAAGTGCAGAAAGAGACGTGATTGGAGTATTGGGTGAAATGAAGAAATTGAATCTGCCGGAGTCCCCAATCACTGATTGCTAAGCGATTCAAGGAGGTCATTAAAGATGACCGAAAATGAACAGTCCAAACGAGAGTTTATCAAGAAGACCGCCTATGTGATCCCTTCCATCCTGACTCTGAAGGCCATTCCCGCATTTGCCGGGACAGGCTCTGGCGAGTCTGACAATTCCGGATCGTACTTTAGCGAAAGTAATAAGGGGAATAATGGTGTCGGAAATGGTGAGGACCCACAACCTCCCGGCAATCCCCGGGTGAATGATGGTCCAGGCACAGGTCCTGGACATCCCGGGAATAAATTTAAATGAAACGATGAACGATGGGGTTAATAACATCGGTTTTTGGTTTCTTTTTGACGGAACCGTTCTCCCCCGGCACCATGCTAATTTGGAGCCTCAATACGGCTACGAAGCCCCTCGAATCTAACATCCTTTAGACAGATTTGATTAAGCCCAATCCTTCTCTGTCGCTGGATGTATAGTAATCCAGTCTCTGATCCATCCGGTAGGCTCCTCTGTAACAAAAGAAGCGCTCCCCAAAGAAGTAAGCTATCCCTCCCAGCTTGGTGAACGGGGCCCTCCTAGTCTCTCAACACTTGTAGGCGATTATCCTGACTTGGCCTTGTGCAGATGCGCTGGCGTGAAAGTCATGCGAGGTGTTAGCGTATGAGTCTCAGCTCGACAGTTTGTTTCCCGTCTAAACGGCTCTTCACATCTTGAACAAGGCCTTCGACGCAGAATTCGCCGAGCACGTCATCAGGATGAAAATTTACACGAAGGAGCAGGTTTTCTGAAACCGGGCGGAAAAGAGCGAAGGAGAATTTATCTTCCCAAAGGTTTAATAGTTGAGTTCTTTCGCGGAAAGCAGCGCCAAACATATCCTTTCCAGTTACCAAAATTTCGGAATGGTCGGTCACGGCTTTAGAACTCATGATTCCTCGTTATCTAAACTCATTTTCGTCCAAAACCCAAAAAAAATTAATCGCCACAAGATGAAGACCCAATTGAAATCCAAGAAGATCATTCCTGATGCTACGTACGACAAGATTGCCGGGATGATCATTGCCAAGCAGAACTGAGCACCCGCGGCCGACGCGATCCTTCGAGATGGAATGAATACTCCAGAGATTCTGTATCGCTGTTCAGTGTTTTTCTTTTACGGTGGTCTTCAGAGGTGCACCTTCGGACTGAAGACAGTTTTCCTGTGTTCACTTCCTTCCGGTCGTGTCCTCTGTCGCACTCTGCGGTCTCTGATGATCCCCTTTTTGAGTAATGCATTGATAACATTTCTATGGTTTTCATCGAGCAGGCGAACAATGTCCGAGATACCATATTGATGGTTGACGAATAGGTTACAGATCGTGACAGCTCTTTTACTCTGGGGATCAAGGTTTGAGGTATCGGCGGGTAAGATGAAATTCACCTTCCCGGACATGAAAACCATCTCGCTCCTGAAGTATCGATTGGCTCATCGGAAGCTCTCCTCTCCCGTGAGAAACATTGGAATCATTTGCAATTGTGGGGTGTTCTTACGGGTATTACTTACTTTTATCGGCACTACGATTGGAATCTTCACTTTTCTGGTGTTGAGCACTGAGCTTCGTGCGGCTCATTTCTCAGGTCGCGTTGTCGGCATCTCTGATGGGGACACCATCACTGTCATGCATGACGGGGCAGAGAAAATCAGACTCTACGGCATTGATGCGCCTGAAAAGGGGCAAGCCTTCGGCAACAGAGCTAAACAGTTTGTCGCCACACTGGCATTCGGGAAAGAGGTCAAAATCGAAGTCAAAGGGCAGGACCGTTACGGGCGGACAGTGGCTGATGTGATCTTGCCAGATGGGAAGAAATCTGAATCGATGAGATTGTGAAGGCGGGCTTTGCGTGGTGGTTTCGGAAATATGCGCCAAAGGATACAGAATTAGAGGCGTTGGAATCTGAAGCAAGGCACGCTAAGCGTGGTTTGTGGGCCGAACCTGAACCGGTGCCACCTTGGGAATACCGCCCAGTGATGAGACAGCGGAAGTCCCGATGAAGTATGTGAAGAGAACTCACATCTCTGTTGCAAGTGCGGGTATTATTGGTAACAAGCCTGTCACATCATTGTGGGCAGCAAGTAAAGCTGAAGCATTCACTTCTGAATCGGAAGCCAAGTCTGATTCCATGTCTCTTTGCGATTATCTCGTGTTTGCTTATCCCATCGGTATTGGCAGCAAATTTCGATTCTGGCTTGCGTGCATATGGAAAAGCTAAATACCCAGCTTACCAATCGTGGCCAGACGAATATCGGGTCAAGGAAATCATTGCGAAATATCCGGTATATAGGGACCGGATTGACTTTTCCGCGCGAGCTAACCCAGAAGTGTCAACCCCGCCAGCCAAGCCAATCAAGCCAATCAAGCCAGCTAAACCAGCCAAACAAGGGAGCAACCCCGCCAAAGGATTAGTCGAAAACCAAACCACTGGCTTTTCATTTTCAGGAATGAGCCGGATTTCCCTGACAAGAAAACAATCCAGGCGGCCTTCACAAAGCTATTTGGAGAGGAGACAGGCAATGTTCGTCACTTTTCCAGATCCGGATTGCGCTATGTGCCTCTTTCTGGTGGCACGACTTTAATCGAGCAGAACCCTCTTTTCTCGTGCTACTGATGGCTCGCTCCTTGTATTTGGAATTAAGGCCTTCTATGGGAGAAAAAGCCGTGCGTTTGCCTATGCCCGAACTATGACCGCGAGGCCCAAAAACTACCCATCTCCACCCAACTTTACCCAACTCATGAATCTATAAGTAGCCAATAAGTTAATATCCTACAATCAGATAGAATAGTGCTGCCAGCATTCCTAAACCGTTGGTCGGGGGTTCGATTCCCTCCAGGCCTACCATTCTTCTCAACAACTTAGCTTATTTAATCTGCCCGGAAACCCTCTGCTATGCCCAGGCCTATGCCCGAGATGTTGAAGGGCTATGTTTCTTCGCAAGAAGAATCTTTGGGCATAGGTTTCTGCCCTTAAATGTGCTGGAAGGACCCGACTGGGCGCGAAGCTTGTCTTCCCTTTGTGGGTTGGCTCTTATCAGATATCCAGACTTAAGTTAGTTTCCTGGTATTGTTTCGTGGAATGAAACGGCAGAACTAAAAGTGAATGGTTGGAATTTCCTTGCGACGAATCCGGAGTCCCATTCTCGGAATCAAGAGCTAAGGGCGCAAGGGTGGATTTTTAAAATTTTTAAAAAAAATTCGGTTTGGTCTTTCCCTTACGATTTCTTGAACTAATATCAGTTAGTAATCATCGACGTGAAATTGGAGCGTGTCGGCTGATTGGCCGACGGCGGGCAGCAATGGGTCAAAGCGCACCCAAGTCGGAAACCAAGGTCAAGCCCCAGCCACACGAGAAGCCATCCCCGAAGAAGTAGGCTATTCCTCCCAGCACAGTGAACGAGGGTTTCCCAGTCTCTCAACTCTTGTAGGCAATCTCTCTGACCTGCCGAATCCGCCATCCATCATTCGTACATTACTTGGGAAGAAGTAGCGTAGCTCTAAGCCCCCGAGTCTACACCTACCTGAAGACGACTATAAGACTTGAAACAAATCAGGACACTAGAGCTTGCTTAAGAGCCCGATTCCAGAGTAGATTTCGCCCTGACAAAGACATTGCTTATGGCCTCTCCTAATGCAGGAAGTCCTGTAATTGCCGCAAGAGCCAGAAACACAAGCAACAGTGCATACTCGACCAAATCTTGCCCTTCTTCTTCAAAGACTAATCTCTTGATTGACTCTGACATTGATATTTACCTCCAAGGTAAAGGGTTTTTCGACAATCATGCATTTGGAAACCAATCGGAGAAGAGGAAACGGCGCGTTCCAAATCCCTCTATCATTGCCATTTTGGGATCCTCTGAAGCACGTTCAGACTGACGACAGTTCTCCTTCTTTCAATTCCTTCTGGAGATGTCGTCCGCAGTACTCTGCGGTCTCTGATGATCCCCTTTTTGAGTAACGCATGGATCACATGTCTACGGTCTTCATCAAGCACGCGAACGACGTCCGATATATTGTATTGATGGTTTACGTAAAGGTTACAGATTGTCACCGTTCTTTTACTCTGTGGATCAAGACTCAAGTTATCGGTTGGCAAGGCGAACTCCTCAACAAGGACGTGGAAACCATCTCGATCCTGGGATAGCGAGTGTCTCATCAAAAGTTCCTCCTCCCACGTGAAGATTGGGAATTCTTTAATCGCTGGTTGTCTTCCCGAGATTACTGTCCATCCTGGGCAGCCACACTGGGAATGATTGGTGCAGCTTTTTTCATTGGCCGCGTGAAGAGAGTAATAACCTGAGGGTAGGTCTAGTGCAGATGTGAGACCAATAGGGACGGATTCTAAACTTTTGATTTTTCAGGCTCTGTCAGACTTGTTTTCCAGGGTGGGAGAATATATTTCGCCAAAGATGGTACCTTAATGGCAAACCCGATGGTTCGCATTGCGAAATCAAGGGACTATCTCAGCCCTATTGGAGACCACTTTAGGGATAGCTCTAATAGTCTTGAGTGTCAGTTTGAGTATTGCTCGGCAAATGCATGGCTATCGCGTGCTATACCGCAAACTGGGTCCACAAGCCACCTGGCATTGATTCAGTATTGTTCTTTAGGCTGTTCTCAGAGTCAGCTTTCGGACTGACAACTGGTTTCCTCTGTTCAATTCCATCCGGCGGTTTCGTCCTGTCCCTCTCTGCGGTCTCTGATGATGCCCTGTTTAATTAACACAAGGACAACATTACTACGGTTTTCATCGAGCACGCGAACTATGTCCGAAATACCATAATGATGGTTAACAAATAGGTTACAGATCGTCACAGCTCTTTTACTTTGGGATCAAAGTTCGAGGCTATTTCTCGGCAAGGTGAATTCATCTTTCCGAACCTGAAAACCATCTCGCTCCTGTGACATCATTTGGCTTATTGGAAGTTACTCCTCTCCTATCGATCCTGCGGTAATGAGGCGTCAAGGAATAAGCTCTCAATTCTTGGGCTTTTCCGTTGAAAGAAAACGACTAGACACGAATCCTTCTCTATTGTCCTCTGTCTGTATTTTCGTCCAAGCCCCTTCTGTACTGATTACTTTTATCCTCTGCCCACATTTTAACGATTTTAAACCACCAGAAGAGGAGTTTACTGACACCGCTTTAATTTTGTTGCCACAATCTACGTATGCAACATCGGATTTATCTTCCTCTGCACTCTTTGATGGTGGAACTGAAGGTTTTTCCAGCACAACTGCATCATTAGGTTGTGGTTCTTGTTCTTTCTGTGCTTGAGCATTATGGACGCTACTTGTCTTACCTAGTTCTGAACCTATCTCAGAAAGTAACTGAGATTCTAAGAAATTGTTGGATTCTAGCTGTTGCCACGTTCCAAAACCGCGAGATGTCAATCCATCCTTAAATCCTGCATACCGAAACTTGATTTCACAATGACACCCATCATTCTCAGAAAACATATGAACCATAGCCGACTCGATGCGAAATCCGTCCCAAAAATTTCCGAAGCCTGCTTTAGAATCCTTCGTGTATTGTTTTACATAACTGATTCTCGTATAGTCCCTTGCGTTTACCCCTAAAGTAAAATTCATGACACCACCCTGCCTGTCTTTTGTAGTTGGAATAAATCCTTTAGCAGTAAAAGTTTGAAGTGTACTAGCCCAAACGGAATCACATGGGGCAGAGAAATTTTCTGTATTTCGGAAAGTCGTAGGTTCTGCCTTCGGTTTCTTTTCTACGGCCAAAAGATTCCCATGGATTGCGAGTTTTCCCGTTAGGATCAATCCAAATGAGAAGGCGAGAAAAGTAATCACAGAAAGGTATGTTGATTGGGTCAAGCTTGAAGTGGATTTCATGATTTTTGCCTTTCCACTCGAATTTGAAAGATTCATTAAGGAACCCATGCGTTGGTGTCCAAAAAAAATCCTTGGGCGCAGGACTGTGAAGTAAAGGGAATCATTACAAGAGAAGATGAAGAATACTTGGAACCTTATGACGAACGTAATAAGAAAGGAAACAAAATCGCCGGTGCACAAAGACACTTTTGCAAAGTAGATATTGACGACTTCTCCGTCGGCTTATTAGACATGCCCATCAGACACCTCGTTAATCAAGATTTCCAGATTTCTCTTAAGACCCTCTACGATTAACCGTCTCAACTCGTCATCTGTGGATCATTTCCATTCGCCATCGTAATACCCCTTCCCACTCGGAGTACCACAGAGCCACGCCCCACTACACACCTAATTGCTAGGGTAAGCAATAAAATCCCTTGTCCCGATATCGTTTATCTCCAATTCCAGACTTACTAAAAAGTACTTGTAGAATCTTGACTTGTAACTCATCGCAAGTAATGTTAGCTGTTGGTGCTATTGAAAAAGGCTCAAGGAATCAGGACTGGACAGACTAAGGACCCAAAAGAGGAGAGAGGACATGGGAAAGCTTGAAGGAAAGGTAGCGGTGATAACCGGAGCCACCTCGGGAATGGCATTGGCAACTGCCAAGCTGTTTGTGGAGGAAGGTGCTTATGTATTCATTACCGGCCGCCGCCGGGAGCAACTGGACAAGGCGATAAAGGAGATCGGCAGAAACGTCACCGGCGTTCAAGGCGATGCCGGGAGTCTCGCCGACCTCGATCGTCTGTATGTGACGGTGAAAGCTGAAAAAGGCCATATCGACATTTTGTACGCCAGCGCAGGCATCGGTGATTTCAACGTGCCCCTTGGCTCCATTACCGAGGCGAACTTTGACAAAACGTTTAACGTCAATGTCCGGGGCACGCTGTTCACGGTGCAGAAGGCTTTGCCCCTGATGCGGGACGGCGGATCGATCATCATGACTGGCTCCATCGCCAGCGTGAAAGGCTTTGAAGGTCTAAGCGTCTACAATGCAAGTAAGGCTGCTGTTCGTTCCTTTGCACGCACCTGGACGGTCGACCTGAAGGCGCGGAAGATACGTGTAAATGTCATCAGCCCCGGCACGATCGACACCGGTGCGTTTGTCGGAGTTCCGAAGGAGGTCAAGGATCAGTTCGTGTCGCTGATCCCAATGGGTCGAATCGGCCAGCCGGCCGAAATCGCTACGGCGGCCCTTTTTCTGGCATCGGATGACTCCAGCTTTGTCACGGGCATTGAGCTGTTCGTGGATGGTGGGACGGCGCAAATCTAACCGACTCCCTATCGCCGCTGTTGCGGTGTTCCAGAGTTCCGAGCCTAGCGGCTCGGGTCGCTCGAAGCTCCCTGACCTGGTCGCTTCTCGCTTATATGGTGAATCGCTTTCAAAACTTTCTACATACTGGCAGAAAGCCTCACTGATGCCATCCTGCTCGTGTGTGTTTCCCAATCAATAATCCGTTTCGTTTCCTACCAAGGGTGGTCTTCATCTGGTACGATTGGAGCAAGTCCCATCAGCTCGCCTGGCTCATGAAAGAGGTTCCAAATGACAAGAATAAAAATATGGGCCTTCGCTTTGGTGGCGTTCGTTCTCACCATCACGCTCACAAAGAGAGCTGAGGCCCAAACGGGCAGCGGGCCTGATACGGTGCTCGTACATAGCGGTGCGATCACGCTGCGCGGATTGCTCTGGCGCCCGCAGGGACGCGGACACTTCCCGGCGGTGCTGCTTAACCACGGAAGTGGCCGCACCCGAGAGGACCTTGAACGGCTCGGGCCTTACGAGCGGAAGGCTGACGTACTAGGGCCGCTGTTCGCCCGTCACGGTTACGTTTTCCTTCACCTGTTTCGGCGTGGCGTCGGGCTGTCTATGGACCAGGGCACCAGTGCCGTCGATCTGATGAACACGGAACTCGCAGCACATGGACAAGACGCGCGAAACAAGCTGCAACTGCAGTTGCTCGAAACGAGGGAAATGGACGACGCCCTTGCTGGACTCGCGTTCCTTCGCGCCCTTCCAGAGGTCGATGCGCGCGACGTTGCGGCTATCGGCGAGTCTTTCGGGGGATCGCTCACGGTACTCCTGGCCGAGCGTGACCCGATATTGCGTGCTGTCGTCGTCTTCTCCAGTGGGGGATATAGCTGGGACCGGTCACCGCTGTTACGTGCGCGGCTCCTCGCCGCAGTCGACCGCACGGCCGTGCCGATCTTCTTTATCCATGCCGCGAACGATTACTCTCTCGCTGGGAAGGCACTCGATGCCGAGCTGGCTCGACTCGGGAAGACGCACCGCCTTAAGATCTACCCGCCAGTCGGTCAAACGGCCGAGGAGGGACACGACTTCCCCAATCGTTGCGTGTCCAGTTGGGAAACTGACGTGTTCGCCTTCTTGGACGAATACACCAGGAACTGAGCTCAAAGTCCGAGAACCGCGACGTCTGCGAAATGCCGTAGCGTTTATAGATGCACTTGGACGAAAAGTTGGCAAAGCGAAAAATAGTCCGGATTAGAGCGAGAGTGCACGCCTCAGTAACTCTATGTAGGGTCAAGGGGCTCTAAACCAGGAACACAAACGTTTTTACTTGCAATCTGTTGTAGAGGCGAGAAATCATTGTGTCTTCCCACCCCTCAGTGCTATTCTCTGCACATATTTTCTGATCACAGTGGCACGCTGTAGAACCAAAGCAACTCACAACTTTATCGTTGACCGAGTAGCGGACGCCCTCACCGATGAACGAGCTTCTAAGTGACAACCATCCGGCACTGAACAAATGGCTCTACCAGTTGGCTGAATGCATCGTTGAGGGAAAGCCTGTATCAAAGAAGGTGCTCTCACTCATCTTAGGCTTGAGCGGCTTCGAGCGTGGAGCGGTCTTCCTTGTAGACACCGAGAACGACTTTAAGTTGAAATTGAGGCTGGGAGGTTTCAAAGATATCAAGGCTGTGGGGATTCTGTGCAGAAGGATCCTGGATGTCAGGCCAAATGAGATCGAGAGTGCCGCCGATTTGCGAAAGTGCCGTTGGGTCAGGAATTACCAGGAGCTAAGAGGAAGTGAGATTCTCTCCTACGCTTACATTCCCCTCCTAAATGAATACGTACTCGCTGGCTTCCTGTATTTGGATAGCACGGTTATGGCTCAGCCTGATTTTGACTCTGAGGGGAATCAGCTCAGACGCTTTTCCAAACTTATGATGCAGGCACTTGCACATGACGGGATAACAAGTCCCGAACCTTTGGAGAGTTCGTCAATTCCTCCTCAGCCATTCGCTTAAGGAGATTCAAAGAATTCGTCTGAATTCAATCCTGGATCGAAGTCAACGGAAGCGTACCCTGGCAGCCAAGAAACTGGGAATGCCGATTCGGACGTTCTTCTACCATCTGGCAAGATTTGGGATTCAACGCAAGAACAAGAGGCCCGCCCGACTTCCGGGATTGGATCGAAGGCCTTGGCCTCTCCCTAATGACCATTGGACCCGAGCTGCGCTCGACTGGGAAAGCCAGCCCAGAAGCAGCCCCATCCACGCCGCCAGTGCCGTTCCGGTTCCGCGCGGCTTTGCCTTGATTCAGGGTCGCCACCGCCCGTTCCTCGTCCCCTTCAATAGAGCTTTGAGTATTACGCCAGTAATACCGCACGCACATTAGAGGAGGAGAACTTGGTATTACCACGGTAATACTGAATTCCAGAAAGGGAGGCAATGTTAATATGTCTGCTAGAGTGAATGGCCCCAGACTTAAGCCTCAGTTCAAAGTCACCTTCGAGACCTGCACCTTTAAGATCTATTCCACCACGCTCACCAAGCTGAAGGCTTATTGCAAGCTAATCGATTCAGAACAAAGCTATGTCATTTGCGAAATGTTGAATTTAGCGTTGGATAGTGATCCGGTTGTGCTCGAATGGTATAGTTGACGCCAACAACCGAATCCCCTGATCCCGAGTTTGATCCAGGTCGTGAACAGTTGCGGTTAGCTACCTAAATTAGCTCGACGAAAATCTTCTGCCCGAAATTCGCTGATTGAGCGGTTGCCTTAGTAACGGTATACTGCAATCTTATAGGCGATTAGCCTTCTCCTCTTTGCCTTCAATAGACGGGGCGTCTGCCAGCCTCAAGTCGTGCAGTTGACCCGGAAGGTGACGACCTTAGAGAACGTGCCAAATGGAATCGCGGTCGAAGATGTTTGAGGAAGTCTCCAATCTGTTGCAATCGTAGCCGGAGACAATTATCGGGACTCTCTCAGCTTTTTTCCGCGGTATGGATGCCCCAAGCAAGATTTGTCACGGCACATGAAAGGAACGGATCGATGTCAGTGCTGACAACCGGATATGAGCATATCGTCTTGGATGAAAAGGGCATGGCCCGCATTACGGGAACCACTATGAAGGTGATTGAACTTGTGGCCGAAGCCATCGCCTACGGCTGGAGTCCTGAGGAGCTTCACTTTCAACACTCCTATCTGTCCTTGGGGCAGATCCATTCCGCACTCGCCTATTACTGGGATCATGTCGAGCAGCTCAATCAGCAACTAGAGCAGGATTTTGAGGAAGCTGAAAAGATCCGCCAAGCGAGTGGTCCTTCTCCGTTAGTAGCTCGCCTGAAGTCCAAAGGGCTAATTTGATGCCGGTAGCCTTGTACCTGGACGTGCACATCCCCAAGGCCATAGCGATCGGCCTACGGCTGCGCCAGGTCGACGTACTTAGCGCCCAGGAAGACAACGCGATGTTGCTTTCCGATCTAGAATTGCTCGACCGAGCCACCGCTCTGGGACGAACTCTTTTTACTTTCGATCGAGACCTTCTAGTTGAGGCTATGCGTCGACAGGAGCAGGGCATCACTTTCACTGGCCTCCTTTACGCTCGCCCGCTTCAGACCTCGATTGGTACTTGTATCAACCACCTGGAGATCATCGCCAAAGCTGCTCAGCCTGAAGATCTCTTCAACCGCGTCCAGTTCCTCCCTCTCTGATCTAAGTCAATCAAGACTTATAGGATAGGCCTTCATCATAAGTACCGGATCGAGAAGATCGCGGCCTGAATCTTGGTCATAATGTAACCAGATGGGAACAACCCTTCGCGCCGATAGAGTGTTTTCAAAAATGGCTGTAGACTGGTCCATGAGGTTACCGCCGACCCACTTCTAGTCTTCCTCAAGGAATCGACCCCATAACTTGCCCGAATCGTCCCCTAGCATTAATCGCGCGGCACAGCCTGCCAGTTTCCGATTTCGCCGTCATAGGCCAATGGAACGCGCTTCCACAAGTGAGCACGAAATCTGGGTGATTGTGCTGGACCAATACCCTCTGTTACAGATCCCGTTCACGTTGGAGCGGATGATGTTTTCGCGGATGGCAGGTTTGACAAACCCATCCCAGTTGAACTATCGTTGCAGGGCGTATATTCAAGCAAAGTGGACGCAGGACATGGCCGCTCTGCTCGATAGCTCCGATACAATTCCGCATTGCTACTATCACTGCAAGATGAGGGTGAGACCTTCCCCTTGACTACCGCAGGTCGTATAGGACGTCGTATGAGGAGGATACATCTTATTGGGCACGGCTCACACCATACCGAGACGATATCTCATTCTGCACTCTCGCTGCTTCTAATCTGTTTCCTTGCTTTTGTCACATCTCGCCAATTACGATGGCTGCTGAGTCGGAACAACCGAAGAACGTACTGGTCCTTTACAGCTTCTCCGACCGCGGCCTTTTTGATCCATTGGATCACCTCAAGTCGGCGATTCGATCTCGTCTCAGCTTTCCGGTGAACTTCTACGTGCAATACATGGAGGCACAGGGGTTTGAAGATCCCGGTTACGAAAAGAGTCTTAGCGAAACCTTGTACCGTGAGCACCATGGCGTAAAATTCGACTTGGTGATCGCCGCAGTGTATCCGGCACTTCAATTCGCTGTGAAATATCGCGATCAGAATTTTCCGGGCGTCCCTGTGCTTTTCTGTTATGTCCACCCAAGCAGGTTTGAAGGCAAGCAGTTATGGCCTGGTGTAACCGGAGTGACGATTTCCGTAGGTGTTCGAGATACTTTAGAACTCTTGTTTAGACTTCATCCGGGCACGCAAAATCTTACAGTTGTCACAGGAGTCTCGGAATTTGAGAGGTATTGGCAGGCGGCGGTTCGCAATGCTTTCCGTCCGTATGCCGGCAAGGTGAAGCTCATCGAGGTCGTTGGACTCCGAAATGATGAAATTCTCAAGCAGGTTGGCGCACTTCCTGTAAGCACCGTGGTTCTCTTTCAACTGATGCCCAGGGATTCGACGCAGCCCGAAGTCGGGGTCTATGAGACGATGGAGGCGATCAGCCAGCGTTTTCCTACCTACAGCATCTTTAGGAACTTCTGCATTGATCATGGTGGTATTGGCGGATCGTATGCGGATTACGCTGAGCAAAGCTTAAAAACCGGAGAAATTGCCGCACGCCTCCTATCTGGCGAGAAACCCGAAAACATTCCGGTTGAACACGACTCCGCGGCCCGCGCTATTGTCGACTGGCGCCAAATTCGCCGCTGGAACATACCCGAGTCGGCTCTTCCACCCGGCACCATCTTTTTGTATCGCGAGCCGACGGTTTGGGAACGATACAAATGGCGCATTGTTGCGGTTATTGTACTATGCATGTTTCCAAACATTGCTCATCGTCTGGCTCTTGATTAACCGTAGCCGACGCCGACAAGCCGAAGAAGCTAAGAATAATTTGGCAGCGATCGTCGAGTCCTCGGATGACGCGATTCTGAGTAAAACCTTGGAGGGAATGATCACAAGCTGGAATGCAGGCGCTGAAAAGATGTATGGCTATTCTGCAAGCGAAATTGTAGGGCAGCATATTTCGATTCTGGTTCCAGCAGACCTGAAAGAAGAAGTGCAGGGAATTCTTGAACGGATCAGGCGCGGAGAGAGTGTGGATCATCTGGAGGCCGTGCGCGTGACTAAAGACGGCCGGCGAATCGATGTCTCCGTAACGATTTCCCCGATAAAGGATGCGCACGGGATGATCATTGGCGCTTCGACCATTGCGAGCGACATAACTGAAAGTAAGCGGCATGAAAAGGCACTGCAACAGTTGACGGGGCGGTTAATCATGTTGCAGGACGAAGAGCGGCAGCGAGTTGCCGCCGAGCTGCACGACGGTCTCGGCCAAAGTCTCGCGATCATCAAGAATCGTGCGCTGATCTGCTTGGGGGACCAGACCAATCAGGATCAAGCCATCGAGCAGTTGGAGGAGATCTCCGCAATTGCGACTTCCTCCATACGCGAGGTCCGGGAGATTGCCCACAACCTGCGCCCCTACGAACTCGACCGGCTGGGGTTGGTAGTGGCAATCGAATCCATGATTGAGCGCGTCTCTGATTCGACCTCTCTCAATCTCTCGGCGGATCTGGAACGGATCGATGGCCTCCTCTCACCAGAGGCCGAGACCAGCGTTTACCGTATTGTGCAGGAGGGTCTTAACAACGTAATGAAGCACTCGCAGGCCACCGCCGCTCGGATCGAGATTAAGAATAATGGAAAGCAAGTGACTATCTCGGTCCAGGATAATGGAAAGGGCATGCCACCGCCGGACCCGGCAGACAACGGTAATCACGCTCGGGGCTTCGGCTTAGCAGGGATAGCGGAGCGCGTACGCCTGCTCGGCGGTTCTTTTGCGATCGACTCTCAGTCGGCACGGGGTACGACACTATCTATTTGCTTGGAGTTACCCGGTGGGACGCGAGAATAAAATAAGAATACTCATCGCCGACGATCACCCGGTCTTCCGTGTTGGGTTGCGGCGCATCATCGAGTCGCAGCCAGATTTCGAAGTGGTGAGCGAGGCAAGTGACGGGGAGAGCGCTCTCGAGTTGATCGAGAAGGTTCGTCCATCGATTGTGGTCTTGGATATCTCCATGCCCAAATTGGACGGCCTTGCTCTGGCTCGCAGGTTGGTTGCGCTAAACCCTCCGGTCGAAGTCATCCTCGTGACCATGTACCGGGAGAAAAAACTTTTCAAACAAGCGCTCGAAGTGGGCGTGAAAGGTTATGTGCTCAAAGACAGTGCAGTCACCGACATTGTGAGTTGCATCAGAGCTGTGGCTGCCGGCCAGAATTATGCCAGTCCGGAACTCACTACTTATCTTGTCAACCGCGTCCGACAGGCCGATTCGGGCAACGGACCTCGGTCAGGTTTAGAGAGTCTTACGGCTTCTGAACTTCGAGTGCTCTCGCTGATCGCAGATGGCAAGACCACGAGAGAGATCGCACAAGACCTTTTCATCAGCCCGCGCACGGTCGAAACCCACCGCAATAACATCTGCCAGAAACTGGACCTCCACGGAAGCAACGCCCTCATGAAGTTCGCACTCGAACACAAAGGCCTCCTTTCCTAATACTAAGTTGCATAAAATGCTCCGGTAACCTCCAGCCCGCCGGAGATGAATCGAACAAACTCCCCTCCGTGGAGGGGAAAAGGCCGCTTATAGTGCCCCAGGGGGGTGTTAGACGGATTCCCCCTGGGAGCGCCGGCATCTTGCCGGCTCTGTCTCTTCCCGCTGCCCGTCACGGATCGGGTCAACACCGACAAAGAGGCAGGCTGGAAGCCTGCGTTCCCAGGAAATCCAATTCGTGGTGAGAATTGCGGCGAAAGTCGCCGCGCTCCAAACCTCGCGTCGACCTGACGCTTAAGGAGTTTTTCAGTAGCCTGCTGGGCTCACTCTGTACGTAGGTACACGGAGCTGAAAATACGTACCTTTGCGTAGCTCAATTACGTGCCCCCCTGGATTCCCAAACCACATTTTCCGCTCTAAGCTGACTTCATTTCTTTCCGGAGACTCATGAAGCTCTTAATCGTGGATGACAACGAACCCATGCGACGCATGATCAAGGCCGTTATTGCTGATCAGGGACATGAGATCTTCGAGTGCGACGACGGTAGCGGGGCGCTAGCTGCTTACCGCGAGCATCAGCCCGACCTCGTCCTGATGGACCTGAAGATGGCAGGAATGGACGGGCTTGCCGCCACCAGGCAGATCAGGCAGTTCTTCCCTGAAGCAAGAATCGTCATGGTTTCACAGTGGGAAGAAGCTCCGCTCCGCGAGGCTGCGCTCGCGGCAGGCGCTGAAGCTTACGTTGGCAAGTCGGATCTGCTACCGCTTCGTGGCATTCTGGCTGGCTTTCGTTAGTACGACTAAAAATGAGACTCGAATGAACAGAAAATACATCACTCCTTGATTAATCCTCGTTTTAAGAGTACTCTTAGCGTTCCCCTGCAATGCAAACGCGGCAGACCCCTTGCCGTCGTGGAATGACGGGCCGGCAAAGAAAGCGATCATCGAGTTTGTAAAAACCACCACCGACAAGGCCAGTCCAAAGTACGTATCACCCGAAGCCCGCATTGCTACCTTCGATCAGGACGGAACGCTCTGGCTGGAGCACCCTACGTACTTACAGGTGATTTACTGCCTCGATCGGGTCCCGGTTCTCGCGAAGGCGAAGCCGGAGTTGGCCAACGTTGAACCCTTCAAAACAGTCCTTTCTGGCAACCGGGAGGAAATCGCAAAGCTCAACCTTACACGATCTCGAGAAGATCCTAGCGGCCACGCTTTCGGGCATGAGTGTCGATGATTTTAATGCTGAGGTGAAGAACTGGCTGGCGACGGCGAAGGACCCGCGCTGGAAAAGGCCTTACACCGAGCTACCTGCCTGCCGATGCAGGAGGTCCTGAAGTACCTCCGCGCCAATGGCTACAAGACCTACATCGTCACCTGTGGCGGGCAAGATTTCGTGCGCGTGTATTCGGAGCAGACTTACGGCTTCCGCCCGAGCCGGGGGTTGGCACCGCCCGCGGCGACGAAATATGGCTATCACCAGAACGGCAAGCCGTTTCTGACCAAGGAGCCCAAGTTGTTGCTGAACGACAACAACGCCGGCAAACCCGAGGGTATTCACCTCATGATCGGCCGCCGGCCGTACGCGGCCTTCGGCAACTCGACCGGGGATCAACAAATGCTGGAGTACACGAAAGCCGGAGATGGCGCGCGTCTCTCAATGCTAGTGCTGCACGATGACGCGGCGCGCGAGTATGCCTACGGTCCAGCGCAAGGATTGCCCGACACGAAGGTCGGCCCATTCACCCAGGTCTTGTACGACGAGGCCAAGAAGCAGGGCTGGACGGTTATTAGCATGAAGAACGACTGCAAGAGGATCTTCGCTTACGAGAAATAGCCTAGCTCTCCACGGGACAGTACGGGAGGCGGTAAAAAGGCCTTGGAAACGCCGGTCGGGTGGTTCTCGAAATGATCTTTAGCGCTACATCGCTGTTCTCAGCTCTGATTGTGGCCTCGCTTGCGCTGGGTCCCCTATCGTCTGATGGGGAGACGCAGGTAGCTGGCCAAGATAATACCCAAGCTCCCGCGACGAAGAACCCTCCGGCAGAAGACGGCACCGGCCAGACACCCGCTGGGCAGAACCCTCCGTCCCCCGCCAAATCCGGTGCCGATGTCTCTGCTCAAGAACTCGCCAACCAAATTAACAACCCGGCGGCTCCGGTTACGTCCATACAATTTCGCGACATTCTCCTGCCGAAGGTGTCCGGAACGAACGGCGCCGTCAATATGTGGCAGCTCCAGCCAGTCCTTCCGATTGGACCCTTTCACAAGTTCCCTGTCGTGCAGTTAATGAAGATGACCCTGCCTTTGGTCATATCAACCCCGGGCGTCCCCCCACCGTTTGGTTGCATAGGTTGCCCCCCGGTTGCCGAGGGCACAACCGGCCTTGGTGACTTACAGGTCTTCGACTTATTTACCTTCAAACAATCCTGGGGCAGATGGGGTATAGGGCCGACGCTGGTTTTTCCCACTGCAAATGCTCCCCAACTGGGCGCAGGAAAGTGGCAGGCGGGTCCTTCCTTCGCGCTAATCTACACCGGGATCAAGAACCTGACAGTCGGTGCGATTTTGCAAAATCCGGTTTCCTTCGCTGGCTCTCCCAATCGGCCGAACGTCAATGAGATGATTATTACTCCCACCTTCACCTTCAATCTGAAGGAGGGATGGTTTGTGGGCCTCAGCGACTTCAACTGGTCGTTCAATTGGGAAAGCGGCGGCGAGGCGACATTTCCTTTGGGTGCTCAAGTCGGTAAAGTGGTGAGAATCGGCAAGCAGCCGTATCAGCCTCGCGATAGAAGCGGGAGGGGCAGCCGCGAGGCCCGACGGTATCCCCAACCCCGGCCTGATCCTGGGCTTTGAAGTCAGCCCTATATTTAACTTTCATCTAGGTCCGGGTGAAAAGATCAAAGTTAGGGGAAAGAAAGGACCATAAATTGCCAGCAATCAGGAAAATGGAGAGCCAGCACTCATCAAAGGTTAAATACTCGCTTGATCGAACTCACGCATGAATTTCAGTTGGAGGGATTAGAACAGGAAGGGCCGTAGGCCGGGTCACCTGACTCGGTGCATTTTTCTTATCCCTTCAAAGGGAAACTCGGCAGGGGAACCAGAAGCTAGTGGGTTCACAGATTGAGTGGGGGCCAGTGGCGAGGTAAAATTGGGCAGTAACTCATAAAACAGCAAGCAGCGAAGGGGGGTGAGAAGCAGTCCAGTGACCCGTTTTACTCGAACAAGGGGTGGTGCAAAACGTGATTTAGCCAAGCTTTCGAAGGAAAAATGAGAATAGAAGAGATCAAGTTAAGAGGAGAGATCAAATGAAATATCTATCAATGTTGTTTGTATTGGTTGCGATTGTGGCGCTGGCGGCAGGTCCGGCGGCAGCGCAGAAGAAACCCAACGTCGTCATGCTCATGAGCGACGACGTGGGCTGGGGCGACTACGGTGTGTACTTCGGCGGTGCGGCGCTCGGGCATCCGACGCCGAACATTGATCGCATGGCCAAGGAAGGCGCGGTGTTCACGAGCTGGTACGGCCAGGCGAGCTGCACGGCGGGCCGCGCCTCGTTCATGACCGGGCGCATCCCGGTCCGCACGGCGCTGTCGGTCGTGGTCGTTCCCGGCGACCCGAACGGCCTGACCGCGGACACGCCGACCATCGCCGAATTCTACAAGAAGAACGGCTATCACGACCTACTTCTCCGGCAAGTGGCATCTCGGCGACGTGGAGAAGTTCTACCCGATCAATCACGGCTTCGACGAGATGAAGCAGTTCGCGGCCTACTATCCGGGTGTCTATGCCTACAGCGACACGGCACCGATTGCCCATCCCTGGTTCCCGAAATACAACAAGGAATACTGGGACATGTATCAGAAAGTGGTGAACATGTACGAATGGGAAGGCACCGCGGGCAAGCCGGCGGTCAAGGGCAACAACGGTGCCATAATCACGCTGGAGAACCTTGCCGATTTCGATGTCCGTCAGACGGATTCGGCGGTCGCCTACATCAAGCAGCACGCCAAGGACGGCAAGCCGTTCTTCATGAGCGTGAACTTCATGGGCATGCACCAGCCGACCAGCCCGAACAAGGCGTTCCAGGGCAAGTCGCACCTTGGCAACTACTCCGACAAGATGATGGAAATGGACGCCAACATCGGCCGGATCATGGACGCCATCCGCGCCGAGGCGCCCGACACCATCGTCATCCACACGGCGGACAATGGCGCCTGGCAGGACGCCTGGCCCGACGCCGGCACCAACCCGTTCCGCGGCGAAAAAGGCACGGGCTTCGAAGGCGCCTTCCGCGTGCCCGGCATCATGTGGGCGCCGGGCAAGATTCCGGCCGGGCTGGTCCTCGATTGAAATGATGTCGCACATGGACGTGTGGCCCACCACCGCCACGATGGCCGGCCTCACCCCGCCGCCGCATGGCGCCTGGAAGGACAACGACGGCAAGCCGATCTACTTCGACGGCATCGACAACAGCGCCTATGTCACCGGCAAGGCGAGGCATTCGGCGCGCGACGGGTGGATCTATACCGACGGCGAGAAGTTCCTGGGCATGCGTTACGACGTCGGTGGTGACCCCGCGAATCCCGATCTGAAGATCGCGTGGAAGCTGCTCTACACGTCGAAGGACACCTGGCTGGGGCCTGACGCTCGACATCGGTGCCATCGGTTCGACCTACAACCTCACCATGGACCCGTACGAGAAATACGACATGACGTTCAACGGCGCCGTCGCGGTGCGCAACCCGACCACCTCGCCGGGCCGCTACGCGGGCATGGACAATGGCTGGGCCATCTCGCTGCTGGACATTCCGCTCTCGGAGTTCAACAAGTCGATCGTCCAGTATCCGAACAAGAAACGGTTCCCGGGCGGAGCTTCGAACGACATGATCCCGAATCTGCAGAACCCGGAGAACCCGTTGCCCTACGATCCGATAAAGCTGCCGAAGACCGTCGGAGCGCACTAAGCCATCGGTTTGAAAGCAAAAAGGATGTAAAGACCACGGCGGGCGGCCCGAGAGGGCCGTCTCCCGTGACGCAAGCGCTTCGCAGACCCGGGAATGACGGAGTACTGAAATCTCATGGGTCCGGGGCAGGTGAAGTGTAGCTAGCGCATACCTGAAAGTCCTGATGCAATGAACAACTGCAGAACAAGGCCGAAACAGAAATCTCCATTGCCAGCGGACATCGTGATCGCTATGCGGCACTCGCAGCGGCTGCGCTCTTTGACGCACTCGCGTCCGCGTCTCAAGCGGCGGCCGACGCAAGAAGCCCAACATCGTCTTCATGCTCGCGGATAACCTGGGCTATGGCGAGCTGGGCTGTCTACGGCGGCGGCATCCTGCGCGGCGCACCCACGCCGCGCATTGACAAGCTCGCCAGCCGAAGGCATGCGGCTGCTCAACTTCAACGTCGAGGCGCAATGCACGCCCTCCCGTTCGGCGCTCATGACGGGCCGCTTCTCCATCCGCTCGGGAACGTATGCCGTTCCGATCGGCGGCGCGCCGGACGGAATGACCCAGTGGGAGGTCACCATCGCCGAGTTGTTGTCGGCGCAGGGTTACGCCACCGGCATGTGGGGCAAGTGGCATCTCGGCAGCGCCGAAGACCGGTTTCCCACGCATCAGGGATTCGACGAATGGTATGGCATCCCGCGCACCTACGACGAGGCCATGTGGCCGTCGTTCAACGAAACGAAAAGCGTGTGGCCATCGGTCGGCGACAAGCAGGGCTGGAACGCGAAGGTCGTCCACCCCGAACACATCTACGAAGCGCGCAAGGGCGAGAAGGCCCGGCAGGTCGCGGAACTGGACGTGGATCGTCGCCGAACCATGGAAGCGGAGATCACGAGCCGCGCCGTGGAGTTCATCAAGCGCAACGCGAAGTGCGGGCAAGCCGTTCTATGCCTACGTTTCGTTCTCGCTGGTTCACATGCCGACGCTGCCCAATCCGGAGTTCGCCGGCAAAACCGGCAACGGCGATTGGGCCGATTGCCTCGCCGAGATGGACTACCGCACCGGCCAGATCCTCGACGCCATCAAGGAAGCCGGCATCGAAGACAACACGCTGGTCGTTTTCGCCAGCGACAACGGCCCGGAGGCGACCGATCCCTGGCAGGGCTGACAACGGGCCGTGGCGGGGTACGTATTTCACGGCGATGGAAGGCTCGCTGCGCGCGCCGTTCATCATCCGCTGGCCGGGCAAAGTGCCGGCCGGCCGCGTCAACAACGAGATCGTCCACATCGTGGATCTGCTTCACGACCCTCGCGCGCGTGGGCGGAGCGGAAGTCCCGAAGGATCGCCCGATTGACGGCGTGGACCAGTTGGATTTCTTCCTCGGCAAACAGGAGAACTCCAATCGCGAAGGATTCCCGGCCTACGTGGCCGACCAGCTGTCCGCCGTCAAGTGGCGGAACTGGAAGGCGCACCTGATCTGGCAGGAGAACATGTACGACCCGCCGCTGAAACTCCCGTTGCCGAAAGTCATCAACCTCCTCACCGACCTGAAGGAGGAGCGCGACGTGGCCGCCACACAATTCCTGGGTCATTGACCCGGTGGTGAGAATCATCGGTGAGTTCGAGGCCAGCCTGAAGAAGTATCCGCCCATCCCGATGGGCACGCCCGATCCATATGTTCCGCCGAAATAGGCATGCTGGGTTCTGTCACCCTATATCGGCTCCAAGGCTAGCGAGGATGGGAACCGTACGCAGATTGACGATAAGGCCGACTTTGAAGCTCATTGAAAAACGCAAGGTGAGCCCCAGCAAGTATCCGAAGCCGCGCCGCCAGCATCACGAAGTTATGAGGTTGGGGAACGAAAGGAACTCAAGAGTGCGATTCCGGAGCAAGCTTGAAACCGCAGTCCTTGCTTGCATGTTTTTGAGTGGCGCCTCATCCACCTTGGCTCAACAGAAGGGGCAATGGGTCCCGGGACAGTTTGGTCTCAATGCCGGTGTGATTCCTGATCCCGGCATCACCTATGCCAACATGCCTCTGAACTACTCCGCCAGCCAATTGAATGACCCCAACGGAAACCGCGTTCCAAGTATTACTGGGACCTATTCGTTCTGGGTGGATGAGAACATTTTCTACTATGTCCCGAAGCACAAGTTCCTTGGCGGTTACTTCATGCCCTATATCGTACTAACCTACGCGAACGGTGAGCTGGTAGCTGATATAACCGGGACCAACCTCAGCACCGGCTGGAGGCGGATCCGGCTTTTCCGATATGTACGTCCAGCCATTGAACTTGGGTTGGCACTTAAAGCGAACTGACTTCAACGTCGGATACGCTTTCGTCGCTCCCACGGGTCGATTCACTCAGGGGGCCAGCAATAACGTGGGTTCCGGATATTGGGGTAACGATATAACGAGTGGCACCACGTTCTACATCACCAAGAACAAGGCAACCACCGCAAACTTGACGACCGCCTGGGAAATCCACGGTCAGAACAGAGTGGCACTAACATAACACCGGGTCAGACATTCACGATGAGTGGGGATTTGGGCAGGTACTTCCCCTGAAGAAAGATCTCAGTATGCTGCTCCAACTCGGCTTGGTTGGGTACGACCAATGGCAGGTTTCGCAAAGCGGCGGAACGTTATCCGTTGCAGGTAATCCCGTCATCCCTGAGAGCACGATTCCGTTCTATTCAGTGCATGCTATTGGCGTACAGGCCAATTTCATTCTTCCCGGCGAAGGATCTAGCGCTCTTCTTCAAGTACTGATGAGTACCGGGCTCTGGCCCGGCCGCAAGGGCGAACCATCGTCTTCGGCCTTTCCTGGACGTTGCGCATTCCGAAGACGCAGCCGTCGAAGTCGTAAAGGAGAATCAGCCAAAGAGCCCAATGGTAGGATGTTCGCCTTTGCCTTCGTATATAGTCGCACATATTCCTTAAAGTCCGTGTAAGCAGCCAAACTGTTGAACGAAAATCAGTCTCCATCCGGCAAGAAAGACGATACACCCGGGAGAGTAAGGGAAAATTATGAAATCGGCTTTAAGGCACAAATTCTCCGGGGTGTGCTCCCCATCCTGCGGGATGCAGGTGAAGTCGAAATCGAGATCGTGCCGCATTGGCCACACTTCCGACAGTGTACGCCGCCCTTCATAGGGGTTTGAGTGCCGGCTGACAAATGAGCGGCGTGAAATAGTCGCCAAGGTGGTCAGAGTAGAGAGTCTGGGGTTTCAAAATCAGCTGCAGGAGGAGTCTTCCATGAAACGTTCACGGCAACCGAGTCACACCCAGTCCGATCAATCCTCGCACATCCGCCCTCAAGTATTCTTGGATCTATTTCGCACCGCCAGCTCGCAAACGCTCATTCGAGCTGGCGTTGCTGCGGCGATGGCGTGGGGTCCGCTAGCAGTATTGTCTGCTCTCCGCGGAGGCGCTTCATTCCAATCGTTTCTGACGGACTATGCCTCTCAATCCCGCTTCCTCATTATTATTCTTGTGCTTGTTCTGGCGGAACCACCTTTGCGCAAGCGGCTTGCCCTGGTTGCGCACCATTTCGAAACCTTTCTTGTTCCGCATGAACAGCTCCCCAAATTTCAGGAGGACTGGGCTTCTTGCGAAAAGCTCAGTGATTCCAAGCTTGCTCGAGTGCTGATCGCAATTCTGACTTATACGACGGCAGCCTTGCTGGCGGGTACCTGAGCCCGGAGGGCGCTGAATTCATGGCCTGGTGGAAGGGAGGTGGCGGCTATAGGTATTTTTCGCCGGGGGGACGTGGGCATTTTTTGTCAGCTATCCAATTCTCATTTATTTCATCTATCTCTGGTTGTGGCGACACCTGCTTTGGGCGCGATTCTTGCGAACCACGACCAATCTGAATCTGCGGCTCATTGCCGCTCATCCCGACACCTTGGGAGGTCTGGGGTTTATCGAAGCCTCGTTGCGCGGGCAACTGCCGTTCAGCTTCTGCCTGGGTGTTGGACTGGCGGGAGCGATAGCCAATCGGATCTTCAATGAAGGACAAAAGCTGATGGCATTCCGCCATTTGTCCCTGATGCTGATTGGAGTTGTGTTGCTTGTCTGCGTTGCGCCTTATTTCCTTTTCTCCAGCACGCTGATGCGCTTGCGGCGCCGGGGCATGTTGAGTTACGGAGCATTTGCCCGCGCCGTAGGGGAGCAGTTTGAAAAAAAGTGGCTCCATCGGGCCGACAGTCTGGATGAAGATGTTTTGACGGTCCCGGATTTCTCCACAACGACTGATCTCTATAGTGTGGTGGGTAATATCAACCACATCCGCATTATTCCGGTTAGTGCTGTCGACCTCTATGCGCTCATCGGCGTCGCTTTGATCCCGGCGATCCCGGTCGTGATTGCTTCGCTCCCATTCGATACTGTATTCGGGACACTTTGAAGATGATGTTCTGAGCAGCAGGGATCATAAAACGTTTATCGATGGCCGAATCAGGGAAACAATAATCGACCGGATCCCGAATGAAAGGAGAATGAAAGAATGAAATCTGCTGTTCCGCTATCCAGGAGCGAAAGACACAAACATGGTAAAGCGTTGCGCGAACAGTGTCCGCGTGCTGCGCAGGCCGAGTGGAAGCCTCGTTCGAAGTCTCTAGACCCGATCAAACTGCTCGAGGAATCGGACACCGATCGTATTCCCGGCCTGATCCCGATTAAGTATCAGAGGATGGCCGAGTCGCCTTTCAAGTTCTTCCGCGGCGCCGCCATCATCCAGGCTCGCGACCTCGCAAACGCGCGCGTGTCGGGGATCACCGTTCAGGCCTGCGGCGATTGCCACCTGATGAACTTCGGCGGCTTCGCCTCCCCCGAACGCGCCCTGGTGTTCGACATCAACGACTTCGACGAGACGTTTCCCGCTCCGTGGGAATGGGACCTCAAGCGATTGGGGGCCAGCCTCGTGCTGGCGGCGAGGGACCGAAGCTTTTCGAAGCCGTCGCGGACAATGCCGTGCGAGCGGCCGCAGCGTCCTATCGCAAGCGGATGGCTGAGTTCTCCGACATGAGAGTGCTCGAGACGTGGTACGCGGAAGTCGGTGTGGACGCCCTATCGAGTATTTCCGGAAAGATCCGGACTTCTTGGCGCGATTGAAGAAGAAGCAGAAGCAGGCCCACTCGCAAACCTCGGAAGCGGTAGTTCCCAAGCTGACGGCGGTTGTGGACGGCCGGCGGACGATCAAGGACAATCCCCCGTTCCTCTTCCATTTCCAACAAAACGTCTGGGATTTCGAAAAGGCCAACCGGAATCACATTGCGCAATATCAAAGTCATTGCAGGCCGACCGGCTCGCTTTGTTCGAGCGCTATCGCTTTCAGGATTCGGCGGTGAAAGTGGTTGGCGTCGGCAGTGTAGGGACGCGCTGCTATGTCCATCTGCTTCTGGCCGATGACGACGACCCGCTGTTTCTGCAAAGCAAGGAAGCGCGCAGATCGGTGCTGGAGCCGCCGGGCGGCAAGAGCCGCTTTGCGCATCAGGGTTTCCGCGTTGTGACAGGCCAGCGTTTGATGCAGGCGGCCAGTGACATCTTTCTGGGCTGGTTCCGCTCGGCGCAGGGGCACGATTACTACGTGCGTCAGTTCCGCGATATGAAGGTCTCCGCTGAGGTTGAAACTTTTCCAGCCTGGCACGCTGGTTGACTATGCCACCATGTGTGGCTGGGCAGTGGCGCGGGCGCACGCCAAGGCGGGCGACGCAGCAATGATCTCCGGGTACCTGGGGTCAAGCGGCCAGTTCGATGACGCCCTGGTGAAATACGCGAGAGCTTACGCAGACCAGGCGGAAGTTGATTTCAAGACCTTCCGGGCCGCCATTCGTTCCGGACGGGTGCGGACGGAGCCGGCAAAAAGCGCGGGTCTGGAATTCCTGCAATAGCCGAATGCGGATGAGGGAATCGAGAGCCTTGATTTAGGCGCGCCCCTGCATAGTGTAAAGTCGATGTTACTGGTGCTGCTTCGAATGTTCGCTTATCCTATGATTTAGAGAACCCCCCCATCCGGCGCCGCCATGTCACCTGAGGTGAGTCGGCCAAACAGGAGGCACAAATTGTCGCAAAATCCAGAATCAACCAGATTAGAAGAAGCGCGCGACCGCCAAGACACCATGGAGGAAATGGGGACCCTACCTTAGCGAGCGGCAGTGGGGAACGGTTCGCGAGGACTACAGCCAGGACGGAAATGCCTGGGACTACTTCACCCATGACCAGGCCCGATCCCGCGCCTATCACTGGGGCGAGGATGGCCTTGCCGGCATCAGCGATGACAAGCAGTTGCTGTGCTTCAGCGTGGCCCTCTGGAATGGCAAAGACCCGATCCTCAAAGAACGCATGTTCGGCCTGACGAACAGCGAAGCCAACCACGGCGAAGACGTGAAGGAATACTACTTCTATCTCGACAGCACGCCGACGCATTCCTACATGAAGTACCTGTACAAGTATCCGCAGGCGGCCTTTCCCTACGATGATCTGATCGAGACGAACAAGCGGCGCAACCGTGGCGACATGGAATATGAGCTGCTGGATACCGGAATCTTCAATGACGATCGCTACTTCGATGTCTTTGTGGAATATGCCAAGCAGTCGCCGGAAGACCTGCTGATCCAGATCAGCGTGAGCAATCGCGGGCCTGAGCCGGCCACATTGCATGTTCTGCCGACGCTCTGGTTTCGCAACACCTGGACATGGTGGCCAGGTACACCCAAGCCGTCCCTGAAGCAGGTCCTGGTCAGAAAGGCGTGCAGGCAATTGCAGCCTCGCACGCCGATCTGGGGGAGCGCTTTCTGTACTGCGAGGGAGATGTCCCGCTGCTGTTCACGGAAAACGAGACCAACAACGAGCGGATCTTCGGCACGCCCAACGCCTCTCGCTTACGTGAAAGACGGGATCAACAACTATGTGGTCAACGGGAATCAGGACGCAGTCAACCCCGAGAAAACGGGAACCAAATCTGCGGCACACTATCAGTTGAATGTGGGTGCGGGAAAGACAGCCACCATCCGTCTGCGGCTAAGCGATCTGGCGCCTGCGGCCATGGGCGATCCCTTCAAGAACTTTGCTGAAATCATGCAGACCCGCCAGCGTGAGGCCGACGAGTTCTACAAATCCATAACCCCAACGCGTGTCAGCGAAGATGAGGCCCTCGTCATGCGCCAGGCGCTGGCCGGGATGCTCTGGACCAAGCAGTTCTTCTTCTTCGATGTGGACAAATGGCTCGAGGAACATGGCATCGATCCGATGAAGCCCGGCGGACGCTTCATGCGGAACAGCGAATGGTTCCACATGGTGAACCAGCACGTCATCTCGATGCCCGACAAGTGGGAGTATCCCGTGGTATGCGGCCTGGGACCTGGCGTTCCACGCCATCGCGCTCTCCACGGTCGATCCGGATTTCGCCAAAGAACAGCTCGACCTGATGCTGCAGGAGTTTTTCATCCATCCGACCGGTCAGATCCCGGCCTACGAGTGGAACTTCAGCGACGTCAATCCGCCGGTCCACGCCTGGGCGACGATTTTCCTGTACCGGACGGAACAGGCCCTTAAAGGGAAAGGCGACATCGAGTTCCTCAAGCGCTCGTTTGCCAAGCTGATGCTGAACTTCAGTTGGTGGGTGAACCGCAAAGACCGCTTTGGCAAGAACCTGTTTGAAGGCGGCTTTCTCGGGCTGGACAACATCGGCGTCTTCGACCGCAGCGCGCCGCTGCCGACCGGTGGCAGCCTTGAGCAGGCGGACGGCACGGCTTGGGTTTCCATGTTCTGCCAGAACATGTTGGAGATCGCCGTCGAGTTGGCGGCCCACGACCCTTTTTACGAAGACATGGCGCTGAAGTTTGCGGAGCATTTCCTTTGGATCGCGCACGCCATGAATCAGACGGGGCCGGATGGCATGTGGGACGAGGAGGATGGTTTTTACTACGACGTCCTGCGCCTCCCCGACGGTAGCTGCCAGGCGGCTCAAGGTTCGCTCCATGGTGGGACTGCTGCCGCTTGTGTGCCACCACCGTGATCGAGCCGTGGCAGCGCGAACGGACGCCGCGAGTGAAAACATCATACGGGAACGCTTGGAACGTATGCCCGAGCTGCGCGACAGCATTCATGCAACCGGGCTCGGTCATTTGGGGTATGCCGAGCGCGGTATTGCTGCGCTGGTGAATGAAGACAGGTTGCGCCGGATTCTGACGCGCATGCTCGATGAGAACGAATTCCTGAGTCCTTACGGGATCCGGGCCCTCTCCCGCTACCATGACGACCATCCCTATGTCGTCAACGTGCGAAGGCCAGGAATACCGGGTGAATTATCTTCCGGCGGAATCCGACACCGGCATGTTCGGTGGAAACTCCAACTGGCGCGGGCCGATCTGGATGCCGGTCAACGCGATGCTGATCCGCGCCTTGCTGTCGTTCTATCTCTATTACGGCGACAACTTCAAGATCGAGTGTCCCACCGGCTCGGGCAAATTGATGAACCTGTTCGAGGTGGCGCGCGAAATAGCCAATCGTCTGGAACGGATCTTCCTGCGGGATAAATCCGGCCGGCGGCCGGTGTTCGGAGGTACGGAGAAATTCCAGACCGATCCCCAATGGAAGGATTACATCCTGTTCTATGAGTACTTCCACGGCGATAACGGCGCGGGCCTGGGGGCCAGCCATCAGACCGGATGGACCGGCGTGGTTGCGAAACTGATCGAGCTTTTCGGTCGTCTCGACGCGCAGCAGCTTCTGGATGCCGGTAAATCAGGCGCCTTTGCGAAGAGCGAATCCGCTGGGTAGCGACCACGTCGGTACGCGGTTTACCATACCGACAAAGTTGACATAAAGCAAAGAGAGGGCAGCAATCATGAACCAACACGCTTTTGACCCCCGCGTGGCTCTAGCTCATGACCGCACGGGCATGGCGAAATTCCGCACGCAGCTCGCACTCGACCGCACCACCCTGGCTTGGATTCGTACCACACTGACTATGGCAACGTTCGGTTTTGGCACCGTCGCATTTTTCCGATCTCTGAGTGCGAAGTCTCCTAGTCCAGAAACTATCCACTTACATCAGGCCGCGATTACCTTCGGGTTCGCCCTTATCCTCCTGGGTATCCTTGCCACGATCTTAGCGGGCATTTCGCACTGGCGTACGTTGCTGAGGCTTCGTCGCGATGAAACCCCTGTTTTAACCCAGTGGCCTTTGAGTATTACGGTGGCCATGTTGCTGGCGATCATCGGACTGGTTTCGCTTGGGTTGTTGCTCCGACACTCTTGAGCTCACCCTCTTGCTTGGCTTTTTTCCTTGAGGACGAAATAGCGGTAAGCTCCGACGCTTAAGAAATTGATGAACACCGCGACCACGTTCCATATAATGACCGGTCGCGAAAGAATCAATAAGCCGTAGTAAACCCAGAGGATCTGAAATATGCCCATGATTGCCGCCATCCTAGGGTTCATGCCCTTGCTTGACCGGCGCTTGAGCATAGCGATTAAGTCCGGCAGAGCGGCAAAAGTCGTTCCGAAGCCCGCCAAGATGCCAATGACCTCTGAGCGCGGAATCTTGGGGTCGAGTAGGCTCGGCACATCGTGTGGAACCAAACCCTCACAGGCATTGAGCGTGATCAGACCCAGGACGAGAATAGCGAGCGTAGCTTTATTCAACCGGTCCATTAACCACCTCCTCAAATTCTTTTAGCTTATGGATTCTTTCCGGATTTTCGGTTTTGATGCCTGCCCCCTCACAGTAACCGGAAGCAATGTCTGGCGCGCCTCAAGGTTCTCTCGTCAGGGAGAAGAAGGATGCCCTCCAGGGAGGCTCACCTGGTACAATCCGCGGAATACAAATCGCCGCCATCCCGGTCGAGCCCTTTACTTAGCGGCCAGCTGAAGTACTATCGTGCGCCCGGTCCATCCAGTCCGATGACAGGAGAGTTCAGTTGCGATCTCACACATGTCCATGCAGAACAGCACCCTATCGTCCCGACGTGATATGAGCGTGAGTTGTTCCCTCGGAGTTTTATCATTTTGATACGGCGGCGCCTTATAACCAATAACGGCAAGTGGAGAGGAGTCACCCCGGCGTCGCAGCGAACGTAGCAAAGTCGATGTCGGTATCAGACTCATAGTGCAGAGTGGACTTCTTTTGAACTCAGTTTTCCTGAGAGATTGACCCACAATTACATTCTAGGCGGCAGGGAAAAGCATTACAACTGGCAAATTCCCAAACCAGTATGGGGACACAATGGACTGGAACCATTGCAAAAGTCCCTCGCCAAAATTTCATCGATTTTAAAACCATTGATTATTTGCCCTGCTACTTCCTCTGGTGGCTGAGGAAAACGCCACTTTGTATGCAAATCGCAGCAATTGGATGGTCAGTCGTTAACCTTGATCGGGAATGCCTCGGCGCACATGATGTCGGCTTTTAGGGCCAAAAACCATGCCGAAGCATTTTCGACAAGGAGACTAGAATGACCCCGCTGGAAACAAGCAAATTCGGCCGCAGAGGTGCCCCCTTTTCACACACGTAGCGTCCGCCGCGCCAGCGGCTACGTTTTAGTCGCGTAACCGGAACCGAGAATTTCTTACCTCCATGTGCATCTAACCTCCAAGAGCGTGATTGTGAATTGATACTTCTCGCCGGTTGTTGCCCTGACGATCCCCCTGTCGTTTCTGTAGCATTTGGTCGCCAGAAGATTCGAGTTTTGATAACTGCCTTTGTAATACAGGCCATAAACCCGACCTTTGCCCTCCTGCCCGTTTGAGTTTCAATGGAGCTCTAGTTGCTGAAAGCCAATACCCAAAGCTTCAGCCTGTTGCTTTCCAAAGGCCAGAATCCCACGCAATTGATTGTCCCGATGAGTTTTGTTCGTTCTCCCAACCTTGACCCGAGAAGCAGAGAACACCATCAAACAAAAGGGTTTAACTTTGGCTCTGAAAATATTGTGTTAAGGTTTTGCCTCCGAAATTGCCTCTTATAAGTAGAGGGGCAAAAAATTTGACTCTTGTTTCTGCCCGTCAATGAGGGCATGACTTTAGAGGCAAGATATCATGAGCGTGTTGAGAGAGGTATTTCCCTCCGCTCAACTGCTTCTTTAAGATTCCAAGAAAATATTTTCTTAAGGTTTTGCCTTCTCAAAGCCTCTTTATATATAGAGGGACACTCACACTTAGGCTGAAAGGAGACGAAGGAAAACCTACAAAGGAAGATGCAGTCAGAATTTCCGACGGCAGATTTTGCGACTTCTCCCGGAGACATTCTGATAATATTTCTTTTAAGATACTGATCCAGAATGACTTAGTTTATTTTTTGCCGTCGTCAGAGACTTAGGCGAGGAGGTGATCGACACCCAGAACTAGCTGAAGAAGAAATCGCCACTTAAGGAGAAAGTCAGTTGAACTCTGAGCTGGTCCAGCCGGGCTTCAACAAAATACTGACCGTACTTGAAGGGAAAAAATGACGTATCTCAAGAAAAGCAGACCGTACTCCAAGGGAAAAGTAACCGTACCTCAAGGGAAGGAATACCGTACTCGAAGGGAAAAAACACCGTACTTCGAGGGAAAAAAATCAAGACTAAGGGCTTTGGAACGAGTCGAATGCTGTTCTCTAAACTCTTTTTAGAGCTTTTTAAACTATTCTTAAACAACAGCAATCCTGCTGTTGTAATAAATTTTGATCTGCCCATTGACGAGGATTTCTCGCTGTGCTAAAAGCGCCTCCGTTGGATCTCATGTTACAGATTCTGTGCCTGGCGTGGGGCAGATTTACAACCACAGGAGACGAATATGGAGAGAGAGAATCGTAATCTGGCTTCCAATGGCAATCAGGCAGAACCAATCCAACCGAACGGCCGGATGTACACGGTTTCTCAGGCCGCCAGCATTCTTCATTTGCCTGAGACCTGGATTTACGAACGCACAAGAAAAGACGCCATCCCCTTTCGGAAGATGGGCAAATACATTCGCTTCACCGACTCTGACCTTTCAGCAATTCTTCGAATGTGTTCTCGCGGGCCGCGAGACACATCGCCAGCGCTCAGCAAGCAGGAGTGAACAGATGCGTAGACAACGGGGATCCATCGTTAAGAAAGGCCGATCCCATTACATCGTCTTCCGGACCCCGGAAAAGAAGCAGAAGTGGATCGGCGCCTTTCCGAACAAGGCTTCAGCTCGTTCTCGATTGAATGAGATTCTTGTGGAGATCAATTGCGGGACCTACATGGAGCCCAAACCCATCACATTTGAGAAATTTGCGAGCAATTACATCGATAGCCGCTGCAGTATTCGAGGATCAACTGCGGCGGCGTACGCCTCGATGATTCGGACGCATCTGGTCCCTTTCTTTGGAAAACTCAAGCTCCACGAAATTTCGCTGGAAAATGTGCAGAGGTTTGTAACTGAAATGACGCCCAAAGTTTCTCCAAAGACGCTACGTAATTGCGTCACGTTCCTCAGGGTTATGCTTGCCGGACGTAAAGGCATGAGTGCAATCAGGCAGGGCTACATTCGCTTTGATCCGTTTCAAGGAGTAGAGCTGCCTGTGTCGATTGCCCAGGAAATCGTTCCTCCAACGGTGGAGCAGGTCTGGAAGTTGATTGACAGCGCCGCCGCAATGAAGAGCGTAGGATACGGGATGATCTATCTTGCAGCCCTCACAGGGCTCCGGCGAGGGGAACTCTTGGCACTGCGTTTTGAGGACATCGACTGGTTCCAGAAAGAATTAGTCGTCAACAAGTCTCTATCTCGCTTCACTGCCATAGATGGTGTGCACAAATGGAGATGGAAAGTTGGGCCGACCAAATCAAAGAAGTCGACACGCCGAGTGGCTTTGACGGAGAATGTGCTTCATTTGCTCTCAGGACTGAAGCAGTTATCCGGAAGAAGCGAGGGATTTATCTTTGCTGACTCCAATGGAAGCTTCATTGATCCCGACTATTTTGACGAGCATATCTTTGGGCCGATCCGGGAGAAGGCAGACCTACCGAACGTAAGGTTCCACGACTTGCGTCACTCGTTTGCCTCGATGCTCATTCACCAAGGAGAAAGTCCGAAATATGTTTCGGATCAGCTGGGTCATTCGAGTATTCAGATCACGTTCGACACGTACGGGCATCTGTTCCCGCAAGCCAAAACCGAGGCATCGGCGAGGTTAGAAAATCAGATGTTCAGGGGCCAAAAACGGCCAATTGTTAGAAGAATGTTAGAAAACGGAGAAATCGGCGACTCTGAGGAGGAAAAGAAGGAAAGAGTGAATTAAAACCTAAGGTAAAGACCAGTCAGGGATTAGAGGTGAATGAAATGGTGGGAGGTTGGTTGCGGGGGCGGGATTTGAACCCGCGACCTTTGGGTTATGAGCCCAACGAGCTACCAGGCTGCTCCACCCCGCGTCTGATCTATGGCGTATTATATGGATTCGATTAGATTCGAGTCAAGGCAATAGTAAGGTCCAAGGTTGAAGGTCAACGTCTAAAGTCAACGGTCGGAAGTCAAAAATTAGGAGGGGTCGCGGAGTCCCTCATGGGTGGGACTCTTGTGTGGGAGGGTTCTTAGGAGGATCTTCGTGTTGTTTCGCAGTAGACATTTTGATCTCTCCTTCTTTGACAAGGCCCAACTCTTCTCGAGCAATCTTTTCGATCGCTGTCGGGTCCTTTTTCAATGCGCGAATTTCATTTCTAATTTCCAGGTTCTCTTTCTTTAACTGCTCAACTCGCTGGATGTATTCTTGCGAGCGTCGTTCTGCTTTTCTTATGGCGACAAAACCATATTCTCCAAACAGCGCTGAATAGCCCGCCAGCAATAAGAGAATCGTAATAAAAAGGATTAAGATCTGCTTGAGTGAAAAATTTTTCATGTCAACGAGATTTGTTTTCGGTCTTATCACCCGAGATGAGAAGATTCCCATCGAATGCCCCATCCCCCAATCCGCCTGAAACCTTGACTGAATAGGAGTTTTCAGGGGGCGGCAACTCCATCCCGAAATGTAGGGGTAGTCTAGCCCAAAATCGCTATAATGAGAAACAATTATTTACAAGGGCCTCTCTTAATACGGTGCTGTGCTGGAGGGCTGAATGACTGACAAGATCGTCGTAATGGTAACAGTAGGAGACTCCGCAGAGGCGACAAAATTAGCCAAGGACCTCGTCGAGAAGAAATTTGCAGCTTGCGTGAATCTCGTCCCTTCCATTACCTCCTGGTATTGGTGGGAAGGGAAAGTGACTGAAGATCAAGAAGTCTTGCTTATCATGAAAACTTCACGGGAGAAGTTCGCGGAACTTCAGAAGGAGGTGGAACGCCTGCATTCTTATGCCGTGCCGGAAATCATTGCGCTTCCGATCGTCGCTGGTTCTGCCAATTATTTGAATTGGATTGAGGAAAATGTGAAGACCAAAGAAGTCTAAGGTTGAATGTCAAAGGTCCAAAGTCGTAGCTCAAACGTCCAGGGTCACAGGTCAAAAAGTTGAAGGTCTAATTTCGAAGGTTGAAAGTCTAATGTCGAAAGTCGAAAGTCTAAAGTCCAGGAAGTAGGGGTTCAAGTTGAGGACTGATTCATGGCCGGAATTGAGAAATTCGAAGATATCGAGGCTTGGCAAGAGGCAAGAAATCTGACTCGAACGATGTATGACTTAACTTCAAAAGGCAACTTCTCAAGAGATTTTGCGCTTAAGGATCAGGTCCGAAGAGCTGCAGTTTCGATCATGTCCAATATTGCTGAGGGATTTGAACGAAGGGGAGACAGGGAGTTTCATCACTTCTTGTCTATGGCAAAGGCATCTGGTGGGGAATTACGCTCCCAGCTTTACGTTGCCTTGGATCAACACTACATGGACCTGCAACAGTTCACAATGGTTTCAAACCAGGTAAATTACATCAACCGCCTTCTTGCAGGATTTATGAAGTACCTAGGACAGTCAATCGAGAATAGGGATAAGAAAAGTCATAGTCAATGAATCGACTTTAACCTCTTTGTTCGACTTTGGAGCTTTGACCTTCGACTTTTGATTCCGATCTTCGACTTCGACTTATGACCTCTTTTTTCGACCTTCGACGTTTTGACCTTGGACAATTTCCCTACGCCCCACGCTCTTCGTCGATCTCAGTAAAATAACCACGCCGTTTGAGGATTTCTCGAGGTTTACTGCCATCTGCAGGGCCGACGATGCCGTCGCGTTCCATCATATCGATGAGGCGAGCGGCGCGACCATATCCGAGTCGCAAACGGCGCTGCAGTATCGAAGTCGAAGCTTTTCCCATCTCGACCACTATTCGCACAGCCTCTTCATACATCTCGTCCACCTCGGCGTCCACCTCGGCGAGCTGCTTGTCTTTATCTCCGGTGTCTTCCAGCACCTTCTGGTTGTAAACGGGTTGGCCCTGAGCTTTAAGATGCTTCACAATTTCGCTGGTTTCATCCTCACTTACAAAGGGAGCATGAACTCGCACCATTTTGGACGAACCCGGGGGAATAAAGAGCATGTCGCCTTTACCCAATAGTTGCTGGGCTCCCATTTGATCCAATATCGTGCGAGAGTCCACTTTCTGGGCCACACGGAACGAGATGCGGCAAGGGAAATTCGCCTTGATTACGCCCGTCAAGATGTCTACTGAAGGCCGTTGGGTGGCGACAATCAAATGGATACCGACAGCCCTGGCCATCTGCGCGAGGCGCATGACGGAGTCCTCGACATCTTTTGAGGCCACCATCATCAAGTCAGCCAATTCGTCGATGACAATGACGATGAATGGGAGTGGTTTTTTCTCAATCTCCTCTACCGGGAAGAGCTCCAGGGTTTTGGGCTTACTGACCAGTGCATTGTATTGTTCGATGTTTCTTACTCCCACCGTCGCCAGAAGCTTATAGCGATTCTCCATTTCATTGGTTGCCCACTTCAGCGCGTTTGAGGCACGCTTAGGCTCAGTGACCACCGGTGTAAGCAAATGGGGAATATCTTCATACAGACCCAATTCGAGACGCTTCGGGTCCACCAGGATAAATTTCACTTCTTCCGGTGTTGCCTTATACAGAATGGATAGAATCATGGCATTGACGGCAACGCTCTTGCCGGATCCAGTCTGTCCTGCAATTAGCAAGTGCGGCATCTTTGCCAGGTCGGCAACTGTAATTTTACCCACAATGTCTTTACCTAATGCAATGGTCAACTTGGAATGGGAGTTCTGAAATTCGACCGATTCGATGATCTCGCGAAGGTAAATCGTCTCACGAAATGAATTGGGCACTTCGACGCCCACCGTAGATTTCCCGGGCAGGCGGTCAATGCGAACCGATTCGGCTTTCAACGCGAGACAAAGATCATCTACCAAATTTGTGATCCGGCTGTATTTCACGCCTGGCTCGGGCTTGAATTCATAAGTCGTGACGACCGGTCCAGGGTGGATCTGCATCACCTGACCATGGACATCGAACTCTTTGCATTTCTCCGTCAACTGGAGTGCTCTTTGCCGTAGTTCTTTTTCATTGACGATCTGTTGACCTTCCGAGGGATGCAATAAGGTGATGCGAGGAAAAACAAAATCTTTGGTCCCAGTCGGAATGATGGGCGCCTTCTCAATGGGAACCCTTTTCGAATGGATTACGGGCTCAGAATCCGCAAAATCCATGTTTCGTGGAGAGGGCTCTTTGGGAATCCGCTTGGCGGAGGCTTCCCCCTGCTCTTTGAGCTCAGTCACGGATTGTTTGATCACTGTCTTGGCAGTTTCCCGGGCGTTCGCCTCCGCTATCATTTTCTTTTCGAGCCGGACTCGTTCTTTTTCTTTAGCCCTGGCCTTGCGATAAAGGACCCAACGATCACGCCATTCCATGACAAAACCACAATGATTCTGGAACCAGGCAACCAGGCCAGAGAACGAGAATCGCGTCGAAACAAAGAGCGAAATAAGAAGGACCGACAAGGTCAAAATCAATGAACCGGCCAAATTAAACCGGGCTTTTAACCAATCCCCGAGCACGTCGCCCCATAGCCCTCCGGCCTTGAGAGACCAGCCGACGCTGAGATAATTTGGGAAAAGAAGCCCGGCCAAAGCACAAGTGGAAGCCAGCAGCGCGACCAGGCCTAAGCCCTTGATCCAAGGGTTTTCGATGGGCTGCGATTTCAACCATCTCCAGCCGAGAATTGAAAACATCAGCGGCAGCAGAAAAGAGGGGTAACCCAGCAACTGGAGCAGCAAATCGGAGAGCGTAGAACCAAACCTCCCGATGAGGTTCCCCACATGATGATCCGTTAACAGGTTTCGCGAACTGTTGAGTGAAGAGTCAGAAGGGTGATAGGAGATCAGGCTCAGAAAGATTAGAACCGTCAACGTGAAAAACACAATACCGACGGCTTCATTGATGCGTGGATGTTTTGAGGGTACCAGAATGCTCATGGACGGAACCCTGCGAAATGGATCAAAAACAAAATCACCATCCCTAGCAGAATACGGTAGCAGATAAAGATGAACAACGAATTTTTTTGTAGAAAACTCATCAGGAACCGGATGGTCAAGTATCCCACAATCAGCGATGAGAGGAAACCCAGCAGCATGGGGAATAATTGCGTGTGGGGAATTCCTTCGTGCCGGAGCTCCAACGCTTTCTTCAACCCGGCTCCGGCGATGATTGGAGCCGATAACAGAAAGGAAAAGCGAGCCGCTGTTTCCCGGGTGAAGCCGAGAAAAAGCCCGGTGGTAATCGTGATTCCGGATCGTGAGGTTCCCGGGATTAGGGCTAGAGCCTGGGCTGTTCCAATGCTGAGTGCGTCTGGCAGCGTCAGTTCAGAAAGCTCTTTTTTGAGTTTGGCAGTCTTTTCGGCTATCCACAAAAGAACAGCCACTCCAATCATCGTAAAGGAAAGGACAAAGGGACTCCTGAGGGTTGTCTCCACTGTCTTTTCGCCAAAGAATCCAGCTAGAGCCGCTGGGATGGTGGCACAGACTATATATAAAAAAAGTCTAGATTCGGCAGCATTACCTTCAACCTCAGTATTGCTCTTCCAGTTCAGCAGCCCTTGAAGCATGCCGTACCAATCTTTCCAGAAGTAGGTAAGAATGGCCAGGAGCGTTCCGGCATGAAGAACCACATCAAATGTCAGACCTTGGTCCTGCCAACCTAGAATCCAGGGAACCAAAATCAAATGAGCTGAACTACTAATCGGGAGAAATTCCGTAAACCCTTGCACCGCACCGAGAATAATGGCTTGAATAGCGTTCATGAGAAGTTGGTTAAGAGATCGTTAGGGGGGACAGGCCTTCTGGTCTTTCCTTATCGATTCATCAAGAAATGCCGACAGGGATCGTTACCTGGTCTAAATCTCCAATATTACCGGGAGAACCAAGGGGCGTTTGGAGGTTTGCTTAAAGAGGAAACGCCGCAGGTCGGTCCGGATCTTCTCTTTGATCACAGCCCAATCGGTTCGCTCTTCAAAAGTGGATTCTTCCAGAGTTTTCACCACTCGTTGGCGAGACTCTTCTAATAACGGATCGGCATCGTCCATCACGACAAAACCTCTGGTGATGATTTCGGGCTGGCCTTCGAGCTTTCCAGTGGATCGATGAATCGCCAAAATCGGCAAAACGATGCCATCTTCAGCCAGGTGCCGGCGGTCGCGCACGACCACATCTTCCACTTCATCCAAACTGCCTTCGTCGATAAAGATTCTTCCAACAGGAACTTTCCCGGCGATGCGGGCCCCATGCGGGCTGATCTGGATCCGGTCGCCCGTTTCAGCGATGATCACCTTCTTGCTCACGGCATTGATCGATTGCGCGATTTCGGCGTGGCGGAAGAGCTGACGATACTCGCCATGAATTGGGATGAAGTATTGCGGCCGGACAAGATTCAGGATCAGTTTCAGCTCTTCGGCGCTTCCGTGACCGGAAACGTGCACCGGAGGGAGTGATCCATCATCGTAATAGGCATGGGCTTGACTTTTGCAGATGTGGTTGATCATCCGCATGATCGCTTTTTCGTTTCCTGGAATGATTCTTGCGGAAATGATGACGGAATCCCCTGCCTCAATCTTAATCCCTTTAAAGCTGTCCACGGAGAGGCGGGGCAACGCTGCCATGGGCTCCCCCTGAGTCCCGGTGGCAAGGACGGCGATTCGATTGGAAGCCAATTTCTTGGCATCCTGTGGCTTCAGCAGGATGCCATCAGGGATCTTGAGAAATCCAAGCTCATCCGCGACTCGGGCCACTGTGTTCAGGCTTCGGCCCGCCAACACGACCTTCCGGTGATACTTTTGGGCCAGGTTCAAAACAATCTGAATCCGATGAACCGAGGAAGAAAAACATGAGACAATCACTTTCCCTTCCGCGTGATGAAAGATCTCATCGAGACGCTCAATGACGGTCGTTTCGGACGGAGTATAACCCGCACGGTTGCTGTTGGTGCTGTCTGAGAAGAGAGCCAGAACACCTCTTCTGCCATATTCTGAGATGGTCGGTAAGTCCATCACTTGGCCGTCCAGGGGAGACGAGTCGATCTTATAATCCCCACTATGAAGAATAACCCCGATGGGGGTGGTTATCGCCAGCATGACGGCATCGACGATGCTATGGGTTACATGGATAAATTCCACGCTGAAGGGACCTACGACCTCTACCTGGCGGGGGCGGACTGTTACTAACTTGGCTTCTTTTTCCAGACCATGCTCGGCCAGTTTGGCTTTGACCAGCTCGAGCGTAAAACGTGTTCCGTAAACCGGGACGTGGATCAGAGCAGGAAGAATAAAGGGCAACGCCCCGATGTGATCCTCGTGCCCGTGGGTTAAGAAGATGGCTTTGACGTGAGTCGCATTCTCAATTAGATAACTGATATCCGGGACAATAATATCAATGCCCAGCAGCTCCTCATCTGGGAACATGAGTCCGGCATCGATGACAATCATCTGGTCCCCGTAACGGAGGACCATCATGTTCATCCCGAACTCCCCTAATCCACCCAGGGGAGTCGCTTCAATAAATTCAGAGGGCTTCAATTCCAGACCTTTGCCTATTCAAATTCAAATCCCCCGAAGTCTAACACATTCGGCCACTTGAAGGAATGTCTAAGGCCGTATCGGATGGACTTCGCGGCTGTTCGAATGACACGGCATCATCCGGAACGCAGCACCGATCGTTCCCGAGGATGGCATTAGCCATCTTTCAAACTTTACGCTGAGCATGTGTTCTGTTGCAAAAGCCCAAGTTGTAGCTGGCCTAAACTCAGGGGCAAGCGCGGTCAACGTACCCGGCTACAGCAATACACACATATTAATGCCACTAACCACTCGGGCGAGCGACATCGGATCTATTACGGCAACTTCTTTGAGTGGTGTGATTTGAATCCGACTATCTAATGAGGATTTTTGCGTTCTAATTCTAAAAAGAGACTGCACAACTCTTTGAGGGATAGCTCTTCCGCTCTGGTTGCCCGCGTGAATCCCAAGTTTTTCATAGCACCTTCCAGAACATCAGCAGAAAAAGAAGAGGATTTCAGGCAATTGACCAAGGTCTTCCTCCGCTGGGAAAAACAGCTCTTGAGAAAAGAGAAAAAGGCTGCCTCTTTTTCCTCTGTTAAAATTCTTTTTGACAATGGATCCAATCGGAGGACTTGGGAGTCTACCTTTGGTTCGGGCCAAAATGCCTTTCGCCCCACCAAGAACAGCGGAGACACCTGAAAATAATACTGACCGAGAAGTGTCAAAAGCCCGTATTCTTTTGTCCGTGGTTCAGCTGAAAGTCGTTCGGCCACCTCCTTTTGAAACATGATCGTGGCTGAATCCAATAGCTCGACTTGTTTGGTAAGCCATTGAACCAGGAAGGACGAGATGTAGTAGGGGATGTTACCAAAAACCTTGAGAGGCGCTCGCTCGATGGATAACGTCAGGAGGAGGGTTGGGAGATGAACGGTCAGAATATCCTGGTTCAGAAAATGAACTGAAGGACTGCAATACCTGCTATTTAATTCCGACCAAAGATTAGAATCCAGTTCGATTCCGATAAAATGGCGCGTGGCCCCAACCAGATGCTGGGTGAGCGCACCTCTGCCACACCCAATTTCTAAGAGCACATCCTCTTTCGTTGGTTTCAGACTTGCGATAATCTTTCGAATGACTTCCCGATCACGGAGAAAGTTCTGGCCTAATTTCTTTTTTGCAATCACCTATGAAGTATCTCTCTTTTTGTTGCATCCCTAAATCAATTTCGTTAACTTAACCGGCTGGCTTAGTCAGGTCTGAGTCATATGAGGCAAGCAACTTGAGAATTCTCTATATCGCGTCAGAGGCAGTCCCCTTCGCCAAAACCGGAGGACTGGCTGATGTCATCGGAGCACTTCCAAAATACGTCCGGCAATTGGGCCATGAAACCGCCGTGATCATGCCCCGGTATCGAGGCATTCAGACCAAGAAGATATTAATCCCTAGCCTCACCGTTGCGCTCGGAGGAGAGCTTCGGTTCTGTTCCATCCAGGAATCGGATCCTATCGAAGGAGTGCGCTATTTCTTTGTCGACTATGGCGAATACTATAATCGGGAAGATCTTTACCTCTCCAATCATCAAGATTATCCGGACAACGCCGAACGATTTGCCTTCTTGTCACTCGCTTCATTGGAGTTTGCAAAACGAGCTTCCCTGGCTCCTGACGTGATCCATTGTAATGATTGGCAAACGGCCCTGGTCCCTGTTTATTTGAAAACCCATTACAAAGATGACCTTTTTTTCCAAAAGACCAGAACCTTGCTGACGATTCACAACATGGCATATCAAGGGGTGTTCCCGCGAACAGCCCTTAGCAGAATTTCGCTACCCCAAAGCCTTTACAATCCTGAAGGAGTCGAGTTTTTTGGCAACATTTGTCTCCTCAAAGGAGGCATCCTGTTTGCCGACAAACTCTCGACGGTCAGCCGCCGTTATAGCGAAGAGATTTTGACCCCTCATTTTGGCCATGGTCTCGAAGGCGTCCTCCAAAAGAGAGCGTCAAGCCTTTCCGGTATTTTGAACGGAGTGGACTATTCACAATGGAATCCTGAAACGGATCCCAATCTGGCTGCCAATTATTCGATGGAAAACCTGGCCGGCAAAAAAACCTGTAAAAAGGACTTACTGGACTTATTCGGGATCCCCGAGTCCATTCGTCGCCCGGTTATCGGGATCGTTTCCAGGCTGGCCTACCAAAAAGGGTTTGATCTGCTTCTCAACGTGGGAGAGAACATTATCGAAGATGGATGGTCGTTGGTTGCCATTGGAACCGGCGAAGAAAAATATGCCAATTATTTTCTGAAGCTACAGGAGAGATATCCTTCTTACGTCGGGGTCAAGATCATGTATGATGAGTCGCTTGCTCATAAGATCGAAGCAGGGGCCGACATGTTCCTGATGCCTTCTCGTTATGAGCCATGCGGATTGAATCAGATCTATTCTCTAAGGTACGGGACAGTGCCATTGGTCAGAGCCACGGGAGGACTCGACGATACCATCAGCGATTTTGATCAGTCGCCCGAGCCCACCGGATTTAAATTTTCCAGTGCGACCCCTGCAGAATTGTTGCACACAGTGCGCCGTGCCTTAGCCGTTTATTCGACGCCAAAGCGATGGATCCAATTGATGAAGAATGGCATGAGCAAAGACTACTCTTGGCATCAGTCGGCCCGGCAGTATGTGGAAATCTATCAGTCCCTTCTGTCGCCTTAAGGAAAGAGAAAGATTGCTTTAACAAAGGCACACCAATTGAGTTTTCTCCCATCCAGTTTTTCCCCTTTAGGGAGGGGGACGGAGGGTTGGGTCAAGGCACATCCTGCCGCAATTGAGCGGCGGAGACGGATTCGTTGGTACGGTTTCTAGATTTCACCATTCCAGGAGTATCTCAATGGCTACTAACACTGTTGACGTCACAGACGTGAGTTTTGAAGCTGAGGTCCTTAAATCAAGAATTCCCGTGCTCGTGGACTTCTGGGCCGAATGGTGCGGACCCTGCAAGGCGATAGCTCCTACGTTGGAAGCTGTGGCCAAGGATTATCAAGGACGTGCTAAGGTCGTCAAGATCAACGTCGATCAGAATATTGCCGTCCCGTCACGCTACAACATAAAAGGAATCCCCACTCTGCTCCTCTTCAAGGACGGAGTGGTAAGAGATCAGATTGTGGGCACCAACACTCGCGAGAACATCGCCAAAGTCATCGATAAACATTTGTAATTGGTTGCTGATGCCCCCGTCTGATAAATTGTCTCATTTATTTCAGTGGTCGTTTTCATCCTCAAGCAGAATGGACCTCTTATGAATCTGGTTGTACTCGGCGCCCAATGGGGTGATGAAGGAAAAGGGAAGATTGTTGATTTGCTGACCGAGCGCTTTGACATCGTGGCCCGGTATCAGGGCGGCCACAATGCCGGCCACACGGTAATGACGCAGGGGAAGAAATATGTTCTTCATCTTATTCCATCTGGAATCTTGCATCGGAACAAAACCTGCGTCATGGGAGCGGGAATGGTCCTTTATCCTAAAGCTTTGCTGGATGAGATCCGGATATTGGAGGAAGCCGGAGTCCAGGTTCGCGGCAATCTGTTCATCAGTGATCGAGCCCATCTGATCCTTCCTTATCATATGGCGATCGAACAGGCCGCAGAAACGGCACGCGGTGAGAAGAAGATTGGAACCACTTCGCGAGGAATTGGCCCTGCCTACGAAGACAAGGCCGGACGGCGCGGCGTTCGAGTCATCGACTTGTTTAATCCCGAGGCCCTCAAAGAGATCATCTTCTCGGTAACGCGCGAAAGAAACTGTCTCATCCAGAAGCTCTATGGTGGTCTGCCCCTCGATCCCCAGGAGATTTACGAGCAATACCTGGAATATGGATCGCTGTTGCAGGAATTTGTCGTTGATGTAGCATTTTACCTAAATAACCAAATTCGTGCAGGTCGCAGCATCCTATTTGAAGGGGCTCAAGGGACGCTGCTTGATGTCGACCATGGCACGTATCCTTATGTTACTTCTTCCAGCGCCTGTGCAGGGGGGGCCTGTGTCGGAACGGGAGTAGCTCCTTCCTTGATTCACTCCGCTATTGGTATCGCCAAAGCGTATACGACTCGCGTAGGCGGAGGCCCCTTCCCAACGGAGATTGAGGGGCCAATCGGAGAACAGATACGTCAGCGCGGCTGTGAGTTTGGAGCCTCTACTGGCCGCCCGCGGCGCTGTGGCTGGTTTGATGGGCCGGCCACGCACTATTCAGCCGTGATTAATCATCTGCAGGCCATTGCTCTCACAAAGCTCGATGTATTGGACGAATTTCCCGAGATTCCAGTGTGCACCGATTACGAGTACAAAGGTTCGAAGCTGAAGGAATTCCCGGCGGACATTAAGCGATTGGATTCCGTCAGGCCCGTTTACAGAACTGTTCCAGGTTGGCAGCGTCAAACCGCCGGAATTCGCGACTTCGCGGCCCTGCCTGAAAAAGCAAAAGACTACTTGAAAGTCCTCTCTGAAATCACTGAAACGGAATTTTCATTCGTCTCCACAGGTCCCGATCGTGACGACACGATCATCCTCTCCAATTCCTGGTTTGAGCACGCCTTGAAGCCCTGATTGTAAGGGGGTAGCAGGCATGGGCTGCGGGGGAATCTACTAGTCTGAGCAATTCCTCGGTTTTTTCAATTCCCCTCTCTAAATAAGGAAGCGTATAGAATTTGAAACAAAGCCACGGGGGAGGTCCCCCGGTCCTGACAGACCACTCTCTCCCAAGGGAGAGGGGCCAGTGGTGAGGATCTAGATTGGCTTAATTTATCTGTTAGTCTGCAGCATAGAACGTGTAACTTTTTGTTACCGTTTGACTGGCGGGTTTTGGTCATCTTCGAACATGGGTCCCGCCTCTCATTCGTTCAAGAGTTGAGAAAGCAGTTCCAGGTTGTGGCGAACGGCTATTCTTGGGTCCTCTTCACCTTGATATTCAATCAGGAAATATCCATCATAGCTGAGTCGTTTCAACTCCAAGAGAATGGGTAGAATGTTTACGGAGCCTTCCGTCAGCAATGTACCGGTGTATACCTTTCCCGAAATATTTTCCAGTTGACGTCGTTTGGATTCGCCGAGTGCCAATGGGCGGCTGTTCTTAAGATGAACGTGCACCATGTAGGGGGCCATCACACGCAAAGTCTCCAGTGAATCTTCCTCCACAAAGAGTGGGGCGCAGACATCGTAAATCAAACGAAACCCTGTAGAATCTACTTCGGCACAGATCTTTGCGCAATCGGCACCTCTTCCCATGAAAGGACGGACCGGAGGATAGTCAATATTCTCGCTGAGCAGGGTTACACCCATTGAGCGGGCTCTCTCGGCACATTCGTTCAGCCCCTCGATAAGCCAGCTTCGTTGCTGCTCTAAAGGCCATTCTCCCTTGAAAATTCCCGGAATAAAAAATGCCCGGGTTGCCCCCAACTCAGCCGTGCGATCGGTCAACCGATAAACCTGGTCGATCACCTTTCGTCGATCGGACTTTGGCACGGCCAAGTCAGCGTCAAAGAGATACGATACGATGGGAAGGCCAGCATCGTCGCAGATTTTTCGGATACTGGAAGGAGTACAGTCGGCCCAGTAATCGTGCCGGATCTCAATCCCGTCAACTCCCAAAGTTCCACAAAACGAAACAATATCCTGACGGCTCAGAGCTCCTGGGGTTGGCCGCGGATGGATATTGTAGTCTTTCAATGCCCAATCGAAATCATAATCAAAAATGGATATCTTATTCTTGGTCACCGGTATTGGTATTCAATGAGCAGCACGTCATTCAATTGAATACGCTCTCCTTTCAAATGCGTGTCAAATAGAATAGGAAACCGCTGGCGGTTCCACCCTGACGATCATAGGTTCTATCCGGGGGAGTTATCCTCAATTTCGTTTTAGGGATATCCCTTCCAGGGACATGTGTTGTGCTCCATCTGAAATACTATCAAAATTTTTGAAGCATTCCACATCTGTATCCCTCATGCCTGCTCCTTAGCCTCCTATACCTGCACCGCCCAAATCTGTCACGTCACTTAGGTTGAGCGCCGCGTGAGATTGGGGCTTTGAGTAAGCCCCAGGCCAACAATGATGTTGGCATGAAGCATTCTCAATGCTTCATCACCGACCCGGCATTAACGTCATTGAATTTCTGCTAGACAAGTAGGGAGTGACACCCTAATCTCAATTCTATGGGCATAAAGACGTTCATAATCCAAGAATATGAGCACTCCTTGAGGCGTTGTCTTGTCATTTCCTTATTTTTCTGTGGGATCCTCCTCAATCCGGGGATTGGGCAGGAAATCAGAAGACCACCCTTAAGCGAGAAAGATATTTTGGCTCTAGCCACATCTTGTAAGCTTGGAGAGCTCTCACCGAGCCATGTGGTTGATCTCATCCGTGAACGGGGGTTACAATTTCCAGTGACCGAGAGCTTCTTAAATCAATTGCAGGACGTGCAAGCAGACACTTCCATTGTACAAGCCCTCAAGAAATTAATGGGTCAAAGTAAGCCCTCTTACCCTTCGCATGCTCCAGAAGTAGAACTCGCTCCCCTCAATTCCCGGGCACCCGCGCCTCAAGTCGGTCATCCATCGAAGCTACCGGATGAAAGGGGTTGGCCTGAATTTCTCGAAAAGGTGCGCGACAATGCGATGGCATATTCGGATGATTTGCCCAACTTCATCTGTACCCAGATCACCACGCGCTCTGAACGAACATTTCCCGCGAGTTGGCGCGTAGTTGACAATTTCGTGGCAGACCTGACTTACTTTGAGAAGAAGGAGGACTACAAGATTATTTCCGTAGGCGACCGACCGGCTAAAGCATCAACGATTGAAAATTTGAAGGGAACCTATTCAACCGGGGAGTTTGGCACATCGTTGCTCATTCTTTTTCATCCACATACGAATGCAAAATTTTATTTAGAAGAATCTGAAACGATAAATGGCCACGAAACTATACGAATCAGCTATCAGGTCCCTAAAGAGACCGCAGGGAACACCATTTCCTACAACGGCGAGCGAAAAATTATTGCTGCCTACCGTGGACGCTGTTGGATTGACCCCGAGTCTTTTCATGTCGTCCGTTTGGAAGAGAAATCCATTGATATCCCTCCAGATTTTCCTATCACGCGGGCAGAGAGAGCGATTGATTACGAGCTTCGTGAAATCGGCGGGCAAAAGTATTGGCTGCCTGTTCGGGCAGAAATTTTACTAGTGGAGGGCGCCGTCAATCACTATGCCCGGAACGTCATCGAATTCAAGAAATACCGGAAGTACGAAGCTGAAGTAAAGATCGTTCCTGAGTAGTTGTTTTCTGCTGCCTGATCATGGAGTGAGGGTGGGTGGCGGCGCTCCAGTAGATCCCCTCCCCTGCTCCGACCTGCAAGACAGACACAATACAGCACACGCCGGGAATAAGAACCATCGATCTGGAAAAGAACGTCCTCCCCTTCCCCGTTCAGTTAAGCATTTAATGGCTCCTCCAAACTTTATCCAGAGCCAGGTTGAATCGCCGACAAATTAGGTTTTGGCGATGTACAATTCGTTAAGGGGGGCGAGATGGTTAGGCAAATCAGGTGCTGTGTCATGCCCCCCTTTGGATACAAACTCATTTCATAGGGTCATCACCTCCAGGACGGCCCCTGCAGCGCATTCAGGGGCATAGCTCTCAAGATCATTGCTATTCCAAGTGCTTGCTAGAGAAAAAGGATTAGTCCAGAAGTATGCAAGTGCATGCAAATTTGCCTCGGGTTGGCCTTCTGCCGCATCTCTCATGGTTATCAACACTTCACATCTAGCCACTCGACCCAAATTCGGGCATGCCGTTTCACAAAATAGAATCGTTATCGTTTAGCACTCGATTAATAGGAATGCTGTCGATAGATGGTCTTTGAATACATGATTGGCCAAACCGAGTTCTCCATCATCTAAAGCAATTTGCCCTGACTATCCTCTGGATCTCGCCATAGTTGGGTTTGCAAATATAATCCAGCGCCCCGCGATGCATGGCTTCAATGTATGTTTCCATTTCGCATAACGCGGCGGTGAGAAGGACCGGGGTATTCCAATTCAACTGCTTTGCAGTATCCAGTACCTGAACCCCATTAACACCAATCTTCGAATGTTCGGATATGACGAAGTCAAATGGTTTCGTCTTGATCAGATTCATTGCGGTCAATGTATGCCTGCAAGTGGTGACATGGAATCCCTCGTCTTCAAGTAACATACTAAGGATAAGACAATGGACTCTGTCTGAATCGGCAACAAGGATGGATTTTCGAGCTCTTTTGTGGCTTAAGAAACACTGCAGATTTCTGTCGAATGCGGGCTGTGCCTGTATCATAAGACCCTCCTATTAAGACTTTTTCTATCAATTCAATAGATCTGTATATCGCCCTCTTTTTTTCCGATCTGAGGCTTACCAGCAATTCAGAAAACGACCCAATAGTTGTAAGGTCGTCGTTCTCGATTCACCAAAGCTGGTTTGGGTCATGACCAATGGAGAGATTTCCCGGATTCAATCCGAAAATTGCCTCGCCTTGGCGCACTTATATTTAGAAGGAAAGAAATCTAGGAGGACTTCTTGATGTGAGGAGCAAAGCTCCTCGATGAGGCAGGGGCGCCAGTGACGGCAGGGTTCCCAGAATGCTCACTTTGAGACTCGCAGCATCATGAGCACCCACTAAAAGATCAACTAAAACTCTTCTTTGCCGGGGGAACCAAATTTGTTTGTCGAGCTTCTTGCCAGGATGAAATGTAGGGTGACGATCATTTGAAAAGAGAGGGGCAAAGAAGGTGTTGTCCCCTTTCTGGAAATGACCTGCCCCGTCGCTAATCCAAACGGCCAAAGGGAAAAGAGACAGGGAGGATGTCAAAACTAGATCTTGATCTCCATCCTGGTCGACGTCACAACTAATCAGTCCCAAACCGACGTGTTCGCTACTTGGCCAGAAAATCTTGGTTCCTGTTTCAGGGTGGGCACGGAGCGTGACGTCAATTTCATAGCCGTCCTTTGCGAACCTCATACTGGCCTGATCGAGCTGCTGATCGCCATCAAAGTCCGCACTAACCGCACTCTGATGGGAAGGCGCAGGGTTGCTATGATCAAGAGAGATTGGGAACAAAGAACTTGCTCGATCCAAGACCGCCGGATGCGCTTCCGCAAGAAGCGAGAGGGTGCTCCAAAGGATCATCCATCCAAAGAGTTGGATTAGTCTTCTGTGACCAGGTGCTTTACAAACCTGTTTCAGCTCGCGGTTCTTCTTCATTGTTTTTCTTCGATCGATTGCAACCGAATCAAATAACTCATACCTTGGTGGACATAAGATGCATAAAGGAATGGAAGTGGTGCCTGAGTAAAATGTAATAATTGTGTAAAGTCGTGTGTGTGATAGTCATCTATTATGAATGATTGTTTGGAGGGTAAGCGGGGATCCATTTGATGAGAATATTTCCCTACAGGCTCATAAACTAAGCCTCTCATTCCTGCACATGCTATATAGTTGATAGAAAGTAAATAAAGTATAAGTCAGGAGTTAATGGGAGAAGGCAAATACCCCCATCTTCCTCTCGTTCCCTTCAGTGTTTTTTTATGACCTTTCGCAAATGTTTGACACAAATTTCGGCAGTATATTTATAGCCTCGCCTTGACCTTCGATCATAGACCGTATCAGAAAAAATGATGCCTCCCGTTTTGAGGTTAATGATCGAGATGGTCTCATCATCATAGGGTTCCTCATCGGGTAATATGGAAGACTGCGACACTTCAGTTTTGTTTGAATGAGAAGTTACGGTGATTTCGAATTCTGCCGTCTCGCGCTTTGTTACCAATACGATAGGGAGCTCTTCTTTTTGGATTTCAGCCATTAAATAACGATCGAAATCATCTTTAGTTGGTTTCACATAAACTTTGGAACCGGGGTGAATAGTTTCTCCAGCAAACAAAGTTGCGCAGAGGGCCAGAAGTAAAGGCAATTGCTTCATCTAATCCTCCCTGAATGTGAGGCTGCAAGGTTTGTATTCACTAGGGATCACAAGAGGGGAAATGACAAGATCGTTGGATGTCTTGTCTCCGCAGTTGGATGCCCCTCCCGGAGAGGGCAGAGGGAACAGATTCTGTTCTGTCCATATCGCGCGGGGCGAGACAGGGTACTCGTAGAACCACATGGAAGATGTTCGGCATTGAAGGGATCTAGCTTGTCCTAAACTTACCGATGGGGAAAAAGGTATCGGCGTCAACATGAGACTTTATATTCGTAAATATCACAGAGTCAGCTTTAGGAGTGTAGTCACGGTGCGACCATTATGGATCGCGCGATAATGTAATTGGGACCACTGGACGAATCCGGGTGACGAACAAACCGTGATTTGCAGAGATGACGACAATCCGCTGAAATTCTTTGCCTTGTTGGAGTTGTGGGTTGAATGTGCCGGGATTCGGCCGCACAGCGATGCGCTTATGGATAAACAAAATCACCTGCTGGCGGAATGGTTCGAACCCAGCTGGAGTGATGCCACGTGATGGCTGCATTTTAGCTACAGTGTCTGGCTTAACCACCTCAAAGGAGCGTGGGGCACTGATTCTGGGGTTGGTTTAATGGGGTCGTCCTGGATCCGTGGAGATCAGAGCCGGAACTGAGTAGGCACACCCAGTAGGCAATGGCCAGGAGATAGAAGGATGATGCTCGGCCGAGCGGATGGAGGTTCTTCTCCACTCATGTTGAGACTTGCCACCTCTCCCCTTTGTCTACACGACCGATAAATCATGGAAAGCGATAACCGGGTTTGAGCTCACATCGATAGACTTTCGTTTGGTTATCACTAACTCTGGCATTACAATCGGCCCAACTTAAGAAAAGATTGGGACCCAACGGGAAGACAATCGCTTCTCCATTTACCTCAGCTTGGATGCATACTCCTTCCGCTGCCGCAGGGAGTGTAAAATTCAGTGCGCCGTCGAAAATCACAGGGTAGGATCTACGAACATAGTCGGTGACCATGGGACGAATCACCTCCGCCTCTAGCAGGAAAGTAGTCGTATCGGACCAATTTCGTGCAGATGCAGTAATGGTTCGTCCACCCCGAGAAAAGCCGTCGAATTCTATCTTTGTAAAAGGACACGGCCCTGCAATACAAGAGACCCTAGCATTTCGGAACTCGTTTCCCTCCCCGGCGTCGAGAAAGGCAGAACCGATTGTGGCCTTCCATTTTCCGTCTGGTGAGCAGGGTTGCCCGCCGTTGCAAGGAATGTTACCCATGTTGATCACTTGAAACGTCTTTACCGCGTTACCAATGTTCGCCGCTGTCGTCGCTTTGATTGAATACCTTGCCGAGACATTCGCCACCAGTTTTTCGGGAGTGCTCGGTTGGGTGCGGTTCTGAGTCAGAATCGGCATCATGCGTACCACGTACAGTTTTTCTTCGGCAGGCACATCCAGGTCGAGCGGTAGGTATTCTGGATGTCGAAATTGGAGCGTCGCTGAACCCCACGGCACGATTCCTGGTCGCAAAGTAAGGCTGAAGAAACCTGTGGTATCGGACTTGCATTCACCCTCGGAGAGAGTAGTCACCGCCTTGATTTGAACGTCAGCAATGGGTAATTCCTTTTGGGGATCAGGATTTTGTCTGATCACCGCACCTTTCAGGAACGTCGATCCCCTATGACGATGAATTCGAAGCACGGTAATGACTGTGCCTCCGAGTGCTGCAATGACAATAGCCCAAATCACCACTTTCCGTTCTCGACTCACCCAACCACCCCCACCTACTCTGCCATTAGTTTGCAAGGTACGGATTTTCAGTGTACATGATCTTCTGCTAGAATCTGCCCGTCGGGTCCAGGAATCAAAACTTTCTTATATTTCATCCTTTGCAGGACCTTCTACGACTGCGGACTATTCACGATTCTATTCGATGTACAAAAAAAATGTTAGTCCCATGAATCGCTTGCGTCGCCGGGTGCTGAAACATATTCTCGGCATGGGGGTTTGCCTGCCTATTTCCGGTTGGAAGGCCCTCCCATTCTCCACAGCGGCTACAGAACAGCATACGCGCCCGGCGCGTCCTCCCCTACCAACGAAGCTTTCTAAGGACGATGAACAATTTTTGCAGGAACTGGAAAAAGCCAATTTCAGCTACTTCTGGGAACAGGCAAACCCTCAAACGGGACTGGTCAAAGACCGGTGTAACGTTCGCGCGAAAGATAATGGGGTAGTCGCCAGCATCGCCGCAACGGGTTTTGGGTTAACGGCTCTCTGCATCGGAGAGAAACAAAGGTTTATTACCCTTTCGGAAGCTCGAGGACGTGTCCTAGTAACATTGCAATTTCTCTGGAAGAAACTGCCTCAGCATCGGGGATTCTTCTATCACTTTGCCAATCTGAATACAGGCGAAAGGCTATGGGATTCGGAGGTTTCTTCGGTTGACACAGCGATCCTGCTCTGTGGAGTTCTAACGTGCCGGGCACACTTTCGGGATCCCGAAATACAACAATTGGCGCATGCGATTTTTAATCGTGTGGACTGGACTTGGCTATCAGCAGACACGACTTTACTCCCACATGGATGGACCCCGGAAATCGGCTTTCTGCCTTATCGTTGGGACGATTATAGTGAACTGATGATGATGTATCTTCTGGGTCTGGGATCTTATTCCCATCCCTTGGCGAAAGAAACATGGGATGCTTGGAAACGATCCACATTCGAATATGACGGTCTCCGTTACATCGGTTCATTTGCACCCCTATTCGTACATCAATACTCGCAAGCATGGTTTGATTTCCGCAGAAAACGCGACAAGTATGCAGATTACTTTCAAAATTCAATCATAGCTACTGATGTTCATCGCCGCTTCTGTTTGGAACTCGGAAAACAGTTTCCCATCTACAGTGAAGACGTGTGGGGCGTTACGGCTTCAGATTCGGTCAAGGGCTATGTGGTGTGGGGTGGCCCTCCGGCGACTGGGCCAATTGATGGGACCGTTGTTCCAAGCGCGGCAGCAGGTTCTCTTCCGTTCATACCGCAGGCCGCCATGCGAGTTCTCAACACTATCAAGAACCGTTTCGGAGAAAATGTGTGGAGCCGCTATGGATTCGTCAATGCATTCAATCCGGTCAAGAACTGGTACGACAGTGATGTTGTTGGAATCGATACAGGAATCACCTTAACGATGGCCGTGAATGCTCGTACCGGATTCGTCTGGGAGACCTTTATGAAAAATCCGGAAGCAATACGTGGGATGGATCGCGCCGGGTTCAAACCTTATTAGCCTTAGCGAAAAGCTGTCATCGTCCAAATTACTATACCCCTCCTGAACTCATCCCATTGAGAGTCTTCTTAAGCTCCCTTTAGTTCAACGCCCTGTAAGGTTTACATAGAAACCGGAAATTTTTGACCTCTTTGCTCAGTGTCAGCAGAGAAGTTGACTATGGATTGGGGGAATATTTCAGCTCTAAGCTTTTTGTTTGTTGTGGCATGGCCATGTCTTACTTAAGACGACGTTGTTTGGAATCTGACTTGCGGGGGAGGGAGCGTGGACCAGGGAGGAAAGAGAATGTTGAATTGTATGTTTCTGATCGAGGCTGCACTGAACGCATGTAGTTTCCACTTCATCGCTGAACTGTCAGCGGCAGTTGTAAGGACTGCTTTTCTCTTAGTCCCTACAGTCTTTATAGTGAGCTTGGTCGTTGGGCTGGGAACTCGCAATTGGGGTCGCTGCCTGTAAGAAAACCGAATACCTTGTTTCAGTGAGAGATTTTTTCGTGGAGGGTGGCGAGGCAATGAATTGGAGTAAAATTCCCCCCAACGAGATTGCGAATTATATCTGGCCTGCCACACATCGATATAGAGAGTTCTTGAAAAATAGCTCCCGGTTTTCAAATTCCGAATTTTCTCTGTCACACTTTTGATCGACGGCTACTCCGTCCTCGCGGGCTTTCTTCCAATGCTAGCGGATAAATCTCCCAAAACCTTTTGCCGTGCCTGGAAGGAACGTCTAAATACACTCAGAAATATCCCTCCCCTGCTGCTTATGGTCTGGCAGTCTGGTCCCAAGATTGTAGGCTCCATCATCTCCCTTCGCATTTTGGCCGCCCTGATCCCGGTTGCGATGCTCGCGGTCACTCGGCTGATCGTGGATAACGTTATGGCGGTCGCTTCTCATCATCAGCCGTTAGCAGACCACACTTTGGTCGTTGGTTGCCTTTGAATTCTTTCTCGCGGGGCTGAGTTCGATTCTCTGCCGACTCATTGACTACTTTGACACTCTCTTTGCTGACCGGTATACGCTCTACATTAGTGCGCGTGTCATGGAACATGCCTCCAGTTTGGATCTCGCAACCTATGAAAATCCTACCTTTTATGACAGGTTGGAACGCGCTCGCGTGCAAGCCACGGACCGACTCAATATGATTCAAGCGATGGGTCAGATTTTGCAGCAGCTGATTGTTGCAAGCACTTTTTCGCATCAGCATTTTCATGTTTTCTCCTTGGTTGTTGTTGATATTAGTAGCGTGTGTATACCGGCTTTCCTTGGGGAAAGCCACTTCGCGTTTCTTGGTTATTCGCTATAGCCTTCAACAAACTCCTGTTCGCCGACAACTCGATTATCTGCGTGTTCTCTCTGCCTCCAAGGAAGGCGCCAAAGAACTTAAGCTCTTTGGACTTAGTCGGTTCTTTACGGGACTGTTTCAGGCAGCTGTCTCTAGGAATTTATCAACAGAATGTGGCTCTGGCCAAACGAAGGCTTTTTGCCGGTTCGTTGTTGTCACTCCTAAGTACGGCGGGTTATTACGGGTCCTTTGTATTTGTTGTTTACCGGACCGCTTCTGGGAAATTAACGGTCGGCACCTGACTTTTTTGGCTGGGGCGATCGCAGGGGCATGCAACAGTATTCAGTCCATTTTCTCGCTCTTTTCAACTATCGCCGACCAGTCACTTTTTCTTACCGACCTGCTTGAGTTCTTTAGGCTGCGGCCCCAAGTTCAATCAAAACCCGAAACGCTCCCTGCGCCTCGCCCTATTCAACAAGGATTCCAATTTGTGAATGTCTCGTTTTCGTATCCGGGTAGTTCGCGACTGATCCTCGACAAGCTGAATCTTCGTTTGGAGCCGGGCGAACGGCTCGCCTTGATTGGCGAGAATGGGCAGGGCAAGACCACGCATTGTAAAACTCCTCACTCGTCTCTATGACCCTACGGAAGGATGCATTTTGCTTGATGGGGTTGACCTACGCGAATACAGCATCGAGGATCTTTGCAGTCAAATCGGTGTTATCTTTCAAGACTTCATGCGCTATGAGATGAACTGCTTCAAGCAACATCGCCGTAGGCAAGATCGAAGAATCTCCAACCCTTTCAAAATCGAAGTTGCTGCCTAGAAAAGTCATGCGCACGCAATCATTCAAAAGCTCCCGCTAGGCTATGGCCAGATGCTCGGCCGCCGATTTGAAGGAGGAGTCGATCTTTCCGGCGGTGAATGGCAGAAGCTGGCCCTGGCTCGGGCCTATATGCGGGATGCTCAACTGATCATTCTTGACGAACCCACGGCGTCGCTGGACGCTCGCTCCGAATACGAAGTGTTCCAAAGCTTTGCGGAATTAACAGACAGCAAGATGGCACTTTTGATATCGCATCGTTTTTCAACAGTTCGCATGTCAGACCGAATTCTAGTTTTGGAGAAGGGCAGAATCGCGGAGCAAGGCAACCATAGGCAGCTGTGGCTCTCGGAGGGCTCTATTCGGGAATGTTTGAATTACAAGCTGCTTGCTACAGATAGAAGCGATACTATCCACCCCGAAAATGAACAACTCAGCCGCTTTATCTCCTCAATTGGATCGTCAGTACTGAAATCCTCCCAATTACTAGCACCTTCGCTTCAACAGATTATCGGTGAAACCCTTTCCACCTCTCCTGCTCATGGGACTGCAGGTTTATGGTCTCGCGCCTTTGACGAGGTGGAAAATGGGAAAATTGCCCAGCGAAGAAGAGGTCTCCCCTTCTCAAGCACAAGTGGCAGCGGGCGTTCGAATCCATTCAGAACATTCTTCGTCAGCTGGATGGATTGCCTCTTGAAAGTGTTGAATTTTCGCGCGAATCGGATGTGCTTGTAGAAAATACTCGTCTGTTGCAGACAGCGCTCATCGACACGAAACAAACAAAAATTATTAGAGAACTACCTCAGATTGTTTGGAACAACGGTGAGCCCATACCTCGGGTTTATGCCACTGCCAAGAGCTATCTTGAAGCCGTTGATTTCGAGTATGGTGGTGACTCGCTTTTCACCTACCTGGAAGCTGTACGACAAAAAGTGCCGCTGCGTCATGAATGAACTTTATGCCGTCAGGCCTATGTTGCAACTCGCTCTGCTGGAACAACTCGTAAGTATACCTGAAGTGTTTCCCCACCCGGTTAGAAGGCAAACGCAATCTTCTTCGAAGGACTATCATTCCGGACTGGCAAGGTGGATCGATAGTCTTCGTGAGATAAGTGAAGAAGACTGGAAGAATCTTCTTGAGAAGTCGAGCCGGCTTGAGCAAATTCTTAGAGAAGACCCCGCGGGCATATACGCGAACATGGATTTCGAAAGTCGCAATCTTTATCACCGGCAGTCATAGTGGACCTGGCAAGACATTCGGATTGGAAGAAACTGAAGTTGCACGAAAAGCTATCACTTTGGCCCGCTCCTGCACGCTTCGTCCCATTCCGATCCACAAGCCAATAAGCGGCGAGCCATGTGGGGTACTACTTAGTTGGTAAGTGGGAAGAGACTGCTGGAAGAACATATTAACTACCGCCCATCTCCATTCAGATGGGTTGAAACTCTCATTCTCGCCCATCCGGACGTTTTCTACCTTGGTGGAATACTTGTTCACTACAGTCGTGGTCATTGGTTTTTGCTAAATGGCCTCAGCGTACCAGCTCCCATGCTGGCTGCTCTCTTTCTTCTGCTGCTGCCCTGCAACCGAATCCGCTGTTGGTATTATGAATGAAGTGACTACTCTCCTCGTGGCGCCGCAGTCCGTTTCCCAGGCTTGATTTCTCTGGACGGAATACCAGCGAGAATGGACGACGACTGGCAGTGGTTCCATCAATGTTGCTCAGCGAAGAACAAACACAAGAAATAGTGGAAGACCTGGAGTGAGGTATTTAGCGAATCGAGACGAAAACCTTCACTTCGCTCTTCTGACGGATTCGCCCGATTCATCCCGTCCCTTCGACAATAAGGAGCAACTAGTCGACTTATGTTCGCAACTCATTCAGATTTGAACAAGAAATATGTGAAAGAAGGAAAGGGATCCTTTTTCCTCTTTCACCGACACCTCATTTATAACCCAACTGAAGGGGCCTGGATGGGCTGGGAACGTAAGCGGGGGAAGCTTCTGGATTTGAACAACTTGCTTCGAAACAGTTCTGACAGCTTTCCCGTAAAAATTGGCAATCTTTCTATCTTGCACCGAGTTCGGTATGTAATCACCCTTGATACCGATACTCAACTCCCTAAAGACTCGGCAAGCAGACTAGTTGGTACTCTTGCACACCCACTGAATCGAGCCGTTATCAATCCGCTGACTAACACTGTTGTAGAAGGCTACAGCATCCTCCAGCCCAGAGTAGGGATCAATGTGAAGTCAGCGGTTCGGTCACGATTGGCAAGCCTTTTTCGGGAGAAACTGGATTCGATATCTATACTCGAGCAGTCTCTGATGTTTACCAAGACTTGTTTGGTGAAGGTAATTTCACCGGCAAGGGAATCTATGAAGTGGACACTTTCCAGCAAGTGTTGGGACAGCGTTTTCCGTGCAACGCACTATTAAGTCATGATCTGATCGAAGGAACCTATGCACGTGCCGGGCTTGTTTCTGATGTGGAGTTGATTGATGATTATCCTTCTCACTTTAGTGCCTTTAGTCGAAGAAAACATCGATGGGCGAGGGGAGACTGGCAAATTATATTGTGGCTCCTACCCAGGGTTCCGGACTACTTCGGGACGTGGATTCCCAATCCGTTGATCGCTGATTGCACGCTGGAAACTTCTCGACAATTTGCGTCGCAGTTTGATCGAGATCGCTATATTTTTTTTATTCCTCGCGGGATGGTTTTGTCTTCCGGGCAAACCTCGATACTGGACAATGGGAACTCTTGGTACTTATTTTGATACCGACGTATTTCCATTTCTTTCACTCCCTCCTCAAATCATTCTCCGCAAAGAGCCGACGGGCCGTCTGGAAACAAACAGGAACAATCATTCATTGACAGACAAGTGAATGTATTTCTGCATGCCTGCCTTTTTATCGCATCAGACTCTGGTAATGATGGATGCAATCGTCAGAACTATCGTGCGGCTCACTGTAACGCGCAGGAAGTTGCTCGAATGGGAAACTGCGGCACAATCGGAATTGGAAAATTCCAGGCGAACACCTGTAGACATTTATCTCGAATGGACTCCATGGCTTTCGCTCGGAATTGGGTTAATTCTCGCCATTGTACGTCCGGAAGCACTTCCAGCTGCAATGCCGCTGCTAGGATTATGGTCATGTTCCCAATTTTTGTGTCGATGGCTGGATCGCCCTGCAGTTGAGCCGCGCCCGATCGTCGATAAGCAGGATGAATTATTTCTGCGCAGCATCGCACTTCGGACTTGGCGTTTCTTTCGTCAATTTAGCAACGCTGAAATGAAATGGTTGATTCCAGACAACGTTCAGTCATCACCCTACGCCATCGCTAAACGACTGTCACCGACCAATTTAGGACTGCTGTTCGACGCGCGCATCGCAGCATACGAGCTGGGATATATTACGCTAAAGGAATGCATCCGTGACATTTGGAGAACTCTTTGCACAACCAAACAACTTCAACGATATAAAGGGCATTTCTTTAATTGGTATGACATTCAAACCTTGAAACCATTGCAACCTTTTTTCGTCTCGACTGTAGACAGCGGAAATCTATCTGGATGTTTGTGGACGCTAAAACAAGCCTGCCTCGAAATGGGCAGCCACCAGATTCTTAGACCACAGTTGTGGCGCGGGATCCGTGATCACTTAAACTTGATTGCGAAACTAGTTGAACAGGAAAGATGCCCCTTCGTACCCGTCGAAACGATCAGAACGCTCGGAACACACCTGGAACTTATGGGCGAGAACGTGTCGCTCTGGCCCCGGGTATGGCCTTCGATTGAACAGGATACCTCCACAATTGTCAGCAGTCTCTTAAACGCGCCTTCCACGATCCCTGAGGAGATTCAGTGGTGGGTGGACGAATTGCTCACGAGACTTCGAGCTGCGCGCGAAGTGGTAGAAGATTTTGTGCCATGGCTCTTGCCTGAGTATGGCGCGCTATTCGATCATTTCGAACCTTATTTTACGAAGAGCGACCAGTTAACATTAAATTCGCTCCCTGTCTTTCTTGCGAACCTCGACGAGAATCTAACGGAACTTTTACGGCGAAAGGGAATCGATTTGCCGATAAAGTGCGCAATCGAATCGCTGCGGACGCTTCTTCCTATTTGCTTGCACAACACGGCAATCGCTGCCGAAAAACTTCACCAGCTGGCAATGGAAACCGAGACGTTGGTGGAAGAGATGGATTTCCGTTTTCTGTATAACCCGAAGCGCAAGCTTCTGTCAGTAGGCTATGACGTAAGCAACCAGTGCCTGACCAAGAGTTGTTACGATCTACTGGCCTCTGAATCAAGAATTGCCGCATTTATCGCAGTTGCAAAAGGTGACGTGCGTCAGGAAAGCTGGTTTCGTCTCGGTAGAGCCCACACAATTCAGAACGGCAAGCCTATTTTATTATCCTGGGCAGGGTCTATGTTCGAGTACCTCATGCCGTCATTATGGATGAGGTCCTATCCAAATACTATCCTTGAACAAAGCCTCCGGTCTGTTGTGCAAAGCCAGCAAGAATATGGGAAGCGGAACCAAATCCCGTGGGGGATCTCCGAAGCCGCCTGCAGCGAGCGGGACGAGCATGGGCATTATCAATATCGGACCTTCGGCCTTCCTGATTTGGCCTTGAAAAGCCCCTCCTCGCCAGAGATTGTAGTTTCCCCTTACTCGACTTCCTTGGCCTTGACAGTCGACCCTCTCGGTGTCATAGGCAACTTGCGCTTAATGGAAGAGATGCAATGGCTTGATAAATTCGGGTTCTATGAGTCTGTTGAGTTTAAAAAATTTAGATCAAGGCACGACTACGAAGTGGTGCGATGCTGGATGGCTCATCATCAAGGAATGACTCTCTTAGCCCAATGCAATTTCCTGACTGATACCTCGCTGCAACGGTATTTTCATCAGGAACCAGCGGTAAGGGCAATCGAAGGAATACTTCATGAGAAGCTTCCTAATTTGACCAGTGGAGACGTGGTTGAGGAGAGAAGGTTCAAAAAGAAATTCTGGGTGAAGAATTGTTGGACGTCCAGTCACTTGCCGACTCTTCATGCGTTGAGGTCTTCCCGCAATGAGATTCAGCCGCACCACCCTACTCCAGATGATTTCCTTGACGTTGTGCCGTCGGAGAACTCCTTCCGCTCAGGTTCTGCCCATCCCACGGATTACCGGTAAACCAGTCCCACCTTCGATGTAGTCCGTCTCTTGGCATGACGGGGGAAGGGGCCGATTCAAGTCTCCCTTGGTCTTGATCTCCTTCTGCCCACAAATCTGACACTCTCCGCAAAACAAGTTTAGAAAAGATGATAAAATGAAAGAGAAGTTCAGGGATTCTCCTGTGCGCGGCTTGAAAAAGTATTCGACTATTTTAGAAAACCTTTATGGCGGGTGATACAGCTTCTCTGTTTCCGTTAATCCTGGAAAGTGAAACCACTCCTGGAAACTATTTCGTCTCTAATTATCCTCCCTATTCATTTTGGAAGCCTGAATACGCAGCGGAGGCTTATCGAGCGCTCGAGAGCATCCCTCCACTAGACACACGCTTAGGAATTTATCTTCACATTCCGTTCTGCCGGAAGCGCTGCCATTTCTGCTATTTCAAGGTCTACACGGAGATGAGAGAGGCCGAGATCCAGCAGTACCTGGAAGCGGCCATTCACGAACTGAGCCTCTACACTCAAAAGCCCTTTATTCATGAGAGGCGGCCTCATTTCGTCTACTTCGGAGGCGGGACACCTTCCTACCTCTCGTCACGCCAATTGACTCGCCTGACTGAAGGGATGAAGAAGCTGCTGCCTTGGGATCAGGCCGAAGAGATCACTTTTGAATGTGAACCCGGCACGTTGACGGAATCTAAACTGAAAGTCATCAAAGATATCGGCGTCACACGCTTGAGCCTGGGAATCGAAAACTTTAATGAACAGATCCTGAAAGTGAACGGTCGAGCGCACGGTTCCAAGGAAATTGATCGCGCTTACAACTTCGCCCGAGCCATTGCATTCCCCCAGATCAATATCGACCTGATTGCCGGGATGGTGGGGGAGACTACAGAGAACTGGCAGGATTGTGTCCGACGGACCATTGATCTTGAGCCGGATAGCGTCACCATCTACCAGATGGAAATTCCTCACAACACAACCCTCTCCAAAGAAATGAAGACTCATGGCGGTAACCCCGCTCCTGTCGCATCCTGGAAAGACAAACGCGAATGGGTCGCCTACGCCTTTACCGAACTGGAAGAGGCAGGCTTTGCGATTACTAGTGCTTACACCGCAGTAAAAGACAGTTCCCGGTCCAGATTTGTTTATCGCGACCAGCTTTGGCGTGGGGCCGATCTTATTGGCCTGGGCGTCGCTTCGTTCTCCCACGTCGGGGGGACTCATTTCCAGAATGATCATGAATTCGACACTTATCTTGACCGGCTGCATAAGAATGAACTTCCCATTTACCGGGCGCTGAGCACAACCCTTGAGGAACGCATGATTCGAGAATTCATCCTGCAGCTCAAGCTGGGAAGAGTGGATCGGGCTTATTTTCAGGCTAAGTTTGGAGTGGACATTCATCAGCGATTTGCCAAACCCTTCCAAGTCCTGCAGGATTTGGGGGTTCTAGTTCTCGGTCCGCACGAAGTGCAACTCACTCGGCCCGGACTTTTACAGGTGGACCGCTTGCTATATGAATTCTTCCTCCCGGAGCATCGTACTTCGAGATATACATAAGGCATTCGTTATGCCCGGTGGACAAAACCTCCTTTACCCGTTGAGTGAATTTTATTTGCAAGATGGATTGACCTTGCCTGCGGTGACAGCAATTGATGACCAACAGCTGCCAGAACCCTATAAAACCCTGCTCGTCCACGAAACGGACATGACATCAACACTCGAAAAGTATCATGATCAGAAGTTGCGTTTGCATTTTTTGAGGCGGCGCCTCGAAGGGGAGGAATATTTCCGACAGGTTCTATTGGTAACAGAAGGAGATCAGAAATCTGTTGAGTTCGGTGCGATCAAGATCTACCTCCAACAGTTCTCAGAAGAGGTACGCCGGCAGATCCTTGAAGAAAGACGGCCGCTCGGGGCCATTCTTTATGATGAAAAGATCCCATACATCAGCCGACCCATAGCCTTTATTCAGATCACGCCCGATGCCATCATGAAAAGGGTACTCGGCTTGGGTGATAACATTTTGCTCTTTGGACGGCGCAACGTTCTCATGAATCATTCACAACAGACCCTGGCCGACATTCTTGAAGTATTGCCTCCAATTTGAGCCTGTAATTTTCGAAACTGCTTTTGAAACTTGTCTCAGAATTTGTCAAAGTACTCGAGCTTTTAGCACACCGCCAGCTGCTCATAGGGGGTTTTAACCATGGCTTACGAGTTTAAACAGACTCGCAGGGTGGAGTTTTCAGATACGGACATGGCCGGAATCATGCATTTCACTAATTTTTTCCACTTCATGGAAGCAACCGAAGCAGCCTTTCTTCGGTCGCTGGGGTTTTCGATTTTCCCGGGAGCTGAAGAGGGACAAGTGGGATGGCCTAGGGTGCACGCGGATTGTGATTTCAGGCATCCCTTGCGTTTTGAGGATTTAGTGGAAGTTCATCTTCTGGTGCGGGAGAAGAAGGAAAAAGCTCTCGTTTACACTTTCATTTTTCGTAAGCTTAATGCGACCCCTATCCAAGAAGTGGCCAGAGGCACAATCATTACAACCAGCGTGACCCATGATCCAAGTACCAGCAAAATGGTAGCGGTTCCCATGCCGCAGGCCTTGGTTGACAAGATAGAGATCGCACCCAAGAAGCTTCTAGCCTAAATTTGATGGTTGGACAGCGGCGTTTCAGCACCGCCTCCTCCAGATCGCAAGACTTCTCATGACTTCGCTTTTCCATCCGGATCATACTTCCATCGAACACGACCAATTCCTGAAATTGCGTGCACTTCTGGCGGAGCTGACCCCCAGAAACCCCTTTTACTCCAACAAACTGAAACTTGCGGGAATTGGCCCAGAGATTTCGAGCCTCGATGATTTCCTGGAACGCATGCCCTTCACTTCCAAGAAAGAACTTGCTGAAGACCAGTCCAGAACCTCGCCCTATGGCTCAAACTTGACCTATCCGCTGGACCGTTACACGCGATTCAGCCAGACGAGTGCCACAAGTGGAACACCCTTGGTATGGCTGGATACAGCTGAGAGTTGGAGATGGATGCTCGACAATTGGGAACAGATCTACCAGGCTGCTGGGATCGGATCAAAGGACCGCCTCTTTTTTGCATTTTCTTTTGCCCCGTTCCTTGGTTTTTGGACGGCATTTGAAGCGGCCATGCGCATGGGTTGCCTGTGCATTCCGGGAGGAGGGTTGAGTAGTGGCTCACGTTTGAAGCTGATCCTGGATAATCGAGTGACTGTATTGCTATGCACGCCAACTTACGCTTTACGGTTAGCCGAAGTCGCAGCTGAACAGAAAATGGATCTTGGGTGCGGAGAGGTTAGAAAGATCATCGTTGCAGGTGAACCGGGTGGCAGCGTTCTCAGTATGCGGGCTCGCATCGAAAGACTATGGCCTGGGGCTACAGTGGTGGACCATCACGGCATGACTGAGACTGGGCCCGTCAGCTACGGCTGCGCAGCTCGACCTAATGTGCTGCACATTATCGAATCGTCTTACATTGCCGAGGTGCTGGATCCCGGGAGTAGTCGAAGGGTTCATCCTGGTCAAAGAGGTGAACTCGTCTTGACTAACTTAGGCCGAACCGGTTCTCCACTCTTGCGTTATCGTACTGGCGACCTGGTAGAGGCAGCAGAGGAGCAGCCTTGCGAATGTGGATCCCATGAACTTGCCTTAGAAGGGGGAATCCTAGGACGAACGGATGACATGATCATTGTGCGGGGAGTAAACATCTACCCCTGCGCCATCGACGAGATTGTCCGTCAATTCGAAGAGGTCGGAGAATATCGAGTTGAAGTCAACACAACGAATGCGTTGACTGAATTGAAGATTCACATTGAGCCAACATCTCAGGTCAAGAGTTTGAATGCTCTTACGAAGCAAATTGAGGCCTCACTCTATAAGACCTTTGCTTTGCGCATCCCAGTTCAGGCTGCACTGAGCGGATCTCTCCCCCGCTTCGAAATGAAAGCATCCCGTTGGGTAAGGTCATAAGCCGAATTCAACCAGCAGGTATATTTATCCTCTTGTTTGTAACTTCGTGTCCGCTCGCTTATCCGGTATCCCAAGTGCGAATGCGAAGAACCTGGAGCCGCTTAAAGCAAAGCCTTCCCCATGTCAAACTTTGAAATCTCCTCGCATTTCTTTTTCCAGCTTGCTTTCATCCTGGCCATCTGCCGCATCGTGGGTTTGGCCGCCCGGAAAATCAGACAACCGCAAGTGGTTGCTGAAATGATCGCCGGGACGTTGATGGGGCCTTCTTTTTTCGGGCTATTTTTCCCTGAACTCCAGAGCCGGCTCTTTCCCAAAGATTCGATGCCGATTCTCTATGCCGCTAGCCAGATGGGATTGGTTCTTTATATGTTTCTGGTCGGGCTGGAATTTCGGTCTGACCTCATCCGCCAACGCCTCCGGAGTGCTATCTCCGTTTCATTGGCTGGAGTCCTTGCACCACTCCTACTGGGAGGACTCCTGGCGATCTCCCTAATCAATAGTCCGAAATTTTTTTCCGAAGGAGTTTCCACTTGGCACAGGATGTTGTTCTTGGGTGCAGCAATGTCGATCACAGCTTTCCCGGTACTTGCTCGGATCATTTTTGAGATGGGCCTTACCGGAACCTCATTGGGAACTCTGACATTGGCCGCTGGGTCTATGGATGATGCACTGGCGTGGTCCTCCTTGCCATCGTCCTCACCGGTTTTAGCGGGAATGGGGCATTGGCTGTTTCTGCGGTGGGAGGCGGCGTGCTTTATGCGGCTGTGGTTCTATTTCCCGGCAAATCTCTCTTACGACGACTCGGGACATTGGCCGAACGCAGTCAAGGTGTGAGTAGTGGAATGTTCTCCTTCACCTTGGTTTTGGTGATGATGGGTGCCTGGTTCACGGACACGATTAGGATTTACGCTGTCTTTGGAGCATTTATTCTCGGGGCGGCGATGCCCCGCGGCGTCTTCGCTCGTGACGTGCAAGGCTTCTTGGCACCGCTGACCACGAACCTCTTGTTGCCTTTGTTCTTCGTTTATTCGGGATTAAACACGCGGATTGGATTGTTGCATTCGCGCTGGCTTTGGCTGGTCACACTCCTTGTCTTGCTGGCTTCCTGTTTCGGAAAAGGTTTTGCTTGCTGGCTGGCTGCCCGCTGGAATGGGGAAAGCCGGCGTGATGCCATGGCGATTGGCACTCTCATGAATGCGCGCGGTTTGATGGAGTTGATTCTCTTGAATATAGGGTTGGAGCAAGGAATCATCACTCCGACCCTTTTTACAATAATGGTCCTAATGGCAATTGTAACTACCGTGATGACATTACCGGTTTTCGAGTGGGTCTACAAGCGGCCAGAACAAATTGTGATTGCAGGTACCGAAGCGAAGACGGGAACTTGAGGGAGGATGTGCTGGGTTTGTCGTGTCCCATAGACAGCTCACTGCACTGCGGCTTCACGGTCGACAAAATCATAGCTATTCTCATTGCTTCAGTCAGTGCAAACTCCTATTACGGTCTCTTCCCTTCCGGAAGAATTAACTCATTAGCCTTGTTCGGAGCATCTTGCATCGATGTTCCAGAGTCCCATGGCGGAGGTGGCTTCTTACCACTGGCGTACAGCGACTCCATCGGTTGCCAGACTTTGTCCACCGAATCTGTGAATAAATCCCCGATCAGCAGGTCAGTGACTGTCCCTTTGAGGTGAGGATAATTGCGGACAAATCCGCCAAAACTGAATCCGTCATAATACTCACAGACAAGGCGGCGCATTCGGTCCACGCCTTGGTTAAAGACTTCTCCCCACTTTCCAAGCTGATGGCCAGAAACATCTCCGCTCTGCAGCCCTTCCACGATGGCATCGGCCGCCATCTCGCCCGACTTCAATGCCAATAGCACCCCCGAAGAGTAGAGTGGATCGAGGAATCCGAAGGCGTCACCGACGGTTACCCAGCCATCGCCCGCCACCTGATTCGAGCGGTAGGAATAGTCCTTGGTCGCGAAGTAGCCGGTCACTCGCTGTCCGACAGACACGCGTTTCTTCACAGCCGGGCAACTCTCCACTTCTTCCTGGTAGGTCCGTTCATGGCTGACCCGGCCCGAAAAAAGATAATCAAACGGCGCGACCACACCGACACTGACACGGTCGTCATGCAGAGGGATGTACCAGAACCAGCCTTGTCGATTAGCAGTCTGAAGGACGAGGGTCGCGCCTTCGTCTCGCCCATTATCCCGGTAAGCTCCCTGCCAGTAGGTCCAAATGGCTCCTTTGTTGAGCACGGGATCCCAAACTCGAAGCTTAAACTTGTTCTGCAATAGGCCTGTTTGACCGCTGGCGTCGACAACGACTCGCGCTCGTATCTCCTGGACTGATCCGTCTGTCGCCTGAATTTTCACACCGACCGCACGCTCTCTTTCGAAAATCACATCGCGGACACGCACCCCCTCGTGGGCCTTCACGCCATTTTCTCGAGCGTTGTTGAGCATCATCAGATCGAACTCACTACGGACCACTTGCCAGGTTTGCGAAGACTCGTGCGGCTTATTGTCCCAAAAGTAGAAAGGGGCCGACTCTCTCCCATTGGCGCTGACGAACTGTACACTGTGCTTTTTGACGAAGTGGCTTTCCTTCAGTTTCTCCAGCATACCCAAGCGTTTGAGCACCCAATAAGTCTCAGGGATCAGCGATTCGCCGATGTGGAAGCGAGGAAAGTGTTCGCGTTCAAAGAGTTCGACCTGATAGCCTTGTTCGCGATGAGGGCTGAGACCGTGGAACCGGCTGGCCCCCCACCAATAACGACAACGTCTGGATGCCGAGAGAGGTCCGTGACGGGTGTTGCCATGGGATTCCTTTCTATTGAGTCTCCACGAGCACGCAGCTCAATGGAGGAAGTATCATGTCCAACTTCCCGCCATTAACTTGGCGGGTCTCAGATTTCATTTGGTCTAGTGATTCTGAGAGCAGTACTTTTTCCCCCAAGCGTTGGTCCGCGATTGAAATGGGCTGCTGTTCTCTTGTCCAGTTGGCAAGGACGACCGCAAACTTCCCTTGCGGGTCACGCCAGGCAGAGTGAAAAACGGCTGGAACATGATTGTCGATTCCCTCCCATTGCCACTGGATGGTCTTGATCATTGAGACACTCGTTGGGGACTGCATCCTGCCATACACTAGATAGTCTTTACCTTTTCCACGGCGTAAAGAGATCGCTCGGCGCAATGTTTCGAGAGAATCCTCGTTGTTACCAACCTGAGGTTCCCAGGGCGCCCAGTTATTGGTATCCCTGTTCAAAAGCCTGCCGTCACCGGTGATCACCCCTCCGGGGATCTCGCCAACCACAAGGTTGTAGGACGTTCGGATCGGCATGTGGTAAGGCTCCGGCGCATACCCAAATCCACCTTGCATCAACACAAACTCATGATACAGGAAATGGTAAAGTGGGATGAAACGCTTCTCGTACCCGAAATGCCCAGGAGGAATCACTCGGACATCACAGACCTGGAAATTGGGCATGAAATATTCGTTAGGAGGTGTCTCCACCGAGAAAACGATCCTACGCTTCCCCGCGCTTTGCCTCTCAGTTTCTTGGCCCATTTTATTAAAAGAGTCGAGGAGCTGCTGCATGCTACTAGTCATCCAGCCGCCCGGACTGTCTGCATGGCCATGATCCCGGGCAAAGCACGGAAATGTGGAGCAGCCCACGTTTTGATCCAGAAACTGGATCCAATCGAGGCCGTCATCGATCAGTCTCTCAACAAAGCGGACCGCGATCTCTTGTGTCTTTGGAACAGAGAGACAGCCCGCATAACTCGGCCGCCAGGTCTGAGCCCAATTCTCTTCCCAGAGTTTCTGGTCATGTGTTCGGCAAACGCTCTTTTCTCCGTCGTGCTCCAAGAAATATTGCTCACCATCGTATCCGCTCCAGTAATGATGGGTTACCCAACGCGTTCCATTACAGAAACTGCCCACATGCCAGCCGCGATTTCTTGCCAGCTCCGTAAATTCCTTCAGGGATTGATCTCCCCCTGCCGGTGGAAAACAGTCCGGATAAATCCAGGGGCCTGGGTCGCTCCCAAGACATGACAACGGGAGTTACACCGGAATTAATCCGATTCGAAATCTTTTCGAGCAAAGGAATAATCTTAGGATAAGGAAGGAACTCAGGATTGGGCTCAGCGGGCCCCACATCGAGTTGCCCTTGGATCCGGACGATGATGTGCGGCGATGAATCCAACAGCCAGGATGGAACATCCGTTCGCCGGTACAGCGGCTTCTGGGCCCAAGGTTGGGTCAATGACCACTGTCGATACAAGTCGGCTGCATCATACCAATCCCCGGCAAAAGTGCGGACAACGACGTCGTAGGGAAGCTGCCTTTCGCCTTTTCTGGGCCAATCACCCACGTGGGAAATACCTAATCGTAGCCCCCCGGTCCGATGATGCACAGGTTTGATCAGCTTAATGCCTCCTGAATGGTCTTGGCAGCTGACGTAGATCCCCGCCCGATCATTGTAGTAAGCCAGGAACTGGGCAAAGGTGAGGCCAGGGTAATGGCTCGTGTCACCATTTTCGGGACGAAACTGCCAGGCGTGAGGACTGTCTGGCTCAAAGTCCTGCGGATTGGGGGGCCTTAAATAGTTGACCCGACGTATAAGGCCTCAAAAGAGCTTCGGTACCAGGCTTCCCAGCCAAGTGATAAGGAAGGACGATGAAAGGGAACTGAACGTCCGTGATCAAAAGCCCAGCCTTGTTGTCAATGGAGATCGACCAATGGCTGGAAGGGTCACCGGGCACTACTCTTATCGTGACGCTGGCGTTCAGATCTAGCCCGCCTAAGCCGTGAAACTGAAATAGCCAGCAGGTGCTCAGACTCGCTTGAAGACTTAACCTCGATTCTTGCCGCCTGCTTGGAGGTAACCTGATGAAAGAAATGCTTGTCGTCAAGATACTGAACCACAAAAACGGGATCATCCCCGTGCGGAAATATAAATTCTTGATCCATCGCTTGTGACGCGCGAAGAGACCTCAATTGGCCGGTCTTCGAGTTGAAAATGAGCCTGTGGTTCTCGCTCTCCAGGACGATTGTGGATGAATTTGCATCGGCAAATGATGGCGCTGCCCCCAGTGTGAACAGGACGATTGCCAAGGTCGATGCCTTGATAATCGAGGAAAAGACCAAGGGCAGACGTGGCTTTTGATCGAATCTGAAGCCAAATAAACTACAGCGAGTCGTCAGAGAAATTTTCGCAGATTTTCGATTCATCAGGGGCAAGGGCAGTACGCTGCTTCGGAATGCAATTCGATCACAACCGACAAATTATAACTCAGCTGTAGCTGAAGAACTAGCCGTCAATAGGTACTCGTGAGCTCATATAGAAACTCAAGCTGGAATCGTTGCTGGGCTTCGGTGAGGCCGGCCTCTGTCCAGCTCTGAAAATTGAAGCGGCAGGAAACCGCTTCTTCCTTGTATTGCCCCAGCGGGGCATCGGATCGTAGCCCAGGGCTCCAATAGCGGCTTCTGACGCTGTTGGAGCCCTGGGTTTGTATTCCCTGTATTTTTACCCTCTCCCCCAACGCGCTTTTTGTGTTGGGGGAGAGGAGAAAATTGGTTGGAACCCTGACCCAGGGCGGCGCACGAGGCTCCTGCCTCGCTCTTGCCCTGGGCTATTCTCTGAAGCCCTTTCAGGGCTCCCAAGAGGAAACAGCAGCCTCCGGCCGCAGCACTTCTTGAAAAATGTCCAAACCCCGGGTCCGGGGTCGGCGGCCCAGGCTACAGGTAGCCACGATGAATTTGCTCTTCAATTCATCGTGGGCTTGTGTGTTCGGCCTGGAAAAGCCCACGGCGAGAAAAGCGCTCGCCGTGGCTACCAACGCACAGTTCACACCTGCCTCCCGGAACTGAGGCATTACCGCAAGGTGCAATCGTTCTTTTCTCACCGCGGATTGGGCTCCCTTTTGTAAGCGCTGACTAAGATCGCCACGGTGATGGCAACGTAGAGAACACCCGTGACCCCCTCCAGCGCCGCCAAGATGCGAACCTCACCGTGCAGCGGAACAATATCGCCGTAACCGATTGTCGAGAGAGTGATCAGACTGAAGTACAAGAGTTCGCTTCGATGGTCGGCCCCTAGAGTGGCGTTGTACAGAAAAGAGCCCGGGTAGAAGGCATCGATAGCGCTGTAAAGGGCAAACCATTGCATTCCAAGCAATAGGTAAATGCTGGCCGCCGTATAAAGGTGCGCACTGATAACCGAGCGGGCATTCATGAGATAGGAGAAAAGACTGACTACGCTTACCCCGAAAAAAAGAGTCAGCATTCCCCATTTGATCCCGATTAGGTCTGGACTGGGGAAAAAGGTACTGGCCGCTGCAAAAATAAAGGAACCGGCCATCAACAAAACCGACGGCCATACCCAGACTTTTATCTCCGACGCCCTGACGGTCGCAGCAACAACAGGCACAAAAAAAAATACTCCGAGAATCAATCTCCGCAGGTTGCCGTGATCCAGCACGGGATACATGACAATGACCAGCAAGAGAGAGAGCAGAAGAAACAAATCCCATCGTGATTGCGCTTGTTCCGGCATTTGACGACCGTCCTTTCTGGTCCAACCCCCATCAGGGCGTTGCCAAGCTTACATCGAATTCCTAAGTTTTTATAGGATCACTAGTACTAAGTTACAGAAGTCTTTGTTGTAGCCGGCCTCGCTGAGGCCGGCCCCTGTCCAGGGCCAACGGCCCCGGCTACAGCAAATAACGCGAATTTGTGCAACTTAGCACGATGTAGAGCAGGCCCGGCGAAAGCCCGACTACGGCTTGTAGTTGCTGTACGGGCCACCGACGCGGTCGTAGGTGTTGCCAATCTCGTCCTGAGTAATGTTGGTTGCGCCATTGTCGGTCATAAAGACTAGATCTTGTTCAAGGATCAAGGTGCGGAACTTCCAGCCCGGGGCTAGCTTCAGGCGCGAACCAAGATCCTTCAAATCTTCGAACTTCTGATTTGGGTCCTTGATCAGGCTGGCCGACTTCATGACAAACGAGGTGCCCTGGGGATCATCCAGGATGTAGACGCGAGATCCCTTTCGATGCTCATGCTGGTGTCACGATGCGCGTCCATGATCGCGTAGGAGAGGTCCTTGCCTTCGCGGATCGCGTCGGGGATGGGGAACCACATGACCCAGCGTGCCTTGAGGCCCTGGAAATCGCGCTCCTTGCCGAACTTCGCACCGACATGGTCAACCGTCCAGAGGCGCGGTCCGTTTTTCACGGTGCTCAGCGCACCGTTGTCTTCCTTGACCTTCTTCATGTCGATCTTGTCCAGGATGGCCGCGGGGGAGCTGTCACCGCCGCCGCCGGGGTTGGCGCCGTTCAGGCCGGTGGTGTTGTAGACGCCGGCCGTGAAGTTCTTGGTCACGGCATCGCCGAACACCAGCAGAATTTCGGTGTAGCGGGTGCCCATGAGGTTATCAAACTTGATCTCCGTGAGTTGAGCATCGTCCTTTGGTTCCTTGGCGCAGCCTGCTAGCACAACAACTGCTGCTGCCAGCACCGCCATCGCACCGACGCGGAACCCGCCCAAGCGGAGGTTTATCCAGTTGGACCTCATGATTCTATTACTTTGAATTGTCGTTCCAACGTGTATCATATGATCCTCCTTTTTGTAGACAAATACCTGAATTCCTTCGGGCCTTCGTTGCGAATGTGGAACGATGTTTGGTGACATCAATTCGCGCTTATTTCTGTAGCCGGGGCCGATGGCTGGGGTTGTTTCTTTCGTATGGGCCGTTTTTAGAACTTCAATTAAAGCAGACCCTTAATTACTTTTATCAATAATTCTTCACCCTTCAGTAGCATCCTTTAAAGGGGCGAGGGAATTGGATTCCGGGTTGCACTGGGAGTGTCCCACTTGGTTAAGGCGGACTGCTAGGGAAGGTGCCGGATTTGAAACATTATTTATTTATGGCGTTTGTGTTATTTATGCTCAAGTGTGCTCTTGATGGTCGCCAGCGACTTCTGCAGATCCGAGACGGACCGGTCCACCGCGACTCTTCGAACAATTGAGCCTTTGAACCCGGTTAGTCCAGCCTGTTCCGATCCCATCGCCTTGACGAGGAAAAAACCAGTTTGCTTCGGATCGTCGCTGCCGCGGATACAGAACGTGAGGTCGAGCGCCGTCTCGAAATAATGGCTCGAATAGAGCTGTTTCTCAGCAATGACATAGGCTGGCTCCTGAGGCGTGGTTCCGTGCATCGTAAAAACCTGCACCATGCGAAGGGTCGGCTTCAGTCCGAATTTCACGTTATCCCAATAAAACCTACTTTCCACGTTGGCAGGCTTTGCATCCGGATAATTGAGGAGGTAGTTGTAAAAACCCGGCAGATTCTGGGGCAAGGCTTTGATATAGCTGAGCATGTATCTGAACTGATCAGTGACGTTGACCTGCTGACTCTTATCGTTATAAACGGCACCAAGAATCCGACCGCCCTCTTTCTGGTACAAAAGCAGACGTGACAATGCCAATTTCTGAACGAACTGGTTCACCTCATCATCTACGTTCGGAGAAGTCCAGTTCACGGACTTACGAAGCTCTTCCATGGTACTGCCTGGCAACTGAACCACGCAGTTACCGGGCTTGCAGCTCTTCAACCCCTTGACGTCATCGCTGCCGAATCCGAAGCCCTGCAGGTCAGACAGTTGTGGTGGGTCGCTGAATGGCTTCACGGCCAGGTAGCCAGGAAGTTGGCTCAGACGATTGAAATCGCTCGCGAACTTCACGTAACTTTCAGGAGTCTGCATTGATGTAAATCACTCCGAGCACGAAAATCTCTGCCGGGGTGCGGGACTCTAGAGCCTGGGCATATGGCTGCCCGTTTTGAATGGACGCAATCTGAGCTTGGCTCAGCCCGAGCGTCTGGCTGAGATAATTTTTCAGCTTCAAATTCGCCTGAGAAAAAACGGGTGAAGCTCCAGACATAATCAAGCAAACCAAAAGAGCAACTGGGATGAGCCTTTTAATCATAGTATTCTCCTCAATGATGATTGATCTGATTTGGTCCTCAGAAGGTTTTGCATCCAGCCCTGAAGGGTTTAACGGCTTCGAACGGTTAGGTTACGCTTTCTGTTCGACCCTTTCAGGGTCAGGTCTCCTTGACGTTATGTCCCCAGGGCGACGCGCGAGGCTCCTGCCTCGCTCTTGCCCTGGGCTAGACTCTTCCGCCCTTTCAGGGCTCTCAAAAGGAAGGGGACAAGCCTAATGCGCCTCCCCGGCCACTGCAACCTCCCCTTCCGTCGAAGGCCGTTCGATGAATCTTCGCAGCGCGAGCGTGAGCGGGACGGCCAGGATTGCTCCTGCCGGGCCGAGCAGAAAACCCCACACCATCAAGGAGAGCATGATCTCGAGAAGCGAAACATGTAACCCCTTGATCATGAGCATGGGTTTGACCACATAGTCTCCCAACATCTCGGTCAAGATGAGCCCGCCAACCACCAGCAGAGCCCGTTTCCAACCCAACATCAGGAGTGCCATCAGGCTCGGCGGGACGATAGAGATCAGAAAGCCTAAGTTGGGGATGAAGTGGAGGAAGAAATAGAGAAAACACCAGACGAACGCGAAATCGACGCCGAGAGCAACGAGGAGCACTAGGTTAACCAGTGCATTGATGGCTCCCGTCTGCGCGGAAATGGCAATGAAGCGCTGAACGTCACCACCATAGTAAACCAGGTTCCGGGCGAGAGACCCGCTCTTGGCGCCCCCCGGATCAACCATCTCCACCAGAAAAATTAGTGCCAGCAAAGAGATCAAAAATCGATCAGACAAAATGCTGATCACCGATGGGAGTATCAAGCGTGCCAACTCAACGATCCGATCGTAACTATACAAACTCTTTACGGAGACATGGGCGGATTGATTCCCGTGAGCACTCAAGTAGCCAGCGATTCGGTCGTACAGGCCCCTCAAATGCTCCTCATAGATCGGCAGCCTCTCCCGCAGTTGAAAAGCGGCCTCGACCAAGGCAACGGATATCACCAGGTAAATAGTGAGTACGAAGGCCACGGTCAATACAATTGCCAAGCTTTTGCGAAGCCCGAACCGATGCATCAGCCACTTCGGAAAGGGGAGGATGACGTAGGTCAGCAGTAGCGCTATGAGGACGACCGAGAGGAGGTGGGACGCAGACTTGATTCCCCAAGCAACAACGACAACGTAGGCGGCTGCCTGCAGAAGGCGCAGTGGCGGTGAAGTCGAGTGTTCGATCATTTTCGCCTCTTAATCTGGATTTTTCACCAACCACCGCCGCATGAGGTCATGCGGCCTACAAAGACCTAGGCCGGGTCACTAACCCGGCGTTACCCGCTGAACTTATCGTATATGGAATTTGTGGTCGTCACCTGGATCTTCTTGCCGGGTCGCGTCAAAGGACAGAGTTATCAGGTCGTCCGTCACTCCTCATTGCATCATCTGGTTGAGGATCTTCGTCTTCGCCGCATCGTAGTCGCTCTGGCTGATAAGCCCCTGATTGAACATCGGCTGCAGCTCCGCGAGCTTTTGCTGCGGCGTCTTCACTGGGTTATTTGTCGTGGCCGCAGCAGATTGCTGTGTTGTGGCAGACTGTATCAACGCCGCGCTCTTTTCGGATGAGCTGACCTCGATGACCGCGTTACGCGCGACCTCGGGAAACGGCCACCAGGTTCTCAACCGGCAAAATGCCCGTCATAATATTGTCGCCATATTAAAACTCAGGTTCCGGCCGGATGCAATCACAATGGTCCCACCAAAGGATTCAATCCAATCATCTTGGCTCACCACGAATAGTCGAATCAAAGTCGGCGCTCGCAATCGATCAATGCATAACAAGAAACTGACCGACGCGCAGCCGGATTGACAGAATTAAGCCTTGTGGATAGTATAGTTTTGTAGCTAGATTGTCACTTCTTAGGATAGGAGTTGCGACTATGACGGATTCAAACACCCGGGACATATTCGTTACGTGTCCGTGTTGTAACGCCGTCCTGAGAATTGATTCCAGGCTGGGGAAAGTGGTGAGTCATGAAGCTCCTCCGAAGATCGCAAATCTTCCCGATCTGGACCAAGCCGCAGCGCTTCTCAAAGAGCAAGCCGAACATCGTGAGGCACTTTTCAAGCAGGGAACCGAAAATGAAAAGGTTAAGTCTCAGTTGCTAGAACGAAAATTTCAAGCGGCATTCGAAAAAAGCAAAGACGAACCCGTTACAAAGCCTATCCGTGACATCGATCTGTAAATGATTACCGCGACGATCTATTCACTCGATGATCGATGATTCAGCCAACGCCATGAATGCCTGGCGTTCCTCGCTGCCCCCTTCCCGGTGAATCATGAAGATCCCAATCAAGTCCTTTTGAGGATCAATGAAACAAAAGGTTCCATAGCGCCCGCCGTGACCAAAGGTGCCCGGAGAGAGTGGCGACTGGGTACCAGCGGTATCCTTCATCACAAACCAGCCGAGGCCCCAGCCCGCACCGGTTTGACTGGTAGTTAGATCACCGGTATGGACACGGGTCATCCATTCAACCGACTGTGGTGAAAGAATGCGAACGCCATTGACCTGACCTTTGTTGAGCATCATTTGATAGAGGATGTAAAGGTCGCTCGCGGTCGAATAGATCCCCCCTTCCGGTAGCGAGTATTTCGCACCCTCGCGAAACTTCAATACCCCTTCGCCCAATGGATCCGCCGTGTATTTGACCGGTTTGCCATCCTTCAAGATATAGGCCGTGGGCATGCGGTCGTGCTTTTCCTTCGGAGGAAAGATATACGTATCTTTCATGCCCAGCGGCTTGAAGATGCGTCGATCGAGGAATTTCTCGAAGGGCATTCCGGAAACCACTTCAATAACTCGGGCTAGCGCAGCAATACCTGTATTGGAGTACTGCCACTTACTGCCAGGGTCGAAATCGAGCGGTTGCTGAGACTCCACCAGTACGACGTCCGCGAGCGGCATATGCAAGGCGCCGTGCAATTCCTTGATGGATTCCGGCGGGTTGGTGCTCATGCCGGAAGTATGGGTCATGAGGTCGCGCAAAGTGACCGGCCGGGACGGGCGGTGCAGAGACATCGCTTCGACGCTCTTCGATTCCGTAACCCACTGGCCGCGGAATTCTGGCAAGATCTTCTCAACGGGATCGCCAATTTGCAGCTTCCCTTCCTCGACGAGCATCATCGCTGCGATCGCAACAATCGGTTTCGTCATGGAATGAATCTGAAAAATATTGTCGACTCGCATCGGCTGTTTCGTTTCCAAATCGGTAAAGCCCACGGCATCGAGCTCGGCCACATGCCCATGACGTGCCACGAGCGTGACAACTCCAGCTACCGTTCCCTTGTCAACGAACTGCTGCATCCGGGTTGGAATTTGGGCAAGGCGATTCGGATCAAGGCCTGTCTGATTCGAGTTCTGAGCAATAACAGGCGAGATAGCAAGAAAGGACGCTGCGAGAAAGAGGATCGAAAATAGTACGATTCCCCCTTTGAAGGGGGTGTAGGGGGATGTCTCGGTCCTACGCAGAGTGATTTTTTCCAAGCGAGACACCCCCCGGCGCCTGTGGTGCTTTCCCCCTTGATAGGAGGGATTTTCAGGCGAGAATCCCGTTGATGACGTGGCCATGGACATCCGTGAGGCTAACATTGCGGCCACCAAAACGGTACGTGAGTTTCTTGTGATCTAATCCCAGAAGCTGGAGAATTGTGGCGTGAAGATCGAACACTTCTGTGACGTTTTCCACTGAGTGCATGCCGACTTCGTCAGTCGCGCCGTAAACGAAGCCGCTTTTTAAGCCTCCACCCGCCATCCAGACCGTGAAGGCCGTTTCATGATGGTCGCGGCCATCGGGCTTGGGCGCATGGGGGGTTCGGCCAAACTCCGTCGCCCAAACCACCAGAGTTTCGTTGAGCAGTCCCCTGGATTTTAAATCTTTGAGTAACCCGGCAATCCCCTGGTCCGTGATGAACGCATTGCCTTCGTGCCCCTTTTTTAGTTCGTTATGCTGGTCCCAGGTTCCATTATTCGAGCCATAAACTTCAGGGCAAGTGATCTCAACAAAGCGGACACCGGACTCAACTAACTTTCGCGCACGCAAACACTGTGTGCTATACAACCGTTTATTCTTATCGGAGGCATCCAATCCGTAAAGGCGCTTAGTCGCCTCACTCTCTTTGTCCAGATTCAAAACATCCGGCACGGCAGATTGCATTTTGTAAGCCAACTCGTAATTTTGAATGGCGGAATCCACGGCATCATCGTTTCGAATTGACTGCAGAAACTGCTTGTCCTCCTGGAGCAACACGTCTAGTTTCGCACGTTGGATTTTAGGATTATCTCCAGGTTCGATATTCACGACCGGTTTTCCCTCGGCTTGCATCGGTGTAGCCTGATAAGTTGCCGGCAAAAAACCGTTTGAAAAATTCTCAAGGCCTCCGGGCGGCACGGCTCCGGCATGAAGGAGGACATATCCCGGCAGATTTTTATTCTCGCTGCCGAGCGCATAGTTGACCCAGGACCCCAGGCTTGGATATCCGCCCCCATTTCGGCCTGTATGCATCAGCAGATTGGCGCGCGGGTGCAGGGGAAATCCAGATACCATCGAGCGGATGACCGTGATCTCATCCACACAACCGGATAGGTACGGAAATAATTCGCTTACCCATATTCCAGACTGCCCAAATTGTTTAAATTGCCAGGGACTTTTGACCCACTTGCGATCGGTTTCTTTCTTGGCTCCTACCTGATAATTGCCCTCGTATGGTTTGCCATCCAGTTCCGCTAGCTTCGGCTTTGGATCAAAGGTATCAATATGCGAAACGGCACCGGGCATGAAGCAGAAAATCACATTCTTGACTTTGGGGGGAAAGTGTGGCATTTGGGTCGACAGTTCTGCGTAAGATTTATCGGCCATCAGCGCCGAAAGCGCCATCAGCCCAAAGCCGCTGGATGCGTATTTGAGAACGTCGCGCCGGGAGAGCGGCAAAGCCGTACAGCCTGGACATCCCGTCTTTGGAAAATTTTGACTCATCAGTTCTGGTACCCCATATTATCTCAAATAGATGAACTCTTTCAGATTGAATATCGTATGTGCCAAGTCTCTCCAAATATCCCGGTACCCGAGAATCTTGTCTGGAGGCGCTTGGTGGAGGCTCACCAATTCATTGGCGAAGCCGGCAAGTCGGGCTCGCTCGGCGTCATCCGGCATTCTGCCCAGCGCTGCCCTAAACATCAAATCGAGCCGCGATTCCACCGTTGGTGCTGGAGTCTCGATCAAACGGTTCGCCCAGAATTCCGCCTGATCCTTCACGAAGGGATCATTTAACAATGCAAGCGACTGGGACGGCACGTTCGTGGTGTCTCGATTGCCTCGAGTGACCGCCGGATTCGGAAAATCGAAAGTCTCGAGGAAACGAGAGCCTTCATGCCGAGTCACTTTAATATAAATGCTTCTCCGTCCGTTGCCGTCGAGCGGGCCCTGGAAAAGCTTACGATAGTCCTTGGGTTCTTCCCGGTAGGGCTGAATACTCGGGCCATACAACGTTTGATCCAGGCGGCCAGAGACTGCGAGAATCGCATCACGAATCGATTCGCCTTCGAGGCGGTGGATCGGATAGTGAGAAAAGAGTCGGTCCTGAGGGTCAAGCGTCAAAGATTCCGGAGAAGGCTCACTCGACTGCTGGAAAGTTTGGGACAACACGAGAAAGCGAATCTGCTTTTTGATCGACCAGCCCTCACGCATAAACCGCAGAGCCAAATAGTCGAGTAACTCTTGATTGGATGGCCGCTCGCCATAGACTCCAAAATTGTCCGCGGTAGGCACGATGCCGCGCCCAAAGAGGTGAAGCCAGATTCGGTTCACCATCACGCGAGCGGTCAATGGATTCGTCGGGCTCGCAATCAGTTCAGCGATCTCTCGCCTCCCGCTGCCGGTCACCTTTAGTCCATCCGATGTTCCCGCAATGAGCTGCAAGAAACCGCGAGGAACGGGCTTGCCGGGATGTGTTGCGTCACCAGCCGGCAAAACCGGGAAGTTGTAACCGGGGTCAAGATCCGCCATTCCATCAAAAACCCTTGGAGCCGTTAGGCGCGCTTCGGTGAGACGATAGTCTTCAATCAGTGTCCTTAGACGTGGGGTCTGATCGTTCGTGTTGGCCAATAACCGGTTTTCCAAAAGCCAGCTGATCCAGCGGCAATCCTCATCATTAGGCTTTCCGTCGGCCCAATGGGTGAGAGCCTCCCTGACAATGACGACATATCGGTCGGTGAGCGCCTCCAAGCTACTCGGCGAATCGCCATCGAAAAGTCGAGACATATGGGAGAGTTCATCCCGCGGAGATTCGTCGATATCATGTAATACCGCACGCGTAATCCCAAAATAGGAATACGGCGAGTTCATCTGTTCTAGCGTGACTTTGAGACGGTTGGGACGTTCCGGAATTCTCGGATTATCCGCCTTGGTGACCAGTTCCACATAGTACGGCAAGGTTGGCTGGTCGTCGCGGTTCGGTATCTTCAGCCAATGTGGGGATTCCCAATCGAGTAACTTGTAGTCCTCTCCGAGCATACAATTATCGAGGACAGTCCGCCACGCCCCCATTCTGCCGCCCATCACCTGCAGACTCACAAACTTCTTTTCTTTGGGGACCAAGGGCGATCGCAGCGCACCATCGAGCCGTTCTGACAGTGCGTGAGTATAGATCCCCGCAGGAAACACGCCCGTGATGGCCCCGGGACCACTGTTTGCCACCGCAAATTCCCCGCTGAGTGAAGGTCCATCTTTGGACACATTTCCGTCCGCGTACCAGCCATCAAAGCCGTCTCGCGTCAACCCCCCAAATGGAATGAAGTTCTCACGATTGAAAGCAATGCGTTTCTGAGATTCTTCCGCGTATTGGGATTTCAGCTTGCTCCATGTCAGCAGGACATCCGAATCGACAGCTTGAAGCCATGGATAGAGTGGTTCCTCCATCCCTGGATTTAGTTTCTGAAGCAAAGTGAGCCAGGCCTGAATCCGGTCGAGCGAAAGATCGGTGAGATCCTCCGGCTTAGGAGAGAGTCCTTTCATGGCACGATGTGCCGCCATCAAATAGCGTGGAATCAGGCTTGCCTCTTGAGACCATTGTTTTGCGACTTCTGCCCGAATCAAGGGTTTTAAATCGCGCAAGTGTTGTTTGGCGGCCGCATTGACATCTGGGGTATCCACATTGCGCATGACCATCCGTGAACTCGTCAGGGCCCCGTACAGTGCATAATAGTCTGAGGTGGGGATAGGATCGAGCTTGTGATCGTGACAGCGGGCGCAAGCCACTGTGAGGCCTTGAAAGGCTTTGCCCAGAGTGTCGATCTGGTTATCGACCACATCCGTGCGAATTTGCCGGAAAACAATGCAGTCGTCATGACCCAGCTCTCCCATACGCAAGAAAGAGGTTCCGATGAGCGATTCATTGATCCCCTCTTGCTTGTTGATGCGTGGCTTTTCGAGCAAGTCACCGGCGAGATGCTCGCGGATGAGTTGGTCGTAGGGGACATCCTGGTTAAACGCCCGGATGAGGTAATCGCGGTAGAGCCATGCCCCTTTGATCTCATAATTCCAATCATTGCCAAAAGTCTCGGCAAATCGCATCACATCCATCCAGTGCCGAGCCCATTGTTCCCCGAAATGGGGTGAGGCCAATAGACGATCGACAAGCCTGGCGTAGGCCCCCGGGGAATCGTCATGGACGAACAAGCTGACTTCAAGTGGGGTTGGCGGAAGTCCGGTGAGCACAAAACTCAGCCTGCGGATTAGAGTCTGCCGGTCGGCGGGTCCGGCGGGCTTCAGGCCCTCTTTGTGAAGGGCCGCGAGGATGAATCGATCAACGGGGTGACTGGTGTTTTCAATTTCCTCAGGCTGTGATTCGCGCAGTCGCTGATAAGCCCAATGCTCCTTCTTAATTTGGTCATAGCTAGCCCGAGCCCCCGAAGCTGGAGATGACACGGCACCAACCGTAGGCCAGGGTGCTCCTAGATTGATCCATTTTTCGATAGCGGCGATTTCTTCAATTGCCAGCTTCCCTCCGAGCGGCATATTGAGGCCATCATGGTGAATCGCTTTCACAAGCAAGCTGACCTTTGCATCGCTTGGCACAATGGCGGGTCCGCGAGTTCCCCCTTTCAGGAGGGCCTCACGAGAATCAACGCGCAGCGATGAGAGCTGCTGGGATGGCCCGTGACAGGACACACAATACTTTACAAGCAAGGGTCTAACTTCCTTCTCAAAGAACTCGATGGAACTTGGGTCTGGCTTCGGGTCTTCTGCAGCCAAAAGAGGGGAAGCTACGATCACCCAAAGTAAGAGAATCATCCAGAGTCTCTGGCACCCCGCCAGTGAAGTCGAAATGAAAACGCTATGACATGATACGTTGCAACTTTTAGGACGACTCGGGCGGCAGTATAAAAGGAGGCGATAAAAGCAGCCCAGCCATTTCAACCGGCGACACTTTGAGCCGGCTAGAATCTTGGTTTCAGTGAGTGGGCTCCTGTGATGATTTCTAGTATTTATTGATATCGAGGAATTCCTAATCATGAATAGGTAATCGGCGTTTGGGGAATTGGCAACAGAGCCAACTCCATTTCTACTCACCAACGAATGCCTGCCAAGGAGAAATCAAGGCTCTCTGTTATGCTGGAGACTTTGCAAACTCGAGACTGGAACGCCCTCTAACTCCTTCGCAAATATATCGTCTGCATGGAAACAAACGATCTTAACACAGTGTCCCCCACTAATCTCATCTGCTTTTCCTTAGAATAGCATATTTCCTTGAGGACGCGCATTGTCGATCAATCTTGTCCAACCGATTGCCCAACCTATGACGGATTCTTGAGAGAAATGGTTGTCTAGCGCGATTCCATCAAACTGTTACGAAAGGCCTTAAAATGCAATTCTATTCCTTCACCTAGGAGGTGTCTGAAATCCCATCCGGTGGAGGGCTGAAGGGTGGGTTCGTTGGTGACGAAAGGCGGGCAGGATGCCCGGGCTCACAAAGGATCGCTGTCGTCTGTGTATGTTTAGGGAAAGATTCTTGACGAGGAAGCTATTCCGAGGAGCCCACAAATAGGTTTTCTTGGAGAAATGCCAGGCCTTGGCGAGCTAAAGTGTCTTGAGAGTCAGATAGGGGCCGCCATAAACGAGCCAAGGGGGCCAACCTGCCTTCAGGGTCGAAGGATTCGATTACCACGTACCCATTGTATTGGACGTTCTTGAGCGCGCTGGCAACTTTGTCCCAAGGGACATGCCCTTCCCCAGGAATTCCCCGATGGCTGTCTGAACCATGCAGGTGAAAGAGCTTGTCACCGGCAACATTGATGGCGTCTGCCATATCTTCTTCTTCAATGTTCATATGAAAACTGTCCAGATGGATCCCGACAAAAGGGGACTGAACCAGCTCGATTAACTGACGAGCTTGCTTTGCCGTATTGATCAAATTATTTTCGTAACGGTTGAGTACTTCCACCCCCAAACGGACTCCGATTTTGGAGGCATGTTGACCCAATTGATCCAGCCCTTCAGCAGCCCTTTGAATGCTCGCCTGCCACTGGCCAGCAGAGAGTCCTCTTTCGCCTCCCACTCCCGCCACGGATCCCGAAAAGATTGAAGCTCCTACTTCGGCGCAGATGTCCAAGCCTCGTTTTGCATAATCCAAAGCACGGCTCCGACTCTTGGCATCCTCACTGGAGAAGTCGCGCTCAGGATTAAACAAGCCGATGATGGAACAGTCTAATTCGTGAGCCGCAAGCTCTGTACGAAGCGCAGCGGTGTCAATTGTGGCGTCATCCTCGAGTCCAAATTCGATGACCGATCCTCCCAGCGACTTCACTTTCCCAAGCAGAGACAGATCTCGCGTCGTGCTGAAGGGAGATGTCCAGACCCAAAGATTGATGCCAATTTTCATATTACTCTTCCAACTTCGCAACAATGGATAGATCCGAAAAACGACACCAGCCTGGAGGAAGGAATACGATCCTCCCTCTGATCATTTGAGGCTCTATTCAAACCAGAGCTTCGTTGAAGGTTTTTCGAGCATCACCTTTTGAAGTAGGCCGACTGCCAATTCGAATCCTTCCTCTGAACCAATCAACGGGTCCTCATGTTCAATGGAGAGCACGTCATCGTAACCGATGAGCCTAAGCGTGCTCACAAATGCCCGCCAAAACTCTTCTGCATGACCAAAGCCAGCTGTCCGGAAGACCCAACTGCGGTTTTGTTTGTCTTGAAATGATTTTGAGTCGAGAATTCCATTGATGCGGACCACGTGTTCATCTAACCGGCTGTCCTTGGCATGAACGTGATAGATCGCGTCGCCTAGGAATCGAATCACCTCAATGATGTCGATGCCTTGCCAAAATAAATGAGAGGGATCCAGGTTGCATCCGACCACAGGACCCACCGCATTCCTGAGTCGCAGTAACGCTTCCGGCTTGTAAACCATGTCGACTGGATGCATTTCGAAACACAGACGCAAACCATGATCCTGGGCAATCTGTCCGTGCTCCTTCCAATAAGGAATAAGCCGTTTCTCCCATTGCCATTCAAACATTTCCAGATTCCGCGGAGGATAGGGATACAAGATCCAGTTGGGAACTTGATCTCCTGGGGCTGCTTCCGGAAGGCCTGAAAGCAAGGTGAGACGCTTCACCCCAAGTTTCTCAGCCAATCGGCAAGTATCTCGGAATTCCTGGTCATATCCCTTTGCGATCACCGGATCTGGATGAAGCGGTTCACCGTGCATGGCCAAGGCGCTGATCGTGAGTCCAAACTCCGCCAGAGTCTCTTGAAATTTCTTGAACTTTGACGGATCTGAAAGCAACTCGGCAGGGTTGCAATGATTCTTCGGGAAGAAGCCACCCGTGCCTATCTCGATCGCCTTTAACCCCAATTTGTGCATCCGCTCGGCGGCTTCACGAAGGGACAAGTGAACAAATACGGTCGTTATGGCTCCTAAATGCATTCATCTCCCTCCGATTTCATACTAGGTTGCCAACAAATGAAAACATTAAGCCGGGCTAGCCCCTCACCCCTGGCCCCTCTCCCTTACGGAGAGAGTGATCCGACGGACGGCGGACCAGGTGAAGGGTGCATTTGCGTTTTAGCACCTTTCATAAACGTTTGGAATGCGAGTTGGTATCAAAGCATATTTCATGATATCTCAAGAGCGGCTTGGAATCTAAGCGCTACCACTCCATTTGACTCCCACAGACTCAGCGTTCAGACAAATTTGTTCCCAGGTTTTGGGGTCAATTGGAATCCCATGAGCGGTCCGTTCTTTCAGCAGGCGAAAATCTAATTCTCCCGGCAGCACGACTTCTTTGTGATTAGACGCCACAGGAGAAGACTTAAGGTGATCTCTCAGCTCTTTGGTAAGCCCATCAAATTCTTGACGCGAAAGAAATGCCGAAACATTGACCACAATAAAGCAGAGACCGTTGCCCGGTTGGGGGACAGTCGTCCTGGTACCAGCCAAAAGCCCTGCCAGGACCTCCATCAAGATTCCAAGCGCAAACCCTCGGTACCCCAATTCCCCTCCAAAGGGCAGAATGCCGCCTCTGGGAGGGCCATAAAAATCGGCAGGATCGTTGCTAGGGTTGCCTTTCGCATCGACAATCCATCCGTTGGGCAATTGTTTTTTTTGGTTTAAATACAGCCTGATCTTCCCTTCCGGAGCCTGGGAAGTAGAAAAATCGGCCAGGATAGGAGCATCCGCTCCACAAGGAATAGCAAAAGAAATCGGATTGGTGGAGAGACGCCCTTCACGCCCTCCCCATGGGAGAACAAAGTGTCCGTCTCCTGGCGGGGAATTACAAGCCGCAATAGCGATGAAGCCTTGCTCTGCTGCCGATTGAGTGTAAGCGCCCAGTCGACCCACATGACTACAGCGCCGGGTTACGACAGTTGCGGTGTTATGGTCTCGTGCTTTATCGACGGCACATTGAACGGCTCTCAAGGCTCCCACTTGGCCATAATTCCAGCCGCAGTCAAGAATTGCGGTCGTCTCCGTCTCGTTGTGCAAGAGAATGGGTGCACCTGGAATGATCCTTCCATTCCGGACTTCCGGGACATATTGACAAATTCGAATGATCCCATGCGAATCGTAACCCATCAGGTTCGCCTTGATGAGATGATCTGCGATCATCTCGGCTTCCCCACTGGGGGCTCCGCATCCGACAAAGACTCTTGCCGCAAAATCCTTTAGGTCTTTCGCAACAAAGTTCAGGGTTTCAGGCATAAGACTCCAAAAGGGGGACAGATGATAACGAGCACCCCCGCCTAGTTTTTTCTGCCAACTTCACAAGGTAAAACTTTCGTATGGGAAGATCTCAGCGTTTCTTTTCACTGTCAAGCATATCCATTCAAGCCCAGCCACTGAAGAATCTCCTTGCTCAAAACACGTCTACTCTTGCAAGAATGCTGAAGAGGACAAGAATACCGATGAGAACAACCAGGAATGCCACCACGATCGTCACTTTCCACAATTCCTACCGGTTTTGGAAGCCAAGCAATTTTACATATCTCATGTACGCAATGATGGCAGCCAGCAAGGAAAATGTCCCCGTTGCGATCAAGGTGAGGCCGAGGTTCCGCGGCCCATGGGGAAGGATGAGGACCGCCATCCCTGACTTTTGTAGAGATTCCATGACGCGGTAGATGGTGAAACCAAATGTAATCAAAGCCGCTGCTGTTCGAATCCAGGCGAGCAAGGTACGGTCGGCTGCTAGCAGGTTTCGGGCAGCTGCCAAATCTGTCCGCTCTCGGGCGAGCATTAAGCCTTCATCACGCTTTGTTCCTTCGTTCATGACTCCTTCCCGCTAGGATGTGGTAGGCATTCTGGTCTCTGTTCTTCCATGCTTAAACGCTTGTTCCCTGCCAATATGATTCATCCTTGATTCCACTCGTAAGACCGAATGTTCTAGAGGCTATTTGGGGGTAGTAACTTTTACTGCATCGCGCTGTCGTTGGGCTTTATCGACCTCCAGACGGGCTCGCACGGCCTCCTGCCTGGCTTTATTAGGTTCCTACTCGAGCTTCTTTACTTTCTCCTCTGCGCCTGCATGAATCCCCCACTCCCCTTGCCCTCTCCCCCGCTTTGGGGGCACGTTTCACCGAATCCTAGGACTCCGAAGCGGGGGAGAGGGAGTAACTTAGATTTTTATTCATCCCAGGGCGGCGCGCTGAGGCGCTTGCCCTGGGCTACAATCTGTGTCCCCTACAGGGCCAAAAACTCGCTCAGCGTCAGGCTTTCACGCCGTTGTAATTCGTCACCGGGGGCAACGCCCCCGGTTCGAGGCACAAGATTTCTCGGGCCTGAAAGGGAAAAATAATATGCTGTTCAATTGTCCTGTTTATTTTTTCTCCAGGGCAAGCCTGAAAACTATACGGTTCCAATGGCCTTGTTCCCCTCTAATTTGAAGCAGGAAATAGGCCGCATTGCTTGCGGAGGATTTGTAGACTCTAATCGTTGCCTTCCAGTCCCGGTTTTCTTCTTCATACTGGGTTGCGCCGGTCTTACTGAAGCGACGCACTTCTCCGGTCAACACAGGTTCTGTTGAGGAACGCATATAATGGGTTCCGACCAGGGGGATACGAGCCGAGGCAAGACCAGAATTAGGATCTGCTAAGGGCTTGACAACGGCTTTGACCTGTCCAGCAGAGGAAAAAATTAACACATAATCATTCTTCTCTGGTTTCACTTCTAACTCATACTGCCCTATTTCCAACGTGGTTCCTTGCGGCGTAAACAGCTGGACAGGAATCCGCATCAGTCCTTTGTAAGAAGGGAAATCTGCAGCAAAGGAGCGAGTGGATACTAAACTAAGAAGGGAAAAGACAAGTACCCGGAATTGCATTTCTTAGGCTCCTGGATCGAATTAACGGGCTGTTGGTGCGAAATCGGGAGTTCGAGTTGGACTAAAATTCTTCAAGGGAGGGCGCACGCTGAGTACGCCGCCAATAGGCGATTTCGCAAAACTCAGTCCTCCGGCACACTCTAGGAGCCCGAAATAAGAAATAATATGAGCTAGCTTTGAACCAGTCTCCTGGCGACATCGACTCCATGCTCGCCGTCGCTTCCCACTCCGGTGAGCCGCTTTTCAAGCCCGGAGATCTGGACATTCAATTTTTTGTGATCCAGACCCAAGAGGGTAAGCATGGCAGCGTGAAGATCATTCGCGTGGACCTTATCTTCAACTGCACGGAATCCGATCTCATCGGTTGAGCCGATGACCTTGCCGCCCTTTATTCCTCCTCCCGCCATCCAGGCTGTAAAGCCATAAGGGTTGTGGTCGCGGCCCTCTCTTCCCTGCATCATCGGGGTTCGACCAAACTCCCCTACGCAGACCACCAAGGTGCTCTCCAGTAATCCCCTCTGTTTCAGATCCCCCAGCAGCCCTGCAATCGGGAGATCAGTTTTAGCGGCGTTAAGTTGGTGAAGACGGTCATTCTCGGAATGGCCGTCCCAATCGCTGTTATAGAGATGCACAAAGCGGACTCCTCTTTCGACCATGCGTCGAGCCATCAGACAAATGCGTCCAAACTTGGCGGTCGGTTCGGCATCCATGCCGTACATCTTCCGCACATGATCCGGCTCCCGGCCAATATCGATTAACTCAGGACCCTCGGTCTGCATCCTAAAGGCCAGCTCAAAATTGTTGATTCGGGCGGACAGTGCCGTATCGTCCGATCTCTCTTCAAGATGTCGCAGATTCCAACTCTTCAATTGCTCCAAAATTGCCATCTGACTCGGAGCATCAATTTGGGGGGGGGGAGTGAGATTCTCTAATGGGACGCCCTCGGTCGCCAGGACCGTTGCCTGATAGAGCGCTGGCAGAAACCCTGACCCTATAGCCGCTTTCCCGTTTCGCATGAAGCTGTCCGCCATGACGATATAAGAAGGCAAGTTCTGGGTTTCACTGCCGAGCCCGTAGAGGACCCAGGCTCCCATACTGGGGTAGCCGAGACGAATTGTACCTGTATGAATGATCCCAAGAGCCGGCCCGTGGACAAAGGATTCATGGTAGCAGGACCGAATAATCGCCAGATCGTCCGCATGATTGGCCAAATTCTGGAAAAGATCTGACATCTCCAGGCCTGAGCTGCCGTAGCGCCCGAAAACTCTTCGCGAGCCCATGAGTTTAGCCTCTTCGGCTTTGATCTGAGCCAAGCCCAGCATCCCTTCCCGGAAGCTGGCCGGAAGCAGTTGCCCGTCAAGCTTTGCCAGCTCTGGCTTTGGGTCAAATGTATCGACCTGACTTGGCCCGCCTTGCAGGAAAATAAATATGACGCTCTTGGCCTTGGCCGGAAATTGTGGCGACTTGGGTGCAAGCGGGTTACTCTCTTTTGGGAAACTTGTCGAACCAAAGACCGATCGTGAGTTAAGCAGATAACTGAGCGCGATGGAACCGAAACCAAAACTCGATTTTTCGAGGAAATCGCGACGAGAATTCACTTTAACGGATCGATTGCAGGAATACGTATTCAACACTTTCCCTCCCAAAATTAGTCGATAAAAACAAATTCGTTAAGGTTCAATACCGTGAGGCAAAGCTCTGTGAGGGCATGCATTTGAGCCGGGTCGTGGTTCTCAAACTCCTTGGGCTGTACGTCATCTCCGCCTTTGGCAGGGTTCTCATTGGCAAGCCCTTTCATGAAACTGAGGGCCTCCTCAACCTCCCTGGTGGAAGGTGGCCTCGCAAGTGCTATGCGCCAGGCAGCATTGATCCATGAGGAGGGATCGGATCCATAATCCCGGACTAATCGAGCCGCAAACTGTTGGGCTTGCCGATAGGACATGTAGTTGTTCAGGCTCCAAAGCGCTTGTGGGGCCACCGTCGTCATATCGCGTCGGGGGCAGCTTTGAGAGGGGTCAGGACGGTCGAATTTATCGAACAGAGGGAACATGAAATTCCGGCGTGAAAGAATGTAGACACCGCGACGAAGTCCTTCATCGGGATCAGAGGGTGTGACCCAGACGTCTTTGATTCTCAGTGCAGTCAGTTCGGATACTGAAAGCGGCGGCATAATAGGCCGCCCGCCCATTTTCAAATTCAAATTACCAGCAACAGCATGGACCGAATCCCAAACGGCTTCTGCTTCCAGACGCTGCCGGTTCATGCGCCATAAATAAGCATTCGTCGGGTCGATTTTGGAGTTCTCGGCAGAAGTAAAACGGCTGTCGCGTTGGTAGGCATCTGAAAGCATGATCAGTCGATGTAAGGATTTGATGCTCCAATCCTGCTCCACGAACTCATGAGCAAGCCAATCTAGAAGTTCTGGGTGCGATGGACGTTGCCCCTGTCGCCCGAAGTCATTGGTTGTGCTCACGATTCCTTGACCGAAATGACCTTGCCAGACCCTGTTCACCATGACCCTTGCAGTCAGCGGGTGATCCGGACGAGTCAACCAAAGTGCGAGCTGTTTGCGGTAACGCGGGGCAGCCGAGTCGACTGTAAGTTTTTCGGGGTCCTCGTCGCTGAGAAGGACTGCGGGCAGGGCCGGTCCGACCTTGCTCTTGTATTTTCCAAAGTCACCTCTCTCCAAGACGTAAACATCTGGCAACAGTTCTGGTTCGATGTGCCCCAACACGGTGGCAGAAGGGAGATCGAAGAAACCATCAAAGCGGACTGAATGGGAGACATCTTTCTGAGGCACCCGGATGACCGATTTGACTAAATCTTCGCTTAACTTTTCATGAAGGGCCTTTTCCTGCGGAGTGAAATTTTCTTCAACTTTAATGGATTCGGAGAACTTGACGAGAGGTGTTGCCAACTCGGTCTGCTGGGCGGTCCTTTTATCCTTCGGAATCTCGAATGCTTGCACTACTTCTGCGGGATAGTCTTTTTTTTTGGCCTCAACGACTCGATCCTTGACATTCTTTTCCAAGGTAAGATAGGCCTTCCGGCCCTCATCTAAGGCAATCATGCGAAAGTAGTCTTCATCCCGGTGCGACGCCGTCGCGCCCGTAACCACCGGGATTACCACAGGAGTGCTGGTGGCAAAAATAGCCTGCAGTTGAAAGTAGTCTTTTTGAGAGATGGGGTCGAATTTGTGATCGTGGCAACGCGCACAATTGAACGTCAAACCGAGGAAGGCAGCGGCTGTCGTGTCGACCGCATCGGTAAGTCTTTCATATCTGAGCTTGCTGGCATCCAGTTGAGATTCCTGGATTTCTTGACCAAACGTATAGAGAGATGTGCCAATCCGCGCCTCCATATGTTCTAGTTTTTCATAGGGCACATCAAAAAAGCCCTTGAGCTCCATATTGTCCGGCCAAAGTTCATCGCCAGCGATTTGTTCCTGGACAAACCGGTCATAAGGCTTGTCGTCATTAAAAGACTTGATCACATAATCCCGGTAACGCCAAGCGTTGGGGTAGTAAACATCACCTTCGAAGCCGGCACTATCCGCATACCTTACAACATCCAGCCAATGCCGCCCCCAACGCTCTCCATATTGTGGCGAACTTAGGAGGGTATCGATGACCTTCTCAAAGGCATCAAGAGAAGCATCCTTAAGAAATTGGTCTACTTGGTCGGGGGTCGGCGGCAGACCGATGAGATCAAAGTAGGCTCGACGGATGAGCGTCCGCTTATCTGCTTTCGGGGCTGGCTTAAGGCCTTTCTCTTCTAACTTCGCGAGAATAAATGCATCTATGGGATTTGAAGTTGGATGAGCAGGATCCGATCGAGGAACAGGAGGATTGTGCAGCTTCTTAAATGACCACCAGGAGGGTTCCGCCTTATGCTCCGGGCCTGCTGCCAGGCTCCAGGGCGCTCCTTCCATAATCCAATTTCTTAATACTTCCAGCTCACTGGCGGGAAGTGCGGCTCTGCCCATTGGCATCTTAAGCTCTCCCTGCCGCAAAATAGATTGGTAAAGAAGGCTCTGTTCGGGTTTTCCCGGAATCAGCGCAGGCCCTCGATTTCCCCCTTTCATGGCTGTTTCCCTACTTCGCAAGTCCAGCCCCGACGTTTGGTTCGCACCATGACACTCGATGCATTGATTGGTCAGAATCATTAAGGCCGCTTGTTCGGTAGAAGATTCTAAAGTAGTCCAGGGAGCTCCTTCATCAATCCATTTCCGCAAGACTTCCCGTTCCTCTTGTGAAATGGGTTCTTTGCCTGGAGGCATCTTTAGTTCAGCCTGATGAGAAAGGGACTGATAGAGGAGGCTGCTGGCGGCCTTCCCCGGAACGATGGCGGGCCCCCGCTTCCCCCCCTTAAGCATGGTCTCTCGCTGCCTTAAGTCTAAACCAGACATCTGGCTGGCCCCATGACAGGCGATGCAATTTCTGTCCAATATCGCCTTGGCATCCTGTCCGTTTGAGTCCCCTGAAAAGACGAATAGGGAAGCCTCAAGCAAACAAGTGAGGACCATGCCACCGCAAATTTTCAATCTAAAAGATGTCATCCGTTTTGAACGCCCTAAGCTTTAATAATACACAACTTACCAAGAACTTTCCACTCCGGGAACCGACATCCTGTTCGAATGCGGGACGAGGCAATTAGGATGCTTCATTGAAGCGACAATTGCAGGGAATAATCGCCGCAGCATTCCTCGTTGTCACAGCGAAAAGCATCTAAATCGTATTGAAATTCAATTAGGTACGGAACAGCGCCGTTCTCGTCGAAGGACCAAATTCTTCCAGACCGGTTGTTGGGAACGCTCGCTGTTCAGTCCCCTAAGAGGAACGAATGCCTCAACTCTCCAGCTGGACATTCATTGTAATCTTGGCGTTTAACAAGCGAGAAATGGGACAACCGGCTTTTGCGGCGTTTGCGGCCTGTTCGAATGCAGCTCGATCGGCTCCCGGAATCTTGGCACTCACCTCAAGATGGATCTCGGTCACTGTCCATCCAGTTTCCAATCGGTCCATTGTCAAGAGGGCATCTGTTCGAATCGATTCGGGAGTTATCCCCCCCTTACCCAACTCGGCTGAGAGGGCCATCGAGAAGCAACCCGCATGGGCAGCTGCAACCAATTCTTCCGGATTGGTTCCAACCCCATTTTCAAATCGCGTACTGAATGAGTATTGAGTCTGTGAAAGTACACCACTTTCTGTAGATATTGCCCCTTTGCCTTGCTTTAGATCTCCATGCCAAACCGCTGATGCTTTTCTCTTCATGACAATCTACTGCCTCCTTTTTAATTGGTGAAAACAACTGTTCGTATTCTCCGATGACTGCAGCCTCATGGTATCCATTTTGCTCGGAGATTCGAGGCTTTTCTTCAGGGTAATTCAACCGATCCAACAGAATGATGCAGGGAGGTTTTTACCGTTTATTAACCTATCATCCCCTTGAAGTTTAGGGCTTTGGAAAGACTTGTCAACTTAAGGTCTTATTGAATTGCTTGAGGAGGAAAAAAACGGGAATTCTTAACAAATTGGCCATGACAATTTATCTTGGGAGATATTCGGACGGCAGTGTTGGGTTGACATCGAAGGCAGGAATCTTCACCGACGGACATTTTTCGAGACGGGGAAGCGTTGGGGTTGATGCCTCCAGGGAACTTGCAAAGATCATCATTTCCGTGGCTCACAAGAGCTTGATCGATACTGGGCAGGAGGGCAGGGCCTAATCCTCAAAAGAAATTTTACTGCCAAGTCTTTTTGAATGGATCACCGTCATCGGCCCGCCTTTCTAATGTATTTATAGTCCATTGGGAATTTCGTTCCATCTCAAAAGTAGAAACCGTCAAACCACTGGCGTGAAGGGCCAGAGCCTCAAAAATACGATTAGCGATCAAAAGGTTCCCCACTTTGTGCGCATGCACTCCGTCATAATGGATTAACCAATCGGCCCCTTTTTCAGCTTCCCATACATCCGCCAGAATGCAGTCAAACTCTTCAGCTAGACTTCGAATACAATCGTTATATTTGAGCGTTAATTCAATGCCTCCCTTGTCAAGGGGGGACCAACTTCTATACCCCGTCATGTAATAGACATTAGTGAGTACACAGACTGGTGAACAGGCTTTCTTCACATCGCGAAGAATCGTCGCCATATCTTCTCTAAATTCTTGAACTGGCATTCCCGCTCGCATGTCATTCAAGCCATAAGCGAGAATGAAAAGGTCGGGGTTGTGATCGATGACATCCTTCTTATACCTTTCCAAAGCACTGGGTTTGGCTGATTGTGAGTACCCGGGACTGCGGGGAGAGATGGAGTTGTTGCTAATTCCTTTGTTGATGTAGTCAATTGATTTTTCTCCTGGCAATAATTAATCAGCCGGACGAGCACATCCGGATAGCGTTCTTTCTGGTTACTAAGCCATGGGCCGCCTTGAACCGTGCTCTCACCAAGAATGACCAGACGTTTAAAAGGTTCTTTTTTATAATCCTTGGGTTTCTGAATCCCTTCCGCTGGCCCGGCCCAAAGCTTGCTGCTCAGGAGTAACGGACTGCTACTCGCTGCAAGCCCTATTGATGAATCTCTCAGAAATTCACGACGTCGCATATTTAGTTTTACCCTCGCCAAAAATCTGGCAGCAATGTAACCCTGAAGGAATGAAAGAGTCAAGGTTGCTTGACAAGATCTCAAAGTCGAGGTGTTATTGAGCATTAGTTGACAAGGATTTTCACCATTTCCACTAAATTGGGATCAGGAGAGTGACAGTGAAGACCAACCAGGTTCGTGAGAAATTGAGGGCTGGAAAGTCATCCCTCGGGTGTTTTGTAGGATTGGGGAGTCCAAATGCGGCTGAACTTCTCGCACATGCAGGATTTGAATGGCTCATTATCGAAACCGAGCATAGTGCGCTAGATTCAGCTGAGGTTGAACATATGCTGATGGCAATCAACGGGGCAGATGCCGTTCCTATTGTGAGAGTCCCATCTGCTGATCCCGTTTACATTCAGCGCTCGCTAGATTTTGGAGCTATGGGAATCATGGTCCCCATGGTGAGAACGGTCGAAGAGGCTCAAACGGTCGTTCGAGCAACACGGTACCCTCCGTCAGGAACGCGCGGCTACAATCCACTCAGAGCTGCTCATTATTCGTTTGACAGCAAGGACTACTTCTATCGCGCCAATGACAACCTTCTTGTTGCATTGATTTTAGAAACAAGGGAAGCTGTTCAAAATCTGGAGGCTATCGCTTCTGTATCAGGAGTCGACGTCTTATTCCTAGGCCCCTTCGATTTGTGCCTATCCCTGGGACTTGATCCAATGAAACAACCGCACCCCCAGGTTGAAGCCGTCATTGAGCAAATGCTCTCAATTGCAAAGAAAACCGGTATCAGCGCAGGGATTCATGCCTTCAATACAGATCAATTGCAGAAAAGGCAGACTCAGGGCTTTACCATGATCAGTTATAGCGCGGACTATGTACTCCTGGCGGAGGCTGCCCGAACCGGGCTAGAGGCATATCGCAAACGGCCCCAACCGTGATTGCTTTTTCTTTTCATTACCAGAGCGGCCTCGTAGAACCTAGCCGTCTCATTCACTTCATTTGCAGGCAGACCCAGATCCACGCGGTCTCCTGAATTCCTAAGGAGGTTGTCTTGATGAAAGTTTTGTTTCTTGGCATTCAGAACCAGTTACATCCTTGGTATGACGACGTCTTGAAAGCCATTAGCAACCGCTGGCCCATCGAATTATTCGACCCGGCCAAATCCAAAAGCGAGCAGTTCAAAGGTGTTGATGTCGTTGTCGATCAAGGAGGTCAACACGGTAAACGTGAAATGATCGACCTCGGTCTTGCTGCCGGCGTGAAGCTTTGGCAAGTCTTGGGAGTTGGTGTAGACCATGTGGATGTTCGCTACATAATAGAAAAGAATCTTCCCATGGCCAATACCCCCGGGCCCTCGAGTGCTGTGGCACTTGCTGAACATGCCCTTTTCTTGATGTTGTTATTTGCGAAGAATTTTTCCGAAAGCCAGGAAAATATTAGGGCAAAAATCCTCTGCTACCCCATCAATGAAGAATTGGAAGGGAAGACACTGGGACTCCTGGGGCTGGGAGCCAGTGGCCGGGCTCTGGCCAAACGTGCGGCCGTCATGGGGATGCGTATTCTGGCCACCGATCTGGTTGAGATTCCGCCAGCAGTGATCGAAGAATGTCATCTTGATTTTTTTGGAACCCCGGACCAGATGGGCCGCGTGCTAAGTGAGGCCGATTACTTCTCCATTCACGTTCCATTGACATCCAAGACCCGCCACATGGTCGGGCGAGAGCAACTCAAACAAATGAAAAAAACAGCGGTGCTGATTAATATCGCAAGAGGCGGAGTCGTCGATGAGGCTGCTCTGTTAGAGACACTTCGAGAAGGTGGAATCAAAGGCGCGGGATTAGACGTCTTCTCGAAAGAACCGATTGACCCTCAACACCCGCTTCTTCAGTTTAAGAATGTCATTGCCACTCCCCATATCGCTGGGGTGACCTACGGCACTTCACGTCGACGCGGCGAAGCGGTAGCCGAAAACATTGATCGAATTTCACGGGGATTAGCTCCGCTTTTTCAGATCAATTCGGTGGATTAAAATTGGGAATACGCCAACGGGAATCTTGCCTTCGCTGCCTGGCGATGCGGAACCTGGTGATTTACAAGGAACGGCTCATGCTCTCGACTTCCTAGGTACTCTTTACTATTGAAGAAAGTCCTTGAGACCTGGAGCCGTTCCTTAGACCGCGTTTCGTTCAAACTCACGCCGCTTGTAAGCCGCGAATTACCTCTTGCCTGGGGAGCGATATTTCACCACCTTTTTGGCGGCCTGATCTACTTCCTGTGGAGTGAGAAGCACTGTTGTTTTGAGGGTAACGGCTCCGCTGGCGTTGACCGCCATCGAGATGGCCGCAACTGTTGCTTGATTCGGTGCATCCACAATTATATAGACATCCGAATCCCCAAAAGCAAAATAAAACGCCTCAATTCTTCCGCCAGCGGCCTTGGTCATTTCCTCCACCATCGCCTTGCGTTTGGACCCGCCCTCTTTTAAAAGCCCTTTTGTCCCATCGGCAGTGTAAGATGCCTGCAAGAGATATTTAGGCATAAGCCACCTCCCTAAATTTTTATTGTCGTTAAGGGGAACGTTACCACCTTTGCTTTAGAATATCACATTGACTCCTTGAGTATTGATCATTTGTGCCAGTCGCGTGTTCAAGCATCACAAAACGAAATAACAATCATCCCTTCGGAATGACTTAGCGCCGGACCAGCCATCGAATCCAGAATTCCGAAAAACCATAGACCAAAATCGCCAGTACCGAATAAACCAACTGCGTCGGGTTGTGGAGAAATTCCGCTAGAGTTTTATGAAAACGCAGCTTTGCCGTTTGTTGGGTTGAGAGGGGTCTCCCCATCTCGTCTTCCTCGCGGTCAGCCTTCCCGTCGCCATTATCATCAAAGCTAACGATCAAAGGAGGACCTGCCCGTTCATCGATCCATTTATCCCACTTCCCATTCCGATCCAAGTCGCAATATGTACGCCAAGGCCGGCCATTTCGAGTGTAGCGGACCATAGTTCCCGTTTCTGGTGAATCTTGACTCCAGTCTTTATGTAAGGTGCCATAGCCGAAATAGTAGGCCAGAGCTATTAAGATAAAAAGTGCGGCCGCTCGCAAAGGAAGGGAAATAAGATCCACCGAATTCATAGAACTCCCCTCTTAAATTTCATTTCTTTTGAATTTATCACGCCTAAGATATATTTCAGCTCTTGGATTTTTAAGATAGATTTGATTGGTAATCCTCAAGCAAGAAATCACGCCGCAACTTGTCAGGGTTTCACAAGTCATTAGCCACATACAGAAGTCAGGAGGAAGGATGATGACGCACTATGAGCGGATGATGCGAACGATCCGAGGGGAATCAACCGACCAAATTCCTTGGGCTCCCCGGATGGACCTATGGTGTATCTCGCTCCGCGCGCGGGACAAATTGCCGTCAAAATTTGCAGGACGAAATACGGCTGAGATTGCGGATGTGCTCGACGTCGCCTGCCATTCCGTCCGTGCGGATTACACCCAGACCCGGGATCCTCACGACCTGGTGCTGCGGGGGTTTGCTTTGGACAATCATCAAGATTACCCCTATCGAGTTGAAATGCATGACTTCCCGGTCGAATTCCACCATGACGACGAGAACTTGAGGACCACCATCCGGACTCCGAAGGGCGAAATCACGACCCATTTACAATTTAACGCAGAGATGAGAAAAGCCGGGATCTCTATTCCCTTCGTGAAGCAATACGCCATCAACTCCATTAAAGATTTCGAAGCCGTCGGACTGATCTTCGATCACCTCGAGGTGATTCCCACGCCTGAAGCTTACGCCCGTTTTCAGGAACGGGTCGGTGAGCGTGGCCTGGCTGTTGCCAATGGGCTGTCCCTCGCATCACCAATGCACTTGATCCTGCATGATCTGATGCACATGGAACAGTTCTTTTACGCGCAAGCCGATGAACCTGAGGCGTTGCGTGAACTGGCAGAACGAATGGTTCCCTTTTTTGAGAAGGCCTTGAACGCAGCGTTGATGTCCAAAGCGGAAACACTCTTCTGTGGCGGAAATTATGACGATGCGCTTACTCCTCCCCCTTTCTTCAAGAAAGAAATTGCCCCTTGGCTGCGGAAATTGAGTGAGCGGATTCATGCGGCTGGAAAGATCTTGCTTACCCATTGCGACGGGGAGAACCGCCGCTTGATGGCGCATTACCCTTCATGTGGATTTGACGTCGCTGAGTCCGTTTGTCCAACTCCAATGACTCACTGCACTCTCGCTGAACTGCGCACCGGCATGGGGCCCAATATTACCATTTGGGGAGGAATTCCGGCTGTGGCTCTGCTCGATAACTCAATGGATGACGCCACATTTGAAGCCTACCTGGATGAAATGTTTGCGAATCTGGGTACAGGTGAACGGTTGATTCTTGGAGTATCCGACAATGTTCCTCCAGATGCCAACCTCAAGCGTATAGAAAGGATCAAAGAGCGAGTCGAAGCGTTCGGGCCTGTCCGCCCATTGAAAAAAGCCACTGTCTCATAATGTGTTGGCGGAGGACTTTCTTTGGCACGTTCTGCGATTCCAATTAAGCGAAATGCCACGTGCGGTTGGGGTTTGAGAAAGTCCCAAGCCTGCAATAGTTCACATTTCATTGCAGGCGCAGCCACCGACCCGGCGCAGTCTTTTCCTAGCATCGGGGCTGCTGGGGGATTTCTTTCAAGATCTTTAGCGTTTCATTTCTAAAACGAATCATCGAATTCCAAAGGTCACAGACCTCTACACCTGAGAGGTCTGGACTATTACCACCAAAAGGAGGATGGTGACATGAGAAGAGTGCAGCTTCAACAGTTCATCGATTTAACCCAATCAGAGGGAATTGATTCCGCCACGGCTCGATCAACCCCCTTGGCCCACTCCCAACGAGATAGGGCAGTCCACCGGTCGAATGGACATGCAAATGCAGACCAAAAGCCGGGGGCCAAACTGGATCGCCGCACATTTTTTTCAGTCGCGGCCAGCTTGGCTGCGCTTACGAGCATGGCTCCAACCGCCTTTGCACGGAACTTTGGGCAGGATGCAGAGCCTCAACGGTACCCGGACCCGGATATCGTCGTCCTCGACAAGCGATTCAAATACAAGATAGGAAATACCCCAATCCAGCGACTGTACCGTGGGACGCTTTGGGCGGAAGGACCGGCCTGGAGTGGCGTCGGGCGTTATTTGCTTTGGAGCGACATCCCGAATAACGAACAACTCCGCTGGCTCGAGGAAGACGGGTATGTTGCACGCCGTTTCCGATTTCCCACCGGGAATAGTAATGGAAATACGTTCGATTTTCAGGGCCGCCAGATCGCCTGTGAGCACGGAACTCACCGGGTCGTTCGGTATGAACTTGATGGGAGCGTCACTGTCCTTGCTGAGAACTTCAATGGCAAAGCACTCAATGCTCCCAATGATGTTGTCGTCTATCCGAACGATGGTTCCATTTGGTTTACCGATCCCGGTTATGGCAGCTTGATGAATTATGAAGGCCACCGGGCCAATACCAGTTCCGTCCAGCCTTTTCAGAAGGAAGCGGTGTACCGCATTGACGCTCAGACCGGCAAGATCGAGAGCGTTGCCGATCAGCCCTACAAACCGAACGGAATCTGTTTTTCCAATGATTACAAGCGACTCTATATCGCTGATACTGGCGGGTCTCATTATCCTGAAGCCAAAAACATTATCTGGGTTTATGACTTCGATGGCCGAAACCTCAAGAATCCGAGAACATTCATTAATATGGAATTAAATGGAAAATCCGGGTTCTCCGACGGGATTCGTTGTGATGAAGATGGCAACGTCTGGTCGAGTGCCGGTTGGGTGGGCGATGGTTACGACGGAGTTCACGTGTTTGCTCCGAATGGAGACCGGATTGGACAAATCCGCTTGCCTGAAATCTGTTCGAATGTGTGTTTTGGTGGCACGAAACGGAACCGGCTATTTATGACTGGCAGCCAATCTCTCTATGCCGTGTATGTGGAGACAAGAGGAGCGCATATTACGTAGTCCTGTGGGCATGGCAGTCCTGCCAGCACATGCCGGGACCCAGGAATGCAGGCTTCCCCAGGGTTTTCATCTGCCATTGTTCATCGTTCATTTTCATTCGCCATTGGAGGAATTGCGGATTACAACCACGGCACACTCCAGAGACAAATTGAACGAAACAAGCTATCTTTCAGATCATTCGCATCGTGGAAACCAGGTACAAGAGCAATACGCACAAATGACAAATAGAAAAATGAACAATGGCAAATAAGAATCTTTTTACCCCGCTGATGCCTGGGATAGCAGGCATTATGAACAATGAACGATCCTCTACAAAATTTGCCACACTGGTTTCACCCTACCCAGCGCCCCTACCGGTTCACAGTTCTGCTTTTTGCTAGCCTCATCACTTCGGGCAGCTACTTTGCTTATGACAGCGTGGGGGCTATCCCCGATCAGCTTATGCGGAAATGGGGAGTGGATCAGGCTTCGATCGGAAGCTTGTATTCAGCGTACAGCCTGTCAGCCATATTGACTCTGCTATTTGGCGGGATCTTGATCGACAAAATTGGAACTAGAAAATCGAGTTTGTTCTTTTCGGTGGTAGTGACGATGGGAGCTGCGCTGGTAGCCTTTGCCCCCAATATTCAGGTCGCCTACGCCGGGCGCTTCCTTTTTGGGGCTGGATCCGAATCTCTCATCACCGCTCAGAATGCTATCCTGGCCCGCTGGTTTAAAGGGAAGGAACTCGCTCTGGCTTTTGGTCTCACACTTACAATCTGTCGCCTTGGGACGCTCTTTAGTTTCAACTCCGAAGCTTTGATTGCGGAACGGTTCAGCCCCGAGATGGCGCTTTGGGCAGCTGTCCTGTTCTGCGGGCTTAGTTTGCTAACTAACCTGGTTTTTGTTTTACTGGATAGGCGAGGAGAGAAGGCATTAGGGCTGGCTAACGGGGCAGCGGGTGACAGAATTGTATTTAGCCAGATCCGCTATTTCTCGAAGTCGTACTGGTATGTCACTCTCCTGTGCCTGACATTTTATTCAGCCATTTTCCCTTTTACGGCTCTTTCAACCAACTTTTTCGCTGAAAAATGGGGGCTGCCCAGCGCTTCGGGTCAGGGGTTAGGTTTTCTGCAGGCAGTCTTCTCCAACTTCATGCATTTGTTTTCAACTGCCCCCGGAACTTCATCGATCATCATCTTCGCGTCGATGGTGTTTGCTCCATTTGCCGGCGGACTGGTGGATCGGATCGGGAAAAGGGCCACCATGATGTTGTTCGGATCCTTGCTCATGATTCCCTCCTACTTGTTGCTGGCATTCACCACCTTGCCTCCTAAATTTGCGATGTGCCTCCTGGGAGCCGCTTTCGTTCTAGTCCCGGCAGCCATGTGGCCCTCGATTCCCCTGGTCGTCAAGCCACAGCTAATCGGAACCGCCTTTGGCCTGACGAATATGATCCAGAATATCGGCCTGATGGCTTTCCCGTGGCTCAATGGTCATTTGCGAGTGTTAACACAGAACTACACCGCCAGCATGATCATGTTCGCCAGCCTAGGCTTGCTTGGCTTCGTTTTTTCGATTGCCTTAAGATCTGCAGATGCCAAGAGTGGGGACATTCTGGAAAATTCCGGAAGACTGCGGAAAAAAGACTGAGATCAGGGGCTGTTGATCTCGTCCTATGTAGTTGGGGCGGGGATCTAGTGCAAAACTGATTTAACGTAGAATAAACAGAAAATAAGGCCTACCAGAAGATCACGAGCAACAACGCGAATGTCATTAGACAATAAGGAGCCAACGCAGGTAGCCCCTCCATATAAGAGGAAACCGCTAAAGCTGAGCCATAGAAGCACAATAAGAGAGCCGCAAGCTTTATGGGGACCTTATACAAGCCTTTCCTTCGGGTCGTCACTACAGCAAGTCCCATGGTTCCGTAGGCAATGAGGATGGCCCCAAACGGACTGCTGGGTAGCATCGAATTTGGATCCGTTGCCCTTCCAGCACTGGTGGGTGATGACATGATTGTTACGGCCAATAAAACCGCTAATAGGCACGCTGCCAGTTTGAGAATTTTCACGTTGAGCTTTCTTGAGGGTCCTTGGGGAGTCTTAGTCCAAACGTGGTCATTCTCGCAAGTTGGCAGCCAAACTATGGTGCCTGTAAACTGGCGCTGTGAAACGAGTCTACGGGTTTCAACTTTGTCATTGGTAAAAAATTCTATTTAAATGGAATTATTGTAATGCAGGTGAGCCCCGAGGGTTAACAATCTCGTGGAAGAGCGGTGTGAAACGAACCCACACCTTCGGCGGATCTTGCAGATAAACAGATCATCCATTGAGGAGAATTGGCGACACCAAGCAGGAGGATGGCAGCAATCAATAAGATGACGCCAGCAGCCATGAGCTGCAACGCAGTACGGCCGGCATGTTTCCATTCCCCATTCACAAAACCCAAGACATTCCCGGTTAAGATGGAAGCAATCAACATCATCGGAAAACCAATGTAAGCGCCCAAATGTCCCAATCGAACAGCTCCGGCACCATAAACAATAATGCCACCTGCCCATACGATGCCCATAATTGCAGCCGCTATCCAGTACCATCCCGTACCGTTTTCCCTGAAGAGAGCTCCCGTCCCATTCCTGCGGATTAAGAAGGCACAATAGCCGACATTCACAAGAAAGTTTGAAGTAAAGACTAATGCCCATACCGCATTGCTGGAATTTGCCGAATGGGCACCATGTTTAATTGCTTGTTCAGAGATCTCGGTTCCAAAGATGAGCCCAAAGTTCACGAGGGCGGAAAAAAGGCCGGCGGCGATGCAGAAGAACAAACCTCTGGTGAAATTAGGCTTATCCGGAGAAACAGCCTGGGTTCGAGAATTGTCTTGGTCTTGATGTTCACCTTTCTTTTTGCCAGCGAATGCACAGACAATCAAACCCGAGATCATAACCGCGATACCAAAGAGAACGACCAACCCCGACGGCTTTGCCAATTGTTCAGGGTGTTCCATCAAGAGAGGAATCAAAGATCCGTTGATTGCAATCAGGCCAAAGATTAAGGACAGCCCCACGGACAGGCCTACAGCACTCACGCCCAGTCCAAAGAAAACCCCTCCCGCCCCCCATCCTGCACCAAAAAGCAGAGCCATCAGGATCGACTGTGCCGAAGAACTTCGATAGACCTCGACCAACTCCGGAACTGTCAACACCGCAACGGGCCATGGAATCAAGATCAAGGCCATTAAGGAACCTGCGCCCCAAATATTTTCCCACTTCCATTTCGGCGTCAGTTTCAAAGGGAGGGCAAAAGCACCCTCCATGATCCCCCCGAGCAGGATCAACAGAATCCCGGTAATATACGAGTTTGTTTCCATAGGACTCTTTGCCTATTCGGATCCCGCAAATGTACTGGCCTTCCCCAGGCCTTCGCTGCCCAGTCCCTGGTATCCTCCGTCAATAGCCAAATCTGCTGCTGTAATGAAGGAAGCATCATTGCTCAGCAAAAAGAGGATAGGACCCGCACATTCAACCGGTTCCCCGCAACGTTCGAGCATATGAAACTGCCCCCAAACCGGCTCCCACTTGGCCCGGTCGCCCATGGCCGCTTTGTCGACTTCGCGAGTCCAGATCCACCCGGGACTCACACTGTTCACCCGGATACCGTATGGGGCCAAATCCAATGCCATGCACTTAGTCAATGTATGGACAGCTCCCTTAGCGGCGTTATAGGTCCAGCGATTAGGCTGGGCAATGAAAGCGGAAATGCTGGACATGTTTACGATAGCCCCCCCTCCCTGCTCCTTCATGGATGGGACGACTTCCTGCGCCATCACGGCATAGGCAATCGGACCGGCTTGGAAGATGCGATCCCAATCTTCCTTCGTGCTGTCCAATCCCTTCGCCGTAAAGGAAAATGCATTGTTCACCAGATAATTCACTTTTCCCCATTGAGCGATGGTTTGTTTGACAACCTCTCCGCAGAATCGTTCTATGGCCATGTCACCACGACAGAAAAGAACCTCATAGCCAACTTCTGTCAACTGCTTGGCGGTTGTTATTCCAATTTCGCTAATCCCCGTGAAGGCAACACGGGCGCCTTCTTTACAAAGTTCTTCAACCGTGGCCCTTCCAATTCCTGACGATCCACCGGTAACAATGGCCACTTTATCTTTGAAACGGTCTTTGATCGGTTCTCGGTTTTTCATCGGTATCACCCTCGTTTCATGGAATGCCTATGGAGTCGTGAAAGAATATCCCGGGCACAAACTTGTCCAGTCCTGGGGAATCGGTGAGATGAGTTGCCGGCATCACCTTGAATACGCCGACGTAAACTCGTAAGTCCCAGAGACAACACGATATTTTGCAGCTCCTTCTTCCCTTCCCAATACGGTCACTCCGTTGGCTGGTTGAACCGGACTTCCGGTCTCTACCACCGATTTTTCAGTAAGGGTTGGAATGTAAACAGTCGCTGACGTATTCACTGGGATAACGATTTTTAGCTTGAAGAGGTGGTTGTCAATCTTCCAATCGCTCACGATCGGCCCACGGATAGAGTCATAAGAACCTTTCGCCCAACTAAGTCCCCCTCCTGGTCGTGGATGAATGATGAAATGCTGATAACCAGGATTTGCCGGATCCGGGTTAATTCCTATGACGTTCCGCCATAACCATTCTCCTACAGCTCCAAAGGCCCAGTGATTGAAGGAGTTCATCGAGGGATCCTGAAAGCCACGCCCTTTTACGAATCCATCCCAACGTTCCCAAATCGTGGTGGCTCCGTTGTCTATCATAAAACCCCAGGAAGGAAAGCTGCGTAAGTTCAGCAGACGATAGGCCTCTTCATTCAATCCGTTTCGGGTCAGTTCCAACAGGAAGCGGTGGGTGGATTGAATGCCGGTTGAAAGCTGGCCCTGGTAGGGCTTCAACGCTTCAACCATGTGTTCCACAGTCTTGGAGCGAAGCGTTTCAGGGAGTAGATCAAAATAGAGCCCCAGAGCATATCCCGCCTGAGTGTTTCCTTCGATTCGTCCATCTGGAGACACATAGGCTTTATTAAAGGCTGTTTTGATTTGCTCAAACAATTCAACGTAATGTTTGGTGTCCTCCGAACGTCCCACTACAGCTGCCATCTTCGCAACAAGATCAACCGAATGGGCATAAAATGCTGTTGCAAAGACGTGTTTGGGGACAGCTCCCCCTTTTACGGGCCAACCCTCTAGAATTAATGTGTCAGCGTTAAGCCAGTCATTATAATCTCCTCCGCGAGCGTTTTCCCAGAGGTGATTCGGGTTCTTACTCCGGACAAAATCTACCCAATGTTTTGCGGATTCGAAATGTTCTTCAAGCAGACGCGTATCGGCGTAGTTTAGGTAGGCTCTCCAAGGGATAATCGTTCCGGCATCAGCCCAGGCTGGTGCACCAAACCCATTTTCCTGCCCAATCGTGATGAAGGGGTTGGGCGCGAAATCAGGCAAACGGCCATCTGCCAGCTGATCATCGCGGACATCTCTCAGCCACTTCGTAAAAAAGGCCGCCATGTTCATGTTAAAGATGGCAGTCTGACTAAACGCCTGGATATCCCCCATCCAGCCTAAACGCTCGTCTCGTTGCGGACAATCTGTCGGGACGCTCTCCAAATTGGCACGTTGCGTCCAGAGGATGTTATGCATCAACTGATTCAAGAGAGAACTGGAAGTTTCAAAAACGCCGGTTTCAGGCGCAGACGAATAAAAAACCATTCCCAAGGCATCTTCCAATGAGGGTCGGTATGAGATCCCCTTAACTTCGACATAGCGAAATCCATGATATGTAAAGTGGGGTTCAAGAATCTCTTCACCTTCCCCGCGGAGGATAAATCGGTCCGTAGCCCGTGCACCACGAAGATTCGCTGTATAGATGGTACCGTCATCATTGAGCATCTCGGCATAGCGGGCCGTGACGATCTCCCCTGCCCTCCCATGCACCTTAAAACGGCACCAGCCCACCATGTTTTGTCCCAGGTCAAATATGTAGCTGCCCGGCTTGGGTTCGGCGAGACTGAGCGGAATCATTTTTTTGAGAACTCGAATGGGTTCATTCGGTTGCCAAACCAGTTTGGCTGACCCGAGATCAGCATCTGCCTCAACATTCCGCCAATCTTTCCCCTGAAAATCCGCAGAATCCCAACCTTTCATTTCCTTTCGGGCATCATAAATCTCTCCATCCAGGATGTCCGAGGATTCTAATGGGACCTTCAGAGCCTTCTGCCAGGACTCATCGCTCACCAAGGACAGAGACTTGCCATCCTTCATCTTGACATCGAGACGCAGGAGTAGTTGTGGATAGGATCCGTATATCCTTCTCCTTGGAACTAAGCCGATTCGCCCTGAATACCAACCAGCCCCAATGATTGCTCCTACCGCATTCCGGCCTTGATGCAACTGACGCGTGACATCATAGGTCTGGTACTGAATCCGGTGATGGTAACTCGTCCATTCCGGAGCCAGCAAACGGTCACCGACCCGTTGACCATTCAACCGCAGTTCATAGACTCCCCGGGCGGTGGCATAAACCATTGCACGCGTTATTTCTCCAGGAATTTCGAAGCTTTTTCGCATATAACTTGAGGGCTGAATCAACGGCGCCGGGAAGACTGTCTTTGTAATCCCATCAATCAGTTTATCCTTGGACCAACCCAGTACATCTTCGGAGTCCGAGACGTCAACCTTTGCTTCCCGAGCCAAGTTTTTTCCATTGGACAAGACTTCGATTTCGGACAAAGCAAAGACGGCAGATTCATGTCGGCCCAATCTAAGCCCGGTTACGGTCAACCGGAGATAGCGAGCCGTCAATGGCCCCACCTTGTAGAGCTGGGCTTCTGCGTGTGGTTCGGGAACATCAACTGTAGTCTGGTCAACCACAGTTTTTGCGTCAGTGAAATCAGCCGTATCGGCTACTTCCACCTTGAAACGTCGGGGGAAGAAGTGCGCATTAGCCTTGGGCGAGTCGTCAAGCATGAGAACAGGGAAGAGTTTTATAGAATCAATCGTTTGTCCACTTCCAAGATCGAGCACAATCCATTTTTCAGTCTCTGCTGACCTGACGGACTTGCAGTGATAGCCGTAATTTAACATCTGCGTCGCTTTAGCTTCCACATCAGGACTCACAGCGACTGCAGGATCCCCAATCCACTTGGCAGCCCAATCTTCTCGATTGAGCAAACCCATGGACCACAAGGCCGGCTCACTCCAGAAAGAAGCTTTGCTCTCCTGGTCCCAGACACGGACCTTCCAAAAACAACGAACTTGACTCGATAGCACTTTGCCGGCGTATTCAATATGGAGCGTCTGATCTGAGGGTTTCTGGCCACTATCCCAGAAGTCTCCTTGATTGAGTTTGAGCTTCTCCAAATTGCTGGCGACGAGAATCTGGTAGGCTGATTGCTTTAGCCCACGCCGAGTTGAATCTAAAGCTTTCAATTGCCAGCTGAGTCGAGGCTTCTGAACATCGATCCCAACCGGGTTCTTCAGATACTCACAACGCAAATGAACGGGGACTATTCCACCACTCTCAGCCAATAATGAAAACTGGCAGAAGATCCAAACGATCATGAACCGGGAAAGGATCAGGATGAGCTTCATTTTAGTTTAGGGAAATTCACCTTTCTAATGGCGCCTTCAAGAGGGGCGCTGCTTAATTTAGTTGAATCGGCATCTCAGTCAAGCAGAATCCCACGTTTCGAGGGAAATGGCTCATCGATACAATTCCCCTTAGAGGAATACTGCAATGAAAATCAACAGGACTTAGGCTAACATTACATTCTAAGGATGCGCCAGGTCATTACTTTCACACCTCAACTCTGAACTGGCCTCTCTTCACATCTAAAAGGAATTCTATGACTCTATTGCATCTCTCTCAAAATCCACGGCAAGAAGCAGCCGGATGGAATTTCCGATTAGGAGTACCAGGATTTCGTTTTGCTGATCTCAACCGGGTCCGCCGGATAGCGTCTCTAGACGAGATTTTCCGTGAAGAACTTAAATTGCATGATCCGGACTTGTCTTTGCTCTATGAGGCTTATCGTGAAGCAGGGGGAGAAGGTTATGACGCTCAAACAGCCTCGGATATCACATTGCGCGTGGCGCCCTATGTCAATCGTTTTATCGTAAAGCTCTTCCAGATTGAGGCCGAGCATGCTCAACTCCAGGAGCATATATTGTCTGACGGACGAATCTTTGAATGGAAGAAAAAATATCTGGATAAATATGTTCTCAAGCAGCATCCCTCTGGCGAGGAACTGGCGCGATGGGATCTTTCGGAACTTGAATTCAATTATCGGGCGTTGGTCGATCGACATTTTTCTCAGGCATCTTTGGCCGAGGATCCAGAAGCCGAGTTAGCCGAAGTTGGGTTACTTGTATTGGAAGCTTTAGAAAACGCCAAGGCTCGCCACTCCCCGGAGGAATCGGCGGTTGCTCAAGAAGACCTAAAGATCATCCAGAAATGGTGCCTTGCCCTGGCTTTCCACCCTTTCTTGAAAAGTCGATCTGAGAAATTGCCTTCGTTGAAGACTCCCCATCCGCTGGACTATCAAAACCTTGTCCAAATCGACCGTTTCGATGAGCACCTCCCTGAGAAATTTCAGGGCCCCAAGGAGACCCGACGCTTTCGAGACGGATTTAAGCTAACCGATTCTCGAATGACTCCTCGTGAGACGTTGCAGGAAATTTATTATTGCATTTACTGTCATGAGCGCGACAAAGACTCTTGCTCGAAAGGATATCAGAAACAGGGCAAGATCCAGGATAACCCCCTTGGAATCCGGCTTGACGGCTGTCCATTAGACGAGAAAATCTCCGAGGCCCATCTGCTCAAGCGGCAAGGAGAAGTGATCGGCGCGCTGGCAATGATTATGATCGACAACCCGATGTGTGCCGGAACGGGTCATCGGATCTGTAATGATTGTATGAAGTCCTGCATTTTTCAAAAGCAGACTCCGGTAAACATTCCGCAAATCGAAACCGGGATTCTGACCGATGTGTTGAATCTGCCTTATGGATTTGAAATCTACTCGCTGCTCACGCGCTGGAATCCACTCAATGCCAGGCGCCCTGTCCCCCTGCGCTACAATGGGAAAAATGTGTTGGTTGTCGGCATGGGTCCTGCTGGCTACACATTGTCTCACTACCTCCTCAATGAGGGCTTCGGGGTGGTTGGCATTGAAGGATTACGTGTCGAGCCACTCGCTGGCGATGTACGCGGCTCACGCAAACGGGTACCTAGACCGATTGAACACATCAAAGACATCATGGCAGAACTGGACGAGCGGACCATCCTCGGTTTTGGAGGCGTTTCCGAATATGGGATCACGGTCCGATGGGACAAGAATTTTCTTGATATCAACTACCTTGTCCTGATGCGGCGCAAAAAGTTTCGGCTCTTTGATGGAGTGCGTTTCGGAGGCACACTGACCATCGAAGACGCCTGGCAATTGGGATTTGACCATATCGCCATTGCCACAGGAGCCGGCAAACCAACTTTAGTGCCGGTCAAAAATAATGTCTTAAGAGGCATGCGCCAGGCCTCGGACTTTCTGATGGGCCTTCAAGCTTCGGGAGCTTACAAGAAGGATAGTCTTACGAATCTTCAAGTGGACCTGCCTGCCATTGTGATTGGCGGCGGTTTGACGGCGATCGATACCGCCACGGAGTTAATGGCCTATTACGTCGTGCAAGTCGAGAAGGCAATGGACCGATATGAGCGTCTGGTCCCACGGATTGGACAAGACCAGATTTGGGGGAAATTGGATGAAGAGGAAAAAGAGGTCTTCCAACGGTGGCTGGAGCACGGCCGGGCCATCCGGGCGGAACGGGCCGCCGCCAAAGCCGCCGGGAGATCACCTGACTTTGCGCGGCTAGTGAGATCCTGGGGAGGAGTCACCATTGCCTATCGCAAAAAACTTCAAGATGCTCCCGCCTACCGGCTAAACCATGAAGAAATCATCAAAGCCCTCGAAGAAGGAATCTATTTCACGGAACTGCTGAGCCCGGTGGAATGTGTTCCGGACCGCTGGGGTAAAGTTCAGTCGATTAAGTTTGAACGCCAGCGGGTTGTGGATGGAAAATATCGCAGTACGGGAGAAATCTTAGAGTTTCCGGCGAGAACCGTGATGGTGGCAGCCGGTACTCATCCCAACGTAATTTACGAGCGGGAGCATCCCGGAACGTTCGCACTCGATAAGGACGGTGAGTTTTTTCAGGGATATCGAATGGAAGGGTCGACTGGACAGCAGAAATTGGTTCCCTCAAACGGGCAAGAGATTGGCTTTTTCACCTCTTACCAAAAGGACGGTCGGACGATCAGCTTCTACGGAGATAATCATCCTGTTTTTGCGGGGAATGTGGTTAAGGCAATGGCTTCGGCTAAGAAAGGCTACCCGGAGATTGTCCATTTGTTCCGGGAGGAGGTCGACGCTCAGACGCTGGAAGAGCAGGCAGAACGCGAGCAGGCCTGGGTACGATTCTCGGAGTTGATGGACGATCAATTTCAGGCACGCGTCGTGGATGCCTTCCGGCTGACATCCAATATCGTCGAAGTCATCGTGCGCGCTCCGATGGCCGCCCGACACTTCGAACCAGGCCAGTTTTTCCGGCTTCAGAATTATGATAGTTTTGCGGAAAAGCCTTCTGGGTTTCATTTGACCATGGAAGGAATCGCGCTGACTGGTGCTTGGGTCGACCGTGAGCGAGGGCTGGTCTCCTTGATTGTCCTCGAAATGGGTGGATCAAGCCGCTTGTGTGCCTTGCTGAATCCCGGAGAACCTGTGGTCTTGATGGGGCCAAGCGGCACTCCTACGGAAATCCCTTCTGAGGAAACCGTGCTTCTGGCTGGAGGGGGGCTTGGGAACGCAGTCTTATTTTCTATCGCTTTAGCACTCAGGAAGAAGAACAATCGAGTGATATATTTTGCAGGATATAAGAAAGGGTCAGATCTTTTTAAACGAAAGGAAATCGAAAAAGGGTGTGATCTAGTGATCTGGTCTGTAGATGAAGGAGATCTCATCGAACCACATCGGCCACAGGACCGTACTTTCAGAGGGAATATTGTTCAGGCCATGCAAGCATATGCAAGAGGCGAGTTGGGCGAGGTCGCTATTCCACTTTGCCAAGTTGATCGAATTATTTCCATTGGTTCCGACCGCATGATGGCCGCAGTGAAGGTAGCCCGAAAAACCGTTCTTCGGTCTTATTTGTCTGAGCAGCACAAGGCCATCGGGTCAATCAATTCCCCCATGCAATGTATGCTCAAAGAAATTTGTGCTCAATGCCTCCAACGCCATGTCGATCCCGTGACCGGGAAGGAACAGATTATCTTCAGTTGCTTCAATCAGGATCAACCCCTTGATTTCGTCGACTTTGAACACCTTCGTGAACGGCTTCGTCAGAATTCGGTGGCTGAAAAGCTAACCTCTTTGTGGATTGATCATCTTTTCGAACAACGCGAGGTTCAGGAGGTGTAATGGAGATAGCAGGCTTCGGGCTCGCTCAGCGAGGCTTTGTAGACCGGATGCGTCCTCTGGGCGCTGAACTCCGCGAGCATAGAAGGAAATGCAGCATAAAGCTCAATGCCTTTTTCTTCTTGATTGCGGACTGCTCAAATTCAAGAATTATAGCTTCTGGTGAAAATGCTGTCCGCGGAACAAACTTCATTTACCCTGACAGAATTCAGCCAATAATTACCTCATGTTTGGAAGACAGACAGGATCGTCTGATGGATAAATCCACCGGAAGATCTTGAATGGATTGATACCGCTGGACGGGGAAGATCGGCAATCGGCATGGATCTATCTTCGACTATTAGACTCAATATGGGATTCAGCTTTAAGCTTACAATCCACTCACGCGTGGGCAGCGTTAAACGATCCGAAGGTCGTGCAACTTGCCGCCCATTATCGATGCAGATCAGCCCAGCTGCTGATCCGCTGGGTCATCCAGCATGATGCCGTCGCCATCCCCAGAGCCACCAACCCAATGCACATCAGAGAAAACGCCCAGGTGTTTGACTTCTCCATCACCGATGAGGATATGAATACGCTCAACAGCTTGAACGAGAACCTCCATCTTTCCTGGGATCCGACCAACTTGCCGTAACTTCCCCCACATCGCCCAAGCAGAAGCAAACATTCAGGGAAAGGCTCTCATTGATGGAAGTTGGCCCGACCAACACTCTGACGACACCTCTGTTCCTAGCATCCCGAAAGCTGATATCTTGGATGATCGAAAAAAAAGTTGTGAAGTGGGTTGCCAAGGCCTATTTTGAGCCGGTATACTGACATTTATTCGACACGTATTTCCATTTTGCCCAGTTTGGAGTAAGTTAAAGAATTAGCTTCGAATCACTCAGTGTGAAGACGGCCTAAACACGGGGGCATGATGGGGCGGGAGCGTCCGCAGCCTCATTAGGACTGATGGGATTACAGATCTCCTTTAAGGAATGCTGTTTCTTATAGCTCATTATACTTTTTAGAGTTTTTCCCATGTCGAGAACAAAAGAATTCGCGATTGAATTTGAAGCCTTACGTGCAGCCGGCCTGCTCAATTGGCTCATGGAGCAAAAAAATGCTGGCGCACTTTTTTTTCTTTTTTTGTTCTCTTTTGTTTTAAACCAAAGCGTCCAAGCGACTCCGCTACCTGGAAACGACTCTAGTGATCTATCTGAGGCTTCGAGTACGGTTTCAGCAGATGCGGCGATGATTCAGATTGCTACATTGGTTAAGCGTGGTCTCTTGAACGAAGCGGAAATTCAGCTTGAAAAGCTTTATGCCGAAAACCTCGACTCACCCTCCATCCATCTTCTTAGGGCAGACCTGTTAACAAAACTTGGCCGGCCCGCCGAGGCAAGACAAGCCCTCGAAATCGCCTACAAATTTACTCCCGACAATCTGGAGGTCTTAAAAAGAGTAGCGGCTAGCCGTGACGCGTATGCAGACCAGGCGGCTATAGTATATGAGGAACTGGCAACGAAGCTTGAAAATGAAAATGCCCCCCCGTCCGACGTGCTGGAAGCATTGGATCGGGGATTGGTGGTCGCTATAAGGGATGGTGAGTCTGTGACAGCATTGCGCCTTTCCGAAAAACTGCATGCCCATGGTCGTCCCACGATCCTGCAATCCCCTCCAAATCAGAATTCCGGCTCCGTTGAAAGGATTGGGATTCCAGGAGGGATTAAGGCTTTGGGGCGGATGGCAGGAATGCAAGAGCCCAAAACACCCGACACTTTTCTCACCCAGTATGCGGAAAAACTTGTTCGATTGCAGGACAAGACCGATTTTTCAGATTCGCTACCGACATTTCGAGGTTTGCATGAATACTTCAAGATCATTATGAAACTGCAGTCTCTGATAGGCAGCGGGAAGGAGGCTTCTGAAATTCGCCTGGATTTCAATGACAAACAGAGGCAGGAAATCAACGAGAAGATACTCTTTCTTCTCGGGTGGCAGATTAAGAAGCAGGGCAATCGCCGGGTGCTCGAACGAGATGAGCGGCAAGTGCTAGCGTATCGTAAGAAAGTTACCGAGGCGTTGGGCATCAAAGATGATGAATTGAAAGCGGCTTTCGAATCGGGAAATTCGTTCAATGTGAATGTGCCTACGGATCTAGTGCCTGTCCAGATAAGTGAAAACTATTGGACAACCGGGCTCTTGAATGGATCAAAAACACCGGGAGGTTTGGCTGAAGCTTTCCTTGACACATTGCCGGCGGCGTATCTCTACGTCGCGTTGAGCAAACTCAATAAAGAAACTCAGGTTCAGATTATTCAATCCTTCAACCCCAAGACACTGCTCAAAGAGTATTGGAAGACTCTCTATCTTTATGGCGGTTCTTTGAATATTAGCGGCACTCAAGTAGAAACCCCTGGGGGGGCGAAGGCTACCGAAGCATGGGAACGATTGGTCGGAGCAGACCACCGTAAAATCGGCCCCTTCCTGAACGCACTTCTTTCTAAAGATGCTGGAAGACTCATGGCCTTCTATTATGTTCTGTCCGGTCTCCCCACAGTCAACCAACAGTTTTTCACTCGAAACTCGCGACAACTGGAGACTTTGTATAAGTCTTTTGCCTCGCCGGGAAAGAGTTTGCCTAGTGCCGATACTTTTTTGCGCAGAAATACCATTTTTCAAGACGTGGCACGCGAGATGCGGTTGAGTGAGAGTGGGGATGTCCAGTTTCCAGGTGGGAGTAGTGTCTGGAAACTGCACGGATCGGAAGCGAAAAAATCCGAAACGGGTCCAGCCCCAATCGAAACGAAGAGCTTAGAGGAGAAAAAGGACAGCACTTTCCCTTCCTTAGATTCCATGAAGAAATTCGATGCCCAGGAAAGTAATCCATTTCCGGCGGTGGATACGCTAGAGAAAAAGGAAAAGAGAAGAGAAACCGATTCAGCATCGGTTGATTTGTTGAAAAAGGATGATGCCCAGGGAAATGATCCATTTCCGTCAGTGGATTCGCTGGAGAAAGAGGATAAGAAAGAAGAAGCCGGTTCGGCATCCGTTGATTTGCTGAAGAAGGACGATGCCCAGGGAAATAATCCATTTCCCTCAGCGAATTCGTTGGAGAAAGAGGATGGGAAGGAAAACAGCCCTTCCGCATCCGCTGATTCCCTGAAAAAAGTCAGTGCCCAGGGAAATAATTTTTATCCCTCTGTGAATCGGCCGAAGAAATTCGAGGACAATGTAAGAGATCCCTTCCCCTCCATCGAAAAGCTGAAGAAAGTAGAAATACAGGAACGATTTTGCGAAGTCCGCTAATTCCTTGAAGAAATCGTTGGTAAAGGAAAGCACGCCGTTCCCCTCTGTCAATTCAATGAAGAAAATTGACGTTCAGGAGAGTGCTCCGTTTCCATCCGTTGCTCCGTTGACGAAGATTGATGTGAAGGAAAGTGCTCCGCTTCCGGTTCGAGCTACTCGAGTACAAAAGGAGAAGGATGGAGATGGTCAACGAGAGCCAGAAACCAAGATCCTCAGCGAAATGTTTTATAGTCGGGATGAAGCCGGGAGGCAGATACCCACTCGTCTGGAGGCATTCCTGGCTATCGTTCGCCTGGAAAAGCACTGGGGAAAGCCACTGAATGAGGAGTCGGTTTCTCTCTTGTTAGAGAACTTCATGGAACACAAGCAACTCTTTCCCTATCTCGCCTCTTTGCCTCCTCTGGAGACCTATCAGCTTCACGAATTCTTTCAAGCTGTCAGGAATCTGGATTCGTTGAAGAGTTCAAATCTTGGTCTGATTGCAGGAGACTTCCAATGCTTTCTGAAGCTTCTTTCTCTACTTTATGAAAATGGAGCCATCCCGGAAAGCCAGGCTTCGTTGGTCCTAAAGGATCTTTGTCAGCGGTTTTCCACCGTAAGGACTGATGCTGAATTCGCAAAGGCTAGTTTTTTGGTCCTGGATAGCCTGAAGAAGAATCTCGAAGTCTCTGTCCCAGCTATCCGCAATGAAAAGCCAACTGTCCGAACTTCTGGGGATGACGCATCCCCGGACGTGAGCACTTCGGTTGAAACGACGAATAATGACATCGACGAGTTGCTTTTGGCAGCCTTCGCAGGCCCATCGAACATCACTCAAGTCAAACTCGACGCAGGAGAAATTGAGGTTGATTTGCCCGGATGGAAGAAGGGCCGAATGCGGGAAGTAATGACTCTTCAAGCGATCCCTCTGACGGATCCGCTTCTGAAAATTTTCCTGTGCCTGGACGCCTTGGCAAATAATAGCCAGGATTCCACAACCCTTTTGCAATCCATTGATAGCCTGATCACCAATTTGCGCGACGTGGATGGGACTCTTTGGGAATCGGTTCCCAAGGATCTTCGGCTCAGCATGATCCAACTGCATCGGGAGAAGATCCTCCGATCTCTTAGTGCCCTTAAAACTTCGATCGCGCAGGGTGCATCGCCCAATGAAAGAGAAAACCTGACCAGCAATGTAATTCAAGAGTTACATCCTTCTCTTCACCTTTCTCTCTTGGGCTGGATCTATGCCTATCACTTCTCTCCCAATGATCTACTCATCAAAGAAGACCCCTTGTTCATCCGCCGGCATCGATTTCTGGCAAGTTCTTCGAAGGAAAAATCCATCTGGCATGATACCGATATCGATTCCCTTGACCCTGATTCTGGAAGCTACCTCCGTGGAGGAGTTGCTCAAATCGCTGCTGTGGCAGGAGAGATCGGGCTCGTGACGGATCAGGCTGGGGAGGCCATGGGCAGAGACCAAAAAGGCGCCAGACTGGCGGCCGCCCAGCTCGCGGCATTACGTGCGACTCCCTGGAGGAAGTGGAATAGCCGGCAGCTACATAATTTCTGTTCAAGAGTCCGCCTGGGAAAAGAACTTCTGGCGCAGGCCTCTATAGATCCGGAGTTGCTTACTGGGATATCGGAAGACCTGCGGGTTCTGGTTGGCCCGACACGCTGTCGAATTCTACTCCAAGGCTTGCCTGGATCCACGTCCTCCGACTCAGCAGGTCTATTAAGTTCCGAGGAACTTTTTGAACTGGCAGACGGGTACTGGAAGAAGAAGGGCCCGGCGGGATGGAGGAAAAGCCCTTTGGCAGACCATCTGGCACGGGAGGAGCCCATTCAGGCCTCAGAATCCATTACTTGGATAGGGGGATATTACCCGCAGTCATACGGATGTGGTCACGCTCACATGTTGCCACTCGGCCCTTACGAAGAATATGAAAATGTGAAAAATCCTGAGCTAATATCGGAGCGGCTGAGCCATGTCATTTTGGACCTCGCCGAAAAGATCGATCGCCTAGGCCTGCCCTTGGAAATATTGCCCCTCCTAGCCGAGCCTGCCGTGAGACAGTTGGCCATAACGAAGTGGATGAGTGACTGGAGTGATTGGCAATCGGCTCTCGAAGGGCTTCGGGGATTACGACTTGAACCGTTGATCTCTCACTTGCAGGAGAATCCATGAAATCGCGATTTGCCGGAATATCGATCTTAGCTGTTCTGATCACGGCTGTTCCGGCACGTCCTCAGGCGCAGGATGCGCCACTTTCCGTAACCGTAAAACTGGTTGAGGTGTACGCCTCGGTCCGTGGCCCGAAGGGGAAGCCGGTGTCAGGACTCAAAGAGGACAGCTTTGAGGTCCTTGAAGATGGTCAAAAGCAATCCATTCGATTGTTTGAATCCGATTCCGGTGCTTTGACAGTAGCCCTGCTGGTTGACAGTACCGGCAGCATTGCGCACGACCTGCCGAAAATGAAGAAAGCGGGGGCAACATTCTTATCCGGAATAAGACCAGAAGACACCTTTGGACTTTTTACTTTCACGAATCGTGTCAAAACTCTTTATCCGTTTGGACATAATACCGAGGAGGCTCTGAACGCATTCATGAAAATCGAGGCAGGCGGAAGAACCGCCTTCTATGATTCTCTGGCTCAAATAGTCTTGCAGATGAAGACAGTCCGAGGTAGGAAGGCCATCATGGTCATGACCGACGGTGACGACAATTCCAGCTTGCTCCCGAAAAGCGCCGCCATGGCGTCCGCCAAAAAAGCAAGCATCCCGATCTATCCGATTGCTATCGGTCGGGCTTGCGAAAACAATGTCCTTTCAAAGAGGTTGGAAGAACTCGCCTTGGCCACAGGCGGATTATCTTTGCAGGCCCGAAAAGCAGATGACTTGGTGAAGGTCTTTGACAAGATTGCCGTCGACCTCCGTAGCCTCTACTTGATGGGTTATTATATGACAGGAGAAATGAACACGCGTTACCGTTCCATTAGCGTCTTACTCCCCCAACAACCCCACCTGAAAGTCCGAGCCAAAAAAGGCTATTGGCCTTAAGGAGCTCATTCGAACACCCATGGCACCAATAATCTGGATTGACTAGTATCCCTCTATTAATTAGCATTAAAAATTCTTCAGGATCATGTCGTTTAACTGTGTCTGTATCCATGAAACTTCATCTACCTTCTTGCCTTTCCGTCATCCTCTGCTGGCTGGTTGTATCTCCGTTTGCATTTGCCCAGAATCCATCCATTGTAATCCAGCCAGACATTCGGGTCTTTGCAGTGATGTCCGGCCTTCATGTAGCCGGGTGGAATCCTGGTAATCTTAAGCCTAACCCGGCACGAACTTCTATTCTGCAGGACTTCCAAAATGTTCCTCCCGAACTCAAAGCACGCCTCACCAAGTTTTATGAGGAGCATCTCGACGGCAAGAAAGCGGAATCTCAACTCTCCAAGTACGTTTCTTTGGCTCTGTTTTCAGAAGGACCTCCAGATTTCAAACTCTCCTTGGAGGCCAGTAAATTACCACCCGATGTGACGCCGATCGCAGAATTCATGGCATTGATTAAGGAACTCTATACTGCAGCCAAGTTGGAAGTTGTTTGGAGCACGAACCGAGAATTTTATGATCTGGCCGTCGCAACGTATCGACCTTTGATTGACGAGATCATTTTGAAAACCGATGGTTACCTGCGCATCGCTTCAGGATCCTTTTTGGATCGAAGATTCTTGATCATTCCAGAGTATTTGATCCCTCAAAATAACTTTGATGCTCGCACCTATCGGGAGATTTACTACCTCGTTTTTGGTCCTTCCGAAAGACCCGCTGTTGACGAATTGCGTCACCAATATCTCCATTTTATTTTGGATCCCTTTCCATTGCGTTTCCCGCTCCCGAAAGAAACCCGCATCCCCTTGTTAGTGTTTGCAGAAAAGGCCCCCGATATTGAAGATCAATACCGCGATGACCAGCAGTTTCTGGTTACGGAAAGCCTTATTCGTGCCATTGAGTTACGAATCAATCAGGTCCCCGAGCCTAAACTCACCGCGGAACTCGATGCCGCAATTCGTTCGGGCGCCTTATTAACTCGCCACTTTTATTCTGCCCTGCAATTTTTTGAGCCCAGCCCCGAAGGAATTCGTGTTTTCTATCCAAGGATGATTAAAGGGATCCGTATGGAAAAAATTGAGGCAGAATTTGCCCAAGCGCCGAAAGCTCCTGTTGAAAAGAAACCGGAGCCCAGTGCACTACAACTCCAATTGAAATCAGCCGATGAGCAGCTGGCGAACGGTGAAATCGAGAACGCGGCAGAACGGTTTCAAAAGATCCTCGATACAGTGGATGCAAACAACGGAGAAGCACTCTATGGACTGGGAGTGGTTGCTGCTATGCAGAACAAACGGGACCAGGCCAAAGATTATTTTCTTAAGGCCCTTCAATCTCCATCTAGCGACAGCGCGACTAAGGTATGGTCCCATATATTCCTGGGCCGGATGGACGATCTGGAACTCAACCGGAGCGGGGCCATCGAACATTACCAGGCTGCAATTCAGTTGGGAGACAATAGTAGAAACGCCCAAGTCGTCGCCCAGAAAGGCCTGAAGGAGCCTTTCACCCCAAAGAGCGACCACTGACTCTTGGATCCCTGACACGATCTTATTTAATGAAAAGAGACGACGCATTTAATTACGAGTTCAAAAAGCTCGAACAGCTCCTCGGCCATACTTTCAAGCATCGCAATCTTCTGGAACTGGCCCTTACCCATAGCTCAGCGGCACACGAACGCAAGGCCTCACCGTCGAAGGACAACGAGCAATTCGAGTTCTTGGGTGATTCGGTGCTTGGACTCATTATCAGCGATTATCTTTTCCATCACTTTCACCATTTGAATGAAGGGGAACTTTCAAAGCTTCGCGCACACCTGGTTAGTTCTGCCAACCTTTTCAAGCTGACGCGCCAATTGAACTTAGGCGATTTTCTAATCTTGGGAAAAGGTGAAGAAAAAACCGGCGGGAGAAAGAAGCAAGCCGTTTTGGCCGATGCATTTGAGGCTGTGGTGGCGGCTGTTTTCTTAGATGGCGGTTTGCTCGCAGCTCGTCGCTTTGTTTACCGGGTATTCAAAGCAGATTTCGAGGCTGCCGGAAGTGGACAATTCCATTCGCCCGATTTTAAATCACAACTGCAGGAAAAGTTACAGGCTTTGCGAATTACCAACGCGGAGTATTCTGTCATCAAAGAGATGGGACCGGACCATCGAAAATCTTTCTGGGTCGAATTGCGGATCAATGGTAAAAGATTAAGTGAAGGGCTCGGAGACACGAAGAAACTGGCTGAACAGGAAGCGGCACGACTGGCATTGGGGAGACTAGAACAACCTCTCGCCGACAGTGGATTGTAACTGAAGCTAAGCTTTCTCCATCCCGGGTAATGTTGCACCCATCATTAGGGCTTCCCCCTCAACGTCCAGGAAGGAAATGCTCTCAAAGGGAATGACTCAATATCATGCAATCGACGCTCCGTGAATATTTTGAAAGTTTGGTCGTGACTATTATTTTGGCCCTTTTTGGAACGACTTTCATTGTCCAGGCTTATAAAATTCCCACCCCATCAATGGCCGACAACTTGCTTGTTGGCGACCATTTGCTCGTCAATAAATTTGTATACGCCAAGCCTGACCGTGGGATTGGAAAGATGCTTCCTTATCGAGAGATCAAACGCGGTGACGTTATTGTGTTCAAATACCCCGAAGACCTCTCGAAAAACTACGTGAAGCGGGCGATCGCGGTGCCAGGGGATCGAATCCGGATAGAGAATCAAAAGGTAATTCTCAACGACGTCCCTCTTGACGAAAAGTATGTATTTCACAAGTCTCTTGGGTCCCCAAGCCAGCCAGTACGAGATAATTTCCCGATTCAGAAAGAACAGATGACCCGTTTTGCCGATTACCAGCAGAACAAAGATATTTTTGATAGCTACTTGTTCTACCGGCCTTATATTGAAGGGAAGGATGTTGTTGTTCCCCCTGGCTCTTACTTTGCGATGGGGGACAATCGCGACAACAGCGCGGACAGCCGATACTGGGGGTTTGTCCCGCGAAAAAACATTGTCGGCCGCGCTCTTCTCGTCTACTGGTCCTATGAAACCGATGAAAACGAGCATTTGCGGGAATCCTTCCTAGACCGGGTGGGCCAATATGCCGACGTCGTTATTAATTTTTTTAAGAAGACTCGTTGGAATAGGACCTTTAAGATAGTCAGATGAAAAAGACATTATTGATTTCGTCCTGTTGTTTGCTCCTCGGTCTGGGGATTTGGTTTGCCTTGTTCTCGCACTCGGGAGCATCCGGGACCTCAGCGATTCCGAGTCAAGCGGCCGCCGATTCCTTTTCCAAGAAGCTCTCATTATTAACCAGCGAGAAGACAAAGCCAGTATCCCGTACTCTCGAATTCAGCCAGGCCGAACTGGATGGCTATCTTTTTCACCAGGTCGCACCCCTCTTTCCTAAGGGGCTCCAAGACGTGAGAATTCAGCTTTTAGATGGATCTCTTAAGGCAAACTCAAAAATCAATTTTGATGAATATGAGAAATCAACCGCGGGAGCCAAGAATTCATTGCTTAGTGCCTTGTTTAGCGGAGAGCATACTCTTGATGTTTTCGCAGAATTTAAGTCCGAAAGCAGGACGGGGTCCTATGAAGTTTCCAAGGTTTTGCTGGACCAAAAAGAGATACCCAAACCTCTAGTAGATCTTCTCATCCAGAAGTATGTTGTCCCCAAATACCCCGCGGCCAAGCCGAACAGTCCTTTCCCGCTCCCCTACCGAATCGAAAAAATGGACATCTTGCCCGGGAAATTGGTTGTCCACCAAACACCCTAAGGCTTGCATCTAGGTTAGGCCGCAGAAGCAAAAGCGGTTTGAAATCAAGTCTTGAAGGAATCTATTTCGTGCCCTTAAAGCGCCCGGGAAAAAGTGTGATGCATTATGAGCATTAAGACCATTGTCGTCTTGGCAACGCTGGACACCAAAGGGATTGAAGCGCGTTATGTCTGTGAGCAGATCGAGAAGTCGGCAAATAACACCTTGCTAATCGACACAGGCGTGATCGGAACTCCCACGACACGGCCCGACATCACTCGCGAAGAAGTAGCCGCGGCAGGTGGGTTGGAACTGCACAAGATTCTAGAAAATCCGACGCGGGAATTGGCCGCGCCAATTATGGCCGAGGGTGCAACCCGGATTGTCATGGACTTGGTCACCAAGGGGAAGGTGCATGGAGTGATATCGCTCGGTGGGACACAGGGAACCACGCTGAGCACGAAGGTCATGCGAGCATTGCCGTATGGTTTCCCTAAGGTTATGGTCTCGACGATCGCCTCCGGAAACGTTGCTCCATGGGTCGACATCAAAGACATTACTATGATGTTCTCCGTCACAGACATTCTCGGCCTCAATGTCGTCACCCGAAAAATTTTGGCCAATGCCGCTGCAGCGGTCAGTGGAATGGCAAACACCGATGTCGAAATTAAGCATGGCGCGAAGCCCTTAGTCGCCGTCACCACGGTGGGCATTACAACCCGCGGCGCGATGAAAGCAGTCGAGACGTTGGAACAAGCAGGATACGACACAATCGTGTTTCACGCGATTGGTCCTGGAGGGCGAGCCATGGAACAGATGATGAAGGAAGGTCTGATCAGCGGCGTGCTGGACTACTCGACGATCGAGGTCTCGAACGAAATCTTTCATGCCCTGCTCGCCGGTGGACCCGAGCGCCTGACGACAGCCGGCAAACTGGGATTGCCGCAAGTCATCTGCCCCGGCGCAATTGAGGTCCTGGTCTTTAATGAGCCCGAGACGGTTCCAACCCAATACAAGAGCCGGACACTCGTTCGCCACAGCCCGCAGATTACCGATGTTCGTTTGGATAAGGGAGAGATGGTGGAAGTTGGCAAAGAGATTGTCCGACGTCTCCAACACACTAAAGGAGATGCCGTTTTCTTGATCCCTTCATTAGGATTTGATAGTTATGCGGTGAAGGGTCAGAGCTTCTATGATCCCGAGGCAGACGCCGCATTTGTGGCCGAACTCAAGAAGGGTTTGCCGCCAAATATTAGGATCATCGAGATCAATGCCGCAATCGATGACCCCGTCTTCGCAACCGAGGCATCCCGTCTGCTGATTGCACAGATGGAGTCACGAACTCACTCATAGGAGAGAAGCATGGCACAACGCTACTCACGTCAGGAATTCCTCGATCGCCTTTGGCTTGAAATCAGGAGTGGCCGGCCGTTGGTGATGACTGGCGCCGGAAACGGGATTGCCGCAAAATTCATTGAACGAGGCGGAGTGGATATATTAGGCGTTTACAATACAGGGTATTTCCGGATGCAAGGTTACGGTTCGCTTGCAGGCATGCTTCCCATGGCCGACGCCAACGATCTGGTGTTTCAGATGGGAAAAAGAGAAATTCTTCCCCAGGTCAAAGAAGTCCCCGTCATCGCAGGAGTAAACGGAGTCGACGTTTTGCGGGATATGCGACTCTTCCTCGAGGATTGCAAACGGATCGGTTTTTCCGGTGTGCATAATTTCCCGACCGTCGCTTGGTTTGATGGCGAATTCCGCAAAACCTTGGAAGGTACCGGCTTGGGTTATCAGCTGGAGATTGACATGCTCAACATCGCGCACGAACTCGACCTGCTCACAGTCGGTTACGCTTTTACTGAAGAGGATAGCGAAAGATTGATGCGCGAAGCCGCTCCGGATATCTTCATCTATCATGCCGGAATCACACGAGGGGGCACTACGGGGTACGGTGAAGGACGGTCGCTAGCGGACACGGCGGCTCGCAGCCAGATTCACTATGATATCGCCAAAGCAATCAAATCAAATGTGATCCTCTTGGCGCATGGCGCCGCCCTGACGAATCCGGAAGATGCTCAATTCATGCTGGATCACACGGATTGTCACGGAGTGCAGCTGGGATCCAGTATTGAGCGATTGGCGATAGAACAGCCACTGGAAGAACGCGCCGCATCTTTTAAAAGAGTTCATTTCAAAGAAGGCGGGGAACCGCAATCACGGTGAGGCCGCTGTCCTGCCGTCCAGTACGTTTTTCATTGGTTGCAGGACTTCTGCTCTCCAGGAAGGCTGCACGCCCCGTTGAGAGCCTTGTGTTGGAGAAATAAGGAAGAACGATGTCACTAGTTTCATTTCAAGATTTGATGAGAGAGGCTGAGTCCGGTACTTATGCCGTGGGTTATTTTGAGAGTTGGAATCTGGAATCTCTCCTGGCAGTTGCCGATGCCGCCACTCGAATGCGCTCCCCGGTCATCCTAGGATTCAGCGGGATTCACGTCCCTGATATCGAGCCAGGAAATGACGATCGGCTCAGTGTATATGCGGCACTCGGAAAGGAGTTATGCCGTCAACTCCCGGTTGCTTCCTGCCTGCTTTTCAATGAATCTCCTCATTACGATTGGGTCATGAAAGCCATTGAGGTTGGTTTCGGTCTCGTGATGTTCACCGATGAGAATCTTGATGCCAGAGACCAACAGAATACGGTACGGCGGGTGGCTGAAAAGGCCCATGCCACTGGCGTCGCTGTCGAAGGAGAGATGATGCCTCTGGCGGGCGTCAATGGCCAACTGGCGGTGGTCCCGGAAGATCTCCGTTTGACCAACCCCAGCCTCGCCCAATCATTTATAGAAGACACCGGCATAGATGCCCTCGCCGTCAATATTGGACAGGCTCATGTTCACGGGCGACGCGAGTTACCCTTGAATCTATCGAGACTCGCCGAGATCCGGCAGGCTGTTTCTGTCCCGCTAGTCCTGCATGGAGCAACTTCCATAGAGCGAGGGCATCTTCAACAAGCCATCCAATTAGGTATACGTAAGATTAATGTCGGAAGTATTCTCAAGAGAGCCTTTTTCGATGCGGTTCGAAATCACTCGGCGAAGGTTGGGACAGACTATAATCCCTACGATGTCGTGGGGTCGGGGCTTGAAACCGATGTTTTGGTCGCCGGACGAGACGCCGTCCGGAAAACCGTTGAAGAATTAATGGTTTTGTTTGGTAGCGTTGGAAAAGGTTGATTCGGGCGAATGCGCACGCGGGGTCGCGAAGACATGCGTCGTGTACATGTCTTCGAATTGGATGAAGGCGCTGCCCCCAGACCTTTCGATTAGACCAAGAATCTGACTTTTTTCAGTCTTAAGCAAACATGCCAAAGACACATGTTTGTGCCACCCGACGATCCTTATCTTAATTCGCAAACTAAATTGTAGCCTGTCCCCAATTCACCTAATGAAACGTTATGACGTCATAATCATTTCTATTTCGTTTGCCGTGTTCTAAGAAACACGGGTAGAATGCCTGTCAACGTCATTTCCAACTGGATTGTAATTCGTGGGCTTGACTCTAGGAGATGCGCTGTGAATCCCCACTTGAAACAGGTTCTTTACTTTCTATTGGGCGAGGAGGACACGGAGCTTCCACGAGACATACTACGGGACTCCATCTGGCTGCTACTTGTTGCGTTCGCGCTATCATTATTCCGCTCAACAATTGAACATCTGCTTGGAAGATTAAGAGGCAGCAGCTTCCTATCAACCGTAGATGAAAGCCTTTTCTATACGGCCATTATCGCAATCGTGTGCTGCAGCCTAAAGAGGATTTACAACTGGCTCCGTTGGGGCGGGGGTGAAAATGACACATGTAGGACCTTCTATTCTCAATACAACATGGGGATATGCCGGTGTCGTGCTGACGCTTGGGAGTGTTTGCTGGGCAATACTCCGAATGCTCTTCCGGCTCTCAATCGAGGACGCTTTCGCGACGCAAACAGTTCTAGTCCTCATCTTCACTTGGAGCGTAACGGGGCCATCCGGGTTAAGCGGACTCTCAAATGGCGCGAGCGGCTGAAGACCGCTGTGTCCGCGAGGTGGCGAGAATATGCGCGGCGTGCATGTCTTTGTATTCGATGCAGGCTCTGAGGCTAGGTCTTTTGCCGGGGTGACGCATCAGGCTCTCCGTGGATGGGAAAGGAAGACTAAGGGACGGGTGAGGAGATGTTTCTAATAGAACATCTATTTTCAGGAGTCGACAGAAATCAATTTGATATCGCCGTGGTCTCTTGAATGATTCGATCATAAACCAGTCGGGCCTTATTATAAGCCTCTTCTGCCTCTTTAAGCTCCCCTTCACGAATTCGGGGTCGCTTCATTTCCCAACATTGATCTACGGCACGCCGGCACCACTCGGCGCTTGCTTTTGAAGCGCGAATGGGCTTTCCCCCCAAAATAACGAAAATAGGGTTGGTATGTGCGCTGGGAAGTATTCTGAGTGCAATCCAACTGGAGTTCTTAATGGAATAGTTGAAAGCCAAGTCCTTCCATTTCCCGTCCGCTAAGAGTTCTGACCGGGCAACAGACTCGCCATTGACGATCAATTCTACCGGAACTTTCTGCGTTCTCCCAATGCGGGCGCGCTCGATGTGCCAATACGGTGGCAGATCGAGACCACGTGATGCAATGATGGCACCGATGCTATCCTGTTCCTCCGGAAGGAAAGCTACTGCCTTGCTTGTGATCTTGAGCGTTTGTGGCCCATCGATCGCCAACTCGCTGTTGTGTGTGCCCAATTCAAGTTGGTTGATTCTGAAATCGATGAGGTGAGATCCCCCTTCCGAAACATAACTCCTTCCCCGGAGGATCTGCTCCACGTAATGATCAAAATCCAGAGGTCCATCCAACTTGGCGTAGCTGCGAGCCAATCCGACCCGATCATCAAAGATGCAGGGGAAATCCGTCTCACCGCTAATCCGTGTGCGAAACCCCGCATTGAGAGTGTGGTACCACATGTTGAGCTCCCACAAGACCGGGGTGTCGCCAGCCGAAAAAAAATCTACAGCATTGTGGGCAACCGTCACGATGTACTCATTGGCTCCAATTCCGTCCATCTTGGGCATTACATAGTTAGGAAGACTTGTTACTGGCTCCATCGGCTCTAGCCCCCAGCCTGAGTGAGCGTACCCAACGGCGCCCCCTTGCTCTCTGGCCCATTTCAACACGGGCAAAGTCCAGCTGGGCCATTCCTCAATCTTGCTGGTTCCGGGATAGTCATCCTCCTTCAACCGAAGCAGGCAAACATGGCCGGCATGCGAGGAGGGAAAACCGGAAACCTCTACATCAAACCGCAAAACGTTTTTCTGATTGGAAAGGGGATGAACCTTTCCCGTAAAGAAAGTCTTCTGGTGGTACCAGCACGGTCCCCAGGCCAGGGCACAAGCAATATTCAGATCTTCACCCACAGCCTGACGCAACATATGCTCCGGCCGAACCCCCTCCTCAGGGCTCTCGTAGTGACTGCACCCCGCGGCATGCACGTGATGATCCGCGCTGTACCAGCCAAGCTTGGCCATATGGACCCAGCGTTTGAGTTGAAAGTCCACTTGAATGGACTTCATATTCGATGGAACGGCGATGCGCTTCATTTGCGGGATGTACTCTGGCCCTCGCGTGAATGCCACATCGTAGGTCCCGGGTGGAAGGTACACATGTTCCCCATCGGCCCGATAAATTTGGGGTTGGAAGAAGAAATCGGGATACTCGTCACTGCCTGTCAGCCGTCGGGAAGGCAGCGGATAGATTCCCACTAAACGTTTCACTCCAGAGGCTGGCTCTTTTGCTCCATTCCTTCCTTCCTCCCAATTCCGTCGGCTGGCCAGGGTCAACCGGTAATCCTTAGGGAAGGGCTCCTTCTCAGGATCATCGACAATTCTTTCAATTCCATCGGTAATGACAAATCCGGCCATCGTGGGAGAACCATCATCATCTTTGATCTTTAAAACTACTTTCACAGAAGGCTGGATGTTAAACAGTATATCCAGCCACATTGCGAAAACCGATGTCCTGCGTTCCAAGCCCCACATGAAAACCGATCTTGGCTTCTCGCTGTCCTACCTCCCTGCTATAGATCTGTAAAACGGCATACTCAAGCTTCGTCCCTGAAAGGTTCCTTAGAAGCGGGCGACGACTATACAGATAGAGTTCCAGAAACCGGTTAGCCACCTGACCAGGAGAGAGCCTATTTTCCTCCTTGGCTTTCGGCTCCCCGGTAGAACGGTGAAAAAGCGGTTCTGCGTTTGGACTTTGAACCTCCAGCTGAGACGTAACGCCTGCATCATTCTGCACTTTAACCAGAAAGCTCTTCCAGCCTCCTTGAACTAATTCTGCTTTGGAGGGGCCCCTTTGGACCTTGACCCTAGCTTCAGGATTAATTTCAACCAAGGCGATACAGTAGGGATCCAGGATTTCCTGAATGATCTTCGTGGTTTCAGAATTGGGAACACGATCCTTCAGATTTGAAAGGCGCTTGGAGTCTTCAGCCAACAAGCCACTGCCCAGGAAAGAGAGCGCATCATTCAGACGTATCGCCTGGGCCAGCAAAGGCTGCGGCTCAGCAACAGAAACTATAGGAAGCTGATCGGAATAAACAAGTCCGACCGGAAGCAAGCAAGTCCATAGCAATAAGGATAATGGCTTTTTCATGTTCTTCCTGATTGGGAATGGTTGCCTTCGATTGGTCGCGCAACTCTATCACATCCCCGAATCAAAGGATAATAACGATATAGACAAAGTCTCAGACACGCGTGGAAAAACTTGGGGGAATAAGGGGCAGACGGCGAAATTCGGATTTTCAGGTGTGAGCTCTTCCAAATAAATAGAGAGTATTGAAAACTTTGATCATCATGAGAATACGGAGGAAAAATAATCGGTTAATCCCGGCCATCCGATAAGATAAGACATGACAGGAGTGAATATCGTTTTCTTTCGCCCTTGAAGATTATTCGAGTCAATAAATGAAACCCGGACAAAACGACACTGCAAAAATTCCCACATTCGTTGAGCGGCGTGGATTCTGCTACGATATTATGGTGTACAGCGAAACAGTCGGCCAATCTCTCGATCCTGAGCAATCCCGGAGATTCCTGGAATCCTATGAAAGACTAGAGACTACTTTGGGTTACGTCTCTTATACGGATATATCAAGAGAGTTGAAGGTAACGCCGCTACAAGTCATGCAACATGTCAAGTTTCTCCATATCCAATCCAAAGAGTGGTTAGTCCGCTTCTGCTTTGATCGCAACAATGAGAATGTTCTCTTCAAATTGCTTCACCGTAATTGACCAGTCTTTTCCGAACGGCAATCTCAGATTCTCAATGGTAAGCAGTCAATGCTGGTAGACGGAGGAGGCACTCCTGATCTGGCACACGACCCGACCCTGGGCATCATGTCTAATCCCGGATTCCGAAATTAGGTGAGTCCTGCCAGGTGGATAAACGCAAGATGGCTTTTTTATCAATAGAAACGGGCTAGTATAGAGTAGCCCTTTTAAAAGGAATTATCGGCGTTAGGACTGTAGGGTACTGTTCCTAGCCGTGATCCAACCAGAAGGCTAAATCGGACACCTTGAATATGCTCTGACTCACCCCCAGGCGGAATGCCTGAGGCGGAGCCCTCTTATGCACAAGCGTAGATCACCTGGAGAGGCAGCTAATCAGTCGACTCCTCAGATCCTCGCTGTCGCGCATGTTCTTTCAACAGCTTTTCAATTGCCCAGTACTCCTTCCAGTGCCGGACAGCTACTGAAGCAATGCCGACGAACGGTATGGCCAGCAGAACACCCAAAGTTCCACCCACTTCCGCACCCGCTAGAATGGCAAGGATAATGGCTACCGGGTGTAAGTGCATACCGCGTCCGACGAGCCGCGGATAGATCAGGTAGTCTTGGACAAGGCGCATTGCTGCGAGGAATCCGATCAACACCCACAGCCGCTCTCCACTGACGATGCCACAGGCAGCAAAGGAAATACTCAGAGGTCCTGCAATCGGAAAGAATTCGAGGGCCCCCGAGATCGTTCCGAGAAACAAGGCATACGGCAGGCCGATCAGCCAGAAACCCGCCATTGACGTAATACCGATGAAAACGCACGCCAATATCTGCGCCCGTGTATAGCCAGCAAGGACGCTGTTCACCTGATGGAAGAATTCCTCTCCTCTCCATCGGAGATGCCCTTCCGGCAGGTGTCCCACAGCTGATTGTCGGAACCAACCAACGCGGCTAATCAGTAGCAGGGCGATGGTCGGGACCAGCCATATCCAACGAAGAACTGGCCGGCAAGCGACGACCTCCGCACTCACGCGGACGACGTTTGATTTGATCAACCCCGATACTGTGTGCCAGAGACCAACGAGGTAGTCGGAAAAGGGGTCGTGTAGGGAAAAGTGGTTGGTGATTCGTTCGATCGTCTCCAGCCGCTGCCGCGCCCGGTCGACATAAGTTGGTAACTGGTCACTGAGGTCGGTCAACTGCTGCTGGAGTTTCCCAGCGACCAGGAGCCATGCTGTGGTTCCAAAGATGAACATCCCGAGATAAATAACAAGAACGGCCATTACCGGTGTGAGCGGCTTGCGATAAGCACGACGGGGGCGTCGCACACGTTCTGCCAGAGGAGCAATCAGGTAAGCAAAGCACACGGAAAGCAAAGTGATGAGAAGCACGTTCCTGGCGATGGGTCGATTGAGAGCCAGAACGATCACCGCCATAAGAACGGCAACACCCGCGGCCGCTCGCCGCGCGATCGACCAGAGTTGTCTCCGATCGAGTCGGACGTGCAGAGGTGTTGACGATCTTACCGTTTCGTATGAAGTCGAGCTGGGTTCTTCCATGTAGAATTCGTCCACCAGATCAGAAACGTCTTGTAGAGTGAGTCAAATATGCCCGTTGCCCCTTGGTCCAATAGCAACAAGTAAGGGCAGTGCTCAGTTGCACAATTTCGTGGTCATTGCTGTAGCCAGGGACGTTGACTTAGGCCCGTACCGGCGAGGCTAGCTACCATACGGATCTCAGCAACTGAGCACGATTCGCCTTAAGCTTAGCTCCAGAATATCTAGTCTATTATAAATGAACTGGGCCAAAGATCAAATGATGGAGAAACTTCCTTGGGGATAGGAGACACAGCCCGGTTGTGCATCGAATTCCGACTTTGAGCATGAACAGCGGGCGGATTATTGCATTTTGCTCCGCCAAGGCATAATCTGATGCCTTGGTCTGAAATTGACTGTCAGCCAACGGGAACTCGAAATGGAAATCACCGTTCATTCTGCTATATCTTCACGATTGGGGGCCGTATGGACCGTTTCCGCTGCGTGATTACGCTGATCGTATGAGCCGTTGCATGGGGGATGCTCGTACCGCCGGCCGCGGGGCAGATTATCAACCGCTCGAAACTTGTCGACCTGACTTACAGTTTCAGCGAAAACACGGTCTATTGGCCGAACGCGAAAGGCTTCCGTCATCAGAAAGACGGATGGAAGATCTCACCGCGCGGCTATTGGTATGCGGCCGGCGAATTTGCTTCGGCCGAACACAGCCCGATTCATTTTGCACAGGGGATGGCCACCCTCGACCAGATTCCGGTAGAAAAGCTTGTCGCCCCCGCGGTGGTGATCGACGTGACCGCCGAGGCTGTAAAGAATCGCGACTACCTCGCCACCGCTCAAGATTGAGACCGGATCAGGCGGTCCCGCCCGCATCATCGCGCTTTTGCAATAAATGCCAAAGGTGTCTATACTCCTCTGCAACGACATGCAGCATTCCCCGGAGACTGCGTGAAATCTGAACCTGGCATTTTATCACAGCGGTCCGATATCGGTCCAGGCGCGGGATCAACCACTACGCCGCACAATCGCGTGATGACAATAAGAACCGTAGAGTGGTAAGCAGGAGCGATGCGGAAAGCTCAGGATAATCTGGTGGTTCCCAAGTGGGGCATACGCGGTATAAACTTATGAGGGTAAAAAGTGAATAAGATGAAAAACGGAGAATGGTCTGATTTTGATAGGAGGAGTGATGATCATCGTACGTAATTGCTTTGTAGCAAAGCCGGGCCAGGCGAGCAAACTTGCCGCCCAGCTAAAAGAAGCAGCCGCTGCTGTCATACCCAAACACCGTGTTTTGACTGATCTCACTGGCGACTTTAACCGGGTCATTATGGAATATGAAGCGGAAAACGTCGCCGAATTTGAAGCCCGGATGAAACAGGTCATGACAGACAAAGTGTTCCGGGAGAAGATGAAAGGCTACACGGATCTGTGGGTCACTGGCAGTCGGGAGATCCTGCAGATAGCCTGAGAATGAGCCTTTTCACAAAGGGCGATCTCCGGTACAACCTCCTCGACGTTTGCTTCCAACTCTCAGGGGAAATGATCGAGACGCCTCGCCCTAGCCTGGTACTGTCCGCAGACTCTCAGCGAGGGTCGGCGGTTACAGCTTTTTCTGGACAAGTGGGAAAGGTGTGCTCAGTTCAATTTGCATTAGCACATATTTAATGTGTAACGAAGAGGCTGCTCGTTACACATCCAGGTATCAAAGATAGGTCATTCTATCAGGGCGATCCCCCTACAAACAACGTGAACGCAAACCAATCAATAATCAAGAAAAGGAGCATTCTATGAGTTCCAAAGAAGCCAAGACGGTGGCAGATTTTTTGATCGCCGATTTCGAAAACGAAATGAAGACGACCCTGCGTGTCATCGAGTCGGTTCCCAAGGGCCATCTCGACTACCGACCGGACTCGAAGTCCAAGACCGGTCTAGGACTCCTCCGGCACATCACTCTTGAAGATGAGTGGCTACTGAACTGCATCGCAAACGGGGAATTCACGCCTCCGCCCGACGATTCTGACGCCTGCGGCATCATGAACCCGGCCGACGCCGTCTCCCGTTACAAGGAAAAAGTTCCCGCTGCCCTGGATCGCGTGCGCGCCATGTCCGGGGAGAAACTAGCCAACGTGATCGACTTGTTCGGTATGGTCAAAGCACCCGGAGTCAACTTTCTGGCAATGACGATCAAGCATTCGGTCCATCATCGTGGCCAACTCAGCACTTACCTGCGCCCCATGGGCGGCAAGGTCCCGGGGATTTACGGGCCTACCGCCGACACTCAGTAGTAATGAAATGGAAGCACGAATCGGCTCAGAATAAATCAAACAGGTGTCGACAATCGCCGTGTATGTGTAACGAAAAGGCTATTTGTTACACAACCGAGTATCAAACGCGGATCATTGAACAAAGGGATGATCGCGAATAAAGAAACAATCCACCACAAGAAAGGAAAATCTATGGATTCCTACACGGCGATGCCCGATATCGAAGTCATCACCTCGAATTTCCCGATCCCAGGCTACGGACTGGTGCCGATCAACTCTTTCGTCATTAAGGGCTCGGAGCCGATCTTAGTCGACACTGGAGCCGTGGTGGAGTGTGAGGAGTTCATGACTTCCTTGCGGTCGGTCATCGATCCCACCGACCTGAAGTGGGTCTGGGTCACCCATACGGACTTCGACCATATCGGCGGTTTGCATCAGTTACTCGCCGAGAACCCGAAGCTCCGGGTGATTACTACGTTTCTCGGCGTGGGCATCATGAGCCTGTCCGACCCTCTGCCGATGGACCGGGTTTACCTTGTCAATCCAGGCGAGAAGATCACTGTGGGCGACCGTACACTCACCGGCATCAGACCACCTGCGTTCGACAACCCTTCCACCACTGGCTTCTACGATGATAGATCCGGGGTGTTCTTCAGCTCCGACTGCTTTGGCGCGCTCCTCTCCACGGTTCCCCAGAACGCAGCTGAGCTCTCTGACCAGGATCTGCGGGACGGGCAAATGTTTTGGGCGACATTGGACGCGCCGTGGCTGCACAAAGTTGACCGTGGGGCGTTTGCAAAGGAACTGGACGGCATCCGCAAAATGGAGCCGAAGATGGTCCTGAGCAGCCATCTGCCGGCCGCCCCAGGAGACATGATAGAACGATTGCTTGCGTCTCTTTCAGCCGCCCCGACAGCCCAAGCCGTTTGTCGGGCCGAATCAGGCGGCGCTGGAGCAAATGCTCAAGAAGATGACCGAACCCTCTCAAAGTTAGCGGGCAGACGCGCGAAATTTAGACTTTAATTGGATGCCCGAAACAGAGGATTTCGAGGACATCGGGCCGAAAGGGCTGATATCCTCCGAATTTGCACTGGGCGAGAGTGCCGTCGGCAAGTTGAGCAGTGTCTGGGAATAGGGACCAGAATATGGGTTTCGGCCTTGACAGCCAAAGGATCCCAATATGGGAAAAGTTTCAAGGATTGAGATTTCAGAAATGGCTGATCATGTGACGCCTTGAAACTCACCTGCACCGCTTCAATAGTGGTCCCATGCAGACATGCAATAGACGCGCGTCTTGGCCACCCGGCGGGCCTTCCGCCGAAACTTAGGAGCGACAAGACCGAATGTCGAGGTCTTCTCAACACTTCACTCCTACTGCTACTGCCCCCCTGAAAGGGGCAATCTCCAATCTTATTGTGCCGGAGCTGCGCAGTGGACAAGCTTGTAGTCTTCTCCGACAAACTCAAGATCGACATGACCCTGGTTTGCTTTTCCAGCTAGATTGCAATGGCGCCAAATGTCAAATGGATACGTAATGGCGGCGCTTGTATGGGATTTAATCTCATCCGGCGGTGCCCAGGTCAGTTAGATTCGGCCACGGTCGGTTTGCGAGCATGGTCTGCCCGAAGCGGCAAAGCGCTCATACGCATATGCCAGTCTTCGAGCATGCTCTTTAGCCGTGACGACCTCAGGCGGGTTCGGTGCCCCGGGAGAACCGCTCTGTCTTAAGGGCTTGTAGATGCGGAGGTTTTGCTTTTCTCCAGCGTAAACTGGATCGTCACAGTGGCCTTCGCCATAATGGGATCTCCGTTCAAGAGCACCGGTGAATACCTCCATTGCCGCACAGCCTCGTAGGCGGCTGAAACCAGCATAGCGTTTGCGCTCAGTACCTGAACGTCAGAAACCTCTCCTTGCTCGTTGATCGTGACCTCAAACACCACTTCTCCCTCGACCCCTTTTTCTTTCGCTTCGGGCGGGTAGATCGGTTCCACCCGGTAGATCACATTCGCAGCCATAGCATCCTTGTTGAGGCGAATAAGCGGCGAATCTTTCTTGTCACCTGGACCGACAGCGGAATCCGTTAGGCTAAAGTTTACCGACACGGTGGACATGACAGGCATTGCCGCACCATTTACGAGATATGGTTTATACTTCCATTGTTTCACAGCATCCAACGCGGGAAGAACCAGTAAGGGATGACCTTTACTCACACGAATGTTCTCCACGTCGCCTGTTGCGCTGATGCTGACTTCAAGCAGCACTTCCCCCTGCATACCTAGTTGCTTGGGTTCGGGAGGATAAATAGGTTTGACTTGATGGACCAGGTTCTTGGCCAGACCCTCGGGGGCAACAACCAGTGTGCCTCGAGAATCATTGTCAGGCGGATTAGCCCGTGCGGATTGCGTTTCATTCCCTCCTGCTGATTCCAAAGGAAACATTTCGACGCCCGCTACACCCGTTAGAAATAGGGAAATAGAGGCGACTGCAAGAGAAACTGCCAGTCGGGTCTTCGACATGGAAACCTCCTTTACAATAGAAGCGACACGTTGAGTCAAATGACGTTGGCTTAAGAACAGGGGAGCAGGGGTGAACCGCGGGTGCTGGCAAGCCAGAGCCGTCTCCAAAAGAGCATCGAGATAAGGTTTGCGCTGCTGGGTGGTCTTCAATACCAGTTGGTCCACGACCTGTTCGCGGCACAACCGGATCCGGTCCAACAGCCACCAAACAGCAGGATGAAACCATAAGGGAGTAGTCACAAGAGCTTCAAGCAGTATGAAGACCCAATCCTTTCGACGGATATGCCACAGCTCATGACAGACAACTGCTCTCTGCCGGGCGAGCTCCATGTCCTGGAAACTGGAAGGGAGCAGCAATACCGGGGGCCGCAGGCCAAAGGTCACCGGCCTATGCAGTTCCGCCGAAAGATGAACTCGAGCGCTGACCCCCATTTTTTCCTGCATTTCCATGACTGCCGGCGGAGGCGGATTCAGCAAGCGGGCCTGGCGTTGATATTGGCCAAGCCTGAGGAGCCCGAGGGCCAGCCAGAGGCAACGGAAGCCCATTCCGGCAGCGATGGCATATGCGAGGAGTTTGCTGCTGAAAAAGCGTTCAGGGACGGCCGACATCGGTCCCAGTGTGGTTTCCACATAGGTCGTCCTGCTGGAGAGCGTCAGAAAATTCCGCACGGCGGGTTTCTGCCACGGCTGGAAAACGGGCAGCAACAGGCAAGCACCTAAGAGCAGCTGCCAATAGAGCAGCAGGGCGCCCGGATGTCGAACCTTCAACAACCGAAGCACTAGAGTTCCCGCCGTCACCAGGAGAGCAATCTGAATAGAATAAGCAATAAGGTTGGCCAAGAGGGTCGAGGGATTCATTTGTTCTCCTGAATCATTCGCGTAATGGTCCGAACGTCTTTTTCAGAAAGATGCCGATCTTTGACCAGATGCACCAGCAACGGCTCGGCGGAACCATTGAACACACGGTTTACAAACTCCTGCACCATCGATTTGATGACCAGGTCCTTGGGACGAGCCGGTTGATAAATATAGGCGCGGTCTTTGACTCGTTTCTTCAGGTACCGTTTCTTCTCCAGGATTTTCATCATGGTCATGACGGTGGTGTAGGCAATCCGGCGCCGCTCCAGCAATGTTTCGTAAACGTCCCGGACCGTGGCGTTCTCCAGCCTCCACACGATTTTCATGATCTCGAGTTCTTGTTTAGTCAAGGTCTGCGTTTTCATATTTACTAATTATTTAGTACTAATTTAAGATGGTGTCAAGAGAAAAATGTTGGGCCACGCCGAGAATTGTCTTTCTCGGTCTCAGACTGTCTGCGTTGCAGCTGTCGTCGGCCTTCCGGCAAACGACCAGAAATCGTGACGGCCCTCGAAAAGAGTGGCGCCGTGCTGAATGGGATCCGGATTGAGAGGAGCCTTGACCCATCAGACCAAATCCTTGGCAAAAGCTGTCCGACGAATGGAGGCCTAGTAAAGATAGCATCGAGACAGGGCCGAATGACGGGCATGAAATCGTGTGGGATCCGGTTCGACGGACAAGACGTGAATGTCGGCCGGCAGGCGTTCGTTGACCTTCCGTTGAATTTGTTCGACGGGCTGCCTGAGTGTGGCCCGCAGATGAGCAACCCGGGCCAGGGCATGCACACCGGCGTCGGTCCGTCCGGACCTTCCCAGATCGACGTTCTCACCAAAAAAGTCTTCGGCAGCTTTTCGCAGATCGCCCCGAACAGTTCGACCGTGGGGTGGCGAAGACATGCGAAGGGTGCATGTCTTCGAATTGAATCTAGACCATGAGGCCATGTTATTTAGATAAAACAAAGGATCTAACTTTTTCGTTTCATTCCCCGTTGTTTGGTAAATCTAATTTGCACGCTAATTCGTAATCTTTCCATAACTTACGATCATTTACTTTCCTCAAGGTAGATCAAGTCACTCGTAAACTTTCCGGGTAGCTTGATCCTGAGCCCGAGGTTCATCAATTCGGCTCCTGTACGGATGCCTTCCGCCACCGAATGATCCTCCGACCGAACGCGGTAAGATTTGTCCCCAACCAGCCCCTTGAGTCGGACGCGCCTGAAGACCTCATCATTGTTAGGCCGAAAGACGTAAAGCGTGCCCCGCTTCAAGCTCGGGCTCCAATAGAACATCCCGTCCCAGTGATAATCATCCGGGCGCTGCAGAATGTGATGTACCTTGACATCGCGCAGCATCGGTCGGATCCAGGACTTATAGATCTCGGTCGCACGTCTCACTCCAGCCCGTTCTTCGGTGGTCCAAGTAGAAGTGTTGGTGGGATCGATTTGCCAGGCGCCCATCATCGCGCAGCGCCAAAAGTAGGGGAGCGGTCGGTCCGAAACTTGGTTGTAATGATTTTCGTAAGTGTAGGCCTGTAATACCGCTGGAGGCAGGGCAAAGGTGGAGTCGTAAATGCTCTGGCGGTTCGGCAAAGAAGATAGCGTGTCTGTAGTCACGATATAGTGTACACGCTTGATATAACCGAAGTCCTTGATGTGCCCCCCTCCGGAGCAGCCTTCCAACACGAGATCCGGGAATTTCCGCTTGAGTCCTTCCTGGACCTCGTAATAGGCCACCGTGGACCAATAGCTAACGTCGACACCGTGTTGGTGCCGATGGTTCGTTTGCACGCACTTGACTTCGATTGGGCTGTAATCATGTTTGAGATAGTCAAGCTTGTATTCGGAGACTAGATGCTGAGTCGCGCGTTTGGCCCATTCCTTTGCCGGGTCATATCCGAGATCGAGCAATGTGCTCCAGTTGAGATAGTCCGATTTCCAGTCGGGGTTAAAGCGCTGCACAAACCAATCCGGGCGTCTGAAAACATTGAGCGCTTCTGAATCCTCTGAGTTTCCCCCTTGAGCCCAGGCAACCCAGAGGCCTAGCTTTATTCCATTCTGGTGTACATACTGCTCGATGGGTCTTACCCCATTGGGGAATCGTTCTGGATCCCAACGCCAATCGCCCGCCTGTGGGAACCACATGGCGTCCGGCACGAAGGTCTCAAACCCAAATTCCTTGCACAGGGCAGCGCTGCGCAGTACGTCCGCTTCCCGAGCCTTATTTCCTCCGCTGTCTAGATAGAGGTTGTAGGCTAGGGTTGGGTAGGGTTGGTCCTTCGGCAGTGGTGGCAGCAACTTCTCGAGCACGAAGCGATGCAGGGTATAACCCCCTTCGTCAATGTCTCCCTCGTAACAACCGACGAACGCGGGAGGCACCAGAAAAGTTTCCCCAACCGGGAGGTCAGTCTTGAATTCAGGTAAGTTGCCAATGCGCAGGTCGAGCCGGGTTGGTTTCATCGAGATGGTTTCCGCGTGGATGCGACCGATTCCAGAGAATTCCCACCCCACATAGAGCCCATGTATCTGCCCAACCTGGATCGCCATCCAGGGTACAGGGCTTGAGCCGTCCACAGGACTGCTTATCAAATCCTGAGCAAACTCAGCATTCGCGTCCACTGTGAAGGTGCCCCCTTCTTGGCTGGCATTACCTCCTCCCCGGTTGACCCACCAGGCCTGCGCAGACTCGTGGGGCGCCAATACTAGCCCGTCAAGGACCAGGCTGTCTTGATGCCTTACAGTAACGGTGCGCCCCGAATCGTTGGCGATCGTCAGCCAATGCTCCACTGGACCATGGCCATGTCTGGCTCTCCAAATCGATCGCAGCTCGAGTTGTGGATCTGAGTTGCTGAAGCGAAGAGTTAACTGTTCTCTTCCAGAGTCGAGATCTGCCCCGTGAAATTTCCATTCCGTTGCAACAGGCGCGCCGTTGACCTCAACCTTATCCATCAGCTTTTCTCTTAAAGGAACAGAAAGCCAGTTGCGCGAGGCCGCTTTTGAACTCAAGGCTTTCAGAACCGGCCGGTCACAGTCCACAGAGACAATGATTACCGTGTCGTCCGTAGCCAGTCGCCAGTCTGGAGGAGGCTGTTCTCTCTTCTGTGCAGTTACTCCTAAGGACTCGACTGCAAAACAAGTCAGCAACCAGGCTAAAATTCCCAAAGTGAGGATCGAGAATTGACGCTTTTGTTCTTGTCGAGTTGTGGCTGGGATTCCCAATAGATGCGCCGGGGATACTGAACATAATTTTGTCAATGACTGATTTTCCATTCCCGGTGCTCTTCGTTTAATATTCAAAAGAGGATTCAAATCAAGAGGCTAATAGCGGGGAATAAGGGACAGACTAAGAATTTCAGGCTTTGAAGTGTAAGTGATCCCAATAAGCGAAGGCTGTTGAGGATCGTGATTCCTGGATTGGCTCATCATGTCATGCAGTGAAGCAGCCCAGCGCCGCTTCAAGAGCGGTCTTACACAGACATGCAAAAGACGCATTTCTACACACTCGGCGAGTGCCCCGACCTCTGACTCGGCACACAACCCGTGTTAACTTTCTCGCAGTTATTTTTCAGGAAAGTTGTTCATTTTCAGGCGAGCTGCCGCTTGGTCGCTTAAATCGACCATCGCTGCTGCGTTAATCGCAATCGCAATCGAGAGCGCCTCACTAATCTCTTCCTTGCTGGCACCAAGAGACAAAGCCTTTTTCAGATGTCCGTCGAGACAGCCTTCACAGCGTGCGGCAAGGGACGCGGCTATCGAGATGAGTTCCTGAATCTTGGGGTCCAGGACACGTCGTTCGGGAGTAAAATAGAGTTCTTTGTAGAAATTCCCGTAAATCTTCTTCATCCGTGGTTCCAACATCGAATAAGATGTGGAACCCGCAAGCGAACTTCCAGGGATGAGAGGCTCCGAAGACTGTCCTTCCTTGCTTGAAGCTTTTTTCTTAGTTTCTTCATCCATAACTGGATCTCCTTCTTGATAGAAACGAGACTCAGGCCGCACTTTCTCGAACGCCCGGATTTCCTAGCATCTCAAAACACGATTAGTATAACTGGAACTTTCGGAAGGACCAATGGATAAGCACGCCGGATACCAGGCCACATTCAAAGGGTTATGACCCTAAGAGGCAAATCCACCCCACACCCGGTCTGTTGCTGACAGACCTCCCTCTCCCAAAGGGAGAGGGAGATTTTTTTTGATGGAATCTTACCCGGGGTTTGCTGCGCTGCACCCTAGGCTACCCATATATCACACCTACGGGGTTTTATAAGGAAGATGAGCGCAAACGGAGCTGTAAATAGGTCTCCTCTAGTGTGGTTGAAGCAGGAGGTTGGTCTCGCAGGGGGAACCCCCTGATGGTACGGTGCACTCGCCATGCACGCCCTATTCAGAAATCATAATTTCTTAGAGACAATGATCATGCGTGGGCTGGAGACCGCATAGGGCGAGGAATCCTTGTTCCCGTAAGTCGCTACGACTTTGAAACCGGCGTCCTCCAACATGTCTTCGAGCTCAGCATGCGTATAGAGCTTGATGTCATACTCAACACTCCGACGCTCTCCATGATCGAAGATGATGCGCTTAGTATGAATCCTTGAGGTGTGGGCATTGAACCCGATGTCTTCCAGAAGAAAGAACTCGGGCTCAATCTCATCCCAACGGCGAGGTTGATTTTCCACTTTATGGATCGTCCAATCTCGGTTGACTGTTTCAATTAAAAACCTCCCGCCGGGAACTAGCGCATTGGCCACCGTCCCGAGTACCTCTTTATTTTCGGCGTCCGAAAAGTAGCCAAAACTGGTGAAGTAAGAGAAAGCGGCGTCAAAGCGGGTGACGAAATGAGTCTGCCGCATGTCTCCAATCAGAAATTCCACGTTGGGTAGTGCTTTCGACCGGGCCGACTGGATTGCCATCTCTATGAAACGTGGGGAAAGGTCAATGCCTGTAACCTGAAATCCTCGCTTAGCCAATTCAATGGAGTGCCGGCCATGCCCGCATGCTAAGTCCAAGACCCGCCCTCCCTTCGGAATCGACAAAGTGGATACAATGAAGTCGACCTCGGCGCTATTTTTTTCGGGAGTGAACGTAGGGAAGTAAACCCGGTCGTAATCCCGATTAAACAATTCCTCGTACCAGTTCATGGCGTGTGCTCCGTTTTTATGGTTGGATTGTCCAGTGTCTCTGATAGAGATGAGGTCTGAGACATGTCGCTTTCGGGCTCAAATTCTCTCACCTCTTTCACAACTTCCATGAGTTTGCCCACCTCGAACAGAATAGCCTCACAATGCTTCTTTTGAGAAGGAGAACTCCTTCCAAATTGAATATAAATGGCCTGAACTTCTTCTCGGATCCGGTCCAGGGTTGTTTCAACCGCCCGACGGAGCGCGAGACAGTATTCTCGACGAAGCTCATCAATCTTCAGTAACCCTTCACATTGATAGAGATTTCGTAAGGTCAGAACAATAGACCCCCTCATCTCAAATAAGAGGTTCTTGTCGTCTATTGTAAAATCCGTAATCTTGTCGACCAGGAGGACACCGCCAAGAATCTTTTCTTGAAAAAAAAGAGCACCAACCATGTAATTCCGCTTGACGATCAGACTCAGTGCCCCTTCATCTCCAAAATCACTGCTCGGCGTATTGGAGTAGCACACATTTCTCAAGTCGGCCGGAAAGTCAAAAAATCCTTCCGCTTTGATCTCCAAAGGACGTATCTCTACACCTTCTTCCCGATTGACAGGATTCTCCCATAAGGCCCGAAACGTTCGGTCTTCCTGGGAGTAGAGCAAAATAATCGCATGTTGCACCGAAAAAATCTCTTGGAGCGTCTCGCAAAGCCTCGGAAGATGGAGGCTCATTGGACCCACCATATCTAAGCACGACAAGATGGCAACCTGATGGGTCAATGACTGAAGAGCGACCATTTCTGCTGAATGAAGTTCCTCAATAACCGGGGGATGTTCATCTTCGAGAAAGGGAAACGGATCGTCACCCGGTTCCTCAACAGACTCCCGATTGAATTCATCTAAGCGCTCTATGGGCTCTGGAGGAGGCCAAGGGGCATCGCCATCATCCCCGGACGCCTTCTCGGGCTTCTTTCTGCGGTCAAATATCCACAAAGAATTCAAGGAGAGCATCAAGCTCACAATGACAGCAATCCAAGTCGTCCAACGTTGGCGACTCAAAAACAATCCAGGACGCTCACCCATAGCGATATCATTTGCTTCACCGGGTGTGACGAGTGCCACCAATCTGGCTGAGATCGGGCCTAAAGGCAGAACTTGTAGATAATCTCCTAACAATCGTCCTGAATAACCTTCCGTCATCGGCAATCCACTGAGAATCGACTCAAGCTCTGAAAAATAGCGGAGCTTCAGATCCTTCAGAAATTCAGGTGCCCCTTCCGATCGCGCCTGAAAGACAGACTGTTCGATTTTCGGGCTTATTCCAAGCACCCTGTCGCCATTGCCTAGTATCAGCGCTTGCCGGTCACGGAAATCAGAGTCGAGGAAACACCCTTTGGCCAACGGAACCGGGTTGACCTCAGTGACCAGGATTCCATGAAATTCATCTCCCACAAAGAAGGGAGCCGCACACAATACTCGATTCCCTTGCGCCGGAGAACCCTCCCCGACCACTTCCCAAACCGCATCGTGTTGAGGGTCATTCGCCGGGGTGGCTTTCACAAAGATCGAGAGGCTAGAAGATTGATAGTCCTTCTTCAGGCTTCCACTTCTGATTTGCTCTTTAAAGTCAAACCAGGGAAAACTCCTCTGGAACGAATCCACTGTGATGAGACTAAGCCGTCCATAGGCAGGATTCTGACGCAAGAGCGATTGAAACATCGGGTTGAGATACTCGGACAGTCGGACTTCTTTCAACAGAGTTGGCGTCAAGGGAGTTAAGGTGCTCAAGAAAGCAACAGACATGCCGTCATTACGGACAGAGCCATAAATGCCAATCTTTTCATCGTAATCATATTCACCGGGCTGAGCGGAAAGCCGGTAGCTTTCAGGGTGCGAGAAGATATCCGTCGCAAATTCCGCAAGGAACTTGGTGTCCAGGCGAGCTTTTTCCAGTTTTAGCGAAAACATACCGGCCACAGACTTTGCCTGATCCTGCAACGCCTGGCCCACAATGAGTTCGACCGGATGAGAGAATTTAGGGCGAAATGAAATGAAGATCGCAAAAAGGAGAATCGCGATCATGATGCAATTCATCACCAAGAGGTATCGGGTTCGCAGTCTTAAGATAGTGTGCAAATGCATCGGGAAAAATGGGGCCAGTCTTAGGCGGTCGGATAAAACAAAGGTTATCGCTGCAAAAACAGTAAAGAATGGCGTGCCGAAAGTCAATGTTACTGGAAGGGGCGAAATCCTGGACCCGTATTTTCACATAAGGAAGGAGAAAGACCGCCAAACAGGTTAAATTTAACGCGGCGTAGGGACAATAGACAACCGCGGATCACACTCAAGCCTCTCCATGAACAACAAAAAGCCCTTGCAGAATAACCCGCAAGGGCTTTAATTACAGTCAGCTCTATCTTGACAGTTGGTTATATTGTGGGAAAGCCTTCACCACTCATAGCACCTTCGAACTCAGAGTCGCCCACAAAATCTTCACCAACTCCTTCTTCACTGGGAGCTGGTTCTTCTGTCTTCAACTTGACATTGCGGTAAAACTCCATTCCCGTGCCGGCAGGAATTAATCTTCCCATGATCACGTTTTCCTTTAAACCTCTCAGGTAGTCGATCTTACCGCTGATCGAAGCTTCGGTCAGCACACGAGTGGTTTCCTGGAATGAGGCAGCGGAAATAAAGGAATCCGTGGAAAGAGAGGCTTTCGTGATGCCGAGGAGAAGCGGACTGCCTTTGGCTGCAACCCCGTGATCCGCTTTGACCCGATCATTTTCCTCTTGGAAGCGAAATCTGTCGACCTGCTCCTCCAACAGGAAATCGGAATCACCCACCTCTTCGATCTTCATCCAGCGCATCATCTGCCGGACGATGACTTCGATGTGTTTGTCATTAATATTGACCCCCTGCAGGCGGTAAACCTCTTGAATTTCGTTGACCAGGTATGCCTGCAATTCCTTTTCTCCGAGCACGGCCAGGATGTCATGAGGATTCAAGGGACCGTCCATGAGTGGTTCACCAGCTTTCACAGTTTCGCCTTCTTGAACGTTCACGTGAACCCCTCGTGGCAGAGAGTATTCTTTTTCCATGCCACTTTCATTCGTGACCAGGATCTTGCGGGTTCCTTTGGCAATATCCCCGTACCGGACCACGCCGTCAATTTCAGTAATGACCGCGGTTTCGCGCGGCTTCCGGGCTTCAAACAATTCCACGACGCGCGGCAGTCCGCCCGTAATATCCTTGGTTTTGGTGGTTTCGCGCGGGATTTTTGCCAGAATGTCGCCAGGATGGACTTCCTCTCCGTCGCCAACCATAAGGTGGGCCCGTGAGGGCATGAGATACTTCTTGACGGCCTTATGTTTGTCAGAACTCTTGATCACAATCTGAGGTTGCCGCTTTTCATCCTGTGATTCAATGACCACCAACCGGGAGAGGCTAGTGACTTCGTCAACTTCTTCCTGCATCGTGACACCATCGACCAGGTCTTTGAATTGGATGGTACCCCCAACTTCCGTCAAAATGGCGTAGGTGTAAGGATCCCATTCCACCAACACGTCACCGACTTTCAACTCGTCCTCTTCTTTTAGTTTAATTTTGGCGCCGTAGACCACGGAATAACGCTCTTTTTCACGGCCTTTCTCATCCACGACCGCGATGAGCCCGTTCCGGTTCATGACAATCAGGTCGCCTTCTTTGTTGGTCACGGTAATCAAATTGATGAATTTGAGAATTCCATCATTCTTCGCTTCCAAAGTCGATTGCTCTGACACGCGACTGGCTGTACCACCGATGTGGAAAGTTCTCATTGTGAGCTGAGTTCCCGGCTCTCCGATGGACTGGGCTGCAATCACCCCGACGGCTTCACCTAATTCAACCATCGAACCGGTACCCAGGTTACGTCCATAACACTTCACACAAACCCCACGCCGAGATTCGCAGGTTAACACTGACCGAATTTTGACGCGTTCCACCCCGGCTGCCTGAATGTCGTTGGCCAGGCTTTCCGAAATCTCCTGATTCAGGTTCACAATGACATTGCCTTCGTAATCCTTAATCTCATCCAGAGAGACTCGGCCGACAATTCGGTCACGCAGCGGTTCGATGATCTCTCCGCTCTCGACGATTGCGGTCACGTAAATACCATTGAGCGTACCGCAATCTCCCTCTGAAATAATCACGTCCTGCGCCACATCGACCAACCGGCGCGTTAGGTAACCGGAATCCGCCGTCTTCAACGCTGTGTCGGCCAGACCTTTGCGGGCACCGTGAGTAGAAATGAAGTACTGCAACACAGTCAGCCCTTCCCGGAAGTTTGCCTTGATCGGAGTTTCGATAATTTCACCCGACGGCTTGGCCATCAAACCACGCATCCCGGCCAGCTGACGGATCTGCTGTTTCGATCCGCGAGCGCCCGAGTCCGCCATGATGTAGATCGGGTTGAACTCGGTTCCTTCCTTGTTTTCCCGTTCAATCCCTTTGATCATTTCGTCTGCAACTTTTTCGGTCACGTTCGACCAGATCTCAATCACTTTGTTGTAGCGTTCGCCCTTGGTAATGGCGCCATCTTGATACTGTTGTTCTACCTTCAACACTTCGCGCTCGGCTGATTCCACAAGCCTACCCTTCTCGGCTGGGATGAGCAGATCATCAATTCCGATGGAGATCCCAGCCTTGGTCGCATAGGTAAACCCAAGCGCCTTGATTTCATCCAGCATCTTGACGGTTTTTTCTAACCCCAATCGCAAATAACAAAATTGAACGAGTTGGCCCAATCCTTTCTTCTTCATCAAGCCATTGATGAAAGGCATTTCCTTGGGAAGATGGTCGTTCATGATCACCCGACCCACGGTAGTTTTCAGGTAATCTCGCTCCAGGTGAATGACTTCCGTGTGCATGAGATCCTGATCATCGTAGGCGGTAGTCAAATCGATCACATCACCGGTATAGCGGTAACGGATGGGAGTCAACGTCTCTAACTCTCCGGCTTCCAATGCCAGCAGGACTTCCTCAGTGCTCCCAAAGGCACGGCCTTCGCCTTTCGTCCCACCTCTCAGCATGGTCAAATAGTAACAACCCAGAACGATATCCTGAGTGGGCACGGTGATAGGCATCCCGTTGGAAGGCGATAAAATATTATTCGACGACAACATCAACACGGATGCTTCGATCTGGGATTCGGGCGAAAGAGGAATATGAACCGCCATCTGGTCTCCATCGAAGTCAGCGTTGAATGCCGTACAAACCAGCGGATGGATTTGAATGGCCTTTCCCTCGACCAGTACGGGCTCAAATGCTTGGATCCCGAGACGGTGCAAGGTGGGGGCACGGTTGAGAAGCACGGGATGTTCTCGAATCACCTCTTCGAGAATATCCCACACAATAGGCTCCTGCTGTTCAACCATTTCTTTGGCGGCTTTGATGGTCGAACAATGCCCCGACTGTTCCAGCCGGTTATAGATGAAGGGTTTGAATAATTCGAGAGCCATCCTCTTTGGTAAACCGCAATTATGTAGCTTCAGGTCCGGTCCCACGACAATCACGGATCGACCGGAATAGTCCACACGTTTTCCGAGGAGGTTTTGACGAAAGCGACCTTGCTTGCCCTTCAAGGTATCAGACAGTGATTTCAGCGGGCGGTTGTTCGCACCGCGTAAGACCCTCCCTCTTCGGCCGTTGTCAAACAGAGCATCCACCGCTTCCTGAAGCATTCTTTTTTCGTTGCGAACAATGACGTCGGGCGCATGCAACTCAATGAGTTTCTTCAATCGATTGTTGCGGTTAATAACACGGCGGTACAAATCGTTCAGATCTGAAGTAGCAAAGCGGCCCCCATCGAGAGGAACCAAAGGTCTCAGTTCCGGTGGAATCACCGGAATCACATCCAGAATCATCCATTCCGGTTTGTTGCCTGATTTGCGGAACGATTCAACAACTTTCAGGCGTTTCGAGTACTTCAACTTCTTTTGCTGCGAATTCTCGGTTTTCATCTTATGCCGAAGCTCAATGGACAACTCCTCAATATCAATTTGCTTGAGCAGTTGCTTGATCGCCTCAGCACCCATCATGGCCGTAAACTTCCCAGCGTGTTCATCCATCATCTGACGGAACTTGTCTTCACTCAGGACTTCTTTTTCCTTGAGGGGCGCATCGCCAGAATCAATGACCACATAGGCTTCGAAGTAGAGAATTCGCTCCAATTCCCGCAGGCTGATGTCCAGCAGATGGCCGATACGGCTAGGAAGGCCTTTGAAGAACCAAACATGGGAACAAGGGCTCGCCAATTCAATATGTCCCAGACGTTCGCGACGGACTTTGGAAAGGGTCACTTCAACACCGCATTTATCGCAAATGACTCCTCGGTGCTTCATCCGTTTGTACTTCCCGCACAGACATTCCCAGTCTGTTACCGGTCCAAAAATCTTCGCGCAGAACAAGCCGTCACGCTCGGGTTTGAAAGTCCGGTAGTTGATGGTTTCGGGTTTGGTAACCTCACCCTTGGACCAGGATCGAATTTTTTCCGGGGATGCCAGGCTGATTTTTATGCTGTCAAAATCGGCAATGACATTGCCTCGATCATAGGGGTTTTGTCGAAACAAGGTTGACCTCCTCTGGAGGGTACAATTCAAAGAATTTTCAGACTTCTTATGACAATCTCAATCCAATCAGCCGTCATTGCGGCATTTTCTCAAAAAAACCTATCGCTTAGTTTTCCGCGTGCTTCTTCAGAAGTTCAATGTCGAGGCACAAACTTTGCAGTTCGCGAATGAGCACGTTAAAGGACTCTGGCAATCCGGGTTCGATAGCGGCCTCGCCTTTTACAATCGCCTCATAGATCTTGGCACGTCCGTAAACGTCGTCGGCTTTAGCGGTCAAAAGCTCCTGCAAGATGTGAGCCGCTCCATAAGCCTCCAAGGCCCAGACTTCCATTTCTCCAAATCGCTGTCCCCCAAACTGAGCCTTGCCGCCTAACGGCTGCTGGGTGATCAACGAGTACGGTCCAATCGAACGGGCGTGAATCTTGTCATCCACCAGGTGGGAAAGTTTCAGCATGTAGATGTATCCAACCGTCACCTTCTGCTCGAACTGTTCACCGGTCATGCCGTCATGAAGATAAGTCTTCCCCGACGCAGGCAGTCCCGACTTTTCAAGCTGCAGTTTGATTTCTTTCTCGGTCGCGCCATCAAATACGGGCGTTGCGAATTGGAGCCCCAAGGCTTTGGCTGCCCAGCCCAAATGGGTTTCGAGGATCTGCCCGACGTTCATACGGGAAGGCACACCCAGCGGATTCAGCACGATTTCAACCGGGGTCCCATCGGGGAGATAGGGCATGTCTTCGTCCGGCAATATTCGGGCGATCACACCCTTATTCCCGTGCCGGCCGGCCATCTTGTCCCCTACCGACAGTTTCCGCTTCATTGCCACATAGACCTTTGCCAGCTTGATGACTCCGGGTGGTAGTTCATCCCCTTTCCTCAACTTCCCAATTCGCTCATCATGCAATTTCTGCAAAACATCGATCTGACGCGAAGTCATCTCTTCGATTTCGAGGACTTGCTCTCCCAAATCTCCGTCCTTGTGTCCAATCTTGACGCGGGAAAGATCTTTCGCGCTCAAGCGCTGAATGATTTCACGGGTTAAGGTCGTCCGTTTGGTCAGAATCCTTTTACCCGAACGCTCATTCACGAGATCCGCCGTCAACACGTTTCCTTCCAATAGCTGGCTCAGACGCTTGTTTCGCTCATCGGTCAGAATTCGGATTTCGTCGTTGAGGTTCTTCTCCAGCTTCTCAATCTCTCTGCTCTCAATTGTCCTGGACCGTTCGTCTTTTTCCTGACCTTTCCGGGAGAAGATACGGACGTCCACAACCACCCCTTCGATTCCTGGAGGAGTAATTAACGAGGCATCGCGTACGTCGCCGGCTTTCTCACCGAAGATGGCGCGCAATAGCTTTTCTTCAGGAGTCAGCTGAGTTTCCCCTTTTGGCGTGACCTTCCCCACCAAAACGTCTCCAGGCTTGACGGTTGCGCCCAGACGAATGACGCCGCTTTCATCCAGATCCTTCAGAAAACTCTCACTCACGTTGGGAATATCACGCGTGATTTCTTCAGGCCCCAGCTTGGTGTCGCGGGCTTCGATCTCAAACTCTTCAATATGAATCGAAGTGTAATAATCCTCCTTGACCAGCTTTTCGCTGACCAGGATGGCATCTTCAAAGTTATAGCCTCTCCAGGGCATGAAGGCGACCAGTACATTTCGCCCCAGAGCCAGTTCGCCCATATCCGTGCAAGGGCCGTCGGCGAGCACGTGTGCGGCGTGAACCCGATCCCCTTTTCGAACGATGGGCTTCTGATTGATACAGGTATTCTGATTGGAACGGCGAAATTTCTTCAGCTGATAGATGTCTGCCCCCACCTCGCGCGAGAGCTGTCCATCATCCGCGGTGTCTACCCGGACGATAATGCGTTCAGAGTCCACGCTATCCACCACTCCAGCGCGGCGACACAAGACCACCGCACCGGAATCATGAGCCGTGACTTTTTCCATTCCGGTACCCACATAAGGCGCTTCGGCTCTCAGCAGGGGCACAGCCTGACGCTGCATGTTGGATCCCATCAAAGCACGGTTCGCGTCGTCATTTTCCAGGAAGGGGATCAACGAGGCAGCCACACTCACCAATTGCTTAGGGGAAACGTCGATGTAGTCAATCTCATCCCGGTTCTTCAACACGAAGTTTCCAGCTTGGCGCGCATTCACAAGGTCATGAACAATGTTTCCTTCCTCATCGAGTTCAACGTTAGCCTGCGCAATGATGTACTTATCTTCTTCCCAAGCCGTGAGGTAGAAGGAATAAGGCTCATACTCGGCAGGCCGCTTCTTTTTAGGCCGCAAGACACGGTTCTCGTTTTCGACGACACTCTTTTCAAGATGCTCGGCAATCTTGAAGTCCGAATCCCCGCCGTTGCTCACGGTCACATAATCAACCACTTTCCCATTCTTCACTTTACGGTAAGGGCTTTCAATGAACCCGAATTCATTGATCCGGGCATAACAACTTAAAGAAGAGATCAATCCAATATTGGGACCTTCCGGTGTCTCAATCGGACAGATACGACCATAGTGGGTTGTATGCACGTCACGGACTTCAAAACCGGCTCGCTCCCGGCTCAATCCGCCCGGTCCGAGGGCCGACAACCGGCGTTTATGGGTAATCTCAGACAAGGGGTTGGTCTGATCCATAAATTGTGACAGTTGGCTCGAGCCGAAGAATTCCCGCACCGCCGCCATGACCGGTTTAGCATTAATCAAATCATGCGGCATCGCCGTGGACATTTCCTGATACACGGACATCTTTTCTTTGATGGCCCGTTCCATCCGAACCAACCCAATCCGAAACTGATTTTCCAACAACTCTCCAACGGCACGGACACGACGGTTCCCCAGATGATCAATGTCATCGACCGCTCCAATGCTCTTCCGGAGCTTCAGCAAATATCGGATCACCGCATAAAAATCATCAGGTTCCAGCGTTCGCTTGTCTAAGGGAGAATTCAAATCGAGCTTGATGTTGAATTTGAGTCTTCCCACCCGGGAGAAATCGTAGCGGCGCTGATCGAAGAACATCCCATGAAATAGATTCGTAGCCGTCTCCAAGGTAGGAGGATCACCCGGGCGCATTTTGCGATAGATCTCGATCAGCGCTTCCGGAGTGGTCTTGATGCTGTCCTTCCGCATGGTCTGGCTCAAGACGACGCCAATATCATCTCGCTCCGCGTTGAACACCGAGAATTCCGTGATCCCGGCATCGATGAGAACGGCAATGGTGTCTGGCTTGATCTCCTGGTTGGACTCCAACAACACCTCTCCCGTCTCCTTATTGATGATGTCGGCAACCGTCAAGCAGCCTTCCAGATCGTTGGCAGAGATCTCAACCTTTTCGATATGGGCCTTCGTGATCAGGTTATAAATGGTATGCGAAATCTTTTTGCCGGCGTGGCAGACGAGTTCCTTCGTCTTGGGATTAATGATGTCGTGGGATACTTTGATTCCGATCAGATTTTCCGTGACATTCCAGTAGAGCTTTCCTCCGGAAATGCTGATCAGATCCGTCTTGTAGAATGTTCGAATCAGTTCCTCGTCAGACTTGAGTCCTAAGGCGCGCAAGAAAATCGTTCCCAGGAACTTCCGCTTCCGGTCGATTCTCACGTAGAGAAGGTTCTTCTGATCATACTCGAACTCCACCCACGAGCCACGATAGGGAATGATTTTCCCCAGGAAATAGGTCTTCGCGTTTGCCGACTCGAAAAACACGCCGGGTGAGCGGTGTAACTGGCTGACAATCACGCGCTCAGTCCCATTAATGATGAAAGTCCCGTTCTCGGTCATGAGTGGGATTTCACCAAAATAGACTTCCTGTTCCTTGATGTCTCGAATGGTTTTCTGCCCGGTATCCGGATCTTTGTCGTAGATGGTGAGCCGAATCGTTACTTTGAGTGGGGCGGCATAGGTCATGCCCCGCTCCTGACATTCATTCATGTCGTATTTCAGTTTCAGGCTGACCGGATCGCCACAGCGATTGCAGAACGAGGAAATGTTCCGATTGAATGTACCGCATTTGGAACACATCACATCCTCAATCGAGAAGGGGTTAGTAATGATGACCCCTCCGCAGGAGCGGCAGGTGCTCCGAAGATGGGACAAACCTTTTAAATAGGTACATTTACATTCCCAGTTCCCAATCGAAAAATCGACAAACTCGAGCGAGGAGAGTCCGCGAAAATCTGAGATCGGGAAGACAGAATTAAACACCGCTTGAAGCCCAGCGTCTTCCCGCTCCTCCGGCAATAGATTCATCTGCAAAAATCTTTCGTAAGACTTCCGCTGGACCTCGATCAGATTAGGAATCTGAATCGATGTCTGAATTTTCGAAAAGTTGACTCGATCTTTAGGTTTCCCGTTCGGTGAAACAGCCATCTCTTTAACTCCTTGGGAACCAGTTGAGAACGCTTGGCCCCGGCACAACGTTCAAATACTGGAAAAATGGATTGGATACAGGCGTATGGGGGAAATAAGAAGAGGGGGAAGCACACTTCCCCCCGCAGGATTTTGATTAATTTTTGAATCAAAATTCAGACTTAGAAGCAATCGAGTCCTGTAGTTACTTTAATTCGACAACAGCCCCTGCGTCAGCAAACTTCTTCTTAATGGTCTCCGCTTCTTCCTTGCTGACCCCTTCTTTAATCGTCTTGGGAGCACCATCAACCAGGTCTTTGGCTTCCTTCAGCCCAAGACTGGTCACTTCGCGAACTGCCTTGATCGTATTGATTTTATTGGAGCCGACATTTGTCAACACGACGGCAAATTCCGTTTTCTCTTCGGCTACAGCGGCAGCTGCGCCGCCTCCTGCTGCACCGGTAACCATAACCGGAGCTGCGGCAGCCGCTGAGACACCGAAAGCCTCTTCTAGCCCTTTGACTAACTGAGAAGCTTCCAGCAGCGTCAGCACCTTAATCTCTTCCAATATCTTTTGCACCTTGTCAGACATTCAGCATCTCCTCCTGAATAATATGATAATCCATTATTTTCAATTATTCTGAAAAACTCTTCTTCTCTGCTGCCTGGTTCAGCACGACCGCCAGATTCCGAGAAACGGCCGACAGGGCCGTCGCGAGGCGCTGGGCTTGAGCATTCAGCAAAAACATTAGTTTCGAGATCAACTCCTCCTTGGATGGAAGGCTGGCGATTTGATCCAAGTCAGCGAGATTGACGACTCTTCCTTCGACAATGCCCGCCTTGAAGACAAAAAGCGGATTGTTCTTGGCATAAACGGTCAGAGCCTTCGCCAAGGTAACCGGATCGCTCTCGTTATAGATCACGGCACTTGTCCCGCTAAACTTATCTTTCAAGGGCGCCACCGAAGTTTCTTCCGACGCCTTTTGCGCCAACGTATTCTTCACGACCTTGTACTTCGAACCCGTCGCTCGAACGCTCCGCCTCAACTCGGAGTCCTGAGCCACTGTGAGTCCCTGAAAGCCAGCAACAAAAAGGTTCTTGGCTTTCTGAAATTCCGCGTTCAGTTTCCGGATTTCCTGCTCTTTTTCATCACGATTCATGAAAAAATATCCCCCTCAGCTTACTTTTCAAACGAGACCTGATCCACCGAAACTCCAGGTCCCATGGTCGAACTGATAAAAATACTGCGGACGTATTTTCCTTTTGCCGCAGCCGGTTTCGCCTTCATGACTGAATCAATGAGCGTCCTGGCATTGTCGAGGAGTTTCTCGCTCGTGAAGGATGCTTTACCAAGAGGCGTGTGGATGATTGAGGTTTTGTCCACCCGGAATTCCACCTTACCCGCCTTGATCTCTTGGATAGCCTTCGCCAGGTCGAAGGTCACCGTTCCCGTCTTGGGATTGGGCATGAGGCCCTTGGGGCCCAGGATCTTCCCTAGTCTCCCAACGGACTTCATCATATCCGGTGTGGCAATCAAAGCATCGAAGTCGAGCCAACCTTCCTGCTGGATCTTGGCGACCAATTCTTCACCGCCCGCGAAATCGGCTCCCGCCTGTTCCGCTTCTTTGATTTTCTCACCTGCAGCAATCACGCAAACTTTTTTCGTCTTGCCCAATCCATGGGGCAGGACTACGGTCCCGCGCACCATCTGATCAGCGTGCTTGGGATCGACGCCCAATCGCAGCGCGATTTCCACCGTCTCATCAAACTTGGCTGTTGCCAACTTTTTCACCAGAGGAATCGCCTCTTCTAGTTTGTACACCCTGTTCTCTACTTGGCTCTTGGCCTTCTTAAATCGCTTTCCAACTCGCCCCATAATTGCTCCCTAATTAACTGACAATATCGATGCCCATGCTGCGGGCGGTACCTTTAACAATTTTGACCGCCGCATCCAAATCGAATGCATTCAGGTCAGGCATCTTGAGCTTGGCAATATCCTCTACCTGCTTTTCCGTGACCTTCCCGACTTTGTTCTTGTTGGGTTCGCCGGATCCCTTGGCAATTCCACAAGCTCGCTTCAACAGAATTGAAGCGGGAGGAGTTTTGGTGACAAAGGAATACGACCGATCCGCATAGACAGTGATGACAACAGGGATGATCAGGCCTTCCTGGTCCTTTGCCGACGTCCTGGCGTTGAAAGCCTTGCAAAAATCCATGATATTCACACTGTGCTGACCCAAGGCTGGCCCCACCGGCGGCGCAGGCGTCGCTTTCCCGGCAGGAATTTGTAACTTCACGTAAGCCACTACTTTCTTTGCCATTCAACAATCTCCGCCTTATTTCTTTCCTATGGTAACAGGCTCCCACTAAACTTTTTCAACCTGCAAATAATCCAATTCAACCGGAGTTTGCCGGCCAAAAATAGTGACCATGACTTTCAATGTATTCCGGTCTGGATTCATCTCATCAACGGTTCCGGTGAAGCTGTTAAAAGGCCCGTCAATAATCTTCACGGATTCGCCCCGCTCAAAGCTCATCTCCACCTTTGGCTTTTCCGCTGTCACTTCAGCATGATGAATGATCTGATCAACTTCCTGCTGGCTTAAAGGAGAAGGTTTCTGTCCCGAACCAACAAATCCTGTCACGCGCGGCGTGTTCCGGACAATGTGCCAAGCCTTGTCGCTCATTTCCATCTCTACCAGCACATACCCAGGAAAAGTCATTTTTGAACTCGTTACCCGCTTTCCACCTTTCATTTCCACGACATCTTCGGTGGGGACAATGATTTGCCCAAACTCCTCCTCAACTCCAAAGGCCTGGATCCGGCTTTGCAGACTCTCGGCGACTTTCCGTCTCAAACCCTGAATACGTATGTACGATGAACCACTGCTTTGCCATGAATTTCCGCTCGACTTGTGCCGCCGTCACACTTTCCGTATGAGCAGCCGGGATCATATTGAGATATGAGAAAAACTGAATGCCTATTTAAAAAGCCTGAAAATAGATTCTACACCCTGCCGGAGCACTACATCGATGAGGCCTAGATAGGCTCCAAAAAAAAAGACCGCAAAAATGACCACTACCGTCGTGCCGTAGACTTCTCGCCTCCCAGGCCATGAAACCTTACGCATCTCAAGTCGAACTTCGATAAAGAATTGCTTAATCTGATCAAGCTTGAGTTTTTCCAGCAATGAAAAGCCTCCCGTCATTCATTGATCAGTGATTTGGCAGGCCAGGAGGGACTCGAACCCCCAACATCCGGTTTTGGAGACCGGCGCTCTACCAATTCGAGCTACTGGCCTATGTTCCTCAATGAACTGGTTATTTTGTTTCCTTATGAACTGTGTGCGTTCTACATGAGCTGCAGAACTTCTTAAACTCGAGTCGCTCTGTCGTCTTCTTCTTATTCTTGGTAGTTGAGTAGTTTCGCCGCTTACACTCGGCACATTGAAAGGTAATGATATCTCGCATTTCCGCTTTCCCGGTCTTCCTTTATTTTTTGGGTCTTTATGTCTTGCCCGTGGTTCGGTTCATGTCCGTCACGGGACGAATTTCACTTACGCATCTTACAGGATGATTCGGTTACGGTGCCGGCGCCGACCGTGCGGCCCCCTTCGCGGATCGCAAACCGCAACCCCTTCTCCATCGCGATCGGGCTGATCAGCTCGATCTCCAACGACACATTGTCGCCCGGCATCACCATCTCCGTCCCCTCCGGCAACTTCGCCACTCCCGTCACATCCGTCGTCCGAAAGTAAAACTGCGGCCGGTACCCCTTGAAAAACGGCGTGTGCCGCCCGCCCTCTTCCTTCGTCAATATGTAGGTCTCCGCCTTGAACTTCGTGTGCGGCGTGATCGACCCGGTCTTCGCGATCACCTGCCCGCGCTCCACGTCTTCCTTCTCCGTCCCGCGCAACAGTAACCCGACGTTGTCTCCCGCCACCCCTTCATCCAACAACTTCCTGAACATCTCCACTCCCGTCACCACCCTCTTCACCGTCGGACGGATCCCCACAATCTCAATCTCTTCCCCTACCTTCACCTTCCCCCGCTCCACCCTCCCCGTCACCACCGTCCCTCGTCCCGAAATCGAAAATATGTCTTCAATCGGCATCAAAAACGGCTTGTCGATCTCCCGCTGCGGGATCGGAATATACCTGTCCACCGCTTCCATCAACTCTTCCAACGCCTTCTCCCACTTCGCTTCCCCATTCAACGCCCCCAGCGCCGAGACCCGTACCACCGGAATCTCGTCCCCAGGAAACTCGTAGCTCTTCAGCAATTCCCGCACTTCCAATTCCACCAGATCCAACAACTCCGGATCATCCACCGCATCCACCTTGTTCATCGCCACCACGATGTAGGGCACCCCCACCTGCCGCGCCAACAAAATGTGCTCCCGCGTCTGCGGCATCGGCCCATCGGTCGCCGCCACCACCAAGATCGCCCCGTCCATCTGCGCCGCTCCCGTGATCATGTTCTTGATGTAGTCGGCGTGCCCCGGACAGTCCACGTGCGCATAGTGCCGCTTCCCCGTCTCATACTCCACATGCGCCGTCGCAATCGTGATCCCCCGCTCCTTCTCCTCCGGCGCATTGTCGATCGAATCAAAACTCCGAAACTGCACCTTCGGATTGTGCTTCGCCAATACCTTCGTGATCGCGGCCGTCAACGTCGTCTTCCCGTGATCTATGTGCCCGATCGTCCCGATGTTGACGTGGGGCTTGCTTCGATCAAATTTCTCCTTCGCCATCGCTGTGTCTCCTTAACTACGGTAGTCGATTAACGCTTGAATCTAGAATCGCCGTAACTGATCTCAATTTTGCCCGCCCTCATAAGCATGAAAATGGAGCCCACGACCAGGATTGAACTGGTGACCTCGTCCTTACCAAGGACGCGCTCTACCAACTGAGCTACGTGGGCCCGCTTGATGGAGCGGGAGACGGGGATCGAACCCGCGACCAACAGCTTGGAAGGCTGTGACTCTACCACTGAGTTACTCCCGCCCAAGTCAAAAAAAAAGTTCCAAACCAGACAATTCTCTCAAACCTCTTGAGCAGCAGACCAAAAAAATGTTTGCGCTGGATTTGATATTCGTGAAGAACTCCCGCTCTGATGGTGGAGAGAGGAGGATTCGAACCTCCGTAGCTCGCAAGGAGCGGCAGATTTACAGTCTGCTGCCATTAACCACTCGGCCATCTCTCCAAGTCCTGCGTCGAATGGCCTCGAATCGAGTGCCTGGAGCTGGCGAAGGGACTTGAACCCCCGACCCGCTGATTACAAATCAGCTGCTCTACCAACTGAGCTACGCCAGCCCGTTGACAAAATGCAGAATTTAACAGAAAGAGAAAAATTACGCAAGTGGTAATTTCCTCTTAAACCTAAGAAGAAATTCCAGGCTGCGGCTTAATCAGGAAAAAGCTGGAACAATTCCCCTTCAGAAAAGAGTGAAGACAGAATTATCGGTCCGGAAGCTGATTTTTGCTTGGAGGATTCTTCCATTCGGATCTCTGCCGCAGCACTTCATAAAGAATCACCCCGGCGGAAACGGAAACATTCAAAGAATGGATTTTCCCTGGCGTTGGAATCGAGACCAGGAAATCGCAGGTTTCACGAACAAGCCGCCGAATCCCTTTCCCTTCATTCCCGAGGACCAGGGCTAACGGCATCCGATAGTCTTGTTCATAGTATAACATTTTCTGTCCAGTTTCGACCCCTACAATCCAGATCCCTTTCTCCTTTAATTCCTTCATTGCGTTCACCAAGTTACTCACCCGAACAACCTGAACATGATCGAGGGCTCCGGCAGCAGTTTTGGCGACCGTTGACGTGAGCCCAGTAGAGTGGTCCTTTGGAAGAATGACCCCCTCGACACCGCTTGCAGCGCAAGTACGGATAATCGCTCCCAAATTCCTGGGGTCTTCGATGGAATCCAAAACGACCAAAGTCGGGCAGGCTGATAGACTCGCAAAAACATCCTCAATATCCTTATATTTTTGAGCCGAACAGACGGCCAAGACTCCTTGGTGAGATGCCCCATTGGTCTGTCGCTCAAAAAAGGCGCCTGGTTCAAGCCGAACAGGAATCCCCTTTTGGCGGCATAGATGGACAATTTCGGAGATGCTTCGACTGGAAGCTGTTTTTTGGATGTAGATTTTTTCAACACTACGCGCTCCGGACTTCAGACACTCCAATACGGGATGAATCCCGTAAATTTCGTCCCCTTCCTCTGAAGATTGCGGACTACCGGCCAATGAAACCTCCATTATGACAACGAATTAAGAGCCGCCAGGAAACTCGAAACCCTGTCCTGGCAATTTTGGATCGGTTTGGGGAGTGACAGGCGGTTCCCTTCCTCTATTATAGGAACCAATTTATCAAGTTCCGGGCCTGACTCAGTTCCGGTTAGTGCAACTCGGATGGGGTGGAAGAGCTGCTTTCCTTTCCTGCCACTCTTGCTCTTAACTCCAGCTACGATCTCTTTCCAGTTTTCCACAACTCGTCCAGCTTTCTCAACCAATTCGTCATGGAGAGCTTGAATGACTTCCCTTGCTCCTTCAGCTCTCAGAACTTCCTTAACTGATTCTTCTTCAAGCGTTTTCCTAGGGTCGAAATCAAAAATCAGTGCAACTTTGACTGGAAATTGGCTCAAATGATCGACGCCTCCCAAAAAAGCTTCAGCCAGCTTTGGAATCCATTCCCGGAGATTCAAGTCCAGCTCTCCAAGTAGTCCACTTTGTTGGAGATAAGGGATCACCAACTCAACGATTCGGGCCGGGCTGGAGGCTGTGAGATAGTGTCGATTGATCCAATAGAGTTTGGTCAAATCAAACACAGCAGGGCTTTTTGAAACGTGCCTTAGGTCAAAGGATTGGATCAACTGCTCCAGAGGCAGAATTTCACCCTGTCCTTCTGCAGGGGCCCAACCCAGTAGAGCCAAATAATTCACCAAGGCTTCGGGAAGGATTCCCATATCCATAAGGTTATTGATCGATGTGGCTCCATGCCGCTTGCTCAGTCTGGTATGATCGCTCCCCAAGATCGTAGAGAGGTGGGCAAATTCAGGAACTTGCCAGGCAAACGCCTCATAAATCAAGACTTGTTTTGGGGTATTCGAGAGATGATCATCACCGCGGATGACATGAGTGATTTCCATCAGAGCATCATCAACCACAACCGCATAGTTGTATGTGGGCAGTCCGCTGGAACGAATCAAGATCAGATCGCTGATTACGTCGCTCGAAAACTCCATTGATCCATGGACAAGGTCCTGAAACTGGATCGGGCCGGAACGGGTCTTCAATCGAACCACGGCAGGCTGATTGGCTTCGAGCCGACGGGAAACTTCGTCAGCTGGAAGCTTGAGGCAGGTTCCTGGATACTTCCAGGTAATCCCGGCTTGTTTGGCTTGCTCGGCCTGGAGAGCCAGTTCCTCTTCCGAACAAAAACAGTAATACGCCTTGCCTTCAGCCACTAGCTGTATGGCTTTTTCCTGGTAAAGTCTTAACCGATCGCTCTGGCGATAAGGCCCCAGACTCCCCCCCTGTCGGGCCCTTCTTGCCACTCCATGCCGAGCCAGCGCAAGTCCCCATAAATGAGGTCCTCAAATCGTTGCTCGGAGCGGGACAAATCGGTGTCTTCGATGCGTAGAATGAAATCACCGCCAGTTTTGCGGACGAACAGCCAGTTAAATATTGCGGTGCGGGCGTTACCCACATGCAAATGTCCTGTGGGGCTTGGAGCAAAGCGGACGCGCACGGGCATGATTTCCCTTTCTCTTTCAACCACACGAATGATGTTGCCGCTCCCATGTTACTACAACCGTCTAGGATGATCCAACGTTTGGAATGATTACTGTAGGTCCGAGCTTGTCCCCATTCTTTGAACAGAATCTCTGCCTTTGTCCCCCCTTTTATTCAAGGGGGGATTTCAGGGGGGTGCATTGGAAGCCACGCTGAATCGCTTTTCAATTCAGCGTGGGCTTTTCAAAAATGTCGATTGACACTTATTTCGCGGACAGCACTCGTCCTCGGCGGAGCTTTCCTAACTTTGCCGCCCCTTTTTTAAGGGGGGGCTTCAGGGAAAACAAATCCTCCGGGCAATGCATGTGGTGGAATCGGATGAACCTGACGCCCCAATCAATGTAGGAGCGCTCGGTGTGGATGAAATAATGCTGAACCCGGAGGACCCGGCGAACCTCATCCAGAAGCTTGGGCTGTTGATTTTTGGCAGGGGCAGGCATAAGATTTTGCTCAGGAAATGGCACCCAGCTTAAAATATTTATATGATAATAGGCAAAAGGAAAAGTGCCAGAAAACCAGGCAATTACCAACTCATCAGGGCAAAGTTGCCTGATAATCAATGGTTAGCCCGCAGAAGAAACATTCCTCTCACCACCACCGCGCATCGGAGGTCACATGAAACGAGTCACTGGCATCGGCGGCATCTTCTTCAAGGCCAAAGACGCTCCATCACTGCAGGCTTGGTACAAGCGGCACTTGGGAATCGATGTCCAAGTCTGGGGCGGAGCTGCCTTCACTTGGACCGACGCCGAGGGCAAGCCGGTTGCAGGCACAACTGCCTGGTCCATCGGTCCGCAAGAAAGTGATCACTTTGCTCCGAGCTCTGCTCCCTTCATGGTCAACTACCGAGTGGAAGACCTCCACGCCTTGGTCAAGGCCTTGAAGGAAGAAGGCTGCAATGTGCTCGAGAAGATTGACGAATCCGAGTATGGGAAGTTTGCCTGGGTCATTGATCCAGAGGGAAACAAGGTCGAGCTATGGCAGCCGCCTCAAGGCCAATGAGCAGGCTCGTTACTCACGGCCGCGAACTGCGTCCGGTTGACTCGAACGTTAGGCCCGAAGGAGAAAGTATGGAACAAGGCATCCTAAGAATTCGGGAACAAGAACTCGGTGAAGTCGAGGCTCATTCAGTCAAGATCGGAGTAACCATTGAAGGTGAAACCCTTTTGTACGGCAATGCCGCAATGGAGAAATGTGAGGAGGTTAAAAGAGCCGTTGAGAAACTTAAGGCGATTGAACCTGAAGTCGGTATCTACGTCAAGAGTGTCCAAGTAAAGTCCGAATCCGGCTGGTTTAGCAAATCATCGAAAGGCGTTTACCGCCTCGAAATCATGCTGAAGAACCTTGGCAAGATAAACGAGATACTAGGCATTGTAATGGACATGAAAAATGTCGATTTGGAATTGCTGGAATGGGTCTTCGACGAGGATGACGTCAAAATGGAACTCATCAAGAAGGCAATGGCAAAAGCAAAGAAGAAGGCAGACGATATGATGGCTGTTGTCGGCTATAGGGTTGTCGGTATTCGAGCTTGCTCAGACTCCTACGAGATTCCCAATGTGAACATTACGCTCCGATCTCCTATTAGTGATCTCAGTAAAGCAGCAAGTCTTGGAGCACGATCCCGGAAAGCAGGTCCGACTATGGATTTAGGAACAGAGATGAAAGGCAAGAATGAAATCACGGCTATAGCCAGCGTGGAATTTATCATTGACAAAGAAAGCGCCTAACAACAGGCTACACCAGATAGCCGCAAAGGGCGCGGCTACCGGTGAGCCTGAGGCGTTGGACCGACTAGCGTGAGCACGATCGCCGTCCACGACCACGGAACCGCCCAGATCCGAGATGCTTGGCGGCGATACCTTGTCGTCTTGCTCGGGCTCACGACGATCTTCCTCATCGTAACGTTTGCGTTCTGGCCCTGGCCCTACACCTTTGCTGTCAAACACTTGGTCCTACCTGAGTACGAAACCGCCTTTGGCTTCAGGGGCCGGAGTGTTGTGGTCATAGAGGGAGAGTACACCGCGCCCATCTGCGCCATAGTTCAGTACGGCCTTGGTCCTTGAATTCACTTTACAATGAATTTTTGAGGAGACAATTTATGATCAAGATCAAGTATTTCGTTTTAACCGCGGCAGCCGCTCTCGTTTTCGCGGCCTGCACCGGAGATGCACCATCGAACAATGCAAACGCCGCTAACACGGCTGAAAAGACCGCTCCGGCCGCACCTACAAAGGATGCACTCGTAACGCTCGAAAAGAGTGCATACGAGGCTTGGAAGTCTAAGGACGCGAAGTTCTGGGACACATTTCTTTCGGACAAGTTTGTCGGCTATGGTTCGTCTGGCAAGCTCGATAAGGCATCAGCGACAAAGGAATACACCGGCGCTGATTGCGAGATCCAGAGTTACGGTCTGTCCGACGAGCAGATGAAGCCGCTCGGTAATGATGCGGCATTGCTCACGTATAAGACGACCGTCGACGGCACATGCGGCGGACAAAAGGTCCCGGCAAATAGTTGGGCGGCGGGCATATACGTTCGCAACGGCGATACATGGAAAGGAGCCTTTCACGCCGAAGCTCCGATTGTCGATCCCAAAGCGGCTCCCGCAAAATCGGCTGACAAGAAGGAAGCTCCTAAAAAGGACGAGGCTAAACCCGCCGCTCCGAATGCCGGCACTGGTGCGTTGATGGCTGCCGAAAAAGCCGTCTGGGAAGCCTGGAAAGAACACGACGCCAAAAAACTTCAGGACCTGACGGCCAAAGATATTTCATTTGTCAATATCTTTGGCACCTACTTCGCAACCAAGGCCGAGGTAATTAAGGACTGGACCGGGCCCGGATGCGATATCAAGAGCGTCAGGGTCACCGACGGCATGGGCACGATGCTCTCGCCGACAGTAGGCATTCTGACACATACGGGTACTGCCGATGGCACCTGCTTCGGCCTGAAGGTTGGATCTGTTTGGGGCACGTCGGTCTATGTTAAGGACGGTGATGCGTGGAAATGGGCCTTTGGGATAAATTTACCCGCACGCCGGAAGGGTGCCTAGAGGCTGCGGGCGTGCGGCCGGGCGATATTCCAATAGAGACCCACGGCCGCCTCTGGGTGTTCTACGGAGCGCTGCTGAAGTCGCAGTCGGAAGACACTGGCGAGTTCCACGTCATAACAGCGTCGGAATGGCACGAATGGTCAAGGCGCCGAACCATACGGCTTGCATCAGCGAGCAGCGGTCCAACAATAGCATTCGGCGGATGGCACTCCGGGGCGTTAAGAGTTTATAAGCCATGTGGCGAAACTACCACGCAATATATAGTTGATTTCAGTGAAGAAAAACTTTTCCGGGCAATCTGAAGTAAGTTGCAGATACAAAATCCGAGCTAAATAAACAGATATGGTATTCCTATGCGAGAGGACCCTTTCAACGGAACCTGGAAGTTGAACGTCGCCGCATCGAAACTACCGTTCACTCCTCCCCAGTCGGTAGTTCTTCACATTGAGGCTGATCAGGATTGGGTCACGCTGACCGAGAACTCTATAGCCTCGGAGGGTGGTGCCGAGACCGTGACGATACGCGCCCAGTTCAATAACCAGGTTTATCCCGTGTATGGTTCCGCCCTCGCCGATGGTTTTGCAGTCCAGCGTGTTGATGCTCTCACGTGGAAAACTCGGGGGCTCAAAGCTGGCGAGATCGTTTTCACCGCGACCCTGGGCCTCGCTCAAGACGGTGGGAGCTTCCACGAGGACGGTGAAACCACCTTGGTTGGCGGTAGGCGCGACACCATGACCCTCGTGTACGAACGATATCAGGAAGAATGCACGGAATGAAACCAAGCGTCTTATAGCCTAACCCTGCGCTTCAAGCGGGACCACGCAAGAGCGCTTCGCCGCCGCTTAGGCCTCAGCGACGTTAGGCTCACTGGAGATGGTCCGCGACAGTCGCGGGCTGAAGTCCGACTGGGAAATGTCGGAGGGTCAAAACGATGGTAGAACCCGACAACCTTCGCTATACGAAGCTACCCCTCAACAACGGTTCCGGCGCGATCCCTGCGCTCGGCTTCGGTACGCTGATTGCCGACCCCATCGCAACCAGAGACGCGACCAAGGCCGCGCTGGAAGCAGGATTTCGCCAGCTCGACGCTGCGGAACGTTACCGGACTGAAAAAGAGGTCGGCGAAGCGATACAGGAGGTGTTCAAGGCGGGGAAGATCAGGCGGGAGGACGTGTTTATCGCCACGAAGCTCTGGAACAACAATCATCGTCCTGAACGCGTCAAACCCGCTTTCGAGGCGAGCCTCAAGAAACTCCAACTCGACTACGTCGATCTCTATCTCATCCACACCCCCTTTGCCTTCCAACCAGGAGACGAGCAAGACCCGAGGGACGCGAACGGCAATGTGATTTATGACAAAGGGGTGACGTTACTGGATACATGGAGGACGTTGGAGGGTCTTGTGGACGAGGGCAAGTGCAAGGCCATCGGACTATCCGACGTCAGCCTGGAAAAGGTGAAGGAGATCTTTGAAGCCGCGAGGATCAAACCTGCGGTTGTTCATGTCGAATCCCATCCGTACCTCCCCCAATGGGACCTTTTCGACTATTGCAGAAAGAATGGCATCGTGCTGCAAGCTTTCGCGGCGCTGGGGCATAGTGGCGAGCCCAAGTTGCTGGAAGATCCTGTCATCACCGCTATCGCCAAGCGAGTCAACAAGACCCCGGCCCAGGTCTTGCTCGCCTGGGCTATCCAACGCGGGACGGCCCTCCTGACCACCTCGAAGACCCCCAGCCGGATCAAGGAGAACTTTGACGTCTCCACCATTCCTGAAGACGCCATGCGGGAGATCAGCGAAGGAATCAAGTCACGGGTCAGGTTCAATGCCGTTGTGGAGACTGGCGTTCCCGGGTTCATTCCGAGAGGAAAGTGAGGTTAAGACAACAATCACTCCAACAGGTAAGCGTTTTATTTTTCACGCCTTAGCATTCGAGAAGAAATGGTGTCAGTATTTTCCCAGAGCTTACCCAGGCGCTGCGCATCGCCCCATCCGGGGCGTTAGGTGTTTCCTGCTGCGGTACACTAGTCAAGACATGGCGAGCGCAGCAACTTACATTCTTGATCCCAAGCGTGTGTGTATATGCGAGCCGAGATCTCGCGGTTACACAAAGTCTGGTACCGCTCGTCGCTAGTTAGTAGGTTCTCGATACCCGTACCGAGCACTCATCGCAGCTAATCGTAGGGAGGACAAGATGAAAATGCTGTCCAATACCCCACCCCCGGCAGACTCCAGGGAGCTCTGGAAGCATTTCTCCGACACCTATTTCTCGCTGCGGGCGGGTCTTGCTTTGCTCGCATTTGCCATGCCGTTTGTGTTGTACTTGTACGGCAAGCTCATCCACGGTCTAGACTTGCAGCCATCGATGAGCGCGTACTTCTGGGCCGCCGCAAAAGGCCAGTGCGCCACCTTCCCAATGCGTACGATCTTCGTTGGATTCCTGTTCGCAATAGGCGTCGGCCTGTACGTGTACAAAGGGCTTACCCCCCTTGAGAACTCCTTGCTCAACGCGGCAGCTGTTTGCGCTGCACTGGTCGCGATCTATCCGGAACGCCTTTCCTCAGCCGAAGCCGCCAGTGATCAGCGAGTGGCGCAGCTCTTTAACAGGTGCCCAGAGGTTAAAGCGTGGGCTGAGCTATCTTCACTACCCATCCATTACATGGCCGCCGTTATTCTGTTTGTGCTTCTAGCAATCATCGCTTGGTTTTGTGCAAACAAGAGTCTCAAATATCTCCCCGTCGGCCACGACTCGGCAAGGTTCCATCACACCTACAGAAGTATTGCGATCGCGATGATCCTGTTCCCATTTGCTGGGTTCGCTGTTGCATTCTTGTTCGGCGTCGCATCTGACTCGGTTTTCTTTATTGAAGCAGCTGGCATCCTGACGTTTGGAGTCTACTGGGCTGTCAAGAGTCGTGAACTCGCGTTGTCTCGCTTGGAAAAAGACCCCGACGACGCGCTCCAGCACGCGGCGCAGCGGCAGGCCGTTGAAGCGCAAGCAGTGAAGCACGACGCCCCTTGACGCTAAGGCATGTCTGATCGCGAAAGGGCCTGGACGGATGACACCTACGCGCGCGTTCAAGACGGACGCCAGCGCGGGAAAATCGGAAGGAGTTAGAAAGCATGCCACATGACCTGACCCCCGAGGATCTCACTTTACTCGCTGCTCTCTTGGGTCAATATTGGGTACTTGGTGTCAAGTTGAGCCTGAGCGGCACATGCGCATCGAGGATGCTTATGGTAGACTACAACGACGTCAATAACTGTTACCTATGTCTCCAGACTTTTTTGTTACCGATGTTCCCGGCCGCTCAGACCACGGCACGCCTAACACGGCGCTCAACTGGACGCGCCAAAAAGCGGCGCGCCGGTTAGCTTGGGTCGTTAGGCCTCTCAGGAGAATCGCCCATGCCAAACCTACTGCGCAACGTGCTTGGCATCCTTGCGGGAATCACCATAGGCGGAGGCGTCAACATGGCAATCATCACCCTTAGCCCGTCGCTCATTCCTCCGCCAGCGGGCGTGGATGTAACCAACGCCGAAAGCCTCAGCAAAGCTATTTACCTTTTTGAGCCACGCCACTTCGTGATGCCGTTCTTGGCGCATGCAGTTGGCACTCTCACTGGCGCGCTCGCTGCTTACCTGATCGCAGCGAGCTACAAGGCGCAAATAGCCTATGTGATTGGCGCAGCCTTTCTTTGCGGTGGTGTGGCAGCAAGTTTCATGATTCCCGCCCCTACTTGGTTCATCGCGGTTGACCTGCTGGCCGCTTACCTCCCGATGGCGTGGTTGAGTATCCAGATAGGTAATCGTATGAGGCAAGGGAACAATGGTGCGCGGAAGAAGGAAGCCTAATCATTCGTTCCAGCGGACCGCCTCCGGCGGCCGCTGAACTCAAACGTTATACCGCTCCCGCATCTGATAAGGAATTCGAGCATTTACTGATCTTGGCTCCGGATTGAAACGTATGGCTGAACGAGTAATTTTCTCGATACTGACTCTTTTGCTAGTTGTAGATATTTCGTGCGCTTTATTTCTTGGAATTAAGTTTAGCTTCGGTTCTCGCAGGCCGGGGAGTTGGAAAATAGTGCAATTCCCTGGCTTGCTTCGCCGCAAAGAGCATCGAGGTTTATTCTGGATTGAAGTGGCAATGGAAATTGTGATGCTTTATGTTCTTGTGGCCCGAATTATAGATCCGCATGCACACTTCTATTGGTGGGGCAGTGGAATCGAGCGATGAAGGACAGTAGAGATGACAACTCGCTAAAGAGATTCGGACAAAGGAAATGCCGCGGTATAACAAGCAGGCGCAGATGGGCGGCGAAGAGCTGAGTGTATTTAGTCGGGCAAAGTGGTCACCGCCACTGGCCCTTTTTCGTTAGCCGCCATTATTGAGCACTGTCCACATAGGAGTTTCCACATGAAGATAACTATTGAAGCAATCGTCAATGCGCCTATTGAAGATGTCTGGCGCGCTTGGACTACACCAGACGACATCATGAAATGGAACGCCGCTTCCGACGATTGGCATACCACTAAGGCATCTGTTGATTTGCGCGTTGGCGGCGCGTTTTTATCTCGCATGGAGGCCAAAGACGGCAGTATGGGCTTCGATTTCGCCGGAACCTACACGAAGGTTTTAGACCACCAGTTGATCGAGTGTTCGTTCGGAGATCGGGTATTGCTGGTTGAGTTTTCTGCTGGAGCCAATGGCGTCGCGGTCCGTGAAACTTTTGACGCAGAGTCAACCCATTCCGTCGAGCAACAGCGTCAGGGCTGGCAAGCCATTCTGAACAACTTCGCACGACATGTTGAGAACCGGCAGTAAGGTACTCGGGCCGTACTCGAATGGCAGCTAACCCGCTGGTCAACCGGGCCTGCCTTCGGCAGGCCGGTTACCAGCAACATTCGGCTCCAGAGGGATGGATGATAATCGGCATCGACCACGTGCAGATCACAGTACCCGCGAATGTCGTCGCGGAAGCCCGCGCCTTCTACTGCGGGCTTCTTGGACTCCGGGAGGTCGAGAAGCCGGCAACCCTCCAGGGGCGGGGAGGCTTCTGGCTCCAGGTCGGCGACCGCCAGGTGCATGTCGGCACCGAGGAGGGCGTCGTGCGACAGACGACGAAGGCGCACGTGGCCTATACTGTTACCGAGATCGCAGGGTGGCGGGCGCGATTGGCGGCGGCTGGGGTGGAGATCCTCGAAGGCATACCGATCCCCGGCCAAGACCGGTTCGAGTTCCGGGACCCGTTCGGCAACCGCGTCGAGTTGATCGAGGCCATCGAGGCCCGCACCTAACGACGCCGGGGAGCCGGTCTCTCCTAACAAGAGTGGCCATTGCGGCAGGCTGTTGGGCGAGGTTGGCTGTGCAAGTAGCAGCCGCTGGCGAGGCATGTCGGCTTTCTAGGTTGCAACAGTGCTTCTGCCCCGCCGGCGGCTGAAGCGGGATCGTTGGGCAGCACGGTTTATTGGAAATAGATATGAGAGAAAACCCATTCAAGCGCTTAGCCCAATGGATTGAGCGCCACTATTCGACAACCTTGATGTTGGTCCTGTTGTTGGCTTCCGCGGGATTTTTCTGGCTGTTCAATTTCTCTGCATTGCCGCTTTCCAATCCTGAGCTGGTAAAGCTCAGCGGCCGTGAGGGGTTATTGGATCTGTTGCCGTACTACACAGCACAGGAAGCATTTGTGATTTTAGGCCATTACGGCGCAGCCGGCCGTGAGTTGTATTTGAGGTTCCTTGCCGCGGACTTCGTCTTTATTCTTGTTTACAGCCTTGGCTTCGCTTTTCTGATGACACGGGCGGTTCGAGCCGTGTGCACTCAGAGCAATTCCTGGCTATGGCTCAACTTACTCCCCTTTGGCATCGGCATTTTTGATAGCGTCGAGGACTTATGTATTCTCGTAATGCTCAGCCTCTATCCGGACACTGCAGTGGTGTTTGGAACGCTCTCGGGCATTGCTACGCTATGCAAGTACGTTCTCACGCTACTCGCTTTGTTGACTCTAGGCTACCTCGGATCTGATTTTGCTCCTGCGTCGACTTGGTTTCAAACCCTGCACTGCAAATCGACCGCAGTAGTGACATGTGCTGCACTACATGGCGCTCCAGCCGAGGCCGCTGGGCGGCGCGGCTGAGCTTCAACGTTCGGCAGCATTCGCCAGAAATTGCTAGCAGGTGGCTTGGAGCAAATATTTCATAAAAGGATTATCAATCAATGAATAGAATGAATCCTAAGGTTGATGCATATTTGAGAAAAGCCAAAAAGTGGCAGAAAGAATTTGAGAAATTGAGAATGATCATTCTTAACTGTCAGCTGACCGAAGAATTGAAATGGGGGGTTCCTTGTTACACGTTTGAGAAAAGAAACATCGTTTTAATACATGGATTTAAAGAGTACTGTGCGCTTCTGTTTGTGAAAGGTGCCTTGTTACATGATGCCAAGGGTATACTAATCACACAAACGGAGAATACGCAGGCAGCTCGCCAGATTCGGTTCACCACTGTTCGAGAAATAGTTAAGCTGAAACCCATCTTGAAAGCCTATATTGATGAAGCCATTGAAGTGGAAAAAGCCGGTTTGAAAGTGAATTTTAAAAAGACTGCAGAATTCAAAATTCCTGAAGAATTTCAAAATAAATTAGATGAAAATCCTGCCTTGAAAACTGCTTTTGATGCATTGACGCCGGGACGGCAAAGAGCCTACATTCTTTATTTCTCTGCACCCAAACAATCCAAAACCCGGGAGTCAAGGGTTGAAAAATGCATGCGGCAAATTCTCAAAGGGAAGGGATTAAATGATTAGTAAGGCCACCAACCGTTCGATTCTTCGCTGGATTCACATCATCTTTAGCATTCCGATACTCGGTTATATTTATAGTCCGTTTGAAGAAATTCCAAAGTACGCCCCCGCTGTTCGGTATGTCTTCGTTCCTGTAATGGTCCTTTCGGGATTTTGGATGTATTCAGGCGTATTCTTCGCCATCATTGGCGTTGCGGTATGGCTCGGTGCGTATCACCTGTCTGGACTTGGGGCGGCTGTCCTGAGTCAGATCGCGCTATTCATCGCGCGGAAGACTTGGTTGGTGATTCGTGCACGACATTCAAAGTAACGGGCCTATCCATGCAGTGCAGCCAACCGCTGCCCACTGCGGGGTCAGCGGTGGTTGACCTTTATCGTTAGGCACTTGATCACGCTCTATGAAGAAACGACCTACAAAAGGCAGTCGGAAAGTAATGAAGTCTCCAAAATTCAATTCAGTTGAGGAATATTTAGCCACACAGGACCCTGCGAAAGTAAGGACCCTCCGGTCCGTCATTGATTTGATTCTTGCCGAATTTCCGGAACTGGAGTCCAAAATTTCCTGGAACGTGCCTACCATCCACCGGAAAGGGAAGTATGTGGCTGGCATTTGTGCCTACAAGCATCATCTAACATTTGCACCCTGGAGTCCTCGTGTAATTGAAGACTTTAAGGTGAGGTTGGGGAAGTTTGTTGTCTGGAAGAACTGCTTTCAGATCCCTGTCGATTGGGAAATCGATCGAGAATTAGTGAAGGATTTGGTCCGGGCCAGACTAGCCGAGCTGGATTAGTCTCTCTCGAGTTTTTTAGATCCACGGTAGCATTGTCTGCGTTCTTTTCTTACGTGGTGGCCACCAGTTGTGGGGCAGAGGAGAATGGAAGGTATGGACCGATTGACTCAAACGCGGATTAACCATGCACTGCGACGAACCCGGCCATCACGGTCCGGTTGCAATCCACGCGTCCCGCGGGCCGGGGCGCTAACTTGGGTCGTTAGGCCACTATCGTTGAGGAGGTCCTAGGTGCTGACAGACCACGGCAAGCAACGAATATGTTACGGATTCCTTTGCGCCACGCCGTTTATCGTATTCGGCGCCGCGGCTGTGCGCCCGCTTCGTATCCCGGGTGTGTATCACGTTATCGGAGGAGTACTGTTCGCGGCGATATCCACCGCCGCGTGGACACTGGGTGCGCGGGCGATCAGAGCCGATGTGCAGAGTCGGCGACAGCTCGCGCTCGCAGGTACGCTCCTTCTGACACCATTTGCGATGGTTGCACTCTTCTGGGTCGGCATTGGAGCACCCTGGGTGGCATCCGCGGCAGAGAACCAAATGCGCTACCTTGTCCTAATTGCGATGGCGCTGGCGGCAGCGGGTGGATTCGCGGTGCTCAAGGAAGCATTAAACCAAGCCAGCGAACGCCTCCATTCGACGCTCGGCTTCGCCGCGGTCATACTCGCCTGTTCCCTCTATCTCATCTGGGATGCCTTCGTGTTTGGAGCGTATTTCGCCCAGGAACACGGTGGAACAATGCCAACGGCGATTGTCTCGCTCCATCCATTTCGGGATCTCGTCTTATCCCTTGCGGGCGCTCTGACCTATGTCGCAACGGCCGCGTTTGCGGCTTCACTCGCCCGAACCCAATGGTTGGGCCGCAAGGCATCCGTCGCCTACATCATCGTGAGCTTCATCGCATTGTTCTTCATCGTGATCAAAGTATTGGAACGTCCGGACCCTGCGGCGGCCTCTCAACCTTGGTACACCATTCCCGGTTTCATTCTAGGGGTCCCTGCTCTTCCATTGATCATGCCGTCTTTGTTGGGAGTTGTCTTGCTGCGGCGCGCTGGGGACGAGCAACAGTGACGACGACGGTCCGGCTGCGATGAATGTCGCGAATGAGTGACGCGCCGCCCGTTTGGCCACACTTTCAAGATTGTTGTGTGCCCACCGAATGCCAATGAGGCTTGACGCATAGTAAACGAGTTGTTTACTATTGGGACGTGATCAAGTCATTTTGCTGTCCCGATACTGAGCGAGTCTTCAAACGCCGGTTCGTGTGAAAGTTCGCGCGTGATCTTCGCAGCGGGCATTACGGAACTGATCCGCCGCCCAGCCCTTGGTTCCTTCGGACCGCCTTCGGCGGCCGCTGAACTCAATCGATATTCGAACATGGCTAGCGGCCTTCAACCTACGATACATCAACCAGAGGTGAACCATGAGCCAAAGAACAAACGCCCTTGCCGATCGCCTCGAGCAAGGGGCCCATGCACTCGCCACCTTCGCGAGCGCCCTCACGGACGCTGAGTGGCAAACCAGGGTCCCCAAGGACGGGCGCAAGGTCGGCGTCATCGTCCATCACGTCGCTAGCGTGTACCCGCTGGAGATCCAACTAGCACAGACGCTGGCCGCAGGCAAGCCGGTGACGGGAGTGACCTGGCCCGCCGTCCACGAGATGAATGCCGGGCATGCCAAGGAGAACGACGCTGTCACGAAAGAGGCGGTGCTGGATCTGCTCCGGCGTAACAGCACGGCAGCCGCGGCAGCAATCCGGGCTCTGAGTGACGAAGAGCTCGATCGGGCCGCTCCAGTATCGCTTAACTCCGATGCCCCACTCACGTGCCAGTTCATAATCGAGGATCACGCCGTCCGGCATAGTTATCACCATCTTGCCAGTATACGAACGGCTTTGAAGCGGTAGGCCGTCTCACTGTTCGATCGGCCTACTGATCATCGCGTCGTTCCTCGCGCAGAAGCGCGAGTACCGGGAGGGCCCGCCCCCGAGCGACGATTTTCTGGAGGATCTAAGCGCAAAGATTTGCGCTCTGAGTAATACCTAACATTTCGGTCAAGCTGGAAATCATTCCATTTGCCGCTTGACCAGGGAATCGGTCTAACCAAGGCGCTGCACCGGATTTCTTGCCTTTCTGGTTTCGGAAACCTGCAACAGCTCGTCACGGCAAAAAGCCGGTGAGCTTGAGGGTTCGGCGTCTTGCCGCGAGAGAACAGTGCTGATGAATCACACGACCAAAGAGGTGCTCGCCGCTGGACTGGCCTCGATCCGCGAGTCACCCAAAGACGAGGGAGTGCTAAACCTCATCGTGCGACGACCGGCGATCGATGCCCGCGAGGTACTCCAACTCGGACATCTGGATCTGGTGACTGGCCTCGTCGGCGACACGTGGCGCACGCGGGGAAGCTCCCGTACCGTTGATGGCAGTTCTCATCCGGACATGCAGCTGAACCTGATGAACAGCCGCGTCATCGCGCTGTTGGCCGGTCACGTCGAGCAGTGGCCCTTGGCGGGCGATCAACTCTACGTCGACTTCGATCTCAGCCTGGCTAACTTGCCAGCGTGGACGCAATTAGCGATCGGGACGGCTGTTATTGCTGTAACGGACCAACCACACACCGGCTGCAAGAAGTTTGAGGCGCGGTTCGGCCTCGACGCGCTGGCATTCATATCTTCACCCGAGGGACGATCCTGGAACCTGCGGGGAATCAATGCGCGCGTGGTCTGTCCGGGGGTAGTCCATGTGGGCGATGTCGTGCAAAAGATTGGCAGAACTGATTAAAGCCTCGGGCTAACCACAGCGGCGCGTACCACCCGTTGCAGCGGAACGTGATGGATGAAGTGCCAAGGCAGATGCGGCAGTGCACGGCCGTTGAACCGAAGCGTTAGACGGAATCAATACCGAAGGAGCAAAACATGATCGAACACACTCTCGACACTGCGAATTCCATTTTGTACGTGCGACCAAAGTCCGCGCTCGGGCAAGACGACTTTGTAGAACTCGCGAAATCGGTCGACCCACACATTCGAGAAACCGGAGATCTCGCTGGTCTTGTCATCGATGCGCCGACTTTCCCCGGATGGGAGAGCCTCGGAGCCATGGCGGCCCACTTCCGTTTCGTCCGAGATCACCAGAAGCACATTAAGAAGATTGCCCTCGTAACCGATTCAGCCCTGGGAAATGTCGCAGAGCATTTAGCGTCACACTTTGTGTCTGCTGAGATCAGGCATTTTTCTGCAGGAGAAATTGAGGCCGCAAAACAATGGATCATGAACCGGCCTTGATTCGCCCAACACTGCTTCCAGCAGCCGTTGACGCCTAGCGTTAGCAGTCTTCTTACAAGGAGAATTAGCTGACGGGAATTCTTCAAGGTGACCGGCTCAACTACCGTCGCGAGCGCATTGTTGAGCCGCATCTACTATTCATACTAATCTATGGAGGTGGCGCCGTTGTCGGTCCCTGCTAGGTCCAGCGATCTCTGCTTCATGAGCGCGCGCGAGCTGGCGACGCACATCCACAGCCGTAAACTCTCAGCACGCGAGGTGATGGCGGCATACCTGGGGCAGATCAACCGGCTGAATCCCAAGGTTAACGCCATCGTGGCAAAGCTGGATGACGACCAGTGCTTGGCCCTGGCTGATAAAGCCGACCTCCTCATCGAGCGAAGGGAAAAAGTGGGGCCATTGCACGGGCTTCCCATTGCCTTTAAGGATATGGAGGCGGCGGTCGGCTTCCCATGGACCCGGGGATCACGGATCTATGGGAACGACATGCCGACGGAGGACACGGTTCTCGTTGAGCGACTGCGGAAGGCTGGTGCGATCCCAATCGGCAAGACGAACGTGTCCGAGTTCGGAATGGGTTCCCACACCTACAATAAGGTGTACGGGACAACCCTGAATCCCTACGACCTGACAAAGAGCGCGGGCGGTTCGAGTGGCGGCGCCGGTGCGGCACTGGCTGCCGGTCTACTACCAATTGCTGATGGAAGCGACCTCGGTGGGTCCTTGCGCAATCCTGCCAACTTCAACAACATCGTTGCTCTGCGCCCTACCGTTGGCCTCGTTCCCACGGCCCCGACCGCATTGCCGCTTCTCGGATTCTTGGTAAAGGGGCCCATGGCCCGCACGGTTGCCGACACTGCCTTCCTGCTTAGCGTGATGGCCGGGTCCGACTCCCGCGATGCAGGCTGCTTCCCCTCCAACCCCACGGTGTTCGCCAAGCCTCTGGACCGCAACCTCAAGGGTGCGCGGGTCGCCTGGTGCCCGGACCTCGGTGGCCTCCCGCTTGACCGACGTGTACGTGTCGTTCTGGAATCTCAGCGCGCAACCTTCGAGCATCTCGGCTGCATCGTCGAGGAAGCCTGTCCAGATCTGAGTGGGGCGGACGAGGTTTTTCTCAAGATCCGCGCGTGGCGATCCTGGAATGCGCTTGGGCCATTGCTCGAAAAGCATCGAGCTGAGATGAAGCAAGAGGCTGTCTCAGAAATTGAGTCGGGGGCTTGGCTGAGTGGATCCGACATCGCGAAAGCGATGATCCAGCATCGCGCAATCATGGAGCGGATGCGACGGTTCCAGGAGGACTATGAGTTCATGATCTGCGCAGTGAATCAAATTCCCCCGTTCGACGCCACAATCGACTGGCCAAAGGAAATCGAGACCGTGAAGATGGAGAACTACGTGGCTTGGATGAAGTCAGCCTACTGGATCACCGTGACTTTCCGTCCGACCATCTCAGTGCCAGCCGGTTTCACTCCCGAAGGGTTGCCCGTCGGCATCCAGATTGTGGGCCGGTACTGCGACGATCTCGGCATTCTTCAAGTTGCCCATGCTTTCGAGCAAGCCACCGGTATTGGGCGCAAACGGCCGGGGCTTGCGTTGAACTGAGAGGATGACCTCGATCGCTGTATGCGGGCCAGCCAACAACCGGTTGCACCGAACGGAGCACGCATCGCAATCGCTATCGAAGATGAAACCGGCTGGCGCACCAAGGAGATCATGCTCGGGGTCCCATGAATCATAGCTGAGTTGTTAGCCCGGAACAAAACAACACATGGTGAACAAACAACACGAATTCTGGTCGAAGGTCGCGCAAAAGTACGACCGTGTAGTGGATTTGCAGATAGGGCCGAAGACCCGGTCGATGGTGCGGGAAAGAGTGGCGAAGGAAGCTCGGCTAGGCAATCTGGCGGAGTTCGGTTGCGGTACCGGTTTCTACACACAACTGCTCGCAGGTAAAGCGGACAACGTCGTAGCCACTGACCTCTCAGCAGACATGCTAGCGCTGGCGAAGGGCCAGATCAAGGCGACTAATGTAACGTTCCAGGTGGAAGACTGCCAGAAAACTTCTTTGCCAGGGCAGACTTTTGACACTGCCTTTATTAGCCTCGTGATCCATTTCACCGAACCTAACAAGACCTTGGCAGAAATGCACCGCATCCTGAAGCCCGGCGCTATGCTGATTATCGCGAATCTAGACCCACGTGCGCTAAACGGCTTCGACCGAATCCGCTGCCTGATTCGTATCGTGTACCAGGGGCTCACCGGCTATCGGCTAAAGCCGCCGAAGGGATTTGGAAAGAATGTGATGACCGAGAGACAGCTCTGTGACCTGCTGGGTAAAACCGGCTTTGAGGTAATCAGTACGGAGACGATCAAAGACGCGTCTTCCTCCTCGAACATCCCGGTAGAATACATCAGGGCCGTGAAGGTGTGACGCGAAGTGGTTTCGGCGTTTTGATCTGTTAGGGGCCTAACTCGCGAACGGAATCGCCCGTTAGGCGCCAAAGAAAGGGAGCAGAAGATGGTCATGCGTGTTGTGAGACTCGGTAGCCAGCGTGTAGAAGGCGAAGGCACACGCATCGGAACTGTCCGCCGGCCGCCGCGTGGTGTACCCAAGGCCCTGTTCTCGTCACAAAACTGGTACGACGTCTGGTTCCCCAACCTATCGCCGAGTCTCGAAACCATGAAGCTCGGGCAAAACGCCAGAACACCCGCTCAGTGGGCTGTGTTCACCAGGAAGTACCGAGCTGAAATGGCAACTCCAGACAATAGCCACGTCATCGAGTTACTGGCCAAGCTGTCGCACCAATGCAATTTCTCGGTCGGCTGCTATTGTGAGAACGATGCGCATTGCCATCGCTCGGTGCTGCGCGAGCTCTTGGCTGAGAAGGGTGCCAAACTGGATGTGTCAGCGCCTGAGGACTTCACTTGAGGTCCTACAAGTCGCATTCAAACGGCGACAGTCTGAATTCCTCTCCGCTGAAGGTGTTACCTTGACTTTATATACTCACTTCACGGCTGGGCCATTACCCCGGACTTGCTTAAAGGAGACTCACTCCCTTTGGCAACCGCTACTTGATGGTTCCACACCGAAATCAGCGTGGTCGACATAAATTTTGAAGATGCCGATTCTAGACTCATCCCCTACCCAGCTGCGGCGCAGCCTTCGCCTCTCCGGCTTGATCGCGGTCACGTTCTTTTGCGTCGCCGGGGGCGCTTTTGGTTTAGAAGATGCGGTCGGCGCCGCCGGGCCGCAGGTCGTGTTGCTTGGAATTCTCCTCTTACCCTGGCTCTGGAGTTTTCCTACCGCGCTCATGACCGCCGAACTTTCGACAGCAATGCCGGAAGACGGTGGCTACGTCATCTGGGTAGAGAAGGCGTTCGGCCGGTTCTGGGGATTTCAAGAGGGCTGGCTCAGTTGGCTGTACAGTTTTGCCGACAACGCGCTCTATCCGGTGATGTTCCTCGATTATCTCACTTATCTGCGTGGTGGCATGGGACCCGTGGAACGCTGGCTCATCGGCGCAACCGTCATTCTCGTGGTCACCTGGTTGAATATTCGCGGTATTCAATTGGTTGGGTTTCTGTCGATTCTCTTTACGCTTTTTGTGCTCGCGCCATTCGTCACAATGGTTATCCTTGGCGCGTCAAAGATAGAAACAAGTCATTGGTTGGCTTCGACTGGCAACGTAAAATGGCCTTTGCTCCTAAGCGTCCTCCTATGGAACACCTGTGGTTGGGACAACGCCGGCTGCTGCGCTGGGGAGGTCGAGAAACCTGCAAAAACCTATCCGCGCGCCATGACAGTTGCCGTCCTGCTGGTCACTCTGTCCTATTTGTTGCCGATGCTTGTCGGCGTCAGCGTCGCGACGAACTGGTCTGAGTGGAAAGAAGGCCTGTTCCCCAAGATCGCAGCACAAATTGGCGGGGGTTGGCTTGGCATCTGGTTAACAGCAGCGGGATTGGTGAGCGCGGTTGGCATGCTCAACGCGCTTCTATGCACGTCCTCGCGCATCCCCTTTGCCATGGCCAGGCGCAACATGCTGCCGCGCGGGCTCGGCGCGCTTCATGCCAGGCACGCCACGCCATGGCGCGCCATCGCGGTAAACAGCCTTGGGGTTGCTGCTTTGATCGCATTTTCCTTCCAAGAATTGATCGAGGTCGACATGTTCCTCTACGCTACGGCCTTGATCCTGGAATTTGCCGCGCTAATCTGGTTGCGGATAACAAAGCCCGAAATGGCGCGCCCTTATCGCGTGCCCTTTGGCCTAGCCGGTGCGGTCGCGATCAGTGTTCCGCCAATTGCGCTCTGTATTTTCAGTATCGCGTTCGCCAACCTAGCGACGAAGTATGTCGGACTGATTGCAATAGCAGTTGGACTGGCAGTGTATCGCTGGCAAACTCGGCCCGGCCGCACAACAGAGATCGGTGTCGCACCCATGCTATAGTTCGTTCAAGGTTCAATGTTCAAAGTTAAGAATAGTTCAAAGTGAGATAGACCGAGGGGATAATATGGGGTCGGACTAAGTAAAGTAGCTGATGAAATGACAAATAAAGCGGTGGCAAGAATTTCTAAAGCCTATAAATTTTTAGGTGTGCAAGTTTGGAGCGGGCATACGAAGATGACTACCCCACCGTCGAGCCGGATGGTCCTTCCGCAGACTGGGTCCACTGGCACAAACCAATCACATGAAATGAACAGAAGACAATTCCTAAAGAGCGCGGCAGCGATCCCTTTTTTAGGGGCCGTTTGTTCTCAAGTACTGCGGAGTTCCACGAAGGGTGTGGCGCTACCCGTCCGCCGTGTCCGTCCTGGTGATCCGTCATGGCCTTCCGAAGCGAGCTGGAACAGGTTGAGGCAGGAAGTTCGCAATCGATTGATCAAGGTGGAGTCACCCCTGATCGCGTGCCAGAAGCCAACGGAGGGGACGTCCTGCACCGAGGTCTTCAAAGAATTAGAAAATCCCTACTACATCGGCGACCAACCGGGGCTGACGCAAACCTCCGGCTGGGTCGATGGCTGGACATCAGCCCCCAGTATCTATGCGGTCGCGGTTACGGAGACCGCCGACGTCGTCGCGGCAGTCAATTTCGCCCGAGACCACAACCTTCGACTTGTCGTGAAAGGCGGTGCCCACAGCTACCAGGGGACCTCTTGTTCGGCGGATTCGCTGCTGATTTGGACGCGGGCCATGAACGCCATCGTCCTCCACGAGGCGTTTGTCCCGCAGGGCTGCGCTGGAACAGTCGTGCCGCAGCCGGCGGTGACCGTTGAGGCAGGGGCGATCTGGCTGCAAGTCTACGATGCCGTTACGACCCAGGCGGGTCGATACGTTCAAGGGGGTGGCTGCACAACCGTCGGCGTCGCGGGGCTCATTCAAAGCGGCGGCTTCGGCAGCTTCTCCAAGGCCTATGGCCTGGCCGCCGCGGGCCTGCTGGAAGCCGAAGTCGTCACCGCGGATGGCGCGGTGCGGATAGCCAACGCCTGCACGAATCCAGATTTGTTCTGGGCACTCAAAGGTGGTGGAGGAGGGAGCTTCGGAGTCGTAACCAGACTAACGCTGAGGACCCGAGAACTCCCGGAACACTTTGGCGGAGTGTTCGGGACGATCAAAGCCAGCTCGGAGACCGCTTTCCGCAGACTGACCGCTCGAATCGTCGGCTTCTACCACGATCGACTCTTCAATTCGTCACTGGGGCGAGCAAATCCGTTTTGAGCCCGGCAACCTCGTCAAGATCGGGATGGTGTTCCAGGGGTTGAACCGACAGCAGGCGGAGGAGGCGTGGCGCCCCTTCCTGGATTGGGTGGCCCACGCACCGCAAGATTTTGAATGGGAGACGCCGGTGAGAATCGCCGATCTGCCAGCACGACATTTTTGGGACGCCAACTTTCTAAAGCAGAACGCTCCCCAATTCATCGTCGCCGACGACCGCCTGCACGCGCCTGAAGGCAACTTCCTCTGGGCTGGCAATCGTGGCGAAGCGGGACAATTCCTGCACGGTTATCGCTCCGCCTGGCTACCCGCTTCGCTGCTTGAGATGGATCAACAGAGCAGATTAGTAGACGCGCTGATCGCCGGCAGCCGCCACTGGGGCATATCCCTGCATTTCAACAAGGGGCTGGCGGGTGCATCTACCAAAGATCTCATGGCGGCCAAAGACACCGCTATGAATCCCGTCGTATTGGACGCCTTTGCCCTGGCGATCATCGCCGGTAACAGCTCGCCGGTGTTCCCTGGCATTCCCGGCCATGAACCTGACCTGACGGCCGCTCGACGGGATGCCGGCGCCATCAACCGGTCGATGGATGAATTGTTGAAGGTAGTGACTCATCCTGGTTCGTACGTATCGGAGAGCGACTTCTTCGAGCGCGCCTGGCAGCAATCTTTCTGGGGTTCGAACTACCCGAGATTGGCGGCGGTGAAAAAGCGCTACGATCCCAGCGGCCTCTTCTTTGTCCACCACGGTGTCGGCAGTGAGGACTGGAGCGCCGATGGGTTCACGAGGTTGGGGGGAAGTTGAGGAGCGATGTTAAACCGCAACCCATTCCAATATTTTGAAGCGGTGACTTAACATAAGCGCCCTATGCCGACCTGCATAACGCCAGAACGCCCTGATAATGCCGACGCCAGAACCTTGATTTCTGAACTCGAAGCGCTGCTGGAGGCACTTTATCCGCGTGAAAGTCGTCATGGTTATAGTGTGGAAAAGTTGATCGCGGAGGCTGTGGCGTTCTTTCTGATCCGCCATGAAGGTTCACCGGCTGGCTGCGGAGGTATCCAAATGTTTGGCACCGAATATGGGGAAGTCAAACGGATGTACGTGCGTCCGCAGTTTCGTGGTTTAGGTTTGGGCAAGTTGATGCTGAACCATTTAGCAGAATGTGCCCAAGATCAGGGTGTCGGATTGCTACGGTTGGAAACCGGCATTCATCAACACGCTGCCATCGCCTTGTACGAGCGGGCAGGGTTTAGGCGAATTCCAGCGTTTGGGGAGTACAAGGAAGATCCGCTCAGCAGGTTCTATGAGAAAAATATTCCGTGAAAGGTATCCAACGGCGGCTTAGTGTTCTGCTGCATTTAATTTGGTTACGGGCCAACACGGCATGCATCCGACCCGCTTCACGGCGTGCCGCTCTCGGCTGAACGGCGAAAACTGATGGGCATTTATCATGCGTAATCATTCGATACGACTTTGCTTGGCTCTATTGTTGTGCATCCCGATCAACAGTCACGCCCAGAGTTTGGCGCTTTCATTCGATGATGGACTCGACCCGCGCGTCCAATCACAGGCCCCATACTGGAATGCGGCTATCTTGGCAGCTTTATCACAGACACAAATCAAATCCATTCTGTTTGCCGCTGGGATGAAAGTTGACAGTCCAGAAGGACTGAAGTTGGTGGAGGAGTGGGGAAACGCAGGGCCACGCCGTTGGCAATCATACTTACTCCCATCTTAACTTTGGCTCCGGGCAAACGACGCTGGAAGCATTCACTGCCGATGTAGAGAAAAATGAAGCTTTACTCAAAGGTGTGCCAGGTTGGACGTTGCGCTTCCGCTTTCCTTATCTCAAAGAAGGGGAAACCGCAGCGAAGCGCGACGAGTTCAGGCACTGGCTAGCCGCCCACCATTACAAGACCGGCGCCGTGAGTATCGATGCGAGCGACTGGTATTACAACAATCGCTATCTTTCTTGGAAGGACGTGCACCCAAACGAGGATCCCTCACGATTTCGCGCTGCCTATCTCAATCATCTATGGAGTCGGGCGACTTACTATGAGGCCTTGTCCGAGAAACTCTTCCATCGGAGCATCAAGCATGTACTACTACTGCACACGAACGCCATCAATGCGGCTTTTCTTCCAGACGTCATCGCGATGTTCAAATCGAAGGGATGGACTTTTGTCAGCCCCGAAGAAGCGTATCAGGACGCGGTTTACGCCATGAACCAGACGGTGTTGCCGGCCGGTGAAAGCATTCTGTGGTCACTGGCGAAGCAGAATAAATTCAATGATCTCCGCTATCCTGCGGAAGACGATGTCTATGAAAAATCACAATTGGATAAGCTCAATCTATAAGCAAGCCGCCCAATCCTTTGCTCGAGTGGATGCCTGCCTAGAGCATCAGGACCCACCCAGCTTAAAGCGGCTTTCTGCGATGACCCTCGGAAGCAACGGCATGCGAACCCAACGGATTGCCAGCGGCCTCCTGACTACGATCCTCGCGTGCCTGGGCCTGGCGTTCTGGGCGCAGGATTTCGGGGAGAATTTGCTTTCCTTCGCCGCTAGGTCTGCCGACGTCGAGCCATCTAGGAAGACCTACACCTACAAGACTGTCAAGGACTGCGTGATCCAGGCGGATATCTACCGGCTCCCGGGTGAGCAGGTTCGGCCTGTCATCCTTTGGATCCATGGTGGCGCGCTGATCTTTTCCGATCGAGGCTCGGTAAGACAGCATCAGCCGCAGCGTTATCTTCAGGCCGGGTACGTGGTTGTTTCCATCGACTACCGGCTCGCTCCCGAAACGAAGCTTCCGGAGATCATCGAAGACTTGCAGGATGCCTATCAGTGGGTGAGGAAGAGAGGCCCGGAGCTGTTCAGGATCGACCCGGACCACGTGGCCCTCGTTGGCAACTCCGCAGGGGGCTACTTGACGTTGGTGGGCGGATTTCTCCTGAAGCCTCGGCCCAAAGCCCTGGTCTCCTTCTATGGCTACGGCGACATCAGAGGACAACGGCCCGATCCCAACTATCTCAATCTAGATCGGATCGAGAAGGAAGAGGCCTACAAGGTCGTCAGTGGGAAGATGCTGTCTGGAAGTCCGATCTTTCCCCGAGTTACTTTCTACAACTACTGTAAGCAGAACGGCCTCTGGCCGCGGGAAGTCGCGGGGGTTGACCCGGACAGGGAACCAGAGCTGCTCGAGCGGTTTTGCCCAGTCCGCTACGTCACCAAGGAATACCCGCCGACACTCCTCCTCCACGGCGACAAGGACAGAGATGTCCCATTCGATGAATCTGTGCGAATGGCGGCAGCTCTGGAGCGACATAACGTTCCGCATCAGCTCATCGTCATGAAGAATTACGATCACTTGTTTGACGTCTTTCCAGGCGGCTGGCCTTCGGAGCACCCACCCGCAGAACTGAAGGATCCGAAAGTTATCGAGGCGTTTAATGCGGTGGTGGCTTTCTTGAATGCGCAGATGGGTCGATGATGCAGTCATCAAACACCTCTGGGGGGAAATGGGGTCGGACCAAGTGAAGTAGCGGATGCGCTTGAAGTTCTCTGCAGGAAAAAGCAATAATACGGCCTAAAAGTGCACATTTTCATTCAGCCCGAAAAATATGCCTTTGATACAAAAAAGCCGTCTTAGTGAGATTGTCCCAATGGCGGTGATATAGACTGACGTCTTGAACCCAGGCAGTCAAGGAGTGCTCTGCCCCGCCGACAAGCCTTGAACGAGTCGTGCGGCATAATACCCTTGGAAATAGGCCGCAAGGAGTACTTTCAAAGACGGTACATTGTTAGGGACACGGGCAGCAGTGAAAGGGGGTCAAGTCCCTGAGTCAACCATCGCCAGCCTCGCTCGACTTGATCCGCACGGGTGTCGCGGCGGGCATCGCAACGTGCCTGGTGTACCCGGCACTGGTCTTTCTGCACTTGCCACGCCCAGGCCTGGTGCTGCTCGCAGCGGCCCTTGGCCCCTTGTTGGGTATTGCTAGTCTGGGTCTTGGCCGACTCCTTCAGCTAGAGCGGCCGTCCGTGCCGGCGCAGCTGGCGGTCGCTGTTCAACTTTGCCGGTGGCACATTGGTCACGGCGATGCTGCTAGTCCAGCTGGCGGTGGGTGCTCGCAGCCAGGGGGCACGGTCCTCCTCTGAGATGGTTGGGGTCTGGCTAGGGCTGGACGTGGCGTGGGACGTCTATATCGGAGTGGGAACCGGCCTTTTGGCCTTGTCGATGCTTCGGCATCCGCGCTTTGGGAAAGCATTTGGGTATGCCGGGCTTGTGATTGCAGTCCTCCTGCTTTTCCTCAACCTTTATACCTTCCCGACGCCACCTGGTGAAGCGGGTCTTATCGACCTCGGGCCGTTGGTTGGGCTGTGGTACCTGGCGGTTACTGTCCAGGCTTGGCGCTCGCTGCGTTGGGCGAAGGCAGTGCTTTCCGGGAGTGCCGAGCAGGAGCGCCCCTAACCCGGCACTACAGGCACAGCCAAAAGCGGCTGCCACCGCTCCTCAAACGTTAGACCCTACAGACCGACGATGGGTGGTAATCAATCATCATGGAACAGGGATTAGGCAATGAGGTAATGGCGTTCGCTTAGGCTCTTGCCATCAAGGGGAAAAATAACATGAACGCGCCAGTTGATCTTTACAATAGCTCTTACGACAAATTTTCAGTCGGCGTACAACAAGCCGTCCGTTCCGAAACCTACGGGGAGGATATCGGGCAAAGCAGTTGGATGACGGCAGACGAACTCCGGCACTTCATGGCACTGTTGAGTTTACACCGATCATCCAATGTTCTTGAGATTGGAAGCGGCTCGGGAGGCCCGGCCTTGTTCCTGGCAGAAGTCATTGGGTGTAAGGTGACCGGCATGGATATTAATGAGTTCGGGATTAACAATTCCAACGAGTTAGCGCGGCAGCGCAAGCTCGATTCGCTGGCTCGATTTCAGTTAGCCGACGCGAGTCAGCCACTCCCATTTGAGCAGAACACGTTCGACGCGGTTATCTCCAACGATGCCATGTGTCACGTGCCGAAGCGGCTTGAAGTCCTTAGGGAATGGTACAGGGTTTTAAAGCCGGGTGGGCAGATGCTGTTTACAGATGCACTGGTGATCACCGGGTTAGTGTCCCACGAAGAGATCGCGAAGCGCAGCTCCATCGGCTATTACTACTATGTCCCCTTCGGGGTAAACGAAAGAATGATCGAAACGGCAGGTTTTGAGCTAATCCGGTCTGAGGACCTGACTTCAAGTGCTGCCACTGTGTCGAGGCGTTGGCACGATGCCCGGGCGAAGCACCGCGAGGAGATGATTCGTCTCGAAGGGGAGAGCAACTTCGAGGGGCTGCAACAATTTCTCTGGTGTGTCCACACCCTGACGAGTGAAGGACGACTATCCAGATACATGTATCTCGCACGAAAGCCTATGCCGTAACGGGTCTAACCGGCCGCTTGCGGCCGAGCCGCCGCCACAAAGCGGCGCGGCTGAGGTGGGAACATTTAAGTCCCTAGTGAGAGGCAATCGATGCTTCAGGCGTTTCAATTCCTCGCGACCTTCTGCGCCGCGCTCTTTTCCGGAGCCGCGCTCTATATCAATCTCGTCGAGCACCCTGCCCGCATGGGGCTCGATACGCGCGCTGCCGCAACGCAGTGGGGTCCAAGCTACAAGCGGGCCACTTGGATGCAAGCACCCTTGGCTCTGCTCAGCTTTCTGGGCGGTGCGGTTGTGTGGCTCATGGGAGCAGGCGTGGGGTGGCTTGTTGCGGGGCTGCTCATCGGCTTAGTGGTGCCTTTCACCATCATCGTCATCATGCCCACTAACCACAAGCTCATGGCTCCAGGCCGCGATCTCGGTTCCGCCGAGACTCGCTCGCTCCTGGCAAGCTGGGGGAAACTACACGCTGTACGTACGGTGCTGAGCCTCCTGGCTACGGTGCTATACACCTGTTTGCTACTTGGATCTTAAGGGTTTGCGGTGTACGCTTGCTGGCACGCAGCACGGAAGCCAGGCGTTAGCCACCATGGAGTCCAAATATCAATCAAAAGTCTAGGTAAAACCCGATGGCCACTATCCACAAAGAAATAGAAATCGAGCGAAGTAAAGAATTTGTTTGGGACGCGATCCGCGATGTGGGTGCTATTCATCAACGTTTGGTCCCTGGTTTCGTCGTAGACTGTAAACTCGAAGGTGACTCGCGAATCGTTACTTTCGCAAATGGAATGGTAGTGCGCGAATTGATCGTCGACGTCGACGATAAAACATGCCGGCACTCCTGGTCGGCCCGCGGCGAGCCCCTCACCCACCATAACGCCTCTGTCCAGGTTTTCTCGAACGGCCCCGACAAGTGTCGAGTTGTTTGGATAGCGGATTTGCTGCCCAATGAAGTCGCTGAGGCCATTGGTGAGATGATTCAACGTGGTTTAAATACAATGAAACAAACGCTCGAAAGTAACGGCGGCTGATTGAGCGGCCGGGGACATCGATAATAATTAATGACCTCCTTGCAATCTACCATAATCATCCTCGACCGGCATGCACTTCTGAGGCGAACGGCCAAGCTTGAGCGGGTCGAAGAAGACATTCCACATTCCGGTGCCGATTTCTTCGAGGTTGACTTACTCGCCAGCACACTCACTTGGAGACTTGAGACTTATGAAAACAATCGCCGATGATAAAACCCTGAATCCTCTCGTGGAACGCCTGCTCCAGCTCAAGCCCGGCACAACGCCTCGCTGGGGTACGCTTACGGCTGGGGAAATGCTCTGTCACCTCGGGGATGCCAACGAATCAGTGTTGGGCACACGCATCCCTCCTGGGCCAATTCCTTCCGGCGCTCCACGCCCACTCCTTAAATGTTTTGCCTTGTATACGGCTATTCCTTGGCCGAAGGGCGTAAAGACTCGACCGGGGGTGGACCCGAAGATCGATGGAACTCGACCCGGGAACTTTGAGCCGGATCGCGAACGGGCCATTCGTACCTTGAAGGCTCTCGCCGTTGCGGCACCCACTACTTTTCCTGCAAGCCATTTCCTATTTGGCCCGATGTCCGCCCGGGATTGGCAGCGATGGGCCTATCGGCACGTCTCGCATCACTTGCGCCAGTTTGGACTCTAGCGCCGGTCGTCGCAAGCAACTGCATCTAGACGCCTTTGAGAAATGGAGGGCATCAAACTTAGTGGGTCACAAGCCCGAGACGTTCGCGGAAGTGAAAATCGAAAAAAAGATATAGTAACCAGACCAAACTTGAGCAGCCTGGGGCATCAGTAATATTCATGTCTTAAGCCATGGATTGCAGTTTTCGACGATGTAGTCGTTTACCATAAGCTTTCGCGCATTTACCGTTGAGTCTCGCGAACCTGATTGGGTCCCGTTTTGCTCGGAACAGTCCCAAGTTCCATCTTTTTACAATACTGGAGGTGCATATGGTGCCCTTAATGTCGCTCTTGATTCCAACCCTCGTATCAGCTGTGATTGTCTTCGTAGCGAGTTCTATTATTCATATGGTGCTGCCGTTCCACCGGAACGACCTCCTTAAGCTAGAGAAGGAAGACGAGGTTATGGACGCCCTTCGCCGCTTCAACCTTCCACCAGGCGACTACGCTGTGCCACATGCTGGGTCTCCCGAAGGGATGAAGAAGCCGGAGTTTATTGAGAAGATGCGGAAAGGCCCCGTCGCATTCATGACGATCGTTCCAGCTGGCCCGCCCTCGATGGGAACGAGCCTCCTCCTCTGGTTCCTGTACTCGGTGGTGGTGAGTTTCTTTGCGGCTTATATTGCCAGCCGTGCCCTTGCCTCAGGCGCTAGTTACCTTGCGGTGTTCCGGTTTGTCGGTTCCAGCGCTTTCATGGGCTATTCCCTCGCGCTTCTTCAGAATTCGATCTGGTACAAGCGCAACTGGGGAACCACATTAAGGTCGATGTTAGACGGCCTGTTGTACGGACTGTTGACAGCAGGGACGTTTGGCTGGCTCTGGCCCCACTGAAGTGTGCTCCGGAGGTTCGGCGAGGATCGTCGCCGCTGACACGGGCTCACGGCTACAGGCAAAAAGTGCCTCAAGCTGAGGCCCAATTCGTTTTCTCCCATTCTAGGAAAGGCAACTTCACAAATTAGGATTGCCCTATGAAAATGGACAAAAGCAAATATGACTCTAATGGGACAATTGAAAAATGGTCTTTTTAAAGAACACTTCAAGGATGGCACCTTGTCCTGTGTTGGGAAATACAGGAATGGTGAGAAAACTGGAGAATGGAAATACTATTTGCGTAATGGATTGTTGAAAGCCGTTGGAAAATATGCAAATGGCAAGTTAACGGGGAAGTGGAAATGGTATCGCGAAAATGGAAAGTTAATGCAGACGGGTGAGTTTAAGGACGAGAAAAGAGTAGGGCTATGGAAAAGATATCATCCCAATGGAGCGTTATATGACGAGGGCAAATTCATTGATGACAAGAAAAAAGGCGAATGGAAGATTTATGATGTCAATGGAGCTCTCATAAAGACAAAGAAAGTTAAATGATGAGTTCCCCAAAGATTCAGAACTGAAGAACCAGAGGAATAACAATTGGTTCCAGCGACCACACTAACGAATACCGTCTAAACTAAATTACAATCTTCATCAACCCAATTGCCGCATACTGTTATACTAGTGACCAACGAATGAACTGTCTGCACGATTAAGGAGTGTGACCATGAATGAATCGGTCTTGTTGCATACCCGCCGCCGTCTTCTCGCCGGCATGACGATCGGAACCGCCGCGTTAGCCGTCCCCGGCCTCTTCAGCATTCCTGGCCTCTTCGCTGAAGAACTCATGCTCACGCCGCGCCAGACGGAGGGACCGTTCTATCCGGACCACCTACCACTCGACACGGACAATGACCTGATCATTGTCAACGATGACATCACGCCGGCAGTCGGTGAAATCACGCACTTGAGCGGGCGCATCCTCGACTCCAAGGGCAACCCCATTCGCGATGCGCTGGTCGAGATTTGGCAGGTTGACAACAACGGGATCTATTTGCACTCCGGCAGCAACAATCATGCGGCGCGAGACTCGAACTTCCAAGGCTTCGGCCGGTTCCTCACCGGCTCCAGCGGCGAATACTATTTCCGCACGATCAAGCCGACGCTGTATCCCGGCCGCACGCGGCACATTCATTTCGCCATCAAGATGAAGGGCCGTGATAAGTGGACAACCCAGTGCTACGTTAAAGGCGAACCGCAGAACGAGCACGATTTTGTCCTAAAAGGAGTCACCGACCTCAAGGCGCGCGAGTCCGTGATTGTGGATTTCAGCCCGGTTAAGGGGTCGCGCATTGGGGAATTGGCAGCTCGATTTGATATTGTGTTGGGGTTTACACCGGAAGGGTAAGCCAGCTAATCGAAGACATGCAAACCGCACATGTCTTCGCCACCCGGCGAATTAAAGACAACTGATTCCAATCAGCAATCTCCAATTCGAAATGCACAATTGATCAAAGCCCACGGAGAGAAAAACGTTCTCCGTGGCTACCACTGCACATGTTGGTAGCCACGACGAATTGTTCTTGAATTCGTCGTGGGCTTTTCAAATTTCTGCACCAAACGAAAATGTCGAATGTCCGTCGTCTGCAAAATGCGGATCGAATATTCTTTGTCACCACGAACCTGCGTCGAGGCAGTGAGCCTTTTGGTGAGTCGGAGTTTAAGCTCATGATCATGGCGGTTGAGGAGTCTCGTCGACGGCTAGGATTCAAGTGGTGCGGGTACGTTCTTATGCCGGATCACTGGCATGCTCTGATTTGGCCTGTTTACCCTATAACCGTGTCCCAGGTAGTGAAGAATATCAAGTACTCCTGTAGTCGACAGGTTCACCGTCTGCGTCACACCCACGGCGCATTATGGCAACATCAGTTTATCGATCGATTTGTTCGACACCTCTTAGAATTTCGACAACGGCTAGATTACATGCATTTCAATCCAGTTCGGAAAGGATATGTGCAGCGACCGGAAGAATGGGGATGGTCCAGCTTTAATAATTATCATCTGGATCCGAAGACAGTATCGGCCTGCCCGATTCAGATTGATTACGTGAATTTGCCATTTGACTACAAAGGCTAGGACAGGATTTATGTTCCGAGCGGTGGAGAGAAACCCAAGACGAATCTAAACGAAATCTCTCGTGGCTTTTAATCTTGCTCAAAAGCCCACGGAGAGAAAGGCATTCTCCGTGGCTACCAGTATTTGGCCTCACAGGGTTCGGCCCTCAAGAAAGCAATCCGGATTCGACATTGATCGAAGACATGTAAACGACACATGTCTTCGCCACCCGCCTCTTTGCCATCCGGCGGATTCATGGTTACCAGGCTTCCTTCAAAGCAATGTCCCGTGGAGAATCATGGATGCAATGGTAAAATAGATCACCAACCCAGTCACATCCACCAGGGTCGCGACAAAAGGCGCAGAGGATGTAGCAGGATCAAATCCCAGGCGTCTTAATAGAAATGGAAGGAGCGACCCGGACAAGGTTCCCCAAAGAACCACTCCAACGAGAGAAAAGCTAACGGTCAAGGCTACCAGTAACCAGTGGGGGCCATAAATATTGGAAAAGATCGACCAGATGGAGATTCTCAAGAATCCGATGCTGCCTAAAATTGTACCCAGAGCCAAACCCGAAAAAATTTCCCGGCGCATCACCCGCCACCAGTCTGAGCTCCCTACCTCACTCAAGGCAAGCGCGCGAATCACCAGAGTAGAGGCCTGCGAACCCGAATTTCCACCACTGGAGATGATGAGAGGAACAAAAAGTGCGAGCACCACCGCCCGCGAAATCTCATTCTCGAAATAGCCCATGGCCGTTGCGGTGAGCATTTCCCCCAGGAACAAGATCACCAGCCAGCCGGCCCGTTTCTGCACCATGCGCCAGAAGTTAATCCGCATGTAAGGTTCGTCCAACGCTTCCAAACCGCCGATTTTTTGAATATCTTCTGTGGCGGCTGCTTCCGCAACGTCCAAAACATCGTCAATGGTGACAATGCCAACGAGCACCCCGTGAACATCCACAACGGGTAAAGCCGTTCGGTCTTCTTCCTTAAATACTCGGACAGCTGTTTCCTGAGTGTCAGTAACTTGGAGTGCAATGAAATGGTGATCCATTAACTCCGAAACTTTATGACTCAAGGGCGCCAAGAGAAATTCTCGGATGCGAATGTCATCTAACAACATGTTGTGGTCATCGACCACGTAGATTACATTGAGGGTCTCGCTGTCCTGCCCCGTCTCGCGAACATAGTCAAGTACCTGCGCTACCGTCCAGTCTTGCTTCACGGAAATAAAGTCGGGAGTCATTAAACGACCGACACTGCTCTCCGGGTATTCCAAGAGAGACATGGCCACGGCCCTCTCATCGGGCGCCATCATGTCCAATAACCGTTTCGATTTACTTTCGGTAAGTTCTTCTAACAGGAGCGTTCTGTCATCCGGGGACATCGCATTCAAGATACCGATGGCTTCATCTTTCGCCATCGCCTGCAGCAGGTATTCCTGCGTACTCGGCAAGAGATATTGAAAGGTCTCCACGGCTTTTCTTCTCGAAAGGCTTTTTAAGACGACCACCTGCTCCGAGGCGGGCAAATCGCTCATCAGTTCTGCCAGATCGTTAGGCGGATAGTCTTTCAGCACCGTTGGAAGCATGGCATAATCATGTGCCTTCAAAACCTGTTTGGCTCCCGGCAAAAGTCGATGAATGGGCATGTCTATACACCTCGGGATTTTTGATTCAGTAGAAAGGAACTCGGTTGTCTCTTAATGCTCAGTCACATTCAATTGTACGTACTGCTTTCGCCGGGGACGATGACGCCGACCAGCGCCAGCAGGGCCCCTTACTACACGGGCCACTGCAACTTATTATTCGAAAGGATCCCTCCTCGGAAGGAGATGCTTTTGGATCTTTCCCAATGCATTGCGCGGCAATTCAGGTATTTCAACGAATCTCTGCGGGATTTTGAACGATGCCAGGTTCTTGGAACAAATCCCCTTTAACGATTCTAGATTAAATTTTCCCCGAGGGACGATATAAGCCATCGGTACTTCGCCCCGAACAGGGTCGTGTATGCCAATAACGGCGGCCTCTCGGACTCCCTCCTGTTGTTCCAGAAATTCCTCCACTTCCCTTGGATAGACATTGAATCCACTGGAGATGATGAGGTCACTCCTTCGTCCACAGATTGTGTAATACCCGTCCCCCGATCTCATCGCCAAATCTCCAGTGGCGAAAAATCCTCCTCTAAATGCGTTCGCGGTTGCTTCCGGTTTTCGCCAATAGCCACTAAAAACGTTAGGGCCGCGGACAACGATTTCTCCCGTCTCATTCTCGCCAACGGCGTTCCCGGAGTCATCCAGCAGTTGAACGTTCACGCCAGGTAGTGGGAAGCCGACTGTTCCCGGCCTTCGCTCGCCGGTGTAAGGATTGCTAGTGATCATTAAAGTTTCCGTCATGCCGTAGCGTTCTAAAATGAGATGCCCGAATTTCTTGTGAAACTCTGAAAATACTTCCGTAGACAGTGGTGCCGACCCGGAAACAAATAATCGCATATCTCGACCGATCTCCTGGCAGATTTCGAATGGCAATTCCAACAAGTAAACATAGATCGTCGGCACGCCAAAAAACAAGGTTGGACGGAAACCGAGGAAAGTGCTTTCCGCCTTGTCCCGTTCAAATTTCTCCCACAATCTCAGTCTGCATCCGGAGAGGAGCCAACAATGGAGGCCATTCCCAAGACCATGCACATGGAATAAAGGGAGACTGAGAAGGAATCGATCTGCCGAATCTATTTGCCAGAATGACAAAAGCGTCGTGGCATTGGTTGCAAAATTCTTACGAGTCAGAATAGCCCCTTTGGGAGTTCCCGTCGTCCCAGAAGTATAGATGATGGCGGCAGGTGCCTCCTCCCCTACTTTCAGCTGAAGGCGATGTGAGGGCATTTGTGAAGCCTTCGCTCCCACAATTGCCGGGTCCCAAACCGGGACAGTGCTGGAGATCGACCTACCGGTCAAGATCGCGCGCGGTTCGGAATCCTCGACAATTCGGGCAATCTCACGCTCCTTGTAAAGGACGTTGATGGGAACAAAAATTGCGCCTAGCTTAATGCAAGCCAGATAGGCGAGAAGGAAGTCCAATCCACTGGGCAGATAAACACCTAACCGGTCTCCTTGGATCAACCCTTGCTGGTGGAAGAAATGGGCCCATTGATTGCTCCGGATTTCGAGCTCGCCGAAAGTCAAGGTCGTGAGCTTGGAAGAGCCCGATTGGATCTCGAGTCCAACTGACTCTCGCTGATGGACTAACGAATTGTCAAAGAGGTGAAGAAGATCCATGATTGGGGCAGCGGCGATAAGAGAGGACCCAGCATTTCGGGCTGCTTGAGCTTGAAAAGGAGTGGTTTGATTTCCCTCCAACTAAGCAAGGAGACGAAGCTATTTGATTCTAAATTGAATCCCTTCGCGACTATTTGCTGTTGCCGAGAATATTATCCTCGGCCAGCCTTGCCAGAGGCTCACTCGGAGAGCACTATGGAATCTACTAGACCTGAATCATCTTCAAATCTTTGTCGACTCTCATTTCTGCTTCAGTTGAACGGGTCACTTCATCCACAGAGAGTCCTGGTGCAATTTCACGCAAAAGCAACCCCTCGGGGGTAACGTCGAGGACCGCCATCTCCGTGATGATCCGTTTGACGACGCCTAATGCCGTCAATGGCAGCCGGCAGTTCCTCTGAATCTTAGATTTCTGGTCCCTTGTCTTGTGCTCCATGGCCAAGACGACTCTTTTCGCGCCGACCGCCAGGTCCATCAAGCCGGCGACTCCTTGGACTTTTCTTCCCGGCACCATCCAATTGGCCAGATTGCCGGATTCATCGACTTCGTCCGCATCCATGATTGCCAAATCGAGGTGTCCTCCACGAATCATGACAAATGCTTCGTCCACTGAAAAGAAACAGCAGGGCAGAGTTCTCGAAAGTGCTCCATCACTTCTTCCATGTTTGGTCAAATCTTCCCCTCCTGCGAGAAGAGGGCGAAAGAACGCCAATTGCCCTTCTTCCTCGAGCAGCATGACCTCGATTTCTGGAGGGATAAATAGATTCACGAGCGAAGGGATTCCCTTCCCTAGATTCAAGGTTTCTCCGTCTTGCAGCTCCTGAGCGGCTCGTTTGGCAATAAATTCGTGGGTCAGATTCATGAAGGTCCTATTCATTCAGTTGCTTGGTCCAGTTCTTGGGCCGAGGAAAGGATTTCTTTCTGCACGACGCGCTGGACAAAAATCCCGGGTGTATGAATCTGATTCGGATCGAGCTGACCGGCTAATACCAATTCCTCCACCTCGGCAATCGTAATATCCGCTGCGGTGGCCATCGTTGGATTAAAATTACGAGACGTCGCTTCATAAATCAAGTTTCCAAAGCAATCCCCTTTCCAGGCCTTAACAAATGCAAAGTTGGCTCTTAATGGAAGTTCTAAAACATAATTTCTTCCATTCAGTGTCTTGGTTTCCTTATTTTCGGCCAGGATCGTCCCGAATGCGGTTGGAGTGAAAAATCCTCCGAGCCCCGCACCTCCAGCACGGATGCGCTCTGAAAAAGTCCCTAGAGCATTCAATTCAATCTGCAACTCCCCTTTTTTGACGAGATCCTCAAAAAAATGATCCTCCCCGAGGGAGGCGGCAATCAGCTTTTTGACCTGATGCTTTTCCAAGAGAGTTCTAACCCCTTGGTCGGTACTCCCAAGATCATGAGAGACGATCGTCAGGTTCTTGGTTCCTTTCTTATAAAGCATATGAATGAGACTTTGCGGAATTCCCTTATCTTCAAAGCCACCGATCATGATCGTAGCTCCGTCGACCAGGTCTTCGATCGTTTGCTGGATGCTGGGGAATATTTTGTTCAAGCCGGCCCTCGAAGAATGGAATTATGATCTTGCCGACTTCACGTCAGGCTTCGACCGAGTACGGCGGCAATCTGACCCAGCTCCCGGACGAGCGCTTCGAATTGGTGGGGATAGAGAGATTGTGCCCCATCGCTGATGGCATTCTCCGGATTTGGGTGGACCTCAACTAACAGGCCATCAGCTCCTGCGGCCACAGCCGCACGAGCCATGGGAGGGACTTTATCACGCCGACCAGTCCCGTGAGAGGGGTCCGCGATGATGGGTAAGTGCGAGAGTTTTTGAACAACCGGGATCGCGGAGATATCCAATGTGTTGCGGGTATAATTCTCAAAGGTTCGAATGCCGCGTTCGCAAAGAATGATATTCTGATTGCCCCCTGCCAGAATGTACTCTGCCGACAACAACCACTCTTCTATGGTTGCGGCAATCCCTCGCTTCAATAGCACGGGCTTCTGGATCTTACCCAGCTCTTTGAGCAGATTAAAGTTCTGCATATTGCGTGCTCCAACTTGCAGAATATCCGCATAGTCAAGAATTAAGGGGATCTGAGTCTGATCCATGACTTCACTGATGACAAACAAGCCGAAACGATCCGCGGCACGCCGCATCAACCGGAGTCCCTCTTCGCCGAGGCCTTGAAACGAGTAAGGTGAGGAACGCGGCTTAAAGGCCCCCCCACGCAAAACCGGGATATTGCTCTGAGAAACAATCTCAGCAATGGTCTCGATCTGCTCCTTGTTTTCGACACTGCAAGGGCCCGCCATGATGATGACTCGTTCACCGCCGATCTCCAGATTCTGCCTGGCATTGGTCAACCGAACACGCGTGCTTTCAGGCTTCAGTTGGCGGCTAGCCAGTTTGTAAGGGACCGTGATTCGGACGACTTCTCCGACGCCCTCCAAGATTTCAATTTCCTTGGTATCGACGACCTTCCCGCCGACCACGCCCAAGACCGTGCGATTCACCCCGGTGGACCGATGGATATCAAAACCCAAATCGACCAGTTTCTGGACTACGTGTTGGATCTGTGCTTCTGAAGCACCTTCCTGCATAATCACAACCATGCGTGCTCTCGCTCCTTATTCTTCATGGACAATTCTTTCAACCCGCCGGGACTCATCCAAGATTCTCTCAAAGAGTCGCTTCAAGGCTTCGTTCTCGAGAGGACCTCGATTGTCACGCAGAAGCTTTTCCAGGATTTCTTTTTCACGCTGGGGGTCATATACGGGGAGTTGCTGCTGGCGTTTAATCTTGCCGATTTCAATCACACATTGAGATCGTTCACTCAGCAATTTCGCGAGTTGCAGATCGATCTCGTCAATCCGTTTCCGCCAGTGGCTGATATCCATACGTTACATTCCTCCTCGTAACCAGCGGGTGAACTCTCCTACTTTTTTTGCCAGTGACGGGTCACCCAAATTCTCTTCCATACAACGAACGATGGCACTCCCAACGACAACACCATCTGCTACGCACGCGACAGCTTGAACTTGCTCCGGCGTCGAGATTCCGAAACCCACCGCGATCGGAAGCGAGGACTGTTGCCGAATTCTTTGGACTAGAAGGCTCGCTTCATCCGATACCGATTTCTGAACTCCGGTTACTCCCGTCCGGGATACCGCATAGATAAATCCGGAAGAATAGCGGGCGATCTTCGCAATGCGTTCGCCAGTGCTGGTTGGGGCGGCAAGAAAGATACAATCCATGGAAGACCGTCTCAAGTTGGCAACAGGGATTTCGGCTTCTTCGACAGAAAGATCAGTGATCAGAAACCCATCCACACCACTGGCTTTCGTTTCCCGGATCAAGGATTCAAAACCAAACGCAAAGAGCGGGTTATAATAACTAAACAAAATGAATGGGACCTCCGTGATCTGGCGCAATTCGCTGATCAAACGGAACGCTTTCGGGAGCGTGAATCTTCCACCGTTTAAGGCGCGCTCGCTGGCTCTTTGGATCACTGGTCCATCGGCCACCGGATCGGAAAAGGGAACACCCAACTCAATCAAGTCCGCTCCTGCTTCTACCAGAGCGAGTACCGTCTGACGCGTCGTATCAAAATCCGGGTCTCCCAATGTGATGAATGGAATAAACGCTTTTTTCCCTTCCTGTTTGAGCTGCTGAAATTTTGAAATAATCCGGCCCATCGTTCTAAATTGGGAAGAGTGAGTAGCTACTGAGAGGTTGCGGCCACCGTTTGAACATCTTTGTCTCCGCGACCCGAGAGATTAATGATGACAAGGTCTTTCGCACTCAAACCAGGAGCGATTCGGATGGCTTCAGCCACCGCATGAGCGCTTTCCAAAGCGGGAATGATGCCTTCCAGGCGACAGAGTAGATGAAACGCGTCCAGGGCCTCCTTGTCATTCACCGAGGTATAGCGGATTCGTCCGATGTCATGCAGGTAAGCATGTTCTGGCCCTACAGACGCATAATCTAAACCAGCGGATATGGAATGGGTTGTGGCGATCTGGCCATCCTCGGTCTGCAAGACATAAGAGTAAGTCCCCTGCAGAATGCCGGGTTTGCCTCCTTCAAATCGGGATGCATGATCCCCCAAGCATTTTCCCCTTCCCCCGGCCTCGACGCCGATCATCTGAACCGCAGAATCCTGTAGGAATGCATGAAACAATCCAATGGAATTGCTGCCGCCACCGACACAAGCAAGGAGTAGGTTGGGAAGTCTGCCTTCCTTCTCCAAAATCTGATGGCGTGCTTCCTCCCCGATAACGGACTGGAAATCCCGTACCATAAGAGGATATGGGTGAGCGCTCAGTACCGAACCGAGCAGATAGTAGGTGTGGCGTACGTTGGTTACCCAATCACGAATCGCCTCATTGATCGCGTCTTTAAGGGTTTTGCTCCCGCTGTTCACTCCATGCACTTCGGCACCCAGGATCCGCATCCGATAAACATTCAGTTCCTGGCGCTTCATGTCCTCGACTCCCATATAAACTTCGCAGTCTAATCCGAGCAGCGCACACACGGTGGCCGTGGCAACACCATGCTGCCCTGCCCCTGTTTCCGCAATGACTCGTTTTTTTCCCATTCGCTTTGCAAGCAGCGCCTGTCCCAGGCAGTTGTTGATTTTATGGGCCCCTGTGTGATTGAGATCTTCCCGTTTCAAATAAATTTTTGCTCCCCCCAAATGGCGGGTTAGCCGGTCGGCATAAAACAGGGGGGTGGGCCTGCCGGAATAATTTGCGAACAGCCAGTCCAATTCTGTTTGGAAAGCGGGATCCTGCCTTGCCTCAAGGTAAGCCTGTTCCAGTTCATCGAGAGGCTGCATCAGCGTTTCCGGAACAAATTTCCCGCCGTAGGAGCCATAATGGCCGGAAGCGTCGGGCAACTGGGGTATAGAGGGAAACGACATAAGCTTCCTATTCTCCTCGGAAGTCACGAGTCAAACCGAAATTGATGAATCTGGTGGAAAAGGGCCGTCATTCTTTCGGGGTCCTTTTTACCGGGTTCACTTTCAACGCCACTGCAAATATCGACTGCGTAAGGGCGGACCTGACGAATCGCGTCAACGATGTTCTCCTGCTTCAGTCCACCGGCCAGGATGATCCGTCCATAGGCTTTGGCGGCAACCGCAATCTCCCAATCAAAAACTTTTCCCGTACCACCCATGAGTTCAGGATCGAAGGTGTCCAGGAGATAGGCCCCCGCGGAATAGAGACTCATTAAGGCTAGATCAAATTGAGGATCTACACGAAAGGTCTTGATCACCCGAAGTTCATCCACCTTTTTCACATATTCCGGGGATTCAGATCCGTGGAGCTGCACCGCATTGAGTCCAACCGCATGCGCAATGCTCGAGATCCTCTCCGGACTAAATTCATCCGCAAAAACTCCAATTGTGGAAACCAAAGGGGGCAGCTCTTCAATGATCAACTTGGCTCTGGACGGCTCGATATAGCGGAGGCTCTTCTTGCAAAAATTGAAGCCCAGAGCATCTGCGCCCAGATTTACCGCCAATTGGGCGTCTTCCAAGTTGGTAATCCCGCAAATCTTTATTTTGACCATGGCTTAATTGAGGCTTCGAATCATCAATTCACGTAGCGATTTTCCAGGGTTTCCTGACTTCATGAACAACTCACCGATGAGAAAAGCATCATACCCGGCCCCCCGCAACATCCGGATATCATCCGCCGTCTGAATTCCACTTTCACTGACGAGGATTACGGAATCCGGCACATGGGGCGCCAAGTGCACGGAGGTATTCATATCCACTCGGAACGTCGTTAAGTCTCGATTGTTTACGCCAATGATTCGGGCGTCAGATTCTAAGGCAATGCGGAGCTCTGGAAGACTGTGGACTTCCACGAGCACATCCAAACCCAGTTTCTCCGCCAATGCCATGAGTTGTTTGAGCTGCGCAGGATCGAGAATCGCGACGATCAGAAGAATTGCGTCGGCTCCAGCCTGGACCGCTTCATAAAGTTGGTAAGAATCAAAGATGAAATCCTTCCGCAAAATTGGACGAGCAACAGCATGGCGAACCATTTTCAAATGTTCCAACGAACCTTGGAAATAGTCCTCCTCGGTTAAAACAGAAATGGCGGCCGCATTGCTCGATTCGTAGTCCATCGCAAGTTGAACAGGGTCATAATCGTCGCAAAGAATTCCCTTGGAAGGAGAGGCCTTCTTAATCTCGGCAATCACGTTGAGTCGTTCAGTCCGATCTAAAGCATCATAAAACGAGCGAAGCTTAATTCCTTCGTGTCGCATTCCCTGCGACGGTGCAATCTCGATAAGAGGTTGAGTTCTCTTCAGTTGCTCCAGTTTCGCCTTCTTGTCCTGAACAATGCGGGAAAGCCGATTTTCTTCCAATTTCAAACCTCGGGGTTCTAATGTCCATCCATAGCAAGAATACTATCGTGGATAACAGAATAAAGTGATGAATCCCTCCTCCCAAGCATCTGAAGGGATGAAAAGTTTGCGCCGGGACGGGGATGAAGCAGGACGAATGCTTCACGTCAACAATATCTGGTCAAGTCCCTTAGAATAATTTTAAGATTTGTTCCCTCTCGTGGCGCTCTCAATTGTTTTCATCTTCTCCTTGTTTGTGTACTCGATCAAAGCCGTCAGCTTCTCCAAGGCAGCACCACTTTCCAGAGACTGTCTGGCCAATGCTACCCCATCTGCGATCGACCCGGCAACGCCAGCGACATAAATTCCGGCAGCAGCATTGAGCAGGACGATGTCACGCCTGGCATCACGACGCTTGAGTGCCAGCACATCATGGAGAATCTCCGCATTTTCTTCGACCCCACCGCCTGAATACTCTCTTGCTGGCTGGCGAGAGAATCCAAAAGTTTCCGGAAATACCATGTTTGTCTTGAGTGTTCCGTCTTTGAGTTCGGTGATCTTTGTCGCCCCCCCCAGGCTGATTTCATCCAGACCATCCAGGCCAGAAAACACCAGGGCATGCTCACATCCCAGCTGTTGTAAGGCTTCACCCAAGAGATTCGTCAGATGCGGGGCATAGACCCCGATGATTTGTCGACGCGCCCCGGCCGGATTTAACAAGGGCCCCAGAAGGTTAAAGATGGTTCGGACACCCAATTCCTTCCGGACCCGACCTACCTTTTTCATGGCCGGATGAAAAGAAGGCGCAAAGAGAAAGGTAATGCCCGTTTCTGCCAGACATTCTTCCAAGATCTCCTTGGGAGCATCAACCTTGACCCCAAGTCGCGTGAGGACATCGGCACTGCCACACCGGCCTGAAATCGCCCGATTCCCATGTTTCGCGACCGGGACACCGGCTCCCGCAATAACGAATGCAGCACCCGTCGAGACATTGAATGTGCCGGATTCGTCCCCACCTGTTCCGGCCGTATCGACCAGCCTTTCCTGCTGATGATTCAGCCTCACAGCGTAGTCCCGCATTCCGTGAACGAAACCGACGACTTCACTGACCGACTCACCTTTGGCCGACAGCCTTATGAGCAAGGCGGCAATTTGAATCTCCGTGAACTGTTCCTGAAAGATCCCCTGAACACATAATTTGGCTTCTTCACTTTCAAGATGAAGCCCTGCCTGCAATTTTCTCATGACTTCAATATAGAAGGACTGGTAGTTCATGACCTGTGGTTCCAAGATCGGAATCCAAACCTGGCTCTCTTCATCTTGATTTTCTTGGGGGAAATGGAAATCCCGCAGACCGGCTTACAACTGCAAAAAATTTTCGAGGAGCTTTTTCCCATGCGCGGTCATGATGGACTCCGGGTGGAATTGGACACCCTCAATCGGAAAATCCCGATGACGCAATCCCATGATCAATCCATCAGTAGACGTGGCAGAGACCTCCAAACACTTAGGCAAGGTTTTGCGTTCCACCATCAGAGAATGATAACGCGTCGCCAGGAAACGATAGGGCAGCCCACTAAAGATAGTCCGATTGTCATGACAGATTTCGCTTGTCTTCCCATGCATGAGGTACGGGGCAGGGACGACCCGACCGCCGAAAACCTGGCCAATCGCTTGATGGCCAAGGCAAACACCCAGAATCGGCTTCTTGGATTCAAAGGCCTTGATGACTCTCAACGTGATCCCAGACTGATCAGGGGTCCCAGGCCCCGGAGAGATCACAATCCGTTCCGGGTTCAGCTCGGTGATTCCCGCGACATCGATCTTGTCATTCCGGAAAACTTTGATGTCTTGTCCCAATTCGCCCAAGTATTGGACAAGATTGTAGGTAAAGGAATCGTAATTATCGATCACCAGAATCATTTCCGCACCTCAAAACCCTCTCTCGGCCATTTCCACGGCTTTAATCAAAGCTCGAGACTTGTTGATGGTCTCTTGAAATTCCTTTTCCGGGATAGAATCGGCAACAATTCCGCCGCCGGCCTGGATGTAAGCCTTTCCATCCTTGACAACCAAGGTGCGGATCGCAATGCATGAATCCAGGTTGCCTGAGAAATCCAGATAAAGGATCGCGCCTGCATAAACGGCCCGGCGTGTCGGTTCCAATTGGTCGATGATTTCCATGGCCCGAACTTTGGGCGCTCCTGTTACCGTTCCGGCAGGGAAGCAGGCCATTAATGCTTCGAACCGGTCGACTCCCGGTCTTAATTGACCCCGCAAACTAGAGACTAAATGCATGACATGCGAATACTTTTCGATAAACATCAAGTCAACCACTTCAACGCTGCCAAATTCGCAAACCCTTCCCAGATCGTTTCGTCCCAGGTCCACCAGCATGATATGTTCGGCCTTTTCCTTCTCGTCCGCTTTGAGTTCCTCCGCTAACAATGCATCCTCATCTTCATCTTTTCCACGCGGGCGTGTACCAGCGATTGGCCGGTATTGGATGGATCCGTCGACAATCTTTACGAGCATCTCTGGAGAAGAACCGATTACAGAATGATCCTTAAGTTTCAGATAAAACATGTAGGGAGAAGGGTTGACCATCCGCAGGGCACGATAGATGTTGAAGCATGAGGTCGTTACGGAAACGGTGAATCGTTGAGACAACACTACCTGAAAAATATCACCGGCTTTGATCGATTCTTTGCATTTATCCACTGCTTTCAAATAATCCGATTTCGAAAAGTTAGACTTCACCGTATCGTCTTCCATCTGCTCCTGCCCAAACGGAGGAATCGCGACGGGCTGTTTGAGAAGCAGCTCCAAGGATTCGATCTCTGCCAAAGCCGTCTGATACTTAGCTTCCAGCTGGTCGGCACTTTCATCAACAAAAACATTTGAGATAATAAGAATTTGCTGCCGGACATGATCAAATGCTAACAGATTCGAGTAAAACATGAGGACCGCATCCTCCAACTGGAGGTCATCCTCGCCTTGCTGCGGGATGTTCTCGACCCAGCGAATCGTGTCATAGGCGAAGTATCCGACGGCTCCACCCACAAAGGGCGGAAGCCCTGGCAGCTTGACAGGTTGGTAGCGTTCGGTGACCTTTTTCATGACGTCCAACAGGTTGCCTTTTCTCTTGAGGGTTTCCTTGCCTCGGATGATTTCCACAAGTTCCCCTCGGGCACTCAAGATGAGATAGGGATTGCACCCTAGAAATGAAAAACGCGCAATCTTCTCTCCTCCTTCGACGCTTTCCAGCAGAAAAGCGTTAGGCATATTGGGTTCAATCCGGAGAAAGGCCGAAACAGGTGTGAGCAAGTCCGCACTAACTGCCTTGTATATTGGGATGATGTTCCCTTGCTTGGTAAGTTCTACAAATTTGTCAAAGCTTGGATAGATCATTTTTGGTTACGTAGTGCATTATTCGAGACAAATGGAAGAAGTGAATTTGAATTGAATCCATCGCCCTTCTGCCTGAAATTCAGTTATCTCTCAAGATACCGAGGGCAGCGTTTTTTTTCTCTGTGCTCTCTTCTCCAACTCGGTCCAAACGTCCTCGACTTCCAGCCCTTCGTTCACGAAGAGCACTAACAGGTGATAAAGGAGATCGGCTGATTCCAGGGCTAACTCTGCCTTGGACTTATTCTTCGCAGCGATTATGGTTTCGGCAGATTCTTCTCCAATCTTCTTGAGAATCTTGTCTAGCCCCTGGGTGAACAGATAGGTTGTGTAAGATCCTTCAGGCATGAGCTTTTTGCGGTCTTTGATCACACGCAGCAAACGGTCGACCACCTCTGAAAACACAGGACTTTCTGACTCTGATCCATGGGGTCATGCTCACATCGGATTCTGTCTTAAGGAGTTGTTGATGGAAACAACTCTCCTGTCCGGTATGGCAGGCCGGGCCACGAGGTTCAACTGAGACAATTAAAGCATCCCCATCACAGTCAAGATCCATACGGATGATCTTCTGGGTATTCCCGGATGTCTCACCTTTGTGCCACAGTTTTCCGCGGCTTCTGCTCCAGAAATACGTCTCCAGGTGCTGGAGTGAAAGTTCTAAGGCCTCGCGATTCATATACGCCAAAGTTAAGACCTTGCCACTGGAACTATCTTGCACAATGGCAGGGATAAGCCCCTGGGCATCAAACTTCAATTTTGAAATGATTTCCGTCACGTCAACTTTCGACATACTCATCGCCTTGCCGTGTCCCTCAACTGAATCAATCTAACCGCCATCGGCCCGGCGGATTCAGCGCACGAGGACCCCTCGATCTCTGAGGTAACTCTTGGTCTGACCGATGGTAAACGTTCCGAAATGAAAAATGGAGGCGGCTAAAGCTGCGCTGGCTCCTCCAACTGTTAATCCTTCAAAAATGTGCTCCAAATTCCCTACTCCTCCGGATGCGATCACAGGAATTTGAACTCTCGAAGTGATGGCGCTCAATAATTCCAAATCGTATCCGTCTTGGGTTCCATCCCGGTCCATGCTGGTCAACAGATATTTCCCCTGCACCCAATTTTTCCGCTTTTTCGGCCCATTCGAGGGTATCGATTCCCGTAGCCGTCCGGCCTCCGTGGATGTAGACTTCCCAGCCCGAACTTTCAGAGCCGGGCAAGGATGACCGCCGCTTGGCATCAATTGCCAGGACAATGCATTGGGTCCCGAATTTTTCGGCGCCTATCGTGATTAACTCAGGGTTTAGGACCGCCGCTGTATTCAAAGAAACCTTGTCTGCCCCCGCTCTCAAAATTTCCCGGATATCTTCAGCAGTGCGAATCCCACCACCCACCGTGAAAGGAATAAAAACACAGTCGGCCACGCGCCGGACAACTTCTACCATGATTTTTCGCGCATCTGATGAGGCCGTAATATCCAGAAAAACTAGTTCATCCGCGCCCGCCTGATCGTACCGCCGAGCACATTCAACTGGATCACCAGCATCGATGAGATCGACGAAATTAACTCCTTTGACCACCCGGCCGCGGTCAACGTCCAAACAGGGAATAACTCGTTTAGCCAGCATGAATTGGCAATTTTATTGAAACGAAACTCCAAACACAATCTTATTCCTGACCCGGTTTAGAGAGAAATCCGGATCGCGTCCCCGAGTGAAAATTTCCCCTCGTAGAGAGCTTTTCCGACAATCACCCCCTCGACTCCACTCCGGCCTAAAGGTTTAAGGACACGAAGATCCTCCAATGAGGAAACCCCGCCCGAGGCAATTACTTTAAGACCTGTCTCTCGTGCGAGTTGCTCGGTAACCATCCAATTGGGGCCGCTCAGCATCCCGTCTCGGGAAATATCCGTATAGACAACTCGCTGAACGCCCATCTGGACCAATGATTTTGCAAAGGTCAAAGCCTCTACCTCTTCAACCTGATTCCAGCCATGGGTGGCCAGCAGGCCGTCTCGCGCATCGAGCCCCACAACGATCCGATCGGAGTGTTGTTCTACGGCTCTCCTCAGGAATTCAGGGTCGCGAAACGCGGCTGTTCCGATGACCACGCGTGAAGCGCCTCCGCCCAGGATCTCATCAAGATCGGTCTCATTTCTCACTCCCCCGCCAAATTGAACCGGGATGGTGAGGGCCCGGAAGATCAATTTCGCAATCTGTCGATTCTCCGATGCATTCGACATGGCACTATCCAAATCCACCAAATGAAGCCAGGAAGCCCCTTCACTTTGCCAACGAAGTGCCATCTCTATTGGGTCATCCGAATAGATGGTTTCATGCTCTGCCCGGCCCTGCTGGAGCCGAACGCATTTGCCTCGTCGCAAATCGATGGCGGGGAAAATAATCATGTTTCGACCTCAAATACCAAGGAGTCTTAAAATTAAGCTTGTGGATGAGTATTTCGGCTAAGAAGGGCGGGGACGGACCGCCCAATGATGAAGGGTGGGAGGCTGCTGGCGATGGTTCATACTCAAATCAAATCTCATGGTTCTCTATCTTAACTCAAAGCCGTGTGGAAACAAAGAAGAAGTGATTCACTAGCACGATTTCAGGCAATATCCCAGCTCGAGAGAAGCGGAGCGCTTATCACGCTCTCCGCAAATAACGCTTCTGCTTGGTTGGAATAGAAGTACCCGGTCCAGACACTTATTCTTTAACGATCCCGCCGACAATCAGGCCAGCCACGGCCCCTTCCATAAGACTCCCCAAAAACCAAATCAGCGCCATCAGATAAGGAATGGGCATTACTGAGTAGGTCCCGTAGCCCATGGAGACTCCGGCCCCAAGTCCCCACCACAATCCGAACTTAAGTCCGGTGGCGATAGACTTGTTCGAAATCATGCGCCCATAGATCCAGGCAAAGGAAAAGGAAGTGATCAGGACTGCCATGTGCATCACGTTCATCTTCATTTCATTCATCGGCCTCCAGAGATTTGCGGTGGCCTCGTAAGCAGACCTGAGAATGACCCCGTGAATCACAAAATCCAGCACCGACCAAGCCACAAACACAGCAATCACGGAAATTAATGTTTTCTTCATCATGCCACTCCTCCTATTGATCGTTGATTGATTATGGATTTGTACCTGGCACCAACTAAAACGGGGGACCTTGCCTCTGCTGTATCGTTAGCCCGAATGGGGAATCAAGACTCTGGCAGTCGTTGCAGAAGATTAATGTCTGCAAACAACCAGCGGCTTTGGATTAGTCCAATTCTCTATTAGTTCTGTTGCTGGTGAATTATAGCTCAGAAGGGTAATCCCAACTACAGGAAGAAACTATTCGTTGCCTAAGTACTCTGGTTCATAAAAACGGTAACGTTTCCAATTTGGCTTTTCTCACTTTCTAAAATGAACCCACCCCTGCACCCCTCCACTGGAGGGGATTTGAAGCCAGTCCCCTCTTGGGAGGGGAATCAGGGGTGGGTAAAACTCGTCACCGTATTTATGAAAGGCAGTACCAAGTGTTCAATGAGACCCTATATGTCTGCAAAATTCTTCAGGATCTGCAGGCCCACCTGTTGGCTCTTTTCCGGATGAAACTGAGTGGCCCAGACATTCTTGCGGTTTGTGATGGCCGGAAACTCGATGCCATAATCCGTGGTTGCCAAAACATCGTCCTGATTTTGCGGATCGGCATAGTAGGAATGAACAAAATAGACGAAACTGCCTTCTTCGATCCCCCTCAACAGGGGATCCGGGCGTTTAATATGAAGCTGATTCCACCCGATATGTGGGACCTTCAAACCCGCGGGGATGCGCACAACTTTCCCGGGGACAAAATTAAGCCCGGAATGCCTCCCAAACTCCTCACTTTCGCTGAAGAGAAGCTGTAAGCCAAGGCAAAGCCCGAGCAACGGCGTGCCGGCTTCCACCTTTTCGCGGATTACACCGTCCAGATTCTTCGCTTGTAGGTTGTTCATGGCATCGGCAAATGCACCGACGCCGGGTAAAACCATCTTGTCAGCCTTGCGAATCTCTTCCGGCGCATTCGTTGCCAACACATCCACCCCAAGGCTTTGAAAGGCCTTCTCCACACTGCGCAGATTGTTAATCGCGTAGTCGATGATGGCAATCATTAAAGAACCCCTTTAGTCGACGGAATTCCAACCACCCGAGGATCTCGGGTTACAGCCATGCAAATAGCCCTGGCGGCTGACTTGAACATGGCTTCCACCATATGATGCGAATTCTTGCCGTAGAGGACCTCCAAATGCAAGTTCATGCGGGCCTGCACGGCCATGGCTCGAAAGAATTCCTCCACCAATTCTGTATTTAGCTGTCCAACCATCTCGGCGGGAAAATCGGCCCTGCAAACAATATAGGCACGCCCAGAAAGATCGACCACGGCCCGACACAGGGCTTCGTCCATGGGAACATAGGCAACCCCGTAGCGGGATATGCCTTCCTTTTTGGCGAGTGCAACGTTAAGGGCTTCACCGAGAGCGATCCCAACATCTTCCACCGTGTGATGTCCGTCAACCTCAATATCCCCCTTACACAGGATCTCTAAATCGAACAGGCCGTGTCTAGCAAAGAGCGTCAGCATGTGGTCGAAAAAATGGATCCCGGTGGAGATTTTGGATTCTCCTTTGCCGTCCAGGTCTAACCTGACGGTGACATCGGTTTCTTTGGTCTTGCGAACGACTTCGCCCACTCGCGCATTAGCCACGTTCTTCCTCCGTCTTTATCCCTTGGAAGGGCCTTATTTCAAGCTAGTTCATCCATGCCAAGCCCTGGCAGAACCCTGCCGGAGGCAAGTCAAGAAAGGTCTTTCCCCGTTACAATCCGCCTGAGTGCTTCTAAGAAAGCATCATTCTCAGAGGGCGTCCCTATGCTGATCCGCAAAAACTGCGACAGCATCGGATAGCGGCTAATATCTCGGACCAATATCCCCTCCGCGTATAAGGCATCGAAAATGAGGCCCGGTGCTCGTTTTGTTTCAAACGCAATGAAATTGGCTTCGGAAGGATAAGCCCGTACCGTCGGAATTTCATTCAGCCGTTGAAACACTCTCTCCCGCTCCTCAATCAACAAATCGATCTGAGGTTGCAACAAATCAAAATGTTCAACGGCCGCTTCAGCCGCAACCATTGAGAAGACGTTCAAATTGTAAGGAAGTTTGGCTTTGGCTATCTCCCCGACAATGCCCGGATGACTCAATAAATACCCGACCCGCAACCCAGCCATGGCCATGGCTTTTGAGAAGGTTCTCAAAACCACGAGATTCTCGAATTCTCGAAGAAGTGGAACGGCGCTCTTGCGGCTGAATTCGTGATACGCTTCATCTACGATCACAAGTCCACGAGCCGCCCGGAGGATCTGGCGTAATTCATCCAGGGTGAAGGCCGTCCCGGTTGGATTGTTTGGCGTGCAAAGAATCGTGACGTCAGCGCTCTGAACCGCCATCAACAGTTTTGGGGTATCGAACCTCAAATCCGCCGTCAAATAAACTTCGTTACAATCTCCGCCCAGAATCGTTGTCATCAATTTGTAAAGAGTAAAGGTCGGCTGAGGGAAAATGACTCGTTTCCCTTTTTCCACGGTTACAAGTAAGAGAGCCTGAATGAGCTCGTTAGAGCCATTGCCAACCAAGATCCCTTCACTTTTCCATCCTGAAAATGCTGCTAATCGTTTTGCCAATTCTTCTGGAAAGAAGGCCGGGTACCGGGACCACAATTTACGCGCCATTGTCTTTTCCACGGCGGCCTTGATCGGCGCCGGCATTTCGTAAGGATTCTCATTTTGATTGATTTTGATCCTCGCTTCGAAATGCCGGAGTGTGTAGGGCGCGGCCATGAGCACCTCTGGCTTGATGGCAGACAAGCCCTTTCCCATTTTACTATTGGATGAGATTTTCATAGGGTCAGCCCTTGGGCTGTACTCATTGACACAACGACCACTCTCTAAGACGCCTTTGCCCTTCAAATTTTAGGAGCAGGAGGAGGTAATACTCTCGCTTTGATCTCTGACTGGAATTCCACTCTCCGATGGCTACCGTCACAAAACGGCTTGTTCTGTGAATGTCCGCAGCGGCAAAGAGATATGATCTTTCTCCCAGACAAGTCAAATGAATTGCCCTCGGAATCGCAAATCATGAAATCCCCTTCTACTTTAATGGACCCGTTATTGTTCACAACTATTTTGGTTTCAGGCATTGAACTCTCCATTTCGATCGATTCATTCCGGCCTTAGAATGACACACAACAGGAGAACGGATCAAGTTTGACCGGATGAAGTTGATTGCATTCAGCCATTCAGTGTTATCATCACTACCCATTTGAGACTCTCAAGAAATACGACTTTACGCCCGGCATGTTTTTGTCGAAATCAAGCCTTGGTTTTGTTTTATCCGTGATCCCGGCGTTGCTCTGGTCAACCTCTGGCGTCCTGGGGAAAGTCCTATTGACCGGGACTTTAACTCCGTCCCGATTGGTTTTCTATCGAAGCCTGCTGGGCTCTCTTCTGCTATTTCTGATCCTCCTCATCCGTGACAAATCACTCCTCCGATTAAGCTGGAAAGACCTTCCCTTCTTCCTCTGTATGGGCATTTTCGGCCTCGCGTTCACGCAATTCACTTATTACGCCGCTATTCAATCCCTGGATGTCGGTTTTGCTATTCTGCTCCAATACTTGGCTCCCTTGTGGATTCTCTTGTTTGAGCGCTTCTATTACAAGATGCCTTTGAGTTATTCGAAGATCACGGCATTGGGGTTCGCGCTTTCGGGTTGTTTCTTGATTTCGACAGCCACTCCGAGTTTCGACAAACTTGGATTTCGAGGTCTCATCTTAGGAGTGACTGCGGGAATTTGCTTTGCTGCCTACGGATTAATGACGAAACATGCTCTGAAATCGCACCACGCTTTGAATGTATTGTTTTATAGCCTGTTGTTCACGGCAATATTTTGGGGAATTGTCGGACCGGATTCGCGGGCGCCCGTATCGCAAATTGAAGGGACCAAGGTGTGGATCATTTTCTATGTGGCCATCTTTGGTACTGTCGTGCCTTATCTGGTCTATCTTTACGCATTAAGACTGCTTGAAGCCAGCCGGGTGGGAATTATCAGTACGCTTGAGCCCGTTTTTGCAGCGGCAATCGCCTGGATATATTTGGGTGAGAATCTTTCCCTACTCCAGATCGTCGGGGGGGGGTGCGTCCTTTTGGCTATTAGTATTCTTCAATCGGGGCAGAACCAGTGAGCTTGGATGGGGAATCATCTGGCTTCAGTTTGAACTGCACCCGTGGGCTTTTGAGAGGGAAGAAGCGTCACCTTGCCGGCAGTAGCTAGGGGTGTGGTCGTCGCGCAACCTATTGTGAATTATTCCTCGACATTGGTTTTGATCTGGGCCATTTGCTGAAGAATCCGCTGGTTTTCAGACGAATCTGGATGCAATCGTACGAATTCCTCCAATTCCCGAAGCGCTGGACCCGATTGACTTTTTCGCTGGTATATACCGGCTAAAACCAGCTGCGGTTGAGAATAATGCATCGGATCAATCTGCTTAGTGCGGATCAAATAACCGACGGCCTGGTCATCCTCGTGAAGCGCCACATAATTCAATCCAAGTAGCGCATTGGCCATCGCATCGAAAGACTGAGATTTAATGGCTTTGAGGTTGTAAGGCAGCGCTTCTTCAGGCTTACCCTCAGAAAGCAAAGTCTCGCCAAGATTCACAAGTGGTTCGTAAGCTTTCGGATCCTCCGCTAAAGCTCGACGAAAAGCCTCTTCTGCCTTGGCATAGTCTTTTCGAAAGTAGTAAACGGTGCCGAGGCGATTCAGTGCCGTGATGAATCGCGGCGCCAATCGGATGGCCTCTTCGAGATGATGAATCCCGTTTTCAATTTGGCCTTTAAGCAAAGCCTCATTGGCGTGGGCATACTCGCTTTGTGCTTTGGGAGGAACGGCTAATTCCATCCACGAAACTACCTGTGGTTTTTTTCTGATGGAATTAAAGGAACGTGGATTCAGAATAATGACTTTGATGATTCGCCCTTTCTCGTCCGCATCGGCAGGACTAATTTCCAAAGTCATGCGCTGCTCTGCACGCTTGTTAACCTCTGCCACAAACGTATACGAGCCTGCCTCCAAATTGCGAAAGCGAAAACTCCCGCAAAGATCGGTCCAGCCAGAAGAAGAATAAGGATGCAAGTTCCCTGTTAAGCCGACAAAAGCATAGCTCTTTTTGGAATTTTCTTTTGTGCCGATGCGAATCTCTCCATAGAGCTCGAATCTTGTGGGGCTGGAGGCAGGCTTCGATTTAACGTCCGCTGCAAAGGAGGCTTGGGCAGGGATCAGCAGCTCCTAGAGTAATGAGAAAAACCTGGAGTTTGCTGACTAACGATGTGGCATTGCCGTCCATGGGATCACCGTGGAGGACGAAATTTGCCCGATAGTTATTTAAGTTACCTTCGATATTTTCTATATATTAACATGCTTCAAAAAATCTGCAAGGGAAACAAATTTTTGGTAGCGGGTCAGTTTCCGGTTACGCGACTAGATCGGCATAGGGGAGGCGGTCACCCGCCGACCCCTGCCACACCACCGTGCGTACGGGTCCGTACACGGCGGTTCGAGATGGTTACGCCGACATTTCCTCGAACAATGACGGAAGTCCGAGCGATTTGAAGTACGCATTAGAAAGCCCAACAGAAAGGGCTTTGGCCCGTGCCAGATACCAAGGGCCACGCCCGCTGCCGGCGGTATTGCTGGCCAACCGCGGGAGAACCCCCAACTCAAGCAGCGCTGCTCGGCGACGACGCGGTGTTTTCCACTGCCGCCACAAAGCAGTTCTGAGCCGCAATCGAACCCAACGGGTGAGGTAAATCAGCACTTCGGGCGTTTCGCAGAAGCCGAAATAGCTGCGCCAGCCCCGCATATACGGAGCCAACTCCTCCATTGTCGTTTCCATGCTGACGCCCTTGGCCCGTCGCGTGATCTCCCGGATTCGTTGTTTAAACCGATCCAAGGCCTTTGGCGCAATGACGCGCTTGACCTCCGGACTGGCCGTAAAACTGAACCCCAGAAACTTCCGCTCCTGCGGTCGCGCCACCGCACTCTTCGCCTCGTTCACCTTAAGCTTGAGCTTTTGCGTGATGAATCGCGTCAGGCTCTCCATCACCCGTTGCCCCGCCCGCTCGCTGCGAACGTAGATGTTACAGTCATCCGCATATCGAACGAAGCAATGGCCCCGGCGCTCCAACTCCCGGTCGAGTTCGTCGAGCACAAGGTTACTAAGCAGTGGCGAAAGTGGACCCCCTTGCGGAGTCCCTTCCACGCTCGGGCTGACCATCCCGTTCTCCATCACCCCGGCATTCAAGAATGCCCGGATGAGTTTCAACAGCCGCTTGTCCTCGATCCGGTTGGCAATCTGACCCATCAGTTTGTCGTGGTTGACTCGATCGAAGAATTTCTCCAAATCAAGATCAACGCACCAGCCGTAGCCCGCGGCGATATACTGCTGCGCCTGTGCCACCGCCTGATGAGCCGACCGGCCCGGCCGAAACCCATAGCTGTAATCAGAAAACGTCCGGTCCCACCGCCTCTGCAGAACCTGCATCACCGCCTGCTGGATCCATCGATCCAGCACCGTTGGGATGCCCAGCTTTCGCACCCCTCCGTCCGGCTTGGGGATTTCCACCCGCCTCACCGGCTTCGGTTCGTAAGTCCCGTTTAGCAATTGTTCCCGGATAGCTGGCCAGTGCTGTTTCAGGTAATCCGTGATTCCGCCGACGGTCACCCCATCAACGCCCGGACTACCTCTATTGGCCTTCACCTGCCGCCATGCTGCCCTCAGGTTTTCTCGCTCACATACTTCCTCCATCAATCGATTCGTGCTGGCTGGGTTTTCGGATCCGTTCGTCGCCCCGGACGGCTCAGTCCCTTCCCTTCCGGCCTTCCGGGCTTCACCCGTTAGCGCAGAAGGGAAGTCCAGTTGCCTCTGGATGTTCTGCTTTTCGTCGTCCTTGAGACTCATGGCCTACTGGCCTCTCCTTCTCGTTCGGGCCTTCGGCCCTCGTTCCCGGCTCGGCCTATCCGTTGACTCCGCCTTTCGGCTATTGGAGTGCCTCACTAGCCTTGCCGACGTCATGACCTACTATGCCCTCTGCTGACTTCTGCCCCGCGGTCAGACCGCCTTTCGACAGCCTCAGTCGCCCAAGCGACACGGAGCAGATCTCCTGGGGTAAGCTCAGCCGCCTTCTGTGCACAGTCGCCGAATCTACGCTTCGCACCCTTGATGGATATAGACTTCGCAGTGCGTTGCCCGCTCGTCTGGCGCTAGCGCCTTGTATCCGGTTTTTGTCCATCGACTCGCACCTTTGATCCATGCTTCTTTCAGACCCCGCCTCGCGGCGGTAGCCCTTGCATCATCACTAGGCCTTCACCTCCATCAGGTTGGCCGGAGGACTTTCACCTCCAAACTGCTGAGCATGCCCAGCACACAACGCAGCCGCTGGCGCGGCGGACTTGGTTCACTATCCCGCAATGTATGCGGCTATCGGTGAGGCGACATAGTAAGGTTAGGTCACAAGGAGGTGCTTGTGACTCGACTGAGACAAAGAATGCTGGAGGAGCTCCAACGTCGCAATTACTCAAAGGTAACGATTCGCCACTATCTGTATGTGGTGGCGGATTTTGCCAGACACTTCGGAAAGTCACCGGACCAACTCGGTCCGGACCACCTGCGTGCTTACCAAGCCTATCTGCTTAATGATCGCAAGCTGTCCATTGGAGCCGCTATCGCCTATGTGGCCGCGCTGCGATTCTTCTTCATTCGCACGCTAAAACGGCAGGGGTTCAAAGAAGATCTGCCGTATCCCAAACATCGCAGGCGCCAGCCGATCGTTCTGAGCCAGGATGAGGTCGCAAAGTTAATCAACGCGGCCGGAAACCTGATGCAGCGCGCACTGCTGATGATGCTCTATGGCACCGGAATGCGACGTACCGAAGTATCCCTGTTGAAGGTCAGCCATATTGACAGTTCCCGGATGATGGTCCACGTCGAATTCGGCAAGGGCGGTACCCCCCGGGACATCCCGCTCAGCCCCACACTGCTCGAGACTTTGCGCGAATACTGGTGCTGGAAGAAGCCGAAGGGTTACCTGTTTCCGGGCGCGGACAGTCGGCGCGGCAAGGATCTGCCTATAGCAGACAAGACCGTTTACTATGCCTGCGTCACGGCCGCTCGTCGTGCGAGAATCACCAAGCGAGTCACGCCCCATCTGTTACGGCACAGCTTCGCGACGCATCTGCTTGAAAGCGGGACGGATCTGAGAACGATCCAGATGCTGCTGGGTCATGGTGACCTGGAAACCACTGCCAAATATCTGCACCTTTCTCAACGGCATCTGCAGGGTGTTGTGAATCCACTCGACAGCCTCAGGCTGTCCCGCGTCGAGGAGACGAGCCGCAATCGGCGTTGCGGGAAGCCGGCATGACCCGGCCGGCATTCGAGCTTGCCGATATCCTTCGCGCGCAGGGAAGCCGGTTTCTAGACAGATATGGATCAGGCATCGACTTCCAGCAGATGAAGGCGTTTCGTGCCATCCTCAACTGCCGCACGTCAGCCCTTGGCGGCCACATCGATGTTTGTCCAAAGTGCGGATATGAGGCCAACTCCTTCAACTCATGCCGAAATCGGAGCTGCCCCAAGTGCCAGGCCAGATCGCGTCAACGCTGGATTGCGGCGCGGGAACGCGAAGTGCTCGGCACTGCTTATTTTCATGTTGTCTTCACCGTGCCCCAAGAGCTCAATTTGCTGGCACTGGAAAATCAGCGTCTGTTTTACAGCCTCTTATTCACCGCCAGTGCAGCGACGACGTTAAAGATCGCGGCCGACCCCAAGCATCTCGGCGCCGAAATCGGAATGCTCAGCATCCTCCATACTTGGGGCCAGAATCTACTGGCGCATCCGCACATCCACTGTGTGATTCCACAGGGAGGCATCGCACCCGACCACAAGCGTTGGATCGATCCGCGCTACCGGTTCTTTCTGCCGAAAAAGGTTCTGAGCCGCGTGTTTCGCGGGAAGTTCATCGCTGGCCTGAAGCATCTTTACCTTAAGGATAAACTGCAGTGTGCCGGCCCCCTGGCTGTTCTTAGGGATCCCAAGCAGTTTGCCCAACTCCTCCGCAAGTTGCACCGCCATGACTGGGTGGTCGATGTCAGGCCGGCCTTCGGGGGTCCCCTGCAGGTGATTCGGTATCTCGGGCGCTACACCCATCGGGTCGCGATCTCCAATCATCGGTTGCTCCACTTCGATGGAGCAAGAGTCACGTTTCTCTGGAAAGACTACGCCCACGGCGGCAAGCAGGGGAAGATGACACTCGAGGCCACCGAGTTCTTGCGCCGATTCTTTCTGCACGTCTTGCCGAAAGGGTTCGTGCGCATCCGCAGCTTCGGATTCCTGGCACATCGATTTCGCGCCAAACGCCTCACCCTCTGCCGCGAGTTGTTAGCCAGCGATACTCCAGCAAAAGAGCCGCAGACCTCTGCGCCGTTGCCTGAGCCATCCGCCTGGCTGTGTCCACACTGCGGCACGACGATGGTGATAGTCCTGAGATTCACGGTTGGGGAGTGGCCATCGCGAGGTAACTTTGTTGACAATTGAAAATGTTGCCAATCACCTCGCCCAACGGATGTGCTCACTGCACGCGAGTGCATTCCTCTGTCCGGCCACTCCGAATTGCCTAGTAATGACGGCTATGCCCGTCTTGCGAAGCAGATTTTTCAGCCCCTTTCTCCGCCAATGCCGTCCTATCGGTCCATTTGTGCTCACTTGTCGTCCGTGCCGGTCCCGGTTTTCTATCACAGCGCCATTCAAAACCCATAGGCGTCCGCCGCAAGCGCCAGCGGCCTCCTTCTAGTCTCCTTATCGAAAATGCCTCGGCATGGTTCTTGGCCCTAAAAACCGCATTTTGTGCGTCGAGGCATTCCCGATCAAGGCTAACGACTTTTCGCCCAAGTGCATTCCTAAACACTACAGCGTCTATGGGGGCAAGCGTAATCGCCAGCTCTTATCTCCAATTCACCCGGCGTACCATGAGTTGCAGCAGAGTTGACGCTATCGTGAACAAACCCCTTCTCCCTGCAACATGAAGAGGTTGGTACCCGCGTAGATATTTGATTGACCAATTTGAATGTGAAGGGCGGTAGGCACTTCGGTGAAAGAAACTCCAGTTACAGCCACCAAACCTGACGGCGCAATTGCAAGACCCTCCAGCAGGTTTCGCCGACTATCACCAAAGTAGCTGCCGAAACAGAGACGTTTTAAGTTGGGATCGAAGACGACAACAAATCCATCTCCATTGCCGCCACCGAATTGCGCTTGGCTGGCGTTTAGGGTAGGCAAGTCTTCTGAGTAAGTGATTCCAGCTACCCAAACATTGCCATTCCGGTCAACTTTGATGTCGCCTCCGTCATATGCGCTCTCATCGTCCTTCGAGCCTCCCAAATAGGTTGTCCGAACCTGTCTATGCTGCCGGATGTGAATAGACGCGAGAAAAGCATCCTTCTTGCCGTGATTCCGCGGCTGATAGGAACCGGTTGTACCGGGCAGGTCCGTTGAATCTGTAGTACCAGCCACCACTGGATTCCCGCTTCTATCGACTGCAATACCCCATCCGGTGTCCTCACCGGCCCCACCAAAGAATGTCGAGTGAGTAATTTCCAAGGACGGCAGGGCAAGCCTGGTCAGAAACGAATCGCTGCGCCCACCCAAAACCTTCTGCAAGGGATGTTTTGTTGGAAAATCCGCTGACTTTGTCCATCCGGTAGCATAGAGGCCCTCTGCTCCATCCAATGCGATTCCCGTCAACATTTCACCGTTGCCGCCACCAAAGACACGGCACGAAACGCCTTGTTTGACCGGCTCAATCCGACACACGAACGCATCATCTTCAGTGGTAAGCTTATTGGTGCGTTGCCCTGGAAAATCGCCCGACGAGGTTGTACCTCCCACATAGACGTTGCCGCTTTCGTCAAGGTCCAATGCGTTGCCCAGATCCTCACCTACCCCACCAATCAGTGTCGCGTACACAATCTCGCCACCCGGCGCGATCTTGACCAGGAACACGTCGCTCTTGCCGCCTAAGTTCTGTTGCGCGGCGTCGCGGGTGACGGGGAAATCTGGCGACTTCGTCAACCCGGTGGCATAAGCATAGCCCTGCTTGTCGACTTTGATTCGCAAGGCTGCGTCATATGAGTTGCCTCCAAATCGAGTGGCAAAAACGAGCTTTCCCGTATGCGGATTGAGCCGGAGCACATATGCGTCCATCTCATCGGAAATCGCTTTCGCGCCTCGAACGTTTATGGGAAGGTGATCCTCCGGCGAGTGGCAGGCGAGAAACACGTCCTCGTCAGGGCCGAAGGCAACATCGTCGCAGTCTGCAATTTCCAGCTGATGAATCTGTGGAACAAGACGCTCGTGACCGAAGGCCACCAAGGAAAGCAAACCTGCGGCCAGTGCACAACAATACAAGCCACTATTGCGAATCCACAATGATGGGCGTTCCTTCGAGCAATCAGCTGGACGCATGGAGGTTTCTCTTAAAGTCATATGGGCCTTCAACGTGGCTTGTGGCTGGTAAGGTTCCTCGGCTCGCTTTCGGCAATGCCGGAAGAAGAAAAGGGGAAAAAGGGATCAGGTCTCAATCGGTTGCAGGTGCCGGACCAGTTGCGAGCCCTGCGGGCGCCGCCGTTCGATCCATTACAGCGCCATACTCACGCTGCGGTAGTCAAGTTCCGCAATTTGTCCCAGTTGCTTCAGCCTACATTTCGATCAATCGCTCTCCGCTCGTCCCCTTGAACTGTCAAGTGATACCAACAGCCCGATCGCGTAATTCGCAACGATCGCACCTTGACCGCATGCCTAACCGTAAACTTTTGAGAGCGTCAATAGGAATGCTTTATAGTGAGGCCTGACCCCTCTTTCCAAAGATGAATTAATTCAAGCCTTGCTTCAAAATACTTAAATCCTAGAGACAGGCACTAGGGTGGACTGTATGGAGACCAAACAAATCGTTAATAATTGAAACCGCGTCAAGTATACTTTGTTCGTCCCAAATGCCAAAAAGCAAGTTCTCGATGAAAGAGAGCTGCTACCCAATTGGAGCACTACCGAGGCGGCAAGGACAAAAGAACGAGAAACGCTTTCCCATAGGGGATATCTATGCTCTCATCCGCTGAGTTGGTAGATCAGAGTGAATGCATTAAATGAGGAGTCACGAATGAAGAGATATAAGGCCGGTCTCATCATGCCCCACCCCGAAGACCAGAAATGGGATAGCGTTTGGAAGATTTTCCGGTTTCCCAATCTGAATCTACCGACCCTTGCCGCGCTCATGCCTGAGGAGGAATGGGACATCGAGATTCAAGATGAGTTGGTGGGTCCGCTTAACTTCGAGCGCGATTATGACCTTGTCCTGATCAGCGTCACAACTTCTGTAGCAATCAAGTCCTACGAGGTAGCGCGGATCTTTCGCGCGAACGGCGCCACGGTCGTGCTAGGAGGAATTCATCCGTCTGCGCTTCCGGAGGAGGCGGCCCAGCATGCGGATGCAGTGGTGATCGGCGAAGCGGAACTAACCTTGCCGCGCCTGCTCAGCGATTTCAAAGAGGGACGGCTTGAAGCCTTCTACCGCATGCCCGGAATGGTGGACACATGGGACCGGAAGCTGCCTCGCTGGGATCTTTTGGATTCGAAGGGGTATCTGTTCCGCGAGTCCATGACTGCTACGCGCGGCTGCAACTACCGCTGCACGTTTTGCTCGATTCATCTGGCCTTGGGCGGGGGGGAGTACGGTTACCGAAAGCGTCCGCCCGAGGAAATCGCCCGGATTGTCGAGGGCATCGAGGGGTCGTTCGTCATGTTTTGGGATGACGACCTGTTGTCCGAACCGCGCTATACGGCAGCTCTCTGCCGGGAGCTGAAACCCCTGAAGAAGCACTGGATGAGTCAGATGAGCGCCACGTACGCTGCCCAACATCCCGAGGTGCTCAAGCTGCTCTCTGAAAGCGGATGCACGGCAATGTTCATGGGCCTGGAATCCATCAGCCAGGGCTCGCTCAAGTCAGTTAACAAGCAGAACAACGCGGCGCAATACGAGGAAACGCTCCGGCAGATACATGACAACGGCATTGACATTCATGCCGGGTTCGTCTCCGGTCTTGACCACGAGGATGTCTACAGCTTCGAACAGACCGTCGAGTGGGCGAATCGGGTCGGACTATGCGGCGCGATTTTCCGTATCCTCACTCCCTATCCGGGAACGAGGCAATTTGAGGAACTTAGGGCCGCCGGCCGCCTCCTGACCACAGATTGGACCAGCTACAGCGGCGAGCACGTGGTTTTCCGACCACTCAAAATGAGCGTCGAAGAGCTATACTGGGGGCACAAGTGGGCTAAGCGCCAGTTCTATTCATTTCGGTCGATCGGGGAGCGCGCTGTCCGGCGCGCTAAGATCCATGGGCCGGGGGAACTGTTGAACACCTTCGGCGTAGGGATGGGCTACCGCGCCATGTTCCATCTTCCCATTGAGGATCTACCCGTGAATGTCTACCGGGACAAAGGGCACCTACCGCCTCAACCTCAGCCTGTCCCATACCGGTTTCCTTATCCTCCTGTGAATGACTTGAAACTGTCGATTATGAACCGTCTCTCCGACTTCGTCCCATTCGGGTAAGCTATGTCGTGCTCTACATAGCATTGCTTCCTCCGACGGGGACAAAAGAGGTCAGGCCTCAATATTAAAAAAGGCCTCTGCCGGTTGCAGGTGCCGGACCAGTTGCGGGTCCTGATAACGCCGCTGTCCGAACCATTGCAGCGCCATACTCACGCTGCTGTGGTCAACTTCGGCTTATTGTCCAAATCGCCTCAGCCCGCCTTTCGATAAATGGCCCTCCGCTTGTTGCCTCAAGCCGTCAAGTGATTCCCCACAGCCCGATCACGTGATTCGGAACGACCGCACCATGACCGCAAGCCTACCGTTGTCTTTGTGGGAGCGTTAATAGATATGTTTTATATTGAGACATGACACCTTCTTCCAATGGCCAACTAGACGGTTAGTGGACTATAACCCCTGAATTTTGGAGTACAATTCCAGAATCACACTACGAGGAGGCTGTCCCATGTTCAAGATTGCGCAAAACCTATTCCGTCTGATCATTGCGATGGGGACACTGCTGTCGGCGGTCACTGCCGCCGATCTCAAGGGCACCCTTGATGGATTCGACGACTTCATGTCCTTAGCGATGCGGGAATTCAAAGTGCCCGGCGCGGCGGTGGCGGTGGTGAAGGACGGCAAGATCATCCTGGCCAAAGGCTATGGATATCGCGACGTGGCGCGGCAGTTGCCGATAACAGGAGCGACGCTCTTCCCCATTGCATCGATCACAAAATCGTTTACGGTGACGGCGTTGGGCACGCTGGTGGACCAGGGTCGGCTGGACTGGGACAAGCCGGTACGCGAGTATCTGCCGGGATTCCAAATGTTCGACCCGGTAGCGACCGAGCAGCTGACGGCCCGCGACATGGTGACCCACCGCAGCGGGCTTCCGCGGCACGACCTCATCTGGTACTCCAGTAGTCTCAGCCGCGAAGAACTGGTAGCCAGGCTGCGCTACCTGGAGCCGAACAAGCCCATCCGCGAGAAATTCCAGTACAACAACCTTATGTTCGTAACCGCCGGCTACCTGGGTGGGCGGATCCTGGGATCGAGTTGGGAGGACCTGGTTCGGCAGCGCATACTCGAGCCACTCGGGATGATGAATTCGAAGTTTTCCTCAGACGATGCACGGAAGTCGCCCGATTACGCTCTGCCGTACCGCAAGAATAGGAAGACCGAGGTGGTGAGCGAGATTGCGTTCTCGAACTGGGGCGACGTGGGGCCGGCCGGAGCGATGAACTCTTCTATCGACGACATGTCGAAGTATTTGCTGATGCACCTCTCGAAAGGCTCCTTCGCCGGCAAGCAGGTGCTGAGCAGGAACAACGTGGATCAGATGCAGTCGCCGCAGATGGTTATGCAGGGCAGCCCACTGTTTGCCGAGATCGGCGAATCCAGTTACGGCATGGGCCTATTCATCGAGACGTACCGAGGACATAAGCACGTGCAACATGGCGGCAACCTGGACGGCTTCAGCCTCATCCTATCGTTTCTGCCGAATGACGGGATTGGGGTGGTGGTGCTCACGAATCTGGACGGAACGTTTCTGCGGAATCTCATTCCTTACGTCGTCTATGACCGCCTGCTTGGGCTGGACAGCATCGACTGGGTACAACGATTTCGCGAGATCGAGCGCAAGGAGCGCACCCAGGAGCTCAGCGCCGACAAGCGGGGCTACACCGGGCGCAAAGAAGGCACGCGTCCGTCGCATGACCTAGCGGAGTATGGCGGCGAGTTCCAACATCCGGGCTACGGTATGCTCACGATCCGAGTGGAGGGGACGGGCGATACGCGGAAGCTCTACTTGAAGCTAAACGACGTGGAACGTCCACTCGAACATTTCCACTACGACACGTTCCAGGTACCGGAGAATCCACTGGACCCGTTCGAGAAACTGCGTGTAACCCTGCCGACCAACGCCCAGGGCGAGCTCTCCAAGGTGGAGGCGAATCTGGAGGCGAACGTGAAAGAAATCGTATTCAAACGCGTAGCGGAAAAGCAGATGTTCGAGGCTTCGTTTCTCCGGCAGTTCGTCGGCGTCTACGACTCCCCAGGACAGCCGGTCACCGTGGCGCTGGCTGGCGAGAATACGCTGCAACTCGTCTCCCCCGGAAAGCCACCGCGGAAGCTGATCCCCCAGCATGGAACGCGGTTCGATGTGGACGAGCTGACCGGCGTGACTCTCGAATTCAAGCTGGATGTCTCCGGGCAGGCCCAGGAGATTGTCTTCTACACGCCCGACTCGGCGTCTGTCGTTCCCCGGAAGAAGTAAGCCTCGGATGCCTTCACGTGCGCTTCTGGTCACTGTTCAACTCGGTGCCCCGTTGCGTGGACCTCATTTAAAAGTGGCTGCTCTCCAGGTCTAGCGCTCGGGCCGGCAGAGAGTTGCACCAACTACTTAGCTTGAATCGTGGTCTTGCGGCCGTATCACGCCGAAATCGGAAACTGACCGATTACCAAATTAATTGTTTTGAATCATGGGGTAGGAGTGCTCAATCCAATAGCTCCATCCCCCAGGAGTTTTTTCTCCTCAATTGGAATTCTGATTCAAGTACTTCTTCCTCAATACCTTCACTCCCTCTTTCCAATTCTCGTTAATGCCCACTTGGCAGACAGGAACTTCCGGAAGTATATGTTTCGTAATCTTAGGAAAACTGTCGTGGTACCGGAATTGAGGTCCCACAAAGTAAAGTAGAGGAGGTTGAGGACTCAACAATAGACCGGGGAAGTAGCCATTTTTTTGAAACTCCCCTCGCTCTTGGTGCCATCTCACTCTCAGCCAATAATCCAGGCCCTGCATCGGCAATTCAATATCCTCACTCACTTTCAATTCCAGAATCGCCAATCTTCCCTGTTTCGTCACGCTCAGGATATCAATCATCCCTCGATCTCCAGCGAGGAATGCCGGGACCTGAGGATAAACAAATCGGGTGTTCAGGGCTGTATCGATTGCGCTGATGTCCTCTAAAAGCACTTCTTGGAGTAATCGTTCTGCGGATCCACGAAAGCCTGGGCGCTCGATACCTTCCGTTAAGGATCGGGTGTGATGAACACGGGTCAAGGCAGTATCGAGATTGCCACAATCGGACAATTCCACATAACGGAGAGAGGATTGAGCCAGATCCATTTCCATCAATAGAATCTGACGGGCGGCGCCTGAAATCCACACCAGGCGGCTCCCCAGTATGAGGGCCTTCCCTGCAGGGGCGATGAGGATCAGCTTGACCGGTTTGGCGGGTTTTCGCTCCCGAACGTATTCTCTCCACAGCAGACCATGACTGAGCAAGCCGTCAATATTTGCCTGGCTTTCGTGCGGTCCTGCAGCAATGGCATGCCACTGGCTCGTCCCTGAATTAAAAATGACCCGGACATATTTCCCCGATAAAGGATAGGCCAGATTTGAGTAAGTATTCGATTTGAGGATTGAGGCCCGAGGAAAGTTGTGCTTGATCAAGTCTACCAGAGCCTCCTGAAATTGATGACGCATGGCTCTCATGGAACGGGCTGGGACATCCTCTTTTGTTTTTCGGAGGCTGGACGGATCAAGAAGGGAGTAAGAGGATGATCTGCCGTCTTCCGATGCAAGGTTCCCACCCCGATTGTGTCCTTGATTCTTGCGTGTAACTTTTGAGAGACGGTTCTTTCTCGGATCCATTCGACCCCTTTTCCCTTGACCACTTAAAAGGAATCTTGTTATACAGAGAGGGTGTTTTGAGATACTTTCCAGCATTGTAAGTCATCCAATAAAAGCTTGTCAGCATTGATTGTGTGCCAGCCTCGGATCGACAATATCTGTCCCGGAAAAGCATCCAGCAATCTGCCTGAGGTCGTGGCAGGCTTTTAACCCTGTTCACATCATTCAAAGAAGAATCATTCAAAGAAAGGGGAAAGTCCGTGGTACGAAAGGTTAACGTTGCTCTCATTGGCCATCGGTTCATGGGGAAAGCCCATAGTAATGCCTATCGCCAAATGCCGCATTTCTTTGAAAGCGCCACCGTTCCTGTCATGAAGGTGATTTGTGGACGAAACGAAGAAGACATCAAGAAGGCGGCGGCCAACCTGGGATGGGAAGAATGGAGTACTTCCTGGGAAGACGTGCTCCAAAGGAAAGATATCGATGTGGTTGATATTGTCACACCGGGCGACCTTCACACGCCTATTGCGATCGCCGCCGCAAAAGCCGGGAAAGTCGTCTTTTGCGAGAAACCTCTGGCGAACAACCTCGGGGAAGCAAAAAGAATCCTGGCAGCGGTGCAAAAGGCAGGCGTCCTTCATATGATCTGCCACAATTACAGAAAGGTGCCGGCAATTGTTCTGGCTCAAAGGTTAATTGCCGATGGCAGCCTGGGGGACATCTATCACTTCCGTGGCACCTACTTGCAGGACTGGTGTATGGATCCGAAATTTCCACTTTACTGGCGCTTCGACAAGGCAAGAACAGGATCCGGGGCCATCGGGGATTTAAGTTCTCATGTCACTGACCTGGCGCGATTTCTCATTGGTGAAATCACGGAGCTTTCGGCAACCATGGAGACTTTCATTAAAGAGCGCCCGTTACTGGATAATCCGAATAAAAAGGGCAAAGTCACAGTTGATGATGCCAGTATTGCAGTCATCCGGTTTGCCAACGGGGCGATTGGAAGCATTGAATCAACCCGTTTCGCCCTCGGACGAAGGAACTACAATCGCTTCGAGATTAATGGCAGCAAGGGGTCGCTAGTTTTTAATCTGGAACGTCTCAACGAACTGGAACTCTATCTGAAAAGCGACCCAGCTCACATTCATGGTTTTCGCAACATCTTGGTTACCGAGAATGTGCACCCCTACATGAAATGGTGGCCACCCGGACACATCATTGGCTACGAGCACACTTTCACTCATATGGTTTATGACTTAATGCAGGGGATCTCTAAGAATCAAATGCCCTCACCAAACTTTGAAGATGGAGTCAAGAACCAGTTGGTTCTCGACGCCATGGAGCGCAGTTCGAAATCGAAAAAATGGGTGAAAGTCGGCAGTTAGGAACTCCCTAAGGAGGCATGAAATGTCACGACCCATCACACTCTTCACCGGGCAGTGGGCTGATCTGTCACTGGAGGCCTTGGCTAAGAAGGTCAGCGCCTGGGGATTCGATGGACTCGAGTTGGCCTGCTGGGGCGATCATTTTGAAGTCGAGAAGGCCCTGGAAAAAGATAGTTATGTCAAAGCCAAACGAGAGCTTCTGAATAAATACGGTCTCAAGTGTGTGGCGATTAGTACTCACTTGGTTGGACAATGTATTTGCGATGAGCCGATAGACAATCGTCACAAATCCATTCTGCCGGCAGAGAATTTGGGGAGACGGCAAGCCTGAAGGAGTCCGTCAAAGAGCCGCCGAAGAGATGAAAAATACCGCTCGGGCCGCAAAACTTTTTGGAGTCGACAGGGTGAATGGCTTTACGGGCAGCAGTGTTTGGTCAAAACTCTATTTCTTCCCACCCACCAGCCAGGCAGATATCGAAGCCGGATATCAGGATTTTGCGAAGCGCTGGCTACCGATTCTGGAGGTTTTCAAGGCCGAGGGAGTCAAGTTTGGCCTTGAAGTCCACCCTACGGAAATCGCTTACGACATCATTACCAGTCACCGGGCTCTGAAAGCGCTTAACCATCATCCAAACTTTGGATTTAACTTTGACCCGAGCCATTTTATTCATCAATTTGTAAATCCTGTGGCTTTTATTGACGAATTCTCCGATCGGATTTTCCATGTTCACGTGAAGGATTCGCGAGTTCAGCTCAATGGGCACAACAGCATCTTGGGTTCTCACCTGGACTTTGGAGATTCCCGGCGCGGCTGGGATTTCGTCTCACCCGGCCGCGGAGATGTGAAATGGGATGAAATTATTCGGGCTCTGAATCGAATCGGCTATCAAGGCCCCCTTTCCATCGAATGGGAAGACTGTGGAATGGATCGAGATTGGGGCGCTCCGGAAGCCCTCGCGATGATCCGAAAGCAAGATTTTACTCCGTCGAAAGTCGCTTTCGATGCGGCTTTTGCCTCGCACTGAGCAGGGATGGACAGGTTATCCCCCTTTATTTCATCACTGAAGTGATTTCCAAATAGAAATTGGAGGAATCATGAAAATTGGAGTTCTTACCGTTCTGCTGGCAAATAAACCTTTGGAAGCAGCCTTGGACTATCTCAAAGACCTGGGAGTCGAGGCCGTCGAGATTGGTTGTGGAGCATACCCGGGCACAGCGCACTGCAACCCGGATGTGCTTTTGTCCAGTGATCGAAAATTAAAAGCGTTTAAAGAAGCGATTAGCAGCCGCGGCCTCATTCTCAGTGCACTAAGCGTGCACGGCAACCCCATTCATCCCAATAAGAAGATCGCCAAAACCCATCACCAAGACTTCGAAAAGACCGTGAAACTCGCACGCAAGCTGGACGTGCGAACGAGTGCTTACGTTCAGCGGTTGCCCCGGATCAGATCCCCACGCCATGATACCCTCATGGATCACCGCTCCTTGGCCGCCGGAGTTTCTCGAAGCTCTAGGTTGGCAGTGGAAAGAGCGCGTCATTCCTTATTGGAAGGAAACCGTCAAATTTGCCAAGAACAATGGAATCCGAAAAATCGGTTTGGAAATGCATCCGAATCTCGTCGTTTACAATGTAGAATCGCTTCTAAAGCTTAGAAACGCGGTGGGTCCTGAGATCGGCTGCAATTTCGATCCCAGCCACTTATTTTGGCAGGGAGTCGATATCGGCGCCACGATTCGGGCTTGTGGCGATGCCATCTTCCACGTTCATGCCAAAGACTGCAAGTTGGATCCTCGCAACATCGCGGTCAATGGCGTTCTGGATCCGAAAAATTACACGGACGAAATTCATCGATCCTGGATCTTCCGGACTGTCGGCTATGGGAATGACTACGCCGTGTGGAAAGACATCGTGAGTAATCTCAGACTGGTGGGATACGATTATGTTTTGAGCATTGAACATGAAGATAGTTTGATGTCTTCTAATGAAGGTCTCCGCAAAGCAATCCATTTCCTCAAGCAGGTCGTCATTACAGAACCGCGAGGCGAGGCCTATTGGGCATGATTTACTGAAGGTTTTCAGTTGCTGATTGATCGATATAAGGAGGACCTCCATGAAAGCGCAGTTCATTTATTATCTCGTCACCGTCTCAAGCTTAGTTCTCTTGCCGTTAAGTGTTTCCGGGCAAAAATATGTGGGACGCAGGGTCTGGGTGCTAAAAAATGACAAGGTGGAAGTCATGATCACGCCAGGCGGCGGGCATATCGCCAGTGCCAAGCTGGCCTCAGGTAGGGGAGCTAACCTCAATCCTTTTTGGCAGCCACTCTGGAAAAGCATCGAGCCTGAGGAATGGAATCCTTCGCTGCAAGAATACGGCGATCCTCCTGAAGCCCGTCTCCTGGCCTCAATTCTTGGGCACAATATTTGTCTTGATTTCTTTGGGTCGGTGAGCCCTGCCGAATCGGCAGCCGGCATCACGGTTCACGGAGAAGCTCCCATACAAACTTGGAAGGAATTGGGTATAACGGAGTCGAGCTTGACTTACAGCGCTACTTTGCCAAAAGCTCAACTGAAAGTTACCCGTCAAGCGGCACTCGCGCCGAATTCCTCCGTCCTCTGGATTGTCGAAAGTGTGGAGAATTTGGGAGATTTCGATCGTCCATTTGGCTGGCAGCAACATCCAACGATGGGCAGACCCTTTCTGGAAAAGGGGGCATCGTTTTTTGATGCTTCAGCAACCTGGTGCAAGGTGGGCCCCGAATCCTTCAGTAAAGGGAATCGATTAAAGAGTGGTGCAGAATTCCAGTGGCCAAATGCACCCGGCGTAGACGGGAAAACCGTGAATCTTAGAGAATGGCCACAAGGGGAAAAGTCCAGCGATTTCGTTACGACTTCGATGGATCCATCCCGCGAATGGGCCTATTTCACAGCCATCAACCGAAGCAAGGGGCTTCTGGTCGGATATATCTGGCCGCGGAAGGAATGGCCCTGGTTGGGAATCTGGGAAGAAAATCTATTTCGGAGTGCCAAACCATGGCAGGAACGTGAAGTGACACGCGGACTCGAATTTGGGACCACGGCATTTCCGGATTCTCGCCGTGCGGCCATTGAAATGGGTCATCTTAACGGTGTCCAGACCTATCGTTGGATATCGGCTCGTGAGAAACAGACGATTGGCTACGGGCTATTCCTGGCCTCGATCCCGGAGGGCACAACCGGTGTGAGTGATGTACAAATGATGGAAAATTCGATCGTTATTCACCTCACGGGCGTGAAAGAAAGCATTAAATTGCCTGTAAAGCGACCCTAAGATTCACGAGTCCAATCATTGCAGTCCGGATCTTCGAATCGAACGGGATGCAGACGCAATCAATATTGTTTGCCAGTAGTTCTTCACTGTTCTGAGGCCGCCCCTTTGTCCAAGGGGGAGGACGGCCTGTTTCAGAAAGACAAGGGAAGGCAGAATGGTGGTTATCTACGGGAGTTGGGTCGAGTCAATTTTCAGATGGTAACATTCTAGCTCTGGTGCTCAGGGTGGGTACAGCCAGGAAATTCATCAAGTACCGCGTTTCCTTTGTAGCCGAGTTCATCCAATCCAATTCTAGAGGTATAAAATCCATCAATTGTTGCTTCCTTAATGGCCTTAAAGAATCTTGCTGGCAGCTGGTTGTTTGCGGAAGGATTCTTGATTTGGCTCATCTCAGTCAAGATTTCAAACTGCTGTTCTTTTGAAAGCTCAACAAAGATTTTCCCATGCTGTGAATGACTTGTCTTGTCCAACCATTCCAGGCCATCTCGATACAGTTTCTTGAGGCTGGACGGCGCCTCACTTACGATCATGTCGATATACTCATTCACCTTGGCTTCGCGGGCGCCCGGAGTCTCATCGGTGGGGATGATCCATGAAGCCAATTCCGTGACTGTGGCATATTGCCGCGGATTGAAGAAAGCTGGAGTCTTTACAGCATTAGAGTCCGAGACCGGGGGACTGGCAGCAGGGTGGTGATGTCCCTGTGCGGCCGATTGGCGTTTGAGTATGGGGAAGCTGGCAGCTGTCCCTAATCCAAGAGCAACCTCCTTGATGGCTTTTCGACGACTCACTTGTTTTTGACTTGGCATTAGATTCTATCCCACACTGTCGAGCCGCTGATTTAAGTTCTTAAAAACTTGATCTCATCTTATTGAAGCTATCTTATCTCACATCACTTCTTTTTCAAACATTTCGCTAGAGGTTCTCCATCCGGTTCAATTCCTTAATAAAGAAGGAAATCTCTCTGGAAAAAAGTTTTCTTCAAAACACTTGCTCATTTGGGAAGAAATCACTAAGATAAATTTCACTGCTTATCAACAGCCTTCCGGGTTGTTTTTTCTGTGTTCGAAGTGGAGCATTCACGTGATTCGCTCCCTCCGGTTTCGAGCTTTTCCAAGGGCTGGCCTTGGTTAGTCCTGGAGGGCTCGTCGATTCAACGTCACCTGAATGACTTGTTCCCGTTGAAATCAGTTTGATTGGATTCGAGGAGGATCAACCAATTTGAAATTTACACTTAGGGTCGTGGGAGATGTCTGTGTCCTAAAGCTTGATGGAAAATTTATGGCTGGAGGAGATAGTTTCTTCCTTCGAGAAAAATTAAAGAACGTGATCAGTATGGGTATTCAAAATGTCCTGATCGATATGGATAGTGTTCCCTATATTGACAGCACGGGAGTCGGGTTTCTCGTCAGCACGCACACCTCAATGACCAATGATGGCGGACAACTCAAGCTGCTGAAGGTGAAACCTAAAATACTGGAAGTATTCAAGATCATGAATTTGCTCTCCGTCTTCGAAATCTTCGATGACGAAGAACCGGCCATGAAGAGTTTTGAATCAAAGAAAGCAGTTGAGCCATCGCCCAAGAAGAAAAGGGCGACAAAGGCAGTCAAAGAAGCTGACTAGCCTGGTCAATCTGCTGGAGGGTTTTCTGAAACCCTCTGCTGTTGCCGATTTCCAGGACTTCCCACCTGATTGAAATCCTAGCTTGGACTGTTACCCGTACATACGGCTCTAGTTCCAGAGTTGATTATGCTTTCCTCTATTATGCATGCAGTATTCCTCATGCGGCATATCCGTGATGGTCGTCCGTTGAATTGGGAAAGAGCACGGTGGCTGGCCTCTTGCCTTTATTATTGTGCCTGGGCAAAGAGATTCTGGGCAATGGCGGCATTGGCGTACCCACTCTTAGCGCAAAGCACAGCGCCTCAATCCAAACCAATCCTGATCCAGCCTGAAGTTCAATTTCAAAGATTCGATGGTTTTGGAATCACGCTCGGAAATGGAGCGGCCCAAGAGATTATGGGACTTCCTGAAAAGGAGAGAGCCCGGCTTATGGACCTGCTTTTCGGCTCTCAGGGGACCCATTTCAACTTGGTTCGAAATGAAATCACCTGGGCTGCGAAGCGCCTTCCCATGACCCACCCGTTGTACATTCGAGGTCTGCAGTTCTCTCTTTTCGATGAAAAGAGTGAAACCGATCAATTTAACTTGCTCCGGGAAGCACAAAAGCGGAATGAAGTGATCCCTTATAGTTGCAACTGGAGTCCCCCCCCGCTCTGGAAGACGAATCTTTCCGAAAACGATGGGGGAGCGTTAATGACTAAACATTACGAAGATTTTGCCGCTTACTTAGGGACTTACATTGATTCTTACAAGAAGCTGCGGTTTCTCGAAATTCCTTTCCTGAGCTTTCAAAATAATCCTGAAGGCTCAGGGCCGTTTCAAAGCTGCCTCTGGAAAGCCGATCAAACAGCAGAGTTTCTCAAGGTGGTGGCCAAACAATTCAAAGGGCAAGGAATCCGTACTCGATTTCTCCTGCCAGAATTAGATTGGAGTTCGCTGGCTGAGTTTCTCAATCCCATTATGGCAGATCCGGATGCACGGCAATGGGTATCCGGAATCGCGGCTCATTCCTATACCGGAGATAACAAAGACCGGTCGAAGATTAAGGAAATTTCGAAAAGATTTAATGTGAAGTTGTGGCAGACAGAATATGCCCTACCGTCAGCAGAAGATTCGGCTGGGATGGATGGCGGGTTGCGTCTGGCTGAACAGGTCATGAACGACCTGTACTATGCCGAATGCCAAGCTTGGTTTTACTGGGTTCCGTTAGCCTCTCGCCCATGGAAAGGTCGGACAGCCCTTCTAGATGAAGAATGCCAATTCGTTCAAGCTGACAAAGCGATTCTGGTGCCTGGCTCAGTTCAGCCGTTTTATCTCAAGCAATTCAGTGCGGGTTATGGCTAGCGGCGGGACCTCTCAAGTCATCGCATTCCGAAACCCCGAGTACAATGCCATTACTCTGGTACTCTTGAATCGATCGGCGGAGCCTGTTAAACGAAACCATCCAAACGCGAGACTGGAACCTTGAGCGTACTGCTAGCTTATCGCACCGCTCAAGAAGAAGAGTGTGCCATCATCCCCCTACCAGGAGAGAGTGGTCCAAAATTGTCACTGACTCTCGCCCCTCGCAGTATTACCACCTTCATAGCTCAGATTCGCCGTCTTCCCTCACACTCGTACTAAGTGCCCGGTTCATAAATGCGCTAACGTATGATGCACAGTGGCGACAGGCATCTGCGCCTGTCGAGTGGTGCAGGCAAGGATGCCTGTACCTACATCTAATCTCGATTTGTTAGGGGAATGAACTAAATAAGTGGCAGAAGTCCTTGCTGTCGCTAACCCTGCTGAGGTCGGGTGTTGTCAACGTTCTCCCCTCCAGCAATTACAGCTCATTTGTGGAACTGAGCATGAACACTTTGGAAGGGTAAGTTTTACAATCCGCCGGTAAGAATTTCCTGAATTTCAAATCATTGGGCCCTAAGCAACCGCCATAGCCTGAAGGCAAGAATTGAGTTGGGGATTGGACCTGATCTTGCATTTACCTATCCCTGAAAGCCAATTCCATAAGGAAATGATTGGAAAAGGAGGACTTGCTTATGCGTTGGAATTACCAGCTAACCTTATTGAGTTGCATTCTCGTAATTGGGGTCGCTTGTAGTGGCCCTGCGGTGACCAGTTCCGATTCAACAGGTATTGGGGGACCAACCCTCGGCATTGTCAAGAAAGACATTGACGCCAAAAAAGGTGCAAGAAACGCTCGCTCCAGGAACAGTCATTCAAGCTTCATTGCAACATTCTTTAACGACAGAACGCAATGCGCCTGGAGATCCGATCAGCCTTACCGTAATTAACGATGTCAAGTTAAATGACAAAGTGTTAATTCCCAGCGGAAGTACTGTGAGAGGGTATCGTTGCGGAAGCAACGAGGTCGGGACGAGTCAAAGGCGTCGCCTACATGGCCCTGCGATTTAATGAAATCATTCTTCCAAACGGACAGAGTTATTCCATCCAGGCATCGAACGTTTCACGGCAAGCGCAGACTACTCATAAACGGGATGCTTTGATGATTGGTGGCGGTGCTGGAGCGGGAACATTGATTGGAGCCATCGCAGGCGGAGGAAAGGGAGCAGCCATTGGAGCTGCAGCAGGAGGCGCCGCTGGGACAGGGGCAGTATTGGCGACGAGAGGGAAAGAGACTGGGTTCCCCTCCGGATCCACCATTCCGATCAAATTGACACAACCTCTAAAAATTGCGGCTTAGTCATCAAAAGAGACGGCATAGGCTCTTGAAATGATTTCGGGAGGGGGAAACTACCAAGGGAGGTTTTACTCAGTTATGGCTGGTGAAATCGAACTTCAGCTCATAAACGCGACCAGGAAGATCAATAGGAACAGAATAGTTCACATGGATAAAAATCTTGTCCGTCGTTCTCTCTATTTTGATATCTTGTTTCTCTAACTTAATTCCCATTTCTCTTGCCTTGTTGATCACTATTTCCTGAGTATCCACCGCTGTTCCTTTCTTTCGACACGCCAATTCCGGCAATTTCATAGACCGCCACTTCGTCCATGGCATCTTTCAACTCAAAATGGCTTACGTAGGGAGGAATGAATTTGTAACCCAGATAGCCTATCGCTCCCAGCAGGAGAAAAGAGAAGAGACACCCTAGATTTCCCCGCCCCCGCTGGTTTTTCAGACTACTCCGGTTGGACGCTGATTTCATGGAGTTCCATTCTCCATCAACAGTTCTCTTGCTTTGACCTCGAGTAATGAGACTTCAACTTCATCGGTTTTCCGGAGGCACGATGGATCCATTCGATCTTACCCTCAGCAAACTTCTTACTACCAAAGTTAATACGGTAGGGAATGCCGATCAGATCGGCATCCTTGAATTTAACTCCTGGCCTTTCCTCGCGATCATCCAGCAACACATCCACACCCAAGGAATTTAGCAAAGCATAAGCCTTCTGTGCCGCCTCCACTAAGCCTGAATCTTTCATATTCAGCACCGAGATCACACAATGGAATGGGGCGATCGAAGAAGGCCATGTGATCCCATCGGAATCATGACATATCTCAACCACTGCGGCCATAATTCTCTCGAGCCCAATGCCATAGCTCCCCATCACAATAGGAACAGCCTTACCGTCTGCCTTCAAGACATTTGCGCCCATGCTTTCGGAGTATTTCGTGCCTAATTTGAAAATGTGTCCGACTTCGAGAGCCTTGCTCACCGCTAACGGGTTGCCACATTGGACACACGGGTCTCCGGACTGAACAAGTCGGAGGTCGGCATACTCAGCGACGTAGTCTCTGCCGGGCTCTACTCCGGTGAGATGATAGTCATCCCGGTTGGCCCCGCAAGTTAAGTTCATTTGATCTCGCAATGCAAGATCAGAGAGGATTTTTAGTTTCGTTACCCCGACGGGCCCTAACGATCCAACTCCAGCCCCCATTGCTTCCTCAATTTCCTCTGGACGTGCCGGACGAACCTCAACACCCAAGAAAGACTGTAATTTCATTTCATTCAATTGGTGGTCCCCTCGAACCAAAGCGAGAACAGGCTTCCCCGCTGCCACATAGACTAGTGTTTTAATTTGCTGTGAGGGTTTGATCTGAAGAAAGCGGGTAACCTCTTCGATTGTCTTCTGGCCAGGAGTCGATACCAGTTCTGGGCGCTCGGGGCCTTTGGCTTCATTGGTGGCCTCCGTTCGCGAAGTTGCCTTCTCCATATTGGCTGCATAGCCGCAGCTGCAATACACAATCTGGTCCTCACCGGCATCGGTAACCACCATAAATTCGTGGGATTGCCGGCCACCCATCATCCCACTATCAGCTTCAACAACACGATAACGAAGCCCGCAGCGATTGTAGATCCTGCAATAGGCCTCAAAGTGTTTTTGGTAACTGATATCCAATCCTTCCCAATCCATATCAAAAGAATAGGAATCCTTCATGGTAAATTGCCGGACTCGAAGCAAACCTGATTTGGGGCGGGGCTCATCCCGAAACTTGGTTTGAATCTGATACCAGATCTGAGGAAGTTGCCGATAGGAGCGCAGCTCGTCGCGGGCAATAGCCGTGAAAACCTCTTCATGGGTCATCCCCAGACAAAGGTCCCGGGAAGCACGATCTTTGAGACGAAACATATTCTGTCCCATGGCTTCCCAACGACCACTCTCTTGCCAGAGTTCCGCTGGCTGCAAGGCCGGCAAATAAAATTCCTGGGCTCCCATCCCATCGAGTTCTTCGCGTACAATGTGGGCGATCTTATTGAGAACGCGCTGAGCCAGCGGCAAATAGGAATAAATCCCCGCAGCTAACTGGCGAATGTACCCGCCTCTCAATAAAAGCACATGACTCGGAACCTGGGCATCTGCCGGCGCTTCCCGCAACGTCGGGATGAACATATGGCTCCACTGCATGAAGACTCCTTCAACCTTACGATCGTTTTGATCCCGCATTCGAGAGGGAACCTGCAACAAGTCAACTGTCGCAGAATCTTCCCGGGATCGAGGAAGCGTTAGCGAGACGCTAAAGTATTGTATCTTCCTCATGACGTCAAGTGAATTTTGGATTTTGCAGTCCTCTGAAATCCAGTCCAGATGCGGATATCCAGACAAGCCCTTTCCCTGGAATTGAATTGAATCTCGCGGGGATATCCGCTAGAATGCCGTTGCTTTAATTGCTGCGAACGCTCGAAATACTGTTCACCCGTTTCATTTAAGAATGATCGTTTTGAACTCTGGATTCATCTTGAAGTGATCGATTTGCATCCATAAGGTGAAGAGAAATGCCTACAAACGTTGATGTCCGCGTGGGGAACACCCTTCAATCGGTGGATCCCGAAGTCTATGCCGCTGTTTCGTCTGAGACCAGACGCCAGGCATTCCAACTCGAAATGATTGCTTCAGAGAACTTCGTCAGTGAAGCCGTGCTCGAGGCGATGGGCAGCGTCTTTACCAATAAGTATGCTGAAGGCTATCCCGGAAAGCGCTATTATGGCGGGTGCGAATTCACCGATGTGGTCGAGACTTTGGCTATTGAGCGCGTTAAACAACTCTTCGGGGCAGACCATGCCAACGTTCAGCCCCATTCGGGAACCCAGGCCAATGTGGCAGTCTATATGACCGTTCTCTCCCCCGGCGACACGATCCTGGGAATGAATCTTTCCCACGGAGGCCATTTGACACATGGTCATCCCTTGAATTTTTCGGGGAAGATGTATCGAGTCGTTCCTTACGGGGTTCATAAAGAGACAGAGACCATCGATTATGATGAGTTGGGGAAACTGGCGCATGAACACAGACCGAAATTAATTGTGGTCGGTGCCAGTGCCTATCCGCGAATCATTGAATTCGAACGCATCGCTAAAATTGCAGCTTCTGCCGGTTCCCTGGTGATGGCGGATATCGCCCACATCGCGGGTCTTGTGGCTGTGGGGGAACATCCGAGCCCGGTTCCACACTGTGATTTTGTGAGCAGTACAACGCACAAAACTCTGCGAGGACCTCGAGGAGGAATGATTCTCTGTAAAGAAAAATTCGCAAAAGACGTTGATAAGATGGTTTTCCCGGGCACTCAAGGAGGCCCCCTGGTTCACATCATCGCCGCCAAGGCAGTTTGCTTCCTCGAAGCACTCCAGCCAGAGTATAAGACCTATATTCAGCAGGTCATCAGGAATGCCAAAGTATTGGCTTCGACAATCAAAGATCGAGGTTACCGTATCGTCTCGGGAGGCACAGACAATCACTTGATGCTCGTAGATGTTTTCTCAAAAGGAATTACAGGGAAGCAGGCTGAAAAGGCACTTGAGAATGCAGGTATTACAGTCAATAAGAATACCATTCCATACGATACGAATCCTCCTATGGTCACAAGCGGTGTTCGCCTGGGGACTCCTGCCTTGACGACTCGTGGAATGAAAGAAGAGGATATGAAGCTGGTCGGTACACTCATTTGCGATGTCCTGGATGATATCTCCAATGAACCACTTCAGACCCAGATAAAATCCAAAGTGAGGGAGTTAACCCATAAGTTCCCACTTTACCCTTCGAGGACTTAATGTCCCCTCAAATGCGGCATATGTTTTCCGAGTTTCGGTCAAATTGACTTTGCCACTACGAAGCGCATCATTTTGAACTCAAGTATTCCACCTCTGTTTTTCATTTTTTTAAGACACACGCAATCAAGAACTTCTTGAGAAAAGCGCATCTTATTCGAGGTAGTTCAATTTTGTTTCTCCTTAATTGTTGGAGTCGGCATGCGCACACGATCTATCCAATTTTCCAATAGTTTACGAGCTAAGTAAACCTTTTGGGCTTGAAATGTATCTATTAGATTGGAGTAGAAACTGCTTACCGTAAGATAGCTGTTCGGGTTTGGGTAATGGGAAAAGGAAGAAGGTAGTTCAGCCCGTGGAATAAAACGGACCACTCGACAACTTACAGCCATTGTGGCTGGAGAAACTCGGGCGTGGAAACAACGAAAAGCCAAATAAGAAGGGGAATTGAAAATGACACTAAAATCCTGGCGGAATCTCGGTAAGGCTTCACAACATAATGTAAAGCGCTCGCTGGACAATCGGATTGTCTTCTGCGCAAATTGCGAGGCCAATCGGATACTGGCGGTTAACTCGACTGGGACTTTGACTTGTTCAAGTTGTGGGTCTGAGAGTTGGATGTATCTGTCTGCTCCACTGACTGCCAATTTTAAAGAATACGACGAAAAGAAGGTTCAGGAAAAAATCATCGTAGATCGATACGTCCATAAGTTGGAACACGAGATCTTTTTCACTTCCAACGGAGCGCTGGTTTGATTTGAGGCAGCCGCGTGCAAACGGTTAATAATTCTCTCCCCTGAAGTTCCTCCCCTCCTCCTTGTCCAATGGGGGAAACGAAGATCCCATGATCCTTCGTTTCCCCCGTTTTTTTTGCCTCAAACTTCGTCTTTCGTTTTCCAATACCGAGAAAACTCTTTCAAGAAGCAGAGAGATTCTAAACTAGCCATCCGCTCAAGGAAGACCTTCCCAATCAGGTGATCATATTCATGTTGGATCACACGCCCTTGCAGTCCTTGCGCTTTGAATTCCGTGACCTTGCCGCTCTGGTCATAAGCTTGGACTTTTATTTGCCGATAGCGCGGTACCAACCCTCTTAAGTCAGGAATGCTCAGACACCCTTCCCAGTCTTCTTCCAATTTTTCGGAAATGATGGTAAAGGTGGGATTAATCAAAACCATTAAGGGTGTCGGACTCAGCTTTGTTTTTTCTGGGTATTCCAGAGCCTCGATGACCGCAATCTGGAGGGATTCGTGGACTTGGGGGGCAGCAAGTCCTACACCATCGTACTCTCTCATAGTTTCGATCATGTTTTCAATCAATCCCTGAATCTGACTCCCAGGAATTTCGCTGACAGGGACCGGCTCTGCGATTTCTCTGAGGACTGGATGGCCTAGCCGAGCGACCTTAAGAAGGGACATAGGCTTCGCTCCCTTAAGTGAAGAATCCTTCCAAATAGAGGCAATTGTCAATCAAGCAAGCAAAAATCACTTCTCCATAATAAATTGTAGCAATTTTGTCGCTTGGAGAAATCAGGAATTCTTATAGGATTTAATATTTGAGCTGATTTCGACCCAATTTCACGGAAGACGTTCACACGAAATCGATATGAGACCTTTAGTCGTGGGACATCGCGGCGCTTCTGCATATGCTTTGGAGAACACCCTGGAGGCGTTTCGGAAAGCAGTTGATATGGGGGTCGATATGGTTGAACTGGATGTTCGTGAATCTCTCAACAATGAGTTCATCGTAATCCACGATAGAGATCTCAGTAGAATTTCCGGCAAGAAAGATGTCGTTCATAAAACGCACTCTCAGATTTTGTGTTCCACAGAACTCTACAACAAGGAAAGACTTCTACGCTTGCCTGAAGTCTTTGATCTGTTGCCTACGCCACTCGGCATAATGGTAGAACTGAAAAGCATTCGAAGTTATCAAAAAATGGGGAACTTTATCGCTGCGCGGGCGAAAGAGCGCCCCGTCATCCTAACTTCTTTCGACCTCTCCCTGATCAAGAGGGTTCAGGAATTTTCGCCAAGTCTTCCCATTGGGATCGTCTCCCATGCACTGACCAACATAGCCAAAGCCAGCGTTATGGGGATCAACTTTGAAAATGTTTGTCTGGATTTTCAAGCCATCAATACGAGAGCAATTATGGAACTCAGGATGCAGAACAGAAAGACATTTGCCTGGACGGTTGACCGGACAGAGGATATCCGGAGAATGATTGAACTTAATATTGACGGGATCATTTCTAACAAGCCTGATGAAGTTTGCCGGATATTAAGTGAATTGACATGAACTCGTTTCACAAGGAGTTTTCGTTCTGCCAGGTTTCCGAATCCTGTGCTATAGTCTAGGCCTACAATTTGCTTCGGTTCGCCCTTCCGTTTCAATTTCTAGTGATCAAGTCATTGATAGTTTAAAGGTATCCCGGTATGGATTTCAGAACCCCTTCCTAGCACCTCACTTAAATCTCCCTGCGACTGCGCTTAAGGGAATTCTGAGACCGCATTGCAATATTGACCAAGAATTCTAATTAAGTTGGAGGATGTTTATGAACTGTCTCATACGTTTTGTCTTAACCCTGGGCGTGCTGGGATTCATTTCTCAATCCGCCATGGGGCAGAAGGTTAACTCCCAATCCACTGCTGTCATCAAAATCCCGGCAGTCGAGCGCACCGTGCAGACCGTCAGCTATCGGGCGAAGAGCGGCGAAACGAAGATTGACTTTAAAGGAACCCCCTACCTTCCAGAAGCAAAAGGCGAGGCGAAGGTCGGAAGCAAAGAAGGAAACCTTTCAATTGAGGCTGAATTCGAGAAATTGCAGCCTGCTTCCAAATTTGGGGCAGTCTATCTCACCTACGTCCTATGGGCTATTACGCCTGAAGGTCGGTCAACTAATTTGGGTGAATTACTGCTTGATGGGAACAAGGGAAAATGATGGTCAGCACCCGGCTTCAGGCCTTCGGATTGATCGTCACGGCAGAGCCCTATTATTCCGTCACATACCCCAGTGAACTCGTCGTTTTAGAAAACATTATCCGGAAAGACACCAAGGGGAAAGTCGAGGAAGTGGATGCGAAGGTCGAGCTTTTCAAACGTGCTCAGTACGAGGACGCCAATCTTCCACCATTGCAAGATGGACTCCAAAATTCCTTTGGAGTTTTACGAAGCCCAAAATGCCATCCGTATCGCCAAGTCTCAACAAGCTGACAAATATGCTACCGACTCTTTTGCCAAGGCTGAAGCAGGTTTTGCACAGGCGCAGGACTACATCAAGCGAAAGCAAAATAAGAAATCCATTATCATGGTTTCCAAGGAAGCCGCCCAGACGGCAGAGGCGTCTCGAATTATTGCGCTGAAGACGAATCGAAGAAGAGCGAGTAGCCAACGAACAGAAGGCAGCCGCAGAGCGCGAAGCCAAAGCCAAGGCTGAGGCAGAAGCTGCCGAAGCCAGCAAGCGCGCCGAGGCAGAGGCGCGAAAACAGGCCGAGAAACGGCAGATGGAAGCAGAGCTGGCTGCGGCCAGAGAATCCGCCGCAAAAGCCCAGGCTCAAGCGGCTCAGCAAGCTGCGCTCTTGCAAGAAGAGAAAGCCAAAGTTGAGGCAGAGAAAGCGCGTCGAGCCGAGGAAAGCGCCAAAGAGGCTGCCCTAAAGGCAGAGAGTGACAAACAGGCTTTGAGAGCCCAACTGCTGGAACAGTTTAACCGGGTGCTTGAAACTCGAGATACACCGCGAGGTTTAGTCGTCACGATGGCGGATGTCCTTTTTGATACCGGTAAGTATGATCTTGCGAGCGGCAGCTCGTGAAAGACTAGCCAAGCTCTCCGGTATTGTCCTGGCCCATCCCGGCTTGAAATTGGATATCGAGGGCTATACCGACAGCACGGGAAGCGATGATTTCAATCAGAAACTTTCCGAACAGCGGGCACAAAGCGTCAAAGATTATCTAATCAGCCAGGGATTGTCCCCCAATTCGTTGACTTCCAGGGGATTCGGGAAAGAGATGCCGGTTGCCAGCAACCAAACCGCTGAAGGCAGGCAGAAAAACCGTCGAGTCGAAATCATTGTTTCCGGGGAAGTCATCGGAACCAAAATCGGCGAGTCGAGTCGTTAGGCCAAGTATTGTGAATGCCATTGCTGAAATCAACATGAGAGACTACGCTACAACATTTTCCTCCTTGAGATCCTAGCTTGGGTAGCCACGATCAATGAGTCTTTTTGCATTAATCGTGGGTAGCCGGCGGGCAAATGCCCACAGTCAGGAAAACACTGAACGTGGCTCCCTATTCAACCTAATTTCAGAATTCAGGATCAAAAATTCATTTCCTTCCACCTCTCAAGCAATCCTCGACCTAGAAACTCTCGTTTGCAGCGTTTAACGATGTCGCTTTGCATCTTTGGCTCGTAACGATGGTCGAAAACATAGGCTTTCACTCGAAGGGTCAAGAAAGGCGATTCCGTATAACTGTCGACGAGAAGCACAGTTATCGGTTTCGCCAAATACGTGAAGGGGGAGGTCAGGGCCGCCTGGTGACCAATCTCCCAGGCTAGGGAAGGGTCTGTGTCGGGGGGAGGAACACATCGGTTACTACCTGACAGTCCGGAACTCCGGAGTTAGCGTTGAACGCTTTACTGGTCAGGATATCGGCATTGGGAATAGTAACTCGCGTGTCATCTGGAGTGGTGAGCTTGGTACTGCGCAAACCGATATGATCAATTTCTCCATAAGCTTCTCCCATTCTTACCCGGTCTCCCAATTGGTAAGGGCGATCCCCCAGAATAACCAACCCCCCAATCAAATTCTTGATCAAGTCTTGGGCGCCCAGCCCAATGGCCAATGCTGCGGATCCTAATGCGGCAAGAAAGGCATCTGCGGAAGGAGACAAATCCCAGACAGCAAAAAGAAAAGCAGCGAACCATAGAAAAATTCGGATGACCGGTTCAACGACTTTGACGAGAAATCGGGTTCGCGGCCGCCAGTTGCTGATGGCATTAAAGGCCATTGCAAGATAGCGGAGGAGCAACCAAACGAGCAGAAAGATCACAATGACCAAAACAATGTCGCTCGTCTTGACCTTTTCCCGAGCGAGCGTTGCTGTTCTAGCCTGAGCCATTAAGGTAAGAGGAACTCCAAACTTAAATAAGCTGATCATAAAGAATACCCTCACAGCAGATTCACCCGGATTAGCGCCTCCGTGACAAATCGGCGAGCCTCCGGGCGAATCCGAACCCCTGGATAGATGGGATCGTCTTCCAAAATTTCGATGGCAAGCAAACGGTCTAACCGCATCCGGCTAATATTCACGGGTTCACAGAGAACTTCTGCCACTTCACTGTCAGTCGTTGACCCGTGTTGCATGATCGCAACCAAGGTGAAATAGTCCATCGAGTCTAGGGCAAGTTGTAATCTTGAATAGTTGGGAACGAGGGGCTGTCGCATCTCGACCACTCCTGCCTCCACTCTTTCGATGCACCCTTGCCACAACTCGAATGCTGATCGGAATACTCCCCCTGACTGTTCATAAAGGGCATCCAAAAACATTTTCTCCGGGTCCCTCTCAATGCCCAACCATTGACGCATCCGGCTCACTCGGGGGTCTTCAGGCGGCAGCGGGGAGAATTTTAGTCTGAGTCCTGACAGATTATGCCTCTGCATGATGGCATTCGTCAGGTCCTCCTCTCTTCACGGACATGGCGTTGACACGATGTGAAAAAAAACGACCGAGGTCGACAGCAACATCGAGGTAGCGGAAGGCATCGTCGTTCAGAGAGAACACCCAAAGAGTGGAGGAAGCGCTCGGGTTGAAGGAGTTGCAGTAAAAAGCGAATGCCGTCAAACCCGCTGACTTTCCTGAGGAAAGCTCGTTCAAACTCCTCGAGGATGACGACTCTTCTCTCACCGCTTAAGGCGGAGTCCAGATCGGTCCCTGCAGGGACTGATAAGCAGTTTCAAAATGAAATTGCTCAACCTGGCTGGCGGATGTCAGCCGTTGGTCGAATTGTCCCCGGACCAACTTGCGACCGGCAAAAACAGCTACTGGCAGGCACAATTCAAGAGACTGGTTTTCCCGCTACCTCGGGCTCCTACGAGTAACACTGAAGCGAAACGACCCGAATCCCATTGGGCCAGCGCCTGCTCAAAACCCTCTATTTCCTCATCTCGCCCTACCAGAAATCGGCGATCTTCAACTGGAGCCAGACGAAAGAGCCTCTTGTAAATTTGCGGCAACTCCCGGCTGGCAAGCTTGACTTCAAGCACGTGAGCCAGGGTGGGCCGCTCAATAACAGGTTCAAGAACGGACGAGTTGGAAAACGCCAACCAATCCGTAATAAGAACCCAATTCAGGAGCCTGTCCACCCAAAGCCCCAGATTGCGGGTACCCGCCCGCAGGAATCGAATTGCAATTTCACTGAATTGCATTGAAAGCGTGGCGTCCCTGCAAGTGCGTGAGATAGTCAAGCAATCCTAGCCGGCTGATTTCCAATTCGGAATTGATGGATTGCCCAATGGAAACGAGTGCACGGACACCGGTCTGAAGCAAGGACCGATCGACATCAAGGACCACGCGCGCTTGCGCCGAAAGCAAGGTTTGAGCATTCTTCTTGGCTTCAGTCAGAAGATCGCTCTGGAATCCCCCTTCAGTGCGGGCACTTTCCAATCCATACTCCACCACTTGTCGTGCGTGCTCCATTTCGCGGGCAATCGCCAAATTCAGTTCGACAATCTCGCGAAGACCTTCCGAGTAAATGGGCTTCCCGTAGGTTTCGATTCCCGATAGATAGGCTTTCTGTGGGTAAATCGTTCTCCATCGCGAATAAACCGGTGCTAGACGGCGCTTGGGATTCAACGTATCGATTTTCTCCGGAAGAAGTTGCCGAGTGGCAGCCGATAGTTTTCCTGCCCAAAGGTCCACACGCTCTTCCAGATTGAGCAAGCGTGCATCTTGGACTGGCGGCTCAAATGGAACCGCCGTAGGAGACCATTCGTCTAGCCAAAGGATCAAAGATTCCGCAGTTCTGATGGATGCTCCGATGTTCTTGCTGCAGAGAATCCAACCCTAGAGCCGTCGTCTGAATGGATACCGTTCCGAGCTGTTTGACACACAAGTCCATTTCGAGTACCGAATAGATCGCTCGCTGTTGTTTTGACCAATAGGCGACGTTTCGTTGCCAGAATTTGCGAAGCAATCTTGATTTCCAGCCCCGGGCATGAACAAATCCCCGCCCGCCCCGTTGCAGAGCCCGGCTCAGTCGAACCGATGACCCTTCAACCCAATTTCGGTACTGTTCCAAATGTTCGCTGGCTTGACGTGCAACCGCATCCGTCCGCTGCAACCATTGGTTCCAGATTCGATCCAGCACGTCACGGCTCAAATTCGAGTCCCCCAAAACGACTCAACGTTTGAATGCGATAAGCTTGCCATGGTTCCCGCAATTCGAGACAAGCTTTAGCCAGCAACAGCTGTGTCGAACCATCTAGGATCTGCCGCCGCAAATCTTCGCGAAGAAAATGATCCGCCAAAATGTCTTGCAAGGGCAATCCGCGGCCGCGTCGGCGTGCGCCAATCAAAGTATCAAACCAGGTCGCAATGGGAGGAAGACCCGTCAGCTTGACAAATTCTCTTCCGGAAATCGGCACGGACTTTGGAAGTAAATGGAGAAGTTCTTCGGCAGCCGAATGGTATTCTTCAATGGCTGACAATGCTCTTCGGACCGGCGTTCGATACTGGTACTGTTTGACGGGTTCTTCCAGGAGGACACGACCAGCCTCTTGACTCAGAGCCACCATTTCCTCTAAGCGACTTGGACTCCGTTGATTCAAGCATTTGTTTGTGGAGGGCTTCAGGACGAGACGCTGGAGGGATGCCACATCGTTCCATGCCCCAGAAATTTCGGAAATAAGTCTCTCTTGACGGACTTTAGGGTTTGCTTCAAATTTTTGCCAATCGGCTTTCCACTCTTCGGACATGGTCAGGGAAGTAGTCTGTTGGAACCAGGTGTATCGCTTGGGGATGTTGAGAAAAATCTTCTCCCTTCAAGAGCAAGGTGATGGGTACTTCAAACTCAGCTGGACCGGGTTAAATAATTCTGGCTCATAGCGTCTGCATGCCAACTCACAACATGCCCATGCGCAGTGCTAAGGATTCCGATCAGCAGCCGGAAACCGCCTGCATCAGACTTTCGACACCCAGGCGAGGACCTCCGGGATGACCAAAGATCGCGGTTCCTGCAACCAGCACCCGGGCGCCTGCTTGTACAGCTTTGAGAGCCGTATGCGATTCAATTCCTCCATCAACTTCCAATTCACAATTGGGATTGCGTTGATCGAGCCACTCTCGAATCGTCTGGATCTTTCGGAGTGTCGACTCGATAAAATGCTGCCCTCCGAATCCGGGATTGACCGTCATGACAAGCACCAGATTAAGATCTTCAATCATCTCATCCAGGAGGATCGGAGGAGTTGAAGGATTGATGCCACCCCTGCCTTTTTTCCAAGTGACTTGATTATTTGGATCGTGCGATGAAGATGGGGAGACGTTTCCTGATGAACGATCAAGGTATCGGAGCCGGCTTCCGCGAATGCTTCCAGATACTGTTCAGGATGCACGATCATCAAGTGTGTTTCCAAGGGGAAGGTCGTAGTCCGGCGCATGGCTTCAATGATGGGCGTCCCGAAACTGATATTGGGTACAAAACTACCGTCCATGACATCGACGTGGAACCGGTCAACACCATGCGCTTCAGCAGCTTTGACCTGCTCACCAAGCCGGAGAAAATCCGCAGCCAAAATGGAAGGTGCAATCTTGATCATGGGAAAAACTCACTTTCACCGTGTCCACAGGGGTTAATCAATCGTTCTCCACTGCCGACCATCCCGCTCCAGAAGTTCATCGGCTTCCTTCGGGCCCCAGGTCCCTAATCTGTAGTTCGGAAAAGTTCGGGGAGGTAATGCTTTCCAGACATCAAGGATGGGTTGAATAATATTCCAGCCGGCTTCGACCATATCTGCTCGCTGGAAAAGAGTAGCATCGCCCGACATGCAATCATAGAGGAGCCTTTCATAACCTGTGCTCGGCCGGCTTCCAAAATAGTCCGTATATTTGAAATCCATGTCCACTCCGCCCATTCGCATGACCGGCCCGGGGATCTTGGCACCAAATCGCAAAGAGATTCCTTCATCGGGTTGGATATGGATGACCAGACGATTGGTTCGTAACCGTTCAACAGGCGTGTCCCGAAACAGAACGAAGGGAGCACGCCTGAACTGAATGGCGACCTCCGTAACCCTTTTTGGCAGACGCTTGCCGGTGCGAATGTAAAAAGGCACGTCCGCCCACCTCCAGTTATCGATCAGAAGCTTTAGGGCGACAAACGTATCCGTGCCGGAGTGGGGAGCCACATTTCGTTCCTCGCGATAAGCCGGGAGGCTGGTGCCATCGATGGTTCCACCGTCGTATTGCCCTCGCACCGTTTTGCTCAGCACGTCCTCAGGGTTGAGGGGTTGAACCGCACGCAAAATTTTAGCCTGTTCGTCTCGCACCGCATCGGCTTGGAATGAGATGGGCGGCTCCATAGCCGTCAATGTGACCAGCTGAAAGAGATGATTCGGAACCATGTCACGCAGCGCCCCCGAAGTTTCATAATAATTTCCTCGAGTTTCTACGCCCACCGTTTCTGCTGCGGTGATCTGAACATGATCGATGTAGCGCCGGTTCCAGATCGGCTCAAAAATTCCGTTCCCAAAGCGAAAGACCAAGATGTTTTGAACAGTTTCTTTTCCAAGGTAGTGGTCAATGCGATAAATCTGGCCTTCGTGCAGGCATTGTTTGATGTCATTGTTCAGCACACGGGCCGATTCGAGGTCATGGCCGAAAGGCTTCTCAATGATCACTCGCCGCCAATGTCCCTCTGGCTCGTTAGTCAAACCCACCGTCCCCAGATTGCGAACTATGTCGGAGAAATATTCAGGTGCCGTTGCCAGATAGTAAAAATAATTTCCGGCGGTCCCGTGCTCTTTGTCAACATTGGCAAGGAGCTCTTGAAGCTTCGGATAGATGCTAGGATCGTCGAAGTTCCCTTGCATATAATGAATGCGTTCTTTAAACCAGCTCCATAGTCCTGTCTCAACCGTATCCGTCGCAAACTGCTGAATTTCCTGGCTAATTTTTTCACGAAAAGTATCCGTGTTGAGCGGAGCACGGGCCACACCGACGATGGCAAAGTCCTTGGAAAGCAGATTCTCCTTTGCTAAGTTATAGAGTGCCGGAATCAACTTTCGCTTCGTTAAATCCCCCGCTGCCCCAAAAATCACCATCGCGCAGGCAGGCCCAGGGCGTCCTATCCGTTCTTTTGGCGCATCGGTCATTTCTGGTGCGGCCTTCGTTGGTTTTTCCATTTTTCTCTCCCCATTAGCTGACACCCCAGCAAATTTCAGACGGAATAGCGCTTCTCAATAGCATGAATCTTGTCAAGGCGTCTTTGGTGACGATCCTCGCCAGAGAATCGGGCATTCAGAAAAGCGCTGCTAAGTTCCAAGGCCAGCGCCTCTCCAATAACTCTTCCCCCCAGGACCAAAACATTGATGTCATCGTGTTCAACCCCCTGATGAGCCGAATAGGTATCATGGCAGAGTCCGGCTCGCACGCCCGGAACCTTATTGGCTGCTACCGATGCGCCGACTCCACTGCCACACACCAAAATTCCGCGATCGGCCTTCCCATCTCGAACAGCCAACGCAACAGCTTCTGCAAAGTCCGGGTAATCGACGGGCTCGATACTGTGTGTTCCCAGGTCCAACACTTGGTAACCCAGCCCATCAAGGTGAATTCTTATGCATTCCTTCAGTTCATAACCCGCATGATCAGACCCAATTGCGATTCTCATCCTTGCCCCTCATTTTTTCCGTTTGGTTGCAACGCATCTTCATTCTTCTTAGTTGAGGCCAATTAGAGTTTTATACACTACCACAGCCCGCAGGAAAATTGTAAGTGTACGAAGCGGCCAAGTCCGGTGTGGCAAAACCGCAGTATTTCGGAGGCTGGGACAACTGCCCCCGCAAAGGGAAACCATCCCCTTACACCAAAATTTCGTGTATTGTGTGGGATTCCAGGTTTATTTTACAACCTGGAAAAATTTAGGCTGTAGGGTTCATAGGACTTTTTATTCATATTCTTTTGTCCTGATGGAAATATGAGGGAAACATGCACGCAGTGAGGACTAATCATTTTCGTTCAACGCATCCCAGGCAGCTCGGCTCCTTGCCGGCTAGGCTGAAAATTGCTTTCACCCTGATTTTATTGTTTGCTAGCAGCCAGCATTTTTTGTGGGGCCAACAAGAGACACAGAAACCTAAGCGCCCCAAAGTGGGGATCGCTTTGGCGGGGGGTAGCGCACTTGGCTTGGCCCATGTTGGAGTCTTGAAATGGCTGGAAGAGCACCACATTCCACTTGACTATGTTGCTGGAACCAGCATGGGCGGACTAGTTGGTGGGCTCTATGCCTCCGGGTATGACTATCAGGAAATGTCAGAGTTTATCAGCCAAATCAACTGGTCGGAGGCTCTACAATTATCGACGCCTTTCAATGATCTCGCCTTTCGACGGAAAGAAGACAAAGTGGCGTTCCCGAACCAGCTGGAATTGGGACTCCGGCACGGCATTAGTCTACCTTCCAGTCTCTCGTCAGGCAACGGTGTAGGTTTGATGATCAGCCGATTTACCAGCCCCTATGTCGACATGAAGAGCTTTGATGACTTGCCGACATCATTCCGCTGTGTCGCGGTTGATCTCAAAACGGGCAAGCAGTTTATTTTTCAGAACGGGGCTTTGTTTGATGCACTTCGATCGACCATGTCCCTCCCCGGTATTTTCTCGCCCTGGAAGGTCGGGAATCAAGTCTTTGTGGACGGGGGTGTCTTGAACAATTTGCCTGTGGATGTTGCGAAGAACATGGGCTCCGATGTGGTAATTGCTGTTACTCTCAGGAGCCAGGGAATCGAAGGGAAGCCGCCCAGTTCTATTCTGGGTATCGCCAATCGCACCCTCGATATCCAAGTTGTAGGGAACCAGCTGCGGAATATGGGGCTCGCCGACATCCTGTTGATGCCCGAATTGGAGAATTTCGCTTCACTGGATTTCTATCGGGCGAAGGAAATGGAAGTCCTGGGCTATGAGGCAGCAGCCAAGAAAGCTCGGTTTCTGGAAACCCTGGCGGTGAATGATGCAGATTGGGCGGCTCACCTTCAGACACGACAAAGCCGTCGCCTCAAAGCCACGACCACGCCGGCCTTCATCAGTGTCGCTGCGCTTCCTCAGGATCAGGTGCCTCTAATCGAAAAACAGCTTTCCCCGTTAACGGGCAAGGGCTTTAACCGGGCAGATTTAGAAAAGGATCTCACCATTATTACCGGTTACGGACGTTATGAATCGGCCGATTACCGGACGGCTAATGGGAAGCAGGGTGAGGGGATTGGAGTCCATCTTCGAGCCAAAGAATATGGCCCCCCCTTTCTCAATCTTGGCTTTACGATCGATGGTTCCAATGGTGATGGCCTCAGCTTTGGGGTAGGAGGACGTCTGACATTCCTTGATCTCGGTGGGCCCCGATCTGAGTGGCGAACCGACTTCAATGTCGGGACATTGAACTACTTGGCAACCGAATACTACTGGCGTCCGAAAGCGAGCCCTTTCTTTATAGCGCCTCGAGTGTTTTATGGCAATTCGGCCTTTAGCTACTACAAAGATGGAGAAAACCTCTTTACGTTCAGGCTCAAAGAACCTGGTTTTGGAGTCGATCTCGGGATTGCAGGTGGTCGTTTTTCTGAATTGCGATTTGGCTATCAACTCGCTCGTCAAACATTAAATGCGACCGAAGGCACACCCGTCATACCCGACATTCAAGGGAATCAAAGTCTTTTAAGATTGCGGTTTGCTTTCGACAATCAGGACAGGGCGGCTATCCCCACTCGTGGAATTCGTTCTCTTACCGAGGCACAATGGGTGATGACCTCACCACTCGCCCAGAAGGCTTATCCCTATTTCAGTTCCGATTTCAGTTGGGCACATTCACTCGCGCCACGCTATATCTTCATTACAACAATCAATGGAGGGACTACAGGCTCCGGACAAATCCCCCTGCCGCTGTTTTCGCTGGGAGGGTCGCTTCGATTGAGAGCATTAGATCGAAATCAGTTGTTAGGCAGCAGTTATTATTACGGGAGCATGAATCTTCTGCGATCCTTATCAGACAAGCCGTTGTCCATGTTCGGGAAGCTCTATCTCGCCGGGAGTTATGAGATCGGGAATGCCTTCTTTCAACATCAATCAGCCAACCCTTTTCAGGACGGGTCATTTGGGATCGTCGGTGAAACGATCATCGGGGTTATTTTCTTTGGAGGAAGTGTTGGAGAAGACGGAGATGCCAAGTTCTTCTTTCGCTTGGGACGGTTGTTCTAGCAAGAGTGTGGCCGAGCCATACAAACCCAGAGCGAAGCCAGGACGTAGATAAAATGGGGATATCAGGAAGATTCCGATTCGATGGGGGAGGACAGTTAAGACCTTGATATTGGAGACTATTCCCGTAGGCCCTTTACAGTGCAATTGCTATATTCTAGGTTGTGAGCAAACCAGGGAAGCTTTGCTGATTGATCCAGGCGAAGACGCCGATTTGATCTTGCCGGTCCTGGAAAAACATCAGCTCAAAGTGAAGTATATCCTCACGACTCATGCCCACATTGATCATGTCGGCGATTTAGAAGCAGTCCGTTCTAAAACAGGGGCTGAAGCTCTCCTGCATGAAAAGGATCTTATGCTCTACCAAAACCTTCCGGTACAGGCGGCCTGGCTGGGGGTAGCGACACCGCCGACCATTAAGATCGATAACTATATCCACGATCAAGATCAGCTCCACTTTGGCCGGCACATGGGAGAAATCCTTTTCACACCGGGCCATACGCAGGGCAGCGTTTGTTTATATTTGCCCGAACAAACAGGAAAGCTGTTTGCAGGAGATACGCTGTTCAAGCACAGCATCGGCCGGACGGATCTCTGGGGTGGCTCTCACGAATCCATAATTCAATCCATTCATGAGAAGCTGCTGCCACTGGACGACAACACAGTCGTCTATCCAGGTCATGGGCCCATTACCACGATCGGTGAAGAAAAGAAACACAACCCCTTCTTCTAAAATTTTTCTCCTCGATCCAATCAGTAGATTCACTGAAATCCTTGACTTTAGACAGGCGTGGACGCCTGTCGTTACCAGTGGCTAATCCATTTCCCACCCCTGACAGGGCTTCAATGGAGCCTATTCCCCTCCCAAGAGAGGCGAGCTTTGAAAGGATAAATATCGGAAATCGCCGCCCGTTGGAGAAGTCATACCTGACGTCATATTTAATCGGTAGTTGATTGCAAATTGCCGCATCTAGAAGGATTGACCAGAGATAGATTCGTCATTGATGAACAAAAATTCGCGTTCATTTGCGGCTAGCTTTTTGGTGGGGAACTCAGATGCATCTCCCCGTGTCCGCCGTGGATAATTTTCCTTCACGGTGCAGCCCCGGCTTGTTACAGGATTTCCTCAATCGCTTTCTGGATGACACTCTTCATCCTGATAGTTGACAAAATGGCTGCGGATGATCCCCTGTTTATCAACCAGGAATATTGTCGGGAAAAGCTGTACCCCACCATAATTGGATTGGATTTCTGTTGTGAGATGAGCAACGGGGAAATTGACTTTGTGCTCATCCAGATAGGTTTTCCGATCGGAATCCTTGTAATCGAGTTCCATGACATGATCCGCATTCAATCCAACGACAGTGAAATTTGATCTTTGAATTTTTTCTGCAGAGAAACAAGGTGCGGCATAATTTGGGCACAGGGTGGACAATGCATAAACCAGAAATAGACGAGGTACGGCTTGCCTTTCAGCTCGCTGGAACTAATTGATCGTCCATCCAGCAACTGAGCCGTGAACGGGGGAGCAACTTTCCCTTCCCACCCCGCGATGCTCCGTTCGATGACTTTATTAAAGCGGGGATCTGCCTGAATCTTCTCAATATTGACACCCGTGATCTCTCCGCTCTTCGGATCCCGGGTAATGAACTTCGGCACCCGCGGATCGGATTCCATTATCTTTAGAATCAAATCTGCTTCACCTTCCACCTTCAGATTGAACTGCTGCGAAAGCTCCACAAGCGTAGGAGGCCTTTTGGTGTTTTGATAATACTGCGAAACAAAGATAGGGACTTTGAAGAAGATATTGTAAAGACGGTCAATTACCTTGCGTTCCGCAGGTGAGGTAAACACTTCATTATAAAGTTCGGAGACGATGACGGGTTTGCCGTTTTGAACGAGACCTCGCAGTTGCGTCACGACTCGCGTTTCGACGTCAGGGCCGTCTTGAGGGAGACTCGTCATTGAGCCAGCCAGCAGATAGAGAAAAACGATTAATGCAGGGAGTGATTTCGAGAAAAATGATGTCATCGGATAAATACCCTTTTCAAGATTCAGATCGAACATCTTTATACTAGCATTGTCTGGGAAGCCTGAAGAGAAATGGATTATACAAAGCCGCGGATCAGCCCGGATTAGCGCAGATCTGTACCTGTTTTTGAAGTGCGGAGCCGCTGTTAAACTCCGCGGCTTCTAAGTGCACGGGTACGCCAAACAATTTCCTCAAGCCTGGGCCACTAGTCCCGGCCTGAAGATTGGACCTTTTTCTTCGCCCTGATAAGGGCAAAATAAAATAGCCCAGGGCAGAGCGAAGGGCGAAGCCTTGAGCGCCGCCCTGGGTGACGGGTCACCTACGAAAGGGCACCCTGAAGGGGTGCAACACACCTCTCGTCCAGATTGTCGCGCCCCTTCAGGGCACCGATGATTTATTGGGATAGCAACCCAGGGCGGCGCTGCGGGGCCTTGCCCCTGCGCTCTGCCCTGGGCTATATTCTAGCAGCCCTTCAGGCCGCTTGATGCCTGAAGGACTGCGAGTGGATCGCTTTGTAGACATGTTTTGAAATTAGGGAACGAAACGATAATGTCACCGATACGACCTCGGAAACGTCCGTGGTTGCTCAATCCGGGGTTGCAGCAAATGTCCAAACTCCACAGCCGGCCAAAGTTTCCCGCAACGCTGATGATTAACACAATGAAAGAAGACCCTCATCCACCTGAGTTTTACAAAGGCTTGGAATTATTCAATCGAGGGTTCTATTTCGAATGTCACGATGTTTGGGAAGAGATTTGGGGAGATGCCAAAGGCAAGAACAAGATTTTTTATCAGGCTCTCATCATGAGTGCGGTCTCGCTTTACCACTTCGGCAACGAGAATCTGGTCGGCGCCCTGAGCTGCTACCAAAAAGCGCTGCACCAGTTTAACCAACTGCCAGACCATTTTTTAGGGCTAGATATCAAGGCATTCGTTAAAAGTCTTTCCGAATTCTATCGAGGGATATCGGCTGACGAGACCCTTTTCACAGAGGAGATACTCAAGAAACCGCGTCCACGGATTGTCTTGGAGAGATAGTTGAATCAACTTGCTTTGCACGGTGGAGATAATGGCGAGAGACTAATCGGTTATCCAGCGCGTACCTATTCTCAGCCCGGAAGATTGGTTCATGGTAATACGCTAATTATGGGGGGAATCTTTGGTAGCCACGACAAACGCGCAGTCTGCGCTTGTCGTGGGCAGTTGTACCGGTAGGGTAAAACCCACGATGAATGCAGAAAGCGCCTTCATCGTCGGCTACCAAGGCCGGACGATTCCCCCATTATCTGAGGCATTACGATTCACGGCTTGTTGGCTAAGAGCGCTGTCCAGTTCTGCACCAGGGTGAGCGGCGTGTTCGGATTGACCTTTTGGGTGGTCATGACGAACCGCTTCCCATCCGGGGTCACGTCATACTCGCCCAGTACCATCGCTCCTAATCTGAAGAGAACCTGCTCCTTCCGAGCTTCAAAGCTATTGCCCCTCCCGTCAACTTCCGCTGCCATCATCTGGTTGCCCGGCCCGATAGTAAAAGATTTCCTTGCCGTCCCCTCGCCACCTGGCGATAGCGCCTCCACTGGTCGAAATCTGCCATTTGCCGCCCGGGCTGGTTACGGCCCCGGGGTCTGTATTCAAAACCTTAGTGGCATCGAACGGCACAACGTAAATCTGCAGCTTTGCCAGATTCCAGGGAGGTATAAGCCACCCATCGGCCGTCAGGAGAGAATTGCCCATTAAAGGCGTTTTGGACAAAGAGCCGGGGTTTGCGGTCGCCGGCGAGAGGCAGGACCCAGACATCTTGTTGTATTGGGCCTAGGGGTTTCCGCGCACGAAGAGGATGAACCTGCCATCTGGAGACCAGCTCGTGGGCCAGATCGACGGATCGGAGGTCTCCTTCGCCAGCAGCAGCTCCTTGCCACCGGCCCCGTTGGAATTCATCTGGTAAATGCCCGGCCGAGATTTGTCCGCAGCATTGAACAGAATCCGGCTTCCGTCCGGCGACCAGGTCGGATTGCCGTAGCTCCGTCCCAGGATCGTTTGTGAGGCGCATGTGGACACCACGCGCCAATTCGTCCACCCAGATATCATTGTTCGGATCACCTGCGTTGAATGCGAGCTTTGCTCCATCAGGCGAGAGTCTCACGGTATCATAGCTCCCCTTTTCACCAGCACCCAGCTCTTTACCGGCGCGGTCAAACCAGGTGATTCGTCTCTCTCTTAGCAAATCACCCGCCTGATAAATCAGCACGCCGTTTTCCGATACATCAAAGAAGCCGTAGTGACCATCAGAATCCGAAGCGATCCGTTCCGCGACTGGGTGAGCATCCCCCTTGAGTTGCCCCCGCTCCGGATCGAAAGCTTGCGCCATCAGTGTCTTGTCGAGAAGGTAGAGCAAATATCCCGAGGCATAGGTAGCCCTGTTGTCTCCCTTGAGCAGGAGTCGATTTTCTTTTCCGTCCAAGGAGGCAAAATAGGTTCCGCTAGACGCAGGGTCAAGAGCGTGAGCGTGATAGAGGAAATGCTTTCCATCGGGCAGAAATTTCGGCCTAACGCAATACGATGTATTTGGATGTGTCCAGTTCAAGAACGGGGACCGGGGCGCCGCCTGAGGCCGCCACCTGGTACAGGCCTTTGGTGAAATCTGGCACAAACAGGAGGGTCCCCTCGCGGTTCCAGCTTCCTCCACCATAAACTGGCGCATCAGCCACGACTCTGGCGGGACCACCCGATACCTCAAGGGTCTTCAGCTTCCCATCGGCAAAGAACCCGAGCCTCCGGCTGTCCGGCGACCAGAACGGCGAAGTCCCTCCCTCCGTTCCCGCCAAGGGCCGGGCAGCCAGCGAGTCAAAGGAACGGATCCAAAGCATGTGTCTTTCCGTTCGCATCTGTAGCAGAGAAGGCTACAGCGCCTCCATCTGGAGAGAGCACTGGCGGGCCGCCTGCTCGAAGCCGAAATTGAATTGAGTTTTCTCCGGTGGCAGTATTTCAGAGATGATGGCACGCGCTGGGGTTCGGACCAGGCGCAGGTAAAAAACAGTGCTGACGATGGCTGCAACAAGAAAAGCGACGGCCAAGGCACCGTACAATAGCTCACGCCTCCGCCCTCTCGCGATGGACTTCAGTCCGGCAGTTTCCGCTCCCGACGTCATAGCGGAAATCGCTCCACCGGCCTCGGCAATCCACTTCAGTTCGCTCGTGAGGTCACGAGCCGTCTGCCAACGCTCCTCAGGATCCTTGTCCATACACCTCTTGACCAAGCGTTCCAAGGCCGGTGGAGTCAGCGGCTGAATCTTGGTGATGGGCGGGGGATCAGAGGTCAGGATAGCCGCAGTTAGGCTGGCCTTGCTGTCTCCTGCAAAGGCTTTTCGCCCTGTCGCCATCTCGTACAGGACCACACCGAAGGCAAAGATGTCGGTCCGCGCATCGATCTCCTTTCCTTCCACCTGCTCGGGCGCCATGTATTCCAGCGTCCCTAGAATCAGGCCTTCTTCGGTCAGGCTCTCTGAATGTGGGAGCCCATCTCCGATGGGCGATCTTTCGCCGTCCGGAGGACGGCTCCCACTTTGCTTCGCCAAGCCAAAATCCAGCAGCTTGGCGCCGGTTTTGGTCAGCATGATGTTGCCCGGCTTCAGATCTCGGTGGACGACTCCCTTTCGATGGGCCTGGTCCAGGGCCGTGGCGATTTCGATGGCAATCCTTAAGAAGTTGCTCAGTGGGCAGAGGCCCCTTCTTCAGCCGCTTCGCCAGCGTCTCTCCTTCCAGGTACTCCATCACCAGAAAATCAAATCCCTCCGCCTGCCCAATGTCATGGAGCGTGCAGATATGCGGATGATTCAGATTCGAGATGGCCTTTGCTTCCCGCTCAAAGCGTTTCCGCAAGTCCGGCCGCAACGACAGGTGCGCGGAAAGAACCTTAATCGCGACAGCCCGATTGAGCCGCGTGTCGGTGGCCCGATACACCTCTCCCATCCCGCCCGCACCGATCCGAGCAACAATCTGGTAATGCCCAAGCTGTTTCCCGATGAGAGACTTTCGCTCTGCAGCCAGGTTCTCCGCACCGATTTGAAGTGCCGGCCTATCGATAAACCCATCCGCTCTGGCTTCATAAGCCAGCAACGACTCCAACTCACAACGCAGTTCAACGTCTCCCTGGCAGGCTTGTTCGAGGAAGGACGGACGCTCCTCTTCCGCCACCTCTAAGGCTGCTACATATATCCGGCTAATGATTTCTAAACGGTTGGAAGCCATAACGACAGTGCTAAGTGATCAGTGACAAGTTCACAAGTGAGCTGTAGCTTAGACCTTCGTCGTCTTAGGTCTGCGGTTTCTGAAACGCAACATCAACTCTGCCGCGGACCTCGCAAAACAAGCTTGGGGCTACCCTTTTTTTACTGAATTTCAGGAACTAGGAATGAGAGACATTATATAACAATGCCGGGCATGTTAGGGAAATTAGAAAGGCTAACGAACCCAGGGCTTTGCCCTTGATCTCCCTGTTTGCAATCTGATCGTTACCCATAAGTCCCATTGCTGGGCACAAGGGGTGAGTATCTGGTTAGGGTGGCGGGGCATGTTCGCTCCCCTTCCCCGCTCCCCCGCGCTGAGAGCGGGGTTCTGGATCCTGACAGAAAATCGCGGGGGAGCGGGGTTCGTATCGTGAGACCTGGACCCAGGGCGGCGGTCGCTCCACGCCCTTGCCCTGGGCTACAGTCTTACGCCCCTCCGGGGCTGAAAACCCGTTCTCTGTGCGAGTTTCCGTACCCTCTGTGTCCAGCGAAAAAGATATGGGGCACGATCAGGTTAGCAATGAAGGCCGAGTCCAGTGAGGCTGCTTGAGAACTCCGTAGGCGTCGCGGAGCTCCGCCCTCCACCCAGAGATGCACATACTCCGTCATCCCTGTTTTCTGTCCATTTCTCTGAGTAGCCAGACCTTGGCCAATTTCAAGTCGCGCCGAACCGTCTGGGGTGAAACCTTCAAAACCTCCGCGGATTCTTCCTCCGTCAATCCTCCGAAAAAACGCAGTTCCACGACTTGCCCCATTCGCGGGTCAGCCGCGGACAACGCGTTTAAGGCATCGTCGAGCGCAACCAAATCGGCATCGGGCTTCTGTAACATAACGGTGGCTTCATCTAAGGTCACCTGTTGAGCTCCGCCTCCTCGCTTCTGGTATTTTCGAGAGCGGGCAAAGTCGACCAAGATGCGCCGCATTAACTGTGCCGAGACAGCAATAAAGTGAGCCCGATCTTGCCAGCGCACCTGGCTCGAATCCACCAACCGCAAGTAGACCTCATTGACCAGCGCCGTGGTCTGCAGGGTATGGTCTGGGCGTTCGGCGCTCAAATAGTGATGCGCCAAGCGGCTTAATTCCCCGTGAACGAGAGGAATTAACTTATCCAAAGCTGCCTGCTCTCCCTGACTCCAGGCTAGTAACAGCTCAGTCACTTCCGAGGACGGAGACCTTGACATGCTTTCCTTTCTGATTTTTCCATGTCCCAATCATATCACCAGAGCCCAACTACTTGGTGCTTCGAAAGAAAGTTCGGTCGACTTTAGCGGTTTAGGGGTTATTTCCCGCCTTATGCACCAAAGGGAGAAAACATCTTGAGCCGCAAAGTCGAAGCCTGTGGGCTCACGAAGGAACCGTCTTGACCTTCTGCCGTGGGGATGATCGTTTCGGATACCTTTATTTTCGTCACAAGGCAGTTGGATGCAAGACCAAGTTCTTCCATAACAGAGGCGGATCTGCTTCGACGCTGCCTCAACGATCTTCAACTAAAGGAGAATTATCATGAAAACCATTCGTATTCAGACCCGTGTTGCCTCGTTTGTGATCGCGATCTTGCTCCTGCTCCAGATCTCAACCGCCCTGGCCAGCGGCCGGCGTGCAGCAGTGGGGGACAATTTTCGTGGCCGTGTCGAAGTCACCTTCATAAAATGGGTGACTAACTGGCCAAACATGGCGGGCGTCGTCAGTGGCGATGTCGGCGGTGGCCTTTTTGCCGGGGAGGTCCTTAACTACAACCATACGGACGCCATTGATACGATCGAGGCTCTTTACCACATCAACGGCGGGGCCCTCCAATTTACCGCGCACAACACTGTGACGCAAGACAACTTGAAGGGCACGGCCGTGATCAACGGCTTCGTCGTGGATGGGCCGCTGAAAGGCGCGCGCGTGAGTGGGGAATACCAGGTGATCAGCCCTTGCGGTATCATTAATGCAATTAACGGCACAGTCGGCGATGTGTGTTTCCAGGGCAATCTCGTTGTTAGGCCAGGTTCTGCGGACTAAGCTTATGTAAAGCAAAAAACCGCTCGGCTTACTTTCTTGGGTGAACAGGGAGATAGTCTCTTATAGTGCAAAGGCCGCAGCTGAGGGCGGGGGATGAGGGGACCCTCATCCCCTTCAGAAAGTCAGTTCCACCAACATAAAACCCTCTCAGGCAGCCGCCACACGGTGAACCGGCCGGTAGAGTGTATCTCTTTCGACCGGATCCCGACCTGCTTCACGGATCAGATGCTCGATCTCCTGACGCGTCATCCCCACGGGCATCTGGGCTCCTGTCATGTGTACGATCTTTTCTTCGACCACCGTCCCGTCCAGATCATCCGCTCTACAATTCAATCCGAGCTGTGCCGTTTTGGCTCCGATCATTTTCCAATAGGCTTTGATATGGGCAATATTATCGAGCATCAAACGCAACACAGCAATCGTTTGCAAGTCAAGCATGGCTGTGGGCCTTGGCCACGAAGCGAAAGGCATTTTCGACATGCTAATGGAAAAATGCCGGTCGAAATCACCAAAAGAAACGCTATTCAGTCAGAGAGGAATAGTCAACGACGAAGTTGGATTTTTGTTTTCCATAACTACCGACCACAATGACGGGATAGAACATCGGTGGAAACTAGGAGCACGTCGGCAAAGAGTCAAACCACGAATTTGGCGTCATCAGCCGTCATGTGGACGTATTACGGCGTAACCGGAAACTGAGAGTCCCGGAATGACCGTTGACATATGTCACATACATAGAAGATGACGAGAGAGATAACGACGTTCTGACCAGCTGAGAGTATGGACTAGTGGCCGGCAGAAGGGAGTGCTTGCCACCAAACCTATATATTCCCCATCAATGCTCTCAAATTCTCAACATTGACTTCAGTCATTCATCTCCACTTCCCTCTGCAAGTTGAATCTGCATACAGAGGTTCATCGCTGGGGTCACTTCCGAAAAGACAGCCAGCATTGCTTCCACCAAATCAACCCCCTTCGTGCTTTGCACTTCACTCTCCGGCATGGGGTAATATAGCTGAAATCCGGCCCAGTGTTTGTCGTGAGCCCCTTTAAGCACTCGTCGCAGTTTCAGAACTCCCGGAAAATCAGCACTGGAAAAATGCGCTCGGTCTTCCTCCCAGCTCCCCGCATGAATCTTGAACCCTTCCTTCAAGAGCCTCTTGAGCTCCTTCTCCATTGGACTCTTCGGTCTCAACGCCGAAAGCAGTCGGTGCCAGTCCCAGTCCGATTGTAGCTCGCAGCCCCGAAACCCCGCCGGGGCTTTTAAATACCCACGCTCCACCTGCAACCCGCACTTGAATACCTTTTCTGCTGTATCTACCATGAGGAAAAACTTGGAACAACCGAAGCTAACATGGCTTGAGATCGGCTTTGCCGCCCGGTTTGCGCGGGGGAGATACCCGATCCACTGCCAATACACTCCGCGCCCCCAACGCTCCGTCACAAACCCTTCCCCATAGCGGGATTCGAGCGCCAGCTTGAGGATGCGGGTGATCCGTTCGCTATCCTGCAGGTTCCCGACGTGAATCCCGCGCTGAAAATCCAGAAACTCCGGCCGAAACCCAATCGCCGCCACCGGCATCGCCTGTCCCATCTCGGAATTCTTCTGCATAGTAAGCCACGCATGTCAATTCGTTCGAGTTTTTTGGCCTTACGGGGTTAAGCCTCAGTCGTGGAGTCCCAAGTCAAGCAAGCTTCAAATCACTTGCCTTTCCCTTTCCACGGGGCAAGTGTCAGCCAGCTCTGCAAGTTTCTGTTTGTTTATGCAATGACTGGTCACGGGGAACTTGCCACATATGCTCCGTCACCCGTTCGTTGTCCAGGCTGCCCGCCGTCATTTATGACTGCATAGGAGATAAAGGGATTTGAACCGCTGATGCGGGTGATGCGGGCGTAACCTTGGGTCGTGCCCGGGGCGGACTCGCCCAGAATCGTGCCTATCTGAAGCAATCGGTTGGCCTTGACCGTAACGTTTTGGACGGTAACCACTTTCTGGCCCGTTTCACCGTTGAACAAATCGATCTGAAAGATGTCGGGATTCCCGTCCGACTCGCCCGTGTTGACGATTGCGAGGTTGGAACGGTTCTCGCTGTTCTGCTGTAAGCCATACAACCATACACTGCCCGTGCTCGCGGAACCGTAGGGGACGGCGGTGTAATAGAGACCGTACCGGCCGCCTCCTCCCGGCGCGGAAGTTCGTGCGGCCAAAGCGATTCCGCTGACACTACCCTCGACCGTTGCGAAAAGTGGTCCAACGTAGGCTGGACCAACAGGTAATTCGTTTTCAAGCCCTGTATCCCTCAAAAACTGGATGAGGCTGGGGAGAATCTCTTGCTCATGAGGTTGAAGTGTTCGAGAAAAGCTGACAGAGTTGCCTGGGCTACTGACCGCATCGGAAACAAACGTGAAGTTGAATTTCTTGGTGATTGTCGAAAGGTTGGTGAGCATGAGCTCGGTTGTGAAAGTGCCGGCCTCAACAATGACTGGCAGCGTTAATCCGATCGCGCCCGTTGATAATGACGAATAGGGAATGGGTGGAATAAACGAGCCGTCTGAGTTTGCCTGGTCGTTGATTACACCGTAAGCATAGTAAGGCGCTGTACCGCTCACAGGTTCCACTCCGACATAGCCGTTGCTCAAATCCAGTCCGTTGGAATGGAGAATGCTGTTGATCTGGGAGAAGCCACCTGCAGCCAGCGTAATGTCGGGCAATACCTGTGAAACAGGATTGCCGGGATCGCCCGAAAACACGGTCAAGCGCAAGGTTACGTCTCCGTCACCCAAACCTCCTGCATTTTGAACTGCCACATTGGAGCGGTCTGTCGCGTTGTTACGCAAACCTGTGATGAGCGACGGTTCGGACAAAACCGCAGCTGTGGGGATGCCCCCATATGCTAACCCAGCCCGGCCTCCGGGCACTTCCGTTGTGATACGTACGGTGATAGCACCCTCCGATGAGGAAGAAAGCCCGGAGAATCGCACTCCCAGACTCCCACCGCGATTCCCGCTGGCAGGTATTGGAATACCCAGAGATCTCAAGTACTCGATGGCGTCGGGTACAATTCTTTGCACTCCCGGCTCCAATATTGTTGTCGCTGTTCCACTCCCACCGCCAAATGCGGCAGTGTAGGTGAATTCCACGTGAGCCTCTTGCGCCGAGCGGTTGGTCAGTGTGATTTCAGAGGTATAGAATACCCCCTTAACAACGCCAGCGGAAGAGAGGACAATAGGGACAAAGAAATCACCAGGCCCTGGAACATAGATCTCTGCGCTCGCAAGCGCAGCCAGTCGCTAATGACGTTGATCACCCATAACCTCCTGCAACCAAGACTCTGCCGTCCGGGAGAAGAGTTGATGTGTGAGCATCGCGGCCAGCATTAAGAAGACCGGCCACGCTCCAAGTTCCCGCGCTCGAACTATAGACTGGAGTCTCGTATCAAGTGGCCGATGTCCCAATTGAAGCACCCAGTGAACAACACGTCGCCACTTTTCAGTAATGTCGCCGCGAGAATCTCTGCGCACGGCTGAGGGAACCTGCCACTGCCGCTCCAAGTCTCGGTATCTGGGTCATAGAGCTCGGTGCTGTTCACGAAAAGATGTCATTATTGTCGCTTCCTGTTGCGACTAGAACCTTGCCGCTGGGCAACAGCGTTCCGGTGTGACGGTATCGGGCCGTGCTAAGACTGCCGGTGCTGCTCCACTTCCCTGTATCCGGGTCGAATATCTCCGCGCTGGACAGGGTCGAGACCAGTGTTGTTCACGAAGTCAATATGGTCGGTTCCTCCCGTCTACAAGGACTTTGCCGCTTCTGAGTAGTGTGGCTGTGTGGGACATTCGCGCCGCTATCAGATGGTCCGTGACACTCCACTGTCCTGTATTCGGGTTGTAGATCTCCGCCCTATTGAAAGCAGAATTCAAGTTCCCACCTCCCGCAACCAGGACCTTGCCGTCTGGCAGCAATGTCGCTGTTTCACCGATACTTGGCGTCACTAAGGCTACCGGTAAAACTCCAGTTTGCCTGTTTGCGGATCGTAGAGCTCGGCGCTCGACGTGAGTGGCTCACACGGCGTATCCGTTGTGCATCCCCCCGTCACCAAAACCTTGCCGTCGTGCAATAACGTGGCCGTGTGCCCAGCGCGGGCTACGTTGAGTGGGCCAGTGGTCTCCCAAAGGCCGGTGGCTGGATCATACAACTCCGAGCTGTTGAGCGCAGGCGATAGCAGCCAGACTTTCAAAACCTCCCGCGACCAAGACCTTACCGTTCAGAAGAAGCGTCCCAGAGTGGTCCGCACGGCCTGCGTGGAGGCTGCCGGTATAGGTCCAACTCCCTTGCTGTTGTGCCAGTACTGGTTGCAACATTAAGAGAATAGCACTCGTCAAAACTGCCCCGAGCAGGGCCAATTGATTTCGCAGAGCAATTCGTCTTTCCATCATTCTTCTCCGTTCGCGAAGATGAGTGCCCCTCTCATGTCACCAACCGACAGGTAAAAGGAACGGCCAAGAACACGCAAGGCCCACGCAAGCTCCAGACCTCCGGTGTGCAATGAGCGAAACTGTCCACTTTGGCGAGGGAGGAAGCACCCGTTCTGTACCTCAGCGACTCGTGAGCCACTTATGCGGAAACCCTGAACAGGATTTGTCGAAGCCTACCCACCACGGGTTCTCCTCTACTCCACGGGACAATCTCAGGAACTTACTGAGTCGATACCGGGCGCGAATTGGCTGCGTGCAAACGATCGGGCAGTGGGCGATTGTGCGACAGCTGGCTGTGGAAGCATGACGGCCCTGCGTCTATCTGCGGACAACATGTGGAACTCTTGGCTCAGAATCCTGAATAAAAAAAGCGTATCCGGCTGAGTGGCAAATGTCAAGGCCGATAGCCCGCGACGCATTTTAGAACAATTCGTCGGGGCTACTTCCCCCCCGTTGCTCTCGATTCGGTTCAATGGCCGTATAACGGCGTAACCGGAAACTAGGAGTTTTGGACAAATCCTGCGCATACGAACTGGACCGGCCTTCGTCACGCCATCTCAGGCATGGATCACGTTCCATGATTTCTATTGGTTTGTGGGGGGCTCGTCACGTTTCCTCAACTAGGTTCACAGCCCAAAGCTGCGATTCAACTATCCACTCTTTCTTAGTCCGAAATTCGTTGCGCCTGGGTTGCGGATTTGCGTCTGAAATGCGCGATTTTGCGCAACCGTGCGCAGCATAAGTCCGTGAGATTTAGTCCTAGCAAGGGGTTTGGGGTACCTGGCAGTCAGGAGGTCGTGGGTTCGATCCCCATCAGCTCCACCATTTAACCCTCTAAAAGAGAATTACTTGCAGAGAATTATCCAACCTGGGTTTTGACGGCAGGAATTTCGCTATGACCACCTTTTTCCCTTGAGCAATTTTTCTGAATGCATCGGCGATGATCCGTGCTTGCGGGTGAACATAACGTTGAGTCGTGCGGATCGAGGAATGACCGGCAATAGTCCTTAAAGTAAACGTGGCGCATTCTGGGACAAGATTTGTGGGTGCCTGTGTGTCTCAGACAAGTATGGCGGGATTCCCCAAGTTGTTGATTCATGGTTCCGGTGTCTAACGATCTTGTCTCAAAAACGGGAGATTTGGTTTTAACTTGACAGTACCTACATGGACTAGTCGCTCAATGATCATGACAATGGACATCCGGACCTTCCTTCGAAAGGCGATTGCAGAACGAGCGATTCTGCCGTTCGCGGGACACCGCAGCGAGAAGCCGTCGGCTCCATTCGTTCTTCCCCATCCGACTTTCCGTTCTTCTCGCCAAGTTCGTCCCTGGATCAGGACGTGATGTTGACGGCGTAACCGGAAACTGCCACGTGCTCAACGGGCATCCCTTCCTAGTTTCCGGTTACGCGACTAGAACGCAGCCGCTGGCGCGGCGGACGCTACGCGTGTGGAAAGGGGAAACGTCTGCGGCGGAATTAGCTTGTTTGGACCGGGCCCCACAGCTAGTATTAGATTGATGATTGCCTCCATTTGCTGTTTGCTGCGCAATTTCGTTCGATGGCTGCAAGTCATATACTGCCAATTAGTTACGATTCAAAACCCATAGGCGTCTACCGCAAGCGCTAGCGGCCTCCTTCTAGTCTCCTTATCGAAAATGCCTCGGCATGGTTTTTGGGCCTCAAAGCCGCAGTGTTGTGCGCCGAAGCATTCCCGATCAAGGCTAAC
>CAWEPG010000013.1:0-513705 GCA_963810905.1 uncultured Acidimicrobiia bacterium | reverse complement strand
TCGCGACGATCCCGACCGCCTCGACCATCTTGCCCCACTTGGCGACCTCGCTGCGGAAATACGCCTCGGTGTCGGCGAGGCCGCGCGTGCTGGTCTGCATGCTGAAGGTCTTGAGCTTCGCCATGGTCGCCGGCTCGGCGACGATCTCGTTGATCGCCGCGTTCAGCCTGGCGGCGATCGCGCTGTCGAGCCTGGCCGGCGCGAACACGCCGACCCAGCTGATCGCGACGAACGGATGTCCGCCCTCGCCGTAGGTCGGAATGTCGGGATATTCCGCGACCCGCTTCTCGCTCGCGACCGCGAGGCCGCGGATCGCGTGCGACTGGAACTGACCCGCGTAGCCCGGCAGCGTGCCGATCAGCACGCGCACGTGCCCGCCCATCACGGCGTTGACCGCCGGCGCGCCGCCCTGGAACGGCACCTGCACCGGCTCGATCTTGGCAAGCTCCTTGAAGAAATAGGCCGCCGCGACGTGCGAGGACGTGCCGATGCCCGGGCTCGCGTAGTCGAACGGCTTCTCCCGCGCGGAGGCGACGAGCTCGGCGAGCGTCTTGGCCGGATCATTCGGGCTGACCGACAGCGTCTCGGGAGCGCCGGCCGGGATCGCGATCGCGCGCAGGTCGGTGGCCGCATAGCTCTTGGACTTGTAGTAGGTCTCGTTGACCGCGATGCTCGCGGTGGTGACCAGGAGCGTGTAGCCGTCCGGATTGGCGTGCGCGACGCTCGCCGCCCCGATGTTGCCGCCGGCGCCGCCGCGGTTCTCCACCACGACGCTCTGGTGCACCTTGTCGCCCAGGCGGTCGGCCACGATGCGGCCGAAGCTGTCGGCATACCCGCCGGCCGGGAAGGCGACCACGATGGTGATCGGCCGGCTGGGATACTCCTGCGCCGCCGCGCCTCCGCCCGCCAGCACCGCGAGCGCGACGCCGCCCCAGGCAGCCGCGCGCGCCCGTCCGGCTGCGCCCCACAGACAACGACCTCGACGAACCGACATGATCCCTGCTCCCTGCCCCAACGGAATGGCGTAGCACAGCTTCGCATTCGATGTCGCCGGATGGCAACGCGTGACACTGCCGCAAGATGAAGCAGCCCTTGCGCGTGACGACGCCACACCCCCTCGGCGCTGACGCTACGGCAGCTCCAGCCGTGCGAGAGGATTAAGATTTTCTCAATGGGAACGGCGCTACCACTGATCCGGTGGACCGAGGCACGTCCACCGTCCGTGTGCCCCCGGCGGATGCAGACAGCGCAACAATGCGCGCGACCAATCGGGGCCCTCATGGCATCCGCAGCATCCGACGTTCGCACCACTCGACTGGGCGGGTCGAGCACGCTCGAACTCGAAGCTCGCCTACAACATTTCGGGCGCAAGCGCCCCCCGAAGTCAGCCGGCCAATGTCGAAGTGCACTTCGATCGCGGCGACATCATCGTCTCCAAGACCGATGTCAAAGGCCGCATCACCTACGCCAATTCGGTGTTCTGCGCCGTGTCCGGCTACACGCTGCCGGAGCTGATCGGCGCGCCGCACAGCCTGATCCGCCACCCCGACATGCCGCGCGCGGTGTTCCGGCTCCTGTGGGACACCATCCTCGACCGCCGCGAGGTCTTCGCCTACGTCAAGAACCTCGCCAAATCGGGCGCCTACTACTGGGTGTTCGCGCACGTGACGCCGTCCTACTCCAAGGACGGCCAGATCATCGGGTTCCATTCCAACCGCCGCGTGCCCGAGCGCCGGATCCTCGACGACGTGATCATCCCGCTCTACGCCGACGTGCTGCGCGAGGAAGCCAAGCACCGCAACGGCAAGGAAGCGCTCGCCGCCGGCTTCAAGTATCTGGTCGATTTCGTCAGCTCGAAGAAGATGACCTATGAAGAGCTTATCTTCTCTCTCTAAGTCGTTCGTCTGCGCCTGCGTCGCCGCCGTGGCGGCGCTCGTCGGCGCCATCGCCGCCCTGCTGGCGATGCCGGCAATCGAGACCGTCGCGCTCGCGCTCGCCGCGGTCGCGGCCTGCCTCGCGGTGTTCTGGCTGCGGGCGCTGCGCCGGTTCCTGGCGGACGTCGGCCGCGTCGCGCACGGCGTCGCGCTCGGCGACTTCGAGGCCCGCATCCTCGACGTGTCGGAAGGCGGCGACATGGGCCACATGCGCGACCTCGTCAACGACATGATCGACCGCTGCGACGCCTTCATCCGCGAGGCGAGCGCCTCGATGTCCGAGGTCTGCCGCAACCGGCACTACCGGCGCATCCTGCCGGAGGGACTGCATGGCGCCTTCCTGACGGCCGCCGACACCATCAACGGCGCGACCAATGCGATCAAGGCCAGCGTTGCCGCCTTCGATTCCAACGTGACCCGCTTCGAGCAGGCCATCGCCGCCATCAGCAGCGACGTATCCAACGCCTCGACCAAGATGCGCGGCATGGCCGACCGCCTCGAGCACGGCGCGACCGGAACGCGCGAGCAGGTCACCACGGTGGCGGCCGCCTCCGAGCAGGCGAGCGTCAACATGCAGACCGTCGCGGCGGCGACGACGCAGCTGACCAACTCGGCCGCCGAGATCAGCCACGAGGTCGAACGTTCGACCGGGATGGCGCGGCAGGCCGTCGAGATGGCCGGCGAGACCGGCAGGTCGGTCGCCGAGCTCAATGCCGCCGCCGCCCGCATCGGCGACGTCGTCAAGCTCATCACCGCGGTCGCCGAGCAGACCAATCTTCTGGCGCTCAACGCGACGATCGAGGCGGCGCGCGCCGGCGAGGCCGGCAAGGGTTTTGCCGTGGTCGCGCAGGAAGTGAAGGCGCTGGCGACCCAGACCGCATCCGCGACGGCGGAAATCACCGGCCATATCGAGGGCGTGCGACGATCGACCGACAGCGCGGTCCAGGCCATCGAACGGCTCCGTCAGACGGTCGACGAGGTCGCCGGCATCACCGATCACGTTGCCGCGGCGGTCGGTGCGCAGACTGCCGCGACCACCGAGATCGCCCGCAACATCGAGCAGGCATTCGCCGGCATCAGCGACATCACCGGCAGCGTGCACGCGGTCTCCGACAATGCGGGCGAGACCGCGCAGCATGCGGCGACTACCAAGTCGGCGTCGGCCAACCTGTCGCAGCAGTCGGTGCGGCTGTCGGAAGAAATCCGCGCTTTCCTCGTGTCGATGCGGCAGGGCATGTTCAATCGGCGCAAGGCGGATGACCCGAGCTATCGCGGTCCGGAGCGTCGCAAGGAGCAGCAGGCCGCCGCGGCCGCGAACCAGGCTCCCGTCAAGGCCGCGTAGCGCCGAGCTCCTCGCGCTCGAGCCCGATCCGCGTCGACCGCGCGCTGCGGCGCCGCGGCAGCGCGTGACGGGATTTTGCCAGCGCGCGCTCGACATGGGCGAGCGCGCGTTCCAGCTCCGGCCGCACGGCGGCGCCGAGCTCGGACAGGCGCGGCCGCGGCTTGCGGTGAAACAGCGGCGCGCCGAATTCGCGCTCGAGCAGGCGAATGCCGTTGGTCAGCGACGGCTGCGTGACGCCGCAGCGCCGGGCGGCGCGCGTGAAGTGCAGCTCCTCGCACAGCGTGAGAAAATAGACGATCTGCCGGATTTCCATGCGCCCCCGCCCGTCGTGGCTGCATCTCGTGGCCGTGGCGGACCGTTGCGACGGTCCGCCGGTGCTCGTTGGTCGTGGTGCGAGACGATTGCTGTCGCGCCCGCACCGTTGCTCAGAACAGATTCTCGATCTTGAGCTCGGGCAGCTGACCCGACCGATGCGTGAGCTCGGCGGGCGAGACGGAGACCGTCGGGGCCATCGAGAGCGCAGCCTTGTCGGTCGACGGCGACGCAAACTGCTTGGCGGCGATCGCGACCGCGGCAACGGCGAGGATCACCGCGATCTTGACGAGCTTCGACATGGATCTCTCCTGTTTCGAGGCGACGCGAGTCGACCATCCATTGATGAGTTCCCGCTCGAAGTTCCTTCGAGCGGACGACCCTCACCTGCGGTTGTCGTGCCGTCGTCGCAAATGGTTCAAAGTACGGGCAATCTACGCGACGGTTTCGGCGCGGCACGTGAAGGAGATCACACGCGCGCCGCAATTTTTCTCATCCGAGAATTCCCGAACGCGCATCCTCGAGGTCGAACGTTCGCGGAAAACACAATTGGAAGTTTCATTGCGCGCTTCATCGAAGCGAAACGAGTCGCCCGATTTTCCGGTCGACGATGTCGTCGACAGGTACATTCACACCAAGGCGAGCGTCCGTCTGCTCGATTTGATTGCACCGCCGCAGGCGATCGCCAGGATCGACAGCGCGCTGCAGACGAAGACGTCCCTCGCCGGCGGCGAGCCCGACGCTCAATCCTCGCCGGTGGCGCGCAGGTAGTCCGCCAGGCCCGGCCCGATATTGGGCACGAACAGCTCCTCGACGCTCATCCGCCGGCGCGAGAGCTTCTGCTCGTCGAGATAGGCGACGAGCGCATCCAGCGTCGGCCGGCTGCCCTCGATCGAGTAGTCCCAGATCTCGCGCCCGAAGATGGCGCGCGTCGCTTCCACCTCGTCGACCACCCACGGCAGGCTGACGGTGAGCGCGTCGGTGTCGTACATGTGCGCATAGGCGAGATCGCGCGCGCGGCAGAACGCGCGATAGAAGCTCACCGCCAGCCAGGGCTTGCGCTCGTACAGGCTCGTCTTGAGCACCAGCGTGTGCATGATGGGAAAGATGCGCGTCTTGGCGTAGTAGGCCGCCTCGACCTTGCGCGGCTCGGCAAACAGCCGCCGCATCGTCGTGCCAAGCGCCTTCGGGATCATCACCGAGACGAGCGCGTCGATCTCGCCGCGCTCGAGCATCTCCTCGAGCGTGGTGTCGGCGCGCAGGACGTCGAGACGGACTCCCTCGGGCGGCTTGATCGCCCGGATCGGGTTGCCGACCACCCACGCGATGTCCTCCGGCACGACGCCGTATTCGTGCGCCAGGAAGCCGCGCACCCATACGGCCGCGGTCATCTGGTAGTCGCCGACGCCGACGCGCTTGCCCTTGAGGTCCTGCGGCCGCTCGATCTTCGAATTGGCGCGGACATAGACCGCCGAATGGCGAAACACCCGCGACGGAAACACCGGGATCGCGATGAAGCGCGTGTCGCCTTCCGAGCGCAGGATCGTGTAGGACGACAGCGACATTTCCGACGCGTCGAACTCGCCGTGATTGAGCATGCGCCAGAACGTCTCGCCCGGCCGCAGCGGAATGAAGGTGAGATCGACGCCCTCCGGCTGGACGCGCCCGTCGATCAGCGCCTGGGTGCGGTCGTAGCGCCCGCAGGCGAGGGTGAGCTCGAGCTTGCCCATCACCTTGCTCCCCCCTCATCCTGAGGAGCCCTCGCGCAGCGAGGGCGTCTCGAAGGATGGGCCGCAGGCGCACCGCACCACATCGGCCGCCACCGATCTCGGGCTTGCCCGAGATCGGCATAGTTGATGCGCAAGTCGGGCAGGCCCGACTTGCGTGTTCGAGACGCGAAGCTTGCGGCTTCGCTCCTCACCATGAGGCGGGGAGAATTCGTTCATTTGCGCCCCTCTCACAACACGATGCTCGGATTCCTGATGCTCTGATCGCAGTCGATCAGGTTCACCTGCTTGGCCTGGATCTTCCACGTCTCGCCGTCGCGCACGACCCGATGCCCGGCCCAGCCGGTCAGCACGCGCGTCTCGTCGCCCCAGAACTCGCTGATCAGGAAGTTCGAGCGCAGCATGCGGGCGTCGTCGCGTCCGGTGGCGAACACCTCGACGTTGGTGATCAGCCGCACCGTGCGCGAGGCCGGCGCCTGCGACCAGGCGTAGCCGGTGCGGAAGCGGTAGATGCGGTCCTCGAGCCGGCGGCGGTCGTCGAACATCACCGAGATCTCGCGCCGCGGGTCGCCGGCGCCGGGCGTCGACGGCACCCAGTAGACACACTCCGCCGCGTAGAGCGCGAGCCAGTCGTCGTAGCGCAGCTGGTCGAGCAGCCGCGCCTCGCGATCGAGCAGCATGCGGAAGCGGTCGCGCTCGGCCGTGTCGGCGACGGCGCGGGCGTCGTCCTGCCAGCCGGGGGATTACGCTAACACCTCGCATGACTTTCACGCCAGCGCATCTGCACAAGGCCAAGTCAGGATAATCACACCTACAAGTGTGGAGAAACTAGGAGAACCCGTTCCCCAAGCTGGGAGGGATAGCTTACTTCTTTGGGGAGCGCTTCTTTTGTTACAGAGGAGCATACCGGATGGATCAGCGGCTGGATTACTATACATCCAGCGACATGAGAAGGATTGGGCCTAATCAAAGCTGCTCTAAGGATGTTAGATTATCGAGGGCTTAAGTGCCAGTACTGAGACTCCAAATTAGCATGGTGCCGGGGGAGAACAGTTCCGTCAAAAAGAAACCAAAAACCGATGTTTTTTACCCCATCGTTCATCGTTTCATTTAAATTTATTCCCGGGATGTCCAGGACCTGTGCCTGGACCATCATTCACCCGGGGATTGCCGGGAGGTTGTGGGTCCTCACCATTTCCGACACCATTATTCCCCTTATTACTTTCGCTAAAGAACGATCCGGAATTGTCAGACTCGCCAGAGCCTGTCCCGGCAAATGCGGGAATGGCCTTCAGAGTCAGGATGGAAGGGATCACATAGGCGGTCTTCTTGATAAACTCTCGCTTGGACTGTTCATTTTCGGTCATCTTTAATGACCTCCTTGATTCGCTTAGCAATCAGTGATTGGGGAGCTCCAGCAGATTCAATTTCTTCATTTCACCCAATACTCCAATCACGTCTCTTTCTACACTTACAGAATCAGTTTCAAAAGCGTTTGCCAGTACGACTCGGATTCTTATCTATTTCACTATCTTAATTTTGTAACCAAATTCAATGCAATGTCAAGAAGGAATAGATTTTAGGCTAACAAGACAGACACTTCTCGTCAGGTGGGCATTACTCAGGGCCTTCTTCACTTGCTGCATCCCTCGGTTTCCCATTTGATGAATGCCAGGAAACAAGGTTGTGTCAACACCCTTTTCGGAGGGGAAGGGTACCTCGTTATAGATACTCAATGGATGTTAAATTCAACGGCCCAAACCGCCACGTGAGGGACCCATTTTAGATGGTACGCCCCAATATTCCACGGAGTTCTCTTGTACTTTCGTTTGTACTGTACCCCCCTTGGAACACCGAGTATGACACGCGACTACGGAATGACACGGAGTAAGCAGAGAAGCGCTGAAACCCTTGCCAGACATGGATTCCAGCGCACTCGATAACACTCAGTCACATCTCGCAAAATGAACTTTCATTAGTTGGTCTAATATAAGAAGTTGTTGAGGGTCGCCAAAACTTGGCAGATCGGACAACCCCTCATCAACATCCTTCATGAGTCGTAGGCATACCGTTGAAGGGAAGTGAAGAATCAGAGACTTCAAGGGGAGAGAAATTATAGGTCAATAGCTCACGTCACGCAGGGTACAGTTGTTTTTCAAGGTGTCAATGGTCCTCCATAACTCAAGGTTTGGCTTCTCCTCGTGGATCTACCAAGTTAAGGGTTAGGGTGTACTTGCGACGTAAGCACTTTCGTCAGTCCCCTGTCCCCAGCTTGCTCAAGCAGAGACTGAAAATCGCCATAGTTTCGTTCGGTTCGGGAAGCCAACAAATTGTAAAGGTCTTGCCGAGATTGAGCTGATCAACTCCCAGTACATTACACCAAAAAGGGAATCCGTCATCGTCTTGAAGCAGCCAAGTAATGGCAGATTTCTGTTGCTACCAAATCCACTAGTGGCGTCCTGAACCGCCTGAGAGATTACAGCCGCTGCCAGTGGGCCGAAGGGGTCCGTTCTCCGCTCAATTGGGGGGAAGGGATTGGTTTCTACCGGAACTGTCATTCGGTTTTCCTCTTGTTCATAATCCTTGCGCTATTCCTGACTAGTGAAGAACTAAAGAAACTTGCCCTTGAACTGAATGACCGTTGAAATGTGGCTCATTAATCGAAGCGGGCCCCAACAAGCTGCCTCCCTGCGGCATCAGCCTGGACACGGACGACCTTGGCGCTTACGTCGCAGAGACGGCCAAAAAGTTCGCTGGAGGCAATCGTGATAGTGAGATGTGTGTCCACCCAAACGGGCGTCTTGAGGTAGAAGGAGATTCCCGAGTCGCTAAGGTCGTGAGTTTCTGCTCGCTCGGTGAATAATTCCCCATTGGCATCCTGCCATTTGATAAGCAGCTTCGAGTTTTCCTTGATCCTGCCTGTTACCAGAACTGTGTTTAGCCATGCGTGTACCCCCGACACAGATTGGTGCTATCTTATATTTCATCGGCAAAAAGCCAGGATGTGATCAGTGTCTTCTCAAGCAAAGGAGTCAAAGACACCTATGAGGTCTATTATCTCAAACTGACTAGACTTTGAAAGTGAAGTGAGGGTGTGGGTTAGAGTAGGGGAGAGAGAATCGACCGATAGCTCACGCCTCACAGGAGGGTGCCATAGGAGAATCAAAAACACCAAATCCCATGAATCAGCGGACGAACAATGGACTCCTGATCGTTAGAGAGAGGTAAAGTGACCACTCTATTCATTTGTGAACTCTTCAAGGAGCTGACTCTGTGGATTCACGGTCAAGCCGCCACCGGTTTTACAATGGAATGAAAAATTTGACCTATCGAAAAACCTCGCGAGAGCATTGCCGACAACTCCGTATCGCTGGTGCATCAAATTCAGGTCTTAGGCACTTGGATCCTTGTAATTCGACGCAAAGGAATTGGTTAACGACTACCGTTTGGCGGCATTCAAAGTCGAGCCTGGATTGCGCGAACTTGCTGGTAATGCAACGAAATCTTGCGTGATGTAAAGGTTGCCATCGGGCCCTTGAGCAATCCCGATTCCTACGTCTGTGAATTTCTCGTATAAGATGGTGGCCCGGTGATTCTGTTGGAAACGGGCCTCCGCCATAAATCCGGCCTCCGCGTCCCGGACGCTTGGATTGAGAGCAATGTTCTCTCCTGTTGCCTGCCAAGGTATACCGGCTGCGGTTATTCGTGCCGAAGGGGTCCTTCCTTTCAGGTCGACATGGGCAATGAACCGTTGCTCAAGCATGTGGCGAGAATGAGCTCGTGCAACCGTAGCTAGTTCTTCGTTCCAGCGGAGGGGTTGAGCTCGGCCACCAGTCTCAGCGAAATTCTTGCGATCCACGCGGTCCCGGTTGACAAGTGCCCACATTTGTTTTTCCAAGTCGGCCAACGGATTCGCGGTGCTGCTTTGCTGGAGAGCTGTTCTACTGGTACCAGTCATCGGGGTATTAAAGCTCGGACCGTAGTAAGGCCGCACTCCCGATTTGATGGGCTTTTTCTCCATCGTGTTTCGGGGTGTCTGGATTTTTTTCTGTGAGGGACTGGCAGTCCCCGGCTTGGCAGGTGTTTGAGTTTGGTCTGAATTAACACAGGATATGGATGCAGACCACATGAACCCAGCTAAAGAAACCTTTAACCAATAAAGGGGAATGGCTTTCATTCTCAACACCGTTTTGAATCAGAGAAAGTCTTTAACGTAGCGACGAAGGCGGGCCGCCTGTCGTGTGTTAGTGGTCATGGTCCTTATCATGGTGCTTTTTATGGCCCTTGTTATAGTCCCTGTCGTGGTCCCGGTCCCAATGGTGGTCATGTTCAAACCGACTATGGTCGTCGTGCCAGTAACCCGCAAAGAACCGTTCTCCATCGTAATGAGGTTGCACCCATCCTGCCCCCGCGTATGGTGGCCGAGTCCAATAACCTTCATGCCACTTGTAATGCTTTTTCACCGGATACCAATAACCGGCTACCCAGACGAACTCTGGGCTTGGGCATGGAGGCAGAACGTGGACCACATAGGGAGGAGGTGGCGGGCCAATTGTGATTCCAACGGAGATCTCAGCACAGAATACCGGTCCGCTGATCATTAGAAATGCAGCAATCAAAGTAATGCGCATGAAGATCCTCATGTTATCTCCAATCTCCTTTATAAGGCAGAAATTAGCGATTAACTGGAATGCTCACTTCCCGGTCCAGTGCCATCGCAATTTCCGTGTCCCGAGGTAACCGGACATCGTTCGCCTTTGGACATAAGTGCACCCAGGGTTCCGACGCCTGCCCCCACAGCCGCTCCGATCCCGGCTCCCTTCCCACCCCCCGCCACAGCTCCGACCAGTGCGCCAGCTCCGGCACCACCACCAATAAAGACCACATTGCGCTTGGTCGTCGATTTACCTTCAACTTCCCCTTCCTGTCCTAGCTCGTGTGTCTTACCCTTTTCATCCTCCAAACTGGTGAGCGACCCATGAATCTCTATCTTCTCTTTTGTGGGAAGTTCCAGCTCGTAAAACGCCACGGCAACGCTTCCGTTTTGTCTGCGCTCGGCAGGCGTGACTTCATGATGCGCCCTTGAACTGTGCTTCCTTCGGGAATCGCAACGTTATTGTCCACTACCACGGGGGCGGTGACACTGGCGGTGAAAGAATCGCCTTTTTGAGCGGTGCGAAACTCAATCCCTGGTTGAGTCGCAGTTGAACTAGAGTATCAGCAGGTACGTTCGCAAGACGAGGTCTGGCCTGTAACTCCGGCTGCACTAGCTGTTTATTCCAGGCAGAAAACTTGGGCGCAGAGGTGGTGGGAGTGGTTGCGGCTGGACCAAGCCATCGTTTCAGAGAGGAGGTATCGCTGTTGGTCAGCCGTAAACTGAGCTGTGATCTCTCCCCCGAACGGTCACGCACCGGATGACGCAATTCCAGACTCGCGGTTCCGTCCTGGATGCTGATACCTTTGACCTCGTTTTTGGCTACGACAAATGACTGATCCGGCCGCTCCTCGTCTATAAACACCAGATGATCCCCCGTCATGACAATCTTGCCGGAAACTGTTCCAAAAGGGATAGCCAGATCGGCATTCTGCACCATCGCGGTAGTTTGAGCGAATAGGAGGCTCGCGCTGTAGACCAAAATCGCTAAGTTCAAGACAATCATTTTCTTCATGACGATAGTCTCCTTGCAAGGGTTCTGCACACGATGAATAGAGCATCCGGCTGAACACAGCACACTTCCTTCCAACCCCAAGTGGCTGGGGATCAGGTCTTAACCATTTTGCTATCTATCACACATGGAGTGGGGGGGGGGGGCCAATTAGGATTCAATCCAGGAAAGGAATACCCTTGTAAGAACAGAATTGTGCCAGGCTCAACGGACACAAACGACCCGGTTTAGGGATGTCGATGGAACTTTTTTCAGAAAATTTATTTTTTTTTTAATTTTCAGCGGGCGCGGCTCTAGCTGTTGATTTCGAGAATGGGACTCCGGATCCGCCGCTGGCTCGGGAGGGGCGGCAGCTTGAACTGGCATGATGCCATCGCTCTCTTGCCAACGGACCAGGGCATGGTACAAGTACGCTCGACGAAACTGGGAACTAACTAGGAACAAGACTGGGAACAAATCGAGAACAGAACACCGTAGAACAAGATAGAAAACCGTGGAATAAGAATGAAGCTATATCAACGAGAGGCAAAGACGGGATATGGTTTATTTTGGCTCATAACCCAAAGGTCGCGGGTTCAAATCCCGCCCCCGCAACCAACCATCTTACAACTACTGCATTATAAGGTACTTACAAACATAGATCGATTTTCTCAAGCAGCTCGTTGGGTTTTTGCTAACAAACGGGCTAACAAATGAAAATGTGGCTCATATAGACGAGCCATTTACAGCACATTTGTTTTCTGCTCATTGCTGGCTTTCTTGCCTAATTTCTCGCTTGTCTATGGCGAATTGCTAATTTGCGCCACAATTCCTCGACACGAGTGGAGGCCTACGAGGACAAACAGTATCCGATGGATCCTCCCGCTGACCCCGTTGAGGCCATTATGTTTCAGGTGGACAGGAAGGGTTTGCACGATTCGATTTGGAACCTATCTTGGGGACACATGGCAGAGTTGCAGAAACACTGGACCCTGGTCGGGATCTTTCCATCAACATAATTCGCCAGTTGCATGGTAGGGTACACATTCCTGCGGAGATCCTGATTTGAGAGAAGGCTACATGGCACAGGGCTGTGTCTAGGAGAGTCCCCCGAGATACCGACAGAAACAAATGTAGGGACTACTTTTCCCTAGATAGGCTCTCCGGAGTTCTGGGCGGTTGGGCCTCCAGAGTTCTCCACAGCCATGGGACTTCCAGAAACTTGGGAGTCTTCATCACTGATAGGAAGGTTGTGCACCTTCGACACCCGCTGTGCATTCTCCCTCACACTAATTTTCATCAATTGCCACACCGAGCCGAATTCATCTACGAAAGTCTTCGAAGCGACGTCATTTCGCTCCGGGGAAGCATGTTCCGGAGCTTCACCTCGGTCACGACTGCCTCTCTACTCTCCCAATCCACCACCACTCTAATCACCGGAACAGACCTTCGAGGACGGAAAAACGGAAAAGCAAGGCCAAATTAGACTGAATGAGCTTTTGGCAAAGGAGAACCTTGGTGTGATTTGCTGCAAAGGACTGGTGCCAAAAGAGAAAATTCTACTCGGAAATGGCTAATTCTGGAAAAGATTTACCCATTCATGGATAGAGCCCCCCTCACTACTGGATACTTACATCCTATCTCCTACAAAATTAGTGAGTTAATCTCATCCTTTACTGAACTCGATGGCCCCCAAAATGCTCGGTCTCTTCCATTTGCCTTTGTCAGACCGGAAACCGAGAAATAATCAAGATCAGCCGCCACAGTTCGTTGATCCGTAATGAAGCTGTTTGCTATGTTGTGCCCTACAAAGCTGGGGGGACGCCGCTTCGCTCGATCCGGTTACCCTTCAGTCAGATCGGGCGCTAAAGAGTTGAGAGCTGCATAACTGGATGCAAACCCAACGGTTTGCTTCCCCCAATTGAGGGAATATTGATGACCAAGCCGGATATCGCAGCCTGCTACGCGCTGTCTCCCATGCAGGAAGGCATGCTGTTCCACAGCCTCTATAGTCCGCATTCCGGCGTATATGTCCAACAGATGGTCGCGGAATTGAGAGAGGAACTGAATGTCACTGCGTTCCGGTTAGCCTGGCGGCGAATTATGGAAAGGCACAGCGTTCTGAGAACCAGTTTTTGCCTGGGTGGCCAGGAAGAGCCTCTCCAGACCGTGCATCAATCTGTGCAGCTACCGTTTGAGGAGCAAGACTGGCGGGAGTTGTCAGGGCCGGAGCAAGAACAAGGTCTACAGGACTATCTGGAATCTGATCGCCGTCGGGGGTTTGAGCTGACCCAGGCACCGCTGCTGCGGGTGGCGCTTTTCCGCTTGAAAGAGGCGAATTACCAGTTGGTCTGGACTTCACACCACGCCTTGCTTGACGGACGGTCCCGGCTGTTACTGCTGGAAGAGCTTTTTGCTTTCTACGAGGCAGCCGTTCGCGGAAGGGACATCCAGTTGAAAAGGCCCCGTCCTTTCGAAGACTACATCGATTGGTTGGGTAAACAGGACTTCAGCTGCTCTGAGAGCTTCTGGCGGAAGACGTTACAGGGGGCGATCATGCCCACCCCGATCGACATAGGCAAGGCCCAGATTGGCGGGTCTGATTCGGAAGAGAGGTTCGGGAATCAGGTCGTCCGGTTCTCCCGCCAGCTAACCGTTGAACTCCGCGAGCTGGCGGACGAACACCAAGTGACGCTCAATACTCTGCTGCAAGGAGTTTGGGCATTACTGTTGAGCCGTTATAGCGGCGAAGAGGAAGTAGTTTTCGGCGTGACGAGGGCCTGTCGGAAATCAGCGCTGGAGGGTGCCGAGTCCATGGTGGGGGTCCTGATTAACACATTGCCGGTACGGGTTCAAGTATCACCGGACAATTTGCTGCTGCCATGGCTGAAGCAGTTGCGGGCTCAATGGATAGCTGTTAGGGAGCACGAGCACACGCCGTTATTCAAGGTGCAGCAGTGGGCGGAGATAGACCCTGGCCAACCCCTGTTTGAAAGCCTCCTGGTTTTTGAGAACTACGAACTCAATTCATCCTTGCGGAAGCGATCGAAGAGCTTTGAAAAGCGGAGATTTCGGCTTGATCGGGAGGACAAACTATCCTCTGACGATCCGTGGATGTTTGGAGCGGAGTCTTCTGCTAGAGATCAACTATGATCGACAGCGCTTTGACGATGCCACGATTGCCCGTCTACTCAGTCAGTTCGAGATCGCGCTGGAAGAAATTGTATCCAATCCTTGGCGGCGACTTTGCGATTTTCCCATTCTGACCCAGAAAGAACGCCACCAGCTACTCATCGAATGGAACACCACGAAAAAAGAATATTGCAAGGACCGGTGTTTTCATCAAATATTTGAAGACCAAGTCAAGCGAACGCCGGAAGCGGTGGCAGTAGTCTTTGGAGACCGCCGGCTGACCTACCGGGAGTTGAATCAAAGAGCCAACCAGCTGGGGCATTACTTGAGGAAGCGGGGGGTGGGGCCGGACGTGCTGGTGGGGATCTGTCTGGAGCGCTCCCTGGAGATGGTGATCGGACTGTTGGGGATTCTAAAGGCGGGTGGAGCATACGTCCCACTAGACCCGAATTATCCTGCGGAGAGGCTGGCTTTCATAATGGAGGATATTCAGGCGCCCGTGTTGCTGACCCAACAAAGCCTTGAGCGGAGACTTCCGGATATGGGAGCTAAAGTAGTCTGCCTTGACAGCGACTGGGGTGCCATTGCACAGCAGAGGAAGCAGAATCCTGTATGCCGAAGCCTGCCGGAGCATCTGGCCTATGTGATGTACACCTCTGGGTCCACCGGAAACCCCAAGGGAGTTATGATTGAGCACACAGGCCTGATCAACTATCTCAGTTGGGTCAATCGAAGTTTAGTGGGCGGCAATGTAGAGTGTATTCCCATGGTCAGTGGGCTATCGTTTGACGCCTCTCTGAAACAACTGTGGGCTCCCCTGCTGCGCGGCGGTGAGATCTGGATTGTTTCGCAGGATACTGCAACTCAACCGGCAGCATTAGCCCGGGCACTAGAGGGTCGAGTCCGGATAGGGTTCAACTGCGTGCCGTCCTTATGGGAATCGATAATTGAGGCAGTTCATTCGGGGCAGGCAACACTTCCAGCGGAAAGCCTGACCGGCCTATTGCTGGGTGGGGAAAGGCTAAGCAAAGAGTTAGTGGAAAAGTCTTTGCTCGCGCTGCCGCAGGTTGAGATCTGGAATCTCTATGGACCAACAGAGATTACTGCGAATGCGAGCGCCGGCAGGATGATTTCGGCAGAGGATTTGCCGATTGGCCGACCCATTGCGAACACTCAGATTTACTTATTGGACTCCCACCGGAACCCGGTACCCATCGGGGCGGTTGGGGAGCTGTACGTTGGAGGAGTCGGCTTAGCCCGAGGCTACTACAATCGGCCTGAACTGACAGCGGAACGCTTCGTTCCCCATCCTTTCAGTGAAGAGACGGGAGCACGTTTGTACCGGACCGGCGACCTGGCGCGCTACGATGCGGATGGCAACCTTCATTTTCTGGGCCGGATAGACCAGCAGGTCAAGATCCGAGGCTATCGGATTGAGCCGGGGGAGATTGAAGCCGCTTTAGAAGAGCATCCCGCTGTCCGACAAGCTGTCGTTCTGGCGCGGGAGGACAGGCCGGGCGACAAGCGTCTGGTGGCCTATGTGGTTCGGAAGCCGGGACAGACTGCCACAGTCAATGAACTGCGCAGTGACCTCAAAGAGAAGCTTCCTGCCTATATGGTTCCTTCGAGTTTTGTGTTCCTCGATGGGTTACCGCTGACTCCCAATGGCAAGGTCGATCGAAAGGCCTTACCGGCACCCGAGCTGGGACGTTCCGGACTGGAAAGGGGCTTGGTGGTGCCGCGCACCCCGATCGAGGAGGTGCTGGCCAGTATCTGGGCGGAAGTTTTGAAGCGGGATAGCGTTGGGGTTCAGGACAACTTTTTCGAGCTGGGGGGGCACTCGCTGCTGGCGACGCGGGTGATGTCGCAGGTGCGGGAAGCCTTTCAGGTGGAAGTGCCGTTGCGAAGAATGTTTGAAGCCCAGACGTTGGCGGGTCTGGCGGAAACCATCGAAGTGCTGCGGCAGGATCGACAAGGGGGGTCGGCCCCTCCGATTCTACCGGCGCCGCGACAACAGGCTTTGCCCCTGTCGTTTGCGCAGCAGCGGTTATGGTTTCTCGATCAGTTTGAGCCGGGCAGTTGCGCCTACAACATGCCCTTTGCCATACGCCTGAAAGGGGAGCTGAAGGCCGCGGCGCTGGAGCAGAGCCTGAGGGAGATTATCCAACGCCACGAAGTGCTGCGGACCGCCTTTGTCACCCACAATGACGAACCCATTCAGATCATCACCCCCATGACTTCTTTTGTCCTGCCCGTGGAAGATCTCACGGCGGTGGCAGAGGAACAGCGGGAAGCCGAAGCCCGCAAGCGGGCCCAGGCGGAAGCGCTGTGTCCTTTTGATCTGGCGACGGGTCCGCTGATGCGGGCCCGGTTGGTGAAGTTGGACGCTGATGAGCATGTCTTATTGCTGACGCTGCACCACATTGCTTCCGATGGCTGGTCGATGGGGGTCTTGTTTCGGGAGTTGTCGGCGCTGTACAAAGCCTTCAGCCAAGGGGAGGCTTCGCCGCTGCCTCCTTTGAAGCTACAGTATGCCGACTATGCGGTGTGGCAGCGGGGATGGCTGAGGGGGGAGGTGCTGGACAGCCAGTTGCGGTATTGGAAGCAGCAGCTGGAGGGAGCGCCGCAGGTATTGGAACTGCCGACCGATGGGCGGCGGCCGACGGTGCAGACCTTCCGTGGGGAGAGGCGAAGTCTGACCCTTTCGCCGCGAGCTCAGTGGGGGGTTGAAGAAGCTGAGCCGGGCCGAAGGGGTGACGTTGTTCATGACGCTGCTGGCGGCATTCCAGACCTTGCTCTATCGTTACTCGGGGCAGGAAGACCTGGTGGTCGGAACACCGATAGCCAATCGGACTCGGACTGAGATGGAGGGACTGATCGGGTTTTTTGTGAATACGCTGGTGCTGCGGACCGATCTGTCGGGGAATCCCTCGTTTCAGGAGTTATTGCGGCGAGTCCGCTCGACCTGTCTGGACGCCTATACTCACCAGGACCTCCCCTTCGAGAAACTAGTGGAGGAACTACAGCCGGAACGAAATCTCAATCGTACCCCCCTGTTTCAGGTGATGCTCGTCCTACAGAATACTCCGCAGGAAGCGAAAGAGCTGGCGGGCCTGAGCTTGAAGATGATGGTGGGAGACAAAGAGAGACAGCCAAGTTTGATCTGACGCTTTCGCTGACGGAGAAAGAAGAAGGCGTGGAGGGATGGTTGGAGTACAACAGTGACCTGTTTGAGGGAGAGACGATCGAGCGGATGCTGGGTCATTACCAGGTCTTGCTGGAGGGGGTAGTGGCGAACCCTGAGGGAAGGATCTCTCGGCTGCCGCTGTTGACCGAGACCGAGCGGCAGCAGATGTTAAGGGAGTGGAATGCCACTGGGAGCGAATATCCCCAGGACAAATGTATCCATCAGCTGTTTGAAGAGCAAGTAGAGCGGACGCCGGAGGCGGTGGCGGTAGTCTTTGAAGACCACCGGCTGACCTACCGGGAGCTGAATCAAAAAGCCAACCAGCTGGGGCATTACTTGAGGAAGCTGGGGGTGGGGCCGGAAGTGCTGGTGGGGATCTGTGTGGAGCGCTCGCTGGAGATGGTCATTGGGCTGTTGGGGATCCTGAAGGCGGGGGGCGCTTATGTCCCACTGGACCCAAGCTATCCTAAGGAACGGTTAGCTTTCTTAATGGGAGACGCCCAAATTCCAGTGCTGCTGGTCGGGCAAGAGTTGGCTAAAGATCTTCCTTGCTTGGCACCTACGATAGTCTGCCTGGATACGAACTGGGATCAGATTGCCTCCGAAAGCACCGTCAATCTGAACGCCGGCGTCCAGTCTGAAAACTTGGCCTATGTCATATATACATCCGGATCCACAGGCAGGCCAAAAGGGGTAAAAATAACCCACCAGAATGTCGTTCGATTGTTCCTTGCCACACATTCGTGGTTCCACTTCGACCATCATGACGTGTGGACACTCTTCCATTCTTATGCGTTTGATTTTTCTGTGTGGGAAATCTGGGGACCATTTTTGAGTGGTGGCCGGCTGGTCGTGGTACCTTTTTGGGTGACTCGAACGCCTGAAGCATTCTACGAGTTACTGCAACAAAGCCAAGTGACGGTGCTCAATCAAACTCCTTCGGCTTTTCGTCAACTCGTTGAGATAGTAGGGCAATCCGCGGATGTCTTGAAGCCCGCTCGATTGCGCACGATCATTCTAGGTGGGGAAGCCCTTGACTTCAGGAGTCTGACGCCATGGGTTGAACGATTCGGAGCTGAGTCCCCCCAGTTGGTAAACATGTATGGCATCACTGAGACAACGGTCCACGTGACGTATCGTCCGCTGATGGGTGATGATTGCAGTATCAATTCAGGGAGTTTGATTGGCCGACAAATTCCAGACCTTGCTCTCTACATTCTGGATCATCAGCTTCAGCTGGTTCCGGTGGGGGTGGCGGGTGAGATCTATGTGGCGGGCGCTGGACTGTGTAGGGGATATCACAATCGACCCGATTTGACCGCGGAGAAGTTCGTTCCCAATCCCTTCGATGACCAGGTGGGCGGACGGTTGTACAAGACAGGAGATTTAGCACGTTATCTGTTGAACGGTGACATCGAGTATTTGGGCCGGATAGACCAGCAGGTCAAGATCCGAGGCTATCGGATTGAGCCGGGGGAGATTGAAGCCGCTTTAGAAGAGCATCCCGCTGTCCGACAAGCTGTCGTTCTGGCGCGGGAGGACAGGCCGGGCGACAAGCGTCTGGTGGCCTATGTGGTTCGGAAGCCGGGACAGACTGCCACAGTCAATGAACTGCGCAGTGACCTCAAAGAGAAGCTTCCTGCCTATATGGTTCCTTCGAGTTTTGTGTTCCTCGACGGGTTACCGCTGACTCCCAATGGCAAGGTCGATCGAAAGGCCTTACCGGCACCCGAGCTGGGCCGTTCCGGACTGGAAAGGGGCTTTGTGGTGCCGCGCACCCCGATCGAGGAGGTGCTGGCCAGTATCTGGGCGGAGGTTTTGAAGCGGGATAGCGTTGGGGTTCAGGACAACTTTTTCGAGCTGGGGGGGCACTCGCTGCTGGCGACGCGGGTGATGTCGCAGGTGCGGGAAGCCTTCCAGGTGGAAGTGCCGTTGCGAAGAATGTTTGAAGCCCAGACGTTGGCGGGTCTGGCGGAAACCATCGAAGTGCTGCGGCAGGATCGACAAGGGGGGTCGGCCCCTCCGATTCTACCGGCGCCGCGACAACAGGCTTTGCCCCTGTCGTTTGCGCAGCAGCGGTTATGGTTTCTCGATCAGTTCGAGCCGGGCAGTTGCGCCTACAACATGCCCTTTGCCATACGCCTGAAAGGGGAGCTGAAGGCCGCGGCGCTGGAGCAGAGCCTGAGGGAGATTATCCAACGCCACGAAGTGCTGCGGACCGCCTTTGTCACCCACAATGACGAACCCATTCAGATCATCACCCCCATGACTTCCTTTGTCCTGCCCGTGGAAGATCTCACGGCGGTGGCAGAGGAACAGCGGGAAGCCGAAGTCCGCAAGCGGGCCCAGGCGGAAGCGCTGTGTCCTTTTGATCTGGCGACGGGTCCGCTGATGCGGGCCCGGTTGGTGAAGTTGGACGCTGATGAGCATGTCTTATTGCTGACGCTGCACCACATTGCTTCCGATGGCTGGTCGATGGGGGTCTTGTTTCGGGAGTTGTCGGCGCTGTACAAAGCCTTCAGCCAAGGGGAGGCTTCGCCGCTGCCTCCTTTGAAGCTACAGTATGCCGACTATGCGGTGTGGCAGCGGGGATGGCTGAGGGGGGAGGTGCTGGACAGCCAGTTGCGGTATTGGAAGCAGCAGCTGGAGGGAGCGCCGCAGGTATTGGAACTGCCGACCGATGGGCGGCGGCCGACGGTGCAGACCTTCCGTGGGGAGAGGCGAAGTCTGACCCTTTCGCCCGAGCTCAGTGAGAAGTTGAAGAAGCTGAGCCGGGCCGAAGGGGTGACGTTGTTCATGACGCTGCTGGCGGCATTCCAGACCTTGCTCTATCGTTACTCGGGGCAGGAAGACCTGGTGGTCGGAACACCGATAGCGAATCGGACTCGGACTGAGATGGAGGGACTGATCGGGTTTTTTGTGAATACGCTGGTGCTGCGGACCGATCTGTCGGGGGATCCCTCGTTTCAGGAGTTATTGCGGCGAGTCCGCTCGACCTGTCTGGACGCCTATACTCACCAGGACCTCCCCTTCGAGAAACTAGTGGAGGAACTACAGCCGGAACGAAATCTCAATCGTACCCCGTTGTTTCAGGTGATGCTGAACCTGATCAACGTGTCTGACGATTCCTTCGAGCTGGCGGGTCTAGGGGTTGAACATATACGGCGGGCCGAAGTGATACCAAAGTTTGATTTGGAGCTGTATGTCGCCCCTAATGAAGAGGGGATGCGGCTGAACCTCGTGTTTAATACTGATCTCTTTGATACAGATCGAATGGATGAAATGCTCGAACAATTCAAACATCTGGTCGAGCAAATCGTCGAGGCTCCCCAACAGTCGATTCGATACTATTCCTTAGTCACAGAGCGCTCGCGGAAATTCCTGCCCGACCCGTCGGAGGTCTTGCCACAGCCGCACATGGACACCGTTACAAGTGAGTTTCTTTCCTGGGTGAAACAATCTCCCCAGCAAATGGCTGTTGTCCAAGAGAGCCGCTCGTGGACCTACAAGGAACTCTCTGCGAGCGCCCACAGCCTCGCCCGTGCCTTAGCAGTCCATGGAATTAAGGGGGGCGACGTGGCGGCGGTTGCTGGCCCTCGGAGTTTCGGGCTAATTGCCAGTGTCGTGGGTGTGTTCCTGAGCGGCGGAGTTTTGCTGACAATCGATCGGAACCAGCCTTTTCATCGTCAAAGGCTAATGATGAGCGAGGCAGGCGCCAAGTATCTCTTATATGTCGGGGACTGGCGGCAGGATGACGAGTGGCTGCGCAAATTACCTGGTTTGACCATTATTCACGTGGCGTCCCAGGAGGGAGTCCCCCTTTCAGCCAACGACTGCAGGGCTTTGGAGGGTATTACCCTCCCCGAGGTTTCATCAGAAGATCCCGCCTACATTTTCTTCACCTCGGGTACTACGGGCATCCCCAAAGGAGTATTGGGCTGTCACAAGGGCCTCAGCCATTTCTTGACATGGCAGAAGAGCATGTTCGATATCGGGCCAGCAGATAGGTGTGCCCAACTGACGAACTTGTCTTTCGATCCTGTTCTCCGGGACATATTCCTGCCGTTAGTCAGCGGAGCAACTTTGTGTCTGCCCAACGAGTCGGTCGATCCCGCATCTGACCGGGTTTTGGCCTGGCTAGATCGAGATGGGATCACACTGGTCCATATGGTTCCCACCCTGGCGCAAGCGTGGCTTGACCACGACTTGGGCCAAGCGAGCCTTCGTTGTCTGCGGTGGGTTTTCTTTGCCGGTGAGGGTCTGGGTGAGGGTCTGGTAAGACGCTGGCGAGAGAGGTTTCCCCAATCAGGACACATCGTGAACCTGTATGGCCCCACAGAAACCACACTAGTGAAGTGCTTTCATATGGTGCCCGACGAACCAACTCCCGGGTTACAGCTGGTCGGCAGGCCGCTTCCACAAACCCAGGCGTTGGTTTTGAATGAGAACGGTCAAGCTTGTGGGATTGGGGAGCACGGAGAGATTATTATACGCACACCGTTCCGCACACTCGGTTACATCAACGCCCCGGAGGAACAACGGAAGCGGTTTGTGAAAAACCCTTTTCGCGACGATCCGCTCGATCTGGTTTACTACACCGGCGACGGAGGCCGTTTTCGTCCGGACGGCACACTGGAAGTCCTCGGTCGTCTTGATGACCAGGTGAAGATTCGTGGTGTTCGCATCGAACCGGGAGAAATCATGGCGGTTCTCGGTCGGCATCCGTGCGTCAAATCCTGCCTCGTTGAAGGCCGAGAAGAGCAACATGGTGAAAAGATCCTTGTGGCCTATGTCGTTTCAGTTCCCCCCAATGTTTTAAGTGCAAGCGAACTGAGGTCACACCTGAGTACATACCTGCCCAGTTACATGGTGCCTGGAAGATACGTCTTCTTAGAGTCAACGCCGCTGACTCCCAACGGGAAAGTAGATCGGAAGGCATTACAGGCCCTCGACTGGGAAAGCCTGGAAGTGGGTCGTTCTTTCATGGCCCCGCGTACGTCGGTGGAGAGAGTTTTAGCGGAAATCTGGACGGGAGTATTAAAAGTAGAACAGGTAAGCGTCCTGGATAGTTTCTTTGATTTGGGGGGCCATTCGCTGCAAGCGACACAGATGATGTCCCGGATACAAGAAATCTTCCAGGTGCAGTTTCCGTTGCGAAGATTGTTTGAAGCACCGACGGTGGCAGGTCTGGCGGAAGCCATCGAAGTGCTGCGGCAGGGCCGACAAGGGACGTCTGTCTCTCCGATTCTGCCGGCTCGGCGAGAAGTGCCTTTGCCCCTCTCCTTTGCTCAGCGGCGGTTGTGGTTTCTCGATCAGTTTGAGCCGGGCAGCTGCGCCTACAACATGCCCCTTGCGATACGCCTGAAAGGGGAGCTCAATGTAGCTGCTCTGGAGCAGAGCCTGGAGGAGATTGTCCGACGTCACGAAGCGCTGCGGACGCGGTTTTTCATCGTGAAGGACGACCCGGTTCAGGAAATTGGGCCGGCGACGGCGTTCCGTCTGCTTGAGGAAGATCTCAGGGTCGTGGCAGAGGAACAGCGGGAAGTCGAAGCCAGGAAGCGGGCGATTGACGAAGCGATGTGTCCTTTCGATCTGGCGACGGGTCCGATGATTCGTGCCAGATTGTTGAAGCTGAAGGCTGATGAGCACGTCTTGTTGCTGACGCTGCACCATATTGCTTCCGATGGATGGTCGAGGGGGGTCTTGTTTCGAGAGTTGTCGGCGCTATACAAAGCTTTCAGCCAAGGGGAGGCTTCGCCGTTACCTCCTTTGAAGGTGCAGTATGCCGACTATGCGGTGTGGCAACGGGGATGGCTTACGGGGGAAGTGCTAAACAGCCAGTTGCGGTATTGGAAGCAGCAGCTGGAGGGGGCGCCGCAGGTATTGGAACTGCCGACGGACCGGCCACGGCTGCCCGTGATGAGCCACAGGGGAGACTCGGTACGGTTTCAGCTGCCGACGGTGTTGAGCCATCAACTCAGAGAGCTGAGCCGGGCCGAACGGGTGACGTTGTTCATGACGCTGCTGGCGGCATTTCAGGTCCTGCTCTATCGCTACACGGGGCAGGAAGACCTGGCGGTAGCAACGCCGATAGCGAATCGGACTCGGACTGAGATTGAAGGGCTGATTGGATTTTTTGCGAACACGCTGGTGTTGCGGACGGATCTGTCGGGCCATCCCTCGTTTCAGGAGTTATCGCGGCGAGTCCGCTCGACCTGTCTGGGGGCCTATGCTCACCAGGATATCCCCTTCGAGAAACTGGTGGAGGAACTGCATCCGGAGCGAAACCTCAATCGCACCCCGTTGTTTCAGGTGATGTTAGCCCTACAGAACACTCCGCAGGAAGCTATAGAGCTGGCGGGCCTGAGCTCGATGATGATGGAAGCAGACACAGAGACGGCCAAGTTTGATCTGACCTTATCGTTAGCTGATCGGGAGGAGGGGCTGGTGGGACTGCTGCAGTATAACGCCGACTTGTTTGAGCTGGAAACCGTGGAGCGATTGGCCGTCCATTACCGGCAGCTGCTGGAAGCGGTGGTAGCCAACCGGGAGGGACAAATCTCGCGGCTGCCGCTGTTGACTGAGACCGAGCAGCTGCAGATGTTAAAGGAGTGGAATGCCACTGGGAGCGAATATCCCCGGGACAAATGTATCCATCAACTGTTTGAAGAGCAAGTAGAGCGGACGCCGGATGCGGTGGCTGTAATCTTTGAAGACCACCGTCTGACTTATCGCGAGCTGAATCAAAAAGCCAACCAGCTGGGGCATTACTTTAGGAAGCTGGGGGTGGGGCCGGAAGTGCTGGTGGGGATCTGTGTCGAGCGCTCCCTGGAGATGGTGATTGGACTGTTGGGAATCCTGAAGGCTGGCGGAGCGTATGTGCCGCTGGACCCGGCTTATCCTCGCGAGCGGTTGGCCTGGATGGTGGAGGATGCGGGGGTGGAGGTGTTGTTAACCGAAGAGCAGCTGCTGAGAAACCTGCCACCAGTAATGGCTCGGCTGGTCTGTCTGGACCGGGACTGGATGAAAGTGGCCCGCTGCCCGGTTACCAATCCCGGCATCTCATCTCTGCCTGACCAACTGGCCTATGTCATTTATACCTCTGGCTCGACCGGAAGGCCGAAAGGAGTGCAGATCACCGAACAGGCTCTGGTGAATATCCTGAATGCGGCAAGACAAACAATTCAGGTAACGGACGAAGATACCCTGTTGGCCATCACCACCTTGTCGTTTGACATTGCCACTCTGGAATTACTCCTGCCGCTGACTGTGGGGGCAAGGGTAATAGTCATAAGCCGGGAAGTGACTATTGATGGAGGGCAATTGGTGAAGAGACTGACGAACTCCGGTGCCACAATCGTGCATGGAACACCGGCTTCGTGGCGACTCCTGCTGGAAGCAGGCTGGCTGGGCGACAAGAACTTGAAGATCCTTTGCGGGGGCGAGACTCTGCCGCCGGATTTAGCGAACCAGTTGTTAGCCAGGGGAGGGTCGGTGTGGAACTTGTACGGTCCCACGGAGACCACCATTTACTCGACCGCCTTCCAAGTGAAGAGGCCGGATGAACCAATTTTGATTGGTCGACCGATCGCCAACACCCGGACTTATATTCTTGATTCCGATATGCAGCCGGTCCCCATGGGGGTTGTTGGAGAACTGTATATTGGTGGGGTTGGTGTAGCGAGGGGATACTGGAACCGGCCTGAGTTGACCGCGGAGAATTTCATACCCGATCCCTTCAGCGCTGAGCCTGGAGCCCGCCTTTACCGGACGGGAGACTTGGCCCGTTATTGTCCGGGGGGTGCTATTGACTTCAAGAGACGTCGAGATCATCAGGTCAAGTTGCGGGGATTTCGGATTGAACTGGGGGAGATTGAAGCTCAATTGGAAGAACATCCAGCCGTCCGGCACACTCTGGTCATGGCCCGGGAGGACGTGCCTGGCCAGAAGCGTCTCGTGGCCTATACGGTTCCGAAACCTGGACACTCTTTCACCGCCAGTGAACTGCGTCGTTTTCTAAAGCAGAAGCTGCCAGATTACATGATCCCTTCTGCTTTTCTGACTTTGGACAACCTGCCGCTGACTGCCAACGGAAAGTTGAATCGGAAGGCACTTCCGGCTCCGGACGTGGAAAGACCTGAATTGGAAACGTCTTACGTGGCGCCGCGCACACCAGTGGAGGAACTGCTGGCAAAGATCTGGAGCGAGGTTATAGGAGTTGAACGGGTGGGAATTCATGACAACTTCTTTGAATTGGGAGGCCACTCCCTGATGGCAATGAAACTCTCCTCGATGATGACCGCCGCAACACAACACAACATCTCACTGAGGTCTTTGTTCCAGTACCCGAGCATTGCGGCGCTTTCAGATGTGATGAGTAGCTTCCCCCCCTTAAACGGTGGATCCGGCACCGAGAGGGATTCTCTGAAACAAACGGCCGATTATCCCATTGTTTCAGCGCCGTCGCTTCTACAATCTTCCTCTCCCCATTTGAAAATCGAGCGCCGCTCTTTGTTGTCCCTATTGGGGACAGGGAAGATCGCCCCCGTGGACTCAATCGCATTACGCTGTCTTTCAGATTCAATCCTTGTCCACAACGGTATCACGAAAAAGGAGGTCATTAACGACTGGTACGAAGGTATCCCAACGCTAAATGCCATTTCGGAAACCTCTTTAGGCCGTATTGGAATGATCGCACTTCCTTGGTTCCAATCCGATTTATATAAGGACATGGGAAACCTCGTGGACGTCATTGTTGAAGCGCTCGAACTCGCTCGACGGGTCGGAGCGCGAACGGTCTCATTGACCGGGCTGATTCCGTCGGCCACAGACTACGGACATGCGGTGGCCAAAAAAGTCATGCAGCAGCGAAACCTACCTAAGATCACAACTGGACACGCCACCATCGCTGCCACCGTCGTGCTATCAATCCTGAGAATCCTGGAAGAGAGCGGCCGCGATCCGAGGCAGGAGAGAGTCGGCATTCTCGGTCTAGGCTCGATCGGGAGAACCGCGCTTCGACTGATGTTGAGATGCATTCCCCACCCTGTGCAGATCACACTATGCGACTTATACAGCCAGTCGACTTCACTGCAATTGATCGAGAAAGAATTAGTGGATGAACTCGGATTCAGGGGATCAGTAAGGATATTGGCAAAAAGAACGCAAATCCCAGAGGAGTTTTACAGCTCGACGTTGATTGTCGGTACCACGAATGTGCCGGAGGTCTTGGATCTCGAACTCGTGAGGAGCGGGACGCTCATTGTAGATGATCGTCGCCCGCAGTGCTTGAATGCAGAGGATGGATTACGGAGGTTCATGTTACAGGAAGACATTCTTTTTACAGAAGGAGATTCGCTGCAGTCGCCGGAGGCGGTTACTCAGTTAAGATACCTGCCCCGCAGGGCGGAAAAAAAGGCGGCAAAGTTGTTCCAGGAATTCTATGCCCGGTATCACCCCTTCAGAATGACAGGATGTGTCCTTTCTAGTCTTCTTTCGGCTCGCTACACGGAACTCGAACCGACCTTGGGGTATACAGATGATCGGGCGGCATTGCGGCACTACCACAAACTGCTTGCTTTGGGATTCCGGGCCTTCAACCTTCATTGTGAAGGCTTCGAATTGGCACAAGAAGGTATCAGACGGTTCCGTCACCGTTTTGGCCATGCTCACGATGAGGACCATAACGGACTGAAGTCATTGGCTACTAGTGTGGAGGACAGGTGAAGGCAAAGCAGATAACAGAATGCGGGAAACCCAGAGACCTCTTTATTGATGAGGACTTGAGATCCTTGTGGTCGAATCTACCAATCCTGACAGACCGAGAAAGCAAGCAAGTACTGATCGATTGGAACGCCACGACTACCAAATATCCCAAGCAGCGATGTGTTCAAGAGCTGTTTGAAGGACAAGTAAACCAGTCTCCTGATGCTATCGCCCTCGAATTTGAGGGGAAGCAATTCAGTTACAAGGGATTAAATGCACGAGCCAACCAGTTGGCGCACTACTTGAGAAAACGCGGGATTGGGCCCGACTGTTTGGTGGGAATCTGCATGCAGCGTTCGCCGGATTTGATTGTGGCGATGCTGGCAGTACTCAAAGCTGGCGGGGCTTATGTGCCACTCGATCCCAATTATCCTCGGGAGCGGCTAGCCTTCATGTTAGCGGATACGGGTACACGTATCTTGCTCACCGAAAAATGCCAACTCGTGCAACTTCCCAAAAACGAAGCGGAAGTTATCTGCCTGGACACAGACTGGTGCGCCATCGCACAAGAGAGCGAGTGGAATCCCATGGGGAGTGCTCGGGCGGATAACCTGGCCTACGTGATCTATACTTCAGGGTCGACCGGACGTCCCAAGGGTGTTGCCGTTCCTCATAGAGCTGTCATTCGCCTTGTTTGCAACACAAACTATGTTGAGTTGGGGCCTGGTGACCGCGTTGCCCAAGTCTCGAACTGTTCGTTTGATGCCGCCACATTTGAAATATGGGGCGCGCTCCTCCAGGGAGCGTGTCTGGTTGGAATCGTTAAGGACGTGGTGCTTTCGTCCAAGGACTTTGCCGCTCAAATCTGCGACCACAAAATCAGCACGTTATTCTTGACGACTGTCTTGTTCAACCAGTTTGTCAGCGAAGTTCCCTCCGCCTTCAAGGGAGTTCGACACCTTCTCTTTGGAGGCGAAGCCCCAGATCCCAAATGGGCAAGAGAACTGCTGAATCGAGGAGCTCCGGAGCGGTTGCTCCATGTTTACGGACCAACGGAGAGTACTACATTTGCCTGCTGGTACTTGGTTGAGCAGGTCCATGAAAGCACCACAACGATTCCTATTGGCCGTCCCATCTCAAACACTCAAATTTATCTGCTGGACTCTTGCCTGCGACCTGTACCCGTTGGAGTGACAGGTGAACTCTACATCGGAGGCGACGGCTTGGCTCGAGGCTATCTCAACCGGACAGAAATTACCGCAGAGACCTTTGTTCCGCATCCATTCAGCTCGGAGCCTGGTGCCCGATTGTACAAGACAGGAGATCTGGCCCGTTATCTCGTCAACGGCAACATAGAGTTCCGCGGGCGCATGGACAACCAGGTGAAGATTCGGGGCTTTCGAATCGAGTTGGAGGAGATCGAAACGGCAATAAAACAGCATCCCTTGGTCCGGCAGGCAGTTTCGGTAGTCGAGCCGATGACCGCTGGCGTCAAGAGCTTGTCCGTTTACATCGTTACCGAAGAAAACCAGTCACGGCCAGCTACAAACGATCTGCGTGAATTCCTCAAGGAGAGACTGCCAGAATATATGGTTCCCACGAGATTCGTATTTTTGAATTCGATGCCTTTGACACTCAATGGAAAGGTAGATCGAAACCGGCTGGTCCATTCTGCCGACAACGCAAAAACAAACCGTAAGAGACCTCTTCCAATTAAGGTCACGAGAGTCTCAAAGCACTCCACCTTTTCATTTGAGAGAGAATACCCCAAGGATAAATGTATTCATGAATTGTTCGAAGAGCAAGTAGAACGGACCCCGGAAGCGGTAGCGGTCGTGTGGGAGCAGCAGCAGCTGACTTACCGACAGCTCAACGCGAGAGCCAACCAGCTGGGGCATTACTTAAGGAAGCGAGGGGTGGGGCCGGAGGTGCTCGTGGGGATCTGCGTCGAGCGCTCCCTGGAGATGGTGATAGGACTGTTGGGGATCCTGAAGGCGGGCGGGGCTTATGTGCCGCTGGATCCATCCTACCCAACGTCGCGCTTGTTGTTCATGCTGGAGGATACCCGCGCACCCATCGTTTTGACCCAAAAGCATCTGCTGGAACTACTTCCGACCATCCAAGGCCGGGCTTTCTGCCTGGATTCCGACTGGGAGATGATCAGGCAGGAAGACCAGGAAAATCTTAAGAATTGTGCAGTGCCGGAGAACCCAGTTTACCTGCTCTATACCTCAGGTTCCACCGGCACTCCGAAGGGCGTTGTCATGAGACATCGGCCGCTCTGCAATCTGGTCACCTGGCAACTACAGAACTCTAAGCTTTCAAGATGGGCAAAGACCCTGCAGTTTGCCCCTCTCAGCTTCGACGTATCCTTCCAGGAGATATTTTCCACCTGGTGCTCCGGCGGGACACTCCTGTTGATCTCAGACAACCTACGTCGAGATCCTTCCGCCTTGCTCCAGTTAATATCTGAGCAATCCGTGGAACGGGTGTTCCTGCCGTTTGTGGCCATGCAACGACTGGTGGAAGCTGTAGATATAGCCCAGCTCGTTCCCAACTCTATTCGGGAGGTAATAACCGCCGGTGAGCAACTGCGCATGACACCACACATCGCCACGATTTTCAAGAAGCTCAAGAATTGCACCTTATACAATCAGTATGGTCCAACCGAGAGTCACGTTGTGAGTGCCTTCGCATTGACAGAAACACCGGAGCACTGGCCCGAATTGCCGCCGATTGGCCGACCCATCGCGAACACTCAGATTTGCTTATTGGACTCGCACCGGAACCGGGTACCCATCGGGGCGGTTGGGGAGCTGTACGTTGGAGGAGTCGGCTTAGCCCGAGGCTACCACAATCGGCCTGAACTGACAGCGGAACGCTTCGTTCCCCATCCTTTCAGTGAAGAGGCGGGAGCACGTTTGTACCGGACCGGCGACCTGGCGCGCTACGATGCGGATGGCAACCTTCATTTTCTGGGCCGGATAGACCACCAGGTCAAGATCCGAGGCTATCGGATTGAGCCGGGGGAAATTGAAACCGCTTTGGAAGAGCATCCCGCTGTCCGACAAGCTGTCGTTCTGGCACGGGAGGACAGGTCCGGAGAGACGCAACTGGTGGCTTACATTGTTCCCAAGCAAGAACAAACCTGTGCCATCAACGAACTTCGTAGTCACGTAAAGCAGAAGCTGCCCGACTTCATGGTGCCATCGGCCTTCGTAATGTTGGATCGATTGCCGACGACCCCAAATGGAAAATTGGACCGGAAAGCGTTACCTCCTCCGAATTGGGGGCGGCTTGAATTAGAGGCGTCTTATCAGGCCCCCATTACGCCCGTTGAGCAACTAATGGCGGACATATGGGGTGAGGTTTTAGGGATTGAGCATGTGGGGATTCATGACAACTTCTTTGATATAGGTGGTCACTCCCTGCTGGCTATGAAGCTGTCGTCGAAATTGTCCGTTGCCACGAAACGCCACATCTCTGTGCGGTCTCTGTTTCTTTACCCCAGCATCGCGGCTCTTGCGGATGCTCTTCAGAGTTTCTCCCCGTTGGACGGAGCCCCTAGGATCAGGAACTTGAATCAAAAGCATACGGATCCCCTCCAGGTTTCAGTCGAATCCACTACACCGCAACCTTCTTCACCCCATCTTAAGATTGAGCGCCGTTCACTCTTGTCCCTTTTGAGCACAGGAAAGATTGCCCCTGTTGATTCAGCCGCACTGGGCTACTTGCCTGATTCAATCCTCGTTAACACAGAGGTCACAAAACGGGAAGTAATACACGATTGGTACGATGACCTTCCAACTCTGAGTGCCATTACGGCGACATCACTGGGCCGTATCGGGATCATTACACTCCCTCGGTTTCGATCCGAGCTCTACCACGATTCGGACAGCCTGTTGGCCCTCATTGTTGAAGCGCTGGAACTGGCTCAACGGATTGGAGCACGCACTGTGTCAATGACAGGCTTGATTCCTTCTGCCACGGAGTATGGGTATGCCGTGGCAAAAGCGATCGCCGGGCGAGAAGACCTGCCGAGAATAACGACTGGACATGCCACCACCGCAGCCACGGTAACACTCGCCATCAAGAGAATCCTGGAAGAGAGCGGACGCGACCTGAGACATGAGAGAGTCGGCTTTCTGGGGTTGGGCTCCATTGGGAGAACCGTTCTCAGATTGATGTTGAGAAGCCTTCCTCATCCTGCTGAGATCACCCTCTGCGACCTCTACAGCAAGTTGGATTCATTGGAAGAAATCAGGAAGAAACTTGTAAATGAACTTGACTTCAATGGACCTGTGAAAGTTGTTGGGGCGACTAATGGATTGCCGAAAGGATTCTATCACTCGACTCTAATTGTTGGGGCTACCAACGTGCCGGAGGTCCTAGACATCGGACTTGTCAAGGAAGGGACTCTTATTGTTGATGATTCCGGTCCCCACTGTTTCAAGACCGAAGATGCCATGCAACGCTTTCTCGATCGGAAGGATATACTTTTCAGCGAGGGAGGGTCGCTGCTCTCGCCAGATCCCGTGACTCAGCTACGATTCCTCCCCCAAGAGGCGGAGCATAGAGCTGGACACTTTTATCGCAAAGTCTTCGCTAACTTCAACCCATTTCGAATCACTGGCTGTGTATTTTCCTCTCTTCTTTGCTCACTTTACGATGAGCTGGAACCCACAGTGGGGCTCGCTGACGATCGTGAGTCTTTGCTGCATTACCAAAAACTGATCTCTTTAGGCTTTCGGGCTGCCGATCTTCATTGTGAAGGGAGGGTGTTGCCTCAGGAGAACATCCGGAATTTCCACCGTCGATTTGGCGAATTCCGCCATGGACAGCGGCAGTCTGATGACGGAACTGGAGAACGTACTATCACGTCGGGATGACGGCATTGGACCGCAGGAACGCAAGAGAGGATGGAGTAATGGCACAAAGCCCGCAAATTTATGATGCTTCGTCGTGTTCTTCAAAAAGGGAGCTTCCGCTCTCTTTTTCCCAAGAGCGGCTTTGGTTTCTTGATCATTTGGAACCGGGAAACCCAGTCCACAATCTGGCCTTAGCCTACCGACTAACCGGCCGTCTCGATATCGCAGCGCTGGAGCAGAGCGTCAACGAGATTGTCCGTCGTCATGAGACCTTGCGAACGATGTTTCCGTCTGTGGGAGGTAGACCGAGTCTCGTCATTCATGAAGATCTACCTTTGCCTTTGAAGCATGTTGACGTGCGAAGCTTCGGCAATTCAGATGGGGAAACCGCGACTCAGCGCCTAGTCATCAAGGAATCCAGGCTTCCTTTCGATCTGGCTCGAGGCCCACTCGTCAGGGCCTGTCTATTCCGGCTTTCAGAAGACGTTCGCATCTTCCTGGTGGTGACCCACCGCATCATCTCGGATGACACCTCACTAGAGATTTTCTTTCGAGAACTCTGGCTAATTTATGAAGCCTTCTCCGACAGAAGGTGTTCTCCCCTTCTAGACCTTCTCACGCAGTATACGGAGTTTTCCATCAGGCAGCGCCTGGGCAGCGCAAACCTTGAAGAACAGAAGGCTTATTGGAAACTACAACTCGTCGATTGCCCTCCGAGCTTGCAGTTAGCTACGGATTCTCCTCGCCCGTCCGAAAGAACCTATGGAATTGCAACCAACCGAGCTTCATTGTCCCTTTCGCTTTCAACGGCTCTGAGGAACATCTCCCAACAACAGCAGGTGTCGCCCTTCATCCTATTTCTCGCAGCCTTCAAAGTCCTCCTCCATCGTTACACGGAACAGGAAGACATCGTAGTGGGAGGGACTGTTTATGGTCGCAACCGACCGGAATTCGAACCATTAATTGGCTGTTTTGAACAAAACCTTGCTCTGCGAACCGACTTGTCTGGAGATCCCGATTTCCTTGAGTTGCTCTCGCGAGTGAACCAGATTACAAACGAGGGGTTCTCCAATCAGGACTTCCCGTTTGAGGAGCTTCTTAAGGAGCTACAAGTTGATCGCCATCTAAGCCACGAACCTCTTTTCCAGGTAAAATTTCAATTGCAAGTCCGAGGCAAGTTTGCCGTTACTCTCCCAGAGTTGAAACTGGAGGCTTTTGAATTTGATACCGGCATGAGTCCATATGACCTGATCCTGGAAGTGATGGAGCAAACTGAGGGGTTCTGTTGCTATTTCAAATACAACGAGGCTTTGTTCGAAGCAGCAACCATCGCTCGGATGGCAGGACATTTTCAGAAACTGCTCGAAAGCATTGGGGCGAATCAGCTGCAGGCCATTTCGTTGTTGCCGATGTTGACCGATGGAGAGCGGCAGCAACTCTTGCACGAGTGGAATGAAATCAAGGTTGAAAGGCAGGAGACCGCTTTTCTTCATGAATTATTCGAAGTCCAGGCGTCTCGAACACCGGAATCGGTAGCCGTCACCTCTCAGAACGAGTCATTAACCTACCGCGAATTGGAGCATAGGGCAAACCAGCTGGCGCATTATTTGCAGGCCCTCGGAGTCCGTCCCGAGGTCTGCGTAGGAATCTCTATGGAACGCTCCACGGGTCTGGTCGTGGCCATTCTGGCCATTCTCAAAGCAGGCGGGGCCTGTCTTCCGCTGGATCCAGGTCTTCCGGACGATCGACTAAGCTTTATGGTGGGGGCTTCACGCTGCCCCCTTATCTTAACTAAGAGCCGGTTTCTTACAAAACTATCCGACATAGGTGCACGCATTGTCGGCGTGGACGCGATCCAGGAAGTCCTGAGTCAGCAAAAGAAAGAATCCCCAGTTAGCGGGTTGCACGAACAGAATCTGGCGCAGGTATTCTACACCTCCGGCTCGGCCGGTGAACCCAAGGCTGTAATGTGGCGTCAGTCTAAGCAAAGCAAACACCAGTCGTGGGCGCAAACGACATTCCAACTCACAGAAGATGACCGCTACTTGATGAAGTCGTCCATTGGCTTTACCCCGTTGACTTCAGAAATTTTTAGACCACTGCTCGCTGGAGCCAGAATCATCATCGCTCCGCCGGGGGTGGAACAGGACAGTGCTGCACTGGTCAAACTCATGACAGAGCAGAAGATTACTATCCTCAATTTTGTTCCTTCGATGCTCCGGATTATTCTCGAAGAACCGAATCTGGAGAAGTGCGATTCTCTCCGCCAAGTCATATGTTTTGGTGAGGTTCTCCCTATTGAGCTTGAAAAGCTTTTTTTTGAGCGACTGTCTGCGGAACTTAATATTATCTATGGCACCACAGAGGCCCCGGGTGCGACTTACAGAAAATGCAAACGTGGACAGCATTATCCTCTGATCAACATCGGACGGCGCCATCCAACCAGGCAGGTTTATATCCTAAGCTCCCGTCTGCAGCTCGCGCCCATCGGTGTGCCAGGAGAGATCTACAGTGGAGGAGAGGATCTGGTTCGTGGTTATTTAAATCGGCCCGATCTGACCGCAGAGAAGTTCATTCCCAATCCATTCAGTGCCAACCCGGGAGCACGCATCTACCGGACAGGGGATCGGGCCCGTTATCTGGCGGATGGCAGCCTGGAGTTTTTCGGAAGGATGGATCATCAAATGAAAATCCGGGGGTTTCGAGTTGAACCCACGGAGATTGAGGCTGCGCTGGAAAAACATCCTACGGTTCAACAGGCGGTGGCTATGTTGCCGGAGGAAAGACCTGGTGAGAAGCGTTTAGTGGCCTACGTAGCTCTGAAGCAGGGACAGACTTCCACCAGGGGTGATCTCCGCGGTTTCCTAAGGCAGATACTCCCGGATTACATGATCCCTTCCACCATTGTGATCCTGGACAAGCTGCCGCTGACCTCCGCGGCGAAGGTGAATCGGAATGCGCTCCCGGTTCCTGATTGGGGGCGAACTGAACTGGAAGGCTCTTACGTGGCACCTCGAACCCCGGTGGAAGAACAACTGACAAAGGTCTGGGGGGAGGTCTTAGGAGTAAAGCGGGTAGGAATTCATGATGACTTCTTTGAACTAGGAGGACACTCACTGCTGGCCATACAAATGATCTCGCGCCTGCGCAATTCCTTCCAGGTCGATCTCCCGGTTCGACGCCTTTTTGAGACTCCCACCGTTGCTGGCCTGGCGATGGCGGTTGTCGAGTTTCTGGTCGACAAAAACGGCGAGGCGGAGGACAGCCAAAAGTTGGATATATTGGACGAGCTATTAAACGTCGAAAGTGAGCCAAGCCCAGACCATCCATAACACTTGGCCCGTTTTGCTTTTGTTTCCTGTGATTGCCGCGCGGGGAGCGAATCAGCCCGCCATTCGAACGTAGCGACGATGCAGACAACCGACAACCGGGTGCATTTCGAAAGCCGGGTATTGAAGCACCGTCGAATGTTGTTCCGAAACTTCAAGACGAGATCAGAAAGTGAGTTTGAACTCAATCGTCTTTCAAGAAACTTCGAGTAAGAATCGCTCGAGAGAAAAGGCATGCCAATCCGAGGTCAATTCAGTTTTTTCATTATTGGCGAGGGAACCCTGCCCATCCAATGCGCCGAAGTCCTTCTAGATCGTGGACACAAGATATGCGGCATCATATCGCCGGACGCAACTGTCAACCACTGGGCGGAGGGAAAAAGCATCCCTTACGCCGACCCTATTGATGATCTGATTGCATTTTTACGACGGCACCCCTTTGACTACCTGTTAAGCATCGTCAACATCGCCAATTACTGGACCTTACTCAAGGAGAGCTTAAGGTTACCGCGCAAATGCGCCATCAATTACCACGACGCTCTACTACCGCGCTACGCCGGATTCCATACAACGTCTTGGGCTCTGATGCATCGAGAGACGATTCATGGGGTCACGTGGCATTTGATGACCGGTCGGATCGACGCGGGCGATATCCTGAGACAGTGTCCTGTAGACATAGCCAATGACGATACCGCCTTCACCCTCAATGCGAAGTGCTACGATGCCGCCATTCGTTCCTTCGCTGAGCTGGTCGAAGATCTATCATGCGGCCGAGCCTTAGGGAAAAAGCAAAACTTGGATCAACGCACCTATTTCCCGCTGTACAAGAGATCCCCTGCGGGATGCGTCCTCCGCTGGAACCAATGCGCGCAGGATATCGAAGCACTTGTTCGGGCTTTGGACTTTGGACCCTATCCCAATCCGCTCGGTCTCCCGAAGTTAGTCATTGGGGAGGACTTCATCATCGTCGGCAAGACCGAGGTTCTCGATTCGAGGTCCGAAACCCCTCCTGGCACGGTTACGAAAATTGATCACAGCTCGATCCAGATCTCTACAGGGAGTCGTGAGATGGCGCTGCACAAGTTGCTGACCATTGATGGTCAACCGCTCTCGATTCCCGATGCGGTCGCGAGGCTTGGACTGCATGTCGGACATCGGTTCAGAGATACGGATGCCGAGCAGGCGCGGCGCATTTCGAAATTGAATGCGTTGATCTGTAAACATGAGACGTTCTGGGTAAAGAGGCTAGCGGCATTACGGCCGGTAGCGCTCCCCTACGCGGCTCGGAATGGGCCACAGGTGAAGCCTGCAAAGTACGCGAGTGTGTCGTGGCTCATACCGGAGAAAGTCACATTGTTCCTGGAAGATCGCCACGGAGCCTGGGGCCTGGGCGATTTCCTGTTGGCTGCTTTTGTAGTCTATTTGGCTCGCGTCGGAGGAGTTTGCCGCTTTGATGTCGGGTTCAGAGCAGCCGAGTTGCGGCGCGATCTGGCGGGATTGGAGGGGTTATTCGCACGGCACGTGCCTTTGCGTGTGGATATGGAAAATACACAAAGTTTTGCCGAAGTTTTCTGTGTTGTGCGGGAGCAGGTGGCATTGGTCACACGGCACAAGACATATGCCCGCGATGCGGTGGCTCGCTATCCAGTCCTGCGTTCGGCACGCGAGCGATGGACCGAGCAAACGTTACCGCTCATCGTCGAGCAAGTAGAAAGGTCGGACGACTATAAGGCAGCACCAGGCAGTGAGTTTACCTTTCTCATCCAGGAAGATAAGGCCAAATGCCGGTGGATCTATGATGCGGAAATATTGGATGGGGGCAGCGTCGCGAGGATGTTGCGTCAGTTTAATACACTGCTGCAGGACATCACGATAAACCCTGACCGGCGCATCGCCGAACTTCTTTTGTTAAGCGAGGAAGAGCGCCATCAGCTCCTCGTGGAGTTCAACGACACCGATGTGGACTATCCGGAGGGACAGTGTATCCACGAGCTCTTCGAGGCCCAGGTGGAGCGGACGCCAGACGCTGTAGCGATGGTCTTTGAGGCCAAACAAACGACCTATCAAGAGTTGAATTCACGTGCCAACCAGTTGGCACACCATCTGAAAAAGCGCGGCATTGGCCCCGAGTCTTTGGTGGCCATCTGCATGGAACGCTCAACAGATATGATCGTAGCGATGCTCGGTATCCTCAAGGCTGGCGGAGCTTACGTGCCATTGGATCCGACTTATCCGCAGGTCCGGCTTGCATTCATGCTGGAGGACAGCCAAGCCAGGGTGGTGCTCACTCAAGAGCGCCTGCACGCGAGTTTGCCCCCGGCTGTGGACGCTGTCTGCCTCGATACCGACTGGGAAAGGATCGCGAAGGAGAGCGACCGTGACTCAGTGCCCTGTCCCGATCCCGACAACCTTGCATATGTGATCTATACCTCAGGCTCGACCGGCCAGCCCAAGGGAGTCATGATTGAGCACAAGAGTCTGGTCAACTACCTGAGTTGGGTGGACGTAAGTTTGCTGGGTGAGAAAGTCCGCAGGGTTCCAATGGTTAGTTCACTTTCTTTCGATGCCTCTTTGAAGCAGCTATTTGCTCCTCTCTTGCGTGGGGACCAGGTGTGGATTCTTGAGGATGACATCGTTGCGGAGCCAGCCACGCTACTTCAAGTGCTGGGAAAGCAGACTAGGGTGGGGCTCAATTGTGTGCCATCCTTATGGAAGAGTGCACTCGACATGTCTGAGTTCTCTCAGGCTGCATTTCCGGCCCAAAGCCTCACATGTTTGTTCCTCGGTGGAGAACCGCTCAGCAAAGATCTCGTCATGAAGTCTCGGGCTATGCTGCCAGATCTTCAAATCTGGAATCTTTATGGGCCCACTGAAACAACTGCAAACGCCAGCGCTGCCAGGATAATTCCTTCAGAACACGTGTCAATTGGTCGTCCGATCGCCAATGTTCAGATTTACTTGCTAGATCAGCATCAGCAACCGGTTCCGATTGGGGTCGCTGGAGAGCTGCACATCGGAGGGGATTGCTTGGCGCGAGGCTACAACAATCGGGCTGAACTAACGGCTGAAAGCTTCATTCCAAACCCTTTCAGCCTGAAGAGGCGGGGACACGTCTGTACCGAACCGGCGATCTGGCACGCTACGATGCGGATGGCAACATTCATTTTCTGGGCCGGATAGACCACCAGGTCAAGATCCGAGGCTATCGGATTGAGCCGGGGGAGATTGAAGCCGCTTTAGAAGAGCATCCCGCTGTCCGACAAGCTGTCGTTCTGGCCCGAGAGGACAAGGGAGGCGAGAAGCGTCTGGTGGCCTATGTAGTTGGGAAGCAGGATCCGCCTCCCCGTGCCAATGACCTGCGTAGTTTTCTTAAGCAGAAGCTGCCGGACTATATGGTTCCTTCGAGTTTTGTTTTCCTCGACAGGTTACCGCTGACCCCCAGCGGGAAGGTCGATCGAAGAGCCTTGCCAACACATGACTCGGAACGGCCGGATCTCGGAAGCACCTTCGTCCCCCCCCGCACGCCGACCGAGGAGCTATTGGTCGGCATCTGGGGTCAGCTGCTAGCTTTGAGCCAGATCGGTGTTGAAGACAACTTTTTCGAGCTGGGGGGGCACTCGCTGCTGGCGACGCGGGTGATGTCGCGGGTGCGGGAAGCCTTCCAGGTGGAAGTGCCGTTGCGAAGAATGTTTGAAGCGCCGACGGTAGCGGGTCTGGCGGAAACCATCGAAGTGCTGCGACAGGACCGACAAGGGGGGTCGGCCCCTCCGATTCTGCCGGTTCAGCGAGAAGTGCCTTTGCCCCTGTCCTTTGCGCAGCAGCGGTTGTGGATTCTCGATCAGTTTGAGCCGAGCAGTTGCGCCTACAACATGCCCTTTGCCATACGCCTGAAAGGGGAGCTGAAGGTCGCGGCGCTGGAGCAGAGCCTGAGGGAGATTATCCAACGCCACGAAGTGCTGCGGACCACCTTTGTCACCGACAATGACGAACCCATTCAGATCATCACCCCCATGACTTCTTTTGTCCTGCCCGTGGAAGATCTCAGGGCCGTGGCAGAGGAACAGCGGGAAGTCGCAGCCCGCAAGCGGGCCCAGGAGGAAGCGCTGTGTCCTTTTGATCTGGCGACGGGTCCGCTGATGCGGGCCCGGTTGGTGAAGCTGGACGCCGAAGAGCATGTCTTATTGCTGACGCTGCACCATATTGCTTCCGATGGCTGGTCGATGGGGGTCTTGTTTCGGGAGTTGTCGGCGCTGTACAAAGCCTTCAGCCAAGGGGAGGCTTCGCCGCTGCCTCCTTTGAAGCTACAGTATGCCGACTATGCGGTGTGGCAGCGGGGATGGCTGAGGGGGGAGGTGCTGGACAAGCAGCTGCGGTATTGGAAGCAACAACTGGAAGGGGCGCCGCAGGTATTGGAACTGCCGACCGACCACCCGCGGCCGACAATTCAAAGACACAGGGGAGCTCGGCATTCCTTCCAGCTATCCAGAGAACTAAGTGCTGAGATTAGGGCTCTGAGCCAACGGGAAGGTGCGACGATCTTCATGGCCTTGCTGGCATCCTTCCATGTGTTGTTGTCGCAGTACAGTGGGCAGAAGGAAATCGTCGTCGGTACAGTGATTGCGGGCCGTAATGCCCGTGAGGTGGAGAGCTTGATAGGTTTTTTTGTCAATACTCTGGTACTGCGCCCCGCTCTCAGCGGAGACCCGAGCTTCCATGAGCTGCTCAAAAGGGTGAAGGACGTAACGTTAGAGGCTTACGCACACCAGGACCTCCCTTTCGAGAAGCTGGTGGATGCACTGCATCCGGATCGCGACTTGAGCCGCAATCCTTTGATACAGGTCGTGTTTGTGTTGCAGAACGCACCGGCAGAGGCTTTTGAACTCAAGGGGCTTTCCGCGGAGTTTGTCGAGATTGAGACCGAAACATCCAAGTTTGATCTGTCGCTTTCTATGACTGAGACTTTGGAAGGATTGGCTGGGAAGTTGGTTTACGATGCCGAGCTGTTTGAGGCCCCGACAATTCGGAGGATGGCAGAACATTTCCAGATGCTAATGGAGGATATCGTGAGGCATCCATCAAAGCCCATTTCGAGTTTTCGGCTTGCACCGTGTCAGAGTCGTCCTCAATCTCGGGATTCTGATCTGGCGGAAGAAAGCGAGGGGGGCCAAACCATCCCGGGCTTCCTTCGAGAGCGGATTAGACAAACTCCCGATGCGGCCGCCATTCTGGCGCTAGGGCGAGCTCCTCTAACATACGCATGTCTCGGGCAGGAAATCTCTTCCGTAACTCAGGACCTCAACAATCTTGGCATTGGCAGAAACGATCGAGTCGCCCTGATTTTACCCAATGGCCCTGAGGCGGCTCTGGCGTTTCTTACGATTGCCTGCTGTTCCACCTGCGCCCCGCTAAACCCATCTTACCGTGCAGGTGAGTTCGAATTCTATTTTTCCGATCTCCACGTCAAGGCAGTTATCCTGCAGGGTGACGCGGAATCCCCAGCCCGTGCCGCTGCGGCAACCTGCGGAATTCCCGTGATTGACCTTCAGCCTGAGCTTACCGCCGCAGCCGGGCGATTCCGCCTTGCCGGAAATCCCGTTGGACCGGCTCGTACCGATGGATTCGCCCAGGCAGATGATATAGCCCTCGTTCTACACACGTCAGGAACCACCGCCCGACCCAAAATTGTTCCTTTGGCTCACCGAAACCTCTGTGCCTCCGCCCACCAGATCCGGCGGACCCTGGACTTGAACCCTGCAGACTGTTGCCTGAACGTCATGCCCCTCTTCCACATTCATGGCCTGATCGCAGCGGTTATGGCGAGTCTGGCGTCGGGTGGCAGAGTGGTGTGCTCACCGGGTTTCAATGCACCTTTGTTCTTTGAATGGCTCGCACATTTCAAACCCACTTGGTACACCGCCGTCCCCACTATGCACCAGTCCATTCTGTCTCGAGCTTCTTCACATCCGCCTGAAATAGAGTCAAGCCGCCTGCGATTTATTCGCTCGTCATCAGCCGCCCTTCCTCCCCAAGTGATGCGTGACTTAGAGAAGCTGTTCAATGCCCCTGTCATTGAGGCCTATGGTATGACAGAAGCCTCTCACCAGATGGCCAGCAACCCTTTGCCTCCGCTTCCCCGCAAGCCGGGCTCGGTTGGTCTGGCCGCTGGACCAGCGGTGGCGATTATGGACCAACAGGGAAACTTTCTTCTGCCAGGTGAACAAGGGGAAATTGTTATTCGAGGTGCAAGCGTCATGCGGGGATACGAAAACAACCCCGAGGCAAACGCGAGTTCTTTCACTCAAGGTTGGTTTCGAACGGGTGACCAGGGCCATCTGGACAGTAAAGGCTACTTGTTCATTACAGGTCGACTGAAAGAGCTGATTAATCGGGGAGGCGAGAAGATATCTCCCCGTGAGGTGGATGAAGCGCTGATGGAACATCCAGCCATCCTGCAAGCCGTGGCCTTTGCCTTGCCTGATGTCAAGCTGGGCGAAGACGTGGCGGCAGCAGTCGTCTTAAAGCCGGGGGCAAGCCTGTCAGAGAGGGAAGTCCGGGAGTTTGCAGCCTCGCGACTGGCCGATTTTAAAGCTCCGCGCCGCGTGGTGATTCTGGACGAGATTCCCAAAGGACCCACCGGAAAATTGCAGCGGATCGGATTGGCCGAGAAGCTGGGTTTAGGATCCTCCTCAGCGCCAAATACTCGACCTGAGTATATAGCGCCGCGGACTCGTATAGAAGAGCAGTTGGTTGAACTGTGGACCGAAGTCCTGAGGATAGACGTGATCGGGGTCCAGGACAATTTCTTGGATATCGGAGGAGATTCCATTCTTGCCTCTCGGCTGATTAGTAGGATCCGGGATGATTTTGGGATGGATATCCCGATAATAGACTTTTTTGATAAAGGGACTCCTGCCGAAATGGCTTCAATGATTGCCCGACGCAGGGAACAACTCACCGCCGAAGAATTATCTCTCCAACTTACCGAAGTGGGAGGCCTTTCGGATGAGGAGGCGGAGAGGCTTCTTGCTCGGGAACTCCAGCAGGAAGAGGATCTGAAGAAGTAAATCCAAATCGCCAAGGAGGCGCGGCAACATGAATATCCGTTATGGTGATCGGTTGCGTCAAGTGATTCGAGAAGGTGAGGTTCTTCCCTTCATCGGAGGCTATGATGTTTTCTCGGCCTCGATCGCGGCCAAGCACTATGATGCCCTGTTTGTGAGCGGGTTTAGTTTTGCCGCCAGTCATTATGGATTGCCGGATATTGGTTTTATTTCCTGGTCTGACATTGTTGCCTTCGTCCAAAGAGTCCGAACGATCCTTCCTGGTCACCATTTGCTGGTGGATGTCGATGACGGTTATGGCGACCCCGAGGTGGCATGTCATGTCGTTTCACTACTGGAATCTATCGGTGCCTCCGCCGTAGTAATGGAGGACCAGAAGAGGCCCAGAAGATGAGGGCATTTCGAAGGAAAACACCTTTTGGAACTGCCGGAATATCTACTGAAGCTGATAAAGGTGCTCTCCACCCGCAGGAACCTTTTTGTAATCGCCCGGACGGATGCCTCACAACCCGAAGACATTCTGACAAGGGTAGAGGCCTTCGCGGAGGCGGGGCGCGGTCCTCGTCGATGGACTCCGGGATCCCGCCCTGCTGGCAGAATTACGAAAGAGGGTGGACAAGCCTCTCGTTTTCAATCAGATCATGGGAGGCAAGTCCCCCGCCTGCGCCCTTCATGAATTGGCCGAGTTGGGGCTCCAGTTGGTGATCTACAGTACACCGTGTCTTTTCGCCGCCCAGTCCGCTTTAGAAACGGCCATGCTATCTCTCAAAGAAAATGAGGGAGATTTACGAAAGATCTCCCCGGCGGGCGTCACCGTCAAATGCTGTAATCGCTTATTGCAGGAGAATCTTTTGGCTAGAGATAGAAATGAGTGAAGAAAAGTTCAATACGGAAGAGCCGGGTCAAGACTCGGACCCACTGGCGGGCCTCTCTGCCGCCCAGCGCAGACTCCTGGAATTCCGGTTGAAGAAAAGGAATTTGAGACCTGCGAGTTCGGACCGGATACCACATAGGCCCACTGACAAGGTCATTCAACTCTCCCTGGCACAGGAACGATTCTGGTTCTTGGAGCAACTGGAAGAAGGGCATGCTGTTTACAATCGTGCCCAAGCTTTTCGCCTGACGGGAGGAGTTGAAGTGTGGGCCTTGCGGCAATCGCTGAATGCCATTCTGGCCCGTCACGAAATCCTGCGCATGGCCATTCCCTCCTCTGACGGAAGACCGGCCCCTTACATTGAACCTTCTCTCGAAGCCAAACTGGATCTGGCAGACCTCGCTTCTCTTCCCTTGTCCAACAAAGAAGCAGAAGCAAAGAGAATTGCCTGTGAAGAAGCAGAGCGGCCTTTCGACTTAGGGAGAGCTCCGCTTCTTCGAGCCAAGCTGATCCGATTGTCGATGGAAGAACACGTGTTAGTACTGGTTATTCACCATCTGGTCTCAGACGCCTGGTCAGATTCCATTTTCTGGAAAGAGTTCGAGCAGTTCTACAACTCCTTGGTTTCCAAGTCTCCATGCCATCTCGAGGATCTCCCGCTGCAGTACCTGGATTTTGCCACCTGGCAAAGGCAGCTGTTGCAAGCCGAGGCCCCTAATAGACATCTGAACTACTGGAAAGAGCACTTGGGGGAAAACAGGCCGGTTCTCAAGCTGCCGGCCGACCATTTGAAAACTCCCGAATCCATCACACAATACCCGGGGGAGTCTCTTTTCATTGAACAGAATCTGGTCAATGATCTCAGGGCGCTCGGCCAACGGGTGGATGCCACTCTCTTCATGACTTTGTTGGCTGCCTTTCTCGCTCTGCTTTACCGCTATTCCAACCAGGAAGACATCCTGGTCGGAATTACAATGGCAGGCCGTGACCGGGTGGAGCTTGAAAGATTAATGGGTCTATTTGTCAAGACACTCGTCCTGCGGCACGATATGTCCGGTGAACCCTCCTTTCAAGAGTTACTGAGACGCGTTCGCAAGGTTGCTTTGAACGCCTACGCTCATCAGGACATCCCTTTTGAAAAACTCCTGCAGGAGCTCAATCCTGAACGGAATCTCCATAGTACCCCGCTGTTCCAGACCTATTTCAACTTCAGAAATATTCCCAAATTCATGCCAGCATTACAGAAATTGAAGGTGCAACGTTTCGAATTCGATTACGGGGCACCCTTGTCCCAAGTGGATTTCAATATCACCGAGCGCGAAGATGGGTTGTTATGCGAGCTCAAGTGTGATGCCACTCTTTTTGAAAAGAACATGCCTGCCCGGATGCTGAACCAATACTGCTTCCTCTTGAAAGCTGTCTTGGAAAGGCCTGACTGTGCCTTATCAGAATTGCCCCTCTTAACTTCAGCGGAACAGAGCCACCTGCTGCGGGAATGGCGCGGTGTTAAGCCGGTGGATAACACACCGGTTGAGCTTGTCCAGAGCCTGTGTGAGAAACAAGTCCGGAATCGCCCCGCCAAGGTTGCCGTAGTCTTTGAGAATAGAGTCCTCACCTATGACCAGCTCAATGAGCACGCCAATTATTTGGCGGAGGTACTGCATAGCAGAGGGGTCGGACCGGAGGTGATAGTGGGTGTTTGCATGGAACGGTCCCTTGAACTGATTATCGCGATTCTTGGGATCCTTAAATCCGGTGCTACGTACCTTCCTCTGGATCCGGACAACCCAAGAGATAGGCTGAACTTCATAGTCGAAGAGGCGCGCCCTGCAGTGATCCTGACGCAGTCCAATTTCCGTCAGCGGCTGGAAGAATTACCTGTCGTCTACCCTATTGACAATTCGTTTTCTTCGACTTTGTTATTTCTTGATCAGGATCTCCCTGAAGCGCAATTCCGGCCAGATGTGAAGCCCAGAAGCAATCCGGAAACCGAGAACTTGGCGTATGTGATTTACACCTCCGGCTCCACAGGGAAACCCAAAGGGGTCATGGTCAGTCATCGTGCTTTGGGAAGCTATGTCAGGAGTGCCACGGATACATATGGAATCCGTCCGGAGGATCGGATTCTCCAGTTCTCTTCATTCGGCTTTGATGCGAGCGTGGAGGAAATCTTCTGTTGCTTGACAACTGGTGGAACACTGGTTTTGCGGTCCGATTCGATGCTGGAATCGCCAGCCATTTTTCTGGAGAAATGCCATGATTGGGGGATTACCGTTTTGAGCCTGCCCACAGCTTATTGGCATGAATTAGCAGGCCAGCTGGAATGTGAACATCTGACGTTTCCTTCCTGCTTGCGGCTGATGATTATTGGAGGGGAAAGGGCCAGTCCGAATCGTTTGGCGAGTTGGAAAGAGCATGGGCCGGCGTGGGTTCAGTTGATCAATACGTACGGCCCCACGGAAGCGACTGTGGTAGCCACGGCATGGAAAGCGGCTGTTTCCCTAAAAGATGTTCGAGAAATGGTCGAAGTACCTATTGGGCATTCCTTACCACACGTTCAGTCATATGTCTTAGGCAAGGGCCTCCAGCCTGTCCCAATCGGGATGCCAGGAGAACTTTTTCTAGGGGGTACCGGGTTAGCCAGAGGATATCTGAACCGGCCCGAATTAGCGAAAGAGAGATTTGTTCTCAATCCCCACAGTCTGGATTCAGCAGAACGACTCTATCGAACAGGAGACCGAGTCCGCTATCGGGCAGACGGCAATCTGGAGTTCCTCGGGAGGTTTGACCAACAGGTGAAGATTCGTGGTTTTCGGATCGAACTTGGAGAGATCGAGTGTGTTCTGGGCCTTCACCCGCAAGTGGCACAGGCGGTTGTAGTGACCCGACAGGACAATGGAGGCGACAAGCGGCTAGTCACCTACGTGGTATTGAAGCAGGGACAGGCAGCCACGGTCAATGAGCTGCGCAATTTCTTAAAGCAGAAGCTTCCTGACTATATGGTCCCTTCAAGTTTTGTTTTCCTCGACCGTTTGCCGTTAACCCCGAATGGGAAGGTCGATCGGAAAGCCTTACCAGCCCCCGACTCGGAACGGCCCGATCTGGGAAGCAGTTTCGTTGCTCCTCGCACGCCGACCGAAAAGCTATTGGCTGGCATCTGGTGTCAGCTGCTGGAATTGACCCAGATCGGTGTCGAAGACAATTTCTTTGATCTGGGTGGGCACTCGCTGCTTGCTTTACAAATGATCTCGCGCGTGCGCAATACCTTCCAGGTCGAACTGCCGGTTCGACGTCTTTTTGAGACTCCAACCGTCGCCGGCCTGGCGATGGCGGTTGTTGAGTATCTGGTCGAAAAGAATGCCGCAGCAGAGGACGGCCCAACGTTGGATACACTCGATGAGTTCTTAAATGTGGAAGGTGAACCGAGCCCAGGCCATTGATACTAGCAGGACTGCGAAGTGCGTGCAATGCTGGATCTGTTGTTGAAGTAGATCTATAAAAATCGGTAGAATAAAAAGGTTATTTTCGCATCAAAAAAATAGTCGCAATCAACCGCAAGTGACTCCGCACTCCTAGCACACATTGCTTGAATTGATCTCGCATCTGAGAATGGGTTTCTTTCGTGCCATCAGCGGGTATTACGCCCACTTGTTGGCCAAATTTGATATACGGATCTTTGAATTTATGTGCTTCCACCATGGTCTCGTCTTGAGAAAGTGCAGCTTAAATGCCAAATTCTTGTTGAGCGTAATCGAGGTAACCCAAAAGATACTGAATTTCCTAAATCGCTTTCTCCGCAGCCTCGAAGATCAGCTCGTCCGTCATGCCTGCCTTAGGGTTAGTTCATTCAGATAGGTGGAAAAGTTTTTCTCTTGACCCGTGAATAGCTCCACTTGGTCAGTGAAATGGTTGAGCGTTTAACTCTCACATTCGGAACATGTTCCTCAAGGTGCTCTTCTTTGCTCGAAGCAACTCAAACCGAGGCAGCCTAATTGCAACGTAATCCTCATAACCCTGGCTTGGTCTGGTTGGAATCTTTCCCTTACAAACTTGATGTTGATAGAAATGGTGCATCAATGAACCGCCGCCGTTCTTGCGTCGTCAAACTCGCCCTGGGTCTGGCGATCGTTTTGGTTGGCTTGATGTCAATTCCACGGGGATTGCAGGGGGCGACTCCCGGCGAGGCAGCTCTGGCTTTTCTAAAGAGCCGGATGGGACCCGCCGGCCTCCTGGATTCGTTTGTCGAAGATAAAACTAACTATTCCTACACATACGACAATGCGCTTGCCGTGATGGCCTTTCTTTCAGTTGGAGACCGCCTCTCGGCACAACGTGTTTTGGATGGATTCGTCCGGATTGGCCCGGCTCCTGGTGGCGGGTTTCTACATCGCTATCAAACCACAGGCGCCAGCGCGGGTGGCATTCTGGCGGCAGGACACAATGCATACCTGCTTCAGGCGATGAATCTCTTTTCGTGGCGAACGGGTGACCACCGTTACGACAGTATTGCACGGGGGATTGCCGACTTCCTGATCACGTTGCAGGACAGCACAGACGGGGGAGTTTTTGGCCGGCCTGGTGTTGCCTGGAAGAGCACCGAAAACAACCTGGCTGCTTACTCAGCCGTTGCCAATCTCGCTCTGGTTCAGAATTTGCCCGCCTACGAGATTCGAGCCACGCTGATTCGAGATTTCCTGATTCGGGAATGTTGGAATGGAACACGGTTCTTGACGGGCAAGATCGATCCAACGATCGTGACCGACGCCCAGGCGCTCGGGACGCAAGTTCTCGGGGTGAGCTATTCAAACGGCAGTTTCTGGGTGGAGTCTTACACCAAAGCGACGCAGCGCTACTCAGGGAAAAAGCAAGTGACAGGGTTCGATCTGAATACTGACCGCGACACCGTTTGGACAGAAGGCACGCTGCAGCAGGCGCTGGCTTTCTGGCTCGCAGGCGACAATGCCCGCTTCGGCTTCTATCGAAGCGAATCGGAGAAGCTTTTCCAATCTTCAGGCGCCTTCTGGGAGGCCAGCAACCGCGGCACAACCGGTTTTGGTGAGTTCTTTGAACGATGGCAGGCGGTGGCGCCAACGGCCTGGTACTTGTTTGTCAGCAATCAAGATAACGTTTTGGGTCTGCTGCCGTAATGTAGATTGGGGCGGCAGAGCGGGATTATCGCCTACAAGTGTTGAGAGACTGGGAGAACTTTGTTCATTAAGCGGGGGTGGATAGCCTGCTTCTTGGGAGATTGTTACTTCTGTGCCTGTGACTTGACCTTGATTTCGGCCTTGGGAGTGCTATTGACCCATTACCGCCCGCCGTCGTCGATTCAGCCGAATATGGCATAGTGGCGGGTCCAGGATCAGCATTAAATACCACTTGAGAATGACCATGAGGGGGAGGGCCAAACCGAAATTCCCTTAAATTTTAATTTTTAGCGGACGCGGGTTTAGCTCTTTATTTCGCGAATGGTGAGTGCGGCTTCGTCTGTAGGTTTCTATTGCAGCCCTGGACTTACTGCCGATTTCGATACTGAAATCGGGTCCGCCTGGGGTGGGAAAGTGTAGACTTTTTTCGGTGAATTTCGCACTCTTGCGCACACAAGACACGTAAATCGAAGAGGGTGTATCTAATTGAGGAACTCATAGACAGTGAGCGGTTACAACCCAGGTTTCTGAATTGGGGACAGGGCTTTCTTTGTCACCTTTGCCACGACATTGATATACGGATCGACTACCTCCGCAATGTCGTACTGCATGGCCGTGCCAACCACCGACGCCACTTCCGCTGCATTCAGCTTGTGGTCTCTTCCAGCCATCTTGCCATTTCCACTGTTGCAATCTGAAACGCCTCGGTCAGCGATCCCGCGATGCCCATCGCCATCAGGAACTCGTCGTCCTCGGCCCGCGGCATCCCCAGGGACTTTCCCGGGATTACATCCACGCTGAACTCGATGTCCATCGACGTCTCGAGCGCGTTGCCCGTCAGCTCCCCGTCACCTTGTGCCGCGTGCCCGTCGCCCATGAACAGCAGTGCCCCCGGCTTGGTACACCGGCAGGTACAGCGTCACGCCTTCGGTAGCCGGTTGTAGTCCATGTTCCCGCCGAAACTGACCCGGATAGCCCGAGCGGAATACCATGTGTCCCCGCGGTGCCACGCCCACGCATCCCAGGAACGGTCGCAGGGGCACCGTGTAATTCTTTAACCGCCGCGGTCGGCCGTGCCAGCCTGCCGACACCTCTTTCGCGGTCCAGCACCCAGTCGCTGTCGTAGTTCTCCACCGGCTTCCGGTCCACCGCGTAGTCCGGTGTGATCGCGCTCGAACGCCAGGCTCGCCGCTCGAGATGGCCGTGTCCCGGTTCAGCCGGATGCGCTTGAGCTTCACGACCAGCGCATCGCCCGGCAGCGCCCCTTCCACGTAGAACGGGCCGGTCAGGGGATTCCCTCCCAGCGACCGCCGTACTCCCTTCGCGTCCACGCCTCCGGCATCCACGCTCCAGGTCTTCACCGTGTCTCCCGGATAGATGTGCAGCACGGGCGGGATCGCCCCGGAGAAGACCCGGTGGAACTCCTTCGGCTCGAACACATGCTCCCGGGGCGCGTTCGGCGGTCGTATCGGGACTCCGCGTGGCCTTCCATTTCCCTTTCAGGTCTTCCGATCGAGAAGTCGCCGGCCATCCCGTCTCGCTCGACCGTGCCGCTCATGGTCACTGGTGGCCCATCTTTTCCAGACCGCTTCAGCTCCAGCCTCCCGTCGCGAATCGTGCCTTCTAGTTTTAACTCGTCGGACGCCAAGACCACCGTCACGCGGTCCCCTTCGGCTTGCAACGTCATTCGGTGATAAGACGTCTCGCCGTATCGCATCGAGGGCAATGACCCAGTCACCAGCCAGATCCGCTGGGTTCACGCTCTCGGCGTGCAGCGCAGTCGACCACACCAGCCCGATCAGGATGACTCCTAAGAGTTGTCTTGGCATTGTTTAACGCCCTCCAAAATACGCACTCGTAAAGGTAACATGGCGTGTTCAGAGCACTTCCCCCCTATACCTTTTGTTAACCGAAGTCTGAGTTTAGTGTCGAATAAAATGCTATTGCCTCTCCTCGCAAAAGTCAACGAGCTCAACACCTCAATGAGGTCGGACAAGCGCTACCAAGCCTTAGTCTTTTTCTTGCACTAAATCTCCGATTCACGCGCAGAGTTTTTGGGAACAAGTTGGGAGCAAATTTCGAAAAGTCGACCTGCTTGCGATTGCTGGAATAACGTTTTGGCCAGATTTTTGATATTCTCTGTTCGGCTTGAACCTATCGTTTTGATTTGTAGGGAATAACTATGCAAAAACGCAAACTTGGAAAAAGCAATCTGGAAGTCTCTGCCATCGGGCTCGGCTGCATGGGCATGAGCTTTGGCTACGGTCCGGCCGGAGACAAGCAGGAGATGATCTCCCTGATTCGGTCGGCCGTCGAACGCGGCGTCACATTCTTCGATACCGCCGAAGTCTATGGTCCGTTCACAAACGAAGAACTCGTGGGCGAAGCTCTTGCTCCGTTCCGCGGGCAGGTGGTGATCGCAACGAAATTCGGCTGGGAGCCGAATCCCGAGGACGGAGGCAAGTGGACTGGCCTTAAATAGTCGGCCCGAGCACATCAAGGAGGTCGTCGAGGCCTCGCTCAAGCGGCTCAAGACCGATGTCATCGATCTGTTCTATCAGCATCGTGTCGATCCGAACGTGCCGATCGAAGACGTCGCCGGAGCGGTGAAGGAACTGATTCAGCAAGGCAAGGTGAAGCACTTCGGACTTTCGGAAGCAGGCGTGCAGACGATCCGTCGTGCACATGCAGTTCAGCCGGTCACGGCACTTCAGAGCGAATATTCGCTCTGGTGGAGAGAGCCTGAAGCGGAAGTGTTACCGACGCTCGAGGAACTCGGGATCGGGTTTGTTCCATTCAGCCCTCTTGGGTAAAGGCTTCCTTACGGGCAAGATCAGCGAAGATACGAAGTTCGACAAGACCGATTTCCGCAACATCGTCCCTCGCTTTACGCCGGAGAACCGGAAAGCGAACCAGGCGTTGGTGGATCTGCTTGGCAAGATTCGCGGAACAGAAGAAAGCGACGCCTGCCCAGATCGCGCTCGCCTGGCTGCTTGCGCAGAAGCCGTGGATCGTTCCGATCCCGGGCACGACCAAGCTGCATCGGCTGGAAGAAAACATCGGAGCCGTTGACGTCGAACTTTCGCCCGACGATCTCCGCGAACTGGAGACCGCAGCCTCAAAGATCGCGGTGCAAGGAGCTCGGTACCCGGAGAATCTACAGAAATTGGTCAATCGCTAAAGTCGGCAGGTCTCGGGAGGAGCAGCATGCGAATCGGCATTCTCGGTTCGGGATTGATGGGTGGCAAGCTCGGGACGATCTTCGCGCGAGCGGGACATGATGTCGTGTTCAGCTACGCGCGGAGCAACGACAAACTCAAGAAGCTGGCGCGAGAGGCTCAAGGCAATGCACGCGCCGGTACACCAGCGCGAGGCTGCAAAAGATGCAGACGCCATTCTGCTGGCGGTGCATTGGTCCCGAATCCACGATGCGCTGAAGCAAGCAGGCGATTTGTCCGGCAAGGTGATCGTGACCTGCTCATTCCCGATGGATGCTGGCAATACGAAGCTCATTGTTGCTAATACCTCGTCGGGAGCAGAAAAGCTTGCAAAGAAAATCCCAAAGGCTCGGGTGTTCTCCGCATTCGACACGGTCCCCAGCGAAGTGCTCTTCGGCGTGTACGAAGCGAGGCGCAAGACGACCCGACCGAGTCTCGTCTACTGCGGCGTCGTCCAGAGGGCCAAAGATCTGGCTGCTGAGTTGATCGGCGACGCAGGTTTTGATCCGGTGAAAGCCGAGAGAACTCAGCAGCAATACGATGCCGTGAGCCGATCCAACGCCAAGTGAGCTGCAAATTAGGAAGAGCCGCGCCACGTGGCTCATGTTAACAAGGGGGGCGAGATTTCTCCTCTTCATGTTATTACAGGGAGCACACTATCTGTACTGGAGTCTCATGGGTGGGATAAGGCACAATGGGGTTCTGTTGCAGAGATCAAGGAAAGGAGAGATCTAATGTTTTTCAGAATCATCGTGGTTTTGTTTACCAGCGTTGCGCTGGTGCAGGCCCAGACCCCGAGCGAAAAGGCCTGGAAAATTCTTCAGGACGGGGCGGCCGACAAGAGTTCCGAGAAACGCGCTAATGTCATGAACGCCCTTGCCCTGTTGACGAATAACGCAAAGGCGCGTCAGATGGCGGAGACCGGCCTCACGGATGAGAAACCCGAGGTGCGAGCCGCGGCAGCCTTAGCCTTAGGGCAACAGGGATCGGCCAAATCTATTCCCAAACTAAAAAAAGCTCTTAAAGATACGCAAGCAGAAGTAGTTTTTGCCACGGCGAACGCTCTATTTCTTCTCAAGGATCCCGCTGCTTACCAAATCTATTACGCGGTCCTGATGGGCGAAAGGAAGACTGGTGAAGGACTGGTGGAGTCGCAAATGAAGATGCTAAAAGACCCGAAGGCCATGTCCAAGTTGGGTGTGGAAGTGGGGATCGGGTTTATCCCATTCGGGGGCGTCGGCTATAAAGTTTTTAAGACTACGACTCGTGACGACACATCACCTGTTCGGGCAGCTGCGGCCCAAAAGCTGGCCAAGGATCCGGATCCGAAAAGCGGAGAAGCATTGGCCAAGACTGCCTCAGATCCCAAGTGGCTCGTGCGCGCGGCCGTAGTCAATGCGATCGCAAAGAGGGGCGATCCGGCTCTGCTCAGCGCGGTGACTCCGTTGTTGGATGACGACAATGATACCGTCAAGAATGTTGCCGCCGCCGCAGTCATCCGGTTGAGCGCCAAGCGTAAGGGATAGAGACCAGGAATCGGATGAAGTCCAAACTGAGGTAGTAAAGAGTAAAGATGGCTCGCGAAAAGGTAATGCGCAGCATGGGAGAAGGGGCCGGCACGGACGAACTGTTTGCGACGATTCGATGTCAATGACAATTTTTATGGAGGGCTGTCCACCTGGATGGCCAAGTGATCGATATTCTCGTCCAAGCCCATCAGGATCAGCGTGCGGCTGAACGATTCTTTCGTAAGCTAATTAAAATTCAGAAAAGGGAACTGCTGCGACTGGAGACCGACAATCTGAGGAGCTATCAGGCAGCCCACCGTGTTATCATGCCTTCGTCGCAACCATCCTAACCTCACTCTAACGAAGCCAAGTTGACAGTACTGCTCTATGGGTTTGGGAGGATTACAGAACTGCAGATCAGGCGAACTGTCTTTCTTATGACATCCTAAGACACAGTACTGTCGGAGTAGACAATGAAACACCTTTATCTGATTCTTCTAACACTCGCGATGTCGGGAATGATCCTCTCAGACAGTCCAAGAAGTTCATCCAACCTGGCGGACCTTCCTGACCCTATGGTGGGCACAGATTCGAAGTACGAACTGTCTCACGGTAATACATTTCCGGCCGTCTTCATTCCTTTTGGCATGTCCAATTGGACGCCCGAAACCGGGGAAGGAGGATGGCTGTATCAGTATTCGAAGAACGCCATTCGCGGGATCCGCTCGACGCACCGGCCGTCCGCCTGGATGACAGACTACGGCCCATTCTCCCTGATGCCGGTCACCGGGGAACTAAAGGTTTTGCCGGACAAGCGCGCGTCACAGTTTCGGCATCAAGATGAAGACGCGCGCGCGTATCGATACGGTGTTTTCCTTCAGGACCACCAGGTTCGCGCGGAAGTGACGCCGTCGGTCCATGGCGGGATGTTACGCTTTACTTTTCCCAAGACCGATCAATCCTACGTTATTCTCGATGCGAATCCGGGCGGTAGTTCCGTCCAGATTCATCCGGAAAGCAATACCATTACTGGCAGGAATTCCCATACGTCAAAGGGAACGGCATCGAACTTCGCGTTGTATTTCGTCGCCGTCTTTAATCGCAAGTTTACTACTCAAGGAACCTGGGACGAATCCGGCGCCTCAGACAAAAACCTTGAACGTTCCGGTCATCATGTTGGAGCCTACATAGGCTTCTCGACTCGCGAAGGAGAGGCGGTGTCGGTCCGCGTCGGAACTTCTCTGATCAGCCTGGAGCAGGCCGAGCGAAACTTGCAATCAGAAATTCCTGCACCAGATTTTGATGGCCTCGTTGCCCGCGCTCGGGCTGAATGGGAGCGCGAACTCAGCCGGATCGAGATTCGGGGCGGTTCGGAGGCACAAAGGAGAACTTTCTATACAGCTTTGTGTCATGCATTCCAATTTCCGAGGATGCTGACGGAAACGGACGCGAACGGAATGGCTGTCCATTACAGTCCCTATGACGGCAAAGTTCATCCCGGTCCGATGTTTTCGGATACGGGGTTCTGGGATACCTTCCGAGCGGAGTTTCCGCTGCTCACCATTGTGCAGCCCAAGAAAGTTGCTGAAATTATCCGGGCCATGCTGAATGCATATGACGAGGGCGGCTGGATTCCGAAGTGGGCGAACCCGGCGGAAACCAACGTGATGATTGGTACGCATGGTGATTCGGTTATTGCGGACGCCTACATCAAGGGAATTCGGGATTATGATGTCCAAAAGGCCTACGAGGCAATTCGGAAGGATGCGACGGAGAAGGGAACCGGGATATTCGACGCCCGCACCGGCATTGAAGATTATCTGAGGCTCGGCTATGTTCCGGCAGACAAAGTGAAAGAATCCGCGGCTTCAACGCTCGAGTACGCATATGACGACTATTGCGTTGCACAGATGGCGCGAGCCCTCGGAAAGCAAGACGATTACGCTACTTTCCTCCAGCACTCGAAAAACTTCCGCAATCTCTTTGACGCTTCAACCGGCTTCATGCGGGGTCGCAACAGCGACGGCAAATGGGTGGAGCCTTTCGATCCGCTGGCATGGGGTGGCGTCTACACCGAGGGCAATGCCTGGCAGTGGCTCTGGTCGGTACAGCAGGACATTCCTGGGTTGATCCAGCTGCTCGGGGGCAAAGACGCCTTTATCCAGAAACTGGATACTCTCTTCAGTACGACCAATGAGTTCAAGGTAGGGGGGTATGGTGAGGTTATTCACGAAATGACCGAAGCGAAGATGCAGAACATGGGGCAGTATGCGCACATCAATGAGCCCGTGCATCACGTGATCTATTTATATGACTACGTCGGCCAGCCCTGGAAAACACAGAAGTGGGCACACGAGGTAATGGATAAACTCTACAAGCCAGGACCGGACGGCTGGCTGGGTGATGAGGACAACGGCCAAACCTCTTCCTGGTACATCTTCAGCGCTCTGGGATTTTATCCCGTGACGCCTGGACAACCGGTCTATGCGCTCGGCAGCCCGCTTTTCGATCACGCGACACTTCATCTGGAGAATGGGAAGATGTTTACCGTAGAGGCAGTCAAAAACAGCCCCGCTGACATTTATGTTCAGTCTGTAAGCCTCAACGGGCAAGCCTTGGATAGACCCTGGATCACGCACTTCGAGATCATGAATGGAGGAGTCTTACGCTTCCGCTTGGGACCAATGCCCAACAAGAGTTGGGGACTATCAGGAATGCCATCTCCGGACCAGCCGTTTACACCAAATCATGCAAAAGTGAAGTGAGTCCCACTTTGTGAACTTTCCCTGTGACAAGGAAGGTGTGAAGAGATCGTAGTAACGACTTCAGTTGTTCCAGGTTCAGGTTGGAAAGAAACAACTAAAGTCGTCATTACAAACCCTCAATAAGCAGGCTCATCAATTTTTTCACACCTTCAAGGAAACGTGTAAATTAGCCGATTGCGCCGCATTGACAAACTTAAACAGTGAATGGATTCTGGAGTTGTATCCTGCCCGAGTTCATTGCCGACAACCGGGGGAAGAATTTCGGGTTAATCAGGCAGCGATCGCGGTTTGATAAATGCCTCTGAATCGAAAGGGTAGGAATAACCGCATTGCAGGCCGTCGGGACTGGATAGAAATAAAGACGACACATGAGCAGGGGATCGGGTGTATAGTGTGCTGCACATGGGCTGGGAAAATTGAATTACTGGTTGTTTGGGCGAGGAGCTGTTTCTGATCTCATGGATGAGTTGCGTCTACTTGTTGGGATCGATATCGGTTCGCCATTTTCGAACCAGGCTTTCATGCGCTCTACGGAGAGCTACATACCATTTTTGACGCAGGACAACTTAAACTAAATTACGGAGGATGAAAATCATGAACAAGAAATCGGGCAGGGCTCTCGCAGGGCTGTGCATGCTTGCTTTGGCCGCCTTCTGGGCAGCGCCGGCGCGCGCGCAGATGTCAGAGGTAAAGGAAAAACCGCCAATGTACTCGTACATCGGCTTTTGGAATATTCCCCGTGCGCAGTGGGCAGAGATTGAAAAGTCAAACGCTGCCAACAAAAATATCCTGGATAAGGCCATCGCTAACGGGACCCTTGTGGGATATGGCTTCGATATGAATTTAGTTCACCAGATCGACGGTTCGACTCACGACGATTGGTGGTCGGCAATGTCCATGGCTGGGGTACTCAACGTGCTGGACCAGTTCTACAAGTCCGGCAGTCCCACTTCTCCTGTTCTTGCCAGTGCCACGAAACACATGGACTGCATATTCGTCAGCCGGTATTACAACTGGCATTCTGGAACCTGGAAAGATTTATACACGCACGGAGCGTCTTTTAAACTAAAGCCGAATGCGCCGGATAACGCGCTGGAGGTGCTCAGCAAAAATCTGTTCGTGCCATTGATGGAGAAGCTGCTTGCCGACGGCACGATTCACGAGTATGAAATCGACACCGAAGCGATCCACACGGAAGCACCCGGCTCGTTTTGGCTTTTTTACCTGGCTGCGAACGCGGAAGGCCTGGACAAAGTTGCTGCGGCAATCCAGGGTGCCATGAAAACAAATCCACTGAGCGGTCCGGCATTTGATACCTTAGTAGACTTTACGGCGCATCGTGATGTTCTGGTTCGCACGAACGCCACCTATAAATAGATCCCCGATTTGCCTTCAATGTCTGCGAGCGACCTGAATTTTTTGAGGCCGCTCGCAGGCTGCTCTGTGCTTTCCGGTGTGTAATCGCCAGCCGGATTGTTGTGTTTCCCAAAGAAAACCGTAATTGCTAAATCATCGAATTGCAAGCGCCCGTGTGGGGCTCTGTTCCCACGCTAACTTGGATTTCTCACCACTAGGGGAAAACAGACACAGTAGAGTAGCGAAACCATTTGAATTCAGAGCTCCTTGGCAACGGGGGAATGCTGCGGCGAGCGTTCCCCACAAACAGTTCGACAATTTCTTTCCACTTTCCTTCTCCCTTGGAAAGAGGAATAGAATATTGAATTATCGCCACCCCTGCACCAACGCGGGAGAGGCTGAAGCATTGAGAATGCTTCAAGGGGTGAGAGGAAATGCGGCGTTGGTGGTGAGAAATCCGGACTAGCCAATCCTTTTTCGCTCCTCGTTTTCCCCTTTAAACCGTCACTCTGAACTTCACTTGATTCCCTGGCAGTCTGCTCCAGTCTAGCTCCATTCTACCGCCAAAAATTTCAAGCACAATCTCGCAAAGATACTTCGGTGCAATTTTTACAGATTGTCGAGGTCAAAAAGGGAACTCAAGCGATGTTGTCCTGTTGACAGCTAAGAGTAGAAGTCAAATAATAAGCATAGAGACAATTAATGAGGATCAAGCGGGAGGTGTCTATGTTCTCCGGCAAATTGGTTGATACCATTGTCAAGCATTCCGATGACATCATGCGGCTCGTCATCAAGCGTGTCCGGGAGGATCCTGACCTGAAGTACATCGGCTCTCTCTCTGATGCGGAACTCCTGGAGCGGGGGCATCATATCCTGGAAAGGATGGAGATGTGGCTGAATCCTTCTAAGCGAAAAGCGCTGGAGAGGGATTACGAGGAACTGGGTAGACGGCGCTTCGAGCAGTCAGTTCCTTTGCACGAATCGGTTCGTGCATTGCTTCTGATCAGAAGTCAGGCCATCGAATACGTCTTCCAGCAGGGTTTTGACCAGAGCTCATTGGAAATCCATGCGGAACGAGAGTTGGAACACTGGCTGGCCAGTTTTTTCGATGTCCTGGTCTACCATCTGGTCAAAGGCTACGAAGCGGCACTTCGGGAGCTGCCGACGGTTCCTGTAAGACCCCATCACGAGCCTTATCCTTTCTGGGTACCGTAACCAAGTGCTTCGTTTCCGAAATTCGATGACGTTAACGCCGGATCGGTGCCTTGGCCTACGCTTCTGTTGTAGGCTTGGGGCTTTTTCAAAGGTTCAATCCATACGCGGTAGCCCTTCGAGGCCGCTTGGAGGCAGGAAGAGACGCTCGCACCACAAGATTGTGGAGTGAGCCTCTGGGCTGCACAAATGACCACTCTCTCCTTCAATTATGTCACAGGTTATAACTTAATCTTTTCTCCCTTAAATTACTTCTTCCCAAGCAGTCTGCCCTAGTGCTGCTCTATACAGGAGAACAACTCTTAAGCTGCATCTATAGTCACTCGCATTTTCAGCCCTGCCTTTCGCAGCTGATCTTCTAAGGCTGCGGTAACGAAAAAGCTGACGGGATAGCCCAACACCTTGGCAAACTTAGCGGCCCGCTCGGCACTGACAAGCCGATGGCCCTTCTCGCATGGTCCCGTCTGATTGCGTTTCCTAGTCGGATTTTGTAGAATCGGCACTCGTTGCGTTTCTGCCAATTTGATTTCTGGAGATTAAAATCATGCCGCAACCAACCCCAGCGCGCTTCTTTCAAGCAGTGAACTCCTTCCAACAATCGGCTGCGATCAAAGCCTCCATTGAACTCGGTGTGTTCACGGCGATTGGTGCGGGTTACAAAACGGCCGAAGCACTGGCTGCCCGCTGCCACGCCTCAGTGAAAGGGATGCGGGTCCTCTGCGATTTCCTCGTCATTAATCAGTTCCTCACCAAAGAGGGCGACTGTTACGGGCTCGGTGCGGATGCGGCGGTCTTTCTCGACAAGAACTCTCCGATGTACGTGGGAGGCATTGTGGGGTTTCTGCTCTTACCGCAGATCGTGCAAGCCTTTGACAATCTCACTGCAGTGGTTCGAAAAGGTGGAACCTTAATGAACACGGGCGGTACGATGGCCCACGAACATCCGGTTTGGAAGGATTTTGCCCGCAGTATGGTGCCGCTCATGATCCCAGCTGCCGAGGGGATCGCCGGCATCGTGAAGGCAAGCCATGGAGCGCCAATGAAGGTGCTGGATCTGGCGGCCGGGCACGGAATCTTCGGGATCACGATTGCGCGGCACAACCCGAAGGCTGAAATTCATGCCGTGGATTGGGCCCCGGTGCTGGAGATTGCCCGCGAGCATGTCACCGCCTCCGGGGTGGCGGATCGTTGGCACTCAATTGAAGGCAGTGCTTTTGAAGTGGAGTTCGGTACCGGTTACGACGTCGTGCTGATTACGAACTTCCATCATCATTTTTCTCCGTCCACGATCGAGACCCTGATGCGCAAGGTGCACGGGGCATTGAAACCGGAAGGGGTGGCTGTAACTCTGGAGTTTGTGCCAAACGATGATCGGGTGACTCCGCCCGATGTCGCTGCGTTTTCGATGATTATGTTGGGCACGACTGAGGAAGGCGATGCCTATACCTTCGCCGAGTACCAGGCGATGTTCCAGAATTCGGGTTTTGCCCACAACAGGATGTATCCACTCGAGGGTTCAGCCCAGTCGGTGATTGTGTCTCGACGGTAGTCACCGCATGAGGGAAGAGAAGACCCGAAATGTCATGGAAGTGACCCTCGAGAAGTCGATGGATGAAAGAATTCTAATGTGTTTGTCGAGAATATTCGCGGAAGCCTGAAGGCGTGCGATCTCCCGTTAGCGTCTGTCTTTCTCGCCTCAACTCAGTCATAAAGCAAAGAAACGACGAAACCTGTACAAACGGAAATAACCAAGCTCACTTGCGCATCATGCCTAACTGCCGAGAACCCCGTCAGCACAATTAACAGATTACCGTGAATTAGCCCGATGATCGCAAAACCTATCAGAACGAAGAATAGTATCGTCAGAAGAATTCTCATAGTTTTACTCTTTGCTCGTAATGCAAGAGACTGTCCAAACTGACAGTCATGACAAACCAACAACTTGCAAGCTTTCGAATTAAGCAAAGTGTGAACTTTCATTCACATAAAGAGGTAGGGAATTCCGATGCCGGGTCCGTTGCACCATAGAGTGTTAATGCGGAGGTCCACAAAAACTCAAAGACTACGGATTGATAAGGCCGGCCTCAACGAGGCCGGTTACAATGCGGACTTCTGTAACTTAGTCCTAAGCGCCTTCTCAGTAATAGCCGAAAACTAGATGTGCCAGGCGCAGTTACAGACGCCCAGCGCGACGTGGGTTCGTATGTTATTTGAAATCAGGAACACGGATTTCTTGCTCTGAAGGAGAATAGCAAAACATGCAGAAAACAAAGCGCAACCTGAATCAGGTTGCTGCCTGGATATCAAACGGGGAACAATGTCGCTCGATTGAAAATCATGCAGCCCCAATTCGTGCCGGTTGGTTTGAAGCCATTGTTGGATCTGGCTCATGTGCTTCGTAGTGCGTGAGGATGTGCGGCGGGCGAATGATGCGAGGTGTGTCGTCCTTGTCAATTCACACTTCCTATAAGGTCAAGAATATGAGGAGCAAATTCTTTTGTCGCATTCAACTTTTTTTCTTTGTGTGCATTTTAGCTGTTGATGCACTAGCCGAGGACGCTCAGAAAAAGGACGCTCTCGCGTTGATCAATGACGAGCCTATTTCCGCCGAGGAGGTCGAAAAGCCGCTTGGCGCGGAGATCAATAGGTTGGAAGGGCAGGTCTATGCTCTCAAGCGACAAAAACTAGAAGCGCTTATCCAGACGAGGTTGCTGGCCAAGGAGGCCGCCAAACGAGGTCTTAGCATCCCTGCGCTCTTGGACGCAGAGGTGACGTCTAAGGTCAGTGTAGTCACCGATGAAGAGATCGAAACCTACTACCAAGCCAACAAAGCCAAATACCCTGGAGATAATTATCGTCAGGTGATTCAATCTCAACTGCAAAATCAGAAGCGCTTTGCCCAACACCAGGCCTTTATCAGATCGCTTCAATCTCAGGCAAACATCGTCATCAATCTGAAGCCGCCCCCGGTCTATCGAGTCAACGTCAGCGCAGAGGGTGCTCCGATTCGTGGTTCTGCGAACGCCCAGGTGACGATCATCGAATTTTCGGATTTCCACTGCCCTTACTGTAAGCAGGTTCAACCCACTCTGAAACGAATTCTGTCTGACTATGGCGACCGCGTGAGACTAGCCTATCGGGATTTCCCCATCGACCAACTGCACCCGAGTGCGCGCAAGGCTGCTGAAGCGGCCCGCTGCGCCAACGACCAGGGAAAGTTCTGGGAGTTTCATGACAAGATTTATGGCAGTGGGTCGGACGCGAGCCCTGAAACCCTGACGAGTATTGCCAGGGAAACAGGCATGGATATTGTTGCTTTCCAGCAATGCATTGCCACCTGCGAACACCGGCCCGATATTGATAGAGATATCGAGGAGGCTTCTAGTTTAGGAATAACCGGCACGCCAGGCTTTTTCATTAACGGAAGATTGATTTCTGGAGCCCAAGCATATGAGAACTTCGCCAGAATCATCAATGAAGAGCTAGGACCGTCTGGCGAGAAACCTGCCACTCAGGCGCCCCAATGACTCTTGTGGGCCCCTCCTAACACCTCGTCTTTGCTACCGCGTGCCTGATAAACGATGCTTAGCCCTTGTAGCCGGGATCGGTTATCCCGGCCCCAGCGATCAGCGACAACACGGACTTCTGCAACTAAGTACTAGTTCCCCAAGAGGCGACTAGCCCGCATTTCTCACCGGCGGACCGGGATAGCTGGCAATCCCTGGGAGCGCTGGCATTTTCCCGGCTCTGTCCCTTCCCGCTGCCCGTCTCAGATCGGGTCAAATCCGGCGAAGACGCAGATTGGAAGCCCTTGCTCCCAGGAAATCCAATTCGAAGTGAGAGATACAGAATAGACTCGTCCGTCGCGATTGCAGTCGCATTGATGTCCTAATATACAAACGCTTCTTTCGCAGGGAGGAAATTTTCCTTCATTTGAAAGTCATTCCGGCAATGGCCAAATTCCCAACTTCCATCGCCTAGCGGCCGCGCTAAATCAGCCTCATCGCGCTTCTCTAATCCAAGCAAGGTTCTTTAGGCTCCTATCCTGTCAATACGTCCCCTCGGTGGAGTGGCTGCGAGACTTTCCTCGTGTAAAAGACATGAATAATTTGAGAACACGAACTGGGGGCTGTCGCAGACTTGTGTTTTCTGCAGTTAATACGTCTATGAGAAAACGATGAGTTACACCGATAATATCAAGACTCAAACTTCATTCGGACAATTCTATCTTTCCGCAGACATGCCAGCGATGCATGTATGAGCCAGCCGTAGTTCAATAGCTACTTTCCCTTCGGAGAGTATTTGGTCAGCTCTCTGATGACGGGCTTAGCCGCCGCTGGAACAGCCACCTTTCCCGACTCAAAATTTCTTTGGCTTCGAGTTCTTTTCCATAAATAGCCTTGTCGCCGTCTTTGTCTTGACGCAAAGTGGATCCTTTCAACTCCAGTCCGGCAAAAACCCCCTGGCTACGGGAATAACTGAGGACTTTAGCCTTCATGGCGGCATCGGTTTCAGCTGTGCTGGCACGTCCCACCGGTCCCCCGGCAACCGAGGCATCGCCTCCCAAGGTGACTTTACTGCTCAGCAGTGAATCGATTCCGCTTCGGTTCATGATGAACAACACCACATCTACTGAGGCCCCGCCAATTTGAAGTCCAAAGCTTCCTCCTTCCAAAATCACCATCGCGGGAGGTCCCCAAGCGGTCTTAGCACTATTACGGCAACTGATCATTCCTTTGCCGTACCGGGCTCCAGCAATGAATCCGGCTTTCTTCATGCTGGGAATGATGGCCACACATTCGGCCTTATCCAGCAAGTCACCCGGGATGGCTTTGTCAGGAGCTGCCATGATTTCACCAAAAACCTTGGCAGAGTTCGATAGCCTTTCTGTTTCCTTTTCCTCAGCAAACAATGTCCCGATACCTAAAGATGCCATCAAGACTACGAGCCATAGCTTCTTCATAAACTTCTCCTTTCTAACAGTACGTTGGAAGCCTCACCAGTTTGAATAGGCACTTTGGCTAAGACTTCATTATATTGAGATTTCGTCTTCGTCAATACGTATTCTACTGCAGGTTGAGCAAACTTACAGGTGATCTTGAAATTCTTTTGCGAGCCGTCCAGCTTGCTAATTTACCGGAGTGCTCTGGCAAGGCCCTGGCTGGAAATGACTCGAAGAAAAGGCTGTGGATTAAAAGAGCCTCTAAGCTATGGGAGGTTCCAGCCCTGACGATATTGACGGCGAACATAAGCATTCGCGTCTGTGTCATTGGTTACTTCCATTTTCTCTCCATCCCAAAGCAGTCTCCGATCTGGAAAACGGACTGCAAGATTTCCCATGAGCACGGTTTCTGACAAGGGGCCGGAATAGTCAAAATTTGAGCAAGCCGGCTTGCCTCCTTTGCAGGCCCGGATCCAATCCTGTTCGTGCCCCTTATCGCCTCCCGGAATCCGCTCCAGCACTCTTGCCGGTTGTACGTACTCTCGCATTTTCGACTCTGGGATTAACGTAGGGTTGCGGCCGTAACACCCGCACATCAATACTCCTTTATCTCCAAGAAATAGCACTCCTCCATCTTTGTCGCCCATGGGCTGGCCTTCTTCGAGCGCGTCGGGGCGGGGTGGCAGCATAGCCTCCATCCCACCAGGTCAATTTTACTTCCGGCATCCCTTCTCGCGCCGGAAACTTATAACGAACGATTGTGGAGCGCGGATACGTTTCATTCTTCGGTTCTGTTTCCTTCCAGACGTCATGCCAATAGGTCGAGATGCAACCTTCTACGCTGATCGGGTATTTCAATTTCAGAGCCCAGAAAACCGGGTCGATCACGTGGCAAGCCAAATCGCCGAGGGACCCCGTTCCAAAGTCCCACCAGGCTCGCCATCGACTCGGATGATAGGTGGGATGATAAGGACGGTAGGGGGCAGGGCCAATCCACAAGTCCCAGTCCAGCGACGCAGGCACTGCCGGGGTCTCTGTTGGTCTTTCCACTTCGATTCCCTGTGGCCAGACAGGCCGATTGGTCCAGGCATGCACCTCGCGCACGGGACCGATGGCTCCAGCCCAAATCCATTCACAAATGAGACGTACTCCATCTCCGGAATGTCCCTGATTACCCATCTGAGTCACCACTTTGTACTTACGGGCAGCTTCGGTCAGCACTCGAGCCTCGTACACCGAATGCGTCAATGGCTTCTGAACATACACGTTTTTCCCTCGCTCGATTGCGGCCATAGCAATCACGGCGTGTGTGTGATCTGGAGTCGCGATAATCACCGCATCAATGTCCTTTTGCTGGTCCAACATGACGCGAAAATCCTTGTATTGCTTGGCCTGCGGATATTTGGCAAAGGTCTTAGCAGCGAAATCGGAATCCACATCACAAAGGGCTACGATGTTTTCTGTCTCACAAGCAGTCAGGTTGCTTTTTCCCATGCCACCCACACCAATCCCTGCGATGTTTAGCTTTTCATTCGCTGAGATACTGCTCCCCAGGACCTGCCTCGGTGCAACAGACAGCGCCCCTGCGGCCACAGCAGCAAATCTCAGAAATGATCTTCGTGGAACCTGTCGTTTGGTATTTTTATTAGGCTTTTCACAATTCTTCATTATGAGGAATCTCCTAATTTATTGCGGTTGCAAAAGATGAGGCTTAATTGAAGGACAAGGTAGGAACTTAACCCTCGAGGGCCTTCCGTCACAGAGACCCTACTCTTTAGCTTTCACGGTAGTTTTGCAGGCTTCAGTTTCAATTGCAAGGATCAGTTTCTAGGGTTCTTTTGGTCCACATTTCTTGGTCTGGCTTCTGTAAAACCCATCTTTGTAGACACTTTGGTTTTAGTCTGGCCAAAACAGAGGTTGGGCTACAAACATGAAGATATGAGCATTTACCAAAGTTGCTCGGACAAAAGGTCTGTAAGCCACCAGGCCTAAGTTGTCGCCATTTCCGAAAAAAAGACTTTTTGTCCAATGCCGCGACCTAATTCCCGTAAGTAAGAATGTCCTAATTCATTCTAAGTTCAATAGTTTAAGTAACTTAAAAAGACAGTACCTAAATGGGGCAATACGTGCCTATCTATAAAAGGGTAGGGAAGTTGAGTGCAACGGCTCTGATAGTCGGAGGGAATTTCGGATTGATAGCCCAAAAAGTTGTTACGACATAAACAATATTTGAAGATCTTTCAAGAGCAGTATTTCGCTTAGCTCGCATGTTGAAATGATCTGTGAGGAGGATGAGATTGGGAGCCGCCAACCAAGGGGACATAGATATTGCCGAGCAGGCTGAATCTGCTGCTCAGATCCATACTGCACAACATGCTTTTAAGGTCACATGTGGGCCTGGAGAATTATCAATGAGTTCAGATGCTAATTTGATGATCAATGAGAGAAAGAGGGTTAACCTTTTGGAGATCGGGATGGTGCCGGAAAAGCCAGAATTTTTCAGATCTTGATTTTCTGGGGCAAGGCATGGAAAGCCTGTTTTATGAAGCTGCGGATGCCACAAGACCTTCCTCTACCACGTTTGACACCGAACCGCTTTCTTCGGGTCCGAATTGACTCCTTGTTAGAAACCGATTTAAGGCAAGCAGTTGAACGTCGTGAACTTCGTGTCTACTACCAGCCGATTGTCATGCTGGATACTGGTCAGATAACAGGTTTTGAGGCTCTTGTCCGCTGGCAGCACCCTACTCAAGGGCTTCTTTCTCCAGCTGAATTCATCCACGTGGCAGAAAAAACAGGATTAATCGTTTCGATTGGAGCTTGGGTATTACGTGAAGCCTGTTGCCAGATGCAGCTATGGCACCAGAAATTTGTTAAGAAGCCACCATTACTATTGTGCGTTAACTATTCAAACAAGCTCTTTCAGCAACCGGATCTTGTCGAACAAGTCTGCCAGATTTTGAATGAGACTGGATTGAAACCACAGACCTTGAAATTAGAGATCACCGAAACGATGGTGATGGAAAATCCAGAACTGGTAAGAACAAAGCTCCTTCAGTTCCGGGCCCTCAATGTTCAATTGGGAATTGATGATTTTGGCACGGGTTACTCTTCCTTGAGCTATTTGCAAAAGTTTCCAGTTCACACCTTGAAGATTGACCGCTCGTTCATTGGGAGGCTGGAAAATGACAAGGAGAACTTGGAAATTGTCCGGGCAATTATCACTTTAGCCCACAACCTGGGACTGGACGTGGTTGCCGAAGGAGTGGAAACAGAAGCTCAGCTCACCATACTGAAGATGCTCAACTGTGAATTTGGGCAGGGCTACCTATTCGCCAAGCCTGTAGACGCGAAAGAAGCGGAAGATCTGCTCATGTCAGATCAATCTGAATGGATTGACATGCCCCGCAGAGAAGTGAATCCTGCACAGCGTCCTAGAAAGGGCGAGTCGAGTAACGGCTTCTTGGCATCTCCCTTGAATCCATCGATTGCGACAAAAGCGGAAACCGCCGCCGCGACCTCTCAAGCTGCTTTTCAATCACAGCCCAAACCAAAGGTTTCAAATCATAAAGGTCCTTTCGTAAAAGCCCTCTCGAAACCATTCTTACAGGTAACCGGTCTCGTGCTTGCCGGGATATTGGGGATTACCTTACTTTCCGTGCATCGCAACAACATGGACAAGCCCAAACCGGTCCAAGCGAATTCAGAGAAGGCTTTACCAGTCGTAGAGAAGGCTTTGCCAGTTGCAGAGAAGGGGGTTCAGAAAAAGACCAGCCCCTTTTCGATACGAGAGGTAAAAGTCGCGATGGCCTCGGGCAAATATGTTACGCCTCCTCTTACCAATGCAGTTTACTATTGCAACCGTATCCTGGCAGAGGATCCGAATGACCTTGAGATCCAGAAACTCAAAGAAGAAAGCGCCCAAAAGGCTATGGCTCAGGCCAGGCAGATTGCTCAATCTGGCAAATCGGATGAAGCTCGTGAGCTTTATCGTACGCTATTGAAACTGTCGCAGGATGGAAGTCGATTCCCTTATAGTCCGCAAGAACTGAAAAAAGAGCTCCAGAAAAATGAAATGAAGACGTATTCCGTTGTGCATGATCATTTCGCTGGAGGTTGCCAAGGCAAACTAGAGTTCAACTCTTACGTAATCTCCTACGTTCCATTCCAGAATTCAAAAGACGGATTTAGCGAAATGCTTGGTCAGGTGTCCATTGGAGCAGATGGAGCGGCATTAAAAATCAAGCTTCCCAATAAGACGTATCGCTTCAAAGTAAACTCAAGTAAAAACAAGGACGAACAAAAGTCTCAAACGGATGCGTTGTATTTGGAGCTCAGTGACCGGATTGAAGAAAACGGAACCACGAAGATAAACTCAAAGGGTTAGGCATTTGTCGATATAGTGAACCTTTCGGCTAGGTATAAGACTGGGGAAGGTTCCATGATGGGAACGGGCTCACAGCTGCTTTAGGAACTCCAATCATGACGGCGAGCGGAACTTTTTGCAGAACTCGTCTATCAACCCGACGGGATGTTAGCGAAGAAGCCAAGTAATGGTAAATCCCCTAAGCTGATCTGTTAGCCAGTTCCGTCTTTCAGAAAACTTCATCCTCTTTCCCCATATTTTGGCTGTAAGCAATGCGCTTCATTTAACTGCATCATCTCTCTAACCATATCCACTACGATTTTGCTCTTTGAAAAACCCTTATCCCCAATAAACACTGTCTCAATCCGTTGAAGTCAATCGGGGTGCATGAGAAGGTGAACAAATCACTTCAAAAGGCGCCGGGTTATCGTGGAGGTAACGACTCCTACAGGCGTCGGGGAATCTAGCATCCGCACTAATTGCTGTCTGCATTATTTCTTCGGTCTCAGTAGTCCCCCCTTGACAAGGGGGGCTTGAGAGTGGTCCTGGCTGGATTTAAAGCATTCTTCACTGCGCTAGTACTAGTTCGAGAATTGACCGAATGAAAAGACCAATGGAACGCTATTGAACTGAATTCCGCCCCGTTCATCGGTCTCTAATAAATCAGTCATATGAGCGTTCCAACGAGCCACGACTGGATCTTCACCGATGTGAGTCCAGTTCTCTTTTGAGGGAACCCAGACATGAACCATGAGAAGATCTTCATGACGGAAGATCGCCATGCTCACGTTGTGTTCGCTCAGTGCCTGCCGCATTTCTGGCCAGAGGTTATCATGACGCTCTTGATACTCCTCGCTACATCCAGGTTTCAACCTCATAAAAAAACCGATAGATTCCATAACGACGCTCCTCGCCAGAGTTAGTTGTCATACCTATAGAGAGCAAGCCCTTCCCCATTCACTGAGTCAGACCCCCAAGGTCGTGCAAAAAATAAGGGTTTAATGATCACCAAACGAATCCAGGGGGGGTAGTAGGATGTTACAGATATCTATGTTGTAACTGGCCCCGTAGGGGCCTGACGGGGTCGACGTCCCCCGCTACAGCAATTACTTGAATGCATCCGGAGAACACTTCTCAAAGGATTTTTCTGAGTTGTTGCAAGAAATAACAATAATTCTTGAAAGAGATATCGGGAGGAGCGCTATGGTCCAGCATTGGGATGTAGCCCCCATCGCGTATCAGTGGCTCAATCCGAGCCAGCTCCCGGTCAATTGCCGCGAAGCCATCCACAAGCGTCCGTTTATCGATTCCGCCCCAAATGCGCAGGTCTCGCCCGTACTTCTTACGTATGGCCGAAACATCCATTCCTGACTGCACTTCGAAGGGGTAAAGGATGTCTATTCCCGCATCCATCCAGACTGGGATGAGCGAGTCAATGTTTCCGTCACTGTCGAGTCCGAAGAAACGGACCCCTCGACTACGACCGAAATCCACCACTTTCCTGTATCGGGGGAGCATGTATTTTCGAACGTGTTGCGGAGAAATGAGCGGCGCCGTTTTATAGGCCATGTCCTCCCAGAACCCGAATAAGTCAATATCTGTTTCCTCGAGTATTTGGGCCAGCATGGAGATCAGGAATTCGGCGTCCGCCTCCATCATTTCTTCGACAAACCCCGGGTCATCGTAGAACATGACGCACAATCGTTCCACACCGACAAGGTTCCTCAGACTGCCAAAATAACCTCCCCATCGGTCTGCGATGACCAACAACGGGTAGTCACGGTTTTTATGACGACGGAGCGTTTCCCTCCAGTCAAGTCCAATGCGTTCCGTGAGGTCAGGCCGCATCCGCTCCTTCCAGAACTTCCGGAAATCTTCACGCGTCTCGACCGGGAAGCGGATGAATTGCGGCATTGAACTCAATGGATTGATCTTGAACTCTTTTACGACAATCCCTTGAGTGTCGACATAGGTAACCGTCTTATCATCCTCGGAAATGACTTTTCGTTCAAAAGGAGGCGTGGGATAAAACCAAGAATATTCGACGGCCCAGCGGTCACACCCGAAGCTAGATTGCTGGGGATCATATCCTGCCTCCTTGGCCCAGCGTTCAACGGTCTCAGGCCAAGTGGGCCACATGAACTCATGAAACGGCGCCCGGTCCAGGTTCCCATAATTCATGCTCTCAATAAAGCGTTGCTGATCAGTCATAGGTTATGGTCCAAAAGAGGGGCAGAATGGAGGGTTTTTCCTCATAGCAGGTTCCCTGAGTGGTTGAGGTTGTTGGTTATTCCGAAAGGGGAAGAGGCCGTCGCATAAAGCAATCCTAGCGCTTCCCATTCTCATCGTCTACGGTTATGTAGACGTTGAGAACCGCGTCCTACTCGCCGGCGGCCATCCGCAGGCACAGCTTGAAGTGACACTTCGTAGATCCGCAGGATCCCGGCAATCTTATTGTCAAAGCGCAGGGATGGCTTCCTCCGAAGTTGAATATCTAACGCCTCAGTTCCCTCCGGCACGTTAAATTCAACGCTCACCCAAGAACGAGGAACGCTACCTTCGATCCTCGGTGTTTCGACCACCAAGCGGCTCAAACCGCCAACACCGGTGATGCGCCAGAAAGGTCTTTCGTCTGTGGTGATCCCCTCAGCCTCCATTTCCGCGGAAAAGCGGTACCGGCCCGGGCTCACCGCGGTGAACTGACGCAGATGGGCAAATTCCACGTTGCCCTCGCCCAGGAAGCGGACCTCTAAACCGTTCTTGCGCTCGACTTCGACGGAGGGCACAGCATCGAGTCTCCAATCAAACGGGCTTGCTGTCGGAGCGGTGGCAAATCGGCGGTTTGCAATCCGCTGCGGCCGCAGGTAATCTCCTCGCTGCTCCCCAAGCCATTCGACCCAAACTTGCTGGGCAGTTCGGTAGGCTTTGCGCTCCCAAAGCGTCCGCGTGAGTTCGATGGCTGACATTTCGTCCGCCAGTCTATTCTCGCGCATCCAAGACCAAGTGGTTTCGAGATCGCTTTCGGAGCCGTGGGCGCTAAGCCACACCAGCCAGGCGCGTGCGCTCCGCGCTAAAACGGGAACAGCATTTCCCAGCAACTGGGAAACGGGTGCGCCAGAACTGGTGAGATAAGAAAATAGAATCTCATCGAACCCGGGGGCTTGTGACAAGATATGAGCGGAGTCAATAAAACCGCGCTCGCGCCGTCCATGAGTGAAATCGAAATTGGCGGCTCGCATCCACACGGGAGTCATGCCCGGCCCTAAGGAGATCGCGTGGTCAATGGCTGCGGCGGCTTGATTCGTCTCGCCACGGAAACTTAAGACTTCCGCATACGTGCACCAAGCCAAGGGGTTGGCGGGATCCGTCAACACCAGAATTCGAATGTCCTCCGCTGAGGCAGTTGCAGCATCGAGCCCCGCATAGATTTGATCAAATCGGCAACCTCCGTTGAGGCACAGCCTGGAGCCAGGGGCGGACGGGGACAAGTCCTGAAATATTGAGAGAAGCACAATCAGCAACGATGCCAGTGCAATCATTGCTTGGATCATGGTTCACCTCGAACTGCTGGGCTCACTGCCAGCCCCCCCAGCCATGCGAGCGCCAGCGCGTTGGCGGGGATGTAAAGGTTGAAGTCTGCCAGACTATGCAATCCTATGGCGACAAATACGCCTAGAAGTCCCACTGCAAGCTCCCAATTGGATCGCCCGCGCCTGTATAACACGGCTGAATAAGTGGACCACAGTATCCAGCCACTCACTGCTGTCACCAGCAGGAATCCAGGAAACCCCAGCTCCGCTAAAATCTGCAAATAATCGTTGTGAGCGAAATCCACGGTGTTCATTGGCGCTGCGGTCTTAAATGCAAACAAACCGCGCTCGTATGCACCCAGCCCGCAGCCGGTCCACGGATAGGCGGCGATGAGCTTTACCGTATCCTTCCAGATCTGTACCCGCCCATCCGACGTGATATCTTCCGTCTGCGCCATCTCAGCGAATCGCTGAACCATTTCACCAGGAGAGAGGAATGCCAGGATCGTCAAGACTCCCAGGAGAATTCCCGCAGGCGCCACCCAACGCCAGCGGCGTCGTGGATTCACCGCATCGGCCGGCTGAGTGAAAAGCCATACCAACCCCATCGCTCCGAGGCCCACTAGCGTGGAGAGAATTCCCATGCGCGAGAGCGAGGCGAGCATTCCCATAAGCAGAAATGCCGCGGCTGCTAGAAGCAAGGCTGTCCGTAGCGTCGCCCCCGCCGAACCCTGGGAGGAAGAATGTCCTCTCCGCCAACTAGCAATGGCCCACGCAACAGTTAGAGGCAGAGCCATTTCCAGGAGTCCCGCAAAATGGTTGCGATTGACATAAGTCCCGGTCGCCATGGGAGTGCCGTTCCGTTCCATTCGCAGGAGATAATATTGGAGGATGCCCAAAAGGCTCTCAAGCGACGCGATGACGACTAGGGGAGCAGCAAGCCACCAGGCGCGGCGGTTCAGCTGGCGCCCCAATTCATAGGTGGCGACAAAGCAAGCCATCGCAGGGACCACATCGAGCAGACGTTGCGTGGTTGCCGATGGAGCCACGGATAAAGCCAGCCAGGAACCGGCGCTTCCTGCCGCCGCCATTCGAGCGGCGAGGGCAGCCGCCCAGCGGCTTGGCGATAATGATCCAACAAGCGCAGGCGGGAGCGGAACTAACTGTAGCACCATCCACCCCAGCAGCAGACCCATCAATACGAATCCCCAAGATTGCTTCGACTCCTTCAGCAATCTTGGGTTGCGGAAAGCCAGCAGGCAGGCAGCAATGGAGATCCCGAGAGCGCTCCACTCCCACTGAGTTGGATAAACGCCGCCTTTCAGTACAACGGCAGCCGCCAAAGACGCGGTCATGAGGGAGAAGGCGACCCAGCGAGCCATTAGATTTGGGTTACCTCATAGGCAGGTAAGGCGTGAAAGAATCGGCTATAGCGGCGGTCTGTGACCGCCGTGTTCTTTTCAATTCAATGGCTTAGCCAGCGCTCATAGAGCGCCGCTACAGTTTATTCACAACTTCAGGTAAATCGGGGGATTATTTTATCTGGAGGCTGAAAAGCAAAAATCCTCGCCACGGGGTGGTGGAAAGGGTTACGTAGTGCAAAATCGAATGCCTTATCGGCTCGGGCTCACTGAAGCGCCGCCTCCAGTTGCATTGGCGAGACCGACTCCGAGGCCCGCTGCAGCACCTGCTCCAAGCAACACCGCTGTCGTGTGGCCCGTAGTCCAAAATCCAACCGAAGGAGCGTTGCTACCACCCAGCTCCAACGAACCTATCAAATTAGAAGGCGTAACCACCTTCGTGGCAACCATGAGCTTGACGGCCGTGAGCGTTTTCAGAGAGTAGCTCGCCGACCCGCTCGTTAATTGAAACACGGGCATCTGGCCAGACAGATCAAGCTTCGCGGAAGATCCCGGATTGAGAATAATGGTCGATCGGTCGGGGAAAGTAACCGTTACCGGAGTGCTTCCGGCTTTGATGGTATCGCCTGCCAGACCCGGCCAGGAAGGCACGCCTTGACCCGGGGTGACATGCGCCCCACGCAGTTCAAATGGACCGCTGGATGTTACAGTTGCCACCGGAGCCTGGGCCCAAACAGTGGTTACCAGAGTGATGCTAAAGATAAATAGTGTTAATACTTTAGACAAGCAATCCTCAAGGGAATAATTATCATGAAACTTTCTTCAATGCAACATTTGAAAACTCTCAGGTAGGCGGGTCAAAGGATGAAATCAAGCTCCCCCGTTTGCATTCCACTTGGGGGTGTCTCAAGAGACTATTCAGCCCGATCTTTAAACTTCATTAGCAGTTGGCCATGCGCATTAGTAAGCTGAATGCCAGCGGACTCTCGTGTGGCGGTAAAGTTGGCAAAAACCAATTTGACCTTCGCCACATCCGACTCTCCTTCAACACTCAAGAGATCCTCTGGAAGGCTGGTGTGTGCACCCTCTCCGGGCTGTTGCTGAATCCTTTCAAAGAATGGTTTCAAGTCAATTAGGACGAGGTTTGTCTTTCCTTCACGGATCTCGAACGTCTGCCCATCTGTCCCCCAATACAATTCGAAATGCCGCGCCCCTATATTGCTGGTTTGAGAGTATGGGCTAGTACCTGACCGATAGAAGTTGAAGCTTAAGAGATAATCATATCCGGCAACCATTTGTGCATCCTGCCCTTGCCTCTTTGAGCTTACAGAGAAAACTCTAGGATTCGCTCGAGAGTCCCAGTTATTGACATAGGTCACACCCATGAGCTCGGTAACTTTTGCAGCCAGGTCAACCGAGGAGCGCCAGGAGAACACGCTTCCCACTCCTGGATGTACCTCGTTGCCTCGAAGACCCTTCAGGTCCTGCGCGAACCAAGGTTGCAGACTTGCGGTTCCGTGCATCTCGAGGAGGTAGGCGACTATGGCGCTAATTTCCTTACGATCCTTGAAATCGGGAGGCGTGGCAGTCTTCTGAATGTGTCCGCCCTTCAGGATCCCGACTCGATCCAAGATCGTCCGCAGCCGGCCAAGTTGGTTTTGACGACAAACGGAATAGGGTCCCCAGACGCCTCCTACCGTCAGCACTGCAACTAGGGCCAGTGAGATCGGAATAACCTTAATACTGGGCTGGCGGCGAAACGTAAAATAACCCGCAATGCCCGACATCCAAAGCGATAAAACAATGAGAAAATACCGATCCTCGGTGAGACCATACTCTGAAACTCGCCGCCAGATGGCCATCAACAGTAGAATAATTAATGGAAACAGTCCCGCGTAAAACGAACGCGAGTAAAGGCGGATCCAGCGATGACCCGGCTGGTTACGCAATGGATGCACCAGCAGCAACGCGAGCATTCCTACAACTGACACAACGCTGACTAACCAACCGATCGTGCCACGAGGCCATTCCCGAATCACAAGGATCTTCACCAGGTAAGCGTACAGGATGAGGACATACAGAGTGACCAGAGGGAGCAGGATGAACTGCACGAACAGACGCAGCCCAGCCGGATAATCCGCTTCAGGTTCGGAATCGCGCCAGTTAGAAGGGATTCCGGCCAGGAAAAACCAGGTATTGAAAAGGAAACCGATCGCTAGAAACAGGAAGTAGTAGACTTTCCATTCCACCTTCAGGCCCAGCAAGGATTGAACAGCCCACAGCGCTACAGAGAGCCCTACAAAAAGGATTCCAGAAAACAAGACGGATTGCAGAATGCGTTGGAACAATATCCGGTTGAATTGCCAAAAAGCGGCTATTTCGCCACGTCGGAAGTAAGGGGCAACGGCTACGAGTAAGTGCGAAGCGACAGCCAATTGGAGAAAGCGATAGACGTAGATGCGAGCGGTCTCTTGGTTGTAAGAAAAAAAGAAGGGAATCAGAACAACCGCTCCCGCGGCGAGCCCGATCCAGTGTCGGCGCGGCGCAAGGGGTGATTGTTCGAGTCCAACGGCGAGTGCAAGGAAACCGGATATCCCGAGTATCGCAACCAGCAAGCAGCGGCTGAGCAGCTCTTCCCGAGACGGGTTAGAGATATTTTCGACAACCAGAACCCAGGAGAGGCAGGCGCTGGTTATTGCAGAAAGCAAGACCCACGGAAATCGTTGGGCCGTCTCTCGGGTCGACCGAATCACATGGACGACTGATGGAAGGCGAATCATTTCAGGCGAGGTTATCCGAGTTGCGAGTGGGAGTCAAGAGGCAGGGCGGGACCACACACCTGGCAAGAATGCCAAGGGGACATCCCCCGCAACCTTGCTGCAGCCCTCTCCCTAGGGAACTCTTATGAAAGACTCATTTGTCATTGTTGAGTGTTCATTTCTCATTTTCCATTGCAAAACTTAAATAAAGCATGGCAAATAAAAATTGACCAATGACCAATAGGATTGTTACAAACGGAAAAGAATTATTCCGGAAAGTTGACTTCTTCCTTCCACTCCCAGGAGTGGATTTGTTTTTAATCCCCTCCGCCGGAGGGGTGCAGGGGTGGGTCTATTAGTGCCGAAAAGCAAGCCAGTATGACTGCAATACCAGTATGGCTGGCCCCGCTGGAGCCAGCCGGGGGTCAACGTCCGCGCCCATACTTATACGCTCCATACTTTATGCAGCATTTCTGCGCTTGAGTGCAAGCGCAAGGTCGTACGTCGATTGAAGATTCATCCAAAGTTTTGCCGAGGTCTTCAGGGCTTCTGCTAAATCCAAAGCAGTATCAGCCGTGACGCCTCGCTTTCCACGGACAAACTCATTCAAACGCGTCCTCGTCCAACCAACCTTCCTTGCAAATTCAGATTGCGTCATCCCGGCTGGTTGCAGAAATTCTTCAAGAAGAATTTCACCGGGATGAAACGGATTCTTTGGTGTCCTCATCATCCTCCCTCTCTGCAATCCTAATGGTAGTCAATTACGAATACGTTGGCTGCATTACCGTCTTTCCACTTGAATACGACCCGCCACTGATCATTGATTCGAATCGAGTGAAAGCCCTTCCATTTGCCTTTTAGCGATTCCAATCGGTTTCCAGGTGGAACCCGCAAATCGCGCAATTCTCCAGCATCGTGCAAATATAATAACTTTCTCCTAGCGGATCGGCGCAGTTCAGTCGGGAATTGTCTTACTTCTCGGGAAGACCTATCTAAAAATAGATCTGCGGCGAGTTCATTCCCGAAGCTCTGGATCATATTATCATGTTATCGGGACTTGATAACCTCGTCAATAATGTCGTGTTATTAGAATATATGCAAAAGGACATAAGCTAGTATCCATCTTCCGTCACAATCAATCGATCCGGAGTCGAACCATCGCACAACCGCGACGCAGAGGAATGTTTTGAGTAATTGTGCTCTCACTCCTCTTGAACTCGCAGTTCTGCCAGTGGGTCTCTCCGGGGTGAATCAATTCGCAATGGATCTTCTTCCCGGCAAGTATCTCGGGAATCCCTCGAAGAGTTGCCGACACTTTGGGGGCCGAGCCGCCGAAGGTGATTGGTACGATGTAACCTTCCGGGACTCGAAACAAATTAGCCTTCACTCCTTGGCCCTCAACGTTGACGACATGCGGCAAGAGAACCCATTTTTTCCCCCGCATCGCTTCAAACATTGGACCATAGTCCAGAAATAGCTTGTCTGCCCGAGGGCTGGGCATGAGGGCATGATCGTTTTGAGGAAACGGCGCCATGGGAAAGACTCCCAAATACAAAAACTTTTGTAGGAATGTGTCAGCCTCTGCGATAGGAGTCTCCTCACCGAAGACCCAGCCCGTCTTACTATCCCCTCGCTGTTGGGCCAACTGCTTGAGCGTATATTCCCCAAAAACCCAAGCAAACGCAGGCTTAGACACGCCCAGCAGTGCCGTTGCATTTAGGTTTCCGCCCCAGTGAGCGAGTTCTGAGAACAGTCCGTCAACCTGGCGGAGAATGTCGATGCGCGAGACGAGGTTGTTGACGAAGATGACCTGGCCTGCTCCATGTTCCAGAGGGCCTAATTTCTCAAGGAAATCGTTCCACGACCAAACCAGAGATCTTACCGGTCCGTCATACCAGGACACTCCGTCGTCCTTCCGGAAATTGTAAAGCCTGAGCCAGTCTAACCGGTCGAAGCAGATCCCGGCCGAGTCCGGGATTTTCTCAGTCAGCTTGCGCGCTTGTTCCAAAAGGAAGTGTTGCCAACAGGGTTCTCCCCAATCGAGGACAACATTATTGTAAGCCGCCCGATAGTATGGGTCTGGTTGCTCTGGTCCTCCAAGCGTCTTTGTTTCCTTCTCGGGGCGGTAAAGAAGAGCATCCTTCAGGTAGACATTCAGATAGTCATTGGGATCCTTCCACAGATCTGAATCCAGTTGGGCCTTCCGTGGTGGTGGAGGATAGATAATGTTCTTCCCAAATTCTGCCGCATTGAAATAATTAAATACGTCAAATCCCATCTCACGCATCCTGTGGGAGTAACCCGCCAGTTGCGGAATCGATGTCGTAGGGCCCAAATCAATCGCGGGCGATTCCGACTTCTGATAGCCTCGTGGCCATTCTTCCTGGTCCGCCACGGGCGGGATGAACATCCCCTGGTAGGGAAAATCAAAGCTGGCTTTCCAGTTTACCGTGAACGCCATTCGTTTGAATTTTGCCGCATCCAGGGGCCCTTCATAACTTGAATAGGCCGCGGTCCCTCCGAGCCGCTGCGCGTTGGCCAGCAGAGGATCGAAAAAGTCGGGATAATGCGTGGTCATCCAGCGCATTCCCCCCCGCCAGTCTCCCTCGTGCGCGACGAGGTCCATCACAAAACGCACAGGATGCTTTTCAGAAATGCGGCGAAACATTCTCGAAAACGTCACGTCACCATTGGAAGAGGATTCCAAGGTCATCTCCGGGAGGATGTCTTCGGGCGAAAGAGCAAGACTGAGCCCGATATCCTTTTTAACGTCCAGGATTGTGGCCAGTGGAATGCAAAAGACGTCACGGAAAGGCGGGGGAGTTCCGATTCGCGGTTTGTCATATTGGTAATAAGGAGCGCCATACCAAAAGAGCCTGTCCGGGAAAGTCGTCGGAATGAGGGGGTCTTGCCAGCTTGGGTCGGCGTTCCAACTGGGTTGGACGTTTGCATCAGGTCTGGCATCGCCCCAGCTTGTCCAAAATTTTTTCGTCTTCACATCAGGGATAGAGAGGCGGGTCTCAATCCGGGTGCTCCAGGCCGGGCCCTTGCCATCCAATTCCATTTCCCACCGCACCGAATCGCGGGTAGAGCTGAACACTTCAACCAGATGGACTTCTCTGCGAATCTGGTCTGAATCGCAAAGCAATTTCTTTTTGAATCGAACAGCTCCGTCATTTCCTTTCTCACTGTCTACCGGTCCCTCCACTCGACATCCGGTGAGTTTCGTTTGGCCCTGAACGTTCCACCTGATTTTTTCGTTCCCCAAGAGCACTCCAACGATTTGGCCTTGCGGGGATATTTCAACTGAGAGGTCATGAGAGCGAATAACAAACTGAGAAGCAGCAAAGACAGTGAGGGTCTGAACTCCGACAGTGAGGCTGATCACTCCGATAGCGAGCGATAGAATTCTCATCGTGCCCTCCTTGGGGAAAGAATGATCAAGCTCGTTCCCATGATTACGAATCACCCACAAAACTTACTTTATTGAAAGTTTTCACTGTTTGCTCAAACAGTGATCCCTATTTCGATATGGAATCAGGCTAGGACGATAGGGGGCTGGCACTGAGCCCAGTGCAAGATCAAGTAAAATGTACAGGAGTTTCCAATCGGACAATAAGCATTTCGGGTAGACTGGAGGCTAAAACGGGGGTAGCATTTCGGACTATATTGAATACACTCTCTCCTTTCTTTGAATCGAGTTAGAGAAGCCGAATCCGAGAGCCGAAAACGCTGCGGATAGGGTTGCCGCTCTTCTCGGAGTTGATGATGGGAAAGCCAAAGACATCAAAGCCTGGAACGCCTCCGCTTCATGACAATAGCAGGAGTGAGAATCTCATCCATTATGGCCGGATTGGGGAAGAGAATCATGGCCAGGAGAAAGATGGCGACGGTACTGTTGCGGTTTTGGTGTGTCATGGAATGGGTCAGCAAGTGCGATATGAAACGATCAGTTCGGTAGCCAGAGCTATTCTTGCTGAAGCCCAAAACCAAGGTGCAAATGTTTCACCCGTTGAAGTCAATTTTTCACAAGCAAATGAGGGCTTTCTAGGCCGTGCGGAAATCAAATGGACGGACCAGGATCTGAAGGAACATCGCGTTCACGTTTACGAGGCGTATTGGGCGCCACTGACTGAAGGGAAGGTCAATTATTGGGATACCGTGAAATTTCTGCTCCGTGCCGCTTGGAACGGGCTTAGGTATAGCAAGCCTTTCCTGCCGGGCAAATTTGAACGGTGGATGTTTGGAGGGCGTAAGACATTAACTATTGGACGATTCACGTTCTTCGGAATTCTCTTCGTCCTCTTGTTCCTGGCGCTTCAGGTAGGAATCATTGGGTATGTATCCTTCGAATTGGCGGGTCAGTATAAGGAGGTTTTCTCTCAGCCGCTCCCAACCATTACTATTAATGGTTTTCTCCGCACCTGGTTCAAGTGGATCTCTCCACTCATTCCTGGAATCACCACCTTGATCCATCCAGATTTTGCTCAGCGTGCATGGTGGTGGGCTCTACTACGCCTTGTCATCTGGATCCTATTGATTGCAGAGGCACTCGCTGCCCGTTACTTTATCATCGAGTATGTTGGCGACGTGGCGGCATACGTCTCTCCCTATAAGGACAGCAAATTTGAAGAAGTTCGGAACCAGATTCAAAAGATAGGGCTCGGAGTCGGCAAAGTGATTTATGGCTTCGAGCCAAGTGGTGAAAATGCCCCGAGATATAGCAAGCTCATTGTTGTGGGCCATTCGCTCGGATCTCTGCTGGCGTACGACACTCTAAATGCCCTCATCAGACTGGACAACGTTTCCGCACAGGCTGATACGCGACAGGTCGTTCACCGCACGCGTGCGTTGATCACCTTCGGTTCCCCACTGGATAAGACAGCATTCATCTTTCGCATGCAGGCGAAAGATGAACAGGATTGGATTCGCGAACAGCTTGCCGCCGCGGCTCAGCCTTTGATTGTTAGCTATAATCTCTATCGTCCCAACCCGTTCGAGTGGGTCAACATTTGGTCGCCTATGGACATTATCAGCGGTGCGCTAGACTACTATGACGATCCTATCATCCCCTCTGACCATTCCGGGATCGTCCAGAACATGGTTGACCCCGAAGCTCGAGCACCTTTGTTAGCCCATAACGACTATTGGAACAATAAGCTGCTTCGACAGCAGCTCTACCGTGTGATTGTCTAAGGCCTGTTCTTGACGGATAAACCATTTCAAGATGACCCGCTGGTAAGCCTTATCTGCCGAGAATTCCCTCGCTCGATGAAGAACCGTTTATCGAGAAACGTAAATTGAAAAGAAAGAATCCATTAGGAAATGCATCACATCAGCCTTTTGTGAATGAGTCCTATTCCACCTCATGCTGTCCTGCAAACAAGGGTAGGCTGCCGGTCTCCCCTAGGACTTACATGTGATGATCTGGAATTATTTTTCTGCCAAGACCTGCACTGGCCCGAGCAGGCCGGAGGGCTGCAGAGGAGAATCCGCGTTGTAATACTGGCGAGTACTGAAGGTGTACCGGCCGGTTTTGAGAGTCTTTCCTTCAAGCAGACCGGACGACCACTGAATCTCTCGGATGTTTTTGTCTGCAGGCTGTTGATCTCCGATAAGCCGGTTGGCCCAGAGGTTAGCAACGTCGATTTCTAACTGATTACCTTTTGCCTTCACGGAGTCCGTAATATCCACCCGCCAGGGGTCGCACCACAACACCCCGAGATCTTTTCCGTTCAAGCGAACACGGGCTATGACGTTTACCTTACCAAGCTGGAGATAGAGGCGGGAATGAGCGTTGTTGAGAGAATCCAGGTCAAAGCCCTTCCGGTATGTGGCGATCCCAGAGTAATACTTAATTCCTGGTTCTACCCGGGTTGTCCAGTCTTCGAGTTTCTTAAATATTAATTCTTTGGGACCTCCCCATTTTGGATCAAAACTGACCGCCCAGGAGCCATTGAGTTCGGAAATGGGTTGCAGCTCGACAAAGTTTCGTTCTCGTGAAACCGGCTGCGGGCCAGATGAGCTCTCGCTGCGAAAGACCACAAAGTAGCTTTGATAGGGCTCAAAACTTAAGGGCAGAATAGTGCGGCCCTGTCTATGAGAAAACTCGGGAAGTGTACGACTATCACCCGTCAGAGGATCCCATAGTTCCGGAACTCCGTGGTCAACACGGAACGTGCAAGGATAGTTCACCGGCTTTTCGGTCCGATTGGCCACAAAATAAATGTCCAGTTTTCTAGTGCGGCGATGCGTGTAGCGAATGGGGCCGATCGATTCGAAGTCCTCGGGCGTTCCCATTTGCCGCAACAGGGATGCGGTAGCCTCATAACTGGGGTAGAGCTCGGTTCCTGTAACCGTAAGCCCACCGCCCCAAAACACTCGGCCCTTGCCGAACTGGCGATCGGTTATCGTGACAGGAGATTCGAGACTGCCCCAGAGGGTCTCAGCCTTTACGCGAACCTCTCTGTCACACGCAGGATACCCGGACAGGCTGGGAGATTTGAGCGGGGGTGCGCCTACCAGCGTGGCGCCCTGTTCGACTAGTGATGCAATCTTGTCCAGCAAGGACGGAGTCATAGTCTCGAAGGCGGGAAGGACTAGCAACCGGTACGAGCTGCCTTCGGGGAAAATGATCCGGCCGTCTCGCACCTCGGCGTGCTCTAGGAGGGTCTCAGGTGCACAGCCGTCAAAGTTATACCCTTTCCGGTCCGGGAGGGGATTGGCTCCCGCCAGCGCTGAAGGGGGCGGCAGGAAAACCTGAGGTGCGCCTTCAGGGGTGAGGTAAAGAATGTCTGCCACAGTAACTCCTTGTTGAAGGAGGAAGGAGCAACGGGAAACGTAGCGATGATACTCCGCCACCATAGGCCACCAGGTCTGGTTGCGATGCCAATGCACACCAAACGGTCCCATGGTCATGCCGGGCCGGGCATCACCCAAAGGCTGGTGAGCAAAAGTATGGAAGACGAATCGGTTTACTCCGGCGCAGAACGCCCAGTCTCCCTGGTTCTTCATGGATCCCGGGTACTGTTTCATGGCTTCCGAGGGCAAGGCGGTAAAGGCTTCGGCGGCCACCACGGGACGACCAAGGGTGTGGGCAATTGATGCGGCTTCAATGCAACTGAAGGAGGTGTCAAAGCCGAAGTCCTGGCTCCAGAATTCACACATCGGGATGTCCGCCACAGTTCCTAGCGCGAGATCAGCGGTCGGGTTCATGTCGTACGGCTCGATCGAAAGCCCAAGCCCGTACTGCCGCCCAATTTCTTTAAACCGTTCCGCATGGTTCTGAATCACCAACTCCTGTGCCGGTTTTACGCACGTCCCAGAGAAAGCGTTCGCTCTGTTCGAGACTTCCCACGATGCGTCCCGTGTAGGTTGGGTAGAACGGCAGTGGGTCGTAACCACGCCGGCGTCGGAATTCCTCGCGGAAGTTTGCAGTCCAGTTCTGAGCGCCCATCTCCCAGCTATCCATATGGAGCATAGTCCAGCCGGCTCCCTCTTTGCGTTTGCCGACTTTATTGAGCAATTTGCCGATGTACTCCTGAAAGTGTGCGTCCAGGGCGGCAGCGTCGAACTTGTCGCACTCGAATCCAAGCCCGGGAATGGGCGCGGGACGGGTATTCGCGCCATTGTTGCGCCTTCCAAAACGGAGGATGGTCCAGCGCCCAGCGGGAACTTGCCAACTCAGAGAGCCGTCCGGCTTCATCCGATCAGTCAAATCGACAACCTTGTCGATTGGTATCACGGCGTCAGCCGGCAGTGAGGGGTACTGAGACGGCGCGGGGATATAGGGCTTTACTCCTTCAACGGACGAAAAGGGTGAACGGTAATAGAGAGCTTTCTCATCGATATCGGTGATCTTCTGATCCCCGACCGGTGTCGGAACGGCCAGGACAGCGACATCCGCGTAAAAGGCAGCCCGCCTCTCTACGAGTTGGGGGGGCAGGGTATCGAAGAAAGGCTTGCGCGGTTCCGGGACAGGCAGGACCGCATGAAAGTGTGATGGTCCTTGAACATCGACAGTCGCAGCAACCAGATGCTGCATGGACTGTTCGGGCTTGACCCAGGGTCCGCCGCTACCGGTCCAGCCTGGTCCAGAACCCAATGTAATTTGAATCCCCAGCCGTTCTGCTTCGTGGACTGCGTGTGCGAACAGCTCCTGCCACTGCTCGCTCAGAAAATTCACCGGACCACGGGGCACTCCAACGTTGACTTCCAGGAAGATAAGATTTCCGATGCCGGCTTCCTTCATGGCTTCCAAATCCGCCGTCATCCCCTCGCGGCTGAGGTTACCATCCATGAAGTACCAGTAAACTCCCGGCCGAGCTGAATCGGGAGGATCTGCAAACCACTGCTTTAATTCGTCCGGCTCTGAAACTCCCGGAAAGAGCGCGGCTATCAAGATCAAAGCTTGCAGAATCTTTGCAGGAATGCTCAAACCCCTCGCTCCTTTCTCTCACCTCCACTAGCTCGGCGCAATGCCGAATCGCGTGCCCGATTCCCGGCGTAAGCAGCTATTAAGAACTCAAGTCGATATTATCCCACTTTCCTCGTCTGCCCATTGATCACATTCAGCTTCTCTTAGGAAATAAGTTGTTCATCTCTCTGTGAGAGAGTTCAGCTTCAGGAACCGATCTTCTCCATCGGAGACTCTTGATGGGAGGCTGCCCGGGAATCAGATGCGGTCTAAATTGAATGGTTGGTCCGGGCTCGGCGACCGGCACTGCTGGCTCTTACAACCTGTGGGGTCAAAGTGTGTTAGCGGTTATACTTCGAGGTAGTAGGAAGTTGTGTCTCATGGAAATTTCAACAATGATTCTAAATGGCACAAAGGGCAGTATCGTTCGGGACGAGAGAGTTTGACAATTATGGGGAAAAAGGAAGATAGTCTCTATTCCTTGAATGGCTGAAATTTACATAGAAAGATAGCCTTATCAAATCGAGTCAAGAACGTAAAGCACACTAATTGGGAAAATCAGCCTTCAGCATGATGAATCTAAGTCTCTTTCGAAAAGTATTTTTTAGCTTTCACAGCGTTCATGGCACATTCGTCGTAGCAGTCTGTCTATTATTGGGCTGTGTCATCGGAATCCTTGGCGGAACCTCATCTTTGTATGCGGCAGACGACTGGCCCCAGTTTCGCGGCCCGACAGGGCAGGGGATTTCTACGGCCACACACGTTCCCCTGGAATGGAGCCCCACCAAAAACGTTAAGTGGAAAACAGAAATTCCTGGTCGTGGCTGGTCTTCTCCGGCGCTTTCGAAGGGGCGGATTTATTTGACTACGGCAGTTTCCCGGGAATCCGAGCCCGTGTCGCTCCAGGCTCTCGCGGTTGACGCGGCTAATGGAGAGATCGTCTGGGACGTCGAGGTTTTCCGCTGGAGTACTCCTACAAAGGGTGCGCTACACTCAAAGAACAGTCTAGCCAGTCCGACGCCCATTGTGCAGGGGGAACGAGTTTACGTTCATTTTGGGCATATGGGGACTGCGGCCCTCAGTCTTGATGGAAAGATCCTCTGGACCCAAAGAGAGCTGAGCTACGAGCCAGTTCACGGCAATGGCGGCAGCCCAATTTTAATTGGAGACTTGTTGATATTCAGTTGTGATGGAGGGCGAGACCCCTTTATCGCTGCGCTTGATTCAAAGACGGGCAAATTACTTTGGAAGACCCCGCGAAACACTCCAGCTCAAAGGACGTTCTCCTTTAGCACTCCTTTAGAGATAAAAGTGGATGGTATTCAGCAAGTCATCAGTCCGGGCAGCGGCATCGTAGCCGCCTACGACCCGACCGGAGGAAGCGAGATTTGGCGAGTCCGTTACGGCGAAGGCTATTCTGTTGTTCCCCGTCCGGTATACGCGCAGGGGCTGATCTTCGTCAGTTCCGGGTACGATGCTCCAGAGCTCCTTGTAATCCGTACCGATGGCGCCAAAGGGGATGTGACGGAATCTCATTTAGCTTGGAGCTCCAAACGTGGGGCGCCCAATACTCCCTCCGTACTCGTAGTAGACGACCTGGTCTATTTTGTCTCCGATGCCGGGATTGCCACATGTGCCGACGCGAAGACTGGCAAAGTGCATTGGACTGAACGGCTGGGAGGAAATTTTTCAGCCTCACCGGTCTTTGCCGAGGGCCGGATTTATTTCCAAAACGAGGATGGTGTCGGGTTCGTTATCAAACATGGCAAGATTTTCGAGCTTTTGGCAAAAAATGACCTCGAAGAACAAACGCTCGCTTCATACGCAGTCACGGATTCGCGGCTTTTCATTCGTTCGAAATCACATTTGTGGTGCGTCGGTCAATAAATCAACAATAATCCTGGCTCTTCCATTCTCCCTTGCCAGCTCGAAGTTGTGTGAGTGGATTCCTGAAATGCAGTCTTAAGTTTGCGGAACGAAAGCCACAGCTCTCACCCAAGATCCGTCGCCCCCTTTCAAATGCATCGGCAGCGCCATCAGGTAAACTTCTTTTCCCACAATCTTGTCCAGGTTGGTCATCAACTCCAGGATTATCGGGAAGTTTTCCGGGTCGCGGAATATTTTTGGATGATCAATCAGGTAGGGATCGGTGGAGGGTACGTCCATCCCGATCAAGTTCAGCTTGTGTGCCAGGACCCACTCAATACCTTCCGCGGAAAAATGAGGATGCCCCAAGTCGTAATAGAGAGGATCAAAAGGCTTGAAGTAACGGTCCCAACCTGTATGGATAAGAATGCGGTCCCCATCTTTTACGCCCCGCCGTTCGAAATCTGCCGGTGTGAATAAATCCCCCAGTTTCTTTTCCGTAAAATCCAATACCTGGCACCAGCCCAGATACCGGCTTAATGGAATTTCGTCCACTTTGCGGCCTTGATAATTGAAGTGATAGGGTGCGTCCGTATGAGTGCCCTGGTGGCCGGACATGCAATAGTATCTCATGTTGAGAGGCTCTCGAGAGCCGTGCTTGCGATCCATGACAATCCAGTCGTGAATCATGCAGCGAGGTTCTGCACTCCAGATTGGCATATCGTCTACGATAGGAAAGGTCAGGTCCACCATCGTCATATTCGCGAATGGATCCGCTTTCATGAATAGAGCCTCCGGGCTATTTTAAGTTTAGGATTTCAGCCGCACAGGAATATACACGCTATATTCTTGGCAAGCAATGGCACGACCGGCCTTACGAATAGGATATTTTGCGTTCCTCATTCCTCATTTGCGCTGGCTCGTCCGGGTGTATACTCAGTGGAGCTGTTGGGTCATGAAGATAATTCCGATCGACGCTTCAGCTGTTTGTTGAGTGCTTCTGCAAAAGAGACCGATTGATCAAACACAAAAGGAGTGATTATGAGGCGGGCCAAAGACCGTGCCAGACGGCAATTCCTGAAAACCATGAGTGCGAGTGTCCCCGCGGCCGCGTTGCTCAGCGGCACTACTTTTGCAAAAGAGAATTCTGGGTCAGCACGGGCCTACAGGAGCGAACCCACGCAGGGTAAGGTGATCGATTTGGGTTCAGAGATTACCGGCGATGATGCCATTACTTTCCGCAAACACACACTGGATCTGGGCTGCTGCGAGACTGTAACCGTGGCGGACATTAATTGTGATGGACGGCTCGACATCGTTTCAGGTGAGAACTGGTATGAACAAATTCAGCCAGAACCCGGTCGTGGTCCACGTTTCATCAAACACAAGTTCCGGGAGTTGGGCTACACCGACTACTACCTGGAAGACTTAAGTGACCTGGCGATTGACGTGAACGGCGACGGTTATCCGGACATCGTATCATGCTCTTATTGGTCGAAGCCCTTGAGTTGGTGGGAGAATCCCGGCAAGATCGGCGGCCCTTGGCGTGAACACATCATCATGGAGACCGGGTCAGGGGTTGAGTTTGTTTTCCTGGTGGACATTCTCAATGCGGGTAAACCACTTCAGCTTCTCCCACAGTTCGGACGACCCACCGTTCCACTCGTCTGGTATGAGCTGGCCGGAAAGGGTGCGGCCGAACCCTGGGTCAAGCATGAAGTCAGCCCGATGAGCTGGGGACACGGCATTGGTGCTGGCGACGTCAACGGCGACGGTCGTACGGATATCATCACGCCACGAGGTTGGTTTGAGGCCCCGCCCGATCCACGCAACGGGCAATGGATTTTTCACCCGGAATTCAATCTGGGGGATACGGGCTTTATCTTTACCGAAGATGTCAATCGCGATGGTCTTCCGGATCTGATTACGAGCTTGGGCCATGATTACGGAATTTTCTGGTACGAACAAAAGAAAGACTCTGCCGGGAACCGGAGTTGGGAAAAGCATCTCATCGATAACAGTTTTTCACAGGCACATGCTATGACACTGGTGGATCTCAATGGAGACGGCCGTCGAGACATTGTGACCGGGAAGCGTTTCCATGCACACATCCACGATCCAGGAGCCAACGAGCCTTTAGGGCTTTACTGGTATGAACCCTATGAGTCACCGGGGCGCTTGCAATGGCGGCGACACATCATCGATTACAGTACGCGTGCGGGAGGCGGCATGCAGATTCCGGTGGTCGATATCGACGGCGACGGCGATTTGGACATTGTTGTGGCTGGCAAGACCGGGCTCTATCTTTTTGAGAATTTGACTGTGTCGCGCTGAGTCCTCGTAAATGAATTGAATCGAGGGAAACCTTATGCGTAAAAATGAAACTCAATTATCAGGGACTCCTCTCCGAACCAGCAAATGCGGGAAACGAGCCCGAGGAATTGCGGGAACGCTGGGACGCAGGGAGTTCCTCTCATCGGCAGTGCTGTGCGGGACAATCCTCACCAGAGGCCGTAGCGCCTCTGTTTTGGCGTCGATTGTTGACGAAGAACCACAGCCCCGTATCAATGTGCCTCAGGCCGCAGGGCAGTATTACACGGCCATCGTTCCCGATACTTTGGATTTGGCCGAACGTGCACACTTGGGAGTCGCTCACTTCCTGAACCTGATCAGTGAGAGCAATGGTTACGAAATGTATTGGGGCGTTAATGCCTTCTACCCCGAGGGGATGAACTCACTTCTGGGATACGACCTGCAGCAGCCGTGGGGCGGAAACTTCATTGAGTACAATCCGCCGGCAATGACGTTCAACCCCACGGTCTTGATGGCATGCCAAGGTAAGGCCGTGGAAGCCTTGGCAATGCTCCGCTTAATGAGTGGGAGCCGTGAAAAACTTAACCTCGAAGCCCGCATGCTGCAAATGATGGCTTCTAATATCGGTGAAGACGGCGTGTTTTATGTGCCACGGACGGATGGGCACAGGCCGTGGCTTGGGCCGGAAGAATGGCGTCCCTATGCGAACACACACGGTCAGGCGCGGATGATGCGGGCGATGATCGCCTGGTACCAGTACACCGGTAATCCCTATTGGAAGGAACACATAGATCGGTTGGTAGATGGAATCGACCGCAAGTTGGCAGTTCACAAGACCGATTACGCCTACATCCCGATTTCCGGGTGGCTTCCTCAGGAATATTTTCGCTCCTGCTACTTGCAAGGACGTGGCTGGAAAGGCACTGCGGAACCGGAGAATGAGAAGGCGGGGGAAGAAGGTTCACTCTTTAACCATCAAGGGCATACTCCTGGCGCGCTCTCGAATTGGTACCAACTGACCGGCAACAAGCAGGCGCTGCGGCTTGCCGGCGAACTCGTCCGCTTCTACAGCAAGCCCCAGTTCTGGGCAGACTTTAAAGGTGGAGAATACCCGCAAACCGTGGGGACAGAGCATGCACACTTTCAGGGGCATTGGCACGGGTATGTCAACACCCTTCGGGCCATTTTAGAATATGCAATCGCTACAGACGATCCCCGTTTAATGACTTTCGTGCGGGACGGTTATGAATGGGCCAGACAGAGCGGGCTCGGCCGCATTGGCATGTTTGCCGATAGCCAGGGCTGCGCGTGCGGCAGGATATTGGGATTGGCAATCAAGCTCACGGATGCAGGAGTCGGTGACTACTGGGAAGACGTCGACCAATTCATCCGGAACCATGGTACGGAGATGCAGTTCACTCCAGCCGATGTGGAATACCTGCGGGAAGTGGGCAAGGGCAAACCGGCGCCCCCGAGCCACCCATCCATCCGTACCGATCACGTGATTGAAGCAACCATGGGAGGATTTTCGAGCGCGCGTACACCATTGAAAGTCAATACGGGTTTATGCTGCTGCACTCACGGCAACATGGGGATGTTTTATGCTTGGGACGGTGCGTTGCGGTATTCGAATGGGCTTGCACGCGTAAACCTGCTCCTCAACCGGGCTTCGCCGTGGCTCGACGTGGACAGCTATCTACCTTATGAAGGGAAAGTGGTGCTCCGCAATAAAGCTGCGCGTGAGATTTGGGCGCGCTTGCCAATCTGGGTGGATAAGAAGCAGGTCAGTTGTCGAGTCGGCGACAAGACGGTGCGGCCGGATTGGGTCGGCCGTTATATTCGCTTCGAGCAAGTGGACTCTAATCGAGTGGTGACGATCGAATTCCCTGTAGCTGAAAGGACGGAATCCTGGACGGCTCCACCTCAAGGTTCACCAATTCTGGCGGAATTGCCTAAATCCGGCCAGCGTTTCACAATGAAATTTAGAGGCAATACTCTTGTGGAACTGTCGCCCCCCTTAGCGCCGGGCTCCTGGCTGTATCAGCAACGACCTGCATTATATAGCCCGAAGCAGGCGCCGATGAAGGAAGTGACGAGGTATGTGACTCCGACCCAGCTTCGCTGGTGAGATGTTCGACCTCTGGACCGTCGAACTATATCCGCCCGCCATTGGAGAAACACTAGCACAATGCCGCATTCAAAAGGTTACAATCTGTATTCCCCTTCGCTGGAGGGAACTTCTTTCTATTCCCCTCCGCTGGAGGGGTTAGGGGTGGGTCCGTCTGTGACGAAGAGCGGGCAGGATGACCGCGCACCCAGTGGTAATCATACCCACCCCTGAGGGCTAAAGCCCTTTTCCCCTCCCGAGAGGGGACTAGTTTCGATTGGCCTTCGTTGGAGATGCTGGCTCCACTGCATTTATCCATTTGTTTGCTACTTGGTTTCAAGCTTTACGGACTTCTGCATTCGCACGGGCCAGAAGGGCTTTGATATAACCAATGCTGTAAGCCCAACCGGTTAATCGCCCCCCAACCATGGTGGGTACATGGTCTGCGATGAGCGCCCCGCGAAAGTCAACTTCGCACAGAGTCTTCATGATGCGCCACATATCCATGGTGCCATTGTCGACGAAGGTTTCGACAAAATAGGGAATTGGAGCACTCACGTTGCGGAAGTGAATTTTCCACAGTTTCCCCATTTTCGCAAAAGCCCGAATGGCTTCGATAACATCCTTACCCATTCCCTGGCCCCCTTCGAGCCAGGTGCCACAGCAAAGGCAGACACCTATGTTAGGGCTATTTGCGATTTCCAGAGCCCGAACATATCCCGTAAAGTTACCAAAGATACAACGCGGGACGCCTCCCAACTCCGGTACAGGAGGGTCATCTGGGTGAATCCCGATTCGGATGCCCAACTCCTCCGCCAGAGGCGTGACCTGCCGGATGAAATAAGTGTAATTTTCCCAAAGCTCCTCTTGGGAATACTTCCGACCGTGCGTAAGAGGTCCCTCAAAAACTTTTCCGGCCCAATGCCCCTTAGCGGTTTTGAGGTCGAAGGCGCGAGCTGGAGCGCCTCCTCTGGTCGCCTCTGGTTCGGAACTCCAAATCCCATTTCCCATATGGGCATAGGTTGTGTAAAAGACTCCGACCTCGGCTAAGTTTCGCAAATACTGTTTGTATTCCTCTATTTTCTGATCTCGGCCCGGGAGGTTCAGGGTGACTTCCGGCATGTTGTGGACGTTGGTGTTCCCAATGTTCCATACCTTGAGGCCTGCATCTTCGACTCTCTTTTTCCAGCGTCGAAAGTTTTCCAGTGTGGCTTGATCGCCTCCGGAGGGGATGCTGACATATTCGACACCAAGCTGACGGGCAAATTGAAGATCTTCGTTGCCGGGGTCCGTAGGAACCTGCAAAGAGATCTTGACGCCTGGAGTCAGTTCCTGAAGTGGATGATGAACCTGCTGCTGAGGTGGAGACGCAAGCACAGTCTTGGCGAGTGCCCCGGTTAAAGCGATCTTGGTGAATGTCCTTCGAGTGATCCGATTGGACGCATCTTCACGCAGCCCTTCGTCAACTAATATCCGTCTGTTATTCATACTACCCTCCAATGAATGATACCTGACTTCCTCTAAAGCCCATATCCGTCTTAGAATTTCGAGTTGCTGATGTCAAGTGAATAGTCGAAACTACATTCATTTCAGATTCATTTTGATGACTTCTTTTGCATAAAGTCCACTTGCTTATCCGGGTCCATTCTTTTGGTGAGGTTTAAGTTTCCACTATCAGAGGCGGGAAGGGTTCTCCCTCACCCGGCCTTTGGCTACCCTCTCCCCAAGGGAGAGGGGCTGGAGGTGGTACAAACTGGTAACATAGTTTACAGAATAAACCGGGCACATGGTTTACGCTGCATTGGCAAGGAGGAGACTGCCGATGCCGTGGAAGCAAACCAGTGCTATGGACCAAAGAATTCAATTGATAGCTGATTGGTTGAGCGGAGATTACACCAAGACAGAGCTCAGCCGAATTTACGGGATCAGCCGACCGACGGCTGACAAATGGATTGAGCGTTATGATAAAGGAGGCCCAGAAGCTTTGAAGGAGCTGTCGCGAGCGCCACATCGCCACCCTAATCAGACTGCTGAGGAGCTGCGGGCGATGATTGTCGAAGCCAAGCTTCGTCATCAGAAGTGGGGGCCGAAGAAAGTGTTGGACTGCTTGCACCGTGAGCAGCCGCAGTTGAAGTGGCCTGCGGATTCTACAGCAGGTGAGATCCTTAAGCGTGCAGGGCTGGTTCAACCCCGACGGCGTCGGCGCCGGGTAGCTCCCTACAGCCAACCGTTTAGCGAGTGTGGAGGACCCAATCAGAGTTGGAGCGCAGACTTTAAAGGAGACTTTCGGCTGGGCAACGGCCGGCGCTGTTATCCGCTGACCGTCAGTGACAACTTCTCGCGGTATCTGCTTTTGTGCCGGGCGCTTCAGCGGCCGAGCAACGAGGAGGTTCAACCGTGGTTTGAGTGGGTGTTTCGGGAATACGGGCTTCCCGAGGCGATCCGCACCGACAACGGAGCGCCGTTTGCCTCTTTGGCAGTAGGCGGGATCAGTCAGCTCTCGAAATGGTGGATTAAGCTGGGGATCAAGCCTGAGCGGATCCGGCCGGGAAAACCAGCGCAGAACGGTCGCCACGAGCGGATGCACCGAACGTTGGAGGAAGTGCCGCCGCAAGGCGATCTCGACGCGCAGCAACGCCAGTATGATCCGTTCCAAGAGGAATATAACTGGGAGCGTTCCCATGAGGCCCTGCAAAGAAAGACCCCCGGCAGTGTCTATGGCTCTTCCCCACGATCGTATCCGGTCAAACTCCCCGAGGTTGATTACGAGTCGGGAATCACGGTTAGGCACGTGCGCCATAACGGCGAGATCCAGTGGCGGGGCCAGTTTCTCTACGTCTCGGAAGTCTTGGCCAAAGAGCCCGTGGGACTCAAGCCCATTGATGAGGACAACTGGGAGTTGCGTTACAGCTTTCATGTACTCGGTATACTCAATGAACGAACTAAAAACATTACCCCAGCCAAAGATTGGCATGGGAAGCTAAGTGAATGAAAGTGTAAACCATGTCTCCGGTCTAAAATGTAAACCTTGTCCGGGTTGCACAAGGTGAGGGGAAAATTGTCACAAAACTTACTGCGTTTGTATTAATTGGTCGTTGCGACTGATAAGCCCCCAACGCATCGGTGAGAACCATGGAAAATAAGATCAGGGCCTGTCTCATTGATTTGGACGGTACTCTTTATGTCGATAACGAGTGCATTCCAGGCGCGGTTAATGCCTTGCAGCAACTCCGCGATCGGAAAATCCTATTGCGGTTTGTGACGAACACGACTAACAAGAGCAGGATTTCGCTTCAGAAAAAGCTTCAAGCGTTTGGAGTCGAAGTACTTGCTCTGGAGATCTATAGTCCCTCAGTTGCCGCGGCCCAGTTTCTCAGGCAACGGCCAGAAACCCGGTGCTGGGTTCTAACTCGAGGAGATGCAAAAGAGGATTTCCAAGGGATCAACCTGACCGATCACAATCCCAATGTCATCGTCGTGGGTGATCTAATGGAGGATTTCACCTTTGAATTATTGAATCGAATCTTTCGAAAATTGTTGGAGGGGGCTGAGCTCATTGCTCTCCAAAAGAATCGTTATTGGGAAACCTCGGGAGAGTTAACAATGGACGCTGGACCATTTATCGCAGCCCTAGAATATGCCTCGGGTAGAGAAGCCAGAGTCGTAGGTAAACCCTCAGCAGAATACTTTTCTCTGGCACTTGAAGGTCTCGGTCTGAAGCCGGAGGAGGTCGTGATGGTCGGGGACGATGTTGAAATGGATATCGGAGGTGCTCAAAAAGCCGGCCTGAAGACGGTTCTGGTCCAAACTGGGAAATTTCGAAGAGAGTTGTTTCAACAGAGTCGAATCACTCCCGATGTTATGCTGAAATCGATTGCGGAGTTGCCGGGATGGCTCGATCAGGTGAGGGAAGATTGCTCCTAGATGTGTTTCGCGGTCGTGCCAGACGAAACTGTGGGTCGAGCAGCATGGGTAGCCATGGTCAGTGCCTTTCCTGACCGTGGGCGTTTGTCTACTGACTACCTTCCCAATAGGCGGCAAGTGAGACCCCCCTCAAGTCCCCCCTTGTGCAAGGGGGGACAATTGGAAGAAGGCGAAGGCAGAAAGTTCAGCCACCTCATCGCGGCAAAAATACCAGCTCGGTTGTTGGATAATTCGAAATGTTCGAGTGAAAAACCATCCGAATTAGGATTTTACTAATTTGAACGCAATATTTAATGTTACAAATCCGATGCAGACCCCCCTCAAGCCCCCTCTTGTCAAGAGGGAACGGTTGGAAGGAAGTGAAAGCGGAAAATTATTTGACCTCGGGCGAAGACAGTCTCTTTGTGTTCTAAATCCTCCAAGGGAGGAACGAAACGACAGCATCCACCGCGGAAAATAAGGGGACCAGAAAAGAAATGTCCCCCCTTGCACAAGGGGGGACTTCAGGGGGGTCGGGCAAACTCACGTTCATTTTACAATACGCGAACGCACATTCAACATTTATCAAGGATGGATTGAAAGATATGGTTAAGCGACAAAAGGTTTTGTTTCTTCCACCGCCACCGCACCGAGATCGTCAGTACGCCGAAAATGTTCTCCAGCTGGTCGGAGCCAAACACGACATATCAGTCATTGACTACCAGGGGGCACTGGCCCCACAGTTTGAAGGGGTAGACGTAGTCATTGATGAAGGAGGGTCACACGGGACTCGCGAGATGATGGACGTGGCGGGAACAGTCAAGCTCTGGCAAATCCTCGGAACAGGATTTGACCACTTTGATCTGGCTTATTGCAAACGGAAGAAGATTCCTGTCGCCAATTGCCCAGGACAATTCAGTGCGGTGGGATTGGCCGAGATGGCTCTGATGTTCCTGCTGATGTTATCTCGCCGATGGCAATTCACACAAGCCAACCTGCAGCGGGGGATTCAAGGAGAGCCCATGGGACATGAGCTGCAAGGTCGAAGTCTAGGGCTCATAGGATTTGGCGCCAGCGCGCGAGAGTTCGCCCGCAGGGTACAGCTTCTCGGGATGAGGGTGATGGCCATCGATATCCGCAAAGTCTCTCTGGAAGAGCAAAAAGAATTCAGACTCGAGTTTGTCGGCGGGCCCAAAGACCTCGACAGGATAGTCAGCGAGAGCGACTACCTGTCACTGCACCTCCACCTCAATCCTGAAACCCGGCACATCATGGATGCTCGCCGTATCGGCCTGATGAAGCCCGGCGCCTCGGTGATCAATGTCGCTCGCGGTGCGCTCATAGATGAAGAAGCACTTTATCAAGCTTTGAAGAATGGGCGGCTCGGCGGGGCTGGGCTGGATGTGTTTACCCACGAGCCCATGGATCCGAACCTTCCCATTCTCAAATTGCCTCAAGTGATCGCTACTCCCCACATCGCGGGTGCGACCGACGGAACTTCCCGCCGGCGCGCGACATGTGCTGCCGAGAACGTAGACCGTATTGCTGCAGGACTTGAGCCGCTATATCGCATCGACCAATAATCTAATTTCGCGAGCCTTAGAGGGTCCGAGAACTTGGTTCGATCAATATTGAGCTCATTCGAGGTGTCCATGGCTAGCCATCAATCGTCAGGCCGTTTCGATCCATGGGTTCTGGTGGCGCTCCTCTGGGTAGTTGCCCTTTTAAATTATGTTGATCGGCAGGTTATCTTTTCTGTTCTTCCTTTAGTCCGGACTGATCTTAAACTGTCAGACACCCAACTGGGTTTGCTCAGCGGCTCATTTTTTTGGGTCTATGCAATATTGAGCCCATTTACCGGCTTTCTGGCTGATCGATTTGGCCGCCGGCGAGCCATCTTATTAAGCCTAATCGTATGGTCTCTGGTGACCTGGGCTACGGGCTATGCAGAGAGTTTCTTTGCACTGATTAGTGCTCGTGCCCTGATGGGGATTAGTGAATCTTGTTACCTTCCCGCTGCTCTTGCGCTCATTGCGGCTTTTCATGGTCCACGATCGAGGTCTCGGGCAACGGGGATTCATCAGAGCGGGTTCTCTGCCGGGATCATTCTCGGTGGCTTTGGAGGAGCATGGCTTGGGGTGCACTACGGTTGGCGTCTCGCGTTCAAATTTCTGGGGGCGATCGGTATCCTATACACAGTCGCTCTCGTCTTTCTTGCTCCACGAGAGCCCTTCGAGGTCTTCCGAAAAAGAAGAAGTAAATAAATTACAACTTCCTGCAGTCCGTCAAGGAGCTGTTCGCCTTACCGGGATATAAGACGATGACAGTGGTGTTCACTGCCAGCTCCATTGCTAGTGTAATGGCCTACACGTGGCTTCCTTTTTTTCTGTACGAAAGGTTCCAGATGAGCCTAACTGAGGCTGGATTTGTGGCGACGTTTTACCCTCAATCTAGCCTTATTGTTGGAATGCTTTTGGGTGGGTGGATCTCAGACCAATGGAGCCAGCACAGTACAAGAGGTCGAGTGCTGACGCAAGCCGTCGGACTCATAGGTACGGCCCCCTTTCTATTCCTGGTGGGTTTTAGCACCTCCAAGGCTATATTGATTGGGAGCTTAATCCTGCATGGAATTTTAAAGGGACTTTACGATTGCAATCAGATGCCCGTCTTATGCCAGGTTGCGCGCAATTCGCTGCGTTCCACTGGCTATGGGATCTTTATTTTAGTCGGAGTCTCGAGCGCCGGTTCCATGGCGGTACTCGCCGGGTACTACAAACAGGTAATCGGGTTGAGCGGCGCCTTGGAAATAGCTGCGGCCCTACTTTTTGTGTCGGGCTTTTGCTTTTGCGAATCCGATTCCCAAAGACAACCTCTGGGCTTGGAGTCGACTCTATTCCCGGAATCGGTAGTCTCGGACGTTTGAGTCTCACGCTAGTCCTCAAGCAGTCTTTAAAGATATTTCGACAAAGGAAATTCAAGCCAATGAAAACAATTCCAGCAGGAACGATGGATGACAATCGAGGGGTTATCGAACAACTTTCCGAACGCGGATATGTTGTGATCGAGAACATGCTCAGCGAAGCCGAGCTCAACCAGATTCGAAACGTCATCGAAGATTTGTTTGCGAAGGAGCGGGAATCTCCTTTCGACCCTGGAGATGGACCCGCACTGGAGGGAGATGCTGCGATTAAAGACTTTCTCGCAGAGAGTTATTCGATCAGTAAAGCTGAATTGGAAAGACTTATGCGTCTAATTCGGTATGAGCGCCATCGGAACCACGATACTCCCTGGCCTATTCCCCCGAATCAAGTGGTCAAAATGTTTATGCATTTGCCTGAATTTTTTGATTTGGGAAAGACTCAGGTAGTTCGGAATCTTCCCGGCAAAAACGAAATCTTCGGTAAATTAGTGGAAAACCCCAAAGTCTTGAAGCTTGCCCGTGGGGTCCTCGGCAATGATTGTGTGCTGTCTGACATCAGCGTGAACAGTATTGGCCCACATACGGAAGGTGCTGCCTGGCACGTTGACGCTCCTTTAGGGACAATTGCCGGAACCTCTCCCAGAGTTCCCTCTGACCCTTCAAAATGTTTGGATGCTTGACGACTTTACCGCTGAGAATGGTGCGACGCGCGTCGTCCCGGGCAGCCACAAGCGGCGAAGACGTCCCACTTGGGCAGGGGGTGTGATGGAAGATGAAGTCATCCTGACTGCACCCGCAGGTTCGATGGCTGTTTGGCTCTCGAATACCTGGCATCGTGTCGGTCCTAATTCCACAGACTATCCCCGGCGCGCCATCCTCTGCTATTATTCCCGCTCCTGGATCAAACCCTTTTCCGACTATCGGACCAGTATACCCAAGGAATTGCTCGATCAGTATTCGTCCGACTCTTCGATACCTGTTGGGTTTTTCGGCCAATGGCCTGGTGCGAGCCTAGCTCATGCTGCCATTTGAGTTGATGAAGTACAGGAGTCTTTGTGGACTATCACTCTTAATCATTCGCCAATCATCTTGAACTGATCGCATACCAGGTTACAAGGCGATCAAAAATAGAAAAGGAGAAACTGAAAATCAATGAGAAACAATTGGGTTCTGGAACGAGTGCACTCCGGCAAGCCAACCATCGGCTGTTTTATGGGGCTCGGTAGCCCGAACGTGGCTGAGCTCTTGGCACACGCCGGGTTTGATTGGCTCGTGATCGAGACCGAGCACAACGGTTTAGATTCGGCTGAAATTGAACACATGCTAATGGCGGTCAATGCGACGCGGACAATTCCCCTGGTCAGAATTCCCTCAGCCCAACAAACCTTCATTCAGCGAGCCTTAGACCTTGGCGCCTTGGGAATCGTTGTCCCGATGGTGAAGACGGCAAACGAGGCCCGCCAAATTGTCGCTGCGACGCGCTATCCCCCTCAAGGGACCCGAAGTTTTGGCGGGTTGCGGGCGTCTCACTATACATTTGACAATGAGGATTATTTCAATCGTGCCAATAATGAAATACTGGTGATGCTAATCCTCGAAACCAAAGAAGGAGTGGAAAATCTCGAAGAGATTATCTCTGTCCCCGGAGTGGACGTCATCTTTCTGGGCACGATGGACTTGTGTTTGTCTTTAGGGCTCAATCCTCTGCGTCAGCCTTATCCGGAGATTCAAAAAATCCTCGAACGCGCCTTAATCTTGGGGCGACAAAAAGGGGTTAGTATCGGGATCGGAGTGAATAGTCCCGATCAGGTGCGGGAACGCCAGGCTGATGGTTTTCACTTCCTAGTCTATGCGGGGGATTATCAGATGCTTGCCGGCACGGCTCGAGCGGGACTGGCAGCCTTCCAACGCGGATCGGAATGAGGGAGATAAGCACGACTAGTATTCCATGATTAACGCTTTTTCTGCGGCAATTGTGGGTAGTTCAAGAACCCACGGTCAGGAAAAGCGCTGACCGTGGCTACCCAAACAATGTGGACAGCTGGGTCGCCACGATTAACGTCTTTTTGCGGTAATCGTGGGCATTTCAAAAGCCCACGGTCAGGAAAAGCACTGACTGTGGCTACCCAAACAATGTGGACAATATTCTCGTTTAACCTTAGAGAAAGGGAATGTAAGATTACTCGATGCCCATCGAAAACCCAGACCAATCAACTCCTTGGTTACCCACCCCAAGCCCGTATTGCTGATTATCAATGCCGATGATTTTGGGATGTGTCACTCCATTCACGAGGCGACAATTCGTTCGTTCCAGGAGGGATTGACGAGTTCTTGTACCCTCATGGTCCCTTGCCCCTGGAGTCTGCATGCCATGCACTTTCTGCGAGAAAACCCCGATATCCCTTTTGGGGTTCACCTCACGGCAATCTGCGAACACCCTAGCTATCGTTGGAAACCAATCTCTTCGCTGGAGAAGGTTCCTTCGTTAGTGGGAGAAGGAGGCTACTTTCATGACCTAAAATCCATCGATGAATTTGTCCGCCAGGTTGATTTGGATGAAATCGAAACAGAGTTTAGAGCGCAGATCGAGGTTGTGCTGGCGGCGGGGTTGAAACCTACTCATCTGGACAGCCACTGCCATGTGCACACGCGGCGAGAGGCCATCTTTGAAAGAGTACTAAAGATGGCACTTCATTATGGATTAGCCGTGAGGGCACATACTCAACCCGTCATTGAGAGATTGCGGCACGAAGGTTTGCCGTGCAACGATCATGATGTCTTGGACAGCTATCATATTGACAGTCCTCATCTGACAAAAGGGGACAAGCTCTATTGTTTCCAGCAGCTTTTGCGTGAGTTACCATCTGGACTTAGTGAATGGGCTATACATCCCGGAATAGAATGTGCAGAGTTAAAGGCTATGGAGGCGAGCTGGGCGGTTCGGAAAGCTGATTTTGATTTCCTGGTTTCTCCAGAGGCTAAGAAGGTCACCCAAGAAGAAGGAGTCGTCATCCTCAATTACCGGCCCTTGCAGAAATGCTGGCAATCTCACAGAAAATCTTGATAGCCATTCAGATACATCGCCAACGTTAATTGATTCAGCCCAAGGAATCTCGCACGACAGGCTCTGGCCTTGTCACTCGGTGAGCCGAATGCCGGTGGCGAGATCGTAATTAACAGCCGCCTGTATTTTGTTCTCAATCTGGTAATAACGTGCGACCTTAATCTCAGACAGCACTTGTCTAAACTTCGGCAAATAGGACTGGCGAATCTTCAGACGGTCTGCATCGATTGCCAAGGAGTCGTCTACTAGTTTCTTGGCCTCGTCATTTGTCATGTTGGCGTAATGACTTGCATAATCCCTGACAAGATTGGCCAAGCGATCGTTGACTGCACCCATGTCTTTCTGATAGCTCTCATATACCGGCCAGAAGGCCTTAGTCTCTGAGTCGGTCAACTTCATGTGCTCGGTGACGAACAGCTTTTTGTCAGCCTGTAATTTCTCCCGAGCGGCCTGCATATTGTCAGCGGCTTTGTCCTGCGCAAGTCCATAAATGCCAATAACCAGTATGCCGAACGTCATCCATACCGTTGTGACGAGTTTCTTTTGATTTAATTTCAATCTCTTCTCCTTTCACTTCTGCCTTCAGATTGTTCTTACAACCCAACGGGACCACCCCCCGCGGCCGCGTATTAGCCCCTAAACCTCACCGTGCGTAGATGGGTTCGTTTCCTTTCTTCCACTTGATGTTGCATCCCAAGCTTGCCCTTTGGTCGGCTGAAACAGGCCGTCTCTCTAGGACGGCATCGATGGCCGCTCGGAGACTATGGCCATTGATTGGTTGGTCATTTCCGGGACGGCTATCGTCCAGTTGACCGCGGTACACAAGCTTGCGTTCATTGTCGAACAAGAAGAAATCCGGAGTACACGCTGCCGTATAGGCTTTGGCCACTTCCTGCGTCTCATCAAAACAAAAAGGAAACGTAAAACCCAAACGTTCGGCCATCTGCCTTAACCGATCCGGGGCGTCTTCAGGCTGGACAGTGGGATCGTTGGAACTGATGGCCACAAGGCCCAAGTTCTTTTCACGATAATCCTGGCCGAGGCGAGCTAGCTCATCCTGCACATGTTTGACATAGGGACAGTGACTGCAAATGAACATCACGAGTAGCCCCTCTCTATCTGAAAAGCTTTTGAGGCTAATGGTCTTGGTTCCACTTGTGAGATCTGTTAGAGAGAAATTTGGCGCTTGTGTGCCCAACGGCAACATTGTTGATGCGGTTAAAACCATGACATCACTCCTTACAAAGATATAACCTCTATTTGTAAATTATAGAAGAGCTCAGGTCCAATGCAAAAGCCAAAGAAACGGCCATGGGCGCTGACCAGAAACCTGCTCAGTGATCGGCCCCCGAGACCTCGCAGCAGGGTTATCCAGACTGAGTGGAAGCACAAGACAGTTTAGTCGAATCCTTATACTATTATTTCGGCCTCGGCAATGTCGCCGAGATCAAGGCCAAACCTCATCGGGCAAATCCTGGGGATGAGCCATATTCCACAGCCATTGGCAATCTTCTCGCTGATCAAGTCTTTGTTCAGTGTATTGACTGTCCTCATCCCCCCTGCAGGAGAAATGTCATGACCAAGCTGCTTTCCTTATTAGGGTTGATTGTTTCACTTCAGATATTTCTTGTTTCCGGCCAAGTCTGGGCCCAACGGATCACGCTTTCTCTGGACGGCGTCTGGAAGGTAGAAGACAGCCTGAGTCCTGAAGAAATGCCGCGCGAATATCTCCATACGGTTCCGGTACCTGGCTTGACTCACTCTGCGATTCCGTCATTTCCAGACGTGGATCGTTATGAAACCCGGCAGGCCATTCGTATTCAGATCGATTTTGGCCGTATCCCCAAGGACACGCCTATCCCAGACTTTGATGTCCCCCGCCAGCATCGCAATTACTTTTGGTATACAAGGAATTTTCGTATTCCTAGTCAAAAAAAAGGTTGCCATTCTGAGAATAGGGAAGGCGCAATTTGGAACAGCCGTGTGGCTAAACGGCGTGAAGATTGGTGAACACATGGGGTGTTTCACAGCCGGATTCTTTGACCTTACGCGGGCCATCCAATGGAGCGGTGAGAACGTCCTTATCATCCGCATCGGTGCTCACCCTGGTGTAGTGCCGAAGGAGGTTCCTACCGGTACTGACTATGAGAAATACCAATGGACGCCGGGTATTTACGACAGTGTGACTCTGGCACTTTTAGACGAACCCGTAATCGAGACGGTGCAAGTAGGGCCCCGGGTTCAGTCTTCGTCCATAATTGTTGAAACGGTAATGCGAAACTATGGCAAGGTTCCTACCGAAGCGATGCTAACTCACAAAATCACAAACTGGAAAGGAAACAAAGAGGTCGGGGCTTCATCCGCACAAAGAGTATCCTTGAGACCCGGCGAAGTGAAGGTACTCCGTGAGACCATCCGTATTCCGAATGCGCATCTCTGGTCCCCTGAGGATCCTTTCCTTTACGTGCTGGCCACAAGCTTTGGAAGCGATAGCATTAGAACCCGGTTTGGGATGCGGGAGTTCCACTTCGATACGGCTACCAAACGAGCGTATCTCAACGGTAAAATTTACTTCCTGAGGGGTTCCAATATCACGTTGCACCGATTTTTTGAAGATCCAAAGTGCGGCACTCTCCCTTGGCAGGATCCCTGGGTGTGGAAGTTGCTTGTTGAAATTCCGAAGAAGATGCACTGGAACAGCTTCCGTTTCTGCATCGGGCCAGTGCCGGAAAAATGGTTTGAGATAGCCGATGAAGCAGGTTTCTTGATCCAGAACGAGTATCCTATCTGGACAGGACGGAGAGATTGGCATAAGGAGTGGAGCAAGGAAAGCTTGATCCGCGAATACAGCGAGTTCATGCGCGATCACTGGAACCATCCGAGCATGGCACTTTGGGACGCAGCCAATGAAACTGTTGCCCCGATTCTGGGCGCCGAGGTCATTCCGGTCGTCCGAAAGCTGGATCTATCCGGTCGTCCTTGGGAAAACGGCTACAATGTTCCATCTGGTTCGGATGATCCCGTGGAAGATCACCCCTACCAGTTCCTCTTTACGAACTTTCGGATGACGTCGCTCGAAAGCATGACCGGGGCGAAAAGCGACAATTCCGGGCACCCGACGGGCCACGCGGCGCTCATCAATGAATATGATTCGCTGTTCTTGAACCGGGATGGAACGGCATGCCTGTTGTCCGAAAAAAATTATGAGAATCTGCTGGGGGCCAATGCCGTGTCGGAAGAGAGATTCGCCCTCTCCGCTTATCTTCTGGGCGGGATGACGGAGTTCTGGCGTGCACACCGGAATTTTGCCGGCGTACTCCACTTTGTTTATCTCACTTACAACAAACCTGAGGGATACACCTCAGATCACTGGCGCGACGTCGAAAAGCTGGACTTGGATCCCTATTTTGCTGACTATGTTTCCGAGGCTTTCAAGCCCTTGGGCGTCTACGTCAATTCTTGGCAATCTACTTTGAACGCAGGGAGCGAGCATAGCTATGCCGTGATGCTGGTCAATGATTATGATAAACCTGTAAAGGGCAAGCTGGCACTCAGCTTTGAAAGTGCGAGTGGACAAAGGACGTCGGCGCAAGAAATGCTGTTCGAGCTCAACCCGCTCGGCCAGATGACTTATGTTCTCCCACTAACCTCACCCAAGATCAAAGGCGATTACCTTTTGAAAGCTATGGCAAACCCAGTAAACGGTCCAGTTAACGAGCCAACGGTTAGCCGCCGCAAAGTGAAAGTGGAATAAAACAGGAAATGAACGGATCAGGCGGCAAGATTAGGATTAGAAGGGTGAATTAGTTCGTAGGGCAAGCATGTGGTCCTCAATCCAGAAAAGGATCTGACTCCTGTAGGGATTGACAGCGGCTCAGAAATTGCCATAATCATTGAAAACGGAGAGCGTCTCATGAAGAGAAAAATTTGGTTTGCCGTCCTGACAGGCATGTTCATCGTGATCGGGACGAGAGCTCAGACTCTACCAGCCCAGGGAAACAAGGCGGTGGGTCCATTTTCGTTTGACCTTAGAGCTCAACACCCTAATGTCGCTTCGACTGTGTCAGGTTGATGTGTTGAAGAGTCCATTTCAACAGTTATTGTTTTTCTATCTCATCGCTGGAGATCCAAAATGAAGAAAATCCTATTAACGTTTGCTTGGGTATTATTGAGTATCAGTCTGGTTCAAGCCGCTACAGATAAGAAAAGAGTGGCGATCATCAATTTCGATTTTGGGACCGTCCAAAACTGGTGGGGCGGGAATTGGGACATTGGAAAGGGCATTGCCGATTTGCTCGTCGACAAACTGGTTAATGAGGGGACTTACAGCGTCATTGAGAGGAAACAGCTGGATACAGTGCTGGCCGAGCAAAATTTCTCGACCAGCGATCGAGCTGATGCGAACAGCGCTTCCAAGATCGGCAAGGTTCTCGGTGTGAACGTCATCATTGTCGGCAGCATTACCCAGTTTGGGACGGAAAAGAAGGGCGTGGATGTTGGCGGTATCGCCGGAAAGTGGGGTGGATGGGGGGCGGGCAAAGTGGGGACTCAAAAGGGGATTGCCGTCGTAGCGATAACCGCGCGGATGATTGATGTCAACACTGCTGAAATTCTCGCTTCAGTGACCGGCAAAGGCCAATCCACCCGAAGTGGACTGCTCCTGGGAGGCATGGGCGCCGGGAGTGGTGGTTTTGGAGGAGGAGATTTTAGCATGGGCAGTAGCAATTATCGTGAAACCATCCTCGGGGAGGCCACTTACGCCTCGGTAGATCAGGTGGCTCAGGGGCTCATTGGGTCCAGCGGGAAGGTTCCTACGACCACAGTTGAGATTCATGGGATGATCGCCGACGTATCTGGAACCACCGTCATCTTGAATGTCGGGAAGTCCCAAGGCGTGCAGGTCGGAAGTGTGCTCAAAGTCCAGCGGGTAACGCGAGTCGTTAAAGACCCGGCCACGGGCAAAGTCATTAAGGAAGTAACGGAAGAGGTAGGCCAAATCAAGATTGACGAAGCGGATGCCAGTTCCTCCACCGGCAAGATCACCGTTGGAACAGATATCAAAGTGGGTGACTTGGTCCGGAATTAATAGAGTCGTAATTCTCAAGCCTTCTGCCGAGGTTGGCGTGGTCATCGGCATGATAAGGTAGTTCGTGCTTCACTTGGACTCACGAGATCGCTCGCGCGAGCAAGAAGGCGGCTCCTGCTGCGAGTCCGCCAATAAGTGAGGTCTGAAGGGAACTCCGCCACGGTGAAGCGCCGGTGAAGCGTCCTTTCACATATCCGAAAATGGCAAGAGCGAACAAGGTAATCGCTACAGAGATAACAAGCGCCGTTGACGCTTTCGGCAAGGCAATGTAGGGCCCCAAAGGAATAAATCCGCCTGCAATGTAGGCGCCTGCGATCGTTACGGCGCTCAGCAGCGCACGTTTTGGATCCGGCTGCTCAAGTCCTAATTCAAAGCGCATCATAAAGTCAACCCAGGCCTTCGGGCGCTTGCGAAAGGCATCGACAATCGGTCTGCTTTCATCCTCAGTTACACCGTAAGATTCGAAAATACGGGCGACTTCCGCAGCCTCTTCTTCCGGTATTTCCTCAACCTCTGTTTCCTCACGTTTCTTCTCTGCCTCGTAATGCTCGGCATCGCTCTTTGCGGCGAGATATCCACCCAGCCCCATCGCGATAGAGCCGGCGGCGATTTCAGCCAGTCCCGCGGTTACGATGATCCGTGTTGTGTTTACGGCGCCGGATAAGCCTGCCGCAAGAGCAAACGGTACGGTCAACCCATCGGACATTCCAATCACGATGTCGCGAATCGTTTCTGTACCTGTGAAGTGACGTTCAATGTGGCGCGTTTGTGGCATGTTGGTCTCCTAGCATTCTCTTGCCGTTCAGGGTGAGTTTTGAATTCAATTGGGAAGATGCTGTTGGATTCCTTGCGAAGCTTCTTCTTACCCTACCTTCTTGAAGTCGATATACCCGCGTTCTACATCCGTGTGGACCAATGCTACGCGGAGCTTTTCCCCGACATCCATCCCTTGAAATCCGCTGACCAGCCTTCCCTCGATGGGCATCTGCAGCAGACGGACCCACGTGCCTTTGTCCGCTGCCCCTGTTACCAGAGCATCAAACCGATCTCCGATCCTGGGTTCCAACAGCATGGCTGCGGCGGATTTCTCGACTTGCCGTTCGATTTTCTTGGCAGCGTCCTCCGCTTCCGTACAGTGTTTTGCGAGTGACTCCAATTCGTCGTTGCCATAGGGAATTGATCGTCCTGTGAGTGCAGCTTTTAACAGCCTCTGTGTGATTAAATCAGGGAATCGACGGTTCGGGGCCGTGGAGTGAGTGTAATCCCGGACGGCAAGCCCAAAGTGGCCAACTGCACGGTCTCCCGGGAAATTGGCGACGTATTCACCAGCGCCCATCAACTTAATAATGCTCAGGGAAAGATCTGGAAAACCCAGAGGGTCAGCGATTCTTGCCGTAGTTAAGAATTGCTCCAGGGCTTGGGCATTCGGTTCCGGAGGGAGCGTGAATCCATGCTCTGAAGCCAGCGACATCATCCGGTCCCAGCGTTTGGGAGTGCGGACAATGCGCCGAAGCGAAGGGAACATTTTGGAGGCGAGATAGCGTGCAGTTACTCCGTTTGCTGTGATCATGAAATCCTCAATGATCTCTTTTGCCCGGTTCCTACTTTCGGATTTAAAGTCCTTGAGTTCATCTCCGTGAAAAACCGGATGGGCTTCGGTTGTTTCAAGACTCAGTGCACCCTGTTGGTGCCGAAGTGCCTTTAGTATTTGGGCCACGTGATCTTGGAGCCGGAGGTTCTCACCGAGACCGTTGACGGAGCGGATCCCTTCTGGCACGGGGCCGTTATTCTCCAACCAGTCGGCAACGCTGTTGTAGGCCAACTTTGCATGGTTCCTGACCATCGCTTGGTATAGATTCGAGCTCTGAAGCGAACCGTCTCGAGCGATGATCATTTCGATAACGATCGTAAGTCGTTCAGATTCAAAATTAAGGGAAGTGAAATCTGTTGAGAGTCTCTCGGGCAACATCGGAAAAATCTCGGCGGCAGTATAGACCGTGGTGGTATTGTGGCGGGCATGATCGTCAATGGCGGTCTGCTTCTTGACGAGAGCATCCACATCAGCAATCGCGACCAGAACTTTGGTGGCTTGTTCGGGCAGGGCTTCGGCGACAGTCAACTGATCCAAGTCTCGTGACGCATCATTGTCAATGGAGCACCAGAGAAGGTTCCGGAGATCTCGTGGAGAGGGATTTGCTTGCCCGGCAGGCCCTTGAATCCTGTCGAGTTCGGTAAGTGCTTGGGGCGAAAAATTAGTAAGAAGCCCTCTTTCAATCATTACCCTGCGAGCAATTCTTTGCAAGACAGTCCTGTGTTGGGCGTCGTTGGGATTCATTGTTTTCCCGCCTCGATGACCCGGTGTACCAACCCGCCAGGTTTGGAAAGCGCCGAAACATCTTGATTCAAGAGTGCCGCCGGAGCAGTCCAAATAGACCAGTTGAACCAGTAATCCCAGCCATAGTTCACTTCGCCGGTATCACCAGCGCCGCTTAAACAACAGGTGCCATCCCACAGATAGCCCCACTTGCAATAGGAAATTTCGAGGTTCTTGCGCAACAATTCGAGGCCAAATTCTTTTTGACCCTCGTACATGAAGGTGAAGGCATTCCAAATTACTTGGAAGTTGTTATAGATGTATTTCCCGGTCAGATAGCCGGTTGCATCGGAATCCCACAGGCCGCCGTCCGGCTTTGAATAAGTGGGCGGCATCCCGATCTTGCTTAAGCTACAGACTCGTTCCCGAAGCAGCCGCAGGATTATCTCGACGTTCTCGCTAGGAAATACGGGCGGAACGCCGTTGAAACGTGCAAAGTACTGACCGTTGAGCTGCGGCGTGAAGAAAGCATCCAGCTCTTTGCCAGTTGTCGTGTCGTTGTAAATCAAATAGTGGTCACCTTTCCACAGGTACTTTTGCATGGCTTCTTTGCCAGCGACCAACAAGGTATCCAACCACTTTACGGTTTCGGCATCGCCTACCTCTTGGGCCCACTGCTTCAGCATTTCGGCTGCTGCCAGACGCAGACCGCCGGGGTGAGAGACGTAGCCCACCATGGAGCGGTCCTCAAACCATTCCGAATCGTTCCAGGTTGCTGGCCGAAGAGGGGGCATGGCAATAATTTGCGACGGGCCGAGGTCCGGACGTTGCGTAAATGAGTACTCGAGTGCTTTCTTTAGCGACGGATAAAATTCCTTCAAGAATTCGGTATCGCCTGTAATCTTCCAATGCAAATACGCAGGCATGGCGTAGCAGCTTCCGACGATGACCTCTTGATAATCGTACGCCATGGGATTCGCCACATCCGCCCAACGGCCCAGAAGTTGGGCGATATCACCATTCTCTTTTTGAGTGGCCCGGTAAGCCCGCATGCCCGAGACGGAAAGTTCCGGGAAGAAGAAAGAGAGCAGGGGGCCCGCCATGGCAAAGTTGGAAAGGGTCGTGACATGAGGGCAGGATCTCGGTGCCTCTTCGAGCGCAAAGACTCCGTCCTCGGGTCGGCACCAGTTCCCAATGGGATCTTTGGCTTGCGCCCACATGCTGCAAGGCGCGAAATAATAAAACGCATTGATCAAAGCATCGGCCAACCAGCCAGGTAAAGTCTTCTCTTCGTAAATTACTGACTGCCAGGCAATGATTCGCTGCAGCAACTGCTGGTGATTTTGCGCGATGTATTTTGCCACCTCTCCCGCGTTCGCAAAGCGCGTGGCGTACATGTGCGTGAATCGTTTCCCCGTCGTGGAAGGGACTAACGGGTTGCCAGGCGCTTGCGTAATGATGCGACTGCCCCCGGTTCCCGGATTGCCGTTGCCTTCCCACTCCGGCGCATACCACGCAAGGACGATGCGGATGATTTTTTTCTGACCTGGCTCAACATTGAATGCTACCGCCAAAGACGAGCCACCGTCATCGCGTTCGCCTGGCATCGGCAGTTTCATTTCGATGTCGGCCCACTTCATCCCATCGGCTCCGAGTGCGCCACCGGTTCGCACGCCTTTCTCCTCAAGCGCAGCGAGGATGTAGCTCATCCCCCAACTCTTATCCTCCACCCATACGCCGGAAAGAGCGGCAGGTGCAGGGCGTCGATCGATATGCGGTTTGGGAAGAACGGGCTTTGCCGACAGATCGGGCCAGCCGACGACTTCGTCTCGGGTGTGATGATCGCTAAAGCCTGGGAAGCTGAAGGCCAGCGTCCCTTTTTGAGGAGAAGAAGTGACATTCTTGAGGTGAACTTCAAAAACTGCGCCAGGAGTATTGGAAATTTTCACATCGCCCGGTATGAAGGGAGCCCAGGAGCGCAGCCCCACTTGCACGGGTGCATTGTTCTTGTATTCAATATCCGCAATCGGATAATGGCCCCAATAGTCGCTCGACTCGGCCATCTCGGAATTCAAGAGCTTTAGATTGGGTCCGAAACTCGGGCGGTTGTTCCCGGCATAGTTTTTAGTCTGACCTGTCGCGAGCACCCAGGTCTTGCCACCAATCCCAACGCCTAGATAGGGCGTATTTAACGGCCCACCCGCTGGTGTGATGTGGTTGAAGATAGAGCTATAGCCAAAGACTCCAGAGGGATCCAGATATAAACCTCCCGTGTCAATGGCCCCGAGCGGCATTCCCGATACGGGTAGCGGGCGCTCCATATAGGCAGAAAAGTATGACACAGCACGAGTGCGATAGATAATACCGGTAACGGAGCTTGGATAGCCTGCTGCAGTGAACTGCTGCCACGACGCTGAAGGCAACTCCGGCGGAAATAGCCGGTGAGATACGTTGAGATTCATGTAAAGTTTGAGCTGAGGAAGAGTTGTTTGTGAAACTATACCCCTTTTGCCGGGCCCAGGCGACTCCCAGCGAGCTGGCGGCTACTTTTAAGAAGCTTCGCCGTGATGGCGCGTTGAATATCATTTCGTCTCCCTTTCTCTCTTATTTCGTAAGAGCTCCCCATCGGGGATTTGGAAGTTTGTCTATAATTTCTCACAGGCTTAATACTCACTCTTCTGAACTGGACGGGATTATGAGGTCTCAAATACTGGGTGCTCTTTGGATACTTCTCGACCTAAAATTGCTGAGGACAAATCGGACCGGAATACGTCTCTAATGAGGCTCCTTTCTTTCTTGAATAGGATCAGAACCTAATCCACCGCACACCTTAAATTCTATCCCTGGATCAACCTATCGAACAAGGATTGAATGACAAGTGTCGTGCTGTCTACCCCTCAGTCTCAGATTGCTGTACCTCGGGTTCCCTGTGGAGGGAGGTAGTCCGTCAGCAGCTGGAGGACTAAGTTTGCGTTACGATAAACGGTTTTGGATGAACGATAGATCTTTGCCAAACTTGCAGGATCACTTTGCCAAGGTTAGGCTATAAGTTAATTGGATCTTGTTTACGATTAGGACAGATCACATGAGATATCTTGTGCGAGCGCGACTAAAACCCGGACGCCGAAAAGTGCTCTTCGACGCAATCCGTGACCGCACCTTGGGGGCAGGATCCATCGCAGGTGATGAATATTTCCGAGATATGCAACAGGCGCGTGAGCTTGACGATGGAACCATCCGCTGGGTTGAGGTTTGCTATTGCCCAACGCCCCTTCAGGAAGAGAGGCCCTATTGGGAAGAATATTTTGAGCTGGTCCGGATTCAAGACGCTCACGATCGTCGCCGCTGCCGAGATCTTAACGGAAAGGAATTTTGGGCTTGCAGCACTTGTGATTGTTCTGCGCGTTTGGAGGAGAAAATGAGGAATTGGGGGAAACCGTTTCTCGGTAAGCCTCCGAAAGTCTAAAGAGCTTTTCAGTTAAAGCATCCGAATTAAAAAGACAATGATTCAGGTACTTGTCGGTGGCGTTCTCTCAGCTTGATTCCAAGGAGGACGAGTTGCTTCGAGGCGAGATGATAATCTCAGGAGTCCCTGTAATTCGTACAGTTCAAAAAGGGATCTGTTCTCCCTTAACTCCAGCTCGGATTCTGCGTTGGGGGGAGGGGAGCCTCAAGGAGTTTCACGCTAATCAACACTCTGGTATATGAGGGGAAGATGACACCAGAGCCTTTTTCACTTAACCGGATTGATCCGAAAAACCCAAATGGAGGCAACATCAGAGCCATTGCGAGGAACGGCTAGAAATAGCCTCCCCCCCGGAGAATCCATCAGACTAGTTCGAGCGCCCCGCACGGTAATTATTTGAGACAGTTCTTTGAATTGGTTTGGCTCTTCTTCCTTAAATACAATAAGCATACCTTCTCCACAAGAAACGTAAAGCTGTCTGCGTGGAGCATCATAGAATAGGTCATCTGTGTCGCTTGGGATGGTTAGCTCGGTGACCGGTTTACCGGAAACGATGTCCTGAACGAGAACCCGAGGGGGCTGGCGTGTTCCGATGAAAAGCCGCCGGCCTTTCTCGTCAAGCGACATCGGAAAGTTTGCGCTTAACCGGTCCAGGGCCCAAGTCGTAAGGAGCGACATCGTGGATCGATCGATGATGGCGATCTCCTTGGCTGCCGGCACGTTGACATAAATTTTGGTTCCGACCTGCTCCAATTGGAAGGATTCTGGATGCCCCTTCAATGTGACATTACCCTTCCTTTGCAGGGAGGTTATATCGATAGCCCCGATGGCTCCTGAACCATACCCGACATAAACTCTCTTCGCGGATGGGTCATAGCGCAGGTTATCAGCGTCTTTGCCAAAAGGAACTGAGCCCACCTTTGCATATGACTTCCCATCATAGACATTCACGCTTCCATCTCCACCGTTCGCTACAAAAATGCGATCGAGGTCCGGGACGTAAACCACGCCTTGTGGTTCATTGAGGCCGAAGATGGAATGGACCACTTCATTGCTCTTCAGATTCACTACCTCGAGGCGGTTACTGGCTAAAGCCGCAACCAGGAGCCTGTCGCGCTCTGAATCAAGAGCCATGTGATCGATCCGCCCCGTGATCTCTGGTAAAGGGATTTTTTGAACGAGCACAAGAGGCTCTACTCTTTGCCCCAAGGTTCTCGTCGTTAGGATTCCCAACCCACAAATCAAGAGGATGAAGCCTTTCCAAGGTCGAATCCAAAATTTGGGATACTGATCTCTTTGCATGCAGAACACCATATCACGATTTCGATGGGGTGCCAGAGACAGTTAGGAACGGAAATCTTTCAACGTCAAAGATAGATACCAATTCATATGTCCGACTTTTCAGTCCAAGAGGCCTAATCTCGGGTAGGTGAAGAACTGCTGGATCTCAGTTATTGCCTTGAGACTGCCGTTTCTGGTTTGCATTGGGAAGACGTGACTTCGTGGTACTTTCCCGCACTGTATCGCGGCAGGAACAGCATGAGGCAGGCAGAAGCCAGAGTAATGGCGGAGAGTTTCACCAGAAAAGCTTGATAAGAAGCCGACGCGTCAAAGGCTCCTCCCATCATGACCGGTCCGATGGCGCCAGCGATCGCATAGGATGTCCAGGTGAAACCATAGAGTGTCGAAAAGGAACGAAACCCGAAATATCGTGACAAAAGGTAAGGCGTAATATCGGCTTCTCCACCCATTCCCAGCCCAATCAGTGCCGATGCCAGCGAGCCAATGGCTAGAGAATGGGCACTCGAAAGCAGGAAGACACCGAAAGCAGAAATCGTCAGCAGGCTAAATGCAACTCCCGGTGCAAAAAACCGATCGAGCAACCAGCCCGTGACGAGCCGTCCCAAGAGACTGGCTGCTCCCATGGCAGATAGAGCAATGGCAGCCCCACCAGCTGATACCCCTCTATCCGTGAGTAAAGCGGAGAGGTGCGTCAGAGCCCCGTTCTGGCTAATCGATGCCAGAAAAAGAGCCGTTATCAGAATCCAAAATGGACGCGACCGCAAGGCTTGCGAAAGAGAGACGCCTTGTGCTTCATGTCTTCCACTTTCTCGGAAACCTGGTTTTTCGCGCACAAATCGAGTGACCACAGGCAATCCCAGGAAGAGAATTATCGATCCTAATGCGAGAAATGCTAGTCGCCAGCCCAGATGAAGAATCAGGGACTGCGCGACCGGAGGCAGAACCATAGCGCCAATAGCACTTCCGGCCATCAAAACGGCCAAGGCAGTGCCTCGCCGCCGATCGAACCAAGTGGAGACTGCCTGGGAATATGCCAACTGAGCAGTCCCGTTTCCGACTAGACCCATGACAACAAACATGGCGTAAAATTGAATGATGTGGTGGGTCAGGAGAAACAGAGAAGCAAAGGCACACCCGTAGATGGTCAAGCAGGGCAGGATGATGCGCTTCGGCCCAAACCGGTCGAGCAGATAGCCCAACCCGGGTGAACTAACGGCTACCGTCATCGCAGCGATTCCAAAGGCCAAAGAATACGACTGTCGAGACCAGGAAAATTCCTCTGTCAGTGGCTTCAGAAAAATTCCGAAGGTGAACACCAGCAAAGAACCAAAACCGACAAAAAGGCCTAAGCCCGAGGCCAAAGCCACTCGCCATCCAAGGTAGCCAAAATCATCCTCGTCTTGTGTGTTGGTGAGATGGGAATTCATATTTGTCAATATCGCTCAGTGGAAGTCTGTCTCATCCGTAACCATCTAATCATCGCAATCGAAAAAATCGGGCGGAAATTTTCATTCCAGTGAAAATGTTATGTGCCCTCTCCCTATTCCCAGAAGATGCAGACTTGACGCCCGTTAATCTCGTCCCAGTTTGTTGTACCTGTGACGCTTCTCTTCCGGGAGGTCGGCCGGCGGCGGTGGTTCCTTCATGATCACTTCGGGAAACAAGCTCGTCTGAAACCCCTCAAAATCGCGTGCCCATTCCTTGTGGTTGTAGACACATACCGGAAGACAAATGGAACAATAATTGTGTTTGGCAAAATAGGGGAAACACTTGCCAGTATCCACAACATATCGGTCCTTACCGATGGGGTCCTGGCCAGCCTCAGGACTGCGGTGATCGGGAATAGCATTGGCTGGGCAGTAGATGCGACAGGCACGACAGTGATCGCAAAACTCGGCAATACCGGCATCTACGGGTTTGTCGGTGCGCATGGGAATGGATGTAGCGACGCTGCCCATTCGAAACAACGGCCCCAGGGTTGGATGAATGATCGATCCGTGCCGACCCAGTTCGCCGAAGCCGGCTTTCAGACCAATAGGAATGTGAAGCAGATTACTGTCTCCGATGGGATGTTCGATCTCACAGGTATAACCAAGCGACCGGATGTATTCGGCCAATTGAATGACTATTTCACCCAATGTGTAATAGATTCGCAAGCATTCGATGGCGGAATCTTCAGAAGGAACCACCTGGAAAGCGCGCCACCGCATACGTTGTCCGACGGCAATCGCATACTTTTCATTGACGGTTCGACCTTGGTAGACATCAGTTGGCTCAATCTCACAAATGCCTACGATGTCGGCCCCCAAGTCAGCCGCCTTTTCCTTGAGGTGACTGGCGGCTTCTTCGGGAGAACCGAATACATGCAGACTCTTTAGAGACTGGCCCGTCAAACCGTTTGTTCTGGTCTTCACGAATGCGTTCGAGAAAGGCGTTCACTTCGGCGATATTGATGGTACGCCCCCCAACGGCGGCATACCAATCTTCCCATCGAAATGCAGAAGGCGGGGTAGGTGCAATTTTCAACGACCGATCATTGGCTGCTGGCATCAAGATTTCCATTCAGTGAGACTGCCATCTAGAGCACATCGTGACTAGAGCGAAGGCGACAACTCAGCATTCGTATTGTGTCGTCAATTAATTGCATTGACAATCCAGGAAGCAACCACGTTAGTCCTAGATCTGTTGGAACTTTGACGTCAGTTGAATTGGCCAGAGTTTGCGCGACTAAAGCTCCGGAGAATAGCTGGCAAAGAGTTCTTGATTGTCACGAAAATGTAATATCGCTTCAAGATGTTCTATTCAGCTGGCTAAACGAACGGGGTTTTGATGTCGGTCACAAGAAATAAGACAGCGCAAATTCCCTCCCGCTATAAGACTTCCCCCCACTGAGTAGTGTCTTAGCTCAATTCTTAAGTATAGCTTAAACGAGGCACAATCCTTGTCCGTCCTCAGCGACACCACGAACATTGGTAAGATAGCGTCAAGTGCACAAGCAATGAAAAAGCCTTAAGTTTTGAGCCTTTTTGCTCGATAAAAATCTTTGAGCCGGAATTTTCACATGCTCTGAGAATAATGGTTCGAAAGGGACCCAAGATTTCCTTGTCAAAGTGAGGAGGACATGTCGGATTTCAGAGATTCTGCAGAAAATAGTCAGGAGAGCGGGGAAGAAAAGGGTTCTCTAATTGAAAGTGGGTGGCGAGGTCACGAAGATGGACCCATAGAGGACAAAGGTCTGGCTACCCGGGGACGTTTTTTCGAAGGGGCCTCCAGCATGCTCGACTTGACAAACCCCCAAGTATCAAAAGATGAAAACCCTACCTTAACTCTAGAACAAAACCTCAGAAAGCTTCTCCAGGACGTAGAAAAAATCCGACAGGCCAGCCAAGCGTCACCTGAAAAGAGTTTAGAACCTGATTTGCCCTACCTTGGTCGCTTTCTGGGACGGGCTCATGCACTTTATGAAAAACAAGACTTTAAAGCTTGCTTGGATATCCTGCATGAGGCTCAAAAAATGGCGCCGGGGAATTCAGAAGTCCTTGCACTGATTGAAAAAGCCGAACAGGAATCGCAACTCCAGCCGGCTGATTCAGAACTTGCCACTCGCATCGCGCAGTTCAAAGCAGAGTCCCTGGAGTTTTTTGAACATGGACGATATAGCGAGTGTGTTCAGAGGTTCGAACTGCTCACCGAATTGGATCCCGGGAATCACGATATTCGCGATTATTTGCAAATCTGCATAGAGGAGGCCGAGAAGCAAAAGCGGTCCTATCTGAATGTGACGATCACCTCTCCCCAGGAGAATCAGGGCAAAACGCTACCGAAACTTCCAGTGCCAGATGTGCAGGTTCAAGCCGAGCTTTCTTCGGTGCCTTCTCGGGTCGAGTCACAAGAACTCGATGACGCGATTGAGTCTTTGTCTCCCAACTCGAGTCTGAGTTCGAATCACGTAAATTCACTTCCCGAGGGAAATCGAACCCCATCCGAGTCTCCAGCCGAGAAGGTAGGAAATGATGCGCCCAGACAATCCCTTGGGGAAAGTACAAGAGATTTCATTGCAAGACGGAATGCCGTGGATCAGGGACGCGTATCGGGAGAATTGACAGGCACTTCGGAAAGAAGAGTACAGCCAGGAAGTAAGAATCTGAAATTCATTTACCTCGTCGGCGCGGGATTGTTGATTGGTTTAATCATTGGTGCCTGGCTTGTTCTAGGTCCACCGAGGCAGGTGAAAAGCACGGAAGTTCAACCTCAATCTAAAAGCAAGACCGTCGTCCAAGTAGATCGACCAATGCCCCCAATAGATCTATCTAAGTCCGCTGAAGGTGATGAACACGCCCAGGCCGAAAAAGCGTTCAAGCAAGGAAAGTTCATGGAAGCCAACCGCTTGTGTGATTCCATTTTGCAGGCTGACCCTAAGAACTCTTTTGCATTGAATTTGAAACAACAAATTCACGAGCGCCTCAGTGATCTCGGCAAACGGGATATGGCTAATAAGAATTGGGTGAAGGCAATCGCTCTGTGGAACGACGTGCTTAAAATCAATCCTGACGACCGACAAGCAGCCCAGCAGCTGAACACGGCAAAAAACCAACTTAAGAAACAGGCGCAGATGGATCTGGCGAGCAAACAGGCGCAGGAAAAGAAGATTCAAGACCTGCACCAACAAATTACTATTGCCTTCAGTGCCGGGCGTTACCTACCCCCGAATCCGGGGAATGCCATCGAGCTCATACAAAAACTGAATGCAATTTCTCCCGACAGTTCCTTTAGTAAGGAAAAACTCGACCAAATCCTTCACAACCTGGTCGCTCAAGCGAATCGAAGCCTCCAAGCCAGAGACTATGCGAGTGCGAGCACACTCGTGAAACAGATGCAGAGCTATTTTCCTGAGGCTCCCGAATTGAAGACCCTGGTTGAGAGTCTTAAAGCCGAGGAATCTCGCCTCACAGAATCAAGAAATTCCTGGATGCAGAAGGCTGAGGCCGCAATGAGTGCCGGGCACTATGTCACGCCCGCAACGGATAATGTGATTGCCTATTGCAACCTACTCCTGGCAAGCCAACCTCAGGCTCCAAAAGCCCTCGAACTTAAAAAGGATAGCCTGATGAAGGCCGTTTCCCAAGCCAAAGCATTGGCTCAGGATGGGAAATATGATGATGCCAAGGTTGTCTATTCCGTCCTGCTTTATCTTGCCCAGAACGAAAATGCAGTTCCGCTCGGTAGTCAAGACTTGAAAAGAGAAATAGACCGACTGACATTCAATGCTTATGCAGTGATTCATGACCATACGATTGGAAATTGCACAGGACGTCTTAGATTTAATGGATATCAGATCGCCTATCTTCCATCGACCGATTCTAAAGATGAATTTGTCCTGAAAATTTCAGAAATTTTGCAAATGGAATTAACTGACAAGCTCAAAATTCAGTTTAAAAGCAAAACCTATCGCTTTCAAGACAACGGCACAAAGAACACCCAGGATGGCCGTGCCAAGTTGAGCGAGATTCAACAACGTCTGAGCGCACTCATGTCTAACAGCAAGTAGCGGAAGTCAGATTCCATTTACGGGACCGTAGCTTCGCCAGCCGAAGTATATGTTGCGCCCACCAATAACACTTACACGTCCGGGAACAATGGGTCCCCCTATCTGACCATAAACAACAAGATCCCATGGATTCCATTGATGAGCACTCACACTCAACATGTCTCGTCCGGTATCCCTACCAGCTTTGTTTTGTACGATCCCGCACTTTCCGGGCAGCGCCAGCTGATCGGGCAGTCAGGTAACTTTTATCCTGATCATGTGCGGAATGCCAACAATGCCGCCCGCAATCTGCTCGAGACCGTGGCTAATGCCGCCCGGGCCGACACGAGTGGCGATTTTAAGATTCGAATTTACACCCTGGGGCTTGGAGACTTACTCAATTATCCTATGGGAAGTGCTTCCGAGACAGGTGCCTCGATCTTGAAACGGGTTGCCAATGATAGAACCTCACCCGATTACAATTCCAGTCAACTGGAAGGCAAATATTATTATGCAGCTGATCCGGCTCAGCTCAGGGCAGCCTTTGAAGCCGTCCGGAATCAAATTCTCCGCTTGAGCCAGTAAGTACGAAATTGTAGTAGAGGCCGAAGCCACTTAGAATTCCAGCCTCCCTTGTTCGTCCCACCTTGCATAAGTGGGTATCCATTAGCTTTACTTACATCACTGAAAGTCCCCCCTTTGAAAAAGGGGGACAAGCTAGGGGCGTCCCTGCTTGATTAAGGGTGAACAAAAGATGGGGCGCCCTTACTTGAATCAGCGGGAATAGACCTCATTGCTCCTCCGTGATCAAGAGAAGGCAAGCGTCCTTTAAGCATCGCCAGTCGGTCCCAATTCCTCAATATTCCCCGCTTACATAATGGAATCTTGATTCCTCAATTGTCCCCCCTTGGACAGGGGGGACTTCAGGGGGGTATGGAACGATGTTCGGGAAAGTCTTAATGAAGAGTTACTTCGGCTGAGGAACAATGCGAAGGTAAGGTTTGGGTGCTTTCCATCCATCGACGAATTTCTTTTTCGCTTCCTCATCCGGCACAGACGGCAGGATGATGACGTCTTCGCCCCTCTTCCAGTTCACCGGTGTGGCCACCTTGTGCTTAGCAGTAAGCTGTATCGAATCGAGGACGCGCAGGACTTCGTCGAAATTACGTCCCGTGCTCATCGGGTAACTCAGCATCAGCTTAATCTTCTTGTCCGGGCCGACTACGAATACCGTACGCACGGTGGCATTGTCCGCCGCGGTCCTCCCCTCGGAAGTAGTTCCGCTGGCAGCCGGCAGCATGTCATAAAGTTTAGCAACCTTGAGTTCTGGATCGCCGATCATCGGATACTTCACCTTGTGGCCTTGAGTCTCTTCGATATCCGCTGCCCACTTGCTGTGGTTGGCAACAGGGTCCACGCTTAGCCCGATAATCTTGCAGTTTCGCTTTTCAAACTCGGGATGGAGTCCTGCCATATAGCCGAGTTCTGTGGTGCATACGGGAGTAAAATCTTTTGGATGGGAAAACAAGATCGCCCAACCATCGCCGATCCATTCGTGAAAGCTGATTGGGCCTTGGGTCGTCTCGGCGGAAAAATTGGGGGCGTCGTCATTGATACGTAAAGACATGGTTTATCTCCTAAATATTCTACCTTCTTGGAGTGAACAGAATCCAATATTTTAAACTGTGCCCCCATGATTTTGTCAAGTCTTCCTTAGATTCAATCCTCCTCTGATCGAAACGAACCCATGCAGTGCCTGAAGGGAGGGGTTATCAGCAGGCGATGGCTTTCCGGTTTACGAGCAAAATTCTGACGTTCCAAAAGAATTCACCCCACAAACCTGAAGCTGCGAAAAAATGCCGCATCCGTTGTGGTGCACACTCGCCGTCCTTCCAATAAACGGGGATTTCGGTTAGCCTTAATAGCATAATGAAGCGAAGAGACATGCTTGGCTTGATCCGAATCGTTTATGCTTTATTCCTGCTTCTGTTTAGCCTGAGCGCTCCCATTTCCTCCGCTCAACCCCAAAGCCTCACGCCCGAGGACTCTGATGCTATTCTGCGAGAGAAAGCCATCCTTTTGAGTGATTCTCTAAATCCGCTTTTGCTAGGCCCTTCGATCCCTGAGCCTTCCGATCTGGGAATTGAGTCTGGAAAGGCATCCGCGAATAAGACCGGGCAAGCTCCGAATCCCAACTTTCTTCGCAATCTCCTGTTGGATCAAAAGGCAATTTGGACCAGCCCCTTACACATTTCTAAGCATGATGCCGTGTGGCTGATCCCCTTTGCAGCTGCGACAGGGGCTCTGATCGCCACTGATCAATCGGCTTCGGGTGCGATTAAGAATTCCCAAAATCTCATATCGGTGAGTAACGATATTTCTAAAATCGGTGCCGGCTATTCGACCTTTGGAACTGCGGGGGTTTTCTTTTTAACCGGCTCATTGCTCCATAATCAACGGGCTCGCGAAACTGGGATTCTGGCGACGGAGGCTCTTATCGACAGCTCCCTTGTGGGATTCGTTCTCAAATACGCGTTTGGCCGCGAACGACCGGATCAAGGAAACGGACAAGGTCTATTCTGGCAGGGTGGGGTCTCTTTCCCTTCGGGCCATGCGATAACGATATGGTCTCTGGCGGTGGTCATCGCCGAAGAGTATCCAGACCACAAAATAGTTGGAGTCAGTGCCTATAGTATTGCCACGCTAGTCAGCGTCGCCCGCTATACCAGCTATAATCATTTTCCCTCTGATGCACTCGTCGGAAGCGTCCTAGGAGGATTGATCGGTCACTATGTTTATCACACGCATCATGACCGGGATTACGGAGCAGCCAAGCCCAGCCTTAAATCTCACCTCTTCCCGACGACCATTTCTCCGTATGCGTCCCGAACAGGCGATTACGCGGTGATGCTCAGATGGGGTCTTTAAATGTCGCAGCCGGCTGTCGTCGCAAGATCAATGATTCGACGTCCCCCCCCGCATCAAGTTTATCCTAAGCAATCTCCTCAATCACTTATCCCCACCATTTAAAGGCCATCTGATGCAGCTTCGAACTGCCAGTGGGGGAGAGTGGAACGGGCAGTCCGCCCCCTGCCCCTGAGGATCAGAACGCAGCTACCTACCTCGAATCGACCTCCTCCAGCCATTAAGGAAAATAAACTCCTTTTGTGACCTATCACTCGATGGTTGGGCTCTTCTCTCGAAATCCTCGGTGGGAAAGGAGTTTACAGAACAATTCATGTTCCAGAGCCCTGCTCAAAAGAAGAAATTTTTTTCATTTTCCTTGTGAAATTCTTTGACTCAAACAGATCCATCGAATCGAGTGTAAGTGATGTTTAAGCACCATAGCAGGGATTATTTTCTGTGATTGATTTCCGTTGGCGACGAACGTGCATATTGATCGTTTAATCTATGGATTGTTTGAGTAAGTCGTAAGTAGGGACCCATTTCCCCAGAATCCGTCAAGGAGAAAAACATGCTTTTCAAACACAGTTCGAATACTGCGACGGCTACAGCCGCTACTAGCCAGAAAGCTAGTCTAGATGAGAACAAGATCGTAAAGGTTGAGTTTCCATTGAATGGTCATCCGGAAGATATTGACTGCTGGGTTGACGACTCCTGGAAAGAAAAATGCCGCGCCAAAGAAGATCGGTATTACTGGGAGGCGGATGCTACCAACCCCATCGACCAAAAACAAGCCAGTGAGTTAATTCGAAAAGGCATGGTGGATCTGGCCGAATTGAACGGGTCCACAAAATCCTTGTTGGCCTTTGGTCCAGACTTCCAGGATCCCGATTTTCAGAAGTTTGTCGGAGACATTCAAAAGACCAATGAAGAAATCCAGAAATTAAAGGAACAGACCATAAAGCTCACCGTCGAAGAAAAAAGCATTAAGCAGGTGCTCAGCCAACTGGACGACCCCTCCTTGACTGACAAGGTGTTTGAGGAGACGAAGAAGAAAAGTTATGCCTTAGAACTTGCCAAGACCAAGGTGGAAGTTTATGAACGTCAGCGCAGTTCCCTCAAAGCGAAGGCGTTAAGTGCTTTTGTCGAGCATCGCCAGAGAGAGTACGAAAGGCGGAAGAAAATTGGGGATCAGAAGGTCGAGCGGATCAATGCTCAACTCGAAGAGGACCAGAGATTGATTGATGAATTCATCGCCTACCTTCCAACGATAGCGGCGGTTGCACCTGACGATCTGCCTCTTTCTCCGGCTATTCATTACATGAGCCCCAGAATTGACGTTGAGGCGCCGCAGGAGATTAAAACCCTGGAGCTAGGGCGAATCATCATCAAGCAAAATCGTTATGAATTCAAAATGAGAGAGAACTAGAAGAGATTACGAGAGAAATCCTCGTTCTCCATAACTGCAAGTCTCCCGAGGATGTATTGAAAAGGCGGAGCCCACACTGATTAGTCTTGTCGAGGGCTACTAGCTTGCTATTCTGGATGCGAGTGAGAACTAGGTTTCATAAAAGCTAACTGTAAGGAAAGCAAGTTTGAGTAGATTGCATCTAGAAAGCAGTCTGGGTTTGAATGGTCCCATCTCAGCTTTGCCGGAGAGTTAGGCTAATGGAAATTAGAACATACCAATGTGACAATTGCGGGAAGCTGCAAGGCAGTGACGAAACCTGGTGGATCGTGTCCTCTACCAACAGCGAAAGCTTTGTGGTATTTCCCTGGGGGCGTCATGTACTAAATAATGGGCATAAGACAGTTTGTTCAAATTCATGTATTATGCAATTGCTCAGTGAATTTCTTAGTGAAAAGGTGGAGAAAGTATCGATTCGCCAGGGAGTCCACGTCCATTAAGGCAATGGGCTTCACTCGTTTTCCTTGGCGTGATTGACGAAACGGTAACCCAACCCTCTTACCGTAAGGAAGTGAGCGGGATTCTTGGGATCGATTTCCAATTTTTGTCGCAGTAGAGCGACGTGCACATCCACGGTGCGGGTTTGAATTTCTGCTTCATAGTCCCAGACTTCGCGGAGCAATTGTTCCCGAGACAAGGTGGTCCCAATATTCCGGATAAAATAACAGAGCAACTGATATTCTCGGGCCGAGAGCTCAACCAACCTGGCATGGACCCTGACTTGAGTTGTTCGAAAATCTACCACGACTGAGCCAAATTTGAACATTGTAGCAGAGCTAATTGGGTCTGTTGAAACCCGCCGCAAGAGGGCTTCCACGCGGGCCAACAATTCGAGCGGCTCAAAAGGCTTAGTTAAATAGTCATCAGCTCCTAGCTTCAACCCTAAGACTTTATCAACAAGCTGACCTCGGGCAGTAAGCATGAGAATTGGAGTCTTGATGCCTTGCTGACGAAGGTCACGGCAAACGTCAAAACCGTTCTTAACCGGTAACATCACGTCCAGCAGGATCAGCGAGAAGATATGCTGACCCGCTAAATTTAAAGCGGTTTGGCCGTCTCCCGCCGTTTCCACCTGGTATCCTTCAGCCGTCAGTAGATCGGAAAGAGTCATGACCAGACCCGGTTCGTCTTCCACGAGCAGCAGTCGTTTTCCCAAATTTGCCTCCACCGGATTGTTAGAATTCCACCAATGCTCTTTATGTTCCCTTCCAGGTACTCAAGTCTGCGCACCCATCTAGTCAGCCTGTAAGGAATCACATTCACTCCCAGCCCTAATTCCGAGGGAATCTAGTACAAACCCCATAACGGCGAATCGGTGTACTCTCAGTCTTATTCAGAAAATACCGGGAGATAGAGAGTAAAGGAAGCGCCGCCCCCCGGGGAATTTGTCAATTTGACAGACCCTCCGTGCGCCTTGAGATAGCGCTGCAACAGACTTAAACCCAGACCTGCTCCAGGGACCGAAGAGGCTAGCACTTTCTTGCCTCGGTAAAAAGGTTCAAAAATATGGGGGAGATCTGCAGGATCTATCCCAGGCCCGCGATCCGCTACGGTAACAACGACTTCTTTCCGGCTATGAGCAGTGGCTGCTGTGAGCCGCAGCCATTTCCCCGCGGATGCGTATTTGAGAGCATTCTCGATAAGGTTTCTTATAGCACTTTCCAAGGCGCGTATGTCAGCCAATACCGGTGGGAGACCCTCATCGATATTCTGCTCGACTGTCCAACCCTTATCCTCGAAGGTCTTCTGATATTCCGAAAGCAATTTCTGTAAGAGAGGACTGACTTCTGTGAGCTGAAACTGGTAGTGTTCTCCACCCGATTGGATTCCGGCATAGTTCAGAATTTGCTCTAGCATATCCGAAAGACGTTTACTCTCGGTCTGAATGACAGTTCCATACTGTTGGATCTTTTCAGACTGCACGGCGACTCCATGCGAGAGGTTAAATCCAGCAGACTGGATTACGGATAGTGGGGTTCGTAGCTCATGAGAGATACCGGCCACAAATTCCATTTGCTGTCTGGCCACTGCTCTGGCTCTCTGAGTGCTTAGCATGAAGGTCATGATGCTCCCGGACATTAATAAAAGGATTCCAAAACCGATCGCCAGGTTGCGACGACGGGTCCGGCTGACCTCGGCTTCTATGGATCCCAAGCGATGTCTGGCGAGGAGTTGCCAGGAATTGCCGGCGGAAACTGAACTAGCTTCACGGCTCGCTGGATTGAAGGGGGGGCGTGATTCAGATTGCGGATCTCCAGGCATGAGATCTGGAGGAGGTAGGCCTCCCCCACGGGATCTGAACCCAAACCCAAATCGGCCTGGGGGTCTAAATAAAGGTGCTGTCATATCGACGTTACTGAAAGTTTCCAAAGTGAGTCCGGGGTCTGAAGCATAGATCAACTGTCCGGGCTTACCGGCAACTACGGCCAGCCGATATCGAGACAATGCTGCCCCCCCAAAGTGTCTTTCCGCGAGATTTGGCAGCAACTGTTGCTTGATGAACTGAGCGTCCAGCTCGATGAAGTACCAACCCATTACCTCTGCGGATTTCTCTTCGGAAGCCTGCTTTGCCGGAGGAGATGGGAGATAAGGGTTAGATGGTGATCGATCCATCGATGGTGACCACCGGGTTGGCGGAGCTGGGCCGCGCCGAGCCGCAGCTGGATTGCGCCTCCAATCCGACTGCCGATAGGGCACCATTGGACGAGAGAAGGTTGCCGGCATTACAATAACGGGTCGGTCGGCAGCGATTGATAGAGTAACTCCGCCGGGTAATGCGGCTGGAAGTGCTCCTTCCGACCGGCGTTGGGCCAAAATGTCCCGGTAATTCTGCAGCCCAGCCGGCCAGTCCTGTTTCTGGAATTTCTTTTCTTGGGGCAAGAAGCTTTCAAATGTGAGAGCCCCCTTCGAGTCGATCGTGCCGATGCTCAGGCTTCGGATGAGTTGTGGCTGGCGGGAATTGGTTTGCCACTGAGAATACATCTCGACAAGATGCGCTTCAATTTCAGCCTCGTTCTGGAAACCAGCCTGAGGCCGGAAAGTTGAAAAGATTTCCTGAATGGCGCCCGAGAACTCGGATTGGAAGCCTCGGAAAGCCACTTCAAGAAGTTCTCTCTGCTGCAGGCGCTCGGCGCCACTGACCCGATCGATCCAACGATATAACAGGACCGCCGCAGCCAGTACGACTAGGCCGAGAAGACCGGAAAAAATAATGAGCAGTCCTGACTTATCATGCTTTTGCCACACGACTTGTATTATACTCCCCAGGCGCTCTCCTTGCTTAGACCGCCGTGCGACTTTACTTGGATTTTACAAAGAAGTATTCAACCGGACTCATCTCAAAGGGTTGAGGTGAGTTCTGCGAAAGGTTTGTCTAGTGCCCATTCCCAAAGAGGTACAAATCAGCTGCAGCCGATAAGACAAACCATTGGAATTTTCTTCGACTTTACACTTTCCCTCCCCATACGCGTTAGAATAGTTCTGGCCGCAATATTCTCCCTGAAATTCAACCAGCGATTGAGATTTTCAGGTAAAGACGCGATCCTACACAGACTTCGACGAGCCTGGAATCCGGAGCTATGAACCAAAGACGAGATCAGCCTGGACAAATTTCGATACTCATTACTCGAAGGAGCACGAATTTTCAATCTTGCGTTTGTTCTCGTTTTTGGGTGGTTGCGGCAACTTTGGTATTGCTTTTTCTGCGGCCCGTCTTCTCCCAGGAAAAAGATGCAGACAGTGCTAGCCAACCTCCGACCATTAGTGACAAAGTTTCTCTCAAGATAAACCCCGTGACAGGGATTGCCTCGGTATCGTCTGTCGATTACAAGCCATTGACTTCTCAGGAACGATGGAAGCTCTATTTCAAGCAGAACTATTGGTCAATGGGGGCCTACTTCGGTCCCTGCGTTTCGGCATTACTGATTGATCAGACCACTGGCGAGCCACCGGAATGGGGAGGCGGAATCGGAGGATATGGCCGCAGGCTTAGCTCGCGACTGGGAACAGCCATTGTCCAGGGTACATTTCAAGCTCCGGTTGCAGCATTGCTTGGAGAGGACACTCGCTATATCAGCAGCGGCCAAGAAGGGTTCAAGAAAAGAGCTAAGCACGTAGTGCTATTCAGCTTCATCACATACAACACTCAAGGCCATAAGACACTGAATATTGCCAATATCGGGGGTTTTTACGCCTCCAGTGCGGTATCTACATTATGGCTCCCCCAGATAGAAAACGTCGGCCTTTACACCTTAACCGATGGATCCAAGCAGGCGGGTCTAACTATCCTCATTAATATGATTCAGGAGTTCTGGCCGGAAATTCGGCAAAAACTAAAACGTCAGCCGTGAACTGAGAATTGATGCCGGACCTAATGACAATTTTAGAGATCACTTTCCTACCCTTTCAGCAACATCCTCAAATCTGGCTAGATCACCTGTGACTCGAGCCTCGACACTCATTGCTCAAAAATAGGTTATTAAGTAAAAAACAGCGTTTGAAACCAAAAAGTACCCCAAAAACCAAATGGGATCCGCACCCAGCAAGGATCTTGCTTGGTCCGACCCTGATATCGACCCACCCCGCAGCACATTCCACTGCTTTCATGTTCGAAAATGGAAAGATGTGACCCTATTGATTTCCTATTGATTAAAAATCCCTGCCCTCAGTTGACGAGGTTAATGACGACGCCATCTACTCTATGTTGAAATCCTGCGAATTGTCCAAAATAGGGGGAAGTGACATTGTTGTACACGTCCCGCGGATTCAAGTGATTCGTCACGTTTAGAGAATAGAACTCTATTCGAAATGTGCGATGGTTTTTCCGGCCCAAAAGCGTGAAGGGAAGCTGAAAATCCCGGTATACCTTGATGTTGAAGGAGAAGAACGTGGGAAACCGCTGGCCGTTAGGTTTGCCAACGTAGTTTTGCAGTACATCCACGTTCGAATACGGGAATCCCGTGTGAACGTCAACCACAGGACTGAAGGTCAGCTTCCAGGGCAGTTGAAAAATACCCGAGCTTACCAGCCTGTTGGGAATATCCGATTTCAAGGTACTGTAGACATTGTGGCGGATGATGGGTTGCTCGAAGGGCACGAACGTGTCAGACAGCGTGTTCAGGTCGCCACGAGCCAGGCTCCAGACATAGGAGACCGTCAGGTCAATTCGTTGGCTGGGGCGGAAACGGACAGTTGCTTCAAACTCACGGTAGTACGAGCTGCCTGTATTGGCGAGTCCAAGCACAGGCTTGGCGTCCGGTTCTACGAGCAAAGGATCTACCACAAAGAGATTCCGAGTTTGGCTCTGAATGTACCTCAGCCGGAGCATCACGCTCCTCGACACCTCACGGTCGACTTCGAGATTCCAGGTGAAGTTGCGAGGACTGGTGTTAGGAATGTTGCCCGTAGGAATAGCCCCTAAGCCAGGTGCTGTTCCAAGGTAGGTGTTCGGTAAGACAAACGATGTCCCGACCATTGAGCCGGTCCCGTCATAGAAGCTGACGACCCGGGTAGGGTTCTCGGTGAAGCTTACCGCCAGCAAGGGAACGCAGTCGTAGAACAGGCCTGCCCCTGCGCGGAGGATCGTTTTTTGGTCTTGCCCCAGCGAGTAGGCCAGCCCTGCGCGGGGCGCGAACGCCGCCGAACGGCCGATGGATTGACTCGATAAGCGTGCCCCCAAGTCCAAGTCCAAATGGTCGTTCAGGCTCCAGTGATCCTGGACAAACTCCGAAACTTCCTTCTCAGTCCCGTCCAACGATCCATTCCACTGGAAATCAGTTTGCTGGGCGAGCGAGCCGTCCTCCCGCAGCAGTTGGATGGGATGCGAGTAACTATCCCCGGTATAAGACCGGTATGTAAAATCTGCGCCTACTTTCAACTCATGGCTTCCATGCCAGATTTTAGGGGGCAACTGAAATATTGGCAGGGCTTCAAACTGATTGGCAGTTCTGTTCCAGGCGTTAAAGAAATTGCCCCCCCACCCTTCAGGCGTAATGAGCATATCCTCAGGCCCCTGGCCATAGGCATTGCTATCGAATCTTGTATACCGGATCGCCGTACGGAGCACCTTCCCGGAGCTGAACTGATAGCTGTCGGTGACACCGATGGAAACTCCCGTCTGACCATAGTTAGAGGATGCAGTCTGTGGTACCAGGGAACTGATGTCCGCATATTGCGTTCGCGTAGGGAAGACGTCAATGGTGGTTGTCAACAGGTGTTGGGAGGATAGAATCGCCTGGAAAGTGGTAAAAGAGATGAAACCTTGAGTCTTGATTTCATTGTTAGGCCAGGCCAGCCCGCGCACTGGCCACTTTCTCAAGTTATAGTCAAAGGCCTCGGAAAAGTTCAGTTTGTCTTTCAAAATTGGGCCGCCTAGGAACGCCCGAGGAGTTTCGGACGAAATGCCGACAATGTGACCACTCCTCCCCCGGATACCAGGAATGAAATCGTTCAACCCATATTCCCAGTGGTTCGGGGGAGGCTTCGTTTCGATAGTGGATAATCCCCCGGAAAAGCCGCCGTACTGGGCGTTGTAAGGAGTCTTATAAACATTGAGGGTCTGGATGGCATCAATCGGAATCCCAATCGCCCAGCTGCCAGTGACCGGATCGACCATTTGGGTTGAATCCAGAAGCATCATCCCTTGGCTTTCGACTTCGCCTTTTATATTGAGCTTTTGGTCCCAGCTTTGCACGACACCTGGCACGAGCGGCAAGGCCTGCTTGAATTTCTGTTCTGCCATAGGGAGAGCCATCAATTTATGGCTGCTGAGCGTGGCGGCTGGATCCTCGCCTTGCAGCGAAACCGCAGGCACTTGTGATTGAACGTCGATTTTAGAAGTCACGGTCGCCAGTTCCAAGCCAACATTCTCAACAAGCGTTTCCCTCTCCTTCAGAACAACGGTTTTGGCGAATGGTTTAAACCCTTCTACATTTACCTCTAATGAGTAGGTGCCTGCGCCCAAGTGTGTGAATTGATAGCGGCCTTCGGTATCGGTGAAAGTCGAGAGAGGCAGCGCTCCCTTGGATTCGCCAGTCAGCTTCAAGGGTATACCTTCAATTGGATTTGGTTGGTTTTGCGGACCGGCGGCGGTGACCACACCCTGAATTAAACTCTGAGCAGGTTCCAGATCATTGATTTTTGCTTCTTGAGCTCGTAAAGGCCCAGCAAGCAAAGCCGCGAGAAGGACTGTCGGCAACGCTTCCATGATAACTCTCGCGTAACTCTTATGCTGAACCGTTGTCATAGCGAATTCGTAATTTTCATCTATCCTGGACTGATTTCCTTTAGGTAAACTCCCAGTTTACCTGAAAAACCTCGTGGCCTGCGATTTACCAACAGTTTAGAGAAGTTGTGAAGCCGGCCCCCCCATTGGAATTCTTGGGACACAAAGAGACTCCAACTCTTCGTTCGGTGATTTCTATCAGAAGGGAAAAGGGTGCTAAAGCGACTCGAATCCTCGACCAGGAATGGAATGGCGTTCGTTCCTTACAGATGGGATCTCTAAACGTTGTAGGGAACGCTCGCCGCAGCGTTCCAACTTCAAGCGGCCCTCTAAATTCACAGGGTCTCGTCCCTCAACGAAGAACGGAACAGTGTCCGTTCCCTACAGATGAGGTCTCTCTCCGTTACCTCACTGCAAATTGGACCTTCTCTTGCAAATAATCTTTGTTGCCTGCCTCAGCCACGCCGACCTGGAGGGCATAATCGCCTTTGCTGAACTGGCTCAAAGGGAGTTCGAGATGGCAGGTGATGGTATCCTTGGAGCCCTCGTCAAATTGATCTAACTGAAGCTTGCCGGCTTGTCGAAAAAGCTGGCCATTCTTGTAAAAAGCCAGGGATGCCGAGAGATCCGGTGATGATTTGCTGGCAGGATTCACGTACAGCTGGAAAAAAATATACAAATGATCTGAAGAAGAGAAGACCTTCGCTATGCTTGGCACTAATCGATTCCCATCAATGACCAACAAATCAGGGAGAACTGAACCGGCGTTAGGTCCCCCGCTGAAAGTTACCAGTTTCTTGACTCCATTCGCTTTTTGATTGATGGGTTCGAGACGGCTGCTGAGGATGATTGAAGATATGGAGAGCCCCGGGCGGCTATAATTGGGGACATCTAAAACTTGTTCAAAGGTACTCAACTTGCCCGTCTGATTTTCCCGCAACAGAAATTTCAGGTCATATTTCCCCGGTTTTAAGTAGAACCCGGTTTGGTACTGAATGTCTCCCAGGCTGATCTTTTGAAATGTCTGGGGATCCCAATCGATTCGAATGGTATCGCGGACAGCACTGACGACGCTGTTCTTCGCTCCACGCACCTGTCCGATGAAATCAAAGGAACCCTGCGTCTTTTTCCCCTTTTGCTCAAAAGGAATGTCTGCGGCTGTGAATTTCAAGGAGACCGGCACATAAACTTGGTCGGTGTTGGCTCGTATGAAATTTGTGGCGATCAGAAACGGGATATCGGAAAAAGGACGCTCTGTGGTGACGGCATCCTCGAGATGCCGCTCTTTGTCTGTTTTGCTGAACTGGGTGAATGAAGCCGGAGCAAAGTAGCCCTGCCGATACTTCAGGTGCGCTCCAGGAATATTGACTTCCACTCGGATGCGACGAAACTTTCCATCTCTTTTGGGGTTAGAAGAATTGTAGCCTAGCAGGTAATAGCTGGTGGAATCCTTCCGGACTGCTTCGAAGACTTGCCCGAGATCATTGGTGTCCTGAAGGACTTTGCCGCCAGTATCCAGGGCCAGAGTGGTCAAAGTCTCCTGGGAGTTGGCAAGTGCGGAATACTGGTCTCGAACGGCCTTCCCGCTATAGCTGGAATTTCCTGAAGCACTTCCCTGACTGGAATCCCCCCCCGGTGGGAGCGCGATTAAACCGCGTGCATCCACGGCATACATTGAAGTGCCCGATTGATTGAGGGTGTCGACCGTCGCTCGGATTTGCGACTGATTTTCTACCCCGGTTGTCGAGATTCCACTGGAATAATAGATCAGAAACTTCTTTTCCGGCAGATACCGAAACATTTTCCCTACGGATTCAATGGCCGCCAGTTTACGATCTGTATTGAAGACATTGAACTGGGTTTCATCTGCTGTGAAAGGATCCGAGACATCGAGTGTTGTGGAGTCATCAGAAGTGGATACACCGAGTTCCGCCAGGTTGGCTGAATCTCCAATATTGAGTTTCTGCAATGTCTCGGTCAGAGCTTTCGGATCATTGGTAAAATTCTGCAATACTTTCAACGACGAGGCATTGACGACCACTGCCACAAGGTCTGCAGGCGAAAGTTGACTTTCAATGAATTTTCGGGCGGAGGCCTGGGCCTGGATGAGGTCTTCAACAGGCATGGAACTGAGATCGAAAAAGAGGATCATCAATCGGTGATGTTGAAATTGCTGCAATGGGACCTGTTCCGGTGGAGTCTTGGACAGATTGATCAACTCTGCGGGGTGCTCGATTTTGTTGGAGCTCCCTTTTACAGTCTCAAATGTTCCCGAGAGGTCTTCATAGTCGAAAGTACCGACTTTCTGGGGAACTTTGTCTTCGAATACGGTGAAGTCTTCCCGCTTCAGATTCGGGATCGGATGCCCATTTTTGTCCGTTACGACCACATCGACCAAAACGAGGTCCTGGAAAACACTGAGGGTGTAGACGCTCTCTTTGTTCTCGGTCGAATCATCGGTTTGAGAGAATAGGACTCCGCCAAGCCCTGCAATCATAGCCAGAACAACGGCGACAATCGTTTTCGGTTTCCACATAATCTGGTCTCTACAGTGCTCTCCGCGTTTGGCTAAAAGGAAAATCTTAAGGTGAATTGCAGTTGCCGCATCTGTCTGGCACTGGTCAACTGGCCAAAGATTGACGAATCGGCAACAATTCCCAAACCGTTAAAGTTGACCGTATTCAATAGATTGGTGGCCTGGGCGCGAAATTCTAACCGTTTGCCGTCATTAGACAGCGGGATCGCTTTTGTAACTGTCATGTTTATGTTTGTTAATCCGGGCCCGATAATCGTATTCCGCCCTGCATTTCCTAATAGCCCTGGCGCCGGCAGGGCAAAGGCATCCGTGTTGAAGAATTCGTTGACCGAACTTTCCCCAGAGGGCAACGAAACCGGCAAACCCGTGGAGTTTGCTCGCAGTGACGTGTTGGTAGTGATTCCCTGGGTGAAAGTAGAGCTTCCCGAAATTCTGGCCGTGTAGGGAGTCCCGGATTGAAGGGTGACAATTCCCATGAGAGACCACCCTCCGGCAAGCTTAGAAGCCCAGCCACCCCCAGAGAAGAACCGTTTTCGCTCGCCCATGGGTAGCTCATAGACCGTCATGATCGATGCTTGATGGCGAATATCAAAGGTTGATAATCCCCGCTCAGCTGCCAGATCGTTTTCATAAAGAGCCACGGTTTGCTGCCCGCCTCCAATGCTGGAAGCGTTATCAATGGATTTCCCATAAATATAACTACCGTTGATGGCCAGCCCGGAGGTAAAGCGTCTCTGGAGCCGAACCGTAAAAGAATTATAGCTCGAATCAGCTCCATAGGTTTCATAGTAGAACGCTTGGGCATTGGAGATTTCCTGGCCCACGCTGGGGTTCTGAGGTGAAATAAGAGTCTGATTGGGAGAGAGAAACAAGTCTAAATGCGTTCCTTTGGAACCGTTGTAGGAGAGTGTCAAAATCAAATTAGGGCGAATTTGATGCTGGATGTCCAGGTTCCAAAGTTGAATGTAACCAACTCGAAGAGATCGATCCACGGCGTAATTATTGGTGACGGTTCCCGGAATCGCTGGAGGAAATCCATCATTAAGAGTCAACACCTGGGTGGGGGAAGTAATGAGAGTATTGCTGAAGGCAAATGGCGGCTGGCTCGCAAATTGAGAGAAGAGTGTGTTGTAGATCGAGGGATTGTAGAAGATACCATAGCCGGTTCGGACGACGGTGCTATGTTGTTGGAAGGGTTTCCACGCAATCCCAACTCGTGGGGCAAAGTTGTTTCGGTCTGGATCAATTAATCCTCGTGGAAACGTGCCAGAATAGGGGCCTATGGCGTAAGGGGTCACGACGCTGACGCCGGTAAAGTCAGGGGCTACGTCGAGATTGGCAATGTGGTTCTCTTTCTCGTACAAAGGAGTCACCAGTTCATAGCGAAGCCCCAGGTTAAGTGTGAGACGAGGTTTAATTTTCCAATTGTCCATGACAAATAAATTGTAAACATTACCCCGAAAATACGTGCTGCTCGTTCCATAGCGAATGGAAGTGGATTGAGGTAGCCCTAAGAGAAAGTCGGCCAAGTCGTAGCCTGTGCCGTGAATAATGGTTCCAGCCGGACTGAGGGCACTCGTTAAAGAGCCGTTGAAGACAAAGGTGCCTCGAGCGTTCGGATCACTGTTGTTGTTGAGCTGAACGTGGCGATACTCGATGCCCCCGCGGAAAGTATGCTTGTTTTTGACCCAGGTGAGATTGCTACCGATATGACTGGTCTGGTCGCGCCTCAAGAGGGCGTTGGTGTCCTGCAGCCCCGAGAAGTTGGTAAAACGAATCGTGGGCACGCCGTAGTTGGCCGGGTCTGGCGATACCCCGGTGATCCCCAATTCCCCCTCCACATTGTTGACATAGGCAAACTCGTTCAGAGAATTGGTTCGCATCCGGTTAAAGCTGTAAGTGGTTGTGCTGATCAGGTGGCTGGTGAAGTTATGGGTGAGGCTCAGGCGGGCGTTTTGCCCACGCGTGGCCTGGGTCGTCAGAAAACCTGGAAAGTACTGCGATGTCTCCAAGAGGCCCTGCCGCCAAGAGTAAGCCACTGCCAGATTATCTTTAGAGGTCAAACGAAAGTTGAATCGGGTCAGAATCATGTCCGAGTTTGTCGGAAGCGATAAGAGCAGGTGATAATTAAGAGTGTCCCCAGGCAAATTGGGTAGAGGAATGTAATCGAGTAATCCACGGCTAGTTGCACTGATGCGATTCGCTGGAATAGTGTTATTGGGAAATTGCCTGTCCTGTTGGGAACCGCCTTGGATAGCAGGATCGTATATGGCGACGGGCTGAGTGGTCGCCCCGATCCGGACGAGAGATTGAGAGAAATCACCATTGCGTTCCTGTTCCGTGGGTACGGTGACAGTCGTGTCTGCTGGAGAAAGGTTCCGCGTGCCTTGATAGCTCACGAAGAAAGAACTGCGGTCCTTCCCGTTGTAAATTTTTGGAATCGAAAGTGGGCCACCCAGATTTGCGCCGAAGTTGTTTAGATTATAGGACCCTTTTGGCTGTTCTAATCCCGAGAAGGAGTATTGCCGTGCGTCGAAGACGGAGTTGTTGTAGTTCTCATACAGTGATCCTCTGAGGCGATTCGGATTGTTTCCCCCAAAACTGCCCCCTGGCCCTCCAAACCCACCTCCTCGTCCTCCAAAGCCGCCTCCCGCCCTCCTCCGAAACCGCCTCCTGGTCCTCCAAAGCCGCCTGGCCCGCCGAATCCACCCCCTCCAAATCCTCCGCCAGGTCCACCACCCATAGGCCCTCCACCCGGACCACCCATTCCTCCAGAGGCATACCGCTCACGGATGCGGTCTTGAAGCTCTTGGGCCTGATCGTTCGTCAATTCAGATCCGGAGCCGAAGGAGGGAAACTGCGCTCCTTGACTGATCGAACCTTGAATGACGAAGGTGTCGCCATTGCGGTTTTCTGGGGCTGCACCCGTGGGTGCGCCACTGCTTTGTCCGGGGGTAGACACAACATCCGGGAATCCACCCTTAGAAGCATCCATACTGTCAGGACCCTGCAAGGTTAAGGTTTGGAATCTTCCTCGCCGTGATGGTTGACCGCGTCCTGCCCCATTTTGGGCAGAACCAGAAGGAGAAGGGGTAAGGACAAAATTCAGATTAAGATCTTTGGATTTTAGGTTGATTTCTTTCGTTATGGTTTGAAACTTAACCAGATTGACTTCTATGTGGTATTGGCCTGGAGATAGATTTTCAAATGAATATTTGCCTGATGTGTCTGTGACTGCTTTTTGTTCATTATGAGATTCCAACTGAACAACTTTGACCATGACGCCAGGCAAAGGCTTGTTTCCATCGTTTTTAATCGTTCCCTTAAGGGATATTGCGCCATTGTCAGCCATGAGGCACAGCCCTGGCAAAAGCAAGACGCCAGAACCGAAGAATCGAAAAAAGAAACTCGCTTTCATATTGAATTCTTTCTGGCTCAACCGATATTTTCCAATGTCCGGTCTAGGACTCGGGAAGTATCCAAGCAGGTCTTATGATTGACGCAGAGATTGGGCCGCGATCTCACTGGTACCAATACAAACCCACGAAGTAAAGATACACCTTGAGTCATCCTTAAGTTGTTCCCTCTCACGCGGTCCGTCAGCTGGCGGACCGCCCCCTATCGGGGCTTGGAATAAACGGGTGACGCGTGTTCTATAGATAGGTCGCCCCGATGAGGCTAGGGACGTATGGATGACTTCTGTTCTATAAATATGACATCCCTAACGGGATTTCAATCCATCGCCCAACGAGCCTCGGTGGAAAACCCTGCCCCAGCTCCGTCAGGACCGCCCTATTTATAGAAACCGCATCCCTTCTTAACGACCAGCCCCGTAAAGGGCGAAATGTTTATAGCCCGGCGTGCGGCGAACCGAACGCCGGGAGAAGGAGCCCAACCATTACTAGACCCCAACGGGGCCACCGGTACTCCCATCATCGTCCTTTCTTGCGGCTCCCGCCCGAGTAGTATTATACCCCCGGGTTGACAGCCAGACTGTACTCGCCACGCAACTTTACCAGGAATTTACATATGAGCCTTTAATCGTCTTCGATGAGATGACGTACCATCAATACTCGGAAATGTTTGCCAAGAAGCAGTCCCGAAAAAAACATATTGTGACAGGCACCGGGATGATCGGGATTTCAGAATTTACCTCGACTTTACAGCGCTCTTGACAGTTACTGTTTAAAATATAATTTGAGCCCGAAGTCAGCCGTAGGGAATGGCCGAAAAGGAAAAAGCTGACAATCCAAAAATTCTTCCCGGTGGCTTAATGGTAAAAGTATTTACCTCGACTTTACACAATGGCTGTCAACCTTTTCAGTGTCATTGGCGTCCAAATCAACCGATGCGCCGAAATCGGAAGGCTCGACCCACAATGAATGGGCCTAAAGGAGGTTCGAGCGCAACGAAATCGTCTCTAGGGTTGTTAGATATGATAATGAGAGATTAATCATTAAAATAGGTAAAGGAGAATCGAGATGAAAAAAACAATCGTATTACTTGCTTTTGTGTTGAGTGTCGGAACAGTGCTGGCCCAGCAAGGCCCACCGCCTGGAGGGCATGGTTGGGGGGCGCCCAATTTGGACGCGCTGAAAACCTTTCTGCAACTTTCAGACCAGCAGGTGCAATCCATCAAGGCCCTTCAGACCTCATTTCGCGATACCGTTAAACCGATCCACCAACAGATCATGACTAAGGAGCAAGAACTACATCAAGAAATGGCCAAGACATCTCCGGATTCCGCCGTCGTGGCCCAGTTGATGGTGGATGTAAAGAATCTCCGCAGCCAAATCAAAACCACCCGTGCAGGACAGCAACCGCAATTGCTGGCTCTCCTTAACGATGGACAGAAGAGTTCGTTGGCCAGTCTGCAACAGGCATTATCGTTGCAACAGGCCGCTCATCAGGCTGCCGGATTAGGTTTGATCGATGCCCCAGAAGGTGCTTTCCCCGGAGGACCGGGCTTCGGCAGGATGGGAATGCGGAAAGGAATGCATCAGGGTCCGATCGGTCAGCCATAGAGAAAGATGGAGAGTTCAACAATCGATGTGGCAAAAAAATCAGAACTTTGCTGAATCAGGCAGTGGTATATCGAGACGTGGCCTTCTCTTTTCGGTGGTTTCCCTTTTTCTGGCGGGCAGGACGCTGCGAGGCGATCAAGAGGCCACCTTGTCCGTGGACGTCAAGGTGGTCAACTTGCTTGCTTCCGTACGCAATAAGCAAGGACAGATTGTCCGCGAACTCAACAAAGAAGATTTTATCCTGGAAGAAGATGGCCACTCTCAAACCATTCGCTACTTTGGGCATGAAACCAATCTTTCTCTCACCCTTGGTCTACTTGTTGACACCAGCCTGAGCCAGAGAAATGTTCTCGGTCAGGAGCGTAGCGCTAGTACCCGTTTTCTTGATCAAGTGTTGCGAGAGAAAAAGGACTTGGCATTCCTGATTCACTTCGATCGGGAAGTGGAGCTCTTGCAGGACCTCACGTCCTCGCGAAGGCTGCTGGAGACAGCGCTAGGGTCACTGGAGGCACCGGACCCTCTTCAGCGGGGAGGGACCCATTCGCCGGGTTCTTGGCCTGGCCCGCACAGGAGGGGCGGAGGTACTTTGCTTTATGACGCGGTTTTTCTGGCATCGAACGACATGATGAAAAAGCAGAGCGGCCGCAAAGCACTCGTTATCCTCTCCGACGGGGTAGATACCGGCAGCAAAGTGAGTCTGGAGAGTGCTGTCGAGTCTGCCCAACGCGCCGACACTTTGGTCTATTCCGTTTTATTTGCGGATACGCATGCCTATGGAGCGGGAGGAGGTTACGGCGGACCGCATAATGGTGGGTATGGCGGGATGGGTAGGCATGGCGGTGGAGGAGGGCCGCGGTATCCTCAACAGTCGCTGCCTGACGGCAAGAAAATTCTCGAAAGGCTTTCTAAGGAGACAGGAGGAGGTTTTTTTGAAGTTTCCAAAAACCAGCCTATCGAACAAATTTATGATCGTATTGAAGAGGAACTCCGCAATCAGTATAGTCTTGGCTACACTCCTGACCGAGCCGATGCAGGCTCGGGTTATCACAAGATTCACCTCATGACCAAGCAGAAAGGGCTCGTCGTCCAAACTCGAGAGGGATATTACGGATAGCCCTAGACCCAATCTCAACCAGCCCTATCCCCGTTAGGAGCCCTGCAGAATTAACGATCACGATTAGGGGCCTCATTTCTAGATGGGCTTAACCCAAAACAATCAGCTGATCAAATAGCATTTCCGACAGTGCCGCAAAGTTTTCACTGCTTTAAAGGAATGGAAGAGGATGCACTTTTCTGTGTGGATCCTCCCAAGGAACGGCGGGTAGGAGGACATGCCTATTGGGATGTCTTCTCGTGCACAGAAATCCCTTCTTCGTCAGAATTTAATAGTAGCGATATCATATCAATTGGTTAAGAGTTGCAGGAATATAACACAGTTGTAACGGCAATTTAATATGCCAATGAAAATGTACTATCAAGACTTCAACATAGCGTAAAGAGGTGCCAGGCAGAATAATTGGTCAGGTATACTGTGAAGTAGGCCAAAGTTTAGTTGTGTCAGCTTTTCCAGCCTGGCGTTAAACTTGGTTAAGCGAAAGGGAAGGATGTGGGAAAGTTCTTTAGAAAAAGAAGATTGGCACTGAGGAGGAACCCAATATGATTGAGCAACTTCCACAAAGTTCGGATAAAATTCTGGGTTTCAGGATGTCCGGCAGACTTCATGACGAAGATTATAAAAAGTTCGCTCCTTTGATCGATGCCGCTGTCGCCAAAGAAGGGAAGATCCGGCTGCTGGCCCAATTTCACGACTTCCACGGCTGGGACATGCATGCGCTTTGGGACGACATCAAGTTCTCGACAAAACATTGCCTTGACATCGAGCGCATCGCCCTGGTTGGTGACAAGAAGTGGGAGGAGTGGATGGCCAAGGTGTGCAAACCATTTACGATGGCTAAGATCAAGTATTTCCGCAGCTCGGAGATTGAGTCGGCAAAGTCATGGCTCTCTGAAATATGAACTCATAAGTCCAATGCATGCGGACCGTTCTTAAGGTGGTTTACTTTGTCAGCAGGGTGGAATCGCGTTGACCCTCGGAGGAGACTGTTCATGAAAAAAAAGCCAATTAAGAAGACGTACTTGAAGTCGACGGCTGCCGCCGCAATCTCCGTGAAAAAGGGAGACCACTTATCCCTTGAAGAGCTTCGCAAGATAGACGCCTACTGGCGGGCCTGCAATTATCTGGCTGCCGGCATGATTTATCTGCGGGCCAATCCTCTGCTCCGCGAGCCCTTGAAACCGGAACACATCAAGCAGCGGCTGTTGGGTCACTGGGGAGCGAGCCCCGGCTTGAGCTTTACCTACATTCACCTGAACCGGCTGATCAACAAATACGATCTTGATGCCATCTTTCTGGCTGGCCCTGGCCACGGCGCACCGGGCGTGCTGGCGCCGGTCTATCTGGAGGGAACTTACTCCGAGATCTATCCGAACAAGGGTGAGGACGAGCAGGGAATGCTTGAATTCTTCAAGGAATTCTCCTTTCCCGGCGGCATCGGCAGCCACTGCACGCCGGAGACCCCAGGCTCCATCCATGAAGGAGGCGAGCTGGGCTACAGCGTTTCGCATGCCTTCGGCGCCGCTTTCGATAATCCGGACCTGCTGGTGGCGGTGGTGGTCGGTGACGGCGAATCGGAAACCGGACCGCTGGCCACCTCCTGGCATTCCAACAAGTTCCTGAATCCCATCCGCGACGGCGCGGTGCTGCCGATCCTGCATCTGAACGGCTACAAGATCAACAATCCGACGCTGCTCTCGCGCATTTCCCACGAAGAACTGGAAAGCCTGTTCAAGGGCTATGGCTGGACACCCCATTTCGTGGAAGGGCACGATCCGAAGTCGATGCACCAGACGATGGCCGCGACCCTGGAAGACTGCGTGCTGGAGATTCGCCGCATTCAGCAAGAAGCCCGCACGAGCGGCAAAGCCGACTCGGGCGCGCTGGCCGATGATTGTGCTGCGCAGCCCCAAGGGCTGGACCGGCCCAAAGGAAGTGGATGGCCACAAGGTGGAAGGCTTCTGGCGTGCCCACCAGGTGCCGCTTGTCGGGCATGCACGAAAACCCGGCCCATTTGAAGCAGCTGGAGGACTGGCTGCGCAGCTACAAGCCCGAGGAATTATTCGACAAAAACGGGCGGCTGATCCCGGAACTGAAGGCGCTGGCCCCCAAGGGCACCGCGCCGCATGAGCGCCAATCCTCACGCCAATGGGGGCTTGCTGCGGAAGCCTCTGCGCATGCCGGACTTCCGCGACTATGCCATCAAGGTGGAAAAACCAGGGCAGGCCTCGGCGGAGAACACGCGTCCCCTGGGCTGCTTCCTGCGCGATATCATGCGCCAGAACATGACGAATTTCCGCGTCTTCGGCCCCGACGAAAACAGCTCGAACAAGCTCGATGCGATCTATGAGGTGAGCAAGAAATTGTGGCTGGCCGACTACCTGCCGGAGGATGCCGACGGCGGCGAACTGTCGCCGCGATGGCCGGGTCCTGGAAATGCTTTCCGAGCACACGCTGGAGGGCTGGCTGGAAGGCTATCTGCTGACTGGCCGCCACGGCTTCTTTTCCACCTACGAAGCCTTTGTGCACGTCATCGACTCCATGTTCAACCAGCACGCCAAATGGCTTGCCATCTGCCGCCAGCTGCCCTGGCGAGCGCCGGTGTCATCGCTCAACCTGCTCATTACCTCCACCGTCTGGCGCCAGGATCACAATGGTTTCACCCATCAGGATCCCGGCTTTCTCGACGTGGTGGTGAACAAGAGCCCGGATGTCTGCCGCATCTATCTGCCGCCGGATGTGAACTGCCTGCTCTGTGTGGCCAATCACTGCCTGAAGAGCACCGACTACATCAACGTGATTGTCTGCGACAAGCAGAAGCATCTGCAGTACCTGAACATGGACGAGGCGATCGCGCACTGCACCAAGGGCATCGGCATCTGGCGAAAGGCCAGCAACGACGAGGGGACCGAACCGGATGTGGTGATGGCCAGCGCCGGGGACATTCCCACCAAAGAGGCGCTGGCGGCGGTTGTGCTGCTGCGGGAGAACTTCCCCAATCTCAAGATTCGTTTCGTCAATGTGGTGGATCTCTTCAAGCTCACGCCATCCAGCGAGCACCCGCATGGCCTCTCGGACCGGGACTTCGACAGCCTGTTCACCGCTGGACAAACCGATCATCTTCAACTTCCATGGCTATCCCTGGCTGATCCATCGTCTGGCCTATCGGCGCACCAATCACAAGAACCTGCACGTGCGCGGCTACAAGGAGAAAGGCAACATCAACACGCCGCTCGATCTGGCCATTCAGAACCAAATCGACCGCTTCAGCCTGGCCATCGATGTCATCGACCGCGTGCCTGCCCTGCAGGTGTCGGGCGCTCACGCTAAGGAGAAACTGCGGAATATGCAGATCGAGTGCCAGAACTACGCTTATGAGCACGGCATCGACAAACCGGAAGTCGATCAATGGACCTGGCCCTATTGAGCCAACCCAAAACGGCTGCAAAAAAGCGAAAATGTCGCAATAGACTAAAGAATGATTGAAAAGCCCCATCCTTATAAAACGCCACCAATAAACAGGGGGGATTTCTTCGAATGGGAGGCGGACCAATTCTTTGTGCTTCTTGTGCCTTTTTGCGGCCATGAAATTCTGCTTTTAATTTAGCCGCAAGAAGGCGCAAAAGTCGCAAAAGATTTAAGACCTAATGAAGGACCCGTTCTTGGAGGTTTGTGGCTCGATGAGAAGGAACAAGTTTTACTCTGAGAGTTGTTTTTTCGAAATAAACATCGCTCTCATATTTGCGGTTCTTGCGCCTTTTTGCGGTAAGGTGAACTTTTAATTCAACAGTGCGAAATGGCGAAAGGAGCAGCCGCATGAGTGAGGTTCTTCCTCTTGTTTACCTGGCCAGGCACGGCGAGACCGCTTGGAGTCTTAGCGGCCAGCATACGGGGCTGACCGATCTGCCGCTCACCGAGCGCGGCGAACGCAACGCGCGCCGATTGGGAGAACGATTGAAGGGAATGAATTTCCTCAAGGTCTATTCCAGCCCTCTGCAACGCGCAACCCGGACTTGCGAACTGGCCGGTTTTGCTGCCGCAGCCGAAATCGATCGTGATCTGCTTGAATGGAACTACGGCCAGTACGAGGGTCGCCGCAGCGTTGACATACACGCGGAGCGCCCTGAGTGGCAACTGTTTCGCGACGGCTGTCCGGGAGGAGAAACTCCCGCGCAAGTGGGGTTGCGGGCGGATCGGGTTGTGAACCGGGCGCGAGCGGTTCAAGGGAATGTGTTGCTTTTTTCGAGCGGGCATTTTCTGCGAGTGCTGGCTGCCCGCTGGCTCGGGCTCGAACCGGCCGCCGGCAAATACTTTCTATTGAGCACGGCGAGCTTGAGTGGTTTGGGCTATGAACATGATCGGTCTCAACCGGTGGTCCGATTGTGGAACGACGATCACCACGTCGGTGACTGAGTTAATTTGAAAGATCAATAATCTATGTGTCGTAACTGGGGTCGTTTTCCCCTGGGCGCGGGTGCCTCTGGCCATATGGTCCCCCCTTTTTCAAGGGGGGACTTGAGGGGGGTAAACGACGTTGTATCAAAGGATAAAACCCATGGCAATTTCCCCACTCGCAGGTAAGCCGGCCCCGAAAGAGATTTTGGTCGATCTCGCTCGGCTTGAGAGGGAATATTATGAGCGTCGGCCTGATGTGACTGATGCCAACCAGTTGGTCAGCTTTGGGACCAGCGGGCACCGGGGCTCATCTCTGCGCGGGACGTTTACCGAAGCCCATATTCTGGCCATCACCCAGGCCATCTGTGAATACCGGGGCGCCCAAGGTACTGACGGCCCGCTCTACTTGGGTAAGGACACCCACGCGCTGTCCGCGCCAGCCCAGCGAACGGCACTTGAGGTTCTGGCTGCCAACAGTGTCGAAACCGTCATCCAATGCGACGACGGCGTAACGCCAACACCGGTCATCTCACGAGCCATACTTGTTTACAACCGCGGCCGCCAGGGGCATCTCGCCGATGGCATCGTCATTACCCCCTCGCACAATCCTCCGGAGGACGGCGGTTTTAAATACAACCCGACCCATGGCGGCCCCGCCGACTCCGAAATTACACAGTGGGTTGAGGACCGGGCTAATGAGTTGTTGCGAACGAAAAATGCGGCTGTCAAGCGCATCCCATACGACAAAGCCATGAAAGCCGAAACGACCCACCAGGAAGACTACGTCCTCCCTTATGTCAAGGACCTTTGTCACGTCGTCGACATGGAAGCCATCCATACGGCCGGCCTCAAAATAGCTGTGGACCCGCTCGGTGGCGCTGCCAGGCCCTACTGGGAGCCGATCAACTCGGTTTACAAGCTGGATATTACTGTCGTCAACCCGATCATTGATCCGACCTTCTCATTCATGACGGTCGATCATGATGGCAAGATCCGCATGGATTGTTCCAGCCCCTACGCCATGGCCCGGCTGGTCGGTCTCAAAGATCGGTATCGCGTGGCTTTCGCCAATGACCCGGACTCGGATCGCCATGGGATCGTTACACCATCCGCGGGGCTGATGAACCCCAACCATTTCCTTGCTGTTGCCATTCGCTACCTTCTCGCCCACAGGCCGCAGTGGCCGCTGCATGCTGCCGTTGGGAAGACCCTGGTCAGCAGCAACATGATTGACCGTGTCGTCCAGAAGCTCAATCGCCGGCTTTGCGAAGTGCCGGTCGGGTTCAAATGGCTGGCACCAGGGTTGTTTGATAGTTCTTTTTGCTTTGGAGGCGAAGAAAGCGCGGGAGCCAGTTTCTTGAGGCGAGACGGGACGGTTTGGACGACCGACAAGGATGGGCTGATCATGGGTTTGTTGGCTGCCGAGATTGCGGCTCGCACGGGCAAAGACCCGGGCGAACATTACCAGGAACTGACCGCAGAGTTTGGCACGCCGTGCTACACACGCATTGATGCGGCGGCCACACCCGAGCAGAAAGCGAAGCTGCAGCGATTATCGCCTGAATCGGTTAGGGACTTGGATCTGGCCGGCGAGCCGATTACTGCCAAGCTCACCCGCGCTCCGGGGAACAATGCCGCCATTGGCGGTCTGAAAGTCGTTGCCGCAAACGGCTGGTTTGCAGCCCGTCCCTCGGGTACGGAAAACATTTACAAGATTTACGCCGAGAGCTTTAAGAACGAGGCTCATCTCGATGCCATCTTAAAAGAGGCTCAGACGATGGTGAACAAAGCGTTGACCGCACTGTAGGAAGAAGGTTTGCTGCCATAAAACGTAAAATTCGCAAAAGAACAATATGGATCTAACAAATAAAGGATCCAATTCTGCAGGATAGTGGCTTGATCACTAGAAACCATTTTTGCTTTGAAGTTTATTCTTTCGGATTAAATAGCGCATTTATTTTTGCGTTTCTTATGCCTTTTTGCTGCCAATTAATTCAGCGATTGCAACAAATGAGAGAAGCCGGATCGGACTGTCTGCAGGGCAAATATCTTGGGGGTTTTATGCCTAATATGCGATTATTAAAGTTTTGAAATGAGGCATCTTGAAGGTTTTAAGAACTTTGCAGGAGTTTCAACATAAGGAGTCAAGAGATGAAAGCAACCCAACTGCTTCACAACCTGGGCCAAAGTATCTGGCTTGACAATATTACACGCGACTTATTGAACAGTGGCACGCTCAAACGTTACATTGACGAACTATCGGTGACGGGGCTCACGTCGAACCCGACGATATTCGATCACGCGATCAAAGGTAGCGCCGCCTACGACCTTGCAATCCGCCAAGGTCTGGATAAAGGTAAATCGGGTGAAGCACTTTTTTTCGACTTGGCACTGGAAGATGTTACCCGCGCCGCCGACTTGTTTCGTCCCATCCACGAAAAGACAAATACCGTTGACGGCTGGACTTCTCTGGAGGTCTCGCCTTTGCTTGCCTACGACACAGACAGTACGCTAGCCGCGGCCAAGGATTTACACGCCCGGGCCGGGCGTCCCAACCTTTTCATCAAGATCCCCGGCACCAAGCAGGGGCTGCCCGCCATCGAAGAAGCCATTTTTTCAGGTGTCCCTATCAATGTGACCCTCTTGTTCTCGAGAGAGCACTACCTTGCAGCCGCCGAGGCCTATATGCGCGGCATCGAACGGCGCATTGCGGCTGGGCTCAATCCTAATGTAGGCTCCGTTGCCTCGCTTTTTATTAGCCGCTGGGACGCTGCCATCGCGGCTAAAGCGCCTGCAACGTTGAAGAATCGGCTCGGCATCGCCATCGCACAGCGCACCTATAAGGCCTACCATGACTTGCTCGGCTCACCACGCTGGCAACGTACTTACAACGCCGGCGCCCGTCCGCAGCGCCTCCTGTGGGCGAGCACTGGGACCAAGGACCCCCAAGCATCCGATGTCTTGTACGTTAAGGCTCTCGCTGCTCCGTTTACAGTGAACACCATGCCCGAAGGCACCATGAAAGCTCTGGCTGATCATGGCGAACTTAGCGACATCATGGCTGCGGACGGCGGCGTAGGCGAAGAGACGTTAAGTCAGTTTGCTAAATCGGGCATTGATGTGGATGCGCTAGCAGCCCAATTGCAGGAGGAAGGTGCGAAATCTTTCGCCAATTCCTGGAACGAACTGATGACTGTGATCGCCTCCAAAAGTGCCGTGTTGGGAAAGGCCGGCTAGGCAGTCGCACGGCAGGGCGACGCCTATGCCGTTCTCGAAGGGACTCGCTTGTAGAGGGACACAGCCGCAAGAAGGCGCAAAAGTCGCAAAATATTAAAGACCAGATTAAGGGATCGATCTTAGCGGTTTGTGGCCTGATCAGAAGGAACCTTTTTTGCTATGTTTAAAAGTTGTTCTTTCGGATTAGGTATAGATCGCATTTTTGCGTTTCTTGTGCTTTTTTGCGGCTCTAATTGGTTTATTTCAAAACGGCCGTAAGAACGCTCAGCGAGCGCAAACATAAGGAGGACATAGATGACAGCAGGCATCGCACCCGTCGAGAAACGCCCGGCCTGGAAGGCCCTTAAAAACCACTACTTGCAAGTACGAGAATTGCATCTGAGGCAGCTCTTCGCAGATGATTCCAAACGGGGCGAGCGGTTGACGGCGGAGGCCGTAGGACTCTATCTCGATTACTCCAAGAATCGCATCACTGACGAAACCCTGAAGCTCCTTTTGCAACTGGCTGAGCAATCAGGCCTGCGGGCACGGACCGATGCGATGTACCGGGGTGAAAAAATCAACCTCACGGAAAAACGTGCAGTTCTGCACGTGGCTCTCCGCGCGCCGAAAGGGGCATCCATCCTGGTCGATGGGGTAAACGTAGTGCCCCAGGTCCATGCCGTTCTCGACAAGATGGCAGATTTTTCCACTCGGGTCCGGAGCGGCGTTTGGAAGGGGCACACCGGCAAAAGAATTCGGAACATCATCAACATCGGCATCGGGGGCTCCGACCTTGGGCCGGTCATGGCTTATGAGGCACTCAAATATTACAGTGATCGCAGCATCGTATTCCGGTTTATTTCCAACGTCGATGGCACCGACTTCGTGGAAGCCACCCGTGACTTGGATCCGGCAGAAACGCTTTTTATCGTGTCTTCTAAAACCTTTACGACGCTAGAGACGATGACCAATGCTCAAAGTGCCCGCGACTGGGCGCTCCAGGGCTTGGGTGGCGATGCGAAGGCTGTGGCCAAGCATTTCGTTGCGGTCTCAACCAATGCCCAGAAGGTGTCTGAATTTGGGATCGATACAGCCAACATGTTCGGGTTCTGGGACTGGGTAGGAGGGCGCTACTCGATGGACTCGGCGATCGGACTCTCGACGATGCTTGCAATCGGTCCGGAAAACTTCCGGGCACTATTGAATGGCTTCTATCAAATGGACGAACATTTCCGCACGGCTCCCTTTGAGCGTAACTTGCCGGTGCTCTTGGGCCTCCTGGCAATGTGGTACAACGATTTTTTCGGCGCCCAGACAGTTGCCGTCTTACCTTACGAGCAATACTTGAAACGTTTTCCTGCCTATTTACAGCAACTGACCATGGAGAGTAACGGCAAACATGTGACGATTGACGGCGAGAAAGTCGCCTGCGATACCGGCCCGATCTACTGGGGTGAACCGGGAACCAACGGCCAGCATTCTTTCTACCAGTTGATCCATCAGGGGACTCGCCTCATTCCGTGCGATTTTATCGCGTTCCACAAGGCGCTCAACCCGCTTGGGCGCCATCACGACATGCTTCTGGCGAACGTCTTTGCCCAGACCGAGGCCCTCGCCTTCGGCAAGACTCCCGAACAAGTCCAGGCAGAGGGTACGCCGGATTGGCTTGTGCCCCACCGGGTCTTCGAAGGCAACCGCCCGTCGAACACGATCCTCGCCGACAGGCTGACGCCGGAAACTCTCGGCAAGCTTGTTGCTCTCTACGAGCATAGTGTCTTTACCCAGGGCACCATCTGGAACATCGATTCTTTTGACCAGTGGGGCGTGGAGCTGGGTAAAGTGTTAGCCCAGCGCATTATCCCGGAGCTCGAGAGCAAGTCGGGACTCCCGCTCGACCATGACAGTTCAACGAACACCCTGATCGGCCGATACCGGAAGCTGAAAGAGGCGATATGATTGCTTGAGGTGTTGACAGGCCTTTGTTTGTCCTCCTTTTTGACCATCGCGGCTGGGTCTAGGCTGTTGAAATACGAAAAGGGCAAAAGATGTCCCCCCTTGTGCAAGGGGGGACGAATGATAAGGAAGCGACCTGAAATCCGGAAGATGAAGTTCCGCCTTATGGAAACGGGGGACGATTGGAAGGAAGCTGAAAAGCGGGACAAATTCTTTTATTGAAAAAGGAGTCATGTATGCAACTTGGAATGATTGGTCTGGGGCGGATGGGAGCGAACATGGTGCGGCGGCTGATCGGGGGAGGACACCGGTGTGTCGTTTTTGATCGGGCGGCGCCAGCGGTGGCGGAATTGGTGAATGAGAAGGCAGAGGGAAGCGGCTCGTTGGGGGAACTGGTGAAGAAGCTGGAGAAACCCCGGGCAGTGTGGTTGATGGTGCCGGCAGCGGTCGTGGACCAGACGATTCAAGACTTATTGCCGTCTCTCGAAGCGGGGGACATTCTCATTGATGGGGGGAACTCCTACTATGTGGATGACATCCGACGGGCGAAGGAACTCAAGGGGAAGGGGATTCATTATGTGGATGTAGGGACGAGCGGAGGGGTGTGGGGATTGGAGCGAGGCTACTGCATGATGATTGGAGGGGAGGCGGCGGTGGTCAAGCATCTCGATCCGATTTTTGCACGGTTGGCGCCGGGGATGGGCGATACGCCACGCACGCCGGGAAGAGAGAAGATCGGGGGCACGGCCGAGCAAGGGTATCTGCACTGTGGGGCGAACGGGGCAGGGCATTTTGTCAAGATGGTGCACAATGGGATCGAGTACGGGCTGATGGCGGCGTATGCGGAAGGGCTGGGGGTGTTGCATGACGCGAACATTGGCAAGCAGGAACACGCGATTGATGCGGAGACGACGCCGTTGCGGGACGCCGAGCACTACCAATACGACTTCAATTTACGTGACGTAGCGGAAGTGTGGCGACGGGGAAGTGTGATTGCGTCGTGGTTGTTGGACTTGACGGCGAGTGCGTTGGTGGAAGATCCGGCGTTGGGGAAATTTGCGGGGCGGGTCTCTGACTCGGGAGAGGGGCGGTGGACGATCAAGGCGGCCATTGACGAGGCGGTGCCGGTGCCGGTGTTATCCACGGCACTCTACCAGCGCTTCAGCTCCCGGGGCGAGTCAGATTATCAGGACAAGTTGCTTTCAGCGATGCGCTTCCAGTTCGGTGGGCACCTGGAAAAATCCACGCATTAAGGAGGAATCCATGAGCGTTTTGCATTCAGATGCGCTGGTATTTTTTGGGGCGACTGGGGATTTAGCCCACAAGAAGATCTTTCCGTCCCTGCAGGCGATGCTGAAGCGAGGGAATTTGAATGCGCCGGTGATCGGGGTGGCCAAGGCGGGCTGGGGTGTGGAGCAGCTGCGGGCGCGGGCAAAGGATAGCCTGGAGAAGCACGGCGGGCTCGATCCTGCCGCTTTCGGCAAACTGAGTGGTTTGTTGCGCTATGTGGATGGGGACTACAAAGACCCGGCAACTTTTCAAGCGATTCGAAAGGAACTAGGATCGGCCGAGCGGCCGGCTCATTACCTGGCGATCCCGCCCGTGCTGTTTGGGCTGGTCGTGGAACAGCTGGGGAAATCGGGCTGTGCCCCGGAAGGCGCTCGTGTCATCGTTGAAAAGCCTTTTGGGACAGACCTTACCTCGGCACAAAATCTGAACAAGATTTTGCTTGGCACATTCGACGAGAAAAGAATTTTCCGGATTGACCATTATCTGGGGAAGCGGCCAGTACATAACATGCTGTTTTTCCGATTTGCCAATGCAATGTTCGAGCCGTACTGGAACCGCACCCATGTCGAAAGTGTCCAGATCACCATGGCGGAGTCATTTGGGATTCAGGGCCGGGGCGCATTCTATGATCAGACAGGTACGATCCGGGACGTGGTTCAGAATCACCTATTCCAGGTATTGGTGAACCTGGCCATGGAACCACCGGTGAGGACAGACAGCGAATCGATTCGGGATGAGAAAGTGAAAGTGTTGCGGGCAATTCCGCCGTTGGACGGGAAGAACCTGGTCCGGGGACAGTTTAACGGCTACCGTAAGGAGCCAGGAGTGGCGGCAGACTCCAAGGTGGAGACGTTCGCGGCGCTCAGATTGGAGATTGATTCCTGGCGCTGGCGGGGAGTGCCCTTCTATATCAGGGCCGGTAAGTGTCTGCCGGTAACGTGTACGGAAATCTTGGTTCGGCTGCGACAGCCCCCGACGATGTTTCAAGGTTTTGACCTGAAATCAAACTATTGCCGTCTTCGGGTCAGCCCCGACGTTGCGTTCGGATTCGGCTTGAATGGCATGTCCCCGGACTCGGATACGGTCAGCCAGTCATTGGAGATCGAAGGGAGCCGACATCCACGGGCAGATGAGATGGATGCCTATGAACGGGTGCTGGGTGATGCGATGGCAGGAGAAGCGACATTGTTTGCGCGTGAGGACTATGTGGAAGAGGCCTGGCGAATTGTTGACCCGGTCTTGAAGGCTGGCAGTTCGGTCTATCCCTATGAACCCAATACGTGGGGGCCTGCGGAGGTGGAGCAAAATGTCTCACCACCAGGAGGTTGGCAGAATCCGGTCGTAGCAGAGTGATTCGTATCAACCAGGGACAATTTGAATTTGGCTCAAGTGATCGAGATGGAGGTGATGGAGAAGAGGGAAGTTGCTATGTTACAGTAAATGATAAGCACTATTGTCATCCGCAATGATGAAGAAATTTCCATACAAATTCTTGAGGAGGTAGTGATGAAGTTGAATCAAAGAGGTGTCTTAGTCATCGCTGTATTTCTACTGTTGAATTTAATATTCTGTTTTGCAGCCTTTGCGGAGGAGGATTCTACCCAAGCGGGCGGTCAGGCCAAAAAGAAACAGACTTCTAGCCCCGCAACCGGAAGTGCCGCGAATGCCGAGGAGGGTTGGCATCTCGGAATTACTCCATATCTGTGGTTTCCCGGTGTTCATGGTACTGTCGGTGCGCTCGGCCACTATGCCAGCGTGCATGCCGGTGCTGCCGAAGTCCTCTCTCATTTCAATTTTGGATTGATGGGGTACTTTGATATTCGCCATGACCGCATCGTGATGCCGCTTGATATCTTTTGGGTCAGGCTTAAGGATGACCAAGCTACTCCTTTCGATCCTGCAGTTTCGGCGGAAGCCAAGTTGACTGAAACCTTTTTGACCCAAAAACTTGGATTTCGAGTCGTGGATGAAGAAAAGCTTAAGGTCGACGCGTTAGTCGGCATCCGCTATTGGCATATAGGAACGAATTTGAGTCTAACTCCTTCCACATTTGGACGGGATTTTTCAGATTCAGCGAACTGGGTTGATGGTGTCGCCGGAGCGCAGATACAATTTCCGCTCTCAGAGAAGGCAGTGGTGACGATCTTGGGGGATGCCGGCACTGGAGGCGCGAAGTTGGATTATCAAGTCGCCGGTATGCTCGGGTATAAGCTAAAGAAATTCATGTTGCAGGCGGGCTGGCGTTATATGGATCTCGATTACCGGCCCGGCAAGTCTGTGTTGGCAGACGTCGCCATGACCGGCTTGGTAATTGGTATCACCTTTAATGTCAAGTGAACTCTAAACTCGGTACGCATTCTTAATGATGCCAAAATCCACCCACCCCTACACGCCTCCGCAGGCGATGAATTGAAACTAGTCCCCTCCTGAGAGGGGAGTGAAGGATGGATAAGCCTTCGGGCGTCATTAGCGCTCAAGGGTGGGCACGATTCCTGCTGGGAGCGCGGGCATCCTGCCCGCTTTTTGTCACTAATGAATCCACTCCCGTACCCCTCCGTAGGAAGGGAATTGTGGCTAATTCCATCTTGGGGCGGGATAGAAGATTGAATACATTATCATGAAATTTGAAGTCCTGGCTGACGCCAATTCAGTTGCACTTAGGGCTGCTTCGCTTATCGCCGAGGAGGCGCGAGTGGCAGTGGCAGCGCGTGGCCGCTTTGTGATGGCAGTCAGTGGCGGACACACCCCCTGGCTGATGCTCGGTGCTTTGGCAGGCGAAGAGGTTCCATGGAAAGCCATGCATGTCGTGCAAGTAGACGAGAGGGTAGCCCCCCCCGGAGACCCGGACCGGAATCTGACTCATTTGCGAGAAAGCCTGCTAGAGCACGCACCTTTGCGTCCAGAACAAATCTATGCCATGCCGGTAGAATCGGCTGACCTGGAGGCCGCGGCCGCGCAGCTATGCCCAGACTCTTCGGGAGATTGCGGGCTCGCCGCCGGTGCTCGACCTTGCCCACCTGGGTCTTGGCCCAGACGGCCACACGGCTTCGCTAGTGCCGGGAGATCCGGTGCTCAAAGTCACCGACGCCGATGTGGCGCTGACCGGAGTCTACCAAGGGAGGCGCCGCATGACCTTGACGTACCCCATCCTGAATCGTTCCCGAAGTATCCTCTGGCTTGTGACCGGAAGTGAAAAAGCTGGAATGCTGGTGCGTCTGCGCGACGGCGATGCATCGATTCCAGCCGGACGAGTCTGTCAGGTTCAAGCCATCGTGCTTGCGGACCGAGCTGCAGCTTCCATGGCTCAAATCGAGCCAACTGGCTGAATGTTGTGGGAGGTGTGAATGCACAGTTCGTTGACCATTGCTTTAATTTCTCTGGCGTGTCTTTCAGGGGGGATATTGCTGGGCGCGATCCTTCGTGCCTTTCTTCCCGAACACCATCTGCGCGATGATTCGAAAGATGTCGTCAAGACAGCGGCCGCACTGATCGCCACCCTGGCTGCTCTTGTCCTCGGCCTACTGGTCAGTTCGGCAAAGAGCTCCTTTGACACGATGAACTCCGGGGTCACTCAGGCCGGCGCAAAAATCATCTTGCTTGACCGTGTCTTGGCCCGCTACGGACCCGAGGCGAAAGAAGTTCGCGATCTGCTGCGTCATGAATGTCTCCGCCACTATTGAGCGCGTCTGGCCCGAGGAAAAGAATAAGGTGAGTGACTTAAGGACTCCGCGGAAGCCAATAACGCAATAGAAGATGTTCACACCAGGATCCGTGAACTTTCTCCGCAAAACGAGTCGCAGAGATCGATTCAGTCACAGGCCCTAGAGATCGATAGTAATTTGCAGCAGACACGTTGGCTCTTGATTGAGGAGACGCAGAGTACGCTCCCAACCGCGTTGATCGCAATCTTGATCTTCTGGCTCACTGTCCTCTATGTCAGCTTCGGATTGTTCGCTCCACGCAATGCAACAGCTATGACGGCTTTGTTCATTTGCGCCTTATCGATAGCTGGATCGATCTTTTTGATCCAGGAATTGAACCAACCGGTTACAGGTTTCATCAAAATTTCCAGTTCACCGTTCGTGAAGGCGCTAGATATTATTGGAAAGTGAAGTCGGGTGACTACTTATTTTGCAGTTATCCGTAAGCGATTTCAGAAATCCCCAGCCATTATTTCTGCGAAGTAATTAGGAGGAACCACAATGTTAGATGATGCTCCGCGACCTAGCTCAGCTCCTGATCTTACACAGGAACATTACAGCGACGGCCATCCGCTGGATCAAATTCATTATCTTGAGGCCAAGCTCATTTTGAAGCCCGATCGTTTCACTTCGGTCGAGAGTTTTCGAGACTTCGGCAAAATCGTGCGACACACGGCTGAAGACAACAAGGTCGGATTCATTACAGATCCCAAGGTTGGCCTGCGGCCGGACATCCGGGAAATCGTCTTTTTGGACACGCCGGACTTCCGGCTCTATAACAATGCCTTCATCTTGCGTCGGCGCATCATCTATGTCGATGGTTTTCCAGTGGGTGATCCGGAAATTGTCTTTAAGTTCCGCCATCCGGATGAGCAGAAGGCTGCGGAGCTGGATGTACGGCCGAACATCTCCGGGAAGTATCGGATTAAATATAAAGCCGAGGCCTTGCCGCTAAAAGACGAAATCGGGGGTTATCGAATTTTGTACTCGCATAACTGCGTGTTTGGCTTAAGCCAGATGCACGATGCGGATAAAGTCTCGATGTCCACGCTTGGCCACGTTTTTCCAGCGCTGGCCTATTTGAAGAAATCCGATGATGAAAAGGTCAGCCTGGTGAACGAATCCATCGTTGAGGAGGTCCTCCTGGAACTCGGGGAACTCGATTTTGGTAAAGGGATTGTGGGGAAGTGCAATGTTGCACTGTGGCGTACCCGCGGCGAACATACGCCTCTGGTGGGAGAATTTGCCTATCAGTGCCAGTTTGATAAAAAAGAGGAAATCCACCAGAAGACAAAGGATCGATGCGAACAATTTTATGTGACCCTTCAGCAAGCAGTGAAGGACTGGATCTCGCTCGGAACAACTAAGACGGGGATCGTCTACCGTCTCAGAGGCAATCCCCCACAGGGCCATGAGTAGGGTCTTTGGCATTCCTCCCGGGCAGAGGTGATTGATCCTGTAGGGGCCACATTAATTAGACTAAGGCCGGGGAGCAGGTGTCGGCGGTCACTTGCGACGGCCGCCCTGAGGATGAGCGCGGCCTGGTAGCCACAGAGAGTGCATTTCTCTCCGTGGGCTTTACTTTTGAAAGGTTACTGCCCACGACGAATTGACATGTAAATTCGTCGTGGCTACCCGCTGGGTGCCCTGCTGGCGGTTATTGCCGCTACCGCAGCACAAGCCCCGGACATCAAACCCAACGACGGAATAAAGCGCAAGTAAACCATACTTGACGGGTTTCGTCTGCGCAGGTGAAGCCCGCCAAAAGGATAGCCGATGCTCTCAGTAATTCTCAGCGCGTGCGCTCTGGCGGCCGTCACGGTGGCCGTGCATGCTGCCGGTATTGCTGTGCTGCTGCGGGGCTTGATGAAGCTGCAAGCCCTGCCGCCGACCCGCGCCTGGCCTATCAACCGGCTGCTGCTCCGCATGATCTGGTGGCTGATCCTGATTCATCTCGCGGAGATTTCGATCTGGGGGTTGTTCTATCTTTGGCGCGGATGCCTGCCCGATGCGGAAGCAGCGTTCTACTTTTCCGGAGTCACTTACACGACCGTTGGCTATGGCGATGTGGTGCTGGCAAAGCCGTGGCGAATGCTCGGACCGATCGAGGGCTTGGTGGGCATCCTCATGTGCGGTTTGTCCACTGGCTACTTCTTCGCTGTCATGAGCCACATCTATCAATCGCGGCACGTGAAAGCCACCGTCGTCTCCAGCACAGAAAGGGACCAACCATAAAAACGTTACACCGGGTTTTCATTGCGGATTTTCAAATGCGGATTGCGAATTGAAAAACGGTTCAGGTTCATATGGTCCCGGTGGACAAAGACGTTCAATTCAACGCCTACTATGAACATGAGAACAACACCAGTAAGAGTCTGAACTTCCAGAAGAATCGGATCGGGCTGGCTCTTTATCTTTATTTTTCCATGCAAAAGAACTGAATTTCGAAGTGTCTTGAGAGTTGCGGGATAGGGGTCAATTCCTGGTAAGTCGCGTAACCGGAAACTGAGGAAAGCCGCCCATTCGAGTGCATGTTAATTTTCTGTTATGCCTTAGTGCTGCGTTTCATAAATATGGAGACGTATTTTGATGGGTGGAATGCGCGCTCCCGCGCGCTTTCAAGGATGCGCCGCGGGACAGCGGTCCCACGCGCCCGCTCCACCCCTTCTGCTCACAGCTTGTAAATAGGTTTGTGTGTTTACGAAACGCAGTACTTAGTACGGCCAATTGACGGCGGGTGGCGCCAAATTCGTGCTTGGAATTTCTGCCGATGCAGGAGTTCCGCCCCTAAGTTACACCGGCAATCTGTCCCGTCATTGTTGGTTACCTGTGATGGAGAGTAACAACCCCACTTCGTCTTTGACTTTTCTCCTCTGAGTGAGTAGCGTTTAGTGGTTGTTGACCTGCATTTCTTCCACCAGTAGGCTGAAGATGCTTTCGCGTCCCTAACTGTCGTCTCTCTGCTTCCTCTCATGTCAACGCTTATGGATCAGGACCTAGTTAAAGGAGACCTAAAGCATAAATAGCTGGAATTCGAGGGCCAGCAGGTGCGGGCCAGGCGATAAATCCGTATTGCTCTCTCAACGATAAGGATTCGGTGGACATCTATTTCTTCCCGTTGCCTCCAACCAGCCAGGAGGCGAACTGGTTTTCCACTGTGGTCGGCCGAGGATACTTCACGTGGTTCCACTTCAAAGCGTCAACGGTTGGAAGGCCCTACGGTCAGAGGCTTTTGGCCCTGTTGGGGACACAAAAAATTGAATAGGACAGGGGAGCAGGTGACGGCGGTCAATTGTGACCGCCGCCATGGGGATAATGGACCCCCCTCAAGTCCCCCTTAAATAAGGGGGGACGATTCTTGTGACGACTCCCCCCTTAAAAAAGGGGGGACGATTCTTGCGACGTCCCCCTTGCCAAGGGTCACTATGTCCCCGAACCAAACAGGGGGACCACAGGGGGGTAAGGTGCTGGTTTGGTGACGAGACAAGACCGTTAAGGGGTGGAAAGGAGAAATCATGCCGGGAACTCAACTCATGACAGACGAAAAGATGGCTCAATTAGCGATTAATACCATTCGCACTCTTTCGATCGACGCGGTCCAGCAAGCCAAATCCGGTCACCCTGGCACGCCCATGGCCCTCGCGCCACTGGTCTATACAATCTGGAACCGCGTCATGCGCTTCGATCCCCAGGACCCGATTTGGCCCAACCGAGATCGGTTTGTGCTCTCGAACGGTCACGCCTCCATGTTGCTCTGGTCTGTGCTTCATCTCACCCGCACACTAGCGGTAAATGCCGAGTATGAGAACACTGGGCCATCCTTCGGTTTCCCTGGACGACATCCGTCACTTCCGCCAATTCGACAGCAGAGCACCAGGTCATCCCGAGTATCATTGGGTCTCGGGTGTTGAAACCACGACCGGTCCGCTCGGGCAGGGTGTTGCGACTAGCGTGGGGATGGCCATCGGCGAGAAGTGGTTAGCGAACCACTTCAACCGGCCGGGCTTCGAGATTTTTGGTTACAACATCTATGCGGTTTGCGGAGATGGATGTTTGATGGAGGGCGTTGCCTCCGAAGCCGCCTCCCTGGCGGGGCACTTGGGACTCGACAATCTCTGTTGGATCTACGACAACAACCATATTACCATCGAAGGAAATACCAACATTGCCTTCACGGAGGACGTTGCGGCCCGGTTTTTAAGTTACGGTTGGAACGTCTTGCGGGTCGGCGATGCTAACGACATCGACCGTATTGAGCACGCCCTTGATATCTTTCGGAAAACAAAAGGATCGCCCCACATTCATCGTACTCGATAGCCACATTGGATATGGTTCGCCAAACAAGCAAGACACTGCCGCAGCCCACGGCGAGCCGCTTGGCGAAGAGGAGGTCCGGCTAACCAAACGCAGCTACGGATGGCCCGAAGACGCTAAATTCCTGGTGCCGGAGGGGGTTTATGATCACTTCAGCGCGGGAATCGGGAAGCGTGGAGCAGAGACCAGGAAAAATTGGGCCGAGCTTTTTGCCGCCTACCGGACCCAGTATCCTGAACTCGCAACCGAAATTGATCAGATGCAGCGGCGAGAACTTCCTGCAGGATGGGACCGCAACCTTCCTGTTTTCCCGGCTGATCCGAAAGGGATCGCTGGACGGGACGCCTCAGGCAAGGTGTTAAATGTTCTCGCGCAGAATATCCCTTGGTTTCTTGGAGGCTCAGCGGATCTCGGACCATCTAACAAGACGATCTTGACCTATGAAGGCGCGGGAAGCTTCCAAGCTGGAAGCCCAGACGGGAAGAACTTGCACTTCGGCATCCGAGAGCATGCTATGGCGGCGACCGTGAATGGGCTCTCGCTATCAAAGCTTCGTGCTTTTGGAGCGACCTTCTTCATCTTCAGCGATTACGCGCGGCCGGCCATCCGGCTCTCAGCACTGATGGAGTTGCCTACGATCTTTGTCTTTACTCACGATGCGATGGGTGACGGCGAAGATGGGCCGACCCATCAACCTGTAGAGCAGCTCGCCTCATTGCGTGCCATCCCAGGGCTGGTCACATTGCGGCCCGGTGATGCCAATGAAGTCGTTGAAGCTTACCGCACCATCCTGCAGCTGTGCCATGAGCCTGCTGTGCTGGCGCTTTCGCGCCAACCGTTGCCGACTCTGGATCGCAGTAAATACGCGCCCGCCTCCGGAGTGGCGCGTGGCGCTTATGTGCTCGGTGACGCCCCGGGCGGGAAACCTGAAGTCATTCTGATTGCGTCGGGAAGCGAAGTCAGTCTCGCGGTCGAAGCCCACGAACAGTTACTGGCTGAGGGAATTCGCTCGCGGGTGGTGTCCATGCCATCCTGGGATCTTTTCGACCATCAAACGCAAGAATATCGAGACAGCGTCCTTCCCCCCCAAGTAATGGCGCGGGTCGCGGTAGAACAGGCGTCGACCTTTGGATGGGAGCGCTACGTCGGTACGGCAGGCCGTATCATCGGCATGAAGACGTTTGGTGCTTCAGCACCGCTGAAGGAATTGCAGAGACATTTTGGATTCGAGCCAGGCCAAGTGGCGGCGGCTGCAAAGGCTGTTCTCGGTAAGAAGTAGCTTGGCCCATCGCAAGCAGTAAAGTTGACGGCAGTTTCCGCTTAAATCAATCCCGACGGATTGACACTTTTCTCGAGTTTCAACAAAAACAGTCGGGAGTCAATCGATGCAGCTGAAATGGCGAAATCCTGCCATTCATGCAGTACCCATCCGGCAACTCAGGCAGAGTGGAAGAAGCAGTATATGGGAAGAATAATGGAGGTTCTGGAGCGTTTCCGCGGTGATCTGCTCGGCGTTCGTTTTGCCTTGAACGTGTTCATTGCGAGCGCTATTCTTTGGCATCTGTTGCGGTCGTTTTCAGACAGCAACCCGATCTGGGCCATTGCTTCGATGATCGCTGCCAGCGATCCGAAAGTCGAACAAGCGTACCTCATGTTCCGCGGACGGATTATCAATGCCCTTGTCGGTTGCGCCGTTGGACTGCTTTTCATCGTTGTCGGCGGTCCGCGTGCGTGGACTCTCCCCCTCGCTTTGGCGGTAAGCGTGCTCCTGTCGTCGTATGTGGTCCGAGTTCAGGCCATGTGGCGGCAAGCGCCAATCACCGCCGCGATCGTCATCGCCTCCGGCTTGGTCCATCAATCGAAATTGACTGGTGTCGAACATGGCTTGCATAAAGTGGCAGAAGTCATCCTGGGCTGTGTGATGGGACTGCTGGTTAGCCTATTCATGGCCAAGATCTGGCCGATGCAACATGCGGAGAAAGTCGCGGTAGCAGTTAAATCGTAGGTTCTAAGCGAGCCTTGACCAGGGCGTGAGGCTTCATCGATGCCGTTCATCGCTATTTTTATCGGGCTGATTTTCATCTACAGCCTGGTTTCCGGACGACTGGAGCGGACCGTCTTGACGGCCCCGATCGTGTTCACGGCTGCGGGGATGTGTGTTGTGCTTTTCCTGCCAGAACTCCGGGAGCAAAAAGGCAGTCCTCAAGTCTTTCTCCAGATCGCTGAGGCAGGCTTGGTGTTGCTGCTCTTCACCGACGCCAGCCGCACCGATCTCCGCTTGTTAAAGAGCATTCGCAACCTTCCCGCTCGCCTGCTGAGCATAGGGATGCTATTGACCATTCTCCTTGGCGCTCTCGGCGCGCGGCTTGTCTTTCGTCAGCTCTCCATTTGGGAAGCCGGCATTCTGGCCGCGATTCTCGCCCCGACGGATGCCGGGCTTGGACAGGTCATTGTGTCCAGTCCTCGCGTGCCGACGCGGATTCGCCAGGCTCTCAACGTGGAAGCAGGGCTCAATGACGGGCTGTCAGTCCCTTTTATGATGTTCTTCATCGCCCTGGCCGCAACCAGCGGACCAAGCCGCGACGAGCGTTTGGCGCCGTACATCCTGGAGCAGCTTGGTTTCGGAGCAGTCATTGGATTGGGAATTGGCCTGATGGGAGGGGGGCTTTTGGGCTTTGCAACCCACCGGAAATCCATGGCGGCTTCCTTCCTCCAAATCGGGGTCGTAGCGTTACCGCTGCTCTGTGCACTCGCTTCTGAAGCCGCTGGCGCAAGCATGTTCATTGCAGCATTCGTGGCTGGCTTGGCGGTGCAGGTGGGGTTTAAGGACGCTGGGAAACACAGCCTCGAGTTCACGGAAGAATGGGGGCAACTGCTCAATCTTTTCGTTTTTTTTCTGTTCGGGCTACTGGTTGTACGCTCAGTGCAACACTTCACCACCGACATGCTGTTGTATGCCGTCTTCAGCCTGACGGTGGTGCGAATGCTGCCGGTGGCGCTCGCGCTGCTGGGCACGCACTTGAGTATGGCTAGCGTGATCTTTATGGGATGGTTCGGTCCGCGCGGCCTGGCTTCGATCGTTCTTGGGTTAGTTTACCTGGAAAGCAAAGCACACCTGCCGGGGGAGTCCACCATCAAGTTCACCGTGACGATGACAGTTTTGCTGAGCATTTTTGCCCATGGGTTGAGCGCCATTCCTGGTATCAACCTGTATGCCGCCAAGATCGCGGCTTTAGATGCCAATGCGCCGGAGCATCAAGGCAATAAAACTGGGTTGACGTGAAGCACCATTAGAATGCCGGCGAAGCGGTGAACCCCCCTGAAGTCCCCCCTTGTCCAAGAAATGTCCCCCTTGGACAGGGGGGACCTCAGGGGGGTTAATAAAGCTCATGCTTCAGGAGTGGGTAGATGAAAAGAACATCCATTCTTATTATGGTGCGCGGTCTTGACTGGAGGCGAATCTGTTGGGAAGATGATAACCAGCCATATTAATTCATTTATTTAGATCTCGTCTGGCTATCCATCAAAATCAGAGGAAGTTAGATTCATGAACGCAGAACAATTCCGGCTTAAAGAGGATCGAGAGCGGAAGGTTTCCTGGAAGAAGTGGGGCCCGTACCTCAGTGAGCGGCAGTGGGGAACCGTGCGCGAAGACTATAGCCAAGATGGCAATGCTTGGGGCTATTTCAATCACGACCAGGCTCGTTCCCGCGCCTACCGCTGGGGAGAAGATGGCCTGGCAGGTATTTCTGATGACCGACAGCTCCTCTGCTTCGCTCTGGCCCTGTGGAATGGCAAGGATCCGATCCTCAAAGAACGCCTGTTTGGGTTGACCAATTCTGAGGCCAACCACGGCGAGGACGTTAAGGAGTACTACTTCTACCTCGACTCAACTCCAACGCACTCGTACATGAAGTACCTTTATAAATATCCTCAGGCAGCCTATCCGTACGCCAATCTGGTGGAGACCAACAGCCGCAGGGGTCGCCACGAGTGGGAGTACGAGTTGCTGGATACGGGAGTGTTCGATCAAGATCGCTACTTCGACGTATTCGTCGAATACGCGAAAGCCTCTTCCGAAGACATCCTCATCCAGATCACTGTGTGCAATCGTGGTCCGGAGTCGGCGACGCTCGACGTGCTACCGACAGTCTGGTTTCGCAACGTATGGTCGTGGGGCGGGAATGTGCCTCGACCAGGGCTCCGGCAGGTCTACCACGACGAGGATATCGGGGTGATCATGGCAGGGGTTCCTGAACTCGGGGAGCGATTTTTCTACTGTGAAGGTGCGGCAGCGCTGCTCTTTACGGAGAATGAGACCAATACAGAACGTCTCTCCGGTTTTCCCAACCGTACTCCTTTTGTGAAGGATGGCATCAATAACTACATCATCCATGGCCGCCAGGACGCGGTGAACCCCAAGAAGATGGGGACAAAGGCGTCGATCCATTACCCGCTGACGGTGGGAGCTGGGGAATCCCGGACCCTTCGTCTTCGATTGAGCGACGTGTCGCCTCTTGCGGTCATTCCAGTTGAGAATGAGCAGGTTGGTCCGTTTGGTAGCGGCTTTGATGCCATGATACGGGTGCGCCGGGAGGAAGCCGATGAGTTCTACGCCTCGGTCATCCCGTCAACGCTTCATCCTGATGCAGTCAACGTCATGCGACAAGCGCTGGCTGGCATGCTCTGGTCCAAACAGTATTATTACTACGATGTTGAACAGTGGCTCGTAGAGCGCGGTGCCGATCCATTGGATCCGATGCGGCGTGCCAGCCCCCGCAACGGTGGTTGGCAACACATGTACAATGCCGACATCCTATCGATGCCGGACAAGTGGGAATACCCCTGGTATGCGGCCTGGGATCTGGCCTTCCATGTCCTCGCGCTGTCGCTCGTGGACGAAGACTTCGCCAAAGGGCAACTAGACCTGATACTCCGGGAGCGTTACCTGCACCCCAGCGGACAACTTCCCGCCTATGAGTGGAACTTTGGCGATGTGAATCCACCGGTGCACGCCTGGGCCACCATCTTCACCTATCGCCTGCAGAAGACTCGGCGCGGCCAGAATGACGTCGAATGGCTCGAGCGCGCCTTCCACAAGCTGGTGCTGAACTTCACCTGGTGGGTAAACCGGAAGGATCGATCGGGCAATAATGTTTTTGAGGGCGGATTCCTTGGGCTGGACAATATCGGGGTGTTCGACCGAAGTGCACCATTGCCGACCGGCGGGTACCTGGAACAGGCTGACGGCACCGCCTGGATGGCGCTCTTCTGCCAAAACATGCTCGAGATCTCCGTGGAACTGGCGCTCGAACGACCAGCTTATCTGGACATGTGCGTCAAGTTCTTCGAGCATTTCCTTTGGATCGCATCGTCGATGATGCACACTGGCGAGGACACTGGAATGTGGGATGAGGAGGACGGCTTCTTCTACGACGTGCTTCGCCTGCCGGACGGCGGGGCCCAGCGTCTGAAGGTGCGGTCCATAGTAGGCCTGCTCCCCTTTTGCGCCGTGACCGTATTCGAAGGGGCGGGCCTGGCAGCGTATCCAGAGTTGCGCCAACGCTTCCGTAGGTTCCTCAAGGCTCGCCCGGAGCTGACAGCCTTCATCCACGATCCCGGCAAGCCCGGTCAGGCGGACCGGCGGCTGGCTGCGATCTTGAATGAAACTAAGCTTCGCCGCGTACTGGCGAAGATGCTCGACGAGAAAGAGTTTCTGAGCCCTTATGGCATCCGTTCGATCTCGCGCTACCACGCAGAGCATCCCTACGTTTTCCGAGTAGAGGACCAGGAATATCGGGTCCCCTATCTGCCGGCGGAGTCCGACACCGGCATGTTTGGCGGGAACTCGAATTGGCGCGGGCCCATCTGGATGCCCGTCAACTCGTTGATCATCCGCGCCCTGCTGCAGTACCACACCTACTACGGCAATGCCCTCACCGTGGAATGTCCTACAGGCTCCGGGCGGCAGATGAATCTCTATCAGGTGGCCGAAGAGATCACACGCCGACTGGCAAGCATTTTTCTGCGCAACAGCGAAGGTCGACGACCGGTCTATGGAGGGATCGGGAAGTTCCAGGATGATCCACACTGGCGCGATTACCTCTTGTTCTTCGAGTACTTTCATGGCGACAACGGGGCCGGCCTCGGGGCAAGCCACCAGACCGGTTGGACCGGAATCATTGCCCGGGCCATGCACCTGTTCGCTACGCAGTACGTCCGAGCAATTCCTGAGACTTGGTAAGTTCGCTTCGATTGTCGAAGCAGATCCTGAGCGGGATGATCAAATTCGGAGGGCGGCTGCGGGCCGCAAAAACTGACATGCATGAACCACTCTATCCTTCGCTCTACCAAATAAACACTCGTGTCTGGCTCACGGAACTGTCCCGTCAGCTGCGCCGGCCGGCAACTCTGGATGATATCCCGGATGTCGAACTGGAACGCCTGGCCGAGATGGGGTTTGACTGGGTCTGGTTTCTGAGCGTCTGGCAGACCGGCTTGGCAGGGCAGCGAGTATCCAGAACCAATGCGGATTGGCGCCAGGAATTTAAAGAGACACTGCCGGATTTGCGCGAAGAAGACATCGCCGGTTCCGGGTTTGCGATCACCGGCTACGCAGTTCAACCTGCCCTGGGCGGAGATCCTGCCCTGGCCCGGCTCCGCTACCGCCTCCAGAAGTATGGGCTGCGTTTGATGCTCGACTTTGTTCCCAACCATACTGGCCTGGATCACCCTTGGGTGGAAGATCACCCGGAGTATTACGTACCCGGGAGCGAGGGCGATCTGTTAAGAGCGCCCCAAAACTACACCCGGATTCAGCGCAAACAGGGCGACCTCATTCTAGCTTATGGCCGGGATCCTTACTTTTCCGGCTGGCCTGATACGCTTCAGCTCAACTATGGCAACCCCAATACGCAAGAGGCCATGACCGGGGAGTTGATGAAGATTGCCGGTCAATGTGACGGCGTGCGCTGCGATATGGCCATGCTCGTGTTGCCGGAAGTTTTCGAACGGACCTGGAACACCCCGTCTCAACCCTTCTGGCCAAAAGCGACACAGCGCGTTCGGGAACAGTTCCCTGATTTTTGCTTCATGGCCGAAGTCTATTGGGATATGGAATGGATTATGCAACAACAAGGTTTTGACTACGCTTACGATAAGCGGCTTTACGACCGATTGCGCGAGGGACACGCGCGTCCCGTGCGCGAGCACCTTTTCGCCGGGCTCGATTACCAGAACAAACTGGCCCGATTTCTGGAAAACCACGACGAACCCAGGGCTGCCGTGACCTTTTCGCCCGGGATGCATGAGGCTGCGGCCGTCATCACCTTTTTGGCTCCTGGGCTGCGCTTCTTCCATCAGGGACAATTTCAGGGGCGGAAGAAAAGAATCTCTCCTCATCTCCGTCGTGGGCCGGATGAATCTCCCGATCAGAAGTTGGAACAGTTTTATGATCGGTTGCTTTCCGTGCTGCGCCAACTGATTGTGCGCGAGGGTCGATGGCAAGTACTGGAGTGCAGGCCTGCCTGGGATGGGAATCCGACTTGGGATTGTTTCCTGGTGTTTGCTTGGCAGGAGCCCAATGGAAAGCGGCTGCTGGTGACCGTGAACTATGCTCCGAACCAGAGCCAATGCAAGGTTCAACTGCCATTTACAGACCTTGCTGGTAGTCAGTGGCGACTCCAGGATCAAATGGGCCAGGCAATTTACGACTGGGATGGAAATGATTTACAATCGGGCGGACTCTACCTGGATGCAACTCCCTGGCAAGCGTCAGTTTTCTCGTTGCTGAAAATTGATTAGACCTTAATTAATGCAGATGCATTAAATATTGTTTGCCCGCAATTCCTCACCCCCCTCAAGTCCCCCCTTGTGCAAGGGGGGACATGGTCGCAAGAGTCGTCCCCCCTTTATTTAAGGGGGGACTTGAGGGGGGTCCATGCGAGATTTGGTCCATTATTTATTGTGTTTCTATTCGAAATCTTCCCATGAACATCTACGACACGCGTGAAGGGGTTCGTCTGCTGATGAACCAACAGCAGAAAGGTCACTGGAATCGGTGGGGGCCATTTCTTTCGGAGCGCGCGTGGGGTACGGTGCGCGAGGATTACAGTGCCGACGGTGATGCCTGGAATTATCTCCCGCATGATCATGCCCGCTCGCGAGCTTATCGTTGGAATGAGGATGGTCTCGGCGGAATCTGTGACCGGCACCAGTATCTTTGTTTCGCTTTGGCCCTCTGGAATGGGCGCGATCCGATTCTAAAAGAGCGTTTGTTTGGTTTGACTGGCAATGAAGGCAACCACGGCGAGGACGTCAAGGAGTACTACTTTTACCTCGATAACACGCCAACGCACTCTTACATGGAGTATCTCTACAAATATCCTCAGGCCGAGTTTCCTTACGCGCAGCTGCTCGAAGAGAACCAGCTCCGCAACAAGTCTCAAATGGAGTACGAGCTGGTCGACACGGGAATTTTCGAACAGAGTTGCTACTTCGATGTCGTGATGGAATACGCCAAGGCTGAGCCTGAGGACCTATTGATTCGCGTTCATGTCAGCAATCGCGGGCCGAAGGCGGCGCCGATTCATCTGCTGCCGACCCTTTGGTTTCGCAATACTTGGAGCTGGGGTCGTGATCCCCGCCGTCCCTCGATTGCCGCGCTGGCAATCGGGCGCAAAAGACCAAACGCCCTGATAGCCAAGCATTGGCGGTTGGGCGAATATGTTCTGTATTGTGACGGCGCCGATGAATTGCTATTTACCGAGAATGAGACCAATACAGAGCGTTTGTATCGAGTCCCCCCGCCAACGCCCTACGTCAAAGACGCCTTTCATGACTATGTTGTGAATAGCAGGCACGGTGCCGTGAACCCATCTGCCATGGGCACTAAAGCTGCCGCACATTACTTCCGCACCGTCAATGCCGGAGAAACGGTCAGCTACGATTTACGGCTGTCTCCCCTGATCGACGGTCATCCGCACGAGTCGCCCTTTGCCGATTTCGACGCGATTCTGGAGGAACGTCAAGAGGAGGCGGACGAATTCTATAATGTTGTATTACCGGAACATCTCTCTGCGGATGTTAAACTGGTGGCGCGACAAGCCTTCGCCGGGCTGTTATGGTCTAAACAATATTACCACTATGTCGTCGGCGACTGGTTGGAGGGTGATCCTTCTGAACCCGTCCCCCCGCTCCAACGCAAGGAAGGGCGCAACCACGATTGGACGCATTTCTTTACCCGCGATGTGATCTCGATGCCGGACAAATGGGAATTCCCGTGGTTTGCATCTTGGGATCTGGGCTTCCATTGTATCGCCCTGGCGCATGTTGATCCGCAATTTGCCAAAGAACAGATCATACTGATGCTCCGCGAATGGACGATGCATCCCAATGGGCAGATTCCAGCCTACGAGTGGGATTTCAGTGCAGTCAATCCGCCAATGTTATCTCTGGCTGCAAGATCGGTCTTTGAAACTGAGAGTGAACGCACCGGCGTGGCCGATTTTGCTTTTGTCGAGCGAGTGTTTCAGAAGATGCTCCTGAACTTCACCTGGTGGGTCAACCGCAAGGACCCTCTCGGAAAGAACATCTTCCAGGGAGGCTTCCTGGGGATGGACAACATCGGCGCCTTCGATCGAGATAAGCTCCCACCGGGTTATTTTCTGGGACAGGCTGATGGGACGAGTTGGATGGCGGCCTTCGCCAAGAGCATGTTGTCCACAGCCTTGTTGCTAGCCAACCAAAATCCCGCTTACGAGGATCTTGCCAGCAAATTCTGGGAGCATTACGTCTACATTGCTAACGCCGTCAACAGCCAGCACGATTCGCAGAAGTCGCTCTGGGACGAAGAAGACGGTTTCTTTTACGACTCTGTTTTCTCGAAGGAAAATGAAGAATTCCCCGTGCGGGCTCGCACCATGGTTGGCTTTGTTCCTATCTTTGGTGCATCGACCGTCCCTGCGGATACCTTCGATCAATACCCTGATTTCCAGCGCCGACGGCAGTGGTTTATCCAACATCGCCCGGACCTGGTTGAAAGTGTCGGGCCGATGGTTGTTCCCGGGCCCAACAACAACTTGTTGTTGGGGCTTGTGCGACCGGATCAGTTGCGGCGTATGTTGGGATATATGCTGGATGAAAGTGAGTTCTTATCTCCCTATGGTATCCGATCCGTCTCTCGTTATCACCGGGATCATCCGTTGGTCTTCAACTTGGGCGGCCAAGAGTATCGATTGGACTACGAGCCGGGTGAATCGACGAACAGTCTCTTCGGCGGAAATTCCAATTGGCGCGGGCCAATCTGGGTCCCGGTCAATTACCTTATCCTTTCCTCATTACGACAAGATTATCTCTATTATGGCGAACAGTTCCAGGTCGAATGCCCGACGGGTTCGGGTAGGATGAAAACTCTGGACGAGGTAGCCAACGAACTGGCACAGCGGCTGGCAAACATTTTTCTACGTGACAAGGAAGGCAATCGCCCAGTCTTTGGTTCCTGTCAGCTTTTTAATAAGGATCCGCATTGGCGCGATCTGATCCCCTTCCACGAGTATTTTCACGGCGACACAGGCCGTGGTTGCGGTGCCAGCCATCAAACCGGCTGGACGGGTCTGATCGCCGAGATCTTGATCAACATAGGCGAAAACGCCTCAAGAGGCGAATAGACCTTGAGACATAACAATCGGCAATCCACAATTCTAACATTGGGGGCTTACCATGAACATTTTGGTTGTAGATGTGGGCGGGACCAACGTCAAGATTCTTGCCTCAGGGCAGACCGAAGTTCGAAAGTTTCCCTCCGGGCCAGAGATGACGGCCGAAGCAATGGTCTCCGGAGTCAGAGAGCTTGCCAAGGACTGGAAATATGACGTCGTGTCGATTGGCTACCCGGGGCCGGTTCTGCGGGGGCGGCCGATTTTGGACCCCTATAATCTTGGAAGTGGGTGGGTCGGTTTTGATTTTGGAAAGGCATTTGGTTGTCCCGTCAAGCTTGTAAATGATGCCTCCATGCAAGCTCTGGGGAGCTATAAGAGCGGCATAATGCTTTTCCTGGGGCTGGGAACTGGCCTCGGATCTGCTCTAGTTGTAGATGGCATATTGGAGCCCATGGAACTAGGACATCTTCCGTACAAGAAGGGGACTTATGAGGACTACGTGGGGCTGCGGGGATTAGAGAAAAGGGGGACCAAGAAATGGCGGAAAGACGTGGCAGACGTAGTGGCTCGGTTGACAGCTGCACTTGAACCTGACGAGGTTGTGCTAGGGGGGGGAAATACTAAGAAACTGAAAAAGCTGCCCCTTGGTTGCCGGGCAGGCGATAACGCCAATGCGTTTTTGGGAGGGTTTCTCCTTTGGGAGAAAGAGAGCTCTGGAAAGGTTGGGTCTTAGCCGCAAAAAAGCGCAAGAGTCGCAGAAGTTGAAGCGAAAGTGTTTGCTGCAGTAGAGAGACCGAGGTTGGAGTTTGGAGTTTGGAGTTAGGAGACGACCCCCTAAAGCCCCCCTTGTGCAAGAAGGGATGATCAAGCTGGAAGGAAGATGAAATCCCGGAGTGGAGATCCCATGTATTATATTGGAAAGACGAAGAAGCGCATTTTGATTTTAGGCGGGGGGTTTGCCGGAGCTTATGCGGCGTTACACCTCGAAAAACGATTAGGCGACAATCCGGACGTTGAAATCGTGTTGGTGTCAAAAGAGAATTTCGTACTCTTCACCCCGATGCTCCATGAAGTTGCCGGAGCCGACGTCGCCGTCACCGACATCGTCCAGCCGCTGCGCAAAATGTTGCGCCGAACCCGCGTAGGGATCGCCGACATCCAGGCGATCGATCTTGCCAAGAAAGAGGTGCGTGTCCTTCAAGTTGACTTGAGAAGAACGGCCGTTATTGCCTATGACCAGCTGGTTCTGGCACTTGGCGCAGTGACCAACTTTTACCACACGCCTGGTCTCGAAGAGCATGCCCTGACCATGAAGACATTGGGAGACGCCATTTTGGTGCGGAACCGAGTCATTGATGCCCTGGAACTAGCGGACAATCAGATGGATGAAATCCAGCGCAAAACGACATTAACCTTGGTGGTGGCAGGCGGTGGATTCGCCGGCGTAGAAACTGTTGGGGCCGTAAACGATCTTTTCCGCGAAGGCATGAAATTTTATCGCCACTTGAAGGAGGACATGCTCCGGATCGTCTTGGTGGATCCAGGCGAAGTCCTTTTGCCGGAGTTGAGCAGAAGCCTCGGCCTCTATGCTGAAAAGAAACTTGTTCAACGCGGAGTTGAGGTACTCTTGAAGACCAAGGTCGCTGGGTTTGACGGCAAGGAAGTCAGCCTAAGCGATGGCAGCAAGATTGCCACCCGGATGCTCATCTGGACTGCAGGCACCACTCCCCCGGCGCTGCTGGCAAGCCTCCCTTGTGCGTTGCAGAGGGGACGCATCGTGGCCGACGACTGTCTCCAGGTCCCCAACTGGCCTGGAGTATGGGCACTTGGCGACTGCTCGCTCGTGCCAGACCCTTTTAACCCGGGCAAGTTTTATCCACCGACTGCGCAGCATGCCATCCGCCAAGCCACCGTGCTCGCCAGCAATATCGTGGGTTCGCATGCGCGGGCAGGCTCCAGGGCCATTCCGTTTTAAGATCATTGGTCTGCTGGCCACCATCGGTCGACGCACCGGCGTGGCTGAAATTTTCGGCTTCAGGTTCTCCGGGATCATCGCCTGGTGGATGTGGCGTGGCATTTACCTGAGTAAGCTTCCGGGCCTACAAAAGAAGGTTCGCGTCGCACTCGATTGGACTCTTGACCTTATCTTCTCAAAAGATCTCGTCCAATTACCGACATTACGGTCTTCGACAATATCCGAGGCAGAAGAGTCTTCGTCTCCCTCGGGCGTCGCCAAACCCGCCAATGCAGCAACGCTCAAGCCCTAAATCAATGTGCGGTAAAAATATATCCTTTTAGTAATTTGTAAATTGTTGCTTGTGTGACTTGACATCGTCGGAAAAGACGCGATAGATTTCCGCTACTTAGTCGTTTAGGAAGTCCTAAAAAACTACAGAAGAAACCCCGCTTAACAAGGGATCACAGCCAATGAAGAGATGTTCGCTTCAGGTGATTTATTTTCTCATTGCGCGGGCCATGAAGGCATCGGCTGTTGGTTTCGTGATTGCCATGCTTGCTGGGTTGGCGCTGACGGCCGACCTTTTTGCGCAGTCTGTAACCCAGTCTTCGAACATGTCGAGCATTTTCTCCCCGGTCTCCACGCCAGCCGATTTGATCTTTGGACTTTCTCTCTTTGTGCTTGCGGTCACGGGCACCATATTCGTGATCGTTTTCAGCTTGCTGGTTTACGCTGCTGTGAAATTCAGGAAGAGGGCGGACGATGACGGACGCGAACCACCGCAGGTTTACGGCAGCAATCAACTGGAGCTGGCCTGGACTGTGATTCCGGTGCTGATCGTAGTCGTGCTCTTCCTGACCACGGCGCGCGTCATCCACGAAGTGCAGGATGCCCCGCGACCACCGGGTGCGATCGACGTGACCGTCGTTGGCCACCAGTTCTGGTGGGAGTTTCGGTATCCCCAATACGGCATTGTGGCCACGAATGAATTGCACGTGCCCGTCAGTGATCCGAAGCAACCCACACCCACTTTTCTGACCCTACTCTCGGCAGACACCGACCACAGCTTCTGGGTACCGCGCTTGGCGGGAAAGACTGACCTGATTCCTAACCATCCCAACCACATGTGGCTCGACCCGCACGAAACCGGGATCTACCTCGGCCAATGCGCACAATACTGCGGAACGCAGCACGCCAAGATGCTGCTGCGAGTGTACGTCGAGCCGCGCGCCGACTTCGACCGTTGGGTGCAGGCGCAGCGCCAGCCGGCCCCAGCAAGCGTTGCGATGGATGCTTCAGCCGCTGAAGGCCGACGCAGGTTCGAGACCACTGCGTGCATCAATTGCCACGTCGTTGCGGGCACTGTGGCAAACGGGCGATTTGGACCGGATCTGACGCACCTCATGAGTCGCGACACCATCGCCTCCGGCGCCGCGACCAACACGCCCGAGAACCTTCGGCTTTGGATTCAGAATCCAGATGCGATCAAGCCGGGATCGTTGATGCCGGCGATGAATCTATCCGGGCAGGAATACGACCGCGTGACCGCTTATCTGCTGACGCTCCGCTGAGCCGATTTAACAGGGCCCGAAGTCTGTTGTTACGAGGAGCCGCGCACACCGCCGGGCGGCACCCCGAAGTGATGGAAATGAATGATTCCCCCTTTTAAGGGGGTGTAGGGGGATGTCCCGATCGGTTATGACCCAGGACACCCCGTGAAGTCTTATCAAGACTTCACCCTGGCGGCGGCTGCCCCCCTCGAGGGGGGATTTTCAGGAGAGAACGATGTCGTCCGATTCAATACCAATGCCGAGCTCGATTGGGCTATCCAGGGAAGCCGCAAAGACCTGGCTAGAGATACTTCATGAGTGGGTGATCACGGTCGATCACAAGAAGCTGGGCTTGATGTACATCGGCTACGCCTTGCTGTTTCTGGTCATTGGCGGAATCGAAGCCACGATCATGCGCATCCAATTGGCGGTTCCCCACGCGCATTTCGTTTCCCCCCAGGTTTTCAACCGCATGTTCACGATGCACGGTACCACCATGATTTTCTTCGTGGCCATGCCGATTCTGTTCGGGTTTGGCAACTACCTTGTGCCTCTGATGGTCGGAGCACGCGACATGGCATTTCCTCGCTTGAATGCCTGGAGTTTCTGGATGACCGCTTTGGGTGGCCTGCTGCTCTACTTCAGCTTCTTGGGCGGCGACGGACTGTACGGCGCCGGCAGCGCGCCAGACGTTGGCTGGTGGGCTTATGCGCCGCTGACTTCTCCGGCATTTTCGAAAGGGCATAGCACGGACTATTGGACGATCGCTCTCTTGGTATCAGGTTTCGGCAGCATCGGGACCGCGATCAACATCGTGGCCACCATCATCTCTCTGCGCTGCCGGGGAATGACCTTGGGCAAAATGCCGCTGCTGGCCTGGATGAACTTGGTGATGTCGGGCATGGTGCTGATTGTAATCAGTCCGCTGACAGCGGCGCAAATCATGCTGATGATCGACCGCTACTTGGGCGGACATTTCTTCGATACGCAGGCGGGCGGCTCGGCGACAATCTGGATGCACTTCTTCTGGATTTTCGGCCACCCGGAAGTCTATGTGCTCATCATCCCGGCTTTTGCCTTTATGTCTGAAATCGTCCCGGTATTTTCACGCAAGGCCATATTCGGCTACCCGGTTATGGTCGCGGCGACGGTAGGCATCGGGTTTGTAAGTATGAGTGTCTGGGCTCACCACATGTTTACCATTGGTATGGCCTCGTACAGTAATGCCTTCTTTGTCCTCACCACGATGGCGGTCGGAGTTCCTACCGGGATCAAGCTCTTCAACTGGCTGGGTACGATGTGGGGGGGCAAAATCAGCTATGCCACGCCCATGCTGTTCTGCCTTGCGTTTTTGTTCCAGTTCCTCCTTGCGGGTCTGACCGGAATCATGCTCGCGGCGGCACCCTTTGACTGGCAGCTCAGCCACTCGTACTTCGTCGTGGCTCACTTCCACTATGTGATCGTGGGCGGAATCCTGTTCGCTCTTTTCGCAGCCTTCTATTACTGGTACCCCAAGATGATCGGGCAGGCTGCTCGACGAAAGGCTGGGTAAGTGGCATTTCTGGTTGTTCCTGATCGGTTTCCATCTCACTTTCGATTTTATGCACATTCCGGGCATTCTAGGCATGCCGCGACGAATCTACACCTACGAGCCAGGACGGGGTTGGGATACCTGGAACATGGTTTGCTCGATAGGCGCCTTTTTCCAGATTGTGGCGGTGCTGTGCTTCGTGTTCAACCTGGTCCAGTCCTACTTCAAAGGAAGGTTGGCTGGCAATGATCCTTGGGACGCTTGGACATTGGAATGGGCTACCTCTTCGCCGCCGCCCGCTTACAACTTTGCGGTCATCCCGGAGGTCAAGAGCCGGCGGCCGCTGTGGGACATGAAGCATCCCGAGGACCCGGACTGGAAATACGAATGACTAATGCTTTCGAATCCGGCTTCATTTTGAATCGGAATTGAACCTTAGAGAGGCTATTTGATGAGCACGCTGCCTGGAGCGATACCCGCAATTGAGATGCCCTGGACACTTCCTTCGCGCGGACGTGTGGGAATGTTCTCTCTCATCGCCGCCGAGTCGGCGATCTTCACCATTTTTGTCGTCGCCTACATTTTTTACATCGGTAAGAGTTTGAGCGGGCCGACGCCGCAACAGGTGCTCCACGTTCCCATCTTCAATACGATTTGCCTGCTCGCAAGCAGCCTGACCATTCACCTGGCACTGAATGGCCTGCGCGCGGGCAAGAACGCGGCGTTCAAGTTCTTCTGGTTTCTGACTTTCGCCTTGGGAGCGATTTTCCTGATCGGGACAGGACGTGAGTGGTACCACCTGATTTACGAGGAGGGGCTGACGATTTACACAAACCTCTTCGGCACGACGTACTATTCGCTCGTCGGACTGCACGCCTTCCACGTGACGGCAGGTCTGGTGGGGCTCAGTGTGGTGATGATTCTCGCTCTAGCCGGCGCGGTGAAGCAGGAGCACGCACATAGGGTCGATGTGCTATCGCTCTACTGGCATTTTGTGGATGTCGTGTGGGTGGTCGTGTTCACTTTGGTGTATATCATCGGAAGGTGAGCTGAGCCACTGGAGATCAAGAAGCGAGAGTGATCTGGCTATGGAACCGGATGTGAAACCGAAAACAACCAGCGGACCGGCAAGCGTTGAATTGCCAGCACCCACGGCGTGGCCCGTCGTTCTCGCCTTCGGCCTGACGCTGCTCTTTGCCGGTCTGTTGACAAGTGCCGCCGTGAGCACCCTGGGGGCGATACTGACCGTGGCAGGCGGTGTGGGTTGGTTCCTTCAGGTACTGCCCCATGAACAGCACGAGACCGTGCCGGTGGTGACCGAAGTGGCGCCTATCGTCACCGAGCGGCGGGAAGTAGTGCGGATCGACATCGTCCCGGAGATGCACCGGGCCCGGCTCCCCATCGAGATTTACCCCGTCGCGGCCGGGGTCAAGGGGGGGCTGGCGGGAAGCGTAGCCATGGCGGTGCTCGCCTCGCTTTACGGCGTTCTTACCCATGGCAGTATCTGGTACCCAATCAACCTGCTGGCAGCGGTGGTGTATGCCCAGCCTCTTCAGCTATCGCTCGAGCAGCTTACTTCGTTTCACCCCGTGTTGCTGCTGGTAGCAACCGCCTTGCACTTGGTCACCTCAGTGCTGGTCGGCCTTCTTTATGGTGTCATGCTGCCTATGTTCCCTCGCCGGCCGATTCTGCTGGGCGGCTTCCTCGCTCCTTTCATGTGGTCGGGGCTGCTACATGCGAGTCTCGGGATGATCAACCCGCTGCTGGACCAACGGATCGACTGGACATGGTTCGTGGCCTCGCAGATTGGCTTTGGCATCGTGGCTGGACTGGTGGTGGTGCGGCAGGAACGCGTTCGAACTCGTCAGCACATGCCGTTCGCAGTCCTGGCAGGGATCGAGGCCCCAGGGATCATGGATGAAAAAGACGGAAGGGAGCGACCAGCGATGAACCTCCGGTATTCGCGCTCCCATTTATCATTGGCCTTTGTTGAGACTCTCACAGTTCTTGCTTTGGTCGGCTGCATCAGCTTGCCCGGCCGGCCCGGGCCGGGTCCCGAAGTGGTCCGTCCTGATGAGGTACTGGATTTCAACACTCTCTACAAGCAGAACTGCTCAGCTTGCCATGGAGCGGAGGGTAAGGGTGGTGCAGCGGTATCTCTTGCCGACCCCGTGTACCTGGCGTTAGTCGGTGACGCTACCCTCCGGCAGGTCATGACCAACGGCGTGCCCGGCACACCGATGCGAGCGTTTGCACGCAGCGCCGGGGGTACGTTAACCGACCGGCAGATCGATGTGTTGGTACAGGAGAGTCGGGCCCGATGGGGGAAGCCAGGCGAGCTGGGTGGCGCGAGTCCGCCATCATACCGGCCCTCCTCTCCTGGTGACGCGGGACGCGGGGCCGGCGTTTACCAGACGTTCTGTGCCTCGTGCCACGGCCCTGGCGGCAAGGGAGGTGGCAGGGCGGGCTCGATTGTTGACGGATCGTACCTGGCCTTGGTTAGTGACCAGGGGCTGCGCACCACGGTGATCGTGGGTGTACCGAACGTGGGCGCGCCGGACTGGCGAGGCAACCTACCGGGACGACCCATGGCGGACCAAGAGGTGTCCGATGTGGTTGCCTGGCTCGTAGCGCTGCGGCCGCAATTTCCCGGCCAGCCTTACCCTTCGAGGCCGGGACTGGCGACTGGAGGATCTCAGTGAACAAGCAAAACGAAGTTTCCCGGCGCAGCCTCCTAATGAGGCTGGGCATTCTGATCAATGGCGGCATCGCTGCTCTACTGACCGTGCCCATAGTTGGCTACATTCTTTCCCCTCTGCGGGGAAAGACAGGCCAAGGTTACAACGCCTGGGTCTCCCTGGGGTCGTTGACCCAGTTTCCGGAAGGCCAAACCCGTTTGGCCACGTTCCGCAATCCCTTTGTGCGCCCCTGGGACGGCCAGACCGCCGACATTCCATGCTGGGTTCGGCACGTGGCCGGCCAGACCTTTCAGGTATTCGCCATCAATTGCGCCCATCTCGGCTGTCCAGTCCGCTGGTTCTCTCAATCCGGACTGTTCATGTGTCCGTGCCACGGAGGCGTCTATTATGCTGACGGTTCTCGCGCCTCCGGACCACCTGAGCGAGGCTTGTTTGAGTATCCCCATAGGATCGACGGCGATCAGCTTGTCATTCGGGCGGGCGAATTGCCCACTCTCGCCGCGGACTCCGGAACGGCCAGCGGGAGGGAGGAAGCCATGCGCTGGATAGAATCCCTCGGCGAATGGATGGATCGGCGCCTGCAACTCAGCGGCGCCATTCGTGAGATGGCGCTCCATCGTGTGCCTCGGTCGAGCGCCAGTTGGTGGTACGTTTTCGGCAGCGCCGCCCTGACGGTATTCATCCTACAGGTAATCACAGGCATTCTGCTGGCCATCGTTTATGTGCCCTCGGCCGCCGAGGCTTGGAATAGCCTCCAGACACTCAACCATGACCTCACACTGGGTTGGTTCTTACGCGCCATGCACGGATGGGGCTCGAACTTCATGGTTGCACTGGTCCTCATCCACATGGTTCAGGTGTTCCTGTTTGGAGCCTACAAATATCCGCGTGAATTCACCTGGATCGTGGGCGTTTTCCTGCTGCTGATGACGCTCGGCATGGCATTCACTGGTCAGGTCCTGCGTTTCGACCAGGACGCCTACTGGGGTCTCGGTATCGGCGCCTCGATCATGGGCCGTGTTCCTTTCATTGGAGGCTGGCTCGTCAACCTCATGCTGGGCGGTCCGATCATCGCCGGCGATACGCTCTCCCGCTTCTTCGCCCTGCATGTGTTTGTGATCCCGGGAATCCTGATCGGGCTGGTCAGTCTGCATCTGCTCATGGTACTTAAGCTTGGGATCAATGAATGGCCCATGCCAGGACGACTGGTACGGCGCGAGACTTACTTGAAAGAGTACGAGGAACTAACTCACAAGGACGGCGTGCCCTTCGTGCCGGACGCGATCTGGAAGGACCTCATCTTTGCCGGTTGCATCCTGCTGGCGGTGGCCCTCTGCGCCGTCATTTTTGGACCCTTCGGGCCGACCGGACAACCGGACCCCACCATTATCGAAACGGTTCCTCGCCCGGATTTCTTCTTCTTGTGGTTGTACGCCCTGCTCTCTTTGCTTCCGCCGCAGCTTGAGACTCCGTTCCTGCTGATTTGCCCGCTAGTCGGTATCGCGGTGCTCTTGTTGCTCCCTTTCCTCTCCGGTGAGGGGGAGAAGAGCTGGCGCCGCCGGCCGATCGCCGTTCTCACCGTTCTGCTTCTGGCGGTGGTTCTGGGAACGTTTACCAAGCTCGCGACCTATACACCGTGGTCTCCTCAGATGAATGCTTGGAGCGGGTCAATCGTGCCGGTCCTCTATCTTAAGGATAGGTCACCGCTCGAGCGGCGGGGCGCGCTGGTGCTTCAGGACAAACAATGCCGCAACTGCCATGCCCTGGGTGGTGAAGGAGGGCAGAGAGGTCCGGCGCTTGACACTGTAGCCACGCGCCTCACTCAAGACCAACTTATTCGTCAGGTACTGCAAGGCAGGGGCAACATGCCCGCTTATGGTAAGAATCTGAGCCCAGCGGAAGTTACAGCCCTGGTCGCGTTTCTATGCACTCTGCATCCCGCCGGGCAGGTGCCGGCGCGTGATGCGTCCAGTCCAGTCGCACTCGATACAAGGGGGGAGAGCTCCTCCTCAACCCGCCCCTAGGTCACCAATGCACTCTCCAGTCCATGCCCAGTTCGAATCGTGGTCGACCCCAGTCCCGCTGACACTTGGCCTGGTTCTCGCGGCATGCGTTTACTTGCGAGGCTGGTTTCGCCTTCGGAAGGCTTTTCCAAACAAGATTTCCGTCTGGCAGCTTGGCGCCTTTATGAGTGGACTGTTTTCATTATGGATCGCCCTCGGCTCTCCTCTCGCGGCCTTTGATCATTATCTACTCTCGATCCATATGATCGAGCATGTTCTGCTGATGGCCGTAGCTCCTCCTTTGATTCTGCTCGGAGCGCCGGTCCTTGTGTTCCTGAACGTCTTCCCGCAGCGCTTCGTTCGCTGGGCCCGAGGCCTGTTTCTGCGCTGGCCGTCGGTACAGGGGCTTGGACGCATTCTGACCCACCCGGTGCTTTGCTGGCTAACCGCCATGGTCACCTTGGTCGGATGGCATGTTCCAGCAGTGTTTGCTCTGGCGCTACGATCGCATTCGTGGCATGAAGTCGAGTACGCATCCTTTTTCGTGACCGGCCTTCTATTCTGGTGGCCAGTAGTCCAGCCTTGGCCAAGTGTCGCCAGGTGGCCACGTTGGTGTATCCCATTGTACCTATTCTTGGCCACGTTACCGTGCGATGTACTTTCTGCTTTTCTTGCGTTTTGTGATCGAGTGGTCTACTCCTCCTACCTTACTGCGCCTCGGCGCTTCAACATTTCACCTCTTCAGGACCAGCAGTGCGCAGGCGCCCTGATGTGGGCTTGCGCAACTTTTATTTATTTGATCCCAGCAGTCGTCGTCATCATGCAGGTCCTCTCGCCTCCCAGGATGCACCCAGCCGAGCAACCCAAGCCGCCTTGCACAGAATCACCAGGCGGGCCACTTGCTGCTGACGTGGAGGTCGTCTAAAGATGGCCGCTGAATCGACGATTGCCGTGTTGAGTATAGTGCCAGATTAGGTGGCGAAACCGTGTCACGGTTCTACTCTTGCCTCAAATCCATCCTGGGCCTATTGGTCCCATAGGCGACCTTAGCGATTTTTCTGTACTTGGTTGGAGTGTGGATCAGTTTCAATCCGGTGGAGATGCGTGGAATGATGATTCATTAATTCGAATGTCTACCCCGGAGGGGTAGAGGAGGGTAGCCTGGGGGAAAGCGAAGCGACGCCCCTATTTGTTCGTTATTTTTGTGTCCTACCCCGGAGGGGTAGAGGAGGGTAGCCTGGGGCAAAGCGAAGCGACGCCCCAGGTCGGTTATTTGTAACGTGATTTTACGTGTCGCCCCGGCAGGGGCGAAGGAGCGACCCATGCCTTCGACACATACCAGTTTGCATTTCCATTTGATTTTTAGCACCAAGAATCGCTATCCATTGATAGCCAAAGATTGGCAACACCGCTTGCACGCATACCTGGGCGGGTTGGTCCGTCGTGCTCGAGGGGTGCCAGTTGAGATCAATGGCATGGCTGACCATGTTCACCTTCTGGTCGGTCTCCGGCCCACACATTGCTTGGCCGATGTTTTAGAGGATGTCAAAGGCTCTTCGTCTAAATGGGTTCATGAAGAGATTGGCTCCAGTAAGTTTGCGTGGCAAACCGGGTATGGTGGATTCTCCGTTAGTCCGTCCCAGCTAGAGACAGTTCGGAAGTATGTAAGAGAACAGGATACGCATCACCGCAAGAAAACCTTTCAGGAGGAATACGTGGAGTTCCTGGATAGAAGCGGGATTGAGTATGATGCGCGTTATTTATGGTAATATCCGGAGCCCCTGCCGGGGCGATTGGATTGGAGAAAGAAAGCAGGCCTGGGGCGTCGCTTCACTGCGCTTTGCCCCAGGCTACCATCCCGTGCCCTTCCAGGGCAGAAATATAGAGACTCCAGGTTTGCGCAGCAAGTCGTGATTTTTCCGCGAATAGAACAGATGCCTACGCCTCGAAGGACCCGATCCGTTGTTACCCATGTTGGTCACGCTCCAGAACAAGGCCAGGGGTTCCCCATTGAGAGTAGCAGATGTCACTACGATGATGGCTGCATGCGTCCGGCTGATGATTCTTGTCATCCTGATTCGGGCAACCCCTGCCCATGCAGACGGCGGAACCGTCCAATTTCAGCGAAAGGCGGGCTCGTACATCGTTACCGTTTTCACTTCATCAAACCTTGTTCGAGTGGGTACGGAAGACGTGAGCGTGATGATCCAAAACCTGGATGGTCCGCATCCGTTGCTGGACTGAGAGGTGCTCGTTACTGTGAACCAGGAGGATGGACCGGGGATCGCCACTAGGGCGACTCGAGAACAGGCCCAAAATAAATTGCTTTACGCTGCGGCTGTTCATTTTCCTCGGGCAGGACATTGGGAGATCAAAGTGAATGTTCAAAGAGGAACGGAATCGTTACAGGTTGCAGGGGCGATCGATGTAGCGCCGTCCCGCGCGCCTCTACTCTCCTAATTGGCCTTGGCTGGCATTCCCACCTCTTGCTATCCTCTTATTTGTATTCAACCAGATTCTCAAGCACCATCTTAGAAGTAGAAATCAATCGAGACACGGAAGGGCAAAGAAAGCACAATTAGGATGAAGCCGGGAAAGAGCCGAGCACCCTCGATAATATAAACTTAGGAAGAGGTAATGACAGCCATGAAAATAGAAGACATCATCGAAAGGTCCCGCAAATTCTCTAAACCTTATCGGGTTAGCGATGGCAAAGGGTTCCGTCTCAAAGATGTCGACCCTGGTGACACCCGTGATTTTACAGCCGAAGATAAACCGCGCGCCAAAGAAGCCCTTGCGATGGGGGTGGAGGCACTCTCAGAATTGCAGGAACGTCTCTACGCCCAGGACAGCTGGGCTGTGCTGCTCATCTTCCAAGCCATGGATGCAGCCGGCAAGGATGGCGCTATCCGGCACGTGATGTCCGGAGTCAATCCGCAAGGCTGCCAGGTCTATTCTTTCAAGGCTCCTTCCAGCGAAGACCTTGATCATGACTATCTCTGGCGCTGCCTGAAGTGCATGCCTGAGCGTGGACGCATCGGTATCTTCAATCGCTCTTATTATGAAGAGGTGCTGGTCGTGCGCGTTCATCCAGAGTTCCTCCAAAAACAGAGCCTTCCGCCTGAACTTATTGGCAAGGACATTTGGAAGGAGCGCTTCAAAGAGATCGGGAACTTCGAACGTTATCTCGCGCACAACGGCGTGGCGATCTGCAAGTTTTTCCTGCATGTTTCCAAGAAAGAGCAGAAGAAACGGTTCCTCGAACGGCTAGACAATCCTGACAAACACTGGAAGTTCTCGTCCAGCGACACGAAGGAGCGTGCCTTCTGGGACCAATACATGGAGGCCTACGAAGAAATGATTCGCGAGACGGCCACTGAGCAGGCTCCCTGGTATGTCGTTCCGGCCAATAATAAGTGGTTTACTCGCGTGGTGGTGGCAGCGGCGATCATTGAGACCATGGCCTCGCTTAACCTGAAATTCCCGGAGGTCAGCAAAGAGAAGTTGGCGGAACTCAAGACGGTCCGCGAGACGCTGCTTCAAGAGTGATTCATCGCCTGAAGTCGCCTTACCGATTTCCTGTTCAGCTCTACTTGCGGCCGGCGGTTACACTCCGATCACACTCAGATATTTTTTAGATGCAGGGATGAAAAGGATGCAATATTTTAGCTTGCCAACGCCAGACTTAATCTTTATGCTTTCGGCTGCAGTTTACCATTTCCCGGACCACTGCATCAAATTTCGGGACGGCCGGAATATGTGCCATTCGGCTCTGGATTTTTATGTGCCAGTCGGAGTTTCACCCAGCGAGAACAATTCACATTTTTGATGAAGCCGATTCTAGAGTTTCATGCGACACGATTGAGGCAACTAAGCCGGAGATTTATCGACGTGAAAGAAAGAGAGGTTGAGTCGCCTATGTTTCGATCACACCAGCTTTTCGGATCAAAAACGAACTCGCCCTCTGCTCTGTCCTATTTGGCGACGAAACGGACGTATCTTGTATCCGGCTTACTGGCCGTCGCCACGCTGCTCTCAACAGGGTGCGAGAAGAAAGAGGTCGTAGCCCCTCCTCCTCCAGATGTCGAAGTCGTCGAAGTCGTGCAGAAGGATGTCCCGATCACAAAGGAATGGGTGGCTACCTTGGATGGTTTCGTCAATGCCCAGATTCGGGCCCAGGTCTCTGGCTATCTGCTCAAGCAGGTCTATACCAACGGCGCTTTTGTACGAAAAGGCGCGCCACTTTTTCAGATTGATCCCAGACCGTTTCAGGCGGCCGTTGAGCAGGCCAAGGGAAATGTCGAACAAGCCAAGGGAAATCTTCAAGTGGCCAATGGCAATCTTCAAGTGGCAGAGGCAAAACTTGGGCAAGACTCAATTAGATGTTGCCCGTTATACACCGCTCGCCAAGGAGAGCGCGATCAGTCAACAGGAACTGGATGATGCCATCCAAGCTGACCTCGCCGCCAAAGCCCAGGTCGAGGCGAACAAAGCGGCCATCGAAGCCGCCAAAGCCACGATCGTTGCAGCCAACGCTGCAGTCGATACCGCTCAGTTGAATCTCAGCTTCACCAATATCGTTTCTCCGATCGACGGGGTGACCGCGATCTCTACGGCCCAGGTGGGTGACCTTGTCGGTCCGCAAAGTGGCGCCCTGACGTCGGTCTCCACGGTGGATCCAATCCGGGTAAACTGCACGCCGAGTGAACAAGAATACCTCAACTCCATGAAGTATGCGGAAGAAGTTGCCCACACTCAGTGAAGAAGAAACCCTACGCAGACTGGAGTTTCGACTGCAGCTTGCCAATGGTTCCATGTTCCCGCAAAAAGGCCGCTTTTTTGCCATCAACCGTGAGGTTGATGTAAGAACGGGCGCCATCCTTCTTCAAACAGTATTCCCCAATCCTGGTAACGTTCTTCGCCCGGGTGGTTTTGGCAAGATCAGTGTCGTTGTCAGGATTCAGAAGGATGCGTTACTGGTACCCCAACGGGCAGTCAGTGAATTACAAGGCCGTTATCTGGTGGCCGTGGTGGGCAGTGACAACAAAGTCAGCCTCCGGCCTGTCAAAGTAGGCTCGAGATCTGGAACAATGTGGGTCATCGAGGAAGGCCTTAAGCCAGGCGAGCGTGTGGTGGCTGAAGGGATGCAAAAGGTGAGAGAAGGTGTGCAGGTGAATCCGAAGCCTTTCCAGGAGAACCCGGCAGGGAAGAGCCAGTAAATTTATATTTTCGATTGCCGAGTGCCGAATGCCGATTGAAAACTAGGACAAAAGCACGATGTATTCTTACTCAACCGAGCATGGAACCCCCGCTGCAGATCGCCCCTTTTCCAAGGGGGGATCTGCAGGGGGGTGGTTGGCTTTAGTAACTTCACGTTCATGCGTTCAGTACTCAGTCCGGAGTGTATTAATACCCACTATGTCTAAATTTTTTATCAATCGCCCCATCGTTGCCATGGTGATTTCCATCATCATGGTCATTGTCGGTGGCCTTGCCATCTTCAGCTTGCCCACCGCCCAGTTCCCTAACATCGCTGACCCTCAGATCCAGGTACAATGCCACTTACCCCGGCGCCGACGCGCTGACGGTTGACCAGTCCGTCGCCACGCCTATTGAACAGAAGATGAGCGGCGTGGACAACATGGAATACATGTATTCCCTCAACCAAAACAGTGGCTTGAGTAGCTTGACGGTGGATTTCGATGTGAAGACGGACCCCAACATCGACCTGATTCTCGCTCAGATGCGCGAGTCACAGGCGGCCTCGCAACTTCCGGCTGAGGTGAACGCACAAGGTGTCATTGTCCAGAAGTCCACAGCCGCTCCGCTGATGCTGTTCGACCTCTATGCTCCCGACGGTAGGTACGACGCCCAGTTCCTGGCCAACTATGCCTACATCAACCTCAATGACAATCTTCACCCGCTCTTACGGGATTGCCAGCGTATCGGTTTTCGGTGCCGGCCAGTACGCCATGCGTTTTTGGGTCGATCCGGACCAACTGGCCAAGCTGCAGATCACGGTGCCTGAGATCATCAACGCCGTCAAAGCGCAGAACACCGTGAATCCGGCAGGACAGATTGGCGGTGAACCGGTACCGACAGGGCAGCAGTACACCTACGCTGTCATTGCCCAGGGCCGCCTGGCTTCGGAAGAGCAGTTTGGCGCCATTGTGGTCCGCGCCAATCCCGACGGCTCGCTGGTGCGGCTCAAGGATGTGGCGCGGATTGAACTCGGCGGCCAAGTCTATAACCTGCGCGGCCGCCTGGACAGCAAGCCGGCCGCGATTGTTGCAGTCTATCAACTTCCCGGATCCAACGCCGTAGCGGCTGCCGAAGGGGCTAAGAAATTGATGGAGAAACTGAAAGAACGCTTCCCGCCGGGCCTCGAGTACGCCATTGCTCTCGACACCACGCTCCCTGTTACAGAGGGCATCAATGAGATCGTACATACGCTAGTTGAGGCGATAGTACTGGTCCTCATTGTAGTGTTCATCTTCCTGCAAGGCTGGCGCGCAACGCTAATACCCCTGCTCGCTGTACCAGTGTCGCTGGTCGGCACGTTCATGATCTTTCCTCTCCTCGGGTTCTCCATCAATACCCTGTCACTCTTCGGCTTGGTGCTGGCCATTGGTCTGGTCGTCGATGACGCCATCGTGGTGGTCGAGGCGATTGAACACCACATCGAGCACGGGCTTTCTCCGAAAGATGCGGCCTTCAAAGCCATGGAGGAGGTCTCCGCCCCGGTCGTGGGAATCGCCATTGTCCTCTCAGCGGTATTCGTGCCCACAGCCTTTATTCCCGGGATTACCGGACGCCTCTATCAACAGTTTGCGGTAACCATCGCCGTCTCTGTGATCATTTCGGCCTTCAATGCGCTCACCCTCAGCCCGGCACTTGGCGCCTTGCTACTTCAGGCCCAAGAAGGAGTCGCGGGGCCCGCTGGGGGCGTTCTTTCGCTGGTTCAACCGCATCTTTGGTAAGGCGACAAACGGCTACGTGAGATGGTGCGGCGCGCTCATCCACAAAATGGGTATCACGATCATTCTTCTGCTCGGATTCACTGCTCTGGCCGGCTGGTTTGGCTCCAAGCTCCCCACCAGCTTCCTACCCGATGAGGACCAGGGCTACGTCTACGTCATATTACAGCTTCCGGATGCCTCTTCACTGCAGCGCACGGACGCGTCTCGACCCAGGTGGAAGAAGTGCTCAAGAACACGCCCGGTGTCGCCCATGTGACCAGCGTGATGGGGTTACAACATGCTGAGCGGCGTTCAGAATGTTACAGTGCCTTCTTCTGGGTTACCCTGAAGGAGTGGAAAGAGCGCAAGGCGCCCGAAGAACAGTACTCGGCCATCAAAGCCCACATGAACGCGCGGGCTGAAGCAAATCGCGGGCGGTATTTCGGTCGCCTTTCCGCCACCTGCCATCCCCGGTGTGGGTACCTCGGGCGGCTTCCAATTCGTCCTCGAAGACCGGTCCGGACAGGGTGTTCAATTTCTCACCCAAAACCTGACCAAGTTTCTTGGCTGAGTTGCGTAAGCGGCCCGAACTCTCCGGCGTTTTCACCGTCGCCCTGCCTGCCGTCCCGCAGCTCTTTGTCAACGTGGATCGCGACAAAGTGCTCAAACAAAGCCTGGACATCAGCGATGTTTACAAAACGGTGCAGGCTTTTATGGGCGGAACATTTATTAACTTCTTCAACCGTTTCGGACGCACCTGGCAGGTTTATGTTCAGGCCGAAGGGAGCTACCGAACTCAGGCCGAAAATGTGGGCCGCTTTTATGTGCGTAACACCTCCGGCCAGATGGTCCCGCTCTCCACAGTTGTGTCGCTCGAACCGCGGTTAGGTCCCGAGTACACGATGCATTACAACATGTACCAGGCCGCGCAAATCAACGGCAGCGCCGCCACCGGCTATAGTTCCGCTCAGGCCATGAAGGTCCTCGAGGAAGTGTTTGCCCAGACGCATGCCGCCGGAAATGGGCTTCGACTACATGGGCATGTCCTTTCAGGAGCAGAAAGCGCAGACAAGGTGTGCCGCCTTCTGTCATCTTCGGATTATCGGTCCTGTTCGTTTTTCTGATCCTGGCGGCGTTGTACGAAAGCTGGACCCTCCCCTTCAGCGTCCTGCTGAGTACGCCTGTGGCGGTATTTGGGGCGTTTGGCACCTTGTATTTGCGTCGATTCGAGAGCTTGTCCTTCGAGACCAACGTCTACGCGCAGATTGGCCTGATCATGCTGATTGGACTCGCCGCCAAAAACGCCATCTTGATTGTGGAATTTGCCAAGGCGGAATTCGAGAAGGGTAGATCGCTGGTGGATGCTGCCCTGGAAGGGGCCAAGCTCCGTCTACGGCCCATCCTGATGACCTCCTTTGCGTTTATCTTGGGCTGTGTGCCGCTCTGGAGGGCGACCGGGGCGGGGGCGATCTCACGCCAGGTGATGGGCAGCGCCGTGATCGGTGGAATGACGGCCGCCAGCGCCATTGCCATCTTCATCATCCCCGCTTTGTTTTATGTGGTCGAAAAACTCGGCGGGGCAAAGCACGAAGGCGCGAAGCCTGAAGGCGGAAAATCTAATGAAGGTACAGGCGCAGAGGGTCTAACTCCCGGCGGTCCCGAAGTCAGTCATTAGATTCTTACAAGGTAAAGACAGGGAACTCATATTGCACCATGACCAGAATAAACACAGTCCAGACCATTGGGTGCGCTAGGAAACATGGCCTGCAGGCTTATCGTTTCTTCGGCGGGCGATTGTGGGGAACTGGGGACTCACCCCGGTTTTCATGCTCTTTGCTTTTTCTCGCTATTTTCCCCCTGATCGTCTTCCTTTCCGGTTGCGCTAGTCGGCCCCAACTACAAGCGACCGGTGGTCAATGTTCCAACCGACTTTCGCGGCCAGGAAGGAGCAGCACAACAGGCTTCTTTTGCCGATTTGCCTTGGTGGGAGGTTTTCAAGGACGAAACGCTTGAAAGGGCTCATCCAGACCGCTCTCACCAACAATTATGACTTGCGCATTGCAGTGACTCGGGTTGAACAGGCTCGCCAGATCGCTGCCCAGGCCCATTCGCAATTTTTGCCTTTTGTGAATTACTCATCGTCCGTCAGCGGCGGCAGGAACGAACTTGGGGGGAACGTCTTTACTAATGGGGGGGAGACCCAGGGGGGCTTCGTGGGGTTGATCAGCGCTGCCTGGGAGGCGGACGTTTGGGGGCGGATTCGCCGACTGAACGAGTCGGCGAAGGCGCAATACCTTTCGACCGAGGACGCCAAACGCGGAGTCATGCTCTCGCTGGTCAGTGATGTGGCGCAGGCTTACTTTGAACTCCTCGGATTATACTTGCAGCTCGATATCGCCAAAGAGAACACGGAGTCGTTCAATCAGACCCTCAAGCTTTTCACCCAGCGACTCGAAGGAGGCGTGGCCTCAAAGCTACAGACCTCTCGCGCCGCAGCTGCACAGGCTTCGGCTGCTGCAACGATTCCCGAGTTTGAGCGGCAGATTGCATTGAAAGAAAATCAAATCAGTGTCTTGCTCGGACAAAATCCCGGCCCGATTGCGCTCAAGACAAAGTTACTCGAAGAGATTATCCCTCCCGAAATTCCCGCTGGCTTGCCTTCTGCCCTGTTGGAGCGCAGGCCGGATGTGCTCGCGGTTGAGGAACAAGTGCGGTCTGCCAACGCTCAGATCGGGGTTGCGACCGCGGCATTTTTCCCTCAGATTGGTCTCACGACGTTCTTAGGCCACGTAAGCGGCCCACTCTCTGAGTTTTCCTTGGGTGCCGGCAATGCCTGGAGCGTTGCCGGCAATTTCGCTGGCCCTATTTACCAGGGTGGTGCCCTCAAGGCTCAGAAGCGACAGGCCATTGCCACTTGGGAACAAGCCAAACTCCAGTACGAACTGACGGCCTTGAATGCTTTTCAGGATGTTTCTAACGCTCTGATCTCTCGCCTGAAGTATGACGAAACTCGCGTCGCACAGATCCGCGAAGTGCAAGCCTATGAAGAGTCAGTTAAAGTTTCCCTCCAGCGTTACAACGCAGGCAAGGCCAGTTATTTTGAAGTTCTCGAGGCCCAGCAATTTTTGTTCCCCGCTCAAAACGGATTGGCCATTACTGAACTGAATCGTCGCGTGGTCATCGTCCAGCTCTACAAGGCACTCGGTGGCGGATGGAATCTTAAGGACGCGGAATGGATGGGGAACCCTCCGGCAACGAATGTACCTAATCCTCCCGCTAATCCAAATCCTTAGCCTCAACTCCCGCTGACTTCCCTGAATAAGTGTTGCGGGGCCACAAAGAAGAAGACCCATCAATCCCCCATTCCTTTTTTCTTAGGTTGAGGCGGATTCCGGCCGGTTGAAAGGTCACTTAAGACAAAATTACAATGATCCCGCAAGTTGGGAGTCTATCGATTGTATGTGAGAACAAACACTCTCTGGCAATTGGACATTTTTCGAGAAGTGCAGCGGCAGGATGCCGATCGCTTCCCCTGAGTGCCCTGTAAGGGCGATAGAATTGTAGCCCAGGGCGGCCGCAGGGGCTACTGCCGCTGGCGCCGCCCTGGGCTAGAATCAAACGCCCCGAAGGGGCTCTCGAAGGAGGAAGCGGCCTCCTGCCGCTTCACAAATGTCAGAACTCCACTGATTGTTTGTGGGAACACACACTCCTCTTCACAAATACAGTAACGTTGAGATTTAGACTGATACTGTCTTGTGTTCCGGTTCTACCAATTGAGAGTCGCGTCTTTCCACTGGAGTGTCATCTTGATGTTACTTAATCGTCGCGGCGGTAAATGGCTTGTCCCTCGTTTTCCTAGCGGGGTTGACTCTGCTCTTTTACTGGAAAGTCCTTTTCACGGACCGCGCCATTTTCCCATGGGATGCAGCTGACTTCTTCTATCCATATCTCAGCTTCGTTCACGAAGAACTCCGACATTGGCGGATGCCATTGTGGGACCCGTACGTGATGTCAGGGTTATCCGATCATCGGTGATCCTGAAGCTCAAATCTTTTACCCTCTGAACTGGCTTTTCCTACTACTCCACCCGCTTTCGTCGCTCCCTTACAAGTTATTAGAGCTCCAGGAGATCCTGCATTTTTTTCTGGCCGGGTTGTTCATGTATTACTTGGCATTGAGTTTTGTAAAGAACCGGGCAGCGGCCCTCTTCAGTGCGGTTCTCTTCCCTTTTAGTGGCGCCATGGTTGTGCACACCGAACACCTTGCTTCAATCGAGAGCATCGCCTGGTATCCACTCATACTTTTATTGGCCAGGAAGGGTTTGCTTGAGGGAAAAACATTCTTTACGGTTTTAGCCGGCTTTGTCTTTGGAATCCATATCCTTTCCGGGCACTGGCAGCACTCAGTTTATCTCGGAGTATTCCTATTCCTTTATTTTGGATATGAAGCGTGCTTTGGTCCGGAGCGCGCCAAACTCTGGCCCAGATGGATTTGTGAGTTGATCATCATTGGGAGTATTGGGGCCGCTTTGGCCATGGTTCAAATTATTCCTACCTATGAGCTTGGGATCCATTCGGTCCGGAGCGATCTCACTTATCACGATGTAACCGATGGGAGCGAGCCACGATATCTGCTGACTCTTTTCTTGCCAAATTACTTTGGAGGATTGAATGGTGTGCCGAAGTGGTATGTTTACGACCTCCAATTCAATTATGTCTTTCTCACTAGTTCCGGGCTGCTTGCTGGCACTGTTAGGGTTAGTAGAGACCGTGCGAAGGCGAAATTTCTTCTGGCTGGTTTTCACGCTGCTCTGCGTGGACTTGTCTTTTGGTAGGTACGGATATTTGGCGCCATTTGCCTATCACTTGCCTTTAGTCAATCTGTTTCGCAATATGGCAACCTTTTTTGACCTGGCAAATCTCAGCCTCTGCCTCATGGCAGCCGTGGGTGCTGAGGCTCTATTTTCAGGGTCTCTGACCCGGATGCTGCAAAAATATCTGCCCGTAGCTCTCTTTTCCATACTCTGTTCGACTGCAATTTTCGGACTGGGGCCTCAAGTCTTACAGCCAAGATTCACGGGTGGTACCACATGCTTTCAATTCTTGCTGTGGTTAGCCTGATCGTAACGGCTATGCTCTGGAAAAAATTATTGCCCGGTATCGCCCAATGGGCCCTCATGGGGATCATGATATTTGAGCTGTTTTTCTTTAACATGAATCAACGGTTCAATGGATTTCCCATGAATCCGAGCACGTTCCTCAGCCGTGACCTTGCTTTGGGGCAAAGAGGAACACTCAAATTACTGCGCTCGGACCCGAACACAGACTTTCGGGTTGCGGCATTCGCAGAACACCAATGGAGCGGCAATGGCTGGAATGTGTGGCGGATTCCCGGGATATTTGGTTGGAACCCTATCACCTTGCGCCGTTACGAAACGTATATCCGGGGATTTACAAACACCTCGGAGTATACATTGCCGTATGGAGGACCGGATCATAATCTGGTCTCGTCTATGTTAGATATGCTTGGCACAAAATACGTAGTGGCCGTTCCCCCGATACTGAGCAAACAAGATATTATCCGGAAGTCTTCCAGCAAATTTGAATTGATTTACGAAGATCGTGGCTGGTGGCAAATGTACCGCAACCGGAATTATCTCTCGAGAGCCTGGTTCTTTCCAAAAGCTTATGTTGTTGCAAATCAAGAGCAACTCGTTGGGTTGATGAGTTCTGACTGGTTTAACGGGCGCCAGGTGCTCTTGTTCGAAAAAGGTGACCTTCCCAAAGAAATGACAGAAATTGACGGAGGAGCTGGAAACCATCACCCTTAGCCCAAGCCAAGTCTCGGCCTCTTCGAGCGGTTTTCCATGGCCTAATCGGGATTGCGCTAAGCCCCTTTCGATGTTTGCAAGTTGGGGAGGAAAAGCAGGGGACTGGCTCCGTTATGATCTTCCCGCTGTGGCTCATCCCGGACGCTATTTACTCATGATCCAGTACACCGCAGCCAGCCAACCAACCCCTACCCTGGAAGTAGAACTCCAAAACGACGGGACGAAACAGTATTCCGGACCCAAGACTCTGCCCAGCACCGCTGACTGGAGTTGCAGGAAATGGAGGACAGCGGATTTGGGTACATTTGAGATTTACTCAATCCCGAGCCACCTTACGCTCACTACAAATGTGGCAATCGGCCATTCACATCTTCTCCTTGTGGTTGGTAGGCCTGCCCACAGTGGATCCGCCAGATCCCGAGAGCTTTTCTTTTGAGGACTTCTCAGTCTCGGCCAACGCGATTTCCTTTTTGAGCCGTCAAGACCGTGAAGGATTTATTCTGCTCAATGAAATCTATTATCCGGGGTGGAGCGCTCGGGTAGATGGCAACCCAGTCGAGGTGCTTCGGTCTGACAGTATTTTTCGGACCGTCTATGTTCCTGCGGGAGTTCATCGCCTGGAGTTTGTCTTCCATCCCAATCACTTTTATACAGGGGCGGCAGTCTCTCTGCTTGCGCTGATTGGATGTTTGGGATATTTCGGGATTGCCTGGAAACGGAGTTGACGGGAGAGGCATCCCGATCTGCTTTCCTTCATTTTGATAAAGCCAACTTGAATCGGAAGAACATCCAGATCGGGTGCTGATCGAATCGCAGCAATAAATTCAGTAGACCTTGAGCCCTGCTGCTCGGAACTGAGCACACACCCTGTCGACGATTTCCTTTGAAGGTGGTTCCGCATCCTGAAGTGTATAATCGATCCCGAGCTGCTTCCACTTGAATGCGCCCATCTGATGAAAGGGTAATACATCGACCCGTTCCACGTTACCGAGGCTGGCAGTGAAGTCGGCAATCTGGGCGATCTCTTCCGGGCTGTCCGTCAACCCAGCCACCAACACATAGCGCACCCAGACAGGTTTTTGGCGGATTGCCAGGCGGCGCGCAAACTCGAACACTGGACCCGGGTCCATGCCGGTTAGCCGTTGGTGCCGCTCTGGGTCCCACGCTTTAATGTCCAGCAATACCAGGTCAATCTTTTCCAGCTCCTCATCGGTTAGGCGACTGCCCAGGTACCCGTTGCTATCCAAAGCCGTATGAATGCCCATGGTTTGCGCAGCAGTGAAAAGCTTAACGACAAACCGATCTTGCATGAGAGGTTCGCCACCGCTTATGGTGAGCCCGCCTTTCATCATTTTGAGACCGTGGCGGTACTTCCCAAGTTCCGCTTTCGCTCTCTCTACGGTGACTGGAACTCCGTTCGTCAGTTTCCAAGTATCGGGATTGTGGCAGTAAAGGCAGCGAAACTGGCATCCCGTGAGCCAGGCGACCACACGCACCCCAGGACCATCCACCGTTGACCCGGTGGTAAATGAATGGACGAAGCCCATATCTCCAGTGGCAAGCGCCGTTCGGACGTCGGTTTCGGGTACATCCCGGCCCAGGTTGACGCGGAGTTCGAAAGGGCTCTTCGCCTCTAAAGAAACTGGCTGTACCTGCTGACTATCGCTCATGTTACACGGTTCCGTGGAAGGTGCGATTGATCACATCCAATTGCTGTTCTCGAGTCAATCGCACGAAGTTGACAGCGTAGCCGGACACGCGAATCGTCAGGTGCGGGTACTTTTCGGGATGATCCATCGCGTCCAGAAGCGTCTCGCGATTAAACACGTTCACGTTCATGTGGTAGCCGGTGCTGCTAAAGAATGCATCGAGCATGCTTGTCAGATTGGTTACCCGGTCTTCCGCGACTCTTCCCAGGCCTTGCGGCACCATCGACACGGTATACGAGATTCCGTCAGCAGCATCGCGATACGGGATCTTCGCAACCGATGCCGCGGATGCGTGGATGCCATGTTGATCTCGGCCATGCATTGGATTTGCACCTGGAGCAAAGGGTTCCCCGCGATGCCGCCCGTCCGGAGTATCGCCAGTGTTTTTCCCGTACACGACGTTCGAAGTGATTGTCAGGACTGATTGGGTGTGCAGCGCGTTTCGATAAGTGGGGTACTTCCTCAACTTGCCCATGAAGGTGGTCACGGCCCAGGTGGCGAGGTGGTCAACGCGATTGTCGTTATTGCCAAACTTGGGGAAATCACCTTTGGTCTGATAGCCGGTCACGAGCCCGGTCTCGTCCCGCAGCACTCGCACGGTTGCGTCGCGGATCGCCGACAGGCTATCGGCCACGACGGACAGGCCTGCGATGCCGAACGCCATCGTCCGCAGCGGGGCGTAGTCGTGCAATGCCATTTCAATGCGTTCATAGGCGTACTTGTCATGCATGAAGTGAATGATGTTCATGGCATTGACGTACACATTGGCAAGCCAATCCATCATCTTCTCGAACTTCTTCATCACGTCATCGAATTCGAGGGTTTCGCCTTGGACTCCGCCAAAGTTGGGGGCCACCTGTTTTCCACTGATCTCGTCCCGCCCGCCATTGATGGCGTAAAGCAGACACTTGGCGAGATTGGCCCTGGCGCCGAAAAACTGCATCTGCTTGCCGACCAGCATCGGAGACACACAGCAGGCGATCGCTCCGTCGTCGCCCCAAGCGCGGCGCATGATTTCGTCGTTCTCAAATTGAAGGGAACTGGTGTCGATCGCGACTTTGGCGGAGAAATGCCGAAAGCCATCGGGAAGACGCGGGGAATACCAGATGGTCAGATTCGGCTCCGGGGCAGGGCCAAGGTTGTACAGGGTCTGGAGAAAGCGAAAGCTCGTTTTCGTTACTAGAGGCCGGCCGTCGTCTCCCATGCCGCCAATCGACTCGGTGACCCAAGTCGGATCGCCGGCGAAAAGGTCATCGTATTCCGGTGTGCGCAGAAAGCGAACGATGCGCAGTTTAATCACGAAATCATCGACGATCTCCTGGGCCTGCGCCTCGGTGATCGTGCCAGCCGCAAGGTCCCGTTCAAAGTAGATGTCGAGGAAACTCGACGTCCGGCCTAAAGACATGGCGGCGCCGTTCTGTTCTTTCACGGCCGCCAGATAGCCAAAGTAAAGCCACTGGACGGCTTCTCGGGCATTGCTGGCCGGCACCGAGATATCGAATCCGTAACTGGCGGCCATCTGCTGCAGTTCATTGAGCGCCCGGGTCTGCTCGCTCAGTTCTTCCCGGTCGCGGATAATCTCTTCCGTTGACATGGCTGCATCGAGGCTGAGTTTTTCTTGCTGTTTCCGTTCAATGAGCCGGGAAACCCCGTAAAGGGCCACACGCCGGTAGTCGCCGATGATGCGGCCGCGCCCGTAAGCGTCGGGCAGGCCAGTGAGGATGTGCGAGCTGCGACACCGCCTGACGTCTTCCGTGTAGGCATCGAACACGGCCTCATTGTGCGTCTTGCGATATTTGGTGAATGTCTCAACAACGTGCGGATCGGGCTTGTAGCCGTACGCTTTGAGGGCGTTGACAACCATGCGAAATCCACCATTGGGCATAATGGCGCGTTTGAGCGGCGCCTCGGTCTGAAGACCGACGATGACTTCATTCTCGCGATCAATGTAGCCCGGTCCGTGCGCGGTAATGGAACTTGGAATTACAGAGACGTCGAGGACCCCTTTTCTGCGCTCCTCCACAAACAGCTCCTTCAAATGATCCCAGATCTTCGTGGTTCGCTCCGTCGCGGGCGCAAGGAAGGAGTCGTCTCCCTCATAGGGCGTGTAGTTCTCCTGGATGAAATCGCGAACGTTGATCTCTTTCTGCCATAGACCCGGATGAAATCCCCGCCAGGCCAAAATCACTTTTTCTGACGCCATCTTCAAGGTAGTGCTCATGGTAGCTCTCCTTAAAATCCCGCTGCTCGGGACGCTTTCGGAAAGAAGGCTTCAGCCTTCAGGGTTAGGTCTCTCCCGTTCTACAATAACCGCACCACTACAGCCCCTCTGAAGAGGGGGAATCCGTAACTTTTCATCTTGGTCGGTGCCGCACCGTGGCGATGCATCGCTCCTCATATCAATCCCAGTATCCGCCCGGTATGCCGTGCGATCATCAACTCCTCGTTGGTCGGGATCACCCAGGCTGAAACCTTGCTGCCCGGGCGCGAGATTCGCGGACCTTTCGAAGCGTTGGCTTCTGCATCGAGTTCCACGCCTAGCCAGGCAGACGATTCACAGATCCGCCGGCGAAGTTCAGCGGAGTTTTCTCCGATGCCCGCAGTGAACACCAGCCCATCGATGCCACCCAACACGGCGGCGAGGGCCCCGATCTCCTTAGCAGCCCGGTATACGAAATAGTCCACGGCCAAGCGGGCTCCAGGTTGATTGCTGGAAAGCAGGTCACGCATGTCGTTACTGATGCCGGAAATGCCCAGCAGCCCCGATTTTTTGTAGAGGATATCCTCCACTTGCTTGGCCGAGAGTCCCAGGTTTTGAAAAAGATACAGAATCACACCAGGATCGATTGTACCCGGCCTGGTTCCCATGCAAAGCCCATCCAGGGCTGTGAAGCTAAGAGTGCTATCAACGCTTTTCCCGTCCTTGAGGGCGCATAAACTGGCGCCGCTTCCCAGATGGGCGACGATCACTCGACCCTGAGCAATCTCCGGCGCAACTTGCGGCAACACAGAAGCAATGTATTCGTAAGACAGCCCATGAAAACCATAGCGTTGCAGCCCTGATTGGCAGAGATCGCGTGGCAGCGGCACCAGCTCTGCAACAGCCGGTTGCCCACGGTGAAAGGCTGTGTCGAAGCAGGCGACTTGCGGCACGTCCGGCAAGCGCTCGAAGACTGCCTCGATGGCTGCCAGATTGTGTGGCTGGTGCAACGGAGCCAGAGGAATCAGTTGGCGCAGCTCTTCCAGAACCTGCCGGGTCACAACGGTGGGTCGGGCGTGCCGCGCTCCGCCATGAACCACGCGATGCCCGACACCCAGGACTCGGGAGCCGCCATACCTGGAGCGGAGCCAGCCGGCCAGAGCATCCAGCGCCGCGCGTCCATCACGCACGGTCGCATCCAAGGTCTGATCGGTGAGGCTTGCGCCCTCAGCATCTTTGGCAGATAGCCGGGGCGATGTTCCGATGCCTTCGATTTGTCCTCGAGCTTCCAAGCGCCAGTTCTCCCCCTCCGACCGACGATAGACACAGAACTTCAGGCTCGATGACCCGGCATTGAGTACCAGAGCATAATCATCCATGAGCAATCTCCTATGGTCGTCTTCGCCGTGCATGAACCGCGAGCATCGCCACCGCGCAGCTCGCCGTGCGGGCTCGGACGCTGTCGGCCCGGCTGGTGAGAATCACCGGCACCCTGGCTCCAAGGACCAAACCCGCGCTGTCAGCATTGGCCAGGAAACTGAGCTGCTTTGCCAGAATGTTGCCGGCTTCGAGATCCGGCGCCAGCAGGATGTCGGGATCGCCAGCGACCTGGGAGCGAATGCCCTTCGTGCGAGCGGCCTTCTTGCTGATGGCGTTGTCAAACGCCAGCGGCCCATCCAGGATGCCGCCTGTAATCTGCCCTCGCTCGGCCATCTTGCAAAGCGCCGCGGCATCAATGGTGGCAGGCATCTTCGAAGTCACCGTCTCCACAGCTGCCAGGATGGCTACCTTGGGTTTTTCGAGACCGAGTGACGATCGCTAGATCGATGGCGTTTTGGCAGATGTCCACCTTGTCTTCCAGTGTGGGAGCGATATTGATCGCGGCGTCGGTTACGATCAGCACCTTGTGATAGGTGGGAACATCCATGATGAACACATGGCTGATGCGGCGCCCCGTGCGCAGCCCCCCATCGCGGGCCACAATCGCCGACATCAGTTCGTCGGTATGGAGGCTACCTTTCATCAAAAGTTCCGCCTGGCCTCCCCGAACCAACTCCACGGCTTTCGTGGCAGACGCCTGGCTGTGCGGAGTATCCACGATGTGGAGATTACCGAGATCGATTCCCGCGGCCTTGGCAATGGCCTCGATCTTTGCTGCCGGCCCCACGAGAATGGGTCGAATTAACCCCTTTTCCCCGGCCTCAACGGCCCCGCGCAAGGCCGTCTTCTCGCACGGATGCGCGACCGCCGTGGGAACAGGCTCCAATTTCCTGCACTTCACTAACAGCCGTTCGTATTTTCCGGTTCCTTGCTTGCGATTCATATCCTCTCCTTGGAATCCCCCCTTGGGTGCAGGCGACGCCTGGTTGAACTCTTGATAAGTTTTTAAGGGGTGCTATCCCAGAGGGACATCCCCCTACGCCCCCTTCAAAGGGGGAATCGATATTATCATCTCCTAATCGTGCTGTCCGGCGTCATGAGGGGCTTCTCTGACATGCAGGCCCCGTCTCCTTCAATAAAAAAGTAAGGGCGATGGCTATCGCCACGCCATACAGGAGCGGCTCAAAGCCCGCCTGGTAATGCTCCAGCGTCATTTGCGAAGCACCGCCGGATACCTTCTGGAGGATCCGTCCAAACACGGGGCCCAGCAGAGCGCTGAAGGTGAAATTCAGAAAATTGACCACCCCGGTGGCTGTGCCGCTGAACTCCGGACGATTTGCTTCCTTGATCACCGTGTACGGCAGCATTGCCGCGCCTGACGCCAGTCCCGCTGCCAAGCCGATGACATAAGGAGGAAAGATCTCGGTGCGGCCATAGAGCACCCAGGCGAGGCACACCAAAAGAACGATCGCGCCTCCGATCATCACTGGCTTCCTACGCCCGATCCGATCCGAGAGGAAACCCAGCAGCGGACAACCGATGATCCACCCGAAGGGAACCGTCGATGAACGCAGCACCGCCGAAGCATAGTCAAATCCGTGCGCTTCCTGAAGGAAACGAACGCCCCAGATCATGTCGAAGATCGTCGTCGGAATAAACAGCAAGCCCTGCGATCATGCCGCAGAGGATCGACTGCGGGTTTTTGAAAACGGAGCCTAAAGCTCCAGCTGCGCTCTTCAGCCAGCCACTTTGGGCTGTTTGCTCCTGCCGCGGAAGAAATATAAAAAGAAGAACGCTGATCAGCAAGCCGGTGATGCCCATCCCAACCCAAAAGTGATTCCAAGCCAAGCCCGCCGGCGATCATCGGCCCGACTACGGACTGGCCGGCCGATCCCCCGGCCATGCCGAACATTTGCGTTGCCCCAATCAAAGTCGCGGCGCGGGAGGCCGGAAAGTTCCTGCTGGCGATGGAAACGGCTCCCACCAGCGCGAAAACACCGCCAGCTCCTTGCAAAAACCTCCCTGCGCTTGCTGCTGCTTGATTTCCCATGCCGAACAGAAGCGCTCCGATGCCAACAGCAGCGGCACCAATCGGGATCACCTTTCTCGGTCCCAGACGATCCATCGCTGCACCGGCGACAAGACTAAACGGTGAGTACCCATAGTAGAACAGGCCCACCATGGAGGCCACACCGAGTGCACTTAGCCCAAAAGCCTCGGACAACTGTGGCATCATGACTGCCGGCGCCGAGCGGAGCATGTATTGATAAAAGTAATACACGGCCGCCAAAAGCCAGGCGACGACGGCCGTCTTGTGCTCTTGCTCACTTTGTTAACTCCAGGTCAATGTAGCCCATGCATGACCAGATTCAGTAGCAGAGCGCGGTGCCGCCGCTCGCTGACCCTCACCCGGCCCTTGGCTACCTCTCACCACAAAGGAGAGGGAGTATCAGAATTTCAGGCGCATTTGCGGGGGTCGTCACGTTTAACCTTACGGTCTCGGCAAATTGGACCTAACAAAGGACTAACGCGGCCAATCCAGCTTCTGAAGTCTCCTTATACTTGGCATTCATGTCCTTGGCGGTCATGGCCATAGCCGCAATCGTGGTGTCGAGATCCACGCGCCGTTGTTCGGGAATCTCTTCGCTGGCGATGCAGTAACCGGTCCAGGCCTTAACCGCCCCATAGGCGCAGCGCTCGATGCAGGGAACCTGAACGTAGCCAGCCACCGGATCACATGTCATGCCGAGATGGTGTTCAAGGGCCGATTCGGCGGCATTCGAAACCACTTTGGGGCTGGCGCCCAAGGCCTGGGCGATCATGGCAGCAGCCATCGAGGAACCAACTCCGACCTCCGCTTGGCACCCTCCCTCGGCGCCCGCCAGGGTAGCATTGTGCTTGCAGAGGTAGCCAATTGCCGCCGCCGCGAGGAATCCGTCGCGGATTTTCTGGGTGGGAGTGTTGAGGTCTCGTAAAGATTTGAGCACTGCCGGCAGAATGCCAGCAGACCCTCCTGTTGGCGCAGTCACGATGATGTGGCCCCGGGCATTTTCCTCACCCATGGCAAAACCATAAGCCGCCACCCGACTAATGGCAAGACCAGCAGGGCCTTTGTTGGAGTTCTTCAAGTTGCGGTAAATGGCGGCCGCTTTGCTGTGCAGTTTGATCGGGCCGGGAAGAACACTTTCCACCGCTCAATCCAGTGTCCACCCCTCGAATCATGACTTCCGCCACCTGGTCTAGGAACTCATAGATCTGCTTTTCGTTCTTGCCCGAGATGGCCATTTCATTTTCCAGCAGCAGTGTTGGAAGGAGGATCTTGTCGTCGAAGAGATACTTTTTCAGGTCCTTGGCGTGTGAGAATGGGTACTTGGGCTGCCCTTTGTCCGGCGGCTTGTAGCCCTTCCATTCGATGAAGCCTCCCCCAACCGAGTAGTATTCCAGTTCGTAAAGCGTCTCGTTGCCCGCCAGCAACTTCGCTGTCATTGTGTTCGGATGTGGGAACTCTCCCTTGGGAGCATCGTAAATGATGTCTTTCAGGGTCAAGCTGAGACTGGTGGGGCCAAGGGTGACTTTGTGCACTTCATCCGGATTGGCTGCCAATCCGTCTAAGAATTGGGGAGGACAAGTGGCGGGGGCTTTGCCGAGTAGGCCTGCCAGCGCGGCCCGTTCGGTGCCGTGGCCCTTCCCGGTAGCACTGAGACTGCCAAACAGATGGACCTTGAGCGCTGTGGCCCGTTTGAGCTGATCTTCCGGCAGCTTGGATACCCGTTGGAAGAAGTCATACGTGATTCGCATCGGACCCATGGTGTGAGAACTCGATGGTCCCGGACCCATCTTGTAGAATTCATCAAGCACCGTCATGACGGGGCCCTTCGAATTCTGCACCACTGCAAGTTCCGGCGACAGGGCGGACGCGGCCGGCGCGGGAGCCGCAGGGGAGCTGCTCTTTTCGGTGGTTTGCTGAGGCGGTTGCGGCCCGGAGCAGTTGGCAAGAACCGTGGCAGCACGCCGAAGCGAAAGCGGCGAGTCCGAAGTCCCTCCGGCTCAACAAAGTCTTGCTAGCAGTTTTGACCGGCGCTGGCGCACATGTTCCACAGCCCGAGGTATTGCAACTCCCACAGCTACTTTCTACGCTATTGATGACCTTCAATCCTTTTTCCATTGTGCCTTCTCCTTTCGAATGAGATCTGTTCTATTACATTGTTCTCGTTTCAAAAATCGTATGGGTAGCCCCGCTGAGCGAAGCGAGGCGTGGGTCCTCTCCACCGGTGAAAAGCCCACGGCTCGCAAAAGCCCTCACCGTGGCTACCAAAGATCCCAGAATATTCAGGGCCATCGGCCAGCTGCTTCCTAAAAGCATGGGTAGTCACGCTGAGGCAGCTCAGTACTCCTGAAAGATCCGCTGAACGTCGTCCAAGCTGCGTGGCTTCAGAAGAGCGAGTCGGAGGAGCACCCGCGACTTCTGGGGATTCAAGCCTTCGGAGGCAACCAGACCCAATTTGTCGTCGTCTACTTCAACCTTACGCCCCACCCGGCCTGTGGCCACACGCGAAGAGCGCACGCAGACGATGCCTTTCTTCGCCTGTGCGGCGAGCGCGTTGAGAGCAGCCTGTGTCATATTGCCGTTTCCTACTCCTGCGATCACGATGCCCTTCGCCCCAATCGCAACTGCGGCCTCGATGAGTTTTCCATCCATATTCTCGTAGGCCATAATAATGTCCACGCGGGGCAGGGCCGTGACACCGTCCAGCGAGAACTCTGAGTCCGTGGTGCTTCGGCCCACGGGACCACGGTAGAACTCGATCTCGCCGTAAGCAACAGTGCCGATGAGGCCGCGCACCGGGGAGAGAAACGTCTGCACGGCTGTGGTGCTGGTCTTGGTGAGCGAGGCGGCGCCGTGGATCCAGTCGTTGACCACCACCAGCACGCCACGTCCTGCTGCGTCCTTGTTGGCCGCCACGGCTACGGCGTTGTAAAAGTTGAGCGGGCCGTCGGCCGAGAGGGCCGTCGATGGGCGCATGGCTGCGGTCAGGACAACGGGTTTCTTCGATTTGACAACGAGATTCAGGAAATAAGCCGTCTCCTCGATTGTGTCAGTGCCGTGGGTGATGACGACACCATCCACATCCGGCATGGCGGTGAGTTCGTTAATGCGGCGGGCCAGCTTCAGCCAGACTTCGTCATTCATGTCCTGCGAGCCGATGTTCGAGATCTGCTCCCCGCGCAGCATCGCCAACTTCTTCGTCTGTGGCACGGCGGCGAGAAGCTGCTCGACACCCACTTGGCCGGAGGTGTAGGCCGCCTGAACATCGCTCGCTGCCGCTCCGGCGATGGTGCCCCCAGTCGCTAGAACGACGACAGTTGGAAGCTTGTCCGCAGCGAGCGCGGAGACGGTGAGAAGAGTAGTGAGGAGAACTCCCCATAATGGTTGGAACTTGCGTTTCATGATAATCCTCCGCTATTACTGGGACGGTTTCTTTTCGTACATCGAGGGGTCGAGCCCGGTCAGCTTGACCGGATCGAGCAACTCCTGAATTTGTTGTTCAGACAAAACTTTTTTTTCTCGGATGATTTCGAGAATTCCTTTTCCGCTCCTGTAGGCTTCGCCGGCTAGTTCCGTTGCTTTTTCGTAGCCCACGATAGGATTGAGCGCCGTGACGATGCCGACAGTGGTTTCCATATAATGCTGCAACGTTTTTTCGTTCACGGTAATACCATCGATGCACTTGGTCCGAAAGGCGATGGAAGTGCGATAGAGCAGACTCTGTGATTCGATCACTGCCAGCCCTTCCAGCGGCTCGTAGGCATTGAGCTGAAGCTGTCCGTGGTCGGCGGCCAGCCCGACGCTGTAGTCATTGCCCATGACGCGAAAGGCAACAATATTCATCAGCTCAGGAAGGACCGGATTGACTTTGCCCGGCATGATGGAGGAGCCCGGTTGCAACGCGGGCAAATTGATCTCGAAGAGTCCCGCTCGTGGTCCGGAAGCGAGCAAAATCAAGTCACTCGCGATCTTCGAGAGTTTTATGGCCAGGCTCTTGAGCGCCGCGGAATAAACAACAAACCCCTGCTGATCCCAGGTTGCAGCAATCATGTCAGAGGCCGGCACGATGGGCTTGCCAGTCAGTTTGGCCAGGTGGGCCGCGCATTTTTCCGGGTATCCTTTGGGCACGTTGATTCCGGTGCCGATAGCAGTGGCTCCCATGTTGACCGAGTACAAATACTTCTCAGCATCGCGCAGCAACTGGATTTCACCTTCCAGTGCGGACGCAAATGCATGAAATTCTTGACCGACGGTCATGGGAACGGCGTCCTGCATTTCAGTGCGTCCCATCTTCACGATCTTGAGATAAGCATCCCCTTTCCTCCGGAAAGAAGCCGCCAGCCTCTGCAGTTCCTCGATCAGTTTGTCGTTTCGCAAAAGAAAGGCAACCTTGATCGCCGTGGGGTAGGAGTCGTTGGTTGACTGTGACATGTTGAGATGATCGTGAGGATCAACCAACTGATACTCGCCCTTCTTGTGCCCGCTGAGCTCAAGTGCGATATTCGCCAGCACCTCGTTGGCATTCATGTTGGTTGAGGTTCCGGCTCCGCCCTGGTACCAATCAACCCGGAACTGATCCTGGTATTTGCCGTCAAGCACGGCCTGACAGGCTTTTTCAATGGCGGCCAATGTTTCCGGCTTCATGGCGCCGACGTCTGTATTGGCCCTCGCTGCCGCCAACTTGACGATGGCCCAAGCCTCGACGAACCCGGGATAGTGATTGATCAGAACGCCGGAGATTTCAAAATTCTCGAGGGCCCGAGCGGTCTGGACGCCGTAGTAGGCGTCCGCCGGAATCTGCTTCTCTCCCAGCAGGTCCTTCTCGACCCGGGAGGCTGCTGGGCAGAAATCCCCGGGATCATCATCAGGCAGATAACGCCGGCCAGAAAGGGATGAAGACGATGTGTCATATAACCCTCCAGTTTACTTTAAGAGCCATCGGGCCAGGACCGAAGCCACGACTGTGGCAGTCACGGTCGTTACCAGTCCCGGGAGCATGAAACTATGGTTGAGCAGGTACTTCCCGATTCGGGTCGTGCCGGTCTGGTCGAAGGAGACAGCGGCCAGCACAGTGCCGTAAGTGGGAAGGAAGAAATTACCGTTCACGGCCGGGTACGCGCCTACGATGAGCGGTACAGGCAAACCAAGGGCCAGCGCTACGGGGACCAGGGTGACAATCGTCGCGGCCTGGCTAAAGAGCAAGATTGAGAGAGCGAAGAGCCCCGCAGCGATAGACCCAAGGCTGGGCCCGCACGACCGAGGAGATGACGTTCACGATTTGTGTCTGGTTGCCTTCAAAGAAGGACGACCCCATCCACGAGACCCCTAGGATGCAGATGATAGCGGTAAGGCCACCCTTCATGATGCTGCCCTTCACTGCCTTTTCAGGGTCGGCGCGGAAGACCACCAGGATCAAGCCAGCAGCTGCCATCATCACGATCATGACCGCTCGGCCCATCTCCACTTGGCCGGTTTCCGTCACACCCTCCGCGACCTTCTCATAGATCGGCCGGAGGCCCGGGAACAACCCAATCAGGACAACGGCAACGATAGCAGCCAGGAAGACCATACAGGACCCAATGGCTTTCGTCCGATCGGGGCCGGTAAGCTCGGGCCGCGCCGTTGGCGGGATTACCTTCCCTTCTGCGAGCCGCCTTTGATACTCGGGATCATCGGCTAGTTCCTTGCCCCGGAAAGCTACCGAGAACGTGCCGGCCACAACGCCGAGGAAAGTTGCCGGAATTGTGATCATCAAGATTTGGGGCAACCCGATACCTGAAGCAGCTAGGCCCCCGATGAGGGCGACTGTCGCTGCGGAAACTGGCGACGCCACGAGGCCGTGCTGCGAAGCGATCACGCTGATCGAAAGCGGCCGCTCAGGCCGGATTCCGGCCTTGCGCGCCACCTCGGCGATCACCGGCAGCAAGGCATAGATTACGTGCTGCGTGCCGGAGGCCAGAATCAAAACGTAGGTGACGAGTGGGGCAAGAATTGTGACGCGGCCAGGGTTTCGGCGCAGGACCTTCTCCGCAAGCTGGATGACAAAGTCAAGACCCCCTGCGGCCTGCATGAGCGAGAGTGCCGTGATCACCGCCAGGATCATTCCCAGGACGGTGCCTGGAGGGTTCCCGGGTGGGAGGCGGAATAGAAAGACAAACACCAAGAGCCCAAGGCCACCCATCGGCCCGAGCCCTATCCCGCCAAGCCGGGCCCCCACGACTATCGAAGCCAAGAGCACCGCAAGCTCTACCCAAAGAAGCATCGTGTCACCACTTACGTTCGTATGATAGCTTCAAGAATCCTGGTGGCAAATCTTCATTACATCCAATTCTCCAGTAAAGCGCTAGACGTCGAAAGCAGTCATGCACAGGCCTTTACCAACAAACATCTCATGGCTTGCAAGAATCCCTAAAACCCATAGCCCTACCAGTATGAAGCGAGATTGAGTCTGAGTGCACTGTAATAGGTAGCAGGTTTCAAGGGCTGAAAATACATCTCAAAACCTTGAATTTATTTGAGATAGCCACTCTCATTCCGGCGCAAAAAAATTGCTGACCTTTTTCATATTGCGGACACCACTTCACGAGGAAATGGTGGACTTTACAAGTCAAATTCAGCTTTTTTCTTCCGCCTGTTTTCGATCTATCCCGGTCGAGGATCTTTACACTCTTGCCTTTCTCGTTCCCTCAATATCCGAAAGTTTTTGACCAGTTGTACCTGAATGAGAATTGGATGCGATAGTCATTCGTATTAAAGCCGTCCGTAAAGTTCAACCGCCTTCCAAACTGGAATTCCCCACCCAGCATGACATTATCAACTGGATAGTAGAGTAAGTTGCCCAGTGCATAATGGCCTTGATGGAATGCTGTGGGAAGCTGCGCATCGGAGTTCTGGATGTTCAGCATGGAATAGCCGAGCGCCGTGCTGAACTTTTTGTTCCAAGTGTGGTCCACGAATGACACGATGCCAAGTACCGGCAAAGCCACGCCCTTGACCGGCTTGACCGGATCGCTGAAGTTGTTTTGAATACCAATATCGACTGGGGCGTCATTCATGTAGTTCTCAATACCTTGGCCATATGCGAAAGCGAATTTTCCAACGTCTTTCTTTCCGAATTTGAGATTTGAGGTTAGATTCAAACCATACCCCCAAGCGGTCCCACTGAGATTAAAGGCATCATTGTTGGTGTCAACCCACGAGATCTTCCTGACTATCCCTGCCGCCTGCACGTAACCCCAACTTCGGATCAGCCTGGCATTCCCCGATATGTCAGGCATGTTGAACTGGCTCCTGACCCCTTCGAGTTCAATCCGGTCTTGATAAACTCCCTGGTCGGCACTGGCCCCGGGCCGTTCAATGGCAATGTTGACTTCACCTTTCTCACTTTTGATCGGTATCCAGCGAAACTGCACGTTCCGGAAGAAGACCATCCCGTTGGGTCCCCAGTACTCGAGTGAATTGGGGAAGACATCGATGTCCATGAACGGACTCCAGGTTTGGCCAGCACCGAAATGTCCTAGCTCACCGTAAGCATGCCGAAGGCGAAAGGTTGTCTGGCCGGCGTCGACGCCTGTTCCAAACAACTCAAATTCAAAAATCGTCTTCAGATCGCCAAATCTTGTGTCCCTGGTTGACTTCACTCCAAACCGGGTCTGCCGAACGCCATAATAGAACTTCCCATCCGGGGCAAATTCGCCGTTAAAGGCTGGCAACTTCGTCGGACGGATCACGTCGAACCAGTCCGGGTTGTTGGTCTTAAAATCGTAGCCTGAGTCCATCATGACGAAGCCGTACAATTGAAGAGTGTTCTCTACGCCCGGTTTTTGGGCAACAGGAGGTGTCGGTTTTTCTGGCGTTTTCTGGGTGGTCGCAACAGGAGGAGGGGGTGCGGGGACAGGGGCTCCAGCATTTTTTTGTGCCTGTTCCACGATGCCAATCTGATTTTTCAGGTCTTGCATTGCCTGTTCCAGTTGCAAGAGCTTATTCTTTAACTGCTGCAAATCCGGTATTTCCTTTTGGCCCTCCTGTGATTGCGCTCGAACTGGATGAGCCGACATCGTCAGAAATGCAATTAACGAAAGAACGGCTCCTCTACCTAGGTTCGCTATGGATCGAGTATTCAAATGCATAAATGCCTCCCTTCTGCTTACTAAAACAACCTGGCGTTGGTGCGAATGTAGCAGCAATGATAAGGTCTCCACACCTGTCAGTTTGGACAGGTTGCCCGAAAGAAGGATAGGGGATGGCAAAGTGAACAGTATCAGGGCCATCCGGCAATGGTTGTCCAGGGGGCTGGGATTTTGTGTACAGTCTTTAATGCGGGAAGCCTTAATTACCAAGAATTACCAGCGATTGCAGACGGAACAGTACACAGCCGTCCAGCGCGAAACCAGATGACAAAGACTCGGGAACAATAGGGGGTATTAGTGCTTATCGGTGAGAATATCTGCAGAACCCATTCAATGTTGAAGCAGAGACGGAGATTGGTAAAAGCGACCCTGCAATGCCTCACGGATAGCTGGAACCAAGTCGCGGTCAGCACAGGACTTCAACACGTACCCCATAGCGCCTAAAGCCCGTATTTCCTGAACAAAAGAGGGATCCTCATAAACAGTCAGAAAGATGATACTACCTGTGATGTGTTGTTTCTTAAGCTCCCGTGTTGCCTCAATGCCACTCAGACCGGGCATAAACATATCCACGATCATGACATCAGGACCAAGCCTCTGAGCTTCCGTGATCAAAGACTTTCCATTCGACACGGCTCCCACAACATTAAACTCCGGGGTCAGCATGCGGTTGACCGCCTCAATCACGGTCGGATTATCGTCGGCCAATAGTACGCTTGGTGAGCTCAAGGGTGACCCACTCTAATTTCACTTTTTAATCTGACAATGGAAGAACAATGAATTATAGCGTTGCCTGCGGCACTGGTTGGTAGCTCGCCAGGTCAATTGCCGCCCCATGCTAGAAATACTGTCGGATGCCTATTGAATCGCCTGTTTGCGTTTTTGTCAGCTGTAATTAGTTACAGGTACCGAGGCTCTTACCTGTTCAAGTTTACGGTTATTTGTCGATCTCAAGATGCTGGAGCCTCGATAGAAGGTGTGTCGGAGAAGGGCACTGCCCGACCGATAGGACCACTATGAGAGTGAATCAATCAAGAGTATGGTTCAACAGTTGACTCCAGTGGACCTGTTGTAACACTGTCTGGTCAGGTGAAGAAGGACTTCGAAATCGTTCTTCCAACCGCCTTGATCAATGCGGAGGATTTGCCATTTTGACGCCTACAGGCGGTAGGTTACATACTTGGAGTCTTAGTTGCATATTTACTCCAATGTATGCGACATTCTTGTATAGCAGCTACTGGAAGGAAGTCTCAAGGGTGTGTGTGCCGTTCTTTGTTCGCACCAGGATCATTCATTGGTGCTCGACTTGGGCAGCCAGGTGTGCCATCCGGACTATGAACCGGGCGAGTCCACGAGCGGTTTCTTCGCTGTAACCCTGACTCAAGTACCCTGATTCATTTTAAAAACTTTTCCCCTGAGTCGGGCGCCGCAGTTGTGGCGCAAGCAATCAAACAGGCTGGATCGGGTTGTTCGACCAGGGTCTGATCCGCCTAGTCGAGGGCTGCAATCCAAAGGCCTTCTGCTCCAACGGAATCTGATAATTGCCCGGGAGGAAGAGTGATCATGAGCCGTCAATTTTAAATTACGAATCTTTCAGGAGGAGTCCATGTCCAAGGATGACAATAATAAGAAGGAAGAAACAAATGTTGATGAGATGACTGAGCAGCAAACGTCGAAGCTAAAAGGGAAGGAGTACATGCGTGAACTACGCAAACTTCAGAGAGAGCTTTGTGTCTTCCAGGACTGGGTGAAACACACCGGACAGAGGGTCATTGTGGTGTTTGAGGGGCGCGATGCTGCCGGAAAGGGCGGAACGATTCGGGCCCTCACTGAGAGGGTGAGCCCTCGGGTATTCCGGCTGGTGGCCCTTCCGGCGCCTACGGATCGGGAGAAATCACAGATGTATATGCAGCGGTATCTAGCCCATTTCCCTGCGGCGGGTGAGGTGGTCATTTTCGATCGCAGTTGGTATAACCGGGCCGGGGTGGAATATGTCATGGGTTTCTGCTCAAAGGAACAACACAGCAATTTCCTGAAAAACTGTCCTACGTTTGAAAGTTACGTTGTCGCGGGCGGCATCAAGCTGGTCAAATACTGGCTGGAAGTCAATAACGAAGAGCAGAAACAGCGTTTCGAGGCGCGGATGGATGATCCGCTCCGCCAATGGAAGCTCTCGGCTATGGATTTACCCTCTCGCGAGCGATGGTACGAATATTCCAAGGCCCGGGACCTGATGCTGGAAGCCACGGACACGGCATGGGCACCCTGGTACATCGTCCGCTCCGACGATAAGGAGCGCGCGCGTCTCAATTGCTTGTCCCATTTCCTAAGTCTCTTCCCGTATGAGCCGGTTCCTCAGCCGAAGGTCAAGTTGCCCAAGCGTTCCAAGGAGCATAGCTACGATGACGAAACGCCAATAAAGAACCGTCGCTGGATACCGGAAAAATTCTGAGGCCTAAGGGACGTGCTATTCGTCCTTTGCGATACCGTGTGCTATGACATAAGGAGACAAGGGTATGGGGATGAGAAAAATTTCGTCAATGATCCCGATAATTGAGTGGCTTGCTGGTTACCAGGCCGATTGGCTCCGGTTCGACCTCATGGCCGGGTTGATCACCGCTGCCGTTATCATTCCCAAGGCCATGGCTTATGCCGCGGTCGCCGGGCTGCCCGTTGAGGTAGGGCTGTACACAGCCTTTGTGCCCGTTTTGATATACGCGGTCTTGGGTAGCTCGCGATCTCTTAGTGTGAGTACTACCACGACCCTAGGCATCCTGACTGGGGCCGAACTCAGCCTGGTTGTGCCCAGCGGCAATCCGGCTGAGTTGTTGAGCGCCACCGTGACACTGGTTGTATTGGTGGGGGTTGTACTGCTGTTGGCATCCCTCTTCAGGCTGGGCTTTGTGGCCAATTTCATCTCAGAACCGGTGCTGACGGGTTTCAAAGCGGGGGTGGGCCTTGTCATCATCCTGGATCAGGTCCCCAAATTGCTTGGAATCCATTTCGATAAAGGCCGCTTCGTCCATAACCTGCTCGCGATCATCGGCCACCTTCCACAAACATCTCTCCTGACGCTCTTCGTCGGAGCTGTCATGATAGCCATTCTGGTTGGGGTTGAACGATTCCGGCCCAAGGCTCCTGCACCGCTCGTAGCCGTCGCGATCGGGATCGCCGCATCCGGAGGGTTCGGGCTGGCTGCCCACGGGGTAGCTATCGTCGGCCATATCCCCCCAGGATTCCCGGCCCTTACGATTCCCAAACTGGGGTTGGTGGAACAACTCTGGCCCGGTGCCTTGGGCATCGCGCTGATGAGCTTCACCGAAACGATCGCTGCCGGACGTGCCTTTGCCCGAAGCACCGATCCTCGTCCCAGGCCGAATCAGGAGTTATTAGCAACTGGATTGGCAAATGTCGGCGGCGGTTTGTTCGGCGGGATGCCTGCGGGAGGAGGGACATCTCAGACAGCAGTGAATAGTAATGCCGGAGCCCGCACTCAACTGGCGGCCTTGGTTACCTGCGGGATCTCGGTGGCGACCATGCTTTTCCTGGCACCGTTGATAGGGCTAATGCCAGAGGCCACGTTGGCCGCAGTCGTGATTATTTATTCGATGGGTCTGATCCAGCCAGCTGAGTTCCGCGCCATCTTGCGAATTCGTCGCATGGAGTTCTTCTGGGCGGTGATCGCCTGTGCCGGAGTGGTGCTTCTGGGAACCTTGCAGGGCATCGTGATTGCCATCATCGTGTCTCTATTCGCTCTCTCCTATCAAGCCGCAAACCCGCGGGTTTATGCCTTGGGACGGAAACCGGGCACCAATGTTTTTCGTCCTTTGACCAAGGAACACCCTGAAGACGAGACCTTCCCCGGGTTGCTAATGGTCAGGATAGAAGGGCGAGTTTTCTTTGCTAATGCGCAGCGCATCGCGGATAACGTGCTCCACTTGCTCGACCTAGCCAAGCCGCGCGTCGTCGTACTCGACCTTAGCCGTGTCTTTGATTTGGAATACTCGGCCCTCAAGATGCTGATCGAGGGAGAAGAGAGAGTGCGCCAACGCGGCATCGTCCTCTTCCTAGCAGGACTTAACCCGGAGGTCCTGCAGATGGTTCAACGCTCGACTTTGGGTCAATTGCTGGGCCGTGAACGGATGCTTTTCAATCTGGAGATCGCTGTCGAGCGTTTCCGGGCGATAACGGCGCCGCCTGACGGCAGATGATCCCGAACGCAGAATTGGACTTAAAAAGCTAGCCTCGTGGATGCTTTCTGCCTGCTCGAAAATAAATCGAAAACAATTGGGTAGACTCCCTGTGGTTATTAAAAGATCAGAGTCCTTTGCATCATTTTCCAAATAATCCTTCGGCATTTGACGGCATGGGGTTCTTGCTCTCCTCTTGGGGCGACAATTCGTCCTGGTGGTGTGAATTTCAGTGTCTTTTCAAAGAACGCCACTTCAGTAGAGTTGCTCCTGTTCGATCATGCGGAAGATTCGCGACCTGTCAGTGAGATCAGGCTCGACCCGAGGACAAACCGCACCAATCATTATTGGCACGTCTTCGTCCCGGGTATCGATGCGGGGCAAATCTACGGTTATCGAGTCCACGGTCCTTATGATCCGGGCTGGGGTCTACGCTTCGACCCGGAGAAAGTGCTGTTGGATCCCTATGGCAAAGCCGTCATTGTTCCAGAAGGGTATAATCGGCAAGTGGCTAGCCAGCCGGGCGACAATTGCGGAGCTGCGATGAAAAGTGTTGTGGCCGATCCCGGCTCATATGATTGGGAAGGCGACACACCCCTCGAACGGCCTTTTGCGAGTACCATCATCTATGAGATGCATGTCCGTGGGTTCACCCGCCACCCCAATTCGGGTGTCTCAGAAGGAAAGCGGGGCACCTATGCCGGATTGATCGAAAAAATCCCTTACCTCCGGGATCTGGGCATAACTGCTGTTGAGCTCTTGCCTGTGTATCAGTTCGATGAGCAAGATGCATTGCCCGGCCGAGTCTAATTACTGGGGATACAGCCCTGTTTCCTTCTTTGCTCCTCATGCTGCTTATAGTTCACGGAAAACCCCGCTCGGCCCCTTAGATGAATTTCGCGATATGGTTAAGGCCTTACACCGGGCTGGGATCGAGGTAATCCTAGACGTGGTTTACAACCACACCGCTGAAGGCGACCATACCGGGCCGACCTTGTGCTTCCGCGGCTTCGAAAATGATTCCTATTATTTGCTTGAGCCCGACAAGAGCCATTACTCTAACTACACCGGTTGCGGCAATACGCTGGATGCCAGCAACCCTGTCGTGCGCCGCCTGATCCTCGACAGCCTCCACTACTGGGTCGAACAGATGCATGTGGATGGATTTCGTTTTGACCTCGCTTCGATCCTGTCGCGGGATTCAACCGGGCGCCCCCTCGAAAACCCTCCCGTGCTTTGGGACATCGACACCGATCCAACGCTTGCGGGTACCAAGCTGATCGCAGAAGCCTGGGATGCAGCCGGTTTATATCAGGTCGGCAGCTTCGTCGGCGATAGCTGGAAAGAATGGAATGGGCAAATTCCGGGATGATGTGCGAAGGTTCCTCAAGAGTGACCGTAACGAGTGTTTCTTCCTTTGCCTCCCGGTTACTTGCCAGCCCCGACATCTATGGCCACGAAGAACGCGAGCCTGAGCAAAGCATTAATTTTGTCACCTGCCACGACGGGTTTACTCTCAATGATCTTGTCTCTTACAACTTCAAGCACAACGAGGAGAACGGCGAGTCCAACCGGGATGGGGCTAACGACAACCTGAGCTGGAACTGCGGCGTCGAAGGGCCCACCAACGATCCGGATATCGAAAAACTCCGCAATCGACAGGTAAAGAACTTTCTCACGATCACGTTGCTTGCGTTCGGCACACCCATGCTCCTGATGGGTGATGAGGTGAGAAGGACCCAGAATGGCAATAATAACGCGTATTGCCAGGACAATGAGATCAGCTGGTTCAACTGGGACCTCCTCGCCCGGCACGCGGACATCCACCGCTTTGTCAAACATTTGATTGCCGCCCGACAACAACGCGACTGGTCTATTGAAGATCCAGGCCTGACTCTCAATCAACTCCTCCGGCAAGGGCGATTTCAATGGCACGGAGTTCTTCTGAACCAGCCCGATTGGGGAGACTCCTCCCATTCCCTTGCATTGACGGCCTGGAGCCTGAAGAGCAGATTCATCTTCCACCTTATAATCAATGCCTACTGGGAGGCTCTTCAGTTTGAGTTACCCCCCTTGCCTGATGCATCTCTTCCGGCGTGGCATCGCTGGATTGATACATCACTCGAGTCCCCCGACGACCTCTGTCCGTTCTCGGAGGCTCCCTTAGTCACGCAAAGCACTTATATCGTTCAACCACGCTCCATCGCGGTCTTGCTAGCCAGAATACCCGTCGATACTTAGTACTGCTATTCGCAATTATGGTAAGGTTAGCGCCGGGTCGGTGACCCGGCCTACAACTTTGTAGGCCGTTGAGGCTTTCTCAAAGCCTCAACCCCACGCGGCGCCTATCAAAGGTTCGTTACCGTACTTATGAAAAGCAGTACTTAGTACTGCGTTTCATAATTATGGTCACGTTATTTAGAATGGGTGGAAAGCACGCGCCTGCTCCACCCCGTCTGCTGGCAGCTCGTAGATACGTTAGTGAATTTATCAAATGTAGTGCTTGATAGAGGCCGCCTGTGGCGACTCTCTTTCCATTCTTCCTTATCAACTATGTCCAGACGCAAACGACGGCCTCATATTCTCAAACAAATAAAGACCTATGGGGCATCCAGAGATCATTTTTAATGTAACGACCAGTAACAGGAGGAAATAAATCAATGACTCAGACTCTTGACATTTCCAGCGGCGTCCCCGCCCCGGTATCATTACTGATACGATCCCTGGTGGCCATAGTATTGCTGACGGTGCTGTTTTACGTCATTCGCCGAGCCATCATCACGTTCACTAGTCAGAAAAGCCTCCAACTTGGCCGCAAGTGGCACTGGCTGTTCGGCATCAATCTGCTGGCCATCGTAATCTTGTTCCTGATTCGTTTAATGGTGGAAGCGGCATTGCGGAATCTCGGCAAGTCAGTGGAAACCCTGGTGCCATTGATCGAGCCTGGCTATCCTGAGGCTGTTTTTTCCGGTGTATACTACACGCTTCTATCCACTTTGATTCTGATCCTGCTGATCCAGATAATCGGAGCGGTATTTTGGGCCATCGAGAAACGATTGGACCGATGGGCTCAACGGCAGTCTGAGTATCCGCCGACGAGCCTTCGCAGGCACATGCGGAAGGGTTTTTCTTTACTGAACCACGCCTTTCGGGTAACTGCGCTCGTATTCCTGGTGTCAGCGTTTATTCCCGTGATCATGCGGCACTTTCCGCGCGCTCAAATGGTTGTTGACGCTATGGAGGGCTACATGGGGAAGCCTGCCAGGAACATAGGTCAGGCCATTTTCAACTATCTCCCCAATCTCGGTTACCTGGCCGTAATCACAGGGCTGGGGTGGCTGCTACACAAACTCCTCAAGTACTTCTTTAACTCCTTGGCGGACGGTTCTCTAACCATTGGCGGATTTCTACCAGAGTGGGCAAGTCCCACCTTAAAACTGTGCCGCACCCTTCTGTTCCTCTTCTTGTTGATGGTGAGCTTACCCTACTTTCCGGGTGCCAATTCAGAGTTCTTCAGGGGATTCTCAGTATTTGTGGGCGCCCTAGTAACATTTGGCTCATCGGGTGCAATCGGCAACATCGTTTCGGGGTTCGTCTTGACTTATACCCGTTCCTTTCACGTAGGAGATATGGTGAAAATTGGGGAAACGGTTGGAATGGTACTTGAAAAGGCGACACTCACCACCAAACTCCGAACCGTGAAAAATGAAGAAATCACTATCCCCAATGGCAATGTTCTGACGAGCACAATAGTCAATTTTACCGCCTTGGCGGCCACTGAGGGTCTGGCTTTGACAGTGGCGGCAGGGATAGGCTATGACGTGGACTGGCGCAAGGTCGAAGCGCTGATGATTGATGCCTCGAAAAAGACTGAGAACATTCTGGAGAATCCAGCACCATTCGTACTTAAAACCGACCTTGGGAACTATGCCGTGAACTACGAACTCTTTGCGTGGACGAACCTCGTGGACCGGCCGGATCGGATGGTCAAGATCAGCTCAGACCTCCGTCGAAATGTGCTGGATGCCTTCAATGCCGCCGGTGTTGAGATCATGACTCCGAGCGTGCTTGCCCATCGGGATGCCAGCGGATTGGCCATTCCAGCAGAGAGGTTTCCCGATCGGCCGGTTGCCCGAGGGATCGCCATAGACCTCCGCAGCCCGCAAAATTCCGGGCTGTAGGACCGACTTATGGCCTACTCAGTACTGCGTTTCCTAAATACGGTGACGTTAACGCCGGGTCGGTGACGCGGCATACAACTTTGTAGACCGCGTGACCCCACGTGGCGCCTAACCTTAGATACGTCACCGAAATTATGAAATAGAAGTACTTAGAAAGAAGGAGGAGAGTCGACACTCATGGTTGACACCAAACCCCATGACCCAGTCATTTCTGCGGATGAGGCGTTACAGCGCCTCATTGACGGGAATGAACGATTCCTGAGAGGAGAGCCGCGATTTCCCAGGTTTCAGAAGGATATTCTCTTGAATCTTGCCAAAGAGCAGAAGCCGTATGCGACGATTCTTGGATGCAGTGACTCAAGGGTTCCCCCGGAGTTGATATTCGACGCCGGCTTCGGCGGACTTTTTGTGGTGCGCGTCGCCGGTAACACGGCCTCAGCGGAGGTCATGGGAAGCTTTCAGTATGCAGGAGCCCACCTGCGCACGTCGCTTTTCGTGGTTTTGGGGCATGAGGGATGCGGCGCGGTAAGTGCGGCTTTGGAAACGAAATTCCGAGGCGTCCAACATCGCTCCCGCATTCAGATCCTGGTGGACAGTATTATACCGGGCATGCCGAACTTTGATCCGCACCTTCCGCGGGAGGTATGCCTCGCCCAGGCTGTCGAAGCCAATGTTCGCTGGACAATCCAGCAACTTCGGGAGACTCCTGAGGGTCAGGAGCGACTTGCAAGCGGCCAAATCAAACTCGTCGGTGCTATTTACGAAATCGAAACTGGCCGCGTCAGATTCTTGGAATAGAGAAAATTCTCAAGCGGTCACCGTTAGCGTTCTTTCCGCCTTTGGTAAATCGATAACGGTCTGGGGAGCTGATAACAAACCACATTGAATCGCATAACGGGTTAATTCGGCAGTGGTTCGAAGACCCAGCTTGTCCATGAGGTTGGATTTGTGAAAAACCACCGTTCGGCAGGCGATGTCTAGGATATTGAGCGATCCCCCGGATGGTGCGGCCCTCAGCCACGAGTTGGAGCACCTCGCGCTCCCGTTGGGTGAGAGTGAGTGCTGCTCCGTTTAAACTCCTGGAGGTCTGCTGGATCGCCGAAAGAACGTCGATAGAAATGCGTGGGCTTACATAAATCATGCCATTCAGCACCTCGTGAATCGCACAGCAAAGCGTCTCGGCAGCCGAATGTTTCAGGACATATCCGGAGGCGCCTAAACACAGTGCCTCACGTGCCAGTTCCAAGTCGGCATGCATAGAAAGAATGATGACTTTGCTCCTGGAGTCTTTCTCCTTCAGCTGGCGGACCGCTTCCATTCCACTGAGAAGTGGCATCGAGATATCGGCGATAATTACGTCGGGATTCAACTTGGCAGCCAAGTCCAGCATCGCCCGACCATCCCCTACCTTCCCGACCACCTCAAATTCCGGCTCCAGCAAACGGGTCAAACCATCGAGGACGATGGTATGATCGTCAGCCAGCAACAGCCTTGGCTTTGGCATGATTCCTCCTGATTAGTTTGATTTCTTGGCTCAGGCCCGCAGGGACTCGAACCTCCACACGGGTCCCTTCACCTGGAGCCGACTTTATCTTTATCATCCCAGACAACAACCGCACCCGCTCTCGCATGCTAATGAGGCCAAGACACTTGCCAGCATCGGGAGCTTCATTCTCAAACCCGACTCCTGTGTCGACAATCGATAAGCGAATTTCACCGTTGTCTTGTTCAATTTCTACCCAGGCTTCCTGAGCACGCGAATGTTTGGCCACATTACGAAGTGATTCCTGGGCAATGCGATAGAGGCAGACAGCTGTTTCCGGTCGCATCTGGCCCAACTCAGATACGACCCGAAACCATACTCGTATCCCGGCATTCGCGCTGAATTCGGCGCAATGGCTGCGCAATGCTGGAACCAGTCCCAGAAGTTCCAGGGCTGCCGGGTGAAGTTCATGTGTCATTCGATGGAGGTCGTTAACAAGCCCCTCAGTGCGGTCCCGCAACTTGGAGAGTTGTTCACGAATAACAGGCTCAGTCTCGGGGACCTGCTTGGCCACCATTCCGAGTTCCATGGTCAGGATCGCCAGCTCCTGGTTCAGTCCGTCGTGCAGTTCTCGAGCCAGTCTCCGTCGTTCCTCTTCTTGAGCTTGAATGAGCTTGCCTGTTAGCGAACGAAGCGCTTTGCCAGCTCGCTTACGCTCCACGGCGACCTTGGCAATGATGATCTCGAGATTTCTTCCCAAGAACTCTCGTTGAGGTTCGCCCTTCTCTTGGCTTTTCAAGCCCGAGGGTTCACTTCTATCACGATCCAACCCTTCGGTTCGATCACCATTGGTATGGGGTCTCATGTTCATCTTTCGGAGCTTCATCTTGATGTTCTAGGATTTCAGAATTCTATCAGTCGTAGTCAGCAACAACCGTGAACACTGGGAGTGAGCAGCCGCGATACGGGGGAATTCCTCACTGTGAGCAACGTCTAGCAACCAATTCAGATCCGAGCAAACGAGTATGCTAGAAAGCACCTTCACATGGAAGTCAGAGGCGGGTATGGATTCATGGCGATGGTTGGATGCCCTCTGTCCGCTTAAGAGATCACAGAGAATTAATTGGTCCCTGCAAAAGCCAAGGCCCTTGAAACAACTAACTTTTATTCTCAATGACTTTCGTCTTCGATGCAAGCGCTTCTTTCCCGGTTCTCTTCGTCTCCTCGCCCGCGTTCCTTCTTGCCCAATCACTTCCATGAAAGACAATACCTCACTCCACTCATAGCAGACTTTCTACCAATCCTGGAGTATTTGAGTTTTTCGGCGTCAGTAGGGTACAACTTCTAGGCCTGACATATGATCTGACCAGGTGTCAGTTCAAGCAGGTGAGGAATTTGCCATGTGCTGTTGCCCCGTGACTGGTGGATTTGACGCAAGCAAATGTAGCGGTCGGTCGCTCGTATCGGCTGCCGTCCTGGGTTGATTAAATTATACTCTATTAATTAAAAACCTTTTTTATTCAGTCTATTTCCAAATTCTTCACCATTTCTAATTTTATATATTATCAATTACCTTATTCTATCTTCTATACTCTTTTTCATTATACTCTACCTACATTCTATTCAACTCAATTTTCTCAATCTATTAATCCCATAAATTTCTCATCTACCCATATATAAACTCACTAATCAACCCCAACTCTATCTCTACCACCAACATAATCAAAAAATCTAACACCTAAACTAAATCTATAATAAACATTCTAATCTTCTATTCCTATATTCTCTATACTACCTCTCTCATTCAACCAAAAAATCTTCAAATCATAAACTTCTACTAACCATCTAAATCAAACCATCAACTACCTTATTTATACCTACTTCTACATCAAAACTAACCCTATACAAACTACCTACTTCTACCCTCACAGTGCTCTATCCTCTTCACTGCCGACCTGGCGGTGCTCTCTGCGACGCTCGCGAACGGCTGCTAGAATACGGTCTCTCGCAAGCAGGTCTGACTCCGTCAGGTGGGCCCTTTCCGCACGATGACGCCTGAGAAATGGTGGTCTCAGCCAAAAATATGTAAATGGATTGGATTGCTTTATTGATGTGGCTCGGGAAACCTACCTATATTTACAGTTTCTCTTCCGTAGCGGCCATGACAGACTCGGATTCTCAACCGATCCGTGTAACTTTGAGCGGTTCACGGTTGAAAGACTTCCTTTTTTCACCCAGGAGTTGTCAAACTTCCAGACTCTCCCGGCAGAAGCTGGGGGTTTACTTAAAGGAAATTAATATTGACAAGTGATGGGATATACTAAAGCATTCTGAGCTTTGAGTTCTTCAATCCGAAGCTTCAGGGCCACAAGGTGCAGAGATTATGCTCACGCTGAAAACTAAATTAGCCCTGCTCATTTTTGCCGCCATTTTCATGGGTCTAAGCGCCGGCTTGATGTTCGCGGCGGAATCGCAGGTCGCCTCCGCGAAGTCCGCCAATGCTGCGGCCAGCAATCTCATCACCGAACAGGGCGGCGCGCCTTTGGCAATAGCTGAAGAGGAGGAACACCACCTCTCGCAAAAAGCCGAGGAAATCGCCCGCGTCTTCAATCTACCGATCACCAATTCCATGGTCGTCAGTTGGGTGGTTGCCATCGGCTTGATCCTCTTTGCCAGAGTCGCGACGCGGGACATGAAGCATGTTCCCGGCGGGGCGCAGAACTTCCTGGAATGGCTCGTAGAGGGTCTTTACAGCTTTCTCGAAAGTATCATTGGCCCGCATTTGGTCAAGCGCACATTTTGGTTCTTTGCCACCATTTTCATTTTCATTCTGAGCGCTAATTGGCTGGGCCTGATTCCTGGGGTAGGCACCATCGGGTGGGGACATAAGACCTCTCACGGTTTCAAAATTGAACAGCCATTGCTTCGCGGGGCCAACGCCGATGTCAACCTGACCTTGGCCATGGCTTTGCTGTTCTTTGCCTGCTGGATCGTCTGGTCTTTGCGGGAAGTTGGCCCGATCGGATTTCTCAAGGAGCTGTTCGCGCCCAAAGGCGAAACGGCCGGGGTGATGAAAGTGCTCATGGTGGTGGTGTTCTTCGCATCCGGCTGTATAGAAATTGTCTCGATTTTGTTTCGCCCCGTCTCTCTCACTTTTCGACTCTACGGCAATATCTTTGCCGGCGAGACCATGCTGGAAACCATGGCCAAGATGGTCCCGGGCCTCGGCTGGTTGTTACCGATTCCATTTTATTTCATGGAACTGTTGGTAGGGCTGGTTCAGGCCCTGGTGTTCATGTTGTTAACCGCTGTCTTCACGCTGCTGATGTGTCAGCATGAAGAAGGACCGGCGGCTGCACACAATTGATTGATCAACTTTCGGCGGCTTGAGCGATTCAATCGCGGGAGCCGGCGAGAAAGAAAGGTAAAGGATATGAGCGGGAGCATACATGTTGGTCTGGCGGCGCTGGGCGCAGCCATTGGAGTGGGTTTAATTGGTATGGGAGCTTCAACCGCAGTGGGACGTAATCCCGGCGCGTCCACGAAGATTATGGTCCAGTCGATTCTGGCCATTGCCTTCGCTGAGGCGATCGTGTTCTACGCTTTGTTCCTGGTGAGATAGGACTAAACCGTGGGGCGCAGAGCCAACGCTGGCTGTCGCCCCAACTCTACGAGTGTGCAATTATGAATGCTCTGGTCTTGCTGGCTGAAGCAAACAGTGGCGGGCAGATCGAACAGATCGCCAGTACCTTCGGCGTGGACTGGCCTCATCTGATTGCCCAGATTATCAGCTTCTCGATCGTGTGCGCCGTCCTCTATAAGTACGCCTACGGGCCCATCCTCGCGATGCTGGAACAGCGGCGTGAACAAATCGCGCAAGGTATCGCCAACGCCGAGAAAATCAAAGCGGAGTTGGACAAAACCGAAGCCCAGCGCCAGGAAGTGATGGCGCAGGCTCACGCTCAAGGCGCCAAATTCATCGAGGAAGCCCGGTCTGCGGCGGCCCGCCTGCAGCAAGAGGAAAGCAATAAGGCCATTGCGGCTGCCGCACAGATCATGGCCAAGGCGCACGAAGCCGCCGCGCAGGACCACGATCGAATGCTGGCCGAACTCAAACGCGAGGTCGGCAAGTTGGTGGTGCAAGCCACGACCACGGTCACCGGCAAGATTCTGACCGCGGAAGACCAGCGGCGTCTGGCCGAGGAAACTTCCAAACAGATCACGGCGGTAACGATGAAGATCACCAGACAAGAGAAACGCGAAGCCAAACAACTGTACCGCTTTTGTTTGGTGAAGGGCTTGCTCGACGAGAATCGTGTCCGGCAAGTCGTACAACGCGTCCTCGCGACCGGTGATCGGGATGGCCCGCCCATCCTCGCTCATTTTCTGCGGTTGGTGAAACTCGACTATGCCCAGCACACGGCTACCATCGAGAGCGCCACCCCGTTACCAGCCGATTTGCAGACGATGGTCCAAACCGGGTTGACACACCGGTACGGGCCGGGGTTGACCACCGCGTTCACCCAGCGCCCGGAGTTGATTGGCGGGATGCGGATTCAGGTGGGATGCGATGTTTATGACGGCAGCATAAAGGCCAAATTGGCCGCGCTGGAAGAAGGCTTTTGAATCACGAGCGCAAAGGGAAAGAATACCCCCCTCAAGTCCCCCCTTGGAAAAGGGGGGACCGCAGGGGGGTGGTTAACGCGAATAATTGAGGGTAAAGAGAGATGGCTGACCTACTGCACGATATTGAAGCGCAAATCGCGGGCGCGAAGACGACAACTGCGAAACAAAATGTGGGCATCATCCGGGAGATTGGCGACGGCGTCGCCAAGATCGAAGGCCTGACCGACGCCATGCTCAACGAGATGATCGACCTCGGCAACGGCGTTATCGGCCTGGCATTGAATCTCGACGAGACCGAAGTCGGCGTCGTCGTTCTCGGCGATTACACGCAACTCAAAGAGGGCGACGAAGCCCGCACCACCGGCAAAGTTTTGCAAGTGCCCGTGGGGAAGGGCCTGCTGGGTCGCGTGGTGAACGTGCTGGGCGAGCCGATCGATGGTAAAGGGCCGATCCAGAGCGACACGAGCTATCCGGTGGAAAAAATCGCGCCCGGTATTATCCGTCGCCGCTCAGTCAGCCAGCCGATGCAGACCGGGATCATGCCGATTGATGCGATGATTCCGATTGGCCGCGGCCAGCGCGAATTGATCATCGGCGACCGTGCGACCGGCAAGACAACGATCTGCATCGACACGATGATCAACCAGGCCCGGCTCAATAAAGCCGCCGAAGTGGCCGGCGACAAGGACTATCGGCCGCTCTACAACATCTACGTCGCGATCGGCCAGAAGCAGTCCACCATCGCGCGGGTCATCGCGGTTCTCGAAGAAGCCGGGGCGATGCCGTACACGATCGTTGTGGCCTCCCCGGCCTCGGACTCCGCCGCCAACCAGTATCTCGTGCCGTTTGCCGGCGCAGCGATGGGCGAGTGGTTCCTGGATAACGGCATGGACGCGTTGATTGTTTACGACGACCTGTCCAAGCAGGCCGTGGCGTACCGGCAGGTGTCGCTCCTGTTGAAGCGGCCTTCGGGTCGCGAGGCGTTTCCCGGCGATGTGTTTTATTTGCACAGCCGGTTGCTCGAACGCGCCGCGCGGGTCGGCGAGAAATATGGGAACGGCTCGCTCACGGCGCTGCCCATCATCGAAACGCAGGCCGGCGACGTTTCGGCCTACATTCCGACCAACGTCATCTCGATCACCGACGGACAGATCTTTCTGGAAACCGATTTGTTCTATCAAGGGGTCCGGCCGGCGATCAACGTCGGCATTTCGGTCTCGCGCGTCGGCTCGGCGGCGCAAGTCAAGGCCATGAAGCAAGTGGCCGGACAGCTCAAGGGCGAGCTCGCCCAGTTCCGGGAACTGGCGGCGTTCGCGCAGTTCGGCTCGGACCTCGACGCCAAGACGCAAGCGCAGATCGACCACGGCAAACGCATCATGGAGATTTTCAAGCAGGGGCAGTACAACCCGATTCCAGTGGAGATCCAGGTGGTCGTGATCTGGACCGCGCAAAACGGTTACCTGGATCAAGTGCCTGTCCCGCGGGTCAAGGAGTTCCAGAACAAGTTGACGGAATACTTCACCACGCGCAAAGGCCAGTTGCTCGCGAAGATCGGGAGGGAAAAGGCGCTCAGCGACGAGTTGAAGGCCGAGTTGAAGGCGGCCGCCGACGAATTCAAGCAGACCTGGAAATGAAACAGTCGTGTAGGCGCCGCGCGTCTACGGCGGTCCGGCTAAAGCCGGTACGACAAACCATGAATGCTCTCTTAATTTTGTACTGACGAAAATTTATGCCAAGCCCCGTGAACTTCGTCGGCGCATCCGGTCGATTACCAGCACCGCGCAGATCACTCGTGCGATGCAAATGGTGGCGTCGTCGAAAATGCGCAAGGCGCAACAGAACACGCTGATGACGCGGCCGTTCATGCAACTGATGTATCGCATCCAGCGGCGCGCCACGACTCGCGCTCGCGAGTTCACCCATCCGCTGCTGGAGGTGCGCGAAGTTCGCAAGCGCGCGGTGATCCTCGTCGGCACGGACAAAGGGTTGTGCGGGCCGCTCAATGCCAACGTGTTTCGTCTGGCTGCGCAGTTTGATCCGGCGACGACCCTGTTCATCACGGCCGGCAAGCGGGCGTCGCAGTTCGTCGCGCACACCCAGCGGCAGTTGGTGGCGGAATTCACCTTCACGGACTCGCCGCGATTCGCTGAAGCCCGGCCGATTGCCAACTTTGCTCGCGACCTGTTTTTGAAGGGCGAGGTGGATGAAGTGAAGGTCGTCGCGACGCAGTTCATCAACACGCTGTCCCAGAAGGCCGGTGCGATTGAGTTTCTGCCGATTGGCGAAATCAAGGGACTGAAGGTTCCTGGCGCGGAATCCGAAGCGGACCTGGCCTCCGACACAACCGAGTTCCTCTTTGACCCCGGTCCGGAGGCGGTTCTCTCGTTTCTGCTGGGGCATTACCTCAACGTTTTCATCTACCGGGTGTTGTTGGAAGCCAAAGCCAGCGAACAAAGCGCCCGCATGGTGGCGCATGAAGAATGCCACAGACAGCGCCAGCGGCCTGATCCATGATTTAACCCTCGAATACAACAAGCTGCGGCAGGGCAATATCACGAAGGAACTACTCGAAATTGCCGGCGGCCAGCTTGGCAACGATTAATGAAAGAGAGCCCCATGAATACAGGCAAAATTGTTCAAATCGTAGGTCCGGTCGTGGATGTGGAATTTCCGGAAGCACTGCCGGGGATCTACAACGCGTTGACGGTTGAATGCAAAGTTCAAGACAAACCCATGAAAGTGACGTTCGAAGTGCAGCAGCACCTCGGTGATAACTGGGTCCGGACCGTCTCCATGCACGCCACCGAAGGTCTCAAACGCGGCTACGAAGTCATCGACACCGGCGCGCCCATTTCCGTGCCCGTCGGGGAAGGGGTGATGGGGCGGATATTCGATGTGTGCGGCAACCCGGTCGACGAACGCGGGCCGGTCAAGGCGGAGAAATATTACCCGATCCACCGCCCGGCGCCCAAGCTCGTGGACCAATCGACCTCACCGCAAGTCCTCCCCACCGGCATCAAAGTCGTCGACTTGATCTGTCCCTTCCTGAAAGGCGGCAAGGTCGGCGCGTTCGGCGGTGCCGGCACGGGCAAGACGGTCCTCATCATGGAACTGATCAACAATATCGCCAAGCTCCATGGCGGCGTGTCGGTGTTCGCCGGCGTCGGCGAGCGCACCCGGGAAGGCAACGATCTCTACAAGGAAATGTCGGAAGCCGGCGTCATCAAGCAGGACAACCTCGGCGCCTCGAAAATCGCTCTCGTGTACGGCCAGATGAACGAGCCGCCCGGCGCGCGCCTGCGCGTCGCCCTGGCCGGCCTCGCCATGACCGAATATTTTCGCGACGAGAAGAATCAGGATGTGCTCCTGTTCATCGACAACATCTTCCGGTTTTCTCAGGCCGGCTCCGAAGTGTCGGCCTTGCTCGGCCGCACCGCCAGCGCCGTCGGTTACCAGCCGACTCTGGCGGCGGAAATGGGCGTGCTCCAGGAACGGATTACCTCGACCAAGAAGGGCTCGATCACCTCGTTTCAGGCGGTGTACGTGCCGGCCGACGACCTGACCGATCCGGCGCCGGCCACCACGTTCGCGCACTTGGACGCGACCATCGTTTTGGAACGGTCGATTGCCGAGTTGGGAATCTACCCGGCGGTTGATCCGCTCGCCTCGACTTCCCGGGCGCTCGCGCCGGAAATTGTCGGCCAGGAACACTACGATGTCGCGCTCGGCGTGCAGCGTGTGCTCCAGCGCTACAAGGATCTGCAAGACATCATCGCGATTCTCGGCATGGACGAACTTTCACCCGAGGACAAGACCGCGGTGTTGCGCGCCCGCAAGATTCAACGCTTCCTGAGCCAGCCCTTCACCGTGGCGGCCGTGTTTAGCGGCCACGAGGGCAAACAAGTCCCGGTGGCCGAAACGGTGCGCGGCTTCAAGGAGATTCTCGACGGCAAACACGACGCCGTGGCGGAAGGCGACTTCTACATGAAGGGCGGGATTGACGAAGTCAAAGCGAGTTGAAACATGGCCAACACGTTCAAACTTGAAATCGTCACCGCGGAAGGCCCGGCGTACTCCGAAGATGTGGAGATGGTCACCTTGCCGGGCGTGACCGGCCAGTTCGGCGTGTACCCACAACACGTCCCCCTCATGACGCAGATGGAGCCGGGCGAAATCATCGTGCGTCGAGACGGCCGAGACACGTTCTTCGCGAGTGGAGCGGGACTGATCGAAGTCACGGCCACCCGTGTCTCGATCCTCACCGATCTGGCAGTCCAAGCCGACAAGATTGACGAAGCCAAGGCCGAAGAAGCCCGGCAACGCGCCGAGGCTCGCCTGAAGGAAAAACTCTCCGCCGAAGAAGTCGCCACCATCAACGCCTCGTTGGCTCGCTCCTTGGCCCAGTTGCGCGTCAAGCGCCGGCAGCGCAAATGATGCGCACAATCTCATTTGAACCCGGCGTGGTTTTTTTGGATTGAAAAGGAAGGACTCGCGGATTGACTGACAAGGGGTTACTCAAGCACCTTCCACAGTTGTTCTGTTGTGATGGCTTTCTGCTCGGCCTCCCCTCTTGTAACTGAACTTATTACGTTACTAGTTTTCTATGAGGCCTTTCAAATCGGATGGACTGACTGCGAATTTGAGGAAATGAAAGGAGCAAAGACATGGCAACAAGCGTTGAGCCCGTCGTCCATTCCATGCCAATGAACCGCTCATCGAGAGGGCGGTGTGGGATGGTCATTCTGAAATGCCCAACTGCCGGACGAACGGGAGCAAGAGCCAGGTATCCTGGAGGGTCGCCATTCCGATTTCCGACTGGAACTTTTCGTGCCCTGGTTGCCTTGCTCTGCGCCGTACTGCTGGCGCCCGGCGAATTGATCATTCTGGCACAGCAGGCCCAACAACCGGCTGCAACCGAAGCAGTCGCGAAGCTTCCCAACGACCAATTGGATTCTCTGGTTGCGCCGATCGCGCTTTATCCGGACCCGCTGTTGGCCCAGGTACTTGCGGCGTCCACTTATCCTCTGGAGATCGTCCAGCTTGAACAGTGGTTGGAGAAGAACAAGAACTTGAAAGACAAGGCGCTGGTGGATGCCGTGAAGAAGCAGAATTGGGACCCGAGCGTCCAAGCCATGGCGGCGCTTCCAGATGTCGTGAAGCGGTTGGCAGATGACATCAAGTGGACCGCCGACCTGGGAAATGCTTTTCTGGCGCAACAGAGCGATGTGATGGAGGCAGTGCAACGCATGCGCAAAAAGGCCGAGGGCACTGGGAACCTGAAATCCACCGAACAGCAAAAGGTGGAAACCAAGGTCGTCGAAAATAAGCAGGTGATCGTCATCGAGCAGGCCAATCCGCAAGTCGTTTATGTGCCCAGTTATAACCCCACTGTGGTCTACGGCGCAGCCATCTATCCCTATCCGCCGATTTACTATCCCCCTGTGGGGTATTACGCCGCGGGTATGGCGATTTCATTCGGAGTTGGATTGGCCATGGGGGCCGCCTGGGGTGGAGGCTGGGGCTATGGCTGCGGTTGGGGGCACAATGACGTCACGATCAACAGGAACAACAATTTCAACCGTAACACCAACATCAACAATAGCGGCAACCGCGTCAATCCCCAGGGCAACCGCGGTGGCAATAACAGCTGGCAACATAATCCTCAGCACCGCGGTGGCACACCCTACGGAGACAGATCGACGGCCAATAAGTACGGGGGAACGACGCGCGGAGACTCCATGGGTAACCGACAGGCCAATGCGCGCCAGCAACAGGCAAGAGCAGGTGGCGGCCCTCAGGCTGGCACAATGGATCGCGGCGGCGGAGGCGGCAGGCAGCAGGCCGGTTCGATGGATCGTGGCGGTGGCAGAACTGCTTCCGGTGGAGGCGGAGACCGCGTCGGCAATAGAGATGTTCCAAGATCCTCAAGCTCCACAAATCGCAGTGCGTTCAGTGGCGCTTCGAGTGGCACGAGTGGGAGAGATGCTCGTTCCAGTAGTTCGCGAGGCTCCTCCAGTATGGGAGGTTCCCGCGGCGGCGGTGGTGGGAGAGGCGGCGGTGGAAGAGGTGGCGGCGGGAGAAGGAGGTAAAACACATCATGGCAAAGGATAAAAATATGAGATCGAAGACATGGATGAAGATCGTCCGGTGTATCTTTTTCTTCGTTGGAGTGGCGGCCCTTTCCTGCGCTCTGGCCATTGTTTCTCACGCACAGGTGCAGTCGAAAGAGAATGCCTCCGTGCCATCACAACCCGCGCAAAAAGCATTCGATACGCCGCAACAAGCGGTGGAAGCCTTGATCCAGGCAGCAGATCCTTTTAATGAACCGGTCTTATTGGCGATTTTCGGTCCAGAGGGAAAAGATTTTGTGTCCTCTCCCGACCCGGTTCAGGATAAGAACTATGCGAAAGCATTTGCTGACGAGGCCCACGAAAAGAATACGCTAAACGTAGATCCAAAGAACCCCTCACGAGCCATCCTTGTGATAGGCAAGGAGGATTGGCCATTTCCGGTTCCAATCGTCAAGAAAGCGGGCAAGTGGTATTTCAATTCAAAAGAAGGCCACGACGAGATCCTCTTCAGGCGTATCGGGACCAACGAACTGGACGCCATTCAAGTCTGTCACGGATTTGTCGAGGCACAGAAGGAATACGCCCAGGACATACACGATAATTCCGGGGTCCATCAATACGCTCAAAAGATCTTCAGTACCCCTGGGAAACAGGACGGTTTGTACTGGAAAAATGCAGACGGCACTTCCGGTGGGCCCATCGGCGAGCCGGTTGCGAGAGCAATCGAGGAGGGCTATTCCACAAGCGTGCGGTCTGGCTACCATGGTTACTATTTTAAAATATTGAAAGGGCAGGGCCCGGAGGCGCCACTGGGCCAGCTCGACTATGTGATCAAAGGAATCATGATCGGTGGGTTCGCCCTGGTTGCTGTTCCGGCTGAATACCGTGTGACGGGGGTAAAGACCTTTATAGTCAGCAATGACGGGATCGTCTACCAAAAGGACTTGGGACCTGACTCGCTCAACATCGTCAAGAGCCTGGAGCGTTACAACCCGGACAAGACCTGGATTCGCACCGACGACCAATGGTCCTCCGATGTTTCGTCCATCAAGAACTAATCTATCGCCTGGAAGCGGAACACGGGTGGCGCAGACATTGCATCCTTCGCGATGTCTGCGGGATGGAGCGGAATAACCCACCGCAGCCCTGGCTGACGACACTCTTTGTAAAGTTGAATTTTTTGAGGTGACCCGATGAAAGCCATTGAAGCACTCCACAATTTAGGGCAGAGTCTGTGGCTTCACAACGCCACGCCAGACTTGCAGAAGAGTGGTGTGCTAAAGAGTTACATTAATAAACTGTCCTTAACGGGCCTCACTTCAGACCCGACGAATTTCATTCTGGCCATCAAGAATGATGGTACCTACGACGAAGCCATCGTTAAGAAGCTCAAAAAAGGAAGAGTGGCGGAGGAATTGTTCTTCGAGCTGGCCCTGGAGTACCTCACCCAGGCCGCGGACCTGTTCCGACCCATTTACGACCGAACCAACGGCGTAGATGGCTGGGTATCGTTGAAGCTCTCGCCTCTGCTCGCCCAAAACACAGCTGGCATTCTGGCCGCGGCGAAAGATTTGTACGCCCGGGGAAAACGTCCCAACATCTTAATTCAAATCCCGGGGACCTCAGAGGGCTTGCCGGCCGTTGAGGAGGCGATTTTTGCCGGAGTCCCTGTCAACGTGACCCTCTTGTTCTCACGCGAGCACTATCTGGCGGCTGCCGACGCCTACCTGCGCGGCATCGAGCGGCGCATCGCTGCCGGGCTGAAACCCGATGTTGGTTCCGTGGCTTCGGTGTTCGTCAGCCGCTGGGATGCCACGGTCGCAGACAGGGTACCCGGCGTACTTGAAAATCAACTCGGCATTGCCATGGCCCGGCGTACCTACAAGGCCTGCCGCACCTTGCTGACTTCACCGCGCTGGCAGCGCATTTACAATGTCGGCGGCCGCCCCCAGCGCCTCCTGTGGGACAACACCGGAACCAAGGATTCGCAAGCATCCAATCTCTTCTACATCAAGGCACTTGCCGCACCCGTCACAGTGAACACCATGACCGAGACTACCTTAAAAGCCCTGGCCGATTCCGATGAACCGGCCGAAATCATGCCCGCGGATGGAGGTAATTGCGAAGAGGTTTTAGCCCAGTTTGCTAAGCGAGGCATCAACGTTGATGTTTTCGCTGCTCAACTTCAGGACGAAGGAATGAAATTATTCCTGAAGTCTTGGAATAAACTCATGGCGGTGATCACTTCCAAGAGCAGTGTTCTGTGGAAGAAGATTTAGGTGTAGGTGATGAAGGAAACGCTGCCAGGCCCGCGTCATCGTGTGAAAGTCATCGAAGGCTGTTACTAGCAAGATCCACTCCACCCTCCCTTAACCAGGTTGCGAGTCAACCCAGGCGTTGTAGTAACGGCGCACCAGTGTGATCGCTTCGTCCGCATTCGCGACACATTGAGGAATGGCCATATCCTCCGCGTTTGCCAGGGGTGAATCGACTGACAGCATGGACGTCCGCGCCCAATCGACCAGGCCGGGCCACATCCGGCCAACCAGAATCAAGGGAACATCACCGAGGTGGCCCACTTGAAGCAGTTGCCAGACCATCATAGTTTCCAGGACTGTGCCGATACCGCCGGGAGCGACAATGAAGGCATCGGAGGTGAGGACGAAATGGTGCAATCTTGTAAAAAAGGTTCGATGCTCGAACGCCTGCGTCACGAAAGGATTGACATCCTGCTCGAATGGCAGTTCGACACGGATACCCACAGACCGGTTTGGGCCGGGAAGACTGGATGCTCCTTCATTGGCTGCTTGCATCAGCCCCGGTCCGCCACCTGTGATGATTTCGCAGCCCAGTTCCGAGAGGGCGGCTGCCACACGTTTAGTTTCTTCGTAGGCGGCTGTTCCCGGTTTGGCCCGCGCCGAACCGAAGATGGTGACGCGGAAGCGGTCATGGCGCGTGGGACGAAGCCGAGTGAGATTGTTGACCACCTCCCACAATCCAAGGACGGAGTCTCTCAGAACCTGCTTCACGCTTTCTTCGTCAGCCAAGCTGATGACATCGGGCCTTTGTTCATTTGCTTTCATGCAGCCCCTCTCGCCTGATTACTTTTTGAGCTCCTTCAACCGGTCCGCCAAGCCTAGCGTCTCGAGGATCTTGGCCGACGTTTCCTCCATAGCCATCATCTCATGGCAGGCGGAGCAGTCTTGCGTGAGCGTCTGATTGCTTCCCAATTGTGGCCGCTCGTCGTGGCAGCGGAAGCATCCAGGGAAGTCTGTATGCCCCAGGTTGTCGGGATACGTCCCCCAAGCTACCTTCAGATCTGGGAAAACGTTGCGGTTGTAAATCGACGCCAGCACTACCCCCGCCTTCTCAATCTCACCACTCCGCTGATCAAATAACGAGCGGTGATTTTGCTGATAGTAAGCCGCCAGCGTAGTTGGGATCTTAGCTGCCGCCTCGGCATTGCTGTCGTACTGAGCCTTAAGAACCTGGACCGCCTGCCGTTTGAGGTACGGAAGCGAAACCGGAATTGCACCCAGAGCCAGGGCCTTGTCCACGGCACGTTCCGGCAACTCGAAAGTGTGTGTCGGACGATTGTGGCAGTCAACGCATTGCATCTCGTGTACCGGTAAACCTTTTACAGCCTCCGGCTGTGTGCCCTCAGCCAGATATTCGCGCCTATCACCCGTTTCCGAGTTCTTATACTCCACCCACGGAATATTCTGGCGTTTCGGGTCTGCGGCCGCGTATCGGATCTTCACCCCGCTACCGAAGTGCGATCCATGGATGCCCCTGATCTTGTTTCCCCCAATGAGCATCACGAAGACGGTCTGAGATTCGCTGTTGGCTTCGTCCTCGGCGTACTTGAGCTTGACTCGGAGGCGGGCTCCGCTGAACTTGTCCGGCCAATGACAGTGTTCGCAAGTCTGGTTGGATGGCACCAACCTATCTGATTCCAGTGCCGATGCAATCGGGCGCGGATAGTTGTTCAAGATCACACCCATCAGTTGGCGCGAGCCCGCCACTTTACTGGCCATCCACCCGCCGACACCTGGCGCCACATGGCAATCCACACACTGCAGTCGCGAATGAGGAGAGTTCTGGAAAGCCGAAAACTCCGGCTTCATCACGTGACAGGTCTGCCCGCAAAACTGAACCGATTCCATGTGTTCCACGGCTCGATAGGTGAACTGCGTGCCCACGATCACGTTCAGTACGGTTGCCGAGCCCAAGAGAATAGCCAACCGGCGAAGTGCCAGCTTCGGGTCGGTGATGGATTGTTTCATCCCCTTTTTTACCCGCCGCCATCCCAGGAAGATGCCCAGTGGAACCAGCGCCAGCCCGGCAAAAAAGATCAATGGGATAATAACGAAGACGCAGCACACCGATGTAGGGATTGTCGACGTGCCCGCGAATTTGAACGGGCAGAACGAACATCCAGGAGATCAAGGCTGTCAAAGAAAGGGCCAGCCCCGTCAGGCTAACCCAGTGACTGCTCACCGCCACCAGAAAAGGTCGATTGAACCGCGTCGTCATCCTGCCCTCCCCCTGGCCAGGAACTTACTGCCGGCCACCTCCAGGTTAAAGTGCATCTTCTCTCACCTAACAACCTTACACAGCCAGGATCGCTGGACCATGGCCAACACTTCATGGTTTGAGCCCCACCAACCACAGCGAGATGCCACGGATACCGACTATAACCCAATCAGCTATGCAACTAACTGTAAGCTTTTACAGGATATCACAAGAGACGGAACCAGACGCTCTTAGATTCAGCTGCAAAGTGTTCAGCAACCAACTTCCTTGGCTCTCGATTTCATGCAGGTCGAAGTTATCAATTTAGAATCTAATGTGAGTCCACTGGACGGGAATGGAGACGCTCGGCACTGCCGCAAGGTTCTTGCCTCCTCAAACAAATTCCTTCGAAACCTGCCAGTCCTTGCATTTATGGCTTCGCTCTTGGTGGGATATTAAAGTAAACTTGGCTTGAGTTTCTTTCTTGGCTAAGGGAAGTTAAAGTGAACCTTGAATAGTTTCGACTTGAGGGGGATCGTAGTGGGAAGGCTCGCCGGCGGGAAGCCGACGAGTTCTATGCCTTGGTGATTCCGTTCTCCCTCGATACCGATGCGGTCAAGATGATGCACCAGGCACGCATTTTGGGTAAGATTACGTCGCTTCTTACTAGTATTGTCCAATAATTATCCTTCGAGGGGGCATAGCATGGGGAAAATGACTGAGTTGACGGTTCAGATTGAAAACAAGCCGGGAACACTGGCCAGCTTAGGTGAAGCTCTAGCCAAAGCCAAAGTGAATATCCTCGCCTTTACTGCTGAGGCAGGAGAGGGAAGCAATAGGGTAAGGCTGACAACGGACAAATCCGCCAAAGCGAAAGAGGTCCTTGCGGGTCTGAATCTGCAAGTGTCAGAGTCAGAGGTCGTAGGGATTGTACTGAAAAACAAGGCCGGGACGTTAGCGAGCGCGGCAAGAAAACTGGCCAAGCCAACATCAACATTAACTACAGTTACAGTGGAGCTGAAGAAGGCTCGAAAAGGCAACTCGTCGTCCTCGGTTTAAGTGATGTCAAGTTAGCCATCAAAGCATTGAAGAAGAGCCTAGTCATGACAATTAGTGACTGAAGTGGGGATGTGAAGATAACCCCCTCTTGTTCAAAGGGGGAAGGACTTGTAGCGGCGCTCGAAGAGTACCGACTGAGAGGTGGATATTTCATTAACCCCTCGATTCATCGAGGGGCCTCGCGGCAAGGCTAATCGGTTAACCGTTTCAACGGTTTCTCGTTGTTCTACAAACAAGAGCCACCGTAGCAAGTATTTCCTATTGTTCTATGGTGAAAAACCGCTAAAGCGGTTGTGATGGCTGAAACTTCTCCAACCCCTCGATAAATCGAGGGGTTGATGTTATTCGATGCTTGCAAAATTTCCAGTCTACAAGCCGCGCTCATGAGTGCCGCAATAAAATGGATGATGTCAGAATTATCCATGATCTCCGTCATGGAATTGGGATGACACGATCGTATTCCATTCTTTGAAGTGGGGAGCCATCGGTTACGGGGAATGTCTGGCTCCCTATTAGCGGGGAGTCTTGCTTAGAGACATCCCCCCAGCCCCCCTCAAGGGGGGACTCGATGTCCAATCAAAATCGTCTGATTTAATTAGATTCAGCCCCTCTCTATTTAAGTAGCCAAACGAGTCCTGGGATCTGATCGGACCTTGACAGACGAACCAAAGAAAGAAAGCTTTCTCCACAAATACCTGGATCCCGCCAGTCGGCTCGGTGAAATCCTATTCGGGCTGATCATGGTGTTAACGGCTACTCTAACCGCCGGACTGACGGTGGCTGAGGGCAAGGCGGGTGTGCGTCAATTGCTGGTCTCGGCGCTCGGATGTAATATCGCCTGGGGGATTATTGACGCCATCATGTATATCATGAACTGTATCACGGAGCGTAGCGGGAGAGCACGCCTGCTCCAGGAAATTCGAAGTGCGCCAGACTCGCAGACGGCGCTGGATCTCATTCGCGATGAGGTCGAGCCGGAATTCCAGTCTCTCGCCACGCCAGAGGGCCGGGAAGCGTTTTATCACTCAATCCTCAAGCGCGCCACTCAAGCGGAAAGTGCCAGGACAAGGATGTTGACGAAAGAGGACCTCTACGGAGCGTTGGCTTGTTTTTGGCTGGTCTTTATCTCATGCCTACCGGCGGCGGTCCCGTTCTTGATCTTCTCAAAACCGCATGTCGCACTGCGTGTTTCTAACTTTCTTCTAATTGCCATGCTTTTTTGGGTTGGGCAGAAGTGGGCGCAGTATGCCCACACGAACCGCCTGCTTGCCGGAATGGCAATGGTCACAATTGGGCTCGCGCTTGTCGGCGTGGCCGTCCTTCTGGGGGGCTGAAATTTTGCGCACCCTTGCAACGCTGGCGGCAGTCCTCATGCTTTTGACTGGAATGGCATCAGGGCAAACAGCCACAACCGGCCCAGCCACCCCAGTTCACCAGACGTTGCCTCTGAGTCCTGGTCATTTCCTTCTCTGTCTATACCTACCTCCTCCCTCATGAACAGAACTATGCGAATCCGAATTTCACGGCGGATCACAGCGGACTCCATCTGGAAGCCCGCTATAACTATGAAGCGCTTAAAACGGGCTCAGTCTGGGTAGGGCATAATTTCAGCGTGGGAAATAAACTGGTGTTGGCAGTCACCCCGATGTTGGGGGGTGTTTTCGGAGACCTCACCGGAGTTGCCCCGGGTTACAATCTGTCGCTCAGTTATGGAAAGTTTGAGCTTTCGAGCCAAGGCGAGTATGTTTTCGATACTCGTGACCGTGCTGGGAACTTTTTCTACACCTGGTCGGAATTCACCTATTCGCCCGTAGAATGGTTCCGAACCGGATTGGTCATTCAGCGGACCAAGGCCTATCAAACTGAATTCGACATTCAGAGAGGTTTGTTGGCGGGCTTCTCCTATAAGAAAGTCGATTTCACGACCTACATTTTCAATTTTGGCTGGACGGATCCGACAGTCGTTTTAGCAGCCGGGGTGAACTTTTGAGCTGAGTTGACTCGAAAACCTTTTGACGTTTTCATTATTAGTTTCATAGAATCCGCAAGTTGCATTGTCTCTGGGAAGTGAAGTGGTCCCACGCGCCGCGCTACCTCGAGATGCTGAACGGGTTGTAGGGAACGCTCGCCGCAGCGTTCCCCATTGCCGGGCAGCAATCAATGCCAATGGTTTCGCCACACTATAAGAAACCGAACAGCATCCGTTCCCTACTGAGGTCTCAATTTTTTTACACCCTGAGGTCATAGATTTGAATTGCACAACGAGCGCCCTCGATAAAATATTGGGTAGCGCCAAAATATTAGGAGGAACAATGAGAAATCTCACGCTAACACTTCTGCTCTGTCTTTCCCTCGCCACGGTTCCCCTTGCAGCTGAGGAGCCTCAGGCAACAGCACCCAAAAAGGTGAAGGTGCAGACCCAAGAATCACAGGCCGCAATGACGCCAGATAAAGCCCTAAATCGGCTCAAGTCAGGCAACGCCCGCTTCGTCTCGAACACGACAAAGAAGCGGGACTGGTCTGCTAAAGTGATGGCCACTGCCTCCGGGCAGTTTCCTTTCGCAGCGATCCTGGCCTGCATGGACTCCCGAGCCCCGATCGAAATTGTCTTCGACCAAGGCGTCGGGGATGTATTCGGTGTGCGCGTCGCCGGCAACGTGGTGAATGACGATGAGCTGGGGAGTCTCGAATACGCTGCCCATGTGGGCACGAAGCTCATTGTCGTTCTTGGACACACCGGTTGCGGTGCGGTCAAGGGGGCAATCGACGATGCGAAGCTGGGAAACTTGACCGGCCTTTTGGCGAAGATACGTCCCGCCGTTGAGGCTGCGAGTTGCAGCAATTCGAAAGACGACGCCTGCGTCACAAAAGTGGGTGAAAAGAATGTGCTTCAGTCAATGAAGGAAATCCGTGACAAAAGTCCCTACCTCAAGAAGTATTTAGACGAGGGGAAAGTAAAACTGGTCGGCGCCATGTACGACCTGGCGACTGGTAAGGTGACATTCCTCGAGAACTGAGGCTGCCTGGAAGCAGAGATCTGTATCGAGAGCAGCAATGTATCTCACTTTGCAGTGAGTCTCGATCCTGCCAACAGCACATCATCGAAAGTGATTATCAGCATTCTCAATTCTAGCTTTTACTGAGAATCGAAAATGAAGAAGAAATGGCCGCACCATGATGCCTGAGGGCAAAACCATTCTTCGCTCTATTGGGAGGCGTCTGGCACTTTTTCAAGGTATCCTGCCACTTGACCGCTCCCAATTCTGGAAGAACTTAGCTGCAGGTTTTTCCTTGGCAGCGATGAATATTCCGCAAGCCATGGGTTATGCGAAGATTGCGGCTATGCCGGTCATTACAGGCCTCTACACGTTGGTCTTTCCGGTTGTAGCCTTTGCTGTCTGTGGTTCGTCACGTTATCTCGTGGTCGCTTCAGACTCTGCAACCGCTGCCATTCTTGCGGGTGGGCTCACGGGTATCGCTCCTGTCGGCACCCGAAATTATGTGGCTCTCGCAGGTTTAGTAGCCCTACTGACCGCCGCACTCTTATTGTTGGCAAGGATACTCAAACTTGGTTTCCTGGCCGATTTCTTGTCTCATACTGTCCTGATCGGATTCCTGACAGGTGTCGGGATCCAGGTCGGGATTGCCGAACTAAGTGAAATGCTTCGGGTGGAAGTTCATGGCAGTAATCCCGCCATGCGGTTGGCACAAGTCGTTCGATTATTGCCACGCGCGCATCTCCCTACGATTGTTATTTCAGTAATCGTGGTCGCAGCGTTGTTATGCGTCCGCCGTATCGCCCCGGGGTGGCCGGGTGCCCTGATGGCTGTGATCGCTGCGATCACTTGCAGTGCGACGTTTGATTTCTCCGGTCGCGGTATAGAAATCATCGGGCCGATCGAAGGGGGGCTCCCTCACCTGTCCATTCCCGCGCGAGAGTGGGGGATGGTTCTGCAACTCTTACCGATTGCAGGCTCCTGCTTCGTGATGATCGTTGCCCAAAGCTCGGTGACGGCGCGGGCCTATGCGGCGCGGCATCATCAAGCGCTCGACGAGAACCGGGACCTGCTGGGTCTGTCCGCCGCCAACGCTGCAGCCGCATTCAGCGGCACATTTGTCGTTAACGGGAGTCCGACCCAGACGGCAATGCTGGAAAGTTCAGGCGGTACTAGCCAGCTGGCAACCTTTTCGACGGCACTCGTCGTGATCCTGGTTCTGCTGTTCCTTACCGGTCCGCTGCAATACTTGCCCGTCAGTGTGCTCGGAGCAATCGTCTTCACGATTGCGATCCGTCTCATCGACCTCCGAGGTTTGCGCGATCTCAGCCGGAAGTCTCCACATGAGTGGCAGGTGGCTCTACTGACGGCAGCCTCCGTGGTTTTTCTCGGTGTCAAAGAAGGGATTCTGCTAGCCGTGGTCGTATCGCTGCTTCAGCATGTGCGCCACGGATATCAGCCGCATACGGCAGTCATCTTGCACGACGTGGTTGAACATTGGCGGATGGAAAGTGTGGCCCCCGGAAAAATGATGGAGCCCGGCCTGGTAATGTATTGGTTTGGATCGGACCTTTACTACGCGAACGCCGGACATTTCGCGGAGCAGCTCCGCAAACTAGTGACTGAGTCGCCATCGCCGGTGCGCTGGCTCGTCGTGGATGCGAGCGCCATTACCGACCTCGATTACTCAGCGGGTCGCACGCTCAAAGAGCTTCAGCAGGATCTAAAGAAAAAGGACGTTGTCCTGGCCTTGACTCGGGTCGGCGCCAGCCTGAAGGAGGAACTAGATCAACAGGAACTCACCGAAGTGATCGGAGCCAAGCGGATTTTTACGTCCCGGAAAAAATGCCTTGAAACATTTCGGCAGGAGTCCGGAAAGGGAGATACGCATTAGGGGAATGTCTGGTTCTCTTCCGGCTAGCCGTCCAACAGTCAACGCAACGGGTGTCGCTCATGCAGCGCATGAAATGTTGTTTACCCGTAATCCAACATCCCCCAGTAGTCCGCAGGATGCCGCCCGATTCCCAATGATAAGTATTAGCCTATCCCATCTCCCGAATTTCAAATCCCTGCCTGCTCTGTTCATACGGTGTATAATAAGCAAATTTGCTTAACTTCAGTGGACGACCGTCGAGAGCCAGAGGGGCGGGCAACTGAGACCGAGTGAATCAACTCTGCACGCAAATTTGGAGGACTGAAGTGATGATGCCCAAGAGAGGAAAAACCCCCATTCAGCAAACCGAAGCGACGTTGCAAGCAGAGCCGGGCAACTCCGCCGCGGACTCCACTCCCTCGGTCTTGCTTGAGAAATTCATCACACCACGGCCGTCTGTGAGGGATCGCATGGCGATCGGCAAGGCGCTGCGTGCTGACTTACCCCGTGAAAAGCAGGGGGACTTCCGCCTCCATCCCAAGCGCCCGGACCCGGTCTCCATCATCGAGGAACAAGCCAAGACTCGGCTTCCTTTCCTGGTCCCGATCCGCCATTCGCGGATGCTAACCTCGCCGTTTGCCTTCTTGCGCGGTTCGGCGGCAGTGATGGCAGCCGACCTGGCTTATACCCCCACGACAGGGATGAATGTACAAGCGTGTGGCGACATGCATGTAGCCAACTTCGGCGTCTTCGCCTCGGCTGAGCGCAACCTGGTGTTCGGCATCAATGATTTCGACGAAACTCTTCCTGGTCCATGGGAGTGGGACTTAAAGCGGCTGGCGGCGAGTGCGGTGGTTTGCGGCCGTTTCCTGGGCGCGGACCGGGTCCTTTGCGAGGAAAGTGCGCTCGCGGTAGTCAAGAGCTACCGCAAGCGGATGCGCGAGTACGCCAAGATGAATTATTTGGACGTCTGGTATGCGCGGATTGACGAGCGCGAGGTGCTTAGCGTGCTTTCGCCGAAGGCTCGGAAGCGGGCGAAGCAGATCTTGGCCAAGGCGAAACAGCGCGGCCATTTGCAAGTGCTCGACAAAATGGCGAAACTGGTGGACAACGATCAGCGTATTATCGAGGTTAGACCCTTCATCGTGCGTGAGACCCACACCGAGGCCGGCCGCCCCATTGCAGAGGCGCTGGGAGCGTTCCTGGAAAACTATTTTCAATCCCTGCCGGATGATCGCAAGGTTATTCTTGCCCGCTACCGGATTTTAGATGTGGCCCGCAAGGTGGTGGGGGTCGGCAGCGTCGGCACACGCTGCTGGGTCGTTCTGATGCAGGGTAATGCGATTGACGACCCGCTGTTCCTGCAGGTCAAGGAAGCCGAGGCCTCGGTACTCTCGCCCTATTCACGCGCAACGGCTTACGCGAATCAGGGGCAGAGAGTGGTGGTGGGGCAGAGAATCATTCAGGGCGCGCCCGATATCTTTCTGGGTTGGGGTGAAACGGATGGTCACCATTACTACGTTCGCCAGCTTCGGGACATGAAGGGTGGAGCGGAGTTAGACCCCGAGACGACGTCAGTCTGGAGATATTTCCCGAATATGCTGCGCTCTGCGGCTGGGCGCTCGCCTTGGCTCACGCCAAGTCTGGAGACCCTGCCGTGCTGGCAGGGTACTTGGGTAAGAGTGGCGTTATGGACGAAGCCATTTTCCGGTTTGCCTCAGCCTACGCCGACCAGACGGAACGAGACCACCAAGCGCTCACGACCGCGGCCCGCCAGGGCCGGATTCCGGTCGCTAGCGAGTTCTGAGGTTGCATCCCAGCTGAGAGCGTGCCTTAACCTGATTGCATCCCTTTCAGAGTATCCGCCGCGTCAAGGCACTGACTCGCCGCGCATGAAAAAGGTGATCGAAGGCGTGATGAAGAAGATGGAAAACTCAACAGGCGGCAGCAACTGACGCCACACTGCGTGAAATGCTAACTTAACCCACTGGGCCGCACCCGTCCCGATTGCGGGTGCAGCTCCGGTCAACGAAATCAAATTTCGAGAGACACAACAATGAAGACTTTACGCAGACAATGCCTCCTCGCCGCCGCGCTCGTTTGCGCGCTCGCTTTCACAACGGCCATTGTGCGAGCCACCGACCCGCTTTCCTCCCAGGCCAGGACCAAGCTTGGCACTATTCCTGAGTTCCATCCCGAACTCGGTTTGGGTGCGCTGCAGGGCTATCTGGACCCCAAGTCACTCCCGAACAGCCTCGCCCTGATTCCCCCGCCGCCCGCCCCCGGCTCGGCCGCGTTCGCGCTCGATGTGGAGATCGCCCAAAACAGCTTCGCCTTGCGCGACACCCCGCGTTTCGCGCTGGCGGCTTCCGACTTCGATCTGAAACTGCCGCAATTCGTGGATGATTTTTCCTGCGCGCTCAACGCTCAGATCACGAAAGAGAACGCCCCGTATCTGTATACTTTGTTGTGCTCGCGCGTTCACTGATATCGGCATCTCCACCTACGCCGCGAAGAACTACTACAAACGCACGCGGCCCTTCCAACAGAATGGCGAACCCCTCGCCGTTCCGGAAGCGCGCGACTTCCTGGAAAAGGATCCTTCCTATCCGTCCGGGCACACCGCCCTCGGTTGGGGGTTTGCCCTCATCCTGAGCGAGATTGCGCCGGATCGTGCCGACGAGATCCTCGCCCGCGGCCGGGCGTTTGGCGAGAGCCGCATCGTCTGCAACCATCATTGGTATAGCGACGTGGTTTGGGGCCGTTTCATGGGCGCGGCCACCGTGGCGCGGCTGCACGCCGATCCCACGTTCCGCGCGGATCTGGAGGCAGCCAAGGCCGAATTCGCGGCGCTCCGCGCCAAAGGCGTTCCACCGACAGGCGATTGCCACGCGGAAGCCGCAGCACTGGCGCTGGGATTCCAGGCCAGTAGCGTGACCGCCATTGACATCCTGCTGGAGCCGGACGCCACGATGCTCCAGCATTCCGCAGACAACAACGCCCGCCTGCTCAAGGTCTTCCCGAAGGGCTTCGCGCTGGATGCGACGCACACGTCCGCACATCACGATGATCCAGCGTTTCGTCCGCACGGCGGATCTCGACAAGGTCTATGCCGCCGCCGGCCAGGTTCTCGCCCGCGCCAACGTGACCGCCATGAAGCTGGAAGCCTTCAAATACTACTACATCCCGAGCCGGGACATTGGCCTGGCGGGCATCTGTCGCGAAGCCGACCCCGGAATTGCTCAAGCTGCAAGCGGACCTGATTGCCGCCGTGGCCCCGTTCACGGTGGAAACCGGCGACTCGGCCGCGTTCGTCACCACTCCCGATGATCCGATCATCGACCCGGCGTTGATCGGCTACGTTTCGGCGTTTGTGCCGAAGGGTTCCGGCGAGCATTTCAATCCGCACGTCACCACCGGCGTCGCCCCCAAGACATACCTCGACCAGATGCTGGCCGAACCGTTTGAGCCGTTCACCTTTTCGCCAGCGGGCGCGGCCGTTTACCAGCTCGGCCAGTTCGGCACGGCGGCGAAGAAACTCAAGGAGTTTGATTTGAAACCGTAGTCCGCAAAGTCGCCGAAGTCCGGGCGATCAAAGTCGGCTGATCGAACAGGAGTAACATTGCGAGAACAGAGGACGAGACCAATGCCCAAATTCGAAAAGGTGAATTGAACCACCTATCAACAACTGAAAGAGCACAACTGTGAAAACCAAAAACATACAAGACTTCATCGTCGGCGCTGCCCGCCAGAGCCCGATTCCAGTCGCTAGCGAGTTCTGAGGTTGCATCCCAGCCGAAAGCGTGACTCAACCTGATTGTTTCTCTCGATTACTGAGCCTGCAACCCTCTCATCGTTGGCAGAATCATCACACACACCGCTGTGACTGATTCTCGTGTTGACGTTACGGTGACGACTGCGCAGCAAAAAAGCCACTCGTGTTACCGGTTGTGCTATAGACCCGGGAAACGGCAATCACCGGAGATCCGGAGGTCGAGAGGATCTCAATCGGACCAAAGGTACTCGTGGCTCCAATATCTTGGAGGATATTATCACTCGCAAAGTACCCCAACGGAGCAATGGTGATGCTGCGAGTCCCGGTAATGTTGCCGTTTCCAGATGCCTCTCCCTGCCGGGAACTCACGGTAACTGAGACTGCGGCGTCATTCGGGTTCACAATCACCAAAGTGGATTGGAAATTCGCATTGGCAGAAGATTTCAGGAGCAAGTGGCTGCTTCCCGTGTGGACGCTATTCTCAATGCTGGGATCTTGAGAAATATTATCGATCTGAGTGGCAAAAGCCTTGATTGGTTGATCGGAGCTGATTCGAAGATAGCCTTGTTGGTTCGTGACACCCGAACTGCTGGACCCGTTAATCAGGAATCGCACAATGTTATTAATCTGGACCATTCCCAGGGGAGCCACCTGAATAGGGGAGGTTGTAGACCCTAATGGGGTCCCATCTGCAGCAATCAAGGCAACCTGGATTTTTGCGTTGCTGGTTCCCAGATTATTCAAGCCCAGATTGGTTCGAAACGCTGCCGTGTCGATCACAAAAGGAATGATCTCGAATTGAGTTCCAGAGCCTTCCCCTTGAGCCGTGAAGAACCCGCTAGTTCCAGCTCCCACTCCGGAGACTTGAGAAACCGCTACCAGCGTGGCCCCATTGGTGGAATGAATCTCAACCGGTCCATAGGAATCCGGTACCGAAAGCGCCTGCAAGATGTTGTTGAAAGAGATGTAGCCATTGGCGGCGATAGGAAGACTCCGCAATGGAATCCCGATCGGTTGCCCAGTATCACGGCTGAGGGAGGTTACATCGACCAATGCCTGGCTGGGGGAAAGGTTGAGAACCAACAAGTTCGATCGGAAGGGGCCCGTATTGGCTGCCGATTGCAAAATCAGCTGGCTAGCCCCGTTTCGGGTTCCATCGAGTATGCTGGGGTCTCCCGTCTGGTTGTCGATCAGTGATACAAACGCCTGAATCGGTTGATCGGACTCCAACACCACTGAACCTGCTAAGCCCGTCAAGGTCGAAGCACTTTGTAGATATCTGGGTAGGCTGTCGATTTGCAAATAGCCGTTGGGGGGAACAGACACGGAAGACGACGGCGTGATAACTAATCCGTTGCTGTCCAGTAACGAAATCTGGACATTGGCTTGTGACGGGTTTGGATTGTTGATTCCCAGGTTAGATCGGAAAAGAGCCGAATCCACTGCGTACGGAATCCTCAGAGCCGTGGCAGAAACCGTCGCAGGAGACAACACCCGGTACGTGAAGGCGTTGGATAACGTTGCAGGTTGTGCGCCGGAATTTGTCACTGTGACATTGACGGCTCCTGCTGAGCCGGGACCGGTAGTGGCCATGATCAATGACTGACTCACGACTTGGACATTGGTCGCAGTGGCTGATCCGATGGTGACCGTAGCGCCATCTTGAAAATTACTGCCTGAAATATAAACCTGCGTGTTTCCCAACGTGGATCCCGATGCTGGCAAGACACCGGTGAGGACAGGCACAACCGGGCTGCCATTCACGATGACCGGCGAAGAATTCGAACTCCCGTAATTAGTGTCACCGCTGTATTTTGCCGTAATGGTGACTGTCGTACTGAAAGTGGTCGTCAGCGTCGCCTGCAGGGAGGCATTGGCAGTGCTTGAGCCAACAATTCCCGTGTAGGTTACGGTCCCCGGGATTGGAGTATTTCCGTTCAGGAATTGCACTGTGCCGCTGGGTACAGCGCCATTGCTTGTAGTGTTCACGACTGCGGTCAGAGTAAAGTTTGGGCTTGAAGGGCTGGCGGTCAGGCTGACACTGGTCGTCGCCTGCGTTATGGCAATCGTATCGGCGCCAGATTGGCTTGGGTTGTAGCTAGAGTCGCCTAGGTAGTTCCCCAGTAATTTGTGCTGCCCGGCATGACAATTGGATGTAATTATCTTCGAGATGGCCGAGGCTGTTCAAACGTGTAGGTACCGGGAGGATTTTGGCTCGGCGGGTTCCCTTGTTCTGGCGGCGGATTTCCATTATCCGTTACGGCCACATTACCCGTTGGACAGGGAACGGCAGTGGAAGAGCATTTCTGACCTGAGGCGTTGGTCACGTCGACGCTTAGGATATAGGGAGATCCATAAACAGCCGTGGTGGCGTTGGAGTTCAAAATATTCCCATTGCTATCGAAGGTCACGATGGATAGTTGCGTTTGGCTGCCTTCTTTGTTCACCTTGACGGCGATTGCAGGCGATGAATTGCTCGCTCCAAAGGTCCCATCCCCGGCATAATGGGCTGTCACCCCGTAGCTTCCCCCGGGAAGATACACAGTGGACCCGGAAACGCCCCCGCTGCTCAACTCAAAGTAGTCAATCCCTTGTGTTTGGTTGTTAGGCCCGCCGATGAGTGACACGGCTCCCGTGGGCGTGCCGGATGAGGAACTCACGTTGATGGTGACATTCACGGGTTGACCATGGGTGATGGTGGTAGGGGAGAGACTCAGGGTTGTCGTGGTCGGTGTAAAACTGACAGAACCCCAGTTCTTCACCAGGTTTGCTACGTTCACCGATCCGAGCCCCGTGGCCAGGTCATATCGGGCGGTGGTGGTCCATGCAGGCACCGAAGGGTGGCTTGGATCCACAATGAGTCCATCGCCGTGGCTTGAAGTATTACTGCAATTGGCTGACCCGGCTTGGCAGGCGACGGAAATATTGCCCTTTGATAAGTATCATAGAAAATGCAAGAAGAACTGCCCACGGCGGCTGGATTGGAAGTACAGCTTGCCCCGTTCTGGGCTGCCAGCTTGTACAGCACAAAGTTCGCGTTGCCCTGACGCTGACCGGTTTTTTGATTGACGAGTGCCATGATACCGGCGAAGGCTTGGGCCGAAGCCGATGTCCCTCCGACGCCCTGAAAATCCTGATAAGGGGCATTGAGATTACAGGAAGAAGTCGGGTCCGGGTTTGCGCTGGATTGGCACATCACATAGAAGCTGCCATTTTGACCGTCACCGGCGAATAAGGACAGATCAGGTATGTCGCGGACGCCATCATTGGGCACACCGGGGCCGGTCTGCCAAGGAGGCTTGTCATATCCTGCCAGGCAGGTTCCGGACGGGCTGGATGTTTTGCAATTGCTGGGACCACCACCCGCAGCATCGAGATCGAAGCCGTCGCTCGAAACGGACGTACAACCGTTGAGCTCTCCCGATTGCGCGCAAGTGTCATTCCAGGTAACTTCGGGAATATAGGACTTGGCAGAGGACTTGGACGACGCATTGTTCGTCGCATTCCAGTACTGAGACGGGTTGGAAACGTCGTCAAAGTCTGTACCGCCGACGGCCACGTTAAAGGGCGTCGAAGCGATTCCACTGATCGCCAAGCCATTCTGAGCCGCAGTTTGGCCTGATAGACCGTCACACCCGGCAGAGCCGCTGTCCCCTGAAGAAATTAGAACGGTAATGCCTTGGGCGGCTGCCTGTTCCCACAAAGAATTAAAAAATGCATTGCCACTGTTGCCTAAAGACGACTCGCACTGGCCATAACTTTCGCTCAATACGGGGGCAAGATTGTTATCAACAATGTAGATGGCAGACAGATCCGTTCCCTCGGTGGATGTGGTGGTTCCGGAGACCACCAATTGAATCGTTGCATTTTTTGCGACCGCGCCAGCCCACTGGACGTCCAAGTCGGCTTCACCCTCTTCCGTGCTGACAATACCGGGGTCCGGACCGTTCAAGATGATCTTGGGGTCGTTTGCAGGCAGGCCAAACATATTGCGAAAATCTCGGACGTCCTGGATGTTAATATTGGTAGCGCTCACGATCGCGATGCTCTGACCAGTTCCATCAGTGCCCTCTTGCCAGAGTGGTTGGACATTGTAAATCGTCGCGAAATCGGTTGGACCAAGCGCATACCAGGGCCCGAAATTATCCGTATAAGTAAACATGGGCTTTACTTCGCCCGTGGCTTTTGAACGGGTAAAAGCACCCTTTCGGTGAATCATCCTCTTCCGGGGAAAGTTATTGAGTGAGACAAGGCCGGCCACCACCGGCGAAAGAGCGGCAGGAATCTGAGGATCCGTAGCGTTAGCCCAGTGCTCTTCACCATTCACTACATATTTGTGGATCTGAGTTCGAAAGGCCTGACGCACCTGTGCTGCGGTACCCGAAAACTCGATGGCGGTACGACCGGCTGCCACGCGATTAATCTGAAAGCCCTGGGTCGTGAGCCAATCGGCTACAGCCTGAACGTCCGCGTCCGCTGGCCCGAACTGTTTCCCAAACTGCTCGGGAGTGAGCCATTGGTGATAGTTGGGAGAGGATTTAACTTGCTGATCAATTAAGAGTTGCTGCAGTGCAGTTTCCTGCTCAGCTCCACGTTCGAGGACGAGCAGCATGCGGTCTACCGGCAAGCTCTCCGGTGCTCTACCGCGATCCCACTCGGGCCGTGCCAGTGGATGGGTATTCCCACCCAGAGTGACAAGGTCTTTCAGATCCACAGCTTGAGAAATCCGCCGTTGAACGTTCGCCGTTTGGGCGGTCGCTCTGATCAATGGGAAAAAGAGCAAACCCATAACAAATACGGAATGCACGAAGATTAAACGGTTAAACTTCATTCTCACCCCTGACATTTTAGATTAATTGGACCCGGAGCCATCTAGGGCATACAAGCTATGGATGCAAGAAATCTTGGCCGAGATTTCCGGTTTATCCGTATATCTGTGAAAGGGAAAATCAGTGTCGCATTGTGAGGCGGGTGGAAGGATTTGGCGTAGCATTGGACAAAACAAAGCTTAAAGCGTTCAAAATGCTTTACCACTCTCTCACACTTTGACCCATTATTGCAATCGGGTAGAGACCAGGGGCCCACAAGAATATAGGCCTGTTTCCATGCCTGGCACAGGTTCTTTTTTCCTTTCAAAACGGCCAATTGTAGAGTAAAAAATGAAACGCATAATACCTATAGGACCTTTGGGGAAGAGTACTTGATGAGCCTAGTCTACATGTTCGTCATATTGGTTGCGGCTGTGGAATCACCCTCTTAGCCGCGATACGGATCAGGCGCTCTGTTCCCAAACACGTGCTTCAGACCAATAATGAGGCGGCAGTCGTCTATGTGACCATCATTGGGGTGATCTATGGAGTCTTTCTGGCGTTTGTGATTTTGGCTCTCTGGGAGCGGCGATCAAAAGCTGAAGAACACGTGGAAGCCGAGTCGGCTCAGCTCTATGTTTTATTTCGTCTGGCACGTGAATTTCCAGCCCCACTAGGTGCGCAGATCGTCCAGGAGATTCTTGCCTACAACAAGGAAATCGTTGAATTTGAGTGGCCACTTATGGTTAAGCTGGAATTAAGAGAACTACAGCAACGCAGTTCCAAGCTCGATCAAATCTGGGAAAAAAGTGTGAGTTTCCGGCCGGTATCGCCGGCAGAACAGGTTCTTTACCAGCAGGCTCTCGAAGCCTGCGAGGATGTTTATGTTGCCCGGAGAATGCGTCTATTGGATGCTGAAAATAGGCTCGGGTATTTCATGTGGATGATGATCATCCTCGGCGGGATCACAGTCATTGTTCCCACTCTTTTTCTTCATGTGGAGCATTTTGGTTATCTCGATCGTTGCGAAAACATGCATGGTTGTTTTACTGATGATGACAGCTTATACTATTTATGATCTTCAAAGGCCTTTCCGCGGATCCTGGCCGGTCGACCCAAAGCCTTACACTTCATTCAGGAACGGATGGAACGCATCATAAGCGAGACACGGGAACGCTGAATTCGAATTGATACTTGTCTGCCATACGAAATGAGAAGTCCTTGCCAGACGGCGGCCGCTCTTCCCAGAGAATCGTAAATTCGGCCTGGAGAATGGATTCTTTTTTGCTTCCATATTTGCCCATTCTACAGTATATAAACGACAAGATTTGAGAATAGAAAGATTCCGTCGAAGCTGCTTGCATATGTGTCAAAGGCACAGCCGCAGTAAAATGTCATCTGCTTCTGTGAGTCCAATTCAGGGGAAGGGAATATCCATCTTTATTATTTGAGGAGGAAGTGATGAAGAAATCAGTGAGAAGTCGTTTCACGACAATCAGCCTTTTGATCGTCGTTTTAGTGCTGCTGGCGGGCGTTTGCAGTTCTGTTGAAGCGAAGGACAAGCCTAAGTATGAAACCATTAATTGCACCGCCTTTGGTGAGGGGACGCAACTCGGGAAGACTTTCAGTGTAACGCTCATCATTCAGGAGTACTCGGAACCGAGTGACAAACAGATCCTGCTTGACGCGTTTAACAAGGGTGGCAGTCAAGGTCTTTACAACGCGGTGACCAAAATGCATTCCAAAGGGCACATGGCGATCACGGGGACGGTGGGTTACGACATCAACTATATCCGGGAGTTTCCTGGCGCGACCAGCCGCAAAATCAGATTGGTCACGAATCGTCCCATTACTTTCGGCGAAGTCTGGAGTGACAGCCGCTCGATGAGTTATAACTTGTCCCTGCTTGAGCTGAATGTCCCCAATGAGAAAGGAGGCAAAGGTACAGGCACTTTGCTTCCGGCCGCCGAGCTCCAGCTCAATAAGACTACCAACGAAATTGAAATAGAGGCCTACCAAAATCCGTGGCGGCTTGCCGATATAATCGATTGGGGTGAGAAGTAGGCAGTAGAGTTATTGAGCCTGAACATTTGTAATATTTTCCTAGAGCCGCAGGGAGGACTGGCAGTACCCCCCTGAGATAAGCGCGACAAGTTTAAGAGCTGGGCACGACTGATCGAGTAGATTCAGCTAAGCATTTCTCTTATTTCAACACCTTCAGCGAAATTCAGACTGTGGCACCATTTGAATGCATCCTGGGTATTAAAGCGACGAGTGTGAATAAAGCCCTCGGAGATTACGTCTTCTTGTCTCATTTAGGTGAGTTACGTTCTGATGAACGAAGGCATAGTAATTAGAGATCCCGGAATCACAGGAAGAGGGCATTGATCTAAACATTGCCCAAGGAGGAAAAATGGAGAAAGTTAAGAAAACAAGTTTAAGAAGAGCCAGCTCGATTTTCGTTGTGCTCGTGTTATTGGTGAGCATCGGCAGTTCTGTCAATGCCTGGGCCAAGGAAAAGTATGAAACCATTACTTGTACTGCCTTTGGTCAAGGGACGCAGCTCGGGAAGACTTTCAGCGTCAACATCATTATTCAGGAGTACTCCGAACCGAGTGACAAACAGATCCTGCTCGACGCGTTTACCAAGGGTGGCAGTCAAGGTCTTTACAACGCGGTGACCAAGATGCAGTCCAAGGGACATATCGCGATTACCGGCACGGTGGGTTACGACATCAATTATATCCGGGAATTTCCTTCCGCGACCAACCGCAAAATCAGACTGGTCACGAATCGTCCCATTACCTTCGGCGAGGTCTGGAGTGATAGCCGTTCGATGAGCTACAATTTGTCTATCCTCGAGCTGAATATCCCCACCGGGAAAGGCAAAAAGGGCACAGGCACTTTGCTCCCGGCCGCCGAACTCCAGCTCAATAAGAAAACCAACGAAATTGAAATAGAGGCCTACAAGAACCCTTGGCGGCTTGCCAACATTATCGATTGGGGTGAAAAGTAAGTAGTTGCCGACTTAGTACATCAACAAAGATGTAAAGTCCTTGCGATCCTACTCTTTACTGCTCCAGAGAAACCCAGAGGCCGCAACGCGCTGCAATCTATAATAGTTGCGGGCCACTCCCCGCAACTATTATAGCGGGTTATCGGGGCCCAGCCTGCCTAGCCCGTATTTCTCACCACGAATTGGATTTCCTGGGATAGGGGTAGGGAGAGCGTGCGGCTCCCCCTCCCTCCGAACCGGACAGGCGGATCTCCCGCATCCGGCTCTCCAGTCGGTGGTTTTACCCCTAGCGGGGTTGACAGGCGGAGGCATGGGCCGCGCTCAGAGAAAACAACCCTTGCTCCTGAAAGAAAGTATTGGGCCAGTGCTGATGGGCGACGCCGCGCGCCCGGCCCTTTTTGCCTTGCCGTTGGCGCAGCAGATTCCGAAGGCGCCCCCGCACCCAACCCTCTTCGCTGGGGAAGGTGGCCTTGTCGCTATGTTTGAAATACTCAAACCAGCCCTTCAGTGTCCGGTTGAGGTCTTCGATGACGACCTTCAGGCTATGACCGCGAGTGCGTCGCGTCTTGGCCCGAATCGTGTCCCGGAATTTCTTCCGGCTCTTCTCCCGCGGCCATTTCCGGCCTCGGTCGAAGCGGTAACCCAGAAAGTCAAAACTCTCCTTCTGGGCATCCACTATCCGGGTCTTGACCGGATGCAACGTCAAACCCGCTGTCGCCGTCCATTCCCCGCACCCGTTCCAAGGCTCTGCTCGGCTTCTTCCCGGCTTCGACACAGCAGCACACAGTCATCCGCATAACGCACCATCTCGACTCCCGCCTGTTCCATCCGGTGATCCAAAGGGCTCAGGTAGAGGTTCGACAGCAACGGACTCAGCACGGCTCCTTGCGGGGTTCCCCCCTCCGGCGTCCAGCTCTTCATGCCGTCCAAGACCCGTTGGTTCAAATATGCCTCCACCAAGTCCAGGACTCGTCCGTCCGATACCTTCTTCGCCACTCCCTCCATCAGCGGCTCGTGCGGATGGTATCAAAATAGCTTTTCAGGTCGACGTCGACGATCCAGGTGTATCTCTGCTTCAGCAGGCTGTCCACCCGGCGCAGGGCCTCTTTGCACCCCCGGTTGGGACGGAATCCGTAGCTCTGTTCGGCAAAATCCCTTTCATAGATCGGTTCCACTACCAACCGCATCGCCGCTTGCACCACCCGATCTCGAACCGTCGGAACTCCCAGCGGCCGTTTTTCCCACTACCCGGCTTGGCATTACATCCTCGTCGAACCGCCTGCGGCCGGTAGCTTCCCTCCCGCAGTTGTTCCGACAAGCGTTTGAGGTTCCCCATCAGATCACGCTCGAAGTCTTCCACCGTCTGGTGATCCACACCCCCTGCCCCTCCGTTGGCTTTAACTTGTTGAAAACCCGCCCCCAGCGTGCGTTCCGCGTAGATCTTATCCATCAAGCTGAACCATTTCCCTCCTTTGACCCCTTCTTCGAGGGCTGTCAACATCCGTTCCGTCCAGACCGAAGGTTCCACCCAGGCCCAGCGAGCCCGAATCTCTCGGTAGTGCGGTATAAAGTGTGTAAATAGGACTGAAAAGAGAGGCGGTTGGAGTTCTCAAGAGTGATATAAATCTTTTAGGGAAAAAAATTAAATCACGAAAGGAGAAACAACCGCCATGCTGAATGTTAACATTGAGGTCGAAAGTGCCCAAGCCCATTTGCAGAAAAGATCTGGGAAGAAGGAGAAGCAATCGCTGAAGCAGTACCTGTTAGAGAAGATGCGGACCTGGATTGACAGCGTGTTGGAAGCCGAGCGAGACGAGTTTCTGGGACGAGGACGGTATGCGCCGCTGGGGGAGGGACAGGACACTATTGCAAATGGGTATCGACGACGGCAGGATCAATTTTTTTGGATTGGGAAAGATCGAGTTGAACGTGCCGCGCGATCGCAAGGTAGTTCGAAGTCGGCCCGGTTGCCGGAGCGGAAGGGGCAGGATCCGGAGACCGAGGCCTTTTCTAGCGGAAGCATTTCTAGCTGGGTTGTCGACCCGAGATTTAGCCAGGATATCGGAGAAACACTTGGGCCAGAAGTACGATTCGAAGTAGGTCTCTCGGATCGTGGCGCGAGCCACCACCGAGTTAGAGGCTTGGCGGCAACGACCCTTAACGGAGAGACGCTACAAGTTTCTCTATATCGTATGCGGGGCCAACTTTCGGGTGCGGATCAATGGGTCGGTCAGTCGCCAGAGTTTTTGTGCGGTGTTGGGGATCAGTGAAGATAGTCAATGTTTCGAAGTGCTGGCGCTGGAGATGGGAGATCGGGAGCGGGTGGATTTATGGGAGAGTGTCTTTCTCAGTCTACCGAGCGAGGGATTGACTCAGAGGCCGTGGAGTTGGGCATCATGGATGGTTTACCTGGATTGGAAACGCTCTTTAAGCGCTTCTTTCCCCGGCTCAGACCCAGCGTTGTCAAAAGCATGCCAAAGCCAATGCCTGTCGGCGCGTGCGGGTCAAAGAGCGGGAGCAGTTTTCCAAAGATCTCAACAAGGTCTTTTATGCACCGAGTGAGAGTGTGGCTCGAGTGGCTTTCTTCAGTCTCAAGTAACAGTGGGGTCGGCTGTTTCCCTCAGCCGTGCAAATTATTGAAAGGGACTTGGACTCTCCTTGTTCACCTTCCTGCAATTTGATGCGACCTACTGGACGACCTTACGCACGACCAATCCGATTGAACGCCTCAACAAAGAGTTTAAACGCAGACACGCGCCATGGAAGTGACTGGAGGGGAAGTGTCTACTTATCGTTGTTTAGTGTATGTGGCTCAAACCATGGAGTACCGTTGGAGTTTTCATCCCGTCTCTCAATGGTCGGCTGTTTACACACTAATTGCCGCTTGACCTTTAATCTCTCCGCTTGCTTAGTCGCCTCCGACACTGCCGCCGGTCTGTCTTCCTTCTCTCTGTCGGTCCACGTCTCCACCTTCCTGCGTCCCTTCGCTCCATCCCCGTTACGAGACTTCGCCGCTACGATGGACGCTCTGACTCCTGCTGATCCGGCTCTTCGGTCCTCACCCAGCAACATGAACACCGTCTCTATCTACCAGCAGGTCTCCCGCATCATGTGTCTGACCTTCCGATCCCTCCGCCTCCAACCACCCCCCCAGGCCCTCGACGCCGATTTCTCACGCTACCCCTCATCTCGTCGAGCTTCCGGTCGTCGTCGGTCCAGGCTTCGCCATTCGATGGCAGGCTCGCCGGATACTCTCGGCCGAATCGGGTTTCGTTATCCTACGGACTGGTCGTTCACCTCCTGTTGCTCTCCACCCCGCCTCACGGCGACGCAGTTACAGTCGGTTACAGGCTGTAGCGTAGACCTGGAGAGGACTCGCACCTCTCCAATCCACACGCTTTCAGACGCACGAGCGCAGGCTTCCAGCCTGCGACTTCGTCGAATTTGAGCTGATCCGCGACGGGCCGCGGGAAGGGACAAAGCCGGCAAGATGCCGGCGTTCTCAGGGATTGACAGCGATCCTTGTCCGCCGGTGTGGGCCCTAGTATCACTGAATTCACATAAAATTAACACTCCCTTAGCACCACGGAAATCCTGCGTATTCATTCTTCCTTATTGCTCTCAGAATATTTAAGCGCCAAGAACGCAAAGATTGCCAAGGGCACGGTCTTTCTGGACTGTCGGCGAAACGTCTATGGTCAACGGGCTTGGCAGGTTTCGTCCTTTGTTTTTGACACTCTTGGCGTCTTAATTTTTCGCAGGGCTTTAGAAGTATCGTCGCCCACGTCATTTTCCTGAAAAATCATTCCATTTTCCAATTGCACGGATTGGGAGTCTTAGATAGCATAAGCGGTTTAGATTGCGCGTGTTTCCGAACAAATGGGGATATTGAGGCCGGCCGAAGTGCGAACTTCCGCACTTTAGAATTAGCTTCGGCCTATGTCAGGAATGGCTTCTGTCTTGTTAGCCACGGCAAGCGTATTTCTCGCCGTGGGCTTTTGTTGTGTGCTTTTGGGAGAAGCCTGCTTGTCAATAGAATTAGGGCGTAAAAAATAAATTCACAAAAATAGACGGAGGCAAAAATAGAATGAAGGGGAAAAAGACAAGAATTATCATTGGGTTATTTGTAATCCTGGTTGCTTTTGCCTGGGTCTCAGTCCGGCTGCAGCCCAGCAGAAGAAACCCAACATCTTCGTTCATCATGGGGGATGACATCGGCATGTGGAACATCGGCGCCTACCATCGCGGCATGATGGCCGGCAAAACGCCCGCCCTTGACAAGATGGCCAAGGAAGGCATGCTGTTCACTGACTACTACGCCGAGGCGAGTTGTACGGCGGGTCGCGCGAACTTCATCACCGGCGAACTTCCCATCCGCACGGGCATGACCACCGTCGGCCAGGCGGGGGCCAAGATCGGCATCCCGGCGGAGGCTTGCACCATTGCCACCGCGCTCAAAGCGCAGGGCTATGCCACCGGCCAGTTCGGCAAGAACCATCTGGGCGATCTGAATGAGTTCCTGCCCACCGTCCACGGCTTCGACGAATTCTTCGGCTACCTGTATCATTTGGACGCGATGGAAGACCCGGCGCATCCCAACTATCCGCAGAATCTCTTGAACGTTGTCGGCCCGCGCAACATGGTGCATAGCTGGGCGACCGACACGGACGACCCGACCGTGATGCCGCGCTGGGGAAAGATCGGCAAACAGAAGATCGAGGACGCCGGCACGCTCTATCCCAAGCGCATGGAAACCGTGGACGACGAGATCCGCGACCTCGCCTTGAACTTCATCGGCAAGGCCAAAAAGGACGGCAAACCGTTCTTCTGCTGGCTCAACCCGACGCGCATGCACATCGTCACCCACCTCTCCCCAAAGTGGGAAGCGACGCGCAACTCGGAGAATGGCTGGTCGGAAGAGGAAGCCGGCATGGCCCAGCTCGATAACGACATTGCTTTGGTGATGCAGTATCTCAAGGACAACGGCCTCGACGAAAACACCATCGTCGTTTTCACCACCGACAACGGCACCGAACTCTTCACCTGGCCCGACGGCGGGACGACCCCGTTCGCACAGTCCAAAGGGACGGTCATGGAAGGCGGCTTCCGTGTGCCCTGTATCCTACGCTGGCCCGGCCACGTACCAGCCGACTCCGTGCAGAACGGCATCTTCTCTGGTCTCGACTGGTTCCCGACCTTCCTCGCTGCAGCTGGTAATCCGAACATCACCGAACAGTTGCTTAAGGGCGTGAAACTCGGCGACCGGACGTATAAGAACCACCTCGATGGCTACAACCAGATGGATGCCATCACCGGTAAAGGCCCATCTGCGCGCCATGAAATCTTTTACCTCGGCGAAAGCACCGTCGGGGCGGTGCGAATTGACGACTACAAATATCGTTTCATTGACCAACCCCGAGGTTGGTTAGGTGAAAAGACGCACGTGGACATACCCTATTTAATTAACCTCCGTCTCGATCCATTCGAGCGCCAGGGCTGGCCAGACAATGGAACGAAAGAAGGGGGGCAACAATACTTCGATTGGTTCAAGTTCCAATTCTGGCGTTTTGTGTTTGTCCAGCAGGTGATGGCCAAGGAACTTCAGACCTTCCTCGATTACCCGCCAATGCAACGGGGCGCAAGTTTCAACCTTGACGCCGTCAAAGCGGAGATGGCGAAACGGATGGCCCAGGCGGAGTCAGCGAGTAAAGGCGTCGCTCAGTAACACAAATAATTCTTACGGCGGACGGCTCGCAATGGCCGCCTGTTTTTTTTGATCTAATCGAAATTTCAAGAGGCCCACGGTTTTGATGACCCCGCTCAAGTCCCCCTTACACAAGAGGGGATTACAGGGGGGTGGGTGGCGAAGACATGTGCGGTTTGGATTTCTTCGATGAGAGCCGTTGCGTAGCCATGGAGAATGCATTTCTCTCCGTGGGCTTTACTTTTGAAAGGATACGCCCACTTTTCGAGGCGTGGAGTTCCGGCCGGGTTCATGAAGAGCCGAGGGAGTCCAGCCTAAGCGTGAGTTTAATCGAAGGGAGAAGATGATGCCGCAAGGAACTGTCGTCTTAGCCGCCGCGTGGCTTGAAATCGTCGTAGGGGCCATCATCCTCATGGCGCCCGACGTCCCATGTATGCTGCTTTTCGCGGTCAAGGCAGACGGCGTAGCCATGCCACTCGCGCGTTTTGCCGGGGTTGCGCTTGTCGCTCTCGGCTTGGCCAGTCTGCCTTCGACGGCCGCAGGATTGCGCCGTAGCTCCGTGTGGGCTCTTTTTGTCTTTAATGTTGGGGTGGCTATCCTGCTCACTTAGGTCGGCGTCGCTACCACGCTCCGCGGCTTTCTGTTGTGGCCTGCCGTCATCCTGCATGCCGTTATTGCGGTCGCACTGCTCGCAGGAAATAGAAACGCCAAGAACGCAAAAGTCGCCAAGTAGAGAAGTTTTCGCGGCTGCCGACGAATTGGCAATGTGCATCATTTCAGAGATGCACTAGCAATTTGCCGGGGGGTAAAGCATCATAATGCTTCACCCCAATATCAGGACGAAATTCCATTGGATTGATTTGAGGCCTTACGATTTTTCAAACCGCGATCTTTTCTTGGCGATCTTGGCGTTTTGATTTCCATCTGGACTTTGGAAACACAGGCAACCAAGGGATTTTCCACGAAAACACGGAAATTTATTTGTTTAATAAATTGGGAAGCTTTGATAGTTTGAATGGGATTGTTTGCGCAAACTCTCAATCTTTTGTTTACATTGACCCCCGAGTGGTCTTCCGCTAAATGTCGGATCCTCTAATACTGCACGAATTTCCGCAATTAGGATGTGTCTCGACATTTGTGGTGAGGGGCGGTAAGGGTTTCTACCTTGGCCGCGGCGAAGTCATTTCTCACCGAAGGGATCTGCAAATTAAAAGGGCAGGATCAGGGGGCAACTGGGCTCTCATGGTTGCTCGAAAAAGCTGCCTGCTCGCACCCACTCAAATTCCCAAAGACCAACATCCAAAATGAAACGGAAAAAATCATGACAACAAACAAAAGAATCCTCCTCTGGGTAGCCGTGTCTTCATTCATTTTGACAACTGCCTTATCTGCTAACGCTCAGAAAATCACCGGCGAGCCTGGCTCGCCTAGTGCTACCGAAACAATTGACGGGAAGCAAATCCCGCCGCCACCATTGAAGTTCGGCGGCGTGATCAAGGAAAGCGCCACGGATTCCAAGCCCTGGTGGCCGCCGCGCGTGGTGCCTCCCAAAGGCGCGCCCAACATCCTCCTCATCATGACCGACGACCAGGGCTACGGCGTCTCGGGCACCTTTGGCGGTGTCATCCCGACGCCCGCGTTGGATCGCGTCGCAAAAGCGGGATTGCGCTACACCCAGTTTCACTCCACCGCGCTCTGCTCGCCCACACGCGCAGCGCTCATCACCGGCCGCAACCATCATTCGGTGGGCTTCGGCGTGATCTCGGAGCTTTCCACCGGCTACCCGGGCTACGATTCGGTCATCGGTCCGGAGAACGCCAGCATCGGCACGATCCTCCGGGACAACGGTTACGCTACTTCGTGGTTCGGCAAGAACCACAATACGCCCGCGTTCCAGCTTAGCTCGGCGGGCCCCTTCGAACAATGGCCGTCGGGGATGGGCTTTGAGTATTTTTACGGCTTCATGGGCGGTGAGACCGACCAGTGGACACCTTTCCTGTTTCGCGATCATACCCAGATCTTCCCGTGGATCGGCAAGAAGGATTACAACCTCATCACTGACATGGCGGATGAGGCCATCAAGCACATGCGGGATCTGAACGCGGCCGCCCCCGACCAACCCTTCCTCGTCTATTATGTGCCCGGCGGCACCCATTCGCCGCACCAGCCGAAGGCGGAGTGGATTGAGAAATACAAAGGCAAGTTCGACATGGGTTATGAAAAGTTGCGCGACGAGATTTTTGCCAACCAGAAGCGACTCGGCGTGATCCCGGCAAATACGCAGCTCACCCCCTGGCCTGCTGAGATACCGAAGTGGGACACCCTTTCCGAGTTGCATAAGAAACTCTATGCGCGCCAGGCAGAAGTATTTGCCGGCTACGCGGCCTATACTGACTATGAGATCGGCCGGGTCATCCAGGAAGTCCAGGACATGGGTAAACTCGACAATACTCTCATCATTTACATTTGCGGTGACAACGGTACCAGCCCGGAAGGCACGCTATATGGCGCCTATAATCAGCTGACCTCCTACAACGGTATTCTGGATGCCCCTGAAGCTTTGCAATTATTGCATTACAGCGAATGGGGCTCGGACAAGACCTACCCACATATGGCGGTGGGATGGTCGTGGGCCTTTGATACACCGTTCAAATGGACCAAGCAGGTCGCGTCGCATTTCGGCGGGACCCGGCAGGGATTGGCGATTTCCTGGCCCGGCCACATCAAGGATGTCGGCGCTATTCGCAGCCAGTTCCACCATGTCATTGATATCGTGCCCACGATCCTTGATGTCACGGGCATTCCGGCACCGGCCACGGTCAATGGCATTTCGCAAAGGCCCATCGAAGGTGTGAGCATGGCTTACACGTTTGACCAGGCCAATGCCAGCAAGCCCTCCACCCACGAAACGCAGTATTTTGAGATGGCCGGCAATCGCGGGATTTACCACGACGGGTGGATTGCCAACACGACGCCTTTCGCCCCGCCGTGGGACTTGGCAACGGGCAAGTTGCCCGATGTCGTGAACGGCTACAAATGGGAACTCTACAACATCACCGAAGACTTCTCGCAAAACAACGACCTCGTCTCCCAGAATCCCGAAAAGCTCAAGGAGCTGCAGGCTTTGTTCCTGACGGAGGCGGCGAAATACAATGTCTTACCCTTGGACAACACGGCCTTTTCACGCTTGCTGACGCCGCGACCGAGCGCGATTGCCGGGCGAACGGATTTCACCTACACGGGTGAGAATTCCGGCATTCCCCTCGGAAATGCTCCCAGCATTTTGGACAGGGACTACACCATCACGGCTGAGGTGACGATCCCCGAAGGCGGCGCGGAGGGCATGATCGCAACTCTAGGCGGCCGCTTCGGCGGCTACGGCCTCTTCCTGAGCCATCGCTTCAATTGGTGGTTCCAAGAGCGCTTGATGAGAAGAATAGGGTTGTGGTTATTTGTTCTGGGTTTGCTGCTTGCCTGGCTCGGTAAGAACAGAAGGTGGTCGCGGCTTGGTCATGCCTTGTTGATTTTCGCAGTGCTCTGGGTGGTTGTCGTGTTTGTTACCGGCATTGTGGGAATAGGCAGAGGCAGACCCGTGTTTATTTACAACTTCTTAGATATGGAGCGTTTCAGGTGGGAAGACCGGAGTTCACTCAGCGCGGGCAAGCACACCATTGTATTTGACTTCAAATATGACGGACCCGGCCCCGCCAAGGGTGGCACCGGCGTGCTCTGGGTTGATGGTAAGGAAGTGGCAAAGAAAAAAATTGCACATACGATTCCGCTCATGATGACCATTGACGAGACATTCGATATTGGGGTGGATACCCGCTCGCCGGTAGACGACCTCTCCTATAAGGTCCCATTCCGCTTCACCGGCACAATCGACAGGTTGAACTACAAGCTCGGGCCTGAGCAGTTAACGGCAGAGGCCAAGCAGGCTGCTGCCGAATTAATCGCCAGAGCCAGAGACTAGGCGGCGGGAGTAACGGCAAGCGCGAAAAAAAGCGCTGCCCTCTCCGGTCCAAATGATCTTTACCCATAAGTCAGGCGGCTGGACACACATGGGTTCCTGAAAGCCAGACGCTGAGCGAGTTTTCTGCCCTATAGGGGCTGAGTCATGTTAGCCCAGGGCAAGCGCGTGAGCGCGCCGCCCTGGGGTGAAGGAACACCCGAGTTACCCCTTCTCCCCCGCATCGAAGTCCTTGGATTTGATGAAACGTGCTTTCAATGCGGGGGAGAGGGGAGGGGAGTAGGGGTGACGCAGGCGTTCGTGGGGAAACGATGAGACCCACTGTGTTCATCAAAAAAAGAAATGGGACATGATCAGCCCGTCCAACGCGGGCGCCGCATATCCTTCGGATAGTTGGACAGGGAACGGATGTATACGGATGCTGACAAGATGTCAAAGTTGTAATGGGTCCAGAGCGGAATTAGAATGGCTAATAGCGGATAGTAATAGAATAAATTGAGACAAAGGAGAAAGTCATGATGAAGCGTTACACTAACTGGATTGTCGTGCTTGCCCTGATTCCTATATTATTGCTGGGATTCACGCTGCTTCGCCCAGGTCACGCCAAAGCTGAACCGCCGCAACAGTTCCCGATCATGGACAGTGTCGCCAATAAGGTCATCCAAAAGTACCAGACGTCAACCTGCGAGCAATTGTGGATCAAGAAGAGCGAAAAGGCTCCGCCGTCGGCTCAAGAACAAAAAGTCATCGGATTTCTCAAGACCGATCCCCAGATGCGGATGGCATTCATCAACAAAATTGCAGCACCCATCGCCAACAAAATGTTCGATTGCGGGATGATTCCGTAGGAAGAGTGTCAGGGAAGCTGGGACAATACCCCCTCAAGTCCCCCCTTAATAAGGGGACGACTTGCCACCCCCTTAAAGAAGGAGGGACGACTCTTTTGACCAGGTCCCTCCTTAAATAAGAAGGGATGGACTCGGGGACAATTCTGAAAAAAAAGGGGATGGGTTCCAGGAACTAAAAGCCCACGATGAATTGAAAAGCGATTCATCGTGGCTACCGGCCCACTTCCCTGAAGTCGCCACTTGAATAATGGGGGGATACAAGGGGTGTATCCTTTTTCCCGATGGAGGCTCTCCCTGGGAGCGCGGGCATCTTGCCCGCAACCTGTCACTAAAGAATCCGCCTTTCGCCTCTCTCGGCGAGTGAAGTAGCGGCCAAACACCGGGTGAACGACGGTCTTGTATACAACTTCGTACAAAAATGTAAGAAGAACAAGGAGGCGCTAAATGCTCGAATTACTGGCACGACATTGGTGGGTCCTGTTATTGAGAGGGCTATTTGCCATCATCTTTGGGGTGTTCACTATGGCAAATCTTGGAATTGCTCTGGCGACTTTGGTTATTTTTTTTGGGGCATACGTTTTTGTGAACGGGATTTTCACGCTCATCCATGCCCTCAGAGGGTGGAAGCATGAGGAAGACCGTTGGCTGCCGCTGATTGATGGGCTTTTAGGTGTTTGGGTCGGGATTATTACCTTTCGAAACCCGGCCATGACAGCAGTCATGCTTGTGTTCTTCATCGCCATCTGGAGCCTGGTGAGCGGAGTCCTGCTGATCATCGCGGCTGTCCGCTTACGCAAAATCATCCAGGGAGAGGCCTGGCTGGCGTTTGGGGGGATCGTCTCCATCCTTTTCGCTTTACTGCTGATGTGGGCTCCCGGTGCCGGAGCGTTGAGCCTGCTTTGGCTGATTGCGTCCTATGCCATCCTTTTTGGGATGATCCTGATCGTATTTGCTTTCAAATTGCGCGGGCTGCGTGCTCGCCTGGCATAGCCGAGCGCAACTTTCACAGGCCGCTCCTTTGGTAGCGGAGGTGGATTCCGCGGCGGAGGCTTTCGTCGCTGATGGATATATTTCGGAAAGTCGCGGTGGCTAGGACACTTTCAGCCGCAAAGAAGCGCAAGAATGGCCGAAGGGAAGGTGACGCTTTTAGAAGAAAAAGCTCTAAAACCTTTTGGTGCATTTTGTGCCTTTTTGCGGCTAAGCCTCAGCCGCAAAAAAAGCGCAAGAAGTGCCTGAGAAAAGCCGAAAGCATTTGCCTCTTGCAGTCTGTTTAACCAATCAATGGATTTCGAACAATCAGACCCGAAAAGCGGCTAAAGTCCCTGTCAGCCGACCACAACTCACTTACTCCGTGCTGCTGACATACCGCCACAATGCGGGCGTCGTGAACCTGGGGGCCCGAAATCCGCCCGCCCACGAGAGTTGCTCGCAGCAACTGCCAGAAGTCTGCTGATTCAGAAAGCACCACAAGCTTTGGAGATTCAAGCCAGGCCTCAACCTGGTCGATGGCCTTTTCCAATGGTGTCGGGGGATTATAGATACGCGGATGCGTCACGATGGCGAGGAATTCGTGAAGGCATGACCACGGTATGGCCCAGGGGGCACGACCCTCAGCCAGTTCGACCATCCGGGCATACGCGGCATCATGCCACGGAGAATCCTCCCGATGGGCGTAAACCAGAAGATTACTATCCAGGGCGATCATCCGCCCCGTCCTTCATAGCTCAACTGGAGGATTTTGTCCCAGGATGTTCCCGCAAGCTGAGGTTGCAGCCCCTTTCCCTTGAAAGTGGCCTTTCGGAGATGGAATCGGCTGCCCTGTTGACGCTCTGAAAGAGTCCGACGGAGACTTTCTTCGACAATTGCCTTCATTGTTCGTTGCTCGCGCTGCGCCAACTTCCGCATTTCCTTGTAGAGACTATCTGGTATCTGTATGGTTGTCTTCATATGGCTAACCATATCATATGATACTGCAAGATGTCAACCTATTCGATGGGTCAAGATTTGAAAAAAACGGCGACCACTTCAAAGTTGATTTAGGGAACGGCTTTCCACGCTTGCATCTGCAGAGAAAATTGATAAGATTTGCGACATTTTCTTGGCGCCGATCTATCGGGGAGTGAAGTCATCACTACATAATAGATGGGTAAGATAGCGTCTTTGAGGGTATCTCGGGCCCGAGATAGATGATTTCAATTGGAAATCCTTGGGCGGTGCCTTGGTACAGAAAAGGCCGGGCATTGTCGGCGCGGGTATTGGCTCGCACCGACTCAAATTGTGAAAGGCCAACAAGAAGTAATGATGAGGAGAAAACCATGAATAAAAAAAAACGAATCCTCCCGTGGATTGCAGTCGTTGCATTTGTCTTGATTGCCGGTTTGCCGGCTGTCGCGCAAAAGACCACCGGCGAGCCTGGTTCGCCCAGCGCCACCACGACGATTGACGGGAAACAACTCCCGGCGCCCGATCCGCCATTCGGCGGCGTGATCAAGGACAACGCGCTCCAGTCGAAAGCGTGGTGGGCGCCGCGCATCGTGCCGCCCAAGGGCGCGCCCAACATCCTGCTCATCATGACCGACGATTCCGGCTTCGCCGTGCCCAGCACCTACGGCGGTGTCATCCCGACGCCGGCCATGGATCGCATCGCGAAGACCGGGCTGCGTTACACGCAGATCTATTCCACCGCGCTCTGTTCGCCGACGCGCGCTGCACTGATTACCGGCCGCAATCATCACTCGGCTGGCTTCGGCGTGATCTCCGAGCAAGCCACCGGCTTCCCGGGCTACAACAGCATCATCGCCAAGGACAAGGCGACCATCGGTCGCATCCTGCTGGACAATGGCTACTCCACCTCCTGGTTCGGCAAGGACCACAACACGCCGGCCTTCGAGGCCAGCGCGATCGGGCCGTTCGACCAATGGCCGACCGGCATGGGCTTCGAGTATTTCTACGGGTTCGTCGGTGGCGACGCGAACCAGTGGGAACCGAACCTTTTCCGCAACACCACCCAGATTTATCCCTTCGATGGCAAACCGGGCTGGAACCTCGTCACCGGCATGGCCGACGACGCCATTGATTGGATGAACCGGGTCAACCAGATTGATCCGAGCAAGCCGTTCTTCTGCTACTACGTGCCCGGCGCCACGCACGCGCCGCATCACCCGACGAAGGAATGGGTGGACAAGATCCACAACATGCACCTGTTTGATGACGGCTGGAACAAGCTCCGCGAAACCATCTTCGCCAACCAGAAGCGCATGGGCATCATCCCGCAGGACGCCAAACTCTCACCTTGGCCGACGAAAATGCTGAAGGAATGGGATCAATGCACGCCGGAAGAGAAGAAGTTGTTCATCCGGCAGGTCGAAGTGTTCGCCGCGTACGCGGCCTACAACGATTCACGAGATTGGCCGCGTCATCCAGGCCGTCGAGGACATGGGCAAACTCGACAACACGCTCATCATCTACATTAACGGCGACAACGGCACCAGCGCCGAGGGCGGGCTGTTCGGCACGCCCAACGAAGTCGCGTTCTTCAACGGCGTCGCCGTTCCCGTCGCAGACCAGATGAAGTGGTACGACGTCTGGGGCACCGAGCAGACCTACAACCACATGTCGGCGCATTGGTCGTGGGCGTTCGATACGCCGTTCAGTTGGTTCAAGCAGATCGCCTCGCACCTCGGCGGTGTCCGGCAAGGCATGGTCATCTCCTGGCCCGGCCACATCAAGGATGTCGGCGGCGTCCGCAACCAATTTACCCACGTCATTGATATCGTGCCGACGATTCTCGAAGCCTGCGGCATCCAGCAGCCCGCAGTATGTGGACGGCATCAAGCAGTCGCCGATCGAAGGCACCAGCTTCGCCTACACCTTCGACAAGGCCAACGCCAACGCGCCTTCCCGGCACAAGACCCAATACTTCGAAATGATGGGCGACCACTCCATCTATCACGAAGGCTGGCTGCTGAGCACCAAGGTCATCCGCCCGCCGTGGGAGGCGTTCAGCGCGGCCAATCCGGACCCCGTCAACAACGTCACGTGGGAACTCTATAACCTGAACAAGGACTTCTCCCAAGTGGACGACATTGCGGCTCAAAATCCCGGGAAGGTGGAGGAACTGAAGAAGCTGTTCCTCAGCGAAGCGAAGAAATACCAGGTGCTCCCGCTGGACGCCTCGGTCGCCGCCCGCATCGTGGCCCCGCGCCCGAACATCACCGCCGGCCGCACCGAGTTCGTGTACACGCACCCGATGATCGGCCTGCCGCAAGGCGATTCCCCGTTCCTTCTCGAACAGCTCATACACCATCACGGCGGACATTGAAGTGCCTCAAGGCGGTGCCGAGGGCATGATCCTGACCTCGGGCGGCCGGTTTGCCGGCTACGGCTTCTATCTGCTCAAGGGCAAACCGGTGTTCCTCTGGAACCTGATTGACCTGAAACGCGTCAAGTGGGAAGGCCCGGACGCGCTCGCGCCCGGCAAGCACACGGTCGAGTTCGACTTCAAGTACGACGGCCTCGGCGTCGGCACGCTCGCGTTCAACAACCTGAGCGGCCTCGGCCGCAGCGGCACCGGCACGCTCAAGGTGGACGGCAAAGCTGTCCAAACCATTACCATGCCGCACACGCTGCCGATGATCCTGCAATGGGACGAGAGCTTCGACATCGGCTCCGACACGCTGACCGGCGTGAACGACGCCGACTACAAGCCGCCGTTCACCTTTACCGGCAAGCTTAACAAGCTGACGATCAAGGTGGACCGCCCGAAGCTCTCGCCCGAGGACATCAAGAAGCTCGAGAATGCGGAAGCGACTGCACTTGACGGCAAGCCACTGCATCATGTGCAGGGTGCGCCTCAGTAAACGTGTACAGTTGCCCAAACAGTGAGGACGTTTCAGTTGCGAACCGCGCGGGTCATCCTGAATTCGTTCTAAGCGGCCTGCTGCTTCGTAACCGAAGCGGTAGAACGAAGAGCGAAAGTCCACGGCGTTCGTCGTCAAAGGCTGAGCTGGAATGCTGTGAGGACATGGCAGAATGCAAGAAGGCAGTAGGCAGAATGCCCCCCGATGCCCTGGAGACTAACCCATTGCTTTTCCCTGCTACATAATTCTTGACGCCAATCGTCTCGGCGGGGATACTTTGGTAAGAGCTTGACGCAGGAGAGGATTGTTAAACCCATCACTGCAAGACTTTTGATAAGGGGCATTTTGCCGGTTTGACCGGCTTAAGGAGTAAGCCATGAGTAAGAGATTTGTTCTCCTGATCACACTGATATCCATATTGCTTTTGGTCGGCGCAGCTCCCCAACAGTATCCTGTTTTGGATATGGTTGCGAACAAGGTCATCCAGAAGTACCAGCAGTCTACTTGCGAGCAGTTGTGGCTGAAGAAAAGCCAGAAGGCTCCGCCTAGCGCCGAAGAACAGAAAGTCATCGGCTTTCTGAAGAGCGATCCGCAGATGCGCGCCGTATTCATCAACAAGGTTGCACCTCCCATCGCGAACAAAATGTTCGAGTGTGGGATGATTCCATGATCAATTTCCAGTGCAGACGTCGATTCTGTTATTCGTGGAGAGCAAAGATGATTCGAAATAGATTTCTGGTCTGGGCACTGTTGATTGGATTGGGCCTGCTTGTCCCCCCAGCAAACGCACAGACCACAACCCAGCCTGCCAAACCACAGGCGAGTAAGAAAAAGGCTGTCCCGGCCAAGCAGCCCGTCGCTGCTGAACCCAAGCCGGATCTCGAACCCAAGGCAGTCGAGATCCTGAAGGCCACCGGAAGCCGGCTGGCCACAGCTCATACAATGGCATTTACCGCGGTAGAATATTATGAGAACCCCAGCCGCCAGGGTCACCCTCTCGTCTTTGCCAACCAATACCAGGTCACTCTGCAGCGACCCGACAAGCTGCGAGTGGATCTCTCTGGCGACGGTCCGGCGTCTGAATTTTACTATGACGGCAAGAGAATGATGGCTTTTGCGCCAGCCGAGAACCTGGTCGCCATCGCCGAAGCCGCCCCACCGACGATCGATAAGGCGCTGGAATCCGCTTACCACACTGCAGCCATTTACTATCCCTTTACCGATTTGATTGTAGCCGACCCATACAAGGATCTGGCCCCTGGGCTTGAGCTAGCTTATTATGTCGGCCAGTCGCACATCGTTGGGGGAACGACAACGGACATCGTGGCCTATGCAGGCGACGGAGTCTTCGCACAGGTCTGGATTGGAGCCGACGACAAGTTGCCTCTGTTAGTGCATGCCGTTTACCTGGACGATCCGGATGGGCTTCGCCACACCTTACAGCTTTCTAACTGGAAACTTGATCAGGCTGTCTCTCCAGATGTTTTCGGTTCATCAACGGCTAGTAATGCGAAGCGGATTCCGTTTGCCCACCCTCATCCCGAGCCTCCGCCAGGAGCAAACCCTCCGATCAAGGTCGCGAAACCCGCGTCGAAATCCAAGCCAGCAGCAAATGCAACGCCAACGAATACCCAATGAATCCAGTAAGTATGGAGGTATCTCTTCTTATGAAAAAGTTGATCATCGGTATTGTCAGTCTGACGATTACTTTGCTCCCGTGTGAATTGGCTTTAGGCTACTCGCATGCGAACCGTTACGGCGGCAGCACCTCACACAGCTACGGATCGACCTCCCACTCAAGCGCCTATGGTACGAGTACGTCGCACACCTACGGTGAGGGCACCTCTCACACGAACTACTACGGCGGCAGCACGTCGCACACCTATGGCGGAGGCACGACCCACACCAATACCTACGGAGGAACAACCTCAGGCGAAGCTGGGTATGGCGCGGACCACACCACTCCCTACGGCGCCACCGCATATCACCCACCCACGCCTTATTATGGCTATCACCCACCCGTTCCTTATTATGGATACCACCCTCCCGCCACCGTGGCCGTTTACGGTACGGGGTGCTATAACTGTAGCAGTGGCTGGGCGACGGCAGGAGCGGCGATGGCAGGCGCTGTCGTTGGCGCTGCTGTGGCTTCATCCAAGTCCAGTTCCCAATCCTCGAGCGCCTATGCTGCAGGATATACTGCCGGTGCGGCCAACACCAGTACGGCTAACGCCAATGCCGCTGCCGCAATGCCAATGCTGCGGCTGCCAATGCCAATGCCGCTGCGGCTAACGCCAATATGGCTGCTGCCAACGCCAATTATGCAATGGGCTCGATCCAAGCAGTGTTGCCTGCCGGTTGCATCACGCCAAGCGTTGCGGGAGGTGGAACTTACTATTTGTGCGGGAATACCTGGTTCCAGCCGTCCTACGGTGCAAACGGCGTCTACTATCGCGTAGTGCCCGCTCCCTGAAGTAGTCTGCGCAGGTCTAAGAACTCCGCAGGCTCTAGCTTTCCCAGTAATCTGTGCTTTGCCACAGCTGCCGTGAAGTAAAACCTTCACACGATGGTGTATCACACCGCTCTACATGAACTTCCGCTCCAACTGACGCCATGAGCCGGGAAAATGCGTTTAAGGTGAAAGAAGAGATGTCAGAAGGAGTGCCAGCCATATTAAAGTCAACCATTTAGTCGAATTGCGAGATCAAAGAAATGGAGCGACAAAAATATGGCTGGCAAAAACATTAAATTCCTGGAGAACAGTCCCGTCAAGTTGAATTTCACTAAGAAACTGATGACGCCCTACGGCGGGTTTGCGTTGGTCGCCAAACTGTTTGAAAAGCTGGAACTGAAGGAGCATCTCGAACAGCTGTTTCCGGTGGTGGAGACCAGTCCGAATGGAACAGGGATCTATGCGAAGGTCTTGCGGTTTGGATTGACGGTGTTGGCCGGAGGCAAGCGGTTCAGCCACGGATTATTTTTAGCCGGGTCGGAACCGGTGCAGGCAGCGCTGTTTGGGGTGAAACGGCTGCCGAGTTCGAGCAGTGCCTTGACACGATTTTTCGGCCGGCTAGGGAGTTGGCAAAAGAGTGCGGCGCTGGCGGAAGGATTGTGGCAGTACCAGTTTGAACGGGTGATTCCCTGGCAGAAGGTGGGGGAGGATTATCTGAGCTTCGACACGACGGTGGTGGTGCGCTACGGGCAACAGGAAGGAGCCCGCAAGGGGCCGAACCCGAAGAAGAAGGGACGGCCCAGTCATCATCCGATTCTGGCATTTCTGAACCGGAGCGGGTATCTGGTCAATCTGTGGAACCGCAGTGGGAACACAGGGAGCGGCAATGGCTGTGTCGAGTTTGCCAAAGAAACCCTGGCCCGCTTAGGCGATCGGGTGAAGCTGCAGGGCTGTCTGGCGGATTCGGGTTTTTACCGGATCGAGTTGATCCAGTATTTCGAAGGCCGGGCCTTGGAGTATGTGCTAGCGGCCCCGTTGAGTCAGGTCTTACAACGGGCGATCTATGCGATTACTGACTGGCAAAAAGTGGATGAAGGGATTGAGGTGGCCGAATTCCAGTTCCAGCATCAGGATGCCAAATGGGAGCGGTCGCGCCGTTATGTGGTGGTGCGGCAACGGGAGGTGGCCGGAGAAAATCCTCCCGCGGGCCGTCAGCTCTCGCTCTATAAAGAGGATGCCGAGTGGCGGCCGTATCGGTTGGGAGCTTATGTGACTTCCAGCCCCAAGACGCCGGAACAGATCTGGAGAACCTACCGGCTGCGAGCGGCCGACGAGAACGTCGTTAAAGAATCTAAGCAGGACTTTGGTCTGGAAGGATTCTGTCTGGAAACCTTCTATGGCACGGAAGCCGCCATGTTGGTTCGAGCGCTATTTTATAATCTGATCACGCTGTTTCGCCAACAAGTGCTCCCGCAGCGGGAATCCCGCCACACCTTGCAGACCTTGCGGCTGAAGTACTTTGTCATTGCTGCCGTTTTCGGCCAGGACGGAGACACCCCGGTGCTGCGACTGGGGGTCAGCAGAAGAAATTTGAGGCAGAAGATCCTCTGGGTCCTCAAGCGCTTAGACGCGGTTGGGGACAATCGCATTGCATTTGAGCCCCAAGCTTTATGATGCCCTGCTCCCAGCACTTCCGTTCCCCAACACCCGTGCTTCTTCCGCTGCAAAATTGCAAAGGAGCTGCAAAGAGTCGCAAAAAAGCGCAAGAAGGGAGATGAAATAAAGAGTTCCTCTTTTTGTCGGATCCTTTGTTCAAGCAGGGATCGAAAGCGAAACGATAATTTTCTTTGAAGCTCCGGGATTGAGAAAGACTTATTTAAGATTAATGATCACGTATTGTCAAAACGATAGGGAGGTCCCTTTTGCGACTTTTGTGCCTTTTTGTGGCTGACATTATTTTTAGCCGCAAAGAAGCAAAGGAGCCGCAAAGAGTCGCAAAAAAGCGCAAGAAGTCCCGACAGGAGGGGTAAATGAAGGACCCTATCTTTAAACTTTGTGACCAGATAAGGGAAACCGGCTTTGCCCTGCATGAATATTTGCGGCATGGGCACCTAGAAAAGGTTTACGAGAATGGTCTGGCTCATCGCCTGCGCAAGCTGGGGTTGAAGGTGGATCAGCAATTCCCTTTGAAGGTCATAGATGAGGATGGAACAGTATTGGGTGACTATTATGCGGACTTGTTTGTTGAGGATTGCTTGATTGCTGAATTGAAAGCCTGCAAGGTGATAGCCGAGGAACACATTGCTCAAATCTTGGGCTATATGCGAGCTTGCCGAATTGAGCACGGATTGCTCATCAATTTTGGAGCATCCAAATTAGAGATTCACAAATACGTTTTGACGAAAGGGTAGCATTTATTAATTCCCCTTTTGTGTCTTTTTGCGCCTTCTTGTGGCTAAGAATTTTTTTCAGCCGCAAAGAGTCGCAAAGAAAGGGCAAGAAATGAAAAGAGCTTTTTTGGTGTATCGTTGGTGCATGCTGGGATCGAAAGCGAAACCATTATTAATTGTTGAAGCCGCTAAATCATGATGGATTTCGCTAGCAGTTATGAGCATGCGTCGCTAGAAAGTTCGCGGCATCCCTTTGCGTCTTTTGTGCCTTTTTGTGGCTAAATTACTTTCTATGGCTGGGAGAAGACTCCCTTTACAACTGAGTGGCTCCCTTCTGCTTCTCCTGATTTTTGCGGCGAACGCCCTCGCCCAACAACCAGAAACATGGGCAGAGTTGTGGTCAGAAGCGGATGCCTTCGTCCAACTCAAACCGGGTACGAGATTAAACCTGATGGGTGGGACTCGAACAGCGAATGAATCTTCTTATTTACAATGGTTTGAAGGGGCACAAGTCAACTTTCAGTTGAAGCAGGTGAATCGAGAACACCGGCCCCATTATGACAGTGACAAGGAAAAATATTTTGTCTTTGGCGTTGGCTATCAGTTTTGGCAAACGACAGAGGAGCAAAAAAGTCCCAGCAATGAAAACCGGGTTCTTATCGAAGGCACCCCGCGCTTTTATCCCGGCGCCGAATTCTTGTTAACAGACCGGAATCTTGTCGAACTGCGCTTCATCAATGGGGAGTATTCCACCCGTTACCGGAACCGTTTGACGCTTGAGCGCGCTTTCCTGGTGCACCGTCTCCGGTTTGATCCTTATGCCTGGGGTGAATTATTTTATGACACTCGCTATGACAGCTGGGTCCAGAACCAATATTCCTTTGGCGTGCAATTCCAATTTAAACGCCATTGGATGCTGGATGGCTACTACTTGCACCAGAATACTTCCCATTCCACTCCAAATCACTTAAACGTTGCCGGACTGACTCTGAATATCTTCCTTTGAACCCCAAGTAAGCACTGGGAATTGGACAGCAGGGCTTCATTGATTTGGTATACGGTCGTATGTTCTACTTGGTTGGCATGACTCAAAAAATTAGAATGGTTTTATGAAAGTGAGGGAACTTGATCGGTAGGTGGACAAAATAAGTACGATTGGTTGAGGGGTCTTTCATCATGTGATGACAAATTCATCCTGGGGAACATATTCCACAATTCTATCGAGGAGGAAAAAATGGAGAAAATTACAAAGTCAAAATGCGCAGGAGCTTGTGTATGTATCGTTGTGCTAGCGCTGCTATTGAGTATGAGAAGTTATGGTCAAGAGAAGAGTAATATGAAGCCCTTAAGGATCGATTGCGTGGCCTTCGGGACGCAGACGCAGATGGGGAAGACTTTCAATGTCCAGATCCTTATCGAGGGTTCTCGGAGCCGGGAGACCGGGAAATCCTGTTGGAGGCCTTTAAGGCAGCTGGCAACAAGGGTGTTTTCAATGCGGTGGAAAAGATGCATTCGAAGGGGCGTTTGTCCATGCCCGGGACGGTAGGTTACGACATCAACTATGCCAGAGAGATCCCTTCCGCATCTGGGCAGACAATCCGTCTGGTTACCAATCGCCCGATCAGGATTGGTGAGGTCTGGTCGAGCAGCCGTTCGATGAACTACAACCTGTCCATTCTGGAGCTCAATATCCCCAAGGAAAAAGATGCTAAAGGGAAAGGAACCTTACTGCCGGCTGCAGAACTTAAGATCAACAAAAAGACCGGCGAAATTGAATTGGAAACTTTGAGATTTCCTTGGCGGCTCGAGAATGTGAACGTTTGGGGTGAGAGGTAAGAAGCTCCGGTAGAAGGTTTGGTTTCAGCGGCCAAGGGTGCAAAGCAATACCATCCGAGTTTGAGTCGACACAAGACGGGCGGAATACCCGATGGCCAGCGTTCCTCACTGGACGTGGGGTCATGAAATACTACCTGTAGTGGAATCAATGCAGAGAAAGGAGCCTTTTTATGGAAACTCAAAACTACGCCAATCATCGACGTTTTGTCCCGCTGTTCCACTTCGTCCTTTTCGGGCTCATTGTTCTCACGTTTATAGGCTCCATCGTCAATCTTTACCATTCCCTGGGGGATCATCAGCGACTTTACAGCGCTTCCTTGATCCTTGTCATCATGATCTGTCTCCTGCTGTTGTTCTTTTTCTGCCGCATATTCGCGTTGAAGGCCCAGGATCGTGCGATTCGAGCCGAAGAAAATTTTCGTTACTATGTGCTTACGGGAAAGTTGCTGGACCCCAAGTTGACTATTCGCCAGATCATCGGCCTGCGCTTTGCCTCTGACAGGGAGTTCGTGGCCCTGGCTCAAAAAGCAGCGGCTGAAAGTCTTTCTGAAGATGCCATTAAAAAGGCAATCCGGAACTGGCGCGCCGATACCTACCGGGCCTAGCGATTCGTCGCGGCTATGCTCAACTCGCTCAACGTGCCCGATAGCGACTCTCTAAGGTGCATCCGGGTCCTCATCGATGCGGCTCGTTTCTACTAACTGACGGGCTCTGCTGATAAAGCGGCGTTCTCCCGGGGAAGAGGCAGACGTGCTGTGCATTGATTATTGGGTAAGATTGCAAAAGAATTCAGGGGATTCATAGAGGAGCGCCATCATGCCTCATGGCATTGCATTTGGGCCGAGCCGTCGCAGTTTTCTCCAATTCCTCAGTACTGGGGCAGTCGCTGCCCTGGTATCCCCGAAAGCTTTTACCGAAAGTAGCCAATCTGGTTATCCCGAACGCACAAAGTTGCTCGCGAATCATAAGAAAGTGGGGATGGTTTCCCCCCAGAAAACCTATCGCATGATGGAGTGGGAATTCCACGTTCCGCCGGAGGCAAGGTTCAATATCAACGTGGAGGCCGCATTGCAAGCCTCTCAGGAGGCCGGAGCCGAATGTATCATGTTCTATACGCAGGATTGTTGGGGATATGCTTTTTATCCCACCCAAGTATCGGTACGCCACCCGAACTTGACCTTCGATCTTTACGGGAAGGAAGTTGAGCTGGCCCATGCAAAGGGCATCTCTGCTGCCACCTATTACAGCTTGCAGTTCAACCACCAGGTAATACTCAGTCACCCGGATTGGGGCTGGGTGAACCAGGAAGGCAAGCAGCAAAAACTCCGCTGGCCCATCGCCTGTCTCGACAGCCCTTACCGCCAGATGGTGCTGGGCATGATGGAGGAGATCTTCTCCCGCTATCCCAGCGACATGCTTTTCTTAGATTCTTTTGGCATCCAGTTCTGGATGTACCACAGCCAAGGGTTAGACCCTTTTTGCTTCTGCCGGTATACCGAAGAGGCGTGGAACAAAGACCATCCGGGGGACCCTTATCGTGAAGGGTTCAAGACGCGCGAAGGGTGGGAACGCCGTTACCAGTGGCATCAACGCCGCACCATGAATGAGATGCTGGATGCGATCTTAGCGATTGCCCGCAAGCACCGTCCTGGGCTCCCCCTGTCACTCAACGGCGGGCCCGAGCAGTTCCCCAACTCCATCATGCAAAAAGTGAGTTATATCTATAATGAACCGGTCACGACTAATACAGGAATCTCGTTGGGATCAATTCTCGCCCGCGGCTGGGGGCGTCCCGATTATCAGGCCGGCGTCTTTACCCAATTTGGCTACGTGGATAGATATCCGGGAGTTGTCCCTCGAGTGCAGGCGGATGCGTTAATTGTGCAGAACGCCAGAACTTTTTTCGTCGGCAATGCGCCGGTGTTAAGCGACATTGATGGGCAGGGGTATTCCACCCGTTGGTTTAATGTGGCGAAGGAGACTTGGGAGGATGTCCGTCAAGTGGATGGTCTATTGGAAGGGCTGGAGCCAGTTTACAGTATTGCCATGCTTTACAGCGAAAGCACACGGGAAGAACTGGATCAGCAGAAACGCCCTCTGGATTTTCGGCAGTCGGCGACCGGGGCGCTGGAAACGCTGATCTATGCGGGGCGTCCGGTCGAAAGCATCCCCGAGATCCGCCTTTCCGGTCCATTGCTCGAGCAATTTGCTTTGCTGGTGTTGCCGGAGGTGGATGTTCTCTCAGACTCCCATGTGGCGCTCATTCGAGAATGGGTGAGGAAAGGCGGGACGCTCGTAGCCAGCTACAAGTGCGGGCTGCTGGATGAACATTTTCAGCCCGCGTTCCAACTTTCCTTTGGCTGATGTTTTAGGTGTCGACCTGGTTTCGGAAGAACGCAGTTACGCTTATGACCAGGACGGGAAATTTAAGGAAGGGATGGTGGCAGTCTATTTGGAATCCGCCGGACACCCTTTGGCAAAACCGATATCCGATGGGACCGTAGGGCTGCCTGGATCTTTTCTTAAACTGCGACGGACGACCGCCGAGGAAGTGATGCTTTTTCGGCTTCCCGTCATGGTTGAAGATCTGCCCAAGGACAAGTGGTTCAACTGGGGGGCGCCGCCCCCGGGGACTGAAACCGCCGGATCAGGTGTGGTTTATAACAAATTTGGTCAAGGCCGGGCGTTGTACATCGGGGCACCCATTTTCCGCGCCATCCATGCCGCTACAGGGTGGGGAATCACGGATCGCCCTTTCTGGATTCGTGAATGGATTCCAGCCTTGATGCAGCAGCTCGATCCGAATCCCATCGCAGAACTGACCCCCGTTCCCTTCACCGAGTATGTGCATGGAACTTTTTTCTATGACAAGAACAAACGCTCCATCCTGGTACAAATCCTCAACGCCGTGGAATTGGCGGCCAAGGGCAAATATAGCGGCTCTTCAGGAGTTGAACTTGGGCTCGATTCCAGACCGGCTGAAGATCACCGGTGCAGAGACTGTCTGGCCTCAAAAACAGACCCTGGAAATACAGAATCGTGGTGGCCGCACAAGGATCTTCATTCCTTCGGTAGATCGTTACATGGCGCTTTACCTGAAACTGGCATGAAGTCTGCAGTTGGTAGAGCACACTCGGTGAGCGCGCCGCAAGTTTGGCGGTCTCATACCAAGTTGCATTCAATTGATCACATAAAGTCGAGCTAGCCTCTCCAGCGAAGTGGAGTTCAGACTGTCACCTTTTGAATGTGACCCGGTCCGAGCGAGACTGCCCTACTGTAAGACTGAGCGTAGCGATTGAACAATTGCGGGGCTGATAACCCCCAGAGCTGAAGCAGGATGACCGACTCCGGGAAAGACGAGAGGGTCGTCTTTTTGTATCTGACGCACGGGAAGGGGTGGAATCCCAGCCGCAAAAGAGGTATTCAATGCATTGATGAATTCATTGGCGATGATAGCAGATGCGGTATTGGTTGGATGAATACCATCCAACGAGAAAATGCCGCCAAACAAATCCGCCGTAAGCCGCTGCCCCCCTACCACGACACCCTTGGCATTGATGGAATTGTAGAGTGCTGCGAGGTCGACAAGAGCAGCACCGCGTGCAGCCGCCTGATTCGCAATAATTTCGTTGTAAGCCTGCGTGGCCGAACGAATTGCAAGGATTTCTGTTGCATCCAGAACCACGTTAGAAGGTAGCGGTCCAGGAATCTGATTCAGCAATATGGGCCCAATCAATGCAAGCGCATCTGGAGTGAGCAAATCGGCGGGACCGATTCCAAGCTTGAACAAGAATAGCTGGAATTGCTGGGGCGGGACCCCGAACAAATTGGCGGCAACAGGAGCCGAGGTGAGGTATGGAATATCTGTGACATCAGGGACATTGGCTGCTACCAATTTTGCGCCGGTGGCTGCCAGCCTGACCATCACTTCGGCGTACGCAGTCGCGAATGAGGAGGGTGGGGTAAGAGCCGCACTGGTTCCGCTGAAAACGGCTTTCAATGCATCTTCACTACCCAACCACACGATGACAGTTGTTGGATGCAACGCCTCTGCCCATTCGATCTGACTGAGAGGGAGCCCGAGACCCAGACATGGTGCGGGCAGCCCTAGCACTAAATCAGTTATGGTAGGGCTCCCAGGTATACAGGTGGGCCTCGTACTCAGGGCATCCTGGACGGTTGCCCCAGGGACTGCCAGGTTTTTAGGCTGGACCAGCGGATTGGTCCTGCCCGTAGATACACCCGGCGCCATTTGGATGACCGGGGGAGGGCCGAGACTAACGTTCGTAATTACATTTGGAATGCCTGGGAAGGCGATGAGCGGCAGGGGTAACGACACTTGAGCTTGAGCGGCTATGAGTGATGCGAAGCCATTAGCCTGTTGGACATCTAAAAGAGAACCGTTTTGAAAACCAGCCGCCAGCGAATCGCCAATCACGACCAGATTTGACAGGTCGGCCTTTCTCTCGTTTTGGGCTTGTACCGGTGATATGGAGAGACAAAGGATCCCCAATACAATATAGACTTTTCGAGAGATCTGAAATTGATCTAAGATTTTTCCCAACGTGTTCGCGTAATTTCATGTTGCTCCTCCTCATGGTAGCTCGATTGATAGTGCACGCTAACAATCGAATGAAACTCTTCATGAAGCCGCGAGCAAGTTCCTATCTCCTCTTAAATTGAGGACGAAATAAAGGAACTCAGGGCTTCAGAATTTGTCATAAATTATAGCGCAAAATGCAGAGTTATCTTAAGGGCAGGCGATAAACTATACAAGGCGAGGTTTGCTAGTCGCTACGCATGGAGCGCTTGGTGAGCGTGCAGTCTTCAGTGATTCGTGATTATCTTGCTAATCCCGCCCAGAAATCAAGAGCTCCATTGTCGGTGTAAAGTGCTGAAGGCAACGGCTCCGTATCAAGCTCGAATTGTTTGCGTTGATAGAGCGGACTCGGTCCCTCTTTCCCGTAAAATATAGGCACCTGTTTATTGTCGAATTCGGAATAACCTGTCGCGTATTCCTTGCCTAGCGGCTCCATCCGGATGACCGTATCCCCTTTCCAAGTGACGCGGTAGCGATAATGGCGGAAGCCTGGATTTCCAATCTCGACCTCTTCAGTCGTGACAGGGAGCGGATAACTTATTTTGATCATTTCACCTGATGAGCGTTGCCCCAGCTCGAGATAATTTCCGAAAACCTTTGCCTGCACTTTGGCTCCATTCGCGTCCACAACCACGGCACTGGGTTCGACGAAATCCGGGATGCGCACCCGCACGGCACAAGATTCTTTCATATGGATCGTCAGCAACCCTTTGAACGGCTGATAGCCCCGGATCTCGGCTTGCGGCAACTGCTTATCGATATGGAGGTCCACCGATAGAGTGCCGTCGTGAAAGCGGGCCGCGTTCTTCCACGCAATAAACAGGGCGTGAATGCCCGATCCACCACAGCAGTTCTGGAAGGCTCGCGTCTTGCCGTGCAATTCAGGACCACCCCAATGATGGTCCAGGCTTTCGCGAGCGGCAAGCAAGTGGGTGGGTGAGCTCCAACCGGCCCATCCGCCTTCCATCCGCCCGGCTATGTCGTTCCAACTGAATTGATCGGTGTCTGGCCTGGTTGGGTCCGATTTTAGCCAGACCAAGTGATGGGCCTGGCTCTCTACCAGTTGGTTGCGAACGACCCGTTCGACATCGCCCCAGTATTCAGGATGACCATGGTTGGCCAAGGTGACCGCTAGGCCCACATAATCCATGAGAGCGCAGGTTTCGGTCCCGACGATGTCTCCTTTGCGTCCGATGACTTCGGGAAGAAATCCAAATCGAGTGCCCTCAGACCTGACGTAACGATAGAGTGCATCCACGCGGCTATAGAGCACGGGATCTTTGACGTAAAGCGCATAATCTGCCGCACCGACCAAGGTGCGCAGATTCCCGTGCATGTGGCCACCGTGCTTGAAAGTGTTGTCCGGGGTGAACAGCGGATTTTCGCTAAAGATTATTTTAACGGTGAGCTCGGCTAACTTCAAAGCGGGCTCGTAGTCCAGTACCCGGACGCAAGTCATGAGGCTCTTAAGGCTGAATCCTCGAGTAAAGCTTTTGTTGTCCAAGGTTCCTTTCTGGGCATGGTCGAGCAAGCCATCCACGATCTTGATGATGACCCTTTTCAGTTCCTCATCGGGTTTGTCGGCGTAAGCCGTTGCCAGCGCGTAAAGGACAAGCCCTTGGTCGCCTTCGTCCGCGACTCTCTTCGAGAAGTTCGTCTGAGGCCTTGTGAGAAACCCAGTCTCTGGATCGATCAGGCTTAAAATCTTCCGCCGCCAAACCGCTTCAATGGGCAAGGTCTCACCCGTCATGTGCCGGGCCATCACGACCGCTTGGTACTGACGAGAGCATGACGTCGCCGAAATCCGGCCAGTCGTGGGCAGCTTCCGCAGGCTCCGTCCAGAAGATGTTAAAGTAGGGCAGGCCGTCTTTGTCCACCATGCGGTTACAATAATTGAAGCTGCGCCGGGCGTAGGTTTCCAGCGCGAATGTCTGGGGATCTTTTTGCTCGCGTCCTCCTGAAGCTAGCTTCCTGAGAATGAATTGTTGTGGATGGATTTCCGCCAGAAAAAAGCAGCAAGGTGACTACACAAAAGAAAACGATTCTGAATTTACTCTTGAGTTTGATCGTGACCATGAATGCATCTCTCGACGAAGTTAGGGGTATTGTTGAGAATGAGGTAGAAAAAGTAGAAACAGAGTCCATTAATTCTTCCAATGAGACAGAAATATGCTACTTGGGCTTGGAAGAAATTGCCAGGTTTCTAATCTGCAGGCTTTTGCGTAGGAAAACGGTCTTGGAGGGCTGAGCTCCGCGAAGCCGCACCGCCTTAACACAGGGACACGGTCTCGCAGGAGCTCGACCCTTATAGTTACTCCGGATAGATCGGAGTTAAGAAAAGAGAAATACAGTAGTAGCCGTCTTCTTTCTTTTTTGTTCCTTTTTTCTTTCTTTCCCTTGGCTGTGAATTCTGTGGAAATCCACAACCGTCTCGACAAGAGAATGGTTTTGCTTCAAGCTGATGGGCACCCGCACGCAACGCCTCGTTACGAGTGCTCGACCCTGACCGTGCGACGGTTCATTGGAGATGCTCGAACGAGGCGTTGCGCTGGTGGCCTAAACGCCTCTCTCAGACATAGTCCCGTGAGGACTGCTATAAGGACGGTGCCTGCCCCAGCCGCGTGTGGAGTTTTCCCAAGGAGGTAACCCTGATGAGTCCCTCTTCTCCTTTGTCGACTGGCATAGTCTGCTGGATCGGAATCGACTGGGCCGATCAAGAGCATGTCATCAGTCTGAAAGCAACCGATGGCCCGACTGTCGAACGACTCCGGCTCCGACAGCAGTCCGAAGCCCTGCAAGACTGGATCCTGCAATTGCGCCAGCGGTTTGCTGGGCGTCCGGTCGCCATTGCCCTGGAACAATCCCGTGGCCCCCTGCTGTATGCCTTGATGCACACCGACTTTTTGTATCTCTACCCCATTAACCCGAAATCCCTGGCCCGCTACCGCGAAGCCTTCTACCCGTCGGGAGCCAAAGATGATCCCGAGGATGCGGATTTGCTTCGGGAAATGGTGGAGAAAAATCCCGAGCGGTTCCGTTGCTGGACCCCGGAAGATCCTCTCACCCGTCAACTGCAACTGGCGGTGGAGTACCGGCGTAAATTGGTCACTCAACGGACAGCTCTGACCAACCAGCTCAGCAGCTTGCTGAAAAGCTTTTTTCCCCAGGCTCTGGAATGGGCCGGCGGCCTAGATACCGCGCAAGCCTGTGACTTTCTCCAGCGCTGGCCCAGCTTGCAAAAGCTACAAGCCACCGCTCCCAGCAAGATCCGGCAATTCTATCGGACCCATCACAGCCGAGACCTCCAGCACCTCGACGAGCGGATCGCTCAGATTCGCGCTGCCCAGCCGTTGACGGTAGATTTAGGAATCATCGGGGCCATGAGCTTGATGGTCCGCAGTCTGGCCCAACAACTCCAGCCCCTGTTGGATAGCATCGCCGAGTTCGACCGGCTCATCGAAACCCTGTTCCAGCAGCATCCCGATCACTCCTTGTTTGACAGTTTCCCCGGGGCCGGAGCGGCCCTCGCTCCCCGCTTGCTGGCTGCTCTCGGCTCCGATCGTCAGCGCTTTGAAACAGCTGCCCACATTAAGAGTTTCTCAGGCATCGCTCCCATCACCCGAAAAAGCGGCCATTCCCGGGTCGTCCTGTTCCGCCTAGCCTGTCCTAAATTTATCCGTCAAACCTTTCACGAGTGGGCCGGTTTGACGGTTCGCTTTTCCCCTTGGGCTCGCGAGTTTTACCAGCGTAAGAGAGCCACCGGCATGAAGCATCACGCCATCCTCCGGGCCCTGGCCTGTAAGTGGATCAACATTCTCACCCGCTGTTGGAAAGAGGGTATTCCCTATGATGAGCAACGGCATCTAGATAATCTCAAAAAACGTCATGCCCCACGTTCACTGGGCGATTTCTCAAGGGAGCGTCCCGTGTGAATAAACTGTGCATCACTTGTGCATTTATATGTTGACTAAGAAACTCAGACATCTCCAAAAGAGCCAACTAGTTTGGAGGGCTGAATCCGTCAAACGGCTGTCACCGCCGCTCTACTCTCAATTCTATTGGGAGAAAAGTCCTCTGCTAATCTATTCCGTTACTTGTTCCAGGATTGCAAAATCCCCCGGATTCCAGGCCTGGACAATGATATAGAGTTTGTTGCCTGACTTGCGAAGGACGGCATTATGGTTATGTTTGAAGTTAATCAGTCCAAGATCCTCCTTCGGCATGATCGTGGATACAAGCTGGTCATTCTCGAGGAGGTAGACAGGCGCGCCTTTGCTTTTGTCCGGTCCATCCAGAGCGGCAACGACTGCGTATTGATCCAAGAAATCAATGTCACAAGGCAGTGAGCCCATGGGCATTTTCAAAGTCGAGAGATATTGTCCGTAGCGCGTAAACCGATCAATCTCTGAATTGGGGCGATCGGCTATATCGATGCGTTGCGTCCCCGGTGGGATTGTAATGCCGTGGGCAGTCCCGAATTGGCCAGGTCCGGTTCCTTTTCCACCAAAAGCCAGATCATTCCAAACGGCCAGAAAGGGATTCAGATTCGTAATCCGGGCCGTCAGGATATAGTCAAGGGCCGAATACCCTGTAGCGATGTAATAAAGCCCATCCAGATATTCCACGTCTGTTGGAACAAAATTGCCCCTCCCGGCAAAATAATCAGTGACTGCCGGAATCGCGAAGTGGTCCTCTGCGGTCGGAGTGTTGAGTGTGTGAAGCAATTTTCCATCGACACTGGTTGTGAAGACCTTTCCTGCATCGTTGGCGGGAAAGGCCAAATAAGCCGTTCCATCCTTACTGTACCAAATCTTAGTGTTATGCAGGTTGAGGCTCTTCATGTCGGCAGCAGTCTCGAGCAGCTGCACGCGCTTCATGTCGGCGCTAATCTGCAGAATGCCGGCGCCGGGCAGAGAAAAATAAGTTTCTTCCTTTCCACCGCGATGATCCACGGCAAAGCCGCCATGCGCGGAAATCAACACCTTCTTGGCCGATTCGGGGAGAAGGTCGGAGGTATAAAGTAACTTAAACCGCAACTTCCCCTGGCCGCTGATCCCGGGCGCCGATGGGGATACCGCGGGGTAAGTAGGGGCTTGCGGGGGGTTCTCAACTAAAAAATTCAGAGCTCGATGCGCCTGGATGGGCGTGATCGAAGTCATCAATCCGTAAAGGATGACCAGACTACCAGCCAAGAAGCTTTTTCGTCGTCGCATGGGAACATTTCTCCTTCTCTTTTGAATTGCGTGAAGCTGAGTCTAATAAACAACTGATCGACAGTCAATGATGTACCAGAATCTGTCCAACCAAAATAGAAATGTCCGCTTCATCCCAAATTAGAAATGTCCGGTGTGGCGCTCCCAGGTGTCATTGGGTTTTTGCCAGGGAAGACGATGGGTTAAGAGATTTCCGGAAGAGGGCGGGGGATCACCCCTGGAGAAAGGATGAAAGTTTTAAAAGGGAGGTAGAGGAGATCAAATGAATTCCGCAGCCACCATATGCTTTTCGGAAGAAGACATCTCTAACCGAACCACCACGGCAGAGACTTTTCCAAGGTAACCGAACTGCTGGCTTTGCCTCAAGTCGATGGTAATGAAGGAACGAGGGCCAATGAAAGTATTGAGATAGAATGAAATCCCACTGGAGCTGATATTGATGCTTTCGGTTTGTTCCTCAAAAGCATGCCCCTTGAGATCGTCGCCGCTCACAACAATGGTTGCCTTCTCTTCTTCTCGGTAGTCGCGATGTTCTTTGCCAGTCATCAGGCCACCTCCGCTCGATACAGTATGACATAAAATTGGTGATCATGCGGGTTTGTGCAAATGTTTGGAAGGATTTGAGGCGCTCCGGCGTATAAAGTTTTGGCAATAACGAGCTTAATCATCATTCGTTGATCGATACCCTGTATCAATTGTCTGCCATATTTCCTAAATCCGATCCAGTATTACTCGGGAACAAAACCAAGCAAACAGCTTTTTCAAGGTAGAACTCCAGACCAAATCAGCATGGTCTTTGGGCGTGTCTGTTATAAAATTGCGCTAGGTGTCGCTAAAGCAATGGCGTCCCGTAGGGGATTCGAACCCCTGTTGCCGCCGTGAAAGGGCGGTGTCCTAGGCCGGGCTAGACGAACGGGACGAATGGTGAAGGCAACTGTCGTGTGCGGCGCGGAGTGTATCCAATAGGGCGAGGCGGGAACACGCGTTGCTAAACTGGTGAGCCGTGCTGGACTCGAACCAGCGACCCTCTCCTTAAAAGGGAGATGCTCTACCGTCTGAGCTAACGGCCCGGAAAAACCTCAAAATAGTAGAGGCATCTCCCAGCACTGTCAAGCGATATTCCTCCCCATCCGGTGCTCTCTGACAATGTTTCAACCCAATGGTTCAGTCTTGCGGGGCTCCCATCGAAGAGCCAAACACATGACGCCGACAGGATAATTTTTTTCAAAAAAAATCATGTTCCTGCTTGTCAGTTAAATTCGGATTCGCTAACATGCAGCAATATTTTCATGGCTGAAATCACAGGTCATGAAATTTCGGGATTTGATTTCAATTCAAAGTGGACGTGTGCATGGAAAATAATGAAGAACAATCGAGAGATGGATTCTTGCTGACGCACAAGGTTTATGTTCCCACCCAGGATACTTCTATGTTGGATCCTGTCAGTAAAAGAAAAGCGACTATCTGTAATCTGTTTGCCTCCCATCGCATGCCGATGAAGGATATTGCGCGTATACTGGATGAAGAGTATGTCCGAATCATTCAGGTCATCTTAGAGAGTGGTCTGGTCTACGACCGTCGCAAGAATCGCCAGGTGCTGATCCCCAACGAACGCAGGAAGTCTTTCTTTAAGAAGGCCTAATTCCAGCTTGTTTCTTGGCGCGAGTCTCCATTCCCGGTGTAAGTGCCCTGGTTGAGATCGGATTCGTGGGTCAGTTCTTGCAGAGTTTTATTCCTAACACACAAATACAATAACTAATCTTGTAAACTCCACGTGAACCCCCCTCAAGTCCCCCCCTTGGTTAACTGATCATTACCCATAAGTCCGATTGCTGGACACAGGGGGAGTGTATTTGTTTCAGGCGACACGAGATGTCACCCCTACTCCCCACTCCCCTCCCCCCCCGCTCAGACCGGGTTTCAGACTGTCACTGCCAAACCGTGGGGGAGAGGGGCTGTATTTTGTTCGCCTCGGACCCAGGGCGGCGGTCCCGGGTGACTGCCGTCACTCGCTCCCTGGCCCTGGGCTATTGTATGTTGCCCTTACAGGGCCAAAAGCCTCTGTCCATGCGGCATTACAACACCCCCTGTGTCCAGCGAAAAAGATATGGGACATGGTCAGTTGGTTAAGGGGGGACAACTGTGGGGTGAAGATTTGCTGACGAGTAAGATTTAGTGCGTCTATATTAGCCTTCCATCTGCTAAAGGCGCCTGCATGCTTGGAGCAGTTTGGTGAGCAGCCTCTTCGCTTCCACATAAATCGTCCCCGGATCGTGACTTTCGCGCGGACCTGCGATATTGAGAACCTGGATCTTTTGGAATTCGACCCAGCGGCGGAGGAACTCTATTTCCGGCTGTCCCGCAAGGTTCACCTCTAAGAATGGTTTTCGATGGTGACGTGCGCAAAGGATCGTCAAGAGCGTTCCCCCGAAAGCCTTTCCCCAAGTGAGGACCAATGTCCCGTCTGAATCGGTGACATTCAATTCCGTTCGCACGCTCGGATCCGAGGTCGCCGTTTCTTTTAGCGGATATCGTTCCGAAATTCTGCCATCTTCCGCGATGCGGTTCCTTGGACACCAGCCGCCGCATGAAATCCCAAGTTCGAGGGCAACGTCCAAGGCCGCGCGATCGACTCCTGTTTGACCGCCGGAAACAATTTTTTGGATTGGCATTTGCTTTGTAAATGAGAAAGCTATCGCTTTTTTAAGTCGTGATCACGTTCACACGGTTACGATATGTCTTAAATCGTACGACCACCTTTTGTTTATCCACTCTAAGGTGGGAAGTTTACAGGATTGTGGAAGTGCCCCTCACCCCCAGCCCCTCTCCCGCGTTGGGGAGAGGTGCGAGCTCGATCAGTACCCATATTCCCCCCTCTCCCGCGCGGGGCGAGGGGAGCCGATAATTCATTTTTGTGCCATTCTCTCGCGCTGCTACCCATACTCAATTTACAGCTCATGTTCACACGACGACCCACCTCCAACCCCTCCAGCGGAGGGGAATAAACCAATCCCATCTTGGGAGAGTGGCCTGCATGGTGGCAACATGCCTCCCGGCATGTCGAGCATGCGGTCTCGCAGGAGCTCGACCCTCCAAGTGTGTATTGAGCTCAGCTCATCCAGATTCCTTCAGTCATTCTACTTCTGATTGATCTGGCTGTAGACCTCCGGGACATGGCGGGTATTGTATTCCTGCTGGTACCGGCGATACGCCGGGCTATCGGGGTGTTTCTCGCTTTCAGGGTATGGATAGCGGCTCATGTGATGGAACGGCAAAGGGGTGACCGTCTCCGCTGTTGCCGAGTGGATGTCCATGTCTTTACCGAAACCATCGGCATAGAGGAAGAAAGACCGTGTCCAGCCAGAGGGTAGCTCTGGAAGACGCGAGGCTGAGAAGCTCAGCTGAATCTCATCTCCGTTCCGCATGATGACGTATTGATCTTCTTTTGACTTCAAGAGAGGCGCGACGTCACCGTAGCGAGTGTAGTTTCCCGTGTGGCTCTTCCAAGGAGCTACCGGCTCGATCCAGTCGTAATCATAGATGAATGGGCGCTTCCCATCAGGACTAAACTCCCGGGGAAAACCTGTAAACTGTAATTCTGCCGATTGGACAGGAAGGCGATTGAGTCGGTACTCCGGAGTTCCTTGGAAGGTATTCACCAGAATCTGATCCCAATAAATCCGCATGCTAGTGACGATTCTTACCTGGTAATTTGCTGAAAGGAACTTGCCTGTCAGGTCTACAACCATCGTTTTCGGTAACCCTGCAGGAAATCCCATGGAAGGAAGAACAGTCTGCCATTTTCCCTTCGCGTTCTTCACTTGAAGATACGGAGCAACCAACCTGGCGCCGGATTGAGATGCCTTGAAATTCGCGGTGGAGTCGGCATAGTCAATCCATGCCGTCATAAGCAATTGAATCTGCTGGCTCCGGGACAGGTCCCCCAGGTCGAGCACAAGTTCATGTTCTTCGGCGTAACCTTTATAAGGCAGAAGTTTGAAATCGTCGACCGTTTGTCTATCCACTGATGAGAGTCGGCTCAAGGCATCGTGATGGTGGTGATCCCAGGCAGCCTTTGGTGGGTGGGCATCCTGGGCCGCAAACACTTTGAAAGCAGGGAATGGTGGCTCCGGCATCAAGCGTTCATTGGGATAGAGATCGAGGCCAGACGGGTGGTCCAGGACGACCAGTTCAGCCTGATCGATGTAAAGCACTTCCTCCAACTGGTTGTTCATCTTCAGTGAGTAAAGACCGTCTTTCGATTTTAATTGTTCTGAGTTGATTTTGATGTATTCGTCAGTATCCGGGGTGCTGTACTGTCCGGTCGGCTCAAGATATCCGATCGCACAGCCCCCCAAAAAATCCGTTACGAATTGGTACTTCTCTCCGTTCCAGGTATACAGCAATGGACACGATGTCCCTTTGCGATCTAATTCATTCACTAATTTGGTCTGGTTGATGGGAATATTGATTTCAGACTGTAAGACGCCGCCAGGCCAGAGCAGCCGCATGGCGTCGACGGTCTTGTGTTGGCCAAGGCCGAAAATAAATTCCGTTGGACTTTGAGAAAGGTAGCCATTTCCGCCGCTGATCTCGATCTTCTGCCACAGAGCTCCTGACTTGACTTCGACTTTTGTCCCGATCCCGCTCTTGTTGCTGTTGGTTCCCCGAACCCGGATCTTTAACCAATTGTTTTGATTGCCCCCGTCATTCTTGAGCAGGACGGGCGGGCCACCGTTCACCGTCAGCAACAAATCCGTATCTCCATCATTGTCAAAGTCGCCGAGAGTGGCACTGCGGTAAGGTTTACCTTGGAACTGGCTAAGTCCAACCTTTTCGGTCACGTTCTTGAACTGCCCATCTCCCTGGTTCTCCCAAAGTTCTGGTCCCTGGTTCTTCGAGAGTTCATCGGTTAAACCGCCCTTCAAAACGAGCAAGTCGAGATCCCCATCGTTGTCGTAATCAAAGAATTGTGTCGTCCAGCTTCGGCTGGATCTTGAGGTCGGAGATGACGAGTTGAGCACCACATCTCTTTTGAAAGATCCATTTCCAATATTTCGGATGAGATCGACTGGGCCTGACTGCATGCCCATCGCCACATCCATCCACCCATCCTTGTTGTAGTCGCCGACGGAAAGGCTGAAGACGTCCTTAACATCCACGTTTTCCAGTCCCGGGTGGATATCCAGGAATGTCCCGACTCGCTGATTGCTAAAGAGGCGGACGGCGGACCCTTGGTTGACCATCCAGAAATCGATATCGCGCCGGTTGTCGAAATCGGTGAAGGAGACTGAAGGAATCTTTGCCAACGGATCCTGGATCTTGGCTTCTTCGGCCACGTCGGTAAAAGTCCCATCTGAATTGTTCCGAAAGAGGTGGCAGCCGTTTCCGGGCAAGCTGGAAAGCTTGTCCATGACGTCAGCCAGCTTGCTTTCGGAAGAGACGTGCGTCAGGTCAACATAATTTCCGACATAAATATCGAGGTCCCCGTCATGATCAAAATCCGCGATCGCGGCAAGAAAGATGCCAATGGTCTCCACCCTCGACGCCGGCTTTGGCCGTGACATCCGTAAACGTCCCATTGCCATTATTCTGATAAAGGAGATTCGGACCATCATTAGTCAAAAATAAATCCGGGTGTCCATCATTGTTCAGGTCTCCCCAATAGGCACCCATGCCCTGGCCATTGGCTTTGATTCCGGCCTTCTGGGTAACGTCTTCAAATCCGCCCTTCCCGTTATTGTGATACAGCACACCGCGTGATTTCGATCCGTCGGCTGAGCTGTTGGCAAAAAAGACGTCGAGGTATCCGTCTCCGTCATAGTCACAAAAGGCTGCGCCCGAGCCAAACAATGAAACAATCGCTTTGCGGGAGTCGGCATCAGTAACCCGGGCGCCATGTTGAAAAGTAATTCCGGCAGCTTTCGTGACGTCGATAAATTGGATGGGTTGGGGCGGTGCCGGTGGCGGCGATCCCGTCATGTTCTTGATGTCAGGGTATTCCCCAATCCCCAGCATATACTTGCCTTGCTCTCCATATTGCGTGCCCGTGCTACTGATGCCACCTTTCTCGCGAAGGCGCGTAAACGTTTCCATGACTTTCTGGCCTTCAGCCTGGTCTCCTTTTCGAATCAGGGCTGTCGCCAAATTGTAGTGCGCCGATGTGTCGTAAGGAGAGAGCTCAATCACTTTTTCCAAGATTTCGGCTGCTTTGGCGTATTCCTGTCTCTTCAGATAAATCTGTCCGGCTTGGTATAGTGTCGGCCCATCTTGGGGGTCTTTTTGGAGAATCTTCGAGAAGGATTGGAGAGCCAAATCCATCTGGTTTTCATTCCGATAGATCATCCCCAGTGCGAATAGGGCGTTTGACTGGCTGGGTTCAAGCGCAATAGCCTTCTTGAGAAGTTCCTCTGCGGGACCGAATTCCTGCAGGTAAAAGTGCGCCAGTGCGGAATTCACTAGGGCCGGAACAAACTGAGGATCGATCTTGAGACAACGGTCAAACTCCGCAATGGCATCACGAAAACTAAACTGTTCCAGGTAGGCAATTCCCACGTTCGTGTGGTAGAGCAGTTTTTCCTGGTCGGAGGGGCTTACTTCAGGCTTTGCCTGAGATCCTTGAGACAGAAACCAAGAAGGGGCTGCCCCGAAGAGCAGTGCAATAACGACAACAGCCAAAAATGAGAAGTAAGCAGATTTCTTCAGTGCCAAGATTATTTTCCTTTCACCTCAAATGCCGATGGATGTTTGTTGAATTATTACTGTACTCAGTTATCAAAAATGGCATGTTATTTTCAGGTTGGATTTTCTGGCCAATTCTCCAATTTGAGCCCTCCTCAACGCCCGTGAAGGGATCAAGAATATTCCGAACCTCTCGTCAGGGAACGAATCGCGGTAGCGTGCCCATTAATCATTGCGCACTGATTCTCAAGGAAAACTTCTGCTGCAGAGCTCTCATTTTAGCAGAGTTAAAGGAATTGGCGTCCGTTGCCTACGAGGTGGCCGATTCTCGGGTCAGACAGCTTACCGCCAATCAGTTGAGGAAATTTGCTAGCCCTGCACCGACTCTCTCCGGCTAGCCCTGCAGTGAGGCGGCAGAAAATTCCTGGGATAAATCTATTTTGTCGGTTTTGTCACAGCCCATGTCTCGGCGCGGCCAGTTCCTTCTTTGATGGTCACAAACTGGTTCGCGGCTACGTTGGAAATCCGGTCGACGATGCCGCTTGGCCAGAACACTTCGATCGAGGGAACCCGGTCGAGGCTTCCCAGACCGAATGTCAGCGGCAGCTCGTTTTGCGAGCAATAACTACTGCCGCTTTTGACCATCAGCCAAGGATTTCCAGAAGGGAGCTTTAGGCGAACAACGGCTCCAATTCCGTCCCGATTGCTTTTGGTTCCAATCGTCTTGATTCTCAAGTAGTGATTGGCATTGCCCCCGTCATTGCGCAATAAGACCGCTGGGCCTCCGTTGACGCAGATCAGCACGTCCAGGTCACCATCATTATCGATGTCGCCATAGGCAGCGCCGCGAGCGACGCGAGCAATCTTCATGGCAGGCCCAACAAGCGGGGTAATCTCCACAAACTGTTTGTTTCCCCGGTTTTGAAAAAGAAGGGGAGGTTGAGCATAAGTCACCCGTTTTTGAACTTTGTTGATGTCATTTTCGACGTGACCGTTGGCTACGAAAATGTCCTGCCTTCCATCCAGGTCCAGATCGAAGAAGAAACACCCGAAAGCTAGGGTCAGCAAACTTGCCTGCCCGACGGCTGAGGTCGGAGCCTCGTCGACAAAAAGTCCTTTTCCCCCTTCGTTATGGTAGAGATTGAGCATTTCGTTGGAGAAATTGGCGATCAGTAAACTGGCTGAACCGGATCCATCGTAGTCGACCGCGTCGATCCCCATAGCTCCCCGCACCGTGCCGTCTTCACTGAAAGCGATCCCTGCAGGAACCCCCTTTTCGGTGAACGTGCCATTTTTGTTGTTGATGTAGAGTTTGTTGGGTTGCGTATCATTGGCAACTACCAGATCCATCCAGCCGTCGTTGTTGGCATCGAATACGGCTACTCCTAAGGCTTTGCTGGTGGGATCCAGCAGACCGGCTTTTTGCGTGACATCCTGAAATGTCCCATTACCTTGATTCTGATAAAGCCGGCAGGATGCGCCTTTATAACTTTCAGGCGTGCAGTAAGACTTACTTACTCCATCTAAGGAACAGTAGATGTCAGTTTGAATGGTCCACTGGACATAATTGCAGATGAAGAGGTCAAGATCGCCATCCTTGTCGTAATCGAGCCAGGCGGCGCTGGACCCGTAATCTGCATTGACCAGCCCGGCCTTTTGGGTGACTTCAACAAACTTGCCATTGCCTAGATTCTTAAACAGGTGATCCGGACCAAGAGCACTGATGAAGATGTCATCCCAACCGTCATTATCGAAATCTCCGATGGCAGTGCCCATCCCGTACATTTCAATTGCGAGTCCCGATTCCCTCGTCACGTCTGTGAAGGTCCCATTTTTATTATTCCGGTAGAGTGCGGGATAACTCGTGCGACGTTTGTGTCCGGGCCAATCCATTCCATTGACTAACAAGATGTCTTGCCAGCCGTCATTGTTGTAATCGATAAATGCACAACCCGATCCCATGGTTTCAGGGAGATATTTCTTCCCGAATCCTCCGGTGTTGTGCTGGAAAATGATTCCGGCCTGTTTGGTAATGTCTCGCAGTTGGACCGGAAAGGCAGGGGGCTGAGGTTTTGATGGGGCGCGCTTCGTTTCATTTTGGGCTGAAGGAATCAGGATCAGCAGAAAAAACAAAGCCGCCGACAATGGAATGAATCCTTTTATTGTTCGAGCAGCAGAGGGTGTCACTGAATTATTCCTTTCTTACTATGATGAAGAAGACCCTTGTTCCTTTTTATTGCGATTCCTGCTTCAAAACCAAGAACCATCTATTTCACGATTCGGGCGAGTTGTTTTGCTTCCGAATGAGCTTGGTGGACAGGTGCTTTCCTGGTCTCCAATGGAACAGAGCGGTGCTCGTGAATGGGAAGTCGCTCATTATTTGCATCTGGATGCCGCAAACGAACCGGGCCCGTAATAAATTGAGCGGATTCATCGGCTTTAAAGCGAAGATAGAGCTTTCTTTCACGATCCGCCATTTCAGTATTCCCAAGACCTTGGTAGCAAAGCATCAAGTTGTAATGGGCTTGGAGATCTTCAGGATCAACTCTTAGGGTTTCTTGGAATTCCTGGATCGCCTCAGAGTATTGGCGTTTCAGAAAGAGAATTCTGCCCGCTTGGTTTCGGACTACCCGATCGCGAGGGTATTTGGAGAGGGCCTTACGCAGATGGGTCAACGCCTCGTCATATTTTCCTTGAGTCTTGAGAGTCAAAGCGTAAAAGTAATGTGATTTGGCGAGCTCCCCATCAATCTCTATGGCTTTTTTCAACACTTCCTGAGCGCCGGCAGTGTTTCCTTCCTGGACACGAACCCGGCCTACATTCACCCACCCATCGGCATAAGTCGGGTCAATTTCTGTGACCCGTAAGAACACAGCCTCGGCTGCCTTCAGATCCCCTTGTAACAGTAATCCGATTCCATAATCGTTCCAACGGAAAAGGTCTTCTTTGGAATAAATGGAGTTCAATTCAGGTAGTTTAGACTGCTTATTCACGACACGAATTTCTTTTTGATCTTCAGCCATCGTGACAATGGGGAGGTTGGGAATTGATTTCAACTCGCCAGAAACCTTAGAAAGGTCGCCTTTGAAGACCCAGTGCCCATCATCGTATCCCTTATCCAGGCCAAATTCAGTCTGGATGGGGTCGCGAATCCCCGCAAAAGCCCATTGCGTGTTCCACCAGGCAAATTTCCGGTAGTTCAGTTTTGCTTTCAAGGTGATCCGATCTCCAACGGTTTCTGGAACGTTTAGCCGGAAGTGGGCCGTGTCCGCAGCTCCTGGAGGGATGAGTCTGACGTAGAGAACAGAACGGGCGGCCCAGGCATTGCGCTTGTTGATGTGATTGCCGCGCTCGTCTAAGAGGTAAGAGCGATAGAAATGAGCGCCGGATTCGACAGGGCCATTACCTCCGTCGTCCACCTTGCCACTCCAAAAGATGATCTGACCTTTGTCGTCCACTGCTTGAAGCTCCATCCACACATCAAAGGCATCAACGGTTCCGCCTGGAAAGAAATGGCCAACAGTGCGTGTTCTGGCGACAACATCCACACGGACGGAGTCACCTCGACGAACGACAGGGGCAACTTTCTCAATCGGAGCTAGAAATTCGAAAGCGGGAGCGCTCGTAGGTGTCGTGGCGCCAAACGACTCGGATTCTTCGCCGATTGCGAAGGTACTCGAAAGCTGCAGGGTGTCAGCGCCTTTCTTCTGGGCTGTTGGCTCCGCTTCGGCGCCAGTCCCCTGGGATCGGGAAATGGCAAAGATGTCAATCGAGACATGCTTGTTCTTCAAAAACTCTAATACGGTGTCTAATTGCTTCTGATCCCGATTTGCCAGAGGAACCGCGGTGTTGGCCGCAGGGAATCGATGAGAGTGTACTTTTCCGTTGATGTTCCCAAAATCATTGGAAGGAACCAGTGGCATGTGACAGTCCACACATTTCATCGATTGCTTGGGGTAGTAAAAGGATCGCGCTCCTTGACCTGAGACACCGCTGGCCTGCCAATTATCATAATCATTAAAGCCGCGCTGCCAACGATAGGCGTTCACAGGAACATCCAAATGGACCTTGTGACAGGAAGAGCACATCTGGGCCGTGTTTTCCCGGTGAAAAGGTTTCATGAAGACCTTCTTATGCGCCTCCGGATCGACTTTGACCAGGAAATCATGAACCCATTCGATAAACTTGCTCTTGCTGGTGGCCATATCGTGGAGGGGTGGGTACTCTATGACGAATCCTCCATTGCCCATGGTGTCATTAACCTTCACAATCGAATGACACGAAGTACAGGCCAAACCCGCTTGTGCTTCAGGGGTGTTGATTTGCTCCTTGATGGGAGTATCAAACCGTCCGTTGAAAAATACCGCATGGTCATGACAGCCGGCACACCATTTCGAGGGTTTCACGCCCACAGTATCCTGCATGTACTCGATCGACTTTCTGTACCATTGGTTATTGAAAGAAGAGAAGTGATGCATGGATGAGTTCCACTGCTCGTAAATGTCCGCGTGACAGCGCTTGCAGGTCTCTGAAGTCATGAAGAAGTTCGAAGGGATCGTCTTCCCGGTAGTTGTGTTGGCCGATGACGGGTAGAAGGGACTCTGACTTCCACCTCCTTCTTCATTCATAGAAGTTGGAGCTGTCGTAGGATTTTGTATTTGATTCCGATGGGTCTGGAAAGAAATGTTGATAGGTCTTGACACCCACCGGGAATAAGAAAAGAACGGGCAAAACGATAGTATAGCTACGCCACGCAATGTTGAGAGAGGGCACTCCTTTCGCAAGACCACGATTGAGCAGGGATTTCAATGCCAGCCCAAGCAAAAGCACGGAGAGGACGGCAATCGCGATGTGAGTCTTCAAAATCCAGCGATATGGGGTCAATGCTCCAAGCTTCATCAGAACGAAAGCCGGAATCGAGGAGGCAAGGAATAGAATTAACCCTGCACGTGACAACCCGGACAAATTGGAGAAATTTCTCCACAGATAATAAATGATAAATAGGGTCAGGATAGACCCCAGCAGGAGATGAAGAACCAGATTGCTGAGATAGAAAAGGGTGGGTTCTGCAAAGGGCCATAGATAGGCACTATTGAGGATGAGGATCAGCACCCCAAACCATAAGAACCTGCTCGGCTTCATTGAGTTATCACCTGGAGATTCGAATCAAATCTAAACCCTTTCGTGAAAGAAACATAGCATAATTGGTGCCTGGCTGTGATTTGTCACAGTAATGTAATAAATGAGAAATGCCTGTTCGGGAAAATGGTTGTTGCCGGGATAAAGTGGCTGTATCGAATCGGGGTTTAAGATTGCTCTACATGCCACTGATCTACATCTGTACGAACATCATCGATGGTCCAAAACTCTTGAATATGCGAAAAAAATGGTGCAACAAGATTAGTTGATGAAATAATCCCGTTGATGAACGACTGGGTTCGAAAATTAAAAGATGAATTAAGCGAACAGTTTGGCGGGGAGGTATTGGAGAATGAACCGCTCAAACACAAAACCACCTATCGGATTGGAGGTCCAGCGAAACTCTTTGTTTGCCCGGCGAATTTGAAAGAGTTGCACATACTGAACCACTTGGTTCGAAGCCATCGGATTCCTATGTTCATTCTTGGAGGGGGGGCTAATGTGCTGATTTCGGACGCAGGCTTTGACGGGGTGGCTGTTCACTTGAAAAACTTTAACCAGCTGGATTTCAATGGATCGACGGTCTCGGCGGGAGCCGGGCTTGTCCTGGATGAACTTGTAGTGGAATGCTTAAAACGCGGCTTATCCGGTTTGGAAAAACTCTCAGGGATACCCGGTACACTGGGAGGAGCTCTTCGTATGAATGCCGGCGCTTTTGAGGCAGAGATCTCGGATTTTCTCCTCAGCGTGGAGTGTATGGATCAAATGGGAAATCACCTCAGACTGGATAAAGCAGAAGTGGGGTTTTCTTATCGCAGAGCTCCCGCTATCAAAGACAATTATATTCTCAGTAGCACATTTAATTTTCCCTGCGGGGATAAAGAAGGCCTTTTCCTCACGCGCCAAGATATCTTGTCCAGACGGCATGAAAGACAGCCTTGGCAGTATCCTTCTGCCGGAAGTGTCTTTAAGCGCCCTCCAGGACATTACGCAGGGAAGCTCATCGAAGAATTAGGTCTGAAGGGAAAAAAGGTTGGGGGTGCTCAAATCTCACCGAAGCATGCAGGCATCATTGTCAATCTGGGAGATGCTCAAGCCGCGGATGTGATGGCGCTCATCCATATGGTCCAGGAGGAAGTGTGGCGCCAATACGGGATTCATCTTGAACTCGAGCAAGAACTGATTGGATTTGCTTTCTGAACTGAGGGCCTGGGGCCGAGAGGGGTTGATGGGTTAAAGGGGTTGTCGCCCGGCAAAGCCCGATTCTAAATCATGCCACCACGAGACTTCGTCCTCGTCTTGTTTCCAGCATAAAAGAACAATACGTCCACCCTTTTTGTGCGGGAAATCGCATAACCCAATATCGAAGTCCTTCACCAGAACGCCTAAGTCTTCAATATTCCTGACGGCATTCTGGTGAGCCTCGATGATACTGATGTATTCGGGTCCCTTCGGAGTACCCCAATCGTAAATATGGTGACTCTGGGCCTTTTCTAACTCCGGTTGCATTGCCAACATCCGTTCACGTTCGTTTCTCACTTGAGTTAGCAGGTCCTTGAGCTGGGGAATCAAGGCATTTGCTTGTTTAATGGAAAAAAACCGACTAAAACTCATAATGATTCATTCCCATCCGTCAAATCAGAGTGACTTCTGCGAGGGTCGTCGCTTCGTGTCAAGACATTGATGCGCTTGATGGTCTGTTCCAAACGGCTTAAAAAACAGATATCACAGCCCAGATTACTAAGTCAAAGGCATTTGCAGGAGAGTTTCATCTCTACAATTCCTGTCGTTTACATTTCCCCGTGCTTGCCATAAGATAGGTCGGCTTGCTTGGGATCGTTAATCATTCTACTGATACCGATACAGGCAACGCTCATGAATGGGAGAGCTTTCTTGATGAAATCGGTTTATCCGGTACAGATTAGTGGCGTCGGGTGTTACGTCCCCGATCGGGTTCTGACGAATCATGATCTGGCAGAGATCGTGGACACCGACGATGAGTGGATCCTACAACGCACAGGAATTTCAGAGCGCCGCCTTCTAGAGAAAGGGAAGGGCACATCGGATATGGCGGTCGAGGCTGTCAGACAGCTTTGCTTGAATACCGGGCTGGATCTCAAAGATATTGAGCTCTTGATTGTGGCGACCGTAACCCCCGACATGTTTTTTCCTTCGACCGCTTGTCTTGTGCAGGACAAGCTCGGCATCCCGAAGACCTGGGGATTTGACCTTTCGGCAGCTTGCTGCGGATTTGTTTATGGGCTGTCCGTTGGACATTCCTTCGTCACGGCGGGGATCTATTCCAAAGTCGTTGTCGTCGGGGCGGACAAGATGTCCAGCATTATTGACTATGAAGATAGGGCCACCTGCGTGATCTTTGGCGATGGGGCCGGGGCGGTCTTATTGGAACCTGCCAAAGAGAGCGGAAATTCCATTATTGATTTTTATCAAGAAGTGGACGGTTCTGGGGCTTCTTCCTTGAATATGCCGGCTGGTGGCAGCTTACTGCCTCCCAGTTGCGATACCGTCAAGAACCGGTTGCATTACGTCAAACAGGATGGACCGGCGGTTTTCAAATATGCCACTCGCAAGATGGAAGAAATCAGCCGACTGATTCTTGAAAGGAATAGTTTTTCGTCTGGTGATGTCGGCCTGTTGATTCCCCATCAGGCCAATGCTCGCATCATCCGGGGAACGGCAGAGCGATTGGGACTTCGAGATGATCAGGTCGTTGTCAATCTTCAAAAATATGGGAATACCACGGCAGCGACGATTCCTCTGGCCATGCAGGATGCCATCGCGGAACGGCGACTCAAGAAAGGAGATCTGGTGCTGCTGGCCTCTGTTGGAGCCGGATTCACAGTAGGGGCATCTCTCCTCCGCTGGGCATATTGAGGAAAAAGATGTTCGATGGCCAAATGCTTGACTTTCTCCGCATTGAGATCAAGCTGAGTCGGCGACCCTAACTCCCTTGAGCCGTAGTGAAATTGTGTAACTTCGGATTGCCTCGGCAGGGTGGGCCTCAATTTGACACCTCTGGGATCCGTCATTAATATACCCGATGAACTCTGGGTCTCGACAGTCCCGGGTGTGATGGGTCTCGTCCTGTAATTCAACATTCTCGACATTTTTACTATTAAGGAGACAATGACATGGTCTATGAATGGAAGTTTAATCCACGACCGTACTCGGATGCTGAAGCTAAGGAATTATTAAAAGATGTGGTCTCTGTGGAAACCTCAGATTGGCATTACAACACTCACCACAAAGGTTACGTGACCTTTCTCAACAACATTGAGAAGGAAATGGAGACCGCAGACCGCTCCAAAGCCAACGGCAATTACAGTCAGATAGGCGAATTGAAACGCCGGTTCACCTGGAATCACGCGGGGGCGTTGCTTCATGATGTCTATTGGGAAGTGATGGGCGGAGACGGCGATGTGTCCAAGGCTCCGAAAGTTGTCTGCGGCATTGGCCTCTGAATACGGGTCCATTGACAACTGGAAAGCCGACTTTAAAGCGGCGGCTGTGTCAGCCAAACTCAGTGGTTGGGGATTGCTGGTTTATGATTCTTTGTATTCCCAGCGGTTGTTGAACGTGCTGGTCGATGAACACCAGTATGGCGCGATCTGGGGCGGCATCCCTTTGATTTCCTGCGATGTCTTTGAGCATGCCTATTATCATAAAGACGGACCGGCGCGTGCCAAATACATTGACAATTTTCTTGCCAAGCTGCATTGGGGGCGAATCGAAGCGCGCTTTCTCAAGTTCGTGAAGAAATAAGAATGGGCCGCTTGGCGAGTGCCGGTTCTTTGTGAGCCACGATAAGATTCTGGCGCCTGCTCCTGGGCGATTTCGGTTAACCTGAGATCAGGCAGGCGCCAGTCCCCGCAAGCTGAAGTCCCCTAAGCGATCTGGGTTTGGTGACTCTGGATTCTCCTCGACCTAAAATAGAATGATCCGCGGTTATCTCGACAAATTCCCCAAAATCGGTGAAGGCGTGCTGATCGAAGAGAGCGCTCAAGTTATTGGGGATGTCGAGATTGGTGACCATTCCAGCGTTTGGTTCAATACGGTCATCAGGGGAGACGTCTATTATATTCGAATCGGGAAATGCTCCAACATTCAAGATGGATGTATTTTGCATGTCACCCGCGATCGTTTTGCCACAATCGTCGGAGATTATGTGACTGTGGCCCATGGCGTCATCCTGCATGGTTGCACCGTTGAGTCACATTGTCTCGTCGGCATGGGCGCCATCGTGATGGACAAGGTCGTCGTTGGTGAAGGTTCCATTGTTGGAGCGGGTGCCCTTTTAACCATGGGACTTCAAGTCCCCCCCAGAAGTCTGGTACTTGGCTCCCCGGCAAAGGTTGTTCGGGAATTGAGCCCCGGGGAAGTGCAGGGAATTGATCGGTATGCCCAGAATTACCTAATGTATAAGGAAAATTATCTGAAAGGGAAAAAGCCGGGATCGTGATCAAAGCAATCAAAGGTACGCGCGATATCTTGCCACCGGAGTCAAAATTGTGGAGCCAGGTGGAAGCCAAAGCCCGAGAGGTCTTTGATCTATATGGCTTTTCTGAGATCCGGACACCCATCTTTGAGTCCACCGAACTCTTCGCGCGCGGTGTGGGAGAGGATACCGATATTGTTTCCAAAGAAATGTACACCTTTGAAGATCGCGACGATCATTCCCTGACACTGCGCCCCGAAGGCACAGCTCCTGTCGTGCGTGCCACCATCGAACATCAACTGCATCAAGAGTCGCAGATTCTGAAATTATTTTACATGGGCCCGATGTTTCGTCGGGAGCGCCCTCAGAAAGGGCGTTATCGACAGTTTCATCAGATCGGCGCAGAAGTCCTCGGGTCTGACAATCCCGCGATTGAAGCGGAAATTCTTGAAATGTTGGATCTGTTCTTGAAGAAAATTGGCATTCAGGAATTTGACTTACTCGTGAACTCGATTGGGTGCCCCCAATGCCGGCCGGCTTATCTGGAGGTACTATCTCGGGCGATTCAGGAAAAGGCGGCAAGCCTTTGCGTGGACTGCCAGCGGCGCATGCGGACGAATCCTCTGCGGGTCCTCGACTGTAAAGTTCCTGCTTGTCAGCCGATCATTGATTCGCTCCCATCGATCTCCGAGTTTTTGGATGAAGCATGTCGTGCCCATTTTCAGAAATTCTTGTCTTATTTGGAGAGCCGGGAGATTCCGTTTAAGGTGGTTCCGCGCTTGGTTCGAGGGCTGGATTACTATACACGAACCACGTTTGAGATTACGAGTCGTGTCCTGGGTGCTCAAAATACCTTGATTGGCGGCGGCCGCTACGATGGGCTGGCCGAAGCCATTGGGGGACCCCCGACCAAAGGTTTTGGATTTGCATTAGGTTTGGAAAGAATCCTCTTGGTCTTGCAGCAAGCCAAGTTGGAGCATCAGGAGTTCGTGCCAGAACTGTTTCTGGCTCCCCTCGGCGAAGCTGCTTTTGAAAGAGCTACCCGACTTATCCGTCACTTCCGTCAAAGAAATATCCGGTGTGTGCTGGATTTTGAGGCGCGGAGTCTGAAGAGTTTGATGCGGCTGGCCAACAAACTGGGAGCCCGGTTTGTTCTCATCCTGGGAGAGGACGAATTGAAGAAAGGACGGTATCCTCTGAAAAGAATGAGTGACGGTTTACAGCAGGAGATGACTGAAGAAGAAATTGCGACCTTCGTGAAATCGGGATGACATCGGAAGGAAAGGAGAAGACCCGTTGGATTTAGATTTACTTGGCAGTCTGGAGAGAACCCATTCCTGTGGATCTCTAAAAATTTCAGAAGCAGGCCGTGAAGTGGTCTTGATGGGGTGGGTGTCGTGCCGTCGGGATCTGGGTCACTTGATTTTCATCGACTTGAGGGATCGGGAAGGGATTACACAGCTCTTGTTTAACCCGGACCATTCAGCAAAGGCTCATCAGAAAGCCAAAAGCCTTCGATCGGAATTCGTTATTGCCGTTAAAGGGAAAGTCATCCAGCGAGATCGTGGAACTCTCAACCCGGCAATCGTGACGGGCGAGATCGAAGTTCTGGTTTCCGAGCTATTCATCTTGAATGAAGCAAAAACCCCGCCATTTCCCATCGATGACGATATTTCCACTTCCGAAGACCTGCGCCTCAAGTATCGTTACCTCGACTTGCGGCGAACTCCGATGGCTCGCAACTTCAAACTGAGGCATCACGTTACGATGGCGATCCGGCGTTTCATGGATGGCGAGGGGTTTTATGAGATCGAGACGCCCTTTCTCACGAAGTCGACTCCGGAGGGCGCGCGAGATTATCTTGTCCCTTCTAGACTGTATACGGGATCCTTTTATGCTCTCCCACAGTCCCCACAGCTCTTCAAACAGTTGCTCATGATTGCGGGCGTCGAGAAGTACTTTCAGATCGTCCGCTGCTTCCGAGATGAAGATTTGCGAGCGGATCGTCAGCCCGAATTCACGCAAGTGGATATTGAGATGTCTTTTGCTCAACCGGAAAGGATATTCCAATTAGTGGAGCCGTTAATCGCTGAGATTTTCGCAGTGGGCGGCCAAAAGGTTGAAACTCCTTTCCTGCGATTGCCTTATCGCGAGGCAATGGATCGTTATGGTTCCGACAAACCCGACACGCGCTTCGGCCTTGAGTTCGTTGATTTCAGCGCGCTGCTTTCTGAAACGGACTTTATCCCTTTCAAGAACGCCTTGGCGGAGAATGGGCAAGTAAAAGGGATTTGCGTTCCTGGATGTGCCGGTTACTCACGGAAACAATTGGATGATCTGACCGCCGTGGCTCGAGTCTTTGGAGCGGGCACACTGGCTTATCTGAAGCTTCTCGACGGTGAAATGCAATCCCCGCTGCTAAAGCATCTAGGCGAGGAGAAAGCGCGAGAATTGGCCTCCCATGCCAAAGCCAATCCGGGAGATCTCTTGCTGATCATTGCAGGCCCCCCCAAGACGGTTGCTGAATCGCTGGGAGCGGTGAGGTTACAGATCGGGAAACAAGAAAAGCTCATTGACCCAGATCGGCAGGCCTTTCTCTGGGTAACCGATTTTCCCATGTTCGAATACGACGAGACCCAAAGGCGCTATGTCGCTTGTCATCACCCGTTCACGTCTCCGGTTGATCAGGACATGGATAAGATTTTCGATCAGCCGGGCGTGGTTCGAGCCAAAGCCTATGATCTAGTGCTGAACGGAATGGAGATTGGTGGAGGATCGATCCGAATCCATCGGACAGACATTCAAGCAACCGTTTTTAAGGCTCTAGGCTTAAGCGATGAAGAAGCCAAGCTGCGGTTTGGGTTTTTTCTGGAGGCTCTGGAGTACGGCACACCTCCTCATGGAGGGATTGCTCTGGGGCTGGACAGGATGGTTATGCTGCTGGCTAAAGAAAACTCCATTCGCGATGTGATTGCTTTTCCAAAGACCGCTCGCGCGGTCGACATGATGGCTGAATGCCCAACTCCGGTGGATCCGAAGCAACTGGAAGAACTGGGACTGCGAATCCTGGGTAAGCCGGGCCGACAGGGTTCGTGAGACTGCAGACAGTCGCGGTGGATCAGACGATTTTCCCTCGCCGGCGATGGGGGAACAGACGCCCCTTTAGAGGCCAGATTACAAAATGTCTAAAATCCGTGTTCTTCCCGAGGCGCTGGCCAATAAGATTGCGGCAGGAGAGGTTGTCGAAAGGCCTGCTTCTGTTGTTAAAGAGTTGTTGGAAAATTCTCTGGACGCTGGAGCCGCCACCCTAGAAATTGAAGTAGAATCTGGCGGGCGCCGTCTCATCCGAGTGATGGATGATGGCGAAGGAATGACGGCGGATGATGCCCTCTTGGCCTTCGAAAGGCATGCCACAAGCAAACTCCAACGGGCCGACGACCTGAGTGAAATTGCCACTTTAGGATTTCGTGGCGAAGCCCTTCCCAGTATCGCCAGCGTCTCCCGTCTCCTGCTCGAGACTCGGCATGAAAGTGAAGAGACGGGGACGACGGTTGAAATTAATGGTGCCAAACTCTCGGCGGTCAGGAAAATTGCCCGGACGCGAGGGACAACGATTACCATTCGTGATTTGTTCTTTAACATTCCCGCGCGCAAGAAATTTCTGAAATCCGAGAGTACCGAATTGGGACATATTGTTAATTTCGTCACACAATATGCTTTGGCCCATCCTGAAGGGCGATTCGTGTTGCGAAGCGGAGAGCATGAGGTCTTCAATTTACAACCGGTGGAGCAATTCCGAGAGCGGGTCTTTCAGGTCTTTGGAGGAGACTTGTTAAATCAGCTGGTTGAAGTCCGCTCCGAGCTGCCGATTTTTTACCAGGAGGAAGACGAATCAGAGGGGTCCAGGGAGCGGAGGGAATGGATTCGTGTCCACGGATTTGTCTCCAAGCCTGAAGTGCAGAAACTCAACCGAAACTCCCTTTACTTCTTTGTCAATCGGCGGATGGTCAGAGACCGCATCATCCTGCACGCAATCGCAGAGGCCTATCGGAATATCCTCCCTTCCGGCATTTATCCTGTAGTCCTTCTTTTCATCGAAATGCCTTATGGGGAGGTGGATGTCAACGTTCATCCCTCCAAGATTGAAGTTCGGTTCCGCCGTCAGACATTGGTTCATGATTTCTTAAGAGACGCCGTCCGTAAGGCACTCGTCGAAGCTCGCCCGCAGGCCACTTTCCCGGCATCCCGGCAATTTGTGGATCGCTCGAGTATGGAGAACCCTTTTGATGGGCCTCCCATTGAAGCGTTACCGCTTTCCCCGACGCAGGCCGATGCATGGCCGGCTTCTTCACTTCCTCCCTTTAGTGAATCCGCGAGTGTCGCGCAGACCGTGATGACACGAGAGCCATTTGCGCTGACGCCTTTGTCGCCGACGCCGACAACGTCACCTCTTCCTTTCCAACCAGAAGGTGAGATTCCGGTACCTTCGCCGGACTTTGTTTCACTGGAGGGGTGCTCTGTTGCGTCGCCCATACGAGCTTCTCAAATGCCCGCAAGCATCGGGCCTCAGCCCATGTCGGGGATTATCCCGTTGGGGCAAATCGACAATAGTTTCATTATCGCCTCGGATCAAGGCGCGCTCTTGATTATTGATCAGCATGTGGCACACGAACGCATTTTATTTGAAAAAGTGCTGAGCCAGAGAAACCAGGGCAAGGTGGACAGCCAGCGTCTCTTGCTTCCGATCATCGTCGAATTGTCACCCCGCCAGCAGGTTATTCTGGAAGATATCACGCCGGAATTGGAAGCTTGTGGATTCGAGGTAGAACCTTTTGGACGGAAAACGATTGCCATCAAATCTGCACCTGCGGATCTAAGACACGGTGACGTGGAGCGTCTGCTTGCGGAATTGCTCGAATCTTTGGAGAAGGAAACCCAATCCATCAATCTGAAGCAACTCAGAGAAAAAATTGCGGCTTCGATCGCTTGCCATGCCGCCATCAAAATCAATATGCATCTTGATCAAACTAAGATGGTCTGGTTGATCGAGGAATTGCAAAAGACTCAGATTCCGATGAGCTGTCCGCATGGGCGCCCCATTATTTTGCGTTATGAGAAGAAAGAGATCCTACGGGCATTCAAAAGGCTTTAGGGATGACGATCGGCAATAGATGATAGAAAACATCCTTCTTTTTCTTGCCGCTGTCCTTGCTGGGGCGCTGAATTCTGTCGCCGGCGGGGGCAGCTTTTTTACCTTCCCCGCCCTGGTCTTGATAGGGATGCCACCGGTTAATGCAAATGCAACGAATACCGTCGTGTTATGGCCAGGCTCATTGGCAAGCGTTGGGGCTTACCGCAAGGAGCTCATCTCAGAAAAGCATCGTTTAATGGTTTACGGCGGGGTGAGTCTGTTGGGTGGAGTCTTGGGTGCGATACTGCTCTTGCGTACGGAGCAATCCACTTTTCAAAAATTGATTCCTTATCTTCTTCTTATAGCCACTCTCCTTTTTACCTTTGGGGGAACTGTCTCGGCCTCGATCCGTTCCCGATTCCAAATATCACACAATCTCTCATCGCGAGCTAAGGTTGGGATTCTTTTCCTGCAACTCTTGATTGCCATCTATGGAGGATACTTCGGGGGAGGGATTGGTATCCTGATGCTCGCTTTGCTGGCGATGATGGGCATGGAAAACATCCACGCGATGAACGCCCTGAAGACCGTGCTGGCAACTTGTATAAATGGGATGGCAGTGATTACCTTTGTTGCCGCGGGGGCTGTAATCTGGTCCAAAGCCCTGTTCATGATCAGTGGCGCCGTTTTGGGAGGATATGGGGGAGCGTATTATGCGCAAAAAATCAATCCCGTGTGGGTGCGCCGTTTCGTTACTTTAACGGGATCTCTTCTCACCATCTATTTCTTCAGGAAATATTAGAGGAAAAGTCTCCAAGCCACAACGAATGGGGTCTTGCAGGGCAAATTAGGGGTTTGGTTTGTAGTACCGCCTTCAGGCGGTTTTTCCATGAGCCCACAAACTAATCCCAGGCTAAGGCTGGGCCATGGAGATTGGACATTGGTTGGCACCCCGGATTCAGTAACGGCACAGGCTTCCAAGCTTATATTGGTGACACTATCATTTCGTTTCGTCATTCGAAAATAGGTCTTCGAAACGGTCCGTTCGCGATTCTTCAGCCATCCAGCGGCCTGAAGGGCCACCACAATCTAGCCCAGGGCAGAGCGCAGGGGCAAGGCCCCGCAGCGCCGCCCTGGGTTAGGATCCTAATGAATCATCGGCGCCCTGAAGGGGCGCGACAATCCGGAAGAGAGTTGTGTTGCACCCCTTCAGGGTGCCCTTTCGTGGATGGCCCGTGACCCAGGGCGCCGCTCCGGGCTTCGCCCTGCGCTCTGCCCTGGGCTATTTTCTTTTGCCCTTTCAGGGCAGCGGAAATGTCCAATGTCCAATCCCCGGCTAATGGAGGGATTAGAATCAAAAGCCGGCTGAAGCCGGGACTATATACAGAGTTTACTACCCAATGGACTTGAAAACAGTTTCATCTGATGCGCTTCCCTCTCAAAAAAATCTTTGCGCTCCATTTTGCTTGGTGTTTTAATGAAAGTCCATTTGAGGAACCACTTTTCGATATGAACCAGTGAGGGGGAAGGGTATGCGATTTGGCATCAACACGTTCTTATTTACGTCACCGTTTACGAACGAAAGCACAAATCTATTTAAATCTTTTAAGAAGTGGGGTTTCGATTCGGTAGAAATAGCTGTGGAGCATGAGTCCCATATCGATCCCGTCTACGTGAAGTCTGAGTTGAACCGTCACGGACTTCTCAGCAGCACGCTCTGCGGCGCATTTGGACCAGGCCGCGACTTGCGAGGAACCAAAGAGGAGCAGGGCGCCTGTCTCGACTATGTTCACAAATTGATCGATATCATGACGGTGCTGGACTCCTCGGTTCTCGTTGGGCCAATTTATTCGGCGGTTGGAAGAGCCGAGTATGTGCCCGACAAGGAAAGAAGGTCCCAGTGGAAACAGGTGGTCAAACATCTCAAGACGTTATGCCGGTATGCAGAAAAGAAGAAAAGGATCATTGCCCTTGAACCGCTAAACCGTTTTGAAACGGACTTCATCAACACCTGCGATCAGGCGATCCAGATGGTTCACGATGTAGGGAGCCCGGCGCTGACCATTCACTTAGATACGTTCCACATGAACATCGAGGAAAAAAACCAAGCTGCGGCCATTCTTCGAGCCGGGAAAATGCTCGGACATCTCCATGCTTGTGGCAGCGATCGAGGCACTCCAGGGAGCGACCATATTGATTGGAAGGGGATCGCCGCAGCGCTGAAAAAAATTGGCTACAAGCGGGATGTGTCGATTGAATCCTTTACGCCTGATGTGCTCGTGATCGCGAAGGCGGCGGCCATCTGGCGAGAAATGGAACCCAACAAAAATGACATTGCCATCCAAGGCCTTAAATTCTTAAGAAAAACTTTGCAGTCGTGATTTTTACATCCGGTCATTCAATCGTCATGAGGATTCAAAAGACTATGAAGTTCAAAAAGCAATTGCAGTGGATCGCCGTACTGTCGTGCGTATTGTCCATGTCCCCGGCCGGTTTGTGGGCCGCTTCTGAGGGGGCAGGGTACCGAAGTCTTTTCAACGGGAAAGATCTTTTGGGCTGGGACGGGAATCCAAGATTCTGGTCGGTTCGTGATGGAACGATAACCGGGCAGACAACAGCAGAAAACCCAACACAAGGAAATACTTTTCTGATCTGGCGGTTAGGCACGGTTGAAGATTTCGAACTTCATCTGTCTTACCGGATCGTCGGGGGAAATTCTGGCATCCAGTATCGAAGCAAGGATCTGGGGAATTGGGTTGTCGGCGGCTATCAGGCGGACATTGAAGCGGGAAAAGTATTTTCCGGGATTCTCTATGATGAGAAGGGAAGGGGAATTCTGGCAAAGCGCGGCCAGAAAACCACTGTGGATGCCTCGGGAAAAGTCCAGGTCACGGGTTCGGTCGGCGATTCCGACCAGTTACAGGCAGCCATCAAGAATGAAGGGTGGAATGATTATGTCGTGATCGCAATCGGCAACCACCTGATCCACAAGATCAATGGGCACGTGACAGTTGATGTGACTGATGATCAAGTGGAGAAACGAGTGGCGTCGGGAATTCTGGCTTTGCAATTACATGCCGGACCACCGATGCTGGTTCAGTTCAGGGATATACAGATGAAACGGATCAAGCCGGAGGGTGTGAAGAGAATTGTATTGGTGGCTGGCACACCAAGTCATGCTCCCGGTGACCATGAATTTAACGCCGGGGTCCTGATCCTAAAGAATTGTCTCGCGGGCCTTCCCGGCATTCAAATTGGAGCCTATCTCAACGGCTGGCCACTGGATCCTACCGCATTTGACGAAGCCGATAGCATCATGCTCTATATGGATGGTGGAGCCAATCACCCGTTGCTGAAAGAGGACCACCTCCGGGTCATGGGCGATCTCATGCGGCAAGGAGTCGGGTTGATCTGTGCCCATTATGCCGTGGAAGTCCCAAAAGACAAGGGCGGTGCTGATCTGCTCAACTGGATCGGCGGATACTACGAGCATGGCTTTTCAACAAACCCCCATTGGGTAGCCAATTTTACAAGTCTTCCGAATCATCCCATTACTCACGGCGTCAAGCCATTTGAGGCTAAGGATGAATGGTATTTCAATATGCGATTCCGTTCTGAAATGAAGGGGGTCGTGCCCATTCTCGTGGCCAAGCCTTCAGACGAAACGCGTCAAGGGGCAACGGCGTCCCCGCGCGGCCCTTATCCTCACATTGTGGCTGCCAAAGGACGGGACGAAATCGTGATGTGGGCCGTGGAACGGGCAGATGGAGGACGTGGCGTCGGTTTTACAGGAGGCCACGCGCATGCCAATTGGGGGAATGACAACTACCGCAAAATTATTTTGAACGCTTTATTCTGGACTGCAAGGAAAGAAGTGCCAGCCGATGGCGTGCCTTCGAAGGTCAGCGAGGATGAGCTCAAACTAAACCTCGATCCTAAACTTCAGAAATGACATTTTCCGGAAGCTCGCACTGTTTGCCCGCCTCGATCGAATGGAAAGCAAGACGGGATCTTTCAAGAAAGGGATGCGGATCTGCTTGCGGGGAGCATCACCGCTCACTTCGGAGCGGGTTTGCCTTGTTTCTCCATAATCTTTTGAGCCAGGGCTGCCCTGATTAGATAGAGCTGCTGTGGATCGTCATCCCATTTCCACCAGGAGCTCGCAATCTTTGCAGCTTGGGTCGCTGCGAACTCATGCTCTCCCAATTGGTCCAAGAGCTTCAAATACGCCAAATCTTCGATACCTTCCCTGAGCACTTTCAGACGGATGGATGTAACGGGGCCTTCTATCCCTGCATCTGACCCCGGATAAAAGAAGTACCCCTCGCCGTTATAGCGATTTCGAAACGCCGGATCTGTCCAGACATCGCGCGCTGGATCGTTCCAATGAACCGTAGACCAATAGAGCAAGCCCTGAATCTGGTCTTCCCAAATCACCCACAAAGGCAGCCGGAAGTTAAGAGAAGGAAAATCGATTTGCCAGAAGAATGTCGATAAGCCGCCCACCTTTTGAAATTCAGGATGGTAGGTGGGAGCTTTCTGGCAAAGTGCGGTGTAGGTCCAAAGTTGATTTCCCTGTTTCAAAACTTTCTTGGCACTGGACTTATCATAAAATGCAAAGAGCGGACACCAGATATCAATAGACCCCTGTAATTCTCCCCATGAGTTGTCCTGGGGATAGGTCTGTTCCGTGCAGAGTATCCGGATGCGGGGTTCCGATTCGTGGATGAGTTGACTATAGAGCCTGACAAGCTCGTAGGCTTCCCGAGTGTTGGGTTCGTCCACCGGGAAGTAAAAGGCCCCTTTGCTCCAACCTTGAGTATTCAAGTACTCATAGTAACTTTGCAGGTAGCGTGAAAACCGTTTCTTGAATTTGGGTTGAGACACTGAGCCGGGGAAATTGGGAATGCGAAAAGCCCCCGTATCATGGGACTCCATGAATCGTTTTAAATTCGAGTGGGTTTGATTCGAGTCAATACTTCCGTCCGCTCGGACGGAGGGCAGATACGCCGAAGGAATTGGCACGGTAAGCCGGTGTTCTTGCATGGCCGTAGCGTAACGGTCTTGTAGGGTCAGGGCTTCCTGAGACCCTTGAGCGTAGTGGCGCGCGGTGGCAACGGCTTCTAAGGAACCAAAGTCGGTGGCCAGGGTGGGACCTGCTGGTAACTCGAAGTCCCACACAGTCAATTGCAGCGGGAGGGTTTGGGGTGTGCAGGCCCAGCATGTGACCGTTAACTTGCCAGAATAGTTGCCAGCTACAGCATCCTTTGGAACGAGGATATCCCCCCAGACAGGTTGATTACGGGAAGGCCATACAGCAAACGGGCTTCCCGGAAAGCGCGCGCCAGACAGGCGGTACTTCTTGGGTTCGACATTCCCGTCGCGGACCATTTGCATGGTCGGTACCGCTTTCCCGTCATAGGGGTTCACGAAAGGAACGAGGGCATCAGGCCACCAGCCCGGAGGATAAGGAGAATAAGGACTGGGATTTCTCACATAAATATACTCTTGTCGATAAAGCTTTATCTTTGAAAAAGGAATCTTATTCCCTCGTTCATCTTCCAAATCCGATACTGAAACCGTAACGTCTTCCAGCTTCCGATTAGGGGAGGAAATGATAATCTGGAACGGTTCGGTTTCGTTCCTGGCAGCCGCAATCGCAATGGAGTGTTTGGAATTCACTGGAGTGTCCGGCTGAATTTTGACCAGCGGATCTTCGGTCCACACCCGAAATTCATCGGAGACAGGAGAGGGAACTCTTGCCAATAGCAAGAGAACGCCGCCCAAGCAAAGTGAATAACTCAGCGTCAGAATATTCCGGTAGAGGGGCGTCATCAGTGTTGGAATGGTCATCAATTCAAATTAGGCATGGTAGATTGAACCAGAAAATGACATCTTAGCATAGTGGAGTTCCTCCAGAAGTCTGCACAAGGAATTATTGAGGCTTCACTTAGGGAAAGAACTTGAAATATCTGTCCGGTTCCTCTAATTTCCAGCTATGCGATTAGGAATTGACCTCGGCACAACGAGAACTCGGATTGCGGCAGCAGTAAAAGGGAATTACCCGATCATCAGCTTTCATACTGAGGAAGGGGAAGTGTTTGATTGGTACCCTTCTCTCATTGCCGTTCAGAACGGACGAATCCTTTTTGGGCTGGATGCCTGGAACGTCCAGTACGATGCGACCTGGGAAATTTGCCACTCGCTGAAGCGCCTTTTTGGAGAGAGAGAGCCGAGTTCTATCGTATCAATTGGTTCGATCCAACTGCCTCTCATAGAGTGGTTGCAGCGGTTCCTGGCCGCTTTACGATCTGATCTCTCGACGAGAAGCAATCTGGAACTTCCTCCCAACGAGAAGCTCGAGGCTATGGTAGGAGTGCCGGCCAATGCCAACAGCAACCAGCGTTTCCTGACTCTGGAAGCCTTCCGAGCCGCAGGCTTTGAGGTCCTTGGCTTGCAGAATGAACCCTCCGCCGCAGGCATTGAATATGCCCACCGATTTCGTCAATCGGATTTGACCCGGCGCCGGGAATTTGTGGTGGTCTATGATTTTGGGGGTGGCACCTTTGATGTGTCTGTGATTCACATGGCCAAGCAGGACCACGAAGTGATCGCCAGCGAAGGTATCTCGCGTCTCGGAGGCGATGACCTGGACGAGGCTCTTTTGGAACTCGCTCTGGCTCACCCGGAATTAGCAGGTTCTGCGATGGATTGGATTTCTCGGTCTCGCCTTCTGAACCTTTGCCGGGAAGCGAAAGAAAACATCAATCCCAACACCCGTAAGATTACGATCGATCTCGGACAGATCAGCGTACTGGGCGGAGAACTCATGATTGGAGTCCAGAACTTTTACGAGAAATGTCTGCCGCTGGTGCAACAGACCATCGAGTCGACGGAATCGGTCATGCGTTCATGCCTGGCGGAAGAAGAGGGAATGCCATCCCTCGCCTGTGTCTATTTGGTCGGAGGATCTTGCGAACTCCCTCTTCTATCGCGTTCTTTGAAAGAAAAATTTGGGAAGAGAGTGCGAAGATCCCCTTATCCGAGCGCCGCCACCGCAATTGGACTCGCCATTACCGCCGATCAGCAGAGCGGCTATAAATTGCAGGATCGTTTCAGCCGGCATTTCGGCGTTTGGCGTGAAAGCAATTTTGGCAAAGAAATGATATTTGATCCCATCTTTTCCAAAGAAACTCGTCTCCCTTTGCCAGGAGAGAAGCTCTCTTACCGTCACTCGGGCCTACCATCCCGTGCATAATATCGGGCATTTCCGATTTATTGAATGTGGTCAACTCGGTGAGCACAGTCAACCCATGGGGACTATTATTTATTGGGATGAAACTCTGTTTCCTTTTGATCCCCGGCTTGCTGAGAAATCCGGCCTTACGGAGCAGGATGTCCACCGTTGGGCTGAGGGAGCGTCGCATCAGGTGGAAGAGATCTACAGATGTGATTCTCGGGGAATTGTCGAAGTAGATATTGCCGACAAAACGACAGGGTTACTAAGATCCCTAAAGGTCAGGACAACGAAGGCAAAAAATCCACGCAAGAAATGAAAAAAAAGCGTCAGTACCTCTCCATTCCACGACGAGACTTCCTGCGACAGAGCCTGATTCTGCCCAGCGCGTATTTCGGAAACCTCCTCATTTCCCAATCTGCCGAGACCGAATCTTCAGCAACTAAGAATCGCTGGAGTTTTGTGCACTTCACCGATATTCACGTTCAGCCGGAATTGAGGGCAGCGCAGGGTTTCCGACAGGCAGTCCTCACGATGAACCAGCTGAAACCTAAACCGGTGCTGGCCATTGCGGGTGGAGATTTGGTGATGGATGCCTTCGAACAAGAGTATTCCAGAGCCGATCAGCTCTACGAGTTATACCTCGGAATTGCGAAGGACATAAACTTCCCAGTCTATTCCGTTCTGGGGAATCACGACTTGTTCGGAGTGGCTTCCAAGCCTCCAGTCAGTTCCACCCACCCAGAATATGGAAAGAAAATGTTCGCGAACCGTTTAGGGGGCAGGGAAAACCTACCGGTCTTTTGACTTCCGTGATTGGCATTTTGTGCTGTTAGACTCCATCCAGGTCACTGCCTCCTTGAGTTACGAAGGAGGGATTGATGACGCGCAATTCGACTGGCTCAAAAAGGACCTCAATTCGGTGGGGAGGGAGCGTCCGGTTATTTTGGTCAGCCACATCCCTTTTTTCTCTATCTTGCCCACTCTTCAATCCGGATCAACAGAACCCGTGCCTGCTTCCATTGTCATTCGAAACGCCAAGGAGATTCTAGAGTTTTGCTCTGGATTTAATGTCAGACTGATTCTGCAAGGGCATGTTCATATTGTCGAAGAACATGGCTACAAGAATGATCAGATCATTACCTCTGGCGCAGTCTGCGGCAACTGGTGGAGAGGGCCGCGGATGGGTCATCCGGAAGGGTTTGCGGTTTATACGATCGATGAAGACCGGATTCACTGGAGCTACAAAACTTACGGATGGAAAGCGGAAGCGAACTGAATCCAGCCACGCAGTAAGTTCGTCGAACTCCTCAAATCACCCATGAAGAGGAAGGGTTTTCAGTTCTCATTTTAAGAAATTATCTTAATGGTAGGGCGCACTCGCCAAGAGCGCTGAACGTGCAGCGGTCTCGACGAGCGCTCGCCACTGAACGGTTGCCTCACCTTCTCTAGTTTGTGATCTTCTCCTTTTTGTAAAGATAAGCAATGTTTCTGACGGAAGAAGAGACGAGGATCAGCGTGATGATCACGATTCCCACCATGCTTCCCAGATCAAACAAAAGGACGCGATCCCCCAAGATTGTGATTTCAGGATTGGAAACAAGTGCGAAGTTTCCAATGATCAAAAGCAATCTCAATTCCGTCGGGCCGAACCAGGCAAAGGACATCTTGAACTTCCCCATCGCATAAGTAGCCAGGTAGACCTGGATGCAGAGCATTAAGTAAGCAATGAGGAGAAGGCCGGCTACCTGGGGACTCATGTACCCGGAAATAGCAAGCCCACCGAGAAGAAAGAAAGTGCTGAATGTATCGAGGATATGGTCTACATAAAACCCATAACGTGGCCGCAGTTTGTTCCGATAGCGGGCCAGAGTGCCGTCGAGACTGTCTCCGAACCAATTCACGATAATGAAAGCGCTTGCCGCATAGAGATATTTCGAGTTACTTGCACTAAGGCTATAGCTGACCCCAGCGAGGATCATCGACAGGAAGCTGAGTGCCGTTAAATGGTCCGAGTTGATCCAAGGCGGAATCCTCTCTACCATCCAATGTAAAGATTTTTTTTCGAGTGTTGTCAAAAATCCATTTTGTTCGCGTTGGGCTTCATTGAAATCGTTTACCGGTGGGGGAGACGATTCTGCTTCCTCAATTCCCCTCAAAGTTCCGACCGATGCGTATATCATGGAAGACTCCTTTCGATTCCTTCACATACTTGGAATCTATTTCCGGAATCATCAATGCAGACAAGATGCCATTTGTAAGCCCTTTCATTTCAATCAAGGAAGAAGTGCGCTTCCTTCGGGTGAAAGAAAAATCTAGCGTCAGCTGCCAGGAAAACCATTCAATGGTCGGTCGCCGTGTCCCGGTGTCCCATGACGATGACATCCCTAACGAAGGCAGGTTTCTAATTTCATATTCCTAAAGTGCCGATAATTCGTGCAGAATCAGCGAGAAGAACAAAAGCCTTCGTGAATGAAGGGTGCATTCCTTTTCTAAACTTAGGTCAGTTGTATCCTCCGATTGGGCGTCTTAACCAGGAACGTTATTTGTCTCTAGGTCTCGATTGTGCTAACTTGCGCGCAACATCAGGATCTTCATGAACGAGGCTGAATTCCCAAAAGAAAAGATCCAGCTATCCTTTCGAGAGCACACCCGTGTTCTTTTTGAAGAACGGCTCCGTGTCTTCTGTTACTTTGGGGTGGCCCTCTTGGTGCTGGTTGGGGTTCTGGATCTTGTGGTTGTGAGACGGGAACTCTTACCAGCCTACCTATCAATCCGTTTAGCGACTGCATTAATCCTGGTTGGCGTGGTTTTCTTTATCTATCCGGCGCTGGGAAAAAAGTTTGTCCAACTGTGGGGCATCGTCGGGGCGTTGCTGATCGCCTGCTGCCTTTCAATCTCATTTAGTCTTTTAGGAGAGAGTGCCACCCCTTACTATGCTGGACTGAATCTATTAATTCTTGGGATCACCCTCATCATCCCGTTTACCTTCCTGGAGTCAGTATCGACTTTTTGTTTGGTGTACGCGGCCTACCTCGTCCCTTTGTGGCTTCAATATGGGTCCTCCTCTTTCAGTGGCTTTATCAATAACCATTTCCTGGTGATTGGAACCCTACTGGTCGCGCTAGTCGGTTCCTATTATGCTCAGAGGCTGCGCTTTCGAGAATACGGTTCTCGCTATCAGCTTTCTCTCAGTAACCAGAAATTGACTGCACTCGATAATGAGCGAAGCCTCTTATACCTGAACCTCGGCAACTTAATTCAATCCGGCTTGGAGTGGCACAAGACTCTCAGTTCGCTCATCAGATTGATCAAGGAAAATCTAGGTTTCCATTATGTGGCTTGTCTTAAATTCAATTCGGAAATGCAGAAGCTTGGTAAACCTATTATCGTCGAAGGGGACGATGGTTTTAAGTCAAGGGTGCAGGCGTTGGAAATTCTTGACCTGAGAGAGACCCAATTTTTGGGGATGCTGGATGACGGGGAATCCGTATTGCTCAAGGAGAAGACCCATTCCGAATTCTTGGGAGAAATGTCTTTGTTGAACCATCTGCAGTCCTCGCCCGTCGTCCTGATTCCTTTGCGTGAAAACGGGAAGACAGCCTTCGTGCTTCTTGCAGGTCATGGCAACGAAACGGAAGGAGTGTCGGAGGAACGTTATACATTTCTAATCAGCCTCTCTCAACCGATCTCCGCTGCTTTGGAGAAAGCCAGGGTTTTCGAAAGTGAACGGAAGCGAACTCTACAGCTACTGCTCATTCACGAAATTAGCCGGTCTTTGTCGTCCATCCTGGATATCAGCCGTATTTTCCAAGAGTATGCGAGGCTCTTACAGCGCCATTTTCAGTTCCGGCACATTAGTATTTTTACACTGGACGAATTAGGCCATCCCCGGCTTCGAGCTCAGGCGGGGGATCACCTTCGAATGAGCCTTCCCGAAGACAACACCAAGCTTGAAAACAGTCTGTTGGGTCGTGCCATGACGGGCAAACAGACCCTTTACAGGACGGTATCCGAAGAGAAAAGCTTTCTCGATGAAGCTCTGTTGGAAGGGAGTCGATCACAGCTATGCATCCCCTTCCAGTCTGCTTCTAGGCCGATTGGCGTGATTACTATTGAGAGTGACAAATTTCAGGCATTTGATGACCAAGATATCAAAGTTTTGGAAGCCCTGAGTGAGTACCTTGCGACCTGGATCAACAACGCCGATCTCTATTCCGAAATCAAGCGGAAGGCGGGTGCACTACAAACTCTGAACAGCGTGGGTAAAGCAATCAGCTCGGAACTCCATATTAACAGCCTGTTCGAACTCATCTACCAACAAGTAACCCATGTACTGCCAAGCGAGGACTTCCTTATAGCCCTGTTGGAAGAGGATAGAAACCGAATTGAAGTGAAATTCGAGGTCTCACGGGGACAAAAAAGGTCTGCGGTGCGAACCTTGTCTCAGGACAGCCTGATCGGCCATGTTCTCCAATCCCACATCCCAGTTCTCATTTTGGATAACTATGAAGTGGTTTTCACGGAGATAACTGGGAAGAGGCCTATAGCCATCCCGCAATCCTGGGTTGGCGTTCCCTTAATGTCTGGCGAGAAATCGATAGGCGTGATCGTGCTTCAGGACTTCCAGGAACGCAAAGCCTATGATCAGGACGACCTTAATTTGCTTTCAACCTTAGCTGACCAGGCTGCTGTAGCTATCTCAAATGCGCGGCTTTACCGGGAAGCTGAGGAGCGGGCAACCCGCTTGGCAGTGGTTAATGAGATTACCCGGGAAGCGAGCCTTAATCTTGATATCGATAAGCTCTTCCAGAAAATTACCACCCAATTGAAGCGTGTTGTTTCCTTCGAAAAATGTAGCATCGCGATCTATCAAGTAGAAAAAGATATTTTCGAGCTGGTCAATGTCCATGGAGAAAATATCACGGCAGGTTTTTGCAAAGGAATGCTCATCTCGGGATCTGAAACGGTGATGAAGACCGCTGTAGAGACGAAGAAGCCTTACTATTCGAAGAATTTGAACGATATCATTTCCCATGCCTCTCCCTACCTCACCACGCAGGGTATTCACTCTGCGGTATCGATCCCGATCATCTCTGAGGATCTTTGTCTGGGGACTCTAAACTTAGGGAGCACCAAAGAAGAGGGATTCTCGAGCGACCAAATCGATTTGCTCAGTACAGTAGCTGGCGGGCTTGGCAATGCCCTGAAGAATGCTCGCCTTTATACAGCCTTGGAACAATCTTACTCAGACCTTCAGGCCACCCAAGACCAACTGATCAAGTCAGAGAAACTGCGAGCTTTGGGTGAAATGTCTGCCGGTGTGGCCCACGATTTCAACAACATTCTCGGTGCGATCATTGGCAGGGCTCAGCTCATGAAAGGGCAGGTCCAGGACCAGACAATTTTAAGAGGTCTTGACATCATTGAAAAGGCCGCGGTCGATGGAGCGTTCACCATAAAACGGTTACAGGAATTTACGCGCAAAGAGTCCGACCAGGTATTTAAGCACGTGGACCTCATCCAAGTTCTCGAGGATACTCTTTCAATGACCCGGACACGGTGGGAAGACACCGCCCATGTCAATGGAGTTCAATATGACATCTCTGCTCACTACGAACCGGTGTTGCCCATAGCAGGTGAGCGGTCAGAACTCATTGAGGTCTTCACCAATATCATCTTTAATGCATTGGACGCCATGCCTGGAGGGGGGAAAATTCATATCCACGCCGGAACCTCCGACAACAGGGTCTTTGCGTATTTGACGGACTGGGGTCGCGGCATGGACGAAGAAACCAGGCGACGGGTGTTTGATCCTTTCTTTACCACTAAAGGGGTCAAAGGAAATGGACTCGGTATGAGTGTGGCCTACGGTATCATCAACCGGCACAAAGGGGAGATTGAGATTAAAAGTGAACTGGGCAAAGGGACGACCGTTCAAATTTATTTTCCGGTGAACGAGCAGGCTGTCCGACAATCGGTGGAAGAGAAGATCATCCCCCAAAAGAAGCGGGCACGATTCCTCATTATTGATGACGAGGATCCGATTCGAGATCTCCTGGCTGAGCTTTTTCAGGAGCAAGGGCATGAAGTCTTCACCGCGTCCGGGGGGAAAGAAGGTATCGAAATGTTTCGCAATCATGCGCCGGACCTGGTGATTACCGATTTAGGGATGCCCGAAGTCAGTGGCTGGGAAGTCGCTTCCAGCATCAAAGCCATCAAGGCTTCCACGCAAGTGATCTTAATGACGGGTTGGGGAATCACGCTGGACAACGAACAAGCGCAACAGAAGGGTGTGGACGTGGTCGTCTGCAAGCCTTTCCAGATCAATGAAATTCAGAAAGTCGTCAATGACATCCTGGCAACTCGGCCTAATGTGATGATCCCGTGAGTTCCAATGCCTTGACCGTCCTGAGCAGATCCTGGCCGCCCTCACGCTTAAAGTGTTTTCGGTGAGTGTGCCACGGGCAAGAATTTGGAGGAATCTGCCTGTGACTATTTTTTCTTGGCGGCCCTCCGGGCTTTCCTCCGACTTGAGAAAAACTCGCTCACTTTCCCAAACACGACTTCCCTTTCACCTGAAACAAGCTGACAGTCAGGAAGCGACTCCAAGAAGACCCTGCCGTAGGATTTCTCGAGAATCCGCCGGTCAAAAATCATGATAGAACCAAAATCCTCGCGACTTCGGATCAAGCGCCCAAAGCCCTGTTTGAATTTGATGACGGCCTGGGGCACACTGTATTCAAGAAATGAGTTTTTGCCGGCGCGCTCAAGAGCTTCTACTCTGGCTTCAATGACCGGTTCCTTAGGCACGCTAAAAGGCAGCTTGGTCAAGATGACGTTTTCTAAAGACTCTCCGACCACATCGACCCCCTCCCAAAAGCTGTCGGTCGCGAACAGCACACTGGTCGTGTCCCCTCGAAAGATTTCCAGCAGGCGATGTCGTGGAGCTTGACCCTGCATCAGAGCTTGAAAACCTTCCGCTTCGAGGGGAGCTTGAAGTTCTTTAAAGAGGCGGAGCAGAAGGGAGTACGAGGTGAACAGGACGAGTGCTCTGCCTTCGGAAATTTCGATCGACCGCTTCACCAGTTCTGTTAGTTCCCTGGCAAAGTCGGGATGATCCGGCGAGGGAACATCCTTAGGGATTCCGAGGATAACCTGGTCAGAATAGTTGAAAGAAGAGGGGAGCAGGACTTCGATTAGTTTTTCTGGGGGAAGATGTTGAAGCCCGAGCCTGCTTTTGATGTATTCAAAATGCCGGTTCGTGGTCAGCGTGGCACTCGACAAAATGATGGTAGCAAAACGATTAAAAACCTTTTCATGAAGGAGCTCGTCTACACTGAGTGGGGCTTGTTTCAACGTAATCAATGGACTCGATTTGCCTTGTCGTATTTCCACCCAACGGACTTTCTTGTCGTCCGGTTCACCAAAGATCTCTCCCAAAGTTGAGGCGGATGTTTCGACCCGGTCGGTAAGGGCCTTTAGCTCCACAAGCAGGGGGAAGAGAGGCCCGGTCACGTCTTCCTCTAGGGCCTGCAACACTTTTTCGAGATGCAGTAGCAGTCGATGAAAATTCTTAATTTCCCCAATCAATTGAGCTACCGTCACAAGGACTAAAGACTGCCACTGCGGCTGTCTCCGGAGTTCATCGGTGAAGCGTATTTTCGCTTCTGATTTTGACTGTGAGGGGATCACTGTTGAATCTCGGAAAAAGCGGGCGATTTCGCTGAAAGAAGTTTCCACGGCGAAGGATAGGATGTCGCGTTGAGGGATCACACGCTGCTGAATCAGCTCGACACATTGCATGTATTCCTTCAGTGGAATTTGCTTTTCCACCGATTTCAATTTGGCCAGGAGAAAGGGCAGAAGCCCTCTCTCCCGGATCTTTTCCCGGTCCTTGAGGCTGTAAAAGCGACCGAGGATCCGGAGGAATCCGAGTCGGGATATTTGCGTGCCAAAATATTCGGTGGCAACCTCCTCCACGTTATGCGCCTCATCGAGAATGATATGTGAATAGGCGGGCATGATGGCGGCATCATTGTACCGGCCCGTTTCTCCACGAATTGCCAGATCCGAGAAAAGTAAGTGGTGGTTGACGATGAGCAAATCAGCCGAGGCCGCCTGGCGTCGAGCATTAAAGAAGAAACACGGATTGTAATGAGAACAGCGGATTCGGCCGCAATTGTCACTCTCGCAGGCCACTTTTTCCCACACGGCTGGTCGAGGAAGGATGGTTAAGTCGGATCGACTTCCGTCGGTTGTCTTGTGCGACCAATGGAGAATTGCTTTCAGCTCTACTTGTTCCTCAGTCTCAATCAAGTGTTCTCCCTCTTTCTCCAACATTTCTACTTTGCTCAAGCAGACGTAGTTGCCGCGCCCTTTCACGAGTTCTGAACGGAAAGGGAGCTTTAGGGCTTCCCGGAGGAGAGGAAGGTCTTTGTTAATCAACTGTTCCTGAAGATTAATGGTATTGGTTGAAACAACAACCCGCTGTTTATTCTGCACTGCCCAAAATATCGAAGGAATTAAGTACGAGAGGCTCTTGCCGGTGCCTGTTCCTGCTTCGATCAAGGCAACCTTGGAATGATTGAAGGAATGAGCGACGGCCTCGATCATCCGTTGTTGCTCTGGTCGGGATTCAAAATTCTTGAGTTTCCTGGCGACGGCTCCCTTCTCCGAAACGAGTTTGACCATTTCTGACAATTGGAGCTGCTGGAGTTTTTGCCGTTCGAAAGCCTCAACGACCACATAAATGTCATCCACATCGTTGTTCACGATGTAAAACCCGACCCCTTGGTTTCCATACTCTGAAGCAATGGAGAGATCCGCTGGCGAAGGCGTTAAGTGGCCGGAAGGATGATTATGAATGATCACGTCTCCTTGGGTCGCCACCTGCATCAGGGCCGGAACTGCTGAGTCATTTCCCCGGGCCAAGGGCGTGATTTCAACGATCTGACGTTGGGGATCAGGCTTGGCCAGGAAAAAGACTTCATTCCCGCCGGCTTCGAGGATTGTCGCCTTCAGCAGTTCAAGACAAAGTGGAGAAATTCTAGATTCGATATTCGGCATATCAGTGTGCGCTCAGCGGTCGTGAGTATACCATTATCATTTTTAGTTTGTTCTAGACAGGGCCCTCGAAGGAGAAAAAAAAGTCTTCTCGCCAAGGCGCAAAGGACGCAGAGAAGAGATGAGACGCTGTTAAGTCGGATCTTTTAAATGAAACCTTTCAGCGTATTGTGAACTTGGACCTGGGTTGTTGGAATCTATGTTAAACACGGTTGAGTCTCAAGTAAAGTGAGGCGGAAAGGTTGTAACGTCGTTGCGGACTTAGCGTCTTGGCGAGAGAATGGTCTAAGATCAATCAGTAGGTTCAACGGTGCCAGTCTGGTAAGATACCCATCCGGAATCCTTTGGGAGCCCCCCCAGAAGCTGGAAGAAAACCATGAGCGATCTTTCGACGGAATTTGCAGGAATACGACTGAAGAATCCAATCATTACCGCTAGCGGAACTTTTGGTTATGGGGAAGAGTTCAGTGAACTGATTGACCTGGATCTCTTGGGTGGATTTGTGGTGAAGGGCCTTTCGGCCCAGCCCATGAAGGGGGCTTCTCCACCCCGACTGCATGAGACTGCTTCGGGCATGTTGAATGCGATCGGTCTGCAAAACGTTGGAGTTCGATGCTTCGTATCGGAGAAACTGCCGCGACTTCGAAAGTACAACACGCGAGTCTTCGCGAATGTCTTTGGGAGCAGCACGGAAGAATATGTTGAGGTGGTTCAAGGGCTGAACGATTCGGAAGGACTCTCCGGATACGAGATCAATATCTCCTGTCCGAATGTGAAAAAGGGTGGGATCGTCTACGGTACGGATCCAGTCGCGACCCATGAAGTGGTTCGCGCGATTAAACAAATTGCGCGATTGCCCGTGATCGTCAAGTTGTCTCCAAACGTCACCGATATTACAGAAATTGCCCGGGCCGCTGAAGAGGCGGGTGCCGATGCGTTGTCTTTGATCAATACGTTGCTGGGGATGTCTGTGGACGTTGAGTCTCGGGAATCCCGCCTCGGGAATCTTACCGGAGGACTCTCTGGTCCAGCCATTAAACCGGTCGCCTTACGCATGGTATTTCAGGTTGTTCGAGCGGTCCGCATTCCCGTGATCGGGATTGGAGGCATATTCACAGCGGAAGATGCGTTGGAGTTCCTCTTGGCGGGTGCGCGAGCCGTTGAAGTGGGAACGGCGAACTTCCTGGATCCGCAAGCTCCGATCAAGATCATCGAAGGGCTGCACCGATACTGCAAGCGACATGGGATTGAGCGTCTGAGTACATTGATCGGCAGTTTGAAACTCAGCTAACTGAGTAGTTGTGGCCGGGTCGGTGACCCACAAGCGCTCACTTAAGCTTGGATGATATGTCCATTCCGGGATCCTCGGTTGAGCAGATGACACCCAGAATTGGGAAACGCCAAGAACGCAAAGTTCGCCAAGAGTAGGAGCCTTCTTGACCGCCGACGAAGTAGCTAAAGATATTGTTGACGCTGCACTCAAGGTACATCGCGCCTTGGGGCCCGGGCTGCTGGAATCGGCCTATCAGGCTTGTCTGGCACACGAGCTCCAAAAACGCCGCCACCGGGTCGAATGCGAAGTCCCTGTTCCGCTAGAGTTTGAAGGGGTGCTTATTGAGATTGGTTACCGCATCGACATGCGAATCGACCAGGTGGTCCTTGTGGAAAATAAGACAGTCGAAAAAGTTCTTCCCATCCACCTCGCTCAGTTGTTGACTTACTTGAAATTGAGTGGCTTGTCTTTGGGGTTGATCATCAATTGGAACGTGATTTTGTTGCGCGACGGCATCCAGCGAGTAGCCAGAGACCATCCGGAAGAACTGCCGGTAGGATAAGATCAAGCGGCTGACCGAAGTAGATCCTCTTTTCTTGGCGCTCTTGGCGTTTCGTTCTTCCTTTGGTAGGTGAGGAAAGCATTATAAAGTTAGCGCTCATGGGTCGGTGACCCCGGCCCGGGGCCGACCTCAACGAGGCCGGCTACTTATTGCTGGTCAGCGACCCCGGCTCTACCAATTAACGCGAATTTGCGCAAATTAGTACTACAGATAGGTGAAAAAGGGATCACTTCTCGCCTTCTTGATTAGAAGTGGACCCGCTTCGCGTGCAGAGGAATAGGAACATGATGACGAAAGACCGAATTATTGTTGCACTAGATACGGATAGCCGGGCGACCGCTTTGAGTCTAGTGCGCCAACTCAGAGCTCGAGTAGGCGTATTTAAGATCGGGAGCCAGCTCTTTACTGCCGAAGGCCCGGAAATGGTTCGGGAGATTATCGAAATGGGAGAAAAAGTCTTTTTAGACCTTAAGTTTCACGACATCCCCAATACGGTCGCCAGGGCTGTCTCTGTAGCGGCTAGCATGGGAGTCTCCATGCTCACTCTTCATACCCTGGGAGGATTGTCGATGTTGGAATCCGCTGCCCGCCAGGTTCGAGAATCCCGGATGGCCTCTGAGAGGCCTTTGCTGCTCGGGGTTACCGTGCTCACGAGTATGAGTGACACCGATTTAGAGGAGGTTGGAGTTCATGCCGAAGCGGAGACACAAGTTGCCCTCCTTGCGGGTCTTGCGCTGAAGGCTGGATTAGATGGCGTCGTCGCCTCTCCCAAAGAACTGCCGCGATTACGCCAGCAGTATGGCCAGTCATTGAAACTCATCGTCCCGGGGGTGCGGCCATCAGGATCTGCTTCTCATGATCAAACGCGAATCGCTACTCCGGCTGAGGCGATCCATGCGGGTGCCGACTACCTGGTGATTGGCCGCCCGATTACAGCCAGTTCCGACCCCCCAGGGAGTGTTCAACAGATTGTAGAAATGATCGAGAGAGAGCGAGTTCCTAAGGAATGATGATTGAGGACTGCTGGCTTTGGGGAGGTTGGGTCTGAAATAAATTGGACCGAATATGGTCCAAAAAGGCTCGGCTCTTGGGGCGAGGCAAGGCAATGACGTCGAAGAGCTCCTTCTGGAACTGCAAACAATCCAGAATTTCACTAACCTTTAGCCGAGGGACAGACTCGTCTATGGAACTATGGGTCTTGTCCAGATATGCCTTGACGGCCTCGTAAATACTTTTCGCGCCATAGGAGGCGGGCGAGTGGTCGTAGTAGATGCCGCTTTCGAGAGTTCGGTAAGTCTTCAGTAAGCCTTCCAGCGCTTCGCCTACGTCTTGGTCGACGATCTCGACAAGTTTCTCTCTTTGTTCTGACAGGATGGACCAGATCAACATCGTGATGTTGTAATACCGCTCGAGGAATGCAGGATCCCAGAGTCTGGGCGTCCTAGCCAGGGTTGGGGAGCGCTTCGCCAAGCGCTCCGTTTCGTATTCCCGGCCGGACTGCAGATAGACACAATCGGCCGGACAAGAAATTTCCCGTTCGCGTTTTTCGCCACAACAGACAGGGCAAATCTGGGTGGACTTGGCGGGACAAAACCTCTTGGCTTTTCGCACCTCACAAAGTGGACAAGGGGCTGGCATGAATGCTTAATGCCTCTTTTCGTCGGATGCTACTTTCCCGTCCCGGAGATGGATGACCCGTTGAGCACAATCAGCGACATCATGTTCGTGAGTGACCACGATGATTGTGTTTCCCTGGTCGTGAAGCTTGTCGAAAAGTTTCATGATTTCAATTCCCGTTTGGGAATCCAGATTTCCCGTGGGCTCGTCTGCCAGCAGGATTGAAGGATTGTTGACCAAAGCGCGGGCAATCGCCACGCGTTGGCGCTGTCCTCCCGATAATTCGTTCGGCTTATGCAGCATGCGGTTCTCGAGTTCAACCATTTGCAAGGCTTTCTTGGCTCGATCAATCCTTGCCTGGGATTGAGTTCCGTTGTAAATGAGTGGTAGCTCGACGTTGTGCAGGGCTGAGGCCCTGGGTAAGAGGTTGAAGGTCTGAAAAACAAAGCCAATCTCTTTGTTTCGAATATAAGCCAACTCGTCATCATTCATTGAGCTTACCAACCGGCCATTGATGTAGTACTCGCCTTCAGTCGGCGTGTCCAGACAGCCAATCAGGTTCATCAAGGTGGACTTTCCCGAGCCTGAGGGACCCATGATCGCCAAGTACTCGTTCTTGCAAACGTCGAATGAAACTCCCGCCAAGGCGTGGATCTTCTCTGCCCCCATTGGATACGTTTTCCAGAGGTTGATCGTCCGTATGAGGTGGCCGTTGGCTTTGTCTTCGCTCGGTATTTGCGAATGATTCATGGGATCCTCATTCTTTCAAAAGGTCCACGGCCAAGGCAACGATTGGCTCGACCGTGGTGACCGTGTCCGGTCTACCGAAAAGGGTGGATACTTTCCATCCGGGGAATTAAATCCGTGTTCTACTATTCCTTCTTCTCTTCTTTTTCTACTGTCTTGTTGTCGATTTTAATTCGAGTGCCCGCCTTTAAAGTGCGTAACGTCTTATAACTGCCAATGACAATTTCATCACCTGCTTTGAGACCACTCAAGACTTCGATTTCAGTTTGACCGGTAATCCCGGTTGTGACCGGAACGAAAAGGGCTTTTCCGTCTCGAGCGACAAAGACACCTTGTTGTTCCTTCTTCTTGGCGTTCTTCCCCGCCAGAGGAGGAGAGGACTCCTTCCCGTTGTTCTCAGTGGAACTTGCGGCTTTGGCCGTCTCAGGAGCCGTCAATGAATTCCTACCCGCTTCCCCTTCTTGGTCCATTTCACGAATGGTTAAGGCCTGAATTGGAATAGTCAGCACATTATTCCTAATAGCCGTAGTGATTTTAGCGGTTGTTGACAGCCCTGGCTTTATCTGTTCGGTCGGGTCCAGCAGAGTCACGACAACTTTGAAGTCCTTTGCTTCCTGGCTTGTCGGATTGGTGATCCCGGAACCGGCGGCCTGTCCGCTTCGAGTCAATGCACTACTCCCTACTTCGGTCACTTTCCCTTTGAAAATCTTGTTAGGAATGGCATCGATTGTGACTGCCGCTTCCTGACCCAGTTGGACATTCACGATGTCGGTTTCATCGACTTTCACTTCAGCGGTAATGACGGAGAGATCGGCGAGCGTCATGATATTGCTACCGATGGCATTTTGAATTCCAGGGACGGCAAACTCGCCGACGTGCACCGGAAGGTTGGTCACGACCCCGGTGAGGGGCGCGAGGTAGACCGTTTTGCTCACCTGATCCGTAATTCGCGCGATGGCCCCTTTTTGTTGTGCGATCCGGCTGCTCGCTGAGATTCGGGCTTTATCAGACTGTTTGAGTTGAGCCTCAGATTGCTGGACTCTGGCGATGGCTGAATCGACCTGGGCCTTTGGCAACCTCAAACGCGGCATTAGCTTGGTCGAATTGCGACTTTGAGATCAAGCCTTCCTTCAGAAGATTTTGCATGCGATCATAATCAATCTTGGCCTTATCATAGTCGGCCCTGGTACGGACCAGCTCAGCCTGTGACGTCCTCAATATCGCTTCAGAAGAGCGATAAGCGGCCTCCAAGCCTTCCTGGTCATCTTTAAATTGTTGCAGTAAAGCCTCTGCGCTTCTCAAATCGGCTGAAGACTGAACCGATTCCTGCTTCAGTAAAGGATCGCCCTGCTTGACGTGGTCCCCCTCTTTAACGGTTATCTCTACGATCAGGCCAAATGCGTTAGCTGTGATATTGATGTATTTCAGAGGCTTGATTTCACCGGAGGCTGAGACGGTCTGAACCAGGTTGTCCATTTGAACTGCTTTACCCGTCTGAACGGTCACGACATCTTTGTTCCGATAATGCATGGCAACAGAGATTCCGATGGCAACGACAACAACCCCAATCCCTCCCAGAATGATCTTTCTGCTTTTGCTCATGAGTTCTCCACTTCAGGTAAGAGACCGGAGCTGGAAACAACGGTGGGTAAAGAAAATTCAGGCACCACCATGGCAAAGACTACGTAAGATGAGGCGAGAAAGTTTCGATTCAGGCGTGTTTCATACCTCGCAGAAAATAATGACGTAAGTCCCCTGTTTTTTATCATAGCAATATCAGCCAACAAAATCGCCCTTTTTTTGAACGATTCGAATGAGAAATTCTGCAGAGGACTAAGTATACCGGCTCATAAAATTCGGCAACGTAATTCAGCGATCTGACCGTTTAGCCTTGAGGCGCCCGGGTGGGGCCGCTCTTTTGTTAACCCCTCGATTCATTGAGGGGCAAATGGCATTTTCCTGGCACGGAATCGTCCTCAGGAATCTCAATTCATGGCTGTAGAAAGGTCGCTCCGGTGCGTGTTTTAGCGCACATCGGGGGAGAACTGCCCCAAGCGGCGCCCATCCTAAGATGCGTGACGTACCCAAGAAGCAGAGTAATAAGGGACTAAAAGAGAATCTAGAAATCTATTTTTTTTCGTATTCCGTCCTGACAACATACGAAAATTTGTATGAAATTGAGTCACTTAGTCAAGATAAACCAAATCTCGGATTTTCACCGTAACGAAATTCATCAGTCTTTTCAAGTGGTTGCATTCAGTCCTAAAAAGTACCCACAGTTTGGTAGATGTTTTGCATATGAATGATAGTGAGTCGGGTATTGAATATTTCATCTCTTTGGACCCGGCTCTTTTCAACTTTCCAGGATACTAATTCTCAGTACCTTTAAAACAAGCAACACCAAGAAATACCCGATAAAACGGGATCGCAACTACTCCTTACCTGTCTAATTTGTTGGATACTTAATCTCTTTCTGACGAGAGTAAGAACTCACCCGGCATCCTGATAAAGATCTGGATCAGAATTCTTAATTCATTTTACTCATATTAGTGTGGTTACTATTTGGAACTCGCTATCCGGACTCTTAGCTATGACTGAAAGTATGTTTCCGATTCGTTTGTGTGGAAAAAAGGAGATTGAAAATCATGAGAATCAATACTTCTGCTAAAAACGAGTGCTTGGTTCGGAAAGATTATGTAATTCTGACTTTTGCATTTCTAGCGATCATGAGTTTTGTCCTGTTTCCTTGCCAAAACCTGTTTGGACAGGAGAAAACCGGAACCATTGAAGGTACCGTTAAAGACAGCTCCGGCGCAGTTCTGCCTGGAGCTACGATAATGGCAACCAACAAAGCCACGAACCGCATTTCGACAACTACATCGTCAGATTCTGGCCTTTATGTGTTTCCCAGCCTGGAGCCGGGCCGCTACACGGTGACGGGGGAATTGAAAGGATTTGCTAAATATGAGGTTCCCAATGTTCTATTGCTGCTGGGCAAGACTTTGAAGATTGATATGACCCTTCAAGTGGGAACTCTGGAACAGGCTGTCCAGATTGAAGCCGCCGCCCCAGTGATTGACACTCAGAGCATCGCTATGGGAAGCAACGTGTCTTCCGAAGAATTTAACCTCATGCCCAAAGGCCGTTCCTTCCAAGATGTGGCTTCGATGCAACCCGGCGTCAATTCAGGAGTCATTGAAGGCGGCATCCAGGTGAATGGAGCTAGTGGCGCGGAAAACAACTATACGATTGATGGTATTTCCACCAGTGGGCTTATTAATGGCGATTCTCGCCAAAACGCGGTCTACGAGTTTCTGCAGGAAGTGCAAGTGAAAACTTCCGGCATCCAAGCCGAGTATGGCGGTGCCTTGGGAGGTGTGATCAGCGCAGTCACCAAGTCAGGCGGAAATGCGTTCCATGGGGATCTGTATTGGTACTTGAGCGGTTCTCCGCTCAATGCCTTGCCAACCCCGAGATTATTAACCGACCCCGCGAGTGAACTCGCAACTTCGTACTTCCAAGATAACAAGATCCAAGATCACATCAATGAAGTTGGGGGGGAATTGGGTGGGTATATTGTCAAGAATAAACTTTATTTTTACACGGGCTTTAGCCCCCAATGGAGCCGGCGGACACAGAATATTCTGCTTGATAGTGGGGCGACTCCAAGCATATTTTACAGCAATACCAATTATTACAACCTCTTCAACAAGCTCTCCTGGAACATCACTCCCCGCATCCTGACCAATTTCGCCTGGCTCTATACCACAACGAAAAGGTCCGGATTGCTGCCGAACTTCACTGGTTATTGTGACAATTGCAGTCTTAGCTCCGAAGCGTCCCTTGAGTCTAATCGGGGGCAGGGTTGGTATCTACCCAAGAACAATTTTACGGGGACAATGGATATCACCTTATCTCCTACCAGCTTGCTAAACCTCCGAGGGGGCTATTTTTGGGACAATTACAAGGACTTCGGGGTCACTACTCAGCACCAAACCCGTTACAATATATCGGCAATCGGACTACCGTTCGCGATTCCGACGGAACTCCAACAACCTAGTGGCTATTTCGATGTACCACTGACCGAGGTGTCAAATTACGACGTTACCAGCCGTGCCTTCGGACAAGCTGACTACAGCAAGACGTTCAATATGGCCGGAGTGCATAACTTGAAGGCTGGCGTTGGATACCAGAGACTAGTCAACAAAATGGATGTCAATTACCAGGGTGGTTATAACGTGGCGATCTACTGGAATCGCTCTTACACGAGTTCCTACACCGGTGAATCGGGCACTGGCACCTATGGATACTACCGCGTCAGACAAATCGGCACAAGTGGTTCTGCAGGCGGCGGCATTTATAACCTCTTCGTTCAGGACCAGTGGACGATTCGTCCTCGATTGACTTTGAACCTGGGTCTGCGAACGGAAAATGAGCTAATTCCTTCCTTCTATCGGCAGGTCAAGGATTACGCCTTTTCGTTTGGATTTGGTTCCAAGTTGGCTCCCCGATTGGGTCTCAGCTGGGATGTCTTGGGTAACGGCAAAATGAAATTATACGGCAGTTGGGGCCGTTTCTACGACTGGACCAAGTATGAGCTAGTGCGAGGGTCGTTTGGCGGAGACACCTGGAAAGAGTGGTGGTACTCCCTCGATACGCTGGATATCTTCTCCCTTGGCCTGAACAATTTGCAAGGGAGGAATTTATGGTCGTCTACGCCGGGATCTTTTCAGGATCACCGGGTCCCTCAGTTTGGTCCCGATGCCCTCGATCCTGGCATCCAGCCGATGTATGTGGACAACGCATCGGTTGGATTTGAATGGGAAGTCAGGCCTCAGTTGGTGGTATCAGCCGCTTATGTTCGCAGCCGGCTGGGTCGGACAATCGAAGACATCGGCCGGCTGGTTGATGGGAATGAAACCTATACCGAGGGCAATCCTGGTAGCGGCCGCTTTGCCATTGAAACAAACCATTATGGAGCAACTCCAGACTTCGCCATGCCGGTACCCAAACGACAATATGATGCGATGGAGCTCTCGATCACCCGCCGGTTTAGTAACAACTGGTTCTTGTCAGCCAACTACACGTACAGCCGACTCTGGGGGAATTATGCTGGTTTGAGCAGCACGGATGAAATCGTGAACGGGGGGCTCCCCAATATAACCTGGACGGCATCTCAAACTCCTGCTACCTGGGTGGCTCGTCCTGGCGGCAATGCCAACCGGGATTATGATGCCGATCTTATCATGTTCGATTCGAATGGGCAGTTCCTTTACGGACGTCTTGAAACGGACCGTCCCCATGTTCTAAAAGTGTACGGGTCGTATCAGTTCAAGTGGGGAACGCAACTTGGTCCCGTCTTTTATGCAGGGAGCGGGACTCCGATTACGACTCGTGTGGAGGAATTGAACCAAATCCCCCTCATGGTTAACGGCCGTGCCGATGCGGGCCGGATGCCTTTCCTAAACTATACTAACCTTTTGATTGCCCAAGATATCAAACTGCCCAAACTGGGTGAAACGAAGAGACTCCATTTCGAGATGAATATAATTAACATTTTCAACCAGAAGACGGCCCTCTATCAGCAGAACATTGTGACCCGGTATCGTGATTCCAGTTCGGCTATGGATATGACACCTGTCAACCTGCTCAATGGGTACAACTGGCATACTTTGCTTTCTCAGACGCCGTACGCACAAGATCCGTCGCTGAGTTCAGATCCGAATTCACTGGACCCAACGAAGAACTGGGCAGTCGACCCAACATACGGGAAGTTTGACCAATATAATACTGGATTTAATGCCCGGTTTGGCGTCAAATTCATCTTCTAATCGACTGTGGAGAGGGAGCACTCCATTGAACGTTTAGAGAGTGATTGCGAAGCACACGCTCCACTTGATGTTTAGCACGTCTTAAACTAAGGATGGGCCTTCCAGCCCATCCTTTTTTTTGCGATTGACTCCGAGGCTTACTGTTCTATAATATTGTAGTGATATGAATAGGTTTATTCATTCCTGATTTTCCTAAACTACCCAGACTCTGAAAGTTAAGGTATGAAAGCGAATTCAAGTTTCCGACGGTTCGTGATTTCCGGATTTCTCATCGGATTTGTCCTGACTGTTTCTGTGCCAGCCGGTGACAACACCAAGCGCGACAAAAATAAAGAAAAGTCCCTGCGGATGGAAACCTCCGACCAATATCTCAAGAAGTGGCTCAATGAAGATGTGCTTTATATCATCACCCCGGAAGAGAGGGCCGCTTACAAGAAGTTGACGACAGATGAGGAGCGTTACCAATTCATTGAACAGTTCTGGTTGAGAAGGGATCCGTCGCCGGACACGATGGAAAATGAATTCAGAGATGAACACTACCGCCGTATCGCCTATGCCAATGAACGGTTCCCGTCTGGATGGCCTGGTTGGAAGACCGATCGCGGAAGAATATATATTACCTGGGGCCCACCCGATGAAATCGACTCTCATCCGAGCGGTGGGGCTTACATGCGCCCGGCGGGAGAAGGCGGAGGAGAGACGACGACCTATCCATTTGAAGTTTGGCGGTATCGCTATCTCGAAGGACCAAGCCTTGGGAACGAGGTCATGATTGAGTTTGTCGATCGGACGATGACCGGTGAGTACCGGATTGCCCTGGATCCCGGAGAGAAAGACGCCTTAATTAATGTCCCTAACGCAGGCTTGACTCAAATGGAGCAGATGGGACTGTCGACCAAAGCTGCCCGCTTTAGCCGGGGTGATGGGATGACGATTGGCGCGCCAATGGGGGGAGCTGCCGGGCAAGAGTATGACCCATTTACCCGTCTCCAGCAGTACGTTGCTCTCCAAAAACCGCCCCAGGTGAAGTTCAAGGATTTGGAGACCGTGGTCAACACGAAACTGTCCTATAACTTGATGCCCTTTGAATATCGGACAGATTTTATCAAGATCACGGATGATACCGTCCTGACGCCTATTACGGTTCAGATTTACAACAAGGATATGACGTTCCAAAACAAGGACGGCGTGCAACGTGCCCAAGTCAATATTTTTGGCCGTCTCTACGACCATTACGGGCCGCGTGGTCCAAGTTTTTGAGGACGTCGTGGCGCAGGATGTTCCGGATTCTTTGTTCAAACAATCCCTCGAGAAAAGGTCGCTCTACCAAAAATCTATTCCTCTTCGCTCGGGGCTCTACAAGCTGGAACTCGTGCTGAAGGATCTTAACAGTGGCAACGTGGGTACGGTTTACAAAGGTCTAACGGTTCCCAAGTATGAAGAGGATAAATTAGCGACCAGCAGCATTATTTTGGCAGATAATATCGAGAAGCTCTCAATGAAGCAGGCTGCGGCCGGGCAGTTCATTATCGGAAGCTCGAAAATCTTTCCGAACGTCAATGATGTATTTAACCGCACTCAGACGATGGGGATTTATTTCCAGGTCTATAATCTCGGGATTGATGAAAAAACAAAAAAGCCTTCGGCAACGATAGAATATTCGTTGAAGAAGGGGGACAAGGAGATTGCACGATTTTCAGAAGATCAGAACAAATTGGCAGGAGCGGCTCAGCAGATGACTCTTGAGAAATTGTATCCGCTGAAAGACCTTGAGCCCGGGCCTTACAGCCTTGTTGTGAACGTGACTGATAATCTAAGCAAGCGCACGATTTCCCCGGTTGCAAAGTTTCAGGTTCGATAGTTTCGTTCATGAACGTGTGGACCTTATTGTCGAGTCGAGGATTCATGCGAGTTCCTAAAGTAACTTATGGTGTCATCCTCTTCCTGCTCGTCATGGTCTGCGGGCAGGTGAGAGCTGCTTCGCTAGCTGGCGGACTAGTGGGGACCATCCAAGATTCCCGCGGAACACCGTTGGACGGTATCGCCGTTACTTTACTCGAGGGGCAATTCAGTTCAAAGGTCGTTAAGACCGCGATAACCGACAGTACCGGAAGATTTGAAATTAAAGGTTTGCTTCCGGGTCTTTACGCTCTCAAAGTGAGCGCAGCCAACTACCCTCCTTTGTTCCGCTCCGGGATCAAAGTGGTTGCCGATAAGATAGCCAGCCTTAACCTGACTCTGGAGAATTTGTACCTTCAATCTATTCTTGGAATTACTCGGGAGCAGCAGCCTGCAGCGGAAAAAGAAGATATCGAGTCTGTTCTTCGCGCGGCCTCCTCGACACGTCCCATCCTTCGCGTTTTTGAATCAGACTCCAAACAGGATGCCGGTCCATCAACATCTGAAGGTGTGGAAGAACCGGCCAGCACCGAAAAAGGATTTCGCGGCTCTTTCCGGGTATACGCTTCATCCTACGATGGAGACCCCGATCTGGCCGGTGTTGGGGGCACTTTCACCGAGTTTGCCATTGCCAAACAACTCAACCCCAGTACCAGTCTTGTGTTAGCAGGTGCTGTTTCCGGCTCTGGATATGCAGAAGTCGATTCATTGGTCCGGTTCGCGGATTCAAATGGATTTCACAATTCAACGGTTCGAGTCAGCATGGGTGTGCTGCCGTATTTGCCCGATACATACAGCCCCGTGTTAGACCGAAGCGCGGGACGGATGAGTGTTTACAATTTAGAATTGCAGGACGAGATCCGGTTGCCGTTCCACCTGTCTCTACTCTACGGGACCGAGATTCAATTGTCGGATCCCGGCTGCTAATTCTCCCCGAGTCAGGCCGAAGCTGGGAGCTCATTTCCGACCCACCTCAAAGACTTCTTTCACCTATCTTCGGACCTCCTCTTTGCCTCATCTAGAGAAGGTGGTTGAGGTGGAGGAAGGGAAGACGGTTACGCTCTCGATGCCGTTTCGGCATGAATATGGATATCCCTTGAGCCTCGGGACGAACCGCATCCTCCATTCAGAGTTCAGCGCGGAACAGGAACTCAGCTCGCACTCACGGGTGGTGGCTGGATACTACAGCGATCGATTATCTCCCTACAATCAGAGTAGCTTTTTTGCTTCTTACCTTGAACCCATTTCAACCAGCCGTGGAGTGCGGGTAGCCTACCAACGCCGCATCTCGCCTCGCCTGGAAGGCCTATTCGGTTATACCTATGGGGGTGGGGTGAATCTCACGGGTGTTAACGATTTCGTCAGCAGTCAAAATTTCCACGTTCTTACTGCCAACTTACGGGCCCGAATTCCGAGCACTGGAACCTACATCTCCACCATGTATCGTTGGATCTCCGGAGATCCCATCACTCTTATTGATCCCTATCAGGAGAATTTTGATTCTGCCTCGCCGGGTGTCAGTATCGCGATTGCCCAGGCCATTCCTTACGTGGGTAGATTTATTCCGGGAAAACTCGAAGCTCAGTTCGATGTGCAAAACCTGCTCGCCAAGAATAACCTCGATGTTTACAACTCTCCTTACATCAGAAGAATTGAGTTCATTCAGCCATCTCGCTCGGTTCGAGGCGGTTTAATGCTCAAATTCTAAATGGCCTTTCAGCTCAAAAAATTTCACGTAAGTTTTTAATTTTCTTTTTGATACAATTTTTTGTATCAACAGTATACGAAAATTTGTATACCTCAATATAAAGCTTAAAGACTATTTCTTGTAGTCTTGTTAAATTGCTAATAATATTTAACTTAACTATGTATAGCTGGATGTTTGTATTGGCACTAAAACTGCATCGAGTATCCGTGAAATCCATGTCGGGTCTGAGCGCAAGCAGCGATGTTTACTAGATTCAGTTTCAAGACGAGTGTAATCGTTCTGATCACTACGGTGTTGACCGTGTTAGGTCTCATCAACAGTTTTCAGAAGTCCAAATATGTGACACCCGACGATGGGTGCGGGTGGGTTGCTACGTCTCGAGGTCTCAAAGCTCTCATTGTCGAGGAAGGTGGGCCTGGAGATCGGGCGGGTATTCGTGGCGGAGATCTACTTCTGTCTATAAACAACAGGAAGACCACATCCGCTACCGATGTGACAAAGATCCTTTATGAACTGGGTGTCTGGTCGAAAGCCACCTACTCCATCTCACGGAATGGTGCCCAAATCAGCACCACCCTTATTGTCTCTCCGCAGGACAATCAACTTCGCTTCAAGAGATTTTTGGAGGTCGTTGGATTCCTCTATCTTTTCATTGGAGTATTTATTTTTCAACGGCGCTGGCAGGCAAAAGGTGCATTCCATTTTTTCACTATTTGTATTGCGTCTTTTGTCATGTGCTCGTACTCCTATACGAACAAACTCAACGAGTTTGATTGGACGATTTACTGGCTTGATGCAATAGCGCTTCTTCTTTTACCTCCATTGTTCTTACATTTTTGCCTGAGTTTCCCGGAGCGAAAAAAAAGCATTCAGCGATTGCCACTGGTCTTATTTCTACTTTATGTTCCCGCAATTATTTTGCTGTTTACGCATATTCTGTTTATTTCGGGGGGGTTGAATTTCTTACAAGCTCCTCTAAAGATCCGCATCCTCCTGGACAAGATTCATACCCTTCATTTTGCGCTCTTTTTCGTTTTGGGCGTCCTTGCTCTGTACCACACCTATCGGACGAGTCAGATTCAAACGTTGCGACAGCAGATGAAGTGGATTGTGATCGGCACGACCTTCGGGACCTTTCCCTTTTTCTTTCTTTACGCGCTTCCCTACTTCAATGGTGTGATTCCGTCCTTTTGGATGGAGCTATCGGTATTCCCCCTAGTCCTGATTCCGCTGACTTTCGGATATGCCATCATCAAGTATCGTTTGATGGACGTTGATATTATTTTCAAGCGCGGTGTAGCAGCTACTCTTGCTTCGCTGGCGGTTGTTGGATTCTATTTTGTATTGATTGGCGTTGTGAGTGAAGTCTTTCGGGCCTCGGGTGCCAATCGGATCTGGGTGATCATCTCGCTCGTCGTGGCGGCCTTTATTTTCTCACCGCTGCGGAATTGGATCCAAACGAGGGTCGACAAGTACTTTTACCGGGACCACTATGACTACCGCAAGACGCTGATTGAATTTGGAAAAACGTTAGGCGCGGAAGTCCATCTCAAACAATTGTTGGATCTCGTCGTCGAGAGAATCAGCCAGACCCTTTCGGTAGATAAGATCGGGATATTTTTAGCAAATGAAACCGAACCAGGCAAATTCCAGCTCGTCAAGTCTCTGGGAGTGAGCCAGTTCCTGAGGAGTGCCGACCTGGCAAATCTTGGATTCCTCGACCCTGCCCGTCCCACATTAGCGAAGGGGTATCTCTTTTATGAGAATCTTCGAAACCTTGTTTCTGAAAATCCCGAATTTCATGAGACTCTGCGCCACTTGGATTTAAATTACTATCTGCCTTGCGTCACCAAGGGGAATACGATTGCCTTTATTGGATTGGGTCGAACCGCTTCGGGACAACTGCTCACCAGCGAGGACGTAGAGCTCCTGCAAACGATTGCGGGTTACGTTGCCATCGCCATTGAAAATAGCCGACTGTACGAATCCATCCGGGAAAAAGCAGAAGCGTTGCAGAGACTTAAAGACTACAGTGAGAGCATTGTAGAATCGATCAGCGTTGGAGTGCTGGTCTTTGGCCTCGACGAACGGATCGAAAGCTGGAATACCAAAATGGGGCTGTTAGTTAATCTTCCGAGACACAAGGCTTTGGGCACGCTCTTAACGGATCATTTTACACCATCCCTGGTTGAGCTCATCCGCGGTCGTATGAGGGAAAACTCCGCGTTTCAGTCGGAAGGAATTAAGCTGTATAAGTACCCTTTGAGGCTCAATGGGCGCCTGATGGTTGCGGACATTACCGTAACCCCGTTGCTTGGGAAAGATGGCTGTGTTACTGGCCAGATGCTTATCCTGGATGACAAGACCGAAAGGGTCAAGCTCGAGGACCAACTCGTGCAGACGGAGAAATTAACCTCCATCGGCCTATTGGCGGCCGGCGTGGCCCACGAAGTCAACACGCCATTGGCCGTAATTTCCAGCTATAGCCAGATGCTTTACAAGCAATATCAGCCCGAGGACTCGAAAGCCAAGATCCTGGACAAGATCGTCAAACAATCCTTCAGAGCTTCCGAGATTGTGAATAGTCTTCTCAATTTTTCGAGAACAAGCGGGGGCGATTTCAGCATGGTGGAGCTCAATGCCATCGTCTCGGACACTCTTTCGTTGTTGGAACATCAATTTAAGACAGCCAAAGTGAAAGTCAGAAAAGACTTTGGAAGTTCGGCCCTTCAGGTCTACGGCAACCAAGGGAAACTACAACAGGTTTTCCTCAATTTGTTTATTAATGCGAAAGACGCCATGCCTGAGGGAGGGGAACTTTTGGTAAAGACCTCTCATTTTGACTCTGTGCTGCGAGTTGAGATCATGGACACGGGCATGGGGATCTCCGAAGAGAACCTGAAAAAAATCTACGACCCGTTTTTTACGACGAAAGAACTAGGGCGGGGAACCGGCCTTGGGCTCTCGGTGAGTTATGGAATCATTCAGGAACATTCAGGAAAAATCATTGTGGATTCGGCTCCTGGGAAAGGGACTCGCTTCGTCTTAGAACTCCCAGCTCCGAGGAAAGTGGCCAATGTCTAATCAAAGCGGATCTATTTTGGTCGTAGACGATGAAGTTGCCATCCGGGAAAACTTGGACCTGCTGCTCTCCGATGCCAATTACAGGGTCACGCTGGCGGATAGCGGCACAGAAGGTCTCCGGCGAGTGGAATCGGAACTCTTTGATTTAATTTTACTCGACGTCATGATGCCAGACAAGAATGGCCTGGAAGTACTTAAGGAGATCCACCAGATTTCCCCGGAAACGGCCATTATCATGATTACCGCCTTCGGCACGATTGAGAACGCCGTCAGCGCGATAAAGGCGGGGGCATCAGATTATGTCACCAAGCCCTGGGACAATGAGAAGCTTTTATTGGATATCAAAAATGGAATTCAGCAGCGTCGGCTCCAACTTGAAAACCGTGAGCTCAAGAGGGCACTGAAGCAGAGGTACGGATTCTCGAATATCATTGGCAAGAGCGAGAAAATGCTCAAGGTGTTCGACCTCGTTTCTCATGTCGCCCAAAGCCGCACGACGGTGCTCATCCAAGGAGAAAGCGGAACGGGAAAAGAACTGATCGCCAAGGCGATTCATGCCAATAGCCCCCGGTCTGAAAATACGTTTGTTACGGTCAATAGTGGAAGCCTCCCGACGGATCTCCTCGAGAGTACTCTTTTCGGACACGTTCGTGGCGCCTTTACAAGCGCGGTTTCCTCAAAGAAAGGCTTGTTTGAAGTGGCGGATCGAGGATCGATCTTCTTCGATGAGATCGGAACCATCAGCTTGGAAACGCAGGCGAAATTGTTGCGGGTGTTGCAGGAAAAAGAATTCATGCGTCTAGGCGGAATCGAAACAATCAAAGTGGATGCCCGCATCATTGCGGCGACCAATGTGGACTTGAAGCAGCTTGTGGAACAAGGAAGGTTTAGAGACGATCTCTATTACCGCTTGAACGTCATCTCCGTGGAGTTGCCCCCGCTCAGGGATCGACGGGAAGATATTCCCTTATTGGTTGAACACTTCATTAAGAAATTCGCTGAGGAAAATGACAGACCCCCTTGCCGCGTGCTTCCCTATGTTCTTAAGGCTCTGATAGACTATGATTGGCCTGGAAATGTTCGAGAGCTTGAGAATGTTATTGAACGCGCCGTCGTTTTGGCGCCAGGAAGTGAAATCATCCCTGATATGATCCCCGGCCACATTATAGCTCCGGTTTCGCGTTTGCAACTGGACGAGATCCCGATCAACAATGGACAGTCCCTTTTTGACATTGTAGATACCTTTGAAAGAAAGGTGATCATCCAAATGTTAGAGAGCGTGAACTGGAGTCAGACGGAAGCTGCCGAGAAGTTTGGAGTTCCTCTTTCCACCTTAAACTCAAAAGTGAAAAGACTTAGCGTCGATATCAAGCGAAAGATATCCCGCTAGTTTCAATCATTCCCCGTGAACATTCTCGAGACCTTTAAGCAAAAAGCCAAACAGGCAAAACAAAGAATTGTTCTGCCAGAGGGGGTAGACGATCGGACGCTGCTTGCAGCAGATCGATTGAACCGGGAAGAGCTGGCATCGGTAATCTTATTGGGTAGTCCAGAAGCAATCGGCCGTAGAGGTAATGAACTGAACCTGAACCTAAGCACGCTCTCGATTATCGATCCGTCACAGTCTGAAAAGCTCTTTCCTTATGCCAATCTCTACTATGAGCGCATGAAATCCAAGGGCATCACCAAAGACGAGGCGATCCGCCAGCTTAAGAGCCCGCTCTATTTTGGGGCGATGATGGTGAATACGGGCGACGCCGATGGCTCGGTGGCCGGGGCAACCAATACGACTGCCGAAACAGTCCGTGCCGCTCTGCGTTGCATTGGCTTGAGAGAAAACTGCCCCATTGTCTCTAGCTTTTTTGTCATGGTCTTAAAAGACACACGCATTGGACATGAAGGCATCCTGTTCTTCGCAGATTGCGCGGTCGTCCCCAACCCGGATCCTTCACAATTAGCTGATATCGCTATTTCAACCGCGATGAATGCGGAACTACTGGTAGGACTTGTCCCAAGGGTTGCGTTGCTCTCTTTTTCATCCAAAGGTAGCGCAAAGCATCCTTTGGTAGAAAAAGTTGTCGAAGCAGTAAAAACTGTTCGAGAGCGAAACCCAAGACTATCGATTGATGGAGAGCTTCAAGCGGATGCCGCACTGGTGGAATCTGTGGGCCAAGCGAAATCTCCAGGAAGCCCCGTCGCGGGGCGAGCCAATATTCTCATTTTCCCGGATTTGCAGTCTGGGAATATCGCTTACAAACTTGTCGAGAGGATTTCCGGGGCGGAAGCGATTGGACCTATTCTGCAGGGATTGCGAAAGCCTGCGAATGACTTGTCACGAGGCTGCAAGGCCGACGATATCGTCAATACCGCGGTGATTACAGCCATCCAGGCCACAATGGTATGAAGCCTTTGGAAAAGAAAAAAGCCCCGCCGGAGGCGAGGCTACTTTTCGATACAAGATCTTGAGTTCACGATTAGGCAGAAGCGGATATCTGTCGTTGCTGCTGGAAGCACTCCCGACAATAAACCGGCCGACCTTGAGTCGGTTTGAAGGGGACTGTTGTCTCTTTTCCACAGCTTGCGCATACAGCGACTGTTTCAATTTTCGCTTTGGAAGAATTCAGAGCCTGGTTTCTTTTTGATTTGCAATCTTTGCATCTTTTCGGCTCGTTTTTGAAATTCTTGGCTGCATAAAACTGCTGTTCACCCGCGGAAAAGATGAACTCCTGTCCGCAATCGACGCAAACGAGATTTCTATCCTGATATTCCATTCGGTGCTCCCATCCCTAGATCTACAGCGCGTAGAGTCTGTTTGTCCAGATTATTCCTTCCAGAATGCGGTTTGGTATACGCCCTCAACTTCCCTGATTCAATCGTAATCTTTCCGGATCTTCTTCCGGCTTCTCTTTCGGGCTAGCGCCTGCTTGACTCTTTTCTTTTCTCCCGGCTTCAAATAGAAAGAGTGCTTTTTTACTTCCTTGATAATGTCTTCCGTCTGAACCTTCCTCTTAAAGCGTCGAAGTGCGTTCTCAAGGGTTTCACCCTCCTGAAGTCTTACTTCAGCCACTCAAGTTACACCTCCCCCGTTATGAAACTATTTATGTTTACATCTTGCAGAAGTTAGTGGATTTCATGCGCGTTGTCAAGTGCTAATGACTCAAATTCAACGCTTTCCGGTCATGCTCACGGCGTCTGTCCTTCCACCTTGAGCTCGCGGCAATTCTTTGGCAGAATGTTACTCAAACGGCTAAGGAATGGCAGATGCCAGCGGATGGGTCCTTATGGAAATGCGAAATACAATCGGAATCCTTCTTGCAGGGGGGGCTGGGGAGCGACTTTACCCCCTAACCCGGGAGCGAGCCAAACCTGCGGTGCCTTTTGGGGGTATTTATCGAATCATCGATGTAACTCTAAGTAATTGTATCAACTCAGGTTTGCGAAAAATTTTTATCTTCACCCAGTACAAAGCCCGTTCCTTGAGCCATCATATTCGTCACGGCTGGTTTAGTTTCTTTGCTCACGAACTGGACGAATTCATCGAAATTATCCCTCCGGAAAAAAGAGTAGGAGAAGACTGGTATCTCGGGACAGCGGATGCAGTGAGACAGAATCTATATTCAATTAATACGCTCGCAGAAGTCGAATATGCGTTGATCCTCTCTGCAGATCACATTTATAAGATGAACTATTCGAAAATGCTCCTTCACCACATCGAATCCAAAGCGGATGCTACCGTCAGTATGATCCAGATACCGATCGATCAGGCCTATCGATTTGGGGTGATGCAGATTGACAAAAATATGAGGATTTGTGGTTTTCAGGAGAAGCCAACTCACCCGCAGCCTGGCTTAGAGAATTCTGGCTTCGTGAATGTTTCGATGGGAATTTACATTTTTAATAAGAGCTTACTGGCTTCCATCCTCGAGGAAGACTCCCGGAATCCCTTGTCCAGTCATGATTTCGGGAAAGACATCCTTCCGCGCATGATTGGCGAGTACAAGGTGATGGCGTATCATTTCATTGATGAGAATAAGAAAGAATCCCAATATTGGATGGACGTGGGCACGATCGACTCGTATTTTAGCGCGAATATGGATCTAATTGCGGTTGATCCGCAGTTCAACCTTTACGATAAGGATTGGCCCATCCGAACCTACCAGCGCCAATATCCACCTGCAAAGTTCGTCTTTGCTCAAGAAGGTCGGCGGATGGGGATTGCTGTGGATTCAATTGTTTCCAATGGCTGTATCATTAGCGGTGGGCGGGTGGTCAATTCTGTCCTTTCGCCGGATGTGCGGGTCAATAGTTATTGTGAAATCGACCATAGTATTGTGCTTTCTCATGTGAATATCGGGAGATATTCGCGCATCCGCAATGCAATTATTGACCGCGGAGTCGTATTACCTGAAAACTCAATGATTGGTTTTGAACCGGAAGAGGACAGGAGGCGCTATCTCGTCACTCCAAATGGAGTGGTTGTCGTCGTTGAAAATCCGTCTCCACAGGAAGACTGATTTTTCCAACATAATGAATCAAGAGTTTCAGTGGGATGCATCCCCAGGAATCATTTACCGGGACTGCCTCGCTTGGGTTTCAACTTCTAACCCTTTAAGAATTTGTTGATTCGATTTGCCTGCAGTAAGGCCGCGAGAGAAGTCCTGGGTGAGATCAACTTATCCTAACTGCTTGATTTATGATGCGGTTAATCCAAACAATGGAGAGGGTGGCCCTGGTGGGCAGTTATTTTCTGGGCAGTTTGGAGGCAGGGAGAAAGAAGTTTTTATTCCGGCGGCTCATGATTTCTACGCTTGATTTCCCATAAGAAAGGATATAGATTTAATAATGTCAATCAAAGCATTATGTACCCTGTTCACTTTCGCTGCTACACACTCTTCGTGGGTATTGGTAGTTCTATAGGCAGTTCCTGCATCCTGACGTTAGGTTCCATAGTTGTCAGGCTAACTCTTTAAAGTATTTAGCGGATTGAGCCGAATTCTAGAAATGTCAGTTATTGAGGGGCTTTGCTCCACATGAGTGCTCTGCACAGTTTGATCTATCGCCGAATCCTGTTTTGCAGAAAATGCCACCGAAGTATGTTCGTGGGATTAAACAGTTGTTTCATCTTTCACTTGATCCGGCATACCGCGGTAAACAAGTTTCTCATTTTGTTGGCTGTACTTGCATTGATCTCGATTTATCCCTCTACCATTTCCATCATGTCTGCGAGAAAGGTGGGGTTGGCGGATTACATCACTGAAGAGCAGTATCAGCAGGAGAGGAAGGTCAAGAATCTGCTGAAACGTCATGCAGATGTTCCTGACGAAGAACTCCCCAAACTGACGACCTGCATCGTCAGAAACGCGATGAGCAAAAAGCTCGATCCACGATTAGTGGCTGCTGTAATGGTTGTGGAATCTCGCGGTAATCCCACCGCAATTTCTGCATCTAAATCAGTAGGACTCATGCAGATTCATGTGCCTACGTGGTCTTCGCGAATCGACTTTACCGAAAAGAACCCATTTGATCCGGAAGTTAACATCGATATTGGAACGACTATCCTTGCGAACTACATCGGTCATTCCAAAGACTTGGAATCAGCGCTCTTTGCCTACGTTGGCGCTGAAGATCCAACAACTTCCCAGTACGTTTCCAAGGTATTGGAGATTTACAACTCGCATTAGCCCTCCCAAGCTCTCTCCTGTATTCTATTTCTCCTTGAATTCACATTCCGAGAATGCCCTTTCGGCGGCGTAGAACTTTTACATTGCTGCCAGGCTGAATCGGAAAAAATTACTTGCTGTTCCCCAGTGTCCACCGGTCTCGTGCACTCTTTTGAAGCCTGCCAGCCGCATGGGGTGGGGAATTCCAGGTATGTAGGAAATATTTTTCATCTTAGGTCATCCAATTGCCTAAGTCAGACTCTATTTAGAAATGTACTTCATCTCCTCAGCCTCCCCTCTATTTAGGCATAATAATAAGGGAAAATGTTTCTGTGATTGACGAAAAATGCGTGATTTATTTGAAGGGGAAAGGGTTTTGCTGGTGCCCAAGCGACGCGTGGGGCTTCTCTGACTATGAAGTTTGTAAACTCTGTCAAATCAAAAATTCCCAGGTCGTCGAAAAAATCGGTCCCATAAGTCCAGAAAAACAAAAAGTTCTTGCGGCGAAATCAAACCGAAATTCCTTTTGAGCGGAATGGGTCGATTGGAGCACCTCATGACTGGAATTTGATTATTTTGTTATTACTATTGATACATTTTCGTGGGCAGGGACATCTGTGGGTTGAGGTGAAGACTGACATTGGAGATGGTCTTGCCGCGCTGGACTTCAACTTGATGGGTGTCATACAAAACTGGCATAGAGAGTTCCTCTGAAGAAGGCATTTTTTCGGACTTAGAAAGCAGGAGCAAAAGGTATGCCCCCTGGTCCAATCCAGTCAGAAGAAATTGTTGAGAATTAAGTGCAAAGTACTTACGTGAATTATCTTTCATATTGACAACAAGTAACTCGTAGTTTTCAAACTCCGGCGTCGGGCCTTCAAATGCAATGGAACCTCCAATTGAGCCGGCGATCTTCATATGGAATTCTAGGTTCTCTAAGAGGTCACCCTCTGTGATGTCCAGAGTTTTCTCAACGCTATCGGACTGAGGGACAATGTTCGGGTCATCAGTGAGCGGCGTAACGGCGTAACGACCGGCTGGTGTCCCTTCTATGACAAATCTCCCGTCCGGTTCAAGTTTAAACTCCCTTCGTCCGAATCCTTCGAGATCTGTGCTGGTTCTGTCAAAGCGGAGCGCCTTATTGACAGACTTGAACGGGTAATCAGTCCCCTCGAGCGACATCTTTCCTTGCAAGGTAGCTCCGAGAGGAAGATTGAAATCAATTCGTTGAACCTTCTCACCTTCTTGGAGTGAAACTTTGTCGGCAAGTTGAACGCTCAACTTGTCTTTGAAATAATAATTCACAAGCCGTCGTACCGATAATGGCAGTGATAGACCGACCACATAGTGTCCTGGAGGTAGGTCAGTTACATGGTACTCTCCGGATGAATTGGTTTTAGCAGTCGGCGCAACTTGAAGTTCCTCGGAGATCTCCTGGGGGATGACTGATACACCACCCAAGGGCGCATTGTGATAGCGAGAACGGACTCTGCCTGTGAGGCTACCCGATTCCACCAGCGCGAAACTAACCCCCGTTAAAACACTCCCAGGCACAATTTCTAACTTATCTGCCAATTCACGATAGTAACGCCCCGAATGGTATTGCATGATGTATGTTCGGGCAGGCTTTAGAGAATCCCCAGATTCATTAGGAGCCTGTGTCTCCAGGATATATTCCCCTGGGGATAACCCGCGAAGACTGTAAAATCCTTGTGAATCGGTAACGGCAAAGGGGGGCCGTTCATCGACCGACAAATTTTCGGCGATGACCTTGACCCCTGCGAGGGGCTCGCGGTTCTTATTTGCAAAGACCCTGCCACTAACCATTCCACCATTACGTAGACGGAAATCAATATGGGTCTGGGCCTGTTTTCGATCCAAAGCAACAATCGCGGATTTCTCGGCGTCTCGAACGTCTCCATAATATATAGGAATAAAATTCTCGTTCAGCGGCATTGCCTGGACGCGGTAGTTTCCAGGAGGTAAGGCTCTAAAAAGATAAGACCCATCACTACGGGTTGTGACCGAAGTCCGGAATTCTTCAGAAGAGGCCGTAATACGAATATTGGAAAGTGCCGTATTATCGCTGAAACGAACCACTTTGCCAGCGATGGAGCCGCCAGAATTCATTGTTAAATTAATGATTCTGAAGGAATCAAAAGTCGGAATATCGACAGTTTCTCCCTGCGGCTGATCATTGGTCGAATAAAACTGAGGAAGGTAATCGGAACCCGGAAAACTAAGAAATAGACGATACTTTCCTTTGAGGAGTTCCAGGTGGTATCTTCCATTGCTGTTGGTTCTGCTGAGAACTTCTTGAAGGTTCTTGGAGAGAGGAATAGCCCGGACGCTAGCGCCAACGATCATTTCGCCCGTATCGGCTTCCTTTACAAGGCCCACCAACTCGGCGCTTCGAAGCTGAACGGGCATCGCCCCCCCGGCGAAAAGGAGGAAAAGTAAAATTCTTCTTCCGAATGCCATAAAGCATTGACTCCCTGGCTACGGAATGGCGTTATGCTCTAAAAATTAGTATAACATGCCTCGCTGGGTTGACGCTTTAGAGACTTAGGTCCGTCCCTTCTAGATTTATTGATTTTCCAATCAACTGCCTGATTAGTTGCAGCAATTCCTGAAAGTTCCCATCCTTTCTCTTCGCCCAATCGTTGCCAACTCGTGCGTGGAGCTTCTTTAAGTCCTGAAATCTGTCTAGATCAAGGCTCGGGGGCAATTCCCACCACGAAACAGAATGTGCTTTCAAGAGCGCGATGGTTTCTTGAAACACTTTCGCGGTTCCCCAGTGAATCCCGCGGAAAAGGAAGGTCTTAGGGGCCGAAAACCCAATGAGGCAGTATCCTCCATCTTCAACGGGCCCGAGAACTACCTCATAGTTGTTTAAGGCCTCAAGTGCCGAATGAAACTCTCTTGGGCCAATCAGAGGGGAGTCAGTCCCGATAATCATAACCTTGCGGAAGCCTTGCCGGAACTTCAGTTCGACGGCATTAGCAAGCCTTTCCCCTAAATCGTGCCCTTTCTGATAATGGATTGAAAAACATGTGCTCCCAGTCCATTCTGCCAACTCTTCAATAAAACTCTTCTTGGGCGATGTAAGGAAAACAGCTCTCTCCAACAAAGGGTACTGGAAGGCTTTTAGCTGGGAGATGACATGCCTTAGCAGGTAATTGTGAAGTTGCAAGCACTCTGTTCCCGTCAGCCGGGGTTGCATCCTGGTTTTTACAGCTCCCAGCGTTGGCGTTTTTGCAAAAATGACAAAAGATGTCGTCTTATTCATAGGAGATCTTTTCAGGATTTTAACTCAAACTGGTTTTTTGAGTGTTTCATTTTCCTGTGGGAACTTTTTGACAAAAAGGAGTGTCAAAAGAGTTAGGGTTCCTAGGCCTGTAAATATGAGGTAGAATAATGTTAAGTTCTGAAACAGAAGGATAATTGCCTTGAGCAACCTCGAGCTGGGGCTTGAATGCGTGAACAATGAACTGGCTCTCGTAGGCCAGTTACAGGTGGGGTCTGAAGAGGCGTATGAAGTCTTGATCAGCCTTTATCAGGGGCCGGTTTATGGGCTTGCGTATCGGATTTTGGGTAACCACGCCGAAGCCGCCGATGCGGCCCAGGAGACCTTTCTAAAAATATTCAAAGGGATCGGAAGCTTTCGAGGAGAATGCGGGCTAAAGACTTGGGTTTATAAGGTTACCATCTCGGAGAGTCTGAATCGACTCCGATGGTGGAAGCGGTGGAAGAGGCAGGTGCCGGTTTCCTTAGACGAGCCGTTTGAAGGCGAAGAACATGAATCGTATCGGACCAGAGAGATAGAGGATTTGACGCAGTCGCCCGAATCGGCCCTTCACCGAAAGGAAATCGAAAAAGTAGTCCAGTGTGCCCTCAAGGAGATTCCCATGGATTATAGGCTTGTAGTGATCTTGCGGGACATTGAGGGGTTTTCTTATGACGAGATTGCGGAAACATTGAGAATTTCTCTTGGGACGGTGAAATCCAGGCTGTGGCGAGGCCGCTTGGAACTTAAAAAAACCATTCATCCTGATTTGAATGTTATGTATAACGAGGTTCGTTAGACCTGCGCTCGGCTGCGATGGATGGGAGGACCTCATGAATTGTAAGAAAGTGATTTATCTGTTTGATGACTGGATTGATGGCTCTCTCGCCTGGAAGGAAGAGCAAGCCGTTGAGGAGCATTTGCAGGGGTGTAAGGCCTGCTCCCGCCAGATGCAAGAATTGAAAGCCTTAAGACACCTGTTGCGCACGCTGAAGCCGTCAATGCCGCCCAGGGATTTCGAGTTGAGCCTAAAGATTCTAGCCTCCAAACAAGGGCATGACTTGCGCTGGAAAAAGGCCATGCAGAGGCTTCGGGACGTCCTTTATCCTATTGCCATTCCCGCGCTCAGCGGAGTTGTATTGACGGTCTTTTCCTTTGTTCTCCTTTTAAGCATCTTTTTTACAGGAGTCAACTTGGATGCCAGCATCAAGGATATCCCTCTAGGAATTATGACGGATCCACGTCCTCGACTGGTTTATATGTCTCAGTTTGTCCAATTGGAAAATTTTCAATCGTTGACGGAACCCATCACCATCGAAAGCAGAATCAGTAATGAAGGGCGAGTACTAGATTACCGGATCCTTAAAGGGCCAAAAGATCCGAAGACTAGAAGGAGTCTCGATCAGTTTCTTTTCTTTGAGGCGAGAGTTGACCCGGCAACTTCATTCGGGCGTCCAACGAGCGGCAAGCTCATTTTCTCGCTCAGCTTTTTCCCTACGGCCAACGAGACAATCAACGTAAAGGGCTGATTGGGGGATTGAGTCAGAAGGAAAAGGATCCTGGCCACTGTTCTAAAGGATGCTCCCTCACTAGGCAGTAGATCAATCCTTTTGCCGGCGCAATGACAGGCGCTGGTTTTCCTCTCATTTATTTATTTCAAAATCACGGATCAAGAATCGACCGCAAGGGTTCCCGTCATTATAATGGACCATTTTCTGTTCCCCTCCATTGAGTTCCCCCCAGCTTGCGGCCACAAGATTGTTGCTCGGTCTGTCCCCAGAAGCCCGCTAAACCTTTACAAGTAAATGTTTCTGAGTATAATAACAAGTTTGTCATCATCCCTCGGGAATCTGGTCTTTCCCGATCTTCTCATTTAATTAGAAATTCAAAGTGATCTGGGACCAAACCCTGCATCACTCTCCGCGGGAGACAAGGAGGTTGTGTGATAGAAGTTGATCAATTAACCAAGAGATACGGGAGTGTCAAGGCCATTGATAATGTATCTTTTCGGGTGGAAAAGGGGGAGATCCTGGGATTCCTTGGTCCCAATGGGGCGGGGAAAACCACGACCATGCGGATTCTGACCTGTTTTCTCCCGGCTACAGAGGGGACCGCCCGGGTTGGCGGATTTGATGTCTTCACCCAACCCATGGAGGTGAAGCGACGCATTGGTTACCTCCCTGAAAATCCTCCTCTTTACGATGAATTGACAGTTGACTCTTATTTGGAATTTGTTGCCAAGATCAAGGGAGTTGATTCGACAATCCGGAGTAAACGGATTGCAGAAGTCAAAGATCGTGTCAGCATTCAGGAGTACAGTGGAACGGTCATCAAACATCTCTCCAAGGGATACCGGCAGCGCGTCGGTTTAGCACAAGCGCTAGTACATGATCCGGAAGTACTCATCCTTGACGAACCCACGGTCGGTTTGGATCCCAATCAAATTACCGATGTGCGCAATCTCATTAAGAGCCTAGCCGGAAATCATACCGTGATCCTCTCCACGCATATCCTTCCGGAGGTGGGTATCACCTGTCAGCGCGTAGTCATCATCAATAAGGGCCGAATTGCTGCCGTGGATACGCCCGAGAACCTAACCAGACAGCTGCAAGGATCGGATCGCATTCTGCTGATCGCGAGAGGACCTGAGGCTGCCATCAAGGGGAAGATTCAGGAAATCCAGGGAGTTTTGCGAATCGAATCCGTCAAGCCAGATGGGGACGGGCATTGTGAGTTTTCGATTGATACCGAACTCAAACGAGACTTGCGCAGTCAAATTGCCAGAAAAATCGTAGAGAGTGGTTACGAGTTGCTGGAATTGAAGACATTGAGCATGAGTCTTGAAGAAGTGTTTCTCCAACTGACGACCAAAGAAGAGGGGGTACGCAGCAAATGAAGAACATCCTGGCCATCACACAAAAAGAATTGCGAACTTACTTTGTCTCACCGGTTGCCTATGTTGTATTAACGGTTTTCTTGATCATCTCGGGTTTCTTCTTTGAACGGATTGTCAGCTTTACTATTGAACGATCCATGATGATGATGATGCAATCCCAGCAATTCGGCGGACCCCCGCCCGCCTTGGATGTTCCCGCTATGGTGGATCGTCATTTCTTTGGAATTCTCAGCACGGTGATCCTGTTTATGCTCCCGATGATCACCATGGCCACCTTCGCCGAGGAGAAACGTCGCGGAACGATCGAACTTTTGCTGACATCACCCATTACCAATATCCAGGTGATCCTTGGAAAATTTCTTGCCGCGCTCTCCTTCTTTATTGTGATGTTGCTCCCGACTCTTTTGTATCACGCATTCGTCTATTTCTATACATCTCCGAGAATGGGCCTTGGGCCGATGTTTTCAGGCTATTTAGGCCTTCTTTTGTTGGGGGGCTCTCTGATCTCGCTCGGGATCTTCATCTCATCATTGACGGAAAATCAGATTGTGGCCGCGAGTATCACTTTCGGTGCATTCTTGCTTCTTTGGGTTATTGAATTGGTCAGCCGATCGGGTGGACCTGTCTTGCAGGAAGTGATCAGCTATCTTTCGATACTCAATCACTTCGAAGACTTCTCCAAAGGGGTCATTGATTCCTCCAGTGTAATTGTTTATTGCAGTTTTATCTTCCTCGGGCTTTTTCTGACTTACCGCTCAATCGAATCGCTGAGATGGAGGCAGTAGTTCCATGAAATTTCTTAAGAATATCGCTTCATTCGGACCGGCTCTCATCATTGGTGGATATCTCTATTACTCAGTCCAGAATATCTGGAATCTGCCGGTTCAGATCATTTTCTATGTCGGACTTGTGCTGACTTTGCTGATGGTATTTTTTAATATTCATCGGATCCGGGAGTCCTTCAAGCTGCGTTCCACTCAATATGGATCCAATACTGTGGTGGTACTTCTCTTGGTGCTGGGCATCCTCGGAATCGTGAATTACCTGGGAAAGAAACATCACAAGCGGTTCGATCTCACTGCGGGGAAAGTTTTAAGCCTCTCGGACCAGTCGAACAAGGTCGTGAAAGGCCTAAAAGGGGAAGTCAAGGTCCTGTATTTTGACAAAGAGCCCAACGGACAGCTGAACGATCTGATGACAGAGTACAAGAGTGCGGATCCCAGCAAAATTGAATTTCGGACCATCGATCCTTGGAAAGAACCTGGCCAAGCCAAACAATACGGTGTCACTCGACCAAAAGAGACTGTCGTGGTGTACGGGCAGAAGAATGAAAAAGTGGAAAACCTCCAGGAAGAGGCCATTACCAATGCCATTTTGAAAGTGACGCGAGAGAAAAATAAAGTCGTCTATTTCTTGAGCGGACACAATGAAAGAGATATCAACGACAGCCAGGATGGGAAGGGATTTGCCGTAGCCAAGAAGGCGATCGAGGCTCAGAATTATGAGGTGAAGGACTTGAATCTGGCAGAAAAACCCAGCATCCCTGATGATTGCGCAGTTCTGGTCATTTCCGGACCTAAGGTCGCACTTTTGCCGACGGAATCCGCGGTCATCAATGAATATGTGAATGCGGGGGGCAAAGTCTTCTTGATGGTTGATCCGGATGTAAACCCGGGTATGGGTGACGAGCTCAAGAAGTGGAAAATTGGATTAGATGATGACATTGTCGTTGATGCAAGCGGGCTTGGGCAGCTTTTGGGGATGGGTCCCGCAGCTCCACTGGTCACGAAGTATGAAACCCATCCCATCACCAAAGACCTCTCCCGCTCCATGACGTTCTTCCCATTAGCACGCTCGGTCAGGCTGGTCGATAATCCCAACTCTCAATTTAAGTCGAGTATTCTCTTGAAAACCTCTGAGAGTAGCTGGGGTGAAACCAATCTGAAAAACGGCTCGGCTGAATTCAACGAAGGGAAAGATATTAAAGGTCCTGTGGCGCTTGCGGCAGTGAGTACCGAAACGATCAGCGGAGACGAGAAGACAAAGAGGTACGGCAAAGAAGCGCGCACGGTGGTCATCGGCGATTCCGATTTCGCCAGCAACCAGTATTTCGGTCACCAACGGAACGGGGATCTCTTCCTAAATGTCATTAGCTGGCTAGCTGAAGACGAGGATTTAATTTCGATTCGTCCGAAAAGCCAGGAAAATCGTGCCATTGTGTTGACCAGCGCTGGCGCTACGATCCTTTTCTGGTTGGCTGTTGTTCTCCTTCCAGTAAGCGCCTTATTTGGCGGAATTTGGGTCTGGAGAAGGAGAAGATAGGCAATGAAGTGGAAAAATCTAGGTGTCCTCGCTGTTGTCTTCGCATTGTTGTCGGCTTACGTCTATTTTTACGAGATTAAAGGGGAAAAGAAACGAGAAGAGGCCGAGGAAAAGGCCAAAAAACTTTTCCAGTTTGAAGAGAAAGACATTGCTCAAATTGACTTGAAGAACCCAGAAGGGACGTTGAGTTTGCAAAAAGACAAGGACAGTTGGAAGATGCTGAAACCGGTGGAGGCCAAAGCGGACAAATCCACTTGTGACAGTCTGGCCGGGGATATTGTCAATGTGAAAGTCGACCGGACGATTGAAGACCCGAATACCAATTGGAAAAACTTTGGGCTTGGAACCGGCGGCGATTCAGTTAACGGTGAAGTTGAACGGCGGGAAAACGCACGAACTCGAACTCGGTGAAAAAGACTTCAGCTCCAGTTCGGTTTTTGCCAGAGTCCCCGGACAAAACAAAGTCCTTGTCCTCTCCTCGACAATGCTTCAGGGAGACGCAAGCAAGAAGGTGGTTGAATTCAGGGACAAGAGCGCTCTTGGAGTTCCAGAAAGACCAGCTGAAAACGCTGAACATCGCGCACAAAGAAAAAATATTTAATTTCGAAAAGAACGGCGATGACTGGTTTATTAAAAAGCCGTTCGAGGGACGAGGCGATAACAGCGAGATTAACTCGATTGTCAGTGACCTCGAATCTGCCAAAGTTGAAGACTTCGTCAATCCTCCTCTGGATGCGCTCAAGAAGTACGGGCTGGACAAACCTCAAGTGCGTGTCGACCTTTTTCTGGGAGACAATAAAACCCGGAAGACCCTTCTCATTGGCGATAAAATCGACAAAAGCTATTATGCCAAGGATGATTCCAGGGATGTCGTGTTCAAGCTGAAGGAAGATCTCTTTAAGAAGCTAGACATTGATCCCCAAAAGGTCAGAGATAAGAAACTAGTACGAATGGATCGGTCGAATCTCAATCAAATCGATATCAAGCTGGGGGATCAGTTCTTCTCCTTTGCCCGCGGTGGCGATGACAAGTGGAAGATGATCAAGCCAGAAGGAAATCAGCAGAAAAATCTGCTGGACTATAAGATCTTCTGGCCTATTGAGGACCTGGAAGGCAAAGAATTGCTCGACAATGTCAATCTCAAGGATGCGAAATTTGGATTTGATTCTCCCTCCGCGCAAATCGTTATTACCGATAAGAATAATAAATCCACCGAAGTAGTCCTGGGAAAAATTGACAATGACCGCGTCTATGGGATGGTCAAGGGCGGAACGACTGTTTATAAGATTGACAAAAAAATTCTTGAAGGTCTGAATTTTAAGGTCGATGAGATTATCGAGAAACAGGAAAAATTAACGAAATGATCTATCCTGAGAAATAGGGTGTCTCCAATAAGAGCCTGCCGTCGCTCTCGCAGGCCTGCCCTTTCAATCTCTGTAGGGCGAAGCGTCCTTCAGTTGACGGACGCTTCGCTCCTACTCCCGAGGTTCAGAGTTAGCGAATTACCTGGAGGTGATTGATGCCTATCAGTTCAGAACTTTTGGAAATCCTCGTTTGCCCTCTGTGTAAGGAGTCCGTTGAATTGACCCCTGATCAGAATGGACTCAAATGCGTCAAGTGCAAGCGCGTCTACCCTATCAAAGATGACATCCCGGTCATGCTGGTGGATGAAGCAAAGATTGGCGACTAGCACGGGTATGTTTCCCTTGCGGCCCAGCAATCCTTAAACTCCCCTTTTCAGCTACTGCTGCTTGTCACCATACTTATCCCTGCGAGGAGATTGAGCGGCTCTTCATTTTTAGCCAGATTTTACCCGAAAAGATGTGGTCTAACGCGCTGGTTGGGCAGGACCGTTGACGTCAAGCAGTTTGAAAGTGACTGCCCGACTAATCTCTGTCGAATCCCTGATGCAGACACGATGAGTTGTTTGGCATGAATCGAGCGAAGGATTAGGACTCGATGCGAATCCAGCCTTCCAGATAACAGACAGCTTGACCCGCGATGAGCACTCGATCGTCCTGATGGTCACAGAATAGTTCGCCGCCTCGTGCTGAGATCTGGCGCGCCGAAAGAGAATTCTTACGCAGTCGCTTCGCCCAATAAGGAGCCAGAGTACAATGGGAAGACCCGGTAACTGGGTCTTCAGGGATTCCAGCCTTCGGAGCAAAGAAGCGTGAAACGAAGTCAGATGTTACTCCCGGCGAGGTGATAATCACACCCATACGGTCCAATTGCTTAAGAAGAGCAAAGTCGGGCTGAATTTTTCGGATATCTTCTTCGTTCTCATAGATAACGAGGTAGTCACGAGCGGCCAGGACCTCTTGCGGTTTCTTCCCAAGGGCTCGAACCAGTATGTCGGGAGTAGGGCAGGGAGAGGCTTCCATGACGGGAAAATCCAGGCAAACGAGTTGTTCCCGTTGGGTTACATTCAAGTGGCCACTTTTCGATGAAAATCGCACCGAGTTTGTTCCCGATTTAATAAAGCGGAAAACAACATAGGCGGCAGCCAGCGTGGCGTGACCACAGAGATCGACTTCCACTTCTGGTGTAAACCAGCGGATCCGATAATCGTCTCCTTGGTCCACGATGAAGGCCGTCTCTGAAAGGTTATTTTCCATAGCTATCGACTGCATTAGATTGTCCTCTAACCAGTTTTCTAAGGGACAGACCGCCGCAGGATTGCCTTTGAAAACAGTGCTTGTAAACGCATCGATTTGGTAAATGGGAATTTTCATGGCATCCCTCAAGAATATCGGGATCGATTCACAATAAAACCAATGTCACTAGGGCGAGCATCTCACTGCCTCGAGATGAAGATAATCAATTCAAATCCGCCGGGACTCCGAAAAAAACATCCAGCCAGTGGTTGATTTAAAAGCGACCAAACCTCCCGCGAGCCTCACAGCGGATGGAACCCGGAATTAAGAGCTTCGTTTGCTAGGATTCAGCCCGCAAGACTTCTAATGGGGGACGATTCGCAATCCCGCGACTATTCAGCATTCCGATCACAATGGCCAGCAACGGCACAACCAGTAAGCCTGCAAGGACAAAAATCCAGGAGGGAACAAATCGAGTTTCAAAGACAAAATGAGCCAGCGCCCAACTGGCAACTAAAGAGAGCAACATTCCGGTTAAGGCGGCGAACCCTCCTAGAAAGAGGTATTCAATCATGAGGATATCCCGAATTTGAACCCGGCTGGCACCGAGCGTTCGGAGCAACACGCTCTCCTTTATGCGCTGATACTTTCCGGCAATCACCGCTCCAGCCAAAACCAGCAGACCTGTAAAGGTGCTAAAGAGCGCCATAAAACGGATCACGAATGAAACTTTGTTCAAAATACCATCAATCATCGTGACGATCAAAGAGAGATCAATGGCGGAGACATTTGGAAACTGCTGCACTACCGCTCGTTGTAGTCGAGCCGATTCCGCATTGTCATTCACTCGCAGGACCATGACAAAGAACTGTGGGGCACTCTCCAGAACACCGGCAGGGAAAACCACGAAGAAATTGGGTTGCACCCTTTCCCATTCTACTTTTCTCAGACTTCCTACAGTGGTTGTCAAAGGGAGTCCCTGAACATCAAATATCAACTGATCCCCGATACCCACTTTTAATCGCTTGGCGATTCCTTCTTCCAAGGAAACAACAATAGGTTCTGTATCTGCGTTCACGCGTCCCTGCCACTTCCCAAGCACGAGCTTTTCCGTCTCAATGAGACCCTCACGATATGTAGAGCGGTACTCGCGCTGTAACCAGGATTCCTGAATGGAATTCTTGGGATCTTTTAGGATCTCCGAAACGGCTCTTCCCCGGATCGAAGCCAGTCGCATGGTCACAACCGGCATTTCCTGGAGAATGGGTAGCTGGTTCGATCGAACCAGGTCGCCAACAGCTTCTTTCTGGTCCGGCTGAATATCGAACAGGACCAAATTTGGCTGATGACCTCTCCCCATGAGGACAGCTTCGTTGATCAGGACGGAATGAACCAAATAGAGGGTAGACATCAAGAAGGTTCCAAGCCCCAATGAAAGCATCAGCACCAAGGTCTGGTTATTTGGGCGATAGAGATTGGCGAGTCCTTGCCTCCAAACATAGGGGAACGATCCTCGCAGGTATCGTTTGGTCAGCCACATCAACAAGCGCGCCACGCCAGCAAGCAATCCCAAGGCGATCAAAAGGCCAACGGTGAACCAAATCCCATGGAACCAGCGGCGGGTGTGGGTTACAGCGAACATTCCAACGCCGGCCAGGATCAAGCCATAGAGAAGCCAGCGGAAAGGATCTCTCAAAGTCGACTGGATTTCGTAAGAGGCGCGTATTGCCAGGAGTGGAGATACTTTTCGGATGGCCAGAAGTGGAAGAAGTGAAAAAAGGATCGAGACCCCAAGCCCCACCCCCATTGCTTTAGACAGAGATTTCCACGAGATGAGAAAAGGAACGCTCAAGGGGAGAAAGTCTCCCAAGACGTGAGGGAGTAAATATTGAATGCCGAGGCCGAGGAGGATTCCCCAAAAAGCGCCGGCCAGCCCCAAGGATAAAGCTTGTATCAGATAGATTGCAAAGGTCTGTCTTTCCCGTGCTCCCAGACACCGAAGCACCGCAATCGTCGAGATTTTTTGTTTCACGTATACATGAATGGCACTGGCCACACCAATGCATCCCAACAGCAAGGAAATGAAGCCTACCAGGTTCAGAAAGTCATAGGCATTTTCCAATGACCGGCCTAAGTTGGCTTTGCGTTCTTCAACGGTCTCGGTGTCCAAACGCAATTTGAGGAATTCGGATTCATACTTCTTGACGATCTGATCAGCCGACACCTGGGATGGGAGCTTGAAATAGACTTTGTAGGTAGCCGAGCTGCCTCGTTGAAACAGTCGGGTTTGGCCCAAGTAGGTGATCGGGATATAAACCCGCGCCCCGATAATCCCGGCAGCCGCAGTCTCACCAGGCACTTTCTTGAGCCTTCCTCCGATTTTGTATTCGAAAGCCCCGATTTTGATGGCATCGCCGTTCTGGACATCGTACTGCAACATGAGGCTATCTTCGGCCAGGGCCAATGGCCCGAACATGAATCCAGTGGCCGCTAAAGGTGGTGACGTTTCGAACTCACCATAGAAAGGGAATTTCCCATCGGTCGCGCGAATTTGAGCCAGACGGGTGGCCCCATTCTTAGGGAAAAACACCATTGAAGAAAAACTGATCTCGCGAGAAGTCAGGCCCCCGATGGTTTGAATGAGCTTTTCCGCTTCATCAGATAATGGCTGTCTGGAGCGAATGACCAGGTCGGCTCCGAGTAAGGTCTTGGCTTGACGCTCCAGCCCCAACTGTAAATTGACACCAAAGGAGCTGATTGCCATCAAGGCCGCAATCCCCATAATAATCGAAGACATGAAGATCAATAAGCGCTTGCGACTTGATCGGCTATCTCGCCAAGCCATCTTCCAGAGCCAGGGCTCAAACAGGGACTTCATGGAATTCATGGATGAATCTCTTTTTTAAATAAATAGGGAGTTTGCTGAAGGTAGAAAGCAGTAGGCAGAAGGCAGACGGCTGAAAGCAGTAAGCAGTTCGCAGGCAGTAGCACTACGGTACAACCCTTTGTCCTTCTTACTTTCTATCTCCCACTTTCTGTAATCTGCAGTCTGCTTTCCGCCCACTGCCTTCTGCCCTCTGCCTACTGCAGTCTGCCTTCCACCTACTGGTTCTTCTCGTCTGAGACCAACATGCCCCCCCTCAAGCGGAGGATGCGCTCCGTACGTTGCGCCAGTTCAAAATCGTGGGTTACCACGATCAAGGTCGTACCAAAGGCTTGGTTCAGTGCAAACAGCAGGTGAACAATTTTCTCGCTTGTTTCGGCATCGAGATTCCCGGTCGGTTCATCGGCAAAGAGTATTCTGGGCTTATTGATAAACGCTCTTGCCAGGGCCACTCGCTGTTGTTCACCACCCGATAATTGGGTGGGGTAATGGTCGAGTCGGTCCGCCAGACCGACCTGATCCAACAGCTCAACCGCCAAAGGACGAACCTTATTCTCCCCTCGCAGTTCCACCGGGACCATCACGTTTTCTAAAGCTGTCAAGGTTGGGATGAGCTGAAAGGTTTGAAAGACAAAGCCTACAAATTGATTGCGAACGTCTGCCAAACGATCTTCAGTCAAAAGATTGAGTTCGATACTGTTGAGAAAAACAGATCCAGCGGTTGGCCGGTCCAGCCCGGCGCACAGGCCTAAAAGTGTCGTTTTCCCACTCCCCGAGGGGCCGACGATGGCGCAGGTTGAGCCACTCGGGATATGGAAACTGATGTCTTTGAGAACCGTTAGCGTACGTTCGCCGCTCTGGTATCTCTTGGTCAGGTTTTGCGCGCTGAGGAGGTTCGAGTGGCCCATGCTATGATGATACCGTTAAATAGAAGTTGGAGTTGAGACGCCTTGACGCTTTCATCAAGAGCACCGACATTGTGGCATAGATTTTGGCTTCGCATAAAATCTTTCCGATGAATATAAAATTGAAATACTACCATCGCCTCGCACTCATCGCAGTAGTCCTTTACTCCATGGCCGCATCCACGGATAGTATTCTCATGAGCCCGAGGGCTGGTCCTTCGCAAGGGGCCGAGCACAGTGCTTCCCGTAAATCGAATCGGAGAGAACCGAAGGTGATTCTTTGCCTGGGGGACAGTTTGACGGCGGGGTATGGACTGGATAAGTCTCAAGCTTATCCGGCCTTACTTCAAGAGAAAATTGATCATCTCGGGTGGAACTTTCAAGTGATTAATGCCGGCTTGAGCGGAGAGACGACGGCGGGTGGTTTACGTCGTTTGGATTGGTTCTTGAAGCGCAAGATCGATGTCCTGATTCTTGCACTCGGAGGGAATGACGCACTCCGAGGGATCGCCTTAGATTCCACGGAGAAGAACCTCGATGAAATCATGACCCGGACCCAGACGAAATATTCTGGGGTCAAGATTGTCTTATCTGGGATGCTCATTCCGCCAAACTGGGGGACGGATTACCCCAACAGATTTCGAGCGATTTTTCCTGAGATTGCCAAGAAGCACAAGGCGCAATTGATTCCATTTCTGCTGGAAGGAGTTGGCGGGAAGCCACAACTCAATTTCCCGGATGGGATTCATCCCACCGCCGAGGGGCATCAAATCGTCGCAGAGAATGTCTGGAAAGTACTGAAGCCGATATTGGCTTCGATGTCGTGATGGATGGGAAGAGAGTGATTATCTATGAAAAGCAAGTAGCAATTAGCTCAGAGTTGATCTTTAACTCGGCGGTTTATTGAAACCATTTATGGAAAAGACGCAGTCCCAGAAAGCGGATCCGTACCACTTATGAGCTAAGCCGGAGAGCGGCGATCTGTTTATTGATCCTAATATTCGCCAAAATGACAAAGCTCCGTTAGGAGCGACCTGTGGGCGTTTGTGGTTATACGGAATGAACCCACAGAGCTAGGGGACAGCACATGGCATCGCTAGGGCCGAACGGCGTCGCAGAGCTCCGCCCTCCAGATTAGCAATGTCGCAGCAGTTGCGATGGGTTCCACCTGTACCCACGCCTGGCGCCTGAAGGTGCCTTCCCCTCCCAAGAGTGGAATCAGCGGGCTGCTCCAGCTTTATCGAATACTTTGCCCCTACCCACGAAATCTTGACAGATATTGGGATTCCCATACAATGGCGCTCGGTTAGTAGAGTCAGGGACTCACCACAGAGGTTGTCTCAGGATGTGTTGCATCCCGGAGGAGGATTCGGACGATGTCTGAAACCCATTTCTTTTCATTAAAAGACAAAGTAGCCCTAATTACCGGCGCCGCTCGCGGAATTGGCGCGGCGATCACCGAACGGTTTCTGGCAGCGGGAGCTCGTGTGGTCTTGGTCGATCTGGATCTGGAGGAAGCAGGACGAACAGCGGGCAGGCTCGATTCGACGGGTCAGAGGACTCTGGTCGTTGCCGTCGATATCAGCAAGGAAGTGGATACCCAATCCATGGCCCGGCAAGCGGTGGAGCGATTTGGAACCATTGATATCCTCGTCAATAATGCAGGAATCGCCGGCCCCAACAAACCGCTGGTCGAAGTCAGTGTTGAAGAATGGGACCGAGTGACGGAGGTCAATTTGAAGGGAGTTTTTCTATGTTGCAAGGCTGTCCTCCCGACCATGATCAAGAATCGCTCTGGAAGAATTGTCAATGTGGCATCTATTGCCGGCAAAGAAGGGAATCCAAACTTAACACCCTATTCAGCAACAAAAGCAGGAGTCATCTGCCTCACAAAAGCCTTAGCGAAAGAAGTCTGCACACAAGGTATTTATGTGAACTGTCTGACCCCGGCTGTTATTGAAACACCCATCTTGAAACAATTAACCCAACAGCAGATCGATTACATGACGAGCCGTATCCCCATGGGACGTGTTGGCAAGCCGGAAGAAGTGGCCGCCATGATTCATTTTCTAGCCTCTGATGACTGCAGCTTTACGACGGGTGCTTGCGTAGATCTCAGTGGCGGCCGGGCAACGTACTGAGATTGAAACATCGGATTCAATCGACGATCCCCCTGATGTAACCCTTTCTTTGATCCTCCCTCAGGCTGGTTTTTGAAATCGTGTGGCAATGGCTGTAGCCGGGGACGTTGATCCCGGTCGGCTCCGTGGCAGCCAGCTACAGCACATACTTTTGCGATTGTCTCGTCAGGCCCTTTCTGCCCCTGTCAGGGGATGAACTGCGCTGAGTCGTGCACAATTTAACCCGTCCCCATCAGGCACTTGAGAGCTCTTCTCGAACAGAGACTTTGGCCCGGAATTCGTGACATATTTATTTCCCAAAGAAGAATGCTTTTAGTAAAATATATGTAGTGAGGTATTGTTTCCTTCATGTTGAATCACGAGATTAGTCACTAGTTACACTCCTCCAGCACCCCGAGCAGCACAGAACCCGAAAGCAGCCGTCCCAATTCTCTTGAAAGGAGTTTCGTCATGAAGAAAGGCGCTCTTTCCTGGTGTTTGTCCCCCTTAACAATCCTTATCGGTCTCCTCTTGATTCTTTCTTCCTGTGGTGGTGGCACAGATAGCAAGAAGCCCAAGCCCATGAGAAATACTCCCGAGTTCGCTTATAATGAAGCGAAAGAAGCCATGAGTGCCATCAAGATCGAGAAGTCCATTTCTCTGACGAATGATGTCATGACCCGATTCCCCAATTCTGTCCAAGCCCAGAGAGCGCGAATTCTGCGGATTGTCTTGCTGACTGGCTTGGCGCACGGATACGGTGATCTCGCTGACGCTTATCTTACGGGATTTGAAAAAGGGGGCAAGAATGCGGGTCAGTTTAGATCGACCGCTTTTGATTTTTATCGGAAAAAGAAAAACGCAATACTCGGCTTTAGTGATGCCTGCGATTACATGATCCAGAACTACTCAGACAAAGCGGATTATGTGCTGGAATGCGACTTCCCCTCTAAGGAGGTATCAATGAATCGACTGATCGAGGAAGTCAAGAAGGGGAATCTCCTCGACAGCGAACAATTGAAAATTGCTGAAGAGCAGGAACTGCGGGAGGGAGTGCTAGTTTCATTGGCTATGTTTCTCGGTGCTGAGAACGATCGGAATAAGGCCAAGAAACTTCTGGAAGAGGGAAGCAGACCGCTGGACCCCGCTGAATTTTTTGTAAGGGTGGGAGAGATGTTTCTGGACGACCAGAAACTGTTTGGTAGGAAGACGCTCAATGAGGTTCAGTATTATCGTCTCTTCTTCCAAAAGGCTCAAGAATGTCTAACCTTGGCTCAGAAGATCCTGAAAGACAAGCCCAATAAAGAAACTGAGGAAACAGCAGCCCAATTGAAGGTTGATTTGGAAACGGCGGAGAAAAAAGGGAAAATTTAGCGGAAGGAGCTGCGGTCAAGAACACCATGAGCTTAAGAATTAAAGAAGACATTGTATCCAAGAAGGAAGAGTACATTTTCCCGTGTGCCAACACCTATTATGAAGACCCATTAGTTGTTGAGCGGGCTCAAGGGTTGCAGGTGTGGGATCCAGAAGGAAAAGCTTATCTGGATTTCTTTGGAGGGGTGTTGACGGTCAGTGTCGGGCACTGTAATCCCGATATCAACGCTGCGATTGAAGGCCAGATGAAAAGAGTCCAACACACCTCAACCCTTTACCTCAACGAACCTGTGGTTGCGTTAGCCGAAAAACTGGCTGCCATCACTCCAGGGCGCTTGCAGAAGAGTTATTTTACAAACAGCGGGACTGAAGCGGACGAAACCGCCGTGGTTCTGGCAAAGCAATATACGGGCACGCAAGAAATCGTCGTCTTGCGGCATGGTTATAGCGGACGGTCTCAAACGGGAATGGCCATGAGTGGACAAGCAACTTGGCGAGTCATTCCATCCGCGGTGGCCGGTTTCGTCCATGCTGCCGCTCCTTATTGCTATCGGTGTCCCTTTGGGTTGACTTATCCCTCTTGCGAATTGCGCTGCGCCAAAGATATCGAAGAGCTGATTCAGACAACGACCACGGGGAATATTGCGGCTTTCCTGGCAGAACCTATCCTCGGTGTCGGCGGATTTATTCCGGCTCCCAAAGAGTATTTCAAAGAGGTTCAGAGCATTATCAAAAAGTATGGCGGGCTTCTCATTGTGGATGAAGTTCAGACTGCCTGGGGGAGAACGGGTGAGTCCATGTTCGGGATTTCCTATTGGGATGTGGAACCTGACATCATGACTTTTGCCAAGGGGATGGCTAATGGAGTTCCAATAGGTGCCACCATTGCGACTCCTGAGGTAGCTGACAGTTATCGTTCCCTCTCGTTCTCTACCTTTGGGGGGAACCCGATTACAGCCGCTGCCGCCTTAGCAGTCATTGAATATATTGAAAAGCATCAGCTCATTCAGAACGCAAGAGAAGTGGGTCATTACCTTCGAAGCAAACTCGAGGAGCTTAAGGAAAAACATGCGGTGATTGGAGACGTTCGTGGAATGGGCCTGATGCAAGCATTGGAACTGATTTTTCCGGACAAATCTCCCAACCCACAAGCCGTCCAACAAATTTTTGAAAAGACTCGTGAATTGGGTTTATTGATCGGCAAGGGTGGTCTATGGGGCCACGTGATCCGTCTCGGACCTCCATTGACTTGCTCGAAAAACGACGTCGATGAGGCAGTTCGAATACTCGATCGTGCTTTTTCTGGTCTGCCCTGATGGGGCCCTATGAGTAGCGGAATCAAGCTGGGTTCAAGCTAGCTGAGGGGGAACTTGGATTCGGGAAGACGAAAACCCCTGGGAAGGAGGGTTGGCATTTATACGCCGGATCATTCGTTGAACTTTCTAGCCGGTCTCTGAAGAGGAAAGAGAGACCGTAGCGCGGCATAACTTGGAGGTCACCATGAAAGAGAGAGTGAAATGGTTTTTGGTTGGCGTCGGAGTGATGTATCTGATGCAGGTACTAATTCTCTTCATGATTCACAACCTCATCCCTGCAACAGCCCCCCCCGAATTCTCTACCCTGTTGGGAACAGTGGTCTATACGCTCATCGCATTTCTAGCTGGAGGCTTCGTTATTGGCTGGATGGCTGAGAAGATTGAGATCATTGAGCCGGCCCTAGCGACGATCGTCACGCTGGGCATCGATGTGGTTACTTCGCAGACGGGATTGTTGAATGGTCTTTTCCTGTTCACCTTTGCCGTGTCGCAACGGAGCTACGCAATAGCTCTTACCTTAGGGGCGGTAGCTATTGTTGCTTCTGTAGCCGGTGCATTTGCTGGGGAACGCCTGAAGATTCCGGAAGAAGACTGGATAAGCCAATCTATAGTCGTCCTAGGGCTCGTCGGTCTTGTCCTGGGCCCATTCCTTGTCATAGGGTCGCTTCTTCCCCGCGGAATCGCAATTATTTTCGGGGCAATTCTTCTGGCCGGCATCGTATTTGTTTCCCGGTGGTTTAAGCAGCAAGACATGATCGAAAAGGAGGAAATGTCGATTCGCCCAGAGACAGTCAGAAAAGCCAAAGGCAAATCTGTATGAGTCAGATCCTTTTTATTGAATTCGGAGTATACTGGGCCGCCCTTCCACCCTCTGTTGGATAGGCGGTTGCATTCCTGCCGCCTCTGATTCGGAGAGGGAACTTCAATGGGGGCTCTCGTGGCTCCAATGATCTTTCTGCAATGTTTATTTCGCTTGAGCTCATGCCGCCAGGACCTTACACTTGACTTCTTCTGAAGGTTCGTTACACTTCCTGCAACGCTGATTTTTCAAGAAATAATTCAGGAGCCAATTCATGAACATCCTCCTGCTGTCCATGCCCGACTCTTTCGAGCATATGCCCACAGTAGCGATTCGTATGCCCAATGGCGCAATGACTTCATTAGCGGGCAATATTGACTCTCATCACAACGTTGCGGTGGCGGATTTGATTCTCGTTCAAGACCGAGTTCGCCAAACCGTTGAGCAATTGGTCGAGAAGTACAAGCCAGATGTCGTTGGGCTCTCGATCATGACGTTTCAGCGCAAAACGGCCAAGAAAATCATTGAGTTTGTCCGCAGTCTGAAACCCGACGTCCGCTTCGTTGTCGGCGGATATGATCCGAGTCTCGCAGTGGAAGCCTATACAGATCACTCACCGGGAGCCGCTGATTTTATTGTGCGGGGTGAAGGAGAGTTTACCTTCCATGAATTATTGAGGGCGATGGAATCGGGCAGCAGCTATGACGGGATTCTTGGGCTGTCATTCCGTCACGGGGATCACTTCGTTCACAACGAGGACCGGCCCATCAACCATTTGAATGGAAGTGATCTGCGTTTGCCAAACCGCGGCGCACGTGTATTAAATGGCTATACCTTCCTTGGGCGGCCGATCGATGTCATCGAAACGTCTCGAGGTTGTACTTATGACTGCAGCTTCTGTTCGATCATTGAAATGCGGGGCCGAAACTTCCATACTTTCAATTTTGACCGAGTCATTTCCGACATCCGAGATGCCTACCAGCGGGGTACTCGGGCCATTTTCATCGTTGACGATAATATCACTTTGAACGTGCATCGCTTTGAAGCTCTCTGCGACGCCATCGTCGAAGCGGGACTCCATAAAATTGATTACTCTATTCAAGCCATGACCTCCGCCATTGCCAATCACGGCGAAACCCTGGCTCCCAAAATGCGCCAAGCAGGCATGCGTTATGTATTTCTAGGTATCGAGAACATTCTGGAAGACGACTTGAAGTTTCTAAAGGCTCGCTCCAAGAACGCCGAACGAGAAAATGGGCAGGAGATCGGCAACGCCACATTGAAGGCGATTGACTATATACACAAGAACAAGATGTTTGTTATTGGCGGCCTGATTGTAGGGAACCCGGATGATACCCAAGAATCCGTTTTGGCGAATCTGGAATTCGCTAGCAAGTACGTGGACTGGCCCTATATTCAGCATCCTACACCCTATCCTCGTACTCCGATGACCAAGGACTTTCAGGATCGCGGTCTCATAATGAACGACAGGCTGGAAGAATACGACGGAACCACCGCTGTTGTTCGTAGCAAACACCTTTCGGCCCATGAGATTGAATTCCTCCGTTGGAGAGCGGAACGCGCCATGAAGTCGCGTCACCTCCCAGCCGTCTTGAGGCATGACCCCTGGTTTGTTCTTCGCAACGGACACAAAATGCTGTTTCACACATATCGAGGAATGACCTTGCGGTCATTTCTGGGCCTGGAAAAAGAGGAAGCAATCTTTGCCCGATACCGGGCGATACGGCAAGCCGAGCGGGCATATATCTAGAAAGAATCAGACACACCCACACAGGTATTCCGGCATTTTCCATTCCGGCCCTTCAAATCAAAAACTCAATTGACGGAACCAGAAGTCCTTCACTATGATCGTGCCGCTGTATCCCATGCGGGACGAGGAGTGCGTATGCACGTATCGAAATCCATCCGTTTTCGAACGTATACTTTAGTTTTGTGCCTGACCCTGAGTGGGGTTGCCATGGCTGCGATCCAGGATAAGGAAATCCAGAATAGAACTGAATTAAAGACGAAACGAGAGCCCAGTCAAGCCGAACTACAATTGGCGAAGCTCGTACGCGAAGAATTGGAGATGCTGCCCAACTATAGCGTTTTCGACTATCTCTTCTTTCAAGTAGACGGAAGGGCGGTGGAACTCTTGGGACAGGTCAGCCGTTCTGTTCTAAAGAGTGACGCGGAAGGGGCCATCAAGAAACTTGAGGGTGTCGAAGTGGTCATCAACCACGTGGAGGTCCTTCCTGTTTCCCCGATTGACGTTAGCATTCGGCGAAGTGTCTATCGAGCCATCTATCAACACCCTACGTTGTCTAGATATGCCATGCAAGCGGTACCTCCAATCCATATCATTGTAAAAGATGGGAAAGTCTTCCTAGAAGGGGTGCTTGCAAACGAATCAGACAAGAACATCGCCAACATTCAAGCCCATTCTGTTTCTGAAGTTTCTTCAGTAACCAACAACCTACACATCGAAAAGTCCAATTGACAAGTTATGGGTGTCATGAAGTGTCTGATTTTATAGCTGTAATCTTGAGTTGGAGGAAAGGCAAACTGGGACCTCAGGAATCCGCCCTAATGGAACTCCCTGGGCGGTACTCAAAGAGCGCCGCTACAAACTTTCCGGCCTTTACTCTGTCGGCGCCCCTTTCCCCAGCGCAGGAGGGGAACTGGGAGTGAAGGGGGCTGCCAACCCTTGCATAACACTACTCGGGAATGAATTTCAGATGCCGTCAAGCGTTTCAAGAATTCCTCTGATTCGGCCAATGGCCTGGGCCGCACAAGTGGGTCCGTCCGGGTAGTAATCGAAGGGCTCTACGCCAATCATGCCGCGATAACCCATCTCGCGGAGAGCCGCAAGTATCGGGCTAAAACGAGTCTCTCCCTGACCAGGCCCTCTTCGATTCTTGTCATTGAAATGGATGTGAGAAAGATATCCGGTAGGAACCCATTGCCGTATCAGATCAGGAATGGATTGGGTTTCGGAATGGCTCGCGGCAAAACAATCGATCATAGTGCGAAAGGCAGGCTTTCCAAGCGCCTTTACCATTCCCACGGCCTGTTCGACAGTGTTTACAAATGACGTGTCTTGTGGAGCAAGAGGCTCAATGCAGTAAATTAAACCTGCTTGTGCGGTCATTTCTGCCACTTTAGAGAAACAGTCCAATCCCCTTTTCCATGCCTCGTCCGCGTTATCGTCAGGCGAAATTATTCTTTGTAAAGGAGATCCATGAACAAGAACTTTTCCCCCGAGATCGGCACAGAGCTCAACTAACCCTCGCATGACTTCTACTGTTCTTTGCTGGACACTCGGCTCTTTACTTGTGATCGATAGACCTTTGGGCGATATCAGCAGCCAGTGCAGACCTGTAATCGGTACCCCTTCGTTTTCCGCTGCGGTTCTGAGCTGTGCCCGTTTCGACGTGGGAATCAAGTGTGGATTCTCGTCAATAGTGAAAGGAGCTAACTCTAAACCATCGTAGCCAAGACTTTTGCTGAACCGGCATTGGTCTTCAAATCTCATTTCCCGTATCACTTCGTTGCAGAGTGATATCTTCATTGGATTTCCTGTGCTGAAATGTTTGAATCTTGACTTGAAGCGAAGTACAGACTGACAGGCCGCGGTCCGTGAAACTCACCCAGGTCTCACGAGGAAGCCGCTGATTCCACGAATCACTTCCACGCTGGCAGTAAATCGGTCCTACTTTCCAACAAGAAGAGACCTTTTGCAATGGCGTTATTTGGGGGGTGTCCTTAACCTTAGTGGTCGGCCCAGGGAAACCAAGGAGCGAGCTACACAAACGGCTCAGACCAATTCCAGAGTTCTCATGTGGGTTGCTCCCTGTTTCCCTTGCACCATTGATACTTAACGAAACAGGAGACCAATCCTGAACTGCAGTAGGTTGTCCCTGCCATCGGGCAAGGGCACCTGGTCACGGACCTCAAATCGCAGTCCCAGGCGTTTCTTGGGCCAATAATTAACCCCACCTCCAAAATAGGCCATGTTGAGGACGTCACTTCGAAAAGCCAGGGAATACCCTCCATTCACAAATGGAACCACTTTGCTTGTGCGCTGAAACTGATAGAGAACTCCAGGGGAAAATAGGCCAAAGCCATCGTTAAATCCGCCCTGAGTGTAGTACAAATACCCGATATCTGCGGAAATACCAAACCCAGCCTTCAAGAGACCCTCGCCTCCGCCCCCGAACCCGAAAAGCCCATAGCCTCCGTCGACCTGTACTCCGGGTGCCACGAAGGCATATCCAGCGCCTTTTCTTTCGACACTCTTTGCGTCTTGTGCCAACCCAAGTCCTTGACCGAGAAGAATCCCCAGGGCCACTGCAAGTAATGATAATCTGCCTTTCATATTTCCTCCTTGTTCGGTCTTTTTTGGTCTTTGCCTCATCGTGCTAATTTATTGACCGTGTCCATGACCAGACCAAAAGCAAGGAGATTGCCACGACGTAACTGGTTGGATTAAAAGCCGTTAATGAAGAAGTGGGGGTTTCAAATCATTGAAACAAGGCAGCAGTTGGATAGGTTTTATGGCACCCTATTGCGCTGGAGGCCGCCAAGATGCAGTTGGATCGGTGAAGCCACGCCAATCAAATGATTGAGTGAAAATGGGATTAATTTCAGTTATCCTAGAGTTGCCTTCCGCGAGCTGCCCAGCGAATCGCTGCAATATACGGCAGGAATTCAAATCGATCGTTTTGAACCGGATTACAGTAGACCTCTGATTTGCACTCAATGCATTTCTTTTCTACCAATCGGGATATTCTCATCATCTTGCTGGTTAAGCTGGGGATTATTGCCTCCTTGGCCGCACTTTTGGCTCGCTCACTCAAATTCAAAAAAACGTTGTACGCAGAGCCGCGCGAGTTCCCTGAAAAACTGAACCTGATTTTGTTCTGGGGAGTCCCCCTGGCCGTAGGCGTGGGCATCCGCTGTGGTATCGGTTATGAGGCATTTGACTTGAGCATTGAAGGCACATTGGTAGCGGGCTTGCTTGGAGGTTATGTAGTGGGATTAATTGTCGGGAGTCTGGTTGGATTAACGGCGATGTTCTACCATGAGTGGATGCTTCTGCCGGTAGCAGCTATCATTGGATTATCGAGCGGATTACTGCGCAATCTTTGTCCTCGAAAGGAAGAAATCTGGAATTTTTCGCCCTTCGTTCCCTTTAACATTGTGCAATCACTCCGCTCTGGGAAGAGTTTAAACAAAGTTGGTTGGCAATTGATCCTCTTTTCAAGTTGTCTTCTTACCGGAGGATTCATTTATTTCCTGGATAAGAGCTTACCAGAAAAGTGGCTTTTTACCATTCGTTCGCCCAATCCCACGATCATGCTTTTGATATTTATTGGGATGCTCAGTTGCGTCGGCCTCACTCTCAAAATTTGGAATACCACTCGTCTGGAAATGAAGTTGGCAGAGCAAGAAGTGCTGGTTGTCAAGTCTCGACTGGACGCCCTGGCGAATCAAATCAACCCGCATTTCCTGTTTAACACGCTGAACTCGATTTCTTCGCTTATTCGGACCAATCCCAACACAGCCAGGACGATGGTCATTAAGCTCTCCCATATATTGCGGAAATTACTCCACGGACATGAAAACTTTGTGTCTCTCCGTGAAGAATTAGAGTTCATTGATAATTATTTGGATATCGAAGTCATGCGATTTGGGCGGGATAAGCTACTCATCGAAAAAGAGGTAGAATCCAACACCCTGGGTGTGATGATCCCAAGCATGATTCTCCAACCCATCATTGAGAACTCCATAAAACATGGAATTGGACCAAAAATCCAAGGAGGGAGAATCAAGATTCGGACGACTCGAAACCTAGACAAAATCAAAATTGAATTGCAAGATAATGGGGTGGGGATTCCTGAAGCGGAGATCCACAAAATTTACAACTCAGGGATTGGAATCAGTAACATCATCGAACGACTGAAAGTGGTTTACCATTCAGATTTTGTCTTCGAGGTCAATAGCGTTCCAGGGCAGGGGACATTTACTTGTATCGAGTTTCCCGTCCAGGAAGGTATAGCAAGGAGATAGGGTAGAGAAGAAAGATGCCCATTTCGTGCATTATTGTAGATGACGAGCAACCGGCTCTGGAAGAACTGAATTTTCTCCTGAGCTCCTTGGCAGATATCAAAGTCATTGGCCAAGGGCATAACGGGGTCGAGGCAATCAAGTTGGTGGAAGAACTTGAGCCTGATTTGCTCTTCCTGGACATTGAAATGCCCGGATTGAACGGCTTCAAGGTAGTGGAACAGCTTTCTAAGAAAGATGTTCTTCCTCAAGTAATCTTTGTGACCGCTTACGACCAGTATGCGGTGAAGGCCTTTGATATTCACGCAATGGACTATATCTTGAAGCCCATTGAGAGAAGCCGCCTTGAGAAAGCCGTTCAGCGTGTCAAGAAGCAGCTTGAGTCAGAGAGCAAGATGAGCGGGCAGCTGCAGAATCTGATCAGCCTAATGGCTCCCCCTGAGCACAAACCGAAAAAGTCCAAACTCCTAGTGAAAGATAGAAACCGCAATCTCTTGGTTGACTCAGAGGATTTGATATACGCCAGTGTGTCGGGGAGTGTCGTTCAAGTGGCTACTCAAGAATTGACGGGTGAGACGAATTTCCGCACGCTAGAGGAACTGCAAACGAATTTGGACCCTGAAATTTTCTGGAGAGTTCATCGTTCTTACCTGGTTAACATCAATAAGATTAAAGAAGTGGTTCCTTGGTTTAATCGAACGCTTCAGCTGAAAATGGCCGATCGGAAAGAAACGGAGATACCCGTGAGCCGCTCTCATTCCAAGAGATTAAAGGAATACTTGAACTTGTAACCGACCCGCAGAATTCGAGCGGGCATTTGCTCTTGTCTTGATTTTTTCAATATGTTACGTTTCATGGTAGGTGGGTGGTTGGAGGGTCTAGAATTTTCTGCATTTTGACTAAGGAGGTAGGGGAATGGAATCAGGGACCCTTGAGATCAAAGAACTTCTATTGCAGTCAAGTGAAGTATTTAGACGGCTGGTACTGGAACATTCGTCTTATGACGAAGAATTAACGAAGCTGACTCACAAGAATTTCTTATCGGAAGAAGAGAAGGTCAAGGAAGTCACTCTGAAAAAGATGAAATTACATGTGAAGGATCAGATGGAGATGATGATTTATCAGTACCGCCAGCAAAAAAGTAAAGGTTAGATCTCGTAGGATCGATCCAAGCTCCTCTCTCCATAATATCGCTTATCTAATCTACGGCTGTCCATTTTCATTCACACCTCAAGGGGAATCATAGGATTCCCCTTATTTTTTTTGAAAGGCCGTGTTATGGCTAAAGATGCATTCCCCTATTTAATTCCTCTTCTCATTCTTACCGTATTGTTTGGAGCTTATGGGAGCAAAGCCACGGCGATCGTTTTTCTGATTCTTTCCTTATTTATCGCCTTTTTTTTTAGAGATCCGGAGCGAAAAATCCCTGATGATCCCTCCGTGGTTGTCTCACCGGCTGATGGGAAGGTAGTTGAGATCCTGCAACTAGCCGACGGGACAACGCGAATCTCCATTTTTCTCTCGATCTTTAATGTCCACATTAATCGTGCACCCGTTGACGGGATCATTGAGAGTACTCAATATTCGCCCGGGAAATTTAAGCCAGCTTTTGATTCCAGCGCATCGGCGGAGAATGAGCAGAATGTCTTGGTGATTGACCACGGGTCATATAAAATTAGAGTAAGTCAAATCGCGGGGATCCTTGCTCGGAGAATCGTTTGTTGGAAGAAGACTGGAGAGTCCGTGCAAAAGGGAGAACGATTTGGATTGATCAAATTTGGTTCCCGGGTCGATCTGACGCTTCCGGTAAATGTAATTCCTTCGGTCAAAATGGGCGATAGAGTAAAGGGTGGATCGACAGTCATGGGGAGGGCCGTAAATGCCCAGGGTTGAAGAAAAACCCAGAAGACGGCGACGAGGGATTTATATACTCCCGACGTTGTTTACGATCGGAACCATTTTTTGTGGTTTTTATGCCGTGATCAATGCGATGAAGGGAGAGTTTGACCTGGCTGCACTGGCATTGGGATTTGCGGTCGTCTGTGATGGCTTAGACGGCCGGATCGCACGCCTAACAAATTCAACCAGCGAGTTTGGCGTTCAGATGGATTCGCTGGCAGATGTGATCACATTTGGGCTGGCTCCGGCGGTCTTAGCCTACGTTTGGGGTTCCAAGTCCATTGCCCCCACGATCCCTCCAGTTGCTAAGCATGTTCAACAGATCGGCTGGATTGTCAGTTTCGCTTTTGTCATTTGCGGAGCCATGCGTCTGGCCCGCTTCAACATTCAAACGACGCGGCCCCAGCCCCAAAATGTGCCGTCGACAGGGAAAAAAGATTTCGTTGGAATGCCGATCCCAGCCGGTGCGGGGTTGATCGCCGCAATCATCCATTTTGACCCGTCCCCGATATCTCACTGGAGCGTGGGTACCCTTTGGAACATTTTGGTGGGTCTCCTCTCCTTTCTCATGATCAGCACGATCCGTTACCCGAGTTTCAAACACGTCGATTTAAAGAGCAGAAAGTCTCGCCTCAATTTCTTTTTGTTGGCAGTTGTCATCGCCCTGATTTACCTCTATTCGCAGGTTGTTTTGCTATTGATCGCGACCATGTACGCCGGTTCAGGCTTTGTCATCAAGATTGTTCAGCTAATCAAACATCGAAACGATGCCATTCTGCCTCCGGAAAAATTTTATCCCAGCCCAGAAGATTCCAAATAGGCCCGTCTCGTCGATTATCCATGCCACCACAAGATTCCTCGAAGCACCAAGACTTTAGAATGGTTAGCTTTCCTGTTTTAGGAATCTCCGATAGTGGCCTTATTGTCTGGTCAGAACCCTCCTTGCGGAGGAGAACTCTACAAGTTTTTCGGCCCTGCAATAGACAACCGGGGAGGGCGTGATGAAACAGACTTCCCGGTCGGGTAAAGTGCTCTCAAGGACAACTATGGACTATCGGCCGCTCTTCTCTCAAGCTGCCAGCCGTATGAAATACTCGCCGATACGTAAAATGGCGAAAATATCTCAAGCACCTGGGGTGATCAGTTTTGCAGCTGGCGCACCGAGTGCCGACACATTTCCGGTGGAAGCCATTCGACGAGTCACCGATCATATTTTGGAAAATGACGCACAGGCAGCACTCCAGTACGGCTTAACCCTTGGATACGCTGGGCTGATCGAAGTTGTTGTTGAGGTTTCCCGACTGCGGCAAATCCAGTCTGTTTCGGCAGGGCAGGTGGCGATCACCAGTGGATCTCAACAGGCCCTGGATTTGGTGGGTCAACTATTTTTAGATCCTGGGGATGTCGTCTTGGTTGAACTCCCGACTTACATCGGGGCGCTGGCAGCCTTCCGGAACCACCAAGCAGAACTGGTTGGAGTGCGACAGGACAGCAATGGAATGGATCTCGAACACCTTCAGGCCACGATTCGAGATCTCACTCGATCCGGTCGCCGACTTAAAATGATCTATGTGATTCCCAACTTCCAAAATCCATCCGGGATCACGCTCTCCCTTGAGAGAAGAAAGGCTCTGGTTGATTTGGCATCTAAGCATAATCTATTGATTATTGAAGATGATCCTTATGGTGAACTTTTTTTTGATCAAAATATTGCCAATCAGCTGCTGCCATTGAAGGCTTTTGATAAGGAGGGTGTGGTGCTCTATTTATCCACCTTCTCTAAGATCTTGTCCCCGGGTTTGCGAACGGGGTGGATAATTGCGCCAGAGTCGATCATTGAACAAATCGATATCGTCAAACAGGCTGCAGACCTTTGCGGAAGCATGCTGGATCAACGCATCGTAGCAGAATGCTGGCGGAGCGGAGTCATCCAGCGACACCTCCCGAAGATCCGCGAATTTTACCGAAAAAGAAGCCAAGTCATGCTGAGTTCCCTTGAAGCCTCAATGCCTCAAGGCGTTCATTGGATGATTCCGGCTGGCGGCCTATTCTTCTGGCTCACGTTACCTGACTTCCTTGATAGTGAAAAGCTGTTGCGAGTCGCGTTCGATGAGCAGAAAGTGACCTTTGTGGCCGGTGCTCCTTTTTTTGTGAACGGGGAAGGACACAATACGCTCCGACTGGCATTCTCGAAGGAAAATGACGATAATATCCGCGCTGGAATACTAAAGCTTGCAAGCGTCTTTAAAGCCCATCTGGAATGACTTCTCACCTGCCCCCATCCATTAGCATCGTCATCCACTCTTGGAACGGCCGGATGTTGCTGGAAGAAATGTTTCCCTCGCTCCTTTTGGCCACTAAAGAGTTTCGGGACCGGACAGGTGGAGAATGGGAGGTCATTGTCGTTGATGACGGAAGTGTGGATGACACAATCGACTGGATCGAAAGTATCCCAGAGAAAAATGTTAAGCTCATCACTCGCCGAAGGAGTACCGGTTTTGCGATTGCGTGCAATCTGGGATTTTCCGCCTGCCGCTTTGATATGATTGTCCTGCTCGGGAATGACGTGATCGTAGACAAAGATTTTCTCTTACCAATTATCCCTCACCTCCGCGAAAAGAGTGTTTTCGGCGTTGCCTTGAAGTCCCTTACGCGAGATCGATTGATATTGAACTCGGCTGGCAAACTCGGAGAGTTCCGAATGGGGCTCTGGAAGCCCCCTCAGAATTACGATGTCGCGAATGCCGAAGATGGAAGAAGCCTCGATGATCCGCTTTATTCTTTTTCTCTCACAAGCGGTGCCTGCGCCTTGAGTCGCGAGAAGCTGCGCGAATTGGAGGGGTTCGAGCCACTCTTGTCGCCTTTTTATTGGGAAGATGTAGAGCTTTCCTATCGGGCATGGAAGCATGGCTGGAAGATTGTCTATGAACCGAAAAGCATTGTTTATCAGGATTCCGCCAAAGATATCCGGGGTACCTTGAATCGCGTCCGGTTTGAGAGGTTGAATACGCGAAACCGGTTCATATTTTTATGGAAGAATTTGCATGATCCTGGCATGTTCTTGATGCATCTCAGTTCTACATTCTTACTGGCTTTGCAGGCCATCGTGACTTTGCGAGCCTCGTTTTTCCTGGGATTTTGGGATTTCCTATTCACTCTTCCGGCGGTGCTGAGAAAAAGGGGAATCGAAAAGAAAGCATCCCGGGTCAAAGACCGTGCCATTCGGAAGTTGTTCAGCGAACTGCGCAAAAGAAGTTTTGTCGTGTTGAAGTAAGGAGTGAATCGAATGCGTACGCAATGAGTGCTCTTGCAGTCCTGATGTCCATTCCATTTACCCCGGACACCTTTCCTTTCGAGCGATTCGTAAGGGAAGAGCCGGTTGAATTGTAGGTCGGCCGAAGGGGTGGCAGTGCTTTTCGGTCACATCATTAAATCCGACTCGCTTCTTGGGTCTTCTTCTTAATGGAGGCAAATTATGCCGGATGTTATTACTCTTGGAGAAGCCATGATCCGGCTTTCTCCACCCGGATTTCAACGGCTCGAGCAAACTTCTTCCCTGGATGTACAAGTCGGCGGCGGTGAACTAAATGTTGCTGTTGCCGTTAGCCGACTTGGGCTTTCTTCAGCCTGGGTTTCCAAACTCCCAGACAACGGTCTGGGACGCATGATTCGAAACAAGGCGCGCGAGCAAGGTGTGGATACATCGCACATCGTTTGGAGCAAAGAAGGCCGAGCGGGGCTTTATTTCGTTGAATTCGGGGCATCCCCACGTGCGAGTTCAGTCCTTTACGATCGGGCCAATTCGGCAATCAGCCAAATCCAGCCTGGAGAAATCGATTGGAGCAGGGTTTTTGGAGGAGCGAAATGGTTTCATGTGAGCGGGATAACTCCAGCGCTCAGCTCATCTGCCGCCTCCATCACGGCTGAAGCACTCCAAGCTGCCAAAAAGGCTGGTCTTCAAACCAGCTATGATCTGAACTACCGGAGCAAGTTGTGGACTGACAAAGAGGCTCAGGCCTGCCAAGAACCCTTGATGGAACATGTCGACGTCTTAATCACAACAGAGGAAGACACCAAGGTGGTCTTTAAAATCACGGCAGGGGAGGCGCAAGACGACAAATTTGCGCAAGTTTCTGCGGACACCTATAAGACGGTTGCTCGAAAGCTGCAAGAGAGGTTCAACTTTAAGATTGTTGCGATTACTCTGCGCGAGAACCCATCGGTATGGAAAAATAATTGGACAGCAATTGCTTACAGCGATAGACAGATTTACGAAGCGAAAAGTTACGAGGTGGAGATCGTAGACCGAGTTGGGGCAGGCGATTCCTTTAGTGGTGGTTTTATTTATGGCTATCTGACAAGCCAGAACATTGAAACCGCGTTGCGGATGGGGGTTGCTTACTCCGCTATCAAGCATTCGAATCCAGGGGACTTTAACTGGGCGACCCGATCCGAATTGGAGGCTGTCATGAAAGGCGGAGGCTTGCGGGTGTCGCGATAAGAAGATCGGAAGTGAATTGCAGCTATAAGCAGTAATGAACAATTCGCAAAGGTGCATTTAAAATCATTACCCATTTGAATTTGGATCTGAATGGAGTCTAGTATGTCAAATCTCACAGCGCGCCAGAAAATTCTTGAAGTCGGCTTAATCCCGGTGGTTAGAGCCTCTTCCGCTGACGAGGCTCTCGCCATTGTGGAAGCTATCAAAGCGGGTGGGCTGTCCATTCTGGAAATCACCATGACAGTGCCCGGTGCCATCAAAGTGATTGAAGCGGTGGCGGATCGTTATGGTAATGAAGTCCTGCTGGGTGCGGGCACGGTCCTTGACCCGGAAACCGCCCGGACCGCCATTTTAGCGGGAGCAGAGTTCATTGTCACACCGGCGTTAAACTTGGAGACAGTCAAGCTGTGTAAACGTTATGGCAAGGTCATCATCCCCGGCACACTCACTCCCACAGAGATTTTGAAAGCCTGGGAAGAGGGAGCCGATTTCATCAAGGTTTTTCCCTGTGACAGTGTGGGAGGTCCGAAATACATCAAGGCTTTAAAAGGGCCCTTTCCTCAAATCGAGCTAATCCCGACTGGCGGTGTGAACTTGACGACAGCAGCCGATTTCATTTCGGCAGGATCTGCGGCACTTGCGGTAGGTTCGGAACTGGTTGACAAAGCAGCCGTGGCCTCGGGCAATCTGGAAAAGGTCAAGCAGAATGCCGGCCGATTCTTGGAGATTGTGAAAACGACGCGAGGGAAGTAAATACCATTCTGGGGAAAACTCCTGCCCTTTAACAAGGTACCGACAATCAGCCGGGGGGACTTCCTAATGTTTCGTTTGGCACCTGAGCTCAGAGCTCTTTTCCTCTCTTGGGCCACTGCGAGGAGGTGGTAGAGGATCTCCTCCGGGTTTTCTGCCGAACGGATAATCTCGAATCGAACAAGGACAGATGTCCACCGATCCCCAATTAAAATACGCCGGGCACCCCACCAGAGCCTGGTATGGAGAAATGACGGGCTATCACTGGTGGGTCCTAACCATTGCCTCCCTCGGATGGTTGTTTGACACGATGGATCAGCGCATTTTCGTGCTGGCACGACAACCCGCGATGGAAGCGCTGTTATCATCAGGCTCCGAAGTCAAGTACTACAGCGGTATAGCAACGACAATATTCATGTTGGGCTGGGCAATCGGCGGCCTCTATTTCGGCATGCTTTCAGACCGGTGGGGACGTACCAAGACGATGATGCTGGCCATCCTTGTCTATGCCGGTTTTACGGGGCTTTCGGCCTTCGCTCAGTCGAAGTGGGATTTCATGGCTTACCGTTTTCTCACGGGGCTAGGGGTGGGAGGTGAATTTGCGGCAGGAGTTGCCTTGGTGGCGGAAACGATGCCGGTGAGAGCCCGCTCCCACGCCTTAGGAATTTTGATGGCCCTATCTACAGTGGGAAACATAATCGGGGGAGGAATCGGCTATTTTGTTCTTCCCAAATACGGCTGGCGCGGCATGTTTCTGACTGGAATCTTCCCAGCCTTTCTGGTCGCAGCGATCTTTGGGCGAATGAAAGAGCCGGAGGCCTGGATCCAGGCACATGATGCCTATGTTCGGGGTGAAAGAAGACAGATGGGCGTAATTGGCGATCTGTTTCGAGATAGTCGCTGGCGCAAGCATACGGTGATCGGACTGGCAATGGCGATTGCCGGTGTGATTGGGATTTGGGGTATTGGATTCTGGTCGCCGGAACTAATCCGGGAAGCGCTTTCGGGAGCATCCAAACCGGCTAGAGACCAATACGCGGCCATCGGGACAATGCTGCAAGACGTTGGGGGGTTCTTCGGTATTGTTTCCTTTACTTTGATTACGGCTCGATTGGGTCGTCGTCCGACTTTCATCATCTTCTTCTTGTTGGCTCTGGCGGCGACTGTGATGACATTCGGCTGGCTGCATCAGCCGTCGGATATCTATTGGATGATTCCGATACTCGGGTTTTGTAATCTCTCTGTCTTTGGAGGCTACTCGATTTATTTTCCGGAACTTTACCCAACACGCCTGCGCAGTACTGGCGTAGGGTTTTGTTACAATGTTGGCCGAATCATCGCAGCCATGGGACCTTTTACGCTGGTCTATTTGAGCTCTGCCTACGCAGTTGCCGGCTATTCCAGCCCCTTTCGAATCGCCGCCATTTCCTTATCCTCCGTTTATCTTCTGGGAATCTTAGCGGTGTTTTTTGCACCCGAGACTAAAGGAATGCCACTGCCTGAAGAGTGATGCGAATGATCAAAGGGCCGATTTGGCAGACCTATTGCATCATGGAACGGTACCTCAAGCCGCCTGAGATCGTGAATTGACAGCGTATAACCACACCTTGGCCAGCACAGAAAGCCCTAGGAGAGACCGGAAGTTGAGGCACTTCTTGACCATAGTCGAGTGCGTTGTGATCATACTGGGTCTTCAGCTGGTCCTGCCAATTAATTTGCCGGTTCAAGCTCAGTCACAGATTTCAATTTCAGTGGATCCTTTTGTAACGGGCCTGGCCCAGCCCGTTTATGTGACGCATGCCGGAGACGGGTCGAACCGGCTCTTCATCGTCGAACAGCAGGGAACCATTCGGATTGTACGAAATGGGGCAGTCCTCACGACCCCCTTTCTGGATATCCGAAGCCGGGTCACAGCCGGAGGGGAGCGGGGTTTACTCAGCGTTGCCTTTCATCCACAGTACCGGGACAATGGGCGGTTCTTTGTTAATTACACGGCAAGCCGTCCGAATTTGAAGACAATTATCGCTGAATATCAAGTCTCGTCAAATCCGGACATTGCTCAGACAATGGAACGCGTCATTCTCAGCATCGACCAGCCTTTTGATAATCACAACGGCGGCCAGCTTCAGTTCGGTCCGGACGGGTATTTTTATATCGGTATGGGGGACGGTGGCTCTGGAGGCGACCCGCAAGGAAATGGGCAGAACCTCAATTCCCTTTTGGGGAAAATTCTCAGGATTGACGTCAATAGTAGCCAGCCCTACGCAATTCCGGCACAAAACCCTTTCTTGAACCGCGACGGCCTGGATGAAATTTATGCAGTCGGATTGCGAAATCCCTGGCGGTTTTCATTTGATCGTCTTACAGGCCGCTTGTTTGCAGGCGATGTCGGTCAGAACACTCGAGAAGAAATTGACTTGATTTTACGAGGAGAAAACTATGGATGGAACAGATATGAAGCCAGCCTTTGTTTCAATCCTCCAACCGGGTGTGAGACTTCAGCGGTATCCTTTCAATTTCCGATTGCGGAATACGGTCGAACCGAGGGATCGTCTGTAACAGGCGGATACGTCTATCGGGGTAAGGTATTTCCAGAATTGGATGGCACCTATATTTTTGGAGACTTTGTCAGTGGAAGAATTTGGGCACTCCAAGAAACGCAATTCGGCAGCTGGAACCGAACGCAGCTGCTCGATGCGGGCTTCAACATCAGCTCATTTGGAGAAGATGAGTCTGGCGAAATCTATGTGGTGAATTACGCCGGCAGTGTCGGCCGAATGCGGTTGAATAATCCGAAGCCATCGAGTTATTTTCTGTCCCTAATCCCTTCTTCTGCAAAGACGGATCGCTTCACCTCTTCTCTTTTCCTGATGAATCGAGACGTTCAGCCGAATCAGTTGACCCTCGTCTCGCATGGGTTGGATGGTGAAATTAGAGCGCATCAGACAGTCCATCTCGTTCCCGGAGAGAGTTTTCGAACTGAAGATATATTGGGAGTGCTCGGGCTATCGTCAGGAGCCTATGGGCCGTTGACCATTGAATCTGTGAGTGGTCTCCAATTCAGTGCCGTTTCCGAGGTTAGAAGTTCTCTGGGTACGGGCGGCTTTTTTCCTGAGAGACGCAGATTAGAAGAATCGACGGTTTTAATCATCCCTGACCTCATGGATAATGGGGAGCGCGGCACGCAGGGGACGTTTCGCACAAATCTTGGCCTGAATAACATTGGGGACTCACCGGCAAATGTTCTTGTTTCCCTCATTGATGATCGGGGCACGCAGCGAGCCAGTCAGGGTTGGACTGTCCCTCCGATGGGGATGGCCCAGATCGATCGTGTTGTGCGGACGATGTTACCTACACTTGAGGCGACTGGATTCCGAGGATATGCCAATCTCAGCAGTGATCAACCTATTCATGCCTGGGCGAGTAAGATCGATAACGCGACCGATGATCCCAGTTTTGAGCCTGCTTTGGGTCCTACCGCTCTGGATAGGGGGCCACAACTCCTGATTCCTTCCGTCGTCAGTTCAGATCGCTTCAAGTCGTCATTGGTTGTCATCAACACTGGATCAGATGCAGCCGTGACAGCTCGAATAGCTTTTTGGTCTGTGGCGGGCGAGCTTGTTTCTTCGTCAACGATCGAACTGGGTCCCAATCAGGCCTACTACCAACAAGATATTGTAGCCGAAGCTAAAGCTCCAGCCGGTTTCTTTGGCCCATTGACGGTTGAAACGGACAAAAGTGATGCAGCTTCTCTGGCTGTTGTTTCCGAAGTCAGAAGCCCCGCCGGAACGGGCGGTTTTTTCCCCGGTCAGACCCCTGCAAATGCATCGATTCGGCATTTGGTTCCCGAAATCGTGGATACGGGAGATCGTGGGGCTGCTGGGACGTATCGAACCAATTTAGGGCTGAACAACCCGGGCAGCGAGACAGCCCATGTAAGGATTGATCTGACCGATTTGTCCGGAAGTATTCGAGGAACACAAACCGTTGATGTTTTACCCAAAGGGCTTAATCAGATTAACGATATTGCTCGAACAATACTCGGGAAAGCAGACCCAACAGGATTTCATGGTTACCTGCAGATCCGTTCATCCCAACCGATCCATTCCTGGGCAAGCAAGATTGATAATGGAACCGATGATCCGAGCATCATCGTCGGCATACCATGAAGATATTGCTCACCCCGCCATTATCATTTGTTTTATATTCGGCCCACTGTGGCATTTCTGCGGCAGTTTGCATTTCTGCCCCACTCCAGCCCAATTGAAACCCCGAATTTTGAGGCCGACCATGCAGGTCCTCCTGTAATATCAGTACTTAGGACGGTTTAGTCAGGATGGAATCTATCTTGCACTTAACGGACTTGAAGGTCTTATCCCTCCTGGCGGGAAGAGGCGGTCAAGAAAGACGGTCGTCACGGTTGCAACACATCCTGTCAAGGCATCAGCTTTAGTTCCGTGGGCATCGGTGATAGCGCATTGCTAATCCAAGAATGATCCAGATTTTGTTCGTCCCATCCAGTTCACACCAGCTAGGAAAAAACCTATGAGCCGATGGTTTTCATCAGTCAGTCAATGGTCATTGCAAAGGCGCATTCACGTTTCGACCATACTCTTGTCCGCTTCGGTCCTGGTTATTGCCAATTGGGTCACGACACGAACGGCAGTGAATGCTGTCGAAGGAACGATAGGGGTCCAAACATCCAATGCCGCGCAGCGCCTAGCTCACAGCCTAACGCATTCCGGTGTCTCAGAAGTGCCACAACCCTATAAGACCCTTGTCCGCGAGATCCTGGAATTGGAACCCAACATTGTCCGGGTAGACCTCTACGCGGAGATTAAAGGTGAATTGAAAAACCTGGATTCCAGCTCCTTTCGTGGCGACCGGGCACTTGAGGGAGAGGAAACCGGAGCCTTTTATGCCCAGAAACCGAAAACATTCATCGTGCAGGAAGGAGTGACCCGTGAAGTCTTTTCAGTCAGCCCAATTTACTTCAATGATGGGACCCGAGGATTTGTCAGCGTGGTCAGTTCCCTCCAAGCGGTGGATCAAATTCTTTCCACCCAGGGCCGAATCCGGATTTATTCTCTGGTTGTAACCGTTGGTTTGATGGTTTTTGCCTTTGGGTGGCTCTTTCGAAATACGGTTTACCGGACTGTCAAACATTTACTAGATGTCATGCATCGATTCAGGGAAGGTGAAACGACGGCGCGAGCTTCGGGAAAATTGACTGGGGAGTTGGGAGAATTAGGACGCGGCTTTAATTTTCTCCTGGAAGAAGTTCAAAAGTACCATGGAGAGTTACAATCGCGAGTCGACGCAGCAACGAGCCAGCTGAGAACAAGGAATAAAGATTTGAAGAAACTCAACCTCCAACTTCTGGAGACCCAGAGGAAGTTGACCCAAGCCGAACGATTAGCGCTAGCAGGCCAGCTCACGGCAACCTTTGCACATGAGATCGGATCTCCCTTGAGCGCCATTTCCACCCATCTGCAAATGATGATGGAAGATACACAGCTGAATCCCAAGATTCGCGAGAGATTGCGTCTTGCCGGGGAACAAATTGACCGGGTATGCGGCATTGTAGAGAATCTTTTGAACACGACGCGGTCTGCCGCTCAATTGGAAACGGTCGAGCTAGTGGAAATTGTGTGCAAGATTAGCCAATTGCTGGGCCCAACATTTGAATCCAGGCACATCCAACTTGCCATGACAAGCGATGAGGATGTTTATTGGGTTTCCGGAAATGTGGATCAGCTCCAGCAACTCTTTCTGAATCTCTTGAACAATTCACTGGAAGCTATTCAGGACTACGGAAATATTGGCGTCGAGTTCAAACGGATTCGACGTTTCGAGAACTCTTTCGGATTTCGTACAGGTGAAAGTCACTGACAGTGGTGTTGGTATTCCACAAGATCGCCAGGCACAGATTTTTAAACCCTTCTTTACAACAAAGGAGTTTGAGAAGGGAACAGGGCTGGGACTGGCGTTGTGCAAAGAAATTGTGGCCCACCATCATGGAAGCATTTCCGTCGAAAGTGAGGTCGGGCAGGGTGCCTGTTTTACAATCATCTTCCCTTTGATTCCAAATAGAGTTTCCGGAAATTCGGGAATCGTTACCGAACGCCAAGAGGTAGGACCGAAATGACAGAAAAAGATATCCCGAGAGTATTGGTTGTCGATGACGATCGTTCGGCCCTTGATTCCCTATCGGAAGTGTTGGAGCATGAAGGCTATCAGGTCCATCGCGCGATGAGCGGCAAGCACGCTTTAGAAATCTTGTCTTCGCAGGAACTGGACTTAATTTTGACTGATTTGAGAATGCGTGAGTTGGACGGAATGAAGGTGCTGGAGGTTGTCCGCTCAACCCAGAAGGATATCCCGGTGATTGTCATGACCGGGTTTGCCTCTATGGAGACTGCCATCGATGCCATTCATAAGGGAGCATATGATTACTTGAGTAAACCCTTTAAGCTCGATCATCTCCGGGTCCTGGCAAAAAGGGCGTTGGAACAGGTCAGGCTTTGCCGGGAGATTCAGCGACTCCAATCCGTTGTACAAAGCTGCTGCTCCCGAATCTGAAATTATTGGCCATAGCCCTGAAATGGTCGAAGTCTATAAACTCATTGCTCGCGTCGCGCCTTTGCAAACAACGGTTTTGATTCACGGGGAAAGTGGGACCGGGAAAGAGCGAGTGGCCCGACTTATCCACAAGACAAGCCCTCGACGAACGGGCCCATTTAAAGCGATCAATTGCGGGGCGCTTACCGAATCCCTGCTAGAAAGCGAATTATTCGGACATGAAAAAGGAGCATTTACCGGCGCCACAAGCACTAAGGTCGGATTATTTGAAGCCGCTCAAGAGGGGACATGTTTTCTCGATGAGATCTCGGATACTACCCCGGGGTTGCAGATGAAATTACTTCGGGTATTGGAAGAGCGAGAAGTCATGAGAGTCGGGTCCACAAATACAATAAAAGTTGACGTACGCATTATTGCCGCAACCAACCGGCCTATTGAGAACATGGTGCGTTCTCACGAATTCCGCGAAGATCTTTATTACCGGCTTAAGGTCGTCACTATTGATCTGCCAAGCCTGCGTGAAAGACGCGGTGACATTCCTTTGTTACTGGATTATTTTGTGAGGAGACTTTCCGAAGCTTCATCCAGGACCATCGCGATTCATGACTCCGTCTATGCGATGCTCAGTCATTATTCATTGGCCAGGGAATGTCCGTGAATTGGAAAATGCCGTGGAACGTGCTATCGCACTCAATTCCAGTGGCGTGCTTACCCCCGAAGATTTCCCTGAAGAGATCCGTTTGCCTCAGGATACCTTGCATCAGAGTTCGATGCCTTCCATCTCTTTGATGACGCTCGCCGAGAAGGAAAAAGAATATGTCATCGAGGTCCTCGCTGCAACAGGCCAAAACATGACCAGGGCAGCGGAAGTTTTGGATATCGATCGGCGAACCCTCTATCGCATTTTAGAGCGCCATGGGATTCATCGTGAATAGTGGTCTTCATTTGAGCATTGCTTTTTTGTGCCATCTCTTGAATAACGGTGCGACGGTCGTCAATAAATACTGTGACAGTTTTGATTCCTGAAGCATTTTTGCCCCATCAGAAAAGCCCTCCGAACTTCCAGAAAACCATTAAACAATTGATTAGAGCAAGATAAATAAGGGATTAAGAAATATCCGAGAGGATTGGAGCGTCTTTTGCACTGAGTTGCTTTTGAGAAGACTCTCACTCGGCTGCTCCGTCGAGCACCGAATTTCACAGGAGGGAAGAAAGATGTTGGGTCAAATTGGAGTTCCCGAACTCGTCATCATTTTGGTCATTGCTTTGATGATTTTCGGCCCGAAGAAGCTTCCTTCAATCGGGAAATCACTCGGGGAAGGGATTTCTTCTTTCAAGAAAGGACTCAGCGGAAAGGAAGAGGATCATGATGGAAGGCCTCAGCCATAGAACTCCACGTGCCCTGACATTGGAGGGAAATGACGTGTCATCTTCCTTCAGCTTTTGATTTGTCTTCCTTGGCTGCTGATTGACAATCCTGGATCGAGTGTTTCTGTCTTAGTCATACATGGTGAATTGGGAGTTGAGTGCATGCGCCGTGTATTTCGGAATTCTTTTGATCATCTTCTATTCCACGACTCTTCCCGCTCAGGAGCGCCAAGAAGTGCCCTTGACCATTGGTCAGGTGACGCGGGAGGCAGTCGAAAAGAATCTGAATCTCATGGCCGAACGCTACAACTTGAGTATCGCCGACGCGCGACGAATCACGGCGCGTCTTCGTCCGAATCCCGTTTTCACTGCGGGCGCTGATTATCAAGACATCCTGGGAAGTGGATTTGCAACTAGCCCGGGTTCGAATGCGGGTCCTCCTGAGGTGAATTTCCGGGTTGATTTTCTGCTGGAGCGTGGTGGCAAAAGGCAACACCGAATGGAAGTGGCTGACAATGCCAAGGCGGTTGCCGAACTGCAATTGCTGGATGCTACCCGGCTCTTGATTCTTGAGGTGCAGAATGCGATTGCGGACCTCTTATTAACTAAGGCAAATCTGGCTTTAGCTGCAGAAAACCTGAAGGCCTTTAACGAAATCGTGGCGATCAACACTGCTAAAGTCAAAGCGGGAGATCTCGCAGAAGTGGAGCTGGTTCGATCCAAGCTGGCCGCGCTGCAGTTTCAAAATGCGGTTCGGCAGCAGGAAGCCAACTTGCGCATCGCTCGAAACCGCCTTCAGTCCCTGATGGGCCGGGCTGTCCCTCAGCCTGACTTTGATATTGCCGGAGATTTCCGACGGGATGATCTCCCTGCGGACATGGAATCCATTCGCCAGGAAGCGCTCCAGTCACGCCCCGACCTTCAAGCTTTGACACGGGATGAGGCTCGATCTGCAGCGGATGTCAAATTACAAATGGCTCAAGGGAAAGTGGACTATACAGTCGGCACTGATGTATCACCGCCAATATGGGAATGCCGATCCCGCTGCCAATGCGATGGGCTTTTTCTTCAGCACACCCCTTCCTGTTTTTAACCGTAATCAGGGAGAAATTGAACGTGCGCGTCAAGAGCAACGCCAAATTGAGGCCCGCATTCAAGCCCTTAAGGCAGCCATCCAGATCGAGGCGGAAAATGCCTTCCTGCGATTTGTGACGGCTCGAGATTTGCTCAAAGGGATTGAGTCGAACATGCTCCAGCAGGCCCGGGATGTCCGTCAGACCATGGAATATTCCTACCGCCGAGGGGAGGCCAGTTTGGTGGAGTTTCTCGATGCCCAGCGGGCGTTTAATGACACGATGCAGAGCTATAACGAAGCGCGGGCTGAGTTTGCTCGCAGTTTGTATCTGACAGACTCAATTTCAGGAAAGGTCGTCAACCCGTGAAAAAAATTAATCGTCTCTTACTCTGGATTGCGCTTGCTGTTGTTGGGCGCTTGTTCAGCAGGAAAAGAACAGAGCAACGTTTCTTCTTCTCCTCCTTTGTCTCTGGCAACCCCAGGGCTCGTGGTCTTCCCACCAGACTCCCCCAAGTTAGCCAGTATCCGAGTCGAAACAGTGCAGATTGCCGACCTGCCGGCGAATGAAGTGATTTCACCCGGAAAACTGGAAGTCAATCCCAACCGAGTTTCCCGCATTGTGCTACCAGTTACCGGAAGAATTACTTCTGTTTCGGTAAAAATTGGTGACAGTGTTTCATCGGGTCAAGCTTTATTAACGGTGGAAAGTCGCCGATGCGGACGCGGCCGAAGCGGCTTATTTACAGGCAGATGCAAGCCTAACGCAATCTAAATCATCTCTGGTCAAATCCCAGGCCGATTTTGATCGAGCCACCGATCTTTATGAGCACAATGCCATTGCCAAGAAAGAAGTCTTAAGTGCTGAAAATTCATTGGTACAGGCCAAAGAGGCGGTGGAACAGGCTCATGCAGTGAAAGAACAAGCTCAACGCAGGCTGGAAATTTTAGGCTTGAAGCCCGGAAGTTTTGGACAAAAGGTTGTTGTTCGTTCTCCGATCGGTGGAAAGATCCTGGAAACGAGCGTTGTTCCCGGAGAATACCGAAACGACACGACATACTCCTGTGATGACGGTAGCCGACCTCGGCACTCTGTGGGTCTCCTCAGATGTCCCGGAGAGTTATATCCGCTTTATCGATGTGGGTGAAAGAGTGGAAATAACATTGCTTGCATTTCCCGAAGAAAAATTTCCCGGAAGAGTGACCCGAATCGCCGATACCGTAGATCCACAAACCCGAACTGTCAAAGTACGAGCAGAATTAGAAAACTTCCACGGCCGCTTTCGCCCCGAAATGTTTGCCCAGATCCGTCATAGTGAGGCGTATCGAAAAGTCCCTGTGGTTCCTATGGGGGCGGTAGTCCAGGGCGAAGGACAATCGATCATTTATGTGGAAGAAGGTCCTGGCCGCTTCCGGCAAACCACGGTCACGTTAGGAAAAAGGGAAGGGGAGAAGATTCCGGTAATCAGCGGACTGAAGCCCGGAGATCGAATCGTTGTCGATGGAGTGATGCTCCTCAAGAGTCAGTAGGCATTTCCTGGTCAGCAGGAAAAAGGAGTCTCTAATATATGATTCAAAACGCCAAGCTGCTCGTCATTTATTTAGATGAAACAGATGTGTGGGAGGATTTGCCTCTCTATGAGGCTATTGTTCGTCGCTGCCTCCAGCACGGCATTACAGGCGCCACTGTACATAGGGGAATTATGGGCTACGGGTTCCAGCAAAGGGTTCACCACAAGCGACTCTTTGGGATATCGGATGATCGCCCGGTTACCATCAGTGTCGTCGAAGAAGAGGCCAAGCTGCGTCCCTTTCTTGGAGAGATCAGAAGCATGGTGGGCGATAGTCTCATGGTGATGCTGAATGTTGAAGTCCTTGCCTGAAATGACTGTGGCTATCCCATTCAGAAACAGGATCAATTAGATGATTGCAAAGCTCTTGCGGATTGCATTACGTCAAAGATTCTTGGCTCTGTTGATGGGATTAGCGCTCATTGGCTTGGGAATATGGGCCTATCTGCAACTCAAGATCGAGGCTTACCCGGACATTTCCGATACTCAGGCCGTTGTGATCACGCTCTATCCAGGGCATGCCGCCGAAGAGGTTGAGCAGCAGATTACGATACCCATCGAGCGAGCTCTCAATAATACTCCGAATGTGATCGCCCGCCGGTCCCGAACGATTTTTGGTTTGTCTGTCGTCGAATTGACCTTTTCCTATGGGACGGACGATTACTTTGCCAGACAAGTGACCCTGGAACGCTTGCGTGATGCGGACCTGCCAGACGGAGTGACTCCAACCCTTGGGCCATTGTCAACTCCGATAGGAGAGCTGTATCGTTATTCACTTGAAGGAGAAAATGCGGATGCCATGCAGCTACGGGAATTACAAGACTGGGTCATTACCCCAAGGTTTCTTCAGGTTCCCGGAGTTGCAGATGTTGCTCCCTTTGGAGGATTGATTAAGCAGTATCAAATCGAAATCGATCCGCTAGCCCTCTCGAAATACGACCTTTCGATCAGCCAGATTGCCCAGGCTGTCAATTCGAATAATCAAAATGCCGGCGGCGCCATTCTGGATAATCGGCAGCAGGCCATGGTGATCCGGGGTGTCGGCTTGCTCCAGTCGATCAGTGATATTGAAACCGTTGTCATCACGGAGTCCAAAGGGGTGCCGGTATTTGTGCGTGATGTGGGGAGGGTGAAGATCGGAGCCGCAATCCCAACGGGCATCTTTGGCCTCAATAATAAATCGAATGGGGTGGAAGGCATTGTTTTGATGCGCCGCGGGGAAAACCCTTCCGAGGTGTTAAATGGCATTCATGAAGCCACGGAAGAACTGAATTCCACGCGCCTCCCTGCGGGAATTCGCATTGTACCCATTTACGATCGGACAGAACTAGTCTCCAATACCCTGCATACGGTTTCTCATACCTTGTTAGAAGGGCTAGTCATTGTGGTTGCGATCCTCTTCCTCTTTCTTGGAAGTGTCCGGGCTGCCCTATTGACGGCCTTGACTATCCCGCTCTCCCTGCTTTTTGCGTTTGTCTGTATGCATTTTAGCGGAATTCCTGCCAACCTCCTCAGCTTAGGGGCTTTGGATTTCGGCATCATCGTCGACGGAACACTGGTGATGGTGGAGCATATCGTTCATAAGTTGTCCGAACAGCAATTGCAGGAGCGACGAGGAAGAGTTATTGACACCATTCGTGATGCGGCACTCGAAGTCGAGCGCCCCATCTTCTTTTCGTTACTGATCATTATTGCCGCCTATATTCCACTGTTTACGCTCGAACGCGTCGAACGTCGTCTCTTCACACCAATGGCCTTCACGGTTTGCTACGCCCTTCTAGGGTCAATGTTAATGGCTCTTACGCTGATTCCGGTGCTGGCCACCTATCTTTTTCGCAACGGAGTTAAGACTTGGGAAAATCCGGTGGTCTCCTGGCTCTACAAAGTCTATCAAGTCGTCTTGAATCGAACCATCTCTCGCTCAAAACTTGTTGTGACGTCATCCATGGGAATCGTTTTGCTAGCCTTCCTTTTGGGGTCTTTTTTGGGCACGGAATTTCTCCCGCAATTGGATGAAGGGGTCATTTGGATCCGAGCCAATCTGACGCCGGGCATTTCACTCGTCAAGTCGGCTGAAGTGGCCAATCGGATTCGAGCACTTGTCAGACAATCCCCCGAGGTGAAAATGGCGAGTTCCCAGAGCGGTAGGAACGACTCTGGGACAGACCCCTATGGTCCCAATCGCAATGAGATCTTCGTACCGTTGAATCCCTATGAAGGCTGGAAACCAGGGATGAATAAAGCTGCCCTGGTGGAACAACTCGCCACGAAGTTACGGGATGAAATTCCGGGAGCTTCCTTCAGCTTCACCCAACCAATCATCGACAACGTCACGGAGGCGGTCACCGGTTCACCTGCCGATTTGGCAGTCATCATTGCCGGGCCTGACTTGAAGGTGTTGCGGCAGATTGCTCAAGATAGTCTCAAGCTATTAGAAAGAGTACCAGGAGCCGCAGACGCGGCGATAGAACAAGAAGCGGACCAAGCCCAGTTGAGGATCCAAATCGACCGTCAGGAAGTCGCGCGCTACGGGATTAATGTCCGTGATGTGCAAGACGTCATTGAACTGGCAATTGGGGGTCGAGCAGTGACGACGCTTTTTGAAGGAGAACGTCGATTTGAAATTACCGTCCGATTCCCGCCGGAAGCTCGGGCCGATTCCAATGCCATCGGGAATATTTTGATTCCGACCCGCGAAGGAGGAAGAGTTCCCCTTTCCCAGTTGGCCGAAATTAAGGTGGCCGCTGGCGCTTCAATCATTGCCCGGCGAGAGAATAAGCGAATGATATCTGTGCGCACGAACATTCGGGGGCGTGACCAGGGTAGCTTCGTCGCGGAGGCCCAGAAAAGATTCGGTTCGACGATTAAACTTCCACAGGGTTATCGTGTGGAGTGGGGCGGCCAATTTGAAAACCTGCAAAGAGCTCGAAACCGTCTCGCCATTATTCTTCCCATCACGATTGTGATCATATTCGCCCTCCTTTTTTTTACGTTTGGTTCGGCAGGGCATGCCGGGTTGGTGTTAATGAATGTTCCATTCTCACTCGTGGGCGGTATTGTCTTTTTGTATTTGCGAAATATTAATCTGAGTGTCTCCGCTGCTGTTGGGTTTATTTCCTTGTTTGGCGTTGCCGTGATGAGTGGTGTGCTCATGGTGTCTGAGATTAACCGATTCAGGCGCCGAGCAGGCGACCTCCCCATCGAACAAGCCGTGATTCAAGGGGCTTGCGCACAGATGCGGCCAGTATTGATGATGATTATGGTTGCCTTGCTCGGCATGGTTCCAGCAGCAAGAGCTACCGGAATTGGTTCAGATGTGCAGCGCCCTCTGGCGACCGTGGTGGTAGGGGGGCTCTTATCCACCCTGTTATTGACCCTGCTGGCATTGCCGTCCCTCTATTATCTGTTGGCCAGTCACAGACACCGGAAATTGAAACGAAATACCCGACTGGAATAGCCCATCTAGCAAATTCCTAATTTAGCGCGCCGTTCATTTAGTTATGAAGAAACGGCACAGGGAAGCTCTCATCGCCATCGTGACCGTTCTGGTTGGGTACGTCGGCGCGATCACGATTGAACATTCACTCATCCAGGCATTTCATCCGAGTTTGATAGACCTAACCAGGATCAGTGATGTCTTGCTATCTACAGTCCTTTGCCTTGTTGCGTTTTTCTGGCTGAATTTACGGGCTGCCCGTCTAACTCTGATTAAAGCCGAGAAAATCCCGATTGCTATTGGGAGAGAACTGTCTTTGGCATCCGATATTGAAAGGAATTTACTTCCGGAGATCCCATTGCGCAAAGGTGGGATTCGATAAGGGGGGATCCTAAAAACGGCCGGAAAGATTGAGGGAGATTTCTATGACTTCATCACACCCGATCTGGACACCTATCTCGTGCTCATCGCAGACACCTCGGGCAAAGGGATACGGGCAGCGCTAACTCTCGCTTCGGTACGGACCCTTTCCTTGAATGTACTCGAAACAAACCTATGATCCTTCAGATTTATTAAGCAAAATTTCCTCAGCTTTAATTGCCGAACACCAGGGGGCTGTTTTCCTGACTTGTTTCCTTGGGGTCTTTAGCTCTCGAGAAAAGACTTTGACCTACGTCAATGCCGGTCACCCCCCTGGAATTGTTTTTAGCCACCACGGCGATCATCTTCTTGAGTGCAGCGGCACCCCTGTCGGCATGTTCTCAAACAGCGATTATCCGAAAGGCACATTGTCTTTCGAATGTGGGACTGTGGGTGTCCTCTTTACCACCAACAGGATCAGTGAAGCTCTCCCGATAGAAGCCGATTCCTTGCCGGAATTCCTGCGAGGAACAATCCTAAGAAAGCGTCAGGATCAAAATCCACAAGAGGATTTGCGAATCTATATTAAAATTGGTGAGAAGGAGTTCTGGACCCATTGGCGTGAATGACGGGAGGGACGATCAAACGGTGCTAGCTTTCTTGGTTGAATAGTATTCATAGATTTTGCAAACGTACCATTTCGGCATTTCCAAGCCCATGGAATTTCTCCTTATAAAGTACGGTTACCTGATTCTCTTCTTCGGCATTGCTATCGAGGGAGAAGCCTTCCTGCTTGCCGCTTCCTATTTGGCTCATCGAGGGTATTTCCGTCTCGGACTGATCATTCTGACTGCCGTCCTCTCCAACTCTGCGGCGGATCAGATCTATTTTGCGGTTGCTCGAGTTCGCGGTCGAAAGTGGCTGGATCATCGCTTCCGGCAGAACTCTCACTATCAGCGTTGTCTCGGCATGATGTCGCGGCATGCCTATTTGCTTCTCCTCGCCAGTCGTTTCGCTTTTGGGTTTCGGATCATCATTCCTGCCGCTTGTGGCGCCTTAGGCATGCCACCAGTAAAGTTCTGCTTGATTAACTTGCTGGCCAGCATGATCTGGGCAGTTCCCACAGCCCTCTTGGGCTTTTATTTTGGACACGCCGCAGAGCTCTTGCTTGCAGAGGCCTACCGCTACGAACTCTGGATCGTTTTCACATTCCTGATTGGAGCCGCATTGGTTCTGCTCATTCGTCACTTGAAGCGAGCGGAGTGGGTTGAGGATCTTCGAGCCGCCGATCTGCACTTGCTGGCCCCTTTTGCAATGGGGTTGATGGGCCTTCTCAATTTGGTTTCAGCCATCTGGCCTCGCTCTCACCACACAATGGGAGCCGTTGCGAGTTGGCTTCCCCTAGAAGTCACTCAGCACAGCCGACCACTCATGCTTTTCGCGGGGGTCGCCCTCCTCCAAGTGACACGGAATTTGGCCAGAAGAAAAGAGCTGGCCTGGTACGTGGCGACCATCTCTCTTTCGGTGTCCTTCTTGCTCCATATTACCCGTGGACTCGATCTGCACCACTCCCTAGTCGCAGTTTTACTGTTAAGTTATCTGATTTACTTTAGACGGCGCTTTTATGCGCGAAGTGACCCCTTGTCAGCGAGAAGGGCACTGTTGATGCTGCCCCTGCTGACTCTGGTTGTGCTTTTGTACGGTTTTATAGGATTGCGGCATCTCCATCACCAGTTTGAATGGCCTCCTGGCGCCACCCCTTTGAAGCAAGCTTTCAATGCCGGCATCCTCATCACGGCCCCCAAGGTCATACCCAAAACTCCCCATGCCTTGCTATTCCTAAACTCTCTCGAAATTACTGGTTGGATAGCACGTTTTTATTTGTTGGTGATGCTACTACGGCCGGTGATCCTGCGTAATCGACAGGAAGCCCCCCCGGATAAGATTCGACAGATCTTTGACCAGAACGGTGTTCAATCTCTTTCTACGTTTGCCATTCAGACAGACAAAAATCATCTTATGGTTGCCGGTGGAAGAGCGATGGTGGCGTACGCGACTCAAAAAGGAGTTGCCATCGCTTGTGGAGATCCAATGGCTCCGGAAGTTGAGTTTGTCCGCGCCGTTGAAGAATTTCTCACATATTCCCGGAAGAACGGCTGGACCCCCTGCTTTTATGAGGCTGCAGAATCCAGGCTCGCCGCCTATCATTCTGTGGGACTTCGATCGTTGAAAATTGCCGAAGAAGCATTAATCGATCTTCCTGAATTCAGTCTAGCTGGCGGTGCGCGAGCAAATTTGAGGGCCATGGTCAATAAAGTTGCGAAAACCGGAGCAGTGATTCGGCAATATCAACGGAAGTGCCATCCGGATGCTGTGCTCGACGAACAACTGGAAGATATTTCTCAGGAATGGCTGGAAGAGAAAAAACTAGGGGAAATGGGTTTCACTCTGGGTCGCTTTTCTCTCGAGGCAATGAATGAGATTCTGGTCTTTGTTTGTGGACATGGCGAAAAGGTTGAAGCTTTCTGCACCTGGTTGCCCTACCGTCGAGGAGAAGCGGTTGTATTGGACCTTATGAGGAAGCGTCAGAACGCGGAGGCAGGGACAATGGATTTTCTCCTCGCTCATTCGCTTCTCCAGCTCAAGGCTTCGGGCCGTACGGAGGCGAGCTTAGCCAATGCCCCTCTTGCCAATGTGACAGGGCCCGCCGATACATTGGAGCGCGGTGTTGAGACTTCTTTTTGAAAACTTGAATGCATTCTACGGGTATAAGAACCTCTTCAAATTCAAGAAAAAATTCGCTCCTCGTTGGGAAGGCCGCTATCTGGTTTATCCTAAAGGAGCAGACTTACCTCGAGTCGCATACGCCATGACGGCGGTTCATATTTCCGGCGGACTGATGAAACTGTTAATGAAGAGATAAAAAAGGAGTCCCACTTGACCAGATCATCAATACAATTGACTCTCGCCAATGAGGAGAGCATTGGGTCACTGATCCGGCCACGAATTCTTGTTTCAAGAAGACAAATGCAGCTTCTACACAGGTTCCACTCCGGTCGATCCTGGAAATACCTTTTGACAGGGATCAACCTTATAGTGCTTTTATTGTTCTTATTAGCCGAACCGCTCAAGGGGCAATCTCCAGCCAATATTGTGCTTCGAGGAAAAGCTCAGGAACTCTCGATATACGGTAAGCAAGGAAACCCAGCCATCATTCTTTCCAGTGGAGATCTTGGGTGGGCAGGTCTCGTGACCCATGTCGCCGAATTTTTTTCGAGGAGCGGATATCTTGTGATCGGATTCAATAGCCGGGCCTACCTAAGTAGTTTTACCACGAAATCTGGTAGCCTTGCACCTCAGGACGTTCCGAAGGATTATCTGGAGCTGATCAACTATGCGAAACGATATTCTCACGAGAAACCTATTTTGAGCGGAGTTTCCGAGGGGGCAGGGCTCTCTGTTCTAGCGGCTACAGATTCTTTGGTCAGGGATGGCATTGCGGGAATTCTTGGCTTGGGTTTGCCTGATCAGAATGAGCTGGGATGGAAATGGCAGGACTTTACAATCTGGATCACCAAGAAGACTCCTGATGAACCCAGCTTTATGGTTGAAGATATCATCCAGCAGATCAGCCCTGTCCCTTTAGCCGAGATCCATTCCACTCACGATGAATTCCTTTCGTTGGAAGAAGCAAAGGTGCTGTTTGCCCAGGCGAAAGAGCCCAAAAGAATGTGGGTTGTCGAGGCCTCAAATCACCGCTTTAGTGACAACCGCTTGGGGCTCAATAATTCCATTCTGGAAGCATTGTCGTGGATTAAGAGCGTGAAACGATGAGAAGGGAATGCGGACCACGAGTCGGGATGCATGGACTCTCTGCGGAGGACAATATCTCTTCGCCATTCCATTATGCATCGTTGCCTTCATAGAGGATGACTTGATGCCATACGTTTCAGATCGAGCCGTCAATCATAAGACACTTCTTGCTATTTGCCTGTGCGTTGCAGTTATTTTCTGGCCGCCAATGGAAGCTAATGCTCATGATCGAGAGATAAAACCTTTCGTGAGCAAGGTCGTTCTCCATGGGCAACCGCTAGACCTTCATTTGAGTAATTTACGGTCACACTCCGTGCCTCCCGTTCTTGTGTTGTACGCAAGTGGGGACGGAGGATGGTATGGCGAGGCTGTCGGGATGTTTGAGGAAATTTCGGCGTTCGGATATCCGACGGTTGGGTTTAGCTCTCGCTCCTATATGAAGATTCTGAGCCACAGCCAGGAGCCTGTCACTTTGGAAGAACTCGTAAAGGATTATCAGCTGATTATTGACGAGGCCAAGAAAAGCCTCAATCTAGCGAGAGACACAAAGATATTACTTTCAGGTTGGTCCCGCGGGGCGGCCTTTAGCGTTTTGGTGGGGGCAGACAAGTCTTCGGAGCAAGAGCTTCTCGGGGTTCTTGCTATCGGTCTCCCTCACAAAGAAGAGTTGGACATTCACCGGCGGGACAGGAAGATTCTTATCCTGGACCACCCTTCGAAGCTCCAGCACATTATTTTCGACACTTACGAACTGTTTTCTTCCATGGATTCACTCCCAACAGCCTTGATCCAGTCAAGCCATGATGAATATCTGCCTGCAGAAAAAGCCCATTCCTTATTCGGGGAGGACACAAGACTTAAGAGGTTTTATTCTGTCTCGGCACGAAATCATCGTTTCAGCGGCGGCCGCGATGAGTTTCGGGTCAAATTATATGAGGCGCTGGATTGGCTATGTGGAATGACGAAGCAGAATTAGAGGCTGGTTCCTTCTGTCGTCTGGTGACGAAACTGTGAACTTGTGTCCCACTTTTTCAAGAGGGAATATGGATCAGGAACGTGTAAGTCGGATGGCCGAACAGGTTTTACGCCCTAGCGTTTGTATCGAATTCGCTGCTTGACCACATTAAAGCTTGGTGTGCAGTAAATAATTTGAGTGAAAACAACAGTAAGGGCATATTTAAACAAAAAAGCCAGTCCACCGATTGATCACAAGGAAGGTTGGCTTAGAGAATCCATCGAGACAAGGCCTCAAGCGCCTCTCCCCCGCTTTGGGATCGTGTTTCACCGCTTCCATGGATCCAAGGCGGGGGGCTGTATTTTACTCTGCTTGGACTCATGGCGGCGGTCGCGGGTGACCGTCGTTGTTGGGGGGCTTCTATCCACCCTGTTATTGACCCTGCTGGCATTACCATCCCTCTATTATCTGTCGGTCGGTCAGAGACACTTGAAATTGAGACGAAATACCCGACTGGAATAGCCAATCTAGGCAAATATTAACTGAACGCAACGTTCGTTATTGTTCTGAGGATTGCGTACTAAGAAACTCGTCATCTCGATTGCAGTGGCTCTGGTGGCTTACGCGACTCAAAAGGAGTTGCCATCACTTGCTGAGGACCCATGAGTCCACTTGTGAACTCGCGAGAATCAACTTTTCTTAATCTTCGAGTATTAAAAACAATAGGGATTTCCGGGTTAACAGGCCTGGATGTTGGGCTGTATGCGAAGTGTTTCTTCGCAAATGTGATTCGAAGAACACTAATGTGTAAAAATGACACGCTGCGTCAATTTTCGACACCATCTCACAAAAACCCAAGTCTGTGGGGGATCTAACCTGTGGTCGGCGACGCTCGGCAACTTCCTGAGCCATCAGGTTTTGAACAATTGCTGAGTCTTTGGGTCAACGCTTTCTGACTTCACCCTTTCGCAATGGCATACAGGGTGCATCTAAAGAATTGGTTGGAAGAGTATGCGAGAGGAGGAACCTCGAACGATCGGAGACCAAGTTTGGAGGATCTTATGGAGGTGAAACGCGATGACCAAATTATTGAGAATTCTACCCCTCGCTGATTTTAGGTTTGGGACTTGTTTTAAGCATTCCACAGAGGGCCGTGGCTGATGATGATGACCCGCCCGGACGCGCGGCGCGCTTGGGATATATCACAAGGTTCGGTTTCCTTCGAACCGGCGGGAACCGAAGATTGGGTTTCGGCGGTTGTGAACCGGCCCATCACCACAGGCGATAAGCTCTGGACAGACAGAGGTGCCCGCGCCGAGCTGAACATTGGATCCGCAGCAATTCGTCTGGCGAAGTCAAACCGGATTCTCATTTTTGAACTTATCCGACAACATGGCGCAGATCCAGCTCAGTGAAGGCGTCATGAGCATTCACCTGCGCCATCTCGATCAGAATGAGGCGTTCGAAGTAGACACGCCGAACCTGGCCTTCAATCTTCTTCGGCCCGGTGACTATCGCCTCGAGGTCAATGAGGCGGGCGACACGACGGTCGTCTCCGTCCGCGGCGGCGAAGGCGAAGTGACGGTGGCGGTCAAGCCTTCACCGTGCATCCCAATCAACGCGCAACCTTCACTGGAACTGATCAAGTCGCAGCCAACCTCGACAGTCTCGGCGACTACGATGACTTCGATCGCTGGTGCCGTGACCGCGATGATCGCGAGGATCACGCCCACTCTGTTCGCTATGTTTCCCGTGATGTCGTTGGTTACCAGGATCTTGATGACTATGGCGATTGGCGCACCGTGCCCGACTATGGTCCAATGTGGGTGCCTCGCAGGGTTGTCGCCGGATGGGCGCCCTATCGGTATGGCCACTGGGTTTGGATTTCACCCTGGGGCTGGACTTGGGTCGATGATGCACCGTGGGGGTTTGCTCCATTCCATTATGGTCGCTGGGCCTTATCCGCGGAACATGGGGTTGGTGCCCAGGGCCTGTCGCTGTAGTACGGCCGGTCTATGCCCCGGCGCTCGTCGCCTGGGTCGGCGGACCGCATTTCAGCATCGGCATCGGGGTGGGTAGCTTTGGTGCGGGTGTTGGATGGTTTCCACTCGGACCACGTGAGGTCTACGTCCCGCCGTATCGTGTCAGCCGAACTTACGTGAACAACGTCAATGTGACGAACACGACCGTCAACAATACCTATGTTACAAATGTCTATAACAATTACACGACCAACAATCCCAATGTCACCAATATCAAATATGTGAACCGGAACGCGCCAGGGGCCGTGACTGCAACCTCGCAAACAGCGTTTGCTTCCGCACAACCTGTTCAGAAACACTTTGTCAAGATGGACGAAAGGCAGCTGGCTCAGGCGCGGATTACTACAAACGCAGGCGTCGTACCCCAACAGAGGAGCGCTCTGGGCGCTGGCTCAGCCGCCGTAAGGCCGCCATCCTCCGTCCAGACTCGCAGCGTTGTAGCCAGAACCGCCCCTCCGCCTGCACCGGTCGCATTTTCCAGTCAGCAACAAGCTATCCAATCCAATGGGGGACAGCCGTTGGGACGAAAGGAAATTCAACGCCTTGCACCCCAAGGCACGCAGGCCGCTGCTCCCGTCAGAATCGTGCAGCCTACAGCAAAACCCGTTCCTGTTGAAAGCGTCGCCCGCAACAAGCCTGGCCAATCTCAAAAACCGAATGGAATGCGTTCCGCTGCTGTGCCTCCGGCAACTTCACCTCAAGTGTCTTCAACCCAGCCGGTGCAACAGGCCCCACAGCAAAATTCACAAATTCGCAACGATCGTCCCCCTTCAACACAACCGAACAGGGCGCAGTCGCCAGGTAACGCCAACTCAAATCCGCTAGAGCAGCCGCCGTCAGGAGAACCAAACAGGGCCCAGTCCCCAAACATAGCCAAGCCGAATCTCCCTGATCGTCCTGCCTCAGCCCAGCCGAATAGGACACAGCCTCCGACCGCTGCCAATTCGAATCGCCCGGATCGTCCGCCGCAAAGCACACCTGATGCCAAGCTGGAACAGAAGCTACAGCAGCAGCAGCAAAAGCTGAAGCAGCAACAGCAGCTAGAGGCTCAACGTCTCGAACAAAAGCACCAGCAACAACAGCAACAGGCGGAAAATCAGCAGAGACAACAACAGCAGAGGGCTCAGCAGCAAGCAGAAAATCAGCGCCAGCAGCAACAGCAAAGGGCTCAGCAACAAGTCGAAAACCTGCGCCAGCAGCAACAACAAAGTGCTCAACAGCAGGTGGAAAATCAACGGCTACAACAACAACAAAAGGTTCAGCAGCAGCAAGTTGAAAATCAACGCCAACAGCAACAGCAAAGGGGCTCAGCAGCAGGTAGAAAATCAGCGCCAGCAACAGGAACACCAGAAGCTCCAACAGAAACATGAGCAACAGACCCAGAAGCTGGAGCAAACGCAGCAACAACAACGGCAAAAGGCACAAAAGCAACAAAAGCCGCAACCGCAATAGGACCACCTGCCGAGATACGACTTTAGCTTTGTTTGGTAGGGGCGGTAACTGCCCCTACCAAGTCGCATTCAAACAGGTGAGAGTCTGAATTCCCTTCCGCAAAGGAGGGAAGGTGTGAAAGATTGCGGAATTAATTGTAGGGAATGCTCACCGTAGCGTTCCCTTTTCCTACGGAGCGCTAATTTTAGATCGCTCCGCAATTCAACCAGGAAAGGAACAGCGTCTGTTCCCTATACAGCTTTCATTTTTTTCGCACCTTCAGGTAGGGGTGGGTTCGTCAATGACAAAAAGCGGGCAGGATTCCCCGAGTCCCGGCAGGAATTCTACCCCCCTGAGGACTCAAGGCTTCTTCTCCTCCCGAGAGGAGACTTATTTCGACTCGCCTCGCTAGGTTAGCTTCACTGTGGACCGACTTTATTGGCTACAAAGCAAAAGACTCGGAATTCTAGTTGGGAGAGTGGTGAGCATTGCTGCCTGCAATTTCTAGCTAGAATTAGGGTGCGAATTTTCGGACAAAGTAATCCTGAGGGTTTGAACACGAGTTACCATTGCAGTTCAACTTGGGAACTCTAAATTCATTTTTGTCCAAACTTTCTTTATACCGTTAATCAAACTATTGATGAGTTTGCCGCATGGGTAGTTCCCTGTCCCTGATTTCTCACCGGTAGCAGTGTTCATTCTTGTACTCAATACACTCTAGTGGATTTTGGAGCTTGTCGTGCAAAGAACAATCCGAACACTTACAGCCCCGAGCTCTCTCGAAAGCCCGGCCTAAGTAACTAACAGATCCCATGATGCAAAAAATGATCCGATTCTAGATGAATCGATCGATGCAATTTTCGGCGATGGAATGAATCAAGATCCGGCCCGAAAGTAAGGATGGATTGAGTTTCCTCCATCAATCCGGAAATAACGCTGGACCAGGCAACCGAACTATGCGAAACCGGGCAAAAAGTGCTGGCCACGGGTTCAGTGTTGGTAACGGCAAGGGGCTTTACCTGGCAAAATGTCTTCTGGAGAGAAGAAGTCGATTTTTCGCTTGGATATTTTGTTCCCACTTGACTCATTGAAGGGATGTTATCATTAAAGAATGTTTGACGCAGATACACCAAGATTCACTTCAAATGAATTTTGAATTGTGAACTGACACGAGCTTGACTCCGTGGGTATTGATTGTTTAGAAAATCGAGTACTCCAACTTGCCGACAGGACACCCCTTTCGCATTCGAGTCCTCTTGATTGAGGATAGTCCCACCGATGTGCTTTTATTGCGGGAGAATCTGCCTACAGCGCATCCATCCCAGTACGAAGTGACTCACGTCGAAAGACTTAGTGAAGGGTTAGCTCTCGCCGCTCAAGAACAATTTGACGTGGTCATGTTAGATCTTGGACTCCCAGACAGCCTTGGTCTTGAGACGTTGATTAAGTTCCGTCGCGAAGTCTGGAAGTTACCTGTGATCGTCCTGACAAGCCTCGACGATGAGGCGACGGCAATAAGGGCGTTGCATGAAGGAGCACAAGATTACCTCGTCAAGGGCCACTATGACAGACGTCGGCTTGAGCAATCTACCCGATATGCCTTAGAACGACATCGATTGTTCATGAAGCATTACGAACTGTCTTTAAGAGATGAACTGACAGGTTTGTACAATCGGCGTGGTTTCATTTTTATCTCCGAACAACAGATCAGGTTGGCCCTCCGTGACAGACAAAACCTGTTGCTCGCTTTTGTAGACGTCAACGGTCTGAAGAAGATTAATGACTCATTTGGACACCAGACTGGTGACGAGGCTTTAGTGCAATTGGCAGAGGTATTGAGAAAAACCTTTCGAGATTCGGATGTTTTGGGGCGCGTGGGCGGTGACGAGTTTGCTGTACTTTCTATCCAGAGCAAAAGGTATTCCATTCGGACGATTTCAGACCGTCTCACGAAGATGTTACGCAAGGGAAGTTCATTAAGGGCCTATCCGCTCTCGATCAGTCTCGGGGCAGTCGTTTTCGCTGCCTCGGCCAGCCTATCGATTCATGACATGATGGCTCGAGCCGACGAGGCAATGTATTCCGAGAAGCGAAGCGCACACTACTTTCAATAAAATAGAAGTCATCTAATACAAACACACTAAAAAATGCTACAAATCCAGCATAGTCCTCTTCAAGTCCCCCTTGTCAATCTGATCATGTTCCATATCTTTTGGCCAGACACAGGGAGTGTTGGAAGGCGGCACGGACAGAAGCTTTTGGCCCTGTAAGGGACCAGATAAAATAGCCCAGGGCCAGGGAGCGAGTGACGGCGGTCACACGCGATCGCCGCCCTGGGTCCAAAGCAACCAAGGTTTAATAGAACAGTATTCGTTGCCCAGTACAGGAAATAAGCAGGCGCTCGATTTACCTGTAAAAGAGATCCAAAGAGGAATGCGGGGAGACGTCAAATCTACAGTCTAATCCAGCAGTCAGACAAAACTCAGGGGAGTGCGTTGGATTTTGAACTCTCGAAAATCGGCCTATGGGCCTGGAATATCACAGACGACTGCATAACTTGGGACGATAACCTGGAACAACTTCTTGCTCTAGACCCAAAGTTGCATCCCAGAAGATTCTGCGATTTTTTGGCAATCGTACATCCGGATGACAGAGCTGATGTGAATCGGGCATTTCTTGAGGCAGCCGAGAAACATACTCGGTGTGAATGCAGTATCAAAATACTGAGATCGGATGGAACCATTCATCGTCTAATCTTATTAGGGATCACCCGCCAAAATGGAGGCGAGGACCCATTGTGCCTGATGGGAATCTACTGGAGGGCCTCTGATCCCTCCCACGCAGCGGAAATGTTTCGCGTTGCCGTCGAAGCAGCACCTAATGCAATGATCATCATCAATAATGAAGGCAGGATCGAGCTTGTCAATGCGGAGGCAGAAGATCTGTTTGGCTATTCAAGGGATGAATTGGTCGGGGAATCTGTCGAGATTCTAGTACCCGAGCATTACCGCGCAAGTCACTTAGAGGATCGTAAGGCATTCTTTGAGGATCCGAAAGCCCGCGCGATGGGCGGAGGACGTGACCTAGTGGGCAGGCGCAAAGATGGTGTGGATATTCCTGTCGAGATTGGGCTTAAACCCATGAAAACTGATGGGGGGATGTTTGTGGCAGCCTCTCTGATTAACATTTCAGACAGAATCCGTACCGTCAAAGAATTAAGACGCACCACAGCCGACCTGGAGCGTTCAAACAAAGAGCTCGAGCAGTTTGCCTATGTTGCTTCTCACGATCTGCAAGAACCGCTCCGCGCAATTGAAGGGTGTGCCCAACTCTTACGGGAGCGTTACCTGGATAAGCTCGGCTCACTAGGAGACAAGTTAATCACCCACACGATCGACGGGGTGGTTCGGATGCAGGCTCTGATTGACGATCTACTGACTTTTTCAAGATTGGAGACGCGAGGCAACCTTTTTGAGCACACGGATTGCGGGGCTGTTCTAGAGGTAGTTCTAACCAATCTCTCCGCCACCGTGGGAGAGACGAAAGCTGAGATCACTCATGATTCATTGCCAAACATATTGGCAGACGAAACGCAATTGATCCAACTTTTCCAGAACCTGATAAGCAATGCTCTAAGATTTTGTGGGGATCGCAATCCGCAAATTCACATTGCTGCTATGCGCAGGAAAGACGAATGGCTATTCTCAGTCCAGGACAACGGAATTGGGATAGAACCCCAGCACTTCGAACGTATTTTTCATGTGTTTCAGCGTCTGCACACCCGAAGAGAATATCCTGGAACAGGCATTGGATTGGCTGTCTGCAAAAAAATCGTCGAGCGGCATGGCGGACGGATCTGGGTAGAATCAGAACCGACTAAGGGTTCGATTTTTTACTTTACCATTCTGAAGCACCCAGACTCAGGTCAAATGAAATTTGAATTCTGAAACCCTGCGAGGTCTGCCCATAAGTGTCTACTGCTACGATCGAAGCAGAAATTGAAAAATTAAGCTGGGCCATCTGCTTCCGGATGACAATACAGTTTGGTAAGATGTCCTCGACAAATGATCTTCATGCAGGAATGGGGCCATTATGATCATCGTTATGACCGTATCGGCAACAGAGGGCGAGATTCAACAGGTCGTTTCTGCTATAGAAAAACAAGGGATGCGGGCACTGATCATGCCTGGCGGACAGAGGGTGGCCATTGGAATACCCAGTGCCATATCCCCTGATATCCGGGAATTACTATCGCAAAATCTGGGAGGTTTACCCGGCGTTGAACACGTGGCGCATGTGAGCCGCCCTTACAAGTTAGCTTCTCGCGAGTTTCATTGCGCCGACACCGTCGTTGTCATCCAGAAGATTCGTTTTGGCGGTTCACAGATCCAGGTTATCGCCGGCCCCTGTTCTGTGGAAAGCTATGAACAGATGTCTGTGGCAGCTCATGAAGCCAGGGAAGCAGGTGCCACGGTGTTGCGAGGGGGTGCCTTTAAACCGCGCACGTCGCCTTACTCTTTTCAGGGTTTGCAGGAAGAAGGCCTAAGAATTCTAAAACGGGTGGGCCAAGAGCAAGGGTTGCTGACGATCTCGGAAGTGATGCAACCGGATTTCGTTGATATGGTGGCGAGCTATGTTGACATACTCCAAATTGGCGCGCGCAACATGCAGAACTTTCCACTTTTGATTGAGGCTGGACGTTCCCAGCGGGCAGTCCTATTGAAACGAGGCCCGAGCGCCACTTTGGATGAATTCCTTCTGGCCGCCGAGTATCTCCTCAGCCAGGGTAATCAGAATATCATGCTCTGCGAACGCGGTGTCCATCCGCTGGATCGGAACTACACGCGCAATACCTTGGATCTGAGCGCGGTTCCGGTGCTCAAGGAGGTTTCGCATTTGCCAGTCTTTGTTGATCCCAGTCATGGGGTGGGTGTCAGCCGATTTGTCCCGGCTATGGCCCTAGCCGCTGTGGCTGCCGGCGCTGACGGGGTGATGATCGAAATGCACCCCGAACCTCGCAAAGCCCTTTCCGACGGTTCCCAGTCGCTTACCCCCGCTCAATTCCACACCTTGATGTCAAAAATGCGCCAGGTCGTGCTGGCCGTGGGCCGTTCTCTCCCTTGAGAGTACTTCCTTCCTCGATTGTTGGGAGGAATAGTGTATGCGATGTGGGCAAATTATAAGCTTATACTTAAGTTGCATAGGTTCTTGTTGTAGACGGCCTTGGTGTGCTGGGATCAGCGATCCCGTTGACAAAGTCTATGTTGTAGCCGGCCTCGGTGAGGCCGGCCGCCGGGCCGGGGTCAACGACCCCAGCCACAGTAGGGCGGTTTCGCCGAAACCGCCGAGCATTCGGCGCGCTCGCCAAGTGCGGCCTGCCTTACCAAATACGTAGTCAGCATTAGTTAGAAATCGAAGGCTGCGAGGTTACTCGGGTAGACCGGATCCTTGGAATCACATATCGATCCGTCTCACATTTCTTCTCTTGGCATACCAGCATGGACTGTAGCCGAAGTGAGGAAAGAGGGATTGAACACAGACCTGGTCCTCCGGTTCTTGAAAGACGAGTTCGGTTTTGCCACTCTTTTGTGGGATCGCGAAGTAGCGCCGAATGTTTACCACTCCAAACGGATTGCGGTTGTTGGAGATCCTGTAACGAACATAAAGATAGTCACAGAGATACACTCCTCCGCACAGCAGAGCAAGAACTAATAGCCACAGCCAGGGTCGGTGCGAAGAGTGCGTTATCCCCTCTCGATTGTGAAGTATGGATGCGGGTTGGCGTTCGAACATGAGTCTTGTGGCCTTTTCCCCCACGAAGGTCAATCAAATCCGGAAGCTCTGGTTCGAATTCTGCAGGATATTATCGTGCCTGACTACTTGCCGTGCACCAATTCTGTTGTTGTGGGCAATTTCGAAGCGTCCCATCCGCCACCCAGAGCTTCAATCAGGAGTACGCTCGCAACCATGCGGCGGGCAATAATATCCAAGGATGCCCTTTCATTTTGGAACGCGATGGTTTGTGAAATAATCACTTGCAGATAACTGGCGGTTCCGCCCTTGTACTGGTATGTGGAAATGGATAGTGAATCCCTGGCTGCACGGACAGCCTCCTCTTCAACCCGCGCTTCGTTTTCGAGAATTCGCAGGGCCGCCAGATGATCCTCCACTTGCTGAAATCCAGTTAAGACAGTTTGCCGGTAGTTGGCCACAGTGGTATCGTAGTCGGCTTGCGCCAGGCCCACTTGGGCGCGGCGTTTCCCTGCATCGAAGAGTGTCTCTGCCAACTGGGGCCCAACCGACCATAGGCGGCTCGGCCACGTGAACCACGACGTGAAATCCGTGCTAGCCAGCCCTGCTGAGCCTACCAATGTCAGCGTCGGATAGTAGGCCGCTTTGGCAATCCCAATCTGTTCGTTTGCCGAAGCCATCTGGCGTTCGGCACCAGCAATATCGGGGCGTCGTTCCAGCAGTGTCGAAGGAACTCCGACCGGAATAGGCGGCGGCTGCGAAGTAATGGCTCGGTGAGGGATCGTGAGGGCCGAAGGCGGCTTCCCAATCAGGATGGCGATGGCGTGCTCGAACTGGGCCCTAGCGACTCCAAGGTCTATTAACTGTGCCCGTGCTGTGTCCAACTGCGTCTGTGCCTGGGCAACATCCCCACCCGATGCGACCCCACTATTAAACCGATCCTCGGTGAGGTGAAGAAAGTCTTCATAGGACTTCACCGTGCTTTCCAGCAACTCCTGGTCGCCATCCACGCCCCGCAGTTCAAAATACAGCTGGGCCAACTCAGCATGGAATGCCAGACGGGCATTCTCCAACTGGGCAGCTGTCACCTGAGCAGACTCTGCGCTTGCTGTAATGCTTCGTCGAATGCTTCCCCAAATATCGGCCACGTAAGATACCTCGAAAGGCAGAATATAGGCCGTTCGCACGCCGGACACAGGGTTGTTCGAAACTGGAGTGGAGGTTCGCGAACTGATAATGGAGGGGTTGACGCTGACCGTCGGGAAGAGGCCGGAGCGTGTAATTCGCACTGCTTCTCTTGCTCCGCGGAACTGCGCCTCAGCCGCAAGGATGTTCTGGTTGGACAGGTTCACCTGCTCTTCGAGCTCATTAAGTTCCGGGTCATTAAAGATCTCCCACCACTTTCCACGGATCGTCCCATCGTTTGGCTCAGCCGGTTTCCATTGACCAACCTCCTTGAAGTTGTCGGGTGGCGGCTCTTTATATTCCGCAGGTATGGAGGCGGTGGGTCGTTGATACTTCGGGCCGACCATGCAAGCGCTCGATAGAAGAGCGCCGCCAGCGAATAGAACAACTAGAGAATATCGAAGGCCTTCAGCAAAGGTTCTAAACATTTGGTTCATGAGTCGTCTTTCGTGTTAACCGATCTTTGTAAAAAGCGCTGCAGCCCCCTTTTTTCCAAAAGGTGAGCAGCTCGTAGATCCGTGCATGGTAATGTTGTCGTTATCTGGAACATGATAAATGATTTCCGATCCTCATGCTTCTGAGCCGCGCGGCTCAATTTTGTTTCGATTTCGCATGTGTACCCGGCTCCACCAATGCTGCAGGCGGTCAAAATAGAGATAGACGACTGGAGTTGTGTACAGCGTGAGTAATTGGCTTACAACCAGCCCGCCGATGATGGCAATTCCCAGCGGTCGCCGCAGCTCTGAGCCGGGGCCGGTCTCGAGTGCGAGAGGGAAGGCGCCCAGCATCGCCGCCATCGTGGTCATCAGGATCGGGCGGAAGCGCAACAAGCAAGCTTCGTAGATGGAGTCCCTCGAATTCTTGCCTTCGTTCCGCTCAGCGGCCAGAGCAAAATCGATCATCAAGATACCGTTCTTTTTCACGAGACCGATCAGCAAAATGATTCCGATAATGGCGATGACGGTGAGATCGGTGTGAGTGAGCAGCAGCGCCAGCAGCGCACCCACCCCGGCCGAGGGGAGCGTAGAAAGGACAGTAATGGGATGGACGTAGCTCTCGTAAAGAATCCCGAGCACCAGATAGACTGTGACCAGCGCGGCGGCAATCAGGAGAGGCTGGCTACTGAGGGAATCCTGATAGGCTTGGGCTGTTCCGGCGAATCCGGTGTGGATCGTTGACGGCAGGCCAATCTTGGCCGCCGCTGCGCTAATGTGATCTACCGCCTCTCCCAACGCGACCCCCGGCTGCAAGTTGAAGGAGATCGTGACGGCTGGAAAAAGGCCCTGGTGGCTGACCGACAGTGGCGCAGTGATGGGCGCGTAACGCGTAAAAGTGCTCAAAGGAACCATTTGTCCACGTGGCGAGCGGACGTATACCTCGCGCAAAATCTGGGGGTTCTGCCAGTATTCCGGCGCGACCTCCATGATGATGTGGTACTGATTCAGCGAGGTGTACATGGTCGATACTTGACGTTGGCCGAAAGCGTCGTAGAGTGTGTTATCAATCAATTGCGGAGAAATGCCGAAACGCGCCGCCGTCTCGCGATCGTACTGAAGCATGGCCTGCAGTCCGCGGTTCTGCTGATCACTGCTGACGTCGGCAATGATCGGGATCGCTCGCAACTCTTGGAGCATGCGGGGAGCGAAGTCCGTGAGATCCTGCAGGTTGTCTCCCCGCATCGTGAATTGATACTGGGCGTTGCCGAATCGCCCTCCCACGCGCACGTCTTGTGCCGCCTGCAAATAGAGCGAGGCTCCAGGCACCTTGGCGAGCTTCGGCCGCAGTCGCGCAATAATGAGGTCGGCACTGATTTTCCTTTCTTGGACGGCTTCAGGGAGAGGAACATTCGTGCCGAGTTCCCTCCGCCCGTGAAGCCAATGACAGAGTCCACTGCCGGGTCCTCGACGATGATGTTGATCATCTGCTTCAGAATCTTGTCCATTTCCTGGAACGAAGTATCCTGGTCCGCTTGAATCGCACCGAAAAGTCGTCCATTGTCCTGTTGCGGAAAAAATCCCTTAGGCACGTAAGTGTAAAGATAGACGTTGAGAGCAATGGTGGCGAGCAATACCGCCATTGTAATCGCCGGAAAGCGAAGTACTCCGGAGAGTGTCTTCCCGTATCCACGCACGACTGCGTCGAAAGCTTGCTCACTTTTCCGGTACATCCAGCCATGCGATTCATGCACTTTCAGCAGGTGGGCGCACATCATGGGAGTCGTCGTGAGCGAAACGACCATGGAAACAAGGATCGCGACGGAGAGCGTCACCGCAAATTCACGGAATAGGCGGCCCACAATCCCTCCCATGAGTAACAAGGGAATGAAAACCGCGACTAGCGAAACGCTGATGGTCAGCACAGTAAAGCCAATTTCTTTGGCTCCCTTGAGCGCGGCCTGGAATGGAGGCATTCCCTTTTCGAGATAGCGCGAGATGTTCTCGATGACAACGATCGCGTCATCAACCACAAAACCGGTGGAAATGCAGAGCGCCATCAAGGACAGATTGTCCAGGTTGTAGCCCAAAAGGTACATCACACCGAAGGTTCCGATCAACGACACGGGCACGGCCATGCTGGGGATCAAAGTCGTCCGCGGGTTTCGCAGGAAAAAGAAGACGACCAGAATCACGAGAATTACCGAGATGATGAGCGATCGCTCGACATTTTTTACGGAAGCACGGATGGTCACGGTTTGGTCCATGGCCACCCTCATATCAATCGATTGTGGCATGGCCGCTTTGAGCTGGGGAAGCGCGGCGCGGATGCCGTCCACGGTATCGATGATGTTGGCATTCGGTTGGCGAAAGATAATGACCAGAATGGAAGGTTTTCCGTTCGCATATCCCGCATTCCGAAGATCTTCAGGACCGGCCACCGCTCGGCCGATATCGGAGATTCGCACAGCTGATCCATTGCGATAAGCAACGATCAACGGCTCGTAATCAACAGGATTAAAGATCTGATCGTTCGCGCCCACCTCCCACGTGCGGTGATCATCCGAGAAATGTCCCTTCGGCGTATTGGCATTGGCGCTGCTCAAGACGCTTCGAACCTGCTCGAGGCCGATGCCATACTTGTTCAGCGCACTCGGATTCAACTCGATGCGAACCGTCGGCAACGAGCCTCCCCCGATGGTCACCAGGCCTACACCGCTCACCTCGGACAGCTTCTGAGCCAGAATCGACGAGGCGGCATCATACATCCGGCTTTTGCTGAGCACGTCCGAGGTAAGCGCGAGGATAAAGATCGGAGAATCGGCCGGGTTCACTTTTCGGTACGTCGGGTTATTCGGAAGATTGGACGGCAGGTTGCCGCGGGCAGCATTAATCGCTGCCTGAACGTCGCGCGCTGCGGCGTCGATGTTACGGTTTAAATCGAACTGCAACGTGATATTGGTGGATCCGAGGGAACTCGATGACGTCATCTCCGTGACCGACGCAATCCGGCTGAACTGGCGTTCGAGGGGGGTAGCAACCGTCGCGGCCATGGTTTCGGGACTTGCGCCGGGCAAACCTGCCCCCACGGAGATGGTCGGAAAATCAACCTGGGGAAGCGGGGATACCGGCAGGAGCCGGAAGGCGACGGCTCCTGCCAGCGTAATAGCGATGGTCAGGAGCGTCGTGCCGATCGGCCTGCGGATAAAAGGGGATGAGAAACTCATGGTTCACTCTGCTGGAACCGGTTCCAGACCCGGACTGTCCTCGCGCTGACGGGAAAATCGCTTGGCCAGGCGATCGAGCCAGAGGTAAATGACCGGGGTCGTGTAAAGAGTCAGTAACTGGCTCAAAAGTAATCCGCCGACAATCGTAATACCCAAAGGCCGGCGCAGTTCCGAACCGGTGCCGGTGCCGAGCGCCAACGGTACGCCTCCGAGCAGCGCCGCCATGGTGGTCATCATGATCGGGCGGAAACGCAGAAGGCATGCTTGATAAATGGCATTGACCGGAGTCATGCCTTCCTTACGCTCTGCTTCCAAAGCGAAATCGATCATCATGATGGCGTTCTTCTTGACGATACCAATCAGCAGGACAATCCCGATCAAGGCGATAACGCTGAAGTCGTTGTGGCAGACTATGAGAGCCAGCAGCGCGCCAACACCGGCTGAAGGCAAGCTGGACAAGATAGTAATCGGGTGGATGTAACTTTCATACAAGACGCCCAAGACAATGTAAACCGTTACGATGGCCGCCAGTATCAGCGCCAGTTCATTGGCCAGCGATGCCTGGAATGCCTTCGCTGTCCCCTGGTAGGCTACCTGAATACTGGGAGGCAGACCAATTTCATCCTTCACTTTGTTGATGGCCTTGATGGCTTCTCCCAACGATGCGTTCGGCGCCAGATTGAAGGAGAGGGTCACCACGGGAAATTGGCCTTGATGGTTTACGGTAATTGGGGCGCTCATCTGCTCCACATGCGTGAAAGCAGCGAGTGGCACTTGGCCTCCGTTCGGAAAAACGGAGGTCGATGCGATCGGTCCCCGCCGAAGGCGCTGTTCGAGGCAATGGTGGACGAACCGGCGGATGAGGACGTCGAAGAGAGGCTCGCCGTCGCAGCGGTTAAGGAGCTCGAGGGTCCGAGTAATGGAGTTCCTCCGGATCCGCCCGAAACCAAGCCTGAAGAAGCGCTGGTGCCGGTCCGGATATACAGATCGCGGAGGTTCAGAGGATTCTTTTGAAAATCGGGCTTCACTTCCAATACCACGTGGTATTGGTTCAACTGGGTGTAAATGGTAGACACTTGCCGCTGTCCGTATGCGTCATAGAGTGTCTGGTCGATGGCGGATGGTGTGATGCCGAGCGCGATAAGCCGTTTCGCGATCGAACACAACCTTCGCCCGCAAGCCGCCAACCTGCTGATCGCTGGCCACGTCACGCAGTTCCGGCAACTGCTTCAGTTTTTCGAGCATTCGGGGTGCATAAATATTCAATTCTTCAGCGCTGGGATCTTCGAGCGAGTATTGGAATTGCGTGCGGCTCACCCGGTCCTCTACCGTAATATCCTGCACCGCCTGCATAAACAGAGTGATGCCAGCCACCTGCGCCAGTTCCGGCTGCAAGCGGCGGATGACAGTCACTGGCACTGATCTTACGTTCATCAAGCGGTTTCAAGTTGATGAGGATGCGTCCACTATTCAGGGTTGTGTTGGTTCCGTCAATGCCGATAAACGACGAAAGGCTCTCTACGGCGGGATCCTTCAAGATTATCTTTGCCAGTTCTTGCTGTTCTTTGGCCATCTCCGTGAAGGACACCGTCTGAGCTGCTTCTGAAACTCCCTGGATGACGCCGGTGTCTTGAATCGGGAAAAACCCTTTAGGGATAAAGATGTAGAGTTGCACGGTAAAGCCGAGCGTCAGGATTGCGACCAAGAGCGTCAGCGTTTGATGGCGGAGGACCCACTGCAAGGTATGATCATAAATTGCGATGACCCCATTCCAGGCGCGCTCCGACTCGCGATAGAACCAGCCTTCCTCTTCCACGCGACGGTGCCTCAATAGCTTGGAGCACATCATGGGGGTGAGAGTCAGCGAGACAACAGCAGAAACCAGGATGGTCACGCTCAACGTGACCGCAAATTCGCGGAAGAGCCGGCCGACGATATCACCCATGAACAACAATGGGATGAGAACGGCAATTAATGAGATGGTCAGCGACACGATGGTGAAGCCAATCTGGGCGGACCCTTTGAGGGCTGCTTCCAGCGGAGATTCGCCTTCTTCAATGTAACGGGAAATATTCTCGATCATGACGATTGCGTCGTCGACGACGAATCCGGTTGAAATGGTTAATGCCATCAACGTCAAGTTATTCAGGCTGTAGCCAAGCAGATACATCACTCCGAAAGTTCCGACGAGGGAGAGCGGAACGGCGACACTGGGGATAACGGTGGCCGCAAGATTGCGAAGAAAAAGAAAGATAACCATCACCACCAACGCGACCGTGAGCATCAGTGAGAATTGCACGTCGCTTACGGATGCCCGAATGGTATTGGTCCGGTCAGTCAAGATGCGGACGTGGACCGATGAGGGAAGTGATGTGGTAAGCTGCGGCAACAGAGTCTTAATGCGGTCCACAACGGTAATAATATTGGCGCCCGGCTGTCGCTGAATGTTAACGATGACGGCAGGAACGTCGTTCATCCAGGCCGCCTGGCGGACGTTCTCTATGTCATCGGTGACGGTGGCAACTTCGGTCAATTTGATCGGGGAACCATTCCGATACGCGATGATCAATGGAGCGTAGTCGCTGCTTGAGAGCAACTGGTCATTGGCTCCAATCTGGTACGCTTGGTGCGGGCCATCAAAGCTGCCTTTCGCCTGGTTGACGTTGGCGGCGACGAGGGCGCTGCGAAGGTCTTCCAGATTCAGGCCATAAAACGCCATTGACGTAGGATTGGCTTGGATCCGGACGGCAGGCTTCTGGCCGCCACTAATGCTGACTAGCCCCACGCCGGGCAACTGTGAGATCTTCGGCGCCAATCTTGTGTCGGCGAGGTCCTCAACCTTCGAGAGTGGAAGCTCATTCGAGGTCAGCGCCAGTGTGAGGATCGGGGTATCGGCCGGGTTACTTTTGCTATAGATTGGAGGGGTGGGTAAATCCGGAGGGAGATAAGTTCCCGCCGCGTTAATGGACTGCTGCACTTGTTGCTCGGCAACATCAATGCTCAGGCTGAGGTTGAACTGCAAGGTGATCACTGAGCAACCGTCCGAACTGGTAGAGGTCATCTGTTGGAGTCCCGGTACCTGGCCGAATTGTCGCTCGAGCGGGGCGGTCACCGAGGACGCCATCACATCCGGGCTGGCGCCGGGATAGAACGTAATAATTTGAATGGTCGGATAGTCTACCTCCGGCAATGCCGAAACGGGCAACTGCGTATATGCCACCGCCCCTGCAAGCACAATGCCCACCATGAGCAAAGCTGTTGCCACCGGCCGGAGAATAAATGTTTGGGACGGGTTCATCTAACTTCCCTTCCGATTCTTGTCGCCGTCGATATGAACGTTGACCTTCCCGCCCTCTTGGAGCTTGTCGACGCCGGTCATAACCACAACTTCGTCCGAGGAGAGACCCGCAGTGACTTCGGACTGGTCCCCTTCAGTTGTGCCGATGGTCACCTGGCGCACCGTAACGGTTGAATCCGGCTTCACCACGTAGACATAAGTGACCTGCGAATTGCGCTGAATGACAGCCGTGGGAACGAGCACAACGTCATGCTTCTTCTCGACAAGTAGTCGCACATTGACGAACTGATTGGGAAACAGGGCCCTGTTTGTATTGTTGAAAGTCGCCCGCAGCTTAAGCGTGCCAGTGTTGGGGTCAATTTGGTTATCAACTGTCGTCAACCAACCGGTCGCAAGCTCGGTTGCCTTGCTGCGATCGTAAACATCTACCTTCAACCGCTGACCGGATGCAAGTTTTTGGAACACCAACGCAAGCTGGTCTTCACCGAGGGTAAAGATCACACTGATGGGCTGAATCTGTGTGATGACCAATAGTGCGTTTGAGTCGTTGGCATGAACTATGTTTCCGGGATCCACTAACCGTAGGCCCACTTGACCAGTGATGGGGGCCGTGATGTGGCAATAGGTAAGATTGAGCTTGGCGCTATCAATCAGCCCCTGATCAGTTTTCAAGGCCCCTTCGTACTGCGCTACGAGTGTTTTCTGCGTCGCGAGCTGTTGCTCCGGAATTGCCCTCTGCGTCAACAACGTTTGGTAGCGGGCCAGGTCGATTCGCGCATTGTCAAGTGCTGCCTGGTCCTTGAGCAGTTGTCCTTCGGCCTGGGTCAGCTGAACTTGATAGGGACGCGGATCAATTTCCACCAGAAGGTCGCCCTCGTGAACAAGATCACCTTCCTTATAGAGGACTTTCATCAACTGCCCGTCGACACGACTCCTCACGGCCACCGTATAGAGGGGAGTCACCGCACCGAGACCCGGAAAATAAACACTGATATCGCCCTTTCGAGTTTTCGCCGCGACTACGGGTATGGTCCCAGGGCCTCTGGCCGTCATTCCTCCAACTGCCGAATGTATTCGGCCTGATTGCAGGGGGTTCTTTTTAAGCCAGACGAAATAGACACCGAAGCCCAGGAAGACAAGAATTAACAGCCAGATCCATATTGAACGGAAACGGTGTTTTTTTTCACCCGGCAGTTCCCTAGAAGGAGAGGGTACATCTTCGAGTACGGATGGGGATTTCTTCTCGCTCATGAATTACCTTCCTGGATTTTTTGGATGGCGCCGAGATGACACGCCTGCGCTTGACACATTAATACTATCGCTTAGATGCAGGACCCGGAACCAGGGTAGCCAAAGAGATAAACAAAATGAGCTATTTCTTTGAACTTGGGATTTAGGGTTTGAGAGAGAAATCGCCTGGTAAGAGATTCTTTGCTTTCCCCTCCCCTCCCTCTAAGCCTTTTTGATAAAGCCGGAAAAATTCTTTCTCCAAAGCTATTATATCGAATGGTTTTCATTTCCCCAGGCGCAAATTGTGGTTGGGAAAGACTTCATTCGTAGGAAATCCGTGAACTATCGATGAAGAACGGCGCCATACCAAACGACTTTCTGCAAACTGCAGTATTTCGCTCAGCCCCCGTCAGACCGCCGTTCTTGCCGAAATGATATGCCGCAAGGATAATCGGCAAATAGTAAAGTTGCTGCGCTGGCGCCGTGCCGCGATCGGGCGCAAAGATTGCCAAAAAACCAACAATGATAACCGGGACGACCGCGACTATCCGGGGTTTGATTGGAAACTCAAACGCTGCTGCTCGTCAGTCGCAATCGGTTTCAGATCTATTCGCCCTGTAATACAAGGTACCGTACCAGCACTTTGTTCCTGGACTTCGAGAGAACTGGCCTCATGCCGGTTTTTCAAGAATTCATTCAACTTCTCCATTCCGCCAGGTAGCTAGTTCACTCGGGCTTCACCTTCATAACCACAAATGTAACGTCATCCCACTGCGGACATTCCGCGACGAACGCTTGCAGCCCTTCCGCAATGCGTTTGCAGATTTCCGCCGCGCCGAAAGAAAGCGACAAGCGAACAATATTGCTTAACCGCTCTTTGCCGAATTCCACTTGTTGGGGGCTCAGCGCTTCGACGACTCCATCCGTGTACGCGACCAGAACGTCTCCATCGTGGAGAAGGACGGTCTCAGACCGATACTGGCTTTGCGCGAAGATCCCGACCGGAGGTCCTCCGCCTTCCAAACTCTCTGCTGTGCTTTGACCGAGGGCCGCCGCCGTTCCGCCCCTGAAAAGAAGTGGCGGATTATGCCCGGCATTGACATAGTGGAGCGTTTGACTGGAAACGTCGACGGTGGCGAAAAAAAGCGTTGCATAGCGTTCGCTGGCGGTCAACTTGTACACAGAGTGATTCAATTCGGTAACGAAGCGGGCGACTTCTCCTTGACGAACCGCGAGATTCGTTCGCACCAGACCTTGCAGAGAAGCCATCAGCAGTGCGCTGGAGAGCCCCTTCCCGGAAGCATCACCGACGGCAAGACCCATGCGTTCTGGGCTGAACGGAATAAAATCATAATAGTCGCCCCCTACTTCACGGGCAGGTTGGTAAAAAAAACCGAAGTCCAGCCGGGGATAATCCGGGGCCTGCGACGGAAGCAGGCGCATCTGTACTTCGGAGGCAATTTCGAATTCTCTCTGGACGCCTCGCCGTTCCGCTTCATGTTCATCTTCAAGAGCGCTCTTCAGAGCATTCACAATGGTCACGATCACCACCAGCACGGTGAGCCTCTCGCCCAAGTTCCAGTGAGGGATCAACGTGTGTTGGTAGAATGCTGTTAATCCCCAATCTTCGATGAAGCAGACAACGGCGCTGGCAAGACAGCTTACGTAGCCCCAGAAGATTCCCATGAACCAAGCTGAGTACAGCGTTGGGATCAGATAGAGAGCGAAAAGCGATAGGTCAGGATCGATGGCAAGGTCAAGCCAAGCAGTCACGGCGAATAGACCCAGGAAAACCAACACCTGGACAATCCGAGACTGGCGCTGCAAGCGGCGAAGGGCAGTCAATGCCGGCGTGTATATCCATACCCTGGCGAATTGCTTAACGGGAGTGCAAATGCGCGAAGAGAATGGACTCATCACCATGAACCTCATCGTAACCTAACGAAGTTTTTTTGGCTAGCCCGGTGCATTAGAGGGGACGGACTCGCCACAGCATGCAAAACTTCGGCTAGCTAGGTATTCAATGTCGGTGCAAGTTTTATGGGTTAGGAGTCGTATCGATCTTGCCGCTTGATCGACTTAGCGGGGGGCTCACGGTGAGTGAAATGAATGAAATCAGCATTACCGGTCATACCAAAAAAAAGCCAGCCTTCACATTGATGAAAAGGAAGGCTGGCTTTTCGAATAAACAGAAACCGCAGAAAGTTACTTGGAAGGAGCTGCTGCGGGAGCTGGATCGGCGGTCGACTTTGTGGACTTCTTGGACTTCTTGGACTTCTTGGTGCTGGAAGTCGACTTCGTGGAGGTCGACTTGTCATCCGATGCGAATGTGCCGAAGCTCATGGTAAGAGCAAACATGGCAACGAAGATTAAGGATAGTAACTTCTTCATGGGACTTCCTCCTTGAAATTAGTTGGCCGTCAGGGGTTTCCTATTGACCGGGTTTGGAATAGAGTCTTTAATCCTTCATGAACATATGTAAGAGCAAGCGAACGGCCAAACACGCCCAACCGGGCATAGAACAAATAAGTCTATTAATTTGAATGACTTGGTGGTTTGCCAGTCTGGGAAACAGTGGAAATTCGCTTCGGGGAAGTGAGGCAGCCCGGCTCTTACGAGTTATTTTCTAGATAAGCCATTTATTTACTTAATGTTAATAGTTGAGGCAATTTGTCCTGTGGGGCAATTTGGTCCTTCAATCTTCTTTTAAATCAATCCCAAAGCGTTCGGCCATCCGATAGAGCGTCCTCCGGTTGATTCCAAGGATCTCCGCAGCATGGCTTTTGTTATGTTTAGTCTGTTCCAAGATATGAATCAGGTATCGTTTTTCCAGTTCATCCAGGCTGGGCAAGTCATCATAAAGATGACTTTGGTGAAACTTAACTTGGGTATTCATCTTTGGGGGGAGATCGTCCAGCGTGATGATCCCTCCTTTTGAAAATTGACACACGCGCTCGATCGTGTTTTCGAGCTCCCGCACGTTTCCTGGCCACGAATAACTAGATAACGCATTCATGGCCTCCTGCGAAATACTCGGCTGGGCCCTTTTGTCCAGGTTATGTTTTCTTAGAAAGTGGGAAATGAGAGTCGGGATATCTTCGCGGCGCTCTCTAAGCGGGGGAACGTTGATGGTAATCACGCTCAACCGGTAGAGCAAGTCTTCCCGGAACTTCCCTTCCTTGACAAGGTCCTCCAGATTCTGATTGGTGGCGGCAATGAGTCGGACATCCACTTTAATCGTCTTGACACCACCGACTCGCTTAATCTCCTGTTCCTGGAGTGCACGTAACAATTTTACTTGCATGGCCGGGGTGGTGTCTCCGACTTCATCCAGGAAAAGTGTTCCGCCGTCGGCTTCTTCAAATAAGCCAATTCGGTCAGAATTGGCTCCTGTGAAAGCCCCTTTCTGGTAACCAAAGAGTTCGCTTTCCAGTAGAGATTCGGATAGGGCACCACAATTAATAGCCAAAAACCCTTTTTGTTTCCTTGGACTGTTATTGTGGACCTGCCGAGCTACCAGTTCTTTCCCGGTCCCGCTTTCTCCATAAATCAGTACCGTCGACTTTGACTGCGCGACGCTGGCGATAGATTTATAGACGGCTAACATCCTGGGGCTACTGCCAATTAGAGTCGTAGAGGATGGTAAATTGTCGAGCTGGGTCCGTAACTGCTCATTCTCCTTGATCAGCTGTTTCTTTTCGAGGGCTCGCTTGACGACGGCTTTGACTTCGTTAATGTTAAAGGGTTTGCTGATGTAGTCGAAGGCACCTTCACGAACCGCTTCTATGGCGGTTTCCAGTGTCCCAAACCCGCTGATCAGAATCACTTCAGACTCGGGTAGATATTTTCGAAAGTTCTTGAGAACATCGAGCCCAGTCAAACGATTTTGCAGATTGATGTCGCTGATGATTAGATCAAACTTTGACTCCTGGCCGAGCTCAATGGCCTCGGTAGGGTTTTGCGTCGTTGATATGTCCACATTGAAATCGTCCAGCAACTCCGCAATGAAGTCGCACGTGAGTTTGTCGTCATCTATGATTAGGACTTTTTGCATGAGGTGTGAGGTCTAATCAGCATCGAATTAGGGGCCCGTCTTCATAGCGGCAAATTGGCCGGGTGGTTTCGTTTTTCAGGTTGGAAGAGGCACAGGACTATTTTTTTATCCTCGTAGACTATAGCTCGTTTCGACCCGTGTCCCTTAGTTTGAGGAATGTCTCTACTTCAACTCTGTAACACAGGGACCTCGGCTGACAGGAGGATGGTGAAGGTAGCTCCCTCACCCGGAACAGCTTTAACTTCAATCTCCCCACCATGTTCCTTAATAATATCTTGGCATATGCTCAACCCTAGCCCCGTTCCTTGCCCAATCTCTTTGGTTGTAAACATAGGCTGGAATAGTTTCTCAAGGTGTTCAGGCTGGATCCCGGTTCCGGTGTCGGTAACCCGGATATAGACTCTGTTTTCAGGTCCCGCTTCCGTTTCAATTCTCAACACTCCCCCTTCGGGCATGGCGTCGAGACAGTTGTTGATAAGATTCAATAGAACTTGTTCCAATTGCTTTTGGTCTGCTTGAATCAAGGGCAATTCCGGCCGCAGGGCTTCCAAGTATTGGATTTTGTGGGTCTGCAGAGTCGGTTTGATTAAGGCGCCTACATTTTGAATGAGTTCATTCAAGTTGACCGTGGCCAATTCAAGTTTGGGTCTGCGGGTCGCATCTAACAGACGTCTGACGATCTCGCTGAGGCGCCGAATTTGGGACTGAACCAATGTGAGTTTTCTCAGGATAATCTCATTGCCACTAAAGGATTCGATCAGCAATTGCACATGCCCTGAGATCAGGTTCAATGGAGTTCCGACCTCGTGGGCAAAGGTGGCTGTCAGTTTTCCGGCCACAGCCAGCCGTTCCAGCTGGACCAATTCTAACTGCATCTTGAGGAGCCGAGTATTGAGGTCTCGGAGTTCCTTGTTCCGATCCTTGAGTTCAGCTGTGGCACTGGCCACTTCAGACTTCAGTTCAATATTGAAATTACCGACCTTGTCAATGAGTTCTAGTCGTTCTTTCGTGACTTCGCGAATTTGGCGTAGCATCCGGTTGTAACTCGCAGCAATCATCCCCAGTTCATCGGAAGAATTCAGGTTCACATCGGCCCTCAAGTCGCCGGCTTCCGCTTTGGCCATCGCTTCCTGAATGGTCTTGACGGGTTTATGAATGATGAACCGGAAGAGGACATTAAGCAGCAGAATGAGTATCAGAATGGCAGGGGGAGCGAACAGGAAAGCCACTCTAAAATTCTTGGCGATAATCTGGTCAGCCTGTTCCAGCGTGGTGTAAACAATGACGCATCCGAGGACCTTGCGCTGGACTAACTTCCCCTTTGGACTATGGTATACTATCGGGACTCCAATCTGGCAGAATCTCTCTTTGCCGTCAAAGGCGACCCGATCCATCCTTTTGTCTTCAAGTATTACTTCGCGGACTTCATTGGGAACGGAAGAATTCTCCTCATTGATTGAAGTTGCGGCCAGGGTAATATTCTTCCCGTCGTACATGAATATCGATATCTCGGTAATGCTGAGGTTTTTTTCACCAGCTGCAAAAACAAGGTCTTCGAGGTCAGTCTTGGGAGGCAGTTGAGGATGATCATCCAGCTTGTCAGCGAGCAGGTCCGCCACCGAATTAGAACGTTTTCGATAATCGCTTTCAATTACACTCTTGGCGCTTTGAGCCATGAAGTAGGTTAGGGTGATTACGACACCAAACACCACTACCGAAAGAAGCAATGTAACTTTTGCTGGCAGTGAAAATCTGTTTAACATATCCCTTCTATTCTAGCAGAGGAACTGAATTCATGCGCTTTATGGCTTGCAGCATGAGCCGGTCCGGACAAGAAGATACTATGAGAAGACAGAGCGGTCCGGCGCAAAGAAAACAGTGGGTTACGGAGTTTTTGCCTTCATTTCCTGTAGGGTGTTTTCCAGTTTTTGCATCTCTTCGCCATATTTTGCCCATTCCCCTTTACGCAGGGCATCTTGAGCTTGTCGATAGCAGTCGCCTGCCTGCTGGATCAGCATTTTGAGTGATCCGCTTTCGGCGCCGGTCGTGGGTTCCGTTTTGGTTTCCACTGGTATTGCATGGCTAGAGCCGACGAAAATGCGTTCGAGTGAAAGCTCCAGTGATTCCTCCATGGCGATGTTGTTTCCATAAGCGACAATCACGCGTTTCAATTCCGGTATCCCAGCTTCTTGCGATGACGCCAGGTAAAGAGGCTGAATATAAAGGATGGAATCTTCAATCGGAATGACCAACAGGCTGCCCCGGATGACTGCTGATCCTCGCTGGTCCCACAACGTTAAGAGTTTCGATATCTCCGAATCCTGATTAATCCGGCTGACAATCTGGGTCGGGCCGTATACTAATTTCTGTTTCGGGAAATCATAAACAAACAATTGCCCGTAATGGGGATCATCACAGCGGGCAGCCAGCCAGGCAATCATGTTCTGTCTTTTGGTGGGAGTGAAGGGAGTCATGAGAATGAACTCTTCTTTTCCCATCTCTGAATTCAGTTTCATGACGGTGTAATAGGGTTCCAGTGGCGTGTCTTGGCCGTCAGAAGATAAGCTGGGGATGTGCCACAAGTCTTCTTTATTATAAAAGACCTGGGGATCATGCATATGGTAAGTGGCATACATGGTGGCCTGGATCGTGAATAAATCTTCCGGATATCGAATATGCTGCCGCAAATCTTTGGGCATGGCGTCGAATCCTTGAATAACCCCCGGGTAAATCCTGGTGTAGACCTGGAGGACTGGATCTTTAGGGTCACTCGCATAGAACTGCGTGGTTCCGTTGTAAGCATCCACCGTGATTTTCACAGAATTCCGGATATAATTGCCCATTCCGGGAGTCGGCCTTGCATAGGGAAAAGCGTTTCCGGTCGTATAGCCATCAATGATCCAGAACAGTAATCCATCCTCGGAGATTACCATGTAAGGGTCCCGGTCGAATTTCAGAAAGGGGAGTGCCTTCTCGACGCGCTCGGACACCGAACGAATATAGAGCAAACGGCTTTCAGGATGAATGTCTGTCGAGAGAAAAATCTTGGGCTCTTTGAAATGAAAACTAAGGAGCAGCTTGCGCCAAAAGCCGTTGACAGGGATCCCCCCACTTCCATGGTAGGTGGTATAAACGTTTTCGTCTCCAGAAGGATAATCGAATTCCTTGGCTTGGGTGTTCACAAAGCAGTAGGACTCAGTTTTTTCTCCGAAATATATTTGGGGACGCTTGACCCTAATATTGGTGCTGGCCGCGGGTGGAATGTCCTTGATCATGAACTCCGGCAGGCCTTCCTTGCTAGTCTGGTTAACGGGTCCCATACACAAGCCGAAACCATGAGTATAGGTTAGATGTTCATTGATCCAAATGCGACTGGGCAATTTTTCCGAAGACAGTTCTCGAGGTGAAAGGCTGACCTGGCGGTAATTCCCATTGATCCAGTAGCGGTCGTTGTCGACATCCACAAAATCGTAATACGATCGAATCACCTGCAGTTGGCTGTAGGTGCGCAGCAGCGGGCGATGATCCCACAGGCGAATATTCTGCAATGTGAGGTCATTGCGCTTAATGACTTCGGCAGTTAAGTTATCCAGGGCAGGGAACTCTTGTTCTTTAACCTGGTCGATCCCGTAAGCCATATTCGTAAACTTAATCTCTAAGCCGATGTAGGGGCTCTCCATATTGATCTCATTCGGTGCGACCTGGAATTTCTGCATGAACTCAGGATAGAGATTGCGGCCTAAAATGGAGACGACCAACAGACACCCCGAAGCGATGATCACCGGCTTGTAACTTCGCCTGAATCCACTCCAAAGGAAACTCCCGCCGACCAGCAGACTGAAATAGGTCAAGAAACGCAGCATTGGCAACGCGGCATGTACATCCGTATAGCTGGCGCCGTAGACAATGCCACGGTCCGAAAAGAGAAGATCAATAATCTCCAAACGGTAATGGATGCTCCATAGGAAGAACATGATAGAGCCCATAAGGAACAGGTGAACTCGAGGGGAGCGTCCGATCCGAGGGCCACGCCGGGTCATCCAAATGCCTCCCTCGACAACGTAAACCAGGAGGCCGGCAATTAAAGAAAAGATGACCAGCAACAGGCTGTATGCGTAAAGAAACGTCAAGAATGGCAATCGAAAGAAATAAAATCCGATATCCCGGCCGAATAGCGGGTCCTTAACATCAAAGGGGACTGCATGTCGAAAGCGGAGATAGTCATCCCATTGGCTTCCAGCCCAATACCCGATCAAGTAGGAAACGATCAAGCAAGCCAAAAGAAGGATTCCTCGAATGCTGGTTTTCAGCATTGGAAATTGAGGGAACTCGATGACCGTGGAGTGGCTCAATTGTGGGTCACGTCCAGCCAGAACCCTAGCGATCAAAACCGTTCCGTAAAGTGTGATGAAAAAAAACACTCCAAAGACGGCTCCCAGTGACCACTGGGCGATCAGTTGGCGGGTGAATAAAACCGGATAGCCCAATTCCTGAAACCACAACCAGTCCACCCAGAGCGAAACCATTCCGTTTGAGAAGGCTAACAGCACGACAAAAAGGATGGGGATCCAAATAAACCAGTTCTTTCTCATGGCTTTCCTCCTAGCCATTCCCTCTGCGGCCGCTCAGGTTAAGGAAGACTTCTTTCCTTCTCTCTAAGTCTAAGAAATCTGTTTGTCTTTGCTAGCCCAATAGGTCTTTCGAAGAACTCGTTTCTGAATTTTACCCGTACCGCCTTTGGGCAGTGAATTGACCAGCTCGATTCTGTCAGGCACCTTAAATGAGGCAAGATGAGTGCGGCAATGTTGCATCAGAATTTCGGAAGTGCAGGGGTGCCCCATACGAAGCAGACAAAAGCCATTGGGCATTCTCCCCACCTGCTGTCGGGAATGGCGATGACAGCACATTCCAGTACGGCTGGATGAGAATAAAGGATTCTCTCAATTTCAATTGAAGCAATGTTCTCTCCCCCGCGAATAATGATATCCTTTTTCCGATCGACAATCAGAAGATAATTCTCTTGATCCATGGTGGCTAGATCTCCCGTATAGAGCCAGCCATCCCGAATCGCATCAGCGGTTTCTTCCGGTTGTTTCCAATAGCCTTTCATCACCGTGTTACTACGCAAGATAATCTCTCCAATGGATTTCCCATTATTGCAGACATCGGCGCCGTTTTCATCAACGACCCGGACCTCATTTCCAGGCAACTCAAGACCCGTCATGGCGGATCGGTAATAAAATCTTTCTTCGTCTTCCTTCAAATGAGACTTGGGATGAGCAACGGTCATGACGGGGGAAGCCTCCGTAAGGCCATAACCGCAAGTCACTTCACATCGAAAACGTTGTTGAAGTTGTCGCACCATTTCCTTAGGTACTGAAGAGCCTCCGAGATGGATCAAACGCAAGCTTGAAAAATCCTCTTGAATACCGGCCGGTGCTTGAAGCAGCATTGTCCCCATCGTCGGGATCAAATTAAAGGTTGTCACTTTCTCCTTGGCGATAACTTGAAAGACGGTCCGAGGGTAGAAATGCGGAATCATGACATGCGTTCCCCCCACCGCTGTAATCGTCTGGGTGGCGCCCCACCCGTTTGCATGAAAAAGAGGGATGGTGTGCAATTGAACATCGCAATCGCTAATTTGAAGTGCCCAAATGACATTCAGCGCATGGAGATAGAGATTCCGATGGGTCAACAATACCCCTTTGGGGCGATCCGTTGTCCCACTCGTGTAAAAAAGTTCACTCGGTTCATTTTCGTCTAATTGCTGCACGGGGAAGGGAAGAGAGGGAGACTTGCGCAGATATTCTTCGTACGTGTGATTGTCAAGCCAGTCAAAGGAGGCACCGTCGTCAAGTAGGATGCACTTTAAATCCGGACGCAGGGATTGGCGAATCGATGCAATGACTGGAAGAAATTCGGGAGACAGAAACAATAACCTGGCTTCAGAATGGTTCAAAATATAAGCGAAATCGTCTCCTGCCAAACGACAATTGAGAGGTAAGAGAATCGCACCCGTTTGGATGACTCCGTAATATGCTTCAAGCAATCGATGGCAGTTCCGTGAAAGAAAGGCGACAACCTCTCCGCGACGGATGTTGAGCATGTCTAGACAGTGTGAGAGCCTCTGAACCCTCCCGTTCAATTCGGCATACGTAAAACGCGCTTCTCCACAAATCACAGCGGTTTTCTTACCGTAAAGCTTCACAGCCCTTCGCAGAAATGAGAGCGGAGTCAGCGGAACAATCATGGGATGGGACCCTATTCAATTAACGTCCAATGGTTGAATCATTCGCTACTAAAGTAGAAAGATTTTAGCTATCCTCAATCTATAGAAACAGGATAACGGCCTGCGCGGTAAGGAACAGAAACGCAAAGAATATCAAGTTGGTGACAGGAACACAATTGCGCTGCCAGTTCAAAACTCCTTAAACTTCAATTCGAACTCAGGATTCCTGGAACGCTGCCAACCAAGAGCTATCTTTTTGGAGGAGTCAATGAGAGCAGGGCTATCCTACATGGTTACCCTTACCTTAATCACCGTTTTCTCGTGGATGAATGCAGGCAAGATAGTACATGGAGCAGATGATGAAATGACTACCTTTCAGCTGGTCTTTTTAAAAAGAAATCCGGACTGGAAGGCAAGGTCGTCAACAGAAGCCCAACGGATCGAGTCAGCCCATCAAGAATTTTTTGATGGCTTGATCCAATTGGACCAAGTTTTGATTTCAGGGCCCGTGACAGATGATAGTGATTTGCGGGCCATCATCGTATCGAGTGCGACAACAATTCAACAAGCCCAATCCATCGTCGAAAGCGATCCAGCGGTTAAAGTGGGGATGCTTCGGGCTGAAACGTATGCTTGGTATGCAGGAACAGGCATCATGAAAAAGCCAAAAGGGATCACCCCTAAGGAGAAGTACTTTTTCGGTGTGTTGGTTCGCGGCCCCGAATGGACGCCAGAAATTACATCCGAGGTCAAGAAACTTCAGGAAGCACACATGGCGAACATCAGGAGGATGGGCGGGACAGGCAAACTCGTCATCGCTGGGCCTCTCGAAAATGCAGGACAATTACGAGGGATCTATGTGTTCAAATTGAATTCATTGCAGGAAGCAAAATCCTGGTCGGAAACCGACCCGGCCATCAAGGCGGGCCGATTCGCGATCGAGATTCATCCCTGGCTATTGGCCCAGGGCAGCCTACCGTAAGTCTGAACTAGTGAATGACAGGATCGTAAAAGGTATAGTTTCGGACTGGTCTCTCGAATCGGGAATCAGGCTGGGCAGAACCCCTTTGAATACTACAGAAATGATCACATTCCGAATAATCCATGGAAAACATTGACTATGCACATATCTTCGAGGAAATAGCTAACCTTCTGGAGATTGAGGGGGCCAATCCTTTCCGGATTCGCGCTTACCAAAATGCCGCCCGGACATTGGAGACTATGACCCAGTCCGTGGAATCTCTTTTGCAAAGCGGGGATAAGTCCTTGACCGAGATTCCTGGTATTGGCAAAGATCTCGCCGCCAAAATTATCGAGATTCATCAAACGGGCGAGCTGCAGTTCCTGAAGGATCTGAGGACCCGAGTCCCTCCGGCCTTGCTGGAAATCCTCAGAATCCCTGGACTAGGGGCGAAACGGATTCACCAGCTCTGGCAAACGCTCGGAATCACTTCAGCGGATCAACTGAAGAAATCGGTCGAGAGTGGAAAGTTAGACGGACTCCGAGGCTTCGGGGAAGCCATGAAGACCTCGATCCTCAAAGGCATTGAAGAGGTTCAGTCCAGGATCGGCCGGTTCCGAATTGTTGACGCAGATCATTATGTCCAAGCCCTATTGACTTTTCTGAAGAGCGCCAAAGGAGTCGTCGCTTTAGAAGCAGCGGGCAGCTATCGACGCCGATGTGAAACGGTTGGAGACCTCGACATTCTTGCTACCATTTCCGGGAAATCTAATATGATGAGCCATTTCGTCGACTTCCCGGAAGTCAAGGAGGTTTTGGCACAGGGCTCCACCAAAAGCTCTATCCGCCTCTATTCCGGCCTTCAGGTTGACCTTCGGTTACTCGATCAGGAAAGTTATGGGGCCGCCATGCACTACTTTACGGGCTCCAAGGCGCATAATATTGCCATTCGCGGGATCGGACATAATCAAGGATTGAAAATCAACGAATACGGTGTTTTTCGTGGGGACGATCGAGTCGGGGGAAAAACAGAAGAAGAAGTCTTCCATTCTGTCGGGCTCTCATGGATCCCTCCTGAACTTAGGGAAAATCGGGGAGAAGTCGAGGCGGGTGCCAGCGGGCGTCTCCCCAAGCTGGTTGAATTGAAGGACATCAAGGGCGACCTGCAGATGCATACGAAATACAGCGACGGTCAAAACACCCTGTCAGAGATGATCGAAGGGTGTGCCCGTTATGGGTACCAATACATGGCCTTGACGGATCATAGCCAGGCGGTTCGGGTAGCGGGCGGCTTGAAACCTGACGAGTTCAAGAAGCAATTCAAAGAAATAGACCGTCTACAAAAGCGCTTTCCGGAAATTCGAGTCCTTAAGTCAGCTGAAGTGGATATCCTCGCAGACGGCTCGCTGGACCTTGAGGACAAGATTCTCGAACAGATGGACGTGGTCTTAGTTTCAGTTCATTCTAAATTCAACCTGACCAAGGCAGAGATGACTCGCCGCATTATCCGTGCGATGTGTCATCCCAGGGTCAACATTCTGGGTCATCCAACAGGCCGGCTGATCAATCAGCGAGAGCCCTATCTCTTGGATATAGAGGAAGTCGTTAAGACTGCAAAGGAAGAAGGTGTCTTGCTGGAAGCGAATGCGCACCCTGAGCGACTGGACTTGCAGGATTATCATCTGCAACTCGCAAAACAGGCCGGTGTTAAGATTGTGATTAATACTGATTCGCATCGGACTGCCGATCTTGAGTACATGCGATATGGCGTGGACCAAGCTCGCCGAGGCTGGCTCGAGAAGTCCGACGTCGCCAATGCTTTGCCACTCAAGGCCTTCCTTAAGTTACTAAAAAAATAAGTTCGAGCGAGAGGCTCATTGCAGTTATTGGGCCTATTCTTTGTGGTACGCTCGAATCCGTACCAGCTAGTTCAGTCACTCTTCATTCCAATTCCTATCAACAATCCTCATTGCTTTTCAAATGTCAAAGATGATAAAAGGATGCTTAACACTGGACGGGAAAACTAAACTCTATCCTTTCTCATTAACTAAAACTTTAAATCGATGGCAGAGAATATCTCTCGCTGAGAGGGAAAAATGAGGAGCAGAAGGCACCTTTTTGTTCTCGTGTTGATGGCTACCCTGTTGTTGGCGGGAAAGTCTTTCGCTGCATTTGGCGAAACTATTCAATTCAGCGACGTCTTCACGTTGCGCGATGATGGTAACAATGGAACAATAGATGAGATTGCCGACACTCCTCCAGTAGTTGGCGTTCCTTCAATCTGGGGTTCTGTTGATAAGCGTTCCCGATATGACCACCAAAACCTTTATAGAGTTTGGTGTCCAGAATACCGGTCTGGCCTCGCGAGCGGTACTGAACCTGACGATCAGTAATAGCGGGACGACTTTTGGTACGGCCCAAGTAAAGCTGGGAGATTATCCGGGAACGGGCTCTACGAACTTGTCACTCTTTGCGAAGCCGGGTAGTTTTCTTACATCGCTCGATGTTCCTCCCGCTGCTCCCGGAACCTTCTGTTGTAACCTCCAGGTCGATGTGACGAAGGTCTACAATGGCTTCGTAGCCTCAGGAATACCTTTTCTGGGATTCAGCCTCTACGATCCACAGTGGGCCTCCGATCCCGAGCAAAGGGCAGGTCTTCTTTACAAATGCCAGCCTGGAGATAACCCCGACCGACGGCGTTCCAGTGACGATCGATATTAGAATCGGAAACGATAGAAATAAGATCAATCCCAAATCCAACGGTATCCTGTCTGTCGCGATACTCAGCACGGGGCAGTTCGACGCAACAACAGTGGATGTAAGATCTGTGCGATTCGGGTCTGTCCAGGCACAGACCTCTCCGGTTCATGCAGTCATAGCTGATGTGAATCAGGATGGAAAGCCCGACGTCGTGGTTTATTTCCGTACTCAGCAAATGACAATCCAATGTGGTGATGTTTCGGCAGTCTTGACCGGACAGACAATGGATGGCACTCTCATTGCTGGATCTGATCACATTGAAACTATTGGTTGCCGGGGGGACTGAACGGGCAGAACCCCTCCCGAAATCCCCGTTTTAGGGAAGAACCGGCTACGCGGATCCCTTCTTTTATCGCGAAGAGCCTGCGCCAATCGGGCGAGACTTCAGCAGATCGCGAATCTCACCAAGCAAGACCTCTTGATTTGAAGGCGCCGCTGGCGCCGCAGGGGCTTCTTCCTTTTTCTTCCTCATTGCATTGACACCCTTGATGAGAAGGAAAATGGCAAAAGCAACAATCAAGAAATCGACGATCGTCTGGATGAAGACTCCATAATTCAGCGTTACCGCTGCAGTATCTCCTACCGCTTGCTTCAGCGTCAGCTTGAGAGTCTTAAAATCGACACCTCCAATGATCAGTCCGACAGGAGGCATCAAGACATCACTCACTAAAGAAGTGATAATCTTTCCGAAAGCAGCGCCGACAATGATGCCCACGGCCATATCTAGCATGTTGCCTTTCGCTGCGAATTCCTTGAATTCTTTCATCATGCCCATCGCATTTTCCTCCAGTTGAAAGGGATTGAGTCGTGATTGTATAGTAACTCGATTCCGCAGCGGATAGCAACGACCTGGCGTCTCGGGTGTCGGGCCTACCGCTCTAAACCGCGGCAAAGTATTGAGTCACAGAAGCTTTGGCTGCGCGGAAACATGCCCTGCATCGTTCAGAAAAACGTGTCGAATGAACGGCTTGGGGATCTTCTCGTCCTCAGTTGCAATCAATTAGATGCATTTCGTCAAGCGTGCCCCTCACTCCAGGCCCCCTACCTCGGGGAAAAGGGTAGCCCTTGAGCTAACGGACAGTCGGCAGGTTACCTGGGATTTCTGAGCTTTAGCGGCGGGTGTGGGCGTTCCTTTGCATACCTCTAGAGATCATTAACTCTCGGTTGGAGCATAATACCCACGCTTTGTTCGAGCGACCAGTTTTTTGGAGTTCTTCACGGCATTCAGACGGACCGATACGGTTCGCCAAGTTCCATCGCGTTTGGCATTGGTTGGTTTGTATCCAATCGTGTATTGATTCCGGATTTCATGGGCGATCTGGCGGCAAATGGCTTCAACCTCATCCACAGATTCCGGGAAGAAACATTTCCCACCGGAGTCTGCAGCCAGTTCTTTGAAATTGCTGACAGCCTTCTTCTGAGCCCTGGATCGCTCCCCTTCTTTATCGAAAAGCCCTACCACGTAAATGCAAGCTTGCGACTCCCGTGCAATTTCAAGAACCGTCTCAAATTTATATCGACTATCACGGTCTTCACCGTCAGAGATGACCAGCAGTGCTTTCTTATCCTCCTTGCCTTCCCGGATGTGCTCCAGAGAGAGGTAGAGGGCGTCGTATAAGGACGTTCCACCTCGAGTGTCAATGTTGTCTAGGACTTCAGCCAGATCATCGATGTTTTTGGTGAAATCCTGGTCGATATAAACTTGATCGTTGAAATTAATCAGAAAAATCTCATCTTGTGGATTGCAAGTCTTGACAAAAGTCATTGCCGCCTTGTTGACCCGCTCCCTTTTTGTTCGCATGCTTCCACTATTGTCAATCACCAGACCCAATGAGACGGGTGCATCTTCCTCTCTGAAAAGAGACACATCCTGCTGAATCTTGTCTTCAAAGACTTCAAAATCTTCCTTTTTGAGACCCTTTAAAAGATGATCTTTGTCGTCAAACACAGAAACATGGAGAAGAACAAAATTGACCTCCACGCTCAGTGTATAGTCAGAGTCCTTACTTTTTTTCTTCTCTTGGGCGGAAAAAGGAGCACCCAATAAGTAAAGGGAAAGAATAAAGAGCAAAAGAGCATAGTGACGTCTTGTCATCGAGGACTCGTTTCTTCGAATAATTCAAGAATTTGTAAAGACAACTCCTCAACCATTGGGTGCAAAATAGCCCGTCTTGGCACGGATAGAAAGCGAGGGCAAGCCTTTGGGGGCAATTAATCGCACCTTGACCTTACGCCACCGCCCATCTTTGGCGGCATTAGAGGAGGAGTAGCCAAGAATATATTGGTTTTTCAATTCAAGCGCGATTTTCGTGCAGATATCTTCCAATTCATAAACAGAGTTTGGAAAATAGGCCCTTCCTCCAGTAATCTCCGTCATTTCCTCCAGCACAGCCCTTCCGTTGCGACCTTGCGAAAAATCCGAGTAAAAAGAGCTCACGATTCCAATGGCGTAGATTTGAACATCCGATTCTTTGACGGCATTTCGGACATTGACGAGCGAGTACCGGCTACAGGTGTCCTCACCATCGGTAACCACCAGGATTGCCTTTTTGGGGTTGTGTCCTTTTTTCATCTTCTCCAGAGCAAGATAAACCGCGTCATATATCGTTGTGCACCCTTTGGCGGCCTTGTAGGCCAACCGGTTCTGAATAGAACTGAGGTCGCTGGTAAACTCTTCGTCCACTTGAGGACGATCAGCAAAGGTAATCAGGAAAAATTCGTCTTCGGGGTTCCCGGTTTTCAAAAATGCGATAGCGGCATCTTTGGCTCGGTCTATCTTGTCGCTCATGCTGCTACTGACATCAAATAACACACCAATAGAGGTCGGAACATCTTCGTTACTGAATTCAGTGATTTTTTGCTCGACTTTATCTTCAAAGACTTGAAAATGCTCCTTTTCAAGACCTGTGACAAAGCGGTTGCTCGGATCCGTGACAGTCGCGTTGATCAAGACGAGATTAACATCGACTTTAATGGAAGGGTTTGGGGACTTCTGTTCCGGAGAAGATTCATTTGTATGCGGTGGGGTGGCTTCTTGCGCATAATGCAGATAGATCCGTCCTCCCAGAAAGAAAACGAAAATCAGCAGTACAAGACGACAAAATCCTACTCCCCTTTTTCTGCCTCGATCGCCAGCCCCATTCCCCAATGAACCCCTGAAAAATACTGTTTGCGGGGTCGTCTTGGAGGATGGAGAATTTCGTTTGCGCATCCTCAGCACCTAGAAGAATTATAGACAAAAATATTTGGAGTGGCAACTTCTGTAACCTCGTTGCCGCTTAGGCAGGATTTTTCAAACTCCTCGCCCCTATCCTACGCTAACACGGGAAAGTTCTGCAGGCTAAAGAAAGCGGTGAGCAGTCGATAGCGACCCATGAACAGTCCTATATAAAGTGACTCTTGAATGGGAATTACAGAAACGAAGAGGAGAGACTTCCATCGATATATTCTTCCTCTCACTTTTGACATGACCTTGGCAGCTTGGAGGTTGTCTAACCTTTCTTGATTCCTTGCAAACTGGGATGGTGAGGAGGGAAATGAGCCTGTTGGATATACTAAGGAAGTGGGAAATCGACATATCTTGGCATGAAGCATTTTCACTGTGAATTAGACTTAGTATATGGACCAGATACCGGGTGTCGCCAATTCGATCAGGTGCCGGTCTGGATCTCGGAAATATAAGCTGCGTCCTCCCCGTTCCCACACTCGACGATATTCAATGACCACTCCTTGCTGCTCAAGCCAGGCTTCCCAGTCAACCAGCTCAGCATTTTGAACAGCAAACGCCAAATGTAGTTCGCCATCCCCACCATGGGCTCCCAATGTCAGGTTTACGGATGCCCCCTTCTTGAACAAAAGCAGGATTTGTCGGCCCGTAACAGCGAGGGCATACAGCCTCTCGCCAGCGTCGATGACTTCGAAGCCAAAGATCTTCTTGTAAAAAAGAACGGACCGTTCCAGATCGTTGACATAGAGAGATGTTTCCAAAACGCCATCAAGCTGCGGCATTGGGTCAACCTCCTAATTTTCAGTAAGAGTGATTGTAAAGATGGCACGAATTGCCATTCCGAGTGAAATCACTGATAAGACTGCCAATGAGGGGTAAATCAGCAAAAGGTCAACACGAATGTTACACTCCCCGCTGCAAAGCAAACGCCACTTCATCCCATATTCGTAGGGAATATAAAAAGCCCAGCAAAGGGCGACAATGAGAATGAAACGTCTTTGGGTCCAAAGGTACAGGCCGGTTAAGACGAGAATCGGAAAAGTTGCCAGGAGCGGATACTCCACCATAGAGGCCATGACCTGAAGCAGTACCATTCTATTTGCGTGACCCCTTTTAAAACAATCGGCAGTTCTGGTTTCGAATTGATTTCCGGAGAGTTGAGTGTTAAAGGTCCAATCGTTTTCGGAACCGGATGCTTCATTCAAAGGTTTTAGCCGCTTCCGTCTTCGGGAGGAACTCCGAACAATGTTACTAGCATTATACTTGTTTTTTCCAATGGGTTGCTCCTGGTCAGGGATCTCGCTTTTAGATTAAATTGATCATGGAACACCGGGGGCTGACGTTTCCTCGCTGAGCATCCATTGGATAGAATAGCAAGCCATATATGGCTGAGAGAATCGTCTGAAAATGTGAGGGAAGAGAGCGTCGCATGGATTTTAGAAATGTCTCTCAAGCCGGATTCGTTACTTAGGAAAAATCTCTTGATCTTGATACCAATTTGAACAAAGATGAAAAAATTGTGAGAGGGTGTATGCATGCCCTTAAAACTCATGTTTTCAGTTTCGTATTACGCGCACCTGTTTACAGGAAGGACGAAAGTGAAATCAACCCCTTCGAATCCATGAATCCGCAGAAGGCGATCGCCATAATTCCTGCCCGGTACCATTCCACCCGCTTCCCTGGAAAGCCCCTGGTGGCCATTAGCCAAAAACCCATGATTCAGCACGTTTATGAAAGGGTTTGCCTGTCAACTCGTATTGAGCGAGTGATCGTGGCGACAGATGATGATCGAATTCTAAGGGTTGTCGAGGAATTTGGGGGGGAGGCCTGGATGACTTCGACCAGGCACACTTCCGGCACTGACCGGGTTGCAGAAGTGGCGTGTCAGCAGGAAACGGATCTCATTGTGAATGTGCAAGGGGATGAGCCTTTTATCGATCCGAGTTGTATTGACGCTATGATTGAACCATTTGATACGGAGCCGGGGTTAATGATTTCTACATTGTGTCATCCCATTACTTTGGAGGATGATCTTCACAACCCGAATTGGGTCAAAGTTGTGACAGACCGAAAAGGCTTCGCGCTCTATTTTTCCAGATCCCCGATTCCCTATTCCCCTCACTCGAAATCAATTCTAAAGAATGCTTCAGTTTTCAAGAGGCATATGGGACTCTACACGTATCGGAAGGCTTTTCTTGAGCAACTCCACAAGCTTAAGAAGTCAACTTTGGAAGACATAGAATCTCTGGAACAGCTTCGTTTTTTGGAAAATGGTTTTCAGGTCAAAGTCATCGATACAAACTATCAACCCTTGGCCGTGGATACGCCGGATGATCTTGAACGGATCAACGAATTCTTAAAGGAGCGAGCATGGCAACAAAATTCATCTTCGTAACGGGTGGTGTGGTGTCCTCATTGGGAAAAGGCTTGGCGGCTGCTTCTATCGGGAGGTTGTTAGAAAGCAGAGGTTACCGGGTGACTTTGCAAAAGTTTGACCCTTATTTGAATGTGGACCCGGGCACCATGAGTCCTTACCAGCACGGCGAAGTATTTGTGACAGACGATGGAGCGGAAACGGATTTGGATTTGGGCCATTACGAGCGGTTTACTAATTCAAGATTGACTCGTGACCACAATCTGACTACCGGCAAGATTTATGAATCCATCATTCACAAAGAGCGGCGTGGCGATTATTTGGGTAAGACGGTTCAAGTCATTCCCCATGTCACCAATGAAATAAAGTCGGCCATTAAAAAGATCAGTGTCGATGTGGATGTCGCCATTGTTGAGATTGGCGGGACGGTCGGAGATATCGAATCTTTACCCTTTTTGGAAGCCATCCGGCAGATGCGGCAAGATGTCGGGAGAGAAAATTCACTGTTTGTTCATTTAACCTTGGTGCCATTCATCGGCGCGGCTGGCGAACTGAAAACAAAGCCTACTCAGCACAGTGTGAAGCAATTACGCGAGATTGGTATTCAACCCGACATTTTGTTGTGTCGCACGGACCGGTTTCTACCCAAGGATTTGAAATCCAAAATAGCCCTCTTTTGCTCGGTGGACGATGACGCCGTGATCACAGCAAAAGATGTCGAATCGATTTATGAGGTTCCTCTCGTACTCGCGGCGGAAGGCCTTGACGAGATCATCTTGAAACATTTGAATCTCCCTGTGCGCGAATCGAACATGAGCCAGTGGCACGAACTCATGGAACGGATTAAGAATCCAGCGGACGAGGTAGAAATTGCGATTGTCGGGAAATATGTTGAATTCGAGGAATCTTACAAAAGTTTGAAAGAAGCGCTCGTTCATGCCGGGTTGGCTCATAATCTGCGAACCTTGCTCCGTTGGATTGAGGCCGAGGGTGTGGAAGGCACAAATTGGAAAGAGCAGCTGCGTCGGTATGACGGCATCCTAGTTCCCGGAGGGTTTGGGAAAAGAGGGATTGAAGGAATGATCCGTGCGATCTGTTATGCGAGAGAAGAAAAAGTTCCATTCTTTGGAATTTGTTTAGGAATGCAATGTTCGGTCATCGAATTTGCCCGAAACGTGTGTGAGCTGGCAGATGCCGACAGTTCGGAGTTCAATCCGGCAACCCCGCATCGCGTGATCTATAAGTTGCGAGAACTCCGAGGAATTGATGATCTGGGTGGAACCATGCGACTAGGAGCTTACCCCTGTATGTTGACGCCAGAGTCCAAAACTCACGAGGCTTATGAGCAGCTGGAAATTTCGGAACGGCATCGGCACCGTTACGAATTCAATCGGGAATATGAAGAGACTTTGGTGGCGCATGGGTTGAAAATTGTAGGAGTCTCTCCGGACAACAATTTCGTTGAAGTGGTTGAAGTCGAGAACCATCCCTGGTTTGTTGGATGCCAGTTTCACCCGGAGTTCAAATCCAAGCCCTTAACCTCACACCCGCTGTTTAGGGCGTTCATTGGCGCTGCCTATGCGCATCGGAAGCAACGTTTCCAGGAAACAGGCAGTACATCAGCCGTAACTGGACGGGCAGAGAAGAAGGCGATCTAGAGAATGAGCTCCATGCTACAGACCCATGAATTTCACGTGGGGCAGGTTCTCGTTGGAGGGAACCGCCCTCTCGTTCTGATTGCGGGTCCTTGTGTCATTGAATCGGAGGAACACTGCCAATTCATGGCTAAGGAGATTCAGGCGGTCGCTCGCCATTGCCAAGTTCCCTTTATTTTCAAAGCATCTTTTGACAAGGCGAATCGGACCTCACTGGATTCATTTCGGGGGCCAGGGCTTCGAGAGGGGCTAAGGATTCTGAAATCGATTCGCAAGGAATTGGCTGTGCCGGTTCTCACCGATATTCATGAGATCAACCAAATCGAGATTGTAGCGGCGGAGATCGATTGTATCCAAATTCCAGCCTTCCTTTGCAGACAGACAGACCTGCTTTTGGAGGCGGCCAAAAGCGGACGGGCCATCAATGTGAAGAAGGGACAGTTCCTGGCTCCCTGGGATATCGAGCCGGTCGTGAAGAAGCTGGCGCGAAATGGTTGTCAACAAATTCTTGTAACCGAACGCGGAACTTCATTTGGCTATAACAACCTGGTGGTTGATATCCGTTCTTTTCCGGTCATGCGTGGATTTGGCTATCCCGTTCTATTTGATGTAACCCATAGCTTGCAATTGCCTGGAGGCCTGGGGGGCACTTCGGGCGGGCAATCCCAATACATTGACGTTTTGGCCCGAGCCGGTGTTGCAGCGGGCATCGATGGCCTCTTTATGGAGATCCATGATAATCCGGCAAAAGCTCTAAGCGATGGGCCTAATTCGCTTCCGTTGGGACGACTCGAGCTATTGCTCAAAGAAGTGAAACGGATCGATGGCATAGTCAAAGAGACGGCAGGGAGTTCGGGTAATTCCTGAATTCTGCTGCTGGCTTATTCATACAAGGGAAGACAATTTGGACTTATGACTCAAACACGCAGCCTGGATTTTAGAGAGATTCCCAAGACTTCTGCCCTCTACAGGGACTATCTCTACGATTATTCAAAGGTCCAGGAATTCCTTCCCTGCCATCATGAATTGAGTCGTTTCCGGGAGGAAAATCTCGCGCAACAACCTCTACTGCCTCATCGGGACATGCTTTGCGAAGTTCTGCATTCGCAGAACCGTTCCTTTGGCGCAGGGGAAAAGACTCTAGAAAATATCGAAAAACTCAAAGCAAGTGACTGTTGGGCCGTCGTTGCGGGACAACAAGTGGGATTGTTTACAGGGCCTGCCTATACAATCTACAAGGCCTTGACTGCGATCAAGCTGGCAGCACATTACAACTGCCGCGGGGTCAAAACCGTCCCCATATTTTGGATGGCGACAGAGGACCATGATCTAGCAGAAGTCGACCACTGCTATCTCGCCGATACGGATTCGCAACTCGTGCGGATCCATTATGAATCCTCGATGGAAGACGCTCTGAAGCCAGTGGGAAAGGTCTCGTTTAATCAGTCCATTGAGGCGTCGTCCCAGCTGCTTTTGAATGGGATGCCGGAATCGGAATTTAAGCAAGAGATCGAATCCAGAGTGCGGGCCAGTTACCTTCCGGGACGAACCTTTGCATCTTCTTTTGGCGAATTGTTTGCTTGGCTATTCAAAAACTACGGCCTCATCCTCGTCGACCCATTGGATGATCGTCTCAAACAGATTACTGCCCCATGGCTAAAGCAAGTGGCTGACAGCTCAGAAGAACTGATGTCTAAGATTCGACAGCAGAGTCAGCGCTTGATCGATCGAGGCTATCACGCCCAGGTCACGGTTGAGTCAGACGTCATGGGGCTGTTCGTGACGGAAGAAGGGAAGAGAAGGGCTCTGGTGCGTGACGGCGATCGATGGAAGCTGCGCGGTACCAAGCGACGGCTGACGTTGATTGAAGTTTTGAAATGGATTCGGGAAGAGCCTGGGTTGTGGAGCCCGAATGTTTTGTTTCGCCCTTTACTTCAAGACTTGTTATTGCCCACTCTGGCTTCCATAGCGGGGCCTTCGGAGATGGCTTATCTTGCCCAGGTGGAGCCATTGTATGCGGAATTCGGTCGAAAGCCGCCGATCGTTTTTCCTCGTTTTAGCTTCACCATTATCGAAAGAAAGATTGGAAAGATCCTTGAAAAATACTCCCTGGATTTCCAATCCATTCTCATGGGCCCTGAGGCGCTGATGATGAAAGTGATCGAGCAGAATCTCGATCAAACCCTGGCCCAGAAATTTTCCTTAATCGAGCAGGAGATACAGCAAAGGCTCAGTGAACTGGAAGCCCCGTTAAAAGCAGTGGATCAGACTCTTGCCGAAGCACTCAAGACGACCCAGCAAAAGGTCCTTTACCAACTCAATCACCTACGTACGAAATTTGTTCTTGCGGAGTCCCGCCATCACGAGGTTTTAAAGAGGCAGATCGAAAAAGTTTTCTCCTTGCTCTACCCGGTCAAGACCCTTCAAGAAAGGCGACTGAATATTTTTTATTTCCTATCACGTTACGGCATGGATCTTTTGGCGCAACTCTTTGAAGAAATTGACCTGAACGATCCAGGGCACCGACTGCTCCAGTTGAACTAATCCAAACGCATTCATTGTTGCTTGGCGGTAATTCTGCTTACCCCCAATTTCAGCGACATTTCTTGCCAGCATTAGCTGAAACCGGCTACTATCTAAATCTGAGGAAGCGTCGTTTCGCCGGTTTTGTAGATGCGAACTGCGGAGTGAAACCCCTTCTGAGTCCCCCTTGACTGGAGGAGCTTCATGGAAGAGAGAGCCAGTAATCAATCCGATCTGAATGAAAAAACCTCGAATACGAAAGAAAAAGATCGAGATACGATTTTCAATTTCGAAAGGCGCAATACGAGAGTCTTAGTGGTGGATGAGGATCAGCCCGCTCGTCAGCAAATGGTGAGTTTTCTCGATACCAATGGATTCCCGACTACCTCTTGCGCTTCTGGGCCCGAGGCCTTAGATCTCATCAAACGTGAAGATTTTGGGATGGTGATGACGGATATCCGGTTGGGCGATTTTGATGGGATGGGTTTGATCAAGGCGGTGAAGGTCATCAATCCGAATTGCGATGTGATTATTATCACGGGATCTCCCACGGTGGATACTGCAGTGGCTTCGATGCGTTTGGGAGCAGCGGAGTATTTTTCAAAACCCTTTAATCTCGACCTACTTCGAAGGTCAATCGATCGGTTGGTGGAAAAAAGGGTGCTCGAAAGAAAGCTCCGGGTTGAACGTCACCAAATGGACATCCCTCGTTTTGACGATGAAACGGGACTTTTTTCCAATCGCTACTTTCAATTTTTGCTTGCTCATGAAATTGGCCGCTGCCGGCGATACGAGCATTCTTGTGGTCTCTTGTTGGCCGGAATTGAGGGGTTGAAGGATGCCGACACAAACACGGGTCATCCCGCATTCAATGGCGATCGCGCGATGAAATTTATTGCGCATCTCCTCCGCGCTTCATGCCGCCAAATTGATTTCATTGCTCGCTATGCTAATGACGAATTTGCATTTCTGCTTCCCGAATCCGGAGAACTAGGTCTTCAGGCAGTGACCACTCGGATTCGACATAGAGTAGACCGGCTCAATGAACAGATGGCCGCCCACAACTTGAAGACGAAACTCGCGGCGGCGTGCGGTGGCGCAACGTTCCCCCATTCCGGCACAACCAAGGATCTGCTGCTGTCAAAGGCCTATGCGGACTTGTCCAGATCCCGCCAGTAGCCCGTACTCGACATGCAAATCCGGGAAGTTATAAGGATAAGGGCCGGAAGATACGCCTCGAAGATTCACATCATCGGAATGTCCTCGATCTCCGATTGCCAGTAACGAAAGATTCATAATGACCAGCAAGCATCCAACAGGGATTTACATCCATATCCCGTTTTGTGAATCGAAGTGCAGTTACTGCAATTTTGCCTCCGGAGTCTATCCGGACTCCATGATTCAGCCTTATCTTAACGCTCTTCGTGATGAGGTCTGTGGGGCCGGTGCAATTTGTCGTGAGTTAGGGATTGATCGAGGAGAACCTGAGTGGGGCGTTGTTGACACGATTTACATTGGAGGCGGAACCCCCTCCTTGCTTTCTGCCGATCGAATCGCAACATTGATCCAGCTTTTGAAGGAAGTCTTTGTCCTGGCTGGAAATGTGGAAATAACTCTCGAAGTGAACCCGGGAACCGTGAGTCCGGAAAAAGCGAAAGCCCACGCCGCCATCGGGGTGAATCGGGTCAGCATTGGAATGCAAACTTTCCAGGATCACCTGCTTCGAAGAATTGGAAGAAGCCATAGTGTTGCTGACTCTATCGAAACCTACCAACTCTACCGGGAATCTGGAATTGCTAATATCAGCTTGGATTTGATTCTCGGTCTTCCGGCTCAGAGCCAAAAAGAATGGTCGGATAACTTGGAACAGGTCCGTCGGCTCAATCCGGAACATATCTCCATGTATATACTGGAGGTCCACGAGAATACTCATTTCGGGAAGGTCTACGGTCCTCAACGGACTTCAGGAGATCGTGAAAATGAAGTGGTGACCCTCTCCGATTTACCGGATGACGATATGGTAGAGTCGTTTTATTTCCAAGCGGTGGAAATCTTTGAAAAGGCTGGTTGGAAACAATATGAGATTTCTAACTTTGCGCGACCCGGGTTTGAATCCCGTCATAATCTGAAATATTGGACGGATAAGCCATTCTTGGGATTTGGCTGCGGCGCCTATTCTTACCTAGGTGGAAAACGCTGGGGAAATGAACGAAGCGTCGGCCAGTATATTGAGCTTGTTGGGCGGAATCGACATGCCATTGTCTCGCGTCATGACCTCAACGACACGGAACGTCAAGAGGAAGCTTTCTTCCTGGGATTACGGCTCATGAGCGGAATTGAATTCAATGCATTTCAAAAGAGGTTTGGTTTCGACCTGCGGAACCGGTTTCGAAGCAATATCGATCATCTACTGGATGCCGGTTTGATCGAAATGAGCCCCGAGTCGCTTCGCCTGACCCCACACGGATGGATGCTTTCTAACGAAGTCTTTACGGAATTCATGCGCTGATTCCCCTCTTGGAGGGGAAGGCGCCCTCAGGCGGCATGGAACGGTTGCTGCGGAGCCTCAAGCTACAGAAGATCAAGGGAATGATCACAGATAATCACAGGGAGAGAATATCAAGAGTGAATTATCGGCTCCCCTCTCCCCAGCGCGGGAGAGGGGTTTGGGGGTGAGGGGGAACTGGGTAATCTTGAACACGCATCCCTCGAGAATGAATATACAAGAGGGAATGGCACTCCAAGGGAGGGCAAGGCTCCGCGTCGGCGCTGGGACCGGTCGATTTCATGCGCCATCCTTTTAGGAAAAGCCGCAGAGTCAAAAATCGACTCTGCGCTACCATCTACGTAATGGCTCCGTAGGAGCCTCCGGTTTATAGTAAGCAGGAGTCATCGGTCTAAAAAGCTCCAGAGGAGCGACCTGTAGTAAAGGAGTGAGCCTGCGTGGCGACGGGGAGTCCTCAAAAGGATTAGACGATTATCACTCTGGAACTCGACCCGACCGTTGAAGCCACCACCTCATACACTTGTGCCCGAGATCGACGGGATCACAAAACATCAGAGGACAGCCTCCAATGATATATTCCATTCCAAGACGCTCGCACTCGCGGACAGCCTCTTTCGAGACACTGCCCTCTCCAAAGGAACGATGAAACCAGACTCGCTTCACTCCGCGCTCCCGACACTGGCGAACGATGGAGGCTGAGACACTGGAATGGGTGGCAATCATGACCCCGTCGAGCTCACCTGGTATGGAAGCGACGTTCGGGTAACACGGCACACCTTCGACTTCTTCAGCGTTGGGGTTCACCGGGAACACCTCATACCCGCAATCCCTCAGTTTCTTGAACACAGAGTTAGCGGCGACGTCTTTGTGCCGCGAGACGCCCGCAACAGCGATGCGGTTTCCGCTTAGGAACCGTGCAATTGATTCTGGGACCCTTGTCATCGAAAACTCGCTTTCCGGCTCTCCCTCTAAAATATGGGCTAGCCGCAGCGCTTTTCAGCGATTAGTTGCAGCGAGCGGCCGGGCAGGCTGCGAAATGGAAAGTGTGTAGATGCTGACTTCACCATTTTGACTCAAGCGGGAGGAGCGCTGCTGCCTTTTAGGCGCCCTGCGCCGAAAGCTAGGCCGAGACCCACCACTATTAGTTGGATGAGCGCCCCTGGCGCCCCGAGCCGAGTACCTAGGAAGGGGATTCGGAGCAGGATCAGAAGCGAAACGACGAGTGTGCCGTTTAAGAGCGCCCACCACGCCCATACATCACCTCGGCGGTAGGGGCCGAGAGTGATTGCCAGGAAAAGCGTTGCAAACCCGGCAGCGTAGGAGGCCGCCGTTGCACGCCGAGCGCGAACGGCGGCCGCCACCTCCGCTCTACCAGCCGATAGCTCGGTTAGGCTGGCAGGGCCGATCTGGTCTTCGGTGGAGATGTAGGCGCGACCCAACGAAGCGAGACTCCCGAGTAGCAACAGGGCACCAACAATTACGAGAATAACCCAACTCGTCGTTTTCATGTCTGCCTCCTTTTAGAAAGAATGGGAGCACCCCGGCCTAAAAGGCGGGTGCTTTCATTCTGGATAGATGCAAATCATTTCCGTGATCTTTTCTAAGGGCCGATCCTATCACCATTCCCCCTATCTTCACATGCGATTTTCGAACTGGACCACGAGAGAACGGAAAAGGGTCAGATTTATGCTTTTAACGGAAGAAACTCCGCCGGGGGCAATCACCGGGAGCGATGTATGGCTTCCAAAGAATTGTTTGCCGAATACATGCGCTGATTCCCCTCTTGGGAGGGGAAGGCGCCTTCAGGCGTCAGGGGTGGGTAGGGGAAGAACCACGAGCTGCTGCAGATCAAAGGAAAGATGAAACACGGCCTCGTAGAACTCGGTCCTTAAGACCAGATAAAGCACGTGATCGTTAAATACCAGGGAGAGGAAATCAATAATGAATTATCGGCTCCCCTCGCCCCAGCGCGGGAGAGGGGTTTGGGGGGAGGGACTGCTTGCCTGTGGAGGGCGGAGCTCCGCGACGCCGTTGGGACTGAGCTATTTCGTGTTCCGTTCTCCCGCCGTGTATGTTCATCCGGTGCATCACAGCTGCAGAGAGGTGCTCCTGACGGAGCCGTGTTCATTGGAAAACATCCTGTTCTATAAACAGATCGCCGCACTGCGGCTTTATCATCGGGTGAACTCCCGTGTATTCAAATCGCGCCAGATTAGTGAACACGTCCCCCAACCAATGGGGTTCTTTGGCCAGAGAACGAGAAATTCGGTTCTAAGAAATGTCTCCCGGTTGGTCCCCCGGTGCGGGAGGCAGTTGCTCGCTTTCGATTATCTTCAAGAATTCCTCATAATACCGCATCCTCATTTCATGGATGGTCTCTGCCGGAGCTCCGCAATTTAACGCATTGTCCAGAGACTCAAGCGCGGCCTTGAGCCTGTCGAGTTTATCCGTCACAGATGATAGTTGCTGGGCCTCACGAAAATAGTCCTGGGCCTCCATCACATAATGCATATACATTAAAGTTGGATAGGGCATTTCTCGCTCCAGCCAAATTATACTGTTGATCGTCCCTCGGCAGAGTCAAAAAACACAGTCCCCAGGTATGACTATCAGTTACAGGTCGATGCCGATGACTTTACACTCTAGGTTAGAGAGGCAATAGACATTGACTGTTCGGTTATTTCAAAAAATCCTGCCGATATTCTTGTTTTTCGTGATGATTCAAGTGTGCGTTCGCTTGACTTTGGCGCTCCAGAGCCAAGCCATCAGCAGCCCGCGGGAGGTTGAACTAACGGAAGAATTCGTGCGTTCCATTGAACCTTTATTGGCGAACCCCGCAACGAACCGGAAGCTCGAGATCTACGACCGGCTTGTCTTTGGTAAGGGACGATTTCTCCGTATTGACGGAAAGAACCGAAACAATGCAGTTCTCGCTCTGGATGCCCAAGGGAAGTATTTTGTTCGCTTGTTCGATCTAGCAAGTATAGAGGATCACGAGAAGCCTTGGAAAGGATTGAAATACTTTACGGGAGTGTGCTCCAAAGCGGAAGTTAGCAGTGAAGGGATTGTGGAGATCACTATAATCTATGCCAGCCTTTCAGACTCAACTGGAAAAAATTATTCTTCGGGCGCATTAGAATTTGTGAATCGTCCGGAGCAGTTGGAAAAAAAGAATCAGCCAAGAACCAGTCAGAGTCAACCCCCTGTTCCTTTAATGCCTCAACCTTCTACAGCTCCGAGAGACCCTGTGCATAGGACACCGCATCCGACCCCGCCACGATCAAGCCCGTCTGCGCCAGACAATGAATCTTCCGCAGAGAAGGACTCAAATCTTCCTTCCGGAGATCGACCAGTTCTGAGACGGCGCTTACCCGGAGAAGCTGAAAAACATTCTCGCCCTCAGCCCGTCGGCGACTCAACCCATTCCTCATCCATAAATCACCCGCAAAACGAACAGGATGTCGTGGTCTACAGGCGCAAAGATTCGGGGAACCAAACGGCTAAACCGGACACGGAATCCGATACGGTTGTGCAGGCAGGCAATGAAACAGAGACTCTTGCAGCTGCTTCTCCATCCAAACCAAAGTTTTTTCCCAAAGTGGTTGATGGGATGATGCTGATTCCAGAAGGCGAGATCACACTGGGATCAAACGACGCAGGCGATACTGAAAAACCCTTGCATCGAGTCTTGGTTCAGGGTTTTTACATGGATCAATACGAAGTGACTAATGAAGACTATCAAAGGTTCTGCACGGCAACAGGGCATCATCCACCGCCATACTGGAAAGGGAATCTCTGTCCTCCTGGTTTGGAGAAATTTCCTGTTGTACAGGTCAGCTGGCAGGACGCACTCGCCTATGCCCGGTGGGCTGGAAAACGACTGCCAACAGAGGCGGAATGGGAGAGGGCCGCCAAAGGACCCAATAGCTTCCGGTATGCCTATGGTAATGCCTATGATCCGAAGAAGGCCAATACAGAACAAGGAAAAACATTGGCCGTGGGCTCTTATCGTCCGAATGAGTTTGGCCTTTACGACATGACCGGGAATGTCAATGAGTGGACGAGCAGTTTATATGTGGCTTATCCCTACCGGAAAGATGATGGTCGAGAAGATTTAAAGGCAGACGGCCCCCGCGTTCTTCGAGGCGGATCTTACGCAGTTGATGATCGAAAGGCGCGTTGTCTCGTACGGCTGGAAGCTAACCCAACCGAGGCCACTCTCGCAACTGGCTTCCGCTGCGCCAGAGATGCCCAATAGACGGAGTCAAGATTTGGCATTAGAATACCGCCCATCTGGCAGAGATGAAAACTTGAATAAGGACAAGGGGCCAAACTTCAGCCTAATCTGTTAATATTTGTTTGCGATTGACACTTTGCTTTGGGCAGATCCCACTTATGATGCGGCGGCTCAAATGATTCTAAATGCAACCTGACATTCGCCATTTGGCAGTCGGAATTTGATAATCTAGAATTTCTTATGTCTTTAGCTGAAGAAATCCTGAGTGGTAATTCTCTTGCCATGGCTCGAGCCATGACTCTCATTGAGAATGAAACCAGTTCCGCGCGCGAGCTCCTGAAATCCCTATTTCGCAAAACCGGAGGTGCTCTTGTGGTTGGGATTACGGGAGCTCCTGGAAGTGGAAAGAGTACTTTGGTCGATGTCATGATCCAGGAGTATCGGTCTCAAGGGAAAAAAGTGGGAATTGTTGCCGTCGACCCGACGAGTCCATTCAGTGGGGGGTCCATCATGGCGGATCGGGTCCGAATGAGCCGTCACTACGGCGACGAAGGAGTTTTTATCCGATCCATGGCCACGCGTGGGCATCTCGGAGGATTGGCCCGGACCACAGAAAAAATGATCACGGTGCTGGATAGTGGCGGCTTTGACTTGATCTTGGTGGAAACCGTGGGCGTTGGGCAGGACGAAGTCGAGATTGTCCGAGTGGCCGATGTTTGCCTGGTTGTGTTGGTCCCGGGGATGGGAGATGACCTACAAGCGTTCAAAGCTGGCATCATGGAAATCGCGGATATTTTCGTACTCAATAAATCCGATCAACCCTTGGTCGAGAAAATTCAAAGAGAGTTGGAATCTGCTCTTTCACTGGCAACACGTCACGATGGCTGGACCCCGGCCATTGTGAGAACGATTGCGACCGAGGGCAAAGGTGTTCACGACCTGGTACAACAGGTTGATCTCTTTAATCAATTTCGTCGAAGCTCCCTCGACTGGAGCGCCCGGCGAAGACAAATTGTTGAAGACAATCTGCGGGGATTGCTCAAAGAACGCCTTCTAGAAAAAGCTATTCAGCAAAATGCAGTTTGGGATAAACTCCAAGCCGCTTCAGTGGCCGTGAGCGAGCGGAAAATAGATCCTTATTCCGCCATCGATGACATTGTCGAAGGGCTTTGAATGAAACTGGATCATGTCGGAATCGCCGTTCGATCTTTGCAGCATGCACTCGAAACCTATAGAGATTATCTGGGATTTGAGCTGCATGAAATTGTGACAATCGAAGAACAGGGCGTAAAGGTTGCCGTATTGCCCTGCGGAGAAAGCTGCATTGAACTTTTGGAACCAACCCGAAGCGATTCGCCCATCTCTCGGTTCTTGGAAAAAAGAGGCGAGGGGGTTCATCACCTTTGCTTTAGAGTAGAAGAGATCGACCGAAAATTGGTCCAGCTAAAATCAAGCTCTATAAAATTGTTAAATGAAACTCCCTGCCTGGGTCTCAAGGATCGAAAGATTGCCTTTTTGCATCCGCAATCAACCCATGGTGTGCTCATTGAGTTGGTGGAGGAGATGGAATAGTCCAAAGGTAGGGCGTTAGACTAGCGTACCTCATAGCGTCTTTCAGTAAATCAGGCAAAACGCATCTCAACTCAGAATTCCTCTCTTCCTGGACCCCGACGAGAATGAGGAGAGATTCTGTCAAATATCGTGGAGAGATAACTTGGAAAAAATATCCATTGGCGTGATTGGCGGCAGCGGCCTTTACCAGATGGCAGGTTTAACTCAATATTGAGGAGCTGCGCGTACAGACCCCGTTTGGGGATCCCTCCGACCCGCTGACCATTGGCACTTTGGAAGGGAAGCGCGTTGCCTTTTTGGCACGGCATGGAAGAGGGCACCGGATCTTGCCCTCTGAGCTCAATTTCAGAGCCAATATTTACGCCATGAAGAAAATTGGAGTAGAAAGAATTATCTCTGCCAGTGCCGTCGGATCTCTGAAAGAGAAACATAAACCGCTCGATATCATTCTTCCGGACCAGTTCTTTGACCGGACTCGGGGAAGGATTTCAACCTTTTTTGGGGAGGGCTTAGTCGTTCATATCAGTTTTGCCCACCCGGTTTGCCCTCATCTTTCTGACAAAGTTGTCGAAGCCGGAACGAGAACAGGTGTTGCGGTGAAACTGGGGGGAACCTACTTGTGCATGGAGGGCCCTGCATTTTCGACGGTGGCGGAGTCGAAAGTCTATCGAAGTTGGGGAATGGACGTCATCGGGATGACCAATTTGCAGGAAGCGAAATTGGCAAGAGAAGCGGAAATCTGTTACGTCACTTTGGCCCTTGTGACCGATTATGACTGCTGGCACCCTGGCCATGATGCCGTGACCGTCGAGCAAATCATTTCGGTGCTGAATCAGAACAGCGTCAATGCGCAAAAAGTCATTCGTGAGACAGTGCGCCTTTTAGATTCCGAACGTCCTTGCAAGTGTGGTTCTGCGCTAAAGTCGGCGATCTTAACCGATCCGGCCGTGATTCCGGCTGCGACGAAAGAAAAGCTGGGAATGATCATTGAGAAATACATCCAATAGAAAATAGGCGCTCGAGAAAATACGCTGGCATGGACCGCGTGGTCCAAGATTTTGTGGACCCCGAGTCCTTGCCTGGTCTCTGGATTATCCCATTGAAGCAACGCAAATCTACCATCCCATCGATCGGAGTGTAACGATCAATTTATGTCAATCCTTGTCGTCGGTTCTGTCGCATTTGACTCAGTGAAAACCCCTTTTGGAGAAGTGGATGAAGTGCTGGGTGGATCGGCTTCCTATTTTTCGATTGCAGCCAGTTTTTTTTCTCCCGTGAAGCTTGTGGCTGTGGTGGGAGAAGACTTTCCGCCTCAGCACTTAAAACTGTTCCGTGATTTTTCGGTCGATACGAAGGGATTGCAGAAGGTCTCCGGGGAGACTTTCCGCTGGAAAGGAGAGTATGGCCCTGCTCTAAATGAAGCCAAAACCTTGGAGACACGGCTCAATGTATTCGAGTCCTTTGACCCGGAGATTCCAAAGGAGTATCGAGACTGCCGGTATGTGTTTCTGGGAAATATTGACCCGGTCCTGCAACGCAAAGTTCTAGAGCAGGTCAAAAAGCCGAAATTTGTAGCTTGCGACACGATGAATTATTGGATCGCTTCAAAACCTGATGAATTAAAAAAGACACTGGCTCTGGTTGATATCTTGATCATTAATGACGGCGAAGCCCGGATGCTTGCCAACCAATCCAACCTAACAAAAGCGGCTCGCTTAATTTCTTCCTGGGGACCGAAAATTGTGGTTGTTAAAAAGGGTGAATACGGAGTTGCCATGTTTACGGACGATTCTGTCTTTGGAGCTCCAGCCTTTCCCCTAGAGGAAGTATTCGACCCTACCGGCGCTGGAGATACCTTTGCAGGAGGATTCGTAGGGTATTTGGCTAAAGTAGGCCGCATCGATGAAGACGAGTTGCGAAAGGCAGTTGTTTATGGATCGGTAATGGCCTCTTTTAACGTTGAAGAATTTAGCCTGAACCGCCTCAAGAAGTTGAGGCCATCGGAGATCCAGGAACGCTATCGACAGTTCAAAGAATTCACTCATTTTGAGAGCGATCATTCCTTTGCCTGACGAGCCCAGAAAAGCAGCCAACTTGATTCTCCATACCATTTGACGTCTGTGGTTGTCCCCCTTTGTTCATGCAATTTTCGAAAGCCGAAGGGCTTGGAAACGACTTTATCATCATTCACCAGAATTCTCTCGACAGCCCTGATTGGCCCGCGCTTGCCTGTAAAATCTGTGAGCGACACACAGGGATCGGGGCCGATGGCTTGCTGATCTATCAGGCCTTGCCGCACCGTACCCCAGGCTCATACCAGATGAGAATATTCAATGCAGACGGGAGCGAAGCGGAGGTTTCTGGAAACGGTCTTCGTTGCCTGGCCGCGCATCTTTGCGCCGGTCCTGAGTTGAAGGCCGACACAATCTCAATAGAAACCGTTTCGGGAGACCATTTGTTGAAACGGATTGCCACGTCTCATCCGACCTATTGGTTTCTAGTAGATATGGGGCAACCGATCTTGGAGCCTGCCCGCCTTGATTTGAAAGGGATTGCGGATTCTGAGAGTCTCACAGGATACGAGATTTCTCTGGGAACCAGGACGGTGAAAGCGACCCTGACTTCCATGGGGAATCCGCATTGCACCCTTTTTGTGGACGATTTTGAGCAGACGGATTGGGAGGATACCGGAAAGCGCATCGAGATCCATGAGTTTTTTCCCAAGACGCACGAATGTCGAATTTGTGCGCGTCATTGACCGGAGAAACATTGAAGTGAGATTTTGGGAGCGGGGAGTGGGCAAGACATTATCTTCCGGGACCGGTGCCAGTGCGGCCGTCGTCGCCTCCATACTCAATGGATTAACTGAACGCGAAGTGGCGGTACACACATTAGGTGGAGATTTGGAAATCCATTGGAGTGAAGACCAGCATGTCTACCTCAAGGGACCTGCCAGATTGATCTGTCAGGGCGAGTACAATGCAAGTTGAAACCGGGATCATACCTCAAGGTTTGCATTTCTTTCCTGGGAGCGCGGGCATCCTGCCAGCTTTTCATCGCTCATGAACTTACACCTGCGCCAAAGGGAAATTGAAAAAGTCCCCTTTAAAGGGGGAGCAGCCGCAGGGTGAAGTCTTGAGAAGACTTCACGGAGATGTCTAGGTCGGGAGCAACTTCCACTGGAGGCCCCCTCACCACCGGCCCCTCTCCCGCGTTGGGGCGAGGGGAGTGGAATATAATTCTTCTCTTTCGCGCTAGGAAGAGGGGAGTCGATAATTCTTTTTTTGCTCCTTCCTCGTTTCGCGAGGGGAGTCGAAGGAACACAAAGTCCCGACCTGAATCTCTGTTAGGAACCCTTCCATAAAGCTCAGCGGCAATTCAGATTCCGGACTCGCTTTAAATGGCCGGAAAAATTTCAATACAAGGCCGATGAGCACTGCGTAGATCATGGCATTGGCAACAAACACCCCGCGGATATTTATTGAACTTAAGACTCCTCCCAGCAACGGCCCGATAGCGCCCCCAAACATCGAACAACTCGAGAGGAGTCCAAATGCGGTGGCTCGATCACTCTCGGGAATTACCTGGCTGGCCAGCGTGTAGGCGATGGTCAGAGTCCCTCCCGCCAGCAGCGCCAGTAAAACCCTCAGGGTGAACAATTGGTTCACGCTCGCTGCAAAAATTAACACGGTACAAACGATTCCCCCGGATATGAGGCGAGTCAGCAAAAATTGTTTGGGTGGAGCTTTGGTGATTCTCCGCCCAGAGTACCAGGCGGCAAAACTTTCTCCTACGGAAGCGATAGAGATGATCAACCCTGCACTTCGAGCGGCCTGCAAAGGCGATTTGACGAGTGCCACGACAAATAAAGGGATCACCGGGGAAAAGCTTCGATCGATGACCGTGATCAAGAAGAGGACGGCTGCCAATGGCATAAAATTTTGCAGTTGCAAGAGTTCTTTGAAACTTCGATGTCTTGGGCCTTGAGTCTCCAGTGTCCGAAGGGGAATAGCCAATCGTTCCTTATCTTTGTAAAGCACGATAAAGAGGATCAGGCTGAATAGACACAGAATTCCTGTTACGCTGAAGGTCCGCCGAATTCCGATCACTCCAGCCAAAAGCCCACCCATGAAGGGTCCGACCGCAGTGCTGATGATCTGGACGGCATGGAGTGTTCCGATCGTTTTGCCTACCTTTTCCTGAGGTGTGAGCTGTGTGGCTAAAGCGATGGAAAAAGCGTTGAAGCCTCCAAAGACCCCGATGAGAGAACGCAAAAAAAACAGATGCCAAACGTTTTGGGCATAGGCCATGAGAAACCAGATGAGCGCGAGCGCAAAAGTGATTCGAATCGCCATGATTTTCAAGCCGACACGATCCGCTAGCCGTCCCCAAAGCGGGCCAATCAGAGCGGCGATCAAAGGACTGATCCCCAAAACGATTCCGGCCCAGAGTGCCGCTTGAGAAGGCGATTGGACGCCGAGCATTTGGATATAAAGGGGAACGAAAGGCAAAATGAGAGTGTATCCGGCGAAAATGCACCCGGCCGAGACGATGACTGCCAATTGATTGAGTCGCCACTGGGTCATGAAATAAGGCGAGTGTGCTGGAGGAAAAACCTTAAGACAAACGTTGGTATTTTTTTGAGGAGAGAGCCTGCTTCGTTTAATTCATTGCGTTCGACCGGAAGAGATTTGTTTCAGGATGTCCGCCAGCTGCTCGGCCCAGCTCGACCCTCCACGAATCGTCGCAACAAGTTCATTTATAGATTCTCTCATTGTGTTATAGCCGATGAACTCTTTGTATTGCCGGATCACTTCCAGGTCCTCCGGAGACTGAGGAAGTGCCTTTTCGTAAAGATCAATGAGATTCTTTACCCTTTCAAAGTCCTCACTGAGCTTGCTGGCGCTCTGGCTGACCTGCCGCATCGAGCTGTCAATTTCCGGCGCAACGCCCGACGCGAACTCCAGAATGGGAAGAAACTGTGCTAAATCCTTGGAATGTCCCTGAATCGATTTGAGTCTTTCCTGCAGTTCTTCAATATTCTTGGACATAGCACTCAGACGTGACGACAACGTACTGTTTTCTTCTTTGGCCAACGTTAAATCTGTCTCCAGTTGTATGGATCGTGGTTCCAGTTCGGCTAGTGAACTCTTGAACAGGTTCTTCTGAGTCAAAATGCTCTCGACAAGCTTGTTCAGCTCTGCGCTCCGGCCAGCCAGAATCTCCATCTCGGGATCTGAGGATTGGCCTATCCCCGAAGCTATGGCATGAATCTTAGAAGAGAGAGATTTGGCTACCTGAAAGGAAGTAATCAACCCAGTGAGGGCTGCTCCAATCAGCAATAACCCTGTCATGGTCTGAAACTTCTTGAGTCTCGAATCGATCTCTCTCGTAGACATCCCCACCAGGATTGATCCCACGCGAACCCTTTCAAAAAAGACGGGACGCGCCAAATGAATACAATCTTCTCCAGTCGTTGCCCACTGGCTACGGTAATTGTAATCCGATTCCACTTTTTGGACATAAGAGATGAATTTTTTGAGGCTGAGCAGATCTTGTTTCTCCACTCCGCTGTCTGCCATGATCTGCCCATCTTTATCGATGATCACCACATAAAAAATCTCTTTTGAACGAAAGAATCCCTTAGCTAGTTGATCCAGGGCTTGCCGGTCATAAACTGTCAAGCCGCCAATCGAAGCCTTGTCCAAAGCTTCTGTGATGAGCTTCCCTCTGGAAAGAAGTTCCTCTGTCTGCAGAGCCTGGAACTGGTTCGGTAGCCAATAGAGCAGTCCAACCGCTAGCAAAAGCGTCGTGAGGATGGTCGGGAGAATAAACTTTAACTTCAAGGGCGTTCTTCCTCAATCATAAAGTCTGGATCCCGTGGGATACCGTCGATTCATGATCACAATTAGAACTAAATTTGTCACCGAGTGTGCCACCATGACAGGGTAAAGCTGGTGCGTCAACTCATAAATACTGCCCAAGAGAATGCCAGCAAAAACGGCCTGAAGCGCCCAGGGCCAGAACGGGCTCCGCGGAATGAAATGAGCCATCCCAAAAATTAAACTGGCGGGAAGCAGCCCTATTAAAGGTTGTAAGGCACCACGAAAGAATAACTCTTCGGCAAATCCGCTCAGTAAGCTTATGATTCCATTCTCCCAAAGTTTGAGTGGAACCAGAATTTTGGAAAGTTCCGTTTCCAGCTGACGTGCCCAGAGAAAATTCCGAGCCGAATAGAGGAATACCCCGATCAAGAGCCCGGCTGCTCCCAAAGCGATGAACAACAGCTTGGCAAACGGCTCTCCTTGCGTGGTGAAGAAGAGATCAAACGTCAATCGTTTCTGAAACCAGATCCAAATCAAACTAACCAGAGTGAGAATCGAATAAACCTTAAAGGCCGTTGGTAAAATGCGCATAACCCGCTAAATCTTATTCATCCCAGCAAAACATTGCAGGGCAGGTACAGTGAAAATTGTCACCGCCATTGCCTATGTTCGGTAGTCTGCGTTAATGTGGATATACTCTTTGGTGAGATCGCAAGTCCACATGGTTGAGGTCGCTTCGCCCATGTTTATGTTCAGGAAAATACGGATCTCCCGCTGGCTAAGAATTTGTTTAGCAGCTCGCTCGTCAAAAGCGAGTCCTGTACCATTACGGCATACTTGCAGCTGGTCGATATAAATATCTACTCGATTGGGATCAAACCTCACTCCCGAATAGCCCGCTGCGCACAAGATTCTTCCCCAGTTGGCATCTTCACCTGCAAGGGCAGTTTTTACCAAAGGGGAATTGGCAATGGAGCGTGCAATTTGTGTGGCTTCGGCTTCAGTGCCTGCTCCTTGCACGATAATCTCTACAAATTTTCCGGCACCCTCTCCATCTCGAACGATTTGCTGAGCGAGATTCTGGCAAACCGAAGTTAAGCCATTCAAGAAATGATTATAATGCTCGCCCTTTTCATCAATCAGAGGAGCGCCTGAGGCTCCGTTGGCAATAATTCCCAGTGTGTCGTTGGTAGAGGTATCTCCATCAACTGAAATGCGGTTATAGCTTTTTTCGCAGGCAAATCCCAAAGCGTCTTCCAGCAAAGCCCGGGTGATCATGGCGTCGGTCAGGACAAATCCCAGGGTGGTGGCCATACGTGGATGAATCATTCCGGCCCCTTTTGTCATGCCACTGATCCGGACCGGTGCGCCTCCGATATTTGATTCGGCTGAGCAGACTTTTTTTATCGTATCCGTTGTCATAATGGCTTTCGCGACATCGTCCAAACCTTCTGGACGAAGCTTCGCTTTTAACGTTGCGGCTTGTTTCTCGATTCGATCAACGGGCAGAGGGACACCAATCACTCCAGTTGAAGAAACAAGAACTTGCTGAGGAGAAATGCCAAGAATCGCTCCAGCCATTTCGGCCATTTGGCGAGCCCCTTGAAGGCCTCCTTCGCCGGTGCAGGCATTGGCATTTCCGGAATTGACGATGAGGGCTCGAATTTCGCCGCCCGAGTCTTCCAGATTCCTCCGACAAACGGTTATAGGAGCCGCCTGCACCACATTCGTTGTGAACCGCGCTGCCCCGATGGAGGGCAGGGAGGAAAAAATGAGCCCAACATCTAGTCGATCTTCCGCTTTTTTTATTCCCGCAGCTGCCGCAGACGCCAAAAACCCTTGAGGGGGTAGGATCTGCTTGGGATCAATCTTCCAGGTCAATGGGCCGCTCCTCATGAATAGGCTTTCAGCTCACTCTCTGCTTGTTCCAAAGCTTCCCGCACCCGACTGGGTGCTGTTCCCCCAAATACCGAATGATTGTCTAGCCCGCTCTCAAGAGACAGGGCAGGGAAAACATCCTCTTCGATCAGTTTCGAAAATGCCTGCATTTCCGCTAGGGGTAGATCCTGCAGCTCAATTCCCTTGCTTTCACAATGTAGGACAAGTTTACCGACTACTTCGTGGGCTTTCCGGAACGGCATCCCTTTGCGAACCAGGTAATCGGCTAGATCGGTGGCATTCAAGAAACCAAATTGCACTGCCTTGCTGGCCACCGTCCGATTTACTTTGAGCGACTTCAATACCACCTGGCTGACTAAAAGGCAGCCCACTAGAGTGTCCAGTGTATCGAAAAGCAACTCCTTATCTTCCTGGAGATCCTTGTTATAGGCCAGAGGCAGGCCCTTGACCAGAGTAAGGGCACTGCACAGATGGCCCACAACCCTGGCGCTTTTTCCTCGAACTAACTCCAACGAATCGGGATTCTTTTTTTGGGGCATGATGCTACTCCCCGTCGTCACCGCATCGGCTAATTCGACAAAACCAAACTCTGGAGAAGAATAGAGAATCAAATCCTCAGCCAGCCGGCTCAAGTGAATGAGAGTGATCGCGGCAGCCGAGATAAAATCGAATTGATAATCCCGGTCACTGACTCCGTCCAGGCTATTGCGGGTCAGCTGAGAAAATCCCAGCTCAATTCGCAGCAAATCCCGGTCAATCGCAAAACCATTTCCAGCGAGTGCCCCCGATCCGAGAGGCATGACATCCGTGCGCCGGAAACAATCGTGAAAACGGTCGTAGTCTCTCCGAAACATTTCGAAGTACGCCAGCAGGTAATGGGCGAAGAGAATCGGCTGGGCCTTGCGTAAATGCGTGTAGCCTGGAATAACCACGTCGAGATGGGAACGGGACTGCTTGAGGAAGTCCCGCATCAGATTTTTCAGTTCGACCTGAACCCGAATGGTCGCCCTCTTCATGTAGAGGCGCGTATCCAAGGCCACTTGATCGTTTCGGCTGCGCCCTGTGTGCAGCTTTGCGGCAGCATCGCCGATGATCTCAAACAACTGGGATTCCACAAAACTATGGACATCTTCATCCGTGCTCTCCTCGATCCATTCAGGCTCTCGATCCATTCGCTTTTTAATTTCAGAGAGCCCTCTACCAATTTGAGTGAGTTCTTCGGAATTCAAGATCCCCACTTTCTCCAATGCTTTGGCATAAGCAATAGACCCTTCGATGTCTTCCAGAATCAAACGCCGATCCACAGGAAGCGAGCGATTGAATCGCTCAAACGCTTCGTCCATTCCCTCGCTGAATCGTCCCCCCCAGATTTTCATGATGTCACACCTTCCCATGGATGTCCTACGCGAACGGCTCAATATGTCGTGACTAAATAATAATTGCCGGGCCCCAAGCTCGTATCGACTGCCTTGGGCGAATGTCTTGCCCGAGTGAGTTATTTCTTTGCCCTCTGGATGAGTGCCTGGACCTTTACCGGTAAACCAAAGAGGTTGATAAACCCTTCGGCGTCTTTTTGGTTATAAACCGCCTCTTCTCCAAAAGTAGCCAAATCTTCCCGATAAAGCGAATACTGCGATTTGAGCCCGGCAGAAATGATGTTCCCCTTAAATAACTTTAGTCGAACACTTCCAGTGACGGTCTTTTGAGTTGCCGTGACAAACGCGTCCAACGCCTCCCGGATGGGAGTAAACCATTGCCCGTTGTAGACCAGATCGGCATATTTCAATGCCAACTGGTCTTTCATTCGCAAAATTTCCTTGTCTAAACAGATCGATTCCAGATCGCGATGAGCCTGGACCAGCAGGGTTCCCCCGGGCGTTTCATAAGCGCCTCTGGACTTCATTCCAACCAGACGGTTTTCGACGAGATCGATGCGGCCGATGCCGTGTTCTCCTCCAATCGTGTTTGCTCGTTTGATCAAGTCAATCGGAGCCAGGCGTACTCCGTCGATCCCTACGGGAGTTCCTTTTTCAAAAAGAAATTCCACGTAACGGGGCTGATCGGGAGCTTTCTCCGGAGAGGTCGTGAGCTTCCACATCGATTCCTCCGGTTCACAGGAAGGATCCTCCAGGACGCCCCCTTCATGGCTGATATGCCAGATATTTCGATCTTCGCTGTAAATCTTTTCCTTGGTGGCTGTGATGGGAACCTGATGCTGGTGGGCATAGTCGATGGCATCTTCCCGAGATTTGATATCCCATTCTCTCCACGGAGAGATCACTTTTAAATGAGGAGCCAGGGCTTTGTACGTGAGCTCAAATCGGACCTGGTCATTGCCTTTCCCTGTGCACCCATGCGCGACCGCATCCGCTCCTTCCTTTATGGCGACTTCTACCTGCCGCTTGGCCAGGATCGGCCGGGCCATCGAAGTGCCCAGCAGGTACTTCCTCTCGTAAATGGCGCCGGCACGGAGTGTCGGCCAGATGTAGTCCCGAATAAACTCCTCTCGCAAATCCTCAACATAGAGTTTCGAGGCTCCAGTTTTAATGGCTTTTTCTTCTAGCCCTGCTAATTCTTCCGCCTGACCCACATCACCCGCCATCGCGATGACTTCACAATGGTAATTTTCTTTGAGCCAGGGAATGATGATTGAGGTATCCAATCCGCCGGAATATGCCAGAACTACTTTCTTGACCATGGGATTTTTCCTTATTAATAAGATGACATTCTCAAAATTAAGATTAAGACCGTTGCTTACGAGATTAGAAGATAGAGGATTGCTTTCTGCACGTGTAGCCGATTTTCAGCCTGGTCATAGACGATGGACTGGGGCGAGTCAATTACATTCGGGGCTACTTCGTAACCCCGATGGGCTGGAAGGCAGTGCATGAAAACCGCATTCCGCGCAGCAAGAGACATCAGCTTGCGATTGACTTGGTAATCGGAAAATACGGCCGCGCGTTCTTCCGTTTCTGCCTCCTGTCCCATACTGGCCCAGACATCCGTGTACACAACAGTTGCTCCACGGACGGCCTCTTCTGGACTGTATTGGATCTTAATTTTCCCCCCTGTCTCCTTGGCAACCTTCTCGGCCTCATTGACAATGCGGGAATTGGGCTCGAATCCTTCGGGCGTCGCGATCCAGAGCTCCACTCCCAGCTTCACAGCGCCATCGATTAAGGAATGGCAGGTATTATTACCATCTCCGACATAAGCAAACTTGAGCTCTTTGAGGGAACCAAATTTTTCCAGAACCGTGAAATAGTCACTGAGTGCTTGACACGGATGGAGGAGATCCGTTAGCCCGTTGATCACGGGAATGGAGGCATGTTGCGCCAACTCCACCACCGATTTGTTTTTGTACGTACGGGCAACAATGCCATCCACCCATCGCTCCAAATTCTTCGCCACATCTTTGATGGACTCGCGCTCCCCTAGCTTTGTGTCGGAGTGTTCGAGCAATATAGCGTGGCCTCCCATACTCGTCATTCCCACGTCAAATGTCACTCGGGTGCGAAGCGATGGTTTCTCAAAAATCAAGGCCAAGGTTTTTCCCTGCAAAGCCTGGGCGTAATCACTCGGAGACTGTTTGATCGATTGAGCAGTTTCGAAAACCAATTCAATGTCTTTCGTCGTCATCAAGGATACGGAGAGCAAATCCTGCACGGAGAGCTTTCCACGCTGGGGTGTGGCCGAAGGATTCCTCTTACGGGGTGACATGGTTAATGGACTCCTCCGGCACTCTGATGGTTTGGGCTGAACTGTGCCGGGTCCAACTCTGTAAAGATGCGGTCCAAGGCTTGAATGAATTTGCCGATTTCTTTCTTGGTGATGACATAAGGAGGCAAAAAGCGGAGGACATTGTCGCTGGTCACGTTGATAATGTAACCCGCTTCCAGGCAACGGTTCACAACCTCCCGGCAAGGGAAGGTCAACTCCATCCCAAGAATCAACCCCTCTCCTCGAACCTCTTTGACGAAAGAATGCCTATCTTTCAGGGAGAGGAGTTTACCCTTAAAGTAATCCCCCAGTTCCCGAATCTTCTCAAGCATCCCCTCTTCCTGCATGACCTTGAGGAACTCGAACCCAACCCGGCAGGAAAGAGGACCTCCACCAAAAGTGGTCCCATGGTCCCCCGGACCAAAAGTGGGTGCGATGCGATCCGTGGTAACCACTGCGCCGAGTGGCAATCCCAATCCCAGAGGCTTGGCTAATGTCAGGATATCCGGGCGAACGTCGAACTTCTCGTAATAGAAGTAGCGACCGGTTCGACCGATCCCGCATTGAATCTCGTCGAGAATCAACAAGGCTTTGTAGTGGTCGCAGAGTTGTCGGGCTGTCTTTAAGAATTCTTCACTACAGGCGTGAATGCCCCCTTCGCCCTGAAGTGGTTCGATGATCATACCGCAAACTCTTTCGCTGAACTTGGCTTTCAGATCATCCACATCGTTAAAACGGACAAAATGGAATCCGGGGACCAGGGGCTCAAATGGCTTTCGATATTTGTCGGATGCCGTCGCAGATAAGGCTCCATAGGTTCGGCCGTGGAAGGCGTTATCCAGCGTCAAGATCTCGAACTTCCCTTCGCCTAGCCCATTCTTATACGAGAATCCACGTGCCAGCTTAAAGGCCGCTTCAACAGCTTCAGTGCCGCTGTTGCAGAAGAAGACTTTTTGCAATCCGCTAAGTTCTACTAGCTTTTTTGCCAGCAAGGCTTGGTAAGGGTGATAAAAGAGATTGCTGACGTGAATGCTCTTCTTGATCTGCTTGCGAAGAATATTGGTGATCCGGGGATGGTTATAACCGAGCGCATTCACGGCAATGCCTGCCAAAAGATCCACGTAGCGTTTGCCAGCATGATCGTAAACTACACATTTCCGCCCCTTGTCTACAAAGAGAGGATATTTCTTGTAGTTGGCCAGCAGTACCTTTGATTCCAGATCCACGATTTGTTTCAAATTCATGAAATCCCTCTTATTTAAGAAATAACCGTTCCAAGAGTCTCCTCTAGAACCAAAACCCTGGCGAGACAGTTTTCTTCGCGGCCGCCAACAATATGAACTCTTTCAATTCCCGCGGACTTGGCGCGCTCGCAGGCCCGGGTCTTGGGGAGCATCCCTTCGCTGATGACGCCTGAATGGCGTAATTTATCAAGTTCAGTCCGGGAGAGTTGAGGGATGACTTGACGGTTCTCATCATAGATACCTGGAACATCCGTCAAGAATACCAGCCGGTCGGCTTTGCAAAAAATCGCCGCCGCCGCGGCCATTTCATCCGCGTTGACGTTGTAATAGGAAGCATCGACCCCCAATGCCGTGCAGGCAATGATGGGAAAATAGTGATGCTGGAGCAGGAGGTCGAGCAAGCGGGGATCCCCTTCGATGACTTCCCCTACAAAGCCGTAATCGAAAGGGTCGGATTTTACCGGATCTTGAAATTTCTGCGCCAGAAAGGTGGCTCCATCACCCCCACAAATCCCCACAGCACGCCTTCCTTGGCGGAAAAAATGGGCGACGATATCTTTGTTCACCCAGCCGGCAAGGACCATTTGAACTACCTGCATCGTTTCGGCATCAGTCACTCGAAGGCCCTGGTGAAAGTGACTCGGGATGGATAGTTTTTCAAGGAGCTGTTTGATCTGCTTCCCGCCCCCGTGAGCCACCACCATTTCGTGGCCACGATCTTGCAAATCTACAATTTGGCTGACCATTCTACGGAGAAGCTCCACGTCCGTCAATAAACTTCCCCCCAACTTGACAACGATCCGCACGGCATTCCTTTCTCGGCTAGATGAGCCCCGTTTTTTCATCGAACCCTAACATGACATTCATATTCTGAACCGCCTGACCAGCCGCCCCTTTGATGAGATTATCGATGGCTGAAATCAGGATCAGACTGGATCGCGCCGCGTCAAGGTTCCATCCAATATCACAATAGTTCGTATGCGCCACATATTTGATTTCCGGATAGACCCCCTTTGGAAAGATACGAATAAAGGGCTGGCCTTGGTAGTTGGCCTGGTAGCAATGAGAGATGTCTTGCTCGGTCACTCCGTTACGTAACCGCAAATATAAGGTGGACAATATCCCGCGATTGATGGGCAACAAATGTGGGGTGAAAATTAAATGGTCATGATGGAGTTCCTGCCAGATCTCCGGGGCATGACGGTGCTTCCTGATGTTATATGCTTTAAAGCTTTCTGACACCTCGGAGAAATGAGTATTCGCCGTGGGGGTTTTGCCGGCTCCCGTGACACCGGATTTCGAATCACAAATAATGTCCATGCTCAAATCGATCAGCCCCGCTCGTTGCAGAGGGATCAACGGCAAAAGCGCGGAAGTGGGATAGCAGCCCGGATTGGCAACCAGTTGAGCCGTCCGGACGGCTTCGCGGTGAATTTCCGTGAGACCATAAACGGCTGCCTGAAGCAAATCCGGAAACCGATGTTCAAATCCATACCACTTCGGATACAGATTGGTCCCCTTCAGGCGGAACGAACCACTCAGGTCGATGACCTTTAATGAATGGGCCAAGAGTTCCGGAACAAGGTCATGTGAAGTTTCGTTGGGCGTTGCCACCAAGACTATCGCAATCTCGCGTTGTATCAGGGATTCGAAATTCAGCGGTTCAATGTCCAAGTCACAACGCCCAAGAAAGGAGGGGAGCTCTTGGCTAAAATGGCGAGGGGAAGCTGACTGCCGCTCCGCGTTGGCCGTCATGAGCGTATTTAATTCGACCAACGGGTGCTTGAGAAGCAGGGCGGCAATCTCCGCCCCTGAATACCCGCTAGCGCCAATGATCGCAACTCTTTTTTGGCTCGCTTGACTCAATGGTGTTACTCCTCTCGGAAATGCCAGGCGCCTCTGCCTGTCGTTAGTATTGAGAAATGAAATGACACTAAATAAATTGGAATGCTCATTCGCAGTTACTGGTTCTCTCAAACTTCATTGAAAGGGAGAGTGATTCGTCGTCTCACGGCGAATCCTCTCTGCGCCTTATTCACGCAAACGTTTTCGTTTACCGGCTAATTTCTAACAATCGTTTCCGAACCGTTCGCGCCGCCAGAGATCCTTTTGTCACGACAATGATTGTGTCATCGCCCGCCACGGTTCCAATAATTTCATTCCAGCCTATATTGTCAAGGCTGCGTGCGACCGGAGGGGCATTGCCCGGATTGGTCTTGACCACAACCATGTTCCCGGCTGTTTGGGCTTCAGTCATGAATTGGGCAATCGTCTGCTGTTGCAGCTGGGAATTGGCAGTGTTGGGCAAGAGCTGTCCCGGAAGCTTGTACCCTTCCACCGTCTTCACGAGATTGAGCTCATGCAAATCCCGTGACAAGGTGGCCTGCGTAACATGAATCCCCTCCGCGGAAAGCTGATGCGCGAGCACGGCCTGGCTAGAGACCGGCCGCGACTGCACCAGGGAAAGAATTTTAGACTGTCTTCGGTGTTTGATCATCATTGAATGAATAATTATTCACAAAAAAGAATAATTATAGATCTATTCCGCGGTCTGTCAAGCAGAAAAAGTGGGAGCCAAAACTCTAGCGTTACCAAGGAAGGTTGTCTACTGCAAGGGACTCGGAAGAGATTTCACTGTGACGAAGAATGCCAGCTCCATCACGATTCAGGCGGCCGTTTGTTTGGGATTGGGAGGAGCCGATTTTAGCAGGGCTCGAATCTGCTCGTCACTGACGGGAGCGAAATCCTCATAGTAATTCCCGATTTCGTAAAGAGGAAGCTCCTCAGTCTGAAGACAGGCAATTTCGTCACAATGGTGGCTGATAAAGCGTTTGGCGCGAAAATGGCTCACGGGCACGCCGACGAGGGTTTGGCGGACGCCCAGGTTCTTAACCATTTCGATGGCGCTAAACAGAGTCCAGCCGGTGTGCATCCCGTCGTCAATCAGCAAGGCGCATTGGTTCTCCAAAGCCGGGAGAGGGGTAGTTCCCCAAGTGTTGAGTTCCTTCAAGAGATTCAAACGTTCGTGCTTGGCGATCTTTTGAATTTCGGGGGCAGTCAGCCGAACTTGCCCAATTAAAGGCTGATTCAAGTGTAATTCTCCTTGATTAGTGACATATCCGAAAACGATCTTGGTATCCCAAGGCACTTCGAGACGGCGTATGGGTAGGGGCAGGAAGGGGCGCTTGAACGCCTGAGCAACGGAAGCGGCAACCGGCAGTCCTCCTCGAGGAATTCCCAAGATGATCGGATTGAAGGATTGCCATTGAGACAGATGACCGGCGAGCTCGCGGCCAGCCTCTTCCCGACTCTTAAACTTTGCCATGTATAAACCCTTTCATGCGAAAATAATCGCTCGTGCCGACCCGAACGGCAAGGTGCCAGTCTATCGATTCGCAACCGAAAAAAGCAAGCCAATTTCAGGCCAAGGAGAGACAGCTAGCGCTGTCCTTGGGCCATCCCAATCTCCGATAGGGCGACGGTGTTAACTGGACATTAAATCCCGCGGAGAAAAGAGAGCAAAACGTCGAATTGGAGAAGAGAGGCTCATGAAATCATCAGCAGATTCAATTCGAATAGAAGGCCTTTTGAAGATGATGGACGAGGCTTATGACAAGAGGGCATGGCACGGAACGAATTTGAAAGGCTCATTGCGAGGCATTTCTCCGCGGGATGCCGCCTGGCGCCCCGGCAAGAACCGGCATAACATTTGGGAAATTGCCTTGCATGCAGCCTATTGGAAATATGTTGTCGTTAGAAGGCTGCTGGGGAAAAAGCGTGGATCCTTTGACGTCGCCGGGAGCAACTGGTTTCTCCGGCCTGTTGAGATCTCGGAGAAAGCCTGGAAAGCGGATTTGAAAATCCTTGAATAAGCTTCACCAGGAGCTGCGGAGGGTTGTGGCAGGAATCAAGGAGAATGACCTTGATCTGGCACCGAAGGGAAGTCAAAGTAGCAATGAATTTCTGATTCGGGGGATTGCTTTCCACGACATCTATCATGCCGGGCAAATTCAACTTCTGAAACGAATGAAACGAAATGCTTCGTGAAAGGTTGCTCGGCGCGTCTGAGAAGGGTTGAGAGGGCCTGCATTTCTTTGGAGGGCGGAGCTCTGCGACGCCGACGAACGCGGCCTTGCGGACTAGGCTCCCCTCGCCCTAACGCGGGAGAGAGGCTGGGGGTGAGGGGGAACTCGCCCAAGTCAATGCACTTCGATTTCCCGTAATGAATTTTCGATGGTGGGAGGTCTGCCCGCATCAAATATCAAATCGCCAATTTGCAATAGCAAATGAATCGGGAGTTGAGTCTCATGCCCTGATTTAAACTAATGACGGCATCTCATCAGCGACCAATCATGACTCATCTGCCATCAAAAGGATGTTATCGATGAGCCGTGTTGTTCCCAAAAAGGCGGCGAGAGCTAACATCGCAGAGGAATCAACGATTTCTAGAGGCGAGAGGTCGCAGATACTTACGATCTCTGCATAATCCAGTCTGATGAGCGGTTCGGCACGAAGTTTGGCTTTGACGCCATCGAGCAAAAGGCGTGAAGACTTTTCTCCTCGTTTCACTTCTTCCTTAGCCCATTGCAAAGATTGGTAAAGTCGCGTCGCCGCCAATCTCTCCTCGTGACTGAGATAGCTATTCCTCGAACTCATCGCCAAGCCATCGGGTTCACGGACGATCGGGCAGGGAACGATCTCAACGGGTAAGGAGAGGTCTTCGACCATGCGCTGGATCAAGATACACTGTTGGGCGTCTTTCCAGCCAAAGAGAGCTACATCAGGCTGCCAAATCGTCAACAGCTTGCAGACGATTGTCGTCACGCCCCTGAAATGGCCGGGGCGTGTGATCCCGCATAATTTCTGGCTCAATTCTTCCACTGTGACAAAGGTACGGAAGCCGGGGGGATAGACCTGGGACACTTCGGGAGCATAGACGGCATCGACAAGATGTCTCTTTCAATAAATCCAAGTCTTTGTCCCAAGATCTGCGGGTAGCGTTGAAAATCTTCGTTTGGTCCAAACTGGGTGGGATTGACGAAAATGGAGACGACGACCCGGTCTGACAATTCTCTGGCTCGACGAACCAGGCTCAAGTGGCCGGCATGTAACGCCCCCATGGTCGGCACCAGCGAAACACGGTGATGCTCATTCTGCCATTGGGCGCGCAGTGCCCGCGATTCATGGATGGTCTTGATCAGTTCCATGGAGGACCCTTATCGCGCTGAGGCTTTTATCGAATCCAGAGAATAAGATTCCGCTGGGGAAGGGAATTTCCCATCGCGGCAATCTTCAGCGAAGTGGTGTAAGGCCTCTCGAATGATTTCCTGCAAGTTGGCATAACGTCTGACGAACTTAGGAGTCTTCGTGAAAGTCAAGCCCAGCAGATCCTCGGTAACCAGGATCTGCCCGTCACAGTGCAGGCCGGCGCCGATGCCGATAGTGGGGATGCGCAGCGTGGTGGTAATCTCCTTTGCCAATTCCTGAGGAATCCCCTCCAACACTATGGAGAACACGCCAATCTCTTGCAAGGTGAGGGCGTCGTCAATCAATTCCTGGGCTTGTTCCGGAGTTTTTCCCTGGACCTTGTATCCTCCCATGGCATGGACTGATTGCGGAGTCAACCCGATATGGCCCATGACGGGAATCTCGGCTTCGACGAGCCGCTGAACCAGCCGGGCACGTTTTCGTCCTCCTTCCAGCTTGATGGCTTCTGCTCCCCCTTCTTTGACCAGTCGGACGGCATTTTGCATGGCGGCCTTCTGACCGACATGGTAAGAACCGAAAGGCATGTCGGCCACGAGGAAAGCGCGCTGAACAGCGCGCCGCACAGCTTGAAGGTGGATGATCATCTCCGTCATGCTGACTGGAACGGTCGTGGAATACCCGAGTCGAGTCATGGCCAGAGAGTCGCCCACCAGAATCAAATCGATTCCAGCTTCGTCAATCAGGCGGGCAAAAGGATAATCTGCGGCCGTAAGGCAGATGATTTTCTTTTTTTCAGCTTTTCTGGCGAGTAGCTTTGGAAGAGTAATCTTTTCCTGCGGGGAATTAGCGGTAGCGCTCATGATGGATACGCTCCTTATTCTTGTCGTTTTTATTAGTGCTGTCAAGCAACTTCTCAGCAAAGTCCCCTCTCTGATTCAAGTAGAGGCTCCGCACCCCATATTATCTTACAAAACGCCTCCAATTTGTAGATACAAACTGCAAACGCAAGAATCGAAAGGGGATTTTTAAGGACTAGAGATGGCGGCCACGATTGACGCGCTTTCCGCGATTATCGTGGGCCTGTGTCGTGACAGTTGTGCGCTCTGGCTCCTTTGCGGGCCACTCGTGATCCATGTTGATAGCCGCGATGCTCAACGCTCCCATTTCCGAAGGTTTTTGAAGTTTTGGCCAGCCGGACGCCCCGCTAAACTTCCATTTGTCCTGCGGCTGGTTACCAGGACAAGGTTCTCCAAAACATCTCTCATTGCCTTGTTCAATTCATTGTAAGATATTCCTATCTTGATTTCTTCCGTTCAGACGTTATTCTTACCGACTCACGGAACCTAGTGTTAGATCAAGTATCTATGACTGGCCCACGCTCAATCACACAGTTGCTTATCGAGTGGGGAGACGGAAACCGCTCTGTACTCGATGAGCTTACGCCGCGTGTTTACCGCGAACTCCATGCGCTAGCGCGAAGTTACCTGAGCCGAAGCTACCGCCACCACACGCTTCAACCAACCGAGCTGATCAATGAGGTCTATCTTCGCCTAATCGATCGCCCCCAGTCCGTCAAGTGGGAAAACCGCTCGCATTTCTTTGGGATCGCCGCCCGGCTAATGCGCCTGGTCTTGGTGGACCATGCTCGCTCTCGCCATGCTGCCAAGCGCGGTGGGGAGGCGGGCGCCATCACTCTGCAGGAAACGGAAGCTTTCACTGCCGGTCCCGAGCCTGACGTGCTCGAGGTGGACGAGGCCTTGAGCCGGCTGGCCGAGTTCGATGAGCGCAAAGCCAAGGTCGTCGAGTTGCGTTATTTTGGGGGTATGAACCGCGAGGAAATCGCGACTGCGCTGGGTCTCACGGTTCCCACGGTGAAGCGCGACCTGCGCCTGGCTGAGGCCTGGCTCAGGCGTTATCTCAGTGGTAATAAGGGTTAGGAGGTTCCGTGGAAGACAAGCACTGGGCTCGCATCGAAGACATCTTCCATGAAGTGGCTGACTTAACAATCGATGAGCGGGCCGCTTTTCTGGACCGCGCGTGCGCCGGAGATCAGGATTTGCGCCGTGAAGTCGAGTCTCTGCTGGCTGCCGATGCGCAGCGGGACGAGTTCCTGCGAGTCGCCGTCGCGCAGGCTGTTGAGGGACTTCCCAAGGAACGGGATGACGGCGGGGAACTCATCGGAAAGCGCATTGACCGCTACTCGATTACGGGTCTGATCGGCAAAGGGGGCATGGGTTCGGTTTATCGAGCCGTGCGTGAAGATGAATTCCATATGGAAGTGGCTCTTAAAGTCCTGAAGCGCGGCACCGATACCGAAGCCGCTCTCAACCGTTTTCGCACCGAACGGCAAATCTTAGCTGGCCTGCAACATCCCAACATCGCCCGCCTGCTGGATGGTGGCGCCACGGAGAGCGGTTTACCCTACTTCGTGATGGAATATGTGGACGGCAAACCACTGCTTGAATATGCCGCGCCACTTTCCCTTCGTCAGCGCCTCGAGTTGTTTCGCTCCGTGTGTGCCGCAGTACAGTATGCGCACCAGAACCTGGTCGTGCACCGGGACCTGAAGCCCAGCAACATCCTGGTCACAGCGGATGGGTCGCCCAAATTGCTGGATTTCGGAATTGCCAAACTTCTGGATGCGGATTCGGCAGGCCTGAGCATGACTTTGACAGCCGCAGGCGCACGCCTGATGACGCCGGATTACGCCAGTCCCGAGCAGGTGCTTGGCGAGCCCGTTACGACCGCCACCGATGTTTACTCCCTGGGAGTGGTGCTCTATGAGTTGTTGACCGGCCATCGCCCCTATCACTTGGAAACCTCCTCTTCAGGGGCCCTCGAGCGGGCTATCTGCCAGGAAGAGCCCAAAAAGCCCACTGCGTGGAACCAGCACTTGGACCGGGACCTGGATAACATCGTGTTATTGGCGCTGCGCAAGGAGCCGCAACGGCGCTATGCCTCGGTAGAACAATTTTCCGAAGACATCCGCCGGTATCTGGAAGCCAGGCCGGTGCGGGCGCGCCAGGATACGCTGGGCTACCGTGCAAACAAATTTATTTGCCGGAATAAGCTGGGGGTGGCTGTGGCCGTGTTGGCTGCGATCGGGCTGGTCACTGGCGTGGTCGCGGTTAACCGCCAGGCCCGCCGTGCCGAGTATCGATTCCGGCAAGTTCAAAAACTGGCGAACACTGTGTTATTCGATCTAAACCCGGAAATCGAAAACCTGGCCGGATCAACCAAGGCTCGGGAGTTGCTGGTGAAAACCTCCCTCGAGTATCTAGACAGCCTGGCGGCGGAAGCGCAGGATGATCCGGCGCTCCAGTTGGAACTGGCGGCGGCATATGAAAAAGTGGGGGACGTGCAAGGTAACTCTGAGTTCTCCAACCTGGGCCACCCCGACGCGGCGCTCGAGAGCTATGGCAAGGCGGTGGCCATTTCCCGGAAGGTCGGGTCGTCGCGGCCCGCGCTAGAGATCTTGGCCCGCAGTTATTCCAAAATGGGCACCGCTCAATTTGTGGGGCTGGGCCATACGTCGGAGGGCCTGGAGGATTTTCGCCTGGCAGTGCAAGTCGCCGAATCGATCCCTGCCAAGACGGGAGATCCGGGTTACCAAGTTCGCGCCGAGGCTTACGGATTTTTTGGTGACGTTGATGTGGCTCTGGATGCCCAAAGGGCCCGCGAGCCCCTTCGGCGTTCCCTGGAAATTGCCCGCGAATGGGTAACTGCTCAACCAAGTTCCGAAAGCAGACATTTCCTAGCGATTGCAGTGGGCCGATGGAGTGACGTCTTGTGGCAGGCTGGTGACCTCTCTCAGGCTCTCGACAATGAGTTCGGCGCTCTTCGGATCATCGAACAACTTTTGGAAGAACAACCCGAGAACGCGATTTGGCGGCGGGAGCGGGGCATCTCTTGGGAGCGTGTCGGCGTGGTGACCGGCCATCCCCAGTACTTGAACCTGGGGGATCGCAAGGCCGCCACGGGCTGGTTGCAAAGGGGATTGGGCGATTGTAAGCAACTTTTGGCGGCTGATCCGAATAACCTGCGGGCCCTCTTCGACCTAAGCGAGGCGATGGCGGAGTTGGCTGCCGTTCGCCGCGAGTCCGATCCCCACCGCGCCGAGCAATTGTACCGGCGCTCGCTGGCCCTGAGCAGTTCCTTCCATAGTTCCAGCAAGCAGGATCGGGAGGCCCTGTACTGGCAGGCGTTTAACCGGGTTGGCTTCGCCTGGGTTCTGGGCAGGCTCGGCAAACGCGGCGAGGGGCTGGCGGAGTTGCAAAGAGCGGTCGAAATCCTGGACGGGCTGGCCAAACTGGATCCGGGCCGCGTGGCCTTCCAACAACTTTTGGGAGTCGCCCTGCACACCCTGGCGGCACACCGGCTAAGGATAGGCGATAGCGACGGAGCCGACCGGGATCTCCAGCGGTCGTTGGAGTTTCTGGAGCCGCTCTACCAGGAGAATCCGCGCAAACTCACGCTCTTGCGAGACATTGCTGACTGCTACCAGGGCTTCGGTGATCTCTCTGCCAGCCGCTCGGATTGGAAGCAAGCCTGGATTTGGTACCAGAAGAGCCTGGATCTGTGGGAGCGCTGGAAGCAGGTGGGTACCTCCAGTGTCTATGACCGCAAGCGACGTGACCTTGCCGCCCGCCTGGTAGCCCAGGCGTCACAAAAATCTTCAAGAAATTCTCCCTCACGTTAGCCGTTTCTCGCCCCGTTTCCGAATGATTAAGGTAAAAGGAGAACGCCGATGAAGATCAAGATGGATTCCCTAATGTGCCACTACGGAGGCCGCATTATCATTGCCTCTCTTCTGGCTATTGCTACGCTGAAGGTCATTGCCGTAGCAGATGGAAAGCAAGACCTTTCCTCCTTCATTCCCAACGGGTTTTTTTTCTTGAACCCGGGCGGCGCCTCCCAAACCTACAGCACAACCGGTGGCGGGATCGATCTGGCCGGACCATTTTTCCAAACCCTTGGCACCAACGGCCGCACGTGTGGGTCATGTCACCAGCCGAGCGATGGCATGTCAGTTTCAGCAACCAACGTCCAGCTGCGCTTTTTCAAAAGTGACGGGCAGGACCCCATTTTCCGCCCAGTGGACGGCTCCAATTGCAACCATGATATTGATGTCTCCACCATTCAAGGACGTTACAAGGCTTATAGTCTGCTGCGGACACGAGGCCTGATCCGCATCGGTATCCAGGTTCCCGCTAATCCGGACTACCAGGTCGTTAGCGTGTACAACCAGTACGGTTGCAACGAAACCAATGTGATTTCGATGTACCGTCGGCCGTTGCCGACCACCAACCTCCGCTTCTTAAGCACGGTAATGTGGGACGGGCGGGAATCATCGGCGGCTACCGGCACAACCAAGATCCTCTACTCAAACTATCCGACTTCGCTTGCAAACGATCTGGCGCACCAATCCCTGGACGCCACCATCGGCCACGCGCAAGGGGATGGGACGAGGCCAACTCCTGAGGAACAACAGCAGATCGTGAATTTTGAGGCGGCACTATTTACTGCGCAGGCAATCGGCCGCACCACCGGCATGCTGAACGCGTTGGGCGCGAATGGAGGTCCCGTTCCGCTGGTGGCCCAGCCTTTCTTCATCAGCATTAACTCCAGCGTCAACTTTCTAATCCCTGCACTTGAACAACCGGGTGGTCTTGTGACGCCGGGAGACCGGCAGTTCACCCCCAAGATTTTCAACGCGTACAACGCTTGGGACTCACTACCCTCTTACGATTACCGAGCATCGGTCGCGCGCGGGCAGACCATTTTCAATTCCAAACCCATCAACATTACCGACGTGGCCGGCATAAATGACGATGCATTGACCGGGGGCTTGGTTGTCGGCGGGATTCCTTCGCTTCAGGGAACCTGCGGCACATGCCACGACACAGCGAATGTGGGCAACCATTCCTTCCCCACACCGTTGAACATAGGGACTGGCGACCTCGATCCTTCTAACCCTTCTGTTAACTTGGGGGGCCTCGACGTGAGCTACCTACCACAGATAACCGTGTGCGAATTGAATCCAAACACCGGTCTAGCAACTAGCAACTGCGAGACAACAACCGACCTTGGCCAAGCTTTGATTGACGGCAAGTTTGCCCACGTCGGCAAGATCAAGGGGCCAATTCTGCGCGGTCTCTCCGCCCGATCCCCGTTCTTCCACAACGGCTCGGCTCAAACACTGTTGGATGTTGTGCATTTTTATGAAAAACGCTTTGGCCTAGCCCTAACCCCACAGGAGGAAAAGGATCTGGTTGCCTTTCTGAGCGTTTTGTAACTCCACACTCGCGATCCACGATTGACCGGCAAAACGCACCGTTCAATGGTGGCTACCCGCTGTTACTTACCCGCCTGCAATAGCCCCGATGATCAAGTAAGGCTCAGCACCCGAAGCAACGGCGTCGGGCAGCGGAGTATCCGGTGGTTCGTGAGATAGATCCTCCTCGCAAGCGAAGAACCGCACAAACGCCCGCCGCTTGTGTGTGACGTGATCGCGGATCGTCCCCCGCAACATCGGATAGCGGGCCTCGAGCGCATCGAGCACCGAACTCTGGGTGACTGGACCCTTAACTTCGAGCTCCACCTCGCCCTCAACGTGGGCCAGCGTCCGCAAATGAAACGGGAGTACGACCCGGATCATGACAGGGTTTGAACCTCCACCGATAGTACTGCTGGAAGATCTCTTACGATCGGCGCCCAACTGTCGCCGGCATCAGCCGAGGCATAGACTTGCCCGCCGGTGGTGCCGAAATACACGCCGCACTTGTCGAGCGAGTCGACAGCCATCGCGTCGCGCAAGTACGTTAACGTAGCAATCACTTTGCGGGAGACCTTTCGTGAGGGGTTCCCACTCATTCCCGCCTGATTTGCTGCGATAGACGGTGAGCTTTCCTTCCAGGGGAAAATGTTCCGAATCGCTCTTGATGGGAACGACGTAGATGGTTTCCGGTTCGTGAGCATGCACGTCGATTACAAACCCGAAGTCGGTCGGCAAGTTTCCACTGACCTCCCGCCACGAATCGCCGGCATCGTCGCTGCGCATGACGTCCCAGTGTTTTTGCATGAACAAGACATTTGGACGCTCTCGATGCAGTGCCATGCGGTGCACACAGTGGCCCACCTCGGCATTCGGATCCGGGATGTATTGCGATTTCAATCCGCGGTTGATCGGGCGCCAGGTTTTGCCACCGTCATCGGTCCGAAAAGCGCCTGCCGACGAGATGGCGATGTAAATCCGCCCGGGGTTGCTCGGATCTAGGAGAATCGTATGCAGACCTAGACCGCCAGCCCCTGGCGCCCACTGGGGGCCCGTACCGTGGCCACGGAGTCCAGAGAGTTCCTGCCAGTTCTGGCCACCATCCGTTGAACGAAACAAAGCGGCATCTTCCACCCCTGCGTAAACGGTGTTTGGATCGTTCAGTGAGGGCTCCAGGTGCCACACCCGCTTAAACTCCCATGGGTGCTGCGTACCGTCGTACCATTGGTGGGTCGTGAGGGGCTTGCCGCTTTCCGGAGAAACGTCGTAAACGAACTTATTACTCTCGGCTTTTGGCGTGCCATCCGGGGTAGTCGTCGGCTCGCCAGGTTTTAAACCGGGCTGCTCCCACGTCTTGCCCCCGTCATTCGAGCGCTGGATAATTTGTCCAAACCAACCGCTGGTCTGCGACGCATAAAGCCGGTTCGGATCGACGGGCGAGCCCTTCAGATGGTAGATCTCCCAACCTGCGAAATGGGGACCATTAACCTCCCATTTCTTGCGCTTGCCGTCCGATGACAGGACAAACGCACCCTTACGCGTCCCAACCAGTACTCTTACTCCGCTCATTCCTTCCTCCTTTTCATCCTTAAGATGACCCTGGATTTAATAGGTTTTGTCGCGATTATTATCCTTAATGAATTACATATATGCAAATCACACTCGAAAAGCCTCACGTTTACGCCGAATCAATGCGTCGAGGCTCCATTCGCCGGCGCCCTGCGCCGCCATGAATAGGAAGATGAAACAAAACAGGACTGCGGGCTGTCCTTGATTCAGAATCGGCCACGCTCCGTGCGGCGCGTGAAACTGCCAGTATGCTACAGCCATCTCGCCGGAAAGTATGAATGCCACGGGCCTGGTCAGGAGGCCAAGCATGATCAGAAAACCACCAAAGACTTCAAGCACCCCGGCGATGCCCACCTGGGACATCAATCGAGCTGAGCCTCCACCTGGCATCCCGCCGAACCATCCAAAGAGTTTCATGCTTCCTACCTGGAAGAACAGCAACCCCGCGACAATGCGAAGCAAGAAGTAACTAATCTCTACAGCGCTGTTCCTCTTCATTTACTGCCTCCCAATCGTTTTGCGAGATGGTAAAGCATTTGAATTCAGTTCAGATAAGCGTTTGTAAGCATTGCAACCCATTCGAGTAACCCTGAGTTCTGGAACAGAAACATAAAATGCAACCGCCCGAATCATTTGTCCAGTCTTTTTTGGGCTTTAGTCCGGATGAAACCATCTTGTAAGCCGGGTCTCAGTACCCGGCGGAATATTTTCACACCATCCTTTCCTAGGCTGGGAAACAGCAGGCCGGTTTCTCAGCTATTTTTTTTGCGCGGTGATCCTGGGTGGGCATTTGATTGGCTCGAATATCTGGACAGTTGATGGATGACCGATTCCCGATTCGTTTGTTGACTTTGAAATGTTGATTATGCTAGAAACCGAGTCGTATTGGTCAAAAGTGATAAGATCTTGGATGAAAATGGGTTAGTGTCAAACGTCCCACTTTTTGACAACTGTCATCCTCCAGAAAGCGATTATCCTGCGTTTCGTAATTCTTAGATCAAAGTTGCGGCATCTTTCCAGCTTCCAGGCTAGAGGCCTGTTTTAATAGATCGGACGGGTTGGGCATGAATTTCTTAAAACTCATTTGGTTGATCCCTCTCTTTCCTGCCGCAGGGGCATTCCTCAACGGAGTCCTCGGAAAGAAGCTCCCGAAAAAAATGATCGATTTTATGGCCTGTGGATTAGTCGGCCTGTCATTTCTGTTCTCGCTTGCCGCCGTCCGACAGCTCCTTGAATTGCCTGCTCACGAGCGGCTGGTCAAAATCGATTTGTTTACCTGGATTGCTGCCGGCCTTGGAGAACTACGCTCAGGAGGGTTGGCTCCTTTCCAATTGTCTTGGGGTTTCCAGCTTGATCCTCTCTCAAGCGTCATGATCCTAGTGGTTACAGGGATCGGTTTTCTCATCCATATCTACTCAATAGGTTACATGGCCCACGAAGGCGGGTACTACCGCTTCTTTGCTTATCTAAACCTGTTCATGTTCTCCATGTTGACCTTGGTTCTGGCCAATAACTTCGTCCTGATGTTTGTCGGCTGGGAGGGCGTAGGATTGTGTTCGTATCTGTTGATCGGTTTTTATTTTCACAAAAAGAGTGCCGCCGATGCGGGAAAAAAGGCATTCATCGTCAACCGTGTGGGTGATTACGGCTTCATGCTGGGGATGTTTCTTGTTTTCACTACCTTCGGATCTCTGGATTTTACAACTGTCTTTGCTGCAGCAAAAGCAAAAGTAAGCCAGGGCGCATTGGCGACTGGGGATCCTGTCCTGACTGCCATTTGCATCCTGCTGTTTATCGGGGCGATGGGCAAGTCCGCCCAGATCCCGCTCTACGTCTGGCTGCCGGATGCCATGGAAGGCCCCACCCCGGTCAGTGCCTTGATTCACGCGGCAACGATGGTGACGGCCGGAGTCTATATGGTGGCTCGTTGCAACGCCTTGTTTGCGCTGGCTCCGACGGCCATGGAACTGGTCGCGGTGGTGGGAGCGCTGACGGCCATCTTTGCGGCCTCGATCGGACTGGTGCAAACCGACATCAAGAAGGTGCTGGCGTATTCGACGGTGAGTCAATTGGGCTACATGTTTCTGGGGTGCGGGGTGGGAGCCTTCGGGGCGGGCATCTTTCACTTGATGACCCACGCCTTTTTCAAGGCACTGCTGTTTTTGGGAGCAGGCAGTGTGATTCATGCGATGGGGGGCGAACAGGACATTCGGAAGATGGGCGGCTTGAAGGACAAGATCCGGACGACCTGGTGGACGATGCTGGTGGGGACGGTGGCGATTGCAGGATTTCCGCCGCTGGCAGGATTTTTCAGCAAAGATGAGATTTTGTGGCGGACGTTTTCAAGCGGACACCGGCTGTTGTGGCTGGTGGGGGCAGTTTCGGCCGGGATGACGTCATTTTACATGTTTCGGATGCTGATTTTGACGTTTTATGGGAAGCCGCGGATGTCGGCTGAGGTGGAGCATCATGTGCACGAATCGCCGGGGAGCATGACGGGACCGCTACAGATTTTGGCGATCGGGTCGATTGTGGCCGGCTGGTTGGGGATTCCGCGGGTGTTCGGGCACTATTTGGGAGAAGTGCCGCATGTTTTGGAGCGGTTTATGGAGCCGGTGTTTGCCCCGTCGTTAGGGGAAGAAGTGCTGCATGGGAGTGAGGCGATGGAGTGGGGGATGACGGGGGTGGCGTTGGGAATAGCCGTCGTGGGATTCCTGCTGGCCCGGGCCTTCTATGTCGAGAATCCGGAGTTGCCGGAACGGCTGATGACCCGCTTCCGCGGACTCTATATCACCCTGCTCAACAAGTACTGGGTCGATGAAATCTATGATGCCTTGATTGTGAATCGCACAAAAGACCTGGGAAACTTCCTGGCGAAGTTTGACCTGCGGGTGATTGATGGTGGCGTGAATGGCTCTGCCTGGCTGACCCGTCTCACCGCTTCGGTTTCCGGGTTCTTCGATTATTGGGTAGTGGACTTTGCCGTGCGCCGATCAGACTTGATTTTCTACATGAGTTATCCCATTCGACGCTTACAGACCGGCATTATTCAAAATTATTTTGCCTTTAGCATTGCGGGAATTTTGTTGCTCGTGAGTTACTTTTTCTTGAGGTAGCTGGGAGGAATTGTCTTCATGTTCCAAAACCACCTTCTATCCGTTGTTGCCTACACGCCATTGGTTGGAGCGCTATTGCTCCTGTTCTTCGATAAAGAGAAAAAAAACTTCATCCGCTGGTTTGCCAATATTGTGGGCGCCGTCGGGTTTCTGGTGTCAATTCCTCTGGCGCTCGGATTTGATCCAAACCTGGAAGGCTTTCAATTTGTCGAGAAACACTCCTGGATTCCTGGCCTCGGCGTCGAATATCACATGGGAATTGACGGCATCAGCCTGCTTCTGATTCTGTTGACAACCGGGCTGGGCTTCCTCTCAATCCTCTCTTCCTGGACCGCCATCGAGGAGCGAGTGAAGGAATATTATATTTTCATGTTGCTCCTCCAGACCGGGATGCTGGGCGTCTTTATGTCGCTCGACTTCTTCCTCTTTTACGTCTTCTGGGAAGTCATGCTTGTCCCGATGTACTTTCTCATTGGGGTTTGGGGCGGTCCGAGGAAGCTCTATGCAGCCATCAAGTTCTTCCTCTATACGTTGTTTGGCTCTTTGCTGATGCTCCTGGGCATCCTGGCGCTCTATTTCTATAACTACAAGGTGACGGGCGCCTACTCCTTCAGCATCCCTGATATCCAGAAACTCAACTTACCTTGGGAATATCAGTTCTGGGTGTTCTTGGCGTTTTTCGTTGGATTTGCCATCAAAGTTCCCATGTTTCCTTTTCATACCTGGCTCCCGGATGCCCACGTGGAGGCGCCTACAGCAGGATCGGTGATCCTGGCGGGAGTCTTGTTGAAGATGGGAACGTACGGTTTTGTGCGCTTCAGCCTCCCGATGTTTCCGGACGCCGTCAAAGACACGTCCTCGCTCAATTTTTCCTATTTCACCTTTGGGTTGATTCACCATCAGTTCGGGATTTTGCATTTGATGGTCTTTCTGTCGATTGTTGGGATTGTCTATGGCGCCCTGGTGGCCATGATGCAGAAGGATGCCAAGAAACTGGTCGCTTACTCCTCCGTCAGCCATCTAGGCTTTTGTATGCTGGGACTGTTTGCGCTCAATCCCAACGGAATTAATGGCAGCATCATTCAACAGATCAACCATGGAATTTCAACCGGAGCACTCTTCTTGATTGTTGGAATCATTTACGAACGCCGGCATACGCGGGAGATTTCCGAATTTGGCGGCCTTTCCCACGTGATGCCGGTCTACGCAACGATTGTTCATGATCATCACCATGTCATCGATTGGGCTGCCGCTCTTGAATGGGTTCATTGGAGAATTCACAATCTTAGCGGGAGCATTTCAAAAGAAGATCCTTTGGGGAGTCTGGGGGTGTTTGGGAATCGTGCTCGGTGCCGCCTACATGCTCTGGCTCTATCAGCGCATGATGTTTGGGCAGATTACGAATCCCAAGAATGCGAAGCTTAAAGACATTAACCTGCGGGAATTTGCGACTCTGTTTCCTCTTGTCATCATGGCTTTTTGGATCGGGATTTATCCCAAGCCTTTTTTCCGGATCATTGAAAAGCCGGTCAATCAGATTGTCGCCAAAGTCCAGCCAGGATTTTTCTCGCGGCCGATAGAACAGGCCAGCCAAGTTAAGCCATTGGCGATTGCCGATTCCCAAGTTCGAGATGGTAATTGATAATGCTCAAGGGGCTAATGCCGAATGCTGATTGCCAAATGCCGAATGTCTCAGGATGCGTTTTTGACTTTGTCTTATTGAACTAGAGGAGGGTAGACCAGGTTTACGAAAAAGTTTTCTTTGGACCCGACCCCGAGATTTGGCGGTTTTTCGTAGAAGCAACGATAACCGCAAGAATCTCCGTGCCTTCTTTCATGACCTCTTTGACTTTTTCGGACGGACTAGTCCTGACTCTACGAGCATTTCCATCCAATAGAGCGATTCATCACATTCTTCTTCAACGATTCCCAGTTTTGCAATGAATTCAGCATGCGACCTGGCGCGACAAGCGGCTCGATAGTTTGCACCAACGGAAGTGCCGCTTCTGATGAGTTGACGCGCGATAATAAAACTTGGAGAGGTTCTTGGCAATGTTTCTGCCATTCTAATTATCCTAAGACCGAACTGTTTGGTTCTTTTTCTAAGATCTTCAAAACTCATGTGCTGAGAATTAAAATGTGACTCCATTCCATTTCTATTTGCATTCGCCATTCGGCAATTGGCAGTCATAACCTGGCACTTGCCAATCGGCATTCGGGAGTTTGGCAATCTGCAGTCCACAATCGACAATTCTAATTACCCCTTTGGTTCCACGAGCTTCAATGTGTGGCTGCCCACCTCCAATTGGTCTTGATGAATGAACTGGATCCCTTTGGATGGATAAGTCATACATCGTAGTTTTGGGCTCAGGATGGGTTTCAACAGGGTTGTCGCCAAAGGCTCTCTTCATCAGTTCAAGTTTCCCCTTTGCCATCAACACCGCAAGTTCTCCTTTCATATTTTTGTATAGGTTATTCACATAAATGGTTTTACTTTCCCTGTGTATCGGTCAAATTCAAGGTAGAGGCCATGATTCCGGTAAGCACTGCGATATACTCGCGGAAGGGTTTCGGTCTTCATGGGGTCTCCCAGGATCTTGTCAACATCCCGAGTACGGTCTCCTAATTTCACCCCTTCAACCGAAATATTTCGACTCGTGATATCGGGAATTTTTGTGATGTCTTCCTTGGACAATATCATAGACTTTGATTTCGCACTCGTTTCCGTTCCGATTCCGCCGACGTCACTGGAGGAAGGGCTGACTCCTTAGATTCCTTGGGAGAAGAACAAGCGAAAGAAAGATCATCAAAAAGTACCCGGTCAGGCGTAGGACCAATTTTCCACTCATGGCGTCCTCCAAATTTTTCTTGAATTGCGAGGCCCCTCAGTGAGAAAGTCATACGAAAGGCTAGTGGTGATGTGGGTTTCCCAGTCTGAACATGGCCACCGCTCTGGGATGTAGTTAGGTCTTCATCAATTCAAGCTAAATCCCTAACCAGTATCCTAATCCAAATCTCATGACGAATTCACCTCAAAACGTTCCTAATCCCAAGTATCAGGCTGGGGAACTCTTGTCCGTAGGCATCATGTTCCCGGCGTGTATTGGAATCGGCTATGGGATGGGATACTTGATCGACCGATGGTTTGGAACGCAAAGTGTATTCAAGACTCGTTTTTCTTGCTTTTAGGCATTGCGGCGGCGTTTATTAATCTGTTCAGGGTGATCCAATGGATGGATCGGGGCGATGACAACTCTAAAACCTGAACAGCTCTCTTCAGATCCCATTTACTTCAATTTAGATAAGCGCCTGCAACAGCATGCGTTGTGGCTCAGCGGTGTGGCTGTTGTTCTGGCCCTTACTTGCCAGGCCTGGAACTTTATCTTGAGCTTTGCGATCGGGGCTCTGTTGTCGGCGATCAATTTCTCGTGGATGAAGTATGGAATCGATCATCTTGTGGCTTTACAAAGTGGTTCTTCGTTGCCGTTGCCGCAATCTAACCGCAAGATTATCTTGAAGTATTTGCTGAGATACGCCTTGATCGGGACTACCCTGTATGTTATATTCCGCTTTCGATTTTTAGATCTCCGAGGCGCCATTCTCGGCCTTTTTCTATTCGTCGGAGCCGTTCTCTTCGAGTGCATTTTCTTAGTCGGCCGATCTCTGCTGAAGGAAAACGATGGAAGAACATAGTCTTTGGATTGCAGACGAAGCCAACCGCCTTCTTGGGACCGCTAGTTGCTCCGCTCAAGAACTCAATCTGCACGGCCATTTATGGTTTTTTCGGCCACAAATATATCCCACCCGAAAAAGTCATTCCAGACCATGTTCTCTTCGCGCTAATCGTATTTCTTTTCTGTTGCGTTTTTTTTCCGCTGGTTCGCCGCTCGTTCTCCATGGAAAAGCCCGGGAAAATCCAGCATCTGCTGGAAGTGGCCATAGAATTCCTCCATGAGCAACTGGAGGAGAACATTGGCCATGGAGGAAAGAAATACCTGCCCATGATTGCAACGATCGGCACCTTCATTTTGTTCATGAATCTGCTCGGGCTGATTCCCGGATTCATGTCGCCGACGAGCAACATCAACGTGACCGCCGGTTGCGCCATTACGGTGTTCCTTTATTACAACTATCTGGGGATCAAGAAGAACGGCGTCCTAAAATATCTTAAGCATTTTGCCGGACCGGTTTGGTGGCTGTCGTGGTTGATGTTCCCGATTGAGATTATCAGTCATTTGGCGCGGCCTTTTTCCTTGACGGTACGTCTGTTTGCCAACATCTACGGAGAAGAGTTGATTATTGTCGTCTTCTTCGGTTTGTTGCCATTTCTTCTTCCCTTGCCGATCATGGGCCTTGCTATCTTTACGAGTTTTCTCCAAGCATTTATATTCATGGTTCTCACCATGATTTACGTTTCCGGTGCGGTGGCAGAAGATCACTGACCAGGTTTGCTTCACGCGTGAGCCCGGGATGCACGAGGGTTTTCCGGGAACCACCTCCATGAGGCAGTTTATAACACTCCGTTGAGAGAATCCGATGGAGTGATCTTTCAATGAAAGGAGCGAAAACCATGAGAAAGGTTTTTGCATTCGCATTACTGACCATGGGAGTACTTTTGATGGCGTCACCGGTCTTCGCGCAAGATGCGGCTGCCGGAGGTGGCCATCAATGGGCTACGATCACAGCTGGGTTCGCCATGGCCATTGCGTCGTCTGTCTGTGGACTGGCGCAGGGGAAGGCCATTTCGGCGGCTTGCGAGGGGTTAGCCCGCAATCCAGGCGCAGCACCAGCAATCCGTTTTGCCTTATTGCTGGGATTGGTGCTGATTGAGTCGCTGGCACTCTACACGCTGTTGATCATCTTCATCAAAGTAAATTAGTCGCAAAGATTATCAAAGGGATCTTGAAAAGCCTGGCAGCGGGTTCCGCTGCCAGGCTTTTTTTTGCGGGCAACATTTGGATGGGCGGACGACGCCAGCTTGGTAGCGACAGGCCTCCTGGCCTGTCGAGCCACGCTTTTGCGTGGCTGACAATGGATTTCAACTACCGGACAGGCCGGGAGGCCTGTCCCTACGTGCGCCTGAAAGCGTGTGTGATTGGAGAGGTGGAAGTCCTCTTCAGGTATACGCTCTCCGGCCTGTAACCAACTGTAACTGCGTCGTCGTGAGACGGGGTGGGGAGCAACAGGAGGTGAACGATCCATCCGTAGGATAAGAAACTCGATTCGGCCTGTCAGAGTCGGCGAGCCTGCGTAGGAAAGGTGAAGCCTAGACCCGCGAGCAGCGGGAGACTCGGCGAGATGAGGGGTAGCGTGAGAAATCGGCGTCGAGGGCCGGGGGGGTGGTTGGAGACGGAGGGATCGGAAGGTCAGACACGTGAATCAGGGAGACCTGTTGGCGAACAGAGACGGTGTTCATGTTGCTGGTTGAGAACCGAAGAGCCGGACCGACAGGAGTCAGAGCGTCCATAGTAGCGAGGAAGTCCGGTAATGGGGAGGGAGCGAAGGGACGCAGGAAGGTGGAGACGTGACCGACAGAACGAGGGAAGAAGAACCGGCGGCAGTGTCGCGAGAGACTAAACAAGCCGGAGAGATTCGAGCCCGTTGGGCTTGGGTGGAACCTTCGGTCTGGACGGAACGGATGTTGACGGCCCTCGAAGAGGGGGTGAAAGGAGGCAAGTGGTTTAGCTTGATGGACAAGGTGTATGCCCTGGCCAACCTGCGGGCGGCTTTTGCGGAAGTGAGAGCCAACGGAGGGGCAGCGGGGGTGGATCATCAGACGGTGGAGATGTTCGAGCGCCATCTGGAAGAGAACCTGGCAAAACTCGCGCAATCGCTGCAGGACGGGAGGTACCGACCCCAAGCGGTAAGGCGGGTGTGGATACCCAAGCCGGGCAGTGAGGAGAAACGGCCGTTGGGGATTCCGACGGTGCGAGACCGAGTGGTGCAAGCGGCATTGCGGCACGTGTTGGAACCGATCTTCGAGCGGGACTTTGCCGAGCAGAGCTACGGGTTTCGACCGAACCGGGGGTGCAAGGACGCACTCGGCGGGTGGATCAGCTGCTGAAAGCTGGCTACACCTGGGTGGTGGATGCCGATCTGAAGAGCTACTTCGACACGATTCCGCATCGACCGTTGCTGGAGCGAGTGAGGGAGAAAGTATCGGACGGGCGAGTGCTGGAGTTGCTGGAAGCGTATCTGAAGCAAAAGGTCATGGAGACGACGAAGAGCTGGACGCCGGAAGGAGGGACCCCGCAAGGAGCGGTGATCAGTCCGTTGTTGGCGAACATCTATCTTGAATCCGCTGGATCAGCAGATGGCGCAACAGGGGATCGAGATGGTGCGGTATGCCGACGACTTTGTCATCCTGTGCCGGAGCCAGGCGGAAGCGGCAGCGGCCTTGGAACAGGTGCAGCAGTGGGCCGAGCAGGCGGGTCTGGCGCTGCATCCGGTGAAGACACGGATTGTGGACGCCACCGAGAAGGGGGGCTTCGACTTTCTGGGATATCACTTCGAGCGAGGGATGAAGTGGCCGCGGGAGAAGAGTCTCCGGAAGTTCAAAGACACGATTCGGGCCAAGACGCGACGCACCCACGGCCATAGCTTGAAGGCGATCGTCAAAGACGTCAATCGCACGCTGCGGGGCTGGTTTGAATATTTCAAACACAGTCATCAAAAGCACCTTCCGACCGCTGGACGGCTGGGTGCGGATGCGGTTGCGCAGTATCCTGCGCAAGCGCCAGGGGAACAGGGCGTGGGCGGGGAGCGACCATCAGCGCTGGCCCAATGCTCTTCTTTGCCAAGCAAGGGTTGAATCCTCTGACGAACCTTTATGCTTGGGAATGCTATCTACGTCAATCCCGGACTGGGTGAACCACCAACTGGAGAGCCGGATGCGGGAGATCCGCCCGTCCGGTTCGGAGGGAGGGGGAGCTCACGCTCTCCCTACCCCTATTACGCCAATCATCAAAGGTTTTTTATCTGAAACGAATATTCAAGGGGAACACGGCAACAATCGGTCCTTGCTCCTTCATCCATTCCGGTATCCCGACGACACTGATATGAATAGTACCTTCGGGTGAAATCTCTCTAATCCATGTGGCCTCGCTGCAGAGCGAAGTTTTACTTTTACATCTTCGAATTCTTGGCGATTGAGTTTCAGATTTGCAAAATCCCCTCGGGTCTCAAGAATTTTCTGCGTCAACTCAATGTAAAGTGAGGTCTTGAGAATCGCTCTATAATGGTCGATCTGTATTGACGAAAAGCCAGATTATTGGGAAAGACCCAGCGAGATGTTTTGCCCTCAATTATCTTCCTGTGATTCGGGATCAAAGCCGCAAATGCCAGTCTTTTGGAGTTCAGCTATTACTTCACCGGTCAGTTCCAGATTCCTCTACGCTATGAGTCTTCTTAATGGGCCGGACAATGGCGCATTCAGGAATAGATTATCCCATCCAGTGACGTATATTCTCATTTGTAGCCGCCAATATCTTGACTGAATCACTTCAGTGTCCAGCGTCATGGATTGCAACATGGAATCGATAAGATTGACACTAGAAATTCGCTGCTGCCACTCACGCGGGACTTGCTTCATTTTGCGCAAAACACCCGTTTGCCGGTTGAGAAGCTGTAGAGAAATTTATTGGCTGATCATCTCTGGTCGGTCACGTAAAGATTGGCTGATTTTCCAGCTGGCTTCAAATGCTTCAAGTGCTTTCTTTGTGCCTCACCACGCCTCGTTCTTTCAAGGATGTCGAGGGCAAGGACCGAGTGAAGTTGTTGATGAAAAAGCAAGTTAGGTACGGGGGCTCTGTACCCTTTCTGGATGTCGATTTCCCATCGGGGATCTTCATTTTGCAAAACCCGGTTGTAGAGTTCGTCCAGGTCTGAATGATGGAGTCTCAAGTATTCTTTGATGTGCGAAGGTGGTATATCAATTTCATCAAATGGTTTGGCCAGCTGGGTGTACAGATAAGTAGCTGCACCAGTAGAGGAAAAAGGTTCGATTCGGCCATGGCCCTGGCTTCCCCACTCAGACCCTGACTCTGTAATTCTCTATGCCCAAACGGACGGAGATTGTTTCCAATTCAATTGCTGATTTGTTCTTTCCTGAGTTTGGATAACGCTTGAGGATGGACTCATAAGACTCGTGAGGCGTTTGGCCTGTGGCCTCTATCCAGGTTTGATTCACCGTCCCCTCCATCCGCCGTGCTTCAAGACTGCTGTAGAGCGCAACGGTGACGATCGCAAGGGCATACAGACCGAGAAGTGAAATCCCGGCCCAAGTCGCGTATTTCAAAGCAATCGCCGAATGTCGAAGAAACAGCTGCACTCCATAACGCAGGTCCCAGCGCAAATCTCTCTCTACGGTTTCCATATCTCTCTCCTTTGGTAAAGTATTCAAACGGAGCTGTGGTCAGGAAATCGAAAATGACCTCCGCCCAAAAACGCCAATTTCCGGAAGGCGTTTGCCTGATCCAGCTCATCGCGCCATCGGTCTCGGAAGGTTTGGAGCATCTCGTGATCCGAATTTCGCTCGAAATTCCTTCGGGTAGAGCCGGATGAGCCAGGCATAGAATCGCATGGCTAAGGGTTGATGTTTTTTCGGCTTACTCATGACGAAGTCTCGTCAGAACTCTTCTCCCTGTTAGGAATGGCAATTCAATAAGACAATCGCAGACGTGGGCGAATGGGAACTCGCCGGGCCTTTGCCATTCCGACCAACTGTGACATTCGCTTGGTTTCAGCACGACAGTACCCGCTGACCGAAGTCGGTAAGCCGGTAATAAATGCGACGTTCGTCGTCCTGATCGGGATCCGGCCGTTCACTGGACTGCTCGATCAGGCCTGCCTGAAGAAGACGCTTGATGGCCCCGTAGAGAGTCCCGGGTCCGAGGCGCAACTTGTTTTCTGTGCTGTGAGAGACTTCTTTCATGATCCCATAGCCGTGAAGCTCCTTACCGACCAAAGCCAGCAGAATATGGAATACTGTGAGCGGAAGTGGCAGCCATTGATCGGGATCTTTGTTTTGAAGCTTTGGCATATATCCTCCTATTGATATATCGATAGTAATGATATATCTATCACTCGATATATCGAATCGTCAAGCTAATGTTTGACTTTAAGGAAGAATTCCTGAAATAACGGGAAGAGTTCCACGAGCGCGACTCTTTATGGGGAAAGTTGGAAATTAATTCTATGGATTGGGCGGCAAAACGATCTTTGAAAAATTCCCTGTTTGAAGGGGAGGTGTGAAAGGTAAATAGAACTGGCTGTAGGGAACGCTCGCCGCAGCGTTCCCGTTGGCGAGGAACACTGAATTCAAATGCTTCACCACGCTACAAGGAACGGAATAGCGTCCGTTCCCTACGGAGCTCTCAATTCTTTCAACTTCTTCAGGGGGGAAGGTGGATGTCTTTCGGAAAAGTCCTGCTCCGGTAGCTCAGTTTGAATTGAGCAATGACTAGAGCCCAACCCGAGGGGGTTTGGAACTATCTCATCAAACATAGTCCGTCGGATCACTTCGTCGAATACGTTGTGCTTTTGCCTTTCTCGCCTATTGTCACTGAGAAGGTTTTCGCTGCAGGGGACACGGATACCTTGATGAATTCTCCTTTGCAATTCTCTTCCCAATTGGCGATCTGGCTTTTATCGGGATTATCTTTTTCGCTCATCTCCACATTGCGATGCAGTTGATAAGTCGCTTTCAGGCTTGGGATTGATTTGAGCAGCGAGACGACTTCCGCGTTCGCTCCTTTGTGGGGGCCATTGCACATGACGCTGACAGTAGGCTCAATGACCCTGACCAAGGCTGGATTACTGCTAAGGTCGAGACCATGGTGCGTTACCATCTGCAGATCTACCTTTCCCAAGGGATTATTGGGGCAGACCAGTTGATGTTCAATGTTCCACGTCAAATCCCCCAAATCGAGGAAATCGAAGTCACCATAGCTCAGAAGAAGGCCAATGCTCTTGGCATTATCCGACGTGTCCATGGGTTTCGCCGGCACATCGCAAAAGGGGTTGGGACCGGCTCCGACGCCTACGGGTGTCGGAATGACTTTGCCGTCTGCGACCACGCAGATGAGTCTCAGCGGCACAGCCTTCTTCTTCAGCGGAATGGTATCTCCGGCATGCAGGACTTGGCGCTTCCCTTGGGAGGCCTTCTGATAATCGGCGTATAAATCTTTGTCGTACTCCTGGTCGGGTTGCATCAAAGCGTGATCGTAAAAGTGGCCAATGGGAATGGTCTGACTCAGCTGAAGTATCGGCCCAAAATGATCACCATGAAAATGGCTGACAACGAAATGATCAATCTTCGAGATTCCGGCCAGCTTGGCAACATGGAGAATCCTGTTCAGATCCCGCAAATCGTCACTTTTCGACCCACAGTCAATCAGGATCGATTCATGCTCGGGCGTGACGATGAAAGTTGCGGCACCCCCTTCAACGTCGATGAAGTAAATGTCCAGGCTTTCTGCCCGCGACAGGGCAGGACAGAGCAAGATCAGGATGATCATGGCGAGCGCAGTGAGCCGAAATTGAGAGGCTTTCCGTTTGGCAGGCTTTTTGAACATATCGGTCCTTTCTCGATCACGCTGAGTTGAAAAGGGAATTAAAAGGCACGCTGAGTGGGTTCCAACTGCCCATTCGCAGCGCTTCTAGGTTTGAAGAACTCCCAATGCTACCCTGCTCATACCAGTAAATTCTGGAATTCTTTTGCTGGTGTCAAGTGCAATGCATCACGGATAATAACCCTTTATATGATTTACGGGTTAGGGAGAATTTGGATTGTGACTCCCTTGGGACATGAATCACCTGAAACTCCAAGAAGCTGATCGGGTTCCCTATTTCACTTCATCCACTTAATAGGCGATCTGCACTTAATACGGTCAACACGATTAAGGAAAACTTATGCGAAGAAAAACAGTATTCATTCTGACGGGTTGTTTCTTTCTCTCGTTCGGTTTATTTATTTGCAGAGGAAGCCGTTAATCTTCAGATACTCACCCGAATCCGGCAGGAAGGATTTGGGAATTCAAAAGTCATGGAAATATTAAACCGGCTTTGTGACGAGATTGGTCCTCGATTGACCGGCTCGCCCAATATGCGCAAAGCCAATGAATGGGCCCGGAAACAGCTGGAGGATTGGGGACTTGCCAATGCTCACTTGGAAGCCTGGGGGCCATATCGTCGAGGATGGTCGATGGACCGGGTCTCGGTGCATATGATCTCTCCTGGTTATGCTCCGCTTGTTGTTTTTCCGAAAGCCTGGACTCCTGGCCTCAGTGGGCCAGTTCAGGCGAAGGTGATGAAAGTAAAGCTGGAGTCCGAAGCCGACTTTGCCAACTACAAAGGGAAATTGGCTGGCATGATTCTGATGTTGAGTCCCATTGAGGAAATCAAACCTCAGGATAAGCCCAATATGACCCGATTGTCAGATCAACAACTTGACCAGATTTTCCATTACACCCCACCCCCTCCACGCAACAAAGAAGAAGCGCGAGCTGAATTCATCAAAAAAAGCAACTTTGAAAAGGCGCTTCTCCAGTTTCTCTCCGAAGAAAAAGTTGTCGCTGTCATTGAGCCGGGCCATGGAAGCGGGGGGATGTCGTTTGTATCCTGGAGGCAATATTACCGACCGGACGAGCCTGTGGGAGTTCCTTCCCTGGTTATGGCGGCCGAACAGTACAACCGCATCATGAGACTACTTGGCCTGAACATTGAGGTGGAATTAGAACTGGAGCTCAAAAATACATTCTATGAGCAGGATTTGATGTCTTACAACACCCTGGCGGAAATCCCCGGTACCGACCGGAAAGATGAAGTGGTCATGCTGGGAGCGCACCTGGATTCCTGGCATGTCGGCACAGGAGCTACGGATAATGGGGTCGGAGCTGCGGTCTGTATGGAAGTCACCCGCATCTTGAAGGCTCTGAACGTCAATCCACGACGGACCATTCGTATTGCTCTCTGGAGCGGGGAAGAACAAGGTCTTGAAGGGTCACATGCCTATGTCAGTCAGCACTTTGGCTCCCGTCCTGAGCCTTCGGATCCCGAAGAAAAGGCTCTGCCAGATAATCTGCAATCTTATCAGGGGCCGTTAAGCCTGAAACCGGAACACTCCAAATTATCGGTTTACTTTAACTTCGACAATGGGAGTGGAAAGATTCGAGGGATCTTCCTGCAAGGGAACGCCGCGGCGCGGCCCATCTTCGAAGAGTGGCTAAAGCCCTTCGCTGACCTGGGAGTAACCACGGTGAGTATCCGGGATACTTTTGGAACCGATCATCTCTCCTTTGACGCCGTGGGATTACCCGGATTTCAATTTGTTCAGGACGGCCTCGAATACGGCAGGACCCATCACAGTAATATCGATGTGGTGGATTATGTCCAGCCCGATGACTTAATGCAGGCATCCGTCGTGATCGCGAGTCTCGTGTATCAAGCCGCTATGCGCGATGAAATGATGCCCCGCAAGCCGCTTCCACCGGATCGTCCGGCTGAAGAAAAAAAACCGGCGACCGTAGAAGTCTCTCCCCCGCGCAGTATGAATCGGTAAGCCATCTTTTCCCCATCACGGACGACGCTGTTTACGAAAGAAGAAACTCCCGATTCGGGTCCAATCCTGTGGCTCTCCTGCAAGATCAATCAGGAAGAAACGATCCACTGAAAACGTCTCGTTCATTCCACCCACCCTCCCTGCGACGATGCTTTGCTTTAGCTCGAGCGGGTAGTTGCCGTAGAGGAGGCTCACATGGGGGAAGTAATCCGCGTCTTCTGAATATTCTAAAACTTTTCGTGCCCGCCTGTTGGCGTGAAGAAGTGCAGGAGACCGCGCCACGTGGAGGAATAGGCTTCGATAATAATCATCAAGATGTCCGGGCTCGGCGAGTCGGATTTCGAAAGGTCTCTGGAAGTCACAGAGTTCTTCGCACTGACCGACAATCTTGGCTGTATCGCCCGTAATCCCTCCCAGCAAAGTCAGATGAGGTTCAAAGAAGGGCGCTGAGAACTCCTGTGCCAACTCTTTTATAAGTTGTGCCAGTCTGGCATAAAGCTTTCCAGTGGGCATCAACCATAAAGCGTAATGACCTGGGTCCATCGATCCTCCCTTGACACGGGTCACAACAAGACCCGTGTTCATCCCGGATTGGCGAGCGAAAGTAAGGCTATCGTTTTATCCAGGTCCATAAGTTTTGTTTATTCATATCATAAAATAAATAAACTTGAACTATTTTTAAATCCGCTTTAAATTCAGCTTGTTTTCAACACAAGGTCGTGTTGAGAGTGTCCTTCACAAAAATTAACGGTGTGCTCAAGAAGTGAGGGCACCGAGGACAGAGACGTCCATTGGTTGAGGAAGAACTCCCGCCAATGGATTTTTTTTTGCTCAGTAATAGCAGGGAGAACGTTGAAGCAAGACAACATATACCCAGAGGCGGTCATGAGCAGGCCGCTTCAATCATAATCATATGCGGAGGTTTCAAATGTGCAATTTACAGTCGTTCCAATGCTTAGTCGGCATTTTGAGAACGGCGATCGAATCCGGAGTCATGAGAAGAAAAACATCGAAGCGATCGAGCCAAGTAAATGGGAGCGCAAGCTTTAGGAGAACCCCCGAGCTCGGGGAGGTGGCTTTAAATTCGATCTGGCATACGTCGACACACAAAACAATGACAACGACACAATCTTCGCAGCTCAATATCCTAAGGAGAATTATGAAACTCGACTATCTGAAGAACGTCGCAGTGATTGTCCTCTGCATTGGGTTAGCCTCTGTTTGCAGCGCACAGACCACACCTGCTCCGCAGACGACGACCAGAGCTCCGGCGCCGGGAGCTGATACTAAACCCGCAACACCTGCCGAACCGGAACCAACACCCCTCTCGACTCCTGCTATGACGGGTCCGCTATCGGGACTCCCCCCAGTCACCTTCGACGCCGGACCATTTGGCAAGCTCGCCGTCAACGGCATCATCAGTGGTACAGGCTTGTACCAAGGCGGGTATCATTCCTTCAGTAATGAGCCCCAGCAAGCGGCTCTCAGTAACGGGCAGGTCTGGATTCAAAAGACCGACGGCTGGTGGCAATTTTATGTGCAGGCGGGTGCCTATAATCTTCTCTCGCTGGGGACTCCGTACCTCGAAACTGACCAAGCCATCTCAAACCTCTTTGGTCCGCTACCTGTGGGTTTTCTGAAACTGGTGCCCGGGAAGAATACCTCCATCCTCATAGGCGCTCTGCCCACCCTGATCGGCGCCGAGTACACATTCAGCTTTCAAAACATGCACAGTCCAGCGTGGCTTGTTGTGGAACCAGGAAAATGCGGTAACTCGCGGAGTCCAGATCAATCAGACGCTGGGGAAAGTAAATCTTTCATTTTCCTGGGGGGATGGCTTCTATTCCAACCGCTACTCCTGGTTGACGGGCCTCATAAGCTACACAAGTGGGCCCCATAGCATTGCTTTCGTGGGGGGTGGAAACCTGAGTCAGACTAAATTCCAAACTTTCGCGACGCCGGTGCAGAACAACGGCAGTATTTACAACGTCATCTATACGTACACGAAGGGGCCTTGGATCATCCAGCCCTACTATCAGTACACGAGTGTGCCAACCAACCCGGAGATCGGGGTCCTGGACGGGGCTGCAACCCAAAGTGGAGCGATCTGTGCGACTTACAAATTAAAAAACGGCTTCTCGCTTTCGGGACGCTGGGAATATATTTCCAGCTCAGGCAGTGTCGCTCAAGTATCGGTTAATCCGTTGTCTCAAGATTCGGTTAATCTGTTGTACGGTCCGGGCAGCTCAGCCTGGTCCATCACGGCATCCCCCACCTATCAAAAGGGAGGCTTCTTCGTTCGCGGAGACCTTTCTTATGTTCAAGCGAATAGCTACACGCCGGGTTTCGTCTTCGGTCCTTCGGGCGACAATCCCAACCAGCTCCGCGCCGTTGGCGAAATCGGATTCATCTTTGGCGAGAACATATTTGGAAAGAAATAGTAAAAAGAGTAGATAGGGAATTGGAGTTTGGCTCTTGATTTTAAGTTTTCTTCTTTACAGTGCTGCGAGGCGCAGTTCTTCGGGGGCCTGATCTGACTGAGAGTTCAGGCTCTGAGAGACTGCGCCCGAAGCTAAAGACCATGTTAAGTGTGGAAAGTAACTTGAGTCGGAACTTTCATCGTCCATGACACCCAGCGCATTGAAAATCGAATCGGCAGAGCTCCAAAGCCCTATTGTGAGGAGAGCTTTGGAAGGCGGAGCCGACGCAGTGCCGCTGGACGTCTATCCTTTTGAATTATCTGCCAGGCAGCCAAAAGAAACGCTTCTGGAATATGGGCGCCGACTCCATCGCCACGAACTCCGGCGCTGGAAGTTGAAACATCGCGCTGGAATTGGGAATGTTGACGTATTCCTTCTGCGCAGTCTCCTAGTGGATTTCCTCTTAGACCAAATATATGCGGCTCAAATTCAGCCCAAATCGAAAAAGCCGTCTAGAGCTGGACAACCACTAACCCTGGTGGCGATTGGAGGATATGGTCGGCGTGAAATGGCTCCTTATTCGGATGTCGATTTGATGTTTCTCTTTGAATCGCGCTCGGCGCAAGCCGATCGACAGCAGGTTCAAGAAATTCTCTGCTTGTTGTGGGACATGGGACTTCAAGTTGGCCACAGTGTCCGTACGGTTCAGGATGCCCTGCAAATGGCAAAGGATGACTTGGTTTCGCTGAATTCGATGCTTGATTCCCGATTGGTGATCGGAAACGTCAAACTCTTTGATGACTTTCAACAGAAACTCCGACGGGCAGTTATTAAAGAGAAAAACGTAATTCGAGAGCGGCTCCTGCTCTCCATTCAGGAACGGCATGAAAGTCAGGGAGGCACCCCCTTTATCCAGGAGCCAAACATCAAAGAATGTCGGGGAGGCCTTAGGGATTTCCACACCATTCAATGGATTGCGAAAGCTTTTTTCCCGGAAGTTACACTTGAAACGGGACTGGAACGCAAGGGGGTCAGTTTGGAGGAATGGAGGCATGCGCAGAAAGCGTACCAATTTCTAAAATCCCTTCGAGCCCATCTGCATTTCGTCACGAATCGCGCCACCGACACGCTCTCCCATCAACAACTGCCGGCCGTCGTCCCGTACTTCGAATTTCGCAGAGCACCCCATCAAAAGGAATCAGAAGCTTTTCTGAAGTATTACTACCAACAGGTTCGCCGGGTGGCCCACGTATTGGATACCCTGTTGGCAGGATTGCGGGAAGAATCGTCGCCGAAGCTCAGTTGGGTCGGGGAGAAAATCAGCCGGATGACCTCCTCCTCACTTTCGCGGGATCAGCAAGCCGATTTAAAGGATCTGGATGCATCCACTCCGGCAAAATGGATAAAAATATTTCGGCACTCGCAAGCCCGACCCTCCTTAGTCGGGGAAGCATTAAAGACTCACATCCGTCGATCTCTCCGGCGTTTCAAATCCTCAGAATTTGTACACTCTACGCTGGGATCTGATTTTCGCGCGATCTTAAGGACTAAAGGGAGTGTCGCCCCCGTCTTGCGGCAGATGCATGAGACGGGGCTCCTGGGCCGTGTCTTGCCAGAATTTGGCCGGTTGACTTGCCAGGTACAGCACGACCTTTACCACCGATATACCACCGACGAACATACCCTGCTGGCCCTAGGAGTTCTCGATCAGATTGCCTCGGAGAAAGTGTCCAAGCACGGCCCTTATCAGAAAATTCTCAATGAAGTCTTCGATGCCAGCTCCCTTTATTTTGCTCTGCTCATGCACGATATCGGCAAAGGCCTTGGAGGTGGGCATGCTGAAAAAGGGGCGAAGCTGGCCGCCCAGGCGGCGTCTCGTTTAGGCTTTGACCCGGACGAAACGGAAAAGATTGAAACCTTGGTTCGTCATCACTTCTTGATGGCCCACGTTTCCCAACGCCGCGATCTGGAAGACCCCCGCACAGTCTCTGAATTCTCGCGCACTGTGGGGCGAGCCGATCTGCTCAATATGTTATTACTCATGACCTATGCCGACGCGCGGGCCGTGGGTCCCGGTGTATGGACAGACTGGAAGGACTATTTGCTCTGGGAACTGTACTACAAGAGTTATGAACGGCTCATGTTCGACAAGAAAGGTGGTTCCGGGAGCCGGAGGGAAATCAAGCAGATTCGGGAAGAAGTGAAAAGAAGCATGGGACAGGAAATTCCCACTCAACTGATTGATGAACACTTCAGCAACTTGCCGGAAAAATATGTCCTCTACACTCCCGTTCGACAAATTCAAGAACAACTTCGTCTCATTGCACCTTTGGAATTCGAAAAGGTAGCGGTTCACTGGGTTGAGCGGCCGGAGCAGGGATACACCGAGTTATATATTGCCACGGGTGACCATCCGGGATTGTTTGCTGAGATTGCTGGGGCATTATCTGCCTTTAACTTGAATATTCTGAGTGCACAACTCAATACCCGTAACGATGGGGTGGTTCTCGACGTGTTTCAAGTAGGCAGTCTTTCCGGGACACATCGGCTTCAGAGTGAGGACTTCCCGAGAGTCGAACGGCTGTTGATTAAAGCCATTACGAAACAGGTAGACATAGATCAATACTTGAAGTCCCACTTTAAATCGCGAAACGGTATTGATAACGCGCTCGCTTCATTTCCCCCCAAAGTGAATATCGACAATGCGGCTTCCAGCGTTGCAACCGTGATTGAAGTGCAAGCCGACGACCGCGTTGGATTAGGCTACGAGGTCGCTAGGACTCTGGCTGCGTGCGGGTTGAATATTGTTTTCGCCAAGCTTGCCACAGAAAAAGCGCATGTGTTTGACGTGTTTTACGTCCAGGATTCCGCAGGGCGAAAAGTCAACGATGCGGACCGCACGGCGGAGATCGTCGAGCAACTCCACGCTTGTGTCCTGGGACTGGCGCATTGAAGTGGAGTCGATATTTTTCTTAAATTCGGTGCAATTGGCGTCCCCCTTAGACAAGGGGGACTACAGGGGGTTTATTGTGCACAATCCGATGTCCCCTTTGCTCTTTTTACTCAGGAGGGAAGTTCTTATCGGGGTCTTGAAGGGGATGGACATGGGAACAAAAAAAACAAAAGGAGAAACGCATTATGAAGAAATTAGAAGTGGTGATTCGTCCAAACAAACTGGCAGATGTCAAATCCGCTCTCGAAGCGTTGGGTATCGTTGGGATGACCGTTAGCGAGGTGCGGGGGGTTGGGCGCCAGAAAGGGCATACGGAGCATTATCGCGGCAGTGAATATACGGTTGATTTTCTTCCCAAGGCAAAGATTGAGGTCATTATTGCCAGCGAGCTCGTCAACCAGGCGATCGATGCGATCTGCAAATCGGCTAAAACAGGGAAGTTTGGGGATGGCAAGATTTTCATTATTCCAGTGGAAGAGATTGTTCGCATCCGGACAGGTGAGGTCGGCGCCCTTGCCATCTAGTTTCTTGTTTATGGAAACAGAGAGATTAGAAAATTCTTCAGCTCTCAGTTTTTGAATGCTTCAAAAAATCTGTAAAAGGAGAGTCTCACAATGGCTGCTAATGCACAACAAGGGAAGTATTTGGGTACGACGTTGCTAGGCTTCACGGCCTTTCCTGCCGGATTATATGTGGGGGGGGGACTGGGAGTGATTGTGGCGATTGCTGGTCTTGTACTGCTGCTTATTTCGTGTGTCGGTTTTTACCGCATCAAACAAATGGAACCCATGAGTTAAATCTAAATTGAGAAGAGGAGAATCACATGCAAATCGTCGGAATTCTGCTCGCGTTGATTGGATGGATAATCCCTGTAGTGGGGCTTACGATCACCCAATCATTAGGTGCCCGATTTATTTTGGTCGTTTTAGGAATTGCCATTTCGTTGACAGGGATTCTGGGGGTCTTGAATAAGGCCCATCTGAAGAAGGCCATCTGGAAGGCTTAGTCTTCAAGAGTCGTTGGAACGAAAATGTGAGTACAGCGGTGTGCACGCGACCTATTTCGCCAATGCGAAATGGGCGAGAAAAAGAAACTATAAGGAGAGACATAATGAAACATTTTCGATGCATGAAGATTTGTTCGTGGACGGTAGTAGCAATGCTTCTACTATTTAGTGTGGGAGCTTGGGCTCAGACCCAGCCGGCTGCGGCGCCGACTGCGGCCAGCGGCCCCAGCGGCTCCGGCAGTTCCCCCTCCGGCTATGGATGTACCTTTAGATATTAAGGCTGCCAACCCACCCTCAACCGATGATTTGGCCAAAGGTGATCCCGAAGGAACCAAAACGGGTACAGTGAGTGATGTCGTGGCCTCGGATACCAAGAAAGGTCTGACTCTGGCTGATGTTGTGAATCAGGTTGGGCAAAATCGCATCGCCATCAACTTCGTATGGACACTGATTACTGGCTTCTTGGTTATGTTCATGCAGGCCGGATTCGCCGCTGTAGAAACTGGCTTATGCCGGGCCAAGAATGCGCAATCACACCATGATGATGAATTTCATGGTCTATGGATTTGGCTTGTTTGCTTTCTGGGTTTGCGGCTTTGCCATCCAGATGGGGGGAGGTGCGCCTTACGCCACTTTGGGCGGGGCTAATCCGCTCAATTCTGAGTACGCAGTCAATTTGTTCGGTAAGACTTGGGGATTGTTCGGGACGCATGGGCTTCTTCCTGAGCGGCGCGTCCTATGACGTCGGTGTCATGGTCCTGTTCCTCTTCCAGATGGTCTTCATGGATACGGCATTGACCATCGTGACCGGGCGGTTGTGCCGAACGCTGGAAGTATGTCGGCATTCGCAGTATCCTCCGTATTCATGGGCGCCATCACTTATCCGCTCTTTGCAAACTGGGCTTGGGGCGGCGGCTGGCTATCCCAGTTAGGCGGTAATTTTGGTTTGGGCCATGGCTACTGTGATTTCGCTGGATCAGGAGTTGTGCACGCAGTCGGCGGATTAACTGCCCTTGCGCTCTCGATGATTATCGGCCCGCGCATCGGCAAGTACAATCGTGAACGGCACGCCAAATGCCATCCCCGGTCATGACATCATGATTGTGTTGACAGGTTGCTTCATTCTGGCTTTTGGGTGGTTCGGATTCAACCCAGGCAGTACGCTTGGCCGCATCCGGGAACGGCGCTTTGCGGATTGGTTCTGTTGCCGTCAACACGATGCTGGCAGGGGCTACTGGCTCTTTTGGTGCACTCCTATACATGTGGATCACGCTACGGGAAGCCGGATGCTTCCATGACGGGGAATGGACTTTTAGCAGGCCTTGTGGCCATTACGGCTCCCAGTGGTTTTGTGAGCACGGTGGGTTCCGCGATCATCGGTCTAGTCGCGGGGTTTTTGGTTTGTGTGAGTGTTGAATTCGTCGAGCGAAAACTCAAAGTCGATGATCCGGTGGGCGCCATTTCGGTGCACGGTGCAAATGGTCTGTGGGGAGTGATCTCTGTCGGACTGTTCGCGGACGGCACTTCAAATTATGGGGGCAGCTGGAATGGTGTCAACGGCTCTGTTCGCGGGTTATTCTACGGGGATCCGAGCCAGCTCGTCGCGCAGCTGATCGGTGTTGCCACACTGATCGGCTTTATCTTCACTCTCTCTTACGTTTCTGGTTGGATTATGGATGTGATCATCGGCCAGCGTTCCTCAGCGGCAGATGAAATCGAAGGGTTGGACATCCCAGAAATGGGTGCTCTTTGCTATCCTGAGTTTGTCTTGAAGCGGGAGAATGTCGCCTGATGTTTCGCGGCTACTGTCTGACTTTCAGGCTCGAATGAATGATGAAAATGAGGAATCAATATGCCTAGTGAACAAAATGAAGTTGTGTTATTTCCGGGAGCTCTGCAAAATTCACAGACCCATGCCCTGCCAGCCATGGCAAAGCAGAGCTTCCATGAGGGATTGGAGTCCCTTCAGTCAGGAGAGGCCGCTACAGCCGTAGCGGCACTCTCCCGATGCCTCGAACAGGCGCCTGATTTTACTCCTGCCCATATCTTTGTGGGTATCGCTCATGCACTGACGAGCAATATTTATCCTGCCATTGACCATTTGGAAACCGCGACCCAACTGGAGCCGGATAGTTTTGCGGCTCAATTCACCCTGGCGCAGCTTAACTTTAAGCTTCGTATTCCCAAGAAAGGATATGAAGCCGCCGAGAAGGCGCGGCGCTGTATCAATACTTTGGAGCAGCGGAAAATGCTGACTAACCTGCTCAAAGAAGAACGGGCCCGCGAGCGGAACGGAATTGCGCGGCCGACGTTCGATAAGCCGTTCAGTACTCCGGCACTGGCCTTGGCTGCTGGCAGTCTTATCGCTGCGTTTATCGCCATCATCGTTTACATGCATTAGAAGTCCCGGCCTCCATTCATGGATTCTGGCAGAAGGAGCAATGATGCGTGGAAAAGCTTTTGAAATCCTTAAGCAGCAGCGATTAGCCCAGTCTTCAGCAGTCATCGTCGGTCTGATCCTAATCATGGTGGCACATGCTCCCATTTTGCCGGTCGTAGCCGGCTGTGCTTTAGCCATGGGGATCCTTGTTCTTCGAGGTCTATTTCGCCCGGCGAAGCATCTTCCAACTCGGGGACCTCGATGAACACCTCTTTGCAGATCTTGCTTTGTATTGCCGTCATTATCCTGATCGCCAAGCTCGTGGGTGCGTTGACCGCCCGGCTCGGGCTACCTTTAGTGCTGGGAGAACTCCTTGCTGGGGTATTTCTGGGTCCAACGGTCTTCAACATTTGGTCTCTCTCATGGCTTGCCCAACCGGCCACCGCGGAAAGCGTTTCGGTCGTCGCCGTATTCAAAGTATTGGCCGAGATTGGTGTCGTCTTGCTCATGTTTGTGGCGGGCTTGGAGACTGATGTTGCCATGATGCGCAGTGCGGTTGCACCTGCTTTTTGGGCCGCAACAGGAGGGGTCATCCTCCCGATGTTGGGGGGCACGGCACTTGCCCGGCAGTTCGGCTTTAGCTGGCAGGAAGCGATCTTTATTGGAACGATTCTCACCGCCACAAGCGTCACGATTACGGCACAGACATTGATGAATCTCAAACAACTCCGATCCAAGGCAGGGTCAACGATCCTGGGCGCCGCGGTAATCGATGATGTGCTCGGCTTGATTGTGCTTTCGCTGGTGATTGCGATTGCCCCCCAGATGACCTCGGGTGCCGCCATGTCTTGGGGCGCGCTCGCAGTGACCCTGACGAAGATGTCGGTCTGTCTCGTTTTGCTCTTCTGGCTGGGCCCTCCGCTGACTCGCTGGGTTTTACGACAGGCCAGCATAATTCACGGGCATCACACTGAAGTGGCGGCTGCCCTCATTATTGCTTTCCTGCTGGCGTTTCAAGCAGAGTGGCTGGGTGGGATGGCTGCGATTACGGGTGCCTACCTGGCAGGACTTTTCGTGGCGCTCACGTCGGCTCGCGAAAAAGTGTCTCTAGAATTGCAGCCCATGATCAACTCCTTTTTCGGTCCGATCTTCTTTGTCTCGATTGGACTCGAAGTGAACGCCCGGCATCTGGGGGGAGGGATCTTGTTTTTTTCAATCCTGTTGCTGATTGCCATCGTCGGTAAAATTGCGGGCTGCGGCTTGGGTGCTCTTTTTAGTGGTTTCTCGAGACGGGAATCGCTGGTCGTAGGAGTTGGAATGATCCCTAGAGGCGAAGTGGGGTTGATTACGGCGAGCCTCGGCTTGGCGGCGGGTCTGGTTTCCCGTGATCTATACGCGCAAGTGGTCGTGCTCGTGCTGCTCACCACGTTGTTGACGCCTCCGTTACTACGGTTTGCTTTTCCTCAAAGTGTCCTCACAAAACCTGGCTCGGATGACGCTGAAACCAGCTCAGAAAAACTTCCTGAACCCGCAACGGACCTTATTGACGCCTGAACGGTAAAAGTCCTCGCCGAATAAGACGAATTATTGACTGACTGATTGATGCTTGCTCTGACTCCTGACTGCATAGCCACTCTTCAGAGGTCTTGTTTGGGAGTAATGGAGAGGCCGACGGAAATCTCTTATGAGTCTGTAATTCCAATTGTAGGATTGGACTGTGTTTTGTAAATCCAGATGGAACAGGTATGAAACTTGGACTATTAACCGACTCAGAATTGGATAGACGTCAATGGCGGCATGGGTATGGCTCAGCCTATCCCTGCAGCTTATGCCACCTTTTCCATTTCTGGAGTTGGGTTTTGTGCCAAGCCGAACAGGAACATCAGTCGCCCAAGTAGATTTTTCTGCTCCATTCAGTCTTGACTCCCACCAAGATCGTGTCCCTTTTCGGATTATTCTCTATCAAGTCAATATTTTTTCGAATACTCCTGTTTTAACCAGTAAGGTCGATAATTCATTTTCCTCATTCAGATCCTAGACCATCTTCGGATTTGGTTCTCACATGAAAAACTTCAAGTTCCTTTCGTTTCAATCAGCCAGAGGGGTGCAAAGCCTCTCTTCGCGTCAAGATTCAAGGTCTTTTCAGAGTTCCTTCCTCGACCAATCTTTTCGTAATCCTTCCTTTTCAATCACACCGATAGATCCATCCTTCATCGTTCGGACCAGCGAGTGTTTCCGGCAAGGTCTGAGCCTTGGAGGATGCGGACAATAAGCCCACAGGAACAGTCCCTCTGTCTATGCTTGCTCGAGGAACGAGGCCGGCCCGAACTTTCTTGGGTGAGAAAACCATCAGAATTCAATACACTACGACATCCAAGTAAACGACGGTCGATTTGGAATTTTTCACGTTATTCCTGAATCGGGAAGAATTTATTAATAAGGGCAATAAGTGGTGGGGTATTTGAGCAAAAAAATCAAAAGGAGAGTTGAATCATGAAGAAATTAGAAGTGGTGATTCGTCCAAACAAACTGGCAGACGTTAAGACCGCACTGGAAGCGCTGGGTATCAGCGGAATGACCGTGAGCGATGTGCGTGGTGTCGGCCGCCAGAAAGGGCATACCGAACAATATCGCGGCAGCGAATATAAGGTGGATTTTCTTCCCAAGGTCAAGATTGAGGTCATTATTGCCAGTGAACTACTGAAACAGGCAATCGATGCCATCTGCAACTCAGCGAAGACAGGAAAATTTGGAGACGGCAAGATATTCATCATTCCCGTGGAAGAAGTGGTTCGAATTCGCACTGGCGAGGTTGGGGCCTTGGCAGTTTGAGGAATGAGTACGAATATTGATTAGTCAACCCAATCTAAAGGGCAAAATTAATTGCCGGGATCTTTCATTGAAAAGTATCAGATCGAGTTTGAAACCAGTCGCAATTTCAAAGGAGACTTGAAAACTCTGTGACGAGCCTTTCAGCCCGTCACCAAAAATCTAGTTAAGGAGAAATTAATACTATGAAAAAGTTGAAATGGATGAAGAGATCTTGTGCAGGACTCCTGCTAATGCTGGTATTCTTAGGGTTGTCAACACCTCTTCAATCTCAGGGTACTACTACGGGCGACACTGCGCCCTCAGTCCCGGGAGCCAATACATCCGCTGCCGACGCACCCGTAGTCAATGAGACTGTTCTGAACCGCATTGCAGATCTGGAAGCCTACATCAACAACACAAGTGCGAAAAAGCTGGTCAATGTGCCCGGACCCGGCCACAACGCCTTCATGATGATCTGCGCAGCCTTGGTACTTTTCATGACTTTGCCTGGCTTGGCGCTGTTTTATGGTGGCTTGGTTCGCAGCAAGAATGTGTTGTCGGTTCTGGCCCAATGCTTGGGGACCGCGGGCTTGGTCACCATTCTCTGGTGGGCTTTCGGCTACAGCTTTGCCTTCGATGCCGGATCGCCTTTCTTAGGTGGCTTGAACCTTGCCTTCTTAAAGGGTGTAAACGCAGCTCCGAATACCAACTATGCCTACTGGGTTTCACAATCCGTTTTCGCCATGTATCAATTGATGTTTGCGATCATCACCCCAGCTCTGATCATTGGCGCCATCGCCGAACGCATGAAATACAGTGCCATCATGCTGTTCATCTTGGGTTGGATGCTCGTAGTTTACTTCCCCTTAGCTCACATGGTTTGGGGAATCGACGGATTCATGAATGGCGTCTGGAATGCCGGGGCGACGATCAAGGCGATCGACTTTGCTGGTGGTACTGTGGTGCACATGTCCTCCGGGTGGTCCGCTCTGGTGCTCTGCCTGATCCTGGGTAAGCGTGAGGGTTTCGGTCAGAAGACGTTCGCGCCCCATAGTTTGGTTTTGACGATGGTCGGAACAGGTATGCTCTGGGTGGGCTGGTACGGTTTCAACGCCGGTAGTGCCGTGGCAGCCGACGGAATTGCTGCCAACGCCTTCATGACGACTACCCTCTCTGCGGCTATAGCCGCCTTTGTGTGGCCATTCTTGGAGTGGGTTTTCCGCGGCAAACCCACAGTCCTGGGCTTTTGTTCGGGCGTCGTGGCTGGCTTAGTCGTGATCACTCCTGCTGCTGGGTTCGTAAACGCGACCGGCGCCGTTATCATCGGCATTCTGGCAGGCGTTATCCCTTTTCTGGCATGTACCGCCCTCAAGAACTGGTTGAAGTATGACGATGCCCTTGACACTTTCGGAGTGCACGGAATTGGTGGCACGCTCGGTGCCTTGTTGACAGGGATCTTAGCCACCATCGATGTGAATTCCAATCTCAGTACGAACCTCAAGGACATCGTAGGTCATACTCTCTGGATAGAGCAAACTAAGGCGATTGTGATTACGATGTTGCTTGCTATTGTTGGCACGGTTATCTTGACTTTAATTGTCAAGGTTACCGTCGGTCTGCGTCCTCCTCTCGAAGAGGAGATCCAAGGATTAGACTACGCGGATCATGGCGAAGTGGGCTATCACTACGAAGAAGCCTGAGACGCATCGCACGAACCTGAACGTATGAAATGTGCCTGAACGAATGACTTCCGCTCTCCTGTTGTCACGGGTGGAAGTCATAAGGCTCAACGTGAGGGGATTCGATGAATTGAATAGCGGCCTCTGAGTGTTGATCCCCTAAATTCCGATCGCTGAGATGGAGAAGAGGACATAAGTCTTTGTTGCGAGTGGGCTCGTGCCCCAAACCAACGAACCTTCTCTCTGCAAAATCATGTACACCTATACCGCTTGCTATTTGGAATATAGCGTGGGCCTGACAGTAATAGCTCGGTGACCATCCAAGAAATGTGTGAAATATTTTTTCACCCCTCTCCTTGAAATTTACCGAAACGAAGTATTATCTGGTGCTCAACGCTTGCCACACTCCCTAGCTGCATAGCGAACTTCAATTCCCTGGTATGATGAGGCTGCCGGGAAGCTTTCTTCTTGGCATGGATCTGGGTGCAGGATCATACTTTGTTTGCCAAATCCAGAGCAATTAAGGCCGAGTGCTCTTGACCAGGGATGGTAAGATATGGGGTCCATGTTGATTATTGAACTAATCCATTATCGCGGGCCCGATGCCGCTTAAGCCTTCTCAAGAATCCTCATCTTCCATTCCACGAGGAGGAAATTCTATCCCCCCCCAACCCGATTCCCAGTCCAATTTTGCCCATTGGTTTTTCGAAGACCACATGTCTTCTGATCGCGGGCCTACCGGTGCCGTGTATCATAAAGATGTTTGGTGGCGAGTGATGTGTCTTACCGGAGTGGACTACTTTTCGACCCTGGGGTATCAGCCGGGCATCGCTTTTCTGGCGGCTGGCTACTTATCCCCATTGGCAACCCTGATTCTCGTCCTCGTGACTCTTCTGGTTGCGTTGCCGATTTACCGGCAGGTGGCATCGCGAAGCCCTCATGGCCAGGGCAGTATTGTCATGCTGGAAGAACTACTTCCGCGCTGGCGGGGGAAAACCTTCGTTCTCTGCCTGCTCGGCTTTGCCCTGACAGATTTTGTGATTACGATCACTCTGTCTGCCGCGGATGCAACCGCCCACATTATTGAGAATCCATTTGTCCCTAAATTTTTCGACCACCCAGTCGGGGTGACCTTAGTATTGCTGGCCATCCTTGGGGGAATCTTTTTGAAGGGCTTCAAGGAGGCAATTGGGATTGCCGTTCTTTTCGTGTTTATTTACCTGGGTCTCAACCTTATTTTGGTCGGAGTTGGCTTTTATCACGTCTTCCTGCATCCGGAGTTTATCCATCATTGGAAAACGGTGCTGCAGGTCCGGTATACCAACCCTTGGATGATGCTGGGCGTTTCCTTTTTGCTTTTCCCTAAGCTGGCATTGGGTTTGTCTGGGTTTGAAACCGGAGTCGCCGTGATGCCTTTGGTTCGTGGAGAGCCGGGAGACACTGAGCCGAATCCCGCGGGTCGAATTAAGAACACCAAAAAGTTGCTGGTGACGGCTGCTCTGATCATGAGTTTTTTCCTGATTTGCAGCAGCTTTGTCACAACGGCGCTCATTCCCCAAGAGGCGTTCTTAAAGGGGGGAGAGGCTAATGGCCGTGCTTTAGCCTATCTCGCACACAACTATCTGGGCGAAATATTTGGGACGGTCTACGATATTTCAACGATTTTGATTCTCTGGTTTGCCGGGGCGTCGGCGATGGCTGGATTGCTCAATCTCGTTCCGCGATATCTTCCTCCCTATGGAATGGCCCCAGAATGGGCGAGAGCTCGGAGACCGTTGGTTGTGGTTTTTCTTGTCATTGCCTTCACCGTGACGCTCTTATTTAACGCCGACGTGGATGCCCAGGGAGGAGCTTATGCAACGGGGGTGTTGTTTTTGATGTCTTCGGCGGCATTTGCAGTGACGATTGCCAATTGGTATGAGAAGGCCAAATGGTTATATCTCGGAATGACTTTGATTCTCGTCTACACGACTATTACCAATATCTTCGAACGTCCCGAAGGAATCAAGATTGCATCCTTTTTCATCACGGCCATCATTTTTTCTTCCCTGGTTTCACGAACTATCCGATTGACTGAGCTGAGAGTCAAAGGAGTTACGCTGAGCCAGAGTGCGGAGCTCATCATTGCCGAAGTTGCCAGTGAGAATCCGGTGCGTCTCATTGCCCATCGTCCGGATAAGCGTACGACAGAGGAATATGATAAGAAAGAACAGCAGGCTCGGGCTGACCACAGCCTAAACAATCAAGAGCCCGTCATCTTCCTAGAGGTTTTTCAAGGGGATGCCTCGGAGTTTACGGATGAATTGATGGTTCGAGGCGTCAAAGTGGGCCGGCACAATATCCTTCGCTGCAAGAGCCCGGCAGTACCGAACGCCATCGCGGCTCTCCTGCTCCATCTTCACGAAATGACTGGAATGCTGCCTCATGCCTATTTTGGCTGGACCGAAGGGAATCCGATCGCCTACTTGTTGCGCTATCTGGTGCTGGGAGAAGGGGACACCGCCCCCGTGACGCGCGAAGTCCTCAGGAAAGCCATCGACAACCCGTTTGATAGGCCGAGGATTCATGTGGGATAGCTATACTGGCCACACACGGCAATTGTGAATGTCTGAGCTGCGAAAACTGTTTGTGTTTCGCAACCCGCCTTAACGGAGGAGGTTTTAAAGAAACTCCACTCGGGAGGGGAGTGAAGACATGCAGGTCTTCATTAAGTGCGCATATGAATGTTACTGGATGAGGAACTGGTTACAAGAAAAACGGCGCCAGCACGAGCGTGATCGTGCTGAGTAACTTGATGAGGACGTGAAGGGAAGGTCCTGCCGTGTCTTTGAATGGGTCGCCGACCGTATCGCCGACGACTGAAGCCTTGTGTGGATCGGACCGCTTGCCACCGTAGGCGCCCGCTTCAATAAACTTCTTAGCATTGTCCCAGGCGCCCCCTCCATTGTTTAGAAACAAGGCCATCAGGATTCCGGTAATCGTACCGACCATCAAATAGCCTCCCACAACTTCAGCTCCAGTTGCCCGGAAGTCCAGTTCTCCGGTCGGAGGGGCTCCCGCTGCGTAATAGATCCAGCGGAAGATCACTCCAGTGCCGACCGTCATTCCCACTACCAATAGGCCCGGCAGAACCATTTTGCCAAGAGCCGCTTTCGTTGCGATGTCGACGCATTCTCCATAATCCGGCTTCGAGGTTCCCTTCATGATCCCTGGATTATTCTTAAACTGCTCGCGAACGTTGTTGATGATGGAATAAGCGGCCTTTCCTACGGCCTTAATGGCCAGGGAGCAAAAGAGGAAGACCAACATCGCGCCCAGCATTGCCCCCACGAAGACTTCCGGCTTATTCAAGTTAATGCTGGGCTGGAATGAAGGCATGTAGTTCCGGACTTCGTCAATGTAGGCGCCAAAGAGCAAAAAGGCTGCCAGTGCAGCCGAACCGACTGCGTATCCTTTAGTTAGAGCCTTGGTCGTGTTACCCACAGAGTCCAGCCGATCGGTTTTCTCTCGAATTTCCTGGGGCTGATGGCTCATCTCCACGATTCCACCGGCGTTGTCGGTAATTGGCCCAAATGTGTCCATCGCAAGAATATAGGCAGCCGTGGCCAGCATTCCCATGGTGGCGACGGCTGTACCGAAGAGACCGGCATCAGCCAGCCCCGAATGTTTCCCCAGGTAATAGGCGCTAATAATTGCCGTGCCGATCACGAGAATGGGGTACCCCGTCGATTCCATGCCTATGGCAACGCCCGCTATGATATTGGTTGCGGGGCCAGTTTGCGAGGCCTCGGCAATCATCTTTACCGGTCGGTAGGTGTACTCCGTATAGTACTGAGTGATATAGACGAAAGCGACAGAAGTCAGAACCCCAATCACGCCGCAAAGGAAGAAGTTGAAATAGTATTGAGGTCCCAGTAGCCAGCGAGAAGCGACAAAAAAACCGATCATTGCCAGGATTGCCGTGATGAAGTACCCCCTGTTGAGTGCCTTCATCGGGTCTTCTTTTTCGTCGGTCTTCACCATCATGATTCCAATGATCGAGGCGATAATTCCAAAGGCACGGGCCACCAGCGGAAATAAGAGAATTCCCATCAGGCTTAGGCCTTGAGCTTCAAAAGTGGCCTTGTTACTGGCATACAAAGCTGCTGCCAGAATCATGGCCCCGATGTTCTCGGCGGCGGTTGACTCAAACAGGTCCGCGCCACGACCGGCACAATCCCCGACGTTATCGCCGACCAAATCAGCGATTACGGCAGGATTCCGAGGGTCGTCCTCAGGAATACCCGCCTCGACCTTTCCCACTAGATCGGCGCCTACGTCAGCAGCCTTGGTATAGATTCCTCCGCCAAGCTGGGCAAACAACGCCACGAAGCTGGCGCCAAAACCATAGCCAACAATCAGCAATGGGATCTTGGTGACATCCGAGGTCACCCCCATGAATTTTACAAGAGCAAATAGTCCGGAAACGCCCAATAAACTCATGGCCACAACGAAGAAACCAGAAACGGCACCTCCTCGCAGGGCGGTTTGAAGAGCGTCATTCATACTTCGGGTAGCTGCAGATGCTGTGCGGATGTTTGCCCGAATCGCAACCCACATCCCCATATAGCCGGCGGCGACGGAACAAGCTGCTCCAAATACAAAGGAGAGGGTCGTCCAGAGTGCCAGATCCTGGGCACTGGCAGGATCATGCACGTTGTGTGCGCGCACAAAAGCGTAAAGGATATAGATCAAACACGCCAAGGCAACAGCCAAGTAGGCAATGGTGCGATTTTGCCTGCGGAGAAAGGCTTCTGCGCCAGCTTTGATGGCATCTGAGATCTCCCGCATCTGCGGGGTTCCCGTGTCCCGCTTCATGACGTTCTGAATGAGATAGAGGGCGAATAGCAAACCGAGAAGGCTAATGGAGATGATCAAACTGAGTTCCATGTAGGCTCGAACGCTCCTTTCAGTGTAAGAATTCGAGTAATTGGCAAAAAACCGAACTTTGGAATCGTGCTAATTGTGAGTGCATTAATGCTTAGAGGAGAAAGTCTCAGCCGGTGAACCATCTCGTGAAAAACTCAGTTTCGGCACTCGACAGACTCTCTCCCAGAGGTGTCTGGTTCTTGAAGTCGCCTGAAAAATTCCGGAAGGAGGATAGGAGCCTCAGGCGACTGAACAAAGAAGGGAAAAGATAGCTTAGTTTGGCTCTTACTTCCAGCTAAATTTCTTCAACTTCAGTCTCTGCCGGAGATGATTCCAGGGACAAATGCAAGGACTTTCATTTTCAATGAGGAAACCAATATTTCAAGATAGGAAGGCTCCCCTCAATAGCTTCTATTGACAGGTGTTCCAGCACATGCGAAGAATATAGCTCTGAGAGGATCAATATGAAAACACGTGAAGAGGTCGAACAACAGATGCAAAGCCTGGGATGGTGGTATCTCCATTTCGCATTTCCGAATGGGGTTCGAACGGGGACTGGGCAGGAGCCAGGGTACGATGCTGAAACCCGTTGGAATCTTATCAAACCCTTTGTCCCGGAAGAACTTAAAGGTAAGACGGTTCTGGATTTAGGTGGAAATTGCGGTTACTTCTCCATTCAGATGAAACTGCGAGGGGCTGAACGCTGTGTGCTCGTTGATCCGTTCGTCGAGTTCCTGAGGCAGGCAGACTTTGCGGCCGGGCAGTTTAATGTACAGCTGGAGCTTGTCAACCAGGATGCGCATGTGTACTGTCTGACCACCGAGGAACGTTTTGATTATGTCCTATTTCTGGGTCTGTTCTACCATTTGAAATATCCTGGTTTGGTGCTTGACCGTTTGGCTGAGATGACCAAAGAGCGCATCTATATCCAATCGAATGTGATTGGTGAAGAAGATCGGGACTATGTCTATAAGCCCGATTATCAGCGTTATACAGAGGATTCTTTACTGGAAGACCCCGCCTACCCGAAATTGATATTTGTCGAAGACCTCTATAATGGAGATGCTACGAATTGGTGGTTTCCCAACTATAATGCCCTCTCCGCGATGGTGAGAAGCGCCGGGCTGAAGATTATTGACAGACCCCATCCCCATATCATCGTCGCTGAACCAGGGACTTACTTGGGGAAGGTAGTTCTCGAGAAGCTTGTCTTCCCCCAGTACGGAAAGAAAGGACATCCCCTGTATCCGGGGCCCCAGCAATATGATTCGGCCTTGTGGCAGGATCTTATCGCACGCTCTCGTCAGAAAACAAAGAACGATGAAACCTCTTAAAATTTCAACCTTCTTCGTGTTGGGGTTCTTGATTGTGGGGTTTTCCCCTATTCTGTCCCATGAAGAGAAGGCCACTGTCACCTATGTTGATGCTACAGCGAGTTCCGGGCTGCGCTTTTTGCATCGAAATTCAAAGACTTCCGAAAAATATTTGATTGAAACCATGACCGGAGGAGTTGCTCTCATCGATTACGACGGAGACGGGTGGGAAGATGTTTTCTTCGTCAATGGTGCAAAATTAAAAGACCCTCAGCCGGATAACGAAATTCTCGACAAATCCGCTCCAGAATTCTGGAATCGGATGTTTCACAACAATAAGGACGGAACTTTTACTGATGTCACTGAGAAAACCGGCCTTCGCGGCAAGGGATATGGTATGGGCGCTGCTGTAGGTGATTATGACAACGATGGGCATATGGATCTATTTGTCTCTAATTTCGGACAGTCAATCCTTTACAGAAATAATGGGGACGGGACTTTTAGCGACGTTACCACTCAGTCAAAACTGGATGTGCAAGGATGGGCCTGCAGTGCCGGATTCTTTGACTACAACAACGATGGGTTTCTGGACCTGTTCGTGAGCCGGTACATGGTGTGGAACTTCTCCTTAAACATTTATTGTGGACCCAAGATTCCAGGGGGAAGGGCCTATTGCCATCCAGATAACTTCAAGCCCATCTCGAATTATTTGTTCCGAAACAACGGGGATGGGACCTTCACCGACGTCTCTAAGGCAAGCCACATTGCAGATAGTCCAGGAAAAGGACTAGGTGTCGCCTTTGGCGACTTCAACAATGATGGATTTATGGATGTTGAGGTTGCCAACGACCAAGTCCAACAGTTTCTGTTTAAAAACAACGGGAATGGGACGTTTGAAGAAATAGCTGTCCTGGCGGGTATGGGGTTTACGGAAGATGGGAAGACCTTTTCTGGCATGGGAACGGACTTTGTGGATTTAGATAACGATGGCTTTCCGGACATCGTTACAACAGCTTTGTCTAACGAGAGTTATGCTTATTTTCACAATAATGGCGACGAGAGCTTTACCTACGCAACTCTGATCTCTGGCTTGGGAGAAATCACTAGACTTCTCTCAGGCTGGGGTGTGCGTATCTTTGACTACGACAACGATGGCTTCAAGGACTTATTCATTGCCAACGGGCACGTCATGGATAACATCGAGAATACTCAGCCGCATCTGCGATCTATGCAAAAGCCTTCGCTCTTCCGGAACGTAAATAACAAGTTCGTGGACGTATCCGATATTTCCGGAGTGACGTTTCAGCAAGCTTGGGCCGGTCGCGGAGCTGCTTTCGGCGATCTAGACAATGATGGAGACATTGACATCGTGGTTTCCAATTGTAATGGACCTTCGTATTACATCCGGAATGATGGAGGTAACCGGAACAATTGGATCGCAGTCGAAGTCCGTGGCATAAAGAGTAATCGTAACGGGATTGGGGCCCGCCTGAAGTTGACCGCTGAAAGTGGAAAAGTCCAGTACAATTTGGTGAGCACGACCTCGAGTTATCTTTCTGCCAATGACCATAGGGTTTTTTTTGGGCTGGGAGCGGAGAAGAAGATTAAGGAAATCGAGATTACTTGGCCAGGAGGCCGCAAACAAAAAATTGTCGAGCCGAAGATTAATGAGTTGCTTAAGATTGAAGAGAGTATGGATAAGAATTAGTGCTGGCTGAGCTAAGTTGCACTGGCAAACCATAGGAGATCCTTTGTATGAGATTTGTTCCCACTCGGATGAAATTTACTTTCGCTATTCTGCTTGTCACATTCTTAATTCTTCATATCACTTTTAGGGTTTGGAGTCAGGGAGTTGCAGTTCCGCATCGGGTGGCTCGTCCTTTACCAAATATCAAAATAGATATTCCGTTACCAAAAGTGCGATTTGAAGACATTGCCAAGAAAGCCGGAATCACGGCGACTCACATTACGGGCTCGAAGGACCAAAGATACATCCTCGAAACAACCGGTAGTGGTGTTGCCATGTTTGACTACGACAATGATGGGTGGATTGACCTTTTCATGGTGAACGGAACAACTCTTGAAGGTTTTCCGAAGGGGCAGGAACCCACAAACCATCTCTACAGGAACAAGCATGATGGTACATTTGAAGATGTTACTGAAAAGGCAAACCTAGTGAGATCAGGCTGGGGGCAAGGAGTCTGTGTTGGAGACTTCGATAACGATGGGGACGAAGACCTCGTGGTTACCTACTTTGGAGAGAATGCCTTCTACCGAAACGAAGGGAACGGAACGTTCACCGATATCACGGAGCAAGCAGGCCTTTTGCGAAAGAAGCCCTGCTGGAGTACCGGCTGCACCTTCATCGACTACGACAAGGACGGCAAATTAGACCTTTTCATCGCGGAATATGTAGTTTTTGACATCAAAAAAGTTCCGGCCAAAGGGACGAACCAGTATTGCCAATGGAAGGGCGTTCCCGTGATGTGCGGGCCGCGAGGCCTGCCTGGAGGCACAAATATGCTCTACCACAATAATGGAGACGGAACCTTTACTGATGTGTCCGAAAAAGCTGGTGTCACAAAGCCAAGCGGATATTACGGGTTTTCACCTTTGGCTTCTGATTACGATAATGATGGTTGGCCGGACATCTATCTTTCCTGCGACTCTACACCTAACATTTTTTATCATAATAACGGGAATGGAACCTTTACAGACATCGGCTTAATTTCTGGCGGCGCGTTTAATGAGGACGGACAGGAACAAGCGGGTATGGGGGTGTCGGCAGGAGATTACGATAATGATGGTTTCATGGACATTGTGAAATGCAATTTTGCGGATGATACCCCGACTCTCTATCACAACAATGGGGATGGAACATTTAACGATGTTACGTTTGCCGCTCGCTTGGGTGTCAATACTCGTTTCCTCGGCTGGGGCAATGGGTTCTTTGACGTTGACCATGACGGATGGAAAGACATTTATATGGTCAACGGACATGTCTACCCGGAAGTAAATAACATTTCACCGGATAGCCCCTATAACCAGGAGCGGCTAATCTACTGGAACATGCGCAATGGATCGTTCCTGGATATTTCGGGTCAGTCCGGGAGTGGGATCTTGGAGCCACATTCTTCACGAGGGTCCGCTCTGGGTGATATTGATAATGACGGTAGCCTGGAAATATTTGTGAATAACAAAGATGAAACCCCGAGCCTCCTGAAAAACTTCGGCGAAAAAAAGAACTGGATCATGTTCAAAACCGTTGGCAAACAATCCAACCGGGATGGTATTGGTGCACGGGTGACAGTTTACGCAAACAATCTTAAGATGATTGACGATGTGAGGAGCGGAAACGGATATATCTCGCACAGTGATATGCGTCTTCATTTCGGGCTTGGCAATGCGACTAAAGTAGATCGGGTTGAGGTCAGTTGGCCCAGTGGTCGTAAAGACACCTTCGAAAACCTCAAAGCGAACCAGATTGTTGTCCTAGAGGAAGGGAAGGGGGGGGCAGGAGGAGGCAAGAAGGGACCGGCAACTGGGAAGCCTGGCGTTCAATCTGGAAAGAAATCATAAAATTGAACGCTCCTCCTCGGTGGTCATTAAAGACTGGTGAGGTTTAGCGCTTTACAGGCGCGCCTTCTATTACTAACACTATGCGAACTCAAAACTATTTTTTACGTCTCAACTAGTTCATAGATGCGACTCAGCAATTGACCCACCCATTTGTAGGTCTTCCCCAAGTTGTCCAGTGCTTGCCAGTCTTCTCAACCCCCTCTATACTTAAAAGAGATAGATTCTGAGACTTGAGCCTTGAAGGGGATGACCGTGGCACAGTCTGGCGCATTAGCTGAGACCTTAGAGAAGAGAACGGTTGTGGGATCGCTTTACGAAAAGTTGCCCGACAATCGCCTTCGCTGTTTTGCTTGCGGACACCGCTGCCTCATTCTGGAAGGCTTGCCAGGCATTTGCAAAGTCCGCTTCAACAAAGGGGGAACTCTTTATGTCCCCTTTGGATATGTTGCGGCATTGCAGTGCGACCCAATAGAAAAGAAACCATTCTTCCATGCCTTGCCTGGAGCGCAGGCCTTGAGCTTTGGGATGCTTGGCTGCGACTATCATTGCGGCTACTGTCAAAACTGGATTACTTCGCAAGCTCTCAGAGACCCAAGTGCCATCGCTCCACCTCAAGATACTTCAGTGAATGAGCTCATTCAATTGAGCCATCGCTATCATGCCAGAGTCCTGGCCAGCACTTATAATGAACCCCTAATCACCTCGGAATGGGCGGTCGCGGTTTTTCAGCGCGCCAAGCAGGAAGGTTTCAGAACGGCCTATATCTCCAATGGGAACGGGACGACCGAAGTACTGGATTATTTGAGGCCGTGGGTGGATCTTTATAAGGTGGATTTGAAGAGCTTCCGCGATAGGAATTATCGGAAGCTTGGAGGGCGGCTGGATGGAGTACTGGAAACGATCCGCCAGCTACATCTTAAAAAATTCTGGGTAGAAGTAGTCACTTTAATCGTCCCCGGATTTAACGATAGTGATGAAGAACTCTCTGACATCGCCCAGTTCCTGGCAAATGTCTCGCTGGATATCCCTTGGCATGTTACCGCGTTTCACAAAGATTATAAGATGACGGGCTCTGATAATACTCCGGTGAACACGCTCTTGAAGGCTTGCGAGCTTGGCAAGAAGGCCGGCTTGCATTATGTCTATGCGGGCAATCTGCCCGGGCATGTTGCCGAATGGGAAAATACCTATTGCCCTTCCTGCCATGCGCTTCTTATCGAACGTTACGGATTCCACGTCCTTGAGAACACTTTAAAAAACGGTGCCTGCCCTCGTTGCCAACAAGCGATTGCCGGTGTCTGGAACTGATCTCATCACAATTAGGAAAGGCAATTGTCCCCGCCCACCTTATCAAGTGGAGCGCGGAGCTCCGCGAGTCCGCTTGCTAGGATGAATGTATAGCGTTCCAGTGACTCTTTGATTGAACTAGTGTTTTTCCCCATCACGTTGTCGCCCTTCAATCGATCCGTCGCCAACGAGAACGACGATTACAAACAAATAGGATTATCATGGGAAACGTGTGAGGAACTAAATATCGTGGTTCTTCAATCTCACATCTTAAGGCTATGCCGCAAAGGATCTCGGGAAAAGAGTGCTAATAACAAGTAGAAGGGTTAGTAAGATCATCCCTATACAGCAGCTCCAGGCGATGATATTGAAGAGGCGGTTGTTACGATAAGATCCCATCAAATCCTCGCGATTGCATAATCGGAGCATGAAGATCAAGACAAAAGGGAGAATAATTCCGTTAGCCACCTGTGAAAGCAGGATGATGGGGACTTGCATGCGCTCGCTGAGTATCAGCACTGCCAGGGCACCTGCAAGGATCAGCCCGGTATAGAGAGAATAGAAAGTCGGAGCTTCGTGGAGTCGCTTGTTGATGCCCGATTCAAAACCCAGTCCTTCGCACACGTAGTAGGCGGTCGCCAGCGGCAAAATACATGCTGAAAATAACGAAGCATTACAAAGACCAAAAGCGAAAAGGGCAGTTGCCGCTTGCCCCGCTAGAGGCCGAAGAGCTAAAGCTGCGTCCCCCGCATCTGCAATCTGGCGATGTCCGCTCACATAAATTGTCGCTGCGCAGGCCACGATGATGAAGAACGCAACCACGTCAGTGATGATGCAACCAATAATGACATCCCACCTTGCATGGTTGTAGTTCTTCAGTTTGATGCCTTTTTCTACAACTGCAGATTGAAGGTAAAACTGCATCCATGGGGCAATGGTTGTACCGACCAGGCCAATGATCATATACAAAGAGCTGGATTCGAAGTGGAACGAAGGTTTCACGGTACTCACAATGGCCAGCTTCCAATCAGGCTTCGCGAGGAATCCTGATATGAGATAGCAAACATAGAAAAGGCAGGCCAGCAGAAAGACTTTCTCGACGATGCGGTAGGTCCCCTTGACTACCAAGACCCAGACCAAAAGGGCTCCAATCGGAACTGCGACATAACGGCTGATTCCAAAAACAGACATCCCCGAAGCCAGGCCGGCAAACTCAGAAATGGTGTTACCCAGATCAGCCACCAAAAGCAAAAGCATCAACAAAAAGGTTGCTCGGAACCCATACTCCTCGCGAATCAGATCGGCGAGTCCTTTGCCCGTAACCACACCCATCCGGGCTACCATCTCCTGGACGACCACCAATGCCACTGTAATTGGAATCAGAGTCCATAGTAGCAAGTAGCCAAAGTGAGCGCCGGCTACCGAATAAGTGTAAATCCCGCCTGCATCGTTATCGACGTTCGCCGTGATAATGCCAGGCCCAAGCACACTCAGAAAGATCAGAAAATTAACGCGAAAGCGGCGAAGAGTCCTCAAGCTCTCTTGACTTGTAAAGGCCATAGCCGGCTCACCCGCCGTTTACCATTAGATCGAGAACATCATCCGCCGTGACAACTCCGAGTATCTTGCCTCCATCGTCAACTACGGGCAGCGTCAAGAGGCTATATTTGTGAAATAGGCCCACGACTGTCTTTCCGTTTGCATCAGAGGGCACAGAAATGATTGGAGTGGTTGATAAGTTCTGGAGAACCGCAGCAGGTTCGGCGAGTAAGATTTGAGCCAGGGGGACGACTCCCGTAAGTACGCAAGTGAGTCGATGAGGTAAACAGACTGTACAGATTCAAGCGGACCGTCCCAAAGCTTCAATGCTGCCACCGCTCCCTCAACAGTCGCTGTATTCCCGACGAGAACTAACTGAGTGGTCATCAGGCCTCCAGCCGTGTTTTTCTCGAATCCCAAAAGGTTCCGCAACTCTTTCGCCGCTTTCTTCTCCATCCTAGCCAGCAGTTCTGCTGAGATTTCTGGAGATAGCTCTTGCAACAAATCAGCGGCTTTGTCCGGGGGCATCTCTTCCACGATGCCCGACGCACGCTCTATTGGAACGCTCTCCAGCAAGGTTACTTGCATCTTTGTGGGAATCTCTGAAATGGCCTGAGCAGCGGTCTCGTTGTCCAGAGATTCAAAGACGGATCGCTGTTGGTCACGGCCGAGTTCTTCAAGAATGTCAGCAAGGTCCGCCGGATGGATTTTGGACAGCCGACCATAAGAGATGTGGAGCTTGATACGGCGCGACGGGTCCGGTTCGATCAAGTTCACAAACTCCCAGGCGATTGCTCTGGAGGGAAAGAGATTCGCAATGAACCGAATCGTGTGCTTGGCTAAAAGTCCCTGCAACAAACGTCGAACAGCTCCGACCCAGCCGACGTTGACAGCGATTAGCCGCAGATGCGTGTGCCTCTCGGAAGGTTGAATGTCAAAATCAACGTCATTGACACGCACAACTTTTTGGTGATTCACATCAATGATCTGCTGGTCCAGAACATCTTTCCTGATCCGAATAATACCCTCATCTGAACCGTCACAGCCTACTTCGGTGACTCGAACATTGGTCTGCAGCGCCCTGACTGAAACGGATTGAATCTGGTCGTGCCCGATGCATAACATTTTCTTGGTCGGTGTTTTCACGAGGTAGCTGGCAACCTGAATCGAATTTTGGCTTGGATTGATGCCCAGATCCACCAAGCGGCCCAGGTATTCGCCTTTGACATCGAAGGCGGGTAAATTTTCCAACTCGGTGAAACAAATCATCGAACACCTCTACCGCTGATCAATTGTGATTCTGTGTGCAGTGACGTCGCTCTAAACGACCATTTGCGCATCCACCAGGAGCACCACGCCTTCTTCGATCATTCCACGGATTTCCGGAATAACAGGTTCTAGCTTGTCGGCTGTATCGACGACGTAAATCGTAATCGGACGATCATCGGAAATGCCGAATAGTCCTTTGCGATGCACCTTGCCATGACCTCCAAACCCCATGATCCCTCTCTGAACCGTTGCACCAGAGATATCACGCTCATGCAATCGCTGCACAATTGCTTCGTAGAGCGGTATTTCATTGAACATGTCCGTTTCATCGTGGAAAATGAGCAGCATTTTGACACTAGTCTTCACGCAGTACCTCCCTTACGCCCTCTGGCCGTCAAATAATAGAGACACGGTAGCACTACAAGAGTAAGCAGCAAAGTGGAGCATAACCCCCCCACTACTACAGTAGCCAGTGGCCTTTGCACGTCCGAGCCAATCCCAATGGCTCGTGCGGCCGGCACCATTCCCAGCAGCGCCACTAAGACCATCATTAACACAGGTCTGACCTGCCCTAACGCACCACGGATAACAGCTTCTTTCGCTGTGGTTCCGGTTTGAACTCTCTGTCGGTTAATATCCGCCACAACGAGGACTCCACTCATCACCGCCACCCCAAACAGTGAGACAAACCCAACCGCGGCCGAGACGCTGAGATTAATTCCACGAATCCAGAGTGCCACAATGCCACCGACAAGCGAAAAAGGAACATTCAGCAACACCAGGCCTGCATACACGGGTGACCCAAAGGCGAAGAACAGCAGAGTGAAGATAATGGCAATCGTCACAGGAAGGATGAAAGTGAGCCGCCGGCGTGCTCTTTCCAAGTTTTCAAATTGCCCGCCCCATTCCACTCGATAATCGGAAGGCAGCTGAATTGTGGATGCAAATCGCTCCTGCGCCTCTTTGACAAAGCCCCCTTGATCGCGGCCACGGATGTTGGTGCGAACCGCGATCTGTCGCCGGTTCTCTCTTCGAGCGATAATGCTGGCTCCATCGACAACTTCGATCTTGGCGAGCTGTGCCAGCGGCACTCGACCACCATCAGGTGTATGGATCAGAATTTTCCCGAGGGCCGCAGCATCCGCGCGGGCTTCGGGAGCAAAACGCGCCGTGATATCAAAGCGCCTCTCACCCTCAAACATCGTGCTAACAGGCCGGCCACCAATGGCAAGCTCGACTAGTTCTTGTACGTCTTCCACGTTGAGGCCATAGCGGGCTACCTCCTCACGGCGAATCTGGAAGACGCAGTTGGGCTTGATCGGACTCCTGTTCGATTGCTGAATCGGCGGCCCCTCGAACTTCCTTGATGATGCACCAAGGTCTCATTTCCTAGCCTCCGCAGCTCAGCTAAGTCAGGCCCGGTAAGAATTACGGCTAGGTCTGCAGAAGAGCCGGTCACCGACTCCGTGACAGTGTCAATAATGGGTTGGGTAAAGTTCAAGGTCGCACCTGGAATCTGTGAACGCAGATTTTGAGAGAACTCTTCGATGAGGTCGGCCTTTTTCTTTCCGGGTTTCCAGGTTGAATAGGGATTCAATGTGATCAGCAACTCGTTCCGGTTTGGTCCGAAAGGGTCTGTACCCGAGTCGTTGCGTCCCGTTTGGG
>CAWEPG010000012.1:0-59639 GCA_963810905.1 uncultured Acidimicrobiia bacterium | reverse complement strand
GACTATACGTCCAAGTGGACTATTTCTGAATCGCGATGAACTGAGGGGCAATAGTGAGATGCCAGCCGATAACCGATTTCGGCCAGTGTTGCCAGCTCCGCATCACAAAGCTGCAACCGGGTCTTGATTTGCGCTTTTAGGATCTGGTTTTTTGCGGCATATTTTGATTCTCCAGTCGATAGAAAGATGTTCGATAGAGAGATGTTCGATTCGTCAGATGAGTTGCATCTGTTTCCTGTCGACACCCCAGCTCGCGGAAAGCACGGCCGACGCAATCTGGGAGCGGACGTCAACGCCGCGGCGCTCCGCGGCACCGGCGTCACATTACTTCTTCCCGCGGAACTTGCGTACCACGATCACCGCGACGACGATCAGCAAGGCGATCAGACCCAACCACAGTAGCGGGCTCATCGCGGGCCGCCCGGTCTCTGGCGCCGCGGGCTGAGGAGCGACAGGGGCCGTGGTCTCTGGCGCCGCAGGCTGAGGAGCGGCAGGGGCCGTGGCTTCGGGCGCCGTAGGCTGAGGAGCGGCAGGGGCCGTGGCTTCGGGCGCCGTAGGCTGAGGAGCCGCGGCCTGCGATGCCGCTGCCGGGGCATGCCCCACGACCGTCGTGTCAGTGGTGATTGTTAGCTTGCTGTTGAGCAAAGAGACGAATGCCTGACCCGCGGTAGTCGCCTGAACAGTCTTCCCGAGAACAATTTCACGCGCGCTGACGGCTTTGTCGTAAAGGCGCTGGTTGGCGTCATTGTCCGATTCCACCGTGGCACCTCCCAGTGACAAGCCTGCAAACAAGCCCTTGGAGCGCGCGTATGTCAGCACGTCGCCTCCAACTGAGGCGGCCGTGGCGCCCGGGCCCGCCGCGACGGATGCATCCTTGCCCAGCTTGGTCTTCTTTTCCATGATGGCGTCCACCCCCTTTTTATTCATCAGCAGGAGAACGAAATCGCTGGAAGACCCCCCGACCTGGAGGCCGACGCTTGCGCCGCCGACGCTGTACATGGCCGGAGGTGACCACTTACCTCTAAAGTCGTCACCGGTTCGGCAGCTCATTGGCCCACGGCCGCCACTTCCGCCAATGCCGAATCCGAACTTCTTGAAGTTGGGCACAACCATCACGCAATCAGCCTTCGCCAATACATCAGCCGGCACATCCTTCGCACTGAGCATTGCCTGTAACACATTGGTGGCGTTCCCGATTGTCTCCTCGTCTTTCGTCTTATCGCCGCCCCAAGCGGGCAGTATAGACAGCATTATCAGTGCCATCATGACCAGCAAGACCCTGGTCCATCGGCGAGAGCTACGGATTGTCTGAGTCACTTTCATGTTCTTCTCCTTTATGAATTTGAATTTCACGTCTAGGTCCTCCCCATCATCAGTTTTTTGGGTATTGTCAAGTTGATACATTTGAGGGCACATTGAGTCCACGGTGCAGCCTCTAAGTTATTGATTGTACGTTTCAACGCAAACTGGTTTCGCCCCAAAAACAAGCCTATTTTCCTCAACTTGACAATACCACAGAATGGCTTGCCATTGGTGGAACCTATAAAGCGGATCATGGCCGGAGCTGAGACATCTGAGGTAGTCCGCCAGGAAAATTTGTTTTGAAGTTTTCCCCCGAGAAGCCCTTCTCTCCGCCGCATAGATTCGCAGTTGGCCGTAACTTCCAATATCCGTTGTCAAAGGATAACCTCCTACCTGTTGCGTATTACCATTCGTTGTTTGTTGTGAGCACGCGGGCTTTGGTCCAGCGCGAGTCTTATAGAAGAATCCTCTGACGGATAACATCTGAGAATGCGTTTGAAGGATCAAAGCGCATCGCCCCACTCGAGCGTCTCAGCTAAACCGTCGAACGGTAGGTATTTCGAAATCGTAGCGGGACGATGCGTGCTCTGAAGTTTTTTAAGATTCACTGAGGGGCAAGGATTGCAGCCACGCGGGCTTCCTCTGCCGCAACGATTTCACATATTTGTCTTCGTCATAGGGAAGCCGGTCTTTCCAGCAACGATAAATGATTCGGATCCACCTATAGGCAAGGGCACGGACAGCTGCATGATGCTTCTTCCCCTCGATCCTTTTCTGATCGTAATATCCACGGGCCCAGCTGCAATACAGGATCGATTGTGCGGCAAATTCGTGAAAACTTTGCTTCACAAACTGTGAGCAGGCAAAGCGGCGATGTACCCACTTTGATTTACCGCTGCGCTCCGTAACCGGTGCGATGCCAGAGTACTCCGCAACTTCCAGGGAGGAACTGAAGCGGCTCCGGTCGGATCCCATCGCCGCGAGCAGGCGCGGCGCCAGGGCAGGGCCAGCCCCAGGGAAGCTGCTGAAAATTGGCGCATCCGGATGTTTCTCGAAGACTTCCTTGATTCTTTGGTCAAATTGCGCAATAGCATCAATTACCGAATGCAGCTGAGGAACGATGCTTTGCACCAGGAAGACCGAAGGTTCGATGACCGGAGCGTCTGTTGTCAAAGGGAGTGCTGAACGGATCTGCTTTAGACGATCCTCTATAACATCGCGGCGCCGTGAGCCATGCTCTTGGTAGAACCTGCGAATGGTTGCGGGTTGGCTCTTCTGCAATTTTTCCAGCGTCGGCCATTTCAATAAGAAGTCACAGGCCATAACCGTATCCAGTTCTCCAGCACAGTCCAGTGCTGCGGGAAAATACTCTTTGAGCAGTTGCGTGAGCTCATTGGTGAGACGGACGCGCTTACCGACGATTTTGCGACGGAACTCGACCAGCCTGAGGAGCAAACGAACATCGGGTTCATCTGGAATCCATGGTTTGAGCCTGTCCTGATGAAGCGTGAGAAATTGCAGCAGGAGCTCAGCGTCAACGGGATCATCTTTGGCTCCGCTCGGCTGTATCGCGTCTCGGTAGTTTTTTAGGGATTTGGGGTGGATTGGAAAAATATGAACGGAGTCAAGCCCAAGCAAGAAATGAATGACAGCGCCTCGAGTTTGCTCGATGCCGATAGCCACCTCTCGGCCACCAAAGCGCGCAAGCAGGTTCATAAACCAACCATGCAAGGCCTCCGGCTTTTGTTCCAAAGTGCAGTGCTCCACCGGACCGGAGCCGGCGGGTTGCAGGCAAAGGGCATGCTTGTCGCTTCCCCAGTCCAGGCCAATCCAAGCCGCATAATCGACTCTTTCGGGTTTCATATTTACTCCCTTCGTCGGTTGCGAGCACGCGGGGTTTGGTCCGCCGCAATCCTTATAGAAAAGTCCTCTGACGGGACGACATCTGAGTATGCGTACCGGACCAAAGCGTATCGTTGCTCGAGCGTTCCCTCCGAAACCGTCAAGCGGTTGAATCCAAAAGTCGTAGCGAGACGATGCGTGCTCAATATTTTGCTTTACCGCGTCGTGTGATGAAATCGTCGTAACCGTTCTACCCGGGTATAGACCGACTAACCCGTAATCCAGGAGGTCCCTATGTCTGTGGCCCGCCGGGAAGGTCTAGAACCTGGTAGATTCCATCTTTGAATGCGATCAGATCCCGTGCCACGAGTTCATCGCGCGCGCCGGTGAGTTCGTGACCATGGCGAATCTCGAGAACTTCCCACAGGCGCTCGTCGGAATAGAAGCTCACGCCATCCTGATTGGAAACGGCGATGAGAACGAAATAAAAAAGTTTTTCCAAACGCGTTAATCCTTGGTCAAATCCTTGCCGAAGAAACCGATGATCAATCCAACTGAACGAACCCTGGATGGATCGAATACGATCCGGCCGCGGCGGCTCTGGTCGTTTGCTCAGCATGCGGGCAGATTATTTCCAATTGGTCCCGGCGAGCCATCGAAACTTGTGGAACTTACCCATGCAATTTTCTGCTAAGCGTCGCTCTGGCTGACAGTTACGAAGATATCGGAACTTGTGGAACTTACCTGAGTAATCGAGACGTTACCCTTTTGGGAACAGACAGTTAGACGCAGATCACAACTTGTGGAACTTACCTGGGCAGATTCGATTTGCCGCCGACGCGCTCTGCATTTTTTGACAAAAGCAGCGTTACGCCGAACATATTCGGGATTTTTCTTGCGGTACCGCTTCCGGTACTGTGCGCGGCTTCCATAGATTTCCCTTTGATGGGGATACATGCCTCGAAAGTAATCTGGATGGCGCAATCGCCAGTACTCATCACGCTGGCACTTCTGCTTTTGGCGGCATTCTTGACGGGCACAAGTTTTTTGCCTTTCTTTAAGCCGAGGATCCGGCGCAAACAAGCGACGACAAAAACGGCACCTCCTTCGCTTCGACATATGCAGTCTCTCACCTTTGCATGCAGATCCAGAATCAACGACTGATGCGAGGATTGGAAAGCTAAGAGACTGCGGAAGATAGGAAATAGGACAAGAGAAGAAAAAGGGACAAGCTTCTCATCCCTTTTCTTTAACAATCTGAAGAAAAAGGGCAAAACCTTAATCTATCCTTGCTGTCTTAAGAAGAAGAAAAGCACTGCGGACTACCTATAAGGTATTTCGGCATCCAGCGTTGCCTCCACCTTCATGCCCGTTTACCTCCGGAGGTATCCCGTGAAAATGAAGTCTTTTGCCTTTACAATGGTATGGCACTTGTAACATACCTTTCCGAATGAGCTGTCGCTCCCATAAGGCTTAAACGTATCAGACGTTGCATCATAAATAAACTGGGCATACCCCCATCCGCTCGTCTCTGGGAATCTCTTGGAATCTTTCTGGATGAACGCAACCGATCTTAGGGTGTCTGGCACCATCACCGAATAGGGGGACACAAGGTTCTTTTTTTTGGACCACTCGATCATTACAATGATGGAGCCTTCTGGAAAAGGCTTGCCATTACCAGGAATGCCTTCCTGATACGCGTTTATCATCGCGGGATTCCCCAGGATAGCCTTGATTCCATCATCGGTCTGACTCACTGCGACATCCTGCCATGTTTCATATCCTCTGAACTCAGAAAACGCGACCCCGTTCGGCGCTTTCAGCGTGAACTTGTCCTGCGCCGCAAGGACCATGCTGCCCAAGACCGCGAGCAATACCACAATGATCACAATCGTCGGGATGTTTTTACTCTTCATCTCTAACCCTCCTTTTCCTTATCTGCTGTCAGTGATTCGAAAACTTGGCCATGGATGAATGGTTTACCTCGGGGTTGGTGCCGGTGTCCGGGGTGCCAGGAGTCGAAAGCTTAACGTCCAGGCGGCCATCGTCGCTGCGGGAGGCGCCGTCCAGGCCACCCGTGGTGTGGGCTTTGGGGTGCTTCCTTGTTTACAAAGAGAGAATGAGGAGAGTTGCTGCATACGAAATCGAGACTGCCCGCGTAAGGCTTTTGGAATAGAGAAAATTCTCAAGCGCTCACCGTTAGCGCCCTTTCCGCCTTTGGGAAATCGATAACGGTCTGGGGAGCTGATAACAAACCAGTCGGCGACAAAGAATTTGCCGTCCCCATCGATGGCCAACCCCATGAGATCCGGAATTACGAAGTTCGTTTTCACTAGCACAGCTTTGCTGTTGTTAATGTTATTCGCACTCCCCCGCGCGGGATCGGCCCAGGAACAAGGCCTTCTCTACGCGACCGCCGATGCTGGCACCAAGCTCGTCGCCGCTAACTTAGAGGCCATGAGAGTCAGGGCCATTGGCGGTGGTATCGGCTTCACCCGTTCGCTTGCGCTGGCCTTCTGCCCGCCGGAAGGACCGCCGTACACGATAACCAACACTTTCGACACAACCAAGGCGGGGTGCTGCACCCTTCGATCTACTCGCTTGATTTGGATACCGGGTTGGCCCCCCCGATCCTGAATAAGGGCACTCTCGTCATTAGGGGGACGTTCTGAAAACTTAACTCCCGGCAAGCCGGAACACCCCACGGCTTACTTTTCTGGGTGAATAGGTCGGACGCCTCTCGTCGCGCGATGGCCCTGGCTGAGGGGGGGATGGTAGCATCCAACTCCCCCCTTCAGAAAACTAATCCCGCCAAAAAACCGCATTAAGCAGCCGCCACACGGTGAACAGGCTGGTAGAGTGTATCTCTTTCAACCGGATCCCGGCCCGCTTCCCGGATCAGATGCTCGATCTCCTGACGCGTCATCCCCACGGGCGTCTGTGCTCCAGCCATGTGCACGATCTCTTCTTCAACCACCGTCCCATCCAAATCATCCGCTCCAAAATTCAAGCCGAGCTGGGCCGTCTTTGCCCCGATCATGATCCAGTAAGACTTAATATGGGCGAAATTATCGAGCATCAATCGGGATACGGCAATGGTCCGCAAGTCAAGCATGGCCGTGGGCGGCGGCAGCCGTCGCCATGGTGCTGCGCTTCGCGTATGTGACGTCCCCGCAGCAGTGGAGCAAGGCAGATGCTTCCGGATGGCGTGCTCCAACGGCACCCTGTTTGAGAGGACTGGCGTGCGTGGAGGTGCGATCCTGCGACGGCGCGTCACGAAGCCACCGGCACACAGAAGGTTTGTGGACACGCCAAGCTCGAGACGACCCAGGTGTATGCGGTATCGCGGACAGCAATACTCATCGCGTCCAGGCTATACTCCCAGCCGCGGCGCGCGGTGGGGGCGGCGCGCGGCCGGGCAGGGGGCAGGGGCGCCGCGGGCGGTGGAAAAAACCGCTTGAATTTCCTTTACTCATTTCGTATACTCTTGCAAAAGATCGTGGAAAAAACCGCTTGAATTTCCTTTACTCATTTCGTAATACTCTTGCAAAAGATCGCAGAGTCATAAGGAGAGGTACCTATGAAACGATATGTTATAGTAGCTCTTTCGATTTTCGCCGCGGCGGCGCTCGTCGGCAACTCGGCCGAGGTTAGCGGAGCGGCAGACATGCCCTATTTGGAGCGGACATTGTCGATCCTGCACGCGGCCAATCAGGCCGCCATCAAGGTCAGTGATCTGGCGGACACGCGCGCCAAGTCGGATCTCGTGAAAGCATACGCCCGCACAGTGTCGAGCGGTAATGCTAAGTTCGACGCAAAGCTCATGCTCATCGCCCAAAAACAGGGAATCAAGGTCCTTCCGCTGGATCCGCAAACCGAAGCGGGTAAGAGCCTGATCGCCCGACTCCAAGCTGAAGCGGTAATGCTGGGCTCTCTCGAGGGTGATGCCTTTGACAAAGCGTATATGACCCTGGTAACCAACACCCAGCAAAGCATCATTAATTTGGCGAACGCACGCATTGCGACGGCCACGGATCCTGAGGTCAAAGCTTTCTTCACTGACTTGAAGACCATTATCGAGAATCGTTTGGCGACTGCCCAAGACATCTTGGCCAAGGTCTACGGCAACGACATCTAACTTCCACGCTTCACACTCACCTCCCCGCTTACCGGCGGGGAGGTGACACTACCTCACGCGGGTGAAGACCTGCACCGGGTCGTCCAAATCGAAGTTGAACGGAACGAAGAGCTTTTGAGACTCGTCTAGCCTCGGGTTCGAGAATCGAACCGAAATCTGCGGCCCCCCGTCGAGAATGGGTTCCTGGCTGAGAAACCGCCAGTTTGCCCTGATAAACCAGCGTGAAACGAAAGTTCCGAAACTGCATCAAGAGTTGGTCCCCGTTGGCACGAACCGTGAGCGGCCCGTACGCGGGATGCTCGTATCTTCCCGCCACCTTGCTCAGCGGAAAGTCGAGCGGGACGGCAGGGACATCCTGCAACGGTGGCAGCGTTTCTTCGACGAGTCTCGTCTCCCAGTCGAGCGGCTCGAGCCCTAGAAGGTGATCGTAGGCGCTGTAGGCAAGCGCCATCAGAGCCGCGGTCGCGTGATCTCGGTTCATCAGGAGAATGAGCCCTTGTCCCGTTTCGGGAAGAAACCCCAGATGCACCGTGATATCCGTCGATGGCCCCGTTGTGGACCACCAGGGATGGCCGCGGTAGCTTTCGTGAATCCACGCCAAAGCGTAGTAGGGGTGCTGGACTTCGGGCTGGTCCGGCGCCGGCATTTCCGCTTGCGGGCGATGAAGGTCACGCCACATGGTCCTCCCCGAGAAGACCCGGGCGATCTCGTCGCGTGAAATGTGAGCCAGCGGGCGAGATCCCGCACGCTCGAGCTCACGGCTCCGGCGGGCGCGATGGCACTCAAGTGTTTCAGCATGGGTATTTTTTGTACGCTCCCCTCGCGAATCGCATAGGGGGACGCATGATCGGAGTCGGTCTCCATCGCTTCCGCCGAAAGGACGGTGCGACGCATGTTGAGGGGAGAGAGTATCCGGGCCTGCACGAAGCTCTCCCAGCTCTCGCCGGAGACTTGCTCGACGATGCGACCGGCGACGACGAACATCAGGCTGTTGTATCGCCACTGCGCGTGAGGGGGGCCGGCGGGCTCGAGGAAGCGAAGGCGGCGGTAGAGCTCATCACGCGAGAATGGCGCCTGGTACCAGAAGAGATCATGCCGCGGTAATCCGCTGCGGTGGGTGAGAAGATCCCGCGTCGTCAGGGTCGCCGACGCCACCGGATCTTCGAGGGCAAAGTCGGGAAGGTAAGTGCGTACGGGAGAGTCGAGCGCGATCCTTCCCTCGTCCGCAAGCAGAGCGATCGCCGTCGCCGTGAAAGCCTTCGAGCAGGACCCGAGAGCAAAGAGCGTGTCGGGCGTTACCGGTAGGTGAGTGTCCACGTCGCGGTAGCCGAAGCCGCGGGCGAAGACGAGGCGCCCCCGCTCGACGACTCCCACGGCCAAGCCCGGAATCTGGTCGCGCGCCATGAGACGGCGGACAAGGGGCGCGAAATCGTCGGACAACCCCGTTGCACCTTTTGCCTCGAGCCCGAGAGGCAAAAGGCAAATGGCCACGAGGAGCGGCGCCAGGAGCGGCCTTAGTTGCCTTGGTGCTGCGGGCTGCTCCTGGATTTCCTCGGGGATCTTTTCGGGAATCAGAAAGAGACAGCCTGTCAGGAGAATCATCACGCTCGAAAAAAAGACGAGCCCCATGAAAGAGCCAATGCCCAAGTGCAATCCGATCGTCGCGATGCACCACACCTTCCGGGTGCGGCGTGGCCAGATGAAAAACGCGTAGCCGATCTCCACCACCAACGTGCCCCAGCCAGCGAGCATCGGGATCCAGGAATACCTCGCCAGCCAGCTGAGATCGAAAGTGCTAAAGGCGGGCTGAGAAACCGCCTGCCAGATGGCCTCGCCGTTCCACCATTGTCTCCCCATTGCTTTATCTAAACCGGCGGCGAGATAGATCACGCAGAGGTGGACTTGCATCACCCTCAGACAACCGACGGGAATCGTTTCCTCTCGGTCGGCGGAGGCAGGACGAGACGCGAACGTCCAGGCGCGCCCGGACGGAAAGAGAAAGAGATAGAAGAGGAACGTATTGGCTAACTGATCCACGCCATAAAAAGAAGCAAAACCGCTCGTCACGAGGCTGAGGTGAAGGCCCCATGCCAGAAACGCCGAGAGTCGGGTGTGAAATCCCAGTGCGAGCGAGAGAGGCTTCCGGCATAGCTCGAGAGCAAAAGGATAATGGCGGTGTGCGTCACTGATCCCGAGGGGCAGAAAGGCCTTCGCCAGAGTCGGGAGGCCGGGCACCCAGGGATCGCGCAGCAGGTCCGTGAGCTCCCAGGGAATGATTCCCCGACTGCCGTGAAGTGAGAGGATATCGCTCGAGAGCCAGACCAGATGAATGAGCAGCAGCAGCGGCAACCCCACCCGGAGTCCCGCGAGCGGGCGAGCCGACACCGGCCGAAACCAGGTGTCGCACTCAATGCATCGGTAATTCCACGACCTCATGGCTGGCTTCTCGTCGTGCGCACGAACGTCGCGTCGTGCAGCGAGCGCCACCGCGGCCGCGCCCCGCGCGGTACTCGGCCATCGTGGGCATCACCCACTCCTCGATATTCACCTGCACGTGGCTCGCTTCAGGATGTGCACCGAAGCGACTCGCCGCGAGCGCGCCGAGAAACGCCCGTCGCAGGTCGGTGCGCTTGGCCACGATATAGATTGTTCCGGCGAGATTCCCGAGGCGGAAGCCGACCTCGCGACTCTTCCCGGTTTCCAGTGTCTCCTCGGAGCGCTCTCCCTGCGGCGTAGAAAGGATAAACCGCGCCCGCAACTGGGGACCTACCGTCGGAGCGAAGAAAGAATAGGAGTCGCCAGCACCCGACAGTGCATCATAAAAGCGAAGTCCTCTCCCGACAGGCCCATGCACGCGAGAAGTGAGATGAGCGGCCCCTGCGACGACGAGCGCGAGGTGGCAACTGAAAGCTCCCACCAAGAGCATGCGTTGCATGCGTCGTTTGCCTAGCACAGGGGCTCCACCCAATCCGATCTATTTGGCAGCCAAGGAGATTTGCGGAACGGCGTCAGCCGTCGCCGCGATGTCGTAGCCGAAATCGCTGGGACTCAAGCGAATACGAATACCTGCCAGTGCCTTGGTCGGGCCAGGCTGCGAGTGTTCGGAGTTCTGGATCAGGACTGATTTCCTGAAGCCCCACCGAGGTCTCCGGATGACTTGCGAGCTTCCATCCCACGGTTGCCGCCGCGGCGAAAATCGAAAGAGCTACTATAACATATCGTTTCATAGGTACCTCTCCTTATGACTCTGCGATCTTTTGCAAGAGTATTCGAAATGAGTAAAGGAAATTCAAGCGGTTTTTTCCACGATCTTTTGCAAGAGTATACGAAATGAGTAAAGGAAATTCAAGCGGTTTTTTCCACCGCCCGCGGCGCCCCTGCCCCCTGCCCGGCCGCGCGCCGCCCCCACCGCGCGCCGCGGCTGGGAGTATAGCCTGGACGCGATGAGTATTGCTGTCCGCGATACCGCATACACCTGGGTCGTCTCGAGCTTGGCGTGTCCACAAACCTTCTGTGTGCCGGTGGCTTCGTGACGCGCCGTCGCAGGATCGCACCTCCACGCACGCCAGTCCTCTCAAACAGGGTGCCGTTGGAGCACGCCATCCGGAAGCATCTGCCTTGCTCCACTGCTGCGGGGACGTCACATACGCGAAGCGCAGCACCATGGCGACGGCTGCCGCCGCGGAAAGTCAAACCACGAATTTGGCATCACCCGCCGTCATGTGGCCGTATAACGGCGTAACCGGAAACTGGGAGTTTTGGACAAATCCTGCGCATACGAACTGGACCGGCCTTCGTCACGCCATCTCAGGCATGGATCACGTCCATGATTTCTATTGGTTTGTGGGGGGGCTCGTCACGTTTCCTCAACTAGGTTCACAGCCCAAAGCTGCGATTCAACTATCCACTCTTTCTTAGTCCGAAATTGGTTGCGTCTGAGTTGCGGATTTGCGGCTGAAATGCAACGTTTTGCGCAACGGTGCGCAGCATAAGTCCGTGAGATTTCGTCCTAGCAAGGGGTTTGGGGTACCTGGCAGTCAGGAGGTCGTGGGTTCGATCCCCATCAGCTCCACCAACTTACAAATTTACTACCTTCCCTGGCGCTAGTTCTGATGTGCGTTTATCATCCAAAACCCCTATTGCTGCCTTTAGATGTCTAGGTGAAAGGTGGGCAAACTGCCGGGTCATTTTGAAGTCGTGATGTCCGAGTAGTTCCTTCACAGAATACTAATTCCCTCCTACTATGACCAACCTTGAGGCAAAGGTGTGTCTGAGGTCGTGCCAATGAAAGTTTTCAATCCCAGCCGACTGCAAATACTGTTCCCAATACTTCGGCAGATCGGTGCGCTGGGCCACGGGTTTCTCTCCTGGGAAGACGTAAGGTTTCTTGATGAGTCTTACCTTGGAGAGATATTTTAAGGCCTCGGTCAATGTCTTGTTCATTGCAATAATCCGGCTATTGCCGGACTTAGAAACCCTGACTTTTATTTGTCCTTCGACAAAGTCAACGTCCCTCCATTCTAACGAGAATTGCTCTGTCTTCCTCATCCCCGTGTGAAGTGCTGACAACACCGAGATGTGATATTTCTCGGGCAATACCTTGAAAAGGCGAGACTCCTCATCAGGTGTCAGGTATCGGACCCTTTGATTATTCTCCTTTGCCATCTTAAATTCTTTGACTGGGTTGGCTGCAAGAGTGGTTTGAATATTCAGGCTGGAACCACAGGGTAGACTAAGTTGTCTAAGGGGTATGCCCCCTTATTGCTAGTGCACACTCGGTCGTACCATTTTTTGCTTTTGAATTTTTTATTAGCGGGCCGAACGTGGATCTGACTGAGCCGAAGGATTCGCTGCATTTGGCGGATGCGAGAGGCAGGCCAGGAGGATAAAATAGGCATTCGGATTGGTTCTAACGGTAGGGTATCCCTCCCAACCTGGTGAACGAAGGCCTCCCAGTCACTCAACTCTTGTAGGCGATCTCTCTGACCTGCCAAATCCGCCTTCCAGCATTCGTACATTATTTGGGAAGAGGTAGCGTAGCATTAAGACCCCGAGTCTACATCTACCCGAAGACGACTTTAAGACTTGAAACAAATCAGGGCACTCGAGCTCTCTTAAGAGCCAGATTCCAGGGTAGATTTCGCCCTGACAAAGACGTTGCTTATAGCCTGTCCTAATGCAGGAAGCGCTGTGATAGCCGCGAGAGCCAGGAACACTAGCAACAGTGCATACTCGACTAGATCTTGCCCTTCTTCTTCATAGACTAACTTCTTGATTAACTCTGACATTGATATTTACCTCCAAGGTATAGGAACCTTTAGAAAAGCAGGCATCTTGGAATCCAATCGGGGAAAAGAATACGGCTAGTCACAATACCCTCTATTTTTGAATGCCGTATCTCTTTTGACCGGCTTATCTAAGAAAGATTTCACATAGTAAGGATAGATAGTTTCTAATACCTTTTTGATCAAACAATGACAATTTTGTCACCAGTTCGTGAACCTCTGTAAGCTCAGACAAGTTCAGAAATAAGAAAGAGGCAATCACATTTGGTATAGAAATTCCTTGTTGCCAATCTAAATGAGATATCTGTCCTTGATTGAATTAGAGCAGACAGCAAAAAAGGTCATTTGCATGGAAGTCTCTCCTCCAGTATGCGTCAGATGATCAATGACATGCTTCGCGGTCCACACAGATGTAGTACAGCTCTGTCAATTTCACCAAGAGTCGAGTCTGTGAGTTTGGCGGCATCTGCTCCACCGTCAGACCGGGTGCAAACTGCGCCAATGATGTACGATCCGGAAACCGATATTTGAATTTGGCCTTACATTCTTCTTCAGTCGGGAATTACTTTGTATCCCTTTTCTGAAAACAAATTTGAGCTTTTTCACGGTTTGCCATCTTCTTGGGCCGCAGTCCAGAGCGACGATTGCCTGAAGATGCGCCAGCAGTCGTCCCCGGTGAACATTATTAACGCGGTGCACCTAACTTGCAGGGTACTACTAGCTTTGACGTGAGGTCCTCACAAGGTTGGCATTGAAGTTCGATTTCAGCATCGCGGAAATAGGAAAGGTATCCTGGCGGGCAAGGAGATACATGGGATGGATGGAATGTTTCAGAAGGTTTACATTCCGGAACAAGGTTGAAAGTTCTCGCTTATACGACTTCTGCCTTACGAAATCTCACTCCGATCAACTTCTTGCTGATATCGAGTGACGTGATGTGCCGGACTTCGGTTTGAAGCTGAAGGACAAGCTTTTCACGGGGAATCGATATCACCAGCACTGTGTGAGGGTACAAATCACGATCCAGGAAAAATCCCATGCCCTCTGTGCTGTAATTGACGGTTTCGGCAGAGGTTCTGAAATAATGGCCATCGCTATCAATTCCGCTGACTGTGATCGGCATCCTCACCTCAAATCGTGGTTTCTTGCGGGGAGTTGTGTTACGGGTATCGAAAGCCATCAGGATTGAAAGCCTTTCTGGGATCGTTTCCCTTTTTATATCGGCAGGTGGAGGCAGATGGAATAGCATGTAGTAAGGGTCCGGAATGGAGCGCATAAACGGGGATCTTAGGGGGGAATCGGGTTGAGGGCATAGGACTGCGGGTAATCTGAAAGAAGCTCATCCCGACAAGCTTCATTGTTTCAATCCGCTCCCTACGTTTAAGGCAGAGAGCAGAACATATAAAGAAGTGCGCCGTCTGCGAAACCAAGCTAGCTTCACAAATGAAAGTCCACTCTCTGCATTCTCACTGTCAAACAGTTCTTCAAACTTAGATACTCAATCTTGTCCAAAGACAGAATTTTGCGGTCCCACCACCTGAGACTGGGATGGATGTTCAGCACATCTATGCAGCAACATTCGGGATGGCGCTGTGCCCTCAGAGCGCATTTGCCACCAGGGCGTCAGAATCAACGCAGTCGTAGACGATACTCCTTGCTCAAAGGACCATCGCATACGCGAATGAATCAGTTCACCAAGTGCAATGCGGCACGGTGATCGTTCCACGCCTTCAGACGGGTTTGTTGATGAGGTTCCATTCCAGACTGCAATCGTAAGCCTTAAGTGCGCTGGTGGGAGCAAACTGGGGGGATGCTGGAGATGCACGCCTAAGATAGGCTAGGGTTTCGCTATACCTTCAGCCCGAACGAAATCTCCCCGTACCGGCCACATTGCCATATTCCCCCTCGGAAGTGCTCACCGTCATATCGGGACGGGAGCCCATTATGACCAATGATCCAGCAAAAGAATTCTTTTCAATGGCTTCACCGGTTCACGACCACAGATCCTCCTGCTTTCTGCAGCCTGCGTATTGGTCCTTGCCACCTGCGTGAGCTCATTCCAAACGTAATTTCATATCGTACAAGCTGCGATCTGCCGCCCCGAGGAGCCTTTCTGCCGTCTCGCCATTCTGCGGATAGATGGCAACTCCTAAACTCACTGTGATCGTTGGCATCTCGCTGTCACGCGCAAGGTGTTCCGAGACGCGGCGACCCACCTGCCAGGCTGCGACCTCATCGGCTTCCGGAAGCACCAGTACGAACTCGTCTCCACCGAACCGCGCTGGGGTGTCGATGGCCCGGCACGAAATTCGCAGCGCCTCCGCCACCCGGCAGAGCGCTCGGTTGCCCACGAGGTGGCCATGCCGGTCGTTGATCCCCTTGAGGCCGTCGAGATCGAGGAACAGCAAGGAGAATGATCGTCCGCTCCGCTGTGAGCGCTCGATCTCGACCTGGAGCCGCTCAATCAGCTGGCGGTAATTAGCAATCCCTGTCAATGGATCGCTCACCGATAGACGACGAAGCTGTTCCAATACTTCCTGTCGCTCGGAAACGACAGCAGCAAGTGTCAAGAGCGTTACAGAAGCAACGCCCATGTACGCTTGTAACAGGAGTAGCGACTCGTTCGGAGCTTCTCGTACAAAGGGGCCGAAGCCTCGCAATGTTCCCCAGGTGGCGCTTCCGGAAAGAAGGAGAAGAGCTATCGCCGTCTCGCGCTGCCCGAAGCGAAATACCGCCCAGAGCATGAAGGGGATGTAGAGGAATTCTAATGGATAGTTCTTGATACCGGATGGGAACAGTCCGCCGAACACCACTTCGCCAACGAGCAGAAGACAAGCAAACGAGGACGATAGCCTCAGTAAGCTTCTCGCGCCGCCATTCAACCTGTGGCCGCGCGCTCCAGGTCAGCAAGACCGGGGCGACGACGAGATCGCCTGCCATGTCCCCCAGCCACCACGTCAGCCAGATCGATCTGAATTCCGCCCAACTCGCGAAACCGGCCAAGGCAAGACTGGTGACTCCACATGTGGCGCTCACAGTCGTACTGACCACGGCGACCACTGTAAACCTGAAGAGGTTCTCCGTGTGAGTGAGTACATCGCGTCCGCCGGCAAACCGGTTGACGAGAAAGGCGCCGATCAGGCCTTCCATAGTATTGCCGATTCCGATGCCGATTGAGCTTGCAACAGAACCTGCCGTTGTAATGTTGACCAGAAAAGCACTCACGAAAATGGCTGGCCAGACCCGATAACCGAGGATCAGGAAGGCGGCCAATGCAAGTCCAGTCGGCGGCCAAACCGCTGTGGCGTTGGGGTGAGCAAAGGCTAGGCGGAGTCCGAGCTTGCCGGCGACGAAGTAGACTGCCACCAGAACCGTGAATGGTGCCGATTGTTTTGACGAGCCGTGACCGAATCATTGCGCGTAGAACTGTTGTCAAAGCAGGGAAAGAGAGCCGGCGGGAGTAACCATCAAGTTCACTTCCCTACGAGGCGCTTAGAGTTGTGAACTATGAAATACCTTCATCCCCCGCCGCTCTGGTGCCGCTCCAGGTTGTGAAAATACCTTTCGAATACTGCAAGTCAGTGGCCAACCTCAATGGTAAACCCACCCGGAGCCTGAAAATAGAATGTCCAGGCCCCATGAAGCCTTGCAGGCGGCTTCACATCGAAACCGTCATCTTGCAAGCGTCTGTTGATCTCATCTACCTTTTCTTCGCTCTCTTGCATGAAGCCAATATGGAAGCTAGCGGGATACTTGACTTCGGTTGCCTGACCAACTTTCATCAATGTGAACACCAATCCGTTGTCGTCGAACAGCCCGGCCATCTTGTCATTCCCTCCTACCATACTCCGCAACCCGAAATACGTTTCCAAGAACTTTCGGGCCTCAGATACGTTGGTAACAGTGAGATTAAGATGGTTCAGTTTCATGACAGTGCCCTCCGGCTACTCCTTTCTGCCTCCTGTCTTCCGCCTAATGCCTTCTGCACTCTGCTTTCTTCTTTCTGCATTCCACCTACTGCAGTCCGCCTTCTGCTCACCGCTGTCTACATTCTACCGCGAGTGCGGAGATCTTCAATGCGCTAGCTACTTCCCTGAGTCCAAACCCGACATCCCCGATTTGTCTTAGTGAATCCAAAATCTTTTTCAAGTGGAAAATCCAAAGATCGCCAAAAGTATCCCTTGACGGCCCAAGGCACTTGACGACCTTCACGCGTGGAGCGTTTCTGGACGAGTTCCATCTTGATGCCCAAGCGCTGCAAGCGCCCTGTGGTGCAATTCTCTTTCGCTCGTTTGCCCGATCATGCCCCGAAACAATTCATTGGGCCGACCGTATAACTGCGAAACCGGAAACTTACCCGCCTCTGGAGTTCAATTCGCAGTGTTAGCGGAATCTTGGTTCGGCAGGCTATCAGAAACTGAGTCTGTTGGAAAAGCCACACCGACTCCTTACACTGATAACGACCCCAGAGTAGATCATGCGGGCAGAGAGACTCTATTCATGGATAGGTTTCTCTCTTACAGCAACACTCCTGGTGTGTTGTTCCGGCCTAGTCCAAGCCCACAATCCTGGTGCCAAGAAACCCCCTCCAGACTATGCAGCAGAAAAGAAAACAGCTCCAGTAAGTGAGAAGAAGCCTGCGGACTTGATCGACATCAACAGTGCCACGGGTGAGCAGCTTCAGGCCCTCCTTGTCATCGATGATGCTTACTCCAAGAAGATCATTGACGGGCGTCCCTACAAGATGAAGACCGACCTCAAGGCCAGGAAGATTAATCGTGATGCTGCCTACGACAAGATTGCAGGGATGATCATCGATAAGCAGAAGTGAACACTTGCAGCAGACGCGATCAGTGACTTGGAAACATTACTCCAGAGATTCGTCATCGGCATTGATTATCGTTGGCTTGGGAGTCTTTTGAGTTTTGATCGGACTGCCGTCAGCTCTCCTCCGTTCAATTCCTTCTGGCAGGGGCATTCGTCGTAGCCTGCGGTCTATGATGATCCCTTTATTGAGTAACACAGTGATAACATCTTTACAGTCTTTATCGAGGGCACGAGCTATGTTCCAGATGCTGTATCGATGGTTGACGAACAGATTACAGATAGTCATAGTCTTTTTGGTGTGCGGATCAAGTTTCCAACAGTCTTCCGGCAAGGTGAATTCATCTTCCCGGACTTGAAATCCATCTCGATCCTGCAATATTGATTGTCTCATCGGAAGCTACTCCTATCCCGTGAAAGACATTGAAAGAATCCGCAATTGTCGATTGCTTTTACGGGGATTACTCTATCTTATCGGCCCTGCACTGGGAGTCTTTAATTTTCTGGTGCTTTGTTCCGACATGCAGGCAGGGTATTTTTCTGGCTGTGTGTTCGGTGTCTCTGACGGCGACACCATCAGCGTCATGCATGGTGGTAGATCTGAGAATATCAGGCTCTACGGCATTGACGCACCTGAGAAGGGAAAAGTGTTCGGAAACAGAGCCAAACAGTTTGTCTCCACGTTGGCTTTCGGGAATGATGTCAAGGTTGAAGTCAGGGGGCAGGACCGTTACGGGCGGACAGTTGCTGATGTGATCATTCGGGATGGAAAGATTACTCCAGTGATTCGTTGTCACCGTTCAGAATTTTTCGTTTTAGGGTGATTCCAAAGGCACGTTCGTACTGACAACATTATTCCTGCGTTCAACTCCTTGCGGCGGCCCCGGGCTGACATTCGGGAAAGAGGTTATAGTCGAACCCAAAGGCCACAACGAAGAACAGTATCGCCAAGTAGATTTACATCTCAACTCCCCTTGCTTGGACTGCACGGTACCACCCAAAACGGCAGTCACGAGAAACCAACGACTCACAAGAACAAAGGTAGTCAGGGTATGAACTTTCATTCACAAAAGTGGGAAACGATACCCACAGAAATCGCTCTTCTTTTCCATTCGATGGAAATCAGTTTTCCAGCGGCTTAATTTTCGGTTACGCCGTAAGCACGAAGCCACTGACGCTTAGTCTTTGCGGACGCTATTGGACATTGTTCCTCTTGTTGCTTACTTTTCCTCTTCTTTCGGCGGATGCTTGCAATCCTTGCCCCGAACAGAAACATAGCCCTCCCAGAAAATGTTTCATATCTTGCACACGCCTCCTCCAAAGCCGATGCTGGTTGTGACGAACTTAAGCTTTAATGTTTCTTCAAGTCTAGCAGTGATATCCGTACTGCCAAGAACTGTGAATCCAGCAGGCAGGCACTAGATTTGTGGTTAATGTTCTCGAGGTGTTCTCAGTTTCCGATAACGACGTCTTTGGATCAGGACACTGTCAAGCCGTGTTCTTTAGTTGCTTTACGTCTCCTTACTGGTACTCTACGGTAAATTGAATGCTTCAGGGAAAATTCCTACCTCCTTATGTGAATAGAGATTCACACGTAGATTCCCTCCAGGCCTCATAAGTTGTTGGTTTGTCGTGGCTGCCGATTTGGATGGTAGCTTGCGCTACAAGAAGAGGGGAACGCGATGAAAACCGTTCTGACTACACTTTTCTTCGTTCTGGTAGGTCTCGGGATAGTCGGGCTAATTCACGGTAGCCTGTCCATCGTGCTGACGAACCTCACAGCAGTCAAGCAAGATGCAGAGCTAATCTTGGTTATTTGCATTCCAATTAACCTCCCTTGTTCATCATGGTGTTTGTACCGAGAGGCAGGCCTACTGCCCCACACAAAATAGAAGAAATCTTGACTACTCATTCCGATTTGATTTCAAGAATACACCTCCTTTAACTCCTTCGCCTGAGTTAGTTCTTGGGTAAAGACTATACCAACAGCATCACGGAATAAAATACTTTGAAAAAGATACACTTCATCAAGCTACCTCAAACTCTTTCGTCTGAAAAAATTTCGCGGAAGAGATTTCAAAAAAATCCGAGATTCTGATTGGGTAGGGAGGGACCAGAGCGTGTGCGATAGGGATGTAAGCTGCAACTCGGAGGGAGTAGAGTGTGCCCGGTCTCCCGGACTCTTTAATGCAAAATCAAGTGCTGGTTTTGATGCGCATTTGTACCAAATAACTTGTGGCAACTCCCTGCTACCCGGTGCGAGTGTTAAAGGGTAAGAGACTCGCTGGACTCCCTTGACCGATGGCCTTCTTAGCACTTGATTGATGCACTTCTTGCGAGTCTCTGTGCCTTTGTGCTAACCAATGCTTCAATGCCCTTTTACCCACTGGCAGTCAGGAGGTCGTGGGTTCGATCCCCATCAGCTCCACCATTTAACCCTTCAAAACAGAATCACTTGCAGAGATTTATCCGTCCTGGTTTCTGGAGGCAGTAATTTTGCTAGGATCACCAGATATGACCATCTTTTTCGCTTTGGAGTTCTTGCTGAAGGCTTCGGCAATGATCCGTGCTTCGGGTGAAAAAACAATGAGTCGCGGGTGGCGAAGACATGCGAACGGCGCATGTCTTCGAGCAACATTGCCAGGGGAATTCGCTGATCGGAAGACAAGAAAAGCCTTTCACATAGGGGGAAAAGTCAACCATGGAGTTGGGGTATTAATCTCCATATCTGCTAACTAACATTGACATAGTAATTTTTAGTCAGGGGCCCCCTTATCAACTCCGCGGCTTGCTCCTTTTGCCTTATTTCGGGTCTAATGATTTGCTTCAAAAAGCTGCTTTCGGGTCCAGAAACCGATATACTTAGCCAACCGCTCGCGTAAGCGGCAAGTTTGCTTTTTTCTGCTCATTGCCACCTGGGGTACATGAGGATTGATGGAAGATCCTAAATCAAAAAAGGGTAGTCCGCAGGGAATTGGTGTGCCTGCCAAGGGCGACAGTTCAGCGAGTGATGAGCCGCTGGACTCGTTGGATGGCGCGACGATCTCCGACATCTCTTTGACTCCGCTACCTGCGCTCGTCCAACCACCAGACCGGGTTGCGGATCCAGAGGCGACGATCTCCGATGCTCCCGTTCCTCTGTCACATCCGGCCGACAAACTACCTACCCGCGTGGTGGACCCGGACGCCACCATTTCCGATGGCACGCCTGCCGCAGGCACTCCTGCGCGGGCGATGGCCAGCATTTATATTAAGGAAGCGGCGTTGCAACCAGGCCACCTCATCGGGGCGCGCTACGAAATTCTGTCCCTTCTGGGCGAAGGAGGAATGGGGGCTGTTTATAAAGCCCTGGATAGGGAAGTGGGTAGACCCGTTGCCCTCAAATTGATCCGCCCGGATCTTGCGTCGAATCCAGTTATTCTGGCGAGGTTCAAGCAGGAGCTGCTCACCGCAACGCAGGTTACCCACAAGAACGTGATCCGCATCTATGACATCTCCGAAGCCGACGGCGTGAAGTTCATCACGATGGAATTCGTGGAGGGCGACGATCTTCGGCGGATCCTCCTCGATAACGGCAAGCTTCAGCCAGAGAAGGCAATCGACGATTATTCGCCAGATTTGCCTGGCGCTGGAGGCAGCTCACAGCGCCGGCATCATTCACCGTGACTTGAAACCGCAGAACATCATTCAGGAAGCAAAGACGGGCCGCATCCTGGTCATGGATTTCGGCCTCGCGCGTTCCATAGAATCCGAGGGAATGACGCAAACCGGCGCGTTGCTCGGGACCATCGAATACATGTCCCCGGAACAGTCCATGGGGAAGACGCTCGACCAACGCTCCGATGTTTTTTCCGTCGGGCTGATCTTCTATGAGCTGCTGACCGGCAACATGCCGTACAAAGCGGATAGCGCGATGGCCAGCCTATTGCGCCGCAATCAGGAGCGCGCTATCCCCGCTGCGGAACTGGATACCAGCATTCCGAAAGGGCTCAGCGACATCGTCGCGAAATGCTTGGAGCGCGACCTTGACGCAGCGCTACCAAGACGTGCAGGAGATCCTGAACAGATCTGGATGCGTTCCAGGGCAGCCGACCCGTGATGGCTTCGATTGGCTGGCACAGTGCCAGCGCCAGTCATCGAGATCGGCCGTGCCCTGGAAGTGGATTGGCGCCGGAGCGCTCGCTCCTTGTGGTTGCAGTTGGTGGCTGGGCACTGAGATCAAAATTCGGTGGTTCGACGGTGGACGCCGAACAATGCAGCGGCTCACGCGCCCGTTAGCGTTCTGGTCGCGGACTTCACGAACCACACCGGAGATCCGATCTTCGACGGTACCCTGGAGCCGATGTTCAACGTCGCGTTGGAAGGCGCCAGCTTCATTAACGCTTATAACCGCGGGAACGCACGCAAGATGGCTCAAAAACTCCCGAATCCCACCGATAAGCTCGACGAGCAGCCGGCACGGCTGGTGGCGGTCAGCCAGGGCGTCAGCGCAGTGATTACTGGTGAGATCAGCCGGCGCGGCGATCAATTACAGCTGTCTCGGCAATCGCACTCGACGCGGTTACCGGCAACGTCATCGCCAAAAATGAAGTCACGGTCGCGAATAAAGAAGAGGTACTGCCTCGGTATTCCCAAGCTCGCCGCCCCGATCCGCAAGGCGCTCGGTGACACGACGCCGGAGTCGGTCCAACTCGCCGCCACGCAAGGAACTTTCGCCGCCAGCAATCTTGAGGCGGTGCACCAGTACAGCATCGCGATGGAACAGCAATTCGCGGGGAAAATGCGAGGACGCGCTGCAGTCATTTTCTAAAGCGGCGGAGCTGGATCCGAACTTCGCGCGGGCCTACGCGGGCATGGCCGCCACAGCTGGAAATCTGGGCCAGTCGCAGAACGCCGAGAAGTACGCCAAACTGGCCATGGAACATGTGGACCGTATGACGGAGCGCGAACGGTACCGCGTCCGCGGCCTGTACTACATCAGGACTGAGAATTGGCAAAAGTGCATCGAGGAATACAGCGAACTGATGAAGCAGTATCCAGCCGACAATATCGGACAAAACAATCTCGCGGTTTGCTTACGCCCGCTTGCTGAACATGCCAAAAGCTATGGAGGAGGCGCAGCGAGCGCTGCAGATTGCACCTAAGGATGTGATGGCACGCATGAATTTCTCGCTGTACGCGTGTTATGCGCAGATTTCCAGAGTTGCGAGCGCGGGGCGCGCGAAGTACTTAAACTCAATCCTGCGTATGAAGAAGCTTTTTTTGCTCTAGCGTATGCTCAACTGGGGCAGAACCAGTTGCCGCAAGCCACCGAAACTTATCAGAAGCTGGAGAAGGTCAGCGCTTGGGGCACATCGCTTGCGGCGTTCCGGCCTGGCAAACCTCGCGCTCTATCAGGGCAGGTTCCGAGAGGCGATCCAGATTCTTGAAAAGGGTGCAGCCGCCGACCTGGCGGCAAAGAACCCGGACGCAGCCGCAGATAAGTTTGTGATGCTCGCCTACGCGAAGCTTTTGCGAGGAGACAAGCAGTCGGCCCTAGCGGCCGCAGCAGAGCGCGCTGGCCAACAGTCAATCTGCAAAAATTCGATTCCTGGCCGCGCGAACTTTCGTTGAGGCTGGGGAAACTGCAAAAGCGCGAAAACTGGCTGCCAGTCTGGCGTCCGAGCTACAGACCGCACCGCAGGCTTACGCCAAATTGATCCTGGGCGAAGCCGCGTTGAAGGAGCACAACCCCAAGCAGGCCATCCAGTTGTTTACCGAAGCCAAGGACCTGATCGATACCTGGATCGGCCGCTTCGACCTGGGACGCGCCTACCTGGAAGCGGGAGCTTTTGCGGAAGCCGATTCCGAATTCGACCGTTGCCTCAAGCGACGTGGCGAGGCGTTGGAACTCTTCATGGATGACATGCCCACCTACAGCTATCTTCCCATCGTCTACTATTATCAGGGGCGTGTCCGTGAAGGGCTGAAGAGCCCCGGTCTTCGCCGATTCCTACCGCACCTATCTGAGTATCCGCGGCAAAAGCACCGAGGATCCGTTACTCGCCCGAAATCCGCCGTCGCCTCGGCCAGTAGAACGTAAAAAAAGACGACGGACGGAGATTGCCTCGCCGTTCATTCATATCTCAGCTCCATTGTTCTGACGGCTGTTCCCGAGCAGTCGCGCGAAGCAGGCCGCCCGCATGTCATAGGCTGAGCCCGCTAACGCTCTGGACAGTCGATTCCTCAGAACTTCACTTTGACCACGATCGCCGGGCCGACGGCCCGCTCTGGGCCCCCTGCTTATTCTTATCCGTTACGAAGTACGTGTAGGTCGTGTTGTTCTTGACATTGGGTCAGTGAACGACGTCGACGGCGGTGTACCCAGTTACCTTGCAAGTCTGACATTGGAGAACAGCGCATATTCGCAATCACGCTGCGAGCGTCGGGAAGGTAGCCCGCAGCGCGCCAGATATCATAGCTGCGGATCTGACCGAATGCAGGCGCCGTCCAGTTCAGGACAACATTATGGCCACTCATAACGCTGCATTCAGTCCTGTCGGCGGGCTGGCCGTGGAGGTGGCCGTCTCCTCGTCCTGCTCGGACTGCCGCCGCCGACCGATTTTGACCGCCGCCAGACACCGAATTCTGACGCCGCCGACCTAGTTTTGACGCCACCGCCGTCGTTGTCGACTCCGCCGCACCCGACTTGACGCCACCGCCGCAGGATTTGACCGCCGCCAGCGGAGAATCCGAACGCACTCGCCCGGGCACCCATTTGGCGCAAGTCGAGGCCTGCCAGTCATTAAACCCAGAGAACGGGGGATCACGCAGTTATGCCCGTTGTAATTGACGTCTTCCCAGGCGACCGGTTCAGTCGGGTCAGGCACAATGAGATCATTGTTCCAGTCGACCGGGGTAAAGCTCGTGCCGTCAACCCGCACCGATCGTGCTCCATCGGCGTGAGCGGCGTGCCGTCACAGTGGGTTTGGCGTATCGCCCGCCTGCCGTGTTTGCAGTTGGTATCGAGCGCATTCGGCGCCGAATACCACCGCGTGAGATGCGGCAGTTTGCCGCCAGATCCTATGCCCGATCGATTCGTTGAGAGATGATTCATTCAGATCCGGCAGCTCTGTCCGGAATAATCAAATCCGCCATCGACGAACCCGCGAACCTGGAACAGGTAATTCATCACGCTCAGGAAGTTGGGTTTACAGTTCGGCTCATAAATTGGCACGCTCGGATTGTCCGGATCGTTGTAGTAAGCGCCGCCGTGGGTCAGCGTCAGCGTGTGACCAAGCTCATGGAACAGAGTACCGGTTTGGTTTGTACGGTGCCCATCTGATTGTCGCAATATGCCTGGCCCAATGCCAGCCCCTGTGACGGGTCCGGCTGGCAATTTGGGAGATCGTCTGCTCCCCATAACCCTAGCGTCACCGCTGAGTCTCCGCCACCGCCGAAATCGGAGTGACCCGACGTACTCGTCGGCCCAAGGTAGGCAACAGCAAGCTGCGGCTCATTATTGAAATTGTAGGTACCGTTTGCCACATTGGCAGTTGTGACCGTAAACGTGGTCGTGGTGATGTTATTGTTGTCCGTGGTCGAGACAACGGGTTGTTGAAGAAATAGGTCCCGTTCAGAGCGAGCTGTCCGAGCGCGCCTGCGATGGTGACGCGGCTATTATTCGGGTCACTACACGCAGGAATCGAAGCGTTGGGACAATCACCAGGTTTGAGAACCCCCTGTAGGGGATTGTATGGTTACTGTTGCGGTCGTCCCGGAATTCACGATCGAAACCAACTGGGGAATCGATCAGGATTCGACAGCTCAAAGCGCCACGGTGCTCCAGATATGACCTTGGGCTCCCAATGAGTGGCCAGAAAGCAAGTAATGGTAACTTTGTCCCCGGCCCGGCTGGAAGTTCCCCAGAGTGCGGGAGGATTGATATTGGGCATGGTCGCACTGTCCCTAACAATTCGAAGCCTCCCTTCCACCCAATCGCCGGCTGACCTGGAAACGCACATAGCGTATTCCATCGGTGCACAGCAACAAGACCTTCGGAAATTGCGGTTTCCACCCGTGCCGGCCTGCGGTGGCGACGTTCCCGGGGGGAGCGGATTCGGAATATGTACTGGATATGGGATAACGTACGGATCACCTTGGTAGATGCCCGGCCCGAGATCGAAATGCACGTTGATGTTTTGGGTTGCAAATGCATTACCCATCGCATCCAGAGCGGCCTGCTTGGGCAGGTGCGAATGCAAATAAGGACCAGCTGAGCCATCCATATTGGTCAGGTAGTCGACTTCGACAAAGATGTCCTTGACGTTCGCGCTGGCTCCCGGCAACGCCACCCACTGCCGCTAGCAGCATCGGTGTACCCCTTGTTGTTTTCCCAAACATCCAACAATCCGTCGCCGTCCGTGTCCTGAACCGTGGTGCTCAAGATGGTTGCTCCCCATGACACGCAGCCGCTATTGCTGGCCGACGGCACCACCGAAGTCGTCTCCGAAGTATCGGTGGTATTGACATACCCGAATTGACTCAGGACCCAGGTCGGATTATCCCAAGTAGCCGTAGATGCCCGGGAAGGGAGGCAGCGTGCCATAGAGCGACGGAAGGGGCTGCGACTGGCTGTTTAAATACACTTGCTCTGATTTGTTGGGCTGGCCGTTGGCCACGATGTGGGTGAGTTTCGCGACCGGGCTCGTAGCGGGCTGGTAGAAGCCCGCCATTGTCTGGCTCGTGTTCTGTGCGGTGTTGCTCGGGGCATAGGCTCCGTCGTAGATCACAATCCCGTTCAGCGGAACGGCTCGGCGACAGAACCCGGTATATGATCACGAGGGTCGCGCCCAAGGCATTAGGAGCGGTATTGCCATTGCTTCCACTATCCGCCAGGCGCACGGGGAAACTGCCGTTAGCGAGGACGCTCCAAATGTTGGGGACGAGGAATCCGTGTCCAGGGGAAGGTACGGGCGGACGTCTGCGCGGTAGGTCCGCATCGTCTTTGACCCGTTGGATGAGCCCGAACACCCGCCCGAACTCCAGGAGGTGGGAGCATTAGGGTTTCCCAAGACTGTTCCGGTAATGGCATAACCATTGAAAAACCCCTGCTGCCCGGCAAATGCACGACTGCTGACTTCTCAACAGTCGCCCAGTAGAGATAAGCCGCAACAATATCCGCTCCTTTAGGCACAGTGGCAGGCACGCCGTTCTGGGAGGGTTGCCTGAGGTCGGGAACGCTGATCGTACCTGGCGCGTAGCCGCTTCCATCTGGTGATCCCTCCACCCAGCCAGCCACCACGTAGTCGCCGGTGACAAAATAGTTCTTGAATAAATTGAGTTGGTTCGTTCCAGTTTGCGCCAACCCTATTTGCGCAAACCCCAACACCAATAGTAACCCCAATGCAGCCGTCGCACGCATGAGTCGACGACCCAGAGAAATTGTGCCCAGTGTCGGAATCGAAGTCCGCATAATTAATCTCCCTCAATAAGAAAGAACCTTGAAAGGCAGGTGTCGGCGCCTAGTTCGACATTGCCGAATTTCTGAAAATTATCTGAAAATTTTGAGTTGTTCAGGTCGAGCAGCAGGTCTTGTCCATCAACGATAAGCGGGACGCGGCACATCACCATTTTAAACCGCTCATCGCAAACAAGAGTTTTAATTGTATCCCGTCTAAATCACGCGCCGTCAACCCCCATTGAATGTGTTGTCCACCCAAAATAGAAATGTCCGCTCTTACCAAATTAGAAATGTCTAGTTTGTAGCAATCAGGTATCATTGGAGTCTTCCATGGGAAGCCGATGGGTTCTTCGTTGCACCGATTTCATGACCTTTTAGGCTGTTCGCCAACCAGCCTGGATCACCGGTGCACTGAACGGACAAAAAACCCCTGAAAAAAGAAAAGGCGTCTGGAGAGGGATACTGCTTTCCGTTCCAGGACGCCTTTGTCCTTTAACGACTGATTAGAGTCGGGAATTCTAGCCGAACACGGATTGCACGGACCGTACTCATCTGCGACGGTCTGGTTGTCAATCTAGGGGAGAGGACGCATGAAAGCAAATTTATAAATTTGATCTAGTGTATAAGAAAGATTGATGATATCGAAGAGCCTGATCCAGTGCCAACTGTGTCAAGTTGCAGGAGTGATTCAGGGCAAATCGCTTGCCATCGAGCGATGACTTTCCAGAACGGGTTCGACCGAAAAGCACCTGCCCAGCTAAAATAGAAATGTTCGGAGCTTGTTGTTTTTCGAATCGATGATGATGTAGCCAGAGGATCTGGCTGATCCCGGCTACAACCGGACAACAGGCCAGGAGGCCTGTTGCTACTCTGATTTGTAGTGGCGACAGGCGTCCACGCCTGTCGTAGGATATTCCCTAGTAGCAAATCCTAATGTGGAGTGAACTGAAGTATGAAACAGGCTAGAACTCGGCGAAAGTTTTTGGAAGAGATGCTGCTGGCAACAGGATCGGCAGTCCTGAGCAATGCTGCCATCGCAAGTGCCGAAAAGCGAACGACTCCGCTACCGAATCCGAAATTTTATTGGGGTGTCGGGATCGAGAATTGCTGGATGGCCCAAACCGATCCCGCACGCGATGGTAAAAGACGCCTGTTGGACGTGTACCTCCAGATGCAACACTATGACAAATGGAAGGGTGACCTGGACCTGCTCCCCTCCACGGGTGTGAACTGCATTCGTTACTCAGTCCCATGGTACAAGGCTGAGCCGAAGCCGGGGATTTACGATTGGAGCTGGATTGATAAGCCGGTTGAGTACTTGGTAAACAAACTGAAAATCATTCCGATCATGGACCTGATCCACTACGGCACACCCGTTTGGATGCCTGACGGAGTTATCGATGAGCGTTTCCCCGAGGCCATTGCAAATTACGCTGGAGCGATGGCCACCCATTTCAAAGGTTTGGTGAACCATTACTCACCTCATAACGAACCTCAGCTCACCTGTTTATTTTGCGGTCTCACCGGCCGCTGGCCTCCATATCAAAAGACTGTAGAAAGTCTGGGCAAAGATTGGCGTGGCGGTGGCAAAAGGAATGGTGCTGGAAATGGACGCGATTCGTGCTGTTGTTCCTGACGCCGTGATTGTGTCTGTAGATCCTTGGATGATGGGCGTCGTGGATCATTTTCTCTCGGTTCCGAAGGATGATCCGAACTGGCATGAACTTACGTCTGGCTTCGGCCTGCTACCCGGCATCTTTAGCTTATGGGAAGATAGGCTCGGGGCATCCTTTCGCAGTGTCCCTTGAGAAGTGGGGAGTGAAGAGCCAGGAGCTGGGGTGGTTTCAATCGAACGCTCGTAAACCCGATATTCTTGGGTACAACTTCTATCCCGATTTTGCCTACGGCTGGGGCGAGAATAAGGAACAAAGAACAAAAGACTTTACGAAAGAAGGGACCATCCCTCTCAAGAAAGCGGCTCGAGACGCTGCGGCTCTGCTAACTCCCGGAATCGTGCAAGCCCAACGCTACTTCGATCTGCCGGTTTATCTCACCGAAACAAGTGCCGGGCGAAGCATTGAGGCCCGGATTGCGTATATCAATGCTCTAGGAGAATGGGTTTTCGAAATGCAACGCAAGAACATTCCTCTCAAAGGAGTCAATTGGTGGCCGCTTTTCGACACCATTCAATGGGACTACCGGGAGAATACATCTCTTCCTTTGGAGGAATTCATTTATGAGGGAGGTTGGAATAACGGCCTGTATCGAATCCAGGCCGAAGCGGGTGGCAAACTCCAGAGGGTTTCTACTCCTGCCGCGAAAGCATATCGAGACATGATTGGTCTCCATCGCTAGCTTGGCCTGGGTTGTAGCGACAGGGGTCCACGCCTGTCGTTTTTCAAATCGATGATGTAGTAACCGAGATCGCTGATCACAGCAATCGGAGCCGGGGCCACTCGCCCCGGACAACAGGCCAGGAGGCCTGTTGCTACTTTTTCAGGGTCTGGAAATCGTCAACGATGGGGGAGGAGCGACGGGTCCGGATTCGGCCAGAGTGAATAGCCCAAGCATAAAGGCCATGCCGCGCTTAGAGGACAAGTCACGATCCTCAATCCAGAACCAATGTCCGTGGTAATGTACTGCCGCGTAGACCTCCTCGGCCGGCGGTCTCTTGTCGGCAGAGTGGACATGAATCGCAAACTTAGGTATTGCTTCCATCTCTTCCTTTAGGAGGGCGCGCTTAGTCGCGCGGCCTTCATCGAGGTCGCTTTGGGGGATCTGTACTCCGGCGGCCGCCTCCGCTAAGATCTCCAGCATAGAGCGCGTCAAGATGGCAATTTCCTTGTCGTCCAATGGAACGGCGCCTGTCGCGAGCCGGAATTCGTGGGTCGTTAGGTCGAGTCCAAGCATTTTCCTGACATCAAGTGCTTTGGCCTTCATCTCCTCGTCCGTACTACGCGGTTTGAATATCAAGCTTGTTCCCTCACCCTTTTCGATGACTCGCAGGGCAAATGAATCTGTCATCTGCAGCTCTCGCATGAATTTCAAAACGAGATAGAATGATAGGTCCGGGGCCTGCCGTTCAATCAAAGTGGTTGTACCGGCATGCAATCCGTTGATTGATTTTACGGCGACCGCAAAGACAATATCGATGGGCCAACCGCCCTGCACGAGGAAAAAAAGGGAAGCCGGGGAAATCGGCTTCAGCAAGCTTTTGATGAATAGCTCCCCTGACAGTGGGCTGTAGGTAATGGTCGGGCTCTCAGTCCAATGGCCCGAGGCGCCCGCAGCAGGTCCAACCGGATTACCCTTCCAATCCGGAGCGTTGATCGCTGCCTCTCCCCCGAAGTAATAGCTGGCCACCACCTGGGTCACATCCATGAAAAACGGGGGGTCCATGTACCGATTTCTGACCATGTTCAACAGCATCTGCTCTTTCCATGACGTGTCAATGGCAGAAGAATAATCAAAACGGTCACGAGTCACCGTTTTCGGTCCAACTCGAAACGCGCAGCCAGCCGAGAGCAGCGCAAGTCCCAGACAAAGAAAAGAAAGCGGGAGGCGCCATCGGAATATCTTGAAAAGAAGGAAGATTGAGTGTCATTTTAGACTCTATTTTCTTTCGTGGAAGAGCCCTAAGACCTTGAAAGCATCAATCCCCATTGGGTGGAGTGGGCGCTCCCGCGCACGCGCTTTAACTCTTGCTGTATGACCGGAACAGTCATGAAAAGGAGCACTTGCAGGATGCTGAGAAAATTCTAAGATCTGAAGAAATGATTTGTAGCCGTCAGCGACTCCGACAAAAGCTATAGCCAGGACCGTTGGTCCCGGGGCAATATGAGACGTGGTCAGCGACCCCGGCTATAACGAGTTTTCTAACAATCTGCTAGTTAATCTTCTGGTAGTTACTGTCAGTAATATTGACCACAATCTGTTTGGCGGCCACATTGAGAACTTTGCTGGCCGAATAACTTGTACCGTCTGCAAGAGTCTGGAAATTCACTGCGAGTGTCACCGCGTCTTTGGCCTCTCCCAGGTAACTGTTCACATTTACTTGTAGAAGCTTATTGGTATTCGGGTCCAAACCAAGAGTTAAAGAGTCTCCGCTCTGCAGATAATTCTTGAATTGCAGTTGAACGACGCCACCTCCCGCTGGATTGATTGAGGCGTTACCGGCAGCCGCAGCCGCTTTCAGCTTATCCGGAGAAGGGGGAACATATTGCTTGATCAGGGCAACCGCCTGCTCCATATAATCTTTCATCTCATCGACCTTTTTTTCGACGACCCGTCCCCTGACTCCACGCTTCTGTGGCGGCGGCGGGGGTTGAGAGACGACGGCTTTTTGTACTTGGCCATTCGGCCCGTACTGGCACTGCGCTACCTTGGTGCTTTTCACTTCCCCTTTCAAACTGAGCTGGGTCGTTTCCATCCAACTGTAGTGCTGAAGCGCCTGTTTGTTCATGGCCTGCGCCTGTTTGAATGCTTCTACCTTCTGCTGGACTGCCGGGTTGCCCTGTGCGTTCAATAGTGGCGCGAATGCCACGCTGCAGATAAGTCCCAAAGAGAGAGATATTTTTAAGATTTGCTTCATTGTTAACCGTCCTTTTTCTTGCTTGAATTTTAATCTTTCAGGTTTGTCAACTGAGTACCTTGTTTTGGAGATCCGGGAACGCCCCAGGCTAGTACTCACTTGTAGAAGTTCCTGTTGTAGCTGGCACCGCCGGGGCCAACTGAGGTCAGAGACCCCTTCGTCTTTGCCCTGTATCCCATGTTGAAGGTAAAGGTCTTGTGACCTGGAGCATCTTATTGCTCTGAGGTGAAGGTTGTCAAGGTCTCTGGCCCCAAGAACTTGCTTCGTGATCTGGAACGAACTCAGATTTTCTAGCAAGCGCAATGTTGCCCTGAAGGTCACTTGGGTCTCCCTATCCAATAGTACTGCCAGGCGACTGAAAAGTTCTGGTAGTCTCCCCCCAACCGGATATAGGCCCCATTGTTATAGCTGAACTTGAGAGACTGATGCTTCCAAAGCGGTACCGAAGCCGTGGCCCCAATACGAGAATTTGCTTGGAGAGTAAGGGGATTTTCCACGCCATTAATGCTCGTGCGGCCACCGACCCAGAAATTGCCGTCGAGGGAGAACCAAAGCCGTTGTTTTACATCGTAACTCAAGTGCCCTTCAAAGGCGCCAACGGGTTTCTGAGAGAAAGTATTTGTCCCGTTCGGATTGAACAAAGGGTTGTTTGCGAAATAATCTGCATTGGTCGTGAAAAACCATACTCCTCCGTAAGTATCGAGGACCCAATGGCCCCAACGTCGAGAAACCCCAAGTTCCGCTTTAAAGGCCCAGCGGTTGGCACTCTGGTTGATCAGTCGGACCGGATCATATTGACCCGTTGGAGCATACACCATGAGGCTTGTGCCGATGATCCACTTCTGTCGCCACCCCGCAAATTCTTTAGGGGCCATGGCCGGTCCGCCTTTGAGGTTCACGGAGAAGCGAAAAACAGCATCCAGCCAGCCAGAGCGATAAATTTGTTCTTCTGTGCCGAGAAGCTTCCCTTGAAAATGCCCAAACCCATAGGGCACCGAAGCGACAAAGTTGGCCGAGCGGCCGAAGAAATTCAGAGCGTGATAGTAACTGAAGATCTGTACTTGAGGGTTTCCAGTGGCGTCCTTGATTGGGAGCGTTGGAACGAAGAAAATGCTGCCGTTGAAGGAAGAATAGGTCAATGTGACTGAGTTAAAATGAATCGGCGTAATGACGTAGGCCCGCGGAGTGAGGTCCTGGGCATAGCTGACAGTGGAAGCAAGGCTAAGCAGAAGAGCAAACCTGCGAGACGCAGCTTTCGTAACAGAGGGTATCAAGCTCTTTCCTCTTACGATCCCGGTTGTGATAGGCATAGGATGGTAGCAACACGGCCTTCTGGCCTGCTGTCGGTGTCGACGCCCTTGACTGCAACATCGCGATAATTGCTGTAGCCGGCCTCGCTGAGGCTCCCCGGCTGCAATTGATTCCGGCCATATCCAGGACATGGAGGCACATCTATAACTGCCCATGATGCGCGCCGTGCTAATGCGGCCACTTCCCGATTCGAAATAGACTAGCAGAGATCACCATCTAACATTGCCTTGACTTCAGATGACATGGAGGCTGTGCCGCTCGATATTGGTCCACTGAGGGAGTTCCATGTACAAGTACTGCGACAAAGAGTAAACGTAAGGTTCATACATCCCACGAATTTCAGCCAGCTTGCGTTCGGTTTCCTCAGCGGCACCCACTTCAATGCCAGCATCGGCGATGGTCTGGAAGAGCTTTGGAAATCTGCTCTGGGCAGGCGGTCCGTTGGCGGCGACTTCGGCTTCAACCTGAAGGTAGCCCACGAGATCCGTTGCCGCCCGCAGAGCCACCTCAAAGGTTGCTTTCGGCCCCTGTTGTGGTTTGCTTTAGGGGGACAGTGATCCCACAGGGCGCAGGCATCAAGAATTACTGTCAAAACCGCCAGCCAGGATTCATTCCCTTTCTGTGATCGGTACAAGGCAACCAGAGCGTAAGAACGCTGGCTCTGAAGCACGTGTGCCGCCCAGGCTCTGGAATTCCATCAGAAGTTGAAGCCTCGTGCCTTGGTCTAACGGGGCAAGCTGCTTCACGACTCTGAGTGCCGTGCAAGGACTCCCCGCCGCCGACTGAAAACGAATGATGAAGACTTCACGGGTGGAGTAGGCGCCATAGTAAACCGGCAGATATCCGATGATGACTGCCAAGAAAGCCAGACCGAGCCCAGCCTCCATTAGCGTCGTCAGCCTGGCAATGTCGCGTTACTGGTAGATGGCTCAACCCCAGCGCAAAGAAGTTTGAGCCGCTGACGTAAAACCTGGTCGTGAAGGAACCTTCCCGGGTCGCCCACCAACCCAGAGAGAAGCCCAGAATTAGGGACAAGTCCCAGCTCGCCAGTAGGATTAAGACTGAAAGTGGACCGTAAAAACCCAGAAAAGCGGCGCGGCGCTCTGCCGAGCTTATTCGACGAGCTATTGCCTTCCAGGGTCCCCAGGTACATCGCAATGCCAAACTCGAAATCCGAAAGACGTGTGACTCGGTGCGCGGCAAAATGACTTGCTCGAACGCATCCAACAGAGTCCAGAGGATTAGGGCCCAGCCGAATGTAGCTAATAGTATGTTCATGGTTTGATCTCGAAAGAAATGATCACTCGTCAGACTTGTTTGTCAAGCAACGATGCCAAGTTCAGATGTAACCGGGGTCGCTGATCCCGGCCAAGCGGTTCGCCAACTCGCGGAAAGCCGGCTACAGCAATGACTTTTGCAACTTTATGTTCCGATTCATAAATGCATAATGCCAACTTCAAGCACCAGCAGAGAGTAGTGAAACGGGTGCTCTGTCTCCTCTTTTATTGAAAATCATTCTAAATTGTCTCCGCTTTCCCTAATAGTCCAGTGCACTCTAGCACAGCTTAAGGGCTGAAATCGAGCGCCGCCAGATGTTGTCACTGCTCATTTCTATTTTGGTAAGAAGCGGACATTTCATTTGTTATTTAATCCGGACATATCATGTATCAATGACAAACAAACTTGCAGAACTTGACACCTATAACTGAATATAGTAAATGGAAGATCCCCTATCTGCGAGCTCGCCTTACGGCGAGGGCAGTACATCGAAAAAGGAGAGGACTTATGAAAATGAATAGCATGACCGCGAGATCCGTATTCAATATGATTTTAGTCTTTGGAGCATTTCTGTTGCTCTGTGACACTGCCGCCTCACAAAACGACCAGGTGAAGGGCGTGATCAATGGACGGAATGGCCCCACCATGACCGTGCAGACTCAAGGTTCCGGGAATGTGACCGTTCTCCTCACGCCTGCCACGCAGGTGCTGGAACCTGAAGGAGTCTTTCGCAAGAAGCACTTGGCCATAACCGCTCTTATTCCGGGGCTCTCGGTTGAAGTGAAAGGAGGCTTCAATACCCAGAACCAGCTAGTCGCGAGTACGGTCTTGTTCCATGGCTCTGACCTCCAGACCGCCCAAGACATTCAAGCGGGTATAACCCCAACGGAACAGCAAGTTCAACAAAGCCAGAAGCAATTGCAGGCACAAGAACAACAAATAAAGCAACAACAGCAGCAGCTCCAAGCCGAACAGCAGGCGAGTGCCGAGCACGCGGCCGAAATTGCGGCGAACAAGGCGGCAATTGCGGCGGCAAACAAGCGTTTTGGCGAGCTGGCAGAATACAACATCCTGGGGGAAGTCACCGTTCTCTTTGGTAACGGCAAGGTGGCTATCGAGGAGCAGTATAAGCCGCAACTACTGAAATTGGCCCAGCAGGCCAAGGGCATCAATGCCTACATCATTCAAGTGAAAGGGTATGCATCGAAGGTCGGAAGCGCCGCTCTCAACCAGAAGCTGAGTGCGGAACGCGCCGAAAACGTAACGGCTTTCCTCGAACAGCAGGGCCATATTCCGCTGACCAATATCCTGGCACCAGGGGCTATGGGCACGAGTAAGCAGGTGGCTCCTGATACCACCGCAGAGGGGCAGGCGGAGAACCGCCGGGTCGTCGTCAGGATCCTGCAGAACAAGGGTATCGCAGGCAATTAAGGGAAGGCACTCGGGATTTCATCGAGACGCTGACAAAGCAGCTCGGAGTTACCCGAAAGACATCAGGGCGGGATGACACTGTTCCAATCAGTCATCCCGCGATGCCTTGTTGATCAGTTTGTTATTTGTTCGGTGGGGGGAAATTCTTCATCAATTTCGCGATGCCGTTGTCCAGGTTCTTTAAGTTCTTTTGGGCATTGCTGCTCGGGTTTAGAGTCTTCGTAGCCCTCCCTTGCCAGATCTGCTGTTGTGATGCCACGGCATAAAAGTCAAGGACGAGCGTGCCATTGCTGATGGTAGAGCTTGTCGCCGTTCCCATACCCATACCGCCAAAGCGAAAGCCTCCACCCATTGCGTTCCATTGCCTTTCCTGATCGACCGCGATCTGATAGCAAACATACAAGTCCGGGTTGCCATTGGTGATCTTGGTAAATCCCTTATTGGTGAGTTGAGTATCGACTGCCTGTCTGATTTCCTGATCGGTAATCTGATCTGGATGCATGCCGCCCGGAATATTGGTCCATTGGTAGGTGTGGAAACTTGCGAAATTCGTCCCCGGCATGGCTTGGTAGGTCACACTTTGCGCCTGCGCGAGAGTGCCACTGAAAAGCGCGATTACGAACAGCACAAATACAGTTCGGGCTAGGCTGATTTTCTTAACGCTCAACATAAAGTCTCCTTTCTAGGCTGAATTCTCCAAATTCAATATATCGATTTAGTCAAATTAGGATATCGCGAATCCGTCAATCGTGGAAGTGTGTCCAGACTCAAATCAAGCCGAAAAGTGTCAGCAATTTCCACAATCTAAAGTACTTCTAATGTTAGAGTATGTCTGTCGCGACAACAACCATAATTCCATAAATTGTAGTGCATGCGTTCCATTTGCACAGCGCGATCGGTAACGCGCCCCTACTTGACTAGGGGAATTTCAGTAGCCAATTGCAGGTCAATGAGGTGGCCCAGCGCACTTTCAACCTGCAGGAATCGTGCGGCCACTCGAGCATTCATCGCGGCCTTGAATTGGGCGTAGTATTTTCGCCTCAGTGCCCTATTCTGGTCTTCAATATTAAGTGCCGTGATGGCCAGTTGATCTGCTACGGCGTCCGTCATATTGTTGTAATTTTCGGCGTACTTCTTGATGTTTGCCAGCCTCTGATCCCAAATTCCGTTTAGTTCCTTTTGGTATTTTTCATACACGGCCCAAAATTTGGCTTTGTCCGCGGCTTCCAGTTCCATAGCGGCATCCACGATCGACTGCTTTTCGGTACGCAGGTTCTTACGCATCAGGTCGGCATAGGCTTGAGTCTGGTCCTTCTGCTGCCCGCTCCCCGCTGAGCTTGTTTGTGCCCAGAGCACCGTCGTCAATAAGCAGCTGAGTCCCAGGGCTAAGAAACTGGTCTTTCGGTATTCCATGAAAACCTCCTATCAGAAATTGAGATACGATTGAGTTTTGTAGTCCAAAACCTCCAAGTCCCACCCCTACTGAACTATCAAGGGCATCGGGACGTGAATGGGTTGGGATCATTTCATTTTTTAGATCAAATCTCAAGTCTATTGCACTTTGGATGTCCGCATATCGCGTCACGGACTACCCCCCCAGAAATTTGTTGCACACCCACACTCTCGGATGAGCGCGATTGCCATGTGCTCACCAAAAGGCAACCTTTCCGCTCGAAAGATTATCGATTATCATCTATCAACCCTTTTAAAAGCATTCACTCCCTCAAGCCAACGTTTTGTAAGGAGGTCCGAAATGAAGCATCGGTTTATATCCACTGCTACTACAAAACGCTCCGTTCATCTCTGGATACTCTTCAGTTGCCTCGTTATTCTTCAGTCAAGAGTTGTTCTTGCACGTGACGAATGGTTTCGTGGTCTGGACTTGGAGCAAGCTACCTCTGAGGCCAATTTGGTGCTGGTAGCCCGTGTGGTGGAAGTGACGGAAATAAAACTTACCCTGGGAGGCAAGGTTGAGCAATCCTTGCAGCAGTTCAAGTTTGAACCTTTGCAAGTACTGAAGGGCGTCTTCTCACGAAAGGTTCTTTTGCTGAGCAGTAATGACCTGGGCGTCTACCAATTTGGAAATGCAACACGGCAGATTAAACCCGGAAGTGGTTGCTGCCAGCGCCCGCGCTGCGGGTCATTTGCTGGCTCTCCCCGAAGTGAAGGCTGAGAGCGTCCATAGTCAGCTAGTCGCACTTCTGACTGATGGAGATGCGGCACAGGAAGCCAGAACCCAAGCTTTCAAAGCACTCGTGGCATTGAACGATCCTCACCTCGAGGGTGCTCTTGCGGCAGCCGTGCGCGATGGACATCTGGAAGGTAGTGACCTGATGAATCAAATCGAGAAGCAAATTCGCGATCGGAAGGTGAGATTGTAACACCAACAGAAGTCGGCGCTCAAAGACCCCCTCCTTTTGAAATGAAGCGGCTGTGCTGTCGCGAACTTTTGTTTCGAGGATTTTACCCGCTCACTAACACCGCCACGCTATGAGCGGCGACTTCGTAATTCATTCGATAGGGGATGGGTCGGTGCTTCTCATAAATCTCACGAGGGGGATTGATGGATGTGTCCAGAAACAAGAGCCAGCGGGAGTCCCGAGTGGGCTTAGCCAATTCTACAGACAACCTTCTATCCCACGAATTGCACAGCACTAAAATGTCATTGTCTTCTGCTCCACCGACCAGCTGCATCGCCAGGAAGCGTGAGTTGGCGCTCCAGTCCGGCTGGCGCGGCTTCACCCCGTGCCACAGAAAGGTAGGCTGGTCGCTACTTCCACTCAAATAAGTCCTTCGGCGCAGAATCGGGTGCCTCTTGCGAAAAGCAATCAGCGCTTTGAAGAAACGAAACAAATCAGAGTTCTCTTCGAGCAGATTCCAATTAAACCAGCTGATTTCATTGTCCTGGCAATAGGCATTGTTGTTACCTTGCTGACTCCTGCCCAATTCATCTCCGCCATGAATCATGGGAACTCCCTGGGCCAGTAACAAGAGCGTTGCCAGGTTCTTAACCTGCTGTTTCCTGAGTTTGTTGATCTCTACGGAATCGGTAGGACCCTCGAGGCCACAATTCCAACTGTAATTTTCACTGACGCCATCCGTATTCTTCTCTCCATTCACCTCATTGTGCTTTTGGTTATAAGACACCAAGTCCATGAGCGTAAACCCATCGTGACTGGTCACAAAATTGATGCTGTGATACGGTGCTCGGCCGTCAACTTGATAGAGGTCGGAACTCCCCGCAAGACGAGTAGCCAAAGCGGGAACCATCTCAGAGTCCCCTCTGGCAAAGCGGCGGATATCATCGCGAAATTTCCCATTCCATTCTGCCCAACGCCCCCAATTAGGAAATGTCCCCACTTGATATAGGCCGGCCGCATCCCATGCTTCGGCAATCAGTTTGGTATTCGCCAAGACGGGATCGGCGGCAATCGTCTCAAGCAAAGGTGGATTGGGAAGCACGGACCCATCCATCCCACGCCCCAAGATCGAGGCAAGATCGAAGCGAAATCCATCGACATGCATCTCCGTCACCCAATAGCGGAGGCTCTCAATGATGAGGTTTCGGACTAATGGATGATTGCAATTCAAGGTATTGCCGCATCCAGAGTAGTTGGCGTGTTTGCCAGTGACAGCATCGATCATGTAATAAATCTTGTTGTCCAACCCACGATAGCAGAGCGTGGGGCCCTTCTCGTTCCCTTCCGCCGTGTGATTGAAGACCATGTCGAGAATGACTTCAATGCCTGCATCGTGCAGGGACTTGACCATGGTCCGGAATTCCCGAATCGGATTATTTCTTTCCCCATCGGTTGCATATGAGGCCTTGGGAGCAAAAAATGAAATCGGATTATATCCCCAAAAATTCTTAAGTGGCTCCCCCGTGACGGGGTTGTGATTAGGGTTGTCATTCTCTTCAAATTCGGTGATCGGCATGAGTTCCACGGCCGTAATGCCCAGTTTTTTGAGGTAGGGGATCTTTTCAATTACCCCTCGGAATGATCCGGGATGTTTGGCCTTTGATGAAGGGTCGCGCGTAAAGCCCCGCACGTGCATTTCATAGATCACGGAATCTGCCAAATGGGTGTTCAGCGGCTGATCATTCTTCCAATCAAAAATGTCTGACGTCACCAGTGAGTAGCGGTGCTTGAAGCGGCTCGTTCCTGAAGGCGTCGCTTCCAAATGCAGGCTTTCCCCCCAATTGGAGCCCCCCGACAAGGCCTTCGCATAAGGATCAATCAAAATGATCGTGGGGTCATAGACATGAAAACGGGGTTCAGAGTTGGGTGAGCGGGCCGCGCGGTAACCATAGCGAATCCCCGGATCGAGGTCGTGGACAAAGGCATGCCATACATCCCCTGTCCGGTTATAGCGGGAATCCAGAGGGATTTCGATGCTCGACTCTTCGGTGCCGGTTAGAAAAATAACCAGTGTGACCGCTGTCGCATGACGACTGAAGACTGAAAAATTAATTCCATTCCGTCTGAGGTCGGTTCCTAAGGGCAATGGATGTCCTCGGGTGACCCGATATCTCGATTCGGACCGGGACTTAATGGGGGGCCTCCGCCCTAATTTTTGAGCAACATTTTCTTTCACCTACCCACCTCACAATCTTAATCGGCAAATTCACCGGATGGAAAAACACATTTAATTATCAGAGCCCGGCGGGGTCAAGATCAAAGTCAAGAGAGACTTGAAAATTCTCACCTTCTCATGGCAGTCTATCGGCTGAGGAGTACGCAATTACCGTTTCTAAAAGGAAGCATCCATCATGATTAAGAAAGTTTTACTCTATGGAGTGATCATCCTCGTCTTCACTTGTGCTCTCGGGTTTGCCTACCTCTATTTCAGACCGCCTGCTATGGCGCCACCTTCTGCAATTAAAGTAGAAATGACCGATGAGCGATTGAGCCGTGGCAAGTATTTATTTGAGCGAGCCGCCGTCTGCGGCGACTGCCATTCCGAGCGGGACTTTTCCCACTTTGCAGGCCCGGTTGTGCCAGAGACGGAAGGGGCTGGTTTTATATTTCCTGCGGAACTGGGCTTTCCCGGAACAGTTGTGAGTCGCAACATCACCCCGGACAAAGAGACCGGGATTGGAAATTGGACAGACGGCGAAATCATTCGGGCCATTCGTGAGGGAGTGAGTCGTGACGGCCGGACGCTCTTCCCATTGATGCCCTATCAAAGATTCCGAAAAATGAGTGATGAGGATGTCTATTCGGTGGTTGCTTACATGAAGACGCTCAAGCCTGTCAAAAAGGTGCAGCCGCCAACCCGGATCAACTTTCCGGTTTCGATGTTCATCAAGAGTGCCCCTCAGCCAGCAGGTACTGTTCCTCCCGTCGACCACCAGGATCCGCTTAAGTATGGGGAATACCTGGTCAACATGGGATCATGTGACGGTTGCCATACACCTGCCGAGAAAGGAGAACCTGTTCCAGGAAAGCGATTGGCGGGAGGCATGGTTTTCAAGACCTCTGTCGGGACGGTGGTGAGCGCAAACATCACTCCGGACCCGGATACCGGCATTGGCAAATACAGTGAGCAGGACTTCTTGAACAAATTCTATCAGTACAAGAAATACGTGGAGCAAGGGCCCCCTAAGGTTGGTCCCGAAAGCTTTACTCTGATGCCGTGGTTGCTCTTTTGCCAGATGGAGGAGAAGGATTTGAAAGCCATCTACGCTTATCTGAAGAGTCTGCCACCCGTTTACAATTCCGTTGAAAAGCACCCGGGATACGAAGAGATTATTAAGAAAGAGACAAACCCCTCAGTCCAGTGATCCCAGGTCCGTCCTAAACGCATTGGTTGGAAGGGTAATAGTCGTCGCCAGTCCTGACGGCAACTTTTGAATCTTCATCGGAGGCTGTAACGTTCCGAATGCCTCAGTTCAAGACGATGGAAATTTAATTCAGCGCCTGGTCAAGGTCTTCGATCAAATCTTGCACGTGCTCCAGTCCTATCGAAACCCTCAACAAATCGGGTGGCGTGCGCGTCTCCCGCTCCTTCGATCGATGCCCGGTGTTCGATCAGGCTTTCCAATCCTCCGAGGCTCGTGGCGCGAGTAAATACTTTAACGTTCGCCGCAACCGACATGGCTTTCTCCGCTCCTCCATGTACCTGAAATGAAAGCATCCCTCCAAATAACTTCATTTGCCTGGCGGCAATCGCATGGGCTGGATGAAGAGAAAGACCCGGATAATGGACTACAGCGACCCTTGGGTGGGTCGTCAGGAACTCTGCAACTTTGAGGGCTTGCTCTGACTGGATTCGCAGACGCAACGGCAGCGTCTTGATCCCCCGCCGAACCAGCCAGCAATCGAAAGGGGAGGGGACTGCTCCTCCGGTCAATTGATGGGAGCGGATTTTTTGGAAAAAATCGTCCTCTGAAGAAGTGATGACAACACCCCCGGAAACATCACTATGTCCTCCCAGATATTTAGTCGTTGAGTGCACGACACAGTCGGCGCCCCACTCGAGAGGACGCTGCAGTACCGGTGTTGCCCAGGTGCTGTCACAGGCCACGCGCGCCCCGGCGGCATGGGCCAAATCAGCGACCGCCCGGATATCAACGATTTTTAACAAGGGATTTGAAGGGGTTTCAATCCAGATTAGTTTGGTATTCTTTTGGATAGACCGCTCTAGAGCGGACAGGTCTGTCATATCCACGAAGCTTACTAATAGCCCCCAGCGAAGCAGAAGTTCTTTCAGCTGCTTCGCTGTTCCATAATAAGCATCCTCCGGGGCGAGGACGTGTTCTCCCGGGTTGAGGGATTGAAAAACCGCCATGGAAGCAGCAGACCCGGAAGCAAAGGCCATCGCTTTACCGCCCTCAAGGACAGAAAGGCATGCTTCCAGGGATTGACGGTTAGGGTTGTCCGTTCGCGCATAAATAAATCCGCGGGGGTAGGACCCGTCTGAATCTCTCTCAAAAGTAGTGGACAAGTGGATCGAAGGAGCAAGGGCTCCCGTGCCTACTTCCACGGCTGATCCCGCATGGATTGCTAAAGTTTCAATGTGCATGAATGAAATGTCCTTTCCTATCCAGTTTCTAGGCAGGACAGGCGTCCCGCTCGTCAACTATCTTACTTGGTTCTTCCCACGGTTCGCACCGAATTCTATGTCAGCATGATAGAATCTGCAGCGGAAGCCTAAAGGCTTCGTTTGAGAGTCTTAGGTGATCAGAATGGCAGGGGCGAGGGACCTGTCAGGGAAAGAAGAGGTCTACTGCTCGAAGCTTTATATGGAAAGATCATCTTAACGTGACACCGATTCGAGGAAGCTGGAATGAATCACCGTATTCGAAGGTTGAAGCTGGAGTTCGGGGAAAAATTTATTTTGATTGTCTTCTTGTGTGGGTTTTTCGTGCCCGAGGCCAGCTTAACGCAATCCAAGCTAAATCCTTCCGATTCAGAATCCCTTCGCTACCAAAAGGAAAGAGACCAATGGATGAGATCGGAGGAAAGTCCTCTAGCTTTGGCGGGTCTTTTTTGGCTGAAGCCCGGGGAGAATACTCTCGGGACTGAGTCCTCGAATCAAATCATTCTGCCGACGGGGAGCGCTCCAGCCAAGGTGGGACGGTTGTTCCTTAAATCCGATCTTGTCCATTTTGAGTCGGACCCAGGTGCCATCGTGCTGTTCCGGGGTTCCCGCGTTACAACCCGGGATTTGCAGAGTGATGCAGCCGGGGCAATCCCTGACGTTCTCAGGGTGGGTGAACTGCGGATGAAGATGATCAAGCGTGGAGACCGGCTGGGACTTCGCATCTCTTATTCTAAAAATCCTGCCTTGCTTAATTACCATGGGTTGACATTTTTCCCGATTAACTCTGCCTATCGTGTCGTCGGAAGATTTTCACCTTTTCATCCCCCTAAGAAAATTCAAATTGCGAATGTCCTCGGTCAAGTTGAGGAATTGGAGTGTCCCGGTATCGTTCGGTTTAGCCTGCAAGGCAAATCCTTCCAGTTGGAATCCTTTCTTGAATCTCCCGACGCCGACAAACTCTTCTTCATGTTTAAGGATGAGACGAACGGAAAACTGACTTACGAAGCTGGGCGCTACCTATATTCTGACTTACCAGCAGCAGGGAAGGTGATCCTCGATTTTAACCAATCGCATAACCCCTATTGCGCATACACAAACTACAGCACCTGCCAGATCCCGCCTTTGCAGAACTGGTTGAAGGTCTCGATTCCTGCTGGTGAGAAAAAATATCACCAATCAGTAAATAAGTAGTGAGCTCTGTCTGTGGCTAGGGTCCTAAGATTCGGCGCGATACTGTTTGACATTCACGGCTCGGAAACGAACGGCAATGTGAAAGCTATTCGGATCGCCAGTTTGTTCAACTCGAACCACAAGTCCGGTAGTTTCGTAAACTGGTTTTGGGTAGGCTGTCTTCTGAATATTTCTTGGCATTGGTAATGACAACTCGAGTAGTGTTCCTGTTGTAAGGCGAACCTTTAAGGGGAAAAGTGCCCCATCGGAACTGACATCGATGGATCGGGTGACTTCTTCAAATCGGTTGCCTTTGCTGTCGGACCATTTTACTCGAATGGGGAGGCTGACCCGGACCCTCTTTTGACGTCTCTTGTCTTCAAACATTTCCGGCTCCAGGCCTGTTTATTCGTATTGCTGTCTATGGTTTTCGTCTTTCGCGACAGCCTGTTGTAAGTGCCGCACGATCGATTCGAAATCTTCCTCACAACTTAAGTTGACAAAATTGCTGGCAAACTCGGCAGCAACAAAAAATTGGTTCTTACTATGGAGGTTGGATGAAATCCTTAACACCCTCGCTTTGATCTGGTACCGGGGGACAGCTTCGGCACTGGTCCATTTCTCAGAATAAATGCTCAAATCGACGAGATCGCCAACGCACATCAGAGTGCTTAGGTAGAAAGAGATACCCCCTGTGCTAACGTCATTGATCGATGTCATTTCACTGAAGGGTTCTCCCCCCAGCAATCTTCCCGCAACCACGAGCAACGAGTTGTCATTGACTCGGTCAGCCGATCGCCTATCCATACCCAAGTTGCTTTTCTGGTTATTCATGCTTGCTTGGCACCTAGCTTAGATCTATACGAATCTATGTTGGACTGCTTCTATCCCCGCGACCTAACTGCTATTACTCATCGCACGAATTAAGATTTGGATTAAAAAAAATTTTTACTCTTCGAGACCAAGCCCGATGAAGCCATATCCTTTCACCTGAAAGCTTTCACATCCATCGCCGGTACCAAAGTTGAATGATGTTTCATGCCCCCTCAGCGGTTCGATTGCGTTGAGAAGAGCGACGTCGCTTGGGACTTTGCCTACCGACTTAAGCCGCAAATTCCATTCCCGGAAGATTCTTGAATGACGCATCATGGGAAAACAGATTTAGGTGCTAAAGTTTTTGTCCTACGAGTCGATGTTAAAATATAAATGTATTAAATAGGTTAGCAAACTTAAAATTTTTGTTGACAAGTACTAAAAGTAGAATTATAAGTTTGTATGAATTTTGTTAAGAAGCTACTTTTGTATAAAGCTATCTAATAACATACAACAATCCTGATGGCAAAGATAAATGTAGAGATTGATGATGAGGATCACATTGAACTCAAGTTGAGTTCCACACGTCACAGGACTTCCATCAAGAAGATTGTCAACAAGTTGATCAAAAGCTATTTGAAGGATGAAAGGTTACTTAGGGAGGCAAAAGAAAGTTCAAAGGAAGGGAAACCGGTAACTGAGGGGAAGGCAGCTACGTCCGAAAAAGTTGAGCCTGATGAATCCTCCGCAGTTCCTGGTAAGAAGAAGGAAGCGACGTGACTGCTCGAATACACATGCTCCAGTGCCAGTTCCAATTCTAATCGTTCCTGTTCTTCTCTCTTTTTAGGTGCTGATCCCCTGGGTTGAAGGTTTGAACTTTCTTTGCTTTATTTTTGAGGAAAGGAGGAAAAAATGGCTACAGCTAAGAAAGCGGCGAAGAAACCAGCCAAGAAAGCCGCAAAAAAGAAATAAGACCCCAGAACCATTCAAACCTGCCTTGTCGACCAGTCTTCTGAAGTTCGGTCTGATGAGGCAGGTTTTTTTGTTTTTTGGGGGAACTTAGTCCAGTCCTTGTAGAACCATTGTCTGTTTCATGAGTTCTCGATAATAGGGGTACTTTCGAGCTTCCAAGCGGTCGTAGACGATGGCATAAGCGAGGGAAAGAATGAAGAAGACTGGCAAATAGCCTGCCCAGCCCAACCCATTTCTGATCTTCTTGGGTATGGACCACTCGTGGTGGACCTGGTTACGAAAAGCTACATCTCTGAAATATGCCATGTAGACACCCATCGCATCGCCAAAGATTTGGATGAAGCTGCCGTTTTCCCCAGCCATGGCAACCCTGCCAGTCCGCAGGCTCTGTAGGAACTCTCGACGATTCTCCCCTTGTCCCAAAGTATAGCAAGAACCCAACCGCACCAGAGTATGGGAATCACTGCCAGCCACGAGCGTTTTGTTTGGAAATTTTTGAATCATTTTGGAAATCACACCGTTTTGACTGGGGCCAATGGCACCATTTAATCCTTCAAAAATCTCAAACGAATCGAGCATTTTCTCCAGAAATTTGAGTCCATGCTGGCGTTTGGGAAAGCCGTGAAAGGTGTGATTGAGCACATAGAGGATGCGGTTCGAGCGCAGAAAACCTATCAACTCATCAAAATCTGCTTTCAGACGGGAAATCTCATGGTGTTGGGTTTCGGTAATATCGTAGACCGCGATATGAACCTTACATCCAAACTCCGGCAACTGGGCAGTGACTTCCTCTCCGATAATGAAATCCTCGTCCAACTTTTCAGGAAATTTTTCCAAGAAATCGAGACAGCCGTCGATGGAGTCGTGATCTGTGATAGTCACAAGGTCCATCCCACGAGCTTTAGCCTGTTGGTAGACTCCCTGCGGCGAAGAATAACAATCCATCGGCTCAAGAGCCTTCACATGAGCTGTCTTTCCACTGAAATAGGAATGGCAGTGCAAGTCGGCCTTCAGGTAGCGATTGCCATTGAGGACAACTTTAGGGGTCATGGGCAGTATTCATCCGTATATCGGGGTCATACAGCACGAATGCCATATGGAACAAAAGGTCAGACTGTACACTCTCCCACGCTTGGATAGTTAAGGAATGAAAAACCACGGGCCTTGCCCGGGGTCGAAGGCTTCGAGGGGTTATATCTACTTATCCTCCTTTGCATTATTTTCAAGGATGCGTTTGAGTTCCATATAAGCTTTTTCGTTTGGTTTCAATTTCATGGCCTCGTCAATGCTTTTCAGTGCTTCTGCATACATTCTTTGGTGTCCGTAAGCTAGAGACAGATTGTAATAACCATCTGAGTTCTGTGGTTGTAATTTCAAAGATTCCGTCAACAGCTTGACTGCTTTAGGGAAATCCTTAGTTTCCAAGGCGTGGAGACCACCCGCAAAATTGATCCAGGCCTCCATCTGGGCTTCCAAGCTACTATACTCCTTGGGATCCAGTTCTGCGGCTTTCTTCGCAGCCTCGAGAGCGCCCTGCTGCTCCATCATCCCAGCATCGGCTTTGGCTAGATTGGCCCAGACCACAGCTTCCTTCGGTGCCATTTGTAGCATTTCCTTGTAAATGACAGAGGCTTCTTTGAATTTTGAAGTAGACAAAAGCTGGTTAGCCTCTGTTTCTTTGGCTTTGAAAGCTTTTGCATCGATCAACTGCACGGTTACGGGAACATCCTTTTCTGTATCGGTGACAGTGAATTTGTCTGAAGACGCATCGAAATAATCTTTCCCGGCAGCCTGGACGACATAATCCCCTGCCACGACCTTATCAAAATCCGCCTCGCCTTTCTTGTTGGACTTCAAGATGACTTCTTGTCCCGTGGCTTTGTTAACTAACTTGCAGTCGATATTGGAGACAGGTTTCTTGTTATGGTCAATAAACAAGGCTTTAACTTTTGCAGCCTGCAGAGCCAGCGGCACCAATAGGAGTGCCCCTATGAGGATGATCAATTTACGCATCTTAGGATCTCCTGACTATTAGAAATTAAAATTCAAACAAAAAGAATTGAAAGATGAACGGCGATAAAGGCAGTGCAACTTATGGCTGCTGGGACTGGCCGTCAACCGGCTGGGCAGAGAGCTTCACTGGCTTATAACCGCCTTGAGACTTATCGTATACCCAGATCGCTCCAAAAACCAAGAGGAGGATTGCGGGCAAAATGGCGACATACCGGAAAGACATTTGGGACGCAATAGCTAAGACGCTATTGAGATGTTCTCCCTTAAGCATTTTGAAGGCTTCCTCGCCTCCGGCAGCCCTGATTTTAGAATGATCAAAGATCATCCCCATCTGTGGGAGCACATAGTAGATCGATAACGTCCCGGCCGTACCCATCAAACCTATGAGCAACGCTCCTCCACGAGGGAACCGTTCAGAAGCCGAGGCCAACATGGTGGGCCACATATAACAGACACCGGTTCCCCAGACCGTGGCCGCCAGAATCGCCGTGAAGGGCGAGTTAGCCGTACTCAAGAGCAAAAGGCCAACAGAAGCCAGCAGGCTGGAAACCCACAAGAGTCCGACAGGAGATAATTTATGGGCGATGGGTCCTGCGAAGTGCCGCATGACAAACATCATGCCACTCACATAAATCAAGAGCCAGATTCCTTGCATCCCCACTGTGCGCGTCAGAGCAATATCAACCCACTGTCCTGGAGCCAACTCTGAGGCCGCTGTGAGAAACATGGCGAAAAACCAAACCAGGAAGAAAGGGCGAAGTACTTCACGAAACATCTGGCGTGCCGAAACTCCAGAAGCGACTCGCTCGGTAGGAGGGAATTTTGTTCCAATCAGCATGGCTCCGAAAACCGCTGCAGGCAAAATAACGATTCCCAGCTTAGCTTGCCAACCGAGCTGTAGGACGCCGAACAAGAGCCCAAGGATCCCTCCGATGATGATTCCCCCTGGCCACCAGGCGTGCAGAACGTTAAGTTTATGGGTCTTGTCGTCAGGGTACAAAGTGGCTGTCAGCGGATTAATCACTGTCTCCACTAACCCCTGGCCAACCCCAATCACCAACATTCCGCCCCACACAACCCAGAAAAGAGGGATGCTCCCATTAAGCTTTTCCGCAAAGATGACAATGATGCTACCCACAATAAAGCAGGAGCTCGAAAGCCCCAAGAGTCGGCCCATTCCCAGGTAGTCCAGTAGGGGGCTACCAATTGCAATCGTAAACGCGAATCCCAGAAACACAACTCCCAACGCGCTTCCGACCATTTCAGCCGATCTCAGTTTGTCAATTGGATCGAACAAACGAGTTTGCAAATCACCGGCGATACCACTTCGTAGGGCAAATCCCATCCCCGCCGTGGTCAAAGCAAGGACACTAACAAGAAATAACTTACTTTTGCTATAGCCGGCATGTTGATCATGACCAGAGGGTAAACTCATTGAATTTCCTTCCGACCTATTGTTGGATGCAGCCTTAGAAACTTAAACTCGGCTACTGAGACGGAACTGGCGTCCCCTCGAGCTGTATGCTCTCACGAGACTGCCGGCTTGCGGAAAGGACAGCAATTTGAGCGGTCAGCCTAACGCAAGATCTGAGAAACTGTCAAATAGAATGTCCTTACTAGAATGTCCTTACTTGACAGGAGCAACGAATTGATACCCAGACAAAGTGGACGAAGGCTCATGAGAGCCGATTCAGGAACCCGTTAAGAATGTCCCATCCTTCACGCATTCTGAAGCTAAAAGAAATTGCATATCCATTAGAAAAATGATTTACTGGGCATGCCCCGTCGCCTTGGTTTTCCACTGAGTAGTTTCAATAGTAGTCTCCTCTTTCGACCTCTCCCACCTCTGGGGGAGGCCTTTCAAAGCAGTTGACAAATCTAAAGAAACGGCGGGGCACTTTCTAGAACTCAAGAGTCGGCGAGATCAACCCTTCTTGATCATGGAGACACGTCAGGCTTTCATGGATTGTTCACCTTGACATTGAATTGGCTCTTATCTCCGCGCTTGACAACCCCAAATCATCCGATTAAGATTAGTCAAGTGGGCGTCCAATAAAATCCTTTTAAAAATGCAAGACCGAGGAGGAGAAAACTACACTATGAGACGGACATTAGCGCTTTCGTTAGTACTCGCACTGACTTTGGGTGCGTCAATGGTGATGGCTAGCAAAGTCACGGGCGTGATTGTTGAAAACAAATGCGGCGCAGCTCACAAAGCAGGGACTGATAAAGATATTGCCTGCATTAAGACCTGCGTGGCTACTAAGGGTGCCAAGTTGGCGTTGCTGGTCGGCGATGACCTCTATGTCATTACCAATCCGGAGAAGGCTACCGGGCATGAAGGACATCAGGTCATTGTGGAAGGAAAGGAAGACAAAGAAGCAAAAACAATCACCATCAGCAAGATTGAAATGCCCAAGGAAAAGTAATAACCATAGATCGATAATGATCTGGACGGGGCAAGCGGTTCATAAAGGCAGGGGGTTTTTCCCTGCCTTTTTCTTTTTTGAGGCCAAAGACGGGAAATGGATTTGTTGCCGACAAGCCGACGGCCAGCATCACAGCCTGGTCCCCTCAAGAATTTTGACTAGCCCTCCGATTTCTTCAAGAGCTCTCCAATGTTGTGGGTGGGTGAGACTTCTTCCTTCCCCAGATATCCAATCCTTCTCTTGGCGTCATCGATTCGCGTTTCCAATTCCGAAGTGCTCAACTCTGCTGTCGGGTTGAAGGTCTGGGGAGGATAGTATTGTTTCTTGGAGGAAGGGTAGCATTCTGTCCTCAGATGAGCGAGCATTTGATGGGCCCTACGGGTCTTTCTGGCATGTCTTAAAGCTTCAATGTCCAATGGCGCCACAACAATTCGCTCTCCGGGTCCAGGAGAAGCTTGGGCTAGAATGCGTCCATCAAAGTCCACGGCCATACTTCCTCCAGGCCATGAAAAAGGGGGATAGTTTCTAAGGCTGGCCCCCTGATTGGCAGCCGCTACAAAACAGAGATTTTCGATCGCGCGGCAGCGGTTGATGACAGTCCACCAGTCCATGGGTTCCGTCGTCCCAAATGGGTCCATATAAGCGGATACCCGAACCAGAATCTCTGCGCCATTGGCTGTGAGCTGGCGGAGAGATTCGGGAAAAAGCCAGTCGTAGCAAATGGCTGCCCCGATATTTCCAATCGGCGTGCGGGCAACTGGAAAAAGCTCTTCGTCGTACCCAGCGAGGTCATGAGGGCTGGTGTGGACCTCCCAGGGAATCCAGGGATTAACTTTTCGATACTTGTAAAGGATCCCTTCCGGTCCGATGAGACAGGTTGTGTTAAAGACTGCACCCGGCCATTTTTCATCTATTTCCAGCATGCTGCCACTCTGGATGTATAAACCAAATTCTTTGGCTTTAGAGAGCATCTTTTCCGTATGCTCATTGGGAATAGGGACGGCTAATTTTTCGCGCAGCTCTTTCAAGGTGACATAAGCCGGTGCGGCATGTGCAAATTCCGGGAAGACCACGAGTCGCACTGGCATGAAGGGCGCATATCCTACCACCGCGTTTTCCAGCATCCGTAGCATGGACTCGGTATTGCGTTTCATCTCCGACCGATGAAGCGGATTAGCCTGGTCCGTTTGACACAATACAACAAAATATCTCAAGCATTCGTCCATCAGTCTATCCTTTCGTGGTTTGTCTATTCGAGTGACATTCTATCGTGTTTTCGATGGGAGCGAACCCTTCAGAAAGTGGCGAAATTTCTCTTGTGTAAACAGCTTACCAATCGTCCACAAGATCTTTAGTCCGGCCTTGAAACTTCCCGTAATGGTTCCTGAAACCTTGGAACGTCCAATCCTCTTTCTATAATCCACAGGGACTTCGATTACTTTGAGCCCGTGTTGTAGAGCTTTGACCTGCATTTCCACTGTCCAACCGAAATTGCGATCTTGCATCTCAAGTTTTCGCAATGCCGGGATACGGGCCATGCGAAACGGCCCCAAATCGGTGTAGCGGAATCCAAAGAGCAAAGAAATTAAACGGGTAGAAAGCCAGTTCCCAAATCGCTGTTGGGGGGTCAATGAACCACGTTGCCGTTTTCCCAGGACTCGGGATCCAATGGCCAGGTCCGCTTGCTGCTCTTCTATGGCGACCAGCAATTGACGAAGTTGCTCAGGATAATCGCTATAATCAGCGTCCATAAAGGCCACAATGTCCGTTTTCGGAGGCAATGCCGCCAAGCCTGAAAGGCAGGCGTTCCCATAACCTCGCCGGGGTTCGGAGACCACGGTGGCTCCTTCCGCCATGGCCACTTTGCAGGTGTCGTCTTGGCTCCCGTTATCTGCCACAATGATTGTGGAAACCAATTCTTTCGGGATATCCCGGATGACCCGACCAATGGATTGTTCTTCATTAAAGGCCGGAATAATGACGGCGAGTCTGTATTTGGGCACTGTTTATGGGATGGAGAGAAGGCAACTTCTAAGCTATAAATCAAATCTATCTTATCATCTATTGAGAACGGGGAATCCTCCTTGTTGAGGACACCCGCTTTTTGTGTTATAAGTTTTTTGAATTTTTAAGTAGCCGATACACGCGATTGAGAAGAAAAGCTATGAATACGTATGGGGGATTGAGTTCAAGGGGCCGAGACTCCATAGGACATGAGGGGCGGTACGTGCAACCTCGGTCCACTTTGATGGGTGAATTCAGCGGCTGGGTCAAAGATATTATGTTGGCCATCGTGATTTCATTTCTCATGGTGGTCTTTCTGTATCAACCTGTCAAAGTTGAGGGAACCAGCATGCAGCCCGAGTTGTTGGACCAGGAGAGGATATTCGTTAACAAATTCGTATACCATTTTGAAGGGATACAGCGCGGAGATATTGTGGTGTTCTGGTACCCCAAAGACCCGAGCAAGTCCTTTATCAAACGAGTGGTTGGTGTCCCCGGAGATGTTGTCCAGATCAAAGACGGGCACGTATACATCAACGATCAGTTGTTCCAAGAGCGTTATGTTCCGACCGGATACCAGGACTTGGACTCCTATGCCTCGATCCGGGTTAAAGAGGGCTATTACTACGTTTTGGGAGATCATCGGAACGCCAGCAATGATAGCCGATCCTGGGGGCTGGTCCCGAGGAAATACATTTATGGGAAGGCTGTATTTCGCTATTGGCCTGTGGACAAGGCCGGCTTCTTGGATTGAAGCAGCTGCAGTCCAAGGTCCGTGCAAACCGTTAATGCTGTCTCAATCTAGGTGTTGGAGAATCAATGGAAGCATTGCTCGCCTTAGAAGACGGGCTTCACTTTAGAGGCAAATCATTTGGCGCTGAAGGAGAAATAGCTGGAGAAATTGTTTTCAATACATCGCTGACGGGTTATCAGGAAATCCTCACCGACCCTTCCTACGCAGGGCAGATTGTTACCCTCACCTATCCTCTTATCGGCAACTACGGTGTCAATTCCCAAGACGCGGAATCCAACCGGCCCTATGCCGAAGGCTTGATTGTTCGGGAAATCACAGAGCTTCCCAGCAATTGGCGGCAACAGATGTCCTTGCCGGATTACTTGCGTCAACATCGGATCGTGGGGATTTCGGATATCGATACCCGGGCCCTGGTCAGACATATCCGGACTCATGGAGCCATGCGTTCGGTGATCTCGACGACCGACCTCCAACCGGATTCTCTCGTACAAAAAGCGCGACAACACCCTGACATGATCGGTCAAGATCTGGTGAAACGGGTTACCTGCCGCGAGCCCTATCACTGGAAAGAGCCAACGGTTGACCTTTTCCCAGCCAAAAAGAAACGGGGGCGCCCTCAGAATTCTAGGAAGGAACCTCCTCCATTTAGAGTGGTTGCCTTTGACTTTGGCATCAAACACAACATTCTCCGTCTGCTTGTCGATCATGGATGTGAAGTGACGGTAGTGCCTGCCAGCACCAGTGCGGCACAGGTGTTGGATTACCAACCGGATGGGATCTTTCTATCGAATGGCCCTGGAGACCCTGAACCTGTCACCTACGCCATTCATACAGCTCGTCAGTTAATTGGGAAGAAGCCCATCTTCGGAATTTGTCTGGGCCATCAGATCCTTGGTCTGGCGCTTGGAGGGAAAACCTACAAATTGAAGTTCGGACATCGGGGCGGTAACCATCCCGTATTTTACCAATCGACCGGACAAGTGGAAATCACAGCCCAGAATCACGGTTTTGCTGTTGACCTGGATTCGCTCCCCAAAAGGGAAGTAGAGATAACTCACCTCAATTTGAATGATCAGACACTGGAAGGTTTTCGCCATCGAGACTTACCTCTTTTTTGCGTGCAATATCATCCGGAGTCTTCCCCCGGACCGTATGATTCCCGCTACTTGTTCAAGGAATTCCGAAATCTGATGACCTCCTATCGTGAGAAGAGCGGGGGAATGAAGCAGGCCCATTCATGAGGAAACAGACAGCGGCACGGTTATGGCCGGGCCGAACCGAACTTATTCCCAAGAGCTGGGGTGAGCCGGTGGGGACGAATCTTTTTGGGAAATCCGCAAGAGTGGGCAGTTCAGTAATTCCACCCAAAGCCCACGGTCAATGCACACCGCGCATTGACCGTGGCTACCCTTCATTTGGAAACATTACGGCGTTGACACTTCATGCCAAAACGAACTGATATCAAAAAAATTCTCATCATTGGCTCTGGACCCATTGTGATTGGACAGGCTTGTGAATTTGATTACTCGGGCACTCAGGCTTGTAAAGCTCTCCGCTCAGAGGGCTACAAAGTGGTACTTGTTAATTCGAATCCGGCAACCATCATGACAGATCCCGAGTTGGCGGATAAAACTTTTGTAGAGCCTTTGACTCCGGAATATGTGGAAGCGATCATTGCGAGAGAACTGCCCGATGCCTTGCTCCCCACGGTGGGTGGACAGACGGCGCTCAATCTTGCGGTCGCCCTTTCTGAGAATGGGGTTCTGGACAAGTATGGTGTCGAATTGATCGGCGCCCAGATCAAAGCGATCAAAGTGGCAGAAGACAGACTGCTCTTCAAGGAAGCGATGAAAGAGATTGGGCTCGATAATCGAGCCGCAGGCGGTGAGCCAGAAGCTGGGCGCCGAGATCATCCGCCTGTGGGTGGCGGCGAGCGACTATTCGGGCGACATCGCCGGCGACGACAAGATCCTGGCGCGTGTGGTCGACGCCTACCGCCGCATCCGCAACACGCTGCGCTTCCTGCTGGCCAACGTCACGACTTCGACCCCCAAGCCGACGCCGTGCCGCTTCGAGCAGATGCTGGAGATCGACCGCTGGCGCTGACGCGCGCCGACAGTTCCAGGCCGAGGTGCTGGCGCACTACGAGGTCTACGAGTTCCACCCCGTGGTGGCCAAGCTGCAGGTGTACTGCTCGGAAGACCTGGGCGGGTTCTACCTCGACGTGTTGAAGGACCGCCTGTACACCACCGCGCCGAAGTGCCTGGCGCGCCGCAGCGCGCAGACCGCGCTGTGGCAGATCACACAGGCGATGCTGCGCTGGATGGCGCCCTTCCTCAGCTTCACCGCGGAAGAAGCCTGGGCGGTGTTCTCGCCCGGCCAGGGCAGCGATCTTCAGGCAGACCTACTGGACCTTTGCTGGCGTCGGCGCCACCACCGATGCCGGGCTGCTGAGCAAAATGGCAATCGCCTGCGCGAAGTGCGCGATGCCGCCAACAAGGCCATCGAAGCGGTGCGCACGGAGGGCGGCGTGGGCTCGTCGCTGCAGGCCGAAGTGACGGTGGCCGCGCCGCCGGAGACCACCATGCGCTGCTGGCCTCGCTGGGCGAGGATCTGAAGTTCATCTTCATCACCTCGAAGGCCACGCTGACCCAGGGCGACACGCTGGCGGTGACGGTCCCGCACCTCCACCGCCACCAAGTGTGAGCGCTGCTGGCACTGGCGCGACGATGTCGGCGCCGATGCCCACGCACCCGACGATCTGCGGCCGCTGCGTCAGCAACCTGCACGGCGCGGGCGAAGTGCGCGCGGTCGCCTGAGCATGGCGACGCGTTCTTCGAACGGCGCCTTCAGCCTGTGGGCGTGGCTGGCACTGGCCGGCGTGGTGGTGCTGCTGGACCAGCTGAGCAAGACGCTGGTCATCGGCGCCTTCGAGCTCAACCACAGCCAGCCCGGTGACCTCGTGGTTCAACCTGGTGCGGGTGCACAACAGCGGCGCCGCCTTCAAGCTCCCTGGCCGGCGCGTCGGGCTGGCAGCGCTGGTTCTTCGTCGGCCTGGGCGCGCTGGCCTCGGGCTTCATCATCTGGATGCTCAAGAACATCCGACGCAGAAACTGTTCTGCTTTGCCGTGACCATGATCATGGGCGGCGCCATCGGCAACGTCGTCGACCGGCTGCTGCACAGCTATGTGGTCGACTTCATCCAACCTCACTACGGCGGCTGGTACTTCCCGGCTTTCAACCTCGCCACAGCGCCATCACGCTCGGCGCCACCTGCCTGATCCTGGACGAAATCCTGCGCGTGCGGCGCGCTCGCTGATTCACCCTCGGGTAGACCACGGCTGGACGTCCGCCTCGCACTCCCCTAGCCTTCTGCTCCTCGACAAGGACCAGCCATGGCGACGAACATCAAGGGCCCCGGCATCTATCTGGCGCAGTTCGGCGGCGACACGGCGCCGTTCAATTCCTGGGACGCGATCACCAATTGGGCGGCCGGTCACGGCTTCAAGGGCGTGCAGCTGCCGTCCTGGGACGGCCGGCTGATCGACCTGAAGAAGGCGGCGTCGTCCAAGACCTACTGCGACGAGCTCGCCGGCATCGCCCGCGCCAACGGCGTCGAGATCACCGAGCTCGGCACCCATCTGCAGGGCCAGCTCGTCGCGGTGCATCCGGCCTACGACGAGGCCTTCGACGCGTTCGCGCCCGAGGCCGTGCGCGGCCATCCGAAGGAGCGGCAGAAATGGGCGGTGCAGCAGATGCTGTGGTCGGCGAAGGCGTCGAAGCACCTGGGGCTGAAGTCAACGTCAGCTTCCCGGGCGCGCTGGCCTGGCCCTATCTCTATCCGTGGCCGCAGCGCCCGCCGGGCCTGATCGAGACCGCTTTCGACGAGCTCGCCAAACGCTGGCGGCCGATCTTCGACGCCTTCGACGAGGCCGGCTGCAGCGTCGCCTTCGAGCTGCATCCGGGCGAGGACCTGTTCGACGGCGTCACCTTCGAGATGTTTCTCGAGCGGGTGGACAACCATCCGCGCTGCTGCATCAACTACGACCCGTCGCACTTCCTGCTGCAGCAGCTCGACTACCTCGAGTTCATCGACATCTACCACGAGCGCATCACGCTCGCTGCACATCAAGGACGCCGAGTTCCGGCCCGACCGGCCGGCAGGGCGTCTATTCGGGCTACCAGCCCTGGCTGCAGCGGGCCGGGCGCTTCCGCTCGCTCGGCGACGGCCAGATCGATTTCGGCGGGATCTTCTCGAAGATGGCCGCAGTACGACTACGACGGCTGGGCGGTGCTGGAGTGGGAGTGCTGCCTGAAGCACCCCGAAGCCGGCGCCGCCGAGGGCGCCGAGTTCATCAAGCGAGCACATCATCCGCGTCACCGAGAAGGCGTTCGACGACTTCGCCGGCGGCAAGGCGATCCGAAGCAGGCCCGGCGGATGCTCGGCCTGTAGGGCGCCGCCATGACGATCGAAGCGAAGGGCACTGCGGGCGGGGCCGGCCGGCGGATCCGGCTCGGCATGGTCGGCGGCGGCGAGGGCGCCTTCATCGGCGCCGTGCATCGCATGGCGGCGCGGCTCGACGACCAGTACGAGCTGGTCGCCGGCGCGCTCGCGTCCAGCCCCGAGAAGCGCGGCGCTCCGGCGCTCGCGCTCGGCCTGGCCGACGACCGCAGCTACGCCGACTACGCGACGATGGCCAAGGCCGAGGCGGCGCGCAGCGACGGCATCGAGGCCGTCGCGATCGTCACGCCCGAACCACCTGCACGCGCCGGTGGCCGAGGCGTTTCTCGAAGCCGGCATCCACGTCATCTGCGACAAGCCGCTGGCGACCAGCACGCAGGAAGCGCGCCGCCTGCGAGGCGCTGGCGGCGAAGCACGGTCGGCTGTTCGCCGTCACCTACAACTACACCGGCTACCCGATGGTGCGCGAGGCGCGGCAGCTGGTGCGGACGGCCGGCTCGGCGAGATCCGCGTGGTCCAGGTCGAATACGCGCAGGACTGGCTGGCCGAAGCCGCTCGAGGCCACCGGCCAGAAGCAAGCCGACTGGCGCACCGACCCGGCACGCGCGGGCGCGGGCGGCTGCGTCGGCGACATCGGCACGCATGCGTTCCAGCTCGCCGGCTACGTCACCGGGCTGCAGGTGAGCGAGCTCTGCGCCGACCTCAGCACCTTCGTCGCCGGCCGCCGCCTCGACGACAACGTCAACGTGCTGCTGCGCTTCGACAACGGCGCGCGCGGCGCGCTCTGGGCGAGCCAGGTCGCGCCGGGCAACGAGAACGACCTGCGCCTGCGCGTCTACGGCAGCCGCGCCGGGCTCGAGTGGCGCCAGGAGCAGCCGAACCAGCTCCAGTGGTCGCCGTTCGGCGAACCGACGCAGACGATCTCGCGCGCCACCGGCGCCGCCGGGGCCGCCGCGGCGCGGGTATCGCGCATTCCGGCCGGCCATCCCGAGGGCTATCTCGAGGCGTTCGCGACGCTCTACGGCGAGATCGCCCAGGCGATCCGCGCCGCCGGCCGCGCGGCGGCGACGGCCGACCCGGCGGTCCAGTTCCCCGGCCTGGCCGACGGTCGCCGCGGCGTCGAGTTCATCGAGGCCGCGGTGGCGTCTTCGGCGCGCCGCGGCGGGCGCTGGGTCCGCCTCGACCGCTAGACCGGACTCGCCCTACATTGAAACCCTGATTGATTTATTTATCGATGTGATCAAACTGCCGGCATCCCACCGCCTTGCCGCATGCCTTCCACGGCCACCATCGCTGAAATCGCCGCGCGTGCCGGCGTGGGCACGGCCACGGTCGATCGGGTGCTCAACAAGCGCCCGGGCGTCAACGCCGACACGGTGCAGCGGGTGATGCAGGCGGTCGCCGAGATCGGCACGCCGCCGCAGCGCGGCCGGCCGCGCCGGGACGCCAACTTCCGCTTCGCCTTCGTGCTGCCGGCCGACGCAGTCGCCGTTCCTGGAGCTCGTCGACCGGCAGATCGCGCAGTCGGCCGGCGACTTCCGCCACCAGCACGTCACCGAGGTCACCTACCGCCTCGACGCCGCCGACGGCGACGCAGTTCGCCGCCGGGCTGGCGCAGATGGCCGAGCTGCGAAGGCGTCGCGCTGATGGCGCCCGACCTGCCGCCGGTCAAGCTGGCGATCAACGAGCTGGTGCGCTCCGGCGTCCACGTGGTGACGCTGTTCTCCGACGTCGCCGGCTCGATGCGCGAGACCCACGTCGGCGCCGACAGCCGTGCCGCCGGCCGCACCGCCGGCCTGCTGCTGGCGCGCATGGCGAGCGGCCGGCCGCGCGACACGCTGCTGCTCGCCTCGCAGGCGACGCGGCTGTCGGCCGAGATCGAGCGCCGGATCGGCTTCGCGCAGGTCCTCGAGGAGCGCTTTCCCGACGCTGCGATGCTGCGCCTGCCCGACCTGCCGGCCGGCGACGCGGCGCCGCGGCGCGCGCTCGCTGCGCTTCCTGAAGAAGGACGTCGATCCGGCGCGGATCGCCGGCCTCTACAACGTGGGCTCCGGCAGCGCCGGGCTGGCCCGCGCGCTCGGAGGCCGGCCTGGCCGGCAGGTGGCCATGGCCGCGCACGACCTGACCGACGAGCACCGCTCGCTGCTCAGCGACGGCAGCTTCGCCTATGTGCTGACGCAGGACATCCACTACTGCGTCGGCGCCGCGGCGCGCGTGCTGCGCGCCCTGTGCGAGAACGTTCGCGGAGCACTCAACGTGGTGCAGCCGCGGGTGGAGATCCTGACCGCCGAGAACCTGCACTGAAGGGCCGGTCGGATGTGTGCCCCTGAACCTGAACCGATAGGAGACGCTGATGAAACGTTGTTGAAAGCTGCCTGCCGCTGCCCTCGCGGCGGCCGGCGTCCTGAGCCTGGGCAGCGACGCCGCTCAGGCTCAGGACAAGACTTTCACCCTCTGCTGGGCCGCCTGGGACCCGGCGAACGCGCTGGTGGAGTTGAGCAAGGACTTCACCGCCAAGACCGGCATCAAGA
>CAWEPG010000011.1:0-452958 GCA_963810905.1 uncultured Acidimicrobiia bacterium | reverse complement strand
ATAATGCGCCACCCGCTAGCGGGGCCGAGTGTTCCCGAATTGACCAGCTGAGTGGTTGATAGAGAGATGGCATCCATGTCGGTCAGCCCCGAAAGGCCAGCCACGACATAAAGCCCACCTTGGCTTAGACGCTCTTTGGCAGCAGCTACCGCAAAAAGAACAATGACAAAGAGCAGACCAAACCACAAAGCGCTTTTGAGCTCAGACGGGTTATCCTGAACGGGCATGGGGCTAAACTCTTGGCGAGACCACAGCCAGATCCCCAGCGACAGAAGAGCGAGGAGAGCCAGCATGACCAGGATTGGAGGTAACGCGCTCGGAAAAAATGCGGGTGACAACAGACCGATAATCAGCAGCACACGCACAAATACGATGGTCGAGGCGATCATCACGACAATTGCTGCTCCGGGACTGCTTTGGGGAGCTACAGTACTGCGTCGAGCATAACTCACCGTTGTGGCAGTACTGGAGATCAATCCGCCCAGGATTCCCCCCAGCACAATGCCGGCTTTTTCCCCAACAAATTTATAGACAATGTAACCGCCCAAGCTGATCCCAACGATGAGACATACCATAAGCCAAATATGATGTGGATTGAGCACCGCATAGGGACCATAAGCCCTGTTTGGCAGGACCGGTAAGATGACCAGGGACAACAACGCGAACTGCATGATCGCCTTGAGATCCTCATCGCCTAATCTTCGAGCGACTCCATGCATCTGCCCTTTGGCCTGCAGCAAGACGGCGACTCCTCCGCCGATGGCAATCGCCACTTCTTTGTGACCCATGACGAGGTAGGCGCCGACCGCAAACATGAGCAACATGGCCACTTCTGTAGTTAAACCCGGATCGGGAGATCCTTCCCTGAGCTCGGCGATATTCCCCACAATGATAATGCCAGCCAGAGCGACCAAGCCCATGGCCACGGGCCAGCCACCGAAGCTTTGACCGAGCATCGCACAAACTGTGCCGAGAATTGTGACCAATGGAAAGGTTCGAATTCCAGCCAGACGGGAGGCTACGTGTTCCCGCTGCAAACCTACCAGTAGGCCTAATCCCAACGCGATGCTAAGCTGTTGAAGTGAGCTTGAGAGATCGATCATCATCCATTCCCGGGAGCTGGCGTACGCGGCACAAGATGGATTGCTGTAGCCTTGACAATAGCTGTTACGTTGTCTCCATCCTTGAGATTCAATTCTTCACAGGACTGCCTGGTCACAAGGGCACATAATGGAATACCACAATCAAGCATCACTTTCACCAAAACCCCCTCGAAGTATGATTGAAGTGATGTGCCCTGACAGATGATTCCGGGCACTGTCTCGGCTCGTGGGTCCTCGTTCCACAATGACGTCTTCCGCACGAATGCAGAGATAGACCTCCCTTCCGCCGAGATCTCCTGGGTCGACACTGGTGATCTGGACGTGACCTGCCTGCACAGTCAACAATCCATTCCTTGCTTCGGTGATTTCGCCCGGGACCAGAGTCTCGGTTCCAACCGACTGAGCAACCGCGTGATTGACGGGGAAACTGAAAACCTCTCGAACCGGTCCCGTTTGTTGTATTCGTCCGTCTACCATGACCACCAGACGGTCCCCCAAGGCAATCGCCTCCAGACGGTCATGCGTCACCAGCAAAGTAGGAATTCCAACCTGGATCAGCAGGCGCCGGAGCTCACTCCGCAGACGACTCCGCGTCGGATCATCCAGCGCAGAAAGGGGTTCATCGAGCAACAGAAGACGAGGTTGGGGAGCAAGCGTTCGAGCTAATGCGACCTTTTGCAACTGGCCTCCGGAGAGCTGCCGGGGAAAACGACCCTCAATCCCGTTGAGCTGAAAAAGATTGATCAGTTGAGCGACCCGTTCGGCTCGTTGTTCCCGGCTACAATCGCTCAATCCATATTCGAGATTTCCTTGAACCGTCTTATGGGGAAACAAGGCATATTCCTGGAAAAGAAAACCAATATGCCGCTGTTGTGGAGAAAGTGATATACGGCGAGTGCCATCGTACCAGATTTCATTGCCGCGGAAGATGAAGCCCCGGTCGGGTTGCTCCAAACCTGCCAGGCAACGCAAAAGTGTTGTCTTCCCCGAACCGGAGGGGCCAAATAAAACGGTGACTGATGGAGGAATTTGAGGGAGTTCCAGCTCCGCTTCGACCGTCGCGCCGCTCGGGAACCGCTTCTCAATTTTCAGGGTTAAGTCGTCGGCCATCCGGTTGACACTCGGCGCTGCAACCCATAGGTGATGACGAGAACTACAAAAGAAAAACAAAGCAGCAGCAAGGAAGTTTGACCCGCCAGGCTGTAATTCAATGCCTGAACATCATCATAGATGGAAATCGAGACCGTCCGGGTAATCCCTGGCAAGTTGCCTCCAACCATCAACACGACTCCGAACTCACCCAGCGTGTGTGCAAAGCTCAGCACCATCCCCGCGACAATTCCCGGGATGGATAAGGGAATGATCACCTGCCAGAAGGTTCTGAATCGGGAAATTCCCAAACACCATGAGGCTTCAATGAGACGCCGATCAACGACCTTAAAGGCCGAAGCAAAAGGTTGCACCGCAAAGGGGAGGCTATAGAGAACTGAGGCAACGAGCAGGCCTCGAAAGGAGAAGGGTAATAACTGGCCGGTCAACTGCTGATAGAATCGCCCGACAGGGCTTTTGGGCCCGATTGCCATGAGGACATAAAACCCCAGCACCGTGGGGGGCAATACTATCGGCAAGGCCACGATCGCTTCAATGACCACTTTCCAGCGTCTGGGAGAAAAGGTCAGCCAATGAGCAATGGGCAATCCCAGAATCAGCAGGATGAAGGTCGTCCAAAAGGACAAACGCAAGCTTAAGCCGATAGCAGCCCAGTCCAATTCTTATCTCTCTCCTGGCAAATAGAAGCCATAGCGTTTTAAGACCGAGCGGCCTTTTGATCCCGTTACAAATCGGCGCAGATTTTGAGCGGCCTCTGGGGCCTTTGTCCATTTGAGAATGACTCCCCCTTGCTCCAAGCGCGGATAAGTGTCGAGTGGGATTTGCCAATAACGTCCTTGGTCTTTTATTCCAGGCGCCAAAGCAAGCGAAAGGGCTACTATACCAATTTCGGCATTTCCACTCTGGATAAATTGAAACGCCTGCGACACATTTTCTCCCAGAACTATTTTGGATTGCACGGCCTCCCAGAGACCTGCAGAGCGCAGAGCCGCTTCCGCAGCCTTACCATAAGGTGCATGCTTTGGATTCGCTAGAGCAATGTGATGCACCGACTCATGCCGAACTGCCTCGAACTTCAGGTGCTCCACATCAATGAGCGACGACTTGGGAACCCAGAGCACAAGCTGTCCTACTCCATATAGAAACTCTGTTCCAGGCAATATCAGGCCTTGTTCACTCAATTTTCGAGGATACCCAATGTCTGCGGAGAAGAATAGATCAAATGGAGCCTGGTTTGACAACTGGGAATAAAAGTTTCCCGAGGAACCATAGGTAACCTTCACGATGATCTCGGGATGATCCTTCTGAAACTCCTGGATCATCTCTTCCATGGCAAACTTCAGGTCGAGCGGCGGCAGCCACAAAAATCTCCGTTGGAGACTGCGAGGTGAGATCTTGTCGAGTTGGTTCCAGCGGATCCGATCCGAATCTGAATTTCCCAAATCGGGAATCGAATACACCAATCCTAGGATCAACGATTTGAGGCAATCTCTTCTGTTCATGCGAAACACATCCTTAAGTAGGAACTCTTGGGAACACTCTCTTGTGTGGGACTCATCCGGATCACACCAAGATCCGTCCCGTTTGACTGGTATCGTAACCTCCGAGTGCTTCCAGCTCTCGCTTCAAGGACGAGCGGTTCAGCACATCCAGCATGATCTGAACTGCCTGCAGATCGAGATAGGCCTCGGGAATAATCAGGTCATAACGCTCACTCAGGAGTGGGATAAACCCTAAGCCAAAGACCTGTGCGGCTGCCCGCACTGCGATGCAACAGTCCGCCTCCCCGCTGTGGACATGCCAGGCAGCGGGGATATGTCCATAAGCAATTCGTTCATAGCCGTGCACCGCTTCGGCTGCGATGCCGTGTTTTTGCAGAAATGAGTCCAACAGGAATCGGCTGCCTGCACCAGGCTCACGATTGACCCAAGTCAAGTCCTTTCGCGCTAGCTGTTCAACATTGCGAATCCGTTTCGGGTTGCCTCTTGCGACGACCAAACCTTCCTCCCAGTTCGCGAACGTGACCACGCGATAACCTCCACGGGGAAACAGCTTCTTCACCGCTGGCAAGTTGGATTCTCCCGTGGCCTCATCGCGAAGGTGAGTTCCTGCAACATGAATTCTTTTCTGCTTGAGCCATTGGAGAGCCTGGGAACTGGAACACCCCGCCACGATAAGTTGGAAATCGCTATAACGGTTCAGTTGGCGGGCCAGAACTGACATGCCCGGATCACATCCCGCTATGACTAGTCCTTTGGTGAGCTGGCCTCGGAGATTTAATGGCTGCACCAGTCGCCCTCCGCAAACGGTCCATGCTGAGCACGATACCGTCCGCCCCCGGCAACCCTATTGGAATGGGGGAGGACGGAATACCTACCATGTGTTTGTCAACACGACACAGAGCGAACAGGTTGGCGGGGCTGGAGACTCTCTCCGAGGCTTGAGACGAGCAGGTCGACTCGTTCGTAGGGCTTGCAAGGCCCCAGGTTTTTCCTCAATTGAGAAGAGGTCTTCGACAGAAACGTCTAATGCTTTGGCTAGCTTTAAAGCAACTACGGTATTGGGAATGTAGCTCCCCGCTTCAATTGCGTAGATTGTCTGTCTCTGACTCCCACCTGGGCGGCTAAAGCGACTACGGAGAGGCCGCTTTTCTGACGAATTTTGGCCAGGTTATTTTTTGCCCGCATGGAAAAAGCTCCTCCCTATGAGAGTTATGCTATCATACTGTCTTTTTAAAATTACTAATTATTTTAAACATTACATATCGGGATGGCGCCATTTATCAAGAACGGAAAGAAGGGGAGGCTTTTAGATGCTTCGATTACTTAGAAAGACCTTTTGGCATTTGCTTGGCTTGGCGTATCTAACCCTCATGACCCCGGTGGCAAATGCTCAAGTAGGGCAGGCGGATTTGACGGGCGAAGTTCGAGATCCCTCCGCAGCCATTGTTTCGTCGGCTAAGGTAACTGTAACGGAGGTGCAAACCAATCAGTCCTATACCGCGACTACAGACCAAGCCGGCGTATATGATTTTGGCTACCTCAAGCCAGGGTTGTATACCCTGACTGTTGAAGCCCAGGGGTTCAAACGTTTTGTGCGCGAGGGCATCCAGCTGGCAACGGGAGAATTAATTCGTGTGGATGCGGAACTGGTGCTTGGAAGCGAAAGCGAAATCGTCACTGTGACCGAAAACGCGTCCCTTCTTCGAACCGAGTCCGGTACGCTGGGCCAGGTCATCAGCAATCGCAAGATTGTTGACTTGCCTCTCAATGGCCGCAATTTCATTCCGTTGGTCGCCCTTGTTCCCGGTGTGGCCTTGCCTCCGGGTCCTCTTTCCCGCGTATCAACGGAGGCAGGCCACGAGTGAACGAGTATTTGTTTGATGGTATCTCGGTCCTGCAGCCTGAACCGGGGCAGGTGGCGTATTTCCCGATCATTGACGCAATCCAGGATTTCAAAGTCGTTACGAACAGCCCGCCGGCGGAGTTCGGACGTTTTAATGGCGGAGTGATTAACCTGACGACCAAGTCGGGCACCAATGGACTTCATGGTTCGATTTTTGAGTTCTTCAGAAACGAAGTCGCTGAATGCGCGGAATCTTTTGCCCACGCAACGCCAACCAATCCTCAGACAAGCCGCGCTTTCGACGCAATCAGTTCGGATTTGTGTTTGGTGGCCCAATCGATTGCGGACAAGACTTTCTTCTTTTGGGACTATCAGGGAACCCGCCAGGACATTGGACGGGTGAGAATCTCCACCGTGCCAACGCTGCTCCAGCGTCAGGGAATCTTTACTGAAAAAATTGCAGGAAGTGTCCCCAAGATCTATGACCCGGCGACCACGGCGCCAAAGCCCGGTGGGGGCTTCGTCCGCGATCCATTTGCCAATAATACAATCCCCCAAGCGCGGATTGACCCAGTGGCGCTGACCCTCCTCCAACGCTATCCACTGCCCACCAGTGGAGGAACCGCCAACAACTATCGTACGAATCGACAACGAAGGGGACAATCAAGACCAGCTTGACTTTCGCGTCGATCATCGTTTTTCAGTGACCGCGATCAGATGTTTGGTCGCTTTTCTTATGCGAACGATGTCATGAACCCTGTCACGCCTTTACCAGATGGGAGCGGAAGTATCACCAGCGGCGCCATTGCTCTGACCCAGACCCCGAGTTACTCCATCGCTTCGAATTATCTGCATACTTTTAATGCTCGATTCATCAATGAACTCCGATTTGGTTACACGCGTCGATCCATCGATCGTAGAGCGCTCTTGCTGAACAGTCCTCCCTCTGAAAGCCTAAATTTACCGGGGATTCCTACGAATAGTGCCTTTCAGAACGAACTCCCCACTTTTCTAATTGATGGCATTCAGCAACAGGGTCCTGCGCCCAATACTGACTCTGTTTTTCGCACCGATGTGACGCAACTTACTGACGTTTTCTCCATTTTGCGGGGCAGACACTTCCTCAAGTTCGGCCTTGATTTTCGTTGGGAACGGCTGGATGTGGTCCAGCCCCCGTCTCCAACTGGCCAATTCCGCTTTAGCACTCTTTTTACCGATCTGCCGGGAGTGACCGGGACCGGGAATTCTCTGGCAAGCTTTCTTTTAGGACAAGTGCAAACCTTCTCGATTGACCTGCAAAATAGTGTTCTTCGTCCCAGGGCTGCCATTCAGGAATATTTTGTGCAGGATGACTGGAAAGCCACCCAACGACTGACGATCAATGCCGGAATCAGATACACCCTGAACTTTCCATCGACAGAGGTCGATGATCAAGGGGCCGTGTTTAACTTACAGACCGAACAAATGGACTATCTTGGCAAAGATGGAGTTTCCCGTAGTGCTCGAGAGTTGCAACTGCATGACTTCGGCCCTCGGTTTGGCATTGCTTATCGTCTTAGAGAAAAAACCGTTATTCGTTCCGGCTATGGATTGGTGTGGCTGGAACAAGCCGGGATCACGACGCCCTTCACACTACCGCAGTTCCCGTTTCTTCAGACTGTGAACCAACGGAACCTAGACAATATCAACCCGGCATTTGTCCTGGCTAAGGGACCCAGCGTGGCACCCATCCCTCTCACACCGGATGCCGGTCTGGGGCAGGGGGTCTTTTCGGTGGATTCTGGACTGGGCTCCGGCTATGCCCAGCAATGGAACCTGGCGATCCAGCAGGAACTCAGCCGCAATTTCGTATTTGAAGTGGCCTATGCCGGATCCAAAATCACTCATATTGGTATCCCTGACACCAATATCAATCAGCTCACCGCCGACCAGCTCAGCCTGGGGTCAGCCTTGCTCCAACGGGTGCCGAATCCCTATTTCGGAGAGATTCCCCGCTCTTCGTCTATAGGTGACCCCACAATCCCCCGAGGGCAACTCTTGAAGCCTTTCCCTCGTTTCACTTCGGTCAGCTTGTACCGGAATAATGTCGGTAACACCAATTACAATGCCCTGCAGGTCAAGCTTGAAAAGCGCTTCGCTTCGGGCTTCTCTTTCTTAATTAGCTATACCTATTCGAAGCTGATCGATGACGCTTCATCGGTTTTCGACGCGAGCATTTTGACAGGACCTGTGGCCAACTTCCCGGTGGCGGATAGCTTTAATCGAAGGCTGGAACGGGACCTGTCCGGCTGGGGACATTCCCAATGTCTTCGTGGCCAGTTATGTCTATGAGCTGCCATTTGGGCCGGGCCTGCGCTTTGACCCAGAAGGTTTTTCGGGGAAGCTCTTGCGTGGCTGGGAACTGGCCGGAGTGGTCACCTTCCAATCCGGATTGCCTCTTAGCCGTCACCCAGGCGACGAATTTCAATGCTTTTGCCGGGTTCGGGACGCAAAGGCCGAACCGTGTAGCCAACCCGGAGTTGCCCAGTGATGAACGCAGTACAGCACAGTTTTTTAACACCGCTGCATTTTTGGTGGCGCCGCAGTTCACCTTGGGGAGTAGCTCTCGAAATCCGGTTCGTGGCCCCAACTATCAGAACGTCGATTTCGCGCTGATCAAGCGAACCTACGTCCGGGAACAGATGAACGTCGAATTTCGGGCCGAGACTTTTAACCTTACCAACACACCGCCACTCAATGCTCCGAATGTTGTTTTAGGTACGCCGGGGTTTGGCTCAATTACCTCGGCAGGAGATCCGAGAGTGATTCAGTTCGCTTTGAAATTCAATTTCTGACAACCCTTATAAGTCGGATCTTAAGGGAGAAGGATTCCGGCCGAGGAGCATCACCAGGACTTCGTCAAACTCAGCCCCGTTAACCCTTATGTCGTTACCAATGCCATCTCAAACATGGAGAAGACGAAGAAGTCGTACCCTTTATTCGTAAGAAGGAGGTAATCCCCCTTTGCCCCTGCAGTTTGCTTGAGTTGTTCCAAAAGGGAATCTATAATGAATTAACTTGCAAACAAGATGGTTCGAAAGGAACTCGTGAGAAGGAGGAGCTATGAATGCACCCGCAATTCAAATTGATCCCCGCGTCAGTTTAACTCTGGCGAAACAGGGAAGACTGTTGATCAACAATCGCTGGGAAGATGCAGCCTCAAGAAAGACTTTCCCCACATACAATCCCGCCACTGGAGAAGTTCTCGCCCGAGTGGCTGAAGGAGATAAAGACGACGTCGATCGGGCCGTGAAAGCAGCACGGTCTGCCTTTGAAAAGGGTCCGTGGCCCAAGATGACGCCTTCTGAGCGTGGTCGTCTGATTTGGAAACTGGGCGATCTGATTGAAAAGCATCTTGAAGAATTTGCGGAGCTTGAAAGTCTCGACAATGGCAAACCGCTGACGGTAGCTCGAGTGGCAGATGTCCCGCTGGCGGCGGATTTATTCCGCTATATGGCCGGTTGGGCCACGAAGATCGAAGGTCACACCATTCCCATTTCTGTTCCCTATACGCCTGGGGCCGTCTACCACGCGTATACGCTGCGTGAACCGGTGGGCGTGGTCGCCCAGATCATCCCATGGAATTTCCCGTTGCTCATGGCAGCCTGGAAATTAGGCCCTGCCTTAGCGTCTGGTTGCACAGTCATCCTGAAACCAGCAGAACAGACTCCTCTGTCAGCATTACGGCTTGGGGAATTGATTGTTGAGGCAGGATTTCCCGAAGGAGTTGTGAATATTGTTACCGGCTACGGTAATGCAGGAGCCGCATTGGCGAGCCACCCGGATGTGGATAAGGTGGCTTTTACCGGTTCAACTGAGGTGGGCAAACTCATCGTCCAAGCTGCAGCCGGTAATCTCAAGAAAGTCTCCCTTGAACTGGGTGGAAAATCTCCCAACATTATTCTGAAGGACGCGGACATCGAAACTGCCGTGCAGGGAGCCGCAAGCGCCATTTTCTTCAATCATGGCCAGTGCTGCTGTGCCGGCTCACGCCTCTATGTGGAAAGCACTATTTTTGACAAGGTGGTCGATGGCGTGGCTGCCCTGGCAAAGAAGATCAAATTAGGATCGGGATTTGACCCGGCCACCGAAATGGGACCCCTGGTATCCACTGAGCAGCTCGACCGGGTATGTGGGTATCTGGAGGCAGGTTTAGCCGAGGGAGCGAGCGCGATTGCAGGAGGACACAAAATCCCAGGAAAAGGATACTTTGTCGAACCGACAGTTCTGGTGAATACAAACGAAAGAATGAAAGTGGTCGAGGAAGAAATTTTTGGCCCCGTCGTAGCAGCGCTCCCGTTCAAGGATCTTGATGAAGTCATGCCCAGGGCCAACGACTCCGCGTATGGTCTGGCAGCAGGAATCTGGACATCGGATATTACTAAGGCACATCACTTGGCCTCCAAGTTGCGTGCGGGGACAGTTTGGATCAACTGCTATAACATTTTCGACGCTGCTTTGCCGTTCGGTGGCTACAAACAGTCTGGATGGGGAAGAGAGATGGGGCATGATGTGCTCGAGATGTATACTGAAGTCAAAGCTGTCTGCGCCAGAATAGGTTAGCTCCGAATTGAATTAAGCCTGTCGGAGAGCAACCCTCTTCCTGGAGTAGAGGGTTGCTTCCAGTAAGCGTGTTGTCCCGCTCCGTGGCAAAGGGAACGAGGGCAGAATGGTTATCCGACACCAAAGGGATTAGGCGGCTGTGTTTCGCCAGAGTTGGTTTTGTTTAATCAGAATTTCTTTTCCGAACGGCTCTGTTCAGGTGTTAAATTATTGAGGTACTCAACTGGAGATAGATTGTCTAAGTACTTAATCCATTCAGCCTAGGAGGACATTCAATGAAGAAAATTGCTGCGTTTGTGGCCATCATGTTAATCTGCGCGAGTGTCTCCTCCTGGGTTCAGGCAGGAGATTCTTCGAAAGGAGGCAATACTCCATTGATCTATGATTTTGTTCTTAAGAGCATTGATGGCAAAGAAGTGAAATTGGATCAATACCGCGGGAAGGCCCTTCTGCTGGTGAACGTTGCCAGCCAGTGTGGCTACACTCCGCAATATGAGGGACTGCAGAAAATCTACCTGAAGTATAAAGATCAGGGATTCGTGATTCTCGGCTTTCCGGCTAATAATTTTGGCGCTCAGGAGCCAGGCACCGATCAAGAAATCAAAACTTTTTGCTCAACTCGTTACCATGTGACGTTTCCCATGTTTTCCAAGATTTCGGTGAAAGGCCCTGACAAAAATCCACTCTACCAGTTTTTGACGGAAGAAAAAACCGACCCGAAATTTGCGGGAGAGATTAAGTGGAACTTTAGCAAGTTCTTGATTGATAAGAATGGCAATATCGTTGCCCGTTTCGATTCTAAAGATACTCCCGAGAGTGAAAAAGTTGTGGAGGCCATTGAGCAGGCCGTGAAATAAATAAGGATGATTTTAATTTAGTTAGCTGCCTCTTGCACATGGTGACAGAAAAAGTCGTGGATACAAAAAATCCAGAAACTTCGGATTCCGGGAGTTCTCAGCTCCGTTCTTTCGAATCCCACGATCGAGCTTCGGGCGCAAGTTATAGTTGGACCGTTCGCGCTCGCGGAAGTGAACGGGTCGAAGCCGCGGCCTATGCCCGAAACCAGGTATTCACTGTCTGCGGGCAGGCCAGTTTCAGAGCTGCCGACCCGCATCCGAGCGCGGTTGAATATTTGCTAGGCGCGCTGGGTGGGGATCTTCTCACAGGATTTGCCGTGAGTGCCGCCCGAAGGGCAATCCAGTTGCATGAAACGGAAGTCAGCATTTCTGGTTGCCTCAACAATCCGTTGGTGTTCTTGGGGGTGATTGGGGAAAAAGGTCATCCTGGCTTCGAGACGATCACTGGAACTTTGTATGTTAGCGCAGAGGCCGAAGCCTCGACTTTACGGCAGATCTGGGAAGAGGTGCTGGCTCAATCACCCCTTGTCAACACATTGCGGCGAGCCGTAAATCTTGCTTTGGAGTTACAGATCACTGTTTAGTCTTTTAGATTGTGGATTCACTTCCGAGTATGCTGTGGAAATCATCTCTTTCCTCAATCAACCTACCCTTATCCTCTCGTAGAAATCGATAAGTTGGGAACGATTGGAGAAGCTTCGTAGGAATGGAGTTTGTTCCGTCCATTTGTGAGGGAGGACTATTTGAATGGTGAGCTCGGTAGTACTGAAAAGCCCTACGGCGGGCAATGCTCCAACTGTGGCGATCTCTTCGATCTGTCTAGGAGCGGGTAACTCTCAGCAAACCAAATCCGATATAAGAATGCTATAACCCCAGATTGCTCAAGGAGAACTATGTACCGACTCAACGAAAAACAGGGCGCTTTGATCGAACAGATCCGTCGTCTCGCTGACGAAAATATTGCCCCAATGCGGCAGAAGTCGATGAAAAGGGCCGCTTTCCGCGGGAGAACATGAAAGCGCTGGCGAAGCACGGATTCCTGGGATTAGCGATTCCCCAGGAATATGGTGGACTGGGTGAAGGGATGCGCACGTCCTGTGCGGTTCTCGAAGAAGTTGCCCGGCGCTGCGCTTCGACGGGGATGGTCTATTTGATGCACTTGTGCGGCTGCGCTTGCTACACGGCCCATCCTAAAGGACATGAGGAAACCTTGCGGCAGGCTGCCCGCGGGGAGCATCTCTCCACACTAGCATGGAGCGAAAAAGGCTCGCGGAGCCATTTCTGGGCTCCAGTTAGCCAGGGCATCAAAAAGAATGGCAACATTATTTTGCAGGCCCAGAAATCCTGGGTGACATCGGCAGGAGAAGCCGATGGATATGTGGTCTCTACGCGAACACCCGGTGGCGAGCAAGCGAATGATACGGCTCTATATCTTGTCCGAAAAGGAGATGCCGGGGTAGGGGTAAGCGGTGTGTGGAACAGTCTGGGGATGCGAGGCAATGCGAGCGCTCCCATGGCTTTGGATCAGTGTGAGATTCCACTGGAACGGGCGTTGTGCGAGCCCAGTCAGGGCTTTCCTCGCATGCTTGAGATATTGCCCTGGTTTAATCTGGGTAATGCCGCGATTTCGGTGGGGATTGCAGAGGCGGCCACGCAGACGGCCGCTGCCCATTTAACAGCAGCTAAATTGGAACATATGAACAGCCGTTTATCGGATTTACCCAATCTCCGTGCCCGACTGGCTCAGATGAGAATCGAAACAGACCGTGCCCGCGCCTATTTGCTGGCGACGCTGGATGCATTAGAAGAGGGTGCCGCGAATGCGATGTTATTGGTACTCGGGTCCAAAGTGGCAGGCGCCGAGGCAGCGATCCGTGTCACGGATTGGGGGATGCAGACCTGCGGCGGCGCGGCTTTCAGCAAGCACCTCAGTTTGGAACGCAACTTCCGAGATGCCCGGGCATCCGGCGTGATGGCGCCAACCTCAGATGTCTTGCATGAATTTATTGGACGGGCATTGTGCGGCATGAACTTATTTTAATTTGAAACTGTCATCTGCGATTGAAAATACACTCAAGGAGAATTTGAATGCCTTCCCCCATCCTGGTCGGAGCCGTCGTTTACGATCCCAAAGTGGTCGTGATCTGGGAGATCATCAAAGATTTCTTTAAGTCCGAGGGCTGTCCCATGGATTCGGTTTTTTATTCGAATTATGAACTGCAAGTCGATGCCTTACTCGCCGGCCATATCCACATCGCTTGGAACTCGCCACTAGCCTGGGTAGACGCGCAACGGCGCAATTCCGGGAAGTGCCGTGCCATTGCGATGCGCGACACCGATCGGGATCGCATCACTCACTGGATTGTGCGGCAAGCAAAGCGGCATTCAGCGGGTAGAAGACTTGCGCGGAAAGACGGTCGCGACGGGTGCCAAAGATTCCCCTCAGGCGACTTTGCTTCCTTTGCATCATTTAGCTGCGGTGGGACTGGAACCTTATAAAGATGTTCAAGTAAGACGCTTTGACCTGATGGTGGGAAAACACGGAGATCATGTTGGAGGCGAATTAGAGGCTCTGCGCTGCCTCCAAAGCGGTAACTGCGACGCGTGTGCCATTCTGGACCTGAACTGGCAGACTTGGCAGGCGGACGGGACGGCAAATCCCGAGACCCTTGTATCCCTGGCGACGACACAGCCCTTCGACCATTGCAATTTCACGGTCAAAGACAGCTTTCCAGCCGAGCGGGAAGCAGATTGGCTCGAGGTGCTGTTCCGCATGAGCTACAACAATCCGGATCATCGCGCCATGATGGACATGGAAGGGCTGAAGGCATGGTTGCCAGGGCGCACCAGTGGCTATCGTGCTTTGACTGAGGCAGTAGCTCAACAACATTTTTTTGAAGACTTCGAGAAGTGATTTCCCCACCGGCTCCACCCCGAATAAACCTGACCAGAAAGCTGCCTCTCTTCCCAGTCACCACAGTTGGAAGCTGGCCGCGTTCTCCTGAAGTTCTTCGTGCCCAACGGCGGAAACAACGTGGTTTAGTTCCCGAATCCGACTTTGATCAGATCGCCGATGCCGCGGTTCTTGAAGTACTGCGTCTGCAAGAAGAGGCTGGTGTCGATATGGTGACCGACGGGGAACAACGGCGTGACAGCTTTTATTCATTTGTGGCTGAAAAGTTGAACGGTGTGAGACTGACCTCGCTCGCAGAAATGCTGGATTTGGTAGAAGACAAGGCCGGGTTTGAGCGTATCCTGCAAACTTTGGATGTACCTGCCTTTGCCATCAACAATCCGACTTGCACAGGACGCCTCGAGCGACGGCTCCCGCTGGCTGTAAATGAGTTTCGGTTTTTACGTCAATACACAGACCGCTCCATTAAGATTCCGCTTCCGGGTCCCTACCTGCTGACAAGGGCGATGTGGGTTAAAGAGGTGACTCGCCCCATTTACCCTACCAAAGAGGACCTTGCTGAAGACGTTGTGCGCCTCTTGCGCGCGGAAGTCCGTGAGTTGCGCGACGCAGGGGCGGATTTCATTCAATTGGACGAGCCCGTATTGACGGAATTGGTTTTTACCCAAGGGCAGACCCGAACGTTCATGTGCGCAGCCCTGGCGGCGCGGAAGGATCCGGCAGAGGAATTGGAATTTGCAGTCGATCTGATCAATCGAGTGGTTGAAGGGTTATCGGATGTGCGAATTGGTCTGCACATTTGTCGAGGGAATTGGAGTCAGCAGGAAGCCATTTTACTCAAAGGTTCCTATCATCCGCTGACTTCGTATCTTTCCCGGCTTAAGGTGAAGCAACTCGTTCTGGAATTTGCGACACCCCGGGCCGGTGAACTCGCGGCTCTGCTAAGTTCGAAGGAAATTGCAGAAAATAAAGAGCTAGGGCTTGGTGTGACGAATCCCCGGTCCCCAGAAATCGAGTCCGTTGCAGCCATTGTTTCTCGTGTTGAAGAGGCGCTCCGTTATCTGCCTGCCGAACGAATCTTCCTGAATCCTGATTGTGGATTTGGTACCTTCTCCTCCCGTCCTGTCAGCAATGTAGAAATTGCCACCCGAAAGCTGCAGGCGATGGTAAAAGCTGCGACTGTCTTGCGCGAACGGTATGGTTAGGAGAATCTAGTCTCATCTATCTTCAATGATTACAATCGACTTTCTCAAATTATGTTTCGAGAATAGAAATCGGATCATAGGCTGAAATTCACGCTGGAAAGCGATTTGAAATAAATCCGAAGCATCCGTTTTAAAAAAATGACGCCCAGATTACGTTTTGACGGTAAAATAAGATCATAGGAATTGAGTAGATCAAATTCTCTTCCAGGGGAAAGCGATGAAGAGAGAGGTAACGTTATATCTCCTCTTGGGCATGCTTTTTGTTGGTCACATGGAAGGTCAGGGGCGCGGGAATTTTGGGGCAGGCAGGTCTCTCCAGGGAGGGCACCACGGGCATGCTGGCTTCGGCGGCGGTCGTGGACATTATGGCTCCAATATCCGGCCTTATCCGATTGGCGGCTCAAATTTCAGGGCCTCATACCGAGGGGCTTTCTATCGCCACCGCCTTTACAGTCCGGGTTTCTTTTCCCCATTTTACTGGGCTGATGATTACTCGGAGCCCTTCATTGACGACCAACTTTTTCAACCCGAGTTTTTGAATGGCGAAAGACTCTACTACCAAAGAGCAACTGCTCCAGTTGTGGAAACTAACTGCCAGGATATCTGGTCTGGAAATTCAACGAGGAATTCTGTGAGTCATACCATGAACCGGATATTTGAGATGCAGTGCGAGAACAGACATCCGAGTCCAGACGCTGAACTAAGACATCCGGCTCGTGCCTCTTCAGGGACCTCGAACCCCACGGCAACGCCTGCCACACAAAACTAATTCTACTTCTATAAGTTTCTCCCGATCAGCCACGCTGGAGCTTGACCCTGCTACCCTCCAGGCGGTTAGCTGTAAATCTACAGATACTCAATCCGAAGGATTGTGTCTGCGTTTTTCCAGGCAGACTCGAATTCCTTTTGCACCATTGCGGCGGCGTCCATCTTTTGCTGTGCCTCCAGACTTTTCATGAGACCAAAGAGCATCCTGCCATTACGAGGGCGGCGGCGCAATCCTTCCCTCAAGACAGCCTCAGCCTGAACGGCCATGCCGGCGCGGAGCAAAGCCCCACCCAACGATTCCCGAACCGGATAGAACCACGGCGGGGGCTCGTCATAGACAAGAGTATCCTCTAACGCGACGGCGCGCTCCCAATACGGGATGGATGCCCGGTCATTTTCAGCCATTCGCGCGTCCAGAATGGCGGAGGCTAAAGCGAGAATGTCGCTCGCCTTGTTATTTAGCCAAAGCCAGTCTTTGGGAATCATGCTGCGTGCGGCTTCAAATACATTCCTTTCCTGAAGAGCGTCCTGACGTTTCCCTTTTGCTGTAAACGCAATCGCTCGACCGAAATGCCAAAGAGCAGTGGAACTGACCAATTGCGGATCTGGGGCCTTAAGAGCGAGCAACGCATCCCATTGCTGGAATCGAAGCAAGGCAAAAAGCGGAGCCGAAACGAAGGCATCCACCATCATGGGCATTTCCTTGACAAGCGGTGACGTTGACTCGCTAATGGTTTCAGCGGAACGAATGGCGTCCGTCATACGGCCCTGCATTTGACGGGCGTAGGCAATGAAATGGAGATTGTGGATGTAGTATCCAGTATAAGAGCTCCCGTACACTCCGGTAAGCTTCATATATTCCCGGTCTCGTTCAGCGGCGTTTTCGTTGACTTCAGCGGCAAGCTCATAATCGCCCACGAGCAACCAAATGTGTCCGGGCATGTGGACTAAGTGACCTGCGGCCGGCACGACTCCCATCAATCTTTGCGCACTGGGAATTGCCCTCTCCGGGTTTGGTGACATTTCCACGGCATGAATGTAGTAATGATTAGCTCCAGGATGATCGGGGTCTCTTCGCAATACTCCTTCCAAAACCTTCACAGCGTCGTCCATCCCCTCGGCTGGTGTGCCATCGGGAAGCCACCATTTCCAACGGACTGGAACCATAAGACTATCTGCATAGAGAGTTGCTGCATCCAGATCATCTGGATACCTTTGTGCGAGTTCCTTCATCACTCGGATGTAATCGGTTGGACGATAATCCGGACAGCGCGAAGCCACCGCGTCAATATAACCACGCTCTCGTTCTGAGCCATGGGTACGTAATGCCAACCCGGCTTGAACTGCTTCGCACGACTCTTTCATTTGGATGCCGCCATCAAGATCAATATTGATGTACGGTCCCTGGGCCATGGCCATCCCCCAGTAAGGCATTAACGCCTCCGGATCCAATTCGGCAGCACGCCGAAAGGAACGCAGCGCTTCATATCGGTTGAATCCATATAACAGCGATAATCCTTGGTCAAAAAATTTTTGTGCTTCAGGATTTTGGGTGGTGATCGGGTGGGAATGAGTACCGAGACCACTGAGAAGCATCGGGGGCTTTTCGCTTTCTGACTCATGCTGGTGTTGAGCAGCGGCTGAGTGAGGCAGAGAGATACAGAATGTCGTCAACATAAGAATGATCGTTAAGATACGAATGAAACTTAAATCCATCGTAGATTGGATCGTAGTCATCAGGTTCTCCTCTCACAGGCCGGTTGAACCGATTTTCCCCGATTGAATTGAAGAATTCAAGAGGTTGAACGATGAAAAAGACTGAAATGCTAAATTGTTCTCTAGGCGCAGAACGGATTGAAAATTAAGGGAAGGACATCAAAACCGGGTCATAGACAAGCCTGGGTTGATCTCATGGTACGTGGCGGAACCCGTGGCAGGCATCTTAGAAGAAGCAGACACGATCAGCGGTTAAAGGATCCTGAAATCTATTTGTGAATTTGATTTGTAGAGTCATTCGACGGAGTCGGTTTTTCCCGAAGAGAGTCGGCTGACTTACGCTCAACTGAGCAGTTTCGGGACAGTCAAGTTGACACACCAAATTTGGGCAACACCCAGATCTGTAACACCAGCCATATGGCGAGAAAAATTAACAGCCAGCTACCTTCTCTCATAAATTAAGCCTCGTTTCCCAGCTGCTCTTCGGCTTTCACAAACTCAGATTCCAGCCTGACTTGGGTCTTGATGGAGTTCGAAATCAAACAATTTCTCTCCGCTTTCTCGAGCAAACGGTGGGCCTTCTCCAGATCTTTACTGTGGCGAATGACCAGGTTTGGGTGCAGGATAATTTCTGTCATTTGATACCCGACGCCTTCCACTTTGTCGAGCTTTCCCATGGCTTTGGAATCAAAGCTGAGGAACTCCAATTTAGACATTTGAGCGATGGCCAGAAATGTCGTCATGAAACAGGAATTGACTGATGCCACGAAGTAGTGTTCAGGAGTCCATATTCCTTCATGCCCTTGAAACTCAGGCGGAGAAGCAACCTGGAGAGACGATAATCCGGGCGATTCTAATTCGCCCATTTTTTGATCGATCCACTCTACTTCCGTTTCGTAATAGTAAGGCAATGTTGCGGTTCCCATGTTCCCTCCAGACCAAGTGGTCTCTTATCAAACCTTTAGAAGCCTTCATTCCAACAAAAAATGTTCCTGCCCTCACCCAATTAGATTCAGAAGATGCAAGAAAGATTCATACAAATGTTTTGTGTGCAAACAATTTTTGCAATGAAAGATTAAATGAAGCAGCTCTGAGAGTCATTGACCACCATTGTCTCGATTCAATAGAATCTCTTCCACGAGAATCCGTTCCCTCCGGATTGAAGAAATGTGAAACTTTTTCGCGATGATTGAATCTAAAGGTCTAGGGCAGGAATATCAGTTGGTGACTAAAGCACGGTCTGGAGACCTCGAAAGCTTTGAAACCCTTGTCAATCTGTACGCGAAGCGAATATTCCATATTGCTTACAAAATTGTTGAGTCGATCCAAGATGCTGAAGATGTATTACAAGAGACCTTTCTCAAAGCTTTTGAGAACCTCGCCAAATTCCGTGGGGAATCGAGCTTCTATACCTGGATTGTTCAAATTGCGGTGAATGCGGCACTGCAGCGGGTAAAGAAGCGGCGGCCTCAAACAGTTTCCCTAGATGGGCTGTACGGAGATGATGATTTCAGACCTCAACAAATCGTGGCCTGGAATGAGACTCCCGAAGAACTCTACTCCAGAGAAGAAACGCAGCACATTCTGGAAGAGGCAATTGCTGCACTCCCGATCCTCTATCGGACGGTGTTCCTATTAAGAGACGTGGAGAACATGCCGATGGCAGATATTGCACGAATCCTGGAGATCTCTCTACCTGCGGCGAAATCACGACTCATCCGTGCCCGGCTCGAACTGCGCGAGGTGTTAAGCCGGTATTTCAAGAAAGATGGCTCGCCTGTCTATTTTGGAGCACATCATCATGAACATTGAAGCCTACGAAAGCGACGGAAGTCATGGACTGTAAACATATTTTGGAAGAATTGAATCTCTATATAGACGGGGAACTCGAGCAAGAGTTGTGCCGCCAGTTGGAAGCGCATCTGAAAGGGTGTGATCGCTGCCGTATTGTTTTGGATACAACCCAGCGTACGATCCAGCTCTACCGCGACCAAACCCCCATTGAGCTCCCGGAGGGTATCAAGGACCGCCTCCATGCAGTTTTGCGCGCTCGCTGGAACGAAAGTGAATCCTGACATTCCTTCAAGTTGGGTTTCTATCTTGGGGAAATGGCTCCCGTCGTGCTCTCTTGAAGAACGTGATAAAATGTTGCCGGGACGGATAAGCGTTTATTACTTGTGAAAGGTTTAATCGAGTGGAATTACGCAAAGATCCCATTACTCAAAGTTGGGTCATTCAGGACCAGGGAGAACGCCTTTGGCAGCAGATTAATGTTTGTCCGTTATGCCCGGGGCAAGAATCCTACTGTCCGCAAACAATTTGTGCGTTGCCTCAAGGGCAGGCAAATTGGCAGGTGCGGGTTGTCCCGCATCTTTGGCCACTCTATCAGATTGAAGGAGATGCCCAGCGTGCTGGTGAGGGCATCTACGATAAAATGCGCAATCTTGGAGCGCACGAAATCGTGATTGAGCATCCCAACCACCATTTACCTCTCTCTCAGATGAATGTTGAACATGTCGCCCTGGTATTACAAGCTTATGTGACCCGGTCGACTGATCTGAGGAAAGACCGGCGTTTCCGATATGTCAATGTGTTTCGAAATCAAGGGACACTAGCTGGGCAAGATTTGGAACATCCACACTCCCAGATTATTGCCACACCCTTTATCCCGCGCCGGGTGGGCTACGAGCTGCGCTCGACTAAGCGTTACTTTGAAATGAAGGAACGCTGCCTGATTTGCGATTGTGTGCAGCAAGAATTGAAACAGCAGGTCAGAGTCGTTGACGCGGATGAGCAATTCGTGGCATTTTGTCCTTTTGCCTCGCGTGTTCCCTATGAAACCTGGATATTGCCCATCCAGCACAGTTCTTCGTTCGAACAGAACTTGGTTCCTTGGGAGCGGCAGTTGCAATTTGCACGGCTCCTCAAATCGGTTCTTCAGAGATTAGAAGCGGTAACCAAAGCGTATCATCTGGTTTTACACACCTCTCCGAGCATCCCTCTAAAGGCAGAACGGATGGGTAATTGGGAAACACTGGAAGAGGATTATCATTGGCATTTCGAGATCCTTCCCATCGTTCCCTCCAAGTCAAGGTCCTACAGCCTCAAAGAAGTCTATTACAATTCATTGTTACCGGAAACCGCGGCGGAAGAATTGCGCCGGGTTGTCCAATCTTAATTACGGTGAAGAAAGTTAGATAGGTACCTGCTTATTAGGTAGCGTCTTCTCTTAAGTCTAGTTGTCTCCTTCGACTGTCTTTCTTCTCCGGAAGCAAGCATGAAGAAGACTTCTTGACTGGTTGTGGTGAGCATTATTTCAACATCAAATCGTTGAGTATTTCATCTCTGCAGCTTTTTTCAGCAATGTGAATTCCCCCCCAACCACTCATCAAGAGTGGTTCCTCTCGGTTCATTGTCCCCAATTAAGGGTGAAGTCACCCGCAAAGGCCACAACGACGAACATTCTTTGTTCTGGGTTTGAGTAATTGCTGGGCTCTTTTCTCTTCTCATAGTGCTTTTGCGCCAATTCTTTGTTCTCCGTGGAATAGTCCGAATGGCGCAGAAATTGCACACTAAGGGAAGAAGTTATTGAAATGGGAAATGGTTCAAGCATTTCGACTCAGGAGACATCAAGACGAAAAAAACAAGCATGATGTGACATTCTTCAGGCTGACTAAGGTAGTCGGGAGAGAAAGTCAGGGGTCAAATTCTATGGAAAGAACAATCAAGTACCAACGTGATGTTGATCCGGAGTGGGCATATCAAGTGAAAGAACGGCCAGGATGTGAGGACCTCTTAGCGTGCATGCAATGCGGAACCTGCTCTGGCGCATGTCCGCTGTCCATTTATATGGATCTTTCTCCGCGTCGGATCATGGCACTGGTTCGCGAAGGGTTTCGGACGGAAGCCTTGAAATCACAGACGATTTGGCTTTGTTCCTCCTGTTACGCCTGTGGTGTGCACTGTCCGCAAAAAATCAAAATTACGGATGTGATGTACAGTTTGAAGAGAGAGGCTATTGCCACAGGTCTCTACCCCCGTCATTTCCCCATTCCCGTGTTGGCGAGGGAGTTTTATAAAATGGTGAAACAGCGTGGGCGCAATTCCGAGTTTTGGCTTGTCCTTCAAATGGCCTTGCGTTCCCATCCTCTGATGTTACTTGGCATGGTGAGTTCTGGCTGGCATCTATGGCGGACAGGCCGGCTTTTCATGCGTCGTGAACGGATCAGTCGTATCACTGAACTAGAACGGGCTCTCGATTTTTCCAAGGAGGATAATTGAATGGAATCCCCCAATCATGGTTACCTCTACTATCCAGGTTGTACCTTGAAGGCAAGCGCAATTGCTTACGAGGAGAGCCTGCTCACCCTTTATCGTCTCTTGGGTGTTCCGATCAAGGAACTCGAGGACTGGAATTGTTGTGGGGCAACCTCGTATATGTCTATTGAGGAGAGTTCCGCTTTTATTCTCGCGGCGAGAAATCTTTCTCTTGCTCGCCAGGAAGGCTTTCGGGAGTTGATGACTCCGTGTTCCGCCTGCTACCTGATTCTTAAGAAAGCGCAGCATTATGTGCAACGTTATCCGGCCATTGGCCGTGAAGTGGGCGAGGCGCTCCATCGGGCAGGGTTGCCGACGATGGACTCAGTTCAAGTGCGTCATCCCCTGGAAATCCTCTACAACGACATTGGAGTCGAGCGGATTCGCTCAAAGGTCACCCGCCACTGGCAGGGCGGGCGAGTTGCCTGTTATTACGGTTGTCAAATCGTCCGGCCTTATTCCGAAGTGGATACTCCTCACAATCCCACCCGTATGGATGAACTGCTTCAGGCTGTCGGCATTCCCACAGTAGAGTTTCCCTTGAAAACCAAGTGCTGTGGAGGTTCTCTGACAGGGACCACTCACACTGTGGGAGTTCGTCTTAATTACATTCTTCTGAAAGAAGCTGTCCGAAAGGGTGCTCAAGCCATTGTTACGGTGTGCGGGCTTTGCCAATTCAATCTGGATGCCTACCAGTCGGAAATTCGCGGCGAAGCGCAAGAGCTTTACAATATTCCTGTTTTTTACCTGCCCCAAGTCCTTGGCTGGCAATTAGGGGGAGAATTTTGTGCTCTGGGATTTCACAGGGCAATCTCGGGCAGAAATCTTATCAAGCAGTGGTTCTCTGCAGCGAAAGAGGTAGAGACATATGTTTGAAAACAATGGTCCGGTTCGGATTGGATTTTATATCTGTCATTGCGGAAGCAATATCGCAGGGATCGTCGCCGTCAAAGCGGTTGCGGAATATGTCGCCACACTGCCTGGCATCGTCATCTCCAGAGACTATAAGTATATGTGTTCCGATCCTGGACAGGAACTCATCGTACAGGATATTCAGGGGAATCAACTAAATCGGATTGTGGTTGCTTCCTGTTCCCCTCTTCTGCATGAACATACCTTCCGAAAGGCAGTGGTACGAGCTGGATTGAACCCTTATTTTCTTCAAATGGTCAATATTCGCGAGCACAACTCTTGGGTCCACAGCGATAAGGGGAAAGCGACCGCCAAAGCCAAAGATTTGGCTCGAGCAGCAGTCCGGCGGGTCGTCTCTCACAAAGCCTTGGAGGAAAAGAGGGTGCCCATTCATCCCAAGGTCCTCGTCCTCGGCGGAGGGATAGCCGGAATTCATGCCGCTCTAACATTGGCGGAGGCAGGGAAGCAGGTTTACCTCGTCGAGCGAGAGCCCAGCATTGGCGGGCACATGGCGAAATTTGACAAAACGTTCCCAACCCTGGACTGTGCCGCTTGCATCTTGACCCCAAAGATGAGTGCAGTGCGTGCTCATCCAAACATTACGCTTTGGACTTACTCGGAAGTAACCCGAGTGGAGGGTTATGTAGGAAACTTCAGGGTGACCGTAACCCGCAGCCCTCGTTACGTGCGGGAAGATTTGTGTGTTGGATGCCTGGAATGTATTGAAGCGTGTGTCTATAAGGAAGCTCGGTTTGTAGATGACTTTAACGTCGGATTAGGAAAACGAAAGCCTATTTATATTCCTTTCCCTCAGGCTACGCCCCAAATGGTGCTCATTGACCGGGAAGCCTGTATTGAATTCAAATCGGGGAAATGTAAGAAAACATGTGTAGCAGCCTGCGCGGATCGCAAAGCCATTGACTTTGCTCAACAGGAAAGGACCGAAGAGATCGAGGTGGGTGCCATCATTCTCGCCACAGGATTTCAAACCTTTGATGCGCGCCGAATCCCGTATTACGGCTATGGAACAAATCCGAGCGTTTACACGTCGCTGGAGGTGGAGCGGCTGGTGAACACCTCCGGCCCTACAGGTGGCGAGATCATTCTTCGAGACGGAAGCCATCCCCAGTCTGTCGGAATCATTCATTGTGTGGGCTCGCGGGATGAAAACTCCAATCGATGGTGCTCGCGGGTCTGTTGCATGTACTCGCTAAAGCTGGCACATCTGATCAAAGAGCACACCAATGCTGAGGTATTTAACTTCTACATCGATATGCGTACGCCCGGCAAAGGATTCGAAGAGTTCTATCAAAAGCTGCGTAATGAAGGAGTTCATTTTATCCGGGGACGTGTGGCAGAGGTTACGGATTGGGCATTAGACCCATCAGAAGAGGGTAAAGCCGTTATCCGCGTGGAAGATACCTTGACGGGTTTTGTTCGTAGAATCCCAGTCGACATGGTGGTGTTGGCCGTTGGTCTAGAACCTCAACCCGACTCCCAGGAAGTACGCCGTTTGTTCAACATTAGCTGTTCCACGGAAGGATTCTTCCTGGAGCGCCATCCCAAGCTAGCGCCAGTGAATACCTTTACGGATGGCATTTTCATAGCCGGTGCCTGCCAGGGACCAAAAGATATTCCAGACGCCGTAGCCCAGGCTGGAGCCGCAGCCGGGGAGGCCCTCTCCCTGATTGATCGGGGTTTCATGGAACTGGAGCCCAATACCGCCTACATCGTCGAAGAAGACTGCTCCGGCTGTAAATCGTGCATCTCCCTATGTTCCTATAACGCGATTTCCTTTGGTGAGGCAAAGAACAAGGCCGCCATTCAGGAGGCGCTATGCAAGGGATGCGGCACCTGTGTTGCGGCTTGCCCGTCAGGGTCAATTCGACAACATCTTTTCGAAGATGAGGAGATCTATAGCGAGATTGAGGGAATCCTGACCCCGGTGTAGGGGAATTGCAGATTCTGACTCGCAGAGCTTGACCCACATCCTATCGTGGACCATTGAGCCCTACGAAATCTGAAGAGGAACTACAGAGAGATCAAGATTGGGGACAAGTTATATCATCGAGGCTTCAATGAACACGCACGCTTTGATTCAAGAATTTCTTACCCACGAAAAGATTGCGATGGTCGGAGTTTCCCGGGACCCCAAGGATTTCAGCCGAAGGCTGTTCAGGGCAATGAGTGCGCAGGGTCATATTATGTTCCCTGTGAACCCGAGTGCAACAGAAATTGACGGGATCCATTGTTTTCCGAGTGTCGAAGCGATCCCTGTGCCGGTGAAATGTGCCTTGTTGATGACTACTCGGAGAGTTACTGATTATGTTGTGAAGGAGTGTGCGTCGGCGGGAATTGAACTGGTCTGGATCTACGGGATCTCGGGTCCAACACAGGTCAGCCCTTACACGCTCAGAATTTGCGAACAACTCGGATTGGGCGTAATTCCGGGATATTGCCCGTATATGTTCCTCGAAAAAAGTGCACTTTTCCATCGTCTGCATAGGTTCGTCTGGAAAGCGATGGGAAAATATCCGAAATTAGGGACGCAGCTGAAAGTGTGACCCCGAACAGCCCGATGGCCCGTCGGCCATGGATGTGGATAGGAGAGAGAAACCAAAGACTCCAAGCATGATTTGGCGATGAAGGTGGCAATAGGAGGCCCAGATATGGATGAGACAGCGAAGATGGAAACTGAAAAGTCGGGCGATTGGGAACCACGAATCGTGGCTTTTTTTTGTAACTGGTGTACTTACACGGCCGCTGATTTGGCTGGAGTCTCAAGAATTCGTCATGCTCCCAACGCACGTGTCATCCGTGTCATGTGTTCCGGGCGAGTCGATCCTCAATTTATTCTGGACGCATTTGCCCGAGGCGCCGACGGAGTGCTGCTCGGTGGTTGCCATCCGGGCGATTGCCATTACGCGGAGGGAAATTATAAGACTTTACGTCGGTTTCAGTTCTTGAAGCGGCTGTTGAAAGAGATGGGAATTGAGGAAGACCGTCTTCGCTTGGAGTGGATTTCCGCCTCTGAAGGCGAGAAAGTGAAAACCGTCATCAACGACCTGGTCGAAAAAATTCGTCTGTTGGGACCTCTTGCCATGCCGCTCCATTTGAGAACTGGGATGTGGAATTACAGCCTGGTGCCTGGGAGGATACGGAGGTGAGTGTTCATGTATGAAAAGCCCAAAGTTGCATTTTACTGGTGCTCTTCCTGTGGAGGTTGTGAGGAGTCCATCGTTGATCTCGCTGAAGACCTTCTCGACGTGGTCGGAGCCATAGAGATCGTTCTCTGGCCAGTGGCCATGGACTTCAAGAAACGGGATATTGAAGGGATGCCCGATTCCTCCATCCTGGCGGCCTTGGTCAATGGCAGTATCCGAACATCAGAACAGGAAGAAATGGCCCGGCTGCTGCGTCGCAAGAGCAAGATCCTCGTTGCCTACGGATCCTGTGCTCAATTGGGAGGCATCCCCAGTCTGGCAAATCAATTTGGGAAGGAACAAATTCTGGAGTACGTGTATCAACAATCCCCTTCTGTGGTGAACGAATCCAAGGTGATTCCCCAAAGGGAAACTAGAGACAACGGCTTTAGCGCGACACTTCCCCGGTTCCACACGCTCGTTCGTTCTTTGGACCAAATAGTCGAAGTAGATTATTTTCTCCCGGGCTGTCCTCCAACAGTCAAGTTAATTAAGCAAGCCTTGACTACTCTTCTTTCTAGCGATTTGCCACCCAAAGGAACTGTTTTAGCGCCAAACGTTGCCCTTTGTGAAGAGTGTCCGCGAAAGTCCTCGAAGCCCACGGACTTGCATTTCTCTCGTTTCAAGCGACCGCATGAAATCATGATTGATGCGGACAAATGTTTGCTGGCACAAGGGATTTTATGCATGGGCCCTGCAACTCGAGGCGGATGTGAAGGGTTGTGCATTCAGGGAAACATGCCATGCACGGGCTGTTTTGGCCCTACCTCACGGGTCCGAGACCAAGGGGCCAAAATGCTTTCGAGTCTGGCCTCCTCTGTTGAATCGAAAGATGAGAATGAAATTGACGAGATTCTCGCCGGCATCCCGGATCTAGTGGGGAGTTTCTATCGCTATGGTTTGGCCAAATCTATACTTAGAGGCAAAATGGCTGGATTCGAAGGTGAAGAGAAGTTCATCCGTTGAAGAGTAAGGTTTGACGGACTGCGGAAAAAGCGCAGGGATGATTTAGAACACAATCGGAAGGGGCTGGAGGTAAAGATTATGGATGAGAATATTCGCAATGTTTGGAGCGAAGCCCAGAAAAAGGCAAATGTGAGCTACATGCAAACTCGCCGAATCACGATTGACCCGATTACGCGGCTAGAAGGACATGGGAAGATCGATATCTTTTTGGACGATCAAGGCGAGGTAGAGAAGGCCTACTTTCAAGTACCGGAACTTCGAGGTTTTGAGGTGTTCAGCATCGGGCGTCCGGCTGAAGAGATGCCACAGATCACAAGTCGTATCTGTGGGGTTTGTCCGACGGCTCATCACATGGCGGCTACCAAAGCTCTGGACGATCTTTATAAGGTCGAACCTCCTCCTGCGGCTAAGAAAATACGAGAGCTTGTTTATAGTACATTTATGTTGGAAGACCATGCTCTGCACGTATATTTGCTGGGTGGGCCGGATTTCATCGTCGGCCCTGATGCTCCTCCCGAACTCAGAAATGTACTGGGGGTCATTGACAAAGTAGGGCTGGAAACAGGCAAAAGGGTCATCAGTATGCGACGTCGATTACGTGAACTGATTTCCTCCATCGGCGGGAAAGTGATTCATCCGGTTCTTGGCTTGCCGGGCGGAGTCGCCAAGGGGATCACTTCCGATGAACTTCCTCGATTCCAGCAGCTCGCGAAAGACGGTGTGGAATTTGCCCTCTTCACGCTGCAGGTTTTTAGAGACCTTGTCTTAAAGAACAAAGATTATTTGAACCTCATTACTTCCGATATCTATACTCACAGCACGTACTACATGGGCCAAGTGGACGAATCCAACCGGGTGAATTTTTACGATGGAAAGCTAAGAGTTGTAGACCCGCAAGGCGCGGAGTTTGCCAAGTTTCGAGCGCAAGACTATTTGAATCAGATCGCGGAACGCGTCGAAACCTGGAGCTATGTAAAGTTTTGTTATCTGAAATCCGTCGGTTGGCATGGCTTTTCCGATGGGAAGGAAAGCGGGATCTATTGCGTAGCCCCGTTAGCAAGATTAAATGCATCCGCGGGCATGGCTACCCCAAGAGCGCAACAAGCGTATGAGGAATTGTTTGCTACATTAGGATGCAAACCGGTACATCACACATTGGCAAATCATTGGGCAAGGATTGTCGAGATGATTTATGCAGCAGAAAGAATGGAAGAGCTGCTCAATGATCGTGGAATCACGAGCAAAGACATTCGAGTGATCCCCACCATGACTCCCACCTCGGGCATTGGTGTTGTCGAGGCTCCTCGCGGCACACTCTTCCATCATTATGAGACCGACGAAAATGGAGTTATCCGAAAAGCCAACTTGATCGTCGCAACCCAGAATAATTCTGCTCGAATGGCCATGAGCGTTGAAAAAGCAGCCAAAGGGGTCATTCATCACGGCGAAGTCTCTGAGGGACTGCTCAATCGAATCGAGATGGCTTTTCGGGCCTATGACCCTTGCCATGCTTGTGCCACTCATTCTTTACCAGGAAACATGCCGCTCATTGTTCGTTTGCGTGATCGAAAGGGTGAAACATTGAGTCTCTTGCAAAGAGATGCAGACGGAAAGGTTTCGAGGAATTAGCAGAGACGAATCTCATTGAGAAATATCAAGACGCATTCGTATGGTTGTGGAAGACCCTGGAAACACAGTCCCGGTTCACTCCTCCGACCCCTCTCCCAACGGGAAGGAGTCGTTCACCAGACAGCAGGCCGGGTGAGCTCGACTCGATGCATCTGTGTGTGTGCGACTTGGTACAAGTTCCGGAAGCAAAGAGAAGACCTGTAAGGTTCAAGGCCCCAGATTCAACCGGGAAGGGAGCATTCGGCCCTCGGGATTTCGATTGTGCAGGTAAAAAGTAGGGCGGAATGTGTGCCTTTACTAGAAATGGGAGGTACGAAGATGACACCGAGAACTCTCGTGTTGGGACTAGGGAACGAGCTCCTGAGTGACGATGGTGTGGGAATTAAGGCCGCCCGAGCTCTGCGAGAAGAACTGCAGTCCCAGGTCGATGTCATTGAATGTTCTGAATCCGGTTTGTCTCTGTTGGACGTTCTGGAGGGATATGAACGAGTCCTTCTCCTCGATGCTATATTAACCGGCCGGCATCCCCCCGGAACCGTCTTGGAGTTTTGTACGCAAGATTTTTCTGATACGTTCATCCTTTCGCCTCACTCCGCCGGGATTCCTGAACTCCTCCAACTGGCCCAAAGGCTGGGGATCCACTTTCCTGAAAAACTGTACATCCTTGCCATAGAAGTAGAAAATCTGTTTGAACTGGGGGGAAAATTGACCCCAGCGGTGGAAGCCGCTCTCCCTGAATTCATTTCCAAAGGAAAGGAACTCATAGGCAGGCTGGAATGTGACATTGCTCACTGACTGAGGACCTTTCGCCAAAGGGTGTCAGGTGATTTGAACAGGAGATTAAACCCACGATGACAGTTGCTGAACTCATCATCGCGGATGCCCATGCGCGTGGATTACGTCATTTCTTCGGCCTTCCAGGCGGCGGTTTCCCGCTGGATATGATGGACGCGGGCCGTAGGTTTGGAGTTGACTTTGTATCGACGAGCCACGAATCTTCGGCAGCGATTATGGCTGCTTACTACGGAGTGTTAAAGCAGACTGCGGGTCTGGCGCTCTCAGTGAGAGGGGTGGGTGCGGGAAATCTGTTGGGGGGTATCATCAATGCGCATTTTGAAAGAGTTCCCGTCGTGGCAGTGTGCGAAACTGTTCCAACATCGATGGCAGCTCATCCATCAGTCCAATACTGTAACCAATTCAGTTGCTATAAGGAAATATGCAAGTATGCAGCCACTGTCTCGAACCAAGAAGTGGTTGCTCAAATTCAAGCGGCTGTTTTTCATTCAACGGAGGGAAGACCTGGCCCCTCTCTCCTGAACATCCCTGCAGATCTCAGTCAAACGCCTTGGAATGCCCCATTACCCGCAACACCCATTCCTTCCCCATCTTCTCCGGATTCCGCCCAGATCGCATTGGTTCGGGCTTTTTTCCAGACTAAAAAACGACTCGTGGTTGTTGCCGGCGCAGATGTGATTCGGGCTGGCGCCACTGAAGAGCTCCGCAAACTGGTCGAGTCTTTAGAGGCGGTGGTTCTCGTAACTATGGATGCCCGCGGGGTTTTTCCGGAACAGCATCGTCGCTGGGCAGGAGTGCTGGTCGGTTCTTTTAACCCCAACCTTATCGAGTCAAAAGTGATGGTCAAGGCCGATGGCGTAATCGTGGTAGGTGCCGATGCCATGATGACCCATATTCCTTGGAAAGCAAACTTGCCTGTCTGTGAGTTGTCCGCTCGATCGGAGTATACTCGCCCTCTCGGTCCACCCCGAATTGCGAATTGACGGCGACCTAAAAAAAGCATTACGGGCTATGGGAGATCTCAAACAACAGGGGTTTCCAGTGGAGGAGATCCAGTTATTGCGCCGTGACATTTTGCTTTACTTCAAACGGCCCGGACAAGCTCGCCTGGCGGCTCAGGATGTCATTGAAATTGTGCGGAGAGTTCTTCCACCCGAAGGGATTCTTTTTTCGGAAACAGGTGCCTTTATTTGTATGCTCGAGCACCTTTGGCCTGTTGAACGTCCAGACACCTACTACGGGACTTCTGGCGGTCGCACCATGGGGCTCATGTTGCCAGCGATTCTTGGGGCCCGGTTGGCAGAACGAAAGCGACCCATGATCGGGATTGGTGCTGATGGGAGTCTCCTGATGAGACTTGGTGAGTTGGAAGTTTTCAGACGTACTGGAGTGGTAGTTCCTCTGGTGATCCTCAATGACCAGGCTCTTGGCACCATGAAATCTCGCCAAAAATCTCGAGGCATGCCGGATTACGGTCTCGACTTTTCAACCGTGGATTTTGCTGCTATTGCCAGAGCCTGTGGCCTCCACGGTGTGCATGTAGAAGATCCCGACACGCTGGAGAAAGAATTGCAGCAGGCGATGGTCTCTTCGTCGACGACTTTGATTGATGCTCGGGTGGATTCGCAGATTTACCAGGACAGCTTTGCGCCAACGATTGGAGTTGTGAGTCCAAAGTAGCGATGGGCTTCCACGCCTGCCGTTGTAGCCGGGATCCCTGGTCCCAGAAATAGATAGGCCAGGAGGCCTGTCCCTACCAAAGCACCACAAGTTCTTCACACTCTCCGCTTGATCCGTTCTGACGGTCAATGGGGAAGTTGCACTCCATAGTTGTGAGCGACTTCGCCGATTTGTCTCCACGTCTCGTCATCAATCGGGACGCCCTGCTTCTTGCCGTCTGGCTTTTTCCTTGGCCTCCGGTTCCCCGGGAATCAAGATGGAATCAAACCCTGGCGCCAAAGCGCTGCTTTTGACAAATTCGATGAGCCCTTCAACATCGAAATAGAATGCGGAATCCGGTCGGAATCGCTCAATCTGGAACACAATCCCTAGAAAAGCATTGCCCACCCGATTGGCGTCCTTCCGACTGCATCCAGCGCCAGATAAGGCCCCTGCCAGAATATCGGTGACCAGCCCCAAGGCAAAGCCCTTATGACCGCCAAACGGAAGCAAGGCTCCTTCGGGTGGTCCATAGAACGTGGCGGGGTCTGTCGTGGGGTTTCCATTGGAGTCGATGATATTACCCGGCGGAACAGGTATTTTCTTATTGAGCATCGTGCGCACTTTGCCTTCCGCAATGGAACAGGTCGAGAGATCCAGCAGGATAGGCCAGCTGTCCTTCCTGGGGATGGCAGCGGCTATGGGATTAGCTGATAGTCTTCGTTCTCTGCCTCCCCAGGGAGCCACCAATTTGCCTCCCCCATGAGTATTCACAAATAGCAAAGCCGCCATTCCTTTATTGGCGGCCATCTGAGGATATTCTCCGACTCGACCCAGGTGGCAACTCTGCCGGACAGAAACAATCCCAATCCCCGTCTGTTCTGCTTTCTGAATAGCAAGGTTCATCGCCTCTTCCCCGATGACCTGACCAAATCCCCATCCTCCATCGATGATGGCCAAGGTATCGGTTTCGTAAACAACGGTCACATGGGCTCCTAAAGTAACGAGCTTTTGCTCCATCCATCGCACATATTCAGGGATTCTGAGTACTCCGTGAGAGTCGTGCCCCACAAGATTTGCCTCCACGAGGGAAGCGGCAACACGGTTGGCCTCGTTTACATCTGATCCGGCTTCATGAAAGATCTGGCCGGTAAATTGTCTTAAGACCCCGGCTGGGAAAATTGGCATCAATTAACCTCCATCGCAATTGCGCGGACAGGGGATGCTTCCCGTCCACTGAGTTTTAAAGGAATGACCATCAGTTGAAATACATCAGAGGGAATCGTTTCCAGACGGGTCAAGTTTTCCAGGATGACCACATTGTGCCCCAAGAGTTCCAGGTGTGCTTCAAAAGGAGGGCGATCGACAGAGGGCAGGTCGACTCCCAATAAGTGAACTCCGCAGCGAACCAGGTATTGCGCGGCCTCACCGGTCAAGACCGGGTGTTGTTCGAAGTAAATCTTATCCCCCCAATGCCGGTTCCACCCTGTCCACAACACCACCTTTCGCAAGGATCGAAGAGAGTGTTCATGGCTGTCGAGGTTTTTTTTCTCAATGGTGCCATCAGGCAGTAATGTTGAAAGGTTTATGAGAAGAGTCAGTCCGATGCATTGGCTCAAAGGAATCTGTTCGATCGTGTGGCCATTTTTGAAGAAATGAAACGGAGAATCCATGTGAGTTCCACAATGCAACCCCAGTTCGATGCCACTGCTATTCAAGGTTCTTTTGCTGCTAGAATCGTCGTTCGCAGTTTCCAAAATGCGGGTTCGAAATGGAGGGTAGCCAGGATAGACTGGAGTTGATTCTTCAAGGTTGTAGCTCAAATCAATGTAACGCGATGACATTAGGCTCCCTTTTGGTAGAAGAACTGTAATAGCCCGCATGATTCTAGGATAGCCCTAAGCCGAATCAAAGGAGTATTTACAGAACTTAGAGGGCTGAGTTATATGAGGCCGGAATCACGGTATGAAATTTGCAGCATCGTAGAACTCCGCCCTCAAATGGTCCCTTTCGGGGTGGAGGACCGAGTTCTAAAGGCTGAAGGACGATCTGATCCGACCGAAGAGGATGAGCCAGCCCTACCCTCATTAGAATCATTAGACAAACGATTGGATTTTGAGGAATATAAGCTGCCGTTTTACTGAACAATTCTACAAATTTCCCCAAAACGATTGTCCGAGGAAAATCCTTGCAGGAATGGAAGAAAGCCCGTTTTTTGGTGCTCGTGGTCGTTATTGTCGGTCTGGTGATCATAGAATTTCTAGCCCCTGCATTCTTCGGGATTGGAAACCTGACCAATTTATTAAGGCAGGTATCCATTAATGGGATCATTGCCTGTGGAATGACGGTGTTGATCATTTCAGGAGGATTTGATCTTTCAGTTGGCGCCATGCTCGCCGTTTCCGGAGTCCTGGCGATTCATTTCGCTCAACAAGGACTAATTCTGGCTATGCTGGTCCCTCTTTCAATTGGCGTCCTCGGAGGATGTGTCAATGGAGCTCTCGTCAGTTGGTTTTCAATTAATCCATTAATCGTGACCCTCGGAACTCGATACCTCTTGTATGCTGCCGCAAACCTCTTTACAGCGGGGTTTATCCAGTATAATCAAAACCCGAGGTTTCTCCTGATCGGTCGGAGCCATCTCTTCGGTGTCCCGGCGCCCGGGATTATCTTTCTTGGCTTGGCTCTGCTGTCTCACCTTGTACTTCATTACACGAGACTAGGGTTATCTTTTTTTGCAATTGGAAGCAACCAACGGGCTGCCTATTTTTCCGGCTTGCCAACACGTAGAATCCGAGTTTGGGGATACTTGGCATCTGGCGTCTGCGCAGCCTTGGCTGGGGTCGTCCTGGTGTCACGGTTGGGTGTCGCCGCCCCGGATGCCGGGGAAGGATACGAGCTCGAGGCGATCGCGGCAGTGGTCATTGGAGGCACCAGCCTATTCGGCGGTTCAGGAGGGATTGGTAAAACGATAGTGGGTGTTGTTTTGCTGGGGATCCTGAGTAATTTGCTTGTTTTGGCCGGTCAATCTTACGAAGCTCAACGAATCGCGACTGGAACGATCATTGTGTTGGCAGTCGCCGTGGACGTTCACATTCGTAAAAAGGCAACATGATCAGGAAATCGCACTTTTGGGAAAAGTCAAGAACCACGATCATACTCGGCCTTCTGACTGGATTGATCGCTTGCCTGGAGCCGCGCTTCCTAAATCCTTCGAATGTTTCCAATGTCTTCTTACAAGTTTCCATTGAAGGGATTGTCGCGACGGGACTGACCTTGGTGGTCCTTACCGGAGGACTCGATTTGTCTGTGGGAGCAGTGACTGCATTAAGTGGAGTCATCTTTGTTCTCTCGGCTCCGCTAGGACTGGTGTGGGCTGGTCTGATTGCCCTCTTTTCAGGCTCTCTGGTTGGAATCGTCAATGGCTTTTTGATCGGACCCTGCAAATTGAATTCATTCATTGTCACTCTGGGAGCCATGGCAGGCGTTCAGGGGATTGCCTTGTGGGTCAGTCGAGGATATCCACTTCCAGGACCCGGTGGGGATTTCGAAATGCTTGGCGGCGGCTTTTTCCTTCATACCCCCCTCCCAATCGTTTTCTATTCGTGCATTTTGATCCCCTCACACTTCCTGCTGTCCCGGACTCAATTTGGGAGAGATCTCTATGCGATTGGTGGAAATCGAAAAGCCGCGAAACTGGCCGATATCGATATCATTAAGCGGGAGTGGGCCACCTATGTCCTCTGTTCGATGCTGGCCGCGTTCTCTGGGATGATTCTGGCTTCGCGCCTAAATACGGGATCGCCAATCATTGGACAAGACTTGCCGCTTCAGGCCATTGCCGCAATTGTGTTGGGTGGAACGAGTCTCTATGGAGGGCGGGGAGGTACGCTCCGAACCATGGTCGGGATTTTAACGATCGGAGTTCTCTCCAATGGATTGAATCTGCTGAACGTATCTCCCGCTTATCAATGGAGCATTAAAGGCTCCGTCTTGATCTTAGTGGCAGGGATCGATAGTGCGCGAGGAAGAATGCGCTCACAGACTGTTTAGGGTAAACGGATTTTTTCGAATCCCGTTCGGCTGTCTTCAGTCTCGCGAACCGGATCTTAATGAATTGAAATTGAAAGGTATCTGAAGGCATCCAGGTAAAGACAAAGGAGGTAACTTGCAAAAATATTCGAGAAGACAATGGCTCAGTTATTCTTCACTCGTCGCCGGGGGGATCGCGATAGCACAAGGGGGTTGCCAGAGACCGAGTGGGAGCTCACCGTCTCCGACCACCTCCTCATCGCCTCCGGTCAGCGTCTCACAGGAAAGCCAACTGCGAGGGGCTGAGGCAGTAATTGAGAAGCTCCCGGCAATTCTTCCAGAAAAAGCTCCTACAAGCTGGGAGTGGCTTGAGAACAAACCGGTGACCATAGGCCTGCTAATGATTTCCACGGCGGCCCCTTATCTTGCAGGTTATCGGAAAGCTTTTGATGTAGAAGCCAAACGATTGAATTTGAATGTCATTGCTTTGGATGCCAACAACGATCCAGCCCGGCAAGCAGCTCAAGCCGAAGATTTGATCGGCAAAGGAGTCGCGGTCTTATGCTTCTGGCCAGTGGACGCAAAAGCGATCGTACCCAGTGTGAGAAAGGCCTATGAATCGGGGATCCCTTTGGTGTGTACCAATACCTGGACCGAGCCTTCCGCGCTGAATTATTTCAAGGGGTTCGTCGGGGCCAGCATGATTGAAGAAGGAATCATCGCTGCTCAGTTGACCGCAGAGGCGCTCAATGGAAAGGGGAAGGTAGCGATCATCGAAGGGAACCCTGGGCAGGATGCCACATATTGGCGCTCTACGGCATTTATTGACGAGCTAAAACACATTGCTCCTGTAATTCAGATTTTGGACCGACAAACGGCTCGCTGGGATAGGGCCCGGGCAACGGCAGTTGCGGAGAACTTCTTGACGACTTACCCGGACTTGAATGCGATTATGGCGCAGGACGACAACATGGCAGTGGGTGCTTTACAAGCTATCAAGGCCGCCGGAAAATCAGGGGTTGTCCGATTGATCTCCATAAATGCCAGCAAAGAGGGGCTCGAAGCTATTCAAGCGGGAGAGATTTACGGCAGTTGTACGCAGTCTCCAACCTTCGAGGGTATTTATACGGCACGAGTCATCAGGGATGTGGCCAATGGCTGGCCTCCCGTGCCCCGTTGGATCCGGAACCCGGTGTTACGAGTCGATCGAAGGAATGCCCATCAAGTTTTCGGGGAGTGGTAATCCCCTTCCAATGGGGCTGTGTTAATTCTCAAAAGATAACCTGAAGCGAGGGGAAGAAAGAGGCAGCAGACCCAATATTGATTGGCTTGCTGGAGCCCAGAGCACAACGATAGAGCAATTTTACCCTGATGGCAGAAAAAACTATTCCACTGGAACTTGAAGGTATTACCTGCGAATTCCCCGGCGTTCGTGCACTGGACGATGTCACCCTTGCTTTCTTGCCCGGTGAAATTCATGCCCTGGCGGGCGAAAATGGAGCCGGGAAATCGACTTTGCTAAAAGTAATATCCGGCCTGGTGATTCCGTCGAAGGGAACAATAAAGATCACGGGTCAGACTTATCGTAGTGTGCGGCATCCCCGGGTTTTTGGGATTTGTGCCATTCCCCAGGAGCCGGAACTGGCGGTTGACTTATCGATCGCAGAGAATATCTTATTAGGTCAGCTCCCGAAGACTCGATGGAAAACTGTCGATTGGCAAATGGCTTTCCTGCAGGCCCAAAAACTTATGACTCGGGTTGGATTGGGAGAGCAGGCGCCTCAGCAGCTAGCCTCCAAGCTGGGATTAGCAGAGCAGCAACTTGTTGAGATCGCTAGAGCACTGGGGGAAAACGGGAAGATTTTTCTTTTTGATGAACCGACCGCTTGTCTTTCTCCTCCAGATGTCGTTCGGCTGGGAGAGATACTGAAAGAACTCAAACAGATGGGAAAGATTGTCCTTTACGTTTCCCACCGATTGGAAGAAATTTTTTCTTACTGTGATTGCGTCAGCATCCTGCGTGATGGGAAATTGGTCGGGAGAAGAAGGATCTCTGAAACCACTCCGAAGGAATTGATTCGAATGATGGTGGGTCGCGAAATTGTCGTGAGTCACGCTCCGGAGAGTTTCGATTCCCGGGAGGTTATTCTGCGAGTCGAAAAGATCAGTTCAGAACGATTCCCACGGAATGTCAGTCTGGAAGTGCGACGTGGCGAGATCGTTGGAATTGCAGGTTTAGTCGGGGCCGGACGTACGGAACTACTCCAAACAATTTTTGGGGCAAGGCCGGTCCAGGCAGGGAAAGTCCTTGTCTCTGACCATGAAGTTCGGACTCATTCTCCGCAGGATTCAATCGATGCTGGCATTGCTTATGTTCCCGAAGACCGTAAACAGGATGGTCTCGCGCTAGGTCTCACGATTGCAGACAACATCACATTGCCAAACATGAGATCTCTAGAGGAGTATGGAGTCCTGAGAAGACGAAAGAAAAGGGAACTGGCAGAACGGATGGTTGGACAGTTGGGCATGCGTCATTCCGGAGTCGATGGTCTGGCCATGCTGCTCAGCGGGGGAAACCAACAAAAAGTTGTTTTGGGGAAATGGTTGGCACGCGAACCGTCCATTCTCCTTCTGGATGAGCCCACCCGAGGAATCGATGTGGGCGCCAAAGCGGAAATTCACAGTCGCATCCGAGAACTCGCCAAAAGAGGAATGGCGATCCTTTTAGTTTCTTCTGAATTGCCGGATCTGCTCTCTCTAAGTGACCGGATTCTGGTCATGCGTGAAGGTGAGATTGCAGGCGAGCTGGATCGGCCAAATTTTCACGAAGAATCTGTAATGCGGCTGGCAACACCGGGCTACCAGGATCTCTATTGAGTTCCAGATTGGGTGATCTGCATGGTCTCATCAATGGAATAAATCGGCCAGCCCAATTTCCCAGGATCATTTGGGGTTGCCGTTATTTTGAAGTGCGCCCCATCTTGTACTTCCGATACATACTGATATCCGCGGCGGTTTGCTCCGGAGAATGTTAAATCTCCTTCGTTTTGAAGCTGTTCCAAACTGGCATAACTCCCTGAATTCGCTAAATACAATCTTTCCGCTTGTGCGATGGAGAGCAAGTCACTTTGGACACCCGTTGTATCAATGATTTGCTTTGGCGGGACCTTCGTTACAGTATTTCGCGTCAGCTGAACTTGATAAATGTAATAGCCAATTCCCAGCGCGATCACCAGCCCTAACAATGCAGCGCCTCGTCCCATGCTTCCATTCCTCCGTTCTGTGTCATCCTTGATTCCGTACAGATATGCATCCGGTGTTGCGGACGGTTCTCTGACTCCCAAAACGCTGAACCACCGCCGCTCTGAAAGACGATCGATGACAACAGTATTGTACATCGGTCATTTTCACCTTAAGCATGACGATTTCCAAGTTGATTCCGGTGGAATGTGCGCGTGGGACCGCTGTCCCACGCGCGCGCTTTACCTAGTGACGTCAAAGCAATTTAGGGTTAGGGATAATCTCGGGGAAAAATAGTGATACTAAATTCGGGATGAATATAAAGCGTGGAAGCTTTGGGGAAATCACCCTGCGAGAAGGAGTTTTGAAGGAAGAAGAGTGCAGACCCCCGCCAAGCGGAGGTCTGCATGATTATTGAGTGAAAACTAACTAGGGCAGTTTATGGCCATTCTTTTGAAATGCCTTTCCAAAGTCAGTGAGATTGGGATCTGCGGCACCTTTTGCGGGAACCTTGGTATGGCATTCTGTGCATTTCTTCCCGGTCTCCTTGGCATATTTCTGTGTCGCCGTGACTGGAATTGAAGTCCAGACCGTTAACACCGCCAAGGCCGTCATGAGAACGACAAACATCCTGAGCATTTTCATTTGCTCCTCCTATGATTTTGAATTTTAGAAAGGCTTGGCAACTTTCTTTATGCCCTTCTCAGTTGCTTTCTCTGCATCTTTGGCCCCTTCTCCAACTGCTTCTCCTGTTTTTGCAGCCCCTTTGGCCGTACCTTTGGCTGCTGCCTTCGTGCCGTCAGCCGTCGCGTCGGCGGCTTTCACGGTGCCTTTAGCAGTTGCATCCGCTGCCTTCTTTGTCCCCTCGGCAGTCGCACCAGCAGCCTTCTTTGTGCCTGTGGCAGTTGCATCGGCTGCCTTTGCTGTACCCTTGGCCGTACCTTTGGCTGCCGCTTTTGTACCGTCAGCCGTCGCGTCAGCGGCTTTCACGGTGCCTTTAGCAGTTGCATCCGCTGCCTTTGTTGTACCCTTGGCGGTTCCTTTCGCTGTTGCCTTTGCGCCTTCAGCCGTTGCGTCAGCGGCCTTGGCAGTGCCTTTAGCAGTTGCATCGCCCGCCTTTGCTGCGGCTTTACCTGTATCTTTTCCAGCGGTCTCAGCTCCCTTTGCTGTATCTTTGGCTGCCTTTTCGGTGTCTTTCGCTGCCTGGCTGCTGCAGAGGGCAGACGTACAGATGCCCACCAGGAGCAGGACTGCAAGACCCAAAGCCACTTGAAGGTTCTTCTTCATTTTGTTTCTCCTCGATTGTATTTAAAATCTAGATTCGTACATTAAATTGAGTTATCGAGTTGAAGAAGACCAACAGCAAAAGAATGGAAAAGTTCTTCAATGGCCCTCCAAACCGATCAGTCCCTAAGTATTATTTATCCCACGTTAAATCCAAGGCGAAAGGGGGTTGCTGCCGTCGACGGATAAAAAATATATCAAAACCCTGCTTATCCAGCATAGATATTTTTCAGAAACTGTACCTTAACGATGATTGAACCCCTATCGCAACTCATGATACCACCGCTCCTGGAGCGGTTCTTGCAATTTCTTACGCCAAGATTTCTTTGACGACTTCGCCGTGCACATCGGTGAGACGATAGTCCCGACCCTGGAAACGGTAGGTCAGTTTAGTGTGATCAAAGCCCAGCAAGTACATGATGGTGGCGTGCAAGTCATGGACGTGAACTTTATCTTTCACCACATTAAACCCGAGTTCGTCACTTTCTCCCAGGGTAAAGCCGGACTTGACACCGCCTCCTGCCAGCCACATGGTAAATGCATTGGGGTGGTGGTCGCGACCATCGCTGCCACCCTGGACCATGGGGGTGCGGCCAAATTCTCCGCCCCAAATCACCAATGTATCGTCCAGCATGCCGCGCTGTTTGAGATCCTTGATCAAGGCAGCGCAAGCCTTGTCGGTATCGAGACAGTTCTGCTTGATATCGCGAACTAAATTCCCGTGCTGGTCCCAAGCTTCATGATAGAGCTGGACGATACGCACGCCACGCTCTACCAAACGCCTGGCGAGGAGGCAATTGTTAGCGAACGAGGGCTTGCCTAATTCAGCCCCGTACATTTCAAGGACTTGTTTAGGTTCTTTGGAAAGATCCATGAGTTCCGGTGCGCTGGATTGCATACGAAACGCCATTTCAAATGAGTTAATGCGCGTTGCGATTTCAGGGTCCCCGCTGATTCCCAGGTGCATCTGATTGAGACGGCGAATAGAATCAAGCGAATCCCTCTGCAGCTCTTCATCAACACCCCGAGGATTGGAAAGGTAAAGCACCGGGTCGCCGCTCCCGCGGAATTGGACTCCTTGATACACGGTAGGCAGAAAGCCGCTCCCCCAGCAGGAGTTCCCACCACTGGGACCTTTTTTCCCGGAGCTGAAAACGACGAAGGCCGGCAGATCCTGTGATTCGCTCCCTAAACCATAAGTGACCCAGGCACCCATGCTCGGCCTTCCGAACTGGGGTGTTCCCGTGTTCATCATCAACTGCCCGGGAGCATGGTTAAAAGCATCGGTGACCAGGGACTTTATAATTGTCAGATCATCGACGACCCCCGCGGTATAAGGCAGAATCTCCGATACGTCCGCCCCGGACTTGCCATACTTCGCAAACTTGAATTTGGGACCTAGTAATTTGGAATTAGGGTTGATGAATGCCGAGCGGTATTCCTTAAGTAATTCGGGAGGAGGGAGTGTCCCATCAAATTTTTCTAATTGCGGTTTGTAATCGAACAGTTCCATATGGCTGGGTCCGCCGGCCATAAAGAGGTAAATGATGTTCTTGGCCCTTGGAGAATGATGCGGCTTTCTGGGCGCGAGCGGGTTGGGAGGCGCCGGGTTCTCGGTAGCAGCAAAGCCGGCACTCTTGAGGAGCTGGCCGAGAGCGAGAGTCCCTAGACCGACGCGACATTGCTCAAAAAACCAACGGCGTGTCACTAGCTGAGGAGGAAGATGTCGATTAAGATTATCCTGACAATTCATGGATTACTCCAAAAATAAAAATTCAAAATTAAATGTCTAAAGTTAAATGTCCAAGGTCCAGATTAAACGTCCAAAGTCCAAGATCCAAAAGCGTTAATAACTAGATTCGATTTTCCAAGACTCAACTCAATCTCTAATGTGCCTTAATGGGTTGGGAGTGAATATCGCTCTTATTAACATACTTCGAGCCTCGCATTCTCGACTCGCGGAGGTATGCCATCAATCCAGAAATCATTCGGCTCACCTTCCGGGCATGACCGCAAAGTTCGTCAAATTCATCTGGCAACAAATAACCTCGATCTAATGCTAAGTACAGCTGAGATCGAAGCTCTCCGGCAGAGCCTTTGGCCTGAGCGAGGAAATGAAAGAATTCTTTATCCCCTCCTCTTTCAAATCCCTCAGCGATATTTGAAAGAATTGAGATCGCGGCTCGCCTCATCTGATCGCGAAGTCCAAAATCCTTTGAGAGTGAACTTGTGTTTGTTGCATCATAAATTCGGTTTGCTAATAGGCGAGCCTCTTTCCAAGCTTCCATTTCCTCGAATTCTTTAATCCTGGACATTGTTTGGCTACCTTGCTGCCTCTTTCTTAGACCTTCAACCTTGGGTTTTGGACCTTGGACTCTTATTCACTCTTTTGTTATCGTTTCATCCAAATTAAGAAGAACCCTTGAAACCGTCATCCAGGCAGCCAGTTGGACAGGGGTTGCGCCCTTTGGAAGGGCCGGGAGGTGTCCGTCATGGATTCCTGCCAAGTCCCACGGGCTGATCCATCCATCTACCAAGCGTTGCTTTTGTTTGTTTAATAGACCCAGCAATTCAGCCGACTCCTGTTCTGTTGGGGTTCTGGACAGACAGCGTCGAAAAGCGTAGGTCAATCGGTTCTCGTCCGTTTCCCCGCCTTCTTGAAGTGTCCGCAATGCCAGTGCCTGAGCGGTTTCAACAAAAAGCGGCTCATTTAACATCGTTAATGCCTGTAGTGGCGTGTTGGAGCGCGAACGACGAACGCAGGACATATCTCCATTGGGCGTATCAAAAACCTGCAGCATCGGGTAGGGAACAGAACGGAACCGGAAGGTATAGAGTGCCCGGCGATAACGGTCTTCACCTTTGGCCTCATACCAGTTCTTTGGACCGTAGCTTGCCGGAGGAACAAACAAAAATTCGGGGGCCGGTGGATAGACGCTCGGCCCTCCGATCTTGGGATTCAATAAGCCGCTTGCCGACAAAGCGATATCCCGTACAATCTCTCCATCAACCCGAAATCGAGGCCCCCTGGCCAGCAGGCGGTTATAAGGATCCCTTGCATAGAGTTCCGGTGTGACCTTAGAAGATTGCCGGTACGTCGCCGATGTCACTATCAGCCGGTGCATCTTTTTTATGCTCCAGCCCTGATCCATGAATTCAACGGCGAGCCAATCCAGCAACTCAGGATGAGAAGGTGCGTCGCATTGTCTTCCCAGATCTTCGGCGGTACTGACAATACCTATACCAAAATAGGACTGCCAGGTCCGGTTGACAATGGCCCGCGCTGTGGTTGGGGCTTGACGATCCACGATCCACTTTGCAAATGTCAGGCGGGTGGGCGGCGCGTTGGGCGGCAGGGGATTCAAGAAAGCTGGCACACCCTCGGTCACTGCCTTGGCCGGTTTTAGAAAATCCCCGCGGGTCAGAATATGGGTCTCGCGCGGTTCAGTGCGAGCCTGGAGCACCAGTTGTGAAGAACTTTCAGGATGCTGCCGCCACAACGCATCAATCTTTGCATTGGCTTCCTGCCACTCCGGGACAGTGGTTCGCCAGTAACTGAAAACTGCCTGAACCTGGGCGGGGCTCCGTTGGTCTTTTGGAATAGCTAGGATGTCTCGAACATTCTGAGGCACCGGATCCGCCGTAGGATTCGGTGCGGTGGTGATGGAGAGACGGAAACGACCCAGGTTGTGAGTTTGATTGTCGTCGCTATTCCATCCGCCATGATTTTCCGCCAAAAAGATTCTCAGTACATTCCCCTGCAGATTTGAAATGGGTTGTTCTGCCTGGAAGACCGCTTTTCGCGGGAGGTTGCGGCGAACCGGGCCCACATCAATCCCCCAGGCGGTCTCGTCTTTGCCATCAATGGCAAAACTGATGGGTCCAGTCACGCGAGCCCGATCCGTCTTATCGTAGAAAATAGGCTCCAGTGGAGTCTCGGGCGGATTTACGTCGGCCGTTGCATTGACTATCTTTACTTTTGTGAACTTGTCAGGAGTTTCTTCCGCTGCGGCCTCGACTTCAAACTCGGTCAGAGCCCCTGTTCCCTTAATCGAGCGACCGGGCCCTCCCAGCGGCAGGTTAGGATCATTCATCAGCTCCAGACGGAAGCCGGTAATATTCTCCACGTCCGTTTTGACAGTCAACTTTACGCGATGTTTTCCGGGAGCGTAGCCTTGGCACAAAAACGAACCATCCTTCATGGGCAGGTACTTCTGTCCCCCGGCAGTATCCGCTTCGACACTCGGGCTGATGACAATCCATTCTGGCTGATCATGGCTGACCTTTTCCTCCCATCGAGCCATCTGTTCCTGCCAATCAGGGCTGCGATGCTGGAGCTCCGCTTCCACTTCACCGATCTTCCGGTAAATTTCCGCCCGCTTCATCTGCTGCTCCGGTGTATAGACCGCCACGTTTGCTTCGTACGAGTTGTTCAGAAATGCAAAAATCTGATAGTACTCTTCCTGCTTCAGGGGATCATATTTGTGGTTATGACACTGGGCACACTGAATGGTGATGCCCAGGATGCTCTTCCCGACTGCATCCATGCGATCGAACATGGCTTCCATCCGGAACTGCTCCGGATCAATGCCACCCTCTTCATTGATCATGGAATTCCGCAAGAATCCCGTGGCCACGATCTGATCCTGGGTTGGATTGGGGAGCTGATCTCCGGCCAGCTGTTCGATAATGAATTGATTGTAAGGCAAATCCCGGTTCAAGGATTTGATCACCCAATCCCGATAAAACCAGACCCAGCGCTGCTTGTCCTTTTCATATCCATCGGAATCCGCGTAACGCGCTGCATCCAGCCAGATGCGTCCCCAGCGTTCTCCATAATGAGGTGAGTTTAAGAGTCTGTCGACTTGTTTCTCATAGGCATCCTTGCTTGTGTCCTTGAGAAAGGCATCGATTTCTTCAAGAGTGGGAGGGAGTCCAATCAAGTCGAGGCTCAGCCGCCTCAAGAGCGTCACTCGATCCGCTTCCGGTGAGGGTTTCAGCCCTTCCTTCTCGAGGCGTGCCAAGACAAAATAATCGATGGGGTTTATAGGCCATTTAGAATCCTGAACCGCTGGCAACGACGGAAGAACTGGAGGGATGAAAGCCCAGTGCTTTTTGACTTCTGCTCCAGCAACTCCCACTCCTTCCGGCCACTCGGCACCCTGGTCGATCCAGGCCTTGATGAGAACGATCTGGGCAGCAGGAAGAGCTTCACCGCCCATTGGCATCCTTGGCTGGTCTCCGAGTCCTGCGACCCGTTGGTACAGGTGGCTATCAGACGAATTGCCGCGAACAATGCTTTTCCCTCCCAGTGCGATTTGGCGGGAATCGAGCCGAAGTCCCCCCATCTGCATTTTCTCGCCATGGCAGCTATAACAAGACTTCTCAAAAATGGGCTGAATGTCTTTGGCGAAGTCAACTTTAGCCGGAGTGGCTGCTGCCGGGTTTCCTTGAGCCCAGATTATTGCCACCCAACCCACCAGGGCAGCGAAAAATAAGGTGAATCCAGGTACAGCCATTTTCAAGTAGCTCACTGATTTTATCTTCCCACTCATAATCGAATTTCAATCCTTAAGTATAATGGCTTCAAATTCATAAACGCATATTCCATCCCAAACGAAAGACGAATCGTCACTCGTAAAGAGAAGAACATACCTATCCCTTCAAACTCACTATAATACATAAACTTAGTCTAAATTTCACCTCAAGACAAGGGAGTTTGTTTCTCCTTAACTTGTGCTTTTCGGCGGTTAAAGGTAAAGTGCAGTTTGATTGGTGTAGTTTAGATCTATTGCCTTCTTTTAGTTGGTCTTACAGAAAGCTCAGTCATATAGTTAAGATGCACACTTCTCGTATTTTTATGCCTCCGAAACATATATTCTTGGACTTTAAAGGTGCTTTTCTGAAAGCAAATCTGCCCAAGCGGAGTTTTACACGCCCCGACTCTGCAAGCGATCTTGGTGAGAGCGTTTCCGCAGCGCTCATCTTCAGAGGCTTTACAGTTCATTTACATTCTGGCGGGGCTCGATTACCTTTTGTGACCCATATACGGACCTGCGAAGAAGGCCGGGGGAATTAGTGACTTAATCTATTCAAATTTAAGGGGAAAATTATGAAAAAAGTATTTTGGACCAGCTGTCTCGTCCTATTGCTAGTGGTGCCAGTTAGCGCTCAGAGAGTGAAATTAAAGACCGGATATAATAAGCAAATTGATTTCTCGAATTACAAAACCTATAAGTTCGGACTGGGTTTGCCTGTAGCCAATCAGACTGTCAACCAGCAAATCTTTGCCAACATGGAACAGTCATTGGCAGCACTCGGCCTGAGGAAAGCCGACGATGCCTCAAAGCCGGATATTGAGGTGAGCTATTTTGGAGGTATGGGCTCGCCGTTGACACTCCCCCCACGCGCGGAATTCGTTGATACAGGTTGGGTGGGATATTGGGCGCCAGTATACACAACAATGAGGGCCCAGACGTCTGCCGTAGTTACAGGTGAACTTCAGTTTGAAATTCGCGATCTCAGCACGAATCATCTGGTATGGCAAACCAATGCATCTCAGAACATCATGGATTCCACTCTAACGAATCCCAAGAAGCTAGCCGAAACCGTGCATAATATGGTTGAGAAAGCCTTCGACAAATATCCCAGTAAGAAATGAATGGTGACATGGCTTAAAGATCGAAGACAAACCAGCCTGGTCTATGGAGGAACCGAAATGAGCGCTGACTTGATAAGCGCCAATTACAATGTCATCACCTCGTAAGGGAGCCATGCTTGAGAGGAGGCATTGCTGTGACAAACCAAGTTTTCTATCCTCTGCTGATGGTACTCTGCCTGCTTTTGGCTTCCAGCCCGTGCAGAAAATTCTCGGGAAAACCGCGGAGAGTCTGGAGGGGACGTGGGAATTGACGAGTGTCGTGGACAACGGAACAACAGCCCCCTCGGACGCTATCAGGGGAGCAAAGGTAGTCTTCTCGAAAGAGCTGATGACTTTGGTCTCACCCGACGGCGAAGACAAGACTGAGTACACCATAAAACTGGAACCGAAGAAATCTCCGAAGGCTATCGACATAACCCCGACGGAAGGCACGTTTAAGGGTCAAGCTGGTCTGGGCATCTATGAAATAGATGGGGACACCCTGCGGCTCTGCCAGCCGCATAGGCCGTCGACATCTCGGCCCACCAAGTTCGCAGCGCCGGAAGGTTCGGGGCTGCATCTCATGGTGCTCAAGAAGGTCAAGAAGTGAACGGGACCCGCTCGGGCAGATAGGATCGGCATACGAAGTTGTAGCGGCGCTCTATGAGCGCCGATGTCATGTGTGGTCGTAACTAATTGATGCCTGGTCAAAGAGTGCAGCTACAGGGCAGTCCGACGTTGTAACAACCTATTGTGATCTCCGAGTATGCTCCTACAAAGACATCCCCCTGTGCCCCCTTCAAAGGGGGAATCTATTTCATTCTGTTTTCTTGGAGAAACCGTGAGTGATTTGAAAGAATCCGCAGCATCTTCCTATCTCAAGTAAACGCATGATGCTGGTATAATCAGCGAGGCAGTTTTCCCGCCTGGGAACTGATTGCCTGAGTTCATTAACTGCGAGAGATAAAGCGGCATGCATAGAGCATTTTCCATTCGTTGGGTTCGTGATCCTGATATCGATCTTCCTACTCGTAGGTTTAGGGAAGGCGGATGCTCCGAAAATCAACGAACAGCTAATCAGCGCTGCTGAACAAGGGGACACTTCTACGGTCCTGAAACTTCTTTCGAATGGAGCAGACATCAATGGTCGGGACGCGCGCGGTCGCACCCCCGTTATGGCTGCCACGCATGGGAACCGCGTCACGACTGTCAAGGCCCTCATTCAGGCAGGCGCAGACATCAATCTGCGAGACAACATGCTGGATAACCCATTCTTATATTCGGGTGCCGAAGGCTTGCTGGATATCTTGAAGCTTACCATCGCAGCTGGAGCCGATCCCAAGTTGACAAATCGGTATGGCGGGACTGCCCTTATTCCGGCGGCACAACGGGGACACGTGGAGGTTGTGCGAGAAATCTTGATGCACACCAAAGTGGACATCAACCATATCAACAATGTGGGATGGACAGCATTGCTCGAGGCGATTGTGCATACGGATGGGGGTATCAAGCATCAGCAGATCGTGCAACTGTTAGTGGATCATGGGGCGGATGTATCAATCCCGGATAAAGAAGGTGTCACGCCGCTCCAGCATGCACAAAAAAAGAATTTTGCTGAAATTGTTGATATTCTGACTAAGGCCAGCACCAGGAACACAGTTTCGCCTCAATAGTCGTTACCTGTTGGCACACAACGAAAATCTCACCCAACAAAACGCCAAATGGAGTCACACGCCGATCCCCATGCATTACCAGTTCGCCAAGGCACACCTGGATTATTCTGATCTCGCCAGCGGGCGAGTGTTTTACAGCCGTCCCGGACATCCCGCTTTCCCGATCCGGCTTGCCAGTGAAATATTTCAGCGCTGCATGGCCATCCGAACCGCAATGCAGTTGCCAACTCCGTGCGTTCTTTTCGACCCCTGCTGTGGTGGCGCGTATCACTTGAGTGTGCTCGCCTACCTGCACCGGGACTGTATCCGGGAGGTCATTGGCTCTGACGTTAATGAAGAAGCAGTCGCGATAGCCCAGCGAAACCTTGAACTACTCAGCGTCAGCGGCCTCGATCGACGGATCCAAGAGATCACCGGGTTGCTCGGTCGATTTGGAAAGACCTCCCATCAAGAGGCCCTGAAGAGTGCAACCGTGTTACGACGCAAGGTGTCTTCCCAGGAACAAAAATATCCCTTAAAAATCAGAACCTTTCTAGCCAATGTCACAGACGGCAAGGCACTTTGCGATAACTTGAAAACGGAGAAAGTAGATATTGTTCTGACGGATGTGCCTTATGGTCAATGTTCCCAGTGGATCTCTACCGGTTCCGGGGTCTCCCCATCCGAAGCCTTGTGGTCCCTGCTCACCGGATTATTGGGGGTTCTGACGCCCACCGGTATCGTGGCGATAGTTTCCGATAAACGGCAGAAGATCAAGCATCAGAATTACGAAAGGCTGGAACAATTTCAGGTTGGTAAGCGGCGAGTCGCCATCCTGCAGGCATCTGTATCATCAAAGGACGCGCATCCACTGAGTCCTTAATGGAGTCAATATTCATGATCCAAAATCAATCCGCATCACAGCAGCAGACGAATAAGCGCACTGTGCTTTCCCCTCTCTTTGCCGAAACAGCTCGCTGGATTTGGGATCAGAGTGACCGTTGGAGTTATCACCATTACGTGCAAGCCCGGCGCCGCTTTACTCTTGAGGAACTTGCCTGGCAGGAGATTGTTTCCGGTCGGGGCGCCCAACTAAGAATCGCTGCCGATGCCTATTATCAAGCCTGGCTGAATGGCAGGATCGTCGGCCACGGTCCCGCCAAATCGGCTGAAGGCAGACGTTCCGTAGACACCTACGATATTACCAACCACCTGAATAATGGAAACAACGAATTGTTGGTGCTCGCGCTTGGAATGGGGGTTGGCACGGAAGCCTATTGTCCTGCGGAAGCCGGATTAATCTTTGAACTGGATCTCGCCCGGCAGAAAATCATCAGTGACGGTCAAACCGAAGTAAGGTCGGACCCGGCACGACGCCGACGAACCGTAAGACGTTGGATCATGCCATGTATTGAAGACTACGATGCTCTTGCTCAAGAGCAAGACTGGGCACCGGCGGCAATCGTAGAGAAATCGATTTCCTTATATCGACGGCGGGTACCACTGCCTACACGTGAAAAGCTCACCTCAAAGCGTTTTGTTTTAGCCGAAGAAGTACGATTGCCAAACGTTTCGGTTACGCAGCGCTTACGTCCTTATCTGGCAGACGGAGAGCAAAGGTACCGATGCAACGAGTTTAGTACGCCGGCCTATTTGGTGACGGACATTCATTCCCCGGTGGACCAAACGCTAATTTTTACCCCTGCGTTGGGCCAGGTCAGTTGGTATTTCAAGGGACGCAAACTGTTCGATGGAGGCGGGTGGAGATGTTGGATTCAAACCCGGCCGCCGGTCGAAATCGAGCTCAAGAAGGGCGCTAACCGGCTGGTCGGCTTGCACAATCATCGCAATCATTTTGAAGATATCAATCTAGCCGGCTATGCCGAGCAACCGGTAGAATTCGTTAACCCCTTTGGCAAAGGGGGATTCCAGGTAGTGCGGATGAGCCGTCCTGAAGATCTGAGAGAGGGCCTGGAATTAGAAAAAGTTGATTGGGAGGGCCTTCGTCCACACATGTTGGACATGAATCCTCTCGACACGATGCCGTTTGGCAATAGTTACGACCTGGTTTACGGCGCAGAACGCATGGAACCGAATTCCCTCTCTTTGGAACAGTTCATGGGAACCGCCGCCTCTGACCCACTGCAACTTCCACCGGCGGCAGTTAATCGGGCGTCGCGCGTCATCGTCGATCTCGGTGTCCTGCACAATGGCTGGCTTTCCTTCGACGTTGAAGGGAGGGCAGGAAGCCGCCTCATTTTTGCCATGTTTGAAGGTCTTGAGCCCGGGCCTCCCATGCGCATCCAGTGGCCCAATGCCGGGCACAATGCCATTACCTATCGACTGCGAGATGGATATCAGACATACGAGAGTTTCTTCCCTTATGGAGTCCGTTATATAGCGATTCATCACACCGGTCCGGAACCTGCCATTTTAAAGAACCTTCGGGTATACACGGCCAACTGTGGGTCCATCATGCGAGGCTCTTTGCTGTGTGAGGATGAGCTCATCAATTCGATTTATCGAATTTGTGCCCAGTCTGTGATTTCCGGTGTCGATGACACGTTTACTGATTGTCCGACATGGGAACAGGTCAATTGGAATTGTGACAATGCCCTCGCGGCTCAAGCCGATGCGGTGACCTGTTTTAACCAAGCGGTCGTTCGGAATACCATCGATTTATTTGCCGAAGACACACGCTACTGGGGCCTGGTGCGCAGTCAATACCCTAGTTCCTGGGAGTCTCAAATCCCGCTGTGGTCGTTCCATTGGTTGATGCTTTGCCGGGATTATTTCTGGCGTACGGTGGATCTTGATTTTCTGCAACGGATCATGCCCCGGATCACGGCGGGTATTGAGGAGGGATTATCGAAGATTGGGTCCCAAGGGCTCTTGGAATGGCCTGGGGTTTGGCATTTCATTGAATGGAGCAAGGGGCGCGACGACAAACATGCCGTGATGACCGCTGAACAAGCAGGTTTTGTCGGGGCCCTGGCAGCGGCCAGTGAGTTGGCAGAGCAGGCGGGCCCGTCCTTTTCAAAACAGGTTGCGAGGTGGCGGGGCGCCCGGGAAAATCTGATTCAGGCCGTAAACAGCGCGCTGTGGAGTCCCGAGCGGAACGCTTACGCGGATAGTCTGCACGAGGATGGAACCTTGTCCCCAGTCTCCAGTCAGGCTACCAATGCGGCGTTAGTCGTCTATGGAGTTGCGCCGGAAGATCGAGGGAGGATGCTGGCCCAGCGTATTCTTGCCAATGATAAATCCCTTCTCCATTATGGAAGTCCATACGGACTTTATTATATTCTGGAAATGCTCGATCGGTTTGGAGACGTCGAAAACATCTTTAGGTTGGTGCGTGAGCGTTGGGGCGCAATGGTCTTGGCGGGAGATACTTGTACTTGGGAGACCTTCGCGGAATTTGGTTATGACGATTGGCCCACGCGTAGCCGCTGCCATCCATTCGCCGCTTACGTCGCTAAATATATGGCCAAATATTTGTTGGGAATAAATATGTTAGAGCCGGGCTATCGGCGTTTTCGCGTGGATCCAAAGCCCCCTAAAGGGGTTGCATTCTGCCATGGCGCCGTCCCAACGCCAAAGGGGCTGATTCGTGTGGGATGGGAAAATCGCCAAGGAACTATCGATCTTAAAGTGGAACATCCGGAAGAATTACGGAGAGTTTTGTAAATTAACCGCTTCATCGGATTCCTGTCTGTGAAACAGACAGAGGAACATGTTCGTTACAGTCTTCCGTGGCTGAGTTACCTCCCTTTCACGCCTGAGAGTCTGCAGCAGAAGCTTCTTTGGACCGTTTCCTCTCTTGCCAAGCCCAGAAGCGCCGCCACGCCAACGCTAGGCCAGTCCAAACCAGCACGGTGCTCCCTCCCGCCGCAATCCCGGCTAGAGTCTGGCCAAAGATGCCGGCCACTTCGCCGGTGTGGGCGAATCGCAGTAACGAGCGGATCCGGCGGCCAAGGGTTAGACTTGAAAACGGTTCCCAACGGACTACCTCGCCGGTTGATCGATTCAAAGTAAGCTGGGCACGTTTGAAAGGTTGTCCACCGTTGCCCCGATCGATGGTGAACGACAAGGGAGCGACGGACGATTCTGGAAGTCGTAAACTGATACTTTGCCAGTCGGAGACCTGCTGCTCAGCCCGAGCCCACAATTCGTCAAACCTCTCCAAGTTTAGATCGTCCGGGGGACTAATCGCTTGGCCGCCCCCTCGGAGGTTCTCATCCCCTATTGCCCCCTCACGCCGCACTCCGTCAGGTCGTTTCGTTTCACCGCCGCGTGGCAAGCCTTCAGCCCTTGAAATTCTTTCACTGTCACTTCGGCTGTTTTCTGCCCCTGGACGTTGGCCGATGAGTCCGCCTGCTTGAGGGGGTTGTTCCCCAACCGCGCGATAGACCAGGTTGCTGGCCCATGGATACGAGATCACCACACCGGAAGAAACGACAACGAACAGCGGTAACGCTGACCAAAACCCAATCACATTATGCCAGTTGAAGTCGCGTGATTTACCGGACAGTCGGCGTCTGAACCAGGTCACACTCCTAAATTGAGACCAAGTCCACGTCCGCGGCCACCAAAGATAAGGGCCTGAGATAACCAGGAACAGGAATATTAAATTACAGGCCCCCGTGATGGCTCGCCCACTATCCCGGCTTGCGCTCTGGGCACCGAGCCAACGATGCCAATCTGTTACAGAATGGAAAATCGCTCGAACCTTTTGCGATCCTTCGCCCAACACGTCTCCGGTGTAAGGATTGACGAAGAGCACACGATCCCTCCCAATATTAAGGGCAGCGGGTTCGGAAGGATCGGAACGCAATGTGATCGCGGAGGGAAGCGCCTTCTTCACCTCGCGGACCTTCGCAAGCAGCGTTCCCACCGGAAGGGGTGTTGCTCCCGGAGCGGGTGAGACGAAGTACTGGGAACGGTCAAACCAAGCCGTGATTTGCCGCTCATAGACCAGGAGCACTCCTGTAACCGACATGATTAAGATCACGATGCCGCCAAGCGTTCCAGCGATAAGGTGAAACCAGAAAATGAGCTTGCGGAGCTGTTTCATGCTCAATCACTCTCTTAAAAACGGACAGTTAGTTGCCCAGACCGACTTCCTTCTCACAGCTCTTCCATCTTGGGTGACTGGAGAGGGAAAACCGTAGACCGCTGAAAAATGCATACGGCTTTCTACCTCAAACGTCAGCCCAGCGGCGCAAGAGATTGTGATAGACGCCGGTTAGCTGCACGGTCGAAGCGTGCTCGGGCATGTCCTGATTGAGCCGCTGGATTGCCATATCCAAGTCAAACAGCAGGGTTCGCTTCCCATCGTCTCGTATCATGCTCTGGATCCAGAAGAAGGAGGCGATCCGCGCACCCCGCGTCACAGACCGCACGTGGTGGAGACTCGTGGATGGGATAGAGGACCAAATGACCGGCGGGAAGCTTAACGAGGTGGACACCATAGGTGTCTTCCACCATCAATTCGCCGCCGTCGTACTCATCGGGATGGGCTAAAAACAAAGTTGCTGAGAGATCGGTGCGAACGCGGTGCGGTGTGCCGGCCACCTGGCGGATGGCGTTGTCGACGTGGGTTCCGAAAGATTGTCCACCCTGGTAACGATTGAACAACGGGGGAAACACCCTTAACGGCAAAGCAGCGCCCATGAACAACGGATTCCCTTGGAGTGCCGCAAGAATCAAGTCCCCCAATTGTCGCGCCACCGGATGGTCCTCGGGCAATTGCAAATTGTCCTTGGTACGGGCGGATTGATATCCAGCAGTAATCCGGCCATCGATCCATTCTGTCTGATCCAACAGCTGACGGCACTGTGCAATTTGCTCGGCATTGAGTACGTCGGGAATCTGTAACAGCATTATTCTCTCCTCGGCGAGCTAGAACCGAAATGCGGTACTCAACATCAGGGACCGACCCGGGCTGGGAACAACGTGTCCACCGCTCAGAGCGCCAAAGTAGTACTCGTTGTTTAGATTGTAGAGATTGAGCCGGAGATCAAGAAACCGCGTCACGGGGTATGAGGCCATGGCGTCCATGGTCCAGTAGCTGTCCACCTGACGGGTGTTAATGCTGTTGCCGAAGCGGCGGCCCACAAAACGGGGCCCGCCTCCAAGGGTTAATTTCTTAAATTGATAGGTGGTCCAGAAATTGAACGAATTCCTGGGCACATTCAGGATGGCTCGGCCCACCTCTGCCGGCACATTCGATTTCACGACATCGCTGTCCAGCAACGTGTAGCCCCCAAACATCTGCCATTGACGGGTGATGTTGCCGGATACTCCCAGTTCAGCGCCATTCACGCGCTGCTACCCTGCAGAACCTGAGGCGGATCGCCAGGCAAGATTCCAGGCGTGCGGGCGTTGGTCTTGTCGATGCGGAATAGCGCCCCGGTCAAAGCCAGCCGTTCTCCAAACAGATCCCATTTGGCACCGAATTCTGTCGTGTATGTCTTCTCCGGTTCGATCGCAGTGTTCGCGGTGTTATAAGACAACCCCTCCAGGGAAGGGTCGAAGGAAGTGCCATAGGATGCATAAAGACTGCCATTTGGCTTCGGTTTGAAAATCAAGGCGCCACGTACCCCGGGCATCTGGTCGACCCTCGAGACCGGGGCCGGAGTTGTGTTGACGCCGTCTACGTCGAAACGCTCCCAGCGCAAGCCTCCGGTTGCCTCCCATCGCTGACCGAACTTGATGGTGTCGAATGCATAGAGGGCAACGGTGTTTCCCGTAATGTCCCCGACATAAGGGCTCATCGTAATCGGGCCGGGAAAGGTATCGTTTGGGTTGGGATTGAGGAGAGTCGTGGGCATGTTTGCAGCAGTTCGGATCTGGCGGGTATTGTTCTCCCGGGACAACTCGAGCCCGGTGACCACGGCGTGTGTCATGGGGCCTGTTGAAAAATTTATCCGAAAGTCAGTTTGGTTGTCCCAGATCCCGTCCTCTGTGATCCAAGACCTCATTTCGCGGTTAATGACGGTTGAATTATCACTGGCAAAGCGGGGTGGGGTGGCCATTGAGTCTCGCGTCGAGCGCCCGTAGCGGAACTGATTGCGCAGAGTCAGTGAATCACCAAAATCGTGTTCCAGCTTGATCGTCGCAAGGTCCGAGTTCAATTTCTCATGGTCGCGATCTTCAAGGCCATAAAATGTGTTGCGTGGCACCGGCGCCGGCCGATCTCGATAGGCTACCAGGACATTGTTGGTGGCCGGCACCCAGGGAATACCGTAATCCGAGATGTTGTCCTGTTTCAATTTGAAATAGCTGAAAGTTAGACGGGTTGGCGTGCCGAGACCGAATGCCAAGGATGGCGCCACTCCCCAACGCTGATTGTTGACGACGTCTCGACCCGCAACCCCTGAATCGTGCGCCAGGAAGTTGAGACGAAAGGCCGTGTGTTCTCCCAGGAGTTTTACCGGCACATTGAGATCCGCTGTGACTCGCTTGGTTCCGTCGGTGCCGAGCATGAAGGTGCCCTCCACGAAGCGGTTGAGGCTTGGCGATTTGCTCACCAGGTTGATCGTGCCGCCCGTCGAACCGCGACCGCTAAAAGCCGATCCCGGTCCCTTTGACCACTTCGACCTGTTCCAGGTCGAAAGGATCGCGCGATTGCGGACCGAGGTCCCGTACACCATCGATGAATATGTCGTTTCGCGCGCTGAAGCCCCGCAGCGTCAAGTTATCACCGGCGGGGGTACCCCCTTCACCAGCCGTCATGGTCAGGCCGCTCACATTGCGAAGCACCTCGCGCAATGTAGTCGCACCTTGTTGTTCGATCATTTTTTTGGGAATTATTGTGATCGATTGCGGTGTATCCAACAGTGGTTCGGGGTACTTTAGAGAAGAGAGTGGCGAGATCCTTTCCGTCACTTCGACAGATGATTTAAGGCTTTGGAATTCCAGTGTCAGCGTCTCGGAAGCCGTAAATCGGTAGCTGACACCAGTGCCAGCGAGGAGTTGCTTCAGCGCCAGTTCCACCGAATAGAGACCCGAGACGCCGGGCGAGGATAGGGTCCGCATGGCTTCGTTCGGGACAACCACCTGTAGTCCCGTGGCGCTTTGAAAAGAGTCCAATACCGTGCCGAGAGGGCCAGGCGGGATGTCGAAGCGCAGAACCGACAGAGTCTGAGACGCTGCAGAGTCTTTTCCAGGTCCATGAGTTCCCTGGGCATAGGCCACCTTGCCCGTTTTGTTGCCAAGAGTGGTGTAGGCTGCCAACGTGCTTATGGCAACCCAATACTTGGGTCCACATGGCGGCAACTTCTTGCGGTTCCTTTTCTCTCTCTTCTTGATCTTCATCGTGGAGTTTCCTCCTTTCCTTCGACTGTCTCAGCTGCATCACGTCGGATGTGTATTTGCTGGGGATGTAAGCCATCAATCCCTTCCAGGCCGAGCCGCGAGCCATCAAAACTTCACAGGACACTTCTTGCAGGGCTTACCTTTTTGATAACTCTTACAGCATTTGTGTTTCATGATTTGCCTTTAGAATTAGGATGAATATGAAAATCATTTTCATTAACAGAGGGAGTCTAAAAAAGATAAAATGACCTGTCAAGTAAAAAAGAATATGAATTTCATTTTCATTATCTTAGAAAGGGGTAAGGCGAGGGTCCTTCGCAACAAGTCAGCGTGTTGGCGCATAACGCAACAAATGGAAATCGCAGGTTGAAAGATCGGATTGAATGGAGGGACGGGGGAAGGGCTCGAGGTGTTGCGCATCCCGTCCCGAGATAATCATTTCGGGTCCCCTCTCTCCCGCTAGACTGCTACGCTCCCCTCATTGTCTGAATCGAAATGCCGCAATCTGTGGGCTGGCGCGGCGTCATAAAGAAATGGTAAGGTGACTTCCTTCTTGCGGATCAGTGAGCGCCATGTCCCAATGGGCTTAGGGTCGCGCTGCGGCACGGTCATCTGGCCGAAGTCAGTCAGGTGGAGTGAAAGTAATCATGCGCATTGGTTTCTTCTGCATCATCGGTTTAGCTTTGGGTTCATTTCTCGAGGTGCCGCCTGCCCATCAGGGCAAATGGGGCGTGGTTAACATTTCCTACCAGCAGGCTCAGCCCATTTTGGAAGTGCTTGACGGCGACCTACCCGCCGAGCTGAAAAACCGGAGCCCGGCAGAGCTGGAGGCTGCATGGCCCGGCTGGGTCACACGTCACGACCAGGAGATTCGTGCCCGTCTGATACGCGGGGAAGAAGATACACTGGTCAATTTTCTTACCTTTGGGACATCCTACACGACGCAGCCACGACTAACCGCGGCTGAGTTCGCACGCTTGCCACTCAACCAGGTCCCATCACAGCTTTCGCCCGGCACCTCGCCAGCGGCCACTCTCTTCCTGAATCGGGTCGATGACTTGTTGCGGGGCTTAGCGAACCCAGGGAATAACGAAAGACTGCTGTTCCTTGCCAAGTTCATAGAAATGCAGGGCTATCATCCTCGTGAAGCGTATGGGGGGCGTCCCGACCAATCAGAGCGAGCCCGACTGAAGACATACGTGCTAGCCAATGCTGCTCGCGTGGTCAAGGAGCAGGAAAGTTTTCAAAGGGAGCTTGAGCAAGCGCGTCAGCTGAAGGATCGGACAGAGGATTTTGCGGAGCGCTCGAAACTCTATCGTTCCCGGGGGCTTTCTTATGACACCTCGCTGCTGCCCAACTCTGCCATAGAGGAGTCGCTCAAGGCGATGCAGGTACGCAGGCTACTAGCGCCGGGCAGCGTGCGCCGCGTGGCTATCATTGGCCCCGGACTCGACTTTACGGACAAAGTGGGCGGTTACGACTTCTATCCCCAGCAGACCATCCAGTGCTTTGCCTTGGCGGATACGCTTTTCCGCTTGGGTCTTGCCAGCATCGGGCAATTGGAGCTCACCACATTCGACATCAGTCAGCGCGTCAACGACCACTTGCGGCGTGCGACGCACCGCGCCCAACTCGGTCAAGCATATATCTTACAATTGCCACGACAACAACAAGTACCATGGAAGCCGGCAGCTTCCCACTTTTGGCAGCAGTTTGGAAATCAAATTGGGACGCCGGTAACTCCTCTTCAGGCGCCAGCACTTGCAGGGAGCGTGGAGACTCGCGCCGTCAAAATCCGCCCCGCCATCGTTTCCATGATCACGCCGGTGGAACTGGACATCGTGACCCAGCATCTCGATCTGCCTCCCAAAGAGCGATTCGACCTGATCGTTGCTACCAACGTCTTCCTCTATTACAATTTCTTCGAGCAATTGCTTGCCCTTGCCAACACGCAAAACATGCTGCGGCCGGGTGGCTTCCTGCTCTCGAATGATTCACTGCCCCTATTGGATGCCTCTCCCATGCGTTCGGTGGACTTTCTCCAACTCTTCTATTCCGACCGCCCCGAAGATGGTGACGTTATAGTTTGGTACCAGCGATCACCAGACTGAAATTCCTCCGGAACTTCCTGGTAGCATTCATCCCCCTGGTTTTCTCGAAGCATTGCAGGATTGATGGCCGTCGACTCGCTAGAACACTCTTCTCAGCTTATTTCACATCTTTGGCGGTTCAGCTACTTTGCCTTTGTCTTTGCGAATGTTGCAGGCAGGGTGGCAGTCGTGCCGGGGTTCGCGATTCCAGCTTCGCCATTATCCAGCCATTTCTTGGCGACAGCCCGCACTTCTTCCAGATTGTCTCCACCCACTCCGATTAACGAATAAAATACCCTTCGTGCCGATTGGTCGTTCGGCAGATCCCAGAAATCCATGCCGGCAGGCGAGAAGTGGTTCGGATAGATCTTAAGAGAATCACCATTCACCTCATGGGCCTGACTGTTGAGCCAGCCGATCGGCCAATGATCCCAGGACTTCGAAACCCATCCCCAACCGCCGGTATCTCGGAAGCTATGTTCCTTGATGCGGGTAAAATCATGCCGAAAGCCTGAAGCATCTCCAAAAACGCAGAACGGAGCACCGTCCCGCATCGGTACAATGAGGACCACTCCAGCTGAGTCGTCGAGCAGCTTCCAATCGGCTCCAGCACGGCGAGGTGTTGACTTCCAAATATGGTCGGCTTCGGGAGTGGGTTTCCAAAATACATCGTAGCGGTTGCTGGAAAAAGGATCGAGCACAGCCAAGGCATGGCTTTCTCCAGTAGTGTCATCCTTTTGAAGCACATCACTCCACATTTTGCCGAGTGGGCACATGCCGATCATTTCAATGGGTTCGCGAGCATAGCCCTTGTTCTCTTTAGGGATGAGAGATTCATAGGTTTGGCGCCGCAAAATCAGGCCGTTCGGGTAAGCCCAGAAATCCTCGCTGGCGCGGTAGGCAGGTTGCCCGCTATCCATGTTTACGCCGAAGTAGGTCCATCGAATCCAAACGCGCCTGGGGCCCGATTCGATAATGTCAACAAAACTATTTTTGTCTTTTCGTCCCCAGTCGTTAAACAGTTCGGCCCAGCCCTCATTTCCTTCAAAAAACTGATAGCAAAAACCTGTCCCGGAGGGGAATTCAAACCAGGGACAATAGCTTCCCTCGTGGCTGAAAATGAATCGGAAAGGGAAGTCTTTCCAAAACACTATGAAAGCCTTCTTGGGATTGCCGTCAGCATGAGGTGGACTTGGAAGATCCCCCTTATAATTCCCGAAGATGTAATCCGTTACTTCCACTATGGAAACACCATTGGTCTTGAGGCGGCCGACTTCCGCCACCGTCAATGGAAGGGGCTTGACCAACGGATTGGATATTTCTTCCCCTGCCGAGAGCTGAAATCCAGACAGTGCTATCGATGGGATCAGAATACAGAATAAAATGCGAAACAATTTAAGATCTTTCATCGACCCTCCGTTTAACACACTAGGAACAGGCCTCCAAGCTTATCTCCGACCGGAGCACCGGACCAAAGACGCTAATTTTATTACCCTTTTGCAGCCCTACCCCCGGAAGACGGAAACGCCAAGGACGGGAAGAGCGCCAAGAGAAAAAGGAAGAGAGTTGGCCTACTTGGTCGATGGATCCCAAGAGACTGGGAGCCCAGGCTCGCTACCCATTGAACGCGGCCTCTATGCTGCCCTGAGCCACTTCGATGGCGATCACGAAAGCCCCTGAGCGGTCTTTGCGTTCTTGGCGTTTCCATATTCTCGTCTGTTACCCGTTCACTGCGTCCAGCATGGCCACAATGTTTTGAGGAGGAACATCAGCCATGATGTTGTGCACTTGCTGGAAAATAAATCCGCCTCCCGGAGCAAGAACTTCAACCTGCCGCTTTACATGTTCACGGACTGCCTGGGCTGAACCATGGGGCAAAATCTCGCGTGTGTCGCAGCCTCCCCCCCAGAAGGTGATCTCTTTCCCAAAATCAGCTTTCAATCCTTTGGGCTCCATCCCCTTACACGTAATCTGAACAGGATTAATAGCATCCAGCCCCGCTTCGATAAGATCGGGGAGAATCTCCCGAACCCCGCCGCAGCAATGCAGCATTACTTTGACATTGGCCAATTCTTTAGCACGTTTCCACATTCGTGCATGCCTCGGCTTGAAGTACTCACGATACATTTTCGGGGACATCTGGGGTCCCCGCTGCGAGCCGAGATCATCTCCGAAAAGTATGATATCGATGTAAGGCCCAACAGCGCCAAGAAACTTTTCCAGATTATTGAGATGAATCGTAACCAGTTTCTCCAGAAAATCGTGCGCGCGTGCAGGATCTCCAGCCAACAGCATCAGGAAGTTATCATTGCGATAGAGGAATTGTCCGATCTCAAGAAGGTTTCCACCAAACAGGCCAATGATCGCTTTGTCAGTCTGCTGTCGTAGCCTTTTTGCTCCTTCAGTAAATTTTCGTTGTCCTTCCGGTCCTTCGATCAAAGGACCTGGAGGGGAAGCCACTGTAGTCCACATGCATTCGCTGAAGGCATCCAGGATGCGGTCATGGTCGGCTTTCCCTTCCGCAAAAGGGTAGAAAGTTTGTTCGAAAAAGAGTGCGCCATCGGGCATCTGAGCAATCACTCTGCCGGTGCGCGAACGCAATACCCAACGATTGGGTTCCCTTTCGGGGAAGGCCCACACTGGCATTTGGCATGGAGTACCGTCGGGAAGAACCCAATCTTTCCAATGAATTTCCTCTAAAGCAAAAGCCCTTCCCAGTTCTATGGCGTCTATGCCAAATCGGTCGAGCACATCCGGGTCAACAATCGCCAGTTGTTGAACCGGGTCGTACACTCGGATTGGTTTCTTGGGTAGCCCCAGATAATTTCTCAATCGCGAGTATGCTACTGCAGCGATGCCTGAGGAGCGATGACCCGACAGGTCAACGGCTACCCGGTCGGGATCTCGATGATTTAGAGCGGCAAGAACTCTCTCTCTTGAGTTCATAGGGTTTTCCTCAACCTAAATTTTTACCTAGTAGGACTATTCACTCGATTAAAAGGAACGTCTAAAGACACATTTACCTTTCCAAATGAGGCAATTTAGTTGCCGTGCCAAGCTTTGTTTGGATGGGCTGTGCCCCCTTTCTTATTTTGCATATTGTCACAGATCAGGTTTGTGGATCTATTTTCACGACAGTGCCATTACGAGAGGGGATTCCTCAATAGAGCTCTCTCAACTTTCACGCAATAGCCTGAAGTATGCTCTCTTCTGGTGTTTGGAACTTCTGGTGCTTTTGCGCCATTCAACCCACACATTGGCAAAATCGCCCAGGAATCGAAGTTTGGAAAATGGCGTGGGACAATCAATCCTGCGGCCTACGAGATTGTGTGCTTGATACATTTTCATCTCTTTTCCCTAGTGTGGCCATTTTGGGCCTTGGCGCGACAATCAGGGGATTGCATGCTACAATCGCATCACCGCCTTAGAAGACAATGTCCTTTATGGCCTAAAGCACATTGCAGAGCACCGAAATAAGGTTGCAAGATATCTCGACACAAAACGAATGCAGAGGACAGATAAATTTGTGACACCTGTCGGGAATAGGGCCTTTACTTCTCTTTGGGAGATTGGCCTGAGACTGCTGTTCATTGGGCTCATTTCCGGAGCGGCAGTCCTTTATGGTACAAGTTTATTCTCTTTGGTCGGGTCTCCGGCGCAAGATGCCTCCACGAACCAGATGGGAGTGCGGATGATCATGGTAGATTCAGTTGGAAAGGCGGAGAGAATCCTGGAGCGGTTGAATCGTGGTGATGACTTTGCCGTGCTTGCGCGAGAGGAGTCTATGGACCCCTCGGCGATCAGCGGCGGCCTCTTGGGTATGTCCGATATTGCGACACTACAACCCGAGCTGAGAGACGCATTGAAGGGCCTTAAACCAGGGCAGCTTTCCCACATCGTCGAGATACCATTAGGTTACGCAATCTTGAAGTTTTTGTCGCAATCCGAAGTCGTGGATATCGAGGAGGCTGACCGTTCTCGGTCGGCAGCCGCCAAAGCCTTAGGAAACGTGCGGCTTCCGGCTGGTGTAGACGGCCGCAGTGAGGCATTATCGGCTCTGGTTCGACTCCCTAGGACAGAATGGCTGGGACCAGGACTTGCAGGCGATCTGTGAGTCGTACAACCAATCGTTTTCCGTGTCCATGGAAGGGCTGGAGAAGATATTGAGCCCAACTAGCAAGGAGAGCGCCGCTTACGTGAAGTATGCGAAGCCGCTTGATGTGATGCAGGCGCACGTCGCCAAAGGACAACTTCATGCTTACCAAGGCGAAATGACGAAGGCCGTTGAAGAGTGGGAAATCGCCTACCTGATTGCGGTGGAGGAGGTCCCTCAGGCTGTGCCTCAGATGGATGAAATGCTGGGAATTGGTTACCTGCATAAATCCGAGATCGAGAATGAAGTGTATCGAAATCCCGGGAGAGGTGCCTTTTTCCGATGCCTCCGGGGATCCGATATGCGAAATCGGCCAGTTCTGAAATGGCAATCCAGTATTTCCTTAGATATCTCGCGAAGAAACCCGACGAGCTCGAAGTGAAATGGCTGCTAAATTTGACCTACATGACGTTGGGACAATACCCGGCAAGCGTTCCGCAAAAGTACCTGCTGCCGCCAGCTTTGTTCACATCTACTGAGAATATCGGACGCTTTAAAGACGTGGCTCCCGAAGCTGGATTGAACCTGTTCGTGATGGCCTCTGGTGTGATCGTGGATGACTTCGATAATGATGGATTATTTGAGGTGGTGACAACGAGTTGGGACAGTTGCGAGCCGATGCACTATCTCCACAACAACGGAAAAGGAATCTTCACGGACCAAGCCGAGAAGGCTGGACTATCAAAGCAGTTGGGCGGGTTGAACCTCATGCAGACAGACTACAACAACGATGGGTGCTTGGACATTCTGGTGTTGCGGGGAGCCTGGCAGTCGCTGGGGCAGCGCAAATCGTTGCTTCGAAATAATTGCGACGGGACCTTCACGGATGTCACCCAAGAGAGCGGCCTTGCGAAACCGGCCACAAACACGCAGGCAGGAGTTTGGGCAGATATCAACAATGATGGTTTTCTTGATCTTTTCGTGGGCAACGAGAATGGGCCCAGCCAGCTATTTCTGAATAAGGGCGACGGAACCTTCACAGACATCTCCCATTCTGCCGGCATCGACCAAACCAAGTTCACGAAGGGGGTTGTGGCAGAAGACTATGACAACGACGGATACGTGGATTTCTACGTTTCGAATGTGATCGGCTACAACTTTCTGTATCACAATAAGCACGATGGAACCTTCGCAGAGATTGCAGATCAAGCCGGGGTGCCGGGGACCGGAAGGAGTTTCGCCACCTGGTTCTTTGACTATGACAATGATGGCTTGCCCGATGTGTTCGACACAGCCTACCAGGCGTCGGTCGATGAGACGGTGCGCACCTACCTCGGGCTTCCTCACAATGCCCCATCCTCGAGACTGTACAAGAACCTTGGAAATGGCGCATTCCGCGATGTGACCAAGGAAGTCGGACTTGACCGCGTCTTCATGCCCATGGGCGCCAATTTCGGCGATGTAGATAACGACGGATATCTGGATATCTACCTCGGCACCGGTGATCCTTCGTACGCTTCTCTGGTTCCCAATATCTTGTTCCACAATAAGGAGGGAAAATCTTTCGTCGATATCACCGCTTCCTCGGGCACCGGCGATTTGCACAAAGGACACGGCGTCGCTTTTGTGGACATTGACAACGATGGCGACGAAGATATTTTCACCTCAATTGGTGGCGCGGTGCCTGGCGACCGTCATGCCTTCCGCCTTTTTGAAAATCCGGGCAACGGCAACGACTGGATCAGCCTGCGGCTAGTGGGAAGCAAGTCAAACCGGGCCGCGATTGGAGCACGAATCAAAGTGACGGTGAAAAACGAAGGCCAGGCAATCCGGGCGATCTATCGCACCGTCGGCAGTGGAGGGTCTTTTGGAGCGTCTCCGTTGCAACAACACATCGGCTTGGGCAAAGCGGCGCAGATTGTGAGCCTTGAAATAACGTGGCCGGGAGGCAGCAGGACCCCGCAGATATTCTCCAACGTGGGTAAGAACCAGTTTCTCGAAATCAAGGAGTTTGCCGCGGAATATACGAAACTCGAGCGGCGGCCGTACCACCTCGGGGGCCCGAAAAGTGAGGCCTCGATCCCCAGTCAACCATTCCGCGGAGCTTCGCAAATAGAAGGGTGCAGGGGTTATAATCTTAAAGAGGGCCCCATGAACGGAATGAACTCAATGAAACGAAGAGTATTACTCGCCCTTGTAGCATGCATTGGCGCAGGACAGGCCTGGGCCACAGAGAGATACCCCGTAACCGGGCTGATATTGAAAATCGACCGCTCCCATCAGACCTTCGTTGCATCGTGCGCGGCTATTCCCAATTATATGGAAGCGATGACAATGCCGTTTTCAGTTCGTGACCCGAAACTACTGGATGGTCTGGAGTCGAGCATGCAGGTAGACTTCACGCTAGTTGTCGAAGAAGATGATTCTTATGCCGAGAATATTAAGGCTCACAGTTATCAAAATCTTGAACAAGAACCGCTCCTGGTCCGCCGGTTGCAACTTCTAGATAGCTTGGATAAGACTAACCCGGCACTGCCCACGCTTTCCCTCGGCCAGCCGGTTTCGGATTTTACTTTGATCGATCAGACCAAAAAGCGCATTTCCCTCGCGCAATTCTCTAATAAGGTAGTGGCAATCACATTCATCTACACGAGTTGTCCGCTCCCGAATTACTGTTTCCGGCTGTCCAGCAATTTCGGTCGTCTTCAGAAGCGTTTCGCAGACCAATTGGGACGTGATCTCATCCTACTGAGCATTACCATCGATCCGGTACACGATCAGCCGGAGGTGATGGCCAAGTACGCTGAAACTTGGAAGGCCGATCCCAATTCATGGCACTTTCTGACGGGCTCATTATCTGACGTCAAGCAGGTGTGCCGCAGTTTCGGCGTCAATTATTGGCCGGATGAGGGTACCCTGACGCATTCCTTGCATACGGTTGTCATCGATCGCCAGGGGAAACTGGTAGCCAACTTCGAGGGAAACGAATTCACGGCTGAACAGCTGGGCGACTTTGTGGCGACAAAATTACGATAGCTAGATAGAGTATGGGACAATTCTTGAGGAAACAAAAATGAGTGTCGCCTGAATTACCTCTCAGCAGGCCAGGACATTTCAAGAGTGGTGATGCGGTCATTTGATTTGTCACGTTGATTCGAATGCTTTTAGGCCTTCCACACTAAACCTCCTGTTGATTCCTATCCTCAACCTACCCTTGGGCTCCTCTAGGTCATCGGTGTAGGCTTACGTCTGCAAAACTTAAGAGAATCTACTCGTCGAATTAGCTCGACCCGGTTAAGAGGGAAAAGTTTCGCTGTGGGTGTCACTCATCTTCTCCAAGCCCAGGAAAAGAACAACAGGAAAAAAGCGAATGTTGCACCTTCAAATTGCGGATCAAATCACGCTCCGCCGGGAATTGGCTCACGAAGAAGGTTCTCCAGACCCATGTCCCGATCAAACTAAACACTCACCACCGGGCAAGGAGAATCGCGGATGATGGTGTAGGTATGGGTGCGAAATCGCCCCAATGTACTCACGATGGAACCGCGGCCTACGACGATGAGGTCGGCTTGATTCAATTTGGCTGCTGCGCAAACTGCTTGAGCGACATCCCCCATCTCCAGCTCCACTTCAAGCTTTGTTCCTGCGGCCTGTTGGAGAGTATCGAGATCCGCGCGAGCTTGCTCGATCAAGTATTTCCGCCATTCCGGAGCAAAATAATAATCCTGGGTCCGAGGGTCGAGCGCCGTAATCACGTGAACGAGATTCAACTTGGCGTTGAATTCGGCGGCAAGCTGGGATGCCCAGTCAAGTGTTTGCTTGCTATGCGGACCTAAGTCGATTGCGCAGAGGATACGACGCAGTTGGAGGGCTTCTGTCGGGGATTCGGATTGAAAGTGTGCCCCCGTCCAAACAGGACACTCTGCGTCGTGGAGAACTTTTGAGGTGACAGAGCCGAGCAGCATTCTCCGGAAGGGGCCGTACCCATGCGTCGGCATCAAAATTAAGTCGCAGCCGGTGGAGTGTGCCTGTTCGACAATTTTCCGGGCAGGGTCCCCCTCGAGCAGGACACGAGTGACTCTGAACTCCCGCAGCTCGTCAGCAAGAAATGCTTCGAGCTGTTTCTTTGCTTCTTTTCTTCTCTCCACCATGTATTCTCCGGACAGGCTAATACCGAGTTCGGAAGAACCAAATTCAAGAAATGGCGTCAATACATGGCAGACGAAGATCTCACAGCCGAATTGCTTTGCGAGTGGAGGTAGGGCATACCGGATGGCTTCATGGCAACGATCCGAAAAATCAACAGGCAAGAGGATCTTCTTCAATTGAAACATGAGATTCTCCTTTTTGGAGTAGGGAGGAGCTAGATCTATACAAGTAAACCCTATTGTATAAAAAAGCAGTGGATTTCTTCGACTTTAATCCTCACGCCAATAGAATATTTGTTTTTCCAATCGAATGGTCAACCCAATATTATGATCTATAAGTGAAAATAGAGAGCTTTGAGTTGGCCTGCAGATTACTTGGCCAAACTGGTCGAAATGTTTGTGGCTCAAATGGAATTAAAAGGAGAGCCATGAACCTTCAGAAAGAACAGCGAAGATCTGATTGAGTTCCTGGAAGAAGCCTTGGCAGAAGCCAGGCTACACCCTCCCTGCGAGCGCCGACATGTCGATGAAATAGAAAATGAACTTCTAGAAACGCTGTATGAATACAAGGGGGCGGAGTTGGTCCAGGAATCGGTGAAGGAGTAGGTCCCGGAGAAGGAGGCGGTATTGGCGGCGGGGTCTATCGTGTCGGGGGTGGTGTCAGCGCCCCGGTGGTCATCTATCGGGTGGAACCCCAATATTCTGAAGAAGCGCGGAAGGCCAAGTATCAGGGGACTGTCGTTTTCTCTGCAATTGTTAGGAAAGATGGCACGCTGGATATGTTGAAGATGCTACGGGGGATTGGGCTTGGGCTCGACGAAAATGCGGTGAAGGCGTTAAGACAATGGAAATTCCGTCCAGGCATGAAAAATGGCGTCCCCGTTGATGTCTACCTTAACGTCGAAGTCAATTTCTCTCTCCGATAGCCACAAAAACTGTCGCACGGATCGCGGAGATACACTCCGCTCAGAAACTTAAGGGATCAAAATCCGGAAATCGCTCATGTATTTGGCGTTGTGCGGATCTGGCTTTTCATCTGAGCTTTCACTCTAATGTGATTCGCCTTTTGCTCTCGTTAGCCAGAATCCCCAAAGCGACATAAAGGCCGCACCTGCAAAAGGTAGCCAGGAGACCCAAATTGGAATTGTCCAATTGTCAACCTGAACTGGCAACGCGAAAATCACTCGAAATAAGTGAGCTACAGCAAAAACCAGGAAGAGGAAGCAGGTGACAGTTAAATAAGATTTGCTAGTCATGGTGATGTACCTCCTTTTCAGATCTACTTCCTATGAGTTTGATGCAATCGATTGGCCATGAGTTTTAATGACCTGTGTGAGCTTCTGGAGCTACTGTTTAAACAGAACAGGGAATTTATGGGTGGTACAGGGGCGATAACCCGACTCCCCGCTTGAATCTTTGGGTGAAAAACACCGAACTGCGGCGATTTCCCCGGTTTTAACAAGTCTTTTTCTCCGGACTGAACGAGTCCACATTCTGGGATGGAACTGCCTCTCGGGGTGCGATGAAGACTCCATGAAACAGCTGGGCGAGCCTGGCCGAGTCTGCCTGCTTAGTGAAAAATGTCAAACGTAAGGGTGACGTATCAACTCCAAGAATCTCAACTTCATTGTGCTTTGCCATAGCCAAGGCACGAGTGACTTCACTCGCCGCTCCTAAACTGGTTCCAACGACCGAAACAGCGGCAAAATCTTCCTCTGTTTCCAGTCGAGAAGCGAAATGGGCTTGCATTGAATGCCTTAAAGCTGGCCAGTCGGGAATGTCATCGCGGCTGAAAATGGCGACCGAACTTGCTTGATCGTCGATAAGTCTCCACAAAGTGACGCCGCCCTCCGCCAGTTGTCCCCCCAAATCGGATGCTGATCCTGACAGCCGCAGCCTGACCAGATTCCTGGCGATTGCAACCCCGCAGGCACTTTGACCGCTGACCGCGACTCCAACGCGTGTTCCCTCGCCGTCGGCATGAGTGGAGCGTGCATGGATTTGAATTCCGGCTTTTCGAGCCCACTCGACGGCCTGGGCGTTCAATACTTTGGCGCCGTGTTCTGCCAGTTCCTGCATTTCGTCGTAAGAGATCTGGTCCAAGCGACGGGCGTCTTCAACCACGTGAGGGTCCGCGGTGTACACGCCATCCACGTCGGAGCAGATCTCACAAAATGAGGCGTTTAATGCTGCGGCCAGCGCCACGGCGGTTGTGTCGGAGCCACCACGACCCAGCGTGGTAATCTCCCGTTTGTACGACATGCCCTGAAATCCCGCCACAATCACGATCTTATTGCGTTCCAATTCGTCTTGAATGCGAACAGGCCGAATCTCGATAATCCGAGCGCCAGAATGCCGGTCGTTCGTGATGATGCCTGATTGTGACCCCGTGAAAGAAATGGCCTCTTGTCCACGCTTTTGAATAGCCATCGCCAAAAGGGCCATCGAAATTCTCTCGCCAGTGGACAAGAGCATGTCGAGTTCCCGTCGCGGCGGCGAATCGGTGATTTGATGCGCCAGCGTGATCAGGTCATCGGTGGTCCTGCCCATCGCCGAGACGACGACACATACTCGCTTCCCCGCTTGCGCCGTTCTCACGACGCGGTCAGCGACCCGCTCCAACCGCGCGATGTCCGCGACCGAACTGCCTCCATATTTCTGAACAATGATTTCCATTAGGGCTCGAGATTCTCTACGGACTAACTTTTTGAGAAGGGATCATGATTCGATAGATCGATTAACTGCCGTCATCGAGGGTGCCAGTCTCATCTGTCGAATTATCTCTTGGACCCTAGGGTCGGCTCGCAAGGAGTCATACGTCGGGTACACGTTTAAGTAAGCCAGGGGAGATTCTCGTTCAATGAATGCTTTCTTGAGCCAGGCATAAGCCTCATCCGGTTTATTAAGTGCGCTATTCAGAAGCGCGAACGTTACCGAGGGAACGTGACGTTCTTGAGAAAGTTGCAGCAATTCCTCTTTGAGCTACTTCGCTTTCTCAAGGTCTCCCATGATGGCGTAACAGTGGGCCAGAATCCCGGTCACATAAGGGAGGTCCCCTGATAAGGCCCTGGCTTTTTGAAAATATTCCAACGCTTCACGGAACATTCCCAATTGCATGTGAGATCGTCCTAAGCCCGTATAGAAATGGTAATAATTGGGATCCAGACATAAGCCCTTCTGGAACTGCTCAATGGCCTGATCGTACTCGCGTCTGACGATAAACACGAATCCCACGCTAGAATTAATGAGATGCGAGAGAGGGTCTACAAATAAAGCATGCTGGATATGCTCTAGTGCCTCGTCTAGTCGGCCCAGAGGTGACAGATAGTCAGTTGCATACCAGTGCTGCGCTTCCACGTTTCCATACGAGGAAGACTCCAGAGCTTGCCAATAGTGCCGTTCGGCCGCTTCCCAGTCCCAATCGTAAGTAGACCGCACAAAACCAAGAGCCATATGGGCTTCGGGGACTTGTGGATCCAACTCTATGGCCTTGAGGGCTGCGGCCCTAACCTTTGGCATGATTTCGTGGGGGCGGTGCAAACCTTTGTGCGCCAGCAAGCTGAAAGATTCTGCCAATCCTCCATAGGCTGCTGCATAATCAGGGTCTACCTCAGTGGCTTGATGGAAGAATTCTATGGATTTCTTGATCCCTTCTTCGGTGCGTTTGCGGCAGTAAAAGCGCCCTTTGAGATAAATATGATAGGCATCTAAATTCAGACTGGTACGGGGCAAAGAAGAACCGCCCGGCTGGTAGATGTGCCTGAGAGTATTCACAATCGTATTCGAAATTTCATCCTGAATGGCAAAAACGTCTTTCATTTCTCTTTCGAAGGTTTTGGAAAAAAGATGGAAGCCATCGGCGGCGTTGATGAGTTGGGCCGTGATCCGAAGACGGTCACCTGCTTTCCTGACACTCCCTTCCAAAACCGTTTGAACATTCAATTGTTCCCCTAGTTTTCTGACATCGTAGGCTTTCCCTTTAAATTGAAAAACTGAGGTGCGCGCGACAACGCTCATTCCTTCGACTTTACCCAGGGCGTGAATAATTTCTTCGGTCAATCCGTCGCTAAAGTATTCGTTCTCACTGTCGGAGCTCAAATTTACGAAAGGCAATACGGCAATGGTTTTCAAATGGGGCTTCGGTGCGTGCGACAAAGGATTTGCCGTTTGCATTCCTGGTGAGTCCTGAACGTTTGCCTCGAAACAAGGGACATAGCTTCCTTTGGGCAGGTTGAAACGGATCGGATCGGTCGCCCCCTCAACCTCATAGTACTCTTTCAGTTTCAGGCGAAGGCGCCGGGCCTCACCGCGCACCACGGGATCGGTTCTGGGGTCGAAAGATTCCCCACGATCAAAAACCTCTATCCCGATCGAGTATTCCTTGAGACGGTCCCCATGCCCCCCTAAAGTCTCTTCGACAATGAACTTGAGGAAGCGACCCATCCGTTCTGACCGGATGAAACCGGCACTCGCCATAATTTTTCTGAGCTGATTTTGGATTGATTCGACACTAGGCCCTGACCCCTGGCTTGAGCTCATTCGCTTCCCCGTGGGCTCCGGGCCTTCGAATTGGGTGTCAGGCTTTGGCATTTCTGTTTTCCCTCGATTATCTCTCTATTCACTTTAACTCAGTTTTCCAGGTGGATTCAAGCTTCTCCCTACCGTGTCACACCGTGCAATTACCGGGTCACACTTACTTGGCCTCTATTTCTGAGTCAATCTAGGTGCCGTGGACAGTGCGCGTACTGCCCTCAAGCACCCAATTGACGAAGGCAGTTATTCACGGAGAGGAGACTACGATGAGAAAACATGTACTAACTAGTTGTCTGGTGGTTGTCGCGGGGATAATGTTTCACATCCCTTTTGCTCTGCCAGAAAGTCACGAAGTCCTGAATCCTGTAAACAAGTCTTTGCTCGAGCGGGCCGGTGAACTCAATGGCTCAGCTGAACGATTGAAAGCCGAAGGGCGCTATTTGGCAAGCGAGCCTCTCTATCGAGAAGCGCTCAACATCTTTCGAGAGGTCAATGGAGAAGAAGATCCGAACACCGCTGGCGTTTTGAACAATCTTGCCGAACTGTGCCGAATCCAGAATCGATGGGAAGAAGCTAACCGTCTCTACCAGGAATCCCTGTTCATCTTCGAGAAAACTCTGGGTGCTGAGCACCCTGCGGTAGCCACAACCCTCAACAACTGGGGGCAACTTCTGGTCGCGAAATCAGACTACGAAAGGGCGGAACGACTCTATCTCCGATCATTGAGTATCATGAAAGGGACCCTGGGGAGCAAACATCCCAATGTGGCAACGGTGTTGAACAATCTGGCTGAACTGTATCGCATTCAAGGACGCTACCCTGAGGCAGAGCCGCTTTACAAGCAAGCGCTCGAAATCCGAAGGGAATCAACTGAACGCGACGAACCCGCCACGGCTGCCACGCTCAATAACTTGGGGCTGCTGTACTTTCATCAAGGGCAATATGGTCAGAGTGAACGCTTGCTGCGTCAGGCACTCACCATAAGAGAAAGGGTGCTCGGGCGGGGCCATCCCGATGTTGCCTCTAGCCTGAGCAATTTGGCGGAACTGCTTCGAGTTCAGAACCGGCATACCCGTCCAGAGCCACTTTACCGAAGAGCGCTGCAGATTTGGGAATTGACCTTAGGACAAGACGATCCCAAAGTGGCGCTCTGCCTTTCCAATCTCGCCGCCTGGTATTTGGGTGAAGGAAAAGCCGGGAAGGCTATCCCGTTGTTGGAGCGGTCTCGTTCGATTCGGGAGAGAGTTCTAGGACCCGATCACCCGGACGTAGCGGGCAGTTTAAGCACCCTGGCTGCCGCATATTCTTTCTTTCCGGCAAACAGCCCAAGCAGAGCAGCTCCTCGTCCGCGCCTTGGCCATAAGGGAGAAAGCGTTGGGTCCAAATCATCCCGACGTAGCCCGGAATCAGGTTTCTCTTGCCACGATCTATTGTAGCCAACACCGCTACGCTGAAGCGCAGGAATTGCTGCAGCAGGCCACATCCAATCTGGAAAAAAGTTTGACTGCCGATAACCCTGAAGCCAGAGCGTGTCTGCAGCAATATACCGCAGTACTTCGTAAGACCCATCAAAGTGCGCGGCACGAGAACCGTGAATGGAATGGCTAAAACCTTACGATGAGGTTTTTCCAAGACATGATGGGTTTGCCTATTAGGTTTTATACGTCGGAGGATCCGAAGCGACGAAAGGAGTTGAGTCACTTGGCAGGATTTTCTTCACCAAACGAATCCACGCCGAGTGGCTCACTTCTTGAGAGTGTCTTTAGTCTTGGGACCCATTAGCAACACTCTGCGTGCGTTTCCTTTCTCAATTGGAGAGAGTCAATTAGGAAGTGTGTGCCTTGAACGATTCTTGGTGTTAATGGCTTGAGGTGAATTGCCGCTCCCGGTTCGCTTCGTCCAGAAGCCGGAGACCTTCCAGGATAAGCTGGGTGTTGCTACAACTGATCTGTTCACCAAAAGGCTGGGGTGAGGATTGGAATTCAAAGCGGGCTTTCTGGATGGTGAGAATTTCAAAGAAAGCCAATTCCGCTCTTTTACCATGGTACATTGCATCGATGATCCGTCCTAAATTGAAGAATACGATTCCCAGGTGGCCCTCGGCACTCAATACCAATTTCCCGCTCTTTCGCCCGTTAGCCAGAATCTGGAGAACATCAAGTAACTCAATCTCTGAGAGGTCGCCACGGAAGGCAGCGTTGTCCCGGCTTGAGCTGTCAAAAGTTTCCGGCGATTCTGAGGTTCCAGCTTCGTTGAGAGACTGCGTCGCCCAAAGAGTGGGGCTCAGAGTGGCTTCAATGACTCCGACGCCCACCGTGACTGGTTTTCCTGAGTCTGTGGTGATGGTATTCTCAACAATCTGTTTGATATTGTTCATGATCTGCTGGGCTCGGCCTTTTGGGACGTTAGGTAAAATCATACCGAATTCTTCGTTTCCGGTTCTCCCTACGACACTTCCCTTGCGTACGTGCGTCTTAACCAGGAATCCAACTTTATGAAGCACTGTTTCAGCGGCGGTCTGGCCCTGGGTCATGACAATATCTCTGGAAATCATTGACGTAGAGCAGGCCGAGGCAGAGCGGGTAATTTTGCTGACCGGCATTGCGCATTTCGACCGCTAGTCTTTCCTCGAAAAACTGAGGTGATTCCAGGCCAGTGAGCTGATCTTTCAATTCCCGAGTCTGGGCCTTGCTGAAATGCCGGGCATTCTGAAGCGCCACTGCAGTATGCCCCGCAACTGTTGAGAGCAAAGATATTTCTTCTGGGTTCCAGGAATTCTCTTCCTGACAACTGTGAATCAGGATCATGCCGATTTGGGTGGATTTGTAGACTAAAGGACAAGCCAGAACCGATTGAATAGAAAACGATTCCAAAATGTCCCGTTGTAGAGCAAACAACGGAGAAGTTTGAATTTTCTCAAAGGAGACGGTGTCTTTAGCATCCGATATCAGCTGCCACAGGATCGTATTCACCCGGTCAATCTTTTCCCAAGGGCATGGAGAGATAGTTTTTCGGCAAGACTCGTGTTGGGTCTCTTCCCATTCCTCGGACCCAGGGACCCAGATCAAGCAACGGTCCCCCTGAATGGTTTTCAAAAGGCTTGAGGCTGAAATATCCAAGACTTCGTTGTAATCCCGAGTGTCATAAATCTCACGAACGATTGAATCGATCCTGGCTATGAACTCTCTTTTCTGATGATCGGGCTGAATTCCGTTCTGTTGAATTCGGTCGGCTGCCAATTGTGAGCGGATATCATTCATTTCATTCTCGAGTTGGCTGGCTTGTTCCGATTTTCCCGTATCCCGATAAATTTTTTGCAGGGCTTCCTTGGCAGGCAGGTACTTAGGATGCTTCTGGATGAGAGTGCTCAAGATTTCAACCGCCTGGGAATGACACTCATACTTCACGGCAATCTCAGCGAGGATCATTGCATCGAGAATTTCCGGATCTACCGTTTGTGCAGCCATTGTTTTGATCCCGCTATATTGATACAAAATTGACTCATCTATCCTACCGATTTCGAATAAGCATGGGCAGGGCTCACATCCATTAAAGTTTAGCCCTCTAAACTGGTTCTAATGCTCTACATCCGAGATATCGGCCTGAGCCGATAGGGCTTTAGTTTGTTCATTCTTGGAGGAACCCCTGTTGCTAGCCCAGTAACGATTCCTCGGAATTATTGTGCCAATTATCGCATAGACTTAGTTTGCAAGCTCCGATAGTTTTACGCTTGCTCCGGTCGACCTCATCAAAGGTAAATCAACTAGCAGATGTCCGTCGATACACCGGCTCGATCCCAACGTGTGCCGATGCCTACGAACCGGACTCGACTTACTTTTGATGAGAGGCAATATAGTTCAAGGCAAAATCTTTGAGGGCCGGACTGGTGAGACCAATCCGGGTGGCTTCATCGAGAGCCCTCTCTTGGGGCCAGCCTTGTTCTAACACTCTGTAGATCATCCAGAATGCGCCCACCCGATTGGCGCTGGCACAATGAATGAGCATAGGCTGGAAGGACTTGTTTTTCACCACCGTCAGAAATTCAGTAACTTGTCCGGGGGTGGGAGCACGAGAAATGACCGGGATATTAATGTAACGTAGGCCTGCTTTTTCCACGGCATCCTTTTCTTCCTCAAGACTGACTCCTTCTTGAGCGGTGCGGAGATTCAACACCGACCGAAATCCATTGGACGCAAGCTTCGCATAGGCATTGATGGAGGGTTGCCCCGCGGTTGTAAAATTTGACCCCACACACATGACGTGGGGTATGTCGTCCTTTAGGGTCCGTTCCAACTCTGCTAGTTTTTTTTGTTCTTGCTGTGAATCTTCTGCATAGAACATGCATGGAATGGGCAAGATCAATGTTAGCAATACGATCTTAAGCCGGATCATGTGGCCTCCTTTACCGAAGACGTGATGCCTTTGAAAAAAACACTGAGCGTGGGGGCAAGTACCCCAGCCATCTCGAACCTATATTCAATTCTCTATGATCAAAAGATAACACTTTCCTCTTGAAAATCCACTTGATAGGGGACCTTCAACGGAGTAGATTCAAAATTCTTTTTCTCGAGGAGTAATATGTCCCGTTCTGATATCAACCTCCAAACACGATGTACTCAGCTCGAGAATGCCCTTGATTTCGCACAATACCAGTTCAGGAATTTGATCGAGGAACAACCCGATTTCTTTCCAATGTATACAGTGAATGGAAAGTGGCGACATGGAGGGGAATATTGGACAAACTGGTGCGAGGGATTCCTGCCGGGGATTCTTTGGATTCTCTTCCAACTCACTGGAAATCGTTATTGGCGAAACAAGGCTGAGCATTACAGCCTGTTATTGGAATCACGCAAAAACGACCGGAACGTCCACGACCTCGGATTTGTTTTCCATTCATCTTACGGCCGCTGGTACGGCCTCACTCAGGATCCGGAATTGCGGGAAACCTTGATTCAGGCAGGCCGAACGCTGGCGCTGCGCTTTCAGCCGAAAGGCCAGTACCTCTGTTCTTTCTTGGGAGCGGAGTCTCTGTTCATTGACATCATGATGAATGTGGGGATTATCTTTTGGGTCGCAGAAAAAACCCAGGATGATCGTCTTTGGGATATCGCCACCTGCCATTGCCGGACTTCTCAGCAGTACCTCGTTCATTCTGACGGAAGCACGGTTCACGAAGCGATCTTCGATCCTGTTCGTGGAGTCTTTCTGCGTGAAAGTACTCAGCAGGGGCTTCGGCCCGACTCCTGTTGGTCACGAGGATTGTGTTGGGCCTTGTACGGGTTTGGCACAGCCTACCAATTCACGCGCGACCCTTCCTTTCTGGAAACAGCCGAGCGGTGCGCGAATTATTATCTTTGTCATGTTTCGGAGACGTGGGTCCCATATTGGGATTTCCACGTTGAGGCAGGTCCAGATTCCCTCTGGGACAGTTCCGCCGCTGCGATTGCGGCTTCCGGATTGTGGAACTTAGCCGCGCTCTCTCCAGACCGGGAGAAGGCACACCAATATCGCAATGCCGCCTTTGAAATCCTGGATAGACTGACGTCGGCTCAGTTTCTAGCGCGTGGCCAAGCAGGGCAAGAGGGCATCCTTCTGCATGCCGTTTACCATTATCATAAGAAGCTAGGTGTTGATGAGTCGGTTATGTGGGGAGAACATTTCTTTATGGAAGCATTGCAGAAAGTACTGAATGCGTTGCGCTAAAAAAGCGCAGGGTCGAATGTCCGCAGTCTAATGTCTACGGTCAAGGAGTAAACTATCCTTGATCGATCTAAGAACTCTCTTGAAAAGATACTTTCATTATCAATCACTGGAAGAGTTAGCCGCCGAAATTGAAAAGCTCCAGCTTCCTGTTCCATTGGAAGGCGATCCCATAAAGGTCAAACAAATTCTCAGCCGACCCGTCCGCGTCGGCGCATTTTCGATAGGGAACTCACTGGCGATCCATCCCATGGAGGGGTGTGATGGGACGCCGGGCGGACGGCCTGATGAATTGACGTTTCGCCGTTACGAGCGCTTTGCGCGTGGTGGAGCGAAGCTGATCTGGTTTGAAGCAACGGCGGTCGTCCCAGAAGGACGCGCCAATCCAAGGCAGTTACTCCTCACGGAAGACAATGCAGGATCCTTCGAGAAACTACTGAGTCATACACGCCGGGTGCACCGGGAGGTTTATCAAGACGCCGAAAACCTCCTCGAAGTCTTGCAATTAACTCATTCCGGTCGATACAGTCATCCCATCCCTCTCATCCTTCAGCACCATCCGGTCCTTGACGGGCTCACCTTTCTGGATCGCAGAAAATCAATCAAGATACCCGCAGACTATCCTGTTTTGAGTGATGATTACCTGGAACAATTGGAAGACCATTTTGTGGAAGCAGCCCGAATTGCCAAGAAAATTGGATTTAAAGGGGTCGATGTCAAATTAACCCACGGATATCTCGGAAACGAGTTGCTTGGTGCGAAAACGCGCCCGGGCAAGTATGGGGGCTCCCTGGAGAATCGCAGCCGTTTTGCCCGAAATGTTGTCTCGAAAATTCGCAGCACATTAGGACCGGATTTTCTAATTGCGACTCGATTGGGGGTTTACGACGGCGTCCCCTTCGAGCTGGATTCTCAGACTCGGTGCGGAAAACCCAGAGCCTATCCCCTTCCTTACGATTATGGGTTTGGGGTTTCAGCGGAGAATCCACTAGCTCCTGACTTAAAGGAACCCTTGGATCTGATTCGGATACTGAAGGAACAGGGGGTGGCGCTCTTTAACATTTCCCTGGGTAATCCTTACACCAATCCTCATATCGGCCGGCCATTTGAAAAACCCGACGAGGGAAATTACTGGCCCCCAGAACATCCACTCATTGGCGTTGCGCGACATTTCGAGATCTGTGCCAAACTGCAGAAAGCATTCCCCGCTTTGACATTTGTTGGGACAGGATACAGCTGGCTTCAACACTTCCAAATCAATGCCGGTGCGGCCAACATTCGTGACGGGCGTGTGAGTCTGATGGGTGTTGGACGAGGAGCCCTGGCTTACCCGGAATTCGCGAGGGACGCACTGGCCAAAGGGAAGCTCGATCCCGCCCGGACTTGTAAGACCTTGACCTTTTGTACCTACCTCATGCGCCAAAAAAATCATCCGCTCGGGCAATTTCCTACAGGATGCCCGCCCTTCGACAAAGAGGTCTATGGCCCGATTGTGAAAGAGGCGAGAAAGATTCAGAAGGAAGGGACCTAACTACTCTTTAGCTGATCCTCCTTGATCTTCTGCTGGCCGGATGGGAGAATGGCGGCTGAAATTCATAACTGAGGAGATCGCTCATGCGTTGCACTATTCAATCCATTCAAGCTTTGGAAATCCTTGATTCCCGCGGAAATCCAACGTTACGTGCCCTAGTCACCTTGGACAATGGAGTTCAAGCCTCGGCTTCGGTTCCCTCCGGTGCTTCAACCGGTGAACATGAAGCTGTGGAATTGCGCGATGGGGATAAAAAGCGTTATGGGGGCAAAGGGGTGCTCAAAGCCGTCGCAAACGTCAATAATTTTATCGCTCCCGCCCTGAAAGGGAAGGACCCGTCACGTCAATCAGAGATCGACTATCTCATGATTGAATTGGATGGGACACCCAATAAGGGAAGGCTAGGGGCTAATGCGATTCTGGGAGTTTCAATGGCGGTGGCCAGAGCTGCTTCCATCGCCGCAGACGTTCCACTCTATGCTTATTTGGGGGGAACGGGCGCTCGGCGATTGCCGGTACCCATGATGAACATTCTCAATGGCGGTAAGCATGCTGACAATAGTGTGGATTTTCAGGAGTTCATGGTGATGCCCATAGGGGCCCCTTCTTTTGCCGAGGCGCTTCGCTATGGAGCAGAAGTGTTTCATACGTTGAAGGGTATCTTGAACAAGAAAAAATATGCAACTGGGGTTGGAGATGAGGGAGGTTTTGCCCCCAATTTGAAGAGTGATGAAGAAGCCTGTCAATTAATTGTGACAGCCATCGAACAAGCGGGGTATCAGCCTGGCAAAGATGTAGCTATTGCGCTAGATGCTGCGGCCAGCTCAATTCTTGAGGAAGGCGTCTATCATTTTACGAAATCGGGCCAGGGAAAGAAGAGCAGTGATGAGATGACTCAGCTCTTTGCGAATTGGATCCAGAAATATCCTATTGTTTCAATCGAAGATGGGCTGGCGGAAAATGACTGGGACGGATTCAAGAAACATACCGCCGCATTAGGTGGAAAGGTACAAATCGTGGGTGACGACCTTTTCGTCACAAACACCCGGTTCGTTACCCGCGGCATCCAGGAAAGGTCTGCCAACGCGGTCCTCATCAAGCTCAACCAGATTGGTTCGGTCACGGAAACGATCGAAACGATTCAAATGTGTCACAAGGCGGGTTGGGGCTACATTATTTCGCATCGTTCGGGAGAAACCGAAGACGCTTTCATGGCGGACTTTGCGGTGGCTATGGGTGGGGGGCAGATCAAGACCGGATCCGCCTGCCGCAGCGAACGGATCGCGAAATACAATCGCCTGCTGGAGATTGAGGCGGAACTGGGTAAACGGGCGGTCTTTGGGAATCCTTTTCAGAAGGTGTAAGACAATCACCAGAGCTCATGAGTCGTTCTCTTTCTCTCCCGCAGATGGCGCAGTTTTCGCTGATGTAATTCAAAGTCGCAGGCACAATGCCGAGATGCCAAGCAACGTTTATCGGCCTGGAGAGATATGTTCATTGCATTCGAGATTAGCGAAAGGGCGGGGATCAGGCAACTCGACTGCATCATGCGTTGACGGAAAAGATCTGCAGCCAGAGCGATTTGAACAGCGCCATGCGCACGACGTCCTGCCGCTGATCGCCCACTTTCAGGTCTTCGGGAAAAACGCCCTCCAGTTCGAATCCAAACCGGCTGTTAATATTGAGGTTGCTCATGTTGATGTCGCGCGAGTGCGATGTAAACCTTGTTTAGGTTGAGAATCATGAACGCGTAGTAAAGGAAGCCGAACGTGGCGCGTTTGCCGATGCCTTTGCCCTGCAGCCCGGGTTCGCCCACGAGCTTCTTCATCCCCAGTTTGCCTGCCTCACGATCAATATTCTCGCCACCCACAATGCCCACCGGCTGGTCCTTGAAATAAACCCCGAAATACTCCCGGGTGGGGTGCGTGAAGTGTTGTTGCAGGTCGATTTCCCTCCGGGAAACGCAGGCACGAAGCTCTCTGTGCACCCGGAGCTTGCAGCCATTCGACCACTTTGGGGATGACCGCCCGTTGAAGTGGCCGAAGTAAAACATGTTGCACGCTCAGTTGCTTGCGGGCCGCCCATTCATCCTTCACGGCCGCAAGCGTGAACATCTCGCTATAATACGCCACGTCCTTGCCGGCTTCCGCTCCTTGACCATGAGGTTGTCGAGCAGGTGTGACGCAACGCGCAGGATTTCGTCTTTCTGCACGCCGTAGTTGGCGAGTTCGTTGTAAAAGCCCTTGGCGACAAGCTTGAGCATCTGATCGCGTTGCTGTCTGGAGGCTGTCTTTTCTTTATTGTTCGCGTTCATTGGCTGATTGATAATTGATAAGAAGTCGCTTTTCAGGCAGCACGGGCACACGCCCATTCAGACCGGCTGAAACGTGCTTTTATGGGGAAGAGTGTGTCATGGGCGGGTGACGAAGGCAAGAATGAAGGCAAACGTCCCCTGCGGGAGAGCTGGGTCTGCCTGCAGGGGACGTGATCGAGTCTGAAACTGGCGGCGGGAGATAAATCGGTGCTGCCGCAAGGGCTCAACTGTTCGCGTATTTGACCGACGCGCTGTCGCAGAATTCACAAATGATTTCTCGGCGAGAATCTGCGAAATCTGCGGGCCCGCCCTTTTAGGAATCTATACGGTTGCGCGGTGGATCAGCCTTTTGAGATGGTGAATTTCCCGTCGGACTCTCTTCAGTTCTTTGTGGTTGTGAGCGGTTAGTGCTTCATCCCTCTTTTTCTTGAACTCTTTAATTTGAGTTTTCACCGCGGTTTTATCGATGCCCGCAACACTGTGATGCCCGTGCATCTCTATGTTGAGGACTTGGCAAAGAGCCGGCAAAAGCTGACTCTTGTGCATCTGGGAATGGCCTTTGACGGCTTCATGTTCGATGCCATTGGCAATCTCTCGTAATTCCGCCAGGGTCTTCTTCTTGAGCTCTCCATATGAATACGCCATGAAATCACTCTCCTTTGGGGATTGAGTTCAATCCCGGCATAGGCTACAGCTTGTAACCAAATTTTCGGAGCATCTCTTTTCGTTGGCTTCGATTCGCCTCATCCTCTACTCCCTTGGGCGAAGAGCCGTCCACAACTCCGAGAACTCCCCTGCCTTGTTCCGTCTCCGCGACGATGACTTCAACCGGGTTGGCTGTGGCGCAATAGATGGAACAAACTTCCTGACATTGGCGAACAGCATTGAGGATATTGATTGGGAATGCGTTCTTCAGTACGATGAGAAAGGTGTGGCCCGCTCCGACATTTCGAATGTTGTCCGTAGCAGACTGAACAAGCTCCTGATCATTTCCCTGGTGGCGCACCAAGCAAGGGCCGGAGGCTTCATTGAAAGCAATTCCAAATCGGATGCCGGGGACCGCAGCGATCAGGATCTCGTAAAGATCCTCTATTGTTTTGATAAAATGGCTCTGACCCAGAATGATGTTGCAATCTTCTGGGATCGTGAGTCGCACGGCTTTCAATTCCAAGGTGTTATCCTCTCAGGTCAGGATATTGGGCACCAGTTCACCGGCTATGTCAGTCAGGCGGAAATGCCGTCCTTGGAACTTATAAGTTAGCTTCTTATGATCGATGCCGAGACAATGAAGGATCGTGGTCTGCAGGTCATGGACGTGGACCGGATCTTTTACGATATTGTAGCAGTAGTCGTCGGTCTCGCCATAGACGACACCTCGCTTCACGCCGCCTCCAGCCAGCCACATCGAAAAGCAACGCGGATGATGATCTCTCCCATAATTGGTCTCCGTTAGAGTGCCTTGGCAATACACTGTTCGGCCGAACTCTCCACCCCAGACCACCAGTGTATCGTCGAGCATGCCTCGCTGTTTGAGGTCCATGATGAGGGCGGCAGAGGCTCGATCGACTCCCTTGCATTGCAGTTGTATATCCCGCGGCAAGTCCGCGTGCTGATCCCAGCCGCGATGATAGAGTTGAATAAAACGAACATCCCGTTCAGCCAAACGGCGTGCCAGTAAGCAGTTGGCAGCATAAGTCCCGGGTTTGCGAGAATCGGGTCCATACATTTCGAAAACGGAATCGGGTTCCTTCGAAAGGTCCATCAATTCGGGTACAGAAGTCTGCATTCGGTAAGCCATTTCATACTGGGCAATACGGGTCTCGATCTCTGGATCGCCGTAGTCCTCGGCCTTCATCTTGTTGAGTTCCACCAGGCTATCGAGCATGTTTCGCCGCGTGCTCTTGTCAATTCCCTCAGGATCTGACAGGTATAACACCGGGTCTCCACTGGAACGGAACTTAACACCCTGATAACGTGACGGGAGGAAGCCGCTCCCCCAAAGCCTGGAGAAGAGAGGTTGATCAGGAATGAGAGCCTGAGCCTGAGAAATCAGCACAACATAGGTTGGAAGACTATGGTTTTCGCTGCCAAGGCCGTAACTGACCCATGCCCCCATGCTGGGCCGGCCAGGCTGCTGGCTACCCGTTTGTATAAACGTGATGGCCGGATCGTGGTTAATTGCTTCGGTAAACATCGTCCTAACGATGGTGATGTCATCCACGATCTTGGCATGATAGGGCAACAACTCGCTGATGTACGCTCCAGACTGACCGGCCTGTTCAAATTTGAATATTGGTGCCGCCACGGGAAGCGAACTCTGACCGGAAGTCATCCCCGTAATCCGTTGTCCGTGCCGAATCGAGTCGGGTAACTCGGTTCCCTGGAACTTGCGAAGTTTCGGTTTATAGTCGAACAACTCAAGTTGAGAAGGCGCCCCGGACTGGTGGAGAAAGATCACTCGCTTGGCTTTCGGGGCAAAATTGGGGAACCCTGCCAATCCACTGGGTCTAGGGCCGCTCTCATCTGCTAATGCAGAGATATCCCGATTGAGCAAAGACCCCAACGCGACAATTCCAATTCCCTTGCTGGTTCGGGAAAAGAATTGGCGTCGAGTCAGTTGTAAGAGTATTTCCTGTTCCAAAGTCATCGTCTTATTCCTTGGTCACTGTTTCGTCAAGATTCAAAATTGTGCTGGCTACGGTTGCCCAAGCAGCCAGTTCGCTGGCATTCAGATTGGAGTCAAAAGGAGACTGCCCGATCTTTAAGAGCTTCAATGCCGCCTCTTTGTCCTGACTATAGTGGGCGAGTTCTTTCTCTGCTAGCTCAACCAGAATTTGGGACTCTTGGGGAGCCGGATTACGGGACAAAGCCCACTGGTAAGCGTAATGAATTCGCTTCCCAGGGTCATTGCCACCTTCCGTCAACATGTGTTGTGCCAGGGTGCGTGAGGCTTCCACATAAGTCGGATCGTTAAGGAGAACAAGGGCTTGAAGAGGGGTATTCGTCCGGGCTCTCCGTGACGTGCATTTTTCTCGATCGGGCGCGTCAAACGTCGCCAGGGAAACCGGGGGAACAGTCCTCTTCCAAACGGAATACATGCTCCGCCTATAGACATCCTTACCCGTGCTCGGCAGATAGTTCTGACCTGTGAAAATCTCCCCTAAAGCCATTTCTTCCCAAAGCCCTTTCGGTTGGTAAGGGTAAACGCTGGGGCCACCGATTTCTTTATTCAAGAGACCGCTTATTGCCAGGGCATTGTCTCTGACGAACTCCGCCGGGAGTCGAAAACGGGGACCTCTTGCAAGCAGGCGATTTTCGGGGTCTCGTTCCAGCAACTCGGGTGTGACTCGCGACGCCTGACGATAAGTGGAACTGGTGACAATGAGACGTTGCATAGCCTTGACGTCCCAATGGGTCCTAATGAACTCCGTTGCCAACCAATCGAGCAACTCAGGATGGCTGGGCATCTCACCTTGAGAACCGAAATCTTCTGATGTCTTGACTAACCCAATCCCAAAATAATTCTGCCAATAGCGGTTAACAGCCACCCGGGCCGTTAGCGGATGCAAAGGATCAACAAGCCACTTAGCGAGTCCGAGCCGATTTAATGGAGCTTCCTTTGGCATCTGTGCCAGCCAGCTCAGCACGGCAGGCTGAACCTTCTCGCCATGGTTCCGATAATCCCCTCGAGTCAAAACAAAAGATTCTCGCGGTTTCTTGGCCTCCCGCATGACCATTGTGCTCGGGATCTGCTCTTCCAGTGCGGTCTTCTGAGCATTGAGCTCTTTCCACTCGAGATACGCTTGTCTGATTTCCTGGGGAGCGTCGTAAGTCAGGAAATATTCTGCGACTTTCGTGCGCAGCGCTTTAATTTCCAGATCATCCTTTGATTCCTTGGGTTTTTCGACGCCTGGCTCAAGGAGTAAGGCCGCAGCTTCTTTGGGGAGATCCACCCAGAGAAAAGGTTTGTCTGCTAGATCCGTGAGGATGATGCGAATCGGGTAGTGTATGGCCAGAATGTCGACTTCGGCAGGTGTGAGGATTCGGCCGTAAACACGTAAGTCATCAATAAAGCCTTTATAGCCCGATGCGATCTTCTTGTTGCCTATCTCCAGGCCATTCTTAACCTGGATGGTTCCGCTGAGATTATCCTGGATAGTCTCTGTTTCCACGGGTTTCCCGTCGATGTAGACTTTGAGGCCGGAGGCTTTTCGAGATCCATCGTAGATGACCGTGTAGTGATGCCACATTTCCAGCATGACGGGTTGCTTGGTACGAATTTGGATTGCGCTTCCTGGCCACTGGTGGACCAGTCGCAAGATCAACGGAGATCCTCTCTTGAAGCGAGGCATCTTCTGGATCTCTTCATAGAAAATTTCAAACCCACGGCGGTCTTCTCCTTCGCTGGATTTGTCTAAGAGCCCGATGTCTTTCCTGCCAATGGAAATATTCGAAGGATTGGCCCACAATCCAATCGAAAAGGGATGGTCCCATTCGATTGCATCGGTCTTGACAAATTCTATCTGGGATTCACCGTCCAGCTCTCCTGACCGTCGGATGGTCCCCACGTTGTAGGCAATCTGGCCTTTGAGCACTTTGGCATGTTGATAGTTCCCAGAAGTGTCCGCCAGGAACCCGTCGAATTCGTAGTTGGCCAACAGCCCATCTTTGGGAGCTTGAGGCAACGTGGATAATCTTGTCCTCTGCCAAGTCTCCCCGAGTTCGGCGATCTTTTTTTCAGGCATTAATTCTTCTTCGCTCAAAATCTTCTGTTTCAAGCCATTGAGCTGCATCTCCTGGTCGGTGGAGGGGAGCATTAGACTGGGTCTGGCATTCCCTCTGGATCCGTCCAGACCCTTTTCGGGAATCGAGTTGAAGAAAGCATACATTCGGTAATATTCTTTCTGTTTGATCGGATCATACTTGTGATCATGACAACGAGCGCAACCAATCGCCATTCCCATCCAGACCATCCCGGTGGTATCCACCCGATCAATCACATATTCATTCTGGTACTCCTCCGGGATGGCACCCCCTTCGAAATTGATCATATGGTTGCGGTTGAAACCGCTGGCAATCTGCTGCTGGACCGTGGCGTTTGGGAGGAGGTCTCCAGCTAATTGCTCGATCGTGAACTCGTCGAAGGGCATATTATTGTTATAAGCGTTAATGACCCAATCCCGCCAATGCCACATTTCCCGCAAGCTGTCGATGTGGTACCCATGCGTGTCTGCATAACGGGCAAGATCGAGCCACTGCATGGCCATTCGTTCACCATAGTGAGGGGAATTGAGGAGTTGATCCACTCTTCTTTCGTAAGCGTCAGACGAGCTGTCTGAAAGGAAAGATTCCACCTCGGCCGGGCTAGGAGGTAAGCCGGTCAAATCAAGAGTCACGCGGCGCAGCAAGGTTGCTTTGTTTGTTTCGGGGGATGGTTTCAGTCCCTCTTTCTCCAGTCGGGCAAGGATGAAATAATCAATTGAATTGCGGGGCCACTGGGTATTGGTCACAACAGGGAGCTCAGGCCGGGTGGGAGGTTCATAAGCCCAATGGGTCTGCCACTTGGCACCTTGCTCGATCCATTGGCGAATCAATTCGATCTGCTGGTCGGTCAATGTTCGATCGAAAGTCACCGGAGGCATATGCATAGCCGGGTCCTTGGAACTAATTCGCTGATAAACCCGGCTGGCCCCAGGATTCCCTGGAATAATGACTTGATAACCGCCTCGGTCGGCAAAGGCACCCGCTTTAGTATCTAAACGCAAGTTAACCATCCGCTGTCCTTCATCCGGTCCATGGCACGCAAAACAGGTATCGGAAAGGATCGGGCGAATGTCCCGATTGAAATCGAGCGATTTTGTTGGCTGGTCCGCAGCCTCAACTGCAGAGGCATCCAAAGAATACCAGAGGAGGCCGATCAATCCAGTCCCGATAAACCAGTAAAGCAATCGACGTATCAATTCATGTCCTCCTTATGATGACCTTCGGATCTGCTTGGCCGTAACTGAAAGAATAATTGTTTAAGAGCAACACCACGGTGAAAAGACATTGGCAATTGACGATGATCCGCGCACTCATGAAGTCTTAATCATAATGTACTTCCTGTTGATATTGTCGTCAATTGTTTCATGCTTTCAACCCTGGGCTTCAATGCGGAGTCGTCGACAAGAAATCGAAATCGCCAATCCGGAAGTACCCGCACTAAACTACCTTTTTTAAAGAACCAGAATTTTTCATTGTTTCCCATCCATGAGTTGAAGGCGAGCTCTACTGGTGGTAGATTGCCTTTTCCGAAGGCATTGGCGGAGCCTTTGTCTGACACGGCGCGGATAGGCACCTGTCGCTACTGGCCGAAAGCTATGACGGCCCGGACGGTCCGACAGGCCGGAAATCCTGTCGGTACCATTTAAAAGCAGCTTCTGAATCTGACTTGAATCCAATGCTAACAGGCAAATACCAAGACCTCTATCAAGTGCTCTCATCGGCCATTCCCCCGGAACGGCTCATTCACGACGACCTGAGAACATTGGCTTATGGGACAGACGCCAGTTTTTACAGGCTCATCCCGAAGCTGGTGGTTAAAGCTGAATCGGAGGAAGAAATCCTTGCCGTGCTTCAGGCATGCCGCTCACTACAGATCCCGTATACCTTTCGCGCCGCCGGAACCAGCCTATCCGGGCAGTCGATCAGTGACTCGGTATTGATCATGCTCGGTAGAGGCTGGAAAGGCATCTGGATCAATGCAAACGGCGCCAAGATCAGGCTACAGCCTGGAGTGATCGGTGCCCATGCCAATATCCGACTGCTTCCGTACCAGCGCAAGATTGGTCCCGACCCCGCTTCCATCAACTCCGCGATGATTGGAGGAATTGCCGCGAACAATTCCAGTGGCATGTGCTGTGGGACGGCGCAGAACAGCTATCACACCGTAGCCTCCATGAGAATCGTCTTTGCCGATGGCGCTGTATTAGACACCGGCAGCACCGAAAGCAAAAGACAGTTTATCGAAACGCATCCCGAGATGACCCGTCGCATCCAACAACTTGCGGAAAGGACGAGGAAGAATGGACCTTTGGCAGACCGGATCCGCCGAAAATTCAAAATGAAAAACACGACTGGCTATAGCCTCAACGCATTAGTGGATTTTTCAGATCCCATTGAAGTAATCGAACATCTCATGATTGGGTCAGAAGGAACACTCGGCTTTATCTCCGAGATTACCTACCACACGGTTCCAGAACACCCATTCAAAGCAACGAGTTTGATGTTCTTTTCGGATGTGAAAGCGGCCTGTGAGGCAACTACCCAACTCAAAAGCCAGCCGGTGTCTGCCGTTGAGATCATGGATCGCGCCAGTTTGTATTCCGTGGAGGGCAAACCCGGGATGCCAGATTATCTCAAAGAGCTGAAAGGTTCAGTGGCAGCCTTGCTCGTAGAGACTCGAGCTGAAACAGCCTCAAAAATCGAACAGCAAGTGATAGAGATCCAACAAGGGCTTTCTGGAATTCCCACGGTGCTTCCCGTTGTCTTTACCCAGGACAAAAAGGAGTACACCGATCTTTGGAATATTCGCAAGGGGCTCTTCCCGTCAATTGGTGCAATTCGAGAAGTCGGGACTACAGTCATCATTGAAGACGTTGCTTTCCCCATCGAGCGGCTTGCTCAGGCGACACTCGATCTGCAAGGCCTCTTCGAAAAACATGGTTATTCGGAGGCGATCATATTTGGCCACGCCTTGGAGGGAAATCTTCATTTTGTGTTCACCCAGGACTTCAATCGTCCGGAGGAAGTGGAACGCTACCGAAGATTTCTGGATGACTTAACTAGCCTGGTTGTTAAGACTTACGACGGGTCACTCAAAGCGGAGCATGGGACAGGTCGAAACATGGCTCCCTTCGTAGAACTGGAATGGGGCAGGGAAGCCTACGATCTCATGAAAGAGATTAAGCAGATTTTTGATCCGGACAATCTCCTAAACCCGGGGGTCATTCTCAACCAAGATGCTTCGATACACGTCAAGAACCTTAAACCACTTCCCAGGGCCCATCCCATTGTAGACAAGTGCATTGAATGCGGTTTTTGTGAGATTAATTGTCCTTCCCGCGACCTGAGCCTGACTCCCCGACAGCGAATCGTTGTCTGGCGCGAGGTGTCGCATTTGAGAGCGACCGGAGAAAACCCGGCCCGGCTGGCGGAGTTGAAGCAAGTCTTCTCATATCAGGGAGAGCAGACCTGTGCGACAGACGGACTGTGCGCCACGAGCTGTCCGGTCAATATTGATACGGGGAAATTGATCAAAGATCTCAGAGCGCTCGAGCATTCAGCCCTTGCGGACACCGTAGCCACCATTTTTGCAAAACACATGGGGGTAGTCACTTCCGGGATGAGGGGGATTCTGAGTCTTGCGGACTTGGTCCATGCCCTGATCGGAACTCGAGCGATGACTCGATTGACTTCAGCCCTCAGGAAATTCTCCGGAGATCGATTGCCACAATGGAATCCATACCTGTCACGGGCCGCCGGACGCGTCACTTCGGTGCCTGTAAATCCGAAGAATCCTCTGAAAGTTATCTATTTCCCCAGCTGTATCAGTCGAACTTTAGGATTAGCTCGCTCCAGTCAGGAAGTGGAATCACAGAACCGGAGAATTGATTCTCTGCTGCGCAAAGCCGGCTACGAGGTGGTTTATCCCTCCAGGCTGTCTGAGTTATGTTGCGGAATGGCGTTTGCCAGTAAAGGGTTCACCCGACAGGGTGATGCAAAAGCCGAAGAGTTGGCCGCCATCCTTCGAGAAGTGGCTCAGGGAGACCGTTTTCCGATACTCTTTGATACGAGCCCTTGCCTATACCGGATGAAAGAAGCTTTGGCGACGTCGACCGGACTCAATCTTTACGGCCCGGTGGAATTTGTTCAGAAATTCCTGAAGTCAAGGCTCATTTTTAGAAAAATTCCGGGCCCGGTGGCGGTTCATGCAACCTGCAGTTCACGAAAGATGAGCCAAGAAGTGAGAATCGAAGAAGTGGCTGAATCGTGTGTGGAGACGGTGATCCTTCCGGAAACGGTGGGATGTTGCGGGTTTGCAGGGGATCGAGGCTTTAGCATACCGGAACTGACTGCCTCGGCGCTCAGTCGGCTAAAAGAATCCCTGCCGGATGGTTGCCAGAACGGTTATTCGACCAGCAAGACCTGCGAAATTGGCCTCTCTCTCCATAGCGGGATGAATTACCAATCGATTCTGGTGTTGGTTGATCAGTGCACCGAGCCTTTGGACAGGGCACCATGAACAAAAGAGCGGGCGGGACGCCCGCGCTCCCAGAGGGAACCATAACAAGTGCGCACAAAGAATGGTATTCACGGGGTTACTTGCCGCACTTCGATCATGCAGAAATAGTGCAAATGATAAATTTTCGCTTGGCTGATTCGTTGCCGTCTCATCTTCTGGAACAGCTTGAACAGACCGTTGACAATATCGACGACGCCATGCGACGAAAACGAATTGAAACCTTTCTGGATGCCGGAAATGGCAGTTGCGCACTCCGCGATCCCAGAATTGGTAAAATGGTTGAAGAGGCCTTGTTTCACTTTGATGGGAAACGGTACCGTTTGCTAGCTTGGGTATTGATGCCTAATCATATCCATGTTCTTGTTGAGTTCGAACCAGAGTTCCCATTGCACAGAATTCTTCACGGATGGAAATCCTATACGGCGAAGGAAGCCAATAAGATTCTTGAAAAGTCAGGTCCGTTTTGGGCTAAAGAATATTTCGATCGTTTTATTCGAGACTCAAGACATTTTGAGAATGCTATGCGGTACATCCATGAGAATCCAGTAAGAGCTGGTTTAGTCGCAAAGGCCGAAGACTGGGAATTCAGCAGTGCTTATGGGGTACGAAGATACCCTGGGAGCGCGGGCATCTTGCCCGCACACTATGAAAAATGAACAGTGAAAGTTGATCCATGTGAAAAAAAGGCGGCTCGCTCTCCAATCCTTGTTCTTGGTTATCGCTCTACTTAGCGTGCTCCTGGGTTCGATGCAATATTCGGCCGTAACTCAATCATTGAATCAAGCCGATGGGATCTCTCCGAACGTGACTTTTGTCGATGTGACCTCGGAATCCGGAATTCAGTTTCGGCACGACAATGCCGCTTCAAAGGAAAAGTATTTGGTCGAAACCATGGGTTCCGGATGCGCTTTTCTGGACTATGATCAGGATGGCTTCCTGGATGTTTTTTTTGTGAACGGAGGACCAACCCCAGCCTACCAGCCCACGACGCCGATGAAAAATGCACTCTATCACTCGGAAGGGAACGGGCACTTTGTGGATGTGACCTCCAAGTCGGGTGTGGGATCAAACGCTGGTTTCGGGATGGGAGTTGCTGTGGGCGACTTTGACAACGACGGATATCCGGATCTTTATGTAACCGGATTTCCCATGTCGTCGCTTTACCATAACGATCAGCATGGTTCCTTCACAGACATCACTCAAAAAGCTGGAGTCGAGAACTCAAAAGGATGGGGAGTCAGCGCCGCTTGGTTGGATTATGACAACGACGGGTATCTTGACCTGCTGGTGATCAACTATCTGGATTTTGATTATGCTCGAAACAAGTACTGTGGAGAGCCCGGGACCGACCGCAGTATGTACTGTCATCCCCGATACTTCGATGGCGTCTACCCTGTGCTCTATCGTAATGAGCATAACAGCAAGTTTACCGACGTTACTAAACAGGCGGGACTTCAGGCGGCGAGCTGCAAGGGGCTGGGTGTGGTGGCAGCGGACTTCGATAATGATGGCTGGGTCGATATTTTTATTTCCAACGATTCCGTGCGCAATCTCCTCTATCGAAATCTTCATAATGGCAGCTTCGAGGATGTCACCCTACCTTCGGGAACGGGCTATAGTGATGACGGAATGCCGGAAGCGGGAATGGGGGTTGACGCCGCCGATTTCAACGGGGACGGGTGGTTGGATATTTACGTGACTCACCTTGATTTTGAACTCAATCGTCTTTATTTAAATCACGGCGGGATGCGCTTTTCCGACTCCACGATGAGTTCCGGATTAGCGCGGACCGCCGTTCTCAATAGTGGATTTGGCACGCGCTTTCTTGACTATGATAACGATGGCTGGAAAGACTTGGTGCTCGTGAACGGGCACGTCATGGATAATGTGAATTTCTTCAGACGCGATGTCTTCTATGCCGAAAAGAAAATGCTTTACCGAAACGCCCGCGGGCGCTTCACGAATGTCAGCGCGGCGGCTGGACCGGCGTTTGCAGATGCGCGTGTGGGTCGAGGGTTGGCTTTAGGGGACTTTGACAATGACGGCGATTTGGACTTCTTGGTTAACAACAACGGCCAAAATGGAGAGCTCATCCGCAACGACGGGGGAAATAATAACTACTGGCTGGCAATCCGATTGATTGGAGTGAGCAGTAATCGAGATGGAGTGGGGGCCCGAATCGAGTTGACTGCGGGTGGGGCAACTCAGTTTGATCAAGCCAAAGGGGGCATGAGCTATTTGTCTGCTTCAGATCCCAGGATCTATTTCGGTTTAGGGCAACTGCAGCAAGCCGACAAGGTTGAGATTCATTGGCCCTCAGGAAAGACCGATGTGTTCAAGGATGTTCAGGCGAATCAACTCCTCTCGATTCAGGAAGGGAAGGGAGTTTTTCTCTCGAATTACCCACAATTCAAAAGAAAGCAGTAACCCGTTCACCGTTCAATTCATTTCTTGATGGCTCGAATTTCTGAAGCGCGCTTATCCAGCGCATCCGCCTCTTCAGTGCGATTGGTCAACCGGTAAAGTAAAGCAATATTCTCCAAGCTCGTGGCTACATCCGGATGGTTCGGACCGAGGGTTTTCTCCCGGATCGCCAGCGAGCGTTTGAAGAGCGGCTCGGCTGGTGCGTACTGGCCCTGCAATTGGTACAGCGACGCGAGGTTGTTCAGGCTCATGGCCACATCGGGATGTTCTGGGCCGAGAGCCTTCTCCTTGATCGCCAGCGAGCGCTTGTAGAGCGGCTCGGCCTGGGCGTACTGGCCTTGCGATTGGTACAGCTCCGCCAGGTTGTTCAGGTCTGTTGCCACGCTGAGGTGATTCGGACCAAGTGCCTTCTCGTCGATCGCCAGCGAGCGTTTGAAGAGCGGCTCGGCCTGTACATAATGGCCTGGCTTCGGTACAGCACCGCGAGGTTGTTCAGGCTCGTGGCCACATCGGGATGGTCCGGGCCGAGGGCCTTCTCCGTGATCGCCAGAGAGCGTTTGAAGAGCGGCTCGGCCTGTGCGTACTGGCCTTGCGAATGGTACAATGCCGCCAGGTTGTTCAGGCTGGTGGCCACATCGGGATGGTCCGGGCCGAGAGCCTTCTCCGTGATCGCCAGCGAGCGCTTGTAGAGCGGCTCGGCCTGTGCGTACTGGCCTTGCGAGTGGTACAGCTCCGCGAGATTGTTCAGGCTCATCGCCACATCGGGATGGTCCGGGCCGAGGGCCTTCTCCCGGATCGCCAGCGAGCGCTTGTAGAGCGGCTCGGCCTGTGCGTACTGGCCTTGGTGTCTGTACAGCTCCGCGAGGTTGTTCAGGCTCGTGGCCACATCGGGATGGTCCGGGCCGAGAGCCTTCTCCGGGATCGCCAGCGAGCGCTTGAAGAGCGGCTCGGCTTCTGCGTACTGGCCTTGCGAATGGTACAGCTCTGCGAGGTTGTTCAGGCTCGTGGCCACATCGGGATGGTCCGGGCCGAGGGCCTTCTCCGTGATCGCCAGCGAGCGCTTGAAGAGCGGCTCGGCCTGCGCGTACTGGCCTTGCGAAGAGTAAAGCATCGCGAGGTTGTTCAGGCTCGTGGCCACAATGGGATGGTTTTCGCCGTAATTCTTCTCTGCGACCTCGAGCGCCTTTTTCGCAATGATCACAGCACGGTCATATTCTCCATTTTGATAGAGCGACATCAGTTCCCGATTGAGAATTTCCCACTCGCTGCCAGTTCGTTGTGATAATGCGGGGAAGGTAATTCAGCAGGATAGCGCAACCATTCCAATGGTTCGTACCAAGCTCATCATGTCTCAGTCTCCGACGAGAGCAGATTGTGGAGGTATTGGTCTAAGCGATATTGATGAAGTAATTTCCTGGGATGGGATAGCCGCGGGAATTGGCTAAGGGAACTGCTGGACATCGATACGAAGGTTGGCCCCATTCGACAACGCTTCGATGGAAGTGTAATCTGAGCCCTATCTCCAATATTTTACTTTCACCGAAAGCAAAGAAAGAACCGGTTCTCATGGGAACCTAGTTTAAGGCACACTGGCTTGCCGGGATGTTGAAGAGACTTGTGGCTTGCTCCTAGCTCGGCTCTTGAACACTTAAGTATTGATTGGCCTTCAGGTTTTTCAGAACCTGAATTTTTCCGCAAGGCCAGGTGATAACGACCTGATCCACTGCAGGGCAACTCCCCAATCCGAAATGGACGCGGGGGTCATTTCTCGAAATATAGCTGCCGCCATTTCGTACCGTATCCATCTGTTTTTTGCCACACTGCTTCAATTTCAACTTTTGCCCCGATCGCGTCTCGATTGCATCCCTTTCCCTCTAACTTGAACGCAATCCAGGAATATTCTGATGTCGTCCGGTTTTCTAATAGAAGGGGACGACCTTCAATCGGGAGCACAACCAAATCCATCTTGCCGTCATTATTATAGTCCGCCGTGGCTGCTCCGCGGTAGGAGTTGTGATAAGGGAGGGGTGGGATCGGGTAAAACTTTGCCTCACGGTTTTCGAATATTGCGACGGATTGCAGGTAACTCGTGCTGCCGAGCTTGTCAGCGTTTGGATAGACATGGCCATTGGCTGTCCAGAGATCTTTATCCCCATCGTTATCGAAATCTGTAAAGCCGCATCCCCACCCGAGCAAAGGAAGAGTGAGATTCGCAGGCCAACGCTTAACGATATATCCTCATAGAACCCAGGAGTCTTTTGGTGAAATAGTGGAAAGTAATCTTCCGAAAAAGTGGTTATCAGAGGTCGATTTTCCCGTCATTGTCATAGTCCCCGACGGCAACCCCCATATTGGTCTGAGCACGGCCATCCGCATTCAATGCCACGCCACTGGCGAGCGCGTCCTCTTTGAAGGTGCCGTCACCCTGATTGCGATAAAGGTAATTGGGACAAGAATCATTCGCTACAAAGAGGTCTATCTTGCCATCCCCGTTAAAGTCATCAAAGACCGCGCTGAAACCGTAATACGCAGCGGAGTCTGTGACCCCAGCTTCACGGGTCACTTCCTTGAACGTGCCGTCACCATTATTGTGATAGAGAAGATCCACTTCTCCTTTTAAGCCTCGCGGCCCGCAGAAGACTGGGATCCCATTATACCGGCAAACCGGAGGTGTTGCCGTCAGTGCAAGCGCCATGATATCGACATATCCTGCGATGTAAAGATCCAAGTTTCCATCGCCATCATAATCTCCAAAGGCGCTCCCAGTGTGCCAGGATATCTGCTGTTTTAGCCCAGCGTCTTTCCCGACTTCCGAAAATGTTCCATTGTGATTGTTTCTAAAGAGAAGATCGACTCCAATCGTGGTGATGAGGATATCAACAAATCCGTCATTGTCATAATCGGCTGCGTTCGCCCCCGTACCCCAATACGGGTTGAAAATTCCTGCCTTTGTGGTGACATCTTGGAATTGACCGTTCCCGAGGTTCCGGTAAAGATAGACCCCTTCCTTTTGGGGCTGCGGCGTTGATCCGGACACGATCTTCCGCAATTCTTCCATGCTTGAACCATTGACGATTAAGAGGTCCATCCAACCATCATTGTCATAATCCAACCAGGCAGCGCCGCTTCCATTTGCTTCAGGGATCCACGGTTTGTCTGGTCCTCCGCACCGAAGTGAGGCCATGATGCCTGAAGCTGCAGCGACATCCTGGAGACTGATTTCGCCGTTAGTGCTTTTTGAATCGGGGAACTGATCTTGAGAGGTTAGCAAATGGCAGGAGTAGAAGTACTAGAGTCAAAAGAGCACGAGTCATGGGTTACCCAGAATTTCCATTTTGAATTTTCGCACGGGCGCTAGTATACACTAAAAAGAGATGCGAATGTATCCTGGGAGCGCGGGCATCTTGCCCGCAATAGGCACACAATTCCTAGGATATGCGCGGGAAAAATCGCCCCATTACGAGGAAGTTTTCACAATGCGGCCAGGATGGCCTGCGCTCGTGCGCCTGAAAGCGTGTGTGATTGGAGAGGTGGAAGTCCTCTTCAGGTATACGCTCTCCGGCCTGTAACCAACTGTAACTGCGTCGCCGTGAGGCGGGGTGGGGAGCAACAGGAGGTGAACGATCCATCCGTACGATAAAGAAACTCGATTCGGCCTGTCAGAGTCGGTGAGCCTGCGAGCGAAAGGTGAAACCTAGACCCACGACAGTGGGAAACTCGACGAGATGAGGGGTAGCGTGAGAAATCGGCGTCGAGGGCCTGGGGGGTGGTTGGAGGCGGAGGGATCGGAAGGTCAGACACGTGAATCAGGGAGACCTGCTGGTAGATAGAGACGGTGTTCATGTTGCTGGGTGAGGACCGAAGAGCCGGATCAGCAGGAGTCAGAGCGTCCATAGTAGCGGCGAAGTCTCGTAACGGGGATGGAGCGAAGGGACGCAGGAAGGTGGAGACGTGACCGACAGAGAGAAGGAAGACAGACCGGCGGCAGTGTCGGAGGCGACTAAGCAAGCCGGAGAGATTCGGGCTCGCTGGGCCTGGGTGGAACCTTCGGTCTGGACGGCACGGATGTTGACAGCCCTCGAAGAAGGGGTCAAAGGAGGGAAGTGGTTCAGCTTGATGGATAAGATCTACGCGCAACGCACGCTGTGGGCGGGATTTCAACAGGTTAAGGCCAACGGTGGGGCAGCGGGTGTGGATCACCAGACGGTGGAAGACTTCGAGCGCGATCTGATGGGGAACCTCAAGCGCTTGTCGGAGCAACTGCGGGAGGGAAGCTACCGACCGCAGGCGGTTCGACGAGTGTGGATTCCCAAGCCGGGTAGTCGGGAAAAACGGCCCCTGGGAGTTCCGACGGTTCGAGATCGGGTGGTGCAAGCGGCGATGCGGTTGGTAGTGGAGCCGATCTTTGAGCGGGACTTTGCCGAACAGAGCTACGGATTCCGTCCCAACCGGGGGTGCAAAGAGGCCCTGCGCCGGGTGGACAGCCTGCTGAAGCAAAGATACACCTGGATTGTCGACGCCGACCTGAAAAGCTATTTCGATACCATTCCGCACAAGCCGCTGATGGAGGGGGTGGCGGAGAAGGTATCGGACGGACGAGTCCTGGACTTGCTGGAGGCCTTCCTGAACCAGCGGGTCTTGGACGGCATGAACAGCTGGACGCCGGAGGGGGGAACCCCGCAAGGAGCCGTGCTGAGTCCGCTGCTGTCGAACCTCTACCTGAGCCCTTTGGATCACCAGATGGCACAGGCCGGAGTCGAGATGGTGCGCTATGCGGATGACTTTGTGCTGCTGTGTCGAAGCCCGCAAGAAGCCGAGCAAGCCTTGCAACGGGTGCAAGAATGGACGGCGACAGCCGGTTTGACGTTGCATCCGGTCAAGACCCGGATAGTGGATGCCCAGAAGGAGAGTTTTGACTTTCTGGGTTACCGCTTCGACCGAGGCCGGAAATGGCCGCGGGAGAAGAGCCGGAAGAAATTCCGGGACACGATTCGGGCCAAGACGCGACGCACTCGCGGTCATAGCCTGAAGGTCGTCATCGAAGACCTCAACCGGACACTGAAGGGCTGGTTTGAGTACTTCAAACATAGCGACAAGGCCACCTTCCCCAGCGAAGAGGGTTGGGTGCGGGGGCGCCTTCGGAATCTGCTGCGCCAACGGCAAGGCAAAAAGGGCCGGGCGCGCGGCGTCGCCCATCAGCACTGGCCCAATACTTTCTTTCAGGAGCAAGGGTTGTTTTCTCTGAGCGCGGCCCATGCCTCCGCCTGTCAACCCCGCTACGGGTAAGACCACCGACTGGAGAGCCGGATGCGGGAGATCCGCCTGTCCGGTTCGGAGGGAGGGGGAGCCGCATCGCTCTCCCTACCCCTATCCAGGGGGGATATCCTAATGCTGTCATGTAAGCGGTTGTGAAAATGGGCAGGATGGCCCGACGACCCAGGTGAGGTGTGAAAAAAATGAGAGCTTCGTAGGGAACGGACGCTGTTCCGTTCCTTTATAAAGTGGCGAAACCATTTGAATTAAGTGCTCCTTTGCAACAAGGAACGCTGCAGCGAGCATTCCCTACAACCAGTTCCACAATTCTTTCACGCCCCCCTCACAGAGCAATTCTTGCTGTCTAAGCCTGACCATCCCAGCAGACAAAAATCTTACAAAAATTCATTGACAATTTCCTGGCATTGGGTTTAATGTTTGCCCCCGCGTGACGTTTCCATGATAAATGCTTGGAAATCCTTTTCGGGAGATCCTACTTTTTCGATCCTCAGAGACTAGCAATGAAGCCTGTTTAATGGTTTGACGTGCAATTGACAATTTACTTCAAAGGATCTGAATTTAAGCTTAAGAAATAAGCCTTTTGAGTAGTATTTTCGGTCTGTCCACAAGCACCAAGTAAAACGAATTTTCGTAATCATATTCGATACTTCGTATAAATTTGCTCATTTTCTGTCTTGCTGCTCTTGTTTCATTGAATGAGTTTTATTATCACTAAGTCAATTTTTATCTTATATTTACACTTATTCTAGTCGATAATTAATGGATCTGGCATTGCGATTGCTAAGTTCTTACATTACTGTGACAGAATAGCGCGTTATTCGTTTGCCTGTACACACCAGTAAAATTAAAAGCAGTGACCCCAGAGAATATGAGTGGGAAGGCCGGCAATAATTTTTCTAAACTCTTTTACGATCTGTACGAAATTAAGCAGGCAAAGAATTGTATCGATGTTCCCTCACATTAAGCAGCGCACTAACCTCTCAAAGGAGAACAGTATGAGTAAGTTTGGGCAACGTTTGTTAGTTTATGCCGGTTTGGTGGTTCTTACCCTCGCGGCCGTAGTGGTTCCTCCCTGCATGGCGCAGACCAACCGTGGGACAATCACGGGAACCGTCACCGACCCGTCAGGAGCTGTGGTTTCGGGGGCCGCTATTACTGCCTCCAATACCGGGACAAACGTCCGCACCTACGGCAACAAGCGGAGCCGGGGGCGACTTATACCGTCCCGCTCCTGCAGGTGGGACAGTACCATGTGACGGTCGAAAAACCGGGCTTCAAGAAATTTGTTCAGGCCAATATCATCGTAAACATTGCTCAAACTACTCGCGTGGATGCCAAACTAGAAGTCGGACAGGTCACTGAGTCCGTTGCAGTCTCTGCTGAGGTGTCACTGGTTCAGGCCGATACTTCCGACCGGGGAGTCGATTATTTCAGGAACAAGTTCTCGATTTGCCCTCTGGTTGGGGTGCAGGAGGTGCGCAATCCGGCCTTCTTTATCACGCTCGCTCCTGGCGTTACCAGCAGGGGGACGGCGTACACCACTCGCCAGCGGCGGCGGGCCGGCAGTTGAATACCACCGTCAATGGCAGCATGAGTGGCAGCATTGAGTGGCATCTCGATGGCGCCATGATCGGCCAGGGCTATATGCGCTGTCCGGAGACTTTCAGCAGCTCCCGTTCCCACCGGACGTGGTCGGGGAGTACAAGGTCATGACGCTCCTTCCCCCGGCGGAATTCGGCCAGACGGGGCTGGGAATCACCAACTTTACACTCAAGAGCGGGAGCAACGGGTTTCATGGCACAGTGTATGAGTATTTCCGCAACACGGCCTTGGATGCACGGGGTTTTTACGCTGCAACGACCCCCAAAAACAATCAGAACGAATTCGGAGCCACGATCGGCGGGCCCATCCGCAAAGACAAGACTTTCTTCTACGGGTGGTATAATGGCTTCCGCGACATCAAAGCAGCCTGGGGCTAACTCAAAGGATACTCTCCCCACGGCGGCCATGAAGGGCGGGGACTTGAGCAATATTCTCGGCGGCCAGATCGGCACCGATGCCCTTGGCCGGCCGGTCTTATTCGTCTGAGATTTATGATCCGGCAACGACGCGAATCGTCCCGGCGGGAGCGACAGACCCGGCCACCGGCCTCGTGAACAACAGTGGAGCCGCCGCCTTATGCGCGACGGCTTTGGTTTTAATCCTAGACCGGTTTGCCGATTCCAGGCCAAGCCAACATCATTCCGTCAAACCGGATTGATCCTGTGGCTAAGAATATGTTTTCGTATTTTGCAGAACCCACCGGCTTGCCCGAGCTGCAATTTTGGCTACCAACTCAATTGGCTCGGATCAGTACCTGACCCAAGATAGCATCAACGATTATGGGGTCAAACTCGACCAGGTGTTCTCCGACAGAAACCGGATCAATGGGTCATTTATCTGGAAAAGTGAATATGTCCCAACAGGTTCGAAATGGCCGGACGCCATTAGCGAAGGTTCTACTCGACTAATGGATGGCGCATTCTTCGCCTCAGCCACGATTATTTCATCCGACGAATCTCGATCAACCACTGGACGTTTGGATTTAACCGGAATCGGAATGATTACTTCCCTCAGGCCGGGCTTCGGTTGGCCGGCAATCCTCGGATATAGCGGTGTGCCTCAGACGGGTTCAGGGTCAACGTTCCCAGAAATGGACATCGGTGGTTTAGGGAACACCTACGGGGGAGCAAGGTCAAAGCTATAGCGCGAACAACAATTTTAGCTTTGACGACAGCGTGACCTGGATCAAAGGCAGGCATACGATCAAGGGAGGGTTTAGTTACATCAAGCTGCAAAATAACGCCTTGGAGCACCACTTACCAGTCCAGTTATAACACCTATCAATCTGGAACAACCGGGCTGCTTGACCAGAAATTTTATGTAGTGGTGGCTGCGCTGTCAGGTGGCACTTGTACAGGGGTGGGAGTGGCTGGCTTCCTTTTGGGGCTCCCTACCAGCGGTACTGCAGGCATCACCGCTTCCGAGATTGCGGATCGGAATGGGACGATATGCAGGGTATGTCCAAGACGATTTCAAGTTGAGCTCAAAAGCTCACGTTAAACATGGGTCTGCGTTATGACCGTGTTCCTGCCTACGGTGGATGCTCACAACATCAAAATCATGGTTTGACCCACTCATCACTGAATACCGATCTCGGGATTCAAGGTGCACTTGCCTATGCATCAGACGCGAGCGGCGCATCGGCTGCATCTATACGAGCATGGTTGGGGCCACGTTTTGGGTTTGCCTATAGCCTGAATGCCAAGACGGTCCTTCGGGGCGGTTACGGGATTCTGTATACAGCAGGAGGAGGCGCAGCGCTCCCTCTGGAAGTACCTGGGAGCAATTGGGATACAGCGCCTCAAATTATTGCGGCCAACTGGCTTACGCGGGATTTGCTGGAGCCATGTCGTGCAGCCCCCCGGGATTTACCGATGTTCATATGAAGCTTGAAACCGGTTGGCCCGCTGAGTATTTCCAACCTCTGCCGTTTGTCAGTCAGAACTACATGAATGGGCAAGGTCCTACCACGTTTGGGGCGTGGCCAGGGGATGAAAGGGCTCCGCAAATTCAGAACTGCTGCTTTCAGTATCCAGCGGCAGCTTCCGGGGCAAATTCTCCTCGATGTCGGTTATGTCTGGACCAAAGGAACTCACTTGTCTAGCCGTCTGATGAATAGCAATGTGGTGCCGACGGTGTATCAGAGCCTACGGGGCCGATCTCTTCAAGAATATTGCTGATCCTGCCATACAGGCCCTCCCTGTTGTGCAGGCCATGCCGATCGATCCTGGGACAGGCATGCATTCTCCATTCACGGGATTCGAATCTCTGTGGGGGAGCAATGCCCAGCTGGGCCAGGCCTTGCGCCCGTTTCCGCAGTACCAAACTGACACGTTCACAGGGCCTTGCCCAGATTGCGGGATTTTGGAGAAACTACAGGCGATGTCGACCTATAATGCCCTCCAAATTTCAGGCCAGGAAGAATTTAACCTATGGTTTGAGCTTCCTGGTGGCGTATACCTGGTCCAAGACTCTTACCAATGCGGGAAGTCTTTTCAATGAATTCTCAGGATTCACCCAGGACTTCTATAATGCAGCGGGAGAGAAAGCGCTGAGTATCAATGACTATCCGAGTAACCTGGTGTTTTCCTATCAGTACGAATTGCCCTTTGGTCCGGGCAAGAAATGGGCAAACAAAGGGGGAGCGGCGGGCAAGGTGCTGGGAGGATGGAGCATTGCCGGAATCCAGCAGTACCGGAGCGGCGCCCCGCAAATGATCTTTTCGTCAGGCAACTCCCTCAACCCCTACATGTCGGATAACGGTTTCACCACGCGTGCCAGTGTCGTTCCCGGTGTGGAGAAGAAGTCGGCAGCCATCCTCAATGGGACCTGGGATCCAAATGGCGTTGGAGCGGCGGGTTCCCGTTTCAACATCAATGCCTGGACGGACCCAGCACCGTATACTTATGGCAACGCTCCGGTCACGGATGGCGCTATCCGCCAATTACCATTCTACAATGAGGATTTCTCCATCATCAAACGGACGAACATTAATGAACGGGTTAGTGTCGAATTCCGGGTAGACTTCCTGAATGCCTTCAACCGTGTCCTTTTCGGCTTCGATCAGGGCGGGGACCAGTACGGTCACTCATCAATGGTGGCGGTATTGGTGGGGGCGTGAATGGTGGCTTCGGCCACGTGGCTGGCCAGACCAATCCCCCGCGCGAAATTCAGTTCGGGTTGAAGATCAACTACTAAGTCTTACGAGCTAGAAAGTTAGCTTAGGCTTTAAGGATGAGGATCAGGAAGAACTGGTCCTCATCCTTTTTTTTTGCCTTGAACTAGCCCAGTTAGTACTTTTCTCGCCAAGACGCAAAGGACGCCAAGAATGGGTTTGGGCGAAATAAGTCACATTGCTGTGATACAAACACGTCAGTGAATCATAAGCTTGAACCGGATTTGTCAGAGACGGTTTATTTAGAGACGATTTAATGATTGAAGGACGGCAACACTATAGTCCAACTCGTTAATGGCCATTGCAGAAATCGCATACAGATCTTTGCGCACTTGGCGTCTTGGCGAGATGATTCTCCCCACTCACGAAGACGGAAAGGACGCCTAGAACGGATGTGCACAACAACGATTTTTCGTAGCGAAATTCAAGACTTCGTATAATTGAGATACTTTCAGCTTGCATTGAGGAACGGCAGGAAATGGTGCATATAATTATTTTAAGCTTTATATATCAATATCTTAAATGAGATTAGGCTAAATTATTTATATACATTGGAACTAAAATTGCACTATAGTGACATAACTGTGACAAAGTTGCGATGGTCGCTTACATCTAATCTTCGGAATTTTTAGTTTAATTCGGTTCAAGATGCTGCTTTCTGAGTTCCCTCAATTTCCCACTTTAAAACTAATCCCGGAAGTAACCTCTGGGAGGAGGCCGTAAGATGAAGAATTTTCGACAATCTTGGATGCTTTACTTGGGCATATTCGTTCTAGCTTTGGCTGTTTTAGGTTCTCCTTTAATGGCACAGAGCAATCGCGGAATTATCAAAGGAACTGTGACCGACCAGTCCGGCGCTGTGATTGAAGGTGCGACGATTACTGCCACACACGTTGGAACGAAAATCGAGACTAAGACGGTTAGTGGAGGTGGGGGAAACTATGAAATTCCTAGCTTGCCCGTAGGAGTCTATCAAGTTGTGGCCGAGCAGACAAAATTCAAGAAATTTGTTCGCAGCGGCATTACGGTTGAAACGGGCCAGACGGCGCGTGTTGACATCAGCTTGACGTTAGGACAGGTTAATGAGACCGTTGAAGTTACGGCAGATGCCCAGCAGCTTCAACTCGACACTTCAGACCGCGGAACCAATATTTCAGGGAAGGCTGTGCTCGATTTGCCACTTGTTGGTGTAGGCGAGCAACGGAACCCTGGGTACTTCATGACTTTGGCACCCGGAGTAACGGGAAGGGGAGTGTCCTATAGCGGTTCTCCGCGCATGCTGAACACGACAGTGAATGGCAGCCAGAGTGCGAGCAATGAGTTTGTCCTCGATGGGGCCCTCATTGGACAGGGCACAGAATGGGCCGGAGACTTTCGTAATCTCCCGTTTCCCCAGGACGCGGTAGGCGAATTCAAAGTGATTACGCTTCTTCCCGCTGCCGAGTACGGCCGGACGGGCCAAGGGATTACGACCTTTAATTTGAGATCTGGAACGAACGATATTCACGGTTCCGTTTATGAGTATTTCCGTAATAAGTCGTTGGATGCGAATAGCTTCACCGCTAATACTTCGGGAACCCCAAGAGCCAAAAATAACCAGAACGAATTTGGAGTCACGGTTGGCGGGCCAATCTATAAGAATAAGACCTTTTTCTATGGTTGGTACCAGGGCTTTAGACTACGGAAAGGCGCAAACAACCGCACGGATACTGTTCCGACTGCGGCCATGAGAGGTGGCGATTTTAGCAATCTGCTCAACACGCAACTTTCAAACTGCGGCTCGGGTGGCAATCAGCCTTGTGTCGACGCAATTGGCCGGCCGGTCTATGGAGGTGAAATTTACGACCCGGCGACCACACGAACTGTGGCAGCAGGAGCGACTAGACCCAGGCACTGGTAAGGTCAACAACAGTGGCGCTAGCGCCATTCTGCGCGATGGCTTTGGTTTTAACCCTATGACAGGACTTCCGATCGCAGGTCAAGCCAATATCATCCCCTCGGGCCGGATTGATCCAGTTGCGGCAAAAATCTTTTCCTATTTCCCGAACCCCAATCGCGGCTTTTCCTCGGGCTCGGCGGCTTTCAGCAGAATTGGATAGCCGGTCACGCCGCCACTCCCAATACGAACAGTTGGGGGGTCAAGATAGACCAGGTGTTTGGGGCGAATCAGAAGTTATACGGAGAATTTATCCGGCAAGAAAATACTAACCTGTAACAGCGACTTTTCCCGACCCAATCGGAGAAGGTAGCATTAGTACCACCGGCTATAATGTTGTTCGCCTCAACCATGACTATATTATCAAGCCAAATGTGATCAACCATGCGACGTTTGGATTCAACCGGTGGGCCGATCAAACTATTTCATCGGCCGGACTTGGCTGGCCGGCGACGCTCGGATGGAAGGGTGTGCCGCAGACGGGTAATGGGACGGTATTCCCGGGCCTGAATATCGGGGGCTTGGGAAACACCTACGGAAACGGCGGGCAGGGCTATAATGCTGCCAATACCTTTACCTTTGATGACGGTCTGACATGGATCAAAGGCCGGCACACCTTTAAGGGTGGCTTCCAGTACATCAAGATGCAGGAAAACAATCATGGCTTTGGCTTGCAGTCCGGCTATTTGAATTTCGGTTGTGGCAATACAAGCTTGCCAGGGCCTTGGTATGGTGAAGTGGCTGGCTGTTCTGCAGGCGGTGTTGGCACAGGGTTTGGAGCGGCCAGCTTCCTTTTGGGGCTGGGTGGCACAGGCAGACAGCAGAATATTCCATTTGGTAACGGTGACAGGATGGGGCAGTATGGGATGTATTTCCAAGACGATTTTAAGGTGTCTTCCAAGCTGACCTTCAATATCGGATTGCGCTATGACCTGTTTCTCCCAACTGTAGACGTTCACAACAATAAGTCATGGATGGATCCAACGGTTAATAATCCTGACCTCGGAGGCATTGCGGGGGCTATTTTCTATGCCACGCCTGATCGACGCTCCGCGGCATCTACCTGGACAAAAGCTATAGGTCCTCGCTTCGGGTTTGCGTATAGCCTCAACGAGAAGACGGTTCTGCGGGGCGGCTATGGGATCTTGTATACAACGGGAGGTTCTAACCGCTCTTCGCGAGGATGTTGCTATCAAACTGGCTACAATGCCGACAATATCCTCCCTGCGGATGACTCCACGGGGTGGATTTCATTAAACCCGGCCTTTACCTTTGCACAAGGCTGGCCGTCTTTCAAGTTTGCGAATCCGCCATTCATTAACCCATCGGCTGGCATCGGAGGGGCTCCTGAAATGATTGCTGCCGGGGACGGTCGCCCGCCGCAAATTCAGAACGCGTCTTTCAGTATCCAGCGGCAACTTCCAGGGCAAATCATGCTCGATGTCGCCTACGTCTGGACCAAGGGAACCGCCTTGGTTAGCCGCTTAGGCACAACGAATTATATGCCAACCCAGTATTTGTCCCTCGGGGATCTTTTAAATCAACAGATTACTGATCCCGCCGTGCAGGCTCTCCCTGTGGTGCAGGGCATGCCGATTGATCCTGCCACCGGCATTCATTCACCCTTCCCAGGGTTCCAAGCATTAGGGGCGGCTGGCAAGCTGCCTAACGTACTCGCCCAGGCCTTGCGACCCTTCCCGCAGTACACCAGTTTGCCCAATTTCCAGATGCGGGATTTGATGGAAGGATTGGGACAGTCGAACTACAACGCGCTTCAGATACAGGCCACGAAGCGACTATCCTATGGTTTGAGTTTCCTGGTGTCTTACACCTGGTCTAAATCACTGACCAACGCGGAGAGTATTTTCAATGAATTCTCCGGCTTCACTCAAGACCCTTACAACACGCAAGCAGAAAAGGCGCTGGGCCTCAACGATATGCCGCAAAACCTGATATTCTCCTATCAGTATGAATTGCCGTTTGGTCCAGGCAAGAAATATGCGAGTTCAGGCGCCATGAGCAGGGTGGTCGGAGGCTGGAGCATTGCTGGAATCCAGCAATACCAGAGCGGGCCTCCGCTTCAGATTTACTCAGGAGTCGCTGTGTTAGGGAACTATATTGGTGCCAATGGTTTCCTGAATCGTCCCAATGTTGTTCCTGGTCAGCAAAGGTATTCGCACGCATGGCTCAATGGCACCTGGGATCCAAATGGGGGTGAGGATACGGGTACCCGGCTCAATTATAATGCGTGGGAATTACCCAGACCCGTTTACTATTGGCAACGGTGCCCGCAGCTATGGCGATATCCGCATGCCGGGTTACCTCAATGAGGATATCTCCATCATCAAGCGGACCAGCATCAACGAGCGGGTGAGCGTCGAATTCCGAGTAGACTTCTTGAATGCATTTAATCGCGCCATTTTTGGTCCCGATCAGGGCGGCGACCAGTACGATTCTGTCCTTGTGAGTAATGCACTTGCTTGGGGCCGCTGCGGGTTTCGGGCACATCACCAGCCAGGGCAATTACCCGCGTGAAATCCAATTTGGACTGAAGGTCAACGTACTAATCTTAATCTAGAAAGTAAGGCAACTGTAAAAAGGATGGGATTTACCAAAAGGATCAGGTCCTCATCCTTTTTTTTTGCCAGGGCCCAGAATGTGGGAGCCGTTCTCCGAACGGCGAGTGGGGAAGGCTAGGTTTTTCAGAAAGTGGGAGCCGTTCTCCGAACGGCGAGTGGGACAATCTAGGTTTTTCAGAAAGTAGGAGCCGTTCTCCGAACGGCGAGTGGGGAAGGTCTAGGTTTTTCAGAAAGTGGGAGCCGTTCTCCGAACGGCGAGTGGGACAATCTAGGTTTTTCAGAAAGTGGGAGCCGTTCTCCGAACGGCGAGTGGGAAAGTCTGCTTTGAAAAAAGTAATTGCTGTTGGGCTCAGCACTCCAAGATTACTGAGAGTCCCATTGTGTTTTTCGGAAGGCATTATGCAAGAGCCCATCCATGCTCCTCACTCTCAAAATCTACGACTCAATCGTCAGATTGAAGGTCCTGGGACATTCTTTGTTACCAAGTGCCTCCACCCCCGCAAGGGGGTGATTAGCGATGCCATAGCTTCTGAAATCTGCTCGGCGTTCAGTTTCTATGCTGAGAAGCAGAAGATTTATCTCGGCGCGTTTGTCGTGATGCTCGATCATTGGCATCTACTCATGGCAACGGCGGATGGGAAGACGATTTCTACTCGGATAAGAGACTTGGGGCGATGGATAGGCCGAGGGACTCAGGGAGATCTCGCGGAGCAGGGATGTGCTTGGCAACCCGGCTTTTACGAAACCAGGGTTCGGTCGGCGAAACAGTTTCAATACATGTCAGTGTATGTTGAAGAAAATCCCATCCGGGCCGGCCTAGTGAATTGCTCTTCCGATTGGAAATGGTCGTCAGCACATCCTAGCTATCGGAGGATTGTGACCAAGCCCTGGCCTTGGGGGTTTGAAAAGGCGTAAGCCGGTAAAGAGTGTGAGCCCGAATAAGAAAGCCGGACAGTGTGAGAACCGTTCTCCGATTCGCCGCTGAGGACAGCGGCTCCCACATTGAGAAGTGTCCGCCGCCTCGAGAAGGGACCCGATTGGATTACTGCTCACTGCGGAGTTGTTCGTGCGCGTTGGTAGACTTTCTCTTTCTCGGCTGCGGAGAGCCTCTGGACTTCCTTCAGTTCCAGGGCACTCGCTTTCTTGTCACCCAGCTCGCGATATACCTGTGCAAGGAAATAATGCGTCTGCGTGTCATTGGGATCAGACGAGAGGGCGTTGAGAAGCTCGGCTTTAGCCTTCTCCAGGTCCTTCAGGGCCAAGTAGCATTTTCCCAGGAGGAAATGAGGGCGCGGCGCACTGGGCTGGGCAGCAGAGGCGACGCGCAAATAATCCATTGCCCCCGTACAATTGTCCCGGCCCACGGCGAACTCAGCTAGGTAGAGGTTCACCCGGAAGTCATTGGGATCCTCGCGCAAGGCCTGCAAAAACTCCTTCTCTGCCTCGTCGATCTTTTGCAAATTTCGATAGGCCGCTCCCATCGCGTAATGCACACCAGGAGCGTCTGGGCGCTTGCCCAGCGCAGCCTGATATTCCTTGAGCGAAGCTTCGTAGAGCCTGTTACTGGCGTAAACTTCGCCCATCAATGCATGTAACTGGAAAGAGTCGGGGTCAAGGTCTGTAAGAATTTGGATGACATCGAGGGCGGCGTTCATGTGGAGCCTTGCGAGTTGGTAGAGCGCGTCGGCATCCTTGGGATTCCTTAACAAAGACTGATTGAACTGTGCGATTGCTTCATCCGAACGGCCGAGTGAAACGAGGGCGATGGCGTTGTAGTAATTACATCGCGGGTGGGGGTTGGGTGTAGAGAGTTCGGAACGGAAACTATCCGTGGCTTTTTGAAATTGGTTGAGGCCGAGGTAGGAAGCGCCAAGAAAAAAATTGGTTTCAGGATACTGAGCTGAGAGGGATAACGCGCGCTGAAACATTTCAATGGATTCTTGAAACTTGAGTTCCGTCTGGTAGAGGATGCCGAGACGCTTGAAGACTTCAGGATCGTTGGGAGCGATAGCTAGAGCCTGTCGATAGCTGCGCTCCGCACTTGCGTAGTCATTCGCTTTCTCAGAAACACGGGCCTGGTCGAGAAGCGATTTCACATCTGCAGGTAGCCCAATAGTTTGCTGTGGCGAGGCAATCAGTAAGAGCCCCCAAATTAGGAGGCATGCGAATGAGGTGGATGGTCCAACAATGGGAGCCCTGAATTTTGGATTAAGGATCATTGGATGAAGTACCTTTACATGAAAATACCCGGAATTCTCATTTGCCCTGAGCTAAAAGGTTAGGCCAGGAGTTTCGATGGGTTGGGCGGCTTTGCCGCCTGATATGCGGAAAGTCTCTGACTTTTCGCGCCACTGCTCCTCAGGCTCTGGGGGCTACGCCCCAGCAGCAGACTTCCTCCAACCTATGCGACCAATGTCGACATCCAACGGTTCACTCTCGGTGGCGAGCCCCTGCCAAATCCTGGCGCTTGACCAAGAGTAATCCATGGCCCTTTCCGCCAGTCCAGCACGCACCGGGTTCTGGTGAATGTAATTTACCTTCTGCATCAACACCCTTTCGCTGAAAATGGAAAAGTCGTTGGATTCATGTCCCCATAGCGAGTATAGGTGATGTCGTTTCCCCTCGTCGTGCCGCAATTTTCCCAGCGACTATTCGTACCCTTGCCGCTTCAAGTATTTAAATCATCTCTGTGAGCAATCGTGCCTTTGATATAACGCAACATCACAGAGGCCTGCCGGAGGTTGTCAATCAGCAAATGCAAGTGATCTGGCATGAGGACATATGCCAGCAGCAGAAACCCACAGGATTGTCGGGCTTGATTGATCCCTTGACATGTGATGGCCTTAATAGGATCAGTCTGAAACACCGGGAGACGGTCTTTTGCAACGGCGGTGGTGTAAAGACTGCGTGAATCTCTAGACACGCGGAACCTGCGAGTCGTCATCTGTGGTCTCACCGACTATAGGGCGCAGCCCCAGAATCAAAGATGCTGAATTGGCGGAAAGTCAAAGACTTTCCGCACATCAGGCGGCAGAGCCTCCAAACATGAAAAGAGACTGTTTCGTATATCTTCTTCGTTATTCAAAACGCTTCCCTGCTGTCTGAGGGTAACCCGTCAGCCTTGGAAACTACAAATCCCTCGTTTCAGGGGCGGGGTAGCAAAAGGGCTGACAACCCTTCGCGGGTATTAATCGGTGGTGGCTATTGAGTCTCCGAATCTTTCTGTTTTTGTACGGCCTCCTGAAGCCTCTCCCTCGCCTTTTGTTGGCCTTCACTAGTCAATCGTTCAAAGATCTGAACATGCTTTTGGCTTTCCTCCTTATTTCCCAAACGCGCATATACCTCGGCAAGCTGGAAGTGTACTTCCTTTAAATTGGGGTCTTGTTCTAGAGCCTTGTTGAAAAATTGAATGGCGCGTTGAGAATCTCCAGTGCCAACGTAACATTTTCCGAGCAGCACGTAGGCCTGGGTCAATTGGGGGTAGACAGAAATAGTCACTTCAAGGTGCGGTATGGCCGGCAGAAATTCCTTGTTCGTGACCAAAATGTCTGCCGAGGTAATAATTGGCTAACGGCTGGTTGGGATCCTCTAATAGCGCTTGTTTAAGCTCCTGTTGAGCAAGCTCAAGATTTTTGTTCTGCCAATAAACCTGGCCCAGTGCTACGTGGATTCCCGGAAAATTGGGGTTCTTGCGGATGACTTCCTTAAATTCCTTAATCGCCTCTTCAAATCGAAAGTTATCAGCTAAGACCTCTGCCCTGATCGCATGAGTGAATTCTGAGTCGGGATAAAGCTTTGCAAGATTTTCAGCAGACCGTTGAGCCGCAACCTTATAATCTATAGCCAGCTGATACAGAGTGGCCACATTCTGAGGATCGTCCTTCAGCAAGATATCCAATTGCTGGATAGCTTCCAGAAGCCGTCCTGACGAACTGAGTGCCAAAGCCAGGTAGTTTCGGGCCTGCCTATCTTTGGGATTGCCCGTGAGTTCTTTTTGGGCCGCTTCTATGGTTTTATCGAAATTGTTTAAAGCATAATACGAAATCGCCAGCAATGAATTCACCCCGGGATAGAGAGGAGCCCGCCGGAGAATCCTTTGAAATATCTCGATCGACTCATTCATTTTGCCCTGTTGCTGGCAAATGAGACCCAATCTCTTGAGAATTTCGGGATCATCCGGGGAAATGAGCAATGCCTTCTTGTAAACTCCTTCGGCCGCACTGAAGTTTTTGCCCTTTTCCAATTCGAAGGCCTGTTTGAGTAGGCTTTCCAGGCTATCTGACTTGGTTTGGGCGGGAACCAGATTGGCAGTCGAAAAGATAATCGCCAGGATGCCTGTGACGATCGTGATTTTTGCTCCTATCTGCGGCGAGTGTGAAACGATAGGTCGATCGGGTGATAGGTCTGATTGGGAGCATTAAAAATATTGTTCGGGATTCTCGGGAGGCCGAACCGTTGCCTTAAGCGATCATTTCTCCATCCCAGCCCACCGCTGAAACCGAAACGGGAAGTGAGAAAATTGATAGGTCAGTCAGGCTTAGGCTTGATTACTTGAGATAGCTCGATGTCGCGCGTTACAACCCCTAGCAGTCTTTGAGCTCTGGCGGTTAATCTAGGAATCAGAACATCACGGCCTCCCCATGGTTTTGGTGAAGCTCGTCAGCGGAATGCACGATGGATCTTCTGAGGATTAACTGGAATGAATAGTACTGGCTACTGTTCTCTGGTGTCAGCCAAACTCACTTCGTAGGCATAGCGAGTTCATTGTTGCCAACCGCGTTCTGCTTCTCGATGGCCTTCTCGTTTGTCGCGTTCATCTTCTCTTTCTTCTTCTCTCTTTCTTCGTGATCGATCTTTTGGAAAACCTCAAGGTGGTACTGCCGTTTGTCTGGCTGTTGGAGCCGCGCATAAGCTTGTGCAAGCTGGTAATGCACCATTTTTTCTTTGGGCTCCAAATCGACGGCTTTTAACAAGAGCTTAAGTGCGTCCTCGAACCTTCCCTGTGCGATATAACACTTGCCCAGCTCTAAATAACCCAGCATGAACAAGGGGGCGGCTGCCACAACAGTTTCCAGACGGGGAACGGCTTCCGGCATCCTCTGACCCTTAATCAGGATGTCGGCCAGGTAAAAATTGGCCATCGGGTGGTTGGGGTCCTCGCTCAAGGCGAGTAGTAGTTCCTGTTCGGCGTTAGGGTAGTCGACCTTATTGTAATAAAGCATGCCCAGCGCGAAGTGGATTCCTGGAAAATTAGGGTCTTTTGCCAAGAGTTCTTTATATTTTTGGATGGCTTCAGGGTATTTTTCCTCGTCTGCAAGGCTCTCTGCCTTGAAAAACAGCATATAAGTCGAGTTTGCATCGAGGTCGCCCAACTGATTGAGGGCCTCAAGGGTGGCGGACTTAAGTAGTTTAATCAGTTGGTAAAGAACCTTTTGATCGGTGGGATCTTCCTCAAGCAGAATTTCATACTGCCTCAGTGCGTCGGACTGGCGATGCATTGAGCGATAAGCCATGGCCGCATAGTAACGAGCTCGACGGTACTTTGGGTTGGCTTCAAGCTCCTTGTTAAATGCATCTATAGCCTTTTCGAACTGATTTATCCCGAAGTAGGAAAGTCCTAGATAGAAATTGACTTCGGGATACTGAGGCGCCTGCTGCAACACTTTTTGGAAGCTGTTGATGGATTCCTGAAATTTCATCTGGGTCTGATAAATAAGGCCCAGTCGTTTAAGAACTTCGGGTTGTTGGGGAAAGTTCGCAGCGGCCTCTACATAAATCTTTTCCGCGCCTGCAAAATCCGAGCGGCCCTCCATTTCCTTGCCCAGGCGAAAATAATCATCGAGGCTCTTTGAAACGGATTGGGCCAGCGTCAAATTGAAGGAGAAAAGGAGGGGAAAAAGAAAAAGGAAAGCGAACCAAAGCCTTGTTAAGGGTCGATGGGGTCTCTTGTTACACACATCTTAGACTATCATGGTGGCTAAGAAATTTGCAAGATCGAATTGGTCTTTCACCAGAGAGGAAATGTGAAGGTAAACTTCTCAATCGTTTGAGCGTGCTCGCCGAGTGCGCCGGATTGAAGAGAATCATCTCGCCAAGACGCAGAGACCGCTAAGCTATCTGGCCCTAATCTGTTCTCTGCGTCCTTGGCGTCTTTGCGAGAAGATCTTCTTTAATATTCAAATCAGAGTTATCGAGTCGAGAACAGAGCCGCGAAGCGGCGGCCCGTTTGTAGAGAGCCATGTTCCAATAAACTGTTTAGCTCCGTCAGGAGCGTTCTGTCCGGTAGAGGGGTGGCATGCAAAAGCCGCGGTCTCGGCGAGACCGCCGTCCTTGCTCTATGTATTTGTATTAGTATAAATTACCATTCTCACAAATGCTGTGCAATGGAGGTGCTTAATGGATCGAAGAGAATTCCTACGAGCTGGCTTGATCTCCGCTGCCCTGTCCGCCGGGAAGTCACTTCCATTGGAAGCTTCCGGCCGGCTGCTTAAAATTCCACAGGGAGGGGTCAAAGGCAGTCTTGATCTGACCAACGATGAGCTGATTTGGCGTTTGGCGTGGGACGAAAATGGCCTGAAAAGCATGGGCTTCGTCAATAAGCTCACAGGTCGCTCCTTCCCGTTTTCCTCAACGGAGGAGATTGCCTTAACATTCTCGGCCTCCAAGAGGAGAATTGAAATTCCTTGGTGGAGATTTGTCTTTGGTCCAGATGATCATCCTGTTGCCCCCGAGCAGGAGCAAGGATTGAAGCGTGGCTTTCATCTTAAGAACGAGCTCGATGCGAGTTGGGGTGCAACCGAGAACTTATTATTGAGAAAACTTCGCGGTGCTGGGGAGGTTCACAAAGAGATCCAGTACAATGGCTACGGCTGGTTCCGTCATTGGTTTGTGTTGCCAGAGGAGGGACGGGGAGAGGAAATTGTCTTCGTCCTGGGTGGATATGACTGCCAGGATTGGAACGAATACTGGATCTACGTGAATGGTGAAGAGGTAGGACACAAAACTTCAGAGGGGCGGTGGCGACAGCCGGGACAGTTTGTCCTGGCACCCGGAGCGCCGGGATATGCGACACTCCATTTTGGTTCTGGAGCCAGGAATCTCCTAGCTGTTCGAACACGCGGATTTGACAAACGCTTTGGTGGTTACAGCGACGCGATTTTACGAAAATACGTTTATAAACCAGTCCTTGTGGATCAGTTCATTTCGGTGGGACAGCCTTTCGCTCGGCTCACCGATTTTCAGGTCAAAGAAGTCTCCCAACAGACCGGAAATCAAGTCGAATTTGAACTCTTCAGCCAGTTCCTGCCTGTCGTCGTTTCTGCCCGCTACGCGCTGAACGGCCCTTTCCGGCGAAAATCATTTGAAATCAAAAACCATGGTGACAAGGATCTTCTCCTTTTAGATGTCGGTCTCGATGACTTCACCCTCGACTCCCCAACCTCTGAAGGAGGATCTGGGGAGCCTTTATTCATTGATGGCGAAGCGTTCTGCGCCGTTGAACATCCAGCGGGGTTGAACCAAGGGGGTAAAGGCAACGTCAAACTCACACACTATCCTGGCATCCATTTGCCTTCCGGTGGCCACGCTCTCAGTCACGCAGCCTTGCTAGGAGTTTCCAAAACAGGTGAAGCATTAAATCAATTCACGTCTTATTTGCAAGCCAACAGTCCCCGGAAAAAGAAATTCCTCTCCGTGTATGATCCCTTTGGCATGAACAACCAGTGGGGGTGGTGCCCGACCCTCAACGATCTAGAAATGCTGGATGGCTTGAACGTCCTGGAAAGATGGCAGAAGCAGGGAATCCATTTTGACTATTATGTCCCGGACTGGGGTTGGTTGGATAACAGCTCTGACTTAACGAGGTTCAGACCGGAATGCTTCCCCGAAGGGCCACGTAAAGTTATCGAGCGTGTCAACGCGCTCGGAATGAACTTTGGATTGTGGTTTTCGGTCAGTAACGCGGCGGTATCCTGCGGGGAGTACCCACCTGTCGAGCCCAGCCGGGTGCCGGTTCCCGGCGGCCCGGCTCAGCCGACGCCTCCGGTCCAGGCTTACAGAAATGGATATCTTGCCAGCGAGAATCTGGATGGAAACTTGTGTGTGGCATCAGAGCCCTATTTCACAATCCTCAAAAATGCGATTCTTTATCATATCCGAGAGAATAACCTCAAGCTCGTGAAACTGGACATGGGGAGCTACTACTGCAACAGCACCGAGCACAATCATCTGCCCGGAAAGTTCTCTGTTGAGAAGATGCTTGATCGCCTCATCGAGCTGACCCGTGCTGCTCGAGAAGTAGAACCTGAAGTTTGTGTCGTATGGTATTGGGGTGTACGATCCCCATTTTTCGCATTGTACGGCGACTTCATATTTGAATCGGGACTTTTTATGGAGGGTTCGGGAACAAGTTGGATCCCGACTCTATATTACCGCGACTCGGTCACCCTGAACCTGGACATGAGTACCCAGTTTGCAAAAACCATTCCACCCATCAATAAGGACAGCCTCGGGGTATGGCTGGCGGATAATCGCTGGGGGAATTTCATGGCCCATGAGCGCTGGCGGGAGGCTCTGGTTATGGATCTAGGTCGGGGTAGTTTGTTATTCCCACAACTGTGGGGAGACCTGTACCTCCTCGACCATGAGGACCTCGTCTTTCTAGGGGAGATGCAGGCACTCTCCAGGAAGAACGAATCACTTTTCTTGCAGCGGCGACATGATTGGGGTGATCCCTGGAAGAATGAGATCTATGGATACGCCTATTTCCAGGGAACACACGGTTTTGTGTTTCTCAGCAATGTCCACTTCACGGCCCGGAAGGCGGAGTTGCCCCTTGGGCCAACTCTAGGCATGGAAGCAGATTCAGGAAAAAGTGTCGAACTGATCAGCCATTTCCCGGAGAAAAAAAGAATAGGCCGTCAGGATGGGACCACTTATCGCACAGGGGAATCCGCTGAGCTGTGGCTACGTCCATTTGAAACCTTGATGATTGAGGTTCTTCCCCACGAAGATCGGGACAATACTGTTAGGCTACCATCACGAGACATCTATTCTCAACAGGCCTCTCGCATGGGTTCACCTCTTGTGTTTCAACGGCTAGCTCAGCAAGACGATTGGATGGGGATGGAGTTTGCCGATGCAAAACGCTTTGAGGCTGAAGGGAAGACAAAGAAGGTCTTTCCATTTACGACCACGTTAGGTTCATTAGCAGGGAATCACGCCGTACTGGCAATTTCGATCCGATTGCGGGAGGGGATGGAAGATTGGCGCTATGCGCCTTCTGTTGCCGAAATTGTTCAGATCGTGGCACGTCTGGGGTCTCAAACGCTGCATCTCATTCCAGTTCCAGATGCGAGACAGTTTGGCAATACGCAAAACGCCGGGGGATCGTGGGTGGTCTACAAATCCAGGTTGAGTCTACAGGCAGTTGCTTCGGAGTTTCGATTCGCCGTCCACTGTTACCTCCCCGAGCATGTCGTTCCTCAAATCGAAGGCTGGTTCTTAACCCAGTGGTGGGAGGACCGAAACCGGCCCATTGCTGAAGGCTTTTACGCAGATAGCCCTTCCTAAATAGCTCCGTCAAGAGCGTTGCTACGGTGCTTCTGGGCCATTTGACATATGACTATAAACAGGAGGCACCTGACGGAGCTGGCTTATCAACAACAGTGCTCTCGCCAAGTCGCCAAGTGCGCAAAGACACGAATTAGATTCCTCGCAGGTCATTGACTTTCAAAGAGCTTTCATTCTTCAATAACGCCTTAAGAGAAATTATCTTTGACTGACAATTTCTAATTACCGAAGCACGGCGAAGTTTGTTTACAAAATGATGCGACCAATCGGATTTCTAATCTATTCTCAGCGTCCTTGGCGGCTTCGCGAGAGGGTTTTCTTTATTATTAAAAATAATTTTATTGAATCACGGACCCAATCAATACGCCCCATACTTGTGAAATGCATTAATCATGGCAATGAAGTTGTCGTGCGGAATGTAATTAATGATGCTATGGCTACTGCCCGCCACCCAGCGTCCACCAGGCTTGAGGACATCCATATGTTCGCGGACATCTTGCTCCACATCGGCAGGAGTCCCTTGGACAAGCGGCCAAGTTATGTCTATATTTCCGAACAGGGCAAGCTGAGAGCCATAACGCTTCTTGTAATCCCTGTAGTCAATGCCCGACGGGTCCATGGGAGTGATGCCTTCAACCCCCATTTCCAAGAGCATTTCAATACCGTCATCAATCTTTCCATCGGAGTGGAACATAATAGGAATTTTAGCTTCTCGAGCCGGTGCTAAAAGGCGATCATAATGGGGACGCCAAATCTGTTTGAAGATGTGCGGACGTACAAAGAGTCCGGTCTTTAGCGCAAAGTCATCCGCCGCAAATAAGATATCAATCCCTTCCTGAACCGCTCCCTTGGCCAACTCGGCGAAGTAATCTGCCGACCGGCGAAGCATTTCCTCAAGCAAGTCACGCTCTTCCATCACCATGACCATACAGTCTACAAAACCGACGACAAATTCATAGATAGTCTGGAAGATACAACCGAACAAAAATATGACGCCAATATTGCTCCCTTTGGCTGCCGCGACGTACTCACGTACATATTGAAGGCGTTCCTCGATTTCTTTCTTGCCCGGCCAAATGATGCGCTCAAAATCTTCGCGAGTCTTAATGCTTCGGTTTGTAATTGGCCCTATGGTTCCGTCTGGGCGAATGTGCTTCAGCGGAGTCCAAATGGCTTCCAGTGCTATGGCGTCTTGGCCCAGTAGGCGGCAAAGGTCTATATAATCTCTCGGGAACATGGGGCGTGCTCCTTCAGCGGCTGCCGCCCCCTTGGCAGGATCTCCTCCTATCCCCAAGGTATTACCAGCGTAGCGACCGATCAGCTTCTCAACATGCTGATCTTCGATCAAAATTTCGAAATGGGGGACCCGGTCAGTCTTTTCGCCGTGAAGGGCTGCAATGAGCCGGCCGATATGAGGCTCCCCGGAGTAGGGTTCGATTCTAAGCATGATTTGCCCCCTTTAATGAATCATTGCCTGCCGGACTAGACTCGATGCCGTACAAGCATCGGCACTTCGGATGGCTTCCTTAAATTTGTCCATTCCAACTCGATCTACGGCCCGGAAAAGGCCAGTCATCCATTCCCGGCATTCTATTGCGGCACGGACCCCATCCTCCCGATAGGGGAAGATGTCCAATGTCAACCAGCCCTTATAATCGAGTCTCTTGAGCCAATAGACCAGCTCCAGGTACTCGACCAAATGAACCGAGCCCACCATCATGTCGTCATCCCAGCTTCGATAGTTGTCATTCAAGTGGATGTAATCGAGTTTGCCAAAAGAACTGAGAAGTGCAGCGGCTTCAGCCACATTTTCTCCGGCAGCCAGAGAATGGCCCACATCCAGCAATACTCCAACTTTCTCCAGTCCCTGGAGAAGTACAAGACCTTTGGCCGCAGAGTTGACAAAACAGTGGGTACGAGGCTCCTTTGCCTTATATTCGACTAAAACCCGTACCTTGCGAGTGTGTTCGGAACAAGCTGAGAGCCCGTCGCGCAACCATTTCCAGGCATCCAGATAGTCCGATTGAAAGGCGTAATCAAAGCCGTCCTGTCCGGGCCAGACATCGACAAACGGGCATTCGAGTTCCGTGGCCCAATCCATGACCTTTTTGACTTCATCTACCGCAGCTTGGCGTGTTGATGCGTCTGGCGCCGCAAGACTCCCTTTTCCCCACTTGGCCTGCGTCCAAAGATCCGGAGTGAGCATACACAACTTCAGCCCCCGTTCATTGAACATCCTTGCTACGTCCCGGATATTCTGGTCATTGACATGCCAGTTGCCAACCAGTTCCAATCCGTCCATTCCTGTAACTTTGGTTGCCAGGTCTAGCATCTCCTCCATGTTCTTTCCGCCCCCGCCATAACCGCTCAAACAAAATCGGTCTGCACAATTTCCAAAAGTGGGTAAACACGCGCCAAAGAAATGATTAGAAATCATGATGGTCTCCTTCGCCGCTAACTCCAATCTTCGATTGGACTTTCAAAGGAATGATGACATTCAGAAACGGATTCCAATTTTTTTGCTGCCCGGAAAACTCCGTAATGTAATAAAGGGTCAATTTCTTCAAGGCCTCTATTGTCGGGTCGAGCTCCTCAGATGCGGTGACGTCGCGTGGGGGAACTCCACCCTCCATGGCCTCATTTTTGTCGTTGGAAGTCACACCAGTTTTCGTCCGCCTGCCTCCACCAGGCGAAGATACTTTCCATAATAGTCCTGCCAGAGTGTGCGATCTTTCGGTTCATATTGCACCAGGTTCGACGAGGACCGAACGACCTGTCGAATTTCGTCCGGAGAACCAATACAACCAAGTGCGAAGGCCTGCACCATGACGTTTCCCGCCACGGTAGCTTCTGCCGGGCCAGCTACGACGGGAAGGCCTGTGGCATTGGCGGTGAGCTGGCAGAGGAGTGTATTCTTCGATCCGCCCCCCACTATATGAAGGACAGAAAATGAGCGTCCCAGCATAGCACCCAGCTGATCCAGTTTATGCCGATAGGCAAGCGCGAGACTTTCCAGAATGCAGCGCGTTGTTGCCCCTGGACCCTGGGGTATCGGTTGAGTCGTCTGTTGACAATACTCAGCAATGGCTTGCAACATCTCTTCGGGAGCCAGAAACCGAATGTCATCCGGATCAATGAAAGCCATACCTTCGGGAGCTTCAAGGGCGAGGGCGGTCAGTGCCTGGTAGGAATGCGGTTGACCCAGCCGCTGCCAGCCTGCGCGGGCTTGCTGAAGCATCCACAGTCCCATAATATTTCGACACAAAAAGAAACTCTGTAAAGTCAATTCATTGAATACGCCGGCCGAGAAAGCGGCAGGTGATGTCACCACCTCAGGGGTCAGCGTCCCCAGGATGGACCAGGTTCCAGAGCTCAGAAAGGCCCAATCCTTACCCTGAGCTGGCACTGCAGCTACAGCGGACGCTGTGTCGTGGGTGCAGGGAGCGATTACCGGGCCACGCTTTACTCCCGTGCTCTTGCTGACAGAGTCGCAAAACTCTCCCAAGATAGTGCCAGGATCGATGAGATCTGGGAGAAGCCGGGCGGGAATATCCAGCTTGTTAACGACCTCACGATTCCACTCATGTTTCCATGGGTCGTAAAGTTGAGTTGTAATCGCGTTGGTGCGTTCGCAGCTCTTACGGCCTGTCAAGAAGTAGGCCAGCAGATCAGGCATCATGAGAAAGGTGGAAGCGCAATCGAGTAGGGGGCTTTGCTGCACACGCAAGGAAAGTAATTGGGCTGAAGTGTTGATGGGCAAGAGCGACATGCCCGTTCGGTGAAATAATTCCTCCAGACCGATTCTCGAGCGTACCTCCTCGAGAATCTTCTCAGTGCGACGGTCCCGATGATGGACTGGGTTCTGCAGCAGATCACCGTTCGTGGCAAGCAGGCCAAAGTCTACCCCCCAAGTGTCGAACCCGATGCCATCCAGCGAATCCCCAGCACGAGCCGAATACTCCCTCATTCCCTTCAGCACATGGTTATAAAGTGCCAGCACATCCCAAAAGAGAGTTTGGTTCACCAGGACAGGTTCATTCGGGAAGCGGTAGATTTCCTCAAGGCTCAGGCTGCTATCCTGCAAATGGCCGAGAACGGCGCGGCCACTTTCAGCTCCAAGATCAAAGGCAAGAAATTCCATATGACCGTCATGTGGGCCGACTTGAAGTCCAGGCTTGGAATACACCGGGTTGCGTCACCAGGCGTACAATGGTTCTAGACCGGATGACCTTATGCGTCAACTCATGTTCATTAACCCAAGCGAAACGTCTTTCGCGAAAAAATCTTCTACGGGTTGTCAAATTTCATCGGTTTTGGATGGAATTTAGGGGCGACACGAAGCCAGGGGCTCTTGGGCCGCTCGATGTACCCCCATTTCTCCAATGCCCGACGAAGCTCTTTATTCTCGGGCTTCTTGGCACACTCCAGGAAATCCTGATCCGACATCGTTGCTGCAATGGCTTGCTGCCAGGCTTTCGCTCCAGCTGTATACCCATCGGGGTGACCCAGCATACCCCCTCCGGCCGGGATCACGATGTCCGTGCCATATTCTCCCACCAGGATGGGGGTGAATCCCGGGTAGACTCCCGCGCAAGGCATAGGGAAACATGGGCTTGATGTGACCCAACGGAGCAAGCTTGATTTGCGCTGTACGAATTCCTTCTTCCAGGCTCACCATGGGAATGCTTGACCAGAAGGTGGGAGTCAGCATCAAGTCAGCCCCGCAAAGGCGAACCAGTTTAGCAAACACCGGCCAGGCGATTCTGGGCTGCGCCGCAATCATATGTGAGGCGTGGAATAAGATGGGCACGTTGATCGCAGGGTCCTCGGCCAGTTGCCTGACAACAGGAAGACCCGCCGAGTAGCAAATCAACAAACCCGTGGCTCCGAGCTCCACTGCCCGGGCGGCTTTATCGAAAACTCGGCGTGGTTCATCTGTGATACTCAGGAAGTAGAAGACACGTTTACCTGTCTTCGCTTCGGCCTTCTCCAGGGCGTCGCGCACCGCCTTAAGTCGATCTTCGTATTTGCTGTTATAGACGTCGCTCGTCATTTCATCATCTTTCATCATGTCGACGCCGCCCATTGCCGTCTGGTAACACTGTTCTCCAACTTGCTTGGGAGTCATTCCCATCTTAGGCTTGATGATATGCAAGGAGAGCGGCCGTTTGGGGATCTTAAGTTCCTTGCGGATTCCCGGCACACCGAACTTTGGTCCTTTAAACATAGCCAGCAGATCGTCCGGCACGAAACACATCCAGAAGCCTTAATTTGGGGCTATACGCAAAACAGTTTCCGGCGATGCTCAAGATCATCATGGGAACATTGTCGATCCAGGCATCAATCGGAAACGCCAACTGGACTACGGCTAAACGGCGATAGGCATTTCCCGTAGGAATCTCGTAGTAGCCAACCATCTTCCCGCTGAGTTTTCGCCGGACTTCATCGGTATCCTCTTCGACTTTTTCCCATGTTCCGGTCGAACCTTCGATGGCCATTGCCTGGATGAGAGCAAAGTGATCGATGAAATCCTCTCCAGGTAACTCGTCATCCATGACATAGGTAGCGACAATGTGATTCGAGCGATCGATTCCGTCAAGAGCATGAACAAAGATATCGGGGTCATAGTACTGTTTAAACACGGTCTCCTCCTTGGAAAATGAATTGTAGGATAATGGACTAGCTTCTCACCGATGCTCGCAAAATTTTTTGAGCCCGCTGCTCGGCCTCCGTTGCGAGTTTTTTCGCCTTGCTTCCAGCCCAGCTCCCCAAGATGAAGTGGATTGAGGCAATAATGCCTAACTGAGGGATGATTGAAGAAGAAACGGCCGCATTGATGCGGTGCTCCCGAAATGCCGTCATTAGACTGTAGTCGCTGGCCTCGGTCAGGGGAGACCGCGGATAGTTCGTGATGGCTACCGTGCGGGCCCCTTTCCGTCGGGCGGCCTGAATCGCTTCGACAATCTGTCGGGTGCGACCTGTGTGACTGATACCGATTACGATATCTTTAGGTCCCACATTTTCTGTGGCAAAGATTTGCGTGTAAGGGTCGGTGATGGCAATGGCAGTCAGGCCCAGACTCATGAATACTTCTTCACCCCGACGAGCGACCAGAGCCGATGAACCAAGGCCAAGAAGAATGCTTTTCCGGCTCCGGTAAATATGCCGGGCGACCTGGGTTATGTCTGCCTCGCTCAGCATCTTTTCTGTATCCGTGAGACCCTGGCGGTTGTATTCAAACACGCCGTGGAGGATACTCCTGACGCTGGCACCTTCGACAAATTCTTCTAAGCTGACCACACTCGTACTGGCCATCGACTCCGCCAAGTCCAATTGAAATTCCCGATAGCCTTCGTAACCCAAGCCCCGGCAGAACCGATAGACGGTGGCTGCGCTCGTTCGACACAATCGGGCCAGCGCCTCAATGGACAGATTCCGGGCACGGTGAGGGGACTTCAGTACCACCTGGCCGATCCGTGCTGTTGCACCCGATTGGCTTTGAAGACCGGATCGAATCCTGAGGAGACAGGAACCGTTTGTACTCATGATCCTCCTGCTTCATCTAAAACCTGTCTCTTTTATATAAAATTTATTTCATCCAATCAAGCATTTTATAAAATTTTTTTTCATCTCCAATTGAAGGCTTTGAGTCACCGCCACCCAGGGTTCCTGGCGGCTTTGTCTTTCTCCGGGCTGCGTTTGCAGATGGAATCCACTGGTGCCAGCGAGTCCACCGAACTCCTCTCCGATTTGTCCCGCTTCGTATGCTAGAATCAGAGGGGCGACAATCGTAGAGCTTGAATCAGAATTTGGTGAAACGGGTGGTGGGAGTGAATCGCTTCTTAGTTCAATGTTTACTTCTTGTTACAGGGTTGACGGTGGCTTCTTTGTCGCAACAGCAGCAGAAAGCTGGCGGCTCTTTAGCCCCTTTGCCCATATTTAAGGATGTGACAAAGGAAGCTGGTTTGGATTACCGGATCACCTGTGGAGACGAGGTAACGGAGTTCCTGATCGATGTCAATGGGGAGGGGGCTGCTTTCTTTGACTATGACAACGACGGAGATCAGGATATCTATCTGGTCAACGGTTCTTCCCGCAAATCACAGCAATCCGGCAAGCTTCCCCACGATTACCTCCTGAGGAACAACGGCGACGGAACTTTCACCGACGTCACCGAGCAGGCGAAGTTGGGAGACACGGAATGGGGGGGCGGCGTTGCCATTGGTGATTATAACAATGATGGGTTCTTGGACCTTTATGTCACGAATTATGGCCCAAACAAACTGTATCGAAACAATGGGGATGGGACATTTACCGAAGTCGGGGAGAAAGCAGGTGTCGCCGATCCCCATTGGGACATCCCCAAATGGAGCATGGGAGCTGCATTTGGGGATATCGACAATGACGGATATGTAGACCTGGTCGTCACTAATTTTAGCGATTTCAACTACCAGCCGTTTGGGCCGGCGCCCAGTGAATCCAGCCCCTGCAAAATGAAAGGTGTCCCCATTGCCTGTGAACCAGATCGATATTTAGGCCAGCAACTCCTCTTTTACCATAACAACGGTGACGGGACTTTTACGGATCTCACAAAAGAGGCGGGACTCCTTCGAAAGAATCCGGGACACGGGTTTGCCGTCGTCTTATCAGACTTTGATCTTGATGGGGATCTGGATATTTATGTGGCCAATGATGCGGGCCCGAATTTCTACTATATTAACGATGGCAAAGGCCACTTCAAAGACTTCAGCATCTTGTCGGGGACTTCTGTCGATGAGTTCGGCCATTCTCAAGGCTCAATGGGTCTGACAGTCGGCGATTTTAATAATGACGGGCTTCAGGACATCTTCATTACCAACTTCATTGACCAGAAGAGAACACTTTATCAGAACCAAGGTGGGAACCTTTTTTTTGACGAGACCTCAAAATTTGACATTGGAATGATTGGCTTTCACTACAGTGGGTGGGGAACGAAGTTTTTTGACTTTGACAATGACGGCTGGCTGGACATTTTCTTCACCAACGGACACACCATGGAACAGTTAGAACCCCAGTACCCGAATGATCCCTTTGCCCAGCCTAGTTATTTATTGCATAACCTGAAAGGTGAGAAATTTGAAGATGTCTCAACAGCCACTGGATTTCGGGCGATCCGTGACAAGGTGAGTCGGGGGACTGCCTTCGGCGACTATGACAATGACGGCGACATTGACGTGCTAATTATCAATAAGAACGATACCCCGTATCTTCTCCGGAACGACGGAGGAAATTTGCAACATTGGATCAATATTCGTACCGAAGGAGTTTGGAGCAACAGGGCAGGATTAGGGGCAAAGGTTAAAGTTGCAGGGGGAGGCATCACCCGTCACTTTGAGGTTCGTGGGAGTGATAGTTACTTATCAAGTAATGATCTCAGAGTTCATGTCGGCATGGGGAATCTCGAGGTGGGGGATATCGAAATCCGCTGGCCAAGTGGCCGGGTAGACAAACAGCCCGGCGTCAAGGTAAACCAGTTTTACCTTGCCCGCGAAGGAGAGCCGTTGGCACTGGATCCACGAATGTCAAAATTTAAAATGTCGCAGAAGTGAGCCGATTTTCCATCATTGATCATTATTCTTGGTTAGTCTTTGCCGCGAGGGAATGTTTTCATGTTAGATATACCTTTTCGCATTTGTCTTTCTAAGTTGTTTAGATTGGTTGTAGGCCGCGTGCTCTCTGGCGTCGCCTTTTGCCGTGCTCTTCTACTTAGCCTTTTCTTGATCCAGCTGAGTTTTGCAAACATGCAAGCTCAGACATCTCAGCGTAAGACTCAGGCTGACCCCGAGGCCCAGGTTCAAGAATACTTTCAAGCTGCCAAGCAAGCCGAGAAGCGCGGAGACTTTGAATCAGCTGTTTCCAACTACCGCGCCATAATTAAGCTTCTGCCGGATGTGGCGGAAGTCTACCACAACCTGGGATTGGTCTATTACCTTCAGAAGAAAGATCAGGATGCGATCGAGGCTTTTCAAGTCGCTCTCAAACTCAAACCGGATTTGCCCGGGTCAAGTCTATTTCTAGGAATGGCTTATCTCCGCAGCAGTCAATATGAGAAAGCAATAGAGCCACTCAAGAAAGCGCTCTCTCAAAATTCCAAAGAAAACCGGGCCTATTTAAATCTAGGGCTATGTTACATGGAAACAGGACGAGAGGAAGAAGCGATGCAAGTGCTCCAAAATGGGTTAAAACAGTTTCCTCAGGACATCGATATCCTCTACAACTTAGGGAAAGCCTATACCAAATTGATGACCAACACTTTCCGGAAGATGGCTGATGTCAATCCAGATTCCTATCGAGTGCATCAGTTGCTGGCCGAGTCCTTTGAGGCGCGCAGAGATATTCCCAGAGCCATCGAGGAATATAAACAAGCCCTCGAACGTCAGCCTGAAGCTCCCGGCCTCAATTATGCATTAGCCAATCTCCATTGGAAGGAAGGGAACCTAGAGGATGCCGAAAAGGGATTTAAGAAAGAATTGGAACTCAATCCGGAAGACTATCTGGCGACTTGGAAACTAGGCAACATCTATCTGATCAAGCGTGATACAGAACAAGCTCTCCCGTATTTGCTGAAAGCCATCCAACAAAAACCTAATCTGGGGCAGGCTCATCGGGACTTGGGGAGAGCTTATGCAAACAAGGGCGAATTTGAAAAGGCGATTGAGCATTTCAAGATCGTCACCCAGCTCTCACCAGAGGAATTCGTAGCCCATTACCGGATGGCCCTCATCTATAAGCAACTAGGTAAAAAAGAAGAAGAAAAAAATGAGATGGCTCTTTTTCAGAAACTCAAAGCGGCCAGTGACGAACGCGACAAAAACGCCAGAAAGGTAGAGAGAGGGGACATGCAGGAAGAAGCAGAAAGGTCTAAGAAAGACGTAGATATTGAACCCGAAGCAAAATGAGACGCCAATTCACTCTCTATGACCTCCGAGAGCATGCTCATATTAGGGAACAAGCTGTCCCGAAATGCGAGCAGACTGTTCACTGTTTGACTCTCCACTGCGGCAATAGGTGAGCTTAATCCCCATGCCCCCAGCGGTCTTGACATCGACGGCTGGCAACATGCCCGATTTCCCAGAAAGGCGCATTTAACTTACTTCATTTCAGAGATCCGGAGCGTCTCGTTTTCTCGAAGACCTTGCGTGACGACCTGTTTGCGGCCGGAGGGCCAGTCTACCTCGACACGATCGATTTGCTTTGTGTCGCCTAGGCCGAAGTAGAGTGGGAGAGCGCTTTGCGAGAGGTAACCGGACTTGCCGTCATTGTATTTCATATAGACGTTTCCTCCGGCTCGCACGTGTACGGTCGCGCCCAGTCCATTGCGGTTTGATTTTGTCCCAACGAGCTCGATCTTGAGCCAGCGGATCGGCTTACGCTGCGTTAGATTACTGATCAACACCTGGGGCGCTGAATTAAACTCATTGGTTACAATATCGAGATCGCCGTCATTATCGAGATCAAACATGACAGAGGAACGGCTTCCAAGCGTGCCCATCATCGTGACATCACCGGGTTGCCCTTGACAGATCTTCGTGCCACGCCGTTCCCCGGTACAATCCACGACGAACCACGGCGTATGGGTCTGGCCGCCTTGTCGCGGCTCAATCCCGAGCAGGAATTCAGCATCCAGAAATTTCTCCCCACGGTTGTTCAAGAGCATCGAGTTAATCCCGTATCGGAGAGGGAAATTCATGCTTGAAGAGATAAAAACGTCATCCCATCCATCGGCGTTAAGATCATCGACACTCACCCCCCAAGGCCAATAATTCTCCAATCCAAGGCGGTCTGAGACCTCCTCGAATTTTCCATCTCCCAGGTTGTGAAAGAAGGCGTTGCCGAAGATGAACGTGTCTCTGGCTGCACCGAGTTGTTCATCTGGCTTAATATGTTGATGAGGGGTCTTCAGCTTTTCTTCGTTGGGTGTCCGGTCACCCATCATGTCGGAGTGCATGTCGGTTAGAAATAAATCCATCCGGCCATCATTGTCGTAGTCAAAAAATTTGATTCCCATGGCTCCAAAGGGGGTCTTAGGGAAGTACTTGTCAGTTTTGTCGACAAATTTCTTTCCCCCCTCATTCTCAAGATAATGGTCGTGGCCCTGCATATTTAAAATAAATAAATCGGGCCAACCATCGCCATTGAGATCGGTGAAGCTCGCATCTCCGGACCAACTCTCGGGGTGTAGGCCTACTTCCACCGTCACGTCTTTGAATTTGTTGTGACCCATGTTCCTGTAAAGGATGGGATATTCTGAGCGATTCGGAAACAAGTGCCCAAAAAATGCGTCCTCAAATCCCACGTAGCTGCCATCCGGCCAGCGCTCATCGCTCGTATACTTACCGACGTTGCACAACAGCAGATCAACCAGCCCGTCGTTGTCGTAGTCGAAGAAGACGGCTCCTGAGGAATGAGCGGCCAAGCCAACTCCGGCCTCCTTACTGATGTCCGTGAAGTGCCCGTGCCCGTCGTTCTTAAAGAGCACATTCCCGCCGCGTACGCTCGTGACAAACAGATCCTGATCCCCATCATTGTCGATGTCCGCGAAAGACGCGGTGACACTGATCCGGTCGGGCAACCCGACTCCCGCCTCCTTCGTGATGTTCTTGAACTTACCGTCGCTCAAATTCTTCCAAAGCTCATTGCCGCCGACCTGGTTCACAAAGTAGATATCGTAAAGTCCGTCGCCGTCCACGTCTGCTACGGCAATGCCATTTCCATGGTCGTAGTGCACTGGCTTATGATGCCTGCCCGCATCCTCGACTATACGGTGGACGAAAGTGATTCCACTTTCCTTGACCTTGTCGACTAATTGGAACTGGTAGAAGACCTTGAACTGGTTCATCGTCTCCTGTTGCGCTTTTTTTCGCGCGGGAAGTGAATCTACTCCTATATCCGGGTCTGGAATGCGAACCTGGGGCAATGACTTGGTCTGAGCACCACCAAGACTAACTCGCACTGCTGCCAACAGAAGCAGTACCAATAGCGAGATTGGAGCTGGACGATCCCTGTAGCATTTCATTTTGTGTCCCCTCCAATGGCCTCGCCTCTTTTCAAATGTATAAGCTTGGATTCAGCCTGTAATTCCGGTTGGAAAAGCATTGTGTCATCAAGAAATAAGGGAAAGGGAAGCCAAAGAACTAGCAATGATTCTTCCATTTTCTTGCTAAAGGTCTGTTTGAGTCGATCAACTTATACCATTCATTCCTTCAGTTTTGGGATGCAATCACGAGGCTGGAATAGCCGTTCCCTTAAGTAACTTCTTTTCGAGAGGATGCCTATCCTTCAAGAGCTGCTGTTACAGCATTACAAAAACATAGCACGTTCTCTAGTGGCTTGCTATTTGAGACTAGCCGAGGTGATTTTCCCATTACATGACCGGTGGTCCCATGGGGGGCCGACGCACGAGTTTGGAGATTTATGTATCCTGGACGCCCGAATGATAGCCGGGACCAGGATTAGTCTCTAACTTTCAGAAGAAAGATCAGAAGTCTATCGAGCCCTTGCAAGTCTCTCTCAAACTCGAACCAAACATTCCTGGACCAAGTCTTCTTCTGGGCATGGCCTATCTTCGAACTAGCCAATATAAGAAAGCGATAGAGCAATACAAAATGGTTATCCAGCAGGCTCTTGATGAGCCGATAGTGGATAGATTGTTAACGGCTAGATTCTCCATGCATAGGGCTCCTGAAATAATCCGTCGTGAGTACTTCCCCTTCGCGCTTATCTGCGGCAATAGGTGAGCTTAATCCCCATGTCCCCAGCGGTCTTGACATCGACGGCTGGCAACATGCCCCATTTCCCAGAAAGGCGCATTTAACTTACTTCATTTCAGAGATCCGGAGCGTCTCGTTTTCTCGAAGACCTTGCGTGACGACCTGTTTGCGGCCGGAGGGCCAGTCTACCTCGACACGATCGATTTGCTTAGTGTCGCCTAGGCCGAAGTAAAGTGGGAGAGCGCTTTGCGAGAGGTAACCGGACTTGCCGTCATTGTATTTCATATAGACGTTTCCTCCGGCTCGCACGTGTACGGTCGCGCCCAGTCCATTGCGGTTTGATTTTGTCCCAACGAGCTCGATCTTGAGCCAGCGGATCGGCTTACGCTGCGTTAGATTACTGATCAACACCTGGGGCGCTGAATTAAACTCATTGGTTACAATATCGAGATCGCCGTCATTATCGAGATCAAACATGACGGAGGAACGGCTTCCGAGCGGGGCCATCACAGTGATTTCCCCTTTTTGTCCCTCACAGACCTTATTATTGCCTTGACCAGCACGGGAGCAATCCACGTCGAACCACGGCGTATGGGTCTGACCACCTCGTCGCGGCTCGATTCCGAGCAAAAACTCAGCATCTAAAAACCTCTCCCCGCGGTTGTTTAGGAGCATGGAATTGATCCCATAGCGGAATGGGAAATTCATACTGGAGGATATAAAAATGTCATCCCAGCCATCGGCGTTAAGATCATCGACACTCACTCCCCAGGGCCAATAGTTCTCCACTCCGAGACGGTCTGAGATCTCCTCGAATTTTCCGTCTCCCAGGTTGTGAAAGAAGGCATTGCCGAAGATGAACATGTCTCTGGCTGCGCCGAGGTGTTCTTTCGGCATAATCTCTTTCTCAGGTGTCTTCAGCTTTTCTTCGTTGGGTGTCCGGTCACCCATCATGTCGGAGTGCATGTCGGTTAGAAATAAATCCATCCGCCCATCGTTGTCGTAGTCGAAAAATTTGATTCCCATCGTTCCCCAGGGGGTCTTGGGGAAGTACTTCTCGGTTTTGTCAACGAACTTCTTTCCCCCTTCATTCTCAAAATAGTGATCATGTCCTTGCATATTCAAGATGAATAAATCGGGCCAACCGTCTCCATTGAGATCGGTGAAGCTCGCATCTCCGGACCAACTCTCGGGGTGTAGGCCTACTTCCACCGTCACGTCTTTGAACCGGTTGTGACCCATGTTCTTGTAAAGGGTAGGATATTCGAAGCGACTAGGAATCAAATGGCCGAAAAACGCGTTCTGCAACCCAACGTAGCTGCCATCAGGCCAGCGGCCATCACTCGTGTACTTCCCGACATTGCACAACAGCAGATCAACCAGCCCATCGTTGTCGTAGTCGAAGAAGACGGCTCCTGAGGAATGAGCGGCCAAGCCAACTCCGGCCTCTTTGGTGATGTCCTTGAAGTGCCCGTGGCCATCATTTTCAAATAGCACATTCCCACCGCGAACGCTCGTGACAAACAGATCCTGATCCCCATCATTGTCGATGTCCGCGAAAGACGCGGTGACACTGATCCGGTCAGGCAACCCGACTCCCGCTTCCTTTGTGATGTTCTTGAACTTACCGTCGCCCAAATTCTTCCAAAGCTCATTGCCTCCGACCTGGTTCACAAAATAGATATCGTAAAGCCCGTCGCCGTCGACGTCTGCTACGGCAATGCCATTTCCATGATCGTAATGGACGGGTTTGGAGTGCCGACCCGCATCCTCGACGATGTGGTGGACGAAAGTAATTCCGCTTTCCCCAATCTTGTCGACCAATTGGAACTGGTAGAAGACTTTGAAATGGTTCACCGTCTCCTGTTGCGCTTTTTGTCGCGCGGGCAGTGCGTCTACCCCAATATCCGGGTGCGGATACTCGACCTTTGGCAGAGGCTGTCCCCCAGCACGGCCTAGACTGACTTGCGCTGCTGCCAGCAAAAGCAGGCCCGCCAGCGCGATCAGAACGGGACGGTTCCTGCAGTATTTCATGTTGTGTCTCCTTCGAAAGTCTCGGCCACTTTTTTTAAGTAATGGAAACGCTCTCGTCTTATTCATAAATTCAGCGGGGTTGCCCGGCGCTCATGGAGGGGCACTACAGCATAGTGAAAAGATAGCATGTTCGTTTCAGGCTTGCAATTTACCGAGCGGATTAACAAGTTACCACCCACCCATCGTAGGCAGGGGCTTGTCGAGGCTGCCGATTCTGATTCTGTGGTACACCCGGCGAAATTCCTACCTCTTCCGCCGCATCATCACTGACCACGCCAACGGCCCTAAATTTTGAGGCTGACTGGTTTCAAATCGGGTCTCCCCGATCCATTCAAAATCGAACAAAGGAGAAAAATCGGCCCGGATCTCTTCTTCAGTGACTTGGGGAGGAGAATACCTCTGCATTAATTCATTGGGATTTCCAGCCAAGAGCAAGAACTGCGTGCCAGTCTGGGATAATTTCCGAATCGTATCCACGTAGGCTTTTGCACCTTCGAACCGGACTTCATGGTAGCAACCTCGGTCAAAGATGAAGTTGTAGGGTTGTAAATTTGGAATGGCCAAGACATCCGCGAGCAGCCAACGTACCTTGACCCCCGCTTTTTCAGCCTTTAGTTTTCCCTGGTTCAAGGCAGTTGGGGCAATGTCGATAGCCGTTACTTCGAATCCTTTACTGGCAAGATAAATGGCATCCGTGCCCGAGCCGCAACCCAGGTCAACCGCCCGGCACGCCCGCACGATCCCTTTTTCAATAACTCTTTGTAGCTCTCCTGACGGTCGGCCTGCGTCCCAATTGGGACGATTTCCTCCCCTGTAGGCGGCATCCCACGAGTCCAGCATTTTCATTCCCTTAGGTCCGTACGGCAACAGTCCGGTGGGGAACGGTCTGCGTTCAAGTAGAATATCGCCATTGTTCCTGGATATGGCGATCTCTCCCGCGCCTTTCTTGATTTGGGGCAAGCTGAGTTCAAATACCTGCTTCCCAGTGGAGATAACCAACTCCAGCTGGCCATCATTTTCTGAAAACTTTGTATTGACTTGGGGTGACTGGGTGCCAGGATCGCCGATAAGGATCACATTCAAGAATCGAGTTTTCCCAATGACCTTCTCCTTTTCAACTCGTAGGCCCGCACCGTCAGACTTTCGTGTGCCATCAGAAATGCCTATGACCTTTAGATTGGCCTTCTCGGGTAATAAGGTCTCACAGAGCAAGATGCCATCCCTTTCAGCAAATCGCGACTGGTATCCCGAAATTTCCGGAGGGTTCTGGCTATACAACAACCACGAGGTACTCCCAGAAGGAAGCGGTCCGCTGATTTCATCGTCCACGACGATAATCGATGGCTTTAAGAAGATGACGCGACGGGAAAACGTCGAAGCCGATTCGCTATTTACTCCCTTACGTCCTGTTGGGTACTGCGGTGACTCGTTTAAGGCATAAACAAACAGCTGCTGTTCTTCAAACGCAATCAGGTCTTTCGAGTTTAAATGGCTGTCTTCAAAGGCGAATTGCTGAACTCGGTCGGGCATGTCCTGAATTTCTGGAATTGTAGCGGCGGCCTTTACAAAGGCAAGAACCTTTTCGGCGGACAGAGACGGAATGAATGACTGACTCACATTCTGAGGTTGCCCCAGGATTAGCAACCCGAGACTTGCGATCAAAATGATCAGTAGCAGCGGGTAACGAATCCTCCATCGTGCAGAATTTGATGACCAGCCTAAATTTTCAATTATTGTATGCTTGGATCCGAGCAAATGGATTGAAAACATCAGTAATCTTGGGTTGTTTTCGCTGTATTGAAATAAGAGGATTTCAGAAATAAAACTGTCTAGAGATGCTGATCAAGGTATAAACATAACATTATATCAATTTGCTTTCAATTTGCCTCCTTGGAGCTCGGGCATCCTGCCCGCACTCATTAGAAGACCAACCACGGGGAACATGGGGCTTTTCACTTGCAAAAGTAAAGTAGCCTCAGATAAACGCGGATCAACATAAGTGGTAGATGAGAAATGAAACGATGAAAAATGACTAAATGAGACGATTGCAGGCAGGATGCCCGCCCACGCAGGCGGGGCTTTCGCTTGACAAGGATTTGATTTGGTCCGTAAGATTGATGGTTAAGCTGCAGAGCTAAGAAGAAGACGTTCCACCCGGATATTGGAATGCCCATTTAAAATCATGAAGATAAGTATAACTATATCTTCCAATTATCATTCGTCGGTGATGAGAAGCTTCCGAATGATAAAAGTTTCTTCGCTCTTCACTATGACCATCTTTCTCTTGGGGGCGTTTCTGGAATTGTCATCCATCTGTTTGGCGCAAAATATCATCGATGTTTTGTCTAAGAACTGCTTTGTTTGTCATGGTCCGAAAGTAAAGCCCCCAATGAGTGGCTTGACCATGGCCAATTCAGAGACTCTCAAGGCCGGAGGAAAGCGTGGGCCCGCGATTGTGCCGCGGAAAGCTGAAGAGAGCCTTTTGTATCAGGCTGTCCGGCGTACAGGGGAGCTCAAAATGCCCCCCACCGGTCCGCTGCAAGAAAAGGAGATTGAAATCATCAGGCAGTGGATTGATGCCGGCGCAGTCTGGCCCGTTCGAAAAGAGACTGATCATTGGGCCTACCGTCCGGTAGTTAAACCAACGGTGCCGACTGTCAAGCATCCAGAACTCGTTTACAATCCAATTGATGCCTTCATTGTTGCTGAATATGAAAAGAAGGGATTAATCCCCCAGGATGTCGCCGACAAGCCAACACTCTTGCGACGGGTAGCTTACGATTTGGTTGGATTGCCACCCACGTCCCAGGATCTGGATTATTTTCTTTCCGACAATTCGCCGAAGGCTTATGAGAATCTGGTCGACCGCCTTTTGGAAAACGAGCAGCATGGGGTGAACTATGCAAGTCACTGGCTGGATGTGCTTCGTTATGCAGATGTTGACGAACACATGCCGGCTCAATCCGGCATCTATCGCTGGCGAGAGTGGGTGATCCATTCGTTGAATCGGGATCTTCCATACGATCAGTTTGTCAAAGCTCAGTTGATGGGTGACTTGATGAACGATTCTACGGCGGTCTTTGGGACGGGGTTCTTAGCACGCGGCGCTGAAGTGGAAAAAGACGAGAAGAAGAGTCTTGGCATTTGCAGCTGTCGAAACGGCAGGTCCTGCCTTTCTAGGAGCCACCGTGGGATGTGCCAAATGCCACGATCACATGTTTGATCCCATCCGCCAAGCCGACTATTATGGATTGAAGGCCATTTTTGATCCGGTGGTGATTGAAAAGCAAGTCCTGGCAGGCCCGCAGGAACAAGCTCTTTACAAGCTGGCGCTTGATCATTATGAAAAGAGACAGAAAGAATTACAAAAGTCGCTGGATGAATTCCTGGCTCCCTTCAAGGAGAAATTGCAGGGTGATCGTATACGACAGCTTCCTGCCGATGTCCAAGAGGCGATCAAAACTCCCGAGGAGAAGCGTACCCCGGCTCAAAAAAAGCTCGCTGAAGACTATGCTCCTATCATTCGCATTGACCCTCCCAAGTATCGGGAGATCATGACGCCCGAGCAGATCAAGATCTACGAAGGGTTACGTACCCCACTCCTCACCCTAGCCAAACCCGCAGACCTGGAGACTTTCTGGACCGTCCGAGAAGATGAAAATCTCGCCAAACAGAAAAGTCATATTCTCGATACAGGAGACCCAGATAAGCCAAAGGGTGAAGTTGGGCCGATGTTTCATATTGCAGATATCGGATTCGAAGCGCCCATGATCGCTTGCGAAGAGAAACCGTACACAACGGGTGCAAGGCAAAAATTTGTTGAATGGGTATTGGACCGCAAGAACCCTTTGTTCGCCCGCGTTGCTGTCAACCGGCTCTGGCAATGGCATTTCGGAGTCGGGTTGGTCAAAACGCCTAGTGATTTCGGTAATCTAAGTGAACCACCGACTCATCCGGAATTGCTCGACTGGCTCGCCACGCAGTTTGTCGAAAGCGGGTATAGCATGAAAGCGATGCACCGCATAATCATCACTTCCCGCACGTATCAGTTGTCTTCCAAGACCCTTTGGGCCGACGCTTCAATCGATCCCGACAACCTCTACCTCTGGCGATTCCCTATCCGCCGCATGACAGCTGAAGAATTGCGCGACTCCATCCTATTGCTCTCGGGAAAGCTCGATCTCAAAATAGGAGGAAAGTCTTTTACCGATCTTCCTGACTATTTCTATCCAGGTTCTCGAACTGTCATTGGGAATTTAAATCGGGAGACCAACCGCCGCAGCATTTACATGGTCCGGGGGTACGATTCAACCGCGGAGATGATGCCGAATTATCTGCATATTTTTGACGTCGATAACGGCAAGCTTCCCACTCCTGTGCGCACGCGAAGCATTACGGCGTTGCAGGCTCTGACTTTGATGAATAGCCCTCTGGTTGAACAATCCAGTCTCGAGTTTGGAAGACGTTTGATTAAGGAAACGAAAGAAGATTTGGACAAAGCGATTGAGCTGGGATTTGTCATGGCGCTCTCCAGACCTCCCTCGGAAAGGGAAAAGAAAACCATCTCGAGCCTCGTTGAAAGAATGCAAAGATTGTGAGTCCAGTTCTCACGGGATGGAGAAGCTGGGCTGGGTTCTGGTGAATCTGGATGAATTCATTTTCATCCGCTAGGGAACGATCACCTTTCGTTCCTGTTGAAGCGGAAGATGAGGCGAAATGCAGAATTTGCTTGAAAGAGAAAACTTTCCATTTAGGCCGCTGACGAGACGGCATTTTTTTGAGTCCTCAGGAGGATTTCTGGGAGCTGCAATAGGCTATCTCTGGGCCAGTGAAGGGCTGATTGCCGCCCGGTTGCCAGATGCTAAGAACGACCCCGAATTGGAGCGGATTGCTCCCCGCTTGCCTGTGCGGATTAATTCAGTCATTTTTTTATTTATGTGTGGCGGCGTCAGCCACATCGATACTTTTGATCCCAAGGACAACAAGTTCGCGGGGAAGATGATCGAGGCGGTCGGATTTGGGGACAACCAGGCCAAAATGCAGCGCCCCGTCATCCCTATTTTGCGAAATTATACCCAGTATGGCCAATCGGGGATTGCCGTTTCAGACTGGTTTCCGAATGTCGGAAGTTGTGTGGACGATATTGCTTTTATTCGTTCCATGTATACCCAAGAAGTGAATCATTTCCCGGCGGTCATTGAAATGGTGACTGGACACCGTGGCCGGCAGTTCAATCACCCGAGTATCGGATCCTGGATCTATTATGCCTTAGGAACCGCTAACAAGAACTTGCCAGTATTTATCAATATGGGCCGGCCTTCCTCGCCTGTCCAGCTGACAGGGGGGTATTTGGGAACGGTCTATTCAGCGACTCCGTTCGGGACAGGAGAAGTTCCTGTCGAAAATCTGAAATCTCCTCAAAGCGTTTCCGCATCCCAACGCGAGAAAGACTTGTCGGTGCTTTCCATGATGAATGAAGAATTTCGCGAGCAGTACGCGACCGATATGGAAATTGCAGCGCGTCTGAAAAGTTACGAGCTGGCGGCCCGCATGCAGCTATCCGTGCCTGAATTGACGGACTTCGGCAAGGAGCCGGATCAAGTGAAAGCTCTTTATGGAATAGGGGAGAAAGAAACGGATTCTTTCGGACGCCAATTGCTGCTTGCCCGAAGGTTGTCGGAAAAGGGGGTTCGCTTCATTCAGATCTGCCATGGCGGAGGAGGAAATGGAGCCTGGGACTCCCACGGGGATATGAAATCCCATGCTCCACTCTGCAGGGAGACGGACAAACCCATCGCCGGGCTGATTAAAGACTTAAAGCAAAGAGGAATGCTCAACAATACGCTGGTGGTCTGGGCAACGGAATTTGGACGGACGCCCTGGTCGCAAAATACCACCGGCCGGGACCATAATCCTCGAGGATTTACCTGCTGGATGACAGGAGGAGGCGTCAAGGGGGGGACCGTCGTCGGCAGTACGGATGAGGTAGGCTTTAATGCCGTGGAAGATCGCGTCTACGTCAGTGATCTGAATGCAACAATTCTTTATCTGATGGGTCTCAATCACGAAGACTTAAACACCGTCGTCAATAATCGTCCAGTGCGGCTGGTCGAGCCGGGCTTCGGACCCGTCAAAAAAATTCTCTCCTGATCCGGTTTCAGCCCCGTAGGAGCGATCTGCCTATAGAACTCCATCGCAAATAAGGATATCAAGCTCCGCTAGGAGCGGCCTGTATTGTAAAACTTGGATTAATATCCTCTCGTTTTATCCACGACATTCAAGAGCGGCAATCCATTGGAATAACGACGTACATTTTCGGCGAGCAGTGCCACGACTCGTACTTGACGGATCGGAGCAGCTCCTGAATTATGCGGTGTGATCACGAGATTGGGGCAATCCCACAAGGGATGATCAGAGGGGAGTGGTTCCGGGGATGTCACATCCAGCCCGGCACCCGCAATACGATGAGATTTCAAAGCGTCTACCAACGCGTCCTGGTCGACCAGTCCGCCTCGAGAGACGTTGATAAAATAGGCTGTAGGTTTCATCTTGTTAAACACGGCAGCATTAAACATCTTGGCAGATTCTTTCGTCATCGGAGCACAACTAACCAACACATCGACCTGCGGCAGCATCTCCATCAACCAACCCGGTTCCCGTAGTTCCTCGACAAATGCCGGTTTGGGAAGCGGTTTCGGATCGACGGCCAGAATTTTCATTTCGAATCCATAGTGGGCGCGCCTGGCCGTCTCTGTTCCAATTCCGCCTAATCCTACTATTCCCATGGTTTTCTGGTAGAGATCAACCAAAGGCACATTGCTGCCAGAGGCCCAACGGTGGGCCTTAAAGTTAGGGATGCTGTCTTGAGCCAGTCCTCGAGTCAAACTCAATGTTAAACCCAGAGCTGACTCCGCAATTACAGGAGCATAGACACGTTGCATGTTGGTCAGAATCGAAGGATGATCTATCACTTGCTGGGGAAGTTCATCTATCCCAGCAGCCGTAAACTGCACCCATTTCAGGTTCCTGGCGGCCGCAACGGCTTCAGCCTCTATACGGCCAAGCACTGCATCGGCATCAACAATCTGTTCGAGTATTTTTGCCTGGTCTCGAACAAATATCAGGTCAACATTCTTTCCGGAGGAACGTATCTTCTCTTCATCTGAATGGGAGAGAGTGGGATGTGTGCACAATATTTTGATTCGGCCCGTTTGGTGCTCAGGCACAACCAGTGGATAGTTCGAAACCACGACGGGATCGATCGAAGCCAAAGCGGTTCCTGAGCCAGCCAGCATTGCAGCAGTTCCTCCACCTGCTGCCAAACTTGTTAAGAAACTTCTTCGGGAAAAATTTGAGTGGGTCATGGTTCATACTCCTTTTATCGAATTCTCCCTCTCCCCAAGGAGAGGGCGTTAAACAATTTCTAATTTCTCGCCTGAATTGCACATTGTTTCAATGAATGACAATTCTGGAGAACAATCATGCATCTGCGTCGTCTCAAGAGAACGCTCTATATTGTCTTCTTCTATTCAGCCAAGCGAGGGATGAAAGTCGCCAAGCTTATGCGGGGACCGAGAATTCTGATTCCCTCTCAGACTACTGACCTGCTCTTGGTTTCATGCCAAGCAGAGTTTGTGGACTCTCGTAGAGGATGGCCCGGGCAATTTTCACGGCGTCTTCCCGCGAGTATTGTCCCTGATCAACTCGGCGGGCCAGCACCTGGGCCATGATTCTACGGACCATAACAACCTTGGCGTAAGTCCACTCCACAGCATAGGCGTCAGAGAAGAACCCGACTTGTTTATTCAGGGGGAGCATATCCAACCGTTCTGACATGACGTACCGAATCGCATCCGGAAAGAAGTTGTGCCACCAGTAGCCAGCCAGACTGAAATTGGGCAATTCACGGGCTAGGGTGCACATGGACTGGTTTGCGGCCACATTGGCGAGAAAACATTGAAAACGAAGTTTCGGGTGTCGGCCGATCATGGTAGCGATCTGGGCAATGGATTCCTGCGACACACGGCTGGCCGTCTCAAAGGGCAGCGGTTCGGCGGCAAAACTGAATTGGAGAACAATCTCGTGGCCATGCTTCTCCAGTTCGGTGAGAAAGGCGTGATTCACATAAGAAGCGTAAATGTCACGTTGGACCGGTCCCGCTTCACGACGACGGGAGAGTGCATTTGCAAACTCGCTATCGCTCACTTCCTGAAAGCGGATGTCCGTCGAGATATGGGTCGCCGTTGCGATGACTTTGCCATAAGGGATGCTGCTCACATAGTAATGTACGGCTTCGCGCAAATCATCTACTGTGTGAACCGTATGTTTTGTCGGAGCTCGCCCGCCGGCTCCAATGGGAGAAGGTGAGCTGAGAGGCGAATTCCCCCAGCACGACTCGAGCTCATAGAGCGCCGTATCAAATTCTCCCCATTGGCAGCGAGTAAAGAACCCCCACTCCAAGGCATATTGGAAGCGTTCATCGTCTTCGCCGTTTCCGCGGCGGGCAATCTCCGTCCCAGTGCGCTTGATGTTGACCCGATCCAAAATGGAGTGATGCCAGCTCCGGTCATCTGCCCGCTCCCGAATCTTGGCATCCAGCTGGCGCCAATTGTCCGCGGTAATGGGCTCAGTCCAGTTGTAGAGATCTTTCAGAAGGATCCGAATCCCCCAGGAAGTGCTGGTATTCTGGACTTTGGCAAGATAGGGCAGGGCTTCCTCGATCCGATCGTGGGCTTCCTGATCAGTCGGAAACTTGGGATATTCGGTCAATCGTTTGCCGGTCGGGCATCCCGCTCCATAAAGGTCTGAAACCGCCATATGATAGAGCAGCACGTCGTGGAGCCCTCGGGCTCCGAGCTTGCCTCCGATCAAATGAGTATGGATATCCAGGATAGGAACTTCGGAAAGGGCCTGCTCTAACTCTAAAGTCAGATCACTGAGATTCATGAGAACATTCTCCTTTTAAGAATGCTTGCACGGTACCTAAATTGGGAATACCTTCCTGTCCGCCAGCACGAACCGCTTTTAGGGCGGCGGCCGCCGAAGCGACTCGCACTCTCTCAGGCAGGGTCATACCGAAGACCAGACCCGCGGCATAGGCCCCATGAAAGACATCGCCGCAGCCGGTGGTATCCACAACCTTCACCGGAAAGGCAGGATGATGAATTGGGAATTCAGGGCTTGTGTCGCTGACATACCAGCAGCCGTCGGCTCCACAAGTCGTCACGACAACCTTTCGTTCACTGGTCCAGAGTTTTAGAGCAGCCTCCGCAGGGTCCTTCTTACCTGTAAAAGCTGTTGCAAAGCCGCGCGAGACGATTAAATGATCCACCTGGTCCAAGAGTTCCGGAAAATAGGGAGATTCACTGCCTTCAAAGTCCGCGACGACAGGGATCCTGGCTTCCCTGGCGATTCGCGCCGCTCGTAACATGCCCTTCGGACTCAGATAATCCACAAAAAGGACTCGAGCACTGCGGATCACTTCAGCCTCCGGCAATGTGTCATCGGCTCCGACAAAACCGTGCAGGTCAAAAAAAATGTTTCTGGTTTTCTGCCCTTCGTCGACAATGATCGTGGCTGAGATGGGGCGCGCGTCGTTGCGGAGAATGAGATGGGAAAAGCTGATCCCTTCCTGGCTCAGGCGTTCGATGGCAAACTTTGAGAGTTCGTCGTCTCCTAAGACGCCGGCATAGGAGCAATGGCATCCCAGCCGGGCGGCAGCCACCAGCGCGGTTGCCGTGAGCCCTCCGCAATGGCGTTCCCGTCGGGATACCGGTATTTTGGCATCAGCAGGTGGATAAGAAGGAACAAAGATGAGGTCATCCACGGCAACGACACCCAGACCCAGTATGTCGATTTTTGGGGTTTCCGCCTTCATAACGAGGACAGCCACTGCCGCATGCTTTTTGGATCTTCTCCAAACATGAGTGAGCCGGGGACGATGAAATCTGAACCGGCGGCGTGGAGAAGTGGGACGGTTTGCCGGCGAATCCCGCCATCGGTTTCGATTTCTGTACTAAGCTTTCGCTCCTGGATAAGCCGTCGTGCCTGGCGAATTTTTTCTGGAACTCCAGGGTCCATCGAAGCACCTTTGATCCCCATGGCTGTGCCCACAATCGTCACGATGTCCAGTAGGTCCCAACAGGGTTCGAGGACTTCGATGGGCTCATTAATCAGGAGGGAGACGCCAGCATATTTTCCAACAGATTTAATTGCCTGGAGTACGGAGCGTGGGTCCCGGGCTGCATCAAAGCAGAAAATGATGCCGTCGGCCCCAGCATCTACAAACGGTTCGATCCAGCCCATCGGGTCGGTGACCATCAAGTGGACTTCAAACGGCACCCGAGTGTGTTTTCGGAGAGTCTTGACCAAGTCCGGAAAGAACAACAAATTCTTGACGTAATGGCCATCGGCGACATCCAGGTGAAACCTTTCTGAGTAAGGTTCCACGCGTTTCATTTCAGATTCAAGATTTGCCAAATCGGCTGACCAAAGAGAAGTCGAGCATTTCAACATGTTGGGTTCCTTAGAGATGAGTTCTTTGAAAAATGTTTGAGCAAAAATTCTTCGAGGAATCGCTGCACTTCTTCCCCGTGACATTTTAAACTGACAGACTTTGGAGTCAGCTCCCGAAATTCAGCACCCGGGATATTCTGAGCCATGACTTCCCCATATTCAAATGGATGAATCGGGTCTTGATGATTAGCCAATACCAGAGTTGGCACTTGAATGGATTTCCATTCCTGACGATTGAAACTGGGAGCATCGACGGGTATCTGCTCGAGTTTAACCACGGTCTCCAAAGCTCGAGGGTGAGTGAAGTGACGCTCCAAAGCATTGGCCGAATCGGTGGAGTGCCGCTTCGTTTCAAGATAGTCTTTCGAATTCTTAAAAATCTCGAATCCCTTTTCAGGCCCTTCCTTGCGGATCAAGCGGGCAATCTCCCCGAAGACTCTGGCATTATGCTCCATGGGACCGTCAAGCCAGGCCGCCCGCGATTGAACCAGACCTAGGACTCGTTCTGGATATCGAAGTGTGAAGTTTAAAGTAATCGCTGCTCCCATTGAAATCCCACCCACCACTGCTTGCTTTAATTTCAGCTGATCCATGAAGAAGCGCAGGTCGTCAGCAAAAGATGATAATCGAATCTTTGCCGGGTCTCCGAGCGGGTGGGTTTGTCCGTGACCACGACAGTCAAATGCAAGGAGACGAAACCCTCGAGGAGGGGAAAAGAGGCCGAAAGGCTGTGACACATCGCCTCCTAGACCGTGCTGAAAGATGAATGGAGTCCCCACTCCTTTATCTTGATAATGAAACTCTAATCCGTCATGTTTGAAGTAGGGCATGATTCTTCCAACTTTGGAGCACGGGCATTCTGATCGTTTTTCGTCACCAACAAACCCACCCCTACACCCCTCCACAGGAGGGGAATTGGAGCCAATCCCCTCTTGGGAGGGAGTGAAGGCTTGATAAGCCTTCACGGGCTTTAGCCCTCAGGGGTGGGTATGACTTCTGCTGGGCCGTTCGCCGATTCGGGGCTGCCTAGTTTTCATTTCAATGACGCCAGCTTTTCCTTTAAGAAGCTCACGCAAAACGGCACTTCTGACTCTTCCAACCCGTGTAATATCAACGGCCCGCTGTAATGTGCTTCTTGCAGCAACTGAAGATATAAATCGTAATTTAAAACGCCTGTTCCCGCTGCTTTGTTTCCGGCTTCACCGTCGCGATCAAGATCTTTAGCATGGGCAAGGATCAGATCTCGGCCCAGCAGATCAATGGATTCTCTCAGAATCTCGTCCATTCGGGTCAGTTCACCATGATGGAACAAGTTTGCCCCATCCATCACGATTTTGAGTCGAGGCGATTTCATCTCGTCCAGTAAGCGTCTCGCTTTTGCAGCAGAATCGATCACATTGGCTATTTCCGGTTCGATGCCCAGAATGACGTCGTGTCGCTCAGCAATTTCTAAGGCTTGGCTCATCGCGCGGTGTAATTCTTCCCAGGCCTGCGTCGAATCATTATCCGGATGACGTCGCCACATGTTTTCCGGATCTTTTGTACCCGTACAGAGAGTGATCATTTTAGTCCCCAGTTGTCGGCAAGCTCCCGCCAGCACGGCCAGTCGGCGCATCCCTTCTACACGCTTGCTCGAGTCTGGGTGGATCATATTGAACGTTCCGGAAACTGCAGCCATCAAGAGCCCTCGTGACTCGTGGGCCTGCTTGATCTCGGCGGCGCATTTCGGGGTAATCTCATTGGGCATCGATGAGAGACCGGCACAGGCCATATTAAATTGGACACAGTCCACGCCTGCGGTTTTTACGGCATCCAAGGTGTTTTCTAGATTGGGACGCACAAACGTTTTGGCGAAAATTCCGATTTGCATTACACAGCTCCATTGACAGTTGACAGCCGAACTTTTTCTCCGCTTTCGACCGACCGGGCAATGGCTACCATGGCCCGCATGGCGGCGACACCGTCATCAATCTTGGCGCCATGCTGAGAGGCGCCATTGAGAATGGCATCTGCAAAGCCTTCGATCTGTCGTTTGTAGGTGTACGCGTCTTCTCCCAGCGGCCGGTGGTACTGTCCATCCTTGACAGAAAAACATTCCACCACGCTCGACAGGTGGTACCAAGGCAAATAGAATTTGCCTTTAATACTCCCCTTTTCTCCGTAGACCTGAAACGACTCCTCAAAGTCTCCGCGAACGGGTATAGTCAGATCAAGATGGCCCAGGCATCCGTTGGCAAAGTCCGTTTCCACAAACCAGCAGTAGGCGCCAAACCGTTCTGAGAGACGAGCTCGAACGCTGCTGATCTCACCACCCAAAAATCGGGCCGTGTCAACCAGATGGCTTCCATGAGTCAACATAAAATAGCGTCGTTTGTCGGCTTTGGGATCACCTGCAGGTTTTTTGGCAGAGAGGCTGAGCTTCGGGATAGGTTGCAGATTATCCGTCATCGTGTAACGGTAAGTGGAATCGCAATAGTTCGATTTCAATGCCAGTAGCTGGCCAATTTCGTTCTGGATGAATTGTTGGGCGAAGGTGGCGCCCGGATCGAATCGCCGATTGTTTCCAACCTGAAAAACGAGCTTGGATACTGCGACGCGTTGGCGCAATTCCTCACACTCCTCAATGGAAACTCCCAAGGGTTTTTCAACCAAGACATGTTTCCCTGCGGCAATGGCCTTTAGACAAAAGGGCACATGAAACTGGTCGGCTGTCGCAATCACGACAGCTTCCACTTGCGGGTCACCTAGCATCTCATCAAAGTCGCGATAGGCCTTTTTCGGCTCATGGATGGCGGCCATCTTCTTGAGCAAGTCTTCGGCGACATCGCAAATCGCATACAGTTCTGCATTTCGGGACTTCCGGCAGGCATCAAAATGCGCAAATTGAGAGATCGGGCCGCAACCTAGGATTCCGATTCTAAGTAGGCGAGAGTCTTTTTTCATAATGTCAGTTCGCGTAATAACAGTGACGAAGTGATTTTATTTGTTATTGGTTATTTGCGATTTTCTATTTATTAAATTAAAGGGGCATTATCTTATTTAAGGCTTTCCTCTGCTCTAAAAGCCATATCGTTGCCGAAGTGCTTCTCGCAGCGCTTTCAACTGTTTACGGTCTGCGACCTCAACTAACGCCTTAAGATGCTCACTCATCGGCACATCACGCAGTGCTCCGGTGCGATGGACCTCTAAAGCTTGTGTCATGGCCTCTGCGCCCACTTTGGGATCCGTCTTGCCGGCAGAATTCTTAATAGAGTTAATCGCCGAACCGGCGAGATACAAGACGTTCCCGCTGATTCCGCGTTTTTCGGCATCGGCAAGATTGAGAATGATATTCCCCTGATCGAGCCCACCGGCTCGGGCGATCATGGTGGGGTTAATTCCAGGCAGGGGACGCGATAGAATCTCTTCAGAAGCTTCCCACTCTGCCCCATAGGGAAAGATGAATGGAGGACCGTTTCGGACTGGAGCGGTTTGTCGAAAATCAATCCCGTCCAGTCTGGCCAGCAGATCAATGATCTCGCGCCAGATAGACTTGGTCTTCACCCCGATACCCGCATTATGACCGTATATGGCTGGAGGCTTTTCCATGTGCTTGGTGGCTTCTCGAACCATCCGAACGGTTCCGCCGGCGAAGGTCTCACTAAACATCGCACCAGTTGCTCCGGCTTCCAACACAGCGTGCAAGCTTTCCAGAATTTCATGAGGAGAACCGGAGATATGAGGAGCAAAGATCAAACCTAACCCCCCCCGCTTTTCCTTTGCTTTTTGAATCGCAGCGGCTGCTTGACGGGCTCTTTCATGAACAGGAGAATAGTCCAGATTGGGATAGAGGTTTTCGTCCTCCTTGACAAAGAGGAAGAGCGGACACGCTGCTGCTTCCTCCACCAGTGCACCAACCTCTGTTGGAACAATACCCGCAGTCGGTTTCAGGATAGTGCCAAAAGCGGGCTGTTCGGGTTTGAAGCCCGTCAGCTTCCGGACTCCCTGTGGCCCATAGGCAGGTCCGGGAAACGTGCCTATCACTTTTTCCGGAATCTTGAGGGAGACGAGACGAGCATCTTGATTTTCGTAAACGTCAAAAATAATAGCGCCCGCAATGGTATGTAGAATGTCGCAAGAAGTCAGGTGCCCGTCCGGATGAAGCAGCATCTTCAGCGGAAAGGCCATGTGGAGGAGGCCGATTCGACCCGTTGAGTCAAAGGCGTCAACCCCGGCCGCTCGGGCAGTGCACTCTTCGAGCAAAGAGCCTGCCGGCGGATGTTTGATTCCGCTGGTTGCGTGGTAGCTGATCTCTTTGGCTGCTTGCTCCAGCTTTTGGGATCGAAAGGCAAAAAAGTAGCTGGCAACAATTTGATCATCGAGGCTAGGTGGAGGGTTTTCTGAAAGCCTTTGGCTAACGACTTCCCGCAGCCGCTCTTCGCGGGCGTTGCCGTCATACCAAAGCAGTTCCAAGGATTTCGGATCGAGTAAGTGCATTTTCCCTTTCTGTAATTTTGCATTTGGCCATTAAAGTTTGGAGTTTACGGGCTGACTCTTGATATCTCATTCCTGAAGGACGAGGACCTTCCGAGAACAGCAAATCAATGAATACAGCCATGAGAGCTCCAGACTCATGACCACAAACCGCGAAATTCTATCACACTCGGACACGATTCGCCCACCCGATCAGAACCTTGTAAGGTTGGGGGGGAGAAAACCCAGAGCCTACAAAGTTGTAGGCCGGGTCGGCGACCCGGCGTTAGCGTGCCGCATTTACAAAAAGCTACACAAAGCATCGGGCATTTTCTCGTGAAGACCCGGTTGAGAGTGCGATGATTGCCAGACGTGGACCAATAATGTGGATACCAACCAGGTCATCAATCGGGATACCCTTTGGAACGGAGTGGTGGCAACTCGCGCTACCCTAGCGTCGCTGTGCGCCACAGCCCCTCCTCAATCGAGCTGATCTTGTCCCACAATTTTTTGGCTCGACACAACGGGGGAGCTAGCTGTAGTCCCCGAAGGGGACCAACATGAGTAGCCCCGGGTAGCGCTGCGCTACCCGGGGGAAGTTGTGTTAACGAGACCCGACCCTGAAAGGGTCGAACAGAAAGCGTAGGCTGACCCGTTCGAGGCGGTTCAACCCAATCAGGGTTGGATTCAGAGACTTTTGAGCACCGTGGGTTTCGCTCCGCGTTGCTTCGTTCGACCCACGGCTATTGATGTTGGTCCCCTTCGGGGACTCCCCCCTCGACTGCCTCCACCCCCTGTATTCAGCAATTGGACTTTTAGGAAGCAATCAGCGCAGTCGGAGAGGAGAATTTTCATGCAATCCTGCGGTTTCGCAACAGAGATTAGAAGGGCACTGGGGCATCTTCGCGGATTAATTGCTCAGTCTTCAATTCAGCCCAGAAGGCTTGTGGAATACTCTCTTCGAAGGCTTGAAAATTCTCCACAACCCGCTCTGGAACTCGAGTGCCTGGAATCACACAAGTCACCGCAGGATGAGCCAGTACAAACTGAGTGGCGGCTGCCTTGAGTGAAACATGGTGGCGAGCCGCGACTGCTTGAATCCCTCGCGCTCTTTGAAGGATTTCGGGCGAGGCATTGTCATAATTGTATTTGGCGCCCGGACCCAAGTCACTAGCTAATATCCCGCTGTTATAGTGCCCGCCGAGCATGATTCCGATATTCTTCTGCTGACACAAGGGAAAAAGTTCGTCCAATGCTTCCTGCTCAAGCAGGCTGTAACGACCCGCTAAGAGAAAGCAATCAAAGTCTCCTTCGCGAGCGAAACGCGCCAGCATTTCACATTGATTCATCCCGGCACTCACGCCGCGAATCACCTTTTGGCGGCGCAATTCATCCAGTGCCGGATAAGCCCCCTGAATCGCTTCCTTCCAGTGGTCGTCGGGATCATGAATGTGCAGAATATCGATCCGGTCGAGGTTCAGCCGCTGCAGGCTCTCTTCAAAGGAGCGCAAAACGCTATCATAGCTAAAATAAAATTTCGGGCGAACCGGAGGGGGATTTCCCCAGTAGACATCTTGACTTCGATCCCCGTCCTCTAACGAAACCAGCAAACGTCCCACCTTGGTGGACAGCACATAACGGTCTCGTGGAACTCCCTCCAGCGCTTTGCCGAGGCGAACTTCGCTTTTCCCGTAGCCATAGAGCGGAGCCGTATCAAACAGGTTAATTCCGAGCTCTAACGCTTGTTTGACGACAGCCGAAGCCTGCTGTTCAGGGATATCCCCGTAAAGGCCACCCAGGGCGGCACAGCCGAGTCCCAACCGAGTTACGGTTAATCCGGTTTTCCCAAGAATCTTCTTGTCCGTTGGTTTCATCACTGAAGCATATGCCAAGGTTTCTTCTCTCTCAGCCTCTCACCCGTTCTTACGACATCAACATAGTTTTGAAAGTTATAATGGCGGAGCATTTGTCATCAACGAAAAAGATCATCTTGGTGAATCGCAGCAAATGCTTCGCCCCCAAAGAATTTAGAATCGTCCATATCGGTTGAAAGCATCTACGGGATGAACTCCCTCTAGGATAACTTTTCGAAGCAGATTTTCAGTATGAATAACCGCTTCGGCCTTCGTGATTACTTCTTCAGCGATTGTTTGCGGAATGATAAGCACTCCGTCACGATCGCCTGAAACGTAGTCACCGGGCTGAATCTCGACGGTTCCAATCTTAATCGGAGTATTGTAGTCCACGAGCCGCCAGCGACCGACGATGTCCAGAGGCGTGGTATATCGGGAAAAGACTGGGAACCCGAGCTTGAGGATGTAGTCCGTGTCCCTCGCCCCTCCATCAATGACAGCTCCCCGGGCTCCCCTGAATTTGGCAGTCTCGCACGAGAGCTCCCCGACATGGGCGCAGCTGTTGTCGTTGGGTTGGCTAACGATGATATCTCCCGGGCAAAGATCGCCCAGCATCTTGAGAAAAGGAAGGAAAACAATTTCCGGATCGATACTGGCGACTCGCTCACCTTGGACTGTCATGGCACGACCCGCCAGTGTCTGGCCACGTTGAATGGCTTGAATGGAGTGAGGTAAAACCTGGTGAGTGAATCCCATTTCGTCCATGATGTCGCTAATAGCACCGGTGTACGGAATGGCCGCCAGTCGATCGATAAGACTGAGATTGATTTCATCACTCATGCGCTTCATTCTCCTCTTCGGCATTCTTCAAAAGGTCAAACGAAAATTGACGGACAGTTGCGGTAGTCATGTGGACATCGGAGGCGCACCAGCTTTTCCATCCGCAATAAATCCACATTGACAAAGTGTCATTTTATTTAGACTAATATGATTCGCAAATGAAAATCGCCAGCCGCGTGTCGGCGGCGTGGGGCGCGGTTGGCATTTTGTTCAAGATTCTGAATTAGCGGCGGAGTAGGGTATGGCCCACATGGCCAAGGGGAGAGCTGGATGACGATTCGATTGCGTGGGATCACCTGGAATCACACTCGTGGGTATTTGCCCATGGTCGCCACGGCGCAGCGATTTGCTGAAATCGTTCCGGAATTTGATGTTGTCTGGGAGAAACGCAACCTGAAGAGTTTGAACGAAGATCCGGTTGAACGGCTGGTCGATGGATTTGATTTGCTGGTGGTGGATCACTCGTCCCTTGGCGAGATCGTCGAGCGCGGCCTTGTGATTCCCCTGGATGAGCATCTACCCAAAGATTTCATGGACGATCAAGCCCGGCACTCCGTTGGCAAATCGCATGAGAGTTATCAATGGGAGAGCCACCAGTGGGCGCTGGCGATTGATGCGGGCGCTCCGGTGAGTGCCCGGCGCTCGGTTTTGCTCGAACAGTCAGGACTCACGGCCCCCAAGACCTGGAAGGAGTTGATCGCTCTGGCTCGGCGGGGGTGGGTAGCCGTTCCGGGAACTCCCCTCGATTGCCTCCTAAACTTCTATATGCTTTGTTCCTCTCTGGGGGAAGACCCCTTCAGTCTGGATGGGAGCCTGGTCAGTCATCCCGTTGGTGTGCAAGCCCTCAGCCTGTTACGGGAACTGATGAATCTCTGTCCTGATGTATGTTACTCGTGGGACCCCGTTGCCATGTTTGAGGCAATGGCATCCCATGACAATATTGGATATTGTCCTTTTGCATTTGGATATGTGAATTATTCTCGCAATGGATATGCGAGTTATCGCCTCCAATTTGGAGACTTGGTGACGCTGGAGGAACAGTGGCCGCTCCGCAGTACGCTGGGAGGAAAAGGGCTGGCAATTTCTTCGCGTTGCCAGCATCTTCAGGAAGCATTGGAATATGCCCGGTATATGGCCAGTCCGTTGTGCCAGCGCGGCCTCTATTTTGAAAGTGGAGGGCAGCCGGGTCATCGCAAGGCATGGCTGGACAAGACAATCAATCTCGAGAGTCTTGATTTTTTCCAGAATACCCTGGCGGCATTGGATCGGGCTTACCTGCGGCCGAGGTATAAAGGGTATCTTCAACTTGAGAGAGACGCCGGGATTATAGTTCAGGAGCATTTACGGACTGGTGGGGACACAACCGAGGTTCTCAATAGCTTGCAAGGGCTCTACGAGCGCTCCCGGCTGTCCTGAGGGAAAAAGGGTGACGCTACGCTAGCGCCAGACGAAGCGGTGCGTCTCTCAGGGATGCGAACGGGGCTCGTGCAGAATGAATGACCGAAACCAATACAGACACAGTGCGTCTTGTGACAATTTCCCCCTCACCTCCAGCCCCTCTCCCTGCGGAGGGGCGGCGGGTGAGCCGATAATTCAATTTCTTTATTTCCCTTTTCTTAGTTAGCGGGAGTTGGAAAGACAAATGAAGGAACCCATTTCACCTAAAATCGATTTGCCGCGTCGAGCTGGAAACAATGCAGACTGCTTTGGAGGTTTCATGTCACGCAAGCCCGCCTTCTGGATCGTACTCGCATTGATTTCCCTGTCGGGAATCTTCTTCACCTTTAAATATTTTTCAGAAGCTTTTCCCATCGTCACGCTCGACCTGAGCATGGATCGAGCCGGCGCGCTCAAGCTGGCAGCAAATCTGGCTGCCAAGTACCAGTGGGGTCCGAAGAATTATTCTCCTGCCGCTTCCTTTGACCTCGATAGCGAGGTTCAAGACTACGTTGAACTGGAAGTGGGTGGGAGCAGGGCCTTTAAAGAGTTGCTGAAGGGGGGATTATATTCTCCTTACATGTGGCGGGTGCGTCATTTTAAGGAGGGAGAGCCTAACGAAACCGTGATTCGTTTCACACCGGATGGCAAACCTTATGGCTTTCACGAGCGACTGGCTGAAGATGCCCGCGGCGCCAGCCTTTCGCCCGAAGAGGCCCGGATCATCGCGGAGAAGACAGCCACTGAACAATGGCAAATTCTCCTCAACCAATATGTCGTCGTAGAAACCTCTCAGGAAGAGCGGACTGGAGGGCGGCGCGATCACACTTTCGTCTACGAACGCCCGAACCTAAAAATAGGAGAAGGCCTGTATCGCTTGCGTCTCGTAGTGGGAGGGGATCGTTTAACAGAATTGACGCACTTCATCAAGATCCCCGAGGCTTTTGACCGCCGTTATGAAGAGATGCGTTCAGCTAATGAAACCCTTGCCTCTGTCGCGCAATACGTGGTGTTGATTCTCTACCTCGGAGGGGGATGCGTCGTCGGACTCTTCTTTTTGCTGCGCCAACACTGGGTCATTTGGAAGAAACCTCTTCTCTGGGCTGCTCTTGTTGCTTTCTTAAACCTGCTTGGCGGCCTGAGCTCCCTGCCATTAAGTTGGATGTCTTACAACACGGCGCTTTCTGCCCGCGCTTTCTTAGTCCAGCAAATCCTTTTTGAAATCGGAAGTTTTGCACTTTGGACGATGGTACTGGCCCTGACATTCATGGCGGCAGAAGGGTTGACCCGAAAAGCCTTCCCCCAGATGATCCAACTCTGGAAACTCTGGTCACCGGAAACAACCAGTAGCTATTCAGTTTTGGGACGAACCCTCGGTGGATATTTGATTGTTGGTTTCGACTTTGCATTTGTGGTGGCGATCTACTTTGTCACCACCCGGCATTTTGGTTGGTGGACCCCTTCCGATGCACTGTTTGAGCCAAACTTGCTGGCAACTTATCTCCCTTGGCTATCGGGGGTTGCTCAATCCCTCCAGGCAGGGTTCTGGGAGGAATGTCTTTTCCGGGCCGTGCCCCTCGCTGGCGCCGCCCTCATTGGCCAACGGCTGGGTAAGAGAAATCTTTGTATTGTGATCGCATTTATCCTGCAGGCCCTGGTCTTTGGCGCCGGCCATGCCAATTATCCCAGCCAGCCAGCATATGCACGGCTCGTTGAGTTGATCATTCCCTCCTTTGTCTTTGGAGGAATCTATCTGACCTACGGACTACTGACTTCCATCATCTCTCATTTTGTTTTCGATGTGGTCTGGTTCTCCTTGCCTCTCTTCATCTCCACGGCAAAGGGTATTTGGATAGATCGGGCGATGGTCATCCTGTTGACCCTCACTCCATTGTGGGTAGTTTTGCGGGCCCGTCTCAAAAAGGGAGCCTGGGGAACTGTTCCGGAAGAGGCTTACAACAGTGCATGGAAGCCCAACGAACCAAGAGTCGAAACGGGCGCAACTCGAGTTACCGAGACCAGTGAACTTCGCCCCTGGGTTTCGTTGCGTTGGTTAATGGTTGGAGCCTTCATTGGAATAGTCCGTTTGGATTTTTGGCACAAATTTCAAACAGGATGGCCCGTTTATCGGGGTAGGCCGCCACTCCGCGGTCGAAATCGCGCGGCAGGCCCTCGAGAAAAAAGGAGTTGTGCTGAATTCGGAATGGAAGGTTTACCCTTCGATTCGCGGCGATGTCGATTCCCAGGACCGATTTGTCTGGCAGACCGGCGGCCAGAAGATCTACCACCAGCTTATGGATCCCTACCTGCCTCCTCCCGGATGGAATGTACGATTTGCACGATTCAATGGCGATGTAGTGAAACGGGCTGAAGAATACCATATGGACATTGGGTCGACCGGTGAAGTCGTTCGCTTCCAGCATATCCTTCCGGAATCGGCTCCGGGCGATAGTCTGACTGAATCACAGGCTCGAACGTTAGCCCATGAATCCTTAAGAAAGTCATTACAGTTGGAGCCTGATAGGTTAAAGGAAGTTTCCGCGGTGCCGGGCAAACTTCCAGCTCGCATGGATTGGACTTTCACATTTTCTGACCCGAAAAATTATCCGTTGAAAGAAGGCCAGGCCCGAGCTGTCATCCTTCTGGCAGGAAAAGAATTGGCAGATGCTTATTCTTATATTTTCGTTCCGGAAGAGTGGGAACGGCGGGAGACCGCCAGGTCGAACATCACGGACCTGATCGTCATCTGCTGTTGGGCACTGCTCTTATTGGGGTTTTTAGTGGCCGGGATCACGGCGATTGTGCATTGGAGTCGCAGGAAATTTCCGGTTTCAACCTTTCTCTTCTTTTTTGCCGTTTCTGGTCTCGCCCATATAGCAAGCTTCGTCAATCACTGGCCTCGTCACTCTCTCCAATCTTTCTACCGCAGAGCCGGTGACTCATCAGCTGTTTAAGACCATCACCGGCGGGCTCGTCAGCATCTTGCTGCAGTCTTCGTTCGTAGCGTTGGTGTTGGGGTACCTTCAAACAAAGCTCTCGGAAAAGAATATGTACCACCCCGACACCCTCTGGATCCGGGGAGTCTCTGTGGCTTTGATTTTCTCAGGGCTGATCGCTCTTCTGAATCATTTTAGCGCCCCTTCGCTCGCTCCACGCTACGCAGATTACGCGCACTGGAGTGCCTATGTCCCCTTGTTGGATAGTGCCTTGGGCGCGGTTTCCCAGCTGATCAATAGTATTGCCATGATCTTGCTTTACTTTATGTTTGCAGATCGGCTGTCCGCCAGTTGGTCACGAAAGAAACTAGTGACGTTTTTCTTTTTCCTAATTTTGGGATTGTCTCTGGACGGGCTTACAGGAGATTGAGAGCATCAAGTATTGGGTTCTTTCTGGCCTATTCTCGGGATTGTTCATGTGGGGTTCTTATGTTCTTGTCTTCCGATTTGGGCTGCTCAGCCTGGCATTTTCAGTCGGGACAGTGATTGTTCTCGGAGCCATCAAGCAAGCAGTCTATCATCCGTTTCCTCATGCAGTCTTCGCAGGCCTTGTGCAAATTATAACCGTTGGCGTGTTGAGCTACTGTTGTGTCAAAAAGCTGGTAGGGCAGGGCTACTCAACCCAGAGTCTGATTGAGCAGCAAGATCTAACATATCTGGGTGGCGCACCCATTAGAAGGCCTTTGTCAATAGAACAAACTTCGGCGCTTGAGTCCGACGTAGATTTTTTTGCAAAGGCTCCCTTGCCTGTTTCGCCTGTCTGCTAATATCAGAGCGAGCGTTTCACGGTGCTCTGACTGCCGGTAGCCTAAGCTAGGTCGACGGGTTGACCTTGCCGATAGCTTTCTCCAATCATAATCCGGATTGGAGAAATGCGTCAATCGGGGTCGAGCTTTCAACAACGCACCCAGGATTTTCGTGCTTGTCGGATCGGGGTCTCGTCGTTCGAGTCCGTCCATGCACCCATCAGGATCAAGGCTCTCAAGGACACCGGAGTCCTCGTCAGCCCCTGGCACCGCACCGGTGCCCCAGAAAATCATTGGTACCAGGCCGTGTCCAAAAGTGTGTGACACCGTCACAGACGTTGTGGTTCTCCCAGCCAGACGACTTGGACCAGCGCCGAGCAGGCTCGCGGTCTGGGCGTCCTCGAAAAACTCCAGCCTTGGAACGGGCCCAGGGGCTGTCTCCAATCAGACCTGTGGATTGGTTACCAGCGCTACACCGGGCTCACAGCCCCCGACCCAGCTTTAGCTGCCCAACAGACGGGTCGGTTCAAACACGCACCTCGTCGCGCAGCACGTAATAACAGGCCCGTGCCAGCTTGTGGGCCAGTGCCTTGATGGCCAGCGTCCGGTTCACCTGGGCCGTTTTCCGTTCGACAAAGCGTCGCCGCCTGCCGGTAGAACCGCGCCGCGTAGGTGGCCGCTTCCACATAGGCCCAGGCCAGATAGGGGTTGCCGTTGTGACTATTATTCTCTCCTTTTTTTTTGGCGTTGCTGATTCGAGTGCTGGCGACGCACCGGCAGTAGGAGGCGTAATCGCCCACCTGGTGGAATCGGCCGATGTCGCCGGTCTCGAGCCAGATCGTCATTGCCAGAATCGGTCCGATGCCGTAAACCGTTTGCAGATTGCTGAAAACCAGGCTTCCGGCTTGATCCGGCTTCTGCACCTGCTTCTCAATCGAGCCGCGATCTGCTTTCCAGCACCTCGATCACCCGCAACGAACTCTCCACCGCCAACCTCCGTTCCCGGTCCGGAAACAGTTGCTGCGCACCTCGGCCACGCTCATCTGCCGGATCGTGCTGCCGGGCTGCTATTCCGTCCCTGGTTGCGACACAAGATATTGCTAACGTTGCAATAATTGACTGGTGCACTGCCTCACCAGAAAACTGCGCTGGCGCAACAAGTCCCGCAGTGGCCGCTGCGCCGCCGGATAAATGTAGCCGGTCGGCAAAATCCTCAGCCGCAACATCTCCGCCAGCCAGCGCGCATCGCTTTGGTCATCACTGTACTTGAGCCCTTGGTACTGCTGCATCGCACTCGGGTTGGCCAGCTTCACCGCGTACCCCGCTTGCCTTAATCCATCCACCAACCAATACCAGTTGTAGGTCGATTCCACGGCCAGCTCCACGATCTGTTCTCGATACGGCTCCAGTTGCTCTAACATCGCCGCCATCTCATTATGCAACCGACATCGATGAACCACGATCCCTCCCTCGTCCAGCAACGCCATATAACTGTTGTTGGATGTAGATCGATTCCGCCATATAGTTTCATCACAGGTCTCCTTTTGGGATTAAGTTCGGTACTTAACCCTGAGTCTATCCCATCCGGATAGACTCGGGAGGCCTTCTAGATGATTATCAGACATGCGTTTTGTGCATGTCTGCGAGAAGATAGAGCTCCTGGGCACGAGGTTTGAGTTACACGATTATTAATGTTACCCGCAGTTGTCTTGTTTTAGGCATTGACAGAAGAATCCTATTGGGTCATTGAGATATTCATACTTAGACGCAGACATGCTATAAAACGCATGTCTGCGCCACCCGAGGGGTTTCGAAACTCCAATTTGCAGGAAGGGCTCCTCCTCACTTTCGGCCGGAGGCCTCGATGGTGTTCGTTGGATCTGCTCCCTCCCACGAAACATCGGCTGTCGGTCCATAGGTCGATGGGACATTCTTGCCAATCAGGCGTAAATAAACCGTGAGCTGTGTACGATGATGGGCTGTGTGCAGGACCCGGCGCCAGAAGATCCAGATTCTTTCCCTCTCCACGTCAAAAAAACGAACTTTCTCGAGCCACCAAGACTCTTCCTTACCAGCGAAAAAATTCAAACGAGGCACTGCCAATTCCACCAGGCGGGAAGCAAAGTTCTCCAGGGTTTCCTGCGCCGGCAATACCTGAGCAGGGGCAGGTTCGGGAGAGCCTAAAAACTCTCCAAAGAATCGTCGCTCTGACAGGAGTTGATGTTTCATGATGTCGAGCACGCTGCTGGATCGTGGATGCGGTTTGAAACTCAGGTCACCCAGGGTGAACTCTCTCCATACGGATGCGACTTTATTCGTCTCGCTGGCATAGGTATCGAGAAGGTGCTGGAATTGCGGGGAAATGGCTCGGGGAACACTTGAATCTGGAATCGAAATGGTGGAGTAACTCATGGACATTTGCTACACCTACGTGATGAATTGAGGTTAATCCGACAGAATATCGCCCTGCCAAAAAGATTTAAAGTCAGGTACCCTTTATCTCCGGTTGTGACGTGGTCATTTCAAGTTGTTTGCAAACCGGCCGTCGGTGAGGATCCCGGAAGCCAGCACGGCATCGTACGTGGCAATCTTGTAAAGTTCCCCGAGAGTCGGATAGTTGAAACACGTGCGGTCGAAAAGTCCGGCGCGACTTTCGGTGAGCATGGCCACCAAGCCGACGTGCACAACTTCGGAGGCGAGTTCACCGATCACATGCACGCCGAGGAGCTTCCCATCTGCCTTCCCGAAGAGAAGTTTCAAGAAGCCCGAATTGTCTCCTATAATCTGGCCGCGGGCATTGCCTGCATAGGATGCTCTTCCGACCAGATATTCAACCCCTTTCTGCTTTAGCGATTCTTCCGTTTCACCCACCATGCTGACTTCCGGGATCGTATAGATGCCCGTGGGCAGCAACGTTGACAATTTACTCTTTGCTCGCACTCCAAAGGCATGACAAATGGCGACCCGGGCCTGTTCAGCGCTGGTAGCAGCCAGGGCAGGGAAGCCGACCACGTCCCCTGCGGCATAGATGTGCGGAACACTCGTCTGATAATATTCACTTACATTGATCAACCCACGTTTTCCTGGAACGATCCCCGCGGCGGCCAAGTTGAGTTCAGCCGAGTTGCTGCTGCGTCCCGCCGCAACCAATACTTGGTCCACCTCTAAGACCTGCCCGGATTGGCAGTTCAATTGGATTGGCCCCGGTCCGCTTACAGAGCAACTGGTCACCCGTTCCTTCTTGTGAAACTCGAATATCGAGCTTTTCCAGAGCCTTCTCCAAGGCGAGGGAGACCTCCCGGTCCAGGAACGGCAAGAGTACATCCCGACCATCGACCAGCTGAACCTCGCAGCCGAGTGTTGCAAAAGTGCACGCATACTCGGTGCCGATAACCCCCGCTCCAATAACTGCCAAAGACTTGGGCAGAGAGTCCATTCGTAGCAATTGATCTGAATCATGCACGCGGGGATCTTCAAAAGGGAATTCTGGGGGGCGTACAGGCGAAGAACCTGACGCAATGAGAATCTTTTTCCCAAGAAGTTCATGGTCATCCATCTGGATCGTATGAGGGTTTGCGAAGCGTGCGGTCCCTTGAAAAAGATCAACGCCAAAGCGCCGGAGATTGGCCGAAACCCGATCGCGTTCGTTCTGTTTCACTTGTTCTTCATGATGCATGAGATCACGAATCGTGGTCTCGCGGCGGAGGGAAAGGTCAACACCGTAGAGATCCCGCTTACGAAATCCTGAAAGTGCAAGAGCGGTCTCCCGCAATGTTTTGCTCGGCAGCGTGCCCGTATTGGCAGAAGCTCCGCCGCCGAACGGGCTTTTCTCCACCAGAGCCACCCGTTTGCCCAGTACGGCTGCCGCAACTGCCCCCTTTTCTCCTGCAGGGCCGCAACCAATGACGACCAAATCGTAGTTATGCATCGACGAAATCTCCAGATCCCTTTTCCAGGACGATACTTCACAGTGATGTCAACCAGGGAACAGAAAGAACATAATGTTGCAGAATTCCTAGCCGCGCAGGCCGGGACGAGTAAGACCCAGCCAGGCAAAAATTCAGCTCCATGCTAGCAACCAATTAGGCTAGCGTCAACCGAGCTGCCGGGGGTCTCAAGAATTCGTCATGCAACGATTTCGCTGGAGAACTTTCACTTCATCTTCTGCCGAAAGTTCATCAGGACTTTGACCTCGGAGTTTGTTCTCACTGGCAGGGCTGCCTCGAATGGCTCCCCATTTTCGTTGGACACAAAAGCTGCGAGATTATAGGATGTCGGCCTAAAAGGACCCGCCCTGATTCAATTGTTCCGGGCATGTATCCAAAGAGTGCGCGAAAAGCTCGAGGTGGAGTGACATGTTTGAAGGGAAGGTTGTTTTGGTGACGGGTGGAGGCACCGGTCTGGGTCGAGCAACTTCGCTCGCTTTTGCGCGGCAGCGGGCCAATATTGCTGTGGTCGACCTCAATGAATCTGCGGCGCAAGAAACTGCCAACGAAATCCGGTCGCTGAGCTGCTCCTGCTGTGTGATTCGGGCGGATGTTTCAGGGTCTGGAGTGCCCGAACAGATGGTCCGTCAAACGGTCGAGTCCCTGGGACGATTAGATATTCTGGTCAACAATGCCGCAACCTGGGCCGTCGAACCATTCCTGGAAATTACCGAAGTAGAATGGACCAAAGTGTTTGACGTGAACGTCAAGGGATTGTTGTTCTGTCTGCTTGCGGCAGCCCGGGCTATGCGTCAGACCGGAGGAGGCAAAATTATCAATATCTCTTCACCGGCATCTCACATGGCTCTCCCAAACTACACGGCTTACGCAGCGAGCAAGGCCGCTGTGGACAGCATCACCCGTTCGGCTGCGATAGCCCTGGGCAAGCACAAGATTACCGTAAACTCCGTGGCGCCTGGGCGCATGGACACCGCTATGCAGCGCGCCACCGAACCGAAGTTTGCCGCACTTGCAGGCGTGGACCTGGAAACGTTTGTCCAGGACCGGACGAAGGATATTCCTCTCGGTCGTCGCACTTCGCCGGAGGAAGTTGCCGGTGCGATTCTTTGGCTGGCGAGCCCACAAGCGGATTATGTCACAGGAGAACGGTTGAATTTTTCCGGAGGATTGGAGGTCGATCGTTGAGCGAAACCGCCATTCTGCCTTCAATCGTCAACTTGCGCCGGCATGCCACCAACATTCGCCGCAACGTGCTGCTGATGGCCCGTAACAAAGGGGATGGCTATGTTGGGCAAGGGTTGGATGCCGCCGATATTCTTGCCACACTTTATTTTCATGAGATGAGACTCGATCCCCAGCGTCTCGATTGGCCGGAACGGGACCGCTTTTTGCTCTCCACTGGGCATTATTCTATCGTCTTGTTCGCAGCGCTTACTGAACGAGGTGTATTCCCGGTTGAGGAACTCAGTTCGTACGGAGCTGACGGTAGTCGCTTCGAGATGTCATCTTGCATCACGACTCCAGGAGTCGAGATTACCGGCGGTTCCCTGGGGCACGGCCTCTCGCAGGCAGTCGGGATGGCGCTCGGATCGCGATTGAGTGGCCGGAATTTCCGCGTGTACAATTTTTTATCCGATGGAGAGCTACAGGAGGGCGTCACCTGGGAAGCAGCGATGGCGGCAGCCAATTATCAGCTCGATAACCTGATTGCCCTCATTGATGTGAACAATGTCCAGGCGGACGGTAAAGTGTCGGACGTGATGCAAATCGAGCCGGTCGCCGAAAAATGGAAGGCTTTTGGGTGGCACGCCCAGGCAGTGGACGGGAACTCCATCGATGTTTTGAAAGAGGCTTTCTCCGTAGCTCGCAAGATTCAAGGACAGCCTAAAGTCATCGTATGCTACACCGTGATGGGGAAGGGAGTGTCGCTCATCGAGCAAAGATCGAAAGGGCATTTTGTCCGGTTGGAACCGCAGGAATGGGATCTGGCTTTGAATCAACTAGAGGAGCCAAGATAACATAATGGAAGGCAACCGCCCAACAACTGGACTGACTGCGGCGATGAGTGAGAATGAGCCGATTGCCGAAAATGCGCAATCAGTGGATCAGCCTTTTGGTAACGCGCTGATCGAAGTCGCCCGCAAGCGCCCCGAAGTGGTAGGTCTGACCGCCGACTTAGGTAAATATACCGATCTCGATATATTCGGCCAGCAGTTTCCGGAACGGTATTTCCAAGTGGGTATGGCTGAACAGAACTTGATTGGGATCTCTGCGGGGCTGGCACGCGTCGGCTATATCCCCTTTGCCACGACTTACTGCGTGTTTGCTTCGCGGCGGGCCTATGACTTCATCGCTATTGATGTGGCGTACGCGCGGGCTAACGTCAAGATTATTGCCGGACTACCGGGGCTCACAACAGGTTATGGTGCGACACACCAGGGTATCGATGATCTCGCCCTGATGCGAGCCATTCCCAATATGACGGTGATCGATCCTTGCGATGCCACCGAGATTCAACAGGCTGTGGGGGCCATCGCGGATTACGATGGACCGGTCTATATGCGTTTGCTTCGAGGAAGAGTTAGACAAGTACTAGACGAAAAGAACTACCATTTCGAAATCGGGAAGGCAAAACTGCTTCGAAGCGCTCAGGACATTCTGCTTGTCAGTACGGGATTAATGACCGAGAGGGCGTTACAGGCTTCGGCACTTTTGGCTGCAGAAGATATCCAAGCCGGAGTTTTGCACGTTTCGACTCTGAAACCGTTTGATTCCGAAACCCTGCTTCAGACTGTTTCCGGCGTGAAAGTTCTAGTCACCCTCGAAAACCACACCACGATCGGGGGACTTGGATCCGCAGTCGCTGACACGCTGTGTGAAGCAGGGATCGCAATCAAGATGACCAAAGTTGGAATTCCCGACTGTTTTGTCGAGTGCGGCTCTGTGGACTTCTTGATGGAAAAGTACGGTTTGTCCGTTTCTTCCATTGCCACTGCAGCCCGACAATTGCTTTTGAGGTGAAATGCCGACTACAGACTTGTTCGCCATCATTGTCGTGTTGTTTGGAGGGATGATGAGTGGCAGTTTCTCACTACCGATGAAGCATATCACTTTCTGGGAGTGGGAGAATATCTGGGGAGTTTACTCTATTACTGCTTTGCTCATCATTCCGTGGATCGTGGCGGCAGCCACCATTCCCGGTCTTTTCGGCGTATACGAAAGTGTGCCCGCCCTGAGTCTTCTGGTTACGATGCTGTTTGGATTTACCTGGGGTATCGGCAGTGTGCTCTTCGGCATTGCCATTCCGATCGTGGGCATGGCTTTGAGTTTCGCAATCGTCGTTGGATTGAGCGCCGGGCTCGGATCGCTGATTCCTCTACTGCTATTGACCCCGGCGCGTTTGCGGACTACTTCTGGCGGACTGATTATTGGTGGGCTCCTCCTCACTATCATTGCAGTTGGGCTCTTGGCAGTTGCCGGAAAAGCACGTGAGAATGCAGACCGCAAGAACAACCAAGATGTACCTGCAGAAACGCGATCTTCCATAGGGCTGGGACTGCTGCTCTGTGTGCTGTCAGGTTTTCTCGGCCCCTCCCTGAATTTTAGTTTCGCCTTTGGCTCAAAAATTATGGACCAGGCTGCGACCCGAGGGGCAGCTCGAATGAACGCCCCTCACGCCGTTTGGGCAATTGGTCTGCTAGGTGGCTTGATCAGTAATGCTGGGTATGCAGCTTGGAAGTTGAAGCGGAACGGCACCTGGAAACTCTACCGGAGATCTGGCATTTGGTTGAATTGGGTGCTCGGTTCTCTTATGGGTGTCCTATGGACGGGTGGGATTCTCCTGTACGGCCGAGGCTCAATTCTACTCGGAGAATTGGGACCAGCCATCGGATGGCCAATTTTTCAAGCAACCATCGTTATCGTTTCTTCCGCTCTTGGAGCCCTTTCTGGAGAATGGCGCAACGCGGAGGCGCGTTTTATACGTATGAACAATGCAGCTCTCGCCATTCTCGTGCTCGCGATTGTTGTGCTCAGCATAGGGAATCGAGTCTAGCTCAAATGAAAATAACCTTTCTCGAAACCTTCATTTGCAATGCCGGGCTGCGGAATTATCTCTTCCTGCGCTTGCACACGAATACCGGGCTAACGGGCGTGGGGGAGGCTTCGTTGGAGTGGCAAGAAGATACGGTTCGCACCCTAATCCACGAATTTTTAAGCGAGCGCTACGTTATAGGGGCAAACCCGTTTGATATCGAAGAACTCGTGACGCGAATGGTGCGCGATCAATACCAGGGCGGTTCCACGATCATGACGGCCATCAGCGCTGTCGAGATTGCGCTCTGGGATATCGTGGGAAAAGCCTGCAACCAACCGGTGTATAACCTGCTGGGAGGGCGTTGCCGGGATCGTCTGCCCGCTTATGCCAATGGCTGGTATGGAGGGGCGAAAACTCCGGACCAATATGCGCAGGCCGCGACTCAATGCCTTCGACGCGGATATACGGCGATGAAGTTTGATCCATTCGGCGTTGCCTGGAAGGAATTGACGCGCGCTCAAATGAAGCAGGTCGTTGCCCTGGTTGAAGCGGTTCGCCGCGCAGTGGGAGATGAAACGCGTTTAATGATTGAAGGACACGGTCGACTGGGGGTGGAGACGGCGGTAGAAGTCTCTCGGGCTTTGGAGCCTTATCACCCGACGTGGTTTGAGGAACCCGTCGCACCGGAAAGCATAGAACTCCTGGCCCAAGTGAAGTCCCGCACGGCGACTCGAATTGCGGCAGGCGAACGGCTCTATACGATGCCTGATTTCTTCCGGCTCATCTCCCAGCGCGCGGCTGACATCGTGCAAATGGACGTCGCTCATTGTGGCGGGATCTTGTCTAGTAAGAAAATTGCCGGCATGGCCGCATCTCAAGACCTGCTTGTCGCACCGCATTGTTCCATCGGCCCGGTTGCACTTGCGGCTGCATTGCATTTCGATATCGGCACACCGAACTTCATGATCCAGGAGGCTTTTTCTGAGTTCGATGTGTCCTGGAGACAGGCGCTTGTCAGAGGCTGGAATCCGCTGAAAGAGGGTTGGTTCATATTGCCGGATAGTCCTGGACTTGGCCTGGAGATTGATGAGAGCGTCATCCGCGCACACCCTTATGTGAAGAACTCTTTCCCGAGTCTTTGGGACCAGAAATGGTCCGAAGAGTTTACTCAGAACGAATAGACCCGATCAGCATGGATCATCGAGGGGAGCATTTATATTTAGCTCATTTGAAACGATCTCTCTTCGCAATAGGGATAGAGAATGAGTTCAGGAAATAACTCGACTGTTAGCAGCCAGAGGAATGCTTTCGCACGCTTCTTTAAGTCAGAAGCCACCAGCAGCATCCTTCTTCTGTTGTGCACAATTGTCGCCCTTCTTTGGGCGAACTCTTCAAGATCCGAGCTGTATTTTCGTATTCTCCAGACTAAGGTCGGTGTTTCATGGGGGGATTCGAAGTTTGCGCTGTCTTTGCACCACTGGATTAATGATGGCTTGATGACCTTGTTTTTCTTCATCGTCGGTTTGGAAATCAAACGGGAGATCGTAGTCGGACAACTTTCATCCTTCAGAAAGGCCATCCTCCCTGTTGCCGCAGCCGTAGGGGGCATGGTCGTGCCTGCGCTGATCTACCTGAGTCTCAACGCTGGAAGCGAAGGGGCTCGCGGATGGGGCATCGCCATGGCGACGGATATTGCCTTTGCGCTTGGAATCCTGTCCCTGCTGGGTTCGTGCGTCCCGGTGGGTCTCAAACTTTTCCTCACGGCACTTGCCATCACGGACGACCTGGGAGCCGTACTTGTGATCGCCGTGTTTTATACGGACCAAATACGGGTGGGTGCTCTGCTCGTCGCGGTTGTTCTGCTCGCTCTGCTGGTTGTCGCACAGCGGTTGAGAATACGGCGTGCCCCTGTTTATGCTGTCCTGGCCGTAGGCGTCTGGCTGGCTGTTGTGATGTCCGGTGTGCACGCCACGGTGGCCGGGATCCTCGTCGCCATGGTCGTGCCGGTACGCCCACGCATGGAGCCCGAAGAAATTCCTGAGCATTGCCCGTGACCGTATTGGGATACTCGAAAACAATTTCGCCTCTGAGAGCACGATGCCTGTTCGAGAGCGGATCAATACCATCGAAGAATTGCATTTAGCCACTGGGGACGTAATACCTGCCGGACTCTACCATTCGAGCACTATCTCCATCCGGTGACGGCATACTTCATTATCCCGCTATTCGCGCTCTTCAACGCCGGGGTAGCACTTGACGCAGGTGTCGTCAGCTCGTTGGTCAATCCCGTCGGTCTCGGTGTTCTCATGGGGCTCTTTGTGGGTAAGCAGGTGGGGGTCACGATTGCGAGCTGGATTGCGATTCGCCTCCGTGCTGCCGAAATGCCTCCGGGAGTCAACTGGGGACAAATCTATGGGGCGGCGCTTTTGGCGGCAATTGGTTTCACAATGTCGCTCTTTGTGACGGATCTCGCTTTTCCGAGCGGGGCCTTGGTCGGCCCGGCCAAGCTGGGCATCCTGGCCGCTTCAACATTGGCTGCCGTTGCGGGATACATAGTACTTCGCATTGCCTTGCGAAAGGTGGTAAAGCAGGCCAATACCACATCGAGCCCCTTGAACTAAACTCTCACTTGACCAAACCACGTTTGCCCATCTCCTTGTAAATCGCTTTGGCAATGCCCGCCACAGCGTCTTCGATCGATTTTGGATTTGTGGTTTGGGTCACACTGTCCCAGAGCAGCTTGTCATCCTTGATCGAGTAAATGGTTGTTTCTACTTGGTAAATCTTATCGGTGTAGACGTAACCTGGGTCATATAGGGACGACCAGGCCCAGCCATAATATCCCCAAAAACTTCCATAATAGGGTGGATAAGCTCCGGGTACATAGGTGACCTTGTCCTGAGCACGAAGCAGGCGCATGACAACCGCTCCGTCAAACCCCAACTGCTGGATTTTCTGCTTGGCCTGATCTTTATTGAGGAAATCTGATTCATTAAGAACATTATAGGCTTGAAACGGATTGCCCTTCTTGATCTCAAAGGCCATGTAGTTTTCTACCATTTGACGATTCCCAGGGTCCTTGGCGATGCAAATAGTCAAAATATGGTTAAACGAATAATTTCCGATACCGGGCGCTGCCCAACTCTGAATCAGCTTTGTTCCAGCCCAAACTTCCGGGAGAACAGGGTGGATCCCAAAAATTGCTAGAAACAGGAACAATCGTATGAAGTGCAGGCGCACAGGAAACCTCCTATTAAATAATGAATATTTCTTATCTCTTCTTCTATTTTGGATTGCATTCGTGTCCACTCATGGATTGGCTAGTTATTTTCGCAGAGTTATCAAACACTGAAATGACCAACCAAGGTCTTAAGTATCATGTTTTATGCAATTCATCTCAACCACAAAGAACGCAAAAGATTCCTCGCCCTACGATCTAGGCGTTCTTCGAGGCTACCTTCCCCTCCGTCCAGACAAACTTACGGATTTCAAACTTGTAAGAGCCCAAGTTGATCAGCAGCCCATGCTCAAGACGCGTGGAGTTCAAATAGCCGAGAATCTGTGCCTCGTGTTCGGATGCCAAGGCCTTGGCTGTCTTGAGTTCGACAATCAAGGCCCCTTCCACCAGCAAATCTGCCAGGTACTCTCCAATCAGGGTGCTGTCTTCATCATAAACCTTGATGGGGAATTGCTGTTTCACATCCAGGCCCGTCTTGCGAAGCCGATGAGCAAAAGCATTCTCATAGACTTTCTCCAGATGCCCATGCCCGTCGTAGATATGAATGTCATATGCCGTCTGCCAAACAAGATCGCACAATTGGTTAATGTCTTTCAACCGATACCTCTTATTAATAACCGTAAAAAAACAAAGAGCACAGAGAGAGAGGGGTCAAACCTTCTGCTCTAAACGGTCGCCCAAGAGTAAGTCTAAGGATTCTCTCTCTTGTTGTTTGTCAAACCATTTGCGAACATTCGCTGTGGTGGTGGAATGTAGCTAGCAACGCTTTCATATCTACGATTAGCTCCCAGAGGTCTATGTGCTCTTTGGGTTCTTTGCGGTTAACTTCACTCTGGCGGTTAAGCGCTCTCTGCTTCGAAAAGTTCTTGCTGCCTTTAGGGGGGCGATGGCATCGTCCTTGGAATTTTCTTGGGATTCTTTACACAAGGATCAACTCTTCGCCCGAAACCGGGTCGGAGAAAACTCGTTGGCCAGCGTGAGCTCCCGAGACTGTAAAATCATGCTGGCTGCCAGCACTCCCACCGAATAGCTGACGGTCACTCCATGCCCGCCCAACCCAGCAACCCAGAAGAACCCCTCAAGCTGTGGATCCCAACCAATCACGAATCGTCGATCCGGAGCGAAAGTTCTCAGGCCGCACCAGGAATTGCGAATGGGCAAGTCCGCCAACTTGGGAAAGTATAGTATTGTCTTTTGTGCCAGCAGTTCTAATGCAGCGGGATCCTGTGTCGGAAGGCCTGGCGTCTGGAGTGACTCATCGCAAGGGCTGAGAAGTAATCCGCCGGATTCAGGACGAAAGTAGATTTCATGGGAGACGTCCCAGACAATGGGCCAATCAGGAGAGACCCAATCGAGAGCTTCCGTGACGAATAGATGCCGTCGATACGGAGACAGGGAAAAATGACTGGCGTTGGCCAGAGTGCCGATCTCTCCTGCCCAGGCGCCGGCTGCATCAACCAATATGTCGGTCTCAAATTCGTGAGCTTCAGTCTGGACGGCGACGACACGATTCCCCCGAGTGCTGATACCCGTTATTTTTTCGGAAAACCGCACCTCCGCTCCAAGGGTCATCGCCGCTTTCAGATACCCGTGGATCAGAGCATGAATGTCAATGACTCCGTCGTTGGGACACCAGACTCCACCGACAGTGGGAGAGCCTTCCAGGGCAGGCACTCTAGCGATAACTTGATCTAGCGGCAACCATTCTGCTTCAACACCGGAACGCTTGGCCAAAAGAGCATCATTTTGAAGTTGCTTCGCACCTTTCTCATCTGCTAGGAGAATAGATCCGGTTGGCTGGAATGAGGTTTCTACAGGCCACGAATCGGGCAAATGACGCAAAAAAGCCGCCCCTCCTCGGGCCATTGCGCTTGCAGGTTCTCCAGAGACGACTTGTCGGACCATGGCGGCATTTCGCCCGGAAGCATGCATCCCGGGAACGGCCTCCTGCTCCAATACGATGACATTGTGCATTCCCATTTGGGTCAAGTGGTAAGCCGTGGCCGCACCCGCGAACCCTGCTCCCACGATGACACAACGTTTCTGGGTCATCCCATGATTCATGCAACCTCACCTTTCAAGTCTCCAACCTCCAAAATCTTCCTGGGGTCGCGTCCGATTCAATGTTTTTTCTTGCTCTTTTGATTCGCCTTGGGGACAAACCGATAACCGACCCCGCGCACGGTCAGAAGGAATTTGGGTTTAGCAGGAACATCTTCGATATATCTACGTAGCCGGACAATGAAGTTGTCAATCGCACGTGTATCGGTATCTTCATGCAATCCCCAGACCTCTTCAAGAATAGACTTGCGTGAGACTGCTTTCCCAAGGTGATGAACCAGGTGATGAAGCAGGTCAGCCTCCATCAAGGTTAACGGGATGACCCGGTTACCCACACGAATCTCCGGAATGGTGAAGTCGATCGTTTTCCCATCAAATTCAAACAGCTCCTGGCCGGCGTTAGTTCCTACATGAGCGGATTTCGAAAGAACTTTTTCCGAAGAGGCTCCAGTTGTATTTTCTTGGGAGGTTCTTTCCGAATAGCTGCTCAAAAACCAGTGCCGCCGGCGCAAGAGCCCTCCCAACCTGGCCAACAAGATGGTTAATTCAAAAGGCTTCGGCAAATAATCGTCAGCCCCTGCGGCGAAGCCCTGCAGCACGTCTTCTGGCCGCCCTCGGGCAGTCATGATGAGCACAGGAACAAAAAGCCCGGCTTTCCGAAGTTCGGAAACAACGGTGAAGCCATCAATGCCGGGGAGCATCACGTCGAGAAGAATCACATCAAATCGATCGGGATGTGTTTTGATCGACTCAAGGGCTGTCTCGCCGTCCCCAGCGATTTCGACCTGATATCCTTCGGCTTCCATATTGAAACGCAAGCCGTTCGCAAGATTTTGTTCGTCTTCAACGATTAGAACTGTACTCATTGATCTTCAAAGGTCTCTTTTGTTTAGAAAGTACGAAAAAAAGTGGTCGCCACTCAAGGTGCAAAGCTTGCTGAAATTCCAGTTCGGTCCTCCACCTCACGTGAGGGACAAGCAGGTGAAGATTAGCTCACAATTCGTTCATGCCCTTGGTAGCTCGATGGTAAAGGTACTTCCCGTTCCAACACCGGTGCTTTCAGCGAAAACTCGGCCCTTATGTCTTTTGATAATGGAGCGGACGATGAAAAGACCTAAGCCGGTTCCTTTGACTCGCTTCGATTCGCGGCTGGTTACACGGTAGAACCGCCTGAAGATACGCTTGAGTTGATCGGCAGGAATTCCAATGCCATTGTCTTGAACTCGGATTACGGCACGAGTACTATCCAGTGGGCCCGCCTCCACTGAGACCTGATTATTGTGTAGTGAATATTTTACTGCGTTATCTAATAGATTTGTGAGGACCGCGCGAAGTTCCTCCATGTCACCCAGCACCACAGCGGGAACTCCATCGTCGGCCAATTCCTTATAAACGAGAGTCCTGTCATCGAGATGATATCGGGCTCGAGCCCAATCGACGCGTTCTTGAACCAGAGGGCCTAGTTGGATGCGCTCCCGGTGAGCAGACGCATTGCGTTGAGTGAGCCGGCCGGCACGTAACACCTGTTCGACAGTATGCAAGAGCTGATCGTTGTCAGCGAGCATGATATTGTAAAATTGCTGTCGCGTGTTTTCATCTACGTCGCGAGTCTTCAGGGTTTCCAGATAAAGGCGAATCGAGGTAATGGGTGTTTTCAATTCATGCGTGACCGCGTTGATAAAGCTGTCATGCTGTTCGTTGCGGCGTATTTCCCTGACGAGAAATGTGGTGTTGAGAATCAGACCGGCAATGATGGCAATAAAAAAGACTATCCCCAGGACCAGAATGGCCACTTGCCGCCAATGGAGCACGGCCCACCCTACGTTCAGGGCTACTGCGAAAGCGACCAGGCACGCCCCGAATGCGATAAAGAAAATAATGGAACTTTTTCGACTCGGCACTTGCATCCCTTTAATTTTAGGCGAAGCTGGCTGTGCGATCCAAATGTAATATCAAAATCGATTTGAAATACTTTCAGGGTTTTGACTAAGCGGTCCTGTTTTACTGTAGCCGGGATCGTTGACCCCGGCCCGTATTGCCGGGACCGACGGTCCCGGCTACAATTAATTTCTTCAAATATTAAAAGTGCTTCAGAATCCTGCGAGGGTGGACCATCTCATCAACTCTTCAGTGACTCACACAATGTTTTCATCCTTTGATAATGCGATCCTGCCCAATAGATTTTTTTACAAGAGCCACATTGATGGAATTCGCTGTGCCCTTGCTGGATCGAGGGGGAGAGAAGTTCAAGAATAGCTTCTTTTGAAACGCGCTCCAACAGACCGTTACATGGAATGCAGCGGCGAAATGGATGGATTGAGCGATGCAAATCAAAACGTCGGATCACTTCCGCCAGTTGCTGAATGGGGAGATTCTCTCGAACGCAGTAACCATGAGTTACCAAGCTGCGCTTCAAGAGCCCGCGATCCCGGGTTAAGAGAATACGTCTTTCAAATCGGGAGGTTCGGGCCAGAATTTCGTCTTTGATTTCCCTCTCATAAAACGTGTCAAAACCGGCCATGCGCAAATATCCAGCCAGCCGCCCGAGATGGCTATCTACGGCGAACTTGGTTACCCGCAGTGGAAACGGACGTACTCGCAAGAGAGGCCCGATATCCATGGATTCAAACACCGGGTAAACAGAGATCCGATCCCTCGCCTTAACGTGGTAGCCAAAGTCAACGGATTCGCTATTCGCAAGAAGAATGTCGACTTCTGTGTGAGGGACGCCCAACGATTCAATGATGTCCTTCACCGATCTGCGACCGTTGACCTCGAATTCAAAGGAGACCTGCTTATGTTCGGGTCGAAGAAAGTCGTTTAGTTCGGCGTAGAAACGGAAGAAAGCCATGTTCTTTGTTGCCGGTGCCAATCCTTTGTCCGGCGCTGCGTCAAGGAATGGGTTCCCCCGAGCTTACAGTATTCGGGTTCATAGTAAAATAGACCAGTACGTCAAATAAAAGCTCAACTTAAGTTTATCAGGAAAATCGCATGAATTGCAGGATGGGGTGGGGGCATCTCTCAATTGCCACGTAGGGATGAGCTCAATAGCACGGGCTTGAGCGATTGAACGGATAGACGAGTGGCCTTAGGCTATGCCAGCATTTTGGGGACAACATTGCCTTCAACATCGGTCAGCCGGAAATCTCTTCCCATGTGGCGATAGGTTAGGCGCGTATGATCGAACCCAAGACATTGCATCATCGTCGCCTGCAAGTCATGCACGTGAACGGGGTCTTCGACAATATTGAGACAGAATTCGTCCGTCTTCCCAACGACCTGGCCCCCTTTGATTCCGCCACCTGCCAGCCACATGCTATAGGCATTGGGGTGATGATCGCGTCCCGCATTTTCCGTATCTTCCGGTTTACGGATTTCCACCATCGGAGTCCTGCCAAACTCTCCCCCCCAAACAATCAACGTTTCATCCAGCAATCCTCGTTGCTTCAGGTCCTTGATGAGTGCAGCGGTGGGCTGATCGATCTTCCTGCAGCGCTTCGGAAGTTTTTTGTTCAACTCGACGTGGTCATCCCAGCTGGCATCCATCATCAGGATAAATCGGACACCACGCTCGATCATCCGGCGCGCGAGCAGACAGTTGGTGGCGTACTGCTTCAGGTCTTCATCTGGACTCGACACACCGTACATATCGAGAATGCTCTTCGGTTCGTTTGCAAAACTGAGCAAATCAGGGGCTTCCATCTGCATCCGGAAGGCGAGCTCATAGGCTGATATTCGTGAGGCAATCTCCATGTCTCCCGTGCTGACATAGCGCTCTTCATTGAGGTCACGAATGGCATTGAGGGCCAGTTTTTGCGAATCGGGATTAATGCCGGATGGATTGGACAAGTAAAGGATTGGATCGCCGCTATTCCGGAAAACAGTCCCCTGATAGTGGGACGGAAGAAATCCGCTGGAGAAATTGCTGGCGCCTCCGCTGGTTCCTACGCCGGAGGTCATCACGACAAAACCGGGCAGGTTCTGAGATTCACTCCCCAGTCCGTAAACCGACCAGGCTCCCATCGTCGGCCGCCCGAACTGGATGGATCCGGTGAACAGCAAAAGCTGACCGGGATGATGATTGAAGGCATCTGTGTGCATGGAACGGACCAGGCAAATATCGTCTGCGCAGGATCCCAGTTGCGGAAGCAACTCAGAAAGCTCCACGCCGGATTTGCCATTGGGCTGAAACTTGTAATGGCTGGCCATCACCGCAGCCGTTGGCTTAATGAAGGCCAATTTCAGATCCTTGGTTAAAGAGGGTGGTAGGGATTGTCCATTGTATTTTTGCAAGGCGGGTTTCTCATCGAACAATTCGAATTGGCTTGGACCCCCTTCCATGAACATGAAGATCACATGTTTAGCCTTGGGTGGAAAATGAGGAATTTTGGGAGCCAGGGGACTAACGTTGGGAAGGGCACTTGCAGCGGTCAGGCCTTCGGCAGTCAATAAATCCGCTAATGCAAAAATACCCACCCCCCCTGCGCAGTTCTGCAAAAAATTTCTTCGAGATTGAATTCGTTGAAACTGTTCCAAGTTCATGAGTATTATTCCCTTGTAATAAATTCATCCAGGTTCATGACAACGCGTCCTAAGCCCACCCAGGCAGCAACTTCAACCGGCTCGGTTCCCGGGATGGGATTCGGGGCCAGAGTCTTTACGGTTTCAGGATCTTTCTCAAAAAGCATTCGTTGATCTTTATAATAGCGGGCCAGCCGATCGCGCTCAGTCCGACTCGGTTTTCGGTTCAGGCAGAATTCATAGACCGTGTCCAGGCGTGCGTCCCAATTGTCCGGTGCTTCGCTTAGGGTTCTCACTGCCAGCGATTGGGCGGCCTCAGTAAAGACGGGGTCATTGAGAAGATTCAGCGCCTGCAGCGGTGTGTTGGAGCGGCGCCGTTCAGTGGCGGCATTATTGGCGTTGGGCTCATCAAAGTTGACGAGCTGGGGGTAGGGGGAAGTGCGTTGAAAATGGATATAGAGACCGCGGCGATAGCGGTCCTTGCCTTGCGTCTCCTCCCACTTGGCGTTTCCATAAGTGAGCTTGGTGACACTTTCCGGCTGCGGCGGGCGGATGCTCGCGCCTCCAACCGTTGGATAAAGCAAACCACTCGCGGAGAGAGCTGCATCGCGAATGCCTTCCGCGCTCAGGCGCAGTCGGTTTTGCCGGGCCAGCAGCGCGTTAGCGGGGTCCTTCTCCCTTAATTCCGGTCGGTCGTGTGAGGATTGTCGGTACGTTGCGGATGTCACCATCAATTTGTGCATCTGCTTCACGCTCCAACCACGATCCATGAATTCGCTGGCCAGCCAGTCTAGTAACTCAGGGTGAGTGGGTTTGTCCCCCTGCAGTCCAAAATCATTCGATGTTCGAACCAATCCGCGACCAAAGAATTCCTGCCACATCCGATTTACGGCAACTCGTGCAGTTAAAGGATTTTCACGAGAAACCAGCCATTGCGCCAATCTCAAACGAGGCGGTTCGGTGGATTGGGGAGGCACGGGGAAGACCGCCGGAATTTCGGGCTGAACCTCAATCCCCGCTCTCCGATAATCTCCTCTAACGGCAATAAATGTCTTTGTGGACTCGGGATTCTGCATGACGACGGATGCCTGACTCAGTGAGGGGGTAGTTTTTTCCAGATCCTGCAGTTTCTTCTGCAGGTCTTTAAACTTTTCTCGGAGCGGTTTGTCCTTGTCGGTCTCGGGCCCCGGAGACTGGACGAAGTAATCAGTCAGGTTATCATTTTCCTTTTGAGAACGTTTATTGGGGGGGCGCGGCAGGATCGAGTCGATAGAGTCGATCATGGCTCGAATCGCAGTCACCTGGAAGTCCCAGTCGAGGTTTTTGCCTGGGGCGTCCATCGCCTGGCGAATTTTTTCTTCCCATTGCGCCTGGAGTTCCGGGACTTTGAGTTCGGCGAGCAGTTCGTTCCTTTTCTTTCGGTATTCCGGTTGAGACTGTAAGAAGGGGCCTAATTCTCCAGCAATCGGTGCGTCAATCGTTACGTCCTGAGTCTGATTCATGAAAGCATACAATTGATAGAAGTCTTTTTGCGTGAGAGGATCATATTTGTGGTCATGGCACTGTGCGCAGCCCACCGTCAACCCAAGCCAAACGGTGCCAATGGTATTCGTCCGGTCTACAACCTCTTCAAATCGCGCCTCTTCCCGTTTGACACCTGCTTCCCTATTCTTTAACCCATTACGATTAAATCCGGTAGCCACCTTTTGATCAAGCGTTACATTAGGAAGTAAGTCCCCTGCAATTTGTTCGACTGTAAACTGATCAAACGGCGTATCCCGATTCAAGGCGTCGATCACGTATTGCCGCCAGCGCCACGCGTAAGGTCGGGGAAGATCTTTCTCGAATCCATCACTGTCAGCGTATCGGGCCAGGTCTAGCCATTGCCTGGCCCAGCGTTCACCGTAGTGTGGAGAATCGAGCAGGCGATTGACTAGTCGCTCATAAGCGCCCGGCTGATGGTCCTCCAGAAAGGCGTTAACCTCTTCCATGGTTGGAGGTAGACCGATCAAGTCAAAAGTGACACGACGGATCAATGTGATTTTGTCGGCTTCAGGAGAAGGAGCGATTCCTTCCGACTCTAACTTAGCCAATACGAATGAGTCGATCGGATTGCGTATCCATGACCTGTCCCGTACCATGGGTTCCTGCGGGCGGTGGACTGGCTGAAAGGACCAGTGTGATTTTCTTTCTGCCTGCGACGGCTTCTGCGCTATGGCTCGGCGTGGGGAGGTTCTCCGGCCAAATTGCTCCTTGGTCGATCCACGCTTTTATAGCGGCAATCTCGGAAGAAGTTAGCGAATTGCCGGCAGGAGGCATCCTGAAACCCTCCTTGTCGCTTGATACGCGTTCGATCAACTTGCTCTGAGCGGCATTTCCAGGCACTATGACAGGCCCTGAATAGCTCCCTTTGAGCGCCTCTTCTTTCCTATCAAAGCGCAGTCCAACCATTTGGGTATCCGGACCATGACATTGGTAGCATTTTGTGTGAAAGATCGGCTCAATGTCTCTGGCAAAATCTGTCGTGTTCTCCGCTGCGACAGAACTGGTTGCTGCTCCAGCAAGAGCTGGGACAGCCATCCAGAATAGCCCCGTCACTAGAAGTATGATGTAGAGGGAAATCCGTGAGTATTGATAATTCAAATCCTGGTACCCCGAATGAAATCAATCAAACAACACAAGTTTATATGATAAACGACGAGCGCTTCGCAGCCAAGAGATACCTTCTGCACTTTCACTTTGTCATATTGACTTCAGTTAACTTACTAACCTGAAATCATTCCATAGCCAGGGAGTGTTCGCCTCATGGTGGGAAGTGTTGACGCATCGTTCAGTGTTTAATTTCATAAACACGCTTATGCAAATTCGAGCTGACCGCGGAGAGACATTTTACGTCAAGCCCTTAATGTACAGTCGGGTTTGCCTAAGTGGGATGGATAATCCCAAGGTCGCTTATGAGGGCTGACTGGCTTCGAACGGGGCGGTTTTTGGCCGAGATTCCGGTAGCGGTCAGTTTCCGGTTACGCCGTAATACGTCAACTCGACTTGGTTTTGGTGAACACTGGCCGACCAGGCAGGAATTATCGATGAGACACCGCTCGGGCCCACATCTATAAGTAGCCGACAATACATCCGTGTGGCCAAGGGAGTAGAATGGTGGAAATTTGATCGCGAGGTAACTCCTATGACTATTACCCAGAATGAAAAGGCAGTTCGCTTCCGCGCGCTTCACGAGGGCCCTGGCGTTTTCGTAATTCCCAACCCATGGGATGTCGGCTCCGCACGCTTGCTCGCTGGCCTTGGCTTCCAAGCGTTGGCCACGTCGAGCGCTGCCTCCGCCGCTGCCCTTGGTCGAAGGGATGGCAGGCTGACGCGAGATGAGGCGCTGGTGCATGCACGTTCAATCGTCGACGCGACCGATTTACCCGTCTCCGCAGATCTGGAGAAGGGCTTTGGCGACCTGCCGGAAGTCGTGGCGGAAACGATCCGGCTTGCGGCCGAGGTGGGACTGGTTGGATGCACGATCGAGGATGCGACTGGCGACCAAGACAGCCCCCTTTACGATATTCGGTTTGGCTGTCGAACGGATCGCAGCAGCCGCGCAGGCGGCACGAGCACTCCCGTTTCCTTTTATCCTGACGGCGCGAGCGCACAATTTCCTCTACGCTGCCCCGAGCCTGGAGGACACCATCAGCCGCCTTCAAGCCTTCGAAAAAGCTGGAGCCGATGTGCTGTTCGCACCCGGACTGCCTGACCTTACCGCGGTGGGTGCAGTCTGTGCGGCGGTAGCGAAGCCAGTCAATTTCATGGTGGGAATCAAAGGAAAATCATTTTCCGTCGGTGAACTCGCGGCGGCCGGAGTCAGGCGCATCAGCCTCGCGACCTCACTCTATCGCGCGGCAATGACCGGTCTGCTCGACGCAGCTTGCGAGGTGAAAGACACAGGCCAGTTTAGTTTCCTCGATCGGTGCATGACAACGCCGGAGCTGAACAAACTCATGCGGATTTGACCACGCTGCTTTCTTACAATGAGCACACCGAGTTGGTTGAAGACTTCTATGAATGCATTTGGAGCAGCAGCGATTTGGTCGCGTTTTTCGAACTGTTTGCGGAGAGATTTTCATTCTGCGGGTCGCTTGGCCCCCAGATGCGTGGCCACTAAAGATTCAAGGACTACGTTCACTCCGTTCGCGGAGCCCTTGGTGATTATCATTGTGAGAATCTTGAATGTGTGGCAGAAAGAAACCGTGTGTTCGCCTGAATGCGTTTTTCGGGATTTTTCACAGCCTCATTCGGGGGCTATCCGTTTACAGGCAAGCCCGTACACTGGGCTGGGGGGCCGCCTTGTTCCGTTTCGAGAGGGGCCATTGCTGATATTTGGCAGGTCGAGCGAAATGCCCCTGCTTAACGCCGCCGTGTTTACTAATCAAGCCTGGTGATTGTACAGTCGGCTACACTTTCATGACCCGCCAAGGGAAGAGTCGGCTGTTGACCTGGCACAAGCCATAAAACAGTTCTCGGTGCAGGCTCGAAGTCATCTCTCCCCTCAAGCAGCATTCCACGACTCGTCGGCTTTGGCTTTGCTCAGAACTGATTCGGGACATGGAATCCTTTCCTCTTTTCGTGGTATTCTTTCGACCGTTCTCGCAACCGATTTGGATATTCGGGCACAAGAATAGGAGACGAAATCCTGGCTATGACGACGCCGCATATAGACCTCAGTATTGACGAGTACCTGCGCAAGAGACTGATGCCAGTGGAGGGTGCGATTCCTCAACTGGCCGGGATCGACATGTACGGCAACTCCATCCCCGCGGGAACGGTAGGCGGCGATCTCTTTGAATACATTAACTTTCAGCAACGCTACAACATTGACGCGCGTATTGCAGGCGCTCTCAAATTGTCCAGGGAGTATCTGGAGGCTCTTCCCAAAAACCAGACTCCGCGAAACTCGGTGGATGATCATGTGCGATGGCTAAAGTCCAAACCGGGCTACGACGCGACGGTCGCAAGCGAGTACAGAAAAGCAAAAAGCTCAGAGCAACTCAGGATCGCTGAAGATTTGCAGGAACTCTATGCGACAGCAGGAGTCCTGTTGGTGGATGCCCAGGGGCACGGGATCATTTCGGCGAAAATTGCGTCGACAGTGCACGACACTTTTCATGCATTCATGCTTGCGGAGCTTGATCGGAGCGGGAAGACAACGCCAGCGCTTTTCGAGAAGATCAATCTCAGGCTGGCTCTGTCGGTCACGGCACGAAACGCCTTGGGGCGGGAGACGGATGACAATTCTCGCGAGATCGCGACGATGCTGTACGGTGAAATACATCCTGATGGACATTTCCGGTTTGTAAATTTTGGCCACCCACCGCCGCTGGTATTTTCCGCGGAGTACGGAAGATTCATGAAGATTGACAAGGATCGTATGGTGCAGTTCCTGCCGCTCGGGCTGGAGATTCCCGAGGATCATCCGGACCGGAATAGGTATTTTTCCATGAAGCGCGGGAGGAAACGAATGAAATCCTCGGATGTGGCGGAGATCACATTGATGAGTCCGGGAGACATCCTTTTCCTTTATTCAGATGGCGTTTATGACGGCAGTGATGAACAGGACCGGCTGGAAATCGAACGAGTGATTCGTGAGCACAAACATGAGGCTGCAAAAGAGATTTGTGACGCGATCTTAGAGCACGCGGTGAAGCAGGACGCGCGCTTGCGGCAAAATGGTGAGGAGGAACGCATCGACGACAAGACCGTGTTCGTCATTAAACGCCGGTGAAGCCGCCTCTTCCTGGGGTTCCTAAGGCAGGACGCTCGGCTAAAAGTCCGCGTTTATGCCATAGCCGCTCAGGCGCATGGAGCGCAGCGTTCGACAAAACACGCCTTACCGACTAGTTTGCGGATGGGCCGTCATATGTCAACTTGACCTGGTTAGGTAAACACTGGACGACTTATCGCGGGTAATCGCGTTCTCATCCCTGTCCGGAGGACTGTTTCCGAGTACGCCGAATTACGTCCAGTAGGTCAACACTAACGAGCCCGACTTCATAGAGTGAAAAATCGAAAGGACTGAGACGCCACTGCTTACAGTCTCGCCTTTTATGATGACCCGCAATTGGCTCAGCATTTGCCACTCAGAAACAAAGTTGGATGGCGTTTTGCAAATACTGCAAGCCCGCCGTGAAGAAGATGTCGTCGGAGCCCGGGAACTCTACCGGCACGACATTCAACTTTTCAGTCATGAGAAGCGCATTGCCGCCCTTGAATGACAGTCCTAACCTGAAGGTCCCCTCTCGCGGTATTGTTTCGATGATCAACTCGATACCACTAATTAAAAAGTCATGGACTCCCTTGACGCCATGCCCTCTCGACGTTAAGTTTTTTAGCGGATGATGGAATAATTACTTACAAGCTCACGATCACAAACTTCTCAAACGCTCCAAAATCCTTGTCTGACATCAACTGATGCCATCGTCCAATAGGTTCGCAGTTATGCTGATGCTGTAATCGCCTCTGAGTATCGCATCCGAAATAATTCGGATGCGTGCAATGGCAACATCAACGATTTGCGCGCACAACTGGGCAACGACGTAGCGATGAAGGCCTATCGGGAAGGGAAGCTTCCGTTCCCGGACGGCACAATCATTGCCGGGCTGCATTGGAATTACGTCCCATCGGAGGAATACAACAAAGTCTTTGGCCGCTCCCAATCTTTCGTTACCGGGTCTGCCAAGAATGTTCAGTTTATGGTCAGGGACTCAAAAAAATACGCCGCGACGGGCGGCTGGGGGTTCGCGCAATTTGATAAGGACGGCAAACCTGGCCCCGAAGCCGATCTCGAAAAATGCTTTCCCTGCCACCAGGCTATCAAGGCTCGCGACCTTGTCTTCACCCATTACCTCCCTTGATACCGAGAATCACAGCAGAAAGGAATGTGTTGATGACCGCACACAAATCAAACGCAGCACAAACCAAAAAATCCAAAACTACTCAATAGGAGGACACCATGACCCAAACCAGTGCTACACGACAAGGCAGCGAGCAGGCAGATAACAAGAATGCGATTCGTCCGTTTCATGCTGTGAATGTTCCGGAAGCGGAACTGACCGAATTGCGCAGGCGCATCAACGCGACAAAGTGGCCTGAACGAGAAACGGTTACAGATGCATCCCAAGGAGTACAGCTCGCGACGATTCAGGCGCTCGCGCGCTATTGGGCGACAGATTATGACTGGCGCAAGATCGAGGCGAAAATGAACGCCCTGCCGCAGTTCATCACCGAGATCGATGGGCTGGACATTCATTTCATTCACGTCCGTTCAAAACACGACAATGCGTTGCCGCTGATCGTTACGCACGGATGGCCCGGCTCGATCATCGAACAGATGAAGATCATCGATCCGCTGACCAATCCCACCGCACACGGTGGAAATGCATCAGATGCTTTCCACCTGGTGATCCCGTCAATACCGGGCTACGGATACTCAGGAAAACCGACCACCACCGGGTGGGATCGCCGCCCACATCGCGCGTGCCTGGGTCGTGCTGATGAAGCGCCTCGGGTACACGAAATTCGTGGCGCAAGGCGGCGATTGGGGCGCGGTCATCACCGAACAAATGGGTCTGCTTGCGCCTCCGGAGTTGCTCGGCATTCACACCAACATGCCTGGCGTGTTTCCGGACGACATTAACAACGCGGCTTTTTCCGGGGCGCCGGCGCCATCGGGTCTCTCAGCCGACGAGAAACTCGCTTACGAGCGTTTGCAGTTCGTATATCAAAAGGGTATCGGATACGGCTTCCAGCTGGGGTTGCGACCGCAGACGATGTACGGAATCGCGGATTCACCGGTCGGCCTGGCGGCTTATTTCCTTGATCACGACGCGCGCAGCTATGAGCTCATCGCGCGCGTCTTTGACGGACAGACTGAGGGCCTCACGCGCGACGACATCCTTGATAACATCACGATCACCTGGTTGACGAACACGGCGCTTTCTGGCGCCCGTCTCTATTGGGAGAACAAACTCGGGTATTTCAACGCCAAAGGCGTCTCCATCCCGGTTGCCGTGAGCGTCTTCCCTGACGAGCTTTATCCAGCCCCGCGGAGCTGGGCTGAGCGGGCGTTTCCCAAACTGATCCATTACAACAAGGTGGAGAAAGGCGGCCACTTTGCGGCCTGGGAACAGCCGAAACTCTTTTCAGAAGAGGTGCGCGAGGGCTTCAGATCACTGCGTTAGTTGGAGTGAGGGGGAGGCGCCATTACGTGGCCACCTCCATCCCGGGTATTTCACGCATGTCCTCACCAGCAAAAGAGATTCCAATGAGAGTCGTTAAAGCCGCCGCGGTCCAAGTGAGTCCGATCCTATATAGCCGCGAGGGAACGGTCGAGAAGGTCGTGCGAAAGATCCATGAGCTTGGCCGACAGGGGTGCAGTTCGCCACGTTTCAGGAGACCGTGGTGGCTTATTACCAGTACTTTTCGTTCGTCCAGCCCCCCCTTGCAGAACATCGTCGGACCTGAGCGGCGGAAGCTGCTCGACCAAGCTCACTGGCTATAACCATCACTTAAGAAAAGGAGATTGAAAATGAAGCTCAAAAGTATCTGGATGGGGGTGGTCGTTGTCGTATGCCTATCTGTCCTGGTAACACTGGCCCGTGCGGCGCAGGACAAGTACACCGTGAAAGTGCCGGGAGGGCTCGGGTTCTCTGAATTCAGGGGATACGAGGCATGGCAGGCTATCTCCATCAGTCGGAACGAAAAAGTGGTCGCTGTGATCCTCGGCAATCCCGTGATGATCGACGCCTACCGGGCCGGCATTCCCGACAACGGTAAGCCTGTCCCGGACGGGGCCAAAATGGCGAAGATCCACTGGAAACCGAAACAAAACGAGTTCTTCCCGGATGCGACGGTGCCGGGCAGCCTGGTGAACGTGGACTTCATGGTGAAGGACAGCAAGAGGTTCGCGGACAGTGGCGGATGGGGATATGCCGTGTTCGATTACGACGCCGCGTCCGATACGTTCAAGCCCGGCACCTCAGCTGGCACGCCGCCGCAGGGGAACGACGCCAAGTGTGGGTTCGCGTGCCACACGAAAGCGAAGACGAGAGATTACGTTTTCACGGAGTACGGGAAGCGGTGAACCGCAAAGTTCGGATCGGTACCCTCACAGGGAGCTGCACAGTCACGTCCCGGAGTTTGCATCAAAGGAATGTCAGGGAGCTCGCTGCCGGCTCTCACGTGACAGGCAAGGTCAATGTGAGCGAGCGGGCGTGATTCGGGCGGCGAACGTTCCTGCTGAGCCTGGTGGGCAACACGATGTGAGTGACAACCGTTATGACCTTAGCTTTTCGGCAAACAAAGAATTCCGTGGGAGGTCTTCCAAGCTGCTGGTATGCCGATTTGAGAGGCTCATAACCGGCAGGAAACGCCTCTGTTCGCAAACAGTATTTGACGTCACGCCTATCGGGACAAGTAATTCTGTTGGTCAACGCCCGCATTCAACAAATCTGACTTCGAGTTCAGGTGAACGCATAGGAGGAAAAAACATGGCAAATCCCATCCTGGTCACTGGCGCGGCGGGCCGCGTCGGCGCGGTAGGGCGCACGGTCACCGAACTGCTGTTGAAGCAAGGCAAAGCGGTGCGTGCCATGGTGCGAAATGAAGACGAACGCGCGCAGGCGTTGCGCGACATGGGTGCGGAGGTCGTACTCGGCAATCTGCTCGATCTCGATTCGATGCATAGGATGATTGCCGGCTGCGAGATGATGTACTTCGGCATGTCGGTTTCGGATGCCTATCTGGCCGCGACGGTTAATGCGGCGGCGGTGGCGAAGCATCACGGCGTGAAGGCGTTCATCAATATGTCGCAGATGACGCTCTCACAGATGAGCATTACCGAAACCACTGCGAGCCCGCAGCACAAGCTACACTGGCTCGCCGAGCAGGCGCTGAACTGGTCCGGTCTGCCGGTCGTGCACGTGCGGCCGACAGTGTTACTCGAAGGCTTCTTTTTGATTTTCACTTCGGATTCGGTCAGGGAATCAAATCAGATCAGACTACCGTTCGGCGAGGGCAAGACTTCGCCGGTCGCAGTGGAAGACGTTGCACGTGTGATCGCCGCGCTGCTCGCCAATCCGCAGCCGCACATCGGCAAGATCTATCAACTGACGGGCCCGCAGTCCGAGAACATGCGTTTTTATGCACAGGAGTATTCGAAGGCGCTTGGTCGCACGATCACCTTTCAGGACATCCCGGTCGAGCCGTGGCGGGACCAGTTGCTTGCGCACGGCTTGCCGGTTCACCTGGTGAACCATCTTGCGACGATAGCCGATCTGCACCGCGCGGGACGCTACGACCGGATGTCGGACGACGTGCTCAGGCTAACGGGACGAGGGCCGCTGAGCGTGCAGGAGTTCGTCCGGAAGAATGCGGCGAGATTTACCGCGTCGGGAAAAGCGGTCTGACTGTCTGCGGAGGCTCGCATTCAACAAATCTGACTTTCGATTTAGGTGAACTGATAAGAGTAAAGAACATGGCAAATCTGAAGTTTGACAAAGAGATCACTGCACTTCTTGTCATCGATCCGTATAACGATTTCATTTCCGAGGGAGGCAAAGTATGGGATCGCTTGAAGACTGTTGCAGAAGCAAATAATTGTGTTCCTAATATGTTGCAGGTCCTGAATGCTGCGCGAAAGGCGGAGCTTCGCGTCTTCTATGCGCTGCATCGTCGATACCGTCCAGGCGACTACGAGACCTGGAAGTACATTGCGCCTAGTCCAGAAGGCCGCGTGGTCGAGCAAGACCTTCGAATACGGCACGTGGGGTGGCGAGATCCGCAGCGAATTCGCACCGCAACCGGGCGATATTGTGGCCCTCGAGCATTGGTGTTCCAGTGGCTTTGCCAACACCGATCTGGATTTGCAACTTAAGAAGCACGGCATCCATAAGCTCATCATCGTGGGGCTCATAGCACATACGTGTGTGGAGGCAACTGTTCGTTATGCCGCTGAGCTTGGCTACGAGGTCACGGTGGTAAAAGATGCGACGGCGAGTTACTCAGATGAGGAGATGCACGCTGCTCTCGACATCAATATCCCGAACTACGCTACTGCCATTGTGACCACAGCTGAGGTCGTCGACTCGATCTCTTCTCTCTAAGAGCGTGTATTGAAAGTGCGTTTAGGAGGCTGCCAGGATGCTTGAGCATGAGACGACTAGTCCAAATCCGAATCTTCGCCTCGTTATGATCCAAACGGACTTCGTAGTCGCGACACAGCCGCCGCGATTTGCACCGCCATAAACAACAACCGATCCCGCCGTGCGCGGATGCGCGGCGGCCCACTAGGAGACCCACATAAATCAACAAATCAGCTACCAAACCCAGGAGACTCATTTATGAATACCCCCATAACCCCAGCACCAGCAAACACATCGAAGCAACCACAACCGGTCTCTAATTCCGTCATCCAGTCCCGTCCAGGTTTCAGCGCAGAAGTATTGACCCAATATAAGGCCTGGGTTGCGAAGGCGGCGAAACAGCCGATGGCGCTCGAAACCGTTGATCTCGGGCCGCTCGGGGCCGAGGAGGTTGAAGTCGTGGTCGAACACTGCGGCTTGTGTCACTCCGATCTGTCCGCCTGGAACAATGATTGGGGTAATTCGCAGTATCCCGCGATTCTCGGCCATGAAGTTGTCGGTCGAATCACGGCCGTTGGTCCGAATGCCAAGGGGCTTGAAATCGGACAGCGCGTTGGTGTTGGATGGAACTTGGGTAGCTGCATGCACTGCCACCAATGCATGTCGGGAAACCATCACCTTTGCCCGGAAGTGCAAGCGACCATCTTCGGTCATCGCGGCGGGTTCGCAACCCACATCCGCTCGCACTGGGCTTGGGCTATTCCGCTGCCGGAAAAGCTGGACTTCGCCGAAGCCGGGCCTCTGTTGTGTGGGGGGATTACCGTCTTCGCGCCGCTCGCCATGCACGCCAGGCCGACCGACCGGGTAGGCATCATCGGCATCGGCGGGCTGGGACACATGGCCGTGAAGTTTGCCGCCGCGTACGGCTGCGATGTGACGGCGTTCACGTCGAGCGAGAGCAAGTTCGCTGAAGCCAAAGGTTTCGGGGCAAACCACGTCGTCTCGAGCAAAGACTCGGCGGCGATCAAGAAACTCGGCGGCAGCTTCGACCTCCTGATCAGCACCGTCAACGTGAAGCTCGATTGGGACGCGATGATCGGCACACTCGCGCCGAACGGCCGGCTGCATGTCGTCGGTGCCGTGCTGGAACCGATCCCGATTGCAGCCTTCTCGCTGATCCTGCAGCAGCGTAGTGTCTCGGGTTCGCCGACCGGCTCCCCGGTGGCGATCGAGACGATGCTCGACTTTGCTTCACGGCACAACATCGCGCCGCAGACTGAGCACTTCCCGATGAGCAAAATCAACGAAGCCTTCGCCCGACTTGAATCAGGCAAGGCCCGTTACCGCATCGTACTGGACGCGGATTTTTGATCCGCTTGACCATCGAATTTTCTTTTGTGCCAAGACATTTTCGAGGTAAGTAACCATGAGCGGCCCGCGGAAGACAGCCATCGTGACCGGAGCTTCGCAGGGGATCGGCGCGGGAATCGTGAAAGCGTTTGTCGAACGGGGCTTTAACGTCGTTGCCAATTCCCGGAAGGTGACCCAATCCACCGAGGTCGCGGCTTCCGAAAATGTCGCTCTGGTGGACGGCCACATCGGCGAGCCGGCAACTGCCGCCAAGATCGTCGAGACGGCGCTGGCTCGCTTCAAGTCGATCGACGCACTGGTCAATAACGCCGGCATTTTCTTCAACAAGCCGTTTACGGACTACACGGCCGAGGACTTCAAATCGCTCGTCTCGACGAACCTCGAGGGTTTCCTCTACGTCACCCAACTCTCCATCAAGCAAATGCTGGCGCAGAAGACCGGCGGGAGCATCGTCACGATCACGGCGGCCCTGGCTCGCAACCCGATCCGGGGTATCACGGCGTCGGTGCCAATGATCACCAAAGGCGGTCTTGAAACGATCACCCAGCACCTGGCAATGGAGTACGCGAAAGACGGCATCCGCGTGAACGCCGTCGCGCCGGGCGTCGTCTACACGCCGCTTCACCGGGAGACCCCGCAGGACGTGATGGAGAGCCTGTCGCCGATGGGTCGGCCTTCAACGGTCAAGGACATCGCCGACGCGGTCATGTACCTGACCGACGCCGCGACTGTCACTGGTAACATCCTGTACGTCGATGGCGGCTCTCATTTCGGCTGCTGGTAATTGAAAGGAGCTTTCGTCATGACCACAAACTCAACGACCGCCGAGGACCGTCTCGCCAAGCTCGGCATCAAGCTCCCGGTACCCCCTGAGCCGTTTGGTACCTATGTGGAAGCGGTGCAGACGGGCAATCTGCTGTTTCTGACCGGGATGCTTCCCACGGAAGGCCACGAGGCGAAATTCATTGGGCGCGTCGGCGCGGAGCTCGATGTGGAAGCGGGGCGAAAGGCGGCTCGCCTGGCGGCGCTCAACCTCCTCGCTGTTGCGAGGCAGCATTTGGGATCGCTCGACAAAGTGACGCGGATCGTCCGGCTCGGCGTATCGGTGGCCACTTCGGGAGATGTCCGCGATCAGCCGAAGGTCGCTGACGCCGCTTCGGAGTTGCTACAAGACGTCTTCGGAAAGGACAAGAACCCTTGCCGCTTGGTGTACGGTGTCGCAAGTCTTCCGCTCGGTACTCCGGTCGAGCTGGAAGTCATTTTCGAGGTGGCGGGGTAAGAGGCTCCATAATGCAGGTATCCCGCATGGCGTTGATGTTTTCTGCGATGCTCGCATCATTTCAATTGCTGGCCCAAGCCCAAGGAAAGGAGCATCCCGTGGAACACCCGACTTTTTATCGCACGACACAGATAGATGGGCTCTCCATCTTTTACAGAGAAGCCGGGCCGAAAGACGCACCAACCATTCTGCTGCTTCACGGACTTCCGTCTTCATCGCGTATGTTCGAGCCGCTGCTCATGCGGCTGGCGGGCCAGTTTCACTTGGTCGCTCCCGACTATCCGGGCTTCGGTCATAGCGATGCGCCGACACCAAAGGAGTTCTCGTACACCTTCGACAACATCGCTAGGGTGATGGATCACTTCACCGAGGTGTTGAATCTGACCAAATACACCCTTTACATGCAGGACTACGGCGGACCGGTTGGCTTTCGGATGGCTCTCGCTCACCCGGATCGCGTCGAAGCTCTCATCGTTCAAGATGCCGTCGCCCACAACGAAGGTCTCGGCGCGAACTGGAAGACCAGGCGTGCGTTCTGGGCAGACCGCGCCTCACACGAGGCGGCGCTGCGGACCAACTTGCTCTCTCTGGACACCACGCGGACGCGGCACGTCGGCAACGACCCGAACCCCGAGAAGTACGATCCCGATCTCTGGACCGACGAATTTGCGTTCCTGAACAAGCCAGGCGAGGCAGACATCCAGAGCGATCTGTTCTACGATTACCGCACCAACGTGGACGCCTACCCGAAGTGGCAGGCATGGATGCAAAAGACTCAGCCGCGCCTGCTGGTGCTCTGGGGAAGATACGACTTATCGTTTGAGCTGACAGAGCCCGAGGCGTACCGCCGTGACGTTCCGAAGGCTCAGGTTCACGTCCTTGATGCGGGGCACTTCGCCCTGGATACCGCCGCCGATGAAATCGCCGATCTCGTTCGCCGTTTCATGTCGAACAAACAGTAGGACGGTCAATTCTATGATGCCTGATTCTTCACTTCTCTGGGCAATCGGGTTCGATGATTTGTGCGGTGTCGACCGATTGCGGAAACCGATCACAGGCCTAGCTAATCTTCACCACAGACTTCATCTTCTTGGCCCCAATTCTCTTTTTCCAGCCTGTATTTGGTCAACCGCCTAAACCTGCCGCTGTGCCACAGTTTTGTGACGCCTTCTTTAAGCCAACGGGTCATTGGACATATAGTCGCGTAACCGGAAACTAGAGCCCACTGATCCTCGTTCGCGTTTCAGTTTCCGGTTACGCCGTAATATGACCAGTGAACCGAGCAAGAAGTAAAGGGTAGATCAAGGCCCCGTTATTAAAGCCCCCCTTACGGCCCATAATAAGACCCGACAGCTAGTTCAGCATAGTGACCCCTGAAGCAAGTAATGGCCGTGACAAACAGGTTACATGGCTTGGAGGCAGTTCACGCCTGCGACAAGATCCGCTTAGTGGATCAATATTCACAGGGTTATTTAATACACCCATGATACGACAAAAACGATTTAACCGACCAAAGCCTCCTTTTGACATTTAATTCGTACCGTAGGAGGTAAATATCACGACATAGATTCTTGGTTGGCATCATATAAGAACGGATACTGGAAAGCAGCATTCACGGCTGCCACATATACCACGGTCGAATAAAGGTCCGACTGCAAAATAGGACGACATTTTTCCAGGGATTGGAAAGAAAGGTGGGAATTATGTACAAGATAATTCAGCGGGGAGAAATCTGGTGGATTGTCGATATCCGCAGGAAACGGATAGTCACATCGCTATCATCGGGCCGGCTGGCCCAGGCGGTTCTGAACAGTTTACTAACAATCCACTGTCCGTGGTGGATTTGGAAAGCGGAAGAAAGTGATGCGGGATAATTAAGCATCAACAGGCTCGTCCTTAGGCCACCGGAGTCGGCGCTTCGAGCCGGAGCCAAAATAACACGTGATCTCTCCCGGAAGCATAAACGATCAGCTGGTTGTGTGAAGGACTCTTGACCTTGGACCCGAAGCCTGATGACTCCCAACGCATTTCCCGCTGAGTTTGATCGAGGGAATGCGCATATAACTCGCGCCCGATAGGAGAAAGCGGAAATGGAATCAGCAAAAGAGGCAAGGTGTCTATGAATATCAAGAATACAATCGAAATTGCCCATTATTTTGGGCTGGAAGTCGAAGTGATTTGCAAGCTGGAGAATTTAGCATTGATCCGCTATCAAGGTCGAGAATCCATCGTCGATACAACGGATCTGGTGTTTATTCGTCGACTTAAGCATGCGGCTTGAAGATGGTGTTGGCTCAGACTTGGGTCGGATTACTTTAAGATTCAGAATTTACCCCAGCGCTTTTTTCGCAAGCAAGTTTACTCGCACGCTATTCCAAGGGACAGCGTTTTCTCGGTTTTGCAGGGTGAGAAAACCCTTCACTTTGCCGTATCGTCGCGTAACCGGAAACTGGGCCAAGTGACCCTCGTTCGCATTTCAGTTTCCGGTTACGCCGTAATACGTCAACTGGACTTGGTTTTGGTAAATACTGGGCGACTTCGGGGGAGCAATCCGGTTCGACTGCTCAAGGGGTGGCCAGTTTCCGAGAGGGTGACCCTCCAGGAGTGGTCGCATGGTAACTCGATTCAAATTCCGAGCGTGGCCAATGCTAGAGTTGGTCCGTTATAAGACAAAGTGAGTAATCGCCTTTCCATGAGACCATAACAGTGGGTGAATGGCGCGTAGCATCAGCGGATACGCCATCTTCAGCTGTTCCGCAGGCGGCAGAAGTTGATCGTAGATCCAGCCACTGGATATCGTAGCCTCCATGACCACTCTCAGGGATGAGGGCGAGTCCTCCTCCAGCTATCCACGTCACGGCGCATTGCTCCGATCTGGCCTTCCTGGTAAACTTGACCGCTCGCATCCTTGACGCAGTAGCTGATCTTCTTCTTGTAAACATTCAGCCCGAAGTAATTGCAGATCGCCTTTCATGGTGACTCAAAATATTATCGATCTGCTCCATGGTGAACTTGTTCAGTCCAGTAATTTTTGCGCCTGCTCGGAAGGCGGGCGGAACCAAGTAGCGCGCTTCTTCTTTGCTGTCCACCTCCACGATGAGCCATGCGCTGTGCTGCCCGTCCAGGCATCCCCAATCCGCGTGGGTCAGCAGATGGGAACCCGTCGCGAGAAAGACTTGAGCAACCCGCGCGCAGGCCTGTACTTCCGGATCGTGCGGAACTTCGATGAGATACCGTGCCATGTCAGAAATCCTCCTTGAGCTGTGATTCAACTAGCGATGAAAGTTACAAGAACAGGACCAAGGAGCAAGTGGCTATCAGCGCAACTTCCCAGAAGAGGCCCGGGTTCTCGTCGGTACTGCGTGGCTTAGGCCGTCAGATTACCCACAGACCACCTTACCGAAGAATATGCGTGCAATGAACGAGGGTATACAGAACCCCGCACCCACTTGCACGAAGGCACCGGCTACAACGGACCAGCCGACAATGTAGCCGACCATGGGCATGCCTGCCTGGAAGCCCCATTCAGATGCTCCTATTGTCAGAATCGAACGTTAAACGGAAACAGTAACTCTTAGGAACGTGGCAGGAATGGAAGTGCCACCGTTCTTGCTCTGGTTCTGCGCTTTCGCCAGTTCCACAAGCTGGCTGTGGAGTTCCTCCACTTTTCCGTTCTTTTCGGCGGCATCGAAAGCGTTCATGGTCGGGCCATAGAATCGCCTGAATAGGTCGATGAAGTGTGCCGGGCTTTTGTCTGGCGATTTGAAGTGGAACGTATCCTTGGCCATGGAGATTTTCTCCTGGGGCACTCCGGCCTGGCCAAAGCGTTCGACGACGTGAGTATCCACTCCCCAAGTCATCGGGCTGACGAAGCCTTCCGGAGGCGGAGGCGTGAACGCCGAGCTAACTTTGAGGAGCTGCGACACGAATGTCGGATCGTTGGGGATCCAGTTGCCCATCACGATGCGGCCACCCGGTTTTGTGACGCGGACCATCTCCTTGGCGACATCGAAGGGCTTGGGTGCGAACATGGCGCCGAACACGGAGAGGGTCAAATCAAACGAATGGTCGCCGACCCCGTCCAGGTTGCACGCATCTCCTTCATGAAACTTCAGACGGTCGAGACCTGCCTCCGCGGCTCGCCTGTTTCCGGCTTCCACGAGGTTCCTGGCGATGTCGATTCCAGTTACTTCAGCCCCCAGAAGGGCCAGCGGCATCGCCGTGGTGCCGTCTCCGCAGCCGAGGTCCAAGGCCCTCAGCGGCGGCGTTATCCCGATCGAATTCACGACTGCTTCTCCAGATTCACGCATGAAGGCGGCAATCTCTGTAAAGTCGCCTTTTTCCCACAACGCTTTGTTTGGATTCATGATGAATCCCCCTCCTGGAGGATGATGTTTTGCTGTTGTATCGACTTGTAACATAGTACACCTCCTAGTGCATTCGCATTAAACGCTTCGACGAGCCTAACTATGCACTGCAATGGCGGCCGATACTTACCCGCGCGTCTGGCTTTCTTGCCTGCGGTGCGGTACTATGTCACTCATTTGACCCAGCGTCCGGGTGACTTTGCACAGAGTCCGGACAATTCTATGGAAAGCCGGATGGATGTCCTGTCGACAGTCCTCAAAACGGTGAAGCTTGAAGGCGCCATGTTCTACAACGCCGAACTTTCGGCGCCGTGGAGCTTTCGTGCGCCCGCCTCTTGTCTCTTGGCGCCGTACCTGTCGCCCGAGCCCAGACACGTGATCATCTATCACCTGCTCACGCATGGGCGGGCTTACGCGAATGTCGAGGACGGCGAGCGAGTCTCGCTCTCTGCCGGGGACATTGTTGTCTTTCCACACGGCGATCCGCACATCATCGGAAACGGTCGCGATGTCGAGCCGAGGGACAATGCCCCAATCCTTCAGGAGATCTTGTCGCAGGGTCTCAAGCTGGTGCGCATGGGGGGAGGCGGCGAGATCACCAGATTCATTTGCGGCTATCTGGTCTGCGATCTTCAGCTCAGCAAGGCTTTTTTGGGCGGGCTCCCGCCCATATTCAAGGTCAACATCGGCAACGACAGCTCCGGTCAGTGGCTGGAGAATTCCATCCGTTACTCTGTCGGGCAAGCAGCCGCCTTACAGGCAGGGAGCGAAATCGTGGTCGCAAAGCTGTCAGAAGCGTTGTTCGCGGAAACCCTGCGGCGCTACGTGGACCTTTTGCCACCGGGACAGACCGGATGGCTCGCGGGGGCCCGCGACCCTGATGTCGGCAACGCGCTTGCGCTCGTGCATCGTCAACCCTCCGACCCTTGGACCATCGCCGAACTGGCCAGGCGGGTGGGTGTCTCGCGCTCTGTGCTGGCCGAGCGCTTCCGGCATTTCCTCGGCGTGCCACCCATGGCTTACCTCACACGTTGGCGGCTACAGCTGGGTGCGCAACTACTTACGTCCACAAGTCACAGCGTCCTGCAGATCGCTGCTGAGGTCGGATACGAATCCGAGCCGGCATTCAACCGCGCCTTCAAGCGCGAATTTGGCTCGCCGCCGGCGCGTTTTCGTATGAAATCCAAAATTACCGCTGCCCACTAAAGCCCGGCCGCCCCGCTGCCAACGGGCTTTCCTAAGCTGGCAATCAGGCCTCCAAATAGCCAATCATCCTGAACTCATCGCGTCGGGGGCATCGAATGTGGATGTCGAGCAAGGCCCTTTTTACACGTCATTATGGTTTGAGAGGCTGCCGCCTCCCAGACGAATATTCGGGTACTAGCCAAAGTGGGATCTGCACCAGTAGGTCGGAAGTCCAGTTCTGGGACGCTTGCAGCTGCTCCCGAGTGATGATGCATCCGGAAGTTTGTTGCCAGCTCGGACTTAGGACGGCCGAGCGCTGTTCGGAACCCCCTTGCATCTTTGGGAGCGAGGCTCTGCGGAAGGAATAGGAGCGATAAACGCCGTAACGTTTGCCGATCCAGTCTGGAGGTTGTATGGTCGCGTATCCGGAAACTGGGAGGGGATGCCCGTTAATCATGTGTCAGTTTCCGGTTACGCCGTTAACCAATCACATGGAACTGCCGCTGAGTTGTACACCATTCAGTGGCTCCAACTCGACCAGGCTAAAGCCTTGACCACAGCCATCACAGGTGAGTCCACTCCTGTCGTAGCCATGCAGATTGGGGCATACATTGTCACGCTCATTAAGGAGCGCTGTGTCACCCACAATGGATTGTCGAATGTGATGGCCAACCCACCACAAGGACTTTTTTTCACTCCGGCCAGGCTCGCAACGCCGTCTGAATAACACCAAGCAGTTCGCTGCGGCTTGCACCGCTTGCCGCCTCGACTGACATTCCATGGATAACCGTTGCGAGGAAGCGGGCTAGATCCGCGGGATCAGAATCCGCGGGCAGGTCGCCTTCTGACTTCGCGCGTTTGAGCCGCTGTCGCAAAGCGGCCTCGCCCGCTGCACGGCGCGAAGCCAGTTCCTGCCGGATGTGGTCGGCCGACTGTCCGCATGAAAGCGCACCCTGCACCATGAGACATCCCCCTGGAGTGCGGGGATCGGTCAGCAAATCCACGGCTTCACGCAGCAGTCGTTCGGCGACGGCGCGTGCTGTGGGCTCTTCAAGAGCCTTGCGGAAGTAGCCCGCCGGTCCATCGGTGTAACGATCGAGAGCCTTTCGGAACAGTGCTTCCTTATTGCCAAAGGCGGCGTAGAGGCTCGGACGATTGATGCCCATAGCCTCGGTCAGATCCGACAGAGAGGTCCCCTCATATCCTTTATGCCAGAATACCTGCAACGCCTGGTCCAGGGCCTTCTCGATGTCAAAGGCTCGGGGACGCCCAATCGGCACACCTGACTTTCTCTCTCTCATCCCTTCTTTCATCGCACCATTATATATCATTTTATACCAATCGGTAAGAAACTTCTTGACGGCAATCTGTGCGTATGACATATTTGTACTGAGTGGTACAGAAATGAAGATTGAACAGTCTCAGGCAATTGAAAGTCACCAAGAGGGTTGCATGGGGAAAAAAGCAAAATTATCAGCGAAAGGGGTAAATGATCATGGACATGACAAAAAACAAACTGACCGGTAAGGTCGCAGTTGTGACGGGCGCTTCGAAAGGGATCGGGGCTTCCATCGCCATACACCTAGCAGACGAAGGGGCGGCCGTGGTGGTCAATTACGCCACCAGCAAGGAAGGGGCTGACCGGGTCGTGGCCGAAATTTCCGGAAAAGGCGGAAAAGCCATCGCGGTGCAGGCCAATGTAGCGAAAAAAGCAGAGATCAAGCGTCTTTTTGCCGAAGCGAAAAAGGCATTCGGCCGACTCGATATCCTGGTAAACAACGCCGGAATTTACGAATTTTCTCCGCTCGAAGACATTACAGAAGAGCACTTCCATAGGCAATTCGATCTCAACGTTCTCGGCCTCATCCTTACCTCGCAGGAGGCGGCAAAGCACTTCGGGCCTACAGGCGGCAGCATCGTCAATATCAGCTCGCTGGCGAGTCCCATGCCGATTTCAAGTGGCTCGGTTTACAGTGCCACCAAAGCCGCTGTTGATGCAGTAACGAAATCGCTTGCCAAGGAACTCGGTGCACGAAACATCCGCGTGAATTCCATCAACCCCGGCATGGTCGTGACAGAGGGAGTGCAGTCAGCCGGTTTTGTAGAGAGTGATTTCCGCGAGCAGTTTGAAGCGCAGACTCCGCTCGGGCGCATCGGTCAGCCGGAGGACATCGCTCCTGCTGCTGTTTTCCTCGCCTCTGCAGATGCGGGCTGGATCACTGGGGAAACGCTGGTCATCGCCGGAGGCCTTCGTTGATGGTGAGAGGCCCCAAAGCCCATCGGCATCAAGCTGAGACATTTTATTTCAAACCCTAATTGTACATGTCGGTTTTGTCAGAGTGGGAATTTGCCAGGATTTGAGCAAAGGGTAAGAAAAGGCTGTGAGTGTTTTCATCCCCTAAAGTAGATGGAGGCAGGCTTCAGACTTTTGTAAATAGTTACAGACCGACGAGCACGAGATTTTTCGGGCAGGCAAGGAGAAGTATTGCCTATCTAATCGAAAACCATCCCTTTGGTTGATAGTGCTGGCCGGTTAGTCACCCTGGGTTGATCCTAAGCGTCAGAGGACCCGGCGCGAAGTAACGAAATGAGAAGGGGGGACACCCATCATGATCTTTGACATGACGATATTTACTTTCGTAAACGATGTGTTAACGTAAATTGAGATCTACTCGGGAGCGGTTATCATGTTCGTTGGGTTACCACGAAACAACTGAACGGCTTGCCCGTGTTGTTTCTCGTGACTACATCGGCGACGAACGTGACCGGATTTAAGTGTTCAACCCATAAATTTTTTCTTCGCACGGGGTCGACATCGTATCAACTCATCGATTTTAAACGTAAGGCGAACTGCCGCGGGAGAAGACCAACATGCCCTTAAAATACAAACTTTGGATAGGTGGAGCTTTTTGCTTGGTCGTCATCGGCCTGATCATTGGTGCAATACTGCCAAGGAAGACATCGGGAGCGCCGCCGATCGCCTTGCCCGACGTCGAGGTCGTGCAGGTCGAGCAGAAGGATGTTCCGATTTTTGGGGAATGGATCGGCACACTCGATGGGTTTGTCAATGCGGATGTTAGGGCGCAGGTTGCGGGCTACCTGCTGCGCCAAGGCTATTTGGAAGGCGCGTTCGTCAAAAAGGGTGAACTCCTTTTCGAGATCGACCCGCGGCCCTTTCAGGCGGCGCTCGACCAGGCCCAAGGACAGTTGGCCCAGGCGACAGCCCAACTCGCTAACGCCGAAGCAGTTCAAGGCAGGACGGAACTTGACGTCAATCGCTACACCCCTCTGGTGAAAGAGCAAGCCGCTAGCCAGCAGGATCTGGACAATGCCATCCAGAACAACCTGGCTGCGAGAGCTACTGTGGCCACGGCCAAGGCTCAAATTAAGACGACTGAGGCTGCCGTCGAGACGGCCAAGATCAACCTCGATTTTACCCGCCTCGTTGCTCCCATCGACGGCATCGCTGGGCAGGCTCAGCTTCAGGTGGGCGCCTTGGTCAATCCAAACAGCGGGCCTGTAACCTCGGTGTCCACCGTCGACCCCATCAAAGTTTATTTCACGGTCAGCGAGCGCGAGTACCTCGATTGGAACAGACGGTTCCCGACGGACGCCACGCGGGAAGCGGCTAGGAAGGGGCTCCGTCTCGAACTCATCTTGGCGGATGGAACCACCTATCCGCATGAGGGCACATTCTACTTTTCGGACCGCTTAGTGAATCAAGGCACTGGCGCAATTCGGATCGCCGGGCTGTTTCCCAATCCTCGCAATATTCTGCGCCCCGGCGGGTACGGCAAAGTTCGCACGACCGTCCGAATCCAGCAGGACGCATTGCTTGTACCTCAGCGTGCTGTCTCGGAACTGCAAGGCGGCTATCAAGTAGCGGTTTTGGACGGCGAGAACAAAGTGAACATCCGTACGGTCAAAGTGGGCGATCTTGTCAGCACTGACTGGATCATTTCAGACGGACTGAAGCGAGGCGAACGCGTGGTCGTCGAGGGAGTGCAGAAGGTGCGTCCGGGCATGCTAGTGAACCCCAAGCCGTTTGCCGCCAGAGGCGAAGGGAAGGTAAGTCCGATGTCAAAGTTCTTCATTAACCGTCCCATCGTGGCCATGGTGATTTCCATCCTCTTGGTCCTGGTCGGTACGATCACCGTACTGAATCTGCCGGTCGCGCAGTTCCCCAATATTGCCCCGCCGGAGATTCAGGTCCTGGCCACTTACGTCGGCGCGGACGCGCAAACGCTCGAGCAGGCGGTGGCCACTCCCATCGAACAGCAGATGAGCGGCGTGGACAACATGAATTACATGTATTCGCTGAATGCCACCGGCAACTCGAATACGACACTGATCGTGAACTTCGACGTGAAAACCGATCCGAACACTGATTTGATTCTCACCCAGGCACGAGAGACGCAAGCCGCCTCGCAACTCCCCGCCGAAGTCAACAACTACGGAATTACCGTTCGAAAGTCGGTAACGGCTCCTCTCATGTTAATTGCCTTGTACTCGCCGCATGGAACCTACGATGCCAAGTTTCTGGCGAACTACGCGTATATCAATATCAACGATCCGATCACCCGCTCGCCAGGCATCGGCAACGTTCAGGTATTCGGTGCGGGCCAATACGCGATGCGGCTATGGGTAAAACCCGACCAATTGGCAAAGCTCGGCATCACCGTCCCCGAAATCGTCAGCGCTATTCAGGCGCAGAACACAGTCAACCCAGCCGGGAAGGCGGGTGGTGAACCTGCACCCAAAGGCCAGGAATTTACCTACTCGGTTCTCGCGCAAGGCCGTCTTGGGTCACCGGAAGAATTCGGACAGATCGTGGTGCGCGAAACGCCGGACGGCGGGATCGTGCGTGTCAAGGACGTCGCCCGGATCGAGCTGGGTTCCCAGGACTACAGCATCGCAGGCCGCCTGAATGGGAAACCGAGCGCCATCATCGCCACATACCAGTTGCCGGGCTCGAACGCGGTGGATGCGGCCGCAGGCGTCAAGAAGCTAATGGCTCAGATGAAACAGCGCTTCCCCGAAGACATGGATTTCGTCGTCGCACTGGATACGACGCGCGCGGTCACGGAAGGCATAAAGGAAATCGTGATAACGCTTTTGATCGCCCTCGCGTTGGTGATCCTTGTGGTCTACCTCTTCTTGCAGGGTTGGCGCGCCACGCTGATTCCACTCCTTGCGGTGCCAGTCTCGCTGGTGGGCACGTTCGTGCTTTTCCCGGTGTTCGGTTTCTCCATCAATACGCTTTCTCTCTTTGGTCTCGTGCTGGCGATCGGCCTGGTGGTGGACGACGCCATCGTCGTGGTCGAAGGTGTGGAACGCCACATCGAGGAGGGCATGACGCCGAAGGCTGCAGCGTTGAAAGCAATGGAAGAACTATCCGGCCCCGTTGTTGGCATCGCTCTGGTTCTCTCCGCCGTTTTTGTGCCGACAGCCTTCATCCCCGGCATCACCGGGCGGCTCTACCAGCAGTTTGCCGTCACGATCGCGATTTCGGTGCTCCTGTCCGCGTTCAACGCGCTTACGCTTAGCCCCGCGCTTGCCGCGTTGCTGCTTCGGCCGAGGAAACCGAGCCGCGGACTACTGAGAAGATTTTTTGATTGGTTTAACCGCTCGTTCGAGCGTGCAACCGAGGGCTACGTCCGTTGGAGCGCGGCACTAATCCGAAAGACCGTCGTCGTAGTTGTGTTGCTCGTGGCCTTTGGCGTGGCGGCCGGCTTTTTTGCCAACCGAGTGCCATCGAGCTTCCTTCCTGACGAAGATCAGGGCTACGCCTACGTGAACCTTCAACTTCCGAACGGGGCCTCGTTGGAACGCACCACCGCAGCCGCGGCAGATGTGGAAAAAATCCTGATGAGTACGCCCGGGGTTCAATACTCGACCAGCATCGTCGGCTTCAGTTTGCTCAGCTTTGTGCGTACCAGTTACAACGCGTTCTTTTTTGTGACCTTTAAGCCATGGGACGAGCGCAAGACGAGGGCCGAGCAATTTCAAGCGATCAAGGCGCATCTGAACCGGGAGTTGAGCAAGTTGCCCACGGCAATTGCCTTCGGTTTTTCCCCGCCAGCCATTCCGGGTGTCGGCACATCCGGGGGATTCACTTTCGTCCTCGAGGACCGCGCCGGCAATGATGTCCAGTTCCTAGCCAAGAATCTGGCCACCTTCCTGGAAGCGGCCCGCAAGCGGCCGGAGATTGCCGGCTTGAGCACGACCTTCCTGCCCAGCGTGCCACAGAAGTTCGTCGAGGTGGACCGTGACAAAGTGCTGAAGCAGGGTGTGCCCCTCAATGATGTCTACAGGACGATTCAGGCGTTCATGGGCGGATATTTCATCAACTATTTCAACCGGTTCGGGCGTCAATGGCAGGTCTATATCGAGGCAGAAGGCGAGGACCGCGCTAAGGCGGAAAACGTCGGACAGTTTTATGTTCGTAACAACAAAGGAGAGAATGTTCCGCTTTCCACCCTGATCAACGTGAAGCCGCGGCTCGGGCCGGAGTTTATCATGCGCTTCAACGAATACCGCTCGGCGCAAATCAACGGCAGCGCAGCGCCGGGCTACAGCGCGGACCAAGCGACGGCAGCCCTCGAAGAAGTTTTTAAACAGACGATGCCGCGCGAAATGGGTTTCGACTACTCGGGCATGTCGTATCAAGAGCAGAAAGCGCGCGAAGGCGTGCCGGCTTCGGTGATCTTCGGACTTTCGCTGTTATTCGTCTTCCTGATTCTGGCAGCGCTGTATGAAAGCTGGTCCCTGCCGTTCAGCGTGCTGCTGAGCACGCCCGTGGCGATCTTTGGAGCCTTCGGAATCCTTTGGCTGCGCCGCGTGCTGCTCGGCTGCTTCTTGCCGCCTTACATGGTCCAGATCGAGAACGATGTGTACTCGCAAATCGGGCTGGTCATGCTCATCGGCTTAGCCGCCAAGAACGCGATTCTGATCGTCGAGTTCGCCAAGGAGGAGTACGAGAAGGGAAAGCCTCTGGCAGATGCCGCGCTCGCAGGAGCCAGGCTCCGTCTGCGGCCGATCTTGATGACGTCTTTCGCGTTCATTCTCGGTTGCGTGCCGCTGTGGACGGCGACCGGAGCCGGATCGGTTGCCCGGCAAATCATGGGCACTACGGTTATCGGCGGGATGCTGGCCGCCAGCCTGATCGGAATCTTCTTTGTGCCTGCGATCTTCTGCCTGGTGGAGAAATGGTCAGGTGCCGGCCAGGGGCACGCTTCGGAAGCATTGCCGGCAACGCCCGCTCCAGCGGAGGGGGAATGAGATGGACTACGGCAAGAATGGCGCGCGACAAGAACGGTGGGGGTAACCTATGAAAAAACTAGCGGCATTCATGGCCGCCCTGGCCACCTCGTGTTTAGTCGCTGGATGCAGCGTCGGACCGAACTACCATCGACCCGTCGTTCAAACTCCAACCGCCTACCGTGATCTGGGCGAAAATCCACAGGTCCAGGCTCAGGCAGCGTCCTATGCTGATCTTCCCTGGTGGCAGGTCTTCCAGGACCCGCAATTACAAGAACTCATCCGCACAGCGCTAAAGCAAAACTACGACTTGCAACTCGCGACGGAGCGCATCAACGCAGGGCGCGCGCAGCTTGCCGTAACGCGTTCCAGTCAATTCCCGCAGGTCCAAGGGAACGGCAATTTCGATGGTGGAAAAGAACATCAACTTCCAAACCAACTTCAACTTTCTGACTCTGACGGCCGATGCAGCCTTCCAGTTGGACTTCTTCGGTAAGCTGCGTCGCGCGACCGAGGCGTCACGCGCCCAACTCCTTGCAACGGAGGATGCCCGGCAGACGGTCATATTAACGCTCGTGAGCGACGTGGCAAGCGACTATTTCGCACTCTTGCAACTTGACCTTCAACTCCAAATCACGCACGAGACCGTCAAGACGCAGGAAGACTCGGTGAAGCTTACCAAGCTTCGCGTCGAGCACGGCGTGGCCACAAAGCTTGATGTTTTGCAGGCTCAGCAAGTTCTCGATTCGGCGAATGCCACAATCCCTGATCTGGAGAGGCGGATCGCACAGGAAGAAAATGCCATCAGCACTCTCCTTGGCAACTACCCGCAGGCCGTGCCACGCGGACGCCCGCTGGTGGAGCAGGCGCTTCCTCCCGAAGTGCCGCCTGGCCTACCTTCATCGCTAATCGAGCGCCGGCCCGATATTCGTGAGGCCGAGCAAACCTTGGTCGCCGCGAACGCCGAAATCGGAGTCGCCAAGGCCCAGTTCTTTCCGCAAATCTCCCTAACGGGTGCCGGCGGCGGCGCCTTCGGACGGAGCAGCGTGTTCTCCGGGCTAATGAGCTCGCAACTCGGAATCTGGTCTTACGGCGCCCAAGTGAGCCAGCCCATTTTCACGGCGGGAGCTCTGCGCGGTAATCTGCGGCTAGCCGAGTCGCAGCATCAACAGGCTCTGATCGCTTACCGGCAAGCGATTCAGCGCGCGTTCGGGGATGTGTCCGATGCGGTGATCGCCTATCAGAAATTCCATCAGGTCCGGGTTCGCCAAGAGGATACCGTCGCGGACTTGCAGGAGTCCGTCCGCCTGTCCAATATGCGCTACAAGGGGGGCACCACCACTTATCTCGAAGTCTTGGACGGCCAACGGTCGCTCTTTTCCGCTGAACTCACACTCGCGGAGGCGCGCGGCACCGAGTACCAGAGTCTTGTGCAACTCTACAGGGCACTCGGCGGGGGCTGGCAGCAATAGTGAGTGAACATGGCGTCCGCAGGGCCTGTCTTATTGAAGAACCTCTACGAAATCCAGGGCCCGGAATTGCGGGCCCAAACAACCAACGAACGGAGAGATCCATTGAAAGGAAAAAGCGATGACTAAACTGGAGGCGGTTCCAGAGAGTTCGGAAAACAATAGCAACAGGTCTGAAATCGACTCTGATACACCGGGCGCTGAGCTCCTTTCTTCGGGTGTTGTGGCTCCCCACTTCACATTGCCTGTCACACCTGATCAAAGACTCTCGCTGAAGGATTTGCGAGGGAGACCCGTGATCCTGGCATTCTATCCCTCAGACTGGAGTCCGGTGTGCGGCGACCAGATGGGTCTTTACAACGAGATTCTGCCCGAGTTTCACAAATTTGGAGCTGAGTTGCTGGGTATGTCCGTCGATGGCCCCTGGTGCCACCGTGCCTTTGCGGAAGCCCGCCGCCTCCACTTCCCGCTACTCTCAGATTTTGAACCCAAAGGAGCGGTCGCTCGCCAATATGGCGCCTACCGTGCTCAGGAGGGTGTGAGCGAACGAGCGCTTTTTGTCCTAGATAAGGGCGGAATCATTACCTGGAGCTACTGCTCCCCGATTGCCGTGAATCCCGGCGCGGACGGCATCTTGCAGGCACTCGAGGATCTAACAAAATAGGAGAGGTTTATGGCTATGCTTAAAGTACCTGTCGCGTCTGGGGATCACGCCCAGGGCCCGGAAACCGCGGAAGTAACCCTGGTGGAGTACGGCGACTACGAATGCCCTCATTGCGGGCGCGCCTACCCCATTGTTCAGAGAGTCCAGAAGCATTTTGGTAGAATGCTCCGCTTTGTATTTCGTAATTTTCCGCTTCGCGAAATGCATCCTCACGCCGAAGGCGCAGCTGAGACCGCTGAGTTTGGGGGCGCACAAGGAAAATTCTGGGAGATGCACGATCTCTTATTTGAAAACCAAGATCGGCTAGGTGGGGCTCTCTACTTGGAGCTTGCCCAGAAGGTTGAGCTGTCTGCTACGGCATTGCGAAAAGCGCTTGAAGATGGAACGCACCTGGAACGCGTGCGGGCCGACTTTAATGGTGGCGTCCGAAGCGGAGTAAACGGCACACCGACATTTTACATCAACGGACATCGCCATGATGGAGCTTTTGATTTCGAGAATCTCGTAATAGCCATAAATGAAGCAATGGGTACTGGAAGGAAGGCCGTCAGCCCTTGAGTTAGAACTCAATCCGGGTACAAATTTGCCTGCCTCGCGGTTGGTTTTAAGGCATTACGCTAATTTGGAACGGTTGACAGGCGCGCAAAAGAGGATGTCATGACAGATCAAAACAAGCCACCCCTCGGACCCAAGAGTGAAGCCTTCGTCGAGGGCCGATTAGCGGACATAAACGGAATTAGGCTCCACTATCTATCCGCGGGACAGGGCGACCCGGTGATACTCCTCCACGGTTACACTCAAACCAGCCGCATGTGGCGGCCCCTTATGGTTGAACTTGCAAAAACCCACACCGTCGTTGCCCCTGATCTGCGAGGTATTGGGCAATCCTCAAAGCCGGAGAGCGGGTACGACAAAAAGACGATGGCACAGGATATTCATGCCCTTGCAACCTCGCTGGGCTACCGGAAGGTCCAAATCGTGGGCCACGATATTGGACTGATGGTTGCCTATGCCTATGCGGCGCAGTATCCCACTGAAGTCGAACGGATTGCTTTGATGGACGCTTTTCTTCCCGGTGTGGGGGATTGGAAAGGCGTCTGGCTGTTGAGGGATCTGTGGCACTTCCATTTCTATGGTGAGACGCCGCTCAAGCTTGTCGCAGGTCGCGAACGCATTTATTTCGAGCACTTCTGGAATGATTTTGCTGCCGATCCAAAGCATTCCGTTCCAGAGGCAGACCGTCAGTACTATACCGCGGCCTATGCTCACCCCGGAGGGATGCAAGCGGGGTTTGAAGTATTTCGCGCCTTTTCGCAAGATGCCGAAGACTTCGGGCAGTTTGCGCAGACGAAACTGACAATGCCCATGTTGGTGCTTACTGGTGAAAAGGCGTCAGGCGAGTTCCTGATCCAGCAAGGCCGTCTCGTCGCTGATAACGTCGAGGGCGTTGTCATCAGGGGCTCCGGTCACTGGCTGATGGAGGAAGCTCCAGACCAGGTCATTCCAAGGCTGATGTCGTTCATCCAGGGAAATTATCGGGAAGAGGTCCACCAGGTCTCGACGCAGCATTAGGGGGATTGCAATGACACTTCGATTCAAGACGCTGATGTCCTTGGGAGTCGTTGTCATTGTTCTTCTCGTTGCTCAAGCCGATCAGGGCGGCGCATCGAGTCGGCTTACGCCGTCAGACATCGCCGGTCTGGCGCAAGGCGGACCAGGAGCAGGAACTGCCGGGGTCGCGGGGATTCAAGCCACGATATTATCTGGAGACCCAGCCGGTCCGGGGCTTTATACCATCAGGCTCAGCGTTCCAGCAAATACCCGGATTGAGGCGCACGATCATCGTGATGACCGTTCCGCAACGGTAGTCGCGGGCACGTGGTATTTCGGCTACGGTTCGCGTTTCGTCGAAGGGGAGCTGAAAGCGCTCCCGCCAGGAAGCTTTTACACCGATCCCAAGGGGCGTCCGCACTTTGCACAAACCCGAGCGGAGCCCGTAGTCGTTTACACCACTGGATACGGACCCACCAATACTACTTACGTGGACAAGGCCGCTGACCCGCGTAAGCCATGAGCAGAGAATGTATCGGAAGGCACTCCGTGAAAAAAGATCAAATCAGTACCAATCTGCTGGGTTTCATCAAGGCGTAGGCTAATCGAACGTAAGGAAATTGTTATGGCACAAGGGCTAGCTGGCAATTACAGTGAAGAAAGACTTGAAGGGGTAGGGGGGCTCAGAATTTTCGTCAGGTCGTGGCGTGCACACGGAAAAGCTCGCGGCATCATGATTCTAATCCACGGATTCAACGTCGCTCCAGCTGCCCGGACTCCATTGCTGCCTCATATATCAAACTCTGCAGATCCCGCGAGACCGTTGCGACAGCGAGAGTGCGGTTACCGCGCTTATAAAACACAGCGCAATCACGCGCCTCGATGCTGCCCTCGATCTCAACGGCATCCCAACTCTCAGCGTGCCCGACGTAGTTGATGACGACGTCATAGTGCTGGCTCCAAAAGAATGGCACTGCATCAAATTTTTCACGACAACCGAGAATGTTTTTTGCCGCCACCTGGCCCTGACGCTCCGCAACCACCCAATGTTCCACGCGAATCAGGTCCCCGGTGTGCGGATCGGGCCATCGTGCGACATCACCCGCTGCGAAAACGCCCACCGCGCTGGTTTCGAGGTATTCGTTAACTACGATACCACGATTCATTGTCAGGCCAGCCCTCTCAGCCAAGGCCAGGGAGGGGCGTACACCCACACCCAGAACCACGAAATCCGCATCCACAATCGTTCCACTGCTCAACGTCACAGCGCGTCCATCCATACGGTTAACTGTCTCGCCTAAATGAAAGATAACGCCGTTAGCTTCATGAACTCCTCGGATGAAACTTCCTAGTTCCGTCCCCAACACCCGCTCAAGTGGCTGCTTATCGGGCGCAACGACATCTACTTCAATCCCGCGTGCACGAAGCGATGCGGCAACCTCAAGCCCGATGAAACTCGCTCCGACGACCACGACGCGTTTCGCTGATGCGGATTTGGCGACAATAGCCCGGCTGTCTGCAAACGTTCGGAGATAGTGGAGCTGGGAATCCTTGGCTCCTTCGATCTGCAATTTGACAGGATCTGCGCCTGTGGCGAGCAGCAGGGCTCCATAGTCGTACGTCTTGCCATTCTCCAGTTGTACGCGCTTCCGTTGTATATCGAGAGATGCCGCCTGCGAGTTCAGCACGAGTTCTATTCGCCGGTCGGCGTAATACTCAGGAGATCGCAGCGGGATCCAATCGTCTGATGCGGTGCCTGCCAAAAAATCTTTGGAAAGATTCGGCCGGTCATTTGGAGGCGAATCATCTGCGCTGATCATGGTAAGCGGCCCGGCGTAGCCTTCTCGACGGAGCATGTCTGCCGCGGCCAACCCGGCGGCACCGCCTCCGATGATTACGACCGAGCTGGGCCAGTTTGACGAATTCACGGAACTGAGCGCGGGTTTTGGAGTGGGCTGAGCGATCTTCTCTCGAACAAACACCTTGTCACCCACCGTATCGACTCGCCAACAGTCGATTGGATCCAGCGCGGGTGCCCGTAAGGCTTCTCCGCTACGAAGACTGAAACACGCGTGATGCCAGGGGCATCGCAATGTTTCGCCAACAATCAGACCATCTGAAAGTGGTCCATGGTAGTGCGTACAGTGCGAGCCCACTGCAAAGAACTCGTCCCCACGTCGCACTAAAATCACGTCTTCGCCATCAACCTGCCCGACGGTCATTCTTCCATCCGGAAGATCGCGAATCGGGAATCCATTTCTGAAATCGGGTTTTGGAGCATCTTCAATATCTGCCATATGTCACCCTTTAGATCAGTTACGAAATCTACGCTAGAGTGTGATGCAGTCTGCAGCCAAGTTCAACCTTCGATCGCCTTCCTATTCGCTGCAGCCGTTCAATCACCAACAATCGCATTCTCCGGAACAGCAATTTCGATGGCGAACAATTTATCCACCTGTCAGATTGACGTCGAGTGCTTCGAACAACCGCCCGCTCAGACAAACCGCCGCTACTTAGAACCACGGTTCAAGATCGAGAATCGTTGCATTCATCGATTTGGCTGCCCGCGTTGGGTCAAAATATTCCCGAAGGTATGCGATCTTATCGCCGGCGGCACGCAGGAACACGACGTACTCTTGGCGGTAGATGCGGCCGGTGGGCTTAATCAAAGCTTCGGCCTTGACTTGTGCTACGGCGGCTTGCGGGTCTGCAAACGCGTAGATCTTCGGATCGATGAAGCGGAAGTTCTCGACCGCCCCCAGGAACCATCTAACGTGATGAAGCACCTCATCGCGACCCGAAAGCTTTGCTGGATGGCCGATGGCGGGTGCGTAAGCCAGTTCCCACAAAATATCGTCGGCGATTAGCCTTTGCCACTGATGGTGATCGTCGACCAGTGTCTGAATGTGCCGTTGCAAGAGCTCGGCCGCGATACCCATCCAAATCCTCCTGTGTGAGATGACCGTTGCCGCGAGCGGCTAATTAGGATTAGAGCTCCTAAATGAGGCCTTTTATCTCGTCATGGATTGTCCAGAATTGGCATAAATTGAGGTATCAACAATTAATGATAACTAATTGAATATTAAACCCAAAAAGAAATAGACCCCAAAAGAATTCGGCATAGAAAAACCCAGGCCGCTGGATCAAATAATGGGAGCCGTCCGAGCAAATGTCAGTTCCCGATAACACCGTTTCTCAGGCACTAGGCCGAAAAGCGGCGTAATCAGATCGGTCAGGTAAGGGTACTCCAAATACAGGTAGGCGATTCTGAAGACAGGACATCAAGATTTGTTCTTTACTTCAGAACCGCGTCTAGTCTCAAAAATACTGAGCGCGATCGTCACGACAACTGAGAAGAGAAGCAGGTCTAAAACGAAGTGCATCGCGTCGGGTGCAGGGTGTCCAATGGAAGATGGAAATATCTTGTACGTTCTTTGGAGAGACTTCTGATTGCTCAGAGCACGCTGATCTGCACCGAATATCCAGGGTATCCACCAACTTTGGATCTGAAGAGCGGCCCAAACACCATAACCCATCAGCCCTACCCACATCAGCCAAACCCGGCGCTTCCAAACTGACAGGGCAAAGAGCAGAACTGGGAGTAGCATTGCGAGCGCAAAACTCAAAACAGCGAAGGCTTGACCTTCGCTAAGAAGCGTAATCAATCGCTTTCCAGGCTGATCATTCCAAGAGCCGAGCGGAAACCAAAGGACTACCTGAAAGTACGTCGCTAGAATGATCTGGATTAACAAGGATACTGTAAGCCACTTCATTGAGCGGGATACTAGCACCCCCGTTGAGGCGGGCGAAACTATTTCACTAAGATGTATAGTCGCGTAACCGGACAATGAGAAAAGCTGATTCTTGCGAGCGTCTCAGTCTCCGGTATTATTCGGATAGTGGACTCCTTTGCCGATGGCCAGGATCGTGAGCCCAAAAGCTGGCAAGCGCCGACCTGTTGTCCGCGTACGAGTTTTCTTCTTGTTTGGCGCGGGGGCGACCCGGGCTTCATTTTTGAAGTTGCACAATGAGCGACTCCTTGCCGGCGAAGTAAAGCGCCGTTGAACCCGGCGAGAGCGTCACCCTGAAGCGATCCGTATCTCTGCCGATGACCTTCCTTTCGAAAAGGTCATACACAACTTCGGCCTTCGAAGGCAAGTTGAAGCTTCGTTCTCCGCCTGAGATGGTATGGACGCTCAGCAGGTTCCGACTTGCATCTAGCACATCGCCTTCGTCGTTGTAGATGTGGACTTTGGCAAAACGGGCGATTCCTCTCAAAACTTGCGCAGGGATGTTCGGTATTGCCACATAGATCGATGTCCAGGTTGGGAACACCTTGACTGCAAATCCGGGTTGGCAAGTCCCCTGCGCGATAACGACGTCGCCGAGCACTTGAGCGTCACTGTCTGCCAGATGGAAGAGCGGACCGAGGTAACTGTCTGTATTCCAGAAGAGATCTTGAGGAAGAAGAGCCGTAATGGGATGAGTGAAATTTGTGATGTGGAGGAAGCTCGGCCACGGGTGGCTGTTCTCCACAAAAGTGAAACCGGTAAGATCCTTCATGTATTCGACGGAAGTTGTATCCTTGATGTACCCGGGGGCATAGATCCACACTGCGGTCCGTCCATCCTTGCGGAGTTCTTTGTTCAGAGCCTCTCTCCGGGTCCCATCCAATCTGAACGCATTTAGGAAAATGTAGAGTTTGTAGGGACGGAGCCGGCCCTTGATGAAATCATTGAGAAGATAGACGTCATAGGGAGCGCCCAAACGTGGAAGCCCTATTAGCCTCTGGTGGAAGATCAGCGGCACGTCCAGCTCATTCTTGACCGTCTCGTAGAAGAAGCTTTCATCATCCAGAAGCACGGCGATCTCAGCGCTTGGTGACCGGTCCGTTTTGAGCGTGAAGTTACCCAACTGCTGAAACTCCTTGAGCATAGGGGTGAATGCGGGCTCGAGACGGCTATCCACCGCGCCCTTGTTCACCAACCACCAGAGCCCTTGTCCGTGAGTGGCAACGTATCCGAAGTTGCGGCGGAGAATCGTACGTGATTCCGCCAGATTGCGCGCTCGTCCATAAGCAGGATCATTATCCGTGTGAGTGCGTGTGTCATCCTCCATGAGGTAGATCTTGTTATGGAGGCGGAGCGACTCTGTGGGGAGCATGCTGCATCCTACGCCCCCTATGCCGCGGAAGCCGTAACTGTAAGGGCTCACCAGGAAATCGACAGAGGGCGATTCAAGAACCTGTCCCAGCCCGAGGTGTCCGCTCCGTTGATACGTCGAGTACGGACTTCCTGGTCCCTCGGCAAAGAAACCTGCATTCCATGCAAGCTCCATCAGATAGCCAAAGAAAGCGCCCGCTAGAGCTTTACCTCCGGTCGCTTCCTTCACCGTGCTACAGAAGTCGACGACGAGGCTTCCGCAGAGATCTGCGAGACAATGGTAGTAGTCGATGACGTTCTGTTCCTGATTCGGGTCGCGGAACGTCATCTGCTTTGTTTCGAATTGCTCGAGGCCTGAGGGGACTTCCGCCATCTCAAAAGTGTACTCAGGTTTGTTCCATGCCTTCCTCAGCGCTCCTTCATCATTGTTGTAGTGCTCTCGCAGCCATGCCTGGAAGTGGCGCTTCATCGGCTTGCTGTAGTCACCGGTCAGGAAGAACATCGACAGCTTACCTTTCACCCATTCGCCTGTGTGACCGGCTCCCACCTGATAAGAGACAACACGATTGAAAACACCGGTTTTCTTAAGATGAGCGATGTATGCTAGTAGAAAATCCTTTACTTGTTCACGCCACACGGCGGAAGCGAAGGACTGCCTGTGCGGAGTACCGTTGGAGAGGATCTCGCGTTCTTCCGGGTAGAGATCATGCCACCATTGGGACTGCGGCTCGCTCATCTCGAGGTTGATTCGCAAGTGAAATAGGGCTTTGGGATCTGCTTCAAGGATTCGATTAAATCGCGCCTGTACGGTAGAAAAATCGTAGTGGGATAGTCGGCCCCGAGCGGGACCGCACCACTCCGTCGAACCAACGTCGAAAGCATAGATGTGAATGCCTGTCTCCACCGCGTTCATCTTCGAAACATCGGAGGCCGCCCAGCCCTCGTTTGTGGGGGGAGAAACCCACCATGCACCATAGAACACAGGTCTTCCATCCAAGAAGAGAGTTGGGGCACCGTTGTGCATCTTGATCTCAGCCGACAGAATTCCGTTCTGAAAGGGGTCGGGGCTTCGCTCCAGAGGAGGCAGTGAAAAGGAAGAATTGGTGTGAAGGCCGCCCACAAGAAAGACAGGAATAGCGAAGAGGAGGAAAGAGTGCTTCTTCATGAATGTGCTCCTTATTGGGTGGGAATCGCGACGGAGAGAGTAGGCCTGCATCACTTCCACGGTAGCCATGGAAAATCTGACTACACAAAACTATTGCAGTTCAAGCTGAAAGGCAAATGGCAGAATTTACGTAATGCTTGTGTAGAAATCTTCATTTCATTTCGTTCTGAAACCGATTTGCACAGTTGCGAATTTATCAGGGTCCACGAGACTGATTTAACAAGGTTGGCCTTGAGTCCTTGGCATAAACCCTCAAAAGTCGATAAACCGGAGAGTAGGAGCCACTGCCGTTCGACAGCTCCTCAATTTACGGTTTCGCCGTATTACGTCCAGTAGGTCAACATTAACAACCCTTCCGGGCTACGCGTCGTATCAGGAACACTGCACTTTGGGTCGAGGGTCGGCGCTTGGGCCATGCGGTGGTTCGGCCCCCGGACAACAACATGACTAAACTCGTTATTAACGACCGCGGCCACCGTGGAAGCCGCCGCCCGAGCGGATCGAGCCCCCACCGCTAAAAGAACGGCTGGACTGGTATCCGCCTCCTCCTGCGTATGACGGGCTGGAGCGATAGCTGGGTACGGTGCGGGTTCCGCTGTACGACGGACTCATAGCGGTATCCGTTGCTGCTGCCATAGGACGGGCTGGAGCGATAGCTGGGAACGGAACGGTTTCCGCCGTAGCCTCCGCTGTAGGAAGGACTCATACGGTATCCGTTGCTGTTGCCATAGGACGGGCTGAAGCGATTGCTGGGCACGGTGCGGGTTCCACCGTAGCTGCTGCTATAGGATGGACTCGCGCGGTATGCGCTGCTGTTGCCATAGGATGGGCTGGATTGAAAGCGGGAAACGGAGCGGTGTTCCGCTGTATGAAGGACTCGTTCGGTATCCACTGTTTCCATTATATGCTGAAGTAGAGCTGTAGCCGCGTTGCGCACCTTGGCTAGTGACACTCGACTGGTTAAAATGACGCCAGCTGCTGGCGTCCGCCACACCGGCTCGGGGCGCCGCGTTGTACTGCCGAGACGCATAGGATTGCGAGCCAAACCGCGAAAAACTCGATCCTCCTCGCGACGCTGAGACTCCGCCGTAGCGTTGATTGAGCGTACTATTCGGATAGTGGACTCCCTGCCGATGGCCAGGATCGTGAGCCCAAGTGGCGCCATACTTCCGTGTCCGCCGTAACCGTAATGATTGAAAAAGTAATGGTTCTGATAGATCGAGCAATGATACCAGTTTGCTCCCCACCCCCAACCACCCCAATAAAGGCCCCCGAAAAAGCCTCCAATATAAATGCCAGGGCCGAATCCAAAGCCAAAGCCGTAATACGGGTAATCCCAAGCGGGATAATAACCGTAGAGGGGGGGGCCCCAGATATACGCAGGATCGTAGTAAGGGACGTAGACCACCTCGGGGTTGGCTGGTTGAATCTCAATCACCGATCGGTCCCCTTGCTTCTCGGTGGTGACGGTTTCCTGTGCGTTGGATTTTAGTTTGCCAGCCGCCATGGCTTGGGCCCGCATCCGTTGCACGGCATTCATTACATCGGCCTGCTGTGAGAGGAATGCGTTACCGAGATCGGTGGTCCAACGGATGTCGGCGTTCAAACGTTTGATCACATCGGGGAAGGCCACGAGGGCCTGGATACTGGGATCCCATTTCTGCTGGCGCGCCGCATCCACCAGTTGGGGGCCCTGTAGATTGCTATTTCGCTTTAGCCACTGCCCCACCTCGACGATCTCCAGCGGATAGGTAGCTGCCACCAGCACTTGGCTGAGCAAAGCATCCGGGTACAAGGCAACGGGCGCAACCAGAGTGTTCAACTGTTCCGCCGAAAGGAGTTGTTCGGGAGCTTGCTCCGTAGGCGCTGTCTGTTGCGCAAACACAAGGCCGCAAGCCAGTAATGAAGCGCAAACCAGACCAACTGCCTGACGTATAATCCACTGAACTTTGATCGTCTTCATGATCCACCTCTATTACCTATGATATCACGCTTCTCCCAAGTCAAACTACGTGCCAAACGCTGAATTGTTGGTCAGCAGTCACTTAATGTGTTTACTTTGTGTTGTACAGATAGCTGAAAACCACCATCGCCGACCAGCCGCTGCACCTGACCGCGTCGGCATGACGGCTTTTCAGGGTTCAACGTCTCACCAGCCGCCGCGGCAGGTGAACTTGGTCGTAGTTAGGCAGTCATAAGGGATGTCTCTATTTCTCCGCAGGAACGAGCTCCGCTTATGGTTGGGAAATGTAATGGACCAATCATCACTCAAGCCCAGACTCGTTCACTTGGCTGTGTAGTCGTTAGCCTTGATCGGGAATGCCTCGGCGCACAAAATGCGGCTTTGAGGGCCAAAAACCATGCCGAGGCATTTTCGATAAGGAGACTAGAAGGAGGCCGCTAGTGCTTGCGGCGGACGCCTATGGGTTTTGAATGGTAACTAATTGGCAGTGTATGACTTGCAGCCATCGAACGAGATTGCGCAGCGAACAGCAAATGGAGGCAAACATCAAGCTAATACTAGCTGTAGTGCCCGGTCCAAACAAGCTAATTCCGCCGCAGAGTGCCTCCTTTCCACACGCGTAGCGTCCGCCGCGCCAGCGGCTGCGTTGTGTGCTGGGCATGCTCAGCAGTTTGGAGGTGAAAGTCCTCCGGCCAACCTGATGGAGGTGAAGGCCTAGTGATGATGCAAGGGCTACCGCCGCGAGGCGGGGTCTGAAAGAAGCATGGATCAAAGGTGCGAGTCGATGGACAAAAACCGGATACAAGGCGCTAGCGCCAGACGAGCGGGCAACGCACTGCGAAGTCTATATCCATCAAGGGTGCGAAGCGTAGATTCGGCGACTGTGCACAGAAGGCGGCTGAGCTTACCCCAGGAGATCTGCTCCGTGTCGCTTGGGCGACTGAGGCTGTCGAAAGGCGGTCTGACCGCGGGGCAGAAGTCAGCAGAGGGCATAGTAGGTCATGACGTCGGCAAGGCTAGTGAGGCACTCCAATAGCCGAAAGGCGGAGTCAACGGATAGGCCGAGCCGGGAACGAGGGCCGAAGGCCCGAACGAGAAGGAGAGGCCAGTAGGCCATGAGTCTCAAGGACGACGAAAAGCAGAACATCCAGAGGCAACTGGACTTCCCTTCTGCGCTAACGGGTGAAGCCCGGAAGGCCGGAAGGGAAGGGACTGAGCCGTCCGGGGCGACGAACGGATCCGAAAACCCAGCCAGCACGAATCGATTGATGGAGGAAGTATGTGAGCGAGAAAACCTGAGGGCAGCATTGCGGCAGGTGAAGGCCAATAAAGGTAGTCCGGGCGTTGATGGGGTGACCGTCGGCGGAATCACGGATTACCTGAAACAGCACTGGCCAGCTATCCGGGAACAATTGCTAAACGGGACTTACGAACCGAAGCCGGTGAGGCGGGTGGAAATCCCCAAGCCGGACGGAGGGGTGCGAAAGCTGGGCATCCCGACGGTGCTGGATCGATGGATCCAGCAGGCGGTGATGCAGGTTCTGCAGAGGCGGTGGGACCGGACGTTTTCTGATTACAGCTATGGGTTTCGGCCGGGCCGGTCGGCTCATCAGGCGGTGGCACAGGCGCAGCAGTATATCGCCGAGGGCTACGGCTGGTGCGTTGATCTTGATTTGGAGAAATTCTTCGATCGAGTCAACCACGACAAACTGATGGGTCAGATTGCCAACCGGATCGAGGACAAGCGGCTGTTGAAACTCATCCGGGCATTCTTGAATGCCGGGGTGATGGAGAACGGGTTGGTCAGCCCGAGCGTGGAAGGGACTCCGCAAGGGGGACCACTTTCGCCACTGCTTAGTAACCTTGTGCTCGACGAACTCGACCGGGAGTTGGAGCGCCGGGGCCATTGCTTCGTTCGATATGCGGATGACTGTAACATCTACGTTCGCAGCGAGCGGGCGGGGCAACGGGTGATGGAGAGCCTTACGCGATTCATCACGCAAAAGCTCAAGCTTAAGGTGAACGAGGCGAAGAGTGCGGTGGCGCGACCGCAGGAGCGGAAGTTTCTTGGGTTCAGTTTTACGGCCAGTCCGGAGGTCAAGCGCGTCATTGCGCCAAAGGCCTTGGATCGGTTTAAACAACGAATCCGGGAGATCACGCGACGGGCCAAGGGTGTCAGCATGGAAACGACAATGGAGGAGTTGGCTCCGTATCTGCGGGGCTGGCGCAGCTATTTCGGCTTCTGCGAAACGCCCGAAGTGCTGATTTACCTCACCCGTTGGGTTCGATTGCGGCTCAGAGCTGCTCTGTGGCGGCAGTGGAAAACACCGCGTCGTCGCCGAGCAGCGCTACTTGAGTTGGGGGTTCTCCCGCGGTTGGCCAGCAATACCGCCGGCAGCGGGCGTGGCCCTTGGTATCTCGCACGGGCCAAAGCCCTTTCTGTTGGGCTTTCTAATGCGTACTTCAAATCGCTCGGACTTCCGTCATTGTTCGAGGAAATGTCGGCGTAACCATCTCGAACCGCCGTGTACGGACCCGTACGCACGGTGGTGTGGCAGGGGTCGGCGGGTGACCGCCGCCCCTATGCCGATCTAGTCGCGTAACCGGAAACTGAGAATAACTTTCCATTCGAACACATGTCAGTTTCCGAGTACGCCGTCACACGGCCACTTGCCCCGAACAGCACGGGCGATTTCTAAAACCTTTGCGACTTTCGCCACAGGCTGACTCCGGTTCTTTTGAAATTGCATCTGTCAGCCGGCGCGAATATAGTACACTGCCTACAGAATCTTATTGAATCAAGCTTGGTGCTCATCAAAACGATTTTGTGCGCCCGTCCCCCGTTTACTAGCATTGCTTGTCACCAAATCATGAAGATTGGAGAAAAAATGCTATTCGAAAAATCAGTCAAGCTGAACCGAATCATCATTGCGACATTGGTCCTAGTAATTTTCAACCCTGCTCATTATGCCCTATGCCCAGGCGCAGAAATACAAAATGGAGACACCTATCCCGGCCGGCATCACCACTCCGGACAAAGTTGACACGCGTCTCGGTACGCTGAAGTTCGAAGGCGGCTATCCCGATGCAGCGACGCGTCGAGAAGTTGTACGATAATCTCGACTTCCAGCGCGGAGTTGAGGTGTTCCTTAACTCGTTACAGGGCGCTTCGGTCGTGGCGCTTCGCCGGGGCTTGCGCGAAGTGGCGCTGTTGATGGAACGTTCGGAGTTTTCAATACGCTGATGGACTCGAAGTCGCTCTTTCTGACAGCGAACTCGGACACCGTCTATGCCATGACGTGGATTGATCTGTCTAAAGGCCCTGTCGTGCTCGAAAGCCCACCTAACAGCCTTGGCATCGTGGACGACTTTTGGTTCCGCTACGTCGCCGACCTGGGGAATGCAGGGCCGGACAAGGGAAAGGGTGGCAAGTACCTGTTCCTGCCGCCGGGGTACAAGGGCGACGTGCCGAAGGGCTACTTTGTCTTCAAGTCACGCACGTTCGGCAATGGCTTCTTTACGCGCGGATTCCTGGTCAATGGGGATCCTGGACCCGCCGTCGAAAGCTTCCACAAGACCATGCGGACGTACCCGCTGTCGGAGGCCGCCAACCCGCATCCGGCTAAGTTCGTGAACCTGTCAGGCAAGGCGTTCAACACCATTGGCGCCAACGACTACAGCTTCTACGAAGACATCAACACCACTGATTCAGGAAGAGCCAGCCGACAGCGAGAGCCCGGAATTGCTCGGTCAACTTCTGGCGATTGGACTCCAGAAGGGTAAGCCCTTTGCGCCCGACGAGCGCATGAAGAAGATCCTGACGGATGCCGTGGCTGTCGGCAACGCGACCGCGCGAGCAATTGAATTCCGTTCCCGAAACAAGGCAGAACTTCTTATTATCCGGGCAAGGCCTGGTTTATCCCGACCGGGTTTTATCTCTTTCTCGACCATGACGCCCGTCTCCTCGACGCCCGCACCATGTTTTTTCTATGCTTACACGGGGGTCACGCCGGCCATGGTTCTGAAGATGGTCGGAGTTGGTTCGCAGTATGCCATTGCTGCTCTGGATTCGGAAAACAACTACCTCGACGGCGGTAAGAACTACAAACTGAACATACCGGCAAACCCGCCAGCTAAGAACTTTTGGTCGATGTTGGTTTACGACACACAAACGCGATCCATGCTTCAGACGGACCAGCAATTTCCCATCGAAAGGAAGCCACAGCGCGGGGATCCAAAAGAACGCAGACGGCTCTTACGACATCTACTTTGGTCCGAAGGCGCCAGCCGGTAAAGAGAGTAACTGGATTCAGACTGTTCCGGGCAGAGGATGGTTTACCATCTTGCGCCTCTATGGCCCGCTCGAACCATGGTTTAACAAGACCTGGAAACCTGGAGATATCGAGCTGCAGAAGTAGTGGGCACAGGATGACTGAGAATACTCCTCCCAATGTCCACTTCCTCAAGCGCCCGATAAGTCGCGTAACCGGAAACGAGCACAGCCTGCTCATTGCAGTGATATCAAAGGCCGGCATCGTGGCCATTTGTGAATAGTCCCCGACGATAGGACCTATCCCCTGAACAGGAATCGAGAAAGGGCAAACTGCAGCAACCCGCAGCCCAGGATAATCACAACCGGGTTCAGCTTGGCGCGGAGCATCAACAAAAAGGCGACAGTGGCAACTCCAAAACTCAAGGTCGAAGTCAAACCGGACCGTGCCATACTCACCGCGGCCGCTGCCAGCATTCCGACGACCGCTGGTGCAACACCGGCTAGAAAGGCCTGCACTTGATGATTCGTGCGAAAGCGGTTGAGGGATGCCCCGGCGATCACGGTCATCAGGAATGAGGGAAGAAAAGCTGCGACGGTCGCTGCTATTGCGCCGATCCAACCGGCAACCTTAAATCCGATGAAAGTAGCCGTGATGAGTACGGGACCAGGCGTAATTTGGCCGAAGACCACACTATCGGCGAAGGCTTGGCGGGTCAGCCAGCCATGCACGTTCACAACATCGGCCTCGATTTGTGGAATCATGACAAAACCGCCACCGAAAGTGACAGCCCCGACCCTCAAAAAGACCATGGCCAATTGCCAGATGGTGACAAACTTCAAGAAAAAAGGCAGGGCCAAGAATGGGATGGCAAAACTGTGAAGCCGTTTGGCGCTAGGAACATCGTCAGACTCAGAATTCAGGTCGTCCTGCACTGAAGCCTCCAAATTCCTATTTTCTTCTCTCTCAAGCTTGGCATCGCTTCTGTTTTCAGAGGCGGGTGCCAGCGAATCACTGACTGCATGGTCAGCTGCGAGGTTGCTACTTTGTGCGATGGCCTCGGCGGCCTGCTTGCGCGCTTGGCGGGTGGCAACAGCGGTGCGGCCGCCTGACTGCCGCTGTTTGTGTAACTGTTGCCGCATGCGGTGCCGCGCACGGACCTTGAAGGACTGGACGAAGATCCCGAACATTCCAGCCAGGAGGACTACTTCAGCCACGCTGGCACCCATGAATATCAAAACAAAGGCCGTTGCGATTCCCAATTCCAGGTGCCATTGCCGCGACATGGCAGTCTTGCCCAGCCGCACAGCGGTGGCTGCGATCAGACCGACGACTGCTGCGTTGAGACCTTGAAAGACCCGTTGAACATCCTGCAGATGCTGGAAATGGTTGTGAGCGATCGTGAGGCCTATCATCATCAAGAAGGAGGGTAAGATGAAGCTGACCACCGAAACAGTGGCGCCTCGAATCCCTCCCAATTTCAGTCCAATGTAAGTGATCGCATTAGCTGCGTTGGCCCCGGGCAGGCTCTGTGCCAGAGAAACGGCGTCAAGAAATTCTTCTTCGGAAAGCCAGTGACGCTCGCGTACAACGATACGGCGGACTTGAGCAATGACGGCAATGCCTCCACCAAAACCGGTGGCGCCGAGTTTCAGGAAGGTGCGACCCAGTATCCGCCATCCCACTGGTGTCTCAGGGGGCGATATCGCGGGAGTAATCAGGTCCCACAGCAGGGCAAATCTTTTCATTAACCGATCCTTCCATGCAGTCCAGGGGGAGCTGACAGAATCAACGGGCTCCGTCGGGTTGACCGGCCGCATCAGGCCACATCGGCGTGACCATGGCGGCAAAATTGCGCGCGAGCAGCGCCGCGTCGGCCCGATCGAACTTCACACTGGGTAGCGCCGCCATGTCGACGGTCGTAGAACCCTGGAACAGGCGCAGGATGTCGACCCGGAAATCCAGCCGCGCGGGGCGGCTGTCCAGTGGCTCGCGGTGCAACTCGGTCGCGATGAGCCGGTAGTTCTCCTCGAATCCAACGTGATAGACGAGCGGGACGCTCGCGTTTCCGCGCACCAGTGTGCCTTCGAACAGCACGAATTTGTAACCGACCTCCCAGTTCCAGGCCATGCGGCCGTTGGGGTCCAGGTCTCCGCGTTGCGCAAGCGACTTGTTGGCGGCGGCATCCACGCCGATGCCAAACTCGATCCGCTGGTAGTCCCGGCGCGGCACGTCGTGCAGCACGATGCCAAAGGCGGGTTCGGCGCCGTCGAATCGCACCAGGTGATAACTGTCGGGTTCGGTGTATACGCCGGTCCCGCTCGTCAGCCGGATGTTGCTGAGAAAAAACTGGAAATCGCGCACCTTGAAACGACCCTCGCCACCCGGATTGGGATAGCGCGATTCGTTGAGCACCAGCGGCTCCGGACCGACGAAGGGATGAAAGTACAGTGCCAGTTCGATCGGCTGCGCTGCGCGGTATAGCCACCAGCCTGTGATGCCGAGTATCGCGACCAGCGCGAACAGGACCGGTATGACGTACTTTGCTCTATGCATGCGATTCACTTGCGCGCGAACGGATCGGAGAACTGTTCCGCGCTCACGAAGTCCTGGTCCGTCAGCGTGCGCAGGAAGGCGATGATGGCCGCCTTCTCTGTTGCCGTCAGATGCAGGCTGATCCGTCCTGCCGCTGCCGCGCCGCGGTTGTCCGCCTCCACGATCAGGGAACTCAGCGTGCTGCTGTTCCTGATGCCGCTGTCGTAGTGATCCAGCACCTCCTCGAGCGTCTTGAAACGGCCATCGTGCATGTAGGGCGCGGTGAGCGCGATGTTCCGCAACGACGGCACCTTGAACAGCCCGCGATGTGCCGGGTTGCCGGTGACCGCCTGCAGGCCGGGCTGCAGGTGTTCCTCGTCATCGAGGCCATTGTTGGAGAAGCCGTCGTAGCGCGCGCTGAAGCCGCCGGTCAGGAACTGGCTGTGACAGTCTATGCAGTTGGCGCCGCGCAGACTCACCTTGACGTCCGGGTGGGCCATGAACAGCTTGCGTCCCAGTTCCTCCTGCGGATTCAGCGTGATCTCGCCGCGCAGGAACTGGTCGTAGCGCGAATTGGAGGAGATCAAGGTGCGCTCGAATGAAGCCAGCGCACGGGCGATTGCTGCCGCGCTGACTTCGCCGTAGGCCGTTTCGAACATTTCCCGGTAGCTGGCGTCGGCGGACAGTTCGGCAACCAGTCGCCCCAGGTCCTGCGCCATTTCATCCGGATGCTGGATCGGGATCAGCGCCTGCTCCTCCAGTGTGGCGGCGCGGCCGTTCCAGAAGAAGTGCTGCGGACCCCACATCAGGTTGGCCAGGCTCATGCTGTTGAACGCCAGCGGCTTGCCGGACACGCCGACGCCGGTGACACGGCCATCGGTGAAGGCCAGGCGCTGGATATGACAGGTCGAGCAGGACACTTTACCGTTAGCCGACAAGCGCGGATCGTAGAAGAGCCGCCGGCCGAGCTCCACCGATTCCTTGGTCAGCGGGTTGTCGGCGGGCACCTGGAAGTGACCGAACACGAACGGCGCCGAGAAACCGGATAGCGGGGTCGCTGCCCGACGCTGTTTATTGCAGGCCCCTGTCGCCATCGCTGCGAGCAGCGCGGCGATCAACGCCGCCGCAGCAACAACACCTTGCAAGCGCAGCATATACGTCAATGGTGGTGCACGAAGCCGGAGCCGAACAGCGCCTCGATGTTCTCGACGCCCTTCTTGTAGCGCTCCTTGAAGTTGACCTTTGCGATGCGTTCACCGCTCTGCAGGTCGTGCACGGTGATCGAATTGTCGTTGACCTTGGCGATGAAATCGACATCGGTCGGATCGTTGTCGGCCTTGTTGCCGAGATTCAGCAGGTTGTTCTGTATCGCGATGACCTTGCGGCCAGCGGCGGTGGTGTAAAAGATCATGTGGTGCGCACCCGCCTCGGCCTTGATGTCCGCGCCCGAGGAAACGAGCTCAGGCAGGCCCGAGAGTTTATAGCGCTTCACGACGCCCGGCAGAGCGTGGCTGACGAACAACTCGGTCGCGTTACCATAGAACTCAAGTGGGACGCCGGTGCCCGCCTTGACACCGTCGTATACCTTCACCGGCGCGCCGAAGCTCTTGTCCGCCTCGTTGTACGGGATCTTCCAGACTTCGAATCCGAACATCGTATTGACCAGCACGGCCGGCGCGACGCCCGGCACGATGCTAGGTCGCACAAAAAGTACTTCGACCGGCGAAGACGGAAAGCCCACCGGCTTCGCGTCTTCGACGACGATGTTCTGGATCGGCTCGAAGGTGTTCAGGTCGATGACGGTGATCGCGTTACCGACGCCGGTTTTGAGATCCGGATGAACCGCGGAGCCGACCACCATGCGATCCTGGTACGCGGATATGCCGTGCGGGTACATGATGTACGGGGCGCCCTTGGCCACCACGCTCTTGCGCGCCTGGATGATCTTGATAAGTGCATTGCTCTGCGGATCGAACACGCCGACCGAGCCGCAGTCGGCCTGGTCCACGCCCGTGCCTCCCATGAAGGTCACGAACATGTATTCCTTGCCGTTGACGCTGTGCCAGATGATGTCTTCGCCGACCTGTTGCCCCCCGGTATCGAGGCATTTGACGCCGTTGATCACCGCGGCCCCGTTGGGCGTTGCGAGACAGGCCGACTTCGGCCAGGCTGCACTTGGGGTCCAGACCGGTCGAGTACAGCCGCCCGTTGGGGCTGTAGTACAGGTGGTGCATCGGGATGCGCGAGGTTCGGAAGTTCGACCTCCTGCAGTATCGCGCCGAAATTCGCCGCGTCCGGGTTCAGCTCGACGATGGCGACGCTGTGGGCGGTGCCGAGCGTGGGCAGGCCACGCAGCAGCACCAGGGCCTGGCTCTCTTCGACATTGCGGCGCGCAGCGCCCTCCCGCTTGTCGGAACACCCCGGCAACATCAGCAGTAGCAAGGCGTACAGGGGAAAGAATCTGAGCTTTGTAGATTGGGTCATAATGGACCTCCAGTAATAAACTGATAGGATTCGTTTTTCATGCGCCCGATTTTTTCATGACGCTGCGCGATTCAAGGCGGAATTACTCTTGCGTCGGGTTTATCTCAAAAAGAATATTTGCTTACAAAGCCACAAGTCAAGGCTTCTTTAGGGTGTTTCGCTACGCCGGTCTGCCACATAAAATCGCCAGCGTAGTCCATTTTCATATCCATAGGATGGTTAGCGGTGGGGCTGTGATCATGATTCCGGCAGATTGAGCTTCCGCATCAACCCTGCCCAGCGCGGAGTGGAGCGCAGCTCCCTTCCGTACCACAACCGCAGATACATGGCGCCGTAAGCATCGCGCTGGTCGATGGCCTTCTCGAGCCAATCCGCCTCCGCGTCGAATTCCCGGAGCACCCAGTGGTAAACGGCCAGGCCTCGGGGAGCAGCCGAACGCATCGCTGGGCTGAAGGCTCCCGAGCAGTTCTTCCGCCCGGCGCGTCTCTCCGGTGCGCTTTAGTAGCCCGGCGAGCAATCCGATCGTATGGGGAAGCAGAGGCGCGAGGGCGTACGACTTTTCGCAAAGTACCAGCGCCTCGTCCAACTCTCCCCGCGACGCATGGTAAGCGGCCAGGGGTCCAAGTGCACCCACGATGCCCGGATTGAGCTCCAGAGCCTCGCGATATCTTTCGGCAGCTTCCTCGTCGCGGCCGGCTGCGACGAGACAGCCCGCCCGGTTAATTCGCAGAATAAGATTTAGCGGATCTTCTTGCAGTCCGAGCTCCATCTGCTGAAGAGCTTCGACCGGCCGACCAGCGCGCAGAAGATAACCAAGAGCGTACTGAAGGCGCACATTGACCGGCACGGGATCGCGAGCCATCGCTAGGCGGAAGCGCCTCTCGGCTTCCTTCCAGTCGTATTCGAGACTCGCCGCCACGACGCCCAACATCGAGTCTCCTTCAGGAAGGGAAGGATCCAGCTCCAGGGCCTTGTGCGCCTGGGAGCGCACCATGGGGAAGGCCTGGTTAGCCGGCAGCGCTCCCATAAGCGTCATTGGTAAGGAAATAAATTCCGTACTCGCAGTGGGCCAGCGCGAATTTCGGATCCAGCGCAATGGCTTGCTCGAAGCATTCCTTAGCGCGCGAAAGCAAGTCCGGACGAGAGGCTCCCTGATAGTGCCGCGCCTTCAACAGAGCCTCATAAGCGGGCAGGCTCGGCTTGTACTGCTCGAACGGCGCGGGCGTTCCGGAAAGCTTCACCCGCAGCGCGGACGCGATGGCCTGCGCGATCTCGTCCTGCACCGCGAATACATCCGCCAGATCGCGGTCATAGCGCTGCGACCAGAGATGCGAGCCGTCTTCGGCGTCGATGAGCTGCGCCGTCACTCGGACGCGGCTTCCGGCACGGCGTACACTGCCTTCGAGGATGGTACGTACGCGGAGTGTTTCGGCGATCTTGGTGATGTCCTGCTCTTTGCCTCGAAACGCGAAGGAAGAAGTGCGCGCGATCACCTTCAGCCCCGGAATCTGCGACAGGAAATTGAGGATCTCCTCAGCCAGCCCATCGCTGAAGTATTCGTCTTCCTTGTCCCCGCCAATGTTGGCGAACGGCAGCACCGCAATGGAGGGCATTCGCTCTATGGACGAGCCTTGCCCATGGAGCGCAGTTTGCGCGCCGGAAACGGTGGCTCCGGGCGAACTCACTCCGCTAGTTGCAGCCAGCAGAGCGTCCTTCACTTGCGTAATGGACTGGAATCGGTCGGCGGGCGATTTGCGCAAGCAGCGGGTGATAATGCTTTGCAACGCCGGTGAGACCTCGATCGGTTCGGGCTCCTTGTACAGGATGGCTGCCAGGGTAGCGATTGCGGAATCTCCGGTGAACGCGCGCCGCCCGCTTAACATTTCGTAAAGCACCAATCCAAATGAGAAGATATCTGAGCGCGCATCGACCGGCTTGGCTTCGGCTTGCTCGGGAGACATGTAGGCGGCGGTGCCAAGGATGGTGCCGGGCATGGTCATGCCGACGATTGCTGTCACGTCTGTCGCCGCTCGCTGGTGGCCATCGGCGTCGCAGCTCAACAGCGCAAGTCCGAAATCGAGCAACTTGATGCCAGACGCCGTCACCAGGATATTGGCGGGCTTCAAATCACGATGCGTGATGCCCTTGGCGTGCGCGGCGGAGAGCGCATCGGCGATCTGTACAGCATGGCGCAACGCAACATCGAGCGGCAAGGGGCCAGTGAGCGGAGCGCCCTCAATAAACTCCATGACCAGGTAGTTCGGGCCGATGTCATGCAGGGTGCAAATATTCGGATGATTCAGCGCAGCAATCGCGCGGGCCTCGCGCTCGAAGCGGTCAGTAAACTGCTGCGCGCAGACTTTGATGGCCACATCGCGCCCCAGCCGCGGATCGTGCGCGCGATACACTTCGCCCATTCCACCCGCGCCGAGGGAGGCGAGGATTTCGTAAGGCCCGAGTTTTGTGCCGGCTGAGATCGGCATCATGAGGATTTACTAAGTATACAAGATCAGGACGCGGTTAGCGCCTGGATCACGGCGCATCCTTTCATTACTTTTTCAAATTCGGGGTTTTGCGTGGTATCGAGGTTCCGCAAGAAAGTAGCTGACGGATGCCCGACCATTTGGCTGCATCGCGCTGGGACCCAGCGAAGTATACGTCCACGACACCCTTCAACGAGAATTTCCACTATGGGATCCCGGCTGCATTGAGTGTACACCCGTCTGCCTCTTTTGCAATCGTTGAGAGCAAGTATAGTTTTCCTCTTTTGGAGCTTCAGTACCTACAGGACGACTCAAAACGGCCATTCTGGCCCTGTCATGCGCCGAAACCCGGCAATAGCGGCTGTCCGTCTGCTTGCAAAGACACACCTCCCCCCTGACTGCCTCCTTCATCGCCAACTTCGCCCGCCAGTGGGGAGTTGGGACACCAGAACTGCTCGGCAGGCAAAAAAAGAGATGATCGTTACTTAGGAAAAAATCGCGCAAGGCTACCTTGTTGCAGCCGGAACCTGAGTTCTGAGGATTAAGTACGATGAACAAAACCACGCCTCTTCTACCTTTGGCTCTGACTGTTTTATCGCTTGAGGAGTTGGTCACGCGGGTGATCAAGATTCTTTTCTGACTAATGATATGACGCCCCCGCGTTTATCGCAAAAGCCGGCATGCTAACGAACGCGGCGGCGAGGAGATTATGCCGCCCGCCGAAATGTTCACGAAGGTGGGTCTGCGCATCGTTTTTATTTGTGTCTCCGTTCTCTAGTTGAGCCTCCGGTACTGTCCGGGTGTCGCAAATGATCGACGCGGCTCACGACCGCCAAGAACATACCCGTGGACAAGCCGCACATGAGGATGCCAGCCAAACCCTCGATCCGTGCAAGCACCCGTCACAGATTCGCCAGACTCAAATCCGAGAACGAGGCTCTTCTTCCCCCCTCGTATATAGCGAACGAATCGTCGAGCCTATCATTCGGGTTGCTGCGCGCATTTTGTCTCTCAGCGTGAAGCTTTGCGCGCGGCCGTTCGCACGTATGATCAGCAACGTGACGTCGTCGCCGGACAGATTCTCTGGATATCTCTCCGCGATTTCGCCAAGCAGCGTGTCAATCAATTCTTCCGGCTTAACGTCGCCCAGCAAATTCAGAATACGCAGCACACCTTCCTCGCCGAGCTTTTCCCCGTCAGCGTCGCTGGATTCGATCAACGCGTCAGTGTAGGTTACCAAGCAATCGCCCGGCTCAAGTTCGACGTCAAAATGCTCGTATTCCGTGATGCTCATGACTCCGAGCGGCAAATTCAACGGCCCTGGCAAGCGAGATGGACTCTCCTGCCCCAGCAGGCTCCATTCTTGTTGGGAAGCCCGGTAGAGAATCGGACGCGGATGTCCCGCGTTGCACAGGATAAGCCTTCGGCTGGGAGCGAAAAACGTGCTGACGATCGCCGTGGCGAACGTTCCCGTTTTTGACAGGGCGGAGAATCGTTGATTCAACAAACGCACGAACTCCGCCTGATCCCAGCGATTGACAAATCGCCGCATCAGTGTTCGGAGATCGGCGGCGATGGAGGCAACCGACGTTCCGTGCCCGGAGACGTCGGCCAGCAGCAAGCGGCTGATCCGGCCTGCCGCGCAGCTCGAGGCGTAGTAAACGTCGCCGCCGCGCTGCGCCTCTCCATGCGGCTTGCTGTAGACCCAAGCGTCCAGCCCGCCGAAGACGACGCCCCGGGTCGTCAGTTGGCTTCCGCCCCATACTTCCATGCATTTCATATGTTGCGCCGGCGAATCGCTCATGGAGACATTATACGAGCCTTCGCGCCTCGAGCGCAATCCGCTGAGCGCCCAATAATCCGTCGAGAATGAACCCAGTGATTTTACTGGAAATTCCATCAGTCTAACTTTGTCGGACGCATTTTAGATGGGTTCGTTTGGATTGGGTCTACATGGTCGACCATCCGGATGCTACTTATTTTCGTGGATTGTGCGGCTCGTAACTTCCAGTTATCTCGTAATACGGCCATTTGACAGCGGGTGAGGTTGAGTTCGTGGTTTGGCTCTCTGGCGACGCGGGACCGCGTCCCTAGGTTCCAATGGCAAACCGGTGGAAAAAAGCTGAGACAAAAATCATCGAGTAACTAAACAGCTGCATGGCAGGCCCAAGGATTCCGAGACAGGATAAAAAAGGCTTGGAGGGTCTTCAGGCCATGAAAATACTAGAGGAAGCCGGGTGTGATAATCTCTGTCAGTGTTATTGGTAATAGGTTACGAGGTTATTCGGATAGCCACGATGCCAATCCGATCATTCACAGTTCCCCGCAGAGGAAGAAGGCTTCTTGAAAGCATCTTCGCCAGAATTTAGTGACAAAATCGATGAAAGGTTTCTTTCTGTAGCGCTTCAACTTGGCGTAAGCTTTGTTGTGGTGGCTGTTGATGCGAAAGACCCCGAGAACTGCCCGGCGGCGGACGAACCGTGTGAGTAAGCGAATCAACCTCGGCAGAAAATATCAGACCATCCAATTTTATGTACTTAAGAACAGTGGACAACAGGCTGGTTAGACAACCAGCTGCTGTCCCGATTACGACAATGGGGCGAGAATGACGCTGATTGCTCTGGACGTAGGCACTTCCTTCATCAAGGGTGCAGTAATAGAACCGGAGAGCCTGCAAGTAAAGCATATTCATCGGGTCCCGTTTCCGGATCCGCTCCCAAATCTGCCGCCTCTATTCTTTGAAGTGAACCCCGGGCAGATCATGGCAGCGGTGCGAGGTGTGATCAGCCACCTCCTGCCGCGCGCACCTGGCTGTTCAGGTATCGTGATGTGTGGACAGATGGGGGGCCTGATTCTGGTGAACGGGCGCGGCGAACCTCTCTCCAACTACATCTCGTGGAAGGACCAGCGTGCGACGATGAGTCACCCATCCGGCGCTGGTTCACATTTCGAAGTCATGGAGCAGCAGCTCAGCCAGGAGGAACGGCGGCAGCTTGGAAACGAAGTGCGGCCCGGTCTGCCTGTTAGCTTTCTGTCCTGGTTTGCCGAACAGAAACGATCAATACCATCCAAGGCAATCGCGGCCGCTCTGACAGACTTTGTGGTTGCAAATTTATGTGAGACCACGCCTCAGACCGAACTGACTAATGCAGTGGGCTCGCTCAATCTCGAAACCCGGGATTGGCACCATGCTGCATTCTCGAGATTGGGCTTGGCCGGTGTGCAATGGCCCGTGCTGCGTGACTTGAGAGAGCCGGTCGGTCGCCTGAAGATCGGTTCCAAGACACTGCCATGCTACGCTCCAACTGGAGATCATCAATGTGCGTTAGCGGGCGCGTTGATTGGCTTTGAGGATCTGTCACTCAATATCTCCACAGGAGCGCAAGCAAGCTTGCTCACCCCGCGATTCCAGCCCGGTGCCTATCAGACGCGTCCTTATTTTGACGGGCTGTTCCTGAACACAGTAACTCACATCCCGGCGGGTCGGTCACTGGATATCCTGCTCGATCTGCTTTGCGAACTCGCGAAGGCACATCAGGTAGCACTCGAGGATCCGTGGTCATACATCGCCCAGGAGGTGGCCAAGGTAGACGACACGGACTTGAACGTGGACCTGGCATTTTTTTTCAGCCCTGTCGGACAGTGCGGACGAATCGCCAACATCCGCGAAGGGAACCTGACCATAGGGAATCTGTTTTACGCAGCGTTTCGCAACTTAGCGGAGAATTGCCATACCTGCGCATCGCGTTTGTCGGCGGAGCGCACATGGCAGACATTGGTGTTTTCAGGAGGGCTGGCCCGGAAAATGGACCTACTTCGCCAGATGATTGTTGAACGGTTCCAGTGTCGGCACAGGTTGACCCGGTCCACTGAGGACACATTGATCGGATTGTTGGCCTTGGCGATGGTGATCAACGGCATTGTTCCAACCGTGACCGGTGCAACCGAGGTTCTGCGAAGGCACGAAGGAGAAATCGTATGAGGCTCGCTAATCAGGAGCCCACTGCTCTTTCCTTCCATGGGGCCCTAAGTCAATTTGCCGTCCAGCCAGTGTGCCCCTCAGCGCCCTGGACGATTCTGGCGTGCTCGATGGTTTAGAGGTCGCCGCTCAGCGCAACGCCGACCTTTTCTCTGCGACCTCAATTGTCACCCGACCGCATTTCAGGCAACTTCAACCTGGTCAGCAACCACTTCCTTGTGACCATTGTGGTCTTCTGATTTCGGCCAGTATGATCCGCTTCGTTTCAGAAGACTGAAACCGGATCTTGATTGGGGCTATTAGGATCCGGTTTTCAGTGACGAGATATACATTGCGCAAGAGAAGTTCCTAATCAACCGTTCCATTGATATAGGCCAACAGGCGAGGCCAATCCATGCCAATCCTCCCTTTCTCAAAGACAATACCCGAATCGGAATCGTAGGCCTTACCCGAGGATGGGGTAGGGAAGTTGAGGGACATGAGGAGAAGGGTGTAAACTATGCCATGATAATTTGTCGAGTTTCGTGACCATACTCCCGCACGTCGCGTAAGGAGGCCCATCAGAATGATCAGCTCACGAGAGCGCGTAACCCTTGCACTCCAGCACAAGGAAGCTGACCGGATCCCGCTGGACCTGGGTGGGACGATGGTAACAGGGATGCATGTTAGTACGGTCTACAAGCTCCGTCAGGCTTTCGGGCTGGACGATCCCGGTACACCTGTGAAGGTGATCGAGCCGTACCAAATGTTGGGAGAGATCAAGCCGGACCTTATCGCGGCACTCGGGACTGACGTTGTCGGAGTCATGGGCACAGGAACTCCCTTCGGGTTCAAGCTGGAGGGTTGGAAGGAATGGACAAGCTTTGATGGCACTCCGACATTAGTACCAGCGGGCTTCAATACAGTTCCTGAGCCGAATGGAGACCTTTTGATGTACCCACAGGGCGATCCGTCATCCCCCGCTAGCGGCCGGATGCCGCGTGGGGGATTCTACTTTGACGGAATCATTCGGCAACCCCCTTTGGACGAAGCTAACCTGCGGGTCGAAGATAATCTGGAGGAGTTCCAACCTATCTCGGATTTGGAATTGGAGCATGTGGGACGTGAATTCAGGAAGCTCTATAAAGAGACTGATAAGGCAATTGTCATAAACGTCGGTGTATACGGGATAGGGAGTATCGCTCGAGTTCCCGGTATATCCCTTAAACATCCCAGAGGAATCCGCGACATTGAGGAATGGTGCATCAGCCTGACAACAAGACGAGAATTCGTCTCCCGCGTATTCGAGGCGCAGACCGAGATCAACTTGGCAAACTTAGAGAAGATTTACCAAACTGTCGGCGATCAAGCATCCGCGATTTACATGACAGGCACGGATTTTGGCGCTCAGCGCGGGCCGTTCTTTTCTCCGAAAATTTATCGGGACTTATTCTTGCCCTTTCACAAGATCCTTAACGACTGGGTGCACAAACATACCTCCTGGAAGACTTTCATGCATTCTTGTGGCTCCGTGCGGGCTCTGCTGGAAGATTTTATAGCTGCAGGATTTGATATTCTCAACCCCGTTCAGTGTTCGGCAGCGAATATGGACCCTATTGAGCTAAAAAGGAAGTTTGGTGATCAGATCACTTTCTGGGGCGGTGGTGTGGACACCCAGCGAACTCTTCCCTTCGGTTCACGGGAAGACGTTCAAAAGGAAGTTCGGGAGCGCATCCGGATCTTTGGGCCCGGGGGGAGGTTTCATTTTCAATGCCGTTCACAACATTCAATCGCTCGTGCCGGTTGAGAATGTCGTTGAGATGTACAAAACTGCGCGAGAATACGGTGGCTACCCTTTGAGCTTCTGAAAGAGAAACCCGACTGTGATTCTCCTTGAAGACATTCTGAACCGAGATCTTTGGCCTATCTAAACCGTGTACCCCGGGCAGATTCCATCATGTTGTCGAAATCTGCACACGGCGACTTCAGAGTGAGACGTCTCATCTTAGAGCTGTATTTCAATTCGGCTGCCAGCTGTTTGCCCATAAACACGATCAAGCGTGAAGGCGCCTTTTTAGGTAAGATCTACGGCCCTTTAGTTGAGAGAGCGCGACAGCAGCAGCTTTAAGGTCACTTTGTCCGAAGCAGCAGTCAAGCCAAAACCCACGCCAGCTTCAATATTCACCCATTTGCTGCGATAATCAAAGACTCCATAGAGCTGATGCGACTGTTCGTTGATCGGGTAGAAGTCATCCAGGGGGCCGATATCGGCATACTCCTCAACGGCGAGAACCCATTTGGGGGAAAAATTGTAAGCAACGCGCATCGCAGGCGTGAAGTCCAGGTTCTTGAAGCCGCCAAGATAGGAGTTGTCCAGAATCGGATTCACGATCAGGTCCACCGGATGTAAGTGCCAACCGATGATGGGCCTAATTTCGGATGTAAAGGACCTCGGCTCCCAGTACTTGGCGTTGTAACTGAATTCGAAATTCACTCCGTAAAAGAAAGTGCGGTCAGCCGCATGCGGCGTAGTAAAGAGCAGACGTATCTTCGCTCCGTCCAACGTCGCGCCGCGGTCCTGGGAGATACTGAAGATTGGAAGATAAAGGCCTGCCTCGAACCATTCGGTTAAGCCGAGCGCCCATTCAGTCGCTGCGTTGAAGCACTTGTCGGGTATGAGGCCGCCGGGGAATGTCGGCGTCTTCAGGCCGTCGGGGGTAAAGTTAGTGTGAACCGTGAGATTGAATTTGCCGGGTGCAACAATGGAGCCATCGTAAACTTGGATCTCGTCGGTCTGCGCAAAGGTCACTGTATGGGCTGCAGCAATTGCGATAACACTCACCACAAGCAAGCGTAGATCGGCTATTTTAAAAATGCTCATCATTCCTAAAATTGTCTTTTTAAATCTTCAATGGTTGAAGTTGGCTCCCGCAGTTCGCGCTTCGCATACCGAACTCTATGGCGTTACCTGAATCCTCATTTCCGCCGGTAAGAATATACACTAGTTTGATTCCCTATGGCTTCCGGTGACTCGGATTCAAAGTCCCACCAAGCGAGTTGTGGGCCATGAGTTGCCAATGGCCGTGTAGTCGGAAAGCTGGACAAAGAAGGCAGTGACCGTTCGACCGCTCCTCAATCTACAGTTACGCCGTAATACGGCTAAATGACCGTGGGTGACGCAAAATTCGTGGCGTGATTCTCTATCGATGTGGGAATTTGCCCCTAAGTTCCACCTCCGACCCCGAGGAAATAGGCTGAGACAAAGATAATTAACTAACTGAACTGCTAATTGGAAGGTCGCATGGATTCCGAGACAGGATGAAAAAAAGTTAGGAGGGTCTTCATGCCCTGAGGATCCTAGAAGGAAGCCGGGAGTGACAACCTTTGCAAGTTGCTACCGGCAAGGGAAGATGAGGTTTTTCGGGTGGATAGCTGTGCTCACGTTTCCTCGAGTGAGCAAGCCTCGTGAATGCGCTACGGCTTGCCGCTCGCCGTGTCCCGAACCGGCCCGGGAGGGCTCGCCTTGCGCAGCACGAAGTCCTCGATGGAGACGGTGTACTCGTCCTTCCCAGGCGTGAAGCGAACGCACGACCGGGTCGGGTAGTACCCGGTCAGCGCGACGGCGGCAGGTGACGGGATCGGGAAGCACGCGTCGGGCTTCGACAACATGTAGCCGCGGTCGACCATCTCCTCGTAGAAAATGACCCGGCCGTCGTAGGCGCCATAGATCCAGTGGCGTTTGAACTTCTCGCCGTGGAACACGTGATCTGTCGGGTCGCACAGATGATTGCCCATGGCCGGCGCGACTATCCCCAGGTCCTGGAAGTTCGGCGGCACGTAGTTACTCGGTACGGGCTTGCTTGCCAGCGCGAACTGGTCGCACCGAACCATTTCGAGGCCGCAGGTTCCCCGCTGGATAGCGAAGATGTTCTCGATCGGCTCGATATAAAAATGAACGTCGAAGTGAGGTGTGTCGAACACGCCCGGCGGGATGTGCCCGCGAGGGTTCCAGTTGAGCAGAGCCCACTTGAACGGGACATCCGTTCGACGGCTGGCCTCGCTCGGAACGGGAAGAACGCGCTCGTGCCAGCCCGAGCATTCGGTGGCGAGGTCGATCACACCGTCGTTGTTGGCGTCGAAACAACGATGCCCGTCAGACGGCGCCGCCGGCAAGGCGTCCAGCGCGCCAGCCGAAAAGATCACGCCGATTGCTTTAGGGGCGCCGGACTTGTCGAACTCGGCATAGCTTGCGACGGTGCCTTTGCCAAGACTGGACGGTGTGCCAAGGACACGAGCGGTCCTTTGTGCAGAATAGCCGAGGCTAAAGCCCGCGAGGATTGCCGCGACGGTGGAGATGACTTGACGGGTTTTCATGTTGCCCTCCTGAAGAGCGCTTTCGAAGCTCGGAATCCCAAGGCGACCACCGCAGGAAGGGTTGCAAACCCATACGACCCGGTGCAAGGTCGTAACTTATTCGAGCGGAATACGGTTCTTGTTTCCGGCGAGCCACGCTTCAAATGTCTGCAGAGAAGGGTTCAAAGCCCGAGAGGTCGCGAGATTGCGCGCGCCGCAGAAATACTCCTCGAAATCGCGATAAAACTGGAACATATTGCCTAGATCCTCGGCTCCCGGGAAACCAAAGCCGCGGTAGACGTCCGGCGATACATCGTTGTAGCGCACCTCTTGACCCAATGCCTTGGTGAGCGTGGCAGCCATTTGCACGCCGGTTAAATGCTCACCGGCGATGCCGACCGTCTTGCCGATGTACTCGCGACGATTCTTGAAGATCCCGAGGGCACACTTGCCGATGTCCTCGGCGGCGATGCCAGCAAGCTTCTTGCCACCCATGGGTAGCGTGATAGCCAACTTCCCGTCCGGGCCCCTCTTGGGGCCCATGCCGAAGTGGACGAAGTTGTCCCAGTAAAACGAAGCAAGCAGGATAGTCACGGGCAGGCCCAGCCCGATGAATACCTGGTCGGCTTCGCCCTTGGCGTCGAAGTGCGGCACCTTGTATTTACCCATGAGGGTGGGCATGCGGTTGTCGCTGAGAGGCACCCACTTACGCGTGTCTTCCAAGCTGGACCAGATGACGTGCTGGTTGTCGGCGCGCTTGGCGGCGTGCGCCATGGCGGTGGCCTGGGCGAGCTCTTTCTCAGGCGAGAAGTGCGCCCAATAGAACGTAACGCAGAACACCCCATAGGCGCCTTGAAACGCCCTTTCAAGGCTCTTGGCATCATCGACGTCGGCCGCAACGACCTCAGCGCCCAACTTTGCCAGCTCTTTTGCTTTATCGGAGTTGACTTCGCGCGTAATCGCCCGCGCGGCAAAGCCCCCATTCGGATCGCTCAAAATCGCCCGTACGAGACCTCCGCCTTGAGAGCCTGTAGCGCCCAACACCGCAATGATCTTTTTTTCAGCCATGTGATTCTCCTTGAATAGGTAACACGGCCATTCCCGGCCGTGGTCTTTGCTTTCCAACACGCCGATCGCAGCCTAGACGCCCGGCGTTGCTAAAACCTAAACCAATCTGCGTCATCAGTCCGACGCTGACCATAGCGTAGCAGAGTTTCACTGTAACAATCATGAAGAATTGGGGGACTATAAAGGAATTACAAAAGAACCTTTAGCTCATCCTTGGGCAGATGAGCTTTGGGCTTATGATAGATTGTGGATTGAAGCTGACCATTGGCCGCGCCAGTGAACCGATGACTCGTGCATTTAAACGAAAGGGATCGCAGTCAAGTGTTGAGATACCGCTGCCACACCGTAAACAGGACTTTGATCCATTCTTGAGCCAAACTTCGGAGAGTAGTTTAGCGGAAATGGTTTTGACCGCGACGATACCTGTGGAAGCCCATCACCATTTGGAGTGAGCTAGGCTGGCGAAACTCGAGTGCCGGAATGTCCGTTTTAGTGGGTTGGCTTGGCTCCCAATTAAGGGGTTTTGAGAGGCTTTTCTTGGAGGGCTTTTCTTCCTGCAGCCCAAAACAAGGCATTGGTCAGTAATCGACGGAAGGAGGGGTTTTCAAAATCTTCCGGGGCGCCGAGCGATGTGTAAAAGATCCGTCCTCCTTTATAAACTCTCGTCCAGGCGGAAGGCTGGCTGCTTTGGGGTGTGGAACCGACCATAAGCAGCTCAGCATCGGAAGCGAGCGGGGCTGTCTTATACAAACTCGAGCCGGAGACAATTTTCGTGACTCCTTCCAGGACAGGATGGTTTTGAAGGCCTTCGACGGGGCTTGCCGTTTGCTTGAATTCCAATCCAAAGTGTCCCTGATAGTTACCGCCTAGGACAGTCTTATCAAACTCCGGCCACCCCTGTAGCCCATGGCTTGCCGTTCTCACCGCTACTACGGGCTTTCCTGAATCGACGTATCGTTTGATTTGGGCCAGTTGGTCTTCTGGAATGGTTACTCTTCGTGTAAATAGGAGAAGAACATCCGAGTGGTTAAGAGAGTTTAAGCCAGGCAGGTCGCTAAATTCTCCAAATTGATTCAACTGACCCCGAGCCTGAATCAGAATGCATTGAACCTTGTACTGAGATTCCAAAAAATGTTTGAAGGCGGCGAGGGAGATGTCGGAATGATACTCGTTCGAACCAGAGATCAAGCAAACTTTGAGAGGTGTCTCCCCTGCATTCGAATCAGCATAACAAGAACTCAGAACGCATGAACCCAGAAAAATGAGGAGTGGCAGCCCTCTCCGGAGTGATGAGAAGAAGGAACTGAATGCTCTTTGAAACGTGTGCAGGGCAAAAACTCCTTTGGATGAGAATAACCCTATCAGTCCCGAAGCTGTGAAGGAATTTGGTTTCGGTGTTGCTCTGCCAGTGTCCCCCTTGGTTAAGGGGGACTCTAGGGGGTTCGTCCAGCAGGACTTTCGACCACCCCCTCGCCCCCTCCTTACCAAGGAGGGGAATAATAATTGAATTCTTCTACAGCTTCTCTCCCTCAAGGGCGAGAAGAAGACTTTAAGGCAAAGGTCAAACTACCCGCTAACACGTAACACGACGCGATGAGAGAGATCACCCCAGTGAACGGAATGCCGAAACTCAACATGTTCCCGATCAACGTAGGTCCCAGGAATCCGCCAAGGGCGGTGAAACAATTGATGAAGCCGACGGCTGCCGCTGCTGCACTTTCACTAAGAGACATTGTGGTCAAGACCCAATAAGAGGGAATGAACCCATAGATAAAGAAACTGGTCATACAAAGTAAAATCAACAGCCAGCCAAACGACAAAGAAGGGATTGCCGTTAAAATAAAAAAACAGCCGCCGAGAATCAACGGGAGTGCCGTGTGCCAATATCGTTCCTGCAATTTGTCGGAAGACCAGCTGAACAAGGAGCAATGAAACGATGCCCATGGCAAAAGGGAGCCCTGAGACGATCGAGGCCATGTAAGCTGAATAGCCGGAAGCCTTCTGCACCGTACTGGGAAGCCATAAATAGAAACCTTGGCCGCCTATGTTAATGAAGAAGGTCATGAACGAAAGCACAATGACGGGGCGCTGGCGAAAAGCCTGCAAAATGGTTAATTTTGCCAAGGCAAGCTTCTTCTTCTTTTCTTCTTCCAGTTCTTGATTGATCCACGCGATTTCCTCAGGAGTAAGCCACTTGGCCTGTTGCGGGCGATCGGTCAAGTAGTATATGGTCACAACTCCGAGAACCATCGCCGGGATTCCTTCCAGAAGAAATACCCAACGCCAACCCGGAAGACCAAACCAACTCAGCTTGAGGATGAGTCCTGAAATGGGGCCCCCAAAGGCGAGGGAAACAGGAATGGCCATGACGAATCGAGCCATTGCGCGCCCCCGATACTGGCGGGGAAACCATTGATTTAAGTAGACGATGACCCCGGGGAAAAAACCGGCCTCGGCAACCCCCAACACAAAACGAGCCACGTAAAAATGATTAGCGGTGTGGATGAAGCCGGTCAACGTCGTGCACAAACCCCAACTCAAAAGGATTCGTGCAAACCACCGTCTGGCACCCCATTTCTGAACAATCAGGCCTCCTGGGATCTCCAGCAACAAATACCCAGCAAAGAACAGGCCAGCGCCAAAACCGTAGACGGCTTCGGAAAACCCCAACTGCTTTGACATTTCCAACTTTGCGTAGGCTACATTGGCACGATCCAGGAAGGCGACAACGTAAAGAATGAAAACGAATGGAAGAAGGCGTCTCCGGATCTTTCGCATCGCGGTCGATTCAACGGCGCCAGATGGTTGGGAAGAATTCAGGTTTGAGGGACTCGTACTCATTTCTTGAGACATAGAGCCAGGGATCTCCAGTTCTCCGGGAGACTTCGGAAAGGGCGTCCTGCATTTTAAACGGATTCGTTCTATTGAAAGGCCTGATCCTATACCGAATGGAAATCGAAATGAAGAACTGTTTCTGTATGAATAGAGGAGATTCTATCGGTTTGGACTCAGAGTTCCTCAATTCGGGCATTCATATTCCGAATCTCCTCGTCGGTATAGAGCGGGATTGGGCGGAGAGAAAGTCCACCGTCAACCACGATGTCGGAGCCGGTTGTATAACTGCTAAGACGATCTGAAAGCAGCAATACCGCCGCCGCCCCAATTTCTCTTGTGTCGCCAAATCGGCGGAGAGGGATTTGAGATTTGAGAGTTGCCTCAACGTGAGGAGCGATGCCCGAAGTCAACCGAGTCGGGTAATGACCCGGAGTGATCTGATTGACCCGGATTCCAAACGGGGCCAGCTCAATCGCGAGAGTTTCCATATACATCTTCAGGCCCATTTTTGAGATTCGATAAATTGACTCCCGGTAGCTTGGACAAAATCTTACCGTGGAATTGACGATTAGGATGCTTCCAGACCGTCTCGGAATCAAGTGACGGCTGACCTCACGGCAAGCCCACACACAGGAAGCCAAATTGGTATTGATCGTCAGATCAAAGGCCTCCTCCGTAATCTCAGTCACTGGCTCGTGTCGTGCAATGGCCGCATTGTTTACAAATAAGTCCAGCCCTCCCAGCAGCCCGATCGCTTGGCGCACCATCTGCACAGCCTGGGATGGGTCACTGACATCGGCCTGAATAAAAACTGCCTTGCCGCTCGACCTCTCGAGTTCCGCCATCGCGTCAGGCGCCGGATCGAGTGCTGCTACCGCCAACTGGACTCCCTCTTCCGCAAGCGCTCTCGCAATACCCAACCCAATTCCCATGTTGCCACCTGTGATCAAACATTTCTTACCTCTCAATTCGGGGTCCATATTTTCCACCCTTCATTCAATTTAGCAGCGCTTAACTGCAAAAAAGAATCAACTGGTGCGGTTCACTGTTGCTAGGTACAACCATGGAACAAAAGGAGAATCGTGGTTAATCTGGCATAACAAGCAAAAACCGTCAAGCGCATGGACAGTCTGTGCTGGGCTCAAGTTAGCCAGTAGTTGAGTTGACCTTCGGGTTGTGTTGATTGAAACGCGCCGTTCCAGTTAAACGCTTGACCGGGATTTTGGGGCTGGATACAATTGCCGCCGTTAAAAGAAAGCATCCGATCCCCACGCTCGACACGATCACCAAAGAGCTGAAATCAGAGGTTTGAGAGCATGAAGGCAGCAGTAATGCATTCTGTAAGAGCTCCTTTGGTCATCGAGGAAGTTCCTGTGCCTAAGATTGGTCCCCGAGAGGTTCTGGTGGAAACCCGCACCAGTGGGATATGTGGAACCGACCTGCATATTTTGGAAGGACATGGTTACGTCCCCCAATTGCCTCATATCCTTGGGCATGAACCCGCCGGAGTGGTTGCCGAAATCGGCAACGAGGTCAGTGGATTTCAAATCGGTGATCGAGTTGTGCCACATCTTTTCTTCAGTTGTGATCATTGTTACTTCTGCCGGGTTGGTCGTCACCAGCAGTGTGTCGAACTTAAAGGGATCCTGGGTGTCCTCTGTAATGGAGCGTTTGCCGAGTTTTTTAAAGTGCCTGCCGCTAATCTGTTTCAACTTCCAGCGGAAGTCCCTTTCGATGCGGGAGGGTTAGCTGCGGATGCTGTGGTGACTGGGCTTCATGCCGTGAAGCGAGCGAATCCCTCGGTTGGGACATCCGCTCTGGTCTATGGTGCGGGAGGCGTCGGGCAGATCTTGATTCAGCTCTTGGGCGCCGGAGGAGTCCGGGTGGTGGCCATAGACCGGTCTGCCGAAAAACTGCAGCTAGCCAAAGATATGGGGGCGGCTCTCGCTTTGGATGTTCATGATGAAAAAACGGCCTGACCATTCAGGAGTTCAGTGGCAGTTCCGGGGTGCAGTGTGCTTTTGATTGTGTAGGGACTGCTCAATCGATGAGAGAATGCGCTCGCTATGTCATGAAGGGGGGACGCATTGTGGTTATCGGCGAAGAGCCAGAATTTCCAGGCATTGAAACGACGGAGATTGCCCAGCGCGAACTGGAAATCATTGGCTCGCGAAACGGGACAAGGCAAGACATGGTCGAAGTCCTTGCGTTGCTGAAATCCGGTATCATCAAACCCTATGTGGCGGCGCGATTCCCGTTGCACGAGATCAACATCGCTTTTGAATTTATGCGTACCCAATCCTTGGGTCGAGTGGTGGTTGTTGTGAAAGAGTAGTCTGAAGTTTTATGTCATTCTGATGAATTTAATGAGGTGAACAAGAGATGGACAAGTTAGTCATTACCATAACCTGCGATTCCACCATGTCGTATCCGCGGAATCCGTATAACCCGAATGGTGTGGAGGCTCTAGCCGAAGAATACGTTCGATCCGTCAATGTCGGAGCAGCAATCTGTCATCTCCATGGCCCTTATTTCCTGGATGAAAAAATTCGTCCGGATGGGACCAAATTGTCAGATCTCGATTTGCCGGGATGGCAGCGCTTAAAGGATCTGATTACGAACCGGTGCAAGCCGGTGATTCAGTATGGAATCGCGAATGGACGCTTCCCCCAACGCGTCGAGCTGATGAAGCAGAGACCCGACATGATGTCGATTTGTTTCAATGCTCACGACGAATGCTTTCAGCCGGACCCTAAATATCCTCCCGTGGAGCTTTACGGCATTCACGACCGCGAGGAGCTTGAGAAGTATTGCCGTTTTACTCGGGAAAATGGTGTGAAGCCGGAGGTTGAATCGTTTCATTACGGTGGGATTTGGAACGCACGCCGCTTCATCGACATGGGTCTTTTGGATACACCGGTATGGACCACCTTTTTCCTGGGTTGGCCGGGAGGTTGCTGGACCCCCCCAACGGTGGAAGCCATGCAATATATGCATCATCACAAGCCGGCGGACTTTAACTACAGCGTGAGTGTCATGGACCCTCCGACTCAGTGGCAGGTGCTGACCCAATCCATTCTGCTGGGAGGACATGTTCGCGTGGGGATGGAAGACAACCCTTATTTGGATCTCAAGGGGACTCTGGCGAAATCCAATGCCGAACTAGTGGAAAAGATCGTACGGATCTCGAGGGAATTGGGGCGCGACATTGCCTCACCGGAAGAGGCCCGCAAGATTACCGGATTGACCGCTTAGTCCGCATTAGTGTTAAGTGTCACAAATTCGTGGTAATTGTTGTAGCCGGGGTCGTTGACCCATAAGCGCTAACCTAAGCTTGGATGATCGGTTCATTCCGGGATTCTCGGTTGAACAGATTACACCCAGAATTGGGAAACGCCAAGAACGCAAAGGTCGCCAAGAATAGGAGCTTTCTTGACCGCCGACGAAGTAGCTAAAGATATTGTTGACGCTGCGCTCAAGGTACATCGCGCCTTGGGGCCTGGGCTGCTGGAATCTGCTTATCAGGCTTGTCTGGCACACGAGCTCCAAAAACGCCGCCACCGGGTCGAATGCGAAGTTGCTGTTCCGCTAGAGTTTGAAGGGGTGCTTATTGAGGTCGGTTACCGCATCGACATGCGAATCGACCAGTTGGTGCTGGTGGAAAACAAGACGGTCGAAAAAGTTCTTCCCATCCACCTCGCTCAGTTGCTGACTTACTTGAAATTGAGTGACTTGTCTTTGGGGTTGATCATCAATTGGAACGTGATTTTGTTGCGCGACGGCATCCAGCGGGTAGCCAGAAAGCATCCGGAAGAACTGCGGGTAGGATAAGATCAGGTGGCTGACCGAAGGGTATCCTCTTTTCTTGGCGTGCTTGGCGCTCTTGGCGTTTCGTTCTTCCTGTGGCAGGCGAGGAAAGCCTTATAAAGTAAGCGCTCATGGGTCGTTGACCTCGGCCCGCCCTGCAGCGTGCGACTGCACATGGAACTACTAGGTCAGAGTAATCGTTCCACGGAACTGACGAGACCTTACGATGAGTCACCCTTAATGGAGGCAGAACAAGAATTCCGCACTGAAACGCCGGTTTCAGAACCAACAAAGATTTTGATTTGACAAGGAGATTCGATGGAGCGGAACACGGTTAAGGAAAAATTGAAGAAAGGTTTATCCGTTTTTGGCACGTCCCTGACAGACTGCAGGGATCCAGAGTTTGCAACGTTACTGCATGCGGCCGGATTGGATTTTTTCTTTGTGGATATGGAGCACTCTCCAACCACCTACACTGAGATCCAGGGACTCTGCCGGGCGGGGCGGGCCGCGGGCATTCTCCCCATGGCGCGTGTTCCGCAGAACGAGTCTTTCTTGATCACTCGAGCGCTGGATGTAGGCGCCATGGGTTTGGTTGTGCCACGAGTTCACTCTCCCGCGGAGGCCCGCTCGGCAGTTAGTTACATGAAGTATATGCCCGTAGGCAGGCGTGGCTTCGGGATGCGCAGCATCATAACCGATTACCAGTGGACAAATGCTCGTGAGGAAATGGATTCAGCCAACCAGGAGACCATGGCTGTACTACAAATCGAAAGCAAAGAAGGCCTGGAAACCGTTGAAGAGATCGCCGCGATTCCAGGAGTGGATGCCCTGATGATCGGGCCCTATGACCTGACCATCTCGATGGGCATCGCTGAAGAGTTCCGGAACCCGGTTTTTTGGAAGGCGGTAGATCGCATCATTCAGGCGTGTAGCAAAGCCGGCATAGCGGCCGGCGTTCAATTTGGAAGTATGGAGTTCTTACGCGAATGCCAAAAGCGCGGTGCCCGGTTCTTGCTCTATTCTAATGACGTGACGGTGTTGCTCGACGCTTACAAGCAAGCGATGGCTTTGTTGAAACAGGGAATTTGATTTTTTGGGGATTTCATCAAGAAACCACCCTAGTCGATGGCGGTTCTTTAGTAGCGTACCTGCAGTCCCCCTTTGAAGGGGGTGCCGCATCGCGGCAGGGGATGTAAAGGTCCTGCGGGATTGATTCTTGAAGCTCGTATTGTGCTACTCTCGAAGCCGGTTGAAATAATGAATAATGAGAATTGACCCGATGACTACTCTGCCTAAAAAAGTGACGGGAGTTTTCTAATCATGGCTAAAGGTTCACACCTGGTTGAAGCCGACCCATTGCGGCGGTTTACAGCCAGGATATTCGAAGCCTACAATTCACCCCCCGACGAGGCCATGATTGTGGCCGATCATCTCGTGACCGCGAACCTGATGGGCTATGACTCCCATGGAATCATCCGCATCCCCCAGTATCTCGGAGATATCCAGGGAAAGGTGATTCGCCCGGGTGCCCCTATCCGAGTGGCCAATGAAAGCGAGACGACAGCGACGGTCGACTGTGGCTGGAATTTTGGGCAGGTGGGTGGCTTGAGAGCCATGGAGATTGCTCTCTCGAAGGCCAAGAAAAGCCAAACGGCCGCTGTTGTTGCCCGTTGTTGTAACCATGCCGGTCGGCTTGGAGCCTATACGCAGATGGCGGCCGAGCAAGGCTTTTTCGCCTTGGGTGTCTGTAATTCTCCGATCCATGGCCATTTTGTTCTTCCCTGGGGTGGCCGAAAAGCTCGTCTGGCCACAAACCCGATGTCTTATGCTGTTCCGTGTGGCAGCGGCCATCCGATTGTGGCCGATTTCTCGACCGCTGAAGCCACTGAAGGAAAAATTCGACTTCACCGCAATCTGGGAGAGCCATTGCCTGGCGATTGGATTGTCGACGCAGAAGGTAATCCCAGCCGAGATCCCGCCGACTTTTATGGACCTCCCATGGGAGCGATCTTGCCCTTCGGAGGAGACAAAGGTTATCGGGGATTTGCTCTTTCGTTGCTCGTCGAGATATTAGGAGGATTGTTTGGAGGCTCGCGCACGACGGCGGATCAACCCGGCAACGGACTCGGATTCCTAGTGGTCAATATCTCGGCCTTCCAATCACCGGGCGCTTTTGCCGATCTCAGCAGTGAATTGCGCGACTACATCAAGTCTTCACCCCCCTCCGAAGGAGTGGAGGAAGTGCTCCTCCCCGGAGAATTGGATTTTAAAACCCGGGAGAAGCGCTTGCGAGAAGGCATTCCCGTGGACGAAACAACGTGGGAACAGATTAACACGGCGGCTCACTCTGTGGGAGTCCATTGGAGTTGAGTGTCGAAGAACGCTGAGAGGAGCACCCATTGGTCAATCCGCTGGTCCTAGGGTTTTTCTGGATCCTGATTGCAGCCTTAGCGGGTGGTGCCTTTGGCCTTCAGTATCGGATCATGCGCCAGTACCAGGTAGAGAACGCTTCCTTCCTGTCTGTTTTTGTCGCTACGGTTCCTATCCCCCTCATCGCGTGTTCAATACTCCTTCCGGGATGGACTGAAGCGATTTCAAAGGCTGGCTTTGCCTCGAACGCGACGATATTCTTCTTTGGATTTTGCTGGGGGATGGGCGCCATTACATACGCCTACGGTTTCAATCTCCTCGGGATGGCCCTGGCGGCCTCTTTGCTCAAAGGGATCTCAATCGCGATCGGCGCAGGCGTACCGTTGGTGCGCCATTGGGAACAAGTTTCGGTTCCCGCAAAAGCAACAACCATTGCTGGTTTGGCGATTCTAATGGTCGGAACTGCTGTAGCCGGCAAGGCAGGAATTATGCGGGAGAAGGAAGCTAAGAAAGATTCCGACACCCCACTTCTCCATCCTAAGACGAACCCGAAACCATCCGGCCGGCTGTTTTGGATCGGCTTTATTTTATGCTTGATCTCTGGATTTGCCAGTTCAGGCGCCAACCTTGGGTACGACCGGGCCGATGTCATCGAAAAGTGCCATGGTCGAAATTTCCCATGGCGCCGACTTGACCTGGAAGGCGACTCTAGTTCGGTGGATGCCCATGTATTGGGGGGGAATCACCGCGCTGCTGATTTTTATGGGCGGAGCGATGCTCGTACGAGGAACCTGGAGATGCTATTTTGCCAAAGGTTCACGACGCGACTTCCTCGTCTCTTCTTCCATGGGCGTCGTTCATTTTATGGCACAGATCCCGTATGGAATTGGCGCGTTTTATCTGGGAAGGCTTGGGACAACGATTGGATGGGGGGCCAACATTGGTATGGCATTGATCGTCGCGAGTGGTCTTGGATTCTTGACGGGTGAATGGAAAGGCGCTTCCAAAACGACCACACACATGCTTTACTATGCCATCGTCATCCTGATCGGAGCTATTGTAGTCCTAGCGTCCGCGAATACTCTCGCCTGAATCTGGCGGCAAACGGAGGAATTTCATGATCTGGTTTATTTTGTTATTTCTACTATTCACAGGAGTTGAATCCGTGAGTTTATCGAATAAGCCTGTCCTCACCAAGAAAGACATTGAAGCGAATGATGACCTCACTTTCCAATTGGGGGCGTTGGGGGAAGAGTGATGAATTGGGTGCCCTGAACTTGATTACCCCAGCCAAACGAAAGCAGGCAGCTGCCCTCGTTAAAGAAGGGGTTACAGTTTCAATCGCACACAACGTCATCAAGATCAAAGAAGTAAGTTCTCCCCCATTTGAACTCCGAATGGTCCAAACTGGACAGAGTCCAAGCGCTGAATATGCGGGTGACATATACTCAGTTCAGTACCATGGATACACACAGACTCACATCGATGCCCTCTGCCATTTGTTCTACCAGGGCAAGATGTATAACGGGTTTCTACAACAAACGGTCACGGACCAAGGCGCTGCAAAGTTATCGATCATTCAGGTTAAGAACGGAATTTTCACGAGAGGGATTTTGATGGATATCCCCAGCCTTTTGGGCAAGCCATATCTTGAGGGAGACAGAGCGATTTATCCTGAAGACCTGGATGCGTGGGAAAAGAAGGCAGGGCTGAAGGTTTCCAGTGGCGATGCCGTGCTGATCCGAACAGGCCGATGGGCAAGACGACAGGCCGAGGGATCCTGGGAATTCGAAAAGAATTCTGCCGGGCTGCATGCCTCCTGTCTGCCCTGGCTCAAGAAACGAGACATTGCCGTACTTGGCAGTGACTTGGCCTCAGACGTCATGCCCTCCCAAGTGGAAGGAGTGACGATGCCGGTGCACCAGGTCATTCTCAATGCGATGGGGGTTCCCATTCTGGACAACTGCGATTTTGAGGAGCTCAGTAAGTTTGCTCAGAATTCGAAGCGATGGGAATTCTTGCTCACCGTTGCTCCCCTTGCCGTGGACGGGGGAACCGGCTCTCCGATCAATCCTCTGGCAACTTATTAGGTCAGTTTGGGGAACGCCTCGGCCATCGTTCCCTATAGTTCAATCTGCAATCTTTTCCCCGCGTTCAGTAACACTCTGGCGTTCCTGTGTTTGCGTGCAAACCGTTCATCAATGAGAGGGAATGGGTTTCTCCGGTTGATAAGTACAACAATTTGGCGAGCATTCATCGTGGCTTGGGCCTTGGCTGCCGAGGGCCTGACGTTTCTTTTTTGGGGTGACTCGCTCCAAAATTAGCTCGCGAATCATATCGATAAACTTGGGATGCGTCCCTACGGTGGCTGCCCGGATCATGTTCAAGCCGATTTTTTGGCAATGCTCTCGAGCCTGAGTGTCCAGGTCGTAAATCACCTCCATGTGGTCCGAGATGAACCCGATCGGAGCGATGACAACGTCGGCAACCCCCCTCTCTTTTAGTTCCGATAGATAAACGAGAATATCTGGCTCAAGCCAAGCTTGTGACGGCGGGCCACTCCGGCTCTGGTAAACAAGACGCCAATGATCGTGGTGGGCGCCGCTAGCCACGAGTCGAGAGGTCTCCTGTAATTGGCTTACATATTTGCTGTTTTCGGCCATGGCAATTGGGATGCTGTGGGCCGTGAAGGCAATCTGAGCGGCAGCACGTCTTTCGGGCTGAATTTGTTCTAAGGCCCTGCGCACGTTCTCAATGTTCGGTTCCACAAATCCAGGGTGATTATAAAAGGCTCTGATCTTATCGATTTTAGGAGCTCCCTTGCCTACGGCTTGCTGGGCACGGTGGATGTCTTCCCGGTATTGCCTGCAGCTTGAATAAGATCCATAAGCCGAAGTGACAAATGCGAGAGCATGCTTGATTCCGTCATCGGTCATCTTCCGCAGGGTGTCGGCCAGAAATGGGTGCCAATTCCGGTTCCCCCAATAAATGGGGAGAGGAGGCCCCTGTTCTGCCAACTCCTTCTTCAGCGCAGTGACAAGCTGTCGGTTCTGAGCATTGATTGGGCTGATTCCACCGAACAGCTCGTAGTGATGGGCCACCTCCAGGAGGCGACTCTCTGGCACATTTTTCCCCCGCAGCACATTTCGGAGGAATGGCATGACCTCGTCCATCCCTTCAGGTCCGCCGAAAGAGACAATTAGAATTGCGTCATAGGGTACGTTCATCGGTTCTCACAGGAGAGATTATGTGGCAGATGGGGAAGCTCCATTCTCCACTAACTGCAAAACGAGCTTCAATTATAGACAGAGATCAAACGGATTGCTAGAAACGCGGCAAGAGTCCCTAGCCGCGCGACGGAATCTCAAGCCCCCATCTGGCTTAATTCCACGCAAGCTTGCACAGGCCGTAGCAAGCCAGAACCGGCAGAGCGAGCAAGGCCAAAGGAATTACCACGATAGCCAGCGGAATCAAAAGAATGACCAGCAGGATTGAAAGGAAAAAGAAGAGAATCTTGAGGGGGAGGAGAATCACAAATCCAAGGATGCGAAAGGGCAGAAAGATGAGAAAACCGATGATTTTAAAAGGAAGAAATAATAGGTCGGCCATAAATACCTCCCAGCCTCAAATCACGTAAATCATCAAATGACTAACAGAAAATGGCTCAGCAATTTCTTGTCAAGCCTCTGCTATCACTCAATACGTTGACCTCTCTTCGCGGGTTCCAAAAAAAAAGCATTGTGCGAGGTCAAAAGCAGGATTTCAGGTTACGATCATTTTTCCCCTTCGCCTTCCGCTCAGCAACTTGAAGAGGGTAGCTCGCTGGCCTCTTATGAATTTAGTGTACCTTTTTCGTTTGCCTCTTCAATTGCCTCGAACATTAATCCAAGGGATGGATTCAGCCTGTAAAGGCTGAAACAGTTTAGACGGGGGCAACGCCCCCGGTTCGAGACCCAAGATACCCCTTGCCCTGTAAGGGCAACACATTTTGGACAGGTTAAAGAAAATGTGCATGTGGTCAATGTGACTTCCAGAAGTAACGAAACATCATACCAAGTTTTTTAGAAACCCTGCAACGCAGGCCCACAGACGTGGTAGCCATGCCGTGCCCAGATCGAGGGGGGCTACTTTTGTTGGAGAAGATGATATGCGCGCTCAAAAATTGCAGGGACTGAGGCAGGCATATTCTCTGAGTTTGTGTTGCCCTTACAGGGCAAGGGTCATTTGGGAAAGTAGCCGAGGGCGCTGCCCTCGGCTACGATGTTGCGGGCCTTTCAGGCCGTCGCTTGGCCGTGCACACTAAATATCAGACCAAGGATAGAGAAGTCGTAGATACTCCGTGTCCCGCTTGGCGACGGACCAGGCAAAGGGGCTACTCGCCTTGGCGAGTTCCTTCCTTACTCATCACCCGATCCGATTTCCTTCGATTCCTTCACTTCGCCGAATCTTAACTTCCCTCCTGGCCTTTCCCGTACCAGGTGACTTCACCCGACAGAGACTTGAGAAACTCGACCAGGTCCTGCTTTTCCTGTTTGGTCAGATGAAGAGGTTTTATCTTGGTAGAAAGCCACTTATTCTTGTGGCCCCCCTTGTCATAAAACTCAACTACTTCCTCAAGAGTCTTTTCGGAACCATCGTGCATGTAAGGCGCTGTGCTGGTGATTTCACGAAGTGTTGGGGTCTTAAAAGCACCTTTGTGTCCTTCGAGTTTGGTGATTTTGTAATATCCCAGATCCGGATCTTTGGCGCCCATCCCCACTCCGATATTGTTGTAGTTTTCATCCGTAAAATTGTGGCCGACATGGCAGGTCTCACAGTTCGCCTTCTTCTCGTTCTTGAAAAGTTCATAACCACGTTGTGCCGATTCGCTCATTGCGGTCTTATCACCGGCCTTGAATCGATCGAACGGGCTATTCCCGGACACAACCGTCCGCTCGAAACTGGCAATCGCTTGAGCGACGTTATTATCGGTTATCGCTCCATCGGGAGGGAATGCCGCTTTGAATGCTTCGACGTACACCGGGTCAGCCTTCAGCCGCTGAATCACGAGATCCATGTTGGGCATCCCCATTTCTACTGAGTTCTGGACTGGGCCCAAAGCTTGATCTTCGAGAGAAGTGGCTCTCCCATCCCAGAACTGGCGGGTACTGAAGACACGATTGATCACTGTGGGAGCCTGTCGACCGCCTTTTTTTCCACCCACTCCGCTGGAGAACTGCCTTGGATCCGCAAAACCTTTCTCCGGGATATGACAAGAGGCACAGGCAATCGTTTCATCCAGGGAAAGCTTCTTATCAAAATAAAGTTTTTTTCCCAGTTTGATTTTTTCTTCCGTCAAGGGGTTATCTTTTGGGATGTTCGCGCTTTCCGGATCTAGCCCAACGGGAAAACTGATCTTGTAAAGAGTGGGCCCTTTCGGCGCTGCTTGTTTTGGGGGCTCTTGGGGTGGCGTAGCGCATTGAGTTAGAAATCCTGCTAGCAAGAAAAGACTGCCAATGCGCGAAATAAAAATGATTTGGCGCATCGAACTCTTCCACGATGAATGGGCTGATGTATGTGTTGACATGTTGGGAGCCTCGCTGTGTTTGTCTATAAGTTTTGATAAAAAATGACACCATCAGGAACCGATCGAAAAAGAACCGGCTAAAGGAAATTGGAAATAAGATTATCCATCTCGGCGCTAGTTGTCAATTTTTCCCAACGGATTCGCAGGCATTACGACTGCGGCATTCGCATTCCGGCTAGCGCGTTCAACGCAGGAATTCCCGCCTGTGATGTTATCCCTCTATTGACAAGGATTTACCCCCCGACCTAATATGCATCTTCAGTGAAGGAGGCATACTGAAGTGTCACTTGGCGCAAATTTGAAGCGGGAGCGTGAACTACGGGGGATCTCGCTGGAAGAGATTTCAAACGCAACGAAGATCAGCCGACGACTCCTCGAGGCTCTTGAAGGAGACCGTTTTGATAGTTTACCCGGAGGAATCTTTCGCAAAGCGTTTTTGAAGAGTTATGCAAATTACATGGGGATGAACGAAGAGCAGGTGCTGCACGAATATACTCTAGCGTTCGAATCCCCCCCTCTTAATCCTGAGGAAAAGCAACAAACAGGAAAAGCTTCAAGGGAACCGAAGCGCGCTGGGGCGCTTTTGATTGCCGGAATTCTGGCACTGCTCATATTGGGTGTGGTTTACTTTTTACTGAGACCTTTGAATTCCACGGTTCATGTATCCATTCCTTCTGCAGCTCAGCCGCCTCAGCCGCCGAAGAGTGAGTTGAACACCACTCGTCCAGCGACGGAACCACAGAGCATAGCGGCAACCTCTTTGAGTTCCCCGATCAGCTCAACGATTCAGCCTGGTAATCCTGCCAACGAGATTGCGCCTGCTTCTCCGAATCCTATCGGACCTTCTGCATCTACTGGGAATCCGCAACTCAAAGTCCTTGGAGAACTTGCCAAGAAACCCGAGCCATTGCCTCTCGCTCCTGGTAATTCCGATGCGCGGATAGCCGATAGTCCGATTGAACTCACGCTCGAAGCTACGGAACAAACTTGGATATCGGCGGCTTCCGGGGAGAACAAGCTTTTTAAGGGGATGATGATGCCCAATGAATCCAAGAAATTTTCGTTGCAAACCCCTCTGAGTTTGATCCTGGGGAATGCGGGTGGCGTGAAAGTGCTTGTCAACGGCCAGTTGCTGGCTCCCTTGGGGCGAACTCGAGAGAAAAAGGAAATTGTAATTTCAGCCGAGAATTACAAACAGTTTTTGCCGTCTACCCATTAGTTTGTGAACGCATTGCATCGGCGCATCATCTTCCCAGTTGCTCATCAATTTTTTTTTGCTGCTGTCCGGGTTGAAATGGTATGAGTGAAACAGTTCTCTCAAGACTCAAGAAAGGTGGGGTGCCTCTACAAGTCCGTCAATCCGCAGCTCGTGGTGTTCTCCCGGTTGGGCATGAAGAATTATTGGCCATTCTGATTTATTTGCAGAAAGACAGTGAGCCCGAGGTATGCGAAAATGCCAGGAATACACTTGAGAATGAATTTAGCGAGAGTCTCCTGAAGACGATCTTGGAAAGTCCGTCGGCTCCTGCCGAGAGTCTCGAATACTATGGGAGTTTTCCATTTCGCTCGGAGACTCTTCTCGAGGTCGTCATCGAAAACAAAGCGACGCCCGATTCCACCATTGCCGCAATCGCTGAACAAGTCGAGGCAAGGCTCATTGATCTCGTTCTGGTCAATCTGATGCGCCTCTTGCGTTCCCCTTTCATCCTCGAAGCTCTCGAACGCAACTCCCGTGCCACGCCGGATATTACGCGGCGCTTGGGAGAGATTCGCGAGGAGTTCTTCGAAAAAAGAAACAACTTCATTCCGATCCATAGGACCCGAGCCGAGGAAAAAGCCATGAAGGCACAAATGGATCAGGAAGAAGCTTTGGAGAAGGGAGAAGATTCCTTCACCTATAGTGGGGAAATCAAAGAGGGAGAAGATGTGGCCAACTTGACTCTCGAAAGCCTGGCCGATGACGGTTACGTGACCTTTGAAGAGATGCCCGAGGATGAAAAGCTTTCGACCATTCAAAAGATTGCCCGAATGACCGTTGCCGAGCGGGTACAAACCGCTCTGAAAGGGAGCAGGGAAGAACGAATTATTCTCATTCGGGATTCGAACCGGATCGTTGCATCCGCTGTTCTGGAAAGTCCAAAGCTGACGGATAGCGAAGTGGAAGCCGTTGCGCTGATGAAGAACGTATCTGAGGATATCCTGAGGATTGTGGGTACCCGGAGGGAGTTTGCCAAGAGCTATACGGTGATTCACAACCTGGTCCGCAATCCGCGAACTCCGGTAGCCACTTCACTGGGGATGCTCAATCGTATTTTGACGAATGATCTTAGGACTCTGTCTCGAAACAGGAATGTCCCGGAAGTGATCCGCAAGACCGCTCAACGACACGTTACCACTCGCACTGCTCCCAAAGATTCCAAATATTAAAAAGGTTCGCTTCCACTCGATTAATCCTTCCCTTTGGAAATTCTTTCTCGATACTGCGCATAAATTTTTCTGGTCATAGGCCCAACGTTGCCTTGTCCAATGGCTTTTCCGGAAAGCTCAGTTATGCCCATGATTTCGTCGCCGGTTCCCGCAATGAAAGCTTCATCGACTTGGTAGAACTCATCCAGCGTGATGTCCTTTTCTACCAAAGAAATTTTAAGTTCGCTGGCAATTTCCGAAATGATCTCCCGGGTGATACTGGGCAAAATGGCAGGAGAGTTGGGTGGAACAATGAGAGCCGTTATTCATGACGGAAAAAAGCGATGACGAGGTGCCTTCCAAAACCTGGTTTCGGGCATCCACAAAAATTGCCTCATACGCTCCCTGACTTCGCGCCTTTTGTTTTGCCATGACATTGGGAAGCAGGTTGATTGATTTGATGTCACACCGGCCCCATCGCTGGTCCCGCAGCCAAATGGCTCGAATCCCTTTTTCATTGCCGCTTCCGCGTGCTTGAAAATGCCTGACGGTCATGAAGAATGTTGGCTTCAGACCCGTGGCAATCCAGGTATGGGACCTAGGGCCTGCGCCTCTGGTGATCTGGATATAGACCGTCGCATCTTGAATTTGGCTCTGTGCATGCGTGTTGCGGACTTGATGGAAGATATCGTCGAGATCGATTCCGGCAATTTCGATCTCTCGAAGACTTCTTTCCAAACGCTTCATATGTCGCTCAAAGCCCCACAGCCGGCCGTCGTAGCTGCGCAACACTTCATAGACTCCGTCTCCAAACAGGAATCCCCGGTCTTCAGCAGGGATCATAGCCTCGTGAACAGGAGTTATCTTTCCATTGACATTGGCGATTTCTGGCATGTTTCGCTCCCCTTTAATCAATTCTCCGCCTGACATATTAGGGAAAATCCGGTGCGGGGGGAATCTTTATAGTCTCAAGAAATGTTGGCGGGATGCGATTGCCTTTTTCAAGTCTTCCAGTCGATGGGCAAAAAAGTGGTCTGCTTCTTCAAACCAAACCACTTCTTTCGGGTCTGCGAAAGAAGGAAAAAGGTTTTGCAACTCTTCTCCCGGGCAGATCGCATCCGCCTTTCCCTGCAAAAAAAGTTTCGGAATCGTGAGGTGATCCAGAAAAGAGGGATCAAAATACTTAAATGGTGGGGCCACGGCACAGACAGAGATCAATGTGGAGTCACGTTTCGCTGCTTCCAAGGCAATCCAGGCCCCGAACGAGAAGCCCGCAACATGGCAGTCCAGTCCGGGAAAACGCTTTTTGAGATATCCGATGGCCGCTTGTGCGTCATCGACCTCTCCTTTTCCGTGGTCATGAATCCCCGGTACTGAGTCCAACTCCACGAAAATTGAAGCGGAGGACACTACACCCAAGTTTGAAGTAAGCGTCCGCTACGGCAAAGGTTACCTTATTATGCATAGTGCCATGATAAAGAGGATGTGGATGGCAAACGACAACCAAACCTCGTGGTTCCTGGCCCTTCTGTAAGCTTTCAGCAGACCTTCCAGCTGGCCGACGGGCCCAGCAAAGAAAATGTTCTGGACTTTATGCATGAGAGGAATTGCACGACTCTTTCAAAGAATGGCTTCACGGAGCTCGCTCTTCCGTTTGGGGGAGCAAACCTGAAAGGATGCCGGAAGTAAGGTTGTAAGAAAATGATGTTGCAAGGTTCGGTGAGTAGATGCCGTCCACGGGGCTCAGTTTCTTCCTGTCCAGATCGCGAATGCCAAAAATGCCCATCCGGCCAAAAAACAGAGGCCACCGATCGGCGTGATCGCGCCTAGGACCCGAATCCCGCTGAGACAGAGGGCATACAGGCTTCCGGAAAACAATATGATTCCAGCCAAGAATAACCACCCGGCGATCTGAAGTGGCATTGTTAGGCCAGCGATCCATGGCCACAGCAACCACGAGCAGCCCGAAGGCATGATACATTTGGTAACGAACGCCGGTCTCAAATACCTGGAGAAATTCTGCTGAGAGGCGTTGCTTTAGGGCATGAGCTCCAAAAGCGCCAGCGGCAACGCCAAGTCCTGCGATTAGACACCCTGTGATGAACCAAAGACGAGCCATATGTTATTTCTCCGATTGCATATCATTCCCATTTTCGAAATCCACTTTGTGAGCCCGGGTGCAGGTTGGATAGATCTCTTGGCAGAGAGGACCAATCCCTCTGGTACGTGCCGATATAGGAAACTGAACTCCCCGAGGTTGTGAAGAAACTGTAGCGGCCTCTATGAGCGCCGGCCAAGCCGTTGAAATGAAAAGAACACGGCGGTCACAGACCGCCGCTACAACCAAATTCCTCAAACTTCCGCTGGTTCTCCGGTGGCAAGGCGATCCGCAGTCGACGGCCCTACTTCACAAGACCACCAGCCAGTCAGAGATAACGAGCCAGCCATCAGTCTTTGCCACCATCAAGCGCAAGGGGCCCGAGACGACCAGCAGTAGCCCGCCCCAGAGCGTGACCGGGTGGAGATGCCGGCGCGTCTTCAAGTCCCAGCCGATGAGCGGCAGCAGAAGGAGAGTGGCGACGGCGAACACGACCGGCGGGCCGAGACCGAGGAGGAGCACCCAGCGCGCGATAGCCGGTGGCAGGAGCGCGATCGTTGCGAGCAGCATCCAACGCTTGTGGCTCTGCGCGTCACGCCGCGCCCGGACGCCGGCGACGACGAAGACCGCGAACAGTACAATGGCAAAGAGCGGCACAATCAGGAAACGGCGCGGATCCATCCCGAAGGGCGCGACGCCGCGAACGACGCCGTAGATTGCCGTCACCGTGCCCACTACCACCATCAGCGCCGCCATCGCGGCACCCGCGACGCCGAGCCGGCGGTGGAGGCCGATTCGCTTTGTTGCCACGAGCCTCACCTGGGTCAAGAGCAGCAGCACCCAGCCGGTAAACAGGAGGCCGTGCAGGTGGATGAGTGGCGTCAGTTCCCGCGGTGGCGGCACGGGCACAGGGAGGATGGGCCGCAGGAAGTAAGTACGTGCGAAGCCGGCGAGGGCCACGAGGACGATCGCCACTGCCATGGCACTGTAGAACCTGTGTTCCCCGCGTCGGTTTTCACCTACCGAACCGTCTGTCACTAAGGTCGATCCTCCTCTACTCGCCCGGTAAGGGGTGGCGCAGACATGCCGTCGTTTGGCATGTCTGCGATGACTCACGTTCCATATCTCAACCTATGCCAGTAGGAAGCAGTCACTCCATCTTTAAACATACGCAGACATCAAATAGCGATGTCTGCGCCAGCCACGAACAAATACACATTAGGGCCAGTTGTTGGCGCCTGGAAGCGTCCAGAACCCGAAAACTGTTGTACAGCCTGCGATGGCCATTGCTGCAACCGCCTGACGGCGACGCCCCATCTTGATTTCCCTCCCTGCACACACACATACATACAAAGAGAGAAATAGGCCGATCACGGGCCAACAAAAATAGAGAACAAAAGCAGCAGTTTCGAACCACGGAGTGGCAAAAAATTCTAGCACACCCGTCGAAGACACCAGACATCCTACAACACAAATTACCGCGACTTTTAGGGAGTCAGCCATCTGTCCTATTAAACGAAGCTCGACTTGAGCCTAACCATTGAATTTGAGGTACTTTTGCCCTGATAATTGGGCAATAGCGCGGTTTTCGGGCAATTTCGCTCAAAGCTTATTAACAACCAATCTGAGTGCCACTTCTCGATCAGGATGTTATTCCCGCTCCTCGTTTAAGTCAACATTCCAAGCTCTCGGTTTACCTGCATGGAAATAATCTAGAATTGTTGATGCAAAGGGAAAAAAATGAGCAACTGGAATTGCGAAGGGTGCAATGAGATCCAGCAGTGCGTGTCAATCCAGCATTTTGAAATGCGCAATTGGCAGCGCCGGTTGATCAGCGTTAATATTCTTGAATATCAGGGAAAGTCTAAAGTCCAGAGTCTAAAGTCGAGAACACAAGACAAGAGTTTCGAGTGGATTGCCAGATGACTGAAGAGTCGAAGCAAAATTCTCTTGCCTCAAAAATCGAGGGGTGGATTGTCTCTGTCTTGCATTCCGGCAGCAGTCAGATGGAGCGCCCTTTTCTGAGGAAAAACAACGAAAGTAATATCTCCGGGCTATTTGTTATTGGGGATTTAGCCGGTGCTCCGGTCATTAAGTATGCCATGGCCCAGGGTTATGAGGTTATCGAGCATATCGCCAGTCTTCCTGGCGCCATCGGAAACTCTGAGCCGGACGTTTATGATGTGATCATTTTAGGAGCAGGAGCGGCTGGTTTAAATGCCGCTCTGCAGGCCAAAGAGCGAGGGATGAAGTATCTATTGCTAGAAAAGGAGCAGATTGCCAATACCATCGAGAACTTTCCAGAAGGGAAGTGGGTTTATGCCGAGCCCGATAGCCAACCCCCGAAAGGCAAGCTCTGGCTGGATGGAGCGACCAAAGAAGAGCTTACCCGACGGTGGCATCAGATCATTCGGGAGAACCAGCTCAACGTCCACACGATGGAAGAAGTGATCGGGTGTGAGAAAAGGAATCGAACCTTTCAGATCAAGACTCCCAAGGCCGTTTACAAGGCGAAGTACGTAGTTTTGGCAACGGGCCAGCGAGGTAATCCACGAAAGCTAAATGTTAAGGGGGAAGATCGAGAAGAAGTTTACCATCGCTTGTATTCACCTCGCAAATACAAGAATGAACAAATCCTGGTTGTGGGGGGCGGAAACAGTGCCATAGAGGCTGCTATTACATTAAGTGAACAGAACAAGGTTTTTTTGTCATACCGCGGAAGTGAGCTGTCAGGAATATTCAAAGACAATAAACGCAAGTTCGATGAGGCTGTCGCAGCCGGAAAAATTCAGCCATTACTGAATTCGCGAGGTCAATGAATTTGGAGAACATCGGGCCACCCTCACGATGAGCCAGCAGGGAAGGGAAGAAAATCCGTGAGATCCCTTGCGACCACGTGTTTGTCCTGATCGGTGCCGACGTTCCCCGACAATTTTTGAAGTCGCTTGGATTGAGGATGGAGAATGAATGGGAAGGGAATTGGGGGCGTGCTTCGCTCCTCACTTTCCTGGGGTTCCTGGGGTTATGGTTTTTTGGGGGCCAAGCCGCGCTTGCAGGCAAGAGCCTTTCTTTCGTCCCCCCATGGGCGGGCTTGTCCCTATGGGCTGTTGCAGTTGCCAAACTGATCATCCTTGGGCGGAAAGGAGATCGTTTTGCCTGGCTTGGACTTTCTTTTTTTGTCTGCTATTCGGTCTATGGGGTGAAATACGGGAAGGGCGAAGAGTTTTGGCCATATCGTGATTGGGGTTACAAGTTCCTGTCTTTCATGAACCGCCCATGGTCATTCTGGTACACGGTCCTCTACACAAGTCTCATGACGATTTTTGGACTGCAGGCTTTGAAGCGCTGGGGCCTGGAACGCAAAGACAAGTTCCAGATCTGGCGCTATGTCAGCCTCATCAGCTTTCAGTGGATATTCTTTTTCCTGATCCCGGAATTCCTCTTTCAATATGCCGTGAAGTATCAGTGGGTCGGCGCCAGGCTTGCCAATGATCCGACTTTTGCGGATCAGGCATGGCGAAGTTATGGAATCATCTATGCCTGGCCACTCTTCTTTTACACCTTCTTCTACAACCCTCACCAGGTTTGGATTGTGTGGGGGCTCCTGCTGACCTTTGTCGTCATCCCGTTGTTGGTTCTGTTCCAGGGGAAGCGTTACTGCTCATGGATCTGCGGTTGCGGCGGATTAGCGGAGACTTTCGGGGATCGTTGGAGGCACCTCGCTCCCAAAGGGAAGGCTTCTATTCATTGGGAATGGATGAGCCTGGCTGTCCTTCTTTTTGCAGTCGGCGTAACCGTTTTGACGTTGGCCAAAGACATTTTTGCCGCGCTCTCCGGCAGCGCTCAACTCGGGATCCACATCTACAGGCTAGGTGCTGATATCTGGTTAGTGGGGATTCTGCCGGTTACGCTTTATCCTTTCCTTGGAGGAAAGGTTTGGTGCCGCTATTGGTGCCCACTGGCAAAACTTATGCAGCTGCAATCTCAATTCTTCACCCGACTGCGATGGAGCCGATTCCAGATTGTTTCGAACGACAAGTGCATTGGTTGTTACGAGTGTTCACGCAACTGCCAGGTTGGAATCGACGTCATGAATTTTGCTCTGAAACAAGAAACGATCACTAATTCCAATTCCTCCTGTATCGGTTGTGGAATTTGCGTCACCGTCTGCCCCATGGACACGCTGGGGTTCGGGCAGGAAGTGATGAATTCTCCGGCTTCCACGCTCGTGCAAATCTCGCAGCCGAGGACGAGTTCGCGTGATTCACGGGCGAATTAAGGTAAACAATGGTCTAAGGCCAACAGTCCAAGGTCTTGGGAAAAGCAATCCTCGTAAGGGAGATGATCTTATGGGATTAGTCACAAAGCTGGACCATATTGCGGTGACCGTCAGTAGCTTGGAGCGGTCGTTGCCTTTTTATACTGGGGTGCTCGGCCTGAAAGAAGTCGAGAGACACCTGTTGCAGGGGGAAGCGATCTCCACCATGGCAGGAAAACCTGGGGTGATCATGCAGGTCGTGCGGCTGGCCTCACCCGACACCCCTAACATTCTGATTGATCTGCAAGAGTATGTGCAGCCGAAAGGTATCGTTTCAAACGCCGCGCTGGGAATGGCCAATCATTCCCATTTTTGTTTTGGGGTCAGCAATCTTCAAACCGCCTATCGAGAGCTCAAAGAAAAAGGGGTGGAGTTCGTGTCAGCCCCTGTAACTTTTGATCTCGGTGCTGATTGGGACTACGGAGCAGTCAAAGTAGTTTTCCTGAAGGATCCTGACGGATTCATCTTGGAATTAGTGGAGACGCCCGTGAAAGTCTGAATGATCCATCGGGACGTGCTGGACTTGCTCCCGCAAAAGGGCTGTATCCACCCTTATCTTTTCAATTTCATTTTTGTTCCTATCACGAGGTTTTGATCACTGATCGGAGTTAAAAACCATGCCGAAGTATGAAGAGCTCAAAGGGAAAGTGGGCATTGTAACTGGCGCTGGGCGGGGGATTGGACGCGCTATTGCGCAGCGGTTGGCACGAGAAGGGGTATCCGTAGTCGTGACGGACATCGATCAGCAGAGTGCGGAAACCACTGCTGAAGAGATTCGGTCAGCCGCGGGCAAGGCAATCGGCTTCAAAGTAGATGTGACCCATCAGGACGAAGTAGAGAGAATGATTTCCCGGACCGTTTCGGAGTTTGGGGCACTGAACATCCTGGTCAATAATGCGGGAGTAGGAGCGGTGGCATCGATTCTCGAAACTGATGAAAAAACCTGGGAGTGGGTGATGAACGTCAACGCGAAAGGGGTGTTTCTTTGCAGCAAAGCCGCTGCGAAACAGATGATCCATCAAGGTATGGGCGGGCGGATCATCACCAACGCTTCCGGTGCGGGCAAGATTGCTCCGGGGAAGGGGACTCCACTTGGGGTCTACGCCGCCAGCAAACATGCCGTTGTCGGCTTGATGAAGCAACTGGGGCTCGAGCTGTCTTCCCACCAAATCCTGGTCACCAGCATCTGCGGCGGGATTATCGACACCCCCATGTGGGACCAGATCGATCGTGAAATTGCCAAGCTGGAAGGAGTTCCTGTAGGGAGCGTTAAGGCCAGGGCCGTTGCCAGTATCCCCCTGGGTCGTATCCAAAAGCCCGAGGATCTGGCCAATGTCGTGGCCTTCCTGGCTTCTGACGACGCAAGCTATATCACGGCAGACACGATTAACGTAGCTGGAGGGTTGTTGCCTTATTAGACAAACTCTCATTCTAAATGATGGATGTCTTCGGTGGCACAAGCTTGCTTTCCATTTACAAAAGCGAGCTATCGAGATGTCAAAGATTGCGCTTGTTCAAACAAAAAAACTAGCGTATGAATTATCCGGAATTGGGGTATGAAGAGTGATGTGGCGCGCTAAGCATGGGTAATCTGGCACTGCACTGACAACCAACGAAGGAGGAAAAGAGTGATGGCAAAGATGGAACGCAAGACATTTGACACTCCTGAGGAAACGCGGACAGTTGAGAAAGGCAAGATCGACGTCGTCAAACTCGGCGACGTAACGGCGATGCGCGTGCGCTTCGAACCGGGCTGGCGGTGGTCCGAATGTGTGAAGCCAGTTGTGGGAACCGACAGTTGCAAGGTTGCGCACCTGATGCACGTAGTTTCGGGACGTATGGGTGTTCGCATGGATGACGGCGCCGAAGTCGAGTTCAGGCCTGGAGACGTTGGAATTATCCCCCCTGGACATGACGCCTGGATCATCGGTCGAGAGCCTTTCGTGGGGATTGATTTCCAAGGTGGGGCTGTCTATGCCAAGCCCCAGAAATGAGCAGGAGACGAGTCCACGAAGGGAAAAAAGCTTGGGGCGGAAGTACAGGCCAACAAGTGCATAGTTGGTTTGGGCAAATATTCAGCCGAACAACGCGATGCGCCGGAAGCCGTTGTGTGCAACGGCAGCGCACCTTTCTGACTGGCTTAACACTGTGTTATGATACGAACCGGTAAGCAAACTGTTGCGTTTGGAGCACGCTGATATGGCTAAAGAGAAAGAAAGACCAACGATTGGATCTGACGGACGCGCGCTGCCGGTCCTGCCACCGGAACGCGACGCACGCGTGTGGGCCCGAATGGTCCGCGTGATGTTCTACACGCCTGGTTTCATGGCGATACTGTTGCTCAAGACCGGAGAACCGTCGAGCTTTGGCATCTCGGTCGAACTGTTGATGCTGTCCAGCGCGGCGGCAATCGTCGCCGGCCTTTTCATCGGCACTGAGTCTTCTGGCGAAGGGGCTGATCATTCGTCCAGGGTTGGTACTTGGTGCGGGTCGCTGGTGCTCGAACTGCTGGCCGTGGTGCCCTTCTTGTGCGCCGTGCCGTCGTTGTTCCATGAACTGGCGCACAGCACGCTGCTGCACACCAAGGCGCCCGACCACGTCGATGTTGCGCTGGGTATGTCCGAATTATTGCCGGCGATGGCCATCCTGCCGTTCATGCTCTACCAGCTTGCCGGCTTCGGCACCCTGCACTTCGTCGTGCGGAAGCCGGTGAACTGGGTCATCAACATCGTCATTTTCGGCTTGATCATGGCCAGCTACGTCGCCAACCGCCAGGGCGACTATGGCGCGGAAAGAAGGTTCGTCGGACTGCTGGTCGTGACCATGGCCATTACCGTATTTTACGGTATTCTCAAGCTGAGGCGGATGCAGGAGGATTACGATTTGCGTCACCCTCAAAAAGAAAAAGAGCCGAAGTGAAGCGACCACAGGGGGAGAATGCCATGCCCTCGCGAAGAGTCGAGTGGACATCCATGGGCCCTTCATTCGGAAGGCTCATGGCTGGCGCAGGAGATAATGACCGACCCCTAAATTCCTATCCTTGAGACCGCAAGAGTGATGCGGCTCGCGCAATAAACATAATCCTGCAACATCTTAACAATGGAGGAGGTACATCGTGTGGTGGATCAGCTATCGAGGTGAAGGCAAAACCGGCGTCGACAACATCGGCGTCTTTGAGGATGACGGCACTCCGCGCAAGGAGCATCCCTTGCTCCTCGACCCGTCGACCGATGCGCACCCATTGCACATCGCCCGCGGCTTCGCGCTCGTGGGCAACGATCTCTACATCGCCAGCGCCTGGCGCAAGGACAGCCATGTCGCCCGCTACCGCCGCCACGGAGACACCTTCCACTTCGCCGACGATGTGGTGACCACAGAACACGTTTCGGCGATGGTCCACCCCTTTGATGTGGAGCTCGGCGACGATGACCGGCTCTATGTGTCGTGCCAGGACACGAATACCGTAGTCGCTATTCTGCCGAAAACGCGCAAGCCGGCGCCCGTGGCGGCACACCTCCTCAAGAAGTTTCCCAGCGGGAACTTCCTGCCCGGCACGCTCGTCGCCTCCAGCCAGGGCCAGCTTCCCGAAGTCGGCGACAGCGCCCCCCCGAACGTGCCGGCACATCAGGGCCTCGCGGTGGTGCTCGACAAGCACGGCAAACCCCGGCACTCCGTGCGCGGGATCATTGTGCACCGCAAGCATCTCTACGTGGCGGACGAGGCTGGGGATGCAGTCAAGATTTTCGAGGTGGATTCGGGACGGCTCGTGGCACGCATTAAGGGACGTAAGCTCACGAAGCCCGTGCACCTGATTCTGGCCGGCGAGACACTCTACATCGGCGCGGCCGGCACCGGCAGCATCCTGGCCTTCGATATCCCCGCAAAAGCTCCGCGCGGCAAGCTCAAGGCGCGCACCATCATCGACGGCAAGCTCAAGGCCCCGTCAGGCTTCGCGATCGGCCCTGACGGCGATCTCTACGTGGCCGAACGGTTCAAGCAGCGGGTGCGGCGCTTCTCTGCGAAGGGGAAGAAGAAGGGGACGTTCATTGATGGGCTCCCGGACATGCCGGAGTTCCTGGTGCATGTGCCAGATACCCTCTAGAGCCCGCCTCCGATCGTTAACTTTTTCCCAGCCGATTTTCTAATCAAGAATTAATCGAATGGGTCAGCCATTGTAGGGCGTAGGGAAGCATCGGATGCGCTCCCTTTCCCTTTATCACATACAACATGCCTGCTATCTGGCTTTCAGAAGCGAGCTGTTGAGAAGTAAAAGATAAATATGGTTCAAAAAAAATTCGCATATGGTTGATTCAGAGCTAGATGATAAATTGTTAAAATGGCGATGCTCCCTGGTGGAAGATGTGGAAGGAGTTAGATTCGTGAGGGTGGCGGTGCCTTGATGGCCCGACCCATGACTATCACGATCCAAGTTCCCGCGGCGCTGCGCGCCTACTGCAACGGCGCCGCGGAGCTTTTTCTGTCGGCCTCGAGCGTGCGGGACACCCTTGAGCAACTCGAGCGGAGCCACCCATCGCTGTACCACAGCGTGTGCGACGAGACCGGTGACGGTACGCCGCCACATAAACCTTTTCGTTAATACGTCTCACGTTCGCGACCGGAAAGGTCTCGATACAGTGCTCGTGCCAGGAGACGTCATTACAATCCTGCCCGCGGTCACAGGAGGTTAAATATGCCGGAACACGTAATTCTCTGCATTGGGACCAAGAAGGGCCTCTTCGTCGCCGAGGCGGCGAAGACCAGGCGCAGCTTCGCGCTGCGTGGACCATTCGGATCAGGCGTGGCCGTCTATGCGGCGCTGATCGACACACGCGGCACGCCGCGAATCTATGCCTCGAGCTGCAATGCCTTCTTCGGCATGAAGGTCCTGTGCTCAACCGATCTCGGGAAGAAGTTCAAGGAGACGAAATCGGCTCCCGCCTTCCCGAAAGGAGGACGGGCGAGCGCTCGCCAACATCTGGTCGCTTGAAGCGGGCGACGGCAGGAAGGATCTATGGTGCGGCGTCGAGCCTGCGTCACTCTTCAAGAGCAGCGACGGTGGCGATTCCTGGGAGATGGTTCCGGGCATCAGCAACCACGCGCACGCTCGAATGTGGCATCCTGGGAACGGCGGGCTCTGCTTGCACACGATCCTGCGCGACGGGGCTCGGGTGCACGTTGGCATCTCGACTGGCGGCCATTACCTGAGCGAAGACGCCGGCGCGAGCTTCACGGCGTCCAATCAGGGCGTCGGCGCCGGATTCGTGCCCGATCCCTATCCCGAGTTCGGCCAGTGCGTGCACAAAATCGCAGGTCACAAGGATGCGCCCGGCCGGCTCTACATGCAGAACCACGGCGGCTTTCCTGAACACCCGGACTTCGGCGTGTTGCGCAGCGACGACCACGGCCGCACGTGGCGATCGATCAGTAAGGGGCTGCCGTCCGACTTCGGCTTCCCAATCGTCGTGCATCCGCACGACGCCGACACGGTCTACGTCATGCCGCTCGAGGCGTCGACGCGCACCTGTCCGGGCGGCGCTCCCGCGGTCTGGGGAAGCGAGGACGGCGGTGGCTCGTGGAGGCGGCTCGCCCGCGGGCTGCCGAAGAAGGAAAGCTTCTTCACGGTCCAGCGCGACGCGATGGACATCGACGAGCTCAAATCGCCCGCGCTCTACTTCGGGACCACGACAGGCCAGCTCTGGATTGGGCGAGACGGTGGCGAGGAGTGGAGCTGCCTGTTCGACTCCCTCCCGCCGATCCACTGCGTGAAGGTCGCGGTGGTGTGAGTCTCACGACGGGACATTTGGACCATCCTGTGTTCCTGCCTATTATTGACCAAAGATTTGGGGGCGTGAATGGCAACGGCATTGGTATCTCCGCAACACCTTTCCTGGCTGCGTCCGAAGTATTTGCTGTTCGCCTTCATTGCGGCCATGATGGCCTACGTCCTTCATCACAATGAACACTTTCTGATTGATCGCGCAGACCCAGTCTGGAATCACTATCAGCCGTTCAAATGGTGGCTATTGCCCCATGGTTTAACTGGCGCATGCGCGCTTTTGCTCGGCCCGATGCAGTTCATCGACCGGCTCCGCCAGCGCTTCACCAAGTTGCATCGCGTTGTCGGACGCATCTATGTTGCGGGGGTATTCATCGCCGCCCCGCTCGGAGCTTATATCCAGTATTTCGGAGAGCGCATGGGCGCTCCTCGCTCCTTCACGATTGCTGCAGTGGTTGACGCTATCCTATTAATGTCGACCACGGCCATCGCTTTCGTCTTCATCCTTAAGGGAAGGGTTCAGCAGCACCGCCAATGGATGACCCGCAGTTATTCTGTCGCTCTGGTGTTTCTTGAAGTGCGGGTAATCTCCGGTGTCTTTGGACTGGACGACAAAGGCATCGCCGTCGCCGAGCTTATCGTGTGGATCTGCCTTGCCTTCTGTATCCCCTTGGCCGACGTCGTGCTTCAGATCCAGGAATCGTGGCGTTCACGCCCCGCCGCCGTGAAGACACAAGTGACATGAATGCTGTACTGGTGACCCGCTCTGCATCAACAACGAATTCTGGCTGGCGTAGACATCGTTATTTGATGTCTGGGGAGGATTGAGGGTGGAGTATCAGCTTCTGTTGGTCCCGGATGAATATGGAATGTGACTCATCACAGACATGCCAAAAGGCAGCATGTCTGCACCACCCCGTCTGCGTCCACTGTGGGAAATGTTGCCGTGTCGTACGGAAAGAGAACAAATGAAAACACCAGCCAAAAAGAAATCAGATAAGCCGAGATGCGGTCTTTGTGGCAAGACCAAGAAACTTACAAAAACGGAGTGTTGTGGAAACTGGATTTGCGACGATGAAGAGGAGTACGTGCTCTTCTCCTTCCGTCGGAACAGTTGTCACAGAAACCATAATCGTTACACTTTGTGCTCATATCACCACAACGAGGTACATGCCAGAAATTGGAAGGATTGCAAAGAGTGCCGCGACTCATTCGAAACGGAAATCTTCGTGTGGTATGGAACCAACGAGTACAATTTTGAGAAGCTCGAGAATCCTCCAACGTTCGAGCCCACACACTGCTCGGGGTGCGGCAAGGTGATCAACCTTGGGACAGATGGATACTCCCAGCTTGGGAAGAATTACAAATGCGACGCCTGCACGGACAAGGAATTGTCGGGGAAAATACTTTGAAGCACGCCCGCAGCGGTTGGCGCAGACATCGCTATCTGATGTCTGCGTATGTTTGAGGATCGAGTGGCGGGTTCCTTTTGATGGCGGCCTCGATCTGGAACCTCGCTCATCGCAGACATGCCAAAGGGCAGCATATCTGTGCCACCCCGGCGCGATCGTCGCGCTGACCACGAGAAGGCAAATTTCTTTTACCATTACCTTACCTTGAAGGTAGACAAGGAGAATCTTTATGAGCCAAATTTTTGTCATGTTGCTGTCGGTGATGCTTCTTGCCATCAGTAATGCTCACGCCGCCGATGTGCCATTTTGGGGAGACAAGACTTCGATGCCAGTAGGAACACTCCCTCAAGCGCTTAAACCAGGACAGTTCGTATGGGACCCGGCCGCAGCGCCGGCAGGGCCAGTAGTGATGGTGGTTAGTCTTCCTGAGCAACGTGGGTATGTTTACCGCAATGGCATCGACATTGGAGTGACCACAGTCAGCACCGGGCGACCGGGACATCAGTCGCCTACTGGAGTATTTACTATTCTGCAGAAGGATAAAGATCATCATTCCTCAATCTACAATGATGCTGCGATGCCCTACACTGAGCGCCTCACCTGGGGAGGTGTTGCCTTACACGCCGGCGGATTGCCAGGCTACCCCTCTTCGCATGGCTGTGTGCATCTTCCCTCGGCCTTTGCACAGGCGCTCTTTGGGATCACTCCAATGGGAATGACAGTGGTGATTGCGGATGAGACGAGCGAGCCTAGCACAGTCGTACACCCGGCCGTATTGGCTCCAGTTGACGTCAAATCCGGCGCGGCTGAGCAGAGTGCACGGCTTACTCCTGATGAATCCTATCGCTGGGAACCTCAGAAATCACCGAGCGGCCCCCTCTCGATCTTGATTAGTAGCGCTGACCAGCGTGTCCTAGTGTACAGAAACGGAGTAGAGATTGGGCGGGCACGGCTTACTATTGATGAGCCAGGCAAGGCATTGGGCACCCATGTATTCGTCGCCTCAGAAAAGAAAGACGCCAGTGCGGCTCCGGGTAAATTTGAGTGGATGGCGGTCGGAATACCGGGGCACTATGGTGAAGCCAGGCACCCGCTTGATCCCGACGAGATTCGCCGAGTTCACTTTCCTGCAGAGTTCCAACGCGCTGTTGCTGCGCTCATACAGCCGGGTGTTACTCTATTTGTGACCGATTCTCCTGTGCTTGAAAGCACCACAGGGGTAAACTTGCAAGTTGTTAATGGCGACCCACAGAATACTCCGCAGGCGCAACAAATAAAATGATTGCATAGGGGGAGACAGGAGCACGGCTCACCGCGTTTCCACAGACGAGGCTCATGAGTTGGAATAAATTGTTTGTGTGCAGCGCGCTACTATCTGTAATGATCAGCGCACAGGCGCAAGCGGCATCACTCGCGGACACGCTCGCTGCTACCGCCCCCAACGCCAATCCTGAAGTGATTCGACTGGCCCTCTCCGCGGTTGAATGTGCCTCCCGGAGCGGGGAAGGCGTCGCTGATCGCGTCACCATTATTGACTACTCTAAACCTTCAACCGAAAGGCGTTTGTGGGTGTTTGACCTCTCTCGAAAGACCCTGCTGTACAATGAGCTGGTCGCACACGGGCGTGACTCGGGAGACAACTTCGCTTCAACCTTTTCCAATCAACCCGGCAGCAAAAAAAGCAGCCTTGGGCTATTTCGGACTGCGACCACTTATCAGGGAAAGAATGGTTACACGTTGCAACTCCATGGGTTAGAGGCACAGTTCAACGACAACGCGCTTAATCGTACAATCGTAATGCACGGCGCAAACTATGTGAGCAGCGGGTCGATTAAAGCGTTGGGGCGCCTTGGGCGAAGCTGGGGCTGCCCAGCGGTAAGACTGGAGATCGCCAAGGAGTTGATCGACAACATCAAAGAAAACCGCTTTATCTTTATCTATTACCCGGATCGGGAGTGGCTACAAAGCTCTACTTATTTACACTGTGCAAAGTAAAAATCGCCAACTTTCCACGATAGTAAAATAGGGGACGCTCCCACTTTTGTCGCCTGGGATGGCTGCCCACGGGGAGAATCGCAAAAAAGAGGTAAGTTAAACGCTCCGATGACCACATCTCCTCCTGCTTCATTCAGGCGCTGACAATGTTGGATGCCTGGAATTACGACGCATCGCGGCTACCACCTGAGGTGGAAGCAACCGGGATCGCAACTCAAACAGACGCGTCTGTTGATGGTTGCTTATCCACTCAGATTCGAACATTCTGTTGGGAGAACGAGGGGATGCAGACAACTATGAGAAACCACGCCAGAAGTATTCTCCTTCTTTTGATCGCAGCTCACTTCGTGGGAACGCCATTGTCTGCTGCTCCGGCTGCGTCCGCGCAGGAACGAGGCGTGCGCTTCGTGCAAAACGAAGCCGCCCGCCGCGTAGATGTCCTGGTCGATGGGCAGCCTTTCACCTCCTACACTTGGCAGGAGAAACTGAAAGTGCCCGTGCTCTATCCGCTGCGCACGGCACAGGGCACCGTCGTCACTCGCGGTTTTCCGCTCGACCCGCGCCCGGGCGAGCCTGTGGACCACCCGCACCAAATCGGGCTATGGCTGAAATATGGCGATGTCAACGGCGTCGATTTCTGGAACAACTCGGTCACATTGCCACCAGAACAGCAGGCCAAGATGGGTACGGTCGTGCATCGCCGGATCGCGCGCGCGATCGACGGAGTGAATCGCGGCGAACTGGACGTCGAGATGGAATGGGTGATGCCCGATGGTCAGCCAATTTTGCGCGAGGCGACCCGTTTTATCTTTTCGGCGGGGCCGAATCTTCGCGCGGTGGATCGGATCACCACCTTGACGGCTTTGGTAAAGCAGGTCATGTTCAAGGATGACAAGGAAGGGATGCTCGGGTTGCGCGTGCGACGGGAACTCGAACAGCCTTCGAATGAGCCTCTGGTCTTTATCGACTCGAGCGGACTGCCCAAGACGGTGAAGGGGCTGGACAACACGGGGGGCAGCGGCCTCTATCGCAGCAGTGAAGGAAAGATCGGCGACGCTGTCTGGGGCACACGTGGGCGTTGGACGATGTTGAGCGGTAAGGTGGGCCAGGAAGCCATCACGCTGGTCTTGTTGGACCATCCGCAGAACACTGGCTTTCCGACTTACTGGCACGCGCGGGGTTACGGTTTGTTCGCCGCCAACCCGCTGGGCCAGGAAGTTTTCAGCAAAGGCAAGGAGAAACTGAACTTCACGATGGAACCGAAGCAGTCCGTAACGTTTCGCTATCGTTTGCTGATCCTTTCCGGCCCTACCACGCCGGAACAGGTTGATGGACAGTACGCTCGTTTTGTAGACGAAGTGAAGTAGGGACCCGAAACATTGCGATGCAGTAAACCGATCGTTTGCAATGGTGAATCATTGTAAGGCAGGCGTGTTGCCTGCCGTCGCTGGGACAATGGCAACGGAGGCGGTCGCCCTGCAATTCTATCTTAAGAATTCAGGTCGGCAGGCAGTAAAGTAGGTTGCAAGGGCGATACACATGAACAAGATCAACCGCCGGGATTTCATCAAGAAGTCGCTCATCGCAGGTGCTTCAATCAGCCCTTTGCAGGTGGTTGGCCGCAGTCTGACAAATCCGTCCGCCGCACAAGCCGGCACGGTGAAGTTGCGAGTGCATGGCGCCAATGATGACATCCGCGCAGCTGTCATCGGTTTCAACGGGCAGGGGCGGGTTCACATTCACAGTCTGCACGATCTCAAGGGCGTTCGGGTGGTGGCACTATGTGATGTGGACAAGGATGTTTTGGATCGCGAGACAAAGGCAATCAAGGACAATGGCCAATCGGTCGAGAGTTACTCGGACATTCGCCGGCTTCTTGAAAGTAAAGAAATCGATGTCGTCACAATTGCCACGCCGAATCATTGGCACGCGCTAGCTGCGATCTGGTCCATTCAAGCGGGCAAGGATGTGTACGTCGAGAAGCCCGTTTCCCACAACGTATGGGAAGGCAGCCAGATCGTCCAGGCCGGGCGTGTCTACAATCGCATTGTTCAGTCCGGCACGCAGATTCGCTCGAATCCTGGGGTGCGTGAAGCCATTGCCTGGGTGCAGGAAGGACATCTTGGCAAAATTAAAGTGGCCCGCGGTCTTTGCTACAAGCGCCGGGATAGCATCGGCAAAACGGACGGCCCGCAACCCGTCCCCGCCTCAATCGACTACGATCTCTGGACCGGCCCCGCTCCAATGGGACCGTCTGCGCCGCGCGAGGCTGCATTACGACTGGCATTGGGTATGGGATACGGGCAACGGCGACCTCGGTAATCAAGGGACCCACCAGATGGACATTGCGCGTTGGGCTTTGGGCGAGAAGGAACTGCCGCCGCGCATGTTCAGCATCGGTGGCCGACTGGGCTATGAAGACGACGGCGCTACGCCGAATACCCTGATTGTTTTTCACGATTATAAAGCCGCGCCCTTAATCTTCGAAGTTCGCGGTCTGCCATCTGGGAAGGGTTCAAGCCAGATGGACAAATATCGTGGCGCCGGCATTGGCGCCGTGATCGATTGCGAACACGGCTACCTGGTGATTCCCAACTATACCAGCGGCATCGTCTACGACAAGGATAGCAAAGAGATCAAAAGATTCGAAGGCAGCGCCGACCATTTCCAGAATTTCATCGACGCCGTTCGCAGCCGCAAAACGGCCGAACTAAACGCCGACATCCTGGAAGGCTATCTCTCCAGCGCACTGTGCCACACCGCCAATATTTCCTACCGACTTGGCAAACTACACTCGCCCGAACAAATTCGCGAAGCCATGAAAGGGAACAACGCCATGGCGGAATCGTTCGGGCGAATGCAGGAACATCTGGCCGCGAACAGTGTCGAACTCACGAAAACGCCGGTGACGTTGGGTGCTTTCCTAGAAATGGATTCCAAGACCGAGCGTTTCACTGGCGATCGCCAGGCGAATGAACTACTCACCCGCGAATACCGCCAACCGTTCGTCGTGCCTGACAAAGTGTGATCGCATTAAGCAGGGCGGTTCAGGCGGGCCAACTAAATGGGAATTCTAACATTCCTTCTGGGACCCATTTCGGGGGGGCAGGTCCGTCTGGCTTGAAGTCCAATGGACTTAAAGACAAGTGACGGGCTCGGTGAAGTCAATGTTCTCTCCGCCTCTTATTCAACAATGATGCAGTTCACACATTGGACTATTTCCCGCTCCCGACGCTTAGAACCTGTCGGTTGTTCGCATCAGTCACCTGAGTTGGCTATTCACTGCACTTCGAGGTAATCTTTTTCGGGCAGCTTTGGGAAGGGGGCATGCGGTTCGGTTTGGTACCAGTAGGCTACCGAAGCGATATCGTCCTGCAGAGGGAGATAGCGCGAGTCTTTTCCGGTATGCCAACCGATGGCCTGAATTGTGACCCTGAGATCTTTTTCAAACCGAATTGGATCCATGATGTGCCAGCGATACATTCCAAAGCGCTGCTGGGACGCATAGAGCCCGTCTGGCCGGATGACCTGTGCCAACCCTGAGTAAGGAGTAGTGAATTCCTGGTACCGTTTCAATTCGCTGTTCTCAAAATCGTAAGACCCACAGAAGTAATCCTCAGTACCGGTTCCACAAATCGTTGGGAATTTGCCGTCCCCATCGATGAAGAATTTTATCTCACCCTCACCCCACCAGCCGGAATTGTTCACCCCCCAAGCCAAGTAGGTCCCAACGTAGTGCCCCCACCCTTTAATCCCGTCGAGAATTACATAATCATGCTTGTACGGAAGTGGATTTACTCGACGGAACTGGGCGTGGAAGTAAGCAGCATCTTCAGGAACCTCGGTGAGGGCATAGTCAATCTGATAGTACAATGTCATCGGCTCGGTATCGGTATTCTCCATCGTGATCCGACAGGACTTGCGAAACGGCATTTCCCAGTAACAGTTGAAGGCGCTGCCCGGATTCACGCAGATGGCCTGTGAAGACAACTGGGCATATTTGCCCCAGCCCGATGCGAAAAAGTCACCGACCGGAGCTTCTATTGACGGTTGCGACTCACCATCCCAGTAAATCCGCAGAATCGAGAACCGCCAATTGCCGGTCGGTGTCATCCAAATGTGTTGGACCGCTCCGGACCCTTGAATCTCAGCCAGAGTAAAAGTCTGTTTGGCGACGATCTGAATTGAGGGCGAGATCTTCCAGCCCTGCCCCAGATCTCTGGCCGCGTGCGCTCCTGTTCCTTCGGTAGCCATGCCGCCCTTTCCCTTTTCACCAGTAAGGTTCTCGGGGCTGATCGATCGTGTCTTGGCGCGAGACAACCGGGAAAGATTGCCCAAGTTCATGTTAAGCCCGTTATAGGTTGATCTCGGTTCAGTAGTCTGAGAAACAAATACGCCCGTCAAAGCAAGAAACATCAAAACGCCTAACAGCTTCTTCATAGCGATCTCCTTTACTAATGGATAGCAGGCTGAGTCGGTCATGCGGGATTCTATTTGTTAAAGTTTACAAATCTTATTGATCTGCCGCCGTCGATACCCGTTGCACTAGTTGTCGTATCCCTCCCCCAGCGGCTCATGCCGCCCTCGTCCCAGAATCTCGTCTCGCTCCGCTTCCAACACCCTGCCAATCCAGATCCGCATCTTCTCTAACAAATACTGCTTCAGCGATCTCTTCTCCTTCTTCCCAGATCTTTTCCTTAAATGGGCTTGGGCACTTTCGACCTCGATGTTAGCATTCAGCATGGCGGTTGTTTCTCCTTTTATGATTTAATTTTTCCTTTAAAAGATCTATATCACTCTAGGAGCTTTCAACCGCCTCTCTTTTTCCAGTCCTATTTACACATTTTATACCGCACTGCGGAGAGGGAATGGGATGAGTGAGTGTAGCTGAACATGAACGATTTGTCATTTTAGTCGATGCCGTTACTATATGTTTCCGACAGCAACGGAGGTTCCCGTGCCCCAACGTGCTTCTGATAACAAGAAACGTGTTTGCCTTTGGGTCTGTTTCACTGTGCTCTTGGCAGGCCGAGCCTTCGCTCAGAGCGAACCGAGGCAAGCCACAGTTGTTCTCGGTGAGGAGATTCTCTCTCCGAATGTCTCGCTATTTCAGATGAAGCAGTACTTGCTGAAACGCATCGCCAAACCGCCAGCTCCCACCTCTGCTCAGCAATGGACCGCAGAAGCCAAACGCTTGCGTGAGCATTTGCTAAAAGATGTTGTCTTTCACGGCTGGCCTCAAGAATGGGTCATTGCTTCCCCGAAATTCGAGGACCTGGGGCTGATAGACTCCGGCAAAGGGTACCGAACACGGAAACTTCGCTATGAAATTGTTCCAGGGCTTCAGTCCGTAGCCATTCTTTATGAACCAGAGACGCTCACCGGCAAGGTTCCGGCGGTGCTGAATGTCAATGGACACGTGGGTGCCCCGGGGAAGTCAGTCGAGTACAAGCAAAAGCGCTGTATCAATTTTGCCAAGCGAGGGATGCTGGCCTTGAATCTGGAATGGTTCTCCTATGGAGAGCTAGCTCAAGAGGGCAACGAGCACTGGTTCGGCGCCCATTTGGATCTGGTTGGAGTGAATGAATTGGGGCTGTTCGTACTGGCCATGCGCAAGGGGCTCGATTTTCTGTACGAGCATCCCAACGTCGATCGAGCTCGACTCGGAGTGACGGGGCTGTCCGGTGGTGGCTGGCAGACCATCGTATTGAGTTCTCTGGACGAGAGGGTCACTGCTGCGGCTCCGGTAGCCGGATTTTCGTCGCTGGTGACCAGGATTGAGGCTCGCTGGTTTGGCGATCTGGGCGACTTGGAACAGTCGGCCACTGATTTTCTCGACGGTCAGGACTTTACCCATCTGGCCGCTATGATGGCTCCTCGGCCTACCCTGCTGGTTCACAATGCCGAGGATGATTGTTGTTTCAGGGCCCCGCTGGTCAAGCCTCTGATCTTTGATGCCGTTAAACCGATCTTCAAGTTGTACGGGAAAGAAGAGGCCTTGAGTTGGCATGAGAACCGCGATCCGGGTACTCATAATTACCAATTGGACAACCGCCTTCAAGTTTATCGGTTCTTTAGCCAGCACTTCAATTTGCCTGCTATCGATAGCGAAATCCCCTCTGATTCGGAAATCAAAAGCTACGACGAGTTGGTCGTGGGACTGCCGAAAGACAACCTGACCATTCTGGAACTGGCTCGTCAATTTGCTGCTCGTCTCACTCGTCAGCCCGTTCCTGAAGAGGCCGGTGCGCGAACTGCCTGGGCAACTCAGGCCAGATTGAAGCTCAAAGAGGTTGTGCGCTACCGTCCGGTCAGGACCGAGCGGCTCTGGACAATTGCCAACACTAAGAACAAGGGGCTTGAATCAAAGTCCTACCTTTTTTCCATGAACAATGGTCTAAGCGCAAACGCCGTCTGGTTCAAGGCCATTGACGTGCCAGACCAGACTCCGGCGACTCTAGTGCTAAATGATAAGGGCAAAAAAGCGGCTGGGGTGGAAGTCTCAGACCGAGTGAACCGGGGGGAACAGGTTCTGGCGGTCGATCTGCTATTCACCGGCGACGCTTGGCGGGAAACGGATCCTGCCGACTTCCAACAGATACTCCACGGCCTCGGCGATCGGGGCCTCGGCCTGGAAACAGCTCAACTGATCGAGATAACTCAATGGTTGAAGAGCCGCTCCGGCAGCGCCAAAGTCCGTCTTGAAAGCAGGGGCTTCCGCAACCAGGTAGCGGCGCTAATTGCCTCTGCACTCGAGCCCGACCTGTTTTCAGAGATTGTCATTCGGGAGGGAATGGCCAGCCTGAACCATCTCCTGGAAAATCCGGTTAAGTATCAGGATGCCCCAGACCTGTTCTGCCTGGATCTTTATAAAGAATTTGACTTGGACCGTTTGGAAATTATGGCCGCGCCAACAAAGGTCCTCCATCGGGATTAGAGAAATCAAGCCATGAGGTTGTCTTCGGACTGAAGACTTTTTGGCAGGCATATTCAGTTTACCCTCGTTAGCTTACACTCTGATTTCTTATCCATGCTTAAGAAGATAATCCTAACCTCTCTTTTAGTCTTGCTTAGCGCTTCGATCGCTGTGAGCCAGGAGGAGGCTGAATTCCGACGGGCTCGGGAGTGTGGTCGCCGTTTTGATGAGATGGCTGCCGCGGCCCAACGAGTGCTGAAAGCCTGGCTGAGTTATGCCGACTCGCGGACCTTGCTCCTGCCTGATTACCTGCCGGGTTGGCATGGCTTGAAACCAGGGGAGGACAGCCGACTCTACACCCCCCACAACTCAGGTGCCGACCTTTATCCTTACCTGATTCTGACTGCTTTCCTGACGGATCCCGACCTCTATCGAGGCCGCATGTTGGAAATGCTCCGCAATGAGGTGCGGTTTACCACACAGACGGATTCAATTCCTGCCAACCTCGACTTGGATAGCGGCAAACTTGGTCCCATGAGTCTATTCGGTGCGGGCGAATACGCCAAGGACGGGCTGCTGGCGGTAACGGAACTGCTTGGCCGCACTCCCTGGTTCTATCGCATGGTTGACATGACGGCCGACTTGATGAACCACGCGCCGGTCCACTCCGATTTCGGCAACCTTCCAGCGTCCGATAGCGAACTCAACGGGGATGTCCTTCAAACTTTGGTACGACTGGCTCCCATGACGGCTGATCGACGATTTCTGGAGTGGGCACGAAGAATCGGGGATGCTTATGTCGACGAGGTGCTGCCAGCCAGCCATGACCTTCCTCCCTTGACCTGGGATTTCAAGAAACATGCGGGAGACAACCAATTGCGGCTTCGCGACCACGGAAATGAATTGGTCGTCGGATTAATGCTTCTGTACGCCTTGGAACAGTATCAGGACACACCTCGAGCGGTCCGCTACCGTCCCGTGCTGGCCCGCATGCTGGACCGTATTCTACAATCAGCCAATCCTGATGGCCTGCTGTACAACACGATTGACATCGAATCTTTAAAACCCACTGATACCGGGCTCTCCGACAACTGGGGTTATGTCTACGGTGCGGTTTATACCTTTTATCAGTGCACCGGAGAGGCCAAGTATCGCGAGGCTGTGATTCGGGTATTGAAGAACCTGACCAAGTACCGCAACTATGACTGGGAGCATGGATCGTTCGACGGTTATGCCGACTCCATCGAGAGTGCTCTCTATCTGGTTGCTCGCGAGCCCGTGCCTGAAGCGCTGGACTGGATTGAGTCCGAAATGAAAGTGATGGCTGCCATGCAGAAGCCATCGGGCCTGATCGAGCACTGGTATGGCGAAGGGAACTTCAACCGAACCGTGCTGCTTTATATCTTTTACAAGAGTCAGGGATGTCGCCCCGAATCACTGGGTGCCCGGTTTGAGATTGGGAGCTGTGCGGGATCATGAGCGCCTCTACTTGAGTCTGGAAACGACCGGCTCGGCAGTTTCCTGGACAGGTCGGATCTGTTTTGACTTTGCGCGCCACAAACGGGTTCTCAATTACGACAAAGACTATGTCCGTCTCAACGAATTTCCCGAATGGTACGCGGTTGACGAGAACACACTTTATCGCCTGCACTCGAAGTCAGCGGCCGAGCGTGTTTTGCTGGGCTCCGAGTTGATTGCAGGTGTGAAACTGCAACCCGGAGACTGGGTAGTCGAACCCATCGGCCCACCCCCTTACGGTCCTTCAAATGAGCCGAAGAAGGGTAAGAACTAGACGGCCGTTGGAATAGATTTCCACGTCCCATGGCTGTTCGCCCCGGTCCTGGGATGCGCGGTCATTCCTGCCGCCCTGCGGGAGCCGGTCGACGGGGTTCGGGGGCTGGTTGGGTGGGTTGCATTGGGCCCGAAAAAGCAGGGCCAGGTCGTGTTGGAATGGAGGGCCGGCGCCGTAGCTAAAGGACGCGGTCACTTCACGAAGCGTATCCTCCCGAATCGTTTCGGGACATGGAAAGTCTTACTACCGGGGACCGTGCACCATGACAAAAACCGCCGTTGCGAATCCGAGGGCTGGCCATCGGCGCGAAAGAAATTGATCCGCCATTCCACGCCGGGATAAAGTCGCAAGGAATTCATCCTACTGACTGGAATGCGCATCTCGCACGACCAACGCTTGCTTCTTTCGTCGATGCGTGCCGCGTGATCGAATTGGGAGTTCCATCCGGCATTAGTGAAAGGGTTCTTCTCCTTATCGATTTCCAGGTCGATCCACATATTGTTAGGAGCAACCTCGAACTCATAATAGTGATTTATGCGTTCTGGCTGAGGGTTGATAAAAACCTCGGCTACGTCTCGGTCCCAAAGCTCCCAGCGCTCCTTCGAAGTGTCCTCACCTTCGTATATATTCAGGGCCGTGTATTTGCACCGGAACGCGAAGTAGACGTATTCAGCAGTCCACCGACTGGCAACCTCCGTCTGAGCTTGGGGATAATTCGGAACTCCCTGCGCGTCGTGGCTGAATCGCACCCATTTCGCTTCCTTCCAAGCAGCCTTGCTCAAATCGCCGTCGGGGAGAAAGTCAGGGGATAAGAACTTAGACTTGATAATGGCGTTGCAAGTGTATGGGCTCTCCGGCTTCATAGGGTTTACCGTGCTTTCTGCCACTGTGGCGCCACGACCAGGGCCAAGCGAGGTGAGGATCGCCACGGATCCAACAATTACGCAACTGAGCCACGAGAATTTTGAAATATGCATAGCACGGTCTGTGACTGCTAGCTCACGGTTCAAGGAGGGCTTACCGTAATAATGAAGTTGAAACCAAGACAAATCAAAGGGAGTTTCCAAGATATTGAAAACATTGAAAAACCATGGTAAATGTATGATTCACATGAGTCAAGTTAAGGACCACCGAGGGGAGTACACAACTCTCACCTTAAGGAGCAAAGGCTGCGATGTCCAAATTTACGCGTAGGGAATGGCTCGGCGGGGTTGGAGCGGCATTCGTGATGTCGGGGGCATCCCGGACGGGCTTGGGCGCAACACCCGCGGCGAGCGACCCCAAAGGCAAGCGGAACCTCTACCTGAGCGAGTTCCAGCCCAAAAGCATGCTCCACGTTCCCGAGACACGCGTGTTGCGTTCACGCCATCCCGTTATTGACATCCACACGCACATCTCTGTCCCCGCCAGAGACGAAAACGGGGTCGAGATGGGCGAAGGAATGAAGTTTTTGGCTGAGCCTGATCAACTTCTTAAGGTCATGGACCGCAAGAACGTGCGTACAATGGTCAATCTCACGGGTGGAGTGGGGAACGGCCTGGAGGAAACGGTCCGCAAATACCACCAACCTCACCCCGACCGTTTCATAGTCTTCACCATGCCTTGGTGGGCGCGATTGACGGATCCCAATTATCCCCGCTTCCAGGCGGATGCCATCGAGCGGGCCCATCAGGGGGGCGCACGCGGGCTCAAGGTGTCAAAAACTCTTGGCTTATACTTGAGAGAACAAGTCACATCTGGCCCCCTGGTAAAAGTCGACGACCGTCGGTTCGATCCCATGTGGGAGGCTTGTGGCGCCCTCAAAATGCCCGTGGCGATTCACGTCTCTGACCCTGAAGCTTTCTTTCTGCCTATCGATGGCTTCAACGAGCGATTCGAAGAATTGAATAACCATCCGGACTGGTCATTCTACGGTAGAGATTTCCCCAGTTTTCGAGACCCGATCGATGGCCTGCATCGCGTGATTGCACGCCACCCGAAGACTCAGTTCGTGGGACTCCACGTCGGTTGCGACGCAGAGAATCTGGGTTTCGTTGCCGAGAGCATGGACCGGCTCCCGAACCTCTACGTGGAATTGGGGGCGCGGATTGGCGAATTGGGGCGCCAGCCTCGTGCTTCTCAGAAGTTTTTTGACAAGTATCAGGATCGCATTTTGTTCGGCACTGACGCCGTCCCACCTCCATCCGGCAACGTAACACCCCAGCAAATTTTTGGCGATGAGCTATACGAAATTTACTATCGTTTCCTGGAAACCGAAGACGAGTACTTCGACTATGCTCCGGCGCCTCTCCCGCCCCAGGGCCGCTGGAGGATTTACGGCCTCGGCCTGCCGGATCAAGTGCTCAAGAAGGTCTACTATCAGAACGCCGCGACGTTGCTCGGCCTTTCCATCTGACAAGGCAGCCCGCCTGTCTTTTCAGCTCATGGTTCCTGCGGACTGGCGCTGAAGGTTTCCGATGGCAAGCAATTGTGAATTGAAGCCAAAAGCCTGCAATTCAACCTTGCCTTCTCGCGATACGCCACGATGAGAATAAATCGAGTAGGCGAAAGCGTGAGTTCTTTCATCGTCGGGCGTTTCGTCCTGAAGTTCTTGAAAATCACGGCTTGTTTAACGCCACAGAAATACGAGGAGTTTCACCGGGAGGGACGCCGGAAAAGCTTAGCTCATCATTTTGAGGCTCTGGCTCACTGCGCGAGGAGAGTTACTCGCCCATGACTTGGACCAGGTAGGTCCGCTCGAGTGGGCCGTCGTATTCCATGAAATAGATCGTCTGGCGGGAGCCGCGCACCACCTTACCGTTCTCGACTGGGAACGAACAATTGATCCCGCCCAGAATGCTCTTCAAGTGGGCGTCGGCGTTGAACCCCAAGCGGCCGTCGTAATCGAGATAGCGGCGATGGTGGTAATCCGCATCTTCCGGGAAGATCCGGGAAAAGTGAGTGAGGATGTCTTCTTCCAGACACGGAATCCCCTCGGTCACCAGCAGGCCGGAGGATGTATGAGTCGTGAGGACGTTGACAAGTCCGTTCTTGACTCCGGAATGGGCGACGATTTCGTCCACTTTCGCCGTGATGTTGATAGCTTCCTCAGACTTGCGAGATTGGATTTTGACACGTTCGAGTTTGATAATCATAGTTTACGCTCAGCGGCCAATGGTTATGCGCCCGTGTGGATTCCCAGCAAGCGCTCGGCATTCTCCCTCAAAATCTTATTGAGGCATCCCTCTGTCAATCCCAGACTCTTGAGAGCGTGCACCATATTCTTGATTTCGACACGAGGGTAATTTGAGCCAAAAACAACCTTATTGCGCAGGCTGCGCTCGATGACGGTCGTGGGGATCTGCTTGCTGAAGACGAACTGATAGAATTCCTTCGGGCTGTCGTAATAAAGGCACGAGGTGTCGAGATAGACGTTCGGATACTTCAACGCCAGCGCGGTCGCCTCCCACACCCAAGGCCATCCCCAGTGCGCCAGCACAAAATTGAGCTTCGGAACCTTGCGAATGGGCTCTTCCAGCAACAGGGGATTACCGAGTGCTAGGGGAGTTTCGGGGGCCCAGCTCATGCCGGTATGAATCAACAGCGGGATCTTCAGATCGGCGGCGGCGGAATATACGTCCATCGCCTTCCGGTCGTGCGGCCGGAAATCCTGAAGTGCGGGGTCGAGTTTGAGACCGCGGAGTCCCAGTTTTCTGACCGCGTTCTCGAGATCCCGCGCTGCATTCTTCTTCATGGGATCGACACTTGCGAAGCCGATGAATCGTTTGCTCAGCGCGCAGAGTTCCGCTACTTGCTCGTTGGAACTGACGGGGTCTTTTCGCGCCCGTCGGCAATCGATGGGCAGTAGGACTGCCCTCTCGATCCTCGCCGCATCCATCTGCAGAAAGAAGGTTTCGATCGGCTGGAAGTTGTTGCCGATATTGAAGACCCGGCGCGCCATGCGTTCGTAGCCTGGGTGCTTCTCGACGAACTCACGAATGAGGACGGGATGAGTATGGAAATCGATCATGATTTGCTCCCTCCGGAACTTCCTGCGGTTTCGTGGTTCTCTTCGACGCGTAAAGTCCAATGGCAAGTCAGAAAGTCATCCAAATACTTCTGATCCCGGAACGCCTCAGTTCCGCCTGGGCGTGTAGTCGAGAATGCACCCATCAGGTTCCCGAAGGTAAGGCTGGTCGCGTGGGCTCCGCTACGAACATACTGATGAATGAATCCTGCGTCGAAGCTGTCGCCCGCGCCCACCGGATCGAGAGCCTCGACTTCTACGGCGGGGCTGCGGAATTCCTCTTTACCGCAGCGCACCAGAGCGCCTTCAGCCCCCAGCTTGACTGCTACAACAGGAACCCATTGCGCGAGTCGGGCAACGGCCGTCGTCAGATTGTCGCTCCGCGCGATTTTCATGGCCTCATAGGCATTGGGCAGGAAGACGTCCACGAAACGGAGAACGGCGGTCAGGTTGTCGTCCCACTGACCGGAGGGGTCGTCGTTCGTATCGAGTGAAATGCTCATGCCAGAGGCCTTGAGTTTCTTGAAAAGGTCCACCATGCGGGGGCGCAGGCCGCGGTGCAGGAAGAACGAGGACATGTGAAAATGCCGGGCTGAAGTCAGGTAGTCAAGGTCCAGGTCCTCAAAACACATTGCATTCATCGTGCCGGGGTAGGTCAAAATGTTTCGAAACTTGGCCCGAGGAAGGATCACCGTCAACCCGGTCGAGGGCTGTCCGCTGACGCGATGAACGCGAGAGATATCAACGCCACCAGCGGCTAGACGGTCGAGTGCGATTTGCCCCAGTGGATCGTCCCCGATCCGCGACACAAAACCAACACGCGTGCCGAGCATGGATAGGTTGTGTGCGAAGATGGCTGAGGAGCTACCCAGCGTGAGCGCCAACCCATCAGCTAGGAGCTCCCGTTCCGGCTCGAGTTCGTCCGGGAGACCATAAAGTATGAGGTCAAGGTTGAGTTCGCCGACAACCGTCACGTCGAAATCAGGCACTATGGTTCCCTTCGCTAGCCCTTCTCGTTGAGAAGAACCACGCGGTTGAGATTTCGCGGGCGATCAGGGTCGAACCCTTTTTTCAGCCCGGTAATGTAACCCAGCCACTGTCCCGTGAAAACGTAAGCGGCCAGGCGAGCATACTCTGCAAGTTCGAGATTCAGTTCAACTAGAAAATCCGCAGTATGTCGGACGGCCGCGTCGGCCCGGTTCGCAATTACCAGAGTTGTCCCACCCAGATCCTTCACGTCCCGCAGGACCTGCTTTTCCGCTTCGAAGCCAGTTTCAGAAAGGAGAAAAGTAACCAGTGTCTCGGGGCTGACGATGGCCTTCGGCCCGTGCCGGAACTCCAATGTGTGGAAGCATTGCCCGTAAGAGCAGGACATCTCTTTCACTTTCAACATGCACTCGCTGGCGATCCCGAAGTACGGGCCCTGCCCGAGGAAGACGTAATCGGCGAAGGTTCTTGCCTGCAGGAAACCCTCCAGGCGCTTGGGAAGGCCGTTGAGGACCACCTGAGCTTGATCGGGAAGACTCCGCAAGGCTTGGGCGAACTTCGTATCCTGCCCATACTCCGCCGCAAGCGCCTGCAATCCCAGCAACATCGAGGAAAACGACCGCGTCATCACGGTGCTTTGCTCATCTGCTGGAAGCACATGCAGCGTCGTCGAGGAGACCTCCGCCAGTGGTTGATGTGCTGCGCAACTGATCGCAAGCGTGCGAATGTTAGCCTTAGCTTCCAAGTACTGAGCAGCCCTCAAAATTTCAGAGGTGCTCCCCGAGCGTGAAATGAGGACCGGCTGGCAAGGATGAGAGCTGGCGAGGACGAGGTCCGGAAAGAGGAGCAGGTCCGAGGCAGGAACGGCTCGAGCGGGCGAACCCGTGATTTCGGTCCAGGTGGCAGCCGCGGCCAGAGCCACGTAATAGCTGCTGCCACACCCGATGAAAAGCCACTCCGCTGGCCCCGGGAAGCGTGCACGCACTTTCGCAAGCTGGCCCATTTTATCCAGAGCTTGAATGCATTCCCGCCAACACTGCGGTTGGGAAAGAATTTCTTCCCGCGTGTTTGAACCAAGAACAGGTTGGTCGGTACTCATAATGGCTTTTCCATACAGGTTAGCGAATTTCGTCCCCTCCGGATTTTTTCAGGCACGGCTAATGACCAGCACGCCCGTTCAGACCGGCTGAAACAGCGCTTTCACAGCGAAGAGTGTGCCATAGGGTGGGTGACAGAGGCAAGGATGAAGGCAAACGTGTGTCCGCCCAAAATAGCAATGTGCCCTTCTTCCCACGACGTGAATTTCAATGTTGAAAATCTTCGATACTTGGACCAAACTCGTTGGCTTCCAGTTACCCGGCATGTCTTCCGGCTTCGAAAACTCAAATACAAACTTCTATTCCGAGTCACCATGAAATTACAGGATCTGGGCTATAGCGACCCGAAATACCAGAGCCCAAATTATAAATGGCATGTGATTCTAATGCTGTGGGGAATCTCATTCTTTAACTACGCCGACCGACAGGCCGTCTTTTCGGTTTTTCCTCTGCTCGAAAGAGAAATGCAGCTAACGCCTGTCCAATTGGGAATGTTGGGCTCTTCTTTTGCCTGGGTCTACGGCCTGTGTGCGCCACTTGCCGGAATTGTCGTCGACCGAGTACGGCGCAAGACCGCCATCCTGGGGGGGCTCCATGCCTGGAGTCTCATCTGCATGGCAACGGCTCTATCGCGCAGATTTCGACAGCTCCTTTTCTTCCGTGCTGCAGTAGGATTGGGCGAGACCTTTTACTACCCTGCCTCCATGTCCATGATTAGCGACTATCATGGCAAGGCGACTCGTTCTCGAGCCATGGGTATTCACCAAACCAGCAATTACCTCGGCACCATTGGTGGTAGTTTTTTTTCGGGATGGATCGGACAGTGCTACGGTTGGCGATGGTCATTCATCATGTTTGGGGCACTGGGGATACTGCTGGGATTATTCCTCAATAGACGCCTTATCGAACCGCAACGGGGCGCAGCTGATTTCGAGGACCGCGGCGCCCGTGAACATCTTGGAACAGTCAAGCGCTTGTCTCCGGCTCAGTTTCTTCGGATCGTCTGGACGACACCCACGGTTCTACTGATACTTGGAGCATTCATGTGTACAACCTTTGTTGCAGTTGTGTTGTTTTCCTGGATGCCCAAGTTTCTTTACGACAAGTTTCACTTGAGTTTGGCCACGGCCGGCCTTGTTGCAACACTGTTTACTCAATTGGCAAGCATGATTGGCGCGCCTTTTGGCGGCTGGCTCGCAGATCGGTGGCGCAAGGGAAAAGCGGGCGGGCGTCTTATGGTGCAGCTCATTGGCGTTGTCGCGTGTACACCATTCGTCGTGTTATGCGGAGAAGCTCAGTCTGTCCTTTGGGTGGTGATCGCCTTACTTGTGTGGGGCTTTTTCAGGGGACAGTACGAAGCCAACACCTTTGCCGCCCTTTTTGATGTGATTCCACCCGAAGCCCGAGGCACCGCGGTCGGCTTGATGAATATGTCCGGTTGGCTTGTAGGTGGCGGTACGGCTCCGGTCATCATTGGCTACATTGCCCAACGAGAGGGCCTTGGTCGAGCCATTTCCCTGGCATCGTTCGGCTATGTTGCAGCCAGCATACTGTTCATGATCGCCATTGTCGGATTCGTGGGTCGTGACACTGCCCGGTTGCATGCCAGGCTCTAGTGTCAGACCTATGTAGTATTCCTGGACCCATGGAAAGTGCCTCGCAGTCCCTTCGGAAATTGTCGGATTGTTTCCATCACGGCTGTTTCCTTCTCATACCAAGTTGCATTCAAACGGTGACAATCTGAATTCCCCCTCCGCTGAAGGAGTGTAGGAGTGGTTACGTCAGTGACGCAAAGTGGACAGGATGCCCGAGCTTGTAGTAGTAATCATACCCACCCCCGAGGGCTAAAGCCCTCTTCCCCTCCCAAGAGGGGACTTGTTCCGATCCGCCTCCGCTCGAGAGGCTAGCTCGACTTTATGTATCCAATTAATTGCAACTAGGTATCAGCTTCCAAAGTATTATCGCATCCGACGCATGGTCCAGCCTCTGCAAGGAACTGGATCGTGTTGGTTGATCCTTAGTTTCGAGTAGAGTATAGACCCATTTGTACTCAGAAATCAACTTCATGTTTCCGGCTCTCACGGCCTCGTCAAAGTCATTAGATGTCAAATCCAACGGTACGAACTTCCTGTAACCATAGGCATTTGACTCGCCCGCCATACAAATTACGCCTCGCAAAGAGCGCTCAGCTTGGCCACCAAAGGTATCCCATTTCTCCGATTGACGACCCAGGCCCAACAAATGAGAAGAACTTTTGCTCGTCCTCGTCCTCGGTTTGCCCGGTCGTAGGTCCGAGCCCGAGGCCGACGACGAGGACACGACCAAAGTTCCAAGTTGCTTTTGCGCAGACCCTTAGATCGAGAGTGCTTACGGGACCGTGGCTCGGCGCCATAGCCAGAAGGCGACGATGCCCGCCACCAGCGTAAGTACGCCAAACAAGATGAACGCCCACCCAGAGGTCAGATATATGTAGGCCCACCCCAGGAAGGCAATCGCATTGGGCAAGGGATACAGCCATGTCTTAAACGGACGGTCGATGTCGGGGCGGTATTTTCTGAGGTAATGTACCGCAAAAATCTGGGCGATGAACTGGATTAAGATTCTTCCAGTCAGCATAGCCGAAACAACCCATTCCAGGTTGACCAGGCCAGTGACAATCGAAAGTACCCCCATCACCAGAAGCGAAATATGCGGAAAATGGTTCGCATTCAGACGCGCGAAAGACTTGAAGAAGTGGCCGTCCAGCGCCGCTGCGTACGGAATGCGGCTGTAACCCAGAAGCGTGGCAACCCCCGCCGCAAACGCAGTCCAAAGCACCAGAACGGTAATCGTGCCGGCAGCCCAGGTACCGTGCAGCTTCTCCATGAATTCTGCGACGATCAGCGTTGAATGCCTCGCCTCGCGCCAAGGCACCACCGACATAATGGAAAAATTCATTACTGAGTAAATGAGCGCGATACTAATCACCGAGTAAAAAATGGCTCGAGGCATGACACGCTCGGGGTTCCGCACTTCGCCGCCGACATAGCAGACGCTGTAATAGCCTAGAAAGTCATACATGGCGATCAGCATGGCCCGGCCGAGCCCCAGCGCGAATCCCGTCGAGAAATGGAAGGCGTCTGGCGGAAAATCCAGCGCCGGCCCTGCTCCAAAACGCACGAGGTGAATCACGCCACTCACGATGACCGACCCCACCGTCAGCAACATCCCGGCCCACAGCAGGATCATGAGCTTGCCTATCACCCGGATCTGGCGGTAGAGCAGCGCGATGGCCGCCGTGCCGATCACGACTGTCAGCATGCGGCTCTGCCACGGCCCCCAGGAAGGAAAGAAGTAGGCCGCATACTGGGCGAAGCCAATATAGGCAGAGCCCACCTCCAGGGGTCCGCTGACAATGAACTGCCAGATAAACAGAAAAGGCAGAAGAGCGCCCAGCCTGCTCGTCTTGAAGCTTTCCTTCAAGAAAAGATAACTGCCACCGGAGCCCGGCATGGCTGTGGCCAGCTCACTCCAAACCATACCGTCGCAGATTGCGAGGATTGTGCCCGCCAGCCATCCCAGCATACACTGTGGCCCGCCCATGGCCGCGATGATGAGAGGTATCGTAATGAACGGCCCGATCCCGACCATGTTGGTCATATTCAGTGCCATGGCTTCGAGTAGCCCAAAGCCTCGCACTAGCCCGTATTTCTTTTTGATCTGTTGGTGTTGGTCGGTCAAGACCTGGCCGCCCGGGTGGGATTTTGCATCACTATGGGGCGGCCTTCGCGGTAGGAACGCTCAGCGGCTGCCGCGGCTGCCACCGCCTGGCGGCCATCGAAGCCATCTACTCGCGGAGCGTGATCGGTGAGCATGGTTCGAACGAAGTCCCGCATTTCGTCGAGGTATCCATCCGCAAAGCGGACCAGGAAGTGATCGACAACATCTGTTCTCATGCCGGAAGCCGTTAGCACCAGTTCTGGGGTTTGTTGCAGGTAACCCAGCATAATCGTGCCCTTGGAGCCGACAATCTCGGTGCGGATGTCGTATCCATAGCCAGACTGCATGAAGTTTTCGATGGCCCCGAGAGCGCCGCCAGAAAACTTCATGTTTACCAGGGCTGTATCAATGTTGTTGAATTGGGCCGCCTCCGGGAAAACGAGCACGGCGCCGTAAGCATGCAGTTCCGCAATCTCGTCGTTCATCAGCCAGCGGCCGAGGTCGAACTCATGGACGGCCGAATCCTGAAAGAACATGCCATTGAGTCCGCTCTCCATATAGCTGACGGGAGGAGGCGCGGGATCGCGCGCTAACGATTTGAACAGCACTGGATCGCCAATCTCGCCGGCTTCGATGCGCTTCTTCGCTCTGACATGGGCCGGATCGTAGCGCCGGACGTGCCCCGGCTGCAGCCGGACTCCCGCCTTGGCGGTTACGTCTAAGACCTCGTCCGCCTCCTCTACGGTCAACGTGAGCGGCTTTTCGCAAAAAATGTCTTTCCCCGCGCGGGCGCATGCTTTAATCGCGGCTCCGTGCAATTTCGCCGGGGTTACAATAGCCACGGCCTGAATGTCCCTTCGCTCCACCATCGCCTCGACGCTGCCGTAGAAGTGATCGATCTCGAGCTCACCGGCAACCAGCCGTGCTCGCTCAGGGTCCGCATCCGCAACGGCGATCAATCGCGCCTCTGGAGTCAAGCGGCGAATGTTTTCCGCGTGCCTCTTTCCCATCGTGCCCACTCCAACGACTCCCATCCCGAGCTTCGTCAAGATGTCCTCACCTTCTTATCCGGAACCACAAAAACAACTAAAGCGCCAAGAACGCCATGAGCGCAAAGGATAGATCAGTCAAGACACTATCCAAAAGATGGCAGCACGAAGCTCTCGGGAGGGCAAGCGAGAAAGGGCTGATAAATTATGCAGGTCACCCTTGCACTCTTCTTGGTCTTGCTTATCCTGTCTATCTTTTCGTCCCTACAGTTGGCCCCCTGGACTTTGCTTTCATTCTTCGCGTTCTTGGCGCCCTTGGCGGTTCTAAACAAAGTCAAAGGGATGATTGCGTCTCCATTAACCGAGCCTTGCGTTTGAAACCTCCGCTGGCTGATGGATACCGGATGGCGACCGGCCGGCGTTCCTTCGCGGAACGATAAATTGCATCGAGGATGATGATGTCCCGCAATCCTTGCTCACCGTCTGGCTCGGGCTTGCAGTTCTCTCGGATACAGTCTGCAAAGGCATCCAGCTCCAACGCGAATTCGTCAATGGCCGTAAACTCCCTCTCGAACCATTTGCTGGCAATCTTTCCCGTCAGCCGCCGCTCTTCCTCAAAGGCGAACGCGGGGGAGAGCGATGCCCAGCCCTTCTCGCCGTGCACCTGAACGAACGAGGCCAGAGCAGATCCCCAACTGGCGGTTCCTTGCAACACCAAGCCGCTGCGAAAATTTAAACGGAACGCAATGCCTTCCTCGACTTCTTTAAACCGCTTCCGGTCATGGCTCCATTGGATCGCGGTAGCCTGAATCGGATCTTCATCGACCAGCCAGCGGGAAGTATTCACACAGTAAATGCCGATGTCCATCAAGGGGCCGCCGCCACTTAGCTTGCGCTTGAAAAGCCAGTCAGGCGAGCTATCGCCGGCTGGGCGAAATTCCGTGAACACAGCGTGAATGATATCGACCCGGCCCAGTTCACCGCCCGAAATGAGTTTCTTCAAAGCCACACTGCCCGGTTCAAAATATTTCCGATAGCCCGTCATGAATTGCACGGCGTTCTCCCGGCAGGCGCGGACCATCCGGCGGCATTCCGGCACTGTGGCCGCCAAAGGCTTTTCACAAAGCACGTGTTTTCCGGCGCGGGCAGCCTGCACCGCATATCTCTCATGCTCGCCGGGCGGCGTGGCGACATAAACGGCCTCGACGCTGGGATTCTTCAGGCACTCAGCGTATTCGTCGTAACTGTAATGGGCATTAGCTTGGAATTGCCCGGCCAATCGCTTGGCCTTGTCCCGATCGCCGCTAACGACGGCCGCCAGCCTGGCCTTCTTACTGTGGGCGAAAGCCGGTAAGACAGCCTGTTGAGAGATCGCACCCAGTCCGACCACTGCGTAACCCACTGGCCTCATTTCAGCTCTCCCTGTCGGCCCGGCGAAGTCCCTTAGCGCGGATGGCCGGGTGCTCGGATTCGCGGAGTTCTTCAATGTTTTCGAAGACTTTGAAAATCGCATCGGCAATCGTATCGATATCCTTTGCGTCGCTCAGGAAGAGGTAATGGGGAAACCAAATTCCTTGCCGAATTCTTTTAGGGTTTAAAATCGAAAGTCTATTAAGTAATTGCTTTTATGTCAATTTGTGCATACACGGGTCGGGGCAAAGTAAGCGGCTTGGACGATATCCGACCGATCTGGATCGGTACGGAAATACAGCGGCGCTCGCCTGGGGTATTGGAACTGCATGGCTTTAAGCACTTGCTCGTGAATGTTAATCATAGCGACCGTATTCATCCGCAGCTTCAAAAAAAGCCAGGATATTTTCCCAGGGCACATCCGGCTCGACCATATGACTTGGGGAAAGCACCAAGCCGCCGCCCTTGCCCACAGTGCGGATGCGCTCTGCCACCACTCCCCGCACATCATCTGGGGTGCCGAAAGGCATGGTGGTCTGGGTGCCGACCGTCCCGGAGAAGGCCAACCGGTCGCCGTATTTATGCTTGATCTCGGCCGGATCCATGCACTCGGGCTGGACCGGGTTCAAGACATTAATGCCGATCTCAATAAAATCGTTGAGGTACGGCTCGGCGTATCCATCGGTATGGTATTCGACCAGCAAGTCGGGCTTAACGCGGCGGGCGGCCGCAATCACCTGAGCCAGGCGGGGCTTGATCCATTTGCGCCACATGGGCACGCTCATAATCAGGGTATGCTGCATGCCTACGTCGTCACCGATATGCAGGATGTCCACACCAGATTCAGCGTAGCGGACGGCTTGAAAAGTGCGTATAGCTAAGCATCTTGTCAAGCAGGACGTTGGCAAAATCCGGGTTCTCGTAGAAATCCAAAAACAAGCGGTCCATGCCACGCATATGCCAGGAGCGCTCGAAGAAAGTACCCCATAGCGAGCCAGTCACAGCCAGGTCGCGGGCGTGCAAACTTCGCACTTCCCCTTCCAAATGGGCATGGCACTGCTCCTGCTGGAAATCTGGGAAGGGGTAATCTTCCAGCTCGGAGGCGGTCTTCAGGTTGCGCATCGGATAGACGTAATCGACCGTGCGGTATTTATAGCCCTTTACCACCAGGTTGCCCCATTCGTCGGTGAACGCCCCTTCCGGTATGGGGATGTCTTTCAGGTATCCGGAGAAATCGGCGGCGGGTTGGGGACGACGGAACTGCACGGTTCTGCGGTCCATGCCAAAATAGGTTTCGTAGTCGGAAATATACGTGCGCAAACGGAATTCTTCCTCAACCGGAATGGTAAAGACGGCCTCGCGGGGCACCCGGTCGGGCTGCTGGCGGCGCATGGCGCGCAAGATTCGCTCGCGAGGGGACATTTCTTCCATTCGAATTTCTCCATTCAAGCTTGGAAGGAAATAAGGAAGGGCACGAGGGTACAGTTCGGAGATTTATCTTCCGTTGGACATATCTGTGCCCCTACCAAAACGTTCGCAATATTCCGCCACTTTTTTACGGTAATAGATGAAGTCTCGCCAGGAGACTTCCGGCGTGACGTGGTGATCTAGAGTGGGGATATAACCGCCGCGTTGCAGTAAGAAAGGCATGCGCTTTTCCAGCTCCTGGTCAATAGCCGCCCGGCCAAGGTCGATCTCGCGCTTGTCAATGCCACCGAACACCGCCAGGTCCGGGTACTGCTTGCCAATCTCTTCGATATTCATGCCGGCCTGGACTTCGAAGGGATATACACCGGTAATGCCGCCTTCGATCCAAAGCGGGATCAGCTTACGCATATCGCCGTCGCTATCGACCAGGTAATGGCGGATGCCCATCCCCCGCCCGGCGTCGGTCAAACGCTTGTAACGCGGTAGCAAGAATGCCTGGAACATCTTGGGTGAGATGAGCGGCCCGGAGCGGTAGCACATATCCTCCCAGAAGGTGACGCTATCCACATCGAACTGGGCCACCTGTTCTTCCCACATGCTGATCCACAGGTCGGTCAGGGTGTCCAGAATGTCGTGGATCATCTGCGGGTCGTCATAAAACGCCACGAGTAGGTAATCCACCCCCAACAAGTCGCGCAGGTGGCCGAACAGGCCTTCGGGGAAGCCAAGTAGCGAGACAGGGAAGACGCGAGCGCTATCGCGCAGTGGGGCAGTAACCGTGTCCCAATCTGGGGGAATGCGGGCTGCGAAAGAAGGCTCCAGGTCCGCTTTCATGGCCTCCCAGTCCCGTCGGCTTTTAATAGGGTAGGAAAGGAACATGGGCATGGACATGGAGTCTTTCAGAGTCTTCTTGGTGACGCCATCGGTGTCGAGGATGATTTGGGAGTGTTCATCCTCTTCGAGGACTCTTTTTTCAACCGCGAGAGGAATGCGGCCCCACACAGGCGGGTGGAAAAAGCCTTCGTCCAAATCCAGCTCTCGTTTGGCATCGCCTTCGCGTGGCATGGGCGGGCGCCAGTCGCCGGCTCCGCCGTTGAGCGGCTCCGATACGGTCATGCTGGCAGGATAACCAACCTTGCGTTCCAGGCCTTCGGAATACCAGCGGTCGAGTGTCTCAGGCCAGTAGGCCCATTCCCAGTAGGGTGGGTGGTCGCAAGGCTCAAAGTTTAGGGTAGCGAGCAGGCGTTGGCGAGTGTTCATTTAACCGCCCTTCAATGCGCCGGCCATATTAATAAATAGTGGGACCCAAATGGCTTGCGTGGGGATCATCATGGTCAGTCATGCGAGACCAAATCGCTTTTCAGGCGGCACGGGCACACGCCCGTTCAGACCGGCTGAAACAGCGTTTTCATGGGGAAGAGTTTGCCATGGGGTGGGTGACGAAGGCAAGAATGAAGGCAAACGTCCCCTGCGGGCGGGCCGGCTCTGCCCGCAGGGGGGTGATCGAATCTGAAACTGGCGGCGAGAGACAAACCGGTGCCGTCGCGAGGGCTCAACCGTTCGCGAACATGACCGGCTCGCTGTCGTAGTCGGGAAACGGGTCATCCATGCATTATTCAATGACCCAGTCGGACGGTTCGGGTGGCGCCAGGGCCCGAAAGACACGCACACGCTGTTCCCACAAAACGAGATGGCGCAGGATCCGCTCGATCACCGCCCGGTCGTCGATGAGCCCGACAATCCGCATCTCACGCGAACATTTCGTGCAGAGCAGCGGGTCCGCTTCCCACACCTTCTTGATCAGTTTCCGCAACTTCGCGGAGGGAATGCGGCAGGGTTTATGCTCAGAGACGTCGTTGACTTGCAGGGCATTGCCGGCAGCCTGGGCCTCGTCGTCGGCCCGCTTGTTGCGTTCCCCCCCACATCTTATTCGAGTACCAGCCGTAGCGGACGAGTGGGGAGCTCTTGTCCGGGATTTGCTGGGTTATCGCCGCTATGAACCCGCACAGGTTGAAGACCTCGAAGTTGCGCTGGATCTTCGGGTTCAGGCCGGAGCGGTAGATGACCGACCCCTCGGAGTTGGAGCGGTTCGCCTTCGTGACCTGCATCTTTTCGACGGCAAAGGGATTACGAATGAAGTACTCGGCGAGGCGCTCCAGGTCTTCGCGCCCGTCGGGCAGAACGCCGCGGCTGCCATGGCCAAACCTTGCAGGATGACGACGGTTCTTCGGCTGCACACACTACCGCGTGATTCGATTGAAAACTAATTAAACACAGGAATCCGAACAGCAAATTATTTCGAACGAATTTTGGAATCGAGACATCGTGTCTGCACATTTCGCTCGCTCTCAGTTTTCTTCCTGTTTGAGGTTTGCCAAGACCTGGTCGCCATTGGTAGTGACAACCTACCGTGAAAGTTCCACAGTGTGCTCGCCTGCCGGTACATTTAGTTTTCCTAAGCCCTGGCGTATTTCCACACGGCCTGTGGACTTACCATCAACATTCACTTGGAACGCTCCGGACTCGAACTCATGCACCGCGACGTGTACCGGCCTCTCGCTCTTCAGCTTGAACGAGAGACGCGACAGTTCCACTTGGTACTCTCGAACCACCACGCCCGCATCTGCCTCAAAGCGAACCGCACCGTCGCGGCTCAGCCCAGTCTTCTCAGGACCGATGGCCACGCTATAGGTATGGCCCTGCCACGTGATGCCACGAAACTCGCCGCTTGATCCCGGATTCAGCGAGCCGAAACGCAACCCCTCCCATGGATTGAAGTCGGCATACTGCTCGAGCGCTACCAGGGGAAGCAGCGCTCCCCAGGTATAGTGCGGGTCTCCACCACCGTTTCCGCCAGCAGAACCATATTGTTCGTTATCGTGTTGCGCGGTCCGCCAGTCGTCCATGAACAAGTCGTAACTTTTCTGTGCGAATTGCAGCGCTACCTTATCGAACCCAAACCGATTGATTCCCTGATACACGAGATAATTCATGGGCCCCCAAATGGTGCCCCGTACATAGAATTGGTCCACAAATGCCGGATCGTTACGAGAGATCGAGGGAATGACGTAGGTCCCCCAGAATTCCTTTGGATTTAGCAGATGCTCCTCAATCATCCTTTTTGCTTGTTCGGGGGAGGGAATTCCCGCTAAGAGTGGATAAAAATTCGTCGGTGACAGGTGCTTGGAGAATTCTCCGCTCCAGCTGCGATTTTCATAGATTCCATCTTGCTCGTTCCACAATTTGTCTCGGATAAGCTGCTTCTGATGTTCATAATCCGTAGCGAAAGTTTTGGCATCCCCATTCTTACCAAGGATGACCGCGATTTTGGATAGACACTCCGCATCGAGAACGTAGAGCGAATTCAGTCCCACATCATCCAAATTCATGGTGTAGGTTTTGGGATCGTAGCTGACTTCGTCGTACATCGGGTTGTCATCGATTCCAGTCTCCCACCGGGAAGCCATCAGATAACCCCGGCCACCCGGGCCAGGAGCCGATCCGCGATCGCTTCCCCACTCGAGTAGTCCGTCATGATTGCCATCTCTCCACGACTGACCGTCCCCCCGATCGCGCAGCCACCACTCGTGCCATTTTTTCAGGCGTGGGTAAGCCCAGTCCAGCAACGCACGGTCCTGGGTTCGCTGATAGACCTTCCAAGTAATGTAGGAACCAACGGGAGGTTGAGAACGTCCGGGAGTGATTCCGGAAGCAGAAACTGCATTGGGCACTAAACCATTTTCCGTTTGCGCCATCAAGATTGCTTTAACGGCTGCCATGGTTTGTTTGCTTTCTTCAAGGCTGGTGAGAAGAGCGCCGAAAAAACAATCCCATTCACCGACCATCCAGCCGCCCCAACCATAAGCCCACTGACGGCTGATACTCGGGAAGATCGAGTCAAGCGATGGCGCATAAACCGAATTCCAGAACATGGAATTTCCGATAGCTTCCGGCGCGCCTTCAAACAGACCTTTCACATTCGGTCGCCGCTCTGCATAAGCTTTTGCTTTTTCTGCGAGGATTGCATCAATCTTGCCTGTAACCAGTAAATCTTTCGCCTGCTGGGTTAATGCTTCCTTGTCCCAACCGAGACTTGCTACAAAGTGCGCGGCGTTTCCTTGAGTGCTAAATTCCAGTCCGGCTGTGCTCACCGCGGGAGGAGGGGCATTGGAAGAAACGAGTCTGCCCGAACCATCCATATTCTTACGCAACTCAGCCAATCCTGGGTAAACACCACTGCCAATCGTAGGACGATCGACCGTCACAAGAAAGCGGGCCGCCCGGTCAAACACGCCATCAAAGTAGCGTTCGCCAAGAATGGCCTGATGCGAATCGTCGATGGAATAAAATCCCTGAGCGTAGTGGTCAACATCCCAGGAGACTGGACGGCCATACTGCGGGAAGTACGCGGGGAAATAGCCCTCCACGACAAAGCGAAACTTTGGTGCAGCGGTGATGCGGCCGACCACAGTGGTTTTATCCAAGCGGGACCATTCTAACGTGATCAATGAATTCTTGCCGGAATGTATCCACGACATGCGGCAGTAGGAACCATCCGGTGCGTGCGGACCTACCTCGCGAACGGCACGAAAGATTTCTTTCCCATCCATGAAGTCGTCGCTTAGCTGGGAACCAATGCGTATGGCAAATGGCGCCTGTTGCTTAAACGCCAGCGGCAGGAACACAATGCCATTCCAGGCATCGGCATCCAGCGAATCGATTTCCACGCTGTCATAGTTAGGGTTGTTTTGTCCTAAAGAGGACGTCGGGAAAAAACTGGTGGTGAGAGTTAACAAAAAAACTAATCCATGAATGGAGTTCCACTTATTGGGTGCTCTCAACCTGACCTCCTTTGGGATGATTTCCCATCCCGGCGAATGCCGTAATACGTACTGGTTATTCTTCGCTCTCGATGCTTGGCTTAGCCAGCGACGGTCGGAGACGCCGCTTGGAGAATCCCGTCGTCCGGACTGACTGGACACGCACGATGTTCCGCCGTGAAGTGTAGGCCGAGACTATCCTGGTACTCGATTTCCAACAGTGGATTGGCTAGCGCGTTATAACACATGATTAAGGAACGGCGAGGTTGTTCGGAAAGGTCGGCGGCGGAGCACTGCAATAGGTTGCAATGAAAGAAGAGAACAGAACCATGTTCCATTTCGCATTGCACACGCTCAAATAGCGGCTCCAGCACTTTTATGCGTGTTGGGTCAATGCCGGTTTGAGTGCCGAAGCTGCCATGGGTCACTCGTCCGAGTTGGTGGGAGCCGCGAAACACTTCCAGGCAACCATTTTTTTTCGTCGCGGGATCGATTGCGATTAGCGCGCTGATCATGCGCGGGAAAACAAATCCCTGGTCGTAACAATAGCCGTAATCCTGGTGCCACTCCCAGGCCCCGCCTTGCTTGGCCTCCTTTAGAATGTCCTTGCCACTGATAAGAAATCGCTTTTCAGGCGGCACGGGCACACGCCCGTTCAGACCGGCTGAAACAGCGTTTTCATGGGGAAGAGTTTGCCATGGGGTGGGTGACGAAGGCAAGAATGAAGGCAAACGTCCCCTGCGGGCCGGGCCGGCTCTGCCCGCAGGGGGCGTGATCGAATCTGAAACTGGCGGCGAGAGACAAACCGGGGCCGTCGCGAGGGCTCAACCGTTCGCGTACATGACCGGCTCGCTGTCGTAGTCGGGAAACGGGTCATCCATGCATTATTCAATGACCCAGTCGGGGGGTTCATGCGGAGCCCGGCCCGGAAAGACACATTGTCTACCGGAAAGAGCTTGTAGCCTCTGATTTCTAACGATTTAGAAAAGTCGTGAAGCCTGTCTGCCTCCTGCTATTTTATGGCATGAAAACACTTGAAACCGCCTTCTTCCCTGTGCTCAAATCCTAATGTTTCGGGAAGCCGCTACTTTGTTGCCTGATGACCTCTCTCTCAGCCTCCTTCTTTCAGCGCGCCTCACTCTGATGTGAACTGGTCGCTCTGCGAAGTCAGCTGACCTTCTACACAGAAAACATCCGGCACAAGAAACATTCCTGTGCTCCGCTGAGCAACGGCATGGAGTTTGAACGAAACTCCTTCTACTTGCTCTTCGGATCTGAAGACCAGAAGGAACGAATGAAAGCCTTCCTGGAGAAACGGAAACCTGAGTTTAAGGGAAAGTAATCTGCTGCTGTTGACCCTTTCAGCGTCGACGCCAAACTAACATAACATGCAGCCACTTGTGTTCTGATCGAATACCGACAATCGTCAATCGCCATGACGGAAAAGTCACAGTCTGCAACAACTGTCCCTTCAGAACCGGCAGCTCCTCATCTGGAGAGGCGTCTCGGGCTTTTGAACGCCATGTCCATCAACATGTCGAATATGGTTGGCACGGGTCCTTTTATTACGTTGCCTCTCATCATTGGCTCGATGGGCGGACCCCAGGCGTTGCTGGGTTGGATTGTCGGCGCGGTCATCGCAATTGCTGATGGAATGGTTTGGAGCGAACTGGCAGCAGCTCTGCCCGGCTCGGGTGGTTCGTACGTCTATTTGCGGGATTGCTTCGGACGCCTTACCTGGGGACGCCTGTGGGCGTTTCTTTTTATCTTCCAGCTGGTGTGCAGCGGCCCACTGGAAATTGCTTCGGGAAACATTGCGATATCCCAGTATCTCAATTACCTGCTGCCGGGCATGACCGCTCTACAAGGAAAGTTCCTGGCAGCCGCTGCGGGGGGGCTGGCAACTATTCTGCTTTACCGAAAGATCACGTCCATCGCACGTCTAATGGTGGGATTGTGGATCGGCATGTTGATTACCGTGGGCTGGGTTATCGTATCGGGCCTCATGAACTTCAACGCCAGTATCGCTCTGGATTTTCCATCGGATGCTTTCACATTCAATCGCGGCTTCTTCCTGGGATTGAGTTCTTCAACACTCTACGTGATGTTTTGCTATTTGGGCTATTACGGCGTCTGCTTTCTGGGAGATGAGGTAAAGGAGCCAGAACGGACGATTCCTCGGGCTTTGATCGGTTCCATCCTCGGTGTATTGGTCATCAATTTTTTGATCAGCCTCAGCCTGATTGGGGTTATTCCGTGGAGACAGATCGTGAACTCGCCCTTTGTGGCTGCTGAAGCCATGGAAAAGATTTACGGGCCTTGGGCCGGCGCGGCCATCACCGTGCTGATCGTCTGGACGGCTTTTGCATCGATCTACGCTCTCATCCTTACCTATTCCCGTGTCCCATTTGCGGCCGCCCAGGATGGCAACTTTTTCCGTTTGTTTGCAAAGGTGCATCCGACCAAAGATTTTCCCCACTTTTCTCTCTTGCTGGTCGGCGGACTTTCAGTCCTGGCCAGCCTTTTCAATTTGGCGGATGTTATCAATGCCCTCATGACGGCCCGTATCCTGGTGCAGTTCTGCGGTCAGATCGTCGCCTTAGAATTTCTGCGTCGATTCCAACCCGAGGTGCCGCGACCCTTTCGGATGTGGTTCTATCCACTACCGAGTGCACTCGCGTTGTTGGGATGGATGGCAATCTTCTGGAATTCCGGAAGCCGCTACATCACGTATGGTCTGGCGACTATCGTTTTTGGTGTGCTCGCATATCTGGTGATGGCCCGCAAGAACGGGATGTGGCCCTTTTTCGGCCACTCACCTCGGTAGCGCATTGATGGCTTGTATCTCCCTCGTTTCGCTGGCGGGTTGCGGCAGCACTCCTCACTCAAGCTCTATTTCGCTTTCTTCAACCCTTAGCTGGACTGCAACTCAGGAAAGTGAAATCCGGTTTTGGAATCCCAGATTCATCTCTTTGCGCTTGATTTGAAGCTTTCGCGTGTAGACACGATAGGAGGCCGAGGCCACACGCCCAAAATGGGCGGACCAAATCCCACGAACGCGCGATCAATGCCAAGTCGCGGTGGGACTGCCCTGAATTTTCGCGATGGCGGCCTCAGCGATGTACTTGATCCGCAGGTGCTGGATCTGTTTCAATGTCGGAATCGCGCCGCGCGCGCCCGGACCGATGTCGCCTAGCGCACGGCAAATGTAACGCACGTCTTGGATGTTTTCGGCGGACATATCCGGCCCATTCACCGCCAGTATTGCCTCTTGCATGGCCGGAACCGCGGGCTCCGCCGCGGGTCCCATCGATCCCAAAGCCAGCGCGGCCAACATCCGCACCGTGGCCGCCGAATCCTTCAACGCGGCGATGAGGGCGGGGATGGCGGCGGCACCGCCTTTTCCGATGGCGCGAAGTGCCAGCGTGGCAGATTCTCGAACGCGCACGTCTTCGTCTTTGAGAAGCGTGGAGACGGCCGGCGCCGCTTTCGAGGCACCGGCGCCCACTTGCGCGAGCGCCAGGGCAGCCGCAACTCGCACTTCCACATCAGGATCGGAAAGCGCGGTGACGAGGGTATCAACGGCAGGCACCGCATCCTCGCCGAATGATCCAATTGACCGGATCACATTCGCGCGGGTGTCGCGCGACCCCTGCTTGAATAGATCCATGTAGAACCTCAGGGGCTTGCCACGATAAACGACGCCCGCGGCAGGAAGGCGCGCGGGAATGGCGTCTTCGACCGTTTCGTAGCGGGGCAAACCAACTCCGGTCGAGTTCACGAGCGCTTCGCCGTTTTTGATCTCGGCTAGAACAATGCCGTCGACTCCCAAATTGTAGCCGGTCGAGAGATTGTCCTTACCCACGCATTTGAACGACAGAACGTGCCGGCCCTTTGAAAGCTTGAACCACCCAAGACGGTGATCGATCCCTACAAAAATCTCCGGCTGGTAATTGTAAATAATCTCGGGAGGCGGCGCCTCAGCCTGCAAAGGCCCCCATGTAATTAGCGTCGAGTTGGTCTGTTTCCCGTCCAGCGTAGCCACGTAATTGCCGTAATCAGGTGCCTGAGCGATTTGCGCGATGACTTCGTAGTAGCCATCCTTGAGGACCTCAAAAGGAATGTTGACTTTGGCCTCGGGGCCCTCCGCTTTGAAAGCAAGCAAATCTTTCGACCAGAATACTTCCTTCTCCACCGAAGCCTTGCCTTTCTCGGTGCTTGTCTCGGCGAGGCTGTTTTCCACCTCGATCTGCATGGCATTGCCGAAGGGCAGGCGAGCGGTGCCGTACGGCACCTCGGGCAAATCCTCGTTCACGCCTTTCTGGTACCAGAAGGCGACACTCGAAAAAAAGTCTGAGCGTTCCTCGAATCCAGAGCGGGCAGTGCCGTCCGCGTTGTAGGTCCACCCGAGGTGTTCGATCGCGACCCGCAACGACTTCTTAAAGGGCACTGGATCGGTCACGTGCCAGCGGTAGCCGGTCAGCCGCGCGCCGTAACCTTCGCCTTCGGCGACAGGAATGCCCGTCCAGGCACCGTCCGAAACGCGCAGCGCCCAAGCGTCATTAAAATAGTCCTCCGTCCCGGTCCCTTCGATGCGCGGTGTCGGTTCGTCATCCACGTAGAACATGTCGTCGCCTTCCCCGAACCATCCCATCTGCGTCTGGACGATATTCAGGACCGAGCCCACATAGTGACCCTCACCGCGGATGTTCAGGAGTGTGTACAGCTTGCCCGAGGGCGGCGGCGACGCCTGGCGGTAGTAGCGCGTGGAAGTAGCCGATGTCCACGGGCAACGAAGCATGCTTCTGCCAGTCCACGTGGTAGTAGAAGCTGGTCACGCGGCGCATTCCTTCGTTCGTCACCGTGATTTTGCAGGACTTGCGGAATGGCATCGGCCAGTAGGAGTTCCGTGCCCGGCCGAAGGAAGCGTTTCGCACCATCATGGAATTCAGATTTCGCTCGTAACCATGGCCCACGCCGAAGAAATCGCCTAGCGGCACATCGACGCTCGGCGTCTTATGCCCGTCGTAGTAAATGCGCAGGCGCAGGAGCCGCGGCCAGCCGTATTCGTTGTCGGCAATCGTGATCCAGATATGGTTCACGATACCGGGCCCCTGGAGGTCCGCCAGCACCAACGTCTCACCCGGAATGGGGTGCTTCGAGTCGTCGTTGCTGTCCACATAGAGGTTGTTGCTCGAGGACCTGTAGGCGCCATAGCTTTTGAGGCGAGCCAAGTCCAGTGGGTCGACAGGGCTGGTCACCGCGCTTTGGGCGAGCACCTCAAGGGGGAAAAACAGCAACATCGTTACCAGCAGATACCGCATCATCCACCTCCGTTTGCAAATTCATGTCAGCGCAGGCCTGTGCCCATACGGATCAACCCTTCCTTTGCAAGGGTGAGGGCTGAATCCATCGTACCACTGCACCTCCGCGCCTAATGGGAACATTGAATTGAACACTCTTACGGCCGAAAACCACCGGGAGGGGCTTCCAAGTCTTCTCACCGGGAGCAATGGCCTCGGCCTTGAAACCTTTCATCTGAATATTTCGGAGCGTTACGGGAACTGACCGCCTTGCACCCGCCAGCCCGATAACAACCACATATCCATTGGGAACTTCGAATACGTTGGCCAGAGCAGGTTTCTCCACCTCGATTACTTTTGGCAGCAAGACCCATTTGCGGCCCCGCAGAGCATTGAACAGCGGACCATAATCCAGGTACAGCCTCTCCACCCACGGGCCAGGCTGGAGACAGTGATCGTTTCCAGGAACGGGCGCAGTCAGGAATACGCCCATATAGAGCCTCTGCTGCATAAAATCGTCGGGGTGCGATCGGAGCTGAGCCTCCTCGCGCGTCCACATCGTGGCGGGCTTCCGAAGGGCCAGGAAGGAAGTGGTGTTGATGCTGAAACCGAAGTCCCCATGCTCGTCATAGAAGCCGTCGAGAAAGCGCGCCAGATCTGGCCGCCGAACCATGGGATTGCCGAAAATGACCTTGTTGGCGTTGTGAAAGATCGGACCCAACTCAACCATAAGGTCCTGCCAGGAATTAAGCAAACTCCGGACCGGCCGTTCGTTCCACGTCAAACCGTCATCGGCGTTGGGATTGTCCATATCTAACCAGTCCATCCGGTCAATACAGATCCCTGAGGAATCCGGCAACTCTTGAACATGGCGCCTTGCCTGCTCCAAAAGAAAGTTCTTGTACGCTGGATCGCCGCAATCCACCACCACCGCACGGCCCCACGTATACCTTGGATTAGGTGATCGCAGAATTGCGCCAGGGATGGCGTAGTGGAGGAAATCGTTCGGATCGCGCCAGAGGTCACGATCTTCCGCCGCTCTGCGCGGGGGCGCCGGGAATTCAATTCCGGTCCCGAACTCGGTTACGTTGAAATAATTCAACACGTGAAAGCCGGCACGCCTCATTCGTGCGGAGTAATCTGCCAACTGGTCCGCGGACACAGGATGGCTGCGACCCGCCAAATTGTCGACCTTTCCGTCGGACTCGCCGCTGAAGCTCGGCCAGGTCACTCCTCGCGGAACCGGCGGTAGGAACATCCCCATATAGGGAAAGTCGAAGCTGGCTTTCCAATTGTAAGTAAGCCCCATTTCCTTCAACGATGGACCCAAGTCCCTCTCAGAAGAGGAGTAGGCCGCGTGGCCTCCGATCTGGTCAGCAAGCGGATTCGGAGGGTCAAAGAACAATGGATACAGCGCAACGACTGCGCCCAGCGCCGCGCGAACCTCCGCCGCGTGGGGGAGAAGTCTGATGCGGAAACGCCAATGCCGCCCCTCCCCCAATCGCAGGTCGTATCGAGAAAATTCAAGGGTTCCATCTTCGTCGGAAGACAAATTCATCTTGATGATCTTGTCTTCAAAGTCCTGCAGTAACGTGAAGGCAGCGTCGTTCTGCCGATCCAACACAGTGAACATCGGCAGCGAGACGCTTTGGCTCCGATTGAAAAATGTGCCGTACTCGTACCACTCGGTCCGGTAGTCCCAGCTCTGGAGCGGATCGACCCATTCCAGCCCTCCTCCCCAGGCCGTCCAAAGCTGTGCCGATTGAGGCTTCAGCCAGCGGAAGAAAGTGTTGATGCGCCCACCCCGCGCTTTTCCTTCGCTGTGGATGTCGAGTTCCCAACGCACGCCGTCCCCGTCGGGTTCAAAGGTTTCGGTCATGCGATCTCCGCAGGAAAGCGTCCGGTGGAAGCGCACTCCGCGATCCGTCTTTTCGACTCTGAGTGTCCGTGACCGGGCAACCTTCAAGTTCTGAACCGCCATCGATGAGGTAGTCGAGACCGGGCTTTGAAAGCTTGAGCCCGGTCAGGCGCCCACGGGCATCCAAGCTCGTTTCAAGCGCCCGTCCGCTGACGCGATACGCTGCCTTCCCGTCGCTCCATTTGACCCGCGGCCAAATGCCCACCAGGATCGGGTCGGCCCAATCCGCGTGGTCCCACATGTCGCCGTCGTGGGCATCCACAGCTTCGATCTTCAACTCCTTGATTCCTTCGACTGAAACATTGAATCTTTTCGCAGCGTCGGTCGGGCGCATGACGCCGCTGTCGAAAAGCGCCTGGCCATCGCCGAAGACTCTGAAGGCCACGCTGGCCTCGGGCTTGTTGAGAACTTCTGCGTCAAGTCCCACCCACCCTTGAAAGCGGTGGTAGCGCCCGTCGAGACGATAGGTGACCGAGTTGTTCGCCCGCATCCCCAAACCATGCGCGAAGGTACGGTCGCCGATACGGATTGGCTTAGCCTCGGGGGGCCACCAGATGGAGCCATAGCCACGGTTCAACCCCACCGATGCCATCCCGTGTTCGATCCTTTTGGGCATGAGTTGAGTGAGCGAGACAGAGTCGGCGGTTATCGCTGTGACACTTGAGAGCAGGATTGAAGCCAAAAGAGTGATCCTCATCGCCTCATGGAGAAACGAAGCTGCGCAACGCCTGGAATCGCCAATGAAGATGTTTGCGGGAGCCTCTCTCATTGCCCTCCAGCCGGTGTAAGGGTAACGGCAAGGCCGCCCCTTGATGCAAGGTGGATGCGGAATTTGCTTGTCGCATTCACGCGGGCCGTCGATATTCTCAAGTTGGCAGCCTCTGTAAAGTTAAGAATTGAGATCCAAAATCTCGGTTTAGTCCCCTAGTGTTAGCTCCAGTAAGGTCAGGCTTAATGGCTGGAAGCCAACTTCAAAATCATTGCCCTTGATGTTCGTCGTTTGGGAGACTGAAACGATACGGTTGGGATCGTCTCGAGAGTTCATTACTTCTGAAGAGAGGCTCCCATCACGATCTTTCACAATGTGAACAGTCCCTCCAGTAACTGACGAAGAGAAGTCTGATAGGCGGAACTTCAAACGCAGGGCCTTTGCCGTTGAGTTAACTCCGTAAATGCGTAGGATCTTTGCATCACTGCTCAGAGTGGCGCTGAGGTCCGGCTCCTGGAGTTGCCACGGTAGCTCTGTGGAGCGTTCCAATCGGAGTGGGAATGAACCAGCAGACCTCGAATAGAGTACTTGAGCGTAATAAGTTGGTGACAGATAATGCCAACCCGGTCCTGTAATAATAACTCCCGACCCAAAACTATCCACGAGGTTGGACCTAATAGCGATTTCGGTCAGATCAGCATGACGATGAATGAGATTGTGATATCGCGAGCAGCTGAGCGCATTGCCGAGAGTCTGGAGCATTCCGCGCCCCAGACCCCATTGTCCTGCGGTCGTATTCCATTCCGTTACGGCTACCCGTACCTCTTTAGCGCCACCATAACGCATCACCTGATTGTGAAGGGAATCGAATTCACGATCCTTGCCCAAGAGGTCAGCGCATTCATAATGATGGGGTGAGAGATAGTCCAAGAATCCACCGCCATACTTAAGCGTCTCCGCCGAAGGAAACGAAGAAAGAATCTTAATGCTGGGATCAGACTTCTTCATGGCTTCCGCAAAAGCTCTGACAGTCGCATCATACTGTGACCCGCCGATTTCGTTTCCAATCTGCCAGTATTTGACCTTGTAAGGCTCGGGATGCCCGTTTTCTGCTCTCAGTTTCCCCCATCTGGTTTCAATCCCACCATTGAAGTACTCGACCTGGGCTGCAGCATCCTCTGGCTTCTTTCCGGACCATCGGATACAGATCAGGGGCTCGGCTCCGACGTAGTCGCAAAGCTGTACAAACTCCTCCTCACCGACGAAGTTGGGCTCGAGGTCTCCCCAAATGGTTGTAAATGGGACTCGTGTGTCCCAGGGGCCTATGGATTGGTCCCACTCATAAGCTTCAATCGCACTGCCGCCAAAACGGATGATGCCCGGGCTCATCTCTTTGAGCGCGCCTACCACATCCGGACGCCAAATGCCCAACACGGCGTCCTCGCCAATCAGGTAAATTCGATCCAGCCACAACGTGCCTGCTCCTTCAAACTCGATGGTTAACGTGGCATTGTCCGTGTCCGTGTTGGCCCGGAATTCTCCGGCCACGCTTTTCCAGTCTTGAGGGGCACGACCGAGCGACACAGGATTGGCTAAGAGTCCACCGCTGCCATGAAGAACAGCTCGCACAGGGACATTACCCTCGCTTCTCAAGTGCATCTGAAATCGGTAGGTAAGTCCTTTTTTCAAATAGAAGCCATCTTGGGAGATGCCTGCCCAAGTATTTGCGGCGGGAAGCTCGATTTTTTGAGATCGTTTTCCGTTGAAAGGGTTATTGGTATCGAAAGAAAACTGCGCCAGGTGCACCGCTCCGTCGGGATACCAAGGTCGATAAGGCTTATCCATCTCGCTCTTATAAACAAATTTACAGGGCGGCTCTTCCTCGAAGCTGGTGGAGTTTACTTGTTGGGCAATCATGGAGGGGATTAAATTGCAGAGAGGCTCAATAAATTGCCCGCCTTGCTTGGCATCAATCGGCAACCTGCTGATTCTCTGGGAAGTAATGCGGACTTCCTCTGGCTGGGTCGCAGACGACTCAGCCACTGTCTCCAGGCGAATATCGTCAAACCAGACTCTCCCCGTTCCTTTGCCTGATCCGATGAGAAAAAGGCTGATGTTAACTTCCCCTGGAGGGGCTACACGAAAAGTGGCTTCAACTTCACCCCAAGGAGAAGCGCCAAGTCTGGTGGGAGTCTTCGCGAGGCTACCGGCCGGCGTTTGGACATCGATCAGGCCAGACACCTCTGTGTCCCCTTTCGACGCAAGATTCTCAGTCTTGATCCAACCCTTTACGCGCCACAGGGAACCCACGGGAAGAAAAATCCTCTGACTAACAGAGACATCCGCCGGATCGTTTGCCTCTATGACAAGGGACTGTTTCCCCTCTTTAAACGAACCGCCGTCTATGCGAATGACGGGATCCCGCCCCGTCTTCTCATGGATATGGGTCGTCCATCCCTGAAAAGTTTGGGAAGCCTCAAACCCTGGATTCTGTAAGACTGGTGCGCCCGTCGCCAAGAGCAACATTAGAGTCGATAGCATCGCACCTTCCACCTGGAACCGGCTTTAGTGGCCCGTTGTCAAATCAACACTGTAGCGACTATAGAATCAAATCGGCCCTTCCAATAGCATGGTCCCACAAGCTGAGCTCATGCCTCGGCCTTGGTCATCTGAGAGACTCGCCCGATGGCCCGATTCCTCCGACGACCCTTTTCCTACCACTGCGCTATCCACAATCCCCACTGTTTCTTGACGCTTCCTTCCTGATACCGTTTACGCACAAGAATCTTCCTCCATGCGTCTAACGGCGTCGATTTTGGATGCCGCAATCATAACATCTGTGTCACCTTGTTCATTGGTTTTTTTCCAGTCCTCCAATGTATCACGCTGGATGAGTTTGCGCCGCCCGATGGGAATGGCCGGGGGCCTGGAAACATTCTTCACCTTCCCATTTATCACACGGTATACGTGGTCAACTGAGCATCTCAGCTCGAGGGCTACATCTCTGACGGTCAGAACTTCACTCAACACGCCCATGATATCTTTCCTCCAAAGTCGTGCCCTCATTGACGGGCAGAAACAAGAGTCAAATTTTCTGACACCTATACTTATCAGAGGCGTTTTGGAGGCAAAACCTTAACAATATATTCTCAAAGTGAGCTGGCGCTCCAATTTAGTGACGTCCTCTACCTCTCCCCCAAGACAGTCCTTCACTTCCTTAGAAACGGTACGGCAGTGTTCTAATCACAAGAACAAACTCCAAGGGTCGGAACAACAAAGAAACCCAGGCCAAATTGGAGTAGATGAGGTTCTGGCGAAGGACAGGAGTTGGCTTGCGCCGGTGCTGCTGCGATCGAGGCTGTTGCTGGCGGGCTGAACCTTCAACAGCTTCCGAGACCTGCAAAGAGAACCAAATTGCATAAATAAGGCCTTGCATTACAAAAATGACTCTGGTAAATTAACTACGTGAGACGAAGTACGCACAACGTAGCAATTTCTGACCAAGAAGGCTCAACGCTAGGTCACTATTCGGACCCGCCCCTGCTAATTCTCGCTAGCCTCGCTGATGGACCCAAGCATGGGCATGCAATGCTCGAGGACATCGCACGAATGTGCGGCACGCGACTTGGCCCAGGCACGCTCTATGGAGCAATCATGCGCCTGGAAAGGCAGGCGCTAATCGAGCCGCTCCCACCCGAAGAAAGGCGCCGACCCTATCGTTTGACACCAAAAGGATTGCGAGTGCTACGCGCAAAGCTAGCGACGCTGCATCAGTTTGCTAGCGTTGGTCTGCGAAGGCTGGAGGCACGATGAACGCCAGAGTTGCTCAAATTCTGACCTGTTTGTATCCGGCTGCGTGGAGGCTACGATACGGCGAAGAGTTCCAGGTGTTTCTGGAAGCAAATCCATTTACTCTTCGCGCCGTTCTGAATGTTATTGGGTGGGCCCTTTACCAACGTGTGAGTTCGTTTGGAGAACATAAAATGAACAAGCTTCAACACTCTCTCGTATTGATCGTGTACGCTTACTTGGCTGCGGTTGCGGGAAGCGTCAACCTGTTTTGGACGGTGGATGACACTCCTCTTGTGGACGCAATGCATGCCCACGCCGCATTATCCTCATCCTGGGCTTTGATAGCAGCATGCTCGCTCTTGGCACTTGCCGCCCTGATTGCAGCTGGTTTGCCCATTTATCTGGCGATGATTCGATTTACGTATACTGCGCGTCGCCGGGATATTTTTATCCTGTTGGCGTTCCCGCTTTGTGCTGGTGCCGTGCTGCTCATCTGGATCGTCGCGGCATTGGCTTGGACCGGTGGACATTGGGCGCCCCTGCCTTGGGCCGTAACGGGCGACTGGACAGCGCCATCAGGTTGGCCACCATTGAACGTTCGCTGGGTTCTTGGCTCCATTACACTTGTTCTGCTAACAGCCGGGCTCGTTGGCAGCGGAATCAGCTTTAAGCAAGCGATACGCCGTTGCGAGTTTCCAGAGCAGAGATTCGATTTATTTGGCCAGACGTGGGCAATTCGACCACTTTACCTGGCCAGAGTCCCGGTTCTCTTTGTTGCTGGTTCAATTGTTGTTATGGCCCTTGGGGTAGCCGGCTGGGGCGTGTTAGCTGATAAGTATGCCGCAATTGCTTTCCACGCGCGATTTGGTGGACTACTGAATACTTCCACCTTCGTTTCTTGGATCATCAGCGTTACTTTGTTTGCCGCGGCGGCCGCGATGGCACTCCGCAGCGCACGGTGGGTTACTACTCCTCAGGCAGAATAGCCGCATGACGGATTCGCTTGCAATAGAGACGCACGAGCTTACCCGTACCTTTGGCCGACACATAGCAGTCGACCGGTTGGATCTGCGCGTTCCCCGGTGCAGCATTTACGGCTTCCTCGGTCCAAACGGAGCCGGCAAAACTACGACGATTCGATTGCTTCTGGGTCTCCTGCGCCCCACGAGCGGCACGATCTTATTGAATGGTCGACTGTTTACTTCGAAAGAGCGTGGCCTGCTGCGAAATGTCGGAGCATTGGCCGAGACTCCATCGCTCTACCCACATCTCACGGGCGAGGAAAACCTGGAGGTTACACGCCGGATATTGAACCTGCCCCGCGCGCGCTTAACCGAAGCGCTCGCTCTAGCGGGATTGGCCTCGGAAGCTCGCAAACTAGTTCGCACTTGCTCGACAGGAATGCGGCAGCGGCTCGGCCTTGCTCTTGCCTGGCTAAGGAAGCCTGATTTGCTTCTTCTTGATGAGCCGGCAAACGGCTTAGATCCCGCTGGGACTCGGGATCTCCGTAACCTGCTCCTACACTTGGCTAGCGAATTCCGAGTGACAGTCCTCCTGTCGAGCCATATTCTGAGTGAAGTGGAACAGATCGCAGATCAGATAGGGATTCTTCACCGAGGTCGGCTTCTGTTTCAGGGGTCGGCGCGGAACTTGCCGGGCATCCAGCGGCAACTAAGTGTTCACGTGGACCGGCAGTTCGACGCGTGTCAGTTGCTAAGAGCGAAAGGCTGGAGTGTGGTTGAGGAATTTGGCCAAGCTCTGTCCGTTCAGATCTCCTCGGACGCCGATGCGGCATCAGTCAACAAGGAACTGGTGGAGAGTGGCATGAAAGTTTACGCGCTAGAGCGCAATCAGGAAACGCTTGAAAAACTTTTTTTCCACCTAATCTCCGCGTCCGAGGAGGGAACCACTGCGTGAAGGATTTTTGCCGTGCTGTTTCGGCCGAATTGCTGAAACTGAAGCGAACACTGGCGCTCAGGTTGGCGGTCTGTGCGCCACTGCTTATCGTGCTTCTCCAGTTCGGTCTGTACCTCGCGCGGGGGAGAACGATGTCGCACGGCATGAATCCACTAACCGGCTTTGTTCAGGGGATTCTCACTTTCTGGACTATCCTCTTGCTACCGTTCTATGTGGCCCTGGTTGCAGCCCTGTTGGCATCTATCGAGCATCAGGGCGACAACTGGAAGCACATTCTCACATTGCCAATTCCCCAGTCGACGATCTACGGTGCAAAGTGGTTCGCGGGTATCTGTCTCGTACTCCTGAGCTCCATTCTATTGCTGATTGCCATCTTTGCAGCAGCATCAGTACTCCGGTTCATCACGCCGGCCTGGAGCGCTTTAGCCCTGCCGTTGACAATGGTCAACAGAGGAGTCATGCTAAGTTTTTGCGCTGCCGGCCTACTTTTTTCAATTCACATGTGGATCAGCCTGCGGTGGCGCAACTTCATTCCAGGCCTTGCAGTCGGAATCTTCGGAGTCGTCATCAATATCATTATTCTACCTTCGGGACAAATGTTCCTCAGTCTGGCTCATTTGTTCCCGTGGTCTCTGCCGGCACTCGCGATGGCGCCCGAGAGCCCTCATCGTTTGCTTGCAGTGACGTGGGGGCTTTTGGGCGGTATCGCGGTGAGCGCCATTGGATGCTCGGACCTGTCGAGGGGTGCGCAACAGTAATCCGTTTACGGATCACTTTGATAGTTGGATGGCGAGCGGTCTCATCGGAATTACGTCTATGGCGGGTTTCTGGCTGATCGGCCTGCCGCAGGCCTTGTTTCTCGGAACGATCTCGGGGACCCTCGAATTCTTTCCGCTTGCAAGACCTCTGAGTATTGCCTTTGCTGCCCGTGGCATCGTCAGCGGAGAGCATCTGCTCGTGTTGAACGGATTTCTCGTCGCAATGCGCGTTGTCCAAGACTACCTTATCTATCCGCGGCTTGTAGGTCGCTAAGTGTGTGGAAAGGGGTCCCAGGACTCCGTTGCGAGATCCGAAGGCCTTACGTGCTTGGAGTTGCCACATTCCTCACCCGAGAATTGTATGCAGCCTTCTGCCTGAAGATGGGAAATTCGCCGGCCATATTCCGAGCCTGCTGAAAGAGGAAACGAAGCGCGTAATACGCACGTTGCCGATCCCGCGGTAGGCCAACGCGGGTGCTCCTACATTCGATGATGCAGTTCTGGCAAATGAAGTTTTCGGTAGGAACAGGGCGCATCGGCGCGAGGCGTCTTTGAAATTCCTTTGGGTATCGGAATTCAGGATTTACTGGATGTTACGAGTCGTTTGGCCAGAATGGCCGCGCCACAGGCAGCCTCTTCTCTTAGGTCTTTGAAAAGAATGGGCAGACTAAAGACCTCTGAGGCCACTTTTATCAACAGTGGATTTCGAGCAAGCGCATTGCCGCTTGCCACCATCTGAGTGCGACCCGCATAGGCGGAAGGGGGGAGCATCTGATGCAGGTTTTGGAAGATTCCTCTTGCCAGAGCTTTTGCCAAGATACCCAATTGAAAATTGCCAGGGTCGATTCCCTTGATGACTCCGCGCAATGAAATATCGTATCTTTCACCAAGGAAGTGTGGCTGGATGGAAAGAGAGTTTTCGTTGGGAGCTCTGAGTCCCAGTTCATTTAAGCGATGGTAAAGGCGCTCCTCAGAAACGGTGGGCAGCCCTAGTTCCTCGAGCCAGCCATTTATCGATTGGGCCAACCAACGCCATGCGGAGCCTCCACACAAGCCGGCAGCAACCAAGGCGTAACGGTTTCCTGGAAAAGGACGGTATTCGAATGGGAATTTCCAAGCAAGTCGGCATTCCCCACCACTTTGCTTCTCGGAGCCGGAGCCATGCTGTCCTCCATAAATCTCCAGTCGCGCATCCGGCGATAGGACTGCCGAAATCTGGCCTCCAGTACCGAGAGTCAATGCCAATTGTTTTTCAGGGTCATCCAGTGTGGCCAGTATTGATGCCTGGTTGTCACCGATAGCAACGGCCACTGGGGTCCCCGGCGGGAGGCCGAGAGCAGAGGATGTGGCCTCATCCACCATTCCAGCTCTAGCGCCGCAAGCTAAGATCTCAGGCAGCCAGTCAACTGGAATTTCGGCAGCCTTGAGTGCATTCTGGTCCCACCCCAGGCGTTCCAAATCAAAGAAGCCCCAACTGGCTCCATCCGTGGGGTCCATGTAAGGGTGAGACTGACTACAAAGAACGGCTACTGCCAGATCCTGAATGGTTGCTGTCCATCGAGCTTCTGAGGGGATTCCATGGTTCTGGATTAGCCATGCCAGCGTGGCGCAGCCATAGCCGGCAGCGAGCGGATATGGGGTTTGGGTAGAGAGTATTGTCAGAAACGAGGGATCCTCGAGGCAGCGCTGGTCCTGCCAGGTGATCAAAGGGGTTAGAATTCTTCTGTTTCGGTCCAGCAGCAGGATCCCATGCATTTGTCCGGTGACCCCGATGGCTGCTGTTTTCTGCCGAAGACCCCATGGCAAGCGCTTGACGGCATCCCAAGCCGTCTCCAACAGGCGTGCGGGGTCCTGCTCATGCCGGCCAGGCGGAGCAGATAGATCGGCCTCATGCGGGGCCGATACGACCGCCTCGATATTGCCCGCTTCGTTTAAAAGGACGGCGGCTACTTTACTGGACCCGATGTCAATTCCAAGAAACATGACAAAAATTCCCGCAGGAGCTATTGCGATGCCTCCTGCCCCAATTCAAGATACCCCAAAAGACATGGATACTTCTTCCTTTTTTTCTTTTGAGTCTTACATACTAAAGTGACAAGTTGGATGGCTGTTCGAAAACCATTCCCTGAGACCCACGCCAAAACCTCCACGAGGAGTCAAAAGGCTTCCTTCACACCTTATTGCATCACCTGGAGTCTTTGTGTTTTTATCAAGGAGAGGGTGAAATGAAAAGAATCCAACGGTACTTGCCTTTTACAGTTTCCATGCTTGTTTTCTGGTTTCTGCTGGATGGATCCACGTTTTCGGCGGAAGAAGCGCTAAACCTTACTCCCAAACCAGGTCCGGCTCCGCGAATCAATGGTGCCAGGATTTTCGGAGTCCGGCCCGGTTCCCCCTTCCTTTTTACGATTCCTGCCACAGGGAAGAGGCCTCTGCGGTTCGAAGTGGAGAGACTCCCCCAGGGATTACAAGTGAATCGCGAAACAGGACAGATCACCGGACATCTCGAAAAGCGAGGTCAATTCCAGGTGATTTTGAAGGCCACCAATCAATACGGCACAGACCGTCGTCCTTTTAAAATCGTTTGTGGCGATACCCTGGCGCTCACTCCTCACATGGGCTGGAACAGCTGGTACATCTGGGAAAATCACGTTACTGACGAAATCATGCGGAAAGCTGCTGAGGCCATGGTCAAGACAGATCTGATAAATCATGGCTGGATGTACGTGAACATTGACGATTGCTGGGCTGTCAAAACCGGTTCCGACGACCCATCCCTCCAAGGCAAAGCGCGTGACGGCCAAGGCAAAGTGAACGCGAATAAGCGGTTTCCTGACATGAAGGCGCTGACCGACTATATTCACTCACTAGGATTGAAAGCCGGGATTTACACCTCTCCCGGGCCAAGAACCTGTGCAGGCCATGTTGGATCGTATCAGCACGAGGAACAGGACGTCCTGCGTTTCGTGGAATGGGAGTTCGACTTTTTGAAATATGACTGGTGCTCTTATGAGGAGATTGTCAAAAATCCAGACCGCGCCAGCCTGCAAAAACCCTACCGGCAAATTAGTGAGCTCTTGAGAAAACAGCCGCGCGACATTGTCCTGAACCTTTGCCAGTACGGGATGGGGGATGTCTGGAATTGGGGCAAAGAGGTGGGTGGTCAGAGCTGGCGCACGGCCGGTGACTTGGGAGGGTCCTTTGAGGGAATTCCTGCTGCCCTTTTCCGGGACGGTTTCGATGTTTACGCCAACAACAATTTGCACCTGCATGGAGGGCCCGGTGGATGGAACGATCCAGACTACCTATTGTTGGGATTTTTGAGCAATTGGAAAGGCCAGATAGTCCCTACCCCTATGACCCCTAACGAACAGTATTCTCAAGTTTCCCTGTGGTCTCTTGTGGCGGCGCCTTTGATTCTTAGCGGCGACATCACTCGGCTCGACGAGTTTACACTCAACCTTCTTAGTAACGATGAAGTGATCGATTTGAACCAGGATCCGCTTGGGAAACCAGGAAAGCGCATCTCAAAGGATGGACTTCTAGAAGTCTGGGTGCGGGAAATGGAAGATGGTTCCAGGGTCGCCGGCTTGTTTAATCGAGGGGAAGGAGTAATCCCGGTCACCGCCCGATGGACGGATCTCGGGATCAGCGGGAAGCAAACCGTAAGGGACATCTGGCGACAAAAGAATTTGGGCACATTTGAGAAACAATTCCAGGCCTTGGTTCCACGCCACGGGGTAGTCCTGGTGCGTCTATTTCCTACTCAATGATCGACAGATTAGCGTCGAACTGGTCGTCCGGCAGCAACCGGCTCACAGCCTGCAAATGACCTTGCTTTAAGGCTAGTTGACTTCGGGCGGCAACCAACTCAAACGCAAGCGACTACCGACTTCGAAAGAAGACCGAGACAAAGGTCACTATATAACTGAACAACTGGCTGGAGATTCGCATTTATTCGAGAACGGGCAGATCGGATGTTTGGAAGATATTCATGCCCCCGAAATACCAGACCACTGCCACGGGCGACAAAGCTCAAGAGTTACTCGAGGTAAGCAGTTGCCATCTACTGAGCTGGAAGCCCTGCCAACATTCTTGCAGCGCCTCGGCTACCAATTGAATAGGGGAAATCACGAAACCAGGCGCGATGACAGTAACGAGGCCTATATTTGCCCTCTTTGCCGTTTTCCATGGACCTCTGAGCGATAGACTTTCCCCAAAACCTTCCATTCGCTCAGGGAGCCAATCAGTTCGAAAGATTCTCTAAGTAATTGAAGGGAAATAGGTAATTGGTTTTTCGGGTGGACAGCCTGCCAATTGTATTTGTTCCAAGCGATCCACTTCTTCAGGACATTGGCCCGAACCAGACAAAAACAGAATGCATTCCGATTTCGATTGACGGTCCGCTGCGGTCCTTGATATCGTCGAGCGCGTAGTTCCGCTAAGGGAAAGCGAAAGAGTGATGCTGCCGTTTTATTTACTAGCACTAAGTTGCATAAGTTCGCGCTGTAGCTGGCCTCGGCGAGGCCGGCCAAGGCAAGCGTCCCAGGCTACAACAACTACCCCAAATTTGTGGAACTTTGCACTATATAAATCAAACGGGCAAAGTCCCGCTATCAACTGGGAGTAGTATCTCGAGGGGGTTGGGAAATTAGGGCGGCAAAATGAAAACAAGTAAATTCAACCTCCGTGGAATCATTCCCGTGATGGTGACTCCATTTGACTCGAGCGGGCGGATAGACCAGGATTTGCTGCGCCGGGAGACAGAGCTCCTATGCGCAGCCGGTGTCCATGGGCTATGCGTGGGTGGAGTGACTAGTGAGATGGCAGGTGCCCGCCCGGAGGAATTGCATTTGCTTTGCAAGACAGTCGTTTCAGTCACGGATAAACCTGTTATCGCCGGGATCTTTCCAGACTGCAACACCGAGGCCCTGGAACTAGCCAATGCTTCTGTTTCGGCGGGCGCTGTGGCTCTGCTGGTGGCGCCCCCTCACTATTTGTTCTCTCCCGATTTCGACGGATTGCGCGAAATTTTTGCTGCGCTTCGAAAGCAAGTACCAGTGCCTCTGCTTCTTTCCAACTGTATTCAAACAGCGCAAGTGGACTTTTCTTCAATCACAGCTTTGATAAGTGAAGGATATCTCGATGGGGTCCATCAGGCCGCTGGGAATGCTCACCTGCTGGCCGATGTGCTGTGCCTTGATCCGCGTGTTCCCGTTTGGACTGGGGTGGAGGATTTGATTTACGTGGCGTTCTTGTTAGGGGCCGAAGGCGCCATATCCACACTGGCGACCGTTTTTCCAGAAGATTCTGTTGCCTTGTATGAAGCGACCCGTCGAGGAGATTCGAACAGCGCACGGGCGATACATGAAAGACTTAACCGTTTGTGGGGAGCGCTGGATAGCCCAGAGGAATTTTTATCCCGCATCAAATGGGCGTTGACCTTACGACGGCGCCAGGCAGGAGTTCCCCGCAACCCTTACAATGTCATTTCCGGAGAGAGTCAGCGGATTGTAAAGGAAGCGTTGGAGAGCGCAGAGGTTCTCGCGAACTAAGGCAGAGTAAAGTGCGAAAATGCGCTAGCGGCCTCGATGCTAGTTGGCGAGTGCTGGAGAAGCGCCCTTCTAAGGCCGTACCGCATGGGTACTCGCGATTTTCCCTTTCTATCCCGCCTCTGAAGAATTAATTCCGCAGCAACAGGAAAAACCGATATGAATACCCGAGAAAGATTCCTGGCAACGATGGCATTCGAACCAGTGGATCGTCCTCCCCTTTGGGAATGGGATTACTGGCCTGATGCACTCCGCCTGTGGCAGGCTGCCGGAGCCCCGCTGAGCGTGGACCGCGCAGAGACAGTGAACTTAAGCACGGACGAAGAAGGCGCTTTCGATCCTCACAGCACAACCTTGCTCAGCGATATCCCATTCGCCAAAGGTGCGGCACTGGATTTCGAACTTGATCCCGGTGCCCGCCGTGTGCCCCTCAATTCCTTCATTTATCCATTGTTCAAGTATCGCGTATTGGAAGAACGTGGCGATGTCGTGATTTCCCAGGACGAGCGCGGCCATATTCGCGAAGACAAAAAAGGACGCGCCAGTATCGCCAACATTATCAAGCCTCTTGTGGCATCACGCGAGGATTGGGAACGCGTCAAGGCAGAGAGATTGCAGTTGAACATGGAAGGACGATTACCGAAGAATTGGCCTCAACTGCGCGAAGAGTTCAAGCGGCGCGACTATGTCCTGGCGATTGGCGGCCACAGCGGCCTATGCGGGATCTATCATCCCACCCGCTATCTGATGGGGCCGGTGCATCTGCTTTATTCCTTCCATGATCAGCCCGATCTCGTCCGCGATATCATGACACACTTGTCAGACCTGCAGATCTACCTCTTCGACAAGGTTTTGAGCGAGATTCAAGTAGATTTCTGCTTCGCCTGCGAGGATCTGGGGTTCAAGACCTCGACATTTATTTCCCCCGCCGTGTTCCGCGAACTCATGCTGCCTTGCTACAAGAAACTTACCGGCATGCTGCGAGACCACGGGGTCAAAATCATGTTTGTGGATAGCGACGGCTACAATTGGAAGCTGATCCCGCTTTTTCTGGAGGGCGGTGTCACGGGCACGGGACCCATGGAGGTCGCGGCGGGCATGGACGTTGTGGAAGTTCGCAAGGCGTTTCCCCGTCTCCAAATCTTTGGGGGGATCGATAAGCGCATCTTGGCCTGCGACAAGAATGCCATCGACGCGGAACTCACCCGCAAGATCCCTCCTCTGGTGAGTGGCGGGGGCTACATTCCCTGTTGCGACCACAGCGTGCCGCCGGACGTCTCCTGGGAGAACTTCATCCATTACCGCAAAAGGGTGACGGAACTCGTGCGCAAGGTTCCCGTCATGTCGTGATCTCGTTCACCGATCTGCTGCTTTGCCTTCCATGAGCCTTAGCCGAAGAGTCCCTCTTAAGCGATCTCCGTTCTTCAATAAGCGGCCCTTGACCGTAATTCTCGCTCCACTCCTCGGCGCGCGAGGCGGTCCCCCCAAACCAGTCATTCACAAAGAGAGCGATTCGCTCAGGCTCCACGCCAGCGCGCACATACTGCTCGCCGTTGGATTTAATGAACAGTCCGTACCCGTCCGCGTCTGTGATGGAAGCATGTTCGATGTTTCGCTTGGTGCTGCGAAAGTCGTTTGTGCCGAGCGGCGTGTCATCCTCTGCATAGGTATTGTTGGGCGGGGTGGCAGGAACAACGCCGGAATGAGCTTTGGCCGAACCTTCGTTTCGACCGATATGGTCCGCGGGATAGGAGGTCCACTCCCCTCGCCGCTTCCAATTGAGTTTATCCATCCGGAGAGGAAGGCCCAATCCAATCCCAATCTCGCGGGCACGGACTTCAGGCCCGAGGTAGGTGAAGTCGTACGTGATATCAAGCGCTCCTGTCGGCGTAACTCGGTACATGAATGTGCCCTCGGCGTCACGATATTTCCCAACGACCGTTGCAAGGACATCACCACCGTCGCGATCAATCTTGATCGGGCTGGTTGGCTTCCACGTCCATTGGGAGGGCAACTCAGATATACTGGCATCCGCCGGCTGGATGTGTAGACTGGGCGTGGAATACATGAGCTTGCCGACCGTCAACGATCAGCCGCTTGATTCCCTTGCCGCTCTGTTCAAAGGTCAATTCGAAATTGCGGCCAATTACGGTAGTAAATTGTCCGGCCAGTAAGGTTTCTTCGCGGAATTGAAAGGGTGCGGAATTCAAAGGGGGCGGCGAAGCCGGAGTCTCTTCTCCGATTAGAATTTGCTCTTCATCCACCAGCTCGCCTGCGGCATTGAGAAATCGAACACCCATTCTAATGCCGGACTTGACCGGAGTACGTACAGGAATTGTAACTTCGCCTGTCTGCTCAGGGGGGATATCGGCGTGAAGTTGCCCAGAATCCTTGTCGAGCTCCCAGGTTAGTGTCAACTCGGAGAGATTCGTAAACCCGTAACGGTTCTGTACCTTGAGAAGAAGTGGTGCGCCCGTTTCGGGGACAGGCAAGTGCAGGGTTTCGACTTTGACCGGCGAATGCAGCTTCTTGGTATGCCAGAATTCCGGCTTTCTGCGACGCCATCCGTCCACCACACCCCACGGTGCGTCTCCCACGACACCCTTTCCCGCTGCCCCGTATACGAGGTCTGAGGTGTGCGCCAGAGTCAGACCACGGCCATACTCGGACCCTCTACCGGGCACCTGAAAAGGTCGTCGGACCACGCCCAAATCATACTCCCCTGAATGACTTTACTGGCAAGAACCTCCTTCCAAATGGGGATGAGAGGAGCCACGTAATAATCACGGTTACCAGGGTCCTGCCAGATTTCCGGCCCGTCGCCAAATATTCCCTGGAAAATGCACAGACTCTCGTCCCATATCAGCGGAGACTTCAACCCGTCTGTCTGACGAATCAGGTCAAGAGTAATGGGGTTATGCCGCGTGGCAATTCCGAGATCCTGGCTGATTCCTGCACCGATAGGGCGCGTGGTATCCGCACTTTTGACGTATTCATGCGAGCGGTCGAAGTCCGGCCCCCAGGAGCTCTCATTGGCGAGCGACCAGAAGATGACCGAAGGATGGCTCCGGTCGCGCTCCAGCAATTCCGCCGTATGTGAGACGACCAGCGGTGCCAGCCGCAAGTCGTGCGATTGGTTCACCCAGCAAAAGGGAGCTTCGGCCTCGACATAGACGCCCATCTCATCCGCGTCGTCGAATAAACTTTCGATGGCGGGATAATGAGACGTGCGCAGCGCGTTTAAGTTGGCTTCTTTGATCAACCTCAAATCTTGACGCGTGAACTCCGGTGTCACGGCGCGACCACGGATGGGATCCGAATCATGATGGCAGGTGCCTCGTAATTTGACTGGCGCGCCATTGACTAGCAACTGAGTACCGCGAACTTCGACCTGGCGGAAACCGATCCTACGAGTGACTTGTTCGGTTTGTTTCCCATCTTCGGAGAGCCGAGCGACAAGCCGATAGAGGCGGGGATGCTCGGCCTCCCAGTGTTGAGGCTTTTCGATTCGGATCTCGATCGTCTTCTGCAGTATGCCCCAGGGTGGGAGTGAAAAACGCAAGGGGACGAAAGGAGTCGAAACGGGCGAACCCTCCGGTGAAAGCAGCTCCCAGAGCAATTCGCCACGTGGCACACGGCGATTGCTTTCGTTGATGAGCTTGAGATCGATTCTCAAAGTGGCATTGCGGTACTCGGAATCAAAAAGGGTTGCAACGTGCATTCTCCCAATGTGGGCCGCGGGCACGGAGTAGATCGAAACGTCTCGAATGATGCCGGTGAGATCAAAGTCCGCGTAAAGGCTCATGGCGTCCAAGCTGCTTGACCGAGTGTTCTCGGTCACTCGGACCGCGAGCAAGTTGTCGCCACTCTTCGCCTCCTGCGTTACATCCATTTCGAACGGAGTGAAACCTCCCTCATGCGATCCTACCCTCTGGCCGTTGAACCATACTTCTGCACCGCTGTACACTCCGTCAAACCGTAGTTTGATGCAGCGGCCAGCCCATCCCTCCGGAATTTGAACGTGCCGACGATATCCCCCCACCCCTGCGAGAGATTTGAACCCCTTCAGGACCCAGTGCGCAGGGACTTCGATTGAAGCCCACGTCGAGTCGTCGAACTCCGAATGAATAAAGTTTTCGGGGGGATCGGTTGCAAACTTCCACTCGCCGTTCAGGTTGATGCCGGGTTCGACAGTGTTCAGAGGTGTCAAACGCAGTGGAATGTCGCCTGCCTCGACTTCCTTTTCGATCTTTAACGACCCGACCTGCGCCGCCACACGAACTTTGCCGCGCAAACCAATGGCTGCCTCGATATTAAACATGCCATGCTCGTCGGTGATGGCAGTGGCATTCCAGGGCTTCTCCCCGGCGCGGCCGGAAAGCGAGACCGAAACCTGGGTCAGAGGTGCAGCCCCAAAGGCGTCACTCACAACCCCCAGGATGTGTCCCGCCGGGTCGCCTGATATGTTGATGACCGGGGCACTGGGGCCTTCGTAAACCTCCACCTCGTAAAAGCGGGGCTCGCCTTTAAAATCCGTGAGTCGGATGGCATCCGTGGTTTGCGGCTCAAGGGCTGCCAGGATGAGCTTCGCCATCGGTTTGTCGCCAGCGTTGATCGTCTTCACGGCCTGCCACGTGCCGTCGTGTCTCACTTGCAGCGAAAGCTGATCTAATTTCTGGTGGAGGCCTTGCCGGACGAGAACCTCGCGAAAAGTTACCGGCTGCGGCCAAGTCAAGCTCACCCATGCATCAGAAAGCTGATTTGCGGGAAAACTTATCGATGTCTCGAGATTACCGTCGTTTGTGAGTGGGCCGGGGTCACCGGCCGCAGCGTCATAGGAATAGAATGCGCCGTGGCCTTTCGCGGAAGACGAAACTGATGCCTTGGCTCCGAGAGCCAGATTTTTCGGTTCCCCTCCGATCAGGTCAGCCGCGAATAGAAGCGTCAACAGGCAAAGACAGAGGGAGGGCCAAGCTTTTTGAATATGCATGAGATTAGTCCTTTTCTATTCCTGCTCCCTCTTGGAACAGATTCCGAATAACGATTGACAACATATTTGCATATCAATACAACTATGCGTGGACAACCTCAAGAAGAATGTATCGAGGATCAGAAGGAGGTCCGATGGGCGAGTGTGTGGGGAAGGTAGTCGCCATTACCGACACCCCGCTGCTTCGCAACTGAGGCCCTGAGGTCGAATGAGATGAAGAAAACCACGAGCCGTCGTCGCTTTGTTACGTCCTTGGGAGCGGCCACGCTCTTACCGACTGTCTGTGGAGCGGGCGCGCGAGCCGAGTCGCAAGGCGAGGTTTCGAAGGATGGCCGTTCCCGCATTGACTTAAACGGGAACTGGGAACGGCACATTAATGGTGAACTCTTCGATGTCGTTGCTGTCCCTTCTTCACAGAAGCCGGTAGGAATATATCACCTCAAGCGGGCCTTTATATTGCCCCGGCTTGAGCGCGCCGAGCGTGCTTTCTTGTGTTTCGAAGGGATCACCTACTTTGGGCGTGTCTTTGTTAACGGCGTAGAACTGGGGACGATGGGTCCCTATGTGCCTTACGAGTTCGAGTTCACTGGAAACGCGAAAGAGGGAGAGAACCATCTCGACGTGGTTATTGCCGATGCGTGCCCGGAAGCCAACGGAGCCGGAGCAGACGAAATCGCGCTGGGTGTCAATGCGGGATGGGAGGCGTACGGCGGGATTATTCGGGATGTGCACGTGGAGGTGCGGCCGGGTTCGTTTATTGAGAATTTGCGATTTGAATACGTGCTCGACAGGGACTACATGCAAGCTTCCTGTCGGGTGAAGGTCTACGCGTCATCGAAATCACGTGGGGCAGCACAAGTGGAGGTGGGGTTGTATCTCGGTGAGGCGGAAGTGGGGCGAGCTCAGAAGTCGGTCGATCTGCCGCGCGGGGCTGGTGAGGTGGAAGTTGAGTTCGAAGTGGCGGCTCCGGCGTTGTGGTCTCCTGAGGAGCCAACCCTCTATAGGCTGAAGGCAACTCTGAAAACCGGTGACGGTGTAGACCGGTACGAATGCCGGACGGGGTTCCGGGATGTGAAGATAAAGGGAAATCAATTTGAGTTGAACGGCCGGGCTCTTGTGCTGAACGGAGTATGTCGCCACGATATGTGGAAAGACCAGGGGTTCACGCTGACGCGGGCTCAGCAAATACAGGACATGCGAATGATTAAAGGGCTAGGGTGCAATTTTGTCCGCCTCGTGCATTATCCGCATGATCATCACATCGTCGAGTTAGCGGACGAGTTGGGCCTGCTGGTGAGCGAGGAGCCGGGCTACTGGGGCATGGATTTCAAGACGATGCCGAGGTCCGTCGTGAAGCTGGGACTGGACATCATGGAGCGGATGATCCGGCGTGACTGGAACTCGCCTTCGGTGTTCGCCTGGCTGCTGGGGAACGAATGCGAGCTGACCGTGGAGTACCTCCGGGAAGGCAAAGCGCTCTGTCGGAAGCTCGACCCGCTGGCGAGGCCCGTTTCCTTCGCCAACAGCCGGTCTAAAGAAGAAGTGAAGCCGATTTTCGAAGAGGCGGAAATGGACTTCTTCGATCAACACCCCTACACCTACGATGTGAATGAATTCAACCGGCAAGCCGAATACTTCGGCCCAAGCCGCCCATTGACTTTTACGGAGTGGGGAGGGCGGGCGATCGGACAAACGCAGTTCATCATGCAACATACGATAAACCGACTGATCGAGTTGACGGACAGCAAGCAACTGGCCGGCCATTCCTTCTGGTCGTGGCAGGACATGCGCCAGTACACGCGAATCGATCCCGAAATGCAGGACGGCATACTGAAGTCCGGCGTCGTCACGGAGGATCGGGAACCTCGGCCGTTTGTTTATACTGAGTTGGCGCGATTGTTTCAGGGAAATCCTCATGAGGAACTCCCCGTGGACGTGCGTCCGCAAGTGCTGCCACTCCGTCAGGCAAATTGGACGTCGACTGGGAAGTTTGAACCGCTCGATCTCCAAAAGTCTGTCGAAGGGCCACAGGGCGCTAAATCCTGGGCGGCGTTCGAATCCCGGCTGGCCCAGTATTACGAAAAGGCTAGAGATGCGCGCGAGGTGCGAAACCAGTGGCAGCTGACAGGGAAGAAGTTTCTCCTCTGGAAGGAGCCGGCAGTGGAGATCGTCGGGGCGCGCTTTGTCATGCCACGCGTGAACGGATACGTGCGCCCGCTGGTTCTGCTGCCCGAAGTACCCGAGGCAGACATCCCCGTGGGTAAGGTATGCACACGGTTGCATATTCTGGGGCAGATCAGCGTGCCGACAGGTTTTCCTCTCGAGGGCGAGGACGGGGGGACGGTCGCAGCCTACACGATTCGGTACTTGGGAGGAAAGAATCAACAGGTCGCGGTGCGGAACGGGCGGGAGGTCGCGCGTGGAAATCTAATCCATTTGGGGACGCGAATTGAACCCGTGGCGACTGAGGCGGCGCCCGCTTTGCTGTTCGTTAAGGACTGGCGGCGCGAGCAGTATCAGATACTCCTCCTCTCAATCCCGACCGAAGGAAAAGAGATTGCAAGTCTCAATTTGAAGTTGAACGGAGAGCAGCAGCCACTGGCGATTTTTGCGATAACCGCCGAACTCGCTTGAATCCGAGTCGCGGGGGCCCTTGAATGCATGCAAAACGATCTGAGAGAAACCAGACTGGGAGGTAGTAACAATGAACCGTCACGGGCGTGGGAGCTTCTTGGGATCATCAGGCCTTCTGCCGGTCGTTTTCACTGACCGCAGCGCTGCCTTGTCGCTGGACGAATCGGGGGGCGAAACCAGGCAGCGTCTTGACCTTAACGGTTCCTGGGAGCGGCACTTCGGGGACAGGCCGCTCGACGTTGTCACCGTCCCTTCCTCGCTCCGGCCTGCCGGTTATTACCAACTGAAGCGGAAGTTCGTGATGCCGCACCTGTCTTCCCGGCAGCGCGCCGTGCTGCATTTTGAGGCAATCACCTACCACGGCCGCGTATTCATCAACGGAAAAGAAATGGGAACCATGGCCCCTTACGTTCCCCACGAGTTTGACATCACGCAGGAGGTCAAAGAGGGCAGCAACGCCGTTGAGGTGGCGATTGTAGATATTCGGCCCGATCCGAGCGGAGCCGGGAAGGATGAGATTGAATTTGGAGTAGCCATCGGTTGGGAAGTGTACGGTGGAATTATCCGCGAAGTATATGTGGAGATTCGGCCTGCGGCCTTTATTGAAAATGTGCGCTTCGGGTACAAGCTAGAACACGAATATGGCCGCGCGGCCTGTCGGGCGCAGGTTTACGTGTCGTCGTCGGTGGCAAGTTCAGGCGATATAGAAGTCCGGTTGTTTTCAGGGAAATCGGAAGTCGCGCGCGCGGAGGCGCCTGTCAGAATTGCTCCCGGCAACAGTGAAGCGGAAGTCAGTTTTGATCTTGATGCGCCGGCGCTGTGGTCGCCGGAAGCGCCAAACCTTTATCACCTCGTGGCCAGGCTGAAGACCGAAGCTGGCATTGACCAATGGCGGTGTCGGACGGGTTTTCGCGATATCGCCATAAAGGGTCGTGACTTTCTGCTGAACGGAAAGAGGTTGGTCCTGAATGGAATCTGCCGCATGGAGTTGTGGAAAGACCAGGGCTTCACGATGACGCGCCAGCAGATGCAGCAGGATATGCTGGGAATCAAGATGCTGGGGTGCAATTTTGTTCGCTTGCAACCCTTTCCGCACGCCCGGGAAATCATCGACCTGGCCGATGAGCTGGGCTTGCTGCTCAGCGAGGAACCTGGCTATTGGTGGGCGAATTTTGAGACCTGCCCACGCTCATTCGTAGACCTGGGACTGAACGTACTCGAGCGCAACATTCGCCGTGATTGGAACTCGCCCTCTGTAATGCTCTGGTTCCTGGGAAACGAGAGCTACTTTACGGTCGATTACCTGCGGGAGGGCAAGGCACTGTGCAATCGGTTGGATCCCATCTTCCGACCCGTGTCCATGGCTCACCAGAATTACGAGCCTGAAAAGGCCAAGAAGTATTTTGATGATGCCGGGCTCGATTTCTACGATTGGCATGCCTACGACTACGCCGACGACGATAAGTTTGACCGATTGGCCAGTGTTTTCGGGCCTAGCAAACCCTTGACCCTGAGTGAGTGGGGATGGGAGGTCAAAGCCTGGGAGGCAGGGGCTCTGTTCTGGGAGCGAAACTTCGATCTGCTCGCGGACTCCGTCGAGGCTGGCAAAATCGCAGGGCATATGTTCTTTGACTGGAATGACTATCCGCAATTCAGCCGCCGAGATTGGGCCACGGACAATGGAATTTTATTGTCTGGGGTCGTCAAAGAAAACCGCGAAGTGCGGCCCGAACTCTATCAAAGGCTGGCTGGTCTCTTTGAAGGGCGGCGGGAGGCCATCGACGTGCCGGCGCAAACCTCCCCAACGGTCGTCCCGCTGCGCGGGTCGCCATGGTCTGTAAATGCGGCATTTAAACCCGTTGACCTCCAATCTTTGTCGGAATCTGCCGAAAGAAGGAAAGCCTGGAATTCCCTGGAGAGCCGGATGGCAGACTACTGGGCTAATACGAAGGAAACCTGGATGGGCCGCGACCAGTGGAAACGAAGTGGCGGGAAGCTCCTCTTCTGGAAAGGCGGCGAAATCAGATTACAGCGCGCGCCTTTCCAGCCTGCAGTAATTGACGGATTTGTCCGCCCTCTCGCCGTCACCCCTGAGGCAGCGGAAATCAACATTCCGGTTGGAGTAGCCTGCAAGCGCCTGCACTTTCTGGGGGACATCACAGTGCCGACAGGCTATCCGGTGTCGGGACAAGCGGGCGAAGTGGTGGCCTCCTACATCATCCACTACGCAAGCGGAAAGAAGCAGGAATTGCTGCTCCGCAATGGAATTGAGGTCGCGCGCGGGAATCTGGTCTGCGGCTCAACGCGAATCCACCCTGTTGCTGTTCGAGCCCAACGTGCACTGACCTTCACCAAAGACATTGCGCGCGAAGAATATCAGATACTCTTGTTTTCGGTTCCTACAGATGGACAGATCGTTTCCAGCGTGACCTGCACGCTACGAAGTCAACAGGATTCGCTCCTGATTTTCGCGATCACAGTTGAGTCCCTCTGACTCTACCGGTCGCTGGAGAATCGCGCCAGAAAGCTGTACTCACTTGGGATATTGTAGCTGAATGCATCCCGAAAATTAAACTATGGCTTATGATTGGCAGAGAGTTACAAGGCGATGACTTCTTCTGATCCCTACGCATGAAGGATACATTTAATGATATCTCGTCGTCGATTCGTGAAGTCGATGGGCATGGGAACAATTGCTCCTGGTTTTGCCGGAGCTTTGGGCACCCCCCTACTCACCCCCCCAAAGCCAGATGGTGCCAGGGCACCAGTAACGTTGAACGGAACCTGGCAAAGATACCTCTATGGAACACCCTATGACGTGGTTCAGGTTCCGTCGTCGCAAAGGCCCCTAGGCTACTATCAGTTAAAGAAGGATTTCGTGGTTCCCGCGCTCACGTCGAATCAACGGGCCTTGTTGCACTTCGATGCGATCACGTATCACGGCAGGGTTCTCGTCAATGATGTTGAGATCGGAACCATGATCCCGTATGTCCCGCACGAATTCGATGTTACCCGTCACCTGCGACCCGGAAATAACAATCTTATTGTGGCCATTGCGGATCTCACCCCCGCTCCAGATGGCGCGGGAAAAGACGAAATCGAAATCGGCATCAATCCCGGCTGGGAGGCGTATGGGGGGATCATCAGGGACGTTTATTGGGAAATCCGGCCCGCGGCTTTTGTTGACAATGCACACCTTGTGTATGACCTCACGCCGGACTTCGCCATAGCCGCCTGCAAGGTGACGGTATACATATCGTCGAGCTTGGCGGCGGAAGGCAAGGTAAGCGTGTCAATGCTCAGCGGGACCTCTGAGGTGGCTCGCGCGGACAAGCCTGTGAGACTGCAGATGGGCGACTCGGTCACAGAGCTGGACTTTGAGCTAACCGCTCCGGCACTCTGGTCGCCCGCTCAGCCCAACCTCTATCGGCTGGTGGTGACACTGCAATCGTCGACGGGTACAGACTCCATCAGTTGTCTCACGGGCTTCCGCAAGCTTGAAGTCCGCGGGCGATGTTTCTACCTCAACGGTGAACGATTGCAGTTGCACGGCCTTTCGTGGCTGGGGCTCTGGAAGGACCAAGGCTTCACACTCGGTCGTCAACAGATGACTCAAGACATGCAGGGCATCAAGGGCATGGGAGCGAATTTCGTTCGGCTTCATCTGTTTCCCCAGGATCGCTATATGGTGGAGTTGGCTGACCGCTTGGGCTTGCTGGTTTGGGAAGAACCCGGCTACTGGCAAGTGGACTACAAGACGATGCGCCGCTCCATGATCGACCTGGGACTCAGAATCCTTGAAAAGACCATTCGCCGGGATTGGAATTCGCCTTCGGTGATGGCCTGGATCCTGGGAAATGAATCGAACCTGACTGTTGAGTATTTACAAGAAGGGAAAGCCTTGTGCGCCAAACTAGACCCGGGTCGCCTGGTCTCTTTCGCAAACAGCTCGCCTGCGGAAAAGGTAAAGCCGATTTTCGACCAAGCGGGGATGGACTTATTATTGTGCGCATCCGTACACATACAATATCGATGACTTCAATCGGGAATCGGTGGCCTACGGTCCTGACAAGCCTCTAGTTTTCGACGAATGGGGAGGCAGGGCCATCGGCCAATCCCCGATTATCATGCAAGCGCAATCAGACCGTCTGCTGGAGCTGATGGAAGAAGACGAACTTGCCGGCGAAGTCTTTTTCGACTGGAATGATTGGCCGGAGTTTAGTCGGATGGACACTGAGATGGTGAACGGAATCTGCTCTGCTGGCGTCGTCACCGAATCGCGGGAAGTTCGTGACGAGGTTTACGGAGGCGTCGTCCACCTTTTTCAAGGACGTCGGCACGAGGAGCTTCCGGCCACGACTCGGCCCACGGTCGTTCCACTGAGATGGCAGCCGTGGTCTTCACAAAGTCAGTTTCGTCCAATTGTGCTGCAGCCCCTGGCTGAAGAGAGTGATCAGCAAAAGGCATGGACTGCCCTTGAGAGCCAGCTTGCCACCTTCTGGGACCGAACGTGGTTAACTCGCGGCCAGTGGAAGCGAACCGGAAAGAAGCTGCGGTTTTGGCAAGGTGCGGGATTGGAAATCATGCAAGTTGGGTTCCTCGTGCCCGTAGTGGATGAATATGTCCGCCCCCTGGTGCTTACCCCGGAAGTGCCATCAATCCAACTCCTTCTGGGCCTGGAGTGTACCAAGCTCCACTTTCTAGGCCAGGTGACCATACCTTCGGGATTTCCCATGGTGGGGTCCGTCGGCGAAGTCGTGGCGAGTTACACCCTGCACTACGGTGACGGTCGCTCGGAGGAAGTCCCTTTGCGTAACGGATACGAAGTGGCAGCCGCAAACCTGATCCATGTGGCATCCCGGACGAACGCGGAGACCGCAGCCGCCCAAAGAGCGCTTGTGTTCACAAAGGATGTGATTCGGGAACAGTACCAGGTTCTGCTTTTTTCCATTGCCCGCTCACGGCCACAAGGTTGACCGTATCACCTGGAGGCTGAATGGACAACAATTCCCACTCATGCTTTTTGCCCTGACGGCTGAAGTGGGCTGACGGATTTCGGCCATGGTCCAGTTTGAAAACACCTGGGATCGGAGGGAAGCCCCTTGAGCGACCCGATGTGGGGTGCAGTCATCGTGTTGGCAGCGGCCATGATGAATGCCGCCTTCGCTATCCCCATGCGCTACAGCCGAGTGTGGAAGTGGGAGAATACCTGGTTAGTCTTCTGCGCGTTTTCTTTGATCGTCCTGCCCTGGCTTCTGGTGGCTCTTCTCGTGAGGCACGCGAGTGATCTGCTGACCTCGCTGGCCTTTCGGGAAGTGGCTCCTGCTCTGGTGTTCGGCTTCCTATGGGGAATAGCTCAGGCTACTTTTGGGCTGGCCATTCAAATTCTAGGCACCTCTGTGGCGCTACCCGTGGTGGGCGCCCTTACGATTGTCCTGGGTTCGGCTACGCCGGCCCTGATCGATCACCCCGAGACTCTGGCGGGCAATTCGGGGATCATACTCCTGCTCAGCACAACTTTGCTTGCCGCTGGGTTGATTTACTACGGCCGCGCGGCTCGGATGCGAGAACCGCCGACCCTTGAAAGGAAGTCGTCGCGTGGCCTGCTCCTGGCGCTGATCACAGGTGTTTTGGGCGGTGCGATCAATGTGGGGTTTGCCTTGAGCAAGGGAATTATGCACCACGCGCAGGCGCTGGGAAATACCGCCACCATCTCGACCTATGCTGTCTGGGCGGTTCTGCTGGCCGCAGGTTTCGTGCCTAATGCGGCCTACTGCCTCTATTTGCTCCGCAAGCACGGAACGGGGCAGTTGTTTGCCGCGTCCAACATCTCCGGCGATTTCTTCCTCTCTCTCCTTATGGCTGCTGCATGGATACTTGGAACCACGTCATACGGATTGGCCACAACTTTTCTGGGAACTCACGGAACGTCTTTGGGGTACTTTGCCTATGGCGCGTTGTCTATCTTCTTTGCAAGTGTGCTGGGATGGAAGGCAGGCGAGTGGAAGGGAGCACCGCAACGCGCTCTGAGGACCTTCTGGACTGCGATGGGTTTCATTCTAGCCAGTGTGGGTGTCCTAAGCGTTATGGCGTGAATCCCGACCTCCCACGTGACCCATCTGAGCTTATCGTGCCGTTTAGGGAGCTAGAAGCGATTTGCCTGTCGGATCATTACCGGGCCTCGACAAGCTTGATAAACCGGTTGGCGACGGCGAGCGCGGGATCCAGGGGGACCTCTACGCCCGTGATATCCTCTGGAATGCCAATGGCATGAATCTTGCGCGGCCGGCGAGTGCCAAACCCGGGTAGAAAACTCTGCTCCGCGTCGAATAACTCGACCGTCATGTCTCTAATCTGCTTCAAGGTCAGCACTGAGGAGGTGAGGGGATCCATTGCAATGGCGGCGAAAGCCAGCTCGGGGTCGCTGGTCAGTGCGGCTTCCACGGCAAGCTTCTGCACCGTAATGTTACTTTGGTTCATTGCGGCGAGGGCCGGTGGAAGATCTCCAATCCTGCTCGGATGCAGCCCGTTGGAGTCCGCAAACACCGGGACTTCCACGCAGCAATCGTTCGGAAGGTTCGTGATGAAGCCTCTGTTCAGGACGTTTCCCTGGAAACGGAAATACTTGCCCGTGGTCAATGCTTCCAGGATCCATGAGCAGTAGTCGACACTGCGGGGCTCAAGGTTCCCGCTCTCGTACTGCAAGAAATCCGTGGTGGAAAATTTTTCCTCCATCATCTTCTGGATGGCATAGGAGAAACCAGGTTCGCCTCCGAGCGCCGGCTGGTCGCAATACTGGGCAAGCGCGTCGGAGTTCTTGCGAAACCAGGGTAGGTAGTCGGAGAGGTGGCCGCTGGATTCGGTCATGAAATAACCAAAATGCCTCGCGACCTCTCCGCGAACCTTCTCGTTCACGTAGTATTCAGGCTTCTCGAGATGCTCACGGAAAAGAGGGTACAGGTCCTTGCCGTCCTTTTCCAGCTTCAGAAACCAGGACATGTGGTTGATTCCCGCCGCGAGAAAGTCGATCTCCTCCTTCTTCACTCCAACGTAGCGAGATATCAGATCCAGGGTCGTCTGAGTGCCGTGACAGAGTCCGGCGAACGCAAGACTGCTCGTCTTGCCGATAGCCATGCAGATCATCGCCATGGGGTTAACGTAGTTCAGGAGAAAGGCTGTCGGGCAGATCTGTTGGACGTCGCTCACGATGTCCACCATGACGGGAATCGTACGAAGGGCGCGAAACACTCCGCCGGGGCCCACGCATTCGCCGACGCAAACATCGATCCCATACTTTTTAGGTATCTCGAAATCCGCTTGGAATGCCTTCGAACCGCCGATCTTGATCGCCGTGATCACGAAGTCCGCATCCCTCAGGGCGTCGCGACGGTCGGTCGTCGAGCGGATCGTGGCCTTCAGGCCGTTCAGGGCGACGATCCGTTTCACGTAGCTTTCCACCCTTTGTGCACGTGGCAGTGTCGGATTAACGAGCACAAAGGAGGAGTCGCTGAGTGCCGGCGTTGCCAGCAGGTCATTCATGACTGTGGTGCTGAAAATAATACTTCCCCCACCGATGACGACGACTTTTTTCATCTCATTCCTCCTTCAGACCGACTCTCCGTGGGTATGCGCCCCACGCGATCCCCCGATTGACATCTCGCGAAGAACAACGAATCCATAATCTTCATTATCTTCAAATTTCCCTTGGCCGGCAATCTGTACCCGAGCGCCTGTGAATTCAAAGTGCACTCCAGCTTTCAGTGACCTGCGCCTCAAGGGGCCGCGGATGGTTCTCGGCTAACGTGTCGAGGGTATAACTCCTCCATGTACAACGGGCAAATGGGTTGAGAATGGCACCAGAAAAGCAAGAGCAAGAACGTGAATGCCGACCAGTGAGAGTCCCGGCAAACACACATTTCGCATTCGGGCGTCTCAGTTCAGGGATTGATGATCACCTTATTTCGTTGGGGCGAAGCCATGGTGTCGATGGCTTTATTGATTTGGGAAAGTGGAAAACGATGCGAAATGACCTTTTCAGGATCTAACAATCCGCGCGCCATCAATCGGATTGCGTTTTCGACGGCAAGAGGGTTGGTACTGAAGCTGGAGTCCATCCGCGCCTCTAGGAAGTGCATCAGACCGCCGTCAAGCTCGAATTTCTCGTGAGTAGTAATCCCGAAGATGTTCCATCGTGTCCCCCGGCGCACGAGGCTGACCATAAGTTCCACGGCCTTGATTGGCCCCGCCGCCTCCACCACCAGATCAGGCCCCTCCGGCATAATGTCGTAGATGGCGGCTTTCGCCTCACACTGCGAGGGATTGACGGTATGCGTAGCGCCCAGCTTTTTCGCCGTCTCAAGAGCGTATTCGCTGATATCGACGGCGACCAGTCTGCCTGCTCCGGCAGCCTTGGCGACCATCAGGCAATACATTCCGATGCCGCCCGTGCCGATCACGACGACATTATCGCCCAATTTCATTTGGGAATAATGGATGATGCCTTTCCACGCCCCGCTGACAGGTTCTCCCTGGCAGGCGGCGTCGAAGCTAAGATTGGAGGGCTTGGGGAAGACAACGTTTGCGCCAGTCACCGTGTATTCGGCGAAACTGCCTGGCCGGACATCGGTCCCGTCGCCGCCGGTTGAATAAGATCGCTCGCAATAGTGCGTCAAGCCAATTCGGCAATTCCGGCAGAAGCCGCAAAAACCGCTGGGTGAAACAATGACTTCGTCTCCTTCTTTCACGTTTGTCACAAAGGGACCCACCGCGGCGATGATTCCTGCCGGTTCGTGGCCTGGAATGAGCGGGAAATCTACGTTTCGCCGGATTCCCTTAATGGCCTTGAAGTCCGTGGCGCAGAATCCGCAAGACTTGATGCGCACAAGGACCTCACCGGGCCCGGGTTCCGGTTTGGGAACTTCGTCCAAGATAAGCTGATTAAAGTCCTTTAGAATTGCGGCCAGCATCTTCGTACCTCCACAGGGAAGAATAGTACCAGATCACTAAAATGAGAAGGGGAAAAACACCGCATGGACAATGCAGGAGCATGTTTCAACCATAAGGACAAATACCACACTCGACCGGGGTCGGTGACAAGATACTCTCGCCCCCAGAGGGTAACTATGCGCTTGCGATGACCAACTGGCCAGCTGGTTGCGTGGATCCTCAGGCATAGCTGCACATCCGGCGCGTTCGCTGTTTGTTCATCGCTGCTTTATCGCCAGGCTGTCGGTGTCGAAGTCGCTAAGTGGAATCAGCGAGCCCGTAGGCATCTCGGCATTAATGCGGAGGGATGCGCCTTCCCCCAGGCCATCCGCTGTAACACTGACGGCTATGGGCAGAGTACTGCCTTCCCGCGTCTGGACGTAAAATGCGATGCGTCCCCCTTCCAGGTGAATCGGGTTCTCCCCGATAAATCGTCCATTCTTGACTTCAACGAAGATCCGGCGATCCTCATTTGGGACGCGTGTGCCAGTCTCATCGACGGCTTCGGCGATCACGCGCGTCATATCAGCGCCGTCGGCGACTAAATGGGAATCGTCGCTGTTCAGGACCAGTCGCCGAGCGCGACCCGGAGTTCGAACCTTGTCGGTGGTCACAACTTTGCCATCCATCCAGGCGCGTGCCTCGACTTCTCCAGGGTCAAAGGAAGTGACCTTGAAAGCAAACAGAGGGTGCGGGATGTGTGGGAACTCCGTCGGCTTCGCTCGCCCCAGAGACTTGCCATTGATGAGCAACTCGACTTCCGAAGCATTGCTTGCCACGTAGATCTTGCCCTGATCGGGGTCTCGCCATTGACTCATGATTTTCACCATCGGTCCGTAAATGGCAGGGTCAGCTTGACTCGCCAGCGCGTAGGCTCCGAATCCCTTGGGTAGCCGGAAGATGTCGTTTACGCAATGATGCGCCGTCACGGCCACGGGCGTATCGAATTCCGGTGAATTATAGTCAAACGCTGCCCATCCAACACCGCCTGCAATCTCCGGGTGACCATAGATGCCTTCAAGGTATGTCATCCAGTTCAACGCAAACCGCAACAGTTCGTTTTCACCGACCCAGACGGGGTATTGCTTGGGATGACCAAACTCGGTAATGAGCCAGGGCTTTACCGTCACCGGCTGGGGCCAGCGCGCGGGGTCACTCCAGTTGGAGTAATCGTTGACCGTCACCACCTCTTCCGGGACGAATTTGCCATGCCATGTGTCGCTGAGTCGCGCTCCCGCCGGAGGGCGAGTCGGGTCCAGTTCGTGCGCCAATCCGTACATCTTCAAATAAAGGTCGCGGTCGTCGGACTCCTGCGGGGAAGCCTCATTTCCGCGTACTCCCCAAAGAATGATCGACGGATGGTTTCGGTCGCGGAGGATCATGTCGCGGACGGCTGCAACCGCGTTGTCCTGCCATTGCTGCGATTTGCCGATGAATTGCCAGGAAGGGAACTCATCCATCACGAGCAGACCGATGCGATCGCACTCGTCAAGAAACTCGGGGTCAGGGGGGTAGTGGGAGGACCGCATCATATTCAGACCCAACTCGTATTTCAGCACGCGCGCGTCGCGTCGTTGCAGGCGGTTGGGCACGGCCCCACCCACGTAAGCGAAGGTCTGGTGCCGATTCATTCCCCTCAATTTTAGCGGACGGCCGTTGAGGATGAACTGCCCCGTCATGGCGTCCCAGCGAATCATGCGGAATCCGATCCAGGTTCGCACGCGGTCGATGACTGCTGACGCGTCCCGCAATTCAGCCACAATCACGTACCGGTTCGGATGGTCAACATCCCACAGTTGGATTCCGCGCAGGTTGTCGAGGCTGAGGCGGAAGTTGCGTGTCTCGCCCGGCGCAAGCTGTCCAGGAATCTCCGTACCTGCCACTTCGCTCCCTTGGCTATCGAGGAGATGGACCGCGAGCGTTCCGTTCATGCTTGCAGAGCGAGTGTTGGTGACCGTGACCTGAACTTCTTCCTCCACCTGTGGCCCAATCTTTACGGTTGTGTAATAGACGCGCTCTATGTGCAATGGGTCAACCACGCGCAGCACGACATCACGCTGGATACCTCCGAACAAGTAATACCCAAACATCTTGTCGGCGCCCTCGGGCGGTACTTGTTTTTGCTCTCGTGAATCCACGCGAACGGCGAGCACATTCTCCGCACCAAATTGCAGTGCTGGGGTCAGGTCAATAGTAAACGGTGTGTATCCGCCTTCATGGTGGCCAAGCAGGCGCCCGTTTAAGTACACGTCGGCGACGGTCATCACACCCTGAAAGTCGATGAGGACCTGCTTGCCGCGAAAACCTTCGTCAGGCCGGAAGTGTTTACGGTACCAGGAGACGAACCGGAACATGTCAGGGTCAAAAGTCTCATGGGGCGTGATAATGTTCGCGTGAGGAACCGAAACGCGTTCATAGCCATGATCGTCAAACTCGTATTGCTCGGCGCCGGGTATGTCCTTCGGAACGAATACCCACCCTGTCGAGAAGTTCAATTCTTGTCGAGGGGTGATATCAAAATGGCCGCCCTCGGCTAAACCGGGGACACTGACTCCTATCAGGAGAAAAAGGAATACATGAGGAATTCGCATGGTTTGACTCCCTTGGTTGCCTTCCAGTGAGGGTGCGTCATATCCTCAAAAAGCTAGAATTGGAAATATGAAAAACGCGACTGTACTCAAGCACCAAGCCAATGTCCCGGTAGTTGTGGAACATATTCCGAATAATTATTGACAATCTAAACTGCTACCCATACAACTATCCGGGAACTATCTCAAGGGAAAAAAATGGAAGCCAGCTGGAGGATGTGATGAGTGAATTCGAGGGGAAAGTTGTAGTGGTTACCGGAGCGGGGTCAGGCATCGGCAGGGGTACAGCAATCCTTTTCGGGCGCGAGCGAGCAAAAGTGGTGACGATTGACTGGAACGCCTCATCAGGTGAAGAAACCGCAAGCCTGATTTCCCAACAGGGAGGAGAGGCTCTTTTCCTGAAGGCTGACATCAGCGCAAGCCAGGAAGTCGAGCTGGCGGTGAAGGCGATCGTGGCTCGTTACCGGCGCATCGACGTGCTCTTCGCCAATGCGGCCGTCCAGTTCAACAAGCCGGTGGTGGAAACAACCGAAGAAGAGTGGGAGCGGCTGCACCGGGTCAACCTCAAGGGCACATTCCTCTGCTGCAAGCACGTCATTCCCGTCATGCAAAAGCAGCGCGGTGGGAGCATCGTGATTTCCTCCTCGGGTCACGCCTTCGTAACCTATCCGAGCAGTTCTTGCTACGCCGCGAGCAAGGGGGGACTGGTGGCTTTCATGCGTGGCGTAGCACTCGACTACGCTCAAGACGGCATCCGCGTGAATTGTGTCGTTCCCGGAGCAACCGATTCGCCCTTGCTGCACAATTATCTGACGGGGTGTCCTGATCCGACCGCCGAAGAGAAACGGATCATTTCCAGTATACCGCTCCGGCGCTTTGCGACGCCCGAAGATATCGCGAAGGCTGTGCGCTTTCTCGCATCGAGCGATGCGGGATATATCACGGGTACATGTCTGGCAGTGGACGGCGGGCTACTCGCTCAGGCATAAGTCAGCGGATAGCCGAGCGGCATGAGATGCGAGGAGGGTCGGCGCCGTTCGAAATAAGATCCCAGGATTCGCTCATGGCTTCTTGAGTCGGAGCATCAACCCAAATATGCCAGCGAGGATCAGACTACCGCCTAAGGAAACGAAGGCCGCGCGGAAGTTCCCCGTGAACGTGTTCATGATACCCACTACCAGCGGGCCAAAATAACCACCCAGACCACCGAGAGCATTGACCAGTCCAGCGGCTGCACCTCTGGATTTCTCCGGAAGGTATTCCGTCGGAATGGCCCAAAGGGGTCCCAGCGAACTGTAGAAGCTGGCTCCTGCCAAGCAAACCAGTGCAAACGACCCAAGCGGAGACCACCCACTGACGAGGACGCCCGCGATAAGAAGAATCCCGCCAAGAACTAGCGGCAATGCCGCGTGGAGGCGTCGCTCTTGCACCCTGTCGGAGTGACGGGAATTCAGAACCATCCCGATCCCCGCTAAAAGGAATGGAATGGCATACAAGATTCCAAGCAATGAACTGGGCACTCTTTTTGCATTCGTCACTGCCCCGGGAAGCCAGAACAGGTAGCCGTAACCGCCACAATTGAGGAAGAAATAGAGCGCAATCAGCGTTGCAACCCGCCTATCGGCGAGCGAGCGCAGGGTCTCCATGCCTGAACGGTGGGTTGAGGCCAATGGTTCTGGCATGCCTTCGGAGGAAGTCCTTAGTTCCTGAGTTGGGGATTCCTTGCCCTCTGGAGGGCGGTCCTCGATCATGGCGTTCCAGATCCACAGCCACGCGAATGGAAGGGAGCCTTCGGCGATTAGCATGACTCGCCAATCCCACCGGCTGAGGATCCATCCCGAAAGAGGTGAAGAAGCCACCATAGCGAAGGGTTGGCAGAGCATCCAATAGGCATTGGCGCGGGCGCGTTCCGCGGGCGGAAACCAGTTGGCGATAAGGATGATCGTCGCGGGAAAGACGCCGCCTTCGGCTACGCCTAGGAGAAATCTCGCCACCCAGAATTGCCATGCATTGTTTATCAAGCCGGTGGCGATAGCGCAGGACCCCCAAACTGCCAGAAGGATGCTCACGATTCTCTTGGCGCTCCAACGCTGCGCAAGATAACCTCCTGGAATTTGCAGGAACAAGTAGCCCCAAAAGAATATGCCCGCCGCGCTGCCCGCCTGCGCGGGTTCCATATGCAGGTCGGAAATCATGTAGGGAAGAGCCAGCGCAACGTTCGTCCGGTTTACGTAGGAAATCGTGTACATCACGAAGGCGACAGGCAGAATTCGCCGCCAGCGACGATGCTCTATCGAATGTTTTAATGGGGTCACAAGTCTCTTCTAGCTAGGAACTCCGCTACAATTTGAAAGTCGCCTCATGGCTTTCACTGGGCGTTAATTCCTGAACCAGGCCGCCCAAGTGAACGACGATCTTCCGGCAATCGGGGCTGAGCAGAGGTTCGATCTTAAGTCGCGCGGATTTCCCGTCTGAAGCGACCTTTAACTCCAGGGTCAGCGGGCCGAACCACGTTCCCATCCCATTCAGCCGGGTAATCATTCCCGGGTGCAGCCAGTCGGACGGAAGCCCCTCGAACAGGTGAAGGTCCTCCCCGCGATCGAAGGCCAGCAGTTGGCCTGTAATGCGGATAAAGTCGACGGCAGCGAGGACGTCAGGCATGTCACCGCCGCAACCCTTTTCCCACGGAATAAGCTCACCGGGCTTGGAAGCTCTTGGTGTTTCTTCACAGATATTCCAAATGGGTGATGCATGATTGGCAATGGCGTAGTGCAGCCGGGCTGCCTTCTGGCCTTCACCAAGCCAGAGCAAATCGCGCGCGTACATTGAGGTGCAAACGGTCCAGAAGCTGCTCCAGCCGCAATCTTCGATAAGCCCGCCTTCGCCTTCGTACTGATAGGCCGCCAGCATCTTGAGCGTTCCCACCATGAGAGGATCATCTTTTGCGAAGATGCCGCCGGGATAGACTCCGGATAAGAACCCCCACTCGCCGCGCGAAAAAGGTTCTTTGGTGCGAGGACCCATGACCGCTGGAATGTAGCGGTTCCCATGGCTATCGGTTTTGGCGTCGCGCGCAATGGCTTTCTGAAAAGTCTGCTCGAAGTCCGAGTATTCTTTTGTCCAAGCTTCGAGATCTTGGGTCTCTCCCAGCCATTCTGCTGCCTCCACGGCGGCTTTCATCCCCGCGAGCAGCCAGTGATTACTCGTATATTCCGGCTCAATCATGATTCCCGCATCGCCAAAGCCCTCAGGGCTGAGGCGATAATTGAGCGCCTGAGGATTGGCTGCATTGCCAGAACGGCGGAATTTCTCGACGGCTCCAACGGCACGGCGGAATTGAGGCCAATATCTGCGCAGCCATTCCTTGTCCTGGATCATGTGTGCGTGCCGGTTGATCGTCACTAGGGCGATGCCGGTTTCCTTCCAATGCTGGGTGAGCGCCTGGACGCGGCCGTCCTCCTGTTGATGCAGGAGGAGATAATCGATGTAACCGTTGGCATCCTCCCGGCGACCGAGCGTGTCTAAAGCATCGGTGACCACCCCGCTGTCGAAAACCCAGTACTCGTTGTAACCGGCAGGACCGAGCAGGAATGCGGGCAGATTATTTATGATGTAACGCATCTGGTAAAGTTCGCGGACGCCGGTTTCGATGATCGCCTGCATCCCAGGATCGGGAACTTGGACCACGTCATAGGGAAGCCCGGCGGACTTTTCCCAATAGCGGATGGATTCGTCACGCAGCTTTTCGGCCTCCGCCCATTCGACCGGCTGGGAGTTGTTAAATCCGTGCCGATTGATGGTCAGCACCCACCGCGCTTTTTGACCCGGAGGGATGGAAAGCCCTTTCAGTTTCAGCTCGGGTTTGTACATCGTTTTGCTGGCCTCCCACTGCTGGAAACCGTCGACGGGAAGCATTGACCGGCAAGACGTGTTGGGCGCCACTCTAAACATCCTTAGGTCGTCCAGATCCGGCATGGGCGTGGCCCCCTGCAATTCCAGGACAGGGATGATTTCAGCGGTTTTGTCTCCATGATTAGTGTATTCAGTCATCAGAAGATACTGGGTCGGCCGGGGCATCGAATCGCGGCCCTTCAAGCCCGCGCCGGTCACGGCGGAACTCCAATCAAGCGGCGCTGACAGAAAAAGCGTTTCCTCGATGGCGATGTTGCCTTGGCGTTTGTGGGCAATGGAGATCGGAACCCGCGGGCTGTACATGCGCTGATCGACGCGTTCGGTCTTGCCATCCAGGCGACTGTGAATGCTGATTGGGGACTGGTAGAGCGCGAGGGGATAGATGCCCTGCCTCAGAGATGTCTTTCCGCGCTCGGTCCGAAAACTTCCGTCGGCGTCCGCCACGGCTTTGAAAGGGTCGTCGGGGATTCCGATTGCGCCCATCCACGAATCAAGTTTGTAATACCGGCGGTCTACTTTGTCCAAGGCGCCTCTGGACGTCGCTAAAATCGCCAGGAGTATCAGCGGCCATCATCATCGAAGCCAATAACAATGCGGATGCTGCTTCGATGAGACCCAATGTGTGTCGGAAGCGATAGCTCATCATTCCTCCAAAGCTCTTTAGATTGCCCTCGCGACTGGGATTACTCTCGTGAACCGTGGCGACCTCATGCGGGGATCCACTTATACGGCCGACTATCACGCACTAGCCGTACATTGCCTAATTCTTCCAGACGGTCCATGTGTCCTTTAATTGCGAACATTGAATAGATCAGCGTGTCTTTAGGCCAATCGCCAAAAGCGCGGCCAATCGCCTCAATGAGCTGGCTGAGATTGAGACCGGAGGGAGTTCCCTTTAATGCTGAGAGGAGAACGCGGTCAAGAGTCTGCACCGTCTGACGTGATTCGGCTATGAACTCGCGGATGGTGTTACCCTGCATGACCGGAAAATGCGCAGTATAGAGAGCTTCAATGGGAAGTTGTTCGAGAAAGTTGATCGTCGATAAGTAAGCGTCAACGTAGTAGTAGGTGACGGGCAGCGCCATCTCCCCCGAAGCCTTGGGGGAGCCGCGCCCGTGCACGGCGTCACTGATAAAGGCGGCTTTGTGGTCCGGATCGTAGAGGGCCAGGTGGCCGTGAGAATGCCCTGGCATGTGAAGGACCTCCAGTTGCCAATCATTGCGAATTCGAAGGCGCTCGCCACCCTGAAGAGTGAGGTCGATCTTCTGCGGATTTCCAGCTTCCGGCGATGGCTTGGGATCGGTCCCCACACCGAAATCGGCTTTGAGAAAGTTATAGTGACGGTCCCAGAGCACTTGAGGGTCCTCGACCATTTCTTGGTCGGCTGTACCGCAAGCAAGAAGCGTACGCGGAGAAGCTTGCTTGATGGAAAAATTCCCGCCCAAGTGATCGCCATCCGCATGGCTAGTGATGGCGAGAGTGATTTGTTCCGGGCGAAGGCTTAAACTTTTCAAAGCGGGGAAGATCGTTGCAGCGGGTGTAGAGGCGATACCCGTATCAAAGAGGACGTTTGTGTCTCCAACGAAAAGGTACTGGAAGAGATGCCTTCCCCCAAAGAGGGAGGCGATCTGATATGCACCGGGATAGATATTTAAAGGTTCTTTATCGGCGCCGACCGTCTGCGCCGCAGAAGCCCACATTGATTCGGGCAAGAGTCCAGTCGTGCTTGTCGCCAGGATCGCCTTCAAAATTTGTCGTCGTTTCATACTTTTTGCGAAGTATTCCTTTCTTACGATTCACCGATCCGAAGGTGAGCGAGGTGTTGCAAAGCGAGTCGCCTTGCATCAATGGAGGAAGTCGTCTCATGAATGAGCGCGTCGGAAAGTATATATCATTTGTTCCGGAACGCATGCCGAAAATAGCGAAGGAACTTGAAGTGTCCTCCTGTTGTGCTAGGGCGTTCCGTGGGAAGGCTCCACCAGTTTGTGATAGCGATTGGGGACCAGACCGCCAACCGTTTGGACGACGCCGCTTGGCCATTGTATCTCGACGGAAATAGCGGGGGGGGGTGGACTCGTTCCGAGCCCGAATACAACGCGGTTATCATGTGAGGAGAAAATGCTGGCCCCTCCGGTAATCCATCGTACCAGCTTGCGATTCTCCCGTCGGACCGTCAACTTGGCTCCGATCGCATCTCGGTTACTTTTCGTGCCCACAAGTTGGAATCCCACCCAGCTACTATTCTCCCCCACATTGTTGCGCAAAAGGACGGGGGTATCCTGAAGGCGTATGAAAACGGCATCCACATCGCCGTCATTATCGTAATCGCCTACGGCTAGTCCGCGGGCGTCATACTGGGTGCGGAATGCCGGTCCCGCCATTCTTTCCATATTGTGGAAACTTCCCTTTCCATCGTTGCGGAGTAGCAGCGGTAGTTCCTTGTAGGTCACATCCGGGCGGGTCAGTTCCACGATCTTGTTGACGTGTCCGTTGACGATGAGCAGGTCCATGATGCCGTCATTGTTGTAATCCAGAAAATGCGTTCCCCAACCCACGTAGGACATGGTCAAGAAGCCAAGACTCGAAGGGATTGTCCAGTCGTCGAAGGGGAAACTCCCCGGATTCATGAAGAGAGAATGGTATTCGGAGTTAAAGGTGGTCACTACGAAGTCCGGTCGGCCGTCTCCGTTGATGTCGGCGGCGTCGATGCCCATGCCCGCTTTGGCTACGCCGTTGGGGTCATACGCAACCTCGGCGTCCATTGCGAAATCCCGCAAAGTTCCGTTATGCTGGTTGATCAGCAGCAGGTTGGGCGAGCCGTCGCGGGTCACGAACAGGTCTGTCCAGCCATCATCGTCGACGTCGACGGCTACCACTCCCAGCCCGCGCCCGATGCTCTTGTCCACGCCCGACGCGCTGCTAACGTCGGCAAAAGTCCCGTCACCGTTGTTGCGATAAAGCGCCAATGGCGCGCCTTCTCCGTAGGATCGCGGTGCACAGTAGGTGGGTGTGCCACGGAACTCGCAACGCGGAGCGGAATCGAATGACATCTTGCCGTAATGACAAATGACCAAATCGAGCCACCCATCGCGGTCGTAGTCAAACCATGCGGCCCCGGTTGACCATCGGCCGGATCCCTTCAGGCCCGCTTTCCCAGCCACTTCCGAGAAGGTCCCATCGCGATTGTTATGAAAAAGGGCGCGTTCAGGATAACCCGTTACCAGGAGGTCTGGGAAACCGTCGTTGTCATAGTCGCCAACGGCGACGCCGATACCGTAGAACGAGATGCTATCGACACCCGCCCTTGCGGCAATCTCCTCGAATTTGCCGTTTCCGAGATTGTGGTAAAGCGCATTGCGCACCGGGGTGGGACACTTGCCCCGCGGTGTTTCACCACCATTTACGAGAAAGATATCCAGCAATCCGTCCTGATCGAAATCCAGGAAGGCGGCCCCGCCATTTTTGGTTTCGATCAAATGAGCATCGGGCGATTCTCCGTTGCAGTGCGTCCAGGCGATGCCGGCAGACTTGGTTACGTCGGTGAAAATGCCACTATCAACTTGAGGGCCAGGCATCCCGGAGGCGCCGCGGAAAGCAAATATCAGCAGACCTGCCATAGTGACCGACCAGAAGAAAAGAAGGGGTGGTTTTCTCAAGGGGTTTCGGGGCACGATCTGCCTCAATTCAACTCCACGGCAAGTAAAGGAGCCGCCGGGGCCGTTTCTTCCTTGGCCTTCAATTTCTGAAACGCCTCTTCTTCCCGGGTGGCATCCTCTTTACGGCCCAGCCGGCGGTAGGTGCGGAAGAGTGCGAAATGAATCTTGGTTCCCTCCGGATCCAGTTTGACAGCTTGCTCCAGATGCACGAGAGCCTCTTCGGGTTTGCCTCTCCGGAGCGCCAAGTCGCCCAGCAAGTAATGAGCTTCCGGAAGCGAAGGCTTCAGTTTAAGAGCTGTTTGCAGCAACGCGATGGCTCGAGTCTCGGCGATTGAATCATTCGGTTTGGCTGATTTCAGCAGCAGTCGCCCATACTCCAGGCAGTGATAGGCGTCCCCGGGAAATCGTTTCAGCCCCTGCTCAAAAGTCGTAAAGGACTCTGCAATTTGTCCCACTGCCCAAAGTGACATGGCCAAGCCGAGGTTGACCTCCGCTGCATTGGGATTGAGCTCCGCGGCGCGCGCGTAGGACTTTGCGGAATCGGTATAGCGCTGCATCCGCATTTCGGCCAAGCCCTTTACTGCAAAGGCTCGATAGGATGACGGAGCCGTCTCGACTGTGGTCTGGGCTACCGCAAGCGCTGTGGCATAACGCCGGGCGTCGATAAAAATCGAACACAGCAAGAGGAGCGACTGCGTGTCTCGGGGATCAGCTTTGAGGATGAGTTCAAGGTTTTCCTGCGCGGCGGCAAGGCGGCCCATTTGCCACTGGGTGGCCGCCAGATGGCGGCGAACCGCCGGATTGTCCGGGTCAAGCGCCAGGGCACTTTCGAAGATCCCAACGGCCTCTGCCGGTCGGTGCAGCTTCCCAAGGATCAGACCGAGGCGGACGAGGTACTGAGGATCCCTGGGCGCCAGTTCCACGGCACGGCGCATCTCCGCCTCGGCCCCTCTCAGGTCGCCCGCTTCGAGCAATTGAGCGGAACGCGCCGCGTGCTCTGTGCCCGGCGAGCTTTGTGCGTTTAGTATGCCTGCGCCGGATAGAAGGGAAAGCCAGATTGCAAGGGCGGCATACCTAAACCTGCTCAGGTGCAATTCCTTCATATGCAGACGCGCCTTTTGAATAAGAAGGTGCACCGCACTTGCGTCCTGACCGACAATCGAATATGCCGAGATCACATGACCCATCCAGACCTATGCCGAAATAAGAAAAAGTATAACTGTTTCGGGGGGAAATGAGAAAGTGGAACCCAGGCTATCTGGACGCGTTCCTAATGCCATTTGACAGCGCGCGCAGTATCAAATAACGCGACAATGTTTTCTGGAGGGACTCCCGTCTGAATGTTGTGGACCGCAGCGCAAACCAGGCCGCCCCCCGGCGCCAAAGCCTTGACGTTGTGCTCGACTTCGCTGGCGACCTCTTCGGGGGTCCCGAACGGGAGTGTCTGCTGGCAGTCGGCGGCCGCGCCCCAGAACGCGATTTTGCCGCCGTATTCCTGCTTCAGCTTTAGCGGGTCCATGCCTTTGGCGTTGACTTGCACAGGGTTCAGTATGTCCACTCCCATTTCGATCAGGGATGGAATTAGGGGGAAAATGGCTCCATCTGAATGGAGCAATACTTTCATCTTGGTGTTTTGATGAACCCAGTCGAGGCCGCGCTTGTAGTAGGGCATGAAGAGGTCGCGGAACATCTTGATGGAGAGCAGCAGGGAGTGTTGTGTGCCAAAATCGTCGGTAAGCTGCAGAATATGGACCTTGTCTCCAACCGCACTGGCAAACCTCTTCAGGTTTATCATCCAGACCGACACGATCTTCTCGAATAGCTCGTGGACATACTCGGGCTCGCTAGCCAGCGTCGCCCACCATGCCTCGAAATCCCCCGTGCCCATCCCGGTGAATAGTTCCTGAGGTGGGTTCACGCAGCAGACGAGGGCATACTCGGTGTTTCCATAGAGCCATTCTGCTTGAGCGTGAACGAATTCCAGTTCTTCATTCGTCCAATGATGCGGTTGCCACTTGTCAACGTCGACATGCGCAGCACCGGGGAATTTCTCCAGCCGGTCGAAGAAGAAACCATCCTTGGGCATACGTGCGATGGGAACACCTCCTCGCATCATGAGGTAGCTCCCGTCGGGTTCGAGGACAGGATTGAAGCCACCGGGCACTTCAACTGGAGTGCCGTCAGGTAATTGCCAAGGTTTCCAATTCTCCTTCCTGATTGCAATTCCGGGATTCGTTTCGGGCCGAAAAACACCAATGGCGTCAACCCCAAAACGGTCCAGGATGGGTTGCTCGACGTCGGCCAGAAACTGGATCAGGTCCACGACCCGGGTAGTTGAGCTGATTCCAAGATGCTGCTTGAGCCGATGATACGATGATGCAGAAATCCCCGACTGGCGCGTCGCTCCCAAATCGATGGGGACGCGGTCAGTTTCCTGATGATTGATGGCACGAAGAACGCGCTCTCTGGACGTCATGATAGATTCTCCTCGGGATTGAAGACCTCGAGAACGAATAGGGTGGGCAGCGCGTGAGGATGAAGCCGAGTTTGGCTTGTCCCAGCGTGGCTTTCAAACTTCGGTATCCATTCCGGATCCTATTGTAATGCAACGTGGGCACTCGCGAAGTCTTTTTTTTGCCTGCGAGATCAGGAATCCTCTCCCTATCTTCGTTTCGTAACCATTCCGAGGAGGAATAGCAATTGCCCTCATAATGGCCATATCCTAGGGTCTTCCCAGAGGAAGCCAGCGCATGGGAGACTCCAGTTCGACTCTAGTGTGCGAATCGGAGAGTGCTTCTGGGGGGCGACCAACCCTTCACCCGGACCCAGCATTCGAATCCCCCGACGGAGGCCATTCAGAACGCCGTGATTGAATACGCGAGCGGATTTCTTGCGTCCTCGGTTACGTGCAGCCTTCGAATTCCGCGGATAGCCAGTCCCCTGATCTCTTCGCGCAACACTCTACGGAGTTCCAATCCAACCAACGTTGAGGTCTCCCGATGCCCTCCACGCCGGGCCCAACATTGGCAGTCATGCTCCGTCCGGGGCACCCGAATAACCGGAACGAGAAACTCAAGAGTCGGAATGCATTCCGATTCTTGTTTTCGCTTGACTCTGTGAATTGATTGGAGTAAACGGTGGTGTGTCATTCACAGTGTTGAGCAATAATGTGTCGCCAAACCGCGGTGCCCGCGAATCTACAAGCTACCTAGGTAATCCTGCCAGTTCTTACAATGGTAATCTTGGTAGGGACAAGCCGGGAGGAGTGCAATGATCAATCGTCGCAAATTTATCGCTTCGCTGGGCGCATCAACGTTGCTTACAACGGCACCGACGGTTCTGGGAAATCCGGAAACACATGCCGCAGAGGACGCACCACGCGGCCGTTCCCGAATCAGCCTGAACGGGGAATGGCAACGTTTCATTGGCACGGATCTCTATGACGTTGTTCAAGTCCCCTCTTCGCTTCACCCATCTGGATTCTATCGTCTGACGCGCGACATTCTCCTTCCCAAGCTCACGCTCAACCAGCGTGCCTTCATCCACTTTGACGCCATCAACTACCACGGCCGGGTTTCGGTGAATGGGACGGAACTCGGTACAACGATTCCGTATGTCCCCTATGATTTCGAGTTCACTCGGCAGGCAAAGGAAGGGAAGAATCATATCGAAGTGGCCATCGCGGACTTCACACCCGAACCGACCGGCGCTGGCAAGGATGAAATCTCGTTGGGTGTCAATCTGGGCTGGGAAGCCTACGGCGGGATCATTCGTAACACCTACATCGAAGTGCGCCCTGCGGCCTTCATTGACAATGCGCGCCTGAGCTACCAACTGTCGAGCGACTACTCCCAGGCTGAGTGTCTAGTTCGGGTCTATCTTTCTGCAGCGAGCGAAGTGAAAGGGCAAATCAAAGTCTCCCTCTTCCAAGGGAATTTTGAGGTGGCGAAGGCCGAACAAGCTCTGCCGTTGGCCACCGGGCAAAGTGAAGCAGACGTGACGCTGATCGTGAAAACGCCGGCCTTGTGGTCCCCAGAGGCGCCCAACCTTTATGAGTTGCGGGTCATGCTTGCCACTCCATATGGAGAAGACGAGTGGAACTGTCGGACCGGGTTTCGCCACATGGTGACGCGAGGACCGGAGTTCATTCTGAATGGGAAACCGATTATTCTGAATGGTGTTTGTCGGCACGACATGTGGCGTGAGCAGGGCTTCACGCTGACCCGGCAACAGGACGGGCAGGACATGCGGATGATCAAAACGCTAGGGTGCAACTTTGTCCGGCTCGTCCATTATCCGCACAACCGCCATATCGTCGAGTTGGCCGATCAATTAGGGTTGCTGGTGTCAGAGGAACCTGGCTACTGGAATATGGATTTCAATACGATGCCCCAGTCTGAGATCGATTTGGGCTATCGGATCATGGAGAAAACGATCCGGCGCGACTGGAATTCTCCCTCCGTCTTCGCCTGGTTCCTTGCGAACGAGTGCACCTTGACGGTCGAGTCGCTCCGTAAAGGGAAGGCTGTGTGCAACCAATTAGATCCGTTGCACCGGTTCGTCACCGTTGCCAACAGCATGAGCAAGGAAAAAGCCAAGCCGATCCTGGAGCAGGCCGGAATGGATTTTATCACCAAGCACCCTTATACCTTCAACCTTGATGAGTTCAATGAGGAAGCGGAATATTACGGGCAGGCCAGACCCCTCGTTTTCACAGAATGGGGTGGGAAGGCCATCGGGCAGTCGCAAATCGTCATGCAGAACACAGTTGACCGCATACTAGACCTCCAGGAGGCAAAACAGCTTGCGGGTCATTCCTTCTGGAGTTGGCAGGATATGCGCGAGTACAGCCGTATCGATCCCGAGATGAAGAATGGCGTCTTGGAGTCGGGCGTTGTCACCGAGGGGCGGGAGCCCCGCGATGTCGTTTACCTGGAGCTGGCGCGACTGTTTGAAGGACGCCGTCACGATGATGAGCAGCCAGACACTCATCCACAAGTCTTGCCCCTCAAGCGCGTTCCCTGGGTGCGTGGAAGCCGTTTCAGCCCCGTTGATCTCCAGGCAGTTGCGGACGAACCAGAGAGAGTGAAGGCCTGGGCGGCGTTTGAAGCCGGCCTCGAGAAGTACTGGAATCCCAACTGGTTTACTCGCAGCCACTGGAAACGGACCGGAGGAAAGTTCCAGCTATGGAAACACGGGAAGGCGGAGATCGCAGGAGCACCGTTCCATTTCCCTGTGGTCAACAATTATGTCCGCCCGCTGGTGCTGGTTCCGGAAGCGCCGGAGGTGGTGATCCCCGTGGGTCTCGAGTGTCGCCGGCTGCACGTTTTGGGGCATGTAACGCTTCCGGACGGATACCCAGTTCAGGGACCGGTTGGCCAAATCGTCGCGACTTACACGCTTCGGTATGCATCCGGAAAGACTCACGACATCCCCATTCGAAACGGGTACGAGGCGGCGCGGTCCAACCTTATTTATGTTGCCACTCGAATCGATGCCGAAGCCATCGAGGCTCAGCGCGCCATGTTGTTCGTCAAGGACGTGGCACGCGAGCACTATCAGATTCTGCTTTATCCCATTCCAGTGGAAGGCGAGAAGTTGACCAGCCTTACCTGTAAGCTTAACGGACAACAGCCCGCCCTCGCCCTATTTGCAATTACGGCTGAGCAGGCTTGAATGCAGGATCCGCTTCACCTGCCACAAACAAAAACATACTGAGAGGTGAGGAATGAATTCCAGGATGAACGCTCTAAAGGCAAGGCAGAACGCAACTGGACGTACTGCCAGTGTGCTATACGCAGCATGGCCGAGCGCCGTGGCGGCTTTGTCCAGCATGGAGGCTGCAACCCGTCCTCGAGTTGACCTCGGCGGCACGTGGGAACGGCACGTTGAGGGAAAGCTGTTTGACTATGTTACTGTTCCGTCCTCGCTCCATCCTTTCGGTTCTTATCGGCTCAAACGAAGCATTCTCCTGCCACGCCTATCCGACGGTCAACGAGCCTGGATTCATTTTGATGCGATCACCTATCATGGCCGCGTCTTTGTGAACGGCGTGGAACTCGGGACCACCATTCCGTACGTCCCTCATGAATTCGAGATCACGCAGCAGGCCAAGGAGGGAGCTAATCAGATCGAGGTGGCCATTGTGGATCTTTTGCCAGACCCGAGCGGTGCAGGGAAGGATGAAATCGCCCTGGGGCTAAATCCCGGCTGGGAGGGCTATGGAGGAATTATCCGCGACGCTTACATTGAGATACGCCCCTCGGCATACATCGACAACGCGCAACTGAGCTACCAGTTGAACAGCAACTACACGCGGGCCTTGTGCCGTCTGCGCGTTTTCGTTTCTTCCACGATAGCCTCCTCGGAGCAGATTGACGTGTTGCTTTTCGAACGGAACGCGGAGGTAGGCCGCGCCAGCAAGACCATCGAAATCCCCAAAGGCTCGAGTGAGGTAGATCTACCCTTCGAGGTCGATACCCCGTCGCTTTGGTCTCCGAGCGAGCCGAACCTTTATGATCTGAGAGTCCAACTCAAATGCGCAAGCAGTGAAGACTCGTGGCGTTGCCGGACAGGATTCCGAGAATTTACTGTGCATGGGCCGGAATTTCTCCTGAACGGCAAGCCAATCCTCCTCCACGGCGTCTGTCGGCATGACATGTGGAAAGACCAGGGATTTACCCAGAGTCGAGCGCAGTTGCAACAGGACATGCGAATGATCAAGGCCTTGGGCGCCAATTTTGTGCGTCTCGTCCACTACCCTCACTACCGCTATGTTGTCGAATTGGCCGACGAACTCGGGTTGCTGGTCACCGAAGAACCCGGTTACTGGAATATGGATTTTAAGACCATGCCGCCCACGATGATCGAACTCGGTTACCGGATCATGGAACGCGTTGTGCAACGGGATTGGAATTCCCCATCGGTTTTTGGATGGCTGCTCGCGAACGAATGTACCCTGACTGTTGATTACTTACGGGGAGGCAAAGAACGATTGCGAAAGCTCGATCCGCTTGGTCGCCTGGTATCATGCGCGAACTCCATGTCTGCCAAAGAGTCAAAACCCATTCTTGAACAGGCCGGCATGGACTTCTTCACGCATCATCTATACCCACCGGATGCCGGCGCGTATGCGGAAAGCGCCGAGGTCTTCGGCGACAGCCGCCCGCTTGTCTTCACGGAATGGGGCTGGAGAACAGGACGGGGGGAGACCATATACCCTGAACTCGACACCGACCTTCTGCTTGATTTGATGGAATCGAAACGGCTGGCCGGGCACTCCTTTTGGTCGTGGCAGGACATACGAGAGTACAGCCGCATTGACTGGCCCACGCAGGACGGTATTTTGCTGTCGGGGATCGTGACCGAGGCGCGGGAAATTCGGCCGGACTGGTACCTGACCATGGCGAGATTTTTTCAAGGGCTACGTAGTGGAAACCCTGCCGGAACTTGTCCGACCTGATGTGTTGCCACTCAAGCGAGTACCGACCAAGCCAGGCGCCACCTTTCAGGTTGTGGAGCTGCAGAACGTTGTCGATTCGCCGGAATCAATGCAATCCTGGACGGCCCTTGTCGCCGGGGTGAAAGATCACTGGCCGAAAACTCCCATGGCCAGGAACCAGTGGGAGAGGACTGGAAAGAAATTCCTTTTCTGGAAAGAACCGAAGCTCCACATTGCAGGAATTCCTTTTACTTCGGCCGTGGTTGATGGATATGTGCGGCCCGTCGTTTTAACTTCGGATGTCCCGGAATTTACGATTCCCATCGGAGTGGACTGTTCGCAGCTCCACTTTCTGGGCCAAGTGATGTTCCCCGCCGGATACCCGGTCCAGGGCAAACGAGGGGAGACCGCCGCGACATACACAGTGCGCTTTGCGGGCGGTAAGACGCAGGATGTTCCGGTTCGTCATGGCTTTGAGGTTGCGCAATCGAACCGGGTGTTTGAATCGACGCGGATCGATCCGATTGCGATAGGGGCACAACCTGCGGCTGAATTCATGAAGGATCCCGCAAGAGAACGGTATCAGATTCTCCTCTGGTCAGTTCCCGTGGGACCAGGCCGTGTCGAGAGCCTGCACTGTAAACTGAACGGCCAACAACCCGCGCTTACGATTTTCGCTATCACCGCCGAGCGGTCATCGTGAGATCGGATCCGGATGTCGTCGAAGTTCATCGTTCAGATCCTGTGGGTGACGGGTGACTCTCGAGTGCATGTCCTTTCCCCAAGAAGCGCATTATAGCTTTAACGGACATGACGATGTCCAATCCGGATGCGATTTTGTTTGACAGTTCTCGGGATGCGGAATATTGAAGACCGACGATTCTTTCCCGGGAGGAAAACCCCGTAATGATGAAGACTATAGGATTGTTGGCGTGTTTATTGATACCTGCGCAGGTCTTGTTTGGGCAGTTTTCAATTCGAGACCTGCCTGCTCTCGGGAACTACGAGTCCAAGCGGACCTCAAGCTTCGACGAGAGCGGCCGAAACGGTGATTATAGAAAGCTCGCCGCAGGAGAGACACTGACTCTTTTCGATCACGATGGGCCGGGCGAAATCCGTCATATCTGGACGACCATTCCTGCATGGTCCGAGGTCTATCACTTGAAGAAGATTGTCCTGCGGATGTACTGGGACCATGAAACACAGCCGAGTGTGGAAGCACCGATCGGCGACTTTTTCGGTCTAGGCCTTGGCACTTACACGGTATTTCAATCGGCCCCCATCACGGTCAATCCAGAGCAGGCACTGAACAGTTATTTTCCTATGCCTTTCAAGCTGCACGGGAAAATTACCGTTACGAACGAAGGAGAAAAGGAAGTTTCCGACTACTACTGGAATATCGATTGGGTCCGCGTGGATTCATTACCGGCGGAGATTGGATACTTTCATGCTCAGTACCGTGAGTGTGTTCCTTGCCAGGGCTGGTATCACGGTAATTTCTACGGGAACAATTTTGAAGAGGCCCGCAAAGATCCCCGCTGGGCCAACAAGTCTGGGGAAGGGAACTACATTTTCCTTGAAGCCGAGGGTGAAGGACACTTTGTCGGGGTGACGCTCTCAGTCTTCCAGAACCAGTGGGGGGGCTGGAACGAGGGCGATGAGATGATCTGGGTGGATGGGGAGCGAGATCCACGCATCCAAGGCACTGGTGGCGAGGATTATTTCAATGGAGCTTGGGGCTTCACCAAGCTATACACAACGCCGCTTGTTGGCCTGACAGAGTTTCACGGCTGGGAGCCTGGGGCCAGATTTTCGCTCTATCGCTGGCACCTCGAGGCACCCATCCGGTTTCGCAAATCTATCAAGGTCACGATTGAGGATGGGCATGCTAATTTGAGATCGGATAACTTTTTTTCCGTGGCTTATTGGTACCAGAAAGAACCGCACAAAAAGTTCCAACCGTTGCCGCCTGTTGAGTCGCGCATTCCGAAGCTTGTGCAAGTTGGTGGCCCGGGGCAAGATCCCAAGATGAAGTAACAGCGCAACTCCACACTGCCTCCGCTGCTTTCAGCTTGCGGTTCATCATTTCGAACCGCGTTCCACGTGAACCCACTTTCTTGCCGGCACTGAGATTTCGAGCTGTCCCAGCTCGTTGGGCTTTACTCGGTGGGCAGTCCCCTTGCTGGTCGCCACCAAGGCACTTTCCTTCCCCCACGGGTTTTCGATGAGGTACAAACCTCCTTGTTCGTGCCAAAGCTCCACGAATCTGGTTTTGCCCCGCTCCCTTACGGAATTGACGGTCAATCCGCCCCTTGCCCGAAGGGAACTGAATCGTGCATCGACTGAATGGGGCAAGTTGGGGAACACCCGGATCGCGCCTTCGTGAGACTGCAACAGGAATTCGGTGATGGGCAGCGTGATCGAAAGGTTCTCGACGACCGTGCCGAGGTTGTAGGTGTCCGACGCTCCGTTGGGGCCGATGAAATCTAAGATATCCTGCTTAACCAACTCCCAAGCATTGGGAACGGCGGTCCGAACTCGGGCCGCATTCACGATGACGTGGCCATTTTCACTAATTTTCTTGAAGGTCTCAAGTGTTCGCCAGAAGAGATCGCGCGTCTCCCGCGGGGAGCGATCGCTTACCTCCTCACCCGGAAAAATTGGGAACAGCGGGACCGGAACATTGTATTCGATGGGCGGGGCGCCCTCAACATCCACAACGACCTGTTCCTCCCCGGCGCCGTGGGTCGGGTACGGAGCAAGATGATGTGCAATGTGCCGCCATTGTTCCCGTTTGCCGCCATCCTGCCCCAGTATGACTGCGGCCTGGGCCGTTGATTCAAGGTGAAAGCGGACCAGTGCTAGGGCGGACGTGGCATTGCGATTTCGCTCGAAGTTCTTGGTAAGTCCCCAATGTTCGGGGGAGCATGTGGGTTGGATTTCAAATGTCCCGTCTGGTTGTTCGTTGACATAGGAAGCGAGGAACTCTGCCACGCTCGACATGATGGGATACGCCCGATGCGCAAGGAATTGCCGGTCACACGTATAGAGATAGTGCCACCAGAAAGGCTGCGCCACCCAGGCTCCCAATTCCACCGACATGTCCCAATTCAAGTTGGAGTAGAAAGCGATTTGGCGCTTGACGGGATAGTCGCAAAGAGGAAAGAACGCCCCCGGCCGTTCCATATATTTTTGAGCAAAGGCCCGTGCCGCGGGCAAAAGATCAGTGATCTGATCGTAGTAAGGCTCGACCAGCTCGGCGTGGTTGGCGCCGCAGGCTCCCCAGAACGTTTGTTGGAAGTTGTAATTCAGATGATAGTCTCCGTGCCAGCCGGCAAAATCGGCAGTGTGCCAGTTGCCAAAAATTCCGGGAGCGACCTTTCCCTTCTTCGAGCAGCACCGCAACAGAAAAAGAGACTGATACCAGGCGCGTTCCATAACCCGGTCGGACAATTCAATGCGGCTCATGGACCAGAATTCTCGCCAGCTTTCCTGGTGAGCAAGTTTCAGCTTTGCGAAAGGGAGCATTGCCTTTGACTTGAGCATGGAGATGGAAGCAGCAAGAGGCTCGGGGTGGTCACGAGTGGTCGCGACCGCGAGCAGAAAGCGAAAGTGGTTCGCCCCTTCCTTAAGTGGCAGCGACCAGACTAGCGTGTCGGGACTGAGTTTCGCTTCCGCTTGCCCAAGGACGATTCCCGCCATAACGCATTCAAATCCGCCAGGAAAAGTCGGGTCGGCAGGAAAACGTTGCACGATCCACCCGACGCCATGCTCCGTCCCAGCTTTCGGCGCGGGAAGGGGTGCATTCTCCGGGCTCTCCTTGTCGGGAATGTTTTCCTTGGTCAGCGTCAATTGATACGACCCCCGATCTGTCGACTCTTGAATTTCTGCTGGGGCTTTCAGGTCTGGCCAGCGATACATCTGGACCTCGGCTAGCCCAGGCTTCAGCACCTTGATGTGAACATCGATCTGAAGCAAGTTTTGGTGGTAATCAACGTACGAAGTTGTCTGAAAGCTCCCGGCGGCGCCATGCGCTCGAAGCACGTGGTTCGCGTCCAACAAGGAAACACGTTGATCTATGGAATCCGCAGCCTGAAATTCTGATACTCGTAGATAGACATGCCCTACCGGCTTGGGCGTCGGGAACGGATAGAACCAGTAGGCGTAGGTCATCCCTATGGGGCTGAAGATTTTCGGAGGCGCGTCGGCGGCGGCAGCCTTGATTTCCGACAAGGTGGGCGGCGGAGTGTCGTGCTTTCGGTTGACGCGACGGTCCCAGACATCGTTCTTCCCGAGGTGAAAAACCACTCGATCAGGCGATCCGTAAACAACCAATCCCAGATCTCCATTACCGAGGTGCAGCCCGTCAGATGGTTTCTTCACGGGCCCGTCCAGGGTGAAGTCATTGCGCAAAAGGGCGTCGTCGGGTATCGCATGGAGAGGATGAAGATCGCGATGACCCATAGAAATTGCGGCGGGTGCTGCTGCGAGCGTGCGGATGAAGCGCCTTCGATTCATGGATCAGTCCTCAGCAAGCGGTCTTGTGCTGCCGTCAATCGGGAAGTCCCTTCTCCAAAACGTCAATTTTCCAATGGACGTTGGGCATGCGCTTCTCAACCGGGGGCAGCGGATCGAACTTCTTATGCGGCTCCGTTTGATACCAGTAAGCGGTACTGGAAAAGTCATCGGCTCGGGAGTTGGCATGTCCGTGTTCGATTCCGCCACGGAGGGACTTTTTGAAATAGATAGGATCTTGGACGTGAAACCGATACATCGTGTGGAATCCTGTGGCGTCGTCGTTCCCCTTTCGGGAGTAGCCGATGAAAGGGTAATTGAATACATCCTGAAACCCCCAGGCGTTTCCGAAGTAATCTTCCAAGCCTGTCCCATGAAGAGAGGGAGGATAACCTTCGCCGTCAACAAACCACATGTCGTCCCCTTCTCCCCACCATCCCGTGGAGAAACCCTGGACGTTCAGCACCAGACCCACAAACTGGCCTTTGCCTAGCGCATCGACAATCAAATAGTTGCCATCTCCGCTGGGATGCAGCGGGTGAAGGCCATCTTGAGGCATTGCTTTGGTGGGATTCTCGCGGTGCCATTGGGCGTGGAAACGGCCCTGGTTCGCAATGTCCGCCACATCAGGATAAAGCTCATAATCCACCTGGTAGAAGAAATATTCGACGTCCTGGGTTCCTTCGTTCGTCACCGTCATCCACGCACGGTTACCGAAGGGCATGGGGAAGTAGCAATTCAACGCCTTTCCTTGCACGGTTAGTGGCAAAGAATGCCAAGAATGGTACATGCCGAAACCGGTTCCAAAGAAGTCGCCAATCGGAACTTCCACACTGGGATCGGTTTCGCCGTCCCAATGCATGCGCAAGACGATCTCCCGGAGGTGATACTTGCTCTGTGAATAGATGGTCGCCCAAATGTGCCTGATGGACCCGGGCCCGGATACATCAAGGAGGGTGACGGTCTGCCCGGCCTTAATGGGAACGGCGTCGAAGTACCCGCCCTTGCGGTCAAAGCTCGAAGCCCGCTTGGAGGTTGTGTCCCGAAGCGTCGCCAAGCCGGAGAGCGGACCTATGTCATTGTTCTGCCCATAAGCCGTCAGGCTAGTAATCAGAACCGAGATGAGGTATAGCGCGCATCTTATCATGAAGCGTCCTCCTTGAAATAGAGAGCTTGGCTCTCATGGTGCAGGCGACGGATCTTTGTAACGCTCAAGCAACAGTTCGATAGCCGCGGCATTGGTCCAGACGTACTCGGGCTGGCTGTCTCTGTCATCGGCCCTTGCTAATCCTTCCGGACTGGAATTGAAATTTTCCATCAACCAGGGCTTGATTTGCATCATTTCGAGAAGCCGATCGGCTGTGAGTTCGGCCTCCTTGTGATACCCCGTGCGCCAAAGGGTCTGCACCATCCAGTAAACAAAATGAGGCCAGATGCGCCCCCGCCAGTAGCCTGCCGGATCATACTTGGGATTGTCGAAAGAGAGGCTCGGAAACGGCAATTGGCGGAAGAACTCATTGGGGTTGAGCATGTGTTGCTCAACGATTCGGCGTATCTCCGATTCTGGAAGCGGTACTCCGGCCCAAAGTGGAAGAAACATATTCGGCGTCTTCACGCCGCTGAACTTATTGTGGGTCCCTTCCTCGACATCGTAAAACATGGCTTCCTCGGGAAAGTAGCAGAATTCGACGATGAGTTTGGCAAGTTGATTGGCGCGGTCTTTCCAGTGGCCCGCTTCGGCGGGAAAACCCAGTTCTTCAGCCATCAGCGCCAGGCAGCGCATCTCCATCACCAGAAATGCATTCAAGTCGGGCGATTCGAAGCCTGAGAGCGGCTCGTTATTGTGCTCGAATTCTCCTTTACGATCGTAAACGCGATCAAACCGCGCATCGTTATCCGCGATTTGGCCGGCGTTGAAAAACCGGACTAGCCCCCGAGCCGATGAATGATACTTGAGCCAGAAATTCACGTAGCCAGCCAGACCCGGATAGACACGCGCCAGCCAGGCTTTATCGTGGCCCGATTGGAAAACGTGCCACGCCGACCAGCACATGATGGGAGCCTGCCCTTCGCCGGCTCGGTGTGTGTCCGATAGTGTTCCCGGAAGACTGCCTCGGGGAGTCGCATTGTCCAAAAAGTTCTCAATAGCCTCCTGGCCGAGTTCCGGAGCGAACTCGCGAGCCCCGACGGAGCTGAAGGACGTATCCCAGAAGAAGGCAATCGCGAGACCTGCCTTGGTGGTGTACGGCACGCGCGTGTTGCCCGTATAGCCGCCCTCGCCGCGAATGAACAGGCTGTTCAGCGCCGTGATGGCGTGAGCGTAGAGTCGTTCATACTTCTGGTCTCCACGGTACTTTGGTGCAAGCTCAGGCGCTCGCCGAAGCAAATCCCGAATGTGCCGGGTTTCGTCATCGGGGCTCCAGCCCTCAGACACTTTCCCCATCGCTGATTTGTAGGCTTGGCGTGCGCGCCCGCGAGTTCGGCCCATGGCCATCACGACGGTAAATCCGGCCCGGCCTTCGGGCGGCAGGTGAAGCTTCCGGGAAGACAAGTCGGCTAGACATGCCATCTCCAGCGTCGTGCGGTCGGTCATGCCAGTCACATAATCTCTTACCCAAATGACATTTCGGCCATGTTCTTTATGCTCATATACCGTTGACCAGGATCCCTCCGGCTCGCTGTCCACGCTGACGACCAGCCCCACAGGAAACGGTCCCTTCCAGTCCGGACGCACTCCTTTGCCCGGATAGTCAAACTCGACCGTGACCATGCGATCATTCCTGCTGTGATTCAGCAGGTCGAAGCGGACGGCGATGACATTCCACTCAGGGAAGGCTGCCGTGGCGGTCATGCTGAGATCTTCCGACACATCGGACTCAACAACTTTGTCGGGCCGATAATTGCGCTGCTTCAACTTTAGAGGCAATTTTCGGCCCTCTTCGCTTACCGTCCACGATAGCAAGTTGTCTGTGATCTTAGTGCTGCCCCAGCCCACCACGGATTCGAGCCGTTGAATGCCAGTGTCGTTCGTGCTAGTCCACGTGATCGCAATGTCAGAATGCCGATCACTCCATGCGGCAGGCGGTCGGGTATAGGGCACAAGGTCATCGAGATTTACATGATCAGCCCAGGATTGGTTATTCGAGGCCTTCTGACGTGTTGCCCCTGTCTGGGCTGCCGTATGCATCGGGTTGAAAAACAGGAGTATGCCGAGGATGGCCGCACGAAGAATACATCTATTTGGATTATTTGAATTATTCATATGTATTTCTGGCCAACGATCATGGCACAGATTTCTTGTTCATAGAGATTGCCGTGCAACCAATCCAGGCAGGAAGTGGCTTGCCATGTTAATCCCTTTGCGCCACCATAGGCAAGAATCAGTGAGCTAGACCTCAGGAGAATTCTCAATGCAAATACCTGTGACTTGCCTCCGGGTTATAGCCATCGGCTTCATCTCAACCCTGGTTGTCGCCGCTGCCGGGCAAGACACGCAGAGGCAGCTCAAACTGGGGAAGCAACATGAAACACCCGTCATAACTATCAAGTCGGCGGGGGCAGAAGGAATCAAGGTCGGCTTTGAAGGCGGGCGCGTCATCAAGCTCAAGGGCCAATACCATTTGTTCACGTCAGAGATGCTGGATAGGCCGGTCGGCGTCAAGATGAAGTTAGCACACTGGGCGAGCGCCGATCGCATCCACTGGAGGCGTGTCGCGACCCTTTACGAATCGAGTGGCGACTATACGGGTCAAGATCCGCGAGCGGCTCTTTGGGCACCCATGCCCGTCTACCACGAAGGGGATGGCCGCTGGAACCTTTTCTACGTGGCCTACCGCTGTGCTCCCAGCACGGCCGAGAAGTGGTTAGATGGCCATGAAGGCAAGATCTGGCGAGCGGTATCCAAGGTCGACGGCCCCAACGGAATAGGCGGACCTTATGAAGATGTCGGTATCATTCTCCAGCCAGGCGCTGAGTCTCAACCCTGGGAAGGTCTGCAAGGAACTGACTCGTTTTTCCCATACAAGGTTGATACACACTGGTACGGCTTCTACGGTAGTGCAGACACGCAAAAGATTCCAGTCAAGGCATGGAAGGTCGGTCTGGCTTCGGCTCCGCAACTGGCTGGACCGTGGAAGAGGCTGCCGGAAGGCAACCCCGTCATGATCGAGAAGGTCTTCATTGAGAATCCGGTTGTGACGGAACTCAGCGATGGGACGTTCGTCGCCGTCTACGACAACGCCGTGCCCAATAGCATTGGCTACAGTTTCTTGCGTGACGGCATGCATTGGGAACCCGGCCGGGAGCTTATAGTGCAGCCCAAGGGTAAGGGCCACTGGGCCCATGACATTCGCACGCCCTTGGGGCTGATTCACGAAAGTGGGGACATGTTCACCTTGTTCTACACCGGCCTTTACCATGTCGCAGCCGAGCCGGACAAGGCCGGCGATTACGCGGTCGGGTTTGTGACTGTGAAGCTGGCCCAATCCGAGCCCGGTAAAAGCCAACCGTGAATGGGACTTAACTTAGATGTGTACACGGGTGCTTGCCCACCTCGACGGCATTATCAAACAATACGACAATGTTCTCCGGCGGCACAACTCCCCGATTATTGTCCCTCCCGTAGAAAATGGTGCCGCCCGGAAACCAACCTTCAAAGGGTCTTTTGCAGGCGTTCCCTTGGCGACATGGCCACAATCACCCCTCGGATGCAAAGATTTATTGCGATGACCGGAGACAGAAGAAGACACAAGGAAAAGAAAATTGCGGGGGATTACTACAGCGAGATCTTGCGTGGTCTTACAGAGGCCGCCGTATACTCAAGTTACGTATTGTGAATGTCTGCGCGTATCCGTAGTTACTTGGGTTCTCCGAAAGAGTGGGCCGCCGATGGCTCTTTTAGGGTCATCGGCGGCCGTTTTGGTCTAAAAGTAAAACTTTACAGCAAGCTGCATCTGTCGCGCAGGAACTCCAAATGCGGTCTGCTCGGCTCCTCCTCCCGCTCCCGAATTATAGCCCAACGTCGAGGTGATCGTGCCGAAGGCGGAGGAAGCAGGGTCGCTGCTGGGGTTGGAAAAGTTTGCATGGTTGAACGCATTGAACATCTCCCACCGGAACTGAATGCGATAATGTTCCTTAAACGGAAAGTTCTTGGTGATTGCCAGGTCGCAATAATTCATACCCGGGCCTGAGAGCAGGTTTCGCGCCGAGTTGCCGAATGTCCCCGGGGCCGTCCTGGCAAAGGCGCCCGTATTGAAGTATTCCTGGATCCATTGACCCTTGGATCCCTGTTGAACGTTCAAAGGCTGGCCCGTCAGGTCGGCGCGTTCCAAACCGATGTTGGTGCCAGACGGATTGCCACCCCCTCCCGAAATTGTGAACGGAATGCCTGACTGCAATCGATAGATGCCACTCAATTGCCAGTCACCCAGGATTCCACGCATTGCTGTGCTGTGCCCTTTCAGCGAGGGAGTCTGGTAGACCCAGCTGTTGCTCCAGATTTGTGGGAAGTTGATGCTTGAAAGCCCTCTGTCAAATGTATAGTCATAGGGGTTAGAGAATTGGCCTCCGAATACACCAACCCCTGGGGCAGTGTTGTCAAGGCTCTTCGACCAGGTGTAATTGGAAATGAATTGCCAGCTACTGGACCACCTCTTCTCAAAGGTCAACTGCAAACCATTATAGGAGCCTGTCCCAACGGCGATATATTGAAGGATGCTGCTGAAATTGGGATAGTTCAGCCGCTGTCCGCTCAGCGCTGGGTTGGAGTTGTAAATGCCAGGGTTGGTCTGGATTAAATTAGGCAGCCCGTAAGACTCGCTCCCCACGTAAGCAGCCCTGAAGAGGTAATTCGGAGAAAACTGGTGCTCGATAGAGAAATTCCAGGTCTGGGTCCTTGCCAACCTGTAATCTGCAATGAAGCTTTCCGGGACATTCACAGGTAAGATATAAAAGGCTTTGTCTGCGGGTGGAGCGTAGGTTCCCGTTGCGAAGGGTGGGACGGGGCTCTTCCCTCCCGTCGGAGTGTAAATACTCCAAGGGTCTTCGAATGGGATAGGCTTATTCCCAAATTGCCCCGGATCAATCGGGTATGTCGGGGCAAATGGGGCGACGTCTCCGGCGTGGTTATAATTGGACATGGCCGGGGGTGCTATGAACATGCCAAAAGACGCCCGGATCGACGTGTTTTTAAGTGCCCCGGGCAGCCAGGCAAAGGAGATTCGCGGTGACCAGTTGTTGTATGAATTCTGAGTGCCTCCGGATCCCACGCCCTGGTCCCCAGGATAAAGCAGTCCCTCTGGTGCAGTGGGATAGCGCGTGCTTTGCTGTCCCGCCCGAAATGCCGCAATTCTTCCCGCGCCCGGATTGTAGGCAACATACGGCTCCCAGCGAAGACCGAGGTTGAGGGTAAAGTTTGGCTTCAGCTTTATCGAGTCTTGAATGTACGGCGCCCAGAGGGTGCCTTTGGCCTTGTTGAACTCGCCCGAGCCCTGTTCATAATAGGACATCTTGCCCAGCAGGAAATCTGAGAAGTCCGATCCTGAGAACCTGCCGTCAAACCCCATCAATTCGTCGGCGAGCCAGTCTGTGCCCAAATCCCAGGACTGGTACATCATATCGAGGCCACCTACAACAGTATGCTTACCCTTGCTCCAGGTCATGGACTCTGTGAGAGCAATGCTGTGTCGGTTAATATAGTTGGTATTTTGCGCCGCCCAGTATCCGTTCGTCCACATGATGAGGTTAGGCGGGGTATAGGGATATTCGTTGACGTTCATGCCCATGCACGCCCCGCAGACATCTCCGCCGTTTATGGTCTTAAAACCCGGCTGGCTGAATGTGTTCAGGCGGCTGTAGGAAAACACGAAGTTGTTCACCAAGGTGGGATTTAACGTCCAGACCCAGCTTGCTCCATAATTCTGGTAGCGGGCCGTCCAGGAGCGGTCGGCGATAATTATGTTTCCACCGCCATCGAAACTGGGTGACGTGAAGTTGTTGTAGTATACTCGGCCACTGATTTTTTGGTTCGGCGTCAGTAGCCAGTCCGGTTTGATCGTGAATTCGTCATACACGGTGCTATTGACACGGCCCGTGAACGGTGTCGCGCCGGTCGGGGAATCGGTTCGGGGCAGCGTAAGGTTAATGAAATTCATAGCCACGGGGCTGAATCTGGCCGGATTGAAGTAATTGTTAGGAACAGGCTGGCCTGTATCCGGGTCTTTCAGTTGACCCGTTGCCACACTGCACATGCCCGCGCTGTTAAAAGTTCCCCCGGAGTTCGAACAGACGTCGGAGAAATCCCCTGTGATCATCTTGTTGTTGGGAACGAAGCCGGCAGTTCCACCCCCCGTGACAGTCCGGCTCATTCTCGTTCCCTGGTAATTCCCAAAAATGAACAGCTTGTTTTTGAGGATCGGCCCACCTATCGAGCCGCCGAACTGGTTGCGCTTCAGTTGGTCGGCTGTCGAGGAGAAGAAGTCCCGTGCGTTGAGCGCCCCATTGCGGTTAAATTCAAAGGCATCACCGTGCCAGGCATTGGTCCCCGACTTGGTCACGATGCTCACCACGGCGCCCGGCGAAAACCCGTACTGGGCGTCGAAGTTGTTGGTCAGGACGCGAAACTCCGCCGTGGCGTCCGGGTTGGGAAACGGGCTCGCGTTGTTGTGGTAATTGTCCATGTTGGTGCCGCCATCCAGCATGTAATACGTGCTTCCCTGGCGGCCGCCGTTCACCGAAGAGGCGGTTTCCGTGGGGAAAGTAGTGTAGTACTGTCGCGCAAACTGGCCCGACTTCAATCCATCCACCGCGCCCGGCGCCAGGTTTACAAGTTCGGCGGGGTTGCGGCCGTTCAGGGGAAGTTCGACAATGGTCTTTTGGTCAACGACTTGCCCGAGGGCCCCTGTCGATGTGTTCATCAACTCTGTCCCCCCCGACACTTCGACGATCTGTATCGCGTCGCCCACTTCCAGTGAAAAGTTGACCGTGGCCTTATCGTCCGCCGTAAGAACGATTCCCGTGCGGGTCGCGGTCTTGAATCCTGTCTGGCTGCACGTTGCCTTGTAATTCCCCACCTGCAGCAAGGGAATGACATAGGTCCCATTGCCCACGGTGACGGCTTCGCGGCTTTCCCCAGTGTTGACATTGGTGACGACGACCTTCGCGCCCGGCACCACAGCGTTGCTCGGGTCCACAACGCTCCCGCTGACGGTAGCCCGACCACCTTGCGCGAAAGTGTTGGCTGTCCCCATTAAGAGTAGGGCCACGCATGCCAGAACCCAGCCTCCCCACCCTCGTTGGAATGAATTGAACCTATGCTCTTCTCTCGTTCTCATCTTCTCTCCTTTGCACTTTGCGGCCATACCGAATGTAAATGGTCCGGAAAAACTCTTACCGGGCAAGCTAACCCAATTACTCTTTTTCGCCACTGATATCGACATCAATTATGCCGTACAGATAGACAAAGGACTCAGTTTTATGTCACGATAATGTCACATCGGTGCAATTGTATTGCCAAATCTATTAATCGCACTTCCGGAATATCATTAAATTATTTATGAATAATGACTTAATCATCGGAGAAGGTGTTTGATGCAAAACCCCGACCCAGTAGAAAGACGCTAAATTTATACGAAGCCTCGAATATTACTACGAAAATTCGTTCTTTCTATTGTTTAGTCGGAAACTCCAGTCTCTCGCAAGCAGTTCATTATTTATGCTCAACTTAAGAGTTACTAGAAAGAATTGTCATTCTCACGTCGACCGATCAAACAGGCCTCAATACGTGTTAATGACCGAAACGGTAGAAGATTCCAAAAAAGACGCCCTATAAAATCATCACGGAAACGTCACGCGGAGATAAGGGTTAAATTCATTAACCGGGAAATTCTCTATACCTTTCTTATTGAGCATCATTATTTTAGTTTTGTTGCAAGAGCATAGAAACTGCGTGGGATTAAATTTTTTAGAAATTGCCTAGAAAAATAAAGTATGCGAGACACCCTTTGGGAAGTTTCCGAATATATCAATATCCAGAACGCGAAGCTGTGCGCGGCAGTGCCCACGGAATCGAGATAAATAATAGTCGCGCAACCTCTGGGGTTCGAGCCCGCCATTGGAGCCTGTCGGGTGTTTCTGCCAGAAGCCACCGAGAGTCGACATTAGATTCACACACTTAATCTAATATTCCCCTAGCATTGTCGCCTTCGCGCTGAGGTTTGGACTCCAAGCCGATGAAAGCAATTTTTGCCGACAACCGTTTTACTGGCTGGAAGAAACCCATTCTTTAACCGCCTCTATTCGAAAGAGGCCCTCTTCCAAGGGTGCGTACTGGGAGGCTGATACTGCTTCAGTGCTTTATGAACTGCACCCCCCGTCATACTTAACGGGCCCTCGAAACTCGGCTGATAGATACCTTTTAAAATCTTTGGCCGCTTTTTAACCCTTTCAGGATTCGCTTGTCAAGCATTATTTTAAGTTTCGGAATACATTCCGCATTTTGCACATTGGAGCCAACGAGTCGCGGGAGTCTTTCTTCTTTCACAAAATGCTGCGCGAGGACATTACTGAAGGCAGAGCTGGATAGGCGGAGGCAAATGGTAAAGCCGCCGGCAGTCATGTGCGAATTCCTCACGAAGGACCGCACCTAATCGTACTCAGGGTTCTGGCAATCCGTATCCTCCGGGACCGAAATCGCCTGCGGGACCTGGCGCATGCTATACTGAGCCATCGACAACTTGGATTGAAATGCAGGAAGTATTCTAAAATGGGCACCATTCGGAGAGAGGAGATCGTCACTCATGAAGGGTAAGCAGCTGTTCCTGGTTTTAGTCTTCATCCTCTCGTCGCTGGCAGGACGTGGAAGCAAGGCAAACGCGGCCCCACAGCGATTACAGCCGGCAAACCCTTCGACGCGCTATCTTTACTTGGGTCGTGAATTGGACGGACCTGGGAGCCGATTTGAAGTGGAATGGCTGCGGCGCAGGAAGCAGGCCCAGGAGGAACGCGCGCGTCAGTACAAGATCGTGCACGATTTCAAGTTTGCTGACCGACTACGCGAGAGTGGAATCACCTTTCAAAATTCAGTCGTGGATGACGCTACAAAATACTATAAGGCCATTCACTACGACCACGGAAACGGACTGGCGGTGGCCGACGTCGACGGGGATGGCCTTTACGACATTTACTTTGTGAACCAGCTTGGTTGCAACGAGCTTTGGCGGAATTTGGGTGCCGGCCGGTTTGAAAACATTACCGAGCGGGCAGGAGTAGGCTTGTGCGGGCAGGTCAGCGTAGGCGCTTCCTTTGCGGATGTGGACAATGACGGAAACCAGGATTTGTTTGTGACTACCGTAAGACACGGCAACCACCTCTTCCACAATCTTGGAAACGGAAATTTCCGTGATGCCACGGAGCAGGCTGGACTCAACTACTCTGGGCATTCTTCAGGGGCCGTGTTTTTTGACTACAACCGGGATGGGTTGTTGGACCTGTTTTTATGCAATGTCGGACATTATACCACCGACCAAAAAGGCAGAGGTGGTTACTACGTTGGAATGGGCGACGGTTTTTCCGGGCATCTTCATCCCGATCGGACTGAACCCTGCATTCTTTATAAGAATCTGGGGAATAATCGATTCCAGGATGTAACAGAGTCCGTCGGATTGAGCAAATGCGGGTGGAGCGGAGATGCCAGTTTCGCCGACCTGAACGGCGACGGCTTTCCGGATCTATATATTCTGAACATGCAGGGGAATGACCATTATTACGAGAACGTCCGGGGTGAGAATTTCGTCGACAGGACAGATTCATTCTTTCCCAAGACCCCCTGGGGGAGCATGGGAATCAAGTTCTTCGACTTTAATAATGATGGGCTGACGGATTTATTCATTACCGACATGCATTCGGACATGAGCGATGACATCACTCACGATAACTACCCGGAGGAAAGAATCAAATCCATTATGAAATGGGAAAAATCATTCACGGTGGGATATGAGAAAAGCATCTTTGGAAACGCCTTCTATAAGAATCTGGGCGATGGGAAGTTTGTGGAGATCTCAGATCAGATCGGGGTGGAGAACTATTGGCCGTGGGGAGTGAGTGTGGATGACCTCAATGCGGACGGTTTTCAAGATATTTTCATCTCTTCCGGGATGAGCTACAACTTCCGCTACGGAATTAATTCTCTTCTATTAAATAATTTTGGACAGTCCTTTCTGGACAGCGAATTCGTGTTAGGAGTCGAACCCAGAAGAGACGAAAAGACCGTCACGCCTTGGTTTGAAGTCGATTGCTCGGGGGCGGATGCGAAACACCCCGACTGCAAAGGCCGCGAGCGGGAAATTTACCGTCTTGAGTTCCTTGAGCTCTCGCTCTTCGGTCATCTTCGACTTGGACAACGACGGTGACTTAGATATTGTAACCAATGACTTTAACACCCCGCCTCAGGTCTTCATCAGCGATCTTGCGCAGAGGCGAAAAGTATCCTTTCTAAAGGTGAACCTTGTTGGATCAAAATCCAATCGCAACGGACTTGGAGCCCAAGTAACTGTATTCGCGGGAAACCTGAAGATCACCAAGACTCAGGACGGGAAGTCGGGCTATCTCTCCCAGAGTGCGCTTCCGCTCTACTTTGGCCTTGGAGACGCAAAAAAGGTAGATTCTATTGAAGTCCTATGGCCTTCTGGACACAAACAAACAGTATCCCATACTGAGCTGAATGCGACCTCTCTGATCGTGGAAGATACCGATAAGAGTGAAAGATTTTAAGGAAGATGAAGATGATCCACTTTTATCCCGCCCTGATACCTGCTCCCGGAGCCCATGATGTGTTCCCCCAAGAGGTGGACGCGACTCTTTTCTCCCAGGTGCTTAGCGGGCTGAGAAAACGGGTGACGAAGTTTGCTAGTTAGCGTGGAGGCGACGGCAGAGATTGCCGCACCTTCGATTGTTCGTCCTGCTTCGCGTTTTCGATTCGAGTCACGATCGCCCGTTCCTGATCGCCCTCTGGCTTCTTTCCCTGACGGTAGTAGACTCGGGCCAAGGCCACGTGGGCCTGATAATGTCCGGGCATCGCGCGCGTGACTTGTTCCAGCAAAGCCTGGCTTTCAGGCAGCCTGCGCTTCCCTTCGTAACACAAGGCCAACTCCAGTTTCGTCTGTATGTCGGTGGAATCGAGCTTCAGCGCGGTTTGGAGGAAGGCGATAGCTTCGTCGATGCTATCGCCACCCCGCTTCCTGAGAAGCTGGGCAAGGGGCGAGTAATTCCCGGCGCGGCTGGGGTTCAGTTCAATGGCCTTCCTGTATCGGATTTCCGCCGCCTCCAAATCGCCTGCGGCCATGTACGAATTCCCCAGGAAGAATTGCACCAAGTCATACTCAGGGTGCTGGCGGCCCAGATCCTCCAGGACGGAAATTGATTGCGGGAACTGGTTCAAGCTGTAATAAGCCAGAGCCAGCTTGTATTGAAATTCGGGAAGTGTTCCGAAACGGTCCTTAACCCCCGTGAGAAATTGCAGGGCAGTTGGGGATTGCCCCCAAAGCAACAAAACTTCCGCGTAACCCATGGCATATTCTGCCGAATCCGGGGCCAAATGAACCGCTATTCGCAGTTCCCGAGCCGCTTTTTCAAATTCGTCCTTTTTTGACAAGACTAACCCCAGCTTCCCGCGCGCCTCGGCCGATTCCGGCGAGGACGCCACCAGGTGCTCCAGAATCAACTGAGCTGAATCCAGGTCACCATTCTCGAAAAGGACTCCCGCCAGGTCGAATTTCTCTTTCTCCCCGGCTCCGGGGATAGTCAGGAATTCCAGAGTCTCATTTCTTGCGTCCGTTTTCCGACCGCTCTTCACGAGGCATTCGACCAGCGAGGAACGGATAGAAAGATCCGACTTGTTCGCCGCCTTCAACCTCCGAAGAGGAACAACAGCCTCTTCATATTTCTGAGACCTGAGCAGCAGGTAAGCATAATTGTGATTACCGCTGAGATCCAGGGGCTCAATCTTTAGGCCGCGCCGATACATGCCCAGAGCTTGATCCGAATCACCCTTATAGCCATAGAGGAGACCAAGATTGAAATAAGCGGGAGCGTAGCGAGGATCGATCTCCAGGACTTTTCTGAAGGCTTCGATTGCAGGATCGAGTTCCTTGAGTTTGGTGCGACCCAAGCCGAGCAGGAACCACAGGGAAGGGTTCTGGGGTGAAGCGAGGATGGATTTCTCGAGTTTCTGACAGGCGGCGGCGTAATTTCCCTGCTTCAGATCTTCCTGGGCTTGACGGGCCACCGCTCCCGGGAGAAGAAACACCTTGGGCAAGAGCAACGATGAAAACTAGACACGAAAGCATCACTGGTCTCGAATCCCTGTCCCTTCTTGGATGACATGATACCGGTTGACGGAAAGATTCGAAAAACGGTCCACTCGCGTGCTGGGCTTCGGCCAGCGAATCTCGAGCCAGTCGACGCGTTCGGCAACGCCCAGGCCAATGATCTCGCGGGGATCGTGAGTGGACATGAAGCTTCCTCCGGCCGCCTTCAGCGCGGAACGGACGACCCCATTCACGCTCCACTTGATGATCGCGCCGGTCGCGGCAGGGTTCGCCGTTTTACCTTCCAGTTGCAGGCCGATCCAGTTATGCTTACTTTCGCCGTTGTTATAAAGGAGAAGCGGCGCATCTCCATTCACTCCCACCACGACGTCCGGGTAGCCATCGTTATTCAGGTCACCCGTCGCCAGGCCTCGGGCTGAATGCTTCTCCAAAAACACGTCTCCACTCTGGTCGCTCACATCGACCATTTTCCCCTTACCGTCGTTGTGAAACAAGCGTAGCGGTTCCTTGAATGTCACGCCCCGGCTACGCTTGTCCACGAGGTCATCGGGGTGTCCATTCGCAATAATCAAGTCGAGAAGGCCATCGTTGTCATAGTCAAAGAAGCGCACGCCCCAGCCACTGAGAAGGCGCGTCGCATCCGCGATCCCGGAGCTCTTATTGTAATCATCAAACGTGTCGCCGCTGTTGTTATGGTAGATGGAAAAGGTCTCCTGATCGATGTTGGCCACGAATAGATCCGGCCAGCCGTCTCCGTCCACGTCGGCCGCGTCCACGCCCATCCCCGAGCGGGGCGCGCCGTCCTCGCTGTAACCCACGCCCGCCGCCAGGCCGATTTCCTCGAACTTCTTTCCCTCGCGGTTCATGAAGAGGTAATTAGCCACCGTGTCGTTGGCTTGAAACAGGTCCAGAAAACCGTCCATGTTGATGTCGGTTGCGACAACGCCGAATCCTTTGCTCAAGGATTTCGTGATGCCGGTCTCCTTGCTCACGTCCGTGAAGTGCCCTCCCCCGTCATTTCGAAACAGGTAGCTTGTGGTGGGGTTAAATATCCTCGGGATGCAGTAGAAGGTCTGGTCCATCCCGACACCCTGCATTTTCCCACCGTACGAATTCTCGATGCCGCAGACCTTTAGGCTGGAGTAATCTACAAATTGGGAGACGAAAAGGTCGGGTTTGTCCGTCGTTGTTGTAGTCAAACCACACGCCGGCCGTGGACCAGCCCGGGGCCTGGATGCCGCTCTTCGTCGTCACGTCCTCAAAAGTTCCATTGCCTTTGTTGTGGTAAAGAACCACCCTGCCATATCCCGTGATGAGAATGTCCTGGAATCCGTCGCCGTCGTAATCCCCGGCGGCAACTCCCATCCCGAAAATATTGGCCGTAATGCCGGCCGCCTCGGTCACGTCGGTGAACGTCCCATTGCCGTTATTGTGGTAAAGGGCGTGGTGAAGCCGTTCCTTGGGATGGAAGAATTCCGCCTCGCCGCTGTTAACGATAAAGATGTCCATCCACCCATCGTTGTCGTAATCGAGAATGGCCACTCCGGGGGGTTCTATCTCGGGAAGGAAGCGGTCCTTGGACATGGCGTTATTGTGCTTCCAGGTGATGTGGCTTTCCGAGGCAGGGACTTTGCGGAATGTGCCCTGGCTAGCTCCGGACACCGCGGTCACGAGGAGCAACACGATTACGACGGTGTGAATGGAAATCAATCTGAATCTTGTTGATGAGAATATTGTCATTCAGCAGTTGTCCCGCGTTGTTCTGTTTTTCTTAAGAGTTTGTCCCTGTCTCAAACCCCAGCATTTGCATCAGCAGATTCATTACTCATGCTACCCTATTGTCAGTACTCTAAGTCGAATTAAAGTGACCGCGCAAACCAAGAATTGTGATGAGTGTAAATGCCTGGTGCCCCGTCCTGGAATGTTAACAAAACCGAGCCTTTCAATAACTCTCACTCCTTCGGCAGGAAGAATGTTGAGAATAGGCTCTGAATTACCGTTATGCAAACAAGCTCGCACCCTAGCGTAGAAACCCGAAGCTTGATTTTTCCCCTGCGGCCTTAGTGATACTAGCCATCGCCTGGTTTGTGGCAGGCGCTGCTGCCAAGGTTCCGACGGGCAAGAAGAGGATCGGAGCTTGGATTTGTTTCAAGCGAATGATATCATAAATTATTTTTCTTCCTCAGCCGAAGGCAATTAGGTTGACGAAATCGCCTCAGATTGGCTGCGGCATTGTGCGAAATGAGGTTAATGCAAGCCGGCAGATCTTCTGCATGGCCAAAGCGATCTTGAGTGCCTTTCCGATTGACGGATACTATTGAAATCGAGATTTTCAAGGCGACGTGATATCCCTTCATTCGATTATGATCCTGTTTCTGCTTCAAACCGCGGCCACAAAATCTGTATCTGTTGAAGCCTTAGTGCAGCAGGCACAGAAGGACCTGAAGGCAGAAAAGTACTCGGAAGCCCGCCAAAAATTGGGAATAGCGGTCAAAAGAGCTCCCGACAATCCAGCGCTCTGGAATCTGCTTGGTTTCGCTCAGAGTCAGCTCAATGAACTTGACCCGGCAATCGCTTCCTTTGAGAAAGTGCTTGTCCTCGCCCCTCAGGATGCCGCGACTTATCTTAATCTCGGATTGCTCTATTGGCGCAAGGGTGACATCGGCAAGGCGCTGGAGCTGTACCAGAAGGGGTTGGAGTTGAACCCCACTGACGTGGCTGGAAATGAGAATTACGCCTTGTTGTTGATGGGCACTGGGAATTATCGGGAAGCCATCGGGCCTCTCCGGCGAGTTAAACAAAAAAACGCGTCCAAGCTACCAATTCGAGTGGCTTTGATCGAGTCCTTTTTTAAGGCGGGAATGCTGCAAGAAGGCGAAAAGGAATGCCGGGAGTTGATTCAATCTCAAATCGCTTCGCCGGCCGATGAGGTCAAGCTGGCTCTGGTCCTCTTTGAAGACGGGCAACCGGACATGGCTGAAGAGGTTTTGAAGCATGCGCTATCTGCAGCGCCCAATCTGGGAGACGCCCACGGGCTTCTGGGTCTGCTGCATGAGAAAAAGGGGAACTACGAAGCCGCCTTGCCGGAACTTCGACGTGCCGTGCAGTTGAGCCCTGACTCCGCCAAATATTCTATGGGACTAGCACAGGCACTCCTGCTACGTAAAGCATATGCAGAGGCGCTTACCTTTCTCCAATCGGTTGAAGTTCGTTTCGGAAAATCATCGGAGTTCCGCTTCAAGCTGGCTCTGGCCTGCTACTATTCACGCCAATATCCTAAAGCCATTGCAGAATTTGAGAAGCTCCTCAGCCAATCGGCTCCCCGTCTCGATTTAGCTCAGCACTATTTGGGGAATTCTTATTTGGCGATGGGGGAGCTCGCAAAGGCGGAGTCCTGTTATCGCAAGGCCATCGAAATTAATCCCAAAGGCGTTGCCAACTACCTGGCTCTGGCGGCACTGCTCACCAAACAGGGTGTTGACCGGACCGACGAAGCAATTCCAATTCTACAAAAGGCGATGGAGCTGGATCGCGCGGATCCCAGACCCAAGTTGCAGCTTGCCCTCTGCTACGAAGCCAAGAAGGATCTGGCCCAGGCCCAAACTTTGCTGGAGGAAATTGCTCGCGCCGAGCCAGACTTCATTCCGGGCCATGTTGCATTGTCGCGAATTTACTACCAAGCCGGGAAGCAGACGGAAGGCGACCGGGAGAAAGTAACGATTGCTCGCCTGGAGGCTGAGGAACGGAAGAAGCGACCTCAAGCGGACGATTCCCTGTCGGACGAACCGGCTGCACTGGCCGCTGATTCGGAGTCCAAATAGGCGGCAAAGGGAGATCGAGCAACAACAGTGTTCTACCGGAGCAAAAGAGAAATTTGTATGAAGTGGAGGGTAAACCTCCTCCCACTGTTCCTGATGTTCGGGATGCCTTATGCTGCCGCTGGCCAGGCTATGCCCCCTCAAAATCCGAGCGGAGCGGTCTCATTTCGAAACACGGCACCGGACGTCGCTTACGTGGGTTCCCAAAGCTGTTCCGGTTGCCACGCGGAGATCTATGAGCGCTATCGAGGCACGGCCATGGGGCAATCCATGGCACTTGCCGGCGAATCCTCCTCTCTGAAACAGGTGCAGTCCCCCGTCACCGTCTTCGATCAAGAGCAAAATCGCTACTTTCAAGTGTTTTGTCAGGGAACGGATATTTTCCAAAGTGAATATGCGTTGGACTCGGAAGGTCGAGAGCGCTACAAGCGAACTGAAAAGATTGCTTATGTCATGGGTGCCGGTTCGGAAGGAATGGCCTACATTGTGCAGAAGGGGAACTATTTGTTTGAGGCCCCGCTATCGTTCTATACTGGGCCTAAGACCTGGGCGTTGTCGCCAGGATACGAGTCCAACAACTTTGGTTTTAGTCGTCCCGTTGTGGAGGAGTGCATCGTATGCCACAGTGGATTGCCGCAGCCCGTTCCCGGGCGCTATGGACTTTATGGCAATCCTCCCTTTCAAGAGCTAGCGGTGGGCTGCGAGAATTGCCATGGGCCTGGAAAGCTGCATGTATCAGAGCGCACGCGCGGAGCCCCATTGTCTGGTTAATTGGATTCTGCCATCGTGAACCCGGCTAAGCTCCCGGCGTGGCTTGCAGATAATATCTGCATGAATTGCCATCAAGGGGGCGACGTACGGGTGCTACAACCGGGAAAGAACTATTTGGACTTTCGTCCTGGCACTCCACTGGATGATACGCTGGCCATTTTCAAAGTTCCGCTGAGGCGACAGTCGTCTCCGCAATCTGATCTGTTGGAACACAATTTCTCCTCGAGGTTAAGTCGGTGCTTTCGCGATAGCGGTGACCGGATGCGCTGCACCAGTTGCCACGACCCCCATGCTCGAGTCTGCAAAAGATGAAAGGGTCGAATACTACCGAAAAAAATGCCTGAGTTGTCACGCGGAAACAAGCTGTGACTTGTCTCTTCAGGACTCGCCTGAACCAGAGTCCTCCTGACAACTGCAGCGGATGTCATATGCCGAAACGCGCCGTGAGAGAGGTGGCCCATGCAGCGCTGACCAACCATCGCATTGTAAGACGTAGCGACGAGCCCTACCCGGAAGAGGCGTTTCGGCTCACCACAGCTTCTTTACCCGATCTCATTCATGTCAGCGCCATCCCTGGCCGAGATCCGGCCACCGTTCCGGCTCTCACGCTCCTCCAGGCCTATCAGACTCTAGCGTCAAGCAATCACCGGGAATATGGGGTGGCCTATGTGAAGTTGCTCGATCAGCTGGCTCAGCCCAAACCCAGCAATCCGATTGTATTGGCTGCCCTGGCTCAGAAGGCCATGGCTGCAGAGACCCCCGAAGCCCGGTCTAAAGCCATTGAATATTTGTCGCGAGCCATTCAGCTCGGCTCCACCTCTCCGAATGATTATTTGATGCTCGGTCATGTTCTGAGCCGTTCAGGCAGAATTCCTGAGGCGGTTGATATATTGAGGAAAGGCAGTGCGCTCTTCCCTTACGTGACAGAATTCTATCAATCCATGGCGGCTGACCTCATGTCTATGGGAAAATATTCTGATGCCGTTGAAACCATCAAGAAGGGCCTCGAGACTTCTCCTGGGGACACAACTCTGAACATCCTGTTGAAAAAGTCGCGAGGTGTCCTGCTTCCTTCCGTAAACTCCGGTGCCACAGTTCCCTAATACAAATGCATTAGTAAACAAGCAGGCCATGAATATTCGACTCGCCTCCACGTTCGTCTTGCTATCCTATGCGGCTTTGGAGTGCCTGTCACAAGAGCCGCCTCGACGGCAAGAAGAGTCTGTCCTGAAAGTAGAAGCCACCGCGGTTGTGGTCGATGTGATCGTTACGGATCGCAAGGGCCATCATGTCCCCGGATTGACCGCTAGCGATTTTAAGCTGTCCGAGAACAATTCACCACAAACGATCGAATCATTCACACCACCCACACTACGCCCTGGGCCCGAAGTAGTAGAAAATGGAAGAGCAGGGCCGGCCGCACTGGCTCCTTCGGCGGACGGTCCAAAGAATCCAGCGGCAGGAAAGCAGGCTCCGACACCTCAACTCATTACCGTGGTGCTCGACCTCGGAGATATGCATCCTGAAAGCCTGAGGCGAGCCTGTGCAGCGGCCCACAAATTTGCTGAAAAGACGATCGCTGAGGGAAACTTGATCGCGATCTACTGGGTGGACACCAGCCTCCACTTGGGGGTGCCGTTCACACGAGACATAAAGAGAGCGCTCGATGTGCTCGAAAGCCTGAACACTCGCTTACCTTCCGGACGATTCACCGCGCTTGAGCGGGAACGGGCGCAAGACGAGCTTGTCGAGATGAAAAATGAATCGGTTGCCATGCCAACGAATCCAGGGATGGGATCCCCGCCACCCGACCCGATGGAGCAGGCACGGAATATGGTTCGGAGCTGGATCACGACTGCGAACGCTTTGCAGGCGCGTACGGTGTTTGTGGCCTTGCGCGCCCTGGCGTTGGCTTATCGTGACCTGCCCGGCCGGAAGAGCGTCGTTGTATTCTCGGAAGGCTTTCTGCACGCGGTGGATGGGGGGGCCGAAATTGAGGCAGTAATCGATGCCACGAATCGCTCCAACGTGGCCATCTACGTCGTCGACGCCTCGGGCATTTCACTAGGCGCGTTGGATGCAACAGACCCCATGAGCGTTAAAAGGCGAACTTATGACACCCAATTTGGCCCGGACATCGGAGAAGGGCCTAAAGGGCGGGTGGCGGGCGGGCTGGGCGAATTCGATTATCTGCAAACGTTAGGCTCTGACCGGCACAGTGACCTTGGAGCTATCGCTTATGCCACGGGCGGATTTTTGATAAAGAACACGAACGATCTCGGAGCAGCGCTCGATCGGGTAGAGGATGATGCTAGCCAATTCTATACGCTGGTTTACTCTCCGTCCAATCGCAACTACGATGGCGCTTTTCGCAAGATCAAAGTCGAACTCGCGGAACGCAGATACCGTTTGCGGTACCGGCAGGGTTACTGGGCGCTTCCTCCTGCCCGCGCCATCATGATGACGCCCGCCGCGGTGCAATTGCTCGCGTCCGTAGAGTCTGGACAGCACAAGCCCTCATTTGCGCCACAGTTGAATGCCGTCCTGGTACCCGCCTCGGACGGACATTTCGGGGTATCGGCAGCGGTATCCATGCTCGGGAGGCTTGTTCGTTTCGACAAACTGGAGGATCAGCATGTGGCCAGGTTTAATGTGCTGTTGATTGCACGCGATATCGGCGGCAAGTTGCTGGCCGTTCAAGAACGGTATGGCGATGTGCGACTCAAGCAGAAAGAATATGAGGAGTTTTCCTCAAGAACATTCAATTTACAAGGGAATGTCCCGGTTCAAGAGCTTCAGCCGGTCACTGTGCAAGCGATTGTCCGGTTCGCGGACGGGACGATCGGCGTCAGTGGACGAATAACCATCAATCCAGTTCGGGGTTCAACGAATCTGCGGCTGACAAGTCTGGTGCTGTCGAATCGCGAAGATAATGCCGCATGCAGCCAAACTTCAGTAGAACCACTCTGCAACCAGGGCGTGCGTATCCTCCTGCCGGCGCAACCGGAATTCGCCCGCTCCGCCACTCTGACCGTCTATTGCAGTGTTCTCGGTGTGAGTCTGGACTCTTCCCAAAAACCCCATCTCGGCGTTTCGTTTAGCCTGTGGTCGGGGGATTGGCTGAAACCGTTTAAGCCCACACAACTCATGGCCACACCCGGCAACGCCCCGCATGCTTATCTGGTGATGGCCGTTTTCGATTTAAGATCGCTCCAGCCTGGTAAGTACAGGCTGGAAATGACCGCAGAAGATAAGTTACAGCCTGAACAAGTAACCGAAGGCGCCGAATTTGCGGTTCAATAGGTGGCAATAGCCTGGCTATTTTCTCCACCAGCCGCCGGCCACGCAGATCGCGTTCCCGCGAGCCGCGAGTCAGATCCGGGAAACCCGATACCGGATGTTGGTTAAGAGAGCTAGAATTAAGTTCGAGTGTACTGTTGGAACTGGGGGGCTGCCTTGGCAGGTTAAAGCGCAAACCTCTAACGAAAGCATCCATTCTGGCGGGAGAACTCAATTCCGGAGTTTCCGGCAACCTCAATGGAAAGGGGAATGAATCCCTTCGGTTGCGTAAAAATGGCATGGCAGGATAACAGCAAAAGAAAAATTTTCCTCTTGGTGCTCTTGGCCGTGTCCACGGAGACTGGTTTTGAATCGTTGTTGGGTTCGATACTTTTTTTGGAGTTGTCGTGCCAGCAATCATCCCGGGTTGACACCATTGAAGGGAGAAAAATTACTGCGACTTACGGGATGGTGAAATCTGTTCAAGCGGTGTTGCAGCGTAGGCCAAGTTTCTGACACACTTACAATCCCATTGAGCCTGTCGAGATTGGCTATTTTGACAAGTCTTCCCCGCGATGCCCAGGCGACAATCGCTGGATTCAACTTCTAATCTCAAATTCGCCCACCAGCCCGTAAATCTGTGCGCTAAGTATTCGACACATTTACAGTTGCCGCGGTAGCTTCGTCTATCTTTTCGGGACGATATCCTAAAAGAATGGAAAGACGGAGCGCCACTCGCTTGACCTCTTTCTTTATGGTTTCCATCCCCTGCTCCATCCTGACCGCAGGGCCGGAGATGCTCAATGCAGCAACGGCTTTCCCTTCATGATTGAAGATGGGAGACGCTACGCAGAAGACGCCTTCCATGTTCTCACTCATATTTGTGGCAACGAGCAACCGGCGTGTCTTGTCCAATTCTTCCATTAACTGGGCCCGGTTCGTAATGGTGGCCGAAGCCCGCTTCGGTAATCCATGAACACGAATAATGTCGTCAAGTTCAGAGTCGGATAGGAATGCTAAAAGACACTTACCCATAGCACTGCTGTGGGCGTAATTTGAATCGCCCACGACTCCCGCAATACGATACGGGTGCTGGCTTTCACAAACTGCGACGTTAGTGACCAAGCCATCCTCCAACACTCCAACGTGAACCGATTCACCAAAACGCAACATCAGGGCGTTGATAAAGGGTTTGGACAAGGAAGTCAGCCGCTGATACGGGAGAGCGTCGCGTCCCAATTCAAAGAATTTCTGCGACAACATGTAGTGGCCGTTCTCCTGGTGTTGTTCGACATAGCCAATCTTTTGCATGGAGTAGAGGAAACGGTGCAGAGTTGTCTTGGCCAAGCGGGAGGCTTGAGTGATCTCTTCCAAACTCATGGCCGAATGGGGGTGTTGACTGAAAGCTTCCAGGACCGCGAAAATTTTTTCGGTAGAGGCCACGAAATTCTTGTCTCGGCGAACCTTCTTGGTTTCGTTCCGTTTCGATAATAAATTCTTAGGGGGCATGAATGACCGGTCAACTTCCAAGACTTGATTACCGCGTTCCGAATGTCGCCGGTGACGTTTTTGCCACAGGCTAGTCGAGCCACGCGTCATAAGTTCCATCCGTCAAGGGCGGAAACTCATCAAACCAAAGTTTACCCAAATCCTGAGTCCAACGCAATTGGAAACGTGCTCCCCTTGCGGGTTACCGCAAAATCTGTCGAGCACTCCACACGAGTGTCGACGCCATTTACAGACGCTGCCCTCCGAATGTTTCTTCGGGCAATCTCTTTCTAGAAACGCTTACTCAGAATGCAACTTTCATCGATCCGTTAGGACTGTTCTACCGTGATAGCGAAGTGGAGCTTTGGGGGCTTTTGCCCGATCAGGTGCATCGTAACGCTTCCAACCCGGCCGCCCGGGGCATGCTATGAGTCATGTAAAATCTGAAACTGTTTACGTGCCCAGTCCTTGGGGAAGAATAGCACCCGCTGGGTAGCCGTGGTCATCGCATCGACACGAGGGACCCCCAAGACGAGATTGGCTCCAGCCACTTGGAAGCCATCGCGCAGGGGATCGTCCAGTGTCCTTCCACCGCTGACGCAAACGGTGTAACCGGCAACTCTCTTATTTCGGGGTGATGGGGACAAGACTTTTCGAGAGCGGAATGCCTTCCGAATAGTTGACACCGGCCGATTCGGCTTGGTAATATGAGTTTTACTCGCCTTTAAATCCCGATGTTTTCTTAGGAGGATGCCATTCACAACATACGCGAACTCTATGGTGTGGTTCCGCCCATGATCACACCGTTTGCCGACGACGATTCGATCGATCGAACTGCGCTGGAGACCGAGGCCAAGTTTCTGAGAGCCACCGGCGTCCAGGGGATCGTGGTCGGAGGGAGCACAGGCGAAGGCGCTGGCTTGACTGAACTTGAACTGTATGAGGCAGTCCGTGTCGTGATTCAGTCTATCGATGATGCGCTTCCCGTGCTGGGCGGAGTCATAGCGGACACCTCCGAGGAAGCCGTTCGTTTGGGTATAGCTGCCAAGCGCGCTGGTGCGTGCGGTCTGCAAGTTCCGCCGCCACACTTTCAATACGTGACTTCAGTTGAGATTCTGGCACGATATTATCAAGATATCACCGATGCCACAGGGTTGCCCCTGATCATTTACAATGTGGTCCCCTGGGCTCAAGTTGCCATTGCTTCTCTTAAGAAACTCTGCAGCGAAAACCCATTGATCATTGGCGTGAAGCAAAGCGGCTACAATATTCACGCTCTTGCTGAACTGCTGTCAAATCTCAAAGGCCAGATCAAATTTTTTTCGGCCATTGATGATTTGATCTATCCTTCTTTCATGTTGGGAGTTGACGGAACAATTTCTGGAACATCATGTCTCTTTCCGAGCGAAACGCTAGAAATGCTGCGCTGCGTTCAAAGCGGAAATCTCGAGCGCGCTCTCGATCTACACAATCGGATTCTTCCTGTCTGGCGATGCATTGAAGGTCCTGGATTCCCCGGTCAAATCAAATATGCCATGTCATTGCTTGGGCGCTCGACCGGCAAGCCGCGTGCCCCCTTCAGTTGGCCGTCGACTCGCACCGCTGAGCGCATCGAGAGAGAACTGCGAGCCGGGGGGTTCTTAACATCCTCGGATGGTGTTCTTAAACATCAGACGCCCCCTGGACAGCCGGTTTCCTCAAGTATTTGATCCGCAAGTCGAAGACTGAATCACGTGGTGGCAGAGAAGGTAAGTATCCTCGCTTTTGCCGCGTTTCCCTCGGCCTGTGATTTCGGGACAGTGTCTGTAATGTAACTAATGGTACCAGAGAAAGCCTTGAAAAGAAGACGGTTCTGATTTCCCGGACCGTCGCTCTTGTTTGGACCGTGAGACATTCATCCCCAAGTTGAATTTCGCATATGAGATACCGCCATAGAGACGTTCAGCCAATTCTTCGGTAGCCTGCTCATGTTACGCCAACCTCCACTGTACAGGTTGAGAGACGTCCTGGTAGATGATACCTTGCTGCTCCAAACGGACCAAGTGCCCATAGAGAGCAAATTGAAGAAAAGCTGCAGTTTCAGTTGGCCAATCTCCTAGCTTCGTGCCCAAGTCGGTCAGTATTTGTTTCAGAGTAATGCCGCCACGATGGCTTTTGAAGTAAGCCTGCAGCAGACTGTCCGTGGTAAGTACAAATTTTCGAGATTCATCGAGAAAGGACCTAACGTCCTCGCCATGAAGGGCAGGCCAATGTCCCGAGAAGATGTGCCCAATCGGCCATTTTTCCAGAAATTGAATTGTTGCCAGATAGCTGTCAACGGTGTAGTAGGTTGGGCCAAACGCAAGTTTCCCGTCGATGGTCGGATAGCCGTTGGCTTGAACGGCGTCACTGGTGAATGCGGCTTGATTCTTTTCATCGTAAATGGCCAAGTGGCCTGCTGAGTGTCCTGGCACATGCCAGACCTGGAGCTTCCAGTCTTTGGCCAGTTGCAGTGTTTCCCCTGCTGCGAGCGTCTGGTCAATCTTTCGCCCCTCAGGACAGTGGACCATCCCCTCCCGTCCAAACCCCAGGCCATGGCTGTAAGCCAGAAAATTATAGCGATGCTGATAGAGAAATTCCGGGTCTTCAATCAACTGCAGATCCTCTCTGTGACAAGCTAATAGAGTCCCAGCAGAAGCGTCCTTGATCGCTGGCAAACCACCGTGATGATCCGCATCGGCATGCATCGCGATTACCATGGTAAGCTGCCGAGGCGAGATCCCGATCTTTTCAAGGTATGGGAAAATGGCCGAGTTCGGAGTAGCCGCAACTCCGGCATCCAGCAGGATTGTGATATCCCCGACGAACAGATACTGGTAAATGTAACGATTTCCAAATACAGACTTGATCTCATAAACGTTCGGAAAGATCTTCATTTTACCCACCGCTATTCCCCGGAGCACCGGAATTCTGTTCAAATAGGAAGGGGAGACTCAAGTGATTTTTCGGGAGGGAATGGCTCTCTGAGAGAGGTTCCTGCAATTTGCCACTGTCTAAATCTTCCTCTGCGGCAGGGGGGCGGGCTGGAATAAATCACATCCGGTGGCATTCCTGCGAGAGGGCAACTACTCGGCTAACCAACTCGTTTATTTCTGTTTCGTAGGCGTCATCGTAGAAAAGTGTTGGCCGTCGCATCCGCGCACTGGGGAAGATTCCTCGCCTGACCAACACGCGTTTTTCAATACCAACAGCCAGCTCTAAATGTTGCATCGCAAAGGTCAGATAGGGAATGAGACGATAGAAGAGGTCCTTTGCCTCGTCAATCTTGCCGTCCCGATACAGCTGGTAAATGCGGGCGTAAACATCGACGACTGCGGTCCCGGGCATCATGGCGGAAGCGCCATGGGCAAGCCCATCTAACATGGCGATTCCACCTAGGCCGTAGATAACCTGAACTCTTCCATTGGTGTGCTGCACAATATCAGCACATTTCTGTCCTGGTAGAGTTACTTCCAGTTTGGCGAAGAGGAAATTTGGATGCCGGGCCGAAATATCGACAATAACCTTTGATGGGAGCCCGGCCCCAGTGAAGTCGGCATCCTGCAGCATCACCGGAATTTGAACTGCCTCGCAGAGCTGGCTGAAGAATGCAACAACTTCAGTTCCTGGCAAAGCCACTCTCTGTGGGGGAATGACCATCAGGCAGTCGGCATGAATCTTTTCGGCGTATCGCGAAAACTCAATCGTGTTGAATACCGAGCCGGAACCGGTGCTGATAATCACCGGCACCCTTTTCCGTGTCTGCTCCACCAAGATATCCGCAAATCGATAACGCTCAGGGTCACTCATCTTGTAGAATTCAGCTCCGAATCCTGGACCGCAAACTGCAGCCGCGCCGTGTTCGATGGCGAAATCAATCTCCTTTCTCAAGCTGGCTTCGTCTATGCTTCCATCTTCACAAAAAGGGGTCGCCATCACGGGAGTGATCCCATTAAACCTAAGCATTCTGTCTCCTCCTCAGGACATCTATTCCAATGATTACGTTCCAGATCGGCGGAATTGCCAGTCTTTGTCGAACGGTGTGATATCCGGGCGTTCATGGTAGGGATGTCGAAGCACTTCATCCAAAATCAGATCTGTACCCAACCCCGGGCCTGTGGGAATATCAATATATCCATTGACCACTTCCGGGCATTTGGTCACCAGCAGCTTTTCCCAGGGTTCGTTGAAGTCCTCAAAAACTTCTTGCAGCCAGGAATTCGGCGTGGCAGCATCGATATGAAGGCAAGCCGCGGTGCAAATAGGCCCTTGAGCAGCATGAGGGATCACCAATCCATAATGAGCATCCACCATGTCAGCGACTTTTATTGACCCCAGAATCCCTCCCATATGCAAAGGCTCAAAATTAATGATGTCAATTTCATTCGTGCGGAGAAGTTCGGCCAATTGATGCTTTGACGAGAAGCTCTCTCCCGTAGCAATCGGGATCTCCAGATGCCTGGCTACCTCCACAATGGCCTGAATGTTGTCATGCGGGACAGGCTCTTCGAACCAAGCGGGGCGATACGGTTCGAGTCTCTTGCCAATCCGGATAGCGTTTGAAACGCTGAAACGCGAATGGGCCTCAATCGCCAGGTCGACTTCCCCCCCAACGGCATCGCGCACAGCGGCCACAATGTCAATGGAGAGATCTTCGTCCCGCTTGGGCAGGGTGCGCCAGCCAGTGCCAAAGGGGTCAAACTTCAGCGCCGTGTAGCCCAACTTGACCGCCTTGCTGGCGGCCTCAGCGAAAGCCTCGGGCGTCCGCGGGCAACGATACCAGCCGTTGGCATAAGCTCGAATCCGTTCGTGGCAGCGACCGCCGACCAGGTTGTATATGGGCTGATTCAACGCTTTCCCAATGGCATCCCAGCACGCGATCTCCAATGCTGAAATCGCGCACATTTTGATCTGGCCCCCGTCTGCGTAGACATACCTGTTTAATCGATTTACGAGCATCTCGGTCTGAAAAACTTCAAGTCCCAAGAAGAAGGGCTTCATCTCATGGATGGCGGTTTCCACTGTCTTTGAAAAATGCCCCAATGAGCCCTCTCCAATACCGTAGATCCCGGAGTCGGTAAGCAGCTTTACAAAGACCCAATTCTTCCAGGGATTTCCCACCAAATAAGTCTCAACGCCCGTTATCTTCAACGATCGAGCCTCCTTTGCAAATCAACGATAACTTGGTCACGCAGCAACGCCCGTTTGGCCAAGGCTACTTCCCGAGCAACTCTCAGTTCAGAAACAAAAAAATTGATCAGAGCATATACAATGAGAGAGCGTCAACTATTTTCGGAATGGATTCCGAATTATCATGAATGCACGCAGAAAATGCCTGCGGCCCTCTAAATGGGAACTCCTCCATTGGTGGTGTCACTTTCTACTCTGCCCACTTCAATAAATGTTCCGACATGCAGGTCACTGAGTTGAAGGAAACCGCACCCGCCAAGAAGAATCTCCACTTGGAGACGAAGGTGAAGCGCCAATAATAATGCCTCCGACCGCCAATAGCAAGTAGCCACGAGGACCTCCCCGGAAGACTTAGAAAGCCGCTTTGAAGAGCAGTAGCCAGCAACCGATGGCCCGGCAATTTCCGATGGAGCTCAACGGGCCTATTGAATTTACGTCCGTCGCCGACCCGCCCTTGCCGCAGCCAGAAGAATGGCGCCAAAGAGAACCATCACCGCTCCCCACGCAACGTTAACGCTGAAGGGAGGCTGCACAACGGTGATTGGGGCCGGACCCAGGAATCCATATCCTATAAGGAGGGCGCCCACGATTAGGAACAGACATGCAATGGGGAGTCGAATGTCGAGATCCAATAGCGCCTCCTTCGCGACCGTCGAGATTCGTTGATTGACAGCCTGAAATCAAGTGCGGTATACATTCCGCTTCTATTCATTACGCTTTGTACCACACCCAGTCTGCATTCTACAATCGGAAGTTTAGTGGGCACTTAAATGAAACTTAATTTTATCGATTTCGCAATCCTGGCCGCCTACACGGTGTTTGTCATCGGGATCGGCTACTGGCTGAAGGGCCGGATGAGAACCTCAGAAGAATTTTTAACAGCCGGGCATTCGCTGCCCAGTTGGATCACGGGCCTGGCCTTTATGTCAGCGAATCTCGGCTCCCTTGAAGTCGTGGGAATGATCGCAATGGGAGCCAAGTACGGAATGGTGACCAGTCATTGGTACTGGACGGGGGCGATACCGCCCATGATATTCCTGGGCCTATTCATGATCCCCTTCTACTATACTAACGGGATACGCAGCGTCCCTGAATATTTGCGGTTGCGTTTTGATTACCGCGCTCATCTCCTCAATTCCCTTAGTTTTTCACTGGTCACCGTGCTCATGTCGGGAATCAATATGTACGCACTGGCGATGGTTTGTCAGCAAATGTTAGGTTGGAGTTTTAATTTCAGCATTCTGCTTTCAGCCGGGGTCGTTGTAACCTATACCTTCCTGGGTGGTTTGAGTTCCTCGATTTATAACGAGGTACTCCAATTCTTTCTGATCATTTTCGGATTCTTCCCTTTGTTAGTACTAGGACTGATGGAGGTGGGGGGGTGGGCTGGCCTCACCGCCAGGCTCCCGGCAACGATGTCCCACACCTGGCAGGGACTGGGAACAACCTCCGCCAATTCATTGGGTGTCGAGTGGTACGTGATCGTTCTGGCGTTGATGTTTATCATGGGACCGTCGTACTGGTGCACGGACTTTCTTTTGGTGCAGAGAGCCTTGGCGGCAAAGGATCTGGACGCCGCCCGCAAAACTCCGTTGATCGCCGCCTTCCCGAAAATGCTGTTCCCAGCGCTGGTGGTTGTACCTGGAATGATTGCCATTGCCGTTATACCCAAGTCGCTTGAGGGGGATTTTAATGTAGCGTTGCCACAGTTGATGCAACGCTACTATCCTCATGGGTTATTGGGGCTGGGGCTCACAGCTTTGCTGGCTAGTTTTATGTCGGGGATGGCCGGGAATGTAACTGCCTTTAACACCGTCTGGACATATGATATTTATCAAACTTACCTAGCCAAAGGACGAAGCGATTCTCATTACCTAAAAGTGGCGCACCTGGCAACTGTTCTTGGGACCGCGTTGAGCATAGGCTCCGCTTACATCGTCCTGTATTTTGACAATCTGATGGATTACATGCAACTTATTGGGGCCATGTTCATTGCGCCCTTTTTCGTTATTTTTTTCTTGGGAATGTTCTGGCGGCGGACAACCGCGACGGCGGCCTTCTATGGTATGGTGGCTGGAGTGTCGGGATGCCTGATCCAATATATGCTTTATCGCCTGGGTTTTCTCGCCTATCGAACACCAATGGCGGCAACCCTGAATCTAGCTATCTGGGGGGCGGCGGCGGGAATGATTACGGCAATTACCTTAAGCTTTTTTACTCTCCCTCCTACTCGCGAAAATCTGATCGGCCTGGTGCATGGCCATGCACATCCCGAAACAGGCTGCCAGCAACCCTGGTATCGGACCCCTAAGTTCCTAGCCGCTGGAGTCATCGTACTTTTCCTGGTATTGAATATCCTTTTCTGGTGATCAATCCACATCTGGATTGCAATCCTCGGCTGCTTTCTGTCTTCGGTAATTCCTATGCATGAGATTGGCTGTCCCGGGCAAATTGCTTTTTTGTGGTACAACCCCAGGCAATTCCAAGTTTTGTTTTGATGAAGAGATGCGAGATCAGGTTATCCTCTTCATTCATGTCATCGTGATGTTCACTCGGCTCCTTAGTCCTGGCGGCATCCGTTCTGTCGTCGCGGAGTCGGTTCTCTTAAAGCAACAACTCCTTATTCTCAATCGCTCCAATGGAACTCGCCTGCTGACGAGATACCGTGCTCACGGCAACGTGCCATAGCCATGCTGTGTTTCTAGGAACTCCTTTGGTAATTTACGAAAGCACAGTGCATTCAATCCCAAGAATCTGACAAACCATCTGAAGTTCAGAGACCCAGTGACCATAAACTCCATGGATATGATTGCAGTGAAACTGATTGATGAATGTTTCTCCAGAACATTGGAATCGAGCGAAGGCGTGTGGCCAGTTGTCTTGCGAGATGGAAGCAATGCTCTCGTTATCATCCCCAAAGTCGACAAATTCCGCCGGAATCACCGTCATTCGGTATTTGCCATCATCGCGGGTTAGGCGTGCCAGAGTCACAGGTCCGGGTGCTGCGATGTGGTAAACCGCCGCGCCACCGGCCGGGAAATAGAAGCCTTGAGGACGAAATTCGACCTTGGCCAGATTGACAGCCGGATCGAGGCTTCGCGCGGCGAAGTAGGTGGCATGTTCTCCGCTATTGCACAAGTCCCATACACCCAGATTGGAATGGAAGTGGCGCACGTCGGCGAACAGCACAGGCGTGGCGGCGAGATGCTTGAAAATCTGCATGGTGAGTGCCGCATCCGAGTCTGCCTCGGTTGCACAGACTATTGAGGGTTTTGACTGACCTTCGGGACCATAAGAGTCGTTTAGGAAGGCTTCCGTTACGTCAGCGGTAGCGAAGTGCTCAGTAAGTTCACGCTGCCCTTTTATGCCACAAAAATCGTAGTGGAACTCTTCGATTAGATCCAGTGTTGCGTAATAAAGTGCCAGTTGCCTTCTCAGTAGTTCTTCGGTTAAGAGGGGGCCCTGACTTCCTGTGGTCCAATGAATCTTTCGGACATGCTTCTTCAGGTACTCAAAAGCTGCCTGAACCCGCCCACTATGCCAGCCCTCACGCTCTGCTCGCCGGACGATCTCGAATTGATCCACATGATCAATGTCGATTCCAAACTGTTTCATCCACTGAGCTGGATCGACTACAGTGGTATCGATGCCAAGAGAACGGCCTCCAATGAGGGCGTAAGTTAGACCTTTCAACCGATGAGCAGCCGCCGTGGCCAGGATTTGCGATTTCAAGCGAACACGGACGCTCGCCTCTTCAATGTCACCAAAAGTCTTGCTGAACTGGATTCCTGCCTGAGCCAACGAGCCTGAGCCCGCTAGCATCGCGACCAGGCCCGGATAGCTGGGGTTAACATTGGAAAACATGATAATCGGCTGCGGGCAAAACTGAGCGGCTACGCGACTGTATTGCGGCCAGGCCCACACAGAGTAGTTGAATATCGCCACGTCGATTCCGCTCGCCGCAAGGTTACGAGCATTTCTGACAGCGATCTCATTCTGCCAGACTACTTCATCGCCAACGACAGGCTCAAACCCTTCTGTTTCTAGAAAATGGATGACCTTCTCGAGATTTTGCCGATTGACCGGTTCTAGTGGCGCCTTTAAGAATCCTCGCCCATCGCCGAAGTCGAGAAGGCCGACTTTGATTTTTTTTGTCTGTAAGTGTTCCAGCATTTAGAGTCCTCCCGAAGTTGGCTGATCTGCAACAGGCATTGGTGTACTTCCAGAAAGACTTTTTGATTCAAATACACGTGAAGGCAATTCGATGTTTTTGGGGACCGTCTTCTTGTTTAAGATATCGAGGGCGACCTGGACCGCTTCGGCGCCGCCCGTGGGGTATTCAAAGCTGGCGGCTAATATTCCTTGACTCACATAAGCCTGCCCCTCCTGAGGCAGGGCATCGATGCCCACAAACAGAATCTCTTTTTCCCGCCCTGCCGCCTTGGCAGCTAAGTAAGCTCCGTGTGCTCCCGGATCATTGTGCGCGTAAACGAGGTCAATGGTTTGGTAACGCGCCAGGGCAGATTCCATTTCCTTGCGGGCTTCCGGCTCCAGCCACTTCATGTCAGCCTCGAAGAGCACGTTGATTCCACTCCCGTCAATGGCCTGCCGGAACCCGAGGTGGCGATCCTGACCGGGAGTGGACGTCATCAATCCTTTCAACTCGACCACCTGTCCTTTTCCCTTCAACCGTTCCATGATCCAACGGCCCGCCGCGTGGCCGATCTGACGGTTGTCGGCACCAATGAAACAGCTGTAATCATCGCTAGCGATTTTCCGATCCAGCACGATCACCGGGATTCCTTTGCGATAAGCCTCAACGATAGGAGGTGTGAGTGGTACTGCTTCTTTCGGGGATACAATCAGGACGTCCACCCCTTGATTCGTGAACTCGTCCACTTGGGCGCATTGGCGCAGCGAATCGTTTTGCGCGTCTTTGAAAAGAAGTTCAATCTCCGGATGGGTCGCGGCGGCCTTCTGGAGGTCCTGGTTCATTTGCACCCGCCAGGGTTCACCGAGATTGCACTGACTCATCCCGATTCTCCATCGAGCCTTTCCAGTCCTGGCAACTGTTGGGGACGTCTGTTTTCCGCAATGGATGCTGGCGAAAATGATCACAAATCCGATCAGCCCCAATCGCACTCGTCTTTGGGTTCGTCTCACTCTGGATCCTTTCAATCCAACTCTGCCTTTAGCTTTGTCGTTTCTGCAATAATACGGCAGTTAACACGATCAACCCCGTCATCATGAGTCTGGAGGCTTCGCTCACCGCATTGATACTCAAAATCTTTTCGAGATATCCAATTGTGATGGTGCCAAGCAATGTCAATCCAATTCCGCCGTGTCCACCAGAAAGGCCGGTTCCTCCCATCACCACGATTGCGATGGCCGTCAACTCATATCCCATTCCCGCTTCCGGATCGCCCTGCAGTTCCTGAGCGGCCTGGCAAATACCGGCGACTGCAGCCAACATTCCGCATAGCGAGTAAGCCAGCAATTTCACACGAATGATCGGGACTCCGGACAGATATGCGCAATGTTCATTTCCCCCTATGGCATAGAGCCAACGTCCCCACCGCGTTTTGGCCAGTATTACCCAACACACTAAAATGCAGAGCAGGAAAACAATCGTCACGGCAGCCACGTTCTGGTGCAGAAATCGAGAACCTAGAAATTCAAATACCGGGGGGAGTGGCACCTGAGCAAAGTTCCCATTAGGCTGCAAAACCGTTGTGGAAATCTTCTGTCCTCCCGAAACCCACTTTGCAGCGCCTCGCACAAAAGCCATGCCGGCGAGAGTCGTGATAAATGGTTGTACTCCAAATCTGCCAATGACTCCTCCTACTATACCGCCGCAACTAAGCCCAAGGCCCAAACAAGCCAGGATAGCCACCCCAGCTGTCCAGCCCAGTTGAATACTCAGAAAGGAAAAGACGACTGCCGATAGCCCCAGTACACTACCTACAGAGAGATCAATCCCCCCAGCTACAATGACCACCGTCAGACCGCTCGCCAGGATTCCGTATGTCGATATCTGGCGAAGCATGTCCCGGTGGGTGTCCCAGCGAAAGAACGTGCCGTCAGCATTAAAAACCAGACCCAGCGCAAAAATGAAAGCCAGCGAGAACAGCGCCCTGACGAAAGGGATTTCAATAATTCTGCGGTTCGCCAAGTTTAGCATACCCGATTCGTAATCATCCAACATTACCCATTTTGTACTCCGTAAGGCCCAAAAACTTGAAGGAATTGACAAGCCATAGCTTACAGCTTCCCACTTTCAGCTTCAAATTTCCTTTTTCCAACCTCAGATATGCTATGCAATTCCGAGTCGACCATTTCGTTTGAAAGTTGGAGGATGGGAATGGATTGGCTTCACCTGTTGGCCTATATCACTGAAACCGTCGACTAGGAACTATTGTTACGCATCAAATATCTCGAACCTAAGAACCGGATTCCTAAAGCCCAAATCAAGGCTAGGCTGCGGTTTTCTGGTGCTAAGAGGGCAGCATAGGCCGAAATCGGTCAACGGCTGGGCCGCGAGTTATCTGAGGAAATAGCAGCCTCTACTAAACCTGATACAACTTAGGGCTGGGTTCAACAACTGATCGCCATCAAGTTGCTTAGATCGAGGGCTAGTCCAACTCACGGCCAGCCTAGAATTGATGAAGAGATGGAGAGTCTGGTCGTGTGGATGGCCGAGAATGGCTACACGTTACAGCTCCATGGGTTAGAGGCATAGTTCAATGACAACGCGCTTGAACGTGCAATCGTGATGCACGGCGCAATCTATGTAAGCAATGCGTCGATTCAAGCGTTGGGGCGCCTTGGGCGAAGCTGGGGCTGCCCTGCGGTGAGACTGGAGATCGCCAAAGAGTTGATCGACAACATCAAAGAAAACCGCTTTATCTTTATCTATTACTCGGATCGGGAATGGCTTCGAAACTCTAAATATCTGCGCTGCTCGCCGTAAGATCGTCAACTTTCCAGTGGGGGTCCCGTTAAGAGAGCTCAATTCCAAAAGGCATGAGCATTGCCGCTCAAAGAGCAGATCATAAGGCCATTGCAGAGATCGGCGTTGCAGGATATTCTTACCGACAGACTACAGCTTGCTCGATACATAGTCCTTGTTTTTCTTTGACCTCTGATTTAGTTTTGACCTTATTCGTTATTCAGGAGGGCAATAACCATGAAACGACGAACCTTTGTAGGAAGCGTAGTGGGCGGTGTGGTTGCAGGGGCGGATCTATGGCCGGCTCGAGCTGATGTCTCCCAGTTAAAAGCTGGCGACATCCCGATGCGAGTCTTCGGAAAGACAGGCGAAAAACTGACAATCATCGGTCAGGCGGGAGGCCGATTCCCATTGATTTCGAAAGAAGAGGCCGAAGCGATTGTCCTGCGAGCCTACGATCTAGGCATCAACTATTTTGACAATGCCCACTTGTACTGGGAGGGACGCTCCGAAGAAGTGTATGGGGCAGTGCTCCCCCCTTTCCGGAAAAAGGTGTTTATCACGACCAAGTCCATGAAACGAACTCGCAAAGGGGCAGAAGAGGAGCTAGAATCTTTCTCTTAAACGATTGAAGACAGATTATGTGGACCTTTGGCAGATTCATTCCGTCAATGAAAAGTCAGAAGTTCAGGAGATTTTTGCTCCCGGCGGCGCCATAGAGGCATTTGAAGCTGCCAAGAAGTCCGGCAAGTGCCGTTTTATTGGATTTACTGGCCACCATGATCCAGCCGTTCATTTGGAGATGCTGAAGGCATATGATAAGTACGACACGATTCTGATGCCTCTGCACATTGCCGATCCAGCCTACCTCAGCTTTGAAAAACAGGTGTTGCCGATTGCTGTCGAGCGGGGCATGGGGATCCAGGGAATGAAGAATTTCGCCAATGCCAAACTCTTGCAGAGCTTCAGTGCTTCTGAATGCTTACGCTATGTGCTCAGCCTCCCCGTTCACTGTACGGCAATCGGTTGTACGACCATTGGCCAACTAGAGGACGACGTACGGATCGCTCAACAATTTAAACCTTATTCCGCTGAGCAGATGGTGGCCCTCCGTGAGCGGGCGAAATCGATTAAAGGACCCTCCCTGGAGGACTGGAAACGGAATGTCGAAGGTCAGGTCGCGATGATCAGCCGTCCATACTACTACGGCGGATAAAGAAGAAGACTTCTGAATCTCGTTTGCCAATCGACAATCCTGATGCCTCTGCTGTCAAAATTCCTCACCCAGGCAAGACTGACTCAAGTCAGCGAGCATGTGGGCCGCAAGATTCTTGATATAGGCTGTGGATACGGCGAATTGCTCGAGCACCTTGGTTCTGAGGTGGATTCAGTCGTTTTGGTCGACCGGAGTCCCGAGCGCCAGGCCAGAGTGGAAGAGAAGCTTGCAAAGCAAGCCGTTCGTGGCCGATTCGTGCGAGGGGATATCGAGCAGGGGAATTTGGCCTTGACTCGTGCATCATTTGACACCGTCGTCATGGCGGCACTGCTCGAACATTTGAAAATGCCGGGGAATGCGCTGCGCGAAATCCAGCGTTTATTGGAGCCGGGGGGAAGACTTCTACTGACAACGCCCACACCCCTGGGAGGATGGATTCATAAGATCTCGAGTTATCTGGGTTTAACCTATCGAGAGGCTGCGCAAGAACACGAAAGGTTTTACGCGAGGACGAGCTTGATCTCATTGTTGGAGATTCATGGTTTCGAAGTTCAACTTTTCAAATCTTTCCTTTTTGGCCTCAATCAATTTGTGGTTGCTCGAAAAAAGGAATAGATCACCTTACTGTAAGTCCCCGTCTAGAATTTCTCCTGGGGGACTTCAATATTTCCCGTTTGGTCTGCCTTCTGCTTACCTGCCTACTTGACAACCACCCATTCCCCCGTCTTGGCACTTCGTAACACCGCATCACATACCTGTTGAGTTTCCAAGGCATCTCGAAAGGTGGGGCTTGCCGGAGTCTTCTGTGCCAAGCCCTCCAGAAAATCGGCAACCTGATGAACGAAGCTATGTTCGTAGCCGATCTGGAGTCCTGGAACCCACCAATGGCTCATGTAGGGATGTTCTCCATCGGTCACATGAATGGATCGCCAGCCACGCAGGCCACTTTCGTCGCGATGATCAAAGTAGGAGAGACGATGCAGATCGAGCAAGTCCCATTGGATGGACGCCTTCTCACCATTGATCTCAAAAGTATAAAGGGCCTTATGCCCACGGGCGATAGCGAGTCGATTCGAAAGTAGCCAGGGATCCGTTTTTGAATCGGGCGAGGAAGGCGCAAGCGTCATCTATCCCCACCGGTTCAACCTTCCCCGTTAAATTATGTTTGCGTTCTTTTACGAACGTTTCGGTCATCGCCGTCACGCGCTCGATGCCTCCGTTGATCCAGAGAGCCGTGTCAATGCAATGAGCCAACAAGTCACCAGTGACGCCGCTCCCTGCAGCGGCGGCGTCCAGCCGCCAGAGGGCCGTCCCGCCCTGAGGGAGATCCGCCGAAATAGTCCAATCCTGCAGGAACACGGCACGGTAATGGAAAATCCGGCCGAGTCGGCCTTGTTCAACAAGCTTTTTGGCTAGGGTAACGGCTGGCAGCCGGCGGTAGTTGTACCAGACCATGTTGGCGACTCCCGCTTTCTCCACCGCCTCCACCATCTCAGCCCCTTCCTTACTATTCATGGCTAGTGGCTTTTCGCAAAGGATCATCTTTCCAGCCCGGGCTGCAGCCAATGCAATTTCGCGGTGTAAATTATTGGGAGTACAAATATCGATGATATCAATATCAGGACGCTCGACCAATTTTCTCCAGTCGGTCTCAACGGATTCATAGCCCCAGTTTTTTGCAAACGCCTCAGCTTTGGCCGCGTCTCGCGCACAAATCGCCTTCAGCACCGGGCGATATTCCAGATCGAAGAAGTGATTCACCTTGCGGTAAGCGTTGGAATGCGCCCTCCCCATAAAGCCATAGCCGATCATGCCAAGGTTCAGTGATTTTGCCATCGTGGTCCTCTCCTCCTGGGATTACGAAGCACAGATTCTAACCTGAAACGGGGTCGGGATGTCTAAACATCCTTCCCAGATCTCTTATAGGAATAGATTTCCCGGAGCGCAAGCGGCTATAATAGGAGATCAGCTACAAATGATCAGACTTTGGTCGAGACTTCCAATGAGGTGCTGAGATGCGTCCAACCATTCTTGCATGGACAATGAACCCAAGCCGCTGCATTTTGATTCTTGCTCTATTATTCAGTCTGTCATCAAGCCGTGCGACCGCAGAAACGCATGAGAAGACAAACCTGGAGCCCGCACAGATTATGGAAGAATTTCGAAAGGTAAGCACTGGAAACCTTTCTGATGCGGTGGAGGAGGCTACGGGACAACGAGGCGCCATGTTTCACGATATGAAGCCCATTTTCAAAACCAAGATTGTAGGTCGCGCGTATACAGCGGTCCTTCGCCGGGTTTTTAAAAACGATCCCCGCAGCTACCCAAACTACGCTTTACAAATTCTAGATGAAGCTCCCGCGGGGAGTATTCTTGTCTATGTTTTGGAAGATGGATTGGAAATTGCCGGAATCGGCAACTTGATGGCGACGACGGCCAAGGTTCGGGATTTGGCTGGCGCCGTGATTGACGGGGGAGCGCGCGACATCGAAGAGATCACCGAAATCGGTTTTCCGGTCTTCAGCCGTAGCGTGATTCCTGTGACGTCTGTTGGTAAACTCGTGAGTATCTCAAAAAATGAGCCTGTTCTCTGCGGCGGCATTCGTGTTCGGCCAGGGGACTATCTGATGGGGGATTGGGACGGAGTCGTTGTTGTCCCGGTGGAAGTGGCGCCCAGGGTAGTAGAGCTCCTTCACCAATATGATGAAAAAGAGAGTAAGATGATCCCCCTGATCAAAGAAAAAAAATCCATGCTCAAGGCTTTAGAATTGTACAATCGGTACTAAGGGTGGTTGATTTCTGAATATGACTAGGGTGAAGTCGGGGTAGAAAACGAATGGAGGGGCTGAGATCGCTGTTTCAATTATTGAATGGATTCGATTGCGCCTTCTTTCAAGCGTGTTTCGGACGCTTGATGAAGTGTCAAACTGTGCGAGCTTTGAAGAACTAAAATCTTAAAATTGGAGGGTTTTATGGGAGTAACCATCGCAAGCAAATATTCCCGGGCTGTGGAGCAATTCCTGGGGAGCGGTACAATACAGCTTTTCATTGGAGGGAAATGGCGTCCCTCCAAGAAGGAAGAAACCTTTGAGACGGTTGACCCAGGATCCGGAGAGGTTCTGGCGAAGGTCTCTCATGCCAAGAGTGTCGATGTCGATGAGGCTGTTCAGGCGGCTAAAAAGGCATTTCGCCAGACCGGCTGGGCTACGATGAAGCCTAACGAACGAGGCGTCTATCTGCATCGGTTGGCAGACTTAGTCGAAGCAAACAAAAGCATCCTGGCGGAATTGGAGTCCCTTGATGTGGGGAAACCGCAAGGCCAGGCGACCTGGGATGTGGAAAACTTCTCTGCTACCATGCGTTATTATACGGATCTCTCATTGCATGTCTCTTGGAAGGACCCCATCCCTGTTCCGCATCACGAAGCTCGAACCGTGCGGCAGCCGTATGGTGTTTGCGGTTTCATTTTTCCGTGGAATTTCCCATTCTTGCTGCTGGGATGGGGACTCTCTCCGGCATTGGCTGCAGGCAATACGGTTGTGGTTAAACCTGCCGAGGATACCCCGTTATCGACACTCTACTTCTCCAAACTCGTCAAAGAAGCTGGGATTCCTGATGGCGTCATTAACATCGTTTCGGGACTCGGTGAAACAGCAGGCGCGGCATTGGCCAACCACCCCGGCTTGAGCCGCATGTCTTTCACAGGTTCTCCTGAGGTTGGCCGGCTCGTGGCTGAAGCCTGTGGACGAAATTTGGTTCCGGTCAAACTAGAACTGGGTGGAAAAGGAGCAGCTGTAGTCTTCGAGGATGTGGACATCGAACGCACGGCGGACCAGCTCGCCCGGGCAGTAACCTTGAATACAGGCCAAGTCTGTTGCACGGCTACCCGCTGGATGGTTCATGAGAAGATTTATGACAAATTCTGTACTGCGGCTGTGGCAGCGATGCAAAAGGTCAAGGTTGGCTATTGGAACGACCCGCAAACAGAGATGGGGCCGGTCGTGAGTCAAAAACAACGAGAGAGGGTGTTGGGTTATCTCGAGAAAGGGGCTCAAGAAGGCGCCCAGATTTTGCTCAAGGGCGGGGCGGCTGAAGTGCAGGGCAGGGAAAAAGGCTTTTTTGTGAAACCTGCACTCCTGGCAGGCCCCCCCGAAAATGTGGCTGCCCGCGAGGAGATTTTTGGACCGGTTTCCTATATCATCCGTTTCCGTGAGGAAGATGAAGCCGTCGACAAGGTGAACATGTCACGGTACGGATTGGCAAACAGTGTTTGGACCGAGGACCTCAATCGAGCCAACAGGGTTGCTGAAGCTCTCGTGGCGGGAAATAGCTGGATTAATGCGCACAACGTTTTTGCGCACGGCGTTCCTTACGCTGGGGTCAACTTGAGTGGCTTGGGAGGTGGCGTGCTCGGACCAGATACTTTATTTGACTACATGCGAGAGCAGTCGATAGTACGGCCACTTTAAAAGGAATTGCCCGTTGTGCTGACCTGATTTACAAGGTCTGCGGTTTTTTGCTAGAAGTGCCGCAGAATCAAAGAGCGACTCTGCGCTACCACTTTAAAGATTAAACACAAAAGGCTCCCGAGATGCTCGGGAGCCTTTTGTGTTTATTACGTCTTCTTCGATGTTGAGGTTACCAATAGATCCGCAAGGCAAGCTGAAGTTGTCTTGCGGAGTTCGCCTGAGAAGTAATCCTGCCAAATGAACCGCTTCCAAAGGTGGCGTTCGGACCGTTGAACATCGGAGTGTTGAAGGCATTCAGCAATTCACATCTGACCTGAACGTTGACACGCTCTTTAATTGGAACGGTCTTGAAGAGCGACAAATCCCAATTCGCCATGCCAGGACCTCGCATGGGGATATACCGGCCAACATTACCAAAAGTAAACACAGGAGCCGCTACGAACGCAGCCGGGTTGATGTAATTCGTGAGCCTATCTTCGAGACTACCTTCTGTCTGGGGGTCGATCGCCAGTTGCATTGGGTCGTTGACCTTGATATCCGTAAGCGGCATTTCGATTGACGGCTTGACTGATACCCACAGGAAACCCGGCTCGGTAAGCCGCAACTGCATTCGTTTGCCAACCGCCCAATATATAATCAAGGGCAGTATTGTTGATTTGGAAATGCTTGTTCTTGCCAACTGGCAGTTCATAGGAGAGTAAGAGAGACCAAGTTAACGGAGCTTGCCAGTTCGAAGCAGCATATTCGGCAGCCGGATTCAAGGGGTTTTGGATTCCTGAAGGGCCGGGCATCTGGACATTTCCCGCGCTGGCAAGATCGAAGCTTCTGGCCCAAGTCAGCATGGTATTGAACATGAACCCTTTCGCGTAACGCTTCTGGGCTCTGATCACCATCGAATCGTATTTGGAATGGTTCAGATCGGTACTCAAGAAAACCACTGAGCCATAAGTGGGGAAAGGAAGGAGAAGCTGGGAGGCAGCAACCGTAGGACCTCCGATAATTCCGGTGCCGCCCTGCCCATAAAACGGATTGGGGACCTGCTTGTTTAGCGCGGCAGTGCCCAGGGAGAAATAAGAAGAATCCAATACGTTTTGGTTCAAATCCAAGCCGGCAGTGGAGCCCGTGAGATGGGTGGCGCGAGTCCCCAGGTATCCCGCTGAGACGACAATACCATAAGCAAACTCGTGTTGGAGGTCAACCGAGTACTGCTGGAGCTTGGGAGATTGAGACCACGGCGTCCAAAGGGATATAGGCTGGCCGATTCCCGTGAGTGCGCCTTGAGAACTGCCTTGCGGCTGTTGGAGCCCATTGGGGAAGGGATTGCTGAGCGAATTCGCCGGGGTTGCGAAACCGTCGTTGGAGGCAATGTACTGTGAGACTGCAGTATAATTGGCCGGGGCATAGGGGGATCCCGGCGACTGCTGCGGCGCCCGGATAATCCCGTAGCCGCCACGAATGACAGTTTTAGGGTTAATCTGGTAGGCAGCTCCGATGCGGGGAGAGAACTTGTAGTAACTAGGATCGCCCACGTAAACATTAGCCCCGCCCTGTCCGGCAAATACAACCACCCCATGCGGATCGACTACAGGTGCAGCCGGTGCCAGAGGATTCGTGGCCGTTTTATCGAAGTCCACATAGAGGCGATTATCAACTTCCTGAAGCCCATTCTCTCGCTCCCAACGAAGACCCAGGTTGAGAGTCAGTTTAGCGCTCACTCGAATATCGTCTTGGATATAGGCTCCGTAATAGTGGACAAAATCGGTCAACTTGGTGGCAATAGAGGTGGTGCCGCTTGAAGGATACCCAAGCAACAAATCTGCCATATCGGCGCCTGTGCCAGCAATGGGGCTAACAGGACTCGATTGAGTGAAGATACCGTTAAAGTTAAAAGAGCCGGACATATCCCCATAACCGTACCCCTCTACCACCATTCGCCTAAAATCAAAGCCTCCCTTGAGGTTATGGCGACCGTGGGTGTGAGAAATAACGGCGGCAACAACGTTGTTCGACGTAAGTGTTCCATGAACCATTGCCATTTGACAACTGGTCCCCAGCCATTACAGTTGACTGAGTGATGAGAGGAAATTTGAGGCCCATCATTTCTTTTACGTAGCTTTCCGGAAACCCCAAGGTGGCAGGATTAAAACCGGCGACCTCGCTTTGCGTGTAGAAGACATTGGGAAAACGGTTAAAACCGTAACGAACCGCTAATACAGTAGTTGGGTTAATTATAAACTGGTTGTTAATCGCGGTAGCGTTGGCCGTGCGGTTCAAACGCCACTGCTGAGGGGATGCCAATGTGGCAAAATAATTTGGTCCGGGTGCCACGGTGACTTGCTTGCTTAAACTTAAGGTGACGTTCCACCATCGGAACAACTGCACGTCGAGTTTTCCAATATACTGGCGGGCCTGTGACAACTGTGAAGCGGGGAATGTAGCGTCGGGAGCGCCATAAAAAGCGGGCGTCGTTTGAGGCAGCGGGTACCAGGTGGAGATATTATGTCCAACAGGGTTAATCCTGTTACTCGGGATTACCGCATTCGGAAAGGGCTGGCGGGTGTAGGTTCCGTCAGCATTCTGTACCGTAGTCGCTGGATCATAAATCACCATCGGTTGCAATGTATTACCGACCTTAACCTTGGATTGGGAGAAGTCGCCCTGCCGCTCGAGCGCAGTGGGTAAGTAATATTGGGCTGAAGCAGCCACTGAATTGTCGTAACCCTCGGTGGCGAAGAAGAAGAACGTGCGGTTCCTGCCATCATAAACCTTGGGAATATAGATCGGGCCTCCCACGCTGGCGGCCAGGGTATTATTTGGAATGGGGCTGAGGGGCTTGCCAGCCGCGTTATTGAAGAAAAGATTCGCATCCCAGGACGTCCGGCGAATACTACCGTAAACACTCCCGTGAAAATCGTTAGTGCCAGACTTTAGAGTCGTATTGAACACCCCTCCACCTGTACGCCCCATCTCAGCATCGTAAGTGTTTAGCTGGAGCTTCATCTCATCTACTGCTTCTAGGGAAGGGATCATGATCGGAAAACCAAAAATCGCGGTGGTGTTCACTCCATCGATCATATAACTGTTCTGCCACAACATTCCACCGGCTACGGTTGTCAGCGCAACAGCGCTTTGGGTCTGCATCCCGGAGCTCGATGGATTCCCTACAGGAATCACGTTTTGACCCACCTTGTTCGTAAAGGTATACAAATTCCGGTCAAAGTCTGGAAGCTGCACCAACTGCTGATTCGTCATGACCTGGCCATTATTCCCATTGGTGGTCACGAGCAACGGAAGAGCAGCCGATGCTGTGATTTCGACCGTTTCGGACACATTTCCAATCGCTAAGTTCAAGTCAAGGTTTACGTGTCCCGCCGGTGTGATGACAATCCCAGTCTGCTCGAACTTCTTAAAACCGGTGAACTCCGCCACAACGGCATAGACCGAGGAGGGAACCACCAGACTGAAAGAATATTCTCCATCGGAGTTCGTCGTGGTGGTACGCGTAATATTCGTCGCTTTATCGATGAGCAATACTTTCACGTTAGGGACAATTGCGCCGTTCGGGTCCCTAACGATACCGCGAATACCTCCATAATAAGACTGTCCGAGCAATGCAGTCGGCGTAAGCACCAGGAGCAATAACACCAACGCTTCAATAGCCAGAAAAGCAAGCCCTGCAGAAATTCGAGCGGTATTTCCGATAAAAGGCTTATTGTGGCCTTTTTCCAAACCATTGAACGGGAGAAAGGAAATGCTCTGTTGGATCTTGGGGATCACGGTAGTCCTCCTTATCGGATGTTCAATTTAAACGCAGAATTCAAAACAAGGTCGCGAATCGAGGTATGTTAGAGTGTGCTACTTAGCCAGCAATGCCAAATTCGGGTCTGTGAAGATTCCGGGACATGCATGAATTTTCTTGAATTTCTTTTCAAAAACTTCGGAATTCCATTGATGTAATGCGACTTGACAGAAGTGTAAAGAAATCCTGCAATCTTTTTGCCAGAATTGTCACAGTTTTGTAACCCTTCATAAGCCTGAAATCTAAGAATGAGTTACGCAACCCTTGCTGATCACTGTCGAATGACCAGCACCCAAAGGACAAACCAATAATACGAAGTTTTGGATTCATATCCGAAATTTAGTATTTTAAATTCTCGGGATAGAGCTTTCTAGCTAATCAGGTAGGTTGACGACATTATTCAACGGGCGAAACGGAGTTTGGCACACACTCTTAGCTCATCCGCTCTCTTCTTGACCACGTTCGAAGGAAGCCTCTTGCACAGACCTGATTTCTAGGTCTGCGGTTTTTTCGTGGGTCTACGCCCGCGATTTCCTGAAATGATCGAAACCACCAGTAGGAAGATTGCGAGTCCTGTGCCCTTCTTTGATCGAGCAGATACCCCGTTGCCCCGTCGCTTTGCCAATCTCGCGCACCGGGATACCGTCGATTAGCGACGGAACCAAATGGGTTTTTTGAGGGGGGACAGCGAATAGTAATTCATAGTCTTCGCCGCCATTCAAGGCATAATTCATAGGTGATTTTGCCAATTTTACATTCATTGCTGCGGGTATCTTTGGAAGGGGAATTTGAGAGCCTTCTATTACAGCGCCAACTCGGCTTTGCTCACACAAATGGTGCAAATCAGTCGAAAGCCCGTCGCTGATGTCGATCAAGGCTGATGCAATTTGATGAGAGGAAAGATATCTTCCAATAACGAGGCGAGGAGAGGGTCTGAGATGTCGTTCAATAAAATGGTTGCGTGGATGCGAGGAATTAGAACCTCTCTTCAAAAGTTCCAGGCCGATCGCCGATTCGCCCAGCGTGCCCGTCACAAACAACACATCGCCCGGTTTTGCCCCTGAACGTGTCAACAGTTGGTGGGGCTTGACTTCTCCGAGGATGGTCAGGTCGATAAACAAGTCTTTCGGGGAAGAGCACGTATCGCCTCCCACGAGTGACACTTCGTGTCTCGAGGCCAGCTTATTTAGTCCACGGTAGAAATCGGCGATGAAGTCAGAGGGGATCTTGGGAGGAATTCCCAATGTCGTCAAGGCATAAAGCGGGTTCCCGCCCATCGCTGCGATATCGGAGAGATTAACGGCCAGAGCTTTCCATCCGAGATCTCCCGCGGAATTCCACTTCCTATCAAAATGGATTCCTTCGATTAATGCATCCGAGGATACCAGCAGCAAATAGCCTGGCCTGATGCGGAACGCGGCAGCATCATCGCCGATGGAAAGTAGGAGTCGCTTTTGAACGGGTTTTTTTTTCTCAGTGATTTGCTGGATTCGAGAGATGATTTCAGATTCAGCCGGTAACCGGCGACGTGCAGTCATCTCTTTTTGGCGGCCACGGTTTTCCCAGAAATCTGTCTGTTGATCGCTAGCTTCAGAACCTGGGTAACGTCCTCTACGGGGATAATTTGCAACGAGGAGCGGACATCACTCGTCAATTCATCCAGATCTTTGAGATTTAATTGGGGGATGATGACTTTCTTGATTTTTGCCCGGCGGGCCGCCAGGATTTTCTCCTTCAGGCCGCCGATGGGAAGAACATTTCCGCGCAGAGTGATCTCTCCGGTCATCGCCACATCCCTGCGAACCGAGCACCCGGTAAACAGAGAAATCATCGAGGTGGCGAGGGCGATTCCTGCTGACGGCCCATCCTTGGGAATGGCTCCTTCCGGGACGTGAATATGAATATCCCGGTCCTGGAAATAATCCTCCAGGATTCCGAGGTCTTTGGCATTACTCTTGGCGTAACTGAGGGCTGCCTGGGCGGACTCTTTCATGACGTCTCCCAACTTGCCTGTCAACATGAGATTACCCCGCCCTCGCATCGCCGTAGTTTCGATGAACATGATTTCTCCACCCGTCGGAGTCCAGGCTAATCCTGTGGCCACGCCAACCTGATCTTTCTTTGAAAGGGCGTCCAGCAATATCTTGGGAGAACCGAGGAATTCATGGACGTTTTCTTTGGTGATCCGGTACAGCTTATCTTTGCCTTCAGCCAGACGCATCGCCACTTTCCTGCAAACCGAGCCGATTTCTCTCTCGAGATTTCTCAAGCCGGCCTCCCGCGTGTATTGCGAGACGATCACCTGAATGGCGTTATCGGTGAAGGCAACCTTTTTTGTGGTCAATCCATTTTCATTAAGCTGCTTGGGAATGAGATGTTTCTTGGCGATCGCCAGTTTCTCCTCTTCTGTATAGCCAGAGAGTTCTATGACCTCCATCCGATCTCGAAATGCAGGCTGGATCGTATCCAACAGATTTGCCGTGAGGATGAAGAGCACTTTAGAAAGATCGAAAGGCACCCCTAGGTAATTATCCCGGAAAGTGGAGTTCTGTTCGGGATCTAAAACCTCGAGCAGTGCCGAAGAAGGGTCACCACGATAATCCATCCCGATCTTGTCGACTTCGTCCATCATAAAGACTGGATTTCGTGATCCTGCCTGATGAATTCCTTGGACGATTCGGCCTGGCATGGCTCCAACGTAGGTTCGGCGATGCCCTCGAATTTCAGCTTCATCATGAACGCCCCCAAGACTCAGCCGCACAAATTTCCGTTCGAGGGTTCGAGCGACCGATTTTCCGAGCGAGGTTTTTCCAACGCCCGGAGGGCCCACAAAACAGAGGATAGGGCCTTTAATATCTCCCTTAATTTTACGAACAGCCAGATATTCCAGAATCCTTTCTTTGACCTTCTGCAGCCCGGTGTGATCCTCGTCGAGAATCTGCCTCGCACGCTTGAGATCCAAATTGTCATTCGTCAAGACCGACCATGGCAGGGTCACCATCCAATCGAGGTAATTGCGCACTGTCGCGGTCTCGGCTGAATCGGGATGCATCCGTTCGAGCTTTTTGATCTGCCGCTCGCACTCTTCAGTGACCTCCTTGCTCATATTCGCCTTGGCTATCTTTTCTCTCAGTTGCTGAATCTCTTCTGAGAATTCGCTACTTTCGCCCAATTCCTGCTGGATCGCTTTCAGCTGTTGTCGCAAGAAGAATTCGCGCTGCGACTTGTCGATTTCGCCTTTAGCCTGGGTATTAATTTCCTGTTGAACAGTGAGGAGTTCAATCTCCTTAGTGAGAAACTCATAGATTTTCCGTAATCGTGCCAATGGATCGACCAGGTCGAGGGCCAACTGGGCATCCTGAGCCTTCAGTTCCAGATTTGAGGCCACCAGGTCAGCCAATCGTCCTGGATCTTCCAGATTAGCAACTAGCACCATGACTTCGGGTGAGATGTTCTTCCCCAAATTAACCGCTTTTTCCAATGAGCTCCTAACGGTGCGAACAAGTGCGGTGACCTCAAGGGGCGGATTCTCCAGGGTCGTCTCGGTGATGACATTAATCTTGGCCTGGACGAAAGGTTTGGTTTCCTCATCAAAGGATTCGACCTTTGCACGGGAAAGGCCTTGAGCCAAGATGCGGACTCGTCCGTCGGGAAGCTTGAGCATCCGCATGATAATGGCGACTGTTCCCATCTGGTACAGGTCCTTGGCCACAGGCTCTTCCAAGTCCATTTCCTTTTGGGTGACCAAGAGAATTAACCGATTCTCTGAGAGTGACTGGTCAACGGCCTTGATCGATCGATCACGGCTCACAAACAGCGGGACAATCATAAATGGAAAAACGACAATGTCCCGCAACGCCAGTACAGGCAAGACGTCAGGAATTTTTACTTGAGTTTCCTCGATTTTTTCTTCTTCTGCCATAGAGTCTTTGGTTAGCTTTCAAGAGGAATAGTGCGTTCGAGTTGCCTTCGGTTTGGAAGTTTCGGCAGCCAAATAGTGACGAGCCCATCATGGAGTCTAGCTCGGACCGCATTGATATCAATGGCTGCGTTTATATAAAGGTTTCGGCAGAACTTTCCATAAGACCGTTCCAAGCAGATATAGCGCACTTTGTTCCGGTGGACCGGTTGCCTTTTTTCGCCACTGATTTCCATAAAACCTTCCTTAATCACAATATGCAAATCCTTGGCATGAACCCCGGGTACTTCTGCCTTGATTACAATTTCATTCGCATCTTCGCTGAGATCAATGCTGGGGGCCCACTGGCTGTTGGAACTCAAGAGCCCTTCAGAGATCCGTTCAGAAAGATAGCTGACCAGTTGACTAACGTCCTCTTGCAGCTTAATCAGCTCTACGAATGAAGCGTTAGACCTGAACATTAGAGTATTGTCCGCACCCAGTTCCTGTCATCCTAATCCGCCGGCGGTAATTTCACTAATCACTCGAAATAATCAGAACGTCCATGAAAGGGAGCTTTGATTGGTGCAACTTGACTCGTCCAACACGGAGTGAAGGATGAATGACCTTTCACAGAGTAAATTGTTATTTTACTTTAAGAAGCTCTCTTAATTCAGACATGAATTCCTTAATGTCCTTAAAATCGAGGTAGACGGAGGCAAATCGTACGTAGGCGACTTTATCGAGTTTACGTAGTCTTTCCATTAACATTTCGCCAATCTCACTGGTGGCACGTTCGCGCTCGCTCGATTCTTGAACATAAGACTCAATCTCATTGACGATTGACTCCAACTGCCCGATGCTCACAGGGCGTTTTTCACACGCTTTAAGCAAACCGCCGAGGACCTTCTGGCGTTCGAATTTTTCCCGGCTTCCATCCTTCTTGACAACCATATAAGGAATTTCATCGATTCGTTCATAACTTGTGAACCGTCGCGTGCAGTCGAGGCACTCACGACGGCGCCGGATCACATCTCCTTCCCGGCTTTCGCGCGAATCGACAACCTTGTCCTCAAGGTGTCCGCAAAATGGGCATTTCATGGTTGTGCTCTAAACTTTCAGTAATCCTCATCACGCCCGGAAGTGCATCACTTGAAGCAGTCTGGTTCTCAATTGAGAGGGTCCGAAACACCAAATCGCCCTAAAAGTAACTAAACTATCAATTTAAGTCAAGCTCGAATAAGACTTAAGTTTCTATTTATCAATGGATAACAGGTAGCCAGATCCATGTAGTGGCAATAACATATTTCTCTCTCACCTTGAGACTCCCAACTGTCTATAATTCAGTTAATATTATGCTTCTCGAGGTTACAGATTTATTGAACCTTCTTTCTTCCCTCTGCGTTAAATCATTAGAGGTTAAGCCGGGAGCCAACCGTTGAAGGATGTGGACGCGGACATTGTTGAGCTGGCCCGAAGGGGTGACCCGGCTGCTTGGGAGCAGATCGTTGCTTGCTATTCAAGACGAATCTATAACCTTTGTTATCGATTTCTAGGGCGTCTTGATCAAGCAGAGGATTTGACCCAAGAGATTTTTCTAAAAGTGTTTCGTAATCTGGAGAGTTATAGAGCGGAATCCGGCCAGTTTCATACATGGATGAATAGCGTTGGGCGGAATTTGCTGATCGATCACTACCGCCAGACTAAAGACGATCGGATCACGGTTTCAACCGAGGAAGATGGTGAATTCAATGTGCTCGACACCATCCCGGCGCCTCAGGATGGCCCCCAGAACGAGTTAGAACGGGAAGAGAGGGCCCTCTTGTTAAGGAAAGCTCTAAACCTTCTGGCGCCCCAGTTAAGGGAAGCGGTCGTTCTGAGAGACCTTGAAGAATTGAGCTACGATGAAATCGGCACTATCCTGAAGGTTCCAGAAGGAACTGTGAAGTCACGCATTAACCGCGCCCGGATTGAACTGGCTAAACACGTTCAGAGGCTAAGAACCCGGTCACGCAGGATTTCGTCAGGAGCTGAATAGTCAAAATAGGGGATGCAATTCTAATTGATGTTACGGCCGTGCAAGTGATCGCCTCGGTTGGTGGCCCGTTCAACGATCACTCCCTGCCAGGAGAGGAATAAACAAGAGGACCGAAATGATGGCCGACTGCTTCGAAATTCAGAATCATTTGACTGATTACATGGATGACCGGCTCAGTGAAGCGGCCTTGCAAGCCGTGCGAGCTCATTTGAATGGTTGTGAATCCTGCTCCCTTCTGCTTCTGGAGATGCAATATACGCTCAGGCTCTGCAAAGATTACCCGGAGCTGGAGCCCCCGCCCGCTTTGTTGGAAAAGATTCTGGCCCAAACTACCGGCCAGTACAAATTTCTTTCTTGGAAGGACTATTTGCGGGAGTTGGTCCGTCCTCTTTTTGCCTCGCCACGGTTTGCCACTGGGACCTTATTGGCCGCCATATCTCTATCGGTAGTGTTTAATGGGCTGGGTGTGAACTTAAGTAGCATGAGTCTCAGCGATCTGACTCCCCGTAACCTTGTGGAAAAAGTCGATCGAGTCATCAACATTGCTTATGACAATGGGTTACGTCGACTGAATGACCTCAAAATCCTCTATCAAATCCAGTCTCGACTGGAGGAGTTGAAAATTCAAGGTGAGGAAAAGAATGTCGTCCCTCTGGAAAAGGACAAGAGAAAAGAGGGAAGCGGGATCCTAGAGAATGGGTCAGTGCATCCGATCCTTGTTGGAAATGTTGATCACGCAGGTTCAGTAAATCTCTCATAGGAAGTCTTGATATGAATTGTGCGACTCACCCGGAATTGACTGCAGTGACAAACTGCGAAGCGTGCCTGAAGCCATTTTGCCAGCAATGTCTGGTGAAAATTGGGGACCATATCTATTGTCATTCCTGCTCCAGGCAGAAAGCCGATGAAAGATTTCAAATCGGGGGCGGAAGGTAATCCCTCCCCGAGCGCAGCCTTTTGGCTTGGATTAATCCCTGGCGTAGGTGCCATCTATAACGGGGATTACTACAAAGCGTTTGTTAACGTGATGATCTTTGGATTCCTTATTTCGCTCGGGAAGAATGAAGGGGTCGAAGGGTTTGATACTCTGATTCATCTAATGACAGCTGCCTTCTTTTTCTATATGCCTCTCGAGGCCTACCATACCGCTCGGCGAAGATTGTTGGAAGTCAGAGGAATTCCTGTTGAGCCGGTGAAAAGTGAAGCCAGCCAAGGATTCTGGGCGGGAATAGCCCTGACTGCGATGGGCTTGTTGCTGTTTGTGGACCACCTGCATCCCGGCTTTCTCGGAGCCGCTTTGGAATTTTGGCCGCTGGCCCTGATTGCATTCGGGAGCTATAAGATTTGGGAACATTTTCAGAGACACAAGTCATCGGAGGAAGGCCAATGAGCGCAAGAAAGGGATCGATAGTAGGATCTGTGATCCTCATCGTGCTTGGGATAATTCTTCTGCTGCGCAATTTTATTCCGGATTTTAGACCTCTTGCGCTAATCCTCAGGTATTGGCCGAACTTTTGGCAATTCTTCGCCAAATATTGGCCGGTCATTCTTATCCTTTGGGGAATACAGAAATTGTATTGTTATTTTGCTGCATCGGATGATCAGTCGCGTCGACGCAAAAGCCTGTTATCTTCTGGGGATATTGTCCTTTTAATCTTTCTTTTGCTTTTTGGTACCGCGGTTACCAGCTTCACAAGAGTACTTAAGAACGGAGTCTGGCCTTCGTTGGGAGAGGAGTTAAACGTTCATGTCGGAGAAGGCGACTTGGACCTTTTTGGGGCAGGGACCCGGTTTGAATTCGAGGAAGAGGTTTCGCAGCCCGCTGGGATGCTCAAGGATACCCACATGACGTTGAGCATCACCAACAAGTATGGTGGTGTCGACGTGTTTTCCCACAATCAGCCTGAAATAAGAGTCAAGCTTAAGAAAAAAATTGCGGCAGGTGACGAGGCTGCGGCGCAAGAGGTTGCATCCGCCCTGAAAATCGTGCTTGAGAAGACCGCCTCAGGGTATGCCTTGTCTTCATCCCGGGACAAGCTGGATAGTGAATCCCGCAGGGGATTAAAAACCGATTTCTCTGTTTGGGTTCCCAAGTCTGCATCTGTAGAGGTAAACAACAGCTATGGCCCTGTTAATCTCCAAGGAATTTCAGGGGACCAAGAGATCAATAACGCTTACGGTCCGGTTATGATCAAAGACATCGAAGGAGGAATCCAGGTTGTCAGTAAATATGCAGCCGTGACTGCGGTAAACATTTCTGGCAGTTGCCAGATTGTTAACAAATACGGACCCATCGAATTGAACACGATAGGTGGCAAGACCGACGTGGAGAATGCCTATGGACCCATCACGCTAAACAAGATTAAGGGCCCCGTGTCGGTCTCTAACCGGTTCAGCGACGTCTCATGTGAGGGACTGGAGAGTGCTCTCTCCGTAGATGCCCGACATGCAAGCGTTCAAGCAACCAACATTGGCGGCGATGTTCAGGTAGAAACTTCTTATAAGAATGTAAAGCTAGAAAATGTTCTCGGTGCCATTCGGGTTCAGGAGAAACACGGAGATATTGAAATCAGGAACCAGCATCCTCCCATGAAACCGATTTCAATCGACGCAGAATATAGCGAGATTGTGATGACTCTCCCGAGAGAGAGTCATTTCGAAATCGATGCCAGTACGAAGTACGGAAAGTTTGTCTCCGACTTTAGATCCACGGAAGTTAAAGAATCTACTTCCGGGACTGTTTCCCGGTTGAGAGGATCATACGGAGGAGGCGGACCTACCTTTACCTTGGTGACCTCATACCACGATATCCGTTTGAATCCTTCTTGAAATCAAGCCAGTTCTGCCGTTTCTTGCTGCTACGATTCGAATTGAGAGAAAAGCGACACTCGGGATACAAAAGGAAACTCTCCTAATTGGGTCAAGGATAATCCCCCACCGTCTATGGCTCCGCTCAACCGGCCGTTTTGGGGAGCCTCCCACCTTTTTCCCGACTCAACCTCAATCCACGGTCAGAATCAGTGTTGACACCCAGTGTGATCGCTTGAGCAACTGCTTCTCATATTGACAGCCGAGTTGGCATGAGCTAACTTTCCACATTGCGTCTGGCTTACTTTTTTCTCTGTATCCTGCTCATGCTTCAGAGCCTTATGGGATTTCCGAGCGACGAAGACATTGAAAGTAGAGGAAGAATCAGATCGCACCCTCCATCATGACCGAATCTGACGCTATCTTAGGTTGTATCAATGGAGATCCTAAGGCCTTTGAAACCCTTTACAGCCTCCATAAACGCCGGATCTATTCCCTTTGCCTGCGAATGGTAAATAAGCCTGCCGAGGCGGAGGACCTGGCACAGGAAGCCTTTATGCAGCTTTTTCGAAAAATCTCGACGTTTCGGGGGGAGGCGGCTTTCTCAACCTGGTTTCATCGTCTCACGGTAAACATTGTATTAATGCATCTAAGGAAGAAAGGGCTTGATGAGATCTCCTTAGATCAGGAGCCTGCGGAAGACGAGCAAGATCATCCAAAGAAAGAATACGGTGGAGAAGACTTGCATCTTAAGGGATCGGTTGACCGCATTGCGCTTGGCAATGCCATCGCCGATTTGCCCAAAGGCTACCGCACGATTCTGGTCTTGCATGACGTTGAAGGATATGAGCATAATGAAATTGCAGAAATGATTGGCTGTTCGATCGGGAATTCTAAGTCCCAATTGTTCAAGGCACGATTGAAGTTGCGATCATTACTTGCCGAGAAGACCAACAAACCTGAAAAAAAATTCACATAAGGCAGCTTTTTCACGGTTTTTGGAATCTAACCTTCGCGAATCTAAATGGGATGCTTATGATTTCAAGTCAAATGAGAAGGGCGTAACACAAGATGGAATGTAGGGATATTCGATTTAGGATTTCTGAATGGGTGGACGGGGATCTGAAAGAGGCTGAGATCACTGAAGTTGAAAGTCATGTGAGACTTTGCCAGGCCTGCAGTCAGATCTACGAAGACTTCAGAATCATGAGGGAGTCATCCCTGCATTTGCCTGCTTTTGAGCCTTCTGATGTAGTCTGGTCTAACATCCGTGCCCAGTTAGCGTTTGAGGGGATTTCAGAAACAAAGCCGGGAAAGAGTGTCTGGGAGAAATTGTTCTCCCTACAGTTCATCCCGAAACTTGCCCCTGTCTACGGGACTGCCATTTTCTTGCTGACAATAATCCTATTCGGCTCTACTATTTACATTTATAAGACGAGAGAATTGGGCCCGGTTGCGGAGACGCACGAAGTTGAGGCGATCCGTCGGCTCCAGGATGCGGAACAGCATTATAGAAATGCCATTCAGGCACTTGATGAGGTTTCTAGGCAGAAAATTCTGTCCGTTGATCCTCGAATGGCTCAGATCTTCAATGATAACCTGGCAACGATTGACTATTATGTGCAGGAATGCCAGGACGCTGCGCACAAGAGCCCGGGTAATCCGCTCATTCAAAAATATTTGTTGGCTGCCTATCAAAAGAAGGCAGAGCTTCTTCAGTCCATTGTGAATTCAGATGCCCTTTGATTCGTTAAGAGACACGATTATTTCGCGCTGGTCGAATGCCATGGATGTTCAGTCGCTCATCATGAAATCGTTTAAATGCTCACTCTTACTGGTGCTATCGGCTCCATTCTTGATGGCCGGAGAGCGCTTTGAGAAGGTTTTCCCGATCACAAAGAATCCTTGTGTGATGATCACGAACTATACGGGGGTGGTCACCGTAAAAGGATGGCAGCGTCAGGAAGTCAAGGTCATTGCGACCAACTTTACCAGGAATGTAGAAATCGACACTGAGTTGATCGGGGGTAAGGTTAAAATCGCGACCCATGTTCTGGACAAGCTAGCAACAGCCGAGAAAGCAAGGGTAGATTATCAGATCCTTGTTCCTGAAGATTCCAATTTAGATATTCAGACTAACATGGGGACCCTCGAAGTCGAGAATATTCGGGGAAAGATTGAGATTGATGCCGTCGAAGCAACAGTTAAAGTCCAAGGAGTCTCCGGGTATCTCCAAGCCCGTTCGCTGGGTAGTAAGCTGACCATTTCCAATGCCAGCGGGATCGTCCAGACGAATACCGTCAGTGGAGATATTTTGTTTGATCATCTTCAGAGTAATAGTGTGAATGCGAATTCGACCCTGGGTAATATTTCCTATGATGGGGATTTTATTAGTCGAGGGAAGTATGCTTTTATGACGAATGAAGGCGCGATCTTGATATATTGTGCAGAACAGGCCTCTGTGGAATGGGACGCGAAGACCGTAAAGGGTGTGATCGAAAGTGATCTACCCATCACCTCTAAGAAACACTCCTCTGTTTCGAGAGATAGTGGACGACAGTGTCTCCTGGGCACTTTAAACCGGGGGGAGGCCACCGTTCAGCTTTCGACCTTTAGCGGTAAGATAAAGATCATTCGCAAGTAAGAATTGAAATTACTTGAAGATAGATTGAACGATCAGATTTTCTGGAGCCCAAGAATTCTTGGGCTTTTTTTTTGTCACCGAAAAATCATTCCATGATAAAAAAGAATTTGATCTTTCTCGTAGGATTTATGGGTGCCGGGAAATCCACTATAGGCCTTCGGCTTGCCCAAGATTTGAAGTGGAATTTTATCGATTTAGACCAGGAAATTGAAAAAGGGGAAGGGATGCCAATCAGGCAGATTTTCTCAGAAAAGGGAGAGACTTATTTCCGTCAGATTGAGACTAAAGTACTTCAAGGCTTGAAAATGAGAGGGCCGTCTGTTATCGCCTTGGGAGGGGGGGCCTTCATCCAAGATACCAACCGACTCCTCATTCATGAACTCGGATATTCGGTGTTCTTGGATTGTGCGCTAGAGGTCATCGTCGAACGCTGCCCCCAAGACGGGACCCGACCGCTATTGCATTCGTCGAGTGGTCTTGAAGCCCTTTACGCCTCACGTTTACCATACTATCAGAAAAGTGACTTTCGGGTGGATGTCTCAAACCAGGCACCTGAGCAAATTACAAAAATCATTCTCGATCATTTGAGCGCAGGTTGAATCGATGTCACCCACGGAAAGAACCGTTCCATCGACACATAATTCAGACGCAATAGGTTTTATAGGCGTTTCCCCATCATCCTCAGCCCCTTTCTATTGGGGCAAGGGAGGTCCGCCGATCGGCAATCCGGGTGGGGGGAAACGATACAAGGATAATCGTAGGTGTCCCTTTACTACGTGCCTCAGTTTAAGTTCAAGATCAGCGTCCTGGTTGAGGTCTTGGGCTGTCCGATTCAGCCTGGTGCTATTGATGTTCCACGGTTCCTTCACCTATTCCCAAACGAACAAATCGATTTCTAATTTAGGCACTCCTAATTCCGGGAACGAAAGCGGCTCCTTTCGAATCGTGTTTGGAGGAGAACAAATCGGGGAGGAGAAATTTCAAATAACCGAAGGTCCCTCTGGGTTTAAGGCGACAGCTGAAGTCCGACTGACCATTGACCGGGAAAAGGAAAAAGTGGTGTTCCTCTTGAAACCGGTTCTGACTTTAAGCAAGTCCTTTGAACCTTCCGCCTATCAGGTGACTCAGGACGACGGAGTCCTTAAAAGGACTGTGCGCGTGGTTTTCAAGCCAGACAAAAGCGAGCGAATCTATGAGGCAGGGAATGAACACGACAGCCGAGAGATCGCGTTAAAGAAAGATGTCCTCATTCTTGACGATAATGCGTTTCACCACTATATCTTCCTGACAAGACGCTTTGATTATGTGAAAGGGGGAGTGCAGGAATTCTCCGCCTTTGTCCCTCAGCAGTTCCTGGCAGGAGGGATCAGTATTTCAGACAAAGGGAAAGCGGCCATTAAAATTGGCGAGAAGGATATCGTACTGCAGCATCTGCTAGTCGACACCGGGGAGCTACAGATCAGTTTGTGGCTCGACGAGAGACATGAGCTCAAGAAGCTTTCCGTTCCCAAATCAAATGTCGAGGTCTTCAGGGAATAAAGCCCATCTGCCATTTCACTGGCTTGATGAGGTTTTCGCCATTTCCATTCTTGTCATTGACACTGCTTTTATCGGGTATTCAGAAGGATAGCAGCATTACGCTGAAAAGGCTTTATGTTAAGAATGAGACGCACTTTGGTGCTTCGAGGAACAGGCCTGCTTTCCGTCTTTCTCGGGGTATGCCTCTTTTCCGTGACATTGAGGGCACAGGTGTCAGGACGGGGGGGCGAAGTCGATGGAACTCTGGCTTATCGCCATGTCGAAAGAGTCGTCAGCTTTGGGCCACGTCCACCGGGCTCAGTGGGGAGCCAGAAGACTCAAGATTACATAATTGCTTACTTAAGAAAACTCAATTTAAAAGTTGAAACCCAGCCCTTCCTCGCAAATACCCCCAATGGTGCTATTGGGATGAAGAACATTGTGGCGAGTCTTCCCGGGGAAAGAGACGCAGCGATTTTATTGGGTTCTCACTATGACACCATGCCGATGAGAAACGGGATATTTGTAGGCGCAAACGATGGGGGCTCCAGTACTGGGCTTCTGTTGGAGCTTGCAAGGGTCCTGTCGCATCGGAAACTAAAATATTCATTGCAATTTGTTTTCTTCGATGGGGAGGAGGCTCAGAGACAATGGACAGAGACCGACTCGCTTTACGGCAGCCGTTACTTTGTCGCTCAACTGTCTCAAAAGGCCAAACAAAGCACATTCAAAGCGATGATCCTGCTGGACATGATTGGTGACAAGGATCTCGTCCTCGAGAACGAGCTTTCCTCTACATCCAGCTTAATGGAGATGGTTCGAAAATCCGGAAAGGAACTCGGCCATTCTAAACATTTGGCAAAGGTTCCTACGGAGATCGTCGATGACCATATTCCGTTTCTTCAAGCTGGCATCCCAGCCGTCGATTTGATTGATTACGATTATGGCTTCAACAACATCTACTGGCACACCCCAAACGATACCTTGGACAAGATTAGCCCTCAGAGTCTGGGAATTGTAGGGGCCATTGTGTTGAAAACGATTGAAAAGCTGAATAAGGAATGAGCAGTTGTTGCTGGAACCGATGGCTCCGGATGGTGACAGGCCGAACTCCCCAGGCAACCATGCCCCTGCCTATTTGATGAAATCGAGAAACTCATTTCTCGTTTTGCTATCTGTTTTAAAACGGCCTAGCATGCAGCTCGTAATGGTTCGGCTATTCTGCTTCTGAACTCCCCGCATCATCATGCATAAATGAAAGGCTTCGATAACGACTCCGACGCCCTTGGGTTCCAAGTGTTTCTCTATGGCGTAGGCAATTTGAGTGGTGAGCCTTTCCTGCACTTGTAACCGCCTACTAAAAACATCCACAATCCTGGGCATTTTGCTAAGCCCAATGATCTTGTTTTGCGGCAAATAGGCGATGTGACATTTTCCATAAAAAGGCAAAATATGATGTTCACAAAGGCTATAGACTTCAATGTCTTTGACAATCACCATTTCATCATACTCGGCCTCGTACACGGCTCCATTGATGATCTTGTCGATGTCTAATTTGTAGCCGCGCGTCAAAAATCTTAAACTGGCTTCGACCCGCTCGGGGGTTCGTTTCAAGCCTTCACGGAAAGGGTTCTCACCGAGATCAACCAGAAGTTTTTCAATCCAGGCCGCTACGGTTCCGCTTGCCTGCAGCGTTTTGTCGCTCATGTTCTTTTTTGATTCTCCTCTAGCTTGCCCTTTTCAAAATAACGGTTCGTCCCAATTTTCCAAGCTGTTCTTAAGCGCCGCCATGAATTGGTCGGCCACAGCTCCATCAATAAGACGATGGTCGAAAGTCAGCGTGAGATATACCATTGAACGAATAGCGATCGCGTCATGAATCACGACTGGCCTTTTGGTGATGGCTCCGATACAAAGAATGGCGACTTGTGGTTGATTGATGATGGGGGAACCCAGCAGGCTTCCGAAGACGCCAGGGTTGGTAATCGTGAAGGTTCCATTTTGGACATCCTCGGGCGACAGCTTTTTATGCCGAGCACGTTCCGCCAGATTTACGGCAGCCCGAGCGATCCCTAAGAAGCTGCGCTCATCAGCATTCTTGATGACTGGAACGATCAATCCCCAATCCAGAGCCACGGCGACTCCAATATTGATGTCCTTCTTGTAGTGAATCGAGGTCTCAACAATAGACGCGTTCAACAAGGGGAATCCCTTCAAAGCATGTGCGATGGCTTGGATAAAGAACGGCATATAAGAAAGCTTAATTCCTTCACGGTCAAAAAACTCCTTGGCGAACTGATTCTTCATCTGCACAATCCGAGTCATGTCGACCTCAAAGACTGTCGTCACGTGGGCCGAGATTCGGCGGCTGGCAACCATGTGTTCTGCAATGCTTTTCCGCATCACCGTCATGGGAACGATCTCAACGTGCTCAGAGATTCCCCGCCGAGCCCCTTCGTTTGAGGGCCTCAAACCTTCCTCTGGCCGTCTTAAAAAGTCCTCTGGGAGAGGCTTTTGAGAGAGATGGGACAAGATGTCTTTCTTCGTAATCCGGCCGCCCAGCCCGGTGCCTTCAATTTGAGTCAGGTCAACACTCTCCTCTTTGGCAATCCGTCTTACCAGAGGTGAGGAGCGGACGGTCCGTTCACTGGTCTCCTTCTCGGCTTCGACATCCCGCGGGGTTAAAGAAGGCTGACTTGCGTCCGGCTGAGGAGTCATCACCGGCTCTGTGACCCTGCTCGTAATTCCATCTTCGCTGATGACGGCCACCACGGTATTAATTTGCACCGTTTCGCCTTCTTGGTGCCGAATCTGAGTCACGACTCCTGTTGCTGGAGACGGAATTTCAGAGTCGACTTTATCTGTTGAGATTTCAAATAGGGGCTCATCCCTTAGGATAGGGTCGCCGACCTTTTTAAGCCACTTGGTGATGGTGCCTTCGACAATACTTTCACCCATCTGGGGCATGATGACGTTTGTTGACATTCAGTCTTCCTTAGCAGACCGAGATTGTTGTCGCACTAATACGCTGCCAACTGCCTGGCGACACGAACAATATCACTTGTTTTCGGCAAGAAAAATTCCTCGAGCGGAGGGCTATAAGGGACAGGGGTATCGGGAGCAGTGATCCGCATGATCGGGCCATCAAGATATTCAAATGCTTCCTCTGTGATAATCGCAGCGATTTCTCCGCTAATTCCTCCAGTTCGGGTGTCTTCATGGAGAAGGATCACCTTATTAGTCTTCTTCACAGACTCGAGAATACATTCTTTGTCTAGTGGCAGCAGGGTCCTGAGGTCAACAATCTCCGCTTCAATGCCTTCTTTTTCCAGTGTCGAAGCTGCCTCCAGAGCGAGATGGACCATCGCTCCGTAAGTGAAGATCGAGATGTCTTTGCCGGTTCTCTTGACCTCAGCTTTCCCGATTGGGACTAGAATCTCACCTTCGGGGAGATCTTCTTTAATGCGACGATAAAGGAATTTATGTTCGAAATAAATCACGGGGTCTTCGTCCCGGATAGCCGATTTGATCAGACCTTTGGCATCATACGCAGTAGACGGTGCCACTACTTTCAGCCCCGGAGTGTGGACGTAATACATTTCCGGATTCTGGGAATGGAATGGTCCTCCGTGAATGCCGCCACCCGATGGTCCACGGATCACCATGGGAACTCCAGCCCCCCAGCGATAGCGACACTTCGCCGCAAAATTGGTGATTTGGTCGAAAGCGCATGAAATAAAATCTGCAAACTGCATTTCGGCGATAGGCCTCATTCCGACTAGAGCGGCGCCGATGGCTGCTCCCACAATTCCTGATTCCGAGATAGGGGTATCCACCACTCGATCCGAACCAAAACGCTCAAGCATCCCTTCGGTGACCTTAAATGCTCCGCCATACACCCCCACATCCTCGCCGAGCACGAAAACATTGGAATCTCTCTCCATCTCTTCCCAGATTCCCTGTCGGATCGCTTCCAAGTATGTCGTCTGCGCCATGAGGATGTCTCCTACTTTTCTCGTGAGAAAAAAGCGTCTGCGAAAGCCAAGGGAGATTCAACGACTTGATCGGCGTAGACACCTTCGAGTGCTTCTCTTGGCGCAGGAAATGGATCATTCTCTGCCTGGTGGACGGCTTCATCCGTTTCCTGAGTAATGCGAGTCGCTAGTTTCTTGACGTCGTCTTCGGTAACGACATGATTGCTGATCATGGATGTCTCCAAAAGCAAGATGGGATCTCTCTTTTCCCATTCCTCGAAAAGCTCCTTGGGCACGTATTTCATGTCGTCATGAGCGGAATGACCAGTCATCCGAAAGGTGCGGCACTCAATGAGGCTTGGTCCTCCTCCCTCTCGGGCAAAATCAATGGCTTTTCGAGTGGCCTTATAGACTTCAATGACATCATTCCCATCGATGGTGACGCCAGGCATGCCATAGGACGCTGCGCGAATCGAAATATCTTTGATGGCCATCTGTTTGTCGAGAGGCGTTGAATAGGCATAAAGATTATTGTTACACAGATAAACTACCGGAGCCTTTTGAACCGAAGCTAAGTTAATTCCTTCGTGCCAATCACCACGGCTGGTTGCCCCATCACCAAAGTAACAAAGAACAACATTCTTCTGCTTCCTCATTTTATAAGCCATTCCGATGCCCGCTGCAACCGGAACCGTGTCCGCGAGCATGCTTACGAAAGCGACAATATTGCGGCGCATATCTCCCATATGCAAGTTACCCTCCTTGCCTTTCGAGATACTCGTCCTGCGCCCCATATACTGGGCAAAAATCTCTCTCGGAGTAATCCCTCGAATGAGGAAGGCACCCATATCCCGATGTGAAGGGCAGACACAATCATCCTTTTTGAGCTGAATACTCGACCCGACGGCAATGGCTTCTTGCCCCCGGCCAATATAGACTCCGCCGACAATTTTTCCTTGCCGGTAGAGCTTCCGTTCGATTCGGCTCTCAATTTCACGAGTTAATTTCATGAAATACAACATGTCGAGAAGGGTTTTCTTATTCAGATCCATAAGATTGAATCTCCTTCCTCAGGATCACTGCGGAGGCACCTCTCAAACAATACTTCAAAGTGGCGGCAAAAATTCACTTTAATTGGATAAGGATCCAAGCCGACTTTATTCAGTACTTTGGCCACGGAAGTTACCCCCTTCCCTTTAATTCCGCAGGGGATGATGGCGTTGAAGTAGTTAAGGTCAGTGTTAATGTTCAGGGCGATTCCGTGCGACGTTACCCATTGGCTCATCCGGATCCCAATGGCAGCGATCTTTTCCTCCGCTACCCACACACCCGTGGCGCCGGGAATCGTTCTTGAAGCGATTCCGTAATCTTCTAATGTGGCCATAATACAGGCCTCAAGAGTTCTCAAGTACCAATTAATATCACGGCGGAGGGTTTTCAAATCCAAGATTGGATAAGCGATCAGTTGCCCTGGACCATGATAAGTAACATCACCGCCTCGATCCGAGTAATACAACTCGATCTCTTTCTCTTCCAGGTCCTCACTGGAAGCCAGGAGATGATTCTTTTTGCCGGACCGACCCACAGTGATTGTGTGGCCATATTCGACGAACAGGAGGCAATCGGGAACTTTATCTTGCTTCCTTTTTTCAACGATGCTTGCCTGAATCCTCAGACTTTCCTGATAATTTCGACACCCCAGATCAACGAGAAGGCACTCCACTCTCTCCTGGCTCAGCAGATGGTCGTCGATTGGATGACACAGGAAGACATCATTTGGTGCAGTCATGTGTTATTCAAATTGATTTCCAGCTTCAATCATGGGAGTGGTCTTGACCAGAGGCCGCCGCAAATTTACCAAATTTTAAATCTCGAATGACTTGACACACGTAACCGAGAACATCTCGAATAGATATAATGCCCACCGGGTTGTGGTTATTGACTACCGGGATATGACGAAAACCACCCACTGACATTTCGTGAATCGCGAAGCGAATGGAATCATCAGGGCTAAAGATGACCGGCTTGGGTGTCATGACCTCTTTAACGAGTACTTTTTCAAGATTTCCAGCCTTTGTCGCTAGTTTATTAAGTACATCACGCTCCGAGAAAATCCCCGTCAGTCTCGTTCCTTCCATCACCAACAGGCAACCGACCTTGTGTTTCTTCATAAGACGAATGGCGTCGAAGACGCTGGCATCAGCAGGGACGAAAATTCCTGAAGCCGGTTCAAGGACGGAAATTGGATCCTCCATCAGCCTTCGCTGCATCCCGCTGCGTGCGTGAGGAATATCCAGCTTCATTAAGGGCGCCATGCAGGTATCACATCGATCTGTCCCTGCAATATTATCGTGGCCGCATGCAGGACATAGCATAGGGATCCCCTTTAGGTAAGAGGCAGGAATCTTCTTTGATTTCTGCCCCGATGGGTTAGGATTTTTTCAGAAGATAAATGACTGCGCGTGATACAGCCGTGAGTCGGCTCCCGACCGTTGCTGTCGATAGGATGCAACGGTACTAATCAATCGTCCAGGTATCACCACTGTTCAAAAGCTTTTCCAGATCCCCTGGACCCATGCGGCTGATCGCATCTTGCACCTGGGCTTCCAGCAATTCATCGTAGGTTGGTTTAGCCACAGAGCGAAAGACCCCAATGGGCACAGGGAAGTCCGGGTAATCCATGCGGGCCAGCATGTAGGCAATACTGGGTTCCGGATCGTGCGCATCATGTACGAGCAAATCACTTTCTTTAATGCCGTTTCCGAGCTCGACGACTTCCAATTTCATTCCTGCAATCCGAATTCCTTTATTGCGGTCTTTTCCAAAGATTAACGGTTTGCCATGCTCCAGATTGATCGTCCGGTCCTCTCGGTGCTCTCTCTCTGTAAAATGCTTGAAAGCGCCATCATTAAAGATGTTGCAGTTCTGAAAAACTTCAACAAACGAAACGCCTTTGTGTTGAGCTGCCTGTATCAGTACCGGTGCTAGATGCTTCGGGTCCACGTCGATGGAGCGGGCTACAAATGTTGCCTCATTGGCCAGGGCGATGCAGACCGGATTGACTGGATAATCAATCGAACCGAATGGCGTCGATTTGGTCTTCTTCCCAAATTCAGAGGTCGGCGAATACTGCCCCTTGGTCAAACCGTAGATTCTGTTATTGAACATCACGATATTGATGTCGATGTTTCGGCGAATGGCATGCATGAGATGATTTCCACCAATGCTTAGTCCATCGCCATCGCCTGTCATGACCCAAACCGAGAGTTCCGGGTTGACAGCTTTGACTCCCGTTGCGATTGCAGGCGCACGGCCATGAATGCTATGAAACCCGTAAGTGTTTACATAATAAGGGAATCGGCTCGAGCAGCCAATCCCGGAGACAAAGACATAATTCTCCCGGGGTATATTCAGTTCCGGAAGTATCTTTTGAGTTTGGGCCAGAATCGAATAGTCTCCGCAGCCAGGACACCAGCGTACTTCCTGATCCGATACGAAGTCCTGACGCTTCAAATCCAAAACCACTGTTCCCGTATTCGTTTGATTTCCGTTATCACTCATTATTCCTTATTCCTCATTTCAAAATAAAAACTAATCGGGAAGTCTTAGACAAATTCTTCCATTTTAGCGGACAGTTCCTTAATCTTAAACGGAAGCCCCTTAACCTTGTTGAATCCGATGGCATCAACCAGATAACGTGCACGCAAGAGGAACAGAAGTTGTCCAAGATTCAGTTCTGGAACCAGGATGTGTTCAAACCGCGAAAGAACGCTCTGAAGGTTCCTCGGAAAGGGGTTCAGATATCGCAAATGGATACTAGATACAGATTTTCCGCGGGTTTGAAGCATTTCGACGGCTGAAGTAATCGCACCATAGGTGGATCCCCAGCCAACCACCAGTAATTTCCCTTCTGGTTTCCCGAATACCTGGGCTTCCGGGATGAAATTTGCGATCCGGGCAACTTTTTCAGCCCTGAGCCGCACCATGAATTCATGGTTTTCAGGGTTATAACTGACATTTCCGCTAATATGTTCCTTTTCCAAGCCTCCGATTCGATGCTCGAGATTCGGTGTCCCGGGAATTGCCCAAGGCCGTCCCAGTGTTTTCTCATCCCGCAAATAAGGATGAAACCCTTCTGGATTTGTTCGGAACTTGACCTCTATCGCAGGAAGCTCATCCACCTTGGGTAATTTCCACGGCTCTGAGCCGTTGCCAAGATAGCCATCAGAAAGATAAAAGACCGGAGTCATGAACATCGTTGCGAGCCGGAAAGCTTCAAAGGCCATGGCGAAGCAGTCGGCTGGGGTTGCCGGCGCGACAATGGGGACGGGGCACTCCCCATTGCGGCCGTACATGGCTTGGAATAGGTCGGCCTGTTCGGTTTTTGTAGGCAAGCCCGTGCTCGGTCCTCCCCGCTGGATGTTTGCAATCACTACCGGGAGTTCGGTCATGACAGCCAAGCCAATCGCTTCTGATTTCAAAGCGACACCGGGGCCGCTAGTTCCAGTCAATGCTAGATGGCCAGCAAAAGCCCCTCCGATGGCGGCTCCAATGGCAGCGATCTCATCTTCGGCTTGAAATGTCTTGACGCCGAAGTTCTTATGCCGAGAGAGCTCATGCAGAATATCACTGGCAGGTGTGATGGGGTAACTCGCATAGAACAAAGGCCGCTTGGCTACTTGCGAAGCAGCAATAAAGCCAAGTGCGGTGGCTTCGTTCCCTGTAATGTTCCGATACCTTCCAGGAGCGAGATTGGCCTTTCGCACTCGATAATGAGTGGTAAAGAGCTCAGTGGTATCTGCGTAGTAATATCCCGCTCGCAAGGATTGCTTGTTAGCTTCTTGAATGACTGGATTTTTTTTAAATTTGTCTTGGATCCATTTTAGTGTCGACTCTAGCGGCCGATCATAGAGCCAGTACATGATTCCCAATGCAAAAAAATTCTTGCAGCGGTCGGCCTCTTTCTTAGACAGGCTGAGCTCCTTGAGAGCGTTGAGGTTTAATTCACTTAAAGGGATAGAAATCAGACGATACCCAGAGAGAGATCCATCTTCGAGTGGGTTCTTTTCATAGCCTGCCTTCTTCAAATTTAATTCGGCGAACGCATCGCTATTAACAATGAGGATCCCGCCCTTTTCAAGGTCGGGGAGATTAACCCTCAGAGCAGCCGGGTTCATGGCGACCAAAACGTTTGGCTGGTCACCAGGTGTCCGTATTTCACGGCTGCTGAAGTTGATCTGAAATCCACTGACTCCGGGAAGTGAACCTGCGGGAGCCCGGATCTCAGCCGGGAAATCAGGCAGGGTACTGATATCATTTCCAAGAACCGCGGAAGTGTTTGTAAATTGCATCCCGGTTAGCTGCATCCCATCGCCTGAATCTCCGGCGAAGCGGATCGTGACATTGTCGATTTCAACAACTTCTTTTTCTGCTTTGTGCTCGATCTCCGTTACGGGCATATTTAGATTTTCCTTAATTCTCCATTAATGGTGATTACTCGAAATACCTGATTCGAAAGCCGATAAAAGTACGGTCCTTTCCTCACGCTCCATCCACAGACGAAAAATTTTGATTGGCCTTCGGGGGCAGAGATAAGACTTCTTGCGGAAAACTCTCTGCCAGAAAATCGATGATGTTCGAGGCCGAGAGGTTACCGACCAAGTTGCCTTCCGCATTGACCAATGGGACATTCCGATACCCGTGTTCGTCCATGAGCTGAATGGCTTCGAGAACCGACGCATCAGGATTCAAAGTCAGCGGAGATGGGGTCATGAATTCTTTGAGCAGGCGGGATTCATCGACGCCTTCTCCCATCACTTTCCCGAGTACATCACGCTCCGTAAAAATGCCCACCAGTTGCTGATTTTCAGTAACCAGGACATAGCCAACATGGTTTTGCTGCATTACTGAAATTGCGCTTCTCAGACTTGTCTCAGATTCGATGGTCACAAGCGGGCCAAGTACGAGCTGTCTGATCTTTCTTTCACGTAAGACCTTTTCGATGTCCATAAACCTACTCGTTTCAAAACAATCTTAGCATGCAACTAGAAACTAACATTTTTGTCGAAGAAAGACAAATACTAAAGATTTAAAAGGAGTTAATGCCTAATTATTCCAATCGAGAGGTTCTCCTGAAGGTATTTCTTCAGGACGAATCGCATAAGGAGTTCCACCAAATTATCCCAAGCTCAGTGAAGCTACTTGTTCTATCGTCGTGTCAATCTTTGGGGATTAGACCCAGAAAAATTCTCGCATAACAGACCCAAGCGCCAGGCAAGCAAATGCGAGGGTCACCACTGTCAATTGAACTGGAGGCCATCCCCCTACCCCCGTCATAGGTAGAATAGAGATGTAGCAAATCAAAAAGAGATTACTGACTATCCCAGGACCTTAGGGCAGTGTCTCAGTTTGATATGGGGTGGCGACATCCGACGCCATGTGGCGACATTCCCCCGCCCACGCGAACCATTACTTGGGTGCTTCCACCGGCAGGCTCGCTACGAATTTGTGTATCTCGCGCAGCACGTCCTCTTCGCGCGTCAGGAAGACATAGTGACCGGCCCCTGGTAGATCCACCACGCGCACGTCACATACGTTAAGTTTCACTTTGTCGATCCACCGGTCCACCAGGATACGACCTCTGGCGATAAATGCATCGATAAGCTTGCGTTCGTCGTCGTTTCTGGGCGGCGTGTCAGTTGGACGGAGGGCCGGAAGTTCGAGCAACGCCAGCACGGGCACGCGAATGTTGGAGTAGTCGCGGCGAAACACCTGTCCTTGGCCGATCGCCCGCATCACCCAATCTGGCGCCTTTACGCTGCCGACCGCATTGCCGGCGGATTCCCATTGGTTGCGTAGCTCGGATTCCGGAATAGGCGTCGCAAACCCCTGCAGACATGCTTGCGATAAGCGAAGGGCGGCAAACGTGCTTCTGTCCTCAGGGGCACATACTGGCGCTGGCCGCAGTCCAGGAGGGACCTTCTGCGCCAGCGCGGCCCATTCAGGATCGGCGGGTGGTTCGTCTTCGAGATCGGCCAAGGCGTCCAGATACACAAGGCCTGACACGCGATCCGAATGCTTTCGACCGAGCGTCGTCATCTCGCCCCCGGCCATAGAGTGGCCCACGAGGACGGGCGACGGAATCTCCGCCGCGTCCAGTGCCCGAAACACATCATCAGCAAGGCGCTGGTCATCATAGCCGGACGCGGGGCGGCTCGACGCGCCGAAACCGCGCCGCGTGATGCCGTAGACATGGCAACAATCTGTGAGCCTTGGGGCAAAGTCGTCGTATACATGGGCGGTGTGGCCCGATCCGGCGAGGAGGACGATCGATCGCCCTGACCCGCCCCAGTCGAGCACTTCGAGCTGAACCCGTTGATCGACCGTGACAAACCGGACCTCGTGTTTAGTCGGGTCCTGCCACGCCGGCCCGGCCCCCAAAAGCGCCACAGCCACGACGGGCAATGCGATCGTGATCCAGAACGGGCGCAATCGATACATCAGATTCTCGATTCGGCTGAGACGTTGAAGCGGCGGCGCGAGCCCCCGGACGGATTCTACCGCCGACGCAATTCGGCCCATGACCGACAAAGTTCTGGAGCACTCACACTGAGACACTGCCGGATATTAGTAAAGAGATTAGGACTACGCCAAAACCTTAGTGACCACCTCACCAGAGATATCTGTCAATCGGAAGCTTCGTCCCTGGTATTTGAAGGTCAAGCGGGTATGATCGATCCCAAGGCAGCGGAGGATGGTCGCTTGTAAATCGTGGACGTGGACCGGGTCCACGGTAATATTGTAGGAGAATTCATCTGTTTCGCCGTAAGACATTCCTGGCTTGATTCCGCCGCCGGCCATCCAAAGGGAAAAGCAGCGGGGATGATGGTCTCGACCGTAATCGTCTTCAGTCATGCGGCCCTGGCAGTAAACTGTTCTGCCAAATTCTCCCCCCCAGATCACCAACGTCTCGTCGAGCATCCCTCTGGCCTTGAGATCCATTACCAGCGCTGCCGAAGCTTGATCGGTGGCTTTGCACCTTCTCGGGAGTTCGATGGGTAGCTTCCCGTGATGGTCCCAGCCGCGAATAAATATCTGAGTGAAACGGACGCCGCGTTCAGCCAGGCGACGGGCCAGTAGGCAACTAGCAGCATAGGTTCCTGGTTTTCGAGCCTCTTCGCCGTACAACTCAAAGACAGAATCGGGTTCTTTGGAGATATCCGTCAATTCAGGCACAGAGCTCTGCATGCGAAACGCCATCTCGTATTGCGCAATGCGTGTCGAGATCTCAGGATCTCCAAAGTCCTTCAATCGCATCTGATTCAGTTCGCCGAGGGAATCCAAGTATTGACGTCGCATTTCGCGGTCGAATCCTGGGGGATCGGTCAAGTAAAGAACGGGATCACCCACCGACCGGAACTTAACGCCTTGATATTTTGTGGGCAGAAAGCCGCTACCCCAAAGCCGGTCATAAAGAGGCTGGTCTCCACCACCTTGAGTGATCATCACCACGAACGCAGGAAGATCTTTGCTCTCTGTGCCCAACCCGTAAGAGAGCCAGGCCCCATACTAGGGCGACCGGCAATCTGGGCGCCAGTCTGAAAAAAGGTGATGGCCGGATCATGATTAATGGCTTCGGTATGCATGGACTTAATGATGCAGATTTCATCGACAATCTTGGCTGTCTGAGGCAGCAGTTCACTGATCAACGTACCGGACTTTCCATGTTGCCCAAACTTGAACGTTGAAGGAACCATGGGAAAATGGTCTTGGGTGGATGTCATACCGGTCAGGCGCTGTCCTTTGCGGATGGACTCGGGCAGATCGGTTCCACGAACTTTCTCCAGTGCCGGCTTGTAATCAAACAATTCAATTTGCGAAGGGCCGCCCGATTGGAATAACCAAATCACTCGCTTGGCTTTGGGTGCAAAGTGTGGGAGCCCGAGAGAATCCCCCATTCCTGATTGTCCAGCCCCCATTGGTTTATCTGTGTTGTCAGCCAGGAGATCTTTGCCGAGCAACTGGGCCAAGGCAGCCGTTCCAATTCCCGTGGCATTGAGGCCAAAGAAATGGCGTCGGGTCATTAACATTCTTGTCTCTTGCAATGGATCCATGCGCTGCTCCTCATTCGACTCTTTGACTACTATTCTAGTACGGGCCTATGGCCTGCCTTCTTCCCATCAGGGAATCGTCCTTCACTCTTTTGTTATAGTTTCGTCCAGATTCAGAATTAAACTGGCAATGGTGGTATAAGATGCCAGTTCTCTCGGATCCAGTTTCTCGTCGACCTCCGATTCTCCTTGTTTCAAATACTTCAAGGCAGACTTGGGGTCATTGCGGTATTTATCAGAAAAGCGATTGAACGTATCGAGCAAGACTCTCTCTTCCTGAGGTTGTGGCAGGCGAGCCGTAGCCAACCGAAAAGCAAATGCAATTTTCTCTTCGGGAGTCTGACCGCCACTTTTCAACATGCGCTCCGCCAGCTTTCTTGAAGCTTCCAGGTAAGTCACGTCATTCAATAGATTGAGAGCTTGCAGAGGGGTGTTGGTTCGAGGCAATCGGACGGTGCAAGTTTCCCGGTCTGTTGCATCGAAAGTCGTCATTGATGGAGGCGCTATGGTCCGTTTCCAATACGTGTAAAGGCTGCGTCGATACAAACCATCCCCGGTGTCTGGCTTGTAACTGTCGCCAAATGAAACCTCTTCCCACAATCCTGGTGGCTGATAAGGCTTAACAGAAGGCCCCCCGATCTTTTCGACCAAGAGACCTGAAATGGATAACGCTTGATCGCGAACGACTTCGGCGGGCAAACGTACTCGCGGGCCCCGAGCCAGCAAACGATTATCAGGATCCTTCTCCTCCAGAGAGGGCGTTGTCATAGAAGACTGGCGATAGGTGGCACTCATGACGATGGTTTTCAGGATCCCTTTCAGATTCCAATTCTTTTGCATGAATTCGACGGCAAGCCAGTCCAGCAGCTCTTGGTTCATGGGTCTCTCGCCTTGAGTCCCGAAGTCCTCAACGGTTTTGACGAGGCCAATACCATACAACTGCTGCCAGAGGCGGTTTACCGTAACGCGCGCCGTGAGCGGATTACTGGAATCAACCAGCCAGCGGGCAAAGCCCAATCGATTGTTTTCCCATTCTTGATGCAGGGGAGGGAGAATTGCCGGAACTCCAGCTGAAACCTTCTCACCCGGATTGTCGTAGGCTCCTCGCTTCAGAATGAACGCATCCCGTGGTTTTTCCCCCTCCTTCATAACCATAACGGTCTGGATACTTTGATAGAGCCGTTCTCGTTTTCGTTTCAGATCCAGCAACTCTTGCCACGCCATCCAAATCGTATCAGGCGAATATTCATTTAGAAAACAGGTGGTCAGTTTATAAGTCTGTACGGGAGTGCGCTGTTCCGGGGGAATCGCTGCGATTTCACTCACACTCTGCAAGACGGGAAGGGAAGCCGCTTCCTCAGGGGAAAGAGCCCGGTTGAACACCTTTACCTCATCGATGTTTCCATGAAAGCGGTTTTCAGGACCTTCACCAGCTCCGACACGGAAGGGAGCGCGGTAACGGAGTGGCCAAATCTCATCGAATAAAATGTTGATCTTCTGAGGCACACCATTGACGTATATCTTGACCCCTGTACCCTTCCGCTTGCCATCATAGGTCAGCAGCACATGCTGCCACCGGTTGAGTTCAATCTTTTCGGTTGTTTCCAGGCGCAGGCTGAGATCGGTCCAGCGCATGGTAAAGTGGAAGCGGAGCTTTCCGTCCAGCAAATAAAATCCGTAGCCTTCGCCCTGGGGGAGATCTTCGATATGAGAGACAATTGCGCCGGTGGGTGCGGTCGGGTAAATCCAAGCTGCGAGACTGAACGGATCATCGTACGCAAATTTTGCGACATCCCCTCCGTCAATGAAGCGCTTCCCGTCAAAAGTTGCGGCCAGCCCTTTCTGCCCCGGGGCAAGGGGCATTTGACAGTCTGGGGTTCCCACAACTGCAGGAGTGCCTTCATAGCAACCGCTGGTCAGAAACCCTTCGAAGGGGAGGTCAACGATCAGCCCTTCCTTGCTAGACCAGTCGAGCTTCTCCGGATTCTGGCGAAGTGATTCTTCCCACTTGTTCTGCGCTTTTTGAAGATCGGGTTTCAGAACGGCAAACTTTTTTTCAGCTTCAGCAATCCTGTGATCGAGGTCTGAAAGTCTCGCATCTTGTTTCAGGCGTGGGAGCCTTCACATAAGGTTCCTCATTCCCGAAGTTGAACACGAACCCTTTTTCCGGGACGTTATTGAAATAAGCAAACATCTGGTAAAACTCTTTTTGTTTCAGGGGGTCAAATTTGTGGTCATGGCAGCGGGTACAACCCATGGTGAGCCCCAACCACACTGTGGAGGTGGTCTGCACCCGGTCTGCAACGTACTCGGTGCGAAATTCTTCCGGGATAATCCCGCCTTCGGCACTCGTCCGGTGATTTCGATTGAAACCGGTGGCAATTACTTGTTCGCGCGTGGCATTTGGCAGCAAATCACCGGCAATCTGCCAGATCGTAAATTGATCAAAGGGTATATTCTGGTTGAATGCGTCAATCACCCAGTCCCGCCAACGCCACATGCTGCGAGGTCCGTCGCTCTGGTATCCATTGGTGTCTGCATAACGCGCCGCATCAAGCCAACGCACGGCCATGCGTTCACCGTATCGGGGAGACTGAAGGAGCCGATCCACCAGCTTTTCGTAAGCATTCGGCGACTTGTCAGCGAGGTAGGTGTCAATTTCTTGAAGTGTCGGAGGGAGGCCAGTGATGTCTAAGGAAAGGCGCCGGATCAAAGTCGCACGGTCCGCTTCTGGAGAGGGATTCAAGCCATCCTTTTCGAGTCTTTGAAGAACAAAATAATCAATCGGATTCCGCGTCCAGTTCTTATTCTTAACCACCGGTAAAGGGGGACGCTGAGGTGGAATAAATGCCCAGTGTTTTTGCCAAGGAGCACCCTGTGTGATCCATTGTCGAATCAGGGCGATTTCCTGCTCCGAAAGCTTGGCATGGCCTGCATAAGCGGGGGGCATGCGAATCGCCTCATCATCCGAACTAATCCGGCGAATCATTTCACTTTTGTCGGGCTGACCGCGAACAATCGCAAATTTGTCGTCTCCCAGATTGATGAAGGCGCCTTCTTCAATGTCAAAGCGTAAAGCCGTCTTTCGGCTGTTCTTGTCAGGTCCGTGGCAGGCAAAACACTTGTCCGAAAGAATTGGCAAAATAACACGATTAAACTCTATCGTATTGGACGTAGATTCAGGCTTGGGAGCGCCCGATTTCGCTGTAACCGCTAAACTCCCATGGCCGATGAGAAGAATTGCTGTCAAAGAGATGATATGCAATTTAGTCTTCGTGATCTTGGACAACGCTTCAAATCCTCCCAGAATACAGAAACATGAATAGCATTTTCATAAACATGGCTGTATGAACCCAATTCGATAACCTGGCTGAATAATCTATTTTTCCAACCCGATTCTCTTTTGTCAATGTTTCAATAACAATGTTGGATAGCTAATCCCTGCTCAATCAAAGCACAGGAGGAGAGCAAGGGGCCTAACGCGGCTGGATTCATTAGAAGGGGTTTATGGAAGGAAGCTTCTACTTAGGGAAAGGGACTTTATCTGTTTCTGAAGAATCTTCAAAGATACTCACAGAGACGGTGACTGTCAGATGGTGATTTCCGCCACCTAGAATGACTCCGCGAATGGGGCTAACATCGCTGTAATCTCGACCCCAGGCAAGCGTTGCATGGAGATCAGAAGCCATTTGATTGTTGGTAGGGTCAACGTCAACCCAGGCAGCCAGTTCAGGGATGTACACCGAAACCCAGGCATGGGAAGCTTCGGTGCTCGTTGGGTCACGGTCTTCTGATAGGGAATTGGAATAAAGATAACCACTCACGTAGCGTGCTGCCAAGCCAAGGGAACGCAGGCAAGCGATCTGGAGATGAGCAAAATCCTGGCAAACGCCACGCCGCATTTCGAAGACCTCGGACACGGGTGTCCGCACTTCAGTTGCCTTGGGGTCAAATGCGAAGTCCTGATGAATTCTCTGAGTCAGGTCAAGCACCGCTTCGAGCAAGAGTCTACGGGGGGGGAAAGAAGCCAAGGCATAGGAGGCTATTTTCCGATTCCACTTTACCTGTGGGGATTCGAAGACGAACTCGCGGGCCTGCAGGTCTTCTTGGCTCAGGCTCTCCTGGAGCCTCTCGGCCGTCCTCTCCCAGTTCAGTGATTGATTAAATAATGAACCGACCGGGGGCGTAACCAAAACGTCACTATGAGCTTCAATCGTCAAACTCTGATGTGCCATCTGCATGGAAAAGTAGGTCGCCGTATTCCCGAAATAATCTCGACGTTCTCCTGAAAACTGCGGGAGCGGGTCTGTTGTTAAATGGTGACGAAGACAAACCTGGTTGGTCATGGATCGAGGAGTGAGGTGAACTAGATGCTGAGATATCGAAACAGGTTCCTCATACAGATAGCGGGTTACGTGTCTGATGCGGAGTGTCATGTTATGTGCCCCTTCGAGAAGGAACTCATCTGCTGGGTAACTTTCGCGTGACTGAAGTAACGTTGAATGATGAGATTTGAAATCGAGTAGAGGCTATTCCCGAGTGACAACAGGAGATTCTCGAGCTGTACTCGTCGTCTCCCCTCGTCACAGAGTGATAGGACTTCAATGGAGTTGGAATGCAGAAGGCCTTGCGCATCTTCGATGATTTTCACTTCTGGGCCTGCCTCGCCCGACAAACTTTCGCCGCGCAACTGTCTAAAATGCTCTGCGAGTGAATTAAGCTGATATGCCAGCGAACGCGGATTACTCTCATCGAGCAGGAGTAGGTCGAGCACGGGCGCAAGTTCGAGAGTGGCAAAATAGCGGGACCGATATGTCATCGAACTATCGACCACGTCGAGAACCATTTCCAAAATCGGTCTTCCATCAGGATCCAGATCGACGAGCAGACCCCGTAACAACCTGATTAAATAAAGCGCTCGCTCCAAACGTCGCCCGATGTGAAGAAAATGCCAGCCCTGACCGCGAGTCATATTTTCTCGTTCCATCCCGCGAAACGCTGCCAAAGCGTAGATCCAACGATTGAGAACTGGCAGGGTCTCCGTAATTTGAAGACTGGATCTCGATTTTGGCCGGGAAACCAGCTGGTTGAGGATTCGTACTGTATCGAACGACAATCGGTCGCGTACGCTTCCCGCCACCCGGTGGAGTTCATTGAGGGTCGCTTGCAGACTGTATGGCTTTTTCTCATCGAAAATGAAACAAATCAATTCATCCTCAAGAGCCTTTAACGCATCCGCATCGGGCCGGGAGTATAATCCCCAATTGATAGGCCAGAGACTGGCAACCATCCTCAATGAGAGATCCAATTGATTTCGTGTAAGAATACGAGATTCTTCAATCAGCCGATCCAAAACGGTTCGTAACAGGCGGGCTTCTCCTTCAGAACGTTCCGCATAGCGGCCAAGCCAGAACAGATTGTCTGCTACCCTGCTGGGGAGGTCTCTGGTGCTTCGCTTAAGTTGGACAGGCTGATTCGACAGGTTCAGAAGACTAAAGGGCTCCACCGGTTCTTCTGAGAGAACCCAGGTGTCTTTACTGCCCCCGCCTTTTTGCATCGAAACAACCAGAGTGCTAGGAGAACTGGAGATTCTGGTTAGACCGCCCGGGAGTACCTGGTAGGTGTCTCCAGCCCGGGTTAAATTTGCCCTGAGCACCATGGGCCTGGGCTCAAGCCCGGAGGAACTCCATACAGGTGCTGTCGAAAGAGCCAGTTTTTCCTGCGAAACAAATTGGGTTGGCCGGGCTCGCAAACGCGCCATCAAACGCGATTTCTCCATCCCTGGCAGCGACGCGCAAAAAATAGGCTCCATCCCATTGCCTGGATTGGCTGGCTTGATCACAAATTCGTCCAAATGATCCAAGACACGATTCAAGTCAGGGCTAGAGCCACACCACCCCGTGGCAATCGATGGTATTTTGAGTTCCTCATCCAGGAAGTACCGGCAAAGGCTGGGCAAGAAGGGGATCAAGGCCGGAGTCTCAATGACCCCACTGCCTAAAGTATTCGCAACGGCGACGGTTCCTGCCCGAACAGCTTCCAGAAGGCCCGCCACTCCAAGAAATGATTCGCCCAAAAATTCAAGCGGGTCACAAAAATTGTCATCCACGCGTCGCAAAATGACATCGATGGGCTGAAGACCGTCGAGCGTCTTCAAATAAACATGTCTGTCCCGGACCATGAGGTCTCCGCCCTCAACGAGCGTGAGACCCAGATAACGTGCCAAATAAACATGCTCGAAATAAGTTTCATTGTAAGGTCCAGGTGTGAGGAGAACAATTCGCGGGTTCTCTTTGTTCAAAGTTGCCAAGCCCCATAACATTTCCCGTTCGGCCCGGAAAAAAGTGGCTAGCCTACGGACTTGTGAATCACGAAAAAGATCGGGGAAAACACGAGAAAGAACAATTCGATTCTCGAGTGCGTAACCCGCTCCGGAAGGGGCTTGGGTCCGATCGGCCAGGACACACCATTGGCCATTGGGTGCGCGGGCAAGATCCGCTGCATACAGATGGAGGTAAATGTTGTTAGGAACCGGAACACCTTGGCAGGGTCGTAAAAATCCGGGATTGCCGAACACTAGCTCGGGGGGAAGCAAGCCATTTTTCAGAATTCTTTGTTCGCCATAAAGGTCCGCTAAGATGAGATTGAACAGAAAGGCTCGTTGGGTCAGACCCTTTTCCAATGTTCTCCATTCTGTATCAGCCAAAGGAAGGGGAATGATGTCCAACTCCAATGGCCGTTCGGTCCCTTGAGGATCACCATAAATGTTATAGGTGACACCATTCTCCCGAATCAACCTCTTGGCGTTCTGTTGTCGGCGTTCCAGTTCCTCCAATCCCAGCGCTTCCAGTGTGCGAATCACCCTTCCCCAGTGAACACGCAAGACCTCTGGCTCCTCACACATTTCGTCGAAGACGCCGGAAGGCCGGGGATATTTTTTGAGGAGACCTTGATGAGCGGGAATCTCCAAGGCCTCTGGATTCACATTTTTCCCAGTCATGAGACAAGCACGCTCTCTCTCAATGGATTCTGAATGAAATTGGGAAGCATGTCGAAATCGCCCTGAGAATGAGCCCGGCCATTACAAAACGCGCAGGCCTTAAGCAACTTCGCAGCGGGTTGGGTTTCCATTCTCGTCAAAGCGGAACATTTATTTCTGGAATGCCAATTTGGAAACGGGTCGTGCGGCAAAAAAAGTCTCATGAATGCCCTCTCCCACGAAATTAAGCTTGTTTTGTAATCCGTCCAGGAATTCGTGCAATCCCTGATGAATAATTTCACCGACCTGGGCATAGGCCAATTCTGCACGGAGCTGTCCCAAGCGCTGCTCGGCCAAATTCTTGAAGGATCCGAGTGGCGACCCCGCAATGGCATGCAAAGATTCATCAGCCGTATTGAGACAGTAATGGACGGCACGCGGGAATTGGGGGTCGAGGAGGAGAAATTCGACAATGCTTCCTGGGAAAAGACGCCCGTAAGATTTGCGGTACATTTCAAGAGCACTGGCGGATCGTAAGACCGAAGTCCATTGGATATCGTCATACGGGCTGCCCACCTCAACCACCTCGGGAAGGAGAATAAAGTATTTGACATCGAGAATGCGAGTGGTCTTATCCGCTCGTTCCAGCATGCGGCCCAGCCAACAGAAATTCCAAGCCTCGTTGTGCGACAGTGTGGAATCCGTGATGCCTGCAAACAGGTGACTGGCGAGTTTGATTTCTCCGAAGAAATCGTGCAATTCCTCAATGCTCCACCCTGCGGCCGCTTCTGCATTGACCATCAGATAAAACCGGTTTACTTGCTCCCACATCTCGGACGAGATGACTTCCCGGATGGAGCGTGCATTTTCACGAGCAGATCGAACACAGGAAAGAATGGAATTTGGATTCGAGGCGTCCAGGGTGAGGAATTGGATCACGTTCTCTCGAGTTGCTTCTCCATAATTCTTAGAAAAGAGTTCCTGGTCTCCCGTAGTATTGACTAGGGGATCCCATTGATCCTCATAACCGAGAGGCCGGTCGAGCATGAGATTCAAATTCACATCGATGACACGCGCTACGTTTTCCGCACGCTCGATATAACGACTCATCCAGTAAATGGACTCAGCTACTCGACTGAGCATGGGTTGACACCTCTATTGTTGCCCTTGATTTTCCGAAAAAGTTGGAGTCTTGTTGTTATCCGAAGGGGGTGTAGAAATGACCCAGGTATCCTTGCTGCCCCCTCCCTGGGAAGAATTGACCACTAGCGAGCCTTTTTTCAAAGCAACTCGGGTCAGGCCACCCGGAAGGACATAGATCTCTTTCCCATACAAGACATACGGACGTAGGTCCACATGACGTCCTTCAATCGCATCGCCGGTAATCACGGGAACGCGAGAAAGGGAGAGAGTGGGTTGTGCAATGTAATTTCGCGGATTCTCTCGAATACGGTCGGCAAATTTTTCCTGCTCGTCCTTGGTCGAATGAGGACCGACCAACATTCCGTACCCTCCGGATTCATTGGCGGCTTTGACAACCAACTGATCCAGGTGATCCAGGACATATTTCAAATCATCCTCTTCCCAGCATACATAGGTAGGAACGTTCGGAATCAAAAGATCTTCTCCTAAATAATATTTGATGATTTCGGGGACATAGGCATACACCACTTTGTCGTCTGCCACACCTGTGCCTGGGGCATTTACCAAAGCGACTCTCCCACTGCGATACACGTCGATCAGACCCGGAACCCCCAGAACAGAGTCCGGCCGAAGTACCTTTGGATCCAGGAAATCGTCGTCAATTCGGCGATAAATGACATCCACCCTTTCCAGACCCGTCGTCGTCCGCATCTGGACATATCCATCGATGACGACAAGATCCCGGCCTTCAACAAGCTGGACACCCATTTGTTTGGCCAAGAATGAATGTTCAAAATAGGCCGAGTTGTAGATCCCCGGTGTTAAGACCACAACGCGAGGGACGCTAGGGCCTTGCGGCGCCACATGTTGCAGCATATCGAGGAGTCGACTGGGATAATAATCCACGGGCTGAACGCGGGAAGATGTTTCAAAGATTTGAGGGAAGGTCCTCTTCATCACCTGGCGGTTCTCCAGCACGTAAGAGACCCCCGAGGGACAGCGCAAATTGTCTTCGAGAACAAAAAATTGGCCTCCTGCATCCCGGACCAGATCGGTTCCGGTAATGTGACACCAGATCCCTTGAGGAGGATCGCACCCGATACATGCGCTCCGGAATGCCTTCGCCGTAAAGATAATTTCCCGAGGGATGATCCCATCCTTGAGAATCTTCTGATCATGGTAAAGATCATCTATGAAAAGATTCAGACCGTAGACTCGCTGTCTGAGGCCTTTCTCGAGGAGCTCCCACTCCGAAGATTCAACAACGCGCGGTATAATATCGAACGGGAAAATCCTTTCAGTCCCCTCACGCCCTCCATAGACGTTAAAGGTGATTCCCATTTGCAGAAGGGCTCGCTCGGCGGCATCCTGGTAGCGGAGTAATTCTCCGTTTGAAAGCGATTCAATCATCTGAACCAGCATTCTGGCACCAGCGCGTGGCTGCCCTGGAGCGGCAAACATTTCGTCAAAGAAATTGGTTGGATCATAGTTACCGAAATGGAAGAAATGATGGCTGGGTTCCATGGGGTTTGTCGATTTGCCGGTTATTTCTGAGATCCTCCTTTCAGACCGACGAATACTCTTACCATTGATCATATATTTTCCCTCCTGCAGGGCTTCTTCCCGTTGGAAGATGAGTCCTCCGTAGTGCCCATTCCTTATCCTTTTAGTTGTTCCTAACCACCGTAATCTGCGGCGAGCTGAACAGACATTGAATAGCCAAAAAAAAGAAAAGGCGTCTGGAAAGGGGAACCACATTCCGTTCCAGGACGCCTTTGTCCTTCAACTACAGATCAGAGCCGGGACTCTTAGCCGAACCTGATTAAATGGACCGTGCTCGTTTACGACGGTCTGGTTGTGAATTTAGGGAATATGGCAAGTAAAAGCAAATTTATAAATTTGATTTCATGCATAAGAGAAATTGATGATTTTAAAAAACCTGAACCAGTGTGAACTGAATCAAGTTGCAGGAGTGGTTCAGGGGTGAGTGCATGGACCATTGGCAGCATGGGGAGACCTGTCAAGGGAAACATTGAGATTCATTGCCTAGCCTGAAAGGCATGGACATAAAGAACCGGCAAACTTTAGCCAAGCTTTTGGAATGCATAAAACAGTTCAAGGTATCATTAGCATGTTTGCTGCAAAAGGATCGCTGATCGAAAATAGGGCCTTCCCGGAATCAATGATTCGAAACTTGAAAAATCTCCTGATGATGGTCCATAATCGCTTTGTTCTTCAAGCGCGGTAACTTAGGGGAGCATCTCGAGTACGGAATCTGTAAGTTTTGAGAGCCAGAAAAGTTCATTGACCGCTTTGATTACTGCATGCATTCACAGCACTCTTGACGAATGACAGACTACACAAAGGCGATGAAATGACATGTAGCCAGTGATTACTTTTTGCATGCTGCTGTAACTTCTTCATCTCACCCCACGCGCCCGTAGCTCAGTTGGATAGAGCGTCGGACTTCGAATCCTTAAAATTAGGTCTTTCCAAATTCTGCACAATCTTGCAAGGACTCGCAAGAAGCCCATCAGTTAAGGGTTTTAAGCGGGTCCTTTTCTTTTGTCTCTCGCACTAAGTTGCAATAAGTGCCCCGTAATTACAAAACCAACTGCCATCAGAACTGCCACCAGAATTCCGAGGCACCCGGGGGCGTATATGCTAAAACGGGTCCCTCGCGTGGCGGTTAAGGCCGTTGAATTCCTACCTCCTTAGCGCAGATTTGAGGAGGCACAATCCCTCCATGTCGCTGGACAAATGGTAAGTCCAACCGCTGTTCTATCCGGCAGGCTTCTCCGTCGCAAAAGAAGCGATCCCAAAAGAAATAGGCTATCCCTCCCCGCCTGGTGAACGAGGTCCTCCCAGTCTCTCGACACTCTTGGGTGATTTTCCCGTCCCGCACCCACTTCCTAACATAAAGAGGCTTCTTGGGAGGGATTAACCCTTAATAAGATTCTCCCCTCACTACTAGCAGAACCTTCCGGCTCCCACACAAAGTTAGAATGAATCGCTCCCAAATCAGAAACGACGGCGATTGATAGCACTCGGACTGCGTAACCATTCACAAGTGACTATGGGGGTAACCGACACTTCTGACTACATAAGCCTTCCACCTTCTCATTTCGACTATTCGGGCACAATGTTCCCATTTTCAATCCATCTCTGGTATCTAAGAGTCTGGTTAACCAAACGGTCTGTCTCAAAACTCGGACAGCAAAACGCAGTACCTCCCGTCCGGCCAAGCGGGAAGGACACAAAAGAGTGAGAATTTAATTTCAAATATATCAAAGGATGAGACTCCAATGAAAAAAGCGTATGTGATGTTATGTCTAATGCTGTTTGTTTCTCCGTTGTTTGCCGATGACCTTGATACGGCTGTGCGCTGGAAGAGCATCGTGGGGGTAATCACTGCCGCGAATACTGATAACCCTGTAGGGAATATTCACAGCGGAACTGCAGCTTGGTCCGTGCGAAGCGGTCAGGCTCTCGTCAACCTCGCGACCAAAGATGTCTTTTTCGAAGTCGAGGGACTTGTCTTCAATGGGACCATTTTCAGTGGTACACCGGGCCCTGTCACTGCGGTGACTGGTACACTGGTATGCAACGGTGCGTCTCAGACCGCCTTTGACACGCCGATCGTGACTCTCGATGGGCAGGGTGACGCCCAATTTGCGGGTCATGTCGCTAACATCCCGTTTTCATGCCCCAACCCAAACTTCCTTGTGCGCGTTGCAGCTCCAGCGGGCGCTGCCGGCCGTTGGCTTGCCACCGGGGCAGTACGTACTACTGGGGGTAATTAGAAACTGACGTCAGGTCATTCTATAATGGGCGGGGCCTCACCAACCTCGCCTTCCTTAACGACACACTCGAAGATTTAAGCTCTGGCTCCTGCGAACGCTTAGTCGGCTCGCTCATCATAAATGGGTGATCGCCGTGAAACTTGATCGTCAATTTCAGGTTATGCTGTTTCAAGCAGAGGTGGTCTAATGCATGGCAAAAAACATCGTGACTACCGAGAAGTAGAGAAGGCAAAAATTGTTGTAAGCGGCGAGGATCTCAAGGGGTATGCTTTTGAGGAACAAACTGAAAGCCTCAACATCAGTTCCAGTGGAATTTTATTCTATCTCAACACTTTCATTGGCCCTCGTTCCTTCATTTCCATCGACCTGAGCCAGAGCAGGTATTTCGCCTACCGTGGAAAAGTCACTGCCGTGGTGGTTCGGATAGAGATGTCTTCCTCCGAAAAGCATCTGGAGGCTGCGCAATTCATTTGATCTTCTCTGTTTTCCTTTTTCCCTTTTCGTCCTTTAAGCTCGTTGTCAATGCTATGGCTCTTGAAGTTTTCGATATTTCCAAGGGGGCATGGCGTTAAGATCAACCCAAAGCCCTCACGTGGTCATTCTGACTTCATGTTTCAGCCTTTCTAAGTCTCGGTAACGCGGGGCAAACTTCCTGCACTGCCAGCCGGATCCTGTCTGTGAATGATCACTTAAAACTGACACAGTTATACAAGTCAGACCTTGAAAGCCAACTGTACCCTGCGTGGCCTAACCTATTGATTTATATATCCTCTCCCCTCTCAATCCCTCAACCTACACTTTACTTTCAAGCACTGGTCAGTTTCAGATAATAGATCCCGATAGGTGTCTTTGACTCCTTTGTTTGAGAAGGAACTGATCACATCCTGGCTTTTTTGCCGATGAAATGAGATAGGCACCAATCCGTGTCGGAGGTGCGCGCATGGCTAAACACAGTTCTGGCAACACAGGCAGGATCCAGGAAAACTCGAAGCTGCTTATCAAATGGCAGGATGCCAATGGGGAGTTATTCACCGAGCGAGCAGAAACTCACGACCTTAGCGACTCGGGAATCTCCTTCTACCTCAAGACGCCCGTTTGGGTGGACTCACATCTCACTATCACGATTGCCTCCAGCGAACTTTTTGGCCGTCTCTGCGACGTAAGCGCCAAGGTCGTCCGTGTCCAGGCTGATGCCGCGGGAGGCAGCTTGTTGGGGCCCGCTTCGATTAATGGGCCACATTTCAGCAGTCATTCAGTTCAAGAGCAAGTTTCTCAAGTTCTTCCCTCGCCAGGAATATACGGCTGTCGTGAGGATTATGAACAGGAGTCGAACCGAATGACCGTTCCGGTGGAAACCAATCCCTTCTCTCCAAATTGAGCGGAGAACAGACCCCTTCAGCCGACTGGCAGCGGCTGTAATCTCTCTGGCGGTTCAGGACGCCACTAGTGGATTTGGCAGCAAGCAGAAATCTGCCATAACTTGGCTGCTTCAAGACGATGACGGATTTCCTTTTTGGTGTAACGTACTGGGAATAGATCCAGATCAAACTCGGCAAGAACTTTCCAATTTGTTGGCTTCCCGAACCGAACGAGGCAACGGCGATTTTCAGTCTCTGCTTGAGCCAGCCCCACAGGATTACAGCACACGATGGTCGGCTGAAGTGCTGGGCACCGAAGGACCGCAAACGGGCAGGCCACCTCACTTTTCAGTTACTTAAAAAGTCGCCTGGAAGATCCTCCCTATGCGCGTATAATGGCCGTCCCCATCCTGAAGAGACAATAAGCGCTTCACGCTGCGCCACTCTCTGGCTGTGCTTTTGGAATAAGCCGCACCAACTGTCATGACCCCGTACCGAAACTTTAGCGATGCAGTTCAGCAGGTCAAACGCCAAAACAACCTGATTTTTCTGGCACAAAGACCGATAAGATAGTCATGCCTGCAAGAGGGACAAGTGTGCACATTCCGGTCCGAAGGCTTTATGAAAAACGAGATCGATTGGAGGTGTTTATGAGTCCATGCAATTCCTTAACAAGGATGCCGTTTTGGATGCCACTACTTGTTGTTTTGAGTCTCGGCATGTCTTTGACCTTCAATACCGCAATCGCCATGGCTGCCCCAAAGGACAAGAAGAATCACCATGACCATGATGAGGTCTCAGTTCAAGTGGTGTTTGGTGAAAGAGACCGTGGGATCATCCGCGAGTATTGTTCGCAGCCACATTCCGGTCTTCCCCCTGGATTAGCCAAGCGTAATGGGAAACCTTCCTCCAGGTCTGGAAAAACAGTTACGGCGCAACGGACAATTACCCCCCGGACTGCAAAAGAAATGTAGCCATTTCCTGTTGAACTGGAAAGACGTCTCCCCCCCTTGCCGCGCAATTATACTCGTGTTTTTGTGGAAGGACGGGCTTCATTGTCGATGCCCAGTTTAACATCATGGATGTCATCGAGGTTTTCCGGTAGGTCAAATTTTTCATTCCATTGTACAACCGGTGGAAGTTTGACTGTGAATCCACAGAGGAGTCAGCCCCTTAGAAGAGTTCACGATAGAGATGCTAAGAAGGAAATTCTAATTAAGTGGACATAGGAGATTCCATGAGACGAGCTTGGATTTTGGTAGCCATAAGCATTTTATCTGCAGGAGCGGCATGGGCAAAAGAGAAAGAGACAGAGAGACTTAAGAAATGCGGCACCGTGATGGAAGAAATCTTGGGCGTCCCCGATGCCATCCCTCAAGACTTGCTTGATAAGGCCGAGTGCGTGGTGGTCTTTCCCTCTGTAATAAAGTTCGCCTTTGGTATCGGTGGCAGTTATGGACGGGGCGCAATGCTGTGCCGCTCCGCCGCGAATTATACCGGACCTTGGGGAGCTCCAGCCATGTATGCTCTGGAGGGTGGCAATATCGGATTTCAGATCGGTGGGCAGGCAACTGATTTCGTGTTGCTGGTGATGAATGACAAAGGGGCACGATCAGTTCTGAGCAGCAAGGTAAAGCTGGGTGCCGATGCTTCCGCCGCCGCCGGTCCCAAAGGAAGAGCAACATCGGCCGAGACGGATGTGGTTATGAAGGCCGAGATCTTGAGCTACTCTCGCTCACGTGGACTATTCGCAGGAGTATCGCTGGAAGGCTCAACGTTGCGATCAGATGGCGGAGCCATTAAGAATCTCTATGGGAGGGACCTGAGCGCCTCTCAGATCATAGCCGGAGGAGCAGTTAAGGCGCCGGCTGCAGCCCAGGTGCTCATATCCACCCTCAACAGCAAGTCGCCAAAGAACCGCTCGGCCAACAAGTGACCAAAATGCCTGGCGGAGAAGCGATCACAAGTCGGCTTAACACTTCTGAGGGCTCCTTGAGTCAATCGGCGATGCCTATGGGAAAAGATTATCAAGGGGCGTCCCTACAAGATGAAGACGGAGCTGAAGTCTAAGGAGATCATTCCTGATGCTACGTATGACAAGATTGCTGGGATGATTATTGCCAAGCAGAAATGACGGGACGAATAAGACCTGCTCTACAACCAAATCGCGGTCACTGAACTATCAGTTGTACGGTGGTTGAATGTACTAGGCTACTGCTGGTGCCTTTGATGGTCAAGGTATAGGTCCCTGTAGTTGTTTTGATGCCAGTCCGCACAGTGAGGGTCGACGACCCGGAGGTTGTGACCGACGTGGGTTTGAAGCTCGCGCTTGAGCGGCTGGGTACCCCACTCACGCTGAAATTGACGGTCCCAGTAAATGAGTTCAATGGCGTCACGGTCACTATGTAGCTCGTGCTGGCGCCGTGAATAACTGTCTGGCTGGAGGGCAGAGCGGAGATTTGGAAGTCTGCACTCGAGGAATTGACTGTCTGGCTCACGGTGCCAGAGTTGCTCCCGGAGTAGTTGTTATCGCCGCTGTAAGTAGCCGTTATGGAATGCGTGCCGACTGTGAGGGTTGAGGTCGAAAGCGTCGCTTTGCCGCTGCTCAAGGTCTGAGTCCCCAGCGATGTACCGCCGTCAAAGAACTGCACCGAGCCTGTAGCCGTCGAGGGCGAAACCGTGGCGGTAAAGGTGACATTCTGTCCGTTATTTGACGGGTTGGGGCTGGACGTGAGCGTTGTGGTCGTACCCACCTTGTTCACGGTCTGGACGAGCGGCAAGGACGTGCTGCCGCTGTAGCTGGAGTTGCCACTGTAGGCCGCGGTGACCGAGTGAGCGCCGCCGGCCAGGCTGGAGATAGGGAAGGTAGCCACACCGCTCGAATTGAGTGATGACGAGCCGAGGGTCGTGCTGCCGTCCTTGAAGGTTACGCTGCCGGCGGGCGTGCCCGACGAGGACGCCACAGTTGCCGTGAAAGTAACCGATTGCCCGTAGGTGGAAGGATTCGGAGACGAGCCAAGCGTGGTGGTGGTGGCCGCCAGTGCCTGGCCGCAGGAAGAGAACTTGAACGAGCCGATGCGCGTGTTCCAGTTGGCGGATTGAGTGGTGGCTTGATATTCCTGCGTATACCACAGAGTGCAGTCGTCGGTCGGGTCGATTTTCATCGCGGAGTAGTCCCCCCAGCGATTGTAGCCGGTTTGAGATCCGCCGCCCGCCACGAGGGATGTTTCGGCCTGCAAGGTTCCGATGGGGTCGCCAACCTCCCAGCCGGTGTATCGAATGGAAGGATACGTTGTTGTGCCGTTGGAGACGCTATAGCCCACGCCGATGTTGCCTGCCTTGTCCATGGCGATGCTTGGCATCCAGCGGTTGTCGGTGGTATCGGGCGCAAAAGTCCCTTGCTGATAGATGGCGGGTGTACCGTTGGGATCTCGCACCTCGTACCAGCGAACGCCCGTATTTCCGCCGTTGGTGTTGAGAACAGTGTGGCTCGCGACGAGCGACTCATGGTCGCCTAAATTGCGATAGGCCAGGCGGTACATGAGGCGGTCGCCGAGGGCATCCAGGAGTTGAGTGGTTGCGGGCTGAGGTATGCAGTCCTGGGTCGTGAGACAGGGCGCCGTGAATGGGGCGACCCCCGCAATGGACGTCGGGCCGGTGAAGGTCGAATTGTTCAGGTTCGCAAAGTCCGCATGGAATTTCCAGAGGTTCAGCGTGCCCAAGCTTGGGTCTATATCCATGAAGAAGTTTGGAGAACCGGCGGGAGGCGCGGTCGCTCCATCGAGGTCGGCAGGCAGGAGGCTAGCGTAATCACTGGAGAGCTGATAGCACTTGAACGCCGGGGCGTGGACGCCGCTCAGCATGTCGTTACGGTTCCATGCGCACGCCTCCGCACCAATGAAGGTGGTGCCGTTCTGAAAGATATTCCAGGTAACGTAATAGCCGTCCGCCCAGATGGCGATCTTGTCATAGTCGTTGATATTGGTGCCAAAACCATAGGTCCAGATGTAGTACGAAGTGTTGTTGCCGTTCACGTCTGAGACGAAACTTGGGTCGGAAGTTTTTGAGACCGCAAAACACTGGGCGTATTGGCCAAAAAACCCGGGAAATAACGGGATCGCCACCTCGCCCACTAGCCAGCGGTCGGCTGCCCGGTCATACTCGATGATCGGGTCGCTGAATCCGCCGCCTTGATAGCAGGTCGAAAAAGCACCCCAGAAGGTGCTATCGGCAACCGGCGCCTGGACTTGATTCCCCTGCTTGTCAAAGACTACCAAGGCATTATTGACCCACTGGACGATATGGTTGGGTCCGACTGCGATATTGGGGTCTGGCGGCACCGCAGTGACGGCGTATCCCGGATAGCCTCCCCCCAAGCCTTCCCACTGTCCGAGAGACTGCGCTGTAGCGGGGGTCGGATTCGAAGTCTGTACTACAGGATCGACAATATTCCCAGCGTTAGGGCGGGGCGGGGCGGCGACGAATCGGAATCTCTCGGGAGGTCCCCCTGGATGAGCCTGCGGTGGCAAAACATCCACCGGAGGCACCGTAAGCTGCACGGGGTAGTCTGGGGAAAACGGCAAACCCTGCCGGCCACCTGTGCCCTGCCCGTTCTGGCCGAAGCCCGTCTGCGCCGCAGCGCACAAAGCCACGACGACACACGCTGCGCGGACGGTACACCCAAACATCGACACTGGAAAACGTTTCATGGTTGACCCCTCGCCCAATTCATCCTTTGGACTGGCAATTGTGAGTTTGTCGATGCAATTTTCTAGCCAGTGAATCCCCCTAAATCGGTTCCACTGATCCGAGCTCAAAGGAGTATTTGGATGTCGAAAGAGATCAATCCGATGGGTTGATATACAAGAACAACTTTATTTATCTTCCTCAGCTCTACTCCATGATGATAGCGGCCCCCGAAGGAATGAGATTCGCCAAGGTTGGTAAATATATTCCATTTCAGCGGCTTGATTCCAAGGTTAACAAGAGAAATGAAGTTGATGGTTACCAGTTCACCGCGCTTGCAATGTTTCAATCTTGTTTAAAATTGACGGAATCTGTAATCAGGACTCGGTGTTGAAATGAGAGCCTTCCCTGGGGGATCGTTGAACACATATCTGACTTAATAGGAAAGGACTTATTTTGTTCAAATCTGCAAATAAGTTAGATGGATTGGTTCATTTTTCCCTGTCTGGAAATATAGTTCCGATGCCGCTGCGTCAATTTTCCAGGTTCTGATCTGACTATTTGGTATCTGAGAAAGAGGTTAAAGTCGAAGTCAAAGATAAGGACCGTTACGGGCGGACGATTGCTGATGTGATCCTGCCTGATGGAAGAAACCTGAATCATGAGATTGTGAAGGCTGGTTTTGCGTGGTGGTACAGGAAGTATGCGCCAAAGGATAAAGAACTAGAGATCGCTGGAGTCTGAAGCACGGGCGACTAGACGAGGATTGTGGGCTGACCCTCGTCCAGTGCCGCTGTGGGAGTGGCGGAAGAGAGTTCACGCCACCCCCAACAGGTTTAAGTCAGACCTACTTGGTTCTTATTTGGCAACTACATGAGCAGAAATCTTAGTGTAAGTGGCTGCTGGAATGATTTTCTTGGTCTTCAGATCCGACTTCATCTTGTAGGGCCGACCGGCAATGATCTTGTCCGCATAGGCATCACCAATACCAGGCAGGGTCATCAACTGCTCCTTGGTGGCTCAGCTATCCTTGGCTTGCTCCTATTACCAGCGCCAGCATCTGTTGTTCCTGGTCAGTCAAGCCAATGAATCGGAGGCCGAAACCCAAGTAGTCGCGGAAGCAGACGACTTCTCCCTGGAGCGGCATCCAACTCCCGGATGGCAGTTGAATCTCAAAACGAAACTTTTCACCAACGGCCACTCGCCCAATCGATTCGATGCAGCACCCGCCCAGACTAATGTCGGTGGTACGCGTACAATGTTTACCTGATAAACTCTCCCATCGAACTTTAAGGATCAAGGACACGCGCTGGCTGGACCTGCGTTCGCTCAAATTTATCACCCTAGTACTAAGTTGCGCAAATTCGCGGTAATTGTTGTAGCCGGGGCGCTGACCCCGGCCGCCGCGGCTGTTTTATATGGACATAGGCGTTCTACGCACCTATCCTGCTTGCTTACAAACTAAATAAGTAGTTGGGAGTTTATTTTCCCAAATGAAAAAACAAATGATCCCGTGCCTCATGTCGGCGGCGACTGTAAGCTGGTCGGCCTTACGCTGGTTGCCGGTACGGCCCATGACATCGACGGCAAATCTCTCGACCAGAGCAAGCATTGTGACGTCGATCTTGAGTGGCACCTTTTTGAGCGCGTTAATGCCCTTGGCGTGTTCCCAACTGGGGTCCCCGAACGCTTGGGTGATGGCTGCCTTCGTCTCGGGCCGCCAGTCCCTGACAAATTTTGCGCGTAAGCGATCATCGTAGTTCGTCCACCATCCGGTCCATGGCGCAGGCGGCTTGAGGTGCGGCATGTGAACCGGATCGGCCCAAATCATTTCCTCGCGCATTCGATCAACGTCGGGTTTCCACTTGGCTGAGATCGCGGGAAAGCCGTTCTCGATGTCGAAGAAGTCGAGGGCGAGGGCCTGCGATAGCAGCCAGTCACCCGCCCGGAGGCGCTGCTTCTCGCTCCATGGGAGCAGGTACGCGACTTTCTTTTCCAGATACAGCCGCCCGTATAGTTCGTCGCCGAGCTTAAGCTTGAATTTCGCCTCCACGGACGGATCATCGCAGTCCCATCCCCGGTAAATCGCGTCCAGGAGAGGCGATAGCGCCGCCAATGCTAGGAACCTGTAGTCATCCAGTTGGAGGATTAGCCGGCGCAGGAACGGTGGCGGCTTGTGCGACTTTTCCGGAAGCTTACCGACCAGGAATTCAGCGAGCGGCTCCAGAAATAGCTCGCGTGTCAGTTTCTGGCCGTGCGGGGTATTCAGGAATAGTCGCGGGCGGCCCTTGGCGGTCACCAGTCGATTACGCCGATTGAACCGCGCAACGGACTTTCGTCGGGAACTAGTCATTCAGACATCCTTCTTTCATAGGTAGGCACTTTTTGTGATTTGGGCGACATCGTCACTCCTAGATTTTCTGGCTGGGCTAGAGAGTCCCGGTATTTTTTAATTTTTATTCTGATGGCCATGCCCGAGGTATCTCTCTTCAATAGTCCGGGTTTAATTCAACCGACGGTCGCGCCGCTTGTTGAAGCTGCCACGATCTGATCTTGAAACGGTCACTGCTGATTTAATCAAGCGCAAGTACGCCGCCCGTGAGGGCAGCGCTGAGCGCCAGCTCATCGTGCGCGAGCTGAGTGGCCTGCGTTACTCCTACAAAGATGCCGACCCGGTCATGGAAGATCTGGACCCTATTGAGTGGGGCGCGATCCGTCGTCTTGCCCGTATGCGAGGAGCGGCGCCGCAAGTCTGCCGCTCCGTAAATAACGCCAACCCGCGCGCAAGGCGTTACTTCCGAGAAGCGCGATTATCGGTGGTGATCGACAGGTCAGCTGCCAAAAGGAGGTTTGGATGTCCGCTTTCGGGGGTAAAGCGGACATCGCTCCGCTCGCAAAATGTCCGCTTATGACCCAAAGCGGACATGCTACCCGTGGCGGTGATCCGCCGCCCGCTTGGAATAAGGACATTTCCGGTTCATTCTGCCGGAGCCTTTCCAAAAATTGACCTTCATCAAGACGTCTGCCGCAAAACTGGCTCTTATTGCTAATCTGACGTTTATCGGCGCGCCCAATGGACGCATTGAGGGCCATGGCAATTGCCAACAAGGAGCAAGAGATCGAATTGCGCGTTGAGGATATCGCGCAACTTTTCCATACACTCGATCCATTTCCCTTCCGCGAACGCGATCTCGACAGCGTAGCGGAAGAATATATTGTGAGTTGGGCGCGAGAATTGCCTTCACAACAAGCTATCAAGATCGTTGTTCATTTCCCCAATACGGACGCACAAGCAAAGAATGCTTCGGAACTTAGTGAGGCATTCGCCCGGCATTTTTCCCATCGGGCCGACATCCTTCAGCGCGACCTTAATGAGCTATTTCGTATCGGTAGGCGTTCGCTGGCAATCGGCATCCCCGTGTTGATTGCGTGCCTTTTGTTGGCGCATCTCACGAGCGGCTACTTAGGAGGAAGGCAATATGAGCGCATGGTGGAGGAAAGCTTCTTAATTCTCGGGTGGGTCGCGAACTGGCGGCCTCTTGAAATCTTTCTCTACGATTGGTGGCCACTTGCTGGTCGTCGGGATCTCTATCGCCGTCTCGCCGCAGCAAGCGTTGTTTCCAAGCCTTACCATTACCAAGCAGCCATTGCACCGACAGCAGCACCAGTTCATGCTCCGTCGTCTTGATCGCCTTATAATAACAGCGAGTTCTAGCGTCGCCGTTGCTTTGACGGTGATGGCGCTCAAGTATTTTGCATATCAACTCACGGGCAGTGTCGCCCTTTATTCTGATGCGCTTGAAAGTATCGTCAATTTAATTACTGCCGCAGTCGCCCTGTGGGCTGTTTGGTTGGGCGGCAAGCCTGCTGATGCACGACATCCGTTTGGCCACTCGAAAGCTGAGTATTTTTCTGCTGTTCTCGAGGGTGTTCTGATTGTTGTCGCCGCTTTAGTTATATTGCACGAAGCTTATGGAGCGTACTTCAATCCGCGACGGCTGGAAGCCCCGATCGCCGGTATGATGGTGAACGGGATTGCGACGGCGCTCAACGCGGCATGGTCGGCGTTTCTCATCACAATGGGCCGACGGTGGCGGTCGCCCGCTTTGGTCGCTGACGGGTGGCATCTCTTCAGCGACGTGGCCACATCGGTTGGTGTGTTAATCGGTCTCGCTCTGGTTCAGGTCACTGGATTTCTCGTTCTTGATCCATTGATGGCTGCCGCAGTTGCTCTTCACATCTTGTGGTCCGGGTCGAAAGTGGTTCGAGACAGTATCGACAGTCTCATGGACCGAGCAGTCGATACCCAGATGGAGGAGACGATCCGAAAAATCATATCCAACGGTGCGATTGGCGCATTGGAAGTTCATGATTTGCGAACTCGTGGAGCCGGCCGCATAATATTTATCGAATTTCATCTTGTTGTTCCCGCTGCGATGACCGTCGCGGACGCACACATTATCTGCGACCGCCTCGAGGCGAAGCTACAGGGAAGCATCCGGGAATGCCGCGTCACTATTCACGTGGAACCTGAGGGCGAGGCAAGACACCGAGGGGTTATTGTCCTCTAGGAACATCATGTTTTCAAAGGCGGTCACAAAATGTCCGCTATTGGCACAAAGCGGACATGCCGAGTTGCACTGCACATGTCCGCTATTGGGGGTTTAGCAGACACCTGACGCGCAGAAATTTCAGTTTGCGCCGATGGCGCAATGACTTTTTGAATTTTTGGACTGCAGAACGAAGCTAGAAAATCGCGCTGGGGTAAACAATTGGGTAAACAAACGGGCGTTTCTGCAAAAGGTGCCCGCTGCGCAGGGGCTTTCCGTGCGCTATCCTCTAGCCACATGGAGTAGAACGTTGGCCGCATTGAACGCGCGTGGTCATTGGGGATTGCCATGAAACTTAAGCTGCTGCTTGCGTCGGCTACACTGGCCGCAGGCACCACCGTATTGAATGCTGCGGACGAAAGGACGCTCGAAAAGGCGCTGTTGGGGCACATCATGTGGTCCGCGTTTCAGTGTTCAACTTATGCAGAACTATCGGACTACAAAAGCGAGCAGGAACGATTGCATCTTGTCGGCCTAAATGCGGGCCGCACCTTCCTAGAAGCGATGAAAGCTGGACAGATATCGGAACAAGCTATCCGGGAAGCAGTGCCCATTAATGTGCTGCAGCGTCTTGAAGGTCCGAGTAACGAGGTCATCATCGGCAACATTTACGCGGCGGCCACAGGCTACGCTCGTGATTACATCGTAAAGAGGAAGACGGGCATATGGGGACCCACCGAAAAACAAGAGGCGCGGTCATATTACACCAATAGCAACTGTATTTTGATTAGGTGAAGTGCGGTTTCGTCTAACAAAGCAATGGACGCAGGGCGCGATGATGACCCTGGGCAACATGCGCGAAAATGGCGTGTGCTCGCTGGCGATCAACCTCAAGACCGCAAAAGCGCTCGGACTTACCCTCCCAGCGTCGCTGTTCGCCCGCGCCGACGAGGTCATCGATAAGTGACGCAATGTCCGCTTCTGGCCCAAAGCAGACATGAGCTGGTGCACTGCGAATGTCCGCTTTTGGGGGTAAAGCGGACATGCCGTTTTGCACTGCACATGTCTGCTTTTGACCCAAAGCGGACATCAGCTGTTCGCTCACACCTAACCCCTCCGGTGTGCTAGTTTGAGCCAGTGCGATGCCTTGTGAGCGTCGGGGGAGGCGATGAGACGGCGCGACTTCATCTCTCTTGTCGGCGGTGCAGTTATATCTTCGCCACATGTCGTTTGGGCACAACCATCGACAAAGGCGGTAATTGGTTATCTCAGTGCGCGGTCGCGAGATGACACGGCACATCTAATCACGGCGTTCAAACGCGGCCTTGCAGAAAACGGATTCCCCGAAGTTCAGAATGTGACTATCGAATATCGTTTCGCAAATGGTCAGTACGACACGTTGCCTGCAATGGCGAAAGAATTGGTCGATCGGCAGGTTGCCGTAATCGCAACGACCGGCGGTGAACCGGCAGCCCTTGCCGCGAAGGCGGCAACGTCAACGATCCCAATCGTCTTCGCTGTAGGTAGCGATCCGGTCAACCTGGGTCTCGCTGCAAGCTTTAGCAACCCAGGAGGCAATACAACTGGTATCACAACGTCAACCAATCAGTTGGAGGCAAAACGTCTCGGCTTGTTGCGCGAACTCCTGCCCGACGTCGATAAGGTCGGTTTTCTACTAAACCCGAATTTCCCCCAAGCTATGAACCAGCTTTCTGACGTGCAAGAAGCAGCACGCGCCCTCAATGTACAGATTGCTGTTCTGCGGGCCAACACTGATCAAGAGATCGATGCAGCATTTGCTGCCATCGTTCAAGAACGCATTCGTGCTCTTTCGATAGCCGCAAATCCATTTTTTGACACGCGCCGCGATAAACTCGTTGGGCTCGCGGAACGCTATGCGGTGCCCTGCATGTATCAATTCCGTGAGTTTGCTGAGGCCGGCGGCCTAATGAGCTACGGATTAGATTTCTCAGAAGTGTATCGCACGGTAGGCGAATACACCGGCCAAGTTCTTAAAGGTGCCAAACCCACGGATCTTCCGATAATTCAGGCAACGAAATTCGAGTTTGTAATCAACCTCAAGACGGCAAAAAGCCTTGGCATAAAGGTCACAGCCAATTTCCTTTCCCTTGCTGACCAGGTGATTGAGTAACCAAAGCCGCTAAGTAGGATGTCCGTTATTGGCACAAAGCGGACATCAGCTAGTGCACTGCACATGTCCGCTTTTGGGGGTAAAGCGGACATTGCTCCCGCATCGCAAAATTTCCCCTTATGACCCAAAGCGGACATCGCAAAATTGACGCGGCTGATGTTTTTCTGAATTATCAACCCACAGCAATGCTAAGGGACCGAGTGTCATGAAAATCGATGGACGCTGTCATTGCGGTTACGTAGCGTTCGAGGCGGAAGCTGATCCCGAAACGACGACCATTTGTAATTGTACAGATTGCCAAACAATGAGCGGTGCGCCACTGAGAGCGATCATTATCACTCGGCCCGGCACTTTCGTGCTGCTGTCAGGCAAACCGACGGAATATCAAAAGACCGCCGATAGCGGGAGGGTCCGTATACAAGCATTTTGTCCTCGTTGTGGGACCGCGATTTATGCAACATCGATTGGCGATGAACCGAAGGCTTACAACATCCGGCTGGGTGCGCTGCGCCAATGCAATGAATTGGTGCCGCGTCGGCAAGTATTTGTTCGTTCGCAACAGCCTTGGGTCAACGACCTCTTTTCGATCCCAAAATTTGACGGGCCGCCGCATTGACCTCACCGATACGGCGAACTGAATGTCCGCTATTGGGGGTAAAGCGGACATGCCGTTTTGCGCTGCAAATGTCTGCTTTTGACCCGAAGCGGATATTCAGCAGACGTTGATTAGATTATCCGAAATCGAACGGGCATCACTGCAAGTCCTGCTTCACCTTCTCCAATCCCGCATTGATGCATTCCTCGTCTACCCCGGGCGAGCCAGACAGGCCTACGCCAGCGATAACGTCGTTGCCCACTTTGATCGGCACGCCGCCGTCGATGGCAATGACGCTAGGCAGATTGGTCTGCTCTCGCCGAAAAGGCTTCGTCTTCATCTCTTCTATAAAAGTTGACGTGGTGATCTTGAACGTAAGCGAAGTATAAGCTTTGCGCCGCGCGTTTTCGACGGTGTGTAGGCCCGCATTGTCGGCGCGCAGCGAGATCATCACGTTGCCACCTCGATCAAGCACAACCACACCGGTGGCATATCCACGCGCCTTGCAAGCATCAAGCGCGCCGGTGGCTATTGCCAATGCAGTGGCGTAACTCAAGTCCTTGCGCTGGATTAGCTCGGCGGAGGCAGGGCACAATAGTGCGGCCGAGGAAGCGGCGAGCAGGGCGAGTGTCACGGCCTTTGTGTTGATGTACGTCATGGGTTGGCTCCGGCTGGTTCAGGGCGAGGACTCTAACACCGCACCGCGATCAAAAGTCCAGTTACTGCTGCTAAAGTCTGCTTTTGGCACAAAGCGGACATGCTGATTGCCGCCCGGAATGTCCGCTATTGGGGTAAAGCGGACATGCCTTTTTGCACTGCAAATGTCCGCTTATGACCCAAAGCGGACATTTGGGCGGCTCTAAGCAACAAGTCGCTCGGCCGGAAGGGCGACTTTTTTGAGGAGTTTCCCCATTTGTCGCACTTACTTATATCGGCGCCGATCTACAACAAATCGGGGAGGCCGATCTGCGGTATCCGGATGGGGAGCGCAATAGTCCTCGGAATGATCAGCGGGGTGCCCTGCTCGAAAGAATTTATTTCCGCGGCATAATGAGATAACTGGGAGCGGCCTGCAAAAGAAACGCACCAGCGGGCTTCTGTGTTAGCGAAGGCCGTCGGTGTGGGTTCACCGTTCGGTGTCACTGCGATGAAGGAGATATTCCTCAGCTACTCCCGCCTCGATTCATCGACGGTGCAGGCCCTTGCGGCGGCACTGGAGGAGAAAGGCGTGTCGGTCTGGATCGACCGCAGCGGCGTCGAGGAGGGCGACGCGTACGACACGCAAATCGAGGAAGCGATTGCGCAAACCCGTGTTGTCATCGTGGTGTGGTCGCAGCATTCGGTCAGATCGCATTGGGTGCGGGCCGAAGCAGCCTATGCGCTCAACAAGCGCAAGCTCGTGCCCATCGCGATCGACAAGAGCGAGCCGCCGCTGCAATTCCATCACATCCAGACGATCGGTTTCGAAGGTTGGAACGGCGCCGGCCATGACGAAGCCTTCACGCGGCTGCTAACGGTACTTGCCAAACGGCTTGACCGTGCCGGTACTTTGGGCGAACCCGCGCTCGGCGCAACCGCCATCCGTGAACGGTCGAAGGAACCCGTTGCGCCGCCGCAGGCCAATGCCAAGCAAAACCGGTTCGTGAGAATGTTCGCCACCGGCTTGGTGGCGGCGGGTCTGCGCTTTCCCGAGAAGGTGATCGAACGAGAGTTTCGCGATTACTTCAGGGATCGAACGTATATGATCGCGCAAATCGCATTTTTGCTGGTCTTTATCACCTACATCATTTACGGCGTTTCGGATCTGGCAAGCGAGGCGGCCATAAACTCCACCCGCTTTCGCTACATGGTCGCTTGTCCGCTGCTGCTGGCCTTCTACTTTCTGAGCTACAAGAAATTCGCCAGGCAGCATTCACAGCTGTTTATTGCCGCGTTTGCGGTCACGCTGTCCATTTGCGTCTACATCAGCGTGGTGCTGCTGAGCATCGAGACGCCGTTTTCCATCGCGAGCGGCAACGGCACGATGAACTTCATGCTGACATTGGGCGCTCTCGGCGCTATGCCGCTCGGTTTCGTCCTGACAGTCCTGATCGGCGCGGCCATAAGCGCGCTGCATGCGCTGATCATGATGCACATCCCGTTGGAGACGAGCTGGCTCAATTACCTTCATGTCAGCTCGATGTGGACCGTGGCCGCCTTCGTCGCCTTCTGGCGCGAATATCAGATGCGGCGTTCGTTCGCCGCCGAGTTGTCATGACGGAGCCGAGGGGCTCGCGCTTTGATAACCGGCGCAGCGGTTTCGGTGCGGGTCGCGCCGGTTTCCGTTTGCCGCGGCTTGAAGTAGTCGCGCTGCAATTGCTCGCTATAGGGCACTCGTCCCCAACACACTCATCGGGCGGGCCGACTAGACTAGGTGATCGAATAGCGATTTTTTCGCTGCACTGCACGAGTCCGCTTCTGGCACAAAGCGGACATCCCTAGTTGCACTGCACATGTCTGCTTTCGGGGGTAAAGCAGACATCGCCCAAGCATTACTGTCCTCCCGCCTTGCTTTTGTCACACGGTGATGGCGGGCTACCCCCTGCCATTGAAGATTGAGGGGGGTAAAGATGCCAACATCGTATTCCTCGCAAAGCTCACCTCAATATTTTGAACGCGATGTAGTGACGGAGCGGTCTCACGGGCCTCACCCCCTCGGCGTGAAGAACGATCAGTTCACCGGCAAAAAGCGATCGATTGGCAGGCGAATATTCGGTACCCTTACCCGCTTAACTATTGCAGTTCTGATCGGCGTGGGTGCTACGTGGGCCTGGCAATACCATGGCGATGAAGCGAAGGAGATGGTCAGGACTTGGGCTCCATCGCTGGCTTGGTTGTTGCCCACCTCGACGTCCACTGAAGGTCAGGAGTCCACCGCCGCAACGTCTGCTGAGTTGGTGCAACAGTTTAAGCCCGTGGCGCTCGATCTCGCCATCGTGCGGCACAGCCTAGAGCAGCTCGCTACCAAGATAGAGCAGCTCGGTATTAAGCAAGAACAGATGGCCCAGAACATTGCGACATTGCGTGCTAATTTCCTGTTCGACCGACTGTTGTCATCCCGGGCAGTTGCCCCGCGCAAACCTCCGCAACCCGCTGCGCAGTCATTGGCAACGCAATCATTACCAGTGCCGCTCGCGCCACCTCCTACTGATGAGGTCGCGCCGGCGGAAACCGAGGCGGCCTTCACTCCTCACTAAATTGCATCCACTGAAAGCCCAGGGGGACGGGGGTACAGGTTCAGGGATGCTAAGGTCATAACGGGCCAGCCCGCCGTGATATTGGGTCCAAGATTGGGTCCAATCCGTTCATCAATGATACTCAGCCATTGATTTGACTCAGGTTTCCTCCCGTTTGGTGCCGATGTCGTACTTCGGTAACCACAGATTGGGACGACCGCGACCAAACCGGTTGCGGGCAATCACGATTGCTTCTTTGCGTAGGGCTCGACGCGCAGCCAGGTAATGCCACGACACAAAGCGCCTTAGCCTGGGATATGCTCGTTCCAAGACTTGGCGGATGGTTATCGGGTGCCCGTCGCTGAGAATGAACCCGCGCTTCGCCGCACGACGAATGCGGCCAATCCTCGACTTGGATGCAATAACATGGTGTCTTGGCCTAGGTGAGAGCGCGAGCGCGGGAACCGTTAGCAATCAATCGGTAGATAGCCATGCTGGTCCTTTCGATAGCCCATTGACAGGAACGGTGCTGTGGAGTGGTGCGTTAAGCCTAAGAGAGAGTGCCATGTCGCGCAAAGATGACAAACTAGCGCATTTCGACCCGGATGTAGTATCAGACATCATCGACGGCCTCGCGCCAGAAGTGCAGTCATGGTTCGCGGACACAGTCTTTGAGCCGATCCCCGAGGAGTTAGCCGTGATTCTGCGGCGAATGGATAACGATGGGTAGCGTTCAACCACCGTGAGGGCCGCGCAATTTCCAAGTTTCGAGAAGAGCTCTTCGGGTTCAGCGAGAGTAAGGCCGCTTTTACAGACCGGCCGAGAGACATCCGCCGTACGCGTTAGAGTGAAGCGTTCATCGGTTTTTTGGCCAAACGACAAACTTATCCGCCAGCGTACTCAAGCCGAACGCAGACAGCTGCAGCGTGCGATTGCGGACATGCCTGCAAAAGGCCAGGCCGCTGCCGCGACGCTCACCGATGTCGACGAACGTAGGGAAGCTGATCTTGCGCGGAGCGTGATTGGAATGTCCACTTTGGGTCAAAAGCTGACGTCGGTATCACCCCGACAGCCCTAAAGTCTTCTCTTTCGCGACGTCTGGCGCGCTGGTTTTCGCTTTGTCCTGCGCCCCAGCTTTTTCGCCGCCGTCTTTGGGCCGCGTGCCTTGCTTTCGCGGCTCCTCATCGACTTCATGACTGCTTCGACGGCGGCTTCGGCGGCAGCGGTCGCAGCGGCCGTTGCGGCCCTGACCGCGACTTTTTGTATGCGAGCGGCGCTCGATTTGGCCGCCCCGACAATCGTTCTTTGAGTTTTTCTGACAAAGCTTTTCTTAGCCATAGGTGTTCTCCGAGGAAAGGACGCAAGTGCTGCGCGGTCGATCACGCGGCTCCGAGAAGCATGAGGTTCCCGGCGTTGGTGCGCGCTTAATGCCGCAATGAGTGCTTTCGTTCCGCTCTGGAAACATTCGGCTCGCTAGGCGTTCTCGACTCAGCACAGAGGAGAATGTTGCTATGGCAAAGAAAGAAGCCAAAAAACTCGAAGCCAAAAAACTCGATGAGCTGTTCCACGACACGCTAAGGGACATTTACTTCGCGGAAAAGAAGATCCTCAGCACGCTTCCCAAGATGGAAAAGGCGGCGCAGGACCCGTCCCTTCAAAGGGCTTTCGCCAAGCACAAGACAGAGACCGAGGGGCACGTGGCTCGCCTCGAAAAAGTCTTCGCCGCCATCGACAAGAAGCCGCAAGCCAAAACGTGCGATGCCATAGTCGGCATCACGGACGAAAGCGCTGAAATCATGAAAGAATACAAAGGTTCGCCTGCCCTCGACGCCGGTCTACTCGCAGCGGCGCAGGCGGTCGAGCATTATGAAATCTCCCGCTACGGCACCCTCAAGACCTGGGCCAATGAGCTGGGATTAAGCGATGCGGCCGGGCTCCTGGAGCAGACCCTCGCTGAAGAAAAGAAGACCGATGCCACTCTGACTGAGATTGCCGAAAGGGCCGTCAATCGGGCAGCGGAGGCCGCCTAAACAGCTGAAGTGAAGTTCAGAAACAGGAAAAGCCTGGCTTTTAGGATTGAGAACCAGCGTTGACCAGTTTGCTTTGTTTTGCCCACCCAACTGCTGGCCACCTTGCTGACCGGCTTGTTCTGCCTGATGACATTCAATCTGTGACGAAGGGTCGTTTTTCCGCGCGGGGCCGACGACGCTGAACCCACTTACGTCTCTTAACGGGCTAACATCTGATTGTTACGGGACAGCACTCGCCTAACTGTCGCCTTGCTCCGGCTCGCCCTGCTTTTCCAATTGCATTCTGCGTGGGGCCCCGGATCGATTGCTATCAGATTCGGTCTGGCGTCCGCTGCCGCATAACAGCACCCCAAATCAGCAGGACGATTATTGCTCCGACGACCGCGCCGATTAGACCGGCGCCTTCGCCGGGGCCATACCATCCCAAGGCTTGACCCAACCAAGAAGCAACGAACGCACCCACAATTCCAAGGACGGTTGTCAGGATGAATCCAGAGGGTTCGTTGCTGCCTGGCGTAACCAGCTTCGCGATCACGCCCGCGACGAACCCGATGATGATGGTCCAAATTATGCCCACGGTGCTCTCCTACTCTAGTGGAAGCAGTTCCACTACGGGCCACTGAAATCTCGGCTAATGTCGCTCCGTTGGACGTCTCACGAACGCGAAAGTTCCGCTTCCGTCGGGAGCCGCCCTTGCGGCGTGTACTTATCGACTGCATCAGGGAGTTCGCGGCAGAGCCTCGAGAGCAGCTCTTCTCGCGCCAAGCCGGTTTGTTTCGACAGGCTGTCCAGTACCTCCGGGCCAATCGCCTGCTCGAGCTGGGCCGGCGTGCACTGTTTGTTGGGGCCCGGTTTGACCCAGGACTCCGCGGTTTCGCTCTGGCCGCTCTGCTTGAAGCGGTCGACGAGTTCCCCGAGCCCACCACTAAGGATCCCGCCGGCACTGGCACCACCGAGACTGCTGCTCAGCTGGCCGAGCAAGCCACCGATGCCGCTTTGCCCGGCAGCTCCGGGCGTGCGCTGCCCAGCTCCGCCGAGCATTTCGGCGATCTTGTCCCTGTTCTGGTAGCCCGCGATTGCGAGCAGCCCTAGAAGGGCAGTCATGGATGGAAATCCGCGGCTCATTTCTTGCTCCTTGATTCTAATGAGGAGGAACAGTGGGCCACGACATAAGTTCCATCGCATCAGCGGCGCGCTAATCAATGTCCGCTTTTGACCCTGAGTTCACGAAAATCTATGCGAACCGGCATGGCAGCAAGCGAGGATCGCCGGTCGCAGAGGGAATACCTCGGGGGCCTAGCACGGGCGCTGACTACTCGTCGGCTCAAGCAGCCGCTGCGGGGCTTTAGTCCCCGTTTTTGAAACAGGGGAAGTGGGTGTTTTCTAGACCTCTGAAACGAAATAGGGGACCCGCATCGACGTGCTTATGCGGTCCCAGCGATTTCGTCGGTCGGTGATCCAGACCCGACTAGCTTTTCCAAGAGTGCATGAAGCTGCACAGGCGTAAATGGCTTCTCTAAAACAGGTACTGTCTGGTGGCGGGGTTCAACGAGGTAGTCATAGCCCGTTACGAATGCGAATGGCACGCCTATATCCAACAGAAAGTCCGCAATTTCCGGGTGGGATCGTCTACCGATTTCGAGGTCGAAAAGCACAGCATCGAAGTTGCGCTTGGCAAATTCCTGTCGCGCCATAGCCATGGTGTGCGCGACGCCGGAAACCCGGTAATCAGCCTCGCGTACCATCTCCTCGATCATCTGCGCGATTAGAAAGTCGTCTTCGATGACGAGGATGCGCGGACGGTCAGGAGCTATTGGTGGGGAACGAGGGTTGACCATGAGAAATTTCCACGCGATTGAAGGACGCTGACAACGCTTCTCACCGGCCATACGCGCTTCAATTAGTTCTATGGAAACGCACCCGTCGAGACCAAGTTCCTTGACCGCGACGAAGGCGCGGCTTAATTACAAATCCAAATCTGCCGCAAAACGCGACGCCCTCTATCATCCAAAACCCATTGGCGCCGCCAAGGCAGCCCCCGACGTCCTCGTGTGGACGGTAGTAAGGACC
>CAWEPG010000010.1:0-79000 GCA_963810905.1 uncultured Acidimicrobiia bacterium | reverse complement strand
CGGGGGCCCGTCGCATGCAGTAATTAGTCAGGCGCAATCATTTCATCTTTCACACCGAGATAACTCTGAATCATCGATCCATTCTCTCTGGGGTTTATTTCTATGTCCTTCGTAAGCATATTCAATCTTAGTCTGAAGAACGTCGATGGAATCAATTTGACCTTCAAGCACTACCCCTTTTGAACCCGCTAAAGAGTTCGTCATAACTCGAGCTAACCCTTTCACTTCTTCAGGAACGATCCCTTCATATCCAGCCTTTGAAAGTAACCCTAAAAGTAACTCTGGTGGATTTTTCCATTCTGTTAAAGGCATGGCGAGATCCGTGCATTCTACCTTGATCCATTCATAAGGAGTAGGTACCTCTAACATTGCAACCCGGAAAGGCTTTCCAGGAGATCCAGGCAAAGGACAAAACTGAACGAGTGAAAGCGCCGAATCCGCTAGATCGTGTCCTGATTTCACATAACCTTGCGAGAGCAATTGGATGCGACAACCGGTTTTTTTCGCCTGATATATTGCATGGAACCGGTACCCTGTATCGGAAAGTTGGCAACCGCTGCAGGAAAGTACGAAAGGCAGAAGTAAGCCAGTGATCTTCTTCAATTCCACAAATACCCCACACTTAAGCGCCGAACGACGAGCGAGCTAATCGGAAGTTTGAGAGCGTCGGCAACCCAGACCCAGAGCGATCGTCGCAGAACTCCCTTGCACCCGGCTAAAATCCGCAGCGCAGTGGAGCCGCGCTTGCTACCGCAGCACGACGGACGGGTTCGCTTCAGTGCAAGGTCGGGCGACTAGGTGCTCTATCCTATCTTTGGTTCCGCGCGAGCATACAACTCATTCGGAGCCTTTTCAAAATATCTGAAGAGCGCGGGACACAACCAGCCCTCGATATCGAACTCTGGCGAGTAATACCAATTCCCGCCATACTCCTCGCGCCGCCACTCCAGCTTGACTGTGTGGCCTGGAAATGGTGTCGCTGAAAAAATCAATCGGAAGCCCGTCTGGGCATTAGGAATTGAAACGACCAATCTGTCGATCATCGTATCGATGCCTGAAACGAAGGGCTCACGGACGAGTCCGACTGTGGAATCGTCAAAAACCCACATGCCTTCAAACTTGTAGGGGGCAATGACTCCAAGGGTGTTCATAATCGCTTGTTAGCTGGCTTCATCGGACCAACTCGATCTCGCTCGGCCGCCAGGACCTTAGTCGAAGAACGGTTCGAGCGGGCTGTAGAGGCGCAGGATGGTGAACCAGCCCTTGTTCGGTATCGTCTGGATCCAGTTACCCTGCTTGACCCCAGTCGGCTGTTTCGGACTGAAGTAAACGGTCGTGGAGCCATCAAGCAGACGCGAACACGGTCACAGTTTGAGGACTCTCTCCATGGTTTCTCCTGGTTGATTAGGAATGTGCTTGCTCTAAAGCTTGGCCTGCTCTTCGTGATCCACTCAGATCAGGATCTAGTCATCAAACCGCTTGTTAGACATCTTCTCCTGCACCGCTCGGTGCGCCGAGACAGCGAGTTGGACAACCAGGCCAGTCATTGCCGCGGTAGCGCCCAAGCACCGTGCCAATCGCGACGATTACACGAAAGAGCACGGCTTGAACCGGTCGTGGCATGATGAGCACAGCCTGCGTGCGACGGTGCCGCAAGGCCACATGGGCCAGGTAGAAAAGTGGAGGCCGTCCTTCGGGACCTGCGTTTATGACCTCAAACACGGCTTGAAGGTACCGATCTAAATCCACCACCGGTCGAGCATAGCCCAAGAACTCGAGCGGCTCGTCTCCCTCGTTCCACCAGCGATGAGCTGAACCGCGAGGTAGCGGCGCAGAGTCTCCAGGGCCCGCCGTGATTTTGCGTCCATCGACCACAGCGGAAAGAGTGCCGGACATGACTTGTCCCTCCTCGTCTTCCGCGAAGTGAATGTGCAGAGGCGGCCCCTCGCGATGCGGAGGAAGGGATCCCTTCAGTTTCAACCAGACCTCGTCGCCCCGCTTGACGCGACTCAGGGCCAAACGCTCGCCGGTATGGCGATTTTCCAAGACGATGTTTGAACCACAGTTTTCGGTCAACGCATTCTCCGGTTGTAAAAGATGCCTAAATAATGATTAGGCAGAATATCGCACTCTGCAATATTTGCGAGTGTTCTATCTGTTGGCGTACTGAAGTAGGCGCCAAACGCTTTCTTAAGTTTAAAAATATCAAAAAATATGACGCTATAGTAAGCGCATTATAATCGACAGAACTAATTCTAGATCTTCTCATATCCAGAATTCTGCCTATTCATACAACCTAAATTAGAACCCTGCGCTTCTTGAATGTCTGGGGGAGATTTTTAGAACAGGGCGTTGTATTTTTCGAAATAACCAGGCCTAAGACAAAAGGCAGTATAGATACCAAATTGGTTTGGAAATTCCCCCACTCCCCCAATCCCTCGCCGCCGAAATAGGAGCTGATTGGGATCGTACGAGTCATGTTGCGGGAGCGAGGGAAACGAAATAAAGGCCACCCAGACCCAGGGCGACGGTCGAAATGCTCGATTGCCCTGGGTTAAAATATGCGATCCTTACAGGGACGACAAACCCACCCCTGCACCTCTGACGGTGCGAAGAAATTGAGAGCTTTGTAGGGAACGGACGCTGGTCCGTTCCTTTTAGATTGGCGAAACCAATTCAATTCAGAACTTCTCGTTACCGGGGAACGCTGCGGCGAGCGTTCCCTACAACCACCATGGCAATTTTGTCACATCTCCCTTTTCGATGAGGGTGGCCTTTTCTTACTTGGCTAATTGAACATTGAAGGCATTCAGAGTATCTGCGGTAGCGCGGTAGAGTTGGGCCAAGGCGACATTAAATTCGGCCAGAGTACGGATCTCGCGACTTTTGGCTTCGGCGAGCTGATTTTGACGAGTCAGCACAAAAAAGCTGGTTGTGGCGCCCACCTTGAATCGACGCTCTTCGCTCTCTAACTGGATTTGGCTGGCTTCTCGGCCTGTGCGGGCCACACCCACTCGCTCGTGGGCCGAAATGGCACCCTGCAAAGTATTCCGGACGTCTGCTTCGATGGCCTGCTCAGTTTGCAGGCGAAGGTATTGAAGCTGACGTCCCACCACCTGAGTGCGGGCTAGATTGGCGAGAGCCGTTCGATTGCGGATCGGAAGGTTGACTTGGACTCCGACTTGAAAACTGCGGTATCGCTGGGCAAACATATTCTCCAGAGAGCTTCCATACCCTCCAAAAAAATTATCTGGGATGCCGACAGTATTTGTTGGCGGCAGGACTGGGGGTAATCCTGCAATGCTGGAAAGCTCGTTGAGACGTGCAAATATGACAGCAGTCTGTTCGTTAAAAAAATTAGGCTGGACAAAGAACGTGCCGGCCAATCCTGTGCTCAAGTAATTCGCGACTAAATCGAGTTGGGGTTTGGCTTGAGATTCGAAAAAGCTGTTGTCGATCTTATTGGCCTTTGCCTGCAAGTTGAGCTGTGCGAGTTCTGGTCTCAATGTGAGTGCGCGTTGTAATGCGTCTGGGAGAGCCATTTCGACCACACTTAACTTTGCGGCATCCGAGGGCTTGAGGTTTTCTTTCCACATTGGGTCTGAGCGATCGGGAAGAATCAACTGTTTAAAGACATTTTCAGCCCGATTCACCTCATCCATGGCGAGAAGCAGATCCCCTTTGCGCCTCTCCAGTTCGGCCTGAGCTTCTACGATTTGAACTTGAGCCAGACTCCCCGCAGCAGCCAATCGCTTGTTCGTCTCTAGTTGGTCGCTGGCCCATTGAACCGTCTCTCGTTTCACTTCCATGTCGCTATAGGTGTAATGCAGGACCCAATAGGCTGAAACGACCGCAGTCACGGTATCGATGATCTTCATCTGGAATTGGACATCGCTCAGATCCACTTGATTCTTGGCGATGCGAATTTCACGCCGGATGGGATCGATCTTCAGGTCACGGAGCAAAGGCTGAGTAAAATTAAAGGACAGAAAAGTATTAAATTGAGGGCTTAAATTGGTAAATAGGTTATTAGTTGAGAGCCGGTTGTTGTCAAAGAGGATTGAAAAATTTCCACCTGTAGAAATCTGTTGTTTCCAGGAGAGGTCCCAATAACTCGTATCAGTTGTCACGGCCCCATTGAGACCCCCACCGAGGAGGCTTCCGACAGGGATGGTTCGTGACTCGTAACGCGGGCCAAAACCGAACATCGGGTCGTAGTTGCCCTGTGCGGCTTTTACAGCCAACCGCGTGATCTCGGTATTGCCCTGCTCAACTTTGACCCCTGGGCTATTGCGTAATGCCAGCTCAATGGATTCCTGCAGAGAAATTGGTTTTTCCTTTGAGGTGTCTATACCTACCAGCTCGAAAGGGATTCCCTGGTTAGGACTAGCCTGACCCTGTGCGAAGGAATGGGCGAGACAAAGCCAATTAAGTATCAAAAGGACGAAAATGGATTTATACAGGAAATTTTCTTGCGCGTTCATGAGCAAAATATCTCCAAAGAATGGTTGGAGCCTGAGGCTGATAGCTTTATTAGGCTTTTACAACGCGAATTCCTGGATCCTGGATCTAGCCCCTCCCAAACAAACTCAGAGCAGCCGAGAAAGATGCGGCCAGTCGTTCACGAAGGCGAGACCGGGTTCCCGATGCAAACCGAGCGATCCGCTCCCAGACCAAGGAGGTGGCCACATCGTCAAACAGAGAATAAGCCACCGGAATCGCCAGCAGGGTCAGAAGCAGGCATAAACTTTGCCCCCCAATCACGATGATGGCGACTGAGCGGCGCATTCCCGAGCCGGCTCCGACACCAAAAGCCATCGGTAGCATTCCCGCCACCAGGGCAAACGTCGTCATCAAGATGGGCCGCAGCCGATCTTGGCAGCCCTGGATGATGGCCTCAAATCGGGGCATTCCTTGCTCGCGCAGCTTGTTCATATGATCAATTTGCAAAATGGAATTCTTTTTGACTACACCAAACAACATGAGAATTCCCAGCGAAGAAAAAATATTGATGGTCTGATGAAATGCATAGAGCGAGATGAGGGCAAACGGGATGGCCATTGGCAGGCTTAACAAAATCGTAATGGGATGCAGGAAGCTCTCAAATTGGGCCGCCAAAACCATGTACATAAAAATGCAGGAAAGGAAAAAGGCAATCGACGAAAGCCAGCCCTGCTCGCCCAAGCTCACGGCTTCGCCCCTGCAATCCTGTGTGGTAAGTAGGATCAAGATTTAAAGAGGCGACTGCTGGCTCCAATTTTGCCAACACAGTACTGAGAGCCTGCCCTCTCTCGATGTTGCCGCTGATCGTCACCTGCCGCTGGCGATTGTAGCGGTCAATTTGTCCGGGACCGACCCCTTCACGGAGCTCAACCACGCTGCTTAACTGAACGTTGCCTACTGTTGCTGAAGGGATGTAGAGCCTTGATAAAGGTTCCGCACTTGACCGGTTCTCTCGGGCAACTTGGAGTCGCACTTCGTAACGATTATCCCCTTCCCGAAATGAACTCACTTCCTCACCGGCTACCATCGTGCGCAAGCTTCCGGCAATGGCCTGAACATCCAACCCCAGATCCGCAGCTTTGGCACGATTGATTTGGGCCCGCAATTCCGGCTTTCCTAATTCGAGGGTCGTGTTGATATCAACGACTCCGGGAATTGATTTCACAATCTGACGAATCTTCTCGGAATATTCGCCCAGCTTGTCCAAGTCGGGTCCCTGAATCGTATACAACAAGTCAGCATTGGTGAAACCACCGGCCGAGAAGTAATTGGGATATTGAATAGCGACCCGCAGATCATTTTTATACCGATTCATTTTTTGCCGGGCCATCTCCATGATCTCGGCCTGGGAATATTTTCTTTGATCGATCGGAACAAGCTGAAGGGACAGCGTCGCAAAATTGACTTGTCGCTGGGAATCCGCTCCAACGGTCGAGAGAATCGAAGAGACACCAGGTAAGGTGCCTAAATCCTTCTCCAGTTGGACTACAAGCGCCTCGCTCCCTTTTAAAGAGGTCCCATCCGGACCCTTGGCGAGAACTTCGATTTGGCTTTGATCATCCTGGGGAATGAAATCTTTCCCCGTAAGCATGAATAGCGGGAACGTGGACAAAACGACCCCCACCGCGATGAGCGATATCACCAACCGATGCTTCATAGACCAGACCAGTTGGCTGACATAGGCATGCTCGATCCATGAATAAGTCTTCGATTCCTTGGTTGTCTTCTGGTGGTGTTCCACAGCCTGTTGAGTTTTCTTCAAGAAACGAGAGCACAGCATGGGAGTCAGCGTGAAGCTGACCAGTAGCGAGACCATAATTGCAAAAGCAGAAGTGAAACCAAAACTGCTCATGAACCGTCCAACGATTCCGCCCATGAACGCCACTGGCAAGAAGATGATCACCAACGACATGGTCGTGGCCATAACGGCCAAACCAATATCGGCCGTTGCCTCTCGGGCGGCCTGCATCGGAGGCATCTTCTTCTCTTCAATGAATCGGAAGATATTCTCGAGAACCACTACTGCGTCATCGATGACGATTCCGACACTCAGCGTCAAGGCCAGCATCGTCATATTGTTCAGGGTGAAGCCCATGTACCACATTAACGTATAAGTGGAAATAATGGACGTCGGGATGGCGATGGCGGCAATCACGGTTGCCCGTAAGTTGGCAATAAAGAGCAGGCATACCAGAGCCGCAAAGAATCCTCCGAGGATGAGATGTTCCTGGACGGCATCAAATGAGTTCTTAATGAACGTGGATTGGTCGCGGACGATCTGGATTTTGAAATCTGGGGGCAAAATAGGCTTGAGTTCATCGAGGCGTTCCTTCACGGCTGCAACCACGGTCAAGGTATTGGTCCCTGATTGTTTTCGAACTTCAAGGACAACAGCCTCTTTCCCATTCAAGCGCGCGAGAGAGCGGGGTTCCTCTACACCGTCTTCGACCGTGGCTACGTCGGAGACTCGCACCGGAGAACCATTCACCGTCTTCAGGACTATTTGGTTAAATTCCTCCACTTTAGTGACTCGGCCCAGCGTGCGCAAGGTCAGTTCCCGGATACCCTGATCCACCCAGCCTCCCGGGACTTCCACATTTTGTGACGCGAGTGCCCGCCGGACTTCATCAATCGACAGGTTGTAGGAGAGGAGTTTGTCCGGGTTCAACCAGATATGAATCTCCCTTTTACGGTCGCCCACAAAACGGACCTGGCCCACGCCCGTGAGGGATTCCAGCGACTGCTTGACCTGTTTGTCCACGATTTCCGTGATTTCCCGCGTGGCTCGTGAGGCTGAAATTGCTATCGAGACCACGGGAAATGCATCCGGATCCATTTTTTCGATCACGGGGGGATCAATATCGCGAGGTAGGGTTCCAACGATTCGACCAACCCGATCGCGAATATCCTGGGCAGCTTCGGCCGGGTCCCGTTCCAGGACAAATGTCACAAAAACTTGAGAAACTCCCTCGAGTGAAACCGAGCGCATCTCATCGATTCCGCTAGCGGTGTTACAAGCCTCTTCGACCTTCTTGGTGATTTCAGTTTCAATTTCCTCTGGCGAGGATCCGGGCAGAACGGTAGTCACGGCGACGACTGGAAAATCAACCTTCGGGAATAAGTCCACCCCCAATTTTGCGTAACTGGCAAATCCAATCACGACCAGCGCCATGATCAACATGGTAGCGAAAACAGGTCTCCGAATGCAGATTTCAGCAAGTTTTTGCACTTAAGACTCCTTCCCCTTGACAGCGACTCCATTGGAGAGCCGGCTGACTACGTCAATAGCGATCCGCTCGCCCACTTTGGCGCCTTCGAGAATCTCGATATAGTCTCCGTCTTGAACTCCGGTCTTTACGATCCGTTCGACAGCTCGACCATCCTGAATCACGAAAAGCTTGGTAAGGCCCGCAAATGTGATGAGTGAATTTGCGGGGACCATGATCGCGGGAGACTGTTTGCTTACCAGCAAACGGACTTTGGCGAATAGACCGGGCTTCAGCTCACCGGAGGAGTTATCGACAGTGGCTTCGACCGTCAGGGTCCGCGCTTTTTCATCCAGCGCCGGGCTGATCCGGCTGATGAGTCCCTTGAAGGAACGGCCGGGATAAGCATCAACCTTCAATGTCACGGGCATACCGAATTCGATCGAGGGCACGGCGACCTCAGGAAACACAGCCTGAAGTCGCAGTGGATTGGATTTGACGATCGTCACAATCCGGGTTTCAGCCTTAATATATTCACCTCGCGTGACGTGACGCTGGCTGACGATTCCATCCATCGGAGAAACAATCGTGGCATCGCTCAGCTGCTTTCGGGCCAACTGAAGCTCGGCGATCCTTTGATCGATGAGTGACACTTGATTTTGAAAATTGTCTAAAGAAGCTTGATAGCGGGCCTCCGCGCTCCGGTAGCCCATTTCAGCAACATCGTAGAGTTCTTGAGCAATATCCCCGTTCTTAATGAGAGTTTTGGCACGATCGAAACGTAGCTTGGCTTCGTCCAGCGATGCTTTGGCCTGGCGGACTTCCGGATTTTGCTCCGGGTCGGGATGGGAGACTTCTCCACGCAATCCCAGGCGAACTCTGACTTGTTGGAGAGCCGCATTAGCCTGATCCACCCGCCACTGAAATTCTTTTTGCGCAATTCGTGCCAGAACCTGGCCGCGTCTGACCACACTGCCCAGATCGACGGGGAGTTCTTCGATGATTCCTTTGACTTCGCTGCTGACAACGACTTCCTCGTCCGCCTTTAGAGTACCAACCACCTCGACGGAGCGTTCCACATTTCGCTCGACGACCGTGCCGGTCTTCACCTCAATCGGATCCGATGGACTATTGGCCGAGGCCAACTCCTGTTGCTTGGCTCGAGAACAGGCTCCAAAGCTGAGGAGAATTAGAACCGAAGGGAGAACTAAAATCAGGGATACCGAAGTCTTAATTGTCATGAGGATTGTTTCTTTCGTGAAGGCCGAATGAGAACGCCTTCCAGGAAGACTCTAGAGAATTCTCGGGCCATCTCTTTGTTGGTTTTCTGTAATAACGGATCCTTATAGATGATCTTGATTAACGAATGATGACTCACCATCCCCATAAAAGCGCGTACCAGAATCATGGGATCCGCCTTTTTGAAGATTTTCTCGGTCATCCGCCGCGCAATATAGTTCCCGAGCCACTCGTAAACTGGTCGAACCTGGGTTTCCATGAACAAACCGGAGAGCTTATGCCCCTCCAATCCGCTGTAGAGAAGTAAACGAAGCAGTTCAGGCTTTCGGCGATGGGTTTCCAAAATCTTAAAAGCAACCGATTCAAAGACGGCCATATCGTCTTTTAGTTGCATGGCTTGGTCGATATCGGAGTAGAAAGTCGCGCTTTCATCGCAGATGATGAAGTCAATGATCGCCGCATAAAGATCTTCTTTGGTGGCAAAATGTCTGAAGATGATGGCCTCGCTCACTCCGGCTGCTTTGGAAATTTCGCGAGTGGTGGTCCCATCAAACCCTTTGTGGGAGAAGAGATCCATCGCCACCTGGATAATCTGGAGTCGACGTTGGGGGGAGGGCATTTTGTGCACAGCGGCTTTTGGTACGGGGTCGATAGTTTTTAACATGCGGTCCTTCCGATAAAACCGGGCCTTCCAAATGGAAGACTCATGTTTGTAATTAATTACTAACATAGGATTGTATAACGGTCAAATGATTTTCAGGGAATTCTCAAAAACTAACTGGGGGAAGTCTTGAAGAAAAAGCATGGAGAGAAACCAGCCTCAACGGGTCGTCCAGAGGGTTCCTTGTGTACCTGGCGATCCTCTCCGATTGTTTGAGAGTCAGGGAAAAGAGGCCGTCACGATTGACCTTGAGCCACAGGCCAGAACCAATGAAGGGAATTGCCAGATCCCAAGTACCCCTGTCAGGATCGGATGACTCGAAGAAACAAGAACAGGTGTGGGATTCTATCGATTCAAGTCGGATCGTTAGGGTTAAAGTCGAAATCAGGAGTCCCGATGAACAGTTTCCGGGGAAAAGGCTGGTACGCAAACAGCAATGTATTCGGCACCGTCCGGATCGGGGGTACTATATTGGACCCATTCCCCTCGGTGCGTAATGATGGCTTCTCCGGCATGAACGTCAAATTCCTTCTGCGTGGTCTTGACGTGGAGCGTGCCTCTCAAGACGAGCGTATATTCGTCGAATTCGGGATTCTGTCCAGGTTCAATCCAGCCGCTGGGACTACGCATGCGAGCGACGCTCACGGTCTCCGTCTGTGAGTTCACCTTCCCAATGTATTCTTCGATGATCTTGGGCTTGTTTCCTGCCGCTTGGATAACCGTTGGCTTCCCGACAAATGTTGGCATAGGGAGATTCCTTTAAAGAGCGTTCTATGCAAGAAGCGGGTTCCGAGGTCCAGTCTGTGGGCTTCAGGAACCCCTGGGCATGTCGCGAGAAATATCGGGGCAGTAGTCAGGTATTCACTATTTTGGAACGCCGATGTTGTTCAAGGACTGAAGAGCAGTGTTCTTTACCCCGGCCTGCAGGCGGAACGGAACTTTTGCCTTTCGGAGGTCATTATTCAGCAAAAAAATCCCATTGCTCTTGTCTCCGAGGACACTCAAGAAGACTTTAGTCCCCTCGCGAGGTGCTGAGTTGCGAATCATAGCGTCCTCAACCTGATCGAGAACTACTGCAGGAGTCTCTGTCCCCAGCTTCGCCTGCCTTCCGGTAAATTCATCGATCTCGAGACCCTGAATATCCTGCAGGTATAGAGCACTCTCCCATTTATTGGATTCCGGTTTATCCCAAATAACATCAACATCCTTGAGCTTCAGGTCTTTTGCCCATCGGAACTTCATGGCATGGACTGCTTTCTCGCCGTAAGCAGTGGGATCGGATGAAAGGAAGAGCTTAATATTTTCCAGACTCACTCCCTCCAGCCAACTATCGGGATGGCCATTGATCATCGAAGTTCCCTTGCCACGGGCAATAATATTTTTCAGCAGGACGTTGCGAATGGATCCAATCGGCGTATCTTTAGGTTGACGAGGATCCAGTTCGTTAATGCGCTTAATGTTAAAGTGTATGGGATCCCCATCTCCCCACCAAAACCAGTCGAAGGCAATCGTTTCCACGGTAAGGTTGGAAAGTATGACGTCACTGACGTAGCCCTTGTTAAACACCATGAAGGCGATTCCCCGATTGGAACTCGTGATCACACAATTATCGATGACCACTTTCCGGACGGCAACCATATTGCCATCACAAAATTTGATCGCGCTGGAAGCGGAGGAAAACCGGCAGTTGGTCACAGTAATGTTTTCGCAGGCCAGAGGCGGCCCAAACGCATTGGAAGAATAAAACACCAGCGCATCGTCACCGGTTTCAATCGTGCTGTTGCTGATACGCAGGTCTTTGCAACCGTCGGGGTCAATGCCATCGGCCCATACGCCTTCTTTCAGGCTGCTATGCACGTAGATCCCATCGATCACGATGCGTTCGCAGGCATAAGGGTTAATGTTCCAACTGCGGGAGCGAATGAAAGACAGACCCGTAATGCGGACATCTTTGCAGCGGACAAGTAGGAGCAGCCTGGGATAGATCGTTTCATTCGGGATGCCTTTCGGGAACGGGCGCATCAAAGGCTTCCCAAGCGATTTCATCAATAAGCTGTTCTCGCGAATATAGGCGTCATCGATGTCATCCAGATGCCATTCATACTCACTCTGGCCGTCGAGAGTTCCCCGGCCCTCAATGCTAATGTCCTCAAGATCCTGTCCATAGATTAAGGCTGCCCAATGGGCCTTCTCGTAAGCGGAGTTATCCATCGTGGCAAACAGAGTGGCCCCTCCCTCGATATGAAAGCGCACATGACTGCGCAATCGAATCTGGCCGGAAGTGTATTCACCAGGGGGCAGGTAGACCATGCCTCCCCCGGCAGCAGAGCAAGCATCAATGGCCTTCTGAATGGACGGAAGAGCGTTATCACCCTTCTTCCCGGTGGCTCCATAATCCTTGACATTAAAGACTGCCGGACCGGAAGCTGCATCCAGATGCAGTTGGAAAACGAGCGCGATTATTCCGACGACCGATCCGAACATGATTTTTTTCATTATGAGCTGATGCATTGTGTTGAGTCTCTCCGTTTACAAAAGATAATTGCGTTCATCACGTCGACCAGCCACAGTCTGGTTTTCCTCGGGCAAAGATTGACTTCCACTCCGTAAGCTGGCAAATCAATTGACTTCGATTCAGAGGGAATCTTATCATCAGTCTGAGATTCCTCATACAGTTCCTGATGCCTTTCGGCGCATCAGAGTCTAAATTGATTTCGGATCAGCAACAATCTTCGTTTCCCTCAATCCAACAGCCTCTAGAAGAGAGCCTATATAGGAGTCCCCATGCCAACCTCCAGAGAGCGTCTCTTGACAGCATTGGAACATCGCGAGCCGGATCGAGTGCCCATTGATCTCGGAGGGAACCAAACTGGAATTCATAAGTTTGCTTACCTGAAATTGATTGGTCAACTGGGCTTGAAGGAAGATTTAGTCATCCTGGATCTCGTGCAGCAGCTTGCCAAACCTTCCGAAGCCGTACTCGAGCGGCTTCACGTGGATACCCGTTACGTTTGGGCCAAGGGAGCAGGAAGTTTTAAAGGGGATGTCGTCCAACGCATGCGAGATGGACAAATGTGGAACGATTTCAAGGACGAGTTTGGGGTCACCTGGTCGATGCCTGATCTCTCACCCAATTACTTTGACATTACCCATTCCCCCTTGGCTGGTTTGTCCTTGGAACAAATCAAAGACTTTCCATTTCCTCAAGGGGATGATCCCTCTAGGTTTGAAGGCCTCCGCGATCGAGTTCTGACTCTTAAACGTGATACTCCCTTTGCAGTCGTGAGCGGTATTTCGGGAGTCGTTTATGAATACTGCTGGTACTTGCGTGGTCTTGAGAATTTATTTACAGACATGATGGAGAGACCTGAGATTCTGGAAACACTTCTTGAGCGGATGTTAAAATTCTGGTTGGATTGGTTTCGCTTATTTCTCTCTGAGGTGGGTGACGTCGTGGATGTCATTATGATCGGTGACGATCTCGCTGGCCAAAAAGGTCCCCTCTTCTCTCCGACGATCTATCGATCACTGATCAAGCCGCGGCAAAAGCGTCTCGTTCAATACATCAAATCCCGCACGCCGGCCAAAATCTGGTACCACTCTTGTGGGGCTGTGGTGGAGTACATTCCGGATTTGCTGGACAACGGAATTGACATCCTGAATCCAGTTCAGATCTCGGCAAAAGGTATGGATCCCGCGAAACTTAAGGCAGAATACGGCGAGAGATTAGCATTTTGGGGTGGCGCCATCGACTCTCAGCACGTCCTGCCGAGAGGGACAACAGAGGAAGTACGAGAGAGCATTCGCCGCAATATTGGAGCTTTTAAGCCTGGAGGCGGCTATGTATTTAACAACGTCCATAATATTCAAGCAGATGTGCCTCCTGAGAATATTCTTGCCATGTATGATGCTGCCTTGGAGTTTGGTCGGTACTGAGTGAAGAGCCATTTAATCGAAGAGTCCCGTTCCCATCATGAGCGGGTCCATGGTTGTGGCCTAACAAGATAGATAAAGGAACGGATTCCAATAATACGGAAAAGGAAATCATACCCGCGGTAAGATCCATTTAGTTTTCCGGGGATGAGGGGTAACGATTTATGCGATGGAGCCATTGGTTGATCGGTTCTCTAATGTTCCTTGTCTTCCAGTTACCTTCCAAAGCAGTTGAGAAGCGGCCTTTCACGTTTGAAGAAATGATTAAGATTCAGCGAGTTTCAGATCCACAACTCTCACCGGATGGAAGGTGGGTAGCCTTTTCTGTGACGATGGCCGATCTTGAAATAAATACTCTTAAAAGTGACATCTGGTTAGTACCCGCCTCTGGAGGAGAGCCACGTCAGTTGACTCGAGGTTCAAAGAATAATGAAAGACCCCGCTGGTCTCCCGACAGTAAACGGATTGCTTTTGTTTCGAACCGTTCCGGAATTCCTCAGATTTGGATCCTTTCCCTTGACTCAGGGGAAACGAATCCAGTCAATACCGGCGGAATGGAAGCTTCCGGCGTGCTTTGGTCACCCGATGGCAAGAATTTGGCGTTTGTTTCAAATGTTTACTCAGACTGTCCAGATATCCGCTGTAACTCGGAACGAGAGAAACAAAGAGTCGAAAATCCAATCCAAGCCCGAACCCTTGACCGGCTACTCTACCGGCATTGGAACTACTGGAAGGACGGAAAGCGGAGCCACCTTTTTGTCGTTCCAGTCGAGGGGGGTATCCCGCGCGATCTCTCCCCGGGAGATTATGATGTTCCACCCTTTTCACTGGGGGGGCCTGACGATTATGCCTTTTCTCCGGATGGCAAAGAGATGTGCTTTGCCAGAAACATCGACAAAGATGAAGCTCTGAACACGAATAAGGATCTCTTTGTCGTTCCAGTCGACCACACCCGGGAGGCCAGGAAGATCACGACGAATGCAGGCGCTGATCAATCGCCACTTTACTCACCGGATGGGCAGTTCATTGCCTTCAGATCACAGCAACGCTCCGGCTACGAAGCGGATTGCTGGCGCTTGATGATTTATGATCGCAAGAGCGGCAACGTCCATAGCCTCACTCATGACTCGGATCTTAGTGTGGAGAGCTTCATTTGGAGTCCGGATTCGAAGAGTCTTTATACGATTGCAGGCGATCAAGCTCTTTACCCGGTCTATCAGTTTGATATCCAAACCCGATTAAACCGTAAGCTCATCGACTTACACTTCAATGACGACCTGCAGGTCAGCCCGGACGGCAAATGGTTATTTTTTTTGCGACAAAGCTTCACCATGCCGTTTGAGATTTATTCCTCGAGATCCGACGGGAGCCAACTAACGGCGCTGACTCACCTCAACCGATCGCTCTTGTCAAAACTCGCCCTGCAAAAACCGCAATCCATCTGGTTTGATGGGGCAGATGGAACCAGAATTCAGGCTTGGATCGTGCCCCCCACTGGCTTTGATCCGAAAATGAAATATCCTTTGTTGTTGCTAATTCACGGAGGACCCCAGCAGGTATGGAGTGACTCGTTTCACTATCGATGGAACGCAAACATCTTCGCCAACCAGGGATATGTCGTGCTCATGCCCAATCCTCGCGGAAGCCCGACGTTTGGGCAACGCTTTACGGATGAAATTCGTGATGACTGGGGAGGAAAGGCTTACCAAGATTTGATGAAGGCTGTTGACCACGTGCTGACTCTGGGGTACGTTGATCCAGACCGGATGGCAGCCGGAGGCGCGTCTTATGGTGGTTACATGGTTAACTGGATTGCTGGCCATACGGATCGGTTCAAATGCTTGGTTTCTCATGCGAGTACCTTCAACCTAACCAGCATGTATGGTGTCACTGAGGAACTGTGGTTTCAGGAATGGGAGTTTAAGGGCACGCCGTGGACGAATCGACAATCTTACGAGCAATGGTCACCGGACCATTTCGTCCAGAACTTCAAGACTCCGATGTTGGTCATTCATGGCGAGTTGGACTTCCGGGTCCCCGTGAGTGAAGGGTTTCAGCTGTTTACCGCATTGCAGCGACAAAAAGTTCCTTCCAAAATGCTGTATTTCCCGGACGAAGGTCATTGGATCACAAAGCCGAAAAACAGCCAGCTTTGGTACCAGACATTCATCGCGTGGTTGGACTCCTACTTAAAGTAAGGAACAAGTTGCAAGGAGCAGAAAACAGGGGAGAACACGGGCGCAAGCAAGTTGATCTGGATTTTCAATTTTTAGAATAGAGAGTCTGAGGCGTATGGCTGAGCAACGACGTTCATTGATAGCTGCAGAAGGGAAATTATCCATTGCCCGAATCGTTGACGAACTCTGTCGTCAGCGAGAGTGGGGCGATTGTATTGCCCATGTGGAGCATTATCCTGCGCAAGAAGCCCAGTGGGCCGATTTCCCCAATAGCGTCACAGCTGATGTTCAGGAAATCTTCCATCGACGCGGTATTGAAAGGCTCTATGTCCACCAGGCCGAAGCGATCGAGGCCGTTCTGAAACGCAAGAATGTTGTGGTTGTTACGCCGACAGCTTCAGGCAAAACGCTCTGTTATAACCTCCCCGTCTTGAATACCCTTTTCTCAAACCCTGAGTCGCGCGCTCTTTATCTTTTCCCGACTAAGGCTCTAGCCCAAGACCAGATGGAGGAGCTGTATCAGTTGATTCAATTTTCCGGGAAGGATATCAAAACGTTTACCTATGATGGGGACACGCCACAGGACGCCCGAAAGGCTATTCGAAGCCAGGGACACGTGGTGGTCAGCAACCCAGATATGCTGCATGCAGGGATTCTTCCTCATCACACCAAGTGGGTACAGCTTTTTGAGAACTTGAAATATGTAGTGATTGACGAACTCCACACCTATCGCGGTGTGTTTGGAAGCCATCTGACCAACGTGTTGCGCCGCATGAAACGAATTTGTGCGTTTTATGGTTCCCAACCGCAGTTCATCTGTTGTTCGGCCACCATTGCCAATCCGAAGGATCTCGCGGAGAAGCTTCTAGAAGAAGAAGTCGAGCTCATCAGTAATAACGGGGCGCCTCGGGGAGAGAAATATTTTGTTTTTTATAATCCTCCGGTAGTCAATAAACAACTGGGTATTCGGAAATCGTACATCAATGAAACCCGCTCGATCGCTCTGAATTTTCTCAAACGCGGATTGCAAACGATTGTCTTCGCCAATAGCCGGTTGGTCACCGAGATCCTGGTCACCTATTTGAAAGATGCGTTAGAAAAAAGCGTGCTTCCTAAAGAATTAATCCGAGGTTACCGCGGTGGCTACTTACCCCTGGAGCGCCGCGAGATTGAGAAGGGCCTCCGTGAAGGGAAGATTTTGGGAGTCGTCGCGACAAGTGCCCTGGAGTTGGGTGTTGACATTGGTAGTCTCGAAGTGTGTGTTATGGCGGGCTATTCCGGGACCATTGCCTCCACTTGGCAACGGGCCGGACGTTCTGGAAGACGCTCTGGGACTTCAGCAGCTGTGCTGGTAGCTAGTAGTGCTCCTCTCGACCAGTTCATCATCCAGAATCCTGCCTACTTCTTTGGACAGTCTCCCGAGCATGGACTCGTGAATCCCAATAATCTGGAAATTCTGCTGAACCACGTCAAATGCGCCGTATTTGAATTGCCCTTCCGCCAGGGAGAGAAGTTTGGCAGTTTGGAAGTTGAGGAAATTTTGAAGTACCTTGAAGAGAACGGTTTTGTCCATCGGGCACAAGATCAATGGCATTGGACTAGTGAATCTTACCCTGCCGACGCAGTGAGTTTGCGATCGGTAAGTTCCGATAATTTTGTCGTGCTCGATATCACGGCGGAGCCGAAGATCATCAGTAAGGTGGATTTCCCCAGCGCGTTGACGACCTTGCATGAAAAAGCGATCTATATTCATGAGGGGCGCCAATATTTTGTTGAAAGACTCGATTACGTGGAGAGACGGGCTCATGTAAGGCAAGTCGAGACAGACTATTTCACAGATGCCATCTCTTATACCAAAGCCAAGATACTCGAAGCTTTTGAGAGTGACCCCCTGAAGAATTCGGTCCGAAATCATGGGGAGATTCACTTAACGACCCAAGTGGTCGGATTCAAGAAAATCAAGTTCTATACGCTCGAAAATGTGGGAGCCGGCGACCTGGAATTGCCCGAGCAAGAAATGCACACAACCTCCTATTGGCTAACACTCCCTCGTGAGCTGATGGACACACTCCCCTATTCACCTTCGGTTCGACTAGGTGGAGTACGCGGGCTGGCTGAGGCGATGCGACAGATGGCAGCCTTGTTTTTGATGTGTGATGCGAGAGATATTCAGGTAACGATTGAAGAAAACCATCAGCTTGACCCCAGCGCTGCATCGACTCTCTCGATTCCCTCATCAGGGAGAGAAATTGGCGCAGGACTTTTCGAACCGAATATCTTCATCTATGATAATTACCCCGGAGGGATAGGATTGAGCGTGCCGCTTTACGAGATGCATGACCGCGTCTTACAGGAAACAGCCCGCCTCATTCGCAGTTGTCCTTGCAAAGAGGGCTGCCCCAGTTGTGTGGGTCCTCAAGGGAATGCGGGTGCCCTGAGTAAGCAGGTGGCCCTTGAGATTTTGAATCGAATTCTGTAATTCTCTATGAGCTTCCTGGAAAAACTGCGTCAAGAAGAAGACTTAAAGAAGAAGAACGAGACACGATTGAACTCCTCTGTCGAACGATTGCAGTCCTTGGTGGGGACAGAACTGGAATGGATCTCGAGCCATGCTCCAACGGATCCCCAGGAACTTCTTCGCAAGGCGCTCGCCAAGCGATCTAAGAAACAACCGGAAACGACGAGGAATGTGGGTGAATTGCTCCCGGATTGGGAGCGGAGTGCAAGGATTCTCGGTGGGCGGAGTCTATCGAACGAATCCGGATCCTACGTTTATCGACTAGAGCAAAGTGTCCGATCGTGTCACGATTTGAAGGCCAGTAACAAAAACTTAATTTCCAAAATTTCTGGTTTAGTCTCATTGCTCCGAGGCGGACAGGCAGTCTCAGAATTAGGTCAGGTTGTTTTTCTGGATACGGAGACAACGGGACTTTCCGGCGGGACCGGAACCTATGCCTTCCTGATTGGAATCGGGTCTTGGGATGGGTCCCTGTTCACTGTGGAGCAGTTTTTCATGCGTGATTTTCATGAAGAGCCTGCTCTGTTGCAGGCTCTTGAGGAACGTTTGAGGCGGGCTCGCGTGTTGATTACCTTCAATGGTAAATCATTTGATATTCCCTTGCTGAAATCCCGATTTACCTTGACCCAGAGAGCCTGGCCGCTGACTTCCGTGTTCCATGTGGACTTGCTTTTCCCAGCCCGAAGAATCTGGAAACTGCGCTTAGGAGATTGCCGTTTGGGGAATCTTGAAAAAGAAATCCTCGGGGATGAGCGACCAGAAGATGTTGCCGGAAATCTCATCCCTCAAATTTATTTCAATTACACGCGTTCAGGCAATCCTGCTGGAATACGGAAGATTCTGAAACATAACTTCCGCGATATCGTTACACTAGCCAGGCTGACTATGAAGGTGAGTGAAATTCTGCATGGGAAGAAAAAAACCGCTCTCTTCCCTGAAGAACTTTTCAGCGTTGGAAGCTACTTTAGCCAGTTGGGAGAGCGAGAAGCGGCCATGGACTGGAATCAAACTGCGCTGAGTTTCCCACTCCAGGGGGATCTGCGACTGGCCGCAATGAAAAGCCTTGCCACGTCGTACCGATCCCGAAGGCTTTTTTCGCAAGCGGTCGAATTATGGAACAGCCTGATCGAAGAATCTGCCTCATTTCACGAAGAGGCCTACGAAAGTCTTTCCGTTCACTATGAGCATCGCGAGAAGAACCTGGCCAAAGCTCTGGAATTGACAGAACAAGCCCTCCGGCAGGTCAGTCGAGAGACCTCTCGAGTTCGCTGGATGTGCCGTCGGACCCGTCTTCTAAGAAAGATTCAGAAGGCGCAAAGAATGACTCAATTCGCATTCTCAGGCCTCTCGCGTTGATCATCCGGTCGAGCAATGGTGTTCCGTGCTTAGGCTTTCGTGAGTTAAATAGGTGGAAGGGACAAGATGGTCGCATCGGCTCTTTTCGCGAAGCGCCCGCCCTCAAGTTCGCTCCGTATTGACTTTCAGGAGTTTTAGTTTTCGGTAAAGGTGACTTCGTTCGATGCCTAGGGCGTCTGCGGTATGTGTGATGTTCCCCTGATTCTCTTCTAGCTTCTTCAGGATATATTCCCGATCGAATGCTTGTCGCGCTTCAGACAGACTCTTCGCATCTGATGGGTCGTCCGCCACGGAAGGCCCTTTCAATACGACCGAGGGCAAGTGACGGGTTTCCAAACGGTTTCCGTGAGTCATGATGACCATCCGTTCCACCAAATTCTTGAGCTCGCGCACGTTTCCTGGCCAAAAGTACGACTTTAAAAATTCCATCGCCTCGTTCGATATCTGTTTGGGTTTGCGCCCGTAGAGGTTTGAAAATTCCTGAATGAAATACTCTGTCAAAACGGGAATGTCTTCAATGCGTTCACGCAGGGGAGGAACGTAAAAAGGAATGACATTCAGCCGATAGAACAGGTCTTGGCGAAAATTGCCTTTTTCCATTTCTTCATCTAAATTTTTGTTTGTGGCGGCGATGATTCGCACATCGACTGAGACCGGGGCAGAAGATCCCACGGGTTCGAAACGCTGCTCCTCCAACGCGCGGAGAACCTTGGCTTGAGTCTTTAGACTCATGTCACCGACTTCATCCAGAAAGAGTGTTCCACCGTCGGCCTTTTCAAATTTTCCGATCTTTTGCTGCGTGGCTCCGGTGAAGGCTCCTTTGGTGTGGCCGAACAATTCGCTTTCGATGAGTTCGTCTGGGATGGCTGCGCAGTTGACTTCGATGAAAGGCGCCGCATTTCGCAGGCCTTGATGATGCAAAGCATGAGCGACTAATTCTTTTCCGGTTCCACTCTCTCCGTAAACTAAAACACGCCCATTGGTTGGGGCCGCGATCAGAAGCTGTTGGCGCAAGGCTTTCATCGAGACACTGTTTCCGACGATTCGATATCGGTTTCCCAATTCCGTTTTGAGCGTCTTGTTCTCTTCGAGGAGGTGTTTATGTTCGAGCGCATTCTTGATGACCAAGAGCGTCTTTTCGATCGACAAGGGTTTCTCAATGAAATCAAAGGCTCCAAGGCGGGTGGCTTTGACGGCCGTTTCAATCGTTCCATGCCCTGAAATCATCACGACAGCAGCGGTGCAACTCATTTTATTCAGAACAGCGAGGGTTTCCAGCCCATCCATCAAAGGGAGCCAAACATCGAGCAAAATCAGTTCAAACGACTTATTCTCCAACAGAGAGACACAGGCCTCTCCGCTCTCAACCGCTTCAACCTTGTATCCTTCCTCTTTGAGTACCGCACCCAAGGATTTTCGGATGCCGATTTCGTCATCAACAATGAGAATGGTGTTGCGTGCCACGTGTCAAGGCCTCATGAAACTAGTTGTCTTGTCATCCTGTTGGGTTCATCGGGTGGGGAGCTCCAGAACAAAACTGGCTCCACATGGGTAATTATCTTCAACATGAATATAGCCTTTGTGGTCCGCAATGATTCGGCTCACAATGGCTAATCCCAGGCCGGTCCCTCGTTTTCGCGTTGAGAAATAGGGGAGGAATAATTTGTCTTTATCGGCAGGGGTAATTCCGTGGCCTGAATCTCTAATGATTATCTGAATGGTTTCATTCTTACTCAAAAAACAGCTTAGGACCGTGAGCTCCTTTTGTGTTGCATCCTCCATAGCTTCGATTGCATTGTCAAAAAGATTTACAAAGACGCGTCTCAATTGCTCTGGATCGACATGAATATCAGGCAAATCAGTCCCCAATTCTTTGATCAGATGGATGCCTTCAAACCGGCCATTGTAAGAAGAAAGCGCATTTTCGATCAGCTGATTTAAATTAGCAGAAACCATGTTGGTATTCGGCAGGCGGGCAAATCGGGAAAACTCGTCCACCATCGATTTCAATGTCGAAACTTCCTGCGTGATCGTCTGAACGCATTCTTGCAACACCGCATCAAATCCGTCCGTACCTCTTCGAGGAAAAAGCAAATCCGTCTTGGACTTTGCATAATTCTTCAGTAGCCGATCGGCGGACAATTGAATGGGAGTCAATGGATTCTTGATTTCATGAGCCATCCGTCGAGCGACTTCCCGCCAAGCATTGGCTTTCTGTCCTTTCAAGACTTCCGTCAAATCTTCCAACACCATGACATAACCCTGGGAGAGTTCATCATCCTCCAGTAGCGAACTGATGGTGACGGCACAATAGAGAGTGCGGCCGGGTCGGTGAATGCGCAGATCGCGAGCCGCCAAGCCAACCCGACCAGCTTTTTCCAGCAGAGTAAGTATTTCGGGATAGTCTTTTCCTTGAAAAATATCTTGAACTAAACTGGACACGACGGTCGGGTCGCATCCTATCATCGTCAACGCTGCCTTATTCATCTTACTGATTCGAAATTCGGGTGAAATAGAGATCACCCCGGTCGGGATATTTTCCAGGACCGCTTCGGTATACCGCCGCTTTTCTACCAAGGCACGGTTGATGGCTTCGAGGTCCTGGTAAGATTGTTCCAATTTTTGAGAACCTTCATGCAGTTGCGCCGTCATCTGATTGAAAGAATTCACCAAAATTCCAAGCTCGTCTTCGGCGGGACAATTCACGCGGAAAAGTAGATTACCGGTGGAAATCTCTTTTGCCGCTTCTGCCAATGCTCGAATGGGTATCGCAATTTTCTTCGATAAATAGAGTCCAATCCAAACTGCGGCAAAAAGGACCAGGAGAGTGATCAGACCTAGCCAAAGCATGAAATTATACCGGACCAGTTTTCGCTCTTTCGAGCGGTTCCGGTATTCCGTGCTCGACTTAGCAATCTGCCCTGCCAGATTTAGCAGAGTCCCCTTGATTTTGAATCCAACAATCAAACCGCCTGAGGCGTTTGATTGGGTCAGGGGAATTTTTGAACCTGCTAAAAAGATTTCCTTCCCATCATCATCCAATGTCGAAATGATCGGGGATTTCGCACCGCTAGGGTTGACGGGCGTTCGGAAGAAGGAGTCGGTTAGTTGCCCATTCGATTGTACCCATCCAACAGCCCTCAATCGCTCGAGCCACTTTTTGAACTCCCGCGTTTGTGGGTCCAGAAGGGAATTGCCCTGATATAAGAAAATCGGATTCCCTGACTTATCAAAAGTCAGGAGGACCGATATACCTAGCTTGGATGTGAGATCGTCGAAGTCCCGCAGACTCTCCGCGTTAGGACTAGAAATCAGACGGTTGACAACGCTGTGATTGGCAAGGAATGCAGCAATACGAGCCGAATAATTACTGGCGTCCTGGTTCATCTCACGCACGATCAGATCCACATTATTCACAACCTGATCAATCGGGGTACTGAACCATTTATCAAGATTCCGGTTTAGCAGGAAATACGCAAAAAAGGACATGAAAATAACTGGAATAAAAGAGAGCCCTAGGAATGCAAATACCAGTTTGGTCCTAAATTTCGAACCAAGCTGCTGACTCTTGCGCTCGTAATACAACTTGAGCAAATGCCGCAAGAGGATGAGGATGCAGACCGTCAGCAAGACAACGTTTAGGGACATCAAAGCCCAGAGGAGAAGGGCAGTCTGATGGTCAGGTACGTCGAAGTAAGGGGTGAGGTTGATCGCCTGCTGCAGGACAGCAAATATTAAAAGGAGAAGAACAGCGGCGGAAAGGATGATGACGGTTTTCTGTCTTTTGGACTGCTCAGACTGCATAGGCCAATATATCTGAACGTGCTGACGACATTATTCTAAGCGTTTAATTGTATAGAATCCACCCCACGAAATCACCCATTAATTCATATTGATTCAGACTCTACTAAGGCATTGCATCTTGCTGTCCGATATAGCATTCAACCTGAAGGAACGGTAGTGTGCCGATTTCTTGACATAAAATAATGCATGGAATAGCATATCTCTAACAATTTTTGTCAACTTTCCCCAAAATTCAATAAGGAAATCCGGCGATTTGCCGAGAATTTGTCATGGAGATAACTGAATGTCCTCAAAAATCGGGGATTTGCTGGTCAAAGAAAATCTAATTACCCAGCAACAGCTTAAGGAAGCGCTGGAGTACCAACGTGTCCATGGCGGTCGACTGGGCCATTGTCTGATTAAGCTCGGATTTGTGACCGATGACGAGATTACAGCCATTCTGTCACGTCAGTATGGTGTTCCTTCCATCAATTTATCTTTTTTCGATGTCGAACCGGGAGTGGTCAAGCTGATCCCAGTGGAAACAGCTCAAAAGTATCAGATCATGCCGCTTAGCCGCGTGGGATCGACGCTGACGATTGCGATGATTGATCCCACCAACGTTTTTGCCATGGACGATATCAAGTTCATGACAGGGTTCAATATTGAACCTGTCGTGGCCTCTGAAACGGCGATCCGGGAATCCATTGATAAATATTATGGGACCACTCATTCCATCGAACTGAAGAAAGTGATGGAAGACATCGCGATCGTCGATCCGAAATCGGTCGATGGGGACGACACATCTTTGGAAGTGGCATCGGAAGAAGAGGCCATCGATCTGGAAGGGTTGGAGCAGGCTGCCGAGGAAGCGCCGATCGTCAAATTGGTTAATCTAGTTCTTTCCAATGCAGTCAAGCGCGGTGCCAGTGACATCCATCTCGAACCCTATGAAAAAGAGTTTCGCGTTCGCTTCCGAATTGACGGGGTTCTGAATGCCGTTATGAATCCGCCGCTGAAACTCAAAGATGCGATTACTTCGCGACTCAAGATCATGGCGAAGTTGGACATTTCGGAGAAGCGACTTCCGCAGGACGGTCGAATAAAAATCAAGATGAAAAACGAGGGGAAAGCCAAAGACCTTGATTTTCGTGTCTCCGTTCTTCCGACTCTTTACGGGGAAAAAGTGGTCCTACGACTTTTGGATAAAGACAACCTCATGTTGGACATGACCCGCCTGGGTTTCGAACCCGACCCGTTAAAGCGATTCGAAGCGGCGATCCTCAAGCCCTATGGCATGGTGCTGGTCACGGGCCCAACGGGAAGCGGAAAAACCAATACGCTCTATTCATCCATCGCCCGCCTCAACAAGATAGATACCAACATCATGACTGCTGAGGATCCAGTGGAATTCAACTTGGCCGGAATCAACCAGGTTCAGATGAAAGAGCAGATTGGTCTGAACTTCGCAGCGGCATTGCGTTCCTTTCTCCGACAAGATCCCAATATCATCCTCGTGGGAGAGATCCGCGACTTCGAGACGGCAGAAATTGCTGTTAAGGCAGCATTGACCGGACATCTTGTGTTGAGTACGTTACACACCAATGATGCTCCGTCGACGATTAGCCGATTGATGAACATGGGAATTGAACCGTTTTTGGTGGCTACCTCCGTGCATCTAATCTGTGCGCAGCGGTTAATTCGCCGTGTTTGTAAAGATTGCAAAGAGGAAATGGCGACCCCTCCTCAGGCATTGGTAGATGCTGGTTTCTCCCCGGCCGAAGCCAAGAAACTCATCACTTATCGGGGGAAGGGATGCCAGACTTGCAACGGGACTGGCTATAAGGGGCGGGTCGGCCTCTATGAGGTGATGGAAATCAATGATGATCTGCGTGAACTGATCCTCATTGGAGCCTCAGGGATCGAGCTCAAGAAGAAAGCAGTCGAGAATGGAATGATTACGCTTCGCGGAAGTGGTTTACAGAAACTGCGTGATGGGGTCACCACCATGGAAGAAGTTTTACGCGAGACGGTGAAGTAGACCAACCCAAGGGTAGGCCCACCATCACTTTGAAGGAGAAGGAAGGTATACGATGGCGCTTGTTTCTCTCAGTGAGCTTCTCAAGAAAATGACGGAAATGGGAGGATCAGATCTACATATTACGACCAATACTCCCCCGCAAGTGCGTGTGGATGGCCATCTCAGGCAGCTCACCGAGTACCCGCTTTTGACAGCTACTGACACGAAACAGCTGGCTTACAGTGTGCTGACCGACGCGCAAAAGCATCGTTTCGAAGAGCAATTAGAAATCGATTTTTCTTTTGGGATCAAGAATCTGTCTCGGTTTCGGGCCAATGTTTTTAATCAACGCGGAGCCGTGGGTGCGGTCTTCCGATCGATTCCGTACGAAATCAAGACATTTGAGGCGCTCAATCTTCCGGCCGTGATTAAGACTTTGTGTGAGAAGCCAAGAGGCTTGGTGCTGGTGACTGGGCCGACGGGAAGTGGTAAATCGACGACACTGGCTTCCATGCTGGATAAAATTAATGCGGACCGGCACGAACACATCATCACGATAGAAGACCCGATCGAGTACCTCCACGGACACAAAAACTGTTTGGTGAATCAGCGCGAGGTTCACGCCGATACTCATGGTTTCGCTAGCGCTCTGCGGGCTGCTCTTCGGCAGGATCCGGACGTCGTATTGATCGGTGAAATGCGTGATCTCGAAACCGTCGAATCGGCCCTGCGCATCGCGGAGACGGGACACTTGACATTTGGAACATTGCATACCAATTCAGCGGCCTCCACGATTAACCGAGTCATTGATGTCTTCCCTGCGCATCAGCAGTCGCAAATTCGGGCCCAACTCTCCTTGGTGCTCGAAGGGATTCTCTGCCAAGCGCTCCTGCCAAAGGCTTCCGGGGCAGGGCGTGCGATGGCTATGGAAATTATGATCCCCAATTCCGCGATCCGCAATCTGATTCGCGAAGATAAAGTGCATCAAATCTATTCAGCGATGCAGACCGGGCAGGAAAAGTATGGAATGCAAACATTTAATCAGTCGCTGGCCAATCTCTATTTCACTAAACAGATTACTCTACAAACCGCGCTGGGCCGGTCAAGTAATTCGGATGAATTACAGGACATGATCAACCGGGGGCCAATAGTCCCGGGTCGCATGCCCACTCCTGCCCTGGGGCGCACCATGCGCTAGATCATGAGCCCCATTGCCAGGTGGAATTTTGAGAAAGTGAGTTGTCCAACCGATCCGAACATCGTGTTGCGTTGAACGAGGAGTAACCATGCCAGTCTATGCATATCGAGGTAAATCAAGGGCCGGTGTCGAAGTGCGTGGCGAGCGCGAAGCCGATAACAAACAGACCCTACTTGCCGCACTGCGCCGGGAGCAGATTAACCCGATGATGGTGAAGGAGAAAGGAAAAGAGCTTTCGCTTCCTAAATTCGGCGGAAAGGTCAAAACGAAGGAGCTGGCAATTTTCACTCGCCAGTTTTCAGTGATGATTGATGCCGGATTACCCTTGGTCCAGTGCCTCGAAGCTCTTAGCCAACAGCAGGAGAACAAGGTCTTCCAACAAGTTCTCCAAGCTGTTCGGACCGACGTGGAGGGGGGATCAACCCTGGCCTTTGCGTTGGCGCAACACCCCAAAGTATTTAATGAGCTGTACACCAACATGGTAGCAGCTGGAGAGGCCGGCGGTATTCTCGACACAATCCTGCAGCGTCTTTCTTCCTATATTGAGAAGGCGGTGAAACTCAGGCGCGCAGTCCAATCCGCCATGGTTTATCCCATTGCTGTGATGTCCATTGCTATCGGTGTCATTATCCTTATTCTCTGGAAAGTCGTCCCTATTTTCGTCAATTTATTTGCCAGCCTAGATGCTGGACTGCCACTCCCCACTCGCATTGTTATCGCCTTGAGCAATTTCGTCGGCCGCTACATCATCTTCATGATTCCACTGTTTGTGGCAGCTGGCTATGCGTTTCGAAGATATTACGCCACTGAGAATGGCCGTATGGTAGTGGACGGTCTTACTCCTGAAGGTTCCAGTGCTGGGAGGAGTTCTGAGAAAAATCGCAGTCGCGCGCTTCTCCAGAACTTTGTCCACGTTAATTACCAGTGGCGTTCCGATTCTTGAGGCTTTAACGATCACGGCTAAAACGGCCGGGAACGCCATTATTGAACAAGCCATCATGAGAACCAGATCTTCCGTTGAACAAGGAAAGACAATCGTGGAACCGCTTCGTGAAACAGGCGTTTTCCCGACGATGGTGACGCAAATGGTGAGTGTGGGAGAGCAGACCGGTGCGCTCGACACCATGCTGACGAAGATCGCTGAGTTCTTCGAAGATGAGGTTGATGCCGCTGTAGCCGATCTGCTCACCGCCATCGAGCCGATCATGATCCTGGTATTGGGTGTCATGGTCGGTGGGATCGTGATATCGATGTACTTGCCGCTCTTCTCGCTGATTTCGAAATTATCGGGGTAGTAATTCCTGCTGGAAGACTCGAGGGTCAAGGATCGATTTGTTGAGATGTTCGGATCATTGACCCTCTCCTTTTTTGAGTATGCCAAAAAACATTCGTGAATGGCTTTCCTGGCTCATTAAGTTACGGATCGTTGTCGCCACGACCCTGCTGGGTGTCATCCTGGGTGTGGAGTCTGCCGTATCGCTTAATGAAGCGGCCAAAGGCCTATCGCGGGTCGTCGTGGCAATCTATATCATCAGCGCTATCCACTACCTGGTCCTCCGATTTCACAAGAAGTATGTTTGGCAGGCTTATCTTCAGACTTGCAGCGACCTGCTCGTTATTTCGGCCATCATCTACTGTACCGGCGGGATAGACAGTTACTTTCTGTTTCTCTACTTACTGTCCATCATCATGGCGAGCATCCTGCTGTATCGCAGAGGAGCCTACATTGCCTCTACCATGAGCGCCTTTCTGGTAGTGGCCCAATACCAGTTGACGGAGTGGGGAATTCTTCCTTCCACTCTCTACAACGTGACGGACCCCAGGACCATACGCTACCTGATCGGAACCAATATTTTTGCTTTTTATGCCGTCGCTTACCTGAGTAGTCATTTATCCGAAACGCTCCGCAAAACCGGCTCGGAACTGGAAGATAAAAGCGGCAAACTGGCTGCATTGCAGGCCTTCAATGAAAACATTATCAACAGTATGAGGGGCGGCCTCTTCACTACGAACCTCGATGGATTCATCACTTTGTTTAACCGTTCCGCTTCAGAAATCTCCGGTTTTTCACAAGACACAGCGATTGGCATGCATATCGGGAGAGTTTTTGGGGAGACCTCGTGGAGAGGTTCGGCGTTTTGTGACGAGCAACTCCCATTCCGCTTTGAGAGGACTATCCAGAACTCGCAAGGACATAACCTGTACCTTGGTTTTACAGTTTCTCCGTTCCTCATCGATGGAAAAAAACAAATTGGTTATGTCTTTACATTTCAGGATCTAACGGAAATCAAGGAGCTCGAGCAGCAGGTCATGCAGCAGGACCGGATGGCGGTGCTGGGGCAAATGGCGGCTTCCATTGCCCATGAAATCCGAAATCCCCTAACCGCAATTACCGGGTCATTTCAGGTGTTGAAGACGGAACTACCGCTCAATCCTGATCAGTACAAGCTGGCGGAGAATATTTCTTTAGAAATCCGGCGGCTCTATCGGATCATCACGGAGTTTTTGGGTTATGCCAGGCCTGTCAACTACTCCCCGCGCCTGGTGGATTTGAAAGCCTTGACGAAGGACACAGTGGAGTTGATTCGAAATAGCCCTGAAATCTCAGCGAACCATCAAATCGAGTATTCATTCAGCAACCCGGAAGATTCCTATCGGTGTCAGGGGGATCCGGATCTGATCCGGCAAATCTATTGGAACCTTTGTGGAAATGCCGTTAAGGCCATGCCCGAAGGGGGGCGACTCTCCATCAATTTGGAAATCGCCAACCCCGGTGAAGTGAAAATCAGTTTTGAAGATACGGGCCGGGGACTTACGCCCGAGGAGCAGGAAAAAATCTTCGAACCCTTCCAATCTTCATTTAGTGGCGGGACGGGTTTAGGCCTTTCGATCGTGTCGCAAATCATTGCCGCTCACAATGGCTCGATCAAAGTAAACTCGGTGAAAGGCCAGGGAACCGTCTTTCAGATTACTTTTCCCCGTTATCCAGAAGTCTCTGAAATGGCGCTTTCGGCTTGAGGAATTCCAATGTCTAAGCTACTCATTGTCGATGACGAGCGATCTATTCGCGACGTGTTGCAGGTCGTCTTCAGAAAGGAAGGCCATACCGTGGCGGCGGCCTCTGGTTTTCAGGACGCAGCACAACAGTTGAAGAATGGGTTGTTCGACTTGGTGATCACAGACATCAAGATGACGGATGGAAGTGGTATTGACGTCCTTCGAGAAGTCAAGTCGGAGAATGCCGAGACATTGGTCATTATGATGACGGCCTATGCCACTACTGAAAATGCCATTCAGGCGCTCAAGATGGGGGCGTCCGACTACATCTTGAAGGATAACGAAGACTTTATTGAAGAGTTGAAGATTTCCGTTTCGAAGTCACTTGAATTTTACCGGTTGAGACAAGAGCACCGGCTGCTCAAACAACAATTTGGCCAGCAAAATAGTATCGACCAAATTATTGGCAACAGCCCAATGATGAAGGAATTGTTTCGGGCCATTGAAACCATTGGGGCGACGCAGAGCACGGTACTCATTACGGGTGAAAGTGGGACTGGGAAGGAATTGGTGGCCAAAGCGATCCATTTGTACAGTTCCCGGGCCGACCTCCCCTTTGTCTCCATCAATTGCGGAGCGTTTCCGGAAACACTCCTGGAAAGCGAACTTTTTGGATACATGCGAGGAGCCTTTACAGGAGCATCGTCCAATAAGAAAGGTTTGTTTGAAATTGCTGATAAAGGGACGATCTTCCTGGATGAGATTGGCGAGATGAGTCTCTCCATGCAAGTCAAAATCCTTCGCGTGCTCCAGGAACGAAAGTTTCGCCGCGTCGGAGGAACCGATGAAGTATCGGTCGACGTTCGGGTCATTGCCGCTACGAACAAGGAGCTTTTGAAGCTTGTATCGGAAAATAGGTTCCGTGAAGACCTCTACTATCGAGTTAGTGTGATCCCTTTGGACATTCCTCCCTTGCGAAAGCGAAAAGAGGACATCCCATCGCTTGTGGGGCATTTCCTGAAGAAGTACAATGTGCAAATGCAGCGTTCGATTCTCGGGGTAAGCGAAGAAGCCATGAGGCAGCTTGAACAGTATGATTGGCCCGGAAACGTCCGGGAACTTGAGAACACCATTGAACGTGCAGTGGCCTTTGAGACGGCAGAAGAAATCCGCCCAGAACGACTTCCCACCAGGATCAGCTGCTTAAATTCGAGTGAAAGTTCTGATTACGACAAGATTCCAGAAAATGGAATCGATTTGGAACGACATCTCTCCGACATTGAAAAGTCCTATATCCTCGAGGCTCTTCACAAAACCGGCGGGGTGCAAACCCGTGCGGCGGAGTTATTAAAGATGTCCTTCCGCTCCTTCCGCTACTTTGCCAAGAAGTACGACCTCCGCTAAAAATTTCAGTTTCTACTGAAAGCAATAACCTCTGCTAGATAGGTAATCGTTTGGAGCCTACTGTGCCACGAAAGCCGCCTTAATGCCCACTGGAACAGGATATGATACAGTAATCGGGCCTGAATGGATTGGCCCAATTTCCTACCCCTTGAAATGCATCGGAGAGGAATTTTCCGCGAACAGCACTTTGCCTCAGATTAGGGCATTTCGCGGCGACTCCTCGTGTCTCATCGACTTCGAGTTCTAGCGAATTGAGGTTTCGAAAATGAAAATGTATTTGTCTGAGAGTTGGCAGGATCGGCCTCAAAAAATAGAGGTTCTTAATCCGTATGACGACACCGTGGTTGATACAGTCCCGCGCGCCGAAGCTGCCGATGTCGAGCAAGCCATCCGGTCCGCAGTGGAAGGTTCCAGGAAAATGCGGCGGACCTCGGGTTACGATCGTTATGTCATCTTGAAGCGGGCTGCGGAGATGATGGAGCAGCGCAGCGAGGAGTTCGCTCGAACAATTACGCTGGAAGAAGGGAAAGTCATCGCGGAAGCCCGGTTCGAAGTGTCTCGAGCGGTGCAAGTTCTGCTTTTATCAGGAGAAGAATCCAAGCGGCTGAGTGGAGAAGTGCTGCCCGCTGGATGGCTCGCCTGGCGCTGGGAACCGCCTGGGTTTCACCTTGCGGGTTCCTTGTGGCGTGGTGTTGGCGATTAGTCCTTTCAATTTTCCTTTAAACCTGGTGGTGCACAAAGTCGGACCGGCTCTCGCCGCGGGGAACAGCGTGATTATCAAACCAGCCACCAATACCCCACTGTCGGCTTTGAAACTGACGGAAATATTATTGGAGGCCGGGTTGCCTTCTGCCGCAGTTCAATGCGTGACAGGATCGGGAGAGGAAATCGGGGATATCTTTTGTCGAGATTCTAGGGTGCGCAAGATCTCTTTCACGGGGAGTCGAGAGATCGGCGAGCATATTTGCCGGATCGCCGGGATTAAGCGCGTGACCATGGAACTGGGGAGCAACTCACCGCTCATCATTATGCCTGACGCAGACCTCAATAAAGTGTGTGACGCGATCGCTATCACTGGCTATAGCAATGCCGGCCAGGTTTGTATTAGCACTCAACGTGTGGTCGCGCTGAAACCGGTCTATAACCTGTTATTGGAGAAACTGAAACCTCGCATTGAATCCATTACTGTTGGAAATCCCCTAGATGAATCCGTCAAAATGGGGCCGATGATTCGTGAGAAAGACGCCATTCGCGTGCAAACCTGGATCCGGGAATCACAACAAGGGGGCGCTCGAGTCTTGGTGGGAGGAGAGCGGCAAGGCGCTATGCTAGAACCTACGGTGATTGCTGATGTTCGTCCCGGAATGCCGGTCTCATGCGAAGAATTGTTTGGGCCTGCCGTGGCGCTGTCGGCGGTTAATTCGATCGACGAGGCGATAGGGCTGGCCAACGAATCCCGCTATGGCCTCTCGGCGGGGATCTTTACAGAAAACCTTGAGTGGGCTATGAAATTCGCTCGGGAAGTCGAATCAGGCAACCTCCACATCAACTGGGGGCCCCAGTGGCGTGCCGACCTGATGCCTTACGGAGGCTTGAAGGAGAGTGGTTTTGGCAAGGAAGGCCCCAAATACGCGATTCAAGAAATGACCGAAGTGAAAACGGTCATCATGCATTTGTCTTAGTTCCCCATTGTGATCGTACCGACATGAATCTGCACGCGTCCGAACCCGCCTCGAATAACAAGGAGCCCAAAGTTGCCCATGGACCGATCGAGCTCGAGAGACGTCTGGGATTATTCGATGCCACGATGATCATTGTCGGAAACATCATTGGAATAGGGATTTTCACGACCACTGGCTTGGTGGCCGATGTCCTGCCGAATTCGAAAATGATTCTTTTCGTCTGGATTCTCGGTGGCCTGCTGACCCTGTGCGGGGCCTTGACCTACGCAGAATTAGGGGCCATGTTGCCGCAGGCCGGCGGAGAATATGTTTATCTGCGTGAAGCATATGGTCCGTTCTGGGCCTTCCTGAGTGGATGGACTTATTTTTTCGTGACGAATCCAGGATCCATCGCTGCCATGAGTCTGGGAGGGTGTGCTTACCTGAAGCCTTTCTGGCCTTCTTTTTTCGATCATGTCTTCTATCATTTTCAGGTGCCGGGGTTTCATTGGACGCTCTCAACGAACCAGCTCGCCGCCGTGGGTATTGTGCTTTTTTTTTCCGCAATCAACTATGTCGGAGTAAAGCAGGGAAGCCGGGCCCAAAATATCCTGACCATCGCGAAACTATTTTCAATCTTCGCCATTTGTGGATTGGGGTTGACCATCGGAAAAGGCAACTGGGGTAATTTCAGTGCGGAGCATGTTATTGATGCCAGCGCTTTACCCGGGCGATTTGCCCTGGCCATGATCGCCGTTTTCTTCACTTATACGGGCTGGTTTGCTTCCACTTATGTCGCCAGTGAAATTCGCCGGCCGGAGCGGAATATCCCTTATTCAGTCATCGGCGGGAGCTTAATCGTGACGGCGATCTATTTCATGATGAATGTGGCTTATCTCTACGCCCTGTCGCCAGATCAAATGAAAGGCATCATCAACGTGGGGGAAAAGACGACGACTGCCTTATTTGGAACACGCGCGGCAATGTTTCTGTCTGCGATTATTCTAGTGTCGATTCTTGGTGCCATTAACTCGGTCATCCTGACAGCGCCTCGAATCTATTATGCGATGGCGCGAGACGGCTTATTTTTTAGGAGAGCCGCTAAGATCCACCCGACCTACAGAACTCCCTCACAATCTATCATCCTGCAAGCGGTTTGGACCTGTTTGCTCGTCATTTCCGGAAGCTTTTCACAACTTCTCACCTACACCGTCGTTGCCATGCTTTGTTTTTCGATTATGACTGGGGCAGCCATATTTTGGCTGCGCCACAGTAAGCCCAATCTCCCACGACCATACAAGACCCAGGGCTACCCCTGGGTGCCAGGTCTCTTTATCCTGTCCTACTGTTTGATCTTGATTTATATTGTCCGTTCCCAGCCCAAAGAGGCACTAGTCGGATTAGGCATCGTCGCTCTGGGGGCGCCGATCTATTTCTATTGGTCCAAAGGAAATCTTACTCAAACCAGTTATCCAGGCAAACGTCGATGAGGTTTTGCCATAGATGAAACTGCTTTACTTTTGATGTGTTCATATAAGCTGGACGGTAGAATCTCGTTGTCCGTAAACTCCAAATAGGACATACTGAAATGGCTTTTTTTCAGTAGCCTCCAGTCCAAATCGTGTATTGCCAATTTCCCTCTTTCCCTAACCTTCATTGCCTCTTGCTCCAATAGTAGGGGTTAGGTTGGCTAGATAATGTTTAGCAAAGAGCATCTCCTTTCTTTCGTGAGGTAAGACCAATGAAGCTTAGGAAGGCCGTTTTCCCTGCAGCGGGTTTAGGGACTCGCTTTCTGCCCGCGACCAAATCACAACCTAAAGAAATGCTGCCTTTGGTTGATAAGCCTCTCATTCAATACGTTGTCGAGGAGGCCGTCGCCTCAGGGATTGAGCACGTGATCATCGTTACCGGCCGTGGGAAAAATGCCATTGAAGATCATTTCGACGTTTCCTTTGAATTAGAAAAGATCTTGGAAATGAGAGGGAAACTTGACCTTTTGGAGCAGGTTAGAGAGATCTCGAAAATGGTCTCCGTCTCTTATGTTCGGCAGAAAGAAGCTTTAGGTCTTGGTCACGCCATTCTAGTTGCAAAGCCCCTCATTGGGAATGAGCCATTCGCAGTCCTTTTGGGAGATGATATTATTGATTCCCAAATCCCTTGCACTCAGCAAATGGTTACCGTCTTCGAAAAACTTCAGTCGTCCATACTGGCAACACAGGTTGTTGATGGACCTGAAATATCCCTTTATGGGGTAATCCGAGGCAATGCCCTGGAAGGTAAAGGACTTCCCGCCCGCACGTATCGGGTTGAAGACCTAGTTGAGAAGCCCCCTTTTCAACAAGCCCCCTCGAATCTGGCCATCATCGGCCGATACATTTTGACCCCTGAGATCTTCGAGATTCTAGAGAAAACACCCCCGGACCGAGGAGGAGAAATACAGTTGACGAACGGCCTGCGGCTCTTACTAGAACAACAATCCATCTATGCTTATCAATTTGAAGGGAAGCGCTACGACGCCGGGGATAAACTCGGCTTCCTTAAGGCGACTGTTGAATTTGCCCTCAAACGAGAGGATCTGGGACAGGATTTTTCTAACTATTTAAAGTCATTAAATCTGTAAACCGTCAGAGAGCAAAAGAATCTTCCGCTACCTTACAATCCTTATTCCCCATTGTATTGTGTGCTCTATCTCAAGAAAAGAATCGCCCCTCTCAGTTGCCTGAGAGGGGGATTTCCATAGGTGTGACTATCTTACAAGAAGAGACAATAAATTACAGGTCGACTGTCCAAATGACAGCGAAAGTATGGCTTGCAACTACTTTTATGGCGGGAGCTCTTGTTCACAAGATACTCTTCATTAGTGATAACATCTTAACTGAGCCAATTGTTAACTATTCTAGCCCGAAATTTTTTTGAGTCAAGTAAAAAAAATCACATTTAATCCTTGTGCCGTTAGTGTCTCTATTCTAATAACCAATTTTAGCTAAATTAGTAATCATCAAATATTTATCTAGAATAAGCGAAAGGTTCACCCCCATTTTTGAGATCAAGTCTGAGAACCCAATTGGAGTGCGTAATACGCTATTTATACGAATTTTTGAAATTAATTAGATGAAATACAAGAAATGGGAGGAATCGGAAACTATTTACTGCTATTCGTGATTACGGTGACGTATCTTAAATATGAATATGGGTGCCGCGTGTCCTTGGCGATTGTTCAAAGCCCCAAGCCTACTGAGTTGTAGACCGGGCCAGTAACCTGACCTTAACTTCACCATATTCAAAATTAGCAATGCATAGACCCAACGGAGCCCTTTTGGGTTCCACAGTCTGAAATACATATGAAAAACGCCATCATTGGAACGGCAGGTCACATCGATCATGGGAAAAGTGCCTTGATCGAGGCGATGACTGGGATTCATCCTGACCGTCTGAAAGAGGAGAAAGAAAGAGGCATTACGATTGATTTAGGGTTTGCCAATCTCTTGCTTCATGAGGACTTGCAGATCGGCTTTGTCGATGTTCCCGGCCACGAACGATTTATTAAGAACATGCTGGCCGGTGTCGGAGGGATCGATGCGGTCATCCTGGTAGTGGCAGCCGATGAATCTGTTATGCCCCAAACTCGGGAGCACCTCGAGATCTGCGAACTTCTGAACGTCTCAGCTGGTATCGTGGCTATTTCCAAGATCGATCTGGTTGAACCAGAACTGTTAGAATTAGTGAAAATTGAGGTTCAAGCCTTTCTCAAAGGGTCGTTTCTGGAATCTGCTCCCATCATCTGTGTCAGCTCACGATCTGGAGCAGGCATCAGTGAATTGAAGGAGTGCCTTTACACGATTTGCCATCAGCTCCCGCCAAAACCCCTATTGGATTCGCCCCGCTTACCCATTGATCGGGTTTTCAGTCTTCGTGGCTATGGAACTGTAATAACCGGGACACTCGTAAGCGGAAATCTTCAGAAAGACCAGGAAATCGAAGTCTATCCTCTCAGGGTTAAAGGCCGCATTCGAGGGATTCAAGTTCACGATTCTCCGACGAAACAGGCAGTGGCAGGTCAGAGAACGGCGCTGAATCTACATGGAGTCGAAGTCCATCAGCTAAGGCGGGGCATGGAACTAGCTGAACCCGGACGATTTACTCCTGTAAAGGTGTTTGATGCTCAGATCCAGGTCCTAAAATCCTCCCCCGTCCCAATCCGGAACAAGACGAGAGTCCGTTTGCATCATGGGACATCCGAGATCATCGGTATGATTATTCCTCTCTCATCCAAGGAAATTAAGCAGGGAGAGAGTGGGTTTGCCCGGGTCGCTTTGGATGAAGAAGCTCTTTGGATCCTCCGAGACCGCTTTATTTTTCGCAGAGTCTCTCCACTCTCCACGCTCGGGGGGGGGACTGTGCTGGATATTTACCCTCCACGTGCTAAGAGATTCACGGATGTTGCCCAGGAATTTCTCAAGTCGATTGCAATGCGACGCTTGGATGAAATCGTCATGCCTCTTGCCCGGCGGAATAGAACTCTTGGATTGGGCGAGGCAGAGCTTCTTTCTCAAACCTTAACCCAGAAAATTCAAGTTAAGAATGTCCTCAACCGGCTGGTCCGAGAAAGGTGTTTGGTCTTACTCTCCACCGATCCCATCGAGGCCATGGACGTCAACGCATTTGAGCAACTGGCGGAGGAAGTCTGTCAGACCCTGAGACGGCATCATGAGCGCGAACCCTTGTCATTGGGGATTTCAAAAGAGCAACTCTTCTCCCAGATTTTCAAACGGAGCCATCGCGATGCCGCTGGACTAGTCATCGAATCACTGTTGAAGGCCAAGAAGATTCAAGTGGAGCAAGAGAAGGTTCGTCTTTACGGTCATCAGGTTAGACTTAACCAGATGGAAGGGAGCAGCAAAGACACGATAGAACGCGTTTTTCGAGAAGCGGGCTGGAAAGTCCCCCAGCTGGACGAGGTACTCTCTGGCTTGCCGGTTCCCAGAGATCAAGCCAGGAATCTGGTAGCGATGCTCTCCAGGGAAAAGAAACTGGTCAAGATTTCAGAAGGTCTTGTTTTTCACGCCGATGCGATCCATCAACTGAAAGAAATCTTAGCCAATTACAAGAAGACGTCCGACCGGATGGACGTTGGAAAGTTCAAAGAACTGATCGACGTGTCACGCAAATATGCCATCCCGCTGCTCGAATATCTGGATCGGGAGAGAATTACACGTCGGGCAGGGGATGTCCGGTTTTTGCTCTAACGCAGATCGGGTAGGACACGGCGTTGCAGAGCTCCACCCTCCATGAACTGATTCCTCCTTTCAATGGGGGGCGGGTGAATGTCCTCTTCGCAGCAATCCCATTTGCCATTGGTTAATTCCCGTTTGTCATCTTTACATTCAAGCTTCTCAATGGAAAATGAGAAATGAACAGTAATCAACGACAAATATTTCTCATCTAGAAGTTTCCCCTCACTCCCAACCCCTCTCCTCCGCTGAGGCGAAGGCAGCTGAGAGCTCCTTATCTGGTCTGGTGGGCCGAGTTCGACGAGGCCGCGTTATTCTGCAGCACCGTAGAACTCCGCCCTCCAGGTTCTCATCACTTATGGGAGTGAACGATTGTCTTGATTTCAAGTTGGATTTGGCAGCGGACTGTTTCTTATCCAGCGGATCGTTTCTTGAACTCCATCAACATAAGAAGTCACAGGATAATCTCCAATGAGCTGTTTGAGTTTATGAGAGTCAAGAATTGGTGGGCTTGAGTAGAGCGGAAACAGCTCCTTCATGGCTCGGACTTGAGAATTGAAGAGCCCCAAAATAGCCAGAATGTGCTTGTTGGCAGTGCGAACCCTAAGTGTAGTGGCGCAGAAGGTAGCGGCTATCTGGAGAATCTGCCGAGGTGTAATGGCCCCAGGCCCCACCACATTCCATCGCTGGCCGTAGGCCGCTTTGCTAAGGGCAAGCTCAACCACCGGAAAACCAACGTCAGGCACGTAGACTAATTCCCGTGGCTCGTCCAGTTCCCCCATCCAATCAGCTGTTTTCCCTTTAACAATGGCGCGAAAAGCTGCGTTAACAAATCCAAGTTCAGCTCCGGGTCCGTAAAAGTCAGGGAAAAGCGTCACAGCTGAACCTGCTTGCTGAAAAAGATCCTCTTGTTCGCGTCGAATTCTTTCCTTCCGAGCAACCAGAGGCGGGCGGTATGTCTCGTTGACCGGGCTGGACCGGGATGGACCGTAAGACCAGAAACTACTGACCAATATCGATTTTGCACCTGTCGTCTGCATGGCAGCAATCGTATTTTTTGAGATCGTAATATGGTGGGAGTAAGTTTCCAGTGGAACGCCCACACAGTGGAAGATAATGTCACAGGAATCAGCCGCTTGTTTGGCTGCTTCCGAATCGAGTAGGTTCGCTGCGACGGGTTCGACATCGGTGGTTTCAAAAGCCCTCTTGAGATTTTGCAAACTCCGGGACACGACTCGGGTTTTGATCCCGCGCTTTAACAGTTCTTCGGCAATCGGTTTTCCGGTTGCACCGGTGGCGCCAAAAATTACAGCTTTCCTGATTGGAAGGGTGTCCATGGTCATGGATAGATGACAACGGCTGAACCTTACCAGCGTTCAATCACGATCTTTTTATCTGTGTAGAAATCAATCGCATCTCGGCCTTGCGCGTGGAGGTCGCCAAAAAAGCTGTCCTTCCAACCGGAAAACGGGAAAAAGGCCATTGGCGCGGCAACTCCTACATTTATCCCAACATTTCCGGCTTCAACTTCATTCCGAAATTTGCGAGCGGCGCGGCCATCGCGCGTGAAGATACAGGCCATGTTGCCAAAGGCGGAGGCGTTCGCTTGTCGAATGGCTTCCTCAATCGAGTCCGCATGGGACAATGCAAGGACTGGGCCGAAAATTTCATTTTGCGCAAGCCCTCCGGAAAGATTGACCTGATTCACAATCGTAGGCCGAATAAAATTCCCTTGTTTGTAACCAGGAATGTTAGGTTCTCGCCCGTCCAACAGAATCTCACCATTTTCAGAACTGCTTTCCGCAATTAATTTTTGAACCCGATTCTTGCTCAACGCCGTGATTACTGGACCCATCTCCACTCCGGATTCAAGGCCATAACCGACTTTCAATGCCGCGGCCGTATCGACAATTTGCTTTGTGAAAGTCTTCCGGGCTTCTCCTACCGTGAGAGCGACAGAGGTGGCTAGACAACGTTGCCCGGCGCAGCCAAATGCGGATTCAGCCAATACTTTGGTGGTCATCTCCATGTCTGCATCGGGAAGCACAATCGCCGTATTCTTGGCTCCCCCTTGGCATTGGACTCGTTTCCCTCTGGCCGCGGCACGAGCGTAGACCGCCTTGGCAACAGGGGACGATCCGACAAAGGAGATAGCCCGAACATCCGGGTGATCGATGAGACATTCGGTGACCTCTTTGCTTCCATGCACCAAATTGGCCACACCCCGTGGTAAACCAATCTGATCAATTAAATGGAAGATCAGACTCATCGTCATCGGAACCTTCTCCGACGGTTTGAGCACAATCGTATTGCCGCAAGCAATGGCGTATGGGAGAAACCACAAAGGGATCATGGCAGGAAAATTAAACGGCGGTATCGCTGCAACGACTCCCAGTGGCTGACGAATCATGAATTCATCAATACCGCGACTGACATCCTCCAGATTACACCCCATCATGAGCGACGGGATCCCTGTCGCCACTTCGATGTTCTCTATGCCCCGCCTCAGTTCGCCATGGGCTTCAAGTAGAGTCTTCCCGCATTCCTGGGTTATGGTCTGAGCGATTGCTTTGGAATGTTCCTCGACCAATCCCCTCAATTTAAAAAGATACTGAACCCTCTCAACCGCAGGTGTTCGCCGCCAGCTTTTAAATGCCTCCAAGGCCGAACGGACAGCGGCATCAACATCTACAGAGAGTGAGAGTGGAACCCGAGAGAGAATTTCTGTTGTTGCCGGATTGCAGACATCCAAATATTCCGAAGATTTCGATGCTGTCCAAGTCCCACCGATGTAGTTCCTCAAAATCTCAGGTTGCTTCATGATAGGTTCCTAGTTTAGTTAAATTTACCGGCGAATTTGGAGGTGTCTTGATGAGACTTCAATTTGAAATTCACTTGAGCTAATTGGGGATCACCGCCGGCAGAATACAGTCTACACCAGACCCATTATCCGGGGAACAGCTTATAGAGTCGGCAACTTTTGTAATCTGGCGATCAATCAAGTCCAGACTGCCTTTTGATAAAGCCACTCCCCGGGAAGATTGTGGGCGTGCCCCATTCTTGGGGGAGCTCTGTCAGGTCGGCATGCTGGCTATCATTCAAATTCCACCGAGGCTGGACAATAGGCGGGTTGTCATGCCAGACTATCGCGGTCTAAAAGGAAATACGATTGTCATTTTTCGAATTACAATTCGACCTCGTTAGATAAACCGCCCGATACGGACTGCCTTTCGAAAGTAAGGAGTTTGACCTCCATGAAGATGTATGTGAATAGTCAGTGGACAGATTCTCCCACCATGGTTGATGTGGTTTCGCCTTATTCCGGCGAGGTGATTGATACCGTCCCCGAAGCGACCGGGAACCAGATCGAACAGGCATTAAGTGCTGCTGAAAAAGCCAGTAGCGCTATGGCTCTTTTGACGGCCTATGAGAGGCAGCAAATTTTGATGCGCGGAGCCGACTTAGTGGCTGCAAACGTGGAAGATTTGGCCCGCACCATCAGTCTCGAAGAAGGGAAGCCGTTGAGCGAATCCAGAGGTGAGGCCAGTCGGATCCCGGATCTGTTGCGCTTGTGTGCCTTTGAAGGAGCTCAGCTCCGGGGCGAAACGTTGCCGCTTGACGCTCAGCAAGGAGTCAAAGGGAAGATGGGGTTTGCTCTGCGCGTCCCTTGTGGAGTGATCGTTGCAATCACCCCGTTCAATTATCCTCTGTTGCTGGTCGCTCACAAGGTGGGTCCAGCGCTCGCCTCCGGGAACGTTGTAATCTTAAAGCCCGCCCGCCAGACTCCACTCACGGCTCTAAAATTTTCCAAACTTCTGAACGAAGCCGGTTTGCCCGCCAATGCCCTGCAGTGCATTACTGGTTCTGGAGAAAAAATGGGAGCGGCATTATGTGCAGACTCCCGGGTGCGCAAAATTACCTTTACAGGGAGTACTGTCGTCGGAGAAGCGATCACCCGCGTTGCCGGAATTAAGAAAGTCTCTTTGGAACTCGGTTCGAATTCAGCTCTTGTGATACTCCCTGACGCGGATCTGGCAAAAGTAGCCGAAGCCACCGCTGTGGGCGGTTTCGTTAATGCGGGACAGGTGTGTATTTCCACCCAAAGGGTCCTGGCCCACCGAAAGATCTATGCGGATTTCCTGGAGGCGCTGAAAGGAGCCGTTAATCGAATCAAGGTGGGTGATCCCATGGCTGAAGATACCCGACTGAGTTCCATGATTTCCGCGCGGGAAGCAAACCGCGTCGGCGATTGGATTGATGAAGCCGTTGAGGATGGAGCCCGGTTGATCACGGGTGGCGATCGACAAGGAGCCCTGTTTGCCCCGACAGTGGTTGCGGATGTGAAGCCCCGGATGCGGATCTTTTCTGATGAGCTCTTTGGCCCAGCCGTTGGAGTCACTCCCGTGGAAAATATCGACGAGGCGATTTCTCTTGCCAATTCCAGTCGCTATGGACTTTCAGCAGGGATCTTTACCCGTGATATCCAGAATGCCCTGAAATTTGCTCGATCTGTTCATACCGGAAATGTGATGATCAACTGGACTCCTCTGTGGCGGGCAGACCTCATGCCCTACGGAGGGTTCAAGCAAAGTGGCATCGGGAAAGAAGGTTGCCGTTACGCCATAGAAGAAATGACCGAATTGAAGACCGTGGTTTTTCATGGGCTGGATGACTAGGAATCCTTGGCCTTCCCTTTTTTATACGTCTTAGATTACAAAGCATGAAAGGATCCTTTGAAAATAGGATTGGTATCCGCAGAAAATTGCGGGCAGCGGATGCGGGCATGAACTAGAAAGACAAGAAAGGATATAAAACATGGCTCGAATGAAAAATGAACCTCTTCGCCTTACCGTGGCACAGGCAGTCGTGAAGTATTTGCAATCACAGTTTAGCGAACGGGACGACAAGTCACGACGGCTGATTCCGGCTCTATTCGGGATTTTTGGCCACGGAAACGTGGCCGGGGTAGGCCAAGCCCTCTACGAATATGGACAGGACTTGCCCTACTACCAGCCTTGCAACGAACAGTCCATGGTTCACACTGCAATAGGCTACGCCAAAGCCAATCTCCGGCTCTCCACTTTGGCCTGTTGCTCCTCAATTGGTCCGGGCTCCACCAACATGGTTACCGGGGCCGCAACAGCTACAATCAACCGGCTGCCGGTACTGCTTTTGCCTTCAGACTACTATGTCACTCGTCATCAAGGCCCCGTTTTGCAGCAATTGGAGCACCCGATTTCATCGGATGTCAGCGTCAACGATTGTTTTCGCCCGGTCAGTCGTTTTTTTGATCGTATCTCCCGCCCTGAACAGCTCCTGACGGCTTTGCCTGAGGCTATGCGAGTGCTCACGGATCCTGCCGAGACGGGGGCGGTGACCGTGTGCTTGCCGCAAGATGTGCAAGCTCATGCCTATGATTATCCCCGCCATTTCTTCGAGAAGCGAATGTGGCGGATTGAGCGGCGGTTGCCGTCCCCCCAGCGGATTCTTGAGGCTGTAGGTCTTCTGAAAGAATCTCGATCACCGGTGATTATCGCCGGTGGCGGGGTCCATTACTCGGAGGCTTGGGATGACTTGCAACGATTCGCCGAAAAGCTCGGTATTCCTGTGGTAGAGACATTTGCGGGCAAAGGCGCCATCAAGAACGCGTCCCCGGTGCTCTTCGGAGCGCAAGGGGTGACGGGCAACCCGGTTGCCGGGAAAATTGTAAGCGAAGCCGATCTGATTATTTGCGTGGGGACGAGGCTAACCGATTTTACTACCGGGTCACAGTCGGCCTTTCAGAACCCCAATGTAAAATTCATCCATATCAACGTCTCGGGACATGACGCCTATAAGCAAGGAGCCCTGCCTGTGCTAGCCGATGCTCGCGAAGGGCTTCGCTCTCTATCCAGAGCGGCAGAGGAAGCAGGGATAAAGCCGAATCCTAAGCATTTGGAAACGAATGGCAAGCTGAAAGCCGAGTGGGAAAAGCGGTTGCGCAATGAAGTCTATCAACAGGTTTCTGGTGAAGCGATGAGTCAGGGCCAACTCATTGAAGTCTTGAATGAAGAGGCGCAATCGGGCGACACGGTGGTGGCAGCCGCCGGCAGCCCGCCGGGTGACCTACTCAAAATTTGGGACGCCACTCGAGGTCGAAATTGCCATTTAGAGTTTGGTTTTTCTTGTATGGCCTATGAAATACCGGCTGCTCTCGGGGTCAGGATGAGTCAGAAGAGCGGCGAGGTCTATGTTTTTATTGGTGATGGGACCTACCTTATGAATCCGACCGAACTGGTGACGGCCATGCAGGAGAGGCTCAAGATTACGGTGGTTGTGTCGGAAAACCACGGTTATCAGTGCATCCGGCAATTGCAGATGGGGCGGGCCGGCCATAGTTTCGGAAATGAGTTCCGGTCACGTGACCCTCATACTAACCGTTTGGAGGGTGATTACGTCTGCATCGATTTCGCTAAGAATGCGGAGAGCATGGGCGCGCGCGCGTGGCATGTGAAGACTCCAGCCGATCTCAAACAGGCGCTTCGCGATGCCCGTACCGAGACCCGATCCTGCGTCATTGTGGTGGAGACTGAAAAATACCGCTTCCTTCCACCCTCAGAAGTTTGGTGGGATGTCGCAGCCGCAGAAGTCTCCCAAGATGCGGCCACTCAGAAACTGCGTGCAGAGTATGAAAAAGGCCGCCAGCAACTTCAGCGGTTTCACTATTGAATGTCAGCCCGAGCGTCATCTTAAGGAGAAAAATTATGGATGTCAAAATCGGCATTGCTCCAGATTCGTGGGGAGTGTGGTTCCCTAGTGACCCACGTCAAACCCCCTGGCATCGGTACCTGGATGAAGTGGTTGAGGCTGGATATGAATGGACGGAACTGGGTCCGTATGGATACCTTCCTCCAGATCTCCCCACACTCAAGAAGGAATTGAACCGTCGCAAACTCAAGGTCACCGGAACATTTGCGATGGCCAGTTTGGAAGATCCTTCGGCCTGGCCGGAATTGGAAAGACAAGTTCTGGGTGCGGGTGAGCTGTTGTCCAATCTCGACGCCCACTATTTGGTGCTGATTGATGATGTCTATACGAATCTATTCACGGGCGAGTCGACCGCCCCTTCCACGCTTGATGACTCAGGCTGGGAGCGTCTCGTGGACACAACCCATCGTGTAGCTCGCCTGGCCAAAGAGCGATTTGGGCTGCAGCTGGTTTTTCATCCGCATGCGGAAACACACGTTGAGACGACTGAGCAAATTATTCGGTTTCTCGAAAAGACCGACCCTGAGCTGGTATTTCTCTGTTTGGATACCGGCCATCATGCCTACCGGGGTGGGGACCCAGTCCAATTGATGCGGCAGTATCACCACCGGGTCAGCTATTTGCATCTCAAGAGTGTTGATCGCAAGATTCAGAAAAAGGTAGAGGCAGAGAAGATCCCCTTTGCGAAGGCCGTTGCGATTGACATGTTCTGCGAGCCCTCGCAAGGGGCCGTGGATTTTCTAGCCTTTCGCGACGTGCTTCGTGACATCAATTACAAGGGGTGGGCAACCGTGGAACAAGATATGTTTCCTGCTCCCTTCGACAAGCCGTTACCGATCGCGAAGAGGACTCGGGCTTATTTGCGAGAAATTGGAATGGGATAATTGTTTCTACCTTCGATTATGGGGTTAGGGTCCATCGGAAATCACTCATCCCGAACTCTGAGATTTCTTCAACGTCATGAGGTGGAGCGGGCGCTCCGACGCACGCTCAAAGCAGGTAGCCACGATTGAAGGCCGTATTTGGCCATTCAATCGTGGAACAGAGTCGTCTTCACAAAGAATGCGCAGACATCAAAATGCGATGTTTGCGCCACCCGCAGCGGTTCTCCCCTTCTGAGAGAGGACCTATTTTGATTTGCCTCACTGGATCTTTCAAGAGACTCAAGCTAACACTTCTCGAATTACACGGCCATGAACATCGGTAAGCCGCCGCTTGATGCCATTGTGATAGTAGGTGAGTTTTTCGTGATCCAGGCCCAAGAGGTTCAGCACCGTGGCATGAAAGTCATAGATCGTGCAGACATCTTGAACGGCCCGGCGACCGAACTCATCCGTGGCTCCATAACTTATGCCCCCTTTCACTCCGGCACCCATCATCCAGACCGTGAATCCGTCAGGATTGTGATCGCGTCCCAAGGTTCCGGCTTGATGAGTGGGTTGCCGTCCGAATTCGGTTGTCCAGAGTAAGAGGGTGTCTTCCAATAAGCCGCGTGATTTCAAGTCTCTAATCAAACCAGCCGTTGGCTTGTCCAGGATGGGACAGTGCCGCTCATAGTCCTGTTTTAGGGTCTTGTGGGCATCCCAGTTCAGCAGGCCATCCACCCCTGAAGCGCGGGACCCGCAGTATAGCTGGACGAATCGCACATCGCGCTCAATCAAGCGACGCGCCAGAATACAATTTCTGGCATAAGCTGCCAGCAATGGATTAGGGTCGTCGGCGCCGTATAGTTCTCTAGTTGCCTTGGATTCCAGGCTTAAATCCGTGGCTTCAGGCGCTGAAAGTTGCATCCGGCCGGCGAGTTCATAAGCAGCCACTCTTCCTCCTAGGTCTGCATTCCCTGGGTGCTGCTCTTCATAAATCGTATTGAGCATGCCCAAGAATTTCTTAGAAGCCAAGTCCGTTTCTGCGCTGATTTGAGCTGGCCGTGCCAGGTTTCGTAGCGGTTCCGAAGCGCTCAACATGACTCCTTGATAGGCTGCAGGCAGGAAACCAGCAGTCCAGTTAGCAGGTCCCGACGGAGGGATCCCTCGAATGTCGGGCAGAGCCACAAAGGCGGGCAGGTTGTGGTTTTCGCTGCCCAAGGCATAACTGATCCAGGCTCCAGCACTCGGGAACCCTTCGGTAACAAAGCCCGTATTCATCTGAACGCAACCGGGCCCGTGAGTATTGCTCTTGGCCGTAATGGAGTGGATGAAGGCCATTTCATCGACCCATTCGCCCAAGTAGGGGAGCAAATCGGACACCCACTTGCCGCTTGCACCCCGCTGGCTGAAATTCCAGGGGCTTTTGAGAAGATTCCCATTGGCGCCTTGAAAAGAGACTAAATTTTCTCCGCCGGGAAGAGGCTGGCCGCTTCGTTTTTGCAGTTCCGGTTTGAAATCAAAAGTATCCATCTGTGAGACGGCGCCGGGACAGAAAATCTGAATCACCCGTTTGACCATGGGAGGGAAGTGAGGCTTTCCCAAGGGAGGGGTCTCTTCGGCCAGCAGTCCCTGCTCCTTGAGCAACAGGGCCAAAGCGATGCTCGTCAGTCCTTCACTGAATTGCCCCAGGAACTCGCGGCGATTCATCCAATAAGGGAAAATGCGAGAGTATGCTTCCATATCAGACTGATGAGACACTACATCACGTAGATAAATTCATTGGTGTTAAAGAGTATCCGACAAAAGGCCATCAGCCCATCTTGCTGAATAAATGCTACTGACCTGTTGAGCTCTACGGTCGTCGGCGGGCGGCCAAAGGCCAACTGAAAGCCTCGAATGGCCTGAGCTTGAACATCACTTCCACTGGCCTCCCGAATCAGTCGCTCGGCAAAAAATTTGGCTTGGTCGATGATGAATGTGCTGTTCAGTAGACTGAGCGCCTGCAATGCTGTCGTGGTTACAACTCGTTTGGGATCAGGAACCGTTGAGTCTGGGCAGTCATAAAGGCTCAATAAATCATCTTTGACACTTCGAGCCGTCTGCTGGTACACGGCCCGCCGAAAGGATGACGGATCGAAATTTTCCAAAGGGTAATAAGTCGCTACATTGTCGACAGTATACTTGTATAAACGGAATCCGGGTCCGCCCATCGATGTATTCAACTTCCCACTCACCGCCAGGATGGAATCCCGCACAGCCTCAGCCTCCAGTCGTCGTGGCGGATAGCGCCAGAGGTAGCGGGATTCATTATCGATCGAAGCTTCCTCCGGACGGCTGGCACTTGCCTGGCGATAGGTAGCCGAGAGCATGATTTCCCGATGCAAGGGCTTTAGCCTCCAGCCTAGCTCCTGCAAATGACCGGCGAGCCATTCGAGCAACTCCGGATGAGTAGGACGTTCTCCGTTGAATCCAAAATCGCTGGGAGTTCCGACGAGACCTTTTCCAAAGTGATAATGCCAGACACGATTGGCGAGAACCCTGGCTGTCAAGAGCATTTCGATCATCGATGATCCATCGTGCCAAGGTGAGACGCCGTTCCCCTTCCGGTGCTATTAGGGTCTAGCTGGTAACCAGGCAACATTCTCTCAAGAGTGCTCAAGCTCCCAGGAGGGATCACTTGACCCTTGTCCATCGGGTTACCGCGCTTCAATAAATAGGCTGGCTCCTGAGGCTGTTCGAAAGTGCCAATATAGGCTTGAGACAGAGGCGGCAGAGCCGCAAGGGCTTCCTGCAGCTCCGCCTTCTCAGATTTTAGTGTATTCCAGGCGGCGCGATCCGAAGCAGGAAGGACAGCTAAAATGAATAACTCCTGTCGCTCCTCTTCATCATAGGGCAGTCGATCTTCCGAACCGGAAATTTCTTGCCAGCGCAGTCCGTCTGTGGAGATTTCAAAGGTATAATGAATTGGAAGATACCCGACAAACTTGCCTTGATTAGCGCCGGGGCGATCCCGTGACCAGGTGATCCGGGAGATTGTTTCTAACTTAGGAAACTCAAACGTTACCTCGCCCGTACCCTTTTCCCCGGAAATCCAGATCTCATCGGCCTTCCCGTCATTCAGAAACTCTACTTTGTAGAAATTTGGATCTTTTTCATCGGTGCGGGTTTTGCGTGCATGGGCCTTAGTCCCATAGGAAGCCAAGGCGACATTCTTGGGGTCCGGACCGGCGGTCCAGATTTCCAGCTCGTCAAGAGCCGGCGGATGATTCTTCGTGGTTGCAAGGATCGTCATGCGAACGAATCGAGCAGCAACGGGTGGGAAGGTCTCCTCATTTCCGCGGGCACTGACAGCGGGCCGGAGCCGTCGAGTAATTTCGTCCGTTTGTGACTCCACCAAGGGGCGCGCTTGCTCTTTAAGCGCATTCATCTTTGCCATGACCTGTTGCTGCTTTTCGAGAAGCGGTTTTTCCTGGGCGGCACGGCGCTCTTTTAAGCCCAAGGTCGTCCACTCTCTTTCTCCATGTTGAACTCCCCCAAAAGCTGCTTGAATCCGGTAGTAATCGGCCTGTTGAATCGGGTCAAATTTGTGGTCGTGACATCGGGCGCACCCGATGGTTAGTCCCAGGAAGGCTGCGCCGGTCGTCGATACCATATCATCCAGGTCGTTGGCACGTTGCTGGAGCTTTCCTTCGATGTTCTCAATGGTTACGGTGTCATGGGTTCCCGCGACGAGAAACCCCGTGCCGACGGCGATTTCCGGGTCATCAGGAGCAATTTGATCTCCCGCAAGCTGTTCAAGAATGAATTGGGTGAACGGTTTGTCCTGGTTGAAGGATTTAATAATGTAATCTCGAAACGGCCAGGCTTGCTCCCGCAAGTGATTCTGCTCATACCCCTGGCTTTCACCGAAACGAATCACATCGAGCCAATGCCGCCCCCAGCGCTCGCCATACTGCGGTGAGTTAAGAAGACGGTCAACCAGCTTTTCGTAGGCAGCAGGGCTCTTGTCATTGACAAAGGCTTCCACTTCTTCCGGGGTTGGAGGCAGGCCTAGAAGATCATATGTGGCGCGTCGGATCAAAATCGTGCGGTCAGCTGGAGGAGAAGGTTGTAACCCTTTTTCCTGAAGCTTAGCGTAGATGAAGCGATCGATTGCAGTATGAGACCAGTCATTCGGAATATTAGAAGAATTGGGAACTTGAGGTTTCCCTAACGGCTGAAACGCCCACCAGTTCATATCTCCTCGCGGGCGTTTGACTGGGGCCTTGGCCAGTGGCTCCGACCATGGGGCACCGGCTTCTACCCATTGGCGAAGGGTCTCCCGATCCTGGTTGGAAAGCGGATTCCCGGGTGGCATCTGTCCGGCCATAATTTTCTTAATCAAAAGGCTATCCGCCGGCTGGTGGGGGACAAGTGCCGGTCCAGTGTTTCCCCCCTTGAGTGCCCCTTCACGCCGATCCAGTATGAGTCCTGCGGTCTTCTGATCGGCATTGTGACAAGGGAGACAATTCTTTCCAATAATGGCTACAGCGGCAGATTCTAACTCGGAATTATCCAGGGCAAAATGTTCGGGAGCTATCCAGATTAGCAAAAACAAAAGGAGAAAGGTTGTGCGTCTCATGCGTCAAGCCTATTAGTCATTGGTCAATTGGCAATTACCATCTTTCATGCATCATAAGTCGAGGGCAAGGCGGGGAGTACTTCCCGTGTCAGGCGTTCCATCGATTTCACCCACTTGGTCTTGTCGTCCCAGTCATGGGCAATCATCAATAGTGTGCCAAAACCTCCGGTCTGCTGCCAAAGCTGCTGCAGTTGTTGGATGCAGCTGTCCACGTCACCTACAATGCACAGATGCTTGAGGATATAATCTGGAGTCACTTCTTCATCCGTCACGGCCAAATCATGCTTCACCAGATGGAGCATGTTCGCCGATTTCATCAATGCACACATATAACCGAATGACCTCGAGAAAGTCCCGTTAAGAGCATGTTCGCGAGCCTCCTGGTTCGTCTCTCCTACGTAAATGCTACGGGCGACGCGCCACACCGATCGATTGGGCATTTCCCGTCCCATTTCTTGTGCCCCGGCGCAATAGCCTTTCCAGTGCTCCACCACGGTGGATGCCGGCACGAGATTCGAACTCAACGGAAGATAGCCTCGTTTCCCTGCCAAAATAGCGGCCATGGAACTGCCTTTGATTACGCTCATAGCGATAGGTGGATGGGGTTTCTGATAGGGCTTGAGTAGCGTTCCCATACCCAATTCTAAATTGGGATGGTTAATCTTGAGGGTCCAGAACTGACCTTTGAATTCAAAGGGGGCTTCTGCCTGCCATAGCTTAAGTATGAGGTCGATGCCTTCGAGCGTCATGAGCCCTTGCGTTTTGGGATCCGGCAGGCCGAAAAGCTCATGATCCGTTGGAACTCCACCTTGACCAAAACCGCAATTCAATCGTCCTCGCGACAGATGATCCAGAAGCGCCAGGCGCATGGCCACATTAGCCGGATGGTGCTGAGGGATAATGGAGACACCAGTCCCGAGTCGTATGGTCTTCGTTCTGGGAAACACGTTGGCGATAAAAACATCATTGGACGGAATGGGCTCCCAGGCCAGGGTATGATGCTGACCCACCCAGGCTTCTGTAAAGCCAAGGCCCTCGGCTCGAACAATCAACTCGATATCCTCTTCGAAACACTGCGTCCTTGGCTTCTCCGGCGGATGCACCGGCATCATAAATAACCCTAGCTTCACAGCGCCTCCTTTTAAAACGTCGATTCGATTGAATGGATCAAACGCCAGGCGCATTCCGTGTAAGGGACAGGAATGCCGGCTTCCTGCGCTTTCTTGACCATGAGCCCAATCGTGCTTTCAGCCTCCGTCCGCCGCCGCTTCTTGAGATCTAATAGCATCGCGACCTCTTTGGCTCCGGTTCCCTCAGCTATGAAGTTTCGCCCCATCTCCAAGACGTCCAACACGGCTTCGTCGAAGGAAAGGCTTAACCGCTTGGACACTGGCATGCTGTCATAATTCTTCACCGGATGCCCCAAGGCAGTAGCTACTTCCGCGCACTCCCGTTCGATCCGGGTGTAAAGAGCAGCCAAGTCAGGCTGGACAAAGGCTTCACCCCAAGTGAGGCGGGTGATGGAGGGCAGCACGACCAGAGGAATCCACCAGACCATTTTGGTCCATCGCACCGATTCGATGTGGTCGGGAACAATGACCTTCAGCCTGGCGGCCGCAAGCTGCCCGGCAAGCTTCTCTATCCGCGCGCTTTGCCGCCCATCCAGTTCCCCCAGAAATGTCGGACGGTCTCCCCAGAAACCGATGACTTCACCCGGACCTTTTAAGCTCCCGCTGATCAAGGTGATCATTCCGAAAACGCGTTCTTGGCCGAAGCGAGCGATCAACCCGTCATGGACATCCAACCCGTTCTGAATAGAAGTGGCCCATCCCACGTCGAGTTCTTCGATCGAAGCCATTGCTTCAAATGAATCGAGGTTCTTGGTTGCCAGAATCAAAAGATCTGCAGAACTCCAGAGCTCTCGCGCAGGTCGTGCCGTGGCTCTTGCCTGAATGGTAAAGGATTCTTGCCCGCTCACCTTCAATCCAGAACGATTGATGGCGTCCACATGCTTCTGTTCTCGGTCGATGAATAGCAGTTCATGCCCCGCTCGAGCCAGCAGAGCACCCAGAAAGCCACCCACTCCTCCTGCTCCGAGAATTAAGACTTTCATTCGTTGTTCTGCCAATAGAGTTTGAGAGCATTCTGGGCCATGATGAGGTCTAAATCGCGTGTACTCAGAAATTTGTAAAATCGTTCTTGAAAGAGCAACGCTCGTTGGTATCCAGTCTTCAGAAGTACATGAGGGAAATCACTTCCCCATACAAGTCGCTCGGGACCCCACTGGTCGTAGATTGCGCGGAATAGCTCCCAACAATCTGAATAAGGGTAACGCTCTTGTGAAAAGTAGTAGTAGCCGGAGGCTTTCAAATACACATTGGGGAAGCGGGACATTTGCTGCAGGGTTTGAAAACTCCCTGCTTTCAAACCGAGAGACAGATTGGGATGGCCCAGGTGATCAATCAACACGGGTACTTGCGGGAAGCGATCCACCCAGATCCCCAGAAGGCCCAACTGTTCGGGATCAATGAGTATGTTGACCGTAATCTTCAAAGCGGCAATGTGTTCCCAGAGCTTGGCGAAGGACGGGTTGTGGAATGGAGCCTCCTCCTCCTTAATCCAAGGGCGCAATCGGAGGCCCCTGCATCCTCTTTCCTCGACCCAGTAACTCAAGCGTCTTTCGAAGTCTTGATTTCGCGGGTCCACGACGCAAACAGCGCAGAATCGTTCGGGATATTTCTTCGCACAATCTGCCAAATAGCCGTTATCTTCTCCCGGAAAGATCGGTTGCACCAGAACCGCCCGCCCGATATCGTGTTCATCCATATACTCAAGGAGTAGTTCCACTGGGACTTCGGAGACGGGGCTCACGATTGTCCGATTGGGTGGAGAGTAATTAGGAACGGCCCTCCATGCATGGGTGTGAGCGTCAATCCACCTGGCCATTTCATTCAATATCCGAAGTCCGTCAACTCACCCATTACCTGTCAAAGGAAGGCATCGGGATCGCCAACTTGAAGAATATAAACTCGCTAATGACTTGTCCCGAACGTTTTCGCTAACTTGAAAAGGATATCAGAAATTGGTTCAGGCAGGCTGGCAAAAACGTGAAATTCCCCAAGGAAGGATTCAGATGGACAGGAGAGTCGTTACTGATAGGATTTACGAATGGTGGGCGCGACCGGGATCGAACCGATGACCTCTACCGTGTCAAGGTAGCGCTCGTACCAACTGAGCTACGCGCCCATTTGGGCGTAAGATAAGGGGAAGGTGCGGGGGGTGTCAATGACAATCTCAATTCGTAATATTTTCTCTTTGCGATCCGGGCAATTTGATGAGAGCTTCAATAATCAGAACGTGTACTACAAGTATTGTGGCTCTTTTGGAGGGGTCAACGATTGGAATCAGCCTTGACAAAGAAAACGGATTAGAGATAATTGCAGTGGATTATGATGTTTCTTGTCGTGAGCTTATGGAGAGTGTCTTGATGAAAAGGGTTCATCCTTCTCAAATACCTAAGATTGCCTGGGGTAAGCAACGTGATGTTTGGATATGACGCGAAAACGAATTCTTTCGAACGCGCTTCCAACAGAAACCGACTTGCCGACCCGATTGGGCAAAGTCGGTTTTTTCGTTTTTAGAGATGAAACTTCTCGTTGGCTAGAGTGAAAGGCAAGAGGCGGCTTATGTGTCCTCAGCCGAAAAGAGTCAGCAAGATAGGATGGGATCAGACAGGAAAGAAAAAGTAGCAAGCGAGTATTCAATATGGAATCGACTCTCTTATTAAACGCTTCTTACGAACCCCTTAAAATCATAGGCTGGCAACGAGCCATCACGTTGCTCTTTGCAGGCAAGGTGGAAGTCATCGAGGAGTACACTCGTGAAATCCACAGTGTGACTTTTGCCATCAAACTCCCGTCAATATTGCGTCTACTGAAATACGTTAGAGTTAAAAAGAGTAAAATTGTGAAGTTCTCTCGAGCCAATATCTACGCACGAGACAGCTACACATGCCAGTACTGCAACACCCAGTTTCGTAGTGAAGAGCTTACCTTCGACCATGTCATTCCCGTGTCCCGCAACGGGACCAAGAGCTGGGAGAACATCGTGACAGCCTGCATTGATTGCAATCGCAGAAAGGGAGGGCAAACGCCCCGAGAAGCCGGCATGAAGCTCATCCGCAGGCCCGTCGAGCCCCAATGGGTACCCAGTCTCAGTCTTACCCTCGTCTTTAAGAATGCTCCGGAAAGCTGGCGTGATTACCTCTATTGGAATGTCGAGTTGGAAACTTGAGGCGTCCCGCTGTTCCTGAAGATCGGATGGGGGGAAGCCAGCGAATCAGGCGTGGGCTTTTCGAATTACTTTCTCATCCAAGGTGTGTTCGACCATCTCCTGTACTTTAAGCTCGGGCAGGTTCCAGACCGTTGACAGTTCGCTGATGACAAGATAGCGGGCTCGATCCAGCATTTTCTTTTCTCGGAAGGAGAGAACGCGCTCGTGGCTCAAAGAATAGAGACTCTTGAAGACGTCAGCCACGTCGAAAATACTTCCGGTCCGCATCTTGTCGCTGTTCTCTTTGTATCGGTTTTTCCAATCGGTATGGGCCTGGATCCCCGTGCTTTTGAGATGATCTAAGACTTCGTTCACAGCTTCTTTCTTGATCAGCTTGCGCAAGCCAACATCACTCACATTCGATATGGGGATCATGACCATCATGCTGTTAGCCACCATTTTCAGCTGGTAAAAAGACTCTCGATGGCCTGATACTTCTCGGCTATTGATTTTTTCGATGATCCCAACGCCGTGATTGGGGTAGATGACTTTTTCACCAATTGTGAATTCCATAGGACGAAGGCTGAAGGGACTTGGACAAAAGAGGGATTGGAGAAACAACGACTTCAAATTTCATTGTAGGAGTCGTGGAGGACTGAGTCAATCGAAAACTTGTGATGAACTCCGTTTATGCGTAAAACGAAAATCGTAGCTACGGTTGGCCCTGCATCCCGCTCCGATGGGAAGTTGCGAGAACTCATGCAGGCTGGAGTCAATGTATTTCGGCTGAACATGTCACATGGGGACCAGGCGGATCACGCGAAGGCCATCCAGTCGATCCGACTGATTTCAACGGAACTCTCCCTCCCGACCGCAATCCTCGTCGATCTTCAAGGGCCTAAAATTCGTCTAGGTGCCATGCCGGGTGATATGGCCGTGTCAGTACGCGCCGGTCAAAAATTTGTCCTGACGACAGATGAAGTAGAGGGTTCATCGGAAAAGGCGTCCATTTCCTATAAACTCCTACCCCAAGAAGTAAAGCCAGGGGATCGGATCCTGGTAGATGATGGCCTGGTGGAGTTGGAAGTTACGTCTGCGACGAACGCTGAAATCATGACGAAGGTTCTTTTCGATGGGACTCTCAAGAGCCATAAGGGAGTGAATTTCCCTGACTCCCCGTTGTCCATCCCGGCCGTCACAGAAAAAGATGTGCGAGATATCCAGTTTGCTCTATCGAACGAGGTGGATTACCTGGCGCTATCCTTTGTACGTTCCGCCGCCGATCTTCTCCGTGCGAAAGAGGCCATGACGAATCTCGGTGAGCGCGCGCGTTTGATCCCGATCATTGCCAAAATTGAAAAACCGCAAGCTCTCGATGAAATCGACAAGATTCTGACTGCCGCCGACGGGATCATGGTTGCCCGGGGAGACTTGGGCGTTGAAGTGGCAACGGAGCGAGTTCCGATGTTGCAAAAAACCCTCATTGCGGCTTGCTTGAAAGTTGCTAAACCGGTGATTACGGCCACACAAATGTTGGAATCGATGACCCACGCCCCCCGACCAACACGAGCTGAGGCTTCCGACGTGGCGAACGCGATCCTGGACGGAACGGATGCCGTAATGCTCTCCGCGGAAACTGCCACTGGGCAATTTCCCGTGGAGTCGGTTCAAACCATGAACCGGATTGCCTGTTATACGGAAGAGTCCTCTAAGCCATTTATCCGTTACGATGAAAGGCGCGGGTCATTCAATTTTCTTCCCACATTCTCTCACAGCGCATGCCACGCCGCGATGATTGCGGCCAATCAGCTTGCTGCGAAAAAGATCATGGTCTTCACTGAATCTGGTGCAACAGCCAGCATCCTGGCTAGCCTGAGACCCGATCAGATGATTTTAGCCTTTACTCCCCATTCCGATGTTTACCGGCGCATGAGCTTGTTGTGCGGAGTTGTGCCCGTGAGGATGGACCATGTTTCTAACCCCGCGGCTATGATTCAGACAGCTGAGAAGATCTTGCTTGCCAAGGGACTTGCTGAGCCAGAAGAGACTATTATCATTGTGGCTGGCGTGTTGCAGGTCAGCGGAGCGACTAATATGATCAAAATTCACCGGGTTGGAGAAATGCAGGCATGAGAAGGTGAACAGAAAATGAAGTATTTCTGCATAACTCAAGCTATGATCCGCTGAAATAAGCGAATCGATTTACTGGAGGTCTTGTTACCGCAGGGGCTCTACCAGAAAATTTCGGATCGTGGCTGCTTCAATGACGCTGGCATTGAACCCGAAACGGCCATGGTTAAACGTGTCGTCTGACCAGGTATCGACTTGGGTCCCATCAATAGAATGCGTGATCGTATTGCCACGCAAGGTGACAGTGACTTTATAGTATTCTTTGTTCTTCACCTTGAAAGGAAGGGGGGTGACCCCGGCGGCTCCAGGAGCATCTTCCAACTTCAGCGAGCTGAGATATTTGTCATCAGACCGGATGTATCGAATCAGACTATTCTTGGGAACCGCCTTAGCCTTGTCCGAAGAAAGTTTAAAGAGATAGAAGCTTTGTGAATTCTTCGCCCGAATCACCCAGCCTGCCGATTCTTTGATCACCTTAATATCAAATTCTACTTTATAGTTGTCCCACTTCTCGCCTTTCTTCAGGAAACCTAATCCCTGAACCTTCAAGCCAGAGAGGTCTTTTTCCTTAATAATTTCCCAGGTCGGAGGCGCATCCCATTGAGCAAGGCCGTTGGAGAAATCATCTCTAACCGAATCGGGTTTTTGGGCTGCCATTTGTTCTCGCAGAGCTTCTTCTCTTGCCTTGGCCTGTCGCAGTTCTTCTTCGCGTTTCTTTGCTTCTAACTGTTTCTTTTCTTCTTCAAGGTGAGCCGTTAAGAGACGTTTACGCTCCTGCTCCGCTTCAGCCTGAATTTTGGCTTCAGCCGCCCGTTTCTTGTCTTGCTCCTGTTTTGCGTCAACATCTGATTTCTTAACCTCAGTAGGAGTCGGGCTTGTATTTGCCAGCCGAGCGTACAGATTGGGGTTGACGGATTTCCATTCTCCAATGACGAGCTCATTCAACTTAAGCCAGTTCGTGGCTTCCTCACTGATGACAGTAAGATCATCTTGACTGCCTCTCTTGCCATCAGGACCAGCAGAACTGAGGACAAACGTCTTATTAGTAAGATCAACCAGGTAAACAAGATTTTGGCCCCATCCGTCTTGTAACATGCCTGGATCCGCATAGGAACGATTGATGGCAATCAAGGTGGGAGGAAAACTCTTTTTCCTATTGGCGAATACGGAGACCCCCTCCAAGATTGCGGCCATTTTCCCGATGGTCATCCGTGTTGATTCATCCACTGAAAGCGCGGCATTCGAAGCCAGGGGCGGGGGTGTCTGCTCGGGTGGGGCGGGTGAAGTAGCTGGAATTGCCGGGGCCGGGGTCTCGCGATTTCTGACGATTAGCAGAAGATTGATTCCGGCAATGAGAAGAATGAGAAAAATTCCTCCGACCAGCCAGGTTTTTTTGTTGGCACCACTAAATATCGTCTTAGGGGGTGGGAGCGTATCCTCTGCTCCCTCCACGCCTTTAAGCGCTTCTTTCAGCTCCTTCAGGATCCGCTGTTCCTCTTCGTGTGCTGTGGGTGAGACGGTAACCGGCTCCAGAGGGGCTTCTTCGGTGCTGGTAGTGGGAAACTGCGGACCAGTCATACGAGTACCGCATTTCGTACAAAAGACATTCCCTTCTATCTGTTCCTCACCGCATCTAAAACACTGCATCCCGATTCATCTCCCGATTAGGATTGTGGACTGGAATTAGATTCTACAATAACTTTTACGAATCGGCGCTTACCGACTTTAAGGATGTGCGTGGTCGGAACGGAGCAGTCCAGCTCCGCTTTGATATTCGAAACGCGTTCATTGTTCCAAGTCACTGCTCCTTGTTCGATCAACCGATGAGCTTCCGTGGCTGATGTTGCCAACCCAAATTGGGCAATTAACTTGGCTAATCGGATTTTCTCATCAGACCAACGAAGTCTTTTTTCCTCGATGTCTTCCGGATCCTTCTTCTGTTTAAAAATTCGATTAAATTCCTGTTCTGCAGCCACAGCCGCTTCCGGTGAATGAAAATCGCGAATAATCAGTTTTGCCAGCTCAGCCTTAACCATTCGGGGGTGTCTTTTCCCTGAGGCAATGTCTTGGCGAAGCTCATTGATTTCTGAGATTCGAACGTCCGTGCAGAGTTCATAGTAGCGGAACATCAGCTCATCGGAAATCGACATGATTTTCCCGAACATTTCCTGGGGGGAGTCTTTAATCCCAATATAGTTGTTTAAGGATTTGGACATCTTCTGCACGCCGTCTAATCCTTCCAGGATTGGCATCGTGAGAACGACTTGTGGTTCCTGTCCATATTCCTTCTGCAATTCCCGACCGACGAGCAAATTGAATTTCTGATCGGTTCCGCCCAATTCCACGTCAGCCTTTAAAGCCACGGAGTCGTAGCCCTGAACGAGAGGATAGAGCATTTCATGGATAGAGATGGGCTGATTTTTATTGAGCCGATTATTGAAATCATCTCGCTCAAGCATACGTGCCACCGTATAGTGTGAAGCCAACCGGACAAAATCTTCACTAGAGAGCCCCGACATCCAGCGGCTGTTAAAATCCAGGACCGTCTTCTGGGGATCGAGAATCTTAAAAACTTGTTCCTTATAAGTATCGGCATTATTGGCAACTTCTTCACGGGACAGCTGTTTTCTGGCCACATTCCGTCCGCTGGGATCACCGATCATACCTGTAAAATCGCCGATCAGGAAAATCACCGTGTGACCCAGATCTTGAAAGTGTTTCAGTTTGCGAATGAGCACCGTATGCCCCAGATGAAGATCTGGAGCGGTAGGATCGAACCCAGCCTTGACGCGTAGTGGCTTTCCGCTCTTCGCAATGCGCTCCAGCTTGGCCTTGAGTTCTTCCACTCGGATGATCTCAACAGAGCCCCTGGAAATTAGATCAAGTTGTTCAGGAATGGAGTGGTTCAGTCCAAAAACTCCTTTTCAGGCAAGATGATAACCCTTCTGGCTTCGATGCGAATGCGGTTCTGCAAAACCAGTTGAATTGCTTCGGAATAGATTTGGTGTTCTTCTACAAGAATGCGGTCTGCCAGGGTGTGTTCCGAATCGTCTGGAAGCACGGGGACGACTCTCTGCAAAATAATGGGACCCGAATCCAAACCCTCATCCACGAAGTGAACCGTGCAGCCCGAATACCTCACGCCATATTGCAGCGCCTGGCGCTGGGCGTCGAGCCCTGGGAAAGCCGGCAGCAGCGACGGGTGAATATTTAGAATGCGACGAGGGAATGCCTCGATGAAAGTAGCGCTCAATAGTCGCATGAAGCCTGCCAGGCAGACAAGATTGACTTGCCGTGCTTTTAACGCGGCGATCATCTGTTGATCATAACTCCTCCGATCCAATCCTTTGGAAGGGAGGAAGAGCGTTTCCAATCCTCGCTGCCGCGCACGTTCCAGTCCATGGGCCTCCAGGATGTTGCCGAGGACAAGAGCAATCTCTGCATCCAATTTTCCGTTCTCAATATGCTGTGCGATCGCCTCGAAGTTCGACCCGCGTCCTGAAAGTAGAATCCCAAGTTTCTTCATGATTGGTAGACAACCTTGTTAGTCCCGGTGCCAATCTCGCCAAGCGCGTACACGGTTTTTCTTCGACTTTTGAAATAACGCAGGATACCAGGGAGGTCTCGGCGAGAGACAACTAAAACCATTCCGATCCCCATATTAAAAGTTCGTAGCATTTCCTGTTCCGGGATATTCCCGAGGCGCTGAAGCAGATGGAAGATAGGCAGAACTGGCCATGATCCTAACCGAATCCGGGCGTTACATCGAGGCGGAAGAATCCTGGGGATATTTTCCGTCAAACCTCCACCAGTGATATGAGCCAACCCTTTGACCAATCCCTTCACAATTAGGGGTTCCAGTATGGAAAGATAGTTGAGATGGGGAGCCAACAAAGCCTCTCCAACAGTCGCATTGAGTTCCGGCAGAAAACTATCAACTTCATAGGCCGCTGATTCCAATAGGAGTTTACGCGCTAATGAATAACCATTAGTGTGCAGTCCAGCGGAAGGAATGCCAAGAATGACATGACCAGCTCGAATGGCCTTCCCATCGATAATCTTTCGCTTCTCCACCAATCCGACGATGAATCCCGCCAGGTCATATTCACCTTCCTGATAGAAGCCGGGCATTTCAGCCGTTTCGCCACCTAAAAGCGCACAACGAGCCTCTTTGCAACCTGCGGCGATGCCTTTGACGACTTCGGCGACGATCTGGGGGGAAAGTTTCCCGGTAGCAATGTAGTCCATGAAAAAAAGCGGCGTGGCACCCTGGACCAGGATGTCATTGACGCAATGAGACACGAGATCCTTGCCAACCGTATCGTGAATCCCGGTGGCAAAGGCGATTTTCAACTTGGTTCCCACGCCGTCAACACTGGATACCAGAACGGTTTGGCCCTTGTGATGATGGTTGAGTGAGAACAATCCGCCGAAACCGCCAATTTCTGTTAAAACGCCACGAGTGAATGTTTGCTTGGCTAATAACTTAATTTTCTTCTTGGCGAGATTGGCCTGATCGATATCGACTCCAGCTTCACGATAGCTTGAAATCCGGTTTATCATGGCTTGGAAATTATTTCCATCTCTTGGCGGTGCCCGAATCACCGCCTGGGTGGGAGAGAAGCGATTGCCTACCAGGGTATCTGACTGCTCTGAAGGGATGAAAAATACTACTCACCGGATCTGTACCAGGCTATTTAAGGGAAATTCGACAGGGTATTTCCCTGTGTAACATGCCGAACAGAAATGATTCTCTTCTTCCGAAACCCCGCAGGCTCGGAGCATCCCGGCGTGACTCAAGTATCCCAGAGAGTCGGCTTCTATGTATTTGCAGGTTTCTTCCACTGTATGGCTGGAAGCAATGAGTTCTCTTTTGGTAGGTGTGTCGACACCGTAGTAGCAAGGAGAAATCGTGGGGGGGCAGCTGATTCTCATATGGACTTCAGTGGCACCTGCAGCGCGCACCATCTTCACGATCTTCCGGCTGGTAGTTCCCCGGACAATGGAATCATCCACTAAAACCACCCGCTTTCCCTGGAGCAGGTCTTTAACCGGGTTCAGTTTGATTCTCACCCCGAAGTGCCGGATGGCTTGTCTGGGCTCAATGAAAGTCCGTCCAACGTAATGATTGCGGATCAACCCGAATTCGAAAGGGATCCCCGATTCGTGAGAGAACCCGATGGCCGCTGCGACTCCCGAGTCAGGAACGGGAACAACAATTTCGGCCTGCGCGGGTTGTTCTCGAGCCAAAGTCTTGCCTAATAGGTAACGGCTTTGGTAGACCGACCTTCCGAAGACCACACTGTCAGGTCTGGAAAAGTATACATGTTCGAAGATGCAAAAGGCAGGATTAGCCGGAGGAAAAATCTTGCGCGAGTCGACGCCTTCCTCCGAGAAGATCAACATTTCACCCGGTTCGATTTCCCGTTCAAATTCCGCGTCAATCAGGTCAAAGGCACAACTCTCTGACGCAACTACTGGAGACCCGTCGAGATATCCAAAACAGAGCGGCCTAAAGCCTCGAGGGTCCCTGACCGCAATCATCTTCTCAGGGGTCAGGAAGATTAAGGAATAGGCGCCAGTGACTTGCAGCAAGGCCTCTTGAATCGCTTCTTCGATGTGGGGCCGCCGGGATTTGGCGATCAGATGCAGAATCACTTCACTGTCGCTGGTAGAATAGAAGATTGATCCTTCAGATTCGAGTTGGGTGCGAATTTCTTGGGCGTTAACCAGATTTCCGTTATGACCGAGTGCCAGACTCCCTTTACTGAAGGTGGCGTGAAAAGGTTGAGCATTCCGTAAGGAACTGTCGCCTGCTGTCGAATAACGGGTATGGCCGATGGCGACATCGCCCTTCAAGTTCTCCAAGCGAGATTCGGTAAAGATTTCCGCGACGTGTCCCATGCCTTTCTCGGAATACAGCTGCTGTCGATCGGAAGAGACGATTCCGGCGCTTTCTTGCCCCCGATGCTGCAACGCGTAAAGCCCGAGATAAGTTATTCGGGCCGCATCGGCATGGTTGTAAATTCCGAATACTCCGCATTCCTCACGAAATTTGTCTTCCATATTTGTTCCTCGTAAGTGATTAAACCACGAATTCTCAAAACGTCAACCGACTGGCTCTATCCAGGTAAAAAAAGAGAATCCCCCAGCCTTCCACTCCCATCCTCAACTCTCAGGGAGGGGAATGGAAAAAATCGGTGGTAGCGGCGTTCTGTGCCACTGTATTCTTTTTATTTCAACGGCTTGGTTGGCGCTCATGGAGCGCCGCTACAATTTCTTTACACCTTCAGAAGCTCAAGGGATTATTCAAAATAATGTCCCAGGCTTGTTCTCCAGTTCTTCTCTGCATCACGAACATCCTGGTTTATGACCAGGGAGTCATTCACAAATATCCGCAGCTGGTTCCCTCCTACTTTCCCAATTCTTGTCATTCTTACAGAGTGAGTATGAGCGATTCCTTCTAAAGTTGGAAGGTCATGGTCCTTCAGGGTCACCAGGATGCGAGACTGATATTCTCCGAACAGTAAATTCTCCAGCGCATGAGCCCCAGAAATTTCAATCGTGGCTCCTTTAGCCGTTGCCGTGAAGTGGGAAAAACTCATTTCAGCCAGCGCAATAGCCAGTCCGCCTTCCGAGCAATCATGAGCGGACAGAATCGCACCCGAGCGAATTCCTTCCAGGCAGGTCGTTTGTACCCGTTTCTCCTGTTGTAGGTCAATGGGAGGGCAGGGCAGTAAGTTTGCCCAACGGGCATAAAGATCTTCTTCAAGGGGAATCCATCGCATGCAGGATCGCAGCGTTTCCTTGGCCGCCTTGGAATAAGCACAATCCGGATCGATCAGAGGGCCCAGTAAAGCAATCATATCACCGTCGTCAACAAACCACGACCCTCTCCCATTGTGTACGGGTTCGATCAGTCCCACCATGCCAATGACTGGTGTGGGGTAAATGCCCTCTCCGAGAGTTTCATTGTAAAAGCTCACGTTGCCACCGGTGACCGGAGTCTCAAACATAGAGCAGGCTTCTGCAATGCCATCGATGGCTTCGCTGAATTGCCACATAATTTCGGGTTTCTGAGGGTTTCCGAAATTCAGGCAATTGGTAGCCGCTATAGGTTGCGCCCCGGCACAAATCAAATTCCGGCAACTCTCGGCAACTGCGATTTGCGCGCCCCGTCGAGGATCTTTCTTGCAATACCGACCGTTCCCATCCAAGCTCATCGCCAAGGCTTTATCCGTTCCTTTGATTCGAACGACGGCTGCATCAGCGCCCGGTAGTTGCGCGGTATTCGTACGAACCATATGGTCGTATTGCTGATAGACCCATTCCTTAGAGGCAAGGGTGGGTGAACTGAGAAAGCGCACTAGAATCTGGTTAAAGTCGAGTTTCCCTTGCCCCTCTTCTGTTCCCGGTAAATCGAGCTGCACAGGACTGGTCGCATGACTGATCTCAGGTGGCTTTAAGGGACGATGGTACACGGGCGCTTCATCTGTCAGAGCTCGGTTCGGAATTTCTGCCACGACCTCACCAAAATGTTTCACCCTCAGAATTGCGTCGTCGGTGACTAACCCGATCACGACGGCATCGATCTCCCATTTGCGAAAAACCTGCAGGATCTCTTCTTCGCGGCCTTTTTCAGCGACCAGCAACATGCGTTCCTGGGATTCGCTCAGCATGATTTCGTAAGGCGACATCCCGGTCTCACGTTGCGGGACAAATTGCAGGTCCACCTCCATTCCCGTCCCTGCCCGGGAACCCATTTCACAGGTCGAACACGTCAAGCCGGCTGCGCCCATGTCCTGAATTCCAACGATAGCGCCGGTTTTCATGGCCTCCAGACAAGCTTCAAGCAGCAGCTTTTCCATGAAGGGATCACCTACCTGGACGTTGGGGCGCTTACTTTCGGATTCCTCGTCAAACTCGGCAGAGGCCATCGTGGCTCCGTGAATCCCATCCCGTCCGGTTTTTGAACCAACGTAAATGACCGGGTTGCCAACCCCGCTGGCTCTTCCGTAAAAGATTTGGTTCTTCTTGAAAATGCCCAGGGCGAATGCATTCACGAGTGGGTTCTGGGAATAAGACTCTTCGAATACCACCTCGCCGCCAATGGTGGGCACTCCGAAACAGTTTCCGTAGCCCGCGATACCGGCAACGACTCCTTCCATGATCCTTCGATTGTGCCCTTGGGTGAGTGGACCGAAACGCAAGGAATTCATGGCTGCAATGGGCCGGGCTCCCATCGTAAAGATATCCCGCAGGATGCCGCCGACTCCGGTTGCCGCTCCTTGATACGGTTCAATGAAGCTCGGATGGTTGTGTGACTCGATCTTGAAGGCGATGGCGTAATCATCCCCGATATCAATGATTCCAGCATTCTCGCCGGGCCCTTGCAGGATTCTCGGTCCACTGGTCGGGAGCCGTTTCAGATGGACCTTGGAGCTCTTGTAGCTGCAATGTTCACTCCACATCACACTGAAGATCCCCAGTTCTGTGAGATTGGGTTGTCGTCCCAGGCATGCGACAATGCGCTGGTATTCCTCTTCTGTGAGATTATGCTGTGAAAGCAGTTCAGGAGTAATTTGTATTTCAGTAATCATAGAGAGCCGATAAACCTCAGACCACCTGCGCCATAGAATGCACCATGGACTCAAATATCAGCAGCCCATCTTCACTGCCGAGTATTTTCTCGCTGGCACGCTCAGGATGGGGCATCATGCCCAACACATTCCGACCTTCATTGCAGATCCCAGCAATGTTGAATAGAGACCCGTTGGGGTTGGCACCATCCGTGATCTCGCCCTGCGCCGTGCTATAGCGAAAAATGATCTGCTGGTTCCTTTCCAGCTGCGAGAGCGTTTGGGCATCCGCATAATAGTTTCCTTCCATATGCCCAATCGGAATATTCAAGACCTGATCCTTGTGCAAAGACACCGTAAAAGGAGTGGCTGAAGATTCGACACGGATGCACACGTGACGGCAGACGTATTTGAGTCCCTGATTCTTGAGCATCGCTCCCGGAAGCAGGCCTGATTCCAAGAGAATTTGGAATCCATTGCAAATGCCGAGTACCAGCCCTCCGGAGGCAGCAAACTTCTTTACGGCTCCCATGACCGGTGAGAATCGTGCAATGGCTCCAGTCCTTAAATAGTCCCCATAGGCAAAACCACCGGGAACTAGAATCGCGTCACAACCGGCCAGGTCCTTAGACTGGTGCCAGATAAACTGCGCCGGCTGTCCGAGAACTTTGGACACCATATGGTAGGTATCATGTTCGCAATTGCTACCTGGAAATATCAACACACCGAATTTCATCGCGTTCGCTATCCTTCGATCTCGTAGGTAAATTGCTCGATGATTGGATTGGCCAGAACGGATTGCGCCATCTGCTCAATCTCGTGCCGGGCATCATCTGGGCTCAACTCGTTACTCAAATCGATCTCAAAGATTTTCCCCTGCCTGACGTCTTTGACATTTTCATATCCCAGGTTCTGCAGACTACGATGAATGGTCTTGCCTTGAGGATCGAGAACACTCTTCTTCAGGCTGACAAAAACTCTTGCTTTCATGAGCGCAGCTTACCCCTTAGCGTTGGAAGATTGAAAAACACGTTTGAAAATAGTGTCTACATGCCGAATCTGATGGTTGAGGTCGAAGGCCCTTTCGATTTCTGAGGGAGAGAGGTGCTTTACGATATCTTCGTCTTTCATCACCAAGGACCTAAAATCCCCCTCGTTATTCCAGACCCGCATGGCGTTGCGTTGCACCCATCGATAGGCATCCTCGCGAGTCACTCCCTTGTAGGTTAGATCGAGTAATATTTGGCCGGAAAAAATCAGTCCCTTCATCAGGTTTAGATTCTCTATCATGCGCTCGGGATAAACAAACATTTTCTCAACCAGATTTTTGGTCTTGGCTAGTAAGTAATCAACAAGAATTACCGAGTCGGGCAAGATAATTCTCTCCACTGAAGAATGGGAGATGTCTCGCTCATGCCAAAGCGCCACATTTTCCAGACCGGCCTGGAGATTCGACCGGACGACTCTGGCAAGACCGCAGATTTGTTCACAAGTAACGGGATTTCGCTTGTGAGGCATGGCCGAGGAACCCTTTTGCCCGGGAGAAAAATATTCTTCGACTTCACGAATCTCGGTGCGCTGTAACCCACGGACTTCGGTGGCAATCTTTTCCAAACTTGCTGCAATAATGGCTAAGACCGCCAGAAACTCAGCATGACGGTCGCGTTGGACAATCTGCGTGGAGATCGGATCAAAATGCAGACCCAGCCGACAACAAACAGCCTCCTCGATGGCAGGCTCAAGATGGGCGAATGTACCCACGGCTCCCGAGATCTTTCCGACCAAAACCTGATTGATGGCGTTCTTGAGCCGGCGCAGGTTCCGTTGAGCCTCTTCGTACCAGACTGTCAACTTCAAACCAAAGGTCGTTGGTTCAGCATGGATTCCGTGCGTTCGGCCAACCATTATGGTGTAGCGATGTTCGTGGGCACGATGCTTCAAAGCCTCCAGCAAAGCTTCCAAGTCATCCATTAAAATGACGGAGGCTTCTTTGAGTTGAAGCGCTAATGCCGTATCCACAACATCCGATGAGGTCAGTCCGTAATGAATGTATCGCGATTCCGGACCGACAAATTCAGCCACAGAAGTCGTGAAAGCAATGACATCGTGTTTGACTTCCTTTTCAATCTCGTCAATACGCTTCACGCTGAAGTTTGCCTTGGCTTTGATGATGGATACGGCTTCAGCCGGGATAATACCCATCTCGGCAAGGGTTTCAGAAGTCGCGATCTCCACCGCTAACCATTTTCGGTATTTGTTTTCTTCCGACCAGATTTTCCCCATGGGTGGGCGGGTGTATCGTGAAATCAAGAAATCATCCTTTCATAGATTAATCATCGGGCTCGCACTCGTTTTACTGGCGACATGCAGGTTTCCCAAATCAAACCCTCTGGGCTCCAGTGACTGGGCGGCCACCATACGAGCGATGTCGGGGTGGTTATTGCTTTCACTCAGATGTGCTAAAATAATGTGCTGAGCTTTGCCATCAAATTCCTCGTTCAGAAACCGCCCAACTACCTCGTTTGACAAATGCCCCTGACTACTCATGATCCGCTGTTTTAATGGCCAGGGGTAGGGTCCGACCTTCAGCATTTCCAGATCATGATTGGATTCTAGAACAATGACGTCACAACCCTTCAATCGTTGAACCACAAGTTCCGTCAGATACCCCAGATCCGTCACGTGCCCGATGCGGATCCCTTCAGCCTCCAGGCAAAAGCCCAGAGGATTGGCGGCATCATGAGGAATTGAAAAACCGCAGATCGAAAGTCCGTTAATCGAGAAAGGCTGCCCGGATTCTATAAATTCCAAGCGATGGCAGGAGGGACAAGGGCCAATGGCCTCATAGGTTTCTCTCGTGATGTAAACGGGGATAGCTTTCTTGCCTAGGATTGCTGCGAGTCCGTTGATGTGATCAATATGCTCATGGGAAATGACCACGGCATCGATGTGATCCAGAGATTCACCGATCGAATTCAGACGCTTGATGACCTGGGTAAAATTGATCCCTGCGTCCAGCAAAATCTTGGTACGAGAAGTCGAAATGAATGTACAGTTGCCGGAACTGCTGCTCGCCAATACCGATATTCTTACTGCCACCGATAACCAGCCTTTTTTACAAACCCATCGAGATTGAGTTGTTATCCATTAGCACCTCTTAGCATGGAAATAATCAGGCTAGTCTCCAGCGACTGTCAAATCAATTTACTTATTTAATTGCAGTCCAAGCGCTCGCGTGTAATTTTGAATCCATCAAGATTCCCCAGAACCGTCAAGGCAATGCTCTTAGTGTCGAAAAAGGTATTGGCCAATCCTTGAATAGCATTAGGGGTGACCAACTCGATTTGGCTGATCATTTCGTCCAAGGTAATAGTTTTTCCGAAATACATTTCTTGACGAGCCAAGTTGGACATCCGGCTCGAAGTGGATTCCAGACCGAGCATCAAACTGCCTTTCAAGTAATCTTTTGCCCGGCGTAATTCTTCCGGTTCTACTGGAATCTTTTTCAAATCCCGAAACTCGGAGACGATCATGTCGATGACTTTTTCGGTGCTTTCGAGAGATGTTCCGGCGTAAACCGAGAGACAACCCGTGTCTCGGTAGGGATTCAATCCTGAAAAAATGGCGTACACCAATCCTAATTTTTCACGAATATTCTGAAAGAGGCGGGAACTCATTCCGCCGCCCAAAATGGTGTTCAAGATATAACATCCATAACGCTCTTGATGAGAAAGGTGGTAAGACGGGACCCCCAGACAGATGTGCACCTGTTCGAGTTCTTTCTTGCTGCGCAAGGTTATGCGGCTATGGGTATGAGCAAGAGCGTCTACGTGGCCATTGCTTCGAGGTTCCAAGTTGCCAAATTTTTCTCGAACCAGCTCCACCACCCTGTCATGTTCCAAGTTCCCGGCCGCAGCAATGATAATGTCGCCAGGGGTATAAAACTGCTTGAAGAATTGATAACCCGCTCTCTGTCCAACCTGCCGACGGTCTGTTTGGTGCCGAGAATGGGACGTCCCAGGGGTTGGTCCTTCCAGAAGTTCTGCATGAAGATCTCATGAACCAGATCGTCGGGGGTGTCTTCAACCATCTTGATCTCTTCCAAAATGACACCACGTTCCTTCTCCATGTCATTTGCATCGAACTTCGGGTTCAGCAGCAAATCAGACAGAATATCAAAGGCAATGGAGAGGTGTTCGTCCAGGACTTTGGTGCTGTAACAGATGGTCTCTTTGGCCGTAAATGCGTCAAGATGGCCGCCGATCGAATCCACTTGTCGGGCAATCTCTTCGGCAGTCCGATTGGCCGTGCCCTTGAAGAGAAGGTGCTCGATGAAATGGGCTACCCCATTTACTTCTGGAGTTTCGCTCCGCGAACCGACCTTAAGCCATATCCCCAACGAGATGGAACGGACGTGGGGCATTCGTTCGGTAACGATGGTGAGTCCATTTGCAAAGACTTCCTTGCTGACGTTGATCATGTGAAGGATTTCCTGAAATGGGGTTCGAAAAAGGGCGGCGTGCAAGACTCTAGTGAAGACCGATCCGCGTGGCAGGCTCGCCTGAAAGTGGCTACCAGTCTTGCTTCACAGCCAAAGTAACATATCGATGGGCCTATTTCAACCTCAATGAGTCCAAGCTCTTCTGCCTAGCTAGCAGGGTCAATGAAGTCAACAACTTACTTTTGCAGATTGTTCAGTATTCTAAACCCAGGCAAGATGGGTCAAATTCCTCACTTTCTTATGTCATTTATTTTCATGAATATGAGGGGTAAGCCTAGGATTCTCCGGTTCGCCCGCAGTCCCTCTTTTTTCCCATCTTTGGAGGGTTTATTTGCGCATTTGCAGAAAAGTTCCTCGATCACAATGAGCCTAAATTCTTTATGCTCAAGAATCCATATGCGCTAGAGCCTGGTCTTTTGTTATCATGACAGGCAGGGCGTAAGAAGATAAGATCGACGCTTTTCGGAATAAGAGTTTCAACCTATTGAAATGAATAGAGTTGTACAGATGAAGACTACAGCTGCGGAATTGTTGGGGCTGAACTGCCAGGAACTTCGCGATTATTTGGCATCGATTGGAGAAAAGCCCTTTCATGGTCAACAAATTTACGAATCTATCTATCACAGGAGAAAATTTACTTTTATTGAAGTTAAAGGACTTCCGCACACACTTCGGGAACGATTGTCCCAAGCCGCCTCTGTTACTCTTCCTGCTGTTCATACCCGTCAGCATTCCGTTGATGGTACGACGAAATATTTGTTCCGGTTAGCCGACGGACAAAAGATTGAATCCGTTCTTATCCCGGAAGAGCGCCGGAACACGCTTTGCATTTCAACCCAAGTCGGCTGTCCAATGGACTGCAAGTTTTGTTTGACGGCGTTGATTGGCTTTGCCCGGAACTTGACAGCGGGAGAGATCGTTGGACAGATCCTTTCAATTCTGAATGACCAGACGACCCAGGGGATTCAGACCACCCCCAAAGCCCTCAATGTGGTCTTGATGGGGATGGGTGAACCACTCTTGAATCTGGAGAATGTATGTAAAGCACTACAATTGATGGCAGACGAGGACGGTCTTGCGATTTCCCCTCGTCACATCACGCTTTCGACGGTAGGATTAGTGCCGAAGATTCTCGAATTGGCAAAAGCCCCAGTGGTACCGAATCTTGCCATCTCACTTTCCGCAACCACCAACGAAGTGAGAAATGAGCTGATGCCCATCAATCGAAAGTACCCCATCGAGGAGCTGATGGATGCCTGTGCGCAATTCCCATTACGCCCCCGGCAACGGATCACCTTTGAATATGTCCTGATCGACAAGGTCAATGACACCGATGAAGACGCACGCCGACTCGTAAAGCTTCTGTCAAAAATCCGTTCCAAAGTTAATCTGCTGCCTATGAATCTTGGGAAGGGAAGTTATCTCCAGCCTTCACCGCCAGAACGGATCAAGAGATTTCAGGTGATTCTGAGAACCAAAGACATCCCGGTCTTTATTCGTCGTCCGCGCGGAGCGGACATTTATGCGGCTTGCGGACAATTACACCGGGCAGAGGAACTGCAGCTGCTTGTTCATTAAAGAGATTTTTTCGGGAAAGAAAATAAAGCCCAACTAAGCGGGGGTAACCCAACGTGGACTTTGAAGAACTGGTTCAGCAGGATTTTGATCACCTTTCCAAGACATCGGAATTGGACGTTTCTAAGGAATCCGAGGACGCCATCCTCATGCAGTCCATCGAAGGACATGCCCATAATGGCGCTAGCATGTTTAACAAGCGGCGGTTTGTGAACATTACGATATCCGACATCGTCATGGCGCTCCAAAACGACCCGGAAAAGGTGAAAGCCTACCGGCAAGTGTTGATCGACGAGATCGTTCACTATGCCCAGCTGGCGATTGAAGGAAAGGCTGCAACGCGATTGGCGAATGGGGAAGGTCAACCCCTTCTCAGAGCAGGCCGGTTCAAGAACCTCAACGTCAAGCCGGAATCCATACTGAAGGGATTGTACCTGGGAGGGTTGCGGGATGACAGTGAGATTCGAAATGACGTCGAGAAAGAATACAACATTAAGATCGGAGGAGGGCGCTGCCATTTTGTAGACCTGCGTCTCATGAAGCATCTCAATCTGGACGGTGAAAAATTGGCCCACGATCCGCATGCCGATGAGATCGAGAATTACCAGGACATCGGAATGATTGTTCCTCCGGAAAAATGCAATTACCAGGAGTCGGAATTCATTCGTTACTTTTACATCCGCGACCGGCTCGGTCCTGGCCACTCCGACGACGCTGCGATTGTGAGTGCAGGCATGCTTTTCGATCGCGACGTGGCCCTAGGGGTCTTTCTGGCCGATGCCATTGACACCCTGGAGAAGTTTGTTCCGAAATATTCTGATCAGGATAACCTGTTATCCCAAATGATCGGACAAAATTGGAAAGGATTGAATACCAGTTTGGAGGATGTTCATCGCCTGATTTATCTGAGTACGATTCCAGAAAAGAAAGTGGACATGGTGCCGGATAGCTCTTTGCGCTATTTGCTTTCCATTGACAAAAAAACCAAGCAAACCTTGCTGGATTGCTATCTGGCCTTCATTGATGGCAGACCGCTCATGCCCATGACGATTTGGAAGTCGAAGATCTCGACGACCGAGTTCTTTTCTTATATCAACCATCGCTTCCTGAATTTCGAAGCGGCTGAAGCTCATGTCGCTTCTTTACCGATCGCCGCGCGACTCAGCCGGCGTGTTGCGGAAATCATGGAAACGAGCGTCATGACGGTAGACCAAACAGCCTCGGTGTCCGAAGCTATTCAGAAGATGCTGGCCGGGAACAAGAATTTCCTGATCGTGACTCAAAATGGTGGGAAGATCGTGGGAATCGTGAAAGCTTCCGACTTACTGCGTGTATTCGAAGAATAGTCAGCCCTGGGGCCGCGGCCATCTTGGCCGCTTTTCACGGAATTTCGCGCGAACATTTTGTAGCCGAGGCCGTTGGCCTCGGACAACAGGCCTGGAGGCCTAGTTGCTACTGCCTTGTGCTGGCGATAAGCGTGTCACGCCTGTCGTGCGAAAATGAGTCTGCGCCAGCAAATTCTCCCATCCTAGGCGTGAAGTGTTTTCTCGAACCAGCGGATTGTTCTGTTCACAGCTTCTGTGAGAGGTTGTGAGGAGGACTTGAAGGGATGTTGCGTTCTGAAGGTGTGACCGGCTGCCTCAATGATGTGAAACTGAGACAATTCGCGCAGCGAACGCTCCCAGAGTTTTTGAGACTCTTTCCAGCATACTCTCTTATCCTCGCGACCGTGTATAAGCAGTACCGGAATCGTCAACTCTCGAATCGCCCGTTCTACATCGAGCCGGTCATAGTTGCGCTCCAAAGCTTCCAGCGCTTTGACGTTCATAGCAATCGGTTTGCCCGAATAAGTCTTGCCAACTTCAAGTTGGCCTTGCTCGCGCCACCGTTTCTGCATCTCACGATCATAACGTTGGAAGGTCGCAATTCCCCCCCAGGTCACGACCGACTGTATTTGTGGTGTTTTCTGTGCCATCAGGATTCCGTAACTGCCTCCGCGACTATGACCCATCACTCCAAAGGAATTCACTCGCAAATATTGGGAAAGTGGAAAACGTTGCCCAAGAATGGCGTCGAGGAGTAATTCCCAGTCCTTGAGTTCTTGAGTCGTTGAGTTATTGGAAAAAGTTTTTAGGTCAGTAATTTCATAGGGGTTCTCTCGGATGCCGGCGAGCGCATGAGTAAAGCACAGCGTGGCAAATCCCGAAAGGCAAAGCTGCTGGCAAAGATGGGGGAAAAATCCCCAATCCTTAAATCCCAGAAAGCCGGGGGCAACAAGGACAAGCCGATGTTTTCCTTTCGGCTGCGGAAGCCTGAGAGTGCACTGCAATTGCAGGCCGTCAAAATGCCTTAAATTGAAGTTTTCTTCCAACAAGACAATCCTCATCTTTCCCCATTGTCTAAGGGAGCTATGAAGGAATCAGCTGTAGCGGCGGTCTGTGACCGCCGTATTCATCTTATATTAGAAGGCTTGGTCGGCGCTCATAGAGCGCCGCTACAATTTCTTCACAGCTTCAGGCGTGTTACTCAATGAATGTGGGGTCACCGGGGGTGCCACATCCCACCCCTCGCTGGGTGATGGAAACAATAGCGGGATGAACACCTGTTTGCAATCAGAAACCCTTTCTTGATGGGGAGAGTGCCTTGATTGACACTTTCAAAGCGCATACGTTAAGATGGCCAGGAATGTCCGAGTGCGTTCTAGCAGGTTGTAAACAACTGTAACTGCGTCGTCGTAGCCGGGGTGGCGACCAACAGTAGGTGAACGCTTCAACCGTAAGATTTGATATCGATTCGGTCTGGCAGTCGGTGAGCAAAGACTCCGAGCAAAGGGGAAACGCAAGACCCACGGCAGTGGGAAGTTCGCCAAGAGGAGGGGTAGCGTGCGAAATGGGCGTCGAGGACCTCGGGGGTGCTTGCAGACGGAGGAATCGGAAGCTCAGACACGTGAATCAGGGAGACCTGTTGGCGAACAGAGACGGTGTTCATGGTGCTGGATGAGGCCGATCAGCCGGAGCTGTCAGGCGTCAGAGCGTCCATAGTACGAAGAAGTCGCCGTACGGGGATGGAGCGAAGGGATCGCAGGAAGGTGGATGATTATCGGCAAGTGGGATCGCAACCTAACCGGCGTGAGTGCCCTTGGGCAAGCGAGTCGGAGAAGCCTCTTCGGTTGCAAGGAAAAGGAAACGGTCGCTCTGAAGTTACGCATGTTGACGATCCTTCTGTGAGGATCGAAGTTGGTGGACTTACTTTCTGAACCAAGTGGCACTCTGGAGCTGTCTTGGGGAAGTCGGTCAATCTGTTTCACGTAAAACCACCAACGGAGAGCCGGAACCGGGAGATCCGCCTGTCCGGGTCGGAGGGGGGAGGGGCCGAAATGAATCGGCTCTTCCTACCCCTATCCAAATTGAGAACGTGCTTGGCGCTCTTGGCAGTGTTCGTTCTTCGGGAACGGGCCCGGCTACGGCAATTCAACCGCTTAGTTAGTGCAACCTTCGCACTCAGTAGAGCGTGCAGAACCGATATGGATGCAGCCTTTGTTGAAAGCCGTCTGATGAGTCCAGAATTGGCTGCCATTGCCGAGAAAGTATTTGAAGGGAAGCATCTTTCATTTGAAGACGGTGTCACACTATATACGACCTCGGATATCCATACGGTCGGTAAACTGGCCAATTGGGTACGGGAAAAATTGAATGGCAATGTGGGTTATTTCAATATCAATCGCCATCTCAATCCCACCAACGTTTGCGTAGTTGACTGCAAGTTCTGCGGATTTGCTCGCAAACCCAACAAGGGTGGATACACGATGTCTCTGGAGGAAGCCTTCCAGCATGCCACTGAGGGCTATACCGAAGCGGTCACCGAGATTCACATTGTGGGAGGCTTGCATCCCTACCTGCAGTTTTCTTATTTCACGGACCTTTTGCGGGGATTGAAGGAGCGGCTCCCGAACGTCCATCTGAAAGCCTTCACCATGGTGGAAATTGACTTCCTGGCGCGGCGGGCGAAGCTTTCGGTTGAAGAAACCATTCAAGCGCTAAAAGAAGCCGGCATGGACAGTTGCCCCGGGGGAGGGGCGGAGATCTTTGCCGAAAGAGCGCGCGACATCATCTGTGACCACAAAGTGTCCGCCGAGCGCTGGTTAGAGATTTCACGTAAAGTCCACGAAGCAGGACTCCGCTCGAACGCCACAATGTTGTATGGCCATGTGGAAACAGTGGAGGAACGTGTCGATCACCTCATTCGGCTGAGAGAACTCCAAGACCAGACTGGCGGCTTCCAATGTTTCATTCCGTTGGCGTTTCATCCGGCCAACACCCAGCTGAGCCATCTGCCTCCGCCCACAGCCATGCTCGACTTACGGACCATCGCCGTGTCCCGGTTGATGCTTGATAATTTCGCGCATATTAAGTCTTACTGGATCATGATCGGGGCCAAGACGGCCCAGATTGGCTTGAATTTTGGAGCAGATGATTTGGATGGGACGGTGGTTGAAGAAAAAATCGTGCACATGGCCGGAGCTCAGACGCCCGTGGGCATGACGCGTCAAGAGATCGAGCATCTGATCCGGGAAGCGGGCCGGGATCCGGTTGAAAGAGATACACTCTACCGGCCGGTGCACCGTGTAGCGGCTGCTTGAGGCGGTTTTTTTGCTGGGATTGGTTTTCTGAGGGGGGAGGTGGGTGCCCTCATCCCCCGCCTCAGCCACGGCCTTTGCGCGACAAGAGGCGCGCGACCTGTTCACCCAGAAAAGTAAGCCGTGGGGTTTTCTGGCTTGCCGGGAGTTTAGTTTTCAGAATGTCCCCTAATGACGAGATTGCCCTTATTCAGAATCGGGGTGGCCAACCCGGTATCCAAATCAAGCGTATAGATCGAAGAGTGCAGCACCCAGTCGGCGACAAAGAATTTGCCGTCCCCATCGAATGTCAGCCCCATGACTGACTCCACGCCCACCAAGTCGACTACTTTCGTCGCTTCTTGAGTATCATTAGAAACAAAACTTGAGATTTGTCGACCACTGAGCAAGCCAGACCCCGTTGTGACACCTATTGAACTATCAGATCGGGGTGTGGAGCTTACTATCTGTGAGAATATCTCCGGTTCTACCGAGACTGAAGGTGCCTGTGTCCCTGTGACCTGCCTCAGTTCCTTCTGGAAAGCTAGACTGTCGAAGTAGACGAATTTCCCTTCCATTCTTTGCCCGGTTATCGGAGTTGCATTGAGGCTAAATGAGAAGGAGCCAACCGAAGAGTCGACTACGTCCGCATTGGCTTGGATAAAGTATTTGTCGGAAGTACCATCGTTACTCACGAATCCACTAATGGAAAAACTCCTCGACGCTGTGGGGAAACTTCCGCTGGTAATTTCAAGTTTCCCGAAAAGCGAAGTCCCTTCTTGAAAAAGCGTGATTCTTACTTGGGCGTAATAACAGATCCGATTACGGAGCCTTCCCAAATTCCGGCAATGGACTTCGAGCTGGCGGGAGGCAATGGGAAAGCAGGAAAGAAAGCCCCGGTTTCATTAGCACTTTTGACGATCGAATTTGCTATGAGCAAAACGGACGGATCGCTGGCTTCGATCACAATCTCGCCAAATGTTCCAGACACCGAGTTTCGAATGTCATTGTCAATGTGCATTCCGAACTGCTGAATAAAGACAGTGTTGGACCCAATCTGTCTACCGTCATGGTCATAAATCTTTATGGCGACATCACCGCCTTTGGAACCAATGTTGACAACCACCAGTGAAGATTGGAAAGCGCCCGTTTTACAGAAGATTGTATTATTAGACGCTGTCCTCCAAACCGTGTAGCTAGTTCAATGCTTGGATCATTGGTGGAGTTAAGAATGACGGAAGCCCAGGCGGTCAGAGGTTCATCGGAAAGGACCTCAAGCCAGCCCATTGGAACATTGCCGCTGAGTGCGGAAATGATGTCGTTGATCTGTAATAACTCATTAGATCCGACTACGTAGGTTCCTTGTCCTGCTACATGACCTTGTTGATCTACCAAAGTTAGCCTCACATTGGCAGCAGGATTAGCGCCTTTCACAAATGAAAGCTGACTGAAATTGTTTAGACCAATATTTGTACGCGTGCCAGCTTCAGCCGTGACAAAGGGAATTCGGGTCAGATACGAGAATCCCTGAGTTAAATTCGCAGCATTTACTTCAGGCTGAACCTGCGAGTTACTCGATAAGCGAGCCCCGCTCGATTGGCCTTGAAGCTCAGTCTCAATGGACAAAGGGAAACCCAAAAGCAAAACCAAAGCCAGTATCCTACTCATGGTGCCCTCCTTTTGGGGCTGACAGTTAGGGCAAAAGTGGCGCCTCGCCGAAGTCGATGGTGTTACAGTTGCCCCTGGAAATTAGATATTCATTTGAGTCGAGGTAATGTCAAATAAGGGCAGGGAACTTTCTCATTTTATTGGAATTCGAAAGTAAGCGTTGGCCTGCCGCTCGGCACTGATCTCGGAACGAGCTTGCGCAAGTTTTCAGGCCTTGCGCGTGGATCGAGCAACCCATATCGCACGAATGCGACAAGCTGCCGGAACTGATCAGTCGTGAGGCTAATCCGTGTAGCCAAGATCGGATCCACGCGTGCTAGCACCGGATCGATCGGACCATTCGGTCCGGTTAGATCGCCAGCGAGATTCTGATTAGCCGGAGTGTAATTGCGCGCCGAATCAAAGACGTTCAAGTGATGGCGCACGGCATCCTCAAGGCGAGTGAATGCGCCATTGTGCATGAATGTCGCTTGTACTGCTACGTTGCGCATAGGCGACGTACGAAACTTGTAGCGGTCATCCGACTCACCAGTGATCTGCTCTAGACCAAATCCTCATTCGCCCCTGGCCGTCGAAGTTATTGTTGGTCACGATAGGAGCAATCTGAGGCACGCCAATCACGTGGTCCTCGAAATCGCTGAACATCTCATTGGATGGCCCCGAAACGGTGTGACACTGGACACAGCGCGCCTTGCCAAAGAAGAGCAAGGCGCCTCTCTTTTCATCGTCGGTGAGCGCGTTTTTCTGGCCGCGCGCAAATTGATCGATCGGCGCATCGGCGAAGATGAACGTAAACTCGAATTCGGCGATCGCCTTGCCAAACATGTCGAAGGTGATCGGCGCGCCTTGGCCCACTTCCGGAAGCTCTGCCGAAGAGCTTGCGGTAAGCCGGAGTGGCGTTCAGCCGGTTCAACACTTCGGCGCGGATGGCATAGTTGTCTCCGGGAAAATCAAACCCGGCCACTTCGGTCGTTCTGTTGGTGGGATGAACGCCTGGGCGACGAGCAGGTGCGGCAGGTAGGAAAGCTCAAGTCCTCCGGTGCGGGAAACGAAATCCGGCACTGTTATCGAACGGATCTTCGGACAGGGAGGCAAAACGCGAGTTCCACATCAGGTTTGGATAGAAGGCCGTGTTGATGGCCATCGGCGTGCGCCGTTGATTGCGCGGTCCGGTGCGGTCCGGCCCGACCATGCCATTGTTATCGATGCCGATGGCGATGGACTGGGTATCGCCAAACCCGTGTGTGGGCGAATGGCAGCCGGCGCAAGTGTTGTCATTGTTCAGGCCGGTGATGGTGTCGAACCAGAGCAAGCGACCGAGATCAGCGAGTTGATTGTCGATATGGTGACCAATCCGTTTCTCTAGCGTTAACTCGATGTCACCTGTGAAGCCCTCGTTTCGAAGGACCGCCAGTAACTCTTGATCCAATTGGCTTACGCTCGAAGATTCTTCGGCATGCTGAACGGAACCTGACGATATCCAAGTAAGAGCCAGGCAAGCCATGGCGGTTAATAGGACTGTTATCAAGTGCTTAGTCA
>CAWEPG010000009.1:0-126090 GCA_963810905.1 uncultured Acidimicrobiia bacterium | reverse complement strand
AGAAATAGAAGACAAATTGTGGAATTGTAGGCTAAGTGGACGATAAAGCTTGGAAACAGAGAGTCTGTTTGGGCACGGATGAGAGATAAGGTCAGGCCAACCACTGCGATCAAGGCAATCGCAGGCCAGCTCCCCCAGAGCTGGCCGACGTGAACCCCCGTAAACAGTAACGCCGTGGCTACAATCCCCCCGAAAGTTCCCACCCAGCGTTCCACCACGGGAAAGATAAACCCTCGGAAAACAACCTCCTCGACAAAAGGTGCGACAACGATTCCCAGCGAGGCAAAAAAGAATGCGGCGTACGGTTGCTTCAACAACTTTTCAATCGGTAAATCCACTGGAGACGGGAAAAGGGCAGAAATTCCCACAACTGCCAGTGCCAGCAAGATCCCCAGGGGGAAGAATGGCGCGACCCGAAGAGGTTGCCTCGGCTTCCATTTGATGGACTTTAAGAATGGGGAATTGTATTTCAGAGTGATGGTGAAATAGATGAAGAGTAGAATTACTCCGTCCAGAATGGCTTGGTAGAAGATGAGATAAATTCCTTCATTTTCGGAATGCAGCAACTCGCGGGCGAATGAAAACTTGATCTGGAGCAAATGGCTGATGGAATTTCCGAGAGTGGCGAAAACGATGGCAGAAAAGGAACTAAAGAAGAACAGAAACATGACGTCCCAGCCGGACCAGACTGGAAAAGCTTTCGCCGGAGGGCTGACAACAGCCTGCGGGATTGATGGTTCTAGCGTCGGGGGACTCGAAACTGTCGTTCATTCAAGTTTCAGATTCAATCAGAGCCGCCGCCAGTAAAGGTAAAAGGATTTCGTGGTGTCCTGTCAGGGAGATACCTTGGCCCGACTGGCTGGTAGGACGTCTCAGAACATTCTGATGTGGACGGTAGTGCTGAAAGAAATCCAGATTGACGGTTGTAAAGTTTCCAAGCGGGTGCCCTAAGTTCCGCACCAGGCTGACCGCTTTTAAGAATACCTCCGGCAGGATCACAGCAGACCCACAATTGAGGTAGACTCCCCCTTCATCGAGATCTCGAACGATGGCTGTGAATAGGCGAAAATCCTGCAGACTGGTCTTGCCCAGAGCGGCACCATCCGTAGACGGATGATTGTGAATCGTGTCAGTCCCAATGGCGACATGAATCGTAACCGGTATGCGAAGCTCGTAAGCGTTCGCCAGAAGGCTTACCGCCCGATGCGGGAAGCGATCTTGATGTTCGAGAACATAGCGACCCAGGGATTCCCCCATGCCAACATTTTGCACACTCCCGCTCTGGATCGCTTCATTCATCCAGAGCGGTGTTTCCTGAACCATTCCGAACTGCCCGCTTTCCAGTTCCTTCTCAACGTCTTCCGAAGTGGCACCTGTCATACCGATTTCCAAGTCGTGAATGGCACCCGCACCATTCAAAGCTACCGAATTGACATAGCCCCGCTGCATCAGATCAATGAGGACAGGGTTCAGTCCGCATTTGATGACGTGGGCGCCCAGTCCCCAAATGATCACCCGGTTGCGAGCTTTCGCCGATCGCATCGCTTCCACAACGTTTCGGAAGGAACTGCCAGCAAGAATCCCGGGCAGTGTACTGATGAGACCGGAAACCCCGCTTCCTTTTTGATAGACCCCTGCAAATCCATCTGCCGAGACTTTGGTCATCCTTTCGGCGGCGGGACGGGTGTGAATGGCGGAGGAATCAATGGGATGATAAGGGTAATGGCTCATCTGCGGCATTATGAAATCGAGAGCTGATTATTGCAACTTCAATCTCGGAAATCAGGAATCGGGACAGACTAAAGAATGGGATCCTGTAGATGAAGCGCTGGGTGGCACACTCCACGGGGTTCGAGCGGAATGCGGGATCATCGTCTCAATTCTGCGACAATTTCGTGAGCAGCGGTTCGCGCTTTCTCTTCTGCATAAGGTTCAAAGGAAATAGCCGCTACGACCGGGTGCCCCCCACCCCCATACCTCTCACAGAGAGCGGCAAGGTTATGTTCACGCTTGGCGGTACTCCACGGATTCCACCCCACGCTGACTTTGACGCGTTTCGAGCTCCGCAGCAGGCTTACAGAATATTTTATATCCGGATAAAGATAGTAGGGGATGAACTTGTTATACCCTTCCAGCTGATAACCCGTGAGATCAAAGTACATAACGCCGTTTGAAGAATGGGCGTTCTCACGGATAATGCCGATGTTCTTCTCATGGAGTTCGATTAAAGGCTCGAATCGATCCGTGACAGCTCTCTGGGTTGCAACCTGGTTCAGAGGATGAAATGCAAGCTGGCGGATAAGGCGATGAATGAACTCAGGCTCACGCGTTGCCTCGATCACCGTTGCCAGTTTCTGGGCGGGTTCTTCAATCTCGACCGCAACCTTGGCGTTTTGATACAGAGCCCCATCGATAATGTCTGCCCAGTGAATAAGCTCAACGAGAGTGCTGGGTTCAAAAGAAAACTGTTTCGCAGTAACCGATGCAATGAGCTTCGTGCACGACTTAAATGAAGGATCATAGAATTTCTTACCTGTCCGATCATTGAGGAAATGGCGCTCATCGTGGGGGGTTAGAAAAGCACTGTGATGATGGTCAAACCACCAGGTCAGGCGATCCGTGCTGGCATACTTGAAATCGACAATCGCGTTCTCATCCGCACTAAACAATTCATCATGGAACTGCGGACCTGCCTGGTGAGCCATCCCGATCAGAGTAACATCCGCACGGGGGCGGATATTCTCCAGGTAGAATCGGAGAAAGACGGCAGCGGACGCGGTGCCATCAAAACAGTTGTCGTGAAACATCAAATTCAGCGTCATGCCATCTCCCGGGCAAGCACTTTCGGTTTGAGCGTGCTCAAGCTGAGGCCAAACGCTAACGCCATAAAGACCCCGCCTGTTAGATAAGGATATTGATAACCAAAGGCATCAAAAACAAATCCACCCCAAATCGGGCCAACGATCCTCCCCAAGCTCGCCATCGATTGTGCCACTCCCAAAATGCCACCCTGATCCTCCGGACCGGCAGCTCGAGAGATTAAACTCGAAATCGATGGATTGGTCGCGCCATTCCCAAATGTCAGGATAACCAGGACCAGCAATAAGATCCTCAGGTTTGACGAATAGGGTAACAGGCCGAGACCAAATATCATACAGAACAACCCAGACGCAACCAACTTTCTTTCTCCAAAGATCCGCACAAGGTAACCGATTAATCCACCTTGCATCACTGTGATCAAAATTCCAATGTATGCAAACAAGTATCCATTCTGATGGGCATCGAAACCAAATTTCTTCGCTGTCATCAATGCGAAAGTAGCCTCAAGGTTTGCGAAAGCGAAGGTAGAGATAAAAAACAAGATCAGAAAAACGCCCATATCAGGATGGCGCAGCCCATTTTTCAGATTCCCCCAATTCAACTCTCTTCCCGAGTGACGGCTACGATCCGCCGGATTCAAAGATTCCGGAAGAAGCCAAAAAGCCGCCAGGCAATTCACAAACGCGAGTCCAGAAGCGAAAAAAGCAGGGGTACTATAACTGTATTTGCTGAGAATCCCCCCAATGGCGGGCCCAATAATAAATCCCAAGCCGTATGCTGCTCCAATGAGTCCCATTCCCTTTGCACGATTTTCAATGCTTGTTGAATCGGCAATGTAGGCCTGGGCTGTTGAAATATTCGCTCCGGCGATTCCCGCACAGATTCTGGATACAAACAGGATCAGTAAGGAGTCTGCAAGTCCAAAAACAAGATAAGAGAGTCCCGATCCGAACAGTCCCAACAAAATAATGGGACGACGTCCTATTCTGTCAGACCAACGCCCCCACACCGGTGCAAAAAGCAGTTGCATTAAGGAATAGGAAGTCGAGAGCAGGCCTACATGCAACGCGGTCGCTCCATAACTCTTCGCATAAAAAGGGAGCATGGGTAAAATAATTCCGAACCCAATCAAATCTAATAAGACAGTTACAAAAATGATGGCCAAAGAGGATTTCTTTTTCATAAGGGAATTACGCCAATTCTTATCGACCTACAGTCCAACGTTTGTTCGCTAATGTATCTTAACTGTTGTGCCTCCAAAGACGTCAATGACCGCTCCAGTCATGATGGCTGAATCCGGCGAAGCCAGAAAGACAGCAACCCCCGCCACATCGGCGGGCCTCAAATGCGTCAAAAGGGGAGCCACAGCAGATGTTTCTTCCTCAACCCAGCGGGAACTGACTTGGCCCGGACAAATGACATTCACATTGATATTATGTTCGATGACTTCCTTGGCCAATGCTTGAGTCAATCCGATGACGCCAAATTTTGAAGCACAATGCGCCGCCAAATTGGCATCTCCGATTTTGCCGTGAATTGATGAGATATTAATGATATTCCCTTGCTTCTGTTGGATCATGCTTGGCAATACGGCCTGACAGCAGAGAAAGATCCCTTTCAGATTGGTGTTAATCGTCTCATCCCATTCGCGGATCGTCAGCTTCATAAGATTCTTGTAAATGAAGACACCGGCATTGTTGACCAAAATATTGATCTTCCCGTAATGTCGCGTTGCCGATTCTACCAACTGCTGAACTTCTGCAGGGCTGGAAACGTCGGCGCGCAGAGGAAAGGCATCTCCACCCAAACTTTTTATTTCGTCCGCAACGCCGAGCAATCGTTCTTCTGTCCGGCCTGCCAGGACCACGGCTGCCCCTTCTTGTGCAAATGAGATGGCAATTGCTCTGCCGATACCGGTCCCAGCACCTGTGACAATGGCAATTTTGTCCTTAAGCTTCATGATCTGGTTCTTCCGAAATCCACACGGATTGAGGTTCGAGAAACCAGTGACTCTAACAGAGTGAACCCAACAGCGACAAGAAAATTCAATTCCGCAATGTCATAAGTTAATTCGGGTGAGATATCATACTCATTGGGTGGCCATGACATATTCGCTTTCTTGATTTGTTGTGGGTTTGTCCCGACAGTGCAGAAAAGCCCCCGGCGAGAAAAGCATTCGCCGTGGCTACCAGTGCTGGGCCATAGGCAGCGGGTTCGCCCTGTGGAGTGACCTTATCGTGGACGTTTCCGATTGAAAAGAAAGGCATCGAGGAACCCGAACAGTTGCGCTAGAATAGAACTTCGAAAACGTCCTAAAATTAGTATTTCAAGGTAATCCTAAGTGTTTGTTCAAGATATCGTTGATCAGTTTGCGTCTCAATCTATCCTTGTCACCGGGGATACCTACCTAGATCGGGAACTATACGGGAAAGTGACGCGATTGTCCCCGGAAGCTCCCGTTCCGGTTGTTAAAATTAACTCCAGACGAACAGTCCCGGGGGGCGCAGCCAACGTCGCAAAGAATATTTCCTCTCTGGGGGGTAAAGCCGTGCTCTTTGGACTTTTTGGCGATGATCCCCTTTCCCAGGAGATTGCGCGGGAATTGCCGCAGGAGAACATTAAGTTACTGAACCTATGCCCCTCCAATTATCGGTTGCCGGAAAAATATCGCATTTTCGCGGCGAACCAACAACTCCTGCAAATGTTCCATCGAACAATGGATCCCGCAGAAATCCCGTCTTTTCCTCCCGAATTGGAGTTGAAGGAGGCAGGCGAAATCCAAGGAAAAGTTCTGGTCTTGTATGATCAGGGATACGGTTTTGTCAATCAACTACTCATTGAGGCGCTCGGGCACCTCACTAAGGCAAAAGAACTCAAGCTCATTATCGATGCGAATCCAAATCATATTTCCTGGTACGGGAAAGCTTCTCTCTACACATTCAATGCCGACGAAAGTTTGCAAGCGGCGCAAATCCTAGGGAAATCAGCGCGTACCGTCGAAGAGGCGGGAGACGTGTTGCGAAGTCAGCTCGATTCCGATGTCCTGATCACTTTGGGGGCTGGGGGGATGTTGATTCTAGAAGGAACGAAGCCTGCTCAGAAAATCCTCGCTACTCGCGTTCCTTTGGCCGACCGTGTTGGCGCAGGAGACAGCGTCACCGCGGTTCTGGCCCTTTGCCTGGCAGCGGGCATCCCATTGATCGAAGCGGCTGAGCTGGCCAACAAAGCCGCTGGTATTGTCGTCGCCAAGCCGGGAATTGCCTATGTTACTCCCGGGGAACTAATGAATCTCTTTCATTACGAAATTAGTCACCTGCTTATGGAGAGCATGAGCGTCAAACAACGATTGCTTCAAGAACAGTTGCCCGCTATCGAAGACTTGGTGAAAACCATTATCCACACCTACCAAAATGAAAAAACGGTTTATTCCTTTGGAAACGGGGGGAGCGCGGCCGATGCCAATCATTTCATCACGGAACTGGTTGGAAGATTCCAAATCGAGCGGAAGGCTTTCCCTGCGGTTTCCTTTTCCGCGAATGAAATCTTAATGACTTCCATCGCCAATGATTATGGTTACGAGAACACTTTTGCCAGGCAGGTGGACGCATTCGTCAAGGCAGGGGATCTGGTCGTGGCCTTCTCAACCAGCGGCAAATCCAAAAATGTCGTGCTGGCCCTGGAACTGGCAAAGACTAAGGGTGCCCGGACGGTTGGCTTCACAGGCAATACTGCAGGCGAGTTTCCACGATTATGCGACATCTGTATCCGTGTTCCCTCGGACAATACCCCCCGCATCCAGGAGTCGCATCTGGCAGTGGTTCACATTATTTGTGAGTTGTTAGAGAAGGAATTCGCACGCCATCTCAGCTGACAGGTCTCAATGTCTTCTCTCCCTCAAAAACTTCTGCGGCTTGTCGAGGCATTTCCAAAAGCTCAAGTCCTTGTTGTTGGAGATCTCATTCTTGATACTTACTTGGAATGCCGGGCTGTAGGGGTCGCTACCGAAGCCCCAGTCCCTTTTTTGGAAATATCCGGTCAGACTCACGCCCTTGGAGGCGCCGCCAATGTGGCGCATAACCTAGCCAGACTAGGAGTCAAAACGATTCTGCTGGGAAGGATCGGGATCGACAGAGAAGGTGAAATACTCCATCGCCTCGTGGAGGAAGCAGGGATTGAATTTTATCCCTTAGGGACCGAGTCCCCAACTTCAAGAAAAACTCGTGTCCAAGCAAGTGGCCATTATTATCTTCGATTGGATGAGGAGGACACGACGCCTCTGGATCCCCATCAGATTCAAGCATTGTCGCAAACATTATCCGAGGCCATGAAAAGATCTCAACTCCTTTTAGTGTCTGATTATGACAAAGGAGTGCTAAAAAACGGTTTTGTGGATTGTCTCGAATCCATCGCGGAATCTAGGGAGCTAAGAATCGTGGGGGATGTCAAACCCCATAATATAAGACAATGGCGTAGTCTTCATTGCATCACCCCAAATCTAAGTGAAGCCAAGAATCTGTACTCCCAGCTGCGACCTGGCTCTACCTGCCCGAGTGAGAGCCTTGAATTAGCCCGGGAACTGGGGCAAATGTTGTCCTTGAACGTTGTGTTGACACTAGCAGAAAAAGGAATGACTGTTTCCACTGCTGCCGGGGTTTCTCAATCCTTCCCTGCATTATGCGCGGCCCCCAAGAGCGTTACGGGTGCTGGCGATACCGTTTTGGCCACTCTGGCCGCTGCACTCTCCTGCAAGGCCGATTTATTTGATGCCGCGTTGCTCGCCAACCTCGCGGCAGCCCTCGCGGTCAGTCATCAGGGAACGTATGCGGTGGCGGCCGAAGAGTTGAGCAGAGTCATTCAGAAGCTCGAAACCGACGGCCCCTAAAAAGACCGGGATTGGCGAAGAGTTGCGATAAGCCGGTCGGACTCCGGATTTGACTCTCCACAGCGAAATTCTTAAAGGGAAAGATTCATGGTTTCTTTCAAAAACCCTTTTTTGAATAGCCTTCTCGCCATCGTTCTTTCAACCAATCACGGGTCTGGCGCAGACGTCGAGCAAGAATCCGTTCGAAGGACATCCGGAGGCAATTGAATCCGGCAAAAAGGCATATTCAAACTACTGCCAGGCATGCCATGGCGGTGATGGCCTGGGAGGCAGAGGCCCTTCACTCGCCACCCCAAATCTCAAGTACGGCAAGGAAGGCTGGCAGCTGTATCAAACCATTCGGCAAGGAATTCCCGGCACTCAGATGCCTCCATTCGAATTAAGTCAAGACGAGATCTGGGAACTCGTGAGTTATTTGCAAACATTGAATCCATCCGGTGAAGAAGAACAAGTACCCGGTGATCCGATGGCAGGAGAGAAAATTTTTTCAGGCAAAGGGGATTGCGCGCATTGTCATCAGGTAAACGGGCGTGGCGGTCGAGTTGGCCCTGACTTGTCAACAGTGGGTCTGTGGACTTCGCGAGGATTGCGCGATGCGATTCTCAATCCAAACAACCGCGTCGCCCAGCGACCCGAAGTCATCAGAATTAAAACTAAGGATGGACAGGATATTCGTGGTGTCCGCCGGAATGAAGACACTTTTTCCATTCAACTCATGGACGAACGCGATGAGATTCACTTGTTTCAGAAGAAGGATTTGGCAAGCCTCACCTATGCATCGGAATCGCTGATGCCATCAGACTATGGCAAACGCTTATCCCCGGATGAATTGCAGAACTTAATCGCTTATTTGAAGACTCTTCGCCAACGCGATTTGACCCAAGTCGCCAGGGTGCCCCTGGAAAAAGGCCTGAGTTTTGAACGCCTGCGAAACGCCAACCGTGAACCGCAGAATTGGCTGACCTATTGGGGAGATTATCAAGGGCGTCACTATACTACTCTGAATCAAATCAATCGAGAGAATGTCCATTCGTTACAAACTGCCTGGGCCTATCAGTTTCCAGGGACAGGAGTGTTAGAAGCTACGCCCCTGGTCGTCGACGGCATCCTTTATGCTATCGGGCCTTCCGGTTATGTCTTTTCTCTGGACGCTGCCTCCGGAAACCTCATCTGGCAGTATCAGCATCGCATTAAAGGGAACAAGCCGACGGTTGCAGACAACGTTAATCGTGGAGTGGCTATTCTCGGAGAGAGGGTGTTCTTTAGCACAATTGATGCATATCTCGTTGCCCTGGATGCTAAGACAGGCCGCCTGCTTTGGGAGACCGAAATGGCAGACGTGCTGGAAGGGTATGGTGCGACCGTTGCTCCTCTAGCACTCAAAGATAAGATCATCTGTGGGATTTCAAGCGCCGAATTTGGAATTCGTGGATTCATCGATGCCTACGACCCAGCTTCGGGAAAACGAATCTGGAGGTTTCAGACTGTACCCGGGCCTGGCGAATTAGGTCACGAGACTTGGGAAGGGGATAGCTGGAAGCGAGGTGGAGGTTCGACCTGGATGACTGGAACCTACGACCCTGACCTGGACATGCTTTATTGGGGCATCGGGAACCCTTCTCCTGACCTCAACGGGGATGTCCGCAAGGGAGACAATCTCTTCACCTGTTCTATGGTTGCCCTGGAAGCAGAGACTGGAAAACTTAAATGGTATTTCCAATTCACTCCGCATGACACCCACGACTGGGATTCTAACGAAACCCCGGTCCTGGTGGATCGAGTGTTCCAGGGCAAGCCGAGGAAGCTACTCCTTCACGCTGATCGAAATGCCTTCTTTTATGTGCTCGACCGAGTAACCGGCAAGTTCCTGCTTGGCCGCCCTTTTGCCAGGCAAAGCTGGGCTAAAGGGCTGGATGAACAAGGTAAACCAATCTTGGAACCTGGCTTCGAATCCAGTGTGGAAGGCCAGCCTAATTATCCTGGGCTAGCCGGTGCGACAAACTGGCAGGCGCCTTCCTACGACCCATCAACCGGCTGGCTCTATCTGACTTTCAAGGAGAAAGGGGACCGCTACTTCAAGGAGGCGGTGGATTGTCCTGTAGGGAAGGCATGTTGGGGGGGGAAGTTTGTCTCACTCGAAGAACGGGAATGGGGAGGGGTGAAAGCCATTAATCCGGAGAACGGGGACATTGAGTGGGAATACAAATTCTTTATTGGAACCAATTCCGCTGGAGTGTTGGCTAGCGGCGGTGGAGTTCTCTTCGCTGCCAACCGCGACGGCCACTTGACGGCGCTCGATTCCCGCACTGGCCGGTTGCTTTGGAGATTCCAAACCGGGGCACCGATCCACTCATCCCCGATGAGTTATGCCGTCGGAGGGCACCAATACATAGCGATCTCTGCAGGCCGGGTCATTTACAGTTTTGCATTGCCACCAGGGGAATAATCCATTGGGGTCAGAAACACGCAATGGCTCTGCGGAGTGGCGGAAACCAGGAGAAAAGCTGGAGATCTGTGGAGAATGCAGACCATCCCGCAAGACAAACAGTGAAGTTGACGCATTCAGTTTTCACGATGGCTAAGGCGCTGAGATCCCGATTTCAACGGGTTGAAGGATGGCAAACGCCATCGATTCAAAGAGGCGTATCCGCTGTCATTCCTGCAATTGTTCAATCGGGGAGAATCCAAGTGTATGGGTTCTGCGTTCAACCCATAAGTAAATAGGGTATTTCAGATGGGAGAATTCAACTTCGACAATCACGCCCGTGCCTTCAGATTTTGAGCGCGCGATTTTAAACTCATGAATCTTGCCGTAGTAGCCGTTTCCACCCCAATCAGCCATGAAATCCTGGTAAGAATATCCGCTAGTGGGCCCCCACGTTTGATAGGCCTTTTGATATTCTCCCGCTTTCAGTTCCTCCAAGAAACGCTTTACTAGCCACTCTTCCCGAATGTTTCCATAACGATAAAGGAGGAGAACAATGACAACAGCCCCTAGTGCAAAGAGAAATGGAGGGCGCTGGAGAAAATCTTTTCGAAATCCCATGGTCACAACCGTATTTGGCAAGGACGCACTAGAGGGGATGTCGCCTCAATAAGTTTCACGACCCACCCTATTCGCTGGATCTATAACCGGACCCCGGGGCGAGACCTTTCAATCAAAAGAACAGAGATTTCTATTTCGTGTTTCCCCCGAAATATTTTCAGGGCAAGTGTTTCGCCGGGCTTCTTTTTGTCTACCAAGCGATCCAGATCATACATATTGTGCATCGGTTGTCCGTCGGCATCGACGATGATATCACCGCCAAGAATCATGGGCGAATTACCAATGAGATAGGCTTGCCGTCCACCCCGGATCCCCGCCTGTGCAAAAGAATCATCCGGCTGAGTTCTGGCCACCAAGATTCCATGGTCCACTGGCAAATCCAAGATTTCGGCCAGTTCCGGCGTTAATTCATATCCGGTAATGCGTGCATAGGGCCTGCGGACGCGCCCTTCCGAGATCAAATCGGGAATAATGGCCTTAGCTGTATTGACCGGAATCGCAAATCCAATCCCGACATTTCCTCCACTGCCACTCGGCGAGACAATCTGTGAATTGATTCCAATCATTTCCCCATGAGAATTCAAAAGCGGACCGCCGGAGTTGCCAGGATTGATCGCAGCGTCGGTTTGAATGACATCATCAATGAGCTTTCCATCCTCGGCCCGTATCGTTCGCCGCAATGAGCTGATGATTCCTGTCGTGAGAGTCCCTTCCAATCCGAATGGATTCCCGATGGCGAGAACTTTTTGTCCAACCTGAAGGTTCGAAGAGCTCCCCATGGGAACAACCGGAAGCGGTTTTTTTCCGGGATCGATTTTGATAACTGCCAAGTCATTGGAGAGGTCAACACCCACCGCCTTGGCCTTGAATTTCCGCTGGTCTGCGAGTGTGACTTCGAGCATCCGTGCGTTCTCGATGACGTGGTAGTTGGTCAGGATATGACCTTCGGCGTCAATCAGCGAACCGGATCCAGCTCCCTGCTTAGGCATTGCATTGAAGAAAAAATCAAAGTCAATCGTGGTCGAAGTGATATTGACGACCGCCGGACTGACGCGCTTGTAAATATCGATACTATTGCCTTCGTCGTCGTTAGCCGGCACATAGAGCTTGTCGGCTGCCGCGGCAGAAGGACTCTCCGTAGAGAAAGGGGTAGGAGACTTTTGCCGCTGCAGCAGCCGATTCCCAGCCCAGGTTGCCACTACGGTCAAGGCCAGTATCAAGAACAGAGTTCTTAGTCTGAAAGTAATCGTCGTGCTTAGCATTGTAATAACAGCTCATTTCATCACACGGAAGGCGACAGATTTCACCATGCTTTAGCATTAGACAAAAATCCAAAAGCCCTGGCTATACTTCATGCCTTGGAAAGATTCCAATCTTCTTCCGGAACATTACAATTTACACTTGGTTTGCAGGCATGAACCACTTCGATCGGCTAGAGGTCGTTGTCCAAAAACCAAATTCGCTCGTAATCACCCTACTAATTCGCGGACGACGCGATTGAGCGCTTCCGCCGAGGGCAACCCAACGAATTTTTTTACGATGTTCCCTTTACGATCGACAATGAAAGTGGTCGGTAAGCCCAGAATGCCTCCAAATTGGTCAGCCAACTCATCGTTTCCCATTACAAGCGGGTATTCCATTCGCAATTCCCTCGCAAATTCCTTAACGACGTCGGGCCCGTCGTCCATGGAAATCCCAATGATTTCCAGCCCTTGACCCTTGTAATCGGAGTAAAGCTTATTTAAATGGGGGATCTCTTCACGACAAGGCCCGCACCAGGTTGCCCAGAAATCAATCACAACGACCTTGTTGGAAAGGTTTTTCATCGCGACTGTCTTTCCGTCCAAGCTGGAAAGAGTAAATTGCGGAACAGGCTTCATGCTGCTCGCCGGTCTCCTTTATCGGATGAACAAGCCGAAACCAGGGCCGCCACCGCCAATATCACAAACAGGAAGCCAATTCTAATTCGATCATTATTCATAAGACCTCGAGAAAACGAAATTTCTGGATCATGCCATGGAAGCAGCCCTAATAGGTGTAGTTGAAATACTTCGCCAGTCGAGATAACTGGTTCGTCATCACCAGAAAACCCAACATAACGAGCAAAGCGCCACTGATCAATTCGATGGCACGATAATGCCGCTTGACCCAATTAAAGAAATTGAAAAACACGTTAATTGCAAGCGCCGTGAGAAAAAAAGGAACTGCCAACCCAAGAGAATAACTGGCCAGCAAGATCATTCCCTGGCCGCTGTTTTCCTGATTACTGGCCACTACCAAAATAGCCGCAAGGATAGGGCCGATACAGGGGGTCCATCCTGCAGCGAAGGCTAATCCTACCAGATAAGTTCCAAGGATCCCCACGGGTTTCTGGGGGTCAAAACTAAAACGTTTTTCGTAGTTGAGGAGTTTGATTTGAAACAGGCCGGCCACATGCAGGCCAAAAAGAATAATCATAACGCCTGCTATCCGATTGAAGAGAATCTTATTCTGCAAGAGAAATTGACCGGCATAGGTGGCCGACGCGCCCAGCAAAATGAAAATGGTCGAGAATCCGGCTATGAATAATATCGACGTGAGAATGACATTCCGGCGAATTCCTCCACTGTCCCCTTCCCTCAGTTTTTCCAGTGATACCCCCGAGATAAACGAGATGTAAGCCGGGACCAGCGGAAGAACACAGGGTGAGATAAACGAGAGGAAGCCGGCAATAAATGCGGAGATTAAGGAAACGTTTTCCATACGGTTTCTTCCAGGTTTTGGAATAGCTGGTTGACTTGTTCTTCGGTCTGCTTCAATGTTCCGGAGTTCTCAACGACGTAATCGGCGAAGCGAGTTTTCTCGCCAAGAGGCAGCTGCAATGCGATCCGTTTGTTGGCTTGTTCCCGGGACAAGCCATTTCGGGTCATCACCCGTTCGATCTGTTGTTCCGGAGTGCAAATCACTAGAATCAGTCGCCGAAAACTCTTGTGAAATCCCGACTCAATCATCATGGACGCCTCCACGATGCTTCTGGCGTTCGAATTCAGTTTTTCAATTTCGCTAAGATTCATCAAAATCGCTCGTATGACCTCGGGATGAAGGATCGAGCTAAGTATCTCAAGCTGTATTTTATCCTCAAAGACGATTGCGCCCAGTTTTTTCCGGTCGATTTCGCCGGAAGAATCCAGAATAGCAGAGCCAAATTTCTCAATCACGGGATCGTAACAGCTTCGTCCTCGGCGTATCAGTTCATGAGCCACCTGGTCGGCGTCGATGACTTGACAGCCTTTCCCCCGGAGAATGTCGCAGACCGTTGATTTGCCGCTCGCGATTCCTCCGGTTAATCCAATTCTCATCATGCACGTTCAGCCGGCTATCTCTATCATTGGGCTAACCCTCTTCGCATTCTAGCGGCCAGCACCGTGTTCTTCATTAACATGGCGATGGTTAGAGGCCCTACTCCGCCTGGGACGGGCGTCATGGCTGAAGCCAGTTCCTTGACGCTAGATACATTCACGTCTCCAGTAAGCACATAATCCTTATTCTCACTTCGGTTTTTCTCATATTGCGGGCGGAGGGACGGGTCTGATTCCAAGAGCTGAGTCAACAGATCCCCACTGATCTTATTGATGCCGACGTCAATAACGACCGCTCCCGGTTTCACAAATTCCTTTGTAATGAGCCCCACCTTCCCGATGGCTGCGACAAGGATGTCCGCCTGGCGTCCGACTTCGGGTAGATTTCGCGTTCGAGAGTGGCAGATGGTTACCGTGGCGTGTTCCTGCAGCAGCAACAACGCCAGCGGCTTGCCGACCAGATTACTCCGCCCGATTACAACCGCTTGAGCTCCTTTCATCGGAATGTGCTCGCGGCGCAAGATTTCAATGACTCCGGAAGGAGTGCACGGTTGCAGAGACCGGCGGCCTAAAGCAAGATTCCCGGCATTCATGGGATGAAGGCCATCGACGTCCTTGGCAGGATCGACGGCCAGCAGAATCTTCTGTTCATCGATTTGCTTAGGGAGGGGCAATTGGACCAAAATTCCGTCGATCTTGGAGTTCTGATTCAATGCCTGTACTGTTTTTAGTAATTCATCGGTCGACGTATCTTCCGGCAGGCGAATTCCTTCGCTATAGATCCCCAGGTTTTCACAGGCCTTGATTTTGCTTTTCACATACACCTGAGAGGCTGGATTATTCCCCACCAATACGGCTGCAAGACCCGGCTGGATTCCCTGCCGGCTCAATTCACCAACTTCAGAGCGCACCTCTTCGCGAATTTCCTTCCCAAGCTTGATTCCGTCTATCATCCTGGCACTCATGGGCTTTTCAATTTCCCTATTCTCTGAAAAGGTTCATCCAGACTAGATTTGAAAGGATCATCGTGCCTCTCCTAAAAAATCATAGCACAGCGACTCTTGGGGGTTGAAAGGAAATCTCAGAGAGGAAACTAGCCGATACTTTGAAAAAAATCTTCCGCAAAAAAAAGCGGACTCCAAAGAATTCAGAGTCCGCATGGTGTTATGGAGATCAAATATTTCCAGTGGCTTCCATCTACCCATTTAAGAATCAGCTGCCGATAAAGGTTACGGCCCCGTGCTGCTCCCTAAATGTCATAGTAGAGAGAAAACTCGTAAGGATGTGGCCGCAACCGGATCGCATCCACTTCCTTAGTACGCTTATAGTCAATCCACGTCTCAATCACGTCATTTGTGAAGACATCCCCTTTCAACAGGAACTCGTGGTCTCGTTCGAGGGAGTTAAGAACTTCCTCCAAACTCCCGGGCGTTGATTTCACATGAGCTTTCTCTTCCGGTTCGAGATCATAGAGATCCTTGTCAATCGGATCGGGCGGAACAATCTTGTTCTGAATTCCATCCAAACCTGCCATGAGCAAGGCACTAAACGCCAGATACCCGTTGCAGGAAGGATCCGGGAATCGAACTTCAATTCTCTTTGATTTCTCACTGCGAGAGTATGCAGGGATTCGCACGCTGGCACTGCGATTCCGCTGCGAATAAATCAAATTGATGGGCGCCTCATAGCCTGGAACGAGACGGCGGTAAGAATTCGTGGTCGGAGCACAGAAAGCCAGTAACGCAGGTGCATGCTTTAAAATGCCACCGATGTAATAGATGGCAGACTTGCTCAGATCCGCATAGCCTCCAGCTTCGTAAAATACATTCTTTCCGCCTTTCCAAATACTTTGGTGAACGTGCATTCCCGATCCGTTATCCATGAAGAGTGGCTTCGGCATTAGAGTGGCTGTCTTCCCATGTTTGTTAGCTACATTTTTGACTACATACTTGTACTTGAGGAGTTTGTCACCCATGACCGTCAGCGTATCAAAACGCATATCGATTTCGCATTGGCCTGCGGTGGCAACTTCGTGGTGATGCACTTCCACTTGAACACCAATTTCCTCCATGGTCAGCATCATTTCGCTACGGAGATCTTGCAGACTGTCAGCCGGCGGGACTGGGAAGTATCCTTCTTTGTATCGGATCTTGTATCCAAGGTTCGGTTTCTCATCACGGCCCGCATTCCAGAACCCTTCTTTTGAATCGATGAAATAGAAGCCTTCGTTTTGGGACTGATTGAAACGGATATCGTCGAACACGAAGAATTCCGCTTCCGGCCCAAAATAGCAGGTATCGCCAATGCCCGTGGACTTGAGGTAATTCTCAGCCTTTTGGGCAATGTAACGAGGATCACGCGAGTATGGCTGCAAGGTAACGGGGTCTTTGACGTTGCAGATGAGGTTGAGCTGTGGGAAAGAGCTAAAAGGATCCACAAAGGCACTCTTGGCATCTGGGATGAGGAGCATGTCGCTTTCTTGAATTTTTTGAAAACCTCGAATGCTCGATCCGTCGAAACCCACTCCTTCCTCAAACATGTCTTCTTCGAGCTCTTTGGCATTCATCGTGAAATGCTGCCAAAGGCCCGGCATGTCGACAAAGCGGAAATCGATAACCTTGATACCTTTGTCTTTAACCAATTTGACAACTTCTTTCGGGGTCATACGGACTCACTCCTTTTGCAAAATTTTGTATTTGGATATTGGATCGGGAGTTGGGGACAAAAGTGACAGCAATGCAGAACTGTCCACGCCGCACTGCGTGGTCCCAAGGCAAGGCTTACCTCATGCTCCGGCGCATGAATCCCTAAATTGCGCGGAATCTTAAGAAGAATCCTTCACTTTGTCAAGAATCAAAAAGGGTGCGATTCAACAAGATGAGTCGAATTGACGGTCAGAGGGACTCGCATTCGTGACCCTCAAGTGGGGAGCGAGGAGACAAGGGATGATAAATATTAGCGGTTGACAAAATATATCTCTTGCAATAATGTTGCAACATGATGCGAACACGAGTCAGTCTATCCGCGAAAATGGCCGAATTCGAAACGTTGTGCCGTCAGAACGGTATCCCTTTGACCGTGCAACGCCGGGTCATTCTGAAAGCTCTTTTGCATCGCCATGATCACCCGACTGCGGATCAGATCGCTGAAGATGTCGCCATTCTCCTTCCGGGGGTATCGCGAACCACTGTATACCGGGTCCTGGAGACCCTGGTCCGGATCAACCTGGCTCGTAAGGTGTGCCACCCTGGCGCAGCGGCACGGTTTGAGGTTGAATCGCACCGACATCACCATTTGATTTGTATCCAATGCGGCCGGATGATCGACCTTGATGACCCGCGCCTCGACAATCTTCCCTTCCCTGACGCAGTGATACATGATTTTGAGCTCACCGATTACTCAATTCAGTTTCGTGGAACTTGTGCGGATTGTGTTGGATCCATCGCGGCTCCCGAACACGCAACGTCCCTGCGCAAAGGGCATAAGGAAAAGAAGCGATCCCAAGCAGTCAACAAAAAGACCTCATAAGAACAAAAGGACATCATATGAAAGGAGACAGCGATGAACGAACGTAAAGTAATGACCACTGTCACCGGAATTCCAGTTGGTGACAACCAGAACTCCCTTACGGTTGGACCACGCGGGCCGGTTCTAATGCAGGACTATTTGCTGCTCGAAAAGATGGCTCATTTCAATCGCGAGCGAATCCCGGAGCGCGTGGTTCACGCCAAGGGCTCTGGCGCCTACGGCGTATTCCTGGTCACGCAAGAGATTACCCGTTGGACAAAAGCCAAGCTGTTCGAGAAGGTTGGCAAGAAGACCGAAGTTTTCGTCCGATTCTCGACTGTTGGTGGGGAAAAGGGCTCGGCGGACACCGAGCGGGATCCGCGGGGCTTCGCGGTGAAGTTCTACACCGAAGAGGGGAACTGGGACATGACGGGGAACAACACACCGGTCTTCTTCATCCGCGACCCGCTCAAATTCTCGGACTTCATTCATACCCAAAAACGGGATCCGCAAACCAATCTGAAGTCTCCGACCATGATGTGGGATTTTTGGAGCCTGTCGCCGGAATCGCTCCATCAGGTCACGATCCTATTCAGCGACCGAGGGACACCTTACGGTTTTCGTTACATGAACGGGTATTCCAGTCACACCTTTTCCTTGATCAACGCTGAAAACAGACGAGTCTGGTGTAAATGGCATTTCAAGACATTGCAAGGAATCAAGAACTTCACGCGTGAGGAAGCCATCGATATGGCCGGAAAGGATCCCGACTTCGCACAACGGGATTTGTTTGAGGCAATTCGCCGTGGCGATTATCCGAAGTGGCGTGTCTGCCTGCAGATCATGACCGAAGAGCAGGCTCAGACCTTCAAGTACAATCCGTTTGATCTTACCAAGGTCTGGCCACACAAAGAATATCCTCTCCAGGAAGTTGGAATCATGACGTTAAACCGTATCCCTGAGAATTACTTTGCCGAGGTTGAGCAATCGGCCTTTGCCCCTGCCAACGTCGTGTCCTGGCATAAGCTTTTCACCAGACAAGATGCTCCAGGCGCGTATCCTCTCCTATCCAGATGCGCACCGACACCGGATGGGTGTCAACTACGACGCTCTGCCAGTGAACAAACCGAAATGTCCTGTTCATACTTATCATCGGGATGGCCATCTACGGTTCGACGAAAACGGTGGCGCAACCCCCAACTATGAGCCCAACAGTTTCGGCGGTCCTATGGAAGATCCCGCTTACAAGGAAGTGGCATGGAACCTTGGAGATTCGGTTATCGCACGGTACGACCACAGAGAAGGGAACGACGACTACTCGCAAGCCGGTGACTTGTTCCGCTTGATGACCCCAGTGGAACAAGCTCGACTGATCGGAAACATTGTTGCAAGCATGCGGACTGTGCCCCGAGACATTCAAGCTCGGCAAATCCAGCACTTCTTCAAGGCTGATCCCAAATACGGCCAGGGCGTGGCAGAAGGGCTTGGTCAAAAATTGGAGGAGGTTCTCACTTCTAAAATGGAACTATCCGCGGTGCGCTAAAGAGCTTCCGCTTGGGGGCAATAGAGAAAGAGCAATAAACGAATCAAGACCTAGGTAGTGCTTTCCGATCCGATCTCTTCTCGATCAACGCACCACTAGGCGCGGGTTCAAAGTATGCAGATTTGTGGGATGCAAAGGTCTGCGAAAAAAGGTCGGTAGCGGGGATACCGGCGATGCGATGAAGCGGAAATGAAAAGGGATCGGATCAGGCGGCGAACAGGCCTAAATGATTGAAATCCGGTAGCAGATTTGCTAGGCTCCTTGAGAATTTATGAGCTCTTGCAGTGGAGCAGACCCACGTCCTCTTTCCCAGCTGCCGTGGGACAAAGTCGATTTAAAGCTTAGTAGATTTAACGTCAAAAGGAGGAACGCTACCCAATCCTTATAGATCTGTCGCGGAGAATTTGATTTGCTTCGGATTGCCGGAGTAATCAGCTCAAAAAAATTCTCAACGAATTGAATATCAAGGATATCCCCATTAGCTGTCCAACCGTTAGCCAAGTGTAAATTGTGCGTAAAGGCTATCCTCAAAAGACAACCTCGGTTTCGCCAAGAGCATCTTCCCTATCTGTGACCGCTGCAGGACATAGGACATAAAACAGAAGGGAAGAAAGGTTGTCTGAAGCATCCAACTCTAACATTATCTATAGGATTCAGAGAATTTGGTAAGTTTCTCTGTGCCGTTCGCCAAAGCTGCTGGGAGGAATAAAAAAGGTGTCGAACATTTCCGTAAGCTTTAATTTTCTAACGACTTACGGCTGTGTTTGAGAATTTGAACAGAGAGAAGGAGGTGAACTTGAGCGTATTGAGTAACTGCCTTAACACCTTTTGAGTTTCAACCGGGCGAACAAATTGTAAGTGAATGTCAATGTACCTAATCCTTAAGGAGGATACTTTTAAATGAAGAGTAAATTGATCATTCTTGCTGCCCTTTTATGTACTTATGCGGTTCCAGCTTTTGCGGATGACGCACCCAAGGCAGAAATTTTTGGCGAGTATTCTTATTTGCGCTTCAATCCAACGCTCCCTGGTGTCCAGAACCGCAGCTTCAGCGGCGGAGGAGGAGGAGTCACTTTTAACCTCAACAATTATATCGGAATCAAGGCCGAGCTGATGGGCTATGGCAGCACCAATTACACCATTCCGGCAGGGACTACAATCCCCGGGGCCGTGCCGCCTGCTATCAATATCACAACGGCTCCGATTACAACTCAGGCCAATATGTTCACCTACCTATTTGGACCACAAGTCTCCTACCGCATGCCAAAAGCGAATATCTTTGGCGAGTTACTCTTCGGGGGTTCGAACAGCAATGCTTACGCGAACGTGGCCAGTGCTCTGAATGGGGTTGGGGCGAACATTGCAACTGGAACTCAGCACCCCTTCACGATGGCGTTCGGCGGCGGACTTGATGTGAAAGTCTCCAAGAACATTGCGATCCGACCAATTGAACTCGATTATATATTGACCCGCTACACCAATCCTTTCACCTTGACAAATAACCAGAACAACTTCCGCTACGTGGCAGGAGTTGTTTTCTACTTGGGAGGCAAGTAGTTCGAAGTAGAAAGTAATTCAGTATTTTAAGCATGAACAAAGGCCGCTTTTCTGGGGACAGAGGAGCGGCCTTTCATTTTCTTGGGGTAAAGACGCCAGCGTTTCAAAGCTATTCGTAATGAATGCGCCTGAGGAGACCTTGCCAATCTGAAACATCCATATTATTTAACTGGATCTTGGAGGACACGCTACAGGAGTATAATCACAAGATGACTCGAGCTGTTTCACGCACCATCGTTTCACATTCTGGTTTTGTGAAACATGGAAGGCAATTGGAATATGTGACCATCGGGTGGAATGTGTTCGAGGCATGTGTTGCTGCGTCTAGTGGTCTAGCCGCTGGAAGTATTTCCCTCATTGGATTCGGGGTTGATTCCTTAATTGAAAGTCTCTCTGGAATCGCTCTCATTTGGCGGCTCCGCGAGCATCCTGAAAATGATCGGCGCGAGAAGCAGGCGCTTCGCTTCGTGGGAATCAGTTTTCTCGTGTTAGCCATTTATGTCGGAATGGGATCGGGAAAAGCTCTGTTCAATCGTGAACCCCCTGAGGCTAGTTTGGTTGGGATTTGCCTTGCAATGGCATCACTTGTCGTGATGCCCGTATTGGCGAGAGCCAAGCGACGTGTGGCGGTGAAGATAGACAGTCGTGCCCTCCATGCCGATTCTCGTCAGTCCGATCTCTGCGCCTATTTGTCGCTTATCTTGCTCGTTGGCTTATCATCAAACGCGCTGATGGGATGGTGGTGGGCTGATCCAGTGGCAGGATTATTGATGGTTCCGTTGATTGTTAAGGAAGGCGTTGCGGCGATTCGGGGTGCAAAGTGCGGTTGTGAGAATTAATGAAGCGCAATAAATCATGGCACAAATCCAGCACTGCCCCCCTCAAGTCCCCCTTTGTCAAAGTGGGACTACTGGGGAGTGAAAAATGACGGCAAACTACATTGAATGCGTCCGCATTAATTCCTGAGGCAACAAAGCTAAGCCTTCTTGCCGAACTGCGTGACAAATCAAAGAACTCTTTAAATCCATGTCTATGGGTCGGAATGCCCCCTCTACGATGCTGGCAATGGTTCTGGAGCAATCTCGTCAGGGATTAGTTGCGAAGGAAGTCCCAATACCAAAGCCAGAGCCGAAGCAAGTCCTGCTGCGCATTCAAGCTTGCGGGGTCTGCAGAACCGATCTCCATGTCGTGGATGGAGAACTGACACAGCCGAAATTACCCTTGATTCCAGGCCACCAGATTGTAGGGACAGTAGTAGCCTTGGGAGCGGAGGTGAGTACGATCAAACTCGGGGACCGTGTTGGAGTCCCTTGGCTGGGGTGGACTTGCGGTCACTGCGCCTTCTGCATCGGCGGGAGAGAGAATCTTTGTGATCAAGCTCGATTCACCGGTTATCAGCTCGATGGAGGATATGCTGAATACTCCGTTGCTGATGAACGTTTTTGTTTTCTCATTCCCACAGGTTACCCCGATTTGCAGGCCGCTCCACTCTTATGCGCCGGTCTGATCGGTTACCGTTCACTAACGCTCACGGGCGAGGCCAGGCGCCTGGGTTTTTATGGATTTGGCGCCGCTGCTCACATTTTGATTCAAGTGGCAAATTATCAGGGACGCGAGGTTTACGCTTTCACACGCCCTGGCGATGTCGTGGGCCAATCCTTCGCTCTAAAATTGGGGGCGGCCTGGGCGGGAGATTCGTCGCATCTCTGTCCCAGCCCCTTGGATGCCGCCATTATCTTTGCTCCTATTGGAGAACTGGTTCCGCTCGCCTTGCAGTCGGTCATTAAGGGTGGAACCGTCGTATGCGCAGGTATCCATATGAGTGACATCCCGTCCTTCCCTTATTCCATCCTTTGGGGGGAGCGAGTCATCCGCTCAGTGGCAAACCTGACGCGTCGAGACGGGCAGGAGTTTCTAGCCCTTGCCCCTCAGATTCCTGTAACAAGCATGGTATCTGTCTTCCCCCTAAAGGAAGCCAACGAAGCCCTTTCCGCATTACGATCCGGACAGATACACGGAGCCGGAGTCCTGGTGACTCAATAGACCTTTCGCGGTTATGATCCGCTTCACCAACCCAATCTTATGCCTCAAGCTGAATTTTAAGCCGTGATTCCCGAGAGGCAGGCCAAAACGAGGGATGTTATCGTCAGTAATAGAACCACCCAATAGAGGATCCTCCACGAGATTTCTTCTCGAGAAGTACTCAATGCCGGATTGCGAAGAAGGAAGGCAAGTCCCATGCCCGAGAGGAATCCGCCAATATGGGCGGCATTATTGGCTCCGACTAACAACCCATAGCCCATACCATAGATAGCCCAATGAACCAGTTGTTCTTTTAATAGGCTTCCCCAAGCTGCCCACTTTCTCGAAAGAATGATTCCAGCGCCAATAAGCCCGAAAATGGCTCCAGATGCCCCTGCCGTGACATGGACCGGATTGTAGTAGGTATTGCTCACGACAAAACCAAGAACTCCAGTCCCAACATAGATGACGAGAAATCGTTCTCGTCCGAGCAACTCTTCTAACAACGGTCCGATGAAAATAAGCGCATAGGAGTTAAACAACAGATGGATGACTCCGATATGAACGAAAATGGCCGAAACCAAACGCCACCACTGGCCTTGTGAAACAAGCAGCGCAGCGTCTCCCCCCCACTGAACGATGCCTTTTACGCTTCCGCCCATGAGAAACATTCTCAAATCCTGGCCTGTGGCTTCACGCTGTGAGGCGAAGATGATTACAAACCAAAGAAAATTGATTGTCAGCACAATATAAGAAACGGGAGCGAAGTTCGGAATCAGATTCTGCAGGAGCTTTTCGACGCCTCCAAGGCGCCGTCCTAACCTTTCGTGGCAGTGCGGGCAGACACTCTCATCAGAATTCACAAGTGCCCGGCAAGAAGGACACATCCGGTTCTTCACTTGAGTCCCCCGCCAGAGATTCTGAAATGTATCCAGGTGTTCTTCGAGTTCCCGGAGAATACGCTTAAGTTTCCAATTGAGTCGTTGCCTGAACATGGAGTTATCTTAAGCTAGGCATAACAGGGTAACAACTCTCAAATCCTTTGGCCGGGACTTTGCATGCATTTCCAATCCGTCAGAAAACTTTATCAATCTCTGGCCCTCTCGCTTTAGGTCTTTTCTCGGCATACCAAGCTCTGCAATGCCGGCCGTTCCGTCCTTAAGCAATTTGCCTTGTTGATCTTAGCAGAGTAATTTCCACTAGACTCACCTCCAAAACCTGATATCATCCTGGTTTGGCTTTACATCGGCCTTTTCGGCGATTTAGGGGCTCAAGACATTGCTGGGCCCTGCACTCAGCGGAGGTGGTTTTATGGCGCCTAAAATAGTCCAAGGAAATTTAACTTCCAGTGGCTTGCGGTTTGCGATCGTTGCCAGCCGCGTCAATGAGTTTATAACCAGTCGCTTGTTGGCGGGGGCATTGGACGCTCTAGAAAGATCCGGAACTGCAGAATCCGACATCATGGTTGTTCGCGTTCCGGGATCATTTGAGATCCCCCTGGCTGCAAAAAGACTGGCGGAATCGAAGAAACACGACGCAATAATCTGCTTGGGAACCTTAATCCGCGGGGATACTCCTCATTTTGAATACATCAGCAGTGAAGTCACTAAAGGAATTGCTTCAGTTTCTTTAGAAGACAAAATACCGGTCGCTTACGGTGTTCTAACTGCGGATTCGGTTGAACAGGCCATTGACAGGGCAGGGCTGAAATCCGGGAACAAAGGATTTGAGGCTGCTATGAGCGCCGTCGAAATGGCGAATCTTCTCAAACAGCTGTAAGGAATCAAGCGATGGCGGGTCGACGCAAGAGCCGGGAATTGGCTCTTCAGATGCTTTTTCAATGGGATTTCTCCAAAGAAGCTTACGGGGAGGTCCGAGACTCTTTCTGGACTCTTCATCAGGAGGCGGATGACGACGTCCGAAGTTTTTCGGATCAACTGGTTGAAGGAACCATTGAAAACGTCGAGAGGATCGATGAGCTACTAGCGCGTCATGCGGAACACTGGCGGCTGCCACGGATGCCGACCGTTGACCGGAATATTTTAAGAATGGCCACCTTTGAGCTGCTCCATGAAACTGGAACGCCCTGCGCGGTGGTGATCAACGAGGCCTTGGAAGTGGCTCGGAAGTTCAGCACTCACGAGTCGATTCTTTTCATCAACGGGATTTTGGATAGCATTCGAAAAGAGCGGGAAGGACAGGACCAATCCGCGAAAGAGCCGGTCGAAACCCCACTCGAGCCAAACCGGTCTTGATTTCATTGAAGGAGAAATGAGGCCCTTGTCCGACACCCAAAACAAACCCGAACTTGTTGCCCAGCGCTATTCAAAACTCGAAGCTATTCAACAGCTCGGTTTTCCCGCATACCCCCATCGCTACAACTACTCGCACACCATTGACCAGCTCTTGGCCCTGTATCAAGACTCTTCCAAGGAATCACTCGAGGCCGAGAAAATCATCGTGCAAGTCTGTGGGCGAGTCGTGGCAATGCGTGGGCAAGGAAAAGCCGGATTCCTCAATATCTCCAATGGAAATGTGCCCCTCCAGGTCTACATTCGGAAAGATGATCTGGGAGAGCAGGACTTCTCCCTTTACAAGCTATTGGACATAGGCGATTTCATTGGGGTAGAAGGGTATTTGTTCCGGACCAAAACCAATGAGCTTACCATTCATGTCCAGAAACTTACCTTCCTTGCTAAGTCTCTTTTGCCGTTGCCTGAGAAATGGCACGGGCTTTCGGATGTAGAAATTCGCTATCGGCAGCGGTATCTCGACTTGATTTCCAATAGAGATTCCAGAGAGGTTTTTATCATTCGCAGTAAAGTAATCAAACAAATCCGGAGCTTCTTGGATGCACGCGGTTACGTTGAGGTGGAAACCCCTATGATGCAACCCCTGGCTGGTGGCGCAACAGCTCGTCCCTTCAAGACCCATCACAATGCACTGGACTTGGATCTCTTCCTGCGAATTGCTCCGGAACTCTATTTGAAGCGACTCATTGTAGGCCAGCTGGAGCGGGTTTATGAAATTAACCGTAATTTTCGAAATGAAGGGATTTCGACCCAGCATAATCCTGAGTTCACGATGCTCGAATTCTATCAGTCCTATAGCGACTATCGGGATCTGATGGATCTGACGGAAGAGCTTTTGAAGCAATTAGCCCGGAATGTGCTGGGAAAAGAAGAATTTGAGTTTGACGGTCAGCACATCTCGCTTTTCCATTGGCAACGATACTCGCTAAAGGAAGCCATTCTTCACTTCTGGCCTTCTCCTGACCTCCCTCCCCTGAATCCTGAAGAGTTAGAAGTTTCAGGTTCTCTGTTGAATCGGGCGCGGCAATGGAATGAATATGCGGCGAGCCGTTCACTAGAGACTATTCCTGCAAACGAAGGTCTCTCGAAAGGGGTGTTACTGGGCGCATTATTTGAAGCGGTAGTGGAGAGACATTTGATTCAACCCACAATCATCTATGACTATCCAATCGAGCTCTCCCCGCTCAGTAAGACTAAAGCGGATGATCCTTCAATGGTGGAGCGATTTGAACTGTACATGGGCGGGATGGAAATCGCAAATGCCTACAGTGAATTGAATGATCCGGAAGAGCAGGAGCGTCGTTTTGAAGCCCAAGTTTCCGAACGGGAGAAAGGCGACGAGGAAGCCCACCAGATGGACGAAGATTACGTCCGGGCGCTTCGCTATGGGATGCCTCCTACAGCTGGTGAAGGGATCGGTATCGACCGGCTCACAATGCTCTTCACAAATTCCCGCTCCATACGCGATGTCATTCTCTTTCCTCACTTGCGTCCTGAAAAACGAGAGTAACTCCATGAAGTTCGAGCTGTTCGTTGCGCTTCGCTACCTCAAAGCCAAACGAAAACAGACTGTCATTTCTGTGATCACCGTGATCTCCATCTTGGGAGTAACATCCGGGGTCATGGCGTTAATCGTGGCTCTCTCAATCAGTGCCGGGTTTCGCGAAGATCTGCAAAACAAACTTTTGCGGGGAACCTCCCACATTAATGTGCTGCCGAAAGAGATCCGGTACGGGATCTCGAGTTACCCTGCCCTTGCCGAAAAGATCAAGAGTGTCCCTGGCGTACAGTCAGCCTTGCCAGCCATCTACCAAGTGGTTCTCATCATTGCGGGGCGCCAGCAGCCGGTCTACCTAAAGGGAATTGCAGTCAATGATCCTGCTTTTTTTCAAGATCCCTTTTTTGAAATTAAATCAGGAAAACTCAAAGACCTGGTGGCCGAGAAAGATGATCCCGTCAAAGATCGCATTGCTTTAGGGGATGAACTGGCAAAGAAAATAGGTACTTCTGTCGGCGATTACGTGTCCGTCATTAGTGATGAAGGGGAGTTGTCACCCATTGGAACCCTTCCGGTAAGAAAGCGCCTGAAGGTCGTCGCAATCTTTTCCTCGGGATTATCTGACTTCGACTCCTCCTGGGGGTTTACCTCTTTGGCTTCAGCTCAACGACTATTCGGGACGGGAGAACTTGTCTCTCTGATTGAATGCAAAGTATCCGATATTTATCAGGTAAAGAGCATCTCCGAGAAAATTCTGAAGGTGGTCGGTTCAGATTTCGTGACCAAAGACTGGATTGAGCAATACCAATCGATTTTTCATGCCCTCAAGATGGAAAAAATGGTCATGATTATCACGATCGGGCTGATTGTGTTCGTGGCTGCTTTAAATATCATTACAGTGTTGATCATGATGGTCATGGAAAAGAGCCGGGATATCGCGGTCTTGATGTCAATGGGGGCAACGCAAAATCAAATTCGTAAGATCTTTGTTTTTCAAGGCTTGGTTATCGGCCTCGTGGGATCAGTGCTGGGATCGATTCTGGGAAACTTAACCTGTTGGGTTTGCGATAAGTACGAGTTAATAAGATTGGAGACCGATGTCTACTCAATTTCGCATGTCCCTTTCAAGATAAACCCTTGGGATGGGGTTTGGGTGGCAATGGCTGCCATTGTGATTAGCCTTTTGGCCACGATTTATCCTTCCAAGAAAGCAGCGACCCTCGATCCGGTCGAAGCCTTGAGGTATGAATAGGCATGTCAGAAGAGCACAATCATCTCTCTCGGATGGCCGATGTTGTGAGCGCCAAGGATATAAGGAAGACTTTCCGGAACACGGGAGAGCCATTGGAAATTCTGAGAGGAATTGATCTGACGGCTCATCAAGGGGAGATGATCGCAATTGTGGGAGAATCTGGCTCTGGAAAGAGTACTCTGTTACACATTCTCGGTGCTTTGGATCGTCCCAGCGAAGGATCAGTTCATTTTGGAGAAACCGACATTTATTGCCTGAACTCTGAGGCCCTTGCCGCGTTTCGACGACATTCTATTGGGTTTATTTTTCAGTTTCATAACCTCCTGCCGGAATTTACAGCCCTGGAAAACGTGCTCATGCCACGGATTATTGCCGGTGCACCGGCAGACGAAGCTTTGGGAGTAGAATTGCTCACCCTAGTAGGCCTGGGTGACCGGTTGGGGCACCGTCCCGGCGAGTTATCCGGAGGCGAGCAACAACGGGTTGCAATTGCCCGGTCTTTGGTTAATAATCCAGCGCTAATCCTGGCAGATGAACCCACTGGAAGTCTCGATACGCAGACGGGTCTGAAGGTATTCGAGCTGTTTCGTAAAATCCAGCAAGAGAAAAATCTTACTTCCATCCTGGCAACACACAATGCTAATATAGCCTTGAGATGTAACAGGGTTCTTCGGTTAGAAAACGGTTTTTTGCACGTCATTAATCAAACCAATGTTTGAACGCTATACTGAAAAGGCACGTCGAGTTATCTTCTTTGCCCGGTACGAGGCAAGCCAGTACGGGAGCCCTTCAATCGAAACCGAGCATCTGCTTTTGGGCTTGATGCGAGAGGACAAAAGCCTGACCAACCGGTTCCTCCGCTCGCATTCCTCTATTGAATCCATCAAAAAGGAGATCGAAGGGCGAACGATCATTAGGGAGAAAGTATCTACTTCCATAGACTTACCTCTCAGTGCAGAGTGCAAGAGAATCCTGGCCTTTTCGGCAGATGAAGCAGAACGGTTGCGTCACCGTCATATCGGGACAGAACACCTTCTGCTTGGAATCTTACGCGAGGACAAGAGCCTGGCAGCCGAGATCTTGCATGAACGTGGGTTACGGTTAAATACAGTCCGGGAGGAACTCATGCGAACGCAGTCGGAAAAACCGGCGGCCGCTCGATCGAAGGACACCCCATTATTGGCTGAATTCAGCCGTGATCTCACTCAATTGGCGGCCGAAAATTCATTGGACCCGCTGGTTGGGAGAGAAAATGAACTTGAACGCTGCATTCAAATCCTGTGCCGAAGAACAAAGAACAACCCGGTTCTGATTGGAGAACCAGGTGTCGGCAAGACTGCTATCGTAGAAGGCCTGGCCCAAAAGATCGTGGATGGCGATGTGCCCAGCTATTTAGCCGACAAGCGAATTCTAGCTTTAGATCTATCCTTGATCGTGGCTGGGACTAAGTATCGTGGGCAGTTTGAAGAACGCTTGAAGACGATCATGAAGGAACTCATTGAAAACCCGAATGCCATTGTTTTCATTGACGAATTGCATACTCTGGTGGGTGCGGGGTCCGCGGAAGGATCCCTCGATGCCGCTAATATCTTGAAACCCGCTTTGAGCCGCGGTGAGGTTCAGTGTATCGGCGCTACGACCCCGGCGGAGTATCGCAAGTCGATCGAGAAAGATCGTTCTTTGGAGCGACGGTTTCAAGCCGTCAAGGTTCCTCCTCCCAACGAATCTGAATCCATCCGTATTCTGAATGGGGTGAAAGAGCGCTACGAGAAGTTTCACCTGGTGTCGTATACGCCCGAAGCAATTGAGACCTCCGTGCATCATTCCAGTCGCTACATACCTGATCGTTTTCTACCCGACAAGGCCATCGACTTAATCGACGAAGCTGGAGCGCGAGTGAAACTTCGTCAGGATAGGCTCCCAAAGGAAATGACCGAGATTCAGAAAAAAATCAAAGTGATTGTCTCTCACATGGAATCGGCCATTTCCAACCATGAGTTTGAAAAGGCTGAAATTTATAAGAATGAGGAGCGGCTGGCGTTAGAGACACTTCGGTCGGTCAAAGAAAAATTTAACCTGACAGATAATTCCATTGGCATGGTCACGAAAGAGGATATCGAAAACGTCGTCGCCAAGTGGACGGGCATTCCGGTGACATCGATCAAAGAAGAAGAGATGCTCAAATTGATGCGGATTGAAGAGCATCTGCATCGGCGGATTATCAGCCAGGATAAAGCGATTAGCGCATTGGCACGGGCGATTCGTCGATCGCGTGCAGGATTAAAGAATCCCAACCGACCGGTTGGATCCTTTCTCTTCTTGGGACCGACGGGGGTTGGCAAAACTGAGGTCGCCCGCATGCTGGCTCAATTTTTATTCGGCACGGAAAAGGCGCTGATCCGGTTTGACATGTCTGAATATATGGAAAAGCACTCCGTATCAAAATTTATCGGTTCTCCCCCGGGATACGTTGGTTATGAGGAAGGGGGGCAGTTAACCGAAAGAGTTAAAAGAAATCCTTATTCGGTTGTTCTGCTGGATGAGATTGAGAAATCTCACCACGATGTTTTTAATATTTTGCTGCAGGTCTTTGAAGACGGCCAGTTGACTGATGGCCTCGGCAACACGATCGATTTCAAGAATACGATCGTCATCATGACTTCCAACCTCGGTGCCCGTTTTCTTGAAAAGCGCCATCAGCTAGGGTTTCACGGGTCCAGCGAAGAATCCACGCAGCAGAAAATGGAGGAGCTGGTAACCGCTGAAGTTAAGAAAGCGTTCAACCCAGAATTTATCAATCGTTTAGATGAGATCATTGTCTTCAATTCGTTAAGTGATGAGGACCTGGAGAAAATAGTCGATCTGCTGGTGGTTCAAATCAACGAAAGTATGGTTTCAAAAAACGTTAAGATTACCCTCACACCCGATGCCAAGCGCTGGATCCTAGACAAGACCTGCCAAGATAGATCTTATGGTGCTCGTCCATTGCGTAGGGCTCTGCAGCGATATGTAGAGGACCCTTTATCCGAAGCTCTGATCCAGGGCGATGTTGCGCCTGGCTCGGAACTGGAGATCTACGAAGTAGATAAAGGACTCTATTATCGTAATCTGAAGAATTCGATTATTGAAACCTCTCTCTTATACAAATAGTTCCCCATTTCTTGCATCAAAGAGTTAGTCCAGAAACTACGGAGAGATTTGTGCCTACTCGCCATCGTGAAATGTATTTGTGGAGGCTCTTTTGATGCTGAGAAAGGGTATTCTTACCCTTGTCCTTTCCGTCCTGTTTATTTTCACGTACCCTCTTTGCACTTCGCCCTCTCTAGCTGAGGATGAAGAATTGATTGAGAATATCGAGATCAGGGGAACACGCCGTGTCCCTCAGGACACTGTCCGATTTCACATCATTTCCCAGAAGAACGGGCGATTTGACCCTGCCGTCCTTCGCCGGGATTTTAAGACTGTCTGGGCACAAGGATTTTTTGATGACTTGACGATCACCTTGGAACAAGGCAAAACTGGCAAGATTGTGATTTTCTGGGTTAAAGAGAAACCTCTCATTCGTAGCATCACTTATAAGGGGCTTAAGTCAGCGACCAATACCGAAGTTCTCGATAAATACAAGGAAAAGAAAGTTAACCTGGGAATTGAAACCCCTTTCGATCCGAATAAGATTTCCCGTGCTATCACTGTTTTGTCGGATTTGCTGGCCGAAAAAGGCCGGCAGTATGCCGATATTAAATACGAAGCAACGGACATCCCTCCAAACTCTAAAGCCGTCACTTTTCTGATTAACGAAGGTCCCAAGGTGAAGGTTGAGAAAATTGATTTCCACGGGAATACGGTCTATTCAGATAGTGAACTCCGCAAATCCATGAAGTACATCAAACAAACGAGCTTAATCTCAATGTTTAGCGGAAAATCAACTTTTGACCGGAACAAGCTCGAAGCGTCGCTCGAGATGGGAGTGAGGGCGAAGTACAATGAAAAGGGGTATATTAAGCTCCTCATTCAAGACCCCAAAGTAGAAGTCAAAGATGTAAACAGCATGTCTTTTTTCCCAATTCCGTTCAAGTCTACCAAAGGGAAACGGGTCTTCATTGACATCCCTCTTGAAGAAGGTAATCAGTATCGAGTCGGTGAAATCAATTTCACTGGAAATACTCTCTTTACTAAAGACCAGTTGGTCCGCGTGTTTGGAATGCAGCAAGGCGAGGTATTCAATGGCGAACTGATCCGGAAGGGTTTTGAGAATCTGAAAAAGATCTACGGCTCCAGGGGTTATATCAACTGGACCCCCATTCCCCGTCAAGATTATGATGAAGAAAATCATACGGTTAACATTGTTTTTGACTTTGAAGAAGGAAATCAATACTACCTTCGCCGCCTGGAATTTGTCGGGAACACCACAACACGCGACAAAGTTATTCGTAGAGAAATACTCCTCACTGAAGGCGAAATTTACAACACGCAATTATTTGATATCAGCCTGCTCCGCCTCAATCAACTTGGTTATTTTGATGTCTTGAAACAGGAAGATGCGGAGGTTAAGCCAGAACCCAAACCGGATCCATCCGACGGCAAGTACTATGTCGATGTGACCCTGAAGGTGAAGGAAAAAGGCAAGAACTCTATTGGATTGTCGGGTGGCGTCAGCGGAATTGGAGGAAGTTTTCTGGGGGTCAATTACTCTACAAACAATCTCATGGGGTACGGTGAAACCCTGGACGTCCAGTTACAGGGAGGAACGCGCTACTCGGCCTACGTACTCAGCTTTACGGAGCCTTATTTTAGGAATCGACCCCTGACAACGGGATTTAGTGTCTATTACCGAAAGTACAGTTATCGCGAAGGCGACCAATTCCAGGGATACTATGGTTACGTACCTATTGGAAATGAATTATTTTCCCAGAACAGCAGGGGATTCACCCTTTTTGCAAGCAAACCAGTAAGACCGTTTACACGCTTCGGGCTGAGCTATACGATGGAAAAAACTTATACAGTTTTCCCCTCGGCTCAAAATCAGGCTTTTTATACAGCCTTTCAATTTACGGATACGTTTACCGGAATCGGGACTTATCAAGGGGTTTTGCAGAGTATTATATCGCCAACACTCACTTACAGCACAGTGGATAATCCCTATTCGCCGAGATCCGGGAAAAATGTCAGCTTGCTCCTGCGAATGGCGGGAATTGGGGGAGACGTTAAATTCATCGAGCCCTTTGTAGAGGGCAAGTACTTCAGACCCATGAACAAAAGAAGGAATACACTTGCCGTCCGCGGTCTTTACTCCTTTATCACCGGCTATGGCGGGTTACAACCCCCCATCTATAGCCGTTTCTACACCGGAGGGGAAGACAGCATTCGTGGGTTTGATTTCAGAACGATCAGTCCTCGAGCTGAAGTGACTACCAAAACCTATGTTAACGGCATTGTCAAGGATCCTTACGGGAATCCAGTGATTGACCCTCAGACGGGTGGAACTACCACGCAGAGCGTGCCGTTCTACTATACTTTCCCATATTTGGTAGGAGGGGACTCTCAGGTTGTGGGTAACATCGAATACCGAATCCCCATTATGGGACCTGTCACGTTGGCACCATTTTTTGATATCGGGAAATCTTGGGTAGCGAAGAAGTCCTCACTGCAATTGGCACCTGAAGCCGCTGGAAATTTCTACAAGTTCGAAAATGGGGCCTTCGTCCCCTACACTGCGGGAGAGCCTCTTCCAATTATCCCCCAAACAACCATGTGGCGGGCGACAACAGGCGTAGAATTCCAGGTAATCCTTCCCGTGGTTAATGCACCTTTTCGCTTGATTTACTTTTGGGACCCACTCATTTTGAATAGCTATATTATTCGACCCGAAGGCGGGCTGCCTTATCCGCTTCGCGACAATTATTATTCAAATTCTCCGACCCAGAAAACCAGGGGTTTTAAATTTACTGTAGGGCGAACTTTCTAAAGGACAGGCGGAACCAGCGACATGGAGCCATTAAGAATGGACGGATGGATGAAACGTAGGTTTTGGATTTTGGTAGGGTTTATTTTGTTGGGAACAGTCACCTTGCACGCCCAACAGATCCTTTTGCCGACAGGCAGCGGTCCCTTTGATGTCGCCGTAATACCTGAAACCAATATTGCGGTGACCGCCAATCGAAATTCGAATTCGGTATCAATTATCGACTTGAGCACAGGTACTGTCACGGCGAATTTAGCAGTTGGGTTGGCTCCGACCAGCGTTGCGATTAACCCAGTAACCAACCGGGCGGTGGTCACGAACTTCGGAGACGATACGGTTTCGATCATCGATCTCGCTTCAAAATCCGTTGTGGCCACGGTGTTGGTTGGCGCCAAAAGCACGACGGATCCGACCTTTCACTATAGTCCGCGGGCAGTGGCTATCGACACAGCCAACAATCTAGCCGATTGTGGCTAACCTGAACGGGGGCGGAATCTCTATCATTGATCTGAACACCAACACTTCCATCCTGCCGGACCAGCTTCAGGCAGGAACCAGCCCCATCAGTGTGGCCTACTATCCTGCTCAGAATGTCGCCCTGGTCGTAAACTTCAATAGCAATGATGTCACTGTGATCAACATTCCGAATCGGGTCTTGATTCGGGCCATCGCCGTGGGATCCAATCCGGTAGATATTGCGCTGGACTTGGCAACAAACAAGGCCTATGTGGCAAATTCAGGGTCGAATGATGTTACAGTGATTGACTTGACACAACTTTTGCCGGTTACGGCAAGCCCTGTGACTGCATCGATTCCTTTGGGAGTACCCCCTTCTGGCATCAGCGTCAACACGGTTACCAATGTCGGCGTAGTTGTTTCCAGTAACGCCCGTACAATGTCTTTGCTCAATCTTAATGACAACACGAAATATCCGACGGTCCTGAACACGAATGTTGGGAGTACTCCGAACGGTGTGGCTGTGAACAATTCCAATAATACGGCGTTGGTTGTAAGCCCGACGAATGACGGCGTGTACGTTAATAATTTGGGGTTCATCAACTATCTGCCCTTCGCCATAGACAACGATAAATACCGTGCGAATGTAGGGATAACCAATATCAGTACTGTAACTGGGAATTTTCAGGTTGAGCTGTTTGACCAAAACGGGAATTCATTGGGAAAAAATACGGCACAAATAGCATCCAAAGGATTTCTGCAGATTAACAACGTCAACCGCTTTGTTCTTGGAACGAGCAATGTCACCAATACCATTGGATCTGTGCGGGTAACTTCTGATCAGCCTTTCTCAAGTTTCATCTCGATAATCAATAATGCAACCAATGATCCCGCCCTTCAAGTAGGCCGTTCAACAGGCTTTGCGAATCTCGTACTCGATGCGGTGACTAACACGGGAAATTTCCGTTCAGGAATATTCATCCTGAACTTGGGGAACGCAATCGGGGCAACTTCTCTAACTGTATCCGATCCTGATACCGGTGCCACGCTGGCTACGAAGACAGATATTTTTGTCCCAGTGGGTGGCTTTTATTATAGCAGTGACATATTGGCGGACATGGGCCTGACTGGAAAATTTGGCCCAATGCAGATTACATCTCCAAACCTTCAACCCTTAATCGTTGTCACTCTCGTGGAGAGTACGAGTAATACGGGAGGATTTCTCGAGGCCGTCGGACTTCAGTAGAAAGGAGTGTCTAACAACATGATGAGATTAATTTCATCTTTCCTGCTGGCTTCACTTCTTGCCGTGCCCAGGCCATTGCTCGCTCAAGCCGCAGACCAGAAAATAGCCATCATCAATGTATTGCGTGCCATCGCCGAGTGTGCTGAAGGCCAGAGAGATAATGCTGACTTTCAAAGAAAATATGATGCGAAACGGGACGAATTGGCGAAAATACAGAAAGAATTGCAGGATCTGCAACAGCAGCTCACTACCCAGGGAACCACAATGTCAGAAGAGGCAAGAGCGGCTCTAGCTCGAACTATCGACCAAAAGACAACGGCCTTCCAGCGTTCTCAGGAGGATGCTGAAAAAGAATTTACGAACCTACGAAATGAAATCTTCTCTCGAATCGGAGCTAAGATGACGCCCATCGTGCAGCAATACGCCAAAGAGAAGAGCTTTACTTTGCTCCTGGATTATTCCAGCCAAACCGGCCAACTCTTTTACGCCGATCCGGCCCTTGACGTCACTGATAATATCATCAAACGCTACGACGGCTTGCAGGTCTCCCAAAGAGGTACTGCCCCCACGGCTGCCAAAGCAGCCAGTTGCCCAGAGCCAGAAGAGCACGCCCACAGCCCAACCCAATAAAATACAAGGCACAGTCGGGAAGCCCTCAGTGACGGCTCCTAAGAAGAATTAGAGTAACCCGGGTTTCTGTATTCTTTGCTCAACAAGGGAAGGTTGCTTTTCAATCTGGAGCCAGCCTTCCCTTTTCACTTTAAGGATGACCTTATGCTAATGGATGTGAATGAAATACAGCGCATTATCCCCCATCGCTATCCGTTTCTTCTGGTGGATTCCATCCTGGAACTAGATCCGGCGCGCAAGATCGTCGGGATTAAGAATGTCAGCATCAATGAACCCTTCTTCCAGGGCCATTTCCCGGGTGCCCCAGTCATGCCTGGCGTTCTCATTGTGGAAGCCATGGCCCAAGTCGCCGCGGTGATGGTGCTAAAGGAAATCGCAGATCGGGAACATAAGCTCGTGTACTTTAGCGGAATTGACAGGGCAAGATTTCGCCAACCGGTAGTCCCCGGGGACCAAATTCGGATCGTCGTAGAGGTCATCAAAATGCGCCCCCGCCATGGTAAATTGAAGGCGGAGGCATACGTGAAAGAGAGAATGGTCGCCGAGGCTGAAATCTTCTCTACCATTGTGGATCGGAGCGCGTAGATGCAGATTCACCCAACCGCTGTTATTAGTCCTTCTGCACTTTTGGGAGCAGACGTCGCTGTGGGGCCATATTCAGTGATTGGAGACTCGGTTGTTCTTGGGGATTGTTGTGTTGTGGACTCGCATGTGGTCATCCAAGGGCCGACCCGAGTTGGAAGGAATTGTCATTTCTTTCCTTTTGGATCCATCGGCTTACCGCCTCAAGATCTAAAATACAAAGGGGAATTGACCGAGCTCATCGTGGGCGACTCCAATATCTTCCGCGAGTACGTCACAGTTCATCGCGGGACTCCCGCCGGGGGAGGTCGCACGGTCATCGGCAATCACACTTTGGTTATGGCCTATGCCCATGTCGCTCACGACTGTATTGTAGGCGACCATGTAATCCTGGCGAATGCGGCTACGCTGGCTGGCCATGTGACTATTTCGGATTACGCAACCATTGGAGCCTTCTCGGGTGTCCATCAATTTTGTAGAGTGGGTGCCCATGGGTTTGTGGGAGGATATTCCGTAATAACCAAGGATGTTCTTCCTTACTCCAAGACGGTAAGCGCGAGGGACACGGGAAATTACGGGGTAAACACCATTGGGCTGGAACGTAGAGGATTTTCACCGAAATCTCTCCATGACATCCGGGCAGCGTTTCGTATTATTTTGCAGTCCAAACTAAACACTTCCCAGGCTCTGAACGTGCTGAAAGAGAGATTTCCGAATCACTCGGACATTCAGCCGATTATAGATTTTATCGAGCGAAGCGAACGGGGCATCATTAAGTAAGAAAACGTCTGATCTCTCTTCTGTAGTTTGCGGATTGACAAAAATACTCTTCACTTCGCTCAAACGCCTGGCTGCGGAAACTGGCAAATCAAATCTATGACTCGTTATGGCCTAATCGCTGGAAATGGAAAGTTTCCATTCCTAGTCCTGGAAGCAGCGCGAAGTCGTGGACTAGAAATGGTTGTTGTAGCCATCTTGGAAGAGACCTTCAAGGAAATTGAATCCTATTCGAGCACGGTCCATTGGATCAGCCTCGGACAATTGGGTAAACTCATCAAAATCTTCCAGCAGGAGGGGGTCACACAAGCCATCATGGCAGGTCAGGTGAAACACTCGCAGATCTTCAGTACGATCCTGCCCGATCTGAAGATGTTGAAACTTTTGACAAGCCTGAGGTCGAGAAATACGGATGCGCTGATCGGTGCGGTTGCCCGGATTTTGGAAGAGGAGGGCATTACCCTGATCGACTCAACAACCTTTCTCGGGCCGCTTTTGCCTCAGCCAGGGGTGCTGACGGAACGCTCACCCAATGAAGAAGAAAGTAAGGATATTCAATATGGACGGCGCATCGCCAGAGAAATTGCTCGATTAGATATTGGCCAATCTGTTGTCGTGCGAGAGCAGGCTTGTGTAGCCGTGGAAGCAATGGAAGGTACGGATGCCGTAATCCGGCGCGCTGCTGAAGTGACGGGGAATCAACGAATCACAGTGGTCAAGGTCAGCAAGCCCAAACAAGACATGCGTTTTGATGTGCCCGTGATCGGCTTACCAACGGTTGAATTGATGGCCACAGTGAATGCCTCAGCCCTTGCGATCGATGCCTACAAAACACTAGTTCTCGACCAGGAAAAACTGCTCCGCTTTGCCAATGACCATGGAATTAGCATTTCCGCCTATAGACCAGAAACCGAAATGGAGACGCCGGTTGAGAATAAGCTTGAATAGTCACAAAGGCATTGTTTCCTAGTTTCATTATAGTGGTATCTGATTGAATGTTAATCGTTGGGGCCTAGTACATGTGCCCTGATATTCCGCCACGAGTCAAGAACCTATGGACAAGATAAAGGTTGCCGTTATTGGCGTAGGATATCTCGGACGACAGCATGTGCGGATTTATTCCGAAAACGAGTCGGTGGAGCTGCTGGGAGTCGTGGATAAGAATCTTACAACGGCAGAGTCCGTAGCCAATGAATTTAACACCCATGCCTATACTGATTTTTCCGCACTCCTGGACAAAGCAACCGCAGTCAGTGTGGCTGTTCCGACAACAGATCACGCCGCGGTTTGCTGTCATTTGCTAAGCCGTGGGATTGATGTGCTGGTCGAAAAACCGATGGCGTCCTCAGTTGATGAAGCGGAAATGATGATCGAAACAGCCACGAAGTATGAGCGGGTCTTGCAGGTAGGGCATCTCGAAAGATTCAACCCAGCCATTTGCGCAGCTCGAAGAATCGCTCATCAACCCATGTTCTTTGAAATTCATCGCCTGGGGGTTTTCACATCCCGCAGTCTAGATATCGATGTTGTCTTGGACCTCATGATCCATGATCTCGATATTGTTTTGGATTTCGTGAAATCACCCGTCAAGGCGGTCAGTGCCGTCGGGCTCCCAATCTTGAGCAACAAGATCGACATTGCAAATGCAAGAATTGAATTTGCAAACGGTTGCGTAGCCAATTTGACCGCCAGTCGCGTCAGCACAGAAAAAGTGCGAAAGATGAGATTTTTCCAGCCCAATGAATACATCTCGGTGGATTACTCTCGTCAGGATGTTGTCGTGCTCTCTGTTCAACCTGGGGAGGGTGACCGTGCACCCGTTATTACTCCGAGAAGGTTGGAGACCCACAGAGTAGAACCACTCCGAGCAGAAATAGAATCCTTCCTCAGGTCGGTTCGGTCTAGAAGTCGCCCGGAGGTGTCACCGGATAGCAGCCGAGAAGCCTTGCAGTTGGCTCATTGGGTTGTACGCCAGATCAGCGAACATTCGCAGCATTTGCCTTTGTCCTTTTCGGTAGGGAGGAAAGAATAATACAAGCCATTTGTTCAAGCTGGCTGGATGCCTGTAAACGAAACTTGAATAGCGTCCCGCCTCCTCGACTGAGAAGTTGGGAGGATGGAAGCCAAAACCCATGAGGCTCTCGACATGACTCCCCTGAGGGTGGGGTAAAATCACCGAAATTAGGGTTAGCATTCATTAAGGGACGCCAAAGGTAATCCCCTTTCCTCTGGAAAAATGCTTTTCCCCTACCATGTCAGTGGCCAAGCCTCATGAGTGATGATCTTCAGTTATTAACCTTCCGCTTTGAAGATGATAAAGCCTCCCACAGAAGACGGGAAGCTTATCTGGCTTCTTTGGTTCTGCATTTGCTCCTAATTATTTTCATCCTTGTGAGTCCCAAAATTTTTAGCCGTATCGATGAGAAGCGGTTGGTTCGGAGAAGTCCCGCCGGCCTTGAAGACTCAAAACGACTTGGGCTGCTGGCTTTGGGCCAGGATTACCAGAAACTTTTGCAAAAACCGAAGATCTCGCCCCCCTCTGATAGAGATCAGATCATTAAGGCTAAGCCACCCACGTTAGACGTCAAAAAGCTGCACGCTCCTTATCCTGAGAAAAATCCTCAGGGACCGGAACGACCACCTTCTCCAAGCCTTCCGAAATTCGCGGCGTCATCACCTGTGGTGCCGCCCCCTCTGTTGCCTCCGAATGTAACTGGAGGAGTACAGCCAAGCCAGTCCGACGAAACTGTAGGGAAACAAGACTCGCCGTTACAATCTGCTCAGCTTTCCGGTCCGCCTGCAAAACCCACTGCACGGAGTTTGCGTGAAATCAATGAAAGCCTAGAATCTCCAGGTTTTTCAATTCAAAGCGCCATAGAAAAAGCTCGCCAGAGTGGGAGTTACGGCCAGGAGGGAGGGGGTAATTCCATCCATAATTTTGACCATCGCAACCCAGACTTTTCAGTTGAACAACCAGCGATCGTCAGCGATACCGAGGGTGTCGATTTTTCTCCCTGGCTGCATCTGATTTATTACAGAGTCCGAGACAATTGGTATTCGGTCATTCCTGAATTGATCCGGACTAGAACTAAAGGAAAGGTTGTGCTTATTTTCGATGTTCGTAACAATGGTCGGATTGATAACATCGAGGTTTTGAGGAGCTCCGGTCTTTCTCCCTATGATCGTGCGGCGGTCTCTTCGGTAAACCTCTCCGAGCCATTCCCCGTCTTCCCATCCACTTTTAAAGGTGAACTCGTTACGGTGCAGTTTACCTACCTGTATAACATACGAACGCAATGACGAAAATATACTCAGGAGTCGAGATCATGGGCATTCCAATACGAATGGATAAAAGCATCCCCTCCGATGTCCCAGTAGAATAGAAAATTAAAGGGGAGCTAAGATTGAGCCTCTGTTAAGATAGCCAAAAACGGAGAGCGTCTTATAGAATTCATTTCGTTCCAGATCACTTCAATATTGAAAGGTTACTGACAAAAACTATGACTGACACAAATATGATTTTCCAAAACCCTATGAAGTTGGCACTTAAGCAGGGCAAGCCCGTAATCGGCGCCACGATCACGGTAGCTAGCCCGGATGTTGCCGCCACATTGGCGAGCAGCGGGTTTGATTTTCTATGGATCGAGATGGAACACAGCCCAGTGACTCTTGAAACGGTGCGCTCCATGATCCTGGCAACTCGTGGAATGCAGGCCGTTCCCATGACACGAGTCCCAGTTAATGAACCCTGGATGGCCAAGCGCGTTCTGGATATCGGGAGCCTCGGTGTTTGCTTCCCTTTCACAAATACACGGGAGCTGGCAGAACAGGCAGTCCAATCCTGCAAATATCCGCCCTTGGGGATCCGAGGATTTGGGCCAAGTTTAGCAATACCTCGTTGGGACTATGTGGGGCAGGAGTATACGCAATTTGCCAATGAGAATGTTCTGGTGATCACGATCATCGAACAAAAGCAAGCTGTGGAGAATATTGAACAGATCGCCTCTGTCCCGGGTATCGACGTCCTCTTCATCGGAGCGAGCGATTTGTCGTATTCACTGGGCGTTGGCGGTCAGCGCCATCACCCTCTGGTAAAAGAAGCGATCTCGAAGGTTTTGGCTGCCGGCAAGAAATATGGCGTCCCGGTCGGCTATCCGAGCGGGAACGCTGAAGAAATCAGACAATTAATCTCTGAGGGCTTCCGGTTTTTTCAAGCCAACACGGAACTGGGCATGATGAAGAGTGCGGCTAGCGACCTGCTGAATAAGGTACGCGGAGGAGTAATCTCTCATCAGAAACCTGAGGGGTCAATTTACGGGGAAAAATAAGTCGATTCAATGAATTGTTACTACTGATTTGAGATACTCCGGGCAGAGAAATATGTTTCCCTGACTTGCTAAATCCTTATTGATTCTTTTTGTCCGAAGGGTTATTGTAAAAGAAATCACAGACTCAACTGAATCGTCCCACTAGAAGACTCCAATAGACGAGATGACAAACGGCATACAGCTGTCGACGGGCCTGAGATTGGGCATACTCACATTTATTTTAAGGGGAGGTACCCGTGATGACTGTCAATCAACTTCTGAAAATTAAAGGATCTGCTGTTTGGTCGGTTACCCCTGAAACAAGCGTCTTTGAGGCTCTACAAGTGATGGCGGATAAGAATGTAGGGGCTTTGGTTGTGCTTGAAGGAGAAAAGCTAAGGGGTATCTTTTCAGAAAGGGATTATGCCCGAAAAGTCGTCCTCCATGGAAAATCCTCCAAGGACATGCCTGTTTGCGAAATCATGACTGAGAAAGTTGATTGTGTTAGTCCTTCCCATTCTGTGAGAGAGTGCATGGCGCGAATGACTGACAAACATATCCGACATCTCCCCGCTATAGAGGGTGGTCGTATCATCGGGCTCATCTCAATCGGTGATGTTGTAAAAGCGATCATCTCTGATCAAGAGTTTATGATTGAGCAACTGGAATCCTACATCGCCGGGGGAAGTTACTAACTTCGGGTGAATGCTCTTTCAATGGGGCCCGTATCTTGGCCAGTTTTCCATCTCACCGAACGATCATTCCACTCAAAGCGTGCCACGAAGCGCCTCTTTGGGGGGTATGATTGATTCCCTCAAGGACAGACAGATCCTCAAATAGACAGAAATTTATCTCGGCCACGTTTGCCTGCCATAAGTCTTACGGAAAAACCTTCCGAAACCCTCTTACCTTGAACTCTCCCATGAAGCGCCCTCTGTTTACTGGATGCCTGGCATTTCGAATTTCCGACGAAATAAGTATTCATCTGGACGGTGATGAGCTTGTCCGTGGCAAGGACCTGTTGTGGGAGTTCTGCACCGTGGATGAGGCACCGGATTGATAAAGGCGACATCTTTCTCATGAATTCACTCCCTCATAATTCAAGGATTTCAGTTACAATGCAATAAGTTTGCCTTTCCCCTTTCATCTGGAAGCAGGGCAAATCAGCCAAATATTAAGGATGACAGGATATGCTAGAGGTCGGCAATCTCCTCAAGCACTACGGATATTGGATCATATTCTTCAATGTATTTCTTGAAGCCATTGGACTCCCTTTGCCTGCTGTTCCAATACTCGTAGCCAGGTGGAGCGGCTTGTGCATTTGGAACACTCGCATTTTCTAAGGTAATCTCACTCGCTATCGTATCCATGTTATTGGGAGATTTTATCCTTTTCCTGGCAGGCCGCTATACAGGCTGGGCTATCTTAGGTTTTCTCTGCCGCTTTTTTGACAACCCGGAAGATTGTATCTTAAGATCCGCAGAGTCGTTCTACAAACATGGCCGGTTGACCTTGTTGTTTTCCAAGTTTATCCCGGCAGTTAACACCATGGCTCCCCCGATGGCGGGAAGTATGAACATGAAGGTGCTGGAGTTCCTTGGCTGGGACTTCCTGGCATCTTGCCTCTATGTTTTCCCTTTCTTTGGCCTCGGATTCTTCTTCAGCCATTTACTGACTGATATCCTTCTTGGCTTTACGTCCTACACGCGAGTAGTCGAATGGATCCTGTTGTTTTGCCTGACTCTCTATCTCATCCAACGACTCCGCAACTACAGGAAAACTCGACGATTTAGAGACGTACCTCAGAATTCAAGTAGACGAATTGGCAGAGAAGTTGAACTCGCAGGAGAGCAAGGAAAAAGTTATTGTCGCGGATACGCGAAGCCACGGGTACTATGATGTTGGAGCCATGCGGATCCCAGGTTCGATTCGCCTTGAGCCAAACAGTCTCCCGCATGAAATGCACCAGCTGTCGAAGGACAAGGAAATTTACTTGTATTGCACCTGACTGCGCGAAGCAACCAGCGCCCGTGTGGCGTATATTCTCCGGGAGAATGGATACAATGCCTATGCCATCGAAGGTGGATACTCGGCCTGGCAGCGATCTGGAAAACCCGTAGAACTAGTCCCGACTGAAGATATAGTCCATTTACCTCGATTTCGATAAATGGATAGGCAAGTCAGCCTTATTTCGACTCTTATTTTGTCAGCAGGAATCCTAACTTTCTGATGGCCCCTGAAAAAAAAGTAAGCTCGAAGAAATCCCTCGGCCTCAGTTGGGTCAAGAAGACTTTTCGAAAGTTATCGCTTGAAGAGAAGGTCGGGCAGATGATCATGCCAGCCTTCCGAGGGATCTACCTGAGTTCCTCATGTCCTGAGTTCCTTGAACTCAAACGTCAAATCACGCATTGTCATGTCGGTGGGTTCATATTGTACGCCGGGGACGTTTATGAATCCGCTGTATTGATCGACAGGCTTCAGTCGTTTGCAGAAATACCTCTTTTTGTCGCCTCCGATTTTGAGCGAGGAGCCAGTTTCCGTATCCGCAATACTCTTTCCCCCCCATGGAACATGGCCTTGGGGGCCACCGATTCGGAACAGTGGGCCTATTTTCAGGGAAAATCCACAGGGCAAGAAGCTCGGGTTCTAGGGGTCAATTGGATCTTTGCTCCAGTGCTGGACGTCAACAACAACCCCAGAAACCCGGTGATCAACATTCGCTCTTACGGTGGCGATCCTGAATTGGTGGCCCGTTTGGGCGTCGCATTCATACGAGGAGTTCAGGAAACAGGCGTCCTGGCAACTGCCAAGCATTTTCCCGGGCATGGTGATACCAATATTGATTCCCATTTGTCATTGCCTGTCATCCACGCCAGGCGAAAGCGATTAGAATCCGTCGAGTGGACTCCATTCAAGGAAGCAATAAAAGCTGGTGTTTGGTCAGTCATGTCAGCGCATATCAGTGTCCCATCCGTAGAGCCAACGCCAGGACTTCCCGCAACACTCTCCAGCCGAATACTGACGGACATCCTCCAAAAGGAACTTGGCTTTTCAAGACTTATCGTGACTGACTCCCTCACCATGTCTGGACTTACCGAAAACTATTGGGTCGGAGATGCGGCGGTTCGTGCTGTCAATGCCGGGGTTGATGTATTGCTGGATCCCCCTAATCCAGGTGTTGTCTATGAAGCCCTTCTCAGTGCGGTGCAGAGGAAAGAAATTGATCCAAGACAAATCGACCGTTCTGTCAATAAGATCTTGAAAGCCAAATGTCTGGCTAGGATTGACAACAAAGCCCCGCTTTGACCTGCGGCAAGTCAGCCGGGTAATCAATAGTCCGGTATTGCAGAAGCAGGTACAAGAATTGACCGATGCCTCCATGACATTGGTACGCGACCAAAACAAAATTGTTCCGGTAGACGTTCGTCGTCTACGATCGGTGCACGTTAGCCTTGTCTTGGGAAGAGGCGCACAAGAGGAGACCAGTGTTTTCGAAAAAGAATTGAAAGATCGGCTCGAGCAAATTTCCTTTTCATACATTGCCTCTTCATCGACAAGCTCTGAAATGGAGGCGGCATTCCAGTCTGCCGCGCAAGCAGACTTCATCATTTGTGCCGCGTTTGCAAGGGTGGTCACAGCGACCGGCACAGTCGGACTGCCAGAGAAGCTGGCGAATTGGGTTCAAAGGCTTTCGTCACTGAATCAACCGGTCGCTACCATTGCATTTGGAAACCCTTACATCATTGAAGGATTCCCCCGAATTCCGTTGTACATATGCACCTTTAGTAACGCAGATGTCTCCCAGCGTTCGGCGGTCAAAGCCCTTTTGGGTGAGATTGACATGCGTGGAAGACTGCCAATTACGATCCCCAAGATCGCTGAACTAGGTACTGGAATTCTTCGAAACAGGTTCGAAATGCGTTTGACGGATTTATCAATAGCAAAGTGTCAGAGTAATACGAAAGAGTTATTCGCATTGCGCTTAGCCCTTCAGACCACACTGGATGATCTTTTCATTCCAGAAATCGAAAAGCGGTCCTTCCCGGGAGCCTCGGTGGCTATTGGATATCGCAACAGCCTCGTTTTTCACCACGGTTATGGTAAGTTTTCCTACTCCGCGAAAAGCCCTGCTGTGACGGCAGATACCATCTATGATCTGGCTTCGCTGACAAAAGTTGTTTCTACAACGACTCTGGCAATGCAACTCTTCGAACAAGGACTGTTGAAGTTGGACGATCCGCTCATTCGCTTTTATCCATCATTCACAGGCGGCGGAAGAGAAAAGATTACTTTGTTTCATCTGCTGACGCACACATCGGGACTGCCTGCACACCGGCCTTTGTATCGCCAAGTCGACGGGAAACGGGAAATAGTCAAAAAGATTCTCAATCTCCCTTTAGATTTTAGAACGGGCTGCAAAGCAGAATATAGTGACCTTGGAATGATCCTGCTGGGTGATGTCATCGAAAAATTAACCGGACTGACATTGGACACTCTTTCATTCGAGGAAATTTTCCGCCCATTGGGAATGTCCCAAACTCTGTTTAATCCTCCAGCTAACTTAAAATCCAAAATAGCGCCCACTGAGCACGATCCGTGGAGAAAACGATTGCTTCGAGGTGAAGTTCATGATGAGAACACTTTTGCAATGGGAGGAGTTGCTGGCCATGCCGGATTGTTCGGGACCTCCGGAGACTTGGCCATTTTTTGCCAGATGATACTTAACGGGGGAGTCTACGATCACCATCGCGTGGTTTTCCGGAGCACCCTGGATAAATTCACGGCTCGCCAGCAGCAGCCTGCCAATAGCAGCCGGGCCCTGGGATGGGATACCCCTTCGGAAGGGAGTTCTGCAGGGAACTTGCTTTCTTCAAATGCATTCGGCCACACGGGGTTCACAGGCACATCGATTTGGATTGACCCTTCGCGGGAACTTTTCATAGTTCTCCTCACCAATCGAGTCTATCCATCTCGAAAAAACAACGCGATTCGTGAATTTCGTCGACATTTTTCCGATGCAGTCGTCAAAGTGATTGAGGCTAGCTCAAAGAAGCACAGGTAAGGCGATCTCGCTGAGACCGCAGATATAGTTTGTTAAAGTTCTCGGCCCAGACGGCCAGCATTCCCTATCACCAAGGCTTTTATACCATGAAGACAATGTCTCTCATGCTGAAAGAGATTGCGGAGCAGCCGGAGGCACTCGCTCGGACTTTGCAATTGGAGACCAGAAAAGTGCTCAAGTTCGGAAAATTCCTCTCGTCACGTGATATCCGTTTGATTGTCCTGGTCGCGCGCGGTTCTTCCGACAATGCCGCGTTGTTTGGGAGATACTTGCTTGAGATTGCTTTGAAAATTCCGGTCTCTCTGGCCGCCCCATCGGTTCACACGCTTTACCGTTCAAAACTAAGAATGAAAGACGCACTCGTGGTTGGAATCTCCCAATCCGGGGAAGGGACTGATGTCAATTATGTCTTGGAGAGTGCCCGAGATTCTGGTGCCTATACGCTGGGGATTACCAACGATGCCACTTCCCCGATGTGTGACATCGTACATGAGTTCTTCCTGATTCGGGCCGGAAGAGAGCTTAGCGTAGCGGCTACCAAGACTTACACTACTCAGCTTCTCATTTTTTACCTTTTAGCTTCGGCTCTGCAAAATGGCAAAGGCGCGGATCGTTTGCAGCGCATACCTGAAATGACATCTGAAGTTCTTAAATTGTCACCTCAAATTGAGTCGATCGTCGAGAGATATCGTTTCATGGACCATTGCATTGTCGTGGGTAGAGGACTGAACTATGCGAATGCCTATGAATTGGCCATCAAGCTGATGGAAACCTGTTACGTGATTTCTGAACGGTTCTCTTCTGCCGACTTTCAGCACGGGCCCGTAGCCATGATTGAGAAGGGTTTTCCTGTTTTTGTCTTCGCGCCTCCCGGGAAAACTTTCAGCAATATGCACTCTCTCGCCCAACAACTAAGGCGGCTTAGAGCAGAGACGCTCATCATTTCGAGTGAACCGTCTATTTTGAATCTGGCTACTCGTGAAATTCGGATTCCTCAAAAGATAAATGAATTTCTTTCACCAATCCCTTACATTGTTCCGGGACAACTTTTTGCGGCATTTCTTTCAGAGGTAAAAGGACTGAGCCCAGACCGGCCCCGATCATTACAAAAAGTTACAAAGACACTCTGATGCGATAGGCGGGCGGTTCGTACGTAAGATGCTTGTTGGTAGGCTTGTCTCGGTCGAGTGGCCTCATTGAGACCGCCCGACCTCATTTTGGTTTCGCACAGCGCTCAATGAGCGCGCCCTACCCAACCACTCCCAAAGTCTTTTATAAGGATTTGGCTACATTCCATACAAAGGTCCGATAACTTGCTTACTGAAGACCGAAACCCGAATTCCCTTGAGATCGACCTCAAATCCACAGAAGAAATTTTGCGAATGATTAATCGCGAAGATCGGATAGTTGCGTCCACTGTGGCCAGTGAGATCTCTCAAATTGTCCGAGCGGTTGATTTGGTCGTGGCGGCATTCAAGAAGGGCGGGCGCTTGATTTACGTTGGGGCCGGAACGAGCGGACGCTTGGGCGTGCTGGATGCAAGTGAATGCCCGCCGACTTTTGACGTTAGCCCAATGCGAGTGCAAGGAGTCGTTGCAGGAGGTGTAAGAGCCCTTTTTCAATCTGTAGAAGCCGTCGAAGATAATGAAAAAGCGGGGGCTACTGCTATGAAACGCCGAAAATTGAGCTCAAATGACGTCGTCGCAGGCATTGCTGCCAGTGGAAATACCCCTTTCACGATAGGGGCAATGAAGTATGCTCAATCCATTCGCGCCCAAGTAATCAGTATTAGCTGTAACCCAAACTCCAGAATGGCAAAAATGGCTGAAGTATCAATTGCTCCGGTTGTTGGTCCGGAGATTCTTACAGGATCAACTCGTATGAAAGCCGGAACAGCCCAGAAACTCGTTCTCAATATGATTTCGACGGCCGTGATGATCCGAATGGGTTATGTATACAGTAACTTGATGATCAATGTTCAAATGCATAACGAGAAGTTACGGGAGCGCGGATGCAGGATCATCATGGCGGCAACGGGTATTAATTTTGAAAGGGCGAGCAAAGCCCTGGCTGAAGCGAGAGGAAATCTTAAACTGGCAGTGGTTATGTCGAAATGTGGGTTAGGCCGTGTCGCAGCTCTTAGACGGTTAAAAGAGGCCCATTATGACTTGCGTGTTGCATTAGGGGAGCGATTGGAAAAGAAGTTATCGAAATCAAGAACCCGGTCAAACCGCTAAGGCCACCTCCCGGCTGGCGTTGAAATACGTTGCCGATCCAAAAAACGTTTATTTTTGGGACTAGGGCCACTGGCCGGGGCGGCTGTTCCATCAATTGGCGTTTAGCCTTGGCAATTTAGATTTTTGAGGCGTGAGACTAGTCATGACCAAACTGGCGATATATGCGAAAAAAGTCATAACACCTGAAAGAGTTATTCCACAAGGCGTTGTGCTCATCGAAGGGAAAAAGATACTCGAGGTCGATAACCGCTTTACGGTTCATTTTGATGATCGTGAGTTTGAGATTTATCACTGTGAAAATTCAACTCTAGTTCCGGGTTTTGTTGACATTCATATTCATGGCAGTAATGGCCGGGATGTCATGGAGGGAACCCGGGAAGCTGTTGAAGTGATTTCTCGATTTCTGGCCGGCCATGGAACAACCGCTTATCTTGCGACGACGGTTACGGCTTCACCCTTTGCCACCTTGCAGGCCGTTGAAAGCTTGGGGAGGCTGATCCCAGAGGAAACAGGCGGCGCGAGGATCATGGGACTACACCTAGAAGGCCCATTCATCAGTGAAAAGAAAAGGGGGGTGCACCCGGCTGAATTTATTCGCAATCCATCTATTCCAACTCTCGATGAATTCGTCAAGTGGTCGAACAATCAGATCAAGCTTATAACAATGGCTCCGGAAGCCCCCGGCGGTTTAGAATTCATTCGCCATGCACGGTCAATGGGAATTCTAGTGTCTATGGGGCATTCCAATGCAAATTTTGAGGAGGCAAAAGAATCCATTCGAGCGGGCATCACCAATGCGACTCATGCATTTAACGCCATGCGTGAATTCAATCACCGCGATCCGGGGATTTTGGGAGCTGTTTTGGCAGACGATAGTATCTGGGCAGAATTAATTGCCGATGGGGTACACGTTGATTCTACGGTTGTTGAGATTCTACTCAGATGCAAAGGGCCTCATAAGATTCTGCTCGTCACCGATGCCATCAGCGCTTGCGGCCAGCCCGATGGAGAGTATCAGGTTGGACCGCTACGAGTTATGGTTACCAAAGGAGTTTGCCGCAACCTCGAAGGGCGACTAGCTGGGAGCACCCTTACTCAAGATCGTGCCCTTCAAAACATGATGCGGTGGACAAAGGTGAGCTTGGCTGAAGCCTCCTTTATGACAAGCCGGAATCCGGCTCAGTCCATCGGAATTGCCAACCAAAAAGGAAGTATCGAACCTGGCCTCGATGCAGATATAGTCTTGCTGGACGATGATTTGAATGTGCAAATGACTTTTTGCGAAGGACGACTCGTGTATCGACGCCAGTAAAGCAGTTGTTGACAGCTTGGTCTCGCTGAGACCGCCGTCCCTGATTCTAAGTTTGCGGCGCGCTTAGCGAGCGCGCTTTATTATTAAAAAATAGAAACCAACAAGAGGCTATTAATGGACAAACTCCTCGTCAGAGGCGGACGACCGCTCCATGGAACAGTTCGCATTAGTGGAGCAAAAAACGCTGCCCTGCCCTGCATGGTCGCTGCGCTGCTGACCGAAGACCAATTATCCCTATTGAATGTTCCCTGCGTGAGGGATATTCAGACAACCGGGCAACTACTCAAGGAACTCGGGTGTGATGTTGACTTGGCAAAGGTATCAGACTCAAATATTTGCACCCTCAGTTCGCGTCAATTGAACTCTTGGGAAGCGCCTTACGAACTAGTGAAGACTATGCGGGCTTCGGTACTGGTCCTTGGTCCCCTGTTAGCCCGTTTTGGAAGCGCTCGAGTCTCACTCCCTGGAGGATGCGCTATTGGAGCCAGACCTATTGACCTGCACATTAAGGCACTTGAGAAATTAGGAGCCAACATTACGATTGAACATGGATATGTTGAGGCAAAAGTAACCCGATTAAAAGGCGCTGAGATTTTTTTCGACCGGATCACTGTGACAGGAACTGAGAATCTGATCATGGCAGCCGTATTAGCTGATGGGGAAACTGTGCTCCATAATGCGGCTCGCGAGCCCGAAATTAGTGATTTAGCAGATTTGTTGCGGGACATGGGGGCCAAAATCACGGGGGATGGGACAGGTGTCATTCGGATCCAAGGCGTCGCCAAACTTCATGGTGCTCAACATTCCATTCTCCCGGACAGGATTGAGACTGGGACCTTCTTGGTAGTTGGTGCCCTCAGTCAGGGCGAGATTACGATTCAATCTTGTCGGGCCGATCACCTCTCAGCGGTGATTGAGAAACTTGAAAAGGCAGGGGTACAAGTAGAGAGAATCTCCTCATCTGAGCTCAAGGTCAGCACTCCTAACGGGATACAATCACAAGATGTCATCACTGCGGAATATCCGGGATTTGCTACAGATATGCAAGCGCAGTACATGGTGCTCATGACTCAAAGCGAAGGCACTTCGATTGTCACCGAAACCATCTTCGAGAACCGGTTCATGCATGCCAGTGAGATAATCCGAATGGGAGCGAACATTAAGGTTGAAGGGAATCGGGCCATTGTCATTGGCAAAACCAAACTGACGGGGGCGAAAGTGATCGCTTCGGATCTCCGAGCAAGTGCATCACTGGTCCTGGCGGGTCTGGTAGCGGAAGGTGAAACAGTCATTGATCGCGTCTACCATCTCGACCGAGGATACGAGAAAATCGAGCAAAAGCTCAAAGGGCTAGGAGCCGATATAGAGCGTGTGACCTAGTAAAGCAGGTCTGTTTCGCCGAAACAGTCTTGGAGGACTCCCTTTGTTTAGGAGGGATTCTGTTGGGTTGGCAACGCGTTCTCGCTGAGACCGCCGTTACTAATAATAAGTTCTTCGGCGCGCTCGGCGAGCGTCCCCTTACTAACACAATAGAAATATTCCAATTGGAGGAATGTTCATTTTGAAGTCGCTTAAACTGATGCTTGTAGCTGGGGCGCGCCCCAATTTCATGAAAATTGCGTCGATCTCCGATGCTGTGACCAAATATAACGACTCTGGGCGTAAACCCATGATCCACCAGCTGATCGTGCATACGGGTCAGCATTATGATGAAAAGATGTCTGCCACCTTTTTCCATGATTTGGGAATTCCAAAGCCGGATGTCGATTTAGAGGTCGGCTCAGGTTCTCACGCTCAGCAGACCGCTGAGATCATGAAACGATTCGAGCCGGTCTTGATGTCTCATCTTCCAGATGTCGTGCTGGTAGTCGGCGATGTGAATTCAACCATTGCCTGTTCCCTGGTCGCTGCTAAGATTATTTACCCGGCTAGCCTCTCCAGCCGCGTTCGTCCGCTTATCGCTCACGTGGAGGCTGGGCTAAGAAGCTTCGACCGATCGATGCCGGAAGAAATCAACCGATTGCTCACGGATGCCATTTCCGACTTGCATTTCGTAACTGAAAAACGAGCGACCAAGAATTTGACGCGGGAAGGCGTTATCTCCAATAAGATCTATTGGGTCGGGAATACCATGGTCGATACGCTGTTGAAGCATCGGTCCAGAGCAGAAAAATCTGAAATCCTCGCGCAATTCGGACTCTTAAAATCGCCAGACCTAATAAGGCGGACAAAGAAAGAAGAAGAGCAGTATTCAAGAAACTAAGTCTAATCAGTAAAGGCGCTATTGACTACGCGCTAGTGACATTGCATCGTCCAAGCAATGTAGATGATCGGGAGGCATTCCAGGAAATCGCCCAGGCTCTGTCCAAAATCTCGACCAAGATTCCAATACTCTTTCCGGTCCATCCTCGAACTATGAATCGTATCAAGGAATTCCAATTGGAGAGCTATTTCCAGCTCGGGCTGGAAGGATCATCGGCCCCAACCGGAAATTCAGGCGTACGTTGTATTGACCCACTTGGTTACTTGGATTTCCTCTGCCTCATGGCCAACGCTCGTTTGGTATTGACCGACTCTGGAGGTATTCAAGAAGAGACGACAGTCTTGGGGGTTCCCTGCCTCACACTCCGTGAGAACACGGAGAGGCCTATAACCATATCTGAAGGGACAAATGTTCTGGCGGGGACGAAAAAGAACAATATTGTGAATTGCGCTTTGTCACAGATCAAAAAGAAAAGAAAGTCGCGCGAACCACGCTATTGGGACGGAAAAGCTGGGAAGCGGATTGTAAAGATTTTAGTCCAGGAATTGGTCAAAAAGGCAAGACGGTCTCGCTGAGACTGCCAGGCAGTCTTCGTTTCGGGAGCACAATTCGAGACGGCGGTTTCAACGAAACCGCCCTACCTGAAATTAATCCATCGGCTGTCCTTCAAAAAACCCACTCGTACCAGAATTGCTATAGACCCGAGAGGTCACCAAAAGTGGCTTGCCATTTGTCGAGAGGATCTCGATGGGCCCATAGCCGGAATTGATCCCTAAGGTTTCAAGGATATTGGTCGTGCTGTAGAAGCCTCCCTTCGAGATCATTATCCCACGGGCTTCGCCTTGGATACTTCCTCCGCTATTGTGCGAAACAATGTCGACAGCCGCATCGGAATCCCCAATGTTGACAACAATCAGGCTGGATTTGAAGCTGCCCACATTGGCTGTGGATTGCACCAGAAGATGGGTCGAACCACTACCCTTGCTCACGGCAAACCCTGGATCGTCGCTGGAATTGTCAATCTGAGAAACCCAGCCAAATACCGGCTGATCTGAATCCAACTGAAGATAGCCTTCCTGATTGGTGACATCGCCTTTGTTCAATATTGTCCGAACGATATTGTTTATCTGGGTCAGACCTCTCGGTGCCACCGATACTGGCCTCGAGGCCAATAGAATTCCATGTTGATTAAACAACCGAATGGTTACGGCTGCAGTGGTGGCCGTTACATTGTTAATCCCCAGGTTGGTGCGGGTCGCATTGGTATCGAGGACGTGAGGAATGTATTGAAGAGTAGACGCGTTCGCATAATCCAGTCCCTCGAAAAATCCCCCCGATCCACTCGCATTGGAGACGCGCGAACTGGCAATGATCGGCACACTGTTGGTAGAGGTAATTTCGATCGGCCCGTAGTTATCCTTTACTCCTAAAGATTCAAGCACATTGTCAAAACTTAGGATCCCGTTGGACGGAATAGAGAGCGACCCACTAGTCTGACCAAGAACTTGGCCAGAGACCCCGTAGGCCTTCATGCTTACCTCAGCGGCCGACAAGCCAATATTCATGATCACCAGCGAGGAGGTGAATTTTCCGAGGTTGGCTGAAGAAGGAATGAGCAGTTTCGTTGAGCCAGACTGTTTGCTCAGTGAGAGACTCGGATCATTGGTCGCGTTGTTGATCTGAGACGCCCAAGCCTTAATATTCTGGTCGCTTTCAAGATAGAGATCCCCTTCTAAATCATTCCCAAAGCTGTCTGGATAGAGGATCCGGGCGACACTGTTGATTTGTTTCAGCCCCATGGGTTCCACAGTCAACGATGTTCCGCCAAGGACAAGCCCTTCCTTGTCCACGAGCGTTAGACTGACATTGGCCATCGTGTCGGTTTCATTATTGATGCCAAGGTTCGTTCGGAACCGTTTGTTCTCAACAATCGAAGGAATGAAAATCGCTTGAGATGAAGGACGCGCTGGCTGGTTGACGCGGTCGGCAGTCTTAAACATCAGAATCCCTGAAATCACCTGGTGGCTTTCTGTGTCCATCGCCGTGATTCGATACCGATAAAGGGTGGACGGAGCCAGACTATAAAGGGGAGTAACGTGATTCGTAAGGGAGTTCGGATCGGAGGCGTTCATCCCAAAATTGGCATCTGGACCATAATCAATAAACCCTGTAGTCCATTTGTCGGTCACCCAGTTAATCGACACCGAATTACTGCTGACGTTTGTCAGAGTGATCTGAGTGAATTTGATTAAGGCATTCGGATCGGGCGGGTCGCCAACGCCGGATTTCGTTTTAAAGGAGAGTATCTGAGAAAGAGCCTCGTTCCCGGAAGGATCCTTGGCTGTGATCCGGTAGTAATAAGTTGTCGAGCTGGACAGATTGCCTACAAGGACCTGGTGAGATGTCGTTGAGACATTTGTCAGTCCCGTATAGGAACCCAATCCTGTAGTCAGCCCGTACTCAACCTGATTATAAGCATTTTCGTCCGTGGTGAACGAGACAGTGACAGCAGACGCTGAGAGATTGGAAACGGAGATGCCGGAAATAACCGGAGGAGTCGTGTCGTTGCCGTTAACCATAGCTGAAGTCTCATCAGAGAGTTCCCCCGGCACGCCATCCTTGTCGAATCCTCGAGCAGCGAAATAATAGGTCTTACCGCCTGGGAGATTGACAGTCGACTGAGTGGCCGTCGCCCCTACGTTTTGGGAACCTGTATAGTTTTTTGAGGCTGTTCCCCAAACTACAGTATACCCAGCTACATCCGGGTCCGGGATAGGATCCCAGGAGATCGTAATGTTGCCAGACTGTCCAAATGCAGCTGACGACAAACTTAGTAAAAAGCCTGCGATTAATATGATGGATTTCTGGTAATTACGCATGATCCCTAACCCTCTCATTGGAATAATCCATCACTCCAAAAGCAACCATTACTCCATTGTTGAGGACAATCTTTTCTTGTGTGAAATTATTTTCACTTATGACTAAAGTCATTGATATAAAAACACTTAATTAAAAAACGTACAGGCTGCGTAGCGGGGCAAAACGGGAACCATGCAGGCTTAGAGAAAACATTTCAGAACGATCTTGTACTTGCGCAGTCAACCATGTTCTAATACCCATTGGGTAGTAGCTAGTAACCCATTCGGAGTATTGGAAATACTAGTAATTGCGTACCGATTTCACCTCGGGTCGAAAATTTAGCTTTAGTATTAAAACTACATAATTAGTAATTAGTTAGTCCGATTGATAGGGCGGTCTCGCTGACACCACTGCGAAGAATGGCCTCTTGTGTCATGCCATCTCGTTAAACCAAACTGGGGGACTCTAGAATTATGGCAGGGCCGTCTTGCTTAGACCGCCATTGATATTCGTCACGCACGCCGTGCATGTCCTGCCGAAGAAGCAAACGGGTTGGAGCGCAAAAAAAAACGGCAACCAGCTTGTTTCTGCTGATTACCGTTTCGATTTCTTATCTAAGGGTGGTTTATCCTTTACTACCTAATGCGCCCTAACTCTCAGAGGCTTGCCAAGAGTCTTTCCAACTTTGAAATAAACAGAATTACTTTGTACTCCGTTCACCGTCATAAAAACATCGCCGCTCTTGGCATTCTGTGGAACAGTAACAGTCAGTGAAGTGCCGCTCCAAGCGCTGGCGGTGGCGCTCAATCCACTGAACGACACTATACTAGTCCCTTGAATACTGCCGAACCCAATGCCTGAAATGACAACTGTGGCCCCCGCTAGCCCGTTGGTCGGGGAAAGTGAACTGATGGAAACATTGGCTGGCGTGGCTTGAGAATGGGCCGTGTGCGAGTAGTTCCCTGAAGTGTCATAAGTGAACGCCGAATAACTGTACGTAGTCCCATTCGACAATCCCGAGTGCACAAAATAATCGTTTGACCCGGCAACTTCGGTCCGATCCATTGCAAGCATTCCATCAGCATTACTGGTCGGGTACATCCCATCCGTGCGGTAACGAATCATGACCCCTTTGTAGTCAGAGTCTGTGGGATTTGTCCAATTAAGGTTGACTACGGAGTTGCCTGGTACCGCTGTGAAGTTGGTCGCATCTCCGGGAGGCGTGGTGTCTGTCCCTTGCTGGGTCGAGAAAGTGAAGTTTGAAGAAACCGTCACGGAGCCACCGGCATCCTTAGAGCGGATGCGATAGTTGTATGTGGTCCCTGCAGTCAGATTAGCAAGCGACCGGGAGTGGCTTGTCACCTGGGTGGTATCAAGTGTTGTACTGGATCCATAGTTTGGAGTGGTTCCATAGTCAGCCTGGCTGTCGCTTGGCTTGTTGGTTGTCCAGGTAATGACCGCCCCGTTGGCTGTAATGGAGCTTGCCGTAATAATCCAGGATGCTAAGACGCTCCCTGAAGCCTCTGGCGATGGCTGACCTTCTGCCTTGTTGCCGTCATATCCTACGACGACAAGATAATATGTCGTTCCCTCAGTCAGGTTCGGCACGATAAAGCTAGTGACATTTCCTACATCCAACGATTGTGAATAAATCCCTGATGTCGTGCCGTACTTGATCTTATAGCCTGCCAATCGGCTGTCCTGTACTGGGGCCCAGGAAATAGAGAGGGAGCCCGCAATTAACTTTCCAGCGGCGATCCCAAAGAAGGCAAAAACGAAAACAATTGAGAGGATCTTCTGGCAGAGCGAGTGATTTTTTATCTGGGTATGCATGAAAATCTACCTGAACAAAGATGAATGGAGTCTGAATCTCCACGCGGTCTAATGCAACTGGTAGTCCATTAGGATCTTTAGAGATCCTCAACACCGATTACCAAATAAATCTTTTGTTTTGTTTTGTGTAAAGATAACTAGCGCATTCTACCTCGAGTACATTTTGGAATCTTTGGAAGTACGGAATTACAATTTCCCGTCTGAATAACGAATTCGTTACTGCCTAACGGCGTTTGGAATGATGAAGTAATGGGGATGGACCAAGCCAAAAAAAGTCGAGGTAATTCCCCTCCCCCTTCCCTCTGACGCTTGATCCGAAAGGGAAATTCAGAAGGAGGGAAAGAGAACTTTAGAGGATTATCCTGAGGAATAAATCAGCAAGAGTTTTTTTGCAGATAAGTTGAAGTGAATTCACGATTGAAATCATGGAAGCGAAATGCCCTTAAAGTATTCGATAGTTCTATCTAAACCCTCGTCTAAAGCAATCATGGGAACCCAATTCAATTTATTCTTCGCCAACCCAATATCAGGCTGGCGCCTGACTGGATCATCGTTTGGAAGGGGTCGAAACTCTATCTCTGACCTCGTCTTGATTTTCTGCAGGATTTTCTCCGCCAACTCGCGGATCGTAAATTCATTCGGATTTCCAAGATTGACCGGACCGGTGATCCCTTCAGAATTCATCATTCTGACCAATCCATCGACCAGGTCGCTGATATAGCAGAATGAACGGGTCTGCTGTCCGTTTCCGTAAATGGTAATGTTTTCGCCGCGCAGGGCTTGGACGATGAAGTTACTGACCACTCTTCCGTCGTGCACAGCCATTCGAGGGCCATAAGTATTGAAGATTCGAACAATACGAATATCAATGGCGTTTTGGCGGTGATAATCCATCATAAGGGCCTCGGCTACTCTTTTGCCCTCGTCATAACAACTTCGAACACCTATCGGATTGACATTGCCCCAATAATCTTCCCGTTGAGGGTGTACTGTGGGGTCGCCATAGACTTCAGAGGTGGAAGCCTGCAAAATTCTTGCCCGTGTCCTTTTGGCTAATTCAAGCATGTTGGTAACACCCAGGACATTCGCTTGAATTGTGCGGACAGGGTTAAACTGGTAGAAGATTGGAGACGCCGGACAAGCCAAGTTATAGATTTGATCCGCTTCAATATCAACGGGATTGATAATATCATGCCGCAACAATTCAAAATTCTGAAAATCGAGGAGGTGGTAAAGATTCCTTTTTGATCCAGTGAAGTAGTTATCAAGACAGATCACCTCGTGATTTTCGCTAAGGAGTCGTTCGCAGAGATGAGATCCTATAAACCCGGCGCCGCCCGTAACTAAAATTCGCAACGACATACTTTCACCTCAAAGAGATTTGGCTCGAATGAGAAGCCTTTCATTGTCAAAGAGAGCTACATCCGTGATTGTTGCGGCATCAGGATACCACACATTTTGTTTTCGGGATCGTCTCTTGACCCTTTAAATACCTACTGGCCCTTATTGGGAGCGATTTTAATTGAAATGCTCCAAAAAGCTGGACCTAACGGAGTTACCGTCTGCAAGAATCGTGGTGGCGGTCGAGAACGTTTTCTTGGGGGAAGACTCCTCAATCGGAATTCCAACTATCGGAACCAATCTGGCTAAACTGGAACCTTCACCAAAATCTTGGATACACCCAAGGATCGTCCTGCGGCCATCTCTGGCGCGCATTCGCCGACGGTACCGAAATTGAGTCTAAAACGATTTCACCCCTCCACTGTTTACAACCATCCCCTCAGGTGCCTCAGTATCAAAAGTCGATTGACATTGTTCATTCGTATTTGTCTTCTGTGTTGAGTCTGAAGTAGGAAGAATTTTCACGCCGAGCGGCTCAAGCCTCTCCCGATCTCAGCACCAGAACCAGGGAATTTTTTTTCTTAGGTTCCAGGTCTTCCAGATCTCGGATCCACAAAAAAAGGAGTAGTTTTTTTCAAGGTGGAGCAATTGTTGCCCGCAGATAGTGGAACTTCTCTTACTGAATGTTCCAATGAAATTCCACTCTGGAGCTTCTGTCATTAGGAATGTCCTACTACAAACCTAATCTAATTTATTGAAAATGAAGCGAAGAGCTCAATTTCAACTCGGCATCAGACAATGGCCAAAGTCTTGCTAAAGCGTAACTGTGACATTTCGATGCTGTCGTGTCGTCCACGCTTTTGTCTGATCCGAGCTGAGGAAAATCCCCGTTCGGAAAATGACTTTCCCCATCATGGAACCCTGGGAGAAGACCGTTGAACCACACTGTTTTAGACCTGAGCGTGCTGAAGAACGGAAAATCGACCGAGAAGATGACTGAAGAGCAGGTCATGCGCTATCGGTTTTTATTAGTATGGTCTTTCCAATTACTCACTGTGCTTGCATCTTACGCACTGGCCTTGTTTCTGCGGTTTGAGATGAGTATCCCTCGTGAGTATTGGGCGCTTTTCTTGAATTTGGCTTCAATTTTTGTAGTGTGTCGACTGGCAAGCTATTACTACTACCGGATTGATGCGAGTTCTTGGCGGTTTGCCAGCATTCAGGATCTAATGAGCATAGTGAAAGCCACCGCGCTAGGATCGGTTGGCATTATTGTAATTTTGTCATTCACGACGAAGCTTCAAGGTTTCCCCCGATCCGTGCTTATCTTGGAGCCTTTGATCAATCTGGCTTTCCTGACTGGGCCGCGCCTCCTGGTAAGACACTACCTGCAGTCCAAGGGCAATCATTTACAAAAGAAGCTCAAGTATGTCCTGATAGCAGGCGCCGGCAAAGCGGGATTTCTCTTGCTGAAGGAAATCCAATCCAACCCTAATCTGGGTATCCACGTCGTGGGCTGCGTCGACGACGATCCGTTTAAGCGCAAAACGAGCATACTCGGGGTCCCCGTGTTGGGCAATAGTGAAGAAATTCCTCGGATTGCCAGCCTTCACACGATTGACGAAATCATTATTGCTATCCCTTCGGCAAACTATAAAGACATAGTCCGCGTCAAGACCATCGCCCAGAGCACACAGATCAAAACCTTGGTCCTGCCCAGTCTGAGCGAGTTGATTAGCGACAGGAAGTTCACCAGCCAGCTAAGAGATGTTTCCTGTGAAGAACTGCTGGGGCGTGGCGTGATCAAGTTCTGCCGGGAATCCGACCGCCGAGTTCTGGAAGCGGAAATTAAGGGAAAAGCCATCATGGTAACTGGCGCTGGTGGATCGATCGGTTCAGAGCTCTGTCGACAAGTTGCTCAGCTTGGACCTGGCATACTCATCATGTATGAGCGGTACGAAAGCAGTCTTTATGATTTGGAATTAGATTTGAAAAGGGATTTCCCGGATGTTCCAATCCTCCCTGTTCTTGGTGATATTCTTGACGGTGAAAAATTGATGAAAGTTCTGCGGGATCACGAAGTTGATCTAATCTATCATGCGGCCGCTTATAAACATGTGCCCATGATGGAACGCGAGCCGATGGAGGCCGTGCGAAACAATGTTCTAGGAACTCTCAATGTCGCCAAGATGGCCAGCAAGGCGGGAGTCGGTAAGTTCGTGCTCATTTCGACCGATAAGGCGGTTCGTCCCAGCAGCATTATGGGCACCACGAAACGCATTGCGGAGTTGGTTGTCGAAGCTCTCGGGGGCAACGGGACAAGGTACGTGGCTCTACGTTTCGGCAATGTGTTGGGAAGTAACGGAAGCGTCATTCCACTTTTCAAGAAGCAGATCTCGATTGGCGGGCCGGTGACGGTGACTCATCCTGAAGCCACCCGTTATTTCATGTCAATTTCCGAGGCTGTTCAATTGGTGATGATCGCTGGCACCATGGGAACCGGGGGAGAAATATTCCTTTTAGACATGGGCGAGCCGGTAGGAATCCTCGATCTCGCCAGGAACATGATCAAGCTCTCTGGCCTGCAACCTGACGAAGACATTGACGTTGTGTTTACCGGTCTCCGCGGGGGGGAGAAGCTCCATGAAGAGCTCTACTGGCAGGGTGAGGGGATTGCCGCCACCGAAAACAAGAAAATCACAGTCTGGAAATCACATGATAGTGTAGACCGGAATCACTTTTTTACCCAAATCTCGCACCTAGAAGAGCGGATATCAAGGAAGGACACTAATGGAGTTCTAAGCCTTCTTTGCGAAATGGTTCCTGAAGCGGAACTTAACCCAGTTGAATCGCATCCAATACCGGCTGCAATATCCCCTCGATTCATCCCTTTGCGAGTCGGAACAGCTCCCAAAGCGGAACCTAGAACTCCTAGGGGCCTGGAAGTCGTAGTCAAAGCCAATGTGGTGAACCTACACCAGTAGGGGTGGTCCATTAACTCACCCTTCATCTTTATTGCCGTAATCCATCTCATTCTCCATTTGCATCTGCTAGCAAAGGGCAACGACGGTTTGTGTTGTGGTTGTCTCCCATTTTGAGACACATTGTTATGGAACAGTTTCTCGATCTCCTGGGAGCAGATACAGAACCCTAATCGACATCCGGCAGAACGGCAGAAGCAATTAAGGAAGACAAATCCAGTCGCTTCTGAAGTCGCACCAGCGCTCCCTGCTGAGCTTCCTGCCCAGTCCGACTCAGGCTTGAATGTGGGATGACCAAAAACAACGTACCTTGGTGTCCGGGTCAACCCACGGGCCCCTTCCCGGATGATCGGTCCTATCGATGTTTACAAATTATAGTGACAACTTTGCAGGTTTCTTCAATTGACACTTCGCCCTCCCGCGATACCCTAGGCAAAGCTTCTCCCTTAGAAAAGTGTCGTCACCAGACCGTTTCCAAATGATCATCCGCGTGGTTCGCAAAACTATGGTCCCAGGGACGGACGATGACTACAGGCCAACTCCAAAGCGGTTCACTGACTGGGTATCCCGGTGTGAAAAACAATCTAAGATCGCTCAATATTTATGAAATAGAATCAGGGCCAGCCAATCACGAAGAACACGATAACCAGAATTCTGAAGCCTCTTAGAATTCACCCGGGAAAAAAGTCGTGCAATGGTGAAAGGACTCGAGGCTAAGAATGGGATGATTTTATAGATGCCTTTGATCGCTACATCCCCAATTTCGACCCGGGACAAGTCGAGGAGGAACTCTTCCGGAGTGCGCACTTACGATAGTAACGAATTCCTAAAGCGAATAACCTCGAACTATGGGCTTATGTCTATTCCCTCAAAGTAGCCACCAGTGCGCTGTGGACTATAAACGCGGGAGACGGCCAGTAATGGCTTGCTATCAAGAGAGCTGATTTCCAATGGGCCGAATGTACCCTCCAAGCCGAGGCTGCTTAATATATTGCCGTAGAAAAAGAAGCCGTTACCCGGGATAGTCAAGTTGCTCAACTGCCTTACATTGCCATCGTTATCTCGGGCTGTGATTTGCACGTTTGTCGACAACGAATCTAGATTGACGATTGCAAGGCTCGATCTAAAGCTGCTCGTGTCAACTGTGGATGGAATGAGTACTTTTGTTGCCCCTATTGGTGATTTTCCCACCACCAGGCTGAGATCGGAAAACACATTGTCTATCTGAGAGGTCCAACCGAAGATCGGGTGATCAGCCTTCAGCTCCAAATACCCCTCCTGATTACTGATTGTCCCGGAATTGAGCAACACTTGATTGACATTGTTGATTTGAGTCAGTCCGTTAGAAGGAACTGTGGTTGCTAACGTCCCCAACGTCAGGCCGTCTCTGTCAAGTAGGCTGACGGTCACATTTACCGGGTCGCTGCCAGGGTTTGTGATCCCAAGGTTTGTCCTAAAATCATCGGTGTCCAAAGAATATGGCAGAACTATTTTCTTGGAAGCAAGACTGCCATTCACTCCATCCATAAAACCGCTGGTCCCTTCACGGGTGTAGATTCGTGCGGCAGCCAAGACCTTTATCGCACCTACCGCTTCAATTTCTATGGGACCGAAGACCCCGCCTAAGCCTGCTTCCGAATAGAAATCTTCGAAATAAAGGTAACCGTTGGGGTCTATTTGCAAATTAGATAGTGAAGCCTGAATCGCACCGCTTGCCTGGCGAGACCGGATGGTGACCTGTCCGGCGGCTGAACTGTTATTAACTACGATGAGGCTCGTCGAAAAACGGCCGATCGAGGCAGAGGTGGGGATCATCACAAAGCTGGCCGCCTCCGATTCAGTGCGGGCAATCTGGAGGCTGGGATCCCCCGTAAGATTGTCGATCAGAGATGCCCAAGCCGCAATGCTTTGCGCAGATTCCAATACTAGCGAACCTTCACGACCCGTCAGCGTCGAAACCCCTTCGAGGTATCGTACAACGTTCAAGATTTGGGTAAGCCCATGTGGGGGTACCATGGCCGGTTGGGTCGCCATGACCTCTCCGTGATTGTTGAGCAGAAAAATGCGTACCGCGGCAGGTATGCTGCCGAGGTTGTTGATCCCGAGGTTGGTACGAAATTCCGCGCTGTCAATAACTAGAGGAATTCGCAATCTTTTGGGCAGCCCGCCCGCCCCTGGATCGGGAGGAGGTAACTGCGAAAATAATTGGAAAGTGTAAGCCTGGGGAGAATTGCACGTGTTCCATCTGAATGGATCAAGCTCACATCAGAGATTCCTTCTGAGTTAGCTGGCGTAACGGCCTTCAGTTTTGAGCTGTTGACGAAGAGGATGTTGCTTGCCTTCTTTTCTCCAAACAGGATCTGCGTATCACTGGAGGTTTGTTCCAATGAGCTTTCTCCTCCAGATCCGGTTATAAATAGCTTTGAAATCGAATTGGTCATTTCGGGTGTAAAGTTTCTACCCAAAATGCTGACTTTTGTAGCTCCTAAGACCGAACCAGACTTGGGAAGCACCCCCGTCAGCTCAACAGGGTTATTGTTCGGGGTGATCGAAAATGAAACCGGAGAGGTTACAACTCCATCCATCGAAACAGTGACGTGAGCTGTCCCTTGGTTAAGGATATCATTGGTTGAGATTGCCGCCTTCACTTGATTACTACCAAGGAATTGGGTGACTCGCGGTAACCCATTCCATTGAACTATTGCTCTCTCAGTAAAGTTGTCACCGCTTGCTGTCAGGATGAAGGATTCGCTGCCCTGCGACTTTGAAGATGGAGCCAAACTGATCAAAACCGGCGAGACAACAGACGTATAATTGAACCCTTTTATTAAAGTTACTTTTGTTCCACCCGGATCAGTTAATACCACATCGAAAACACCTGTTGAGGGTGCAGAATTGATCACAGCAGTGATCTGAATGGGACTTATGGAGATTACTGTTGCGCCAACATTCCCAATCTCAACCTTTGTTCCGCTCTGAAATCCTGTTCCATTGATGAGAACGGACACCCCACCTGTGATTGGTCCAGATTGGGGACTGATGCTTGAGATGCTTAAACTGGGATTATTCCCCGCGAGCGCCAAGATATTTGAGATTCCACCTCCAAGGCCCGGATTGTAAACACCGATTTGAATGGGTTTACCTGCAGCGACATGAACTGCAGGTATCGTTGTCTCAAGATGGGTCTTATCGACAAATCTGGTTGGGTTTTCCTGGCCATTCAAATGAATTCTAGACGCCACGTCGAAATGATTCCCATCGACCGTGAGAGTGAAATCATCGTTCAACTCAAAGAGCGAAGCTGGATTTAATTTGTTAATGTCCGGAAAGTTATTGGTAATAAACAGCCTGGTCTCATTTGCGGAGCTTCCCCCGCCAGGAGAAGGATTCAAGACAGCAACGCTTGCTGATCCTTGAGTGATCAGGTCGCTATCTGGAACTTCTATCTCTAATTGAGTAGTTCTAACAAATGTAGTGGCGCGGTCGGAACCATTCCATTGGACTTTAGAATCATGTGTGAAGTTGGAGCCACAGATCAACAAAGTGAAACTATCCCCTCCCACTGGGGAAAAATTGGGAAATAGACCATTGAATCTGATTACCGGGACGGGATTTTCCTGGGTTATGGCGAACGATTTGGAAATTGAATCTCCGCCGCCTGGTGCGGCGTTGAAAACGGTCACATCAGCCAGCCCTGCGGTCGCAACATCTGCATCTGAGAGCAGCGCCTCCAGCTGGGTACTGCTGATGAAACTGGTTTGCCGATTGGAGCCCTTCCATCGCACTTTGGAGTCATAAACAAAGTTGCTGCCGGAAACAGTTAGGATCGGGCCCGTACTCCCATGAGGGATAGAATTTGGATCAAGACTATTGATGATCGGAAGAGGATTTGTATCGGTGATCAAGAATTCCAATGGGCCGGACACGAACGATCCGGAAGGATAATTTGAGACCTTTACATTGGCTGAACCTGCTGTGGCGATATCGCTGGCAGAAATCGCTGCCTTCAATTGATTGAGATTGATAAATATTGTCGGTCGAGGGGAACCATTCCAAAGGATCTGAGAAGTAGTAACAAATTTACTCCCATTAACTGTTAAGGTGAAGCTGCCGGCGCCGGCCAAGTTTGAGTTTGGATTGAGACTGCTAATCGTTGGAATGACGTTTGTTACATTGAATATCAGAGCATTCGATGTGCCTCCGCCCGGGGCGGGGTTGAAGACGGTCACGCTGACCGGACCTGCCTGGGAAAGATCATTTGCCGAAATTTCTGCTATAAGCAAAGTGCTGTCGATGAAAGTTGTTGGGCGGCCGGACCCCTTCCATCGCACCTGCGAATCGGAAGCGAAATTGGTTCCCTGTACGTTGAGCTGAAAAGAAATACCTCCAGCATAGGCCCCTGCTGGAGAAAGCTGGGTTATGCTCGGGACTGGATTGGACGCAAATATCCTTCCAGTCATCGCAATCGAAAAAAACGAACAAAGTGCGCCCAGCAAGAGGATGTTGGGCCAGCACAGCCTATTCATTGGAAGGCTCCGAAACTATTGGTAGGATTTCCTAAACCTCCAATTCATCGCCAAAGGTGAGGGACTGGACGACGGCATGCGCGCCTAATGGCAACTCACGCGGGCATAGATTATTTTCGTAATTTCTTAGAGATGAGCTAAGGATGAGCCCAAATATCTCTCACTCCATCCACTTAAGGACCATTGTTTCCTACTATCCAAAGCGCTGAATGACCAGCACACTCTTCTGTCTGCCTGAAATGCAAAAGGCTCTTCCGTGCAGAAAGCCTTTCTCCAGCCCTGGAATCACGCCAAGAGAAATTTCTTCCAGCCCTTATTGTTTAAACGGAACCGTCTATGATCCGAACTTATCAAAGATACATCTACCCAGAACTTAAAGGATCTAGACCGGACCATATATGCCCCATGAACAAAGGAAACTCTTCGGAGTAAAAGCAGCTGTGACACAACTTTCCACTAACGAACTGCTATTCTCATCTTCAAAAAATACTACGACACCTTGCTGGCTGTTTCCAGAGCATTTTGAAAAGCCCGGGGTCGCCTCTTCTGACCTTCAGGCGCTAATTAGGCAAATGGTTTCTCTCGGGCTTTTGGTGGATGAGATTGCTGTTTTGGCTCTGGACTGTGTCAGCCAGATCCTCAGGGGTAGTTCGCCTCGATTGCATTTCTAAGGTGCTGGAAAGTCCCACTTCTCCTCCTCCATGAGTTCCCTGCAATACTGCCAATCATAATCAATCCATTCAATATCAGCTCCTAGTTCCTGTTGACAAGCGAACGCAGAAGCATTCATGCCAGAACAGATTTCAGCTAGAAGCTTGGCGGCAAATTCCAACACCGAACTTCCGCTTCTCCACTCTCTACAACCAGAGCTGCAGCGTATCCGGCGCCTGGATTCAGATTCCTTAGCAACCACTTTTGGGTCTCATGGGGATTCCCTTTCACCCAGAGTAGCGATGCTGGCCGGCCCGGTTCTAAGGAGACTGCGAACTGATCCAAAGGAATGCTCAATCCTTCACCGCGGGCCTTTACGAATGCTTCCTTGCGAGTCCAACAAAGAAAGAAAGCCTCGATCTGCTGGTCAGACGGAAGCGCGCGAAGTGCACTTACTTCCTCTGGCGAGAAAAATCTCTCCGCAATCTGTTCTTCTGCAGGCTTCGCGTCGATCTGTTCTATATCCACCCCAACTTCCCGGCCCCTTGAAAAGGCAAAAAGTGCTCGATCATGTGAATGGGAGATATTGAATCTGAGATCCGCCTCGGTACATCCTCCTGCCAGGGAAGGTTTCCCATGTGGTTTGCTTTGAAATGTGACTAAGGCCGGATCCAAATGCAGATATTCTGCAATGAAGCGTCGGAGTAATCCCCGGCACACAACAAAACGATCCCGATCCGGTGAGAAATAGAATCTGCTGGCTCGCTCCTGCTCCTCTTTGGCAAGAACGGACCAAAAGAGAGGGATGCGAGGGGACTCAACTCCTATCTCAACTTTCCAGACATGGACATCTCCTGTGCCCAGAGTCGGCTGGGAGCATAAAGGCTTGTCAAAATCGTCTATAGAGCCGATGGTTGCCATCTGGATAGTAGTGGGCCTGGTCTCTTGTCCGGCAGAGCCGGGCTCTGGGCGTGGCACTTAAAATGTTAAGCAAGTTGGTGACCCATTTGCCGGGACTGGGGCAAGTCCACCGTCGGCAAATCGCCAGGCTCCTCCAAATGTGCACGTCTTTCCCAATTCTTCTCTCCCCAACCACAAAAGGACAATTCGACCTGGATTAGGATTATGCCTAGTAGCTAGGGGGCAACTTGCCGCAATCCTGGTCGACGGATTCAGATAACATTGAAGTTAGTGATCATAAAGGTCTCGACTTTGCGTAAATTTCGAGTCGTCCCCTTTATCCCGGGGCGGTGAACAAGATCGGCTGTGGCGCTTCATTTGATTGTACTTGAACGCCTTCAGATCTGGTGGGCAGACTCGAATGATAGAAAGTCATCGGGAAAAAAATTGCACATAAATGGAACGTTAATAATTCTTTTTGGACCGTTCCGAGAGACGAGTGCGGCGTTTCTACTCAATTGGAAACTGTAGTAAGAATTTTTATTTCATATAGTTACCAGAAAATCTCAATCAAACTTTGTTCAGTTCGAGTTTGGACTCGGTTTTGCATGCCATTGGACGGGTAACTGTTCGCAAAGCTTCTCGATAAGGGGTCAGCGAGTGCGATTCGAGCTCAAGGTCATTCGTGATGACAGAAAAACCACTTAAAAGGTGTTCGGAACTGAGTTTTCGAATTGTGGGTGAAGAGATAGTGATTTTGGACCGAGCGAATGGGCTCGTTCATCAGCTCAACTCAACAGCCAGCTATATCTGGAATCATTGTGACGGCTCGTCGATGACACAGAAGATTATCGAGCAATTGGCACAAGCTTTTGAGATTGATCCTGTAAGAGCTGAAAAAGATGTAATTGGAGTCTTGGGTGAAATGAAGAAATTGAATCTGCTGGAGTACTCCGATCACTGATTGCTAAGCGAATCAAGGAGGCAATTAAGGATGACCGAAAACGAACAGTCCAAGCGAGAATTTATCAAGAAGACGGCCTATGTGATTCCTTGCATCCTGACTCTGAAGGCCATTCCTTCATTTGCCGGGACGGGCTCTGGCGAAGCCAAAACTGCCGAGTCGTACTCTGGAAAAGATAAAAAGGGAAACAATGGCGTCGGCAATGGTTGGGATCCACAGCCACCCGGCAATCCTCCGGTGAATGATGGTCCAGGCACAGGGCCTGGAAATCCTGGAGAAAAAGGAAAAAAAGAAGACGTAGAAGGATTGGGTAAAAAACGTCGGTCTTAAGTTTTTTAGTGACCGATGCGTTTTTGCCTGTCCGATTTTCTCAGGAGCCGCCAATCGGGGCTGGATTGAATCAACTTGAGAAAGACTTACGCATGCCAGCGGCCATTGGGGCTCTTACGTTTGACTTTTTGGGGATCGAAATCAAGGTTACGGTTGCCGATCCCGAGTGCGAACGGCTGCTTCTAGCCAATTACTCTTCGCTCGAGAGACCAGCGAAGAGTCCAGTTTTCAGTTATTTTGTCGGCAAGAGTTCGCCCGACAAATTCCTGATCATTCGAGGAGCCGAGCAACCTATACTGGCATCGGATGATGGTGATTTTCTTTTTCAATTCGAAAAAGATGTCACCATCGAAATCCAAAAACTTCGGCCTGAGCTTTATTTCGTACACGCGGCGGTGCTTGAGTATAAGAGCCACGGGCTGATGCTGATCGCAATGTCAGGTGGTGGGAAGTCGACTACTGCGTGGGCACTGTCTCATCATGGTTTCCGTTATCTCAGCGATGAACTGGGACCCATTGACCTGAAGACTCTGTCCGTTTTCCCCTATCTTCACGCTTTAGGTCTCAAAAATCTTCCTCCCAGTTTGTATCCGCTTCCGAAACGGACCGTCCAAACGTCCCGAACTCTTCATGTGCCTGTGAAGGCTTTACCCGGGGGTACTCGAAATGGTCCGATACCTCTCTCCGCGATCTTCTTTTTGTTTTATCGTCCCGATCTCCCTTCGCCTCAGGTTCAACCAATCACCCGGGCTGAAGCTGCAGTTCGACTCTTTGCGAATGCGCTCAACCCCCTCGCGCACCCAGGTGAAGGACTCGATGCAGCTTTAGAAATCACGGATCGATGCTCTTGTTTCAAACTTGTAGCTAATGATTTGGCTAAAACTTGCAAGGTTGTCAAAGAAACCATGGAGGATCATATAAACTCCAAGTCTGACGCTGATGAAAGATCCCCCGAGTTCTGAAGACTTCGATGAACGCCAACTCTTCTGGTGCTGATTGAGCGTTGGAACCTCAAAACGTATACGGCACACCGTCAACCGCAGTTCCTCCTGTCTGCTGGGATCCTCCCCTCACTGTCATGGCTAACCTCACCTCCATGATCAGGGAAAATCAAATTGACTGGGATACCAGGAATTTGGCTCGCTAGTCGGTCCGGCAGTCAAGGGAGAAATTCCCGCAGGATCGGGAGTAGCTCAAGCGCAAATTTCTCTGCACCCCCGGCGTGATACTCCAGAACTCCGTTCTGCCCGACTTCGTTGTAAACCATCACCAAAGCACCATTGGTTCTTCCTCTCGTCAGTGCATCCCAAATGGTAGAGCCTTTGGCTGCAATTTTATTCGCCACGACTCGCCCATTAAAGTCGTACCAGAAAAGAACCTCGTAATCCTGCGATTCGGTTTTGACATGTTTCCGGTTGACAACAACGGCCTGTTGAGTGCTCGGCAGCGGCAGCATTTGGGCGTTGTGATGAAACGGGGCCATCAGATAGCTCACGGCTTCCTTTGCCTGGCGCTGATATTGAAAATAGGCTATGTATAGATGGACTAGGCGCCCCTCTCCATCTGAATAGGTCTTGAGGAGTTCATCATCGGCCCCCTCGGCCTGTAACAAGGGGCTTCCCGAATTCTGTCGAAGCTCCACCCATTGCCCGATGACCGAAGGGAAGGTTGTCAAGTTCTGTTTCAGGGGCACCGGGCCTCGGTAATAGACCGACAAGTAAGCGATCACCAGAACCAAAATCAGTACGACATTGACCCAAGAGTGACGCCAGACTGTTGAGAGACCGTGCGCATTTTCGGCCGTTGGCAGCAGCCCATCGGTCCCCTTGACATCGACGACTTTTCTTTCTGCTGATGATAGGCCCCACGCGCAACAGAATAATCCCGCAAAGGCCACCCAAGCCACAGATACCGCTTGAAAGACATGAAATGGTCCATGGACAACCGCTCCACCGTAGTATGCCCAAAGCCCTATGCAGACGACCCGAATCCAGTTAGCCACAACCCCAATAACGACTGAGAGAACGACCAGCGTGATTCTGTTCCGCATTCGCTTCAACAACACATAGGCCAGCGGAATTGCCAGGGCCAGGACCGAGATCAAGTATCGAGCCCCGCTACAACTATCGGCGACTCGGAGGATAATGTCCGGGAGGACAATTCGATTTTGTTCGAGCTGAACCGGAATACCCAGCACCCGCAGGATGAAAACCCCCATCCTGGCTGTAAGAAGTTGAAATTGCCAATTCCAGGTTAGAATGATTCCCTCAAGGATTGGAAGCATGAAGAACAGGTATGCCAGCGGAACCCAAAGGTTTTTGAAAAAAGAGATTCCCAGTAGCTCCAAGATAATGCCGGCCAGCATAAGAATCAAGGAGAGTTCTCCCAGGATCAGGACTCCACCAATCTCGCTCAGAATCAGTAGGATTCCAGCGGCACCCATAAAGAAGATCCCCAACCAAATGGTAGGCTTGACCGGCAGTCTCCTAAGTTGATTACGCTTTGTCCAGACGATGAAAAGACCTATGGGCACGACCAGGAATCCGTGGGAATGCGCTTGATTCGTCCACCAGTCTTGAACTAATGATCCCAATACAGAACGATAGGCAAACAGGAAGAGCAGAGCCAGAGAGCACAGCTGAAGAATGCGCAATCCCGACCAGCAAGCTTCAAGTTGCGTTTCTATTGGGCAGACCCCCGCGACTCGGTTCTTCATGATCTCGTGTTTCAGATCCTGTCCCCCCCTAATCCGTCTACCAACCAAAGCCAACCTCACCAGTTAAAACATCGGCATTGAATCTTCGAAAGTTGACTGAATAAGCTGGACTCTGGAGAGATCTGCTCTTCAGTTCGGCCAACAGCCGGAGAGTTCCGAAAAACTTTTCTCTTTTGTGGCAGGGCAGTGGAGAAAGTGGAGAGATCAAGAACCTGCCATGGGCACAATCCAATAGATAATCCGTGTGTTAAAGGTTTGGTGCCTCGATTGCTATATATGTAGTAGTGATCACTAAAACAAACGTAGTTTTTAACTGGATCACTAAGATCTTAAGGGACTTAAGACAATGCGCAATACAACTAAGAAAAGACATGTTTGGCTCACATTCTTCATCATTCTGGTTTTACTGCACCTTTGCGCTTTCGCGGTCCATCTCAGGACGAGAAACGCGGAGATGTTAACCTACACGCAAGAGACATCGATCTTCATGGACCACCCCGGCAAGACCGGGACTTGGCAAGCTCCTTCGCTACGGTCGAATTCGGCTCCAGTGAGATTGATCTATCCCCGCTCCGTCATCCGGGGAGGAGTTCGCAATGTTGAGGAGTTGCGGACAGCCATGTTAAAAGACAGCGTCGTGTCAGCCCACTTCTTCGACTTCAACGTTGCCAAGAGCGTAGTTGTCGACCTCAAGATGGAAAAGGCCGCTTACGTTTCATACAGAATAGACGACAAGGTTTACTGGACCCGAAAAAAGGTGCGGCTGGCAAAAGGCGAAAAACTGATTACGGACGGGGTGAATTATGCTCGAGCCCGTTGTGGAAATCGAATCTCGGACGTGCCAAAGATGCAGACAAGGATCGATGAACCTCCACAGGTTTTGCTGGACACACCGGTGCCTGTAGAAGAGAGCAACGCCCTTTTGTTGGCTCCGATCCCCGGACCAGTTTCTTTGCCGCTTGAAAATACTCCTCCCGCAGCGTTTGGCTTCATCGCCCCTTCATCTTCGCATCCTCCAGGTTTCTTAATTCCAGGGCTCATCGCTGGAGTTCCAGTTGCTGGAGTCCTCGTTCATTCAGGTTCAGGAGGAGGTTCGGACGTCCCGATTCCGACCGCCTTCGCTGACGGAACTCCCACTCCTACTGCAGACGTTCCGGAGCCCAGCACTCTGGTATTCTTGACGTCGGGTGTGGCATGCTGTCTGGCATTCCGAAGAAAGTTAAAGAAATAGGTTAGAAAAGCGAGTTCCCGACAGGCTTATCGGTGCGCTCATGGGGTAAATCTAATCTCCCACACCCCGGCCATGAGCACGGTCCGGTTGATGAAGCATGCACTGAGGGAGCCGGTGAGAATCAGGTGAGCTCTGTAGCCTACTCCCCACACTCTGAGTGAATGGGATTGAGAAATACAGTCTCCCTAAAAGAACCCCCGAGCAACAAATAACAGATTTATTTTCTCTCGAAGCAAAGTGGGATTTCAGCTTCTTGATCCCTCGGGGCCACGTATGCAGATTGTTATTCCCCACCTCTGGTAGCGTATTGGATCAAATGTTTATGGAAGAGCAGTCAGACCCGTGAACCCCGTCCCTTCCTCGACAACAGCCAGAACATCGTCAGTTACAGGGTAGGACCCTTCCTCAAGAAGAAAAATGGCAGCGCGGACTTTCCATAAACAGTGTTGCCTCGATGGTGACACTGAAACTCACTTTCGAGGAGTTCCTAGTCCAGTCCACTCACCCAGGCCGGTCAGCCCCTTTTCCTTCGAATTTTTCTGCATTCTCGCTTTCTTCTAGGCGAGTTTGAACAGTGTTGGAGGAAACATGAATCCCTGAATTCCGAAATTAGGGGGCTGCTTTTACCCTAACTTGTTTAAATTAAAGTGGGATCTCAACAAGCTGAGGAGAGACAGAACAGCGCGAGGAGAAATTAGAGCGATTTTTGGCGGAAAGGAAGGGGAATTGAGACTAACGGGGAGAGCGGCGATGCCATTCGAGAAGAGGTCGCCCAATCCCAATCCCGGTGGTGGAGACCTATACCGGATTTGTCTTATCGGTGGTGATTGTATTGAGGCGCTTTGCCTAGGTGGGCTTTTAGAAAGCGGACCAAGAATTGGAGCTATAGATGGGTGACCAAGCCGGGTGTTTTTGTACCTACCGAAGTGAAAGATCATCTCATGAAGGAGGGAAGAGGTTATGCCAATACAGTAGTACAAACCCGAGCAAGTGGTCACGATGTTACAACAGGTGGAAGTGCTTTTGGGAAATGGGAAGACGGCCCCGCAGGCTTGTAAGGAGGTAGGGATCCATACGCAGACCTACTATCGGTGGCGGAAGGAATTTGGAGGGTTAAAGGTGGAGCAGGCCAAGCGGGTGAAGGATCTGGAGAAGGAGAATACACGGCTGAAGCTACATGGCGGAGTTGCTATTGGATAAGACGATGTTGCAGGACGTGCTGGGCAAAAAAATTCTGAAGCCTCCGCGATGCCGCCAGGTTGTAGAGTACCTGCGTGGGGGCTACTACATCAGCGAGCGGCGAGCCTGCGTGGTGATGCAGTTGAACCGAGGGACGTTTCGCTATCAAAGCCAAAAAGACCCTCATACCGAACTGCGGATGACAATGCGGGAGATGGCGGCAGCCCGGGTGCGCTGGGTGTCGAAAGATCCTGGTCCTGCTACAGCAGGAAGGCTGGTCGGTAGGCAAGTCATTGGTGCGACGAATCTATCGGGAAGAGGGGCTGACGCTACGGGCGACGGTGCCGAGGAAAAGGCGAGTGGCAGTAGAACGCAGAGATCGAATCAAGCCGTCGACAGCCAACCAAGTCTAGAGTCTGGATTTTGTCGTGGACCAACTGGCCGACGGTCGACGCGTTTCTTCCGAGCGCTGACCGTAGTGGACGTTTATACGCCGAGAAAGTTTGGCGATCGAACTCGGCGCAGAGTATGCGAGGGGAAGAAGTGGTGCGGGTTCTGCAGAGGATTCAGTAAGAGCGAGGAGTGCCGAAGCGGCTGTTCTGCGACGGCAGCAAGTTTGCAAGTCAGATTGTAGACATGTGGGCGTATCAAAATGGAGTAAACATTGTATTTCTCGGCCGGGAAAGCCAACCGACATTGGGCATATCGAGTCGTTCAACGGGACGTTCCGGGACGAGTGCCTGAACACGCATTGGTTCACAACCCTGGAAGAGGCTAAGGAGATCATCGAGGCTTGGCGGAGGGAGTACAATGAGAGTCGCCCTCACAGGGCTCTGGGGGAGCGGACACCGCACCAGTTTGCCCTTCGAGATCGCCGCTAGCCGCGATCTCAAGGGCCTCAAAAACCCGCAAGACTCACTCTAACCCTGGTACAGAATTCCAGGACCCATCAGTGATGTAATGTGTCTCACAAGGATTGGTACAAAATATCGGTCTGGTCAGATTGCTTCAATGTACTCAGCGAATCCAGCCACGGTCGGCGTCTCGAACAGGTTACGCAACGGAACATCTACGCCGAGTACCCCACGAATCCGCGAAATAAGCTGCATGGCCAGCAACGAGTGCCCACCCAACTCGAAGAAGTTGTCCTTGATGCCCACCTGATCGAGTCGCAGCACCTCGGTCCAGATGCCGGCCAGGATCTTTTCGATGGGTGTGCGCGGGGCGACGTATGTCGCCTCATCGGAGTCCGAGCGTTCAGGCGCGGGCAGCGCCTTGCGATCAATCTTGCCATTCGGCGTCAACGGCAACCTTTCAAGCATTACGTACGTCGTGGGCACCATATAGTCAGGCAGTTTCTGTTTCAAGTAGTCGCGCAATTCGGCACTCGTCCACGCCGCCTCCCCCGCCGCAACCACGTACGCCACCAGTTGCTTTTCTTCCTGGTCCCGCGCCACTACACCGACCACCGCTTCGCGTACTCCCGAGTGGCTGCGCAATACGCTCTCGATCTCCCCCAGCTCGATCCGGAATCCTCGAATCTTGACTTGCTGATCGATACGACCCAAAAATTCGATGTTTCCATCCGCCCGATAACGCGCCCAGTCCCCCGTCTTGTATAGCCGGGCAGCCGGATCGGTACTGAAGGGATTGATGACGAACCGCTCAGCGGTCAAGTCTGGTCGCTTCCAATAGCCACGCGCTAATCCCGCTCCCCCAAGGTACAGTTCCCCCGCTATTCCCACCGGCACCGGCTGTAGCTGCCGATCCAAAACATACGCCTGGCCATTCGAGATCGGGCGGCCGATCATGGGCTCTTGGCTCGCCCCTTTCTCTACCCGCACCCAGGTCGAGTACGTCGTGTCTTCCGTCGGTCCGTACAGGTTGTAGACATGCTGAACGGTACTCTGGGCGTAAACCAACTGCGCCAGTTTATTCGACAGCGGTTCACCGGCGAGGTTCACGGTCCGCATTCGCGCCGGCCAGCCTCCCTGCCGCACCAACTCAGCGATCACTGACGGCACGGTATTGATCAGCGTCACCTTTTCCGCCGCCGGTAGCCGCTTCAGCTCCAGTGCATTCTCCGCCCCAATCACACACCCGCCTGTACTCAATGTCACGAATATTTCAAACACCGATAAATCGAAGCACAGGGATGTTGAAAAAAGCACCCCAGCCAGATCCGCTGGACTATAGGCTTCCTGGGCCCAATGGATGAAAGCTACGGCATTACGATGCTCGATCGCCACCCCCTTCGGTTGCCCCGTCGAGCCCGACGTGTACAGCACATAAGCCAAGTTCTGCGGCGAGCTCCGCGCGAGCGGATTCGCCTGGCTCTCGGCAGCTATGGCGCCCCCATCCGCATCCATCCGCACAAGTTGGACGCCATGCGCCGGCAGTTGCTTGACCAGCCGGGCTTGCGTCAAGAGCAGCGACACCTGGGCGTCCTCCAAGATGAATACCAACCGCGACAGGGGGGACCCTGGGTCTAACGGCATATACCCCGCTCCCGCCTTGAGAATGCCCAACACGCCCACCACCATCTCGATGGAGCGCTCCATGCAGATTCCGACGAGGACTTCGGGACCGACACCGCGGCTGCGGAGATAATGCGCCAGTTGATTCGCCCTCTGATTCAATTCGCGATAGGTCAATCGCTGATCATTGAACACGACGGCGGCCTGGTTCGGCGTGCGCTCGACCTGTTCCTCGAAGAATTGGTGGATACACTTGTCCCGAGGAAAGGCAGTGGCTGTGTCGTTCCACTCAACTATAATCCGATCGCGTTCTGCTTTTCCCAGCAGTTCCAGTTCGTCAAGCTGGCTGAGGGGCGTTTCCGCGGCGCTTACCATTAATGTCTTCCACTGCAAGAGCCAGCTCTTCACGGTTTCCGAATCGAAGAGGTCATCCGCGTAATAACAAGCAATGCGCAGACCGTTCGAACTCTCCCATATATTGATTTCCAGATCAAAAAAGATGCAGGCCAGGGGTGGAACTTCTACTGCCACCTTCAATTCATCCCAGTGGACTTTGGGTTCGTCATTCAGGTTTATGGTGACGGAAACGAACGGCCCGCGACTGGAATCACGCGGCGGATTGAGCTTCTGAACCAATTCGCCGTAGGTGAAACCCTCGTGCGCCCTGGCCTCCAATACCTTCCGTTTGATATCTGCGAGAAAATCGATAAATTTTGCGGTATCACTTACCTCCGACCGGATTGGAACTATGTTGGCACAGTGACCAACAAGCCTTTCGCATCCGGCAATGTGCTGGAGATTCGCGGCCAACTGACCGGCGATCGGCACTCCAACCACGACGTCGTGCTGCTCTGTGATGCGACGCACCCAGACATTGAACGTGGCCAGGAGGAAATGAAACAGAGTGCAACTTGACTTCGCGCTGACTTTCTTGAGATGAAGATACAATTCTCCATCGATGACAATATTGGCGTTTCCGGCGCGATAAGAGCGCTGCGAAGGCCGGGGTCCTTCGGATGGCAGTTCGACGGAGGCCGGCAGATCCGCGAAGGACTTTGACCAATATTGCCCATCCCTCTCTCGTTTTCGTGCGGTTTCAGGTTCGTAGTACCACTTGACGTAATCTCGATACTGCATCGAAGGCGTTGGGTCACCCGCGCCGCCTCTGATCTTGGCCGAATACAACCAACTCAAGTCCGATACAACGACGTGCGTTGACCAACCATCGATGACGACGTGGTGGAAAGCGAGGAGCAGCACATGGTCATCTGCATTCAGCCGAACGAGACGCGCTTTCATGAGCGGCCCGTTGACGAGGTCGAACAGTGTTTGGTTGTGCTGATCGATGATCTCTCGAACACGCGACTCCCGTTCGGGTGCCGCCAGTTCAGAAAGGTCAACAAGAGGCAATTCCTGCAGACGTTTCGGATGGATCAACTGTTGCTCCCCATCTGCCGAAATTGTTACGCGTAACGAATCATGCCGGTCCACCAAATCCTGAAGGGATACGTGAAGCGTGCCGACATGCAGAGCCCCTCGGAGGCGAATCACAACCACTTCGTTGTAAGCACGCGAAGCATCGTCTGCCAAGTTTGAAGCGAGCCAGATTTCTCGCTGGCCGGCCGTGATCGGCAGCGTTACTATTTGCGCTTCTTCGGTCGGGGTCGATGCCGGCGAACCGGCAATCTTGAGATCCTGCGGTTGTCCCCCCGACCGGCCATTGCTCAGCATTTTCACCTGCTGCGTCAACACCCTGATCTGTTCCTGCAATTGTTCTATTACTGGACTGCTGACAGCAGCGGTGGAGCTGCTTCCTCCCTTTGCTGGCAGGCTCGGGCCAGCGCCCGGCGGCAGTGCCTGATCAAGGTGAAGGGAGAGACCCTCCAGACTGAAGTCGGCCAGCTGGCCGAAATTCACAGGGATACCGAATTCCGCCTCGAGTTTCCGGCTGAGCCCCGCCAAGAAGAGCGAGTCGAAACCCATTTCGAGGAAAGTCGCCGAACTCGATAAGTCGGATTGGCTGATGCCGGAGAGCCCTTGGAGGATCTGCCGAAGCCGTTCCCCGATGCGCGCGGATCGTGACCCTGCTCCCACTTGACCTCCTACTGCGCTAACCCAACTGTTCGGTTTAAGCTCGACCGTCGCGCCTGCTGGCAGTTTGAGATCCAGGTGACGGGAGAGCGCGCTCAAGGTCGCTAGTTGGTCGGCCAACTGGCTGAAGTCTACCGAGACGCCGAACTCGGTCTCGAGCCTTCGGCTGAATTGCGCTAGAAAGAGCGAGTCGAAACCCATTTCCAGGAATGTAGCTGATTCGTCCACATCAGAAGGACGAACGCCCGACAGTTCCTGGAGGATTCCCTGAAGCTTCTGTGCGATGCGTTCAACGCGCAATGGCAAGGCCGGCTCCGATTCACGATCTTCATGCCGGCTCGCATCCGGCCGACCGGTGGTCGCTTTCTCCATCGCCCCCTTGATCGACCCGTCCACTGTCTTAGGCGTCTCCGCGGACGCGACCATCGCGGGAGCAACTCGAGGCGGCTCCAGCCAGAATTTCCTTTTTTCGAAGGGATACGTCGGAAGCGGCACACGGCAACGCTCTTCGTTCAAGTAGAATGCACGCCAGTCCACTGCAACGCCGAAAACCCATGCTTTGCCCAGTGCTTCGAGAATCGCCTGCATATCTCCGGAGGCATCACGCGAGGCACTGAGAGATGCGAGCACGACGGTATCAGCTTGCTTCCCTGGATGTTGGCGAACCATCTGACCCAGGGTCTGACCGGGGCCGACTTCCAGGAACAACCGCGACGCGTCGGCGCAGAGTGCCGCAACCCCTTCGGCAAACCGCACGGTCTGCCGCACGTGACCGGCCCAGTACTCAGGAGACGTGGCCTGCTTGACCGTAATCCAGGTCCCGGTCACATTGGACACGTACGGAATGCACGGCTCGCCGAACTTCATGCAGCGCAGTCGTTCGGTGAAAGGCGCCAAGACGGGTTCCATCATCGGTGAGTGAAATGCGTGTGAAGTGTGAAGACGCCGGGCCATAACCCCCCGCGACTCAAGCTGCTTCTCGAGTCGGTCAATGGCTTGGTATGGGCCAGAGACCACACACAAATTTGGCGAGTTGATGGCGGCGATCGCTAGCTGCGAGTCGAGTAACGGCAAGACATCCTTTTCCGGCAAGCGGACCGACAGCATCGCCCCGCTTGGCTGCGCCTGCACCAGCGATGCGCGTTCGGCCACCAGAGAAAGAGCATCCTCGAGCGTGAAGACCTCTGCCAGGCACGCCGCCACATACTCGCCCACACTGTGGCCGATCATCGCCGTCGGTTGGATGCCCCACGACATCCAGAGCTTGGCCAGCGCATACTCAATTACAAACAGCGCGGGCTGCGTAAGCCGGGTTTGCAGGAGTCGCTGTCCGGCGTCTTCTTCCAAGCCTGGAGCGGGAAACAGCAGCGCACGAAGATCGCTCTTGAGGATCGGCTGAAGCACTTTGGTGCACCGATCCACTTCGGCCCGGAAAAAGGGTTCGGTTCGATATAGCTCGGCGCCCATGCCCGCGTATTGCGCTCCCTGTCCGGGGAACATGAACACGACCGACGGCGCGGCACCCGCCCGTCGGCCGGTGAACACCCCTTTCTCGTCCGGTGACACGAGCTTCTTCGCCGCGTCTGCAACGTCCCTGCAAACTGCGACGCGCCTGAAATCGAGCGGGTTACGGCCAATGTGCAGCGTATAAGCCGCATCGCCGAGGCAAGTTGAGGGATTTTCTGCGAAATGTTGCGCCAGGTTTTGAGTTGCTTCTTCGAGCGCGGATTCGGTTCGCGCAGAGAGCGACAGGAGTTGATAAGGCCGAGAAGCGCCCGAAGCCCGTACCGGAGGTGGCACCTCAAGGACCACACAGGCGTTCGTGCCACCGAATCCGACCGAGTTGACGATTGCCCGTCTCGGCCCGTTATCCGACTTCCACTCCGTCAGTCTGTCCACCACATAAAATGGGGTAGCATCAAAATCGATATTGGGATTCGGCCGTTTAAAGTGCAGAGTGGCTGGAATCTGCCCACGCTCGAGCGAAAGAATCGTCTTGATGAGGGACGCGACCCCCGCGACTCGGTCCAGATGCCCGATGTTGCTTTTTACCGATCCGATGCCGCAATACGAATTCCGTTGCGTGCTCTGCCGGAATGCCCTTGTCAGCGCCTCGACTTCGATCGGGTCACCCAGCGGCGTGCCCGTGCCATGGGCCTCCACGTAGGTGATGGAATCAGCTGGCACATCGGCCAGCGCCAGCGCGTCCGCGATGGCCGCCGACTGTCCGACGACGCTCGGGGCCGTAAAGCCGGCCTTGGTGGAGCCATCGTTGTTGATTGCCGAACTCTTGATCACCGCATGGACACAATCCCCGTCGGCCAGTGCGTCGGCGAGGCGCTTGAGGAGAACCAGGCCGACCCCGCCACCAAACACTGTTCCGGCGGCGTCCGCGTCGAACGGCCGGCAATGGCCGTCAGGAGAGAGAATCATTCCTTTTTGATAAACGTATCCACGCTCCTGCGGTATGTTGAGATTGACCCCTCCGGCCAGCGCCATGTCACTTTCGCGGCTCAGCAGGCTTTGACAGGCAAGATGAACTGCTACCAGAGAAGTGGAACAGGCGGTTTGAACCGTGAGGCTCGGTCCCCTCAGGTTCAGCTTGAACGAAACCATGGTGCTCAACGCGTCGCTCGCCGTAAAGACCGCGAGCGACGACAGTGGACCAGCCAAGGTTCGCATCAGTTCCTGATTGGGTAGAAGGTTCTCTATGAAATACGAATTGGGCGCCGCTCCGGCAAATACGCCGATCGCGCCATGGTAGTCTTCAAGGTTATAGCCTGCGTGTTCAATGGTTGACCATGCGCATTCCAACAGCAACCGCAACTGTGGATCCATGATCTCGGCGTCGCGCGGCGTGAAGCCGAAAAATCCGTTGTCGAAGAACTCGACTGCATGCACGTCGGCAACCGCCTTCACATAGTCGCTGGCGGCTAAGACCTGCGGGTCAACCCCGTGACGCAATAGCTCGTCATCCGCGATGACTCGAATACCCTCTCGCCCTTGACAGAGATTGCTCCAGAACTGCTCCAGTCCAGCAGCACCCGGAAATCGCCCGCTCATGCCGATGACGGCAATGTCGCTCGAAGAAATGTCCCGCTCCGAAACCATAAAGTGAATTCCTTTCAACTGTCGCCGCCAGCCTCCAAAGTCCGGCGGCGTTGGGCGCGCAGGCCGAGTCGCTGACGCGCATCGCGACGAACCTCTGACGTACCTTTCTCCGACGCGGCTGTTCCGTTGCTCCTCAGATGTTTCTTCAGGGAAGCGACCCTAGGGTCTGCATAGAACCTTGCCACCGGCAATGAAACATTCATGGCCTGCCGAATCTTGCCAACCACCTGAACAGCCAGTAGAGAATCGCCGCCCAATTCGAAGAAATTGTCACGCACGCCGATCCTGTCGATGCCCAGAGCTTGCTGCCAAATGCTGGTCAGCGTCCGTTCCGTTTCGTCTTGGGGCGCAACGTAAGGCGTATTGAGGTCGGGCCGCGGATGGCCTGTGGCACGAACTTCAGCCGCCGTCGGGGCGGCTTCTTCAATAACCGGCGCAATGACCTGCCGGCTCGACTGCATTTCCGCAAACTCGCGGGTGGACACGAGAACCTGCGGCATACCGCACCTCAGCAGGCGTGCGAAAGCGTCCTGCCCCTCACCTGCCGTAATGCCCAATTTTAGATCAATGGATCGCTGCTGCCGCAAACGCTCCGGCACGTTCGTATTGAATGCCATTCCGACATCGCTCCACATATCCCAGTTAACGGAGATAGTCATCGTTCCGGTGCTCGCCTTGTAGGCGTGTGCAAACGCATCGAGAAAAGCGTTCGCGGCGCAATAATCCACTTGGCCAAAGCCGCCGACCACAGCGTTTACCGATGAGCAAAGGACCAGGAAGTCCGGATGTTGCTCCGAAAGAACCTCGGCTAATACGCGGGTGCCGTGTACTTTTGCCCGCAGCACGGCCATTGCCTCTTCGCGGGACTTGAGTTGAATAGCCCCGTCGCCGGATACGCCGGCCGCATGGATCACACCATCGATTTGCCCAAACCTTTCAGTTGCGCTGATCACCGCTGCCTGCATCTGCTCGCTGTCCGCGATGTCGGCGCTGCACACGAATACCTCTGCGCCGTACAATTCGATCTGTCGGAGCCTGGCGATCTTCTGCGACGTCGAGTCATCTGTAGCATGTCCTGAAAGCCAGGTCGTCCACGCGTTCTTTGCTGGAAGAGGCGTCCGGGCAAGGAGGATCAGCTTCGCCTGAACCGTTTTCCCGAGATAATCGGCCAGCTCGAGGCCCACTCCTCCCAGACCACCGGTGATGAGATAGACCCCTCCTTGCTTCAGCATTGGCGGCGGTTCGGGCGATGCGGGCAGCCTGACCGCATCATAAGTCTTGGTCCAGCGGTATTTCCCCCGGTAGGCGACCAATGGGTCGGTACTTTTCAGCGACATTTCATCGGCTAGCTGGTCAAGCAAACGGCTCTCGCTCCCCGGGCCGGAGAGGGACAAATCAAGGTCGACGCACGCACAGGTGATGTTGTCGAATTCTTGTGGAATGACAATGCACGGTCCCATCGCTAATGCATTCTCGGGACGTGCTACGCCTTCGTCAACGACTTCCACGGTTCCGTCCACAAGGACCTTGATGTCCACGGGAGTGCCATTATCCACTGCGCCGAATGCTTGGGCGAGAAAGACAAGGGAAAAGAATTCCAGCTCCAGAGCCAGATCTTCGGCGTCTTGACGTGCGTTGCCAGGAGCATCCTGCCCCAATCCCCAGAGATGAACGACGAGATCCGGACCTTTGCCTTCCCGTTTCAGGTCATCGAGCAAACGCAAATAGTCCGCGGGTTCTGATGGATCGATTCCGAAGCTACCAGGACCAACGGGTGGAAGCCCTGGGCCGGGAACACTTCAAGCACGTGGTGGCCCATTCTCCTGATGCGATTGGTCAGCTTTTCGTGGAATGGATGGTCTCTTCGAAAGACCATGCATACTTTGGCGCGGTCGGACGCATTGAGCGAATCAGCGGCCACAGGCAAGGAGGATCTCCAGCCCGGGGCGTAAAACCATTCGTCAATCGGCCTCTTCCCCTGCGGCCTTCTTTGCGGGGTTTTCTCCAATGTGCCGGCGTCCACCGTGTAGCGCTGCCGCTCGAAGGGGTAGGTTGGGAGTGGGATGCGCCGCGGTCGATGCTCCCCGTTGGAAACGCGTCCAGTCGATGCTCTTCCCATTGCACCACAAGAATCCGAGCGTACCGAGTATTACCCGGCTGTCACTCTGCTTATCAGCCGCTCCGGGAAGGGAGTGCAACACTGCCGGATCGCGGCCTTCGAAGCTGTGTTGTTTGACCAAGGACTTGAGGGTCTGCCCGGGACCGACCTCAAGGAAATCCGGTTTGATCTCGCGCGTTATCTCCTGGATGCCGTCGGAAAAGCGGACCGCGTGCCTGATATGGTTCGCGTAATAGATGGGATCCATGGCTTGTGCGTCCGTCAGCCATGTGCCCGTCAGGTTAGAAACATAGGGGATGCGGGGAGGCCGCAGCTTTACTTCAGCCACGGTGGCCCTGAACTCCTCCAATATGGCATCCATCATCGACGAGTGAAATGCGTGCGAGGTGTGCAACAGCCGGGGCGATTGGCCTTGTTCAACCAGGGCGCCCTCGAACTTCTTGATTTCATCCGTCGGACCGGACACAACCGAAAACTCCGGCGCGTTCACGGCAGCAATACATATCTTCCCGCTCCATTCGGGACGGCTGAGCCAAGTCTCGACCAATTCATGGGATGCCGGCACAGCCAGCATCGACCCCTGCGGCAGGCCCTGGATCAGGCGTCCGCGCTTTGCAACCAGCTTCAGCGCATCCTGCAGGGACATGACGCCGGCAAGACACGCCGCGGCGTATTCGCCGATGCTGTGGCCGATCATCACATATGGTTCGACGCCCCAACTCATCCAGAGGCGCGCCAACGCATATTCGATGATGAATAGCAATGGTTGGGCGAAGGCAGTCTGATTGATCGTGGAAGAATCGGCCTGGCCCGACCCGACCCAGAGAATTCCACGCAAATCCCGTTCGACGTGAGGCCGGATTTCCTCCAAGCACTCGTCCACAACATTCTTGAATAGGGGTTCCTTGCGGTAGAGGTCCGCTCCCATTCCGGCGTATTGGGACCCCTGACCGGTAAACATGAATACCATCTTCGAAGGAACCGGCTCGCTGCAAGACGGAGCCGGGCGCGCCGCGGGATCGAGCATGCGCAGCGCCTCGTCGCGATCCTCGCATACGAACGCTTGACGCAATTCGAGTGCGCTGCGTCCGGTCTGTAGAGTGAAAGCAGCGTCAGCGAGGTCGAGCGCGGGACTCGCGCGCAGATGCTCGCGGAAGTTGGACACGATGCTGTCCAAAGCAGATGGTGTCCGGGCGGAGAAGACCAAGAGCTTTGGCAACTGCGAAGGCTCTGATGCCTGGGCTTCCGGCGCCTCTTCAAGAATGACATGGGAATTCGTGCCCCCCACGCCAAATGAACTGACGCCGGCGCGGCGCGGCCCTTCGCTTTTCCACTCCGCCAGCTTTGTATTGACGTAGAAGGGGCTACGCACGAAATCGATGCTAGGGTTTGGAGCGCGGAAGTTAATGGCCGGTGGAATTTGACGGTGCTCGAGCGTCAGAACAGTCTTGATCAACCCGGCGATTCCAGCGGCAGCGTCCAGGTGACCTATGTTCGATTTCACGGATCCTACCGCACAGAAGGCGGTTCGATTCGTCGTGGGGCGAAATGCCTTTGTGAGAGCCGTGATTTCTATGGGATCTCCCACCACGGTTCCCGTGCCGTGAGCTTCGACGTACGTAATCTGGCCGGCATCGACTTGCCCAGCCGCCCGATGAGCCATGGCGATGACCTCGGCTTGCCCTTCGACGCTAGGAGCGGTGAATCCAACTTTCTCTGACCCGTCGTTGTTGATGGCGGTGCCCTTGATTACGGCACGGATATGGTCCCTATCGCGCACGGCGTCGGACAGCCGCTTCAAGACCACGATGCCGACCCCATTGCCGAATACCGTGCCGGACGCCTCAGCGTCGAACACGCGGCAATGACCGTCCCGCGATCCGATACCGCCTTCCTGATACAGATAGCCGCTGTTCTGCGGCACCTGCGCACTCACTGCACCGGCAAGGGCCATGTCGCATTCGCCACCGAGGAGGCCCCGGCAAGCCATATGCACCGCAACCAAAGAGGTTGAGCAAGCGGTCTGGACGGAGACGCTGGGGCCTCTCAGGTTGAGCTCATAGGACACCCGCGTCGCGAGATAATCCTTTTCCTCATGGATCGTCAGCGGAAACCCATAACCCGATAGTTTGTCGCTTTGCCCGGCAAGGACCTGGAACATGTAGAGGTTCGGACTCGCCCCGGCATAGACGCCGATCTTTCCGACGTATTGGTCCGGGGTGTAACCGGCATCCTCCAGCGCTGCCCAGGCGGATTCGAGGAAGATCCGTTGCTGAGGGTCAATGAGCGTCGCTTCTCCTGGACTGTAACCAAAAAAACGGGCGTCGAAATAATCGACCTCGTCCACGATCGATTTGGCCCGGACGTAGGCAGGATTGGCAATCAACTCGCCAGGAACCCCTGCGGCGCGAAGCTCCTCGTCCGAGAAGAACGAGATGGATTCGACACCATCCCTGAGGTTGTTCCAGAACTGGCTGAGATCGTTTGCGCCAGGGAACCGTCCTGCCATGCCTACGATTGCAATTGAATCGCCAGCTACCGGAGTACGAGCTGTTCTTACGAGTGCCGGTGATTCCGACCCGCGCTGGTCGGCAGATAGATGTGCTGCCAGCTTGCTAATCGTGGGATGTTGATAGAGCTCGACAATGGGGACGTCTTGATTGAGCAAATCTCTCAGTTTCGTATTAACCCGTGCGACGAGGAGTGAGTGGCCGCCGAGATCGAAAAAATTTGTGTGCCAACCGACGGAAGCAACGCCAAGAACTTCCTTCCAGATGGCGGCAATGGCTTCCTCCAGCGGCGTGCCAGCCGATACCGGGGTCACCGCAGTCACATTCGCTTCCGCAGTTGGTTTGGGCAGGGCTTTGCGGTCGGTCTTGCCGTTTGGCGTGCGAGGAATGTTCTCGAGGTTGACCAAGACCGCCGGGATCATGTACTCGGGTAGTTTGGATCGCAGCAGTTCCCGGAGTTGGTCGTGATCGATACTGCCCGTGTCTGGATGTTTCGTGACCAGGTAGGCCACCAGTCGCTTTTCCCCGGCGGCATCCTCCCAAACTTTCACCACGGACTCTTTGACTTGAGGATGCTGAGAGAGGAGCGCTTCGATCTCGCCCAGCTCGATGCGGAAGCCGCGCATCTTGACCTGGTCGTCGAGGCGCCCGAGGTGCTCGAGCGTGCCGTCATTGCGCCAGCGGGCGCGGTCGCCGGTGCGGTAGAGCGTGGCTCCCGGGCTGAGTGCTGAAGGGTCCGGGATGAACCGCTCGGCGGTCAGCTCGGGCCGGTTCCAGTAGCCGAGAGTAACCCCATCGCCCGCCGATGCACAGCTCGCCGGGCACGCCGATCGGGCAGAGGTTGTTGTGCGCATCGAGGATATAGACCGTGGTGTTGGCAATCGGCTTGCCGATGCTGATCCCGTTGGAGGTGTCGGTAATCCGCGCGCAGGTGGACCACACCGTGGTCTCGGTGGGGCCGTACATGTTCCACAGCTCGACACCGCGCGCGATCAGCTGCTCGGCCAGATCCTTGGGCAGGGCTTCGCCGCCGACCAGGGCCTTGAAGTCCTTGCTCCCCTGCCAGCCCGCCTCCAGCAGCAGGCGCCAGGTGACCGGGGTGGCCTGCATGACGGTGGCACGGTGCTGCTCCAAGCAGGGTCCTTAGAGCATGGCCATCGATCGCTTCATCGCGGCTGGCGATCACCACCGTGGCGCCCACCGTGAGCGGCAGCTGGAGCTCGAGCACGGCGATGTCGAAGGACAGCGTGGTGACGGCCACCAGCACGTCATCGGCAGTCAGGCCGGGCTCGCGCGCCATGCTGGTGAGGAAGTTGACCACCGCGCGGTGCGGCACCACCACGCCCTTGGGCTTGCCGGTGGAGCCGGAGGTGTAGATCACGTAGGCCGGATCCTCGGGACCTGCGTCCAGGGCGGCATCCGGCGTCAGCCGCTGATCCGACTGCGCGGCGAGCGAGCTGCCGCGTCGATGTCGAGCAGCAGTTGGCGCTCGCGCGGCAGACCGAAGCAACCCGCCAGAGTCGGTCGTGGACACCAGCAGCGCGAGCTGTGCGTCCTCGCGCCATGAAGCGCAGGCGCTCCGCCGGGAACGCAGGATCGAGCGGCACGTAGGCGGCACCGGCCTTGAGAATGCCGAGCACGGCGGCGAGCATGTCGGCGCCGCGCTCGACGCACAGGCCCACCCGTTGGCCGCGGCCCACGCCGCGCGCACGCAGCGCCTGCGCCATGCGGTTGGCGCACGCCTCCAGCTCGGCATACGTGAGCGAGCGCGTCCGACCTCAAACCGCCGTGCGCTCGGGCGCGCGCCCGACCTGTGCCTCAAATAACTCCTGTACGCACATCTCACGAGGATAGTCAGCCGCCGTGTCGTTCCACTCCGTCTGCAGCTGGCGTCGCCCAGCGTCGGTCTTTACGACATCGTCATTCATCTCCGTCTCGTTGCCATCGCATATACCTCCAAACCGTATCTGCAAATGGCCCAGCCTGAGCGCTACGGCAGCGTCCGAGACCAGGAAGCGCACATTTAGAGTCTTTAATCAGGAAACGGTTCACCGCTCGCCCCCGTAGAATTCGGGAATTTTTGGCAACTCAGTCAATGCTTTGTTAATTGCTTCTTCCGGGTACGCGTAGTCCTGGAGCGCGCCCTCATGGTATGCCTGGTAGGCGGTCATATCAAAGTGACCGTGACCGGATAGGCAAAAAGCAATTACTTTTGCTTCGCCTGTCTCTTTACACTTTAATGCTTCGTCAATGGCTACACGTATAGCGTGGCCTGATTCTGGCGCGGGAAGAATCCCCTCGGCGCGGGCAAATTGTACAGCCGCGTTGAAGACAGGCACTTGAAGCACAGCGCGCGCTTCGATATACCCATTGGCAACCAGGGCACTCACGGAAGGAGCCATGCCGTGGTAGCGCAGTCCACCGGCGTGAATACCAGGGGGTACGAAACTATGGCCCAAGGTGTACATCTTCATAATAGGCGCCATGCCCGCTGTGTCGCTATAGTCGAACGTATACCGTCCTTTGGTCATTGTGGGGCAAGCAGCGGGTTCAACGGCAATAACTCTAGTTCGCCTGCCCTGTGTGAAAGCCTGATGCAGAAACGGGAAACTAAAACCACCAAGATTAGAACCGGACCCCGCGCAGGCGATAATAATATCCGGATATTCATCGGCCATCTCCATTTGCTTTAACGCCTCCAGGCCAATAACTGACTGGTGTAGCATAACGAAGTTATGTCCCGATCCGACGGCGAGTTTCGCGGTTCCTCCCGACAAAAGGGCGGCTTCAATGGCTTCTGAAACCGCAATCCCCAATGAACCTGGACAATCCGGATCACTTTTCAGTACAGAGCGACCGTACGACGTTCGATCCGTTGGGCTGGCATATACCTCCGCACCATAGCTTTGCATGAGAATGCGTCGGTAGGGTTTTTGATGGTAAGAAATCTTGACCATGTATACTTGACATGCCAGATTGAAGAAATGACATGCCATTGAAAGAGCCGATCCCCATTGGCCGGCACCCGTTTCAGTGGTTAGGGCTTTGGCGCCTGCCTCCTTATTGTAAAATGCCTGTGCCACCGCCGTATTGGCTTTATGCGACCCGACTGGGCTTACGCCTTCGTATTTGTAATAAATATGAGCCGGGGTGTCGAGCATTCTTTCCAGCCGATGTGCCCGGAACATCGGCGTTGGCCGCCATAGTTTGTATATGTCGCGAATCGGCTCTGGAATTTCTATCCACCGTTCGGTACTGACCTCCTGATTTGTAAGGGCCATTGGCAATGGACTGGGAGAATTGGGATTGACAGGTTTTTTGGTTGCTGGATGCAACACCGGCGCCAGGTGGACCGGCATATCTGCGTTGATGTTGTACCAGGCTTTGGGGATATTGCTTTCATCAAGCATAAACTTGAATTGTTTACTCGTAGGATCCTCTTCTGTGCTATGAAGTCGGGGCTATACCAGTGAGCGATTCGACTCCAGAGGCGACCAACGCCAGGACGCGCTCTGCGGCGACGGCGCAAGCGCGCTCGATAACCGGCTGCGCCGCCGGAGGAAAAGGCGTTAGGACATATTCGGCAGCCGGTATATTCCGTTGTGGTCGGGCTACTCCAATCTTGACCCTACGAAGCCCCTCCGTCTGAAAACCCTCTATTATGGAGCCAACCCCCCTGTGACCACCGGCACTGCCTTTCATCCGCTGGCGAACGGTACCAAGCGGCAGGTCAAGATCGTCATGCACAAGAATAAGCCCGCTCGCCCTGAGCCCGATCCGCTGACTCAGGCGAGACAGAACCGCACCAGTGTAATTGATATTCGTGACGGGTTTGACGAGATAGAGGGTTTGACCATGCCACTCGACGCGGCTGACCATCGCCCCGTCCTCGGAAGTCCACTCTCCTCCCAAAGACTGGGCAAGCGCATCCACGACACGCTGTCCAACGTTGTGCGGGGTCTTTTCATACACCTTGCCCGGATTTCCCAGGCCAACCACGGCTTGGATAGTACAGTTAGAATCTGTGGTCAGCACACCTGATAACGAACCGGAGTTTCCCTTAATATCGGACTCACGGGTATCATGCCTCGTTGAATCATCCATCGAAGGAATACGGTTGTCTTTCGAGGCCTCCAGATACCGCCTATCCCCCCAACTCCTTCCCAACATTTTGCAATGGTCGCATCTTATCGTCTCGTAGAAGGTGCACTCGACAAGTTCACACCTGACCTCACGGCCGTCCAGCGCCAGAAAGAGCCGGCCCAGTCGCTGCCCCAACCGTCCCTTGAGCAGAATCACATCACCTTCGCCAAGATCTGAAGGCAGGGATTCCAGGCCCTCCCGCCACGCTGTCCGGCTTTACGAGTACGGTCTCGCGCCATGCCTGCCTGTACCGCGCCGCTGCCGTAAGCCTGTGTTTCTGCACTTTTACCGATGAAAACTGCCAAATCCGCTACAGCCGCAATGCGGGCCCCGAACTGCCGGTAGACCGGCCGCCTGCTTACCTACCGGCTCCGTGAGGGCACCCATTACGACAATCTTTCTCCGGGCGGGAACCTCCGCCAGGACATCAAGAGCGACATCCACGGATTCGGGGGTAGACTTAAACTCATCCCGCAATACATAGGCTCCATTGGAAAGTTTCACAGGCTGTAGCCTCTCGGGTGCCGGCAGCAGCTTTGCCAGAGCAGAAAGTGAATCTGCTAGAGAACATCCAGCCTCCCGGGCAACTGCCACAGCTGCCAGAGCCGAATAAACAAAGGTTCTGCCAATGAGCTTTGTGCGCACCTCCCGGCTGAGCTCCTCTATAACAAGGTTGAATGAGGTGCCCTGCGGCCAATTTATCTTGACATCCCTGGCTTGGATATCACAATGGGCACTAAAACCGTAGGTTACGATACGGGCTTTCGTCCGACTCTTCATCCAGAGTACGTTCTCGTCGTCTCCGTTCAGAACGGCCAAACCTTCCGGTTTCAAGCCCAGGAGCATTTCGGACTTTTCTTTGCGAATATCCTCTAGGCTTCCTATTAAGCGGCTGTGCTCGTTGGCAACTGAAGTGACCACAACCACATCCGGACGCAATTGTTCAGCATAGCCGCGCATCCAGCCTCTCGCATGCGATGCCCACTTCTATCACTGCCTGCTTTCTCCAGGGAGGGATGCGGAGAACTTCCAGGGCAACAAAAGCACCCTCATTGCCGACGGCTTGTCGACTATCCTTCATCCCCAAAGCTGCTGCGACCGCTCTGGTAGCGGTCGTTTTACCAAGAGACCCGATCACCACCGTCAGACAGCAGCGTCTTAAAAAGAATCTTCGATAATAGGCAGCAAGAACCCTCAAAACCGGCCCAAAGCGCTGGATTCTCCTCTTAACCCGTTCGTCTCTCCCGCCCGGCCCAAAGCGCCGGAGTATCCTTTTAACCAGTTCGACTCTACCGCCCGGAGCAGAGAGACGGGCCCACTGGTAAGATAAATAGCGCAACATTAGGCGAAGGAACCCTCCAGAACTTCAGATTGTTGCATTTAATATGGTCCTATTCTCGGTGCGATGAATAGCCTCTAGCGACAGTTTGAGACGATCGACTTTGCCATTTCTGGTGCGGGGAAGTTCGGCGAGAATCTGCACCTCATCGACGATCATATAGCGGGGTAAGCGCTCGGCACAGTGCCGTTTGATATCCAGTAGCGTGGGAGCTTCATTAGTCGTGCTGACAACAAAGGCAAGGAGACGTGCCCCCATCCCCGAGCCGGATATGACGACCGCCGCCTCGTCAATCTCAGGGTGCTGTCCGAGAGCTGCCTCGATGTCGCCAAGCTCCACTCGATGCCCACGTATCTTTACCATTGTGGTCGCGCCGCCCGACGTACATATAATTGCCATCTTCCAGCAGGCGAACGATATCACCCGTGGCATGGGGTCTGTCGCCATGCGGTGAATGCCCCCAGTAGCCGAGCATGATGGTAGGGCCGCCAACCATTAGCTCGCCCTCTTCGCCCGGTCGTCCGCAGCCCAGGCGATCCGGCTCTGAGCCTTCAGCAGCCGGTTATATAAACGCGGAAAGAGGTCCTCCTGTTTGCAAAGTGTTAGCCGTAATCAATTCTTGTTCTACGTTTGTAAGATTAAGCAAATCACTGGCCAATAGTTTTTAGAAGCCAGGAGAAAAGCTTGGAGAATATCTTCTTTCCTTTCAGCTTAATAGTTAGGTAATGGATTGGTTTTATCTAGGCTCGGGAACGTGATTTTGAATAAGGGAAAAGATTTGCTCCCTTTTGACAAGCCGTTTCTGTCTTGAGGGGTCGGCCACCGGCAAGTGGCAGGCGCCAGTATGGCCACGGTCGGGATAAAAGTTCCGATCGTGTGCAGATGGTGATGCCCTGATCATGACTGCGGAGGGTTTTCCCTTAGCCTATGAAGAGGGTGAGCTACTAGGACTTTGAAATTTGCCGGAAACGGCAAATTTCCACCCCACGTTTCCAATCGTCATTCGGGTGTGCCTATGGGATGCAGTGGATTTATTTACCCCGGATTCCGAAATTGGGAGGCGCGGTTTTGGCCCTAATTCAGTTAAATTGAAATGGGATATCAAACAGCTGAGGAGGGACAAAATAGTGCGGGGGGAAATTAGCTCGATTTTCGGTGGGAATAAAGTGGAATTGAGACAGACTAGGAGAGGGGTGACGCCGTTTGGAGGGTTGGTTGTATGGGTGGAGTTTTTGAGGCGGGTCGGATTTGCCGTAGAGGTAGGAGCGGCGATGCCATTCGAACTGAAGTCGCCCAATGCGATCCCAGTGGTGAAGAGCTAGACAGCCTTTGTCAATTCAGTTATGGTCTTAGCGGGGCGGTTTGGGCAGACCGGTTTGTTGAAAGCAGACAAGTCATTGCAGTAGGTAATACGGATACTCCCGGGCGCGGGCCCGTCGGCGAACGGATCGGAGAGCGGGGGATCGGACCCATCGAGGGACGCCGGCAGGAATGCGAAAGGGCTCAATTCGGAGGGCAACGCCATGTCGGACATGGAGCGGCCTTCGCGAGAACAATGAAGAGCATGCATGAAACTTCCGCGCCTCCCCTGTCCAAACGATTGCGTTCCTCTCACCGAAAAATTTCACGAGACAATAGCCACTACCGCACCGCAAATCGCTTCGTGCGTTTTGTAACACTCACAACCACACTCTGCGCTTCAGGTTTCTCAGAGAGCTACAACGCGACGAACCTATCAAGAACGTTGAATGACAGGCAAAGAATAGGAAATCGTGTTCCGCTTAAGGAAATCTGCGAAGAGTTTGAATAGGTCATCTGTTTCGATCAATCTTATTAATCTAATTAAGACGAAAAGCTTACAACAGTGCCGGATCGCGCGGCCAATGACGGGGTTTTTGAACCGAGTCAACGATGGCAGTGGCGTCCCAGCGGATTTTCGTGATCCTCCCACCTAATCCAATACTACTCTTCGTGTTTCACAACGGTAAATGTTACTATCTTCTCTATCTCATCAGAGTACATCTTGTAACCCCATTCAGGATGTTCGTTCGATAGAGTCCTCCTGCCGCGGATTTGCTTCTTCTAATTCGGCGAGCACTTTGTCCAGGTCTGTCTCTCCAACTTGTTCTGTCTGCTTCTCAACAATCGCCAGCGCTAACTCTGCCACCGTCGGCGCCTCAAACAAGCTCCGAAGCGGCATCTCCACCCGAAATGCCTCCCGCACCCGGGAGATCACCTGGATCAACAACAGCGAGTGGCCTCCCAGCTCAAAGAAGTTGTCTTCGACACCGATCTCGTTCAGTCCCAGCAGTTCACACCAGATTCTGGCAAGTAGTTCCTCGCTCGGTGTGCGAGGGGAGACGAAGGCGCTTCCCAGATCCGGCCGTTCCGAGTCATACCCTGGTAAGGCTTTTCGATCGACTTTGCCGTTGGGGGTCAGCGGCAGTTTGTCCAGCATCAGAAACGCGGCGGGGACCATGTAGTCCGGCAGCTTCTGCTTGAGAAAACTGCGCAGGTCATTGAGGGTGGGACTCTGTCCCGGCTTCCGAACCACATAGGCCACCAGACGCTTCTCCCCTCCGCTGTCCTCTCGGGCCACGACGACGGCCTCTCGCACGGCCGCGTGAGTGTTCAAGGTGGTCTCGATCTCCCCACACTCGATGCGAAAGCCTCGGATCTTCACCTGGTGGTCCAAACGCCCACGGAATTCGATGTTGCCGTCTGCCTGATAGCAAGCCAAATCCCCGGTCTTGTATAATCTGGAACCAGACTCTGAGGTAAACGGGTGGGGGATGAAATTCTCAGCAGTCAAGTCTGCCCGGTTGAGATAACACCGGGCTAAACCATCTCCTCCAATGTACAGTTCACCTGTCACACCGACCGGTACGGGTCGGAGCTGGGAGTCCAGCAGATAGATCTGAGTATTCGAAATTGGACGCCCAATGGGAATGTTCACAATCCCGTCCCCAATCTCCTGAACCAGATAGAAGGAAGCGAACGTCGTGCTCTCAGTTGGGCCATAGGCATTGAGCAGCCCTTTGGGTGCTCCGTGGCAAAGCACCTCTCTTGTCCATCGGGGGTCCATCGCCTCGCCACCAATGAGGAGGTTGTGCAAGGTCTTGAAGGCCATCGGAACTTCACTGGCAAACTGGTTAAACAAGGCCGTTGTCAAAAACATCGTGCTGACCTTCTGTTCCAGGATTTGGGCAACAAATGTTTGTGGGGAAAGAACGGCTTCTTTGGTGAACCCAACCAGACAAGCGCCTTGCAGCAATGCTCCCCAGATCTCGAACGTGGCTGCGTCGAACGAGCAGTTTGAAACCTGGGCAACACAGTCAGATGGTCCTAGCTTCACATAGTTTGTGTTGAGTACGAGCCGGTTGACAGCTCGATGAGGAATGACAATACCCTTGGGGATTCCAGTTGAACCGGAGGTGTAGATCACATAGGCCAAGTTGGCCGCATGGACACTGCTGCCACAATCAGAGTCAGACTCTCCTGCAATGCTATTCCAGTCCCTGTCAAGACAGATGGTCTCTGCTCTATGCTCTGGAAGCCGTTCGAGCTGATATCCTTCGGTCAATAATACTCGTGCTCGGATATCCTCTAACATGAGAGCCTGGCGTTCCTTTGGGTATTCCGGATCGAGAGGCACATAAGCTCCACCCGCCTTGAGAATGCCAAGCATCGCCACGATCATATTTGTGGAGCGTTCCATACAGATCCCCACCAACACCTCCGGCCCCACCCCCCGCTTTCTCAAGTAATGCGCCAACTGGTTGGCTTTTTGATTTAGCTCCCGATAGGTCAGCCGGTGGTCTTCAAAGACCACCGCCACCGCTTCCGGCATTCGCTCTACTTGTTCTTCAAACAACTGATGGATACATTTGTCCCTGGGATATTCCCTCTCAGTGGCATTCCACTCCTTTAGCAGCAGCTGCCGCTCGGTCTCGGCCAACAGAGGCAGCCGAGAGATCCTTCCGTCAGGGGTCGCCACTACCCCCTCCAGCAAGACTTGGTAATGACCCAACATCCGCTCGATCGTCTCGGTGTCAAACAAGTCGCGGTTGAAACTTATCGAAATTTTGGTTCCTTTGTTCTCCTCCACCGCTGTCAATGTGAGATCAAATTTGGATGTCTCTCCCTCTACGTCTAGACAACTCAGCTGCAGCCCCGCCAGCTCTATCGCTTCCTGCGGAGTGTTCTGCAGGACGAACATCACCTGAAACAGCGGCGTGCGATTCAGGTTTCGTTGCGGGTGCAGTTCCTCCACCAGCTTCTCGAAGGGGAGATCCTGGTGAGCGTAAGCTTCTAGACAGGTCGAGCGGACTCGCCGCAATAACTCCCGAAACGTGGGGTCGCCCGACAGGTCCGTCCGCAGCACCAAGGTGTTGACAAAAAAACCAATCAGCCCCTCAATCTCAGTCCGAGTCCGATTCGCAATTGGCGTGCCGACCACTATGTCTTCCTGTCCCGTGTAGCGATAGAGCAGGATCTGGAAAGCTGCCAACAGCTTCATGTACAACGTCACCCCTTCGGCCCGGCTCAGCCGTTTCAACCCCTCGCTCAGCTCCGGCGAAAGGCTCAAACTCTGCCTCTCCCCCCGATACGTCTGAACGGTCGGTCGGGGCCGGTCCGTCGGTAGCTCTAAGACTGCAGGCGCCCCCTCCAACTGCTGCTTCCAATACCGCAGCTGGCTGTCCAGCACCTCTCCCGTCAGCCACTGCCTTTGCCAGATGGCAAAGTCCGCGTACTGGATGGAAAGTTCAGGCAGTCCAGGGAGCTTTCCCGTAGTAAAACTTTCGTAAAACGCTGATAGCTCCTTGAACAAGATCCCCATCGACCAGCCATCCGAGACGATGTGGTGCATGGTCAGCAACAAGACGTGCTCTTCCGCGTCCAGCTTCAACAACCGGGCCCGCATCAGCGGTCCCACCGCCAGATCAAAGGGAGACATCGCTTCCGCCTGGGCCCGCTTCCGGGCTTCGGCTTCTCGCTGCTCCGTCGGTACGGCCATGAGATCTTCCACTGGCAGGACAAAGGAGGTCATGGGGGTGACACTCTGAACGGGTTGGTCATTCTCGGTGACAAAGGTGGTCCGCAGTGCTTCGTGACGTCGGACAATCTCCCCCAGACTTCGCTCCAGCGCCTCCCTTTTTAAATCCCCTTTCAGGCGGATCACAAAGGGCATGTTGTAGGCGCAACTGCCCGGCTCAAACTGATCGAGAATCCACAACCGCTGCTGCGCAAAGGACAGGGGCAAAGCCTCTTGTCGCGACACGGGCAGAATCGGAGCCGCAACCCGCCGTTGTCGGCCCTGCTGCAGCCTTTCCATGACTTCCGCTAAACCCGCCACCGTCGGCGCTTCAAACAAGCTGCGCATCGGAATCTCCACCTGGAACGCTTCCCGAACTCGAGACATCACCCGCTCGCCAGCAGCGAGTGGCCCCCCAGCTCAAAAAAGTTGTCCTCAATCCCCAGCTTGATCCAACCTCAAAACCTTCCGCCCAAATACTGGCTAGCATCTCCTCTACCGGGTTGCGCTGGTGCCACGATAGCTTCTTTCCAGACTTCCATCCGTCTCGGGTCGGGTGCCGGCAAGGCTCTTCGATCTAATTTCCCACTAGATGTTATCGGCAGCTGCTTCGAGTTCAACATAGACTCGATGGAATCATATATTCGGGCAGCTTCAACTTCGAGAACACTACGCAACTCGGCGGGGTCATGAACCGGGGGCTTTTCCGACCACGACATAGGCCACCAGACGCTTTTCCCCTCCGCTGATCTCTCTCGGTGTATCACTACGCTGTCTCTCGCATCGGCTGCTTGGTGTTCAATGTGGTCTCGACTCTCCCCGACACTCGATACGGTAAGCCGCGGAATTTCACCTGGTTGTCTGATCCGGCCCAAGTATTCAATATTTCCGTCCGACAAGATAACGTGCCACGTCTCCGGTCCTGTAAAGCCTCCGCCTGGCTTGTTCGTCGAAAGGATCTGGCACAAACCGCTCCGCCGTCAATATCGGGCCGATTCAAATACCCACGCGCTACCCCTGCGCCGCCCACATATAGCTCACCGCTTGCCCCCACTGGCATCGGTTCCATTCGTTCATTCAGCACGTAGACTTGCTACATTAGCAATCGGCCGTCCTATCGGGATGCCGCGCGGTGTTTGTCCGTCTTTTACTTCGTAGACACAACAGCCAACCACCGCTTCGGTTGGCCCGTATTCGTTGATGAGCCTCGTGCCCGGCGCCTGACGCCGCCACGGTTCCACATCTGCCGCCAGAAGTGCCTCCCCGCCAATTACCAATGCTCCGTACGTTCCGTTCGTTCGGTTTCCCATTGAGGAGGTCATTGATCGCCCGCAGATGCGACGGCGTAATTTTCAACAATGTCAGGTCCGAAGTCTCCTCCAAAGCCTCCTTCAGCTCTTGCCACTCCCGCCTCTTTCCCGAGCAGCTTTGCGCAATTTCCAGCCGCAAGTGGTCCCAGCATGCTCGTCACGGTTAAATCAAACATCAACGGCGATTGCACAAGCGTCCCGGTTCCCTCTCCGATGCAGTATGCCCCCACGCTCCACTGCAAATAGTTGGCAAGCCCCCCATGAGTGACTTCTACTCCCTTCGGTTGTCCTGTTGAGCCCGAGGTGTAAATCACGTAGGCCAAGCTGGCCGGCTCCAATGACGCTCGCCGGGTTATCCCGGTTCTTCAGAGCTATTTTGTCCCATTCCTTGTCCAGGCAGATCGCCTCCGCATGCCCTATCGGGATTGCGTCCAAAACCCGTTGCTCGAGTCAGTACTACTTGAATTCGTGCATCTTCCAGCATCCAGGCAAGTCGTTGCTGAGGATAAGCCGGATCTAATGGAACATAGGCTCCTCCTGCTTTCAAGACTCCCAATAGCCCCACAACCATATCTACCGAGCGTTCCATGCAGATCCCAACCAAAGTCTCGGGCCCCACTCCCCGTCCTCGCAGGTAATAGGCGAGCTCATTTGCCCGACCATTCAGTTCCTCGTAATTTAGATGATTTTCCTGATGGACTAAGGCCACTGCTTTGGGCGACCGTGTCACCTGCAGTTCGAACAGCTCGTGAATGCATTGCTGTCTCGAGTAGTCGGCCCAGGTGTCGTTCCACTCTATCAGAATCTGTTGGCGTTCACTTTCCGTGAGCAGGGGTAATATCAGAGATTCTTTCGTCGGGGTTCTCCACTGCCCCTTCCAGCAAGCGCTGGTAATGGCCGGTTATTCGTTCTGCCGTCTCGCGGTCAAACAAATCGGCATTGTACTCCAGGAATCCCGTCAGGTTTTCCCCGTGGTATCGCAAGCGCGAGTGTCAGGTCAAACTTGGCCGTTCTCGTTTGCACTTCGAGCTGTTCCACTTTTAGCCCGTTCAATTCGAACTCTCTTCGAGGAGTGTTTTCCAGAATAAGCATCACCTGAAACAACGGATGCCGGCTCATGTTGCGCTCGGGCTGCAATTTCTCTACCAGTTTTTCGAAAGAGAAATCCTGGTGTTCGTATGCGGCCAGTGCCGTCTCGCGCACTCGCTGTACCAACTCCCGGAAACTTGGGCTCCCCCTCGAGGCCCGTTCTTAAAACCAGCGTATTCACAAAAAATCCGATTAAACCCTCCAATTCGGAGCCGAGTCCGGCCGGCTATCGGCGTCCCCACGACCATGTCGGTTTGCCCGGTGTAGCGATAGAGCAGGGTCTGGAAAGCTGCCAGCAGCGTCATGAACAACGTCACCCCTTCGGCCCGGCTCAGCCGTTTCAACCCCTCGCTCAGCTCCGGCGAAAGGCTCAAACTCTGCCTCTCCCCCCGATACGTCTGAACGGCCGGTCGGGGCCGGTCCGTCGGTAGCTCTAAGACTGCAGGCGCCCCCTCCAGCTGCTGCTTCCAGTACCTCAGCTGGCTGTCCAGTACCTCTCCCGTCAGCCACTGCCTTTGCCAGGTGGCAAAGTCCGCGTACTGGATGGAAAGTTCAGGCAGGCCAAGGAGCTTTCCCGTAGTAAAACCTTGGTAAAACGCTGATAACTCCTTGAACAAGATCCCCATCGACCAGCCATCCGAGACGATGTGGTGCATGGTCAGCAACAAGACGTGCTCTTCCGCGTCCAGCTTCAACAACCGGGCCCGCATCAGCGGTCCCGCCGCCAGATCAAAGGGAGACATCGCTTCCGCCTGGGCCCGCTTCCGGGCTTCGGCTTCCCGCTGCTCAATCGGTACGGCCATGAGATCTTCCACTGGCAGGACAAAGGAGGTCATGGGGGTGACACTCTGAACGGGTTCGTCATTCTCGGTGACAAAGGTGGTCCGCAGTGCTTCGTGACGGCGGACAATCTCCCCCAGACTTCGCTCCAGCGCCTCCCTTTTTAAATCCCCTTTCAGGCGGATCCCAAAGGGCATGTTGTAGGCGCAACTGCCCGGCTCAAACTGATCGAGAATCCACAACCGCTGCTGCGCAAAGGACAGGGGCAAAGCCTCTTGTCGCGACACGGGCAGAATCGGAGCCGCAACCCGCCGTTGTCGGCCCTGCTGCAGCCTTCCACGACTTCCGCTAAACCCGCCACCGTCGGCGTTATTTCCTGGTCTGACATGGTTGCCTTCTCGAAGGGGAGATCCTGGTGAAACTGAACCCGCTCACAAACAGGGCATCATAGTGCTTGGCCGCGATCGAGGCCGAGAAAACATCATAGCCTCCGATGAAGGGAAGAACCTCACCTTCTCGAATCACTTGACGCAACCGATCACCATAACGGATATTCATGTAACCGCGCCTCCTTGGCGACTTGGATTTACCTGTTCAGGTCCTCTTCCTGCTGGAGTTCCCGAGCAAGAAGCCTCTCCGCCTCCTCATCCGAAAGGCCTCCCACTTCGGTAAGTTGGAGAGATAATTCTTCGGCAGTGAGTTGTTCCCTGTGTCGGGCAATCATTGAAGCCATTTCGGCAGGAGTCCCTTTATCAAAAAAGTCTATTATTGGGATATCCATCCCAAAATCATCCCGGATCCTACTAATCAGCCGAGAGGCAAGAATGGAATCTCCTCCGATATCCAAGAAATTGTCCTGGACCCCGATCACGTCTACCCTCAGGACTTCGGTCCACAGTTCAACCAACTGCTCTTCTATACGAGTCCGCGGCGCTATATACTCAGGTCGAGTATTTGGCGCTGAGGAGAACCCTAAACCCAGCTTCTCGGCCAATCCGATCCGCTGCAATTTTCCGGTGGGTCCTTTGGGAATCTCGTCCAGAATCACCACGCGGCGCGGAGCTTTAAAATCGGCCAGTCGCGAGGCTGCAAACTCCCGGACTTCCCTCTCTGACAGGCTTGCCCCCGGCTTTAAGACGACTGCTGCCGCCACGTCTTCGCCCAGCTTGACATCAGGCAAGGCAAAGGCCACGGCTTGCAGGATGGCTGGATGTTCCATCAGCGCTTCATCCACCTCACGGGGCGATATCTTCTCGCCCCCCCGATTAATCAGCTCCTTCAGCCGACCTGTAATGAACAAGTAGCCTTCACTGTCCAGGTGGCCCTGGTCGCCCGTTCGAAACCAACTTTGAGTAAAAGAACTCGCGTTCGCCTCGGGGTTGTTTTCGTATCCCCGCATAACGCTTGCACCTCGAATCACAATTTCCCCTTGTTCACCTGGCAGAAGAAAGTTTCCCTGTTGGTCCATAATCGCCACCGCTGGTCCAGCGCCCAGACCAACCGAGCCCGGCTTGCGGGGAAGCGGAGGCAAAGGGTTGCTGGCCATCTGGTGAGAGGCTTCTGTCATACCATAGGCCTCGATGACAGGGGCATTGAACAGCTTCTCTAAGTCACGCATCACTTGGGGAGGGAGGGCGGCTGATGACGAGCGAATAAATCGCAGGCGGCTTGACTCTATTTCAGGCGGATGTGAAGAAGCTCGAGACAGAATGGACTGGTGCATAGTGGGGACGGCGGTGTACCAAGTGGGTTTGAAATGTGCGAGCCATTCAAAGAACAAAGGTGCATTGAAACCCGGTGAGCACACCACTCTGCCACCCGACGCGAGACTCGCCATAACCGCTGCGATCAGGCCATGAATGTGGAAGAGGGGCATGACGTTCAGGCAACAGTCTGCAGGGTTCAAGTCCAGGGTCCGCCGGATCTGGTGGGCGGAGGCACAGAGGTTTCGGTGAGCCAAAGGAACAATTTTGGGTCGGGCGGTGGTTCCTGACGTGTGTAGAACGAGGGCTATATCATCTGCCTGGGCGAATCCATCGGTACGGGCCGGTCCAACGGGATTTCCGGCAAGGCGGAATCGCCCGGCTGCGGCGGTAAGCTCAGGCTGAAGGTCAATCACGGGAATTCCGCAGGTTGCCGCAGCGGCACGGGCTGGGGATTCCGCGTCACCCTGCAGGATAACTGCCTTGACGTGGAGATCGGAAAAATAGAATTCGAACTCACCTGCACGGTAAGATGGGTTTAGCGGGGCGCAGGTGGAACAGCAGGCAATCGTAAGAAACGCCAGAGCCGCCTCAGGGCCATTGGGTAAAATCAGGGCGACTCGATCGTTTCTGCCAATGCCAAGATTGTTGAGGTCCTGAGTTACGGAAGAGATTTCCTGCCCGAGACATGCGTATGTTAGAGGAGCTCGCCCTAGCGCCAGAATGGCGGCCGCATCGGGAGTTTGTCTAATTCGCTCTCGAAGGAAGCCCGGCATGGTTTGGCCCCCCTCGCTTTCTTCCGCCAGATCAGAATCCCGAGATTGAGGACGACTCTGACACGGTGCAAGCCGAAAACTCGAAATGGGCTTTGATGGATGCCTCACGATATCCTCTATTAGCATCTGGAAATGTTCTGCCATCCTCCGAATTGTCGGGGCCTCAAACAACTCGGCATTCTAAACCAATATCCCGGCCAATCCTTCCAAAGTCTCAGGCATAGAAAGCGACCGATCAAACTTGGATGTTTTCGGCCTCAATATCCATAAACTCTACGGTAAGTTGCTTTAGTTTAAGAATTCTCTGGCGAGGGGTACTAGGACTTTGAACTTCGCCGGAATCAGCAAATCTCAGCCCACGTTTCCAAACATTTGTATGTTGCGCATGTAGAATAGGGTGGATATATTTATTTCTCATTTGGCCGGATATTTGTTCTTGCATCTAGTTTGTTCTTCATCGACTTTATTCTGCGAAAAGAGATCGCGGGCATCTTTAAAAAGCGCTCCCCGTTCTATAGCCTCTATCTAAGTGTTGATTTGTGATATGGAGTGCGCACATATCTAGTCCCCCGGTAACGTTTCCCTTCCTCAAGTTTTTCGACACCCATACGCTGATCGTGATCAATGCCACATCGTTTATCTGGTACCTTGCACTTCTGTTGCTTCGCGGAGAAACTTATTATCATAAGAACATCGTAATCCCTCAGAACATCTCTTTTCGATGCGTCTTCAGTTAGCGTCAGATTGTTCGATTCTAGCTTTCTGGATTGATGCGGCCTAGCTTTAAACTGCTACGCTGGAGACCGAGGATGGCAGGTTCAGGGCCTCTTGCACACAATCAATTTTCTCACTGCTGGTTGGGGGTTTGTTTCATCCAATCCGCACTGACTTGGGTGATCCGCAGGGCGAAGCCAAATGCCAGCAACCAAGGAGAGAACGGGGCTAGCCAAAAGAGTTGTCCCCTTCGATTGAGCTCTTGTGCATGCTCTCGCAGGTCGTTATAACCATCCCGCATCTCCCCCAAGAGCACCAGCAAAGACAGTTTGAGTTGCTGGATCACTGGATCTTCACTGGGCTTGACACTCGAGTTCTTCTCCAGGAAACGAAGCCAGTCTTCGGTTTCATAGCCGGGGCGCAGTGCCCCGGCGGCAGCTACAGCCCACTGTTCAGCCTCCTGAAACTGACTCGATGAAGAAGAGTTACTGCTTTTACTCATCTCAACAAGCTTGCGGCAATAAAGAATCATTTCCTCCGCCTGGCCGCGGGCGATACTCTGGCGCATCTGCAGGAGAGCGTGGAAGTCCTGAAGCCTTTTCCTCTGCGTGAGACCTCGCACTTCGCCGACGGCGATGATGCATCCGACAGCCGATCGCAAATACTGCGAACCACTCTGCGAAAAACCAAAAGCGTCTCGACTTGATCTTCGGAATCAGCACGAGATGTAGAAGGACGACCAGAATCGCAAAAACCACCAGAAACTCGAAGGTTGTTTTGATCATTGCTTCTCCCAAAGGGCGTGTGCTGAAACACACCAAAACTCTTCAATAAAGGGGCTGCATTCGAAACCCCGAAAGCTGTGGAGACCCTTTCGGAAGGATCAACACGCTCAACCCATAGCGGTTGGCATCCCCTGCATTTGCGCATTCCAAGACTGGGCGTACAGCCCGCCCAACGCAATCAGCTCATCATGGGTGCCTGATTCGACGATCCTACCTTTATGCATTACATGGATGATGTCGGCTCTGCATGGCGACGGTAAAGCGATGAGTAATGATGATTCCAGTTCGTCCCGAGCCAGTGTCCCGAAATCGTTCCAGCCAATCCGCTTCGGCCCATGGATCCATGGCACTGGTAGGTTCGTCGAGAATGATGATTTGAGCCTTCCTAAGAAAGCCCGTGCCAGGGCAAGTCTTTGCCACTCGCCCGCCACTGAGCTCGTGCGCCATCTGCGAACCACTTTCCGAGCAACGTGTTGTATCCGTCGTGGCGAGCCTTGAAACCACTTCTTGTGCGCCAGCTCCCTCGGCAGCCGTCTCAATTTCGGACTGATGTCGGGGAAGCCGAGGTCGCCGAACGCGATGTTCTGACCTGCACGTTGCGTGGTATTGCAGCGGATCTTGAAACAAAACTGAAATGGATCCGCGTAGTCTCGTTAGCGGAGAATACTTCTGAGTCAGTCCCGTCCAGCTCGATCTGCCCGCGATGGGGATCATAAAACCGGCAGAGGAGCTTCACCAGGGTGCTCTTGCCCGCGCCGTTCAAGCCAACGATGGCTACGATTTTTCCTGCGGCAATGTCCAGGTTGAAGTTTTCCAATGTCGCGCGCGCGTTCCCAGGGTAACAGAACGTCACGTTCTTAAAGGTGATTCCCTTTTTCATCCGGACAGGCACAACCGCTGGGTCTGGTGGATCCAAGATCTTTGGCTTCAGGCCCAGGAACTCGAACAGATTTCCCAGGAAAAGACTATTGGAGTACACTTGGCCTAAACTTCCCGACAGGATTGCATCAGTCCTTGCCCCCGACTGAAGGCTTGGTAGAAGAGAACTAGGTCACCTAAGGTGACTCGTCTCTGGAATGCGCGCCACACCATCCACCCCATGACCAGGCCTGAGATCAGCAGCGTGGAAGCCCCCGCAAAGAGTCGCGCAAGGCTCTGCTCTTTGAGAAGCGACAGCCGTTCATCCCTCAATCGCTGCCGTATCGTCCGATAGGCAGACATAAGGTGCTCGCCTAGCCCAAACAACCGGATCTCAGCGGCTCCAGGTGTCATCGTGAGTAGCCAGTCATAATACTGCGTCCATCGCAAATCGGAAGTTGTTCGCTTCCACCACTGATGATTCTTCCAGTTGTAGGCGAGTACAACACCAAAGGCAGGTAGTGTGCTAAGTACGAGAACAGGAGGGAGCCAGAGGCCATAGGGGAGCAAAATTGAGGCCATCCCTAGAAGCGTGATGCTGTTTTGTAAAAGGCCGCCCATGTTTTCGAGCAAAAGCAGAGGACGGGTGTTGGCATCTTGGCGGGCCCGGTAAAGTTGATCGTGATAGTCAGGAGAATCATAAAAGGACAGATCAACAGCAATCGACTTTTCATGAATGAGGATCCTGATGTAATCTTGGATCCGCTCGGACTGATTTGCTCTGACCCATTCCGTGGCACTCTGCAGAAGTTCGGTCAGCAGTAGCAGGCCGCCCATGGTCACGGCCAGGAACAACGTCGGGCGGAAACCTTCCCAACCCCCTCCTTTGGAAGTGGTTTGAACGAGGGTGTCCACAAGCAGACGGGTTACATATACTGTGGCAATAGGGAGAAGCCCCTGGATCAATAGGAACACTAACCAGGCTGCGGTCCAGCCTGGAGCAGGGGTCCAAACCAGACGCAAGGCCTCAGGCAAGTGAGACAATTGGACCAATGAGGCTCGTATCTGTGTGTATGCTTTCCTGAAATCTATTTGCATCGATGACCCTTCAACCCGCAGCCGTTTTGACCCTGCGCAAGTCTCCGAAAACCACCTATCCAAAAAAAGAGCACCCGGCTCTCCTATTCCTAGAATGGGAGAAACACGGGTGCCGTGAGATAAGCCTTCCTGGGCCCTCGCAGTGACAACCCAGCTCAAAAACCAAACGAGCCGAGGGGCTGTCCTGCAGAAAGTAATATTAATCCAAGCCTGTTCTGCAGACCCAGTGCAGGCTTGACACCAACTCGGCATATACTAATACAAACGCAATAGGCAAACAAAATTTAATGTGTGTGTATTAGATCGCCGCCTCAGGGCTGACATCATGAAGCTGATAACAGCTGATAACAGTCGTGAGGACACTGGTCGGGTTTAGCATCACCAGAATTCCCCTGGGGATCACCTTGGGGATTCCCGTTGCATGGATTGGGGCAGAAATCCTGGACAATGTCTCTTAACGGTCCGTACTTGAATACTTCGGGAGCCGTAAAATTACGTTTTGCCATCTGATCTCACCTCCTTTCATTTAAGTGTAAAAGAATATCGATGGTCTAAAAACTCTTCGGAATGAGCCTGGTCCCGCTGACTTCTCATTGACTTAATGTTCTGTAGCCAGATTTCGAGCTGTGTCACAAGACTGATCCTAGAAAAGCGGAACATTATTTGTGGGTCATGAGTCTGGGTAGAAGCTAGCATCTCCTCGACGGCGCCCCGGAGCCGTTCTCCATTAACGAAACCATACTGAGCGACCAAAGGCATAGTCGGAGCAACGAACATTTCTAGATACGCGTCTTTGTACCGAATCATTCGCCGTCTGGTGACATCATCGAAATCAACCCTTCTTTGAGACTGGAGGATGTCATCAGGGATCACGCCCTCAAAGGCCATTTTCTGCAAGGCTCTTTTTCGGAATTTGCCGGAGTTCCCGTACTTTTGCTCGGGCGGAATTGCCAGGCAGAATTCCACGATTCGGCGGTCATGATAAGGAAAGCGCCGCTCAATCGGAGTGCCGAATTGTACGTGCAGCAACGGACCGGAAGGGTTAAGGGCGTCGTATTTAAGCTGGCGGCCCCAGTCTCCAAACCATGGTTGCTTCGTCAATCTGAATCTTCTGTTCAGAAGCCTGGCGCAAAATCTTCCGTTGAAACTCCTGGCTAAACCAACTTGGCAGGTTGGGCCGATCCAGGCCTTCGTACATCCACCTGTGATATACCGACCTGCTCAGGGGCCGCGGAAGCAGCGGGACCAGTCCATATCTCAGCAAGCTGCTTATACTGGTGCGCAAGGAACCTTCACACCGAATCTGGTTGAGTCTCCTGAATAGCTCTCCCCATCTGCCGCTCCTAATCAACGATTCCAGCACTAAATGACTTCCGAGAACGTGGCTCTCAGCGCCATCTCCGCTGAGCATCACTCGAGTTCCCTGGCGTAGGCGGCGTCGTAAAGAGCCTTCAATGCCTCCTGTGTGTGCGGCTGGCTGGGAAAGCTGATCTCCGCAGAGTCGCCTGGCCTGGGAGGAAAATTCTGAAACCCGCAAAGATCATCAGCAACCAGCCTGCGGGATTTCACCTTTGTTTTTTCCACGACCTTACTGATCATGGGACGCTCATCACACGACAGCTCGTCATAGACCAGCGAAAAGGCTGAAAACCCATCTGTTGCGGCCCCATCGCTAGCACAAATTTCGGCTGCCGTGCAGACGATGGATGAAGAATCGAAACCTCCGCTAAGTTCCGCTCCCACTGCGCCGTTAGCTCGCAGCCGATCTCTGACGGCTTCACGAAACAAGTGATAAAAATGCTGCCCATATTCGGCAGTATCACGATAACGAATTCTGTGTTTGGGTTCGACGTCCCAGTAGCGACTCAGACGCAGACCTGTAGGACTCACCACCAGATAATGGGCATGAGGCAGCTCAAAGATTCCCCTGAAAAAACTCCGGCTGGTGTCACGATAAGTGCAGCAGACCTGCCCTGCACTAGTGAACCATTCGGCAACCTTCTCCTCATCCACCTCCACTGGAATCTTGGGGTTCTGAAAGATTTGCAGAACATCGGAGGCGAAAGTGAACGTCTTCTCGTCGAAGTGATAATAGAAGGGACGGATGCCATAGGTGTCACGACCGCAAAAGAGCTGCTGTTTGGATTCATCCCACAAGGCAAAAGCATAATCACCAATGACCCACTTCAAACACTCGGTACCCCACACCTCGTAAGCAGCCATTAGGAGGTCAACATCTGTGGGGAAGTCTGACTTTTCGACTCTTGCACCCAATCGGCTAATTAACTCGTCGCGACTGTCAACTCGCCCGTCAAAAGTTATCCAACAGGTACGGCTGTGATTCGGGGTCGGTTGTGCTTCACGCAGGGACTCCTCGGTAGCACAAAACTTGCGGTGCCCCAGTCCCACAGATGGCCGGTCCACAGTCCCGCCCCGTCGGGCGCTTTTTGGGCGACGCAGTCAATCATCTGCCGCAAAAGCTCGCGATTGACAGGCCTTTTGTATAGATGAAATATACCGGCTATTGCACTCATTGGTTCGTCTCAACTAGGCAGTAGATTTTAGCCTAGCCGTCTCCCTTCACCCGATTTGGGAGGTTTCGCTGGCTTTGACCAGCCCCTTGCTTCGTAGCTTGTCTATGAACTCAGACAGATGGCTCAGAAACTGATCCTCCGTGACATCATATTCTTCACAAAATTTAGTGGTAACGGTCTCAAGGTCTCCGTGTGAGATAGAAGTTCCCATATTCTTGTCCCCACAGGATTCAACCCAAAGAATGTTCCCGTCTGCATGTTAAGGAGAACAGCTTCCCCTTCGAGTTGCTGAAAAATAACGTCGCTCGGGATCTTTACCTGAACCATTCTTTTCTCCATTTCTTCTTCAGGATTAACCTGCCATGTCGTGCAAGACCGCATCATAAATCGCCGGGAGGAAATCAAACCCTGACGGATAGACCAGACTACGGACGGGAACCTCTGAAACCAGTTTGGCATAAGTCAGAAAGAGCTCTTTCTGATTTCCAAGCTCAATCATGGAATTTGCCCTCGTAAAACTAATCAACTCAAAGAGCGCCTTGGACGGAGCCACTGGGAAAATTCGGACTTCACTGTCTTCCTTATCGCGATGCGGGTTCAAAAGATAAATTCCTTTCATGGGAATGTCGGAGTCACAGAAAAGACTATCCAAGCTTGCCAAAGAATGGCGCCCTTTGACCGTACTTGTCATTCCATCTGCCGAATTCCCCCCAGTTCCTGCAAGCCGATTCAAGGTTGTATCCCACAAGTTCATACACGGACATGCAGGCAAGACGTGAAATGCATCCGTCTTCCTGATGAAGGCAAGCAAATCGTCAGTTACAAGTGCATGCCCTTTTTGCAGAAAGTAATAGGCCAGCGTCGACTTACCGTAACCGTTTTTACCTAGGAAAGGAGATCGCCCCCCCGTTAAGGGCAACTGCCGACGCATGGAGGCTGAAAATTCCACGAACCTGGAGGACAAATGCAAGAACCAAGCCGAACAGCCAGCATTCGATGTCCTGCCGACTCATCCCCTCTTCCGGATAGCATTCGATTGTTCGCCGGTCATGGGAGAGAAAGAATGCCGCATCCTTGGCGCCATTCTTGCATTCAAGCAGTTGGCCTTGCTCTACTTGGCTCACGGTAATGCTAGGGTGTCCGGCCCCGTTTCTAATGTTTCCAATGAACGTGCGAGCCGGAAACAGATCAGTGGTTGGAAGTCCTGCAGGTTTTAGAAAAACTCGACATCCGGAGCAGCCCTCTGTGATTGGTGAGATAGTAACCAAAGGGAGAGACACATTACTTCGGAATCTCAGACCGCAGACCAAATAGTCGTTCGAACCTGGTTCCGAGACATCCGCGGAAAGAACGTGCTCCGACTTTGTTACCTCCACTCGATCCAACGTCAAGACCATGCTCGTGACTCCTTGGCTTCCAAGAGTGGTAGCAGCGTATATCGGGAGAGATCTTCCATCCCACCAATTAGAACCTCACCATTCTTTTCCAACCACGCATGCCCTTTGAGTTGGCCACTGGAATCTTTGGCGATTCCAACACGCAACTCGGTCTGGACACCTCCACGGCGGAAAAGTATCTGAGCAGCCAGAGCTCTAACAAGGCAGGTGCATCTTGGAACGAGACGGCTGGAGACCATGATTGCCCAAACCACGCGGCTTTCAAAGGTGGAGTCTGTAGAAATTTTCCGAGAGGCTCTTTTGTTGGCCCATTTCTCAGCGAGCCCCTGAATTTTTAAATACGGGGAAAGCCACAAGCCCAGACGGATTCCCATCTGCAACGCAAGGCAGAAGATCAGCAATCTCTTCGCCACAGGTTGAAGCCTCAGAAAGCGGTCAAGATATCTCAGAAGAACCATACCTCTTCCTTTAAAGTCAATTCCCTCAAGCCTTTATGTTGTCCCGAACCGAGATTCCCAACACCCGCTTGGGTACGCCTCTGGGGGTAAAGTCTGCCACAAACCCATCATTAGACCTGTTGCAACCCGACAACCAAATCAAGAAACCCACCTTCAGTTTCTTAGATTCATGATAAATTTAGACTTACATTCCCAAGTCCCTCAGCCAATAGAAAGAGCAAAGAGGAGATATTTTTCATTGTTATGGTAACCTCTTATCCTTTTGTTCAGACTTGTTTCCAAGATGTTGATAATTGGCAACCCTAGACCCATCTTTAACATAAACCCGCTCAGCTGCGCAGCAAAGAAGTTTTCTGCTCACCGACGAGTGAAAGCTTTCGCTTCTTCGCTTGCTGGCAAACCTCCTTTACTGCGCTGGCCACTTGGAGAACCTGATCCATGGTCATCTCTGGATAAAGGGGCAATGAAACCAATCGGGGATACAGTTCCATAGCCTTCGGGCAGCGGTTTTGCTGGAGATCAGCATAAGGGGCAAAGAACGGATGAAGCGGGATCGGAATGAAGTGAACACTGCAACCGATCCCCCGTTTCCTGAGGGCTTGAATGAATTCATCGCGGTTAATCTCAAGTTTGTCCAGTCGGAGCCTCAACGCGTAGAGATGCCAGGAATTACGGCTGGAGGTGTCGTCCGGTGGGAGATCGAGTTCCTCGATTGCTCCGAAAGCTTCGTTGTAGGCCTCTGCATATTGCCTTCTGACTTCGATGAACTTCTCTTGACGCCGCAGTTGGTGAATGCCAATGGCCGACTGAATATCGCTCAGATTGTATTTGAAGCCACATTCCACAACCTCGTAGTACCAGTTTCCTTTTTCCGAGTAACGGTTCCAGGCATCCTTGCTGATCCCGTGCAGGCAAAGCTGGCGCATCCTTTCGAGCAAAGACTCCTGATGGGTTGTCACCATTCCCCCTTCCCCGGTCGTCAGGTTCTTCGTCGCGTAGAAACTGAAAGCGACGACATCACTACAATACCCAGTTGACGAATTGCCTCCGCCAATGGGTATTCCTTGGTAAAAGGAACCTACAGCGTGCGCTGCGTCTTCCACTACTCGAAGGTCGTGATCTTGAGCTAACCGCCAGATCGCCTTCATCTGACACGGAAGTCCTCCCAGGTGAACAGGGATGATGCCTCTGGTCCGCTCTGTGATTCTGGCCTCAATAGCGACTGGATCTATGTTTCCATCCTCGGCCACATCGGCCAAGACTGGCACCGCCCCCACGTGCATAATGGTATTCACCGTGGCGCAGAAGGTCAGTGGCGTAGTGATGACCTCGTCCCCCTTGCCAATTCCCAAAGCCGCCAGGGCCAGGTGCAGCCCGGCTGTACACGAATTCACAGCCAGGGCAAAGGGCGCGCCAACATATGCTCTAAATTCTTCCTCAAATTTGGCGGTACGAGGCCCGGTGGTTAACCATCCAGACCGGAGGGTAGCAACAACTTCATTGATTTCTTCATCTCCGATAGATGGAAGATTAAAGGGTATAAACGAGTTCTGGTTCATTCGAAATCAAGATGGATACTGTTTTGCCCGGGGACGTGCTGCATACATACCGGGAAGGTTTCACTGTTCAATACTATTCTAAGCAATTCAGCTACCTGCTGTGTAATCTATTGAATGCATTAGCGAAAAAGCATAGGAAACTTCTAGCAGATGGTCCAAATGATGCTCGCAAAGGGGAAAGGTCTTCCACAAATCCGAAATGTTTTCGCGCATCTGGGGGCGTCAAACGATCACGCCTCCAACATAGCTTGCGATAATAAAAGAGCGCGGATCCCTTCGATTATGACTAAGCCAGCTTCCCCGAATCATGGGGTAAAACTCGTGTCACTCCGTGCTTTAGCCAGGCAATTCGCCAGTCTCTCAGCCGTCACTCCACGTCCGGCTCAGCAATTAATTACGGCAACAAAACGGTTCGGCATGACATGAATCTCCAATCTACCACTAGTGAACTTGGCCCGTTGTGAAGGCAAACAGTGCCCAGAGTCGGTTGGGAGCATGGAGGTTTGTCAAAATCGTCTATACAGTCGTTGGTAGCCATCTGGTTATCACTACGCCAATCCACCTTGTGCCTTGGAGAGGCATTTTTTCAATTCTTCGGACAATATCCGAACTGCGGGTTCCTTGATAACGAAAGCGAATTCTCCCGGGATCTGGTGGATTTCCAGTCCTCCTCCCGACAATCTTTCCCAGCCCATGTCCGGATCCGGGTAAACACCTTCGGGATGCACGCTGGGCGAGAAAAGTGTGATCTTGCCTGGATAAACTCTCGCTTCATAGGGTGGCATGGTAGGAACCTCCCCTCCCGGTTTGGTTTTGCCTAGCAGCCGATTGACACCCCCCATAATCGTCGAATTTGCTGCTGTGTCCGGGTTTTCAGTATTCCCGCCTTTTCCTTGAAATAGGTGAGCTTCTCCTTGGTACTGAGCTTCCGTAGATTTTTGAAATGGTAAAGGATCCTCAGCTTAACCCTCCGTTCCAGCCAGGGAAGGGATCGTGGATAACCGGGCGCGTAAGCGTCAATGAGGGCTAGGAGTGCCACTTGCTGATTCTGAGCGAGAAGCAGGTGAGCCATTTCGAAGGCAATCTTCGCCCCATAGCAATGTCCTCCAATAAAATACGGGCCTTCCGGCTGGAGACTACGAATCTCTTGAAGATAACGCGCGGCTCGATCGGCAATCCCTCGTTGAGACCCGCCACCGTCTTCTGTTTCCGGTGCTTGAAGGCCGTAAAAGGGTTGTTCCGTTCCCAAGTAAGTCGCCAACTGGCGAAACCCGAGAACCTCGCCTCCGTGGGCGTGGACACAGAAGAAAGGCGGACGCGATCCTCCTGGTTGAATGGCCACCAGAGAAGACCACGGCATGGTCCAATTCTCCTGTGAAATGACGTCCGCCAATTGCTCAATATTCGGGGCGTGAAACAGGGTAGCCAGTCTCAGTTCTTTGTCGAAGACCTTTCGGATCTCAGAGAAGAGCCGCACTGCCAGAAGGGAATGGCCCCCTAGTTCGAAGAAGTCATCCCTCGTCCCGATAGGACGAACATTCAGGACTCTCTCCCAAATCTCAACCAGACGGAATTCCAGGCCGCTGCGAGAAGCAACATATGATTCACCCGGTCGGTCTTCCTGTTTCTCCGGGAGGGGTAATGCTTTGCGATCGACTTTCCCGTTGGGAGTTAACGGAAGAGCGTCCAGAAGCAAAAAACTTGAAGGAATCATGTAGTCCGGTAATCTCTCTCGAAGAAAATCCCTCAATTCATGGACTGAAGGGAACTCCTGTCCACACGGGACAATGTAAGCGGCCAGACGCTTATCCAACGCGCTCATCTCCCGGGCATCCACCACAGCTTCACGTACGGAGGGATGCAGACGCAACGCTGCCTCGATTTCTCCCAGCTCGATGCGAAATCCTCTGATCTTCACCTGATGGTCAATTCTGCCCATGCACTCAACGTTTCCGTCCTCTCGAAAACGGGCCATATCACCAGTTCTATAGAGTCTTGCACCCTGGGGTGCTGGCAAATGGGTTCGGGACAAACTTCTCAGCCGTGAGTTCTGGACGATTCCAATAGCCGCGGGCCAGTCCATCCCCGCCGATGTACAATTCACCGGGAACACCAATGGGTACTGGCTGCAAATGAGAGTCCAGAAGAAAGATCTGCGTATTAGCGATCGGCCGGCCAATGAACACGGTTCGTTGTTCTTGTCTCACCTGACTCACAGCTGACCAGATTGTGGTTTCTGTAGGACCATATAAGTTCCAAACGGATGCCCCTCTTTCTACAAGTTCGTTAGCCAGATCTCGGGATAGGGCTTCACCTCCACAAAGAATCTTCAGCTGATGGTTCCCCTGCCACCCGGCTTCCAGTAACATCCGCCAGGTTATAGGAGTGGCCTGCATTGCGGTTGCTTCGGATTTAGCAAGGTGTTCCCGCAACTGTCTGCCATCTGATGAAACTTCGCGGCTAACCAGAATGACCCTCCCTCCAACACTCAAGGGAAGAAATAATTCCAGGCCCGCGATATCAAAAGAGAGAGTGGTCACAGACAATAGAATGTCCCGCTTGGTGAGCCCTGGCTCCTGCCGCATGGAATCTAAGAAGTTAACGACCGCCTGATGGGGGATCTGAACCCCCTTGGGTTTGCCGGTCGAGCCAGAGGTATAGATCACGTAAGCAAGGTTCGCGGCGGTCACCTCTTCTTTCAGATTCGCAACTCCTTCTCGGGCGATTTTTTCCCAATCGGTGTCCAAGCAAATGACCGTTCGATTGCCGATTTGCGGCTGCGAATTCCTGATTTCAAGCACTAGCTTGGTTCTCTTCAGTTCCCGATTCATACTTGGCAAGCGTGCTGATCGAATTCATCAACTTCTCTTGCGTCACCACCACTGTAATGCCCGCATCCTCCAACATGAACCGGAGCCGTTCTTCAGGATAGGCTGGATCCAAAGGCACATACGCACCCCCTGCTTTGAGTATTCCCAGCAGACCCACAACCATCTGGATGGACCTCTCCACGCACAACCCCACCAGCACATCCGCTCCCACCCCTAACTTCTTCAAGTAATGACCTAGTTGATTGGCTTGCTGGTTCAGCTCCTGGTAGGTCGATGACTCAGTTCCGCATGTCACTGCCACGGCGTGTGGCGTCTCTTGAACACGCTCTTCGAACAGCTCATAAATCATCTTGTCATTCGGATAAGGCGCCCGAGTGCCATTCCACTCCACCAGGAGTTTGTGCCGTTCCCCTTCCGTCATGAGAGGAAGGTTTGAGATCTTTTCTTCAGGGGTGCTGACTACACCTTGCAAGAGCACCTGAAAGTGCCCCAGCATCCGCTCAATCGTGGCCGCATCATACAAATCCGTGTTGTACTCCATAGACCCCGATAGTCCCTGTTCCTTATCCGCCAACGAAAGCGTCAGATCGAACTTTGCCGTCCGCCTCTCGATTTCCACTGGAGTCACCCTTAACCCCAATAGATCGAGACCCCGTCCCGGGGCATTCTGCATTGCAAACATCACCTGGAACAGCGGATTGTGACTCAGGTGCCGGGCTGGTTGTAACTCCTCCACCAATTTCTCAAACGGCAATTCCTGATGTTCATAAGCGCCCAGCGCCACGTCGCGCACGCGCTTCAGCAGCTCCCGAAAAGTCAAATCCGGACTCAACCTCGTTCTCAATACCAGTGTGTTGACGAAAAACCCGATCAGGCCTTCCACTTCCATCTGATTCCGCCCTGCCATGGGTGCCCCGACGACAATGTCCTGCTGCCCCGTGTAGCGATGCAATAAAGTTTGAAACGCTGCCAGCAGCGTCATAAACAGCGTTACTCCTTCTTTCCGGCTCAAAGCCTTTAACTTCTCAGTGAGTTCCTGGGGAAACTTCAGCGGCAGATGATCCCCAAGAAAACCTTGCATCACTGGCCGCGGCCGGTCGGTCGGCAACTCCAGTACCTCCGGCGCCCCTTGCAATTGTTTCTTCCAATACGCCAGTTGTGACTCCAGTTCTTTCCCCTGTAACCACTGACGTTGCCATACCGCATAATCCGAGTATTGGATGGGAAGCTCTGCCAATGCCGTCGGCTCCCCGCCGGAAAAGGCTTGGTAAGACGCAGAAAGTTCTCGCTTCAAGATGCCCATCGACCAGCCATCTGATGCAATATGATGCATCGTCATCACCAGGACATGTTCCTCCGCTCCCAGCCTGAGCAAGAGAGCCCTGAGCATCAAATCCTGTGATAAATCGAAAGGCCGATGAGACTCTGTATTCACCAGTTCCAACATCTGAGTCTCTCGCTCAGTCTCTGGCAAGCTACTGAGATCAACCATCGGCAGGCATAAATCGTACGTTTTAGAGATTACCTGGAATGGCTCGCCCTCTTTCGCTCTGAAGAAGGTCCGCAAGGCTTCATGACGCCGCACTACCTCGTTAAGACACTGCTCCAAGACACCCACATTCAGTGGACCGCTCAGGCGCATGGCAACGGGGATGTTATAAATTGAACTCCCAGGCTCTAACTGGTCCAAAAACCACAAGCGCTGCTGAGCAAAGGAGAGTGGGCAAACATCCCCGTCCGCCCTCCGGGGGATTGTTTGAACATGAGAAAAGGATTTCTTGGTTAGTGCCTGCTCTAGAATCGCCCTCTTTTGAGGGGAAAGACTGGCGATACGATCGTTGATGCTACTTTTGACCATTCTGTTTCGCGCTCGGTTCTACCAACGGTTAGAATCTACGGTTAGAATGCAAGATCTCCAACTCCTTCTCCAATCGATCCTTCAGCTCTGCCAGCATCTGAGCCAGCGTTTCACCGGCTTCACGCTTAGCCTGTCTTTCTACCACAGCCGCCACACGGACCTTTTGGTCTGACAACCTCCAAGGATCTCATTTCGCATGCCAAAATGCCATTCGCGGATTGGAATGGGTACACCGTAATGGGTGAAGAGCCTTCGAAGGTCCTCTTCGTCAAAGTGGAGGTCAAGCTTGAGCAGATCGGGGAAAATAGTCGGATTGGGCTATCCTGGCCTTCGGTTCACTTCATTCCTTCTTGTATTGAAGGAGTCTTCGAGCCCTCAGTCACACCTATCATCCCTAAAGGCCTTTCTTCCTCAACCAAGCGATGGATAACTGTCATTGCTAACTCTGCAACGGTTGGTGCTTCAAAAAGGGTGCGCAGGAACAGGGAAACCTGGAACTCGTTGCGTACACGAGACATGACTTTTGTGCCCAGCAAGGAGTGTCCCCCTAAGTCAAAGAAATTATCGTGGATGCCAACTCTCTCCAGATCGAGAACTTCTGCCCAGATATCTGCCAGGGCTTCCTCGATTGGTGTGTGCGGTGGCACGAAGTGCACTTCCATCTCCTGCTGGGCTCTTCCGGGTTTGGGAAGAGCATGACGGTCCACTTTGCCACTCGGAAGAAGTGGCAGGGAATCCAGAATCGCGAAAGACGAGGGCACCATATGAGTGGGGAGCTTCTTCTTGAGAAAGCCCCGTAGATCTCCAGCCGAAAGCTCGGACTTTTTGGGACCGGCAACATAGGCCATTAGTCGTTTATCTCCAGGTATGTCTTCACAGACGACAACAGCCGCTGCTTGTACTTTCGGGTGTTGTGACAATGCCGCCTCGATCTCTCCTAACTCAATGCGAAAACCACGAATCTTCACCTGCTGGTCGGAGCGGCCGAGAAACTCGATGTTACCGTCCGGTAAATATCGACCCAGATCCCCTGTTCTGTAGAGGCGCGCTCCTGGCTCGAACCCAAACGGATTCGGAAGGAATCGTTCCGCAGTCAGTTCCGATCGGTGGAGATAGCCGCGCGAAAGGCCAATTCCTCCGATATAGATCTCGCCCGTCACCCCAATTGGGACCGGCTGAAAATAGGAGTCCAGCAAATAGATTTGGGTATTAGCGATAGGACGGCCAATAGGAACGATTCCGCTTTGGTCATCGCTCTTGCAGGTCCAAAAAGTTGCACTAATGGTCGTTTCAGTCGGGCCGTAACCGTTGTGCAAACCGGCAGAGAGCTTGTCAAACAAGTCATGCTGAATTTCTGGAGCCAAAGTCTCGCCGCCGGTCGTGATCCTCTTAAGCGAGCCGCAGGTGTCAAGATTTGGCTCTGCCAGAAAAACTTTAAGCATGGATGGAACAAGGCACAGGGAAGTGATCCGATACTTTGAAATCAATTTCACAAGATCAGCGCTGTCTCGCAGCTTCTCGGAGCGGGCCATAAACAATGTTGCACCAACCATCAACGGCTCAAAGAACTCCCAAACAGAATCATCAAAACTAAATGAGGCTTTTTGCAGTAATCGATCTGCCTCTGTCAGGGGGAAGTATTCGTGTCGCCAGTAGAGATGGTTACAAACCGCGCGGTGGCTTATCATTACTCCCTTCGGTCTGCCGGTCGATCCTGAAGTATAGATCACGTACGCAAGATTGCCAGAAGCCACTCGGCTGTCAGAAGTTCTTGCGTCTTCCCGGGCAATAACTCCCCATTCAGAATCCAAACAGACGATATGAGTCTCGTGCCGAGGTAATTTCCCTAGCAATCTTTCTTGTGTCAACAAAACAAATGGTCGCGCGTCGTCTAACATGAATCCCAAATGTTCTTGCGGATATGACGGATCCAAAGGGACGTACGCGCCTCCGGATTTGAGGATACCAAGGAGGCCAACCACCATCTCTAACGAGCGCTCAATACAAATCCCAACCAGTACCTCGGGTCCAACCCCTAACTTGCGCAAGTAGTGCGCCAATTGATTGGACCGCTCATTGAGTTCCTGATAAGTAAGTTGCTCATCCTCGAACACTACAGCAACGGCGTCCGGCGTCCGTTCCACCTGCAACTCGAAAAGCTCGTGGATACATGGCTTCGTAGGATAATCTCTCTGCGTGTCGTTCCAAGTGATTACCAATTGCTGCCGCTCTTCGGCTGTAAATAACGGGAGGGACAGCACTGGATGGTCCGGGCTTTTGAGACCAGCCTCCAAAAGAACCTGAAAATGTTGCCCCATTCGCTGAATCGTTTCTCCGTTGAATAAGTCGGTTGAATAGCAGAAGGAGCAGTCAAGTCCGTTCTTTGACTCCTTAATTTCCAGGCTTAGATCAAGCCCGCCGATTATCTCTGAGTCAAACGCGAATGGTTCCATACGAAGGGCCGTAGCTTTTGCTTGCTCGACTTGGGGCATGTTACGAAGGTTGAACATCACCTGGAAAAGCGGCCAGCGGGACAAATGACGTTCAGGTTTAAGTTCCTCCACCAGTCTTTCGAACGGTACATCTTGGTATTTATATGCCTGAAGTGCAACTTTCCGGACCCGCGCAATCAATTCCCGGAAAGAGGGATTGCCATCGAGATTCGTGCGGAGTACGATGACATTCATCAAGCATCCGATTAACCCCTCTATTTCGGCGCGCGTTCGCCCCGCAACCGGGACTCCCACACTCAAGTCCTCTTGGCCGGTGTAGCGACATAGCAACAACTGAAACGCTGACAATAGCGTCATGAATATTGTGACTCGTTCATGGCGGCTAAAATCCTTTAGTTGGGCGGCAAGGGAAGAAGGCAGAGAGAAAAAACTCCGGGCTCCCCGAAGCGCACGGACATTCGTTCTTGGATAATCCGTCGGAAGCGTCAGCATGGAGGGCAATCCGTTCAGGTGCCGTTTCCAATACTCCAACTGCTCATTCAAAAATTCTCCAGAGAGCCGTTCCTGCTGCCAAATCGCAAAATCTGCATACTGGATTGGAATGTCCGGCAATGGTGACGTCTTCTCGTTACACCCAGCTTCGTAAAGTATGCCCAATTCCTTCATGAGAATACCTTCGGACCACCCGTCGAACACAATGTGGTGCATGAGTATCAGCAAAACGTGGTCATCCTGGCTGAGCTGCAGTAAGGCTGAGCGGATTAACGGTCCCTTTGCCAGATTGAAGGGTTTTTGGGTTTCCGTAGCAGCAATTCTTTGTGCAGCCTGTTCACGCTCCTCTTGAGGCAGATTCTGCAGGTCTCTCGTCTCCAGAGAAAGAGGCAATGAAGAGAGAACGAGCTGGATAGGTTCACCGTTCTGATCTGCAAAGACTGTACGCAAAGATTCGTGACGCTTGACGATCTCGCTTAAACTGATCTCCAGTACTCTTTGATCCAAATATCCCTTCAGACGAACTGCCATAGGCCGATTGAAGATCGGACTTTCCGGCTCAAGTTGTTGCAGAATCCAAATTCGCCTCTGAGCGGGTGATAGAGGAATAGGGATTTCTCGGCCACGTTTTTGAATCCTGCCTTCCCTTTGAACGTCTAAGCAAGCTGTTTGAAGTTGCTTCTGGGAAGGCAAGGGAAAGGGACCGTTCATGCCTTTGGATAGGCGATCCATTCTAAACGACTCTCAATATCGACGAAAATTTATGGATTTGAAAGCACTGAGTCTTCAAACAAAGACCTCCCCGTTGTCTGGCATTCTCAGCAGTCACTTAGGATTGATATCTGTTCCGAAATTCATTAGACCAGGACATAATCATATGAGCTAAAAAGGTCTCTTCAAATCCTGATATTGAGGCAGATCAATCCTCTTTGCACCTCGGATCGGTCTACGAATACTTTCTAAAGAAATGCCCTCTCGCAACGCGATGACGACTCCTACAGCCTCAAGATACGAATTGACTTCAATAACGTTCGCCATTCGCATTTTTTCATTGGTCAGCTTTAGTACTGTCTCGTTCTCCCTTACGGCAATTAACGGGATGTTGCTAAATTCTGCAACCAAGGCCGGTATGCCTCCCAAACAAGAAGCCGGTGAGACGATTGCTCCGATGTTGTTAACACTGATAAGGTGAGCCGGGACATCTTCTAGAGTTGAGATCGGAATCAGCTGAGGAGCCCTTGCCAATCCCTTCAATACACAGAAGTAGTGAGGCGTCGAAATGAACTCAGCAGATGCGCGGGGATTGACGGGATCCCTGTCTTTGATGTCCTGGTAATAAGGGAGTGGGGCGTGGGCGGTCGGGATCTTGAATATCTTTGAGATGAGGTGGGTTATGATTGCTTCGACCCCTCCCGAAGGATTCGGAATCTCGCCATTCATGTGATTCGAATACATTTCCCTTGTTACACCGTGGATCACTGAAACTCCTCCCACAGCTTGAACTCCATGGGATAGCAAAAGCTCGATCGATTCTAGGATTGTTTCGGAATTGAGAACTGTCCCCACGGCGCAACCGCTCTCAGACCACTCAATCCTCACTCCCAAATCATTCTCCAGTACCGTGTAAGGTTCACAATCAATCCCTTTCGTCGCTCTTGCTGCGTTTATCGTATGGATGACGTAATCAAGGTACTGAAAGCCCGTTTTATCGACGAACGTTCCGATTTTGTTGCTTCGAACAGGAAGCAAACCCAAGTGCCCTAACAGGAAGTTATCCAGACTTTTCCCTTCCACGTAAAGGACGTTGTTTGACATCTCATTTAACTCAGAGGCATTCACCGCATTAGGGTGGGTCACAAGAAAATCCACGGCTGAAGCAAGCAAGTTGGTCACTGGACAGGCGTCTCCTGCAAATCCACCGATTTCGCACCGGATTCCAGTAGGTATGATTTGAACGATCCCAAAGCGTGACGCCTGGAAGGATTTCCTCCTCGGATCCAACAATTCGATCTCACTTAATTTCTTGGCGTACTGGCATTCTCGATCGAATCGGACTATCGTGGTTTCAATAACCATTTCCTCGTCATTCATATCAACAATGGAAAGCCTCAAGGGATATTGATCCTTTCCGAAGACTTCTCCCAAGTGCGTTGACAGTGCCGTCAGCCAGGTTTCCTTTCGTCGCACTCCAAGCCTGTGCACTACATTCTCTATTCTCATTTCACGCCCGATCTCAAGCCTGAGGTCCAAGTTCTCGGGTAAGGTACTGTAGCTCACCCGAAAGTTGGCTGAATGACTGATGAATTACTTCATGCATTAAGGAACGGTTCAACCCTTGCGCGCATTCTCTTCCATTTTCTTTCTTAAACTGAGTGGTCGCATATCGGTCCAAACTTCCTTGACGTATGCCAGGCACTCGGCCTTCAAACCAGTCTTGCCAGCATCCCTCCAACCCAAGGGGTTCTCGCGATCAGCAGGCCAAATCGAGTATTGTTCTTCGTGATTCACGACAACCTTGTAAACGGTAGTGTCTTCTTTCTCATCTGAATGCATGGATGTTGTCTCCTTTTTTACCTGATGGAAGATATGACTTCTTTCTACTCCTTGAAGGACTCAAATCAACCCGTCCAATCGTTCGCCCTGCTCTCGCAAGCTCTTGACCACTTCCACCATCTGTTTCCACTAATACAAACGCATTATGTATTGTTACGAATCATCCACGCCTCGCTTAGCTCAGCGTGGGTACCAAAGCGGGATTGCAAGGCCAATTTTATGCTTTTGTATGAGTGCAGGGGGGATGCGTCACTCCCTCTCCCGCAAAAGGGAGAAGGCGACCAGAAGTCAGGGGTTACCAAGCATCTGACTCAGTGCTCCAGTTCATCAAGACGGTCACGCATTTTCAGCTTTCCGGCCGCCTAATGGTTGAACGCACGTCTCCACTTTCTGCGGCCAGTTCGAAGTTGTGTGAGTGTATCTATGAAACGCAATACTAAGAAGCCTTTTCAGTGCCCTTTCTGAGTAAGGATGCAAGAAGCTCGAGCCGTTCCGGAGAAAACGCTCGGTTAGGCTGAAACGTTCTCGCGGCACCACTACAATAGTCACTTGTGGATCATTCATCTGTTTTCCTTTATCGAGGGCGGTCTACATTCACATGTTTGTGGGAGACTCCAGATCCTCAGCCAAGAAAGACATCCGCGCAGGGTCCGTTTCTTCAGCCAGCGCCTTAACAATAACCATTGCCAGGCCCGCCACGGTAGGCGTCTCAAAGAATCTACGGAGTGGCGGTTTCACTTGGAAAGTGCGCCCCACCCGTGAAATGACCTGGGTAGCGAGCAACGAGTGGCCTCCTAACTCGAAGAAGTTGTCCTGGATGCCGACCTGTTCCAGTTTGAGAACTTGAGCCCAGATCCCTGCTACCAACTCTTCAACTTGATTGCGAGGCGCGACGAATGAGCTTTCCAGTTTGGTCCTGCTTTGGTCAGGGACCGGCAGAGCCTGGCGATCTATCTTTCCATTTGGCGTTAAAGGAAGAGATTGCAACAGGACGAACGCCGACGGCACCATGTAGTCAGGCAGTTTCTGCTGAAGAAAGGCTCTCAGTTCGCTCGTCAGGGGGGCCGGCTCCTGGGAGGGAACAACATAGCCCACCAGCCGTTTCTCACCCGGCACGTCCTCCCTTGCCACAACTACGGCCTCCCGCACAGCGGGCTGCTGTGAGAGCACATTCTCAATCTCCCCTAACTCGATCCGAAAGCCGCGGATCTTCACCTGATGATCAACGCGACCCAGCAATTCGATGTTACCGTCCGGAAGATACCGGGCTAAGTCGCCGGTCTTATAAAGACGCATTCCGTGTTCATCGCTGAAGGGATTGGGAATGAATTTTTCTGCAGTCAGGTCCGGGAGATTGAGATAGTCCCTAGCTAGGCCGACTCCGCCGATGCATAGCTCGCCAGTAACCCCGATAGGAACGGGTTGGAGATTAGAGTCCAGCAGATAAATCTGAGTATTAGCAATGGGACGACCAGTAAAGACCGTGCCACCAGATGATTCCACCGGATAGACCGCTGACCAAACAGTGGTCTCGGTAGGGCCGTACAGGTTCCACAAGGAAGCGCCTTTATCGAGCAACTGATTCGCTAATTCCCGGGAAAGCGCTTCCCCTCCGCAAAGGATTCTTAATTGTTTGCAGCCCTCCCAACCAGCTTCCAGCAACAGTCTCCAGGTGGCGGGGGTCGCTTGCATGACCGTTGTGCCGGAGCTACTCAGCTTCTCCGACAGCTCACGTCCATCAGCGGCCCCTTCACGACGCATTATCACCACGCGCGCGCCTATGGTAAGTGGCAAGTATAGTTCTAGGATTGCGATGTCAAAAGATATCGTGGTGACTGCTAGGAGTGTATCCTGGCTCGCAAGTCCTGGTCGCTGACGCATGGAGTGTAAGAAATTGACCAAAGCACGGTGCGTAATCGGAACCCCCTTGGGTTTGCCCGTGGACCCTGACGTGTAGATCACATAGGCCAGGTTCGCAGCTGCAACGTTACTGACTGGGTTGTCTTGGCTCTCGCCAGCAACTCCTGTCCATTCTGCCTCAAGGCACACAAGCGGTGCTTTGTGTGGAGACAGTTTCTCCACTAATTGCCGTTGCGTGAGTAGGACCGAGGGTTGGGCGTCCGCCAGCATGAAGGCCAGCCGCTCGCTGGGATAAGTGGGATCTAGGGGTACGTAGGCTCCTCCAGACTTCAGAATTCCTAGCAGTGCTGCTACCATCTCCAATGAGCGCTCCACGCAGATACCAACGAGCACTTCAGGCCCGACGCCCAAATTCCGTAGATGGTGCGCCAGTTGATTGGCGCGTTCATTTAGCTCACGGTAAGTTAGCTGTTTGTCCTCGAAGACCACCGCCACGGCGTCTGGTGTTTGCTCGACCTGGGCCTCAAAAAGCTCATGGATACACTTGTCGTTGGGGTAGTCCGTCTTGGTATCATTCCACTCAACCAGCAGTTGGTGTCTTTCGGCACTGGTGAGTATGGGTAATTCGGAAATTCGTTGGTCCGGGTTGGCTACGATGCCCTCAAGCAGAACCTCAAAATGACCCAGCATTCGCTTGACCGTGGCAGCATCGAACAGATCCGTGTTGTACTCCAAGCATGCCTTCAGTCCTTGCGTTTCAACTCTCGTGTATAGACTCAGATCAAATTTTGCCGTGTAGTTATTGATCTCTACAGGACTTACTGTAAAGCCCGGCAGTTCGAAGGTTTGCCTGGGTACATTCTGATGGGCAAACATTACCTGGAAGAGTGGACTGCGGCTCAGATCACGATCCGGATGGAGTTCTTCCACAAGTTTTTCAAAAGGCAGGTCTTGATGCTCGTACGCCTCCAAGGCTACTTTTCGGACTCGAGCTAAAAGCTCCCGAAAGGTGGGGTTGGCGGACAGCTCGCTTCTTAAGACCAACGTATTAACAAAGAAGCCAATCAGTCCCTCGGTCTCGGAGCGGGTTCGTCCTGCAATTGGCGTACCCACGGCGATGTCCTCTTGTCCGCTGTAGCGGTGGAGCAGGGTTTGTAAGGCTGCCAGCAAGGTCATAAAAAAAGTGACTCCCTCCTTGCGGCTGAGGGCCTGAAGCTGATCGGTAAAGACCTTGGTGAATGCTAACGATTGTCTTGCGCCTCGGTAGCTCTGAACTGCAGGACGAGGTCGATCGGTGGGCAGTTCGAGTACCGAAGTATTTGAAAGCTGCTTTGTCCAGTAGGAGAGTTGAGTCTCCAAAACCTTCCCTTGCAACCATTGACGTTGCCAGACGGCATAGTCTGCGTACTGGATCGGCATCTCGGGTAAAGGATCAGGCTCTCCTCGCGAGAATGCTGCGTAAAGCGTTGCCAGCTCTTGCCACAAAATCCCACTCGACCAGCCGTCGGAAGCGATGTGATGCGTCACCAAAAGCAAAACATGCTTGGTAGGACCCAGCCGTATCAGTGTCGCCCGCACCATCAAATCCCGAGAAAGGTCAAAAGGACGCTTAGATTCGGTGTCCAGGATTCGGCGCATTGCTTCCTGCCGCCGGGACTGGGAGTCCTGACCTTCACTCAGATCGACTATTGACAGAGGACACGGTTTGCTCTCACCGACGACCTGGGTTGGGTTTTCGTCCGCGAGAGTGATGGTAGTTCGCAGCACCTCATGACGATCCAGGATACCGCTCAGCGATTTCCTTAGGGCTTCCAAATTGAGCACGCCCTCCAAAGCTAGACTCCGAGATATATTGTAGAATGAGCTTTTCGGCTCGAGTTGATCTAGGAACCACAATCGCTGTTGCGCAAAAGAGGGAGGCAAATCTTGATCTCTTGGAGCGGGTCTTATAGGACAAATGAGCGACCTCTTTCTGGAGGCTACGTGCCTTTCAATCCGTTCAGCCAACTTAGCAATGGTTGAGTTCTCGGAAAAT
>CAWEPG010000008.1:0-303539 GCA_963810905.1 uncultured Acidimicrobiia bacterium | reverse complement strand
CGCAGTGCCCGCCTCAGTGGCTGTATGGCAGTGTCGGACTGCTCAAAACCCTCCACACAAGCGACTTGACTCGCAACTCGTTCAACAGTTGAGAAATCGTTGTGTCATCCCATCCTTTGTGCTATTCTCTGCACATATTTCCTAATCACGCTAGCACCCATTAGAACCAAGACAGCAAGAAGAGTTACTTGGTGGCAAGAGAGGAATGAACCCTTGCATATCACTTTTAATGTTTCGCCGGAGGGTTGGGGAACGGAGGAAGGACTGAGTCGCTTTGTGGAGCCAAAAGTAGTCACATAATCCGGTTTCAGTTCTTCAACAATTTTGTGAAAAGGAGGGCACTATGAAGAGGCTTCATCGTGGTCTTGTGCTTCTACTTGTGAATCTGATGCTGGGGAGTACTCATCTCTATGCATGGAATAACCTGGGACACATGGTCGTGGCATTCGTCGCCTACCAGCAATTGACAGACGCAACCCGGACACGAGCAAATGCGCTTATCAAGCAGAATCCTTTCTTCGAGCGTTGGCTAAAGATGATCCCTCCTGGCACAAGTGACAATGACCGTGACATGATGCTGTTCATGATTGCATCTACGTTCCCGGATCAGATCAAGTCTGACGACTGTTATGTAGAGGACGGTGCTCCTGGTTCAAGAGGCAATCGCCCCGACGGGAGACGGTCTTCATTGAACGTGGGCTATGCCGATCATTTGATGCATAAGTATTGGCATTTCGAAGACAATGCATTTTCTAAGAGATGGGACCAGCTTACCCGTGCTTCCATCCCCCAATGCAGAGACTCAGATTAACGCTTTCCTTGACGCGCTGAATTCCGACGCTGATGATGACCTGAAATCTTTTGACTTGGTGTGGCTCCTCCATCTAGTGGGTGACGTGCATCAGCCGCTCCATGCTGCGACCCGAGTCAGCAGCGGGGCTACCGGAGGTGACAATGGCGGCAATGACGAGAAGGTGTGCCGAGTTTCACTGGCATCGTGCAATGAAAAACTTCACGCCTTCTGGGACGGTGCTCTAGGTTCCGGTGATGTGGCAGATGCGGAGGAAACTGCAGGGACTCTACCGACTCCGGATTCGAGCCAAAGCTCTCATTGTAGTGGCCTCAACTTGGATTAACGAGAGTTTCCAGGATGCCCAGTCAGAGTCTATGTTTCTCCCCATTGGCGAAGGTAACGGACCGTTTCTTCTGACTACGCACGTATAAGGATGCCGCTAAGCAGGAAGCCAAAGAACGGATCGCCCTTGCAGGAGCTCGGCTAGCCAACGTTCTCAATGAAAAGCTGAAGTAGTGTGTCTATTCCGGGAGCACTCACACCGGATTACGATAATTGGAGCTCGAAGCTCCCGATCTGGTCGCTTCTCGCTTATATGGTGAATTGCTTTCAAAACTTTCTACACACTTACATTCAGCTTCGGTGAGAGCGAATGCTCCGATTGTCAGAATCGAACGTCAAACAGAAACAGTCACTCTTAGGAACGTGGCAGGAATGGAAGTGCCACCGTTCTTGCTCTGGTTCTGCGCTTTCGCCAGTTCCACAAGCTGGCTATGGAGTTCCTCCACTTTTCCGTTCTTTTCGGCGGCATCGAAAGCGTTCATGGTCGGGCCATAGAATCGCCTGAATAGGTCGATGAAGTGTGCCGGGCTTTTGTCTGGCGATTTGAAGTGGAACGTGTCCTTGACCATGGAGATTTTCTCCTGGGGCACTCCGGCCTGGCCAAAGCGTTCGACGACGTGAGTATCCACTCCCCAAGTCATCGGGCTGACGAAGCCTTCCGGAGGCGGAGGCGTGAACGCCGAGCTGACTTTGAGGAGCTGCGACACGAATGTCGGATCGTTGGGGATCCAGTTGCCCATCACGATGCGGCCACCCGGTTTTGTGACGCGGACCATCTCCTTGGCGACATCGAAGGGCTTGGGTGCGAACATGGCGCCGAACACGGAGAGGGTCAAATCAAACGAATGGTCGCCGACCCCATCCAGGTTGCACGCATCTCCTTCATGAAACTTCAGACGGTCGAGACCTGCCTCCGCGGCTCGCCTGTTCCCGGCTTCCACAAGGTTCCTGGCGATGTCGATTCCAGTTACTTCAGCCCCCAGAAGGGCCAGCGGCATCGCCGTGGTGCCGTCTCCGCAGCCGAGGTCCAAGGCCCTCAGCGGCGGCGTTAACCCAATCGAATTCACGACTGCTTCTCCAGATTCACGCATAAAGGCGGCAATCTTTGTAAAGTCGCCTTTTTCCCACAACGCTTTGTTTGCACTCATGATGAATCCCCCTCCTGGAGGATGATGTTTTGCTGTTGTATCGACTTGTGACATAGTGCACCTCTTAGTCCTGCGGCCAACTCCCTTCAATTGTCATTGCTTCCAGAATCACGCCCGGCTGCGTCTGCATCACTTGCCAGATCTTGCAATAGTTCAAAGAACTGCGGTGATTGGCCGATGAAGAGCCCATCATCCGTCAAAGCTTTCGCTGCCCCCATTGCCGCCCCCTTCGTCTCAGTAGGACGAATGATCGAACATACGGGAAACTTCCGGCTGAGAAATGGGCAGGGCTCGGGCATGATCAGGTTAGTCTGGAAGTCTTCCCCTCCAAAGGGAGAGGAATTGAGGTCGGGAAACACTAATGCACCGTCGGTCACAGGAAGTACATTCCCGGCCTTGTCATGCCAAATCTGAAAGTGAGCCGTCTCAGTTGGGCCGATGCTGAGCAAAATTCGCAAGACTTCCGTACTGGTTACCCTCTGAGCCAGTGAAGGGTAGAGGCTGGTGCCACCTTGTTCAATAAACGCAAAGTGAAATCCAGCTGTATTGGCAATCGCCTGGATATGATTGCCAGGGGCAAGGTCACTGTTATCCTTTGGAATTGCAGGAAACTTCCCTGCAGCTAAACTGGGGACTGCTTGAGGAAACTTGAACCCGAGATCGAGATCGGGATTATTGGCGCGGCTGCGGTACTTAGTCCACCAACTGGTATCCACGGTCAGCTGGAAGAGATTGGTCAGCCGCGGAATGCCAGTGGACCCATCTGCCTTACTGCCCGGCAAAGTCCGAAAGTTGTCCAGATTGACTGTATCGGCCCCCTTCGAAGCCAGGTACGCGTTAATGAACTGGAAGTGGGTGATCTCATCCTCGGTATTGTCGTGGATATACTGGGGCATGTCTTCATCAAGCTGCTCAAGGGCCAAGGTGTAAGTCGGGTTCCCTTTCCCACCCAAGTTCTGGAAGTTCGTTGTCCTGGATTCCTCCGAGTTCGTTATATTGTACCCACAGGTCACTTTCAATGATTTCAGCGGCAGCCAAGAACCTCAGAATTGCAGCATCTCCTTTAGTGAGGTGACCGCTCTTCTCGTCTTCTTTCTTGCCTAAGACAGTGACACCATTGGCTAAGAGTCCGACGCCAACGGTTGCCGCTCCTGTTGCCGCCAATCCTTTCTTGAAGAAGGATCGCCGGCTAGTAGATGGCTTCAAGATATTCAATGGGTTTTCCATACTGTCCTCCTATTTGACGTTCCGTCATTTTTTTGCCTTCCCGCATCGCGGGACAGCCGTCTTGTTATCGCGAGTCTTCATTCTGGTTCTCTCCCGCCTCTCGCTCTCATCAACGGAGAGATGCGATGGAGTGGATGCTTAAGAGTTAGCATGAATCGATTAGCAATGGAGTTATTGTGCTTGAATGGTTGAAATGAATTCGTGAAAGGCTTGTAGCTTGGGATTTTCAAGGATTACAACGAGTGTGAATGGATAACTCGGCTTGCCAAAACACTCATTCCAATTCTGCTGTCGTGCGCAATTGAACTTTGACAAAGAAATCGGGTGATCTGCGCCAACTCTTGTCACTTGGAAGGCCGAGAATGTCGATCAATCTGATCCATCGATTTCGCGGGCGGGCGCTCAGGAAGACACTCCTGCACCCACCGAAGGTGAGCTCCACCTCACTCTCTTACCTTCCATCCTCTGGTAACCACCATCTCCAGCTGATTCTCGTGCTGAGGGTCGCCTAGAACTGCAGAATCAATAGCCGGAACCCTGGCTAAGGGCACAATGGACAACAGTCTCAAGCAGTGAAAGACCGTCTAGAATGCAAATTGCATCTGCGTGGCCTGGACTATTGATCTCTATATCCTCTCCCCTCTCCAACATTCACCCTACACTTAACTTTCAAGCGTATGGCTCCGATGCTTCTAAGGAGACCGGTGACTGAGATTGTTTATGCTACAAGGCTACAGCTGAGCTGAGCACTTGTTCATTCTGCCAACTGGCCAACCGTCGGCCAGTCTCAAGATTAGACTTCAACTTGGAGCCTGGCTTGTTGACTTTTGTCGGAGACAGGAATAGCATTTTACTCCAAAGCATGTTCAAAGTTCGGTAACCAATAGGGATTGGGCGATACTGCCAGAAAACCCAGCCGTTGCTATCTTATCAGGGCAAATTTGCCTGTTAATCAATGGTTAGGCTTGGGGTGAGAGTGCCGGACGGAATGCGCAGATGAGATTTCTACGTCCTTACCTGCTAATCTCCCTCACGGTCTGCACCGCTGGAGGGTCGCTCGTCCTCTTCGCTTACTTCCTCCTCTTTGGCACCCCGTTTGCCATCAACATCGCGCACTCGGGTGCTGCACGCCTCGGCTGCGACACTCTGCTCTGCCTTATCTTCTTCGTCCAGCACAGCTGCATGATTCGGCGCAGCGCCAAGGAACGCATCGCTAAGCTGGTCGACCCGATTTACTACCCGGTTCTCTACGCAATCGCCTCCGGGACCGTGCTCTTCGCTCTCGTCCTTCTGTGGCAGCCATCCGATCAGTTCCTCTTTTGCCTTCATGGTCCGGCTCGTTGGGTTTCGGTCAGCTTGTCCCTGATGGCCATTGCCGGGTCCGTCTGGGGGGTTCTCTCACTTCGGTGGTTTGACCCGTTCGGTACCCTCGCGCTCAAGGCACACTTGCGCGGTGCCTCCCCACCTGCTCTTGCCTTCGTGGCCCAGGGTGCCTATCGCTGCGTCCGCCATCCCCTCTACCTGTGTATGCTCCTGCTAATTTGGTCTGCGCCTCGCCTGTCAACCGACCGACTCCTCTTCAATGTGCTATGGACCGCGTGGATTGTCATAGGCACGAAGCTTGAAGAGCGTGATCTTCTTGCCGACTTCGGTGAAATCTACCGTCGGTACCAACTCTCCGTTCCAATGCTCATACCGTCTCCGCGCCTCCTCAGGCGCCACACATGATCCAACTCCGCAGCCTAGCCAGCGATGAGACTGTGTCTTATCGGGGGGAATCCTTACTCTCTGAGTGCTCCCCCAAGGCTCGTGCAATCGATTTTTCCGGCCGTGTTGTCGGCGTCTCTGACGGGGACACCATCCGCGTCATGCACGATGGGAGAGGAGAGAAAATCAGGCTCTATGGCATTGACGCACCTGAAAAGCGGCAAGCCTTCGGAAACAGAGCCAAGCAACTTGTCTCCGCATTGGCATTTGGGAAAGTGGTTAAAGTGGAAGTCAAAGATCAGGACCGCTATGGGCGGACCGTCGCTGATGTGATCTTGCCAGACCGAAAAAATCTAAATCACGATATCGTGAAGGCTGGGTTTGCATGGTGGTAAGGAAGTATGCGCCAAAAGGTACAGAGTTACAGGGGCTGGAATCTGAAGCAAGGCAAGCGAAGCGTGGTCTATGGGTGGATCATGACCCAGTGCCGCCGTGGGAATACCGTGCTTTGAGGCTATGGACTAACTCAATGCCTATTCAAGGAACAACTCTGCCAACGAGGCATACGCATCGACTCCTCTTATGTCCGGAAGAATTCTTAATTCGAGAGCCGTTACCTCATCTAGGTCTATCCGGTAGTTTTCCATCTCATGTGTGGCTCCCAAAGGGCTGAAGTTATACTGCTGGCGCACGATCTCCTTGTAAGACTTGCCACGGTTTGGCAGCCAGCGCAGTACGAATTCTTGTGTGCGCTCCAGCTGATCTTCGCAGAATAACAGATGAATTCGGCGGATCTTCAACGGCTTGTCGAACAAAAGCCGGATTGTCTGTTTGCCAGGCCGAGCGGCCCGCCAATCCGACCCTCTACCGGGTATCAGTGCTGACTCGATTGGGTGACCCACAGCTTCAGATGTAATCTCGACCTGGGCAACCGGTTCCAAGTTTAACCAGGTCTGATTCGAGGCAGAGACGTCCTGTGAACCCCGATTGACGATTAGCTTTCGCATAGAACGTGTCAAGCGAGAAATTTTCCAATTCCGCACAACGAGAGTTCAGAAATGGTCAAATCGACACGAAGGGCACAAATCACGAAATACGCACCTGCTCCTTAAGCTGATCGGGATAGGACGTTCTCAAGTTCTTTCCGAATATGATCCTTTCCCGATTCGAGGGCCTGCAGTACTGCTTGAGTTGTATTTTCGGTCCATCCCCGGCCACGGTCTATGCCCTCTTGCATCTTTTCTGAAATATCTTCAACCAAGTTGTCAACGGCGTGACGTATTTCTAATTGAATCTGTTCCGATTGTTTCGTTGCCATTTTCCCCAGGTGAACGATATCTCGCCGCGTCTTCCTCCCTGATTGAGGGGCCAAAAGGAGAGCCAGCCCTGCTCCGAGTAGACTCCCTGCAACAAACATCAGAACCCCATTGAGTTCTTCGTTTCTTGCTTCCATAACATCCTCCACTTTCCGACAATTCTTGGAGTTTTGTGGGCCCGCAACCGAAACAGGGAAATCAAAAGCGGCGACAATTGTCTCGATGCCTGAATTGGGAGGACCTCGTGTTTGGGAATTCAAGACTAGAAACTTATACAGACAAGTTTGGCTCTGATAACCTCGCGCTGTCGGGGACAATATTGAATTAGTTGAGAATCGGTTGAAAACCTTGGCCCGGCAGGAAAAATTAAGAGGGAGAATAGCCAACTTCTTTTCATCCTTACCTGCAGCTAAGACGAAAAGATCAACAAGGTTTTGAACCTTGTATGAGCGACATCTCCCCCCATCAGAGAAGGAGATGGGTATCTTCGTGCCTTACTTCTAAGAGTCAGGCCGGAAGCAATTCTATTCAAACCGGCCTTGATCCAGTTCGAACACCACAATCTCCACAGCCAGCGCTGAGGGTAAAACCACGAGGATTACTCGCCAAACTTCTCAACCTGTTCTCAGACTTTCCGGATTTGATAAGGCATCCGTAGTTGTGCTTTCATATTTTACCCAGCTCATCACACTGATGTCATCCTGCTGATGCGTGCCGCCTTATCAGTATTTTGTTTCGTCTCCTGCCTAGGATACTTTCTCCTGATATAATAGCGCAGGTCTTCACTATCCTTGAGGGTCAAGCAACCACATGGCGGGACGAGAATTGGTCTATGAGCCGGATTTTCCTAACAAGGAGACCATCCAGGCTGGATTCAAACAACTGTTTGACGAGGGTGGGGAAGGTAAAGTCCGGCGTTTTCCTCGATCAGGTTTGCGTTATGTGACTCTCTCAGGTGGAACGACTCTAATCGAGCAGAATCCATCAAAACAGAGTCGGTGGGCTAAACAGGCCCGCCAAGGACATCAAATTGCCTGGCTAATGAAGGAAGGACATTATTTGGCCCGTGTCTTCGATGGAGAGGTCACTCTACTCGTCCCTCAGCCTGACGACGTTTTCTAGCAAGACAATCAGAGCATATTCCATCCAATCTCATCTAATTCACTATTGCCAAATACTCCTCGTTGCCCAACCTTTTTACTAGCAGTGAAGAATTGTGCCAAATTCGGAAAAATATTGGGTTTTGTTATGGGCCATTGAATGGTAATATGTTGATGCCATATTCAGCACTTAGTAAGGGTTTGTCCCACTACTGAAAGGCCCATTTTTTGACACTGTCCAAGCATTCTTTTTTTGATAACTCCATGAGACCTGCATTCAATCGTCACGTGTTTGGGAAAAATCTTTTCAGCTGGTTTACCAAAAGGCGAGAACTTGAAGGTGATCGAGAAAAGCTAAAGGTATATGACGTAATCAGGAATTCTGGCCTCAACGGGATTCACGTGGTTATGTTGATAGCGAAACTACGAGGGATTTCAGAGTGGAGAATCGATAAACACATAACTCAACTTCAATCCAAAGGCATGATTCACAATGAAAACGGGAGACTGAAACTAGGAACAAAGATAGACCCAAGCAGAGGAAACTAATGAGTGAAAGAGTAGCCCCATTAGAGATACGTCTCCACTCGTACGGAAGCAAAACAATAATCTGTGAAAAAGAAGATGGCAATTGGTTTGTTGGTCTTCTAATCTCTCCTGGTAATGTATTCGAATTCACCAAACCAAGTAACAAAGAGGCCAAGGATTTCGCAGACAGCGAGCTTTCCAAATATCATTCGTGCTGTTCCCTATGCGGAAATTGGGAGATCTTCACGGGAAACCCACTTGAGATATTGGAGTTCGGTTCATAGGCTTCGGTGATCGCTTCCTTGTCCTCTCTTGTTCTGATATACTTCCCACGCAAGTTTTTTAAATCCCATTCCGATTCGAGAGGTTATTTTCTATGAGCAAGAAAACCTCTACCCATAAAATTGGTCGAGATGCTAGGACTGGTGAATTCATTCCAGTTAAGGAAGCCGAAAGGCGACCAAGTACAACCACGGTTGAAACAATAAAGGTTCCAATAAAGAAAAAATAGCCTTTGCTCCGCCTGACCTTTCATCCACAGAAATTCATCAAAGTTGCTTGGAGCTATGACACTGCTCGTACACAAATTTTTGTCTACATCCATTTACTTCATCGGATTTTTCGTTGTGGCTAGATTGTGGCTACATCTATACAAATTCATGGCAAAATATGAGTATCTATAGCGTTATTGGAAAGAATTCTAAAATACTTCAATACTATATTATTCAATGATTTAACCTCATTGCCTGGGTGGCGGAATTGGTAGACGCAACGGACTTAAAATCCGTTGGGGGTCACCCCCCGTGCCGGTTCGATTCCGGCCCCGGGCACCAAGTAAATCAATAGAAGAACATAGACTATGAAGGACAAGAATCACTCCCATTGCGCTAAGTTGTGCGCAATAGTAGTGGTTCTCATTTTTGCTCCAGCTTGGCAAGCTGGATTGCGGCACCCAAGAGGTCGGACTCCGGAGGCGATCGTGTAGCGATAGTGCCGGGCTCGGGATTATGCCCCGTGACCTTCATGGCAACAGACCGAGGCACCCTGGCTCGCTCAAGAGTGCAGCTAGCAGAGCGGCGGTGGTCATAGACGAAGATCCCAGGAAGGCCCGCTTTCCGACAGGCAGACTTCAGGAATCCCGAAAGCAAGATCAAAGCGATAGAGCTGTCTTGTGTAATGGCGGAAAAAAACAGTGACTAGAGTTGACTGACGAGTGTTAATTCCCATTCAAGACGGCGCGTCACTTGTCACACGTCGCTTTCTTAATACTTCCCGATTCACAAGACAGGTAGGAACCTCACCTCGCAGGGCCTGTACGATTTGGCGGGCCGCTTTCTCTCGAACTTCCTGATAGGCTTCCTCGCTATAGGAGGCATAATGAGGCGTCAAAACAACATTATCGAAGTCGAGCAACGGCTCGCTCGGATCTGGAGGTTCTTTCTCAAGCACATCCAGTCCTGCTCCGGCGATCCATTTTTCCTGCAACGCTTTGGTTAAAGCCTGTTGGTCGACGACTGGGCCTCGGGACGTGTTGATGAAGAAAGCTGTCTGCTTCATCATCTGAAATTGCGGCTGACCGATCATATGTCGTGTCTCCGAAGTCAGCGGTGTATGTAGAGAAACAACATCCGATCGCCTCAGTAATTCTTCCAAACCGACAAACTCAACTGGAAAATCAACAAAGGCGTCCGGTCTGACATAAGGATCGTAGGCTAGAATCTTAAAGCCAAACGGTATCGCTTTCCGAGCCACAGCTTGAGCGATGTGGCCAAACGCCACCAGACCCAGCGTTTTTCCGCGAAGTTTGTAGATGGGATGAGCCAGACTTCGATCATAGACTCGCTGCCTGACAAGTTGATGCATAGCCACCACCTTGCGACTGACAGTAAGAATCAGGCTCATGGCAGTGTCGGACACTTCGTCATAGCAAAAATCGGGCACGTTGGTGACGAAAACTCCGTGATCGGTCGCGGCCTGAAGATCGACGGTATCGACGCCGATACCATAGCGAGCGATCACCTTCATTTTGGTCCAGGTCTGTATGACGGGTCTCGTCATGGGCGTCACCAAGGCCAGAATACCGTCCGCGTCTTTGGTGACAGCAATGACCTCGTCTTGGTTCTTGCATTGAACTGCCACTAATTCTGCTCCCACCTCGGCCAGAATCTCAGGCTCGATGGTAGGAGGAAATCGATGAGCATCAGTCGAAACAACTTTGAACAATGAGATTCCTCCTGGTCATATTAAGTTAGACAAGTTTCCTTGCGCGGTAAAAGGGAGTCCGCCGAGGTCCCCAAAAACCTTTAGGTTGTCCTTGCTTCGGATATCATCCAACAGCCCCCAAGAAGCAATAAATTGATCCAGCTTCAAGGTAATTCTTGAGTGACAGCACTACCAGTAAAAATGAACACCGCTGGAGCATCCTGGTCCGAATCGAAATCTGTTTTGGGGGGTCATTTTTTACCTGCAAATGTAGTTGTGAGGATGCTACACCATGATATCCGATGCTATTTCGTAGTGTAAATGTACCTTTTAAGTCCTTTTAAGCCAGTAATGGGAGCGGGCCTTACGCCCCCCGGGCTTCAACTTCCGTCGTTTCCTTTGTACTTTCCTGATACGCCCGCCCGTTGCGGTAATGCTTCATCCACCAAACGCCACCACGTTTGTAGAGATAGGCCATAGTTCACCCTCACTTAACTCTTGTTCCGTTGCTGAAATATTTCCAGGCATCTATCACAAACCCCTGGTTGCTTCAACATATGAGCCTTCGAGAAATTCTTGTAGAACTCGAAGCGAACCATGTAAGGACTCTCAGCACCACAAAGAGTCTTATCATCTTCGGGCGTTGACCATTTCTCATGTGACAATGGAATATTGATATGCCAGACTTTGTTCATTCGACCGATTCCATCAAAGCTTCGATTGCGTCAAACTCCCGCTGCCTTCGGAGGGCAGTAGGTGAATCCGGCTTGATAGCCCTTGGCCCACTCATCATTGACATACGATAACCAGCGCGTGTGCTCTATATAAGATCCAAAATTTTCCCCGTGGTACTGCCGACGCAGTCCTCGGATATATCCGGCCCAATAATCTGGGCGCTCTCCCGATTTGCGGAATTCCTCCGCCTTGCTCTTTTCATCGAGAAACTGTTGTCGTGTCATAGAGAGTCCTTTCCGCCGGAATAAACGCATCTTAACCGAGGGAGCCAAACGGCTTTCGGGAAGGAAGTAAATAGGCTTTGTTAAGAAGTGGATTTGGAAGAAAATGCTGAAAGCCATTGCTCACCTCAGCGTGAGTACTGGTCAGGCCTGCTTTGATGCTCAACCATCAGGGCAGGCCGCTTATTTTGAAAATACGCTTCGGACTGCCATTGTCAAACCAAAAAATCTTCAAGACAATCACCTTACCCCACTGGCCGAAATCTCAAGGTCAGCCCCACAAGTACCACAGGTATACCAGCCCAATTATCGCTCCAGTCAGGGCGCCAGCGATGACGTGAATGACCTTGATGCGAAACTTCGAGAAGGCATGCCTCTTATCTTGGATTGCCCGATATAGCTTTGTTTCAGAAGCTTCATCCAAGAATCTGTTGCCATACCTGCCAGTGACCCAGGTCACCCCGGCTGTTTCAACATGAATTCTATGAGCGAGTCCCATAAGCTTTCGACTGCGCAATTCTGAAAGTGCGTCCCAATATTCTATCGTTGCGAAACCTCGCTCGGCTTCGATGTCTTTGCGGCGCTCCCAGTCCTTGGCCTTTTTGAGATCTCTATCGAAAGAGGCATATATAACCCCAGCCTGTTTTCTGATAGCCCATTCAGTAAACACTTTCTTGATATGTCCAAGTAGCCGAATTTTAGAAGGAACATCCATGATTCATAAGCCTCCAAAAATGTTCCGATCCATCCAGGCAAATGGCACCATGTTTTAGGTCTAGGATAATACATTTCTGTCTGCGTTAGGCTCACAATATCGCTCTCAGATTTAGAATCAGGTTACAACGCCGTCAATTGACTTAGATTCAATTGATTGGACCCGAGTAGGTCACTTCGTTGTCGCCCTGGCCGTCAATGAAAGGGCGCTTGTTTTCTAGCCGCCCAGATGCGTTTTTCCGCCTTCGGCTCATGATGATGGTTTGTCACCGTGAAGGAGGTGACAAAAAACAGAAGCAGTTCGGCTAGAATCAAAATTCAAATACTCATACTTTCACCTCGAAAACCCGCGCGGGACACCCCCTCGGCATCCCGCACCGTTTCTTTGCCCCAAGGATGGAAGGGGCAAAGTCTCACAATCCGTTGGGGGTCTCCCCCCGTGCCGGTTCGATTCCGGCCCCGGCACCAGAAAATAGTGGATCTCGCAACCATACCTAAACGGGTTCCCAGAGCCAACTTCCTTAGTGAATAATCAACTTTTTCCCTGCTTTATTATGCATCAGATGTTTACGAGTTTAAGGTACAGAACGGAACCCACAGGTCAGTTACTGTAATTCTATCGTTACCTGTGAATTAAAAAATCGCCCGCCGCCAAAGCCCTTCACAATTTCAGTGGCTGTCTCTTGAATTAGTTAAGACTTATCTGCGGCCAATCTGGTTTTTTGGTCAGGCACGTGCAAACAAAACGTTGATGTTTTCCGCCTGATTAAACACATCTCATTTGATTCATTGAGGAGGAATAGCATGCGAAAGCTTGCATTCAGCGTGACAGTGATTACGCTTCTGGCACTGTCTTTTTCCACGAACTACAAGGCAGATGATAACAGCAATAACGGCCAAGGAAAACAAGGGGGCACCGTTCGCGCACTGCTTACGGGCTATCAGGAAGTTCCAGCTGTTTCCAGTAATGGAGTTGGACAGTTTGACGCTCAGTTGAGTGATGATAAAACTAAAATTAATTTCAAGTTACAGTGGAAGAATCTGGAAGGGGCGTCGATAACAAATGCGGACCTCCGTTTTGGTCAGTTCAGCGTCACTGGCGGTGTAGTGGCACTTCTTTGCGGAACCGGTGCGCCCATTGCAACCTGTGGAGATCCGGCTTCCGGGTCGATCGAAGGTTCTATCCTTGCTACCGATATAAAGGGGCCACTGGCCCAGGGAATCGATCCTGCTGAAACCACCGTACTTGATGAGGTATTGAAAGCGATGATCAGTGGGAACACATACGTCAATATTCACACCAACATATTTCCCGATGGTGAGATCCGCGGACAAGCCCTGTTCCGGCGTATCGGTCTTTTTAGAAATTAAGTTCCAAGGCGGAAAAGGGATCGAGCAACACTAGCCTTGGCCGGATAATTCCACCATGTGATCGCAGGCCATGCTCTTCCAATCGCATCTCTCAATCGGAAGAACATTCCACCCACCTCTAATCGCAAGACTATATAACGGCGCCGAATGAGCGCCGTTCTCTACGCAGACTTCTCTTTCTCGTTCGGATAGAATGCGCCCTCCGTCGCGTCGTTTATCGAGCCTGTGCCAGGGGGACAGCGGTCCCACGCGCCCACTCCACCTGAACACCTCTATGATTTGAGTATTATTCTGACTCGTCTATTCACTCATCGATGAAAAGTTCTTTCTGCTTCGGGAATAGGCTAAGAAATTCCATCCATGGCCTCACTTGACCTATATGCCTCCAGTGTTGTCGTCTTTTACTACTCTAAGTGGGAGAGCGGATTCAAATTCCTTGTCAACTTTGCGAACACTGTTAAGCTATACTTCGTGTTGAAGATACGAATTCCGGCTTGAAGAAAACTCACGAATCCTACCTTTTTTATCGACGGACTCATCAATATTGAACGGATCTGTTAAGGTGACATACCGTAAAGGGAGTTCTAATTTGAGAGCGAGATGGCTTTATAGCGTGCTAGTGATTTTTATTTGCACGGCTCAAATTTGTGTTGGTCAAGGCCAACGTGCCGCGATTCGCGGACTAATCGAGGACAACTCAAAACTGGCAGTTCCAAAGGCTCAAGTGCTGGTCAATAATGAAGAAACGGGTGAGAGCAACACCACCTTCACCAACACCACGGGCGAGTTTATTTTTGCAACGCTCCCTGTGGGGTCCTATCGACTTGAAGTTGAGCATTCGGGTTATAAGAAATATGTCAGTCGATTCACATCTATCCGTTAATCAGGACTTGCGTCTCACGATTTCTCTCGAGGTGGGTTCTTTGCAGGAAACCGTTGCCGTCAGCGCACCTAACCTCCCTCTCCACAAAGACTCCGTCACACTTGGATCGGTGATTCAGAACAATCAAATTGTCAATATGCCGCTGGACGGGAGAAATTTCTTAGAATTGAGCCTATTGCTCCCAGGAGCTGTGCCGGCGGCGCCGGGCTCGGCTAGTTCGGTTCGAGGAGACTTTTCATTCAGTGTGAGTGGTTCGCGAGAAGGAACCAACAACTTTCTACTGGATGGAATCAGCAATGTCGATCCCAAACTGAACACGCTGGGAATTCAACCTCCCGTCGACGCCATCCGCGAATTTGAAATGCTTACCAGTATTCCGGACGCCTCGTTTGGCAGAAATAGTGGTAGTCAGGTCAATGTCGTGATGAAATCGGGAACTAATGCGTTTCATGGAACCGTCTATGAATTTGTACGAAATGCGGCCTTGGATGCGAGGAATTATTTTGCTCCCGAAGCTGAAACAGCACCTCAATATCAGCGGAATCAGTTTGGAGCGTCGCTGGGGGGCCCAATCAAGACGAACCGAACCTTTTTCTTCGTGGACTATGAGGGAACCCGATTGTTGGAAGGGGTCACGCGGGTCTCGAATGTTCCGACAAGCCAGGAAAGGAGTGGCGATTTTTCAAAGAGCCTCTTTACCCGCCCCATCGACCCGTATACGCAGCAACCTTTTCCGGATGGAAAAATCCCAGTTGAGCGACAAAGCCAGATCGGACGTGCCATTGCAGCTCTATATCCCACTCCCAATCGGGTAGTCGCAGGAGAGAACTTCGTTTCATCTCCCACCTCAACGAATCGAATCGATCAATTTGATGCCCGGATAGATCAGCAAGTCGGTCATCAGTCATCCCTGTCTTTTCGGTATAGCTTTAGTGATGGATATTTGTACGAGCCCTTTTCTGGGCCGGGATTTGCACGTAGTCCCAGGATTCGGAACCAATATCCCAAGACGGGCTCAAAACTTGGTAGTGACTGAAACCCATACCTTCTCTCCCACGATCTTGAATGAAGCACGTTTTGGGTTTGGGAGGGTTGCCTTTGGTTCGTTCCAGGAAAATCAGGGCACGAGCCTGAACCAGGCCGTAGGGCTTCCGGAATTGTCGGATAACCCGCGAGATTTCGGTCTCAGCTTCATTACCGTTACGGGCTATTCACCTCTTGGGGATGAATACAATAACCCGCAACATAGTGTGGCGAATACATTCATCGCGTCGGACAATTTGACCTGGGCTCATCATGCCCATCTCCTGAAGTTCGGCGGAGACGGACACGCCATCCAACAGAACGCTTATCGGGACATACAATCCCGTGGGCTCCTCACCTTCTCGAGTTCAGTCCCAATTACCGGCAACGCCTTGGGGGATTTACTTTTGGGTTACCCGATATTTACAGGAGGCGCACAGATCAACAATGCGCAACATTTGCGGACGAGAGGTTTTAGCCTCTATTTCCAGGATACCTACCAACTTCGTCCAAATTTCTCAATCCTCTTGGGAGTTCGCTTTGAGCATAATTCGCCGCCCTTTGATGCTTTTAATCAGGCGGGTTTGTACGACCCTGCAAGCCAGACCATTCTTTCTTTGGGAACCGCGAACATGCCTCGATCCGGACGCTATGCGGATTGGAATGACTGGGCCCCGCGGATTGGCTTTGCGTGGTCTCCAAGACAGAACCCCGCTTTGGTCATCCGCGCTGGCTATGGAATTTACTATGATCAATCGGCCTTGGCTCCAGGAGAAGGGATTTATTTTAATCCGCCATATTACAACCTTAACTTCTACTTTCCATTGCCAGGTCTTCCCCTCACACTGGACAACCCTTTTCCGGAATCCTTCCCCTATCCGTCGCCTCCCTCTGCCCAAGCGATCCAACGCGACCTAAGGACACCTTATGTCCAACAGTGGAATGTGAATGTTCAACGCGAACTAGGAAGAAGACGAGTCTTAGAGGTGGCGTATGTGGGTTCGAAAGGAACGAAGCTCTACGCCGGAAGGGATATCAATCAGCCGTTTCCGAGTCCTGCTCCGTATAATCCGCGCCCCATCTTCGGCTTTGCCGACATTAATGAATTAGAGGCGCGCGCCAGCTCAACTTATCATAGCCTTCAGATACGATTTCAACAGAATCTGGACTATGGATTGGCTGTGCTCGCGGCCTACACATGGTCGCGATCAATCGATGACGCTTCGGATTTCTTCACCAGCGCCGGGGATTCCAATTATCCCCAGAATAGCTATGACCTGCGGAGTGAGAGAGGGAGATCTAATTTTGATTTGCCCCAACGATTCTCGTTAGGTTTTTCCTATGACATTCCTCTTGGTAAAGGCCATTCGGTCTGGGCGGACAAAGGTTGGCTGACCCAGTTCATGTCCGGTTGGCAAACTCTGGGGATCGTTAGTCTACAAAGCGGGAGGCCATTCACCGTTGCTCTTCTTCCAGAAATTGACAACAGTAATACCGGACGTTCCAGCCTGGGATTTGGAGCCAATGATCGCCCCAACATTGTAGGCAACCCTTCAATCGGAAGCCCAAGCCCGAATCGATGGTTTGATACGACGGCCTTTACATTTCCACCTTACGGTAGCTTTGGAAATTCCGGAAGAAACATTCTAGCCGGCCCAGGCTACCAAAATGTAAACCTGTCGTTGCTGAAGAATATCCAATTCACGGAAACGAAATCATTACAATTCCGTTTCGAATTCTTCAATTTTCTCAATCATCCGAATTTCGATCTTCCCGATATCTTCCTTGGCTCTCCCACCTTCGGCAGTATCCTGTCCGCGCAAAGCCCGCGCCATATTCAGTTTGGAGTGAAGTTCATGTTTTAGATGCTCTTTACCTCTGACCACGGGGAACACGGGGGGATTCATCAGTCAAAAATTGATTGATAGCCGCGAATGAACGCAGATGAACGCGAAGACGATTATTGGGAGACACGATGAGGAATAGATCTGGGTAAAGCCGGAATGAAATGGAAGTCAGCCAATTGGGGGAAATGGTTATTGAATAAAACGGTACAGGGAGAGGTTTCCGGGACCTTTCCTCTGTGTGAAAAAAGCAAAAAGGAAGCTGACAGGCCCTAACTTTACGATTTTCTTAAATCTTACTACCTTTGAATTTCAAGAATCATTGGCGTTTATTTGTGTTTATTCGAGGCCTTGAATACCGCGGCTAACGGAGTATGATCCTATCCCCGTGCCCCCCCCGTGGTTCATGTATTATCTACGGGGCAATTCGGAAGCAAGCCATTTCGGTTGTGTTGCGAACCAGCAAATATCCTTCTGCGATGGCGGGGTTATTCCAGGTTTTTCCTTCCAGGGCAGGGAATCCTGAGACCTCCAAGTATTTTTCGGGGCTGGCCTTCACCAGGGCCAGTTGTCCGTATTCGGAAAGAATGATCAAGGATCCCCCGGCGAGCAGCAGCTGTCCATACCCATAGCGTCCGCCTTTCCATTTTCGCTCCCCTGAAGCAGCCTCAATGCAGGATAGGATGGCCTCATCCATTCCGTAGATATGACCTTGGTAGAGAACCGAGCTGCCGAACTTATTTTTCATCGAAGTGCTTTGCCATACTGGTCGAGCCGCAAATCCGGAGCTTACGGGTTTTACCTCGACGAGAGCGGAGCCATGTCCATATCCGGCCGAAATGAAAAATGAGTCTTTATTCACAATTAGAGGCTGAGCGCTATTAATACCATACTCTGTAGACCACGGAAATTCCCAGAGCAGCGAGCCGGCTTCAGGATCTAGCCCCATTGCCCGTTGAGCACTCACAATCAGCAGCTGGCGGCGGCCATTGAGAGTGACAAGCATGGGAGAAGTGTAGGCTTGCTTATCATCCAACACCTTCCAGATAGGTTCGCCGGTCAATTTGTCATAGGCAACCACTGACTTCCCGGAAGGGCCGCCCGGGAGGACAATGACCTTATTGTCAATAACTAATGGGGAGGCCGCCATTCCCCAAGTGAGATTCTGGGCCTGGTTATCGGCAAGAATATTCTTATTCCAAATCAGTTTGCCGGTATTGGCCTCGAGACAACGTAATTCCCCGGTGGCGCCTAGCGCATAGATATGTCCCCCCTCCCACGTAGGTGTGGCTCGGGGTCCATCGCCTCCCATCGATTCTCTAAATTCTCCATCCCATGCGTGTGCCCACAGCTCTCTTCCGGTTTTCAGCTCATAGGCAGTCACCACTTCCTGTGCTCGCCTTTGCTCGATTGTAAAGGCCTTGCCTTCCGCAACAACGAAGCTGGCATATCCTCCCCCAATGGGTTGTCGCCAGAGCAAGAGCGGGCCATGAGAAGGCCACTCGTTTAATACTGGCATTTCGTCATAACGGCCGTCTCTCCGAGGCCCGCGAAAATCTGTCCAGTAGTTCTGCGTGTTTCCAGGTGTTTTTGTTATTCTCTCTGCTGCAGGAATTTTTGAAAGTGAAAGTGGTGAGCGTGAATGTTCCGGATTGGGCATATCCGGCTCTCCCGGGGTGGGTTGGGCTTGGATACCCTCACGTTGCAGGCAATGGCGCCGCCTGTTTCTGATGGGCACGGCTTTCTTCCAGGCGGGCATAGTGACGTTCTCGCTTGTAGAACGAAATCAGAGGAGAAATCCCGGTCCCGTCCACTTCAATTCGCAAACCGAAGAGAAACCGAAGATAGAAAACTCCTATCACGAGAATCAAAAGCGAACTGACAATCTTCCGCATTAGTCGGGTGTGTCGACGAATCCAGACCAGCACGAGACCCAAAGGGGGGAAGACGACAGAAGCCAAAGAAATCACGAACCATTTTTCAAGGAAAGGACGAATCTGCATGGTTTGTTCGAGTACGAAGGATTAAAGTGTCACATAATGATTAGGAACGGCATCAGCCGTAAAAGCAGCCTACATGTCTCAAGCATGGTAACGAGCAACTGCAATCTGAATTGTAACTCCTGAGAAAAATAAGGTTTCATATCCCCAGGTTAGCCTTTTCAGATTATACTTTGAAGATGCATCGATTAAAGGGAATTCGAATGGGATTCTAATTTGTTAGAGAGAGAGTTATCACGACTGCATTGTGGAAAATACGTTACGTGAAAATGGTCATTTAAGAGGAACTATGTTGAAAAGTGGAATTGTCCTTCGGATCGTTGCTCGTCTCAGTTTTATAATTCTTTTGGCGGCTCCATGCTTGGGTGGAGATTGGCCCGAATGGAGAGGTCCGGCACGCGATGGAAGATCCACGGAAACCGGACTTCCTACCAATTGGTCGGTTTCGGGGGAACATCTGCTTTGGAAGGCACCATATGGCGGACGTTCCGGACCGATCGTGCTTGGAAATCACGTTTACCTGCAAGATTCAGCTGGTCAAGGTGCGGATTTGCAGGAACGGGTCTTGTGCCTTGATACGGACACCGGAAAACTACTTTGGGAATATCGATTCAATGTGTATTTGAGCGATGTCCCTCCGCATCGTGTGGGTTGGTCGTCACCTGTGGGTGATCCCATTACGGGAAATGTTTATGCGTTGGGAGTAGGAGGTGTTTTTTTAGGACTTACGCGTGACGGCAAACTCATTTGGGAACGTTCGTTGGCTGAGGAATTTGGCCTAGTGACGACGCATGGCGGGCGAACGGTTTCTCCTGTCATCGAGGGAGATTTAATCATTGTCAGTGGAATCACGACTGGATGGGGGAGCCAGGCCAAAGCCACGCACCGTTTCCTGGCATTTGATAAGAAGACTGGAGAGACGGTCTGGGTGAGTTCGCCAGGGGGGAGACCATTTGATACCACCTATGCGCCTCCTATTGCGGCGGTGATCAATGGAACGCGACTGTTGATTGCAGGAGGAAGTGATGGAGCTGTCCACGCTCTCAAACCTCAAACCGGCCAGCCCGTCTGGAAATATGAGATGAGCAAGCGGGGAATCAATACGGGTGCTGTCTTAAAAGACAACTGGGCGATCGTTTCCCATAGCGAAGAAAATTTTGACAGCGTCGAGATGGGGTTGCTGGCTGAGATCGATGCGAGCTGCAAAAGGTCCGGTTGGAAAAGATCAAATCAAATGGACCGTCAAAGGATTCCAAGGTGGCTATTCCTCTCCTGTCATTGACGGGGATCGAATCTATCAGATCGACAACGGCGCCAATCTCTACGCATTTGATTTCGCCACGGGGAAACAGCTATGGATCCAAAATCTTGGCACAATCCAAAAATCATCGCCGGTATTAGCGGACGGAAAACTCTACGTCGGCACCGAAAATGGAAAGTTTTTTATATTAAAGCCCGGGGAAAAAGGATGTCAAATTTTGGATGGAGACCTTCTTGGGACAGAAGAATCGCCGGAAGCCATCTTGGGCTCGGTAGCTATTGCGAATGGAAGAATCTATCTGGTTTCTAGCAACGCACTTTATTGCATTGGAATGACACCAAAGCACGGCGGAAGAACGAAGAAAGCGGATTCGACAGCGGCAGAAGAACGGAATCAATCCACCCAGGTGGCACCTAGCAACGCGACGGCTGCGCTTGTTCAAGTTGTTCCAACGGAACTTGTGTTGAAACCCGGCGAGAATGTGAAGCTCCGAGCGCGGATATTCGATGATCAGGGCCGGTTCATTAAAGAGAGTGATGCTTCCTGGAGCCTGGAACAACTCAAGGGTGACATGAAAAGTGATGGAACATTTATCGCTGCATCGGACAACCTGAGCCAGGCGGGACAAGTCAAAGCTACCGTAAACCAACTTTCCGGCGTGGCACGTGTGAGAGTGATTGCGCCGCTTCCTTGGAACGAATCTTTTGACTCAATCACTGGGAAAATGCCTCCCCCCCATTGGGTCAACGCAACAGGGAAATTTGAGGTTAGAGACGTTGGAGGAAATAAGGTCTTGGTAAAGCTAGCGGATAACCCGTTTACAAAGCGTGCCAGAGCTTATCTAGGACCCGTGGACTGGCATGACTATACGGTTGAAGCAGATATCAAAGCGACAGAGAAAAGACGTCAAATGGGTGATGCCGGCGTCGTGGCGCAACGTTACGAGCTCGTTTTGTTTGGGAACAGTCAAAAACTTGAATTGCAGTCCTGGCAGCCGGAGACAGCCCGTACCGTTTCTGTTCCTTTTAGTTGGAAAGCCGATACGTGGTATCGCATGAAACTGCGCGTAGAAAATCTCCCCGACGGCAAGGTTCGAGCGCTCGGAAGGGTGTGGCCTGCTGAGGAAATGGAGCCTTCCTCCTGGAGTATTGAAAAGGTCGATTCATTACCCAACCGAAAAGGGAGTCCTGGGATATATGCCGACGCTCCATTTGAAATCTTCTTCGACAATTTAAAGGTAACGAGCAATTAAGAAAAGAGAGGTTATGAAATTACACCAGCATCATTCAGAAGTAGGTCGACCTGCAGTGGAGCGTTTTTCAACATGGCGGAATAGCCCCCACAGCGCCAATTCTCCATACCGACATTCGTCTGTTGCAATCATTGTGAAAATTGGATGCTTTTCGATCGGAGTCATGGTGTTCTTACTCACTTTGATTGGCCTGCCCCCAAGACTTCGCGTGTCTGCCTCGGACCCGGGAACCGGAGACTGGCCGATGTGGGGTGGAACTCCCGATAGAAACATGGTTTCGCCGATGAAAGGTCTTCCGACTAGCTGGGATATTGCTAGCAAGAAGAACGTGAAGTGGGTGGCTACACTGGGTTCTCAAAGCTACGGGAATCCTGTGGTTGCAGATGGGAAGGTCTTTATCGGAACGAACAATGAAAGCTTTAAGAACCCCAAACTGCTGGGTGACCGTGGAGTGCTCATGGCATTTCGCGAATCCGATGGTGAATTTCTCTGGCAGTCGACTCATGAGAAATTGCTGGCTGGTCGGGTGAATGATTGGCCATATCAGGGTGTTTGTTCCTCTCCATTGGTGGAAGGGAAACGGCTCTATTATGTGAGCAATCGCTGTGAGCTGATCTGCCTGGATACTGAGGGATTTCGGGATGGCGAAAATAATGGCCCTTACAAAGAAGAGAAATTCACTGGCCCTACAGATGCTGACATTATTTGGAAATTCGACATGATGGAAGAAGTTGGCTCTCAACCTCATAACATGTCAAATTCTTCTCCAGTGTCGTACGGAGATTTGATTTACGTGAGCACCTCAAACGGCCAAGACGAGAGCCATGTCAATATTCCATCCCCCAAAGCTCCCAGCATCATTGCAGTCAGCAAGACAACCGCAAAACTCGTGTGGGAAGACAACTCGGTTGGAGATCGGATCTTGCATGGACAGTGGTCTTCCCCAGCAGTTGGCAAGATCGGGGATGTTGTTCAAGTTGTCAGTGCTCAAGGTGATGGTTGGATCCGTGGGTACGAAGCCTTAACCGGAAAAAAACTCTGGGAATTTGATGCGAACCCAAAGGATTCAGTGTGGCCGAAAACCCGGAATGAGCTGATTGCTACTCCCGTAATTTATGAGAATCATGTCTATATCGCCAATGGACAAGATCCCGAGCACGGAGAAGGGATCGGCCATCTTTATTGCATTGATCCGACCAAACGTGGAGATATCACTGAAAGCGGGCGCGTTTGGCATTACGACAAGATACGGCGGTCGATTTCAACCGGCGCCATACAAGACGGGCTGATCTATTATGCTGACTTTAGCGGATTCCTGCATTGCCTGGATCTGAAAACAGGCAAACCATATTGGGTTCACGACATGCTGGCAGCAATGTGGGGCTCACCCCTCGCGGTGGATGGAAAAATCTACCTGGGCGACGAAGACGGGGATGTAGTTGTGCTCCTGGCAGGGAAAGAGAAGAAAGTGATTGGTGAAATGAACATGGGTAGTTCCATTTATTCGACTGCTGTACCGGCTAATGGAGCCCTATTCATCATGAACCGAAACCAATTGTATGCGCTTGCGGAAATGAAGAAGTAAGAATATGCACGGTGCACATTTTTATGAAGCGTATTTCCGATATGAAACGTAAAGTGTTCCAACTTTAAGGAGGGAAAGAGCAAAAGAGATGAAAGATAACCTTTGGTTTAAATCGGATGGCGGCGAAGAAGCCCTGAATGGCTTCGGGCAGAACTTACATGGTGTCAGCTATCCACTGTTAGCACCATCGATTAAGCACTCACAGCCTGAATTTCTCCCCTCGGAAGTAATCTCTGCATGATCTCTTCTTTCGACTACCAACCGCGGACACGCACGCTCTTCGGAAAAAACACTTTTGAACGGCTCGGCGAACTGGCGAGGAAATTAGGATTTTCCCGAACGCTCCTGGTTGCTGATCCTGGTATTCGGGCGCAGGGCTTTGTCGATCAGGCAGAGCGGATTCTCAAACAAACGGGAATTGAGGTCTTCTCGTTTCACGATTTTGGGGAGAATCCCGATAGTACGATAGTGGAACACGGTCACCAATGGGCATTGCCACTCGGAATTGATTCTTTGATTGGCCTGGGTGGTGGCAGCTCCATGGACTGTGCCAAAGGAATCAATTTTGTTCTCAGTAATGGCGGCAGGATCCAGGACTATTGGGGATACGGGAAAGCTCGACGACCGATGTTGCCGATGATTGGAATCCCCACGACGGCCGGGACGGGGAGCGAGGTTCAAAGTTATGCGCTGATCTCTGATGCCGATTCGCACGTGAAAATGGCATGTGGCGACCCGCAGGCTGCGTTTCGAGTTGTCATTTTGGACCCTCTCTTGACTGTCACGCAGCCGCAACGCGTTACTGCCGCGGCTGGCTACGACGCGATTGCCCATGCCGTTGAGACCTTTGTCACAACAAAGCAAAACCCCATGTCCCGTCTCTATACATTGGAAGCATGGAAACTTTTGGAACGAAATTTCGAAGGCGTTTTGAAGGATGGCACCGATCTCGAAGCCAGGGCTGCGATGCAACTGGGCGCTCACTTTGCCGGCGTCGCCATTGAAAATTCCATGTTGGGAGCAACGCATGCCTGTGCCAATCCCCTTACCGCCCGTTTTGGTACGACCCACGGGTTAGCCATTGCGTTGTTGCTCCCATCCGTTGTTCGTTGGAATGGAAGCGTTGTTGGCGACCAATATAGTGAGCTGCTGCGGGCATCCACCCTCAATTCAGATGGTGGCAATGAGGTGGAAGGCTTGGCTTCGCATCTGGAGAGTCTTGCAAGGATTGCAGGATTTCCACACAGGCTTAGAGAATTAGGGATCGCTCAAGCCGAACTACAATCCCTTGCGGAGCATGCGACACAACAATGGACTGGGCAATTCAATCCACGCCTTTTCAATGCAGCCGGTGCATTGGAGATCTATAAGGCGGCCTACTAATATTAAATTGCCAATAATTGGATACGTTAAGTCGAACTTTCCCCTCACACCTGCCCTCTCTCCTTTGAGGAGAGGACGGCTCGTTATGTGAAGCACCGGGGAAGGGGGGAGACTTGCGTATTAGACCTTTCGTCACCATTTTGAATACACCTGGGTATCCGTTCACAGGCCGCTTTCATGTCGTGCGTGTAAATACCCGCACGCAGACGGATTAATCTGACGCATACCACATGGGTTGCAAAAGATATGAAGAATCCTTTCAGTTCAGCCACTTCACGACGATCCTTCTTATTGACGCCAGTCTCCTTCCTTTTAGTTCCTCTCGCCAAGACTTCACAAGAAAGCGAAATGGGCCTCGGCTGGCCTCAGTTTCGCGGGAATCTGGAATTAACCGGAGTGGCCCGTTGTATTGTGCCGACGGCTTTGAAAATCCTTTGGACTTATGAAGCAGGTGATGCGATTGAGTCCTCAGCCGCCATTGTCGAGGGTACAGCCTTTGTGGGGACACAGGCATCCGAGTTGCTCGCCCTGGATCTCAGAAATGGCGCCGTACGCTGGAAGTATAAGACAGACCAAGGAATTGGCGAATCGTCTCCTTGTGTTGCGGGTGGGATAGTTTATGTGGGTGATTTGCAGGGGACATTCCACGCCGTACGATCGGATGACGGGAAGAAGGTCTGGACCTTTAAGACCGGGTCCGAGATCAAGTCTTCTCCGGTCGTCAACGGAGATCGAGTATTTATCGGGTCTTATGACGAAACCCTCTATTGTTTGTCGGCTCGCACTGGTACCGTGCTTTGGAAGTTTCGGATTAGCGGCCCTGTCCACTGCACCCCCAGTATCTCTGCAGGCCTGGTCTTTATTTCCGGATGCGACGAAATCTTCAGAGCGATCCGAATCAGCGATGGAAAAGAAGCGTTCAGCGTTGCCTCCGGAGGTTATACGGGAGCTTCTCCGGCGTTGGAAGCGAATAGGGCATATTACGGGACCTTTAACAATGAAGTCCTGAGCGTTGACAGACAATCGCATAAAATTGTTTGGCGCTATGAGAATCCGGAACGCCAGTTTCCGTTTTACTCCTCGGCAGGCATCATGGAAGGAAAGGTTGTATTGGGCGGGAGAGATAAACTCGTCCACTGTCTTAACGCACAAACAGGAAAACCAGTCTGGACATTTCCAACCAACGCGCGGGTGGATAGTTCCCCTGCCATTGCCGATCAGCGCGTGTTTATTGGATCAAATGACGGGCATTTTTACGTGTTGAGTTTAAGAACGGGAAAGAAGATCTGGGATTTTGAGGCGGGAGCACCCCTCTCGGCCTCCCCGGCGATCGCAGAGGGGCGGATTGTCATTGGTTCCCAAGACGGGCGGTTATATTGTTTTGGTTGACTGCAGAATTAGGTGGGGGCGGGGGAGCCTATCCTACTGTAGGGGGGTGGCTTCGGTCGGGCAGGATGCCTAGGCTACCAGTGGGAGCCTTATCCACCCCTGATGGCAAGAGCCATCTTCCCCTCCCGAGAGGGGACTCCCCCAATTCAGTTCCAGCGGAGGCAAGTATCCTCAATTCCCCTCCGCTGTAGGGGTGTAGGAGTGGGTTTGCTATGACGAAAAGCGGTCAAGATGACCGTGGTCTTAGACGGGATAAAAGTTACTCGGGAAGTTCTGCCTGTGATGGTTCTGGAAGCCAAAAGCTAGCGGTGAAACCCAGCGCGTAGGTCCCGAACGCTACAATGGCCGCTGCATAAGCAAGTTGGGTGGATGGATTTCCGCCAGGCATCATACCCGCCAGAGTAGTTGTGAGCAGGGCGGCAGAAGTTCCGATCATGCGGCCGCCTACGTTGGCCGCAAAACTTTCACCCGTCCCTCGTAAGTACGTCGGATAGACTCGTGGCAAATAGTTTCCCCAAAAGCTGAATTGACCAATAGTCAAAAGTCCCGCGAAAAAAATTCCCCATTTAAGTAAGGCCAGATTATGTGTAGCGGCATAGAAAAAGACAAACGGCAGAATGACCAAACCGGGCAGTTGAAAGAAACGGAGAAGTTTGCCGCGGCTAACAATTCGAATGGCCAGGAAGGCGAGAAGGAATCTTCCAACCAGTCCCCCCATTTCCTGAAACAGTTGAACGCTGCTCACCTTTTGTTCCTGCATTGGCTTGGGTAGAGATCGCACCTCATCGAGTCCCGGCACCATTCTCGGGGTATGTTGAATGGCTCCAAAAGCGGCACCGAAACTGCAGGCAAACAGGAGAGTGGTCACGAGGGTCGTTTTTCGAAATGAAGGTGCAAAAAGTTCCGAAAGACTTGGCCTTCTTAACGTCCCCAAGGATTTCTGGTTCTGCCAGGCGGGAGATTCCGGAAGAAATGGACGTACTAGGAGAAGCGGGATCGCGGGAATTAGCCCGGAGATAAGCGTATAGCGCCAAGCCTCGTGAGCCCCATGGATCATGGGCAGCAAAGGAGCATACGAAACGGCGAGATAATAGGCGCCCGTCACCATAAGACCACCGATTGATGAGAAGGCCTGGGTGTAACCCAGTACTGCCTCACGTTGTTTCGGGTTTGGGAACAATTCAGCCAGCCAGGCGACCGCAGCCACAAATTCAACGCATACGCCGATAAACGTCGTGCAGCGCAAGAGGAGAAGCATTTGGATCGAAGTGGCATAACCTGCGGCACAGGCTGAGAAGGCATAAAGCAAAATGCTCCAGACCAACACACGGCGCCGTCCCAGCAAATCTGTCAGATAGCCGCCCAGCAATCCGAAAATCCCTCCAGCGAGCGCGGGAATATAGAAGAGTCTCCCGACCCATTCGTTGAAGAGTGGTGTCCCCGGCTTGGCCTGAACAAGTTCCATTAGGGCGGGGCGGACGATCAACGGGAGCATTAGCAATTCATAAGTGTCAAAGGCGAATCCCAAAATGGCAATGAGACAGATTACCCACTGCACGGGCGTCAAGCGGAGCGCCACACGTGTCTGACTTGCGTTTTTCATGGCATCCTTTCGCAGAAATGAACTGCCACTATCCCATAGTCAAGGCATGGTTTGCAATAGTCCGGACCGATTGTTACAATCTTGGACCATCTGGTTGGAATATGAATTTTCACGGATCAATTCAATATTACCGGATGCTATTGACAATAACCAATTCGTCGTCCACGTCCTGACTTTCGATCGTATGCAGAAAAGGATCGAGAAGTAAGAGAAAACGATCGATGGTCTACACTCCTATCTTTATGGGTTCTCAATGAAACGCCAAATCTTGAAGTGGGGTGGGGATTGTTGGTTTCTTTTTGCGCCCACGTGGATCCTCTACTTGGGTTTAGTGGGGATTCTTCATGTTAATGCAAATCCTTTAGGTTGGGCGCAATTTCGTGGTCCTAACAGCTCGGGATTGGCGGAAGACTGCATTGGACTGCCCACGGAGTTCGGTCCAACCAAGAATCTCATTTGGAAAACCGAATTGCCACCAGGACATTCTTCCCCCGTTCTTACCAGCGAAAATATTTTTTTAACAGCTTTTCAAGGCGAAAAACTTTACGTTTACGGTATTGAGAGAAGAAACGGACGAATCCTTTGGCAACGCGAAGTACCAAAAAATCGGAGCGAGCCACTTCACAAGGCCAATGGCCCTGCATCACCAAGTCCCGTGACCGATGGAAAGAACGTTTACGCTTTTTTTACCGATTTTGGCTTGATTGCTTTTAGCGTTGAAGGGAAAGAGCTTTGGCGTCTTCCCTTGGGGCCTTTCAATAATCCCTTCGGCCTGGGAGCTTCGCCCATTCTGGTTGATGAGAAAGTGATCATGAACTGCGATCAAGAGAGCGGATCATTTCTTCTCGCAGTTGACAAGGACACCGGAAAGGTTTGCTGGCGGGTTGATCGTCCAGAATTTACCCGTGGATTCGCGACGCCGATTGTTTATGAACCAGTCGGCGGACCACACCAGATCCTGATTTCTGGTTCATTCCAATTGACGGCCTACTCGGCAGATGCAGGAAAAGAGCTCTGGTGGCTGGGTGGTTTGAGCTGGCAAATGAAGGGCACGCCTGTGATGAATGGAGACATGATCTTCATCAATGGCTGGGCTGGCGGATCCGATGAAGGGCAACAAGAAAGCATCCCTACGTTCAATGAAATTCTGAAGAAAGAGGATGCCAATCATGACGGGAAGCTGTCCGCGGAAGAAGTTTCAAACGAGCAACTCAAACAGGATTGGAAGTCGTTGGACCTTGATCGGGATGGATTTCTTGGCGAACGTGACTGGCGTTTCTACCGCATGCGCCGATCCGCAGTAAACTCGGTCTCGGCGTTTCGGCTAGGAAGACAGGGGGATGAGACAGAACAGAATCTTGTGTGGCGTTATCGAAAGTCCTTACCCAATGTGCCTTCTCCATTATTTTACAAGAATATCCTCTACTTGATAAAGGAGGGAGGCATTTTGACCGCATTGGACGCAACCACGGGGGTTGTTGTGAAGCAGGCGAGACTAAAAGACGCTCCCGGTGATTATTTTGCCTCGCCGGTTGTAGCCGATGATAAGATTTTTACGATCAGTCAGGAAGGAAAGGTCAGCGTGATCAAGCCTGGAAAAGATTGGGAGGTCATGGCCACCAATGATTTGAACGAGGAATGTTACTCCACTGCGGCTTTTGGCGATGGGCAACTCTACATTCGGACGGAGAAAACACTTTATTGTTTCGGAAAGCGGTGAAAGGAGACGGACTACTATGGCATGGCTCATTTTTGTCTTTGGGGCAATTATTTCTTGGGGGTTGTATGGACCCTCACTCCATCGAGGTCAGGTCCAGCTTGGCAGTCCCATGAAGGCGCTACTTTGTGTGGGATTCGCTTATTTCCTCATGGGGGTTTTGGTTCCCGTTGTGACGCTCTCCTCTCAAGGAGGGTTGAAAAACTTTAATTGGAGTGGAAGCCTTGGCGCGACTGTTGCGGGAGGGTTGGGTGCGCTAGGGGCAATCTGCATTATTTGGGCGTTTAAGTTCGGCGGGACACCCACTTACGTGATGCCTCTAGTCTTCGGCGGAGCTCCGTTAGTGAATGTATTGTATTCCTTGTGGCTGCATCCACCTAAGACGTCCCCAAATCCTCTGCTCTACGTAGGATTCCTGATGGTATCAGCAGGGGCCGGAATGGTGCTTTATTTCAAACCTTCGTCGTAATTAGTGGGAATCAGAGCTTCTCCCGATTCCTTTTCGTTTGCGACAAGCATTAACATTTCCCATGAGTTAGGGGAAGTTTAGAAGAAACGGTCAATCCGTTTGTAGGGAACGCTCGCCGTAGCATCCCCAGTGGCCAATTGGAGCTGAAACTAAATGTTTTCCTCACTCAATAGAAGCGGAGCGGCGTCCGCTCCCTACCAAGTACCGCAGGGATCTTAGTGACCTCCGGAAACGGCTGTGGAACTCAATCTATAACTGGGGTCTCAGCGAGACCGTACTACCAACCCCATCTAGTTCCCGGAACGAAGTATCACTTCTTTTCTTTAATATCATAACTATATAACTTATCTTGATCCCGCAAGTAAAGCCGTCCTCCGGCGACTACCGGATGGCTCCAGGTTGGTAAGTTTTCCTGAGAGATTGAGAACCTTCCTTTTTCTTTATAGGCCTCGGGGTTGGCTTCAACCAGCCCGACAACCCCTTTCTCACTGAAACAGTACAAACGCCCATCCGCGTAAGTCAATGACCCTTTGCCTACACTCCGATCTTTCCAATAAACATGACCATCGTTGAATTGCATGGCGGTAAGGATGGCACTGGAAAAACCGTACAAAGTTCCGTCCACGAGAACTGAACTGGAATGATGGTTTTTCATTTCCTGGTTAAAGTAAATTTCTCGAGCCTTGATTTTTCCCTCACTGGGAACAAGCGCCAGAAGAGCACAGCCAGTACCATAGTCTGAGGAAAGAAATACGTAATTTCCACTGACAATAGGAGTTGCGATATTGGCGGTTCGATTGGACGCCTGGGAATATTCCCACAGCAAGTCTCCATTGCGGACGTCAACTCCAAGACCACGCGACCCGGTAAAGAATATGGCCTCTGGAATCCCGCCGAGTTCCGTATAGACGCCAGAGGAATATCCTGGGCGGTCGCTTTGGCTTTTCCAGATGACCGAGCCGTCTTTCTTATCCAGAGCCACAATCGCCGCGTTCTTGCCTCCGGGAGTCACTAAGAGTCGGTCGCCCACAATTAAAGGAGACTCACTGATCCCCCAATGGATGTTGGTGCCTTCAAACTTTTGCAGAATGTTCATTGTCCAAACTTTATTTCCATCTTTCAATTCCAGGCAAGAGAGGTCGCCATTTCCACCCAGGGCATAGAGGAAATTCCCATCGACCGTGGGGGTGCTTCTCGGCCCGTCCCCTTGATCATTTGCAAAACGTGAGCCATGGGCCTGAACCCAGAGCGTCTTTCCGTCTTTGACATCGATCGCCATAATGAATTCCTGGTTACCTCGAACACCCATGGTGTAAAGGCGGCCTCGCGACATGGCAACCGTGGAATAGCCGTTGCCGAGTCCTTGGGTTTTCCAGACCAGGGGAGGGCCGGCCGAAGGCCATTCCTTGAGTAAACCGGTCTCGAAGGAAACCCCATCACGATTTGGGCCTCGCCATTGCGGCCACTCTCCGGGCAATTCGTTTTTGTCCGCTAGAGTGGCACCTAAAAAGATGAATCCGATAATCAAAAGTGAAAGAGTCTGACGCCAGTTGGCACGTTGAGTCAATGCGTTCCTCCTTTGAGAAATGAATTCAATTCAATTTACCAATACTACCGTAACTTGTGGAGGACAAATTCTACTCACTCTTTAGAACGGTTACCAGAGAGATGCCCAAAACCGAATATGCCGCAAAGAGTGAAGAGAGGGCTCCCGTTAAAAGGATAGAAGGAACCAGCCAGGCAAAACTATAGCTGGGGAATTGTCCTCCTCGTTCCAAGATTGCCGGAATAATCGCGACCAACGCGCAAAGAGATCCAGTGGCCAGCCCCAGGAATAGGAGGATGATGTTTTCGCTTGAAACCATCATGATCAAATGTCGCGAAGTATATCCGACGGCTCTAAGAAGCCCTAATTGTCGCCGACTTTCCACAATATTGCGCAAGAGAATTGCCACCAGCCCAAAACTCCCAAGCAAAAGGCCCAGTCCGCCCAGAGTCTGAAAGGTGGAGAGATAGGTGTTCTCAACCTGGTGAAAATAGGCAAGCCGGTCTTCGGTAGAGCTAACGTCAAAGCCATAATTTGAAAGACGTTCTTCAAGTGCTTCAATGAGCGGAGAAACTTCTCCGCGCGACGGGTCAATCAGAAAAAATCTGTAGCCCTGTTCCCCCGGAAAGAGTCTTAGGAAGTTTGCTTCGGAAATCAACATCTCACTTTGAAATAGACTGTCTACCAAGGCCGCTACGATTTGAAGCCGAATCTTACTGCCATCAGCACGATTTAGGATGAATTCGTCCCCCAATTTTAGATGCAAACTGTAATTCAAGGAGTTGCGGTCCACGATAGCCGGAACAACCTCGGCACCGGGCGTTCGTGTCAAAAGGATCCAAGGGTTGGCAATTTCTTCTGGAGTAGATGCCAAAGAAGAATGAAACGTGAAACGGTTCTCGGATAGAAAATCTAAAGTTGGAGCCAATATTCGCGGATTTCGTGGCTGGTACAAGTTGAGACAGCTAGTATCGTCTCCAGGGTGAACTCGGAATGGATCGATTCTTGTTTTGTCGAATTCTGGCGTGTTTAAAACCTCGAGGCTCAAGGCAGAGCGGCCCGCTGATTGATTGAGATTATAAACTATGGGCAGGAGCGATTCGGCCTGGAGTGCAAAGCCGCCTGTACCTGACTTCTTGTCGATCGCGGTACGATGATCAGAATGACGAAATGCATCTACTGAAACAATGATAAAAGTGGCGGCCGCAATCAAGGCAATGCTAAAAAGACTTCGAGCGGGACGATGCCTGAGGTTTCGAAATCCCAAAGCGGTGAGAGCCCATGGGGGATGAAGGGTCAGGGGCTTTCCCCGAACATCCCGGAGCCAGCAATAAATTGCAGAGAGACCTGCAATTAAAAAAGCAATCCCGGCACAGAAAAAGACGGGAGTTTGGCCCATGATTCCAGCTCGCGAGCCAACCAAAAGGAGCAGCCCGATAAAGGTAAAACTAATAGCAGGTAGAAAATGCCACCACTGAGAACGGGCAGAAATATAAGGATCTTTTTCGAGTACAGGGACAAGTAAATCCTTTTCTGTCACTCCTTGTGACGGGAACGGTCGAAACGTAAACCAGGCTCCGGATAAAAGGGTCCGCGGAGAGGAAGTTCCAATCATTCGAAGGGAAAACACAATGACGAGCGACGCGGAAACAATCCCGCTCAGTATGCCGATCCACAGGGGGAACGAAGTGATATGGACTGAAAGCTCTTTGGTGTGCACGGCTCCAATCCACCAAGTTTTCAACCCATGAACGACCACATGACTGAATCCCCATGCGCCGATGATTCCCACCATCCCGCCAAAGGCGGAAATCACAATTCCTTCGATCAGGAAGACACATTTAATGGCACGGATGGAGAACCCAAGAGATAGGAGGGTGCCAATTTCCCGGATTCGCTGCTCTAACCCAAACCGGAAGAATAACCCTGCCAGGGCCACTGCCGAAAGCACCAAAAAAAAACTGAAATAGGTGAAATAGGCCCCAAAATCTGTAGCTCCCTGTGATGCCCGGGCCCCCTCGTACCGTAACGGCCATATTGAAAAGGAGGCAAGATTATCTGTGACGAGCGGGTTAAGTTTTCTTGCAAAATGATCTGACAACTCGCTCAAGTGTAGAGATTGCGTCGGGTTTTCTTTAGACGAGCGGCCCACGGTCTCCGGCGGATAGAACCTGATGGATGTGAAAGCGCCCAAGCGTGATTTCCAGAGTTGTTGGGCAATTTCCAAAGGTATAAACCCTTTGGGAGTCGTTTTGAAATCTTTCCAGTATTTTTCGTCTTTCGGTCGAATCCTTCGAAGGTCCAAGGGAAAGGGAGGATCCCAATCCGAAAGACTTTCGGAGTCCGTGATCCCCGGGTATTCCGGTGCCAGATCGCGATCAGCCGCCAAGCCGCGGATCGGGACAATGGCTTGCAGGCAAAAATCTTTGGTTTTCGTGGCCAGGAGGCCGTTTTCCTCCCAAACAAAATATTCAAGAGCGATTGTATCACCCGGCGCTGAGTCTAAATCCTCAGCTGTCCAATTGTTTAAAACAATCGGAGGATGCGGAAGAGTGTCACCCGAATTCTTTCTTTCTATAGACGCACCAGCGGGTGAACCGGCAATTGGAGTATGGGTCTTGGCCTTCTGGTAGCGGCTCTCCAACAATTCATCAAACATTGGTTTTGCGAGCCCTGAAATGAGGGAATAAGGCACCCTCCGACTTTCATGATCGATGCTATTCGCCAAGTATGTGAAGATAGGGGTTCCCATTATCCCAGCAGATTCAGCCAGTCTCTGAGCCATTGCCACTTGACTCGCCGTTAAGAGGGTCGAAGCGCTTTCAAGGGCAAAACAACCTCGCCCCTCATTTAGGCGGAGCTTGAGCGCGAGATCATCCAAATGGACACTCGCCCGGAGGGCTTCTTGAAGATTCTGTCCCTGAGCCGTAGAATCGACCCCGAGGGTTCGCGAGGATACCGGGTTCTCTGAAATTAGGATTGTATTGGCTTGTCGTTCGCGCCCCAGTTCGTGTTGCAGGAAAGCCAGCGAGATGAATACGGAATGAATCACTCCCTGACTAGGCTGGAGCGCAAAGGAGCCCAGTTGATCATCCGTAAGAATATCGGAGACTTGAACACGAAGCGTCTTCCCCAATTTCTCTTTTCTCCCCATTAGATATTCGAGCGGGATTTCACCTGGAGCTCCCAAACGCAAGAGAATTGAATCGCCGCGCTTCGCTCCCAGTTCAGCAGCCAAGCTTGAACCAATCCGAACATTTCGGCCAGTGACGTCCGTATCCGGTGATTTATCGAGGAGGTTAAAACTCCAGAATTGCGCGCTAATGCCGTAAATTCGGACGGCATTAACACGTCGCCGGTTCTCCTGATGCGTCGCCATCCCTTCTTTTACGATCATGGGGCAGGCATCTCGGAATGCAGCCGTAAATGAAGGGTGTTGCTTGAGGCGAACAGCAAGAGACTCCCCAAAGTAGCCCGAGCTGGAGATCACATAGTCGGTCTGTCCGATGCGCTTCAAGATGAGGTCATGGAGACTCCCACGGACTGAATCTCCTACCAGGAGCGCTCCTGAGAGCACAGACACGGCGGTCGCCACTCCGAGAATAACTGCGACGTTAGTTCTCCAAAAGTACTTCAGGTTTCGAAAGATGAGATGAGAGAATTGCATGGATAATATTTCGCTACGAAGTCACGATTTACATCCCTTCCAAGTGCAGGTCGTGCATTGCAAAACGGATCGGAAACCTGGCAGCCAACTCCGGATTGTGAGTTACGAAGATGAGAATGTCGCTTTCACGACGATGGATGTCGAGTAATAACGTGGTAACACTTTCCGCTGACTTTCGGTCCAGATTGCCCGTCGGCTCATCACAGAGCAGCAGGGAAGGTTTGCAGATAAGAGCCCGCGCCAAAGCGACGCGTTGTTTCTCGCCACCGGAAAGTTCAGCAGGAAGGTGTTCTAGGCGGTCACTCAGACCGACTTGCTCTAGTAGTTCATTGGCGCGTGGCCGATAATCGATTCTGCCCGGGGCAACCAGCGTTGGAATGAGGACGTTCTCAAGCACGTTACATTGCGGCAAAAGACAATGATCTTGAAAGATAAATCCGATCTTTTGATTCCGAAAGCGAGAAAGCTCAAGTTCACGAAGTTGGAATGGGTTAACTCCCTCCAACTGCACTGTGCCTTGAGTTGGCGGTTCCAGGGCGCCGAGAATATAGAGCAGGGTACTCTTGCCACTGCCTGAGGGACCCATGACGGAAGCTGCATCTCCGGAACGTAAAGTCAGAGAAATGTCGGAAAGCACCGGCAGGATTCCTTGCGGAGACGGGTAACTTTTGCTCAGGTTCTCAATTTCAAGCAATGAGGCCTTCCTTTCTTAGGCTCGACATGGTGCACAGACATTGTAGGTCCTCCTGAACTCTGGTCCTACTCTTGTTAAGCGGCGCGATCTCACCGGAGCTGCCATATCCAGTGACGTTACCCCTGCAGGATTACTGACAACCCCAACTTCTACTTTCAGGGATTAGGCTTTAATCACTCTCTGGTAAACTTCCAAGACATTTTGGGCCATGCGCGTGATGCTATAATGTTCCCTAACACCCTTCACGCCATTGGCAGAGAGAGCTTGTGCCATCACTCGGTCCGAATATACTCGATGGATGGCTTGCGCCAAACTGTCGTGATCCTCAGAATCGAATAGGAGACCTCCCGACGTTTTTTCGATCATCTCAATAAAGGCACCGCGCCGGGGAAGCAAAACGGGTATACCACTGGCCATTGCTTCAAGCGCAGACAGCCCCTTGGGTTCGTCATAGGTTGCCGGAAGTGAAAAGACGTCCAGCTTTCGATAGAAATCAGTTTTTTCTGTCTTTCCGACGGCTCCGTGGTAATGAAATTCTCTCGATAATCCCGCTTGCCGAATGGTCTCGATAATTTTATTGAGATAGCTTTGCTGCTCAGCTCCCAAGTAACCACCCACCTCAAGCTTCGATTCTGGTAAAAGCCCATTCTTCCGCAACTGGCAATAAGCCTCACTTAGGACGTGCAACCCTTTTTCCGGGGCGATTCGCGCAAAGAAGCCCACAGTAAACGGAGAAGAAGCGGATCGACCTTCGCTAGAAAAGCTGGAGAGATTGATCCCGAAAGGAACTGTGAACACCTTGCTTTGAGGGATCGAGAGGAGTTGAGACATCTGGTTTGCATAGGAACAGTTGGATAATATGAATGCATCCACATACTGAACTTGTGAGGAAATAAGATCTAGTGCCTGCTGGCGGTACTGTTCTTGAAGTCGGCTGATAAAGAGATCTTCCCCTTGAATAGTGCAGCAGACCGGCCGTTGTAAAACTTCGCGAATGGGCCTCGCCATGCTGATCAGCAGGGAATTGGGCAAATGAATCATATCAGGAGGCGGCTCTGTTCGCAGCCAGTCTGCCAGTTTCTGAAATTCTTTCTTAAAATTTCCCGACTCCCCCTTGAGCATGGACACGGTCAACTCCCCCAACAGTGTTGGATCCGGGGAAATTCCCTTTCCAGAAAACATCTTGAGGAGCCAGGAAGACTCCCAAAGGCGATCGAGCAGCCAAGGGGTCTTCCGAAAAAAGGATATATACTGTTCCAAGTAGATACTAATACCGCCAAAAAATACGCGCTTGTAACTCACATTTTTCTCATCTGTCAGCGTCGGTGTATAGACTGGCAACAGAATGACATCATGGTGCTGCGCCATCATCTCAGCGGCTAAGGCGTTATCCAAGAGACAACTACCGCAATACATTCCTGCCGCCCCAGCGGTGATATACAGAATTTTCATAAAATAGACTCATCTAGGCCAACGGGGAAGCCATCGGGAGACTTGGAAGCAATAGTCGCGATACGAATCGCCAAATTTCTTAGTGAGTGTGGGTTCTTCATAAAAAAGGACAAAGCCGTGAAAGAGCAGCCAGAGAGAGACGGCGATGACTAACAAAGAGCGCGAATGAAAGATAGAGGCTTCCCCGATGATGATCAGGACAATTCCCAAATACATCGGGTTACGGACCAAACGGTATAGACCATGTGAAACGAATGTTTTAGGTGGGTCCCAAACGGCAGGCGTGCCTCGGCCAAACCGGGCGAAATCTCGCGCACAGGCGATGTAGATCAAAACGCCCAAGAATAATGTCAGTGCACCCGGCATTGCCGTGGTCCATGGAGCCATTGTCCATTGCAGCATACCAACGCAATGCAGGAGAGAAGGAATTCCTGCAGTGATAAAAGTCAACACGATCAGGCTAAAAAGAATCGATTTTAAAGAAATGCTCATGCCACCAAGAACGATCGAGCGAAAAACAAAAGATAGGGCAAGTGCTTAGCTCATCATCCAAACCGCCTCGATTTGAATGGAAGCCACGGATTACTGAGTCAGGCCGCTTCAATTGGGCGCTGGAAAGCTCGCCGAGAGAAGAGATGATCAAAGAGGTTCCCTTCGTGAGGCTGGTCCCAGGCGATTTGATATGTCGGAATGGGCCCCAGGTTCAGGCGGTCGACCAAAGGCGAGGCAATCAGGCGCTCGATGAGCTTTGAGTCGCGTGTAATAGCCGTCACGACCAGGCTTTTCCCGAGCGAGTCTGGAATCTGGTTTTCGTTTATCTCAATGATGCTGGCAAAAGGAAACAAATACTCCCGATTTGCGAGGGGATGCTCCGGAGAGTTGCACAGCACGATGGTCGGGACAAGATAGGTGCAACCTTGCCAATTCACGAGACAGCCTCCGCGGCGATAGGAAGCTGTAACGTCGCGGGCTCCCGGTTGGGCAAGACCTTGTTCAATCTGAAGCGCCATTCGCTCTGCAACTCTTGGATCTGCAAAGGGGGCGAGTTGAGCGGCTTCGTCTTCGGAACTCCGCGGAATGATTTGTGCGAGACGGTAAGCGAGGGCTTCGGCAATCTTCGCGGCATACTTGGGTACCCACACCCCAGAGGCGTTCACGCAGGACCGGCCGCCATTTTCTACGATCGAAGCAACAATAACGTCTATAAATTGCTCCCACTCTTCGATGCAATCTTCGCCAATCACGATTTTACTATAACCCGGTCCATGAACTTCGACTCGCGGATCATTTTTCCAAATACGGGTAGAAGCGGTATCTCCAAAAACCATTCCGCGATCACACTGCCGCAGGATTTCCGCACCACCAGCATGATCTGTTGGAAAATAACAGAATGCGCTCGGCGGGCATCCTGCTTGAATCATCGCTTGCGCAAGTCGAAAAGGCGTCCAGGGCTCGGCGCTCCCGGGCTTGAGAACGAGCGGGATTTTAAGGGGTACTGAGGGTATCCAGAGGGAGTGTACACCTGGAGAGTTACTGGGCAGAACCACTCCAAGTGAGTTTGTTCTCGGGTAATAACTCAGTGCGGTGCCATTCAGTTCGCCGAAACCCCGGTCGAGAATCTCAAAATTGAGGTGGCGGGTCATACCGTTCACTACATTTTCCATTTGAGCCATGACGCCCTGAATCTTGTTCAGGTTTTTACGAGCCAAAGCGAAAGGAAGTCCTGTCGTTGCAGAAACCTGGCGAATATAATCATCCGGTGTCTGGCGGGCATCTCCAAGCGGCAAGGAGGAGTTGGCAAAAAAGTCCGCCGCTTTCCTGCATATTTCGAGAAGTTCCGGTGTTGAGAGTTTTTGCAGATCGGCTCGACTCTCCCTCTGATGTAACAAATCACGCCGAATCAATCCGATATTGGCTTGACTGAGCTCGACAAAGGGCTCTCGAGTCTGATAGTGCGGAAGCCGCACTACGTCAAGGCTCTGATAGGATACTCCTCGTCGGAGCAAGGGGATATGGATCATCAGAAATCTCCGGTTAGGCGCAATTTTGACAGTTGAGGTTTTTAATACAGATGCTATTCCAGAAGCACTGATTCATGTTTGGTGTAATCCTTCACTCCCCTCAAGTTCCCTTTGGCAAGAGGAGATTACAGAGAGAGCTGTGATGGATCATGAATTTATTTATTTCGTATTTATTAGTTGATAGATGCCTGCAAAAAACGAGCCTAATACACCCCCTCAACGACCGTGGACTGGTACTTGGAAAATGGTCGCACGTTGCGAACCCCATCCCACGGATAAAGGGCACATGCCGGCTCCCGCTCGGCTTCATCGCGTTCAAGAAATCGCGGCATGAAAAATTCGCGAGTCAGAGTCGTCAGGCGAACTCTTCCTGTTTGTCCATATTCCACGACACGATCGGGCTGGTCAGGATCGACCACTTCAATCATAGCCCGCGGTAAGGGAGGATAGTAGATGACCGCATAATTATCCTCAATCACCCAGGGTTTGTGGACGGCCAACCCCATCAGGGTATTTCCATAGGTCGGAGCAAAATAGGCGCCTTCCAGCAATTCTTCAACGGCGAAGCGATAGAATTGTGGCGTCATTTCTGTCCCTCCGCAGAAAACTCCTTTGATCCCTAATTTCTTAAGGGAGACTTTTTCGCAGAGGGATTCCAGTAGCTTTGGCGTTGTAAACAGGCACTGAATATTGGGGTGTGCGCGCAACAATGTCAACGACTGGTCGATCACGTGTTGTTTGTAAAGTTCCGCTAATTTCAATTCCCCCATCTTAATTAATTTGATAACCCAGCGCGGGTCGAGATCAACCATAAAGCAGATGCCCCCGCGAAATTGCGCCAGGTGTTCCACAGCAAGGCGGAGACGTCTGGGGCCGGTGGGGCCTATCGAGAGCCAGTCGGCGCCGCGGGGAAACCCGTCATCCGGAAGAGTGGCACTAAAAGCTTCATAATCGATTCGGAAATCGTCAATGTTGATTCTTGACTTGGGGACTCCCGTGCTCCCTCCTGTCTCAAAAATAGAGATCGGACGTTCGGCATAGGCTTTGGGAACCCAGCGACGCACTGGCCCTCCCCGTAACCACTCATCTTGAAAAGAGCCAAATCGTGAGAGATCGTCGTAACACTGAATTTCACGACTTGGATCCCAATCCAAGTTTTTTGCAAATTCCAGCCAAAATGGACAGCCGGTTTCCGGATCAAAATGCCATTGAACGATTTCCCGCGTCCAGGCGTCCAGGGCATGACGGGCACTCAAGGCTTTGTTTTTGATATCATTTTTTATAGTTGTTGGCATAAGTTGCTCCCCCAAGAGGATACATTGGAATGAAAGAAACTGGAAGAGGGAGGAAGAAGAGAACGACTCTTGAAGGAAGCAAAGTGCATAAGGCTTACGGTTTGCCGAGATTTCAATCTAGGAAATGGATTAGGAGTTATTAGAAATCGCGAAGGGAAAAGACTACCCTTTCATCGTCAGAAAGGCTTTCGAGCCACTTTTGGATTCTCGCTGCGAGTTCCCTCTTACGGAAGTGACCATTGGGGATGAGGGCAGGAAGAGGAGAATTGATTTTCTCTTCGGTCAGAGATCCTTCCAGGATCGAATGGATTTGCTCAACAGCTTTTTGACTTAATTCGGGTATTTCCTCATTCCTGAGAAGAGTCCGAATGGATTCGGCCTCCTCAATCTCTTTGCCGTTTTCTTTATTCAGATTCTGATCTATGGCATCTCTAAACCCTGCCACCATTTGGCGGTGGTAGTTAATTCCGAGATCCACAAAGAATTTCAGGTCTTTGACCACCTCAGCAATTTCCAATGGTCTCGAGAGTTTGAAGCTGCATTGGCAGCGCGGATTGTTCTGCAGCAGATCGCGTGTTGGCAATATACATTGATGATCCCGAATTCCAGCGACCCATTCTTGCAGATTGGTCAGAAAGGAAGAGTCTCCCAACGGCAAAGAGGAAAGGAGTTGAAGATTGCGCATCTCGATGGAGTTCTCTACCTCTTTTAGCAGCTCGAAATGGCCCAGGGCACCCACATAGCGGTCATGTTCGGTGGAATAGTAATCGATATACAACTCTTTAAATTCACGAAATGTTGTGTCAAAGGAATTGCGTTGTTCGCCGCTGATTAGACTGTGGGGCGATTCGATCAACTGCAAAAGTCGCTGGCGGATTCCTTCAATTACTGGATTCGAAGTCTTTTCGGATGCCAGAAGGTATTTTCTGTTTTCCAGATAACCTTCAGTCCAATGAATGAAATGGGAAGCCTCGACGAGGTCGCGAGAGGCTCTTTCCAAAAGATTGCTATTTTCACCAAAGAGATCGATGATTTTGCCAATCCCTTGGATCAGCAATAGCTCACGTTGCAAAATCAACTCCGTGTATTCAGCGACTTTCTCAAATCGTTGCCTTGTCCAGGTCAGGATCCTCCACATCTGGTTGGTTAACAGGTCGTTGTGAAGGGTCTCTAATCGTCGTGAGATGCCCAGGCTCTTCCAGTTCCGGAGCCATTCTCCCAGGGCCGTGATGGCGGCTTCTCGCCCCCGAGTGGTAGAAATGTCCGTAAGGTCCTGCCGCCCGGTAATAAAGCGACACCACTGGGTCAGGATCTCAGATGGATAGTCTTTATGGAGAGGGATTTTTCTGAAATGCGAAAACTGATTGCATGCATCGATGGACGCAAGAGTCTCGCGGCCGAGCGTCACATTTGACTGTGGATCAAATAACTCAATCTGACCGTCGGCAACGAGCGCCAGGAGTATCAAATAAAGAGCATTCTTGTCTAAACCGAATGGAGAACGGCGAACCAGCTCGAAGAGCGACTCGACGGGTCTTTCCGTCGCGCCCAAATTCTCCAGGTTTTGCACGAGGTGCGTTAAAAACGCGGGTGGAGTAATGGTTAGATTGAGTTCATAGAGGCCATCCAGTTGGCTGACCAGGCCAAGCGGTAGTGCAAACTTTGCGGCCAGATGTTGGACTTCTGATTCGGTCGGGTCCTGGCCTGCGAAAAGTTTACGGGTTAAGGTCAATATATGACTTTCGGTGAGCACTTCTCCCCCAAAGTCAGGATGAAGCGAATATAGTTGGTCAAAATTAGGCCGAAATAAGTAATTAAGAAACGAAAGAAAGGTGCGGCATTCCAAGTGGCCTTGGTTGAAAGATTGAGTACGCTCGTAGGTGATTATCCGGCCTCGGGAAATGTAAAGCTCTCGGAACAGATTGGCAACGTTCCCACGAAGTTCCTCGTGCAAGGATCGAACATCTGACGCCGAAAAGTCATTGGAGGCAGATCGCTCAGTAAGACGCAAGGCCAGTGCTTTCTTGAGCAATTCAATCTCATCTCCGCCAGGAGTGGCTGGAACCCAAAAAATTTCCGTTACTTTCTGCGGGCGCAAGTTATCCTCGGCACTTCCCAACAAGGAAGCGGGTTCGAACCATAATATCCATTCTGGCGCGTACACTGGAGGGACCGCGGTTTCCGATAATCCTTTGCCTTCGCTATCAGAAGCGAGCAGTTCCGGTAGCTGCGCGGAAAGGGCAGAGTTGTCTAATGGCTCTTGACGATTATCAGCCAAGGTCGATTGAAACCGGGACGAAGGGGCAAGCAGACCTTGTCTTTTGGTGCCCCTCCAGATCAGTTGAGTGGGAACGGGATTTCGGGCAGAAGCCTTGGTCTGGTCTCTCTCTGCAGGCCAGTCAGAGAAAATATCGGCGGCAGCCTCCATTAAGAGCCCTCCCAACCTAGGATCAGAATCTGGGATCTGCGCAGCAATGCCTTGGAAGTAGAGGTCGAGTTCTTGCCGAACATCTGTGGCACCCAGCCGATAATTGCGATCCAGTCGGTCATCGGAAACCGTAAAAGCATCTGCGCTCGCTTTCTCCATCTGGGAGAGCAGCATCCCGACGACGTTGTAGCTCAAACCCTCACTGTCTTCAAAAAGGAGAAGTGCGTCTGCCAAATCGCGAACTGTCGCGGAGCGATCCGATAATGTAAAGAGGTAAATAGCCTTTAAGAGCATCTTCCCCCAAAGTCGATAACGATCTTGAAGGCGTGGGACTATTTGATCTACCAGGTTTTGGTAGAGACTGTAAAGTCTCTTACCCTGAGGAGCAGACTTCATTTCAAATTCCATTCGATCGAAGATTGCCTCAATCGTCACGAGACTGATTGCACGATAGCTGGCTACCTTGGGGTAGATGGAATTGACAAAATCCAAGAGAGAGAACCCTGGCAGTTTGTTTTTGATTTTTTCTGCCAGATCGAATATCAGCGGGTGAAACGGATAGGCTTCGCAGAATTCGTTTTCAGAGTACTGGAAATTGGGGAGCTTGGCCTTGATGAAGCTGTGCAGCTTTCTAACATCCTGCTGTTGTCGCGGGTTTTTTCTGAAAATATAACGATTAATAATCTCACGGATATTGCTGCGATCAATCCAGTCGATTCTGAAATTTTCGAGAGTTTGAGCCATCAAAGTGCTGTCGATACCTAGCGGGCTCTTGGGGGAGAAGAAATCTTCGTGAGCCGCCACCAACAAGAATAGACGAGCCGATTTGGAGCTATAGCCCATGAAGCTCAGGAACTCGATGTCTTCATTTAATTCGCGAATTTCACGTTGGTTGGCGCGATTGGAGAGGCCGTCAATGATTAAAAGCAATGGCTTCTGAGACGCTATATTGAAGGTGATTAACTCATGTGCTTTGATCGTGTCGATACCGGCGATTAGAGCAGGATCGAAAACATCGCGATCAAAGCGCTTCGTAATCTCCTCGTGGATACGAGTGAGGACCAGCTCAGGCAAAGATAGTTTCGGATCTGCCCCCAAATCGATCCAGATGCAGAGCGGTTCGATCTCTCTCAAGGAGGCAATCTGTGATAGGACGCGAGGATCGTCCAGGCCGTGGGTCAGACTTCCTCTGTGGTTGATTAAGCTGAAGATGACCGCCAGCAAGTGGCTTTTGCCGACTCCATGGCCTCCTGCCAAAATGACGGATGAGGGCTCTTGTAAGCTATTCTCCTCGATCTGCAGCTTTCCATGAATTGCTTCGAGAATCCGGCTCAAAAGTTCAATCAGCGCGTCAGTCGGCAAGAAAGTGTTGAGACACTCCGCTTGATTAGACGAAGTGAGCGAGTTGAGAATCTCGACCTTCCGGAACTCAACATAATCTTTGATCAGCGGCGGCACTGCTCTATTCCTCGTTTTCGTTTGGAATCATTGTTCATTGTAATCTTGAAACAGGCGATTCTTCTTTTCATGCCATTCAATTCCACCTAGGCGATGGAGCGTAATATTGAATGAAGGAGCCTCTGCATTCTTGATCAAATGACCAATGATCCGTCTCAATCCCTCTTGCCCTAAAGAGCGGGCTGGGAAACGGGCATAATTCCCGTATCCCATATGTCATCATTAACATATCGACAGTCTTCAGCTTAAACATAAATCCTGTGAAATCAGGACAATTTCAACCTGTTTCTACCCCAATGGCCGGTGGGTAGATGAAAGCAAAAGAAAGTTAACCCCTTCCAATTGAACAGATCAGGCATTCCCTTTCGCTTGTCAAAAGCGAAATCTGGATAGTCCGCTCGAAAGCACGAGCTTTGATGATCTAATCTTTAGAAGATCTTTGAAAAGATCTTCTTAAAAATGTTGGTGTGCTTAACTTCGGGAGTGCCAGGAGGACTCAACGGGAACACTTGCCCCGGTTCCAGGATCGTAGGAGATTCCGAGGGCGTGAGTTGAAGGGCATGTCTTTGATTGGCCAACCAGATATGAGCGGCAACGCTGCAGTGCTCCTTGGGCTCTGTCCCCGTAATGTAATTCTCTTGAATGGTTTTCGGGCATTCGGGAATAGCGAGAAGTCCCGTTTCGTCATCAATTTGGACACTGGCAATGCCCTCTCCAGGGGGGAGGAATGGGGAGCTTGCCAACCAGGGTTGTAATTCTACGGCTTTCTTCATGAATTCCGTCCAGATAGGCAGGGCGGAACTCGCACCGTCCAGACCCAATTCACGATTGTCATCAAATCCGACCCAGACGATGCAAAGCATCCCGCTCGTGTATCCCGCAAACCAACCATCATGGGAAGTACCGGTTTTTCCGGCTGCTGGTACTGCAAAACCTAAGCTGCGTGCCCGTGCTGCAGTACCGTGATTGATGACACCTTCCATCAGATTGGTCATCAAATATGCGATTCTCGGATCCAAAACGAGCTCAGGGTTTGAGTTGGATTTTTCAAATACCTTTCCTTTGGAGTCCGCAACGGAACGGATGAAGAGAGGGGCCATTCGATTTCCCTGGTTGGCGAACATCGTATAAGCTCCGGCTACCTCAAGAGGGGTCACTTCGTAGGCTCCCAAAGCCAGGGCAGGGGTAGCACTAAGTTTCTGATTCATTCCGGCCGCCTTGGCCAAGGACGAAATCTTGCCCAGCCCAGTCAGTTCGGCGATCTTGACCGTGGCAACATTTAACGATTTGGTCAAGGCGCGACGCAAAGTGACGGGCCCGTAAAATTTTTCTCCATAGTTATTGGGTTCGTAAGTTTTGTCATCGAATTCAAATACCGTCGGCACATCATCAACCAGGGTTGAGGCGGTCAGAACGAGCTTTTCGGAGTCAGGATCCGGGGCTAAAGCAGAGGCGAGGGCCTGAGCCATGACAAATGGTTTGAACACTGACCCCGGTTGCCGCTTCGCCACTGTGATATGGTTCAATTGGCTGGTTCCGTAATCTCTACCGCCCACCAACGCTCTGATTTCCCCTGTATGCGGGTCGAGCGCTATCAAACAGGATTGAACTCGATCTTTGGGGTCAATGACGAGCGGCGGAGGGGTCTCACCTTTTTTCAGCTTGATCTGCTTTCTCCGGCGTTTGGCCAAAGTGATATCCACGTTTTCGGAACCTTCCCGGACAGCCTGATAAGCAATTCGTTGTAGCTCGATGTCAAGGGTCGTGTCGATACGGTATTGTTGACTCAAAAGTTCTTTTTCAGTGAATTTCTCCAACATCCGTTCTTTGACCAAATCAACAAAGAAGGGTGCATCACTCACATCCATGCTGACAGCGGCGATACTCAAAGGAATCCTGGTCGCTTGTGCAAACTGGTCTTTGTTAATACTTTCAATGTCGAGCATGGCTTGTAACACCACGTTCCGCCGTTGCAAGGCGCGTTCCGGATTACGAATCGGGTTAAAGCGATTCGGACTTTGAATGATCCCGGCGATGAATGCCGCTTCCGGGATGGTAAGATTCTTGACGTCTTTGTTGAAATAGGCTGTGGCCGCTTCACCAAAGCCGTTAATGCTGAATGTGCCGCGTTGACCCAGATAAACGTCATTGGCATAAAGGGTGAAGATCTGTTTCTTGTTGAGCCGAGACTCCAAGATGACAGACATATAGATCTCTTTGAGCTTGCGAATCAACCGGCGTTCAGGAGTCAGCCAGAAACTTCGAACGACCTGCTGGGTAATGGTGCTGCCACCTTGCGAACGTTTCCAGCGAAACAAGTCCACCAGTGAGGCTCGGATAATCCCGATGGGATCGAATCCGCTGTGTTCGAAAAAACGCCGATCCTCAATCGCCAGAACAGCATCTCGCAAGGATTTGGGAATATCCTCATACTGGATGAGGCGGCGTTTCTCGCGTGTCTTGTCAAAAAGGTTGGTAATGACCAGTGGTTCTAATTCGTAAACTTGGATTTCTTTTTTGTCAGGGAGGGAGCGGATCCGGCGCACTCCTTTATCTTTATCGTCCAGTTCAATCGAAACATGGCCGCCTGAAGTCCCGTGGTACGACTCTTCGTGCGGGATTACTTCCACATTTTGTTTCGTGACTCTATATTCTCCAATGCGAATAGGCCCTTTTCCAGATTCGGAATATCCAGCACGCCGCAAGTAGGCGACGATGGCAGAAGATCGAATAGGTTGGCCAGGAATAATTGTTAACGGTGCCGCATAGACTCTCGCCGTGTTTTGAAAGACCTCCCCCGCCAATTTTCGGTCGATCATCTGCGAAAATGTAATATAGGCTCGGATCAGGACTACGGAGCTTATGAGCGTGAAAAAAATGAAAAATGCCAGCAGGACTTTGGACCCTATTGAAGAAAACCATGGCCAATCCCACCACTTTGACTTCTTGATTTTTTGTGGTTTCGGGCGGGGAGTTTTTGCCTTGCTGGATTGGCGTCTAATCATTGGCAAGGAATAGCAGAAGGCAGTATACAGAAAGCAGACGGCAGGTAGGAGCAGGCAGAAAATAGTCTGCGGAAGGCAGAGGGCGGCAGACAAAACACCAGAAGGCAGAAAGCAGTCCGCAGAAAGCAAAAGGCAGAAGGCGGAACGCAGTCTGCAAGTGGCCGAATTTGGATTTCAATTAATTTGTAGCCTATGAACAAATACCAGATAATTCTGTTCAGCTCCATTTTCCTTTCTGCTTACCGCCTTCTGCTTTCTGCGGACTGCTTTCTGCCTTCTTTGCTCATTGACCAAAATATTTTATTTGACGGGGTTTCCGGCTTTGTCAACTTTTTGGATCTTGTCCATTCCTCCATACTTTGCATGCCAGGGCTTGGCCCCTCTCAGGACTTCATTTAGCGCTTTAATATTTCGGACTCCCCGATCGCTAAGCCAGTCCTCGAAAGCCTTCAGGCCTTGCTTGGCATAAATCGGGATGCCATCTTTCCAAGTGGCGCGACCGCAGAGAACTCCCGCAAAATTGGTTCCGGCTTCAACGGCCAATTCAAGGCTTTCGCGAAAGACATCATCGCTCACCCCGGCACTGAGATAGATAAACGGGCGCGTGGCCACTTCGGCAGCGCGTACATAATGCTCCTTGGCTTCTTGGCGAGTATAGGCAATCTGGCCAGATTTATTGGCTTTCGATTTTTCCACAAATTCCATATTGACTGGGATCTCCACCTTTAAGACATCAACGCCATATTCAGGTTTGGAGAATTCCTCCATGCTTTTCGCCACGATTTCTGGTTTCTTCTTGGCATATTCGATTCCTTTTTCATCTCCTCCGGTTGGATCGTATCCCACGAATTCAAGGAAAAATGGGACTTCATAATGGCTGCATTCAGCTCCGATGCGTGAAACAAAAGCATGTTTCATGTCTTTGACGCTCTGAGCTTCAAACGGGCTGTAATAAAGCAGCAACTTCAGACAGTCCGCTCCGGCGGCCATTGCCTTCTTCACGGTCCAATAAGGGATCAGGGAGGGGATCCTTCCGGGAAGCGTATGATCATACCCTGTCTGCTCATAGGCCAACAGTACTCCAGCGTGAGAGGCTCTCGCCTTAACAGCTTCTAGCCCAAATTCCGGGTCAAGTAAAATGGCACTGGCGTGAGGTGTAAGAATGCGTGATACGGCTGTCTTGAATTCGGACATCATCTGTGGAGTGATCGCCGAAGTCTCCGCCCCTTTTTCTTTGGCCAACGATTTTTGAAGCGAACCGCGTTGATCCATAGCCGCAGCGGCAATGACGCCCTTCGAATCAGCTACGGCACTTATTCCTTTTAACTTACCTGCTGTGATCTTCAATCGGACACCCTCCTTTAATAATGGTTGCAGCAAAAACCGAATGTTAGCGTAACCTGTCAAACCGAACAATAAAAGAAAAGAGGCGATCGCAGAACGCGCGAGCCAGAAGGATCAATGGTCCAATGAGGGCCATTCATTGCTGCAGTCGGGGCCATTGACCGCGGCCCGCCCGAGCGGCGCCGGCAAGAACACGAACTTCTGCAACTGAAAATTAGCGTCCCATTGCTGCTGCTTCAGCACGGAATTCTTCCTCAATAAAACCAGACATCCCCGGATAACCTTGCCGGAATTCTGATCCTGTACAAACGAATGGCTCGAAGAAACGTCCTGCGATCTTCCCGAAATGACTCAAATTAAATTTGAAAACGTTTCGATCGAACTCGGAGTAAAAAGCAAGGTACAAAAGTCTCTTCCGGTTCCGAACGAGACTGGAACGTTGATGACTCCGGTTTTCGAATGCTTGCTCGATGACCTCCATTGTTTCTTGACTCAACGGAGAGAGAAGTTGGACACCGAGGTAGCAAACAATGCGATCTTGAAAAGAATTCTCCTGCCAGTTGATTTCGGGGAAATGGAATTCGAGGATCCCTATCAAATCGCGCCGGGATTCCAGAGGATTCCATGCCATATCCGCTTTCGCCCGGATGAGGATAAGCGGCGCGGCCTCCTGCTCCTTTCGAAACGGAAACGAATGCAGCGCGCGCGCTAGGCTGTTCGTCAGCAAGTAGGTCGCGAAAGAATTCGCTCGAACGTCCGGGAGGCCCGGGAAAAAGTGCGAAAGGCTGTTGGAGAGATAATCCCGGCTGAGTTCCTGATATTTAGGGCGTATTTCTTCCCAGCTTTTGGCCGAGCGAGTCAGAAAGTGCTGAATCGCAATACCAAAAAATTCTAATGAGCGCAGATACTTGCCAAGCAAGGGGCCAATGTCTGCGAGATGGCTTTCGCATTGGACATACTCGTCAAAATCACGCAAAGCCGAAACCAAAAAAACCAAGTCGCGCTCACGCGACGGCGGGACCCAGGGTTCAATGTCGTGATAATTGATCTTGACCAATCGGTGCCGCAGGCGCGGTGCAGCGTAGTAGGCCATCATCTTTTCAAATAATTGCCAGGTTAAGGCAGGATTCTCGGTGTTGAGGTCTGGCACAGTCGAAGGTAGGCGTTCTTGATTCATCAACTCAAACTAACATCACCCGCACGCGAGCGCAATAAGGTTGTGTTAATCAAGGGTGACAATCCAGCTAAAAGGATTATTTGCGGCTGAAAAGGCACAAAATTCACAACGATAGGGATGCATTCAGAGCTTGTGGTTTTGAGTTGGCATGAATCTTTGGATTTTGGTACAGTGAAGAGAATCCATCAGGGCAGGGAATCGGCGTAAGTCCCTGTCCTTGGCTCTTTCACACTTCTTTCCTGTATCTGTCATGTATCCGTGGCGCTATGGTGTAATTGGTTAACACGCTGCCCTCTCAAGGCAGAGAGTACGGGTTCGATCCCCGTTAGCGCTACCAACCAATAGGGAGCCGCAGGTCCGACGGTTCCCTCCCCATTGAATCACTGCGAAGGCTTCATCTTAATTACGTCAACCAGTGTCTTGAAGATTACGGCGGTTGACTTCAGGCAGAACGTCTTTAATTCGTTGTACATTTTCTTCGAGGATTCTTTGGTATGTTTAGGATCGTTCTGACCAGGCCGGGATTTAGTAATAAACCTTGTGAGACATATTAGATCACGGCTTGAAAACAAAATGGATGTTGACACTGAATAAAATGCATGACATCTTTTACAAAATCTGAAATAAGAATCCTAAGAAGGTAGAATTAAAGTAGTTAGTAATTCAAGCCGCCCTGAGAAAAGCGGCTGATTACGGCTGTAAATGGGACTCCATTCTAAGCAACCTGACCTTGGATTGTCCTGACGCTGTTCAGCAACTTTGAAATAAACTTACCAGGAACAATCCAGAATAGATCAAACCTTGGGCTGAATCAGAGCTCATGATGTTTTCCCCTTAGTTTAAGACACATTGAAATCATTCTCCGGCAAACTGCCAATTCAGGGCAGGTGAATTTGCACCGAGAAGCCGGAATCAACCCCTGGAGAGTAGCCAAGAAGTCTACTCGCAGTATTAAAAATCACTTCTCAAATCTACATAATTACAAGGAGGCTAATCATGAGGCTAAGGATGATCGTTCAGTTTCTCGTAGTAGTCTTGCTGTCTTGCCGTTGCCCTAAGCGCCAAGGATTCACCCCAGCAAAAACGGGAAAAAATTCAAAAGATGGCAGCCCAAACCCTCCAAGATCTGTACAAGCTTCAACCTGCTGCTCAGGCGGCTATCCAGAAGTCGGCCGGATACGCCGTGTTCAGCAACGTGGGTGTCAATCTGTTGCTGCTGAGCACGGCGCATGGCGCCGGTATTGCTATTGACTCCAAGACCAAGCAGGAAACCTTTATGAAGATGATTTCAGCTGGTGCGGGCCTTGGGATGGGAGCGAAAGACTATCGAGTGATCTTTGTGTTTGAGGACGAAAAGGCGCTCGGACAGTTTCTCAACTCCGGCTGGGCGGCTGATGCGCAAACAGACGCCGCAGCTAAGACGTCTACTTCGGGCGGAGCTTACTCGGGAGCCATCCAGGCCGCTCCGGGTGTTTGGGTTTACCAGATCACCAAGAAAGGTCTCGCCCTACAATTGACCCTGCAAGGTACGAAGTACTCCAAGGACGACGATCTCAATAAAAAGTAGGTGCGTTTCGAAAAACTCTGAGCCATGACACTTGCGCCCACGCGAGGAGTGGTGAGGAGTGCACGATAAAAGGCATCATCTGCAGTCGCAGGAGAATACGTAACTATCTTGAGAGGAAGAGGAGAATCAATATGTACCCAAGACTGAAGTTCTCGATCACCCTGTGCGCGATGTTCTGCATATCGCTGCTTTTCGCGGCGACTGTCGCGGCGCAGGTACAGAAGACCATAGAAACTGTGAAGGGCAACGCAACCGTCAGCGTCGCGCAATTGAAGGGCACGGTCGTGCAGGTCGAAGGCAACGGCCTACTCAGTAAAGCTTTCGACCGGCGAATTCAAGATATTCAGGGTGCCGGAGACAAGAAAGTTCTTCATCGACGGCAAGCAGCTATCTGTGCACGACCTGCAGCCGGGCACGACGCTCACCGCCACGGTGAAGACGACCGCCACGCCCGTGACCGTTCGGACAAAGTCGGTGTTGAACGGCAAGGTGTGGTACATCGCGGCACCCACCGTGATCCTGACGCTGGAGAACGGTCAGAACAAACAGTACTTTGTGAAAGATACAGACAACATCCGGTTCATGGTCGAGGGTCGCCCGGCGACTGTTTTTGACTTGAGGAAGGGCATGATTGTTTCGGCCGAGAAGATCGTCGAAGAACCCGACGTGGAGATCACTACTGACACTACGGTCGTGGGGCATGCGCCGGCGGCCCCATTGCCGGCCGCGGCTCCTGGGGCGGCGATGGCGCCCGGAACATCGGCGCCTGCCGCTGCTCAGCCTGCGGCGCCTGCAGCTGCTCAGCCTGCGGCACCTGCCGCTGCTCAGCCTGCGGCACCGCTGAAGCTGCTCAGCCTGCGGCACCCGAAACTGCGTCCCCTCCCGCTGCTCAGCCTGCGGCGCCAGAGGCCGGTGGAAGCCAGACGAACCCGCTACTGTGGTTGGGTCTGATCGCCATGCTGATCATCATCGTCGTGATCGTGGTGCGCAAGTCCCGCGGGAAGCAGCAGTAACGTGACGCTTGCTGCTGCGAAGCGCCGCGGGGGTTGGGCGTCCACTTCCAGATTGCGTGGGCCGGGCTGTCCGTGATCTGGGACATCGGCACGGTCGTGCTACTCACCCGCAGCCCCAGGTCCGGCTCCGTTCCTGACCCACGGGTCAGGAACTGGGCTGCGTGGGATCATGGTCAGATCGCGATGGTTCGAGAGAAGGAATCGAGGGACTGCTTCTCCCGGCGGACAACAGCGTTTCGGTATCGCGTACCGCCTCAGGTCTTCTTGTTCTGTAGAGCGGGCAGCGCATTTTGGCAGAGCAAGCCAATATGGGTCAATGCTTCGCATTGACCCAAGCGGCGGATGGTGGAATATCCGCCCTAGCAATGGAAAATTCCCTCGGAATGGAGCGTTACGTTATTGCAACGGAGGGAAGAAGCTCTGCAGACCTTCGGCGGTTGCCCAATCACAGGCTACGGAGTTTGAAGTGATACCTATTCAGCCCAACCTTAAGGAGGAATGCTATGTGCGATGTTCATGGTGTCTTTGCGCTGCGCTCACTTCTTCGAAGCGCGTTCTTGATTTTGCTGGGTACATATTTGACAGTCTGCGCCCAGGCCCAACAGGCGCCGGCAGGGCAATCTGTCCCGACTGTAATAACCTGTATTTCGAAACAAGGTGAACGCCAGGCCTGTAAGGCCGACACCACGGCGGGAGTCGTCTTAATGCGTTCAATCGGTGAATCCGCATGCCTCCTCGGAAAGAACTGGGGCTATGACGACGCAGGCGTTTGGGTGTCGAACGGCTGCAGCGGCGAATTTGGGGTAGGTAAGCAGGAAGCGAGCGCGGTTAGCAAAGCCCAGGCCCAACAGGCGCCAGCAGGGCAATCCGTCCCCACTGTAATAACCTGTATTTCGAAACAAGGTGAACGCCAGGTCTGTAAGGCCGACACCACGGCGGGAGTCGTCTTGGTGCGTTCAATCGGTGAATCCGAATGCCTCCTCGGAAAAAACTGGGGCTATGAGGACGCAGGCGTTTGGGTGTCGAACGGCTGCAGCGGCGAATTTAGGGTAGGTAAGGAGGAAGCGAGTACGGTTAGCAAATTTGTCGGAATGTTCGAGCCATACGGTCAATTGCGTACCCACCTGGCCGCATTCCAGGATACCGAGCGGAAGTGCAAGACAACGCCACCCGCATCGGCATCAATTTTAGTACGCTGGGCAAGATCAAGATGTTCGCAACAACCGAGTGGGGGGTAAATCTCGTTGGGAGCGAGACTCAGTTTAACCTTTCCGCCCCGGGACCTGGAGACTTTGGTGTCGTTACAGACTGATATCAATCAGGTCTTCACTGCACGGCTTGGTTTTATCGGTATCGATACTGGGCCGTTTGGCCGGGTGGCCATCGGGAAACAATATGCGGTCCACTACGATGTCGCCGGCTACACGACCGACCGTTTCAATGTATTTGGCGGCCAGGGCACATTTGCTTACCCAGCGGGAACCGACGGGGGAGTCTACGGGTACCGGCCGTGCCGACCGCGTGGTGCAGTACCGAAACACTTTTCTGAAGATCCTCGAAGTCGGAGTTCAGGGGCAGTTTCGGGTGGCATGACGCCAATGGGGTCGGCGGTTCGCTCCAGCTCAAAATCCTGCCGGGAGTGAAAGTGGGAGGGGCCTACACTCGCACCGACTGGCCCCCGGCCACGCAGCAGTTGGTACGGGGCCTGGGAGGCAACGCAGACTATGTGGCAGTAGGCACCCGCATAGACTGGCGGATGTTGGAACTGGGATTCGTCTACGCTCACCAGCACAACGGAGACGTGGCGTTTATCCCGGTCCCGAACGCACCTAACCTATTCACTCCGGTCGCGTGGAGCGGACACGGCGTTGAATTTTATTCGCACTTAGGGTTGGGGAAGTTCGGCCTGATTGGAGGCTTTACTTACCAGGGACCGAACGTTAATGATCCCTTGCTCAATCCCGACTTCAAAACCCAATATTTGATCCTGGGAGGCGAGTGGTTCCTAGTACGGAAAGCTGCCAGGATCTATACGGAGAGCAGGATCGATCTCGGCAGCACAACGGCAACGGGAGAGCCGGGTTTTAATGTGTTCACGATCGGCTTCCGTTACGACTTCTCGTTGCGCGCCAGTCACCAGCCGTAAGCAGTCTGCAAAAGTAAGGCCCGGAGAGCCACCGTCCATAATATCTCGTTGCCAGCCCCAGCGTGCTGACAGAGGGGCGAGGTGTTCGTTCGAAGGACAAGCGCAACAGAACGTGGAACCGGAAGGGTGTATGGGACTGCGTGTTTGTGATTCAGACGCGGGACCTTAGATGGAAGGAGGTATATTATGAAGAAGATTCATCGGAATATCGGAATCGTAGTAGCAGCATTAGTCGTGCTCCTCCTTTTGCTTCCCTTGTTTATCAATGTGAACAGTTTCCGGCCGAAAATCGAGTCGGAGCTGAGCACCGCATTGGGCAGAAAGGTGGAGGTAGGTGATTTAAGCTTATCCATTCTCAAAGGCAGGGTTTCTGCGGCGAACATAAGCATTGCGGACGACCCGGCATTCAGCAAGTCGCCCTTCCTGACCGCGAAAAGCCTGAATATCGGCGTCGAATTGATGCCGCTCATCTTCTCGAAGCAACTGAACATAACTGGCCTCACATTGGATTCGCCGTCGATTGTGCTGCTAAGCGGGCCAAACGGGAAGTGGAACTTTTCCAGTCTGGCGGCTGCCAGTTCGGAGCCTGCCTCAAAGTCCGGTGGGGCGCCGACGGGCAGCCTTTCGGTCGAGGAGTTGAAGGTGACCGACGGCAAGCTCCTCGTGGGCAAGGCAAATTCATCTGCCAACCCCCTCACCATCGACGATGTAAATATCGAGGTGAATAACTTCTCATCGTCGACGCAGTTCCCCTTCACGCTGTCGGCCGATTTGCCCGGTAGTGGGAACTTGAAGGTGGAGGGCAAGGCCGGTCCGCTCGCTCCCGCTGGAGTGCCGCTCCAAGCGAATCTGAAAATTCAGAAGCTGGACCTGGCCACACTAGGAGCAGATCCCAGCATGGGCCTTGGCGGCATTGGCAATCTGGACGGGAAGTTGGATTCCGACGGCAAGACTGCAAAGGTTAACGGCAACTTGTCTTTGAACAAACTGAAGCTCTCCCCCAAAGGTACCCCCGCAGGGCGCTCCATCGAAGTGAGATTCGCCCTTGACCATGACCTAAGCAGACAGGCCGGGACGATCTCACAAGGAGAGGTCGTGGCAGGTAAGGCGGTGGCTCACTTGACTGGTAGTTATCAGGCGGCGGGCGATGCGACGGTGTTGAATATGAAACTCAATGCCCCCGGGTTGCCTGTGGAGGAAGTGGAAGCACTGCTGCCCGCGCTAGGCGTGACGCTTCCGGCGGGGTCCGGCCTCAAGGGAGGAACGTTTTCCGCAACGCTCGGGATTACAGGACCGATGGATAAGCTGGTAGTTCAAGGCCCGGTGAAACTTGAAAACAGCAAACTTGAAGGCTTTGATCTGGGCTCCAAGCTTTCTGCGTTGTCCGCCTTCAGTGGGAAAGCAGCTTCAAGCCGAGACACCACTATACAGAACGCGAGCACCAATGCGCGCGTCGCGCCCGAGGGGACGAAGCTCGATTCCATCAACGTAACGGTGCCCTCGCTGGGGGTGCTGACGGGAGCAGGAACAGTCAGTGCATCGGGCGCTCTCAACTTCACAATGTTGGCTGAACTGAGTGGCGGCGGCGGGGAGAGAGCCGTGCAAAGATCGGGCCGACGCGAGGAAAGGGGGGCGGCAGTGGCATTCCCTTCATGATCGAGGGTACGACGGCAGACCCGAAATTCGTACCCGATGTCAAAGGTATAGCCGGCAGCGCGGCAAAACAAGCGATCAGCGGCAAAATCAACCCTCAGGGCGAGAGCGCGAAAAAAGGCGTAGGCGGGTTGCTCAAGAAAAAATTCTAGGAGCCCGTCGAACTTAAACGTTTCAAGCCGTTGATAATTCAACGGAACCGAGGCCGAGGACTTCTCCAAATTCGATCAGGTTTTTGGTAAGCTGGATCCATTGAGCTATTTGGCATATTGGATCCGTTTTAGGAAGGTTCCAAAGCTTCTATTACCTTGGGCCTTGGGCCACTTGGAAGATGCCCAGAAGCAGTTAGCCCGTTGCGATGCTTCCGGAGTCAAGTCGAAAGACAAATAAACTATTGCCTCGCGGACTCAGGAACGAACCGTGGCCGACCTCAATGGCATCGGCGTGCCAAATGGAGCGGTCCTAGCACCTGCAGGCGGAGGAACCTTTTTCGGCTTGACGCGGAGAGCCTACTCAACGGCCTCAAAATTTCAGACCAAAAGAATTCGACCAGCCGTAGTCGTTATTTGTAAGGCCTGTCGGCGGCTGGCTATCGTAATTGTCATAGACTCCAATCCGGAAATACGCCTCCTCGAGACCCCCAAGCCAGAGCCCTTGTCCCATGTGCTAAAACGACTCAAGGCGTGTCGCTTTCCGCTTCGCTCCACCCCTTGTTCACTTGGTCAGCGACCAGTCAGCATTTTCCCCACAAATTGGATCTCCTGAGAGTGCAGGCTTCCAGTCTGCGTCTTCGCCGGAATTGACCCGATCCGCGACGGGCAACAGGAAGAGACAGAACCGAGAAGATCCGGGCTCTTGCAGGGGTTCCCAGCCATCCCGGTCCTCCGATTGAGTGCATCGCCTCATCTGTGACCGCGAAAAAGTCGAGATTGAACTCTTGACTTTGGCATCAGGCTGGCCCGTTCTGCTATGGACAAAATGGGCCAACCTGCAGGCTGTGCCAAGTTTGACTGACTACGATCGGCGGAGCATCCTGACACCGAACGAAAGGAGTAAAGAGAACAGTCCTAACAGTCCCATCAGTGGTACCACACTGCCAGTCTTAGGCAGCTTCTTGGGAGCTGGCTCTGCGGATGCAGCTTGTGTTCCAGACGCAGGGGCTTCTTCTGCCGCAGCCTTCTTTGACGGCTTTGGGGCAGAAGGTTCCTCGATCAGCAGCGCGCCTTGCAATGGGGGTGTGGCTGGAGGTGTGGCTATCGCCCCCGCCGTGCCGCCCACCTTGCGCTGTTGCGTAACCAGCGTATGGGGAACCTGTGTAATAACCGTCGCCACTACATTCATCCCCTTCTTGAGCTCAAAGGCTGTCAGCGACTGACCATCGATCATGAACTTTTGATCTTGTGGAATTTTATACCCCTTGTTGGTATTGTCCGGCCCAGTCAGAATGACGTAGAGGGGGGGATTCACTTGCCATACTTTCCCCTGGATAATTCGAACCGAAGTGACCATGGCCGGCGTGGTCGTCGTCACGATGGTCCGCTGTAGCTTCATGCCAGGCTTGAGATCGTGAACCGAGAGTTCCTTACCGTCCACAGTCGCCCTGGCGCTGTCGGGAACGGCGAAGGACCTTATCTCTCCACTTTCCATCTTCACCACGAGTTCATTGCCCGAGACGTACACCACTTCTCCGCGTTCCACCTGAATCTCTTTGGTCTCCAGATCACGGTGCTTCACGGTTGTCGGGGCTACCTGTGCCATCATGACCCCGGCAAAGAGAATGCCAGCAATGGCTGTGGCCGCTAGCCAAAAGGCAGGTTTTATGGTGAGTCGACTTGTTTTCATTTTGCTTTCTCCTTATTGATTGAGTTGAGTGTTGATGAGACTGCTGCGCTGGCCACCTGCCAGCCCTGCATTGGTTAACCGATCCTCCTTGAAAGAACATTGGACGATGTAGCGCTGTGGGGCATCCCCGATAAAATAGAACGGATAGCAAGTCACCATCGTGAGAGACGGGAATCCACGATCTGAGAGAATACTGACGTCCTCCGGCTTGACAATCTTAACATGGTCCACCACATATTTCAGTGTCCCCTGGGTGGTGAGAAGCTCAACATTGTCTCCAACACTTATATCTTTCAAGCCCCGGAAAAAACCGTCGCGGTGGCCGGCAATGCCAATATTTCCGGGTTGCCCCGGTATCGACGTCCCGATGATTCGACCGACCCCGCGATTCAAATTCAGCTCATCAGTCCCGTCGAATACTGGGACTTCGAGATGAATTTTCGGAACCCTGAGTACTGCCAGTGGAGGGCTAGCATGCTGGGTCAGTGCGTTTTGAAAATCGAATATGCGCTTAGACGACCACAAGCTAAAGTCAACCTTTTCGGGTTGAGGCAAAGAGAGCTTCTCGCGGGTATGGTCCTCACTTGGGCGAGGAGGCCGCTCGAGCGCCTCAAAACTTGCGATCGCCGCACGGGACGCGACTTCCCCGTGAATGCGGGCCAATAAATAAGCGCCTATCCCCAAAACTCCGAGAGCCAACAGCAGGTATTCAATTTTCCTCAAGGTTCTCATAGGGCCTCTTCGGTGACCACGACCTCGCCGGGTTTGCCCTTGTTCTTGCGGACATGTCCACCCCGGAGGCATGATGGCGCCGTCAAGCTCTGGACAATATCCCATCGGTCACCTAAGTCTTGGGGGTGTACAGCCGCATGGTGTTACCGAAAAAGCTCTTGGCCTGCGACGCCAGACAGTTGCTTTCCTTGTCTTTTCCGGGGGGCTTATGGGGTTGATGCCCTAAGCACAAGTGGCTCTGAAGTTAACCATCAGTGTGTTTAGTGAATTGCCCCACCCAATCTATTTCAGATGCTCTTAAATATCAAGACTTTTTCTTCTCTCGCTTCTTTGCTTCCCTCCAGACTTGCCAGTGAATTAAAGGCGGAAATGCCTGCCGCGAATGCAAGCTCAATTACAGACTCGAGACTGGTTACGGAAAGGAGATAGATATTGAATCGATAGCCCAGTGGCGACCGCTTAGCTAGGTCTGGAATTTGAATAGCCGGGGGTTGGAATTAGGCTGAGTCCATGCTTCGACTCGTAATCGTTGACACATCAGTTGTTAGATCTGTCTGCTGCTGATCACAGAGAGGAAATGTCAGAGCAAGCACTAATCCTCCCATTATCGCTCCCTTTGGCATGATCCCAGGTTGCCATGGCCGCCTGCGATTCCTGCATTGGCCCGCTTTGGGTTGTAGATCATTCACATTACGTCCATTTGTCTAGTCACCGACACAGAATCTGTCAGGGTGAAAAGTATTTACTACAATAAGCCGCTAATACAGGACCTACCGTTCAATATTGAACATGTGAGACATTTTTCGCCATCCACAGAGCTGGTTGACCTTCTCATGAGTCTTCGGCCTGCAGTCGCTCACCCCGGGTTGAAATTGGGAATCAAAAAGACTGCTGAAAAATTCTTGCGTATGGTAAGATGCTCAGTGTTTCGTGGTTGTGGTAAAGCAATTCTATATTGACAGTCAATTCCTTTGGCTGGCCAATAGATGGCGCATTCGCCTTGTATGCGGCGACGGATCAGAGTTCTTGCTAAAGAGTCGAAGTCGATGTTACCCATTTCGACCGGTAATGATCCATTGGAATCGCCGTCTGTAATGATTCTCATTGGCTTCCGCGGGGATTTCCCTCAACCTGCATCGGTTCAGATTTTACATTTCTAACCTTTCACCATCCGACTGACTGTTTATTTCTTGTATTGTAGAGTCTAAGAAGGCCTTTTCTCCCCTGGTGATTCATTGAAAAATACTCCCTTCTGGAGGTTACATGCGATGAAGACTCTTTTCAATTCCCTCCGACCACCTAGCCGGCATTTCCCGATGATTCTTATCTTGCTCTTCCTGTGTTTGGCCTGGACGGCTTTGCCGCTGACGGCCCAGCAGGCTTCCCAGCCCAAGGATCAAACTCAAGCTGGAAAAGAGAGTTTTGGTGGTTCATTCAAGACTCTCAACCCCGAACAACAGAAGCTGGTGGTTAATCTGGTGCAGGCCTACGCGCCGCGCAACGAATACTCAATTGGATCCTGAAAAGGTCTATGACGAGAGCTCGTCAATCTGTCAGAAGCACATTCGATGCGGTAACACATGCCCTCTGGAACACGAAGTTGACCGGCTCAGATGGGAAATCGTTGGGTACCGCGCTTGATTTGATCGATGCTGTGGAAGATATTGCAGGGGAAGTCCCCGAGGCCCGAGGCGATCGACAGTTCCGCATCTATGTCCATTTGAAGCCGAATGCTATCGAGACGCTTGGCGCCAGCCAGGAATTCAAGCGAACGGGAGACAATACGCACTATCACTTCGGTTTCCCCATTTGCTTCCGGATGAAGGGTGGGCCACCCTCTATTCAGTGTTCCATTTCGCGAGATGGCAAGCGAGGCGATTTTGACGTGGATTACCGCTCTTCTTCATTTCCGTCGGCTGCATTCAACGGGCATCTGAGTTCGGCGAACTCCGATGTGCGAGCGGGTGACAATCTGGAGCGGCACGACGGCCGCTGGTCGGGGCTCACCGGTTGGTGGCAAGGCCTTTTTAGCCTGCCTCTTCAATCATCTTCAACTCCCGATCCAACTCTAGGCACATTCAGGATTCCTCCCAACCCTCGTATTTCTGAAAAAGAAGGCCTTGACGCGGCCGTCAATGATTTTCTTACTTCGTGGATCATTGAGCAGAAGCCCAATCTTACCGTCGCTTATTTCTCCCCCCGCAGCTTCTCCTGCCTTGAAGAAATGGCCAGTAAGAGAGGGAAGCCTTTTGAGCCTGGAATAGTGAAAGCGCAGCTCTTGGTGCGTTTGGCTGCCTTCAATAAAAAAGTAGGGAAACCCGCCAAAGTTGAAGACGTACTTGAGAACGTCAAGCCATGGAATCCTCGGCTCAAGCCGGTGAAGAATCGGTATGAGTCACAGTTCCTCTTATTCGCCGTACCGAACGATATTGCGGCTGCCGTAGATTGTGCGGAACAGAACGCGGTTGAGCCTACACCAGGCAAAGAAGGAGGCCTCCAAGAAGCTATGGGGATTATTTCGGCTCGGCGTTCCGCCTCAAGGCTGGGGACAGCAAGGGCAGTACCGTCTATTTCCTGTGGAGCAAGGAAGGCAATTACTGGAAGATCGTTGCATTGAAGATAGCGGATGAAGCGGATCCCAAAATGGTCGCTACGGCAGCAACTCCCGCCACCCCAAAAGTTCCCCCCATGCCCCGGGTGAATGGCGATCCGAAGTTAATCCAAGCAGTGCAGCAATTCCTCTCCGCGTGGTTTGTAAAGCAGGAGTATGAAACAGCGCTCTCTTTCTTGTCCCCGAAATCTTACGTTTGCCTGGATTTTTCAGGAGACCCGGCCAAAAAGGGACTTCGCTCCGGAACAGGCGCGCAAAGCAATCCTGGATGGGTTCGAGAAGGGAGCACAAGCCATCGGCAAGAAAGCGAATCTGGATGATGCCATCAAAGCCGTCCCGGCACAGCACGAGCTCATTAAGACTGTTACCCATAAAGACGAGAACGCATTATTCCTTGATCAGCCTTCCGGACGGAATGGCCGAGGATCGCATGTGCAGTAGTGCCGATCGAGGAAAGGGGAAGGAGTCGGAACTCGATGATCCCCGCAACAAGATTTATGGTCACTACTATGTAAGCTCCTTCGAGCTTAAAGTAAGCGGTGGTGAGCCAGCCTCACTTCATTGCATGTGGGGGCTGGAAGATGGAAGCTGGAAGATTCTTGCCTGGAGAGTTATCAGCGACTAGTGGCCTGTAATGTTGAAAATGGGCCCTATCCATGGCCTGGAGATAAACGATTTCTTTCTGAACCAGCCGCTGAAATTTTTTTTACCACTATGCCATCGAATAGCAAAGTAGACCAATTTATTCGGAAAAATACTTTTAACCTGCTTGCTCCATCTGGCCAGGAAATTCCCCCAGGGTGGAAAGCACGCTGCCAGGTGAGCCGCAGTGCTTGGTTGCGGCGTGGACTCCCCAGATGCGGGGAGAACATGCCTCGCAACCCTTTCAGAAAATCCAGAATGAAGAAAGGTGGTGCTTATGAAAAAGGCTTTCGCGTTCGTCGCAAAACCGGTGCTTGGAGGCTTGCTCGTTGTCATTCCGATTTACCTCGCCATCTTGGTGCTGCTCAAGGGAATGAAAACTGTCGGCGGGCCTGGTGCGGCCATTCGCCCTGCTCCTCCCGGACTGGATTCCAGCTGAGAAGGTGCTGTCCTTTCTCCTCGTGCTTATGATCTGCTTCCTGATCGGTGTTGCCGTCACGCACTCGGGCAGGACGGGTGGTACGGGAGCGGATTGAGAGAGGTTTCTTCGAAAGAATCCCGGGCTACGCGCTATTCCGGAGCCTGACCCAGCAGGTGGCGGGAGACAACCGCCAAAACGTCTGGAAACCTGCGCTGGTCGAGATCGAAGAAGCCCTCGTCCCTGCATTCATCATCGAGGAGTTCGAGGACGGGCGCTACACGGTTTTTGTCCCATCGATCCCCACCCCGTTTGCTGGCGCCGTCTACATTCTCGACCGGAAACGGGTGCATCCCTTGGACGTACCCTTCACTGAAGCCCTCAAAGTCGTCTCCCGGTGGGGATCGGGTGCTAAGGACCTTGTTATGGCTATGGAAAGAGTTGGCAATCCATCAGGGGAAAGCAGGAGCGTTGGTGGGCGGTGATGGGATCGAACACTTCTGACTTTTCGGCATGGGGCGGCTCGAACCGCGAGGGCAGGTGCAGCACTGGAAGATCGACGATCCGCGTGGGGTTTGTCGCACACCATTACTTGTGGGGCCTGGAAGATGAGAGCTGGAAGATTCTTGCCTGGAAGGTGGTCAATGACTAGTGGCCAGTGGCACTGAAAAAAGAACTCAACTATTAAACCCTTGTGAAGATTAATTCTTATTCGCTCTTTTCCGCCCGATTTCAGAAAACCTGATCTTTCGTGTAAATTTCCATCAAGATGACGGGCTCCGCGAATTATGGGTAGAAGGCCTTGTTCAAGATGTGAAGAGCCGTTTAGACGGGAAACAAACTGTCGACATGGGACTCATACGCTAGCACCTCGTACCTTAAGGGTTTAGACTAACTCCTCAAACTCCTGCAGCCGGTATCATGAATTCATAAGTCCCACACTCACGGCTTTCATTGGAAGGCCGGTACGTCCGCAATCTAAAGCTGGTGACTTATCCTCATACCTTATTGGAAAAACACTTGATCTCCATTTTCGGGCTAACTAGAATTGGTGAAGCGAAATTTGGCTGTAACCTATCACTACCTAAATCTTTCCACCAGTCCAACCAACAATTGATGACGGAACCACCGTTGTGGAATTAGTTCCTTCAGAAACTGATCGAATAACTAACGTCTGGCAAGAAGTCACGGTCCACTGAAAGCAATCATTATGAGGAAGACTGAACCCGACTATTCCTGGGCGCAATACTTGGATTACATGGAAGGTGTTCCCATGGTTGTGCAGTTGCATCCGACCATGAGGGAAGAAAGACACAGATGGCTGGGCTGGGGAGCTAGTGGTCGTTGGGATACTTACAGCTTTATCAATTTGGTTGAGTGAACTCCAGGTTTGGCCTTTCACTCTGAAGGCGGGTAAGCATCCCATTGAACCAGTCATGCTGGCAATTATCGCTGGGATGCTCGTTAGCAACCTTTGGACCTTGCCCAATTCATGTTTGCCTGGAATCAAGTTTTCGATCAAGAAGCTTTTGCCTCTCGGCATTATCCTGCTAGGTGCCAGGCTCAATTTCTTTGACATTGTTCGCGTAGGATTGATGGGTATCCTTCTGAGCATAGTTGAGATTATCGTAGCGCTTTGCTTGCTGCACTATCTAACCAGGCGGTTGAGCCTTCCACCAAAGCTAGGGACACTGTTAGGGGTGGGCACGGCTATCTGCGGTGGCACAGCCATTGTTGCTACGGCACCTGTAATTGAAGCGGAAGAAAAGGATGTTGTCTTCAGTGTAGCGACTGTTACCCTACTTGGGCTGCTGGCAATGTTTACCATGCCTCTAGTGGGCAGTTTTCTTCATCTATCTTCAAAGGCCTTTGGCGTTTGGGCAGGGCTGGCCATCCACCAGACACCTCAGGTGGTGGCATCCGGATTTGCTTACAGTCCAGAGGCTGGTGAGACCGCCACGATCGCAAAGCTCGCACGCGTCTGCCTCTTGGCGCCTGTGGTCTTTGTTCTTGGAGTCATTCACGTTCGTGACAAATGTCGGCACGGTGACACGACCGTTGGTGGGAAGATCAACTATCTTGGTATGTTCCCCAAATTTGTACTCGGATTCCTGGGGATGGCGCTGTTACGCACGCTTGGTATCATACCCGATCTGACAATCCATTTGACACGAGCGGTTCTCTTAGGTCGGTTCGATTACAGTGTCAACCTCGCCAACTTCGCTCAAGAAATCTCGAAGGTATGTATCATAGCTAGCATGGCTGGGGTGGGGTTGGAAACAAGGTTTTCTGCCATGCGACAGACAGGTCTTCGACCTTTCCTTGCCGGGTTGTTCGCTGCGACAGTGATTGCAGTAATGGTATTGAGCGCCGTCATGTTCTTAAAGCTGTAGGGGTACAAAAATAAGGCAGTTTCTGATTTTTCCGTGCCTAACAAAAGGCAGGACTGCCCCGTCTCGATCACGGTGGAGTCGCTCTGGATGATGAACACACTAAAAACGCGCCAACGGGTCTGACCGGGTGTATACTGACACCATTCAGTAGGATAAATTAGAAGTTCTTAGGAATCCTTTTGGTGCGGCATTCACGATACAATATAGGAGCCCGTAATGGTAGAACAACTGAGCAGTGAAGTCTGGACGGGGGGAGAACTGCTCGAACGGCTGGAACATCGCGACAAATTCTTCGTCCTTGATGTACGCAATCGCGATGAGTTCGAAAGGTTCCGACTCGAAGGCCGCATCCCGGTACCCGCCATCAATATTCCCTATTTCGAAATGCTCGAACTTGGCGGCAAAGACGAGATGTTGGACTCCGTCGTCGCTTATGTCGAGCGGGACCTCTCGGACCAACTTCCCGTTGATCTGCCGATCCTTGCGGTCTGCGCAAAAGGCGACACTTCAGAGTTCGTCGCGCAAGGGCTGCGCAGCCTAGGCTACGCCAGCGCCAACCTCAAGGGCGGAATGAAAGCCTGGGGTGAGTACTATGCGACCCGCGCTCTGGTCGAAGGTCCCGATCTGGCAATCTACCAGGTGAGCCGGCCAGCTCGAGGGTGCCTGAGCTACATAATAGCCAGCGCAGGGAAGGCAATCGTGATCGATCCCCTTCGCCACCTCCATCCTTACCTGGACTTGGCTGGCGGTAAGGGCCTCACGATTGATGCGGTAATTGACACCCACGGGCACGCGGACCACATCAGCGGCGGACTTGCTCTGGCAGCCAAGACCGGTGCTAGCTACTACCTGCATCCGCACGACGCCATTCATCCCATCGACGTGCTGCCCGCCACGTTTCCCTATGAGTTCATCCGTGACGGCCAGATGTTCCCGGTTGGGCACCACAAACTTGAGGCACTCCACATCCCCGGCCACACACTCGGTCAGGTTGCGTTTCGACTTGACGATAGATATCTCTTTACCGGAGACAGCATTTGTATCGGGTCCATTGCACGGCCGGATCTTGGCGGGAAGGCTGAAACCTGGGCACCGTTGCATTGCCGTTCGCTGCACAAGCTTCTCGGTCTCCCAGGATGCATCATCGTGTTACCCGGGCACTTCAGTAGCCTTAATGAGGCGGACGAGAAAGGACGCTTCGCCGCGTCGCTCGACGATTTGAAGAAACGGAATGACGGCCTTGCCATTCTCCAGCGGGAGAGCGAAGAAGGATTCGTCCGTTACCTGCTTGGGAACCTTCCCAAATTCATCCCCGAGTACGTGGACATCAAGCGAGTCAATGCGGGATTATTGGCGCCCACGGAGGAAGATGCCGCAATGCTGGAGTTGGGCAAGAACGTTTGTGCGCTTTCGCAAGCACACTTAGTTTCCAGTGGAGGAGTACAATGAGCCAGGAATTCGATAAGTTACTCGACGCACGTGGCCTCAACTGCCCGATGCCTCTGGTCAACGCACGCAAGGAGATTGGTAAGCTTGAGCTTGGCCAGGTACTCAAAGTGGTGGCCACGGATAAGGGCTCAGTGGCGGATTTTCAAGGCTGGGCTAAGGTTGCGAAGAATGTCGCGCTGGTCGGCCAAGAGACAGAGTCCACAGACGGGGCCAATGTGTACATTCACTATGTAAAGAGAACTGCGTGAGGAGGAAACAATATGGATGCCAGTGCTGAAGTAAGACTCGCTGCCGACCCGTCACGGATGCAGGCGCTCGAGGAAAAGCTCCAGGATCTCGAGAAGCGGCTCGCTTATGTTGAGGGGCAGGTGGGGGAGGACCGGGTCTCGCTCGTCGTCTTCTCAGGTGATCTAGACCGGGTCCTGGCGGCTTTCATAATTGCAACCGGGGCCGCAGCCATGGGCCAGCAGGTGAGCATGTTCTTCACCTTCTGGGGGTTGAGTGTCCTCAAGAAGGATAAGCAGCTTGCCGGGAAGACCCTTTTTCAAAAAATGATGACTCTTATGTCTCCGGGATCGAGCAAGAGCCTACCTGTTTCGAAGATGAATTATTTCGGCGTAGGCGCGAAGATGTTGCGGTCCATGATGAAGGAAAAGAACGTCAACTCGCTGGAGGAGATGGTCGCGCTCGCGCAGGAACTGGGTGTGCGAATGATCGCCTGCGAAATGTCTCGGGACTTGATGGGAATCCAAGAATCAGAACTCGTCGCCGGCCTGGAGAGCGGCGGAGTCGCCAGCTTCCTTGCCGATTCGTTGAAGTCACGAACGAGCCTGTTCATCTGATGTGGCGTAAAGAAGCGGATGGGCAAACCCGGCCGTCCGAGCCAGCTATCGCCGGATCCAGCTGCAGGCTCGCCAGCGCTCAGGCTCCCCGCAGTGCTCGATTTGGGATGATCGTCAGAAAACATCCGTAGAAGACCCCGACAACTGGTGAAAGCCATGATGATTCCCCGCAGAAATTTCTTGTTTCTTGCCGCTGGCGCCCTTCTCTCAGTTGACGATCGTCCCAAGCGAGACATGCTGGTGCGTTCGGTTCGCCCCGAGGACCTGGAGATGTCTCTTTCCGGCTTCTCGGATTACATCACGCCGATCGAGCATTTCTTCGTCCGCACGCACGTGTACGTCCCCACCGTAAATGTCAATGAATGGCGGCTGAAGGTGGAGGGTGAAGTGGCTACGCCTCTCACGCTCTCTATGGCAGACTTGAAAAAGCTTCCGCCAATCGAACTGGTGAGTGTCGCTGAGTGTGCCGGCAACGGACGCGGATTTTACCAGCCCCCGGTTCCAGGCCTACAATGGCGGAACGGCAGTGTAGGGAACGGCCGCTGGCGAGGCGTGCGGCTGGCCGACGTCCTCACACGGGCCGGCATCAAGGATTCCGCCAAGGAGATTCTATTCGACGGGGCAGATGTCCCAATCGGCACGATGCCAGATTTCCAACGGTCAATTCCGGTGAAGAAAGCGCTCGATGGCAATACGCTCCTTGCGTATCAAATGAATGGCGAGACACTGCCAACGAAGCATGGCTTCCCGCTGCGGGTAGTGGCACCGGGTTGGGCGAGTGATTCGTGGGTCAAATGGCTTACGTCCATTCGCGCGCTTGACAAAGAACATGATGGGTTCTGGATGAAGAGCGCTTACCGGCATCCGGGGAAGCCTGTCGCACCGGGGACACTTATCCCGCCCGAGCAGATGCAACCGGTGACCAGCCTGCGAGTCAAGAGCGTGATCAACGATCCGCTGGATGGCATGCAGGTTTCCGTCGGCAAGCCGGTTCCGATTCGCGGCGTGGCCTGGGGTGGAGATGGAGGCCCCATAACGTCAGTTGACGTGAGTGTCGATGGGGGGCGCAGTTGGATAGCGGCGGCGTTGCGCCAGGATCAGCATACCCAATTCGGCTGGCGGCAGTGGGAATTCAACTGGACGCCATCTCAAGTGGCTTACTACACAATCCTGGCGCGTGCGCGTGATGCAGCCGGCAACACTCAGCCGTTCGACCAAGAGTGGAACCCTGCGGGGTACGGTTGGAATGTTGTCCCGCGCGTGGGCGTGGATGTCGTCAAGGAACTTTCCGGAACACCTCAACTCGCGCAGTCGTCTGGCTCCGCTCCGTTGCAGCCCGCCGCGTTCCAGAATGCCTGTGTGGTCTGTCATGATGACGACGTCATCCGCCAGCAACGCCTTACGCGCGCCCAGTGGGACCGCGAAATCAATAAAATGACCAAGTGGGGCGCGGAAATGAAAAAGGAAGATCGTGACAAGATCCTTGATTATTTGTTCAGCAACTACGGACCAGAAACCAGTGTTCGTTAATCGTGCAATGATGTGACGAGTTACGCCCACAAACGTCGTAGCGTGTCAACTGGTGTAGTGCCCAGTAGGAGCATCCTCGGCTGTGTCCCAGGTTTCCCCCTCTAGGCTCGGTTAGCACTCTCCTTGGCTCCGTCTCTTACTCCCACCACATCGCACGCAGCATGCAAATTCCTCGCACGACGTGCTCCTGTATATTTAGCTTCAAAGCTTACAGGTGTTCACCCGAAAAACCTCGTAGCCTTTAATTTGTGGCAGTTTAAAGAAGTTGCGAACCCTGCCCACCTCTGTCTATCTTAGGTCAAGCAGCTGCTAAGTTAGTTGGTGATCTTTCTCTCAGTCTTTTTCCGCCAACGCACGTCCGAAATATGCGTCGTCACTGGCTGATTACAGGTAGACCTCGTGTTCATGACAGGAATCGGCTTGGCACTCAGGTCTTTGCTGTCCGTCTTAGGTTCACGCACTCCATATACAATGACTTGGACGCTGATTCATTAGACGCGCCTCCAGCCGAAAAGAAATCGCTTTGACTTGATAAAAATAAAGATTACTAGACTCAAAACTAGCGCAAGTCCCAGTACCGGAAGGAAAAGAGCAAGCAACGAGGTAATAATAGCGGCCATCAATTCGAGGGTCGAGATGATAAAGTTAGCCGCTCCTCCAGTGAATAGGGTTGATTTCAGCCTTGCCAGAGACGTTGCCCCTTGGATTATTCCCGCCATTCCTCCTCCGCCAATCAGAGCAATACTCCATTTTGCCAATGGCTGCATATCCGGCATTACTGAAGCGCTGGCAATCACACCTGCCACTAGAGCAGCAGGGCCCGCTGCCAGGTCGAGCAGGTGATCAATCCAGGGAATGTAGTAGGCCAGGACCTCCAGCACTGTCGCCGTAGCAAAGACGACGAGCGCGGGGATGGTTCCGATCCACTCGAAACCGGGCGCCAGCCGAACATATCCTGCCAATCCGAAGATATTTAACAGGAGCAGGGGAACAAATACACGGAAACCACACGCCGCACTCAATCCAATCCCGAGAATGATGCTGAGCAGGTTTTCCAAAGTTCTCTCCAAAATTCGGGTCCCGTTTTGATCGGGGAGAGAATAAAGCATTTTTTGAATTAATAGGACTTTTTCCAGGAAACCACGGAATTCGGAAAAACATTCAGGGGCTGTTCTTCGGAAGAGTCTGTCAGCTATTGGACAACTGACGCTGGACGCCGTCAATCAACAACCAATGTTGTGCGATTTTGTGCTTAGGATTAGGAAGGAAAAGATTCCCAGTGCGGGCCCGATAAAAATTACTATTTTTCGCAAAACGACCCTACAATAATAAGTAGTTCAGTCTTCTTCCCGGGAGAGGGAGAGCTTTTGATGAATCAGTCGATACCTCAAGATCTAGATGGTTTCCATGTCCTTGTGGAGGAGTTCACCTTGCCAGAGGATGCCGTGAATCTGGATCCACAGCGCAAGAGAGCTGTGACTATCTGCAACCTTTTCGTGAACCATCACATCAGTATCTCGGACGTGGCTCGCGTACTTGATGAAGACCGTAGAAATGTTGTCCGTGCGTTACTCAAACAGGGGATCATTAGAGACCGCAGAGTGCAACAGACAAGACCGCCGGATGGAATGGAACACAGGAAAGCTGTCTTCACTTCGAAAGTGGCTTCGAGAACTCCCTAGAAAACAACACGGAACAGCAATACCGAATCTCTGCATTAATATTCCATCTCGAAAGATGCGTTGGCTGAGCATCCCTCACTTCTGCCGAGCGATGATTGTCCCAGCAATCATATCGTACGTTGCATCAGGAATGACCTTCTTGGATTAGCAACTGCAATGCGCATTTGAAGCAATCTCGGGTCATCGAGCCATTTCACCGTGAGCCAATTTGGCTGGCTCCAAATTTACGAGAAGTCATGGCTATATCAAATCTTTGACGCTTTCAGGCCGGGCACAGTCCGCTCCTTTGTCCAGCCACCGTCGCGACACCCGTCGTACCGTCTCGAAGTCCTGCTCCACGCCGTGCAGGCAATAGAACACACGCCCTCCCACCCAGCGTTCCTGTTCCTTGTTGCGCCATTCCTTTTTAATGTTCTCCCAATTGCGAGCTTCGGCATTCATCGGAAGCGGCTTCGTCACAAAACACATGCTCAGTGTGTCGATATGATAGGGCTTCGTCATGATGTCCTGGTCATTCCCGATTACACCTCCGCTGTTGACCCATCCAACTGGCCAATGAATCATCTTGGCGTTGCCCCAATTGCATGGCGAGGTGTCCGGATGCGAATTGTCCCAGAGTTGGGTGCGGTTCGCCAAATACCCGCTTGCGTCCCCAAACGTGCAGTATGCCAGCCCATCGCGAAACGTTTGCACCGCCGCCTTACCCTTTGATCGTTCGATATCCAGGAACCATTCCGCGCCCGTCCTTCGCGCATAGAATGGCCCATCCCATCCTGGCTTATCCGACTTGTCCCAATACACGTTGTATTGTTTGTTGGAATAGATATCCAGGAATGCCCCCACCAGATAATCCCCATGTTGCTCATCTTTCGGCATCAGCTGTGTGTAATGCACCCCTGCCGGAACCGCCGTGAAGAAATCCAGCGGACTGGCGCACTGCGCGTCATCCCGGTCGGGGTAGAATGTTTGGTAGGTCTGTCGCCGCCATACGATCCCGTTGGCGTAGCTTACGAAATCATCGGTGCCTCTCAAGACAGGTGGGTTGCTCTTCTCATCCACGTCAAGATACGTCCACCGAATCCAGACCCGCTGCGGACCACTCTCGATGATGTCCACGAAGCTGTGCTGTTCCATTCGACCATACTGGTTGAACAACTCGCCGCCCCAATTGGACTCGAAGAACTGGAAGTTCGGTCCCGCCCCCGAGGGCAGCTCGAAATAGGGGCTGTAGCTGGCCTCATGCCAAAAAACGAACTTGTTTGGCTTGCCTTCCCATACAATGATGATCGCTTTCTTCGGATTCTGGTCCGCATGGGGCGGGTCAGGTGTCAGAGGCCCTTGATAGTTACCAAATACATAATCGTTGACCTCTACTGCCCGCACTCCATCGATTTTCATCTTTGACAGTTCGGCCATCGTAATCGGGGCAGGCTTTTCGAAAATCGGGTCAGGCCCGCTGCCTCCGGGCTTCACCGGAGGATTCGATTGGGAATCATGTTTCACAGACTCACGAATCGCGGGATTGAGGGGAACTGCCGCCCCCGAAGTTCGGACACCCCCCAGTACAGAGGCTGCTCCAACAACAACATGCTGCAAGAAATCCCGGCGTAAGGTTGACATATTCACTCCTTTGCTTCGATGTACCCCTAAATTTTTCTCGTTGACTCTTTTTCGGGACTAATCCTACCACTGTTCGACCCAACTAGGCACTCAACCCTATTTTGACCAAGCCCCTTATGGGGACTTAAAAAGAGGGTCACGTCGGAGGAGGCACCCAGAATAAAGGGTGCCAATCGACCGTTATTGTGATAATTAATATACATTCGGAAAATGAGATAATGTGCTTTTCTTCCCCAGTTGCCGATGGTGCCATTCTTGTGAGCTGGAAAATGCCACTGAATATTGGCTTGAAAGGGCGATCTACGTTATAACTTGGTATTGACTGATGAGGAAAATTTTTGCTAACACTTTAAGATCATGGCAAGATCATATTGTCACCCTTGCCAAAGAGAAGTTAATGCCGAGCTCAATATTGAGGTTGGAACACTTATACTTACAATATTGACTTCAGGACTTTGGCTTTTTCAGTTCCCCTTCTACACAAAAAGATGCCCGATCTGTAAGAGTTCTCATTTGAGTAGATCGGGAAAATAGACAGCCTGTCCCGCTTATCATTGAAATAACAAGGTGTAACATCTTCCGAAGAAATGCTTAGAAACGCTGACCGCCCCCAATTATTTATTTCAGGGAAACTATCTCAAGTCCTAATATTCTGATTATTTTCTTTGCCATCGATCATTCTTTTCCAAAATTGAAGATGGACCGTCACCATCGAGCCAGGCTTTGGCAAGAATATCCTCGCGTAGCCAAGCATCCCAAAAAGCTGTGCTTAGGGCGAGTATGACGCGATGGTGATTAGGATTTCGCCTTTCGGTGTCGCCGGGCAAGGGGCGATCGGTAAAAGCGGAATGCTCTGCTCCATAAAGAACCAATTCGTATTTTCCGCCCGCCGATAACGCTGGAAATACTGCGAGCCGCGACTCCATGTCAACATTGCCAATGGGGGCAATGTCTTTCGTACCGGTCATCAGCATCCAAGGGATCTTTACATTGCCAAACGCTTGTTTGGGGTCACCGCCTCGACGTGGGCTGCTAGGGCTAAAGGCGATGGCAGCTTTGATGCGTGGATCGGTGAAAGAGACATTTCCCCGCGCTGTGATCTGGCCGCTCACAGCCTGTGTTGTCACTGCCCCGAAAGAATGGCCAGACATGCCAACACGAGTCATATCCAACTGCCCAGCCAAAGCATTCCCATTGGTCTTGTTCCAGCGATCCAATTGATTGAGCACAGAGGAAATGTCCTGGACGCGGAGGATGAAGTTATCGAGGCTGGCCGCCTTCTGCAGAGCTCTCATTCGTTCCTCTCGTGGAAGGTCCTTCCACACGGAATCGTCGCTGCCGGGATGCTGAATGAAGATGGCAACATAACCGCGTGCTGCCCAGTGCGTACCAAGATAAGCGGACCCTTCGCGCGAACCACCCAATCCAGGGCTGAACAGCACGACCGCCGCGGGGGTTCTGGGGGAGGGGAGATAAATGCGAATGGGAATGTCACGTTGCCTTTCCTTGTCATTGACTGTGAGCTCAAGTGGTGGTGGACCATGCTGATCAGAAACCGCCAGCGGATCATAGGCGTCAGGTATTGCAAATGATTTGAAGGGTAGCATCAAGATGGCGGGTAAAAGAAACGACAAGCGGGAAGGTATGGTTATGGTCATCCTTGCTCCCTTCTCTCAGAGTAATATTCCATTCCATTGGTTGTGGTGCTTATGAACAGTTGAAACAAATCAAGCGCATGGTCTAATAGAAGGAAGCTGCGCCGGACATTCTGATTTCGGCAGAGCGTCTATACTACCAACATTCAGCCCAACTTGGGACACGATCCTAGTGTTAACTCTTCCCGATACACTTAGGCACGAACAGCCCAGGCAATCTTGCGGGAGCATTCTAGATGAGCCGAAGACATACCCTTGAAAGTAAAGTGTAGGGTGAGGGATTTAGAGGTTAGTGATATATAGATCAATAGGTTAGGCCACGCAGATTACACTTGGGTTTCAATGAGGTTGAGGCTCTCTTTCATGAGGCCAGGGGCTGTTTCCAGAAGTGGGCGCGAGCGGAATCGACGAATCAGACTGATGATCGACATTCTCAACTCTCCTCGTGGGGAGAGTTGACGCAGATCGCCAGTTTCCGTTGCCAGAGTCTTTTGTGCACTTCAAGGCAATCGACAACTGGACTCACTTTCCCAATCAATGTAACATTATCTGATGCGCGTACTATAAGAGGAGATCTGAGATGACTTCCAGCGCTGGTGTGAAAAGATCCTTGGCAGATCGGGTCGTATTGTGTGCCGACTGCGATACCACTCGCACTTTGTCTGTTTCTGTTTCCGGGCATCTGGTTTGTTCAGCCTGCGGATCTGACAACTGGATGCACTTACCGATGACGGCCCATGTAAAGGAAACTGTTTCTATCAAAGGGGAGCTGACAGTAGAAGAAGATCTTACCGTCGAAGGTCACGTGGAAGGGAGTGTCGAGTTGAAGAATCATAATCTCTGGATTGGACCTAGTGGCAAAGTCAGCGCTGAAATCCATGCAAAAAGCGTGATCGTCGCAGGAGCCTTGATTGGGAACGTTTTTGCCAGCGAATTGGTTGAGATTAGATCATCGGGATCTGTGCATGGCAATATTAGATGTCCGCGAATTTCAATTCTTGAGGGTGCCATGGTCAAGGGTACGATCGATACGGAGGCTGTGGCAGAGGCGGCCACACACCCTCTCTTGTCCAGGACTGGATTCTTCAGATTGAGCCATAAGGCGTCTGCGGGTAGGCTTCATTCAAAGCCATAAGTGATACCGAAAAGATATTCGTGGAAGATTTCAGTGCGAGACTACTTTACCGGAATCCCTGGAACTTCGATGCTGCTCAGACCAAAGGAGGATTTAGAATGGCGGAAGGATTGCCTCGAGTTAAAGAAGAAATGATGGAAGTAGGCCCAAGAATATTCAGCCAAATGGGCAAACAGTTTGAAGGCTTACAGGATACGATTTCCCTGAATCCGAGTGACAACGAAGTTGAGGAAGCCTTGGGCAAAGACGCGCCGCTCTCAGAACAAGAGGCATATCGCCGAGGCCATCAATCGGGTTGGCACAAAGGTGCCTTAATGTTTGGGTGCGCAGTTCTAGCCGGTTTGGCAGTGCTGAGTTTTGCCACCTCTGGAGAGTCGAAGAAGATTGCTGGAAAAAATTCTCCGCGCGGTCTCGCCGGAGGTTTGTGATTTCGATTGGAGAGCTGGAACGAGAATCTATAACCAAATCCCTGCCCCAAAATCCCGAAGGCATCTCCTGATCTGGTAACGTCTTGGTAACGTATTTTGATACAAATAGGTGCAAACAGCGCCTAAGAGATGCAATCAAGAATTCCCGAAAAATGGCGATGAATACTGGTATCTTCCCAATTCTTCCTCCCCGGTACTGATGCATACAAAATTCAAATTGGCCCTCTCAAGCTAGAGAGTACGGCTTCGATCCCCATGCGGGCTAACAGGTAAGGGGCGCATGACGCGCCTCTTTTTTATTCTGACTTATTGAGTGGAGGGTTTCTGGACTTGACCCCTGAGGAGAAAGAATGAGCCTATCAGGGAGAGAAGCAAAGACACGAGGTACAGAAAGGATTAAGCAGGCGCATGCTGTGAGTTAGGATCGCAAATACTGACAGCTCATGGGAGTCCAGAGAGTTTGCCGAAGTTAATCAAATTAATGCTAGGGCACGACGACCGGTCGTGCCAGCGCCGAGACACCCCACAGCCACGTCCCGCCAGGTCCATGTGCTTGTTGGGCCGTCAGGCTACCCGCTCTTCAGGTCGAATAGGGTGACCTCCGGCCTTACGTTGAACCTCACCTGCAGGAGGTGGCCGATGCCGCGACTGATGTATAGGCTTCTGTCCCCGCGCAATCTAAAGGCGCCTGCAGTGTAACGCCGATTCCGGACCGGCAAAAGGGGAGGGGGGAGAAACGGAGGCTTGCACTGCCCACCATGAGTGTGGCCGGAAAGTATCCAACCGTGGAAGTCGTCCCAGCCCGAGTGATCCACCGTGTCGGGATTATGGCTCAGGGCGATCGCGGGGCGCGAGGAATCCAATGGTGCCAGCCCGCGGCGCAGATCAAACTGGTTGGCCCAAAGATCATCTAGCCCGACTACCTGAAGGCCCGAGACCTCGGTCACCTCATTGCGGAGAATGTGCACGCCAGCACTCCGGAGCTGATCGGCGAGCCGGGCGGCAATCTCGGGGTGGGACCAACCCGGGCCGTAGTCATGATTGCCGAGGATGCCCAAGGTCGCTAGCCGGCCCCGGGGGAGGTGTTCATAGATTCGTTCCGCATGGTCGAAGATTCCCGGCTCGTACGAGGTGAAATCGCCGGTATACACAACAATATCTGGGTCCAGCGCCATGACCCTGCGGAAGCTCTCGAGGACGTAATTGTCAGCAACGCGGGGGCCCACGTGCATGTCGCTCAGTTGCGCTAGGCGAAGACCTTGGAGGGCGCGAGGGAGGCCCACGATAGGGAGGGGGTGAGAAACAATCTCCAGCCAGTGTGGCTCAATTTGCCACGTATAGGCGCCAAGCCCGAATCCCGTGGCGGACGCTGCAAGGGAGACCTGGATGAAACACCGGCGACACATCATCTGGGGAAAGGTACTGCTTCGGCGGCCCAACCATTGATAAACAGGCTAATTTGTACTGAATGATTTGATAACAAAATGATTTGATAACAAATGAAATTTGGGGCACTTTTGTCCAACGTTTGCTATCCAACCGACACGAACGTCTTACTGCGGATAAATACTGCAATGCGTATGCCTTCTATCCTTTAAAACGAGATTGCTTCTCGGCATCCATATCATGCAAGGTTTCCGGGGTTGTGGAGCCGTCGGGCTGAGGTTACCATACTAAGTTGCAAGACGGGCCGCGGCCTGGGCTGCAATTGGCACTTCGGAAATCTTGGTATTTTGAAAGGCCGCGATTTGCCACTTAGCCTCTTCCTTCACCGCGATCAACGTCGGGCGGGTTTCCATTTCGCGAGGTTCATTGCCTTCGTCGAAATTCAGGTGGGCTCGGGCGAAAACGACCGCGACGTCGGGGCGCACAAAGCGGATGCTTCGTAACATAAAACTGACGCGGCTGCCTCGATAGATCGTGTCAAAGATGTGCCGGTGCGAGGCCTCGATCGCCGTTCGTCCGTCCAACTGCCCCCCAAAGATATGGATGAAGTTGGCATCCTCCGCAAAGAACGCCGCGAAGCGTACGCTGTCGTAATCATTCCAGGCGACTTCAAGTTGTTTTAGGATGCCCTGGATGGCTCCTTCATCTGTTGTCATGACTAGCCTCCCGAAGAAATCAATTCGAATTCTATCATTCAAGCCAAGATTTCAATTTTGGGATCCCCGCCACCTTTCATTATATATCAATCACCATTCGAAGTGACGCGTGATCCTTGGAAATCCACCCACAATGCGGCCGGTTGAGAAAGTGCGCTACTACCAGAAATATATTTCCCTGTGGTGGGAACGCAATGCTAATCCTGCCAGCAATCAATGACTCAAGCCGCAGCTAAAACCGAGGTGCAATGCGGGCAGCGGGTAGCTTTATTCGCAACAGCAGAGAGACAAAATGGGCAATCTCTCATCACTTCTAAGGAGGCTTCTTGTTCGCTCTTCATTCGATTTACCTGTCGGATGAGCATGAATACTACGAAGGCAACAATCACGAAGTCGGAGAGCGCGTTGAAGAAGACGCCATAATTAATTGTGGCGGCACCCGCAGCTTTTGCTTCAGCAAGAGTGGCATAGGCATGTCCCGAGAGGTTGATGAATTTGTTTGAAAAATCCGAGTGGCCTGCGAACAATCCAATCGGGGGCATCAGGATGTCGGAGACAAAGGAGCTCACAACTCTCCCGAAGGCCGCGCCAACAATAATGCCAACCGCCATGTCGAGCATGCTGCCACGCATCGCAAAGGCTCTAAACTCCTGGAGCACCGGGGCACCCTTTTTCCCCAAAAGCGCTTTCGGGTTCCCCAGGTGAGCCATTCCAAGATTCTCGAGAATTGGATCGTTTTCTATCGCCATAAACACACCTCCATGTTCTGCAGTTTCCAACTTTGGCACCGCAGGCAATTTTAAGTTAAGGATGCAATGTATGCTCTTAACATATTCACAAAGTGAGATTTACTAACGGTTAAATATCTGCATTGCGGTAAGCCTTCAAGTCGTTTGACCTGACTAGCTTTGGGCCGGAGTGAGCTTAAAACCAATTCCTAAATTCATTTTGTGTCAAGAATGAGGGGTAGACCATCCTTGCCTGCCCCAATAACAACTACTTTAGCATTGGGGGAGGAGGCCAGTTTCTCGGTGGCTTCAATGCCTTTCCAGCGCAACAATTGATCGCTGATGCCTTGCACGACAATCTTTTGAAAATCAGCAATTCCCTGAGCTTCGATCCTTTTCCGATCTGCCTCTTGTTTTTCCTTAGTCAGAATGAATTCCATCCGTTGGCTTTCCTGTTCCGCTTGGAGTTTGGATTCAATTGACTGACTCAACCCCGGCGGAAGCATGACACGTCGCAATGGAGTCGTTTCAACGGTAATCCCTCTCGGAGCTGTCGCAGTGGTGATTTCTTTCAGAATCTCCTGTGCCAAGTGTTCTCGTTCCGAAGTGTATAAAGCCTTGGCTTCGTACATGGCCGTCACTCCTCGTGTTACGGAGCGGAATTGAGGTTCAAGAATGATAGACTGGTAATCCTCGCCCACCGTTTTATAAACTTCCGCCGCCTTTTCCGGATTTAGGTGGTACAAGACACTAATTTCAAGCTTGACGGTCAATCCTTCTTTGGAAGGAACATCCATTACTTCTTTCATTTCCTGAGTCTTGACAGACATTCTGACGACCCTAGCCATGGGATTGACAAAATTGATCCCGGCTTTAAGAGTGTTAGGGGATACCGTCCCAAAAAAATCCACTACTCCGATATCGCCGGCTGGGATTACGGTTAAACAGCAAGTAACTGCGAGAACTCCAAAGAGGACTGCCAGGCCCCGGGCAATTTTTCCGATGCCGCTGGCTTTACGCTCCGACGTACTGCCCATTGAACGTGAAACAACGAAGGCCAGCAAAGCCATAATCACATAGAATACAAAAACCATGGTTTCCCTCCTTATTTTTTTCTTTACGGTCCGAAGCTATATTCAAGTTCCTGCCCGTATTGACCGTGATTTCACCTGAACATATAAGTATCATGATACTGAATTCGTTTCGTAGATTTAAAAACCTCTCGGGGTAGAGAGTATAGGTTCAATCCCTGTTAGCGCTATCTTCTTGAAGATATAAGTGGCGCAGCGCCTGCACTAGACGGCTGCCTTCTGTTTTATATTGAGACCTGACCCAATTTTCCCACGTCATTGCGAGTATGACTGCCGCGGGTGTAACCTAAAGGGGTACTATATTGGAAGGCCGATGCAGATAGGAGGCAAGAATGATCGGAGCCATCGCAGGTGACGTATTCGGTTCCGCGTGACACAGTCTGGCAATTGGAGGCCCCATCTTGAAGATATCCGGTAACACTGTCCTGATCACCGGAGGCGCGACGGGCATCGGCCTGGCGCTCGCTGAAGCTTTGGTCGCGAAGGGAAATACGGTAGCCATCTGTGGCCGCCGTCGGGTCAAGCTTTTGGCCGCGAAACGGAGCATTCCTCAGTTGCAGATGAAAGTTTGCGACGTTTCGAGAACTGCCTCGAGGTCCTCTCTGCTTCAGTGGCTAGAGAAATATCTTCCATCTCTGAATATCCTGGTTAACAACGCCGGCATCCAACGGTCTGTCAGCTTTCTCAAAGGAGCTCGGGACCTACCGCTGGCGGATGAGGAACTCGCAACCAATCTTGCCGCACCAATCCACTTGGCGGCTCGTTTGATTCCGGTATTGAAAAAGCAGAACGAGGCGGCAATCGTCAACATTTCTTCGGGCCTCGGGTTTACTCCACTGGCCCAGGTTCCTGTCTACTCCGCGACAAAGGCTGCGATTCACTCGCTGAGCCTCTCATTGCGGCGCCAGCTTCGCAGCACGCGGGTGCGAGTGTTCGAGATTGCCCCGCCGATCGTTCCTACCGGGCTTGCCGGCCATCGCCGGCGGCCCAATGCAGAAGAATACATGATGAGCGCCAAAGAAGTTGCCCAGGGCATTGTGATGGCGCTTGAGAACGACACATACGAAGTCGCTCTGGGCGCAGCGGCCAGTCTGCACGAGCAGAGAGATCGGCTCTTTGAAGTGATCAACGATTAGAGCGAGATGTCCTTTACTTGCTAAATCCAATCCTAATGTGCGTTGGAGTATTCGTTGCCGCTATCCACCCGTTAACACTCGATGCGCCGCCATCCTGGAGAATGAGCGGCGAAGTTGATCCGCCAACCAGCCCGGCCCCGCACAGCCGTTCTTTTTTCTTTGGAGGCTCTCATGGATATTTCTGTCTTTCTTGGGGCGGCCCTCGTTTTGTTGGGTGGAATCTTGCTGGGAGTTTTCGCCTTGCCCATGAAGTATGCCCGGCAGTGGGGATTTGAACACATCTGGCTCGTGTTCGCGTTGACTGGATTCATTTTCTTCCCCTGGCTGTTGAATCTCGCGACGATCCCTCGACTTGCCGAGATTTATGCCGTTGCTCCCACCAGATCTCTGTGGATGATCATGCTTTTCGGTTTTGGCTGGGGGATTGGCGCCACGCTCGTTGGGCTGGGTGTGAAGATGCTGGGAATCGGACTGGGCCTGGCTATTATCCTGGGCATCTGTGCTTCGGCTGGATCTCTGGTACCTTTACTCATTCTCACTCCCCAAAAAATCTTCACGACTCAAGGTTATTTCTATCTGATCGGGACTGTAGTCATGTTTGGGGGGATCGCGGGCGTCGCTGTCGCTGGTCTATTGCGAGAACGGGCCGAGAGGCTTTTGAAGGGAAAGGATTCCTCAGGGAGCTCGCAAAAAGCATTTCTTACAGGACTGCTCGTCTGCATTGCGGCTGGTCTGCTTTCGTCATTCCTGAACTTTGCTTATGCGTTTGGCACTGAGACCATCGAGACCGCCCGGCGCCTGGGAACTTCCCCGGTGTGGGCTCCCAATGCTGCTGCCGCGTTAGCTACCACTGGAGGATTTGTCGCTAATGCCATTTACTGCTTTTATCTTTTGCGCCGGAACGAAACCGTTTCGCGGTTCCGGCTCCCCGGCACAGCCAGCCATTGGCTGTTCGGCTTGATGATGGGCGTATTCTGGTACGGCGGGCTTGCGATCTATGGCATGGGAATTAACCGCATGGGTGATTTTGGGACAGTGGTCGGGTGGCCTCTTCTGATGGGGACTAACATCATCGCCAGTAATGTGGCTGGGTTGGCTACAGGGGAATGGGCCAGAGCCGGAGCCCGGGCCAAAACCTGGCTGGCCTGGGGTTGCCTGATCATAATGGCAGCCGTTGTCGTCCTTGCGTTGGCGCAAAAACCCTAGACTGGGGGGTGGAATCGATTTATGGGTCCGCGGGTTTTCTCCTCACCGGCGATGGAGAATGTTTGGTAGCCACGATCAATGCGGTTTTGGCATTGATCGTAGGATTTCCCCCAATTATCTATAACGGTCGTGGCCGTGACAATTCAGGAAAGGCCCACGAAGAACGCAACAAACGCGTTCTTCGTGGCTACCATCTTCTGATTTGAGCAAATGCCGCAGAATTAAGCATCAACTCTGCGTTACCCGCTTCTTAGGGCAGACAGATCCACGTTTGTTTTATATGATATTGAGACTTGACCCCATTCTCCACCCATCTTGGGATGACCTTGGCAGTTGATCTTAACCAAAGGAAAAGAACTCTCAAATGACACAGATTTTGCAAGGTCAAGTAGTTGCACTTTTTGCTTTTGACCTGGGCTTCGAGGTTTCGTTAGAGCAACTGGCTGGGCTGTTCTCTTCGATGCCAGTGCCACCGCTGTCACAAAAAAAATTGACACCTTCCTATTTACAATACGCCAGGCCACCTCAAATCGTCAATCTGGGGCAGACGGAACCACTTCGAGATTTATCGGGGAATGTCCAAGCCATGGTTTTCGACTTCGGAGCGGCAAGCATCGCTTATCGTTGGCCGTTAACGGCTCCTGGGCAGAGGCTACGCTTGCAAGACCTCCCGCAACTTAGCCAAGAACTTTACAGCCGTAATCTTGAAACTCATGCGCGAACTCTGGCGCGGCAACTCATGGAGGGGATTCGACCTGCCATTGTTCGCCCTGAGTTATCCTCACTGGTTGAGGATTATTACTTATTCATCATTGAAGAATTCGATCAATTGTGGCGTGCGGAAGAGTTAGTGACGCAACACCGTTCGACCCTTGCCCAAGTTCTCCGGTTTGAAACCCAGCCTCTGAGTCGGGAACAACAGGAAGATGCATTAACCCAACGCATTGCCTACTTTCAGAACGATCTGGTTTTAATTGATTGGAACGCGGCGATCATTTACGACCGTGACTACATGGACGCAGCCACCGTGCTGGAGTTACTAAACGTGGAATTGCTGGAGGCCCGATACATCGATGCCGAGTTAGACAAGCGGATCGGTGAGTATCAAGGGTTAGTCCGAAAACCTACGGGATGGTCATTGCCGTTCCGGACGCCTTACCGGAAGGCTATTCAAGAACTAGCGGAACTTCGAACCGAATCTCTGGTTCTTGCCAAACGAGTAGAAGGCGCCCTCAAATTGATTGGTGATCTGTACCTGGCCCGAGTGCACAATGCCGCTACATCGAGATTCTACCTGCCTGACTGGGAGGCCGCCATTTCCCGCAAGCTGGATATCATTGCCAACTTTTATCAGCTGTTGACGGACCGGGTCAGAACGGCTCAGAGCCACACCCTGGAACTGGTGATCATCGCGTTGATTTTTGCCGAAATTCTCATGGCCATTTTCAGGTGAGGGACACAGTCTCTCATGCCCGGTCGGAAGCGGGCATTCTCAATTTTTCAGAGGAAAGGCCGAGGTAAAGAAGGGGAGGAATTATTCAAAGAGGGTTGATCATGCGGACTGTTTGTCACCGGCTTGCTGGAATTACTGACCACTAAAGGATCCCGCTGAATTCTATGTCCTAACGAAAAATCAGTCTAATTTCCACACACCAATGACATTTTTGCACCTTTCACCGCAGTGCTCGTCTTCATTTCAGAGCCAGCGCCACAATCCCAAACGACTTCAAGCGTCTTTACCTTAGAATCCACATCACAAAGGCCGTCATCTACCTTGAATTCACATTCAGAAGTCTCTTTGCAGATTCGCAAGTTTGGTACACAAGTGTTGCCTGTAGACTTGTCACCGTAAGTCGCCTCAACGATGTGAACATGTGGACGACTCTGTAACGTTGACATCGAGTGTTGGCTATCTGATACAAAGCCACCTAGAAAGTGACGAAATTGACTGAAGCCTAATTGATCATTCTGAGCGGCGATCGTCCGAGCCACCAACCCAATAACTAAAGCCAAGAAAATAAAACCAATTGTTCGGAACTGTTGCGGACTTTTCATAATGACCTCCCACACAGGATTTCTGATTGATGTTCACTTGCAGGGGGAAGATTATATCAAACCGTGACAGATTAAGTAGTTTGATTTCAGTTTCACCATCGAGTATGAACTCCAAGGTCTTGTCAGAGAATCCGAGAGCTCAATCGGGCAGGTATGCTATTCTTTGCCGTCTTATCTAAGTTGGCAATCTTCTTGATAGAAGACATTAACGCATAGCCACCGGAAGGCTCTAAAGATGACATTCTCAGGGAACTTCTCGAGACGACAATTTCTGCAAACGTCAGCCGGTATTAGCCTGAGCTGGAGTGGCCTGCGGATTTTGGCAGGGCCAACCTCCCCCTCCGCTTCGAGTGCCCCTCCTAAGAAACAATTTATCTACGGCACGGCTTTTTATCGGCCTCCCAACCCGCCACACGCACAGCGGCGTGAGATGTTGCAGACCATCGCCAAGGATTATGGGTTCAACATCATTCGCATTTACCCTGGGTGGGATTACTATAATCCTGCTCCGGATCGCTTCGTGTTCGATGATCTTGAGGAAGTCATGCAATGGTGTGACGAATTCGGGAATCAAGGTTTTGATGGGATTGGTTCTTGAAACCGCTCCCTGGTGGCTCGAGCAAGCCCATCCCGAGACGCGCTACGTCGATGCGAAAGGCAATATTCAACGGTTGCAGGGAAGCGGCAACAACATGACGGGAGGATGGCCGGGACTATGTTTGGATTGGCAACCCGTGCGCGAGGCTGCGGCCCGCTACATCTACGCAATGGCTAAGTTCAGTGCTTCGCATCCCTCTTTCTACGCTTACGACTGCTGGAATGAACCTCATATCGAACCGGCCTGGTTAAGAAACATCTGGGCTGGTCCTCAAGAGCGGCTTTTTTGTTATTGCGACAAGACCATTGAAGCGTTTCATGTTTGGCTGGAAAAGCGCTACGGATCGCTGGAACGTTTAAATGAAGTCTGGGTACGCCGCTACCCTAGTTGGCAGTCGATTGATCCGCCGCGGTCCATGGGGACCTACATGGATTGGGTAGATTGGCGGCGCTTCATTATCGAAAGGAGCACCGCAGAACTCAAGTTTCGAGTCGAGCAACTCAAAGCCGCCGATCCTTCCCATATCATGGAAGATCATGCCGGCCATAATCCTCCGATTGATCCGATCACACATAGCGGGATTGATGGCTGGCGGCTGGCGGAGTTGGTAGATACTTGGGGAGTCTCGATATTCCCTCGCTGGTTTAACCTGCCAGTCTCTGAAGGGGCTGCCAAATTCGAGATCACACGCTGCTGTGCTGCCGGAAAGGAATTCTGGATGGCGGAATTGCAAGGAGGTCATGGCAATAGAGGATTGTGGCGAAGCCCTCAAATGCGTCCACGGGATATCCGGCTGTGGAACTGGTTGGCCGTAGCGTGCGGTGCTAAAGGAATCCTGTATTGGACTTATCAGGCCGAAGGATCAGGGAGCGAGTCAACCGGGTTCGGGCTGGTGGAAAGGAGCGGCGCTCGCACCGATCGCGCGGAAGAGGCTTCGCGCAATCGTGCACTATTCCAATCTTACTGGGATGTTGTACAAGATCATCTCCCGAAACCCGAAATTGCCATCCTGACAGATCCAGATAGTGCACTGCTCACTTATGCCATGAATGGCCAGGAAGAGGTGTCGATCAAGTCATTTCGCGGATATTACAAAGCGTTTTGGAATCTGGATCTGTGGGTGGATTTTATCGAGCCCATGAGTCTAAAGGCAGCCAGCTATAAGCTAATCATCGCTCCCTGGCACATCATGGGCAAGGAAGAAACATGCCTGGAATTGCGTCGCTTTGTGGAACGGGGAGGGACACTGATATTGGAAACGGCTTTTGGATTGTTCGACAGCCACTGTTTCTATAACCCCGTAGTTCCGCCCTATGGTTTAGCTGAAACGTTTGGTTATCGCGAGAAGGAGAGTTTCTATATTCAACCACAAACCAACGAAGCGGTGGCCATTAGCAGTAACGCCTCTGCCACGGCGAAGAAGAGCATCGTTCCTGATGAAGATCGCGTTTATAGTGGGGCTGAAATCGAAGTCCTGGAACCGGCAGTTTTCCGCATTCAAGCTCACACCTTCCTGACTCCCATCGAAGTTTCTTCTGCCCAGCCTATCGCCCGTTATCGAGATCTGGTGGTCGGCGCCCGGAAGAAAGTAGGGCAGGGCATGATCTACTACTTTGGCACTAATCTGGGAGCGTCCATCCACGCCGGAGACGATGCCGGAATTGAATTGCTTCGCGCCATCGTTATCCCTGTGGTCAAACCGAAGGTCACTTCAAGCACACTTCGACCCAGGCTCATCGAAGGGCACACTCGCAGCTTGCTAGCCGTATTCAACGATCGCACCGAAGATCAGACCGATCGAATCGAGATTCCCATTCCTTGCCACCGTGTTTTGGATATCCACAGCCAACAGGAAATCGCTTTGGAAAAGAAAGGTATTCGAGTCGGAGTTCCTCATCAGGATGTGCGCGTGTTTCTGATTGAATAGGCCGACGACGATGTGAAGGCCTGTGACGAAATTGGAGGGTCGAGTTCCACGAGACCGTGATGGTAAACGGCAACAGCGGCGTCGCGGAGCTCCGCCCTCCAATATAGGCAATCGGCTTCATTTGCGCGATCGTTTCAATTTAATCTAACATCATCATCGTTTGCTTGAATGTCATCCAGGGATTTCAAAGCATTTTTGATGCTCGATAACTTGATGAACTTATTCCTTCACAATCCCTTCTTTCGTTTCCTCCGTGTTCTTACGGCCCTCTATGTTCTCTTGCTGGTTGTGATCTATCTCTTTCAACGCAAGCTGCAATACTTTCCGGATTCTTCCATTGTCCCAACTCCAGCAGCCAATGAATTCCGAGGATTAGAGACGATTGAGTTAGACGCTCCGGACGGCGTCCGTCTTGCCAGCTGGTACTGGCCTGGCAGTTTGCCAACAACATTGGTTATCTTTCATGGGAACGCAGGCCACCGGGGACACCGGCTCGAATGGCTGGCCGATCTGCACCGTCTGGGTTACGGTACTTTCATTCTTGACTACCGCGGGTACGGCGGCAGCGAGGGCTCTCCAACAGAACAGGGGCTCTACTTGGATGCGGAAACCGCCATCCGCTGGCTTAAAGCAAACACAAAGACCCAGCTCGTCTATTTTGGAGAGTCTTTGGGCTGCGGAGTCGCTGTAGAATCTGCTTGCCGGATTCCTCCGGAGACCATAATCCTGCAGTCAGGCTTCGCTTCAGCCGGTGACATTGCCCAGCACGCATACCCATTTCTGCCTGCGCGCTGGTTATTGACAGACCGTTACGATTCATTGTCAAAAATGAAATCAATTCATTGTCCTGTACTTGTGATCCACGGAGATCAAGATTCCGTCATCCCCATGCGCTTTGGGAAAGCTTTGTTTGATTCGGCTAATGAACCTAAGCAGTGGTACCTTATTGCGGGCGCCAACCACAATGATCTGTCATGGGTCGGGGGAAAGGAGTATTTGAAGACGATCGATGGGTTTCTCAGGCAGCATCTCAAGGTGAAATAATTGTCAGGCGAAAGATCATCGAATTTGTTATTTGACTACAATTACCGATGCACTATTTGTTGCATACCCGTAATTCTTCACCCCCCTGTAATCCCTCCTTGTGCAAGGGGGGAGCAGGTTCTTATTTGTCTCCCCTTAAATAAGAGGGAAGCAGGTTATTCTTGCCCCCAAAAGTGAGACAAACGGCTAAGATGCAGAATTCAGCGAATGGAGGAACGCATCATGGGTTTGTCTCGGAGGCAGTTTAGCAGAGAGTTCAAGTTGGCGGCATTGCAGAGATTGGAGCGAGGAGCGTCGGTTGGGGAGGTGGCGCGGGCGTTTGAGATCAATCCGAATATGCTGCATCGCTGGCGGCAGGAGTTTCGGCAAGGTCCGGGGAACGCCTTTCCCGGAGGAGGGCAGCAGCGGTGGGAGGAAGGCCGGGTAGCGGAGCTGGAACGCAAGATAGGACAGCAGGCGCTGGAGATTGATTTTTTGAAGGGGTGCTTGCAGCGGATCGAGGAACAGCGGCAGCTGCAGGCCGTGACTGGAAAGCCGTTGTCAGGGAGCAGATCCGGAAAGAAATCGAACGGGGCAGCACGATGACGGTCGAGCGGATGTGCCAGCTGGGAGGGATCAGCCGGTCGGGATTCTACCGGATGGGGTCCAGGTCAGAGGGTGTGGATCGGGACGTGGACCTGCGAGATGCGATTCAGCGGATCGCTTTGGAGTTTCCCAGTTACGGGCGGCCTCGGATCACCGCAGGAACTGAGACGGCGGGGCTGGCAGGTAAATGCGAAGCGGGTGTATCGGATACTGCGCGAGGATAACCTGCTGTGCTTGCGGAAGCGAAAGTTTGTGGTCACGACCGATTCCAGCCATCGGTTGGCGATTTACCCGAACCTGGCCCGGGAGCAGGTTCTCAACGGGATCGATCAGCTTTGGGTGGCCGACCTGACGTATGTACGGTTGGAACTGGAGTTTGTCTACCTGGCGGTGGTTCTGGATGCCTTCTCACGGCGGGTGATTGGTTGGGCCCTGGATCGCACGTTGGAAGCCACTCTAACCCTTTCGGCTCTTGGCATGGCGTTGAAGCAACGGCAGCCCAAACCAGGACTGACCCATCACTCCGACCGGGGCGTCCAATACGCTTCAACCGACTACACCGGACTGCTGGGGCAACACGGCATCCGGATCAGCATGAGCCGGACCGGCAACCCTTACGACAATGCGAAGGCCGAGTCGTTTATCAAGACGTTGAAGTACGAGGAAGTTTATCGGCAGGAATATCGCGACCTAGCCGAAGCCCGAGTATCGATAGGGCACTTCCTGGAAAAAACTTACAACCAGAAGCGGCTTCACTCGGCGCTGGGATACCGACCGCCAGAGGAGTTTGAGTCTTGCTTGCCAGAACCCACGGCAAAGGTCAGGGCATCAGCATGAGTTTTAGAGGCATGGGGAAATCTCTTCCGATGGGGACCAGATCGAAGGACCGGCAACGACCCGAAAGCCGCTGCCGGCCCTCCATCGGAATGAGTTTCCGGTTGGCTATTCCTTGGCTGGTTGCTCTCCAGCAGAGCCAGCCTCCGCTTCGCCAACTGCCTGCCAGTGTTAATCAGGGGCCTGTGAGAGTCGAGAAGTTTTCAGTCAACGGTACACTGTCTCTTAACTGTTTGTCCCCCCTTAAACAAGGGGGGACTTGAGGGGGGTCCGTGCAGGATCTATAACATGATTAATTGTGCAGATATATTAGTTCGACTTGCTAGTATCAGTCGCTGGCTCTTTTTGTTTTGAGAATTGTTAGATGTGCGTTCTGCATTTTAGAATTGCGGTGGTATAACTCTGGATAGGCGCCGCGTGAGGTCACGCGGCCTAAATAGTTGTAGGCCGGGTCACCGACCCGGCGTTAACTTCATCGCATTTTTGAAAGCGCAATCCTTAGGATGCTTCTTTGAGAGGAGTGTAGTCGGTGAAGTTCATTCGAAGCAATGGAGTCTGCCTGGCATTCCTTGTCCTTTGCGCCGGTTCTATCCTTGCAGCGATTCAGAGCAAAATACAAGGAGAGGATGCTTCTTCAAAATCAAAAGCTTCCACACCGGCACGCCCCAGTTTGCCCACCCCGCATCCGAACGGACATTGTTTTGGGAAGCCCAGACCTTTATCTCCGGGCGCCAAAACGAGCAATTGGGAATCCTTTCTTGGCCCTGAACATAATTCAGTGTCTGTGGAAACTCCGCTTCTGAAAGTGTGGCCACAAAATGGCCCTCCATTGATTTGGGAAGTCAAAAAGGGTTCTGGTTTTAGTGGGCCTGCGATATCCGGCGATCGATTAGTATTCTTTCATCGACTCGAGTCCAATGAAATTGTGGAATGCCTGCATCCGGAAACCGGCGATCTTTACTGGAAATTTAGTTACCCCACCCAATATGAAGATCGTTACGGTTACAACAACGGACCACGGTCGAGTCCAGTAATTGATCAAGAACGCGTCTATACCGTGGGGGCTGAAGGGAAATTGTACTGCCTCAATATTCTCACGGGAAAGGTTATCTGGAGCCGGGACCTGAAAAGCGAGTACAAGTCTCCTAAAACGTTCTTTGGCATGGGATCGACCCCGTTGATAGAGGGGGACCTTTTGATTGTCAATGTAGGTGCCCCGGAAGGACCATGTGTTGTCGCGTTCGACAAGAAAGATGGCAAGACCATTTGGGCAGCAGGGAATCATTGGGGACCTAGCTATGCATCTCCGGTCCCCGCAACCGTCCAAGGCCGGCGACGCCTATTTGTCTTTGCCGGAGGAGAAAGCCGTCCACCGACGGGAGGCTTGTTAGCCATCGATCCAAAGACAGGCAAAGTGGATTTCGAATTCCCCTGGAGGAGCAGCAGTTATGAATCCGTTAACGCGTCCTCACCGGTCATCGTCCAAAATCAGGTTCTCATTTCTGCCAGTTACAAGACAGGTAGCGCCCTGTTGAATCTGCTGCCGGACGGATCCTTCAATCAAGCGTGGACAACACGTGAATTTGGCTTTCATTGGAATACGCCCATCGTCAAGGATGGTTATCTTTATGGCTTTGACGGACGCAATGAACCTGACGCTTCACTGGTTTGCGTTGAACTCAACACGGGGAAAGTGGTTTGGCGCCAAAACCCCGAATGGCAAGAAACCTTTGTATCGAATGGGGCTGAACGATCGCAGTTAATGGGCACTTATCGTGGTAGTCTGCTCTGGGCAGACGGGAACTTTCTGTGTTTAGGAGAATTAGGCCATCTGCTGTGGTTAAATTTGACCCCAGCAGGATACAAAGAAATGGCTCGTGCGCGTCTGTTTCTGGCGCGAGAATCCTGGACATTGCCGGTTCTGAGCCGTGGGTTGCTTTATGTCTGCCAGAATTCCCGGGATACATTGACTGGCACCGGACCCAGACTCTTGTGCTATGACTTAAGGGGGAGGAAATAAAGCATTGTTGGCTTCTATCACGCATGTCTATCGTACCCTGAGGCAATTGAATGGAAGAGTTTCTTTTCATTCGCTAGCGGCTTGGGTGATGGCGGGCTCTTTCATATTTTTATTTTCACAAATGGCTCTTGCCCAGGACTGGCCGCAATTTCTGGGCCCGTCGCGAAATGGCGTTTATGCCGGAGCCCCGTTGAATACGGTGTGGCCCAAGGAAGGACCTCCGGTAGTTTGGAAGATGAATGCGGGGCAAGGGTTCAGTTCTCCCGTGGTTGCCAAAGGAAGACTCATCCTCTTCCACCGGATCCAAAACCAAGAAGTTGTTGAATGCTTCGATGCCAGGAATGGGAAAAAGATCTGGACGTTTGCCTATCCAACAAATTACCGGGACGATTTCGGATTCGACGAAGGGCCGCGGGGTACTCCTTCGATTGCCGGGGGCCGTGTTTATACCTTTGGCGCCGAAGGGGTCTTGCACTGTCTGGATTTTGAAACCGGAACTAAGCTCTGGAGCGTGGAAACACACCCGAAATTCCATGTTCGCAAAGGATTTTTTGGCGCGGCTTGTTCTCCTTTAGTCGAGGGCGATCGCGTCATTCTCAATATTGGAGGGACCGATCAAGCCGGCATTGTGGCATTCGATGCCAAGAACGGAAATGTGGTTTGGAAGGCAACCAGCGACGAAGCCAGCTATTCATCTCCTGTCGCGGCCACGATCGCTGGGAACCGCTACCTTTTCTGTTTCACACGGGCTGGCTTAGCCGTCTTAGACCCCTTGGATGGGAAGGTCATTGCCCAGTTTCCCTGGCGATCGAGAAATAACGCGTCCGTGAATGCCGCGGTCCCTCTAGTGGTTGGAAACCAGGTCTTTCTTTCGGCTAGCTATGATACCGGGGCTGTGCTGTTGCAATGGGGCGACCGCAACTTCAGCAAAGTCTGGACGTCAGACGAGGTCTTGTCGAACCATTATGCCAGCAGTGTTTTTGCCAACGGTTATCTTTTTGGATTCCATGGACGCCAGGAATATGGACCCAGTCTGCGTTCGGTGGAATGGCAAACCGGGAAAATTGCCTGGAGTATTGAAGACTTTAAGGCGGGAACCGTCACATTAGCTGGAGATCTGCTGCTCATCATGAAAGAGGGCGGGGAACTGGTCATCGCACCGGCGTCTGCCAAGGAATTCCGAATTGTTGCACGGTCGAAGGTCCTGCCTTCTTCCGTACGGGCTTATCCTGCTATTGCAGAGGGGTTGCTGTATGTGCGGGATGAAAAAAGCCTCGTGTGTCTGGACTTGAGGAAAAAGTAGCGAACTCGTAGTTTCTCCTAAATCAGTTGCGTGATCTGATACTCAATAGCAAACAAATGGATACATTAATGTGAGCAAGCCCCTCACCCCGACCCCTCTCCCTTGGGGAGAGGGTGGCTCGCCGAACCGCGGACCGGGTGAGGAGTAGTTTTGCGTGTTGGGGGACTCGCAAAACCGATTGAATGCAACTTGGTCGGAAAAGCTATAAGGGCAACGAAATGGAATTTTTGGGATACTTGCTTCTACTTAGTGGGATGAGCGCAGGGCTGCTCATGATCCCTTTTGGATTGCCCGGAGTGGGTGTCATCCTTTTGAGTACAGCGATCTATTCGTTCGCCACCGGATTTAATGCGGTAGTCAGTTTCAAACTGTTGATTATATTTGGTGCGTTGACTCTATTTGCCGAAACTGCGGATAACTGGTTAATGGCGTTGGGCGCTCGTAAATTCGGAGCGTCTCGCGCGGCGGTGTGGCTTTCATTTGTTGGGGCCATTTGGGGAAGTGTGCTTCTGGGTTCTCTGCTGGCGCTCGTCATCGGAGTGCTGGGCCCGTTCGTGGGTGCCTTTGCCGGTTCATTCCTGACTGTATTTCTTTACGAATACGTTCGAAAAAAGCAAGCCAGAGAGGCGTTAAGAGCGGGGTGGGGAACCTTGCTGGGCCGAACGGCAGGGATCGTTTTAAAGATGACCATTGGTGTTGGAATGGTTCTAACAATCTTGATCAAAATAATCTTCTGAAAGAGACAGATATGCTTAACGTGGAGGTCTCAAAGCAACGCGTTTTTTCGACCGAGAAGATGCAAAAAATCAATCTAGTCGAAACCGCAAATTTTTTCTGTGATATCTACTGCCTTTGCCCGGGACAAAATCAGAAACTGCATCAGCATGAAGATGCCGACAAGATTTATTACATCCTTGAAGGGCAAGTTGAGGTGCAAGTGGGGAATGAGAAACAGGTTTGTTCAGTGGGTCAAATGGTGTTGGCCCCAGCAGGGGAACAACATGGTGTTCACAACGGAAGTCGGGAAAACGCTACCCTGCTGGTGATGATGGCCCCAAATCCAAATGTCCGGAAGGAGAAGTCCGCCTAACCTGGCCTTCTGCCCAGTGATGGGAACAGGAGGAGGTACACCCTCAGGAAATGTAGGGAACGCTCGCCGTAGCGTTCCGACCCTCACCCCCACAGAAACACCCTCTTCAAATCTCACCAACGCTACCCGCAGCATCTAGGCAACTGGAGGAGGTACACCCTCAGGAAATGTAGGGAACGCTCGCCGCAGCGTTCCGAGTCGCCTACGTCCCCAAAAACTCTAGGATTCTGCGTTCACGCGGTCACGGAGGGCTTTCATATAGCCCAGGGTAAAGGAATTATTGATTTGCGGATAACCCCCACCCGGAACATGGTCGGGAATGACGATTCCGTCGAATTTCACTTCGCGTAAGGCCCGCATGACCTGGTACATGTCCAGATAGCCATTGTCGAGAAAGGTTTCCTCAAATTTCGGCAAGGGTGAGCTGACATTTCGAAAGTGAACTTTAAAAATCCTCTTTCGTGACCCAAAATACTGGATCATTTCGATCACATCTTTGCCAGTCATCTTCCCGCCTTCCGCCCAGGTTCCCACGCAGAAGCACAACCCAAAATGATCACTGTTGGCAATCTCAATGGCTCGTTGATAGGCTTCAAAAGTGCGAAAAATACGCGCAACGCCCCCCAGACTTTCAACGGGGGGATCATCCGGGTGCAATCCGATATGCACTCCTGATTTTTCCGCGACCGGCATGACGGCTTGAATAAATTTCGTAAACGTGGCCCAAATTTGGTCCGCTTCATACACTTTGCCAAAAGTCAGCGGCAAGCTCTTGGCGACATCGAAGTCGAACTGCCGGGTCGTTGAACCGCCCCGGGTAGGAACGACGGCCGTCTGATAAGTTCCCGGGATTGGGGTATTCTTGATATTCGAAATGTGAGCATAGGTCGTATAGTGCAGTCCGGCCTTCCCGAGATTGGTCAAATAGGTCTTGTACTGCTCGACTTTTTCATCAAAACCAGGGAGCCCCAGCACGAGCGTCGGGTCGCAGTGCAGGTCAAGGATGCCGATGTTATAGACCTGAATGTTATGTGTTTCAAAGCGACGCCGCGTCTCCAACATGAAATCCAGGTTGTTATCCCGCATTCCTGTCCAGATGGAAACAGTCTCGACCCCGGCGCTTTTCAGAAAAATAAAATCATCGGCCGTCGGATTGGGTGCGAAGAATGTCCCGAGTTTGATCCCCTTAAGGCTCGAATCCTGGTGAAAACCATACGACAGGAGCCCTCCCGCGGCGGCTCCCAGAGCGACTCGCACAAAGGTTCTTCGATCCGTTTGCATATTTCCTCCAGAGGGTTGATTCAATGAAGCAAACCGCTTGCTCAATTCAAGTTGACTTCAAACGTTATCTGAAAATCCTATTCAATGAAATGGCATGGCATGCAGAGGTGGTGTGTCCGAAACCTGATCATACAAAGAATGGTATTGAATGTCTATTGCAGCAGGGGAGATCGACGGGCGGCAAAGTTATCGCGATTTCTCTTCATCTTGGTAGATATTTTGGACGATCGATTGCCCGCTTGCACCTGCCGGCCAGCCTGCATAGTGGGCGACATGAATCATCAACTCAAGCAACACCTCTTTGGCTATTCCGGCACGACTGGCTCCACGAACATGGTCTTTGAGTTGGTCGCTGCGCCCTTGTGTGGCCAGCAGCGCTATAGTGATTAGCCGACGCTCTCGTAAAGTGATTCCCGGATTTTCCTCAGACACATTGAGGGATCGGCTCCAGACGTTAGCAAACAGGTGGTTAATAGTAAACTCGCGCACCCCAGTAAAATCGGGCGCATCCTTGGCAGCAATGACTGGTTTTCTGAGAACTTCTTCGTACATTTTTTGACCGAGTGGGCTGATCATCGTTTCTTTCTGGCCGATCTTGTCGTCCATATTCCCTCCATGAACAAGTTATTACAATGGATTACAAACACGAATCTAGATCTTCTTCGCTTGTGAATCATCCAAGAGATACAATACCAAGTCATGCAGGTCTACTGTCCGGTCGTAAGAACGACTCGGAACCGTGCTTTTCCGCTCTCCATGCGATCGTAAGCTTCGGTGACACGCTCTAGAGGGAAAACCTCGTTCATAGACCGCACGTCACTGAGCACACTGAAGGCAAGGGTATCCTGGGAATCAATCGAGGTCCCGGAATAGCAGCCCTTAACCGAGCGGCGTCCAGAAATGAGGAGAGCCGAAGGAACAGTGAGCGACCCCCCGGCGCCTAGGACCAGCAAGGTTCCATTAACCGCGAGTCCCCCCAGAATCGAGCTCATGGCTTCAGTATTCGTCACCGTTGCCAGGATAATCTTAGCGCCCCCCAACCTCACGAGCTCTGCCACCGCATCTTGAGTCTGGGTGTCAATGTAATGCCACGCCCCAAGCTTCCGGGCCAACGCTTCCTTATCCTTTCCCCGAGCCATCGCGACTGTCTTAAAGCCCATCTTGACGGCATACTGAATGCCAAGGTGGCCGAGTCCGCCGATCCCGTGCACGGCGACGATTTCGCCCGGCTTCGCCCCGCTGTTGCGGAGAGAATTAAAGGTGGTGATCCCGGCACACATGAGCGGTGCCGCCTCAACCGCGGAAAGTTCTTGAGGAAGGAGTGCGAGCGCACTGGTGGGAGCGATCATGTAATCGGCGTAGCCCCCATCATAGGTGATACCGGTGATTTGTCCGAGTTGACAGGCAAAAAAGTCCCCTCGCCTGCAAAAGTCGCAAGAGCCACAGTACCCACCATGCCAGCCGACCCCGACCCGCTGGCCAGGCGTCCACACTTAACGCCTTTCTCGACGGCATCGATGAGTCCGGCGACTTCATGACCTGGAACTCGTGGGTATTGAATCCCGGGCATGATCCCCTCCTTGGTGAGAGCATCACTGTGACAGATGCCACAGGCCTGGACCTTGATTCGTACCCATCCAGCTCCGGGTTCCGGGATTTCACGTTCCACCAATTCAAAAGGCCCTTTCGGGCGAGAGATCTGTACAACACGCATCTTCGGCATCGTTCCTCCAATCATTTCCTGCTCACGCATCGCACCCTTGCGAAGCATTCATGTCTTTTAAGAGCATAACATGCCGCTCACTTTTTTCATTGCTCCCGTCCGAGTATAGACAGGACTTGCCTCAGTAGGGAACACGAGGAGAAAGACGGGGAGACAGAAGAACGAAGTGATTTAACTCAGATTGAATTGTAGGGGGATGAAAATGAGCGTAGCAAGGACGAGCAAAGATCCAGCAAAACATGTCCAATATTACGAATAAAATGTGCGATCCACGCGTTACCGTTGTTTCAGTAACTTGCGAACTCTTGAGACAATTTCAAGCGGATTAAATGGTTTGGTGACATAGTCATCCACACCCAGTTCAAAGGCCCGTACCACATCCTGTTCGTGAACCCGGGAAGTAAGCATGAGGACTGGGATTTTCGAGTATTGTTTGTGCCTGCGCATTTGCGCCAGAACCCCCAATCCATCAATCTTTGGCATCGTTATATCCAGGATCACCAGTTGATAGTCGTTTTGATGGATTGCAGCCATCGCAGACTTGCCATCCTCGGTGTGGGTCACGTTATAGCCCGCCTCCTTTAATGCATTCGAGAGAAACTTTGCGACGAGCGGATCATCCTCCGCAATTAAGATCTCACTCGTTGCGCTTTGGGTCTGCTTGATCATGACAGCAGATGGAATGGTCAATTTGTGATGGGCGCGAAGCAAAAGATCATCCACCCGGAACGGCTCCAATACGAAATCGGCTTCCAAGGCTTCAATGCAACCTAACATTCTTGGATCTAGTGCTCCCGTAGTTACAATGATCGGGATATCTTCCCCTTTTTCTCGCCACTTCATACATTGCTCAAGAACAGCAGTGCTTCCGATTTTCGCTCCGACAAGCAGGACACTCGCGCCTGCCGCCCATCCTTTTTCAGAAAACAATGAAGGCTCAATGGTTGCTAGCTCGCACTCAAAAACATTTAGTATCGATGTTAGCTGAGATAGGATTCCCGGGTAGAGATCCAACGCCAGGATCCGTTTTCCCTTGAATGCTGGAGCAATCGAGAGCAGCTCTGGGCCCGGAGTTAAAGCAACCTCATCGGGTTCTCCAAGGCGATCTTCGGGCTTTTCCATCTGGATGTGTTGAAGATCCTGCCGGACTCGTTCCATTTCAGCCTTGAGTTCTTCGATCAGTGAGGCCACTCCGTTCAGGGTGCCGGCATTCCCCAATGCTTCCAAAGAACCGCAGATTTGTTGCATTCGCACGGCACCCATCTGTCCGCTACTTCCTTTTAAACTATGAGCGGACCGATAGAGCTTGATTGGGTCTTCCTCTTGTAAGGCGAGCGCCATCTCCTGGATCCGCGGTGGAGAGCTGCTCAGGAAAAGTTCAATTAACTCATTCAACAGGTTTGCACTGCCATCTCCAGCAATGCTCTGAATACTTCGGATCATATTTCGGTCAATCGCGCTGAGCTTGAAATTGGAAGGTCTTCCAGACTTCCGGTCCCAGCGATTGATTACGGCAGCCATGGATGGCGGGTCGATGGGGATGGCAATATAGTCATCAAATGAAGCGGCTTCTCTTCTTTTTCGATCGCATTGGAGTGTGTTTGCCGTCAAAGCGATGATCGGAATGTGTTCTCCCTTCGATTCTTTCATGCGGATATTGAGGGCCGCTTCGAAGGCCTCTGCATTGGCCTCATGACAGCCCAGAATCACAAGATCAAAGAACGAATCTCCCATCACATCGGCGGCCTCCTTTGCTGTACTGAAAGCGGTCACCTGGTGCCCAAGGTTCTTTAGGATTTGAACCGCAATCCGGAGGTTTACGGAAACTTCTTCTGCCAGCAGGATTCGCAAAGTCTTTGATGCCGGCTCTAATGATTGGGTGACAGATGATTGTAAAGAGGAAGCAGGCGAGAGTAATTTAGTTTGCATCGATGCGGAGGTTATGAATTATGACTTCGCTCTTGAATGTGTTATCGGTTTAGCAATAAAAGGAAGAAGGATGATCGGTGGCCCCACTACAAACCCGAGGCGTAGCCATAAAAGTTTCCTATGGCGGAGATCTGCTCCCGGATGATCCGCTCATTGCGTTCTCGGACTGAATCGGGAACAGTCACGGCAACACCCAATGGTTGCCGTGAAAGGTCATATAAATAATTTCGGTAATTCACTGCGTCCGCGATGTAGAGTTCATTTCCTTGACCGTTCAGAACCCCGTAAACAGCGCCGTAGCTTGAAACGACCAAATAGTCTGTTGTTTTTGGCTGATCGGGCCCGGAAGACGCCCAGCTGAATAGTGAATGTCCAAATAGCTCGCCCGAAATAATGGATTTGTGGCCCAGCAGGGAATAGAGGGTCGGGGTAATGTCCGTCGAGAATGCAATTGCTTTGGGATTTGCTTTGACTTCGGTTTGCAACGTACTGGGCAGATGGACGATGAGCGGTATCCTGAGCACTTCGGGAAAGATTGTGTAGGCGTGCCCCCAACGCCCGTCTTCACCGAGAGATTCTCCATGGTCGGCCGTTAAAATGATGATGCTTTGCTCATACATCCCTGTCTTCTTCAGGAAGTCAATAAATTCTCCGAAACAGTGGTCTATTCTCCTTAAACGGGAGGCGTAGGGGGCATAAAATCCATCGTACGGACCTTTATCCAACACGCTTTTTCCTTCGCGATTGATGACAGAGATATGGATATTTTGCGGCTGTGTGTAGGCAAATAGTGGTTTCCCCGAAGTTTTCTGTTCGCTGATGTCTTTCTTCAGCTCGTCGAGAGTCTTACATAGATCCAAACGCAGCGTCGATGTGCCCTTGTCTAACTCCGAGAGGGCAGGCCAAGTCGGGAGGATTGTTTCGAGAATACTGTCGCGGCTGACGAAGCAATCATAGCTTTCTGCTTGAAGCAATTTCTGCAACGAGTTCATCGGGGCAAACGGCGTCACATATTGCTGGTGAACAAGCATCCCACCCACCCAGATCGAAGGTTCCGAAAGCCCCGTTCCTCCGTAGCGCGTGAAGGTGTTTTCAAATACAACGCTTTCGGCCGCAAAGTTTTGTATGGAAGGCGTGAATTGGACTGCCGGATTGTAAGGCGAAAGGTAGTCCCGGCGAAGACTATCAATGACGAAAATGAAAACATGGGGCCGGGTGCCTGAGGTCAGTTGCAAGTTCTCGACCAGCTTGATGTCGACTGGCTTGAGTTGGACTGAGCGAGGGATGTTCGTGTTGTGGGTCAAAAATTGAAAAAAAGAATCATTCCCCTTATTCGGCGGGGACAAGATTCGTTGAGTCAGCTGAAAGGAGGTATCAAATTTCGAGTAACTTTCCAGAGTAGCCCGTGGATCTTTAGAACCCTCATCCAATAATCCCCACCATCGTGAAGTGGATGCCTCCAGCGTCTTATATGTAATCAAAATCAGAATCACAGCCGCAAGCATCCGAGCGGACTTGGAGGGGCGGGAAACCTTTGTCAGGGAATAGAAACATCCCAGCGTAAAGACCCACATGAAGCTGGTGAGCAATTTTTGCGCCAGGAAGTTCCAATCGTACGCCGCAACTCGTGTGATCAACATGACGAAAAACAAGCTGATCGCCACGAGAAGCGTGAAGTTGAGCAGTAGGGAACTGTGTCGGCCGATCCCGAACAGTCGCAGTGAAAGACCGATACCGTCTTCAATGATGGTTTCTGTTCCCTCAGTCTGGAGACGAAGAGTAGTACCGGCCAGCATTCCAACAAGGGCGAGGGAAAGAAAGACGGCATAAGTCTCAGCGGGCCACCCATAAAAACCGATTGGTGGAAAGGCCACTCCCTGAAGCAACAGGTAGGCACCACAACCGATCAGTCCATTGGAAGCGACAAACTCAATTTTGGCACCTTTCGAAAACAATCCCGCAAACCCATTGACGAGATTAAACAGCACAAAAAAACCCATGAAGAGGATGAGGTGCGAAACCATGCTCCACCCCATAGCGACGGTCCAACCATTATGGAGAAGGGCCTCCCCACGAGGAGGACTTTGGTGCATATAACACAATCCGCCATATAAGGCTGAGACAAATAGCGCCGCGCTGGCAGCAGCCCAGAAAAATTGGGTGGAATGGATTTCTTGTGACTTGCCCCAGCGGAGCGTTTCCACTCGAGCTAACCAGTCGATGGCAAAGAGTACGAGCAGAGGGGATAATAAAATTAAGCTGAACACGAAACTCAATCGGTTATTCGGAAGATGCTTCAAGACGGGATAGAATAAACAAATCACTCCGAAGCATCCTTCTCCGAGCAGGAACCCCCACGTCAAAACCTTGGTCCGCGGATGCGATAACTCGTCGCGCAAGCTATAGGCCAACAAAATCAGGACAAGCAGGTGAATATACGGTTGGAATCGGACGAACACCAGCCAGCCTTCGATTGCACCCCCTTTATGAACTTGCTCATAAGTGAAAGGAATGAAGGCCATCAGACTGAACAAAGAGGACAGAAGGGTGACCAGGCAAAACAGGACTCTGACGGGGAGAAAGAAATAGCGGCTCAATCTCAATGGACACCTTCCTGGAGCGCCTGCAATTTTTGTGCGATTTCATGATTATTGGGTTCCAGCTTTAACACCTGGGTATAGGCTTCCTTGGCTTTCCCTTTCTGATTCTCTTGCTCCGATATCTGTCCGAGAGCGACATAGAAATCGGTGTAATGGCTTGCTAACACGATTCCTTTTTCAAGATATCTTTTGGCTTGTGAAAGATCGCCTTGACGCCAGAGGGCAAGTCCCATGACCAGCATGGCGTCGACATTGGTCGGCGACTGTTTGAGGACGGCCGCTGCCATCTCGATGGCTTGTGAATTATTCGACTGGTGCATGCGCACGCGGGCAAGTCCCACCCGCAGATCCATATTTTCCGTGTCCTTTAAGATCGCTTCCTGATAGATCTCCGCTGCTTTATCCAATTGCCGTGTCAGCTCATACGCATGCGCGAGGTAAAATGCGAAATCTAAGTTCTGGGAATCAGTGCCCACACAGCGATGGAACGCCAGGATCGCCTGCTCAGCCTGGCCACTCTTTTGATAAGCAATTCCTATTTGCGGACAACCTTCCACGGGCAGGGGAGCCACCTTCATGAAATCTTCCCAAGCTGTGGCTTCATCCTTATAGCGTCCTAATTGATGGTAGAGATCCGCCGTTTGCCGGATATAAATGTGATTTTGAGGGTAAACGGTGCGGAGTTCTGACAACAGTTGCAATGCCTTCTCCGACTGTCCTTGCTGGCGCAACTCGTCGATCGATTTCAACAGTTTACGGGAATCATCTTCAGTAAGCGCTGTTTCCTGAGGCCCTGAGAAGAATATTTTGATTCCTGGAGAACCCCCATATAGAAGAGAGTAATAAATACAGAGAGCCAGCGCTGGAGGTAGAATGCGAAACAAAATCGACTTGAGCATGATTATTAGAATCTAAAGTAGAGGGTCGTGTCGAGCATGGTGCGCTTCAGAACATTGCGATTCAGGCGGTCTTCGCGACTGTATCCGCCTCGCACATTGATCGTCCAACGGGAGGCCAATGTGCGATTGAATTCTCCATAGGCGCCGAGCGCATTCAAAGTAAGCACGTCGTAGACGTTTCGGGCCTCGACTGGTGACGCGCCGGTACCAATCCGGAAACCAATATAGTCCGTGCCATCGTCAAAGTAGCGACGACCTGAAAAACTAACCGAATGCGAAGTGCCCAGCAAATCCGGGGTGAGGAAGGTTCGCGCACTGAAGAGCCATTTGCCGTAATATTTACCCAGGGAGAAGGTATAAATGTTCACGGCTTCAGTAAATCCAAGGCGTCGGTATCCGGCCGAACTTTCCCATCCGCGAGGCAGGCTCTGGTAGAGATCTGTCCCAAAACGATAATCCGGATAGAGAATGCCATCCGGAGAATAACCGACATTGATATAGGCATAAGTGCCAGGGCGGATTCTCGGATAAAAGTCCAGCTCCATCTGGTTGCTACTTAATGAAAACCGATCGGCCCGGGAGAATCGTCCTAGAATGGATCCGACCGGAGACCTGGTACTTAATCGTCGCCGCGGTTTCAATCCACATCGGATTCCCGTCATTCAGCCATTCATAGGATTGTCCGATACTTGTTTCCCATGTCCGGGCCATCACTTCTAAGGCCTTGCGGAGATTAAGAGCGGCTGAGTTATGAGGTTCCTGATCCAGTAGCCGATTCAAACTTTGGATGGCCTCCGGATACTTCTGGAGGTTTTTGAAAGCTTTGGCCTGGGCCAGCAGCAACGTTGTGTTATTGGGATTGTCTTGCAAACCTTGTGCCGCCAGCGCAGCCGCTCGATCCGGATGGTCGGACCAGAGCTCAACGTTGATCAGTGCGGGAAGAGCATCCCCGTTAGTGGGATTTTTAGAAAGAAGTTGATTTAGCTGCTTGCGGGATTCGTCGTATTTTCCCTCCCAGGAGAGAACGATCCCGTAAATGACGCGCGCGTCGCCATCATCCGGGTATTCTTGTAAATGCGTCTTCAGCAGCTGCAGCGCTTCGTTGCGTTTACCAGAAATGGCTAGGTCACGGGCCCGCTTAAACACGGGTTCGGCATTCCCGCTCGACAATAGAAGGCAGAGATAAATAGTCAAAAATAGCAAAAGGCGTATCTTGCTCAGCAAAATCTTTTCTCCCCGTTGGAGAACCTTCTACAGAAACTCGGTAATGAAAGGGAATCCAATCGAAACCCACTGTATGTATCGTCACCAAACCTCCTAACGTTAACAAAAATATCCACTTACATTTGAAAAGACGTCTCAAAAGATTGGGGGATCGTCTGGAGAATAAGCGATTGGTTAGCAGGGAGGAAGCTCGCTACTCGTTGGCTCCATGGGAGCCAACGGTTTATGGTAAGCGGGAACCATCCGTATCGAAAGCTCCAGAGGAGTGACCTGAAGGTGTCAGGCCAGGAACCTCGATGCATTTGCCTTCACGCCAGGGTCTGACAAGTAGAATTTTGTCCAGACATCAAGTCGTAAGAAGGTCAATTAAACGTTCAGCACCCCACGCGGATCCAAAGGATCCCGCGAGAATAGCCCAGCGATTTATCGCTGGGTCACGATAGGCACAAGTTACCAAGTGCCGTAGGCACGCATGACCCAGCCGTCCCTACGGGACTGGCCGAACAAAAAATGTATTTTCACCCAGCGATAAATCGCTGGGCTATTTCATTCGCTCTCTGAGAAAATTGATCGCACTGCCAGCTAGTACTAAGTTGCGCAAATTAACTGTAATTGTTGTAGCCGGGGTCGTTGACCCAGGGCGTAAACAGCGCGGCCAGATCTAACACAGACTTCTTCAAGTTAGTGCTAGCTCCACTCCCGCCGCTTTTCCCAAATCCCATCTGCACAACGGAGAGCCAGAGCGCCAATGGTGGAGGTGGGATTTACGGCAGCACTCGTTGTGAATGAACTCCCATCAACTATAAAAAGATTGCTGACCTCATGGGCCTGATGCCAGGCATTGACGACAGATTTCCGAGCATCCATTCCCATTCTGGCAGTTCCTAAGAGATGGAAAGCAGGAGTAATAATCCCGCTGTCAAGGATCTCTATGGCACCGGCAGCCTGCAAAGCTTGTCGAGCTGTCATGAGGCTATGTTCCAGCATTTTCATACTATTTTCGCTATAGGTATAGGAAGCGCGCGCTGCGGGAATTCCGCTGGAGTCTTTCACGCTAGGGTCCAGTTCAACCCGGTTGTTTTCATCCGGGAGGTCTTCGCCCAATGGAGTAATGCGAATCACATGTGGAAATCGCCGTCGCATGGCCTTGTGATGATCCACCCCCCATGGAATCGGCTTGTCCACAAAACTTCCCAAGGCGTGGTGCAACGGCCCAAAACTGCGTTCCAACATAAGCATATAGCCACGAACAAATCCCCGATTTAGATCAGTCTCATAGAATTGCTGGCTAAAAGCCGGAATTCCAAATGGCCCATCATACGAATTGGTGCGTTCTTCGAAGATCCCTTCGACGAATCGGAAGGGGTGGACCATGAAACATTTGCCCACCATTCCGTTTGAGTTAGCAAGGCCGTGGGGGAAATATTTTGATTGCGAATTCAAAAGGATACGCGGTGTTCCCACCCCATTGCCGCAAACTACGACAACGCGTGCGAGCTGCTCAACCAAATTTCCTTCTCGATTAAAATAGACGGCGCCGCGAACTTTTCCCTTCGAATCGACTGTAATTTCCTGCACTCGGGCGCGAGTCTCGAGCACGGCCCCTTTCTTAAGAGCCTTGGGCCAATAGGTCACATCTGTGCTGGCCTTCGAACTGATGGCACACCCATACATGCATTTCCCATGAAGATCGCAAGCGGGCCGACCATCGTAGTCCTGAGAGATAATCGCGTTGTCGGAAACCCACCAGTGCCAGCCCAACTTATCGAATCCACGTCCAATGGTTTCTCCAAGAACTCCCAACGGCAGTGGCCCTGTCGGCCGCTTGGCCCGAGGCGGGTTGGCAGGATCTCCGGCCAAGCCGGCGACACCCATCTCGCGGTCATTCATGTCGTAATAGGGTTCCAGGTCCCGATAGCTTATGGGCCAATCATCAGCAACACCATCGAGTGTTCGGACGCGGAAATCGGAAGGGTGAAAACGAGGGAAATGACCTGTCCAATGAATACTGCTGCCTCCGACAGCGTTGAACATGAGAACGTTTGGAGGATTCCTTCCGGCACCGATTACCGGATAATCTTCCGGACGTTTGCGGACATTCGGGCTAAAGTTGAAGGGACCCCGACGCTCTTGAATCTCCCAATTCTCCCGCGTCGTCGGATATTCCGCTGGCTTCACCCAGTCACCTTGTTCGAGGCATTTGACCTTGGCGCCCAAGTCCGTGAGCCGCTTGGTCACAGCAGCCCCAGCCGGCCCCGAGCCGATCACCAACACATCTACGAGAGCATTTGACATCAGGAGACCTCCCGATACAGCTTTCCCATTTTCTTGACTTGAGTGAGCACGGTCTCATCAAAGGGGTTCATGTGGGGGCCTCGATGATTGGTGGGATAAAATTCGTAACCGATTAATTTCCAGACCTGCGGTTGTGTGTAATACGACTCGTAAACGAAATCTCGCAAATCTGTAAATAGCTCCGGAGTCGATTGAGTCTCGAATTGCTTGAGCGCTTCAATTCTTTGACCCTGGGTTAGAGAAGAAAATTCAGACTTGAAATATTTGAGACTTACTTCGTCCAGAGCTCTCAAACTCTGCTCCAATTTGATTCTGATTAACGGGTCGGATTGAGCGAGTTGTTCAAGATAATGGACACCCCCAACGGCACTGGCTGAAGGCATCCCGTCGGTGGCAGGGATAATGGTATCCATGGTAACCCGCAGCAGCTCCTCCAACCTTGGATCTATGCCAAAGGAAGATGGCCCTTGCGCCGTTACAATAGAAATGGGAGTGACGGAAACAAGTGTCGCCATAGAAAGAGTTCCAAGCGCCAATGAACTCTCCATGCTTGTTTTCAGAAAAAGCCGACGTGACCGTTTACAGTTCATGAAATGTTCTCCAATGAGACGATTTCTCTTGAAAATAGACTGGTATCCAGACATCAAGTTGTAAAAAGGTCAATTCAACGTTGGATGGAATTCTATTTTTCAGTTGATGGAAATGTCAAGCAGGGGAGTACAGACCCTCAGTCCCCCATTTGAGCGGTGTTCCGTATTGCGTAAAGGGATGTCCAGGGTCTGCACTTAGCAACTGTAGCTTTCGTCAATGTATCGCTCACCCACGTGGCTCCAAAGGAGCCAGCGAAAATAGCCCAGCAATTTATCGCCGGGTCAAGATGGGCACAAGTTACCAAGTGCCGTAGGCACGCACGGTAGCGCCGAGCCGCGCCATTGCTAGCATGCAGGTTTCGTCTAGCATTTAGCACACCACGTGGCTCCGAAGGAGCATACGAAAATAGCCCAGCAATTTATTGCTGGGTCAAGATGGGCACAAGTTACAAGTGCCGTAGGCATGCATGATTCAGCCCCAAACGTAGCGTTCATCGTATTCGATTCCGCGTTTTTCCAAGATTTGCCTGAATTCGTCCTGAAAGCTTCGCTTTCCGTGGTGCACCGGCTGCGATTGGATGTAACTGATTGTCTCATCAACTTGTGAGATACCAATACTAAACGCGCCGTATCCTTCTTGCCATGCAAATCTCCTGCAATCCACAAACGTTTCGTGAACCCATTTTGATGAGCCTCCTTTTACCAGTTGAATTGCTTTCGAAACAGAAATCGTCGCCGGAAGAGACAGGAGCAGATGCACGTGATCGTCGACACCGCCGATTGCCAGTGCCTTGATATTGTTTTCACGCGCAATACCACCCATGTAGGCCCAAAGTCGTTCTTTTATTTCCGGAATTATTGTCTTTTGTCTCTCTTTCGTGCTGAACACGCAATGGACCATGTTACTAGTATAGGTATGTGACATTCTGGTGTTCTCGGTGTCTCAACCGTCCCTACGGGACTGGCCGAACTGGAAACGTATTTCACCCAGCGATAAATCGCTGGGCTATTTTCACTTGCTCCCTTCGAAATCAATCGCACTGCCACCCAAAGATAAATCGTTGGGCTATTTTCGCTTGTTCCTTTGCAAATCAATCGCACTGCCACCCAGCGATAAATCGCTGGGCTATTTTCACTTGCTCACTTGGAAATCAATCGCACTGCCACCCAGCGACTTATTGCTGGGTCACTTCTCTTGGCTTTAACACCGCTGGCGAATCAGGCTCGAACATTTACCCAGACGTGCACATGGGGAGCGCCTCGGAAATACCAGATCATCGATGGGCTCTCTAATTGCCAGACATCCCAGACTCCATCGCTGCCGATATCCATATTCTTGTAGAAAGACATCGTGAGGTGGTCGATCCCACCATTTCTCTCGATGTCCGCCATAGCTTCATTCGCATCTGCTTTTCGGAAAGGCAAAAGCAAGTCAGCCAGCACCTTTCGGACGAGTTCTTTTTGGTCCCTGCTCATTTCCGAAACGGGAAGCCCTGGAATTCTTCCCTTTTGTGAATTTAGCTCGACTGTGGTGGTTCCTTTTTCTTCACGTGGATCAGCGAGAAGTGCCACCGCCCTCTGTTTCCCATCCAGAGCCTGGAAAACCTCGTTGGCCTGTTTGGCTTGATACCAATACACATTTCCGGGGTGGTCAGGCTTTTCATTGAAACTTTGGGACGCGTGGCCATAGAAGATGGGGCCGCCAAATGCTGTACCTTCCACCGAATCGCCGTCACAACGCATCGTGCAATGCCGGCCCGTCAATACGAATTCAAAGGCCCCACGACCAGGCTCTCCAAATATCGCAACGGAATAGTTACCCAGTCCACCACCATCTTCCTGCATGTGGGCCAGGACCTTTTCGACATACTCCGGATTATGCATGCCGACAAATATTTCCCGGATCATAGCCTGCTGATCGGCTGAGTAAAATTCTCCAATCTTTTGAGGGGTGATATGCCAATTGTTGTCAACCTTTGATTGGAGCGGATGGTTAAATTCAAAGGCAACAGCCTGCTTCTGTTGATCGGTCAGGCTTTTATAGAGAGTGGCTACCAGCGTTTCTGATGAGGGGATTGATCCTGCCCTGGTGGGCGTTCCCCAAACCATCCTGTGATCTATGAGTCCAGGCAGTTGCGTCGAGGCAGCCAGCCCTAAACCGCCGAACAGAGTGCTTCTTAAGAAATTTCTGCGCGGAGATGACATCGCATCGGTCAGATCGAGTGATTTTCGCATGGAGACTCCTTTCCTAAAGACGAAAACGAAAATGAACAGGGGAACATCGTCACTATAATCATTTTGCAAATGACTGTCCAACAAATCGCGTCTACTTCAGTAGAAGGCAAATAAGCCGTTTGTGAGTGACCAATCTTTACAAAGGGGCTTTTCCATGTTAACGTCTGACCTTATTTTGTTTGCTTTAGAAATCATAAGGAGCACACGTCCAAAATGGCTTCGAACTTAAAATCAGATGTTAAGGACCTGAACCTTGCCGAAAAAGGCAAGAAACGGATTGAATGGGCATCTCGTTCGATGCCGGTATTGGAGTTGATTCGCAAGAGGTTCGTTAAGGACCAGCCCTTGAAAGGCTTAAAGATCTCCGCCTGCCTTCATGTTACCACTGAAACTGCTAATCTAATGATTACCCTGCGGGATGGTGGGGCCGATGCGGTAATCTGCGCCTCGAATCCCTTGAGCACTCAAGATGACGTGGCGGCTTCATTGGCAGCAGACTATGGAATTCCGGTCTTTGCGATCAAAGGCGAAGACAGCAAAACTTATTACTCTCACATCACTGCTGCTTTGGATCATCAACCCAATATCACGATGGACGATGGAGCCGACCTGGTCTCGACGATTCACTCCACCCGGCAGGAATTACTCCCCGGCATCCTCGGTGGTACGGAAGAGACGACTACGGGTGTGATTCGGCTTCGCAGCATGGCCAAAGAGGGTGTCTTACGCTTTCCCATCATCTCAGTCAATGACGCCGACACCAAACACTTATTCGACAATCGCTATGGAACCGGGCAGTCCACCATTGATGGCATTATCAGGGCAACGAATCTGCTCTTCGCTGGCCTCAATGTCGTTGTCAGTGGATACGGATGGTGTGGGCGAGGAGTTGCCTCGCGAGCTCACGGGTTGGGAGCGAAAGTGATTATCACCGAAGTGGATCCCACAAAAGCGATTGAGGCCGTCATGGATGGGCACCAGGTCATGCCCATGGCGGAAGCTGCTCGGATTGGAAACATTTTTATCACTGTCACAGGGAACAAGCGAGTGATCCGGAAAGAGCATTTTGAAGTGATGCAAGATGGAGCCGTCGTCTGCAACTCCGGTCATTTCAACGTCGAGCTCGATATTCCTGCGCTAGCCTCGATCTCAAAATCCCACCGGGAGGCCAGGGAATTCGTGGAAGAATATCAACTGGCCGATGGCCGTAAGATATTCCTCCTGGGGGAAGGAAGATTGATCAACCTTTCCAGCGCTGAGGGACATCCGGCCTCTGTCATGGACATGAGTTTTGCTAATCAGTCGCTCTCTGCAGAATACGTGGCCCAACACCATGCGAGTTTGGAAAAGAAGGTTTATCCGGTCCCTCCCGTCATCGACAAGGAAATTGCCCGCTTGAAACTGAAATCAATGGGGACCAGCATCGATTCTCTGTCCGAAGAACAGGAAACTTACCTCGCTTCCTGGTCGGAAGGAACCTAAGAAGCGAAACTACGTCCGGATCGTAAACAAGGCGTATATCCCACCCGCTCCGAAAATTAAGTCCGGCGCCCAAGCCGCTAGAAAGGGAACGAGCTTCCCGGCATTGCCTACTTGTTCAAAAAAATCCAGAGTCAGCCAGAATACAATCCCGATTAAAATACTGACTCCAATCCCGTAAAAGGACCCCCTTTTTCCGGTTGAAAAGGAAAAAGGAATTGCAATCATCCCCATGATCAGGCAGACCAGAGGAAATGAGACCTTCTTGTGAAGGGCGACCGTCAGGCGGATGACGTCGAATCCGCTCTTTTGCAGATCCTGAATGTAGTCATGTAATTCCCGGTAACTCATTTGAGAAGACTGTTTCACTTCTTTTTTAAAGAAGCGCGGATCCTCGGCAATCTCGGGGAACTGGCTCCGGTTAAAACGTGCGAACAAAGGAGGGGAAGCCCGTTGTTCCGAAAATCCCTGAACCCATCCGTCTTCAAAGATCCAAGCGCTCTTCGTTTCATCCCAGCTGGCCCGGCTTGCGTAGATTCGACGTGTAATTTCCAAACTGCCCGGATCGAACTCAAATATTGAAATATCCCCGAATAGATTCTGGTATTCGTCAAAAAAATTGTAATTAAAAATCTTGTTGTGTTCGCCCATCAACCATTTCCGGTCGGGCCTAAGATAAGTCTGTGGATTACGCCCCTTGATTCGGTCTCTGAGTGCATCTTGTTTCTGGTTTGCAGAAGGCAACATGTATTCCTGCATCCAGAACGCAAAGATACTCATCAGAGTTGTGATCAGCATGATCGAGAAAGATAACCGGTATAGGCTGATACCGGAAGCTTTCATCGCGACAATTTGAGATGTCCGCGTCAATATATTGAAGTTGACAAGCACAGCGACCAGCACACTCATGGGAAACATGAAATAAATAATTTGCGGTAATAGGTATCGGAAGTAATTTACCACGATGATAAATGGGACCTGGTTGTCGACAATGTCATTGAGCAGTTCAAAAAACGTGAACACGACAAAGATCACAACGAAGGCGCCCAAAACCAGAAAGAAATATTTCAGGAATCCTTTGATGATGTATTTGTCGAGAATCATCGGGTGCAGCCAATTCATCCGGCCCTTTCGGGATTTCAAGTTAGAAAGTACCTTTGGAGGCTTCGCGTCCGCTTCATCGATGATTTGAAATCTCAGTGAGAGGGAAGAAATTGCGGTCCCGAAAGAATTCAACATTCGAGTCCAGCGATTGTCACGCTCCGTCGTCATTACGAGGTAAATCGCCAGAATCAAAAACGTCATGTCGGCAATCCACGGCCCCACATAAGGAGCCAGCCGGCCACTTTTGGCAAAACTCTCTCCGACGGAATACAGCAGAAAGTAGACGAGAAAAATGATGAGACTGATGACGAACCCGTTGGATTTGCCCCCGCGACGGCTCACGATACCCAGGGGCACACCTAAAACCGCAAATATAACCACACAGAATGGCAGCGCAAGCTTCCTATTGAATTCGACAATGACTTCTCGGAAATCTTTTCTAGATTCGGCGACTTTTATTGCCGGGTCGGTGAGCCGCTGCCAAAGTGCGCTGAAGCTGAGTTCATTTATCTTCCTGGTGGAGGTATCTTCCACCGGCATTGTTAGGGCGGCGATCGGAATATCCGTTTGGGCGAAAGTAGCCACTTGGTAGGTTCCCAAAGCTTTGTCGGTAACCGTGTGGGTCGCACCACTGGTTAAATGGAGCTGAAGCTTCTTCTCTTGGACATCGTTGTAGAGCGATCCCGTCTTGGCAAGTGTAATTTTCGGCTGGTCTTTCTGGGAGATATCGGCAATGAAGACGCCTTTCCAGATACTCTTATCCGGCGTTGCATCATTAATATAGAGCACCAGGTTGCTGAATCCCTCTTCGAACACGCCGGTTTTGATCGCACTCGAAATCGATTTCAATGCAATTTCATTCCGAAGAATATGTAATTGATAATTGGCCTCAGGCTGAAGCTTAATGGCATTGAATGACGCCAGAGCCCAGATGACGAGAGCAAAAGCAAAAACCGGGTTGAGCAAATTCCCGATACTAATACCACAGGATCGCATGGCCGTGATCTCACTGTCGGCCGACAATCTCCCGAAGCAAATCAGAACGCCCAAAAGCGTCGCCATCGGAATTGAGAAGGTAAAAATGGTCGGAAGTACGTAGGCAAAAACTAACAGCACTTCTTTGGCAGAGACGTTCTTTTGTACGAGCAGCTCTAATGGTTTACCGGGTAGCCGGGGAATAATGACAAAACTGAAAGCCACCAGTCCGAGGATAAACGGCGCAATCATTTCAGTGAAAATGTAACGATAGAGAATCTTCACGCGGCCCATCCAAATGAATTCTGAAAATCATCTTACAACAGAAGTTACTAGATCTGTATGAACTATAAGGGGTAAGGGTTCAAAAAAATGCAACAGGACTTTGAATGGAGGGGACCATTTTTCTGAAATCTTGTCCTGCCACCGATCATCATATAACGTCTGATAAGATATATTATGTTAACTAAATAGTAGGATACGATGTCCTCTCATTCCCTTGGTTAGAATTCTCCAATATTCAGTCCCCTTTCTCGAGACTCGTCGGGACTGGCCCAATTCAATCTTACTCGTAAACCGTTTCGATAGATTCCGGAATGAAAGTATTTATAGATTGTACAATTCCCTAATCGTTAATTTGTTATTACCTAGAATATAAACCTTAACTTGAATATTCCACTATCTGATGTTCATCTCGATCCCCTATATCAAATAGATGCAGAATTACATCGAGTGATTATGAAATATCCTCGTCCAAAATTTTTTGGTCATTTTATTCAGGCTCCTTGCGAAATCGTATCAGGATCGTCTTACCTCAAATTTGGTATGCATGGATAGATGAAGTTTTGTCCCTGATTGAGATGCGGGGGGGTTCTTTCCGCTTGACATGAAAAGCTGATTTAACTATAAATTGCCTGCTAGCACTCGAATCGAGTGAGTGCTAATTCACCCTATTTTATTGTTTAAAAGGAGCAAAAAGATGAAATTCAGGCCATTGCGTGACCGGGTCCTCGTAAAGAGATTAGATTCACAGGATCTGGCCAAGGGAGGGATCATTATTCCTGATACTGCAAAAGAAAAACCTCAAGAAGGTGCCGTCGTTGCGACTGGGAATGGAAAGATCCTTGAAAACGGAACGCGCTTAGATACGACCGTAAAGCCAGGGGATCACATCCTATTTGCGAAGTATTCAGGTTCTGAAGTCAAGATCGATGGTGACGAGTATTTAATCATGCGTGAAGACGAAATATTAGCCATCACAGAAACAGCAGCGGGCAAAAGGTAAGCAAAGACCTCATTGGGATTTCAATTCATCTATTTATTCTTTTGGGAGGATAACGAATGGCAAAGCAGATTTTAGCAGGTGAAGAGTCTCGGCAGTCCTTGTTGAAAGGTGTTAATCAACTGGCGGATGCGGTAAAGATTACCCTTGGTCCGAAAGGTCGTAATGTCGTTTTAAGCAAGAGCTTCGGCTCCCCTACGATTACCAAGGATGGGGTAACTGTTGCCAAGGAAATTCAGCTCCCTGATGCACTCGAAAACATGGGAGCCCAGATGGTTCGTGAAGTTGCGTCAAAGACCAGTGACGTGGCTGGAGATGGCACGACCACCGCAACTGTGTTGGCGCAAGCGATTTTCCGCGAAGGTGTGAAGACAGTAGCGGCGGGAGCGAATCCCATGGCCCTCAAACGCGGAATCGAAAGAGCCGTTGAGGAAGTCATCGGGGAGATCAAGCGTTTGTCGAAATCGGTTAAAGGAGAGATGATTGCTCAAGTCGGAACGATATCGGCCAACGGTGATAAGAAAATTGGAACAATTATCGCCGAAGCGATGAACAAGGTTGGAAAAGACGGGGTGATCACGGTCGAAGAGTCTAAGACGATGGAGACTTCCCTCGATATCGTGGAAGGGATGCAATTTGATCGGGGATACCTCTCCTCCTACTTCGTCACGGACCAAGACCGGATGGAATGTGTTTTGGAAGATGCCTATATTCTGATTCACGAAAAAAAGATCAGCAACCTCAAAGATCTGCTTCCGGTTTTGGAGCAAGTGGCAAAAATGGGAAAACCCTTTTTGATCATTGCTGAAGAGGTTGAAGGGGAAGCGCTCGCAGCGCTGGTTGTCAACAAGCTGCGTGGGACGCTGAGCGCAGCCGCAGTGAAGGCCCCCGGTTTTGGGGATCGGCGCAAGGCGATGTTAGAGGATATTGCGATTTTGACTGGCGGGAAAGCCGTCACGGAGGATCTGGGGATCAAGTTAGAAAATCTTCGCTCTGAGGACTTAGGCCGGGCAAAGCGAATTGTTATTGACAAAGACAATACGACGATTGTGGAGGGAGCCGGCAAGCCCAAAGAGATTGAAGGGCGGGTCAAACAGCTGCGTGCCCAGATTGAGGAAACCACCTCGGATTACGATCGCGAGAAGCTGCAGGAGCGTTTAGCCAAACTGGTCGGCGGGGTAGCGGTCATCAAGGTCGGTGCTGCAACCGAAACTGAAATGAAAGAAAAGAAGGCCCGAGTAGAAGACGCGATGCATGCGACGCGAGCTGCTGTAGAGGAAGGAATTGTTCCCGGAGGAGGCGTCGCATTCTTAAGAGCCATTCCTGCGGTGTCCAAGTTGAAGCTGGATGGGGACGATCAAATTGGCGTCGATATCGTTCGCCGTGCCTTGGAAGAGCCCCTGCGGCAGATTGCTGCCAATGCCGGGATCGAAGGCGCGGTGGCCGTGGAGACCGTTAAAGCGGAAAAAAGAGAGTCTTTTGGACTCAATGCCGAGACCGGTGAATTTGTGGACCTGGTTGCTGCAGGGGTCATTGACCCGGCCAAAGTCACCCGAACGGCTCTCCAGAACGCTGCCTCGGTTGCAGGCTTGTTGTTGACAACGGAAGCGCTGGTTTCAGAAATCCCGGAGAAAAAGAAGGCAGCGCCGATGCCCCATGGCGGTGAGGATATGTATTGATCCAAATCTAAGAACCTCGGAGGCGCCGGAGAGCATGAGTTCTCCGGCGTGCGGAGGTTCAAATCAAAAGAATCGATTGTGGACTTGGGGCGGTCTCCTGACTCCATATTCAGACATTAAAAAGGGCGGCGCCTGTTGAAGGCTTCGCCCTTTTTTTCTATACTGCGACACAGGAGATTCGGCCGCATGCGTATTCAGCCTGAAAAGATGATCCTGGCGACGGTTGTGTTGATCGGATCGGCAGTCATCATGGCTCCTTTTTGTGGTTGGATATTTGCTTGCGGCTGCTCATGGCTCTGGACTACCGCCGGCCGACTTTGCAATATTCACCAGGCGGCTTCCCTGCACTGCCCCTGGTGTTCCCACGGAACTTTCGGTATGATCGCCCCGCTGGCTGGTTTTTTTGTTGGAGCTTTCTTTACCGGGAGCTTTGTTCTGCGCACCTGGAGAAGTCTTCCGCTTGCGCTGGGAGTCAGTCTGGTTACCCTATTTCCGCTAGGTGTCTTCATGGGATGGATTACCGTGCGGATCGTACGCTATCCCCACTTTTTTTGATCGGCTAAAGGATGGGCTGATGGATCATTTTAAGGCTGACGGAGAACTGACTCTCGAATTGCCACTCGCCCCTGGATTCGAAAAGGTTTTTCAAGACTTTCTTCGGATCACTCTTTCAAAAAGTGGATTCGCCGATAGCGAATCCACTCAAATAGCGGAGAAAGTTCTTGAGTCCCTCAAGGCAAAAACAGTCGCGGGCGAGAACTCCTCCCAGCTGGAGATTGTTGTCAGCCATCGTCCAGGAAATGTATGCATTCGAGCCCGTATTGAAGCGCTCAATATCGCAGAGGAGCACCAGTTCACAGCACGCTAACGGAAGACTTCCCTATGTCCATTCAGCTCGATGCATTTCTCTCTCAACAGCTCCATGAGTTGCATGAAAAAGGATTGTACCGGTCGTTGCGCATCCTGGAAGGCCAGCAACTTCCCCAGGCTCGTTTTGATGGTCGCATGGTCGTCAATCTCTCTTCGAATAACTACCTCGGACTGAATACGCATCCAGCCTTGGTTCGAGCGGCCATGGAGGCCACCGAGCGGTTTGGGGTAGGTTCCGGCGCGGTACGGAGTATCGCTGGAACCATGAAGCTCCACATCGAGCTGGAAAAGCGGATTGCTCAATTTAAGAATGTTGAAGCCTGCGTCGTTTTTCAGTCTGGATTCACAGCGAATGCCGGGACAGTTGCGGCCATCCTGGGAAAAGGGGATCTCATTATCTCAGATGAGCTGAATCATGCCAGCATCATTGACGGCTGTCGTCTGTCACGAGCTGACATTCGCGTCTTTCCCCATAAGGATACGGATGCCTTGGAGAAGATTCTCACTGAGACTCAGGCATTGCCGGGGAAGAAATTGGTGATTACGGACGGAGTTTTTTCCATGGATGGAGACATTGCCCCGTTACCGAAAATTGTCGAATTGGCGGAGCGATACGGAGCCATCATGATGGTTGACGATGCTCATGCCAGTGGCGTATTGGGTCAGAGCGGCCGGGGGACCATTGACCATTTCGGCCTGCACGGGAAAGTGGACATCCAGGTAGGGACCCTCTCCAAAGCGATCGGAGCGATGGGCGGCTATGTGTGCGGCAGCCAAAATTTGATCGAGTTTCTCTATCACCGTGCCCGGCCTTTCCTTTTTTCCACTTCGCACCCCCCTGCAGTTGCGGCCACCTGTCTGGCCGCTTTCGACATTTTAGAAAAGGAGCCGCATTGGATAGAGAGGCTTTGGAAAAATGCGCGGTTCTTTAAAGAGGGATTGGATAAGATGGGCTTCAATACCGGTTCCAGCGAAACACCCATCAACCCGGTGATGGTTGGAAAAGGCGAACTGGCAATGAACTTTGCCGACGAATTATTCAAAGAAGGTGTGTTTGCGCAAGGGATCGGGTACCCGACGGTCCCAGAGCCCAAGTCCCGAATTCGAACCATTGTCACCGCCACTCACTCGCGGGAACAGCTCCAATATGCTTTAGACGTGATGCAGCGAGTCGCCAGACGGCTGGGAATACTTTGAATAATATTTACCCTCAAGATTTGCTAGTTGGCCGTGTGCCACTCTCAATTTCACACGGAAATCTTACGGCCACGCTCTTGGAGCACGATAAAGGAGACTGAATGAAAGAATTTCATCCGTCGAAGCGAATACTTCTCGGGCCTGGCCCGAGTGATGTTGATCCTAGAGTTCTGGCGGCAATGGGCGCGCCTCTTCTGGGACATCTGGACCCTGAGTTCCTTACGGTCATGGATGACATTCAATCATCTCTTCGCACACTCTTTGAGACCCGGAACAAGTTGACGATTCCTATTTCAGGCACAGGCAGCGCCGGGATGGAAGCCGCTTTGGTGAATCTTGTTGAGCCGGGGGACACGGTTCTGGTCTGTGTGAATGGGGTTTTTGGAGAAAGAATGGCCGATATCGTCGGGCGTTGTGGTGGAAAACTCGTTCGAGTCGATGCCCCTTGGGGGAGCTCGTTGAATCCTGAACAAATTCGGGCCTCCATCCAGAAGGATCATCCTGTGATTCTCGCCGTGGTTCATGCCGAAACATCGACGGGTGTGTTGACTCCTCTTCCGATGATCCAGGAAATTTTGAGAGATTTTCCCGAGACCCTGTTTCTCGTGGATTGTGTGACTTCGCTCGGGGGGATTCCCGTTGGAATCGATGAACATCAGGTTGATGTTGCCTATAGCGGGACACAGAAATGCCTGAGCTGTCCTCCCGGCCTTTCGCCCGTGACGTTTTCTGCAAGGGCAGTCGACAAGCTGCGCAAGAGAAAAACAAAGGTTCAGTCCTGGTATCTGGATCTCAGTCTGGTTGAGAAGTACTGGGGGGAAGACCGAACGTATCACCATACAGCGCCGATTTCGATGAACTATGCACTGCGTGAAGCCTTGCGCCTTGTCGAGGAAGAGGGCTTAGAGAAGCGCTGGGAGCGCCACCGATTAAACCACTTAGCCCTCGTGGCCGGGATTGAAGCCATGGGGCTTGAAATGCTCGTCCGACCTGAAGCACGGTTGTGGAGTCTCAATACAATTAAGATTCCAGAAGGAATTTCAGACCCGCAGGTCCGTATGCGTTTGCTGCAAGAGTTTGGGATCGAAATTGGCGGTGGCCTTGGCCCCCTGAAGGGACAGATATGGCGTGTGGGCTTAATGGGGAACTCTTCGACTCGCAATAAGCTGAACCTTTTCTTGAGCGCAATCGAGCAGATTCTGGTCGATGATGGATTTCGATTGAGCCGCGGTGCCGCCCTTGAGGCCGCAGCTTCAGTCTATAGATCCGGTCAGAAATACCAGTCCGGCGGGAAAACAACCCTACCCATCCCGCTCGCCGCGACAAATCGACCCATTGGTTGATGGGTCGATCCGCTTGCTCGTTCTCTCCCATCACATTTGCCAACCACCTGACAGAATCCCCATTCTTTTTAGAGAAATGGCTTGCCCGGCATTTTCATAATGGATCCCGGCTTCCATCAATTCTGGTGGAATGGCGTGTGTGAGACTGTCGTTTCCAGTCAAGCGTTCAACGAACGTTCGCAGGGGACATTAGAGGGTGGATTGTTTATCAAGAGGACATCATGTTACAGCCTATGCGTTGCACACTTATCTCGTGGATTAAAAAGTGCTCTTCGAGGCATTCGGCGCATGATGGACAAACCCGGGGCGTAACGGGGAGTCGGCGATTTCCCAGGAGGCCAGGTAGATCAGCTGTAAAACCCGTTCCATTTTCTGATAGTTAATCTTATCAGCGGTATCAGAAGGCCTGTGGTAATCCGGGTGAAAACCAGTGAAGAAAAATACGGAAGGGACTCCGAACTCCAGGAAAGGCCACTGATCGCTTCGCTTGAGCAAATTCTCTTGTCCATGATCGTAGCGATAGCGCAGTTTTAGGTTCACCCTGGAATTGCAGGACTGGATGAGTTTTTTGAGGTCAGGGCTAAAGGCAGTACCAGCAATGCTGAGCGTGTTCAAGTTTCCTTCGGGTTTTTCTTCCTCAATTTGATCGGTGGCATTAGCGGGGCGCTCTTCATTTCGACCGATCATATCCAATTGAAGTAGTGCGATGGTTTGCGAGAGCGGGAAGGCAGGCTGTTCGACATAATAATGGGAACCCAATAGACCGAGTTCTTCAGCACCCCAAGCCGCGAGTAAAATGCTTCGTTTAGGTCTCAAAATCCCACCCTGAAAAGCGGCAGCAAGTTCCAAGAGGCCCGTAGTGCCAGACGCATCGTCATCTGCCCCATAATAAATTTCTTCATTGTCTCCCGATCCCAAATGATCGTGATGCGCGCTGATGATCAGGCATTCACGTTTCAGATTGGGATCAACCCCCGGAATAACCGCTAGAACATTTTTCCCCTCAAACGATTTATGATCATATCGCGTGGCCAGCGACAGGCGCCCAACCATTTCATAACTTGCCGGCCGAGAACCCTCATCCAACTTTTGTTGAATGTCCCCGAGCTTTAATGAGTGTGAGTCCGAATGGAAGAGGCTTTCCCCTACATGATAAGTGACAAAGACGGTCGGAATCTGGACTTGATTGACCTGAGAGGTAAGATACGTTCTGGCAAGCTTATAATTCATTGTTTCCAGTGCCGGGATCGATTCATTGGATGGAAGAATAATGACCAAACCGGCTGCTCCATGCGATTGCGCGCGAATGGCTTTCTCCAGTGGCTCCTCATAGTCTTTCTGAGAAAAAAAATCCCAACCGTACTTTTTGTCTTTATCGGGTACCTTGCTCAACGCAACGGCAATTTTTCCTTGGACCGCGGTATTCGAATAATCGTCATAGCCTAGCTCTGGCGCCGTTATCCCGTAACCTACGAAAGCAAGGCTGGCCATGACTTCAGGTGATTCTGTTCCCCAGGGCGCCGGTAGAAAATCTTCGCCTATTTTCCATTCGACAACAGGTTGAGGTGGTTCGAAGCGCTTCAAAACACTTTTCGAGCTTGGCAAAGCTTGAGTCAACCCAAATTCCTGAATGAAGGTTCCATGGGTCGTGGACGCCGGTTGAAGCCCATTCCGCCGGAAGACACTCGCTAAATAGGCAACGGTGAGGTCTTCCTCGGGTGTCCCTGTTTTGCGCCCTTTAAAGTTTTTGGATGCCAGGAATTCGAGAGTGGCCTGGATACGGCTGACCGTTAAGGAATAGTATCCGCTTGAAATGGACTCAAAGGAAACCGGGAAAAAGTCGTATTTGAGAAACAACAATAGAAACAACAGCAGCACAACTCGTCTGAAATAATTTCTAGCAGACTTTACGGATGTTGTTTTCATTCGAAAGAATCTCTCCCAGTTTGTTTCTTGCCCTCCGCTGGCGGCACATACCGTGAATAATCCTCAGGGGTATCGATGTCAACGAGCACGCCGGGGTTGTCGACCTCCACGTAAAAGATTTCTTTTTCATGGGTTCGCACGACATCGGAAGCTCCACGGTCCAGGGAAGCGTTCCATAACTCCTCAAATAGAGATTTTGAAAAAATGACTGGATGCCCACGGCGGTGGCCGTAAGAAGGAATGACAATCGGATTGCGACTTTCATCGAAATGGTTAATCAATTCATTGATTAACATCGGGCTGATAAAAGGGTGGTCAATCAAGAAGAGCATCACTCCGTCAAGGGAGTAATTCTTAAAGAAAGTAAGTCCGCATTGGATTGAGCTAAGCTGTCCTCGTTCGTACTCGGGATTCACAATCCACTTCCCTTTCAGGTTCGGGAATTGAGATTGAACCTGTTCGGCATTGTGACCCAGTACGACCTTGACTTCCGTGAGTCTCGATTGGCTTGCTTCATCAACAACGTGCTCGAGAAAGGTTTTCCCATGAAAGTCTAGCATGAGTTTGGGTCTTCCCATGCGTTCAGATTTTCCTGCGGCAAGGATAAGGCCGGCGACAGAAACCATGTGCATCTAATCGGAAATAATGGTGGGCACCAAAAGGGTTGTTTAACGTCGTCACTAAGTAAAGTAACGGCCACTAATGCGGCAACAAAGAATCCACTAGAAGGGTAGTGAAATAAAAATTCAAGGAGAAGGTCACCTCGAGGCGGCCAGGTCCTGGGAACTCGGCAATCCTGGTAAGCCTTTGGCCAGCAGGATCGCGCGGCGAATAGCCTTGGCAACCACGGCGGCGGCGAGCGAGCCAATCCAAGTCAAGTTAGAGCGGGCGGCCTCCTGGCCTGTCGCCACGACAAAAAGGGTATCTCCGTCATAGGTCGTATGCACAGGATTGATGCTCCGCGCCAATCCATCCTGAGCCATCTGGGCAACTTTGCATGATTCGGTCTTTGTCAACGAGACGTTTGTGGCCACGACGCCAATGGTGGTGTTTTCAATGGACGGTTTCAAAAGTCCGACACTTCCCTTTTCAAACTGTTCCATGGTATTGGACAGATTCTTCCCGTCTTGAGTTCGTGCGCCGGCCAGTATTTTTCCGGTCTCAGAATCCACGATATCTCCGAACGCGTTGACAACCATCAAAGCCGCAACAACAACCGGTCCAACTTTGATGGATGCAGTTCCTAACCCACCCTTCATGGCACGGCTGATTCCAAAGAGCTTCCCCACCGTAGCCCCCATGCCGGCCCCTACATTCCCTTCCTCACAATGCTTGGAGTTGGCGGCCTTACAGGCCATATAGCCACTTCGCTTATCCGGACGAATTCGCTGATCGCCCAGCTCTAAATCGAAAAGGATGGCTGCGGGGACAATAGGGATTCGTGCAACGCGGGTTTCATAACCTATTCCCTGCTCTTCCAAATACTGCATCACCCCGGAGGCGGCATCTAATCCAAAGGCGCTTCCCCCCGCCAATAAAATAGCATGAATCTTTTCGACGGTACCCAGCGGACTCAGCAGATCTGTTTCTCGGGTTCCTGGGGCCGAACCTCGCACATCGACGCCGGCAACGCCGCCTTTTTCAAACAAAACCACCGTACATCCCGTTGGTCGGCGGGGCTCGGTGTAATGACCTACTTTGATGTGCTCGATATCCAAGATACTGCCGAATGGAGCGGCGGCAGTTCCCGCCTTTCGGGAGGCTTGAATCGCACCCAACTCATTGCTCCATAGCAGCGTCGCTGGCCCAAGTGCCGAGGCCTGTAGAAATTTCCTTCGGTTACCGCTCTGCTGTTTGCTCATCTCTCTTGTAGGATCCGAGCACTCGCCAAAAGGTCGCAATCTCGCTCAGGTGTTGTAAGGCATTCCAACAGTTCTTGTCCGTCTGGTTACCGGCAAAGTCCACATAGAAGAGGTATTCCCAAGGCTTCCCATGAAGTGGCCGAGACTCAATTTTATAAAGGTCAATGTCACGAAGCGCAAAGACGCTTAAAGAACGAAAGAGCGCGCCGGGAATGTTCTTGACAGAGAAAACGACCGAAGTTTTATTGGCGCCCCTCGGGATCGGAGACTTTGTGCTAAGTACCAGGAAGCGGGTAAAATTCTCCGGGTTATCTTGAATTCCACGCTTCAAAATTTTCATTCCATATATTTTTGCCGCTAACTCGCTGGCAATGGCGGCTCCATCCAGGATCTTTTCTTCTTTAATTTTCTTGACGCTGCCGGCTGTATCATAGGCAGGAACGATCTCTACTTGTTTGAAGCGTGCCATATTCTGTTGGCATTGCATCAGAGCCTGGGGATGAGAAAAGATACGCCTAATCCCGGAAAGGGTCGTCTTTTGATTGGCAATTAGATTGTGAATAATCTTCTGGTTAAGCTCACCCACAATTTGTAATTCATATCTAAGGAGCAAATCGTAATTTTGGTGAATACTGCCCGCCAGTGAATTTTCGATGGGGATGACTCCGAAATCGACCTCACCGCTATCGACATGCTGAAAGACGAGTTCAAAAGTTTGGCAGGGGGAGAGCTGGACTGAAGGCGAGAATAAGCGCCTGGCTGCAAGTTCGCTATAGGCACCCCGTTCTCCCTGGAACGCGATGATTGGAGGATTGGTTCTTTTTTGCACGCCAGATGTATAACAGGGGGTCAAACCAAAATCAACGATTTAATCCCAATCCATCCCCGGCTTTTGCCATTTGCATTGCGCGGTTGACAATCCTATTAAAACTTCTCAAAATGCTTCTAGACGGCATACTTGTTCCCTTCCTTAGTCTTTCTCGGTTTCGGACAATACCGAGGTTGCCGCCTGAAGGAGTGCCACGACATTCCCTAAGACATAATTTCCCCCCCTCTGATACCAACCAACAGCAATTCTGTCGGAAGGGTAGCAGAGATCGCAGTAGAGATCAGGAGGTTTCTATGAGCGTCGCGAACCGCCTTAAAGAATACCTCGAAGAACAAAGAGTGCCCTACACGCACTGTACTCACCGCCTGGCATACACCGCTCAAGAAGTCGCTGCCGCACAACATGTGCCTGGACGGCAAGTGGCAAAAACAATTGTTTTGAAAGCCGATTCACAATACATCTTGCTCGCACTTCCAGCCATCATGAAAGTGGACCTGAAATTGTTGCGGGATGAGCTACCTTTCAAACACATCGAGCTGGCCAGCGAGCGAGAATTTGCCGTGCTGTTTCCGGATTGCGAATTGGGTGCCATGGCTCCGTTTGGTAACGTTTATCACTTGCCAGTCTATGTGGACAAGTCTCTCACGACCCTCGATGAGATTGTCTTCAACGCCGGAACCCATGTCGACACAATTCGGATCAAATACGCGGACTTTGCACGGTTGGTTCGACCGCAACTGATTCGGGCCGCTCTGCCCGCTGAATTGGCTGTGAATCGCTAATGAATATTCTGGTTTCCAGGGAGGCCGGCACCCTGTCGCGCCGCCCGAAGACGCCGCAAGTTGGCGTTTAGAGCACGCATTACAAACCACCGCCGGCCACCCTCCTATGGGTTCAGTTTAGAAATTCTTTCTCAAACTCATTCTATGAATAGAGCGAGCCTCGAAAAGCCTCTTTCGACCGGAATTGATTCTCTGGACAAGCTGATTCAGGGGGTTCATTGGGGAGAGTCGATGCTTTTCCATGTCGGGGAACCCTCTGAGGCCGTATCTTTCCTGGGTCCGCTGCTGGAATTTGTCGAGACAAACGGGTTGCCCGCTTACTCCGTTTCATTCTCCGGTATTTCGATTTTTGACAATATGGATTTTCCGGCTCTTCAACGCATTCACCCGCAGCCCATGGAACGATTGGAAGATTTCCGGCGCCAATTATCAAACCTCGCCGCGAGAGACGAGCGGCCGTATGGGATCTATGTCTTCGAAGATCTTGTGAGCTTGGCAAAACTGGTTTCTCACGAGCATGAGATCCTGCAGACCATGACCTGGATTCACAATCTGATTCATGAAAAAAAACGCTTTGCCTGTTTCCTCCTGACACGAGGCAGTTTCTCAAATTTCATCCTGGGGCAGCTCAAGGAGACGGTGTCTATTTTCTTGGATATTTGGACCCAAGGCTCCACCCTCTATTTTCAGCCCATCAAAGTGAAGGGATGCTACTCGAGCCAGTTGTATGTGCCATATCGTTTTGACGGAAAAACAATCCAATCCGCCAGTGAGATACAGGAATACGTTCAAGCGCTTGAGCAACAGTCCAAAGAATTTCTGCAGGTCTATGCGGAAAAAAAATCGATTCAAGCTGAACTGGCGCGCAAAGATTTTGAACTCCAACTCATTAATAACGTCTCAACCTCCTTGCTTAGCACCATGAATCTTGAGGAAATCCTCTACCGGATTCTCGTAGGAGTCACGGCCAAAGAGGGATTGGGATTTAATCGTGCCTTTTTATTACTCGTGAATGATCAAACGCGAATTCTGGAAGGTAAATTTGCCATTGGACCATCCAATCTTAACGAGGCGATGCAAATTTGGGACGACATAAGAGCCCGGCACTGGACATTCTCTGACCTCTTGGCCGCCTTTGACATGAGTTGGAAGACGCGGGATGTTCACGTCAACAAGATCGTCCAAGGAATTCGAGTCCCTCTCGACCAACGCTCGCACATCTTGATCGACCTCTTAATGCAAACCCAACCGGAGATCATTAGTGGAGCGGACAGCACAAATCCAGCCTATAGTCAGGAACTCTTAGAACTTTTTGACGTCGACTGCCTGGCCGCAGTCCCACTCTGGTACAACAAGCAACCCCTCGGTCTTTTGATCGCAGATAATTTGATCACGGGAAAACCTATTTCTGAGGATGACTTGACGAGCCTCGAAACTTTCGCAAACTATGCCGCCAATGCAATCAAGGATTCCCTGCTTTATGAAGAAGTACGGCGGCGCATCCAAGAAAATGATCGTCATATCACGGAATTAGAAGTGATGCAGGATCGCCTCATCCGTTCTAAGCGGCTTTCGGATCTGGGCGAACTGGCATCAAAAGTCGCGCATGATATCAGGACCCCTTTGGTCAGCATTGGAGGTTTCGCCCGCGCTATCTTAAAGCGGCACGGACCTGACTCTTCTGATTACGAAGAACTTAAAATTATTGTGGAAGAAGTCCGGCGCCTAGAAAAAATCTTAAGGAACGTGCTGACCTATGTTAGTCCTGGCATTCCCAGGACAGAACCTACAGATTTAGCTGGGGTTGCCAATCGGACTCTGCGCCTGTTTAGGCCTACATTGAAGGAAAAAGGAATTAAATGTTCGACTCGATTTCCCGACAATCTGCCGGAAGTCGATATCGATCCAGAACAGATCGCTCTCGTCTTGACAGCCATTGTGAGTAATGCCGTGGAGTCCATGCCGAATGGAGGTCGCTTAACCCTGGGTCTCGAGCATAGCCCGGAGTTCCTGCAGCTCTCCATCTCTGACACCGGATGGGGAATTCCTGAATCCGACATGAGTCGAGTGTTTGACGCTTTTTTTACAACCAAGTCTCTCGGCTCAGGGCTGGGGCTAAACATTGCTTCGCAAATCATTGCCAACCATAAAGGATCGATTCATTTGGAAAGTAAGGTTGGTGTCGGCTCGACTTTTTTGATCAACTTCCCTCGAACGAAAGTCAGGGAGACATCTCATGAGCACCTTGTTAATCGTGGATGATGAAAAGAATCTCTTAAAACTCTATCAAAGAGAGTTTCTGGAGGATGGATACGACGTTCTTACCGCAAGCAGCGGGACAGAAGCTTTAGAGAAGCTCCGTCTGCAGGCAGTCGATTTGGTCATTTTAGATATTCGGATGCCGGGTCTTGACGGGCTAGAGACGCTCAAGGAAGTTATGGCAATGCACTCAAATCCCCCGATCATCTTAAATTCTGCTTATCGATACTATAAAGATGACTTTTTGAGCTGGGCCGCCAAGGCTTACGTGGTGAAATCATCCGATATTTCTGAACTGAAAGCTAAGACCAGAGAAGTCCTCGAGGCCGCAGCGGCAGCCAAGGGGCATTAGTGCTGAGTTGCGGAAGTCTGTGTTGTAGCTGGCCCCGGTCGTGCCCACGGGGTCAACGTCTCCGGCTCTTGCAATTACCGTGATTTGCGCAACTTGGCACTAGCGCGTTTGATTCTCACCATTATTGACGGGGGTCGGCAAAAGAACAGTCTATCAGCTACGGATTCCGTCGCTTGTACGAGATGCTGTAAATGGCTGACCGTGCAGCTGGAAGAGGGTCATTCGATAGCTCTATTCCATCAACCAGCGCTATTGGGTCAAATATGAGTTTCCGCTGAACGTCTTCGTTGTTTCCAACCACCTTTGTTACCTTGATGGAGCCCAATTCCACCTGAAGGCGGTCTGCCGGCCAGGTAATGGACGCATCATCAATTGGGTCACTTGCTCCGGCAAGCTGGGCAACTAGCCTTAGCTCAGCAGGCCCATGCGATAAACGTTCGTGGAGTTCGTCGAATAGAAAATTCACAGGACGTTGGGCCGCTTCGGCATCGCCAAGGTGCAATTCACTCCCCGCAGGATGGATTTGATAGCGGGCAAATTGGCTTGCGCCTTTCTGGTTAATGAACCGGAACGCGTGCACTCCGAAATACGATTGGGTCACGAAACTGACCGGGGCGGGTTTCGGCGTCGTCGCAAAGGCCAGTGCGCGCGGGTGGGTTCCCAGGAATGCCTCAATGGGGGTCGGCTTCGGGGCGTTTGGGCCGCTACTGGCCACTGCTTGTAAGAATCCAAGAAATTCCTCAGCTGTGCCGACGGGGAAACCATTGTGCGAATGCGCCACAATGTCTGTGTGGGCCCCGCCGGGTAGGTGAAACTTGATTCCAAGCCCGCGTGGGCTTGCGTTCGGATCACCATCGGGGATGTTGGGGATGCCTGTAGAATCCGAAAATCGAACAGTGACCGGCACCGAATCCCGTTGAAAGTGCGGCGCGCGGCTCAGCGAAACGGCAGCTGTGGCCGGGGTAAACGTGCCCTCGCACACGATCCCCTTTGCGTGCGCGGCGCGGTAGCCAGGATGTGATCCGAAGATTGTATTAAATGCGTCTACAATGTGTTCATAGAGTTCTTGCTTTTGAGTTGATGCCGCGGAGGAATGTGTCGTCATGGTGAAACTCCTTATCGTTGGGGGGGAAAGCCCTTCCCCGGTAGCTAGTTTTCGGGAAAAAAGTACAAGTGGATTCTCATTTCATTAAGGTAACACAACAAACGCAAGAATCAATCTAACCGTGGTCGATTTCGAGGTTTACCCTCGGGGAGCGCGGAGGATGGTAAAAATGCGGCTCACCCGGATCTTCCTGCGCGACGCACATAGCCCGCGACCCATCTATGGCGGCACAGAAAAGTTCCAGACTGATTCCTTCTGGGCGCGGCAACATCTACTTCTTTGAATACCTCCACGGCGACATTGGTGCCGGATTGGGCGACAGTCACCAGCCCGGCTGGACTGGACTCGTTGCCAAGCTCATTGAACTTTACGGCTTCCTCGATCCCAAGCGGATGCTGGAAGCAGGCAGACAAGCCGTGTTCGCTGATAAAGCCCGAGCCGCTGGGTAGAGAGGGCGGGAGGAGTTAGCCAAACGGCGGACAGGGCCGTGTGCACCATGAGGTGAATAACTAGACGCTGCGACGACCCACTCACTCCAGCATTTGGACAGCTAATCTACGAAGACAAGGTCCCATCTAAGCAGTTGAGGACCAGTCGCCATCAGGAGATTGCAGAAGGGCCCGGCTAACACGCGCAGAGAAGCGTAAGGCTACTGCTAGGATTGGAAATAAGATTCTCATCTCCAGTCCACTTCGATCTCGTAATCGTCCGTTCCGCCTTTGTCGTCAACGATTTTGATAATGGCAGTGTAACTGTTAGATTGGTTGGGTTGCTCAATGACAGACACATCACCACGGCCTTTGAGCTTATTCACGGACACCGTGACATCCGCTCTCGGCAATGGACTGGAAAAATTGACCTGTTCGTTGACAGTCGGCGCCCCGCTCCTCTCGATTGATCTCACTCGATTGTCTTGAATGGTCAGCTCGATATAGGCGTCTACTCGACCCCTCCAGGTCATCCTGCCGGGACTACGTATGGTGGATTGGCTAGCTCTTAATCTGTTGTAAGAAGAGGTGTTCCCTGACTGCTTACGAACTGAGCTAAGCATCTGCTGGAAGGCTCTATCGTAGCTCTGGAAATCGCGCTCCGGGGCGGTGAACACAATGAACAGGAGGCCATCCGGGCACTGCAGGGTAACCAGTCGATCCATCTCGCGACCTCCCAGCGGCGAGTCGTTTGAGAAGTAGGTGGACAGAGCGGGCTGTCCATCGACTTGGATACCCTCAGGGTTACGAATGATTTGTATCTTTTGGTTGGTGAGGCGAAGCTCTTGAATCAGCCGGTCGGTGGCTGTTTGCAAGGACACACCGGAAGTCTGCCCGTAGCCTTCAAGCCTCGATCGCTGCTGGTTAGGATTCTCAACACGAGGCACATAGATATTCATGAGGGCACCGTAAGCCAATGCCTGATTGCCGTTGCCGACGTCCACCAGGCCACCGCGTGGCGCGATAGTCACCGCGTCGCCTTGCCCGTAGGTCTGCCAGTTGTCCGGATACTCCATGCGCAAAACGGAGTTCTCAAAAGACTTCACACGGTTGGACGGTAACTCGGCTGGTGTCCCGCTGCTAGCTGGGGCCTCCGTCCGCTCTTGGGCGGTGGGAATGGAAACCTGCTGACCTTCTTGGACAACCGCATCGTGGGTTCTGCCAGCCCATTCATAACGGATTCGAAGCGCTTTTTCCTCACCCACGATGGGGTCGCCGCCCATCGACGCGTTGGTCACCTGCAAGTTTAGCTGATCGTTCTGCAGCCGAGATTCGAGCAATTGGCGAACATCGACGAATCTGTCTTTGGCGCCATAGCTCGCAGCAAGAATCCGCAATCCAGTGGTGCTGCCTCCTGTGCGAGTGCCACTGCCAGTGTTCGCTGGCACACTCTGCGCACCGCCTTTTGCGGGAGGCCCCGGACGTGACAAAACATAACGTTTGATGTTCTGGAACTGTTGGGAATCCGTCTTGGCACCGCGTGGCGAACCGCCGAGATTGTCAATTTCCTGGTCCACGCGCTCAAGGCGATGGTCCGGGTTAGGGTGGTCGCTAAAGAACTCCATTGGATTCTTGCCATTGCTTTGCGCCTGGAGTTTTTCAAAGAACTGAGCCATGGCCCGTGGGTCGTAGCCGGAATCGTAAAGGATTTGCGTGCCCATGATGTCGGCTTGGCTTTCATCCGAGCGCGAATACTTCAACAGAATGGAATTCATCGTGAAACCCGCGCCGAGCTGTGCCAGTGCGGCCAACAGGGAGTTACTACCCAGCAGACCTCCCAGGAGCGACAATGGAACCTGTGCGGCCGAGGCCTTGCTGGCCTGGTTCGTGCCATGGCGCAACGCCACGTGAGAAGTTTCGTGCGCCATCACGCCGGCCAGTTGCGCTTCGTCGTCGGCAGTTTCAATCACACCGCGGTTGATATAGATGTGCCCCCCGGGCAAGGCGAAAGCGTTAATTGCGCGGTCGTTGACGGCCTTGAAAGTGTATGGGAATTTGTAGCCGGGCGCGTGCGCCGAAAGCCGTTGACCTAGGCTATTCAAATAATTGTCCACCTGGGAGTCGTTCATCATGAGGATTTGCTTCTCGGCCTCGACGGATGCCTGCTGGCCCACCTCGATGTCCTGCTGTGCTGAAAACATGTTCCAGCCAGGATTAAGCTCCGTGCGATCGGCCCAGGCCAACGGCGTCAATACCAATATGGTGAGCAGAACACCTGCCTGTCTCAGGTCCCGACCCTTGGGTCCGACCCTACCGGCCCAGCAAACCACTAGATTTTTCCAGTCCATTTCTGTCTCCCCCAAACTCAAAGTGATTTGATTCGTCTCAATAAGGACGATCTGTTATTCCTGGTGGCAGGAATGTCTTGAAGATCGCCACGAGTTGCTCCGCTGCTATTGCAATCTCGTCCGGCCTCATCTGGCACTGAAATTCGGGCGTGAAGCTCGGCCCCCCGTTATGCAGGCTGGGTTAAACAGGCAGTGGCTAGCGTTAAGAGTGATCTTCTCGTTTGGATGGTTTTTCTAGCAACGAAGAATGTCCTACTCGCGCTGTTCGACTCGGCCACATCGGTCAATTTGACTACCCGGGGAATACCTCTTGCGGCCTAGCAACATTTGATGACGGAAGCGCCTTCATAACAAAACCTCGGATCGCCTTATGTCATGCCACGAATTAGCAATTCGCCAGGGACACGGTTGCCTACGGCAACCATCTAGTTACATAGTAGCCTTGTGAGTTGATTCAATCATGACGAGGCCTGAACTGACGACCTCCGGGAGCTTGACTAGGGTTCCGAGGTCGAAGCCATCCTGGATCTTACCTTTCACGCTCACTCGAGCGCCTTTGCGCGGTACCCCTTTACCTTCGTAAGAAACAACCCACAATTTCCCGGTACCATCTTCAATTTGGTAAGCTCCGCGGCCTAATACGGAATAGCTCTGAACGACCTGGCCGACCACATCAACTTCGCGATGGGCATACCGCTGAGGGTCTGCCAAGATCTGATTGATGCTCTTTCGTTCGCAAGCGATCAGCATGAGAACTGCACAAGCCAGAACGACTGACTGCCAGACTCGTCTTGAGGCGATTGCTTTCATTAGACCTCGAATGGCCCGAAAAACTATTCCGTCTACCGGCCAAACATCCTGCCCGACCCGGAAGCAACCAGGACCGTATACGTCATCTACCCTCAGCCTTGAAACCCAGGAAATGCAAGGTGAATCCGCCGACGAGGGCACCTGCGATGCCAATCACAATATCCATGAAGGCACCGAGTTCATCGCTCTCCATGACCCTACCATTGAGCGAAGCTGCAACCAGTCCTAAAACGATCCACCAAAGGGTTAGGAGCACGAACTACTGATTTCTCCGATGTTGGGTCAACTGAGAATTGATGCTCAGTTTACTGGACCGTCCCGCCAAAGGTCAAGCGAAGACCCGTACTCAGGATCAAGTCGTTCTTCTTTATCCCCGGCGGCGGAATAGGGAGGATTTAGGGGCATCGGCCTCGGATTCCAACTGCGCTTTCCCGTGATATACGAGCTTGCCCGGTTTTGGATTGGATAATTACTAGGAACCCTGAAAACGAAGGACCAGTCTCGCACCTCAGGGAGTCGGTATGGACTTAAAATGCTTTTAGTACCTCAACATTAAACCATATTCACCCCCGTAAACACGTCCCAAATCTTTCGTGCTTGATACGGGAGTGCTGAAATGCCGTACGGTGTTCACACGCTGTCACCTGAACAAACGAATCGCATGATGATCGACAGAACCCAGTTCCTGTTTTTGAGCCTGTCTCGGTCGGAGTCAGGCGATACGCCTGAAATTGGGAACAGGCTATTGATTCCGGATATTGAGGTGTAAACTAACCCATGTTGATTCGTTCGCTTTTTTTTAGCATACAGGAAAAGCTTTCTGCATACCTTAGGTTGGGTTAACCAAGGCAAAATTTCATTGTAGGGACAATCTATGAAAATCGAGAAAACAAAAACGGCGGTGAAGTATGCTGCGCTTCTCTTAGGTGCGGCGAGTATCATTGTGCCTCGAGCCTGCGGCGCAAGCACAGACAGTACCTGCCAAGACGGACGACCATAAGTCCCACGAGATCGACGTCCCCGCGACAAAGGAATGGGTGGACACGAACATCGACCTGCGCGGAGGGGCAAAACTGCGCTTCACGGCTACAGGGAAGATCACGTATCCCCCTGACGATTCGTATGCGGGAAAATCAAAAACATTAGGAACGTTTGGTCCGGATGGGCTCCCTCGTGGATGGGCTGACTTGATCCATCAATACGCAGTGAAGGAAGCCGGCCATGGGGCCTTAATCGGTCGCGTCGGTTCTGAAGAGTATGCGCGCGCGTTTTTCGTAGGCACAAGCAAAGAATACGATGTGCCCGTGGCTGGTAGGCTGTTCCTGGGGATTAATCAGAGTATGAGCGACGCTTCGACCGCGGACGGAAGTTTCCACGTGAAGATTGAAATTTTAGATGAAGGTTTAGCGGATGCCACAAACGTCGGCGGCACAGTGGAAACCCGCGTGCCAGGCATCACTCCCGACTTGCTGAGCAAAATCCCGCGCCGCATCTCCGATCCCAACGGTAAACCTGGCGACATGGTGAACGTCTTGATCGTAGGAACGGAGGACCAGATGGTCCAGGTATTCACTGCAGCGGAATGGGTCCAGGTGGATAAGACGGTCGAGAGTACGGTGCTCCAAGCCGTCTTAGACTCGATCCAGAAGAAGGCCTATCTAACGATGCCGATGAGCACGCTTTTTCTTTTCAACCGCCCGCAGGACTATGGATTTGCCCACGCCGAACCGGTGAAAGTGGCAATGGCACGGAATCACCTGCGCGTCTGGAAATCGCCTTACGAGGTCGACGGGCGGCCGCTGTGGTGCGTTGCAGCGACGCACGATATCGGATTCGAGCGGGACCAGCGCAACAATGGCGTGACGCACAAGATCGATCCGGCAATTGACGGCGAACGCGAGTACGTGAATGGCACGCTTTCGGGAACGGGCCTCGTCGTCCAGCGGGACCACGTTACGCCAGCCAACCCGTTGACCACGGCCAAGACCGCGACGGGCGGAGAGTTCCATTCCGACGGACGCATACTCGTGCTCGTGCTCAAGAACACGACGAGCAAAAGCAAGTAGTTATCCTTCGCCAAAACTTCATCCACTCCAATTGGGCCTGGCTTTCTTTGTTGTTCCGACCTTAGCAAGGTGTTCTCGTGATTAGAGCGATGCTGAGTCATTTCAAGAAAACGAAAGGGCTGCTTTGACCGATAAGTAGCTCCGGGGGGTCTAGCCGAATACCCTTGTCCCCTTTGATTTCTAACAGTCTGGAGAGGTTTTGAAGCCAGCGAAACTCCAGGTTGTGCAGCAGGGTTCGGACAAAGGCAACCTTCTTTTTCTTACGAGGTTCCGCATGTCGAGCAAAGGAAGAATGAGAGTATCCTTGAGAATAGCCTGGCCGTTGTGTGCGTCCGTCGTCCTTTTGCTCGGAGGTTGCACCCGGATTTCCCAGACTTTGTATTTGAGCGCCTATGACCGCGACATCAGGAATTTCACACGGGCCATCGAGACGGCTCGCGACGACGCCCAGCGTGCGGCGGGATACTCGCAACGGGGCAGCGCCTATTCCGAGAAAGCCCGCTATTGCAGGGCCTTCAAGCTGATCCCCGCCGATGAATATGGCCGCTTGTTTGGACTTGCCGTCAAGGACCATGATCAAGCCATATTGCTCGCCTCCGGCAGCGCGGAGGCGTATTTCAGCCGCGGGCAGACCTATTACGACCGGGCCGCACTGGAGGACCCCAAGGATGCCACGCCCTGGTTCGAGCTGGCAGCCGCCGATTTCAAGAAAGCTGTCGAGAGAGACGGCCGGCACTACTTGGCATTGGACCGGCTTGGCCTGGTTCATATGTCGACCGGCGAACTGGACATGGCCATCGGCGATTTCACGCAAGAGATGGCGCTCAATCCGTTGGGCAGGGCGAGGCTGGCGGATGCCTATTGCCTCCGCGGGTCCTCTAATCACAAAGAGAAGAAGTACGATGCCGCCATCGCGGATTACGAGAAGGCGATCGAGATCGGCGTCACCGCCGACGGCTGCTCGTGCGATCCGTTTAATCCTTTAGTGACGCTTTACGACGACGAGAGCCGACAGTACGACAAGGGCTGGGAAGTTGTCCACAAGGCGCAAAAGTCCAAGAGGTGGATCGCGCCCGAATTGCTAGAGAAATTGAAGAAGGATTCCGGACGCAACAACTAGCCGGGTTTGTGACAAACACGGGGTCGTCCTAGCCACAACCTTCCCACGAGAGGATTGCCGATCTTCACCCTCGAGCGGCATAATAGCCTTTGCGGGATTTGACTTTGAGATTCTTTCGATTCGTTTCGATTTTGATGGAGCGGAAAGAGCTTCTCAGTGTGCCGGCAGGCTTACTTTAACTCGCGTCCCCTCTCGCAGTTCATCGCTCCCACGCCGAGCAATAAGGTCACCGTCATGCAAAGGTCCGTAAACCTCAACGAGGTCTCCCGCCGATACGCCGCGAGACACTGCCACCCATTCAGCAACATCGCTTTTTATCCGGATGACGAATGTGCGTTCAGTGGTAGTCACAATGCTTGTTGGCGGGACGAGCAAAGCTGGACGGTTTTGTCGCACGGGCCAAAGAACTTCCGGATACATCCCCGAGGCCAGCCTGAGACCTGGGTTAGTGACGTCAAGCTCAACTGACATCGTGCGCGTCTTCTGGTCCAGAACGTGAGCAATCCGGCTTACCATGCCATGGAAAGTTTCCCCCTGAAACGCTGGTAATGTAAAGGGCACACGAGCGTTCATAACGATGCCGCCAACTTGGGATTCGGGTACAGCCACCACAAGACGAAGTCGATTGAGCTGTTCCAGCATCAGCAGAGGCGAAGTCCCCATGCCTGAGTTAGGTCCTACCAAGGTTCCTGGGTGAATCGTACGCTCGGTGATGATTCCATCGAAGGGTGCAGTAATCGTGAGATATTTCTCCAAGGCTTTGAGTGATTGGACCGACGACTGAGCGCCCTTAATAGAGTCATCAAAGGCGTTGACCAAAGCCTGTGCCGCTTCCACATTCTTTTCCGCTACGACCAGGTCATTTCCAGCTACGACTCCGGGAGTCGCGGATGCCGCCTTCAGACGTTCGTAAGTACTGCTTGCCGAGGAAAACTTTGCGACAGCCTCGGCACGTTGTAATTCAATCGCCTGAGCCTTGAATTGAGCCTCTGCGATCTGGGTCTCCATCTCCGGCGCAACTAGAGTTGCGAGAACCTGGCCTTTCTTGACGACACTGCCTCTGTCAACATCCACTCTCTCAACAAATCCAGCCACTTTGGCGTGGATCGGGACGCTCAGGTACGGAAGAAGCTCGCCAGGAAGTCGAACTTGACGCTCTAACGACTTCGAGACCACCCGAACGCATTCAACCGGGGTTTGGGCAAGCAGTGGCGTCGATAGCAGGAAAAAAATGCATAGTTTACGCAGGCTCATAATATTTGCTTTCTGGGTCATTGGGATTCAAGGATGGGGACTCAGGTTTAGCTCTCGCCTGCAGAATTGCGTACACGGCAGGCAGGAATGTCAAGGTTGCGATCGTTGCTAACACCAGTCCCCCAATCACGGCTCTGCCGAGAGGAGCGGCCTGGGCTCGCTCTCCGGAACCTAGGGCTATGGGTATCATTCCAGCGATCATGGCCATGGCCGTCATCAGGACGGCACGAAGCCGCCCGCTGCTGCCCTCGATGGCTGCCCCGCGAATACTCTCCCCGCTCCGGCGGGCATTCTCCGCGAAGGTCACCAGCAAAATTGCGTTAGCGACTGAAATCCCAATCGCCATAATCGCCCCCATGAATGATTGCACGTTCATCGTTGTGCCAGTGAGGAGCAGGATTAAGAGGACACCGCAGATCACTGCCGGCACAGTCGAAACGACGGCGAAGGCGAGTCTGAAGGACTGAAAGTTGGCGGCCAGCAAAATAAAAATTACCGCGACGGAGAGCAGAAGGCCAGTTCGAAGTCCTGCAAACGTTTCCTCAAAAGCTGGAACTTGTCCGCGGGTGAAGACGGTTATGCCGCGTGGCGGCTCCCCTGCCCGTGCGATGGCTTGTCTGACTTCTCCGACAACTTGTCCTAAGGGCTTTCCGTGGATGTTTGCGGTGAAGCTCACCACGCGCTGCATGTTGTAACGATCCACCTCCCCCGGAGCCGTCCCGTAGTCCACTTTGGCCACATCCGCCAACAGAGGCCGCGAGGCATCATTGCCGGCGGTGGCATGATTCATCACAGGGAGATTTTCAACGTCTTCGATCGAAGCCATTTTGTGCTGCGGAATCTCGACCTGAATCTGGAAGGCATTTCCACTCTTTGGGTCCCTCCAGAAGTTTGGATCTGTGAAACGGCTCGAAGAAGTTGCGGCCACCAGCGACTTGGCCACGTCTCCCACAGCGAGGCCGAACTGCCCCGCCCTATCGCGGTCGATGGTCACTTGCATTGTGGGGTAATCCAGCGGTTGGGCGTATTGCAGATCCCGCAGCGAAGAGACCTTCTCCAATTCAACCCGCAGCTTTTCGGCAAAGCTCCGGTTGGCTGGCAAACTTGGTCCTTGCACAGCCACCTCAATCGGCGTCGGCGAACCGAAGCTCATCACTTGGCTGATGATGTCTGCGGCTTCAAATGAGACTGAAACATTTGGTAATGCTTCTTTCAAATTCTGGCGCAACGTCTCCTTTAGGGCGTCAGTGACGGGAGGAGCTGAAGGCTTCAGAGCTACGCCGAGGACGGCTTCCTGCTGCCCGCTGGTAAACAGGAAGATCGTATTGATCGGATAGCTGGGCGGTTGCACGCCAATGAACCCGGTTGTAATCTGGACATTGTCAGGCCCGACAGTCTGTTTGATGACATCGATCGCATTGAGGGCAATGACTTCTGTTCTCTCGATTCGCGTGCCCGTAGGAGCCCGAAGACGAAGCTGGAGCTGCCGGGCTTCTACCGCAGGGAAAATCTCTGTGCCCATTTTCGGAAACAGCAGAGCGATCAGCACTCCAGTTACTACAAGGTAGCCTCCCGCCAGGGGCCAGCGAAAGCGAAGAAGGAAACTCAAGTAGTCTCGATAGACGGACCGCAATTTGTCGAAAAACCTTTGGCTATTTTCATGCTTAACCCGAATCAACCACGTGGATAGGACCGGGACGAGCGTGCTCGACAGCAGGTAGGAAGACACCATCGCGAAACCGACGGCCAGAGATAGCGGAACGAATAACTGGCGGCCAACGCCGGTCATGAAGAACGATGGCAGGAACACCGAAAGCACACAGAGCATGGCCAGCAAGCGTGGGATGGCAGTCTTTCTTGAGGCTTCGACAACAGCCCGAGCACGGACAGGCCGGAGGCTCATGTGGGTGTGAATACTCTCAATTGACACGGTAGCCTCGTCTACAAGAACGCCCACTGCAAGGGCAAGGCCGCCCAACGTCATGATGTTGACTGTCTGACCGGTTGCCCAGAGACAAACGACTGCTGCAAGCAATGCAAAGGGAATGGTGATGACAACAATCAGTGCGCTTCGAAATCTCGAAGGAAGAGCAAGATCATCAATCCGGTCAGGCAGGCGCCCAACAGACCTTCGTTGATCAACCCTCGAGGGCACTGACCACGTAGCCCGATTGGTCGAACACCAAGTCGATCTTCACATCTTCGGGCGCCACATTGCGCATCCTCGGAAGGGCCTGTCGCACATTTTGAATGACGCTCAGGGTGGAAGCATCTGCGCGTTTGGTCACTGGAATATAGACGGTGCGCCGGCCATCCACATGGGCATAACCCACGACGACATCGGTGCTGTCGGCAATGGTCCCTATATCACGCAGATAGACCGTTGGACCGGGGCCCCAGCGCAGCGGCGTATCCAGGAGCTCGGCGATGTTTCCGCCAAGAGCAGCATTGGTCGATGCAAACCGAAGGAGGTCGCCGGTTCGTATGCTTCCTGACGGGAGGACCGTCGTCGCCCGGTTGATCTTTGCGATCACCTCTTCCGGTGAGAGCCGGTACGCCCTCATTCGTTCGGGGTCCACTCGCACCACGATACTCCTCTGGTTGCCCCCGAAGGGAGGAGGCGCAGACACACCGGGCAAGGTTGCGAAGATCGGCCTGACGCGGTTGAGAGCAATGTCCTGCATCTCCCCCGGGCTGCGGGTCTCGCTGGAGAATACCAGTTGAGCCACGGGAACGCTTCCGGCGTCATATCGCATGATGAAGGGAGGCACGGCGCCAGGCGGCATGAACGCCCGCGCCCGATTCACGTACCCGACCACTTCTGCCATGGCCTGGCTCATGTCGGTATCCGGGTGGAAGACCAGTTTCATCAGAGCGACGCCCTGAATATTCTTGGACTCAACATGCTCGATGCCGGTGATGTAAAGGAAGTGGTACTCGTAATAGTAGGTCAGGTAGCCTTCCATCTGAGAAGGATCCATACCGCCAAAAGGCTGAGCGACGTAAATTGCGGGGGCGCCCAGCTTCGGGAAGATGTCCACCTTCATCTGGCGAATTGCCAGGAGAGAGCAGAGAGCAATCGACATGACCGCGACCAGAATCGTGATCGGCCGCTTCAATGCCATCAATACAAGCCACATACAAGCTCCTTGATCTACTTGCGAACTGCTTGCAGAAAAGGCGCAAGATCCCCTTGAGAAGCTGCCAAAGCGAGTAGCGCACGCCACACCCGCAGCCGCGCGAGAGAATCTTCGATCTCCGCTTGTGCCAACAACCTTTCGGCATCGGCGACGTCGACAACTGTGGCAAGTCCTGCCTGGTAGCGCGCCCGAACTTGTTCCTCTGTAGCTCTAGCCGCCTCCAGCTGAATGGGCGTGTTTTCCGCGACGCGCCGGGCTCCTTCCACTTCCGCTTTAGCTTTTTCATTTTGAGCCGTCAGGTTTTGAACCACTTGATCTAAGCGCGCAGTCTCTGCCACCTCATTACTCTTCTCTATCTCTTTCCGACTGCGTATGGATGCCAGGTCAAATAGCTGGAACTTCGCCGTGAATCCAACCGCCCAGTTGAAAATATTGGGCGAAAGACCGTTGAGCCCCCCTAGAACCTCGCCGTTCGTTTCAGCACCGGAGCCTCTCGCAAAAGTTGCAGCCTGAAAGTCAAAACGAGGGAAATAAGACCGGGCCAATTCCTTTTGGCGTCCCTTCACCACGTCAATTACCGAAGACTGGGCCACAGCGAAGGGATGAGTACTGAAGACAACAGGCGGAGGCAGCGCACTGGATGGCGGGAGTTGAAGAAGCGGGCCTTCCAGTATGTCGACTTTAGTTCCTGCAATCCCGAGAAGTTGCGCCAATGTTGAACGGTTGACCTCTTCGTTCTCTTGGGCCCGAATGAGTTGAGTTTCGGCTGTCGCCAGCTCGGCTCGCGCGCGAGAAGCATCAGCTCCAGGGCGTAATTCATTCTTCACCAGCACGTCTATAGTATTGGCCAGCACCCTTGCCCGTGCCACGCTCGCTTGAGAAACTCGAACGGCTTGCTGCGATGCCAGCAAGGTGAGGAAAGCATCGGCCGCCGCAACAGTCACATCCAGTCGTGTGACATCTAGGATGGCTTTCGCTTGGCTTTCTTGGGCTCTGGCTGTGTTTACTCTGGCCTTCCTTAATCCAAAGTCAAACGGCTCCCACCCGAAAAGGAAACCTGTGGCCGTTCCCCATACGTTGGTCCCATTGTTGGTCCCCAAAACGGGTCCAGAGATGGGCAATGGAACCGCCTGTGGGAAGTAGAGACCGAAAACATTGTTTCGCGTCGCCCGGTTTGCTTGCCAGACCAGGTCCGTGCGGGGAAGATAAGCCGTGTGCGCCAAACCCACTCCCGAATTTGCGGCAGAAGCCTGAGCAACAGCCGCCCGAATCGCCGGATAATGGCTGAGCGCAAACTCAACCGCTTGGTCTAGCGTCAGTGAAAGAGTTTCATTCTTTTCTGTAGAGACGGGGTTGTTTTGTCCTATCACCCCTAATGGCGAGAGGGCAAGTGCGACGCACAGGAATCGCGTTATGCTTCGACGAAAGCAAAAATGGAAGGACATAGTACTCCGTCGTCTTTGATCTAAGAAAAATCCACTCAGTAATCAACTTGAGGTAGTTTGACTTTGCTTCTTACAATGCCAATTCCAATGTCAAAGGACTCTCTGTCCCAACACGTAGACATTCTAACTCTACAATGCAATCATGAGAAAATGATCAGAAAATAATTAAAAAGCTCTCATAATCGCTGCAAGGTTATTTGCAGTCCGGTCCAGTGAGCATTGTCTCGTCAACAGAGAGTGCCCCTTGCCATTGGAGCTTAATGTCAATTTACAACAACTCATGCAGTCGGAATCATTTATGAGAAACTTCTAATCCTATTCTCATTGAATTCTCATAATTCAGAGGATAGAGTGAAGTCATGCGCATCCTGGTTATTGAAGACGACCAGCGAGTTGCTAGCTTCATTCGGCGCGGCCTGGCGGCAGACAAGTTTGTAATCGATGTCGCTCAGGAAGGCAAGTCTGGGCTCGACTTAGCTTTGTCGAAAGATTACGACCTCATCATCTTGGATCTGATGTTACCCGCCCTGAGCGGCCAGGAAGTGCTGGATGGCATTCGAAAGAGCAACCGAATCATCCCTGTGCTGGTCTTGACGGCGCGGGGAGCGGTCCGCGACAAGGTGGTGTTGTTCGAAAAAGGCTGTGATGATTATCTCACAAAGCCTTTTGCTTTTGCAGAGCTGCAAGCGCGGGTCAAGGCGCTGCTTCGGCGCGGGAAGACCGAGCCTATTGACACCCTGCAAGTAGCTGACTTGCGGGTTAACTTCAGCAAGCGACTGGTCACTCGCAGCAACAAAAAGATTGAACTGACTCTCAAGGAATATTCTCTCTTGGAATATCCTCATCCGGAATGCCGGCCAAGTCCTCTCACGTTCTATGATCGTTGATCAAGTTTGGGATCAAAGCTTTGACAGTTTCACCAATGTCGTCGATGTCTACATTCGTTATCTGCGGAACAAAATCGATCAGGGATTTGAACCCAAGCTCATACATACCGTGCGAGGCGTCGGCTATGTCCTGAGCGAGGAAGCACCGTGAATCCTACGTTCAATTCACTTCCGCTTGACCCTCTACCACGGCTCCTTGATGGCCTTAACCCTCGCGGTTTTCTTCCTGGCCAGTTACTGGGGCCTTCGCCGCCATCTCATCGGCGCACTCTGGAAAGCGAGTGCGCGAATCAGACCCACCAAATCGCTGAATCTCTCTTGGCAGGCATAGCACGTTTCAGGAGTTCAATATGTCCGGGACGAGATCGAGGAACACTATGCCCCCGAAACCAACAATCTCTTCATACGCATTCTCGTTTCTGACGGAACGATCCTCTATGAATCAGGGAAGCCGCACGACAAAAGTTTTAACCCTCCTCATCTGGAATTTCTGAGCAGTCTTCGAGAATCCCAAATGCGAGTCGAGAGAGGTGAACATCGGCTGGTCTTCATACGGCCTTACATGCTGAATAATGGGGAGTCTTATCAGATTCAGATGGCTGCTTCGCTGCTACCTCTAGAGAATAGTCTAGGCGGTCTCTGGAAGGTTGGAGTATTACTGCTGCCTTTTGCACTTGCAAGCTCGGTGATTGGCGGGTCCCTTCTAACTCGTCATTTGTTGAAACCCATCCGAGATGTTGTAGTCACAGCACGACGCATCAATTCTTTGAATTTGAAAGAACGGCTCATCGAAAAACAAACCGGCGATGAGATTCAAGATCTCGCCCGGACTCTTAATGAGATGTTTGAACGGTTGGAGTTCTCTTTCAAGCAGATGGTCCGTTTCACTGCTGATGCCTCTCACGAGTTGCGCACCCCCTTGACCGTAATCCGAGGCAATCTGGAGTTGCTGTTGCGTCACAAGGGAACCCTTGTGGTCTATCTTTCCTCAGACGAATGCAAGGAGACATTGAGCCAGACCTTGGAAGAAACCGAGCGGCTTTCCAAGATTGTGATGCAATTGATGGAACTGACCCAACTGGATTCCGGCGAAATTGAGCTGGAGCGTGAACGGTTTGACCTGAATGATTTGGTTGCCACGACCATCGACCAGATGAAGTTATTGGCTGAGGACAAAGAGACTCGCCTCGAAGCAAATCTGGAACCTCAGGTTGTCTTCTCCGGCGACCGCTATCGCATCAAGCAGGTTCTTTTGAACCTCATCGACAATGCCATTAAGTATTGTCCCTCCGGATCCGAGGTTAGTGTACGGCTCTTCAAAGAAGCCGAAGAGTATTGTTCTTGAAGTCTCCGATAACGGTCCCGGTATTCCGCCGGAAGCCCTTCGCTACCTTTTTGACCGTTTTTATCGATTTGACAAAGCCCGCTCGCGTGAACTCGGCGGCTGCGGTTTAGGGCCTTTCCATCTGTAAATCGATTTGCGAAGGCCCACGGCGGTCGAATTGAAGCCATGTAGCCAACCAGACATTGGGCGCTATCTTCCGCGTCACCCTTCCGGCGTTCGATATTTCCTCTTCTGGCCTGGTTGAGGCTGGGAGGTTGAAGAATCGATCCGGGCTAGGGCTAGGCTACAAACACGCAAAGACCCGGGTATCCATTGGCTCGTGAAGAGACACCCTGACCCTGCGGTCGAAAGCCTCAATTGGAGTCTTTGCTCGTCTATTGGCGAAAGGAAATCACATGAAGCATAACGAAACAAAATCGGAAGTCCCTCTTTTGATCCTTCTGGCTTACCTCTTCATGGTTGGCCAAAACGCTCTGGCTGAATCTAAAACGTGGAACTTCGACAAGGACAAAACTCAGGCATTGCCCGCAGGATGGCTTTCCGAACTCACCGGCCAGGGTGCCAAGGGAGACTGGCAAGTCATCGCGGATTCCACTGCCCCTTCGAAACCCAATGTTATCGCGCAGCTGTCAGCAGACACTATGAGCTACCGGTTTCCTTTGGCCATCGCCGACAACACGAACTACCAAGACCCCGATATGTCTGTCCGTTTCAAGACGATTTCAGGGAAGGAAGACCAGGGGGCCGGTTTGGTGTGGCGGTATCGGGATGCCAACAACTACTATATTGTCCGGGCTAATGCACTGGAAGACAATGTGGTCCTCTACAAGGTGGAAAACGGCAAGCGCATCTCGCTGGCGCCCGAAAGGGACACCGGCGAAAACCTATGGCATGAAGACAAAGGTTCCCGGAAATACCTGGAACAAGCTCAGTGTAAGAGTAATTGGGAATCTCTTCACCGTTTCGTTTAATGATCAGAAGCTTTACGAGGTCGAAGACAACACCTTTACTGAAGCCGGCAAAGTCGGCCTCTGGACCAAAGCGGATTCAATCATTCACTTTGATGATTTCACGGTAGAGGGTAAGTGAGCGGAGCTTCCAAACGATGGAGGATGGTTGAGCTTCACCCCCGAGCGGCGTAGTAGCCTTTGCGGGATTTGACTTTGAGATTCTTTCGATTCGTTTCGATTTTGATGGAGCGGAAAGAGCCGTCGCGAGCCGGATTCGACGAACGATAAGCCAGCGAGTATTGACTTCGCAGCTCGGCGCTAATGCCTTGAAAGCTTGCAGAAAGGTCTTCAGCCTTGAAGGGGAAAAAAGCTCGGCCGCCTGTGTCTTCAGCAAGTTGTTTAAGAACCTTATCTACTTTGGGAGCGGCGGTGCCGTAAAATCCGCTGGAGTTCGTGCTGACTGCGAAGATGGACACATCCGATTTTTGAGCCATCTCCAACGTCCCTTTGAGCGTCTCCAGACTAAGGTTGTCATCGCCGTCGCTAATCAAAATCAAAACCTTTCTGCCGGTTTCCGCCTTGAGTTTCTCTAGGCAAGTCAGGTAAATGGCATCAAACATTTTCGTTCCTCCACCTGACTGCACTTGACGGATAGCCTTAGCGAGTAGTTCAGGATCGTCCGTGTAGTCTTGAACCAGCTCAATAGCAGAGTCGAAGGTAATCAGGAGCGCTTTGTCTTTTTTGGGACGAAGGGTCCTGTAGAGAAAACTAATGGCAGCTTCCTGTTCGAATTTGAACCGATCTCGAATGCTGGTGCTGGTATCGATGAGAATGGCAATCGTCAACGGAAGCTCGGTTTCCCGGGTGAAGTTGGTAATCGTTTGCGGTTTGTTGTCTTCAAAGATCTTCAGACTCTGCATATCCAGATCAGTCACCAGTTTGCTTTTTTGATTGGTGACTGTGAACAAAACATTAACCAGGTCGACGTTTACAACCAGGCTCTCAGAACCCGATTCTACATTGTCCTGCTTGCTATCCAAGAACTTCGTTTGGGACTGAAAGCCATCCACGAAGGCAGATCCCAAGACGAGAATGACCGCCAATAGGGTCTTAGACAGTTGTGGGGCCTTGGTTGTCATCGCACTACCTCCATTGGGCTCACTATCCTTATCCTTGTCGGTCTGGATTGCCACCTGTCTTACGCAAAAATCACCTCCGTTCGATAAGCTCTTGAATTCAAAGCCCCCAAATGGGACTCTGCTCCCATGGTAACCAATACCTTCCCCTGCCCCTTTTTACCCTCTACTACTTCGATAAAAGAAACCTTGCAGCGGTTATGCGGGGCTATTGACGTCCGTCAAGACTAGCGCTTAATGATTCATGATCGGGATAGTATCTATGCTCATGCGCTGGATGTCGCCGTACAAATGATGAGAGTGAAAGTCCTCTGAACTTTCTTCCGCTCGCCCCTAAGCGAACTCGCTTTGCGTGCGGCTGAAAAGAGAGATAGCTTGGATCTGCTGGTTTCCATCATGGGCGTCATCTCAAGGGTATTCTCAAGACTGGAAAACCCGCTTCTGTGCTGGCTGAAGAGTGGTCATTATTGATTGATCTAAACAATGTGGGATGAAATTCAGTGGTCAATCAACTTGCTCCAAAAAATATTGACCTTTGCGCAGGCGATCTGGACACCGAAGCTGCCTCCACTGGAAAGGATCCTTCAGTTATTACTTCCCGGCACAGCAGTCCCTCTTCGCGACGGATAGCACTTCACATATGCAAACATGACCAAGGGAGCCAAGAGGGCATAACAAGCCACGGTCGGCAGCCCGTTTCGCGCGCGAACATATTGACCGGTGAGCAGGAGCGCCAGCCCCACATGCCTGTTCGCATTGCAGATGGCGAACGTTTCTTTGACGAGCGCATCACTGAACCTGAACGGCAAAATCGCTGCAATCGATCCAACGGCTAACAACAACGCAGCTACCGGGACCAGTGGTGTCACGGCTTTCAGTGCCGGGCCCATTTTGAACAAAACCAGTGCAATCATCGCCGTAAGGGCGATGTTCCCCAGTAGATTCAGGACCGCCTGAAATCGCTGTGAAAAATTCGGGGCAACCGCAGCGATTCCCATCCCTGCCGATAACGGCAAAAACTGTTTCAGTGCGATCTGCTTGAGGAGTACCACGGGCGGAATCCAGATGTCCCGGCCATATAGCTTTCCCGCTGCTGCCACCACTATCGGAATCATTACCGGAACCATCAGTGCAGCCCATACCTGGTAACTGGCCGCCATGTGCATATCGAATCCTCTGCGGGCCAAATTGCGTGTCAGTAGCGGAGCCCCCGGCGCTACCCCCACCATAAACAGTCCTGCCGTCTCTCCCGGCGTCAGGCGGAATAGGGTCGCGAACAATAGCGCGAGCGCGGGAGGAATGATAAAGGTCGCGATCAGCAGACACAACCAAGTAAGCCATCTCAGCCGCCGCCAATGCGCAACCACTTCCGTGAGCTTGAGGCTCATGCCGATAGAAACCATTAAAAGGAACACAGCGCCTGGAAGCAGATATTGCATTTATTTCATCACCATATCCATTTAGTGCCTGCATCAGTTTGGACCCGATTGGCATCCGGGTCAGATGGCAAGTCAGAAATCGTCGTATTCTTCTGCCGGTTTAAGATTCTTCTTGGTGAGTTCGTTGTATTGTCGTTACAAGTCGTCGACCAAGCTGCGTTGGGCGGGTTTGAGATTCGCATCGTGCCGCCGAATTGAACAATCTGTTCTGCCTGGGCACAAACGTTACCAGGCAGTAGAGCAATAAACAAGAAGGCTCCAACCCATGCGAATAAACTGCTTTTGGTGGCATGGCGATAATTCCTCCAAAACTGAACGAAGGGTGGCAAATTATTGAACGAGTATACATGTTTCAATCTGCCAACCTCAAGGCTTCGGTCGACCACCGTAAAATAGGGGTGAGTTCACACGTCGGCTGAGAGTTAGACCACAAATTTAACGTCTCCTGCCTCATATAACCGTATGACAGCTTAACCGGAAACTGGCCCCTTTCTGTACTATTTTGCCTTCGTTGACATCGACTCTTAGATTCGTTACTCTCGCTAGACTCAGCAGTGGTACTTGTACTGCACGGGGGACTCATCGAAGATGTGTCACACTGATTGGGAACATTTTTAAATCATTAAAGCCACGATTAACTCAACTGAAGTAACACTGATCTTTGCCTTCTTCATCCAACTCCAGAGTGATTAAATGAAAATTATTCCGTTTTGCGGTTACCGCTATAATTCCTCCAAGATCCAATCACTCGATGACGTAATCTCCCCTCCCTATGATCAGTACAAAGAAGGGTTGGACGATCGTCTCTATACTCGCCATCGCTACAACATTGCGCGGATCATCATGAATAAGGAAACCTCTGCCGATTCCGAGCAAGATAATCGCTACATTCGTTCACAGGATCTCTTGAATCAATGGATTAGAGATGGAATCTTCTTACAAGATCCAGTCCCCGGTTTTTACCCCTATTTCCAGAACTATCTGGTTGAAGGGGAGGAGCGGTGTCGCAAGGGCTTCGTTGCATTGGGAGAGGTCACGGACTATTCAGAACGGATTGTGTTGCCTCATGAAAGAACTTTGGCAAAGCCCAAGCAAGATCGCTTAAACCTGCTTCGGGCAACCCTCGCCGATACGGGACTGGTCTTCATGTTATACAGCGATCCTGCCGGCGAGGTTGAGAATCTGTTAGATCAGGCTGCGTCCAGCGCACCTCTCATGAGTGCTCTAGATCTCAACGAGGAGGTCAATCAGCTCTGGCGGATAACGGATTCTACTCTAACCGACAAGATCCGGGAGATTATGTCGAACAAAACCGTCATTATTGCCGACGGTCATCACCGTTACGAAGTGGCTCAGATGTTTAAGGAGGAGATCAAACAGAGAATGTCCCAAGATCCATGCTGGGAAAAGTACCAATACAAGATCATGAGTTTTGTGCGACTCGAATCCGCTGGCATCACCATTTTCCCCATTCATCGTTTGGTTCATAGCATTAAAAATTTCAGCGCCACGACTCTGATCGAGCGCCTCAAAAATTCCTTCGTTGTCGAAGAATATCCCTTCGGTCCCGACAATCAGATTTCCACTCTAGATTTCCTCATGACTCTCTCCCGCAAACAGCTTCACGCTGGAGCGAACGCATTTGTGGTCTACCTTCCTTCCTTGCGGCGCTTTCTATTGCTTAAACTCAAGGCGGGCGGGCTCGAACGTGTACAATGGCCCGCAGACAAGAGTGAAACTTGGAGGAAGCTGGATGTCTCGATTCTTCAGGTGATGATCTTAGGGGAATTGCTCGGAATAACGGATCAGCAGCTTACTGATCAGAGCCACCTAGAGTATTCAAGCCAGCACGAAGAAGCTGTCAGGATGGTCGATCAGAAGGGTTACCAGTGCGCTTTTCTCTTAAACCCAACGCCGGTCGAAATGGTGAGAGCCGTAGTTGAAGCGGGTGATGTCCTTCCCCAAAAATCGACCCACTTCCATCCCAAGCTAATGGAAGGGCTCGTCTTCGCCAAGCACATTTAAGGAACGACTGCAGGTGTGAATGGCCGCAAATGAACGCAAATAAACGCGAATATTGAAGCTCTTGGAACTCACGATGCCCAAAGCTACATCGAAGCATATTCGATTTTTTGTGCGTTGGACTTTCAAAATCCATGCGAGCAACTGCAGGGCTTGACCTGGGAGACCTATTTGCGTTTATCCGCGTTCATTTGCGGCCATTTATTTCATCCATGCCCAAAGCCGCCAAGTGAGCTAAGCTTCCTCGAGATTGTAGCCGCTCTCGCCGTGTTGCGAACTGTCCAGACCCTCAATCTCGTCATCGGCCGTGACGCGCAATCCAACCAGCAGATCAACGACTTTGATGATGACTAAGGACATCACGATGCAGTAGATCCAAGTGACGAGTACCGCCACGATTTGATTGAGCAGTTGCTTGGGGTTTCCGTAGAATAGCCCGTTCGCTGCGGCCGAGTTGATCGCGGTGGAGGCAAAAAGGCCGGTCAGAAGCGCGCCGACTGTTCCTCCAACACCATGCACTCCAAAGGCGTCGAGGGAGTCATCGTATCCAAGTCGATTCTTCATATACGAGGTTGCCAGGAAGCAAACAAAGCCCGTTGCTGCTCCAATGAACAATGCGGCCATGGGGGTCACGTATCCAGAGGCGGGGGTAATCCCCACGAGTCCGGCAACGGCTCCCGAAACAGCTCCCAAGGCGCTCGGCTTCCCTTTGAAAACCCACTCAGCCAAGGTCCATGCCAGTGTGGCGGAAGCAGCCGCAAAGTGAGTAGCGATGAAGGCGCTGGCGGCTAAACCATTCGCGGCCACCGCGCTCCCTGCATTAAAGCCAAACCAACCGAACCAGAGGAGACCGGTCCCCGTCAAGGTCATCGTAAGATTGTGTGGAATAAATGGTTCGCTCCCAAATCCCAAACGTCGGCCGATGACCAACGCCACAATCAAGGCAGACACTCCTGAGCTGATATGGACCACGGTCCCACCGGCAAAGTCGAGTGCTCCAAAAATAGCTCCAGGGTCCCCGTAGCGCAGCCACCCTCCCTTCCCCCAAACCCAGTGTGCTAGGGGATCATAAACAAAGGTGGCCCAAAGAATCATAAACAAGAGCATCGCGCTAAACTTCATGCGCTCTGCAAACGCGCCCGTGATGAGGGCCGGGGTGATGATCGCAAACATCAGTTGAAATACCATATAGACCTGATGCGGAATTGTTCCGGCATAGCCATAGGGATCCGGGTCCGCTCCAACGCCATTTAAAAAGCTCCATTGGAATCCTCCCCAAAATGAACCCTCATGGAAAGACAGACTATAACCGTAGAATGCCCACAACACACTGATGACAGCCACAAGGATGAAGCTTTGTAACATCGTCCCCAACACATTTTTACGGCGGACCATTCCTCCGTAGAACAAAGCCAGTCCCGGAGTCATCAGCAGAACCAATGCGCTTGAAGTGAGCATCCAAGCTGTGTCTCCGGTATCAATTTTAGGAGCGGGGGCTGTTGCCGCGACCGCTGGTGCGGTCGTTTCCGTCGACTGAAGGGCCAGTGCAAAAGAAGGGACTAAAATGAGCAGACAAAGGATCAAAAACAAAAAACGGGAAAGAAGAGAATACTTTGGAGAAATCATATGTCAAACCTCGATTCGGGATTTATGTCAGTCAGAAACTCTTTATGAGAACCGCCTCATACTTGTTCCTTCTTTGTTCCTTTTTGTGGATGCCTCATTGCATCCCAGTTGAAGCTTCAGTTGTGTTCCAAAGCTCAAGCTCGCGGTTCTCCGTTGAACCGCGCGGTAAATGGTGGATTTGCCAAATAGAACCCGTGGCGCTCAAGCACACGGAAGCGCACGATCAGACGGCAGTTTCAGAAACCGCAAGACGGTCGTATCAAGCTCGCAGGAAACAATTTTGGGAGCGAAAAAAACAGGTAACTCAAATAATAGGCGAACGAAGTGACATTATGCCAGCAGCTCACGGATTGTCTAGAATTTTTTTGAAACTCTTCGAAACGGGCTGGGATGTCCTGATCGGGTGGAATTTCCTTTACCCTTGTAATGCATCGACGGTAGAATTTTTCCGGGTCTGGCCCAAGAAGGCAGATTGGGGATGCAATTCCAGGTACAAAGTCGAATGGCCTAACTATTGTCCTGATGAATGGTCGTTCGCCCGGATAAAATAGGTAAAGACTCGGGTCATTATTGAAGACAGATTCCCGTCGTCCTAACACAATATGCGTTTTGGTGAGTGGAGGGCTTGACAGCTGTGTTCTCGTCGCCCGAATGGCAGAGCTTTACTCTGAAGTTTACCCTGTTTACGTCCGGGGGGACTCTTATGGGAACCTGTTGAAATTCATTGGATCGAGAGATTCTTCGATCGGCTTGACTCCGGAGCCATCTTGCCTTTAAAACAAATTGCCTTGCCGATACAGGATATTTATGACGGCCACTGGAGTACCACCGGGAAAGAAATTCCCGATTATCGGTCTGACGACCAGGAGGTTTATTTGCCTGGGAGAAATCTTCTCTTGTTGTCGAAGACCGCAGTTTTTTGCGCCTTAAATCACATTCCGACTGTGGCAATGGGTCTGCTCAAGGGCAACCCCTTTTCTGACAGCTCTCCGAATTTCCTCAAGCGCTTTTCCGAAAATGCAGAAATGGCTTTAGGCATGCCTCTCGAGATCATTACCCCTTTCTCGGGTTATTCCAAGCCGGACGTCATCGCATTGGGACGTCACCTTCCCTTACACTTGAGTTTCTCCTGTATTCACCCTATCGGAGTTCTCCACTGCGGCGCCTGCAATAAATGTGCGGAACGCCGGAGATCCTTCAAAATCGCAAAGGTCGAGGACATGACCGAATATTCCGCCGCCCCACCGCTTGATGGATGAGGGCGGACTCAGACGACCCCCTTTAAAGTTATCTTGACGAAGAGATATTGAGCATCATGTTAGATTTTTCAGAGATTTCAATTGAAACAAAAACAGCGGTCCTGGGGAAGATTCACGAGGAGCTGCAGTCTGCTCCTGGGCTCCAAGCTCTCCTCCAAAACGTCTATCTTCTCATCCAGGAGGAGTTCGAATGTTCTGGGATTCTTGTCTCTATCTTTGATTTTTATCGTGATGAATTGGTCTACTACTCTCCAGGGAGCGAGCCGGCTCTCACGGAGTTTAAGCTAAAGGTGGGAGAAGGCTTGGCAGGGGTCGTAGCCGCTAGCCATCTCTCTAGACGCGTCGAGAGTCTACAGGAATACCCTCCTTCCCGAACGATCTTTCAGGCTTTCGGAGTGACATCGGAACACGTGCTGGCATCGCCCCTCATTCGCCGAGGCGTGGTCCTTGGCGTTGTTGAAGTGTTTTTCCCGGAACAATCCACTCGCTTTACCGAGGCGGAATTGCGCTACCTGAGAGTGCTTTCCTACCAGATTGCAGCGGGATTGAACTATTTCAAACTGCGCGAGCAGACCGAACGCATTAGCCTGGAAGAGAAAAAACTGGCGGAAGTCAGTGAGAAGATTAGCGCGTCGCTCGAGCTCGATGAATTGCTGGACTTGATTATCGACTCCTTGCGCGCTCTGATTCCTTATGACGCCTCCGGAATCTATTTGTTAGAGCGAAGCAGCAAAGATATTCAACGCATGGTCGTGTATGGATATGACCAGATGGTGGAGCAAGACGAACTGATGCAGGTGGGGCGAGAAGCACTACAAGTGGCGATCAAAACGGGGAAAGCAGTTATATTAAAAGAAGGGCGCCAGTCTTCGGGGCAGACCAGCCTGCAGAAGAAGTTGAATTCGGCGATGGTGGCTCCTATCTTCAGTAACAAGAGGATGATCGGGGTGTTCACGCTGGAGAGCCGTGAACCCGATGTCTACACTGCTTATGATTTGGAACTTTTTGAAAAATTTACCAACCAGGTGGCCATTTCAATTGAAAAGGCACGTCTCCATCGCGAGCTGTTGAGCAAGAAGCGACTCGAACAGGAAATTTCGATTGCCCGGGAAATCCAAAAGAGTTTTCTTCCCGCTCAAAATCCTCAAATCAAAGGCTTTGAAGTCGCAGGGCTCAATCTTCCATCGCGTCTTGTCAGCGGGGATCACTATGATTTCATTAAGATAGTCGAAGGACAATGGGGGTTAGTGGTCGGAGACGTATCGGGCAAAGGGATTCCTTCTGCCCTGATCATGGCCAGCTTCCGGGCCAGCCTCCTGGCGGAAATTCGGAATAATTATTCGATCCGAACGATTATGGCCAAAGTCAATCAACTACTTTGGGAGAGTACGGATTCTAATCAGTTTGTCACCGCTTTTTATGGTGTACTGGATGAAAAGCGCCGTTTGCTTACCTTCTGTAACGCCGGTCACACCCCAGGTCTTTTGATCCATTCTGATGGAAGCTCAACCCGGCTTGAAACAGGGGGGCTCATCTTGGGCGCGTTTGAAGATGCCAGTTACTGGGAAGGTTACGTCCAGATTCAGCCAAACGAAATCCTGCTGCTTTATACGGATGGGGTCACGGAAATCTACGATGAGGATGAAGAGGAATTTGGTGTCGAGCGGCTCCTCGAACTGGCCAGTACGCATCGATCTTCAAGTGCCCAAGAAATTACCCTCCTGGTCAAAGAGAAAATCCTTGAATTTGCGGCCAACCGCACGATTCAGGATGATTTCACGCTGCTGGTTCTCAAATCCACACTTTAGCGGTTTGCCTCCCGGCTGAAACTTGGTATATCAACATCCGGTCATCACGGGTTTAACGGCCCCTCCCCAGGAGTACTATGGGGATGGTCTGTAAAATGATCTTAAGGTCCAAAAACAGTGACCAGTTATCGATGTACTGAAGGTCCAGTCGCATCCATTCTTCAAAATCAATCTCGTTTCGCCCTTGCACCTGCCAGAGGCAGGTCAACCCCGGTTTCATTCGCAAGCGTCTCCGTTGCCAGCGTTCGTATCGATCGACTTCCTCGGGAAGCGGGGGGCGCGGCCCTACAAATGACATATCCCCTTTCAAAATGTTGATCAATTGAGGAAGTTCATCGAGACTGAATTTCCTTAACCACCTTCCTAAAGGGGTGCAGCGTGGGTCCTTACTGAGTTTAAATACCGGCCCTGTCATTTCATTCAAATGTTGTAGATCATCCCGGACCTCTTCTGCATTTGAGATCATCGATCGGAACTTAAACAAGTCAAATTTTCTTCCTCCCAGCCCGCAACGCACTTGTCTGAAGATAGCAGGCCCTCGGGAAGTCAATTTGATAAGAATGGTAATCAGGAGCAACAAAGGGAAAAGGGCGACAATGAAGAGGGACGCCAGTAGAAGGTCGATCGTGCTTTTAATAAACAGCAGATAATCGTTTTCGGGAGTCGTTGAAAACGTTAGCAGCGGAAGGCCTTTGAGAGCTTCAAGATAGATCTTCGATGTGACATGAGGAAAGAAGCTGAGCATGACCCGAGTCTTGATCCCATCCTCTTCGCAAAGGAGAAAAATCTCTTCCAGGCGAGCTAAGGCCTCTTTTGAAACGGCGAAAATCACCTCATCAATGACATGCTCGTTCAGGACTTTGGGGACCATATCCAGGGGAATGAGTGGATATCTCTTAAGTCTTTCGTCCAGTATAGCTTGAGGTGATTCCTGCACGACTCCCACAAGCTTATATCCCCATTGTTGTGCCGCATCGAGAACTTGTGCGACCTCCCCTGCCCTTTCTTCTGTTCCCACAATCAGCACCCGCCGCTCCCCAGCAAGGATCCTCTTGAAATGGCTGGCGCCGGACTTTGTGACGTAGTGGAACCCAGAAAGGAATATGAAATTGATCACTGCGAAAATAACAATGAAGGGACGACTGATAAAATCGTACTTGAGGATAAAGATGGCTGCACTGATAAGGACCGTGCCCGTAACAACTGTTAAAAGGATCTCCTGTGTCACTTCAACCCAATCTTCCGCAAAATCCGCCTTTCTTTGGCGGACCAGGAAGAATAGGATGATCCACAACAGGATGACCACTATCAACAAGCCCAGGTAGTCCTTAAAGGGAAAAACCTTGCCAAAAAACTCACCCGGAAGCTGTGTTCGAAGGTAGTAGGCAACAACAAAGGAAAGTGCTGTAACGAAGGACTCAAAAAGTGCGTAGGTGGCGACTGCAATTCGGTACTTTTTCTGAATCATACGTCGATTCGTTGCTTTTTAACATCAGGAACGGAGGTGAATATGAGGAAAGCAACTCGGAGGGAGAGCCATGCCTCAAATATCTCGAGGCCCAAGAAGCTTTATTTTCTGAACTCGCAGTAAATGCAGAAAATGCAGTTCAATGATTAAACTCATTTTCTTGACGAATTTGCCGACTAAATGAATGGCGAGTCTAGCCTAGACGAAAAGAATTGTCAATTTGGGCAGTCTTTGATTTATGATGTAAGATAAACCGAATGACACAGTAACGCCGCCCCGTTGATTTATAGACTAGACTCAGTCACATTGAAAAAAATTGAGATTGAGAAGTTCGACCTTCCTTTACGATTACGAACCTGTTACTCAAAGACACGCATTAACAGTTAACGTGATGAAAATAGATTACCTTAGAAGACTCTTGGTCGCCCTGCTGCCCATTCTCTTCCTGGCTGGCTGTGCTACCTCCAAGGCCTACAAACAGGGGATAGAGCTCGAGAGGGAGCAAAAGTACGATGAGGCGTTAGCCTCTACTTACCCAAGGCACTGGAAAAGGATCCTGGAAATTTCACCTACCGGGCTGCTTACGACGCTGCCCGAACCCGTGCTGCGATTTATCACGCGGATTTAGGACGAAAACTGCGTGATGAAGGTAATTACGAAGGCGCTATGGCTCAGTATCAGTTGGCCGCCAAGATTGATCCTTCGAATCGGCTAGTTGACCAGGAAATTAAGGCGACTGAGAAACTCATTAAAGAAAACAAGGACAAAGAAGAAATGGAGCGGAACAAGCTTGTCGATATGATCGAAAAGAGTAAATTCTCTACCGCACGAGATCTGCTTACATTTGCGAATAGTGCACCCATCACTTTGAAATTGACCGGGGACCTGAAACGGGCCTATGAGTCGATTGCTAAAGTCAGCGGGATCAACGTTATTTTCGATTCGGATCTTGGAAATCGTTTGACTCAGCAAGTGCCGGTTGATTTGAACAATGTAACGGCGATTGAAGCCCTTGATCTTATTGGCTTTGCAGACCAAGACTTATTGGGCCGTTGTCAATAAGAACACCATCATCGTTACCAACGACAATCAACAGACCCGCCAATTTTACGAAGAACAAGTCATTAAGACTTTTTATCTTGGGAATTCCCTGGCGACAGCCGATCTGCAAGAAATTTTGAATACCCTGAGGACTTTGTTGGACTTGCGAAAAGTGGGCGTGATCAATAGTCAAAATGCAATTGTCATTCGGGACACACCTGACAAGATTGCGATGGCTGAGAAGATCCTTCAATCCATCGACAAGGCCAAGCCAGAAGTGCTCATTGAGGTGAGTCTTGTTGAAATAAATAGGGAACCTTAACGGATCTCGGAATTGCACTGCCCACCTCGATCAAGGGGTTAACCCACCCGGGAGTACAGGTACAAACAATCTCCATCAAAGATTTCTCAAAATTGGGCAGCGGCAACTTTTATGTCACCATTCCATCAGCCACATTCCAGCGAAAACATAAAAAGTGGCCGGGTCCTGCAAAACCCGACTCTAAGAGCCTCTGATGGTAAAAAAGCCACCCTGAGGATCGGGAAACAGCAGCCGGTTGCATCGGGCAGTTTCCAGCCCGTTTTTGGAGGAACCGTTGGGGGAACCCCAGTCGTTCAATTCACAACGATTAATGTGGGGGTTGATATGGATATGACTCCTCGAGTCATGATGAACCGGGATATCGCCATGAATGTCCATGTGGCGATCAAGGCAATCGTGGGATTTGAAACGTTCAGCGGACAATAAGTATCCGGTTCTTGCCAATCGTGAAGTGGAACACGAAATTCGTCTCAAAGAGGGAGAATCCAGTATCATTGCTGGAATTCTCTCCGAAGAGGATCTTACGACGACAGAAGGCATTCCTGGACTCGGTCAGAGTCCCTATGCTTAAGTATCTTTTTTCGAACTGAAAATAGGGACAAGAATCAAGTCGAAGTCATCATTGTGATCACCCCCCACATTGTCCGGCTTCCCGATATTCAGGAGGTTGATTTAAAATCGCTTTCGATCCTAGGTTCGGGGACCAATCCAAGGTATGTCGGGAAACCTGTGCGTCTTGGTAGCAGTGAAGCTGCTGCTAAATCCCCGGCAGACGCAGCTGCTTCAACGGCGGCGGCTCCGGCTCCTTCGGTATCGCCTCAAGACGATACTTCTCAACCAACGCCGTCCCGCACCGCAGCTCCGGACAACCAGCCCGCTCCTCGACTAGCTTTCTTGAAAATGGAGCCGTCTAACCCCGAAGTTGCTGTTGGGGGGAAATTTTTTGTGACCATTTCCTTAGAGAACGCGCAAAATGTCAGCAGCCTTGATCTCGCTCTTTCTTATCGATCCAAAAGTCTTAAAGCTTCTCGAAGTCCAGGAGGGTGGATTCATGACCCAAGATGGCAGAGCGAGTACGACGGTGCCCAATATTGAGAATGAAACCGGCAAGTTCAGCGCGACACTGAACCGGATGGCAGATGCTCCTGGCATTAACGGGACAGGGCGGCTTCTCCTGTTGGTGTTTCAAGGTACGGGTCCGGGAGTGTCTCCGATTAGCTTTAGCCAGGCGAACATCCTTGATGGGACGAAATCCACGTTGCCGGCAAGTTCCTCAGGTACTCAAATTACGGTAAAATGAAAGTTAGAAGGTGATGGTGACAGAATCGGGAGGACACCTTCTTGCCAAGCATAATAAATTCGAAGTCCAGAAAACTCACCTTCACAAGCCAGATTGGTCTGACGCTAGTTGAGTTGATTTTTACGGTCGCGATTGTATGTATTCTTTCCCTGGCGGCTTTGCCTCTGGCTCGTGTGACGATCCAGCGCGAGAGAGAAGTAGAGCTACGCCGAAATCTGAGAGAAATTCGAGAGGCCATTGACCGGTATAAAGATGCTTCTGACCGTGGTTTCGTCGAATTAAAGTTTGGAAGCGAAGGCTACCCGCCTGACATGGAAACTCTGGTCAAAGGCGTGACTCAACTCAATGCAGTCGACAAGAAACTGAAATTCTTGCGCCGGATCCCAAGGGATCCAATGACTGGGAATACGGAATGGGGGTTGCGCTCTTCCCAGGACAGTCCTGACTCCAAGAGTTATGGCGGGCAGAATGTTTACGATATCTTCAGCAAAAGTACAGGTACGGCACTCGATGGGACAAAGTACGCGGATTGGTAGAAACGACTGGAGCATCCTGTTTAATTATGATGGTCTTATCGGCTAACATGGCATCGTGCGGCATGAAGATTTTTTCCCTCTGCGTCGGCGCAGATTCCAAGCAGGCCTACGACTGCCGGCCGCGAAGTGGAAATCGGAAGAGGAGTCATGCAACCAGCAAGGGATTCACCCTAATTGAACTCATGATGGTCCTGACGGTAATTTCCATCTTGGTCAGTATCGCTATCCCAATCGCCAGTTCTGCCATCCTTCGCGCCAAGGAGGGTGTTCTCAAGAGTAATCTCCACACACTCCGGACGCTGATTGATCAATACACCGCAGACAAACATAAGGCTCCGCAATCCCTGGAGGATCTTGTGAGTGCAGGATATCTCAGGGGCATTCCAAAGGATCCGGTTACGAACTCAAATTCTACTTGGCAAGTCGTGATGGAAGATTCCTCCTTGTACCCGGATCAAACAGAAACAGGCATCTTCGATGTGAAGAGTGGCTCGAATGCCATTTCGACTGAGGGGACACCCTACAGCGATTGGTGAGCGGACGGTTCAGCATATTTTAATGCTTCGGAGCGTCATTCTCCCGCTACCTCCCCCAGTGCTTTAGAGTGCCTTCCCATCCGAGTGAGATTTTGAGGAAGACGAATTTGTCTGTTCATTGTTCAATTCTCAATTTCCATGGAAGTATAAGAGAAATGGTAATGACAATGACCAATAGAATTGGCAACGGGGAAGACTCACTCCTGAAGGTTGACTATTTCCTTCTTCGGTGGAGGGGTAGCCGAGCTTGAACCTGCAAATACTATCGAACGACACCTTCGGGTGAGCTGCTCGCGGTAGCGTAAAGCTTCTTTGGCATTCTTCCTGCCAAATACGCAAATCGACCCGCCCGCGTAGCATGATTCATCGCCTCTGCCATGACCACAGGATCTTGCGCCAGCGCAATACCGGTATTCATGAGAATGCCATCGACCCCCAGTTCCATGGCTATGGTCGCATCGGAAGCCGTCCCGACCCCTGCATCCACGATCAAAGGAACATCCTGAATCATCTCGCGAAGAATTCGGATATTGGTCAAGTTCTGAATTCCCATGCCAGAGCCGATGGGCGCACCCAATGGCATGACCGCCGCCGCCCCAGCCTCAACCAAGCGTCTGGCCGTGACAATGTCATCATTGGTGTAGGGCAACACGATGAATCCCTCTTTCACCAAGATTTCAGTGGCTTTCAAAAGGCCAATATTGTCAGGGAATAATGTCCTTTCATCTCCGATGACTTCCAGCTTAACCCAATTAGAAAGTCCGACTTCTCTGGCCAAACGCGCCGTCCGGACAGCTTCATCGACCGAATAACATCCCGCCGTGTTCGGTAGAATGAAATACTTCTTGGAATCGATAGAGTCCAACAAGGACTCTTTGTTCCGATCCGACACATTAACCCGACGTACGGCAACCGTAACAACCTCCGCTCCGGAAGCCTCCAATGCTTGGGCCATCTGTTCCATTGACGCGTATTTTCCAGTTCCCACCATGAGCCGCGAACGAAACTCTCGACCTGCAATCTTAAATTTGTCGTTATTCATCATGCCCTCATCTAAAAGATTCATCTCCCGCTCTACACATTAAATATTAACGCCATTAAAGTCCAGTGCATCGTTGACGGGTTTCGTTTGACCGCGCTGTGAATTCACGTTAAGTTGCTACGAGTTCCAGTTAAAGTCTTGAAGGGAAAACATGTGACCCACTCTTCCTCACACCACAGCAAACCTCAGTTTACAAATCGCTTGATCGATGAGACCAGTCCCTATCTTCGACAGCATGCACATAATCCAGTCGATTGGTATCCCTGGGGGATAGAGGCTTTGGAAACGGCCAGCCGCTTGGACAAACCCATATTGTTGAGCATCGGCTACTCTGCCTGTCATTGGTGCCATGTCATGGAGCGAGAATCATTCGAAAATGAATCGATCGCTGGGTTGATGAATGAATTCTTCGTCAACATCAAGGTTGACCGCGAAGAACGCCCAGACCTGGATTCCATCTACATGGGTTACGTTCAGATGACCACCGGCAGCGGAGGCTGGCCCATGACAGTTTTCTTGACGCCGGACCAAATTCCCTTTTTTGGCGGGACCTATTTCCCTCCAGACGATCGTTACGGGCGACCCGGATTCACCAGGATCTGCTCAGCAGTCAGTCAAGCTTACCGAACTCGCAAAAATGAAATCATCGCATCGGGTCCGGAAATCATCGAAGCACTCCAGAAGGTGAATAAACTGCCAAAAGGACAGGAATTAAATGGCACCGAAACCCTCACCTCAGCCTTTCAGCAACTTTCTCAGCGATTCGATTGGGTCAATGGAGGGTTCGCTGGGGCACCAAAGTTTCCCCCTGCCATGAATCTGGCTTTTTGCCTGCGATACCATCTCCGATCCAGTGAGCCTTCGGCGCTGGATTTTGTAAAGCTGACTCTGGACAAAATGGCGTCTGGAGGGATGTATGACCAGATTGGCGGAGGTTTTCATCGCTATTCCGTGGACGATCATTGGCTGGTTCCTCACTTTGAGAAGATGCTTTATGACAATGCTTTGTTGAGCCGGGTCTATCTTGAGGCTTATCAATTCACTGGGGAAGAAACATACAAGAGAATCGCTGTCGAGATTTTGGAATACGTTCAGCGGGAGATGACAGATCCTGAAGGCGGATTCTATTCCAGTCAAGATGCCGATAGTGAGGGCGAAGAAGGCAAATACTTCGTATGGACACCAAACGAAATAACGGAGATCTTGGGGAATGAACTGGGGCATATTTTTTGTACCTTCTATGATGTGACTGAAGGAGGAAATTTTGAAGCTAGAAACATCTTAAATACCCCTCAAACTCGCAAGGATGTCGCCCAGCAGTTGGGAATATCCGTTGAGGAACTGAATGCAAAGCTCGAGGAGGGACGGAGACGATTGCTGGTTGAGCGCGAAAAAAGAGTAAAGCCCGGCCGTGATGAAAAAATTCTGACGAGCTGGAATGGGCTGATGCTCGTGGGTTTCGCCCTTGCCGGAAGAATTCTGAATCGGGAAGACTTCCTGAAAACCGCACAAGACAATGCTCACTTCATACTACAGCGCATGAGGAGGAATGGAAAGCTCCTCCGGGTCTATAAAGATGGACAGGCAAAGATACTCGGCTATCTTGAAGACTACGCTAATTTTATCGAAGGGCTTCTCACGCTTTATGAAGCCACAGGAGAGTCTAAGTGGATAGAGCCTGCCGAAGTCTTGACCGATTTCCTGCTTGAGCAGTTCTGGGACCCAAACGAGTCCAGTTTTTCGTTAACTGGGAAAGACCACGAACTCCTCATTACTCCTGTAAAAGACTATTACGATAATGCCACCCCTTCTGGAAATTCAGTTGCCGTACTCAACCTCCTCCGGTTTTCTGTTCTAAGCGGGAAAAAGCACTATCGAAAAATCGCAGCAACCAATTTGGATACGATGGCTGCGGTGTTGACACGTTATCCTGGAGGGTTTGGCTATCTATTGCTAGGTGTTGATTTTTTTGTCGGTCCGGTCAAGGAGATTGCGATAGTGGGAGAGATGGGAGACCCAAGAACCCGAGAATTGTTGAGCGCTATCTTTCAAGAATTTCTGCCCAACAAAGTCCTCGCATTCTCCGCTGGAAAAGCAGCGGCAACAACAAACCTATTTCCTTTGCTGGAAGGGAAAACGCTCATGGGCGGCAAGCCTGCTGCTTATGTGTGTGAGAATTATACTTGTAGGGCTCCTGTCGATTCAAGGGAGGGGCTAAGGAGTCTCCTCGGTCGGTCTCCGTCATCGTGAGAGGATGGTGGACGAGAAGGGGATCGAACCCTCGACCTCGGCGTTGCGAACGCGGTTTTTGCTGTTCTGCAAAGGGTGGAAAATAATTGTCAGGTGTCGCAAGAACCGCATATGAAAAGGCTTTCCGGTGAGTCCTTCTCTTCTTTTCCCATGCATGGAGTAGCAGGAAGTTGACCAAAACTACGGTACCAACTGGCACCAGAACTGACACCAGAATTTCGAGGGGGATGGACCCCCGGCACATGCTATAACGGGTCCCTCGGCATACGCCGAAGGCAGTCGAAATGTACCTCCTCAGCGCAGATTTGAGGAGCCATAATCTCTCTCCATCGCTGGACAAATAGTAATCGAGCCGTCGATTCATCCGGCAGGCTTCTCTGTTGTGAAAGAAGCGATCCCCGAAGAAGTAGGCTATCCCTCGCCGCCTCCAACGACATCGGAGTTGACTAGATCCCCGTAACCCCCATCTTGCGCTCCAGCATATAGGTTGATCTAGCGAAAGATTAACGGCAATGAATCGGTGCTTAAGGATTTCATCCTTGGCCGAGAATAGGCTACCGCTAACCCGAGCGGTATAATCTAACTGGAGGTCGCCATGTCTAGTCAGAAAGTGGTTTTGATTACCGGGGCTTCGTCAGGCATTGGACAAAGTATTGCCCGACTACTTGCTCAAAAAGGTTTCACGGTCTTCGGGACGAGCCGGAATCCGCAAGCCGTTGAGCAAATACCTGCCGTGGAATTCTTGTCGCTTGACGTGCGTTTGGAGGAGTCAGTTAAAGAATGCGTGGACACGGTACTGGCGCGGGCGGAACGATTGGACTTACTCATCAACAACGCCGGTTATGTGTTGAGCGGGGCCATTGAAGAGGTGACAATTGAAGAGGCCAGGGCACAGTTTGAGACGAACTTCTTCGGGACGATGAGAACTGTCAAAGCGGTACTCCCGATCCTGCGGCAGCAGCGCAGCGGAACCATCATTAACATCAGCTCTCTAGCGGGGCTGGTTCCCGCTCCGCCGTTTTGCGGGATGTACTCGGCCAGCAAGTTTGCGCTTGAAGCATACACTGAGCACCTGTGGCGTGAAGTTAAGCGCTTCGGCATCCGGGTCGTGCTAGTTGAACCAGGGAGCATTAAGACCAAGCTGACCAGCAACCGGCAGGAAGCGGCAGAGCAACTTAGGGACTACGACCCTTGGCGGCGACGGGCTCTTGAAGCGATGCGCCGATTCGAAGATAAGGCCCCGGGACCGACGCTAGTGGCCGATGCCGTTCTCTCGATTATCATGAATGAGTCCCCCAAATTACGTTACAAGGTTGGGAAGGACGCGACCTGGATTCCTCGCCTTCGCCAGGTCTCACCGGGATCGCTGTTTGAAAAGCAGCTCCTAAAGACCTTCGATCTGGAGGCCATCGAATAGCACCATCAGAGTATAGATTAATGTAGGCCAGGGGTTCATTTCTAGCCTACGGCGGTTAGAAACCACGCTGAAAAGATTATTAGGGGACTTCCCCAGAGAATGAAGACTCAATTGAAATCCAAGAAGAACATTCCTGATGCCGCGTACGACAAGATTGCAGGGATGATCATCGCCAAACAGAAATGAGCAAACGTCGCGGATGCGATCCTTTGAGATGGAAAGATTACTCCAGAGATTCGGTATCGCTGTTCAGTTTTGTTTACTTGGGAGTTCTCAGAGTCACTTTCGGAATGACGACAGGTTTCCTGTGTTCAATCCCATCTGGCGGTTTCGTCTATCCCCCTCTGCGGTCTCCGATGATGCCTTGCTTCAGTAATACAAGGACAACATGTCTACGGTTTTCATCAAGAACGCGAACCACGTCTGAGATACCGTAATGATGGTTGACAAATAGGTTACAGATCGTCACAGCCCTTTTGGTCTGGGGATCGAGGTCCCAGGTATCTTCTGGCACACGGAATTCATTTTTCCGGACCTGAAAACCATCTTGCTCCTGAAATATAAATTGGCTCAATGGAAGTTCCTCCTCGCCTGTGAAGAATGCTGAAATAGTCTGTAATTATCGGCGGGATTTATTGGGACTATTATCTCCTATCGGCCCCGCTCTGGCAATCTTTTCGTTTCTGGTGCTAAGTCCCGAGATTCCTTCAGATGACTTTTCCGGACGCGTTGTCAGCATCTCTGATGGGGACACCATCAGCGTCATATACAATGGCAGAACTAAGAAAGTCAGGCTCAACGGCATTGACGCCCCGGAAAAGGGGCAAGCCTTCGGCAACAGAGCCAAGCAATTTGTCTCCGCAATGGCATTCGGGAAAGTGGTCAAAGTCGAAGCTAAAGGCCGGGACCGTTACGGGCGAACCGTTGCTGACGTGATTTTTCCATGATGGAAGAAATCTGAATCGTGAGATAGTGAAGGCTAGCTTTGCGTGGTGGTTCAGGAAGTATGCATCTAAAGACACAGAGTTAGAGGTGCTGGAATCTGAAGCAAGGCAGGCAAAAGTCATTGGGAAGTGGTTGCCGTACGATGGGGCACACTGCCTCGTGGGGCCAGTGTGGCGTAATGACATACGTTGCGAACTCAGTTAGGTGCCGAGAACGCGGGGAAGCAAAAAACCCAAGGAGAACGGAATGAGAGTGGTCCGAGCATCAGACGGCCGGGCTAACCTGCACATATGGCGCGAGGGCAGAGAATATTGGTGCCAGAAGAGCGCTGTGTTCCTGAAGGAATGGACGAACGTTCGGTTTACACTACTACCGGGTCCTGAAGGTGGCAAAGTGAACTACCACGACCTCCGTCGGCCTTTAGAGTTTGCCGGCAACACGTTTGACGCCGCAGACATTAATCACGTATTCGAGCATTTGACTACGGAACTGGGGAAGCGATTCGCTGGTGACCTTTATCGCGTGCTAAAACCGGGAGGCGTGTGCCGGGTCTCGGTGCCGGACCTGGAGAGAATCTGCAAGGATTACTTGCGATGGTTGGAACGGTCTCTCAAAGTTCCTTCCGCGAAGAACCTCTACAAGTACCAGTGGTCGGTCTGGGAGATATTCGACCAGATTGTTAGAGAGAAGTCCGGAGGCAAGATGGGCGAAGCGCTCAGGAGGGAGGACCTCGATTTCGAATTCATCCAGGAACGGTACGGCGATGTGTTCCGGCAGTTTTACGGGAAAGCAACGCCGGAGTACCAGTGCGAAGCCGAACCCGTCCCCCAAAGAAATCTAATCCGGAGATTGCTAGCTAAACCGCCGGCGGAGATTCCAGTTGCGATTTATCTCAAAGCGAAACGGTGTCTGCCCAAAAATAAGGATACGTACGGCCCGCACAAAACGGGAGAATCCGTAAAGTGGATGTACGACCGGGTCTCGCTGCGTTTGCTTCTAGAGGGCTGCGGGTTCGAGGATTTTTCAGTCAAAAGCCATGCCGAATCGGACATCGTCGGTTGGGAGCGATATGACCTCGATCGATCCAACTACGGCGATTATGGAATCGATCCTTCTGTTTACGTGGAAGTGAAGAAGCCACGCGCTCCCTCGACGGGGACAGCGTCATGAATGTCACACGAGCCACAGACGGCATGGCGAACCTGCATATCTGGCGCACGGGTGAGTCTTACTTTCAGCAAAAGAGCCAGGCGTTCCTCACGGAATGGACCAATCTGAAATTCAGCGTACTCCCGCATCCAACGGGCAGGTCGTTCAGGTACTATGATATCCGCAGGCCGTTGCCCTTTCGAGATGACACGTTCGATGCGGCCTTTGCGCTGCACATTATCGAACATCTAACTCCTGAGGAGGCAAACAGTTTTGTTGCAGAAGTCTTCCGGGTACTTCAGCCTGGTGGCATCTTTCGCGTATCGACCCCCGATCTGGAAAGCATTGTCAATGCTTATTTGGAACGTTTGGTTGCTTGCAACCAGCAGCCGACGGAACAGAATATCGTCAAATACAATTGGGCAGTTTTGGAATTGCTGGATCAAATGGTGAGAGACGAGAGCGGCGGACTCATGAAAGAAGCGGCTAAGCGCGGGTATTACGACCCAAACTATGCTCATGAGAGGTATGGGGATGTGTTTGACGAATTCTACCGACCGGCATCCTTAGAGCATTCAAGCCCTCGTAAGACATTTTGGGAAAGAATCAGATCCAAATCGGCCAAGGAGCTTCCACGTGCGATCTGGTGGCGCCTGCAAGATATAATTTTCAGCTGGCTCCAAAATCGGAAATATCGCCAACTCGGCGGAGATCCGCGTAAGTTAAAGGAATCAAACCTGTGGGCCTATGATCAGCTGTCGTTGCGGTTGCTCTTGGAGAAACAGGGCTTCAAGAAGTTCTCGGTGAAAAGTTACTCTGAATCGGACATCGTCGGCTGGGAGCGATATGACCTCGACCGATCCAACTGCGGGAACCATGCGATCGAACCCTCCCTGTATGTCGAGGCCAGGAAGGTCCGGTGAAGATACAAGTCACGCCTCTTTCAAGAAAATCGATTGCTCTATCGCCCCCCTTCGCGCTGCTGGCGCAAGGTGGGCGGAACTGGATCGCCGGGAGGATTTACGTATACAACCTGGTAAGCGCGCTCAATCTACTTCCAAACGAGGAACGTATCCCGTTTTACCTGGTGTTGCCGCACACATCTGAGCCAGAAGGCCTGACTGAACTTGGAATCAGCAACTTTGTTCCGCGTTACTTTGCTTTTCGCGCGACGGACTCCTTCTTCACGAAACTGCGTGGAGCACCAGAAAGTCTCATACATGGGGAGTGGCCGCGCAGTTTAGAAAGAGTTGTGACACAGGCGAAAGCAACGGTAGTATTCCCATCTCTCCCTTCTTTAGGCAAAGAGTTCCCGGTCCCCTGGATCGGATGGATTCCTGATTTTCAGCACAAGCGGCTACCGCAATTTTTCTCTGCCCATGAACTGCGTTCTCGGGACGAGCGCTTTCGGGAGGTCTTAGACGATGCTTATCATGTCGTGGTCAGCAGCCAGGATGCTCGCCATGATTTGATGCGATGGTTTCCAACCGCACCAACGCGGGTGAGCGTTCTTTCATTCGTTTCGGTCTCCGCCGACGAGTGGTACGAAGAAGATCCCGCCAGAGTTGCAGCGCAATTCCAGTTGCCGGAGAAGTTCCTGATCTTCCCCAGTCAGTTTTGGATTCACAAGAACCATCGCGTTGTGTTTGACGCGATTCGGATCCTACGCCTCAAAGGCTTTACCGACATCCATCTGGTTAGCACAGGCTACACGAATGACTACCGTCATCCGGATTATTTCTGGAGCTTGCAGAAACTACTCGAGCAAAGGGACCTCAACTCTCACATTCGAATTTTAGGACTGCTACCCCGCAAAATTCAGATTCACCTGTTGCGACGTGCGGTGGCAGTAATCCAACCGTCACTCTTCGAAGGCTGGAGCGCGTTGGTTGAAGATGCCCGGACCCTCGGTAAGCGGATTTACGTGTCGGACATTCCCGTTCATCGGGAGCAAGAACCGTCAGACGCGGTCTTTTTTCATCCCGAACGGGCGGATGACTTGGCCGAGTTAGTGGCGAAAGATTGGCCTGATTTGAAGCCTGGACCAGACCTCATTAAAGAGAGCGAAGCCAGGTCCCAGCAGCACGGCCGTGCGCTCTCATTTGCCAGAACATTCCTCCGGATTCTTGAGCGGGCGAAAGCAAACAAGAGAGAGAAAGTCTAATAGTGATTTGAGGTCAAATATAGAGTGAATATCGGTTCGGGAATCCAAAAGTGGGGAGAGCCGGACGGTTCCCATGAACGCCACCGTTATGGACGTCTTCAAATCTATAGTCCGTCGGATTGACTCCCCTTTTGTCTTTCCTGGGAACCTGCCAGGGACGCACCGGAGCGACTTTCCGAAAAGTTGGGAGAAATTCCTGGAGACTGTCGGAATTAAGAATTTTCTATGGCATGACCTACGGCACACTTTTGGCTCCAGATTGGCAATGAAAGTTGTCGATATCTTCACGATATCCAAACTGATGGGCCATAAAACCATTACTATGACGCAACGGTATGCCCACCTTTCGCCTGGATGTTTGCAGGAGGCCGTGAATGTACTGGACCGGAGCGCTAGTGGCACCAAAATGGGCACCGGAGGAGTCTAATGATTTGTAAGTTGGTGGACGAGAAGGGGATCGAACCCTCGACCTCGGCGTTGCGAACGCCGCGCTCTCCCAACTGAGCTACTCGCCCGGCACTACTGGTCGGTTTCTTGTATCATTTCGGGCTGATTTTGGTCAAGGAATTCCGAGCGTGATTCACTACTCGATACCTGATTACAAGGGCATGTAACGAATCATTTCAAATCTTGAAATCGATTCATCAGGTCATCAAGGAAGTCTCTCCAAACGAAATCAGGGTGAAACAGTCGTTTCAAGGATGGCTCAAGCCTCTGTAAAAGTCTGACAGAACTTCTGCTTGCCCATCAGCTTCACCCCAGACGACATTATCTTCGACGCGCAATCCCCCCATAAATTCATCCGCGGCCCGCCAATATAACCCCGGCTCGATGGAAGTAACTTGGCCAGGCATGACGGGGGTGGTTTCGCCTGGACCGAGGACAGGACGATCTTCGTGGTAAGCAAACCCCAGGCCATGCCCAAGAAAATGTGTAATCCCTTCCCCAAATCCTCTTTCGCGCATCGTTTCCCAGGCAGCGAGGCACAAGTCATCCCCCGTGCTTTTCCAAGGCCGATAACACGCGATGGCCTGCTTTTGGGCGGCAAGTATGGCTTCATGGACAGCCAATGCACGATCCGTCGGTCCCCCCACGACCAAGCTGCGAGTGATATCGGCCCAGTAACCATTGGCATGCACTCCAAATTCCAGCATCACGGGATCTGCTTGCTGAAGGACGCGTTCTGTCGCGTGGTTGGACATAGTATCGGCAATCGAGGTTCTCGCTCGTCCGGACATGATTTGAGGTGGATCACAATAGGCAGAGCGAATACCGTGCTGGCCCGCCATTTTCAGAACAGCATAGTTTATTTCTGCGGCCAAGTCGGTTTCTCGAACCCCTTCTCGGGCAAAATGATAAAAGGCTTTTACTCCGGCCTCAGCCACTTTGTTGGTGAGCCGAAGCTTGATGATCTCGCGTTTTGACTTGATCGTTTTCAGTTGGTTAATAATCTCCGTGGCATTCACGACCGAAGCAAAGATACCGGGAAGTGACGATTTGATCTCATCATATGTGAAAAATTCCGAAGGTAACTGGTTCGGACTATAGTGATGCATCTTTGCATCGTAACCGATTTTTTCCAGTCTCAATTCCTTGCGGGCTTGATTGAGGAGGTTCTGAATAGACGATACGGGCTCTATGCCATTAAACCCCTTGCACCAGTCATAGGTCCAAACCTCGTCAGCCCAACTTTCCAGCTGCACAAATGCTTCACGCCACCAAGGGGTTATCACGACAACTTTTTCATCAGCTGTGACAATGGCTACCGCATGGGTGCTGCCAGGAAGCATCCCGGTTGCCATGAGGATGTTTTCGGGATGAAAAAGGATGAGAGCATCAAGCTGTGCGCCTTGCAGGGATGTTCGGATACGTGAAACCCGGTCCTGATCTCTTAACTCCATGCAACTCCTCTCCTATGAAACTCAATAAGCTCAGCGCCGCAGAACGAGGTTTCTGCTTTCATCAGCGCGGCCCGTGAACTATTCGCGGAATCTTCGTCCACCTAGAGATCCGCATACGCTTGCCGTTCAGAAGTGAGACGGAAATTCTCAATGGGGAGGGCAACTTCGGACGCCATCGCTTCCAGTACAGAGAATTCGCGACTGGATAGGCGGTACTTTTGCGGATAATCAAGAATCATAAGGCCTCTTAGTTCTCCTCGATGCAGCATCGGAAACACAGCCAGGTTCTCTGCCTCGAACATTTGCAGTAGTTCGGAGCCCAATTCCCTTTGCTCTCTTCCCCGCTCTAGGCAAAAGCCTTTTCGTTCTTCTTCCATCTTATTTAGGAGCGGAACAGACCCATAGGGCAGCTGTAAATCAAAAAAGCGCCTCGTCTTAGATTCATCGCCACCGGAATACCAGGCAGGTTCAAATCGCTTTTGTTTATCGTTCGCGGAAAAGAACCCCACCTGACGCACTGCGAAGATACGCTTGCAGGAATCACCGATAACCCGATAGACGCCCTCCAATCCCGTGGCCCCCTTGATATGAGCGGAGCATTCCAGGAATTCGGAATACAAGTCAGATTGCTCTGTCCTGCTTGATAGGGCCCAAACTAATGTTCCTAATGCAAACGACAGGGCTATGCCAAGAATTAGTACGGCACTCCCGATGAAACTGAATTCTGCATCGGCTTCCCTAGGCCAGACCAAGAGTCCCCAAGTCTGATCCGGCATCGTAATCATCTGTCGGGTAAGAAAGTGGGACCTGTTCCATGGCTGCTTGGGGTTAAAGTCGGCGTAAATCTGAGTTTCGCCGTCTTGAACCAGAATGTTATATTTCTGTCGAACGACTGAATCGAATACCAGAGAGAACATCGTATCGAGTTTGAAAACCCCAACCACGGTCCCATCGTATTTTCCCTGTCTGAAAATTGGTACATAGGCAAAGAAACCTTTTACCCCGGGAGAAAGGTCAAGGACAGGAGTCAGGGAAACATTCCTTTTGAGAATCGCCCGCTGGAGCGTCTTGTATCGAACAGGCTCAGATGCAACGCTAGATTGGGCGCTGGGTTCATTCGATAAGAAGGGCTCAACCCAAACGACGCGATTACTTGTATCTCCATATTCAATTGCCTGAAACCCTGGAGTCTGACTGAGAATGGCACGGCAGAACCCGCTGAACTGCTCATGAGAGACCGTGGGACTATTCATCCAGAAATTTCTGACCTGAAGCAAAGTCGAGACCTTTTCACTGAGAAAGCCGTCAATCCCATTTTTTATATGACCGGCACTGATGTCGAGTGCCTGCACCTGCTTCTGTTTTTGAGTGGATTGAATGGTAAACCATAGGTAGACGGTCAACCCCAGGAAAACGACGACGACTTCTAGCGAAATCAAGAATTTCTTGGTTTGCATTAATTGCGTTTCAGAGCTGTTCAACCCATTAGTTTAATAAGGAGGATATCTATATCAAAGTAAAGAAAGTTAAGCAAATAAACTCAAACGATTCAACGTCTGCCGGGCCGGCACGAGGCTTTTGCAGGATCAAGCCTGCGTTCAGGGGAACCGGAATTCTCTCAAAAAAATACCTTCCGATTTGTATTGTGAGAGAATATCAACAGTTTTTGTGGAAAAACCTGTGCAAAAAATGGTCCGCCTATTTCCAACTCATTATTTAGATTAAAGGAAAAGCAGATTGCACACGGATTGAACACACGTGCAACCCTTTGTGAAGCAAACTCTTATCAATAAATTATCCGAAATCCTGTATATTTGATAATCTTTGTACAAGATGCCCGCCAGACAAGAGTTTTCCACAATCGTCTTCTCAAAATACAACTCCACAAAGCCTTTCGGGGCGTGAAATTCCAAAAATATGCTCCTGCAGAGGGATTGGCGCAGCGCGTAGCTGAAGAATCTCATCTGTTGTGGATCCACACGTGTAGCTAATTAATCTACTGAGCAGGAGGACGCGATCTGGTTATTTTTCAATAGATTAGGAAGGAGTACGCCAGAGTCGAAATCAACTACCAGAACACGTTTTCGTTTGTGGAGAGAAATTTGCCAGACCATCATCTCAAGGCTTTCCTTCTATTCCGGCGATTACTTGACAACGTGGCCCGATACTTTTGATGGCCTCATGAATATCACTTTTCCCAAGGTTGCTAACAAGTGACAAGAAGTTACGAAGATCTTCCATTTCCATCCCGAAATTCCTAAGTTGTGCGTAATCGATGGCTTGGGTGCTTCGAAATTGCCAGTGCCTTATTTTACGCGTCGCTGCCAGAGCAATAGCTCTTTTGCAGGCAGCGTCAGGAATGGGTTTATTCTGCAAAGCCTGTACTTGGGCATTAAGTATTTCCAGGATTCTATTCTTCATATCCGGCAAAGTTGAGACGCCAATGGCCAAGGAGCCACTCACCCAGCCAGGCTCAAAACGAGTGTCCGCGATTGCGGGCCAGATACGAGCATTCCGCAATCCTTCCACTAATCCACAGCCTGGGCCGGACAACAGTTCCATAGCAACCGTCGTGGAAAGGAGAAGTTGCGGACTAGCAGGAGGAGTCAGTCCCCCAAAAACAAGGGCAGAATGGTGCCTCGATTGGAACAGAATATTTTCTGTGCCTGGTTCAGGAGGCTTCATCACACCTTGCTTGGGTAACTCGATTGAAACTTTCCCTGCTAAACCCAACTTGGCGGAGAGCAATGAAACAATTTCACTTCCGTCGGTATCACCGACAATGACAATTATCGGTCTGACGGTCTTAATCCATAGACTATGCCATTGTATGACGTCCGAGAGCTTAATCTTTTTCATGGACTCGAAGGTCCCCATGGGCGGCATCCCATTAGGTCTCTTCTCAAAGAGTGATTCGTAGAACAGTTGTCGAGCCATTTCTTCCATATTGTCGTCAACGGCCGCCAATTCAGAGCCGATCTGTCGTTTCTCGTATTCAATTTGCGCTTCATCGAATCTAGGTTCGTTGAGAATGGAAGCAATGACATTCAAGGTCTTCTCAAAGTCGGGTTTAGTTCCGGACAAAACGTATCCAAACATGTCTCGGCCCACTACCGTTTCTAGTTCTGCACCATAAGATTCAATTCCCTTGGCGATTTGAATGGGGCTGAGACTCACTGTTTCGCGAGTGGAGGCTCGTAGCATGAGTTCGGTAATGCCTTGGTTTTCCCCATTTTCAAAAGCCCGGCCACCGGGAAAGAAAATCCCGAGTGAGATGATCGGCAAAGCCTGGCTCTGCTTAACGAGGACGTCAGGGCCACGCAAGACTTTATAGGCAACTAGCTCGTGGCTTACCCATGCTGAGGTTAACTCGCCTGAAGGTTTTCTGTAGGAGAGACCTATTTCTTTGCTTTGGGTCTTTGTCGTTTTTGGCTTTTTCGAGTCCTGTGGTTCTGTAATCTGTGAATCTTGGACTTTTGCACGGACGGCTATTTCCAAGGTTTTCTGGCGGTCAGTCTGGGTCATTTCCCGTAGTGGAAAGCCAGAAGGAAGAAATTCCACAAGGTTGGCTCTACTTAACAAAAAATACTGACGTGCCGCCTGAACAATTTCATTGCGATTGACACTTCGAATCTTGCCGACGTAGTCTTTCCATTCCGAAAACCGGGCAATGTCTTCGAAGCGTGCAAGCTGCTTGCCTTGATTGACAATATCTTCCTGGTCGAGATAAAAACGACGTTCCTCTAGATTCTTGGCGCGCTCAATATCAGCGTCCTCCAATTGACCATTCTTGATCTTCTCTAACTCAATGAATACAGCGGCTTCGACCGCTTCAATCTGCCGTGCGGACGTCGCAATGGAAAAACTAAACCCTGTTTGCTGCTTCAGTTCCAAAGACTGATAGGAAAGAGAACTCGCGAGTTCCCCGTTGTCCCTCAATTCATAGCTCAATATTGAACTATTGCCCTCGGCAAGAATCGCTTGAAGCAATTTGCAGGCAAACCAGTCGCTTGTATACGGGCGGGGTCCCTGAAAGCCGATAAAGACCAGGGTCTGCTTGGAGTTGCCTTGAAGTTGAAGAGAACGAATAATAGTTTGGGGCGACTCCGGGGGAAGGCTGCCCGAGTCTGTGCGAGTAGGAACCATGTTTCCATAGTCTCTGACTACCTCTTCCAGCGCCTGTCGGCGATCAACATCCCCGCAAATCACGAGGATAATGTTTCCCGGCGTATACCATTGCTTATAAAAACCTTGCACATCACCCGATGCCCAAGAGGATGATTGGCCCGCTTCACAAACTCCTGATTCCAGTCCCGGGGTCAATGGCAACATGAGCTGGTGTAGCCTCTCCAGGCCGTACTTACGCGGTGAGTCTAAGGTTTCGCAGTTCTCGAGCAATGAAAGAGCAATTCCTTCAGGAATCATCTTCTCGCTCAAGTCAGGATAGCGAAGCGCATCGGTCTCCAGCTCCATTCCTTTACGAAAATAATTTGAAGGAATGACCACGGAGTATTGTGTATATTCCGTTGAACAATTGCTTTCCATAAAGCCACCGAATTGACTGATTTCCTGGATTGCCGGGCGATCGATGGAGTTTCTTCCGCCAAAACAAACACTTTGCATGACCCGATTCGCTGCACCCTTTTGAGATTGTGACTCATTTTGAATGCCGCCTTTGACATAGACTGTAATTGCTACTAGAGGGACATCCTGGCGTTCAAAAATAACTGCGGTTAATCCGTTTTTTAAGACAACTTTCGTATATTCATCCAAATCTTCCCGGGACAAGAATGGTCCAATGATCTTCACTTTTTTTTCGCTCGACGGTCCCGGGCTGGAGGGCAATGGCTTTGGTTGGGCTTGTGGATCACCGATTGCAAACCGATTCGGAAAAGTGAGAAGAAGCAGGCCAAAGATCATACTGGCCCGGGCGGCCTTCTTGGAATATAGGCTTCGCATGGCTTGAAGAAATGAGGGATATTGGTCCATGGGATAGTACCTCGGGGGGCCTTACCCACCATCCGGGTTCTTCGACCGGAAGAAGATCATGGATACGGCACAGCAGCCCCCCAAGAAGTCGAGGAGGCTGTCTTTAAGACTTCCGCTGCGGCTTGGCACAAATAGCTGGTGAATTTCATCGGCGCCCGCATAGCAAGCAATAATCAACAAAGTCCACAGTACCCAGCGAGACCGCAGGATAAGCCGCTTGCTTGATCGAAACGCCTGCGCCAAGAGAAAGGCAAATATAAAAAACTCGGTCCAGTGCCCTAGCTTTCGGATACCCGCATGCACCCATTCCCTCCCTTCGACTGAAATCCCTGGGAACATCCAATGCAAAAAGGGATCTAAAAACGAAGAGGTATTTGCAAAGGAGAAAGTATCAGTGGAGAAATACGAAATGAGGATGGCCCACAGAAAAGGAGGTGTCCAATTTTTGAGAAACTGAGTCATAGGAGAAAGGCGAGGATGTCTGGTGAAGATCTTATCGAGGGACTTTAATCCTTTTTGCGAATGTAATGTCCGGACCTGCCGCCAGTTTTTTCAGCCAAAACAATATCCGATATCGTCATGGCTCGATCAACCGACTTACACATGTCGTAAAGGGTCAGAGCTGCCACAGAAACGGCTGTCAATGCCTCCATCTCCACTCCTGTCTTTCCTTCTGCTGTGACCGTGGCTTCGAGACTGATCCCGTCATCAAGCAAGTTCAAAGAGAGATCCACGTGGGTCAATGCTAAGGGATGACAAAGCGGTATTAAGTGGGCCGTATTTTTTGCAGCCATGATCCCTGCAATTTTGGCGACATCCAACGGGTTCCCTTTACGGATCTTTCCTTCCCGCAACAAGGCCAGCAGATGATTGGAGGTCTTCAGCATGCCGGTGGCGCGAGCGGTGCGAACAGAATTCACTTTCTCAGTCACGTCAACCATTCGGGGGTTGCCCTGTTCATCCGTATGAGAAAAAGAGCTCATCGTTCAAACACTCCTTCCATCTGCGAGTAGCACTCTTCGAACAAGAGGACTTCAACGATTTCACCGCGGCGGACTTTCTTGGTTTCGAGCGGGACAATGATCAGGCCGTTTGCTTCGGCAGCGCTAAAAATGTCTGCGGATCCTTTCCATTTGACCGGTTGGACACAGAATCCCGCTCCCTTCCGGAATAGCTTGGCTGGCAAAAAGGAAGTGCGCCCGGACTTCTCAATAATCTCATCCTCCATAACCGCAGGGATCAGCGGGAGCGTGTTATATTTCAAACCCTGAAGGGTCTTCAGCACTGGACTGACAAACATTTCGTAGGCGACGAAAGTCGAGACCGGATTCCCTGGCAATCCAAAGACCCATTTTGCATCCCGCGTTGCAAAAACGGTTGGTTTCCCGGGCCGCATGCTGACCGATTCAAAATGAATTTTGATCCCCAGTTCCGTTAGGACGGGTTCCACGAGATCATACTTCCCTGCAGATACACCACCACTGACTAACAGGACATCGGATTCCAGCCCATTTTGGATCTGTTCCTTCAAGCCTGATACTTCATCTGGCGCCGTCTGCAACAACACCGGCACTCCGCCATCCCTCGCGACTTGGGCTGACAGAGAGGAGGAATTTGAGTCGCGGATTTTCGTTGGACCGGGAGTCGCTTCAATTTCGACTAACTCATCACCGGTTGAAAGGATAGCAACTGTCGGCTTTCGTACTACTCGAACCCGAGATTTGCCCACGGACGCCAGAATAGCCATCGCGAAAGGCCCAATCACTCTCCAGGGCGAGAGAACTTGTTCTCCCGCTGAACGTTCTGAGCCTTTCGGCGCCACATTGTCACCCAGACGAGGGGCTTTCAAAATTCGGACGCTCTCCTCAGAGATCCGCTCTGTGGATTCAAGCATGACGACGGTATCGGCCGTGGGGGGTACCGGGGCACCCGTCATGATCTGTACAGCCTCGCCTGCATGCAATTCCAAACGGACCGTGTCACCCGCTCTGATTTCTCCAATACAGGCAAGATCCTGAGGAACCTTCAGGGCATCCTGAGCCTGAATTGCGTAACCATCCCGCATCGAACGCGCAAAAGGAGGATAGTCTCGGTCCGCATGAACTGCCTCTGCCAGAACCCTTTGAAGTGCCTTATCAAGAGGGACAGATTCACATGCTAAGGACTCAGGATTGATCTTTGAGCATTGTTCAAATATTTTGCTTCTGGCGGATCGAACATTCAGCACAGACGGGAAAACTCGCTTTGGTTCTCAGAGTGGGGTTACACAAAAATGTCTTGAGGGTACCCTTACGGATCGTAGATCATTCGGCAATCTCCGTCAAAGTACGGTAGCATGGGGGATAGGGGGTGTCAAAAATTTTTACTTTTTCCGGACTGAAGGCTATGATAGCAGCCTTATCTAGGGAGTTATGAATCAAACCGGTTTGGGGGAGCTGACACCGGAAAGGTTTCGAGGACAGGATGGGAGAGGAAAAAATTCTCATTGTCGACGATGAAAAGTCGGCACGTACTGGTTTGACCATGCTTATCTCGAGCTGGAATTTCTGTGCCCAGTCGGCAGAACATGGTGAAAACGCTCTGGCTATAATCCCGGAGTTCGAACCCGCTGTCGTCGTTACGGATCTAGTCATGCCGACGATGGACGGCATGACGCTGCTGAAGAGAATTAAAGAGGAACATCCTCATCTGCCAGTGATCGTATTGACGGCTCAAGCCAGTATTCCCTCCACAGTTGAAGCCATGAAAGCCGGCGCCTACGATTATCTGGAGAAGCCTATTGATCCCGCACGATTACGCGTTGTGCTGGACAACTGCATCTCGCACCAAAAAACCCTCAAGGAAATGCAGCTTCTCAAGAGCCAACTCAGACAATATGGATCCTTCGGAGAGATGGTGGGTCAGTCTCCCCAAATGCTAGAAGTCTACCGGCTCACAGAACTGGTTGCGCCCAGCACAGCATCTGTATTGATCACGGGTGAAAGCGGCACAGGCAAAGAGCTCGTTGCGCGAACGATTCATACTTTGAGCCGTCGTAGCCAGGGACCCTTCATTGCCATTAATTGTTCCGCTATCCCGGAAACTCTCATGGAGAGTGAAATCTTCGGCCATGAGCGAGGAGCCTTCACGGGGGCATTAGAGCGAAGACTTGGCTGTTTTGAGCTGGCGAACGGCGGCACAATTTTCCTGGACGAAATCGTCGAAATGCCTATCGGGACACAGAGCAAGTTGCTCCGAGTTATCGAAGAGCGTAAATTTAGAAGGCTAGGGAGCAAGCATGAGATTGACGTCGATATCCGAATTATTGCTGCAACCAACAAGCCCCCTTTTAAGGCAGTTGAGGAGGGAGAACTGCGCAATGATCTTTATTATCGGTTGAATGTTTTTGCCATTTCCCTTCCCCCACTCCGCGACCGCCTCGGCGATATTTCGATTTTGGTCGAAGCGTTGCTTAACCAACTGAATACCAAACATGGCAAGAAAGTGAAAGGTTTTAGCGAAGCGGCCCTGCGTCGATTGACTCTCCATAGTTGGCCGGGAAATGTTCGAGAACTACGGAACGTTTTGGAAAGAGCCTTGATCCTCTGTGAAGGGGAAATCATGGATGAGCGGCATTTACCGTCGTTTGAAGTTCGGGCTGTCTCGCCGTCGGCGAACAGTCTGGTCGTCCCCGTGGGAAGCACAGTGGCTGAAGCTGAAAAGCGATTGATTCATAAGACATTGGAGTTCACTGAGAATAACAAGACCAAAGCGGCCGAAATTCTGGGAATCAGCCTGAAGACGCTTCATAACAAGCTCAATCAATATGACGCTGAAGCTGAAAACTAGGCTAACCCTGATTATCACGATACTGGTGTTGCTTGTCCTCTCGATAGTCTCTTTTTTCACCATCACTAATTTTGCGGAAGAGCAAATCCGTGCGACCTATGATGGGGGAGACTTAATCGGGAAGCAGATTTACGGACAAGTCAAACAAGCCTTGATCAGTGCCGACCAGGCCGCATTGAGCCCCGCCGACCCCGAAGGGATGCCGAAATACATTTCGAATATCCTATCGACCAATGCTGGACTTAAATCTCTTTTTGAATCCACCAACGGCAATTCACCGACCATCATTTATCTGGCTGTCACCGACCCCCACAATCACATTCTCGCTCATTCCGATAGCACGCAGGTTGGCCAGACCCTACCCTTTGCGGAAAACTTTCAGACACTAAAGAACGCCTCTCCTTGGCACCAGCTGCAGACGATCTATGGCCCTCTGAAAAATTACGAAGTGACGTTTCAGATGGTGGATTCGAACAACTTACCCTTTGGTACTGTCCGCGTAGCCATGAGTACGGCCTTAATTCGTGAACAATTAAGGACCTTCCTCTTTAAGAATATTTTTATAGCGGGCCTTTCGCTTCTCATTGCGACGACGCTGGCGGCAGTCTTTGCACAACTTCTGCTTCGGCCATTGACTTTCATTACCGCAGGAATTGAGCAGCTCATCCACGGCGAATTCAAGAAACCGATTCAATTGAATCGTGAAGATGAATTTGGACTCGTCTCATTGAAGTTAAACGAAATTGGTCAACGCCTCGAAGGCAGACAGGAAGAACTAGATGCCCTCCGAGGGAATTTCGGGCAGATCGTGCAAAGCCTCGAAGAGAAACTCATATTTCTGAATCCCCAGGGGCAGATTATTTTAGTCAGTCAATCCGTAGCTCAACTGTTGAATACAACGATCGGACAGGCCTTGGGTAAGACATTGAACCAACTGTTGGGCGCCGATCATCCGCTCAATGGCCTTGTTGAAACTGCCATTGCGCTGAAGAAGAATCTCTATAAAGCAGAGCTACAACTGACTCGGCCGGAAAACAAATTTTCGGCGCGAGTTCACTACCTGGAAGAAAACCAGCAAAGCATGGGTGTCTTGGTTATTTTGGCAGACCCTGAAACAGTAGCCAAACTGGAAAGCCAGTTGGAATATGCCAAGAAATTGTCCGCCTTAAGTCGTTTGACTTCAGGAGTGGCGCACGAAGTCAAAAATCCGCTGAATGCCATCGTGATCCACCTCGAATTATTGCGTTCCCATGTCGCACTGGGAGCTATTGGTGAAGCCGAAGACAATCTTTCCGCCATCACGGCAGAAATTCGCAGGCTGGACCGTGTTGTCAGATATTTCCTGAATTTCACACGACCGGTTGACGTGACACTTCGAGAAGAGAATTTAGCCGAAGTGATTCAAGACGTTGTCAATTTGGCTACAAAAGAAGCCGAACAACAGCAAGTAAACATTTGTCTCGAGCTGGATGAAGTATTGCCTCTCATAAAGATTGATTCCGATCTCATTAAGCAATGTCTTCTCAACATCATTCAAAACGGATGCCAAGCTATGCCGCATGGCGGAAAACTGCTGGTCCGAACCGCTGCGGATGATCGTACGATTCAGGTCATAATCCAGGATGAAGGGATAGGAATCTCGCCTGAGAATCGTGATAGAATTTTTAACTTGTACTATACTACCAAAGAAAATGGCAATGGCATCGGATTAGCAACAGTTTTCAAGAACGTCCAGCTTCACAACGGGGAAATTCAAGTCGATTCGGAGCCGGGAAAAGGTTCGACGTTTACACTTCGGTTTCCTCTCTAATGTTGGATGCGCAGCGTCTGTTTTGCCCGGATCATAACCGCTTGATTAAAAGCTCGGCAGGTTCCAGTCTTTTAAAGCCCATGGGCTTCTGTTTAGTTTACAATGGGATCCGTGAAATTCTTTCTTTTTTCCCTCTTTCTGGGTTCCCTCTTGATGGGCTGCCATAAAACTAAGTCGGCGTCAACGCCGGTGTCGGATATCGATTTTGTTCAGGAGAGTAAAGGCCCAGCACCCGAGATAGAAAATCAGTTGACGTCGAATCCCATTGTTGTCGAGAATCTTCCAGATCCGGTACCCTCTTCTACTGAAGCTGTGCCAATGATTCAACCGCCACCTCCACGCACCATACCGGGACGACCTCCAAAGACCTCGGTTGAGCCACGGCGGGGCGTACGGACACCGGTCGCGGTAGAACCCGTTGACCCCCACCCTCCCGTTCAGCAACCGCCCATTCAATTACAACCACAAATGAGCAGAAGCGACCGCGATACCATGGTGCGGAAGATAAATGAACAACTCAAATCAGCAAAAATACGAGTTAAATCGCTGGATGAGGCTCAGATGCCGAAAGAACTGCAGACAAGCCTGAAGGCAGTCTATGATTTCATCCAAAAAGCAGAGGATGCCGTAAAGCGGGGAGAATATTACCAAGGGCTAGTGCTTGCACAAAAAGCCAATACCTTGGCTTCCACCATCGCCACAAAGCCCTAGATCGTAGGATGCTTTTTCCTCCCCTAAAGCATCCAACAGATGGCCCACATTAAAGTCGGATTTGCAAAGACCCGTTATGCTGAAGGATTTGCGCCTTTTTTATTCTGAATTTCGAAGAAATTTCATCACCACGGGTGCTATCGCTCCTAGCTCGCCTCTCCTCGCCAAGGCCATGATTTTCCCATTGAAGCAGCGCCAAGCGGTACCGATTCGGGTCCTCGAGGTGGGCGCCGGTACAGGCGCTGTGACACAACATCTTCTCAAGGAATTAAGACCGGGTGACCAGCTCGATATCTATGAATTGAATCCGCGGTTCTTCTTGGCTCTGCGAGAGAAAATTCGGATTGCCGAATATATCAACCAGGGAGTCCAGTGCGCGTTGCACAATGATGACGTCCGCTCACTTCCCGAGGACGCTTTTTTTGACTTTATTATTTCTGGGTTACCGCTCAATAACTTTGAACCTCAAACGGTTGAGGCGTTTCTGGAAACATTCCTGAATCATCTGTCGCCTGGAGGAATTCTCGCCTATTTCGAGTATATTGGAACGCGCCAGTTCCAGTCCAAGCTTGTAAAAGGGCCTAGGCGGGAACGGTTAGTGCGAGTCGGTGTTGCGGTGAATACATTCCTTCAGAAATACCAATACGACAGCAACCATGTTTGGTGGAACCTCCCACCTGCCAAAGCCCGCTATTGCCGCAAGGAAACCGGCCAAACTTGATTAAAGCTCTCATGAGGTACTCCATGGGCACCTCATGAAACTGTAAGGATGGATGGACTCATGACCGAACCCGTGCGTCTCACTCAGCTTGCGAAACGAGCCGGGTGCGCAGCGAAACAACCCCCTGGTTACTTATTACCGTTTCTCCAAAAACTGCCCCCCATCCTGAATCCAAACGTTCTCGTAGGGACCTCCACCGCCGACGATGCAGCCATCTACAAACTTAACGACAACTTGGCGTTAGTCTTGACGACCGACTTCTTTACACCGATCGTCGACGGCCCCTATGACTTCGGGGCGGTGGCAGCGAGCAACGCGATCAGTGATATTTATGCCATGGGAGGGAAACCTTTAACCGCCTTGAGCATCGTCGGATTTCCAGAAGCCCTCTTGTCCCCGGATGTACTCGTCGAAATTTTGCGGGGGGCTGGCGAGAAAGCCAAGGAGGCTGGGATCGACATTATCGGAGGACACACGATTAAATCTGACGAACCCATCTTTGGATTGGCTGTGATCGGAACTATTCATCCAGCGAAGATCCTTTCCAACGACCGGGCCAAACCCGGCGACTCCCTCATCCTAACCAAACCCTTAGGACTGGGGATCATTACAACCGCCGCGAAAAACGGTGAAGATAAACTAGAGGCAATTACGGAAGCGTTGAAAGTAATGACTACCCTTAATCGTGTCGCTGCCGACGCCATAATCCGAGTCGGGGTAAACGCTCTTACTGATATCACAGGATTCGGCCTGCTTGGCCATCTGCGAAATGTAACCTCGGCGAGCCAGGTCAGTGCGCGAGTCTTCTTGGATCAGGTGCCCATTTTGCCGGCGGCATGGGAATATGTGAAGGCTGGGATTGCCCCTGGGGGGACCCACGCAAACCACCGATTCTTGGCCGACTGGGTGATCTATTCCCCGAACCTTTCCAAAGAGGAGCAGTTGCTTCTGTGTGATGCGCAAACTTCTGGAGGACTATTGGCGGCGGTCGATGCGCAATATGTAGATTTGTTGCTAAATGAGTTGCATTCGGAGGGGGTTGAAAAGGCCGCGGTGATTGGCCGCATCGAGGACGGCACTCCGGGAAAAATCTTTGTAGACCGGAACTCAGATCCGTAAAAAATGACAGTCAAATGGACTACAAGCCTGGTGGGGCATACCCCGAAATCTTTTGCGGTATGCTGCGTTTTGCTATTGATCGTAGCTCTGAAGCCAGCTCTTGCCGGCCAGGGAAAAGGCTTTTCCTCCATAAACATTCCTTCAAACCGATATTACTTTGTCGTCTGGCTTCTTCTCTGCCCACGCAGACTCGTGCCTTCTCGAGCAACTCCTCACTTCCGTCCAGTGAATTGTTATGACTAATCTTATAGATTCGCTCAAAATTTTCTTTTGCCAAAGCTGACATAGACCCTCCCATAGCAATCACCTTTGAAAATCCCTCCAGCGCGGGAGCAACCTGCCTCTCATAGGCACAAACCACTGCGAGTTGGAATTCTGCAAACTCGTAGTCGGAATTCAATTCAAGTGCGCGAGAATAGTAGCCTTTGGCTTTCGACAAATCCAGGCTCGCGGGATCTGTTGTGGTCGCCGGGGATTTTCCCAAAGCGGAAGTATTGGATTCGTCGGAAGGCTTTGCAGGCGGAGCAGTACTCCCATTTTCTCCCGGGACTGAGCTTTGCCCCGTTGTTTGACTAGTTCCTTGAACGGCTTGGTTACTGGGTAGTGCCTTTTTGGCTAATTCATACCGAGTCAAAAGCGCAGTCCCTAAGCCGGTGTAGGCGATCGCTAGATAGCGGTTGCGTTGGGCTGCAAATACGGTTGGATCCGCCTTGGGAGGAGGCTCCATGGCCTCCAGTACTGAAACAGCCTTCGTGCCCCGCTCAATTGCCTTTTCGGTGTCTCCTCGACTCGCATAGGTTACAGCCAGTACCGCCAGAAGGGCAGGATTATTTGGAGAAGATTTTAATGCCGCCTCGCTATGCTCAATGAACTTTTCAGGGTGGTTGGTTCTTTGATAATCTTCCGCGGCCTGTTGGTGCAACAGCGGGTTGTATTGAGATTGTGGATATTTATTCAAGAAAGCTTCAATCAATTCCACTTGCTCCTTGGGATCAGTGGCTTTTGCAATCTGCATGTAGTCCGCAACTTCTTCTTGAGACTGTCCACCGGTTTCTTGCGGGGCAGGAACGTCATATAGTTTTAAGGTTGCAGGTTTGTCGGCTGATTTGTCGCTTGATTTGCTGCCCTGAGTCTCTTTGGAAGATTCCTGGGCCAGTATACTGGCGGAGATTATTATGAGTAGAAACAATAAGGTGATGACACGCTTCATAACATTGTTATCCTTTATCCGCTAATTAACCCGTCTGGCGGTGTTTCTCAAAGTTCCGATCTCCGGAATTGTAATTTCAATAACATCCCCATCCTGGAGAGCCGCATCCTCAGTTTGAATGATTCCAGTCCCCGTCAACAGTACCGTCCCTGACGGTACCGTATTTGATCGAAAAAGGAAATCAATCAGCTCCTCGATTGTGCGTTTCATCATGCCAAGCGTGGTCTCTCCAGAAAATATGTTTTTCCCGGAACGAAAGATGACACACGAGATCCCTAAGGCAGAAGGGTCGCTAATTGCATTCCGCGTGACAATCGCAGGTCCCAGCGCACAGCAAGCCCGAAAAATCTTTGATTGTGGCAAATACAGAGGATTTTCCCGTTCAATGTCCCAGGCTGAAACATCATTGGCGATAAGAAATCCAAGAATCTTTTTGCGGGAATTGATTAAAACTGCTAGCTCAGGTTCAACGGCCGTAAATTGAGAGTCGCCGCGCAATCCGACTATGTCATTAGGACCGGTACAGTGCCCCGCTCGGCCCTTAAAGAAAAGTTCGGGACGAGCGGCAAAATATACAGAATCGTAGATTCCTTTAGAAAGCTGGGTATCTCCGTCTCGAAATTCAGCACTCCGCTTATACGTCACCCCACAGGCCCAAACTTCCGGAGCGTGAATGGGTAATGCCAGATGCAGTTTACTCATGTCCGGAGGGATGTTCAATTCACTCCACGAAACGGCGAGAGGCTCGGAAGCCCTCGTCTCCTCGGCAACTTCATCGAGATCCAGGTCTAGGCTCGTGGCATATTCCACGAGATCCAGAATGGTATAGATTTGTTTCTGTTCGTAGCAAATGGGGAAAATGCATTCACCTTCTAGAATCCCTGCACGATAACCCTTCTTAGGATCATAAAATTGAACTAGTTTCATGAAATATCCTTACTGGTGCGTCACCGACACCATTTTTTTGCAGCGATTCATCAATCGAAGATATGTTACTTTGAATCCCTATGAATCGACAATGCATTCTCGAAGCCTTTTTTCTTGCTGTGAGAGAAGATCGATTGATTCTTCCAATGTGATTTCCTGGAAGCTCACCGAATCTCCGATATTTAGTTGAGCAACTTTCGGGAGGTCCGCCGTGCAAACCACTGCAATCTTCGGATATCCTCCGACAGAAGGGCGATCAACCATTAAGAGGATCAACTGGCCGTTTGGCAATACCTGTAAGGCTCCAAGGGGAATTGGGTCTGAGATCATCCCGGCGCGCTTTGCTTGCAAACACGACCCTTGTAGTCGATACCCCATCCGGTCGGAGTCTAAAGTGACTCGATAAACGCCTTCAAGGAATTGACTGACTGTAGTGCGCGAAAAGAATTCGCGCTGAGGACCCAAGATAACACGGACCCTAAAAGGATCCTCATACGTACGAAAAATGCCGGCTTGAGCCTTTCGGCAAGTCAGCATACTTACAGGGTCAGGTCGGTGCTGAATGTGTAATCGGTCTCCCCCGATGAGGGCTCTCCCTTCAATACCTCCCCAGTGGTTTCTTAGATCGGTTGCACGGCTCCCGAAGACCAGATTCCCTTGGAACCCTCCGCCAACACTCAGATAGGATCGGCAACCGACTATCCTCTTCTGGAAAGACAAAAATGTATGACGTTCGGCTGCGAAACTTTTCCAGCCTTGAGTCGGCGTTCCATCGAGTTCGGGGGAAAGATTTGCGCCCGTGATCGCCATCACACAATTTTCAAGGATTTCCATTTTCAATCCAGTGAGAGTGATTTCCAGGCAAGGAGCAGACTCCGGATTGCCCACTAATTGATTCGCAACCCGAAATGCAAAACGATCCATTGCGCCCGTGGTTGGAATCCCGTGCCGGAGCTGGCCGGGCCGGCCCAAATCCTGAATCGTTGTAAGAAATCCAGGCTTCAAAATTCCCGCAACCGGAATCCCTCCGTTCTCCACGAAATTCTTCTGATCGGGGGTCTCAGCGTGCTTCATCGAATTCGGATAGAGTGATAGACCGAAAAGTAACCAGGTCGCCGGGTTCTAGTAAACAAGGCGGGGAATTACTTAAATTGTAAAGCCTTAATGGCGTACGGCCGATGATTTGCCAGCCACCGGGAGTATCGTTAGTATATATTCCTGTCTGTTCGCCGCCGATCGCAACAGACCCTGCGGGGACGAGGCGGCGGGGCGTTTTCCGTCGTGCAGTAAAAAGGCGCGGTGACAATCCACCCAGGTACGGAAATCCTGGACTAAAACCGATTAAATACACGCGGTATACTGGGTCTGTATGGATGGAAACCACTTCGGAAACTGTCAGATCGTGCTCTTTCGCTACCGTCTCCAGATCAGGCCCCATGCTTCCTCCGTAAACGACTGGAACTTCGACTCTTCGCGGCACCTGCTCGGAAAATTTTTCAGAAGTACTGGCCTGATCCAGGATCCAACTTTCCAATTGTGAAAGAGAAACCTTAAGTGGATTATAAAAAACCGCCAAAGACCGATAAGATGGCACGCATTCGATAATCCCGGCTGGCCTCTGCATGCCGATATGCCTGTCGAGCGCGAGCACTCGGGCACTCGTTAACGGAGAGATCTCGTCATCAAACTCAACGAGGAGCATGCAATCGCCACCAGGAACAATTCTTTTGATCATGGGCGAGTCCTAAAGTGCAGAGTGGTACCGATGTTCCCCGATATACTCCCCCGCATCTCAAACACGGATTGGCGTCGGTCATAGCACACCCACCGGTACCTAATCTGATCAAATTTCATGGACGCATTAGCTCTTGATTTGGTTTCATCTTGTTCCTGTAGATTATGAATTATTATTTTTTGAATATTTTCGCAAGTCCTATGTGTTTCTCGGTGATTGACATTCGAACAGGATTTCAGTAATTCTGTTCTTTTCGCGGGAGAATCAACTTTGAAATGGAGAGTCTCATGAGAGTCAAGGACAAGATCGGAATCGTGACCGGTGCAGGAGCGGGTATCGGCAAAGCCACTGCTCTTCTCTTGGCTCAGAGAGGGTGCATCTGTTTGCGTCGCTGATTCCATAGCGGAAACTGCAGAAGCCACGGCCCAGGAGATTAAAAGCGCCGGGGGAGAGGCATTTTCCGCACCGGTTGATGTCTCCTCAAGCCGGGATTGTCAGATTATGGTCGAAGCCACTGTTCATCGTTGGGGGAGGCTCAACTTCGTGTGCAATATAGCTGGTATCGTCTTGGGAGGAGTCTTGGGCCAGACTCAGGATGAAGATTGGGATAAGAGCATCGACGTTAACCTGAAAAGCATTTATCTGGTCTCTCGCCATGCCTTACCCCATTTGAAAAAGTCTGGCGGTGGTTCAATCATTAACATGGCTTCCGTCGCAGGATTCATGGGAGTAAAAAACAGAGCTGCCTACAGCGCTTCAAAAGGTGGCGTCATTGCTTTGACGAAGAGCATGGCCATTGACTATGTCGAAGATAATATACGCGTTAACTCCGTCTGCCCGGGCACAGTGGACAGCCCATCGTTGCAGAAGCGGTTGGAATCGTTGCCGGACCCAATTGCAGCTCGTCGCGATTTCATTTCGCGTCAGCCCATGAAGCGTTTTGGACGGCCCGATGAAATCGCTAACGCCGTATTGTTCCTTTGTTCCGATGAATCCAGCTTTATCACTGGGATTGAATTGATCGTCGATGGCGGGATGTCGCTATAAAGAGTCCCACGGGATTTCATTCTTGCTACCCTCCTGTGCGTGGGGGGGCAGATTAGCTAGTCATTGACTTTTTTCCTAAGGGAGAGACTGGCTGAGACATCGCGAGGCTCAGTTCTTAATAAGCCCCATTTTTCTTCGATAACTTTTCTTCACATTGGTTCTTATGATTTCGAAGATATAGGCCGATACTTTCGAATAGTTAGAGATTTCGGATGAATCGGTAAGGTTTTATTGAGGTTTGGCGATATGGGTAATAAGCGGCTTCCAGAAAAACCTTTTAAAGTGAAATTCAAGATCGCCCGCTTTGGATTCACTGATTTCCACTATTTCGTACAGCGATTTGTTTCGGCTGCAGACTGGAAAATTGTGGATGTCAATGAGAGTGCGCAGACGTATTTCTTCGAAAACCGCTGGGGTATGGCACTCTTTACTCACGGCGACATCAACCTTTTCTCGCCAATACTCCCCAGAGAAAGAGTGGGCGAGGTATATGACATTATTGACATTTTACTCAAACTGGAAGTTCGTATCGGAGAAAACTGTGAAATAACAAGCCATTATGCTGATTCGGGTCCCTCCGCGGTGACGGGGATAATTCAAAGTGTCCCGGTTGAATTTTTTTGTGCCTCTGCTGTCGTCTTCTCTCTTATTAACAACGTATTCCAGTTTTTGTATCACGATAATATGTCGCAGGCCTTCATCATCATACTTCAGTTTACGGGTTTTATATTTGCGGCTATTTTCGGGTTTTCTCTTCATCATATTTACAATCGGAATCGTGAAGCTTTTCAGGAATCTTTGATTGAAGTAGGGGTCCAGAAGGCCCATGAAGAATTCATGTCAGACCAAGATGTCATCAAAAAGATTAAACAACCTCATGAGCTTCAACCTATTGATCTCGTCGATGAGATGCGTGTCCCTCTAGAAAACATTCTGGCCTACACGCGTTTCTATAAGAGTCATACCCGACCGGATTCTCAGCACTGGAGAGATCTTATGGAAATTGTTGAACAGACTGCTCACATTCGGGAAGTTATGAATCGGGTGGAGACGTCCTTCCAGTCTACAATTCCGGCTGATGGTTCCGAACCAATGCATGAAGAAAGTCATCTTTTCCGTAAGGCCCCGAGGATTTTGGATCTCCTGCCCGTAACGATTCGTGGAACGGATCTCTTGGGGGAATCATTCGAAAACAACTGCTACACTTTGAACATTAGCGCAAGCGGAGCCTGCCTTCTCCTGCCGGAACACTCTGCCACCATCGGCAGGCCGGTCGACTTGATTTTTGAAAAATTTACGACCAATTCAGTCGTACGGTGGATCATGCAAGGAAAATCCGGCGGCATGATGCTTGCAGGTATTGAATTTGCGGAGCCGATTGATCTCAATCTAGTTCGTTTTCCTACTGAACAGAAGTCCCACGTGCTCTAATCTCTTCAATCCGACCCAAACATTTTCCACTGCCGCCTAAATTCTTTTGTTGCTCAGACCCTGTCTGCTAGTCAATAATCCGTCCTAAATCACCTCGTTTCCCGTCTTTCAAAAATGATGAATCATTTGTCTCTTTGTTTGGGCCGGTCATAATTGGCAACTTGGAAATGAGAACAGACGCTGGATCTCTGGGCTTTAAATCCCAAAACTGAGGAGAAGTCGATGAACAAGAAATTATTACTCTCCGTGGTCGTGATGTTCTTTATGTCAATGGCACTTGGTTTTTTGGTGCACGGGTTTCTGCTTGTCCAGGAATATTCGCAACTGACCAGCTTGTTCCGCTCTCAGGAAGATCAGGGGAACCACTTCCCTTTCATGCTGCTCGCACATGTTTTTATCGCGTTTGGATTTGCTTGGATATACATCAAGGGGAAGGAAGAGAAACCATTTTTGACGCAAGGTATTTGTTATGGGACGGCCATCGCAGTCCTCACCACGATACCAACCTATTTGATTTACTATGCTGTGCAACCGATGCCGGGACTGCTCGTCTTGAAACAGATTATCTTCGACACGATTGGCGTGATCTTGATGGGGATCGTCGTAGCTTGGCTTAACAAGTAACGTTGGCAGTCATTTTATCGTGTTGTTCACTTTTTATAGAATCGAAAGGAGAGATTCTATGCCCGCAACGAAGACCATCGCAGTCGCAGGATCAACTGGGGCTCAAGGGGGCGGCTTGGTTCGCGCGATCTTAAAGGACTCGAGTGGCGTCTTTACCGTTCGCGCAATTACGAGAGATGTAAATTCAGACAAGGCCAAAGAACTGGCCCGGTTGGGTGCTGAAGTGGTGGCTGCTGATGTGGATGATGTAGAGAGTCTCAAGAGAGCTTTCAACGGGGCTTATGGGGCTTATTGCGTCACTTTTTATTGGGCACACTTTTCGCCTGAAAAGGAAATCGCTCAGGCCCAAGCGCTGGCCAACGCGTCGAAACATGCCGGCATCCAACATGTCATTTGGTCCACCCTTGAGGACACGCGCCAGTGGGTTCCTCTCAGTGACAATCGCATGCCCACTCTCATGGACAAGTACAAGGTCCCTCATTTGGATTCAAAGGGGGAGGCGAACCATTTGTTTACGGATGCCGGTCTCCCCACGACATTCTTGCTGACTTCCTTCTATTGGGATAACTTCATCCACTTTGGCATGGGCCCGAAGAAGGGTCCAGACGGCAAACTTGCCCTTACGCTGCCCATGGGTAACAAGAAACTCCCCGGTATTGCCGCCGAAGACATCGGCAAATGTGCTTATGGCATCTATAAAAAGGGCGCCCAATATATTGGCAAGACCGTCGGTATTGCCGGCGAACACTTGACCGGCAAGGAAATGGCCGCTTCGTTTACCAAGGCATTGGGGCAGGAGGTACGATATAACGATGTGTCTCCCGACGTATATCGCAATTTTGGTTTCCCAGGCGCCGAAGATCTGGGTAACATGTTTCAGTTTAAGCGTGATTTTGAAGAATACTTCTGTGGCGCACGTAATCTCGACGTATCCCGATCACTCAATCCAGCGCTGCAAACTTTTGACCAATGGCTCGCCAAGAATAAGGGCCGGATCCCGCTCGAATAGCATCAGGTGTGGGTGCCACGGGCTAGAACTAACGGGTTCAATTGGCAGCAATGCTTGATTTTTTTAGAATTCTCGGGAAACATTTGGAATTGGCCGAGGAAAGACGTCGTTCGCTCAACCACCTGTCACGGGTGAGTTGTGACAGCTTCAAATTTTCAAAAATACTCAAGATTCCACAACAAAAGCCATGACAACACAAGATAAGCAATCTCTTAGCTTCAAGGTTAATGGTAAGTCGTGCTCATTTGCAGGTGATCCGGAGATGCCCCTTCTTTGGTATCTGCGGGATATTCTCGGGCTGACGGGGACAAAGTTTGGTTGCGGCATAGCACTTTGTGGCGCCTGTACTGTCCACCAAAATGGCGAACCTGTGCGCTCCTGCGCTATTCCGATGAGATCGGTAGCTGGATCCGAAATCCTGACCATTGAAGGGCTCTCAGCAAGTGGCCTCCACCCGGTCCAGACAGCCTGGATGGCACAAGATGTTCCGCAATGCGGATACTGTCAAACAGGACAGATCATGCAAGCCGCCGCACTCCTCAAACAGAAGCCACACCCGACGGATCAGGAAATCGATGACATGATGGCAAACAACCTTTGCCGCTGCGGAACTTACCAGCGTATTCGAGCGGCCATCAAGGCGGCAGCCGGAGGAACAGTATGAACACCATCCAGAACGTCAGCCGACGTGGATTCCTCAAGGGTACATTCTCAACTGGCGCCTTCATCCTTTGTTCCCAGATCACTCCCCAAAGTCTCTGGGCAGAAGCTCTTTCGGGCGATGATCCTTTAAAAAGTACGGCGTTTCATCCCAATGTCTTTCTGGGTATTGAACGGGACGGAACCACGGTGCTCGTCGCCACACGCTCGGAAATGGGCTGTGGCAGCCGTACAGCAGTACCACGCATTCTTGCCGATGAACTGGAGGCGGATTGGCATCGTGTCCGGATCGTGCAGGCTCTGGGCAACTCCAAGTACGGAAGTCAGGATACTGACGGCTCGCATTCCGTGCGCAGCTTCTTTGACACAATGCGAGAGGCGGGTGCAACCGCCCGAACGATGCTGGTGACAGCCGCCGCACAAAAATGGGGAGTGCCGGTGTCCGAATGCGAGGCTAGTTTACACACCGTGGTGCATCAACCGAGTGGGCGCAAACTTGGGTACGGGAGTCTGGCTGCAACAGCTGCGAAGCTGCCGGTTCCGAAGAAGGAGGAAGTGAAGTTCAAGCCGAGAAGTGCCTGGCGCTATATCGGTAAGCCTGTGAGTGGCTATGACCTGCGCGACATCTGCTCCGGAAAGGCTGAATTTGGAATGGACGTTCGCTTGGATGGCATGCTTTACGCCTCGATCGAACATCCACCGGTAGTTGGTGGCAAACCAAAGTCTTACGACGAAAAAGAGGCGTTACGCGTGAGCGGTGTCCGACAGACTATGACGATTGATCCATTTAAGCCTCCTTATGGCTTCCAGCCTCTCGGTGGTGTGGCGGTAGTCGCTGAGAACACCTGGGCAGCATTCCAGGGGAGGAAGAAACTGAAAATAGAGTGGGAACACGGTCCAAACGCTAGCTATAGCTCTGATGCGTATCGGAAGGAATTGGAAGCAACCGCGCGCAAACCTGGAAAGGTGATCCGAAATGATGGGGATGTTGAAAAGGAATTTGCCAAGGGCGGAACGATCGTTGAAGCGGGATACTACGCCCCTCATCTGGCACATGCCTCCATGGAACCACCTGTTGCCACAGCGAATTATCGCGAGGGAAAAGTGGAAATTTGGGCTCCAACCCAGAATCCGCAAGGCGTACAGGAAACCATCGCCAAAGTGCTAGGCATCCACAAAGAAGATGTAATCTGCCACGTGACGCTGCTCGGTGGCGGCTTCGGGCGCAAATCAAAACCGGACTTTGCCGTCGAAGCCGCCGTAATCTCCAAGAAAACAGGACGACCGGTGAAGGTCGTGTGGTCGCGTGAGGATGACATTCAGTCTGACTACTTCCACTCTGTCTCGGCGATGTATCTGAAAGCTGCCGTGGACGTGAAGGGTATGCCAACTGCCTGGCTGCAACGCTCTGTCTTTCCACCTATTGGTTCGACTTTTAGTGAGAATCAAACCTATAGCGACGCGGGGGAGATGGGACTCGGCTGGTCCGATATACCCTTCGCTATACCCAATCTGCGCGCCGAAAATGGTCCAGCTACCGCGCATGTGCGCATTGGGTGGCTTCGCTCAGTCGCAAACATCTATCACACCTTTGCCGTTCAATCTTTTGCCAACGAACTGGCCCATCATGCCGGCCGTGACTCTGTGGAATACCTTCTCGCGTTGCTCGGGCCAGACCGCATTGTGGACCGGAAAAGCCTGCCTGCCGATTATCCGAACTATGGTGCGCCCTATGACAACTACCCCATTGATATCGCAAGATTTCGCCGAGTTGTACAGTTGGCTTCAGAAAAATCTGGATGGGGCAAACAGAAGATGGGCAACGGCCAAGGCATGGGGATTGCCATTCACCGCAGTTTTCTGACTTACGTTGCCTGTGTGGTCCAAGTGGAAGTAGATGACCGCGGCGGGCTTCACATTCCGCTTGTCCACACAGTAGTGGATGCGGGAACAGTGGTGAATCCGGACATGGTCCGGTCTCAGTTTGAAGGCGCTGCGGTATTCGGTGCAAGCCTCGCGCTTTATGGAGAGATTACGGCGACCAATGGCGTCATCAACCAGTCCAATTTCAATGACTACCCGCTGTGCCGTATCAATGACGCGCCACGCAAGACCAATGTCTATATCGTTGACAGCGACGCGCCTCCTGCCGGCGTCGGAGAGCCAGGAGTCCCCCCTTTTTCGCCGGCACTATGCAACGCCATTTTTGCCGCTACAGGCAAGCGTGTTCGCGAACTCCCGCTATCCCGCACCAAACTGATCTGAACGGATAGTGATTCCCCCTGCGATCAAGTTGCAAGACTTTCCCAATTGCGCATTGTGCAGGGCAATCGTGGCAAATGGCGGTACCCGTGCTGCTGGAAGTGGCAACAACAAATCCTGGGGTGTTCCTCGCGATCCAGGGTTCTTCTGATGACTCTCAGGATCAAAAAGCCAGGGGTTAGACAAGTCATTGAATGAAAATCCAGGAAGATGCGGATGAACGATACGGAGAGGTTGGAAAAGATCGCCCGGCTCCTCGAAGAAGTCCGGGATAATCAGAAAGTGCAAATCGAGCGCCAGTCAGAATCTCTTGCCTTACAAAAAGAGCAGTATCAGGTTTTTCTCAAGCAACACGAAAAAACGGCTAGAATCCAAGAACGCGCCGAAGCAATCCAGGAAAGGAGTTCGAACCTGGTAAACAGAATTCAGCGATTCGTTCCCTTCGCGATTGCAGCCGTGTTTGTTTTAGTCTTATACCTCACTTGGCTGTTATTCCATGTTTTTCGGTAACGACCTTACTTGGGGACTGGAAAAGGAGAAAGAATAGGTGAACGATCATCCAAGCCCGGAAAACATTATGCAGGTCGGCCTCGGATTCTGGGCTTCCAAAACCCTTTTGAGCGCCGTCGAGATGGAAGTTTTCACAGAACTTGCCAAACATCCGGAGGACTTCAAAACTCTCCAGGGACGGTTGGGCCTTCATCCACGTTCGGCACGTGATTTCCTGGACGCATTAGTGGCATTGGGCTTTCTTCAAAAAGTCGATGGCAAGTACCAAAACACCCCTGAAACGGCGCTGTACCTGGATAAGCGAAAACCTTCTTATATCGGAGGGATGCTGGAGATGGCCAATCATCGCCTTTATGGTTTTTGGAGCCATCTGACAGAGGCCTTGCGGAGTGGCAAGCCACAAAATGAAGTGAAGATGGGCGGCGAGCCATTTTTTCAAACGCTTTACGCCGACCCGGCACGGCTCAAACAATTCTTAGCCGCGATGACGGGGATCAGTCACGCCGCCAACCTTGCCATAGCTAGAAACTTCCCTTGGAAAAATTATGATCTCTTTATTGATGTGGGAACTGCCCAAGGCGATTTGGCAACTCAAGTTGCTTTGGCCAACTCTCATCTGACTGGAATTGGATTTGATCTCCCTGAGGTCGAACCGATCTTCGAAGAACATACTTCGCAGCATGGGCTTTCAGATCGATTGCATTTTGTTGGGGGTGACTTTTTCAATGATTCGCTGCCTCCCGCCGACGTGGTCATGATGGGGCATATCCTCCATGATTGGAACTTGGACGAAAAAAAGTTACTCCTTCGAAAAGCTTACGAAGCAATCCCGAATGGAGGAGCGGTGATTATCTACGAGTCGATCATAGACGATGATCGCTCAAAGAATGCCTTCGGTCTGCTCATGAGTCTGAATATGCTCATCGAAACGACAGAAGGCTTCGACTATACGGGTGAGGACTGCTCGGGATGGCTGTGTGAAGTTGGATTTAAGGAGACTCGCGTCGAACACTTAGTTGGGCCAGATTCTATGGTCATTGGAATTAAGTGAAGTTTATCCTGCCGTGTAAACGGTAACCTCATCTTCCCTTCCACTGCCGAAAAGGAACCAGGCCCGTTTCATGATCCTGATGTGGAGCTGTGTGGAGATACCGCCCATCGAGGAAAATGTCGATGAAAGATTTCCAGGTGGAAGCAGAAGCTTTTGTCCTCGCGCCAGCCCAGTTGATCTTCGAGATTGTGGCGGACTATCGAAAGTGGCACCCTCAGATTTTGCCAAAGGGATACTTTTCAGCGCTGGAAGTCGAACAAGGTGGGACCGGAGCAGGCACGATCATTCGTTTCAAGATGCACGTATTCGGGCTGACGAGAGCATTCCGGGCAGCGATCACTGAGCCGGAACCAGGTCGCGTTCTGGTAGAAACAGACTCGTCATCCGGGACCGAGACGACCTTCACGATTTCCCCACTCGAAGAAAGCCAACTTACAAAAGTAACGATTGCCACTCGATTTACTACTCGTGGGGGGATCTTCGGACCACTGGAGCGCTTTCTCACATCTCGGACCCTCCGGAGCATCTATAATCAGGAACTGCAGTTACTGGCCACGCTTGCGCAAAACCGCAGCGCAATCCCCACCGCCGAATCATCGGATCAGTCTTCATGACTTAGTGGAAATGTGTCTCCCGCATATATTTCACGGGTGAAACACGAACCCCGCCCCTTACAAAAGCATCTTCTCCTTTTCTTTTTGTGGTTGTAGCTTGTCACGGAGTGCCATAAGATAGATCGTTTTGCAATAGGGAGCAGGTCATCACAACGTAGAGGAAATCATGCTTCAAGTAAGAAAAGATATTCGGAATCTTGCGATTATTGCCCACGTCGATCATGGCAAAACCACTTTAGTTGATGCCATGCTTTGGCAGAGCGGCATTTTCCGGGAGCATCAGCGGGTACAGGAACGTATCCTTGACAGTAATGACTTGGAGCGCGAAAAAGGGATTACCATCATGGCGAAGAATACAGCCGTTCATTACCATGAGATCAAGCTCAATATTGTGGATACTCCCGGGCATGCTGATTTTGGAGGAGAAGTCGAACGGACCCTCAAGATGGTGGACGGGGTGATGTTACTGGTCGATGCTTCTGAGGGACCTTTGCCACAGACCCGATTTGTGCTCAGGAAGGCGCTTGAGCAGGATCTCCCGGCAATTGTAGTGATCAATAAGATTGACCGCCCGGACGCCCGCATCTCGGAAGTGATCAATGAAGTGTATGATCTGTTCATTGACCTGGATGCTCGCGAAGATCAGATCGATTTCCCCATCATTTTTACCAATGCAAAACTCGGATTAGCCAAGCGACATCTTGAGGATGAATCCAAGGATCTGCGTCCTCTCTTCGAAGCCATTCTCGAACAAATTCCTCCGCCTCAGTTCAATCCTCAGCAAAATCTGCAATTACTCGTAACGAATATTGATTACAGTGACTACGTAGGACGGCTGACGATCGGTCGCATTACCAGTGGAGCTATTAAGCAGGGGGAAACGGTAGCCGTTTGCAGCTCTGGCGAAGTCCGTGACCGCTTTAAGGTTACCCTGCTTTATGTCTTTGACGGACTGAAACGAGTGGAAATATCAGAGGCTTCCGCAGGGGACATTGTCGCCCTTGCCGGAAATGACACGGTCACGATTGGCGAAACGATCGCCGACCCTGAGAATCCTCATCCCCTGCCCACCTTGAAAATAGATGAGCCCGCCTTGGCGATGGTATTTTCCCCCAATATGTCCCCTTTTTCAGGCAGAGAAGGCCGTTTCGTCACTTCGCGACATTTAAAAGAGAGACTTGAGAAAGAACTGCTCAAGAACGTGAGCATTCGGGTAGAGCCATCGCCCGGGAATGACTCCTTCCGCGTGATCGGCCGGGGAGAATTGCAGATGGCGATCCTGTTGGAGATCATGCGCCGGGAAGGTTATGAAATGGAAGTCTCCAAACCTGAAATCGTCACCAAGACCATTGACGGAAAAACAATGGAGCCGATGGAGCTGTTATTGGTCGATTGCCCCGAGGAATTTATTGGAGTCATTACCCAGAAGATTGGCACTCGGAGAGGCAAGATGCAGAAGATGGTGAATCATGGCAGTGGCCGTGTGCGCCTTGAATTTCGATTGCCCGCCAGGGGACTGATCGGCTTTCGTACCGAATTCGTCACTGATACGAAAGGCACGGGAATCATGAACCATCTTTTTGATGGATATGATGAATGGCAGGGTTCCATTCCATCGCGTTTAACGGGGGCTCTCGTGGCCGATCGTGCCGGAAGAGCGACTGGGTATGCCTTGAATAACTTACAAGACCGAGGCGAACTCTTCGTACGCCCGGGCGCGGAAATCTACCAGGGAATGATTTGTGGCGAAAACTCCCGCTCAAACCGACCTCTTTGTAAACGTGACCAAAGAAAAAAAACTCACCAATATGAGAGCGTCGACCTCGGATGAGGCCATCCGATTGATCCCTTATCGGGAAATGGGGCTGGAAAAGGCTTTAGAGTTTATTCGAGAGGATGAGCTGGTTGAGATCACTCCCGATTCGATCCGGCTTCGGAAGAGGCCTGGGCTAAAGAAAATCCCAATGGAAAAAGACTAAAGCCGGATTTCAAAGAGCGCTGGCTGATCCCTTTAGGCCTTCCTTTATTCGCGACTTTTTATATCTTTTTAAATTGCACATAGAACCGAACCTCTTTAGAATAGGCACGTTTGCTACAATAGGTCCCCAAAATGAAAGTTGAGGAGAACGTATGACAAGGAGTGGAGTCAACGGGAATGGCCATTTGCGTCAAGGCGACACTTCCAGCGGAGAGCCGATTAGCCGCATACGTGCCTCCTCTCGATGGGGGCAAACTCATTGTTCTGAGTGCTCCTTTAACGGAAATCATTGATCATGCCGGCTATTTTATCCAGATGGCCCTGGCTTCCCTGCCGATCTGGTTGGAATGGGTGATCAACAACAAGTATCCGACGTGGCGCAACCTTGAGTATAACGACGATGGCTCGGCACGCTACATGCCGGCAGGTGTCCGCTTGCTGGAGAGTTCTCTATTGAGAGAATTTCGTCGCGAGGATATCGTTGCTTGTTTCCCAGACGACCTTCCGAAATTTGTCGGTCCGAAGACGCGCGTCGTGGCGATCTCCACTCACAATCCTCTGGGCGTGACTTTTGCGGCAGGAGTTTATACATCGATATTTGGCTCCTCGAAAATGCCCATTAATTCTCATTACGCCCGGCAGCTGTTCCAAAAGATCAAAGAGCATCCGCACCGCAGCAACTTCAAAGTCATCGTAGGCGGGTCTGGGGGATGGCAGATTAAGGACACTGACTCTTATGATGAGCTGAGCGTGGATTGTGTCGTGGAGGGACGTAGCGAATCGGTCGAGACCTTGGCGCTTTTCAACAAAGCTATCCGCGGGGAACCACTGCCACGTGCTGTGGAAGTAATCCACCCCACCCGCCGGGAGGATCTGCTTATCCCGATGTCGCGAACGACTTTCGGAGTGGTCGAAATGACGACAGGCTGTGGCCGTCGTTGCCAATTCTGTGTACCCGACCTTAACCCGCAAATCGATTTTCCAAAAGAGAAAATCATGGCAACTGTCCATGCCAATGTAGAACAGGGAAACAAGCAGATCTCACTGGCCACAGAAGACATGTTCATCTGGGGACAAGTTCAAACCGAAACTCCATTCTTTTTCCCCAATCGTGAAGCGCTGCTCGATCTGTATAGCGAAGTGGTCAATACTCCCGGAGTTGAACAGCATGTTCTCAGTCATTGCACCGTGACGCCGGCAGTGGTTGACCCGCTGCTCATCAAAAAGCTGTCTGAAACATTAATGGAAAAAAGCCCGATCCACCTGCCCTTGTTGAGCACCCATCCGAAGAAGAAGGCCCTGGCACCGCTTGTTGGATTGGAGACCGGATCTATCCGGATGGCCAAATCCATCATGCCCAGCAAAGGGGTGCCCTTTTCAATTGAGGATTGGCCCAGCGTTGTCCTGGAGGGGTTGAAGGTTTATAACGAAAACAACTGGTTTCCAGTCATGACATTGATGGTGGGAAACCCGGGCGAGACTGACGATGACATTAAGGCAACTCTCGACCTGATCTACGAGATGGAACGACGAAAACTGTTTGCATTCCTCGTTCCTTCAATTTTTACTCCGCTGCATGACACACGGATGGAGAAAAAACAAGGTGTCACGGAAACACGAAACCTTACCAAACTTCAGTGGCAGTTGTTGATGAAATGTTGGAAATTCAATCTGCGACCCGGTCAATACAGCTGGTGGGGACCAACCGCTTGGCGAGTAGGGTCGATTGGCTTATGGCTATATAAACTTCGAAAAATAAACGGACCCGATTTCACCTGGCCACTGCTGCTATTCTCCGGGATCCTGCCCGAGAAATTGATGCACAAGATGGGCAAGATTTACATGGGTAAGCCGATGAAGACGAAGTCACGAAAAGAATTGATCGCCAGTGTCCGCCTCATTATTGGCAGTATTTTCGAGCAGACAACGGTGACCTCCCCGATGGATTTTCTCCGCCGCCGCATGAAACCGAAAAATCGGCAGCGATGCTTGAGGTTGCCTCCTAAGGATCTTAAGCCCTTGCGTCATTTCCTGTAGGTTGCATAAGAGGTAGGAGTTTCCCACAACCTGACCTCTGCTACGGGAAGCCCTTGAGACTCTGCGTACTCGTAAATCACTCGCGCAATATTTTCAGCAGTCGGATTTTCTTCCATCACAAAACAAGGTTCCTTCAATTCCTGGAGGATATTGAGGACAGGATCCCGTTTGCACAAAAGCATGGTGTGATCGAGTTCACTGTCAATCCAGGTTTTTACGATCTGATTAATCTCTCCAAAATCCACCACCATCCCTCGGTCATCCAGGGTTTGTGAAGCAATCTCAATTTCAGCAATCGCGTTGTGGCCATGCAAGTGCTGACACTTGCCTTCGTAGTCGAGCAGTCGGTGGCCATAGCAGAAATGGATTTCTTTAGTGACTTTATGAATAAGAACCTCCTTAGTTATCCTAAAATAATCGAGGTGGGCTCCATTATTAAGCGGCCCGGATCGGATTTCAACTCCTCTGGGGATTCCAGTCCAATTATTGGGCACTACGACAGGCGGAAACCTTTCTCTTCCTGGAGGTCTCATTAACCATCCCGGAAATTTCGCTCTGCCCTAAGAATGCCGTTCCACGAGACTCATCAACAAATGTGTCTACGGCATTTCTACCTCTAAGGTTCCACAGTTTTTCGATAGAGGAAGCTCGAAACAAGCCTCTCAAATAGGCGTTGCCTGTGAGAAAAAAAAGAAATACGATCCTTTTATTCCATTAGTATTGTCAAACAAATCTTCCTCAACGTATCCCCTATGGCGAGTCCCGTATTCACGATCGCCCTATCCTACTGTTTCGGCATCCTCCTCAGCGAATACATTAAAACTCCGGTAGCTTGTCTTACTATTTTATTCTGCCGTCATCTTGCTGTCACTCTGGCTTTCATATTTCCAAAAGTCAGCCCATCTGGTTTTCATTTGCGCATCCCTGGCTTTTGCGGGATTCGGTTTAGCCGCCCCTGCCCTCCACGATCTCGGATATCCTCCCACCCATCTCAAACAGCTTTTGCAGATCGGGCTATTGGATCTTAGTGAACCCTGCCGTGTCACGGGCATCTGCACAAAGAGTTCGATACCCCGGGGAATTGGTGAACAATTTGAGTTGGAATTGGAAAAACTTGAGAACAAACACTCGGCCTTTCAAACCTCAGGTAAAATCAGGCTGGCTCTCTATTACCCAAAGGGAGAACCGCCTCCCTCGCAGTCTCTCATTCAGGCAGGAGAACGGCTCGAAGTCCTGACCAACTTACGCATACCGCAAAACTTCAATAACCCTGGCCAGTTTGATTCCGTCTCTTTTTTGGAGCGGCAAGATGTTTTCTTAGTGGGTACCGTTAAAAACGAGCTTTTGATTACCCACCTGAGCTCCCAACAAGGAGGGTGGCTGCGAAACACAATTTGGAAGCTCCGTTCCACTTTACTCGACCGCATTAACATGGCTTTTCCTCAACCATCCCAGAGTTCAAGAAATTGCCAGAGCTTTGCTGCTGGGAGAAAAACAAGGCTTGAATCCTGTTGTCGAACAAGCCTTCCAGGCCACTGGGATTTACCATGTCCTAGTGGTTTCCGGTCAGCATGTGGCCATTGTTGCATTGTCATTGTTCATGGTGTTCAACTTCATGCGCATCCCTAAGGGAGTCTCCTCTCTCCTAACTATGGCCGCACTGTGTCTCTACTGTGCGCTCACAGAAGAACAACCCTCGATCGTTCGAGCAACGCTGATGGCAGGAGCCTTCCTGGTAAGTCTCCATTTTGATCGGGATCGCAATCTACTGAATTCGGTTTCACTAGCAGCTCTGCTCATCCTTTTGTACGACCCACGCTGGATCCTTGATCCAGGATTCCAGCTTTCTTTTCTTTCCGTCCTTGCGATTGCTCTGATTGCGCTTCCTGCGTTGGAGTGGAGTCTCGAGCCTGTTCGCAGCGCCCTGCAGCGTCTTGAGGACCCTAGCCTTGACGCCCGGTTCTCTCCTCGATTGGCGGACTTTCGGATACGGTTGCGTGGAGTGTTGGAGAACCTACGAAGCTACGTTCCATTCCGTGTCCACCAAATGATCGCGATCGGCGCCAGTCTGAGCCTTCGCCTCGCATTACTGACTGCAGAAATCGTTGTGGTTTCGTTTTCCATCCAAACCGTGTTCGTCATTCTGATGATTCTTTATTTTCACAGGGTATCCAGTCTGGCCCTTGATCATGAACCTCATCGTTGTCCCATTGGTTGGTTTGATTGTTCCGCTCGGCTTTCTATGTTTGTTGATTTCTTTTATCTCTCAAGCCGCCAGCCTATTCCTCGCCAAACTTTGTATTCTTCTGCTCCGACCATTATTGACTCTTGCACTTTTTTTCTCCGGCGAGGAGTGGGGGAACTATCGTTTAGCCACCCCTCCGTTTTGGACTGTTGCGGTCTATTTCATCCTTCATGGGGTGTATTCTCTTCCCTGCTGCACCGAAACGCATTCGTTTGTTTGCCGCCCTCTCCGCAATCGTCCTCCTTTTTGCCATTCTTCTTTATCCTTTTGCACCCCGTTTGCACGCGAATGAGCTGCAGATTACGCTGATCGACGTGAGACAAGGCGATAGTATTTTCCTGAGTTTCCCAGGCAATCGTTCCATGTTGATCGATGGAGGTGGGCTTATTGGTAGATCATTCGGGGAGATGTATTCCGAGGAAGAATTTGATGTGGGGGAAAGGGTGGTCTCTCCATATCTTTGGTCGCTTGGATTAAGACGCATTGACCGATTGGTCCTGACTCATGCGCATCATGACCACATGGCCGGTCTCCGAACTGTGCTCGACAATTTTCCTGTGGAAGAACTCTGGATTGGGAAGAACCCTCTGATCCCTGAATACGTTGACCTTTTGAAGGCAGCTCTCCGTAAGGGGGTATTCATCCGTAGTTTTTATCAGGGGGAAACCGCTCAATTCGCGAATGGAAAGTTTGAATTCTTGAATCCAGAGCCCAATGCCGTGATCGGGCCGACTCCGAAAAACAATGATTCACTTGCATTTCGTCTGCGATTTGGGGAAAGAAGTTTCTTGCTCACGGGCGATATTGAACAAAAGATTGAAGACCGTCTCATTGCAAGCAATGTGAAGATCCAGGCAGACGTGCTGAAGGTGGGGCATCATGGCAGCCGAACCTCCACGTCGCCAGAATTCTTGTCACGCGTTCAGCCCGTGTGGGCTCTCATTTCAGTGGCTGCCCATAGCCCTTTCGGACATCCTCATCCACAAACGATTCAATGCCTGTTAGAGCATCGCGTTCCTATTTTTCGAACCGACCGGGATGGTGCCATCACGCTGACAACCGACGGAAGAAGCCTAGAGATTCGTCTTTTTGCTGGCGAAATAGGTTTTCCGGAAGCCGTTCTTCCATTTCAGTATGCCGGAAGTTTGTCGTCAATGTATCTTTTGAGGAAGTTTCCATTGACCAAATGATGGGGATGCGTTGAAGCCAATTCGTTTTCCACTGATTTGAGCTGCTGATCGAGCGGTAACTCTGGCTTTACCTTGACTCCAACGGGGCCATAAAACTCACCCTGACATTTCGGACACGGAACCAATTGATAGTGAAAGTCCGCCATATTTCCTCCTGCTAGTACTTCTACTCATCGTAATCTTCATGCCAAAGCTTTAGCAGGAGGAATTTCATTAATCTTGGCCGCGAGAATAAAATCACTTTCGGTCAATCCATTGATTTTATGGGTCCAAATGTCAATTCGAACCTTCCCCCAGGCAAGATAGATGTCGGGATGATGATCTTCTCGTTCCGCAATCTCTCCAATTCGATTGACCAACTGGAGAGCTTCCTTAAAGTCAGGAAGCTTATAAGTCTTGCTCAGATGGTGCTCTTCGATCACTTCCCAATTGGTAAGCTGGCGAGCGAACGTTCTCAATGTTTCGCCTTTGAGAGGCGCTACTCCCCCTCGGCACGGCACACAGCTTTTCGCGGCAAGTTCAGACATATCGAATCCCTCTTTAGATACAATGAACGTATGCTCTCCTACCCTCTTAGGACATTATAGTATGGAAAAATAGTCGATCAACTGTGAACAAATTGAAACCAGGGGGGACACGGGGATATTCTCTTTAAAGACTCAGTAGATATCAGATAACACTATATTTTCAATTGTTTCTTGGCCATTTGTTACTTTGCAGTCTCATTTCATAAACAAATCTCAGCCAACCAATTTTTCCCCCGTGCACCCCGTGGTTTCAGTTTCTCCCTCGAACCAATGCGAGCGGTCCCAAATCATTCATCATTTATTCACAATGGCCAATTCCGGCAATGATCCATCCGGTGCATAATGCCCGTAGGAACGCGCAAATTCCATGATCGTATGGATAGCGACAGGAGGGACTGCAGCAGTCAATGCGCACCCTGGTCCAAGAATAAATTCGCCCTGGGGAGCCATCACACTCATGATCTCTTGGGTGTGATTTCTGATTTCTTCAACACTCCCATTTGGCAAGATATGCGTCGAATCGAGCATACCCAAGACAGAAATGCGCTTGGTTATTTTCTTCTTTAATATCTTTGGATCCGTTAGAGGGTCTAATTCCAGGCAATCGGCGCCTGTGCCCATGAGATTCTCGATCAAACGGGTTTCATTACCGCAGGAATGAACGAAACTGCGCAGCCCCGCCCGTCGCATGGCATCGCAAAAAGCTTTTACGCGCGGGCGTTCCAGGTCGTCGAAGAGCTTGGGAGAAATCAGGCTCAATCCGACCGATCCCAAGCTCGAACCATGGGCGCCGGCTCGCTTCTGGGCTTCTCCGTAAGCAATATTCGTCTTCGAGCAAATATCCAGAAGCTGCAGAACTCTTGGACGCAGGTCGGGTTCCATGATAGCAGTCAGGAACTTTTCAGGGCCACTGAGCGCCAAAGCCAGCGCTAAGGGCCCCTGATCAGCCCTCCCCATCACAAACACCTCCCCTTTCGTTTCGCGAACCAAGATTCGCGTAGCCTTTAACATTTCATTTAAGGGGAATGTCTTCTCAGGGTCAGGGATCGTGAGCTTGTCCAAATCGTCAAATGAGCGAATCACTGGCTCTTCGACATGGGGAGGAAGGTTCGGTTGATACCAGATCCCGCATCCCATAGCTTCGGCTTCCGCGCAGACTCCGTTTTCGTGCATGATCAAGTCATGCCCAAACTCTCGCCAGGCAGCCAATTGGACCTCGGCAAGCATCTCGCCACTTCTTAGGACTACACTGAGATCAGCTTTTGCCATAGCACAGGCTAATAGAAAGTTATGAAGGCCGACCGGAACTCGATCCGGCACCCGATGATCTAAAACCGCAGTGACACGTTCCAAAGAGTTCATTGGGTTCACCCGATAAATCCACAAAAGCGATCCGGGGAATAACGAAAGCGGACAAACTAGAAACGATCCTTAACTGTCTGGATCATACTGCGCCAGCCTATTCGGCGAGTCAAGATCCATGCCAGTTCATGGCCCCATAAGAACTGAAACATTTAGTGCATACTCGCATCCTGTCTTTCTCTGGGACTGCCAGACCATGACCTTGCACACATGGTTGCCGGACAGGATTCTCATGGTACTATCAGGCGAGTGAGCCGCAATGCTCAACGGCACTCTGGCACTTGCTAAGACAGAATAGGATTCATCATTAAAAAAAGCCGGTATTCATCCTTTTGATTTTCTAAGAGTATTTAACTTCTATGGACCGTATTCGTTTTACGCAGCTGGTTGAAGAAGCCCTGACCCGTTTGCCAAAAGTCTTTAGAGCTAAACTTGAAAACATTTCCATTATAGTCGAAGACTACCCTGATGAAGAGTTGGAAGAGGAGTTTGACGGCTTGCTTCTGGGATTGTTTCGGGGAACTCCACGAACCGAACAGTCCGTTTTTGTAACGCACATGCCCGCCCAGATTTTTCTCTACCAGAAAAACATCGAAGAAGTGTCCGGGTCGGAGAAAGAAATCTTGGAACAGATTAATAAGACGCTGAAGCATGAAATTGGCCATTACTTTGGCCTTTCGGAGAAAGACCTGAGAAGAAAAGGATATTGATCCTGCCGCCAGCGGCCAGCCGAAGAGAAAATTCCTGATGACACATGAAGAGAAAAATATGGAGGCAAACCCGGCCGGATTGCCAACACGGCATATTGGGCACTTTCTGCAAAAATCCACCCCGGCTGATCTTACCTCAGCATCTCTCCCAGAAAACGCTTATCACCCCCTGCCCCCAGGAGAAGTGTATTGTCCCGTGGTGCCAACAAGTGCCTCTCCTTTTGAAGCCACCCGCCGTTCTGTCGGCTGGGGTCTTCTCTTGTGCGCTCTTTTTACAATCGCCTCAGCCTATTCTGGCCTGAAGGTAGGCCAGGTCATGGAAACAGCGATTCCTATCTCAATCCTGGCGATTGGGCTTGCGCGTCTGGGCCGAAGACGATCGAATCTACTTGAAAATGTGATCATCACCAGCATCGGTGGCTCTGGCCGGAGCTGTGGTGGCCGGCGCCATTTTCACGCTACCGGCGCTCTACATGCTCAAGTTGAGCCCTCACCCGCTGCAAACGATTTTTATTTGCCTGGCTGGTGGCTCTCTTGGCGTGCTTTTCTTGATCCCGCTGAGAAGATATTTTGTGCGTGAGATGCACGGGGAATACCCATATCCGGAAGCCACGGCCATCGCAGAAGTATTGGTGACGGGTGAAAAGGGCGGCTCCAAAGCAAAACTTCTTTTGAAATCGACGGCCATTGCGATGGTTTACGACTTCTTGGTGACAACCTTTCAGGTATGGAAGGAAGTGATTGATTTCCAGTTTATCCCATTGGCGAAGTCATTGGCGGAACATGCCAGGCTCGTTCTTCGATTTGATGCCATCGCCTTTATCCTTGGTCTTGGGTATGTGATGGGGTTGCGGTCATCGCTGATTCTTTGTGCAGGGGGAGTATTTTCAAATTGCGTCCTTGTCCCATTGGTATGGATGATTGGCAAGAACGATCCCAGCGCGATTATATACCCTGGCCGAATTGCGATTGCGACAATGGATGCCGAGCAGATTTTTCGTGGTTACATCCGCTTTGTCGGGGTAGGCGCCATTGCTACCGCTGGGGTCTTTGGCATTTTCAAGTCGCTTCGAGTCGTTGCCGGCTCTTTCTCCATTGCGGCCCACACCTTCCAGAAAGGAAAAGAGTCGGGATTGGAAAGAACAGACCGCGACATATCCATCCAATCCATTGTGATCGGAGTTGTGATTGTCACGCTTTGTGCGACTCTCTTCTTCGCTACGCTCGAAGCGAGGAGTTATTTGTTTGTAACAATCGCGTTACTCCTGACACTCCTGTTCTCATTCTTTTTTACCTCTGTGGCTGCCAATGCCATCGCCACAACAGCTCGGAATCCAGTTTCCGGCATGACGATGCTCACCATTATTATTTCTTCACTCATCTTCTTAAGATTTGGGCTTTCTGGAACAACGGGCATGTTTTTTATCATGGCAATTGCCGGTATGGTTTGCACGGCTCTCTCAGTATCAGGGCAAACGATCACTGACCTGAAGACGGGTTACTGGCTCGGATCGACCCCAGCGGAACAAGAAAAGGTGAAATTTTTGGGGGTCGCGATTTCTTCCCTCGCAGTGGGGTTGACAATCGTCATGCTCGCCAAAGTCTTTCAATTTGGTGACGTCGCCGAAGGGGATACCAGAGCGGTCCTGGTATCCCCCCAAGCTTCGATCATGAAGGCACTTGTCGAAGGATTTATGACGGGGCAGCCGGTCGCCTATATCCTCTTTGGCGCGGGAGCGGCTATTGCTGTCGTGATGGAGATGCTGCGGGTCCCGGCCCTGGTTTTTGCCCTGGGGATGTATCTGCCACTCGAACTGAATTCTCCTGCTCTAGTCGGCGGATTTCTCTGTTATTGGATCACCCGAAGGGCGGAAAGACATGCCAGTGAGAAAGGGGCGAAGATCCGGGAGCGTGGAATTATCATTGCCTCTGGCTTAATGGCAGGGGGTGCTCTAGGAGGAGTCATTGGGGCTAGTTTGAGGCTTTTCCCCTGGTATGCAGAAAATCGTATCAAGACACCTTTCTATGACCACGAAAGTACTTCTCAGATCGTCTCACTCGTCTTATTTATTGGGCTCTGCCTATTCCTTTGGTTCGATTCCATCCGAGTTAGCGAAAATGACGGAGGCTAACGAATGAAGCGGCTGATTCGATTGATCTCAGTATTGCTCCTTGCCCTCGCTTTCCTGGACTCATGCTCAGTTCTGGCCGCGGATGATCGATTGCCAGGGACTGAACTATTGACCGTCGAAGGTGACATCCCCAGTCAGATGGTGGAAGGGATTCACAAGTATTTGGACTGGAAGACATCGGAAAATCAAGTGGAACGAGAAAAGAGATGGGGATCTCGACTCTTCCTCCGATAATAGTCCCGATAAAATTAATTGCTTTCGCAAAATAATCGGCGCCGTAGACCCCAGAGTGCAAAGCAAAGGGTTGGAAATCCTTGGGCCAGCGGTTGCGTCCGCCTCTGCGGACAGTGGCAAAGGATATCAGGTGTTCAAAGTGCGCTGGCTGGTTTTTGAGGGAGTGACAGGTGAAGGATTGCTGCTGCAACCCGAGAGTAAACCGTTCGCACGAATTGTAGCCATCCCGGATGCTGATTGGTCTCCTGAAATGCTGGCGGGCCTTGAGCCAGGGGTACCACCTGCCGCCCAATTTGCCCGTAAGCTGGCTGAAGCCGGATGCCAGGTTGTAATCCCAACTATTATCGATCGCAAGGACACCTGGTCCGGCATCCCTGGCGTTCGCATGACAAACCAGCCTCATCGTGAATTCATTTACCGGATGTCTTATGAGGTTGGGCGACACATCATTGGCTACGAAGTGCAAAAGATCCTCGCTGTCATCGACTGGTTTGACAAAGAAGATGACAAATCGCCTGCGATGCTCACAGCTGTGATGGGCTATGGAGAAGGAGGCCTGCTGGCCCTGTATGCCGCAGTTCTGGATCGGAGAATCGACCGGACCGTAGTCAGCGGCTATTTTCAACCCCGAGAAGAGCTCTGGAAAGAACCGATTTATCGGAATGTCTGGGGGCTGCTTAAAGAGTTTGGCGATGCTGAACTGGCCAGAATCATTGATTCAAACAGAGAGCTTATTGTCGAGGCTTGCGCGGGTCCGCAAGTGACCGGACCACCAATCGAAACCGCTGAACGCAAGGGAGCGACACCTAATGGAACACTGGGAACACCTTCACTCGAATCGGTAAAGTCTGAATTGAAGCAAGATTGGAAGGACTTTCCCCATTTCGTCATCAATGAGGAAGGAAGAGGGTTACCAGGCTCCGATGAAACCCTTCGCCTGCTCCTTGCAGACACCCCGGCAGAACCGTTAGTCGGTCGTGAACTCCCCTTTTCCTTCACAAAACCATCTGCTTCAGGTTCGGTTTCAGAATTAGAAGCACCTCTGCGGATGAAGCGCCAGTTTGACGAACTTGTATCCTTCACTCAGAAACTTATTCAGCAGTCTCCGCAGAAGCGTCAAGAATTTTGGAAGACCACTGATGCCTCCTCACCGCAACGGTGGAAGGAGACTTCTCAAAGCCAGCGTACTTTCTTTTGGGAAGAAGTCATCGGCAGACTTCCCGATCCAGATCTTCCCATGAACCCTCGAACACGCCTCATTTACGATGAGCCCAAGTTCAAGGGCTATGAAGTGATGCTCGATGTCTGGACGGATGTTTTTGCCTATGGAATCCTTTTAGTTCCCAAAGACCTTAAAGCGGGAGAGCATCGGCCAGTGGTCGTCTGCCAGCATGGCCTGGAAGGTCGCGCGAGTGACGTCGCTGACCCTAAATCGGATTCCCCATACTACCATCGTTTCGCCGCCCAATTGGCCGAGCGAGGGTTTATTACCTTCTCCCCACAAAACCCATACATCGGCAAGGATCGTTTTCGTCTGCTCCTGCGCAAAAGCCATCCATTAAAACTGACCCTGTTTTCCTTCATCATTGGCCAACATCAACGAATCCTGGAATGGCTGGCAACTTTACCTTTTGTCGACCCTGGGCGGATCGGATTTTACGGTTTGTCTTATGGCGGGAAAACAGCGATGCGGGTCCCTACTCTGCTTGATGGCTATGCCTTATCCATTTGTTCGGGTGACTTCAATGAATGGGTGTGGAAAACGACCAGTGTCGAATCCAAGTATAGTTATATGATTTTGCATGAATATGACATGTATGAGTTCAATCTCGCGAATGTTGCCAATTACGCCGAATTGGCAACTTTGATGGCCCCTCGCCCCTTCATGGTGGAAAGGGGGCACGATGATCCGGTTGCGCCAGACGAATGGGTCACCTTTGAATTCGCTAAGGCAAAGCAATTTTATGAATCCAAACTCGGACTTCCCGATCGGTGCATGATCGAATTGTTTGATGGTCCGCACACCATTAATGGGAAGGGGACATTTCAATTCCTCGAGAAATACTTAGGCTGGCCTCCTGAGGTAGAAACGATTCAACCTTCTCCATAAGATAGACCACCACTCATTCAATCCTGAATAAATGCCCTGCCCCGGGCGCGACCCAGTTCATTTCATCCGTTGAATTTTCTTCTTTCCCCGAGTATGGAGAGATGTGGATCAGTTTAGCTCCGCTCTTTCTGAGAGTGATGTCAAAATGGAAGGAGTTCTTAAGATCCTTATTGACCAACATAAAGTATGGCCGGCCTTGATCGTCGATAAACTCTCCGACAAAGAAGCTACTCTCAGCCGTATTAGGAACAAGATGGGAATGGGTTGTTGCCATTGATTTGACATACTGGCTTTCGCTAAGAGGCTTCCCGTCGGGAGGGACGCTAGGATAGTGGTACACTCCCGTACTTTTCAGCTTCTTGAGAGTAGGCGCCAGAATGTGGATCTCATTATTGATTCGACGCAACATGTCCCAGGAAGCTGTCTTGTTCCCAAATTGGTCAACCGGCCCCAGCCGAAAATTCCCAATAGGCCAGGTAAAATAGCTAAAATACTGAATGCCCCGCCCTCCGTAAGCCATGGTCGCGTACGCCTGAAGGTGGTAAGTGGCGTCTGTGTTCTCCATGTAATCAAAGTGGGCGTTCGACAAGACACAATTCCAAAAAGTAACATTGCCTCTAAGGGACATCTCTCGAATCTTCTCGAGGTTGGTATAGAAATCGCTATCCATCTGGTCATTGACGAGAGAATAATTATCGTAGCTGAGAAAAGGCTGCTTGAGCGCATCAACTACCAGACGGACGTATTCCCCATAGCCGGCAACACCCATTTGATCCTTAGAAGCTCGGTTGGGGAGTAGATTGACGTAGAGAAGTTTACCCGGCATAATTTCTTGAATTTGTTCAGCCACGAGTCGAAGTCCGGGAACACTCTTTGCCTGAGGTTCATCACGCAGTAAGAATCCAATGACAACCGGAGAATTCCCTACTTCCTTGGCGACGGCTTGAACATTCCTGCGCACAAGCTCAGGATCTAGCGGTTCTGCGAAATTGTAGCCATTGATCCGTGGATCCGATACAAACACCTGGACTCCTGCACGCTTCAAATAAGGCGAGATCTTTAACTGCAGCAAAACCCGCGACATTGATCCCGGCATCCTTCATCCATTGTATTTGTTGTGGGTCCGGTGGCGTCGGTCCCCAGGCCATGACGACGAATTCACTGGGGGAGACACGTTGTTCTTGGAAGACTTGCTGACCCTGAAGAATGGAGACCTGACAATGAAGGAGTACGAGACTGAGAATGCACCCTTGTTGTATCAAGCGCATGAATCGGCTACCTTGCAATCCTTTTGATGTACGGAACAATCCCGACAAGACGATCTCATCTTAGGCCGGCCAATCTAAAGCCGTGGCTAGTTACTCAGGCAGTATTTCCCGGCGTTATTGAGCGCTTGGGCGATTTCCCTTCGCAAGGCAATGAGATCAATCGGGACGCTCTTCGTAAAGCGACGAAGTGCCGCTAATTGGATTCTCAATTCATCTCCAACGGAAACAGCTGCCAAAATCGGCTTCACCAGGTTTTCAAGCTGCGGGAATTTCCCGTGAATGCATATTTTCGCTGCCTTGATTGGCAATTCCCATTTTGACACCCCATCCCGTTCGACGCCTTTCAGCACGCGCAGAAGGACACTTTCCATCGCGTAGATCTCAATCACCAGGTCGCTAAGCAAACAGAGAATTTCCTGCTCTTCAGATATTTTCTCGCGGTACTTTAGAGTCGCTACTCCCAAGGCAAGGAGAAACATCTTCTTGGCGCTTCTGACCATCTGCTCCTCTTGAATCAGCGGGCCATCGCTACCTTCTCCCAGCGAGGGGGATGATAGAATTTCATCAACCAATTTCTGGGCAGCTGGAAACAACCCGAGCTGCCCTTTCATTGCTCTCTTGAGAAGTTGGCCAGTAATCAGCAGCCGATTTACTTCGTTGGTGCCTTCGAAAATCCGGTTTATTCGGGCGTCCCGGTAGGCGCGCTCTATGGGATATTCCCGGCTGTAACCATTGCCGCCAAATACCTGAACACCCTCGTCGACTACAAAGTCAAGGATTTCGGTGCTGGCGACCTTAATAATGGAACATTCGACCGCATACTCCTCAATCATTTTCAATGCGTCGGCTGGCGCAGACCGGCTTTCCTGTTCAAGAGTATGCAGCGCACTGTCAATCATCCCAGCCGTACGGTACACCATGCTCTCAGCGCAATAAACCTTGACCGCCATCTCGGACAGCTTGTGCTGAATGGCGCCAAATGAAATGATTGGTTTCCCGAATTGAACACGCTGTTTGGCATACTGGATCGCTTCGTTTTCAGCCCATCGGATGGCTTCGAGAACACTGGCCCCCAGCTTGAACCTTCCAAAATTCAGAATATTGAAGGCGATTTTGTGCCCTTTACCAATTTCGCCCAGGAGGTTTTCCCGCGGGACCCGGGCATTCTCAAGGATCAAGGTTCTAGTGGAGGACCCTTGAATTCCCATCTTATGTTCCTCATGGCCGATGGAGACGCCGGGGAACTCACGTTCGATGAGAAAGCAGGAAAATTTGTCGCCATCCACCTTTGCAAAAGTGACAAAAAGCTTGGCAAAGCCGGCATTCGTAATCCAGCATTTCGTGCCATTCAGCAAATAGTGAGTTCCTTCTGGATTTAATACAGCCTTCGTCCTGGAGTTCAGGGCATCCGACCCAGCCTCTGCTTCTGTCAAGGCATAAGCGGCAATCCATTCCGCCGTGGCCAGTTTCGGCAGATATTTTTGTTTTTGCGCTTCGGTCCCAAAGTAAACAAGTGGGAGGATGCCAATTCCTGTATGTGCACTAAAGGTTGTCGCAAAGGAACCATACCTCCCCGACTTCTCCGTGATAATCGCGACACTAATCTGATCCATTCCTTCTCCGCCATAGGCTTGTGGGATCCCTGCGCTGACAAGGCCGATCTCCGCCGCCTTTTTCATCAATTCCTCATTAACCCCTTCCTTCTTCGATTCCATTTCTCCGATTCTAGGAACAACCTCTGTCTCCATAAATCGAGTTGCCGTTTCCGCGATCATGCGTTGCTCGTCAGTTAAATCCTCCAGAGTAAATACCTTCTGCCAGTGGAGGCGACTCCAAGAGGAAACCACCACCCTTTATGATGGGATCGGTCTTTACGTGGACATTCACACACCTCGTTTCACGATCTCATTTGCCATTTGGTGATAGGTTATTCTCCGCAACGAATATTAAGTTTAATGAATGGAAAATGATTAATGAAGAATGAATGAATGTTTGCCGGCCTCGCAACTCACACTGACACTAATTCAAAAACTCCTGGCTGCTCCCATCCCTCCTCCAACGCACATGGTGACCATTCCAAATGGGGTTTGCCGCCGCTTCATTTCATTCAACAATGTGGCCGACAATTTTGCTCCAGTGCAACCGAGCGGGTGTCCTAGAGCAATGGCGCCGCCATTGACGTTTACCCGCTCTGGATCCAAGTTTGCCTCCTGGATCACGGCCAATGCCTGTGCTGCAAAGGCTTCGTTTAGCTCAATGAGTCCAATGTCTTCCAACCTTAGGCCGGCCAGCTTTAACACTTTGGGGATAGCCGATACAGGCCCGATTCCCATTTCTTCGGGCCGGACTCCCGCCGTGGCAAATGCCACAAACTTTCCCAGGATTGGCCAACCTCGTTCTTTAGCTTTGGTTTTCGATGTGACGATGACAACGGCAGCTCCGTCACTCATCTGGGAAGAATTCCCCGGCGTGATTGTACCTCCGATGTGGAAGGCGGGCTTTAATTTCGCCAGAGCTTCCAAGGAAGTGTCCTGTCGCGGCCCTTCATCCTTCTCAAATGGGACCATCGTGGTCTCCTTTTTCCCATGTGAGTTAAGCGAATCGACGGGAACCTGAAGTGGCAGCGTTTCTTCTTTAAACTTGCCTCCTTCTAGGGCTGCAATTGACTTGCGATGGCTCCTAAAGGCAAATTCATCCTGCTGCAGACGAGGGATATTGTATTTCTTAACCAAATTCTCTGCTGTCAGTCCCATGCCCAGATAGACATCGGGATAAGACTCAGTCAGATGAGGGTTTGGGGAGAATTTGTGACCCGCCATGGGAATAAAACTCATGCTTTCTGTACCACCGGCACAAACAATGTCGGCCGACCCACATTGAATCCGTTCGGCCGCGAAGGCGATCGCCTGGAGTCCAGAAGAACAAAAGCGATTTATCGTGATCGCCGATACTTCTGGAGGGAGCCCGGCACGCAAGCTGGCGATTCGGGCTACATTCATTCCCTGCTCTGCTTCGGGCATGGCACAACCGAGGATAACGTCGTCCACCTCATGCCCTTCCAATTCCGGTGTACGGCGCAGAGATTCGGCAATCACGGCCGCGGCGAGATCGTCTGGACGCATGTCTTTCAGGGTCCCTTTCTTGGCTTTACCCACTGGAGTTCTCACCGCCGCGACAATGACAGCCTCTTGCATCATTCACCTCATTGGACATTGTTCTATTCGCATTTCACAATCTAATCCGAATCAACCCACTTCATGACCCTTTGGGTATTTTCGATGGAAAATGACAAATCAAGTAGAGCTTTTGGCCAGGCTTATTAATTACGGAGTGGTTTCCCTTTTTTAAGCATGTACTGGATGCGTTCCTGCGTTTTTCTCTCACCGCACAAACTGAGAAACGTTTCTCTTTCCAAATCTAAAATGTATTGCTCACTGACCTGCTGAAGACTGTTGCTGTCACCGCCACAAATCACGTAAGCCAGCTTTCCGCCCAAGAAGTAGTCGAATTCGCTGATATAACCCCCTCGTCTCAACTGGTGCATGCCAATCTTCAGTGTTGCCAAGGCGCGGTCTCCCAGAACCACGATATTTGAGTCGCGAGCAGGCTTCTGGTACCCGGAGTGAATCCGGGCTTGGACAACTTTCTTGGCGTCCCGAAGCAAACCGTCTCGATTCATGCTAATCCCATCCCGATGACTCAGAAAACCCAGATTTCGTGCGTCGTATGCACTACTCGACACCTTTGCCGTTGCAATGGTTTCGAAGGACTCGCGTAAGTGGACAAAATAGTCGTTCTCGTCCGATTTTCGAGCCCGGTTCAGACTTCTGAGAAGCATTTCCTTCGTGCCTCCGCCTGCGGGAATTAGCCCGACTCCTAATTCCACAAGTCCGATGTAGGCTTCAGCGGCCGGCCTGGAGCTGGCTGGCATGTAGGCACATTTCACATCCCCCTCCCAAAGTCAGACCGAAGGGCGCGACAAGAACGGGTCGGGAGGCATACTTGATCGCCATATTTACTCTTTGGAAGGTCCTAATCATGAGATCAATTTCCTCCCAGTTTTCGTCTTGAGCCTCAAGTAATATCAACATGAGGTTCGCCCCGGCTGAAAAGTGTTGCCCTTGGTTGCCGATCACTAACCCGTAGCCTTTCTCTTCGACCAGTTTTAACCCTTCCTCAACCATCTGCAGCGTGTCGCCACCGATGCTATTCATTTTCGAATGAAACTCAACACAGGCAATTCCATCGCCTAAATCAATCAAACTTGCCCCGTTATTCGTCTTGATCAAGTCACCTTGCTCTTTGCGGCAACGCAGGTTCACGGCACCGGGTCGATCGACCACTTCCCGGTATGTCATCGATGCCGCGTCAAAATAAGAAATCGTTCCTTTCGTCGATTGATAAAAAGCGCAGCTTGTCGTAGAGAGCACGGACTGGACGATTGAAGGGATACAGCTCCCTTCATTTTGAATTCGGTGGGTCACTGCACCTACTCCAAGCGCATCCCATATTTCAAAAGGGCCCAATTCCCAGTTAAATCCCCATTTCAAAGCATTATCGACGCTTACAATGTCATCGGAAATTTCTGGAATTCGATTGGCTGCATAGAGAAGTATTGCAGACAAAGTCTTCCAGAGAAATTTCCCTGCCCGGTCGTCGAGATGGATCAAGGCTTTTAATCGTTCAGGGATCGATTCGATCGTTCTGATCATTTCCAGAGATGGAAAACTAACCTTTGGGCGGGGTCCATAATCCAAGCTAAATGGATCTAGGCTCAGAATTTCTTCTTTCCCTGCTTTTTTGTAGAAACCTTGTCCGGTCTTATCGCCCAACCATCTTCGCTCAACCATCTGTTCAACGAAGGGTGGCAATTTAAATAGTTCCCGTTGTTCATCACTGGGCACGTTTTGGTAGATATTCCGTGTGACGTGTACATAAGTATCAATCCCCACAATATCCAATGTCCGGAAAGTGGCACTTTTAGGATGGCCAATTAGAGGGCCCGTCAGGAAATCAATTTCATCGAAAGTGAAACCTTCTTCGACCATGAGCTTCAAGATTTGCTGGATGGCAAAAGTTCCAATCCGGTTGGCGATAAAATTGGGGGTGTCTTTTGCGACAACGACTCCTTTGCCGAGCCGCTCTTCACCGATCCCCTTCACGATCTCAACCACTCGCGGATCCGTTTCCCCGGACGGGATGACTTCCAGCAGCTTCATGTAGCGCGGAGGATTGAAGAAATGAGTGCCAAGCCAGTGGCGGCGGAAGTCTTCACTGCGGCCAGCCGATAATTGTTGGAGTGAAATTCCTGAGGTATTAGAACTGATCAGGCTCCCAGGCTTTCGAACCTCATCCAGGCGTCCCAATAAAGCCCGCTTGATTTCAAGACTCTCCGTTATGGCTTCAATGGTCCAGTCCGCCTCGGAGATTCGTTGAATATCATCCTCAAGATTTCCAATGCAAATTTCCTGGGACCACTCTGGAAGGTAGAAGGCCGGCGGTTTGGCCTTTCGGGCTTTTTCTAGCCCTTGCGTTACAACTTGATTGCGAGTTGGAGCAGGAACGAGGGAAGATTCCGGGGCGATTTCTCCTCGGATTAGTCCTGTAGGAGCCATGTCGTAAAGATCTACGGAAAACCGGGCATTTACGCAATGAGCGGCGATCTGGGCACCCATGACTCCGGCGCCGATGACCGCGATCTTCTCAATTTCCTTCTTCATACCCGCTCCGCGCTGTTATAGACCTGCTCAATCAGGTCCTTGTATTTGTCCTCAATGATCCGGCGCCGAATCTTCAAGGTAGCAGTCATTTCGCCCTTTTCAATTGAAAAATCGTCTTCCAATAAAACGATTCTCTTCACTTTCTCAAATGACGCCAAATCCGCCCCCATTCTTTGGATCTCTCCCATGAAATGTCGGTAGATCTGTAGATCTTGAAGCAGTTTTCCATAGTCCGAGGCTTTGAGGCCAAGGGCTTGGGCGGCTTGCTTGACTTTTGATGGATTCGGCACAACGAGTGCCGAGAGGTAAGGCCGCCTATTCCCGACGACAACGATGTTAAGAAAATGCGGGTTAGATTTTAAGAGATTTTCAATTTTTTGAGGGGCGATGTTTTTTCCACTGGCAGTCACGATGATTTCCTTTTTGCGATCGGTGACTTTAAGGAAACCCTCCTTTTCGATCACACCGATATCGCCCGTATGGAACCAACCATCCTCCATCACAGCTCGAGTTTCCGCCTCTTTACCATAGTACCCTTTCATGACGGCTGGACCACGTGTCAGGATTTCTCCGTCCGGAGCTATTTTGATCGACACGTTGTGTAAGGGTAGACCGACCGTACCAAACTTAAATTGAGCGGGACGATTCACGGCGATCACTGGTGCGGTTTCCGTCAGTCCGTATCCCTCAAGAATCAGAATCCCAGCCGAAAAGAAATAGTCGGCTAATTCTGGCGCCAAGGGAGCACCACCCGAGATGAAAAAGCGCACTCGCCCGCCCAGTGCGTGTTTTAACTTTGAAAAGACCAATGTCTCTGCCAGTCCTTTTTGGATTTTAAGGGACACCGGGATATGCTGGGTGGCGTGTGTCGATTGATTGACTTGCCTGCCCACATGGAGCGCCCAGGACATCAACCCCCTCTTCAACGGAGAGCTGGCCGCCATGGTGTCCTGGATTCGGGCGTACATCTTTTCAAAAAAGCGGGGCACACAAGCAACAACGGTTGGCCGTACCTCATGCATATTTGCCGCAACTGTTTCTACACTCTCAGCGTAGGCAATGGTCGCACCGCGGTAAAACATCAGGTAATCCACCGTTCTCTCGAAGATGTGCGAAAGCGGCAAAAATGAGAGGGCCAGATCCGAATGATCAATGGAGATCGCTTCTGCGCATCCCAGTACATTTGCGACGATATTCCCATGTGAAAGCATGACTCCTTTTGGAATTCCGGTCGCACCGGAGGTATAAATGATACTGGCGATATCATTCGCTACAACCTGTCGAGAAAATTCTTCAACCCATCCCGGGTTTCGTTGTAAATAATGAGCGCCTGACGCTACCAGCTGATTGAATGAGAGGACCGAGTGCAAGTTCCCTGTTCTGTTTTCCAGAAGTATGATTTTTTGCAGACTGGGCAGGTCGCTGCTAATCGATAAAATGTTCTCGAGTTGCTTGAGGTTCGAAACAAACAGGGCTCTCGGCTCACAATCCAACAAAAGCTCTCGGATCTGGGCAAACGGAAGGGTAGGAGAAAGAGGCACAGTAATCGCTCCTGCGCACAGGATCCCGAAATCGGCAATTGTCCATTCTGGCCGATTTTCGGACAGTAATCCTACCCGGTCGTTGTTCTGGATTCCAAGACTGGCAAGGCCCGCAGCAACGAAATAGACTTTCTCCCGGACCTCTTCCGCTGAAACAGGTTCATATTTCCCGCTTCGCTTCGTCAAAAAGGTATCGTTTTTTCGATGGGTCTGAGTGGCATATTCAAATAGGTCAACGAGAGTTTCCACATTCATAGGATGGTTAAGATTGTGGTATTGACTCACGGGAATGCGGCGAATACTCAAGTCTCAAGTTGGACGACGTTGGGGAGATGAATGCAATTCGGATAGAGTAATTTCTCAGGCCGCATCGGTGTCCTGCGGCCTGAGTATGTGGCTAAGAAAAGAGTTTCATTTATTCCTATGGGCCTTATGGCAAGCACCGCAAGCACCAGTAACCGTCTTAAAGGAAGTCCGCGCTGCTTCAAGGTCTTTCTTTTCCAGAGCGGCTAACACACTAGCACTCCCTTCTTTCAATTCTTTGGCTGCATTCGCCCAGGCCGCATCCGGACACCGTCCGTCCTCCATCAACAAATAACCCATTTCATTCAATACGGAAGCCTGGCACATGGCCGTATCCCATGCCTTCTCATCCGCGGGTCCGGAACCTTTTAAAGAGGTATCCAGGCCGGCACACATCGGCTGATTGACTGCTCTCATCAAATACTTTGTGGCAGCCGCTCGAGTCTGCCCTTTCTTAATTTGCGCGCTCAGACTCATTCCCATAACAAGAAGGGCCACTCCCACCAGCATGACCCACAGCGTCACTTTTAGTCGTTCTCGCATCGATTCACCTCCATGGTGATTTTTTTGAAGTGTTGAATTTAAGGGTTCCCTCTTGAATTTGGGTGCTGAGCTATATTTCAAATATCACAGATGAACGCAGACGGGCAATTCTAATTTCTGGAGAGAAAGGGCACGAGGTCGAAAGGATCTGAGATTCATTACAAAGTTCTCAATCTTTGTTTTCACAGCGATAGTCACACGCTTCCCGGCAATCTCTGCAGTAGTAATAACCATCTTCACAGAGCCGGACCTGGTAATCCGACTGACATAACGCACAGTACCGCTCACATTTGCAATATTCTTCAGTTTGCGTGCACAGGTTACATCGAATCATTTCCTCCTCCTTCTAGACCTGATGGATGAGTCCAATAATGCTGGGGGGCCCATTCCTTCCACATTAAGAATAAGATCGGTGTTTTCAGCCTTTTACTTTTGCAAATTAGAAATTGGAATTTCCGGTCATGGTACTCAATTGGGATGTTGAGGCATCAGGTGTTTCAGTAGGAGCTCCAATCGTGGATTGTAAGGACCGTTCCTCCTCCTTAGTATCATGACGCCTTTCATGCTAGGAAATGGTGGGACACAACTATGGCACAAAATGTAGCGAAGGCGAGGAGAATGAAGCCAAAGGTCGCATTGACGAGGCGGAAGAAGCTCGGGCCGAGGCGATGGGGCATGAAGCGAACAACTAAGGTCAGCATGGTGAACCAAGTCATCAGGCCGGAGGCAGCCATCAGGATTCCCAATTCGGGAGCTTTAGAGCCAAAGATGGAATGGGCGAAAGGGAGCCAATTGGATGTGACACCGACCCAGTAAATCATTGTCGCTGGGTTCAAGAGGGTCAAGGCGATTCCGGCGGCGACGTCTGCGGTCAGATGCGCAGGGACAGTGCCTTCGTCCCAGCGTTTGCGAGCACCCGCGTAGGCGCGCAGGGGTTCCTTGACTGCGCGGAAAAGAAAGTAGACACCCAACGGAAGTAAGACCATTAAGCCGATGGCCGCGAGGAGGGTCTGAAGAGAAGGATTAGACAGGTCGGCGAAGAGATATTCGCCACCAAGGAGGGCCAGGGAGAAGAGGGTCAGGTCTCCGGCAACCGACCCGATTCCGCAGGCGAGGGTATGGCGCCAACCGCCGATCATTCCGCGTCGGACGGCCAGCATGTTGACCGGGCCCATTGGCGCCGCCGAAGCTAGTCCCATAAGGAATGCTCCCGTAAGTACGTGGATGTTGGAGACGAACATATTATGATCGCAGAATGGTAAGAAAAGACGATTTTGGGGGTTTGATATAAGGCTACTAAAACTATCCTACTTCTCCGTTGTAATAGATATTTCTAATGCCCATCCTATAAACAGATCATCGATTCGAGCAGAAACTCAGGAAACTATAAGTTATGATATCTTTATCCGATTCAGTTTTTTGACCATAGGCCTGACTGAAATGCCGAAACAACAGATCCGATACGCATACCGCAAGCCAGTACTCAACATTGTAATACTTCTTACACTGGAAGCACTCTTCTCCTTGTATTCGCCGGCAGCAGAGCAGACCGTCGAAAATATTCCGCGATTTGAATCGGCAATTTTCCCCATGTTTCAGGCCAATTGTCTACCTTGCCATGGCAGTGCTCAAGGGCAGAAGGGTTTGGACTTGACGACACGGGACAGCGCCTTGAGAGGTGGGGAGTCGGGCCCGTCCATTTTGCCCGGCTCGGCATCGCAGAGCTTGTTATTTCGCAAAGTGTCCTCTGGGGTGATGCCTCCAGTGGGCAATAAGTTGAGCCCTGCAGATATTGAAATAATTCGCCGCTGGATCGAGGCCGGGGCATTGAAAGATGGAGAGAATCCGGGAATCGCCAGAAAGAATCTGCAGAATAAGCTGCTTACCGAACGTGAGATTCTGGTGACCATACTCCATGTGAAATGTCTGGTCTGCCATGGGAAGCAAGATACTGAAGGTGGACTGGATTTGAGGACTCGGGCCAGTTTACTGAAGGGCGGGAAATCAGGGCCTGCCATCATTCTCGGTAAACCTAATGAAAGCCTACTACTCAAGCGGATTGCCGAAGGACACCCTACTCCCGAGATGCAAAACGAGTATTTTGTGCGGCCGGTGACTTCCGACGAAGTGGAAAAATTGTCCGAGTGGATCGCGGCGGGTGCTCCGCCCGAATTAGAGGAAGTGTTACGTGTCGGGGATGGGCCTGACCCATTGTTGCGGGATGAAGACCGAAAGTTCTGGTCTTTCCAGCCTCCGAAACGAGTTGAGGTCCCGAAGGTACGCAACCAAAGCCTCGTCCGGACTCCCATTGATGCATTTCTGCTGGATAAGCTGGAGGGCAAAGGACTGAGCTTTTCGCCGGAGGCAAATTCTTTGTCTCTGCTTCGACGCGCCTATTTCGACCTCATCGGTCTGCCTCCAGACCCTGAACAAGTTCAGGCCTACCTTGAGGATCAAAGGCCAGGGGCCTACGAGCGTCTAATCGACCGGCTTTTGGCCTCTCCACAATACGGTGAGCGGTGGGCTCGATTTTGGCTGGATGCGGCAGGCTATGCAGACTCGGAAGGTGGAGGGGGGGACTCGATTCGTCCCCACGCTTACCGTTATCGAGACTACGTCATTCGCTCGCTCAATGCAGACAAACCTTACGATCAATTTCTGTTGGAACAGATTGCCGGGGACGAATTGTTCGACTACAAAGTGGTTAAAGAGCCCACTCAAAAGCAACTTGATTGTCTCGTAGCGACAGGATTTCTGCGGATGACGCCTGACCGCACTCACGAACACGATGCGAATTTCGTTCCGACTCGATTAGAAACAGTAGCGGACTCAGTGGAAATGCTGAGTTCGAGTGTCATGGGTCTCACCATGGGATGTGCCCGCTGCCACAGTCACAAGTTCGACCCCATCCCCCAACGTGACTACTATCGCTTCAGCGCTATCTTGCGTACGGCTTATGATCCATACGACTGGTTGATCCCCAATAAGCTCTTAGGAGGGAACCAAAAGCGGGAACCTCCTGAACGTTATTTAATGACCGTTCCTGAATTGGAACGTCGAGAAGTAGAAGCCTACAATGCCCCGATCCAGGCCGAGATTGCAAAACTGGAACACTCCTTAAAAGAGTTGGCCAGACCCTGGGAAGAAAAACTCTTCGAAGAAAATCTCTGCTAGAGTGCCCGTCGAGGTGAGGGCAGACGTACGGAAGGCCTTTGAAACACCCAAAGAAATACGCACGACGGTACAGAATGATCTCGTTGAGAAATTTAAGCTTTCTGTTGAAGTTACACAGCAAGACCTAAAGGAGAAGTTTAAGAGTTTCAGGGAACAATCGGAGAAGTTGAATAAGTCCGTTGAGCAAGCCAAAAACCGTCTGCGACCACAGCCTCGAATCCGGGCACTGTTCGACATGGGAGGTGAACCGACACCCACCCGTATCCTCTTGCGAGGAGATCCCGCTAACCCAGGGCAGAGGGTGGAAGCCGGCGTACCGTCGGTATTGAGGGAAGGAATCTCCCCTTACCAGGTTATTAAGCCAATTTGGACAACAGATACCAGCGGTAACCGTTTGGCTCTGGCCCGTTGGCTCATCCAACCCAATCATCCGCTCACAAGCCGGGTCATCGTCAATCGGATTTGGCAACAGCATTTTGGAAATGGAATCGTCACCACCCCGGAAAACTTTGGCCACCTGGGGGCAAAGCCCACTCATCCTGAGCTTTTGGACTGGCTGGCAACGGAGTTTGTCCAGCAAAAGTGGAGCATCAAAGCGTTACACAAACTCATCATGACCTCTAGCGCTTACCGGCAAAGTTCACATTTTGATCTTGCCTCGGTGTCGGAAAAAGACCCCGATAATGCCCTGTTGTCGAGGTTTCCAATGCGGCGGATGGATGGGGATCAGATTCGGGATTCCATACTCAAAGTCTCCGGGCGTCTCGACCTAACCCCTTTTGGCCCGCCGGAAGGAGTCGAGGTGACAGCGGAAGGAGAGGTACTGAGCAAAGCAACTCCGACTGCTTGTGGTGGTTCGGTATGTCTGGTTCCTGCCGTCCAGAGCGAGGTTCGCCGTAGTATCTACACGCTGGTCCGCCGGGAAACCCCACTTACTCTGTTGGAAGTTTTTGACGCCCCTCAGTTACAGCCCAATTGTCTCAAGAGAGGCTATTCCACTGTCGCGACGCAGGCCCTGCAACTGTTGAATGGCAACATGATTCGTGAAAGCGCACGTTATTTTGCTGGCCGAACAATTGATCTGGTTTCCTATGATGTGGAAAAGCAAGTGGAGCACGTGTATCGGGTTGCGCTGTCACGCCCGCCGACCCAACAGGAACTCACGCTCGGTATGGAAACGATACTAGATTTCACCCGGCAGTGGCTCGAACAACTCCAGAAGGAAGTGCCCGCTGAGCCCCGGCAGACCAAAGCCCAGTGGCTAGGGCTGGCCAGCTTCTGCCATATTATTCTGAACTCGCCCGATTTTATTTACATCGACTAGGAGGAGTGGAGCAATGCAGCCGAAAAATCGTCCGGAGGCTCATCTCAAGCAAACTCCAAACTCCGTGCCATCCCGCCGGGATTTTTTCTCGCAGGTTGGTGATGGACTTTATGGAGCTGCCTTGGCCCAACTATTTAAGGCGGACCTCTTCTCCGCGAGTCCCGCTTTGGCTGCCGTCCCGGAAGTAAACGATGTGAAACCTCGTGCCCCTCACTTTCCAGCAAAAGCAAAATCTGTCATCCAACTTTTCATGCACGGCGGTCCCAGCCAGGTGGATCTATTTGACCCCAAGCCGCTGCTGGAGAAACACGCTGGGCAGCCTCCTTCACGTGAGATTGCCAATGATATTTTATTTGTGAGTAACGCAGGGGGCATGATGCCCTCCCCCTTCAAATTTGCCAAGCAAGGGCAATCCGGAATGGAGATTTCCGAGATCATGCCTTACTTGGCGAACCATGTAGACGATATTGGCTTGATTCGTTCCATGTTCACGACCAATTTCACTCACGGCCCCGCAGTGTTCCTCATGCATGGCGGACGCATTTTCCCGGATCGCCCGACCCTTGGAGCCTGGGTTGTTTACGGGTTAGGTAGCGCGAACCAAAACTTACCGGCTTATGTCGTTTTGGACGATCCGAAGGGGCTCCCGACGGTGGGGATCCGGAACTGGCAGGCTGGGTGGCTGCCTCCAACCTGTCAAGGCACGCGACTACGCTCTACAGGTTCTCCGATGTTGAATTTGAGACCTCCGGATGGAGTACCGCAGGGTGTCCTAGAACTCGAACGTTCGCTGTTAGCCAGGTTAGCCGCGGCTCATCGCGACAGCCGTCCCGGCGAAGCGGATTTAGAAGCTCGCATTGCAAGCTATGAGTTGGCGGCTCGGATGCAATTGTCTGCCACCGATGCACTCGACTTATCGCAGGAAAATGAATCGACACAGGAAATGTATGGACTCAATGATGAGCTGACAGCCTCCTATGGCCGGCGGTGTTTGATGGCCCGCCGCTTGGTAGAACGAGGCGTACGCATGGTGCAGATTTTTGTGGAATCGCAAATCTGGGATAACCATGCCGACCTTGAGCAAGGATTACGATACAGCTGCGGCAAGACCGATAAACCTGTGGGCGCTCTGTTGACCGATCTGAAGCAACGAGGCTTGTATGACAGTACGCTGGTCGTCTGGGGTGGCGAATTTGGACGCCTGCCGCTTTCTCAGATACAACCCGGAAGAGAGAAAAGTGCCGGCCGCGATCATGGTCCGGCAGGTTTCACCGTCTGGATGGGCGGAGGCGGGATCAAAGGCGGAACGGTCTATGGCGCCACTGATGATCTCGGTTACAAGGCAATCGAGAATCCGGTGAGTGTGCATGATTTCCACGCCACCATTTTGCATCTTATGGGACTGGATTACAGCAAGCTGGTCTACAACCATCACGGCCTGAACGAAAAGCTCACCGGTCAGGAACCCGCCCGCGTCGTCAACGAAATCCTCGCTTGAGCTTCCGAGTGTCCTGTTTGATTGTCTCACGATCACGATGATTTGCCCCTTGCTTGACACCCCCTGGGGCCTGTGTTAGCTTGGCCTTGGTTGAAGCTGAGTTCGTCTCAACGCCGATGACTTCCAACACACCTCTAAAAAAAACCCCGCTCTATAGTCTGCATAAGCAACTTGGCGCCAAGATGGCCGAATTTGGCGGCTGGGAGATGCCTATTGAATATTCAGGCATCGTCCAGGAACATATGGCCGTCCGTCTTGCTGCCGGTTTTTTTGACATCAGTCACATGGGGCAGATCCTGATTGAAGGCCCGGAAAGCCTGGACCTGCTTCAGCATGTCACCTGCAATGACGTCTCCCGTCTGAAAGATCAGCAGATTCACTATTCGGCTCTCCTCTATCCCGAAGGCACTTTCGTAGACGATATTCTCGTGCACCGGCTCGCCCCAAACTCTTATCTGCTCTGTGTCAATGCATCGAACACCCACAAGGATTTTACTTGGATTCTCCATCACAACTGTTATGACGCTGCAGTTTCTGACGTCAGTCGCAATTACGCTCAATTGGCGCTACAAGGCCCGAAAGCTGCTTCGGTCCTGCAGACCTTAGTCGATATCGATCTCGGTAAAATCAAATATTACTGGCTCGGACTCGGCCGAATCCAAAATGTCGATTGCCTGTTCACTCGAACAGGTTATACGGGTGAAGATGGTTTTGAAATTTATTGCGATCCTGCGGTAGCCGGGCAACTCTGGGATTTGATTCTCAAAAGTGGACAACAAGACGGACTCATCCCTGCTGGACTCGGAGCTCGAAATACATTACGTCTGGAAGCCAAAATGGCTCTATACGGCCACGAAATCTCCGACAAAATCACCGCCTGGGAAGCAGATTTAGGATGGATCGTCAAACTCGATAAAGGGAATTTTGTGGGTCGCGAGGCGCTGCTACGTCAGAAACAGACGGGAATCCTGAAAAGATTAGTTGGATTTGAGATGACTGGAAGAGGGATCGGACGCGACAGTTACCCGGTGCTGATCGATGGCAGGCAGGTAGGTTCTGTAACCAGCGGTGGTCCTTCCCCATTCTTAAAGAAAAACATTGGTCTAGCCTATGTGCCGGAGGCAAACAGCCAAATTGGTACATCGATAGAGATCCAGGTAAGATCGCAGCTTTGCACCGCCAAAATTGTCGAGACACCGTTTTACAAACGAAAGACCGACAATCGTTAGCCTAAAGACAGATTCATTCGGTTTAGATGTACTGATTTATAAATTTATATCAATATCTTGACCACTAAATTATCAATTAAGACTTTATAATTTTGGGGTTCGTTGGGACCGATAACCGGCAAAAAAAATTCCGTCTCTTGCCAAGAGATTCTCAAGGAGGGCTCATGAAATTCCCTGAAGATTGTCTCTATACGAGACAGCATGAGTGGGTTCGTTATCTGGAGGGCGTCGCGACAGTTGGGATCACCGAGTATGCCCAACAGCAATTGGGAGACGTAGTTTTCGTCGAACTGCCCAAAGTGGGTGACAGCTTCGACACAAATGAAACCTTTGCAAACGTGGAATCCGTTAAAGCCGTGTCTGAGGTTTTTTCTCCTGCTGCGGGTGACATCATCGAAATCAACGAGGAACTGGTGGACTCTCCTCAACACGTGAATGAAGACCCCTATGGCGATGGTTGGTTTGTAAAGCTAAAACTGAACGACCCCAAGGAACTCGAGGACCTGTTAAAGCCTGAAGAATACGCCGAAATGGTCGCTGAGGAATCTGCAGAATAATTAAATGAGATACATTCCAAACGCTGCTGCAGATCAAGAAAGCATGCTTCGCGAATTGGGGCTTGGTTCGCTTGAAGAGCTCTTTCCGGGTGTTCCAAAAGATATTCGGCTCACCCGGGCTCTCGCTCTTCCACCTCCCCACAGTGAGCCTGAACTAATCGAACTCTTTCAAAATTATGCCCGCCGGAATGGGGCAGGAATGACCAGTTTTCTGGGTGCGGGGGTTAATGACCACTTTATTCCTACCGTCATCGATAGTTTGATTTCGCGCGGAGAGTTCCTGACTTCTTACACGCCTTATCAGCCGGAATTGGCGCAAGGAACCCTGCAGGCCATCTTTGAATTCCAGACCTTTATGTGCCAGCTCACCGCCATGGAAGTATCCAACGCTTCGATGTATGACGGGAGCACGGCATTGACCGAAGCGGTCCTGATGGGAGCTCGCGTTAGCCAAAGAAATCGCCTTCTGGTTGCCTCATCCGTTCACCCGGAATACCGCGCTGTCGTCGCGACGACTATTCGACAGCAGGGACTGACTTTGGAGCCTATTGGATATGGTGAAGACGGGAGAATCGACTCCAGCCATCTTGAAGCAGCCATGGGAAACGACATTGCTGCCATTGTGGTGCAGTCCCCGAATTTTTTCGGAAACCTGGAACGCTTAAATAAACTTTCCGAGATTGCTCACCAGCATGGCGCCCTGTTGATTGTGACCGTCGCCGAGGCCTTGTCATTGGGAATCGTCAATCCTCCCGGCGAGTCCGGAGCAGACATTGTCTGCGGGGAAGCTCAGTCTCTCGGAGTTCCGGCGAGTTTTGGCGGACCTCATGTCGGTTTTCTTTGTTGCCGGGAGAAATTCCTTCGAAATCTTCCCGGTCGCCTGGCTGGGCAAACCGTCGATCTCGACGGAAAACGCGGATTTGTGCTGACTCTCTCCACACGGGAACAACATATCCGCCGGGAAAAAGCCACTTCCAACATTTGCACAAACCAGAATCTGATCGCTCTCATGTCCACGGTTTATTGCAGTCTCCTGGGAAAAACCGGGATTCGGGAAGTTTCCTTGCAAAACGTCGCGAAAACTCAATATGCCCTTTCAGAATTACAAAAAGCCCCACAACTGAAAGTGCTTTTCGAAGGCCCGCGGTTTAACGAATTCGTGGTTCAACTGCCCTATTCGTATGACCAAATTTCTTCAAAAGCCTTGAGTGCTGGAATCATTCCCGGGCTCTTGTTGGAGCGTTACTACCCTGAATTAAAGAATTGCCTGCTTATCTCAGTAACCGAGACCAAGAAGAAGATTGCCATTGACCGATTGATTCATCTTCTGGAGGCAAATCACTAGGAGCAATTTCATAATTTTCAAATCAGTGTCTTTTCCGCACTCTTGATCCATCCGGTCTTCTATCGCTGACTTCCCATCGCGAAGGCTCAGGCTGGGCAAGGTTTTTTTGAAAGGCTATTGTTGGCTATGAGTATCAGAAAATCAACGCCCCATGTTGTCGCCAACGAAGGGCTGATATTTGAACGCAGTTCTCCAGGCCGTACCGGGTATACCCTTCCCCCTTTGGACGTACCGGCTCCGGATCTGACATTGGCTTTGGGAGCGGAAAATGTCCGCTCATTCATCGCAGAGTTTCCGGAAGTTAGCGAGATGGATGTCGTCCGCCATTTCACACGCCTCTCCAGTTGGAATTACAGCATCGATTCAGGGATGTACCCCTTGGGGTCCTGTACAATGAAGTACAATCCCAAAATCAATGAGCGTGTCGCCCGACTCGACGGCATCGCTCAGACTCACCCCCTCGCCCCTGAAATTCTGGTTCAAGGGAATTTGGAAATTCTGAAGACCCTATCCGATTTCCTCGTGGAAATTACGGGAATGGATGCGGCCAGTTTACAGCCCCCCGCAGGCGCCAGCGGGGAATTAACTGGTGTTTTACTGATACGCGCCTGCCTCACCCATCGAGGAAATCCAAGGAAGAAAATCCTTATCCCCGATTCAGCCCATGGGACAAACCCGGCCAGTGCGGCAATTGCCGGTTACACGGTCGAGCAGCTTAAGTCCGATTCCCATGGTTGTGTCAATGTGGCTGCCTTGGAGAAGGCCATGACAGAAGATGTGGCCGCTTTGATGTTGACCAATCCGAATACCCTGGGAATATTTGAACGGGAGATCTCGAGGATTTCAGAAATCGTTCACGGTCGCGGTGGGCTGATGTATATGGATGGCGCGAATATGAATGCGCTGCTCGGCGTGACGCGCCCCGGCGATTTTGGAATCGATGTGCTCCATATGAACTTGCATAAGACTTTTTCAACTCCTCATGGTGGTGGGGGCCCCGGCTCCGGCCCGGTTGCGGTGAAGAAGATTTTAGAGCCCTATCTGCCCTATCCCACCGTTGGGATGCATTCTGACGGGAAATACTTCCTCGATTACAATCGTCCAGAATCCATTGGTAAAATGAAGGCCTTTTATGGCAATTTCCTCACTGCCGTACGCGCCCTCTGCTATATCCTGGCCAACGGTGCTGAGGGCCTTAAGGAAACCAGCATGGTTGCAGTCCTGAACGCCAATTACATCAAGCATCACTTGAGAAATGATTTTGAACTTCCCTATGATGAGCCGGTTCTGCATGAGGTTGTATTTACAAACAAGCGTCAAGCCAAGCATCAGCTATCCGTCATGGATATTGCGAAGCGGCTCATTGATTATGGCTTTCATCCCCCAACAGTAGCCTTTCCACTGATTGTTTCTGGCGCCTTGATGATTGAACCCACTGAAACAGAAGGTAAAGAAGAGATCGATCTCTTCATCGAGGCCATGAAGTCCATCGCCGAGGAAGCAGAGAGTAACCCCGACCTGTTGCACCATGCCCCTCACACGACACGCCTGAAGAGATTGGACGAAGTCCAGGCGGCACGGCGACCCATCCTTCGTTGGAAACGCCAATAAATCCTAATATATCCCTCTTTATAGAACGCGCACGTGGGACCGCCGTCCCCGGCGCGCGTTCAGCGAGCGTGCGCGGAGCGCCCGCTCCACCTGGTGAAAGTAATTGCAACTGAAAGATTAGCTTTAGTTGGATTTTCTCGGATTATATCTAAAGCAATACTTCTAATACTATTAGTTCTAATTCTACTTTAAATAAATAACTTATATAGAATAAGAAATGAGTGATCAAAGAGTCTTGTTGGTACAGAGAATCTGATGATGATCATCAAGTGACACTTTCAATGGCTTGGAGGCTAGAGTAAATCGAAAGGAGGTTTCTTTTCCCGAAACTTCAACGCGCCCAACCCTTACCTCCCTATCCCCTGTGTAATGGGCAAATACTTCGACGGGCATCGTGAAGCTTTCTGAAACATCTTCTTGAAGAATCTTCCCCTTCACAACGACTTTCCCATCCTTGAGCGGAACTAGGGAATAGTTAAGGCGATACGTGGGGATTCCCGTATCATAGACCCATTCCTCAAAGAACCAATCCAGTTTCCGGTTCCCCTCAAGATCCATTCCCTTCGTCATATGCTTTTCTGCCACGCGTTGCAGGTCGGCCGTCGTGATAAGCTTCCCGCCATAATCTTTCATGAGTTCTTTCACGAACACTGGAAAGCGCGAATCCGAGTTCGATGAAGAGTCTTGGAACAGGTACCGCAACATATGAAAAATCCAGGCCCCTTTCTCATAGACGAGGGTAATGTACCCATCCGGATGCTTTGAGGACTGAAGACGGGTTCCCAACCAAACGGACCCTGTGCTTTCTGCACTTTGATGATCCTTTCCTTCAGTTTGCAGTTTTTGCCGGGAAATTCGCATGGCTTCCTGAAACTGCCGCCCGTCAGGAGTCTTGGACATCAGGGAGAGGTACCCCAAGTAGGTACTAAATCCTTCGGTCATCCACAAATCGTGATAGCTCTTTCCGACGACCTTGTTTCCCCACCACTGATGAGCCAGTTCATGGGCAGGTAGACAAACGTAGAAATACTTATTCCCATCCTTTTCGAGGCCCAGACGGTCTCTCTGGCCGGGGCTCAGGAATGAAAGACTGGAGACATACAAGAGTGAAGGCCAGCCTTGTCCAAACCGGCCCGGAATTTGCGACACCGACAATTTCCCGTAAGGAAAATCCCCCAGCATTGTCTGGAAGAACTCCACCGTGCCGGCAACTTGCTCCGCAATGACTTTGGCCAATTGGGTCGTATCAAAATCCAACTGGCTTAAGGGCGGAGGTTCTGGAATGATTTCCGACGGTGGTTGCCCCTGTGCTGTCTGGCGCTGCTCAAGCAATTGCCGCAAGTATGTGATCCGCGAGACGATCTCGGCATAGACGTTTTCGATATTCCGATTGGTATAAACTTCGATCGGTACTTTTCCGGCCAGGCGAGTCGTTTTCTGATACTCGCCGTAATTGAATCCCGCCATGGGAATCTCAGCAACACTGGTCCAAGTCGAAAATTTTATTCCTCCTTCTTCCCATTCCTTCTCAAGATTGCCGGTTGCCACAATCGTGTAACCTTTGGGATGCTGGAATTGCAAGCGGTATTGGGCAGGGTCGGTAGGCCCGGTGTTTGGGTACCAACTTCCCCGTGCACCCACATAAAAAACCCCACTTCCTACGCGGGAGATCACATCCCCCGAGTATTGGAATTGAAGAGACAATCTTTTACCTCGTCGCATAGGTTCCGGCAGAAGAATCAGGATAAGGTCCCGGCCTAAGCGGCCGAGATTTTCTCCACCACTCGACTCAGTGGATTGGATGAAGCGTAACTCTTGCTGATGATCATCGATAACACGAGTAACCTTCAGCAAGTGGGACAGATCGAAGGTTAAAACCCACTCCCCATCCTTTTCACAGACCAGGTCAACGTCGGTCGTCCCAGACACATGGTCATTCTTGTCAATATGGGTGACGACATTGAAATTCTTCACATCGATCCATTCCCCCAATGGGTCCTCACTAGACCTCCCGGCCAGCTTTTCGCGGCTACTAAAGCTGCACCAGCTGTCATAATAAGTTCTCTCTCCAGCCTGGCGGTACTGCCCGAGATAAGTGTCTTCCTTATCTCTGTTGTTGCAACCCACTTCAAAAAGACCGAGCGTACGCCCCAAAAGTCCTGCGCTAAGCAAGGGCGTTTGTCTCCCGGTTGCCAGATCTGCCATAATGCGATAATTCACCAATTTCGAGCTCCGTAGCTTCAATTCGAACTCTTCCAACGGGACATTCTCCTGGACAGCCTGAAACTCAGGCTTCTCGCCTAGCTGCTCAATGAGTTCTTCATAACTATGGTCGGTAAATCGGAGGAAGGCCTCGGTAAAATGCTCATTCAGGATGGGGGAGCCCGTAAAGAAATTAAGCTGCCGCCTTTCAATTTTGTTGGGTGGACGAAAGACGATGGTCCCCTCTCCCCAAAAGATCAGCCCTGTCACGACACCGTCTACTGGCATGAGAAAAATTATCCTGCCGCGTTCAAAATTCAATGTGAATGCAGATCTCCGCAATGCCAGGTCACGGACGACCAAGGAGCGTTGCGAGTCAAAATGAATTTCTTCGAGGCTCTTTAAAAGGGAGGCTGGTTCATTTGGAGCGTGTTCCAGCGTCAGGTTAGTTCTTGGAATGAGAATCCAACCGGCAACGAACAGCCACTCTAACGTCAGGAGCCATCTTCGATGAATCACAGGGCCTCAGGAGAGGGATATGATTGTGTCCTGCTATGATTCTAGCATACTGGGAATAGAGAGGCGGTGGGAGAGGAAAGCGATCAGGCAGGCTCGGAAGCAGTAGAGAGATTACGGACCATCGCGAGGATTGGATATGTTTTTCGCCTAGGCATCGCGATCTGGAATGATGATATACCCTTGGATGAATGCGGTCAAAATCCTTTCCTTAATAGCGCCGATTGCGCTGTCGGGTGATATCGAATTTGGCAGTATCTGCGATTGCCATGACGGCCATGACACCGGCCTGGACGGGATCACTCACGACGAGGTCAGCAACCTCTGGAACACCTCCGGCCATATTTAAGGAGATTACCAGAATCCCTTTCTCTCGAATCTCCTTGACTGCGTCAACGATCTCTCCACCCATCAAGGCTCCGGCCATCACCAGAATTCTTGCTCGAGCAAGTCGTGCCACGGCTCGGACTGCGGCAGCAAGCTCGGCTTCGCCCACCAGCGGGATCGTGTCGACCGAAATCCGCTCCCCACGGATATTATGCCGGTCGGCTTCACTGATGGCCCCCAGCGCGACCTGACCAACCTGGGCACCTCCACCAATAATGATCACCCGTTTGCCAAAGATTTTCAGCAGGGTATCGGGCTGCTCAATGGAGCGAACTGCGGGAACATTCTTCAAGTCACTGATCAGGCGGTCGATGTCCGTGACGTCCTGCAACTCAAGATAAATGCTTGCTGACCCCTGAGCCCATCCTCGGATCTCTATGGTGCGAATGTTCACCTGATGGGTGGCAATGACTTTCGTGAGCTGATATAAGACGCCGGGCTGATCCTGAGCGCCAACTACTAAAGCAATTACCTTGGAATTCATTCGCTTTCTCTCGAATCCACTGACGTAGTCTCCAAAACAATCGGCGATCAATGCCCGAACGGAAACATGCCCGAAGCCTAATCCATCGAGTGCCTCAAGTCAAGACGAGGCCCTGCCAAAACAAACTTGCGAGTGCCCTGAAAAACGACTAACCTATGATTAAGTTGCAGTCGCTTGTGTTTTCGCTCGTCCCACTGGGGTCGGCAGGGCCAGCGTCCCTGGCTAACGCCTACTCCTAGTTTTCGGCCACAGCAAGGGACGTAAAATTCATTCCTGATGCTTTGAATCACACATTTATCCGCCTATCGACTTTATCCCCAGATTCTTGTTTTCGACAGGTTCGATAGATGAGTCATCCATCTATTAATTCCAGCCCGAAGAAAGGAGCTCTCCTATGAAGAATAAATCGAGACGGAAGTTTCTCCAGGAATCGATTGCCCTCGGAAGCGCAGCCAGCTCGGCGCTATTGGCGGCCAAACCTTACAAGGCACAGACTAGTGCATCGGCATCAAAGATCATCGGAGCAAACGATCGGATAAGGATCGCCCAGATCGGTTGCGGGGGTATGGGACGGGGGGATTTACGTGACTCGTTGCGAGTGAAGAATGTCGAATGTATCGCTATCTGTGACGTCGATGATTCGCAAGCCGCAAAGACCGTGAAGGAGGTCTTGGAGCCGGCCTCTCAAAAACCAGCGCTCATAACCCGAGATTTTCGCAAGGTGCTGGAGATGAAAGACCTCGACGCCGTCGTTGTATCCACTCCGGATCATTGGCACGCTCTGCCAATGGTCATGGCCTGCCAGGCGGGAAAAGATGTTTATGTCGAAAAACCGCTTTCTCTGACAATTGCCGAAGGGCGAGTCATGGTGGATGTCGCCAGAAAATACAACCGAGTCGTGCAAATGGGAACCCAACAGCGGAGCGCTACTCACTATCAGATGGCGATTGATTATGTGAAAAGCGGGAAATTAGGAAGAATCCGGTTAGTCCGGGCCTGGGCCTACCTTGACTGGAAAGGGGAAACTCCGGTGCTCCCGGATGGCCCAGTTCCAGAAGGGGTGGACTACGATATGTGGCTGGGGCCCGCTCCTAAACGTCCCTTTAATCCCAATCATTTCATCTTTACCTTTAGGTGGTACTGGGATTACGCCGGCGGATTGATGACCGACTGGGGAGCCCATATGATCGATATTGCCAATTGGGGGATGGGAATCAAAGCCCCCAGCTCAGCATACTCATACGGCGGAAAATTCGGCTATCCCCACGACGCCATGGAGACTCCGGATACCCAGCAAGTTCTTTGGGCCTTCCCGGAATTCACGATGATTTGGGAGCATGCGTTGGGTGTGGGGCGGGGACCGGAAGAGCGAGAGCATGGAGTTGCGTTTCACGGCGAACTAGGTGTCCTTGTCGTCGACCGTGATGGTTGGCAGGTTTTTGCCGAGACGGACAAGATCGACAAGAAAGTCCGCGTTTACAAGTCGATTGGCTTACCTCTCCAAAGCGCTGGAAGGGAGGATTACCACTTCCTCCATGTCCAGAATTTCTATGACTGCATGCGAACCCGCAAGCACCCGAATTCAGATGTGGAGATCGGCCACAACTCGATGATTGCTTGCCACCTTGGAAATATTGCCTTCCGCCTCGGACGCCAGGTCAATTGGGACGTTGAAAATGAAAAAATCATTGGCGATGCTGAGGCCCAAAAATATGTTTCCAAACCCTACCGAGCTCCCTGGAAGCTTCCAACCTAGGTGCTGTTATTCATGAATGCGGCGTCTTCAACGCCGAGCCGGTGATGAAGCATTGAGAATGCTTCATGCCTACAATTTCGTAGGCTGTGAGCTTTCCCAATGCTCCAATCTCGCCTGACGGCTTTTCCAAGATCCGTCAGCTGTCATTGCAAATAGCAGGAAAAATTGAATTGGGGGAGTCAATGCCTTCGCGTTTCAAAAGAGATGAACAATCCATGACTCCAACTAGAATTTTATGGCCGACCACCCCCGACATGGATAAACTGCGTTTTGCAAATTGACTCATTGCCTATTGGAGGGATTTCATGGCGGACGACAAAGATAACATCAAGGTGACGGATCGACGAATTTTCGGCGCTGATGGTGAGCTCCTAGAACCATCCCAACCCCAAGAGTTTGAGAAAAGCTTTTCAGACGCTGCGGCCGACCTTTCTGCTGCCTCAGCTTCTTCTGACAGAGAGGATCAACCGATGGAAATGAATTTCCAAATGTTGATCATTTCCTTGAGTACCACGGCTCTCGTACAACTCGGCATGGCTCCTAATCCAGCCAATGGCAAAACGGAAAAGGATCTCGTGAACGCTAAACAGACCATCGATATTCTGGGCATCTTACAAGAGAAGTCTCAAGGGAATTTGACTCCGGATGAGTCTCATCTACTCGAACAGTGTCTTTACGACTTGAAAATGTCTTACATCAGCCTTACCAAAAAATAGGTAAAGACCTAGGGAAAAACCTAATCCAACGGGTAAGATACACCTCTCATCGGGAAAATTGTATGCCTACTAATGGAATCTGATTTCCACTTTCGCCAGTAGAAAAGCTAGTCCCGGACCTGTTTTCTGTCTAGGCTTCCTCTTTCTTGGCTCTAAGGATCAAATTTATTGCCCCACTACAACCTCAATATGATGTAGTACTTTAGGATCCCCATGACAATATCTTGTGGCAAATGAGAGATATGGCATTCTTCGATCCCTCTGTTCTTAAATAAGATATATCCAGATACTTCATTCTTATGGAAGATGGCAAAAGTCTTGCACCCTGTATGAAGTCTTTTGACCTTCTGTTCGATACCATTTACGGTAACTCTTAAATTGTATTAGGATACGCTGCATGCAAAAGGAAAAAATGCTTCGAGTCCTCGAGTCTTTTGAGGACATGCTCAGTGGAAGCCAGTTGTTTCAGATTCATGAGTTGGATCCGAGATATAAAATTGATCGAATTGTGTATCGCGAGAAAACGCGAGAAGGATGGTTCAAAGAAATAAGCTCGGAAGATTATTTTCGTAAGATTGACGGTCTCAGAAGGAAGGCTTAGATAAACAAACCACTTGATGAACCCCAGCAAACCGGTTGAAATAAGACTAACCTCAAGCATCAAGTCCTTCTTGGATCAAAATGCGATTTTTTTGATTCAGACCGACCTTCCCCGGGACGTGAGATGTTACGTTTGCAAAACAACCACGAGCGAAGCCAGCCTCTATCTAAACTACAACTTAACCGGTGAGGCGCTAATCCTTTGCAGCAAGTGCCACGATAGCTACCAGAATCCCCCCAAAAAGGTTGTACGCTCCGAATAGCCAACCTCTTCTGGTTTCTTTACGTGATTTCACTAATCGAGTTCGGCTTCCTTTGTTTCCCCCTCGTTGCTCCTCAAACACTGCTCCAACGTCAATTTCGGCGATTTTACATCCTCATTTGAGCTATAATTTCCGGCGCTTGACGGCTTGGCTTCTTTCTTGGCCCGCTGGAAATCCTAACTCTGGGAATAGTTGACTCAATAATCAATAATGAAGACGATTCACGATTACAAGGATTTCCCTGCTTCCATTCCTACCACGGTCACCATCGGTAACTTCGATGGTCTTCATATGGGACATCGAGAGGTTCTCAAGAATCTTGTTACAATCGCTCGTCGGTCAGGAACCCGTACTGTTCTTGTCACCTTTACTCCACATCCTCTCCAGATTCTTCATCCTGAAAAATCTCCAAAATCGATCCTGCTGCAGGAAGATAAGATTAAGCGGATCGGAGAAATGGGAATCGATTATCTTTTGAACCTTAAGTTCGACTTGGCTTTTTCAGAAATGAGCGGGGAATCGTTTATCCGGGAAATCCTCGCGGGCGCATTGCATGCCAAGTACATATTGGTTGGACAGAATTTTGTTTTCGGGCACAAGCGATCCGGCAACGTTGCATTGCTTGAACGCTTAAGCCATGAACTCGATTACACCTTAGAGATTATCGAACCTGTGTCAGTGAGAGGGAATCGGGTCAGCAGCACATGGATCCGGCAACTGATCCAATCCGGGAAAATCAGCATGGCAAACCGGTTACTGGGCAGATACTATCGCATGAGTGGTGCCATTGTTCAGGGGGACGGAATTGGACAGAAACATTTATACCCTACCCTGAACCTAAACCCCGAGAATGAGATTCTCCCCAGGATTGGAGTCTATGTGACCCAAGTGACGATCCATGGGAAAGAATATCCTGCGGTGACCAATATTGGGATGCGCCCAACGGTGGCCGGGAAAACGCTCCGCATTGAAACCCACTTGATTCAACATCCTCTCGAGGAAGCCCCTCTCTCCATGGAGATTGCGTTTCTTCATCGCCTCCGGGATGAAATGAAATTCCATTCGACCGAAGCACTGAAAGAGCAAATTGGAAGAGATGTCCGTCGGGCAATCCGTTTTTTTGAACGGCTGGAGTATTTTCGGAAAAGCCGCCTGAGCAACTTAAAACCGACCTGATTCCCTCCCCTCATTCCTGATCAAACGAGCCTCTAATGAACATCGGCGAAGCGATCAGCATTTCTTTAAGCTCCATCCAAGCCAATAAGCTCCGCTCGTTTCTCACCCTTCTTGGCCTCATCATTGGAGTCATGACGCTGATTCTCGTCATGACCATTGTCCAAGGTGCGAACCTATATGTCGAAGAAAAAGTAGTGAATCTGGGAACCAATGTTTTTCAAATATCGAAGACCCCCTTGTTAGTAACAGATTTTGAGGAATTCAGTCGTGCCCAGCGTAACAAGGATATCCTCTTCGATGACATGGATGCCCTTCGAACTCTCTGTGCGGAATGCGCCGCGGTAGGCACCCAAATTACTGCCACCTCTACGGTCAAATATGAGAACGAGTCCCTAACCGATGTGAGCATCCGGGGAGTCACGGCCAATATGGCGGAAATTGGCACCGTCAGTATCGAATACGGTAGGTACCTCTCGCCCTTCGAAGAAGCCAGCGCCCGGAACGTGTGCGTCCTCGGGCGTGATGTGATCGACCAGCTCTTTGGCCAGGTCAATGCCTTAGACAAACTGATTCGAATCGATGCCGAGGAATACCGTGTTGTGGGTATGGCCGAAAGGATTGGAAATGTGCTCGGGCAAAGTCAGGATAACTTTGTCCTGACCCCCTTGAGCGCATTCTTGAAGCAATTCGGTTCTCGGCGCAGTCTGATTCTTCAAGTAAAAGCATACGACAGCACCCGAATCGATTCTGCTATAGCCCAGGCCAGAACGATTCTGCGCGGACGCCGCCATGTCGCCTATGACAGCCCCGACTCATTCTATATCTCAACCTCTGACACTTTCTTGTCCCTCTGGTCCAGCATCAGCTCGGCGTTTTTCATGATCTTTATTATGATCTCTTCGGTCGCTTCCGTCGTGGGAGGTATTGTCATCATGAATATCATGCTCGTAACGGTGACCGAGAGGACTAAAGAGATCGGTATCCGGCGTGCTGTTGGAGCCACACGACGCGACATTTTGTTCCAGTTCCTTCTCGAAGCGCTTGTCCAATGCATTGTCGGCGGAGCCATTGGTATAATATTGGGATTTGCCCTGGCCCTGGCGGTCCGCCAGTTCACACCGTTTCCGGCCCGAGTGCAGCTCTGGGTTGCAGCGATTGGCTTTGTTCTGTCGACCCTGATCGGAATTTTCTTCGGACTTTATCCCGCAAGGAAGGCTGCGGCATTGGATCCTATCGAAGCCTTGCGCCGGGAATAGAGTGGAGAGGAATCAGTCTAAAAGACTCTTGGCTGGTGACTGCCGCTGGTGGAGGGCGGAGCTCTGCGACGCCAAAGAAAGACACGGCCTCGTGGAACTCGGCCCTCCAGGCCAGTTGGAGCGTGCACAAGGGGACAACGGTCCCACGTACCCGCTCCACCTTGGAGCGGCGCTCTATGAGCACCGTCCGCTCCCATAATTATGAATCTCGGCTCCAGTCGCCCCAGCGCGGGAGAGGGGACGGGGGTGAGGGGAACCTCTAAAAAAGACTCATTTATCATTGTTGACTGTTCATTTCTCATTTTCCATTGAGAAGCTTAAATGAAAAATGGCAAATGGTAATTGACCAATGGTAAATCGGATTGCTGCGAAGAGGACTTCAACTGCAGTTTTGCTGCTGACCTCTCCCAGAAGGGAACTTGTTCATATTCCCCTCCGTCGGAGGGGTGCAGGGGTGGGTTAGCTTATGACGAATAGCGCCAATAGTCTGCTCGTACTCAGCCTGAAATGACCCCTCCTGATGGCTAACGCCCTATCTCTCCTCAAAAGGAGACCTGTTCGAAACTCTGACTCCAAGCCGCAAACATGAATACTCTTTATTCTTCGCTTGATCCTCTTCAAAATAGAGACGGCGCTGCCTCAGAAGTATTTGGCGGCCCCAGCTCAAGGAAAAGACTCCATCCCCCATGCCCCTTTTACAAGTTCGTGAAAATCTCTCCATCGCCTGGGAAACCGTGCGCACGAACAAATTCCGCTCATTCCTTACCATCCTGGGTGTCGTGATTGGCGTCACTTCTGTAATCACGGTAGCCGCCCTCATTCAGGGCCTCAACAACTTGGTGGCGGACAAGGTGAATCAACTTGGGAGCCGCGTGTTCTTTGTCACTCGTATCCCTCCACTGGTCTTTTCCCGGCTTCCCGAGAAAATACGACAGCGAAAATACCTTCGCTATGAAGACTCGCGGGCCATCGCAGAATTGTGCCCTTCCATCCAGACGGCCACCGCATTTCAACAGCGGGCGGTCTTCATGGGAACTCCAAACCTCGTAAAATATGGCAATGAAAAAATCGAGAGTGCCATTCTCAGAGGCGTGGAACCCAGCTTTGCTCGCGTGTTTAGCTTATTTAGCGTCCGGGATGGCCGCTTTATCAGTGAGTTCGACAATGAACATGCCGCGAAGGTATGCAATATCGGTGCGGGGATCGTGGATACCCTGTTCCCTTTAACTGACCCGATGGGTAAAGAAATCAGTGTGAATGGGGATACGTTTACTGTTGTCGGGACGTATGAACGGGAACCCGGATTGTTCGGAGGGCCGGGGGTCGATCAATTTGTCATCATCCCGTACAACACCTTTCACAGAATTTATCCCGAAATCGAAGATCATCTCATTGCCGTCAGTGTACGAGACCCCTCCGAGATGCAAAAGGCGCAGGACGAGGTGACCGACATCCTGCGGCGTCGAAGAAAGGTCCCGAGCAAGGAAGAGAATGACTTCGAGATCGCGTCCCCGGACCTGTTGGCTTCAATCTGGCAGCAGCTCACCGGAGCCATTGTGATTCTGACTCTGCTCATCTCCTCCATTGGGTTGCTGGTGGGAGGGATCGGGGTCATGAACATCATGCTGGTATCAGTCACGGAAAGAACGCGTGAGATTGGGATTCGCAAAGCCGTCGGGGCGCAGCGACGGGATATATTGCAGCAATTTTTGATTGAGGCCATGACCTTGACCGGCGCCGGAGGAGTGATTGGAATTCTTATAGGGGCAATCATCAGCTATACAGTCAAGCGACTCGTTCCTTCTCTGCCCGCTCAAGTCTCGGTGTTTTGGGTTGTTGTGGCTTTTGCTGTTTCAGTTGGGGTAGGACTCTTCTTCGGTATTTTCCCGGCCAAGCGAGCTGCCGACCTCGACCCGATCGTCGCCCTTCGCTATGAATGATGTTTGCTGTAGCCGGGTCTGCTGGTCCCGGCAACGATAAACCTAGTGACCCGCTGGTAGCCACGATGAATGTCTTCTAAATTCCTCGTGGGCTTTTATCGTCCCCCCGTTTCCAAGGGGGGACTTCAGGGGGGGGTAAGCTTTCCCGCGCCCTTGACAATAGCCCCCCCGGCAGATACCCTTTCTATACTTACGGGTCCGAGCCAGGAATTTCCATGAATACCTCCTCGACTCCAATTGGGAAAAGCTCCCAGCCAGACGGATTCCCACGAGGACGCCCTGTCCGTTGGTTCTACGTCGGAATGGCAGTCGCTTCTCTCGTCACCATCTTTATCGGGTTTGCCCATTCGTTTTATTTGAGGCCGGCGACCATGCCGGCGTTGGCTCCCATCGTCGTAGTTCATGGAATCGTTTTTACTTGTTGGGTCCTTCTCTTCCTCACCCAGACAGCTCTCGTGGCAAGCGGGAATACGAACCTCCATCGCCGGTTGGGGATAGCCGCTGCCTGTCTCGCCGGCCTGTTAATCGGGTTGGGTCTCGTAATCGCGTTTCCCGCGGCCAGACGGGGTGCACTTCCTGGCGATCCACTCGCGTTTTTGCTCGTGATGCTGACGGACCTCTTGTTCTTCACGGTGTTTGCGTTTGCCGGACTCTACAACCGGCGCCGGAGTGAGACCCACAAACGGTTGATGCTTCTCGCCATGATTAACCTTTTGCCGCCGGCTATCAGCCGCTGGCCGATCGCTGTGGGGCACCCACCGGTGATCGCATGTATCTTCATCGCATTCCTCGCGGCGGCTCCAATTTACGACCTTGTGGCCCGACGCCGCCCCAATCCGATTAGCCTGTGGGGCGGTTTCGCCGTATTGGTATCCCTCCCCTTGCGCTTTGCAATATCTCAGACCGAGGCCTGGCACCGCGTCGCGAGGTGGCTTATCAGCTAATGATAGGAAATTCGATGCGGCTAAGTAGAAGGCAGAGTGCAGGAAGCAAGTGGCCAGACGGCGGAAAGCAGTAGGCAGGAATCCGTGCCCTGCCCGCTGGTTAACAGGTGAGGTAACACGATGACTATTGCCAGTTCCCTCGGCGGATTAATGGTACTGCTGCCCAGCCTTCTCCTCGCGAGCCTACAGGCGGAGCAGGAGGCTTCGCGGCCGATGACTCTTTGGCCCAACGGCGCCCCCGGCGCAAAGGGGGCAGAAGCCGAAGACATTCCCTCCATCTCGCTTTACCGCCCGCCGAATGGCCGTATAAACGGCGCAGCAATCGTGATTTGTCCGGGGGGCGGTTATGAGCACCTGGCAAGCTACGAGGGCCATGATGTCGCACTCTGGCTCAACAGCATTGCTGTCACGGCGGTGGTGCTCAAATATCGCCTTGGACCACGTTACGAATTCCCGGCACCCATGCAGGATGCGGCCCGCGCGATTCGCACTCTCAGAGCGCGAGCGAAGGAATGGGGGTTAGATCCGAACCGCATCGGTATCTGGGGCTTTTCGGCGGGCGGTCACCTCGCCTCTACTCTGGCCACCCATTTCGATGAAGGCGACGCAAAGGCTACAGACCCAATCGAACGATTCAGCAGCCGCCCCGACATTGCCGTACTAGCATACCCCGTAATCTCCATGAAGGATGGTATCACCCATGCGGGCTCACGTCGCAATCTCCTCGGCGCCACACCATCGCCTGAGCTCGTGAAGCTGCTTTCTAATGAGACACAGGTCACCACTCGGACACCGCCAACTTTTCTTTTTCACACGGCAGAGGATAAGGTGGTAGCGGTAGACAATAGCTTGCTATTCGCAGAGGCACTCCGGCGGGCCGGCGTCCCCTACGAGCTTCACGTGTTTGAGAGGGGCCCTCACGGCGTCGGCCTGGCGCGGGACAACCCCGTTCTCGATGCCTGGCCGAAGCTCTTGGTGAGTTGGCTGCGGGCGCGGGGATTCATAGAGTGATCAGCTGAGGAAAAGCGGGGTCGGACCTAGGGAAGTAGCTAAAGTCGCTCGAACCTTTCTGCAGTAATAGCCAATAGGATGGCCGGAAATCGCACTTTTTCGGCCCGACCAAATAATGTTGACACAAGATTTCGCTCTGCGTAAGATTTCCGCTCACAATCTTGATTTACCGCTACGGTTTGAGACTTCCGATTCTTTGACCACGAAACGGTTCTCTCTGCGATTCGTTCTCCCCAGGAAACTCGTTTTTGACCACCAGCAGTGTAGTGGCGCCTGGTATCAGCCGCAATTCGTCAGCAGAAACACCCGTTTTATCGTGGTGGACTCTCCTTACTAACCGCCGGGATGAAACGATAGGTTTCATTAATAAAATAATCGATAAAACCCTTCGAATTGGATCATGAACGCATAAAACAATACTGGAGGTACTATGAGAATACAGCTGTCAATACCTATGCTCATAGGACTCTGCACCCTCGTTCTAATCGCCACGTTTCCGCGATCGTCGCCTGCCCAGCACAAAGCAGCTAAAAAGGCCCATGCCAGCACAGCAGCAGTGAAAGAAGAAACCGGGACCGCCGTCTTCTACAGCGACAAGCTGGTGGGACGACCCTTGACCAGCGGGGAGAAGTACGACAAGAATGCTCTGACTGCCGCACACCGAACTCTTCCCCTGGGCACGAGGTCAAAGTAACCAATCTGAAGAACCACAAAAGTGTCGTCGTCCGTATCAATGATCGAGGACCCCACGGACCCAAGAAGGAAATTATCGATGTTTCCGGCCGGGCGGCTCAGGATCTTGATATGATCAAGGACGGTCGAGCCAAAGTTAAGCTTGAAGTCGTTGAAGCTGCGAAAAAGTAAGGGGATACGGGGCTTGTCTCTGCGCGAACAGGCCAAAGTCATTCTCAGCCGAGCGCATTTTAAAAATTAAGGAGGGAAGTTTATGCAATGGCAGATTATTGCGCTGAATTACATCTATGCTGGACTGGGATTAGTATTGATGTTTCTGGCCTATAAGATTTTCGATTGGTTATCCCCGAAAATTAACTTTGAGGATGAACTCAAAAAAGGAAACATTGCGGTTGCGATTTTTATTGCTTCCATTTTCATCACGATCGGGATGGTCATTGGAGGAGCACTGAAATGAGAAAGAGAGTCCTTTTTCTCATCTTGGCGTTGCTCACCCCATCGAGCTGCATGGGCTCAAAAAGGGATGCCCAGCACCTATGATGAGATCTTTCGCAAGTATTCGAAGCAATACTTTGGAGTTGGCTTCGATTGGAAGGTCTTTAAAGCACAGGCCATGACGGAGAGTAATCTCAACCCAGAAGCAAAGAGCTGGGTTGGAGCTAAAGGTCTCATGCAACTCATGCCGGCAACTTACCAAGAGATACAAACCAAGAATCCTGAGATCGGCGAAATCAATGATCCCAGATGGAATATCGCCGCCGGCATCTTCTATGACAGAAAGTTATGGAACGCCTGGACGCAGCATGATTCCCTCACAGACCGCTTAAGCTTTGTCTTGAGCAGTTACAACGCCGGAAGGGGGACTATCTTGAAAGCACAGGGCACGGCGGAAAAGGAGGGGCTCAATTCAAAAGCATGGACCAGCGTCGAAACTATTGCCCCCCAAGTGCCTCGATGGAGATATGAAGAGACACTGAACTACGTGCGAAGAATTCAGTCTTTCTATATAGACCTATCGAAGCGCAATGGATTTGAAGGTCTGCTGAATAATCCGGAGAGTAGTAGCCCGGATACTAAGAAGTGAGGATGCTAAGGGGAGGCCCGAGCTAAGGCTGATAGCACCGCCCATGCTCTGGCGAGCAGCTTCGCGAATTCAGGAACGAAAGCCCACTACCAGGTTTGATGGGCCTTTGCAGCCAATCCCACGGTAGTAGGCAAACGGCAGAATGCAGTAGGCAGGTGTCAGGCAGCATAAGGCAAATTGCTAGGCAGCAAGACGTTCCATATGGCATCAACAGGTGTACTAGTACGTCGGTGGCCGCGAGTGGCAGCGGCCGTAAGCTTTGGCGCTGTTGGGAGCTTCTTACCAGCGGCCTGGTTCCTACCATCTGTGCTAAGCCGGCGTGACGGTGTGGCGCTCATCCTCTTTATCGTGTTACCCGGATTGGCTGCGGCGGTCTCCGGCACGCTGACCGGCATTGCTCTCTGCGATCCTGCGCGAAGCATTAGCCAGGTAGATGCCGCACTCCGGGGTGCAGTTGTTGCAACGCTCGCTTTGGTGATCTTCGCCCCGACGTTCGCAGTCTTCTTCGCTTACACCGCTCCGGGGCAGACAAACGTACTAGGGATGACCATCGTTGTGTTGAAGTTCAGTCTGCTGGCAATCTGGTGGTTTGCGGTGCCGATTGGAGGTGCGGTGGGATGGCTGCTCCATCACGTTGCGTCGGGTCGCGATCTCAATTAACGCGGAAAAATGACGTCGTCGACAGGAGCCGGAAAACAGACGCCAGAAAGTGGAAGGCAGTAAACAGGAGGATTGAAGCCCACATCTAGTTAGATATTTCGAATATATGCCTCTTAGCTTATCGAAACCAGACTGTCCGAAGAGCTGGGAAACAACGGTGATTTGCCGGAAAAGCCTTGCTTGCGGTTTTTGCACGAGCGACGCTACACCGCGGGACATTGAACGGTCATTGGAATCCTCAATCCAAAAGCCTACGCTAGCCGCACAAACTGCGAAAATCGCAGCTACCAGCTAACGAACATCAAGAGGTTTTTGTAGCCTATTCCACGGCCGTTTAGGCTACCAACTTTTGCTCTGGTTCAACCCTTACCCGGATATGGGCTGAGGACAAAAGCGCCAAAGGTGCGAAACCATACCAGCCTGGGGCAACGCCCCAGGCAAACAACCCGAAACCGAACAAGGGCTGAAAGCCCGTTCCATTCCATGCCCCAATCACTCGAAAATATCCTTTTGCACCTTGTTTTCAGCACGAAGGATCGCTTCCCCTGTCTTGGCGCGTCGGTTCGCCCTGCGCTCCACGCCTATCTCGCCACAGTGGTCCGCAACTCGGGCTGCGAATGTCCCCGGGCCGGAGGTTTGGCGGATCACGTTCACCTCGCCGTCCAACTTTCGCGGGCGATCACAGTCGCAGTTCTGGTTGAGAAGGTGAAAACCTCGTCATCGAAATGGCTCAAGACTCAATCCCCCGAGCTTTGCGGCTTCGCATGGCAACGCGGTTATGGTGTGTTCTCCGTGGGGCCGGCGGATTTGGATGCACTCCTGGCTTACATCGACAATCAAGAAGAACACCATCGAACGCGGACGTTCCAGGACGAGTATCGGGCATTTCTCACGAAATACAGGGTGGCATGCGACGAACGATATGTCTGGGATTGACGATAGAACGGGCTTTCAGCCCTTGACGCTTCTCATTCGGTGACCTGGGGCGTTGCCCCAGGCTTTTATTGCATCGGGGCTTTGCCCCTCCGAGTCCCTCATTCACTCTCGCACGGCATTAGGGACACCTCTTAATTCTATGCAGAGGTCGCGGAGTTCAGCCCTCCAATCAAATGCAATCATGAAGGGTTGAGCTCTTGAGGTCTAATGCTCGACTGGCCAGGGGGGTTGCCGTTGCAAAACTGGCGTCGTCCGCTGGACGACGGACTGCGCTCTCTAATCGATGATCTAGTTGATATAGTTCAGAACCTTTAGCTTGAATTCCTCCAGATGTCAGCCTGCCCGCCTTGTAATCAGCGATGATCGACTTTTGTACGGAGATGATTTCCCTCTTCCCTTCTGCATCGTTTGCCAACCAGCCACCGCCTTCATCGACAATCACCAGATTGATAAACTCATGAGGTTTTACGGTTGTCAGTGAATCGCCATGGTTGGCGAGTACTTCGATTAAAAGGCCTCTAATCTGTTCGAGATTGGCTCGGAATTTGGCTTTTCTTGCCTCGAATTCTTCCTGTCGTTGCTTTGCCCTGTCTTGCAGATCTGCGAGCTTTTTTTGCAGATCGACTTCTTTCCCATTCAGTTTCTTGGCGTTTTTCTCCTTGATTTTATTTGGCGCCGGAGGAGGCGCCTGGCCGGGGCTAGGAGGCTGCGGTGGGGGTGGAGGAAGAGGCGAAACAACCTGGTCTGCACTCATTTCTTTCCCCAAGGAACTGAGTTCTTCGCTTAAGTCTTTCATCTCGTCCTGTAAATCTGCCATGGCATCGTTGAATTCCCCAAGATCGAGCTCTTCCGGACCGATCGCGATTTTCATATGCTCCCCATGTCGGAGAAATGAACCTCGAATGGTCGAAGCCGGGATAGTAAAGACCGCTCCCTGCCCCGCCAGATAAAATGCCGTGAGGCTGCCAGAATTCAGAAATGCCGGTCCCATATTGAATCGACCTCTCGTGACACCCGTCTCTCCACTCGAATATTCTTTCCCGGCAAAATCAAGAGTCGTGCGGAGAATCCCTTTCATCACTTCCAATTCACGCTGACATTTTGTCGAGTCAAAAGGCGGGGTCTGAGACCCCTGCAGATTCGCGAATCCAAGTAACGCCAGACTCCCAAGAGAACAAAAATCATATGACTCTTTTTCATGCTGGAATCCTCCAGAAAAACATTATTTAGGAGAGTATTTCTCCATCATCGGTTTAAGAGAATTGTCTTGGCCTATTTCAGATTCATATCCGTCACCTGAAGCAGCGTAGCCAGGATTTCTCTGGTTTCTTGATCCTTTTGATCTTCCTGATAGGCCAATCGGCCCAGCTGTTTTCGGGTTCGACTCATGTCCTGTTGCCGTTGTGATTGAACGGTCTGGTACAACTCCGCGACCGACTGCCTTATGCCGCCTTGCAGAGCCACGGCGTTTCCATCAATTTGCTGCTTCAAACGGAATTCCAAACCAGATAACGCAGCCTGCCATTCTTTCTTTTGTTGAGCCGATAAACCCCGGCTATAGTCCACTAATTCCTGCTTGACGAGAGTGTTGAGCTCCTGTCGATCTTGGCGTGTTCGAGCATCCAAAATTCCATCCATTGGGATTTAATTTCGTCTTCACGAGCTTTCGAAATCGTCGAGAGGGCTGGCACAGGTTGCCCGAAGCTCAATGAATAGACACCATTCTCAACTCTGAACTGAAACCTGGTCAGAAATAGCGCCAAGAGAAGGAAGACACTGACCAGTCCCCCACCGAATACAAGTTTCCAGCCGGGCTCCAAAGCCCAAAAGAAATCCTTTAGAGAACGCCGCACTTCTCCCGGGTAGACCAAGAAATGTCTCGGAGCGGAAACATCCGATATGGTGCGTAGCTGAACAAACGTCTCGGCGCAGCTGGCATTTTCTGCTGCGCAGGCGGAACAATTCAGCAGATGGGTTTCCAGCTCAATCTGTTCTGCAGCACTTAACTCCCCCAGTAAGGACAGGGGAATTCGGTTTTTCATTTCCGCACACAGAGTTTTCATAGGCTCATCTCCCAAACGGTAAATTTCTTCGAAATTCTACCGGAACGAATTCGTGGTGGTTCATTCACCGGTCCCTTTCATCTTGCCAACCGAATCTTTAAGACTTCAAGTCCGGTGTAGAATCTGGATTTGACGGTACTCAATGGTGCTTCGACGATCTCGGCAATTTGCTCGAACTTGAGCTCCTGGAAGAATCTGAGTTCCATTACGACTCGCTGCTCCGGGGGGAGAAACTGCAGCGCGTTGCGGACTCGTCGCTGCGTCTCGGCAAAAATGAGGGTCTCTTCCTGGGACTCCTCCGTAGCCAGATTCTTCCGCAAGGCCTGGCCATCTTCCGAACTATCCAGCGAGAAATGAACCCCCTCCGGCCTTCTTTGGAGCCGATTGGTGCAATGATTCACGGCAATCCGATAAAGCCAGGTCGCAAAGGAAGAATCCTGCCGAAACTGCCGTATTCGCTTGAAGGCAACTAAAAAAACCTCTTGCGTGGCATCGGCTGCCTCATTGGGGTCTCGAAGAATCCTGAGGGAGAGGTTGAAGATCTTTTTCTCCCATTTCAAAACGAGACGATTGAACGAGACGACATCTCCCCCTTGGCTCGATGTCACCCACGCACTCTCTTGACCGGAATCGACTGCCTCGACTCGGGAGGATCTTTCTTCTGGAAGCGCGGAGTCCAAGATATTGTCCATTACTTGCCTAAACTCGATAGCCATTCTCCGGTTCGACAATTCCCTTCGGCCCCGAGTCCAAAATGTGCATCAGAGGGGAGGTCTCCCCCCGGTTGTTCCGGGGAATATGGTTTCAATACGTGATTCCGTTGCCGCAGGTTCCCTTTTCTAAGATCCATTTCTTTAGACCCCTCTGTGTGCAAAAAAGTCGGATCTTTTTTGTGCGCGAGGTCAGCATTTTCAGGCACTATAGAAAAACGCCTTACCGGAAACATACGCTTGTGGCAGAATTGCGGCTGATTTCTTGAAAGGGTCAGGATTCATTTAATGCCTCAGAATCGAATTTCATTAGCAAAATCCATCATTGGAGTTTCACCCTCGAAAATTAGGGAGCTTGCCAATTTAGCCTTCGACATGGACGGCTTGTTGCCTCTTTATTTCGGAGAATCAAACGCACCGACACCGCCATTTATTAAAGATGCTGCAATCGCTGCATTGCGGGAAGGCTATACGTTTTACACCCACAACGCCGGTCTACCAGGGCTTCGGCAAGCCATCGCCGACAAATATCAGGAGCTCCATTCGGTCCATTTAGATCCCGCTTCGGAAGTCGTCGTCACCGCATCGGGAGTTCAAGCGCTCAATGTGGCGATCCGCTGCCTGCTTGATCCTGGTGATGAAGCCATCATTCTGACCCCTGCCTGGCCGAATGCCACTTCCATAGTTCAGATGTGTTCCGCTCTTCCGCATGAAATCCCGCTTTCGCTCCAAGACGATCACTATGCAATCGACTTTGGGCTTGTTGCGAAAAAGCTTGACCGCTAAGACTCGCCTTCTTATTTACACCTCCCCGTCAAACCCGCTGGGCTGGGTTGCCAGCATCTCGGATCAGCGTAGCCTCCTTTCGTTTTGCCGTGAAAACAACCTTTGGTTGCTCGCCGATGAGGTCTATGAACGCCTCTACTATGAGGGAACGGTAGCTCCTTCAATCCTCAGGCTCTGCAATCGAGACGATGCAGTGGTTGTGGTCCATTCTTTTTCAAAAACATATTGCATGACAGGCTGGCGACTCGGTTGGTTGGTGGCGCCCAAAGAGCTGGCTTCAAAGACAACTGAGATGAATGAATTTATCATTTCACACGCTCCTTCCATGGTTCAACGCGCAGGCGAAGTTGCCTTGCGAAATGGCGAAAAAGGAATTCGGGAAATGGTTGAGGAACTCCGGAAAAACAGAGACTTTTGCCAGCAAGCATTGAAATCGATGCGCGGCGTTATCCTGCCCAAGCCTGAGGGCGCCTTCTATCTCTTCCCGAAGATCCACGGATTGATCGATTCTTTTGAATTCTGCCGCCAATTGTTATTGAAAAAGAAGGTTGGGATCGCACCGGGTGTAGCCTTTGGGGCCGGAGGAGAAGGATTCATCCGGATATGTTACGCGGCCGACCGGACTATCCTTGATCCCGCAATGGAACGCTTAAGTGAATTTCTTGACCAATGGTAGCACCGCATCGTCGCCGTGATTTGGGATTTGGGTTTCTTACAGTAGGGGCTCGTTTCGATTAAAGCTTCACTGTAGTTCCATGCGAACTATCGTGCTTTCCCACAGCAATTAACTCTGAATCATCAAATCGAGAAATTACACCTTTTCGATTACCCCTCACCCGGTCCTGACGGACCACTCTCTCCCATTAGGGGAGAGGGTGAATTCAAATTTTGCATCCGGTCTATTCTATACATCGGTCGCCCCGATGGGGCTGGAGAGGATGGCGCGCATAGAGCGCCACTACGGGGGTGGATAGTAATCGATCACCCATTTTCGTGGCCCGTCGGCCAAGATCTTTCCTCTTTTTACTGAAGGAAGGAAGTCTAAAAGTGCTCCGGGTGTAGCCCCCCGCTCCATCTAACTAAGCTCGCACAAATTCGCAATTTCGACTTGTCCCACGTCGCATTTCAGCTGACATTCGCTCACCGAATTCAGATTGATTCTCATCACCGTGCACGGGGTGAATTTCCGAATGAATGATGCTACTATTCTGTCGGTATTCTGGATTCATCATTTGTAGACCCATTTCTTCCGATCTGATTGGAGGTTTTTTAAGAACATATGAAAACGGCACTCAAGAAGTTTCTGGATCGCCGCGACTTATTTAAGGTCGCGGGCAAGGCGGCGACTGGGGTTGGCATCGCCAGTTTCTTTGCGACTAGCGAAGACATTGAAGCCGCGATGCAAAACGTCAACAAAAACTCAAAACCCACCGAATTAAAAATCACGGATATGCGCGTGGCTGTGGTGACTAAAGCACCCATGACATGTCCCATCATCCGGATCGATACGAATCAGGGCATCTACGGCCTGGGAGAAGTTCGCGACGGAGCTGACCCAAATTACGCCCTCATACTTGAAGAGCCGCATCCTCGGCGAGAATCCCTGCAATGTTGAGAGAGTCTTCCGTAAGATCAAACAATTTGGCGGCCATTCCCGCCAGGCCGGTGGAGTTTGCGCAGTGGAAATGGCGCTCTGGGATCTGGCGGGTAAGGCCTACAATGTTCCCGCCTATCAATTGCTGGGTGGAAAATACCGGGACAAAATCCGCTGTTATGCAGACACGGAGGAAGCTAAAGACCCTAAAGTGACTGCCCACCGGATGAAAGAAAGGATGGCCAAAGGATTCACATTCGTCAAGACAGACTTTGGAGTCAGCCTCATTTCCGATGTTCCAGGCACAGTGACCGAGCCAAAGGGCGTGGACAATGTTAACTTAGAGCATCCTTTCACAGGCATTGAGTTGACGGACAAGGGAATTGCTCTGCTGGCTGATTATGTGGGACAAGTTCGAGAAATTATCGGGATGGAGATTCCTCTGGCGGGAGATCACTTTGGTCATATCGGAGTCAACAGTTGTATTCGTCTAGCAAGAGCACTAGAAAAATACAATATGGCCTGGTTGGAGGATATGATTCCCTGGTTTTACACGGACTTGTTGAAGAAAATCTCCGATTCTGTGGATGTCCCAATTCTTACGGGCGAGGATATCTATCTGAAGGAAGGATTTGCCAAACTGGTGGACGCCCATGCTGTCGATATGATTCAGCCTGATCTGGCGACTTCCGGAGGATTGTTAGAGACGAAAAAAATTGGGGACTACGCGGAAGAACGAGGCGTCGCTATGGCGATGCATTTTGCCGGCACCCCGGTGTCGTGTATGGCCAATGTCCATTGTGCCGCTGCCACTCGAAACTTTGTGGCTCTCGAGAACCACTCCGTGGATGTTCCCTGGTGGGACGACCTTGTGAACGGGATACCCAAACCCATTTTGCAGGACGGATTCATCCCTGTCCCTGAAGGCCCCGGGCTGGGAGTAACCCTCAATGAAGAGGTCGTCAAGCAACATTTGCTTGGCCCCGGTTATTTTGCACCGACTCCCGAGTGGAACAAAGAAGGCAGCCATGATCGGCTTTGGAGCTAAGCGGTGGCATTCGCCATTATTACAATCACTTCATGGAGGGTTGAGCTCCCGCGAAACTCAGTGGATTTCAGATCGGGAGGAATGCGTCACTACCGAACAGGCGTCGCAGAGCTCCGCCCTCCAGCCTTGTCGTATTTTGGAGGATCGAGCCTCTGTGACGGCGCTTGAAAATTCCCGATCAAGAAACCCAGGATTGCCGTACGAAGCACGTCAATCGTGGCTACCAGGTTGTAGCCGGAGCCAGCGGCCCCGGCTACAACTTTATCCCTCAGGGGTGGAGCGGGCGCTCCTGCGCGCGCTCAATAAACGCGCGGCGCAGAACGGCCGTCCTCCTCACACCCATCCCCTCTCCCGCATTGGGGGGAGGGGAGCTGATAATTCATTCAAATGTGAGTGGGTCGATCAATCTGGGACTATCTTGACCTCGGCTTCAAACTTCCGATATTTCTTGAATTCAATCACATTCTTGGTTTGAATTTTCGTTGCGCCCTCTGCAAGCACGACTTCAGCGTGCACAGGCAACCAGTACTTTATCCCCGAAATATCCGCCAAATCATAATCGACTGAACTTTCCGCTCGCGTGACCGGGAAGCTTACCGGAATATTAATGGCTTTGCTTTCGAGTCGTATCACGTTATGGGATATGGGATCAACCCAGCATCGTCCTCGATAGGCTGCAACAATGGTGCGCTCTTTGTTATAAGTGATCGTATACTTTGACGTTTCCAGCGATACCTGAAACCCCAAGCGTACCGTATCATGGCCATTGGTCTGGTCAGCCCCTTCGAGACGAAAGCTGGCACTCGTCGAAGGATCGAATAGCTCGCGCAGCGATGTTCCAAACTCCCCGGTTGAGGTGGTTCCTGACATTTTTTCGATCGTCATGTCGGTGGCAATCTTGTTGGCGACGGTCAGTACCTTGTAATGTTCACGCCCGTCATAATAAGAGAGTTCCGCGACGAAATTATCATCCTGCCGCCATCCCCCAGGAAGAAAGCGTACAAACCTTTGAGTAATCTGGGTGCAAATGAAATTCGGTAGTTGCTCGGTATAGCCCAACGCTTTCCCGCGAGTCTTTTCAAGAAACTCGGGCCATTCCGCTTCCGATATGGAGGCGGAACTCTTCCCTACTTCGGCAGGTGGAATGCTGGGAGGAACTGTTTCTATTTCCATTTTACGAGAATCCTTCGGCGTCTGCGAAGCCCCCGGAATGAAATCCTTCCCTTGATTGCGGATCTGCCGCAAAGTCTCGATGATGGCGATATCTGCTTCCCGCGCCTTCAACTCTACGAGGAAGACATCCGTCACAGAGAACTTTACTCCTCGAAGTTGGATCAGCTCGACAACTCGGTTGACTGAGATTTCTCCCAGTCGCGATGAGGTGACTAACGACAACACTTCGTCTTCACTTAACGGCTGTTTGGATTGCTCCTGACTCGCCAGAAAGATATAACCCCATAACAAACCGAGGATCGCGATCCCGCAGAAAATCTTGCAAGAGAGAATTCTCATATTCCCTTTCCGGAAAGCAAATCGGGCGTTCGAATAGAAAGCCCGCTGAAAGACACATCATATTTTGACATCACTTGCCGCATCTTGGAACCCTATTTCAACAAATCCGAATCCGGAAGTTGAGTGGTGGGTCTTTTCCTCTTTAGCTGGTTTGGTGAGCGCTCTTATGACACTCCAAAGGGGGAGATATTCCGGTGGAAGGCGCTCGTGTTGATGAGGCAATGATGAGACAGATAAGGGAGCATTCACTCCCTTTAATCAGGCACCAGCCGCTTGTTCACGCATGAATTGGAGTGTCTCTTCGTAGGTGGGTATTCCAGCTAGTCCACCGAGTTTCGTGCAGGACAAGGCCGCGACCGCGGAAGCTAACCCGATAGATTCGGGTACTCCAAACCCGCGCGAAAGGGCAAAACAGAAAGCGCCATGGAAAGAATCGCCTGCGCCAGTGGTATCTACGACTCTTACATCAAAGGCAGGAACTTTGAATATTTTCTCCTGGTAGAGATACGCGCATCCCTCCTCACCCAGAGTAATGATCGGGACTTTGACGCCCTTTGACTTCATGGCATGCAAGGCACTGGTATAATCCCCTTTCCCGCCAAAAAACTCTGCCAGTTGTTGGGGCACAATGGCGTAGTCGGCCAGGCTCAATAGCTCTAAACTCGGCTGGTTTGGCTCGTGCACATCGGCGACTACGGGAATCCCATGGGATTTGGCAAAATGAGCCGCTTTCTGTGCCGCTTCAATCCAGGAAGCATCGATCAGAAGCATTTTGGCTTTTCGGATTCGCTCCAAATTGAGCAGATTCAAATCCACGTACAGATTCTTTTGGGAATGGACGACGAATGCTCTTTTGCCGTTGTCAGCTTGGACCATCACAAAACAAACGCCTGTTTTTCCATCCGGCACCATATGGACTTGAGATGTGTTCACGTTGAATGCCTTCAGTTCCTTAACCACTGCATGGCCCGTTTCGTCATCTCCCAAACGTCCCCAAAGCTCTGTGCTTGCGCCCAGGCGCTGAGCGGTGGCAAGGGCGGTCGCAATCATCCCTCCTCCCTGAATTTCATACTGCGAGCTTGGAGTTACACCTTCCTGGCTGGGAAATTCCGGAACGACCATGAGGTGGTCCAGCACAGCTAGCCCGATACCAATGATTTCTGAGTGCATCAATTATGCCCCGCCATAGTGAATTGGTACTCCTTTAAGACAGGCCAGTATAATGACTTCGAATTATCCCCGTCAACGGCAATCGGCCCCCTTGAATTCAGTTTGGGTGGAATGCCCGCTCTGTTGGGCCTTCATTGAGATTGGATCAAACCAGCGTGCGCGCAGGACGGCGGTCCCACGCGCCCTGTTCACTTGGATTTCTCCAACTCGTTGAGTAGAACGCTGGCGCTCGCACGCGTTTTAGCGTGCGCGGAGCGCCCGCTCCAGTGCGCCTGAAAGCGTGTCTGATTGGAGAGGTGGAAGTCCTCTTCAGGCATACGCTCTCCGGCCTGTAACCAACTGCTACTGCGTCGCCGCGAGGCGGGGTGGGGAGCTGCAGGAGGTGAGTGATCCATCCGTAGGATAACGAACTCGATTCGGCCTGTCAGAGTCGGCGAGCCTGCTGGAGAAAGGTGAAACCTAGACCCGCGCAAGCGGGAGACTCGGCGAGATGAGGGGTAGCGTGTGAAATCAGCGTCGAGGGCCTGGGGGGTGGTTGGAGACGGAGGGATCGGAAGGTCAGACACGTGAATCAGGGAGACCTGCGGGTCAGCAGAGACGGTGTTCATGTTGCTGGTTGAGGACCGAAGAGCCGGATCAGCAGGAGTCAGAGCGTCCATAGTAGCGGTGAAGTTCCGTAACGGGGATGGAGCGAAGGGACGCAGGAAGGTGGAGACGTGACCGACAGAGAGAAGGAAGACAAACCGGCGGCAGTGTCGGAAGAGACTAAACAAGCCGGAGAGATTCGGGCTCGTTGGGCCTGGGTGGAACCTTCGGTCTGGACGGAACGGATGTTGACGGCCCTCGAAGAGGGGATCAAAGGAGGGAAGTGGTTCAGCTTGATGGACAAGATCTATGCCGAGCGCACGCTGTGGGCGGGTTTCCAGCAGGTCAAAGCCAACGGGGGGGCAGGGGGCGTAGATCACCAAACGGTGGAAGACTTCGAGCGCGACTTGATGAAGAACCTCAAACGCCTGTCGGAACAACTGCGGGAGGGAAGCTACCGGCCGCAGGCGGTACGACGGGTGTGGATACCCAAGCCGGGGAGTGCGGAAAAACGGCCGCTGGGGGTCCCGACGGTTCGGGATCGGGTCGTGCAAGCGGCGATGCGGCTGGTGCTGGAACCGATCTTTGAACGGGACTTTGCCGAACAGAGCTACGGATTCCGACCCAACCGGGGGTGCAAGGATGCCCTGCGCCGGGTGGACGGTCTGCTGAAACAGGCCTACACCTGGATTGTCGACGCCGACCTGAAAAGCTATTTCGATACCATCCCGCATCAACCGTTGAAGGAACAGGTGGCGGAGAAGGTGTCGGACGGGCGAGTCCTGGACTTGCTGGAGGCCTTCTTGAACCAACAGATCCTGGACGGCATGAAGAGCTGGACTCCAGAGGGGGGAACCCCGCAAGGAGCCGTGCTAAGTCCGCTGCTGTCGAACCTCTACCTGAGCCCTCTGGACCACCAGATGGAACAGGCCGGGGTGGAGATGGTGCGGTATGCAGATGACTTCGTGCTGCTGTGCCGAAGCCGTGAGGAAGCCGAGCGAGCCTTGGAGCGGGTGCGAGAATGGACGGCGACAGCGGGACTAACCTTGCATCCGGTCAAGACCCGGGTTGTGGATGCCCAGAAGGAAAGTTTTCACTTTCTGGGTTACCGCTTCGACCGAGGCCGGAGATGGCCGCGGGAGAAGAGCCGGAAGAAATTTCGGGACACGATTCGTGACAAAACGCGACGCGCCAACGGACATAGCTTGAAGGTCGTCATCGAAGACCTCAACCGGACACTGAAGGGCTGGTTTGAATACTTCAAACATAGCGGTAAAACCGTCTTTCCAGATGAAGATCGCTGGATTCGCGGTCGCCTTCGGAGCCTGCTGCGCAAACGGTCGGGAGGTAAAGGCCGGGGGCGTGGCAACGACCATCATCGTTGGCCCAATCGCTTCTTTGCCGAGCACGGGCTGTTCTCTCTGGTAGCAGCTCATGCCTTGGCCTGTCAATCCTTGAGAAGGTGAACCACCGACTGGAGAGCCGGATGCGGGAGAGCCGCCTGTCCGGTTCGGAGGGAGGGGGAGCCCGACGCTCTCCCTACCCCTATCCTGCTCAGGATTCGGGTTAAACAGCTTGAATAAGAAAAAGGTGAGAGATTCCAGCGGACAAAATAAAGTGTAGGGCGGAAACGCTAGCGAAGCTTACGCTCTCATCGGCCGCGAGAGCGGCTAATAGACGCGCCACGGCTTTGAACAGCGCTCCCGGAATTACCTGACCGCGATACAGAAGAGGTTGATGGGGACCGGGTTGGACTGGCTTGCGTGTTACTCGATGTACCGGAACTTCCAGTATTGCCTCCCGACCCTGTACCGCCGCCTCCCCCATATCCTCGATAGAGTCGATAAGGGTTGTAGCCTAGGTAAGAGAATCCGTAAGGAGAATAATAGTTCGAGCCAAAAGGGATGAAGGTGAACATCTGAAAGAAGGGATCGTAAAACCATCCGCCTCGAAAACCTCGTTGAGAGTAGGACGAATACCAGGACTTCGATGCCCAGGAGGAAGAGCGGTCGCTGGCCGCAACCAGATACTCGGCACGGCGCATGCTCCAATTGTCGAGGCTATCCATTTGTTCTTTGTTGATTTTTGCGTACTGGAGCTCGCCACCGGTCGAACTGACCGGGAGCTGGAAGCGTTTGCCGGATTTTAGTGTCACTTGAGGCTTGCCTTCGGGCAGCCACTGAGCCTTGCCGCGACGAATCGCGACATCGACTGCGGTATGTTCCGGACCTGCTTCGAAGCGATAGAGACCCTCTTTCTGAATAGCTATTTCGCCGGCTGCCGTCTCAATTCGCAAGGCGTGAACTTTCTTGTCGAACACGGAGGATTCTACAATGACTATCCCTTTGTCTAACGCAATCCGCACATTATCCAGTTTGGTTTCATTGATACGCACAATAGAGTTCTCAGCCACTCGAAGAAAGCTTCCCGGATTCAACAAAATTTCAACGCGATCCATTGATCCTGTTTCGATCCGACTCTTCGGCTGGATCATGGTACGAGACAAGAGCGGCTTTCTCACCGACAGGTCGGATGCGAAAACAACGGGATTCCCATCGACATAATTTACAAGCCCGGCTTGCGCTCCAATAAAATTGAATGAGGGGTCATTCCCTAAAAGCCGCGATGCAGAAAACCCAAACCAGCAAAGAAGAGAAACGGAAATGGTTTTTGCGTTCATAAATTACCCAGCCGATTTCTTGGATTAGGGTGAGGGATTGAGTTAGGGTGCTTCCGTTTCATTATAACCCCTCCCCCTGTCAGATCAACGGAATAATGTCTATGTAATCCGTCTGTGGTGGGGTTAGATGCCTAAAGTCAAAAAAAGGATCGCAGGGGTTCTAAGAGAATTGACCTCTGCAGTCGTTTCTCCGTTCCCTTCTGGCGGGGGGCGCTTAGTAGAGGAACATGGGTTTCCCGTCAACATTCCTGACCTTAGGAAGGTATTCATTCTGATCGTACAACTCTTCGACGTCGACTCGTTTCACGCCTTGAGACACAATGCTCATCGGGACGTTCGTGTAAATTCCGTTCTTCATGGCCATCATTTTTCCAAATTGTTTCTTCAAGATGAGGGACATTGCCATGTTCGCGTAGTTGAGTGAGACCATGAGGTCGAGCGCATCCGGCGCGCCACTTCGCATCAAATAAGATAGCGGCTGGTAAATAATATTCTGTCCAGTCAAGTTTTTCAAAACCTCACCCAGCAGAGCACCGATCCCGCCTAGCTTTCGATGGCCGTAGGCATCGGCTTCTCCGGATTCAACGATGACGCCACCAAGCATCTGAGCCCCTTCCGAGATTGTCACCATGGCGTAATTGCTCGGATTAGCGTTTTTGTCTTCCATAACGAGTTTGGCCAGTTTTTCGGGGTTGAAAGGAACTTCAGATATGATCGCCCGGTCCACCCCGGCCAAGTAGGAGGCAATCAGCGAGGTTTCGCCACTGTTACGCCCAAAGAGTTCCACCACGGCAATCCTTTCATGCGATCCCGCCGACGTTCTCAACTGATGCAGAAAATTGATGCTCCGGGTTACGGCAGTCGAAAAGCCGATACAGTAATCCGTTCCGAATACGTCGTTATCCATGGTTTTCGGAATCGCGACAACCGGAAATTTCTCCTTGTGCATTCGCTCTCCGTAACTCAACGTGTCATCGCCACCGATCACGATCAACACATCGATCGCCAGCTTCGCCAAATTGTTCAGCACATGCGGTGTGAAGTCGCGAATACCAATCGCCTTGGGGTTCCAATCCGGTCCGCGAAGAAATTCCGGTGTATCGGCAATCTTCACGTTCGATGGGTTGGTTCGAGAGGTGTGGAGAAAGGTGCCTCCGCTGCGGTCAATCGTGCGCACGATATTCGTGTCGAGCTTGATCGTACACTTTGCCACAGAATCAGGATCATCGGGATTCAGGTTCAGTAATCCCCACCAGCCCTTGCGGATGCCAATGATCGAAATCCCCTCATCTTCGGCCCGATTGACAACCGCTTTAATACAGGGATTCAACCCCGGCACATCCCCGCCCCCTGTTAAAATGCCAATACGCATGCGTCGCTCCTTATAAAAATAATAGATCGGCCAAATTCACCCAAACACGGCAAGCCGACTCTTTCTGGTAGCATTCTAGCATCGAACTCTTCGATCGTCCGCTAGCGGATCGAGGAGTTCGATTTCATTTCCAGCCTTACTTCTTTTTCCCTTTTCCCTTTTTCTTGCCGGTTTTTGATTTCTTGGTCTCCTGGCTTTTGCTTGCTGCCTTTTCCCGAAGAGCTGCTCGGGCTGCAGCCAAACGCGCGATGGGAACCCGGAATGGAGAACAGCTGACATAATCCTGGCCGATCGAATGGCAGAATTCGACGCTGGAAGGTTCGCCTCCGTGCTCACCGCAGATCCCGATCTTCAACTTTGGCCGCGTCGCCCTCCCCTTTTCCACTGCAATCTTCATCAGCGCGCCGACCCCATCTCGGTCAATGGCCTCAAACGGGTCCCTGGGATAGATATCGAGCTGTACGTATGGTACAAGAAACCGGCCGGAATCATCCCGGCTAATTCCCAATGTCGTCTGGGTGAGGTCGTTGGTCCCAAAACTAAAGAATTCGGCAGTCTTGGCAATCTCGTCGGCTGTGATCGCTCCTCGAGGGATCTCGATCATCGTTCCGACTAGATAGGGGAATTTTGTTTTCTGCTGTTTCATCACTTCCTCTGCAACTCTGTGGACGATGGCAGATTGGTTATCCAGTTCTTTGATATGTCCAACCAGAGGGATCATGACTTCCGGTTCGACTTTAGTCCCCTTCTTGCTGACATTGGCCGCAGCCTCGAAGATAGCCCGGGCCTGCATTTCGGTAATTTCGGGATAAACGATGCCCAGACGGCAACCACGGAAACCGAGCATTGGGTTGAATTCATGCAGCGACTCCACCCGCTGCTTGACCTTTTCGTAAGAAATCCCCATCTCGGCGGCCAATTCTCGCTGCGCCTCCTCTTCATGAGGAACAAATTCATGCAATGGAGGATCGATCGTACGGATGGTCACGGGCCTTCCCGCCATGACTTCAAAGATTCCTTCAAAATCCGCCCGCTGCAGGGGGAGTAACTTTTCCAATGCCTGGCGGCGCGCTTCCAGGGTGTCCGACAAGATCATCTCCCGCATTGGACCGATCTTTCCCTCGCCAAAGAACATATGTTCGGTCCGGCATAAACCAATTCCTTCGGCACCAAAAGCAATGGCTGTGGCGGCCTGGTCTGGTTGGTCGGCGTTGGTCCGAATCTTCAGGGATCGATAGCGGTCAGCCCATTTCATGATTTTGGCGTATTCCTGGTAGACCGGAGACTGAGCCGGATCGAGAGACTTCCCAATCAGAACTTGCAAGACTTCCGATGGTTTGGTTTTAAGTTCGCCGAAGATGACTTCGCCGGTAGAACCGTCAATCGAAATATAATCGCCTTCCCGTACCAGCTGGTTTCCCGCTTTCATTTCCCGTTTGGCATAATCAATGGCCAAGGCCGTACACCCCGCCACGCAGACCTTTCCCATCTGACGCGCAACCAGCGCGGCGTGAGAGGTGGCGCCTCCACGGGCGGTCAGGATTCCTTCAGCGGCATCCATCCCTTTGATGTCTTCCGGAGATGTTTCAATCCGGGTCAGGATGACTCGTTCACCGCGTTTCTTCCATTCTTCCGCATCCGGGGCATTAAATACGACTCGGCCGCAAGCGGCTCCAGGCCCTGCATTCAGGCCTTTTGCCAGAAGCCGGCCTTCTTCCACCGCTTTCTTCTTTTCGGCGGTATCAAAAATTGGGCGCAGCAATTGATTGAGCTGGTCCGGCTCGATGCGCAGCAAAGCTTCTTTTTCGGAAATGAGTTTCTCATCCACCATATCCACGGCGATCTTGATGGCTGCAAAAGCCGTTCTTTTTCCTACCCGGCACTGCAGCATGTAGAGCTTTCCCTGCTGGATGGTGAATTCAATGTCGAGCATGTCGCGGTAATGCGCTTCCAAAATTCTCCGAACCTTATCCAGCTGTCGGTAGACTTTGGGATTTTCTTTCGCCAGTTCCAGGATGGGCTTGGGCGTCCTCGCGCCGGAAACGACATCTTCCCCTTGGGCATTATTGAGATATTCTCCATAGAAAACATCTGCCCCGGTCGCCGCATCGCGGGTAAAGGCAACACCGGAACCGGAATCTTCTCCCATGTTCCCGAAGACCATTGTTTGCACATTGACGGCAGTTCCCCAAGAAGCCGGAATCTCGTTCATTTTCCGGTAGGCGATGGCTCTTTCATTCATCCAGGAGCCAAACACAGCACCGACGGAACCCCAGAGCTGCTCGTAGGGATCGTTGGGAAAATCAATATTCAAGCGGGCCTTGATGGCTTTCTTAAATCGTCTGACCAGTTCTTGCAGATCACTGGTTTCGAGTTCCGTATCCAGCAGAACTCCCTTCTGCTTCTTGACTTCATCGATGATGTGTTCAAACGGATCAATCTCATCCTTGTGCTGCGGTTTCAGCCCCAACACGACGTCACCGTACATCTGCACAAAGCGGCGGTAAGAATCCCAGGCAAAGCGCTCATTGCCCGTTTTTTGAATTAAACCCTGAATGGTGTTGTCACTCAACCCAAGATTCAGAATGGTATCCATCATGCCGGGCATCGAGGCGCGGGCTCCGGACCGGACAGAAATGAGCAAAGGATTTTTCGCATTGCCAAATTTCATGCCCAGAGATTTCTCGAGTTTGCGAAGCGCCTGATCCACTTGTTTCGAAAGCTCCTTGGGATATTTTTTCTTGTTGGCATAGTAGTAGGTGCAGACTTCCGTCGATATTGTGAATCCGGGGGGCACAGGCAGTCCGATATTGGTCATCTCAGCCAAGTTGGCGCCCTTTCCACCCAGCAACCCTTTCATGTCAGCCTTTCCATCTGCCTTTCCATCGCCGAAGTAATAAACGTATTTATTTCCCATTTCGTATGAACCTCTCCTTTTTTTATGTCATTCAATTATTGTGAATCCGAACGCGGATGCAGTCGTCACGCCGACATTGCCCCAGAGTTCAAGACGACTTCTGAAACGTCTGCCACACGGTAGAAAACGGCAAGCAAACTCCCAAGCAGCGATAAGCGATTCCTCTGTACCGCCGGATTTTCAGCCATCACGAGAACCTTGTCGAAGAATAGGTCAATGGCAGGTCTCATCGAAGCCATCAACTCGAATGCTTTGCGATACTCATGTTTAGCGGCTGCTCGCTTCACTTTTGGTTTAATCCGATCCACGAGCCGTCCCAATGCCTTTTCTTCCTCTGATTCGAAGAGCGAAGGATCAACCGAAAAGGGCGAATCCATCTGCAGCCCCGCTTTTAAAACAATATTCTTAATCCTCTTAAAGCTTAAAGAAACTGCATAAAAGTCTTCGCTGTCGCGCATGGCTGAAATCGCGGTGACTTTCTCAAGGCATTCCAATGGGTTGTCCACCCCTATTTCAACAATTGCATTAATCTCATCATAACGATAACCCATCTCCTTGAAGATGTTCCGCAATCGCTCTTTGAAGAATAGATGGAGGTCGGCACTGACTTCTTCATAACCGCGCTTTGCCTTCTTGCGCACCAACGCAAAGGCTTTTCGAAATAGAGTCTCCAGAGAAATACTCAGCTTCTTGTTGAGAATAATATTCAGAATTCCAAGGGTCTGGCGCCGTAATCCTTGGGGGTCTCTGGATCCAGAAGGGACCCATCCCACCGAGAAAAGACCGACAATCGAATCGAGCTTATCGGCGATTGAGAGCACAGAGCCTGCGATGCTCTGCGGGCGGCTTGTCTTCCCAAGAGTTGGGTCGGTAGTGCTCATAGATCGCAGTCGCAGCTGTCTCGCACACTCCTTGGGTCTTCGAGTACAGCCCTCCCATGATACCCTGAAGGTCCGTGAACTCCTTGACCATTTCTGTCGTTAAATCTGTTTTGCACAGTCGCGCGGCGAGTCGAAGGTCAGCGACTTTTTCAGGACAACTGAGTAGACGTGCGAGCGGCCCGACCAGACTTACCAACCGTTGGGTCTTCTCGAACAGGGTCCCGAGTTCAGAATGAAAAACAATCTTCTTAAGATCGTCAACCCGCGACTCCAAAGGCATGTGGCCATCGACTTCCCAAAAAAAACTGGCATCTTCCAGCCGAGCTTTCAAGACCCGCTCATGGCCCGATACTATGGACGCCTCAAATCTCGGATCCGCGTCCACCACGGCCAGGAATCTGGGAATGAGCTGGTCGGCCGAATCCAGCATCGAGAAATACTTCTGGTGCTCCCTCATGACCGTCACCAGCACCTCTTGCGGAAGCTTCAGAAACCTGGAATCAAAATCGCCTGAGACTACAGACGGGGACTCATGCAAGTGGGTCACTTGGCCTAATAAGCCTTCGTCCGGGAGAAGCTTGGACGCATGACGGTTACATGTCGCATCGAGATCTCTCAGTATCCCATCGCGCCGCATTTCTGGATTAACCTCAACCGAGAGGCCCTTTAATTTCTGGTAATAATCAACAAAATGATCAACCGTTACTTTATGGTTGTTGGCGAGGAACCGGTGTCCAAAAGTAAAATTTGAAGATTCTATCCCCGCGACCGAAAACGGAACCACCTCCCCTCCGAGCAGACACAGTAGCCAGCGGATAGGCCTGACAAAGACAAAGCGCGATTCTTCCCAGCGCATCCCTTTTGGAAATTCCAATTCACCGAGCAGACGTGGTACGGTTTCGCTGAGTAGATCAATCGTTCTCACGCCGGGGACTTTTTTCTCAAAGCCCAAGTATTTTCCTTTTGCGGTGTCGACAACGAGAACTTGGTCCAAGACGATCTGATATTTGTTGGCGAACCCGAGGGCTGCTTTTGTCGGCTGCCCTTGCGCGTCGTAAGCAGCCGAAAAGGGTGGGCCCGTGACTGACTCGCTGCGATCGGGTTGTTTCTCCGTCACTTGCTCGATGACAATGACCAGTCGACGAGGGGTGCCATAAAGCTGAGGCGGTAGATGAGAGACAGTGTTCTCATGGAGGACGCCCGATATCTTGGCGCCAAGTTGCTCCAGCAGGGATGGAATCAGGCGGGCGGGGATTTCCTCGCAACCCACTTCAAGTAGAAATTCCAAGCTCAACTATTTCAATCTCCAGATAACAAATATTAAAGTTTTACTTTATTTAAGAACTGGCTCCATTGGTAAAACATCAGCACTCTCCTTCTGCGATTGGAGGAGGAGGCTGGCAACTTTGCAGGCCAAGGTTCGAACCCGCTGAATCATCCTCGCGCGCTCAGACACACTGATCGCCCCGCGCGCGTCGAGAATGTTAAAGGCATGTGAGCACTTGAGACAATAGTCGTAAGCAGGCAGCCACAATCCTTTTTCGAGCAGGCGGGCCGATTCTGTCTCATACTGCTCAAACCAACTAAAATGAAGTTTCACATCGGCTTCTTCGAAATAGTATTTCGAGAACTGCCTTTCATCTTCAAAGCGAATGCTCCGGTAACTATTTTTTTGGTTCCACGGTAATGCAAAGCAATTATCGATATTGTTGAGGAACATTGCGATACGCTCCAGGCCATAAGTCAACTCCACCGAGCATGGCTCCAGATCGATGCCCCCCGCTTGCTGGAAGTAAGTAAACTGGGTAATCTCCAAACCATCTAATAGGACTTGCCATCCAACTCCCCATGCTCCCAAAGTAGGTGACTCCCAGTTATCCTCTTCGAAGCGAATATCGTGAGCCTGCAGATGAATGCCGATCTCCTCCAAGCTGTTCAGATAAACCGACTGAATATCCGCCGGAGATGGCTTCATGATCACTTGTAGTTGATGGTGCTTCTCTAAGCGATTCGGGTTTTCGCCATAACGGCCATCCGCAGGACGGCGGCTAGGCTCAACGTAGGCCACCGCATATGGCTTGGGACCGAGTACGCGCAAGAAAGTTTCTGGATTCATAGTCCCGGCGCCCTTTTCCACATCATAAGGAAGCTGAATCACGCAACCTCTTTCGGCCCAATATCGGAGGAGACGCATGAACAGCTCTTGAAACTCCATCATCGGGATTAGGCTCCTTCCCTTCTGAGCAACTGAAGGGATTGAAAATGCCGCTCAAAATTGGTTTCAAGCATATCCTCAGTCAGCCCTGCAAGGTCGGCAGTCGGCGGAGAATCGGTCCATTCAGGCTGCAAATCATCCAACGAATACTGCCGGATCGCATTCCATAGCCGATATGTCGGCAGCGAGATTCGTTGATCTCGTGAGACTCGACACGAACCGCAAACTAAGCCAGTAAAACCGCTCATAATAAATACCTCCTCCAATCCAGCAAGAAGTTTCGCGCATTTTTGACAGGCTCGAGTAGAGGGAAGTAATCCCGCGATTTTCAAGTACCAAACCTTAAAGTACAACCCCGCGAAAGCTCCGCGGTCGGGCTGCTCAAAGTGAGGCAAAACTAACAAGAGTAAACGAAACAGATCGTCATTGGGCTCACGTTCGGGAGAAGTTTCCAGGAGAATCTCTGCGATCAGGCTCAATTGCAGAAAATTTTGATAGGAGGGCAATTTGGCGCCGTACGAATGAATGAGCTCGACGTTTCGAACCTTCACCAACTCACGCTGTGCCTGGATGAGGAGGATGAGTTCCACGAGGCCAAAAGGTTCTAGCCTGCCCAAACTTTGGCGGGAACCTTGTCCGGTACCGGGAACAACCCCGCTGATCTTGCCTAGAGCCCGAGTATAAAGCACGATGATCCTATCCTTTTCAGAAAGTGGATAGGCTCTCAGAATAAGTCCATCGGTCTTGACCGTTTCCACAACTTCCTTTTTCTAGGAATTAATTGGGAGGACACTCAACATTCAAAACCGCCAAACAATGCCTTCCACCTGATCTACTTTCGCGACTAAGTCGGCGTGTCGACATTTTAAGACCGTCTATCTTTTACATTGAGCGTCTACCAAGTCACCCAGGGTAACAGGAGGCAAGGCGCTCAATTAAAAGGGGAAAGTTAACACACTCTGGGTGGATTTTAAAGCGAAAACCCTGGCTCGTTGATGCCATACCAAAAATCATTTTACAGGAGTATTTTCGCTGTCGCCCGTCATAAGAAAACAGGAAATACATTGCACCGCTCAAACGCAAACTAAATAGTAAACAATTAAATGAATATAAGTAATTTATACTGTTCTAATTAATACACTAAGCATGTTATACAAATTAGAAACAAAATCTCGTTCTTCGCCAGATGGCGATTTTAACATGAACCAGGTTTATACCGCCCGATTTACTCTACAGGGTATCCAATTCAGAAGGAACTTTTATTCGCCACAAACTACGTGACATTCCCGCAGGCTTCGATTCCGCTTTGCTCACACAAACAGCAAGGCTTGTCTTACATTCAAGTTGGTAAATTAATACAATCCATTACTTTATATAATTATGTAAACCTATGTTCCGCACAATCAAATTTTATCAGACGTTATGTCGACATGACGACTAATTCGATTTCTTCCTAATTGAACACACGGACCAAGATCCGGGCATTGCTTCGGCGATCAAGGATCGCTGAAAAGCTTTGACCGTGTTTGGCCGAATTGCTATGATCTCCCCGACATTCCCTCTATTTTTATTTGAGATTAGCCCTTCTGGATTTCCTTATGGCAGCTTTCCCTTCCCGATTCCACATCGGATTGCGTGCCAAGCTGATGGCACTGACTGGATTTTTGCTTTCGTTCGTCGTCATTCTTATCATCCTCCTCGTAAGCCGTAAGCTTACGCATGTTATTGTGGATGAAAGTCACAGCCGCGGAATCGCAATTGCCCAGCTATTCGGAGCCACAAATGTGAACCACTTGAAGTCCTATCACCTCTTGCCAATTCAGCAGAATGCGATGCTGGCCAAGAAGGAAAATCAGTTGGGATATTTGATCGTGTATGACAAAGAGGGACGTATCGTGGCTCATACCGATGATGCCGGAGCGATTCTGACCTTTTCTTCAGACCGGGATACGAATGCGTTTCTGTCCGCTGGTCATGCCATCTTTCGCGAGAAACCTTCGCTCTCTCAGGTTAACATCGGCGACCGTTACTTTGAGGTCTTTCTTCCCATTACAGCACCCGAGTCGACCAAGAGTTGGGGAACCGTCCAGTTGGGAATTTCATCGCTCCCGCTTGAAAAACTACTGCGTGAAACCCAATTTCATTTGATTGTGTTGGGCTTGCTTTGCCTTTCCCTGGGATTAATTGGTGCTGCTTCATTGGCCGCACGAATTACCACTCCAATCCAAGAGTTGGCCAAAGGATCCCTCCGGGCAGCCCAAGGGGATTTATCGGTGCGAATCCATGTCCAATCCGGAGATGAGATTGAGACGCTCGCTGCGAATTTTAATTATATGATCGAACAGATTCGGGTTCATCAGGATGCCCGAGTTAAGGCTGAAAAAGCCGCCGCCATCGGCAATCTGGTCAATACGATTGTTCACGATTGCCGCACGCCCTTGACTGTGATCAAAGGTTTCGCCACCTTTCTGAACGAATCGGATACGCCGCCGCAAAACCTCAAAGAGTGCCTTCAGCTAATCGATTGCGAGGTCAAACGGCTGGAGCAAATGGTTGATGAAATTCTGGATTTCCCTCTAGCCGGAACCTCTTCCCTGACACTGGAGAGGGTCCATATGGATGAATATGTCGCTGAATGTTGCGTCGAAATTCATGCCCTACTGCAACGTTCGCAAGTATCATTGGCACGTGATTTGAACTCAAATGTTCAGGTAATGTTGGATAAGAACCAAATGCGTCGCGCCATTCTAAATCTGGTGGGGAACGCTCAAGACGCCATTAAAGGGACTGGAATTATCCGCATTTCGACTGAAGTGTCCGATTCTCGGTTTATTCTTCGTGTCGCCGACAACGGGCAAGGAATTCCCTTGGAACTGCAACACAAACTCTTCGAACCTTTTTTTACGCATGGCAAGACTCGCGGTCATGGACTCGGCATGTCTATTACAAAACGCATTGTCGAAGACCATTCCGGCACTATCTCTTTTGAATCAGTTCCTGGCCAGGGTACTGTTTTCACAATTTCCATTCCCGTGGCCACCAAAGCAAAAAAGCGTTCCGCTGCGGTCTAAATCTTTATTTCTGGTGACACACTAGGCTCGCGGATGGTGCCGTTGATAAAGGTTCTTGAGCCGGTCCTTGAGAATGTGGGTGTAGATTTCCGTTGTGGAAATGTCAGCATGTCCCAGCATTGATTGAACCGCTCGGAGATCTGCCCCCCTTTGCAGGAGGTGAGTCGCAAATGAATGCCGCAAGAGATGAGGGCGTAGCGGAATCGAAATTTGAGCTTTTCTTCCATACTCTCGAATGATTTTCCAAAAGCCCTGACGGGTCATGGCAATGCCCCGCGTGTTGAGGAAAAGGTTGTCAGACCGCTTTTTCTTTTCCAGCGCCGGTCGGCCGATTTTCAAATAGTCCTCAACGGCGCGTAGTGCCGACTTACCCAATGGAACAACTCGAATTTTCCCGCCTTTCCCTGAACAAGTGATGTATCCCAGATCGGAACGAATATCTTGCAGTCTAAGATGCGTCAGCTCGGAAACTCGTACTCCTGTGGCATACATAACCTCAAGCATTGCTTTATCTCTTATTCCTTTAGTTGTTGATAAATCAGGCTGCACAAGTAGCTTATCAACTTCTTCCAAGGAAAGAATTTTCGGCAGCGGTTTCCATGCCTTAGGGGACTCGATATACTGACATGGATTTTCTTTGATTCGACCCTCGAACACTAAGAAATCGAAGATCTGCCGCAACGAGACGAGAACTCGTGCCAACGATCTTGGATTGTGTCCGTTTTCTTGCAGAGTCTTGAGGTACTGTCGGATGATTTGAGGATTGCTGGATCGGATTGGCTTTCCGCTTTCTTCAGTGTCCAGAAAGACGCGGAACTTCTCAATGTCTCCGGCATAAGCCGAAATTGTGTTCTTAGAAAGCCCTCTTTCTACAGTGATATGTGTAATAAATCCTGAGACGTCACTTTCAGTGCCCATGCGTGTTTTCCGCCACAATGGCTGTGAAGTATGGAATCATCCCTTGACACCTGTTAGCCCTTCTTATAGCATCTTTTGCTTCTCCGACGCGATTCTTTTGAACTTCTCAACTTCGGAACGTATGCGCCTCTGTGAAATTGCGGAACGGATCAATTGCAGCCTAGATGGAGACGGCTCCATCGAGATTGATGGCGTCGCGACCGTAGAGGATGCCGTTGCCGGCAAGCTGACGTTCCTCTCAAATGCGAAATATCTGAGCAAATTGAAGCACACCAAAGCATCCGCTGTTATTGTTTCAAACGATTTTCCTTCTTCATTAATCAGCAAACTCCGGACGGACAATCCTTATTTGGCTTTTGCCCGAAGCATTGATTTATTTTTTTCCCCTCCCCTCCCGCACCCTGGGATCCACCCAACCGCGGTCATTTCGAAATCGGCTTGCATTGGGAGGAATCCGCGCATTGGCCCGTACTGTTTCATTGATGAGGATGTTGTCATCGGCGACCAGGCCATTCTTCACTCGCATGTAGTTATCTATTGTGGGGTCGAGATCGGAAATCATTTTCACTGTCATTCGCATGTCAACATCCGGGAATTTACCAAGATTGGACATCGGGTGATCCTTCAAAATGGTGTGACGCTAGGAGCCGACGGGTTTGGATTTGCGAAACGAGACGACCAAAGCTATGAGAAGATCACGCAATCGGGACGCGTCGTGATTGGAGATGACGTTGAAGTACAAGCCGGTGCGACGGTGGATCGAGCTGCCATAGGAGAAACCCGGATTGAAAAAGGGGTTAAGATTGACAATCTCGTTCAAGTCGGCCATGGCTCGAAAGTCGGCGAAAACACACTCCTGTGCTCCCAGGTCGGACTGGCGGGAAGCACCAACGTGGGCAGAAATGTCATTCTGACAGGTCAGGTCGGCGTTGCAGGTCATTGCGAGATTGGGGACAATGTGATCGCCACGGCGCAATCGGGAATTCCTTCTGATGTTCCTGCCGGAATGCTGGTTTCAGGGTATCCCGCCATTGAGAACAAAAACTGGCTCAAGAGTTCCGTAATCTTTGCCAAGCTCCCCGAACTCCACAAAACCATTTTGAGGATTCAAAAAGACCTCGCCGAGCTGAAAAACAGGGACTGACGGTTTCCCTTCAATCCGCATGTCACATTCCTCCCACCACATCGCTAAATCCGCCAGCCTGATCAGTGTGGCCACTTTGGTGAGCCGTCTCCTCGGCTTGGTCAGGGAACAACTCATTGCTTACCTGTTTTCGCGAAATGCTACCGACGCTTTCTATGTGGCCTTTCGCATCCCGAACCTGCTGCGTGATCTCTTCGCCGAAGGGGCCATGAGTTCCGCTTTTGTCCCGACTTTCACCGAGTACATCAAGAACCGCACGGCGAAAGAAGCCTGGCAGTTGGCTTCCAATGTCCTGACCTTGCTTTTAATTGCGCTCAGTATCATCTGCGCGGTCGGGATCTTTTTTTCCAATGGGATCATCGGCAAGTTTGCGGGGGAGTATCGTGCCGTCCCGGATAAGTTTGGCATGACTGTGGCCATGACTCAGATCATGTTCCCTTTCCTTCCGATCATTGCTTTGTCCGCCGTGGTCATGGGGATCCTCAACTCCAAAGGAACTTTTTTCTGGCCTGCGTTGGCTCCTGCACTCTTCAACCTGGGCTCGATCATCGTCGCTCTCGCTCTTTACGGTTGGCTCAAGAGTCAAGGAATCAATCCCGTTTATGGCATGGCCATCGGGACGCTGGCCGGGGGGTTGCTCCAATTCGGCGTCCAGATTCCTCCCCTGCTCCGTTCCGGCTTTCGCTATACATTTGCCATAAACCTTCGGCATCCCGGAGTCCAGCGAATCTTGTTGCTCCTGGGACCAGGGACCATTGGCCTGGCATCAACCCAAGTCAACATCCTGGTGAATACGTGGCTTGCCACCAGCCAGGGAGAAGGTCCGGTCTCCTGGTTGAATTATGCCTTCCGTCTGATGCAGTTTCCTCTTGGGATCTTTGGAGTTGCCATCGCGACGGCAGCCTTGCCTACGATCTCGGCCCACGTTGCCAATCGAGATCTTCAAAGTCTCGGGAAATCGATTTCCGATGCCCTGCGAATGGTGCTACTGATCAACATCCCCGCCAGTATTGGACTCATGGTTCTGAGTCGGCCGATCATCGCGCTCATTTATCAGCACGGAAGATTTAAAGCTTCCGATACGATTGAGACATCCAACGCATTGATATTTTATTCCATTGGCTTGTTTGCTTATTCCGCAATCAAGGTACTGGTTCCGGCTTTCTATGCTTTAGGTCGCTCGCATGTCCCCGTCATCATCAGCGCTGTGACGGTTGCATTTAATATCGCCTGCAATCTGGCACTCATTGGTCCTTTGGGTTTCAGGGGCTTGGCTCTTGGAACTTCGATCGCCTCAATTCTCAATCTGATTCTTCTAGCCTTTTGGATAAGAAAGTATTCTGTTTCATTGGATTATCTGGCAAATCTTAAAGTGATGATTAAAATCTTGGTCGCATCGGGCTTGATGGGGCTAGCATGCGTGGCAAGTTACACCTGGATGGAGTCCATCATGGCACTGGTCGGCACATGGAGACTTGGTTTGGCACTCGCCTTTTCGATTGGAACGGGTCTCCTGACCCTGTTTGTTGCGTCCAAGGCAATTCAGATTAGTGAACTGGATTCTGCCATTCAATTGGTGATGAAGAAACTTCGATCGCGTTGAGTTGAAGTGGATGTCGTCACAACGACATCTCTTATTTGCCATTGTAGTGTGATCATGAATTCCCGCCCCCAACAAATTGGACTATTTCAATCCGATCCCCTTGTTTCAAATTGGAAGTGGCCCATTGTTCTCTTTTGATGATCTGCAGATTGAGTTCTACAGCCAAACGCTCTGCGGAGAACCCCAACTGCTGGACAAGATCCAAGACGGTCAGCCCTTCGGTGAGTTTTCGCTTTTCACCGTTTAAAATAATTTCCATGTCTCAAATTTCTTTTCGCTAACGACGTTTGATGAGGTACTTAATTTCGTCACCACCAGCGGGCGTTGTTGCCTGAAGGATCAGTGCGGCGCTTCCAGCAGAGAAAGTGGGGAGGCTAAATGTCATGCGGAGATTGCCGGTCTTGTCGGTCTTTCCGGCGTAGAGGCGGGGAGTGAAGGTTGTCCCAATCACTTTGACCAAGACCTGAACATTCTCTAAGCGTGCCTTTTCGTGACGAGTCTGCACAACCAATTCCAGTTCTACCTGGTTCCCGGCCTTGAACTCTTTCGATCCTGTGACGACGATTTCGATCCCATTCGCCTCGCCAATCGTGAAGGCTGGAGTCACGTCTAAGTCTGTAGGAAAAAAGCTCGCTTTCGATGAACTTCCCGCCCTGTTATAGGCAGCGGGGCCGGGCCGGTCGCCCCGGACGTCCTTGGTTAATAATTGCGAATCTGGACTCTGCATCGAAGGCGTCCCAGGCGCAATTTCAGGCTCAACAACGGTATGGCCCTCGTCGGTGGCAGAGACTATCGGGGCCTGAAAGTTAAAAACAAAATCCCCCTCAACATAGTTTTCCAGCCGCATTCCTTTCCGGTATTTTCCTTTCCGTATGGAGCCGACAATCTGTCGGTGCTGGAATTCCAAGATCCTCTGGAGTAGGGCTTCCTTGAAATCATCGGAATTAAGAAACGTAGCGTAATAGGTCCGATAAGAATCCAGGATGGCGCCCTTCACGTAGATCAACGATTCGATCAACGGATTCGCTGTACCCTTATCTTCTGTCTGCACATGGTAGACGGTGTCGGCAACTTTGACGTCAGTATTGAACCCAGTGATCATCTTAGCGACTGCGTTCCCCTCAACGACTCACCTTGGTGACACAAAACAGGCCATTCCCCCTAGGTAGGATTATAATCGTGATCCTAGTTCGGATCCTCTCTCCCAATCAACAAAAAAATCTTGACAAACCTCGGGTAGCCCGTTATTTTTAGCGGGATTTTAGAAACGTTATCTGTTTGAAAAATATGCGTTTCTACACCTTCTGTAAAGATCAGTACAAAGCCGGTTCATTATCACTCTTCGTCGAAGTAAGACTCAACTTTAAGATCTTTGAGTAGTCCTAACTTCCACGCATTTTATCATGGGAAAATGGTTTTCCCCTATGCCCTTAATTTAATTGAAGGCAGCCGATCATAACTTAGCCCTCCGGATGGATTTTTCTCCCTTACAGCACCGTTGTTTTGCGAACACATGCCGAGCATGAAGATTCCTGACAGCCTTCTAGCCCAGTTTGAGTCTATCATTAAGAAATATCCCCTTAGAAGGTCGGCACTCATTCCAATCCTACTGACAACCCAAGAGGAATTCGGATACATTCCAGTAGAGATGATTCACGATCTTGCCCGGTTCGTAGACGTTCCTGAGATTGATGTTCATGAGGTGATTACTTTTTACAGTATGCTGCGAACCCGCCCCGTGGGAAAACATCACATTCAGGTCTGCACGAATATCTCCTGCATGCTATTGGGCGGTGAAGAGATCTTTTCCCACATTTCTCAAAAACTTGGGATAGCGGAAGGCGAATTGACCGAAGACGGGCGATTCTCATTAACAGAAGTCGAATGCTTGGGGGCGTGCTGTAATGCACCTGCCATGCAGATTAATTACAAGTACCACGAAGATCTCACGCTTGAAAAAGTTGAGCGTATTTTGAATGAACTGAAAAACGAATCTTAAATCGAAAGGTGAACGATCTTCTTTCCGAATATCTTTTCTGTTAATTCACGAAAATGGAAACACTGATTTTCATTATTCTTGCGGTTATCGCGACGGGAAGTGCGGTGAGTATTCTGGTGCAAAGGCATCCCATTTATAGTGCCCTTTCTCTGATTCTCACGTTTATAGCCCTGGCGGGCATCTACATTCAAATGCATGCTGAGTTCATTGCCGTCATGCAGATCGTGATCTATACCGGTGCGATCATGGTGTTGTTTGTGTTTGTGATCATGCTGCTCAACGTACGTGAAGTGTCCGTCCCAAGCCCGTCACTCCGTCTCATCAAGTACTTTGGTTTACCCTTATCGATTCTCTTGATGGTTCAGATTTCATTGATCGTGTTTAAGGCCTATTCCGGATATGAGATTTCTCTTTCCCCCTCCGCACCCAATCTGGCCGGAAACACAGCGGCTATCGGCAAGGAGCTTTATACTCGTTATCTCCTCCCTTTTGAAGTGACCTCGATTCTACTCTTGGTGGCAATCATAGGGGCGATTGTCATGGCCAAAAAGGAGATTTAGCCTGATATGATTTCCCTGACCTATTATTTAGTCCTCAGCGGTATTCTCTTCTCGATAGGGGTCTTTGGCTTTCTCCTGAAGAGAAATATCATCACGATTTTCATGTGTGTTGAGTTGATGTTAAATGCCGTGAATTTAACCTTTGTTGCTTTTGCACGCTTTTACGGGGATTTGGCCGGTCAGGTATTCGTCTTTTTTGTGATGGCTGTCGCTGCCGCTGAAGCCGCAGTAGGCTTGGGAATCATTATCGCGCTTTTCCGCAATCGGCAATCTTTGGACATCGACAGCGCCCGTCTGATGCACTGGTGACTTAATGGGTCCCATCGGGACGATTCGTCTGGTGATTTATCGATACTGGTGACCTTTTTAGATTGATTGCGGTGTAAGGCTGGGGGTTTAAGAATACCCGAAACCGAGAACTGTGTAGGCAAGTGGCATGATCGGCAGTTGATTCCGAGCAGCCACGTCGGTTTGCACATTGATGAAATGCAGGATCTAGTCATTCTCTTTTTTGCAGCTTAATAGAAAGTCTTTCATGTCGCTCTCAGATCGACTATTACTCGTAGCGTTGTTGCCCCTTTTGGGAGCTGTGCTTAACGGCTTTTTTGGAAAAAAGCTTAGTAACTCTTCGGTCCGCCTCATTGCCTGTTCAACCACCGGGCTTTCATTCCTCCTGGCATTGACCGCCTTTTCAACTCTCCTAAATACGCCTCATGAATCTGTTCCCAACTTGAATTTCAATTATTTTCACTGGATTCAAGCCGGGGGATTCAATGCAAATTTCGGATTCATGTTTGACCCGCTCTCGGCCGTCATGGTCCTAGTTGTCACCGGGGTTGGATTCCTCATCCATATATACTCTGCCGGCTACATGGCTCATGAAGAAGGTTATTACCGCTTTTTCGCCTATCTGAACCTGTTCATGTTTTCCATGTTGACCTTGGTTCTGGCTAATAACTTTTTGTTGATGTTCGTGGGTTGGGAAGGCGTAGGACTCTGCTCTTATCTCTTGATCGGGTTTTGGTACCTCAAGAAAAGTGCCTGTGATGCTGGAAAGAAAGCTTTCATCGTGAATCGCATTGGGGATTTCGGATTTATCTTGGGCATCTTTTTGACATTTTGGACGTTTAAGAGTGTCGATTTTCATCAGGTCTTTGCACAAGCTCCGCAGCAAAGCCATGAAGCCTTTGGTGAAGTCGGTATCCTCTCAGCGATCTGCATCCTGCTGTTTATCGGGGCGATGGGCAAGTCCGCCCAGATCCCGCTCTACGTCTGGCTGCCGGATGCCATGGAAGGCCCGACCCCGGTCAGTGCCCTGATTCACGCGGCAACGATGGTGACGGCCGGAGTCTATATGGTGGCTCGTTGCAACGCCTTGTTTGCGCTGGCTCCGACGGCCATGGAACTGGTCGCGGTGGTGGGAGCGCTGACGGCCATCTTTGCGGCCTCGATCGGGCTGGTGCAAACCGACATCAAGAAGGTGCTGGCGTATTCGACGGTGAGTCAATTGGGCTACATGTTTCTGGGGTGCGGGGTGGGAGCCTTCGGGGCGGGCATCTTTCACTTGATGACCCACGCCTTTTTCAAGGCACTGCTGTTTTTGGGAGCAGGCAGTGTGATTCATGCGATGGGAGGCGAACAGGACATTCGGAAGATGGGTGGCTTGAAGGACAAGATCCGGACGACCTGGTGGACGATGCTGGTGGGGACGGTGGCGATTGCAGGATTTCCGCCGCTGGCAGGATTTTTCAGCAAAGATGAGATTTTGTGGCGGACGTTTTCGAGCGGACACCGGCTGTTGTGGCTGGTAGGGGTGTTGGCGGCCGGGATGACGTCATTTTACATGTTTCGGATGCTGATTTTGACGTTTTATGGGAAGCCGCGGATGTCGGCTGAGGTGGAGCATCATGTGCACGAATCGCCGGGGAGCATGACGGGACCGCTACAGATTTTGGCGATCGGGTCGATTGTGGCCGGCTGGTTGGGGATTCCGCCGTTGATCGGGCACTACCTGGGAGACGTACCGCATGTTTTGGAGCGGTTTATGGAGCCGGTGTTTGCCCCGTCGTTAGGGGAAGAAGTGTTGCATGGGAGTGAGGCGATGGAGTGGGGGATGACGGGGGTGGCGCTGGGAATAGCCGTCGTGGGATTCCTTCTGGCCCGGGCCTTCTATGTCGAGAATCCGGAGTTGCCGGAACGGCTCATGACCCGCTACCGCGGACTCTATATCACCCTGCTCAACAAGTACTGGGTTGATGAAATCTATGATGCCTTGATTGTGAACCCGATCCATTGGATTTCCACAAACCTGTTGTGGAATTTTGTGGATGTCAAAGTCATCGATGGAACAGTCAATGGGGCCGGCGAATTTGTACGGGGCAGCGGTTCGCTCTTGAGAAAACTCCAATCGGGGTACATCCGATCCTATGCCGGCTGGATCTTGCTGGGTGCTGTGTTCTTGGTAGCATTGTTGTCCTTCTAACACCGAATCTTTCAGAATCAAGGGGCCCTTTTCTTGCAACAGGTCTTGCTTACCGTCATCACTTTCTTCCCCATCCTGGGAGTATTATTTCTCCTCCTGACTCCGAAGGAGATGAGAAGGGCAATTCGAAACGTGGCGCTCGCGTTCTCGGCTCTGACCTTTCTTTTTTCCTTGATCCTGGTTCTTCAATTCGATCGATCGACCTCGAAAATGCAGTTTGAGCTGGCCGTTCCTTGGATCCAAAGTTTTGGAATCCACTATCATGTCGGGATTGATGGCATCAGCCTGCTGCTCATTTTGCTGACCACATTTTTGACTCCGCTAGCCATCCTGTGCTCATGGCAGTCCATTCAATCAAAAGTAAAAGAATTCTTCATTTTGATGCTAGTGCTGGAAACAGGAATGATCGGCACCTTCGTCGCGCTGGATTTCTTCCTATTCTACGTGTTTTGGGAAATCATGCTGGTTCCCATGTACTTTTTGATCGGGGTTTGGGGCGGCGAGCGCAGAATTTACGCTGCCATCAAATTCTTTCTGTATACCATGGTGGGTTCTGTTCTTATGCTGGTGGCTATCATCAGCCTCTATCTGATGAACGGAGCGACGACTTTTGATTTTCTCGAGATCCTCAGAAACATTCAAAACGGACAAATCATTCTAAAGCCACCACAGCAACACTGGCTTTTCCTGGCTTTTTTCATTGCGTTTGCGATCAAGGTTCCTCTGTTTCCCTTTCATACCTGGCTGCCCGATGCGCACGTTGAAGCGCCGACGGCCGGGTCTGTCATTCTGGCTGGTGTCCTGTTGAAAATGGGGACTTACGGGATTGTTCGTTTCTGTCTTCCTTTGTTTCCTGAATCGACGGTGACGTTTGCCCCATACATATCGGTCTTGGCCATTATTGGAATTATTTATGGCGCCCTGGTCGCCATGGTTCAGCCAGACGTTAAGAAACTCGTGGCATACTCTTCGGTGAGTCACTTGGGTTTTGTCGTGTTGGGGATCTTCTCGTTAAACATACAGGGACTAGAAGGCGCCATGATTCAGATGGTAAACCACGGGATCTCGACCGGCGGGCTTTTTCTTTTGGTCGGGATGATTTATGACCGTCGCCATACCCGTCAGATCAGCGACTTTGGCGGTTTGGCGACCTCACTACCCGTTTTCTCTACCTTTTTCATGCTCGTCACGCTCTCATCCATCGGTCTGCCGATGATGAATGGGTTCGTCGGAGAATTTTTGGTGTTGCTGGGATCTTTCAAGGCCAACTTCACCTTCGCAGCCTTTGCCGCGACCGGTATTATTCTGTCCGCGGTGTATATGCTATGGATGTATCAGCGAGTCGTTTTCGGTGAGCTTACTAATCCTAAGAACCGCTTGCTGGTCGATCTCGGCGTTCGAGAAAAATTTATTCTGGTGCCGATCATTGTGATGATTTTCTGGATCGGCATTGGTTCCGGTTCCTTCTTGAGGACTATGGATTACTCTGTCAACTTAATCCTGCAGCCCTTTCAGACTCAGTCCCTTTTAGTGCATAAGTAAGAGATTTACTTCGGAGCAGGTCGGACTCATTCATGCAAGATAGTTCACTTTTTGAAATTCAGCATATCCTTCCTGAAATCGTCCTATCCGTTTTTGGCATGGTGGTGATCCTCCTCGACACCTTCTTGTCGAAAGCGCATCGATCTAGGACTGGCATCATTGCCCTGGTTGGGATACTCGTCACCGCCCTAGCCACGCTTTTCCTGGTCAACGAAGAGGGCAGCTACATCTTCGGGATGACAACCGTCGACGACTTTGGCCTCTTCTTCCGTTTCACGTTCTTAATCATTGGAGCACTGACCATTCTCTCTTCGATGAGCTACCTTAAAAGAGAACATTTGGTGACCGGCGAGTACCATGCCCTGATTCTTTTTGCCATTGTCGGAATGAATCTCATGGCGACATCCAATGAACTCATTATGATTTTCCTTGGATTGGAAACTCTTTCGATTTCGACGTATATCTTGCTCGGGGTCATGCGGACCGATTTAAAATCGAATGAATCCGCTTTGAAGTATTTTCTGCTGGGATCTTTTTCCTCGGCGTTTCTGCTATATGGAATTGCCTTGGTTTACGGCGTAACCCGAACGACCAACCTGGAACTCATCGGGCGAGAAATTGCCCGCGGGAATGTGGCCGCGCCCGTGGTATACCTCGCCGCAGCCTTGATGTTGGTTGGATTCGGCTTCAAGATCGCGATTGCTCCCTTTCACATCTGGACCCCGGACGTGTATGAAGGAGCGCCAACACCGATCTCTGGCTTTATGTCGGTGGGTCCCAAAGCGGCCGGGTTTGCGATGCTATTCCGTGTTTTTTTCGAGGCCTTCCCTGCCCTTGCCCACAAATGGCTGCTTGCAGCCTGGATTTCTGCCGTGTTGACGATGTGCGTTGGGAATTTTGCCGCGATTGTCCAGAGCAACATTAAACGGATGCTGGCGTACTCTTCCATTGCCCATGCGGGTTATATCCTGGTGGCTTTTGTTTCGGGCAGTCAGGAAGGAGAAGCGGCGGCTCTATTTTATCTGTTGGCGTATGCGCTGATGAACATCGGGGCGTTTGCCATGGTCACGGTCGTTAGCGGTGAGGGCGACAAACGTGTCAGTATCGAAGACTTTGCAGGAATCGGGACCTCGCATCCGTATTCTAGCCGCCAGCATGTCGATCTTTCTTTTGTCGCTGGCCGGAATTCCCCTAACCGCTGGTTTTACCGGAAAGTTTTTCATCTTTCGCGCAGCCTTGGGGTCAAATCTTATCTGCCTTACAATCATTGGTGTCCTCAATAGCGCGATTTCTGTTTACTACTATCTTCGCGTCATCGTCAGCATGTACATGAAAGAGCCCGCTCAGAATGCCCCTTTGATTCAGGTTTCACCAACCCTAAAATCTGTCCTACTAATCTCCGTCGCTGGGGTGTTGTTCTTAGGGATCTTTCCTGAAAGGATCATCAACCTGGCCAGGAATTCTATCCTGAATCTCCGCTGAACTCACTCTCTGGCTTTGACGGTCGAGGTTCGGCCGGTAGGACACCCTGGCATTCATTCCGCCTACTGAAGAAGACTGGCATTTCAAACCGAAACTAAAGTACATCTCATTGAGTTTGCGATGAGTTATCCTTGACAATCCCAAGGCCGATTTCCTATAGTATCTTTGGTCCGACGATTGAATTGTATGTTTCTGATCGTCCTCTCTCCAAAAGTGCTCATCTCCTTGAAACGGATGAGCACTTTTTTTTGAATAATTGAAATTCGCGCTTTTCTGTCGTGCGGTCCTAGCCGACGTAGCTCAGTTGGTAGAGCAGCCGATTCGTAATCGGCAGGTCACCGGTTCAAGTCCGGTCGTCGGCTCCATTTATTTTCAATAGTTTACAGACGATACTTAAAGTTATTTATTAAGTTATTTTTCGTATTGGGTGCGCCTGGGGTGCGGAAGTGCAGATCTTTTGCGGTAAATTTCGCACTTTTGCACTCGCAAAACATGTAAATCCAATAGTGTCAATCTCTTTGTGGATCTACGAATCAGGGGGTCGGAGGTTCGAATCCTCTCGCCCCGAACAAACTTTTCAATAGATTCGTAGAAAGAAGAACCTTCAAAAACTGGGTTTGTGACATGGATTGTGACATAACCCCTGCCAAACCCCCTCAATTCAGCCTCTAGGAATTATCAGGGGAGTCCGCCTGGACTGCTTCCGGCAATGGCGAACTCCGCCACTTCATTTTTGAGAGGACGCTGGGAAACTCAGGTTGGAGTGTGACCTGGCTTGTCGGCCCGTCGGGCTAACACCAGGTTACGATTTCGCAGAATCAATAGGTTTCTTATTTTTTCCCGAAACAATAAAGTTCACCTTTTGTTCGGATGTAGAGTCTCCCGTCGGCAATGGCTGGAGTGGCATAACATTCATCGCCTAAGTCATTGGTCGCAATTACGTCCCAATTCTTCCCGGGTCTGATCACACTCACCTTACCCTCGTTGCTCACGGTATAAATCTTATCATCTGCCTCGACCGGTGAAGCATAATAATTACCTGGCGCCTGTTCAAGTCTTGCTTGCTTGAGAACCACTCCATTACCTGCATCCAATGCCGTTAATATTCCTCCTTCCTTCATCAGATAAATGATGTTTTTGTAAAGCAAGGGAGAGGGAACGCGGGGCACAGTTTTTGAGTAACGCCAGACCAGGCAGCGTTGGGTTTCGTCGCCTTCACTTCCCAACCGAAAGGCTGTGACCGAATTGGTTGCTGAACTCCTGAGCTGGTAAAAGTGCCAATCTCTCCCGCTGATGAAACCATCGCGGTCAAGATCTATAAAATCCCACTCTTTTCGGATCCGATCGTCCGAGATTTCCTCTAGAGATAACTTCGAATCCCGGTTGACATCTTCACGCTTCAATACTTCTTCGAAAGAAGGAATGATCTCCTGTTTTCCTTCATCGGACCCATGAGCTCTCCCACTGACGAAAATCATTTCGCGACTCATCACGGGAGTTGACTTCATTTCCCAGCTCAAGCCGCCGAGCCACCACAGTTTCTTGCCCGTTTCCGCCGAATAAGACGTCAGCTGAAAAGACCCCGAGACAAGAATTTGGGTAGTCCCCACGGGTGGTCTGTAAACGATGGGAGTCGCAAATCCTCGGCTGAATTCCGACCGATCGACTCGCCATCTCACCCTCCCACTCAATTTGTCAACTGCAACCAGAAACGAACCAGTATCTTGATCGCAATTCATCAAAAGCTTGTCCTCCAAGAGAATAGGGGAGGCCCCCAAGCCATAGAAATTATTGAATGGTCCCAACGGAAGACGCCAGAGTTCCTTTCCCCCTGAGGTAAAGGCAATCAAACCAAAATCCGTGAAAAAAGCATAGACGTTTTGTCCGTCTGTCACTGGGCTTGGAGACGCAGGACTATTGACATTTCGCAGATTTTCTCTACGGTTCGCGGGCACCTCCTGCCTCCAGAGGATCCTCCCTGTCCAACGATCGAGAGCTAATACATATAGTTTTTGTTGTTTGTAAATAGTGATGCCCAAAGCAGAAAAGTTGTATTCCTCATATGCCGTAATGAATATTTGTTTCTCAGTAAGAACGGGAGAAGAATATCCTAAAGGTATTTTTGTTTTCCAGATCATGTTTTTCACAGGCCCAAATTCGATTGGAAGTTCGCCACACTTTTCCGCCAACCCAGAGCCGTTAGGGCCGCGAAATTGGCTCCAATCTACTGGGTTTGCATTAACACCAAGAATCGCAACTAAGCTCAGGAAAACAATAGAGATCACGAGATCTTTCATAATTGACGATTGCATTTCGGTGGGATTTTGGAAGAGAAGAGCAGGAACTCCCAGCATCTCCTGTTCCTGCCGAATATCTCGTCCATTAGCCAGTTTCGGTCTTATCGGCCATCTCGAGGATCAGACCAAGGCTGGAGCTAAACATATACGATTGGATAAGTCCACCTACAGATCTTTGGAGTTCACTCACTCTTTCAGTCGCAATTCTGCTTTACCATTAGGAGATCTATATCTGTTAGTAAATTTAAAGTCAGATTTCGAATTCAGTGATACGCCTTTTCTATAAAATCGTTTCCGCCACCCCACCCTGCACTTCTTGTGAGATGAATTGTGACGTAACTACCCTTGGAATACCAATTGTCACGCCTTCTTATCGAGTGTTACCAACTTACTCTAATCCGCGAAAAACGGCTTGCCTCGTGCCTTCTGTAATGATACGTATTACTTGGCAATACGCCACGTTTAGAATTCGTGAGCATGATGTCTAGCACCTCTTTTCTTCTGTTTTGATGGTTTACTTTCCACGACGTAGCCTATCTTGTTATCGCGTTAGGCTACACCAGCTGCAGCCCAACCCGCTACGAGTTTTAAGTGAATCATCACGGATAGCAGCGATTGCAATCATCTGCGGGCTTGTCGCTCAACCCGAGACTTGGATGAAGACCCCCTGAAAAGATTCCCCCCATCCATGAAGCCAGTTGAAAAGACTAAAAGCAATATTTGTTCTCCTTTCGAGAAGTGTATGCCACAAAGTGGAAACAATTTTCCTTGCTGAAAGTTAATCAATTGATTTGTCTGGATTTGGGTTTTGGCACTTGAGCTGCACGGGTATATCTATCATTTGACGAGGACTTGAGTGCAGCTGGGCTTTAACGGGGAAGGATGATGAAAAAGACTTCTGGGCGGTTAGTATTGCATGGCTGCCCTGCCATATTTTGGATTTATGTCTTTGCTGTGCTTCTCTGTTCAACGACAAATGGACAGAGTACAAGTGGTGTAATTTCGGGAGAGGTCACAGATCCGCAGGACAAGCCAATCGTCGGAGCAAGGGTTATCGTTAAAAACGTGGATACTGGGCAACAGCGGCAGTTCTTCACGGATAGTCATGGAAAATATCGGGCAAATGGCCTGCCGGTCGGTCACTACGAAGCAACGGTCGAACGGGAGGGATTTAGTACTGAGGTCCGGCAGGGAATAGCTCTCACGGTAGTCGAAGCAGTCGTTCTTAATTTCAAACTGAAGGTTCAGCCAATTGCTGAGGAGATTTCAGTTGTTGACGAAGGAAATAACGTCGCGACTGGGACTCCCACTATTAGTGGGCTGGTTGACAGTAATACAATTAGAAATTTACCGCTCAACGGACGGGACATCGCGCAGTTGATCTTACTGCAGCCGGGGGTGGTCAATAGCCGAAGCAGTGTGCAATCTGCTGATACAGGCCGTGGCACCCGTTTTTCAGTGGTTGGAGCCCGACCGAATCAAAATCTTTTCATTCTCGACGGAACAACCATCAACGACGCCTTGAATAACACTCCAGGAAGTGCCCAGGGATTGTTAGTCGGTGTCGAAACCATCCAAGAGTTCAGGGTTCTCACTACAAATTTCGGTGCCGAATACGGGCGGGCGGCCGGTGGCGTGTTCTTAGCTGTTACGAAATCTGGAACCAATCAACTTCATGGATCAATCTTCGAGTTCTTACGTAATGATATTTTTGACGCAAGAAACTTCTTTGACCAAGAGAAGCCTGCGTTCAATCGCAATCAATTCGGTTTCACTCTAGGTGGACCTCTAAAAAAGAATCGGACTTTCTGGTTTGGTAGCTACGAAGGATTACGCGAAAACAAGGGCGTTACCGGAGTCACTTTGGTGCCGGATGACAATGCTCGCGCCGGAAGCCTCCCTGGGCAGGCAAATATTCCTGTCGATCCTCGCAGCCTCCCTATCATGGACCTTTTCCCTCATGCAAATGGCCGAAACTTTGGAGACGGAACAGCCGAGTTCATCGGAACCACTGCTCGAATTTCGAATGGAGACTTTTTCACGATCAAGGTTGACCATCTTCTCTCATCTTCTGACTCAATCTCAGTCCGTTATCTTTTCGATGACTCTGACCAGACGCTGCCCCGAAACTTCCCCGAATTTCCGAATTTTGCCGTGAATCGAAAACAGATTCTTACAATTGAAGAGCGAAAGGTCTTTTCGTCGAGTGCTGTCAATGAAGCTCGTTTTGGCTTCAATCGGAGCACTCCCGCAGAATTAGTGCCTGCTACCTCTCGAAGCCTGCAGCTGATAGCCGGCCAAGACTTAGGGGAAATCGGTGTCACGGGATTGACGGCAATTGGAACGGACCGCAGCAATCCCAAGAGTTTCTTCCTGAATAATTTTCAGGGTGCCGACAATCTATTCTTGACACGTGGCCGACACAACCTGAAATTGGGAGCCAGTTATGATCGATTCCAGACCAATGGTGCTTCGGAAAGCCGAAGCCGCGGGCAGCTGCGCTTTCGTTCGCTGGCCGATCTACTGCGATTCAAGGTACAGGATCTTCAGGGAGCAACCCTTGATTCAGACTTTGTAAGAGGATTTCGCCAGTCCTTGGTTGGAGCATTTCTTCAATATGAACTTAAAGTGAATCCACGTCTGACACTGAATGGAGGACTACGTTATGAATATGTTTCAACCCCCTCTGAAGTGAATGGGAAGATTGCTAATTTGAGAGATGTCTTGAACCAGAACGTTACAATCGGCGACCCCTTCTTCCAACCTTCCCACAATAGCTTTGCGCCGAGGGTTGGTTTTGCCTTAGATGTCTTCGGTGACGGAAAGACGATAATGCGCAGCGGCTTTGGAATGTTTTACGACGAACCCCTCTTCCACATATTCCGGTCCCCTGCTTTTCGCTCACTTCCTTATGTGAATCGTGGGACGTTGAAAAAAGTCACCTCCTTACCTGTGGATGCTTCTCTGTTCAAAGGTGTTGATCAGGCAACCGAAGCCATCCAGTATAACCTTGTCCCCAGCTACACGATGCAGTACAACCTAAGCATCCAGAGACAAATTTCGAACATGGTGCTCTCTCTCTCATACTTAGGGTCACGGGGCGTGAACCTCATTGGGGGAACAGACACGAATATTGCCATTCCGCAGATTCTCCCCGACGGAAGAGAGTTTTTTCCCGAGGGAAGCGGTCGAAGAAATCCCAACTTTGCCCAGGTTCGTACGATTCTTCAGGGATTCGATTCTGACTACAATGCAATGACCGCTGGAATCCAGTGGCGGTACGCCAGAAATCTGCAATTTCAGATTTCTTACACCTATGGGAAATCCATTGACGACGCCTCTGGAACCAGCCGCATGGATTACTCCAACGGTCAAGCTCGGGCTTTTGATCCCTATGACAGAAGCCTCAACAGAGCACGCTCGGATTTTGACATCAGGAATACCTTCGTGGCAAATGCCACCTACGACCTTCCCATTGGAGGGAAACTCAAAGGGATTGCAGGACAGATGGTTCGTGGCTGGCAGCTCAATGCTATTGTATTTGTCAGTTCTGGAGTGCCTTTCTCTCCTTTAGTGGATGGAGATCCGGACCGGGACGCGACCGACGAAAATGTCGCACGGCCTAACCTACTTCCAGGTGTAAATTTAATCCCTGCAGGAGGAAGCACTCCGGATCTTTGGTTTAATCCGAATGCGATTGCCCCGCCAGTGGTTGGATTTCGCGGTACGGCAGGAAGAAACATCATAAACGGGCCTAATTACAGAACCTCAGATCTGGGCATTGTCAAGAGCTTCCAGTTGGGGGAGACACGTACCCTTCAATTTCGGGCAGAGGTTTTCAATTTCTTCAATCGTGCCAATTTCGATCTGCCTTCCAATTCCGAAGATGGAGAACTGATTTATAACTACCTTCCAGGAGCAAGCCAAACACCGGCCAGCTTCATCCAGGCCCCTAGTGTCGGCAGGATTTTTGCCACAGTCGGAGATTCCCGCGAGATTCAATTCGGTGTAAAGTTTATCTTTTAGAAAAGGTTCAACTTTGTCAATTCAGGACCCCCTCTCGCCACAAACATTGATGATAAAGCCTTCGACATCAATGCCAGCCCGAAGTAAAGCGAGCCTGGATCCCGCAAACGCTTCGTTGTCCGCCGGTGACTTCGCACGACTTGACAAAGGAGAGTATTTGGCCAGACGGGCAACTATCGGCCGAATCTTAGCTGTCATTATACCGATTTTGCTGTGGCTTCTGCCGCTTAACATGGAGAACAATGCCAAGGTTGCGTTTGCCATTGCTTCCTTCATGATCATCGCCTGGGTTACGGAAGCCATGCAGTATTTTTTGACGGGTCTTATCGGATGCTATTTGTTTTGGGTCTTCGGCGTAGTCAAATTTGAAACAGCTTTCGGGGGCTTTGCATCCGAAGGCCCCTGGTTTACTTTTGGCGCTCTTCTCCTTGGAATGATGGTGACAAGATCGGGATTAGGAAATCGTTTGGCTTATCTGATTTTAGCTCGCATTGGAACCACTTATTCGCGGATCATGCTCGGCTTTGTTTTGGTTTCTTTCTTACTGACTTTGGTGGTTCCCTCGGGTTCGGCTTGCGTCATCATCAAAGCAACGGTAGCCCTTGGTCTCATGGAAGCTCTTGGACTTGGTCCTGGTAGCAATGTTGGACGCGGAGTGTTCCTAATCCTGACTTACACTTCCAGCCTTTTCAACAAAATGGTTATTGCTGGTTCCTCCGCAATCTTGGTCCGTGGTTTCCTCGAAAAGATCGCTCACGTGGAGGTATTGTGGAGTCGCTGGTTCTTGGCGTTCTTGCCCTGCACGGTAATTACAGTTTTTGTAACCTGGCGACTTGGGGTATGGCTGTTTCCTCCTGAGAAAGAGCTCTCAATGGAAGGTAAGACATTTTTCCGGGAAGAGATCAGAAAGATGGGATGCTGGAGCCTTTCAGAGAAAAAGGCGGGAGTGCTGATGCTCGTCGCGGTGGGGCTGTGGTCCACGGATTTCCTGCATCATCTATCCCCAGCAGTCATCGGCCTTGGAATGGGGCTTGTCGCGGCCTTGCCTCATGTTGGAGTGCTCCAGTCCAAGGATCTTAAGCAACTGAACTATGCGACCATTTTTTTTGTAGCTTCTGCCTTGAGCCTGGGTGACGTGTTAGTGAAAACCAGAGCTATTGAAGGACTGACAAACATTCTGTTTGCATGGATGAACTCCTCGATAACCAATCACTACACCCTCGCCATCTTTACTTTTTGGACAGCCTTCGTCTATCACTTCTTTCTAGGGAGCGAAGTCACAATGCTTAGCACCTCGATTCCTCCACTCATCCACCTTGCCCAGCGTCGCGACCTCGATCCGCTCGCGATTTCGATGATCTGGACTTTTGCGGGGGCCAGCAAAATATTCGTCTACCAGTCTTCTGTCATGATCCTTGGTTATTCATACGGGTACTTTGATGGTCGCGATTTGCTCAGATTTGGCGCCTTGATGACAATTATCGAATTTTTCATTGTGCTCCTGATGGTGTCAAAGTACTGGCCTCTGATCGGTCTCGGTTAGACTGGTTATTACGTAATCTACAGCCATGAATCGGGGCTAGTTGATAAGTGACATAAGCACATCAACTGAAGTTGAAGGAAAGTTGGGTTATTAGACTTTTGTTTGCAGAATCTTAGTGGCTGGATCAAGCGAGCCAGCAAGTTGGGTTAGGAACATGGCAATAACTTAGTTACCTTAATTGAGGGATTCGCTCAAGACGTCAACGGAGCTAGGCTCTGCGCTCTGGTATCTACAATATCTCTCTCTACCACCGGCAATATCATGCGGCACAGGAAAACCCTCCTCTACGATCGCCTCACTAATGACGCGACGCAGCGTTTTTCGGGGAAAGTTGACGACTACATCAAGTATCGTCCGGGCTATTCGCCTGCGCTCATTGATTTTCTGAGTGTGGAGTGTCGCCTAACCCCTAATTGCGTCATAGCTGATGTTGGGTCCGGAACCGGTCTATTGACCGAGTTATTTTTGAAGAATGGAAGCGTTGTCTATGGAATTGAGCCGAACCGGGAGATGCGCGAGGCCGCGGAATCTCTTCTTAAGGATTACTCTAAGTTTAGAAGTGTCGATGCCAGCGCCGAATCCACGACGCTCAAAAGCTCTAGCGTCGATTTTGTTACGGTTGGCCGAGCACTCCATTGGTTTGATTTTCAGAAGGCACTCCTTGAGTTCTCGCGCATCCTTAAGCCCCAAGGCTGGGTTGTGATTGTCTGGCTGAAAAGGAAAAGTTCTTCAACCTTCCTCTTAGAATATGATGACTTGCTCACGAGATATGCAAAGGAACATAAACAAAAGAAAGAACGACAGCGCGCTATGGAGGGGCTTTTGAAAGCGGCCGCCTTTAATAGGAAAGCGTTGGAAGACAAATGGGTCTTCGACTTTGAGAATTTGAAAGGGTTAACTCTCTCTTTTTCCGTTTCTCCCAGGGTAGGAGACCCAAACTATGCTCCGTTGCTTGGAGCACTCCACTCACTCTTTGGGAGATATCAGGTTAACGGGAAAGTCACGATTGGTTATGAAACGTTAATTTATTACGGTCGACCGGGGTCTCATGCCGACCCCCTCGCCGCACAAAGGAGTCACGACTAAACATGGACAGTCTGGTGAGGGAAGTGATCAAGGAATCCACAGACTCGCTTCTCACCTTTCAATCACCCTTGCGACGTTCTGCAACAGCTCGATCGTCTTCCCCGAGCAACGATTTCGTCAGATTCCAACAAGAGTGGATGGAACGTACAATAACCGATTGCTTTGAGAGTCGGGCAATGCAATATGCAGACCGGGTGGCCTTGAGAATGCCGGAGTGCATACTGACCTATCGTGATCTCGATCATATTTCCAGCCGAATAGCCCGGACAATTTTGAATCACAGAGGGATCGTATCAGAACCGGTTGCCATCCTATTAGAACATGATCTTGCCGTGCCAGCAGCCATCTTTGGGGTTCTAAAAGCGGGCAAGTTCTATGTTCCCCTGGACCCTGCAATTCCCCAAGATAGAAATCGCTATATCTTGGAAGATTCCCGGACAGAACTGATCATTACCAACCGGAAGAACCTGTCTCTGGCCAAACTCCTATCTGGAAATCGCTGCCAAATATTGAACGTGGACGAAATTGATTCAGGTGGAAATAACAAGGGTGGATTACCCAAAGTCCCAATCTCGTGTAATGATTTTGCCTTTGTTCTTTACACCTCAGGGTCAACGGGGACGCCAAAGGGGGTCACGCATACCCATCAGAGTTTGCTTCATAAGGTGATGAGACATACCAACGGGCGGCATATCTGTCCTAGTGATCGAATCGCACTTCTCTTCTCATATAGTGTCGGTCCATCGGCAACAAACTTGTTTAGTTCCTTGCTTAACGGCGCAACCCTATTGCCGTTTAACCTTAAGGAGTTGGGTGTAGGCCATCTCGCCCAGTGGCTCATGGAAGAGGAGATCACTATGTTTCATGCCGTGCCAACGGTCTTCCGTCACTTTGTTGACTCTCTCAAGGGCGACCACACATTCCCCAAGTTGCGCCTCATCCGATTAGGGGGTGAGACGATGGTTCAAAAGGATCTGCAACGATTCAAGGAACATTTCAACGACAACTGTATTTTGCACGTTGGAATGGGCAGCGGCGAGACAGGTGTTGTTCTCGAATGTTTTTTTGACAGAGAAACCGAATGCCATACCGATCTTCTTCCCGCTGGGTACGCGGCTGAGGATACAAAAATCCTTTTACTCGATGAAAAACGCCAAACCGTCGGATTTGAGCGAATCGGCGAAATTGCCGTGAAGAGCCGGTATCTTTCGCCTGGTTACTGGCAAAAACCGGAACACACGAGGGCTACCTTCCTCCCCGATCCAGATGGGGGAGAGGAGCGAATCTATCTCACCGGGGACTTGGGGTACATGCTGTCCGACGGCTGCGTATTTCATCTTGGTCGCAAGGACACGCAGATAAAAATTAGAGGATACCGGGTTGAGCCGGGTGAGATAGAAGCCGTACTGCTGAGTATCTCCGGGGTTGAAGAAGCCGTCGTGGTTGGAAAAGAGGATCGCCAGGGGGATAAGCGGCTCGTGGCCTATATCGTTCTGAGGGGTGAGCCACCTCCGACAATTCAGGCGTTGCGAAAATCGTTGAGACAAAGACTCCCCGGCTATATGGTCCCCTCGGCTTTTGTTCATCTGGAGTCGCTCCCGCTACTTCCCAGCGGCAAAGTAGATCGGAAGGGGTTGCCGGATCCCGATCCTTCGCAACGAGAGGCAGACAATTGTCTCATCGCACCGCGTACGGCTCTGGAAAAGGTCGTGGCTGAAATCTGGCGCGAAGTCCTTGGAGTGGATGAGCTGAGCGTGGAAGACGACTTCTTTGACTTAGGGGGTCATTCCTTGCAGGCTACTCAGGTCATTTCGCGCATCGGCGAAGCTTATCAAGTTGATCTACTCCCACAGCTCTTGTTTGTTCTCCCCACAGTGGCTGCCCTAGCGCAACAGTTGGAAGCCGCCATTAAGAAGCGCTCAGATCCACACGGTCCTCTGTCCGGCCGCGTCCCCCGCGGTCTAGAACCAGAGCTTTCCTTTGGGCAGGAACGTCTATGGTTCTTGGATCAGCTTGAACCGGGGAAGAGTTGGTATAACACCGCCTGGGCTTTTCGGCTGCGCGGAGAATTGGATGAAAAGGCGCTAAGGCAGGCTCTTGACCTTGTGGTCGAGAGGCACGAAATACTGCGGACTAATTACCGGTCGCTTGAGGGACGCCCGATTCAAATCGTTCGAGAAGCGAGCCCTGTCCCATGGCGCGAGGCGGACTTGCGAGACATGGCAGAGGATAAACGCCGGGCCCGGTTGCATCACCTGCTCGAAGACGAAGCCACTCGAGCATTTGATCTGAGCCGCGACCTGATGCTGCGGGCGTTTTTGGCTCGGGAGGAAGAACGGCAATGGATCCTGTTATTGGTAAGCCACCACATCGCTTCCGATGCCTGGTCCCGTGGGATTCTGTGTCGAGAATTGAGCCAGTGCTATGCGGCTCTCCGAGAATCAAAAATTCCGGTGTTACCGGAGCTTCCTATTCAATACGCTGACTATGCATCGTGGCAACGGCAATGGCTAACCGGGCACGTTCTGGAAGCTCAGCTCGCCTACTGGAAGCGACAACTGGCTGGGGAGTTGCCGGTGTTAGAATTGCCAGCCGATCGCCCGCGTCCCGCAACCTTGACCTATAGCGGAGGGCAGGTGCGATTCAGTCTCTCTTCGGAGCTGAGTCTTCAGCTGAGAACCTTGAGCAGACAAGAAGGCGTAACGTTATTCATGATTTTGATTGCGGCCTTCAAGGTCTTGCTCTACCGCTACACCGGGCAAACCGACATGGTCGTGGGGACGCCGATAGCCGGCCGGACCCGCTGCGAATTGGAGGGTTTAATCGGATTTTTCGTGAACACGCTGGTTTTGAGAACGGACCTCGAGGGGGAGCCAAGCTTTAGGGAGCTGCTACAACGAGTGCGCGAGACAGCATTAGCGGCATACGAACACCAGGATTCGTCTTTTGAAAAGCTGGTACAGGAGTTACAGCCCGAGCGCGATATGAGCCGACACCCGTTGTTTCAGGTGATGTTTATTCTGGAAAACACTCCTCGACGAGAGTTCGAACTGAGCGGACTAAAAACGGAACAGCTCGAAGTGCAAACGAGAACGGCCAAGTTTGACCTGACACTCGCACTTGCGGACCACGGGGAAAACCTGACGGGATTCCTGGAGTACAACGCGGATTTGTTTGACCGCGAGACGACAGAACGGATAATCGGTCATTACCAGTGCTTGCTGGAAGAGGCAGTGGAGAACCCGGACAAACGAATCTCGATATTGCCCCTGCTCACGGAAAGTGAACGCCAACAGATTCTGATAGAGTGGAACGACACCTGGGCCGACTACCCGAGACAGCAATGCATTCACGAGCTGTTCGAACTGCAGGTGACACGGTCGCCCGAAGCAGTGGCCTTAGTCCATCAGAAAAATCGTCTGAATTACGAGGAACTGAATGGCCGGGCAAATCAGCTCGCCTATTACCTGCGAGGACGGGGAGTGGGGCCCGAGACTTTGGTTGGGATCTGCATGGAACGCTCGGTAGATATGGTTGTTGGGCTATTAGGGATCTTGAAAGCAGGAGGAGTCTATGTTCCATTAGATCCGGCTTATCCTCAGCAAAGACTGGCCTGGATGCTAGAAGATGCACAAATTCAAGTAGTACTGACGCAACAGCGGGTTTTAGACGCAATCCCGATAGGGCATGCGGATGTGATCTGCCTGGATAAGGAATGGGACAAGATAACTCTGAAGAGCAGGGATAACCCGGTGAGCGTCATTGGAGCCGGCCAGCTGGCTTATGTGATTTACACCTCTGGTTCAACGGGACAGCCCAAGGGAGTCCAGATCCCTCACAACGCGGTAGTAAATTTTCTGCATGCCATGCGTCGAAGACTCAACGTATCGGATGCAGACACTGTGTTAGCCGTCACAACGCTATCATTTGATATCGCAGGCCTTGAGTTGTTCCTGCCGTTGAGCTCTGGTGCTCAAGTTGTCGTGGCCAGTCGGGAAGAAACAACCGACGGCCAACAGCTAATGAAAAAATTGAGAGAATCCGAAGCCACTCTCATGCAGGCAACACCGGCTACCTGGCGAATGCTTGTGGATTCCGGTTGGACGGGGGATAAGCGGCTAAGGATTCTCTGCGGGGGTGAAGCGCTTCCGCAGGATCTTGCCAGCCAACTGCTGGTAAAAGGAGGTAGCCTCTGGAATTTGTACGGTCCCACAGAGACCACTATTTGGTCTAGCGTCCATCAAGTGACAAAGCTGAACGAACCGATATTGATTGGTCGCCCTATTGCCAACACTCAGATATACATATTGGACCGTTACCGTCAGCTCGTGCCCGTTGGTGTGCGTGGTGAGCTGCATATTGGTGGCGACGGCGTGGCGCGGGGTTACGTCAACCGTCCTGAGCTGACCGAACAGAAATTCATTCCCAATACATTCAGCGATGAGCTGGGCGAACGCCTGTATAAGACAGGGGATATAGCCCGGTATCTTACGGACGGCAACATCGAGTTTCTGGGTCGCGTTGATCATCAGGTGAAGATCCGCGGCTTCCGGATTGAGCTGGGAGAGATTGAGGCTGTGCTCTCTCAGCAGCCCGCTGTGCGGGAGGCCGTAGTTGTGGCACGGGAGGATGTGTCGGGTGAGAAGCGGCTGGTGGGCTATGTTGTTCCCTCCCAGGAGCCGGCCCCCACGACGAGCGAACTGAGAGTCTTCCTTCAGCAGAAACTGCCTGACTACATGGTGCCTTCAATCTTTGTGACGCTGAAGGTCCTGCCTCTCACTCCCAACGGCAAGGTGGACCGGCGAGCTCTGCCGGTCCCTGACCAAAGCAGGACCAAACTGGAAAGCTCATTCATCGCCCCTCGCACTCAAGTTGAGGAGTTGGTAGCAGGGGTCTGGGCTCAAGTTCTCAAACTGGAACAGGTCGGCATCCAGGACAACTTCTTCGAGTTAGGGGGGCACTCTCTGCTTGCGATGCAGGTTATATCCCGGATACGTAATGCCTTCGAGGTGGATTTGCCTGTGCGTGATCTGTTTGAAAAGCCTACTGTAGCTGGTTTGGCTGAACGCGTCGAAACAATCCGCTGGTCAACCCGGGGTGTCCCCCCCGTTGGTCCGCAAAGTGATCGAGCGGAGATAGAGTTATGACGACCCCGGAGGCAATATGTTCATCGGTGTGAGTGGCCGTTGACTGTTTGCCGATAGGGTAGCAGCAGGCTACACTACCAGCAACATAATCCACGATGCCTTCCTTAGTTTTGTGCTTGGAAAAGCTTGTCGTCTAAGCGCCTACTTCGACTCTTCCGTCTCTACTCGATCCAAGACTTCTTATCTTTGCAGGAGTTTGTTTGGAATTATCTATACAGGCTAGAATAGTCGGGGGTAACGTTTCAGGGAGCTTTTTAACTAGGCTCTTTAGCGAAACCGTGTGTGTTCTGTTTTGGGATCAATTCGCAAGGAGAGTGTGCGCGGCATTCTGGCTCGTGTCAAGACAATTGGTCTGGATAGCTGATCTGTCAGAAGAATAGTCAGAAATTGAGGAGAGAGTTACATTAAGTACCTATCTGCTGCCGTACGCCTTTTCGCATAAACGTTTGGGGCCACCACCCCTTCTTTTGTTCCTGATTCCGTTTTTCGTCTCACACTCGCTTGTCCTGGACTTCCGCCGGAATTCTAGTGGCAGTTCTGGTGGCAATTCGTTTTGTGAAACGAGGCAATTTCCTGCGAGTTGATGCAAGGACGAAAAAGGAAATGACCTGGTTGAGGCCCTTCTTATGGGCTTCTTGCGAGTCAAAACCTTACTCTCTTCTTGTCTGAATTTGGGTGCGCCAGGGGTGCAAGATTGCAATTTTATTGCGGGGTTTTGCGCTATTCTGCATATTATAAGTTGCTTAAACTAAATATAATCAATAAGTTACTGGAAATTCGTAATCGGCAGGTCATCGGTTAAAGTCCGGTCGTCGGCTCCATATTATCAATCACTTACAGCTTATTTCTAAAGTCCTTATTTAACTCACTTTTTGGTTTAGTTGCGGCCCAGTTGCGGATTTGACCCCCAAAACTAGACCCAATGACGACAATTGATTGACCGCTTGCCGATTCGCGCCTGGCACCAGGTGACCGTAGATATCCACCGTTGTCTTGATGTTCGTATGCCCTAATTGGTCCCGATCATAAGCCAGCGACTCGCCATTCTGGATCAGCAGGGAAGCAAAAGTATGTCTCAACTCATGCAAACGCAATCGGCGCAGCCCTGCTTTCACGAGCGCCTTGCCAAAAACTCACTTCCTGATGTTATCCGTGTCAACCCGATTCCCTTCCTGATTGGCAAACACCCACTCCACCCACTGTCCCCCATTGGCTAGGCTTTCTTCTTTTCGCCTTCGCCGAAGGTCAGAGAGAACCATGAGCAATTCGTCGGAAATATCCACCTTGCGCCGCCTTCTCGTTTTCGTTCTCTCACGTAAACGGCCCTTTGAAAAACTCCGCCTCACTGTCAAGAATCGACAATTAAAATCCACGTCTCCCCATTCGAGCGCTGCCAATGCTTCCGAATATACTCGACCTCCTTCATCGCAAGTACTTCCTCCGTCGCGGTCTCAGACTCCCAAAGAATAGTCTTTCTGACGCTATAGTCCCTTTGAACTTCAATGGGCAAGTTCTTGAAGTCCTCATTGATCACCTTCATGTCAGGGTTGCCGAAGTATCGAAAGCTGACGACGCGCTTCTTCCCAATGTAAATCATTCCAGTCGGATAGGTGAGCATGTAGACCTGTTTCATGTCGGACGGTGATGGGAAAAAATGCTTTTGCAGTGAGTTAGGAATCAAACGGTGGTCTTCACCATCACCTCTATTTTCGGGTTGGAACAAGAGCCGTCTGACGAGTCTGCCGTTGCGAGCCAAGGGGGCAATCGGATGGACCCCTTCGTTGGAACGCAAATAGCTATGGTTTTCTCTCCGCTAATCAGAATGAACATCATGAGGATGGGAGTCTTTTTCTGGTGATGGCGGATCACCCGAATTTGCCTTCTTACGCTTCACTTCCTGTTTGGCTTCAATTACGTATTTTTTGCCAGGTTCAAACATTGCTTGCGTCTCTAAGAAAGCATTACCGAGTCGTGAGGATGCGCCTCCACTCTTTCTCCAATAAAGCCAACCCTTAGATTCCATCCATGTTGCGAGTCGATCAAGTAGATAAAGAATTATAATGCCTGCAAGAACCCATCCACCGATAGTTAACCATTGCACAATAGGTCACCACCTTTTCAATTCTACGTTGCTCGGCGTCTATTTTTCATTTCCTGTCCAACTATCCACCGGCCGAAATCTCAACGTCAGCCCCTAGTGTGCCACGGGTATACCAACCCAATTATCACTAACCGCTTCTAATGATAAAGCGAATGATCTTGTTGCGATACTTCCGCAAGGCACGCTTCTTCCTTTGGATTGCCCAATATAGCTTTATTTCAGAAGCTTCATCCAAGAATCTGTTGCCATACCTGCCGGTGACCCAGGTCACGCCCGCCGTTTTAACATTGATTCTATCAGCGAGTTCAATAAGCCTTCGACTGCGCAATTCTGAAAGTGCGTCCCAATATTCTCTTGTTGCGAAACCTCGCTCGGCTTCAATCTCTTTGCAGTGCCCCCAGTCTGTGGCCTTTTCGAGGTCACCATTGAAAGAGGCATATATAACCCTAGCCTGTTTTCTGATAGCCCAATCGGGAAAAACTTTCCTGATATGTCCAAGTAGCCAAATTTTAGAAGGAACATCCATGTTTCATGAACCTCCAAAAATGTTCCGATCCCTCCAGGTAAATGGCTCCATGTTTTTGGTCTAGGATAATACATTTCTGTCTCCGTTAGGCTCACAATATCGCTTTCAGATAATGAGTAATCAAAGGCACGCTGTAGAAATTTTATTAGCTTTTTTTTCCTTAGAATCTTTTTGAAAACTTTCTCAAACGTCGGGCAAACTGCCGTTGGGTCGCACTCAATCGAAATCACCCGAGTTATCATATCGCGCCTGTCATGGGGTCTTAATCCACCCGTGGTCAAGTCAATCGTTCCGTTTAGACCGTTCAGTAACATTTCGTTCCTGTCTAAATCAGAAGCCGACACCGGAATCCTTGGTTCGCTTTCTGCCAGAGACACCATAGCTCTAAGGCGACTTTCCGAGTCCGACGTTCTCGCGTGATTGGCGATGGCTTTTCGATCTTCCTTTTGTTGGGCGCCTTTAGCTTCCGCGTAAATTGGGCTGACCGTTTCCCGCGCCAAAGGATAGACTTCAGCCGTTGCATCTTTTCTATGGTGTGCCCCTGTCCAGAGATACCATTCCTTAGTTGAATGGCAAAATCGTGTGTCTTGGCCATGCTGAGATACTAATCGGTCTGTTTCCCAAGGCCGTCAAATGGAATGATGCCGCGCTGATCTCTTCCGGCAATCCCTGCTTTAGCCCAAGCCACCCACCGACCTTTGTCACAACGTCTTTATCAAGCAAATCAGCCAGCCGCCGCCATCCTGTTACATTAGTGTCACCATTCAGCTTTTCCGCCGTGCGTCGTGCCTTTACCGCCCGAACCCGACAATCTTCATCATGAGCTGCTTGGCAGACTGCGAGAATAAACTTCCCAGCTTGCTCAACTGACTATCCAGCCCGCAGTAAACCGTCGGCCCTCCCACATAAAGAGCCGACTCCCTCTCTCGGAGATAACCCGGTTGATCTGGAATGCTATTTTTCAAACGAGTCACTCCACATCCTCTAAATTGGCGTCTTGCTGAAGCTCCTGGGGCTGCATTCCAAGAACTCGGGCTATTTTCCGAGCTTGGTCCGGCTACGGCACGATGCGCCTGGTCCCAATTCTAGACACATCGACGCTCCAACTTCAGCGATCACGCCGAGCTATTGCTGAGACCAGCCTCAGCGCAACCTCTCGGCACGAAGTTTGGTTTTCGGGCTTTCAAACATTCTTTTGCTCCTTCTATTCGAAAAAATCTTGCTCATGATCCAAGATTCTTAAGGAAGGAGTGAGAGAATATTAGGGTAAAGTTGTGACCGAAAAAGGCGGGGGCTTTACACTAATAAAGAGCTTAAAGGATTGGCTTTCTTGCGGTCCTGATAAGTTCCCGCGGATGCCCTACTGAATCATTACACTCGGAGAGAACGATGGAGAGACAGGTGCAGAGTGGACCTCCCGGGTAAAGCGTTCGTTTGATCTTATACCGTTTAAAAATACGTTCCAATCGTTGACAAAGGATCCGGCGATGCATGTAAAGGTTCTTTAGTTTTTCCAAAATTTGAAGAGTGTCCGCTTCTTTAGTCTTGCGGATTAATTCAATCAGCGTCCTGGCTGACTCTCGCATTTCTAAAACGAGTTCACCGGCTGGATCACCCAATAAGCAAATGGCCGCGGAAGCAGCGCGGGCATCCTCGTTCATTCCCTCTTCAAGTAGCCGGAGAAGATGCTCGGTGGCCCCTGTCAATTCATCAAGGAAACCTTTGTAATCCCCAGTCTTCTTGGGGAGGGTCAGCATGGCCATGTGATCCCTGGAAAGCTGTCTGATTTCCTCCAGAAACTCAGGCTCATTGCAGATTTTTGACAGTTTCTTCAGATTCTCGGGACTAATTTTACGGTCGCTATCAACTGGACTCCCAACTCTTACGGTGGAAAGTGGTTTTCTCTTGTAAGGCATGATCGCACCCCACGATCACTCCATGGTTAGGATGCCGACCAACAAGGTTGGAGTGAAACCTTACTTATCGCCCTGCAGAGGCCAAGTCGGCAAAATTGAAAATCTAAACCATCCCTTTAACTACCTTCGACTCTCAAAAAGTCACTTTTTAGTGCCGTCTGGGTGCCGTCGCACCGCCATTTTGAACCCATTTTTAACAATTTTGATGGCACCGGTTCAAGTCCGGTCGTCGGCTCCATATTTTCAATAATTTATTGTAAATAATCTTTCATACTAATGCTTGGTTGAGTTCGGAGATTGCAATTAAACCGGATTTCCCAAGGCTAACCATTCACAGCCACCCTGCACGCAGGATATTTTGGGCTTATCCAACATTATGGGTAGTCTGCTCCAAGAGAGAGCCGTACTCGATTTTCAGGTTCCCATCCTGCGCAAACCGTTGCCTCCCTTACTTAGAACGGCAGGTACGGTCTCGATGGGCCGTTATCGGAATGGTCAGGAGCTAAGTCGGACAACGGAATAAGGTAGTAGCGCAATCCGTAAAGTGCCAGCTACCGGTTCCAATATGGATCCTATTTCGCGCCGGAATGATTCCGGGCTCTTGACTGCCACCTCAAAAGAGTGTTCGTCGAGATACTTTGCTCGAGGCCTTGGGCCAAGCAGCGTCGCGTCGAGGAGCACCTCCTGCAGTTCGGGTGTCAGGTTGGCAATCATGACACGTTTCCGCGGACCCTGCCGAAGAGCAAGGGCGCAGGCGCGAAGCGGTACGCTCGAGGACAAGGGAATTACTTCCCCGCCCCCAAATTCATTGACGTCAGCCAGAACATGGTAGAGTGGGAAAACGGCACCCGGAATGGAAGGAAAAAGCGAGGGCATCGGCGAGCCCGCCTCACACTCCATGAGGCCAGCCCACCCGTGTGTTTCATAATAGGTAATGCTGGCCACGTTGTTCTCCCCGAGGTATTTCAAGCTGCCGAGAGTCCACGATGCTCCGAGTAGCGACATCTGACGCGAGTCGATGCGTGATGGAAGGCGGCCTTTGATCACCGTATCCGGAATTCCTTTAGCTTGTGGATTGAAACGCAGCTTGAGGGTAACCGGCGTGACCGAAATGGGCTTGTCTCCGAGGAACCTGTGGCCGCTCTGCACCGTTTGAGCTTGGCCTTCAAGATTCTCGACGATGCTCATGTTATCGAATGCGTGAGCTTGCGGTGTGATGGGGTAGCAGGCGAAATCGATGGCATTGAGGGGAGGGCGCTCGCGATTAAGCTCAGTAAAAAACATGTTGGTTCCGGCCCCAATGGGAGCCCCTTTCAAATAACGACGCGCAAGTACTACCCATTTCTCTGTAGTGGACTTTTCTTCCTTATGAAAAATCAGCCAGCGCGCGACGCGTCCTCGTTTCGCCGCAAGTTGCTTCAGTTCATTTTCCGCATTGTTCGAAAGAAAAACGGCTGCCTCCAACGGAAAACCCGTTGCAACAGCGCGCTCCCAGGCAGATTTCCAGGAGTCCGTGTCCAGTTCAAGGTCGACACGGACGTGCCGGAGACCAGCGGCGCGAAGCCGCGCGAGCTGCTGTCCCGCGAGCGAGGGTTGATCCGTGGCGAGTCCCGTACCAATTTGGGGCAGCTTTACCGCTGGCGCCTTGGCGGCCGCGATCTGAACTTCAACGCGTTTGGGTACACGCAAAGGCTTTGCACCCTGCAAGCGAATGGTGACAGTCTGCCGGATTTCCGTTCCCTTGGAAATTTCGACAGGATAGGGTATGGCTAAGGGTGTGCAGTAGGTCTTATAGTTAAAGTCAGTCCAATTGCGGTGATCCTCCATTTCGAACACGTCGCCTTCGAAGCGAACTTCCGCCATCACACCAGGCGCCACTTCGTAGGAGATGGCACGCAGGTCGAAGAAGGGTTGATGGGGCGATATGGTATCAGGGAAAGCACCCTCTTCTTTCTGTCCGCCGGATCTTTCCACGATGGCTTTCTTCCCTGCACATTCATGGATCGGGTGGAGGACAGCAAATCCCAGCCGGTTCTTCAAGAATGATTGGCGAGCCTTGCCGTTGAACTCGAAGCGGATGGTCCCATCCGCCCCGCCACTAATCGTCCCGTGCCAGCCAAAGTCGATACTGCCATCGATGTTGTCAACATCGAAGGTGACAAGGAAGGAGCTTTCTGTTGATTGGACGATAACATTTGAAACCTTTGGGGCGACCGTGCCCCAAACTTTGTCCCGCACGGCGCAATAAAGTCCACGTAGGATTTCGGCGTCGCCATACTTCACATAACGAAGGAAGCCAATCTCCGGGTCGAAAAGGGCATTTACGTCTCCGGCTCTGAGTGGGATGGCCAACGACAAATCAGCTTCCTTGCCGTAGAGAATGACATTGCGTGGAAGCATTCCGCTTGCTCTGAGCGGAACCACCCAGAGCATAGCAGGCAGGACAAGAAGTTCTCGACGCGTAAGTTTCATGAGCTTCTAATCGTGAGGGGATAAAGGCTTGATTTCGAACTCAATCGATAAACAATAATCAAATAGATCGAGGAGCTTAACTTTTTTTCTCAAAATAATAGCAATGTTGGTCGTCTAATATGGCGAAGAAATCATTTGCTGTCAACGAAAGGATCGACATTGGCCCATGTTAAGACTTGGAGAGTTCGCTAAGGATCTGTTCCGAATTGGCTGAGGATAACCATCCAGGTTGGCGTTAATGAACGTTGGGCGAGCCCCCAACATCCTAAAAGAAATAGCGATCCCTCTGTTAAGCAGGTCGCGCTTCGACGATGCTAAAGGCGCCAGTTATGGGCAAAGGCGGGTGAGCACAAAGTGCATCGATTCAAACTGTTTCCTGTACTCATCAAGCGCGGCTTCGAATCGCTCTTCATCACAGCTAAGAATTGAGAGTCGATTCCGTTTGGTTGCCAGCATCCTGTCTTCCTCCTTCATGATCTTCATCAAATCTCGACAGTCCACAAGAGTATCGCTATTTCCCCTGGAAGCGAGCCGGCTAATCCGCTAATCCTGAGAAGACTTAACTTTTCGGCTCCAATAGACGTAGGCAGGCAAGCCCGTCAGGACCACCAACAGGCCCCAGAAGGAATTCTTGAAATCATTAAGAAGCGCATTGAGCACAATCGAGGAAGCTATTAGGACGAAGAGCACGGGCACAAACGGGTACCCCCAGGTCTTATACGGCCGGTGCAATTCAGGTCTTTTCCAGCGCAATACCAGAACCGCGGCGCCGCCAAGCGCATAAAAACCCCAGGCCACAAAAATCACATAGCTAAACAGCCTGTCGAAACTGCCCACCAGGGTCAGAAAGATGGCCCATGCCCCTTGAGTCAAGATCGAGACGACAGGCACCTGAAAGCGAGGGTGAACGCGGGCCAATTGAGTGAAAAAAAGCTTCTGGCGGGCCATGGCGAAGTAGACTCGCGGGCCTGCCAATACGTTGCTGTTCAAGGCGCCGCAGACTGAAATCAAAATGGCCAGTGCAATCAGGGTACCGCCCCAGGGACCTATGGCAGCCTCCATGGAGTCGGAGGCCACTCGTGATGAACCGGCGATGCGGTCGAAGGGAAGGACGTAAAGATAGGCAAGGTTGACGGTCAGATAAAGAATAATCACTGCGGATGTTCCGAATATCAATCCCCGGGTAATGTTTTTTTGAGGATTCTTCACTTCCCCCGCCGTGTAAGTCAATAGATGCCAACCTTCGTAAGCCCAGAGAACTGCAATCATCGCAATGCCAAAGGCGCTCAAAGAGAATGGTGCAGCGTGATTTTGATCGGGATGGAAATGGTGAAGGCTGCCGCGCGCGGAATAGAAAAGAACCAGGGAGATCCCGAGAAGGGAGCCGATCTTAATGAGAGTCAGGATATTTTGGACCCAGGCACCTAGCCGGACTCCTAGACAATTCAGGAATGTGAGTACAGCAATAAGGATTGCCGAAAAAACCTTTGCTTTCAAATGAGAAATGGGAATCAAATAGCCTAGATAAATCGAAAAAGCAGCGGCCAAGGTAGCTATCGATCCTGATTGTGTTACAAAAAAAGCACACCACCCGTAGAGGAATGCAGGGAGTGGACCGTATGCCTCTCGCAAGTAGACATAAATCCCTCCGGCTCTGGGGAGGGCAGCTCCCAGTTCGGCGTAGGTCAAGGCCCCACAGAAGCTCAAAATCCCCCCGGCTACCCAGACTAAAAGCAACCAATCAACACGATGAACCGTGCGCGCAATATTGCTGGGAGTGAGAAAAATACCTGAACCGATAATGGAGCCAATGACCAGTAGGCATGCATCCCACAGACCCAACGCACGAGGAAGCTCTTGAGACGAGCCAAGAGTTGGTTGGGTGGAATTCACGGTTAAGCTCACGGGGCTTCAATGCACACAGAACTCGGCGACGCCGAGGGTACGGAGAATGGAACAAAGAAGATCGGGAAACTTGTGTAGTGTAATTCATGGCGAAAATCAATCAAGGAGAATTTGAACAGAAAAGGAGAAATCCTTGAAGGAGGGATGGACCTACGATCATCTGCTGCCGCATGCGGAACCGGTGAAGATGGCGTATCCGCTAATGCAATGCCCCATTCACGTGCTGCTATAGTCTCATGGAAACGCGTTTACTCACTTTGCCGTATAACGGACCACCTGTAACATTGGCCACGCTCGGAATTCGATTCGAGCTACCATGCGATCACTCCTGGATGGTCACCCACTCGGAAACTGACTCGTGTTCGAATGGCAAGTTATTCTCAGTTTCCGGTTATGCGACTAGAACGTAGCCGCTGGCGCGGCGGACGCTATGCGTGTGGAAAGGGGGCACGTCTGCGCCGGAATTAGCTTGTTTGGACTGGGAACTACAGCTATTATTACCTTGATGTTTGCCTCCATTTGCTGTTCGCTGCGCAATCTCGTTCGATGGCTGCAAGTGATACACTGCCAATTAGTTACCATTCAAAACCCATAGGCGTCCGCCGCAAGCACTAGCGGCCTCCTTTCTTATCTCCTTATCGAAAATGCCTCGGCAGGTTTTTGGGCCTCAAAGCCGCAGTTTTGTGCGCCGAGCCATCTCCCGATCAAGGCTAAC
>CAWEPG010000007.1:0-129823 GCA_963810905.1 uncultured Acidimicrobiia bacterium | reverse complement strand
CCCGATATTGCTCCCCATGCTTTGCACCCGTTGGATCAGGAAGCGGCCCCGTCCTCCTATTTCGGAGAAGAGAGGTCGTGAAAGAGGAACACTATGGCCTGAACGCCGGGGCTCTCATTGGGCTCATCGGAATACTTATCGCTTTCGGACACTCTTTCCTCGCGATGTCCGGAGAAGAGTCTCTCGCCCAAGTCAATCGTGAACTCGAGCACCCGAAACACAAGAATCTCATGCGAGCCGGACTCGTCATCTTTGCCTATTCACTCCTATTCACTTCGCTGGTCTCTTTCTTAGCTTATGCTCTGGTCCCGGACAACGTCAGGCCTCATTACTTCGATAATTTGATTAGCGGGATTGCCATGCATCTGGTGGGGCCTTTGTCCCTGCGCCTTCTTTTTTCAAGGCTTCATTGTCATTGTTGGCTTTCTGATGCTTGCCGGAGCAGTCAATACGGCTATCATAGGCTCGAATGGGGTCTTGAATCGAGTCAGTGAAGACGGAGTACTGCCTGACTGGCTTCGGAAGCCCCATAAACGATATGGAACTACCTATCGGATGATTGACCTGATCGTTATCCTGCAGCTAGCGACGATTATTGGGTCCCGGGGAAATGTCTATATCTTGGGTGAGGCGTATGCGTTTGGTGTGATCTGGTCTTTCGCATTTAAGGGGCTGGCCGTTCTCGTATTGCGTTTTAAGGATAAGTCCCCTCGGGAATGGAAGGTTCCGCTCAACATCACTTTAGATCGGCATGAGATCCCAATCGGCTTGGGCGTCATTGCCACACTTCTCTTCAGTGTGGCTGGAGTCAATCTGATCACCAAGCAAGTTGCCACCATCAGCGGCATTGCTTTCACGCTAGTATTCTTTGTGATTTTCCTGGTCTCCGAGCAGGTAAACGAACGCCGTCGCGGTTCCAAAGCCCATGTAGAGGTCGATCAATTCAGGCTTCAACTCCAGGAGAGTGTTTCCTATGAATCCGTTTCTGTCTTACCGGGAAACACGCTGTGTCTTGTTCGCGACTACAACACTCTAGAACATGTCCGTAAAGCCCTGGAGTTGATGCATCCGGGGAGAAACTTGGTGGTCATGACGGTGCATTTGATGCGCGGGCCTGACACGGGTTATAAAGACCTGGAAGAGCTCCATGTCTTTACAGCATATGAACAACTTCTGTTTAGCCGCGTCGTTGCGCTGGCAGAGAAAGCAGGCAAGCATGTCGATTTGCTGGTCGTGCCTTCGTCAGACATTTTTCAGGCGATTGTACAAACAGCAGCTCAACTCGAATCAGCAGAAATTATTGCAGGGCGATCCTCCGTAATGAGCCCAGAAGAGCAAGCCAAACGCATGGGAGATGCCTGGGAAAATCTTCCCAACAAGCCCAAGCAGCAGATCCTGTTTCGGGTCATCGACTTAGACGGCTCAATCCATGATTTCTATCTGGGAGCTCATCCTCCGCAGCTTTCTTTCGAAGATATCGACCGTATTCACAAATTGTGGCTGGAAATTGCAAAGCTTCCGAACATGAAAGAGCTACATCATCGAGACGTGGTCTCCATTGCTCTGGCCAGCTTTGATGAAGCCCTTCATGGAGACGGAAGAAGCAATGTCCTTCAACGAATCCGAGATGATATCCATGAACGATCGAAACAGCCAATTCACATGGGTAGCAGCAAGAATTGAATCGACCAGCGCTGGATAGAACCGAGCGGCACTCTTTAGGACCGGGCAATCTCGCTATTCGCCGACAAATTCCATAAAGGTGAAAAATTCCACGACGCTCAACCGTATCGATGCTTTGACCCGCCAAATCTTGCCTCTCCTGAAACTTATGGTCAGGCTTCACGAAGCCAAACCGACTCCCGCCTGAATTCTAACAATCTTTTGATGCAATCTTAATGATCTTTTAAGGAAGCATTTATGACTTCCTAATGTCCAGGGGACTACAGTGCTCGATGACTGCTGGAACTCCCTTAGAGAGCACTTATAACCAGCACACAAAGACAGAACAGAAAGCGGAGGTAGCAGATGCTCATGACATGTGAAAGCGTGATTAGACATGTATCGCAGGTCACTCGGCTGGCCCCAGCCACATTATTCGTTTTCTTCCCGGCTCGAGTGGAGAAAATGGTCAGTCAAATGAGTCGAAACATCCTGCTTTTATCGAGAGATTTCGAGGGATTTGTTTCACTCTGCCTTGCAAGATTCATTGTTTGGAGACAGACCTACAGAAACCGTTGACGCCGCTTGCGCCCAAAGGAGGCTGGCCTCATGCTCGACATCTTGTTTCTAGCCATTGCAGTCATTTTCTTCGTGTTATCACTCTATTACGTGCACTTTTGCGAGCGCGTGTAGAAGGAGGTAATGAATGAACCTGGAATACCTGATCAGTGGTCTTATTAGTGTCGCCTTGTTAGTGTATTTGACTTACGCCCTGCTGAAGCCAGAGAAGTTCTAGGGCATGGGACGTTTCAGTCCGAGTATGGGGCATCTCCCAGAAAGCGGAGAGTCTGCACTATGGTTTAGAGCTCAAATGATTGCATCCTGTGGAGGAGTAGAATGACAGTCAATGGGTTCTTGCAACTTGCAATCTATTTCCTGGCGGTTCTGGCCGTGACCAAACCACTGGGTCTCTTCATGGCTAAGATTTTTTCCGGGGAGCCAACGCTCGCAGGAAGACTCTTTGGCCCGCTGGAGCGGTTGATCTACCGCATCTGCCGGGTTAGACGAACATGAGGAACAGCACTGGACTGCCTACACGGCCGCCATGCTCATATTTAACTGTGGCGGCTTGCTTCTCCTCTATGGCTTCGAGCGGCTTGCAATACTATTTGCCGCACAACCCTCAAGGATTTACGGGCGTGGCGCCCGACTTGGCCTTCAACACGGCGGTTAGTTTCACCACGAACACAAACTGGCAAGCCTACTCGGGCGAATCCACGATGAGTTACTTCACCCAAATGGCCGGGCTTGCTTTTCATAATTTCACATCAGCGGCTACCGGCATTGTGCTGGCGGTGGCTTTCATTCGCGGGATCGCACGTCGGACAGCCAACACAGTCGGAAATTTCTGGGTTGACTTGACGCGCACGACGCTCTATCTCTTGCTTCCCATCTGCGTTATTGGGGCGCTGGTTTTGGTCTCACAAGGAGTCGTTCAAAACTTCAGTCCTTACACTCAGGCCACGTTGGTTGAACCACAAAAAGTCGAGAAGACGGACGAGAAAGGCACAAAGACGACTGAGACCGTCACAGACGCAGACGATAGCCCAGGGACCCGTTGCTTCACAGGAAATCATTAAAGAACTAGGCACGAATGGTGGCGGTTTCTTTAACGCCAACTCATCCCATCCTTATGAAAATCCGACACCTCTTTCTAATTTCCTCGAGATGTTTAGCATTTTTGCCATATCAGCGGGGCTGACCTACACATTGGGGCGAATGACGGGCAACCAAAAACATGGCTGGGCAGTGTTTGCCGCGATGGCATTCCTTTTTCTGGCTGGCTTCTTTGTGACCTATTACTTCGAAGCTCAAGGTAATCCGATTTTCAATCAACATCGGGATTGCCAAACCGCGAATGAATCTCCCGGAAAAGAGCAATCAGGAGGAAATATGGAGGGCAAAGAGGTCCGCTTTGGAATTATGAATTCGGCCTTGTTTGCCACCGCCACGACCGACGCATCTTGTGGAGCCGTCAATTCCTGCATGATTCCTTTACACCTCTCGGCGGGATGGTCCCCCTGCTCAATATCATGCTGGGTGAAATTATTTTTGGAGGGGTAGGCGCCGGCATGTACGGCATGCTGGTGATGGTAGTTCTGACGGTCTTTATCGCTGGGCTCATGGTGGGACGGACGCCCGAGTATCTCGGCAAAAAGATTGAGGCCAAAGATGTCAAATTGGCCATGCTTTACGTCCTCATCTTCGCGCTTTGCATTCTCGGTTTCAGCGCTTGGTCGAGTGTCGTCGACTATGGAACGTCAAAGTCAACAACACTGGGCCCCACGGACTTTCCGAGATTGTCTACGCCTTCACGTCGGCGACTGGCAACAATGGTTCGGCCTTTGCTGGAATCACGGTCAATACTCTCTGGTACAACACTACCTTGGGATTGGCGATGTTGTTTGGGCGATTCTTCATGATCATCCCGATGATGGGCATCGCCGGCAGCCTGGCCGCAAAAAAGCAGCGCCTCCTCGGCAGGCACCTTCCCGGTTCATACGCCTCTGTTCGTCGGCTTGCTCGTAGCGTGATCTTGATCGTGGGCGCATTGACGTTTTTCCCTGTGCTTTCCCTTGGACCGATTGTGGAGCATTTTCTGATGAAGGCAGGGTACGACTTTTTGAGTTTTATTGAGATTTGTCCCTTGCAGGGACTCGGCTTGCGAAAAGAAGCCAAGTTGATTTAGTCCCCTTAGCCAGGGAGTTACTCTGGTAATCGATAATGAGGAGACATATGGCAGAGAAAGCACAGAAGAGACCGTTGTTTGACCCACCCATTGTGAAGCGGGCGATTAAGGATTCTTTTAAGAAATTAGAACCCGCGGTGGGTGGCTCGCAACCCAGTGATGTTTGTGGTTGAGATTGGGAGTATGTTGACGACGCTACTCATTGTTCGGGATATCGCCACGGGCCACACGGCGAATCTGCTCTTCACAGCCAGGTCGCTTTCTGGCTGTGGTTTACCGTCATCTTTGCCAACTTTGCCGAGGCGATGGCTGAAGGACGTGGCAAGGCTCAGGCCGACACGTTGCGGAAAACCAAGACAGAAACCCATGGCAATCGGATCGTTCAGATTCGAGGGGTCCGGGAATCCAGAGCCTTCGCTACGAACCATTGCTGCTCCCAACTGCGCAAAGGCGACCTGGTTCTGGTCAAGGCAGGGGAATTCCTTCCCGGCGATGGCGAAGTTGTCGAAGGAGTTGCTTCTGTCGATGAGTCCGCCATTACAGGTGAAAGTGCGCCGGTCATTCGCGAATCCGGTGGCGACCGCTCCGCTGTCACGGGAGGGACCAAGGTTATGTCAGACTGGATCAAAGTCCGCATCACTTCCGATCCCGGTGAAACTTTCCTGGACCGCATGATCGCTCTTGGTGGAAGGTGCTGAACGACAGAAAACGCCGAATGAAATCGCCCTGAATATCTTGCTGGCCGGGCTTGACGATCGTATTCGTGTTTGCCGTGGTGAGTCTGCTGCCGTACGCCATCTATAGCGTGGGAGCTGCTAAAGCAGCCGGTGTTTTCGCTGCGGCGCACCGCCGTCAATTACCGTTCTTGTCGCCCTGCTGGTTTGCCTGATTCCCACCACGATCGGTGGACTCTTGTCGGCCATCGGCATTGCGGGAATGGATCGGGTCATCCAGCACAACGTACTGGCCATGTCTGGGCGCGCCGTCGAGGCAGCGGGCGATGTCAATACCCTGCTTCTGGACAAAACGGGAACCATTACTCTTGGGTAACCGTCAGGCCGTGGAGTTCATTCCTCTGCCCGGGATCAAGGAGAGTGATTTGGCCGACGCTGCCCAATTGTCCAGCCTGTCCGATGAAACTCCCGAAGGCCGTTCCATCGTCGTGCTGGCCAAGACCAAATATGGATTGAGAGGCCGGGAGGTTGGCTCGAACACGAGGCTCACTTCATTCCCTTTTCTGCCCAGACCCGCATGTCGGGCGTCGATCTCAATGGTCGCTCGGTTCGCAAGGGGGCTCACGACGCGGTTGTTGAGTTTGTGAATTCCAAGGGAGGAGCGATACCGGCGGAGCTCAAAGCCGCCGTTGGAGCGAGTCTCCAGTCACGGAGGAACCCCCCTCGTCGTGGCGGATGGGAGAAATGCGCTGGGAGTGATCCACCTCAAAGACATTGTTAAGGGCGGGATGCGTGAACGGTTTGTGCAATTGCGAAACATGGGTATCAAGACGGTGATGATTACCGGAGACAACCCGCTCACGGCAGCAGCCATTGCAGCAGAAGCCGGAGTGGATGACTTTCTGGCTGAAGCCAAACCGGAAGACAAGATGGCGTTGATCCGTCGCGAGCAGGCCGAAGGGCAAGCTGGTCGCCATGACTGGGGACGGAACCAATGATGCACCGCGCTCTGGCTCAGTCAGACGTCGGCGTGGCCATGAATACCGGAACGATGGCAGCCAAGGAAGCCGGAAACATGGTCGATCTGGACTCCAATCCGACCAAGTTGATCGAAATCGTTGAAATCGGAAAACAGCTCCTCATGACGCGAGGAGCGCTGACGACCTTTTCCATTGCCAATGACGTGGCGAAGTATTTCGCCATCATTCCGGCCATGTTCGCGGCCTGTACGCTTTGACTGGCTTCAAAGAGGGACCTCTTCGCGCCCTGAATATCATGCGCTGACAAACTCCGGAATCCGCGATTCTGTCGGCCGTGATCTTCAACGCCTTGATCATCATCGCGCTGGTTCCGCTGGCGCTACGCGGGATCAAGTACCGCCCCCTGGGAGCGGCTGCCGTTCTGAGGCGCAATATCTTCATCTATGGCGTCGGAGGTGTGATCATTCCGTTCATCGGGATCAAAATCATCGACGTGATCATCACCGCAGTAGGTTTGGCATAGGGACTTTGTTCTTCGTAGAGTAGAGGAGGACGCGTAGTGGTTAGGCTTCGACATACTCTGTATCAGGGTTTCCCCGGATGTGTCTCACGAGTCGCATGCCGTGCACTACGGGTGCCTCCTCCCTCGTCAAACCGGACGTGCGGATTTCCCGCATCCGGCTTTCGCCGAGACTGTCGCCTTGGGCTTCGCAGGCAGTTGCGCGACCGTCGCCCGCAAGGGACGCCACCCCAGCTGTTGATAGTGCTGGTAGGCGCTGATCCCCGGCGGCCTTCGATACGGTCGCTGGCTGCGTCTCTTCAAGTGCTGCCAGAGACGGACTTGTACGTATTGGTTGATCCTGGCAAAAGCTTCGCTAGGGTAGCCAAAGCGAAAGTAGTTCGCCCAACCTCTCAGATGCTGGTTCAACTCCCCAATCAGCATCGGAATCGGCCAGTAGCTGTGGCGTCCGCTGGTCATCTCCTTCAGCTTGACCCGCTCGCGCTGGAGGCTCTTCGCCGAGGGAGTCACGTTCCAGTAGTGTCCCGGTCCCAATCGGCTCCGGTCCCACCGAAACGTGAATCCCAAAAAGTCCAGGCTCGCTCCCTTCTGCTTCAACTCCACCACGCGCGTCTTCTCCCGATTGATCTCCAATCCCATCCAGGTTTCCAACTTCGCCTCGATCCAGTCCACCAGCTTCTGGCTCGGCTGCCGCACCAGCACCACAAAGTCGTCGGCATAGCGCACCAGCTTCGCCTTGGCCCAGTGAGCCGGCCCCCCGGAGCGGTGAAACACCGTGTCAAACCAGTGCAGGTAGAGGTTGGCCAGCAGCGGCGAGATCACTCCGCCTTGCGGCGTCCCTTTCTGCGACCGGCTGACCTTCGGCGCTCCGCCCTTCGTCTCTGGCGGTTCCACCACCGGCGTCTCCAGCCAGAGCCGAATCAGTTTCAACACCTGTCGGTCGGCAATCCGCAGGCGCAGGCAGGCCATCAGCCGCTCCTGCGGAATCGAGTCAAAGTAGCCCTTCAGGTCCGCGTCGTAGACCGCTTGATGCCCTGCCCGCAGGTGTCCGCGGATCTCTTCCAAGGCATCGTGCGCCGAGCGGCCCGGACGGAACCCATACGAGCAATCCTGAAAGTCCGCCTCAAAGATCGGCTCCAGGATCAACAGGGTCGCCATCTGCACCACCCGGTCCCGCACCGTCGGTATGCCCAGTGGCCTGAGCTTCCCGTTGGCTTTGGGAATCCAAACACGTCGTACCGCCGAAGGCCGATAGGTCTTGGTTCCGCAGCGATTGCTGAATCTCCTCCAGAAACCGCACCAAGCCCTCGCCCGTGGCCTCGATCTCGTCGATCGTCTGGCCATCCACACCCGGCGCACCCCCATTGCTGTCGCACCGCGTGCCAGGCCGCCTCCAGCGTGTCCCGCCGATAGATCCGGTCATACAAAGCGTAAAACCGAAACTTCGGCTCCTGCTTCGCCTTCTGGCCCAGCTTCTGTCTCAGCTGAGAAAGTTTCTCCGGCAACCGTCGCTCCCGCTCCGTCTCCGGCACGGTGTCGATGGCCTTCGGTTCTCCCGTAGTGGGAATCTCTTCCAAGCGGTTTTCTCCTCCTCTTACAGAAGCACTTCCCGGCTCAGGCCCCTTCGCTCCACGGTCGTTACCCGCTTCCCCGCTACTATGGGCCTGTCCGACTCCCGGCCGGAGCCGCTCCCAGGGTTATGGATTCCCCCAAGGCGTTGGCGTCTCTCTCGCCACTCCGCCGGGCCTCCCAGGTTCCTCGACGGATCTGTCCTCGCGCGCCGTCCCCAAGCACCCCGGAGAGTCCGACGACTGCTCGTGCCCATGCTTCATCGCCGGTGTCAGGCTTCATCCAAAAGGGGAGGACTAGCCACTCTCAGCTTTACCCTTTCACGAGGCCGAATCGGTTCGCTTTCGCTACGGCTCACGAGTTTGCCTCCCCAGGCTTCACCGCCGGGATTACTCCCACCCGGTGCTGGTTCGGCTACATGTACGATAGGCAATTTACATGGTTAGTACCTCGCAACTAACAAGATCCGCCAGGCTTTGCCTGGCGCACCCCTTAGAAGGGGCTGTATGAGGAGAAAATCATGAATTTACTGAAACACCTTTACCCTGCAATAGCGATGACGGTCGTCCTGACTGTGTTGACAGGAATTCTATATCCCTACGCAATCACTGGTTTGGCGCAAGTACTTTTCAAGGAGAAAGCACAAGGAAGTCTCATCATTCAGGGAGATAAAGTCATTGGGTCTCGTTTAATTGGACAGCCATTCAGTGGTCCAGGCTACTTCCATTCTCGGCCTTCCGCCGCGGGGATTGGCTATGACGGCACGTCTTCGGGCGGAACCAATCTCGGTCCGACCAGCAAAAGGCTGATTGATCAAATGGTGAAGCCAGCTGCCGAGCAGAGCCATGCTGAGAATTCCAACACCTTGGTGCCGGTCGATCTCATCACGACTTCATCTTCGGGGCTGGATCCGCACATCACCCCGGCCGCAGCCGAATTCCAAGTCGCCAGAGTTTCTCGCGAACGGGGTGTAGCGGACGACGAAATCAGACGATTGATCCGAGATCACAGCGAAGGCCGGCAACTTGGAATTTTAGGCGAACCCTCTGTCAACGTGCTCGAGCTGAATCTGGCTCTAGACGCTGCTCATCCAAAACGCGGTTCTCAGTCGAAGTAATGAAAGGGAGTTGATGGATGAATCGGAAGTTCCCAAGAGGTGTCACATGACGAAAGAAAATACAATTCTATTCCCGGTATGCGGAGTTCTCTATCCTTACCGTTTAGATCACCAATCTTTTTGGCTGGCTCGGCATTTGTCAGCCAGGCTGTGCTTGGTTGAAGTGCTCGTCCCTGCCGGTGGGTGGATACGGTGGTTGATTGATCTGTTGAGCAATAAGGACAGAGAGTGGCGACTCGGACAGGTTGAAAAAGTTGTTTTCCAGCAGAATCATATTCCATGCGAAACAGAATCCGTCGAAGTCCCCAATCTCAGCATTGGCATTGCAGAAGCTGCCTGGAAAGTGAAACCGAATTTCGTCGCGCTCACACCTGAGTTACAGGAGAGACTTGGAACGGGAGGTCTCAAAGACCTGAGAACTCGGTTAGGTGAAATGGGTCGTTGCATGTTGATTCTTTTTGCCAAAGGTCCGGCACTGCGATTGGAGCCCTGCAGTCCGACCGAATCTGCCAACCCCGGACAAGTAATTCATGTCAAATTCGATTGATTCGATCATAGTAAGCCCAGAATAGACGGCAAGGGGCGCTGGAAGAAGAATGGATGCTTTCTGTATTTTGATGGCGAAATCGCCTGCTTTTATCCCAATGAGAAATCTTATTTTCCAGTGAACCTCGAATCACTGGATCACCATGGACAGCCTCAAGCATAAGCTACGTTTCAGCTACGGATTACTCATCTTCATCATCTTGGTAGTCAGCCTTTCAGGCGTTTACCATTTGGCGCGCCTGGGGCTTGCCATAGACACAATTCTCGTTAATAACTACAAGAGCATTCTGGCGGCTGAAAGCATGAAAGAGACTCTGGAGAGACAAGATTCAGCGATGATGTTTTTTATCACCGGCCAATCAGCCAAAGCCAGGCAGCAATTTGCGGCGAGCAGTCGCAAATTTCAAGACGAATTCAATATCGCGGCCAATAATATTACGGAGATAGGCGAAACGGAGATCATTGAGGACATCCGATCTCAATCTTCGGACTACCAGCACCGGCTTGAGAATCTCATCAATTCGAATGAAATCCGTGCACCTGCTGAACTTTCCAGCACCTATTTTGGGCAGCTCGAACCGGCCTTCCTGGCGCTTAAGTCGAGGCTAGACGATCTTTTACGTTTGAATCAGCAGGCCATGGTGAGAGCGAGTGATCGTGCCAAATCTGAATCCTGGAGAGCGCAAGTCTCCACGCTTCTTCTTTCCGCGACGGCGCTGACGTTGGCCCTTTTATTTGCATGGCGCTTTACGGGATACATCGTGAAACCGATCGCAACGCTGACGGAGAAGGCCAAATTGATCGGCGAAGGAGACTTTGATCAGCACATCCTCATCTCATCTCAAGATGAAATTGGAATTCTCGCCGCCGAGTTCAATCGAATGGCTACGCGACTGAGGGACCTTAGAAAATCGGATTACTGGCGCCTATTATTGGAACAAAAGAAATCCGATGCAGTCATCGACTCCATTGATGAACCCATCATCGTTACCGATGCACGGGGTAACGTGACAAAAATAAACCGAGCCGCTGGAGTCTTTTTTGACAATTCCCTTCCCCAAGATGGCGGGCCACCCGAGGATCGGCTCTCCCTGCAGGGCTTTCCGGCCGGTGAACAGATTCTCCAAGCGGTTCGAGATGCTGTAGCGATGCAGCGTCCTATAGCCGGAGAAGGCGATGCGGCACTCGTCCCTATTAAGTTAGGCGGATCTGAACGCAGTTACCGTATTCGTGCCACCCCTATGCGTGATGAGGATGGTCGACTCTTGGGAGCGGTCATTTTATTAGAGGATATTACCGCGATCCGGGAGCTGGATCGACTCAAGACTCAATTTATATCAGTCGCATCCGGAAAACTGCAAGACCCCCTTCGTTCATTGGAACTGGCCTTGCATGGCGTCATTAGCGGAAGCATGGGAGAATTCAGTGAACAGCAGATTGACTTGTTACACAATGCAAGAGAGAATGCCAGCCAACTTGAAGAAATCATGAATGACCTCTTGGAGTTGGCTGAAATCGAATCCGGAATTAGAACTCTCTCGCCGGTCCCGATACGTCCTGTCGATTTGGTTCGCCCAGCAGTGGAACACCATAGCGCTGCCGCCGAAAGTAAACATGTCAGGCTGGAGAATCAAGTCTGGCCAGACCTTCCACTTGTCCTTGCGGATAAGGAAGCCGCTCGGCGCATATTCGATAATTTACTCTCCAATGCCATCCGCCACACAGGTCATGACGGCACCATCAGCATCTCAGCGACTGAGCGCGAGGATCACGTGTTTTTCTGCGTGAAAGACTCGGGTGAAGGGATCCCTCATGAAAATTTGCCCACTCTATTCAGCCGTTTCGTACAAGTGGGGGGAAGGCCTGGGGGCGGAACCGGCTTAGGTTTGGCGCTTGTAAAGCGACTTGTCGAAGCGCAGGGGGGACAGGTTAGCGTTGAAAGTCGAGTGGGCGAGGGGACCGCAATGACCTTCACTTTGCCAGTGACACTGTCCGGTGAAAAATTGAAGACCGCGAGGGATGTGTGACCTTCAAGGAAATTGATTCCAAACCGAACGCGGAAGCCCTGCTCACAAAGCTGGAGCAAGCTCAACGGGCGAGATTGCGAATCTATATCGGTGCAGCGCCCGGTGTAGGTAAAACTTACCAGATGTTAGAGGATGCCCATCTTCTCCGTCAACAAGGCTATGACGTCGTTATTGGATTCGTCGAAACATATGGACGTGCTGACACAGAAGCTAAGATTGGTAACATCGAGGTCGTCCCAAGAAAAAAAATTGAGTACCGGTCAGTAATTCTCGAAGAAATGGACCTGGAAGCGATCCTCGTTCGTAGACCAGAAATGTGTCTGGTGGATGAGCTGGCCCACCAAAACGTCCCAGGCTCAAGAAACAAGAAACGATACGAGGACGTGCTGGATCTATTAGAAGCCGGTATCCATGTCATGTCGGCGGTAAACATTCAGCATCTCGAGACTTTGAATGACATTGTCGGGCGCTCTTCCGGGATTCAAGTCCGGGAGACCGTCCCCGATAGTTTTCTTAAGCGAGCGGACGAAGTAGTCAATGTCGATGTCACCGTCGACGAACTGCGAAATCGGCTCAGACAGGGGAAGGTCTATAAACCAGAAAAGATTGAACAAGCGCTGAACCATTTCTTCCGCAAAGGAAATTTATCGACCTTGCGAGAACTGGCTTTGCGTACCGTCGCCGAAGAAGTGGGTTCGAAGGCCGCTCAATACCGTGTCCGTGAAGGGTTGGAACCCGTCCCAATTCCTGAAAAAGTGATGGTATGCATGTCCTCAAACCAGACCGCTCGACCTCTACTGCGAGCCGGGTCGCGGATTGCGGGACGGATTGGAGCCGTCTGGTATGCGATCTACGTAGAAACTCCCAAGGAGCACCCTTCGCGGATCAAGCCCTCTGATTCAAAACAGTTGGCCGAGAATATCCATTTGGCGGAAGAGCTCGGTGCAACCGTAGTAAAAGTAAAAGCGAAACGTCCGGCGGACGGATTGATCGCATTTGCTAAACGAGAGGGAATTACCCACGTGATCTTTGGGCAGTCCTGGCGAACTCGTTGGGATATCCTGCTGCACGGTTCGGTTCTCAATCGATTTTTGTTAGAAGTACAAGGGGCAGCTGTACACATCATCCCCCCCGGCCACAATCTCGAGAAGCAGGACAAAGAATCCAGAAACTGATTCTACGAACTACTGCCCTGTCTTTTGTCTGAGCTCTTCCACGACTCCGAATCAATAATTCGTGCCAGATCGCCCGTTTGCGAAGATAATATCTCACTATGGGAAATGTGATTCGTCAGGTATGGTACCGCTATTTGCTTTCGGTGGCTGGAGTCGCCGCTGTAACGGCCTGTTACAAATTCTTACTTTCTGGCGCTAACGCAACTACGGTTGCGCTCAGCTTTCTGCTCGTCGTGCTCTTAACGGCGGCCACTCAAGGCATTGGTCCGTCGATCGTCGTGTCGGTGGCCTCCCTGCTGAGCATCAATTTTTTCTTTCTTCCACCGGTGGGAACCTTCACTGTTTCGGATCCACAAAACTGGGTCGCTCTTTTTGTTTTTTTAGTTACTGCGATCATCGCAAGCCACCTATCCTCAACTGCCCGCAAGCGCGCTTGGGAGGCGGAGAAGAGTCGTGAAGAAGTATGGAAACTTTACCAATTGAGCCGAGCCATTATTGTGACTCCAGACCCTGAAACAGCTGTATCAACCCTATCTCGACAAGTTCGGGAAGTCTTTGGAGTGAGCGGTTGTGAAATCTATACCCCCCAGGGAACTGCGTTAGGAGAACAATCGGTCACTGCATCGGAAGTGATTCCAACAGGGGTCCCAGCAAATTACCTGCGGGAAGTGTTTGAGAAAGGAGAAATCAGGTCCGATGGTAAAGGTGCTGTGTATGCTCCGCTAAAAGTCGGTATGCGTGTGACCGGGGTCATTGTCTTCGACTCGAATTCGCTGGCGGATGGAACAATTGAAGCGATCAGCGGCTTAGTGGCGTTGGCTCTCGAGAGGGCTCGGTTTCTTCAGGAACTGAGCCGCACGGAAGCCTCTCCGGCAGAGTGACCAACTCAAATCCGCGATCTTGGCATCGGTATCCCATGACCTTCATACTCCACTCACTTCGATTCGCGCCGCAGCAGACAATTTATTAGAAAGCACTCTTGATTGGGATCCGAGAGTCGCTTCATGAGTTTCATCTGATTATTCGAGAAGAAGTGAATCGGCTTGACTCACCTTGTCCAAAATCTTCTTGGAGATGGCCCGGATCGAGGCCGGAGAGCTTCATCCCGTTAAGGAGTGGGGCACGGTCGCCGAAATTTTTGATAATGTCTAGAACGATCTGCCCTTTACTTGAACAACCATCAAATTGTCTTTGAGTTGAATGAAAGACTACCTATGGTAAAAGTGGATTCCCGCCTCTTAGCTGAAGTCCTTGCCAATTTGGTGGAAAATGCAGCCAAATATTCTCCCGACCAGAGCAGGATCATCCTGCATGGGACCGTGGAAGCGGAAGGGTTGACCATCACTGTTAAGGACCATGGCCCAGGAATACCGCCGCAGGATCTCGCCCATGTCTTTGAGAAATTCTATCGCGGAACCAGCCAACAGGGAAAAAAAGGGGCGGGACCGGGATGGGGCTGGCGATCGCCAGGGGAATCGTCGAAGCTCATGGTGGACGAATCTGGGTAAAGCCCCTCGCTGGGGGTGGAGTCATTTTTGGATTCAGTGTTCCGGCTGAAATGAAAGAAGCCTCTCAAACCTTGGATCACAACGGGGACAACGCATGAATAAGCCGCTCATACTCGTGGTGGATGACGAACCGCAAATTCTACGCGTGATGCGCGCGAGCCTCCCGGTGAGAGGTTACCAGGTAATCACAGCCTCAAGTGGTGAAGAAGCGCTGGATCAAGTGGGCAAGCAGGTCCCCGACCTGATCATTCTGGATTTAGTCATGCCTGGCCTGACTGGACTGGACGTGTGCCGGCGAATTCGCGAGTTTTCTGCTGTGCCGATCATCGTGCTTTCTGCAAAGGGTTCAGAAAGTGACAAGGTCGCCGCGCTGGACTTAGGTGCCGACGATTACATCACCAAACCCTTTAGCATGGATGAACTGCTTGCCCGCGTCAGGGCCGTGTTGAGACGATTGGCCGCAGGGGAAGCGGATACTCGTCTTCTGACCGTCGGCGACGTGACGATTGACGTCGATGAACGCCGCGTCGTTGTTGCAGAGAAGGAAATAAAGCTGACTCCTAAAGAGTTTGAGGTGCTGAAGTATTTGGTAAGCAACGCGGGCAAGGTTGTTACCCATCGGGCCCTCCTTCAAGCAGTATGGGGATGGGAATCCACTGACCAAACTGAATACCTGAGAGTCTTCATCAATCAGCTCCGACGCAAAATTGAAACGGATGCCAGTCACCCCCGCTATCTCCTTACAGAGCCATGGGTCGGATATCGGTTTGTTCCAAACGAATGAATAATTTAGCCTATTGATCCTGCCGAAACCAAATCCTGCAGAGATACCTGCAAAAGTTTTCTCCTTCAAGCATCTTTTCTCTGCCCTGTAGGTATGATAGTATTCGCCGTTGAATACGCCTAAGTCCTTCCTTCGATGGAGGGACGCGGGGGAACCACTTAGGAGCGCTTTGATTTTTTCAGAGCGCGTCGCGGGGCGAATCCTTGAAACTACAAGGTAGGGCAGCTTCCCAGCCCGAGCCCGTCAGCTAACCTCGTCGGCGAAAGCGGAAGTATGAAACCAAACGGATTACCCATTTAAAATGTGAAGCCACCCGCATTGCCTTCTTCCGGCCAATGCTCGTGGCTTTTTTGTTTTTAGGGTTCAGTTTTTCTTAAAGGCGTACTTTTCCGGAGACTATTTTCTCACTATGGAGCCCTCACAGGATGTCTAAACCAACGGACCTTTCCTCAGACCGTACCACGCAGGTCGTCGTGGCCACCTCGGTGATGCTGACCTTTATCTCATTTTGGCGGGCAGCCGCCATTGTGCTCAACGACCTCGGCTCATCCGCCTATTATGTCGGTGGCATTGCGGAGCAGGCTGTTGGCCGTGCAGCTCCCTGGTTCATTCTGGGAGTCATGCTTTTTTCCTACGCGGTCCGAGCCGTTTACGTTGAAGCCTGCACCATGTTTACGCGTGGTGGGGTCTACCGTAACGTCAAGGAGGCATTGGGTGGCGCCTTTGCAAAGGTTTCCGTATCCGCTTTGATGTTTGATTATATTCTGACGGGTCCGATATCCGGGGTTTCTGCAGGCCAATATATTGTCGGGCTTTTTGCCCAAACCTTGACCTACTTCGGTCATCCTTGGTACCCGACCAAGGAAACCGTCAATCTGTTCGCTGCAGGCATTGCCATTGTGATCACCATCTATTTCTGGTGGCGAAATACCAAAGGCATTCATGAATCTTCTGACGACGCGCTCAAAATCATGTACGTGACAACGGCGATGGTTGTCACCTTGATTCTCTGGTGCGGACTGACGATTTGGATTCAACCCGACAAACGTCGTCTCCCTCCCAGTCCAGTCCCTTCTCACTTATCTTTTAATCACGATGCGGTGGGATGGCTTCCTGATATTGCCCCGGGAGCGCTTAAGGCAATTCCTGGTGAAGCCCATCAAGTTCCGGACAAACCGGAAAATCAACTCGAGCCCCAACCACACTTTGGTATTCCCGATGGAGGCAGGAAAATTGCTGGGCCTGATTGGGATCCTGATCGCATTGGGACACTCGCTGCTGGCTATGTCGGGCGAAGAAACTCTCGCTCAAGTCAACCGCGAACTGGAATACCCCAAACACAAGAACTTGATGCGAGCCGGGATGATCATTTTTGTCTATTCCTTGTTGTTCACATCACTTGTGTCTTTCTTCGCTTATGCCATTATCCCCGACAATGTCAGACCCCAGTATTTTGATAACCTCATCAGCGGAATTGCGATGAACCTAGTCGGTCCCGTGCCGCTGCGCCTTATTTTTCAAGCTTTCATTGTGTTGGTTGGGTTCTTAATGCTGGCCGGCGCTGTCAATACGGCGATCATCGGGTCCAATGGTGTTCTTAATCGCGTCAGTGAAGACGGCGTGTTGACGGAGTGGTTCCGGAGACCCCACAAAAAGTATGGAACGAGCTACCGAATGATCAATATGATCGTTCTGCTGCAACTGGCCACTATCATTGGATCACGCGGAAATGTCTACATATTGGGTGAAGCTTACGCGTTTGGGGTGATCTGGTCCTTCGCCTTTAATGCCCTGGCGATCCTAGTTCTCCGGTTCAAGGACAAGTCCCCGCGTGAATGGAAAGTGCCCTTTAATATCAGACTGGGAAAAACCGAGATCCCCTTGGGACTGGCCGGGGTCGCGACGATTCTCTTCGCACTGGCTGCCATTAATCTGGTTACCAAGCAGGTGGCAACGATTAGCGGACTTTTGATCACGGCCGTTTTTGCAACGACTTTTTTTGTCTCTGAGCGCATTACGGAGCGGCGGCGCCTTCGTGAAGGGAAACACGGTCTTGACCAATTCCGCTTGGAACCCCAAGAAACCATATCAATGACCACAGTAGGGGTGCGCCCTGACAATACACTTTGTCTGGTGCGGGATTACAATACCCTGGATCATGTCGGGAGAGTGCTTGAACTCACCCACACAGGCAAAAAAGATTTAGTTGTGATGACCGTTCATGTCATTCGAGGACCGAACGCAGGATACAAAGGCATGAGCGAACAACGTCTCTTTACCGACTATGAACAACTCCTTTTTAGCAAGGTCGTCGCTCTCGCGGAAAAGGCGGGGAAGCGGGTTCACCTGCTCGTCGTTCCTTCTTCTGATATTTTTTCCGCCATTGCAGAATCAGCTGCCCAACTCTATTCGTCTTTGATCACGGCAGGGAGCTCCTCCGTCATGACACCTGAGGAACAAGCCAGAAGGATGGGGTTGGCCTGGGATCGGTTGCCAAACAAGCCAAAGCACCAAGTTGTTTTCCGCGTCATCGATCCCACTGGGAAAATGCATGACTTTTCTCTCGGAGCTCATGCACCCGCTCTCTCTGAGGCGGACATCGAGAAAATTCATTCAATCTGGCTTCAATTGACCAGTAAGCCCGGAGGACCTCATTTGCACCACAAGGACGTGGTCACGGTGGCCCTGGAGCTGCTCGAACGGGAAGTCACCAGCAAGGAATGGCAGGAGATTTTAGATCACGTCAATGAGGACAAAGAAAAAAAACCGACTGCGATCAATCCCCACGCGCCAGTCTAAAATCCTCCTGATACACATTCCACTTCGGTCGTGGATTATGATAAAGAAGTATCTAATGAGCCGATTTAATCGAGGTTGCTGGCATCATCACTTTGACGTCTGCCATTTCGAATGGTCCTGTGTTCTCTTTTCCTTTGTTCCTTGAGAAAGCCTTCTTCAATTAGAATCCTTACGATTTGACTTTTGGGAACTTGATAATACTCTGCAATCTGTTCAACGGATTGATTATTGTTGGCGAACAGATTGCAAATAGTTAGTGTTCTTTTAAGTTGAGGGTCAAGTTCCTGGAACGAGGGAGGCAATTCAAACAATTTGCCTGTTGGCCGGGTAGGATCCTGGACGTCAAACGCAATCTTTATTCTTGTCCAAATATTATCGATGAAACTCAACATGTCTTTCCCCCCATTCAAATCAATGTTACTTTCGGACTGCTCTGAAATATATCAGTGAAACTGCCGAACAAATTTAACCTTCCAATTCACCGTTTATATAACACTTATCGTTAATGATACCCAAGATTGTTAGCTTCGGACCCAACAGTCTCAGCGACGGTACAGTTTTGTTATGTACTGCCAAAATTAGGAAATATCCTTCCGTCGAATCTCCTCACCAAGGATGCTGCTGAGGATTGCTTTTTCCATTCTCTATTGCATTGCACCGATTGACTTCGCGAAACGCTATGCACGGATATCGAGATACTTACTTCCAGAATTCAGAAAACTCCTTTAGGCTCGAAACTCTAGCGAAGTACATCTTAATGCTTATGGATTAAGTCACTTGTGGTTTAAAGGCGCCGACATTTTCAGTAAGATGCTTGCCAATTGAATCTACACGGTGACCATAACCCGGATGTATGGATTTTCGGGCAACGTCAGTCTGAAAGTCAGTGGACTCCCGTCGAGAAGCTCTGGTAGCTTCAGTCCAAATTCTGTGTCAGGTAGCGGCAATAGCTCGACGCTCACAATCAAGACCAACAGAAATACTCCAACAGGTACCAGTCCTCTTACGATCACAGGCACAAGTGGCAGCCTTAATCATTCAACTGGCGTCAGTTTAGTTGTTCAGTAGATTGCTGACTCACCATGGCCAGCCTTAATTGCTGGCCGTGGCGGTTCGAACAAAAATATAGGTAAGTGGATCAATTGCCTCTTCGAGAGTACTCCCGGAAAGCACTGTACATAGCACGGATGTTCTCTAACGGGACATCCGGGCCAACTTCCCCGCACGCGATAAGTCCTCCAGCGGGCGTCCCACAGACTTCGAAAGTCCGATGCACCTCCTCTTTGACCTCGGCGGGCGAAGCGAACGGAAGAACTTTTTGGCGGTCAATATCGGTACGAAAGGCCAGTTTACCCCGGACATTTGCAGCGATCCATTCGGGTCCAACAACCGCAACCTGACAATTAATCACATCCACACCGATTTCAATGAGATCCCCAAAAATGTCGTTGATGCGCCCGTCTGTGTGGTACCAAACATCCATCCCGGCATCATGTGTGCGTTTAAACATCTCTGCATACCGGGGTTTGAATATTCGTCGCCACTGTTGAGGATGAATGAGGAGGGTATGCTGACCTCCCCAATCATCCGCAAAGTGCAGTCCCTCGTATTCCAGTTTGGTCCATTGATCGATCCACCGCAGATTAAAAGCCAGCAAGTCATCCAGCAGGCGGTAGAACTCCTGGCTTTCGGTGGCAACATCCATCATGAAACTCTCCATGCCTCGCAATTGCTGGAGTTGTTCAAAATAGGTGATCCAGGCGCCACGCGCATACCAGCGGTCATCGAATCCACACATATGTCCGCTGTACTGTCGTCCTGAGGGAGGTCCCGCAGTGAAATCCTCAGGCCAGACGAATGCATCATAGCGACTTAGATCCGGGATCGGGAATTCGACAGGAATCCCGCAAACTCCCATCCATTCCACCTGCCACAACGTCCCAAAGTCATCCTTGTGGCGACCCTGCTTGTAGCAGGCTGGGAACTTTTCCAAGGGGAGATCCTTCATGTAGTTCCATCCAAAATCCTCGCGAAATTCCATCAGAATCTCGCTCAACGCTTGTCCATACTTCAACTGGGCTGCAGGCAAAACCGCGTGCGAAATTGGAACACGATCCGGCTTCTGAAATCTGATGGCACGTTTTACCCGTTCACGACTATCCATTCTTGCCTCCTTGCACATCAGCCCTTCGTGATCTTCTCTTTAGAAACGGACTCGGCTCATGATAACCTTTCGAGTGCGAATGTACGTAAAATTATCCGGGTTCAGGCTGATTCCGCAAGGGCTACCCAGATCACGAACCCAATTTCATCACCAGATGAATAATGGATCATTTACGGGCCCCGTGGGGCTTCAAGTTGCGGGCATTGAATGAACGTGGTATCTTCTCACACCCTGCGGGCACATGGAATCCCGACATTTAAGATTAAAACAGCTTTAGGACCGCATGTATGCACACCCAAACCAGCGCTAAAATTCGACATGATTGGCGAGTGGAAGAGATTCTCACCATTTATGAGTTGCCTTTGCCCGATCTTTCATTCCGTGCCCAAACCATCCATCGTGAGTTTCACGACCCGAATACGATTCAAGGCTGCATCCTTTTGAGTATCAAAACAGGCGGTTGCCCCGAGGACTGTGGATACTGCCCGCAATCATCTCACTATGAAACAGACTTGGATCGAAGACCGCTTTTGAGCGTAGACGAGACACTGCAGTGCGCACGCGAAGCCGTCAGTCAAGGAGCCACGCGCTTCTGTATGGGGGCAGCGTGGCGAAGTATCCCGAAAGGCATTGAATTCGAGAAAGTGCTTCAAATGGTGCGTGGGGTTCGCCAACTTGGGATGGAAGCCTGTTGTACGCTGGGCATGTTGTCTCGAGAGCAAGCCGAGCAACTCGCAGATGCTGGCTTAACTGCATATAATCACAACTTGGACACTTCGCCGGAATTTTACGGCAAAATCATCACCACACGAACTTACCAAGATCGGCTGGAAACTTTGGACTATGTCCGGAGTGCTGGAATCTCAGTTTGCTGCGGCGGGATCATTGGTATGGGAGAGGATCGGAAGGACCGTAGTGGTTTACTAGCACAGCTGGCAAGCCAGTCCCCTCATCCGGAAAGCGTTCCGATCAACTTGCTGGTGAAGGTCGAAGGGACACCGCTGGAAAAACAAGATAATCTCGATTGGTTAGAATTGGTTCGAATGATCGGAACGGCTAGAATCCTGATGCCACAAGCCAAAGTAAGATTAAGTGCTGGTAGGCTTTCGCTGTCCGAAGAAGCTCAGGCACTCTGCTTCTTGGTCGGAGCCAATTCCATTTTCATGGGCGACAAGCTGCTCACGACGCCGAATCCTGAAATGGAAAGGGATCAGCGGCTTCTGCATAAATTGGGGATGAAGCTGGTGGTAAACCAAACCGGATAAAGGAGGCAAGACGATCAGCTCCGCCAGGTGTGGCCGAAGCCGAGTTCAAAGGAGACCGCTTACCCCCGGCGCTCTTTGGCTACCGAAGGCCTGGCCCCCTTGGTGTCTACCCGGGAATCTTTCGTCGCGGAGGCATTCTTGCTAAAAATTTCGTCGAAGATGGCGGTCTGGTCAGCGTTATCCCAATTCTGAAGGATTCCGCCATGCTCCTCTTTTGAGAACACCAGCTTCCCCTTCTCCTGGTCGAAGTCCACTCTGACGAGATCTCCTAAGGAAACCTGGCTTGTAGCAACCAGATTTGATAATGGGTAGACCAGATATCTTTCCAGAGCTCGTTTCAAGTGCCGAGCCCCATATTTCAAATCGGTCCCCTCGCTCAGCAGAAAATCTTTCGCATTCTGCGAGCATTTGAAGATGAACTTCCCTTCCCCTCTGGCGTTGAGAATCCTCTCCTGGACCATCATCATTTCAATTTCCAATACTTTCTTGAGCTGATTACTCTGCAGCGTGTTGAAGACTACGACCTTATCGATTCGGTTCATGAATTCAGGCGAAAATTTCCTCTTGGAGGCTTCAACGGCCGTCCTGTAGATCTTCTTATCGAGCTCACTTTCCTGCGTATTGGCAACAGAGGGTGGGGCGAATCCCAGTCCACCAGAAATAAATTCTCCCATTTCTGCTGCTCCAAGATTGCTGGTCAGGATGACAATCGTCTTGCTCAGATCGACGCGCCGATTATCTCCCAGGGTAAGTGTTGCCTTGTCTAAAACACCTAAGAGAAGTTGCCATAAGGCGTCGTTCGCTTTTTCGATTTCATCGAAAAGAAGAAAAGTCAGCTTCAGTCTATCTGTGTGGAATTGATCAATGGCTTCCTGGGTAAGCAACGGAGGGGTCTCACGATGTCCCAGATAACCCGGGGGAGAGCCAATCAGCTTCGCGATTTCATGACTATGTTGAAACTCCGCACAGTCAATCTTGATGACGGCTTTGGAATCTCCAAAGAGAATCTCGGCGGCAGCTTCGACAACCCTCGTTTTCCCAGATCCTGTCGGCCCAAGAAAAAGTAAATTCCCGATGGGGCGACCAGGGGAAGCCATTCCCGAAAGATAAATCTGGTAAAGCGCCGAAAGGCGACGAACGGCTCTTTCCTGGCCAACGACCTTGCCGAAGAGCTTGTCTTCGAAATCCTGTGCTTCAAAACTTTTGACTGTCGGATCTAATAAAATTGGCTCACTCATCTTTTAATCCCTCGCTTGAAGAGTTGCTTCAAGTGGCCTTATGCCATTCGTTGGATCAAATTCAACTGAATTATCGGTGTTCGGAGCAATTACTTTAATATCCATATTACTCTTTCTTAAACAATTTCCAAGATTGCATCCAAGGCCAGCAGACCGTCCGGATTCTGGCCAAAACACAATCATCCTCAACTTCTAAGCAGATTGGATGATGGGGATAGCCGCTTGGCTGCTTATCCTTATTCAGCCAGCTTACTTGATGCAATCTAAGGACTTGCAAAGGCAAACTCCCGACCGTCGAGGAATTCAAGAAGTTGCAATACAACTCTACTTGGTCTAGATTAATCTAATCCAGCGAGGGACAGTTCAACAGAGGAGGGCCTGACAATTGAGATTTACAAAGCTTGTTATTGTGATCTTCTCTATTGCTTCGGTGATCGTTTCTTTTTCCACTTTAAATTATTCGAAGCCAGCGGATGCAAAAAAGACGGGTAAATCCTGTACATTCTGCCACGTAAAGTATGGTTCGAAAGATCTCACGGATGCAGGAAAGTATTACAAAGACAAGGGTACTTTGGAAGGATATAAATAGCGGGGATTCTGGAACTTTCCTCGGCTTTAAGAAACCATGCTTAAAATGACTTTCCACTATCCAGCAACAACGTAACGGGTCCGTCATTTACTGAGTGCACCCTCATCATTTCCTGAAAAACGCCCGTCTTGACAACCAGAGAACTTACCGCACATCGGTCCACAAAAAACTCGTAGAGAATTTTGGCGTCTGCCGGAGTCGCGGCCTCTGTAAACGAAGGCCTTCGGCCTTTTCGACAATCTCCATAAAGAGTGAATTGAGAAACCACCAAAATTTCTTTTCCTTGCTCCATCACCGAATGATTCATTTTACCATTGCCATCTTCAAATACGCGTAACCCCAGAATCTTCTCAACGAGAAAATCGGCGTCGGCTACATGGTCGTTCACACTGATGCCCAGGTAAATCAGCAGTCCATTCCCGATGGAACCAATGGTTATTCCTTTCACTTCCACTCGCGCTTCAAGCACTCGCTGTATGACGGCTCTCATCTTCGTCTCCGCGTGCATTGGGGTGTGCAATCCCATGACGACTCAAAGGGGATGCATGCCACATAGTATACCGGAGCAGCCTAGCTCATTGAAGAGTTGCGTATGCTTTCGCACACCGGCTTCACCCTTTGGTATTTTGATCAAGCGTGAGGGGCATATTGGTACTGAAACCTTTTGACCTCGGACCAAGCGCCCATTGAGTCAACGAAAGATTCAGACGTTTGGGACGGGGAAGCAAATCATTCGTTTGACAGCCTGTAGCGGCTCCTTTAGAATTTCGATTTGCAATGCCTTTCCTTGGAACACACTGACAGAGGTGGGATTGGACAAGTTCGCAGTGGATTCAACCAACACGGATGAAGCTGGCTCAAACCCGCAAAAAAAGGACCCTCTTTCCCCTTTTCCACTCAGAACTCCTGCGCGTCAGCAAATAGTTACTTCGCTCTCTGGGACACCGATCCAGCCGCTCTATTCTACGGAAGATTTAAAAGGGTTTGAGGATCAGCGGGACCTCGGAAACCCGGGCTCTCCTCCTTACACTCGCGGGATCTATCCAGAAATGTATCGCGGGAAGCTTTGGACGATCCGGCAATTCAGCGGATTTGGAACCGCTGAAGACACGAACCAGCGATTTCATTATCTCCTGTCTCAAGGGCAGTCCGGACTTTCCGTTGCATTCCATCTGCCTACTTTAATGGGTCATGATTCGGACCATCCCTTGTCGCTCGGTGAAGTCGGAAGATGCGGCGTGGCTATGGATTCTTTAGCGGATATGGAAACGCTCTTCCGCGGAATTGACGTGGAGAAGACAACCACCTCGATGACGATCAACGCACCTGCTGCCATCATTTGGGCGATGTTTCTCGTAAATGCGCAAAAATGCGGGTTCGATTTCAGAAAGATTTCTGGCACCATTCAAAACGACATCCTCAAAGAATACATTGCCCAAAAAACCTGGATTTTCCCGCCCACCCCTTCGATGCGGCTCATCACGGACACCATTCGATTTGGAGCCGAAAACGTTCCAAGATGGAATACCATTTCCATCAGTGGCTATCATATCCGCGAAGCCGGATCCACGGCATTGCAGGAATTGGCTTTTACTCTCCGGGATGGCGTTGAGTATGTTGAGGCGGCCATCAAAACGGGCTTGCAGGTGGATCAATTTGCCCCTCGGCTTTCCTTTTTCTTTAACGCACACAATGACCTTTTTGAGGAAGCAGCGAAGTACCGCGCAGCTCGAAAGGTCTGGTATCAGCTCATGCGAAAGCGTTTTAACGCGCAGGATCCTCGTTCCTGGATTCTCCGTTTTCACACTCAAACAGCTGGATGTGCCCTGACTGCTCAGCAACCTCACAATAATATCATTCGAACCACCATTCAGGCGCTGGCTGGGGTTCTCGGGGGAACCCAGTCGCTCCACACCAATTCAATGGACGAAACATACGCCTTGCCAACAGAATCGGCTGTCACCATAGCGATGCGGACACAGCAGGTACTCGCCCACGAAAGCGGAATCCCCAATGTCATCGATCCCTTAGCTGGGTCTTATTTTGTAGAAAAACTGACCCTTGAATTAGAGAAGGGTTGCTGGGAGTATTTTGATAAAATTGATGCCATGGGCGGCATGATTGCAGCTATTGAGTCTGGCTTTCCCCAAAAAGAAATTCAGGAGGCTGCCTACCAATATCAAAAAGCCGTCGAAAACAAAGAGAAAATCGTCATCGGGGTCAATGCTTTTGTCACGGAAGACGCGAATCCCATAGAAACTCTCACCATCGACTCGCAAGTCGCAGATCGGCAAGTCAATCGCTTGCGAGAAATCCGGTCGAGTCGCAGCCAGGCCCGTGTCCACTCAAACCTGCGCGCCCTGCGTCAAGCGGCTTCCGGCACAGAGAATCTGATGCCTCATTTCATTCAGTGTGTCCGGGAATATGCCACCTTGGGCGAGATTTGTGATGTCTTACGCTCCGTTTTTGGGGCCTACATGGAGCCTGTTTTCTGATGAGCGAAAAAAGAATACGAGTACTCGTTGCGAAGCCCGGATTAGATGGCCATGACCGGGGAGCCAAGATCATTGCCCGTGCCCTGCGTGACTCCGGCATCGAGGTCATCTATACGGGCTTGCGTCAAACTCCGGAACAAATCGTCAATGCCGCGCTCCAGGAAGACGTGGACTGTATTGGACTGTCGATCCTCTCAGGCGCTCATAATTCCATATTGCCAAGAGTGATGCAGCTGCTTGGCGAGAAAGGGGTTCATGACATCCTGGTCGTTGCGGGCGGGATCATTCCGACTCAGGATATTCCAACCCTCAAGTCTTGTGGAATCTCCGAAATATTTCCTCCTGGCACCTCGACTGATCAGATTATCCGTTACATTAAAGACAACGTGCACGAGAAGACCGTTTGACGAGCGAGTGTCCGTTTGGTGACAATCCGAAGAGAGTCGCCCGTTACGAATGTTTTCGACTTGACGATTCGTCCGTGACGCCTCCTCCCAAAGAGCCGGCGAGCACCCACGGGACGATCCCCACTATCCCAATGGTTCTCCTTTCGAGACAATGATGGCACGCTACCAAGGAATACTTGGCCTGTTAGTCCTCCTCGGCATGGCAGTGGCCCTATCGTCCAATCGAAAAGCCATTCGTTGGAAAATCGTCTGGTTGGGATCCGCATTGCAATTTGTGCTGGCTGTCATTGTTCTTAAAGGCGATTGGTTGAGCCATTATTTTGATTGGTTGCCGATGAGGCTGCGGACAAGTCTTATCCTCATCGTCCTGCAAATCATTCTTATCCAAGCTCTGTCGCGTTGGCTTTTCCAACCAACTGCCGGATGGCTTCGCCTTCTGTGGAGTCTGATTCGCTTCCAAGGGATCTTCGTGATTCTCAAATTCAATCTCGTTTTGGGCTTCTTTTCCCTGATGCGAAATGTCGTAAACCTTCTGATCGCCTATTCTGCAGAAGGAGCGAAATTTATATTCGGCCCGCTGGCCATTGAAACTGGCGAAAGAAGCTTAGGGTTTATTTTTGGTTTTCAAGTTTTACCAACGATTATCTTCGTCGCATCCATATTTGCTATTCTCTATTACTTGGGGATCATGCAACTGCTGGTTCAAAAGGTTGCCACGATCATGTCTCGGTGGATGTCAATCAGCGGAGCAGAGTCTGTCTCAGTCGCAGCCAGCATCTTCATGGGCCAAGCCGAAGCCCCTCTGACCATTCGTCCCTTCATTGCTGAGATGACCCGGTCGGAGCTTATGACGATCATGACGGCGGGAATGGCCCATGTTTCAGGTGCCATCATGGCGGCATACGTTCTCGTTGCCCACGTCGATGTGGTGCATTTATTGACTGCCGTGGTCATGACCGCTCCGGGAGCCATCATGATATCGAAAATCATTGTTCCAGAGACTGAAACGCCACGGACCAAAGGAGGAACGAAGATTGAAATTCCCTCGTCGGATGTCAATCTCATTGATGCCGCTGCCCGAGGGGCCTCAGAAGGGTTGCAACTATCTTTGAATGTTGGGGCCATGCTCATTGCTTTTATCGCCCTGGTGGCGCTCGCAAACGGGATTTTTGGCGGGATTCATCATGCATTGGAAAATCTGCAGTCCAGTCACTCGAGGTGGGCTGATGCTCCTCGGTGAAACCGCCCGCTTCGTACCACACAACGTGCAGCAAATTCTTGGCGCATTCTTCAGCCCCATGGCATGGCTGATGGGGGTGAGTTGGAAAGATTCCATTCAGGTCGGTAATTTGCTTGGAACAAGGATGGTTCTCAATGAGTTCGTTTCCTTTTTAAGGCTGGGGGAAATCTCGAACACCCTCGACCACCGATCGTTTGTCATTTCCACCTTCGCTTTGTGTGGTTTTGCAAATTTTGGATCCATTGCCATTCAAGTCGGAGGGATTGGCGCTTTGGCCCCCTCCCGGCGACATGATCTGGCTTCCCTTGGCCTGAAAGCCATGATCGCTGGCACGATCGCGAATTTTTTGTCCGCTACGATTGCGGGCATTATCATTTAGATTGCCTTAGGGTGCAGCCGATGGTGTTCGGAGGATTGGTTGACCCACTGACCCGGTACAGCTAAGATAAATCTCAATAAGGAATGCGAGGATCTTGAATGACTGTGAGAACTCTGTTTAAAGCTATTTTACTGATGATCGGCTTGTGCTTCCTCTTCGTTAATGCGGGAGAAAGTTTCGGGCAAGATTCCAAAGTTTTCCTAGACGATAAGCTTGGCCAGCCCGAAAAAAGCGCAGAAAATCTGATCGTCAATGTTGATTTGATTAACGTCCTCTTCACGGTTACTGATAAAAGAGGACGGCTGGTCACTGATCTCAACAAGTCCGATATCACTCTTACCGAAGACAACAAACCACAAACAATATCTAACTTTTCACGCGAGACCGATCTCCCCTTAACGATCGCTCTGCTGATCGACACCAGTACCAGTATCCGCGATCGGTTCAAATTTGAACAAGACGCCGCTAGTGAATTTCTTTATCGGACTCTACGACCTCGCAAGGACAAAGCCCTATTCATCACTTTCGACTCTGCAATCGAATTAGTCCAAGACTACACAGACAGCCCTGAAATCTTGGCCAAAGCGATCCGGCAAGTCCGTCCTGGCGGGGGCACAAAAATGCTGGACGCAATCTTTTTGGCTTGTCAGGAGAAATTAAAAGCTGAAACAGGTCGGAAGGTCATCATCCTGATCAGTGATGGAGACGATAATTTAAGTCTTGAAACCATGAATTCGGTTTTGGAAATGGCCCAAAGGTCGGATGTCTCAATTTTCGCAATTAGCACAAACTCCACGGGATTTTTCAATCTTTCAGCGCCGAAGAGCGACAAGTTGTTAAAAAGGCTTGCCGAAGAGACTGGCGGCCGCGCATTTTTCCCCTTCAAGGCGGAAGATCTCACACAAAGCTTCCAAGATATCAGTGCAGAATTGCGCAGCCAGTATTCGCTCGCTTACCGCTCTACGAACACACTTCGAGACGGTAATTTTCGTTCAATCCGGATTGAGCTAGACCGGAAAAATCTAAAAGTGAAATCTCGCAAGGGCTATTACGCTCCGCGAGGATAATCTACTCTATTCGAATGGCCCCTGATCATGACGATCTGAAGTTTAATTTATGAGCAATTCCTTTTTTACCGGAATTCAGATTTTCAGAGCGTCACATCGCCGCACCAATATCCGAAAGAAATCTCAGCTTATCGTTCTTTTGGTCTGGCTTAATGGATCCCTCACCAATTGGGGAATCCCAGCCCAACCCGGTCAATGGAATCAAGATAAAGGTCAAGGAAAGACTCCCTCAGCCGAAACTTTCAATGCGATCTCACCTGTCTCATCTGAGAAGATCAATATCAATCTTGCCAGTGTTGAGGAACTGCAAGCCCTTCCAGGGATTGGTATTGTGACAGCCAAGCGAATTGTGGATTACCGTAAGAAGAATCCACCCTTCCGCAAGGTTGAAGAGTTACTAATTATCCGGGGGATCAGCAGGAATCGGCTGGAACAAATTCGCAATAGAATCAGTGTCAATTAAGGAGAAATGTGATGTTTCGACTCATCCCCAAAGAAGAAAAATTTTTTGACATGTTCTCGGAAATGGCCCAAAACGTCCACGAGGCATCAAAGTTACTTAGAAAAATGATGGGCAACCCCGACGAAATGCAAGATCTGGCAGATTCGATCAAGGCTCTGGAGCATAAAGGGGACCGCATGATTCACGATCTGATGACAAAGCTCAACAAGACTTTCGTTGTTCCGATCGATCGCGAAGATATTTATGCGCTGGCGTCAAAGATTGATGACGTCATTGACCTGACTGAGGCAGTGGCTCGGAGGATTATTTTGTTTAAGATCCATGAAATGCGAGATCCTGCAATTCAATTGTCCCATGTATTGGATCGAGCAACAGCTGCGCTGGTCTCTGCCGTTTCTGAACTTCAGAACGGAATGAAGGTAATGGACCATTGTATTGAAATCAACCGGCTCGAAGATGAGGCGGATCACATTTATCATCTCGCTTTGGGAAATCTCTTTGAAATCGAGAAGGATCCAATCGCCCTGATTAAGTGGAAGGAATTGTATGAAACGCTGGAGGCCTCATTGGACATGTGCGAAGATGTCGCTAATGTCATTGAAAGCATCATTGTAAAAAATGCATGAGACCCGCTTCAGGAAGTCAGGAACTTCACAATGGCATAGGTTATTGCAGCAATCAGTGCAGAGAGAGGAATCGTCAACACCCAGGCCCACAGGATGGTATTCGCCACTCCCCACCGAACGGCCGAGAGGCGCCGCGTGGCGCCTACGCCCATAATCGCTCCTGTGATGGTATGAGTTGTACTTACGGGAATTCCTGCGAAGGCAGTTCCCAACAAAGTGATAGCCCCTGCTGTCTCCGCGCAAAAACCACCTACCGGCTTTAGTTTGGTAATTCTCTGACCCATTGTCTTTACGATTCTCCATCCGCCTGACATGGTGCCCAAGGCAATTGCAGCGTGACAAATAAGAATGACCCAGACGGGGATCATGAACGTCTTGAGATAACCTGTCGTATAAAGGAGTCCAGCAATGATTCCCATCGTCTTCTGCGCATCGTTTGTGCCGTGCCCTAGACTGTAGAGGCCTGCGGATACTAACTGGAGTTTACCGAAATATTTATCAACCAAGGATGGAGTGGACCATCGAAACAACCATAAGACACCAATCATTAGAAAGAACCCCAGTAAACCGCCGAGGATAGGCGACAGAACGATGAAGATTAATGTCTTAACCCATCCGCTTGGAATAATCGCAGAGAACCCGGCACGAGCGACGGCCGCCCCTGCATAGCCTCCAATAAGCGCATGCGAAGAGCTTGTCGGCAGCCCGAAATACCAAGTGATCAGGTCCCATACGATGGCGCCAACCAATCCTGATAGAATCACATACTCATTAACCGCCTCAAGATGAATCATCCCCTTACCCATCGTTTTGGCGACATGGGTTCCGAATCCAAAAGCAGCCACAAAATTAAAAAATGCTGCCCATATGACTGCCAAGCGAGGGGTCAAAACCCTCGTCGAGACCACCGTCGCTATGGAATTGGCGGCATCATGGAATCCATTGATAAAATCAAAGATAAGAGCAATGAGAATAACGATGATGACCAGGGTGAGCACATTCCTCCTTCAATTCTATGACTCAATCACAGCCTTGATATCATGGTCCTAGCGGGGATTCAGTAGATTGATGACCTGGAGCAAATCATGTCTCGGAAAGTAACCTTTGCGTGATACCATAGGTCAGGCTGCTCAAGGTCTTGCAGGTCTGGATCACCTTACCCAAGTCATCTGGAATTGTCAATCGATCGAACAGCAACTAGCTCGTAGTGCTTGACACGGCACATGGTTATGTTTGCAGGCAGGTATCATTGGCCTCCAGATATAGACGTAACCGCTCAGGAAGGGTCATTTCCGCGTGATAAAACACAATCCAATCAAACGGTATTCTTTGCTGACTGTTGCGCTCCTCCTTGTGGGGATAACCACCTTTCTTTTCTTCAAGAAGAACGGGAAAAACTTAGCCGACAAATACCTAACCGTAACGATTGAAAGAGGGAACATTCGCCGCACGGTCAGCTCGACTGGAACATTGCAAGCGGTGGTGAACGTGCAGGTAGGGAGCCAGGTTTCGGGGCGAGTCCAAGAAATTTATGCGGATTTTAATAGCGTGGTCAAGAGCGGACAAATCCTGGCTGTGATTGACCCCGCCAATTTCGAAGCCCAACGCGAGCGAGCTGAAGCTCAACTTTCAACCGCTCAAGCCACCGTCAAGAATGCAGAAGCCAACTTGGTCAATCGAAAGGCAGAACTGCAAAGCGCCAAAGCAAATCTTGAGGTGTCAAAGGTTAATTTGAAGGAATCGGAGCGGCAGAAAATCCGGGCGGAAGGACTATTCAAAGACGGTCTGATCCCGGAGCGCGATTTGCAGACGGCGCAGGCCACCTATGACCAGAACCTGGCGCGTATATTGCAAGCTGAAGCCCAGGTCAATCAAACCGAAGCCGGCATCCGTTCGGCAATCTCACAACAGGATCAAGCGACCGCTAGCGTGAAGCAAGCGCAGGCAGAGCTGCGAATGGCCGAGGTCACTCTTCACTATACCAATATTATATCGCCCATCGACGGAGTTGTAATTGAGCGCAATGTGGATATTGGACAGACCGTAGCAGCCAGTTTCCAAACGCCGACCCTGTTTCTGATTGCCAACGATCTCTCAAGAATGCAGCTGATTGCTCAGATTGACGAAGCCGACATTGGCGTTTTATCCGAAAAAGCAAAAGTAGATTTCACAGTCGATGCGTTTCCGGGCCAGGTGTTCCAGGGGAAGATCTCGGAAATACGTCTCACCTCCAAGCTGCCGACCTCCAGCACTTCTGGTACGAGCCAGACCGCCTCCACTGGCGGGACAGCTTCAAACGTTGTAGTTTACAATGTCATCATTGATGTGGACAATCCGCAGCTCAAGTTGCGACCGGCGATGACGGCCAATGTCAGTTTTACAGTGGCAAGTGCTTACAATGTCCTGCGAGTAGCCAATTCGGCTCTTCGCTATCGCCCCCCGGAAATGTCGCCTGAAGCCATCCAGAAATTGTTGGAATCCATGGACAAGGCTGGCGGCGCAGAAAACCGCTCGACAGAACCGAACCCGCCTGCCGGGGATTCCGAACAAGGTGGCACCACACAAACCGCACTCGCTGGGGAGAGACGTGAGTTGAAAGGGGATGGTCGAAATTCAGGTGAACGAGAGCCTATTCCGCTTTCTTCGAAACCAGGCACATTAAACTCCCTGCCTGATCGTGGGCGCAAGCATGACGCGATGCGGATTAAACCTGCTGGCTCAGGGGACCCTCAGACTGCCATCAGCCTCTCGACAACAGATCGCTATGGGATCCACGGGGGGATGAAAATCCGCTTCCCTCAAGCAGAAGATAGCAAACCCACTCCAGGAATCCTCTGGATATTGGACAGCAGTGGCGCTCCCCAACCACGCAAGGTTAAGTTTGGAATTACCAATGGTAAAGAGACAGCGGTTCTAGATAGTGGTCTTAAAGAAGGGGATACAGTAATCACAGGAGAGATTAATGAGGCGGACGGCAGCGCGGCTCAGCGGAACACAAGTCCGTTTCGCGGCCCCCTTAGCCCGGCGGTTCCTCCCCCGCGCAGAGGAAGTGGACGATAGTTATGTCTGAAATCCTTTCTTCACCGATGACAAGTAAGTATCCCGCGGACAGTTTTGCATCCCGGCATTCAAGCGCGACTATCATTTCAATGCATGACATCCGAAGGGTTTACGATACGGGGGAAGTCCGTATTGAAGCCTTAAGCAACATCTCGCTGGAAATTCCCCGCGGCCAGTTTATCGCGATAATGGGGGCCTCAGGGTCTGGAAAATCGACCTTATTAAATCTCCTCGGGTGCCTCGATCATCCAACAAGTGGAACCTACAAGCTGGATGGAGTTGATGTTTCCACTTTCAGCCCTGCTCAGAGAGCCGACATTCGAAATCAAAAAATCGGATTTATTTTTCAAAGTTTCAATTTACTTCCGCGTACCTCTGTATGGGAAAATGTGGAAGCACCGATGTTATATTCTGGTGTGCCCAAACACGAAAGAACGCTTCGAATCCAGCATGCACTAGGGGTTGTGGGTATTTCGGAAAAGGCCAAAGCAAACCCGAATCAACTCTCTGGCGGACAACAGCAGAGAGTAGCTATTGCCAGGGCTCTCGTCAATCGTCCCGCGATCCTCTTGGCTGACGAGCCCACGGGCAACCTCGACAGTGGGACATCGGAGGAGATCATGCGTTTCCTACAGTTGCTCAATCGTGATGAGGGAATCACGTTGGTTATGGTGACACACGAACAGGATATTGCCGCTTATGCATCCAGGGTCATCCATATGAAAGATGGGCTCATGATCAGTGATGTCACGAACTAGTTGACGATCGCGGTCCATCTGGAGGTTTTATATGAACTGGTTCATGACACTTCGAATCGCTCTTAAGGCCCTCAACCGAAACAAGATCCGGTCTATATTGACCATGCTGGGCATCATCATTGGCGTAGGCGCGGTCATAGCGATGGTGAGTCTCGGCAAAGGAGCACAGCGCCAGGTTCAGGAAGAAATCGCATCGATGGGGACGAATACCTTGATGGTTTGGACTGGAACGACACGAAACTGGGGCATACGAGGTGGAGCTGGAACCATGAACACGTTAACCGTGGAAGACTTTGAGGCTATGTTGCGTGAATGTCCTACGGTGAAGATGGTCAGCCCAAGTGCCAACAGCATGGCCCAAATCGTATTTGGAAATCAAAACTGGAACAGCCGAATTGAAGGCTTTAATGAACAACTCCCTGCCCTGCGAAACTGGAAGGTGATTCAAGGTAGCTTCTTTGATGAATCTCACGTTAAAACCGCAGCTCGAGTCGCAGTCTTAGGGCAGACGGTTGTCACGCAATTATTCGAGGGTGCGGATCCGGTTGGACAGATCATACGTATTCGCAACTTACCTTTTCAAGTGATTGGAGTCTTAGAAAAAAAAGGTTTCAATGCCTTTGGGAGAGATCAAGACGACACCATCATTGTTCCATTTACCACGGTCCAGAAAAAATTTCAAACTAGTGTTCAGTATGTGCAATCGGGCATCGTGGGCGCAGTGAGTGCCCGTGCTACGTATGCCGCGCAAGAGCAGATCACCGAATTGTTACGTCAGCGTCACCATCTCGGCCCCACTCAAGACAACGATTTCACCGTTCGAAACCTGAGTGAAGTCGCAGAGGCAGCCGAGGCCACCAATCGGATTCTGACTGGACTGCTGGCAAGTATTGCCGCTGTTTCGTTGCTCGTTGGCGGAATTGGGATCATGAACATCATGTTAGTCGCCGTTACCGAGCGAACTCGAGAGATCGGTATACGCATGGCCATCGGAGCTCGCCCCAGCCATGTCCGGATCCAGTTCCTGACAGAATCGATTGTGCTTTGCACATTGGGGGGATTACTTGGATTAGCCTTAGGTGTGACTGCTTCCATAAGCCTTTCTCAACTGATGGGCTGGCCGACCTTAATCTCGCCAGATTCCATCTTAATTTCTATCTTCTTTTCTGCGTTTATCGGGATCTTTTTCGGATATTACCCCGCTCATAAAGCAGCGGGATTGGATCCCATTGAAGCTCTCCGTTACGAATAGGAGATTTCAGCGTGGCTGCTGCGGCTCGAATCATGGTTAAGGGAGCAGTCCAAGGAGTGGGATTTCGTTACTTCATTCTACACCAGGCGCAGATCCTTCCGCTTAAGGGCTATGTTCGAAATCTCGCTGATGGAAGGGTTGAAATTGAGGTCGAAGGTGAGAAATCAGCTATCGAGCAACTCTTCGATTTGGCACAACGTGGTCCTCGACTGGCTCAAGTCGAAAGTGTGAAAATCGAGTGGAAGGAATCCACGGGCGTCTATTCTAATTTTGGGATCAGATAATGTCTTTTCGATTTGGTTTTGGCTACGATATTCACCGATTTGCCCATGGCCGAAAATTTATTTTAGGGGGCGTCCACTTACCGTCAGAACAAGGTCTCGACGGGCACTCGGATGCCGATGTCCTTCTTCACGCGATTTGTGATGCGCTATTGGGAGCTGCAGCTCTCGGTGATATTGGAAATCATTATCCGAACACTGACCCCCGTTTCAAAGATATCTCAAGCCTCACACTTCTATCCATGGTCAAAGACCTCTTGATTGCGAGTCGCTTTCAAATCATCAACATTGATTCCACCGTCGTCCTTGAGGCACCCAAGCTGGCTAGCTTTATTCCTTTGATACGGCAAAATATCTCTACATGCCTAATCCTACCTATCACCCGGGTATCCGTCAAAGCCACGACCAACGAGGGACTGGGACCGATGGGAAGAAGCGAAGGATGTGCCGCATTTGCGGTCGCCTCGTTGAAACTCATGGAGCCAGAATAATTTGGATAAGGGGACTCTATTGCGCTGCCTGGGAAGGATAACGCCATCTTTCCTACTCTTGCTGTTGTTCTCGCCAAAGCTTTTGCATGCCGCTTCTCCCTATGAAACGGCACTCGCAAGAGCCATGAATTCAATGTATGCCATTGAGTATGACAAGGCGGCGCTCCAATTCGAAGAAGCAATCCGCCTGGAACCTGCAAATCCCCGAGCCTATCTCTACCTTGCAACAACCTATTGGATGAAGGTTTTATATTTACAAAACACCCTCCTAACCACAGCCTTCGGACTGCCATCGGATATCTATACTCCTCCGAATGGGACTCCCTGTCCGCCAGACCTGCGGCGCAATTTTGAAGACGCTGTTAGCCGAATGAAAGAAAAGGCTCAGGCCCTTATTAATGCGAATCCCAAGAATCCGGAAGCCTTATTTTGGTTGGGGATGGCAGAAGGCAGTGAAAGTGTTTTCATTATTTCAGTTGATCGAAAACTTCTCGCTGCGAAGACGCATGCCGACAAATCATTTGATTTAATGGAGACCGCTTTCCGCCTGGATGCCAGCTTCAAGGACCCCCTCTTCCCGATGGGGATGCATATGCATCTCTTGGGGACACGAGGAGTATTCACGCGGATGATTCTGAAACTTATGGGGTATAAGGTTTCAAAAGAAGAAGGGCGAAAATTTGTTGAAATCGCAGTGGCACAAGCGCGTTACGTCCGAGACGATGCCCGGCTCGGTCTCGTCCTTTGTGATATTCGTGAAGAAAAGTGGACCGAAGCAGTAAATGAGATGAAGCAAGTTTTGAAGAAATTTCCTCAGGACTCTCTGCTAGCAATGGCAATGGGACGTATCCAAACTGGCCTGGGTGATTACCACGGGGCAGTGGCGACTTTCGAACAAATTCGCGACCATATCAATCAAAAGCGGCCGGGATTTAATGTCCTGTCTTCCGGAGAAGTAAACCTGCGTCTTGCTTTGGCGCTGCTCGGTTTGGGCCATCCGCGGGATGCTCAAACCGCTGTCGAGAGGGCCCTCCAGGATGAACAAGCGACGGCATTTGTTAAGGCCGCTTCTCTATTGACCTTAGGGCAATGCCGAGACCTCTTGAATAATCGACGAGGAGCCATTGATGCCTATCAGGCGGCTCTGGCCCTCACTCCTAAGACTCCCAGCCACGACAAGGCAAAACAGTTCCTCAATCAGGCTTATGATGGAAAGGTTCCCCCTGGCTAGTGACAGCAGAAATGCTTCATCGCTTTCGCTTATAGCCACAGTTCCGGGAATCAAGGCAATCCCCTTGACCGCCCGAAGAATCAGTTGCGCCACAAGAAACCAAATGCAAGAATCTCTTATTCCAATTGATTTGGATTTCGCTACAGCAGCACATTGAACTGGAGGTCACTATGCCCTTTGTATGGAGCTTTATATTGCTCTTGTTACTGCCCATTAACACTTTCAGTCAGACTATGGAAAAGCCTGTGATCCCCAATGATGTCTTGTGGGAACCGGATATTGAATATCTGACGGCCGGAGCTAAGGCAGTAAATCTGGCAATGGATGTGGTGACTCCAAAAGGAAGTGGTGGACCTTATCCTGTCGTGGTATGCATCCATGGAGGTGGTTTTCGCAAAGGAGAACGTCAGAGTCAGCTTCCTCTGTGTATCAAACTTGCAAAACGCGGCTATGTGGCAGCGACGATTTCTTATCGCCTCTCGCCTAGGGATCAATTTCCAGCACCGGTACTTGATGTCAAGACAGCGATTCGCTTTTTACGAGCTAACGCTGTTCGATTCAACATAGACCCAGCGCATATAGGAGTCACCGGGTTTTCAGCTGGCGGTCACCTGGCCTTGTTCCTCGGTCTTACGGCGGGAGTCCCAGAATTCGAAGGTCCAGGTCCTTACCGGGAACAGTCTAGCAAGGTTCAATGTGTTGTGAATTTCTACGGCCCTACCGATTTCACAAAGTCGTATGAGAAAAGTGTCGATGCCGCTGAAGTACTTCCTCTCTTCTTGGGCGGAGACCTTGAACACGAGCGTCTAGCCCACATACAAGCGAGCCCGCTTAATTGGGTCTCTCCTAATGCCTCTCCCGTACTTACAATCCAAGGCACCGAAGACCGTTACGTGGCCTATGAACAAGCAGTTTGGATTACGGAGCGTTTGCGGTCTGCCGGAGTAGAAAGCGAGCTGCTCACCCTAGAAGGGGCTGGGCATGGATTCAAGGGGGCTGACGCTGAAAAAGCTGAAAAACGGCTTATTGAATTTATGGACAGCCATTTAAAAGCCCAACCCGAGAGACAGCTACTCATCGCCGATCATGGACCGGGAGCCGAGATTCTGGCTATCTCCTGGCCTTCGGGCAAGGTTTTATGGCGCACACCCAATCAGCGAGGACGCGATGTCCAGGCCTTAGCTAATCACCACGCCCTTTTCACAATGGACTTCGGCCGAAGGGTTGTTGAGGTTGACGCTGACCAGCACGTCATATGGACTTATGGCGCCGCAGAAGGACTGGAACAACCCGTTGCGGCTCAACGGCTCCGGAACGGAAATACGATGATTGCCGACGGTAAGTCCGGAAAAATCATTGAGGTCGATTCTTCAGGTAAAACAGTTTGGGAATACCAAAACGCGGACATCGGTAACATGCGCATGCGCTCGGTACGCCCCACGGCTCAAGATACTTTCCTGATTGCTATCGAAGCAGTGGGAAAAATCATTGAAGTCAATCGCTCCGGTCAGATCATCTGGAGCTACGAGGTTGAAGGAGGTAACACTCGGTTTCCTTATCAAGCCCATCGTCTCGAGAACGGCAATACGCTCATCAGCCTGGCCGAACCCGGAGGGCTTGTCGAAGTTGATAGTGCTGGCAAGACTGTCCGAACAATTGCAGGAAATAAAATGGATCTTCGATTTGGCTGGGTCACGGGGACACAGCCCTTGCCCGACGGGGGTCTCATTGTGGCAGACTACACCGGCAAGCGCCTGGTGGAACTAGACTCGACGGGCAGGGTTGTGCACGAATTACGGAACCCGGTTTGGAACATTGCCAGCATATCTCTGGTCCCGTAAACTTCCCGGAGCGGAGAGCAGATTGGACACTTGCTCATTCCCCTTGTTAAGCCCGAGACAGGCTCAAGATGTATTTTCCTTGAAGTATTTCTAGAGTGCGAACAAGTCTTATTTCTTTTTGAATAGGATGTCGGAGAGTTCGGAAACGAGAAGTCCTGTCAAAATGATGCCTCCACCTGCAAGCCCCACCATCCCTAATTTCTCATCTAATAGCAAATAAGAAAATATGGCTGCAAAAAGTGGCTCCAAAGAGAAAATGACGGCGGACCGGGTCGGGGTCGTGTGCCTCTGGTATTTTGTAATGAGATACAAAGCCAGCAAAGTAGCCAAGACTGAGAGATACCCTAAGGCCAGGAATAGATTCGGCGTCCAATGAAGGTATGGTTTCTCGAGAACAATTGATGAACTGCTGGCCAGTAACGCTGTGACCCCGATCTGCAAGAATGTCAGCTGTAAGATAGAGTGAGCGCGTGTAATGATATCGAGATAGACGAGGTAGAGCGCGTAGAACAAGGCAGCTCCGAAGTTCAGGGCGTCGCCGACATTAAATCCGGCTCCTTGAGGGGCGGTTAACAGAAAAAGTCCGCACGACACCAAAACCACTCCGACGATGTTCCCTGCTTTAGGGGGCTGGCCCTCAAGGATCCACTGGAAAATTGGTGTGAAAACAACGAGCAGACCGGTAATGAAAGCAGACTTGGAGGCTGTCGTAAATTGAAGGCCCACTGTTTGAGTTAGAAATCCGGCAAACAAAATAATCCCTAAAATTGCCCCACGTTTCGCCGTTCTGCCGCTCATGCGGAGGACCTCCGAGTGGCAGAAAGGGTATAGGATGATGAGAGCGATCCAGAATCTAAGCGTAATAAAAACGATTGGAGAGGCGTCCCGCAGACCCTGTTTGGCGACCGGGAATGTTGCTGCCCATATTAAAGTACAAAGGACTAAGATGAGTTCCGATCGAGCCCGTTGGGTCATTTGATTAGAGGTGGAGCGAAGGCCGAGTTACCACGGAGCCTGTCCTGCGCCTGGTAGAGCTTAATTAACCTTTTCGCTCAAGGTCAACGACGATTCTTGATTCTGAATTTAAATTTCCAAAATGATTTTCACACAAACACTCTCCACTAAGAATATCCGCTCGGGAAATTCCACCGGAGGAGACGAGAACTCGGCGTTCTCCGTTGCTGCCCGATTGGAACGCTTGCCACTCTGCAGTTTTCATCGAAAATTCATTGCTTTGATCTCATTGGGAGGGTGGTTTGATTTCTATGACATCTTTATGATGGCTTACATCGGCGCTGCCCTGCAAGATTCCGGAATGCTGTCTCTCCACCAGTTCAGCCATATGCTCGCGGCAGGCTTTTTGGGAATGTTTGTTGGAACCATTTTCTTCGGGATGGGAAGTGATCGCTTCGGAAGGCGGACTTCGTTTCTATTCATGTTGCTGATTTATTCTTTTTGCACCTTAATGGGAGCATTTGCTTCTTCCGCTTGGGGGCTGATTCTCTGGCGAGGCCTATCCGGCATAGGCATCGGGGCAGAATTGGTGGTCATTGACACGTACGTGACTGAGATGTTACCCAGCCATTCGCGCGGCCGCTATATAGCGATTACTCAGTTGGTTGGATTTACCGCAATTCCGGTCGTCGCTCTTCTTTCAAAGCTCCTCACTCCAACACACTGGATTCTAGACGGATGGCGCTGGGTCATGATTATCGGGGCCATTGGGTCCCTATTTGTGTGGTACCTTCGGCGACGGCTGCCAGAATCCCCCCGTTGGCTTGAATCGAGAGGCAAATATGCCAAAGCCAATGAGATTATGCGGAACATCGAATCGTATGTTTCTCAGGAAATAGGCACCCAACTCCCGGCCTTGCCACCCGTGAAAGCGCTGAGCCCTTCTCGAATGCCCTTCCGTGAACTTTGGGGGAAAGTTTACCGACGAAGAACCATCATGCTGATGATTTTTCATTTACTCCAAACAATTGGAATTTACGGATTCGCCAATTGGGCGCCTACGTTCTTTCTCAAACAAGGTAGGAGCCTTCATCAGTCGCTCGAATACAGCTTTCTGATCGCACTGGTTAGCCCGATCGGTCCTTTGATCTCCGTTTATACCGCAGAAAGATTTGAGCGGAAACGAGTCATTGTTCTTTTATCTTTGTCCATGGCCATTTCCGGGTTGGCCTTCCCTTTTGTGGAAAGTCCTCTGGCGATCGTTACGGCGGGTGCATTAATTACGATTTTCAGTTATTGGTTTTCTGCAGTCCTCCATGCCTATCAAGCTGAATTATTTCCGACCAGGGCCCGAGCTACCGGAGTGGGCTTCACCTATAGCTGGAGCCGGCTGAGCGCAATATTTTCAACCTATCTTATAGGGTATCTCATGGTGGAAGGCGTACTTGCCGTATTTCTCTTCATGGGGGCCGCTATGGTAGGTGTAGCGCTGCTCGTTGGATTGATCGGGCCAAAGACAAATGCCTTAATGCTGGAGGAAATTTCAAGTTAGGGATCAGCCGAATGGGAGTGAAGGCATCCCCGCCTGGGTTGAGAAAGCACGGTCCGGGTTCGACTTGCTATTCATCTGAGTTTACCTAATAATTCCTTGGTCCCGATAGCCACCTAGTGAGGACGGCTTCTCGGGAGAACAGTGAATCGGATTATGGATAAAACAAACATTCGATTTTCCAGGCATCCAGAGTGGTTGCGAGTTCGCTTCCCAGGCGGTAAGAATTTCCACCATTTGAAGCAGCTTGTGAAAAATCACTCTTTGCATACGGTCTGTGAGAGTGCCCATTGTCCCAATATTGGAGAATGTTGGGATAAGGGGACGGCTACTTTCATGATCCTGGGGAATATTTGTACGCGGCGTTGTGGCTTCTGTGCTGTCAAGACCGGGCGGCCCCTCAATTACGATCTGGATGAACCGTTGCGCGTCGCCAAGGCCGTACAGATCTTGAAATTACGACATGCCGTCATTACGTCGGTGGATCGCGATGACCTTGAAGATGAAGGTTCTCATGTCTTTGCGGAGACGATCCGAAGGATCCACGAAATTAGTCCAGCCACAAAAGTCGAAGTACTGGTTCCTGACTTTAAGTCATCTCTGCGCAATCTCGAAAATGTCATCAAGGCGGCCCCAGACGTATTGGCCCATAACTTGGATACAGTTCCGCGCCTTTACCCCAAAGTTAAACCAAAATCCTCTTACAAGCTATCGTTGGAGTTGTTGCATCACTCCAAGAGAATGTCAGCCACAATGACTACAAAAGCCGGTTTCATGTTGGGTTTAGGAGAGGAGATTGAAGAAATTTATAGGGGAATGGATGACGTTTTGGGGGTAGGAGTCGATATCTTAACCATCGGCCAGTATCTAAGACCCTCCTTGAAACATCTCCCTCTTATAAAGCATTATCACCCCGACGAGTTCAAGGAATTGAAGCAAATCGGCGAAAGCAAAGGGATACCACACGTTGAATCCGGACCATTGGTTCGAAGTTCCTATCATGCCGCCGAGCAAGTAGATGAATTGCTGACCCGGAATACTTCAAATCCTTTCCCTATTTTTCCAACCGAACCATCAATCCATTAAGATCAAGCTTTCGGAGATCGTTTCTTGTCTGCCGGGCTTCTTGCTCATTCTTGAATCTTCCGACCATCACACGGAACAACTTTCCGTCATGACTCTTGTATTCTTCCACGACGACTGGCGAATACTTCTGACTGAGCTCCCGTTGTAACTTGACGGCATTGACCTTCTCACGGAATGATCCTACCTGGATGGAAATCGGATAAGGGTTCGGAACCACCTTCAGCAGCTCCAAGCGCACCTTCGCAGTCCCTGGCCCAACCATGTCAATCGATCGAGCGGCAGAATAAGAAAGATCAATGATTCGATCTTTCACAAAGGGCCCTCGATCGTTAATCCTGACAGTAGTTTCCTTTCCGTTCTCAAGATTATTGACCTTTACGACCGAATCAAAAGGCAGCGTGCGATGTGCTGCCGTCATTTCAAACTTATTGTAGATTTCGCCATTGGACGTACGCCGCCCATGATACGGATCTCCATACCAAGAAGCATAACCCACGGGATCTTCAAGCGTTTCGCTGGCCCCTCCAGGAGTCGTACCAACAGGCGTACTCACATGAACCTTCTTCTTGCTGCAGCCGACGGGAAGTCCACAAAGGAATAGGATTATCAGGAAAACGATCTTATTTTCTTTCATTCAAGTGTTAACTGGTGAAGGGAGATGACCTGTGGTTCCTTAGAGTTACGGGTGGTTAGAGTTGAGCGAGATCAACGATGAACCCTTTGCCCGATTAGGTGTTGTCGGCAAATGGGAGTGTGAATGAAAAAGTACTCCCGGCATTGGGTTCACTTTCAACCCAAATCTTCCCTGAATGAGCTTCAACCATCTGTTTGACGATGTAAAGTCCTAAACCCGTTCCGCGAATGTTACGAGACGCCTCATTCTTGATTCGATAAAATTTCTTGAAAAGGTTCGGCATCTCCTCTTTGGGTATCCCAAACCCGTGATCCCGCACGCTGATTACAACACAGCGGGCAGACCAATCCGCTTGAGTCGAGACGACGATTTCTTTACCCGCATTCGAGTACTTGATGGCATTGGTGAGCAAATTATCCAGAATTTCGTGCAATCTGAGTTTGTCTGCGCGCACATTCGGAAGATCTTTAGCTAGGCTCTTTGTAATCGGCGTCTCATGTTGATGGATGGCCACCAGATTCTCAATCGGATTAATAATGTCGACGTCTTCCAGGTTCAATTCAATGATCCCAGACTCAATCTTTGAGATGGCCAGAGTATCTTCGATCAAGCGGGCCATCATCCGGGTCTGGGACACGATCTCTTGTAAAATGGAACTCCAGTTTTCACCTAATCGATCCGGGCCGTCCACCAGAATCTCTGCATACCCAGAGATAACGGTAAGCGGAGATTTCAGATCATGAGAAATGATATGTAACAAGTCCGATTTAAGGTTACTGAGTTTCTTGAGTTGCTCGTTAGCGTCATTAATCTGTCCAAACAAATTCCCATTGTGCAAAGAGATCGACGCCAGGTTAGCTAGAGCCTGACAAATTCCAACCTCTTTTTCGCTAAAAGAGCGTCGGAATCCAAATTTGTTGACGACAATGAACCCAACCAGGGCCTCCTTGGCAATCAATGGAATAACAAGAAACGGTGTCGGTTCCGTCGATTTCAGTTGGTCCGCAACATTCCTGGGAAGAATGCTACTATCCGTATGAAACGTCACTGTCGCTTTGCGCGTCATCAAGGGTTCAGACAGTTCAGGATGATCGGATATTCGAACGTTGAAAACGGAATAGTTCTTATTTTCAATGCTCGCTTTACTGTAATAGCGCTTAAGGGTTGCGCGTTCTTGATCCTGGCATTGAATGACAGCAAGCCGCGAGTCAGAAATAATTTCCATGAGTCGGTAAGCCAACCCGTCGATGATCGAATTCAATTCGAGCGAGGAATTTAAGTCTTTACTGGAATCAAGCAATAGCCCCAAATCTCGCTGTGTTTGGTTGACCTCACTAAAAAGCCGGGCATTTTCAATCGCGATCCCCAATTGACCGGCGACGGTCTGAATCTCAGAGATTTGGACAGATCGCACACTCATTGACAAGTCACACGCGACGTATAGAACCGCAAAGGGCTCTCCTGCAATATTGACTGGAACATAGACTTCCCGCACAGGCTGACCGACTAGCGTTTCATCCAGATTTTCTTTGGAGACGGCTACAATTTGCACCTCTCCTGTCCGGGCACACCTTCCCAGGAGACCGGCATTCAGATTCTTCCTGAAATGCGCTGGGATCACACCAATAAATTCTCCGCTTTGGGCCTTCAAAACCAGATCCGAATATTGGTAATCGATCAAAAAGACGGCCACATGCCGGAATCCCATGGCAAAGCGGATCGCATCCACTGCCACTTTGTAAATCTCATCCTGGTCTAGTGCCGAAAGCACTACGCGACCAATCTCATTGAAGAGATTGAGTCTCCTCGAGATTTCTGCCTCGATGCGCCGTTCTTCTTCACTAATCGCAGGAGGATGTACCGATTCTCCCGTAAATGTCATTTTGTTTATGTCACCCATTGACGCTATGTTACGACTGAAAAAGGCTTTCCCCTTAACCTTCTTCTCTGCCTTTTCTATAAAAGACATTAGCACTTTTTGACCGTATCCCAAAATCTCTGAGGGGGTTGAGTCTTCCGCTCCAAAATCCCCTTTAGTTTCAGTCTCTCGTTAACTTTCCATCCTCCGCTCATCGGAAATGGAGCTGAATCCAGTACCCCCTTCCTCGAAAAGCGGGGCCGTGACTCCCTCCAATTTATCGGGATTTCAAAATCGCAGCTCTACATTTCACTTTAATCTACTGGTCATACTCTCGGCTCCAAAATGCCTCGAGTTTTTCTTGCTTGTCTAGGTCTGATAGACGATTGGGTTCGAGCCTAACAAATGTCTCCCGACTCACACGTTGTTTGATCTTTTGAACTTCGCCGCTTCGTTCAATAAGCAGCGTAATTTCATCCCCCGGACGCATCTCACTCCGGCACTTGACTAAATCAACAGGTCTCAGAATCCGTTGATCATTAATCGCGATAATTTTGTCACCCAGCCAAAGACCTCTGTCATCTCCCTCCGTATTTTTTTTGATCCGCTCAACCTGAAAATTTTCATTGAGTTCGAATGACCATCCCCCCAATTCTTTCATTTCAAATACGAGTCCAAAGGGCTTCAACCTTTTAGAAATGTCATCCGCATCGCCCTTGGGAAAAACAATTTTCTGCTGGACGAGAAATCCAGTATCGTGCAAAAGACTCCGGGGGGGATCCCCTTCAACAATCTTCTCAAAGGCCACGGAGCTTGCTTTCATACGTAACAGCTGCTCCAGAGAATTCGTCGATCTCCCATAGAACCCGAGAAGCAAATCGAGGAGGAACAGGTTTGAGATTTTTTCCTCTTTGCTTAAAACGACTCGCGCAACAGACTTTTGGGACAAAGCGCTCGATCGTTTGGGAGATCGGCCGCCCGATTCGGAGGTCATTCCAAATCCCACTGCGATGGTTTGGAGGAACAGCTCTTTAGGCAGAACTCCCGTCTTCAAGTCAGTCTTGAGCAACAGGTATTCCAGGATGAAGGATTCTGCCGTCGACTCTTTCGAATTTCGAAGGGTTGGGAAAAAGCATTGCATGAGACCTATTGAGACTTCGCGTCGTAACCTCTCTTCGAATCCTGCGGCCTTAAGGGCTGCAGGCGACGCTGAAGCAATAACACCTAGTGAATTTTCAAGGGTCACGATTTTTAGATCCCCTGCTTTTTGGGTTGACTCAAGCAGGGCTATAAAAAGGGATCCACTTTTTGCATCCTGAAACGTCTTCTCATGGAACGAAATTTGACGCTGCAGAATGCTAATAATGTTCTCTTCACTATCCGCCCATCCAGGTTCAATGACCCAAGTGACTTCGGTGCGCCCAAAAGCGCGCTGCTGACCGGCAGCCGACCCAAGATAAAAGATCGCCTCCTGCTTGCCCCCCACGATAAACAGCCCTTTCCCCGTCTCCTTTGTATTTGCCAAGACAATCCAGGCTGGAGGCAATTCGAAGGAAATTCCCGCGCGCACTTCACGTTCGCCAAATCCCAGCAAAAGATCTGAAGCATAAATGAGGAATCGTTTGCCATCCCCAAAGCTGTGCCGATCACCGGAAAGACGGTCGCTGAGAGTGATTTGGTACTTCACGGATAGGGTTTCTGAAGGCTTTCCTCTTAAGAGGACATTTCTCCCCAATGGACCCTCTGATAAGTCTTGAAGTGCCTCTGTTTCCTTCTCACCCCCTCCTTCGACAGTCAAGAGTTCGAGCCCCGTGACATGGGAATCGGGAAGCAATAGTGGGATTTCTTCGGCAGGCAATCCCTGAATCTTGGCTCGGATCTTGAGTTTGTGGGTAGCGGGATTTTCACATTCGATCGTGTAATTCACTCGAATGGAATTAGCGGCGAACGATATGGAAGGAAATGGGATTAATCCTAAAAGACCGGCCGAAATTGTGAACTGGTGCAGATAGTGCGTCAGTTTTTTCTTTTTGAAAAGCAGGGGTTTCAGATTCATCCCGATCTCAAAGAAAATCGGGGAAAAAGGTGGGTTCAGCAATTTGCAAGAACAGCCGATGAAAATAAAAGCGACCAGACGACAAATTTATCGTAATCCCTATGGACACAATTTACTACTGCAACGAAAGCGCATGACTTTTCCATGCTGGCTCTCATACTCTAGAATCATCTGACCCCCAATTGTAAAGTAGCCCCTGGCGGCGATTGAATTCCTGTTTTCTTTCTTCCAGATCCGTTAAAGCATTGATGAATTCAAGAACCTTTTCTTTGCCGTCCTGCGACAACATGTCGAGGTGGCTTATGATAACGTCTCTTAACTGTTCTTCAAATCGCTGACCCGGAGTTTGAATTGGAGAAGATGTCTCGCGGCTATGTTTCTGGATTTCCATTTTGCTCCCTCAGGCACGAGGAATTAAAGGTGAGCTTCTTCGAAAGACTGTGGAGAATATAGACTCAAAGATTGAATTAGGCAATAACTTTTTCGACATGCAAAAACCATTTTTTTCTTGATATTCGAGACGCCTCTCAACTCAGTGTGCTTGGTTGACATCACCTGAACTCTCGTTCTGTTTCCCTTCGAATGCCTTTTCCAATAAGCCTCTTCGCGATTTTTTGCTTCTAAATCGATAGCGGGATCGCCGTGTTAGCAAGACACCACTCAGGACAAGGCATCCTCCGATCACAAAGTTTGGTGTCAGCTTTTCGGAGAGGATATAAGTGGACGATACCGTCGTCACGACAGGCTGAAGGTAGGTCAAAGAGGCAAAACGCGAAGCGGACATATGACGAAGGGCATAATAAAAGATTAAGGGTGCCAATACGGATGCCATTACGGCAACATAGAGAAACGACGCCACCAAGTTCCAAGTGAGGGCAGAACTGGAAAAGGAGAGAAACGATGGCAAGCCCAACGGGAAAAGGATACAAGCGCCTGCAAAATACGTAAAAGCCGTCGATGGCACAGGACCGTATCGTACCGAACCTTCCTTACTTAGAACGGTGTAATAAGCAAAGGCGACGGAACCACTGAAAGTGAGAAGGTCTCCAACCAAATATTCGGTATGTAACCTCAAATCATGATCCAGGTTAAGACAGAACACTCCAACAATAGATAAACTCATGCCCAAAATCCTAATCGGCGTGAGCTTCTCTTGGCCTTGCATCCAAGCAAATATCATGGTGAACAACGGCCCAAAAGTGACAATGACCGCCGAGTGAGCCACCGTAGTAAAATGAAGGCCTGTGATGAACAACAATTGATTCAGGACCAATCCCAAAAATGCCAGCTTAAAGAAAAAAACAACATCAGGGGCCTTGAGACCTTGGATGCCTTGTCGATCCTTTTTAAGCCGATGAATCCCGTAAAGAATAAGGGCTGCGGCAGTTGTGCGAAAAGAAGTTACCCCTAAGGGGGACATTGCCCTTAGGCACACTTTTAGCGCAATGAAGTTTCCACACCAGATTGCAATTAGACTTCCGATGAGAACGTATAGCTTAATCTTTGCGACGCGCATTCAGCATCTTGGTTCGGACTTGTTCCACAGCATTAGAGAATTCGCCCGACATGAAACCAGCAACGGCTCCCCCTTCATAGAGGATCTCGCCCCCAATCATAGTCATTCGCACATCAGGTGCTCTGCAGGAGAAGACCAGAGCGTCGGTCGGGGAGAAAACTGGCTGGACGTGAAATCCCGTAAGATCCACAGCTATAATGTCAGCCAATTTACCCGCATCTAATGACCCGATTTCTTTTGACAAACCAAGAGCTTCGGCGCCTCCCAAGGTACCCATTCTGAGCAATTCAGTGGATGAAAGGAGGTAATCCCTTTCGAAGTGAGAGTCTCCGTTGCTGGGAGGGAGACCAACTGTCGGATTACTCCGCGTAAACCGCATTTCTTCAAAAAAGTCCATAGAGTTATTGCTCGCGACACTGTCGGTTCCCAATCCCAACCGAATGGCTCTTTGGTGTATCTCTTTCAGATTCATGTATCCGTGTCCCAATTTCCAGTTGGATTTGGGACAATGGGCAACAGCCGCCTTCTGAGTTCGAATAATCTCAAAATCTTCTTCTCGCAAATGAATGCAATGCACGAGAAGAGTGGAATCTTCGATGACTCCGAGGTTATGAAGATACTGGATGGGAGTCGTTTTGGGGGGAACCCACGGAATGCCGCGCTCGCGGTAAGAATGGGCAATCGGCCCGGTCCCGTCTTGTATCCATTGTCGCTCCGCGACCGATTCCCCGATATGGATGCAAACGGGAAGGCCCTCCTTTCTTGCAAATTGATGCACCGCCAAAAATAAAGGCGCACTAACGGTATAAGGGGCATGAGGAGATACGCCTAAGCGAATCCGTTTTTTCCGATCGGCCACGGTTTTCTCTTGGCCAATGGAATCGAGTCTGATAAATCGGGAGAGGATACCAGAGGTCGGAAATCTTGCAATTTGCGCACGACGCTCTTGAAGATTGGCTTCCAGCGTTTGCATGGCCTTATTGGCATCTTCAGATCTCGGAGAAAACACTTCCTGGTAGAGGACGCCTCGAATCCCTGTACTTAAGGCTGCTTCTAGCGTCCCTCCCAAATCCATGGGGTCGCCCACCGTTGTAATGCCCGCTTGAATCGCCTCAACGGCCCCCAAGAGTGCCGATACCAGAATGTCGTCATAAGTCAAAATCTCATATTTTGTTCTGGTCAGTTCACGAATCCAATTCCAAAAACTCAACCCTTCTAAATAGCCGCGCAAGATCGAAAGTTCCAAGTGTGAGTGAACATTTACGAATCCAGGCAGGAGGACTGAAGCGGGATAATGTTTGACCGGATGATGCGGGTAGCGCCGAACAATATCCTTCTGAATGCCCAGGTCAATAATCTGCGCCCCTTCGACAACAACGGCGCCATCCACGATCCATGGAGAACTAATGGGCAAAACCCATGGACTGGAGAGAATCATGTATGGAGACTCCCTTCATCAAACGGTTCGAGGACGTAAGAGGCAATATTGCTGGATTCATCCATTGTGAAACCTATCGCGGAATAGCCGTTGCCGAAAAAGTCTAAGAATCGTTGACGAAGCCGCCGTTGGATATGGGCAGCCGAAACAGGGTCAGTCGCCTTTAATTCGCGTATATTGTAGGGGAGTTCGAGTCGTACCGCCGCATTCGAAGCAATCCGAGGAATTACACTTTTCGAGATGCGGGACACCACACGTGGGCTGGACAGATGCCATTCCGCCAAAAGCCGATCGGTAGGCAAGTTTCCATGGAGGGGGCTGCTTGTCATCCCATAGGTGTCGACATCGTAACGGCGGCAAATTGCGCCCAGTGACTCAATATTAAAATAGGCGTTTTGTATTTCCAGCGGATCAAAGGTCCATTCCACTATGGAAATTCCGCGGCTGAGGGCGTCTTGGCGTTGAGCCAGTTTAAGACTCCTTCCAATCCCGCGATTTCGGCATTCCGGTAAGACCCCCATCATATGCGAATGAAGATAGACTCTACCTTCCCGAAAGCCCGGTAAAGCCGTCAGAAAACCCAGCAGATGATTATCGTTATCGATGGCCCCAAAGACTTGTCCCCCGATCTTTCCGCTGACAACAAGAGAGCGCAAAGGGAGAAGGTCGAGGTCAGAAAAACCCCAAATCTTTCGTTGGATTTCGAGGCATTCGCGCAAGCGCTCAAGGTCGGCAAGAGGTTCGATCCGATAGTCTCGGGAAGTTAGCATCAGGATGAATGAAGGACAGTTTCTCAGGACATGCAATTCCTTCTCGCGGGCATTTCGAGAGTAAAAGTAACATATCCCTTCCTGAGGGGTCAACGTAACGCCACTCAAACTGGATACACCGAACCCATAGACTCTTTTTCCGGAAGAACCATCTTCCAGTTTTCCTGGCATTTCAATCCAGCCGCTCGGACCAATCTCTTTGAGACATCGGCATGTGATTCAAGTAAAGTAGAGGGCAGAGGACTCACCCAGACTGGCCCAGAGGAGGAATATGCAGAATCCATTGCGGCTGCTTATTGCATTCGGAATCGTTGTCTTAATCGTCCTTTTTCTGGTAACCCCGAAGCATGAAATACGCACGGAGAAAAAAGGCAATGAGCTTTTTCAAACCGACTGGGGTCTCCATGCGTCATGGGACGATGGGCAGGCAGAAGTCGCCACATATGATGCTCATTGCGTGATTTACGGTAAATCGAGAAGCTATCAGGCAACGCTCATTACCGTAAAGGAAGATTTTGATCCAAAGCTATACGTAAAGGCCGATCATCCGCTCCAAGGACAGCCCCACCCCGTCGTCTTAAAACTCAACATCGCTGCTTCCATTCCTACCGAAAACTATACATATCATTTTTTAACCAGCCTATTTGTCAATCGCGAAAACCCGTCCCGCTTGATCAAATTGACAATGGGAAGTCAGGAGTGGTGCGGAAACACATTTAAGGAAGTTCAAAATTGGGGGCGCCCAGCCACACTCCACTATTTCTCTTACTTCGATGGCGAAGGGGATGGCTCCACCTCTCTCCCGCTTGGTCCAGACGACTTACTGGAGGATCAGCTCCCAGTTACTTTAAGATCACTCCGCTTTCGAGAAGGTTTGCGACATCCGATTCGGCTGGTGAATTCGTTTGTGACCAATCGAGCCACGCCTCCGAAATTTATCGATGCAGAAATTCATGTACAAGGAAGCGAAACCGTTAACTTGATTGACTGTTGGAAGGTTGAGATTCAGGGCCCAGGAAATCAACAGGCCTACTGGTTTGAAAAGGCGTATCCCAATATCCTTGTCAAAAGCGTGTCGGCAGACGGAAGAGATCTGGCACTGAAAGAAAGAAATCGTCGCAAATACTGGGAGCATCCGCATTAAAACAGGACGCCCCGGAGGAACGCAACAGCGGATCACGATGCACGCTTTTTCCCCAAGATCATGTCTTGGGCGCTAACCCGCTAAAAATGCGTCCGAGTGAAGCGCTAAGGATCCCTAATATGGGTCCAAAAATCAGTCCCGCCGTGCGGGCCATCATCGCTCTTCCAAAAGGGACGCTGGTTCCGGGTGGGACATTTAACGCGTCCCAGTGAGTAAAATACGTGTCCCGATTGGCCACATAGCTGATCCATGTGGCAAGGAAAACAAGGACTTCTGCCGTAAAGCACACAACAATTCCAACCAGAATTGTTCCACTCCAGGAAAATTGGCCGTTTTTTGCGGAGAGTGCACCAAAGTAAAAGCTGCTGATTAACATGAGGCCGACCACGGAGAACATCGCATTGCCCCGCGGCGCGTAGGGGACTCCGGCAACCCCCAGGCTGAATCGCGCAATCGTATAGATTACGAGTAAAAGAATCGGGAGCCGCACAAATAAAAGAACTCTGGATAACATACGTCCTGCCTCCTGGCTAATGTTGCCTTCTATTGGCCGATGGCCATCTCAACCTGCTTTGGTTTTTTCCTAACTAAGTGAAGTGTAGCTTACGGACGCCGGAACAATTACCTTCGGAATTCGAATCACAAACATCGTTCCCTTCCCGACCTCGCTCGTAACGGAAATGGATCCTCGATGTAATTCGATGAGTTTATGAACTAAAAAAAGTCCAATACCGAGCCCAGGCCGATGGGGAGCCTGAGAACGAGCTCTATAGAACTTCTGAAAGACATTGGGTAGTGCTTCAGGTTCGATTCCGACGCCATTGTCCGAGAAATAGATAACAATATGATGTTCCTCTTCCCTTGCCACCACTTCGATCCGGGGGTCTTTCGAACAAAACTTGATGGAATTCGAAACAAGATTCTGGAATACCTGTTGTAACAGATCCTGGTTTCCCTCAATTAAGGCGGGCTGAGAAGGCATGTCAACAATCAGTCGAATATTCTTGCTCTTCATCTCAGGTTCCATGAAACGGCTGGTATGATCGATAATTTCCGCAATCGAAACGGTTCCAAATTTCTGCAAACTGGGAAATTCGGCTTGTTCAACTTTTACGGAAAGAAGCAAGTTATTAATAAGGCGCATCAGACGTTGGCATTCTTCCGTCATGATTGAGACAATCTCGTTCTTTTCGTTCTCCTGGAAAAGAGAATTGGGGTAGCTCTTCAAGATCGTCAAATAGCCATAAATCGTGGTTAATGGCGTTCTTAATTCGTGGGACACATTGGCGATGTAATCATGTCGCAGTTGAGAGAGTTCTTGGGTATCCGAAATCTGTTTGGAGAGCTGAAATGTGACAGCAAACTGGTCGGCACAGAATTTCAAGCCATCAATTTCAGCTTGAATAAATTGATGGGGCTTCCGGTAACCAATGATAAAGTGTCCGAACTGGTACGATTTCACCTTGCAAGGGAAGCCAAGCAAAGAACGCGTCTCTTCCATGACTTTTAATAGGCGCGATTTCTGAAAATTTTCAAAAGACAATGGGACGTTCTGTCCACCCAGGCTTTCCAATACAATTTTCCGACGTTCCAGCTCATTGAAAGTGTCAAGAAGGCTCAAATCAGCTCCGATACAAATATTAATACCAGGCTTACTCCCATCATCCAGAGCAAGGATGCCCACATCAATTGACAGAATTTCGAGCATTCTGGAAAATGCAGCCTGCAACGATTGTTCGCTATCGTGTACATGTCGAAGGATGCTGGTAATCTCGCTGAATAAGAAAGATTCCAATTGATTCGACTCTTTGGCTTGTTCGAGCGCCCGAATGAGGTGACTGATATGATCCTTCTTCTCTTGGAGTGAAATTGCCAATTTTTCGCTCTTCTTCTGTTCATCGCCCATCTTGCTGATCAAATACAAGATCAAGACCATACAGAAGATTATGATGACTGTTAGAAAATCAGGAAACACCTTCAGGTCCTTTTCAAAAGTTGTCAGAACTGAGCCGAAAAAGCATTTGACACCCAATGAGGTACGTGGAGCCTAGCCCAAACTTTCACTTCGTCTCATGCATAGCTTGCCTGCATCGAGAGTATCGGTTAGGGTAACATGATTAGGTGCTTCAGTATTACTGATTGATAAGGGTAGCCTGCGAAAGTTGCGACAAGTCGAGCTAATTTTATCTCAGCTTTTCCGGTTAAGAAAGTCCTCTTTCCCCTGTCTCTCAGTGCATGGTCTTGCAAAAGCTGAATCAAACCACCTGCAGCGAAGTGCCTTGAGTGGCTTGCACTAATCGTGAAAACTTCTAAAGGGAATAGGGCTATCCGTTAAGTTGAAACAAAGTACTCCATGATCTCAGCAGAAGAATGGAATCAATCAACACCGTAAACAATTTGCAAAATACAGTTACGAACCCTCACCTCAAACTTGGGTTTGATAATTATTCAATCCGTGCGCTCGGTTGGAATGCGCCAAAACTTCTGGATTACGCTTCCAGGCTAGAAGTGGACGCCATCCTGTTTTCGGATTTGGATGTTTTCGAAAATCACAGCGATCATTATCTTCAAGAAATTAAGGCCAGAGCCAGAGATCTAGGAATCGAAATCCATACTGGGACGGCTAGTATTTGTCCATCCTCAAACACCTTCGAAAAGCGGTTTGGCACCGCCGAAGAACATCTGGGCCTGGCAATCAAGATTGCCCAACGGGTTGGCTCTCCCGTGGTTCGGTGCTACCAAGGAAACTTCAAGGATCGTTCTACTCCTGGCGGTATTGAATTTCACATGAAAAACACCCTTCAAGTGTTGAAAGCAACTAGAAGTCAAGCGATGGAGGCTGGGGTCAAAATTGCAGTCGAAAATCATGCAGGAGACATGCAAGCCTGGGAGTTAGTCACCTTAATTGAAGAAGCCGGGACTGACTATGTCGGTGCCACAATGGATTGCGGAAATGCGACTTGGACGCTTGAAGATCCCCTTCAGAATTTGGAAATCCTTGGCCCCTATGCTGTGACAACCGGTATTCGGGACTCCATGGTTTGGGAATCCACCGATGGCGCTATTGTCCAGTGGACTGCAATGGGTGAAGGGAAAGTTGATTTTGCATCCTACCTAAGACGATTCGCCGTGCTTTGCCCAAACGTCCCCGTGCAGTTGGAAATCATTTCAGGTTCTTCCAGAGCCTTCTCCTATCTTCGGACTGATTTTTGGAAAAATTACGCCAATGCACGAGCGCATGAATTTGCTCAATTTGTAGCATTGGCCAAACGAGGAACGCCTCTCCAGCCGTTCAGGGCTTCCGTTGACGAAGATCTTGCAATTTCGGAGCAACAATACCAATTGGACCAACTGGAACGCAGCGTACAATACTGCAGAAAGACTTTGGGGCTAGGTCTGCGATCAAGCGGTCTCCAAGCCTGATTTAACTAGGTGCTCTCGTGCCACCCTCAATTTCCAAGATTTAAGGGGTCGCTCCTTCCGGATCCAGCATCCTAAGCAGGTATTTTCCGTAACTACTGCCTTTCATATTTTCAGCAATCTGGACAACCTTGTCTGCGGTAATGTATCCCTGCAAAAAGGCAATCTCTTCCAGACAAGCGACCATGAGACCCTGACGCTCTTGAAGAGCCTGGATGAAGTTTGATGCTTGTAAGAGCGACTCTTGAGTTCCGGTATCTAGCCAGGCAATCCCGCGCCCAAATTTTTCAACGTACAAGGCTGAAGCTTCCAAATAGGCTAGATTCACGTCCGTGATCTCTAATTCCCCCCGCGCCGAGGGTTTCAATTTGGCCGCGATATCGACTACCTGATTATCATAAAAATATAGGCCCGTCACCGCAAAGCGTGAGCGGGGCTTGGCGGGCTTTTCCCGAAGGCCCACGGGGATCCCATGGGCATCAAATTCGACGACGCCATATCTTTCCGGATCGCTCACCTGATAGGCAAAGATCGTTGCCCCATCTCCCCGCTCGACTGCATTCCTCAAATATCGTGGCAACCCATGACCATAAAAAATGTTATCTCCAAGGATCAGGGCCACGCGATCGTTTCCGATAAATTCCCGTCCGATCAGGAATGCTTGGGCGATACCTTCCGGGTTCGCCTGAGTCGCATAGTGAATGCTCAAGCCCAATCTCACGCCGTCTCCCAGCAGTTCTCGAAATATGGGCAAATCACGGGGGGTCGAGATAATCAAAATTTCTCGGACTCCGGCCAACATGAGGGTCGATAGAGGATAATAGATCATGGGTTTGTCGTAAATTGGGATGAGTTGTTTACTGATTGCCTTCGTCAAGGGACCAAGCCTTGTTCCGGAGCCCCCTGCCAGGATGATTCCCTTCATCGAACCGGTTCCTCCTTTGGCAGTCCCAGGCGCTCCCGTGAATGCTTTCCCGCCTGTATCTTTTGGCACCATTCTCGGTTCTCACAGTACCAATGCACTGTCCTAGTAACTCCTGTTTCAAAATCGTAGAGAGGAGCCCATCCCAGCTCATTTCGAATTTTTCGCCCATCGATTGCGTAACGACGATCATGACCAGGCCGGTCTTGAACAAAAGTCTTCAATGAAGTATAGCTGGGGATACCTTTTGAGCGTAGAGCCGGATTGTCTCTAGCCGGCTGAATCTCTTCCAGGGCAGCGCAGATACGGTCCACGATCTCCAGGTTCATCCGCTCGTTGTTCCCTCCGATGTTATACTTCTCTCCTGCCTTTCCGCTCTCGACGATTGTCAAGAGGCCCCGGCAGTGATCTTCCACGTAGAGCCAGTCTCGGACGTTCCCGCCATCCCCATAGATCGGCAACGGTTTTCCTTCCAAGGCATTTAAGAGTGTTAACGGGAATAACTTTTCTGGAAACTGATAAGGTCCAAAATTGTTGGAGCAATTTGAAATGGTGACTGGCAATCCATAAGTTTCGTAATAAGCCCTGGCAAGGTGGTCTGCCGATGCTTTTGAAGCAGCATAGGGCGAATTAGGAGAATAAGGGGTTGTTTCAGAGAATAAACCCGTATCACCCAAGGCACCATAAACTTCGTCCGTTGAGACTTGGACAAACCGAAACTTGGCACGATTTGATGGCTGGAGACTTTTCCAATACATTCTCGTCATTTCAAGGAGTTCTGATGTCCCCAAAACGTTCGTTATGACAAATGGGCGTGGATCATCAATCGATCGATCGACGTGAGTTTCTGCAGCAAAATTGATCACACAATCCGGATGATGCTTATTTAGGATACTTTCAACCACGACACAATCTGTGATGTCCCCTTTCACAAAGACAAATCGGGGATGGGTTAATACATCTTCTAAATTGTGAAGACTTCCGGCATACGTCAATTTGTCAAGCACGACGACCCTCGCCTCGGTCCGCTTGAGAACCGTCCGCACGAAATTGCAACCGATGAAGCCCGCTCCCCCCGTCACGACGACTGATTGCATTACATCTCCCTCTCGGTCACCTTACTTTTCTCAGCGCTCCGCGAAGTGTATGCCCCAGAAAAGTGATTCGAATTTTTCAAATGAAGCTGGCCAGGAGCCTGCCGGCCTGTCTAGCATGGGAGGATCAAGAGAATGCAAAAGGAAAGAGCTCGTTTGACTCTTCAAAAACGTCTACTTGCCGAATCAATTTTCCTTCAACTCAACACTAATCGTGAGATCACTCCCTTGAATGACAACGAACTGACGAATGTACTTTTTGTAACGACTCTTTCGTAGAATGACTTGATATTTTCCGGGCTTTAAAATCAACCGAGAGGGCGTCATCCCTATCAGTTCATTATTCAAGAGGATCTCGGCACCTTCAGGCACCGAGTTTATGAGAACGTTACTCGTTTCCCCGACTGCGGCTGTAGATGGTGCCTCAGACGCCTCTTCAGAAGGCTTCGCGGTCGATTCTTCATGGTCCAATGGCATCGATTTCTTCTGCAATCGGGTTGCCATTTCATTGAACACTTCAAACTCAAACTTACCATTGGATTGGCATTGCCGCCAATCTCCTGTGACGGATGAGTCATCCGAGCGAGTACTTGCAAATCCATATAATTCTGGGCGCAAGAAAATTTGAGTGGATCCATTGGACGTTTTCGTGACTGCTGCAAAAACCTTCATTTTCCCGTCATCCCACTTCTTCAAAAATGTTCGAGGCGGTTTAGCGAACGTTTTAATCCCAGTGCTGATTTTTGAGAAATGAGGGCTACGTGAAAAGACGACATAATCCGTTTCCAGCCGCCCTTGAGACTTGTCTCGAATTTGAAACTTGAACCCATATTCCGTAAGTAAATCAAGCAAAGTCTGCCATACCTGCTCAAAATCTGCCTGGAAGGCAGAGCGATCTATAGACATGTCCGTGTCGACCGGAGGGGTAATCTTACTTTGGGAAGGCGATTGTTCTGCCCAGATCGAAGAAGCAGCGATGAGCCAACCAAGCAGAATAGCAACGAAGGTTTTTTTCATAATGGAAGATTGCTCGCAAGGCCCTCGCCAGTTTTATCGGCCTCGACGGACAAAAGTATAGTCAATTGAATAGATTGGAGGCAAAAGCTAGCAAATTTTTCTTGGGTCAGGGATGAGCAACTCTAAAACTGTAGTGTTTAAGAAAGAATTGACTTTCCCGTTTAACCACAGGTCTAAACTCCCAATCCCAAATCGAATCCAGGACAACCTGCGGCAAGGATGCTCCCACTATATTTTTCTTGAGCTGGGTGACCTCCCTAACTTTGCCTTTTCCATCGATGACAACCCGAACGACGGAGGTTTCCCCACCCATTTCTCCAAGATCCTCATCCGACAGCGCAACCTTCTTCATATGCACGAGTTGAGGCTCACGGATCGAAATTGACAAGTCCGAAACAACTAACTCTGGTCTTGGCGAGAGGGTCGCGTTCTGACCAGGTGTTTCCTTACTGGGTTCCGATGGGAGTTTTGGTGGGTTCTCTACTTGTGCAGGGGCCGCAGAAGGAGACTTCGTGGAATTTTCAGCGGCCGATTCATGAACCATTGGGTCATTCTCACGACTACTCTCGGTAGCGGCCAGGGTTGAGTTCGAGGGAGGGAAATCTGAAGAACTGGATCCATTCGATTCGAAAGTAGGATCGTTGCCTAAGTTCTGTGATGAATGCCCATACCGATACCATATCCAGGACAAAACCGCGAAAGAGACGAAAATGAGGAAGGCCAGCATTGCCCAATTCAAATTCATTTTTTTGACGGGTCGCGCGGGTAACGCGGTTCGCGTTCCCGCACCCTTTGGTTTTGGGGAAACTTTAGGATCTACCCGCAAAGGCGCACCGAGTTTGAGCTTTCCGGGCGCGGGAGGAGTTTGAATTTTCGGCTTTTCGTCCTCTGCCCATACTTTCGGGGATTTTGGATACATCTTGAGGGTTGTGACTTTAACTGGGGCGGCCGGAGCCTCAGCCTTCAATTGATCCTCAACTTCGGGCTCTTTCTTGATAGGTTCAAGCGAAGTCGACACATTTGCCAGGGGGGGCGGTTCAGGCGAAGGTGATTGAACAATTAATGCTTGTTGGGCAGTGGCTGGCTCTGAAATGGGTTTCTGTGTTACTGCTTTCTTCTCGTTGACCGGTTTGAAAGGCAGAACTTCCTCGGGAGCATTTGTCCGACTTCGCGACTGGGTTTCACTACGAGAATGGCTCGATTGCTCGAGCACACTGAAGATCGCTTTTCTCAGAGCTTCACGCTGAAAAGGCTTCACAAAATAATGGAGAGCCCCATATTTTTCATTAATATCCCGGCGAGCTCGCTCATCGCGGTAGAATGCCGTATAAAAAATTACTGGCGCTCTAAAACCATGCTTCCCAAGGGTAATTGTGGAGGCAAATTCGAGCCCTCCAACAGGCCGGGTCAGAACCTCAATTACGACCAAATCAGGAACCTTTACTTTTGCGTCATCGATAGCTTGCTTGGGATTTGGTTGGACGGTAACCTGAATGCCTACTGCCTCCAGGTTCAGCTTAAGGTCCATGAGTTCGTTATCCAACTGATCAATGAATAAAATACGCCCGGCCATAGCATTATTTACCTCATCCCTTTAACTACTCAGGATATTATCATAAATTGCTTCCACAACAGGGAGATGAACCAAATTAAAGTCACCGACTGGATTCACCGATCGTCTGGGTAAGGCCCACAAACTGCATTAGGGCGCCAGCCGTGAATGAGGAGTCTGATTTGACTAATAGCGCCTCCCAATCTCAAATCGTCGTAAAGATATTTTTCTCACGAATTCTTCTTCTGACGTTTGCCCTGACCATCATTGAAATTTCCCTACCCTCTTCCTCCGCTGCAGATGTCATTTTTCTGAAAAACGGTAAAATAATTCCTACGACGCGAACTTGGCAAGATACAAAGAAAATTTTCTATGAAAAGGATGGGAATGTTTATAGTTTTTCTAAGGATCTCGTTGAAAGGATAGACCCCAATAACGACTTTGTACTGGAACAATCCGGACAAGCTTCTCCGAAGTCCCCGATTCGATCGATCCCAGTTGAGGTGCTGGAGAAGACCATTGAAATTGGGCCATCTCTAAAAACCTCCTCCCGCTCCGGTGTTGTTCAGGAAGGCGTTCTCAATCTGAAACTGCTTGAGGCCTTGCAGGCTCAAGCACGCAAAAACGTGAGTGACCGCGAAATCCAAGCACAATATCGGAATGCCCTCGTAGAAGTGATTAATTGGCACTGGGGTCGAAATGAATGGAATGCCGCAGAACAGAGGCTCGACCAATACCTTCAGCTCGAACCGGAAAGCTTCGAAGCAGGGCTGCTAAAAGCGTCTATTTATGTAAAGAAGGGAGCATACAAACAGTCCGAAACGATCCTGCTCCAACTTGGAGTGAAGAACCCAGACTCAGCGGAGCTTAATTACCTATTGGGGATGACCTACTATTTGCAAGATAAGAATGAGGCTGCCTACCGATATCTAAAAATGTCTCTTGCCGCTGGATTTCGCCCAGACGTCGATCAGCTCTTGAAAAAAATTGAGAATGAGAACCGCACCGAAAACGAATACAAACAGTCTAATAGCCTTCATTTTGTCGTACGCTACGAAGGTAAGGATTCCAATCGAATGCTCTATCAAGACATTCTCAAGAGCCTCGAACAGTCCTATCAGGAACTCGAACAATCACTTAATTATTCGCCAAGAGAGACTCTGGTAGTGGTTCTATATCCAGACGAGGTTTTTCAGGATGTCACCAAGAGTCCCGGTTGGGTGGGGGCAATGAATGATGGGAAGATAAGATTCCCAATCAAAGGCCTAAGCCGGGTAGACCCATCCGTCCAAAGAATTCTAAAACATGAATTAACCCACTCGTTCATCCGAACAAAGGCGGGGGGAAATTGCCCATTGTGGCTGAACGAAGGCTTGGCTCAATTCTTCGGCGGGGATTCCAGTCACCAATTTCGCCTGGTTGCGAAGCAAGCCCTGATCCAGCAGAAACTGCCCTTACTATCCCAGCTCCAAGGGACGTTTCTGGGGCTTTCTGCTAATCAGGCTGCTTGGGCTTATCAGCAATCATTGCTGGCTACCGAATATCTTGTCGAAACCTACGGGCTATCTACCGTGGGAAAGCTTTTAGAAGTCACGAATGCAGCGGGAAGTTTTGAAACCGCATTATCCCAGGTCCTTCGGCGCACTTACCCTGAAATGGAAAACGACTTCCAAGAATTCATCCAAAAAGGAAATTAAACAAGGGCACGAAGGCCGCTTTGTCTAAGTAGAGGCCGTTTTGAAAACCCCTCTCCATCGCTGAATGAGACGTTCCTGGCCGCTTTCAACGTTCCTCCGTACAAGCCCTCTCGTCTTGCGTTTAAACGGTGTCCGAATACCATTAAATTGAGAGATTTTTCCGGTACCATTCCACGGTTAATTTCAGGCCGGCATCAAAATCAACCAGGGGGGTATACTTAAGATCATCCGCTGCTCGGGAAATATCCGCGAGTGAATGCTGGATATCCCCAACTCGGGGAGGAGCATAGTTTGACGGGATGTCTGTTCCCAGGAGCTTGGTCAAGCTGCTGACAACCTGATTGAGTGTCACACTCCGCCCACAAGCAATGTTATACATCTTGCCTGCCACTCCCTCTGCCTGGCAAGCCAGCAGATTTCCCCAGACCACATTGGCCACGTAGGTGAAATCCCGGCTCTGCTCACCGTCACCAAAGATAGTTAGCGATTCTCTCCTCAACATTCCTGTAATGAAACGCGATAAGACCCCAGAATATTGGGAAGAGGGGTCTTGCCGTGGACCAAAGACGTTGAAATAACGAAGCGATACAGTCTCCAGCCCATAAAGCGAGCTAAACAGCCTACAATACTCTTCTCCAGCGTACTTCATTAAACCATACGGAGAAATGGGCTTGGCTGGCAGATCTTCTCGTTTGGGGAGTATCGGGCTATCGCCATAGGCGGAGGACGAGCCTGCATATATGACTCGCTTTACTCCCGCTTGTTTGGCAGCCCAAAGAACATGTAAAGTACCCGTAAGATCTGCATTGTGGGACGCGATCGGGTCCAAAATGGATTTTGGAACAGAAGGGATTGCGGCCTGGTGAAATACAAACTGCACCCCTTTCATGGCTACTTTCAAGTCGCTGAGGTTACAAATGTCCACTTCCAAGAATTCGACCTTGCCTTTGAAGGGTTCCAAGTTCTCTCGTTTCCCGGTGGCGAGATTATCCAACACGCGAACTCTGGCGTTTCGCTTGACCAGTTCTTCAACAATATTAGATCCGATGAAGCCGGCACCACCAGTGACCAGATACAAGGACATAATTGCTGACTCCTTTGAATAAACAGTATCGTCTCCCTGATTGGCGCATAGACGATGTTCTATGAATTAACGGGTGATTAGACCATAAGCATAAATTAATTCCAAATCCAATATCCCCAGCCGAATTTTGGTGCGATCTAAACTAAACCAGCACACTCAGTTGCCGATAAAACAGTTGATTAACTTGGTTAACTTTCATGAGCAACAAAGTCAACTCCATATGTTAGGCGAAATTAGTTCCACCTCTGTTACCGAGCCATTAAAAGCAATCTATCTCCAAAAGCTGACTGGCACACTCGTAGTATCCAATCATGCCGTCGTCAAGGAATTGCTTTTCGATAAAGGGTTATATGCTGGTGCCTTGAGCACAGATCCGTCTGAAGAATTGGGTGAATGGCTCGTCTCGATTGGGAAGCTCAGTCCTTCCGATCTTGACGCCGCAGTGCTTACCGACCCATCGCGGCAATTGCTGGGCCAAGTCCTGGTAGAGATGCAACTTCTCAATGCAAGTCAAGTCGCAGAGTTTCAAGCGCTTCAATCCCAGGAAATCTTTTGTTCGATCTTCAATTGGGAAAACGGTCAATTCGAGTTCAAGGAAGGAAATATTTTCCTCGACGAGAGCCAAAGGCTGTCGTTGCCTATCCCCAACCTAGTATTTCAAGCAATCCAGCGAACAACTTCCCCAGAGGCCATACATCGCGGGCTGAAAGGAGTCAACCAGCTTATTCGGTTGAGCGCAGAAGCGGAAGCACGGGCGGGTGATATCAACTTAACGCCTGAGGAAGCCTTCATATTGAGTCGGATCGACTCTTCAACTTCCATTGCTGAAATCATGCAGCTCTCCCCATTAGGATTAGAGAAGACTGAACGCGCACTTTACGGCTTTATCTCGGCTGGGATTGTTGAATTTGTGACTCAGAACCACACCACTTCTCAGAATTCCACGCCATCTGCAAGAGGAAATTATCGATCCACAGAGCTGCCACCGGCACCGCCCCCAGAGGAAGACACAGCGGGCCAGCTTTCCACGAAGGAACTCGACGAGATCAAGTCGGATGTATTTTCAATGCTTGATGCCGCCAAGTCCAAGAATTATTACGAACTTCTCAATGTCCAGCCTACAGCTAGCGCAGATGAGATCAAGAAGTCGTATTATGGATTGGCGAAACAATTTCACCCTGACCGTTATCATCATTCAACTAAAGGGGAGATTAAGGAGGCTCTAGAGACCATTTTCTCCACCCTGTCTCAAGCCTACGAAACCTTGAAAGTCCCTGCAACGCGGACCAGCTATGACGCTAAAATATTCAAATTGGATGCTCCTAACCCTAATTTGGAAAAGCAGGGACCCTCTGGATCTTCCGCGGCTGGCCCAGGCCAACAAAAATTGGCTGAGTTAAATTATCGTCAAGGGCGAGGCTATTTCGAACAGGAGGACTTTTGGAATTCGGTCCAAGCCTTCCGTCAATCTGTTCGCCTAGAACCCAATAACTCGCGCTACCGTTACTGGCTTGCAATGGCGCTTGCAAAAAATCCGAAATGGAGGCGAGAGGCCGAAGAGCACTTCTTAAAGGCGATCGAAATCGACCAATTTAAGGCCGAATACTGTGCGGGTCTTGGAACTCTTTACAAGGAAGTGGGAATGGCTAAGCGCGCCCAAAGTCAGTTCAATCGCGCTCTCCAACTTGAACCCGACAATCGGGCTGCGTTGGAAGGTTTACGCTCCCTATCGGAAACTGTGAAGAAGAAGTCAGGACTGTCATCATTAAAAAAGCTTTTTCGGATTAAAAAATAGAGCAGGCCGATAAGCCGAATTCTGTTTCCGGTTCCCGTTCCACTGGGAAGAGGTTCCGGACGGTAGTCATTCCTCTAATCTGAAAGTCACCCTTCAGATCAAGCATCCTACCCGGATGTCAAACGGCGCGGGTCACGCCTTCATCCCTATTTGGATTTGCTCCGTGTGGGGTTTGCCAGGCTTATCTATTACTAGATAACCGGTGCGCTCTTACCGCACCATTTCACCCTTACCCCTGAGAAACAGAAGGCAGAAAGCGGAGAGCAGTTGGCAGGGAAAGAGTGGCTTTAATTCTACCCACTGCAATCTGCGTACTGCCTTCTGCATTCTGCTTCTCAGGGGCGGTATATTTTCTATTGCACTTTCCGTACTTGTCGGCACAGTCACCCCATAGGGCTTCTGTCCTTTCAAGCCCCCCGTGTTACGGGGCACACCACCCTGCGGAGTTCGGACTTTCCTCCCGCCCGGCCCAGAAGGGTCGAGCCGGCGACCACCTGACCTGCTCCACAACGATTATAGACAGAGTACTGACCAATAACCATATAAGATAATAAACTGGCAATGGAGCATTCAGATCCAGCCTCATCCGGTAGGTGCTCTGCTTTCAGCAACCATTATCACTAGACGCGCAATCGCGAAAGAATTTGCGCCCCCACCCAGTGACATTTCGATTCCCGCGTTAACCTCGATCAACATGGCCTGGGCCTTACTTAATCGCCTTATTGCTCTTTTCCCTGATTCCAGTAGATTTTCAAATTGTGCGAAGCCCTTCCCGAAGCAATGATCTCCGGGAAACCATCTCCGTTAATGTCGGCAACGGTCAAGTCTTCGCAGGCCATGCCACCTTCATCCACCATAGACTTACGCCCCGCATTCCAGTTCTCGTCTACGGGATCGTAGATGGCCACCCCATAACTTCGTCCCTCGCTGGTTTCACGCCATCCGACGACAATCTCATCATCTCCATCGTCGTCCATATCAGCACACCACAAAGCGTGCCCCTGTTTCAATTTTGCATCCAGCACTTTGCGCTCCCAGAGCTCTCCCTTTTCAGTAGGGGGGAGGTAGACGACAACTTGATTGCCGTGCCAAGGTTCAATGGTGGCGATGTAGATTCGACCACTCCGGAACCGTCCTATCTTAACTTCTCCTGCACCAGGATCCGCTTTTTCTTCGTTATTCCCTTCCCCGATTTGGCTTTTTGTCCACTTCCCCGCTGAATCCTTGTCAAATAGAAAAACGCCTTCCAGGCTAGCTGTCAAGATCTCTTCAGCCGGGTCAGAGTCGAAGTTGATGGTTAAGAAATTATGGAGGCTGTGTAATGAGCTATCGATGACTTCCTCTTTCCAATGATCGACCGAAGGGTTAGGAGGAACCTGAAAGGCCATCAGACGAACCCCATTCCCGCTTCCCCAATTTGGGGGTTTGGTCCCTCTCCCCTGCAGCGGCGCAACAATCAATTCTTTGCGACCATCCCCGTCACAGTCTGCCCAGCGGATTCGATGCAACGTAGGCTCTGATCCAATCGGAAATACTGGCCAGGGTTCATTGAGATTCTTAGGTTGCTTAAGCCATTGGAGGGTTCCACCCGTTTCCGTATTGGTGGCCATCCACTCTGCCCCCAAGGCTACATCCAAGCGGCCGTCCCCATCGATATCATGGACTGCAAGGCAGACATTGAATTTCTTGGTGACTCCGTCAATCATGATATGTTTCTTCCAGTTCGGATTTTCAAACCAAACCACCTGAGTCTCGTTTATCGCGACAATATCAAGCTTGCCATCCCGATTGATGTCTGCCGTCGCCACGGCATACCCCAATCCAAAATTGCCGTCGACAATTTGTGAGACGAACTTGGGGAAGAATACGTCAGTTGCTGAGCGCGTGGTGCTAGTCAGCCATCCCGTTGCCAACACTGCCATTACTAAAATCAACGTTAATGGATTTGAATTGAAAATTGTTTTACTCACCAGATGTAATCCTTTGCGATCGGCCGCCTGTCATGTCCGTCAAGAATATGGCCCACCCGGATTTTCTTAAGGCTGATGGGAGACAGTTGACCAATCGGAATATAAATAATTTTCTTTCCGAGTCGCGAGGCACTAGTCCTGAATAGGGTTCGGGGTGGTTGGGAGGCAACATAGACAACAAATTTTTCCAATGTATAATCCAAGGCTGCCATCAAGAGCGTTTCGGGCTTTGATTCCGCAAACAAATAATCGGGATCTTGCCAGACGTCCAACATGCGACGCGGTGGATAAGACAACAAGAAACCACCGTATTCCGCCCGCACAATCCCTGGCCCGACAATTTGGTTATACGGATCCGTTGAATAAAACGCCATATCAGATTCCTGATTGTGCTCTCCCAGCCAAGTCATACACCAGGGATATCGGTTCTCACGATCTTCATCAAAAATCACGACGACTGCACCAACTTCCCCAGAGACTCGCTGGAACTGTCGGACATAGAGCTTGCCTTCATGCCAGTTCCGAAGCGTCTCACGGATGTCTATGCCATCCAGCAAGGACGTAGAGAAAGGTTCACTATGGATTCTTTCCTCGGAGAGCACGCTCTTCCCCTTCTTTTTGAGAAAGAGCCCGTAATTTTCCAAGACGATGTCCTCCGGAGGATAAGAGCAGATTCCTTTGCCCTCAAACTGTTGAGCCCATTCGCCGGGAACTTTTTCTCTTTTCCTTCCGCGCAAGCCCATGGGACGAGGTTTAGATTTGGTTCGCGGCAAACGCCGTTGCAAGCGAATCCGCTTCATGTTTATCCAAATTTCTTCGCCCGAGACGTTGACGGTCATAAGATCAGAATTTTCTCTCTGAAATGGGCTTGAGGAAGCTAGCTGCCAAAGTTCCCAGGCAAAATTGTCGTCCACGATGGCCCGCGCAGCTACCGTTTGGTCAAACAGAGTTGCAATCAAGTTCTGCTCCACCAGCGCCAAATTCCGACAATAGCGAGAGAAGAAACTTCGCTGCCAGTGAGCCAGTTTTTCCCCCGTCGATTTCCCGTAGAGCTTTTCCGCCTCTGCAAATAGGCGAAAATTCAAGCGCTGCCGGTCCATGAAGCGGAACCGATCAGGTCGCGTTGAAATTTCAAATTCAGGCACACCGTTTACTGCGTTACCTGGAGTAGAGATTGGCGGATCTTTCGCTGCGTCGCCGGTCAGAGCATGAGGCAACCAGTTCACATGGCGAGCCATATGACGCACCACAGACTCCAACTCTCGGCGAGGCGGTTCGACACTGGCAGAGAGAACTGTGAACGGGCCATGCTCTTTGATCGTTCCTCCCCCCTTTTCTGGATCCTCGGCGGGCAAACCATAGCGACGAACTTCGTAAACCGCCTGCAAGAGCGGATATTCAATCACCACTTCAGCCAGACAGTCCGGGTGGAGATTGAGTACTTGTATTTCTTCGCGCCTTGACCGGAGGAGCGGCTCAGCTTGCGGCTGCTGCATCGCCTCCATCACGGGATCGAGAAGATTCAATGAAATCACGACCAAAACATTTGCGGTTGGGTCGCAACTTTGCAGCTTCCAGGCAATCCCTGCAGCATGTCGCTTCAACTCGAAGCTGCTTTTTTGGGGGTAGAGACGATACGCATCGACATATTTTTCAGAACCGAGGCGCCGAAGTGCATAGCTATCCGGGTAGAGGTCCTTCAGATGCGGTCGCTCGCCCACGTCTGGATCCACAAGAAAAATCTCCGCGCCAACTTCTTGGGCGCTTCGAATCGCTTCTACAAACGGGTCCGTAATTTCAATGGGAATGTAAACCGATTCGTCTTTCTTGATCTCTGAGTAGGTGATGATTGATAACTCAGGGAGGCGCTCAATCGCTCGTAGAAAAGCCCACTCCAACGTGGCCGGCAATTCAACGGCAACGACCTGGGGGTGTTCTCTCAGGATGGCTTTACGGACCTCTTCGGCAAACTCCATTTTCCCCGGTACGACCGGCAGATAATGCAGACGTCCTCTTCGCAGACTGGCCGCATCCTCATCGCGCAACATAACGTAAAGCCTCTTCACCTAAGGTCTGGAGAATTGCGGTCCGCATGGCATCCTTCCACTCGGTTCTTGCCTTCATTTCAATGAGTTTTAAGGCAAAGCGGGCCATGTTGATTCCGTCGCGCACGGTGTACCGTTCGTCCGCTTCGTGGGCCGCTTGCAGAAAATCCGTCACGTAATCCAGAACCTGATCCTCCGCAAAAGGGAGGTTTTCCTTCAAGATCAAAAGTTCCTCTTCCCGCTCGGGGAAATCCAGGAGAATTTGCGGCTGCAACCGAGAATGGATGTATTCCGGCAATTCGAATGTAGAAGCGTCGTCGTTCATGGTGGCCACCATGCGGAAATTGGGATGCGCATTGATCTTAATGCCGGCCACAATCGACTCCACATACCGGCGTGTATCGAGAAGTGGTGCCAAGCTGGCCCAACTCTTTTCACTCATCCGATTTCCTTCGTCCAGTATAGCGATCCCTCCCCGAATCATCGCCGTTACTAGAGGAGAGCCCACATAGCGTAGCTTTCCTCCAGACTCCACAACCGGAGTCACTAGTAGATCTTCCGGCCGCGTGTCCATGGTGGATTGCATGATATAAACCTCACGCCCCATTTGCTTGGCCACAGCGTAAGCCAAGGTAGTCTTCCCAACACCGGGCTTCCCGAGGAGGCGGGGATTCATGGGTACATCTTTTGGATCCACAATCATCCAGGCCGCCATTAACTGTTTTATTAATTCCTCCTGGCCAACCCAACGAATTTGTAATTCATCAGGGTGAGCCAGGAAAATGGTCACATGATCAATGATGACGCTGCGTTGCGTCGGAGGAGTCTCAGTCTTCATAAATGATTCCTAATCTTGCATCCCAGAAGTTGTTGCATTCATTATTCATGAGGAGTGCTGGGGAAAATGGATAAGCCAATCATCTCGCAAAGCCCCTTTATCTCGGCAAGAATCATCAGCAGGTAGAGTTGCCAATATCCATTCAAAATACACCTTATTAAACCATATCCCTCCGCATCATCACCAGGTTTTGTAAAATGTCGAGGAATCGCCTATTCTTCCCACTCGAAGGTTTAGAATCAATCTTACCCATGAAATGGCTACGGCATCCTGTGATTTCTAACTTGTCTTTTGATTCTCTTTGAAGCGGAATCCCTGGGTTGACGATTCCTGACCACTATTTACAGGGATGCTGATAATGTATATGTGACCTAACGGGGAAAGGACTTCGTCCCGATATTATGGTAGTGAAGCGGATACGGGCTGCACAATCAAGAATTAGACAAGACGTTGAACTTGTTGTAGTTACAATGAAAAGGAAGAAAGGTATCATGGGGTTAGATCCCAATTCCGGGTCGGTGATTAAGGTAGAGGCTTACCTTATTGCGCTGGGCGACGCCGACAGTCTCCGCTGCATGGAAGAGATTCCCGGTTGAGGAGAAGGGATATGGAGAGCACAAAAAGATTTTTGCTGGGCCTGGCTGTGGGATTATTTTTCATGCAGCTTTGTGCCTACTCACAAAATCTCGCTGACATGGCTCAACAAGAGAAAGAAAAACGTGCCAAACAAAATAAGAGCTCAAAGACTTATACCAATGAGGACTTGCTCATTTACAACCGTGGCGAGGCTCCCACCTCAGGAAACTCAGCGCCGCAAACCGAAACCTCTTCAAAGCCAAAAGGTCCTCTTGCAGGGCCATCAGATAACGATGAACGCGCCTGGAGCAAGCGATTCATCGAAGCTAAAGAAAAGATTGCACAACTGAAGCAGCTGGGGGAATCACTCCAAACGAGACTCAACTCATTCAGCACGAAATTGTTGATGCAATCGGATGTATTCGATCGAGAACACCTTTATCCAGAGTTGGTGACGCAAACGAAGGAACAAATTGAAAAGAACAAAGCCGATCTCAGCGAAGCGGAACGGAAGCTCGAAGATTTACGAGACGAGCTGCGAAAGGGCGGACTCCCTCGCTCCTGGGAGGATTCTCAGACAGCGCTGAAGCCATTGCCAGAAACCGAAAAGACAGGCCCCCCTCCAAAGAAGGACCAGAAATACTGGCAGGAGCAGCTGGCCTTAATCGACAAACGCTATGATGATTTGATTACCCCACTTGAAGACCAGCGATTTCAAATGATCCATCGTGTTCCCCCAAAGGAAGGCCAGCCTGTTTCCCAGACCGGTTTTCTTGGATTGGGAGCTCCCCCTTTAGTCAATGAGCTCGATGCAAAAATCAAAGATCTTAACCAGAAACGCGAGCAGGAAAAAAAAGAACTAGTGGATCAGGCCATGCGCGAGGGCGCCTTGCCCGGCTGGTTCCGATAATTCCTGGGAGCGCGGGTATCCCTGCCCGCAATCGTCGCAGCGGCCCCCCCGGACTGTTGCCCGAGGCCAACGGCCCAAGCTTCAACGTCTCAGTTATTGCTGTAGCCGGGGTCGGTGACAGGCGTCATATTACCGGCATCAGCGATCCCGGCTACAACTGCAGTGAACCATCAGCAGGTGGAAAATATCCATCAATCGTCGTGATGAGGTATATCGTCAAGTAGTAACAGGCCGCCTGGCCTGTTGTCAGAGGTCAGCGGCTGCGTCTACAACGTTATCTTTTGAATAACGACAGGCGGGGACGCCTGTCGCTACTGGCGGGCAAGATGCCCGCAATCGACTCATTTGCCATTGTTCATCGTTCATTTTCCATTTGTGTTGATCAGCGTTTATCTGCGGCTAATCTTCTATTGAAGTTGAAGATCCCCGTGTCCCCTGTGGTTATCTTTTAATAATTGCGGGCAAGATGCCCGCGCTCCCAGGGACATCCCCCTGACGCTCTCTAATGAGAGCGTCTTCCCCCTTGAAAGGGGGAATCATTCCTTTGCTTTCAGGAGATGATCGTTCTCCTGTAGAAACGCTCGGATCTCATTGGTGAAATCCAGCAGTCTTTTCCACTGCTCTTTGTAAAGCGTCACGGGAAACCGGCCGAGGCCGTAGACCGAGAGCCCCCCTTTTTCACTGACCTTCAGGTAGAGCTGACCGGTCCTTCTCTGTTTTAGGGCTTTGTTTTCCTCTTCCAGACGTGCCACCTTTTGTTCCACTGTTTCTTCCATAGGATTCTCCTTACCTTAGAATAGCTTGTTTTACTTGTTTCATAGAGACTTATAAGGTTCTTTGAATTCTGGATGGGACGCGCGCTCCGTCGCGCGTTCAATAAGCGTGCGCTGGGGGACAGCGGTCCCACGCGCCCTTGCCACTTCGTAATCCTGAAGCAAATTCGGAATTCGGGCTCATGGGGGGCTTCATCAAACTTGGGTCCCCCAAGAAATATCCGCGCCGACACTGTATTACATTCTGACAATCTCCGTCTCTTTCGGATAGGAAAATTGCAAGGGGGTAGAGATAGCAGGCCGAGCCTAGCTGCCGGGAATATTTGATAATAAATAATCTCTCAACCCAGACCTTCTGTCTACCTTTCGAGAAACAGACTGAGTAAAAACTTCCTCATTCCCCCAAACTTCCAAAGAGTGCTTCGCGCGGGTTACTGCCGTATAGATTAACTCTCGGGTCAACAATTCCGAAGGTTCAGTGGGCAAAATCAGTACGACCCGGTCAAATTCTGAGCCTTGCGACTTGTGGACTGTCATCGCAAAAACCGTCTCATGTTGAGGGAGCCTCGAAAGGGATACATCCTTAAAGCTTCCTCCCTCAATCGGGAAATAAGCGCGCAGTGATCCCAATTGTTCTTTACCACTTTGCGTTTCCGAAAAGATCAAACCGACATCGCCGTTGAACAACTTGAGTCGATAGTCATTTTGAGTAATTAAAATGGGCTGACCATGGTACCACCGCTCCCTGGGTCGAATCTGCCCTACCCTGGCAAGCTCAGATTCAATGAGATGATTCACCGCAATCACGCCATAGGGCCCTACGCGCAACGCACAGAGAACGCGAAAATTTGCAAAAGCGGCAAAAGCCTCAGCAATGCCGGTGGCTGAGAGATAAGACAGAAAATCACGCTGAACGAGTTGCTGAATTGATTTCTGCAAATCCGACAAGTTTTTCAGATAGTTCCATGACAGCCCTTCCTCCCCGCCATTCTGCAAAATATTCAGGGCCTTTGCATCGTCTCCTGCTTTAATGGAGAGGCTCAAGCGCCCCAGGCTACTCGTTTCATCGAAGCGATAGTTCTTCGTGAGCGAGACAACCGGGTTGAGCTTTTCCCTCTGCTGTGTCACGTGCACTTCTGGGCCTCGAAATCGAGTGGTTCTGTGTCTCTGCATATTCCCCACAATTCCTCTTGAGGCAAATCAGACCCCAGAGCAGAACAAATGTCTCCGAAAATCGCTCCTGGCTCAACCGAGGCCAATTGATCTTTGTCTCCCAACAAAATGAGACGCCCCTTGGTCGGCAACGCAGCCACTAATTTTGCCATTAATGGAAGATCGACCATCGATGCTTCATCCACAATGACGACGTGATAGGGTAGGCGAAATTCCTCATGATAGCGCGGTTGTCCGTCTCCTTGCCGAATTCCGAGCAAACGATGCAAGGTAAATGCTTCTTGGGGAAGCAACGCAGCCAGAGCACTGGATTCTCCCAAGAGCTTTGTTTTGGCAGCCTCCACGGCTTCTTTCAGCCGCGCGGCCGCTTTCCCTGTGGGTGCGGCCAGAGCGATTCTTAGCGATTTGCCTTTTGCCTGTTCTAAAAGCAGAGCCAGAATTTTCACGACCAGTGAAGTCTTCCCTGTTCCGGGTCCTCCCGTGATGACGCACAACGAGCTGCATACGGCAATTAACACTCCAATTTGTTGACGACTAATTCCCTCAGATTTTTCAAACCAGCGCTGGATGCCGTTCCAGAGAAGATCCATGTCGACAGTCTCAAAGAGCCACTTCCGGTTCGTAAGATAGCTAGCCACTCTCTTCTCATAGTTCCAATAGCGAAAAAGATAAAGGCGGTTGGCCTGATCCAGAATGAGTGGACGGTATTGTCCAGGTAATCCCACCATTCGTGAAAGCTTCAAGCGTTCGACCCATGAGTCCAGGTCCGGGCAAATTAGCCCTCGATCTTCTTCAGTTTCCTCATTGCGAATCTTTTTTCCCGCAACTAGGGGCATGTCCAAGCACACGTGGCCCAGTTGCGTCGCCTGGCTGGTCAGAGCCGCGGCGAGCCATACTTTCTCGTCGTGCTCACCCTCCAGTTTCTGAATGAACTCGGCAAAATGACGATCAATTTCCGTAAGTGTTGGCATCGCGAAATGAATCCTTAAAATATCTTGAGGTTGCCTTGGACCTTTGCCACTACCCGATGGAGGGTCGAGCTCCGCGAGACCGGATTCCCGTAAACGAGTCGGAAGGCATCATGCCTGTCCAGTGGCTGAAAGCCACCTCCAGCCATGCCACAGCGTGCTCGACGCCCAGTGCCTAAGAGCTACTTGGACCACGTTACACCGAAGATAAACTTTCACTGAGTGCTCTGACCAGTGATTCATCTGGATGATCCCGATAGATTCCATACTTTGAACCTTCCAGGGGACCGACACCTCTCAGGAAGACATAATAAACACCGCCAAAATGGGAGGAGTATTGATAATCTTTGATACGAAATCTCAAGTATCGATGCAACGCCACGACATAGAGAAGGTACTGCAGGATGTATCCCTCCCGCCACATTGTCTCCGTAAGCCTCTCCGTCGCATAGTCTGTAAGGTCATCACCCAGAAAATTGGATTTCCAATCAACCAGGTAATAGCGACCTTGGAAGCAAAAAACTAAATCGATAAAACCTTTCATAAAACCGGATACCGGAGAAAATTCTAATTTGTCCAGCATACCCCATGTCATATTAGGAAACCCTTTTCCCAAGTGAGATTTGAGTATGAACCGCAGCTTCCCAGACGTCAAAAGGTCTAAGGGCATATTGAATTCCATCTCATTTAATCGCTCTTGCGCAGATATCCGAGAAAGCACAAGGTCCGGGTTGGCCCGATCCAAAGGAGTGTTCAAAACGTTTTGGACCATTCCAGTCACCGCGCCTTCCCAATCCGCATCAAAGCCGAATTCCTCGAGCAACTGCCGGACAAGTGTTTGGATTGACGCGGTCGTCGATTGCTTGAAATCAACGCCTTCCAGAACCTTGTGAAGAAATTTGCCGGCACGGGTGCCACGAGGAAAATGGATAAAAGAAGCAGGGCTGCTCATCACCACTCTGGGGCTCTCCACAACTTCTTCCCTTAACTGTGCCGTGCTATCGTGATCGGGCAATTCCGCAGCTCGGCGCTTTCCTGAGACAAGCGATGTAAAACTTGCGATTCCAAAGTCCCGCCGAATGGCACCGGCAAATTCCCTGAAGCCGACGTTTTCTCGAACTGCAGCCGGAGGTCGGTAGGTCTCATTGCTGAAATCCGGAAGGCCGCTCACCTTTATGGAATAGGACGACTGCTGCGCGAGTGTGGCCAGCTCTTGTTCAATTTGATTGTCATCCATCGCTTCAAATTTCTGTTGCAAAGTAGCTAACGGCAATAGGTTTAAATCGAGTTCAGGAGCATGGAGCAGGTATGCCAGGGGCGAGGAACCCGCATCTTTGAACGCCCCCCATACCAATGTACAGCGATACTTTGCACGCGTAAGGGCTACGTACAACATGCGCGCATTTTCCGCAAGGGCTTCTCTTCGAGCCAGCTCTTCATGGGCTGGAGACTGCTTCGGATCGATGTCAAAAATAAACCTGGTGGGGTCGTCAGGATCGTGAAAGGAAACAAAAGCTTTCGACTCTGAAACCGTATTCCAGCTGAACGGGCAATAAACGATGGGATATTGGAGACCCTTGCTGCGATGAATTGTGATGACCTTTACGGAGCGTTCGTCCGTTTCGAGGCGCAATTGATATTCTTCAGGGGATATCGCTTCTTCTTTCAATCTTTGGTCTTTCAACCATTTGAGGATCCCGTCAATCCCCAGATTATTTTCCAGGCTGGCCGCGTGAAGCAGCTCGAGGCAGTGCAACACATTGGTAAGACGCCTTTCCCCATCCGGAAATTCCAGCAGTCGGCGACGAACAAATTCCCGGTCCAATAGCCTTCGCGCCATCACCATAAATCCGCGTTCCTGCCACAGCTCCCGGTAATCTTCAAATCTCTGAAGGACGCTTTCCAATTGCGATTCGTCTTCATTTAAACGGTTTATTTCAGCTCCCTTGGCCCCCAGGATATTTGTCGCCAGGGCCGCTTTGACCCTTCCCGGATCTCCCAATTCGGCAATTCCCGAAAGGACACGCTCGATCTCGTTCGCCTCCTCCGAATCAAAGACACTTTCTTGACTGTAGAGGACACAAGGAACTGTATTTTGATTGAGTGCATCTTGAATGAGGCGGGCTTCCCTGTTCGTTCTCACCAGGATTGCAATATCTTCCGGCGAGACCGGTCTTCCATCGACCCTACACTCTCCCGCCTGCCCCGCATTTAAAATAGAAACGATGTCGCGAGCCACGGCCTCCGGCAATATGTTATCCGCCTTACCTTTCGGGATTTTCGCTCCTTGCTCCACCAGATTCTCGTTTCACGAACCACAGTTTCATTGGAGAAGGATCTGGAGTTCCGTTCCAAGAAAGAGCCCTGATCAGCTTCCGACCGGCCCGCTCTCACGGGTTGAAATTGAATTTCAGGGAGCACAAAGGGGTGAATGGCCCGTTCAAACAGCGTATTAGTTGCAGTGATCAGCCGTTGACTCGATCTCCAGTTTTCCCCCAAAGTGAATTGATCCGGAACTCTTCGCGCCGCATCGAGATAGGCAAACACATCCGCCCCTCGAAATCCGTAGATCGATTGTTTCGGATCCCCAATCCTGAAAAAAGGAGAAATCTTCTGCGCCATAAAGCTTTTCGAAAATGGCCATCTGGATAGGATCCGTGTCTTGAAATTCATCGATCAAGACGGCTTTGTATTGTCCTCGAACCCTTGAAATCAACGCTGCGCAATCTTCCCCCTGAAGTGCATCGTAGAGATCGAGCAGCAGGTCGTCAAAAGAGCGAATATTCTGTCTTCTTTTTCGCTCCTTCAAATCGTTTCGGGCGAAGGCCACGAGCTCATTCTTAAGCGCAAGTGCATACCTCTTGTAAAATGGTTCAAGAGCATCCCTGGAATCGATAAGCTTTTGACAGAACTCAAAAAATCGATGTTCTGGAGAGTGATGTCCATCCTTGGTTTCTTCCTTTAGCCTGGTCAAGCCAAATCTCTCCACGGCTGATGCAACAGGGTATGGGTTTTCAGAAGAAAAGTAATGCTCGAGGGACTTAACCCAACTTTGCAGATTACGTTTGTTGTAGATTCTGTGATCAATGCCCTTGTCCTTCTCCAGCAATGCCAAGACGTCTTCTCTTTCTTCTCCCCATCTTTTCTGGGCCTCCAGATAAGCCATGGACAAAGCCCCCTCAAGTTCCTCCCAGGCTTTATCTGGCGGTTTCTGGACTTTAGGAACTATGAAGCGGAGCGGATTGGAGACGAAGGATCTGACAAATTTCACCATCGATGCAATGTTCAAGTCTTTGACGAAAGTGGATTGAAGGAACATCGGTGATGCAGAGTAGAGTTCTCGCCGGTAGAAATCCTCAACGATTTCGCGAAGAAGATGTTCCTGGCTAGTGATCAATTCGGCATCAAAGGAAGACCTGCTCTCGAAGGCATTGTCTCGCAGGACTTGCTGACAAAATCCATGGATGGTAAAGATTGCCGCTTCATCAAATGTACTGACCGCATTGAGGAGGTTGCCCTTGGCCTCATCGTGATTCGCTATCTTCGAGTAAAGCCCGGCAAGAAAGGGGTCAACCGTGGAAGCCCCATCCAGGACCTCCAGACTCTCTCGAATCTTCTCCCGGATCCGCTTCTTCAGCTCTGCTGTCGCCGCTTCGGTAAAAGTGACAACCAGAATTTCTCTGACAGGAATTGCCAATTCAATCAGCAGCCTGATATAGAGGCAGGTAATCGCGTGGGTTTTCCCGGTGCCGGCACTCGATTCGATGAGCTGCTGGCCAAAGAGTGTGTTGGTTAGATTGTTGAACGGTCTTTGGAGTACCATTTCAAATGTCGAACAAACAGAAAGAACAAATTAGCCAATGGAGAGAGTCTTCATTGGATGATCTGGAGTCAATTCCTTTGCTATCTCTCACACTCGATCAGCGGCCCAAAAATATCCATCGAAAGCTCCTCAAATTCTTCATCCAAAGGATTGATCTCGCGGAATCCCAGCCAGTGGTAAGGGTCCTTACACTCCCCCTTTCCTTTGATAAAATCATTTCCATTCCACTTTGATTGCGCCACTTGTAGGGCCTCTTGGGGGCTTTTCCCTTTGTGACGAGCTTCCGCATAATCCCAGGATGCATCCGGGAAGAAATGCAAGGGGAGGCACAGCCCTCTCCAGTAGAGATCTAGCAGCTTTTCCAAAACCTTCCCAGGTTCTTTAACTGGCTGATAGCTCCTGACTCCATCCTGACCAACGAGGACACTCTCCAAGGGATATCCTCCAACCGCTAAATGATTGAGGACCAAATGTTCAACCCAGATAGCAAGCCGGTCTTTTGCTTTCAGATTAGCGCATCGATACCGTAGGAGGTGTTTAGAGTAAACATTCCGCAGCATCCCTCTAAGCTGGAAGCCCGCACATTCACAATCTATATCAAGGTCATCTTCTTTTGGCCCTGCCAAATAGGGCGACAGGCGTTCGCTGTACGTTTCCACTTCTAGAACTAATTGCCGGAACCTTACCTCACCAGGGATTTGGGGAGGCAAGACTCCTTTCGCCCGGACATAAGGAAGTAACTCTTTCAGCTTAATTCCCTGCAAACCCTTTTCCAGCAAATCTTGCTTGAGCGTGTAGTCATCCAATGAATCGAGGGAAAACGGCTCGGCATCTTGCAAGATTTCCGTATTTTTCTGGAGGAGCAAGCCGAGACGGCGATGGAACAAATACTCGGTTGGTTTTTGCAGAAACTTCTGCAATTCTCTAATATCAACAGTCCTCCATTCTATCCCGGGTTCGCTAATCGGTTCAGAAACAAACGCGCTTGCCTTCCAGCGTGAAGGCTGTCGAGCTGCCAATCCTTCAAAATTTTCTTTGGAATAGCTGAACCATCTCGAATCACTTGAAAAGTAAGAAGGGCTGTATGCCTGGAGGGGGTGACGCAAGACAATGGATCCGATACCTTGCGGAAGGTCGAATCCTTGCTCGATGACATCCTGCAAATCACTGATCACAACCGAAGGGGGTAACTCTGAATTATCCACTGCGCTCTGCCCAACGTAGCTGATGTGTAAGGCGTCGCGGGCGGATAAAATGGCTTCCAGGAAGAGGTAACGATCTTCCTCTCGAAGAGAACGATCTCCGAGACGATGATTTCGGGCGATGAGATCAAAACCGACCAGCGAGTCATGCCTGGGAAAACTGTCATGATTCATGCCTACCATGGCAATTATGCGAAATGGTATGCTCCGCATCGGGAGCATGGCGCAAAAGGTGACTCTCCCGGTGAGGAAGTTTAGTGCCGAACCTTTCTGGTCTAGAAGCTTTTCCAAATGATAGCGAAGAGACTCGATTCGAATGGGCTGGTCATATTGGCTCCGTTCCTGAATTTTCCTTAATTGCCGAAGGGTGCTGCGGATAATCTGAAAGTCCAGCGTGCTGTCTTCATCTTCTTGAAAGAGCGTCGTCAACATATCGAGAAGAGCCTCACTCCAACGGGTCAGAGAATGCGGAGCCTCGAGCCCACGAAGTGTTTCAAAGAAGCTATTGAGCAAATTCAGAAATTGTCCCAACAGCTGGCCTTGCTTCCCTTCAATCCCACCAAAGGCGAGGATGCCCTCAAGAAGCTGTACACCCTCTGGCGGCAGGGCATACCCCAGAATCAATCGATCCAATCCGGCTTTCCATGTGTTCTCAGGAAAATCCGGCAGCCCGTGGGCGAGACGGGAAGGCGGATCCATTCCCCAGTGGATTCGGGTTTCTTCTAACCAATGGTGAATCCAGACCATGTCTTCTGCCGAGATCCCAAAATGCTGATGGATGGAAGTTGAATCCAAAAGATCGACGACTTCAGAAACCTTGAGTCGACTTCCCACCAGGCGCAAGATTTTCAAAAAGGCTTGAATCACCGGGCTGGCAGATTTGACGCCCCGATCTGCAATCGCAAAAGGGATTCGCTTGGCTTCGTTGGGTTCACTTTCAAAGACCGCTTCAATGAAGGGCGCATACTTCTCTATATCGGGGGTCATGACCAAAATATGGTGGGGTTGGAGGTCCGGATGTTTCTCGAAAAGAGACAAAAGATAATCATAGAGCACTTCCATTTCCCGCATCGGACTATGACAGGAATGAATTCCAATGGAGTGATCTTGGGATGAAAACCTCTTCTTGCCAAGATCCTTACCCCGTGTTCGCAAATGGAGGATATCCGATTGAATGCAGTGGAGCAGGCTTTGCTCTCCAGGGTCGTCAAATTGCTCTTCTTGTTCTTCAGACTGACGGTCGAGAAGCAATCCAAAATATTCCTTACCGAGATTGCCGAAAGAGGCCAGGAGTGGATTGCCTGTTTCAAAATGTTCCTCTGCGTCGACGCCGTGAGCCGGGTGCCGCCGACGTTTAATATTGACCTGTTCTTTTTCTGACACAATCTCTCCCCAATATTCCAGCGTTGGATTCATGAAAAACACGTGAATTTTGGAAAATTGGGAACAGGCGGTCAGTACATCCAAGTGGAAAGGGGGGAGCTGGGGAATTCCAAACACGGAGATTCGGGGAGGGAGCCTTTCGATATCGAAATTTCCCGACCGAAGTTTTTCCAATGACTTCCTTCTCCGGTCCGCACGATGTGTCCCTGGGCCTTGATTGATAAGAAATCGCCACAGGAAGGCTTGCCAATGGGTCTCCTTCCCACTCTCCCAGTCGAAAAGGAGATCCGGCCGATAGATTGTGTAGTGATCAAAAACGTTTGCAATCTGTTCGGCTAGCTGCAATTCCTTCAAACCAGTGCCATCGTTGCTTAGATAAGATTTTAAATTTGAAAACTCCGGTCTTTCTAGACACTGGGGTAGAATCCTTAAAATTCTCCACTGCAGAAATTCCGGTGAGAAAAGGTCTTCGTCCAAATCTTCGCCGAGGAGGGAATTGAAAACCTCCGACACGATCGCATTGGGAAAAAGGAACCGGCAATTTGCCCATATCCCATGGCGCAACGCAACTTGTTGAGAGAGCCATCGAGCCATCCCCTGGCTCTGGACGACGATTACTTCACTCATGATGGGATTACTCAACGGCTCAGCGACCAAACTGGCCAATTCGTCTACTAGGAGTTCGGTTCGATTGCTGAAGTGAAGAACAAATCCAGGCATAAAGAAGGAAGATTGAAGAAGGAAAGTATGAGTAGCACCAGGCCTCCAGGCCTGTTGCCGAGGCTAGCGATCCAGGTTACAGAGATTTTGCCAGAATTTCCCGACCTTCGCGGAGTACCTCATGAAAAAGTTGTTCGAGCGCACCGTTCACCCCTTGGCAGCCCGTTACGACACGCTCTGTCCAATCAAAGTATTCCCGGCGTCTAGAGGCGTCCCATTGCGTTGGAGGTGAATGCGATACGTCGCGGACATTGCAGATCTTGTCCGCGATGCGGATCATTTTTGCTTTTGGAGTCAATCCGGCTACTTTTCTGACTTGCAGTTCTTTTCGGATGGATTTTTCCAGAGTCTTGTCGTCAGTGACCTCTTCCACCAGGCGACGAACCTCTGGGCCGAATAATTCTTCCAGCTCTGATGGGGTTGTTTCCGTGTCCTCCAAAGTGTCGTGGAGGACGGCGGCAATCAGGATTTGGGGGTCTACGACCTGCCCGACTTCAGCAAGGATACGGGCTACCTCGATGGGATGATTGATGTATGGAGAGCCTTCAGGGTCCTTACGCCTTTGACGACAGTGCTTCTGAGCAGAAAACGAAAGGGCAGACAAAAGGCGCGCTGTATCTCCGCCTAGTGGAAGTATAGGTATCATTATGGAGGCAAAAAGTGGGCAGACCTATTTCTTCACTACAGACTTAACGAATCTCAACGAAGCGGAATTCGTGCAATAACGTAGTCCGGTCGGTTCCGGCCCGTCATCAAAGACGTGCCCAAGATGAGCGCCACAACGGCTGCACTGAATTTCGACCCTCCTCATGGCCAAACTGTCGTCGACTTCGGTTGAGACGTTCTCATTGCCAACCGGCTGCCAGAAGCTTGGCCAACCAGTGCCGGAATCATACTTTGTATCGGAGGTGAATATCGGATTGTTGCAACAGACGCAATGGTAGACCCCTGCTTCGTGGTGATCCCAATATTCGCCTGTAAATGCCGGCTCGGTTCCTTTCTTGCGGGCAACGTAAAATTGCAGTGGGGTTAACTGATCCAACCAATCCTTATCCGACTTTTGTGTCTTGTCACTCACGGGAAACCTTTCTACTTTGGTAAATTTCGAGCTATCATTCTAACGTAGTTCGTGTTTTCGGGGTAGTCTCCTCTGCCTCCAGCCTTGAGTATAAGGCTGCACCGGCAAACTTCTGCTCCTTCATGGAAAAAAACTCTCGAGTTTTCGGGTTGATCGATTAATCTGCTGAAGTTTGCAGTCCATTCGCAAGTAGAAGCAATGAGTCAATTAAAACTACAGCCCGCCGCTATTCCGAGCCCGCACAATTTGCCTGGAGAAGTCATTATCAGCCCTGACACACTCCGTGAGCAACGAATTCCCCCCAGGCAGGCGCGGACCTTAAAATGGCCCGTGTTGGATGCGGGAGGCCCGCCTACCGTCGATTTGAAACGTTGGAAGTTTACCGTAAAAGGTCTAGTTGAAAACCCCAGGTCATGGAATTGGGAGGAGTTTCGCGCCCTTCCCCGCTCAAAGGTTTTCTCTGATTTCCATTGCGTGACCCGCTGGTCTCGATTGGGAAATCTTTGGGAAGGAGTCCGCACGATTGATTTGTTGAGGTATTTTTCAGTCTTAGCCGAAGCACGATTTGTCCTCGTTCATGCTTATGACTGTGGTTGGACAACCAACATGCCCCTAGACATCTTCCTGGCCGAAGATTCAATCCTCGCTGACACACACGACGGGGAACCTATTCCGTTAGAGCACGGCGGGCCGTTGCGATTGGTTATCCCAAGGCTCTATGCCTGGAAGAGCGCGAAATGGGTTCGCGCCTTAGAATTTCTTGCCCAAGATAAAGCTGGTTACTGGGAGCAAGGGGGATATCACATGAATGGAGACCCTTGGAAAGAAGAACGATTTCAATCGCGGCAATCGCTGGCTGAACAGAACCAATAGACTCCTTAATCAATTGACATAAAAGGAGTTGTAATTTCCACGGGTGCCGCTCGAGGCTCCTTATTGTCGCCTTTACAGGTAAGCCAAAGTGAGGGCTTCAGGGACTTTTTCTTAACCAGAAAGCCATGAAATGATGATAAGTCGTATACCCCTGACCAGCATGGACTAAGGGGAGAACGGTACCATGTTCGGACAGCGGCACACTTAAACGAATGTACTTTTCCAGATTACTCATGATACAAAAAGTGAATCCCAGCTGCATACTATATGCAGAGCTTTTGTAACTGGGCACAATTGCGCAAACGGATGGGGGTTCCCCTTCCCTAATTAAAGTTCCGGTGAACGTGCAGAAATTACAAAAGAACTCTGACGAAGAATTGATGGAACATCTCCGGCAAGGGCAAAATGATGCCTTGTCGGTCCTCTTCGACCGATATTATCGGTTAGTTTTTAGTGTGGCTATTCGTATCCTTCGGGATCATGGCGAGGCAGAGGATCTGATGCAAGATGTATTTCTCGATGTTTTTCATAAGGTCGACCAGTACGATCCCGCCAAAGGAAGCGCCAAGACATGGATCCTCCAATATGCTTATCATCGCAGCCTGAATCGCCAGAAGTATTTGACTATAAGAAACTTTTACGATGGTCAAGAATCACCTATTCCGATCGAGTGGGACCAATCCCAGTCATCCAACTCTTGGAACGGCTTGACCTTTTCAGATTGGGCTGCCGTCATCGAAAAGGGAATTGCCTCTTTGACAGAAAAGGAACGAACGACTATCAACAAGGCCTATTACGAGGGGATGCTTTTAAAAGAGATTGCGGATCAACTGGATGAACCTATTGCAAACGTTCGCAACCACTATTATCGAGGTTTGAAGAAGCTCCGGGATTTCTTGCAAGAGCAGTCGTGCTTCAGGCGGAAAAGAGCATGAGATGCCAGGAGAATAGTTATGTTGAATCCCAATGAGTTAAATCATGAATATTTCGAAGAACTCTGCTCTCTCGCAGTAATTGGTCGTGTTACAGCCGGAGAATTTGAGCTTCTCAAAACTCATTTGCAGACCTGTCTCAGTTGCCGGTCCTGCCTAGCGGATTTCAATGAGATTGCGCACGAGCATTTGCCCTTGCTGGATTCAGGAGAGGAAGTCTATTCGGAATCTGGAAATGTTACTTTCCATGATGCCAGCTACAAGCATCGGTTCGTTCAGAGAGTCGCCGAGGAGGGAATCGTCTTTTCAGGTGAATCCGAGAGAAAAGCTGATGACTTAAAAGGGAGGCACTGGCATCATTTGCCGTCTTATTCCTTGGCCATGGAAAACCGCCCTTACTGCCGCCGCGGCTTTGCTGTTATTTGGGGTCCCCTTCTTCATGATGAGAAGTCGGATTCAGGAATTGCAGAAAGAGAAAGATATTTCCCAGCAGGAGATATCGAGGCTCAAAGGTGGCATTACTTCCGGGGGGGATAGCAACCAAGCCCGCTTGGGGCACACTTCTGTTGAAGTCGGCCAGATTCAGCAGGTTCAGGAGAAGAGAATTCCGCCATCGCATGGTGACGACGGCAGCAAGGTTTCCACTCTTCAGCAAGAGCTTCACAAGACCCAGTCGGATTATGAGGCAGCTGTTGTGAGATCCAAATCTCTCGAAGAACAACTACAGAAAGCCTTGGGTGAGGTGAATTCATTACGAAGCGAAACGATATCGGTTAAGAATAGCACGAACGCCAATGACAAATTGAAGGAAACGGAAGCGGCTCTTCAGCAGGCTGTGGGGGAGTTGGACCGTTTGCGACGCGAAAAAAATCAAACAACAAGTTTGATCGCGTCCCAACAAATCCAGTTACGCGAACTTAACGATAAGCTGACCCAACAAACCGACAAATTTGAAACTGAAAGAGAGTTATTTACTACAAGTCGTGAAATCCGCAACCTAATGGGATCTCGGAACTTGCACATCATCGATGTGACCGATGTAGACAGCCGGGGAACCCAACGGCCTTTTGGCCGGGTGTTTTACACCGAGGGGAAATCACTTTTATTCTATGCTTACGATCTGGACAGGAAAAAGAAATCTCTCGAGAGATTTTCATTCCAGGCCTGGGGACAGCTGGGGGCGAAGTCCGGGCCAGTCCAGAGTTTAGGTCTTTTCCAAGCTGACGATCAAGCCCAGAACCGGTGGGTACTGCGCTGCGACGATCCTACCCTTCTTGCACAAATAGACTCTGTTTTTGTGACAATCGAACCTACAGGTGGAAGCTCACGGCCACAGGGCCAGCAGCTCATCTATGCCTTCCTTAAGGCAAATCCAAATCATCCCTGATATTTTTGGCCGCCACCTTGATACAAAACGGCTTCCACAGCTGCATACTTAAATGACGTATTCAAGAGCGAAGACAGCCAGGATTCTAGTGTCGTCAGCCAGAATTTCTGTCTTTTTCCTTTTATCCACACTTGTTCCGGCGAGCGGCTTGATTTGGGCTAACCCAACAGCGACTTTGACCGGGCGAGTCACCGATTCTCTGGGAGGGGTTCTTGAGAAGGCTCAAATTGAAGCCACTAACCTTGAAACGAATACAGTTTTTCAGGCAAAGACAAGCAAAGATGGGCTTTATCGAATCCCGAACCTGCCTCCAGGGTCTTATCGAATCATCGTCCGGATGTTTGGTTTTCGAACCATTGTTAAGCCCGGCGTCAAACTCCACGTTCAGGACATTATTGCGCTAAATTTTTCCATGCAGGTAGGCTCCGTCATTTCGAGCGTGACCGAACAGGAAGGGGTTCCTTTGATTCAAGCTGAAACTGCCATGCAGAGCACTACCGTCAATCAATTGACTTTAGGTGAACTCCCCTCATTGACTAGAAATCCGTACGATTTTGTCTCTTTGACGCCAGGTGCAGTTCAAGTGAATGCCAAGCGTGGCATTGGCTTTTCACTGAACGGACAACGGCTGGAGAGTGGGAGTTTCCTACTGGATGGAAGCGATAATAACGAACCCTACGAATCAGGGCCTGGCCAAATTGTTCCGCTTGATTCCGTGCAGGAATACCGGCTGATGACCAACAGTTATACCGCCGAATACGGCCGCAATGTGGGCTACATTGCCAACGTGGTGACCAAAAGCGGGACCAATGATTTGCAGGGCGTGTTCTATTATTTCAATCGCAATTCTGGTCTCGCCTCCAACACCTATGAAAACAATGCCAGGGGTAATCCCAAGCCAGTCTTCAATCGAAACCAGTTTGGCGGCGCTATCGGTGGCGCAATTGTCCGCGATAAGCTCTTTTACTTTGTGGCGGTCGAACCCATCATTGTTCGCAGTTCTGCAACTGTAAGTTATTACGTCCCGACACCGCAACTCCTCGCTATCAGTTCGCCTGGGACGAATGCTATCTTCCAGGGGTTCCCACTTCCTGGAACCCTTTCCACAACCGACGTGAGCACTCGAACGGTGTGCCCTTTTGGGCGGGGATGCGGTTCGAAGATCAGTAGTGGGTTTGTCACCATTCCGGCATTCGCAGCGACTTCAAGAACTGGGCCTATCGATGCTGGCGCCGGCCCCCCCCAGGACACGAATCTTTGGACGGCACGAATTGATTACAACATCAATGACCGCACGACCCTCAACGCCCGCTATGCGTTTCAGAATTCCGATTTCTTTCCAACCGTCAGTCAGCCTTATTCAGTTTCTCTTGATCAAAGCTCGCTTGTAAGAAACCAAAATGTCACTTTGAACCTGACCCGATTCTGGACCGGTAATTTCTTTACCGAATCACGGCTGGTATTCTATCGGCTTGATTACGAAAGCACGTCGGCGCCTTCGACGGGGTACCCCTCCTATACGATTACCGGAGACGCAATCAGCGGTTCAGCTGGGGCTCTTTCTCTCCCCTCCGGTAAAAACCCCTTCGGAGGACCTCAAAATAACTATCAGTTTTACCAGGGTGCCAGTTGGATTCGAGGGAAACATAATTTGAAAGTCGGCGGGCAATTCTTTCAGTTGCGTGACAATCGTCTGCCTTCAGAAGTTTCCATCAGCCGAAACAACCAAGGTGAATTTCGCGACTTGCAGGATTTCGTAGACGGATTACTCTCGTCATATCAGATCCTGCTCGATCCCAAGGGCCACGTTCCTGGGGAAACGATCAATCCCCCTTATGGCCCTCCAGGACTTCGTCGCCATCTCCGATTTAATGATTTCGCGGCATTCTTTCAAGACACATGGAAGATTTCCCCTCGGCTGACGCTCTCTCCCGGACTCCGCTATGAATATTTTGGACAAGGGCACAGAACCGGTCAAGAAACTCCGCTGGATACAAGCTTCTACTATAACGCCGATCCGAATCCTTATTCTCGGATTGCCAACGGCAAACTCCTCCGAACGATCGATGCTCCTGGAGAATACAATGGGCATTATTCCCGCCCAGACCGATCGAATTTTGGTCCGCGGATGGGACTCGCCTACGACCTGAATGGCAATGGCAAGACCGTCTTGCGTTTGGGAGGCGGACTTTTTTTTGATCGATTGAATGGATTTGCTTATGACAATTTTAATCCGCCCGCATTTAGTTTGACACGGCTTCAAGACTTTTATTTGAATCCATCATCCATCGGAAACCCCTATGCCGTGTTCCCTTCGGGCCCGATGCCGGTTCCCCCTAGCGCCATCATTAATTTAGATCAAAACCTCCAGACGGCCACAACCTACCAATGGAATGCGACAGTTGAACACGAATTTTATCGGAATTTCCTTGTGGGCGCATCCTACCTGGGTTCCACAGGAAATCAGTTGTATCGATTTATCAACACCAACCGAATTGGCAGTGGAGAATTTCTAGGTCGCCCGGGAGAGCGGCTTTTCAATGCGGCTTCCGGAATCGCCACGATTACTAACGATGGATTTTCCAGCTACCATGGCTTTCAATTGCGACTGGAAAGCATTACGTTCCAAACCCTTGGCCTTCAATTGGGGGCCAACTACACGTATAGCCATTCTCTCGACAATGTCAGCTCGCTGGCTGGAGATACACTTACCGGGGGAGGAGCCTTTCCGCTCGATGCCTTTAATTCGCGCCTGGATAAGGCCTCTTCTGATTTCGATGTCCGGCAGCGCTTCGTCAGCTATTTCATTTGGCAAATTCCTTCTCCCGTTAACACCAGCGGATTTAAGCGGCACCTTCTCGGAGGATGGGAAATTGGCGGGATCCTTTCCTTTCAAACCGGGCAGCCGTTCAGCCTCTCTGATAATTTGGTTGCTGATCGAGACCTCGGTGACAACACACGCCCCCGCGTGTCTGGAGTATTGCCACAGGTTCTTGACGGAAGTGCCCGCATTAAAGATGCCCGGACGCCGAATGCCTTTTTGCTTCTGCCGGTGAATTCAATCCGAAACTTTGATGGGAGCTGCGACCCCCAGGCAGCCCCGCTTTCTTGCCAGCTGTCCGTGAATGGACCCTTCGACGGCTCATTAGGAAGGAACACCTTTACGCAGCCCGGGACGCATTACGAGAATTTCGCTTTCATGAAAAACTTCAACCTCAGTGGATTGACGGGGAGGGAGAACATGAAACTCCAGTGCCGGGTGGAAGTTTACAATCTCCTAAACCATTCGAATCTGTACTTACGGGTAGATACGGGAAATGTTTCCGCTCCTTCGTTTAATGTCAATCCAGTGTTGACCGTTCCAGGAGTCGTTGCGTCCTTTGGGACGCCCAGCGGATTGCCACAAGAGGCCCGACAAATCGTGCTGGGGATGAAGCTGATCTTTTAATATCCCCGAATCGGAAACCTTAGAAGTTTTGGGAACAATGAATCGTAAGAGCAGGACTGAAATTGAGCCATGAGACCCTCTGAACTCTACAAAAGAATTTGGGTTGTTCGAGATTGCCGTATGGATCCTCGGCATTCTCGGGGCCACACTGGCCGGCCTGGCGATGGCTCGATCGCATCTTGAAGGGCAACCTCTTAATCCATCCGACGTTATTGTCAAGGGGAGTCCCCCGTCATTTACAAGCGGAGAAAAGTCCTCAAATGTAAATGAGGGCGCTGCGAGAGTCAGAGGGCAGGCGACCATCAGTCGCCTGCCTCTGGCATTTGAACCCAATCGAGGTCAAGCACCAGCAGATGTGAAATTTCTCTCTCGTTCTCAAGATGCCGTGGTCATTTTAACCGCAACGGATGCCATTATCCGGCGTCAGGATTTGGACTTAGCGCCCGCAGCACCGAGATCCATTGCAAGTAACCGTAAACCGGTACGTCAAGCCCCTCACTTCTCCGATCTCAGAATGCACCTGGTGAAAAGTAATCCAGCCCCCACGACTTCTGGCGAATCTCCTTTGACTAGCAAATCGAATTACCTGAAAGGGGGAGACCCCAGAAATTGGGTCACTCAATTGCCAAATTTTTTGCGAGTCAGATTTCAAGAGATTTATCCTGGGATCGCTCTTACTTATTATGGGACTCGTCAGCAGCTGGAATACGACTTTGTGGTCGAGCCTGGCGCCAAACCCGATCGTATCGAAATCGATTTCACAGAAGGTGATGGAACCAGCCAGCGTCCGGCCATCAGCCTGGATGAGAGTGGAAACCTCTTGCTGCAAGCATCATCAGGAGAGATTCGAATAGCGAAGCCTGTGGCTTATCAGACCGTATCCGGAACCCGTCAAGAAGTGACTTGTAACTTTCGCCTCACCCCGGAGCGTACACTCAAGTTTGTTCTGGGAAACTATGACCCCGCTCACACCCTGATCATTGACCCGGTTATATCTTATTCGGTTGTAGGAATCGGTGGCTCCGCAATTGCAGTAGATCTCCAGGGAAATGCGTACGTGACCGGAATTGCAAATCCCGCCTTTTTGCCTTCTGCCGGCGCCTTTCAGACAAGCCCTGGAGGAGGGACCTGTTTCAGTGGCCCGAATGTCATCCCGTGCCCTGATATTCTCGTCGCCAAATTGAACCCCTCCGGCACAGAGCTCGTATACTCTACTTTCCTTGGCGGCAGTGGATCGGATTATAGCTATGGAATTGCCGTAGATGGTGCGGGAAATGCCTATATTACGGGTTCAACTAATTCTCTGGATTTCCCAACCACCACTTCCGCTTATCAAACCCAGCACAGCGGAGAAGTCTGCGGACAAGCCCAGCTGAATATTCCTTGTAACAATGCCTATGTCACAAAGCTGAATGCAGATGGTAGTGGATTGGTTTATTCCACTTATCTTCAAGGCAGTCAAGGGGGAGAAGTCGGTAACGGGATTGCCATAATTCCGTCTGGAGAAGCTTTTGTGACCGGAGATCGAGCAGACGTCGGATTTGTCGCAGAACTTGACACAACCGGCTCTACACTCAAATTCAGTGTGTCGGGGGTTGGAGGTTCGGCCATTGCAGTGGACAGCAAAGGGAGCACGTATGTCACCGGGCGCAAAGGGAAAGATTCCTTCGTGACCAAATTATCTGCCCAATCTAGCCTTATCGAATACTCATATAAGCTTGGCGGCACGTTTATTCCTTACTCGGCTCCACCTGAAGAAGTTGAAGCTCTTACAAGCATTGCTATTGATAAGTCTGGAAATGCCTATGTGACCGGGTACACCGCTTATCAGGATTTCCCGACAACATCGAATGCCGCGTTCCCCAAAGCCCCTGGCGCAGGCCCTTGCGGCAACTCTTTGTGCCGCGACGCATTTATATCCAAACTGAACGCCACCGGCACTGCTTTAATCTATTCCACTTATCTGGGAGGCAGTTCTGTCGATTACGCCAACGGAATTGCTATTGACTCATCGGGGAGCGCTTACGTCACAGGTGTCACCCGTTCCTTGGATTTTCCCGTTACCTCCAGTCCGGCGCCCCCAAAAAGCGGCGGGATCTTTATATCTAAATTGAACGCCGCCGGGGCGGGCCTGGAATATTCAACCACTCTGGGGGATATCAACTCCAGCGACAGTGGCAACTCCATTGCTCTCGATTCGTTGAAAAATGCTTTGGTGACCGGAAATGCGAGCGCCCTTCCTTCGACAACCGGAGCCTATACACCCTCCGTCGGACGCAACGATTCATTTGTTGCGAAAATTTTCGATAGCCTTACCCTCTTCGTACCCATAGTCATCTCGGCCAACGGATTAAATAATTCCTTTTTCACTTCGGAACTAACAGTGGCAAACCGTTCGACTTTCGATGTGACTCTGGAGTTCACCTACACTGCCGCGTTTGGAGGAGGAAGTGGCCGATCTACGGATACGGTCCAAGCAGGTCGGCAAAAAATATTTCCAGATGCTATTTCCTACTTGAATTCGATTGGAATCCCCATCCCCGATTCAGGCAGCAGAGGCGGAACTTTGGCAGTCAAGTTTAACGGGCTGTCTTCTGCTAATGAAGGAGCTGTGAGTGTACGCACGTCAACTGCTGTCAGCAATGGCCGTGCCGGCCTTGCTTATTCCGGAGTTCCCGCTGGATTTAGCAGCCCCGTTTATTTATGTGGCTTGCGCCATAATGTCATCGATCGAACGAATGTAGCAGTTCAGAATGCTGGCAAAGACTCCGATGGTGACATCACCTTGCGTTTGAGTGTTTTTCCGTCGACCCCAGACCCGCAAGCACCCTATATTCTGCCTGAGGAAACTTTGGCTCCTGGAAACTTTAAGCAGGTGAGCGGAATTTTACAATCAAACGGTCTGAACCTAGAAAGCGGATATGTTCGTGTTGAGCGAATACACGGCAATGCACCCTTCTATGCCTACGCCGTCATTAATGACCAAGCCAGTTCCGATGGTTCTTTTGTCGCACCGGTAGAAGAAAACCTGATGTCCGGGCGAAGTGGCCTTACCTTGCCTGTTGTGGTTGAGACCAAAACTTTCACAACCGAGCTGAACCTGACTAATTTCTCGAAGACTGACAAAACTCTTCTGTTGAGCTATGCGCCGGAAGGTCTCGAGCCGCCTGGGTCGACCGCAGACCTGGTCCTTATGTTGAAGGCCCAATCACAGATTATCATCCCCAACTTTGTGCAATGGATGAGGCAGATTGGCGTCGTCTCACTGGTTCCCTTGAAAGATGCCAATTCCGGCCCTCTATTCGTCACAGCTCGCGGAACCGACGCCAGCGGCCTTTTTGTCGGAGGCCGGACCTCAAGCATCGGAGGGGGTGGACGCTATGGAGTTTTTTACGCCGCTGTCCCATTTGGTGCCGCCACGGCAACCGAAACTTGGATTTATGGCTTGCAGCAAAATGTTGAGAATCGTTCGAATCTCAGCTTAGTCAACACAGGCGAAATCAATAAGGATTCCAGCCTGTTTCAAATTGACGTTTATGACGGAAAATCCGGTACGGTAGCCGCAACCATTAACAGCATTTCCGTCGGGCCAAAGAAGTTATTCCAGATCAGTTCCGTTCTCCAGCAATATGCCCCCCAGCTCACACAAGGATATCTCCATATCAAAAAGCTCAAAGGAGCTAATCCATTTATTGCCTTTTCTGTAATCAATGATGGTGGTCAGCCCGGAGAACGCACCGGGGATGGGGCCTTCATCACGAGCTCACCTTGAAACCCACGCCAGTCAGGACTTTCAATGTCCCCTATTACCAAAGCCCGTTCCTATCTTGAAGATTCCAACCGGAGGAGCCGGGAAAGCCCACGGGTACTAATTCCGGAGTTCAGCCCTGTGGAAATTCCAGATCCAGTCAAGTTTTACGCGGATCGGTGGCCCGAATCCCGCGCCGTATCACGATTTAATATTTAATTCTTGTATTTACAACATCTTACGAGAGTCACAATTTTGTGTGCAATCTGCTCTTGGTTCAATAAAAACAATCATTTACATCCCCAGCGGTCCATATTTCCACAGTTTTTTCCACAGAAATTGTGGATTTTTAGGCAAAGCGTGGGGCGTTAAAAAGCGGGTGACTGAAACCGCCTCCCTGTTTGGCAGGGGGAACCATACTCCTCCCTAAAGCCAACTGCTTTCAGGTATAGTTTCTTGACAGGAAAATTGCTTGAAGGTAAATATTCAGGAGATTCTCTGATAGCCCAGTGGAGCAAATTTAATGCCCCATTGAAAGCGCGGAGATGAATCGATAAGGATAATGAAGCATTCAAGTTTGATTTGGGGGGGGTCCGCTTATTACCATGACAGCGCCGCTTGCTTGTTCCGAGACGGGCAGATTGTAGCAGCAGCGCACTTTTTACACCGGAACCCACCGAATACCTCGAATGCCGCGACCCGAATCCCATATGAAACAGCAATTTTGAGAGAGCCAGGAGGTCACCGGGTGTTCGAATTTGCCATAGAGCTGTGGCCCTTCCTAAAGGAGAGAAAGAAATTTTTGGCTGCTGCCCATTGTCATCGTCCTTGTCCTATTCGGGACGCTTTTGGTGCTCACTCAGGGCTCAGCTCTAGCCCCTTTTATATACACATTGTTTTAGATGACATGGGACGGTAGCCGAGCGATACAGGTTGCCATTATCTTTGCGATGGATTGAGCTCCTCACTCTCTCTCTTCTGTGAGGACTGCCACTAGGGTTATATCCACACATAAGAGATTTCATGTTTCAAACACCTAATGCTACAAGCCCTCGACGGGAAGACTGATTGTAGACATGCCCGAGACGCATGCCTCATATCTGTAGTCATTTCTTATGCTAAAATGATTTTCGAATCTAGTTTACAAAGAACGGATGTGATATCCACTCAGCGCGCGTAAGCTTTGATTGAAAAGGGGAGATGGACTATGAAGCGAATCCTATTTCTTGTTTTCTTGTTGCTCGGTGTCGACCATTCAAACTCAGTCTCTGAACAGGTCAAGAATCCCGTAACAGGCCAAGAACAACAGAACATTGAAAAGATTGAAAAGGCCGGAGGGCACGTCATCGCGATTGCCCAGAATGATAGTCGTCTAGAGGTTGATTTTCACCTGCAGAGTTCCGATGTAACGGATCAGAGCCTGGTAAGTTTGGAAGGTCTTAAGAACATCTATTCTTTGAATCTCGGAAAAACCAAGATCACAGACGCAGGGTTGGTCCATATTGAAGGGTTAACCTCCCTGAATCGACTTTACCTCCAAGAAACCAAAATTACAGACAAAGGCCTTGTTCACCTCAAGGGTCTCCACGATCTCGTTTACTTGAACCTCTACGGTACTGCCGTCACTGACCAGGGACTTGCAAATCTGGCGGGCCTGTCTAAGCTCACGAATTTATACGTCTGGCAAACCAAGGTCACTGAAGCCGGGATCGACAAGCTCAAGAAGTCACTTCCTGGGGTCAACGTCATCACAGGAACTGAACCCGAGCCGAAGAAGTAAGCTTCCCTGGCCGGATTCATAACGCCTCTCCCCCCTGTGAGAAGAAATTCTGAATCCCTTGTGGGGAATGCTTGCCGTAGCGTTCCCCGTTATCATTAGGCACGGATTTCAAATGGCATGGCGACTCAACGAGGAACGGAATGGCGTCCGTTCCCTACAAAGCACCAATTCTTTGACACTTTCCTTGGTAATAACTTTGAAATCCGTAACCCTATCTTTCAATATCTACCGTACAAATATCTGGAGTATTGGCAAGGAAATGAAGTAAAAGAGAAGTCTTTCGAGGAGCCTTAATGCAGAAACTGGATCGACGAGCTTTTCTTATTAGGAATGAGCAGTGGGGTAGCGGCATCGCGAATTGTTGCCCTGGGCAGTTCTTTCTCTCCCACCCTCTTCGCTGGACCCGAGTTGAAAAGCCCCTGGTATCGAAGGGCTTATCGGCGCAATGTGATCGACATGCATATCGCCGATTGGGATAGCAGATTCCTCTCGGAGTTCGATGCTAAAACGTATGTTGATTTACTTCGCCTTGCAGAAGTCCAATCTGCCGTCGTTTATGCCCATTCCCATGTCGGACATTGTAACTTTCCCACCAAGGTAGGACATACCCACAACGGGATGCAGGGCAAGACGCACCTTAAAGATGTGATCGCGCTGTGCCATCAAAACGGGATTGCCGTCCAGCTTTACTACAGCGTGATCTTCGATCGGTGGGCATATGACAATCATCCTGACTGGCGGATCATTCTGGTAAACGGGAAGCCAGCCGGAGAGACCGTTCGTCACGGGTTAAACTGTCCCAACTCTCCCTATCGAGATTATGTCGTCTCTTTGACCGAAGAAATGTGCCAGCAGTTGGACTTTGATGGGATTCGCTACGATATGACATTTTGGCCGAACGTCTGTTATTGCGCCTACTGCCAAAAGCGATATGCCTCCGAGGTGGGTGGAGAATTGCCGAAAATCATCCAGTGGGATGATCCGCACTGGGTCAGTTTTCAGCGTAAAAGAGAGGAATGGCTGCTGGATTTCGCACACCTGCTCACACAAAAGGTTCGTAGCTCTTAAACCCCAGGCCACTGTCGAACACCAGGCTTCGACATACCCCCAAAGCTGGCGGTTGGGGGTCACCTATGGTCTGACCGCGCAATGTGATTTTTTGCAGGGAGACTTCTATGGCGATGCCCTGCAAGGTTCTTTTGTACGGAAGTTATTTTGCAACCTGAGCGAAAATCAACCTTATGGATTTGAAACCAGCGTCATGGTCAGTTTGCGGAACCATACGGCCAAGAAGTCGAAAGACCTCTTGCGCACCAAGGCCTATGCTTGCCTGGCGGATGCCGGCGCCTTTGTCTTCATTGATGCCATTGATCCGGTCGGAACCTTGAACCGCTCGGTTTATCAGAGAATGGGCGAAATCTTCGGCGAGACTCGCGTTTATGAAAAATACCTTGGGGGAGGAAAGCTTTGTGAAGACGTTGCGGTCTATTTGAGCACGGAATCCAAATTCGATTTTGCCGACAACGGGAAAGCCCCTGATGACCCCAAACTCTCCCCGCGTTTACCTCATGTGGATGCAGCGCTTAGCACCGTAAGAGCCCTCATCGACCAACACATTCCCTACGGTGTGATTACGAAGAAGAATCTAGGAAGTCTGCCCCGTCACAAGATTCTCATTCTACCTAATGTCTTGATGATAGACCTCGAGGAGGCGGAAGCGATTCGCAACTTTGTAAAATCCGGGGGGAGCTTGTACGCCAGCAAGTACACGTCTCTCACGACTAAAGATGGAAAGAGGCAAAAAGATTTCCTCTTGGCCGACGTGTTCGGATGCTCTTTTGTCAGAGAAACAGAAGAAAGTAAAACCTACATCTCACCATCACCTGGCAAAGCAGCTGATTTGTTTGGTGGCTATACGTCCAAATATCCCGCCATGCTGGACGATACTCAGCTCATTGTGAAAAGCACTGGAACGAGCCAGGCTCTCGCCATGCTGGTCCTCCCTTACACCAATCCCTCGGATACTTCGAAATTCGCCTCGATTCACAGCAACCCCCCCGGAATCCCGACCCAACACCCAGCAATCATCATGAACCAGTTCGGTAAAGGAAAAGTGATTTATGCGACTGGTGACATCGAAAACAGCGAGATTACCAGGGACATTTTTATCCAATTACTGAAACAGCTCTTTGATCGGTTTACAGTCGAGGCAGACGCGCCGCATTGTGTCGAGGTTACTACTTTTGATCAGCCCGACAAGAAACGTTATCTGATCAGTTTGATCAATTTCCAGAAAGATTTGCCCAATATTCCAGTCGACAACATTAAACTGCGCGTCCGGCTTGACGGCAAAGTGGCCAAACGCCTATTGCTTCTGCCCGAAGAGAAACCTTTACCTTATGAGAAGAATCTCGACGTCGTGGAATTATCAGTGCCCCGATTGGAAACATTTCATATGATTTCTCTGGAATACATGTGAAGAACCCAATGCTAATCTCCACGAGCCAAACACCCGGAGACCATGCATGGGTCTTACTCCATCCTGCCAAAACGCGGATAGTCGTATTGCCGCGAAGATATTTCAAACATGCTGACTTAATAACCCACTCATTGGAAAGGATCTTCAATGCCAAAACCGCTTTTGACGGAAAAACAACTGAGTATCCTGCAGCAAGTGGATTCACCCACCATCGCGAACGTCATTGAGCTCTTTGACATCCGTTCGCGAGTCGCAGGGTATGCAAATCATTCGATCAAAGCCGTCTATCCGGAACTTCCGCCTGCCGCGGGTTACGCCGTTACAGCAACGTTCCGCTCTGCTTACCCGGCTGAAGGGGGTGATTCCTATGGGGGCCTGCCCCAGCTTGTTGAGGACTCCATGCGGATTCCGGAACCGCGGATAGTTGTTTTCCAGGATTTGGATGAGCCACCGAGCGCTGCGACCTATGGAGAGGTAATGGCCACCACGTTTCAGAGTTTCGGCTTTACAGGACTGATCACGAGTGGAGCGGCGCGAGATATCGAACAAGTGAGAAAGATGCGTTTCCCCTGCTGGGCATCTTCGGTCAACGTCTCCCATGGATACTGCCATTTCCTCGCCAGTAATGTGCCGGTCGTTGTCGGAGGGTTGCAAATCAAGCCGGGCGATCTCTTGCATGCTGACGCCAATGGGATTGTAAATATCCCGCATTCCATTGCGGTGGAGGTCGTGGAACTTTGTCATCCTTTCATGGAGGCTGAGCAGGTCGTGATCGATTACCTTCGCTCAGGCAAGGCAACACCACAAGGATTTCGTCAATTAATCGATTCCATGTCCAAGAGATTTGCTGAATTGAAGGAGAGGGCCAAGGAATTTATGAAAGCCACGCAGTAAGAAAATGAGTAGGGAGAAATCTAGGTACGGCCTGTTGTATGGGGTCGCGAGGCAGGGTTTCCACGACACAGCAAGGCAGATCTGTGTCTTCTTCCTTTACCACGGATTGTTTTCGTCCCCATTTCTCTTTCGCTGCCGATCATTCCAATATAGTTGGCTCTCTCCCCCAGAACTGCCAAGCCAGGTAAGGTTCCAACTGAGACAGCCCAAGCCAGTCCGACTCCTTAAAACAAAAGGTCACTCTTAACTACCGAACGCATGGTTATACTACGTAAGCGAGACTTCCAATACTGCACGCTCCTTTTCATTTTCTCGATTGCGATATTTTGGAAGCTTCTGCTTACGCATGAATATTCAATCTTGGCCTATCCTGATTCTGCCCACCAGACTTATCCGTGGTCTCAATTCATCGCTCGCACGATCCATCAAGGAAGTTTTCCATTCTGGGACAATTATTCCGATGCGGGGCGGTCTTTTATCGGCGAAGTGCAGACCGGGGCCTTCTATCCAATAAACCTCCTGATGGGAAGCTTCAAACTCAATTCCAAAGGATCGCGCGCAACCCTCCTTATCGAAGGCTTCATCGTACTCCACTGCTTTTTAGGTTCTCTCTTCATGTATTCGTTCTGCAGATACCTGAAACTGTCTGCCTTTAGCAGCTTTGTCTCAGCGCTGATTTTTTCATACTCCGGCTCGATTGGGATGCGCGCCGCTGCCCAGACAAACCTTCTCTGCTCATCAATCTGGCTTCCCCTTATATTCCTTTTCTACTTCAAATCGATCAAAGCAGTACGGCTGCAGATCCAATTACTTTATGCCAATCTAACGGGTCTTTGTCTCGCGCTCAGTTTTCTTGCTGGCCATCATCAGCCCCCCATGTATGCGGGCTTGGCGTTGCTGTTTTCTACGGCCGTTCTTTTCTTCTCTCCCTCTTTTCGAGCAGGCGTTGGCTCCAACCTGAATCGCATAAGCCTCCTCCGCCAGACGTTTCTGATCTTTGTTTTTGCCTTCTGTTATTCGTCTTTGCAACTCATCCCTTCTCTCGAATACTCCAAGCTCGCATATCGTTGGATTGACAGCAAGATATCAACCTTAGCCAGCGATAAGATTCCCTACGAAATCGCGGGCAGCAGAAATGCCTTGTCCCCTGACAAGCTGATCCTGATCTTATTCCCGTATGCAACAGCCGTCGAAAACAGCCCTTACTTAGGAGTACTGAGCATATTCCTGATCCTTTTCTCCCTCAGACAGGTAAAGCGTTCATCCATTCTAAAATTGTCGCTTCTATTGGGACTTCTATTTCTTGGCCTCTCCCTAGGTAACGCTTCTGTGCTCCATGGGCTCTTTTACGCGTTGGTTCCGGGATTTGACAAAGGGCGGGAAGCTTCCCGTATTTTCCTGATCGCGCACTTTGCCTTCAGCTTACTGGCAGGATTTGGATGCGATGCTTTCTGCAAACCAATCCCAAAGAATGACCGAATTTGGCAATCTCGCGTCGTTACTGCATTTTTGATTCTTGCTTCCATCGTTTGCCTGACTACCTTTGGAATCTTTGCCTACTTGAGATTGCTGTTGCAGCGGGATTCCGGTTTCAATGTACCAATATTTGCCTGCTTGCTGTTCTTCGCAAGCTCCTTACTTGTGGCCGGTAGGTTTTATGGCATCCTCAGCTTGAGAGCAACTAGGGTCCTGATTGCCTTCGTGTTCCTCTTTGATTTTCACTTTCTGCTGGGAGCTCAAATTAAACCAAAGACAAATTTTGACAATAAGGAGAATTTTGAGCCGGGGCAATTTTATAAGCCTGATGAGATCATTGAGTTCTTACAGAAGCAGCCAGGAATTTTTAGGGTTGGATTCGGAAATGAGTTTGGGCCGAACAATTTTGGTTTGGTTGAACGGATCGAAACGCTAGGTGGATATGGAGCAACCCGCGCCAAGCAGTACTATGATTTTCTCGCCGGGGATCCAACACCTGGTGGCAAGTTAGCTGACTTACTGAATGTGAAGTACATTGTTACCAGTCGAGAATTACCTCTTCCAAAAGTCTTTCAAAGTGGGCAAGAATAATTGTCTATGAAAATACTGGATGGATGCCGAGAGCTTGGACGGTTTCCCATGTCATCACGAAAGAGTTTCGAGAAATAGTCCCGCTAGTCTCGCAAACATCTTTTGACCCATTTCAGACAGCATTTACCGAAGAAGATTTACTTCCGCTGAATGACTCTGCTCTCTTCAACACTATGGCGACTTCCTCAGGACTTGATGACACTCAAAAGAATACTGAAGCCCCTCGATATTACAGACGCAGCCCCAATCGATTTGAGGTAGAAGTAGACTCCCCTGCTCCTCAGCTTCTCGTGGTCAGTGAAAATTGGTATCCGGGATGGAAGGCGATTGTGAATGGCACGCCACAAAAGATCTACCGCGCCAACGGAACGCTCATGGGAGTTCTGATTAGCCCCGGCCACTCGCAGATCGACTTCATTTATCGTCCCACTCATTTCACTTGGAGCGTTTTCTTGACCGTGGCGGCGCTCTTAACCCTTCTCGCAACCGCCTCCCTAAACTTTAGGCGAAAAGTACCGGTCGAAGCTCAAGTCCCTTAATAAGTGCTGCCTCCTAGCTGACGTCGACCTTCCGCCTTATTTGTAGCCGCTCATAGGGAATCCGCCCAAATTCGGTGGGGATTCGATTAGCTACTAAATGCGGATGATCGGACCAGCTCCAAGCCGTCCATCCGATCTCAAGAACATCCAAGTAATGAATTAGCTTTATTCCCCAGTCGCGGTCGGCTTTACTTCCTCCCCATTCGGCGGCAAATACTGGCATTTGGGCCGCAAGTTTGCCGAAAGCCTTTTCCCAGTTTGGTCTTTTTTGGGGATAGATATGAGTCGAATAGACAAGGTTCGCAAAATCCAGACCCATTCCGCGCAAGTCATACCCCCAGTTCACTCCTGAAACAAAGATCAACTTGTTGGGATCGACCTCGCGGATCACTTCGACAAATTTGCCTGCCCAGGGCTTCCATTCTGCCGCTGTGATCTTTCGGTGGTTGCTTGGAAATAATAGTCCATCAGGAGAACAAAGAGGGTTCAGGTCGTCGGGCAACCGATCGTGGGGTTCGGTGTAAATATCAAAAAGGACCGCAGGCTCATTCGTATAGCGATTGGCCAGAATGTGCCAGAGTCTAATGCTTTCGAGATTGGGAAGCGGCGCGATGAGATTGAAATTTCCCCCGTACTGAAGATCCGCATTCAGCCATTGAAGCGCAAGCAATGTGTAGGCCCCAAACTCTGCCGCCCACCGAACAATACAGTCAAGATCCCTAAGATATTCTTCAGCGGAATGACTCCTCCGCCCGTTCAATACCCAATCCTGGTTGAAGGGAATCCGAAGGATGTTGCAGTTCCAGCCTTCCGCAATGCATTAAACCTCGTCCTGGCTTATTCCAGCCGCCCGAGCAAAACCTTTGTCAATGGGCTCGGAATATTCCATTCCTGATCGGTTGACCCCGCGCAAAAGAACCGGCTTTCCGGTCTCTTGATTGACAATTCGATTGCCCGATGTAGTCAAATGGGGAAGTCGATGGGAAAGCTCTCCATTCATTTTGGGAGAAAGGCTTGAAAATCGCTTAACTCAGAAAGATTTCTTACATCAACTCTGAAGAGCTTGGCTCTCCAAAGATCTAGGTTTTTTAGAGAACAAATTTGCTCGAAAGGTTTGATCGCCACTTCACTTGGTTAAGCGCTATACCCAAAGTCATCCCTCAAAGGATCACAGATGATATACAAGACTCCATGGTGAGCAAATCAACGTCTCAGCGCCTTCCCCAAAACACTTGTATTTTTGATCAATGCTCTTCTAGCCTCGACTCCATTGCGGTACCCAACCTGTTCTAATCTTTTGAGGCTCACGTGGGCACCTTCGTTCATCGTTCCACAACCAAACCACCAGACTCCGTCTGGCTGAAATTGGAGAATATCTTCTAAGTCATACTGCCAGCTCTGTTCCAAAGTAATGGGAAGGGGCCAGGGCATCCCCCAGGTCATCACGCCGCGTGGCAGATAGTAAACCTTGATCCCTTCTTTCTTAGGCTGATCGAGGCAGAAATCCATCATGGCATAACGATGATCCCACTTTTCGTACTCGTAGGTAACCCCCGCCCATGCCGGGAAATTGCGCGTGAAATTGTTTGAGATCCACTTCCTGACCGGCCGCATACGTTTTTCTGCCCGTCTCACAGATCATTGCCAGTTCACCCCGAAAACCTTTGGCACCAATTGCCTCTTCAACAGCTCGAAGCACTCGTAATCGAGAATGAGTCGTGTACTCGCGCCAAGGTGAAACATCGAAGGTTCTCGGATCAAAGGGATGCCCCAACTGTGTAAATGGCGGATAGCCTTTTTCTCTTGCCCACAGGTCATAAAGTGGTATTCGCTGTTCGACCTCCACTCCAGCCCCTTCCAGTTCGACACAAATCCCGCCTATACCGGGAAACAGTTCGACCATTTCCTCAAACATCTGCACGATGCGCTCCAGTAGTTCCGGGGTATCTGTATCGAAGATCCCCACTTGAAACGGCAGTGAAAAACCACTCATCCTTGCGAGGCTGCGGTAGGGTTTCGACCGGAACTTTCTGACGTCAAAATAAGTCGCCACAGCTCCCAGCCACACCTTGATGCCCCGCTTGTTTGCTTCCTCGATGGCAAAGCGCAATAAATTATTATCCGTGGCGGTGTTAAGATTCTCAGGTGTCTGGTCGAGAAAATCTAAGCGAGAGCGATAACCTGTCGTCAGCCATTTCACAAAGATCATCAAAGAATTCATTCCGGCTTGCGCCATATCATCGAGAAGCGAAAGGTAGTCGCTCCTCTCGAACGCCTCCATCCCGCCAGCGCCAGGAGTTGTGTAATCCCAAAAACCCAATTCCTTGAGGAAGGGTTTTTCCAGGTGCTCGTCCTCTTTCGCTTCAAAAATATGCGGGGACAGATTGACTGCACCTATGGTCGAGACAGCAAGTAACTGGCGGCGTGTCAGACAATTCTTAGAACCCAAAAATGATGCCACCTCATTCTCCTTAAATTGTTCTAGCCGGCCATCCGCTAATTGGCGAAAGGCCGGCACATGTCCGGGGTCAACGGCCTCGGCTAAAGCTTCGCATTAATAATTCCGGAGAATTCGAGACTCACCGGACCATGAAGACCAGAAAATACTGATAAGGGAGGAAGGCATGCTCCTGGACGAGACGAAAGCCGGAGGACTCCATCTCTTGAATGAGATCTTCCCGAGCAATCTTCATATCAATCGGTGGACCTACGGGAAGATCCCTCTTTTGAAAATCAATCATGATGATTTGCCCACCTGCACGAAGCGCTCTTTTCAATCGCGTAAGATATTGAGATCTATTTTCAATATGGTGCCAGGTATCGCAGATAAAGATCCGATCTACAGAGGCATCCGGCAAACGAGGATCGTCCGCAGCTGCCATGACGGTCGTCACATTCCTGGCGTTTGTCTCCTGGAATCGTCGATTCATGTAGTCGATCATGTCCTGACTCACATCAACTGCGTAAACTTTTCCAGACTCCTTTAATGCGTTCGAGAAACGGACAGTAAAATATCCCGAGCCTGCCCCGATATCTGCAACCACTTCTCCTGGCTTTAAGGCCAGAGCATCCAGCACATCGTTTGGTTTCTGATAGTTCTCCCGGTTCGGATCCTCCAGCGCGGCAATGTAGGCCTTGGGATCATCATGCAAGGCATGCATCGCATGCTGGTCGTGCTTAGCCGGATTCTGTGCAAAAACCACAAAAGGGATAAGCAATAGAAATAAGGTTTTGCGCAATAGGTGCATGGTCATCTCCTGTCAAATAGGACTACTTTTTTCAAACTCAATAAGCAGCAACGCTCACACCGTAAATTGAAGAAACCAGAATATCTTACCTCGCCGCTAAGCCGTCGTTCCTCCGCAACTGCTGCCCGAACCAGCCGTACAGCCAAAACAATGAGAAGCAAACCGGATCTTGCGCTTGAGGAGAGAGTTTAAATCAAAATTAAACACTGTCATCGGCTCTCCATTGAATACCTGCATCTCCAGCATCTGGTTGAAATCGCAATCATAGAGCTTGCCATCATATCCGACACTAATGAGCAAACGACACATGAGACCCTCTGTGGCACGGGGATTGAAAGCGTTGACAAGTTTGGTCATGTACGCATCAAAGGCTCCCAACTGATTGAGCTGGGTTGCAAAGCGATTGATCGGCATATTCGTGATGGTATAAAGATGATTAAAAAATAGCCCATAGTCCGCATAAAGCTTTCGCTTGAAATCGGCTTCCAGCCCCGGTTGAGAAGCCGGTAAGAAAGCTCCGACCGGGTTATACACCAGGTTCAAAACAAGCGGATTCCCTTCCCTGCCATACCCTTCCGCGTTCAAGCGGCGCATGGACTCGATACTCTTTTGAAAGACTCCGCTCCCCCGTTGTTTGTCCGTGAAATACGGCTCATAATAAGGCAATGAGGAAATAACCTCCACCTGATGTTTTGCAAAGAAACCTGGAAGATAGGCTTTGGACTCTCCGGTCAACGGATGGCCATCCAGCGAAACCGTGAGGTTATGCCTCACCATTACGTGCTTGTTCAAATTGTGTGCCGCCGCAACAAAGGAATCAAAATAGGGATTCAATTCGGGAGCACCCCCGGTTATATCCAGGTTCTCAATCTCATCCAACTCAAGGATCCTGAGACAGCGCTCCATGACCGCCCAATTCATTTGCTCGGTTCGCTGGGGAGAGGCATCCACATGGCAATGACGGCAGGCCTGGTTGCACATCTTCGTGATATTGACCTGCAGAGTCCCGAGGGACAAAGGCGGGAGGCTGAACCCGTGCTCCTGCAAAACCTGATGGAAGCTGTATTTCCCCGGGTTTTGCGTCTCGAGAACCTTCAATTGGACTGAATTCTTCATCCTTATCCACCCAAACGCTCAAGGGTATTGTGCATCTGAATGCCATGAACCAAGGTCATCCCAGCCTCCATCGCAGCAGCCACGTGAACGGCTTCCGTCATTTGCTCCGGGCTGGCTCCAGATTCAAGGCATTGCACGGTATAAGCATCAATACAATAAGGGCACTGCCGCGAATGGGCGACGGCGAGAGCGATTAACGATTTCTCTCGCCGGCTGAGGCTGCCATCCTCACCGGTCACCTTGTTGTAGTAAGAAAAGAAATTGTCCATGAGCTCCTTCCGAAACTTCCCGAATTCAGAAAAACGCTTCAGATCCTCAGACTCGTAATAATGCATGATTTCTCCTTTATTCGTTAAGTTTCCCATCTTCGACTGACCGGAGACTTAAGGGGTCTACGAAGAAAGCTCAGAGAAGGCTTCTCTCAAAGATGCGCTAAAAATCTCTGGCCTAACTTTAACGCTCATCTTAGCGCAGAACCATCCCACTGCCAGAAGCTGTTCGGAGTAGAAGAATGGACTACCATTTGGGGTTCGCCGAGGACTATCAACCGAATAGACTATCGAATCTTTTGACTTTTTACCTTCTCCCCCTCCGCGCAAGCAGGGTCAAATCAAGTGAAATTGACTGGCTTAGAAGGACATGATATCTCGGCAAACTTGCAATGCTCCAGAGGAAAAGTGAATTCATTACCCCAAGATTTAGTGATTATTTTCAATTGTTCATTTTCCTCAGAAGTGATAATTATTGGGCTGCAATCCCAGGGTTATCTATCAACAATCGTTTCATTCCCCGATTGGCAATTCTAAGCAACGAACGAAACCGTTGTCGCCGACAGCAATTGGCTTTGTTTTGTTGCTGAGTGGACCTGCTGTTTCCGAAACGCTACCGGCAGCACGTAGTTAACCAGCATACCAACTCAATTCAACTAAGGAGAAATAGATGAACAAATACATCATGGAATTGATCGGGACTTTCTTTCTCGCCCTCACGATCGGATTAACGGTCATTGGGGGTGGTGGTGGAGTTATCCCTCCCCTGGCAATTGGCTCGGTTCTTATGGCAATGGTATTTGCGGGAGGCCACATTTCGGGAGGCCACTACAATCCTGCTGTAACATTGGCGGTATGGATTCGTGGGCGGTGTGAGACTAAAGATGTCGTGCCGTATTGGGCGGTTCAAATCATCGGTGCAGCCGCTGCCGCTGGAGTTGTCAAAATGCTTAGAGCTGGAGTTCCCGTTACAGCGATGAATATCGATGTTGCCCCAGCACTGATTGCAGAGTTTGTCTTTACTTTTGCTCTGGCTTTCGTCGTGGTCAGTACCGCTACTGCCAAAGGCAATGCGGGTAATTCGTTCTACGGACTGGCCATTGGCTTCACTGTGCTCGCCGGCGCTTTCTCGGTCGGTAACATATCAGGCGGCGCATTTAATCCGGCCGTGGCGATTGGCATCTCAGCCATGGGCATTGTCGGCTGGGGAAGCCTCTGGATCTATCTGGTCGCGAACCTACTAGGGGGTGCAGCTGCAGGAATCGTTTTTAAATCACTTTGTCCTGATGACAAGTGAGAAAATATCCGACGAGAGGAAACCACGGAGAACAAGGGATTAGGCTATCCTGTCTGCAACTTGCTTTCCGCGCTTCTGGGCGTGGGACGGCAGTGGGACAAAACTCTTGGGCTCCGTGGTTCAAGTCTTGACTATTTAAGAGCATCCACAACAGCTTACCTTAAGAATCTTCAGTAGAATTACTGCATTTACTCTAAGTTCCCTTTTCCACAAAAACGAACCAGCGTCGCGTGCGGTTGCATATCGAACAAACCGAAAGCATTACCGGGACCTCGATCAGGACTCCAACAACAGTTGCCAGAGCTGCTCCCGAGCTTGGCCCAAAGAGAGCGATGGCAGTTGCCACTGCAAGCTCAAAGAAATTGCTGGCCCCAATCAGGGCACCAGGGGCAGCCACGGAGTATGGGACTCTCAGCAGCCGCATGAGTCCATAGGTCAACGATGAGTTGAAATAGACCTGTATTGTAATTGGGACTGCAATCAATAAGACGTGAAGAGTTTTGCCGGTGATGTTATCCGATTGGAAGCCGAAGATCAGAACCAAGGTTGCCAGCAGAGCCAGTATGCTCACGGGTGCAAACCGGGGTAGCAGCTCCTCTTCAAACCACCTCGCCCCTCGCTTCCGAATGAACCAGAATCTCAGGGCAGTGCCGAGCGCCAGAGGGATGACAATGAAAATAACAACCGAGTAGAGCAATACTTGAAATGGCACCTCCAATGAGGAGGCACCGCTCACTAGGAACCGGACGATGGGCGCAAAAAGAAAGAGCATGATCAAGTCATTTACGGACACTTGCACCAAAGTGTAGGCAGGATCCCCATCAGTCAGATAGCTCCACACGAACACCATGGCGGTACAGGGTGCGGCAGCCAGAATGATACGTCCCGGCGATGTATTGATCCGCGTCAGCCGAGCCGATCCAGGCGGCAAAGACATAACGGAAAAACAGCCAGGCGAAGAGAGCCATCGAAAAGGGTTTCACCAGCCAGTTCACAAATAGGGTGACGATTAAGCCACGAGGCCGTTTGCCCACGTTGCGTATCGAGGCAAAGTCCACTTTCATCATCATCGGGGTAATCATCAGCCAAATCAGGACGGCAATGGGTACATTGATCTGGCTGCCTTCACCAAATTCCAGGCGTCTCAGACCATCAATGAAGCCAGGAACCAATTTACCGATCAGGACGCCTGCTAACATGCAAGCCCCAACCCAGAGGCTCAGAAAGCGTTCAAACGTGTTCAGTCGTTTCCTTGTTTCCACAGGTTCTGTCACACCAGATTTCATAGTCAATCCCTTACCGCACTCATGGTTTACAAATTCTCGCAGGGCACGAACCCCTTCGGCACTTCCAGCTTCCAGGGAATCACGGCCTTACGCCACGAGAGAAATGACCGCCTAACCACGTAAAGGTTTTCAATCCCAATGGGATCCACAAGGTCTAACCATAATCAGCTCTCGCCGTCACCGAGTTCTGCGATCACGGGTCAGTCTCCAATATCGCCGTATGACGCCGAGTGAAGCCAAATCGGTGGTGTGATTCTCTGCGGACGCGGGAATTTGCCCTTAGGCTACACCGGCGAGTCCCAGGGATTCCAACACAGAACAAAAAATGGGTCTGACTGTCTTCATGATCTAAGACAGCAAGAGGTGGGCAGGCTTCATAACTTTTCTAAATCGTTATAGATCAACGAATAAGAGGTTTTTCGGGTACACAGGTGGGAGTTTCTCGGGACCGAGCGATATCCCGCAGTACCCGGGTTAAACTCCGTGCGGGAAGATTTCAGGACATGAAGGGACACGACTGGATTTCAGTGCCTTAGATCTGAATAATCAATATCTTACGATTTCCCTTAAGAGACTGCAAAGACAATGGCATTGTATCTGCTTATCCGTATAAGTGGAGGAGCTTATGAATTCATTGGACAAAGTCTTCAAAGCCCTTTCAGATCCAAATCGGCTAAGGATCGTCAATATCTTGATGCAGCGGGATGCTTGTGTCTGTGAAATCCAAGCCATTTTAAATCTCCCTCAAGCTTTCCTATCGCGTCACTTGGCCTATCTTCGGAATTCGGGGATCGCTCGGGATCGCCGCGAAGGCCCTCGTGTTTACTATTCACTGAGCCTTAGAGACGATGAGGCGGGAAAGGCTCTCCATGAATTCCTGGCCCAGATCCTGCCAGCATTGGAAGACCACCAGAAAGATCTAGCAAAACTCAAGGAGTTCCTGAACAACGATCCGCTCTCACGGTTAAGTGAGGAGTCCAGGCAATGGGGGAAGGCAATATGAGAATCCCACAAGTTGGGATCGTCGCATTCATCGGAGCAGTCAGCGTTGGCATCTTGCTGGTGGTATGTCTTTTTAATTGGATGAATTAATGGAGCGCTTCTTCCCCAATCAACAATCCAATCATGTTTCTGGCTGGGTTGCCCGAAGCCAGCCAAATAGGAGGCAATAATGAATCAAAGAGTCTTTATGAGTTTACTATGGGCGCTCGCACTGGCTTGTCTATCACCGGATCTTATGAGAGCACAAAGCTCCCAAAAATTCCACAACCACTGCTGCTGAAAAGCCCAGATTTGTCGCTTACTACTTTCATGCCACTGCACGGTGTGCCACCTGCCGGAAAATTGAACAGCTTTCCGCCGAGGCAATTAATAACTCGTTTTCCTCGGAGTTAAAGAGCGGAAATTTGGAATTTCGAAGTGTCAATATGGAGGAGGAACAAAACCGGCACTTCGTCGAGGATTTCAAGCTGTACACCCGCTCATTGGTTATTGTTCGTTACTCTGGAGATAAGGTGGAGGAGCACAAAAACCTGACTCGCGTGTGGGAACTCGTTCATTCTCCCCAACAGTTCGGCGAATATGTGAGCATGGAGATCGGTAAATTCATGGGGGGCCGCTCATGATGGAGATTTGGCCTGCCCTGGGAAGTGCCCTCTGGTTCGGGATTTTGACTTCCATCAGCCCCTGTCCAATGGCCACTAACCTGGCGGCGGTTTCCTTTATCGCCAGGGAAGCTCAAAACCCCTGGCGGACTTTCGCCGCCGGCGTTTTGTATGCCCTTGGGAGGTCCCTCACTTATATCATGCTGGCGGCATTGATTGTGGCCAGCCTCTTGGAGGTCCCATCGCTGGCCAACTTCCTGCAGAAGTGGATGGGCCGGATCACGGGGCCGCTGCTGATTCTGGTGGGTCTCTTTTTAATGGGCATTCTGCGTCTGCCCTCCTTTGGGGGCAACTTGGCCGCTCGGGCAGGTAAACATGTCAGCCGGTGGGGGATTGCCGGTTCCTGCTTGCTGGGAACCGTGTTTGCGCTTTCCTTTTGTCCTGTCTCGGCAGCGCTTTTTTTTGGGAGTCTTTTGCCGATCGCCTTGGAAAAGCAATCCAGTGTCCTTGTTCCATTGGCTTATGGGCTTGGGACTGGCCTTCCCGTTCTGGCACTGGCCTGGACCTTGATGGGAGGCGTGCAAGCAGCTAGTCACTTCTTCAAAAAGCTAGCGGATTGGGAACGTCCAGCTCGGATTGTGACGGCCATTGTGTTCATCCTGGCCGGGGCCTATTACTCTTACAACATTCTTTTTCAGGGTGCCGGGTCTTTTTTGATGCTGTCGGCTTGAGTAGTGAGAGGAGGTAAAGTTGAGTAATTCCTTGCCTGAAAAACACCTGAATCTGTTTGAACGTTACTTGAGCCTGTGGGTCGCCGTCTGCATGCTTGTGGGGGTTTTGTTGGGGAAACTCTTGCCCGCAGCCATTGATTCTCTGCGCCGGATGGAATTTAGCTCGGAAAGCCAGATCAATATTCCTATCGCGATACTGCTTTGGCTCATGATCATCCCTATGATGATGAAGGTAGACTTTGCCTCGATCCGGGAGGTGGGACGGCGTCCCAAAGGACTGCTGGTGACTTTGTTTGTGAACTGGATCGTCAAGCCCTTTTCCATGGCCCTCATTGCGTGGCTCTTTTTCCGCCAGATATTTTCAGGTTGGATCTCGGCGTCGGAGGCTGATCAGTATATTGCCGGCTGTATCATCCTGGCAGCGGCTCCTTGCACAGCCATGGTGTTTGTCTGGAGTTATCTCACCGATGGCGACCCGGCCTACACCCTGGTCCAGGTCTCGGTGAATGATCTCATCATGCTGGTGCTATTCGCCCCGATTGTCCGCTTCTTGGTCAGTGGAGCCTCTTCTCTGGAAGTGCCCTTTATTGTCCTGCTCTATGCGGTCATCATCTTCATTGTGATTCCGCTTACGCTGGGAAGTCTCCTCCGCAAGTGGTTCATCAGCCATCATGGCAAGGAATGGTTCGAGCAGACTCTGCTGCCCCGTTTCGCCCCGGTCAGCATGACGGCCCTGCTGGCCACCCTGGTGCTGATCTTCGGATTCCAGGCCGACAACATCACGAGCAGGTTTTGGCATGTGATTCTGATCGCCGTGCCGATCCTGATCCAGGTGTATTTCAACTCTTCGTTGACGTACGGACTGATGCGCCTATTTAGAGTTCAATACTCCGTGGCAGCCCCGGGGGCGTTGATTGGCGCCAGTAACTTTTTTGAGCTGGCAGTAGCCACTGCAATCGCTCTGTTTGGCCCAAGTTCGGGGGCGGCTCTGGCCACGGTGGTGGGAGTTCTCATTGAAGTTCCGGTGATGCTGTCCGTTTGTGGCGTCTGCAACCGCACACGGCATTGGTTTAGCGAAGCAGAACCAGTTGGCTGAGCATTATCACTCAGATCTTGGCTGCGAATTTCGTAAGAGAGCAAGCGTAGGGAGGACTGAGACAATAGCTTGTCGGATGCGAATCGGTATCATGATTAATCCAAGGAAAGGGAGTCGAACATGAGTATTGTCAAAATCTATGGCCCCGGTTGTGCCAGATGCAAGCAAGTGGAAGAAACTATCCGGAAAGTCGTTGCCGAAACTGGAGCGGACACCCTAGTAGAAAAAGTCTCTGATATGCAGGCCATCCTCTCCCTCGGCATTCTCGCTACTCCAGCCGTCACCGTTGACGGCATCGTCAAATCCGCCGGGCGCCTCCCCGAGTCTGGCGAAATTAAGCAGTGGCTGGGGAAGTAATCGTCTGGACACTGGGAACAGCGCTTTTTCTGAAGATTTGGTTGTAAGAATTGTCTCAGGAGCAAACCAAGATGCCTCAACTCCCGATTTACTACGAGAATGGAATCGAATGGGCAGGTGAAAACAAGGGACTACTTTCAGTGGCGGGACTCCCCTCCCTGCAAGTTGCTACACCACCGGAGTTCGGCGGGCAGGAAGGATACTGGTCACCGGAGCATTACTTTGTGGCCGCTGTCAATGCCTGCGTCATGACGACTTTCCTGGCCATTGCCCGGCTGTCAAAGCTGGAGTATGGGAGCTACCAGGCACAGGCCACAGGAAAGCTGGAAAAACCTGAAGGTGAAGGGTACCGAATCACTGAAATCATCATCCGTCCCACGCTGGTGATCACCCATAATAAGGACCTGGAAAGGGCGGCTCGACTCCTGGAGAAGGCTGAAAAGCAATGTTTGATTTCGAATTCCATCAAGGCTGCGGTCCGCTTGGAGCCGCAGATTCTGGTTGCAAATGCAGGGGACGGCAAATCTCAATGCTGACATTTTCAATCTACAAAAGGCGAGTTTCCCATGCTCGAAACCACGATTGACAAGTTTATCTTCCGGGTCCGGGAAGATCTCTATTACAGCGAAACTGGCTTCTGGGTGGCGGTGGAAGGCTCGCGCGCCAGAGTGGGGCTTTCCGATTTTGCCCAGCAGTTGAACGGCGACGTCGCATTTGCCAGTGTTGCGCCCACTGGAACCCAGGTCAAGGCGACGCAAGTGTTTGGCAATATCGAGACCGTAAAAGCCATACTGGAGCTACCCTCGCCCGTGACAGGCCGGATTGTGGAAGTCAATCCGGGCTTGGAAAGCTCTCCTGAACTCATCAATCAAGACCCTTACGGCAAGGGATGGATGGCGGTCCTGGAATTAGACCGATGGGAGGAAGAAAAGAGCGCTCTTTTGGATGCGCCGCATTACCTGGAGTTGGTTAAGCGCCAGGCCGAAACGGAGATGAAAAAATGAAACCGAAAGTCTTTGATTATTCCGTGTAGCGGCATCGGCAAAACGTTATGGGAGTGTGGCGCGGGAAAGCCGCCTTCAGGGTGACGGAGGACCTGCGTCCGGAGGAGACCCAGCTCCTGCCTCTTTCACTGCTGGTACTCGGGGAAGAAGAGACACGAGAGACCCTCGCCAGAGTTCCTGTTATAGCGATTGATGGATGCAAGCAGTCTTGCGCCGCCAAAGTCGCTGCCGAAAAAGGCGGCAAAGTGGACCATGCTCTGCAGGTATCGGATATCTTCACGCCGTTACCGCGACCTGAAGCCTGATGGGATCGCAGAACTCAATGAAGCAGGGAACCAACTGGCCCAGGCGCTGGCTGAAGAAGTAGCTGTGCTAGTGGACCAAATGAAAGGGGAGGTGGAAAATGCCTGAGCTTCCGGTACGAAAAGTGGGGCTTGTGTCCTGCTCCGGGGAGGAAATGCCGGAAGGCACTATATCCCGGCTGGCCACGCGCAGGGTCCTGGAATCATTGCGGCCGGATCAGACCGTGACCATTTGTCTTCCCTTGTTTCTCGCCGGAGGCGAGGGGGATCGCGCTTTTGCCCGTTTCTACCCGACGATTGCTATTGATGGCTGTGAGAAACGCTGCGCGGCCCGTGGGACTGAAATGTACAGTGGCAAGCCGGCTGCCAGTATCGTAGTCAGCGAGCTGTCTCCCCATCACGATAATGAATTTGGAACGGCACGACGGCTTTCCGCTAGAGGGCAAGAATTAGTAGAGGTCACGGCCGCCGCTGTCAGCCAGCTTGTTGGCCAACTGCTCAACACTAAGCCGCCCGCCGACGTCAAGAACGAGGATCGCTCTGTTGCTCCCACGGCACCAGGCCCCGCATGTTCTTGCGGTTCCGGAATCCCGCTGAGAAAGCTAAGGGTCGCCGGTCAGGAAATCCAGATTGCTGCCCTCCCTTTGATCTACGAATTGTGGCGCAACTCCGGCAGGATGCCTGAAAGTGGGATTTCATCCGAGATGTTGCAGGTCATAAAGGTCTACCATCCGATTCCAGAAGATGAAGAGGAGACCTGGAGGCAGACCATCGCCCTCGATTATGCCGTGTTTTGTTTGGAGAAGAAGTAATGTCCCGCACCGCTACCTATCACACCACTGTAAACTGGAAGGGTGAACACTGGGGGCGTATCCGGTTGGGAAACGGACCCGAAATGGATTTCTCCGCCCCCCCGGACGCCCATGGGCATGCAGGGGTTCTCACCCCCGAAGACGCCTTTGTGGCCGCAGTCAACACTTGCATCATGATGATGTTTATCTGGACGGCCGAACGCTTCAAGCTCGACCTGGTGTCCTATGAATGCCGAGCCGAGGGAACCAAGCTTATAGAACTGGATCGGACGGAAATCTTCACGAAAATCCTGCTTCGCCCGAACATAGCAGTACGCTGTGAAATGTCCCAGAAAGAGATCACGGAAAAAAGGGTCGTACGGGCGTTGGAGACAGCGCAAAAATATAGCCTGGTGGCAAATTCGGTGAAATCAGTTGTTTTGGTTGAACCTCAAATCGACCTGCATGCAAGTTAATCGTTGGGCTTCAGATAGAACTTGGGCACTTCCAGAGGCATTGAGAAGGCTCAGCTATTGCAGGCCGCTAGGAGAAGAAGTGTCAGAGACTCCTAGAACAGCAGCTTGTGACGGACGCGATTTTTCGGCGGGCTAACTCCTGGTTAGTCGCTAACCGGACAATGAGACCAGTGAATGTTCGACTGCTCCTCAATCTCCGGTTACGCCGTAATACCAGTATTGAACCAAGTCAAGAAGCAAAGGGTGGACCATGGCTCCATCTGGTCTGCTTACTTGCGAAGTACGAGAAGCAAGGAAAGAACACCGATTAACAATTCAGCCACCCCAAAAAAAGCAACTCCTGCCAGTCTATGTTCTAGTAATGCCATTTGAATTTCCTCCAGTTGCTGAAAGCCAATCCACAAAGCTTCACCCCGTTGCTCCTCGAGGCTAGAATCCCACGCAATTGATTGTTTCGATGAGGTTTGTATGTTCTCCCAACACTGAGCCGAGAAGCAGAGAACACCGTCAAACGGAAGAGTCAACCCACCCCTCTGAAAATATTTTCTTAAGGTTTTGCCTCCAGAAAGGCTCTTAGTATATGAAGGGTCAATTTGATCGAGGAATGTATTCTGGGTGACATGATCAGGTGTTCGTTCATAGGTCGCCAGGTTGGAGGCAAGGATCATTGTGGCTATTCTTCGAGAAGTACTCACCGTCAGAGATGTCGCCTTGGAGCTCCGCTGCTCCGTGGCGCATGTGCACAGCGTGATCAATGGGAAAGTAAAGTACGTGTCCAGACTGCCGGCTATTCGAATGGGAAGAAGAAGGCTGGTCATGCGTGACACACTTGAAGATTGGAAAAAATCCAATGAACTCGGCGACGACGATGTTATGATCGCGTTGTCAAAAATCAACGCCGTTAGACGCATTGAGGAGGATCTTTATGCGTAAACGGTATCAGGAGGGAAATGTAAAGAAGCAGCGGGGCGTTTGGATAGCCCAGTGGTGGGAAAACGGTCATCGACGGAGTCGGGCGCTGGGTTCTGTTTGGGAGATGACCAAGACTGAAGCTAAAGGCGAAGTCGCCGCCATTGTGGCACCCATCAACCTTCGAGAAAGGACAGCGTCGGAACGATTTACCTTGGCTGATTTTGTGGAACAGGTTTTCTTGCCTTTCTACCGACGGAAGTGGAAGCGCTCGACGGCTTTGAGCAACCAGGAGAGGATCAGCTTTCACTTGATCTCAGAGTTTGGCAAACGAGGGATCAATCAATTCAATCGGGATGAATTGCAGGAGTTTCTGGACCACAAGGCAAAAAAGGGACTATCGTACAGCGTTGTCGGTCACCTTCGTTGGGATCTGAAACAGATTTTCGAACTGGCCGTAGGGGAAGGATACTTGAATCGCAATCCAGCTTCTTTGCTGTTTGTTCCGAAAGAAGCTCGGAAGCCAGAAAGACTGGTGATGAATCTGACGGAAGTGAATAAGCTCTTTACGCTATTGGAACAAAGAGAGCGGCTGATTGTGAAGTTGGCTGTACTTACGGGGATGCGTCCGGGTTCTTCGACCAGGCCAAGCTCAACCATTCCGTCCGCCACGTTGTCGAAGAAGATTAGCTTCGCGCCCGAGCGCTTGCAGGCCTCAATGGTGTTGGCCATGATTCGCGGCCACATTTCCGTCCAGAGTTTGTGATCGTATTTGAGACCAACGAGAAGATACACGATGCTCGAGCCTGCCACGGCGCGGATGGTCTGGTCCTTGTCAGAGAGGTCGGCGGAGATCATCTCCGTAGCACCGGGCACCGGACGTGCGTTGCGAGCTACGAGTCTGAACGGCTGCTTCCGCGCAGAGAGGAGTTTCACCACTTCATTGGCTATAACGCCGCCTGCACCGAGGATAGTGATCATGTGCAATGCGCGGGCGGCTTTGCTAGCCTGTCTTTCGCTGTGTGAGCCATTAGCCCTCCCAAATTAATAGCTTCTACCGAAATATATTATACATGTGCATTCGGATCAACAGGACAGCTAGACACGCAGAGCATGCATCCCTATCGAGCAAGATACTGCTGAAACGGTGCCTTTAGGAGCTCAACTGATTGCTTTTGGAACGGTGATGACTGGCGCTTGTTTGAATCATGCAGTATTAGTGGACGTGTAGTCTAAAATAACCGGAAACTGGCCCAATCCGACACGGGACGATTTCCGAACAGAAGTCGGGCCCACTGCCATTCAGGTTTTTCCCCTCCATCAGGATAGTGTGCCGGAGGATCCGACTTTGCCGATAGTCGTCTTCCGAGTCCCCAGGTGCCTGCCATATCTTTTCAAATGGTCGCAGCCATCTTCCTTGTGTACTATTGTTACTGCAAGTCTGCTTGCCAGCTTCGATGGCTTGAATCGTAACTGCGAAGATATGGATGAGGTCAAATTCTTATGAGAAATGTACAGATAACCCAGTTTTTGCTGCTTGTCTCGCTCGTGTCCATGCTGACAACCCCAGTATTTGCCGCCGACGTTCCCGGGTCAAAGGACCCACCGGGGATGAAGCGCTATGAAGGAAGCGAGATCATTGGCTACCGCACCCCCCGATTCGACGAATTTCTGCTGCCCCTGGGGACGCCGACAAATATGGCGCCCGCGGCTTATCAAAAGAGTCTGAAAGTGGACGGGCTGGTCAGCCGCTGCACTTATGTTGCTCCTGCCAGCCGTTCTCCGAGTGAACTGTTCCGTAATTACAAGACAGAGTTTCAGCGGTTGGGTCTAGTGACGTTGTATGAGAAGGGCGCCGGTGCTCCAGGCTGGTTCGGACCTACGCTTGACCAAAGAAGCGCAGGAAGATAACCTGGGTCAGATTCTGGCGTATAACGAAGCCCAGGAACGGCTCATCGTGGGCAAATCCAGCGGGGACAAGCCAACCTACTACTACGTCTTCGTTACCGCCTACAAGGATGGAATTGTCCCTGAACGGCTCTACGGCGTGGTTTCCAAAGACCGGGCACTCGCTGAAGTCATCGTCGTTGCTCCTGAGCAGATGGAGCAAAAGATGACATTCGTCAATGCTGACGAAATGTCAAAGTCCCTCGCCAACTCCGGCAAGATCGCCCTGTATGGCATCTACTTCGATACCGACAAAGACAGTCTGCGGCCTGATTCGCAACAGACGGTTGAGGAAATATCTAAGCTTCTTAAGACCAATCCGCAGTTGAGGATTCATGTAGTTGGCCACACCGACAATCAAGGAACATCCGAGCATAATCTAGACCTCAGCCGGCGGCGCGCCGCAAGCGTGGTCGGTGAGTTGACGTCCAAATACGGCATCCCAGCCACTCGATTGGACTCATTTGGATGCGGATGGTATGCGCCCGAAGCGTCCAATGACTCTGATGAGGGCAGAACCAGGAACAGGCGCGTAGAACTCGTAAAGTGGTGATCTTAGGTAAAATGGTACCATGATATTCTACCGAATCTAGATTCAGCCAACCGCGCGCGTTGGCTCAAAGGAGGAAGATATGCGCAAGCTGCTTTTGTTTGTGGGATTACTTTCAGTGGCGTTTGACTTTACGTTTGCACAGGTTCCAAAGAAAGGCTCCACCCCTGCAGAACAGAAGACCACCGCTCCAGTCTCAGCGGACCAGCCGAAATGGAAGGCGATTTGGGAGCCGGCCAACTACCCGAAAGACATTAACCTACTCGATGTGAAGTTCGTCTCCTCTGAAGAGGGCTGGGCAGTCGGCGACAAGAACACGATCCTGCACACCAAGGACGGCGCGAAAACGTGGGAAGCTCAGTTGGGCGGCGATCCGGAATCGAGTGATCGAGAGCTTAGAGAGATCTTCTTCCTGGATGCTACGCACGGCTGGACGCGAGGCGGAGCTGAAAAACTGATGCGGACTAACAATGGTGGAGCCTCTTGGGAGGAGATCGGAAAGCTTTCTCAGCATGAACGCGCGCTGAATTTTGTCTCCCCGCAGACGGGCTTTACCGCCTATAGAGTCATCCGGCGCACCGACGACGGCGGAAAGACGTGGAAGCCGGCTTTTCCATGCGCACTCGAGTTGCAGGTGGACGGGCTTGCCAGGAAGGTCGAATGCTATTTTAACGACTTAACCTTTCCCAGCGCTACCGTAGGCTACGCCGTCGGCCAGCTCGCGGGGGCTAAAAGAGGGGCCGTAGTGGCCCGCACCAAGGACGGCGGCGCCACTTGGACCCTATCTGCTCCTGGAGCCATGGAAGACCCCGGTATGCAGGCATTCTTCTGGAATGAGAACAGCGGTCTCGTCACGCTGTACGCGGGCAAGACCCTAGTGACGAACGATGGCGGAGAGGTTTGGGACGGTATCGTAACCCCGTTCGGGGGCGAGCGCGCGCGCTACGCCATGGGCGGCGGCCAGTTGGGTGTCATCATCCAATATCGGAAGGTCGCGATTCAACGAACGGCGGTCGCAGCTTCAGCTCCAGGGAATTTCCGGTACCGGCGAATGTCAACGGGGTTAGTTTCCCGGATTCGAAGCGTGGTTACCTGGTCGGGGAACACGGCATGATCTATCGGTACCACATCGTGCCGGCGGACTACACCGTGAAGGGTATGATCCCAGCGCCGATGGTCAACGGGAACTGAGACCGCCGCATGTGAATCGCCAGGACGAAGCCGTCTGAGAGTGCCGGCGATTTCAATCGCCAATCCAAGAGCAGCTGGGGTTACACATCAAAAGTTTTTGTCAAGAGAAAACACCTGTCCCTGGCGAATTGCGAATTCGTGACGTAAGCCCAGGCGATTCCAGGTTTTGTTAGAATGAGCAGATGCGCGATCTGGTTATCCTTTTCATTCATCTCATCGTGACGCTCGCTCGGCTCCTTGATCCCGGTGGCATGCGTTCTGTCGTCGCGGGTAGTGCGGTATAAAGTGTGTAAATAGGACTGGAAAAAGAGAGGCGGTTGAAAGCTCCAAGAGTGATATAAATCTTTTAGGGAAAAAAATTAAATCACGAAAGGAGAAACAACCGCCATGCTGAATGTTAACATTGAGGTCGAAAGTGCCCAAGCCCATTTGCAGAAAAGATCTGGGAAGAAGGAGAAGCAATCGCTGAAGCAGTACCTGTTAGAGAAGATGCGGACCTGGATTGACAGCGTGTTGGAAGCCGAGCGAGACGAGTTTCTGGGACGAGGACGGTATGCGCCGCTGGGGGAGGGACAGGACAACTATCGCAACGGGTATCGACGACGGCAGATCAATTTTTTTGGATTGGGAAAGATCGAGTTGAACGTGCCGCGCGATCGCAAAGGGGAGTTTGAGTCGGCCTGGTTGCCGGAGCGGAAGGGGCAGGATCCGGAGACCGAGGCCTTTTTAGCGGAAGCATTTCTAGCTGGGTTGTCGACCCGAGATTTAGCCAGGATATCGGAGAAACACTTGGGCCAGAAGTACGATTCGAAGCAAGTCTCTCGGATCGCGGCGCGAGCCACCACCGAGTTAGAGGCTTGGCTGCAACGACCCTTAACGGAGAGACGCTACAAGTTTCTCTATATCGATGGGGCCAACTTTCGGGTGCGGATCAATGGGTCGGTCAGTCGCCAGAGTTTTTTGTGCGGGAGTTGGGGATTAGTGAAGATAGTCAATGTTTCGAAGTGCTGGCGCTGGAGATGGGAGATCGGGAGCGGGTGGATTTATGGGAGAGTGTCTTTCTCAGTCTGACCGAGCGAGGGATTGACTCAGAGGCCGTGGAGTTGGGCATCATGGATGGTTTACCTGGATTGGAAACGCTCTTTAAGCGCTTCTTTCCCCGGGCTCAGACCCAGCGTTGTCAAAAGCATGCCAAAGCCAATGCCTGTCGGCGCGTGCGGGTCAAAGAGCGGGAGCAGTTTTCCAAAGATCTCAACAAGGTCTTTTATGCACCGAGTGAGAGTGTGGCTCGAGTGGCTTTCTTCAGTCTCAAAGAACAGTGGGGTCGGCTGTTTCCCTCAGCCGTGCAAATTATTGAAAGGGACTTGGACTCTCTGTTGACCTTCCTGCAATTTGATGCGACCTACTGGACGACCTTACGCACGACCAATCCGATTGAACGCCTCAACAAAGAGTTTAAACGCAGGACACGCGCCATGGAAGTGACTGGAGGGGAAGTGTCTACTTATCGTTGTTTAGTGTATGTGGCTGAAACCATGGAGTACCGTTGGAGTTTTCATCCCGTCTCTCAATGGTCGGCTGTTTACACACTAATTGCCGCTTGACCTCGTCGCTGAGTCCGTTCTCATCAAGCAACAACTCCTGATCCTCAATCGTTCGAGGCATCGGTCACCCAATCTACGTTCTTCAGATCGCCTTGTTGCCGGTTTGTGTGCTCTCCTCATTCGCCCCGCCCGCCTGATCCGTTCAGCAATCGTTCTGAAACCTTCGACTCTCTTGAGCCTCCACCAAGCTCTGAGGAACCGAAAGTATCGGCTGCTCTTCTCACCCAAGCGAAGACGCAAGCCCGGTCCAAAGGGACCCACCCAAGAACTTATTGAAGCCGTTGTCCAAACGAAGCAGCGCAATCCCACCTGGGGCTGTCCGCGAATCGCTCAGCAGATTGCCTTGGCTTTCGACTATCCCAATCGACAAAGACGTTGTTCGAAGGATTCTCGCCAGTCACTATCGGCCCGAACAGAGGCTGGTGGTCCCTCCTGGCTGACCTTCATTGGACACTTGAAGGACAGTCTCTGGAGTATCGATCTGTTCCGGTGCGAATCGGCCACGTTGCGGACCCACTGGGTCCTGGTCGTCATGGATCAATACACGCGCCGGATCATTGGATTCGGCGTCCAGGCCGGAATGGTCGATGGTGTCGCACTCTGCCGGATGTTCAATCACGCCATTCGAGGCCACCGGGCGATGCCGAAATACCTCAGCTCCGACCACGATCCGCTTTATCGGTTTGACCAATGGCAAGCCAATCTGCGAATCCTGGAGGTAGCAGAAATCAAGACGGTGCCCTACGTTCCCCTGTCTCATCCCTTTGTGGAGCGGCTGATCGGAACGATTCGAAGGGAGTATTTGGATCGCACGTTGTTCTGGACGACCGTGGATCTCGAAAACAAGCTGCTCGATTTCCGGACTTACTTCAACAGTCATCGCACGCATCACTCATTGGAGGGGCGAACACCCGATCAGGACACGAAGAGACCACGACCAGTCGCGAATCTGAACTCCTATCGATGGCAATCTCACTGTCGAGGCCTGTATCAGACACCGATCGCTGCCTGATTGTCCGAAGACTTTCGTCCCTGTTGTCTGGCGTGAACTCGGCAAGGCTACACGTCCAGAAACCATTCGCTGTTTAAGTTTGTAAACGTGGCGTGATCGGCTGATCTGATCGTTTCCCTGCCACCGGGTGCATTCAGAAAGTGAGACTCGCCTCACTTTCGCAGGGCGGTGAGCAGCAGAATCGGTCACCGTATCAATTCGCCAGACACACCGGGTGAAAGAAGGTTTCGAGCGTTTTCAAGCCCTAAAATAGCAGGAGGTGGCCAGCCTTTGCACCTTCTCTAACTTTTTAGAAATCAGAGGCTACGAGGTTTTTCGGGAGGGCAGGCTCGTTCGCCGCTCTACCTTTCACTTTGTCGCAAGACGATAACTTGCTGGCACTTCGAAAAGAGCGCTACTGAGGGGAGCCTGCGAAACGCTCTTAATCTCGACTGTCATGGTCATCAGGTTCACGCTGGCAGGTTCTGATGATGCCGTTTGAGACTGGTTCGATCGAGTAGGCTCCTGAGTTGGCTGAGACCTCTTTTTGCGCCCGAATGCGCCCCCGAAAATCTGGCCTAATGCCTCGGAGGCATTTGTCGGGGATGTGGAATCTTTCTCGGCCTCCGGCTGATGCTGAGGCTGTGTGGTTTGGGCTGACGAATCCGCTCCGGGTGCAGCCGAAATTGGAAAATTCATGATCGTGAGTACGGCTTCTCCTTCCATCGTCTTCGATTCCTGTCTCATGGCCTCGATGGTCTTCATCATCTGCGGGTCTTGTGCCATTGCCATGCCCATATTCTTCATGTATGGCGAGGGACCCATCTTTTGCGCGTAACGCATCATAAACTGCTTGCGCTCCTCAAGACCTGGGACGTCTTTAGACAACCACAGGTCCATCGTGGTACCCATACTTCCTTTTTGCTGCGTTTTCAGATCCTCAGCCTCTACTTCCATGGAAAAAATCACATGCCGCGCATTGAAACCGTTGATTACCCTGGTTTCTCCAGTGTCTTTGACGCTGATCTTGGGCTGCATCTTGACGTTAGGATCGGCAGGGGAAGCGTTTGGAGAGGTTGGAGGTTTTTCAGCTCTGCGTGCCTCCATTTCTTTCATCGCTTTTTCCATCTGGGCACGTTGTTCCGCAAACGTCACAATGGAATAGGTTTTCTTTTTATGATTGATGCGGACAATCTGTTCTTTATCCAGCTCTATAATTTCGCTAGATTCCAACTCGTTGTCAGAGAGATTGTCTGTACGCATTCGATCGCCTTTGAGATAAACAGAGGTTGCGGAATTTCCCAAGCCTTTTCCACCTCCGAAGATTCTGGCCATCTTCATGGCACCTTCCATCATGCCACCTTTCATTTGGGTCGATTCGTCGACCTTGAGGTCGGCTCTTAAGGAGGGGGTAGACAAAAGCAACAAGCATGAACAAGGAAGGACCAGTCTTCTTACGTTTTGCCGCGAGATCATACTCCTCCTTACTGGTAGCTGCAAATTGAATCGGTGGTCTAATTACGTTATTATGTTTGATTTCGGCGTATTCGGCAACTCCCATTATCGCATCAGAGGAGTGTTTAATCGCGAAATATCATCAACGGGAGAGGAAGAGTTGTCTCTATCATGGGGGGCAGTGTGGAGGGAACGGGCTGGCTAAACAATCAATGGCTTTCAAGCCGATGGAATTTTGGCGAGGGACAAGCTATGAGGCAGCGCTCCGAAGCATCATGCCTTCTGTCGTGCACGACACCGAATGCTACGCTAACAATCGGGCTGATTTCGCATGAGCCGATCCGACAGCGCGAGCGACAAATGCGAGGGTTCAAATCCGTCGCTCAAGCGCAACGATTCTGGTCTGTGCACGGAGTTATCCAGAATCTTTTCCGAGTCGGACGCCACCTGCTTCGGTCAGTCAACCACCGCCTCTTACGATCTCGCTCCTTCCTTGTTTGGCATGAGGAAACTTGTGCCTGATGAATCCGGAGGTCAGCCACAAATCATCACAACCTCACTCCGGCGACGCCAAGTTGACAGTACCCTTCGAATGCTTGCATAAAGAGTGAGAATCAGGTTGCTTTGATGTTTTGTGATCCCGAGTGTTTACATGTCAGCTTTTCTCGAGTGTTTGAGAAATCCTCAACCGGATATGTGATCGTGGTCCCCCGGACTTTGGCGAAGGGAGTAAGAGTATGAACCTGGCGGCGAGTTGGACTCATGATGTCCTCCGTGCGGATTCCACGAACCAGCAAGGCGTCTGCGATGAGTGAACGATGACATCGCCATGGCACCGCTTCGGCGCACATCAATGCGATGCGGTCCTGGTTCGCCAACTGGATCAACTCTTCGATGCTCTGCGCAAATTCCGGCGTCTGCATGTAATCCGCATAACCTCGAAAGGAGGCATTTCGCCAGCCCAGGTTGAGCGAATCGCGCTGAGCATGACGCAGCCCGCCGAGTCTTGGCATGTGAACGTATCCCAAGCCAGCTTTCTTCAATGAGCCTGGAAGCGAAGCCTTGTTGAACTGTGGGTTGTGCCGAGAGCGTGGCACCGTCCGCACATCGACTACGCAAGATACAGCATGTGCCTGAAGCAGGCCGATGAATTCCTCGAGCGTGCGTGTGGAATGCCCAATCGTCAGTATGATCGGCGAAGATTCTGCTCTTGGCATTCCTTTTCCTCCAACACCAGCTGTCTTAGTATTGATTCTGGGCACGCTCATTTTCGTCACTTTTCCACACCACGGAAGCACTATTACATTGGTCCGCTGACAGCGACTGAATAATTCCTGCCTTCCCAGCGCTGAGCTTCTTTCCAGAAGAAGGTAAACTCGATCACCAGACCGCCAGGGCAGTTCTCCGTTGGAAGATCCGCGAACCACAAATTCAGTCTGCTGTTATTAATGGTGCCCTCCCTGTTGATGCTCACCCAATCATTGGCTGACCAGACGATAGTCGCGTCTGCCGCAACGATGATGCGCAGGATTCTTCCTTGAGACAGTCGGCGAAGCTGGTGGCGGAAGCTCCAGATTTCGTGCCGGCTCCGCATAGGGTTGACGACATAGCGCTGGAATGCCGGCTCGACTCGATCAAAACAGACGCCGTCATGAGCGGCTGCGCACGAGTGAAACATATTCAGCATGCGACCAACATAACGGCATCGCCGCACCCGTTGGCAGACCGCGCTTCATAACACTCTCCGGCAGGTCGTCGGCATCCCACAACTGCTCGCTGAGCATGCCACCTTGGTTGGCAAACTTTTCCATCGCTGCAATGAACGGCCTGGGATCGCGTCCGGCAGCGATCTCGTAATGGCCGCGTTCGCCCGTCAAAATCGGCCACGAACGGCCGACGCCCGTCCCATCGAAAGCGCTGCCGTCATCCTTCTGCCCATAACCATCGTGATTGTAGCGGCGCCAGCAAGGACCTTGCGGCAGGTCGCGCTTGAGCATGCGATCGATGACTTCGATCGAATCGCGCACGATGGGATCGTTCGCCGCACGAATGCCCAGCCGCACGAGGTGAAGAAAATCACCGCCGACAACGTTCCTCGCCGGATGGAGGCCGCCGCCGTTGGCGACTGCGAGCATCGTTGTGTTGGGATCGGCGTGCGGATCGGGCGCCTGAGGATCAGTGGGATTGATCCGAATGTAGTGACGCCGAAAGCCTTCCACCGACTCACCACACGTTGTGACGGTCCATTCTTCAACGTGCGCGGCCAACCAGTCAGCATACTCCAGAATAAAATCCGCCGTGCTCGTGTTCACCATACTGTTTGGCGAACTCTGCGGCACAAACCAGGCTGGCAATCACCGTGGCGAGAGTCGAGGGTGAATAACCGGCAGTTTTCCTCCCAGCGTTCCTGTGCGGTGACCGGCCCCTGCCGGATGAGATATGCCGCGGCTCGGAAAACCATGACACAGGGATCGAATCGACCCAGCGTAACGCCCTCGCTATGCAAACGCCACGCCAGCAGGATTGGAGCGGCAATTTCATCGAGTTGCACTCCGGACCAATATGCGTTCCCATTGATCCAGCTATTTTGCGGGAAACTGCCGTCCGTCCGCTGAATGGCCGCGAGCCAGATCAAAGCGCGTAGGGGAGTCCCGGTCTGGCCTGTTGCGAGGAGTGCGGTCGCGCTCTGCGCCAAATCGCGTGTCCAGACGAGATGATAACCGCCCAGATCGTTGTCGCCCTTCGTCTCGCCCCAGGGAATGCTCATCGAGGCGACCAATGCGCCTTGAAACGTTTTGTCTTCATGGGCGAGCAGGATGCAGCGGCTCAGCCGATACATGTGACCGCCATCTGACGTTTGATCGCTGAAATCGTACTTCGGATTAACCACCGTGCGCTGCCACTGGCGGACATAGGCTTCGCGATGAACATCGAACGGCTCCGCCAGCGATTGCAGCAATTTGGCCACTGTGCTTTGATAGCTTCCGCCTAGGGCAATTGCGATTGTAAACCCATCGCCCCCCTGGAGATCGATTTCCCCTGTCAGCGCAATGTTGCCATCCTCTGCGGCATTGAATTCCCAGTCCATCTTGAAATTCTTCATCAGATCCTGCCAGCCGTCGCTGGTACCGACATAGCCGACGGATCGCCGCAAGAATCCTCTGCTGCATCCCATGACCAGATGAACACCTTGGCGCTCGGCATGAAGAAGCGTGTTGCCGCCGATTTCGGAGCACCAGCCGGAGTTGCCCGCTCCATGACGCGCAATGTGCGGAGCCAGCAGTGCGTAGAGGCGTAATTTGCCACGCAATGAGTTATCGAGCATTTCGACTTTGGTATGCACGAGCAGCACTGACCGGTGCGGATCTGACAGGACGTGTTTCAGGAGCCGGTAGCGTCCGTCGCGTTCCGAATTGGTAAGGCGGTAGAAAAGACAGTCGCGTTCCGGATATTCGATTCGGTGGTCCAGATCGCGTTTTTCCTCATGGCAAAACGTTTCCCCGTCGCTGATCAGGAATTGAAAATCGCGTGTGTTTGGTTGGTCGACGGACGGATAGTAAATTTCGTTGACGATCCCGTGGCTCAGCGTGAACCAGACCCGACAGCTTGTATGATAAGCGGTGCCGAGACCTTCCTTGGCGCTAGACGTCCAACGTGGCTCGATGCCTGGCGCGCCGAATGCGACTGCATTTTCAGGTGGATACATGTTAGTAGGATATCAAAAGCTGCCGTGGGTAACCTCTTCAGCTCGTTGTAAAGTTTTGGAAGTCGTAGTTCAACAAATCGCCAATGCGCTTGATGCTCACGTCAGCTGCCGGGGTGGGTTGCAAGAATCTTTGCATCCGGAGCGAAGTGTCCCTGCCGCACGAAGACGGTTGTCACCTGCAGGCTCCATTTTTTGACTGCGTCTAATTATCTGGACGCGCTGAGTAACCGAGTTCATCCTGTAACTGCTCCAAGATATTCCGATAATATTCCACCCCTTCGCTTCCGACCTCCTTTTCCAGATGATGCCTGAGGTCCCGCCGTAGCACGATTGTTAGCGAGCCACATGTTGTCCACGTCGAAAAGGATAACGATTTCGCCGGAAGCTGAGTCTTGTGGAGTCATCCTTAGACTGAGGATAGCCAATCGACACGGGATCATATTTCTAATTGACCGGGGCGGCTCGCACCGCAGCGACCCTCTTCGCCGGTGTCATTTTCGGACCGGACGGAATTTCCAACAACTTCTTATGACCCGTGGGTAGCACTTTCACATATGTGCCGCCGACGTCAATGACCAGAATTATCAAGCGATTGATCTCCATGCGAGCCCATCGCGCGCGAGCAACTCGTCAGCTGCCTTTGGCCCCCAACTGCCGGCCGCGTAATTGGGAAAACTGCGAGGACGATTGTTTGCCCATACCTCAAGCACGGGCATCAAGAGTCGCCACGCTGCCTCGACCTGGTCCGCGCGCATGAATAATGTCGGATCGTTATTCATCACATCCCAAAGCAAGGTCTCGTACGCATCAGGCAAGCGTAGGGGAAAGCTTTCGTCATAATTAAACCGCATCTCCACCGGTCGTAAAACCATTTTCGGTCCCGGGTATTTTGCCTGAAAGCCTAACACGATGCCTGCCTCGGGCTGGATCGACAGGACGAGTCGAGAAGGGTACCAACCGTGTGAGACGTCGGGAGGAAAAGTCTGATGAGGCACCGCGCGGAAATGGATGGCCACTTCCGAAAACTGCCGGGGGAGGCGCTTGCCAGTGCGGAGATAAAATGGAACACCCTGCCAGCGCCAGTTATCTACAAACAACTTTAAGGCCACAAATGTTTCTGTTTTTGAGTGAGGCGATACGTCGTTTTCCTGGCGGTAACCACGTACTTTTTTGCCATCGAGATTGCCCCTGCCATACTGCCCGCGCACGGCGCATTCACTTACCGCATCAGCGCGAATCGGCCGCACTGCGTGAAGAACGTCTACTTTCTTGTTGCGAATCTCATCGGCATTGAAAAAGACCATCGGTTCCATGGCCACGAGACAAAGGAGTTGCATCAGGTGATTCTGCACCATGTCGCGCAGGGCACCCGCCTGCTCGTAATAGCCGCCACGATGCTCTACGCCCACTTCTTCGGCCACGGTAATGGTCACATAGTCCACGTAACGCCGGTTCCAAATTGGCTCAAATAGAGGATTGGCGAAACGAAATGCCAGAATGTTTTGCACTGTCTCTTTGCCCAAATAATGGTCGATGCGGAAAATCTGCGATTGATGGAAACTTTCAGTGATCGCGCGATTCAGCTCCCGCGCTGAGTCCAAGTCATGACCGATCGGCTTTTCCACCACAATTCGAGCGCGCACTCGATCCCGATTCAGTCCCGCATCGGCCAGCAGTTTGGGAATGATTCCAAACATCGCCGGCGGAGTGGCCAAATGAAAAATGTGACCGGCTTTTGCCTTCCAATCCTTATCCATTTTCGCGCAACTCTTCTCCAAATTCGAGTACGTTACCGGGTCTTTTAAATCTCCCTGTTGATAGGTGATGTGCCTGGCGAAGTCGTTCCACTCCGTGCTTGTTACCTTTCCTTTCCGCGAGAATTGCTTCACGCCACCAAGGAAGCGTTTGTGCAACTCCGCATCGCGGAAGGGGGAGCGACCCACAGCAATGATCGCAAACTTTTTCGGCATCCGTCCATCTCGGTGCAGATCGAACAAGGACGGAATCAACTTGCGACAGGTCAAATCACCCGCGCCGCCAAAAATCACAAAAATGGTTGGGGAAACATCCATATCGCCTCACTCCTTCTCCCACTGGGTGTGGAATGCACCTCGGGCATCGATGCGCTCATAGGGGTGCGAGCCGAAGTAATCGCGCTGGCGTATAGTCAAAATACTCGAACAAATTAACATGCCATAGCTTACAGCTTCCCGCCTTCACCCTCAAATTACCTTTTCTCAACCGCGTATAAGGCCTACAATCCCAACTCAACTATTTCGTCTGAGAGTGGGAGGTTGGGAATGAATTGGGCTCACCTGTTGGCCTTTATCATCCGGAACAGTTGACCAGGAATTGCCGTTACGCAACGAATGCCTGACGACTGAGAATCGGATTCTGAAAACTAAAATCAAGGCTCGGCTGGTACTCTCCGATACTGAAAGGGCTACCCTAGCCGAAATCGGTCATCGGCGCACCGCAAGGGTCCGGAGGAGGTGGCTGCCTCGGCCAAACCCGATATGATTCTGGGCTGGTAGCGAAAGTTGATTGCTAATAAGTTCGATGGATCCAAATCCCATCGAACTCATGGCTGACCCCGGATTGATGAGGAAACCGAAGGTCTGGTCGTCCGAATGGCCCAAGAGAATCCTGCTTGGGGCTATGACCGCATTGTGGGAGCCCTGGCCAACCTTGGACACCAGCTGTCAGACCAAGCCGTGGGTAATATCCTCGGTCGCCACGGCATCCCTCCTGCTCTGAAGCGAAAAGCAGACGACAAGCTGGAAAAACTTCATCAGCGCTCATCTGGATGTTCTAGCCGGAACCGAGATACCTTCTAAAGTTTCCTATGAGTGAGCACTCTTACATTGTCCTTGGATCTGGACCCAACGGCCTGGCAGCGGCAATCACACTGGCTCGGGCAGGTCGTCCTGTTGTGGTGTTTGAGGCTCGAGATCGTGTCGGTGGGGGAACCCGTTCAGCGGAACTCACACTGCCCGGTTTTCTGCACGACGTCTGTTCTGCGATTCATCCTTTGGGAACCGGCTCCCCATTCTTTTGTCAACTACCCCTTGCCGCACACGGCCTCGAATGGATTCATCCGCCAGCTGGCCTTGCACATCCCTTCGATGACGGCCGTTCCAGGCGGACGTCCTGGTGGTGGCGCTCGGCGCGGACCTTGATCCGGCGGCCACCCCGCTGGGAGCGGGAGGACACTTGACCGTGGATAGTTTCTGCACTCCACAGGACATTCTCACGACTCAGTCGTCGGATCAACGTTCGCATTTCCTGGCTGATCGCTGGTCGGCCTCCTTTCCGCCGCGATTGCCACCGCCACCATTGCCGGAACCCATCCTGCTGCCACTTGAGAACCGTCCTGGGTTTCATCAGATTGGCGACCGGCTTCCATCCACTCCACACTGTTGACAGCCACACCCAGAGGAGACGAAAAGCCAGGGTAAAGCGGGGACGCAGCTGTTTCTTCGGCCGGATACTTTCTCTGTAGAAGGTCAGCTGACTTCGCAGAGCAACCAATTCACATCCCAATGAGGGTCGGCTGCGGAAGAAGGCTGACAGAAAGACCATCAGGTATCGGAGTAGCTGCTTCCCGAAATACAAGGATTTGAGCCCAGAGTAGAAGAAGGTTTCGAATGTTTTCATGCCCCGAAAATAGCAGGAGGCGGACGGCCTTTACAACTTCTCTAACTTTTTAGAAATCAAAGGTTACGAGGTTTTTCGGGTAGACAG
>CAWEPG010000006.1:585000-601349 GCA_963810905.1 uncultured Acidimicrobiia bacterium | reverse complement strand
GCGTAACCGGAAACTAGGAAGGGATGCCCGTTGAGCACGTGGCAGTTTCCGGTTACGCCGTCAACATCACGTCCTGATCCAGGGACGAACTTGGCGAGAAGAACGGAAAGTCGGATGGGGAAGAACGAATGGAGCCGACGGCCTCTCGCTGCGGTGTCCCGCGAACGGCAGAATCGCTCGTTCTGCAATCGCCTTTCGAAGGAAGGTCCGGATGTCCATTGTCATGATCATTGAGCGACTAGTCCATGTAGGTACTGTCAAGTTAAAACCAAATCTCCCGTTTTTGAGACAAGATCGTTAGACACCGGAACCATGAATCAACAACTTGGGGAATCCCGCCATACTTGTCTGAGACACACAGGCACCCACAAATCTTGTCCCAGAATGCGCCACGTTTACTTTAAGGACTATTGCCGGTCATTCCTCGATCCGCACGACTCAACGTTATGTTCACCCGCAAGCACGGATCATCGCCGATGCATTCAGAAAAATTGCTCAAGGGAAAAAGGTGGTCATAGCGAAATTCCTGCCGTCAAAACCCAGGTTGGATAATTCTCTGCAAGTAATTCTCTTTTAGAGGGTTAAATGGTGGAGCTGATGGGGATCGAACCCACGACCTCCTGACTGCCAGTCAGGCGCTCTCCCAAGCTGAGCTACAGCCCCATTTTAGCGGTGGAAACCAACATCACTGATCTTGAAACATCAAATCATTCCAAATCGAAACCAACCGATTCTAGGATAGCCATCCATTCCTGTCAACTCAATAGCCCTTCTCGCAGTATCGGCTTGCTTGCCAGATGACTGGAGTTTGTTTTATCTTAGCAATGTTTTCAAAACGCGTAGGTATCTCTTGTTGAACAAGCCACATCATCCCACCGTTGAAAGGGAAAATGGAAAAAAAGAAAAGCAAGTTCCTCAGTGGAAGAAAAATCGCTCCGTCCCCCATCTATCCTGGGATCCCTCTTCAGGACTTGATTGAAAAAAGCTTTGTTGCCTTTAACGCGGCTCGGTTACGGGAAGCCTGCCATTTGTATAGCCGGCAAATGTTGGATAATAACGTCACGGTAGGGATGACGCTATCGGGCGCGCTCACCCCGGCTGGCATGGGGATCTCCACTTTTATTCCCCTGATTGAAGCCGGGTTTATCGATTGGATTGTCTCTACTGGCGCCAATCTTTACCATGATAGTCACTTTGGAATTGGCCTCGACCTTCACGCCGGCACGCCTCTCATCAGCGATGTGGTGCTACGCCAGCAGGGGGTTGTTCGCATTTATGACATTTTCTTTGACTATCGGGTTTTACTGTCCACAGACGCATTTTTTCGAAAAATCATTCGCGCTCCGGAATTCCAGCACGACATGGGCAGCGCAGATTTCCATTTTCTGATCGGAAAATATGTTTACGAACGAGAGCGCATCCTAGGACTCAAAAACCAGTCTCTATTAGCGGCAGCCTACCGCTGCGCTGTCCCGATTTACACTTCCTCCCCGGGAGATAGTTCCATTGGAATGAACGTCGCTGCCATGGCTCTGGAGGGAAACCAGCTCCGGATTGATGTTTCCGCGGATGTCAATGAAACCGCGGCGATCGTCTTAGAGGCCAAACGTTCCGGGGGTAAGAGCGCCGTGTTCATCTGCGGTGGAGGGTCCCCCAAGAACTTCATGCTTCAAACCGAACCGCAGTTGCAGGAGGTCCTCGAGATTTCCGAGAAGGGACATGACTATTTTCTTCAAATTACAGATGCCCGGCCGGATACTGGTGGGCTTTCCGGCGCTACTCCTAGTGAAGCCGTAAGCTGGGGGAAGATCGATCCCGCCCAACTTCCTCATAGCGTAGTCTGTTATTGCGATTCCACGATTGCCGTCCCCTTAATCGCGTCTTATGCCCTGGCGACCCACCGCCCTAGAAAGTTGAAGCGACTTTATGACCGTAAAGAACAGCTTGCTGAAAAACTAGCAAAAGAATTTCAAAAAACAAAAAAGAAGAGGAGTCATGCATGAAATTTGAGGTGAAGAGCGGTACGACCAAGAATCTAAAGACGGATTTATTAGTAGTTCTGCTCGACAAGGAAATCGAACTCAGTTCGACAGACGACCCGGCCATCAAGGAACTCCTGGCGACACTCGCGTCCGACTATTCTGAGAAGAGAGTAAAGAAGGAGTATTTCACGCGCTGGGAGGAAAATGGAATCCGGCACCTTTTGGTATTTCATTCCCAGCTCAACTCGTCTTACAACCTCTGGGAAAAGATAAAAATCTTCGCTTCAAAAGCGATGGCCTATGGAAATGATTTCAACCTTTCGGATGTGACCTTTCTTTTGAATGGCAAGGATGCGGCACCCTATTTCGGTAAGGTGGTGGAAGGGATCATCCTGGGAAGCTATAGCTTCGAAAAATACAAGAAAGAAAAAAATACTTATTACGCTGCGGTTCAGGTTCATTTGATTTGCTCCACTGGGGATTTTCCCCTATGCAGTGAAAAATACAACCGTTATTCACTGGTCGCAAACGTTGTGAACGAATGCCGCGAGATTGTGAACGAACCGGGGTGTGCCGTCACGCCCGAAGTGCTGGCAACCCTGGCGGCGCAGATCGGAAATCAATACGGAATGAAGGTTTCAGTCTTAGATGAGAAGGAGATTGAGGCGAACGGCTATACCGGTTTGAGTTCTGTGGGGAAAGGTAGTATCCATCCTCCGCGCTTGATTACTCTTGAGTACGCCCCTCCACAGCCGAGTTCCGTCAAGCTCGCTCTGGTTGGCAAAGGGATTACGTTTGACACGGGCGGGATCTCGATTAAGCCAGCAGACCGAATGCTCGAAATGAAGGGTGATATGGCTGGAGCGGCTGCCGTGCTGTACGCCATGAAAGCCCTAGCTCAGCTAAAACCTTCAATCCACGTCATGGGCATTATCCCTTCCGCCGAAAACAGCCCTGACGCCAACGCTCAAAGACCGGGGGACATTTTCACGGCAAAGAACGGCAAATCCGTCCAAGTGGATAACACCGACGCGGAAGGACGCCTGGTCTTAATTGATGCTTACGCCCGGGCCGCAGAATTAAAGGCAACGCATATCGTCAATATTGCCACCCTCACTGGCGCAGTTGTCCGGGCCCTTGGCCAGGCCTATGCTGGAATCATGGGAAACAACCAGACTTTGATCGATGCCGTCATCAAATCCGGAATGAACCACGGAGAGAACTATTGGCAACTGCCTTTGCCGGAAGAGTACAAGGAACTGTTGAAGACTCCTTACGCAGATATCAACAATGTGGGAGGCCCTTACGGAGGAGCGATTACCGCCGGGCTCTTCCTGCAAGAGTTCATACCCGAAAATACGGCCTGGGCTCATCTGGATATTGCCGGCCCCTTTATCTTCGACAAACCCTGGAAATATTATGCTGCAGGAGCAACTGGATTCGGAATGAAGACTTTCGTGGATCTCTGCTTGCGATTTCGAGAATATTTTCCTGAGTAGCAACAGCCCTCTTGACCTGTTGTCCGGTGCCAGCGGCCCCGACTACAACTTTTCCTGGCTCCAACCCAAGACAGTCGTAGACACCAGTCGCCGCCTGATATCCGAAAAACTGTCAGCCAAGAGCCTTTCTTATATTTGCCAAATTGGGATAGGATTCCCTTCAACTCACTCATTGAATAGGTCTGTACCATGATCAAGAAATACAAGACCCTATCCAGCCTCTGGTTCTCTGACAAGATGCTCCTGATTCTTCTTGTTCTCTTGCTCGTGAGGCTTTTTGTCATCCAGCCGTTGGCGGAACTGGGTTACCTGCACTCTATTTTCACCGGAGTTTTCTTTTCATTGATCATGCTTTCCGGCGTTCTGGCCGTCTTTCGAAGTGGATTGGGGGCTTTGGTCGTCGGCGGATTTGCCAGTGCAGAATTGGTCATTCTCTGGGCACGTCATTTGCATTTCGGCAATCACCTTTATCTGGCGGAGAAGATTCTGGGCCTCGCATTTCTCGGAACCTTAGCCTATGTGGTCCTGACACTCGTCTTCCGAGAAGGTCCGATCACGATTTTCCGGGTGGAAGGAGCAATTGTCGTTTACTTACTGTTGGGAGTGATGTGGTCGACGGCTTACGTGATAGTGGAGTTGGTATCTCCGGGAGCATTTCAGTTCAGAACCCCTTACCAGGATATCCACGCTCTTGAATCCAAGCTCATCTACTTCAGCATGGTCACTCTCTCCACCGTGGGATACGGCGATATTACTCCCATTCACCCCGTTGGACGCGCCCTCGCTCAATTAGAAGCTCTAACCGGTCAGCTCTTTCCCGCCATCCTGATCGCCCGGCTGGTCTCCATGGAATTGCAATTTCGCAAACCCAAGAAATAATTACCAAGGGAATCGTCCAATAGCTACTGTAGCGAGTGTTGGCAGAGAAGGCTAATGCGATGACGCTTTCGGTGAAAGGCCTTTGCTTCAGTCAAGCTTTTTCTGGAATCTCAGGGCACTGGCAACGAGAATCAACACCCCATAACCCGACAGTGCCAAAATCTGTGGCCAAAGAATTCGGATCCCAGTCCCTTTGAGGAAGATTCCGCGGATGATTTCCACGAAGTACCGGATTGGGTTTAGATAGGTCACATACTGGACCAGAACAGGCATGCTGTTGATGGGAAATGAAAAACCACTGAGCAAAAACATGGGCACAAATATGAAGAAGAACGTCATCATGGCTTGCTGCTGAGTATGAGAGATCGTGGAGATGAAGAGGCCCGCTCCCAGTGTAGTGAGGAGGAAAATCGCAGCACAGCCCAACAAAAAAAAGAAATTGCCGCGGAAAGGAACCTGGAACACCAGGAGAGCCAGTCCCGTCATAACGCTGACCTGTACCAGACCGACAATGGCAAAAGGAATTGTTTTCCCGAGCATCAACTCGATCGGCCGGATTGGGGTGACCATGAGTTGCTCCATCGTTCCGATCTCTTTTTCTCGAACGATGCTCATTGCGGTCAGCATGACCGTCACCATTGATATAATATTGACCAACACCCCTGGAACGAAGTAATTCCGGCTTTTCAGATCCGAATTGAACCAGACTCTGCGCCGCACGTCCAGCTTCGGGATAGCCAGTTTGAGCGCCGTCCCCGCAGCCAACGTTGGAGCCACCATCCATTGGCGTTGAGTGTCATTGAGCCTGGCGGCAGCAAAACGGGCCACCACCTGAACCGCATAACTCGAGATCAACGAAGCTGTGTTCGAATTGCTTCCTTCTACGAGGATTTGGACGGCCGAAGCATCCCCTCGCTTGACATCCTTTCCGAACCCCGGAAGGACTCGAATAATCGCCATCACACTTCCTTGGTCCAACAAATCTTTGCTCTCCTGATCGTTTCGTGGGTATTCGGTCAGCCTGAAATTCGGGGAGGCATCGAAGGCTTCGCGTAATTCGCGGCTCACCGGAGTTCGGTCAAGATCCATCCAACCAATCTTGGCGTCAGTGACATCCAGATTGACCGCAAATCCGAAAATGACCAACTGGATGATTGGAGGCAGAAAAAGCACAACGCGCATCCGCGGCTCGCGCAACGCTTGTCGAAATTCTTTAATGACGATTACTCGGATCCTTTCCCACATAGTCCCCTCGCTCGAATATTGTCCCGGTCAATTCCTTCCCCGCAAAGAACCTCCTGGTCCATTAAGCCAACCGGCTCCCCACTTTTCTGGTAGCCGCCACAAAAACAAAAAGGCAATAGAGTAAGAGAAATGCAATCTCTGGCCATAACACGTTTACGCCGACACCTTTCAAGAAAATTCCTTTCAACAATGTGACGAAGTAACGGGCAGGAACAATATGGGTGACCACTTGGACGACCCAGGGCATGTTTTCGATGGAGAAAATAAATCCCGAGAGCAGGAACGCCGGTAAAAAGGAACTGATGACCCCCATTTGGAATGCCAGGAGTTGAGAGCGTGCCAGAGCAGAAAGAAAAATTCCCCAGCACAGCGACCCGAAAAGAAAAATGCAGGTCGTTACGAAGAGCAGAGGCAAGCTACCCCGAAACGGCACGTCAAAAATCAGAATCCCTATTGCCACGGCGGTAAAAGCATCCAATAGCCCGAGAGTAAAGAATGCTAACATTTTACCGAGCACGAGCTCGGACGCCCTCAGGGGAGTGGATAGGATCTGTTCCATCGTCCCCATTTCCCACTCGCGGGCAATCGTCAAGGAGGTCAGCAAAGCGGAGATGATCATGAGGATGACGGCAATCAACCCGGGAACGATGTAATTCTTGGACTTCAATTCACTGTTGTACCAAACTCGAAGACGAGGCTCCACCGGGATCGGGAGTTCCCTGCCCGCCTTGCGCTCGACGGACAGATTTCGAAGTTCCGTGGAATAAGCCTGCAATACGGCATCCGCATATCCGACCGCAATGGATGCCGTATTGGAATCGCTTCCGTCAAAAATGAGCTTGGACGCGGGCTTCTCTTCCACTAAGCAGATCCTTGGAATAGTCCAGCGGAACGATGATCGCGAAGCTGATCTGCCCACGGTTGATTCCATCTTCAATGGCCGAATAGTTTTCGGTTTCTCCGAGAACCTTGAAAAAGCGAGTGGCTCGAAACTTTTCCACCAGCTCCCGACTTTGCGGGGTTTTGTCTTGATCCCAGATAATGGTTGGTATGGAGTCGACATCCAGAGAAAGAGCATAGCCAAATAGCAAGAGCATCATCATGGGCATCGCCAGTGCCAGGATCAAGCTGCGGACATCGCGCACAATGTGCAGAAATTCTTTTTGAGCAACGGCCCGGGTCCGTCGAACGTTCATGGTGCTTTGCGATCCTCTTCCTCAATCATGGCAACAAAGACATCTTCCATGGAAGGTTGAATGACTTCCAATCGATCAATCCGAATGTGCCGTTTCGAAAGCTCGTCCCGGATGATGGCGCTGGCCATTGCCGGATCACGAACGGTCAAATGAAGCCCACTTCCGAAGACAGCGGTTTCCAGGATCCCTTCAGCTCCTTCCAGGGCTTTCATACTTTCGAACAGATCCGAGGAATCGAGATGCATCAACTGATGGGATTTTAGTCCCTCTTTGAGCGTGGCGGTCGGCCCCACGGCAATGATTCGGCCGCGATGCATCAAAGCCAGCCTGTGACAATATTCCGCTTCGTCCATATAGTGGGTAGTCACAAAGATCGTGTGCCCTTGCGCAGAAAGCCGATAGATTAAATCCCAGAAATTGCGTCGCGCGATTGGATCGACACCGGAGGTCGGCTCGTCAAGAAACAAAATAGGGGGCTCATGAAGGATGGCGCAGCCCAGAGCCAGTCGTTGTTTCCACCCCCCCGGCAAAAGCCGGGTCATCGTGGTCTGCCGGTTTTCCAGACCAGAGATCTGAAGGACAAAATCTTTTCGCGCCTTCCGTTGATCCAGGGGGACCCCGTAGACCCCACCGAAAAAATCAACGTTTTCTTCCACGGTCAAATCGTCGTAAAGAGAAAACTTTTGAGACATATAACCGATATTTTGTTTGATTTGTTCGGCCTCTGTGGCCAGGTCAAAACCGGCCACTCGCGCCTTTCCGCTGCTGGGGGTCAGCAGTCCACATAGCATTCGGATCGTGGTGGTCTTGCCGGCGCCGTTCGACCCCAGAAAGCCAAAGATTTCCCCACGTTTAACCGCGAGATTGACATCGTCGACAGCCACAAAATCTCCAAAACGTCTGGTTAGTTTTTGGGCTTCAACTGCCAGTTCCGGGTTATCCATCTCCATCACCTCTCGGCCTTTTGGATTTCTGCAATGAAGATGTCTTCCAGAGTGGGAGTAATTTGCTTAATGGTCGCTGGCTGGAGTCCTCGGTCTTGCAAAAGCCTTTGGATTTGGGAGACCTGAACGATGTCCGGATCTAAAAACGCATGGAGTGTTGCACCTGAAGGCTCTACACTCACGATCCCAGGAAGAGCGAGGAGGAGTTCTTTGGCCGTTCGTCGGTCAGGGCATTCCAGTTCGTAACAGGTTTCTCGCATCGATTCCTTGAGCCGATTCGGAGAATCACAACGAATGAGGCGTCCCGCTGACATCAGGCCGACTCGGTTGCAACGTTCCGCTTCGTCTAAATAGGATGTGGTGATTAAGACCGTCAAGCCTTCTTTAACCAACTGGTAGAGAATCGTCCAAAAGTCTCGTCGTGACACGGGATCTACCCCGTTTGTCGGTTCATCCAGGATCAGAATTTCCGGGCGATGAAGCAAACTGCACATCAAAGCCAGTTTCTGTTTCATGCCTCCCGACAACTGTCCGGCCTGGCGTCTTTCAAACGGCTCCATTCGTGTCATTCGTAACAAACGGGCCATTCGTTCGTCGCGCTCTTGAGGAGAGATCCCGAAAAGTTCCGCATAAAAGTGGAGGTTTTCCTTGACGGTTAAATCCAGATACATCCCGAAGCGTTGCGCCATATATCCAATGCTGTCCTTGACCGCCAACATGTCTTTGCGGACATCATGGCCTGCCAGCGCGTATTTCCCCTTCAGAAGGTTCCAATAGGCCACACAACATCCGCAAAGTGGTCGTTTTACCCGCGCCGTCGGGACCGACAAGACCAAAAATTTCGCCTTGGGCACACATGGAATGTGAGGTGGTTGACAGCCGTTAATTCACCAAACTTGCGGCTGCAATTCTGGATCGAGATGGCCGGTTCAAGAGGAGTCATGGAGAAACGGGTGTTGACCCGAGAGAGTTCGCTATAGAGGAATCACCGCGTCAGCGGGCATATTGGATTTCAATTCCCCATTGGGGTTGTCAATCTCAATCTTGATCCGATAAACCAGTTTTACGCGCTCCTCTTGAGTTTGAATTTGCTTCGGAGTAAATTCCGCTTCTGCGGCAATAAAAGTAATCTTCCCATCATAGGCTTTCCCAGGAAATGAATCCGTCGTCACTTTCACTGCGGTTCCCAATTTCACCCGCCCCAAGTCTTTTTCATTGATATAACCTCTTAACCAAGGCTTCGCTAAGTTTCCCAGAGTCACCACCGTGGTGCCTGCCGCCAGGACTTCACCGGGTTCTGCAGCCTTGACGAGAACAATCCCATTCATCGGGGCAAACACCTCGGAATCTCTTAACTGAGTCTCAAAAACTCCCAATTGAGATTGGGCCTGACGGACATCAGATTCACGGGCAGACTTCTCCTGGTGAAGGCGCGTCAATTCTATTCGATTGGCTTCGGCCAAGCGCAGGTTGGCCCTTGCCCGTTGCACCTGAGCGCGGGCCGCTTCGATATTTTCTTTGCGTGGACCTTCTTTAACCAGATCAAATTGTTCGCGAGATTGTTGGAGAAGTGCCTTCGCGCTTTCAAAACGTGCTCGAAAGTCATCATACTGCGAGGTTGAGATATCTTCCTTCTGATACAAGGTCTGCGCCCTATTCCAATCGCGCTCCGCTTTGGCATAATCTGTTTCAGCCTTCGACATAACCGCGCGGGAAGCTTCAATCTCTTGCTGACGGGACCCCGCTTCCAGGTCTCTGAGCGCGGCCTCGGCCTGCTGCAGCTCCGCTTTGGCGCGAGCGAGTTGCCCTTCTACTTGTTCACCCTGAAACTGAATGGAGGTGGTCATCTGGCTGAGACGGGACTCGGTCGACGCGAAAGCTGCTTGCGCACTGTTTCGGCGCTCGCTGAGCTCTGCTTGATCCAACTTGGCAATGAGCTCCCCTTTCTTCACGAAATCCCCTTCATCCACAGCAAGAAAGACCAGACGGCCGGCTGATTTAAAAGCGATTTCGACTTCTGTCAGTTCAATGTTTCCTGAGATCTTAATCGTTTGCCCGCCCTCGCCACGCCAGTGGTTCCAGTAATGAGCCCCAATGGCAATTCCTAGCAGGGCAACGAACACTATAATAAACGTCTTCTTGTTCGGCTTCTTCATCTTATTCTTGCTCCTTCCCCTTAGCTCTGGCCCTGACGACGCGGGATCAGCCGGTCCTTGTCGGCAGAATGATTTTGCTCTCGTAGTTTCCCAACGTTCTACTGCTTTAGTCTGAATTAATGCTATCGCAATAGATAATCTTACAAATCCCCCACAGACCTCCCATGCACAAGTGAACCAGTACATAATCCTCCCCCCTTGCACAAGGGGGGGACTTGTGGGGGGTGAAGAATTAATGCAAACATCAATGAATACGTTCGCATTACTGACTGAGTCCTCCTGTTTCTACCATCGTTTGAATAGTTCCCATCGCCTGCCCGAGATCAATCTTTGCGCGATTATGCTGAAATAAGGTAATCACCCGGTTTTCTCGGGCACGCTCCAACCTTGTCTGGGCGTCGGTAATCTCTAAGCCGGATGTTATTCCAGCTTGATAACGCCGTTGAGCCTGTTCGAGTTCGGCTTGTGCCAACCGGAGGCCTTCTTCAGCCACCCTGACTTGCTCTTCCGACGAGTGGAGCTTATCCAACGAGGTTCGCACCTCCAGTTCGATCTGCTGGCGGAGTTCCTGGCTGACGATTCGTTCCGATTCCAATCGGGTCAGGGTCTCAACGCGGCGTGCATCACGACGTCCCCCGTCGAAGACCGGGACACTCATCAACACTCCGATGGCTCGAGTGGGGAGTGATGAGTTTGCCCTGTCGCCCAATGATCCATAATCCCCAAACCCATAGAAAGAAGGCAAACGCTCCCATTTAACCGCGCTGTATAGAAGCTTCAATCTCTCCTCCTTCTTTTCTTGAGCCAGTAGGTCCGCTCTGGAAGTCAGGGCAGTCTGGATCACATCGGGCAGAGGTTTAGGAGTCAATGGGACAAAATTCAGTTGTTCGTTAAACTCGACGGTTGTGTCCAGCGGCAGACCGACAGTCTTTAGCAACTGCAGTTGAGTCTTCCGCCGCTCTAGATCGGCCTCGATGAGCTGTTGTCGCGCATTGGATAGCTGAACCTCGGCACGAGTCAACTCAATTCCGGTTCCAGTGCCTGCATTTTTCTGGTCTTTTGCTAGCTCCAACAGCGCCTGTGCCAGAGCGACATTCGCCCGAGCTGTCTGCAGGCTGGCTTCCGACCGAAGCACCGAAAGGTACTGAAGGGCAATCGATGCGGTCACTTCATTTCGGGTCTGGTCTTGCTGCAACTGGGCTTCAGTCACTCCAGCTTTCGAAGCCTGAAATCGCCGAATGGTGCTGAAATCAAAAATCATCTGGTTGCCTTTCACCCGCGCGTCGAAGGTGCTGAATGGACCGACAAATGTTGGCGGACGAAAGCTTGGAGGAATCAAGCTGAAATTGATCCCAATGGCTTCAAGATTAGTCGTGCGATTTTGCTGGATGAGGCTGCCATCGATATTGGGCAGCAGGTTGGCCCGTTCAATCGCCGTTTGCGCTTTTGCCTGGCGAACATATTGCATTGCCAGGAGGACTCGCGTATTCCCGTCTTCCTCAAGCCCGATTTGAACGGCTTCTTTCAGGGTGAGAACCAAAGTTTTTCCCGCGAACGTCCCAGCCTTTTCCGACTTTGAGTCAGGGTTCGGAGCCGTGGCCGCAAGAGTGAGAGAACATGCCCATAAAACAATGATCGCGGTGCCGATAAACCGAGACGCAAGTCTGGACTCACCCCTTTGACAATGGGTATGGGTACTACGAGTCATGCTAAGTTTAGAGAGGGCCCATTCTCTTACCCGGCGAGCTGTCCGGATGGTCGAGCAATCGATCCCATTGCACCATGCCTCACAACCCCAGCACCCGGCCCGAATCATAGAAGCCTCCTGGCAAAAGTTAACAACCTAGCTGTGGGGAAGGTTCGTCCCGATCTTCCCTTCCCACTGTCTATGGCGCTTTCATACCTGCTGCTGTATATCCAATCAGTCGAGATGCAATCTGTTTCACTTCGAATTCTTCATCCGTCTGCTGAAACGCATTTGACAAAACCTTCATCGGTATTCCTGCGAACATCGCTTTCGCGGCGGCTCCAATCGTAAAATTCATACGCCAAGCAATTTCATTCGGCGCCAGTTGAGGCATAGCCTGTTGAAAGGCTTCGAGAAAACATCGTGCCACTTCCTTAAATTGATCCTCAACGATCCGTTCAAATTGAGTTCCTGACTCCAGCAGGATTCTTCCGCCGAGTTGCATCAGGTAAGAGCTGCGCTTCGATTTTTTTATTCCAACCAAGACCATCGGGAGGAGAAATGCTTCGAGGATTTGTTCTACAGAAGGAGAGCGCCCCCCTGCAGTATGTTGGAATTCTGCTAGAAGGCGGAGGCGCTCTTGATTGATGGGAGCAAACCGTCTCTCGATGACGGCGCGAATAAGCCCCTCCTTGCTTCTGTAGTAGTAGTGAACTGAAGCCAAATTTACCCTGGCCTCAACGATGATGGCGCGAAGGGATGTCGCTTCGAATCCATTACGTGCAAAGAGTCTCTCGGCAGAGTCCAAAATACGAATTTTTGTGGGTTCGCTCATGGGTTACATTTCATCGATCGAAGTAAACAGTCATTTTAATCAATCGTATAATTTAATCATACGAATGATTATTTTGTTGTCAAGATTTTTGTACAATAGGGGCCCGACCATCAAGGAATAAAGCGGGCCCCGAGGTCCGGCCCGAATTATCCTCTGGAGCAAAGACTGGGATTTATGCTAAATGGTGGACAAAAGCGATGGGGTGAACCGGATCACTTGGGATTGGGTTTCTTCTCTTCTGGAGCAGCTTCATCCGCAACGGTAATTTTTACCTCGGCTTCATAGCGCTTGTAATTCTCATACTTAACTACTTCGCGAATACGGACATTGTCTCCATTCGCAAAGCGCAACACATCATCCGCCTTCGTATAGACTGGGAACCAGTATTTCCCATCGACATTACTGCGATAAGTTTCAAATCGAGGGAAGCGCTGTTCGCGGGTCTTTCGGGTGATTTGGTAGACTGTCTTCCCAAACGTCTTGACGATTTGCAAGTCCTGATCATCGACCCAGATCTTGCCTTCAAAAAAACGTTCTTCCCCTTCAATATGCTTGGGCGTCACATCGAAGACATAACAATCTATCTCGTCAATTTTTTCTTTGCCTAGATAGGTGAGATTGTATTTTCCAATGCTCTCTGTGGTCAGGACGAAAGGATAGATATTCTGGATATCATTGAGGTCTTCAGGAGTCAACAGAATGCGTTGGAGGGTGCTGGGAGGCGCCTTCAAGACTTTTTCGAGGCGACGCCCTCGATCATCGAACAAGATATCAGAGAGAACGAAATACTCTTCCCCGGTTCGTCTCCCGTCCTGCTCAAGCACTTCCATTTTGACGGTCTGCCGATAGGTATACTTGTCCCGAGCCTTTCGAAATTCTGCTTCTTTGGCCGCAAATTTTTGAATGATTTCTTCTGGGGGGAGGGGGGGAGCTTCCTTTCGAATATTGATCTTGGGTTCTGATTGAGCCCAAGCTGAGGCCGTCATATTCGCGATCCATAAGAGACCAAGGAAAGTAAGGCGCAGCGATGAGATCTTCATTTAACCCTCCAGGACCGCTCTGAAATTAGACGGCAATCCAGGTTACTGAGTTGTCCCGTATGATTGGGAGCCACTCCAATCGGCGGAAAAATCTTTTCTACCGGGCCGAAACAGGTTCTTTCGAAGCCACCAGGTTCGGGATTACAGACAACTGAGACCGATGCCCATTTCCAAGGGGAGCCCTAGTACGAAACAGTATTCGGAAAGATTTCTGTTCCCGTTTGCTTCACTCTCCAGGCGAGCTATAAGAAAACGATTCCCTAAAAAAAAAGCCTCGATTTTCATCGAGGCTTTATAAGAGATCCCGGCAACGACCTACTCTCCCACCCAGTTGCCCGGGCAGTACCATCGGCGCTGAGGGGCTTAACTACCGTGTTCGGGATGGGAACGGGTGTGACCCCCTCGCTAGAATCACCGGGACAGGCCACGACAAGCGGAGCCGAACTGAAATTGAATCCTCAGGTTAACATGAAAGCGTACTGACGAGAGCTGACTGAGCACTTCAAAAAAGCACTCATTCAGCTCCCGCAAATAATAAAATAGTGGTCAAGCCGCACGACCGATTAGTACTGGTCAGCTAAAGCCATTACTGACCTTACACATCCAGCCTATCAACGTGGTGGTCTTCCACGGGTCTTTATGACCTTGCGGTTGGGAGATCTCATCTTGGAGCGGGCTTCACGCTTAGATGCATTCAGCGTTTATCCCTACCGAACTTAGCTACCCAGCGACTGCCCCTGGCGGGACAACTGGTACACTAGAGGTTCGTCCATCCCGGTCCTCTCGTACTAAGGACAGACCCTCCTCAAATCTCCTGCGCCCACACCAGATAGGGACCGAACTGTCTCACGACGTTCTGAACCCAGCTCACGTACCGCTTTAATAGGCGAACAGCCTAACCCTTGGAACCTTCTACAGCCCCAGGATGCGATGAGCCGACATCGAGGTGCCAAACCTTGCCGTCGATGTGAACTCTTGGGCAAGATCAGCCTGTTATCCCCGGCGTACCTTTTATCCGTTGAGCGATGGCCCTTCCATACAGAACCACCGGATCACTAAGTCCTGGTTTCCCACCTGCTCGACTTGTCTGTCTCGCAGTCAAGCTTCCTTATGCCTTTACACTCTACGGCTGATTTCCAAACAGCCTGAGGAAACCTTCGAGCGCCTCCGTTACAATTTAGGAGGCGACCGCCCCAGTCAAACTACCCGCCTAGCAATGTCCCTGTGCCGGATAACGGCACTAGGTTAGAATCACAGAACAATAAGGGTGGTATCTCACCGTTGGCTCCCCACACCCCGAAAGGCATGGTTCAAAGCCTCCCACCTATGCTGCGCATATCGCACCATAATTCATTGCTAAGGTATAGTAAAGGTGCACGGGGTCTTTCCGTCTAGATGCGGGTAACCGGCATCTTCACCGGTACTACAAGTTCGCTGAGTCACTCGTTAAGACAGCGCCCAAATCGTTACGCCATTCGTGCAGGTCGGAACTTACCCGACAAGGAATTTCGCTACCTTAGGACCGTTATAGTTACGGCCGCCGTTCACCGGGGCTTCAATTCACAGCTTCGCCTTGCGGCTAACCTCTCCTTTTAACCTTCCGGCACCGGGCAGGCGTCAGCCCCTATACGTCGTTTTCGACTTTGCAGAGACCTGTGTTTTTGTTAAACAGTCGCTTGGGCCATTTCACTGCGACCCCCTCGGGCTATGAACCCTAGCGGGGCACTCCTTCTTCCGAAGTTACGGAGCCAATTTGCCGAGTTCCTGAACGAGTGTTCTCTCAAGCGCCTTTGGATATTCTCCTCGTCTACCTGTGTCGGTTTGCGGTACGGTTAGCATCGAACTCCTTAGAGGTTTTTCTTGGCAGTGTGGGAGTCAGCCACTTTGATTACCCTTGCGGGCTCGTACTCGCTTTTCGGAGTTAATGACCCGACGGATTTTCCTGCCGGACCTCCTACCAGCTTGAAACGGCACATCCATCAGCCGTCCAGCCTATCCTCCTGCGTCACCCCATCGTGATAACGTCCAATGAACAGTACAGGAATATTGACCTGTTTCCCATCGTCTACGCCTTTCGGCCTCGACTTAGGGACCGACTAACCCTGAGCGGATTAACCTTTCTCAGGAAACCTTAGACTTTCGGCGACCAGGGTTCTCACCTGGTTTATCGCTACTTATGCCGGCAGAGTCTCTTCTGTACGTCCACCTCTCCTTACGGTGAGACTTCAACCCCTACAGAATGCTCCCCTACCAAATTATCCGCCTCGGCGAATAAAGTTCATAGCTTCGGTGACATGCTTAAGCCCCGTTGAATTGTCGGCACAGAACCGCTTGACCAGTGAGCTATTACGCTTTCTTTAAAGGATGGCTGCTTCTAAGCCAACCTCCTGGCTGTCAGTGCGTCTCCACTTCCTTTTCCACTTAGCCTGTATTTTGGGACCTTAGCTGGCGATCTGGGCTGTTTCCCTCTCGACAATGAAGCTTAGCCCCCACTGTCTGACTCCCAGCTGTTGTTTACGGCATTCGGAGTTTGATTGGATTCAGTAACCTGGTAAGGCCCCTAGTCCATTCAGTTCTCTACCACCGTAACAAATCACTTGAGGCTAGCCCTAAAGCTATTTCGGGGAGAACGAGCTATCACGGAATTTGATTAGCCTTTCACCCCTACCCTCAGCTCATCCAAGCTGTTTTCAACCAACACTGGTTCGGGCCTCCACACGGTGTTACCCGTGTTTCACCCTGGCCAAGGGTAGATCATCCCGCTTCGCGTCTATTCCCTGCGACTGAATCGCCCTATTCAGACTCGCTTTCGCTTCGGCTCGCTTATCGCTTAACCTTGCCACTGAAAATAACTAGCCGGCTCATTATGCAAAAGGCACGCGGTCA
>CAWEPG010000006.1:0-580000 GCA_963810905.1 uncultured Acidimicrobiia bacterium | reverse complement strand
AGCCCCGGAGCACGCTGAGATAACGAGTCACTTGCCCTCCACGAGGCTAGTCTTCAGGGGCGACTTTCTCAGCCCTGGCCGACCTTCAAAAATACTCTCCAGTCGATCGCGTAACATCTCTCCGTCCAAGGTCCGCTCAATCTGGCCACTCCTGACCAGAGAGATAATCCCGCTCTCTTCCGAAATTACCACAACGACTGCGTCAGACTCCTCCGTCACTCCAATGGCGGCTCGGTGCCGCGTCCCCAGTTCTTTGCTGAGAATCGGATTAACGGTCAAGGGTAAGAAACAGGCCGCGGCAGCTATTCGATCTTTCTGAATGATCACGGCTCCGTCGTGCAAAGGTGCTCCAGGGGCGAAGATCGCCGCCAAAAGGTCGTAAGAAAGAACTGCATCCACCTGAATGCCGCTATCAATATAGTTTTTCAGTCCGATTTCACGTTCGATAACGATCAGGGCACCGATTCGCTGCGATGCCAAGGTGGTCGCTGCTAGGACAATGTCGTCGTAGATCTCGACGAATGAATTCTGAGATAACCTGCGCAGTAAAGGGTTCTTCCCTATATTGGCCAGGGCACGGCGAATTTCTGCCGAGAAGAGAACGACGATTCCAAACCCAATATAGGGAAGCATGTTGGTCAGAATCCATTGAACTGTTTCCAGACGAAGCCAGCGGGTCAGATAAAAGAAGATAACTAAAACTCCCACTCCAAGCGCCATCTGGACCGCACGGGTTCCTCGAATCAAGATCAACAGTTGATAGATCAATACGCTGACGATGAGAATGTCGAGAATGGCATAGGGCGTCAACTTTTCGATGCTCAGCAACTCGAATGGGTTCATTGGTGTATCTCAGAGGATTGCATCATCCTGTCGCAAACTTTTGCAACCTGGACCGTTTCCTTTACGTCATGGACTCGCAGGATATGGACTCCAGATAGGACCGCGCTTGCAGCACAGGCCAGGCTTCCTAACAAGCGTCCTTCGACGGGTTCCTTGAGGAATTCCCCTATAAATGACTTCCTCGAAGCGCCCACAAGTAGCGGTAGTCCGAACAATTGAAAACGCGCCAGGTTCTTCAATAGAATCCAGTTTTCTTCAGCCCGCTTTCCAAAACCCAAACCTGGATCCACAATCAATTGTTGTCGCCGAACCCCAGCCTGGATGGCCCTTTTTATTGACCGTTCTAGACTTTCGGTCACAGCGCGAACAATGTTTTTGAGTGGCGGCAGGGAATGCAGGCTGGTTGCCGTCCCTCGAGAGTGCATCAAGATGATGCCTATTTTTTCCCGGGCTGCAAGTGTCGGGAGCTGTGGATCCAGCCGGAACCCTCCGATGTCATTAATGATCTCAGCCCCTGCCGCTACAGCGGCTTCCGCCACGAGAGCTTTATAAGTGTCGATCGCGAGGGGGACTTTGACACGTTTCTTTAAGGCTTCAATTACGGGAACTACCCTGCGGATTTCTTCCACAGTCGGCAGGACTTCTCGATGCGGTGGCCGGGTCGACTCGCCTCCAACGTCTATAAGGTCTGCACCCTCTTCCACCATTTGCATCCCCCGTGCGACGGCGTCGGATAATTTAAGGTAACGATTCCCGTCGTAAAACGAATCGGGGGTCACATTCAAGATCCCCATAATGAGCGTTCGCTTCCCCAACAATAGCTTGCGTGATGGAAGGTTCACTACAAAATGGGCACGGACCGGCATGTAAAGAGTCCACGAATCCACGCAGATGGAATTGCCCAGGAGGGAGCCCCCCGGCATGGGAAGGACCCTGCAGACGGCAGAAACGAGCGGTCTTCGATGGGTTAGAGTTGAGTTTCTCTAGAACACTGGCTTTTCCGACCAACCACCAGGAATTATGCAGGCGCCGGCTTTTCCCGCTGCTTATCTACCAATGATGGCCTAGACGGAGGCAAGGACTGAACAACCTGCTTCTTCGTATCCTCCGGGGTCCCGCTTTCAGAGGCGCTGACCGTACTCGGCTTTTCTTCCAGGGGTATGTTATTGATGATCATGTGAACTTCATTGGCATCCAGAACTTCTTTTTCCAGCAAGGTTTCAGCGATACGACACAGAGTGTCCCGGTTTTCCTCCAAGATCTTCTTGGCTTTCTCATACCCTTCATTCACGAATCTCCGGATCTCCTGATCAATACGAATTGCGGTGTCTTCGCTATAGTCCCGGTGCTGGGCAATTTCTCGCCCGAGAAAAATCTGTTCTTCCCGTTTCCCGTAGGTTAAAGGGCCAAGCGACGACATCCCATAATCACATACCATACGACGCGCTAACTCGGTCGCTTGTTCGATGTCATTCCCTGCACCCGTAGTCATATGGCCCAAGAAGAGCTCTTCCGCCAATCTTCCGCCCATCATGATGGCTATCTGGCTTTCAAGAAAGTCCTTGGTATAAGTATGCTTGTCGTCAGCGGGCAATTGCATCGTCACACCCAATGCCATCCCTCGAGGAATTATCGTGACTTTATGGAGCGGGTCTGCATGCGGGAGGATCGCCGCCACCAAGGCATGTCCCGCCTCGTGGTAGGCGGTATTTCTTTTTTCCGCATCACTAATAATCAGCGATTTCCGCTCAACACCCATGAGAACCTTGTCTTTGGCTCCTTCAAAATCTACCATGTTGACACTTCTCTGGTTGTAGCGAGCAGCATTCAAAGCAGCTTCATTGACCAGGTTGGCCAGATCAGCCCCTGAAAAACCAGGAGTGCCACGGGCCAGCACACTAATGTCGACATCCTCGGCCAATGGGATCTTCTTGGTATGAACCCGCAAAATCCCTTCCCGCCCTTTCACATCGGGACGCGCCACAATGACACGACGATCGAACCGGCCGGGCCTCAAAAGCGCTGGATCCAGCACATCGGGGCGGTTTGTCGCGGCAATCAAAATGACTCCTTCATTCGACTCAAATCCATCCATCTCCACCAAAAGCTGGTTCAAGGTCTGTTCGCGTTCATCGTGCCCGCCCCCTAAACCGGCTCCACGATGACGGCCGACGGCGTCAATTTCATCGATGAAAATGATGCAGGGGGCATTCTTTTTCCCCTGTTCGAACAGATCGCGAACCCTCGAAGCACCGACTCCCACAAACATCTCCACAAAATCGGAGCCACTGATGGAAAAAAACGGGACCCCTGCTTCTCCGGCAATCGCACGAGCCATAAGTGTTTTCCCCGTTCCAGGCGGTCCCACGAGCAGGACACCTTTGGGAATTCTGCCACCCAGCTTCTGAAATTTCTGAGGTTCCTTTAAAAACTCAATAATCTCTTGCAGCTCTTCCTTGGCTTCCTCAGCGCCGGCAACATCCTTGAAAGTGGCCTTCTTCTGTTGAGAGGAAAGCAGCTTTGCGCGGCTCTTTCCAAAAGAAAGGGCTTTATTCCCGCCGCTTTGCATCTGACGCATGAAAAAGATCCAAAAGCCGATGATTAGAATAAAGGGGGCCGACGAGATGAGAGCCGTCAGCCAGGGACTCTGGGTCGGTTCCTTGACTTTTATGGCAACCCCTTTTTCTCTGAGAATCTTAATAAAATCGGGGTAGCTCGGAACCGTCGTCCGAAAGATTGTGTTGTCTTTGAACTGGCCTTTGACTTCACTCCCCATAATTTCGACACTGCGCACATTTCCTTCGTCGATCTTATTCATGATTTCAGAAAAGCTCTTCTCTTGATCGGCGCCGGTCTGGGTACGTTGCACTATCTGCCAGAGGAGCACTCCAGCGATCAACAAGGCGCTCCACAATACGATTGTTTTAGCTGTGGAATTCAAAAAAATCCTCCCCTAAGAAAGTTCATTTTCGCTTAAGAGTTTTATCGAGCGCGAAGGAAACAACCTTCCATGCATACCATAACACTTCCCAGGATCTTTTTCGAGTCAAATCTATCGAAACAAAAGGAAAAGTCCCGATTGCGGAGGTAACGACCCTCTTCTTGGCAAGCAGACAAACCCTAAGTCACAGACTTCGATATAAAGGAGGGCTTGCACAAATTAAGACTAGTCATTGGCTAAATTCCTTTACGGATTTCCTCGACGATCACCGCGTGGTAAAGTCTAGATTCTTTTCCGTTCGAGCATTTCCACTGAAATTGGAAAGCCCTTTGCAAAAAGTATCTCCTTTTCTAAAGTAAAAATCGGCCAAGAGGACCGCAGCTCCCTTGAGATTTTTTCTTGCGAAAAAAGCTCTTTTAGTTTCTTGGGGGAAGATGCTCCACGAGGGAAATAGCGGTCTCCAGGTTTCCAGTTTCGGATTTGTAGGCCTGCTCTTATTTCTTCTTTTAACAGGTATAACTCCCATCGATTCAATACATTCTCTGAAGGAACAATCGGAGGAAACGAGGAGCGGTAGATCGAATGAATAAATGCTAGCTCAATTTCTCCTGGAATTGACAGAGAAAGATTGAACTCGGTAGCAGGCGGATGAAGGTTCTGAGGCTCGAAGATTAAATTCCCGAACTCCCTGCAGATTCGCATCCCTTTTAGATACAAAACCCTTCCGCTTTTCCCATCCTCCAATAGTGAGCATAGAGAACTATAATCTTGAAAGTCCGGCATTTTGGAGTTCCCCTTCTCTTCCCGGTCCCCTAGCAAAAGGAGACGTAACACGCCCTTTTGCAACCCTTTGGGGAGTTGTTTCAAATTTTCAACCTCGAGCACCGACCTTTCCCCTTGACGCGACACGAAGTGGGAGAAGGTTTCGCGTGACCAATCATCCAAGGCACTCTGGTCTTCACGCAAGATCTCTGCCGTTCGACTGAGTTGCTCGACGATTTTAGGGTTATACCGCGACAGTGATGGAATGAGCTCATTCCGTACCTTATTTCGGAAGAATCGCAGATCTTGATTCGACGAGTCTTCTCTCCATCCCCAGTTGTTTTCGCGAAGGAAATTCAAGATTTCCTCCCTGCGAATGAAGAGAAGCGGACGAATAACCCCATCTGGGCGAGCTGGGGAAATTGAAGAAAGTCCCAAGCTCCCACCACCTCGGATGAGGCGCATCAAAACGGTTTCCGCCTGATCGTTCATCGTGTGCCCGATGGCGATTTTCTGAGCCGAGTGGATCGCCGCACATCGTCGCAGAAACTCGTAGCGTTTCTGCCGAATCCCTGCTTCGAGATTTTCATGACGGAAACGTTGAAGATCATTTGGCGAAATTTCATCGACGCAGCAAGCTAATTCGCAGTCTTGGGCCAGCTGTCGGACAAATTGTTCATCCGCATCGGAGGCCTCTCCGCGCAACCGATGGTTAAAGTGGGCAACAACTAGCGCTAACCGATAGTCCTGTTGAATCGATCTCAGTAATTGGAGGAGGGCAACAGAATCGGGCCCACCTGAAACTGCCACAACCACGCAGTCACCTTTACTAAGCATTTGAAAGGAGCGGATCGCTTTCAAAAATTGCTCAAGAATCTTCATTGACGGGTTGTCCGACTGGGGACGAGGACTATTCAAGGAGCAGGTCTAAGCTTCTGCCCCTCTGGTTCATATTTTTCTCAAAGTCGCGCTTTACCCCTCGCGAGGCTTCTTGGATGCTAAACAAACACTTCTGATTAGTAAAGCCCACGGACATTGGAACGAGCTACAATTTTGCTAAACTGAGGGTTAGGTACTTCTTTCATAAATACTGTGACGTTAACGCCGGGGCGATGACCCAGGCAGCATTTTTGTTAGCCGGGAGCTTTCTCAAAACCCCAACCCCACGTGGCGCCTATCCTAAGATACGTCAAGGTAATTACGAACTGCTGTACTAATCTACTTGGGAAGGTGGACCGAAAAAGCAATTGAGTTATCCTTTTCAGTACATTAAACTCCCTGGCGGTGCCTTTATGCGTTGCTATTTGAAAATTGGTTCACCTGTACGAGTTCTGATCAATGTCCTTTTGCCTCTTAGCCTTTGCGTGCTGGGCACCACTCCTGCTTGGAGTGTTCCCATGATTTTCTTAAAGGATGGGACCAAGTTCGAAGCAGCTGCGAAGCCTGTGTGTATGGAAGGACATTATCGGTTTACTGATTTGCAAGGTCAGTTTCATGCTATCCCAGTGACACAGATCGACGTGCCAGCAACCGAAGAAGCCAATCAGGGAACTTCTAATTCAAATCCCAAGAAAGTCAGTCGTAAATTAACGAATGAGGATATCGCTGGAACTCCATCGGATTCTCACTCACTCCAAAACAACGGGCAAGTTTCTTCCAGCTCTCTTAGGGTGACGTCGGCTCCCACAAAGAAGGACTTAATTATCCCTCAAGCCTCTGATCCTAGGGCGGAGGTCTATTGGCGTCGACGTGCTGGCGAAATCCGGACGAAAATAGAACAGATTGATAAAGCTATGGCCGATCTTAGCGAAAAAATGAAAAGCGGAAAGTCAGACGGCATTAAGATCGGTTTTAATCCGTACACTCCGGTAATTCTAGCGGATTTCGGCGACCAGATGAAGCCTCTCCAACAGGAAAAGGACAAACTTCTGCTGCAAAAGAGTGCCTTGGAGGAGGAAGCACGCAAAGCAGGAGCTCAACCTGGATGGCTGCGTTAGACGGTATCCAGTCATTTGAGTTCGCCAAGAAAATGGCAGCGCATCTTCAAAGTCTTCAACTCTAAACACGAAACTTAAAACTCAAAGAATTTTCAACCCTCTCATTTTGTATTTTTGTAACTTATGGCTTTTGAACCCGTCATTGGATTGGAAGTACACGCCCAACTCCTCACCAAGACGAAGATCTTTTGTTCGTGCTCAACGGAGTTTGGGGCGCCGCCGAATACCAACACCTGTCCGGTTTGTCTAGGCTATCCCGGCGCTCTGCCCGTTTTGAATAGAGCAGCGATTGTCATGGCGGTGAAGGCCGCTTTGGCTCTTGAATGTAAAATTAATACGGATTCTATTTTTGCCCGCAAGAACTATTTCTATCCCGATCTTCCTAAGGGTTATCAGATCTCCCAATTTGATCGGCCTTTGGCAGAGAATGGGCAGATTCTGATTCATGGGAATGGAACCCCCCTCCGAGTTGGAATCAAACGAGTTCATTTGGAAGAGGATGCCGGCAAATCCATCCATGACGGATTTGCCGACTCTGATCACCACAGCTACATCGATCTTAACCGAAGCGGGACTCCTTTGATTGAAATCGTTAGTGACCCAGATATTCATTCCCCCGCCGAAGCCTATGAGTATTTAAGCCGCCTAAAGATCATCCTGGAATATTTAGGTGTCTGTGATGGAAATATGGAAGAAGGGAGTTTGCGCTGTGATGCCAATATTTCCGTGCGGCCGGTAGGAGAAAAGAAGCTGGGCACAAAGACCGAACTTAAGAATTTGAACAGCTTTCGTTTCTTGCAGAAGGCATTGGAATTTGAGATCGACCGCCAAATCCAGACCTTAGAAGAGGGCGGGAAGATCGTTCAGGAAACCCGGCTTTGGAATACGGCCGATCAGCGGACCGTGTCCATGCGGAACAAAGAAGAAGCCCACGACTATCGCTATTTCCCGGAGCCCGATCTTCCACCTCTTATTGTCAGCGAAGCTTGGCAAAAAGAAATTCAAGCATCCATGCCAGAACTCCCGGAAGCCAAGAAGAATCGCTTTGTGATTCAGTATGGAATCCCAGAGTACGATGCCAGTGTATTGATTGCGAGTCAAAACCTGGCCGATTTTTTCGAAGAAACCGTCACTCTCTGCCGAAGCCCGAAAGCGGCCTCGAACTGGATCATGGGAGATTTACTCAGAGATCTCAAAGAGTTTAATTTGGGGATTGAGGCCTCTCCTGTCCAGCCCGAAGCTATGGCTCAATTGATTCAACTTGTCGAAAGTGGTGAAATCTCTGGGAAAATGGCCAAGGACGTCTTCGAAGCCATGTTCCGTGAAAAGAAAACTCCGCAACAAGTCATCGCGGAGAAAGGGTTGAAGCAGATTACGGATAAGGGAGAAATCGAAACCATCATCCGCGAAGTGATTGCTTCAAACCAAAAGACGTACGAGCAATACCGAAGCGGGAAAACAGCGACTTTCGGTTTTTTTGTCGGCCAGGTCATGAAAGCAACGAAGGGGCAGGCTAATCCGCAGCTTGTCAATGAACTGCTCAAGGCGATTCTGGATTCTTAGATCGGTCAGTTTAATAGCTGTGACTCCGCTTATCACCGTATCCAGTGTTTTTTCCACCCTCCGCCCAGACGCAATGAAACCATGGTTTAATACTGTTTATAGAGTTCCTCTCAGTCTCAAGCTAAAAGGCAACTAGGGGGGGCTAATGACCCTTTTCCCCCGATAGAAAGAAGTCCGTTCATGTTGCAACATTCACCTCTCTACGAATGCCAGAAAGGTTCTGGCGCACGCTTCACCAATCTTTTTGGATGGGAGATTGCCGAGATCTTTAGTTCGTTGAATAAGGAATACGAGGCCCTTCGACACGCTGTTGGTTTGTTGGATTGCTCTCAATCCGGTGTGATTGAAGTTAGAGGTGATGACCGAACACGATTTTTGCATGGCATGCTGACCAACGACATCAAACAGCTACAGCCGGGGAATGGCTGCTACGCTGGGTTTCTGACTCCCCAGGGACGTCTTATCGGCGATATGCGGGTTTATTGTCTTGAAGATTCCCTGTTGATCACGGTCGAACCAAGTTTGAGGAGCAAAATGCCTCTTGCTCTGGGCAAGTACATTATTGGTGGCCGCCCTAAATTGATCGATCGGTCGCAGGACCTTTCGATTCTTGCTCTCCAAGGAAGACAACCTTTTCGCCTGTTGGAAGAACTTTCCCCCAGTATTCGACCGTTCGACCAACCATTCGATCACCAGGAACAGGACGTTTTGGGAATCACAGTTCGGGTCTGCCATGTGGACTGCGTACTCGATGACAGATACGACTTGATCGTTCCAACTAATCGGTTGATCGATTTATGGAAAAAGCTGAATGAAGCGGAAAGGGGAGTGGCCCTTTCTCCAGTAGGATTTAATGCACTGAACATCCGACGGGTAGAGGCAGGCATTCCTTGGTATGAATTCGATATGGATGAGAAAACACTTCCGCTCGAGGCAGGATTGGAGAAGAACGCCATCAGTCTGACTAAGGGATGTTATATTGGGCAGGAATCTGTGGCAAGAATTACCTACCGGGGCCAGGTCCAAAGGAAGCTCGCGGGGCTGATTATCGCTGGAGACATTGTTGCCGCAAAAGGGGATAAAGTTTTCAAAGAGGAACAGGAGATGGGATGGGTTACGACCAGTGTGTTGTCAATCGCGCTCCAACATCCAATTGCCCTTGGGTATCTGCGCCGCGATGTGTTAGAAGCCGGAACGGTTCTCCGGATTGAGCATTCGGGTGCATCGTTGGAAGCTACAGTCGCCACACTACCTTTCATCTCAGACGAAGCTGACTCCTGAGAATCAGGACTCAGTTTCTTAGTGGATTGATGATAGATTACGGCGTAACGGAGCAAATAAATCACGGGTCACTGTAGATAGCGAAGGTCACTCAATGAAGGAGTTAAACAAATGGGCATTTTCGATAAAATTTTTGGGCGAAAACAGGCGGAGAATCCGCCGGCCCCTGAATACATCCCTCCCACTCACTTCCGAAAAGAAGAACTCAGGCTGGACACGTTCCAGGATATCTCCCCCAATGATGCTGTTTTCAAAGTAGATCGCGGGGATCTTCAGATTCTCGACGTGAGGTTTGAATATGAATACCGGGAACATCGTATTCCCTCCGCAATATTGATACCGCTCCCCCAATTGGCAGTCCGGTATCAAGAATTGGATCCCGACAAACAGACTCTTGTGGTTTGCGAGCACGGGATGAGAAGCCTGCAGGCCTGTAACTTCCTTGGTTCCAAGGGGTTCAAGACGCTTTACAACATGGTCGGCGGTATGGCCTCGTATCCAGGCCATCAAGAGGGGGAAAAATTGAAGTAGGATTGCCGATTTTCGATTGCCGAGCGCCGATTGCTTGTGGCAAAAATAGGCATCGTTCTCATGAGCGATTTTGGGCATTGAATTTGGCATTTACTCGACTGTGTGCTTTTTACCGATGGCGACCCATTCGGCAATCAAAAATTGGCATTTAATTTATAGACTATGAACCTTTACAAATTTTCAATTGACCTCGAAGTTCGATTTCGTGATCTTGACGCCTTAGGTCATGTGAATAATGCCGTTTACTTGACGTATTTCGAAGTAGCGCGCATGCATTACTGGAAGAAAGTGTTCGGCGAAAATCCCTATCTCAATATCCTTTTTCTGGTTGTACGTTCAGAGTGCGATTACCGATCCCAAGCTCAACTAGGAGACATTCTGAGGGTTGCCGTGCGAATTCCGGAAATACGGAATTCAAGTTTTGTTCTCGATTATCTGATAACCGAGATTGTGACGGGACGTCTTGTTGCCGAAGGAAAGACGGTACAGGCCTTCTATGACCACAAGGCCAAAAAGTCAAAGCCGATCCCGGAAGAGATTAGGAAAAGGATAGAGGAATTCGAGGGATCTGCTATGAGAGAGGCCCGCAAACCAGAATAGACAAAGTAGGCGATTCTCCCTGGCTTGCAAGGCTATCCAAGTACCAAGAAGGTTTCCCTTCCTCAAATCCTGCCTCTAGATACCGGAAAGGAGTCGCCATGAAAAGGTGCTTATTCCCCATCTTGCTCTGCTCTCTATTCATGGGATCTGAAGTTCATGCTCAAACGCCGGCCCAGTCTCCCGAGAAAGCGTACACCTCACACGTTGTAGGCTATGCCCACATTGACATGGCTTGGCTCTGGCGTTGGGAGGAGTCTATTTTCGACATCATGTACAACACCTTTCGGAATCAGCTTGAGTTGATGGACACGCATCCAGAATTCACCTTTGCTCAAGATCAAGCCATTGTCTACGACATGATGGAACGCTATTACCCGGATATATTCAAGAGCATCCAACATCGAGTGAAGACCCGCAATTGGATTCCGGTAAGCTCCTCTTGGACCCAGATGGAAGAAAACATGCCTGACGGCGAATCCCTAGTTAGGCAATTCCTCTATGGCCAGAAGTATACCAAGGAGAAATTTGGCCATTATGTGCGGGTCGCATGGCAGCCGGATGTTTTTGGTCATCCCTATTCCATGCCTCAAATTGCCAAAAAGGCAGGAATCGATTTCTATCTGTTCGGCAGACCCCACAATGATAAGCGCCCGCCTATTTTCTGGTGGAAAGGCCTTGATGGGACCCAGGTTCTAGGTTACAACCCTCCGGGTTGGTACACTCAACCTGTAAATCATGAACAATTTACTGTCGCGATGATGAAGGATGCCCAGAAAGCAGGTGTCAAAGACATGCTCGTTTTGTTCGGTCAAGGTGATCACGGTGGTGGTCCAAACCCTACCGATCTTGCCAACATTGCAAAACTCCAGAACTCTCCTCTTGACGCACGGCTCAAAGCGAGCAATGTCACTGACTATTTCGATTTTCTTATAGCAGCAAAAAGGGATTTCCCCATCTGGGATGGTGAGCATAACCCGGTATTTGACGGCTGCTATTCCACTCAAGTTGAAATGAAACAAAATAACCGACGGGCAGAACAGCTTCTATTTGCCGCGGAGAAGATGTCGGTGATTGCGGTCGCAGGACGTTACCGGGACTACTACCCAAGCCGGGACATTTCGGAGGCCTGGAAACTAACGCTGCTGAACCAGACCCATGATTTACTGCCGGGGTCCGGCATCGGTCCCATATACAAGGATGCGGAGAAACAATATCAAGAGGTTTTTGAAAGAGGTCATCGCGCCTTGCGATATTCATTGGAGAGCATCGGCCTTCAGCTTGATACCCGTGGAGACGGAATTCCTGTTGTGGTCTACAATCCGCAATCATGGGAGCGTACAGACTTAGTGACGGTTGAGGTTTCTGCCGCTACATTACCAGCTCGCCTGGTCGCGACTCATGGTTCAGAGAATGTGCCTATTCAGATTCTTAAGTCTGCCAAATCCGACGGTGATCGAGAGCGGGCAACACTCCTTTTTGTTGCTGAAGCAGTTCCGCAGCTGGGATTGAAACTTTATCGTATTGTCCCAGAAACCGGACAACCCTCGACCTCTTCAACCTCGCTGAAAGTTGGGATCAAACCACGGCCCTATCTCGAAAATGAATTCTTGAAAGTGGAATTTGATGCAAGTACCGGAAACATTGCACGTCTCTTCGACAAGAAGAATAACCGTGAAGCCTTGCGTGATGAGGGGCATTCGCTTCTTGCACTCGAAGATACCGCCGAGCAAGCAAGGAAGTCGGCAGTTGAATATGCCGGTCCGGCATGGGATCTCGGACTTACGGGAAAACAATGGAATGTTGACAAGGCTACTCAGGTGGAGGTTTTCGAGTCTGGTCCGGCGCGGGTAACTGTTCGTGTTGTCCGTAAATTCCGCGACTCTAAGTTCACCCAGGATTTTTCCCTCATCGCTGGTGTCCCGCGGGTTGACGTTGAAATGGGATTGAGTTGGTACGAGAGAAGCACGTTGCTCAAAGCAGTTTTCCCAGTGGCTGTTTCAACTAGCAGGGTCGCAGCAGAGATTCCTTATGGCGTGATTGAGCGGGAACAAGACGGCAAAGAAATGGTTATGGGGAAATGGGTCGATCTTTCTGACTCTGACTATGGTGTCGCCATCATCAATAACAGTCGTCATGGTTTTGATGCCAAAGAGAACACCATCCGCATCACGGCAATCCGTGGGCCTTGGGGGCCGGATCCCCGCGCCGATGAGGGGCTACACCAGTTCGGCTACTCAATTTATCCTCACAAGGGTGGCTGGAGGGAAGGGAAAGTAGAATTCCAGGCCCTGGCTTTTAATTCGCCCCTCTTGGCCCTTCAGGAACCCATTCACCACAGCCCGATGGAGATTTGGGCTACTAAAAAGGGAGGGTTACCGGAAGTACACTCCTTTATCAAGCTGGACAGTGACCACGTCGTATTGTCAGCTTTGAAACAAATGGAAGGCTTTTATGACACCGATCCCATCGCTCGATTCTTCGAATGTGAAGGTCGAGAGGGAGATGTTACCTTGCAGCTGCCTCTCAATGTGCGCGCCGTCGAAACGAATCTTCTCGAGGATACGGTAGGGATTATTGGCGAAGGGGAGACAATAAAATTCCATATGAAACCATGGGAAATCAAGTCGCTGCGATTCTCGCCTGTGTATTCCGACGGCCCAACGCCTTCCCCATAAGAAAGGGCAAAAAGGCGGCCGGGATGAAGCAGAGCGGCACCAGCTGTGTTATAGATCTTCTCGAGTTATTTCTGCAAGCTTCCGCAAGCTCTCGACAAAGGGAGGTCGAGCGATTCCGTTTTCAGTAATGATGGCTGTGACATACCGATGGGGAGTAACATCAAAAGCAGGATTAGCCACTTCGACACCTTCCGGCGCAATAGGCGTCGAGCCAATGTGGGTAACTTCATGGCTGGATCGTTGTTCAATGGGGATCTGTTCTCCTGAGGCCAGCGAAAGGTCTAGAGTCGAAACCGGTGCGGCCACGTAGAAAGGGATCCCGTTTTCTTTGGCCAAAACCGCTACCGAATAAGTTCCAATCTTGTTGGCAACGTCGCCATTCCCCGCAATGCGGTCGGCCCCTACGATCACGCAATCAATATTCCCATTCTTCATGAAGTGACCGGCCATGTTATCCGTAATCAAGGTCACAGGAATGTGGTCTTTCTGAAGTTCCCATGCAGTCAAACGGGCGCCTTGCAGGAAAGGGCGGGTCTCATCCGAGTAGACATGAATATGTTTCCCTTGTTCTACGGCAGCTCGGATCACTCCCAGCGCCGTTCCAAATCCAGCGGTAGCGAGGGCTCCTGCATTGCAGTGGGTGAGCACCCGGCTGTCTGTATTGAGCAAGGTGGCTCCGTATAATCCCATTCTTCGATTCAAGGCGATGTCTTCCCGATGCATGCGAACGGCCTCGTCTCGCAAGAGAATCTTAAGCCTGGAAAGGTCGCCATCCTGAAGATGGTCTTTGCAAATCTTTTTCATCCGATGAATGGCCCAGAATAGGTTTACAGCCGTCGGACGGGTTTCAGACAGGACTTTGCAGATGGAATCAAATTCTTTTTCAAAACCCTCAGGCTCATTCGATTGAATACTCTGAGCACCCAACGCTATTCCCATGGCAGCAGCCACTCCGATGGCCGGAGCACCCCGCACAACCATGTCTTTGATGGCTTGCGCAACTTCCTGGTAGCTCTTGAAAATTGGATACACTTCTTCTCCAGGTAATTTGCGTTGGTCAATCATCACCACGCCTTCATCGGTCCATTCCAATGTCTTGAACATACAACCAGACTCTCGCTTTGCGGTTTAAATTAATACCCTGAAAACCGAAGAAGGATAACATAGCAACACCGGGAATTCTCTTCTCAATTTTGGAAGAACTCCTATAATGACTTGCGACTTTTTGTGTACTGTTCAGATTTGCAAGAGAGAGGCCATCTGAAACAGCATTTTGATCTCATCATCTTTGACCTCGATGGAACTCTAATCGATTCCAGAATTGACCTGGCGAATAGCGTCAATTACACCCGTTTACAAATGGGGATGTCGCCATTGCCTCACGAACTTATCTTTACCTACATCGGTGATGGGGCTGCCTTGCTGATTCGACGGGCGCTGGGAGAAGGACTGCAAGAGGAAGACGTCAAAGCCGCTCTGCGGATCTTCATGGAACATTACAAACAGCATCTCCTGGATCACACGGTCTTGTACCCGAGTGTGGCCAGCACTTTGAGTGACCTCTCTCATTTGCAGTTAGCCATTTTGTCGAATAAGCCAATTGAGCCCAGCATGACAATTCTGGAAGGACTCAAGGTTCGGGATCGATTTGTGCAAGTCTATGGAGGCGACAGTTTTGAACAAAAGAAACCCCATCCCATGGGAATCGAACAGATCTTGAGGGATACCGGCATCTCCAAAGCGCGGGCGCTGATGGTTGGGGATTCCAGAATTGACATCACGACCGGGCAAAATGCCAGGGTCGCAACCTGCGGGGTCACTTACGGACTGGCAAGCGACACGTTACTGGGCCTGGAGCCGGATTTCTTGATCCACCGGTTCACTGATTTGATTCAAGTTGTGAACTCGAGCACCTCATAGACCCTATGCAACCCGCACTAGAAAATCCACTTGCGACGAACCCCGAGCCCGTCATCAAAGTACAGGGCTTAACCAAGAATTATCGTGACTTCCAGGCGGTCAAAGGAATTGATTTCGAAATCCCTGCGGGAGAGGTGTTTGGATTACTTGGACCCAATGGAGCAGGAAAAACCACTACTGTTGAGATTCTAGAAGGCCTTCGACCCCGATCTAGCGGCCAGGTTTGGGTGTTAGGATTCGACCCAGGATCTCAGAGCAAACAACTAAAGGACCGAATTGGCGTCTGCCTCCAATTCACCAATTTTTCGGGAAAATTAAAGGTGTATGAAGCCTTGGAGCTCTTTGCCAACTTCTATACGCAGACGATCCAGGCGGAGCAACTCTTGAAACGCCTCACGCTCTGGGAAAAGCGAAATACATTTTACTCCCAGCTTTCAGGGGGTCAGAAACAGCGGCTGGCTCTTGCTTTAGCCCTTCTCAACGACCCTCAAGTCCTCTTCTTAGATGAACCTTCGGCAGGCCTCGATCCTCAGGCCCGGCTGGAGATTCATGATCTCATTCAAAACCTGCGGCGAGAAAGAAGGACGATTCTTTTAACCACTCATTATATTGAAGAGGCAGAAAAGTTATGTGACCGGGTAGCCATTATCGATGAGGGCAAAATCATCGTGACGGGCACGCCTCGGGAAATCCAAGCTCGAACGGTAGGACACTCGGTCATCGAAATTCAGTGTGAAGAACCCATTCCGCCCGAACTCGCCCTTCCCTGTTGGAATGGAGCGTCTACAGTTCACATCGGCTCCTCTCGAAAGAGTCTTTTGGTTCACTCCACTCAACCTGCCCGTACTTTGGTGGAAATCGTGAAGTGGGTGGACCATCTGGGAATCGAACTGGCCGACGTACATTTGAAGCACCCTTCCCTGGAAGACATTTTTATCGAACTCACCGGGAAAAACCTGCGCGAATGAAACCTTATCTGGCTCTCATCAAAGTTGACCTGAAGCTAGCCTTTCGTGACAAAGCGGTCATCTTTTTCAACTATCTTTTTCCGCTGATCTTTTTCTTTATTTTTGCCGGGCTGCTGAAAGCCGAACGTGGCGGCACTATTTCTTTTGTGCTCTCAATGGTCCTGGTTATGGGAATTTTGGGGAACGGGTTGTTTGGCGCCGGTGTCCGCGCTGTTCAGGAGCGCGAATTGAATATCCTGAGAAGATTCAAAGTCACTCCGATCTCGCCCACCCCTATACTCGTGGCTTCACTGACCTCGGGATGGGTGATTTACATGCCGATTGTCATCTTACTGGTCTGTCTCTCCCATTTCATTTACGGGATGCCCTTCCCAGGTAGAATCTATTCTTTGTTTTGCTTGATCACATTGGGAGTTTTTGCTTTCCGCGCGATCGGACTCATTCTGGCATCTGTGGCCAACTCGATGCAAGGAAGCCAAATCTTAATTCAGCTGCTCTACATGCCCATGCTCTTTCTCAGTGGGGCAACATTCCCGGTTACGATGCTGCCGCAATGGGCGCAAGTCGTCAGCCAGTTCCTGCCGACTTCCTATCTGGTCACCGGATTCCAGGGAATTTTTTTTCGCAATGAATCTTTCTTTGCCAACGGGTCCGCCGTGCTGGCTCTGATCGGCACGGCACTTCTTGGAACCTTCATTTCGGTCAAACTGTTTCGCTGGGAGAAAGATGAAAAGATCAGCCGTGCGGCGATGGGCTGGGTGTTGGCCGTTCTTGCTCCTTTTCTTATCTTGGGCAGCTACCAAACTTACAGCCGCGATCATTTGCGAAAGGCACAGATTCTTCAGCGAGACCTTGAAAGAAGTGGAACTTTACTTTTTCAAGGTCCCCGGATCTTCATTGGAAATGGACAGGTTATCGAAACCGGAGCCGTGCTTGTAAAAGATGGGATCATTGCAGAGGTTTTTGACGCACCGGTGCTAGACCCAATTCCTTATAAAGCCCTCGTGATTGAAGGATCCGGGAAGACCTTGTTGCCAGGTTTGATTGATGTTCACGTCCACCTGGCAGCAACAGCCGGTCTCTCTGAATTTTCTCAGGGTTTTGATATTCAGAAAGCAATGTCGAGGGCATTGGCCGCTTATCTCTACTGTGGGGTGACCACCGTAAAGAGTGTTGCCGACCCGCTGGATGAGTCCTTGAAGCTGCGGGGAAAGGTGAATGAGGGAGAGCGCCTCGGCAGTTCTTTCATGACTTGCGGGCCAGCTTTTACGATCGATGGGGGACACGGCACAGAATTTTTCGAGAGCTTCCCTGCTACCTTGAAGGCCGTGGCACTGCAACAATGGGTTCGACTGCCCAAGACCGGCGATGAGGCTCGACAGCAGGTGCGAGAACTCAAAGCCTCTGGAGTTGACGGGATTAAAGGAATTTTAGAGTCCGGTACAACGGCACATCCGTTGAACCGTATGGATGTGTCAATCCTTGAAGCTATTGCTCAGGAAGCCCGCATTCAAAATCTGCCTCTTGTTATCCATACGGGGAATAGCAAGGATGTCGCCGATGCCCTCAAAACAGGACCCGCCGCGATTGAACATGGGTCTTTCCAGGATGTCGTCGCAGAAGAGCTCTTCAGGGAAATGGCGAAAAGGGGAGTTAACTATGATCCGACCTTGAGTGTTGCAGAAGCATTATCCAAGGCTCCTGCTGAGGCTGAAGAGCTCCTGGACCGTTCCCTCGTACAGCAAGTTGTCCCTGCCAAGCTCCTAATCAGTACGCGGAATGCCTTGCGGTCGGGAGAAATGAAAACGTTTTTGACCAGCCTCCCTGCATTGGGGCCAGGAGGCCTGGCTCTAGGGAAAGAAAACCTTCTCCGTGCTTTTCGGGCTGGGGTGCCATTGGTTACGGGAACAGACAGTGGCCACTTCTTGTTATTCCATGGGCCTGCCATCCACCGTGAATTACAGCTCTGGGTTGAATGCGGAATTCCCCCAGCCGTAGCCCTAAAAGCTGCCACATTCAGCGCTGCCCATTTACTTCGTGCCGACCAGCATATTGGCTTGATAGCAAAGGGTTATGATGCGGATCTTCTTTTAGTGGATGGCAACCCACTTCAAGATATTGGTGCAACCGAGCGAATATCCCTGGTCATCCACAAAGGGGAACGAATCAATCGTTCAAAATTATTTGAGCAGGAATGATAGCGATCGCTTTGCACGGTCACTTCAACCCATTTCCTTCTCCTGCCATGTAAGAGAACAAGAAAGAAACTAATCTCGTCAGAGACAAGTTTTCGCTCTAGTGTGTGATTCCGCGGTTGTTACCCAGACTGGGTTTTCCTGCGGGATTAATCCGTCATTATTTTAGTGAATCTGGTGTTTGAGGAACCAATGGTTCTTTCTTGGCGCAGAGTTTCTCATGAGACTGCTGGATTGCGTGGAGTTTATTCAGGTAGACGAACGTTTCGTGGGACCGGTATTTCTTCAGCCATTGGAATTCTTTCCGTTCCTGGCGAGTCGGGGAGGTCCTTGCTCTCCAGCTCTTCGAGCCTGGACAACGGATAGAACCAATCCAGCCCGAAATTTTCTAACCCGTAGCGGACTCTTTTAGGCCCTCCATTATATGCCGCTCCGGCCGCATAGATTTCCTTGCCGGAGCCAATCAGAGACGGGAGGCTCTTGGACAATTCTGCCAAATCGTGGTCCAGCAGGCAGATTTCCGCCTTGATCGCATTCAGATGGTCTCCTGTGGCCTCCAAGAAATTGCGGGGGATATTGGCTTCTGGATACTGGCTCCAAACAACTTTCATTCCCATGGGAGTGAATTGAGTCAGACCGCGGGCACTGGCATAATTCCCGGTGAAGCGATAGGCATCTTCCTGGTTTGCTCCGACAATTACCAGGATGCGTTCAGCTAGCCGCATGAATTGGCTTTCTTGTTCTTCGTTGAATTCCCAAGAATTGGCAGCAATAGTACGAAAACTTCCCGGATCCATTTGTTCGGTCAGAATCAAATTGAAATAATCTTTGTCAGTCAAGCCAGAAGTATCGGCCAAACTCATTTCTGGAAAGGCTCTCGAGCGTACCTGAGACAGCTCCTTTCGAGCCTGTACAATTTTTTCCATCAAGTATGTCACTCCAGCTTCAACAAGCTCGGTCTGGAGGAGTGCGCTGGAATAGGGTGTATAAATAATGGCATCCTGTTCCAGGAACCGCTGTCGCTTTGGCTCCAAACCATAAAGGAGCGCTACAACAGCTGTGTCAGGAGGATCTAGAACTGAGATCGAAGAGTTGAACCCGTTCCACCAATCAACTTGGACTTTGACGGTGGAATCCAAGAGGTTCAGCTTACCGGCCTTTTCTTCAGCTGAAACAATTTGAATTTCTCCTGTTTTCAAATTGGCTAGCGCCAGCTTGATTTCTCGCCGGTACTCTTCCTTTTTCACTGCGGGAAAATACCGAACCGTTTCCTTTTCCAACTTGGATTTAGCCTCTTCAATGACTGGCAACAAAGCTACTTCGGTAGCAAAGGGTGCTTCACTTAAAGGAGGCATGGGTTTGAGTGGACGGCCTACTTTCAACCGGCTATGTCTTGCGACACGACGATGGCTGGTTTTCTTCTTTTTGACGGAAGTAGTTGAGGACGAAGTGGTCACGGCTGCAAATGCTGATGCTTCGATCCGTTCTGTAACCGTCGATGAGCCAGTCAAAAGCAAAAGAAAAGCAACGGTCGGAGTGACCCGACGCATAACACAGCGATGAAGGAAACGGAATGACGAAAAATTCTCCATAAAAAGTAATTCAACCCCTCTATGAATCAGACAACCTTTATTCTCGTCTTTAACGAGGGACAACTTTATCCTTAATGCAAAGTGCTATTGTGCAAACTCATCGAATCATCTACCGCTTCTGTCTGGCAAGAGAGCGAAAATACATCACCAAAAGCAGCTGAGTCAACAGGCGATTCTGGGCTGCTCAGCCGCAGTGCCAAGGCTAAGGGATAAAGAATCAAAGAAAGACTTATGTTCTTCGTAAGGCGCGAAACGCCGAAATTCGCTATACTCCCTCTGAAATTAACCCAAAAATTCAGAACAATGTTTTCATAAAGGGGTTAGTAAGGTTAAGGCGTGGAACCAATCTTTTAGAGGATTCAAGGATTTGCAAGGTCGTCGTCGAAGGGAAGCAGCGTGCAGAGAGCGATTGCGAAATACCAATGGATTGGATTGACAATCGCCATCGGGCTGGCCCTCTATGTCGCCGAGGTCACGGCGAAGAAGGGTTTGCCTGAAGGGAAACTGTTCCGAAGCGAAGATATCATTTGGTTGAATCAGGAATGCATCCGTGAACTCCGCGCCTGCAGAATCACGGCTGACGATGGAACCATCCTGTACACTCCTGATGGCCATGGAAATCATAAAGCCCTCTGGACGCGCGATTTCAGTTACATGGTTGAAAATGCTGGGGACTTGATCCCACATTTCCAGATCCGTCAAGGGATTCTCTATTTGCTCAAAAGACAGCGGGAAGACGGTTGTATCCCGGACCGTGTCCAAGGCAATGGGCATGTGGTTTACAGTGCAGGGGCGCCGGAGGCCCCTCTAGGGGATGTGCCGACCGATAACTCCCAATTTATGGTCAAACTCGTAGCCGACTATATCCGCCTCTCCGGCGACCCAATGTTCTTCAGCCAGGTGTATCCCCAGCTGGACAAGGCTATGAATTTCACACGTCGCAGCCCGGAAGGTCTGGTTCATATTCCTCCAGGCCACCCCCAATCTCCGTATGGATTTACCAGCACGGTGGCCAAGAGCGGCGATCTTTTGTTTTCTTCTTTGCTCTACTGGGAAGCTTGCGGCTTGATCTCCCGCTTGCACGAAAAGGCAGGCAGATTGGAAAAAAGCGCTGACTACCGGTACCGGGCCAAACTCATCGAAAGAAATCTGGATTCATTATTCGACGCAAATGCTGGCCTCTACCTTGCAGCCTCGATCGATTGCCGGCAAATTGATATTTGGGGGAATGCTTATAGCTTGTATTTAGGCTTCCCCTCTCCCTACTCAGAGCGTATTCGCCAAACCCTGCTAGCCGACCTTGACCGCTACACCTGGCACGGGCAGATCCGGCAATTGCCCAAGGGGCAGTATTGGCAAAAGCTACTGACGGACGTCAAGAAAGACACCTATCAGAATGGAGCCTACTGGGGAACCGCTTCGGGGTGGGTCATTGCAGCGATTGCGCCAATTGATGCCCGAAAAGCCAGCCTCTTGTTCTCCGACTTGGTAAAATTTTATCGCAAGAGAGGAGTCCCAGAATGTGCGGGTCCAGGCTATTTCAACGCACCGGACTATGTGGCCAGCGCGGTAAACGTGCGGGCGGTTGCCCATCCCTAAGGTTCTAACCAAAATTGGAGGGTTAAACCACACTCCCTTTTGGCTTAAACCCCTTGACAATCCTCGCACAGAGTTTATAATTAAGTGTTTACAATTGAATCGGATGTTCTTATCCAGAGTGGTTGAGGGACTGGCCCTTTGACACCACGGCAACCTCCCGCAAGGGAAGGTGCCAACTCCTGCAGAAGTAATGTTTCTGGAAGATAAGAATGAGTTGATTGCCCCCTCTTCTTATCGAAGAGGTTTTTTTTTGGTAGGGGAGAAAATCATGGCGGGATTCCAACCGGTTCTTAAAACGAAAATTGAGGGATTGAACATGACATCTTGTGTCACTGGCCTTCGGTGTCGGGAGTGCGGGAGGCATTACCCGAAGGCCCCACTTTCTGTTTGTGAATTCTGCTTTGGTCCTCTAGAGGTCGTCTATGATTATGCAGCTCTTCAAGGCCGGTTTTCACGAGAACTCATCCAAAGCCGTGAGCCCAATATGTGGCGCTACCGGGAAGTCCTGCCAATCGACCGAGAAGCCACGGTTGGGAAACAAGTAGGGTTTACGCCACTCGTGCGGGCTGTGAACCTGGGCAAACGGTTGGGAATTCGCGAGCTGTATATCAAGAATGATAGTGTCTGCTACCCGACACTCTCATTTAAGGACCGGGTAGTCTCTGTGGCTCTTACAAAAGCATTGGAGTTCGGCTTTGACACCGTGGGTTGTGCTTCTACTGGCAATTTGGCCAATTCCGTGGCATCCAATGCTGCCAGCGTGGGACTGCGCAGCTACATATTTATCCCTTCTGATCTGGAAATGGGAAAAGTCCTGGGCACGATGATATACAAAACAAATGTCATTGGAGTGAATGGGAATTATGATGAGGTGAACCGGCTCTGTAGTGAAATTGCCGGAAAGTACCACTGGGGCTTCGTCAATATCAACCTCCGGCCGTTTTACGCGGAAGGCTCCAAGAGCTTCGGATACGAAATCGCTGAGCAACTGAATTGGAGAATTCCAGATTGTGTGGTCGTCCCGATGGCGGGGGGATCTTTGATCACGAAAATCTATAAAGCCTTTAAAGAGTTTGAAACGCTGGGTTTGGTTTCCGGAAACCCTAGTCGGATATTTGGAGCTCAGGCTACAGGCTGTTCTCCGATTACTACAGCCGTTAAAGCAGGGCGTGATTTTATAAAGCCGGTAAAACCTCAGACCATCGCAAAATCCATCGCCATTGGAAACCCGGCCGATGGGTTCTACGCGATCAAAACGATTAATGAGACCGGGGGTTGGGGAGAGGACGTATCCGACGACGAGATCATCCAAGGAATCCAGATGCTGGCTGAGGACGAGGGAATTTTTACGGAAACAGCCGGGGGAGTGACCGTTGGGGTCACCCAGAAGCTAGTAGAACAAGGCCGCATCCGGAAAGATGACGTCACGGTGATCGCCATCACCGGAAATGGCCTAAAAACGCAGGAAGCCATTCAGAATCGCCTCGTCCGTCCAGAGGCCATCAGTGCTAAGCTAAGCGAATTTGAAAAAACTGTTTCTAAAGCAACAACCATTCCCTAGTCGTTAGACGGCAGGTGCAGTTATCTAATCTGCAATGAGCTTTTTCATTCCTATCCACCGAAAGATCGATCCATCATGCTAGACTCATCGTCCCGATACTCCCGTCAAATCTTATTCTCTGAAATTGGCAAGGCAGGGCAGCAGCGCTTGTTGGAGAGCAAGGTGGTAATCATCGGTTGTGGGGCACTCGGAACCGTTCAGGCCGAATCTCTTTGTCGCGCCGGGGTCGGGACGATTCGAATCGTCGACCGTGATTTTGTCGAGGAAACCAACTTGCAACGTCAGACTCTTTTTTGTGAAGAAGACGCGAAAAATGGTTTGCCTAAGGCTGTCGCCGCGCAAAAGAGGCTGGCCCAGATCAATTCCCAAACTGCCATTGAGCCCTTGGTGGCTGATGTCAATTTTAAGAATATCGAACAGTTGGTCGACGGGATGGATTGCATCCTCGACGCGACCGACAATTTCGAAACCCGCTTTCTGATTAACGATGTGTCTGTCAGGAAACGAATCCCTTGGGTCTATGGGGCCGCCGTTGGATCTGAAGGTCTCACCATGACCATTGTTCCTGGCCGGAGTTCCTGCCTACGCTGTGTGTTTGAGCAATCTCCCCCCCAGGCATGTCCCCGACCTGCGATACAGCCGGTGTTCTGGCGCCGATTGTGAACATCATTGCATCCATCCAGGTTGCCGAGACTTTGAAAATCTTGACCGGCAACTTGCATCGAGTCAGCCGCAAGTTGCTTTCAATCAACGTCTGGGAAGGGGTTTGGAAGCAACTGGACGTGTCGACGGCCAAAGATTTGGGCACCTGCCCGTGTTGCAATGATGGGAGGTTCGAATTCCTTCAAGGCAAAGTGGGTTCGTTGGCCACCACACTATGTGGTCGTGACTCCGTGCAGATCAGTAGCCTCGAAGGAACTACCGTCGATTTCCGAGAACTGGCCCGAAGGCTCGAGCCGATAGGGCCGGTTCATTACAACCAATTTATTCTGCGTTTTAATGTTGAACGTTATGAGATCGCGGTGTTTGCTGATGGGCGCAGCATTGTTCGTGGGACTAAGGATACCGAGGTGGCACGAACCGTCTTTTCCAAATATATCGGAGCTTGAAGAAAGCGAGACGAGTCTCGGGATCCTGGTTTAGGTCCTAAAAAGGTGAGAATGCATGAATCGCAAAGTCAAAGTCGGGATCCTCGGCGCGACGGGAACCGTTGGGCAACGGTTTATTCAGCTTCTTGAAAACCATCCCTGGTTCGAAGTGGGTGATATCGCCGCTTCAGACCGTTCTCAAGGGAAGCGTTATGCAGAGGTTTGTCAGTGGAAGATTTCAGGACAAATGCCCGAATACATTCGCCAATTCAACGTAAAAGAATGTATTCCGAATCTGGATTGCGAACTGGTTCTCTCCAGTTTGCCGTCTTCGATTGCCGGTGAAGTCGAGACGGCATTCGCCAAGGCCGGTTACCCGGTCCTCAGTAATTCGAAGAACCATCGAATGGACGAAGATGTTCCCTTGCTTGTCCCCGAGATCAATGCGGAACATTTAGACCTCATCCCGATTCAAAAGAAAAATCACAAATTTGAGACGGGTGGCTATATTGTGACCAATCCGAATTGCACAACGATGGCCATGATTCTTGCCCTGGCGCCGCTCCATCATGAGTTCGGTCTGGAGTGTGTCACCGTTGTAACGATGCAGGCGCTCTCAGGCGCCGGTTATCCAGGCGTGGCAAGTATGGATCTGCTTGATAATGTCATTCCCTATATTGCGGATGAAGAGGAGAAGGTGGAGATCGAACCCCGGAAAATTCTTGGAACGCTCTCGGACGGTAAAATCACCTTCGCCGATTTTAAGGTGAGCGCCCATTGCCATCGGGTTCATGTCCTGGATGGACATCTGGAAGCCGTTTCTGTCGCACTACGTCACCGCCCGAACAAAGAGGAGCTCATCAGAGCAATGACGAATTTCAGGTCGATTCCGCAAGCACTGAAACTTCCGAGCGCTCCTCAACGGCCCGTGGTGTACCTGGAAGGTGTCGATCGCCCTCAACCTAGATTAGACCGGGATTTGGAGAGGGGGATGGCCACGATTGTGGGCCGCGTGCGGGAATGCAGTGTGCTCGATTACAAATTCGATCTCCTGGGACATAACACAATTCGGGGCGCCGCCGGGGCTGCGATTTTGAACGCAGAATTGCTCCTGGCTCAAGGATGGCTGAAGTCCGTAGCCCAGGAAGAAATAGTGACAAGGATTTGAGCAAGAGTTTCAGCCAGCCCGTTGGATCTTAATAGATTAGGAGGATACATGCCGATTCAAGTCCGAATTCCTGTTCAACTCAGGGCCCTGACTAAGGGTGCAGAAATCGTTGCGGCCAGTGGCTCTTCTGTGCAGCAGTTGATCGAAGATATGGACAGGAATTATCCGGGAATCAAGGACCGTCTCTGTGAGGGAGACGGCAAACTACGCCGCTTTGTGAATATATTCGTAAACGAAGAAGACATCCGATTTCTTGAAAGCCTGCAAACACCGATCACTGAGAAAGATGAGATCTCCATCATCCCGGCGATCGCCGGAGGCGCTCCACTTTAAAATTTCCCGTTCGAAAAAACAAAACAAGCGGCTGGGATTGGTCTTCGCGCCAACCCCTTCGTTTCTCAAGACTCCTAACCCTCTGGCTTCGAGACGCTTGACAGAACCTGAATCCGACCAGAGGGTCCGCCCCGTGAAGCATCCAACAACTAATTTTCCAGCAGCTCCGCCGCACGCTGGGTGGCTTTGACGACTGCCTTGATCAGAGTCACCCGCAGCTTGCCTTCCTCCAATTCAAGAATTCCGTCAATCGTGCAACCAGCGGGCGTCGTCACATTATCCTTTAACAAGGCCGGATGTTCTTTGGTGTCCAAGACCATCTTGGCTGAACCCAGTGTCATTTGGGCTGCCAATTCAGTTGCAACAGCTCGAGGCAATCCTACTTTTACCCCGGCTTCGGCAAGTGACTCGATGATGACGTACATGAAGGCGGGGCCACTGGCGCTCAGCCCGGTAACCGCATCCATATATTTCTCGTCAAGGAGCAGGGTACGTCCGACGGCATCAAACATTCTTTGGGCTTCCTTCAGGTGCTGGTCCTCTGCATAGATCCCCTTGCATAATGCCGTCATCCCGCACCGCACCAAGCACGGAGTGTTTGGCATCGCGCGAACCACTGGAATGGGGGCGTTGAGGTTTCTTTCAATAAAGGAGGTTGTTACCGAAGCAACCACGGAAACAACCAGTTGCTCGCGCGTCAACTCTCCCCGAATTTCTTCGAGCAATTCACGAACGGCCTGGGGCTTTACAGCGAGCAGGACAAGATCTGCTCCTTTAACCGCCTTCCGGTTATTGTTAGTTGTTTGGATTCGATACTTTTCGCGCAGGACTTCCAGGCGTTCCGCATGTTTAGCGGTCACGATGATCTTCTCCCGAGAGAAAATAGCACTATCCAGCATCCCTGCCAGCAGGGTCTCTCCCATCTTCCCCGCGCCTAAAACAGCCAGTTTTTTTCCTTTGATCATCCGTTTGTTTCCTTTCATCCGCCCATGTGGAGCCGATCATGGCTAGCATAGAGCTCAGGAATTGAAGCTTCCTTGCCACGTCGGGTCCATAGCCAATGGGCTGTCCTCGCGGGGCGTCCCGCTTCAGAATAGGATTCTTAGGCTTTCATGTCCAACAAGATTGTCTAATGTAGCGCTCTCACTTTCGAATTGCGGAACAAAACTTAGAAAAGTATTCATTCGCACGTTACTATAGTATAACTTTCCGGCCCAGGAGAAGTTCAGTTGCCGGGAACGATAAGAACTATTCAAATCATTATTGAAAGGCAAGCGAATGGGAATTTTTAGCAAAGACCATGTAGTCGATGAAACCTCGGTGCTCAATGCCTTGCGAGGGGTTTATGACCCGGACCTCAAGAAGGACATTGTATCGTTGGGGTTCATCAAGGATTTGAAAATAGACGGTGGTAAAGTTTCGTTCAGAATTGAACTGACGACTCCGGCTTGTCCGGTACGAGATCAACTCCAAGCAGAATCCCAAAAAGCGGTCGCGGGCCTGGCCGGAGTGGAGAGTGTTGAAATCTCGATGGGATTTTCCGTAAGTTCGCGAATGACCCCGCACGCTAGTACTCTCATCCCGGGTGTCAAGAACACCATTGCCGTTGCGAGTGGAAAAGGAGGCGTGGGCAAATCGACGGTAGCAGCGAATCTGGCTGTCGCACTGAAAAGCTTTGGGGCAGAGGTTGGTTTGATGGACGCCGATGTCTATGGTCCCAGTATTCCTATCTTAATGGGGGCCACCGATCCGCCTCAGGTTTTCGGGAATCGCATTATTCCTCCCATTTCCCAGGGAGTGAAGATGATCTCAATGGGGTACTTCCTTCCAAAGGACGAAGCGGTCATTTGGAGAGGGCCCATGCTCCACAAAATGGTTCAGCAATTTCTGGGGGAAGTCGAGTGGGGAGACCTTGATTATCTGGTCATTGACCTTCCTCCGGGCACTGGTGATATTCAATTAAGCTTGTGCCAGACCATTCCACTGACAGGTGCGGTGATCGTCTCAACGCCTCAAGATCTGGCTCTGGAGGTAGCTTCCAAAGCCATTGCGATGTTCAAAAGACTCAAAGCTCCTATTCTCGGGATTGTGGAGAATATGAGCTATTTCATTTGCCCGCACTGTGGACAACGGGAAGAAATTTTCGGATACGGGGGAGCTCGAGCCGCCAGCGAAACAATGGGCTATCCGTTCCTGGGAGAGATTCCGTTGGACCCGACCATTCGGAAACGCAGCGATAAGGGTCAACCCCTAACGGGAGTAGGGGAAGAGACAACCATCAGTCGGTCATTTCGCGACGTCGCCTGCGCAACCGCTGCTCAGGTTAGCATTGCCAATTTTAATGCTCCTGCGGTTCCAATTATTGAGGCTTAGAGAGGTCTGGGATACCGTTTCAGCGCAAACAACGGCCTATGGATTCAACTCCGACTAAAATTAAGCTCTTCACTCCCGACGGTCTGCAGATCTCTTGGAACGACGGCCATCAAGCTACTTATTCCTATGCCTATCTGCGCGAGCATTGTCCTTGTGCAAGCTGCCGTGATGCGCCGCCTGTCGTAAAAACAACATCCGATGCTTTCCCGATTTATGGCAAAGGCCCTATCCAGCTGAACGGAGCAACCCCCGTCGGTCATTACGCCATTCAGTTTACCTGGAATGATGGGCATGCCACCGGAATCTATTCCTATAACTATTTGCGGGAGATCTGCCCATGTACCCAGTGCCGGACAGAGAATCAGGAATGAGTGGGATTGGACATCAGGGACTTCACAAGGTTCTCAGCCTCTTCAAATCCTTGTCCTACTCCTTGGACGCTATGGGCATCTGAGCCGTATATAAGAGGAATCTTTCTCTGGATCGCCTGTTGCAGAATCCAAGCAGGAGGATAGATTTCCTGACAGTCCGGTTTAAACAATCCAGCTGCATTGAGATCGAGTTCCATTTCTCGGGCTTGGATCTGATCCAGAATTTCGCACACTTTGGGTTGGAATCGTTTGGGATTTGGGAGTGGAAATTTCTTTTGGAACTTATGCACCAGGCTGAGATGGCCGATACGGCGCGGTTTGAATGGACCTAAATCCGTCTCAATGGCCTGTTGAACCGCTAACCAATATGCCTCGTGAACCGCTTCAATACTTCCGTAAAAATCTAACAAACCGTCCTTGAAATCTTCTGCTGAATAATCGACACATCTCCATCCACCCTTGCCTGGAAGAAAATGAACAGAAAGCACCGAATCCGTTAACTCGGAACCGACTTGCTGCAACAGTTGTCGGGTTGCCTCTTCAAATCCAGGGATAAAATCTACCTCCAGCCCAACTTTCAAAACAATCTGACTGGAAAAACGATCACTCAATTTTTTTGCATGACTGAGATACGGCTCAAGATCCTCAGTAACCATTCCGCAACTTTTGTCCGGTGCTGGGTCATGGAAATGGGCGGGCAAGGGTGGATGTTCGGTGAGGCTATAAGTTTCGAATCCCAACTCTATGGCCCGGTGAATGAAGAGTTCCGTGGATTCACGAGACCCATGTGGACAGAACTCGGTGTGGGTGTGCCCGTCACGCTTGGGAAGAAATGAGGATTGGGACAAGGTCATGTCTTCAGAATCGCTCTTGACTCCAGTCATCAGTTTTATTCCTTATTGGTCATTTTCCATTCCTCAATGCGCATTGGCCATTTAGGAAGGAGAACGAGCCAATGAACCATGGCAACAATTGGTTCGAGCCTCCCGTCAGCTACCATGGCGAAGAGGTAGAAAACTCACTTGAGGGAAACCTCCGAGCGGACTGGGATGGACATCGACTTCAGCCCCGTAGGTTTGACGAATCAGTTCTGCTGTGATCACTTCTTCAGGTCTGCCCACTTTGGCCACCCGTCTTTCATGTAAGAGCACAATAGAATGGCAAAAGGCGGCAGCCGCTGTTAAGTCATGCAAAACTACGACGATCGTGAGTTGCCTCTCTTGGTTCAGTTGATGCAACAGGTGGAAGACAGCCAACTGGTGATTGATATCCAAATGGGAGTTCGGCTCGTCCAGCAAGAGGATGGCAGGCTGTTGGGCTACAGCCCGTGCAATCAGGACTCGCTGTCTTTCACCGCTCGAAAGTTTGGAAATCGGCCGGTCTTTCAGGTGATCGATCACCGTCATCTTCATAGAATACTCAATGATTTCGCGATCCTTTTCTGACAGCTTCTGCAGACGGCCGAGATGAGGGAAACGCCCCATGGCAACAATGTCGGTGACAGAAAAAGGAAATTCAAACGACTGTTCAGAAGAGATGACGGCCATTTTCCGGGCGATTTCGGCGGCGCGCAAGTGCTGGAGGGGTAGACCATCAATCAGGATTTGACCCTGTTGAGGCTGTAATATCCGGCTCACCAACCTGAGTAGTGTCGTTTTGCCCGATCCATTGGGCCCGATTAACCCTAGCACCGACTGTTTGTGAATTTGCAAATTAATGTCTTGAAGAATGGGCCGGGAATTATAAGAGAAGCTGACTCGGTCGATTGAGATTGCGGGGTTCATTTTCAAAACTCCCCTGCCGTCTTTCTCTTTTTGAGAAGGTACAAGAAATAAGGGGCGCCAAACAAAGCCGTCAAAGCGCCCACAGGGATCTCCATGGGAGGTACGAGAGTTCGGGCTGCGGCATCGGTTAAAACCAAAATAATTGCCCCTCCCAATGCTGAAGCTGGAATCAGGAGGCGATGATCCGGGCCTACAATCAGCCGCATCATGTGGGGAATGACCAACCCTACAAAACCGATCATTCCCGCCGCTGCCACACAAGCTGCCGTCATAGAAGAGGCCGCCACAAAAAAAATTCTTTGGACGGTCTCCACTTCCATTCCGAGATGGAAAGCCACCTCCTCCCCTTGAGTCAATACATTCAGATCTCTTGCAAAAAACCAGCAGACCAAAAAACTCGCAGCAATAATGACTCCCGAAATCGCTACCAACCGGATATCGACGTTACTCAGTGTCCCCAGCAAGTAAAAAAGAATCGTAAACGATTCCCGGTAAAATAAAGAGAAGAAGATGAAGACCACTGCGTTTAAAAACAAACTGACGACCACCCCGCTCAGAACCACCGTTTGAACCGAAGTTCTTCCGTTAGACATGGCAATTTGATAGACAAAAGCAATGGAAAGCAGAGCACAACCCAATGCCATGAAGTAGAGAAGATAATACTCCTTCCACCCCAGCAAATTAGCCAGCATCACGCCAAAGGTGGCCGCACTAGAAGTGCCGAGAATAAACGGATCAGCTAGAGGATTGCGTAGCACGCCTTGAAAGACTGCTCCAGAGCATGCCAACCCGCACCCCACCAGCAAACCGAGCAGAACGCGAGGCAACCGAACGCCCAGCAAAATTCCCCGGTCCGGAATGCCTGTAGGTCCAAGGAAAAGGGCAAAAAACAAAACCACTACGGTGGCGAGGCCCAGGAGCCACAATTTCTTCTGTGGTGAGAAAGATTTCGTCATATGGCTTTGGGCAGGAAGGGCCTCCGTCATTGCATTTTGAGTAATCTGGCCTGTAGTTGTTCCATGCCGATAACCAGACGATGATTCCCGTGGGACAAGAGATTGCGTCCGATATCATCGATGATCTTATCTTCTCGCACCGCTTTCAATTGATTCCACCCTGGCCTTCGCGTGAAGTCAGAGGCTTTCGCATCAAATGAAAGAATGATGTCTGGATCACGCTGGAAAATAGCTTCAACGGAGGCCTGAAGCGCTGGCTTTTGAACATCCCCGAAAATATTGCGCGCGCCGCACAAGGAAATGGCCTCACTTGTGTAGCTCGTGCCACCAACTGTCCAACTCGGCACATCGATCTCCACATAGAGAGAGGGCCGTCTCGCCATGGACTCGGCTTGCGCTTGAATTTTCTGGATCCGCAAACGCATGTCTCCTGTGATTTCACGGGCTTTTCTCTCTTGGGAGACGGCTTGGCCGACTGCAAGAATTGATTCGTAAATTTCATCAATCGATCGTGGCGATTGAATCTCCACAACGGTGACTCCAGCATTTCTCAAACGAGAAACGATTCGGCTGGAGGACCATTTTTCCGCAAAAATGAGATCCGGTCTTAGGTCAAGAATCCTTTCAAAATTGGGATTTACAAAATCTCCAATCTTTTCAATCCGGGCCGTCTCTGGAGGATAGACACAATAATTTGTGACGCCAACCAGGTTTTTTCCCATTCCCAGCTCAAAGAGGATCTCGGTGAGGCTGGGGGACATTGAAACAATTTTCTGGGACTGCCCGAGGTTCGCTGGGTGGGGCTGATAGTGGCGTAGATACTGAAACAGCAGCAACCCGGCAAGAAACAGGAGACAGACCAGTACGAATTTTCCGGTTTTAGAATCCATCCTAAAAATTAAACTGTAACCCACCGACGGCATTCAAACGAGGCGTACGATACCCCGCTTCGTAATAGTCCTGGTTAAAGACATTCCCCAATTTAACATACAAACGGACATGCTCACGATCATGCAGTGGAAACTCGTAACTGGCACCAATATCTGCTCGTTGATATCCGCCAAACTGATAGGCCCGGTTCGTGAAGGTACTGTAATCCAGCAATGGGGCCAGGTAATTACTGGAAGCCGCATAATTGAAATTAATGAAGAAGCGTTGCCCAATATGTTGCGTCAACACAACACTCCACATATTGTCCGGAATGACGAAAGACTTGAGGACGCCGGGGACGATGGGCTGGTTCTCATCCGAGTTCGTATAAGTGTAACTGGCCATCACATCCAGGGAACGAGTAGGGGCCAAGGTCACACTAAATTCAACTCCCCGGGCTAATCCTCCTCCATTGTTTCGATAACCTCCATATCGGCCGTAGGGGTCTGTCCCCGGCTCGATGGCTCCAGAGAAATCAAAGATAATCACTTGCTGGAGTCGCGTATAGAAATAAGTTGCCGAGGCGCGAACCCGGCTGTTCCAGAAGGTCTGGTCAATGCCTCCATCACAAGCGATCGATCGATCCGGCTGCAGTCGGGGATCTCCATATGCAGAATATCCAAAACTGCTGTAATACGTTCCAAACCTTTCGTAGAGAGAAGGGGCTCGATAACCATTCCCGACATGAGCCCGTAGCTTGGTGCCGGTGCTCCGAAAGAGGTAAGCCACGGACCCGTCCCCTGTGAATGCGCTGGGAGGAGCCATATAAGGGACGCCTTGATATGGTGAATCGGTGAAAGGCGATAGCTTTGGATCGAGTAGAGAAAATCCCTGATAGCGAAAACCTGCCATCACTTGGAGTTTGTCTCCCCAAAACCGGAGCAGATCTTGGACGTACACGGTGTTACTTCGCTGTGTGGCATCAACCGATGAATCTTCGGCAGGATTTCCCGTCAGGTTTCGGTTCAGATACCGTTCATTCTCAAATTCGTAGCCAGCATTCACAAGATTAAATGAACCTAGTCGAAAGTTGGTTTGCGCAGAAAAAATCTGGAGGCGCCCATCGTAGTCCGATTGCGTATTCGTCAACGGCTGAAACAAGACACCCCTCGGGCCATCGAAAAAGGAGCGGTCCGTAATAAGGCCTTGATAGCTTAATGAATAGTCCCAGCTATCGCGGGGATGGGATGCAAACGTCACTAAACTGGATAGGAACTTGGCCGTTCGGCGGAAGTCCGGGTCATTGGCCGAAGGCATAAAGTTCCCGCCATTAAAGCTGATTTCCCCTATCGGCACGCCGTTTTCAAACTGGTTCAGTGAGCCAAGTTGCAAAGGCTTGGCAATGACGATCCCAGACGGGGGTACGTCACCGGCTGCAAAAGGAGTGGTGTTGATTTGCTGAAATCCGTCGACGGCATAAAAGCGTGCCGAAAGTGTGTTGGCGGGGGAAAGATGAAAAAGGATCTTGCCCTGACCGCTGGTATTGCGCATGGCGTCGTATCCGTCAACTCCCTCGCTGACACTCAAATTCTCCGCTCCCACACTGTACGTCGCCCGATCGCTATGAATACCTCCAGCTAACTGGCCCACGGCACGGAAGAATCCCATTGATCCTCCTTCCGCTAAAACACTGCCATGAGTTCTGCCCCCCCCTTGGTCCGTAATGATGTTGACGACTCCGCCGATTGCATTGGTCCCGTAAAAGGAGGACCCCGAGCCACGCAGAACTTCGACTCGGTTGGTATCCGTGAAGAGGAGGTCACTCAAGAAGCCCGATGCATCGCCTTGCGGCGCAGCCGCATCCCTGAACCGCTGCCCATCGATCAAAACAGATGTATCTTGGTTGCGCAGCCCGCGGATTTTCAGTGAACTTAGCGCTCCAGGCCCACCTAATTGCTGAAATCGAACGCCAGGAACTGTCCGCAAAGCCTCGGAGATCGAGTACTCATCTCTTTGCAATACCTCTTGGTAATCCATGACAGTGACTGTCTTTGAAAGTTCATCAATAGACTGAGCGGTACCCGCTGCGGTCACGACGACTTCTTGGCTCACTTGTGCCAGAGATAAGGTGATGTTGTAATCCTTGACTCCAGGCCTTTCGACTCGGACGGGTGGCGAAGTGATACGACTAAACCCATGAGCTTCAGCCTCGATGATGTATTCTCCGGACGGGACACGATCAAAAAGGTATTTCCCTTCGGCATCCGAGAGTGTGGAAGCGCGGCTGTTGGAGTCTCGTCCATAGAGACCGACGCGCGCGTTGGGAACGCCTGCCCCTTGTGGATCAAGGATCCTTCCTGAAATTGCTTGGGCATACGCGGGGCTACAAGAAAAGAGGAAGACCCACCCGAAGACTTGGAGGGAAATGGCCCCCCAGAAATTGATCCGTGAACGTGCAGGACAGACTACCTCTTGAGCTTTTTCTTGAACTGGATACATAGAGCCTCCTGGAATTTTCCAAGTGGCGTCAGGCGGGCAAATCGGAAGAGAAGCTGAGGAAACCTCTTCACCCTTTGACGCGAAGGTTTAGATGGAACTGCCAGGGCAGGTTTCCTGACTTACGGGTCAACATCGCTTCTAATGCCTTCCCCTTCTCCAAAGAAGAGTGGCAGACGGCGGTTCCGTCATCGTAGAAAGCGACTCGCCGATTACAGTGACGCGATCGTGTGGGATTTGCACCCACTTCCCTTTATTCTTGAAGGCACCCTGACAGGGTGACCGATTTCATGCTAATCATTGGGGAACATTGAGTCAAGTCTATTTCCATTCACAACGCTTTACTTACAAAGATCGGAGTTCATTGGGGGTACTTTGAAAATAGGGGCGCGGGAAGTTCATGAATGCTGAACCCGTTTTACATCAAATTGCTGCAGCACTCCAAGAATGTCACCTGGAGGCCATCTTGATCGGAAATGCAGCAGCAACGTTGCAGGGAGCTCCTGTGGCGACTCTCGACTTTGATTTTATGTTCCGCAAAACTCCGCTCAATTTAAAGAAACTGAAACTGTTGGCTGCTTGCCTTCACGGCCAATTAATGAAACCTTTCTATCCGGCTTCTGATCTCTACCGGTTCATGGTTGACGAGAAGGGATTGCAGCTAGATTTCATGCCCACCATCCATGGAATCAGTTCGTTTGCGAGTCTGAGGTTGCGGGCAACTCAAGTTAGCTTTGGGAAGTACGCACTTTTGGTGGCGGATCTTAATGACAATATCAGGAGCAAGAAAGCATTAGGACACCCAAAGACAATGCGGTTTTGGAAATCCTTGAGAAGGTTTTACGTGAAAAAAGGAAATCGAACAAAGAGAAGTAAACGGCTGGACGCATTCAGAAAAGAGAGTGAATTGGCCTTGCGCGATCAGATTCGTCATCTCCTATCGATGCCAATGAACAAACGCACGCATTTTTTGAGAGTTTGTTTGCCTCTTGGAGGATCGACATTGTAGGGCAAGCGAAGAGAGTGACTAAACTGGGATTCCGAAAATTTGTGAGTTTCGCCATGGGAGAATGTGCGTGAGACCGTTGTCCCCTGTGCACGCTCAGTGAACGGGCGATCTGCCTGCAGCAGACAGGCTCAGCGGGTGTTCCACCTGAATCTGCAGGTTTTCACCTCGCAGAGTTTCTCCCTTCCATTACTTTGTTGGTTGTTCGGAGATTTGTTAAGGAGAGAAGAACGACTTAAGGCAATTCACTCGAACCCATTAGGAATTTGTCCACTCCACGGGCACACTGCCGGCCTTCAGTGATGGCCCACACGACCAGGGATTGGCCGCGCCGCATATCCCCAGCTGAGAAGATTCCGGGAACACTCGTCATATAATCCTTATCTGCCGCTACATTGCCACGCGCATCCAGCTTGAGTCCGAGTTGCTGAATCATCCCGTTTTGTTCAGGCCCAAGAAAGCCAAGGGCTAGAAGTACCAGGTCGGCTTTGACCTCGAATTCGGAGCCCGGAACCTCATTCATCGGACGTCTTCCCGTGGCATCGACAGCGCCAAACTCGATGCGGACAGCATGAAGTTTTTCCACTTTTCCCTGAGATCCCGAGAAATATTTTGTACTGACACTCCAGTCGCGCTCTCCACCTTCTTCGTGGGAAGTTGAAGTGCGAAGAATCATGGGCCAGTAGGGCCAAGGCATCGAGGAGGTCCGGCCGACCGGTGGTTTGGGTAACAATTCCCAAGATCGGACAGAGTGGGCGCCTTGACGGATTGCCGTCCCGTGACAATCTGATCCGGTGTCGCCGCCTCCCAGGATCACAACATCCTTCCCATTCGCCGTAATCTCTTTGCCATTCAAGATGTCACCCGCCACACGCTTGTTTTGTTGCGGCAGGAATTCCATCGCAAAATGAATTCCGTCCAGCTCGCGGCCGGGAACAGGCAAGTCACGGGCTTGAGTCGATCCACCGCAAAGAACCAGCACGTCAAAGTTCTGGCGCAATTCCTCAACCGGCACATTGATTCCCACATTGGCGTTGGGTTTGAAGTGTATCCCTTCCTTCGCCATCAAATCCAGGCGACGCTGAACCAGCGACTTCTCGAGCTTGAAATCCGGAATACCGTAAGTCAGCAATCCACCGATCCTATCAGCCCGCTCGAAAACAGTGACCGTATGTCCCGCTTTGTTGAGTTGAGCTGCGCAAGCCAATCCTGCGGGACCGGATCCGATCACCGCAACCTTCTTCCCTGTTCTGACTTTGGGGGGTTGAGGCTTTATCCAACCTTCCCGGAAAGCATGGGTGATGACACTGAGCTCAATGAGTTTGATCGTCACGGGATCGTCGTTGATTCCCAGGACGCAGGCCGTCTCGCAGGGCGCAGGGCAAACCCAACCGGTAAATTCCGGAAAATTATTAGTTTTATGTAAAACTTCGATGGCTTCCCGCCAACGATTTTGATAAACGAGATCGTTCCAGTCCGGGATGATGTTTCCGAGAGGACAACCGGTGTGGCAAAACGGGATGCCGCAATCCATGCAACGGGCGCCTTGAGCCTGCACTAACTCATCCGCAGGATCACAGTAGACTTGACGGTAATCTTTAGTCCGCTCTTCGACTGGACGGCGTGCCGCAGCTTGGCGCTGGATTTCTAAAAAACCTGTGACTTTGCCCATTTCTCACCCTAAAACAAAAAAAACCGCCTTCGCAAGCGATCCGTGAAAGTTCAAGGAAACAAGATAGAGAAAACCTTACTTTTTTTCAATCGTCTATCTTGGATTCCTATCCCTTAGGATGCATCGTTCTCCTGCGATCGCGGCTCTCTTTAAGACTTAGCGATTGCTTCCGGCTGCGCAGTTAAGGCTGTTTTTCGCCGCTCCTGCTCCATTTGCACCAGAACGCGGCGATAATCGATAGGCATGACCTTCACAAACTTCTGGAACAATTTCTTACCGTGCTGGAGGACTCTTTCAGCAGATCGACTTCCGGTATAACGGAAATGGTTTTCCACAAGCAACTGAATGGTGTCGATGTCATGGGATTCAATCACTGGTTCCAGATCCACCATGCTCTTATTGCAGCGCGATTCAAAGGAACCTTCTTCATCCAACACGTAGGCAATGCCCCCGCTCATGCCAGCGGCAAAATTCCGCCCGGTTTTTCCCAGAACAACCACTCGTCCACCGGTCATGTACTCACACCCATGGTCCCCGGTGCCTTCAACCACAGCCGACACACCACTGTTGCGCACCGCGAAGCGTTCACCGGCTACTCCGTGGAAATAGGCTTCTCCACCGGTTGCTCCATACAACACAGTATTCCCAATCAGAATATTTTCTTCAGGGACAAACGTTGACTCCTTAGGCGGATACACAATCAGTTTCCCTCCGGAGAGTCCTTTCCCGACATAGTCGTTGGCATCGCCCTCCAGCACCAGCGTCACCCCGCGAGCGAGAAAAGCGCCAAAACTCTGTCCGGCTGATCCCTTGAATTTGAGTCGAATGGTGTCTTCGGGAAGTCCCTGGTTGCCATAGCGTTTGGCGATTTCCCCGCTCAACATTGTGCCAATGGTCCGCTGTGTATTTCGGACGGGCAATTCCAACTCAACGGGCGTCTGATTGCCGATCGATTCGCGGCATTTTTCAAGCAATTCACGATCCAGAATCTCTTCTAACCCATGGTCTTGTGACTGGATACAATGAGTCGCAAAGCGGAGCGGAACATCTGGTTTATAAAGAATCTTCGAGAAATCGAGGCCTCGGGCTTTCCAATGCTCGACGGCATCCTGCACGTCCAGCATCTCCACCTGGCCGACCATTTCGGCTACGGTCCGAAAGCCAAGTTCGGCCATAATTTCCCGGAGTTCCTCTGCAACATAAAAGAAAAAGTTAATCACGTGCTCCGGCTTCCCGGAAAACTTGGCACGTAAGACTGGATCTTGAGTAGCCACGCCCACGGGGCAAGTGTTCAAGTGGCACTTGCGCATCATGATACAACCCGATGCCACCAGCGGAGCGGAAGAGAATCCAAATTCCTCTGCACCCAACAGGCAGGCGACAGCCACGTCTCGCCCGGTCTTCAGCTGTCCGTCCGTCTGAACAACGATTCGTCCACGTAGATCATTCATGACCAAGATCTGCTGGGTTTCGGCAAGACCGAGCTCCCAGGGAACTCCCGCGTGTTTGATAGAGGTCAGCGGCGAAGCACCCGTACCGCCATCGTGCCCGCTGATCAGAACGACATCGGCCTTGGCTTTTGCAACTCCGGCAGCCACAGTTCCCACTCCCACTTCCGCCACGAGTTTTACAGATATCCGGGCAGCTGAATTGGCGTTCTTTAAATCATAAATAAGCTGAGCCAAGTCTTCGATCGAGTAAATGTCATGATGCGGCGGAGGAGAGATTAATCCAACGCCAGGTATCGAGTACCTTACTTTTGCGATGAACTTGTCGACCTTATGTCCGGGGAGTTGCCCTCCCTCGCCGGGTTTCGCTCCTTGAGCCATCTTGATCTGGAGATCGTCTGCATTCACCAGATATTCAATCGTGACTCCAAAGCGCGCTGAAGCTACTTGCTTAATGGCACTACGACGCCAATCTCCACTGGAATCCCGCTTGAAGCGTTCCGGATCTTCACCACCTTCCCCGGTATTGCTCTTCCCCCCAATCCGGTTCATCGCGATCGCCAGATTCTCATGGGCTTCTTTGCTAATGGAGCCGAAGGACATGGCCCCCGTAGCGAATCGCTTTACAATTTCCTTGGCAGGCTCTACTTCCTCGATAGGAATGGGAGCGCCTTTCTTGAATTTGAACAAACCGCGCAGGGTGCAAAGGTTCTTACTCTGGTTATTGATGAGTTCCGAATACTCTTTAAATGTCTTGAAGCTGTCCTGTTGAACGGCAATCTGCAGTTTGGCCACGGATTCCGGATTAAACATATGGAATTCACCTTCCCGTCGCCATTGGTATTGGCCACCCACATCGAGAAGAGGGTTGGCACTGCGTTCATCCGGATATCCTTTGCGATGCCGGGACATTGCTTCGCTGGCGAGGACATCGATTCCGAGTCCCTCCACGCGAGAGGCCGTTCCTGTAAAATAGCGGTCTACGAGCGCACTATTCAATCCGATGGCCTCAAAAATTTGCGCCCCTCGATAGCTCTGAATCGTGGAAATTCCCATCTTCGCAATGATCTTCAGCAGAGCTTTGTGGATGGATTTGATGTAGTTCTTGTGCGCTTTCTCAATTGTGATCTCGGGAGAAAATAAATTTTGACGCACCATGTCATCAAGCGTTTCGAACGCGAGATAGGGGTTAATGGCGCCGGCACCATAGCCAATAAGCAGCGCAAAGTGCATGACTTCGCGAGCTTCTCCAGATTCGACGACAAGACCAACTTTTGTTCGCGTGCCTTCCCGGACGAGGTGATGATGGACCCCTGAAGTCGCCAGCAAACTGGGGATAGGCACGTGGCGGGCATCCACTGAACGATCCGAGAGAATCAGGATGCTATAACCTTCCCGGACAGCCTGAGAAGCCTGCTGGCAGAGCGATTCCATAGCCTTTTCCAACCCCCACTCACCATCAGCCAATTCAAATACCATCGGCAGTGTCTTCGAACGGAAATCACCCACAGAGATCTGCCGGATCTTCTCAAGTTCGATATCGGTAAGAATTGGACCCGGGAGCTTGAGCATGTGACAGTGCCGTGGGGTCTCCGCGAGCAGGTTTTGCTCCGAACCGATATAACTTTCCAGGGACATGACCATCTCTTCCCGGATCGAATCGATGGGAGGGTTAGTCACTTGTGCAAAGAGCTGTTTGAAATAGTTATACAGGAGCTGCGGATGGTTCGAGAGAACCGCCAGCGGTGTATCCGTTCCCATAGACCCAATTGCTTCTTCACCATCCTTCGCCATCGGAGCCATCAGGAGACGTAAATCCTCCAGCGTATAGCCAAAAACCTTCTGCCTCAGCAATAGTCCTTCCCGATCTTCCGGAGGGGTCGTTGCGGGCTCGGGAACCTCAACCAAATCAATCTTATTTTCTTCGACCCACTGCCGATAAGGCTTTTGCCTTGAGATCGTCGTCTTCAACTCTAAATCATCCACAATCCGTCCCTGCTCTGTATTAATCAGGAAAAGTTTTCCCGGTTGAAGCCGGCCTTTATAAGAAATCTCCTCGGCGGGGATGTCCAGGACACCTACCTCAGAGGCCATAATCACCTGGTTGCTCTTGGTGACAATATAGCGGGCAGGGCGAAGCCCGTTGCGGTCCAGAACCGCCCCTATGGATTTCCCATCAGTGAAAGCCACGGCCGCAGGCCCATCCCAGGGCTCCATCATACAGGCATGGTATTCGTAAAATCCCTGCTTTTCTGGATCCATGTGTATGTTTTTGCTCCACGCTTCGGGAATCAACATCATGATCGCATGGGGCAATGACCGGCCTCCCTGGATCAGAAACTCCAGAGCGTTATCCAGGGTCGCGCTATCGCTGCCGGTTTCGGTTACAATCGGGAACAGTTTCTGAAGGTCTTCACCAAACAAGTCTGACGCCAGCGTCGCGGTCCTGGCCCGCATCCAGTTGCGATTTCCGCGGAGCGTGTTGATCTCGCCGTTGTGAGCCAGATAACGATAGGGGTGAGCCAACTTCCAAGACGGGAATGTGTTGGTACTAAACCGGGAGTGAACCAATGCCAAAGCCGTCTTAATGGATGAATCCTTAAGGTCCAGGTAAAATGAAGACACTTGATGAGCCATCAACTGTCCTTTGTAAATCACCGTGACACAGGAAAGACTCGAAATATAGAAGAACGCGTTGTCTTTGAGGTTGAGTGCATCAATCGTATTCTCCACCCGCCGCCTGATCACATAAAGCTTCCTCTCAAACTGGCGCTCATCTAACACCGCTTCTTTTCCTACGAATATTTGACGAATCACCGGTTCGGCTTCATGAGCCACACTTCCGATGGCTGAACTGTCTACTGGCACATCGCGCCACCCTAGGACCCGTTGCCCTTCCTCGACAATGATTCGTTCCAAAACTTCCTGACATTGCTCCCGATGCGCCGGGTTCGGGGGTAAGAAAATCATCCCGACCCCGTAATTTCCGGAACTGGGTAAATAAATCCCTATTTCGGAGCACTTCTCTACGAAAAATTCGTGGGGGTTCTGGATGATGATGCCCGCACCGTCGCCTGACTCGGGGTCACAACCGCAGGCTCCGCGATGGCTCAGATTCGTCAGCACCTCAAGGGCCTGATGAACAATCTGATTGGAGCGCGTGCCATCGATATTAACCACGAAACCGACCCCGCAACTGTCCTTTTCAAATTGCGGATCGTAGAGACCTTGCTTAATGGGAGGCAATGACCAAGCCATGAAAAAATTTCCTCTGTCAACAGTTTCGGCAGTACCGAAATGAGATCAATGCACGACTTATTTATCCCCAAGTCTTAGGGTTCCAGGTTGTCTAGAGGCCAACTCGAAACCTAGAGAACAGGGATAGGAATCTTAAAGTTTACTGGAACTGCAGTTGTAAGATAAATTTATAATATTTATGGACCTGATAACAAGAACTTATCCATTTTCCTCGAATCGGAGAGCCCCCATCAAAGAGGGTTGCTTGATCCTAACCCTCACCCCTATAATACGTTCCATGAACACAACTACCAAATTAATTATTGTAGCGCTGGTCCTCTTGTTTGTCGGAATCGTTATTTACAGCTCCATGGGATTGGGTCAGTTTCGTTGTGAAGTTTGCATGGAATTTCAAGGGCGTTCTGCCTGCGCCACGGCCTCCGGTCCAAGTCAGGAGGAAGCCCGGCGTACTGCCACGGAAACCGCCTGTGGCAAGATTTCTTCGGGCATGACCGAATCCATTGCCTGCGCCCAAACACCTCCAAAGAGCCTTCAGTTCAAGTAATTAAAAGCACTAGCTTTCTGCACATACCAGGTACCAGCACGAATCTCCCTGATAATTCTGCGGAGTTAACCTTCTTGAAATATAGGAATAGGAATCAAGCTGAGCTAACGGGTATGGGCTTCTTCGAGATAGGTATATCCCTGCAGTCCGGACTCGTAAAACCGCAAAAACAAGGCAGACTCTTCCACCGTGATTTTTCGATCGCGGACAGCTCGTTCCACATCTTTTCGCATCAGGGCCAACAACTCATCCGAGTTGTATTGAACGTACTTCAACACTTCGCTCACTGTGTCTCCCTTGACAACGTGATCGACGCTGATTTGCCCGTCTTCCTGAAGACTCACGTGCACGGCATTGGTATCTCCAAGCAAATTGTGTAAGTCGCCAAGAATTTCCTGATAAGCGCCGACCAGAAAAACGGCGAGGTAATAGTCGTCCCCGTTATAGGGATGAAGGGCCAGAACTTTTTTGACATCATGAAGATCAATAAAACGGTCCACTTTGCCATCAGAGTCGCAAGTAATATCCGCCAAGATCCCCCGTCGCGTGGGTTTTTCTGCCAAACGATGAATCGGGACCACGGGAAAAAGCTGACGGATGGCCCAGCTGTCCGGCATGGATTGGAAGATTGAGAAGTTGCAGAAATAGGTGTCTGAGATCAGGCTCTCGAGATTCTTGAGCTCATCAGGAACATAGTCCAATTCGTCCACGATCTTCAGAATCTTGCTACAGATAGTCCAATAGAGCCCCTCCGTGACACTTCGCTGAGCAAGCGTCATATACCCAAGGTTGAAGAGATTGAGAGAATCCTCCCGTAATTGGACGGCGTCGTGGTAAACCTCGACAAAATTCTTTTTTGAGATGTTCTTGCAAATCCAGAATAGATCCGTCAGTGGTTGAGGACTATTTTCCGGCAGCAACTCTGGCGGTACAAAGCTGTCAAACCCTGACACGCCGAGAACGTTAAAAACCAGAACGCTATGATAGGCCACGACGGCTCGTCCGGATTCGGAGATAATCGTGGGGTGCTTCACTTTTGCTTCATCACATATGGACTTGATACGAAAGACAATATCGTTGGCATATTCCTGGAGAGTGTAATTGACCGATGACTCAAAATTGGATTGAGAGCCGTCATAATCAATCCCAAGGCCTCCACCCACATCCAGGTACTCAAGCCCCGCACCGGCCCGATGAAGTTCAACATACACCCGCCCTGCTTCGGTGAGGACTTCTTTAATCTTCCGGATATGGGTGACCTGGCTGCCCATGTGGAAGTGCAACAACTTCAAGCAGTCTGCCATCTGCCGTTCCCGCAAGTAACTTAGCGCTGCCAGAACTTCCGTGACCGTCAACCCAAACTTCGACCGATAGCCGGCGGAAGACTCCCATCTGCCGGCACCGCGACTCGCCAACTTAACCCGGACGCCAATTTGCGGCTTGACATCCAGTTTCTCTGCATACTTAACAATGAGTTCCAGTTCGGTAAATTTCTCGACAACCGGGATGATATTTTTCCCAATTTTTTGCGCCAGGATGACCGTTTCGATAAATTCGTCATCCTTAAATCCATTGCAAATGATGGGAACGTCTTTGCCGTTGGTAATCGCCAGCACGGCCAGCAGTTCAGGCTTTGAACCTGCTTCCAGACCAAAATTATAGACGCTGCCGAAATCTAAGATCTCCTCAACAACATGCCGCTGCTGGTTTACTTTAACCGGATACACACAGCGGTACTCTCCCTGATACTCAAATTCGTTTCTGGCGTTTTGAAATGCGTCGTGGATTTCTCCAAGTCGATGTTTCAGGATGTCTGTGAACCGAATCAAGATCGGAAGATCTATCCCGCGTCGCTGCAACTGGCCGACCAGGTCTTTTAAATCGATGGAATGGTCCGTCTGCTTGTCTGGGTGAACGGTAATGTGGCCGTTTTCATTGACTGAAAAGTAGTCTTTCCCCCAGTTGTTGATGCTGTAATAGTCGATAGAATCCTGAATCGTCCAATTTTCCATTCTTGGTTAGTTACCATTTCCTTGATCTAAGTGAGAACGACTGAAAAGGATTGCGGTCCTTATGGATCCGCACAGTTCAAATCAATTAAAGAACCAATCTTAACCCACCGCAATAGAAAAATGGATCCATTCTCCAGTCGTGACCACCAGCCCATCCCAACGTCGCGGGTCGTGCCGTCCGATTCTGGGAGTCAGCCAGGATTCATAGGGTTCAGCCGAATTACATCGGACGCGGTAATCGAGATCAGCAAGCCTGAAACGGAACCAATCACAACGTTGATTATAAGGATGACCACGGCAGCCACAACCATATAAGGAATTACCTTTTCTTTCGGGGTCTTCATGATGTGTGGCAAGCCCAGAAAGAAGAGATAAATGCCGTAGAGCCCGCCGAGAATACTCAAGGCATTGAGGGCCGGGATAAGGGCAAGAACCCCGGCAATCCACGCGGGTGTCCACGCGTAGGCTACCAATTTCAAGGCCTGAACAATTCCTCCGCTAGATTGAAAAGTTGGAGCCAGCTGTTGAATAATGATCGCCGCCACATAGACTCCTACCAGCAAAAGAACATATTGGACAATCATGCTGGTGAGTCCACTGGGAATTGGAGTCCTGAAAGTCCCGACGAAAGGAATACTAATTCCCACGATGGTCATCCCGATGAATCCACAGACTGCAGGGATTGCAGCCAGTGGGACAATATATTCCTTGTACAATGAGGGGACATCTGTCGTCTCATTAGCGATGACTGGCCATTCTTCTTTCGGTTTCGTAAGAATGTTCATGACGCGGCTTTGTAGATTCATGGTTTCCTCTATTCCGGATTTGAATGGCTTCCGGGGGCCGTGAGATGGAATTCGATCGATTTTAAAGGATAGACAGGCAGCCAGATTTAAACATTTGGAAACTGAAAATGCAATGGCTATCCGAGCTTTTTACGAAACCCTACTCGGCTTGGAGCTCCTTGAGGACAGCCAAAAGCTCCTCCGCGTGATTCGAGGGGTTGACATGACTAAAAATTTTGCGGATTTTTCCTTCGGGATCAATGACAAATGTCATTCGGCGAGGCAGCCGGTAAAAAGCAAGTGCGCCATAAGCTTTCGTGACTTTCTTGGTCGTGTCGGCCAACAAAGGAAAGTTCAAGCGATGCTTGATTGAAAAGGCTTGGTGCGATCGGCGATCATCGACATTCACTCCTAGAACTTGGACATTCAGCGCGATGAAGCGATCGATGTTGTCGCGGAAATTACAAGCTTCTTTCGTACACCCGGGAGTTTGGTCTTTCGGGTAAAAGTAAAGAACAACCCATTTCCGGTTCGCGAAATCCCGAAGAAATACAAGATTCTCGTTCTGGTCTTTTAACTTGAGTTCCGGGGCTGGCTGGCCCACTTCGATTAAAGCCTTTCCAGTCATGAATGAATCTTTTTCCAGGGATGGTTCAGAAAATTTGCGACTAATTTCTCAGTCGTTTTGTCAAGCAAACACGCTCATAATATCCCCACCGGGCTGGTGACAGATACTACATAATAAAGAAAGCATTAAGGTATTGTCTGACAAAGGAGCTCAATGTCTTTTCTAAAAAGAAAACCGCGGATTGGAATCACTCTAGGGGACGTGGCCGGCATTGGCCCCGAAGTCGCGGTGAAAGCATCTTTGAGTCCCAGGGTTAAGCAAATTTGTACGCCGATCCTTATTGGGGAATCCGCGACAATTGAACATTATCTCCTGCAAATAACCCCAGAAAAAAGAATCCAGATTCTTAGCGACCCAGATCAAGCGTCGCCAGAGACCGAACAACTTCAAATCCTCGACTTAAAAAATATCAATTTTTCACAGGTCCGGTTGGGAAAGATCAGCGCAACCTGTGGAAAGGCGGCTCTGGACTACATCCGGACAGGAGTGGCCCTCTGCTTGAATCAGAAGCTGGATGCCCTGGTGACCGGGCCCATCCATAAGGAAGCGGCCCAGCAAGCAGGATTGAACGCCCCGGGACATACTGAATTTCTGGCGGCGCTGTGCGGTGTACCGGAAGTGCGAATGCTTTTAGTGGTTAACCATCTGCGAGCCATACATATCACGACTCACTTGAGCCTTCGCAAAGCATTGGAGTATGTGAAGAAAGACAGAATTGTTGAGACAATTCGATATGGCGCCGAGGCGCTGAAATCGCTCCATGTTCCGCGGCGACGCATTGCGGTCGCTGGATTGAATCCACACGCCGGAGAGAGTGGGATGTTTGGTACAGAGGAAATTGATGAAGTCGCTCCAGCTGTTAAGGCCGCTCGCTCTGAGGGGTTTGATGTGGAGGGACCGGTTCCTCCAGACACCGTTTTTCATCGAATGAATCATGGAGAATTTGACCTCGTCATCGCCCTCTACCACGATCAAGGACATATTCCGCTAAAACTGATGGGATTTGATACTGGAGTGAACATTACGATTGGACTGCCTATCATCCGGACCTCGGTCGATCATGGGACAGCGTTCGACATTGCCGGAACTTTTCGGGCCAATCCGGAAAGTATGATCAAGGCCGTTGAACTGGCCTGCGTGATGGCAATTTAGAGCAACGGGACCAATTCTCCATTGCTTTGAAGCGGCAGCTCCCCCAGGTTTTCGAGCACTTTGAGGCTGCTTCGATTCTGGATTTCGTCTAGGAACGCTTCGCTCGCAATGAATTGATCCAGTTTGAGCGTGTTTTTGATCCAGACGAGTCGGGAATTTTCGGGATCGGTCCCGCAGGTTGAAAAGGCTACTTCGATGGCCTCGCGGTCCGTGTCAAAAAAGGCGGGGATTCGAGCGGCTTCCACGTTCGTGCTAGTGATGGCATTCATGTACATCGGCTTGTAGTCGATCTTATCGACCAGGCGCTTCGTCACTAAATCCGCCAGCCCAATTCCAACCGCATTGCCATTCGATTCCTCGGTCAAATCGCGAACAACGATCCGGGTAAAAGTTGGTTTAGAGGGTGCCCCCTCCCTTTGAGTAATCGAGCGCCCAATGACGTTGGTATCCATTCCCGAGCCGCTGATGTTTTTTCCCATCTCGTCGATGACTAGCACATCGCCTTGATCAAAAGGGATACGAGCCAGATTGGTTTTTGCGAGCAATAGCAATTGCTTTTCTCGCAACTCAATGTCCGGCGCGGCAATCGCTTCGATAAAGGCGGTCTCATCATATGCGTTTTCAACAACTCCTAGCCCAAAGAGAACCTTGCATTCATTTGCGCACAATCCTGGAGACGCTGCCAATCACGAGGTTGTAGCCATATTTGATATTAGCCCGATGATAGATGTTGGCTCCTCGTTGCTTCCCCAAACCGATCACCATCATTTTGCATAGGCCGCTTTCGATCTCGCCATTGAAATCCGTATGGGGCTTTACCCGATTCACGACCACGATGTGATCGGCAGAATGTGCATAAGCATCAACCAAGACTGGGATTCCCTGCTCGGTCTCTCCAATTTGAACAGTGTCCATCGTCGCCTGGATGGGAACACCCATGCTGGATTCCGTTATCCCGTAATGTTCTAAAACCAAACGTTGCCCTTCAGCGGTTCCGCCACCATGACTTCCCATGGCTGGAAAGATGAAGGGACGGGTTCCCAACCCTTTGAGTTCCTTGGCAACGCTCTTGATGATGAGCGCAATGTTGTTGATTCCCCGGCTTCCGCCGGTAATTGCGACGGTGTCTCCCGGCTTGATTCGGGAGGAAAGATTCAGCTTGGAGATCTCTTGAGATATCTTCGCTGGAATATCCATGATATGGGTTGGGTCAAACTGTTGCTGTACACGCAGCACCTTTGGAAAACTCATTTGGGTCGCTCCCTATTGAAAGACAAGCTCATCCTGTAGGATCCTTCAATTTAAGATTCAACGATAGCCAGACTCAGCCAAATATATCACGATTTACTCGAAACAGGCTGTTTCCCCGCGGCACCGTCTATCATAAGAGGAGGAATTCCAAAATGACCCGTAGGCCTGCGGAAAATGCAAGACGCATCGAATCCTTATCTTTGAGAATCCAATGGATTACTTAATTAGTTTCTGTCGCTAAACTGCAGGATGGCATGAAACCTTGCCTCCTCCGCTGAGGATGGGATGTGGCGTGGAGCCCCGCAGGGGTGGCGTGGCTGCTAATTCGTCTTGGGAGCCCTGAAAGGGCTTCAGAGAATAGCCCAGGGCAAGAGCGAGGCAGGAGCCTCGCGCGCCGCCCTGGGAACTTAATATCAACGTGACCCGACCCTGAAAGGGTCAAACAAAAATCGTCAGCTATGCCGAGTTTGGCGACAGAAACTAATTAACGGGACTGACGGTAAATAACGAACGGAAAGGGTCCCTGGAAATGAGTGGCAACTGTCAGTTAGCCTGTGGCGAACGATTCAGAAAATCCTGGAGGGACTGGCGATCTTCGGGATCGAGCTTTTGCCAGAACGGCATAGTCTTGGAGCGCCCGTTCCCTTTCTTGAGGAGGTAAATTTTGAAGACGGCGCAACCGTTGAATGATGCGTTGCCGGCGTTCTGGCGGTAAGTTCTGCCAGCGCCGCTGGAATTTGCGAAGCCGCTCCTGCTGCTCCGGAGTCATTTCACGAAATCGCTTTCCACGTTGTCGCAATCGCTCCTGTTGATCTTCAGGCAGTGATTGAAATTCTTTCAAGCGTTGCCGAAGCTTCTCTTGTTCCTCAGGGGGAAGCTGTTTGAACCGTTTATAGCGCTCCTTGAGTTGGCGCCGTTCTTCAGGAGTGAGATTACGCCCCCCGCTGCCCGGATGGACCTCCTTGCCGGGTTCTTGGCTACCCTGGGCAAGATTAGCTATGGGGCCAACAGGGCCCAGGAGACAGAAGACACAAACCGTCAAAATTAATCGACAAAATATTCGGAGGCTCATCAATCTGTAACCTTCTGTTTTGCAGCATTTCGGTGATCCGCCACTTCAAAACTGTTTAGAATGTCGTAGTCTTGCAATAATTCCAGGTTTTCTAGCAGGGCCTTGTCCTCTTCAGGCATTTCCTCCTCTTTGCCCATCAGTGTTTCACTGTCCTTCTGTCCCGGAGAACTTTCAGCCTCTAGCGACTTCTGAGTTCGGGTAGATGCCTCACTTCGAGTGTTTTCTTTCTCTTTCGAAGACCCGAGATAGCGATCTTGAACTTCAATGACCTTTTGCAATGAATTGAGCTCACGATACTGTTGATGGCGAATCCCTATCCAGATGCCCGCTGTGGTTAGTATCAAAACCACTAGACTCCAGGCGTAACGGTCTACCAGCATGATTCTTCCCCAACTAAACCATTCCTTGCGGCTCTTGATCTCGAGTTCATCCAGTCGGGCAAAGAGGCGAGCATCGAAAGAGGGAGAGGGCTCAATCGATGGAAAATGTTCGAGTGCAATGTCGACCTGTCTTAAATTTTCCATTTCAGTCGCACAGGTCGCGCACTCGCCGAGATGTTGCTTTATTGTGGCCGATTCATCATTCGAGAGCTTTTGTTGTAAATAAGCACCCAGATTTTCGCAAACTTCTTGACATGTCATGTTCAATTCCTCACCGCGTTAAGGCCTTGTGTCCACCATTTCTACCAGTTCCTGACGAAGAGTCGTATAGGCCCGAAAAATCAACGATTTTACTGCTGTCTCAGAACACTTCAGAACTGCAGCCGTTTCCCTGAGAGAGAGATCCTGGTATTTGGTCAGTATTACAGCCAGACGTTGGTTCTCCGGTAAAGAGGCTAAGGCCCCCCGGATTTTTTTTATTTTCTCCATCTCGAGAAGTTGATCCTCTGCCAAAGACTTCCCATCCGGCAACTCGATCTGGCATTGTTTTCCAGAGTCATCGGGTCCTTGATCCAGAGAATAAGTCAACCGGGCTTTGCGATCCCTGATAAAATTCAAAGCACTATTGGTCGCAATTCGGTAAAGCCAAGTGGAAAAGGCGGCTTTTGCTTCATAAGTTGATGCAGACTGAAATACTTTAATGAACACTTCCTGTGCCAGATCCTCTGACTCTCCCGGGTTCGTCGTAAACCGGTAGATGAAATTTATCAATGGCTTACGATGCCGTTGAACCAATAGGCTAAAAGCCTCACGGTCGCCCTTTTTAACCCTCAACATGATTTCCGCATCCGACGCCTGAATCGCCATAGCCCTCTTCTATTAACACGCATACTGCCAGAAAGTTGCGGGACTCTAGTGCCTTTCTGTCCAAATTCCCAGATTTGCTATTCAAATATTCTCCTCTTATCGGAATTTTGCAATCAAGGTTCAATCTCGGGGCAGTGTTCTCATCTGCATTTCCCGAATACATGGGGAAAGAAATAAGGTGATGTTTGGATAATGGATACCCAATCTTTAGTCAATCTAACGAAGGAACCAATTTTACGGCTTGATTCTAGAGGAGTCCTGCGGCTAACGTGGCAGCGAACCAGGAGAGACTTTCTTCCCCACGATGAGACCTAACTAAAACCTCATTTTTAATCCGATTTGAAGCATGAAAGGTGCACCATTGTTGTCCACTGGAGTGGCAGCGACCAGGAACTGGCGATTTAAAATGTTTTCCACAGAGGTGTAAAAGAGGACGGTACGATGAATGGGGCGAGAGAAATAGAGATCCACTACCGAAAAGCTTCCTAACGGGTACTGGTTTAGATCATCATCGAATTGGTTTCCCACAAAACGATAAATTCCTAACAATTCAAAGGTTCGTGGATTTGAGTATCCAAAGGAGGCCGTGACCCGATTCAGGGGGACCTGAGGGACGAACTTGGATTCCAACGTTGGATTCGGAGGAAAGTCACGAACCTTTGAATCCGTGTAGAGGTAATAGGCGCGGAAGGTCCAAAAGCGTTTGAAATAAGTCCGAAAGTCGGCTTCGGCCCCTTGGGCGCGAATCTCGCCGACATTTTGGCGCTGGCGGGTGATCAAGTTGGGGAGAGTCTGAATCGTAATGTTCGAGACAGCGTTATCGAGTTGATTCCAGAACCCCCCCACCCGAACGAAAGAATTGGCTGCGAGTCTCCAATTCAAGCTGCCTTCAAAACCTGTAAGCTTTTCCGGCCCCAAACCATCGTATGGGTTCGTGACGACATTCCCAACCCGAAATCCTCTATAGAGTTCATTGAGAGTAGGAGCGCGAAAGCTTTGATAAAAAGCTCCCTTCAGACTCAGTGATTCCTTGAGCTGATAGGAGACTCCCGCCCGTGGGACCACAGTGCCGCGCTGTTGGGATGCAAATGGAGTTTGGGTATGGATACCGGTCTGGAAAGAAGTCGCCGTGCGCTCCGCATTGTAGTTTGTCCAGCCATCTAGTCGGGCACTAAGTTGAATCAGCAATCGGCTGCTCGGTGAATACAAGTCCTGGAAGAAAACCCCACCCAGCTGTTGATTTCCACCAGAAACCTGGAAACGGGTAGGATTATTCGCGAAGTAATTGACTTCTTCGCTGTTGCCGCGAACCAATAACCAGTCAACTCCGGCGGTGATCAGGTGGGTCGGCTTCAACAGCCCAGTCCATTGGACCGATGTCCCGACACTTCGAGCCGGAACAACTTGATTCAAGGTGAGTGTTTCCTGCTCCCTGTCGGGCGAAATCGAGGTGAAATTGCTTCGGAATGTTTCGAGCAACCCGTAAGCATGGACTTGTAATTCCTTATTACTTGAGGTTTCGTATCGATACCCCGCACGGGCAGAAGTAATCCAGGTGCGGTTTTTCTGCAATACGGTGCCATTATCACGGTACTCGGCAAATTGGGTAAAATTCAGTGAAACCGATTGGTGGACGCTGGGATTATAAAATGCCCCCGCCCTCACCGCATAGTCGACCGAATTGGCACGATCATCCACCGGTCCGCGGAATTCTTCAGGGACAATGTAATAGCCTTCGGTATTCAGAAAGCTGCCTGAAACATTCCCGCTCCACGGTCCCTTGAGAAAACTTTCCTGGACGTTTGCAGCGGCCGTTCCTTGGGTGCCGCCCAGGATATCCAGTTCCAGCCGATTCTCCTCCGGCACCCGGGAGAAAATCTGGATCACGCCTCCCAAAGGAGAGCTCCCATATAGGCTTGACCCGCCTCCTGGAGCAACTTCAACTGTATCGAGAATATTCTTGTCCAATTGGCTCCAATAGATCCACCCGCCAAAAGGATCATTGAGAGGGGTGCCATCCCATAAAACGAGCGTGCGGCTGACCCCACTTGGCCCGATGCCGCGAAGGGAAACTCCCTGAGTCGTTGGATGCGCGACAAGGCTGCTGGATCGACGAAAAAGACTGAAGGAAGGAATTTGCCGTAACGTATCGTCCAGAGTGATCGCAGGAGTGCGTTGCAATGACGCGCTGTCCATCACTTCCACGTTAGAAGGGACCGACGCCAACGTCTGTTCGGTTCGCGTTGCCGTGACAGTCAGCGTTTCCTGAAGCGGGCGCGCATCTAAAGTAATCGAGATTCGAGAGAGCTGATCTTGCTTCTCGATCACTAAGGTTCCATCCTTGTAGTCAGGATGTTTTACTAAAAGATGGATAGGCGCCTGAAGATTTGTCGGAATGGGGAATCCACCATTCTCGCCTGTCTTTTCCCTAAGGAGGATTTTCCCGTTGGAGTCCGTGATCTGGACCGTGGCGCCTTCAATGGGATTTCCGATGATGTTCATCACGCTTCCTTCAATGGGGGGTAAGGAAGAAGGGATTTGTGCAACCGCTAAGGCCGTGAAGCCGAACCCGTAAATGCAAATCAGAATGAGTAACGAATAGAGACGCAGGAAATTTTGTGACAATTTCCCCATCACCCCGAGTCCCTCTCCCTTGGGGAGAGGGTGGTCCGTCAGCTGACGGACCGGGTGAGGGGGGACGATTCGAGGGTGACCCAAGGTGTAACTTAAATTCGTGCGTTTGTAACAAGCGTAATCCACAGGCGTGTGTCATGCAATTTTTCATCAGCCGTCGGTTTAAGCTTCGATTTCCAAACCTACCGGGCAATGGTCAGACCCCATCACCTCCGGGGTTATCCATGCGTTCTTGATGCTCGGAATCAAATCATCGGTGGCAAAGAAATAGTCGATCCGCCACCCCACATTGCGCTCTCGTGCACGAGTCATCATATCCCACCAGGTGTATTGATCCGGTTCGACATGGAAGAGCCGAAAAGTGTCCACAAACCCCCGGCGAACAAGGGTATCAATCCATTCTCGTTCGATCTTCAAGAACCCTGAGATGTTTTCGTTTTCTTTTGGCCTGGCCAAATCGATCTCCTTGTGGGCCGTGTTGACATCCCCACAGATGAGCAGTTTCTTGCCTTGCTTCCTCTGCTCTTCCCAATGGTTCAGAATCGCCTCATAGAAATCCATCTTGTAATTGAGCCGGACCTGGTCTCGTTTTCCGTTGGGGAAGTAGATGTTGTAGAGCGTGAAGGTGGGAAATTCCGTCACCAGAACCCTCCCTTCACTATCGAAACGCGGGATACCAAACCCATAACGAACGGAGAGTGGTTTCGTACGGGTATATGTGGCCACGCCGCTATACCCCTTTTTCTCGGCAGAAAACCAGTAACTCTGATAGTTGGGAATCTGGGTCAGCCGATCTTCCAATTGCTCAAGATGCGCCTTCGTCTCCTGGAGGCATACAATATCGACGGATTGTTTCTCAAACCAATCGAGAAAACCCTTTTTATGAATCGCACGAACCCCGTTTACGTTCCAAGAGAGGATTTTAATGGAAGAAGATTTTTTGGCCATAGTCTCCGTGTGCTAAACCACAGTCGATTGTCGATTATGTGAATATCTTTCAGACTCAGTTTCAAAAAAATGGATCCATTATGATGAGGACCCTACGTCCACACCAATCTTGTCTCCGAGTTCAAACAAGTAGACCCTTGCCTTATCGTATTCCTCAGCGTTAGGCAGATGCTCCAGCATCAGCGGTGGGCGCTGCGGCAAAGCCGCAAGCCGTTTCAAATAAGTGGGATAGTCAATGGATCCCGTTCCGGGACGTACTTCCCGAAAATGGATATTGTACTCCACTTCCCAGGAAAGATCTTTGGCATGACAACTGACAATCCATGGACCGAGCTTGTCAAAGCATTCATGGAGAAGTTCCGTGTTCCGGTAGAAGCGCGTAGGACAATTTACGATATTACAAGGATCTAGATGCACACCGAACGCTTCCCGATCTACTGCTTTAAGCAATTTCAAAAAACTGTCAGGGCTGTCAGGCACGGTCCAGCCCATCATCTCGTAGCAGAATTTGGCCCGTTTCGGCTTTACCGCATCGATAATCTTTCGAGCATTCTCAACTGCGGCATCGAAAAAGGGTTGCGACAAATTTTCCGGATTCGGCCCATACCAGACTTTTGTATTCAATGAGCCTGCAATATCCACACAACACAAGGCCCCGACACCTTCGGCGACCGCGAGCCCGTCTGTTACGAGTTCGAGGTTGGCTCGGCGCTTTTGGTTATCTGCGTCCATCAGATTGACCCACCTTCCTACTTCGGCAATCACAATTCCCTCTTTGACGAAAGCAGCCTCAATAGCGCGGAGACGTTCAGATTCACTGGAAGAGACCTTGGGACAATAAGCGGCTCGATATCCCAGTTTCTTGTAGGTTCTGGCCAGCTCTTCCGGATCTTCTGATTTAGAGAACAAGAGTCCTCCCAGCCGGATGGAGCTCTTTGTGGACGTTGAAGCCAAATTCCGGGCCATGCCGGCGCTTAGCCCAACGGAAATCGCAGCCCCCAGAGCACTCTGACAAAATTCGCGACGACGAATCATGTTCCCTCCTAGAAATCACTGAACAAGGGTGGGATTCTAACACAAGGTGGATTGGGGGGGCCCAGGGAGTCAATAAACCTTCAGGGGAAAGGCTCTTGAGGCGGGGCTCGTCTTTACTTTGACAGGTATTTTTGCTATCGTGAAAACTAAGGCCAATAAGGAGACAGCGCATGTCGGGACATTCAAAATGGCATAGTATTAAACACAAGAAAGGCGCGGCGGATGCGAAGCGCGGAAAGATTTTCACAAACATCATTAAAGAAATTACGGTTGCGGCAAGATTGAGCGGCGGCGATCCAGATGGTAACCCTCGGCTACGAACCATCATTGATAAGGCTAAAGGCGTGAATATGCCTGCTGAGAACATCAAGAGGGCAATTCAGAAGGGAACGGGTGAGCTCCCCGGCCAAGCCTATGAAGATGCCACCTACGAGGGCTATGGACCAAGCGGAGTCGCTGTTCTGGTTGAAGCCGTAACGGATAATAAAAACCGGACCGTATCAGATATCCGCCACGTCTTCAGCAAACATGGTGGCAATTTAGGCCAAACGGGTTCCGTTTCCCATTTGTTTCAGAAAAAGGGCTTGATCGTTGTCGACAAGACCAAGGCAAGTGAAGAAGATCTCATGGCAATTGTCTTGGACGCAGGTGCCGAAGATCTCAAGGATGCAGGGGATTCCTTTGAAATTTTGACAACTCCAAAGGATTTCGACGCGGTGGTTGCCGCTTTGAAGGCAAATCACACGGAAACGCTTTCGGCTGAACTCTCCATGATCCCCATCACCTCCATGCGGCTTGAAGGGAAAGCAGCTCAGCAAATATTGAAGCTCATGGAGGCATTGGAAGATCATGAAGATGTCCAGAAAGTTTTCGCCAACTTTGATATTGACGACGCGGAAATGGAAGCGGTCGCGTCCTGAATTGAACAGTTCATCGGTATTTTTGCACTACTAAGAAATTGGTGCATCCTCCCTCATTTTCCAATCTTCGAGTACTCGGCATCGACTGCGGATCACAGACCACAGGCTATGGGATCGTGGAAAGTGACGGGGACAGCCATCGGCTCATTTGCTCCGGTGTGATTCGGTTGCCAGCCAAGGAACCGTTCAGCAGAAAACTCCTCCGAATTCAGCAAGAAATAGAAAAATTGCTTGAGACCTACGGGCCGAGTTCGCTCGCCGTCGAAGGTCAGTTCTACCTCACAAACTTCAAAAGTGTGTTGAAGCTGGGGCAAGTAAAAGGAGTCGTGCTGGTAACTGCGGCCAAAGGCGGAATACCGGTGTATGAATATAGCCCGCTCGAAATCAAGAACGCGGTGACGGGCTACGGCCGAGCAGACAAGAACCAGGTAAGCCTCATGGTCAACCGGATTCTTCGCCTGGGAAACCTGTCTCAGCCTTTCGATGCATCAGATGCCTTGGCCGTTTCGATTTGTCATCTTCATACCATAACCACTCGGCAGAAAACGGAACTAGGGCGCTCCGTCAATGGTTAGAAGGCATTTCCACATTCAAACAGTTGCCTATCGAGCATGTCAGAGATCGCATGCTCTCGCCTTTTTTCTAATCATTCTCTTTTCATTATTTCACGGCTATTCGAAAGATTACGGCTGCGGCCAATGAAGCTTTCCGTTGTTCCTGGAAGATCGTTCAATCGAGAGGTCCTTATCCCTTTTCCAGTATTGAATTGGATCAATCAGGAAATGGCCAGTTCCGTTTTCAGAAACTGGAAAGTTCGGATCATCACTGTGGACTTCCATTTAAACCGTCCAAAGGTAGTTTCGCTCTACAATCTCTTTCTTGAGTCGAATTTCCTGAACGAGTCAAAGAATTTCACCAGCCAAAAAAAAGTCGCTGACTTGGGAATGAAGACGATTCGTTTTGAAACAGGTCAGCAAACGCGAGAGGTAACATTCAACTTTACGGAAGACAAAAATCTTAGGGAGATCAACGACTTCTTCGAAAACCTCGATGGACAAGAAAAATTCCTGTTTGAGCTAGAACTGGCATTGAAGCACGACCGGCTAGGGATACCCAAGAAATTGGATTTCCTGGAACGAGAGCTCAAGGCCAACAGGATTGTCGCCCCGGAGAGGTTTAGGCCAATTCTTGAAAAGATTAGCGAAGATGATTCGCTGATCAACCTTGCCCGAAAGGAAGCACGGAAACTGCTCAACAATCTATCGAAGTTGCAGCCTGAGGATGGATAAGTTTTACTTACCTGAGCAGTTTCACTAAATCCAGCCTAATCAATAATTTTTGGAATTACTCGTCTATGGAATCTTGGTCGAAAAGGGGTCCTTTAGCCCGGTTTTCTCACCACCAGCGCCGCATGGGGGCATGCGGCCTACAACCGCTTTAGGCATGAAGCATTCTCAATGCTTCATCCCCACCCGGCGAACTACATTCCTCAAGCCATAGTGTGTCTGTTTTCCACCTGTGGCGAGAAATTCGGGTTAGGCTTGATTTTAGGCATCACGCCCATAAGACGATAGTAATGCGTTAGAGGCTTGAGCGGGATAATCTAATGGTATTGGTTTCCCTATTTCTGCCAAAGGAAGATCCAGGGTTATGCAAGTCAAGCCACTCTTCTCTCCGTCAATTAAAACGGGTAATTAATTGACATCTTATTCAGTTGTTCTACCATCATTATAATAGTAGTGCAGACGCATTAAATGTTGATTGCAATTAATTCTTCACCCTCAGTTAGTCCCCCCTTTGACAAGGGGGGACTTGAGGGGGGTCGAAGGCGGATTTGAAACATTGTTTATTGCGTTTGTATTAATGGAGTAATTGTTAAGAATCCAGCCGGAAGGGGGTAAGACGATGCGCACTAAGCTGCTTCCTGTAATCATTTTCTGTCTCCTCTTCGCCGGCGCGGCAGGCCTTGCCGAAGATCTTCCCCAAGTTCGACTCCTTCGTGCCAGTTTGGTCGAAGGAGACGTGACTTATCAACGCCCCGATCTCGATCGCTGGATCGACCTGAGTGTCAATACCCCCTTGCTTGAAGGGGACAAAGTCTGGGTAGGAAATAACGGGAGAGCCGAAATTGAATTTGAAGATGGAACGTTCCTCCGCATGAGCTCTGACAGCATTGTCGAATTATCCCAGCTGGGCTCCCGCAGTGGCTCGGACCAAATCGAGATGCAGTTCGTTCGCGGAATTGGTTCTTTTGAGATTCAGCCGTCAGGGATGATATTTGTCATTAACAGCCCGCTGTTTTCCATGCGGGTCAAAGATGCCGCAAGCTTTCGCGTTGACCTCGAGGAAAACGGGACCGGACGCATGGCGGTGTTCGACGGCAGCATCGAAGTAGCCGGGGATAAAGCACACCTCTATGTCCGCAAAGGGGAAATCGTCCAATTCCAAAGTGAAGACCCGGACCGGTATTTTCTCTCTGCGGATTACCAGCAGGATGATTGGGATCGCTGGAACGAAGAACGGACTGCTTATATTGCAAAGCGACCGGATCGGTATCACGATGGTGACGGCGGATGGACAACGGCGGATATGGATGACGCAGGGAATTGGTACACCGATTCCGAATATGGAAGGGTTTGGAGTCCCGGTCTGGGTGCCGACTGGACTCCTTACCGAAACGGACGCTGGGTTTGGTATGAAGATCTCGGCTGGACGTGGGTTTCCTACGAATCTTGGGGGTGGATCCCTTACCACTATGGCCGCTGGACTTACTTAACAACCTATGGCTGGAGCTGGGTACCGGGGCAACCAAATGCACCGTGGTGTCCGGGAGCCGTCAGTTGGATCGAAGGACCTAACTGGATCGGCTGGGTGCCTTTGGCGCCTTCCGAACCCTGGTCCGCATATTCTTCAGGCAATGTCTTTATCTCGAAAAACTACCGGTATCGGCATGGGCGTACTTGCCTCCCGCGCGACTCCTTTTTGAACGGAACTCCTGTGGGGAATTTTGATCCTCCGGCAGATCCCTCCCACGCAGGAAGAGTCCTTTCAGGTCAACCCCGCTATGCACCCACAACCGCTAGCAGACTGCCAGTGGTTACAGGCGCTTCGCCTTCACCCTCACGGGTCTACAATAATGCAGACCTGGAGTCTCGGCGACTCATGCGGGAACGGACACTGAACCTTCAGGGTACGACCTCCGGGGCTTCCGTCACCTCAACTCCGACAAGAGGAGCTCCCGACTCCACTACCGGCAATGCGGCAACAACACTCAGACAGAACCCTCGCCAAAGTGTATCTTCAACCACAAATTCCGGGGGGGGGACGATGTCTGTGCAAACCTCCGCCAATGGGGTTCGCACCTATATCATTCGCGGAAATCCTTCAGAAACGACGGCTCGAGAAGAGCAGGCACGGCAGAAACCCAAGATTGGCGAGACAATCCCCCAAACAGTGTCCAACACGTGATGCTGCGGCCGGATCGAGCCTCCCAAATAATCGATTTGGCCAGACCACTCAGGACGTTTCAGCCCGTTCGCGCAATTCAGGTGCATCAACCAACGTGATAATTGTTGGCTCCGATCAACCTTCTGGGAGATCGAATGAAATGACGAGCTCAGCTCAAGACCGATTTCCCGCCCAGCCGAGAAGTCGTGAGACAGCCTCCCCTCGATATAATTTTTACAATCCTCCAGGGGCTCCAGCTCCTGCCGGTGCCCAAGCGGGGCCTTCCTATTCTGCCCCTCGAACGGAATCTGTGAGCCCATCACGTTCCCAGATGCCATCGAATCGTCCGGCATCTAGTCCACCCATTAATTCCACGGGCGGTGCGGTTTATCGGGCTCCAACTGTTTCGACTCCAAGCCCACCCAGTTACCAGTCCCCTTCGAGTCAGCCAGCGACAGGCAGTAGTAATTCTCGTTCGGCTTCACCGGGACGGCTTCGACTGCTGCAGGAAATGCAGATTCACGCGGAAACAGCGGCACGAAATCGAGCCGATAAATAGATCTCCCTGCTCTTGTAGCCAGGATCTAGAGCGGTGGTTATTGCCCACTTGAAGACAGACTCGTCGATGCCGACGGCTCGTGCTCAGAACCCATTGATCGTGGTTGCACATTGCGCGCAGAATGTTTGCGGTCAGAGATGACTGCTTAGGCTAGATGCCTTTAGAACTCGAGCGCGAAGAGCAGGCTAGCACGTATCTCTGCCATCTTCTCTTTTTCAAGGGTGGTAATGAGGCCGCCAATTTTGGCACGAGGGACGGTTTGGATATGGTCTAGGTTTACGGCACAGGCCCTAGGCATGCCGTCTGATGGAGTCAAGACAACTTCCGACGGGATATCCCGGATGGTCGATGTGACCGGAGCGATGGTGACTTCAGACAGAAATTCCAAGGCCGAGCCTCTGGTAAGTATGACTACGGGCCGCCTCTTGTCCGGGCGGGAGAACTTGTACCATCTGACCTCGCCTCGTCTCATGATTCACCCCATTCTTGTTCACTTTCCCAGAGGTCGAATTCGCCCTTCTTGACCGGCTTGCGGGTATAGCCCAGACGCTGTTTTCTTTCCAACTCGCTGGTCCTGAATTTCTTCAGGGCAGATCGCAAAGCCTCACGCGCAAAGGCAGAACGAGTAGTCCCAAGCTGCTTGGTGACGGAGTCGACGGCGGCCACTAATTTTTCATCCAACGTCATTTGAATCGTTCGCATGATTCACCTCCAACAGTATAGCGACAATTATAGCTATGATAGCAGCTATTGTATAATTAACCAAGCGTCCTCAAAAGGGTCGAAAGAATCGGAAAGACCACTCTCGGGTTTGCAGGTCCGTTTTACAAACAAATGTCATTTCAGAAAGAAGCTCTCGCTCTTTATTTGGGGGACCCTTGCTGGTGTAAATTCTTCCTGTTTCTTCGAGGTCATAGTGGATTGAGGGATGGCTCGTAGCACAGAGACAGATTCCCACGCTGTAGCCGGCTTCGTTGAGGGCGGCCACCCGGCCCAAGTCAGCGACCTCGGCTACAAGAAACGCCTGTCGAGCAATCGCAGCGCAAAGGCGGACTGTGTCTGTGGCATTCCTGAGGGGTGACCCAATCCTCTCCGAGAAGTTCCGACCCTTTTATCCGCTCTTTTTTATCCCTGTGCAATCAACCGCAAACAAATCTCTTGCCTTGGCTTTGATTCTTTGTAAAATATGATTCTCAGAGAATTATAGAAGAGGATAATATGAAATCGATCACCATTACTGCTACCGAAGCCGCCCGCTCATTGTCAGATGTCCTAAACCAAGTACGTTACCAGGGCAGACGGTTCGAAGTCAGACGAGGCAAAGAAATTGTAGCTCAAATCGTCCCTCCCCAACCCACTAAGGGAGTGCCGATCGCTGAATTGAATCAGATCTTTGCCAAGTTGCCAAAACTAGGAAAGGTTGAGGCTGAACGCTTCGCGAAGGATTTAAAGGAAATCCGCAGAGCGGCCAAGTCTCTCAGGAATGAATGGGTCTGATCATTGATTCAGATATCTTCATTACGATGGAGAAGGAGGAAGTGGCGCCTGATTTCAACTCGTTTCGTGTGTATGGCGATGCGTTTATTAGCGCTATTACAATCTCTGAACTCCTGGTGGGCGTGCATCGAGCTTCGAGCCAGAGTCGGAGAATGAAGCGCACCGCATTCGTTGAATTTGTGTTTAACCATTTCCCAGCGCTATCGTTTACAGATGTCACAGCCCGGGTTCATGCGCAACTCTTCGCGGATTTGCAGCGAAAGGGGAAGATGATCGGGGCGCATGATTTAATGATTGCTTCCACAGCTCTGCTTTATGATTTTCCAGTCTTGACTCATAACCGGAACGAATTTGAGCGGGTACCAGGCTTGACAGTCTTAAGTTCTACGAACTTCTGATCCAACCGGCTATGCTTTTCCGAACCCAATCTGGCCTGACAGAGCGTTTGGGAGAGAAACCAAGCAACCCCACGTTTCCGGGTTAATGCGCGGCCAGTCCGGAGCCTATTCTGTCGAGCGTTTGATGAACTTCCTTACTGCCCTAGGCCAGGATGTTGAAATTAAAGTCAGGTCTGCTCGCAAACCCCACGGTGAAATGTCTGTTGTGCTGGGCTGAAATTGGACCCGGTTCTGTAGCCGGCGTCGGTGAGGTTGGCCATCCGGCCCAGGTCAACGACCCCGGCTACAACAAATGCCTGTCGAGCAGAGCTAAGACGCATTCCCCCTACGCCACCACAATCCCGGCATATCCCACGACCTCACCGCGATCTCCGCTGACATCTCCAGAAGTGGCATATTTCACCAGTTCAGGTTTTCGAGAAGGCAGGTCATCAAGACTATTCAACATTGCGATGGCGGGGCCGTAACCGCACATGCTAATCGATTCGGACTTGACGACGTCATAAAGCCCTTTGGGATCCAGTTCCAGGATCTTATTGATTGCCATGCGATCTTTGGCTCGGGTAATCACATCTGACTCATAATGGTTCATGTCGCTGCTGGCAATCACGAGGATATCCTCCCCTACTTCCTTCCGTGTGGCTTCGATGGCTTTGCCTAAACGTTCCAGGCTCGCGTAACCGCCGGTTCCGATGGCAATAGGGACAAACTTAAAGTCATTTCGTAGCGCATAAAGGAAAGGAAGCTGTACTTCGAGAGAGTGTTCAAAACGATGTGCCTCTGCGTCTTCGCTCAAGAGATGGCAATGGTGCATGAGCCGTCTGGCCAGATCGGTATCAATCTCGATTTTGCCCAGGGGAATCTCCCAGGACCCGCTCGACATGATGGCAAGGGATGCACCCATGCCAGTGTGATTTGGGCACATGATAATGATACGGGCAGGAACCTCGATCGAGGCATACACCGCCCCTGCGACATGACCGGAATACATGTACCCGGCATGGGGAACAAGAATTCCTTTGGCTTTGACTTTCGCCTGCACGGTCGCGAGAAACCTGGAAACTTCTCCCTCCAGAGCCTCTTTCCCGGCAGGGTAAAATCGTCCGGCGACTGCTGGCTTTCGGATCATTTCCTTTATCCTTTCGGCGCCTGATACCCCTCCTTGGCTCGGACCACCACGTTTTTCACCACCATGCCGTTTTCATCAACGACTTCCACTTTAATTTTCCGAAATTTTCCGTCCTTATTCGCGTTTGTGGACTGGTAAGCCATACTGTATTGATTTCTCAACTCGATCCCCACTTGCTGCAATATGCCGGGATATTCTGCCTCAAAATGGGGGAACCAGGCTTTCCCACCAGTCCTGCGCGCAAAAGTATTTAATTGGTTTTCTCCCTGCAACCAGGTCAACTCGCCTATGCTACCGACTCTGCCACTTGCAGACATCATGTCTTTAGCCATCTGTGCAATGCCAATGCAATAAATTACGGAATCCGTCGTGTTGATTCTTTTGAGCATCGTATCAAATGTGATCTTGCTCATCGTGTCCACTCCGGTACTGAGCAATAATACCGCTTTCTTGCCGTCCACTTCCTCCAACCGATCGAGCGTATCCTTCAAAGAATCAAATAGATTGGTTTCTCTGAAGGCCGGCATCCGCAGCCGGCGTAAAGCTCCGTAGAGCTCTCGCTTATCTTGGGTGAAGTCCGCCAAAATCTCTGGACGAATATCGTAGGCAATGACGGCTGCCCAATCATCCGGGCGAAGCATGTTGATGAACGAGCCGGCAGGATAGACCACATCATCGTAGAAAGCGGCAAAATTGTAAGCAAACTCAATGAGCAATACCACCGTCAGAGGGGCAGACGTCGGGCTGAAGTTCGTGACCTGCTGCTCTACTTTATCCTCAAAGACCCGGAAATTTTTCTGGGATAAGTTGGGAATGAAGTTTCCACGCTTGTCGCTGACGACCACATCCATATTAACTAGCTCGATCTCTACTTCAAGAGTGAACTTTTCGTCGGGTTTTCCCGTCGACGCTCCAACCGGCTTTTGTGGAGTTGCTCTCTTTTTTACAGGGGGCGCCTTCTTGGTACCTACTGTCGTGTCGGTCTCGGGGGGCTTAGGCCCTTTCTGCTCCCCGGCGGCATCTTCCGCCTTCGGTGCAGTTGTCTTCTTGGTTCCTACAACTGTATCTGTGTCAGGAGCCTTAGGTCCTTTCTGGTCTTGAAAACTTTCCTGTGTCTTTTCCTGTTCAGGAGTTGCCCCGCATAAACGAGGAATAAGAGCAGGTGGTGGAAATATCAACGACAGCAAAACTAATGCAATCAGACTTATTTGTCTCATCCTCATCCTCCCCATCCGGCTATCGGCTGGGCTTATCGGACCCTCCATATTTACTGGCCTCGTCAAGCTCTACCCTGGAGCCCTAATGTTACCAATCCGCCAATCACAGTCTATCCATTTAAGACCTGAATTCTCAGGAACCCATCAACTGGTTAGTCTCTCTCCCACCTAGATTCTCATTTCTCCGAAAAGGTTAACCGAACTTCCTTCAAATCTTTGAAGGCTTCTTTCATGTAACTTTTGATCTTATCAATAAGCTTCTTCTCCGAAACACGAATAGCCTCGCGGGTAACCCCAAAAAGATCCGCGATAGCCTGAAGGGTGAGGGGTTCTTCAGCAATTAAGCGCTTCTGAAGAATCGTCCGTTCCTTTTCAGAAAGGGTATCCGCAAACGACTTGAATTTGCTTTCAATCAGATCCTTCAATTCGCCGGAGGCCAATTTTTCATCAATCAACTCCTCTGTCGAGGCCATTGAATCCAGGAAGCTGGCACCGGAGTCATCGGATATCTTTTGATCTAACGAAAGATCGTACGACTGAATGCTTGATTCGACGGCAATCACATCCTCTTCACTCACATTTAATGCTTCGGCGAGGCGATGACTACTGGCTGCAATCCCCTGGGCTTCGAGCCGCTGTTTTTCTTTTCGCAGATTCAGCAGGACCTTCCGGCGGTCATTGGTGGTTCCAACGCGAACCATGCGGAAATTATCTAAGATGAACTTGATGATATACGCTTTGATCCACCAAGAAGCATAGGTTGGAAGCCTTGTCCCGCGGTCCGGATCAAATTTTCTCACGGCCTGGAGAAGCCCGATATTCCCTTCCTGAACCAGGTCCATCAAGTTTGCATAGACTTTGTTATAAAGAAAGGCAAGGCGTACAACCAATTTCAAATTCGACGTCACTAATTTGCGTCCGGCTTCCTTATCCTGGTGATCGCGAAACAATCGGGCCAGTTTCTGCTCTTCCTCCGGATTCAGCGGTTCGTACTTGCTGATTTCGAGAAGGTAGTGCCGCAGTGGATCATAGCGAATGAGCTGTGAATCATCCGTGGAAGATTCTGGCTCGATGATTTCTTCCAGTTCTTCCTCTTCCTTTGGCACCAAATGCTGTTCGACGTAGCTCGCCTCATCCCTGAAATCTTCCCAGTCGGTCGTCTTTTCTTTGCTTGACGTTGTGTGATCCTGGTCCATACCTTTAATCTAGCAGAGGAATGCCCGGATGCAAATAGGATTGGGCGGCCCGGTCAAAGGAGTCTCCATCATCACTTACCGGGATGGCGTGGCCATGTTGTGAAGCCCCTTGACCCATTCGAGAAGCGACCGGATTGTGCCTCCGGCAGGCAACAAGAGAATTCCACTCAGGACGATTGTCAAGAGTCTCTAGACAGGAAATCACTTCGCTGCGGACTTTTCGACAAATGGCCCGATCGCTTTGCCGAGAGTGGATTCATCTTTACCGATTTCCACATTTTTGAAGAGCGACCAGGACTCAACATGTTCCGCAAAACCGTTCGGGTCCAGGCGCTCCAGAGGGCCGAGTGTTTCGATTTCCATGAAAGCTTCGGCGGTATAGGTTTCGGTACTGCTCCCGTAGTCCGGGTAGGCCGCACCTTCTTTGTATTCTGACCGCTTAACAAACAACGTTTTGTTTTTCAGATAACCAGCCCATCCTTGTTTGTTGGCTATTCCGATTTTCTGCGGCTCACGTATCCCAGGGTCGGGTTTCAAAAGAATGAACTTCTTGCCGATTTTGAAGCGCGGATCTCCGAGATCCGTGTACGACCATAGGACCAAAGGACGTGCCGGCAACAATGCCGTGTCGTGAGACTGATAGGGCTCCTGGGGAAGAATGGTAACTCCTTCACGAAAGATGGTGATCGCCCAGGGTGCCAGCTCAATTCCCCACAAATTCTTGTTTGTGATTCGGTGGTGGATCCACACTCTGCTTCCTTCACGATCCAGGGAAACGGCCATTTCCTTTTGCAGGCCAGTTTTCGGCTCGATGGGCTGAAAAAGCCGAATCGTATTCTCGCCTTCGATCTTGTATTCGATTCGACTGCTATCCGGAGAATAAGTCCTTGGCATTGCCTCGGGAGCGGCCCATAAACGGTGTCCTCCCCAAGGCTTCCATTCTCCCAGATCCGTAGTGACTTTTAAGTCGGGAAACTCACCCAGGATGTTATCCTGCCCGATGAACGCATACCGTATGATCCGGGGCCCGACGTCGGTTGTCACCACAACTTCAACCGTACCATTGGAAAGCCTGTAGCAATTGGGGTGATCCAGATACGTCACTTTCTCCATTCTTACCTCCGCCCATCCAGGGGTGTAGGCCATGATTCCGACCCAAAGAATAATCGTGTTGTGAAGAAATAGTTTCTTTCTTGCAAGCATCGGAGTAGTTCCTTTCTATCTGCCGGTTTGCCTTCCGATTCTATCACGGGCTTGTTCAAGATCAATCTCGCGTTTCGAGAGCTCGACGGGGCGACTCGCTGGATCCAAAACGAAAACAGCGTAATCCGGCACATAGAAACAAAGCCTTCTTCTGTGAAGAAAATTGGTTTGTCGCTACTGGAAATGAGCGATCGCAAGGCATTAGGAGAAACCGGGCCTTCCTTGCTGGGTCACAGACATTCTGTTATCATGAAGTGAGCTATTGAGGAGGAACTGGAATCATGAAAAATGGCTTGAAGACTTTCATCCTTCTGGCAGGATTGACGGCTCTCTTTCTATTTATTGGTCAAGCCCTGGGAGGACGGAGTGGTTTAAAAATAGCCCTCTTTTTTGCAGTCATTATGAATTTTATCAGTTACTGGTTTAGCGACAAGATTGCGCTCGCCATGAGCGGAGCACAGCCCGTCGCAGAAAATGAAGCTCCCGCCCTTTATGGAATTATCCGGGAACTCTGTCAAAGAGCGGAGCTCCCTCTACCCCGGCTCTATGTCATCGACAGCCAGACACCCAATGCATTTGCTACGGGGCGAAATCCTCAACATGCGGCCGTGGCGGTGACTTCGGGAATCATGAGTATCTTAAGCCGAGATGAACTGGAAGGAGTTCTCGCCCATGAGTTGGCCCACGTCAAGAATCGGGATATTCTCATCTGCTCGGTCGCGGCGGTCATCGCCGGAGCCATCAGCCAACTGGCGCACATGGCTCAGTGGGCCATGATTTTTGGCGGATATGGAAGAGACCGGGATAGTGATGAGAGGGGGGGCCTGTTCGGCACCCTGGCCATGATGATCGTCGGGCCCATTGCCGCCATGCTCATTCAGATGGCCATTTCCAGGAGCCGTGAATATCAGGCGGACGCAACCGGCGCCAAAATCTGCGGACGACCCCTTTCCCTTGCCAACGCTTTGCTGAAGCTGGAACAGGCAAACCGACGACTTCCCATGGAAGTCAACCCCGCCCAGGCTCAGATGTACATTGTGAACCCTCTGAGTGCGGGAGGCCTTCGCAACCTCTTCAGCACCCATCCTCCCATTGCAGAGAGAGTGAAGCGGCTTGAGGAAATGGCTTCGGGTGGGATCAATTAGTTAATGCACGCTCTTCTGGACGATCTTGTCGAATTCCTGCTGGATGGTCCGGCAATGCTCTTCTTCTTCTTCGGCAAACCTCAGGAAAATTGCCTTCCCCCGCGTATCGTTGAACTTTTGAGCATACTCTGAAAAGAACCGGTAAGACTCGTGCTCCATTTCCATCGCCAAAGTGAGCGCTTGTTCTTCGTCCAATTTCCCTTTCAGCTTCTCCCGAATCTCATCGCGAGTAGGAAAAATCTTTTTCAGAGACTCATAATCAAAGTGCAGGAATACCGGCGCATCGAGAATGTTCTTATGTCGGGACACGAACTCTTTCCATTCCCGCTCCAACTCTCTCAGGTGACGTTTCTCCTCTTCGGCGATCTTCAGGAAGATCTTTCTGCCCGAAGGGTGTTTCAAGTACTCCGCCGCTGTCCGGTAGAAATTGATTCCGCTCCTTTCGGCTTCCAACGCAATCTTGAGAGCATCTCTGGCAAAGACAAGGTCAGAATCATAGACACCCTGAGGGGATGGGCGTTTATGTTGGCAATCCGGACAAACTCCAAAGATTTGAAGTTGGTGCCGCATCGGCAGGAATTGATACTTGGCCACTACCAGATCATGAATGGTCTCCAACTCTGGACTGACAAACTCAATGGCCCGGTTGCATTCGATGCAGACAATATGGTGATGGTGGGGTCGATGATAAATATGTTCGAAGCGAGCCCGCCCATCCTGAAGGTCCGTTTCCCGGGCTAACCCGCAGTCCGTCAGGGCCTTGAGGGTTCGGAAGACCGTCGTATATCCGACCGACTTATCCCTCCTTCGAACTAACTGGTATAACTCGTCTGTACTCACGTGACCCAAAGTCCTTAAAAAGCTTTGAACAACAATTTCGCGCTGACGGGTCATTTTCAAGTGGTTCTTCTTCAAATAACCTGAAAAAATCTCCATCTGCTCAGCAATTTCCTTCTCGGTGCTCATCGGTGCTTTTCCCCTTAGGGCAAACTCAGAATAACCGGGCCATCCGCAGTAATCGCGACGCTATGTTCAAAATGGGCAGAGCATTTCCGATCTTTGGTGACGACCGTCCATCCATCCTTGAGAACTTCGACTTTATCCATCCCTTGATTGACCATCGGTTCGATCGCGAGCACCAAGCCAGGCTTGAGGACAATTCCCCTCCCGTTGGCGACGTAATTCAAAACGACCGGCTCTTCGTGAAGACTTCTGCCGACACCATGTCCGGAGTATTCTTTGACTAAGGAAAACCCTCGCAGCTCAGCGTGGGTCTGGATGGCTGCGGAAATATCGGCCAAATGATTCCCTGGCAAAGCCTGCCCGATACCCAGCATCAGGCATTCCTCAGTTGTCTCAAGCAGGAATTTCAAGTCCTCGGTGATTGCGCCAACCGGAACCGTGATCGCGGCGTCCCCGTAATAGCCTCGAAAACAGATCCCATAATCGATGCTGACGATATCCCCAGCTCTCAGAATCCTCTTTGACGGGATCCCATGGACAACCTCTTCGTTTACAGAGATGCATAATGTTGCGGGAAACCCATTGTATCCTTTGAATGCAGGCTGCCCTTTCTTCTTTCGGGTGAGGTCTTCGGCGATTCTGTCGAGTTCTAAGGTGGTCACTCCCGCCTCACAATTACGCTTCAGCGTTCCCAGAATCTCATACACAATCAGATTACATTCCCGCAAGATTTCGATCTCGCTCGGAGTCTTCAGATGAATCACCCTTGCTTCTCCCCAAATTCAAAGTTCCCTAACAATTGACCACACTGCCCGCCATCCATTCTGCCCCGCCAATTATTTGGCGTTCAAGCGGCGAATGGCCAGAGCTGCCTCTGAGACAACCGACGAGTTGGTATCCTGCAAAAGCGGTTTCAAGCTCTCAATCGTTGTGCTGTCCCCAATGAATCCTAGCACCATGCATAAGCGCTGCCGCACATCTGCACTCGTGCTACTTAAATTCTTGACCAGTTCCGGAACAACGGGTGATCCGATTTCCAGAAAGTATGCTTCGGCTTGTTCGTGATAGTAGGTCTCATTCAGCCCCGAGATGAGTTTCTCAATGTACTCCTTGCGCCCCAATTGATAGAGCGCATAAGCCATCGCGAGCTGACAGCCATACTCTTTTTCCTTGATATAGGCGGAAGAGACTTCTTCGGTAGCACTCTTATCACCCACACGAGCGATACCTTCCGCAGCCGCTATACGGTAGGGTTTGTCGGGATCTTTCAGCTTTTGCACGAATAGATTCAGTGAACTCGGATCGCCAACCATGGAGATCGCTTGAAACGCGATTAATCTTAATTTAGTGTCCGGATTTTGGTCATAGATGCTCTGCATCTCAGGCAACGCCTTTTTACTTCTTAGGAGACCTAAGGTCACCAATGTTTCCACACGCACATCTTTGTTAGCGTCTTTGAGGTAGGGCATTAACGCTTCATCCACCGAAGGGTCTTTGATTTTAACGAGAGACCGAAGGATCGCGATCTTCAAATCCTCATTCCCCGTCTTCATTGCATCCAGCATTTTGGGGATCGCCGGCTGGGCTCGCAAGACACCAAGAGACCTGGCTGCATCGTTACGAATATCGCTGCTGGGATCGACCAAATGTTCAGCAATTCCATCGATGACCGATCGCGGCACTTTAACGTATGCTTCAATGACTGTCGGGTCTTTGCCAATCTGGTCGCTGAAGGGGTTCACCGTTTTGTACACTTTCTTGCTGACTTTCGTGACGATGAACTCCGCCTCGCGGTCAAGGTATAAACTAACCAAAGCAATGATCGATTGTGTTCGAACGTTTTCATCGGAGTCCTGAAGTGTTGTCAGAAGCATGGTAACTGCCGATGGGTCTTTCAACAGGCCTAACGACTTGACGACATTCTCACGAACACCAGGATCCGGATCCGTAGCGGCACTTAAAAGGGGTGGTACGGCCTCAAGACTCTTTGTTTCCCCCAATTTAGTCGCAGCTTTCTTGCGGACCTTTGCATTCGGATCCTTCAGTTGAGCCGTGAGCTCAGTAATGGTCGGCTCGGACGCAAGGCAATCTTGATGGGAACGGTTCCCAGGAAAAAATAGGAAGATCAAAATGATAAAACAAATGAGTTGGCGCTTCAGCATAGCCTATTGTCCCTCCAAAGGATCGAACAAACCTCCAATATTTAACTCCTAAGGTTAACATATATCAATAAGCGAAACGAAGCCATTGCAGGACAATAATAGATTTTTGGACGAGCCGCTTTTCCCACACGAACAAACCTCCAGCAAAATTGATTTCTAAGGGGGCCTTAAATCTCCCCATTGATCATGTATCTTTCAATGAAGTAATGGGTCCAATAGTGTCGTTAGCGGTAACCGTTTCAAGAGGATTTTGTAGGGGTCAATTCTTTAGAATATTATTTCACTTTGGAACAATATCAGTGAGAAAAACATACTTGGGCGGGCAATCCATTGCGTTGGGATTGACTAATGGACCGTGGGTGTTGGGGCTCTCAATCCATAAAAGGAGGGAATCAACAAAGGAAGGTTTATCAAATGATGGCCCGCCGGCAGGTCTTCTGGGCAAAGGCTATTCCTGCCGCTGAAAACCACTCTCAGAATTCAGGTTACTCTCCCGGATCTCCATGAGATAAACCGCTCAAATTCCTCAAAAGGCGCCGGCCGACTAGGCCGTTTAAATGCTTGCGCATCGATCCCGAGGCGCTGAATCTGCGAATTCAAGGTTGTAGGCCGCAACCCCAACAGGCGGGCCGCTTTTGCCTGGTTACCTCGAGCGAGCGAAAGGGCTTCGCCAATCAATTTCTTTTCGTATTCTTGTACCTGGTTGAAAAAATTCTTCGTTAGTTCCATTTCATCAACCTCTTCAAGACTGGACCTCGAAAATGTACCCGTTCTCCTCTCCTCGTTCTCGTCGATGCGAGCACGCATATTGAGTGCTCAGGGCCTACGGTTAAAACAGGCTCCCGGAACTCCAAGGAACTAGATTCCGTCCAGCCATCGTCCAGTCAGTAGAAATTTCGGTGATCGTAGGACCTGAGAACTCTATTCGGAGAATCTGCCAAACGGACTAACTGCCCGAAGGAACATTCTTCGTATTTGCCTGCTTGTCTTTGTCTAAAATCTTAAAAACTTGGTTTTGTCCAGCCAGTCTCAACTCAATAATGCGCCGCAATTGCCCTTGCTCTCCCTGATAGCGCAAGGAACTCCGATCCGCCGTCGTGTTGAGTTTTTCCAGTTCAACGGGAACCTTGGCGACCACATTCTTTCCCTTGTAAAAATAAAGTTCGCTCAAATCACCGTTAGTCACTGCTTCGACTTTGTAGTTTCCCGGGGTCAATTGGACGTCATTGAGCTGAGACTTTTCGTAAAGAGTGATCGATTTCTTATCACTGGCCTGCAAGTTTATAGCTGCAAAAAGCGCCAGAACTACCACCAGAACGACCGGGATACTTTTGCGAAGACTTTTCATACTAACCTCCTTTTGAGATTGACAAGGGTTCGACACAGAGCAAGGACTAACACAAGAAACCAGGGGATATATTTTGGAAGACTCTTCATCCGCTTCTCCTTATGAAATGGACCAGGGGCAAACTCAACACCCGGTCAACACTTCGCGGAAGAACTGACCTTTGAATTCTGGAAAATAAAACGCGCATCCCCAACCCAAGCTTCTTGAGTTCATCCTACGAACGATCCTAAAGATTGAGAATTGAATTGGGATGAAAGCCAAGTGAAATGGGGTGAAGGACCGATCTCGCGTGACGAGGAGGGAGCGCAATGCTCGTCGGAAAACAGATAGGAAGCAGAAGGAAGTCGGCCGAGTAGAAATTAAAAACGATTCTGGAGAGCCCAATGGGTAGGAACTGAGAGCAAGGACTAAATGAGCTTAGAGCATTCTTCCGATGTAATCGCGCAATTTTTCGCGGTACTTCCGGCTCAATAACAATTCAGTCCGATCGTGCAAGAGGACTTGATACTCCCCGTTAAAATCAGCGCGTAGTTCTTTGACCGAATTGAGATTAACTATGGTTGACCGATGAATCCGCACAAACTGTTCCGAATCGAGTCGTTCTTCCATCTGACTGAGGGTTTCGCGCAACAAATACGACTCTTTGCCCGAGTGGAGCCTCACATAATTCCCCTCGGCCTCGATCCAATCCAACTCGCTGGTTTTCAGGAATGTGACCCGCCCACCACTTTTGATCACCAGGCGTTCGAGGCGCTTGGGCTTCTTTAACTCGTCTAGCAGATTCAGAATCCCCTGATTGAGCGAAGACCCACGACGCTGGCCAATTTGTAGCTTGGCGTGTTCGAGGGTTTTTCTAAAGCGTTCGGCATCGAACGGCTTCAATAAGTAGCCCAATGCGTGGAACTCGAAGGCACGAAGCGCGTACTGGTCATACGCCGTGACAAAAATAACGAAAGGCATTCGATCGGTTGCAAGAGACTGCAATACCCCAAACCCATCCATCTCAGGCATCTGCACATCCAGGAAGAGAAGGTCCGGATGCTTCTCGCGAACCGTGGTGACCGCTTCCCGTCCATTGACGCATTCCCCTACAATTTCAACCTCGGAATCTTTTTTTAAGAATGTCCGTATCCGCTCTCTTCCAAGAACCTCATCATCAACGATAACTGCCCTGATACGTGACAACTCGCTCGCTTCCATCGATAGACTCCTGCCGAAGGGTGTGAAATCCTACCTCTCTTCTGAAGGGAATTTCCAAGGTAACGATTAATCCACGATCCGGAGCGTTGCATATTCCAAGCCAATGGTTCTTCCCGTAGAGATGCCGAAGGCGTTCGCGTGTATTGCCAATTCCTACTCCTTCTCGCAACGTATTCTTATAGGTCTCAATCGAGGGTATCCCTGGGCCATCATCCTTAATCCAGAGACGCAGTTTATCGTCCACTTTTTTGGTCCCAATTTCGATGTATCCTGAATCGGATCGGGGAGAAATGCCGTAACGCAGAGCGTTTTCAGCAAATGGCTGCCAAATCAGGTTAGGAACCATGGCATCCAGGGTCGAAGGGTCTGTATCAAACCGGACTGTCAATCGATCTTGAAATCGAATATGCTCAATTTCCAAATAACTTCTCAAGCACTCGAGTTCCTCCTCCAGGGTTACCTCCTGGGCACCCGTATTTTCCAGAGTCATTCGCAGGAAGTCACCGAGACGCGCAATCATCTTGTCCGCGGCATCCACGTCTTTGTGCAGGAGCGATGAAATCGAATGCAGGGTGTTGAATAGGAAGTGCGGATGCAGTTGGATCTTCAAGGCCTGTAATTGTGCCTGAGCCAGCTTCGCTTCCAGTTGGGCGGCCTTGCGTTCACGTGCCTGGTATCTCCGATAGAAGGTGAGACCATGGCTCAAGCCGAGGATCCCCCAATAGATCAGAATATCCCAATGGAGCAGAATGCCGAGGTGATACTTATACACAGTCATCCAGGTCCGTTCCGGATGGTAAGGCCGTGAGACTAAATAATAGGAGGATGTTGCTGCCAAAGCGAGGTGTACGAAGGCAACGAGAAAACAGGCCGGGATATGGACTTCAAAAAATCGGGCTATCTTCCCTCGCTCGAAAGGGAAACGCTGACCAAGGCAGTGAATGAGAAGGCTGAATAAAGCCCACAAATACCAATCGGGCATGTTTCCGACGAGGGCAATTTTCCAGGACACTGGTTTTGCGTACATCCGCTCAAACACATAGAATTGCACGCTAAAAAAAATCCCTACCAAAGTCCAGACACCTGCAAAAAGACCCATTTTCCCAAAGATTGACGGTTTCACTTGGATACCACCTCAAAATTTATCGGTGAGTGTGAATGTAGGTACCGAAAGACAACTCCGCAGGCAGGACAAAGATTGTTTCTTTACGAACCCCAGTCTACTTTGTCCATAACCGAGATCTTCAAATACGCTAACGCACATCGCCTGCGAACATATCTATCGTCCTAAACGGCCCCACACCCGGACACTTCAAAAACTAGTGCTCGTCACGATGATTAAATGGAGGCTAGAGTTTCAACTTCGTCGGCGTATTCATCAGGCTAAATATTTGAGTCCTTCGTAATGTTAACACCTCACTCGAGGATTTTCTATTCTCGACTTAAAGCCCGGTAGTCTTGTCGTAAGGGGCCAGACCTTTCCCGCTTTCGCAGTGTTCATACACCCAGAGGCAGCGTTATTCACCCTTTGCCAAGTCCTCTTGGCAAGAGTTCACCAGGGGAGGAAATCGCCGGATTTCTTTGCATTTCCTGCATTTGATCTCGTTTCCCTGGAGCGTAATTTTCGCGATCAAAGTTCCACAGGAACAGCGATAGTCGAAAACCTCTGTTTGCGGTTTAAACGGCCTTACGATGAACTTTTTCTATGAACCCGTACCTTCCAATTCGTGAGGCTATCGGGGAATCATACCACTTGAAACTGGGTTGTGATGAAACGCTAGATTTTAGGGATGAAACGACATCGGGTGTGGATGAATAGCAATCATTGCCCACCTACTTATCCCAAGCCCGTGAATCGATTTCAGTGGAATGAGTACTTTCCATGGATATGTATCAACGGACAAGCTCCGTGTAATTCAGGATATTTCTATAATGCAAATAGGAATATTACCTTGTCGAAATGAGAGCGGACTTTGTAGAGTAGAGAGGCCAGATTTGTCGAGGCGTAACCGTGTGAGTTTATATTTCAAGCCTATTGAATACAATCATGTGCAGGCTCTTCGGCAAAAGTTAGCCCGAGAGACGGTCAACTAACCGCCGGGATTGCCCAGCGGAACCCAAGAATAGGTTTCCCCCATTTTTCCCCAAGCGAGGGAACAATCATCCCATTCCATATGAAAAAGGAGGTTTATGATGAAAAATGAAAAATTCATTACGGTCTCCATCCTTTATTTCTTCCTAACAATTATTGCAATCCAAGGGGGAGATTCCCTTTTTGCCGATCCCATTCGTGAGATCAATCATGCCTTAATTAAGGCTGGAAGCGAAGACGTTGCTATTGTCGGCGTCAATTTGATCGATGGAAAAAGAGACGTTCCTTTGGGAGATGCTACTGTTCTGGTGAGTAACGGACAGATCAAGGCAGCCGGTCCACGCAGTGAGATTGTAGTCCCGAAGAACGCTACCGTAATTGAAGGGAAGGGACTCAGTTTGCTCCCGGGCTTGATTGATTCCCATTTTCATCTCGTCAATGATCTCGGACTACCTTCCCTCTACCTGACCCATGGGATCACTTCAGTTCGTGACCCGGGGGCGTGGATCGAAGACTACGATCCAGTCGTGCAGAGTTTGGCCCCCATTCCGCGGCTGTTCCTGGCCGGACCACTCTTGGATTACCCCCCTCCTGCTTACCCCAAGGGAAGTTATCTCCTGCGCGATGCCGCTGAGGCACGAGTAGGCGTCAATAGTCTGATCGATCGCGGCAACTCTGCCGTTAAGGTTTACTTTCGCCTCCCCTTAGGCATCATTCAAGCCGTGGTGGAAACCGCACATGCGCGGGGGATCCCCGTCACCGCCCATCTCGAGACCGTCAAAGCCGATGATGCAATACTTGCCGGAATTGATGGCATCGAACATGTCACCTCCGTTGGCACCGCCTTATTGCCCCCACGTGAAGCCGAAGCCTATCGGCAGAGTGTTATCGCCGACAATGCAGCGAGAGGCGAGGGGCGATACCGGATCTGGAGCCAGATCGATTTAAATTCACCCCGCGTCAAATCACTGCTGGATCTCATGGTCTGGCGCGGCATAACGCTTTCTCCGACGCTGGCAGTGTTCGAGCTTCGTGCCGGTGATCCCAATGTCAAAGATTTCAATGTGCGCGGTTATATTCAAATGCTTCAATTCACGGGTATGGCAAAAAGGGCTGGTGTGCGTGTAGTTGCGGGGTCACATTCGGCCGTTTCTCACGCGGAAAGGGGCTGGGCCTATCAAAGGGAGATGGAAATGTTGGTGGAAAGCGGCCTGACGCCGATGGAGGCGATTCAAGCCGGGACGATTGAGAACGCCCGCTTTTTTCGCATCGAAGACCGGCTCGGCAGTATTGAGCCTGGGAAAACAGCGGACCTGATTCTTGTGGAAGGAGATCCGTCCAAAAATATTTCGGTCTTGCGCCAAATCAATCGCGTGATGCTAGCTGGCAAATGGATCCGCACGGACGTTCCTCAGAAATAATCAATAATGTTTTGGGAATAGCCTTTAAGTTAACTCTCTCCTGGTCCCTAAAAGATGCTTCATCCTAGCACGCCAACTTTTGATGATGTACTCGAAGCGCGACGACGAATCCAACCGTACCTTCATACCACGCTGTTGCAGAACTACCCGTCACTCTCCAGGCTGATTGGGTGTGACATCTGGGTGAAACACGAGAACCATCTTCCCACCGGCGCCTTCAAGGTTAGAGGCGGGATTAATCTGATGAGCCAATTAAGCCAGGAAGAACGTCAACGTGGTGTCATCGCCGCTTCAACCGGAAATCATGGTCAGTCCATCGCTTATGCCGCCAAGATTTATGGAGTCAAAGCCATCATTTGTGTCCCGCAGGCTGCCAATCCGACCAAAGTAGAATCCATGAGGGATTTTGGAGCCGAGATCATCTCTCATGGTCGCGATTTTGACGAGGCTCGCGAGTATTGTGAGCAACTGGCAACGGAAAAAAATTACCGCTACATCCATTCGGGGGATGAGCCCCTTTTGATTGCTGGAGTCGCGACTGCAACGGTCGAAATACTCGAAGAACAACCCCACATTGATATCTTGCTCGTGCCCATTGGAGGAGGAAGTGGCGCTGCCGGTGCCTGTCTTGCAGCCAAAGGAATGAACTCTAAAGTAGCCATTATCGGTGTTCAATCGGAAGCTGCCCCAGCCGCCTTCCGATCCTGGAAAGAGCGTCGATTGGTGGAGGACCGCATGGCTACTTGGGCGGAAGGTCTGGCAACGCGTACCGCCTTTGAGTTGCCCCAGCAAATTCTGTGGGAATATCTGGATGATTTTATTTTAGTCGGAGAAGCAGAACTCCGTGTTGCCGCCCGGCTTATGATAGAAAAGACACGCAATCTCGTCGAGGGCGCCGGCGCTGCTCCCTTGGCCGCCGCACTCAAACTGCGGGATCGCTTGTTGGGCCGAAGAGTCGCCTTGATGTGTACAGGAGGGAATATCAGCCTTTCCCAAATGAAAGAAGTTCTTAAATTCTGATCTAGGAAACAAACAACACCTCATCGCTCCAAGGTCCCATGAATACTGCCGATGCTAAACCCGAAAAGCCGTCCTGGGACTCATCTCCTTGGATCGTTTCTATTTTGCTGAGTTTCATTGCTGCCCTCTTTTACTCAGACCGTACCGCCTTCACAACGCTCTTCCCCCTGTTAAGGAATGATCTTGGATTCACCGATATGGGGTTGGCGGCTATCAATACGTTTTACCTTTGCAGTTTCGCGCTCGCTTCTCCCTTGGCTGGATATCTCGGGGATCGCTTTCCCCGGCGCAGACTCATTCTTGTCAGCATCTCGTTCTGGAGCGCGATCACAATAGTGAGCAGCCTGGTCACGAGTAGTACCCAGTTGCTTGCACTCCGGATACTCCTTGGACTGACCGAGTGTCTTTTTGTACCCAATGCGGTGGCCCTACTCGGCGAGTGTCATCCTGTCCAATCCCGCGCCTTAGCCATGGGCCTATTTGTTTCAGGAATTAATCTGGGCTTAGTGGCTGGAGGGACATTGGCTGGGGGGATCGGCGAATCGTACGGCTGGCGCTCCGCCATACTGGTTCTTGGTTTCACCGGGATCCCAGTTTTAGGCATTTCCTTTGCTCTCTTTAAAAGGAAAGTCCATCAGAAAGAACAAGACCCTTCTCCCGATTTACATTCGGCTCCAATCTGGTCTAGCCTTGGTGAAGTGATGAAAATCCCTACCTTCTGGGTTTTGACCTTGGGCGGTATTTTCCTGAACTTTGGATCATGGATATTTCTAAATTGGCTGCCCGTTTATTTTCAAGAAAATTACCATATGGGGCTGGCGGCCTCGGGTTTTTCAGCAAATGCCTACACAACATTGGGAGCAGTTCTTGGAATTATGTTTGGTGGATACCTTTCAGATTGGGTCACGAAACATGGGCTTCACCATCGGCTCCTTCAGGAAGCCCTTTGGATTGCGGTTTGCTTCCCGTTCCCTCTGTTCTTTGTTTCTTCTAATCGTTTGTTCTTAATTTTTCTGTCCATATTTGCGTTTACATTATTTCGCTCCATGGGGGTAGCCAATGCGACTCCCCTCTATTGTGAAGTCCTGCGCAGAAACACTTGGGCTTCAGCCTTTGGTTTCGTCAATATGGTCAACAGTATCGCAGCGGGGATAGGGGTGGTCATGGCAGGTTATTTCAAGCAGTACTTTGGGCTCAATCTGGTTTTTGCGGCGGTTTCGGGGATTATGTTGATGGCTGTTATTGTGCTTTTTATCGGCTATATCTCATGCATCAAAAGAGATTTGGAACGTCAGGGACATGTTATCCCCGCATGATAAGTTCTGTCACTTGACCGAGATCTCTTGAATTGGCTGAACAGCAATAAATAAGGAACCTTAGATGAAGCTCATTTCGGTAAATGTCTCGATGCCTAAACCTATTCTATTCCAGGGAAGAAACGTCCTGACCGGCATTTTCAAGCAGCCTTTGGAAGGGCGATTACACGTGGGTCGTTTGAATCTCGAAGGAGATCGACAGGCTGATTTATCAGTTCACGGCGGTCCTCATCAGGCCGTTTATGTCTATCCTTTCGAGCATTACGCATCGTGGCAGCAGGAATTGGGGAGAGATGACTTTGCTTTCGGTCAGTTTGGAGAAAACTTCACGGTCTCTGGAATGCTTGAAAATCAGGTTTGTATTGGCGATGTGTTCCGTGTGGGCAGCGCCCTTTTTCAGGTCACTCAGCCGAGAGTCCCGTGCTTCAAGTTGGCGACGAAAATGGGTTCTCCAGAGTTCCCCGAATTGTTCATGGTTTCAGCCAGGACAGGCTTTTACTTGCGAGTGATGGAGGAAGGAATCGTCGGGGCGGGAGACCAAATTGTTCAAGAGAGCCAAAACTCTATTGGTATGACGGTAGAGAGTATCTTCCGACTTGCCTATTTCGATCGGGAGAATGTCCAAAAACTCAAGGATGCAGCATGTATTGTCAGCCTTTCCCCCAACTGGCAACGCATGTTCGAAGAACGGTTAGAGGAATTGGGAGAAAAGGCGAATCTCTAAAGAGAAACCGAATGATGAATTCTCGGCTCTCTCTCCCCAACGTGGGAGAGGCATTGGAGGGAGGGGTGCCTGCATCGCCTTTGGAGGGCTGAGCTCTGCGAAGCCGCGAAGGCCCGATGCGTGATCCGGCCTCTGTGGAACTCGGCCCTCCAGGCTAGCTGAAGCACCCGATCGTTTAATGCGCAGAGCCTCCAACAAAAACGCCGCAGACCGGTTCTCCGAGCTGCGGCGTTTGGCTTTCTAACCTGAGCGATCTGTCATTACTTGACCGATTTGTGCGGATCGATGACAAACTTCTTCGCCGCCCCTTTGTCGAAATCCTTATAGCCCTGCGGCGCCTCATCCAGCGAAATGACCGTCACGTTCACCGCCTTGGCGATCTGAATCTTGTCGTAGAGAATCGCCGTCATCAACGCCCGGTTGTACTTCATCACCGGACATTGTCCCGTCGTGAAGAAGTGCGACTTCGCCCAGCCTAACCCGATCCGGATGCTCAGCCGTCCCACTTTGGCATTCTCATCCACCCCACCCGGATCCCCCGTCACATACAACCCCGGGATGCCCAGCGCACCGCCCGCCCGCGTAATCTCCATCAACGAGTTTAACACCGTCGCCGGCGCTTCCTTCCCCGAGTCCGTTCCATGTCCCCGCGCTTCAAACCCCACGCAGTCCACCGCACAATCCACTTCCGGGACCCCCACAATCTGTTCAATCTGCTCGGCGATCGTCGCCTTCTTCGACACATCCACCACTTCACACCCGAAACTCTTCGCCTGTGCCAGCCGCTCCGGGATCAAATCCCCCACAATCACACACGCCGCTCCCAGTAACTGCGCCGACGCCGCACTGGCCAACCCCACCGGCCCTGCCCCGGCGATATACACCACCGACCCCGGCCCGGTCCCCGCACTCACCGCTCCGTGATACCCCGTCGGAAAGATATCCGACAAACACGTCAAATCCCGGATCTTCGTCATCGCCCGCGCCTTGTCGGGAAACTTCAACAGGTTGAAGTCCGCATACGGCACCATCACATACTCCGCCTGCCCCCCTATCCAACCTCCCATGTCCACATATCCGTAGGCTGCTCCCGGTCGCGCCGGATTCACATTCAAACACACCCCCGTCGCCCGTTCCTTACAGTTGCGACACCGCCCGCAGGCAATGTTAAACGGCACCGACACCAGGTCCCCTACCTTGATAAACTCCACATCCCGCCCCGCTTCAATCACTTCTCCCGTAATCTCGTGCCCTAACACCAGCCCCATCGGCGCCGTCGTCCGCCCCCGCACCATGTGCTGGTCGCTGCCGCAAATGTTGGTCGCCACAATCTTTAATATCACCCCGTGTTCACACTTCCGATTCCCGATCGCCAGCTTCGGGTAGTCAATGCTTTGCACCTCCACCACCCCAGGCTTGATATACGCTACTCCACGATTGCTTGCCATGGTGACTTCCTCCTTATCCATTTAAATTGAAAAATGATTCGCAGCGAAAGTATAGGGGAATTGAGCCTGGTGAGGAATAGGAAATCAATTCCTTCAATGAGCTCATTCGATTTAGCTCTTAATAGAGAAACAAAAGATTATTCCCGTCCAGCAATTCAGAAAAAGTGCATCTATCTCGATGCCTTCTCAACCCCAACGACCTCGAATGGAACAGCAGCCGAAGGGTGTTCAGTGGTTATCAAGGCTTCAACGAGACCCACCGCATAGATATTCCGCTCTGTCGGTTTGACATTGTGCCCGCACTCCAGAGTGAATGTGAGCTGGGTATCCTGTTCCGGAATCATAATTCCATTTAAGCCCACATCGGTAACTCTCACCCCATAGGGAAGGTTTTGGATATTAAACTTAACACGACCCTTGAAGCCATTAAATCGCTCCACCGCCACTGTCACCTTCGCTGTTCCGCCTGGGGTAAGCCGGATTCTTTCATTTCTTACAGAGACCTTGATGTCGGGTCCCGGCATGAATGAAACCAGTTTCAGGAGATCCCCGCCATCCGCAACGCGTGTTACCATCGCCTCGCCGATTTGGGCTTTTCCCTTGATCCGATAGCGGGACCACCCCTCGGGCAGATTCACTCCGGATTCCGCTTTCAATAAAAGCGTTACCGAATTCTCACCAGCGGGTACGGTTCCAATGGTTCCACTCATTCCCTGCGGGAGCCCGTCGAATTCAACATCAATGGGTCCTGTGAAACCCTCGGTGCGCAATGCCGTTACCTCAACAGGAACGGCTGCGCCTTTCGGGAGGTTGGGATTCTTGGGAGTTGCCGTCAACAAAAAGTCTGGATTAAGATTCCTCAGGGTCAATCGATAAGAAAAATCATCACCCCCCTTGGACCTGACGTCCGCAATTCTGGCCAAATAGACTCCGTCAGCAGGAGCCGTAAACGTTAAGTGGGAATCCTTTCCATAACCCCGGGCCTCCGTCGTCATTGCGAAAATAGAATTGAATAATGGGCATCCCGTTAGGAGGGAATTGGCTGCCTGGCGGATGGAGTTCAACCTTGTAGACCCATTCGTCCAACGCATGGGCTTCGGGCGTTGTCTCTTCTTCGGAAACACGCTGTCCGCCGAAGCTTCGGAAAGTCACATCTTCATCCGGTCCGTCGACGAGCTTAACAACACGCATCAGTTCACTACCACCCACCACATAGATCATCAAGTCTCAAAGTCTGGGCGCCAGCAATGCGCAAGCCTGGAGATTTTGAGTCGCGATCAAACAAGGTGATCTGGCTCTTCCAGATCGCGCGAGCGGTTACGCGGGGAAGAAGATTTCCTTTGGCATCCAGGATCTCGATCACGGAATCCAGCGGCGAACCTAATCGGTTGGCGGCTGTTTCCAGAATAATCTTTTGTCCTTTTGTTGCGCTGAAGCGGTAGTAATCGGGTAAAGCAACTCCTGAAGAGTCCCGTGTGATTCGGCCGTTCACGGTAATGGGAACCTTAAGTTCCTGCGCCGACTCTGGAGTATTATTGCGACCGGTCTCTTCTATTTCGTCATAGCGTCCAATGGCGAGTGGAAGCACATTCACGGAATCCCCTTGAGACGTGCTGGCTCCGAGCGTCACAATGTCCATGATTTTTCCCGGCGCTAAGCCAAAAGGCTCTGGCGAAACCACTCGCGTCTGCCCCAGGTTATAACCCGACACCTGGATGGCATGTGTTGTGCCTGCCTTGAGCCCCAAAGGATATCGATCTTTCAAAAAAGGAAACTCGCCCACGGTTAATCGATAAACATGCCGGAGGCTTCCACTCTTGAGATAATCATTAATCCGAACTCGATAATTGCCGTCTTCGGGAATCCGGCAGCCGATTGCGGTCTTCCCTTTCTCTTCCAGGTTGGTAACCAGGATACGGCCTTGAGAGTCGAAGACTTCAATGACTGGATCGAGAGTGGATCCGATTCCGGCAGCGTTCACAAGGAATACGATCTCTTGACCTTTCTTGGCCTCAAATCCAAATTCATCGAAATCTCCGGCCTTGAGAATGGTGCCGTTGATTGTGACTGGCAAAACGATGGGCTGGGCTTGCTGGCGGGAATTATTGGGCTCGCGTTCTCCGGTCTCCGGGAAAGCTGCAACATCAATTCTGCCCGGACTCGAACTACCGTGCGGAGTGATGAAACGAAACGCGTGAGTTCCAATCGCCGTCCACTTCTCTGCCGAGACCTCCACAGTGGCTTCCTCCCTGGCGGGTTCCTCGAAGTACGATTTTACCCCAGTAGAAGGCTTTGAATCGGGAGCCCATTTTTCCTTAGGAATGGCGTTGACGGAAAGGATCTTGCCACTAAGCCCCGGTTCGGAAAAAACAATAGCGCTGGCGCCTGTCAGGTCCGTCCCTTCAATGACTAGGGTTGTTGTCGTCCCCCGTTGCATTCCAGGAGGTGTGGTCAAGATGACCGTCGGAGGCGTCGTTTGCGCCCAAGCCACAAACACGAAAATGGAACAAACCAGTGGAAGAGAAATAAAAAAAAGTCGAGGTTTCATTGGACTGATTCCATTTCAATGATTAAAGATAAATTCCTTGCTGGTCAGCATCGCCCAGGTGAAATCCTCTAATACTTGACGCCGCGCCTCTGGATCCTCACTCTTCATGTTTTCTTTCATCGTCTTGAGAATTTCGATCTTCTCCGACTCACTCGGATACCGGCTGAAGGCAGCGAGATACAAATGCTCGACAAAAAGGCCGATCGGAACATTATTCTGGATCGCATGATCAGTCAATCCGCCTTCAGCGGCCAGCTTCTTGTTCATCGTTTCGCCATTGATGACATGAAGCGCCTGACGAAGATTTGGCTGGGAGTCTCTCTCACATTCGCAGGTGGAAGCCCGCTGGGGTCTTCCAAAAACATCCAGGAAATAAGATGCGACCGAGGTATCGGGAAGTTGGAGTGCACGCGTTCCAAGTGGATAGCCCGTGAAATCGGTTGGCGAACCGGTCACCTGCGACACGGCATCCAGGATGACTTCAGCGGAAAGGCGTTTCGACAAGTAATGGGAACCGTAGCGATCATCATTTTGATTGCTGGGGTTTGTTTTCCAAGAGCGCTGATAGGTCGCTGAATTCATGATCGTCCCGGCAAGGTATTTGATGTCGTAGCCATGAGCCACGAAATCTTTGACTAACGCATCCATCAAAGGTTCATTGGAAGGGGGATTGGTGGAGCGGATATCATCCACCGGGTTTGCAAGACCCCGCCCCATGAAATTGGCCCAGACCCGATTCACGATGGTCCGGGCAAAGGCTGGATTGTCCGGCGACGTCAGCCACTTGGCCAGATATTCCCGACGCTCATGGGTCGAACTCAAAGGGATTTCCTTCCCATCTAGCGGCGCGGGGGGTAATGCCCGGTTCAGGCGAGGATGAATAATATCCCCGGAGATATCGTCATAGATAATGATTTCTCCCGGCACATCCCCATTTTTCTGACGCACCCGGGCAAAGAGATTGGCCATCTTAAAATAATCGACCTGGGTCCATTTTTCCAAAGGGTGATTGTGGCAGCGGGCACAGGTTAATCGCAGCCCCATGAAAGCCACCGTGGTGTTCTCCGTGAGGCTGATCGGGTCTTTATGGAGCTGATAGTAATTCAAGGCTCCGTCTTCCCGACTGCTTCCCGTTGAAACCAGCAATTCCTGAACCATTTTGTCCCATGGCTTGTTCTGCTTCACGCAATCTCGGATCCATTCGTAAAACCAGCGAACAGCGGAAGGATTGACTTTCTTGTTCCCGCCGATAGCTTTATTGTCTGATAAGATCAGGAGATCCGACCATTTGTAAGCCCAGTAGTCGGCATAAGCATCTGAATGAAGTAACTGGTCAATAAGTTTTTGGCGTTTGTTCACGTCTTGACTCGCCAAAAACTCCTTTACTTGGCTTACAGTGGGGAGCGTTCCAGTCGCATCCAATGAGGCCCGGCGAATGAATTCAGCGTCGGATGACAGTCCGGAAGGCTCAATGTTTAGCAATTCCAGTTTCTGAAGAACCCATTCGTCGATGTAATTATTTTTCAAAGCCCGACTGAATAGAGAAGGATCGATTTGGTTCGGGTAAGGGACCATCAACGTTGCAATAGCCACCTTGCTTAAGAACATGGCGGTAATCGAGGCTTCCCCGTTACCCTTGAGTTCGACCAGCCCGCGTTCATCAACCACAGCCGTGCTCGAATTCGTGGTCTCAAAGCGTGCCCATCGGGTCACGTCTTCGATGGTCCCATCGTTGAAATAGGCATTGACGATGAGTTGCTGCCTGGCACCCGAACGCAGTTTTGCCAGCGAGGGTTGAATGCCGATCTTCTGGATACGGCGATCTCCCGGTTGGGGAGGACGCATGCCTTCTGAAATCCACTGCGATAAAATCTGGTACTCGACAGAATCGGGTCCAAACCGTCTCCCTCCTCCGTGAGGAACGCTTAATGTCGCTTTCAAGAGGGTCAGGCTCCTCCCGGGTTCCTGGGTCGAAATGCGACGCCCTTCGGACTCCCGGGTGAGTACCAGGTAGTCCATCTCGGGATCAAAACCACGCAGAGTCAGCTTAAACCCGTTTTTGCCGGCGGCCGCTCCGTGACAGGCGCCCATGTTACATCCTGATTTGGTCAAGACCGGCATCACGTGATTCCGGAAACTCCACTCCGGCTTATTTTCAATGTCTTTCGTCAACACATCGGCCGTGGTTGTGAGTCCTTCAAATTCGGCCTTCAACACAGCCGTCCCGCTGCCTACTGGCACAATGATATTGGAATCCACCCGGATAATGTCAGGATGATCGGGCATGATTCTGGATTTTGAAGTGATGTCCTCAGAGTACCCGTCGGCATAATACGCTTGTACAACAATCTGTTGTCTCGCCCGTTGGCTCGAGAGAGAAATGGTTTCAGGGAAGATGCGAATTTTTTCGGCAGAAGGCGGCGGGTTGACAGCTTTTGTTGCTGCAACAGTGACATCCCCCCATGCCGCAAAAGTAAGCAGTAGAAAAAACCAATAGGAAATGAACGCGGTCACCCTGTCGCACTCGGAACCTGGCACTCATCTGCTCACGTCCTCCAACGCTCCACAAGATTAATCTCAAGGGTTTCATGCCTCGTCCTTTCCGCTGACCATTCCCTCAGGGAACCACCCAGTCTTCAAATCTTGGACCAGAAGAACAACTGCGTCTCGATTTTCAGCAGCCTCAAGTTCAGAAAAGCTGGTCTGTGCTCCGAGATTCCTGCCAATGTTGGCGGAAAGAGGCCTCTTAAATGCGGTGTCGGGTGAATGTTACTTACGCAAACAACTCTTTGATGGGTTTGGCGTTCCCATCGACGAGCGGAACGATACGTCCTAGTTGAGCAGGAAGAAATGTTTCCAACTCCAATCCCATCATGGTGTAAATCGTTGCCGCAACTTCTGCGGGGCTTACGGGTCGATCCTTTGGAGTTCCTCCAATCGCGTCGGAAGAACCAATGACCTGCCCGCCTTTAATCCCCCCCCCAGCAAAAATCGCGGTCCAACAGCCCGGCCAATGGTCGCGGCCACCTGCGGGGTTTACTTTAGGAGTTCGTCCAAACTCACCGGTTGCAATGATCAAAGTTGTATCCAGTAAACCACGCTGTGCCAAATCCTCGATGAGCGATGTAAAAGCAAAATCAAACATGGGGCCTATCAGGTCCCGATAGCAGCTGATGGGACTGAATGGACGCGACCCATGAATATCCCAAGTCGTTTCGTCGAACACCGTCTCAAACATATTGACGGTAACATACCGAACTCCCGCTTCTATAAGCCTCCGGGCCAACAAACAGCTTTGGCCAAATCGGTTCCGCCCAAACCGGTCCCGGGTTTTATCCGATTCCTTGTCCAACTCAAAAGCTTCACGAGCCTTTTGGGAAGTCATCAATCCATATGCTTGATTAAAGGTTGAATCATACAACCGGCCATCCGGAACTAACTCCAGTTCATTCACCGACTGGTCCACCAGCGCCCGCCAATTCTTTCTTCGATCCGTCCTCAACGCCGTAATCGTGTCAGGCGGGAGCAGATCGGGAACCTTGAAATTGGGGTCTGATGGATCGGCATTCAGCACAAATGGGTCATAAGTTTTGCCCAAGAAACCCGCATCCTGTCCATGCGGGAGTCCACCCCCTGTGTTTCCGATCGGCCGTGGGAGCAACACGAAGGGAGGAACCGCACCACGCCCTCCTTTCTTGTATGCCATGACAGAACCAAAATTAGGCGAGGTTACTCCCCCTTGAAACAGGCGGCCGGTCTGCATGATCTGGTGGCCTATGTCATGCACTGCCGCATGGGGGTGATACAAACTTCTGACCAAGGCATACTTATCCGCATTCTTCGCCATCTGCGGAAAAATTTCACAAATTTCTACACCCGACACATTGGTCTTAATCGGTTTGTACGGTCCACGTATTTCTGACGGGGCCTCGGGCTTCATGTCCCAAGTGTCCAACTGGCTGGGTCCGCCGACCAGAAAGAGTTGAATGATGTTGAGCCCTTTGTCTTCTGGAACTGCGCCTTGAGCTTTCAGAGCAAACAGGTTTGTCAATCCAAACCCGAGCATCCCAAGCGTCCCGGCATGAAGAAAGTCCCGTCTTCTGAAGCCATCGCAAAATTGAACCGATTTATCAGCGTCCAGGCGAATCATTTTCTTCCCTTTCCCAAATTCCAAGACAGAGAACGATTTTTTGTCATCATGTTTTGCAATGTCTATTATAAGACCCTAGGCAAGCAGTCGGCTAATCGTTTTTATATCACCGTGCAGAGAAAGGAGGGGCATTCGCGCGGCATTTTGCACGCGTACGGCTCATAAGCCTATGTTATCTGCGCACTTCTTCGATTTTCAGTGGATGCTCTTCAATAAATCGAACCGCCTCATCAAATTCAAAGACACCTGCGGTACATCCCAGAGAGCGAGTACAAGAGGCACCTACTGCACTGGCAAATTGAAGCGTCTTTTCCACCGGCCATCCCTCAAGCAATCCCGTGATAAACCCGGCATCAAAAGCATCCCCTGCTCCGGAACCATCAATGGATGGCATGGGGTAAATCTCAGATTGGAGCACTTTATTTTTGTGTCTGACCAGCGCGCCTCTTGATCCCTGAGTTATCACAATCGTGGCATCAGGATTCAAAGAGCCCAATCGGGCCGCTTGCTCAAAAGCGTTTTTTTGTCCTGTCAAGGCATACGCTTCGTCGTCATTCGGCAAGAAAAGGTCCGTATACTGGAGCATCTTTCCTACCTCATCTTGTGAAACCGCTACTCCTGAAGGCACGACCACATCGAGCACTGTCAGCATTGACCTTTTCTTAGCTTCTTGGAAGAGCCTCACCAGATCTTCAATGCCGAACCGTGGCATCAACAGGTATCCACCCAAGTAGAGGACACGCCCGCCATCTAGGGTTGAACAATCGATGTCTGCAAATGAGAAGTCGCCGTTTGCTCCAAAGTAATGAATATACCGGCGATCTTGGCCCTCGACATTTAGAATAAATGTGCCGGAAGTGGGATGTTGAGCCGAACGTGACAATCGGGAGCTATCGACGCCCGATCGTTGTAGATCCTTGACTATGAAATCGCCGAATAGGTCGTCTCCCACCTTTCCCAGGACCTTCACCTTTTTCCCCAGACGGCACAGATCGACCGCAGTGTTGGCGGCACATCCTCCTACATTCAGCAGAAACCGGTCCGTCAGCTTGACTTGCCCTGCTGCTGGAATGGCATCGACCGGGCTGGCAATGATGTCAGCAACGAGGATTCCCACACAGACAACGTCCATTCGGTCAACTCTCCATGCTTCAATTCGCGAGTGTCCATGTTCATCCGCAGCCTTCCAATTTCAATCTGCCGCGGATGAACACAGATTATCGCAGATTGAGTTTTCGGCTATTATCGAAAACGAGTCTCTTAAATTGAGGTTGCGGACCGAAGTTCAGTAATAATCCGATTTCGACTGATGTCGCCCGAAGATAGTTGAGTAGCTGTGCTTCATGAGTTACATCAAGAGCTCTTGCCGCTTTTATTTCCACTATGACAACCCGTTCAACAACGATATCTGCCCGGTAATCTCCGACCTGTATTTTTCGAAACCAGACAGGAATTGGCACCTGCCTTTCTATCTTGACTCCTGCCGCTGTCAATGCGATCGATAAAGCACTTTCGTAAACACCTTCAAGAAACCCACAACCTAATTCGTTATAGACTTCATAGAAAACGCCAAGAATCTTCTCGGTCAACTCCCCATGCTTCAATCCGCGTGTGTCAGTGTTCATCCGCGGCCTAAGAATTTTCTATGCGACGATTTGCTTCACCGTTTCAACAATTCGCTCCACTGACGGAATGTAATAGTTCTCCATCACCGGCGCAAAAGGTACAGGCGTGTCAGGAGCCGCCACCCGCTTAATAGGACCCTGTAAAAAGCCAATGCAGGAATCGGCTACTCTGGCGGCTACTTCAGCGCCCCATCCCCCCGTCAAATTGTCTTCTTCGACAATCACCAACCGGCCGGTCTTGCCTACTGAATCAAAAAGGGTCTGCCAATCAAACGGGACCAAAGTGCGGACGTCGATCACTTCAGCATCAATCCCCGCTGCTTCCAGAGACTTCGCTGCCAACAGTGACTTATGCACCATGAGAAGGTTTGCCACGATGGTGACATCGGTCCCTTCTCTTAAAATTTTGGCCTGCCCAAAAGGGACAAGATATTCTTCTTCAGGAACAACGCCCAGCACATCAATGCCGCCAGACTCTTTCCGGGATCCTTTACTGCCGTAAAGCAATTTATGCTCAAAGAAGATCACCGGATCATCCATGCGAATCGCCGTTTTCAGCAGGCCCTTGGCGTCGTAAGGAGTCGAAGGACAGGCCACCTTGAGTCCCGGCACATGGGTGAAGAATGCTTCCAACGATTGCCCATGTTGTGCACCGCGCGTCGTGGCTCCAACGGGGGCCCGCATGACCATCGGAACGGTCAGTTTACCTCCCGACATATAACGAAACTTGGCAGCGTGGTTGGCGAGTTGATCCATGGCTAAATATAAGAAATCCGCATATTGAACGTCTGCAACGGGGCGTAACCCGCCAAGAGCTGCTCCCGTGGCAATTCCCGCGATCGCCGCCTCCGAGATAGGGGTATCCAAGACGCGGTGGGATCCGAATTCGTCTGACAATCCGAGGGTTACGGTAAATGCGCCCCCGAATCCCCCTTTGATCCCGATATCTTCCCCTAACAAAATGACCCGTTCGTCACGGCGCATTTCTTCGCGCAGCCCCTCGCGGAGGGCTTCAACAATCGTGAGCCGGCGGGTTTGCTGTTCAACCTCTGATGAGACTTTATTCAACGTAGACATCGGTAAGACATTCCTCCGGTTGTGGACTTGGACTGGATTCTGAATACGAGACCGCTTCGTCCAGTTCTCGATCAACCGACGATCGAACTTCCTGGATCGCGGCGGGCGTCAAGAGCCCTGTGGCAAGGTATTTCGTCTCAAAAAGGAGGATAGGGTCCCGCTGCTTCCATTCCTCAAGTTCATTTTTGGCCCGATAATTTCCCGGATCACTGCGGGAATGCCCGGAGAACCGGTAGGTTTCCAACTCCAGCAACGTCGGCCCTAAACCAGACCGCGCCCGTTGGGCCGCCGCCCGAGTTGAGGCATAAACGACTTCAATATCGTTTCCATCAATGGTTTCCCCCGGAATTCCGTAGGCTGCTGCACGTTCACTTACTTTCTGGACGCGCATGACCTGGCTGATAGGAGTCGAAGCACCATATTTATTGTTTTCGCAAACAAAAATGACCGGCAAATCCCAAATGGCCGCGCAGTTAATGCCTTCATGAAACGCTCCCTCATTGGCGGCGCCATCCCCAAAGAAACAGGCTACCACATTGGCTTTCTTGAGATATTTAAACGAAAGGGCGTACCCCGTAGCTACGGGGATCCCTCCACCCACAATCGCAATTGCCGGGAGCATCCCATAGTCGGCATTCCCCATATGCATGGACCCTCCCTTGCCCGCACAGCATCCCGTTGATTTGGCGAACAATTCGGCCATCAAAGAGTTTACCGGGATCCCTCGGGCCACGGCGTGTTCATGGGGTCTGTGCGTGCTGGTCAACATGTCGCCGGGTTCGAGCGCTTCACAAACTCCAACGGCACAGGCTTCCTGCCCCACAGCCTGATGGATCGTTCCTGGCATTCTGCCTTGCAGAAAAAGGGAATTGACCCGCTCTTCAAACCGGCGGCACAACACCATCTTCCGGTAAATCACTAGCTTCTGTTGGTCTGTCAAAACGCCTTCGTTCATAATGAGTTTAAGTGCACCTGAATCCTTTCCAGAAATTTTGCAGCAGTAACCCCATCCGCGACCCGGTGGTCAACCGAGAGGGTCAAACTGCAAATCTTGGCCACCTCCGGACGCCCTTCCTTAAGTATCACTTGATCACGGACTGAACCAATAGCCAAAACAGCTGTACACCCCGGAGGAATAATAGCAGCAAATTCTTTGACACGGTACATCCCGAGATTGGAAATGGCCAGCAATGGCGCTGGTCCACCTTGCCCGGTGATTTTCCCTGCCCGCGCGGAATCGAGAACGGTTCGCATCCCGCGCAAAAATTCTTCCCAAGTAGAGCGAGAAGGATCCCGGACGGGAACAAGATTCAACCTCCCTTCGGTTGCAACCACCAGCAGCACATCCCCGGAAGACCTTTGATCGTACTTCCCTTCTTGCAAGGAAATATTGATCTGAGGGCTTTCAGAAAACGCCGTAGAGGCCGCTCGAACGAAGATATCATTAAACGACGCTTGAAGGTTAGGATGGGCGCCATTCCACTGCTGACGCCAGGTTATAGCCGCTGCAACATCTACCTCGACCGTGACGTAGAAATGAGGAATGGTAGCCTTACTACTTGCCGTGATCGCCGCCATCGCGGACAGAGCCGCTGTCTCAAGAGAAGGGGTCCCCGGGGCACTTTTGGAAAACTCGGCCCCCCCTGCATACCCTTGCACGTCTTTCACCGTGATCAATCCATTGGGGCCTGACCCACTAACCTGCTTGAGGTCGACCCCCAATTCTTTTGCCAGCATTCGTGCCGCTGGCACGGCAGCCAATGCAGCGCCGGCCTTCACCGGAACAGCCTTCTCGGATTTGAAGGGCGGGCTTGCCTTGAGCAGGGTTTCTTGTGCCGCAACAGGGATCTCCTCGAAAGCCTCGCTTGCAGTATCCGTGAGCACGGCGATGGGGTCCTTCGCAGTTGCCATCTGCCCTTCCTCGACCAGAGTGGCGCGAAGATAGCCTCCAACATAGGCCTCCACATCCATGGTTGCCTTGTCCGTCTCAACCTCGACCAGCGGTTCCCCGGAGGAAACTAGGTCTCCGGGTTTCTTATGCCATTGCAGGATCTTGGCCTCACTGGTCGTTTGGCCCAAATCCGGCAGGATGATGATATGTTTCATATCAAGATTTTATTCACTAATTTCCAACCACAAGCCATGCGACACGTGGTGAATTCTAATCGATCAGCTCGGTTCATCATTGTTCATTGTTCTTCAATTTGCTATTTTCATTTTGACGATTTTCAGCATGTACTTTTGCCATGATGCGTCGTCGAATTGGTCATCCAATGACCAATTGAGAAATGACAATTGGACAATGATAAATGAAAAGTATCCTCGTTTCTCCCGCAGTTTTGTCACTAATCCTTTTTTCCTAAGAACCGCATTTGCGGCAACAGCGGCTTTTTCGACTTCTGATCCACTAGCTCATGGTAATGGAGGAGCGTGGCGATGTCTTTGCCCCGACGAATCTCCTGATAGATAGCCTTTTCAACTCTTAAGAGCTGTTGGGCTTTCTCCAAAACGTCTGTCAGTAAATGAGTAGGCACGACCACGACCCCATCCTCGTCTCCAACGACCCAATCGCCAGGCTGAACGACCACCCCTCCGCACGTTATCGGGATATTGATTTCACCCGCATACTCGGCGCCGCCCGCATTGGGGACAACGCTTCGCGCAAAAACCGGCAGCGCCTCTTTTTTTATTTCGACAAGATCACGTATCGCTCCATCAATCACCACTCCCGCCAACCCCTTTAACCCGGCGGCAATCGTTGTCGCACCACCCCAGAGGGCTGTATTCAGTTCGCCCTGTCCATCGATCACCAGAACCTTGCCCTTGGGACAGCTCGAAAGAGCGATGCCAACCATCAAAATATCTGCCGGGTGGACCTTTGCAGTGATAAGCCATCCCCGCCATTCGGCTCTGTCGAGACCAACAACGCATGTCATGATCCATGGCCCCGGTTTTTCCCATGGCATCGGATAAAATAGCGGTGCCTGCCGTTAGCAATTTTCGTCGGACCTGCGACAGTATCAATAGACCGGAAGTATTTTTATGAACCATAGAACATAGGACCGTAGTGAGATTCTATCTAACACCATGCTTCAACACGGTGATTGAACTGCAGGCTCGAAATTCAAGCGTTTCAGCTGGAAATCACCACCTGGGCTGGATTAATGGCTTTGTACTTTCCCTTCTGGCTCGTAATCTCGAAGGCTTCGGGAACTTTTTCGATTCCTTTCAAAACATGAGTGATCACAGGTTTCAAGCGGACCCGGCCAGTCGCCACCAGGCGAACTGTGTACTCCAGGTGAGCTACTGTGCTGATATCGGGAAAAAGGTAACGAAGGCTCCGCTCTCGCATCAGGTCAATATCCACTTGCAAAGGGGTTCCAAACCAAGAAACACCGATGACTTTCCCGCCCGAACGAACTGAGTCGATGGCTTCGAGTAAGGACTTCGTTCCGGATAATCCTTGTTGGGGACTTCCTCCGGCGCATTCGAAAACTATGTCAACCCCATTCCCTTCCGTCATGTCCTGAATGACATCCACAGGATTACAGGTCGATGCATTGATTGCAATATCGGCTCCTAGTTCTTTAGATACCTGACAGGCCTCTTCACGTACATCGACTGTAAAGATTTTACCCGCTCCCGAATTGCGTACCACTTGCATGCATTCCAGCCCCATACTCCCTTGCCCAAAGATAGCCACCGAATCCCCCAGTTGAACCCCGGCAGTCTCGACGGCGGCCACACTGTCGCTGAGTGATTGAAGACAAGCCGCTTCACTGTCCGAGATTCGGTCATCTACCTTGACCAGGGCGATCTCTGGAAGCAGCGCCAATTCAGAAAAACAGCCCGGGAGCTGGAATCCGATGATTGGCCCTTTTCGGCAAAGGTGACTTCGTTCCGTTCTGCAAAGCGGACAATCCCCACAAGGAAGTTTGGCCCGCGCGGCGACTCGCTCCCCCACTCGAAACCGGGTCACGCCTTCACCGACTTCCACGATTCTCACACAAAACTCATGGCCAAAGAGCTGGACAGGCGCTTCAGTCTCCAGCCTCCGTTTGATTTTTTCATAGGCCAGTGTCCGAATTCCTCGTGCTAGCTGGGCTTCCGTGACACTGGGTTGAACACAGAGCACTTCCGCAACCACATGGCCGGGCTTACATTGAGGCACCCGTATTTCATCCAGTCTCATGTCGTTGAAACCATAAAATTGCCAGGCTTTCATATCATTTCTTTTCCTGTGATTCCAATTGCAGTTTGAATGTTTTGATTTCGAAGGGATGCAAGTCAAACCGCAGAGTATTATTCTGCACAGCTAAACTTTGGCCAGTCTCTTCGATGAGATTGGACTCATTCGCGGAAGCCACTCGAGTTTGAACTTTGACCTGAACTCCAGAGGTACTCTTACCGCCCGCCTCGTAAACTCGCAGGATGACACTTCCACCGGGGCCAGGCTTCAACGCCGAAACGACCACATTGGATTGAGAAACCTCGAGAAGTCCCCAGCGTTTGGGTAATGACCCGGCATGCGAAATGCTTTTCCGACTCATCAAAGGATGATTGAATTCCCATCCGGCACGATAGACCCCGGCAGTCTTCCAGTCTCCGACATGCGGAACCAGCGCGTACTGCAGAGTCAACGTTTTCCCTAATTCCAGACCGGTGTCCGAAGACATCGCAGGATCGAATCCGGCGACAGGTTGCGAGGCATAAGCTCCAATGACGGCCGAGCGCAACAAGGAAAGCATCATCGTCCCGTCGGCCACATTATTTCCGGGGAGACCACGATTGAGCAAGGCCAGCCCTTTTTTCCCGTCTCCGTAGTCCATCCAGTTTTGGGCAGGGAGTTCTATACCGAGCGGCCTCTCGATGGTACCAAAGGGGATTTCTCCGACGTATTGCCCATTCTGAATGGTCGTCGGGAACAACGCTCGGTAACGGACAAACTTTTCATTGTTTAGAATCCGAGTTGTGATGTCGATGCGTGGGATCCCCCTATAAAGCCGCACAGACGTGCCATAGTGGCCGGTCCCGAATGCATGGTTGACGCTATATTCCGAATACACCGGGCCGTGCAGGATTCCGCCGCTGCCACCCACTTGTTGATTGCTGAAGGATGCCATACCAGGCTTGGGAGGAAAATGTTGGGTTTTCATGGCAATATTTCTGCCTCCGTTGAGCCCTCCATATAGTTCCCAGAAATCGCCGCCATCATATTCACGTGCGACCACGTTCCCCGGGCCGGCAAGAAATTCCGAATTGTCGGACTTCAATTGCAGCCCTGTCATGGCGCCCGTCCACAGATTAAAACTAACCCGATAAAACTCATTTTCCATCGAGTCACTATCTTTCATGGCGGCAGAACTCGTCCAGCGCCGGGTCTCTCGATCGGGTCCGTGGAGTTCCGATGTTTCACCCGACCGGGCAGGAAGATTCGGGACGGCGTGATAGACCGCATAGCCCAGGGCAGGGATGTCCTTGGCAATGAAAGCTAGCTTGATCTGTTTGAGGCTGCCGTCCCCACTGCGAACCGTGTCGAGAGTTTGGACAGGAACGTCCTTGCCATCCGGGTCAAGCAGGCTAATCGCTCGAACCCCGGAATCCGAAAAGAACAAATCGGTCTCCGTAATGTCGGTTCGAGGCCAACCTAGAGAATTGAAAACGACGATGGGGATCCCTTCCCCTCGGGTATCGATTCTAGAGACGAGCGTTTCAAAACGGGTGTCAACCATCTCTTCTCCCAGCGCCTTGGAGAATTCGAAACCCCGGATGGAGTCTTCATAGACTCTGTCGGACATGACCCCCGATGCCAAATCATGAGTCTGATTGAAGATCGTCGGTTCCCAGGCACGCCACGACATCGCATTGTCAGTGATCGTTCCCAGCCAATTTGAAAGGGCACCCAATTTTTCTGCTGTGGTCAGGATCCGAGTCAGATTCCTGGTCCACTGTTTGACTTCAATTCGGCTGCTATATATCCCTTGAAAGATCGGATTGAGTTCGCCCTTGATGGTGGGCAGATCATTACGTCTAGCGACAACCGCTTCAAAATCGGAAGGCACAGCCAACTTGACAGTGAAGGGAGCATCCTTCTTTTTGTTGAATTCCTCGATGAAAGCAGGAATATGCTCCTCCGGCACAGAAACATCCGCTCCAGCTAAACCAACCCGGTTGGGACCTCGTGAAAAAGGTGTGAGCAAAGCAAAACGACTCTTGAGAAAATCTGAAAACTCAGGAAATGTCCCCGGCGATCCGAAGAAAAGGCCATAGCCCGCAGGAAGCCAAAAAGCGGAGATCTTCGTACCGTCCAGTCCTTCCCAGAAAAATTCGGAAGGGACATCAAGATTCGATACGCCACGGAAGAACCAGAAGGAATTGAATCCAGCCAATTTCAACAGTTGTGGCATTTGTGCGTTATGCCCAAAAGTATCCAGCAACCAGGCTGTAGTGATGTCGACCCCTAATTTGTCATGACAATATCCCTTGCCATAAAGCATGTTGCGAACAAATAATTCACCGGGCGGCATGTTATCGTCCGGCATGTTATCCGTCCCGCCAACCAGTTGCAGTCTGCCTTCCGCGATGAATTTTCGGAATGAAGCTTCTTCTTCCGGGTATCGCTCTAGAAAAGGTTTAAAGTAAGCCACCTGGTCCAGAGTGAACTTGTAGTTGGGGTAAGTCTTCAGCATATTGAGGGCACGAGCAATATTCACGAGTCCCGACTGGAGATAGTCCTCGCGCGTAATAAAGACGGCACCCTCCCAATGAGTGTGCGGCACAAAGTAAAGGGTGTCCTTTTGACCGGACGCTTGTGGGAAAGCAACCTGAATTTCACCCACGGCCGAAAAGAGCAAAACTATCATCAGACCGGTCAAAATTATCGAGCGCTTTTCGATCATTGTATCCTCTCCCTTTCGCGACTCAGGTGGTCACGAAATTAAATGGCCTCAGAGTTGTTAACGCTTTAACATTTTCTCCGCAAGACCCTTCGGCCATCATTGACTCAATGCCAACGATGATTCCCCTCAGTCGGGATCGCGGGGCAGCAATCCACCCTCTTTACACCTAAGAGAAACCAAGGGTGAAGTGAAGCGGCTATAAACGTACTGCCATTTCATTCATCACAAAACACTAACTCTCCGCTACAACTGGCAGTCGCTGAATTCTAGGGTCTGTGAAGTAATCGGCTTCGTCGGTGCTGCGTGTTGAGAATTCTGAGATCACGGCTCCTTCTGCCCCTGCCTGGAACCAATGGAGCGTATCCGGCATGAGCGTGTATTGATCGCCGGGCTTCAGGCAAATCTCTTTCCACACGGTATAATGAGCTTCTGAGCCCAAAGGCGGTCGACAGGTCGGATTTGAGGCGGGCTTCCCCGAAACATAGAGGTAAACGGTACCCCACCGGCAACGGAAGGTTTCTTCTTTGCCCAAAATGTTTCCGACCGTAGGATGCCGGTGTTCGGGACATGTTTGATAGGGTGTCATGACGAGTTCTTTTGCACAACATCGCTCGGTATTGACATAGGTCAGGATTTGCAGACCTGTCTTGTTCAGTTCCTGGAGCCCAAAATCTGCGACTTCCAACCGCGCGCGTTCTTCTGCGGTAATGACAATCCCGGCTTGCTTAAACATCTTGACCGTTTTCTCGACTGCTTCTTGGTATTGTTCCGTCGTAATCATGATTGCACCTCACAATTTGATACGAGCAGTAAGGGTCGCGCAAAGACGATGCACGAACTTCGAGAGAGTAGCGCGAGCACCTTACCTCACTAACAATGACTTAATGAATACAAATACAACAGATATAGATAATTTTACAGATGCGGCATGCCCCCCTGTAGTCCCCTCTTGCGCAAAGGGAGATCACTGCGGGTGAAGAATTTATGGCAATCTCCATTTAATGCGCCTGCATTAGGTCCTTACCAATTTGCCCGCATACCCGTACTGGAGTATGAGTTCTTTGGCCTTACTCTTGACTGCTTCGCGTCCAGCCACCAGGATATCTTGTTCACCCCCCATTCCCAAATAGAAATGGGGGTTCATGGGTATCTTGTAAGCAGATAGACTCTTTGCAATGGCAGCCAGGTAAGCTTGCTTGAGGGCTGTTCCAAAATTGAACTTGGCGACTCCCAGGCTGATGACCTCACCTGCCGCCTTCGCCGGGAATCCTGTACCCCCATGGATTACCAGGGGCACTTTGATTTCGGCCTGGATCCGCTGCAAGGCTTCAATGTTCACTGAAGCCTGTCCCTTAGTCAGGATATGGACGTTCCCAATCGAAACCGAAAGCGCATCCACACCCGTCTCTTCGACAAAGGAACGGGCTAGCCGTGGATCTGTCAAAATACCATCTTCGTAAGGACCTTCCCAGCCATTCGGTAGCTCCCCAATTTGTCCTTCCACGAAAACGCCGCGCGCATGAGCCAGGGCCACCACTCTTTTGACAAGTGCCCGGTAATCTTCATAGCTCAAATAGTGACTCTCCACCATGACCGAATTGAAGCCTAACTCAATCCCCTTTTGAATCTGATCGAAATCATCCGATTCATTGAGCAGGAACGAGACCGGTACGGTTGATTCCCCGATGGCCAATCCCATGCCGGCATAAAAAGCCAGTTTCTCCGGCTTGGAACGAGATTCATGCATCAGGAATCCCCCGTTAAAACCAACAATAACCGGGGACTTCAGTTCCTCGGCAGCTTCCAAGACCGCTTGGAAAGACTCTAAATTCCATGATTCACAATAACAAACAGCGTACCCTCCACGCTTCGCGTCGGCCAGCATCTGATTCATTGGTACAAGTGGCATCCTGCCTCCACAATTCTACATTCAAACAAAGTACGACAGCCTTGGATTCTCCGACTCCGTTCAGACACTAATTTTCATACTCAGGCTTTGGCTAAACTGAACTACTTTCACACTCTTTATTAGGGAAATGAATTTTCGTCAACCGCATTTTGAGGGAGAGCGTTCCGACTGTCAACACCTATTTAGACTCTTTTTGATCCGCGGCAGTCCAATTTAATCGGGTTCTTCCACAACCACAATTTGATCTGATTTCAGGTTCACTCTCTTTTCTTTTTTCCCTGAAGGCCACCGGATCTCGAGCTCATCGACGATGACTGGCTCCACCCAATCCAAAATGCACCCTCAAGTCGCTGGTCGAGGCATAGCTATTTCCCGCCTCGATTTCCCGGGTTTGTTGCATGGTTCCTGTTCTAGCGATCAGTCGGGTGCCGATGGCGAGGCGATTGCTGGTTCGGCCTATGCAATGCACCATCAGCCAGTGATTGCGATTTCCACCGTCGTTACGAAGTAATAGAGGAGGACCATCTTGGTTATTGATCAGTAGGTCCAGGTCACCATCATTATCAATATCCCCGTATGCCAATCCACGGCTATTCAGCGGCTGGTTCACGGCTGGACCCCAGTCCGCGTTGGACTCCTTAAATATTCTTCCTTGCAGGTTCATGAAAACCAGCGGGCGCTGCCGATATTTGAGCCCCATATCAAATCGGTCTGCCTCCGGATACAAGTGTCCATTCACAACAAAGATATCTTCCCAACCATCGTTATCCAAGTCGGCAAAGACATTTCCCCAACCAACGTATAGCCAAGTGGACTCTCCGTGTCCCAACTCGTAGCTTTTAAGAGAAAAAGTTCCGTTTTTGTTGTTCACACACAACTGATTGGTTTCGTAAGAAGAATTGGTGTAATAGAGATCCGGCCAGCCGTCATTGTTGAAATCCCCGAAACTACCACCCATCGTACCTTCTTCTACGCCGTTCTCATCAAAGGCTGCGCCAGCCAACACCCCCACCTCTTCAAACTTGCCCTTCCCCAGGTTGTGATAAAGAAGATTTGGCGTGAGGTCATTGGCAACGAAAATATCCGGCCAGCCGTCATTGTCGTAATCAGCGATGGCGGTTCCCATTCCGTATAGCGATTCCGGATCGATGTTTCGTTCGACCGAGACATCCTTGAAATGCCCTTTCCCGTCATTGATGAACAAGGCATCCCGAGAGCCGGGCAATCCCCGAGGGCCGCAAAAGACGTCGAATCCGCGATAGGTACAGGGTGCTGATCGTTGCGGCAAATTTCCTAAATCGTAAACGAGATAGTTGGCGACGTAGAGGTCGAGATCTCCGTCATGATCCAGGTCTGCGAAGGACGCCCCCACGCTCCAGCGGGGATCATCCAGGCCAGCTTTACTCGCGATTTCTTCAAACTTGCCATCCCCAAGGTTATGAAAAAGCTTATTAGGTCCGTAGCAGGTAATATAAATGTCCTCCCTTCCGTCATTATCAATGTCGCCCACGGCAACCCCCATTCCCCATCCGCGTGCCGTAATCCCAGCGGCAGCTGTTACGTCCTGAAAATGACCGTGGCCGTCACCTCGATACAGCGCACAGACGACGTCCCCACCGCCTGCGAAAATGTTCCACGGTTGATCCACGGACCAATAACAAGTCCAGGTTTCCATCGTTATCATAATCCAGGAAGGCGGCTCCGCCCCCCATGGTTTCGATGATATGCTTCTTGGTTATTCCCCCCTGGATATTCTTGAAGCCAGCAATTCCGGCTTCTCGTGTGATATCCACAAATACTGGCTTTTTCGACTGAGCCAAAGAGTTGACGAAGATCAAACAGAAAAGTGACAAAACGCAAGCGGTTTGAAATTTGCAAAATTTCATCGTAAAGTCGGAAAGTGTGATTGACTGATGCGCTGACCATCCAGCAAAATTCAGAACATTGTATTTTCAGTGCCTGTTAAGGCTGTTGTCAAGAATTGCGAATGACAAGTGTAAAGCTGGCTTGTTCTGCCAGCCGTAATTTGTTAGCCTGATTTTCCAAAGCTTATGAACCGAGGCCAATCCCGTGAGATTCACCCGAGCTTCTCATGATATCAGAAGTGACGCTGGCCAGAACCGGATCCAACAGGATTCCCATCAGCGTCCCTTGCTCGTATACATTCAAGCAAACCTCCCTTCGCTGAAACCTACGGAGCGGCAAATTGGCGAGTATATCCTGCAAGACCCGGAACGGGTTCTTTCCTCTTCCATCTCTGAGATCAGGAGAGGATGCGGCGCCAGCGTGGGATCCATTGTGGGGTTTTGCAGAACCCTTGGCATGAAAGGATATGCCGAATTTAAGATCAATTTGGCCCGCGAACTCGCTCAAGGGGGATTCTCCGCCCCACCGAAAACCCTGGACGGCCAAACCGGCTCTTCTCTATTCGAAAGCGTCTTTCAATTTCACGAACAAAGCCTGAAAGATACCTTTCAGTTGAATAGCGCCGAGACACTGCAGAAAGCTTCCCGGATGCTGGAGCTTGCGCGTCGGATTGAATTTTTTTCAATCGGAATGTCCTACCCGGTTGCCTATACGGCGTGTCACAAACTGCGCTTAATCGGCCTGCCGGCCTCCACTCAGTCTGATGCCCATCTGCAGTTGTTGGCAGCCACCCAGCTTCAGAAAGGAGATGTGGCCTTTGCGATCTCCTGCTCTGGCAACACCAAGGAAACCGTCGACTGCCTGCAAACCGCGCGGCAACATAAAGCGGCCACCCTTTGCCTCACCAACTGCATGAAATCCCCTATTACCACCCACTCCGATGTCGTGCTCTATGCCGCGCCCAGTGAGGTGAAATACTTTCAAGCGCCTCTGGCCTCCCGCGTCACTCAATTGGCTCTGGTAGACGCGCTTTTTGTATCCATTGCCCATCGGAGAAAAAACAAGACCACCCTGTATCTGCAGAAGGCAGGCGAGAAGCTGCTAGAGCATAAATTCCGAAAATAGCTCTAAGCAAATAATAGGGCGTAGGTATTTCAGCCTGTTGAGTTGGAGGGTAGAGTTCTGCATCGGCTTCAAATCGGGCAGGCATTCCGGCGCACGCTGGAACGAGCGGGGACGGCGGTCCTCATGCACGTTCCACGTTGCTTCATTCGGCCTTATTGGAGCTCGACCCCGAAACAAACGCAAGAGAGCGGAGGCCGCCGCCGATTTACGAGCGAACAGGGGCTATGCCAGATACGGTTGAGTGATCTTGAGATCGTCCTCCAGTGTACGATGCGTCTGGATCCCCAACTTCTCCAATCCACCGTGATAGGCTTTGACGGCTTCCTCAGGCTCGAGCTCACCGTCTGCAATCAATCGCAAGAACCGGACGAACGTCAACTGGTGTTCCGCATTGTTTATCTTTCGCCCAAATAAGGCTGCCCGCGCTCCATACTTCTTAGCCTCGGCCAATAATCGGAAAGCATCGTGAGTCGTTCCCGAAGACCCACCCAGAATCCCGGGGACGAGTGAAGGATCATAATGCACCAGATCTTCCATGGATCGGGGGCCGTGGTAGGCAATCTTGAGGAAAATGGGGCGCCCCCGACGGGGCACCCCGGCCAACATGCGGGCAATGTGATCGTTGATGAAATGTCCGAGGAGCTGGGGTTCTACAGCTCCCGGAGTAACCGGATCGAATACTTCCAAAAAATGCCGCAGCCCTTTCTGTTCGGCTTCGATCCGGAAATCCCTGTAAGCTTCGAGGGTCCGGTGGTCGGAATCCACCTCATTGTTAAAGGTTACGGAGTAAAGTGCCAGGTTGGGTCCACGATTCCGTTCTTCTTCCGTGCATTTGATTTTTCCGGACTGGATTTGTTCGATGGTGACAGATCGAAAGGGTCTGGAAGGGGATTGATTATAGCACCCGCCGCGAATGACATGAATGTCGGTCGTGTCATTGGCGCGGACTGCCACGGTCACCGGCGAATCGTCGAAGACCCTCTCCTCCAGTGCTAATATCTCGCTGCTGCTGGCCGACATCAACATGATATCCACCATGCCTTGGCGGACAATTTCACGCATTTGGTCGCGGAATTCGGCCAAGCTCCTAACTCTTTCTTCCCCATCCCCTCTCCCTACAGACTTCCCCGGAGAAGCCAATCCAAAAGCCAAGTCGGCATCTTTGGCATCCGCCAAAATGAAGTCGTTGGAAGTTAGTGGATCCTGGCCTATATTCTTCAGTTTGAGATCAAGACTCTTTTGCATCTTCTTACGATTTACCTCAAGTCAAGTAATGGTGAACGTTTCGATTTCGCCGATCAAGAAAATCCTCTCCTAATGCCAACGAATACTTCCCCCCTACAGCAAAACCAGCGCACTCAACGCCGGCAGTTTTCTGCAAACCCATGTGGCTGTCAAGCAGATTTCTCTGCCGATCTCTCCAAAGTCCTGTCAGTACTCCGGTTCAACCGTTACTCCAGCAAAATAACTTTGACGTCCTGATAGGGAGCTTCAACGTTGAGAACATTCTTTTCCGCGGTAATTTCTTGAAGCGTATGGATGTCCAAAGCATGGCGGAATGGGATGGGGACTTCGATGCCGCCCTTTTGGTCTTGGGTGCGATCGTTAAATACAACAAGCAAGCTGCTCGTTGGCCCTTCGATCAGACGTGGGCGAAAATCTCAGGAGGTCACTCGTGGCCGGGCGACGGAAGTGATGAGGGCTCGGAGCAATTCAATCCCGCCGTCACACCCCGCGAATATCGATCCGCCCAAACTGGTTCCCAGGTAATACACTCTACCCTTACCGACCTGTTTCGAGACGCCGACAACCATCACGTAGACAACCTCCGACGGGTTGAGTCGAGATCACTAAGGAGGACTAAAAGGAGTGATCAACTTATTGATTCTGGATCGCTGGCTGCGAACGCAACTTTAGCCTGGCAGAGTGCATATGCTCCGATTTTTCGGATCTATATTTAAAAGTTCGTAGAAATATACTCTCAGAAGCACCCTTTCAGCCTTGAGTTGCCCTGGGAAAAAAGAAATTTAACTCATTTTATTTCTTAAGATTAAAGCCTTTTCGCCTGTAACTAGTCAAGAAACTGGAACATGGATTGCATCAGTTTACACTATTGTGACAATTCTGTTTTGGCGTTGGTCGTTGCATTAAGCATTGACCTTCTATTCATGATTGAGCGTACAAAGTTAAAAAACAATTAATTATCTTCAGAAGAATAGGGAGAGCATAACATGAAGAAAGCGTCTTGCCTCATAGCGGTAGCTTTAGTGGTAGCCCTTTTGACTGCGGTACCGCTGGCTGCTCAAACGTCATTTGGATCGATCACTGGACTCTTGCGGGATTCTTCCGGTGCCGTCCTGCCAGGTGTTGCAATTACTGTGACAGATGCCAAGACCGGAACTAACCGGACAGCAACTTCGGATGCCAACGGGAATTACAATGTCCCCTCTCTCCTCCCCGCTGTCTACACGGTAACTGCTGAATTGAAAGGGTTTAAGAAAGCCGTTAAGACAGGGGCCGCACTCGAGGTGAACCAGATCTTGCGTGTCGATATGACGCTGGAAGTGGGTGAAGTGTCTCAAACTGTTGAAGTTCAAGCGGAAGCCCCGCTGCTTCAAAGCGAATCTTCAACAGTTGGAACGGTTATTGAGAACAAGCAAGTGGTGGAACTGCCTCTCAATGGTCGAAGCTTCACGGAACTCACCTACCTGGTTCCAGGCGGTGTTCGTCAGTCTACCGGAATCTTCCAGCAATCTGGCACTCGCGTCTCCGTCAGCGGCGCTCGTTCTGAAGATAACAACTATACGCTTGACGGGGTCAACAATAACGAAACCTTTTTCAAAGCCTATGGCGTTCAGCCCTCCATTGATGCGATTGCGGAATTCAAGATCCAGACCAACATCACTTCTGCTGAATTCGGTTCGGCTGCCGGCGCCAACATCAACGTAGCCACGAAGGCTGGAACCAATGCGATCCATGGCGGTGGCTGGGAATTCCTCCGCAACAACGTTTTCGACGCAAACAATTACTTCGATAACAGAGCAGGTGTGGAGAAGCCCCAATTCAAGCAGAACCAGTTTGGGGGACAGGCTGGAGGACCGATCAAGCATGATAAGGCCTTCTGGTTCTTTAACTACGAAGGTTATCGCTTCCGTAGAGGTGCAAATGCATTGGGAACCATCCCAACTCCTGCGATGTTTGCCGGAGATCTGCGTGTTGATGAAACTGGGAAGCCAATCAATCCGATCTATGACCCGGCAACAACACGAATAGAAAACGGCAAGGTGGTTCGGGATCCATTTCCAAATAATATTATTCCGACCAACCGGCTTGATCCGATCATTCAGTCGTATATCAAACTGTTCTATCCTGCACCCAACTTGCCGGGGCAGACCCAAAACTTAATTAATGGAGCGTCCAATACTCTAGATTGGAACCAATATGTGGGCCGGGTGGACTATAAGTTTAACGACAGTAATACCTTGTTCGGTCGTTACGCTGGTAATTTCTCTACGGCGGCTACGGCTCGTGCGCTCTTTCCCACCAGTGACCAAACCAATAGTTTTACAAACATTATGCTGAGTGACACCCAATTATTGGGTCCAACAGCGGTTTTGGACCTCAAGTTTTCGTATCACCGGAATCACCTGCAGATTGCTGACACCTGCCCCAGCGATCTGGCCACGGTATATAACTGGATCAACACAACCGGGATTCAAGGTATTGTCGTGAAAAACGCCAATGTCCCCTTGTACCCGCAATTTTTTATCTCTGGGTATACCAATCCCAACCAGGATGGATATCCATTCCCTGACGACACTTACCAAGTTCTGGTCAACCTGAGCAAAAGTAAGGGCAGGCACTATATGAAATTCGGAATGGATTATCAGAACCGCCGCAATTTTGACGACGGATTATTCTCGGCCAACGAGGATTACACCACAGCGCCAACCCAGGACCCGCAGAATATAGCCGGATCCGGGTCGTCGGTGGCTTCTTATATTCTTGGATTGCCGACAAACGTTCTGAGAAACATTGGCAATACGGGTGTCCATATGCGCTGGAGCGGCTTTTATTTCTACGCTCAGGACGACATTCACGTGAATTCCAAACTAACCATTAACCTTGGGCTAAGATACGACTACACCCAGTGGCCGCGCGACCGCGACAATCAACTGGGATCTCAGGATAACCGTAATGGGCAATACATCTGGGCAGCTCAAAACGTCATCACGGGACAGGCACCCAACGCCTTCCCCACGCTCGTTTATCCGGACAGGAACAACTGGGCTCCAAGAGTCGGGATGGCTTATCTCATTAACCCTACGACGACTCTTCGAGCCGGTTATGGCATTTTCTACAACACCAACTTCCTCTGGGAAGCTCAGGGCACTCGAGGAAATTGGCCGTTCGCCATTAGCGAAACCTTCTCCAACTTGAACCAAGCCCTTCCCGATACGCCGGTCAAGACGGCCTTCCCAACCTATACCTCCGTATACCCCGGCGCGCCAGTGCCACCCAGTGCACAGCACATTGCAGACCGCAATCGGCGGGTGAGTTACATGCAACAGTTTAACGTACACCTCCAAAAACAAGTGGCTGGGAATATCGTACTTGAAGCCGGATACGTCGGGACCTTTGGTTCGAAAGCCTCGATTTTCGCCAATTTCAATACGGCGCAACCGGGGCCCGGAGATCCCCAGCCTCGCCGGCCATACCCGAATAATAACGCTGTGAGCTTGATGACAGATATTGCCAGTTCAAATTACAACGGCGCGCAGTTCAAGGCCGAGAAGCGCTTCTCGTCTGGGTTGTCCTTTATGGGAACCTACACCTATAGTCGCCTGATTAACACCGGTGGAGACGGCTTCTCGTTGAGCAGTTCTCCGCAAGATCCGGCTTGCCTCCCGTGCGACAAGGGGCTTTCAACTTTCTTCCACAAGAACATCTGGGCGATGAATTGGGTCTACGAGCTGCCCTTTGGAAAAGGCAAGAAGTATGCGTCAGGATCTAACGCATATGAAAACCAGATCCTGGGCGGATGGCAGATCAATGGGATCTGGACATGGGGCTCTGGCGCACCGTTGAATGTGAGCATCCCTCGGGATATCGCCAATATTGGAGCTCGTTCTGTAGGCCAGCGACCGAATGTGAATGGGAACCCCAATCTTGAGCAATCCAACCGTGCAGCAATTGGTTTGAGCACGTCGATGTCTTTTCCGAACCGGCGCCTTACACCTACGGAAACGCCGGGAGAAATATCGTCATCGGTCCCGGCTACCAGTACTGGACACTTGGGCGTCTTTAAGAACTTCTGGATCCATGAAAATTTCCATCTCCAGTTCCGGGCCGAGTTCTTTAACGCCTTTAACCATGCGAACTTTAACCAACCGGATGGGAATTTTGACTCGCCCACCTTCGGACAAGTTCTTGGTGCCGACTATGCCCGCGAAATTCAGTTCGGATTGAAGTTCAACTTCTAAGGGCAATCTTCTTTTTCTCTCAAAAGGGGGCCATTTCGGTGGCTCCCTTTTTTTTGTCTAAATTAGACTCACATCTTGGCCTAAAATAGGTAATGGATTGTTGTATGCCGTCTCTTCATATTTTGCCTGTAATCGAATGGTCGTCTTTTTGAATCTATTGAGTCTCACAAAATACCATCAGACTCACCCTTCCACCATTATCCCCTCCTGGATCAGGCGTGGGTTAGCAAGTTGTCGATTGGATATCCACCTCCCACCTGGAATATCCGCAAAAGTTTGAAGAATTTGAAAATTCTTGATCCTAGTGACCCACAGGGTGGGCGGGACAGCAGGATTACAAAGCAGTGGGCCAGCCCTCAGGCCCGCACGATTGTCCCGGCTCTCAACGGCGGTCTCGGCGAGACGGCCCTACCCTGTCCCGCTCCGCAATGGAATCGAGAGAATTCGATTTTTTGGTGGCTCCTAGGAAATTTGGCCGGGGTATTTTCTCGCTTAGCCTTACCGAATGCGTTTCTGCTCTTCGTCTTTCCCATGCTCCTCTTTGTCCAGCCTGTTTTCGCTTCGTTTCAGCTTCCGGCTATAACACCAGAGGTCGAAGAGCAACTCAGAATTGCCCAGGAGGCTGAGAAAAGTAAGGATTACGAACGGTCTGCCGGAGCCTACAAGAAGATACTCAAGATTCAGCCGAAATGGGCCTTGATTCATCAAAGTCTCGGGGTTGTCAACCATCTGCAGAACAGGTATCCAGAAGCGATCTCGTCATTTGAAACAGCGTTAAAGCTAGACCCAACGCTCTGGGGTTCTTACCTTTTCCTGGGGATGGATTACTACCGGATCAATCAATTCTCAAGGGCTATTCCAGCACTTCAGAAGGCGCTTGAGCTTAATGCCGAGATGGCTGAGATGGAAGCCCATTTCTGGTTGGGTTCCTGTTTTCTGGCACTGGAACAGTTTGACAAAGCCATTGAGCAATTTCGTCGGTTGGTCGAACTGAAGCCCCGCGACCTAGAGGCTCTTTATAATTTATCGCAAACCTACAGTCGCTATTCTTCGGCGTTGTTCAAGAAAATTGGCGACATCAATAAAGAATCGGCGGAGGCCCACCGCCTTCAGGCAGAATGGTACGTTTCACAGGGAAAATTGGATCAGGCCATCGATCAGTATCAACAGGTAGCTGGCTTGCGCCCTCAGTGGGAAGGAATTCACCTGGAGCTCGGCAACCTCTTCCTGAAACAGGAAAATTTGACGAAAGCTTCCCAGGAACTGGAAAAAGAGCTGAAGGTCTCCCCAAACGACGCGACAGTGCAGCTTCAACTTTCAGCCCTCAAGTCCAAACTTTCCAATAACCCAAATCAAGGTTCAAAACCAAAGCCGTCATCGGATGAACCCAGCAATGATCCTCCTCTTTCGAGTCCGTCCACTCCCAATGCCCCAATCAATTCAAGCTCCGAGGGTCTCTTGAAATTTCGGGAGAAAAACTTCACAGAGGCTAAAGAACTTTTCCTCCGCGACTCTACGTCAAAGTCCTGGGGACCCGATAGCTCAGCTTTACCTGGGACGGACGTTCTTCGGACTCGGAGACTACCAGGAAGCCATCGAGACGCTCCAAAAACTGAGAACACGCTTCAGGTAGGAGGATCTCGAAACACTTTACTGGCTAGGGAAAGCCTATCAGGAAACGGCAGCGGCTACCCTTCAGCGGATGATTGATATCGACTCGGGTTCCTATCGGGTTTATCAGATGTCGGGAGAATTGCTTGAAGAGAAAATGCGCTATGCGGAAGCCCTGAAAGCCTACCAAAGTGCTCTCAAACTGTCTCCCGATCTGGCAGGAATCCGATTTGCAATCGGAAACGTCTATTGGAAGATGCAGCAGTTAGATGAGGCGCTCACCTGGCTCAAAGAAGAATTGGCCCGCAACCCGTTCCACTCCGTGGCAAACTACAAGGTGGGCAGTATTTACCAGTCGAAAGCTTCCCCTGAGTTAGCGATTCCATTTCTGGAGAGTGCCATTCAGGCTAACCCAGGCCTGCTCGTCGCTCAACAAGAATTGGGGAAAGCATACTTGAGTCAGGGACGAAATCAAGAGGCTATAGAGCGGTTTAAAGTAGTCAGGGACGCCAATCCGCAAGATGATTCCATTCATTACATACTGGCGGGGGCATACAAGAAGGCTGGGCAGACCGCAGAAGCCAACGCAGAACTCAAGATTTTCGGCCAGCTTCGCCAGAAAAAGGCAGAGAGTGACAGGTTGTACTTAGAAAAGAAGATCAGCAAGAAGCAGGAGAAATGAAAATTATCGATCCTATCCGCATTGGATTCATTTCCCGCCTGAATGCTGCCCCACTGCTTCTTCTCCTCATTGGCGTCTTCTTTTTTTTCCCAAACAAAAGAACAAAATAAAGCGGCGGAAGTTCATTACCTTCGCGGACTGTACTTTCTTGACAAAGGGCAAAATCAGGAAGCCATTGTTGAGTTTCGTACCTCATTAGAGTTGAAGCCATCCCAGGCCGATGCTCGCTATCAATTGGGGCTAGCCAATTGGAAACTCGGAAATATGCCTGCCGCGAGCCGCGAATTTCAAAAGGCCTTGGAGTTGGCCCCCGATCATGCTTTATCGGCCTATTATCTGGGCAGAATTTCTCTGCAAAACAATGACATTTTAAAGGGTATTGAATACCTGAAAAAGGTGATCCAACTGGGAAACGGGAAGCCTATCCTGGATGAATATTTCCAATTAGGAAAGGCTTACTTGACCGAGGCGAAAATAAATGAAGCCATTGCGGTGCTTGAAAAAGGAGCCACCATTCAACCCCGGGACGACCGGATCTTTGCCCAACTGGGAAAGGCCTATTTGTCTCAAGGCCGCAAAGCAGAAGCCGAGAAAGCCCTCGATCAGTCGAAGGAACTGCGGGACTATATAAGAGAAGCGACGACGCTTCTGATGCAATGTTCGGAATACCTGAAATCGAAAGAAACCGACAAGGCCATGGAAATTTATCAACGCCTGAGTGATACGGTTGATGTTAACGATCTAGTCTCTTTAGGTATTAATTTTGGCCAAAGTGAATTATTTGAGCAGGCCATCAAACTCCTCGAGCGGGCCGTCCAACTCTCTCCCAACCTGTATGAGGCTCACTATAATCTAGGTTTGATGTATTTTCGCACCCAGCGGGAAAATGAAGCCGAAGAGCATTTCGCACGAGCTGCGGCTCTTCATCCTTATTCTTTCGAAGCCAATTCACTGTTGGGGGTTATCCTGAGCCAGGTGGGGAAGACCGAGGAGGCAATCCAGGCGCTCAAACGTGCTCAATCGATCAAACCGGACGATCTCAAAGTAGTTACATTGTTGTCGTTGCAGCTGATTGAGGGGCGTTACTATACAGAGTCCATGAAAACAATTAACGACGCTCTGAAACAATGGCCCGGAGACCTGGATTTAAATCTACTCCTCATTCAAACTTACCATAGGGATCGGAAGTATGAAAAAGCCGTCCAGGCAGCCAGGCAAACAGTAGCACTATTCCCTGGGTCGGCTCGTGCAAACTTCGAAATGGGCTATCAGCTCATCAGCTTCGGCCGTCTCAAAGATTCAAGACCTTTTCTTGAAAAATCTATTCAACTCGACCCCGAAATGGTAGAAGGATACGTTTCGCTGGGTGACTTGCAAGCTAAAGAGGGTAATTACGAACAGGCCGTGAATTATTATCGGAAGGCGTTGGAAAAGGACCCTGGTCATGTTGAATCGTCACTGGGATTGGCCAAATCGCTGCTTGCAATGAAACGCTATCCCGAGGTCGTCATTGAAATGGAGAAGGTGATTAAGATTGAGCCTGCCAATCCTCAGCCACACTTCCATTTAAGCCAGGCGTTTCTCGGGATGGAAGAAAAACAAAGAGCTGACCAGGAAGCTCAGATTTTCAAACAGTTGAATGAACAGCGCATGATCATCCGTGACCAGGAAGCAGGAAGAGCCTATGAAGAAAAGTAATTGAGGAACAGTAATACCAATATTCGGTTCTGGATTGCGGATTAACGATTGCACGGGCACTCTTTCACAGGGTGAGATATTGATCTTTCGTTTGGATGGGGGGCGAATCGGCACCGCTTCTCTTCGGGATATTCATTACGGACTCCAGTCAATCCTCAAGTATCGTCAATCGAATCTGCTTAACTTCAGCCAATCAAGAGCCTCTGAATGAACGTCATGTCTCGACGAATTGCCACGCTGGTACTCCTGGTCTGTCCAATCCTCTCGCTAATGGCCCAACAAGATTGGGAGCAAAGCGTTCGAGAGGCATTCCAGCAAGGTAGACTTCAGGAAGCCCGCCTTCTCGCGGAAGGAGTTCTCAAAAATCCTGCAAGTGCCACCTTAGCCCAGGAATGGCTTGGCCGTATTGCCTTACAAGAGAAGCACCCTGAAGAGGCGATCTCGCATTTTCAGAAGGCCAGCGTCGAGGGACGGTTCAGTATAGAGATGACGAGGGACTGGTCCAGCGCCTTGGTGGACCTGGGTAGGATCCAAGAGGCCTGCGAACTATTGGAGAAGTCGATAACTAGTAATCCGACCTCAATGGACTTGAGATACCGTTTGGGCCTTCTGTACATGATTCAGGCTATGCCTCTAAAGGCTCGGCCGCACCTGGAGGAGGCCTACAAAGGAGGATTAAAGCACCCTGGCGTTGTGCTGCAACTAGCTCAAGCACGTTTTCTGACCGGAGGAGATGACCAGGCGGTGCTCTTGCTCGAATCCACTTACGATTCAGCCTCAAGCCCGGATTTCTTTCTCCAAGCCGGCAAAATCTTGTTCGACCATGTGCTCTACCTAAAAGCTATAGTCCCACTCGAGAAAAGCTGGAAGCAAAAACCAGGGTCTTATGAAATCGGGATGTACCTGGCATTGTCCTATTACATTTCCGGACATTATCCGGAATGCGAGACAGTGCTCTCTAGCATCAAGCAAGACCCCATTCCTAGCCTGGAATATCTGGTTCTCCGAGGATCGGTCTTGGCAAGATTGGAAAAATGGGGAGAGGCGGAACAACACCTGGAGAAAGCTTTGCAATTGTATCCGAACCAGGCGGGCGCGTACCTAAATCTCGGACTTTACTATCTTGAACGAGGCCAAAAGGAGAAAGCAACGGGTTTAATTGAAAAGGGCTCCCGCTTGATGTCAAAAGGAACCAAGCTCATCTATTCCATCCGTTCCATGGAAAAATGTGAAGGATTAGTGCCCCCTCAAGATTTTAAGATTCAGGATGCGGCCAGAGGCGAGTTTTATAACCAGTTTGGTCGAGCTCTCCACGAAAGCGAACAGAATGGCTCGTCTCTGGCGGTCTATCTCCTGGCCCTCGAACACGACAGTCACAACGGCCACGCCTATGCAGAAATAGGCAAGCTTTGCTGGGAGTTCGACAGCTATCCAGTCGCCGAGTCTTATTTACAGAAGGGACTGGAACTCCATCCGGATTCTTGGGAACTTTATTTCAACTTGGGCTTAGTTTATCAGTCGCTAAGCCAGGCAGAGAAAGCCGTAAGTAGTTACACCAAAGCCATTGCGCTGGAAGAACCTCAACGTCCCTTCCATCCACTGGGTCCAACTCGGCTCAGCCCAGCTCAGTGCTCCGAAGCTGGGGGAGGCAGAGGCTGAACGCTCATTTAAGAAGGCACTGGAGATTGACCCCAACAACGCTCAGGCGCACTACCAGCTCGGCAAGCTCTATCTGCAGCAGAAGGAATTCGGGAAAGCCGAACAATACCTTGAAAAAGCAATTTCCCTTGATCCTTCGCTTTTTCGCGCCTATTACCAGTATGGATTGGCCTGCCTTCGAAATGGAAATACGGAAAAAGGGAAGGCGATGCTCGAGACCTTCAATCGCAAACGGGCCTTAAGAACCAACTCCGGTATGGCGGGAATGCAAACCGAATCCATGTCAGAGAAGATCTTACAGTGATGACTACCGCAGAAGCCTTGTGCATGGCGGATTGCCGATTTTCGATTGGATTCAACATCGAAGAACGCGAATCGGAAAACCATTCTGACCTTAAGGACCCTCGCTCTCTGGAGACGATCCTTTTGGCGAGAGGTCTAGAATTTCGTCTGCAAGAGCATTGATGAAATAGCGATCATGGGAAACGAAGAGGATGGTCCCAGGGTAGTGGGACAACGTCTCTTCGACGGCTTCCCGTGCATCGATATCTAGATGATTGGTAGGTTCATCAAGTAAGAGCAGATTGGCTTCTCCCAGAAGAGTGCGTGCTAATGCGACTTTAGCCCGTTCCCCAGCACTCATTGTTTGGATGGGGAAGGCCGCCTTTTCCCCGCGCAAACGCAAACAACCTAAAATCGTACGGACCCAGGTTTCATTAGGATTGACCTCGAGCCCCAGTTCAACAGGGGACTTGGCAAGATCCAGGTTCTCTCCCTCTTGGGCATAATAGGCGATTCGTACGTTTCGGCCAAACTGCACCCTGCCCGCGTCGGCAGGCACTTCTCCCAACAATACCTGAATTAAAGTCGTCTTCCCTGAACCATTCGGCCCAAGGATCCCCCAACGCTCTCCCGATTGGACATAGAAATTCAAGTTGTGAAACAAGACTTTATCCTCACAGGTTTTACTCAATCCCTCGACCCGAAGCGCGACACCAGTTGATACGGAGACATTCTCAAATCGAAGTGCGGGAATAGGATCTTCCTGCCAGGGCTTCATGGCAACGGGCTCCCGAAGGACTCTCTTGCGAAGAATCCGACCCGTCCGGGCAACCTTGGCGGCCTTGCTTCTATAAAAGTCATGGCCAGATCGAATACCCCGGGGAGCTCTGGCCACCTTATTCGCCAACGACAAGCGCCGTCGCGCCGAATAGTCGGCGGCTTCCGATCGTCGCTGTTGCGCTTCAAACTGTTGCCAGACCTGTCGTTCCCGAAGTTCGCGCTGGCCAAGGTAGAACTGATAATTGCCTTCATAGACGGCAAAGCCCAAATGGCGTATTTCAAAAATTCTACTCGTGGCTTCATTCAAGAAAGTTCGGTCATGAGAGACCACCAGATAGGCGGCCTCCAGATTGGAAAGATAGTTTTCCAGCCATTCTCGGGCAACAATGTCGAGGTGATTCGTGGGCTCGTCGATCAGTAGGAGATTTGCCGGTGAAAGCAAAAGCCTGATGAGTTCGGAGCGAGCGCGTTGTCCACTCGATAACAGACCCATCGGCAAATCTCTTTCATGGGGACGAAAGCCAAGTCCGTCCAAGAGCTTTTCGGCCTCGGCTTGCAATCGAAATCCACCTCGCTCCTGGTACGTGTTCAGGCATTCCGCATAGTGACTGGCGTGCTCGCAACAGTCCAACTGAGTTTCCAGAGCGCGGAATTGTTGATAAATCATTCCCAATTCAGGATTCGCCATCAAAACATACTCTCTAAGAAGCTGTTCATCCGGCGCCGTGCTCTCCTGGCGAACATAGCTCAGGCGGAGTTGTTGCCGACGAACAATGGAACCTGTTTGTGGCTCTAGCTCTCCAGCAAGGAGGCGAAGCAAAGTGGTTTTACCGGAACCGTTGGGGCCAACCAGCCCGATACGGTCGCCAGGATTGATCTCGAATGAAACTTTTTCAAAAAGGGAGATGGGATGCGAAGGATAGCAGAAACTGAGATTCGCGACATTCAGTAGAGACATTCTTTCCTCCTGAAAAACAATTAGCTAGCCCCTTGGAATCCCAGGGGAAGCCAACATCGATATTGAGGATTTTGAATATCTTTACTGTTTCAAGCCGGTAACCTCCGTTCCCTTTGGGGGAGATAATCTAATGAAATTTTAATCCACATCGAGTCCTCTGTCTACAGTCACAATCTAGCTGAATCAATTTCTTGGGCGAGGAACCCCGATGAATGAGGTCGCACCGTCTTCTTAATACTGATGGCTTTCTTGCCTCAGTCCTGTCGGCACTCCGGTTCAAGCGTTATTCCAGCAAAATAACTTTGACGTCCTGATGGGGAACTTCAACGTTGAGAACATTCTTGTCCGCCGTAATTTCTTGAAGCGTATGAATGTCCACTGCCCGGTGAAACGGGATGGGGACTTCGATGGCGCCCTTTTGGTCTTGGGTGCGATCGTTAAATACAACAAGCAAGCTGCGCGTTGGCCCTTCGATCAGACGCGGGCGAAGATCTAAGGAGGTCACTCGCGGGCGGGCGACGGGAGAGATGAGGGCTCGAAGCAATTCAATCCCGGCGTCACAGCCCGCGAATATCGACCCACCCAAACTGGTTCCCAGGTAATACACTCTGCCCTTGCCGACCTTTTTTGTGGCGCCGACAACCATATCTTGACAGCGTGCGGTAGGCTGCGCCGAACTCAACACGATGGGTGTCAAAAAGGTATGGGCCGCGATCCGAAAATTGGCCGGGTTAGTGACATCGATATCCGTTCCCCAATAAATTTGGTCTTCCACTGCCAGGTCAAGCCCTTTTCGGGGAGCCACCACACCGCTACTAATCACAACATCTTTCCCTGCTGGCGATTGGATGAAGTAGCTCTCTTGTTCACGATATCCAAATGCATCCGCCAGACCGTGAGGAGGAATCACGGGATTGTAAAAGCATCGTTCATCAAACAGCCCAAAAGATGTTTCGAGAATTAATGTTCCGCCAGCTTCTGTAAACCGCTTCAATTGTGCACAGATTTCTTCTTTTCCCATGATACACCAGGGAGCAATGATGACTTTGTATTGAGCCGTCTTTAGGCTTCCCGGCTCAATGAAATCGGCACACAAATCAAGGTTCCAAATGGCCTTATAGTACCCTCGAAAAGACTCAGTGGAGGCATCTTCTTGTCCGTTCATGGCATAGGTCAACAGCGCACTGTCTTGATCGGTCAAGATGGCAACCTCAGGTTTCGGGGTGTAATCTTTGAAAATGTCCCAATACTTCTGAATGAGCGCGCGATTTCTAGCTGCTTCTTCCACGCGCTCTGTAGGAGCCCCGCTCCGATCCACCAATCCAAATCCGGATGCTTCGCTGCCGGTCCCTTCGGCATGGTAGGTCCAGTAGATAATCCCCTTCGCCCCACCAGCAACCGCCATCCAATTCCAAAGGCGAATGTCTCGTGCCCTCATCTTGGGGCTTCGCCACAAGCCCTTGCTGCCGTGTCCGCCCTGCAGCTCGGTCATCCAGAATTCCTTGCCTGCCGCACAGGAACGAGTAATCTCGATTTTGCCTGCCCCTTCATACACGGGAAGATCAAACCAGCGCGGAAAGATAGACAGTCCCCAGGTCTCGACCGCTTCAGCCAGCTTCCAGGCATTCGTTCCGTTGACGGCAATTGCGTCGAATGGGGGATGATGCGCATGGTGGTCTTCCATGAGATGGGTCGGATCCGTCGCCCGCAGGGTCTTGACCCTAAATCTCAGCTCTTCCGTGCTGCGTTCAATGATGAAACGTCGCCAATCTACCCAATCCATGTAAGTCCCCATGGCGCGAGGAGGATCGATGGCCTTAAAATTTGGATAACGGCGTGTCCAAACCTCGTTCAATCGATCTAGTGTTCCATAGCGGTTTTGGAGCCAGTTTTGAAATGATTCAATCGTCTTGTCGCAATAACAGTAAAGCCTTTCCTGTGGGGTAGCCCAGATATTGCGTTGCCAGGCAGGCTCAATATGCGGCTCATTCCAGGTATCATAAGCATAAAAGGAAGGATGAGCCGATGAGAACTTCGCCAGCGCTTCAATGTATTTTGCGGCAGCCTCCCGGACTGGGGGCCAGTCCATACAAAGGCTTGGCCACCCTCCCGTCATGTTGTTCCCGCTTCCTTCCAGCCGTTGCGCATTTCCTTTGGCGTCAACGAAGCGCGCTTCCGGATGCGCCTGCTCCAGCCACCAAGGGCCGGATTCCAGAACCAATCCCATCAAGACTTTGATTCCGAATTCGTCGCAGTACTGCAGAACTTCCTCCACATCGTCGAAAACAAAAACACCGGGAGCAGGGTTGTAGTAGTCCCAGCCTGGGTAAATCCGAATGATGTTGAAGCCATATTCTTGGGCAATGGCCTTTAACATTTCGCGACGTTGTTGCCGTGGAGGGTTCGGGGGCCTATAAAAGGCCGTGCCGTAAAGGAATCCTCTCTCCTTGGATGCTGGCGAAAGTGGAAAAGCGGCTGGCCCGGCCAGGATACGCAATCCGCCCCAGGCTAAGCTGACAGACGATGCCGTTTGCAGAAATTGCCGACGAGAAAATGTGTTGGGGAATTTCATGACTCAATACCTCCTTGCTCCTCAGCTCAATTCAAAAAGTTTCACTTAGTGTTCCCGGTTGGGGCGTGCCTCTATCTAAATTCAAGGTAGAGTGTCGTGGTCTCACCGATGTTGGCGTCTAGCCAAAGGGTCTTCCCATCCCAGGCGTATTCCGTGGGTTTCATCAAGCGATTTCCCAAACTGACAGCGACCAGGTTCTTGGGGGCCTGCAACAATTCAAACACCGGATTCACACAGCGAAACGAAGGCTTTAAGGTAACCCGCACTTTCGAATTCTCCACAATCAGTCGCATTGCACGCCGTTCCGGGACCGTGGAGTCGAAATCCAGCCGGGCTCCCTCTAATTCCAGCGACGGAGGATTTCGGAAACTCTGCGCCCATTCAATCAGTCGCTGATCGGAAGTGTCCGTCAGACCAATCAACCAGTACCAGCGCTGCAAAGTCATGGTCTTGGCTTGACCCAAGGTGTCCTGAGTCTGAAGAGTCGCCGAGAACGCCGGCGTGTGATTGTTCATCCCCCAGGTCATGATGCTATTGTGAGAAGGACTCAAGTAAATACGGTCATCGATAGCCATCCCCGTCAGGTTTCCTCTCGCCAGGGGCCAATGACTGCCCCAGTAAAAGGGGGTGACCATTTCTCCCCGATCATAAAATGGGCCGAATAGCTTGGGCATCAGCGTATTGATGGGGGTATAGGAGATGGCCGTGCCCACATCGTCTTTGTGCAAACGAACCCGGTATATTGCGGGCACATCACGCGGATCGCCCACCCCCGGCCTTCCCAAACTACTGGTGGCAGACTTCTCGCCCGCGGAAGGAAAGGTCATCTCCCTTTTTTGGCCGTCCTCAAAGAGAATGTCGACGATTTTGGGAGATAGGACCTTGTAGGGGAAAGCGGATTGCGGAGTCAGAATAATGAATTCCTGGACCTCATAGCTTGCTCCGGGAGCACTCTTCAGGTTTAGTACCCGCGTACCAAATCCATCCGGATAGAAGTAATAGTCTTCTACCGGCATGTCCCCCCAAACCTTGTAGGCAAAGTCATTGGACTGATACCTCCAGCGGACATGCACGCGAGCCGGGGTGGACTCAACAATCTCCACCCGGGAGTAGCGGAGTTCCTTATCCATCAAGGGTTCGACGCAATCTATAAAGCCATCCGGGGGAGGAAGCGTCTCTGCCCATTCGTAGCTCATTCCCGTATTGTTTTTCCCCGCCCAGAATGGGATATAACTGGACCCGCGCCAAAAAACGAAGCGCGAACCATTGGGTAATGAAACCACCACGTCATGAAGTTGGGGGTCCCAGGCGGTGGCATAGTCCATACTCGAGAGTGCTCCAGTCGCCGGGTCCCGAACCGAGATGGGAGCATCGTAGCGAAGCTTGATTTCAGTCGCGCCAAATTCTGGCAGACGAGGAGGCTGGCGAACTCGCATCGTTGGGATCTTCTTGCCCCAGAGTTTGTTCCCTGCCTCATCCCAAATGGCTACCTGGAGAATATCTTTTTCAGGGCCCGAACCGGCGGCAGGCAACGGCATGACGAGCTGGACCTTTTTGCCACTGGACCACTGTAAAGCACGCTCGGCCTTTTCGCTCGCACTCGAGTCAAACCAGGCCGATACCCGGGCAGCAGGCGGCTCCTTGTGGTAAGAAATCGCTGCGAGTTCCAAATTCGCTTTCTGGCCGCCAGCCAACAATAACCAATCGTAAGGCACCAATATCGCCCCCAAATCGACAGGATTGATTATTTTTTCCGGACGGGCAACCGCGTCCGCCTCAATCCGGGGAATCTCTATTTTTTGGCGTCCAATTTCCACTGCCTCACCCTGGAATTTGCATTTGGCATACAGCACCAATTCTTCCATTGGTTGAGCGAAAGTGGCCTTCCCGACAAATGGCGGCTTTGAGAAAATTCCTGCCAAAGCAATAATCTTGCGCTCTGTTTCTTTCCCTTGAGAATAAGCAGCTAGCCAGTACTCCCTCAGCGGACGTTCTTGAGACTGAAGTTCGACGACCGCTGTAAAACCCTGACCCACCCGTTCCAGATCGAACGGCGGACGCCAGGGATGATGCGGTTCTAAGCGGATCTGAGCCGTAACGGTTTCTGGACAATCGCTCGCTTTTGCATTGGAAATAAACGGATAGCCCAATAAAAAGAACCAAAAAATCAAAATTGTGACACCCTTAGTGCTCGCCGCTGGAGCGGCAATTATCTTTATCATCGCGTCTCCTGTAGCATTAATGATTTGAAACCTTCTAAAAGAGATACTCCGAATCCAGCCTCTCTTCTCCGTCTTTGAAGTGCGGAAGTAGTTTATGGATCCTTCCCGGAAAGGGAGACTGCAAGAGGTCACTCTCAGGGGATCGTTGGCACACTTCGATGCGGCTGATCACCTGGGATCCCATGAATGACTCCAGAAAAAACCGAGAGACTGATTCCTGTGATTCCAAATTAGAAATTGATTTCCTCTGCTTCGGTCGTCGGAGGTTGAAAAATTGGAGGAACACGGCTATGCTTTTGGAACTATCCCTTGACTAGGATTGTGCTGTATATTACCCTTGAATGTAATTCAATTCAAAAGTAATTTTATTGATCATTATTCATTTGGGTTTCTTCGTTCCCCGCATGATCAAGATGAAGCATAGGCTAATCACTTTCCTCGATAGAAACTGAAATCGGAAGAATCCTTGGTCTGGAATGAAAACCCTTGGAACCCCATCGAGAACCCCGAATGCCTTCCCAATCGTCGCTATTTGCCTTTGGGTGATGATTGCCTTTGCGCTTCCGTTTTCAACATCCGGCAACGCGCTGATTGAGCAGTCTCCTTCGGATTTATTTCCAAAGGTCCACAAGGTTTTCGAAACCCGCTGTCAGTCTTGTCATAACAATGCCCTCAAGATGTCAGGCTTCTCGTTGGAGTCGGCTGAAGGACTACGCCAGGGAGGCTCCCATGGCCCTGCCGTCGTTCCCGGAAATATCCAACTCAGCCGTCTCTACCGCAGAATTGCCCGTTTGGAAAAGCCCTACATGCCCATGGAAGGGGAGCCGTTACCGGATGCCGAAGTTGCCTTGATTAAGAGCTGGATTGAGCAGGGTGCAATTTGGCCTGAGGTAGTCAACCCCCCGGAGTCCGTTTCGTTGAAGGAGGCTGGGCCTGCTACGACTACCGAATCCATAAGACCCCAGCAGCTCTCAGCCAATGAAGTCTTTTTTCGAGAAAAAGTGTTCCCTATTTTTTCGAATCGTTGCCTAGATTGCCACAACAACGATCGCAAGTATTCGGGGTTAAGTCTGGAAACGTACCTGGGATTTCAGAATGGCGGCTGGCACGGCCCGGTTGTGGTGCCCGGCAAACCGGAAGAAAGCCGGCTGTTCCGGCGAATTGCTCGAATCGAGAAAGATTATATGCCGTTGGGTCCAGGAGGAGGCCCGGGCGACCCTATGCCAGCAGAAGAGGTAGCTTTGGTTCGCCAGTGGATCGTTGAAGGCGCGAGTTGGCCAAAGGAACCTAAGGCTGAAGAAGCTGAGAAAGCACGAATGGCCAGGCTTGTAGAAATCAAGAAATCGGAAGAGCGGCCAATTCGATCGGAAGAAAGGGAGTGGTGGTCTTTCAAGAAACCTGTGCAACCCGCGGTTCCTCAGGTCAGAGAAGCGGGGAGAGTGAAGAACCCCATCGACGCTTTTATTCAAGCAGCCCTGGAAAAGAAAAACCTTCGTCCAGCCCCCCCGGCTTCCAAAGAGACCCTCATCCGGCGCGTTTATTTCGACCTACTCGGCCTACCTCCGAAACCGGAAGAGGTTGAGTCGTTTGTAAAGGACACCTCTCTTGATGCGTACGAAAGACTCATTGACCGGTTATTGGATTCTCAGCGCTATGGAGAGCGCTGGGCACGACATTGGCTCGATGTCGTTCGCTACGCCGACAGTGATGGATACGAATATGACCGGTTTCGGCCGAATAGCTGGCGCTATCGCGATTACGTAATCCGGGCATTCAACGAAGATAAGCCCTACAACCGCTTCATCCTGGAACAATTGGCAGGAGATGAACTGCCTGACCGGAATTATGATTCTCTCATTGCGTTGGGATTCTGTCGCAATGGGCCTTTCATCGGGGACATGGTGCTCATGCAAAATGAGATGACCCGTCAGGATGAACTGGATGACATGGTAACCGCCACGGCAGCCACATTCCTGGGTCTTACGGTCGGGTGTGCGCGCTGCCATAACCACAAGTACGACCCCATCGGTCAGAAAGACTACTACCGCTTGGTGGCGGTTTTTTCTCCGAGTGTGCGCAGTGATATTCCCCTTGCTCCGGCCCATGTAGTCGCGCAGCATGAACAGCAGGTCCGCGAATTAGACCAGCAAATCGACAGCCTCGAGCAAGAAATATTGGCAATCCAAAAGCCAACGAGGCAGCGCTTACTGGAAGCCAAATACAAAGAGCTCCCCGAGCCATTACAGTTGGCCTTGCGGACCGAGCCTGGTCAGAGAACCGAAGCTCAAAGGCGACAAGCGGATCAGGTCTTGCTTTCGACAAATGTGAGCGAGACCGATTTATTAGCGGCTCTAAGCAAAGAAGAATCAAAGAAAGTTGAAGGACTCAAGGCCAAGATAGACGAATTAGAAAAAGCCAAACCACCCGCCCTGCCTGCAGCGATGGCGATCACGGACCCTTCTCCAATTCCGTCGAAGAGTTATTTCCTCCATCGGGGAAGTACCCTGAGCAAGGGGTCCGAAATGCAACCGGGGACGCTTGAAATATTGTCTGAGCCAGGCCATGAGATCATCTCGCCTAAACCGCTATCCACGGCGCAAACGACTGGACGTCGATTAGCTTTGGCCAGGTGGCTCGCTAGCGAGGAGAATCCGCTCACTGCCAGGGTAATAGTCAATCGGCTCTGGCAATATCATTTTGGAAAAGGATTGGTCGGCACCCCGAATGATTTTGGCCGTATGGGAGAAACCCCCACTCACCCGGAGTTGCTCGACTGGCTGGCAACCGAGTTTGTCCGCCGGGGGTGGAGCATTAAATCCATGCATCGGCTTATCCTGTCTTCATCCACGTACCAGCAATCTTCCAATTACAGCAATCCCGTCAACCAGGAGAAAGATCCGGAAAACCGGCTGCTCTGGAAAATGCACATCAGACGGCTGGAGGGAGAAATCATTCGGGATGCCGTGCTGGCTGTCAGCGGTTCTCTCAACCTTAAGGCTGGAGGGCCCGGCATTTTCCCGGAAGTGGACTCCGGACTTATCGAAAGCACCCCTAAAGAAGTTGCGCGCTTGTTGTATCAACGCTGGCCGGTGACCCGCGACGGCCCTGAGGTCTGGAGGCGAAGTGTGTACATCACCCAAAAGCGTACGACCCCCACACCCATTTTGGATCTCTTTGATCCACCCGACAGCATTTCGTCTTGTCCCAGGCGGAGTAATACAACGGTTGCGCCGCAAGCGTTACAGTTGCTTAATAATAAGTTCGTTGTCGGCCAGTCAGTGATCTTTGCGGATCGAGTTCGGAATGACGCCGGGAAAGATCTCCATTCCCAGATCGAAAGGGCCTTTTGGTTGGCCTTCAGCCGCCCTCCCGACTCAAAAGAAATCCAAGTGAGCATTGACTTTTTGAAGAATCAGCAAGCGTATCATGGGCGGCATAATGACCAGCTCCGGGAGCTTGGGATCGACCCTGCCGAAATCCTTTCTCCTGCTATTGCGGCTCTAGTGGATCTATGTCATTCTTTATTCAATGCCAATGAATTTGTTTTCATCAATTGAAGCTCCATCCAAAAGAGAGATTCATTCCCGCAGAAGATTCCTCTGGGACCTGGGTGGAGGAATCGCGGGCGTGGCACTCTGTGACCTCCTCAATCAGGAGAATCTACTAGCTGCCCCAGAAGAAACGGTCTCTCCGCTCCTTCCCAAGAAACCCCATTTTTCACCCAAAGCGAAATCGGTGATCTCTCTCTTTATGAACGGTGGGACAAGCCATCTCGACACGTTTGATCCAAAGGTCGAACTTACGAAGCGGCATCTTGAAGCTCCTCCTGCAAGTCTTAACATTCAAACTTTTTTCCCCAACCCCGGAACTTTCTTGCAGAGTCCTTTCGCTTTTAAGAAATACGGCCAATCGGGAATCGAGGTCTCTGAACTGTTTGCCCAAACCGCCGAATGCATTGATGAGATCGCCGTCGTCCGTTCAATGCATGCTTTGAGCAACAATCACACACCCGCCACCTTGCAGATGATGACCGGATTCATTCAGCCAGGGCGACCTTGCCTCGGGTCGTGGAGCATTTACGGCTTAGGGACTGAAAATCAAAACCTCCCTGCTTTTGTGGTTCTTCTCGACAGCATGGGGGGGCCGATGGGCGGCTCGCAAACCTGGAGTTCCGGCTTTCTTTCAGGCGTGTATCAGGGGACTCCATTCCGGAATCATGGAGATCCTATTGTCGATTTGGCTTCCCCTAGATTTGTCGACCAGGAACAGCAACGCAGCCGGCTCGACTTCATCAAGGCTTTAAATCAGCTTCACCTTGAACAGAATGGTTCCGATGCTGAGCTTAATGCCAGGATCGCCTCCTATGAATTGGCTTTTAGGATGCAAAGTGAAGCCCCGAGCGTGGTCGAGCTATCCCAGGAAACAGCGGCAACTAAAAGGCTTTACGGAATGGAGGATCCCCAATGCGAACACTTCGGCCGAAATTGTCTGCTGGCGCGGCGCTTGGTCGAAAAGGGAGTGCGTTTTGTCCAACTCTTCGGAGGAGGCAACGTGCTGGAGGATACTTGGGATGCCCACTCTAATCTTGAAAAAAATCACCGCAAACGCGCAGCCGCTATCGACAAGCCGATCCGAGGACTTCTCACAGATTTAAAGGCTCGAGGAATGCTGGATTCGACTTTGGTAGTCTGGCATACAGAATTCGGGCGGTTGCCCATTTCTCAGTCCATCTCTGGCCGAGACCATAGTCCGTATGGGTTTTCGGTTTGGTTTGCTGGCGGAGGAGTCAAGGGAGGGCAAGTGATCGGAGCGACCGACGATTTTGGCTACCGTGCCGCCATCGATCCTCATACGATAAATGATTTCCACGCCACGATCCTTCATCTCCTCGGACTGGATCATACCCAGCTAACCTACTTCCACAACGGACGAATGCATCGGCTCACCGATGTCGCCGGAGAAGTCATAGGACCCATCGCTTGAATCGTTCCGAGAATATTCAGGTTGATAGGCGCGGCGAGTGCTTTTCTCGCCGGGGGCTTTTCCAGGCCGAACGCACAAGCCCACGATGAATTGAAAAACGAATTCCTCGTGTCTACTAAAGCAAGATTGTTCCCCCGTGGCATTAGAGACAACAGTGTGTCAACCACTCCACTTTCCACTGGCTCATAGTACTCAGCCTCGTGGAACTCGAACCCTCCAACAGCGCTGAATCAGCTGGAGGCCGGAGCTCTGCAACGCCGCTTTCCCTGCAAACCTAAAACGGTCTCATCCGACGACTGGCGGAGTCGGGCCTCCAACAGTCCTTTTGGAGTATTGAGGCCAGTGAGACCGTAAGTCATTCGTATCTACCCGCGTTCATTCAAGGCCTTTGTTCCCGAGTACTCGATTTCAGAAAACTCCCCCAGACTTGGCGATGGTCATCTTACGACCGTATGGATATTCACCGAGAACTGTCCCGTCCCGAAGAACTTTGAAGCTATTGTACTGCATCTCCACATCATAGAAATGTCCTCTAAAGTGGTAGTCTCGCATGACGGCATTTTTATATTCATGATGATAGGAGGGAGATATTTCTAGGGTCCCGTCAACTTGGGGATTCAACCCGAAGATCCCGAATAGAATCGCCTCGATCCCTGCCCCCGATGAGATCTCCAGGGGCATCGAAGACATATCTTGTTCGGCACGGTCGGTCCTGGGATTTTGAGGGATATAGGGGAAGTAATCGATGTAATTCATGAATCGTTTCAAGATATCCCATCCCAATTCAGCATGACCAGTTCGATACAAAGACAGAGCAATTTGCAGCGGCATGCCCGGGTATTGTCCGCCCCCACCCCAATCCGCATCAATCAAATCCCAGTGGACTCGATCCTTTTTTGAAATCGAATACATCCCAAATTTCCCCAAGAATTCACCTTCCTTAATCTGTGAAATCACCCGTTCCCTCTCGCCGTTGGTGAGAACCGTGGTCCCCAGCAGGTCATACAGATGATAGGAATAGACCAGTTCGCGGCTTCCGTCGGGAAAGAGGTTATCGAACCAACCGGCTTTTTCATTCCATAGTTTGTGGTGGAAGGAGCGGGAGAGTTGCTCAGCGTAGAGTTCGAATTTTTCAGACTCGGGATCCTTTCTTTCTTTTCCCCACGCGGCCAAATGCTGATAGAGCCAAACCGTCAGGCCATTCATTACAGGGACCACGTTGCAGTAACCATCAGTCCGGATCTCCACGATTTTTTCAGTGTTCAGCCCGACATCAATCAATCCGTCCTCGGGCCGGCCATATTCATCGTGCAAAACGATTCCCCATTTCTTCATCCATTCATAAATGGTCAACCCTTCCAGCTTATAGTCCAAAAAGGCGACGTCGCCAGTCTGCTTGAGATAAGCATTCAGCATCATGAGCAACGCGAAAGGCTCCTGCAAATAAAGGATGTCGCCTTCGGCTCCGCGTGGACTTATGTAGGTCCGTTTCATTTTCCCTTCTTTGAAAGGAATGATAATGGCTTCACGCATGCTCTTCGGGTCCAGCATACTCAAGACATTGGCGCTGAAGGAATTGTCCCATGTAATCGTGAAGATCCAAGTGCCCACCGCCCAGAAAGGATTAAGGTTGAATTCATCCCGCTCCCAGCGGCACTCCATGACGCTTAAGAGACAGCGGTTGTAAAATTCCTGCAGCTTAGGATAGTTGCTCGTTACGACTGGAAGACGGTCGGCGGCCCAGCGTAACCGTGTTCGCGTATCCTGGTCGGCCTGCTTCATGCGATCGGGAATATCGTTTTGATACAAATCAGGGGCTTTGTCTTTGGCCGATTGAAGGAGAAAGGCAAAGGTGGCCGTCGCCGATCCGGAAGGAGGAATCGTCCAGTCCCAGCCTTTTTCTGTTCGCTGGGGTAATGTGCTCACAAGACTGATTCTGGCTTGTTCGCTTTCCAGTTGGAATGGATCATGCTTTTTCACTTCGGCAGAACCTTCCGCTGTTTCCTTGGCCAGCCGGGTCGCATCCTGCTTTGGAAGAAGGGCCAGTTCGAGGGGCTCATTTCTTCGGTTTGTGATTTTGACTTCCAGATAGATCTCATCAAGCCGGGCAGAAACAGAGGATTTTGTTTCTATGGCAAAGGACACCCAGCGCCCGCTGTAGATTTTGTGGAATGTTCCGGTGCGGTGGTAGAGATTCGGCTGCCAGATCTCGTCCTGGCTGACCAGCAAGGTCGGAGAGTTGGGCCGAAAGTTTGAACCTAGCGGATCAAAGCTCTTCCCATGATTCAAGTAGTCCTTCCACATATCCGCGACATCGTCCTGGATCAACGTGCCACTCCTTTTGTCCAGAAAATCCAGGTTGAAGTTGTAATCCGGACAATTGATGGGAAGAAAGAGAATGTTATGCAGACCGGTAAGCGTGTATTCTTGGACATAAACAGCGCCACGTCCGTTAAACAACCGCAACTGGTCATCTGTGAAAGCCATTTGGGCCCGCGGCATTCGCAACATCTCAGGGGTAAGGATGTGTGGAATCGAGTTGGAGATCGTGTTCGATGGATCGAGACTGGACTCGGCTCGTGAAGTTCCCATCCACAAAATGGAAATGAATACCACGATGACCCAGCACGCGAGGTTTTTGTGAGTTTCATTTTGCCGGATTCTTGAGTTCATGTTTTCTTTATCCTTTTCGACTTAATAGACCAACGATTTTCCCATCACCCGCATCGTTAAGATCTCATGTGGCTTGATCATGACCTCAACTCCATCAGCCGTCACCATCAGCTCGGACTGGTTCTCTTCCACGGCATTGGTCCGCCAGGCCTTTTGAATCTTTGATAAGGGGAAGGCTAGGTGGGTTGAAACTTCCCGCCCACCCACCTCGAGGAGGCGGACGATTGTCCCCTGACCGTCTTCGGCAGCCTTCCAGTTCTCCACGACCACATTGGGAGCCTCAAGCTTCAGGAAGCTAACCGGATCCGGCTTGAGCGGGACGTCAGGGTTGCCAAACTTATCAAACCCCTGCAGCACGCCGAACTCGAGTGGTGTCATCGCAGCGCGTCCAAAACGGGACAACTGTTCAGGCGAGAGTTCTCGATCGCTGGTCAGCACATAGCGGTAGGTGTAGTCGCCTCCCTGAACACGACGGAAATTAGTATGCCAATAGTTGTTGATGACATAAGAGAAAACCGTGGAGCTCTTGGGTGCAAATGTCTCGGGCCAGGTTCCACGGTTGATGTCACCGAGCGTGACCAACGGCGCGTCCACCGGAACCAACCCGATGGCCAACTCCGGATTGATAACTCTCACCCAATGTTGCACGGTGAACCACTCGAGACAGGCGCCTTTGAGCATGTTATGAGCCGGATCCACCCACCCATTTTGGATTTCGAAATTGAAAGCCGGGCGGTCGACGGCAAAAGGAAAGGCAAAGTAAACCCCTTCTTTGCTGCGAGCAGGCTCTTTGTGAAGCCGATTGATGAATTCAACTTTCTTCTCGTTATCGAAGAGAATGATCTCTGTCTCAATGGATGCCCCAGCTCCCTTACTTTCCAGCGACAGTGTCTGCCCAAACGGTGTCTTACGCAACAGCCCCGATTTGCCGGTTCCTGAGGAGGCGTTCACTATAAGTTTGGCTAATGGGAGACTCTTGCGCAGATAGACAATCTGAGTCGACTGTTTCATCCCCACCCGAGACATAGAGGTATTGATTCAGACGGTATGGGCTGGCTGAATCAACCAGCTCGCGGTTCAGTTGTTTGTCGAACAGGCTTCGAACCGCCCCCGAGGAAGAATCAACTTCAATTCGATAAAAAGAATTTTCAGCTCGATCGGCCGAGACGGGCTGGGATTCAGCTGCTTTCTCCTCTGCGCTCCCTTCTGCTTTGGACACCGCATAGCATTTATAGCCAAGCGACGGAACAGCCTGTGCCAAAAAGCGGATATGGGAGTACTCTTTCTCTTGGCGGAGAATCTCGAAGGGGACCACAGACAGGCTTGGGTACTCCTTCAGCACCATCCCGTTATCAAGGTCACCCTCGACCAATTCACTTCGCGGCCAGTTCAACGGATTGAAGACAACTACGGCAGGCGCAGGCATCCGGATCTGATAGGCCAGTTGACTGAACGATTGATCGAGAATTCCATTCACCATTTCTCTACCATCCAGCGCCAGATGGTCTTTGGTGACGAGCTGACGTACACTTTGTTCGTGCTCCGGTCGAGTGTAAGCCCCCCAGGATGTCCAGGTATGCTCTGAAAAGAGAACCAGGTCGGACCACATCCGCCGGATTTTCCCCACAGGCGCCGCCAAATTCTGGTGGACAAAGGTTGCCAGGGTAGAAAGTTTTTCTGCTGAAGCTGCCCGCTGCTGGTTTGACCTGTCAATGGCTCCATACCAGGCATCCGTGCCCATTCCGTCTTCCCAGTATGGCCCGCCATCACCGGCAACCGTTTCAAGGGTAGACCCAAAGTTCTTTTCGACATAACGCATGTAATCTGGAAATGTGGAAAGAACCAGCTTTGGATAGGCATATTGCAGATTCCACTGCGCGACAAATTCAGGAGTGCCTGCAACCAGATCCGTATTTTCAGCTTGGGCGCCGTACATGAGAACGGCATCCAGCTTGTATCCGGGGGATTGGAAAGTCTGCAAGAATGTCGGGAGGGACTGGCGCGCGGCAGCAATCTGGGGGGGAAGCCCGCAAATAAACCAAAGATGTGCATACTGACGACTATATGACATCAAGATCTTGTTGCCGTCCGGTCCTTGCCACCAGTAGGGAGATTTTTCATTCCAGCGTCCATACAGTAAGATGGGCCCACGATCATTGTTGCTCGCGGCGACAAAGTACTTCAGGCCCAAGGCATTCAGGACTGACGCATAAGACCAGGAGTAACTTGGGATATCGGTAATTGTAGTGTACTCAAAAGGCAGACCATACTCCTGATGCAAGGAGTAGGCATAAGAAGCAGACCGGATCAACACTTCTAATGAAGCGTACCCCGTGAGTAAACTCGCCGCCATTGCGGGAACAGCAATTTTCCCTTCCCTTACGAGCGCCAGTAGATTTTTCTTCGCAGCCTCGTTTCGTGTGGCCAGGTACTGTTGAACAATCCAAGAGCCATCCAAACTAAAGCGCATCTCTGGGATAGTGACTGATCTGATCCAGTAATTTATCGACACCTCGATTTTGTACCTCAGCTACCTTGGATTGATAATCGGTGTACCCGATGTCCAAGTGTTGGTGCGGGGTCACAAAGATAGTCCATTTGCGCTTGGGCTCTAGAATGATTGGAAACTTCTGGATCTTTCCGTCGATTCGTAGCGTAACCAGGGCCGGAGTAGCCGACGGGAATTCGAGAACGCCAAAGTCAAACCGCTGCTGTCCAAAGTCCTGCTCGGTTGACAGTCGGGCTTCAAATTGTTGCCTTCCCACGGTGAAAACTAAGGTTGCCCGTCCGAATCTTGCCGGGAAGATTCACCGTGACGTGCGTCTGCTCACGAAGAGGATCTTTACCCGTATAAAGTACAGTCGGCTCTACGGACACAGAGGGTGACGGACCTCCCGCTGGCATTGGTTCTTCGCTGAGACGAAGGGCGTCGTAAGTCAGGAACGATTCGCCATCCCCGTCTGCAGGGTCGTCCAGGGCCGTCAACACTAGCTTATTCTCCCCAGCACGCAGAGCTTTGGAGGGAAGATCGATTTCCAGCAGATCACTAGCATAGATGGGAGAGAAAGCCCAACCATCACCAGGATAGTTGCTCAATTTTCGATTAAAATAATAAACGCCAGACTGGCCATTGATCTCGACATGCAATTGCGGCACCCGATTGTTGTAAAGCAACGCAGAAATGGTCAAGCGACAGACTCCTTGGGGTTTCTGGGAAAGGTGAAACAGGATGGTAAGAGGATGGGGCCGCCCTCCAGAAGCTTTGTTTTGAGAGCCAGGCTGTCGGTATGGCCAATCCTGCATGGCGACGCTTTGACCGATAGTAAAAACAGGGTTGACGTTTCGGGCTGGAGAGATCGATCTGATCATTAAATTCGCCCGAGGACTGATCGAATTTCCCGATTTCCCAAAGAATGCTTTGGGACGCGAGAACATTTCCAGAAAGGAGAAGGGAGAATAGCAGAGTGACAGCCATGAAGAATGAAGAACGTTGCATCGATCGCCTCCTAATTCCTATAAAGATCTCCCCATTGACCAAGCTTCATTTTTCCCGGTCGAAAGTCAAGCTATATGGCGAGCAATTTTAGTTGTTTAATCGCTCTTCGAATTGCACCCATTACCTGCTAGGATGTATTTCTTAGTCCGTCGTCCGATTTCCCCGACAAAATGGTTTTAATTCACGGGGCTGAAAAGCCAGGAAGGAAGTCAGCTTGCGCGAGGGGACAGATACCCGATACTTTGTGGAAGCCGCCGCAAAAGTGCTCGAAGTATTGGAGAGCTTTGACAGCTACGAAGAAGAACTAACTGCCAGTGAAGTCGCGCGTCGGGCCGGGATTCCTTACAGTTCTGCTTTCAGGTTGCTGTATACCCTGGAAAAGCGTGGCTATGTCGCCCGGCGTCCGGGTCGGAAGAAGTATACGCGAACACCGATGCGGACACGCTACCGGATCGGTTACGCGGCGCTCGACAATAGTGTGATGTTTTCAGATACGATCTCGCGGAGCATGGTGGTCGCTGCCCGAAATGCTGGAATTGACTTGATCATGAAGGATAATGAATTAAACCCCCAGAAGGCTCTTGCAAACGTGGACATGCTGCTTCAGGAAAAAGTCCAACTCATGATTATTTACCAGCGAGACGAAGTGGTCGCTCATTTGATTTCATCCAAGTGTCACGAAGCTAAAGTCCCGCTGATCGCTCTCAATTTTGCACACCCCGGAGCTTACTACTTTGGAGGGAACAATTATTTGGCAGGTCAATTGGCCGCCAATTTCTTGTGTGACTTCGCAAGAAAGCAGTGGAAGGGCAGGGCTGACAAAGTCCTGATATTGGCCGCTAAGGGACGCGGATCCACGCAAGAATTACGGAAAAGAGGGATAAGGGACACCCTGAGTAAAGGACTTAAAACTCTCCGTCCTAATAGTCTCGTCGAAGCCCCGCCTGGGTTCACGTCTCAGGACGGCTACCGCGAAACCAACTCCTTCCTCAAACGATCCAGTGGTCAACCGAAGCGGATCTTGATCGCGGCACTCTCCGACTTCCTAGCCATTGGCGCTTCGAAAGCCGTGGAAAAGCTTGGCTTGAGTGAGACCACAGCGATTGTGGGGACAGGCGCAGCCCGGGATGCCCGCAACATCATCTCACGCGGCGGATCGTTCCGGGCATCGGTCGCTTATTTTCCCGAGAGTTATGGAGATAGAATCATCACTCTTGCCCTCAAAGTTCTCGCCGGCGAAGATGCCCCTTTGACCTCTTACACAAATCATGCTGTCCTGACCACTCATAACATTCAAGACTATTATCCGCAGTAGGCATAGAGTCCAAAGTCGAAGGTCAAACGTCCGGAGTCTAAAGTCGAAGGTCCATGGTCAAGGGTCCAAGGTCAAAGCTCGAAGGTCAAATAGACTATGGGCGGAATTAGGAAAACAAAGAAGATTAAGTGCGTTGGTTAGCCGCCATGCCATTGTGAACTGTCGAACAGCAATCCGACAGAGATCTGCAGGCCCGTCGATGACCAAACCCTAATCGCCAGGTAATGCAAGAGGGGACTCCAATATTGTTTCTTGGACTTTAGACCTTCGACTTTAGACTCCGGACGTTTGACCTTCGACTTTAGATCTCCGACCTTCGACGAGAAGCGCAATTTAATCGGTGAACGAACAATCGGTCTATTTCTTTTGTATGATTGATTGACAGTTTCTAGCCAGCAATAATACATTCAAAGCAGAATAGGCAGGAGAATTCGATCACGAGGATGGCAATTCCTGAAGTCCAGAGGAGAGAGCCTATGCTTTATCCTGTCGATCAGGTCCGAAATTTCGTGACAGAACTGAACCACCCTGAGGGGCTGGCCGTGGGACGTGATGGAACGCTCTATGCAGGAGGAGAAGCGGGCGAAGTGTATCGCATCTCCGATAACGGGAAGAAGGTCCAAACCATTGCAAACACGGGAGGCTTTTGTCTGGGGATCACCTTGGATCCAGACGAGAATATTTATATCTGCGATTTGAAAAGGCGCGCTGTTCTGAAAGTAACCCAAAAGGGGAAAGTAAAGGTTTATGCCGATTCCCTTGAAAGACGCCCATTTACCTGTCCTAACTTCAGCGTCTTCGATTCGTCAGGAAATCTGTACGTCAGCGATTCAGGAGAATGGAAACAGGGGACAGGCGTCGTTTATCGAATAGCCTCAAACGGCAAGGCCTCCCTTTTCTCGCCCGGGCCATTTCATTTTACCAATGGCCTGGCACTTGATGCGCGGGAACATTATCTCTATGTCGTCGAGAGCAATTTGAATCGAGTCCTTCGTATCGAGATCAGGTCCGACGGCAGTGCCGGCCAGCCAGAGATTTTTGTCGAGGGGATGGAACGCGGTCCTGACGGGCTGGCCTTTGACGCTCATGGAGATCTGTACGTCACTACCTACGCGACCAATTGCATTTACCGAGTCACACCGGATCGCCGTGTCAGCCTGGTGTGCCGGGACTTAGAAAACTTGTTGTTATGCCAACCGACCAATTGTGCCTTCGGAGGTCCACACTTCGATCAGCTGTTTTTGTCCAACCTGGGTCGAAACCATATTTCTGTGCTTGATCTCAAGATAAAAGGGCAGCCACTTTGGCATCACCGGGCTTGAGTACTTTTCCTTGAATCCCTGATGAGGGACAGCCAACCCTTTTCCTTCTGGGCCTTGTAGAGGGACCAGCAAATAATACATTCCTACGGTGGTTAGGAGGCATAGACCGTCAAGAAGACTCCACGGGAGTTTAAATTGAGCCACCTGACCATTTCTGACCGGCTCCCTCCGAAGGAACTTAGTCGCCCCCCTGGATTCCCCCCATTGCCAGGAGAGGCAAACAAAAAAGGCACGAAACTATGACTTTTGGAATCACGCTAATCCTTATAGCTGGAATCATGGGCGCCAGTTTTGCCGTACCCATGCGCTATATGCAGCGCTGGGCGTGGGAAAACATTTGGACCGTGTGGTCTGTCGTGGCTCTGTTGATCGTCCCGTGGGCTCTAGCCTTTTCCACTGTTTCTGGCCTGGGCACAGTGTATGGTGAAGCTGGAATTAAAGCCCTTTGTCTGACAGGAACTTGGGGATTTCTTTGGGGAATTGCCGGGTTCCTTTTTGGACTAAGTGTTGAGCTCGTTGGCATGTCATTGACTTTCGCCGTCGTCAACGGACTGTCATCTGCCATCGGAAGTCTGGTTCCTCTCTTTGTGCTTCACAGACAAAGCATCTTTACTTCGGGAGGTCTCTTGGTTTCTGTTGGTGTTTTCGGGGTAGTGATGGGAGTTGTTCTTTGTTCCTGGGCGGGGAGTCTTCGAGCCAAAACTAAAGAGAACTCTGGCAATGCCACAACCTCTGATGGAAATCCTGCCAATTTCTGGCGCGGTTTAGCCGTAACATTTAGCTCTGCCATTCTGGCCCCTTGTCTTAACCTGGGGATTGCCTTTGGCCATGAAATCAATTCGGCTGCGGTAAACCACGGCACTTCTCCGGCTGCCTCCACCAATGCGCTGCTTGCCATCCTCTTTACGGGAGGTTTCCTCTCGAATATCGCATACTGTGTCTACCGCATTCGGAAAAACAGAACGGCCGGTTTGTTTGGGATCGAGGAAAGTAAAAAGTACTTCGCGTTGGGAGCCCTCATGGGCGCCTTATGGATCTTTTCTTATGCCATCTACGGATCTTCTCTCTCGTTCCTTGGAGAATTTGGTACGGTAGCTGGTTGGCCAATTCTGATGGCAGCCATTACGATTGCATCGAGTCTGTGGGATGTCGCTTTCGGAGACTGGCGCAGAGGGCCGCTTCGCATCATGGCATTGGGCGTGGTCCTCTTGATTGCCATGGTCGGGTTGATTAGTTTTGGAATGGCCCGCCTGCAGCAAGGGGTATGAGACAACATGGACAGACGGAAATTCATCCGAGACGGAAGCCTGATTGCCTTTGGCTTCGGTGCGGGTAGCCGAATCTTCCCGTGGGAATCGGGTGAGCGATTGCTCGCCGCAATCCCTGAAACGGCAATGAAGAATCCTAACTGGGCGAGTGTTGATCAGAAGGCGGTAGTAAAAGCATCGTCCTTTATCATCGACCCCCCATGGGGATATGAGCCTGGGAACGTCATCATCGAAGATCTTCATAGAGGTTGGGCGACAGACAGCGAAACAGCTGGGGCCTGGGTGGAGATTCGTTTTCCTAAGCCGAAGCTGGTCCAGGAATTGTGGCTGGTCGGTAGAGCTCATCCCTACAATCTTGAGGGACAGGATCCCTACCTTGTGATCTATGCCCGGCGGGACACGCCCGGTGCACCGCGGAAGATCACCAGTACCCTCTCGGGGGGTGACGTTCAAACTGCGGAATTACGTCAGACAGGCTTTTATCAAATCGTACGCCTGCCGAAGCAGGAGCTCACGGAATCAGTCCGGATCGCCGTTAAAGAAGTCTGGCCTGAGCCTGGGACGAATGGTGTGGGACTGGGAAAGGTTAAAGTCTTTTCTGAACCTCATAGCCCCTTTTTCGAGATTACCGTCTATCCAAATTACGATGCTCGAACAGGGTAAAGTACTACAGGCAGCCACGCTTCTTTTTGTCAACCCAGGAGAACAGATTGCTGATGGAAAGATTCAAATCCTGCAAGGCGAGACTCCTCTGGCCACTCTCAGCCTGCAGACTATTCCATCCCAGTCGGCTTACAGCCAGGATCTGTGGATTCCGGCTCCCTTTGAAGACAGCACATGGGAATTCAAAGTGACAAGCCTGGCCACTGGTCTCAAGTTGGGGCAAAGTCTGCGCGTCTCAGCCTATCGTTCATATTTTAACGGCGGCGTCTTTGGTTATCATTGCAGCAACCACAATGACTTGGGATGGCTGGACACCCAAGAGAAGACAGCGGACTATCGATCCGAGGTCCTGATCCTCCCCGCCATGCAGTTGCTGAAAGAAAACCCGGAATTCCGTTACTCAATGGAATGTACCGCTTATTTGAAGGAATTCCTTGATCGGCATCCAGAGAAGCGCAATGAATTAGCGGAGTACATCAAAGAGGGGCGTTTCACCTGGGGAGCCAGTTATGTTCAGGTGCAGGAAGTTCATGTGGGACCGGAGAAACTCGTACGACAATTTTACCTGGGGAAACGCTGGTTGAAGAAAACATTTGGAGTGGATAGCCATTGGTACGTGAAAACTGATCCACCATCGATGACACTCCAGATGCCCCAGATTCTGCGTAAAGCCGGAATCAAATACATTGTCCAGGGTCGCATGCCTTATGGCTATTATCGGTGGAGGTCTCCAGACGGATCCGAAATCCTGACATATGCCTATCATTACATTGACCATTGGCGACTACTGGACTTCAAGACCAATCACGGATGGTTGAGCTATGCGGCCGCCCGTGAAAATTACTATGCGTCTCACAAACTTCCTCCTCTGATTTGCTACGACTATGCCAGCGATTATCTTCCGCCTCAACCTGGCTTGATCCCATACGTCAAAGAGCAAAACCAAGCCATGGAGCGTTTCGCAGAAAGTTGGAATCGGCACTTTGCTGGACAGAACGAAAGGCAGATTCACCCGGCACAACTGACGTTCATTGAGCCCGAGGGATTTCTCGACAAACTATCTGCTAATCCATTAAACGTTGAGACGCTTAGTGGTGATTGGCCGTTCAGCTGGGCTTACTATGACGAACCTTCCAACCGAGAAGGTCTGTTGGCAGGGCGGGTGGCCCACAATCGTCTATTATCAGCAGAGCGGATTCTGGCGGGACTCGGAGACTGGAACTCATACCCTGAAAAGACCCTTGCCGACGCATGGCAAGCAAACTGTTGGCCCGATCATGGTTGGGGAGGAAACAGGGGAATCGCCACAGACGCGGCTTACGTAGCTTCCTACGAAAAGTCCAAAAAGCTGGCAGATCAGCTTTTAGATGGGGTCGGCAGGCAGCTAGCCTCAGCGGTTCCAAAGGGAGCAGGCAAACAGTTGCCTTTGGTCGTGATGAATCCCGTCTCGTGGAAGCGTAGCGATGCGGTGAGGTGTGCAATTGATTTGCCGGCCGGTTGGGATTCTGTGGCTCTTCGTGACGACACAGGGAAACCTGTCCCCCTGCAAAAGATCTCTGACACAAAAGGGGGACGCACCGTAGAAGTTCTTTTCCTGGCAGAGAACGTGCCATCTGTCGGCTATCGCACTTATTACCTCGAGCCCGCTGATCCTGCTCCACCCCCTGTCAGGCTGTCCAATGGCATTATCGAAAATGATTATTCGATAATTCAGATGGGTGATGGAGGGCTAAAATCTATTTTCGATAAACGGCTCCGTCGGGAGGTGTTGCGAACTGAAAAATTCTTCGGGGGAGAAATTTTGCAGTTCACGGCTCCCGGCCAGGCCTGGGAAGACCCGGAAAATGTGACCATGGATGATTTTGACAGGACGGCCAATCACCCCTTTTCTATCGAGGGTCCGTTCCGGGGACCTGTACGAACGACTGCGGTTTGCACCTCCCAGTTCAAGCACTTTGCGCTCCGACAGCACTTCACTCTCTACCATGGGCTTGACCGAGTGGAAATCGAAATCGAGGTCGCCAATTGGAATGGACAAAAGGATAGAGAATTACGTGTCGCATTCCCCATCAACATAGAGGAAGCGCGCTTGTCTTATGAGGTGCCATTCGGGACAGTGGAAATGGGGAAGGACGAGTTGGACTTCTCATTGTTGCCTCCAGACTCGTACCCGACAATATTCATGCCGCAGTTGTATGGAGCCTTGCACCCCTTGCGTTTTCGCGAAGCGATTAATTGGATCGATGCTTCGTCTTCGCAGTATCAGGGATTCGGTGTCATGGCCGCCTCAGACAGCATGGTGCACCTGTTCAAGGACGAGACGACGAACCCCGTCTCTTACCCTTTACTCCAACACGTCCTCCTATCAACCCGTAAGAGCCTTGCCTGGAATCCAGATTACTGGTTTACCCAGGAAGGAAGCCACCGCTATCGAATGGCACTGTTCACTCATCAAGGGAACTGGCGGTCCCGTCATCGTGACGCCACTGCTTTCAATTACCCTTTAGTCGCCTTTGTGGCCTCGCCTGGAGAAACACCGAAAAGTTCTTCTCTCCCGGCGAGTCAGGAATTCTTGAAACTGGAGCCGGAGAATTTGATTTTGACGGCTATGAAAAAAGCTGAAGATGATAAACGTATTGTACTGCGCTTTTACGAAGCAGAAGGCCAAGGCGTTCGTTCGCGGATCAAACTCCGTCAACCTATTCAGCAGGCTTGGCGGGCAAGCTTGATCGAAGACGATGAAGAAAAGCTGCCGGTATTAACTGATGGGACCATTGAATTAGAAGTCAAGCCTTGGGAAATTGTCACGCTGAAGATTGCCGTATAGCGCTGGTCGAATGCCGATCGGAGCCATTCTATTACAGACTCTCTTTTCGAGTCTGCGGCATTTATAAAGCCGCAGAGGAAAACATCCTATGCGTTTGAAAAATCGTGTGGCATTGGTGACGGGTATGGCCATGGGGATTGGTCAGGGTATCGCGGAATTATTTGCACAAGAAGGGGCTGCCGTCATTGGAATCGATATCGATGAAAAACTCGGCAACCAGGTAGCGGAAGGAATTGTGTCAAGAGGAGGAAGCTGCCAGTTCCTTGCCGGTGACGTCGGCTCGGAAGAATCCGTGCGGACTTGTGTTCAGGCAGGTCTCGAAAAATTCGGCAGGATCGATGTCCTGGTAAATGTCGTTGGAATCGCTGCTGAGTGCCCGGTCGACAAACTCGAGCTAGCCGAGTGGGACAGAATCCTTCGGGTAAACCTGACCAGCATGTATCTAACCTCAAAGTTCGTTTTGCCCGGCATGTTGGATCAGAAACGCGGATCGATTATTCACGTCTCATCTGTTCAAGCCTTGCTTGGATTTCCGGGGTATCCCCATTATGCTGCCAGCAAAGGCGCCATCATTAGCCTGACCCGTCAAATGGCGTCGGAATACGCTTGCCGTGGAATCCGCGTGAATTGCATCGCACCCGGCACCATTGAAACTCCCATGAATGTGAAAGTGCTGGAACGTGCCCCTGACCCTAAGAAACTTCGGCAAGCCTGGGAGAAAATGCAGCCCAACGGGCGCCTTGGCCAGCCCAAGGATATCGCTTACGGCGCAGTCTACTTTGCAAGCGACGAGTCTTCGTTTGTCACTGGCCAATGCCTCGCAATTGATGGCGGAGTCAGCAGCTGTGGCCCAATACGATTGTAGACGTTATGTCTTCATAAGAGGGTTCTCCGGTTGTCTCGGAGCACTGAACTTAAGTGGTTTCACCACTCACTAGAGAACGGATCAGCATCCGTTCCCTACTTCGTTCCCAATTAATTGCCTCCCTCATTCCAGCAACGGAGGAGATTTAACAAACTACGAGGAGAAATCACCATGATGTCTGCGCCTCGGCCTCTACATTCTCACTCTCGTCATCTTTTCCTTGTTTCTCTTAGTGCCCCTCACGTCTTTGGGAGGACTTATCAAAGTGGACGTCCACTCCTGCTCAGGGACGACATCGCTGAGCAAGCAGGGAGACGTAACCCGAATCACCCTGGACACTCCAAAAGAAATTACCTACGAAAGTGGAGGCTGTTCCATGGTCGACAGCTTCGATCTCGCAGAAAACCCGGTTTTGGATTTCTGGATCCGTGTCAAAGGGAATCACTCCGTGGCTTTTTCCGTAAGCTTTGGCAAGTCTGGCATTGCTTACGCCGGCTACCAGGGAGTTGCCCTCCACGCCCTCAATATAGTCGGGATTCAATATGGTGTCCCCAGCCTGGGCAACTTAGGTTCAATTAATGACGGGGAATGGCACCACATTGTTTATGACCTCGGCTTCGCCGTCGAGACCCAGCTTGGGGAAAAACTAGAATCGATAAGAAAAGCTCAATTACAGATTGGTGACAGACAGGCATCTCTAAATATTTTTGCAGGTATCCCGGCCCAACCACTGCCAGAAACGGTAGATCTGCGCAACATGGTGCTTCGTTCCCGGCAAGCCAATGAAAACTGCTTTAACGACTTGTACCTATCTCTCGCGTCTGTCCCAACGAAGGGATCTGGAGAGGGGACTACACAACTGGTTGCTGGTTCCATCACGAGCCGCCAGTCGCTGCCCGGCGCCGAACTCGTCATTGAGAGTGGAAATACCGTAATCACTAAAGAAACCTTCGGGACTATTCAGGGCCGCAAGGATTTTGTGCAGAGCGTCGTCGTGCCCGACTACCGGCGGGGAATTCGCGCCAGAGTGCTATCGAACAGCAAAACCGTTGCAGAACGCAATTTGCAGCTTCTTCCGCCTCTCACTTCCCTAGCTAACGCGACCATCCATATCATTCCGAATAGTCACAATGACATTGCCTGGCTGGACTCGCCCGAAATTACTGCTGACTGGCGGCGAGACATGGTCATTGGCCCGGCAATACCGTTGCTTGAAAAATATCCAGATTATCGTTACGGGATGGAAACCACACTCTTTTTGATTGAATACCTGCATCGTGCGCCATTTCAAGCTGAAAAAATTCGCAAACTCACAGCTGAAGGACGGTTGGGCTGGGGCGCTACTTTCAACCAGCCGTATGAGTCACTTTGGAGGGGAGAAAGCCTGATTCGTCAGTTGTATTACGGCCGGAAATGGATGCGCGAGAACCTTGGGCCGGAGGTGGATTGCGTCACCGCCTGGGGAACAGATGTCCCGTCCGTCACCATGCAGATGCCACAAATTCTCGCAAAGTCCGGGGTGAAATATTTGATGCTGGGTCGATTTCAACCTGGGGTCTTCAACTGGTATAGCCCCGACGGATCGAAGATTGCTGTCGGTTCCCAAGGAATGTATGGGCGGCTGTCGGCTTACATAGAGCCCTACCAACCTCTTGATGCGGCTATGAAATTGCCCCATCTGCTTACCTATTGGGATGACTATTATCAGAAGAATGATATCCCCCCGCATTTTGCTATCACAGATATGACAGACTATTTACCTCCGACCGAGGAACTCGTTCCGCTCATCCACAATTGGGACAAGGAGATCAAGCAGAAGTACGGTATGGGACTCAATTTGAAATTTTCGACAGGCGAGGATTTCATGAAGGCCATCACGTCCAATCCGTCAGCCAAATTTCCGGATCTGAAGGGCGATTGGCCAAATGTCTGGGCTTATATCCACGGACCGACTCACCATGACACCGTTTCAGCCGGCAGAGAGGCCGTCTGGTTGCTTGCTTCCGCTGAAAAATTTTGGACATTGGTCGACTTGGCTTCTGAGGGAAAAGAGCAATACCCTAAGTCAACCTTCGATAATGCCTGGATGGCACAAATTTATCCGGATCATGGGTTCGGAGGGTATCGTGGAGCAATCACCGACATCGAGTTCCAGTCCAAAGAGCAAGAGGCTCTTCTCATCGGAAAGACCTTGTTAAATAGTTCCATTGAGTGGATTGCAGAACATGCAACCCCCGTGAACCCCAAGTTGTCCAAGCTGGTCGTTCTGAATCCGCTATCCTGGGATCGTTCGGGGATTGCACTTGTCGACATACCAACACCCGCGGGGCAGGAAGCCCAAGTCGTAAACGCCGACGGAACCGCCGTTCCGGTGCAGCGTATTCCTCAACCCTCGGGTGGAAATGTGAAATACCTTGTCGACTGCACGAAGATCCCTTCAATTGGCTATTCCACTTTTTCAGTCGGCTATACAGTTCAAGAGAAACAATCCTTCAATCGGGAGACTTTAAGTTCCCATGTTCTTGAAAATGAATTCTACCGGCTCGAGCTTGTTCCAGGAGGGGTAAAGAATATCTACGACAAACAACTCCAAAAAGAGTTGCTGAAAACTGAGGCATTTCCTCGGCGGTGAAATCTTTATGTTGGACTCTGTCGGTAACGGTGCTCATGAACTCGGGGCCTTTCAGCAACCCTCCTGGAAAAACATTGAAAAACTCAGCCAGTATCATCCCGGCTGGCAAATGTTAGAGTCCGGGCCCATTCGCACGGGTTGGAGAATCGAACAAGCTTTCAAGGAAGCGACGCTGCGCCTGGACGTTTATCTTTACAAGCGTTACAAGCGTCTCGACTTTGATGCTGAAATTCTTAATTGGTCCGGAGAAAAGTACAAAGAATTCCGAATGGCTTTCCCCGTCAACATGACTGATGGACAAGTTACCTACGAAGTTCCTTACGGTGCATTGGAAGTCCGCAAAGATGAAATCGATGCCATTCCGTTCAAAGGGTGGTATTCGCAGCACCCCTATGATATTCACCCGCGCGAGGTGCAGGATTGGATCGCGGTTTCCGACGGAAAGCAAACCGTGATGCTCTCTTCCTCAGTCGCCGTTTGGGACTATCTGGATTCAGAGGCTAAAAAAGATCAGTTCACACTGCTGCAACCCCTTCTGCTCGCTGCACGCAAGAGTGTTCACGGCCTTGGCAATTGGTACTTGCAGAAGGGTGATCATCGATATCACTTCTCTTTGACTTCATTTGAAGGAGACTGGCGCAACAATGTGCGGTTTGGGAATGAAATGAATGCCCCATTCCCCTCCGTCTTCACCGGGCCTCAAGCAATCGCGCCGACACTTCCTTCGACACTGAGCTTATGCCAGGTTTCTGCACCCAATTATATCGTCAGCGAAATGAAAAAAGCCGATGACGGAAAGGGAATTATTCTCCGCGGATACGAAATTGCAGGGCACTCAACCGAAGTTGGCCTAAAAATCCCCTTCCAGATTGAGCGGGCCAATGCGACGAGCTTGATTGAGGAAAACGATCCAGAAAAGGTTGAATCTAGTGGAAACCAGTTGCGATTCAAGACGGGCCAACGCTCGATCAATGCAGTCCGCGCGATTGTTCAGTGGAAACCATGATTCTGGCCAAAGAGTCCAACGTCCAAGGTCTAGAGTCCAAAGTCAGTAAGAAAAGTTAGTTTGTGGCCTACCCTTTTTGCTTAAGATCTAAATTCTTATTGGTTTATTAATCGCGTTTTGTTCCTCCCTCTTAATTCTCCTTTCTTTGGTGATGCCTATGGATCCTGCCAACTTCGCAACACGCCGTGACTTTCTGCATACGCTTCTAGCTGCTTGCACCTCCTGTGCTGCCAGCACTCCATTGTTTGCCCAGGGGTATCCCCGGGACAATGCCTTTCAAGTCAGGCTTAGTCATCTCTTTAGCCGAGAAGGCAGCCAGCTCCGGCAGATTCTACTAGCCAATGTACCTTCTGCCGGCATTGGATCCAGCATTGAAGCAATCATTGGAAAGCGATCGGAGAAATACGATCTATCACAGGTTCGAAAGATAGCCGGTCAATATTATCTTCCCATCATCCCCCTCGAACAGACGGAGAACGCTCAATTCACCTTGAAAACCGACGGCAAAGTCCTGGAGACCTCGACCCAGGTAAAACCGGTCCGGCAGTGGAAGATCTACTTGATCCATAATTCACACCAGGACCCCGGATTCCTGGATTTGCCTTCAAAACTGCGGGAGCGGTTTATCCCGTACATTGACGACGCGGTGAAATTTTGTGCGGAAACCAGCGATTGGCCGGATGACGCTCAATTTCGCTGGAATATTGAAGTCAGTTACCTGATGGAAGATTACCGCAAGAGCCGTGGTGATGAGAAGGTTCGCCAGGTTATGGAATGGATTAAGAAGGGAAGGATGACCATTGGCGGATTGTATTGCAGCATGGATACCGACTTCATGAGTCTGGAGACCCTTCATCGCAGCGTTTACTATGCAACGAATCACTTGACTCGAGATTTTGGAATTAATCTGGAAGGAGCCATCCTCGATGACGTCAATGGTTTCACCTGGGCGTTGGTGGAAGTGATGGCAAAATCAGGATTGAAATATCTGGTGATGGGCTCCAATGGCGACCGGGACAATATGCAAAATGGAAACGCACCAACGCTATTTTACCTGGAGGGGCCCGAAGGAAGCGAGATTCTCATCTGGCGACCCATCCAATATGTGGAAGGGTTTGATCTTTTGACCTTTGAGGACCCTTATACCGGAAGAAATGTTAAAGGGATCGACATGAAAGAAGGGGAGAGAACGATCGCGCGATACTTTGACCGGCATGAACGCAACGGCTATCCATTTGACGTCATCGCGCTTCAGGTCGCCTCTGATTTTACCCCTCCTTTCAAACAGCTCTCTGAGGTGGTCCGGGATTGGAATGCGGAATGGGCGTTCCCGAAATTGCGTGTTTCGACGATTCCTGAGTTCTTTCGCGTCGCAGAAGAGAGGTACAAAGATCGTATCCCTCGCCTGCGTGGCGGGGTGCCGGATGGCTGGGTTGACCTACAGCTGGGGGAGGCCAACGCCGCGGCTGTGGGACGTCATACGGAGAACTACCTGCCCGATGTTGAACGGCTTGCAACGCTTGCTCAATGGGCGTCCAAAGGTCCTGCTCGTCAAAATGAATTTTCCGCTGCTTACAACCAGTTGCTCCTCTGGGAGGAGCACACGATTGAATGGTGGGACATTCGGGCCGACATTTATGTGGACGAGGCCCAGGGTGGCGGGAAACATCACTGGGAGGAAAAATCCGGCCATGCTAGGGCGGCCTATGAAGGCGCAGCCAAAATCGGGGAAGAAACCTTGCGGACTTTATCTCGTAATGTTCGAACGGCTTCTCCGCTTTCACTTGTCGTCTGGAATCCACTTTCCTGGAATCGTAGTGAAATTGTGCGCACGCCAGTCCCGCAATCGGCAAAACAGCCTTTCCGGCTAGTCAATGTTCAGAACGGACGCGAAATCACTTACCAAATCGAAAAGCGAGAAGGGTTGCCCGACACACTTGTCTTCCATGGTGAGAATATTCCGTCGCTGGGATATCGAGCTTACTCTATTGAAGCCGGCAGCCCTACACCGGCTGGAAGCCCACCCGCGGTTGGAGAGAAGACCCTCGAGAATGAGCACTTCGGATTGACGCTCCGTGAAAAAGACGGAACCCTGGCCAGCCTCTTCGACAAAGAACTCAAGCGTGAATTCGTGGACCCCAGAGCCGAACACGGATTCAACCAGCTCGTGTACCGCCTCCATCAACGCCTGACTGAGCGGGAGTACAAGCTGCTTGGAGAAATCCCAATGCAGGACGTTGTCATCACCAAAGGCGCTTCTGGCCCGGTTTACTCCAGCCTTAAGGTATCCGGTCACGTTGAGTATCTCTGTAAATTTGAGCACGAGATCATTCTCTACTCAGGCCTTAAAAGAGTTGAATTCTACAATCGGATCATGAAGAAACCGGTTTATCCAAAAGAATCTGTCCATTATGCTTTCCCCTTTGCAGTCCCCACGCACTATCATTTCTGGGCAGACAATTTGACCCATCAGAACACCTACAAAATCGATGTCCCTGGCGCCGTAATGCAGCCGGACCTGGATCAGATCCCAGGATCCATCCGCGACAACTACGTGGCTCGGCATTGGGTTTCGATCTCTCGGGATGATTACGGGGTTCTTTGGTCATCCATCGACGCGCCAATCGTTCAACTCGGAGGAATTCACACCGACAAGTATTTGCCCTGGCTTACCATGCAAGACGACAACTGGCTGACGCGCGGCTGGCTGTACTCATTGCTGATGTACAACCACTGGGTCGTGGATGTTCCCATCGCTCAAGGGGGGGATTATCTCTTTCGTTATGCAATGACCACGCATGGAGCTGAATGGACCTATGATGATGCTCATCGATTCGGGTGGAGCTTCATGAGTCCACTGCAAGTTTATGAGGTACAAGGAGCACAACAAGGAGCCTGGAATGAGCCAGCTCGCAGTTTCCTGGAGATTGCTCCGGGGAACGTCTACCTGGCAGGATTTAAGGGTGCTGAGGATGGTGACGGCGTAATCTTGCGCCTCTATGAAGGGGGAAATGCTTCATCAAACGCAACAGTTCAATTCAACCTGCCGGGTCGCCGCATTGAAACGGCACTGGCTTGCGATGCCCGCGAGCGAAGCGGTGACAAGCTGAAGTCCGATACTCGTTCAGTATGGGTACCTCTCAAACCGTTCGAGACGAGCACCGTAAGAGTCCGGCTGAGTTAGATTCTATTCTCCCACATCAATCATTGGGGAACGCAAAATTGGGGATCAATGACCGTGCGTTCGGGTTTTTCTCCCGCATAGACCCAGATCAGCTCCACCGTCTCACTCCCTTCATTGACCAGTTGCCGCGGAATCCCCTCCGGCACGAAGATGGTTGCATCGTCACTCAGAGAGTATTTCCTCCCGGCCACAATGTAGGTGGCCTGTCCCTTGACGATCGTACTCGTCTCATCGTAAGAAACAGTGTGGCAAGGCAGAGAAGATCCTGGCAGGAGCCGCACAAATCCTCCACAGATTCCCGCTAAACCCGGACGACTGGAAAAAAGATTTTTGAATGCTGCCTTTGGATATGGCTCGTACTCGGCAGTATCCATGAAGCGAGTTAGAGACTCCGGGTCATCAGGCCCAGACAGCAGATTCTTTCGATCCACCCTTGTATATTCGTCCGGCACCAGCGTCCGGCTAATTTCTGCAGTTGGGAATGCTGTCAGCACGACGGTTCGCTCATCTTTTCCAAGGTTTGCTACCATGTGCGCCACACCAGCCGGCAGGTGAATCGAATCGAATGCCGACAGGTGGTAAGTCCTCCCTTCAACGGCCACCTCCAATTGCCCTTTAATCGTTGTAATCGATTCACTGCAGGGATGAGTGTGATAAGGTAGACGTGCACCCGGACTTAAGATGGCAAAGCCAGTACTGAACCCGATCGCGCCCGAACTGCCGGAGGCGAAGGGACAAACACTGATGCCTTTGATCAGCTCCACTAAGGTTTCGGGAGAGACCTGAATGAGGCGTTCGCTACGAATAGGCTGTGTATGGGTCATTTTTTCTGTAGGGGCGAAGCATCCGTCAGCTGACGGACCGGTCTGTCGACTGCCGGATGCTTCACCCATAAATTCACTGAGATTTGTCCAAGTCTTCGGAATGCAAACGGGGATTTTACGAAATTTGGGATCTGAATGGAATCAGAAATATGTCTTAGTGGTAATGGGTTAGTTTTTGGGGGTTGAATGGGTACTGCTTGGGTAGCCACGGCGAGCGCTTTTCTCGCCGTGGGCTTTTCTCTGGCGTTGGGACAACCCACGACGAATTTGAAAGCGGATTCGTCGTGGCTACCAATCCTGCAATCCCCCGATATCTAAACCATAACCCTCAGTGATCCGACGGCAACCGGGAACGCTGCGGCGAGGGTTCCCTACAGCCGGATCGGCAATTTTTTCACAGCTCCTCTTTAGAATGGAGAAATCGAAGGAAAGAAGGGATGAAGCTTCCGCCAGTTGGCGGAGGCTCCACCCCTACGAAAACGTCAGAAGATAAACTTCAATCCAAACTGGATATTGCGGGGGTCAGTTGCAGAAAAAATCACCCCCGTGGAGGACTGATTTGCGGCCGTATTGGGCACCCCAAAATGGGTGTGGTTAAAGGCATTGAAAAATTCGGTGCGGAACTGGATTGATGTCGTTTCGGTAATTGGGAAAGTTTTGAATATCGACAAATCCCAGTTATTTAACCCCGGCGCAATGATCACGTTCCCGCCAGAGTTTCCGAACGGAGTGTACACCCCTCCGTTAACCGTGTCAGGAACCGGAGCGGGAATGGGGAAACAAGCTGGGTCGAACCACTGGGTATTATTTCTTGTTCCTTTGTCGAGATTGCCGTTACAACTTCGATTGGGCCGGCCAGCTCCGCCAGTGACGTTGACTGGAGATCCACTTTGGATCTGGAGAATCCCTCCAAACTGCCAATTTCCAATGAGTTGGTTGGTAACTCCTTTCGCATCGCTCTTATATTTCTTCCCTGCCCCAAAAGGAAGTTCATAGAGCCAGTTGCCGACAAACCGTTGCCGGACGTCAGTCTGTGACAAACCCCGGTCGGCATTTAAATCCTGCATATTTTGATGGCTCGCGCCGGGTCCGAAAATGCCACTGCCCTGAGCCATGGCATGAGACCAAGTGTAGTTGACGAGAAAAGACATCCCTGAGGAAAAGCGCTTCGTCAGGCTTGTTTGCAAACTATTATAGGTCGCCGTGCCTCGAGCCTCCTGGTAACGCCAGTCCGTAACACCAGGCATGGTACTGTAATAGGGCCGTCTCGGTTCTACAGGACCTGTTCCCAAGGCCGCCTGGTCCGGATCCCAGAGGTCGAGAATGTGAATCCCAGTACTCCCGACATAGTCGGCTTCAAAAACGAGAGTGGGTGTGAGCTGCCGCTGAATTCCGAAAAACCATTGTTGGGTGTAGCCGGTCGGGTTGTTCCCCTCAAAGGCATTCAGGCTACCGACAGGCTGGTTGATGGGGACGAAGGGATTTGTCGGGGGAATGCCTTGACTAAGAACATAGTTAATCTGTTGTGGTGTCGGGGTGTTTGTGTAATTCGTTCCTCCGACAAACGGTGGGTTCAAGGAAAGCTGGAATCCGGCTTGGCCCTGGCCCAATTTGAAAATCCCGAAGGAAGCGCGAACGGTTGTTTTTTCGCCTAACCGGTAAGAAAGTCCTATACGCGGGGAAAAGTTATTCCAGCGGGTTGCATACATGGCCCGAGTGGAAAAGGCAGGGTTACTGCCTCCTTGCTCAGGGAGGATCAGAATCCCCTGAACAGGGTCAACATTGCTGATCCGATCGTATTTTTCGGTCTGTGGGGTGAAGAGGTCCCAGCGCAATCCATAATTCAACGTCAAGTTTGCGCTCAACTTCCATGTATCTTGAAAGTAAACTCCAGCCTCAGTATTCCGTAAGCCCGCCAGACCGGAATTCCGGATTAAGGAGCCGTTGTCTGTAATCCCAAGAAGAAAGTCGGCCATGGAATTCCCGGTATTATTCGGGTTATTAGGGTCTGAGGTGAAGGAAGTACTAAAGTCGAAGGAACCAGCGGGAGCACCCAAAATTTGCGTGAAATTCCGCTGTACTCTTCGGTAATCGACCCCAGCCTTTAAAGTATGCGTCCCTCGAACAAAGGTGACATTGTCCAAGATTTGATACACGTTTTCGATTTCAATCGAGCGGGAAAAAAGGAGAGTCACCGAGTAACCCATAACCACTAATGATAATTCCCGGGAACCCGCTGTTATTGTCAGTGACATTCACTCCTGGAATACCGACGTCGGTGGCATAGTTATTCCCAAAACCAAGCTGGACAGCATCCGGCTCCGGAACGAATATAGGCGACCCGGAATTCATTGATGGTGGTGGGGTTGAAGTTATGGATCCACTGAATCCCCAAATTTTGAGCCGGATTATCCACAATCCCGTTCAAGAAGCCTGCTCCACCCGAACCCAATGCGCCCCCAACCGACGGCGCGTATGCGGGGATGTTACTGAAAGCGCCGGGGAGAACCGTGTGCGAAGTGCCGTAGCTGTAACGCCCTGAGATCTTATCGTTTCTCACTGAAAATCTGGTCAATTTTCACATCGAATGCGTTTTGATCATTCTGGCGGGACGCGCTGCTGTAATAACAGCCTTCACCATTGACTAAAGTCGTTGAACAATTACCGTTCGGGAGTGGGATGTATTTAAGGACATTAACGGCCGCCGGGTCGAAGCGAGATGGGTCAATCGTCTGATTGGGGAATGGATCACGGACATAGGTACTTCCTACCTGATGGAAAGTCGCCGGGTCAAAAATTGGCCGGCCAGTCCCTTGAAAGTTTCCGCTCCGAAGAGCCGCTGAGGGGACTGTGGTCACAAAGCTATTTCCCTTTCTTTGTCGAAACCCCTGATAATCGAAGAACCAAAATGTCTTGTTCTTAATGATGGGTCCCCCTACGGCGACCCCAAAATTGTTTTGAACGAAGTTCGGCTTCTTTGCGGTATAGTCGAAGAAATTACGGGCATCCAAAACAGAATTGCGGAGGTATTCAAAGATCTGCCCGTGAATGGCATTCGTTCCCGACTTGAGGGTCACGTTGACAACCCCACCCCCTCGCCCAATCTCCGGGTTAAAGTTGCTGGTCTCAACCGTAAATTCCTGGATCGCCTCTAGCGGGGGCAGAACGGCGATCAGCCCCTGGTTGATCTGGTTATTATAAACACCATCGAGAATGTAGGTATTGGTCGCTTGCATTTGTCCGTTGACGGATAGCCCCTGCTTAACACGCGCATTATCAGGGATGTCCACGTTGTTGGCGTTTATGGTTGAGATTCCATTGGTCACACCGGCGGTCAAAGGCGCTAACTGAAACACTGTCCGACCATTCAGCGGAAGCTCGGATACGGCCTTACGTGAGATCACGCTTTCTACCGTCGATGACTCCGTTTGAAGCAAGGGCGTTGCACCTGTGACTTCCACGGTTTCGGACAATTCTCCGACTTGTAAGACCAAGTCAACCGCTACACGTGCGTTGACTTGAAGATTGAATCCTTTGCGTTGCAGCGTTTTAAAGCCCTTCATAGCGGCCGTAATGGTATAGTCGCCAGGGATTAAATTAAGAACTACAAAGTCGCCCGTTTCATTCGTTTTCGTCTTTACTTCGGTTCCCCGATTCACGTTGGTCACCGTGATGTCGACCCCCGCCACCACCGCACCTGTGGAATCATGAGTGGTACCCGCGATCGTGCCGAATTCGACCTGAGCCCAGAGGGGGGAAGAACAGACCATCACAAGGAAGAGGAGGATGCAATGGGTCGTGAGGGAAAGAAGAAACCTTTCGCTAGGATGCTTCATCAACTCAAGCATTGACGTTCGATTGAAACTATTTTCCACAATTTCCTCCTTGAATATTTTCAAATGAAGTTTAGGCCAGAAAACAAGTTGTGCCCCCTAATAGCTGTCTGAATTACGTGTCTGAGGTAGCAGATCCGGCTCGTCAATTTCGTAAAGCCAAAAACCATCGAATCCCCTTTGAATTTCTGAACAAATTTCAAAAACTCGATGGTTGAGTAAAGTCAAGGCGAACGAATCCGAGATAACTCCTTATTAGCCTTACTTCCCTCTCCGTAAGGGTGGATAAAGAAAGCATCTGGAATTCGCCCCTGCTTTAAACCTGCGGTTAAACCCAGTAGAAACTTATAGTCTAGCTAGTCTTGACGCTACTGTGACAAGTGCAATCAGTGTTCCAAAAGAATTCAAAAATCACCCTTGGATAAAATGACTGATTCCAATGGCCTTTGGAATCCAATAGCAAGTAAAATGAACTCTGTTCATTATAAAACTATGAAGATATCCAAAATTCCATATACGAAAAATCGGATTACCACTCCTCATCGAGTGGTCCGATGGACGAATGCCGTGATCAAAAGCAGCAGGTCCTCATATTCGCGTCGTTTTGACAGTTCACTCACCAGGATCACCAGCGGGAAATCGTTTTTTTGGATTAACCTTCCCAATAATTCACAATCTGCGCAAACGGCTTTCTCAGTAAGTCCAAGACCTCTGCTCTTGCGCTGGCACGCGCCATGAAATGCCGGTCGGGGAAGAGCAGGTTGAAACGGCCTCCTGATCTGCCAATCATCGCAAGGAACTCGCCAACGCTTCTCCTGGTGAATCCAGTTCAGAAAAAAGGTTTAATAATTGAACTTTGGTCAATTGCGAATTTTATCCATGACAAAATGATTGTCAAGAGTTTTTTGCTAAGTTTTCTTGTGAAGCTGAGAAAGGAGAAAATCGGCGTGAAGTGAAAACCGTGGGCAGGAGGTGAGCTCAAGGATTTCTCACTTTGTGGCGATAACCTGGACTTTGGCGATTGCGGAATATCGATGTCTAGATGACAATACGGCACTTCACCTTAGAGAGGTCAATGATGTCTTCTAACCGGCTGAGGCTTACTCTAACCGTCGTTGCCTTCGTGCTGGCGACGCGCGTCGACGCTCGAGAGCCTTACGATGTCACCATCGAGAACAATGTGAAGATGAAGACCCGAGACGGTGTAACGCTTGGCGCGGACATCTATCGCCCTAATGCTGATGGAAAATTCCCTGTGCTTCTAGAGAGGACACCTTACGACAAGCACCGCATGACATACGCTGGCACCGGATTCGGCCTGAAAGCCGCCGCCCAAGGCTATGTTTATATCATTCAGGACTGTCGAGGCCGCTTCACTTCTGAAGGTGAGTGGTACCCCTTCAAGTACGAATCGCAGGACGGCTATGATACCGTTGAATGGGCGGCTGCGCTTCCTTATGCTAATGGCAAGGTCGGCCTGGTGGGCATGTCTTACGTGGGTGTCACGCAAATGCTCACGGCCGTCGCCGCCCCTCCACATCTCGCGGGGATCCTTCCGGTGATCACAGGCTCCAATTACCATGAAAACTGGACCTATCAGGGCGGAGCGTTTGCGCAGTCATTTGACCAGGGCTGGACGAAATACTTCGTCATCGATACCCTCAGCCGCCGCGTCCTCAAAGACAGTTCGCGCGCACGCGGGGACATGATACTTCCACTCAGTGATTATCCTGTGCTGGGATCCGATCCTTCCTCGGGTTTGGCGGACTATTACCTCGACTGGCTCGCACACCCTCGTTATGACGACTATTGGAAACAATGGTCGATCGAAGAGCAGTTCTCAAAAATCAAGGTCCCAGGTTTTCACGTAGCTGCCTGGTACGACCTTTTCCAGGACGGTTCCCTGAAGAACTATCTGGGCATTAAGGCACAAGGCGGTAGTGAAGCGGCTCGAAACAACCAGCGGCTGTTGGTGATCGCGGGCGGCCACGCAGGTCTTACGCCGAAAATCGGGGATATCGACTTCGGCAAGGATTCCGTCCCGGATCTTACAGCCTTGACCCTGCGTTGGTATGACCACCTGCTCAAAGACGTTGATAACGGCATCAGTCAGGAAAAACCAGTGAAGATTTTCGTTATGGGCAAGAATATTTGGCGCGAGGAAGACAGTTGGCCACTCGCGCGCGCCAGAGAGACAAGATATTACCTGCACTCCGCCGGCAAAGCGAATATGCTCGGTGGCGACGGGACGTTGAGCACGACTTCTCCCGCAAGTGAAGCTGCGGACAAGTACGTTTATGATCCCGCGGACCCCGTGCCGACACGTGGCGGCCCTGTTCCTTTCCATGAATCTGCCGGTCCAGTCGACCAAAGACCCACGGAAAGCCGCGAAGACGTGTTGGTCTACACGACTCCCGCCTTCCAACGGGACACCGAGGTGACCGGCCCAGTCACTTTGGAACTCTACGTAAGCTCCTCTGCCGTGGATACGGATTTCACCGGCAAGCTGATCGATGTATGGCCGAACGGCAATGCCGAGAATCTGCTCGATGGAATTCTGCGTGCGCGTTATCGGAATTCAATGGAAAAGGCTGAGTTTATGAATCCGGGCGAGATATACAAACTGACGATCAACCTTTGGTCAACCTCCAACGTGTTCCTGGCGGGCCACAAGCTACGGCTGGAAGTCTCAAGCAGTAATTTTCCCCGATTCGACCGGAACCTAAATACTGGCGAGGATCCGGAAAGCGGCAAGCGGATGATCAAGGCTTCCAACTTGGTGTACCATGATCGAGAGCATCCCTCGGCTCTAGTTGTGCCGATTGTGCCTTAAAATCAGGAACAATCATGATAAGCAGAGCATAGTTTGTCGCTCGATTCCGCAATTCCCAGAATTTAATGAAACGAGGGTGGAAACTGGGCGCAACAATTGGGATCGCTGGCTCCCCAATCCCCTTTCTTCATCAGTGGCGGACCGTCTAGCGGAATCGTCTTTCCATCAGCTAAAGTCAGAATTCGGGTCTACCAACCGTGTGCTCTTGAGGTGATCTTACTTGATAAAGTAACCTGCCACCCTCCACTTTCCGTCTTTATCCTTCATGGGAGTGACTGTTTCGATCGCGGCTTTCTTGTTTGCAAAAGAGGAATCAAATTGGAGTATGACGTACTCTCCATCCGGCGCCCCAGGCATCGTCTTTGTGTATTGAGAATGTTTCAATTTTCTAGACTCGAGTTTCCCTAGCGGTTCCCGAACAGATTTAACGGCACTCTCCCATTGTTCGGCTGTTACTTTCTGCTTGAAGAACGACGCGGCCTCATTCCAGCTTTGCGAATACTTGCCAGCATCAACCAGTGCCAGCCAAGAATCGGCGGCATCCTGAGCCAGCTTCTCATCCTTCTGTTCTGCCTGAAAGACGGATGCAGAAAGACTGGGCAGGCACAGACCGAAGAAAAGTGACACCAGGTACCAGTTTTTCATTTTATTCTCCTTATTAATTAGGAATGGTTGCTCCTTAGAGGCCAATTGGACAATCCACTCGACAGCTTTGCGATGATGATGGATACAACCTAATGGGGTTGTTCACTAGGGGATTACTGAAGAGGTAAATCCTCTAAATCCTCATCCGTCGACTTGTCCCCAAGTGTGGATTCTGCGCGCTTTTCAAGGGACGATTTCTTTGTCGTCTGGTTGGGGCGCCCACCCGAATGAAACGAGAAACAGCAAAGGGATCACAATCACAAGCCCGATGATGATTAGCGTCAGCATGATTCTGATCCCGTATGGTAAAGGGATGCAACCATCAAACGAATCCAATTAAAGAAGGAGAATACACTCCCAGGCGAAGCTAAGGTAGAGCAAAAGCGACGACATAGTCTCCCAATTGGGTTCCCATCCGATTGTGTCCACCTGCCGCGATGACAACGTATTGCTTCCCACCTTCTTTGAGGCGATAGGTCATGGGTGTTGCCTGCCCACCGGCCGGAAGGCGCCCTTTCCACAATTCCTTCCCGGTTTCCACATCAAACGCACGAAGATAATTATCCATGGCCGCCCCGATAAATGCCAAGCCGCTTCCAGTCACGATCGGTCCCCCCATATTAGGAGTCCCCCATTTCATGGCAATGGGAATGGGAGCCAAATCTCGGGTCGTTCCCAGAGGAACCTCCCAACGCAGCTTCCCACTGGCAAGTTCGACAGCAGCCAGCGTTCCCCATGGGGGTGGATTGCAAGGAAGTCCCCACGGGGACAGTAACGCTTCACGATGCACCGCGTAGGGGGTGCCCGATTGACGGGAAATTTCTGCATCCGGCTTGGCCGCTCGGGCCGAATTATATTGATCCCGGGGGATCAGTGTTACGATGTGGGCTATCCGGCTGGTATTCAAAATCAGTAGCCCTCGTTCGGGATCGAATGCCACGCTCCCCCAGTTGGTCCCTCCCGCATCCCCCGGAAAAAGGATGGTTCCACGCAAACTCGGCGGGGTGAAGATGCCTTCAGAACGCAAGTTTTGAATTCGCTCACGACAGCGAGAGCGATCCCAAAACGTGAGTCCCCAGGCGTCTTCAGGAGAAAGTTTTTGGGGCACAAGTGGGGGCGGAACAGTTGGAAAAGGCTGGGTAGGCCAGGCTTCTTCCCCTGGGACGTCAGAAACCGGCACTGGGCGTTCTTCGACAGGGAAAAGTGGTTTACCCGTTTCACGGTCAAGCAGGAATAAGTGACCCGTTTTGGTGGCTTGAGCAACGGCTGGGACCTCCGCCCCATTCCGGCGCACGGTAACGAGGGTTGGCTGAGCAGGAACGTCATAATCAAACAGGTCATGGTGCACCGTTTGAAATGCCCAACGGACTTCGCCGGTTGTAGCCCTCAGGGCCACGACCGAACTGGAATAGAGATTACTCCCCAGCCGCTCGCCCCCATAAAAGTCGGGGCTGGCGCTGCCAGTGGGGACAAAAACAGTGTCTCTTGCAGGGTCTGCCGAGAGAATCGACCAGGCATTCGCAGCCCCGGTGCGAGAAGCGCTATCACCCTTCCAGGTTTCCCAAGCGGGGTCTTTCGAATTGCGGGGGACCGGGTCCCAACTCCAGCGCTGGATCCCGGTTCTCACATCAAAGGCGCGAACCACCCCGCGCGGCGCATCGACACGCTGATTGTCGCTGATGGCGGAACCGACCACAACAACTCCCCGATCACTGCCGGGGGAGAAGTCATATGATATTCTCCCGGATAACAAACCCCACATCTCGACTGATATCCACCTGCCCCTTATTTCCAAACTCGATACAAGGGATCCCCGTTGCGGCATCCAGGGCGATCAGACGTGCGTCATTAGTGGCCAGGAAAATTCTGCGCCGACAGCTCACTTGGCCTCTGGAATCCGGGTCAGCCCAACTCGAAACCCCCCGGCAAATCAGATCATCACCGTAATAAATCCATAAATCGATTTTAGGGTCATAGCTCCATCGCTCTTTTCCCGATTCAGGGTCAAGTGCAATGACCCGATTAAAGGGAGTGACAACGTAAAGTAACCCGCCCACCTGGATCGGTGTCGCCTCAAACGAGGTTTTTCGAGCCGTCTTTTTGCCTTCCGAGAAGTCACCGGTTCGGTAGATCCAAGCGACTTTCAGCTGGGAGACATTTTCCTTGGTGATCTGGGTGAGCGGGGAATAACGGGATCCGCCCGGATCATTGCCATAGGCGGGCCAATCGGCTACGGGGCCATGAGATTCAACATTGGGATTCCCTTCGCACCCGAGTAATGCCGCAAGGGTCATGAGTAGGAGAAAAAAAGGGTGCCGCTTGATTGATATCCATTCGTAACTCGGAGAGGTGAAGGTTTTTTCTAAGAGGCGCAGAATACACCTGATGTTTTTTCTCATGGGTCTTCCACGAATCGTGGCCAAATATGAAGGACAGGAGAACTCGTTAGAGAGTTCAAGACCATCATTTCTAAATTTTTGATTATTTTACTTTACGTTGTTCTTCCATTTCAGTTTTTTCCAGACTTGAAAAGAGATCAAATTCCTTCTTTGCTAGATCTGGCTGGTTCTTGGCCGTGTAGAGCTTCCCTAGCAGATAATGCACTTTCTTTTCTCTGGGTGCCTGGTGTTCGGCTTCTTCTAAGGTTTTAAGGCATGCTTCAAACTGAAGGGTTTCCAGATAAAGTTGAGCCAATTTGAGTTGAACTTCCAATCCTTCTCCATTCTTGGCCGTCATTTGTTGTAATAAAGCAATCGCCTCTGGGCGCTTATCTTCCGCGATGAACACATCCACCATAGCCAACTGAGCCGGCTTGAAATCCGGGTCTAGCGTGAGGGTTCTTTCCAAAGATTTTTTCGCAGCCGCTCGATCGCCCAAGAGTTGTTGCCCTGACGCAAGCAAGTAGTAGCCACGGACCGATTTCGGGTCCAATGCAACTACCTGTTGATACTCGCTGATTGCTTTGTGATATTCGGCCTTATCCCAGTAGGCAGCCCCGAGGAGCAGGTGGAATATAGCTGAATTCGGTTTTTCCTTGCACTTGTTCTCAAACAGGCCCACCGCTTCATCAAATTGGCCAAATTTCGAAAGCGTTTTAGCCAGCTTCTCCCAGGCTTCATCAGTCGGATTAAGTGCGGCCGCTTCCTTCAGCGCATGAACGGCTCTGAGGTCATTAGCCGCCAGGTATGCACCGCCCAGCAATCCGTAAAACTGAGCAGAAGGAGTCAAGTATTCCTGAGCCTTCTCTAATTCTTGGATGGAAAGCTGAATTTCGTTCTTTTCGGTGTAAAGCGAAGCAACTTTGACATGGAGAAGCCCCAAACTTGCCCGGGCTCTCGTCCGGGCTCTCGAATTTTCCCTCGCCAGCTCAAGGCCCTTCTCATAAGCCTTCATGGCACCTTCATTGTCATCGAGCGACTCGAGCGTGTTCCCAAGGTCCAGTGGAATGAAAGCATTCGTGGGGTTCAGTTGGGCAGCTTTGAGGAAATACTCCCGCGCTTTGGTAAATTCTTTCTGGCTTGCCGAGAGCCGTCCCAACAGGTGCCAGGCTTCGCCAAAATCTGGTTTTTGAACGAGAGCTTGTTGAACATATTTCTCGGCATCTTCCACCCTCTCCGTTGCTGCGAATACCAGGGCCAGGAGATAAGAGGCCTCTGGAAATTGAGGTTGTATACGCAAGGCCTCCCGCAATTTGATTTCTGCTTGTGCAAACCCTCCGGATTGAAAAAGTCTGGCAGCCTCTTGGTAGAGTTCCTTTGGCGAGGAATCTTGTAGGTTGACTGAATGATTCGCTCTCAGCGACGGGAGGGAAATAAAGCAAAGGATGATTAAGACTTTTAAATTTGCTCCAGGAAACGACATTTCCCTCGCGTTGATTCTGGACATGAATGGAATCGATGATCGGAGATGACTATGGACAATTCAATGCAGATCGCCGTTCCCCAGCAGGCTTGCGCCGGCTTATCCTTTGCAAAGAAAAAACTAAATCTGCCCTGCTTGGCGGCAAAGTTCGCTGACCCGAAGGGTCAGATCTAACAAAGCCCAGGGCAGCGCCCTGGGACTAACAATACCAAAAACCCATGAGCCCTGAAAGGGCGGCCTATTCATTCAATCCCACAAGTACCGTTCGTCGTAAGGCACCTTATATCTTTTCAGGAACGCTTTGAATTCCTCCTGAAATGTGCGCCTGCGGTGGTGTTCCTTCTGGCCGTTGATATAATTGACCACGTCAGCCAAATTGGATTGGCTTACCGAAAACGCTCCATAGCCGCTCTGCCAGTGGAAACCCCCGGTATGCCTTTCCTTTCGTTTTGATCCATTTAGACGAATCCTTTTTTACTGTTTCGACCACATCGCACACGGCGCGATTTTTCGAAAGACGAAAAAGGACGTGTACATGATCTTCCATGGAATTAATGAGGATAGCAGAGGAATCCAGCCCCTTCAAGATCGTGGCCATGTACCGATGCAACTCGGGCCGGACCTCCTCAGACAGTAGTGATTCTCGATTCTTAGTACTGAAAATTAGATGAATCAGGATTTGTGCCAACGATTGCGCCATGCGTACGTTTCTTCCCTGCTAGCTCGCCCTTTCAGGGCGAAAACTGATGGGTCAATTAAATCCCAGGGCGCTGCCCTGGGCTTGAATATTTACCCCTTTCAGGGGGTCAGGAGAAATAACGGGCAATGGAATTTCTCCAATCGCGAGAAACGTCCGATCAATTTCCACTTGAAGCAAATTCCAATTGCAAGGCAGAGGCCGTATCAATATCCGCGTTGATCCAGAGAACGTGCCCATCCCAGGCAAATTCCCTCGGGCTTAGTCCCCGGTCGCCGATCTTCACGCTGCGAAGAACCTTCGGAGCGGACCGCAGTTCAAAAACCGGGTTAATGCAGCGAACTGTCGGTTTTAATGTAATGGTCACGCTGGGATCTTCCACAGTTAGCCGAATGGCTCTTCGCTCGGAGACATACGAGGCATCCTGTTCCAAGCGGGCCCCCTTGAGTTCCAGGGAAGGAGGGTTCTTGAAGCTATGGGCCCATTCCAGCAGGCGGGCGTCAGGCATTTCAGTCATGCCAATCAGCCAGACATATTGCAGAAGGGTCATTAGCTTTGAGCGTCCTAAAGTATCGATAGTTTGCACGGTAGACATTTTCAATGGAGTTTGATTATCCAATCCCCAACTCAAGATGCTGTTATGGGAAGGGGTGAGTGCAATGCGATCATCAATGGTCCATCCGGTGGTATTTCCCCTAGCCAGCGGCCAATGGCTTCCCCAGTATGCTGGCGTCACCATGACTCCACGATCATAGAAAGGGGAGAAAAGATACTTGGGTAAGTGTGCATCCACGGGGTTAAAACTAAATGCGGTGGCGAGGTCATCTTTATTGAGTCTTACACGATAAACCGCCGGGACATCGCGGGGGGTTCCGATCCCTTGTTGCCGGGAAAAGCTAGCCGGAGAGGATCCGGTAGTTCCGTCAGGAGGAAAAGTAATTTCTCTTTTTTCTCCATCAATGAACAGGATATCAACCATTTTAGGGCTTAAGACCTGATAAGGGAAGGCGGCCTGAGGAGCCAGGACAATCATTTCCTGGACTTCATATTGGGCCCCTGGAGCACTCGTCAAACTGAGAACTCGTGTGCCAAAACCATCCGGGTAGAAATAATAATCTTCAACCGGCGCATCCCCCCAGACTTTGTACATGAAGTCAGTCGATTGGTAAGTCCAACGCACATGGACGCGCGAAGCCGTTGACTCGAGAATCTCGACCCGGCTGTACCGCAGTTCTTTGTCCATCAACGGTTCCACCGAATCGGTGAACCCATCGGGAGGAGGCGTCGTTTCGGCCCATTCGTAGCTCATTCCCATATCATGAGTGCTGGCCCAAAAAGGGATGTAACAGGAACCGCGCCAGAACACGTAACGCGAACCATTGGGCAGAGCAATCACCACATCTTTGAGCTGGGACGCCCACGCCGTATCGTAGCTCATAGAAGAAAATTTTCCCGTGCGGGGATCTCTGACCGAGATGGGGGCATCATAACGGAGTTTCAACTCCGTCGCCCCGAATTCCGGCAACTTCGGCGGCGTTTTAACAATCATGACTGGAATTTTCTTGTGCCAGAGTTCTTTCCCTTCTCCCGACATGAGAGCCACATGCAACGTGTCTTTCTCCGGGGAGGCGATCGTGGAAGGAATCGGGAAAGTGATTTGGGCGCGGCGGTCCTTCTCCAGCTTGATCGCCACTGCAGATTTATTGGAGGCTGAAGACTCGAGCCAAGCCTGGGCTTTGGCGTCTGGAATGTCTGCGTTTCTGGAAATTGCAGCGACTTCGACATTCCCCTTTTGTCCGCCTGACAGTAAAAGCCAGTCCAGCGGAACCAGAATGGCACCCAAATCAACAGGATTGATGACCTTATCCGGACGGGCAACTGCTTCCGCCTGAAAGTCTGGAGGAGTCACCTTCTGGCGAGCTAATTCCACACCCTCACCCTGAAAACGGCACTTGGCAAAAAGAGCGACTTCGTCAAAATATCGTAAAAAACTCGCCCGCCCGATATAAGGAGACTTCCCCGTCAAATGGCTACCGGCAAGATGAAATATTTGGCGATCGATCTCTTTCCCATTTTGGTAAGCTACAACCCAGTACTCACGGTAAGGTCTCTCCTCACTCTCAACTTCCACGATAACACCGAGTGGCTGTCCAACCCGGTCTAAACTAAAGGGTGGGCGCCAAGGATGGCCTTCATCAAGCCGAATGCGGACCGCTACTTTTTCATCGCAATCGTTGGCAGCCTTTTGCGCCGACGGCGGACAGAATATTAATAGACACACACCCAAGAGGAAGCTTCGGACGATCTGGATTATCGATATTCGCATGAATTTCTCAAGCTCCTTATTGCGATGGTAGGGGCGAACCATCCGTCAATTGCCGGGCCCGTCCGTCAACTGACAGATGCTTGTCCCCTATGAGATAGGAAGTTACTTATTGGGGTCCATTTGGTGAGCTGCCTCCAGACACTTTCTTCTCGTACTGCGCTTTGCGTTTTTGCTTTCTGTCGTTCAGCGTGGTTAAGAGCGCCTCGGCCTGCTCTTTCTTCCCTTCTTTCAAAAATAATCGTGCCAGTTCCTGATAAGCACCATCCTGATCGGGATTGAGTCCAATCGCTCGTTCCAGTTCTGTAACCGCGAGGTTGACTTTCGCTAATTTGGAATAGGCCTTTCCCAATTGGTAGTGAGACTCGGAGGAATTCGGGTTCAGCCGTACTGCTTTCTCCATCAACTGGATCCCTTCAGTGCTCGCTTGAAGGTCGAGCAAAAGCTCTCCCAGTTCCAAATAGGCCAGGAAATCATTGGGATTAAGGGCTATCGATTTACGATAAAAAGTGACGGCTTCCTTCGTGTTTCGAAGTCTATTCGAGCAGCGCCCCAGGTATAAGTAAGCTTTGCCAAATTCCGGACGCATTTTCACGGCTTTACCGAAACTCGCATTGGCTGATGAAAAATTCCCCAAGTTGTAATAGCTCAACCCCAGCGCAAAGTGAATCTCAGGAGTGACCATTCCCTTCGAGATGGCGCGATTGAGAACCTCAATGGCGCCACGATTGTCGCCAGCTTTCTGATAGAGGCCCGCCAAGTTAAAATAAAGGTCGGCTCTTTGAGGAGCCAGAGCAATTGCTGTAATGACATCCTGCGCCGCTTCAGAAAATTGATTGAGTCCGCCCCTGCACATTCCGACCAAATTAAAGTAGTCGGCATTCTTCATGTTTTCGGAGCGAAGCGGGCTTAAGATCTCCAGAGCTTCCTCAAATTGATTTTGCAGAAACCGAATTTCACCCAGAAGGAACCCTGCTCTGACGGACTGAGGATCTCTCTCTCTCAAAGCCGTGAGGATTTTTCCCGCATGATCCAGTTGTTGCGCCCGACGCGGCCCCATCAGCATTCCCTGTTTCAACTCATCCAGAAACCGGTCAATCGCGGCCAACGCTTTTTCCGGTTGTCCCTGGGCTATTGCCGCTTCCGCCTCATTCAGCGGGCGTGTGGGAGTCTGTGCCCAGAGTGCGGGCAGACACAAAAAGAAAAGTAAACACGCCAACCAGCGAAGTATCACGAAGACAACCTAAACCTTCCCTTGCACCATTAGAGGAGATCAACGCTATTCTAGCTTCTTCCTCACCATTCCTCCAGCCGGAAGGCTCAACACCGCAACTACGCGTCCGGTCTTTCGTTCGACCAGTTTCCCCTGTACGGATTGGTCTGAGGCCGCGATCACTTCGTTCCCGTTTTGACTGGGAACGACCATCCAGAAAGCGGTCTGCTCCGGCTGAAAGGAATACTGTTGCTGAAGTCCATATTGGACTTCAACCTGGTTCCACGAAGTTTCAACTCGAACTGTAGTAAATAATGTCTTAGTCTGACGGTCTGCAAAGAGCGACAGAGGGAACCCGCGGTAAGGAAGTTGAGAGACAGCAATCCAATTCCATCCTGTCGGCAAAGAGGGATTTACCTGCAAAACGTTGGGACGGGGAGAAAGCCCCAGCAATCCTTCCAAGGCAGCCCAGATATAAATCCCGTGCAAGAAGGTGCTCCGCGGTTGTCCGACCTGTACTAAGTCGTCCCCATTGAAGTATTCGGGGAGTTCAGCGGGAACGACGTTGTAGCGCGCCGGATCATCTCGCTCGGTAAGAAGCCACGTCCCTCGTAAAGCCTTAAGGGTAAGATCCGGGAAGCCCTGATCAGCCGCGGCTTTTGCAACCCACAGGGCCAGATTCGGCCACACCCCACCCAGTAACCCGTAATTTTGAGAAGTTGCTTTGGCTTGGTATCCCTTTTGAGCCGCGCTGACCGTCCGGATCCCTCCGGCTCCATCACTGGCATTCACCCAAAATCGCTCGCTGAACAGCTCGGTCAGGATCTGCTGAGAGGTTTCCTGTGACGAAACGCCGTACAACACCGGGAAAAGGAGATCTCCCGTGAGATCGTCAACGGGCTTGCCTGAAGGATCAATAGTCAAATAGTAATAAGGGTTCCATTGGCTTTTTGAACGCAAATCTTTTTCGATTGCCTCCCTCAGTTCCCCCGCAGCCCAATCTAAACGCTCCCGGTTCGGCTCATCACCCATGGCTTTGGCCAGTTCGGCAGTCACCCTCAAGGCTCGGTAACATTCCACATTCACTTCTGTAACTGCTCCAGAAAGCGTGTAATTTGGGATTGCGTTTCGCCAGCCGCACAGACCGCGGACAAAAGTTTCTGTGGAGGTGGACCATACGAGTCCATAGTGGTTATTCAGTCCTGCCTTCCGTTGTTCCAAAATGTAGTTGGCTGATTGGAGCAGTCTGAGATAAACCGAATGTAAGAAGCCCAGGTCGCCCGTTACGGAATAGTATTGGTGAGCCGCGATCAAGAAGAGAGGCGTGTTGTCGTTGATGTTGAGGCCATAGTCATCTTTGAAAAGTGGATTCCCCGAGGCCGTCAAGTATTCGGTGAACTTACCACTAACCTCCAATCCATAACGAAACCAGAAGTCGAACAGTTTGTGAGACCAGGGCTGCGCGTAATAACTGCTTCCGGCCAAGTACCATACCGAATCTCGCCCCACCACGATGTCAGACGGAGGATTATTACTAAAGCCATCACCCCACTGATACTCCTGCTGGTCGCGGAGCTGGTTGATTTTGGCCCATTGCACCCCACGATTGATCACCGGATCTGGCGTCCAGAGATGGCAGGTCTCCAAGTAACGACGCATCGCAATGTTGGATTCTTCGAGCAAGAGCTTTACCCGGCTGAGGGTGCCGAGGGAGGTCCCTGCATCTGCCGCATACACGTCAAAAAGGGCATTCAAGGGATTTCCCCGGGACGCTCCATATAATGAATAAGCAAAGGAAAGGGTTGACTGTCGGCTGTTGGACGAAGCCCTCCAGTTGGAGTCAAATTCCAGCCGGATTTCTTGCTCTTTGGAATCGATAACAACTGGACTCACCCGAAACGACGGGATATCCCCAGTCCCCCAAAAAGCGGCAACAGTCTTGTCCGGGTATGTCAGTTCCAGATACTTGTGCCCCTTATATTCCGCCTGGGCAACCTGGACGGAATTTGGCAAAAATACTTGTGAGTGGATAACCAGTGGTTCTTTGAGGCCCCCGGTTACTTCAAACAGAAAGTGAGCCGAGCGAAGGTTATTATTCTCAAAAGGCAAAAAGAATTTTTTGCTCGCTTGTTGATCTTCTACCTTCAGAATCGATTCCTGGTAGACAGGGAGAAATCGAGTGTCCGTGAATGAATAGGCCTTTCCTTCGACAGACTTCAAATTCACATCCCAACCGAGCAGGTAATATTGTTGGTTGGTAGATTCCCGCAAGCCTTTCCGAACGGTTCCACGCTCGTTGACTAGGTCGGTTTTACCGTCTAACGTGGCGTATGTATTACGGTTCCCCAGAGAATGACCCCATTTGAGACGGTCTACAGGGTAGTGATACCCCAGCCCTGACTTTATCGTTTCTGCCTCAAGGCTCCCCGCTACCACCCCAATTAAGGCAGTCATGGTAATTACAAGCTTGTTCAGCGACATCATAGACTCCTTTTAGGGTGTGAATTGGAATTGAGACGACTCAATCACCCGTTCTCTCTTTGCAAGTTCGGATGCCTTGCCAGCCTGTCTCCGGGTAAACTTCGGGCTTCTTGCGGTGGAGTTTTCTTTCAAAGAGCTTCGAATTAGGATGAGACAACGGGTAAGAGCTCCTTTGCATAATGGATAACGTTCACATTCTGGCATGAGTATGAAAATTAGTTCGTAGCGAGCTTTCCTGTCAACAGCAAATGATCGATTGGAGCGCGCTGAGTTCCTGGACATTCTCCCTCGATCCTTAAAAAGCCAACCTCGATTGCGTCGGCTTGCTAAGATTCCTATACCCCAGAGAGTAAGACGGAATGACGATGGAATGAGACTCTGCTGATGAAAATAACTCGGGAGACTTTAAATTATTCTAACAATTCCACTTGATCCTTATCTGGGCTGGAATTAACATGATATATGGGATAAAAACGACACCTTTAGCGGCTCAAATCGATAAATCATCCATTCCGACCGCGAAGTTATCCTTTCATCGATCCTGACGATTAAGGAAATTCATCAAGGGGTATTATTGTGTCAATTGCGCAATGAAGGGGAAACATGGATCGTAGAACATTTCATTTAGCCTTTATTTACGGAGTTTGGTCTGCCATCGCGACCGTTTTGGCATTGCCAGCTGCTGTTTACTTATTGTGGCCTCCACGGTCCAAAAAAGATATGGACTGGCAGGACGCTGGGAGTCTGGCCATGTTAGGACTGAAGACTCCCCAGGAGATTGTGTTTCGGCGAAACCGCGTCGATGGCTGGAAAATCATCAGCGAAAAAGTTTCTGCCTGGGTGGTGAAGATTTCTGACAAAGAGGTCATTGCTTTTGGACCCCAATGCCCTCACCTGGGATGTGCTTACCATTGGGTTCAACAAAAGCATGAATTCTTATGTCCCTGTCACACATCCACTTTCTCGATCGATGGCGAAGTATTGAGCGGACCAGCTCCACGCCCTCTAGACCGATACGAGACAAAAATTGAAGGGGACAAACTCCTGTTAGGACCGGTGCGAAATTCGACGGAGCCTGGAGCATGAAGAATTTTGCACAACGATTGATTGATTGGGTCGAATATCGAACCGGTTTGGAAACGGCGATCAGGAAATTTCTCTTCGAAGAGATTCCCGCTTCCAGTGGATGGCACCAGGTCTTCGGCAGTGTTGCTGTTTTCCTCTTTCTAGTTCAGGCATTCAGCGGCTTGCTACTCTCCTTCAATTACGCTCCGACGCCTGGAGACGCCTACAACAGCGTCAAATACATTATCACGGCGTTAACCGGGGGAGCCCTGATTCGCGGGCTTCATCATTGGGGCGCCAGTATGATGATTGTGGTTGTCGTGTTGCACATGATCCAAGTGTTTATTTACGGCGCCTACAAGAAGCCCCGTGAAGCAACGTGGATAATCGGTGTGATCCTATTCCTCCTCACGTTAGCTTTTGGTTTAACCGGATACCTCCTGCCGTGGGACAATCGAGGGTATTGGGGTACGATCGTGGCGACGCAGTTGGCCAGTAAAACCCCTTTGATTGGGCGCTACCTGACTCGCCTCCTCGGTGGTGAAGGGAGCATCGGGGTCGTGACTTTCGCGCGCTTTTTCGCCCTCCATGTCCTGCTCTTGCCGGCACTCACCACTGCGTTGATTGTGATTCATGTCTTTCTCGTTCGAAAGCATGGCGTCGCACCCATGCCCCGTGATCAGGGAGCCACCAAGAAATTTTTCCCTGAACAAGTCTTTAAAGACACTGTCGCTATTTTCATTGCCTTCGTGATCTTGTTAGTCATGGCCGTGGTCGCCAAAGTTCCCCTGGAAAGACTTGCTGACCCCACAGACAGCAATTATATTCCCCGGCCGGATTGGTATTTTCTATTTCTATTCCAATCCCTTAAGTTGTTTGGAGGCTCACTGGAGCTCGTAGGTAGTGTGGTTTTGCCAACTCTGGCAATTATCGCGCTAATGCTGGTCCCTTTCTTAGATCGCGGAGACATCAAAAGACTGGCGCAACGGACAGTGGCGATCGGCGTTGCGACTTTCGCCCTAATTGGCTGGACTGGCTTGACACTGACCGCAGTCATCACCACGCCGAAAAGTTCGGTGCCCTCGACCGAAGAAGAGGAGGTTGTGCAAGAATGGCAGCAGCTCTCACCTGAAGAACTGGCGGGAATTGGTTATTTCCGCCTGGAACAATGCTCCAGCTGTCATAATTTGGCAAACAAGGCACCCAAGGTGGGTCCTAATCTCGCGACCACCGCCATCCGGCGCTCTCCAGCGTGGATGATCGATCATTTTAAGAATCCCTCGAGGTTAGTCCCAGGCACTTCGATGCCTCCCATTGATCTCAATGATGAACAACTCGCGGCCTTGGCGTCCTTCTTGCTCAAGCTCACTCCTAATAATGCACCAGTGCTCAATTCTGCGCCGACTTTCGCCGTCGAAGGGGCGATGCTCTACAAGGCAAATCAATGTGGGACCTGCCATATGGTCAATGGGGAAGGGATGAAAATCGGTCCTGAGCTCAACGGGTTATCCCTGCGAAAGAGTAAGGAATGGGTGAAGGAACATCTCCGGAATCCTCAAGCTCACACGCCGGATAGCCCCATGCCCAGTTACAATCTGTCCCCGACCGATATGGACCAACTCTTGACTTATTTATTTTCTATCCCCCGAATCAAGCCGTTTTCTATGGTACAGCTGAGAGGGAGTGCATCTCACCAAAGGTAAGTATTTCGGCAGTGGTCGGGGAAGGTCATTAAACGCTAGCATTTGTTATTGTGTCACTCGTCGGAACGTTTCAACGGCGGGAAAGACAAAAGGGGAATGGAATGATGAAAGACTCAAGGCTTCTTTTTACTAGTCTCCTTCTGGTGGCTTTGTTTTCTGGAATCGGCAGTAAAAGCGCCCATGCTCAAGACCCGGTAAAAGTTGCTCCCAAGAACGTTAAGGTTGTATTTGAAAATGACAGGGTGAGAGTGATCGAAGTTCGGATTAAGCCGGGAGAGAAAATACCGGTGCATTCTCATCCGGCCAATGTGACCATCGCCTTGAGCGACTTCAAGGGGAAATTTGTTTCAGACAATGGTGAACCCACGGTAAAGCAGTTTAAGCTCGATACTGTGTTATGGTCTGAACCCATCACCCACGCTTCAGAAAACGTGGGATCCACAGAAATCCATGCCATCGCAATTGAATTGAAAGACTCGCCAAAGAAGAAGAAGTCGGCGGCGCGTTGACTGGGAGTTTCTGGTGTTGATCTCTCCTAACGCCATTTCGCCTTTGATTTGAACGGTTTCTTCAACGCAAGAAAGCTTCGACTAAGCCGCTATCAATCGGAATTAGATGGCCTGTCGTCCGGCTAGAACGTTCCCCTGCCAACCAACAAATGGCCTCCGCGCAATCTCCTGGACGTATCGGCAGGCCCGTCAAGGTGCGACGCGAGTAAAATTCAGCCAGTTTATTGCGTAATTCTTCGAGTGGTTCCGTGTCATCGAATGGAACCTGGTATTTCGTCAGCGAGCTGATGACCCGATCTCTCGGGAACATGGAGGAACCTGCCACGACGGTCGCCGGCGAGATTCCATTGACGCGGATGAGTGGGGCTAATCCGACGGCCAGCTCTCTTACCAAATGGCTGACCGCGCTCTTGCTCACATCATAAGCTTCACTCCCGCGCTTAGGAACGATGGCGTTGGCCGAGCTGGTTAAAATGATGCTTGCCGGAAGGCCCTGCTCGGTCATGACTTTTTGCGCTTCGTTCGCCAGGAGATAGTTACCGGTGATATTGATGTCTAGCGTCAGCCGCCATTTTTCATCGGGTAGATTGCCTTTCGGATCTGACGCCAGAAAAATGGCGGCTGTATTGACGACGCCATCGAGGCCTCCAAAAAGCTGCACGGTTTGTCGAATGGCATTGGCAATGCTCTCGCGCTGGGCCAAATTGACGACACAAGAGGAAACAGCCTCTTTCGAGCCAAATCCAGCTGCCCGTTGCGCGGTCGTACCTGCAGCCTGCTCCTCCAGGTCCGCCACCATGATGTGGGCACCGCGTTCTGCCAACTTCATCACAGTCTCCTGACCAATCCCACTTCCACCTCCGACCACCAGAAAAATTTTTCGACTGAACTCTTTTTCGGGAGGCATGCGGCGTAGTTTGGCCTCCTCAAGAGCCCAGTACTCGATCCGGAAGGCTTCCCGATGAGGCAACGCCACATAATTGTGAAAACTTGAGAATTGTCTTGAATCTTCAGGTCTTCGAACCTGTGGATACGTCTGCGAGGGCAAAGCTCCTTCCCCCAACGCCGTGGCACCTGCCATGACGTGAATCGCATTCACATAGAACTCTGTTGTAATGCGAGCTTCTTTCTTATCTTTCGCAAATGTAAACATCCCTAGCCCCGGGATTAAGACTACGGTGGGGTTCGGATCCCGTAACGGCGGAGAGTCGTGCTGGGCGTGAGAATGGTAGTACGTCTCATAGTCTTGCCGGTAGATATCCGCTCTCCGAGCAATCTTTCCTTTGAGGGTGTCCAGATCCTCTCTTGCCGGGTCCCAATCAACGTAAAGGGGACAGATTTTGGTTCGTACAAAATGATCCGGGCAACTCGTCCCCAACTTTGCGAGCTGGGAAGCATCCGTCGAGTTGACAAACTGGATGACATCGGCGGAGTCGTTGTAATGCCCGATGCTCCGGCGCCTGGAGCCCAGTTTCCCCCTCAAGAACGGAAAAATCAAAGTTGCCAACGCCTGCGCATTCGGCCGAGAAGAATGCTTTTGCCCTCCAAATAATCGCTCTCCCACTTTTCGTTCATGTTCCCCGACAAACTCCCCAAGTTCATCAATTATTTTCAAGCTGTTGAGGTAACACTGATGCTGGGTGTCCCCCCAGGTAAATAGGCCGTGCCCCCCGAGGATAATCCCGTCGCAATCGGGTGATTCCGTCACCGCCTTTTTGAGCATCAACCCTAATTCAAATCCCGGGCGCTGCCAGGGAAGCCAGCTCAGTTTGTGGTGAAAGCGCCGATTGAATTCCTCCATTTTTTCCCGGCCGTTCGCGCTGGCTGCCAGGGCAATCGCCCAATCCGGATGGAGGTGATCCACATGTGGAAAAGGAAGAAATGCATGCAGAGGGGTATCGATTGAGGCAGCGACCCGGTTAATCCCGAATGCAGCTAGAGAATAGTAGGGGACCATCTCATCTTCGTAGAGTTCCCCACGATAGATCGATTGGAGTTGTTCCAACCGATCTAAATAGAGGATTGCAAATCCCTCCTTGCTGCTACTGCCAAGATCCCCTCCGCTCCCTTTGACTGCCAGCACCCGAGCAGGACGACCGGTAAAAGGGTCTGGAAGTTCAAACTTGGAGCTGGTATTTCCTCCCCCGAAGTTAGTGATCCGCAAATCGGCGCCGAGTAGGTTTGACCGATAGCGCAAGAGGTCCAGCGGATCGTGTTGCATTTTTTCAGCTTGTTCTACATCCCAGAGATCTTTGAGATACTTCATTGGTTTATTTTCTCCAAAGCCGGAGTGATTGAATGTTACACATCCGGGACGAACCCCCTGAAGTCCCCTCTTGTGCAAGGGGGGACGACTGGAAAAAGCAGGCCGGGATCTAATGAGTCAGGCCAGTGGAGAAACGGAGGGTATTAGAGACCCCACCGATCTGAGAGTGGTAACCAGAACCGCAACATGAACAACAATCTCCCTTTTTGAACTGTATCAAACGGGGACGTGCGGTTTGGAAGTTCTTGGCTGTCCCCCCTTGCACAAGGGGGGACTTCAGGGGGGTGAACACTCTGGGCCACAGGTTTAGAAATCATAGTTATCAATGTTGTTCTGATCGAACACAATAGGACTTCCAAGAATGATCTGCACACCCTCGACTTTTACCTCTCCAAGCCGCCCCGCCTTGAATGCAGTGGCTCCGGATATGATTTCTCCTTTGATGGCCGCGTTGGCCACATAAACTGTCAAATAACCGAGATCAACGGGACTCCAGAGCACGAAGCTCTTGACCGTTCCATCCTTCACGTATTCCCTCATTGAGTTAGGAGTAGAGAGTCCCGTAAGATAGACGCGATCTGCTGCACGAGCCTTTCGCAGAGCCTCGGCCGCACCTGGCAAAGCCACTGAGGTCATACCAAACATACCGGTCATATTGGGATAGGCTTTCAATGAATCTACGGCCACCTGGGTGGCCATTGCTTGATCTTCTTGAGAGGCTTTTGGAATTTCCGAAAGATTTTTCATTTGAGGATATGTAGAGTGCTGATACTTTTCCATTTCAGCCATCCACAGATTCTGATTCGACGCCGTCAATGATCCGGTAATGAAGAGGTATTTTGCTTCTCTTCCCGCACCTTTAGCCATTACGTCCATCAGCGCTTTTGCCACAGACACGGGGGTGCACTGGTTTACGAAGAAATCTCGCACATCTGGACGGGCATCCGAATCCCATGCAATCACTTTGATTCCCCGCTTGCGTGCTTTAGCGAGGACTGGACCGATGGCTTCGGGGTCATTGGGGGAGATAGCGATGGCATCGTACTTTTTGGCAATCCACGTTTCCACCATTTGAGCCTGCAGCGTGACATCATTCGTTACCGGACCATCAAAATCAAGGTGGACACCTAAGGCCGAAGCTGCTTCCTGTGCCCCTTTCTCTACTGCGTTCATGAACGCAATCCCCTTCAGCTTTGGCATGACTCCGATCGTGATCGCTTTGCCGGTTACCGGCTTAGGACCTTGGCTTTGGGTACAAGCCGCCAGAACAACAACCATCAGGATGGAAGAGACCCAAACACGTTTCATTTTCACCAGCTCCTTATGCAAATCCTCATCATAAAATTGGGGAAGTGTCTCATGCACCAACCCGATGCGTTATCCCAAAGCTAACTCTTCACTCTCTCTTGTTGATAATCCCAGGCAACGACCCGCTTTTGTTGATAGGAGAGATTGACCAAATGCGCGACGGCGGCGGCACGATGCCCTGTCAGCGCATCCTCAAAGGGCTGGCGCCGCTGCCTGACGCATTCAAAAAATTGTTCCAGGTGAGCCACGATCGCATCTTTCCCATCCTCGTCCCAGCGTTCCATTCCCAGGGAAACTTTGGGAAGCCAACTAGAAGCTACTTCGGCTTTGAGCACCTTCGGATCCTGATAGTATGCGTCTTCTAATTTTTTCGGCCAGCTCTCGACAATCCAGCGATTGTCTTCGCGAGTGTGCTCGGGATAGAAAGTCAGACCATCTCCACTCAGGACCAGGCTTCCTTCAGTGCCAAGAATCTGAAACCCTTGCTCTCCCCCCGAAAGCTGATTGTTAAATGTGGAACTCAGATTGACCGTGAAACCTTCTGGATATTCCAACACGGCATTGAGCGTATCCGGCACCTCCCGGCTGTCTTTCCATCGATAAAGCGCACCTAGAGCAATCGTGCTTTGCGGCGCCTTGGCGTTCATCAAAAAATGGATGGTGGTGGCGAGATGGACAAAAAGGTCGGTGGCAATCCCTCCGGAATAGTCCCAATAGCATCTCCACCGAAAAAAGCGTGCAGGATCATAGGGTCTTGTTGGCGCCTTCCCCAAAAACATTTCCCAATTCACGGTTTGAGGCGAAGCATCTGTTGGAATCGGATAAATCCAGGCTCCGCCAGCCGTGTTGCGGTTATAAGAGGCCCGCAACAAGGTAATTTTCCCCAATCTCCCGGACTCGATGAGTTCCTTGGCTTTTTGCTGAATCTTGCTGCTGATGCCCTGACTCCCAACCTGCAGGATCCTGTCTCCTTTTTTCACCTCTGCGATAATTTCCACTCCCTCATCAATGGTATAGGTCAAGGGTTTTTCAACATAGACGTCTTTGCCTGCTTTGAGAGCTTCCACAACCATCGTCTTGTGCCAGTGATCCGGAGTCGCAATGATGACCGCATCAATCCCCTTATCTCCCAAAATTGCATGATAGTCTGGATAGATTTTGGCCCGTCCGCGAGTCCTTTCAACAGCCCTCTCCAAACGACCTTGATAGGCGTCGCAAACAGCCACAATCTCCGTCCCCGGAAGGGTTTGAATAACACGCAGTAGCTCTTGAGCCCGCGCGCCGACTCCGATCATCCCCAAGGTAATTCGATCGTTGGCAGACTCTTGAGCCGAAAGCATTTTCCAACCTGCCAGCTTTGCCGCTACTCCTATGGAAGCGCTTCTCTTCAAAAATTGTCGTCGATGCAAACCTGGATTGTTCTTCACAATTGTCTTCCTCCTTTTCCTGAAAACCCCTCATTGAGAACAGCCGTTACAATGAGGAGGATGCCGACAAAAATAATCAGACGCTGCGAGGGGATCCCAGCCATCTCCAAACCATAGCGAAGGACTCCAATAATCAACAATCCTAGAATGGTTCCCAGGACGGTCCCCCGTCCGCCGCTGATGCGCGTTCCTCCAACTACCACACAGGCTATCGCTTCCAGTTCCATTCCACGCCCCGCTTCGGGCCGAGCTGTTGCATACAAAGAAGTATAAAACACCGAAGCGATGCCACAGATCCCTCCGGCCATGGTGTAGAGAGCCCATTTTAAAAAGCGAACATCAATTGCCGCGAATCGGGCGGCCACTTCATTTTCGCCAATGCATTCCGCATAGCGCCCGACCCAGGATCGACGCATGATGATCCAGCCGGCCAAGGAAACGGCGAGCAAGGCCAGCAGCGGTGCTGGGAAAACAATATCATCCCGGTTTCCGAAAGGAACCTGAAAAAAATCACCTTGCCCCAGCCATTGAAACGAAGTAGGGAAATTGCCGATAGGACGGGACTGGCTGAGTGCCAGCGCGATCCCGCTATAAAGGGCCATGGTTGCTAAGGTCACCACGAGAGGAGGAATCTTCAAGTAACTGCTCACGCCGCCATTGAACGCCCCGGCCAAAATGCCGGTGACAACAGCCGCAAAAGAAGCCAGAGCAATCGGCCAACCGGCATCTCGAAAGAGCAGCCCCAGGACAATTCCACACATTCCCAGGATGGAACCCACGGAAAGGTCGATCCCTCCAGTTGCGATGATTAGAGTCATCGGGACCGCAATCATCCCGGGGACAACCCAATAGCGGGAACGCTCCACCACATTGGCCCAATCGGAGAATCCCTCTACCCAGACCGAGAAGAACAGGCATAAGCTTATCAAGATCAATACCAGAATCGTTTCTCTGGAGGCCAGGATCCGCCGAATCATTTCCTTGTCCCCCTCAGTTTGTCGAAAATGACGTCCACGATCATAGCCACGAGGATCAACGCTCCGACAAAGATGTTTTGCCAATACGAGCTTGCCCCAGTCAGTATCAAAATGTTGTAGAGCAACGAAACCAAAAAAGCACCTGGCAATACTCCCAGAGCAGAACCACGCCCCCCGGAAATACTCGTCCCTCCAATGACCGCCGCGGCGATGGCCCTGAGTTCCATTCCCTCCCCAGTATTGGATTGAATTTTTCCGTAATAGGCTGCATGTAACACTGAAGTGAGCCCCGTCAAAAGCCCGCACAAACCAAAAACCAGCAGCGTCAGGCGATTCTTGGAGAGGCCGAGAAGGCGGGAAGCGCTTTCTGAATTTCCCAGAGCCAAAACCTTCCTCCCGTACAAGGTATACCGAATGAAGAGATGAGCGAGAATCGTGATCAGCAATAGATAGAAGACAAGCTTCGGAATCCCGAATAGAAATCCATCCGCTAAGGTTCGGTACGAAGCAGGCAATTGTTCAATTTCTCGCCCCCCTGTGACGACCTGCATGATTCCGCGATAAATACTGATTCCCGCAAGAGTCACAATGATTGGATGGATGCGTGCCAACAGGGAAATGCCACCGTTGATCAAGCCACAAGCAGCTCCCAGCCCCAAAGCCACAAACAAACACAGGAGCGGCGGGAGGCCCGCGTTCGCCGCCATAGCCGCAAGCGCGCCGACCAGACCCATCATGGATCCCACAGAGATATCAATTCCCCCGGCCGAGATCACCAGCATGGCGCCTTGAGCCATAATGGCAGGCAGGGCAGTACTTGCTAACACGTCATAGAAATTCGTGAGAGTGGCAAATTCGCGCGGTTTTAGGAACGCGGTGACCACGGAAAGCAGCAGAATAAAACCGACCAGGCTGAGCTCTCGCAAATGAACCCACGGCGCGGCACTTCCAGAGACTTTCGCAGATCCTACTATTTCTCCAGAATTGGCCCGCGGCACAGCCGCAGCCGCCACGGTTTCTGGGGGATCTATTTTGGGATTAAACGTTCCCGTCAAGCGACCTTCCGACAAGGTGATCACCCGATCGCTCATCGCCAGGACCTCTGGCAAATCGGAACTGATCAACAAAATACCGACTCCTGACTCAGCCAGATCACAGATCAATTTATGAATCTCCGCTCGAGCTCCGACGTCGACGCCGCGAGTCGGCTCATCCAGGAGGATAATCTTGGGTTGCGTTGCCCGCCAGCGCCCAAACACTACCTTTTGCTGGTTCCCTCCGCTGAGCGTGCCGATCGGTTGTTCCACGGAAGCAGCCCGCACCTGCATGGATTCCATGATTTCTGCAGTCATGGCTTTTTCTTGCCCTTCAGAAACCCAGCCCCAGCGAGAGAGACTGCGCAGGATTGTCACGCTAGCGTTCGTCCGAACAGAATGCCCCCGAAAAACTCCTTGCACCAGGCGGTCTTCGGGAAGATAAGCCAACCCTGCCTCCACGGCTTGGCGAGGCGATTGAATCCGGACCAAACGCCCATCGATTGAGACCTTTCCGGTAGCACATGGGTGCAATCCAAAAAGCGCTTGAGCCAGTTCCGAACGGCCAGCCCCAACAAAACCATAAAGGCCAACAACTTCTCCGCCTCGGACTTCAAAGGAGACTTCCCGGAATGACCCATCGTCGCTGCTCGCCCCTTCGACCTGTAACCGGATTTCACCAATGGGAACCTGCCTCTTGCAAAATACTTCTGAAAGCTCTCGGCCGACAATAGAATTGACCATACGATCCATCGTCAGATTTGCGACCGGTCGGGTCTCAACCGTTTCACCGTCCCGCAGGATCGTGACACGATCGCAAATCTGCAAGATCTCTTCCAATCGATGACTTACATAAACGATGCCAACGCCGGAATCCCGGAGCCGGCGAATCTGCTGGAATAGGTTCTCAATCTCTTTTAGAGTCAAAGAAGATGTCGGTTCGTCCAGGAAGAGGATGCGCGCCCGCGCTGAAATGGCAGCCGCAATTTCCGCAACCATGCGCCTGGCTATCGGAAGCTCACCAGCCCTTTGCCGGACATCAAAGGATTCTCCCATTGCCGATATCTCCTGGGAAGCTTTCCAGTAAGTGTCTTGCCAGGAGATCAGGCCAGTGGAACCCCTCACCAGGCCGTGAGCCAGCAACATATTTTCGGCGACGCTCAATTCTGCGAAAAGATCCGCCTCCTGGTGGACTACCGCAATCCCAGCTGTAGCAGCTTGGCGGGGATTGGAGAACCGGAGTAGTTTTCCATCCAGCCGGATTTCCCCTGAATCTGGAGAGAATACACCGGTCGCGATGTTGACCAATGTGCTTTTGCCGGCCCCGTTTTCGCCAATGAGGCCTAGAACTTCGCCAGCTCGGACTTCGAGTTCCACTGCCCGAAGGGCTAAGACTCCTCCAAAACTCTTGTGAATATGAGACAGTCTGAGGAGAGGGTGGTTCATCGGGAAGGTCAAGGGGCACTCCGGCGGGAAAGCGGGATGAAGCTCGTTCTCGGGCGTCCGGGGGCAGGGGATTGAGTAAGGGCGGCCCAGTTTATCCAGTGCCTGGATGAATTAAGCATAACTCCCGCCGGCCGACTTATTTCTTTCACCCCGTTCCTTTGTGATCCGTTCCAGGTAGCCGCTTTGGCGAAACGCTTGCAGCGGGTCTTCAGCCAGGCCTCTGGCCTTCCGCCACTCACGCAGATGGGGTCGCACATCTGTCTGATAAGCTGATTTCAGGCATTCTTCCGCATCGATTAATGAGCAGGAATCTTGATGCCGGCTCAACGTTTCGTGTTCGACCAGAGCGGCTTTAGCGTAGAGCTCTTGGGCCGTTCCGACGGTTTGAATCATCTCTTCAATCTTGTTTTTCAAGTTATGACTTTGATCGATCATGTAAGCAATTTCCACTTGCTCACCTCTCTCCCATTCAAAAAGAGCAATCTCATGAAAAATGCGATAGATCTGGTAAGGATCGATCGAGCCAATAGTCAAATCATCATCTGCATAGCGGCGGTCATTGAAGTGGAATCCTCCTAACATTTTCTCACTGAGAAGCCAGGCAACAATTTGTTCGATGTTCTGGGCCTGATAATGGTGTCCCGTATCCACCAAAACTTTAGCTTGCGGTCCGGCCGCTCGAGCCAATAAAACCGCCATGCCCCAGTCAGCAATATCCGTGTGATAAAAGGCAGGCTCGAAAGGCTTATACTCAACCAGTAAACGTTGCTCCGAAGAAAGATGGGCGTGCGTCTTCCTTAATCCTTCTTCGAACCAGGTCTTCCGATGACGGATATTGGCGGTGCCAGGGTAATTTGAACCGTCACCAAACCATAAGGACACGTCACGACTTCCTACCTGCTTACCGATTTCAACGCTCTCCAAAAGATGATCCAGCGCTGCTTGGCGTACCGTGGCATCTGGGTTACCTAGGGAGCCGTATTTGTAGATTTGATCTTGGAATACATTCGGATTGATCGCCCCGATTCTGACCCCGTATTTCTTGGCCAGAGCTTGGGCTTGCGGGATGCTCTTAAGACCATCCGGAAAATCCCAGAGTACATGGACCGCTACCGAGGGACAACACCCCGTGAAGGAATGCACCTGGCCGGCATCACTGAGCTTCTCATCGATCGAGCTGGCCGCCGCTGCCTGGATGAATTTCCCGAAGCGCGTCCCGGTATTGGCAAATCCCCAGGAAGGGATTTCAATGCAAAAAGCGTCCAGTGCTTTGAAAACGATCTGATCCTGTGGATTGCCAGGCACAGTCATCCCTCCTTTGAACATTCCGCCCCAATTTACTGAGATGCAATAGGCACGTCAAGAGACTGGTTTTTTAACGGTCTTTAGGCCACGCTCGATGCGAGGAGAGATGTCTCCGGCGAAAACCCTGGGAGCGCGGGCATCCTGCCCGCATTTCGTCATTGACGAACCCACCCCTACGCCCCTCCAAAGGAGGGGAATTCAGTCTGTCTTTGTTTGCATGCGACTTCGTATAACACACCTTGAGAATTGCCATTCATTTGTCCTTTAGCAATGGCCGCTTGCCACTCATCAACTGCCTGGACAGAGCTGTGTCCTTCTACTCCGCCGGCATTGACTACTCCTTGTCTGCACATCAAGATAGGCACAGGCAAATCCAAACACAACCAGCGGCACGAAATGAACCAGCAACCGACTGGCAGAAGTCTTCAAATGCCAGGCCACGTCATTGAAAGTAATAAAATAGATGGACGTATAGATGGAGAATGTCATAACCGTAGCCAAGAAAATATACCTTTGGTCACTCTGGAGGGTTCTTTTGAAACGGAAGAGGCAATAGTCCCAATGCGGCTAACCAGAGCAGGTTCCAGTTCTTGAGGTTAAAGAACTGGCCTTGGTAATGATAGAATATCGTTTTCATTCTCATGACAGTGTCCCACTGAACCACACGCTCGACCCTTAACTCATTGATGTAGTCATTTTGGGCTTTCATCGACAAACGAAACACCAGCCAAGGCATCAGAACCGTAGCGAGAACTCCAGAATAGATCAATACCCGCCTCCAGCCATGCGGACGGTCCAATGACCTTTCTCTATAAGTCGCCCACACCAGGACAACCAGGTTCACCAGACATAAGATCATTCCTTCGCTTTTAGTAAGCCCCGCCATCCCGGTGAGCAATGCCGACAACACAAGAAAGAGGTCGTTTCGCTGCCGGATCCACAAGAACAAACAGAAAAATCCCATCCCAAAATAAGTGGCAATCAAGATGTCCGCATACGCATTCGTAGCATTAAACACAAAGTGAGGGATACTCACGAGGGCAAAAGCAAACGCCAGACAATGGGTCCGGTCGAGAGCCATTCTTCTCAGGCTGGCATAGAAGGCAGTGATGCAGGCAGTAAGAGAAAGTGGGAAAATCCATTTCACGGCGAAATCATTGACATGACCCAGTAAGAAATAGACGTAACTTTCAACCAAAGGCAGTAGCAATGGGTAATCCGCGTGTATTGTGGCATTTTCACGATTGGTCAGAAAGCTCAAGGGGATCCCTTTGGCGAGGTAGATGGCCTTTGCCTTGAGGCCCCAATTGGTCACCGCATCGAAATCTTCCATGGGCAAAAGCAAAGCTCTTGTGAAAGCAAAGCCAAGCTCCAACCCAATTCCCGTCAACAAGAGGACATCAACTTTGGACCAGCGCTCCGTGAGCCAGAGGCGCCTAGCCTGAAGGGTAATCTGTGGGTATCTATTCCTTCGTCGGTAATTCAGTATCGACGGGAGACTGCCAACCAGGAGTAGGGCCAGAAGCCACAAAGGACTGAACGGTGTCTCCAGCAATTGGAGAACCAGCATCCCCCATGCTACAACGCCCAACCCAAACATAAAGGCGAGAGGCAATTTTTCGAGAACAGTTAAGACTCGTTGACGATCTATGATTTCAATGAAGCCCCATGCAACTGCAGATGGGAAAATCAGAATGAGGAGTCCTAGCAGGTACTCAATCATCATGGTGTGCGTGATTGAACCTTTAGGATAAAGCTATCTTCGTCTAAGAAAGCGGAACGTTCAAAATGATCAGCGATGAACTGAGGTTGCTTATAAACCAAAAGGTATTCCGGCTCCCCGCTCAAGAGACAGGGATAGAGATCATAGACTGCCCGGGCAAAATCCAAGCTTAAAGATTCCAATCCAACCAGGCGATAGCGAGAGCCAACCGGGAGTTGGGACTTGCAGAATCTCAGGAAGCGGTACAAATCTCTTCCATAAACCACTTCTCGTCGTTCCTCAAAACTGAGGCGAAAGAGTCGAAGGTTTTTGGTGAACTCGGATTTCCCAATGAAGAAAGGTCTCACCCAAAACAATCCCCAGATGCCAATCCAAAGAAAAAAGATCCATCGGAACAAATTCTGGGTGATCGATCGTTTTGCCATCATGTGAGGGGCAAGAACCGCTCATTCAAAACCGATACAGAAAAAAACCTTTCCTGCCTGCCCTCATTCCTCCGAAAGTTGAAAAATGTAATGGCCTGATCCGACGCCCACAACGAAAGAATTCGGAGTTTCCTTCGCCCCGGATATCCCCGACAAACCTGGCTGATACTGTCCATTCTGCCAAAAGACTTTGCCACTCTCCCGGATCCAATACTTTTGAAGATCCAGTTTGGGAATTACGATTTCTGCTTCGCTGTTGACTGGGATTTGAACCTCGAGCGTGAAGGTCTTCTCAACTTGCGAGCGTTTCCAGGAGGATACGACCATGCCTCTGATGGTTTCGGTGGAGCCCGCAGCAAAGGTCAGGTCACGGAAAACTTGAGGTTCAATTCGAATGTTTTTGTATCCGGCAGAATCCTTGCCCAGGTTAATCCCCGCCAGCGTTCGATACAAATACAACCCCACACTTCCAAACATAGGATGGTTATGGGAGTTCATCGATGGCCCGGTCTTGTTCTGCCAGAGTTCCCAGAGCGTAGTCGCCCCGTTCTTAATCATGTACCCCCAACTGGGATAGGTGGTCTGGGCCGCAAGATCATAAGCCAGGTCAGCATGGTTGATGCGGGGCAATAACTCCATCAGGTACTTGATTCCGATAAAACCGGTGGTGACATGAGTGTCTTGTTTGTAGATGATGTCGCGAGTAAGGTTTTCCTGGACCGACCCACGCTCCTTTTCCGGCACCAAGTCTAGATATAAAGCGAGAGTGTTGGCAGTCTGCGTGCCATTGGCGTAACTTCGGGTCTCCGGATTATAAAAATGCTTATGGAAGGCCTCTTTAATCTGAGTCGCGCGTTGAGCATATGTTTCGGCATCGGTAGTTTTACCTAAGATCCTGGCGACTTTGGCGACAATGTCCGTGTCGTAGTAATAATAGAAGGTAGAGACCAAACTGCCGGTGGTTTTCTCAACGGCCACCCAGTCCGCATAGTAGAAGTAACTCAATATCCCGTCTTCGCTGGAGCTGTGCAGAAAATCGGCATATTTTTTCAACCCTTCGTAGTTCTCCTCTAAAATCCGTTTGTCCCCGTAGTTCTCCCACATAGTACCAGCAAAGGAGTGGGTAAGCCGTACCCCAAGCCGGATCAGCTGGGCGCGATCCCCAAATATGGGGAACCGTGTCAGTCACTCTGCCTTGCTCATCTTGAATGTCGCGGATATTCCGGACAAAATTCGTATAAAAGGCCGCCATATCGAAATTCAGAATTGCTTCCTCCGCCGTCACCTGGGCATCTCCCATCCACCCTTGGCGTTCATCTCGCTGTGAACAGTCCGTGGGAATACTGTGCAAATTCGTTTTTTGGCCCCACGTGACGATGCGCTGAATCTGATTCAAGATAGGTTTCGAGCAGGAGAAACTGCCAATGGGACGGACCGCCGTATGCACAACTTTACCGCGAACCGCAGCAAGGGTCGGGACGCCTGGAAATCCTGTCAGCTCGACGTAACGGAACCCGTGATAGGTAAAACGAGGCTGATAGATTTCTTCCCCTTCACCCTTCAATGTATAAAAGTCTGTCGCCAAGGCTTTACGCAGGTTCTCGGTATTCAGTGTGCCATTCTCGTAGAGCAGTTCCGCATGCCGAATCCGGACCTTCGCTCCTCGTGGTCCTTGCACACGCAGTTCGATCCATCCGCTGAAATTTTGTCCCATATCGAATACATAAACGCCGGGTTGAGGATTCGTCATCTCGAGTGGAATGATCGTATCTACGACCTGGATGGCCGGCATGAGCTGTGCCGACAGGATCCCGCCGGGTTCTTTGGCCTGCAGAGCAGACGACCCACTGGCTGTCATCAAAACCAGTCTTGTCCCAGCCAGGCAATTCGCGGCGTGCATCGTAAATCTCGCCGTTGTAGATATTGTTGAAAAGGACAGGCCCATCCATTCCCTTCCAAGACGGGTCACTCACGACACTGATCTGCTTGCCCCCTTCCAATTCAATGTTCATTTGAAAACGGAAGATACTGCAATTTTCACACTTCCATCGGACCGGATAACCATCCGCATAGCCCTGGTACCAGCCCTGGCCTAACATCACCCCCAGTGCATTCCCCCCTGCTGGAGCAGAGAAGTCACATCATAAGTGCTATACAGAACTCTCTTGGGATACGTCGTCCACCCTGGCTCGAGAACATGATCCCCAACCCGTCGGCCATTCATATGCAGCTCGTAATAACCCAGGCCAGAGACGTATGCTCGGGCACGCACAACCTTGCCAGGCAGGGTAAATTCCTTCCGCAGCTGGTTCTTTCCTTCGATCCATGGGCCTTTCCAATCGTCCGGTGAAAATAATCCCGTATCGAAGCGAGCCACTTGGCTGTAGGCGCTGGCGGTCCCTTTCGTATCCCAGTAGCGGATCTTCCAGTAGTATGTTTGACCGCTCATCAGGGATTTGCCTTGATACGCAATCTGGGAAGATTCATCAGACTGGATCTTTCCGCTGTCCCATTGATCACCCGTTTGAGCTTCCGAAGACTTTGAAACGAGAACTTGATAAGCGGACTGCTTCTGTCCGCGCTCTGTATGTTCTAAGTTCCAGGAAAAACGGGGCTGTTTGACATCGACACCCAAGGGGTTAGTCAAATATTCACAGCGCAAGTTCGAAGGGGGCATCGGACCCACCGAAGTTGTCTCTGCCTGAACGCTCCGCGTTACCTGTGCAGCAAGGAAGAGAGTCGTGAGCCCAAGACAAAGAATAGACTTCCAATAGATCAATCGATATTGATTGAGAGATGAGAAGTTTCTGAAAAGATACACGTGCCCCTCCTTGAGAAGGAATCGAAAGGCCGGAAACAGAAGACTCCAATTGAGATCGCAGGAAGGGCTGGCAATTCCGGTTCGCTTAATCTCTCCAAACATCCGGACTCAGCGGTTTCCCGAGGCCTTGCAGCATTTCAGTGATCCCACGGATGATTAGTCCTGCATCAGCGGCCAGCCCTATCATGCGAAACCCCTGTTGGATTCTCTTCTGCCCGTTTGCCAGGTCCGTGGCCATGATGCCGCAGGCATAGCCTCGTCCCAAGATCCTCTCTTTGACGCGAAGAATCTCCTCGGCTATGCCCGGTCCTTCCCATTGGCCGGGATATCCGGCGGAGGCAGAGTAGTCTGCAGGACCAAAGAAAAAGGCATCCACATCTGGAACATCCATAATGGCATCAATATTGCGCCCCGCTTCGAGCCGCTCAATTAAAGGAATGACAAGGGTGTGCTCATTTCCCGTGGCAGCGAACGCGAGATTCTTCCCCCAGGCCGTAGCTCTCTCGCCCCCTATGCCCCGTATTCCTCTGGGAGGGTATTTGGCGAAACTGACTGCAAGTTCCACCTCTTCCGCGGTTCGAATTTGAGGAATGATGATGCCGTCCGCACCCAGGTCCAGGATTCGTTTAATCACTCCTTGCTCAATCTCCTGAATCCTCACGAGTCCAATGGTTTCGCTTCCGTGCAGCGCCCGGAGATGTTCCAAGACCTCTTTGTAATCCAAATGGCCATGCTCCGTGTCGATCACAACCCAGTCCAGCTTCATACGGGCTGCAATCTCCGTGATCGTAGGAGACTCCAAAGTTACCCAGAGTCCTAGCTGCGCTTCGGAGGATTTGAGCTTTTGTTTGAAGTCTGTCTTAGGGGACATAAGGGATCAATCCTTTGCCTCTTACAAAAGTTCCGTTTAACAAGTGCACACTATATGGAGAATCAAGACTTGCCGTCAACCATAGAGACATTGAGGCAGCCATTGATTGACTCAGATGCCACAATTTGGTAAAACCGCGCATAGTAGGTTCCACTACAAGGAGACATCACTGCAGAAGCCGTGCCCGCAATCAGCGAATTTCGCTAGTCACGGGGATGAAGGGAGATCTTTGCGGCACCTCCAGTTGGAACTCGCTTCAAACCATGCGTCGGAAATCAGAACCGGTGTCACAATGCTTGCGGTTTTTAAGGCAAGCGAGTGCTGGATGACTCTCAGCAGGGATCTAGGGCCATGGAGGTAAATCCGCATTTCATGGAGAGAACTCTTATGAAGCCAACGCAGACGAAACTTATCCTGGCGTTTTTCGGAATTGCGTTCTTAGTCACAATTGCTCTGGCACAGACGCAATCACGTTCCGTTCTGGGAAAGAACGACTACTCGTCGCTATATGACGCGGCCCCGGGCATACCGGCCACGCCTGCGGAAGCAGGCAAGCGGGCCTACGGCGCCGACATCTTAACGCAGAATGGGGCGGCTGAACTCGAGGTGTTTTATGCTCCGTTCAACCAGCAGGTGGCGGCCGCGCGAGACGTGATCAAGGACGCTGTTGCGAACCAGTCACAAGACCAACAGGCGCTGGCGCAGCGCTCTGTTGCGCAGGCGAATGCCAGTCCCCTCATCAATAGAATGGGTGGAGTAGAGAAGATGAGTCAGATGTCTGAGGAAGAATTGAAGCAAGCTGCTGCCCAGGCGGCCGGAAGCTACACGCAGAGCCTCTCGGGCGCTCCCACCAACGCTCCAGGGGGCGGCATGCAGGCCATGATGCAGCGACTGATGAGCGATCCCGCCTATCAGGCGCGCTTCGAGAAGATGAGCAAGGCAGAGCAGGAAGCCGAGCTGCAAAAGTACATGGGCACCGCACAGGCGCCGCCTCCACCGGTAGGAGAGACGGCAGCGGAGCGACAGGCGAAAAAAGGCGTCGCGGAAACCCAGGCGGCCGTGGCCAGGCAGAAGGAGCTCGGGGCGCTGATGCAGCGGCTGGAGGATATTAACGCGGAATTTGCCAAGAAAGACAAAGTGATTCTGGCTACGCCCGGCGGCTATGACGAGATCCGTAAGGACATAGGGGCCAAAATGGCGAAAGCTCCCTATTATCAGATGGGTGAAGCTGACCGTATTCCGATCCAGCCAAGATGCAACCGTTAGAGCGCGAGTTCGTTACCCGCCAACGCACCCGCGCCAACCTGGGAACTCCAGCAACGTACCCTGCTCTACAACCAGACTAAAGGCCAGATACAAAGAAGTGGCCACTGCTTACGCGACCTGGGTCCGGCAATAGCCTGGGAGGGGTCAATACAACCAAATGCCCAGTTGCTGGACGACGCTACCGTTATAATGGCAGTGAGATGCGAAGAAAGACTCATCGAAACCTCAGAGCTTTGGGAAAGTACTCTGCTGATGTAACCAGCCAGAGCCGCTGGGTATGAATTGTCGTATCAGAAGAAATGAGTGAGCCGTTGGTTAAATCATTGACTAAGTGAATGTGAATGCCTGGCTCTCAACCAAAGTGGCACCCTGGGTTTGGTAACTTCCGGACGATAGGCCGGATTAACGGCGTCTCGTCCGAATCAGGCGCATTCTCGGATGACCCGCACCCTGCGACAGCGCCGATGACCGGCCGCCGGCATCCATTCGTAGCCCACTCAAGTGACGATCCTCATGGCTCCCCACTTTTGCATGCTCGCCAACAACGAAAGCTCACTTCATCGCCAAGTACGGTCTCGCCACTCAACCCAATTACCGAAACGGCTGACATTGAGGCCAAGCTCTATCAGGCCTGGCGATTTGAATCCCACTTCACAAAACTTTACATTCTCGACAAAAAGCCGAAACGAAGGGGCTGTACCATGGCTTTGTCAGTCGCAATGGTGCGACAATAGCGAATGGAAAGGAGCTTAACATGAGCAGTGAAAATAGGGATCAACTCACAGTCAATGATCCACATCGAAAATGCGGTACAGGCCGTCGATTTCTGGCCGGAATAGTGACAGGATTTTTGCTAGGTAGCCTCCTTGTAGGGAGTATCAGCCTCTATTCCCACTCTCAGAATGCACCGGGATTGGCACCGTTTACAGGCCATGGCCATTTCGGAGCTTGGCGTCTCGGCAGCAATGATCCCGCGGTTGCTCTTGAACGGGCCGACTTTGTTACCGAATGGCTCTTAAAAAAAGTGAATGCCACCGATGAACAAAGTCAAAAAATCAAATCAATTGTCCAGGGAACGGTGAAGGACCTGCTCCCAATGAAAAAGCAACATCTCGAAAACCGTCAAGCCTTACACAATGCCTTGTTGCAGCCAACCGTGAATCGTGATGCATTGAAGACATCGCGCCAAGCTGAGCTGCAACTGGCAGACGCAGCCAGCAACAAGCTGGTTGATGCGTTAGCGGATATTGCCGACACGCTCACTTTGGAACAGCGAACTCAGCTGGCAGAAATGGTTTCCCGATTTCACAACTGAAAGGCAAAATCGGGTCATTTTTTATTGTTCCCCTTCAGCGAGCTCGATGATATTTATTTTGGGTCTCCGGGATACGCACCTGCGGTGGGTATCCCGGATTGATTCATAAATTCCCTTTCAATATGGAGCCACCCCCACCCCCTTCGATTGGGGAGGAATTAGGGGAAATAACAGGAACGCTGCGGCGAGCGTTCCCTACAACCGGTTCGTAAGGAAGATTGATGATCGAATGGATGAAACCAGCTTCAGATGACGGACGAGGGTGCAAGCAGCCTTATTCTCCGCCGAGGTGGCAATCATGACCGAGCGCGTCCTGATGATCGAGGACGACAAGTCCCTGGCGGCGATGGTCAGTGAATATCTGGGCAAGCGAGGAATCGAGATCATCTCGAAACCTAGCGCCAAGGAGGGCTTGAAACTCATCCATCAGGGTGGCTTCGATGCTCTCGTGTTAGACGTCATGCTTCCGGATCTCGACGGTTTTGAGGTGTGCCGTCAAGTACGCGCCGAGTATAGCATTCCCATTCTGATGCTTACAGCTCGAGGGGATGAAATGGACCGGATCGTCGGGCTTGAGCTCGGCGCGGACGACTATTTGCCCAAACCCTTCAATCCGCGCGAACTCCTGGCACGCCTTCGGGCCATCTTGCGTCGGAGAGACCCGGCTGGGACAAAGCGCTCTCCCAGCTTGCGTTTCGGACGTTTAGAGATCGACCGAGACGCCCGAGTGGTTCGATTGGTAGGGGAAGAGCGCTTGCTCACCAGTTACCAGTTTGATCTCCTATGCGCGCTCGCTCTCAATGCCGGACGGGTCATGTCGCGCGAAGCCTTGATGGACAGCGTCCGCGGAGAAGAACTGGAGGCTTTTGATCGTAGCATTGACGTGCATATCTCACGAATCCGAGCCGCTCTCGAAGAGGATCCCAAACATCCTCGCCGGATCATTACGGTTCGAGGAACGGGATATGTTTTTGCCAAGAATCAAGACCAGGACCAGGGTTCGTGATGCGCCGCTTCTATCTCCAAATTTATTTTGCCTTTCTCGGTATTCTGCTTCTCTTTGGTCTGCTTGTTTTAACCGCCTGGTTTGTTTTGCATGGAAACTCGGACGAAGGGCCCCGGCTCGACGGGGTTGGAGCCCTCGTGAGCGAATTGCTTCCGGGACCGGATCGTCCGAATGCTGAATTACAGGCTGCCGTGGAACATCTCGGAAACCGGCTCGCCGCTCAGGTTTCGGTGCGAGGAGCCGACGGGACTCTCCTGGCGGCCGTAGGAAATCCCCAGCCCCCTCCTTCGCGCGGCGGGATGAGGAGTGGATGGATCTATAGGGTTGGGAGAGGTCCTTCGGTGGCTCTGTCTTTACAGGACGGCCGATGGGTCATGGTTGGTTGGCGTCGTCCACATCAGCCTTTGGCCTTAGTTCTGGCATTGGGTTTGCTGGCTTTGGCCGTCGGCATCGGCGCCCATCCTCTTGTTCGCCGGATCACTCGACGGCTGGAACGCTTGCAGCAAAGGGTGGATGCCCTGGGTGCGGGCGATTTTTCTTCCCGTGTGGAGGTAGAAGGCAATGACGAAGTGGCTACGCTGGCCGCTAGCTTTAATCAGGCAGCCGAACGAATCGAAAAACTGGTCAATGCCCAGCGCACGGTACTGGCATCTGCATCCCATGAATTACGCTCCCCTCTGACACGAATTCAAATGGGTCTTGAGCTCCTGGCAGACGACAATCGGCCAGATCTGCGGGAAAGACTCTCGAAAGATATTGCAGAGTTGGATGAGCTCATTGGAGAACTACTTTTTGCTAGCCGCCTTGAAACGCTAAATCAACTCGAGCATCCAGAAGAAGTGGATCTACTAGCCCTGCTGGCCGAGGAAGGGGCTCGAAGCGGAGCAGAAATCAGCGGACAGGCGGTAACTATTCAAGGTGATCCGCGTATGTTGCGAAGGTTGGTCCGAAACCTGCTCGAGAATGCGCAACGCTATGCCTTCGGCTCTCCCGTGGAAGCTTCGGTGGAGCCCCTCAAATCCGGTGGTGCCTTACTCCGAGTTGCGGATCGCGGACCGGGCGTTCCAGTAGAGGAGCGTGAGCGCATTTTCGAGCCTTTCTATCGTCCTCCCCCACTGCATGAGCAAGGCGACCGTGGAGTGGGTCTCGGCCTTTTTCTAGTACGCCAGATTGCGCTGCATCACGAAGGAGTGGTACGCTGTCTCCCGCGAGATGGTGGAGGAACCTCCTTTGAAGTGAAACTAGGAGGCAGTTCTGTCCTACCGAGACGCTCATAAACCGAGCTGACTCGTGAGAGGGCGTTTTACCCTGGCTTAGAAGTTTGAAGACTGGATATGCCATGAAGTCAATGGTACCAACCGAAACCACATTCCCCCTCCCGACAAGACATTTACAGGAGTTTTAGTCGATCATGCCAGAACAAGTACCCTTCCATGTCGGACTTTCCGCAGATTTTTTGGATGAGCAGCATAAACTGATATTCCCAGATTTTGGTCTGGAATTACTGGAAAAAGAATCTCGCGTTTCATACGAGTTTATCAAAGATTATAAAGCGGAATATACGCCCGATCAGCTAGCCCCCTACGATGTCGTGATCTCCTTAAAACCTCGCGTCACCGTTGCCTCGCTAGCCTCTGCAGACAGGCTGTGCGCTATTGGAAGGGCCGGAGTGGGTTATGACAACATTGATCTGAAAGCATGCACCGATGCCGATGTGGCTCTCTACATTACTCCTCAGGCTGTCGTCCGTCCGATGGCTGAATCCATTGTCCTCTTCATCCTGGCTCTTTCCCACCATTTGGTTTTGAAAGACTCGATGGTCCGGAAAGGGCAATGGCGGGAGAGTACGCGCCACATGGGAAGGGAGCCAAGAGACCGAGTCCTGGGGTCAATTGGTCTGGGAGGAATTGGGACCGAGGTGGTTCGCTTGATGCGCCCTTTTGACGTGGGGGCATTCCTTGCCTATGATCCTTACCTGGACCCCACCAAGGCCTCTTCATTAGGAGTCGAACTCGTCTCATTAGAAGACTTATTGCACCACTCGGATTATGTGCTGGTCAACTGCCCTCTCACCCCTGAAACGCGCCACCTGGTGGGGGAACAGCAACTCGCTCTGATGAAGCGAGATGCCGTCCTGATCAATGCGGCGCGAGGCTCGATCGTGGATGAGGCAGCACTGATTCGTGCGCTTCAAACCGGGGTCATTGCCGGGGCGGCTCTCGATGTGGTGGAACATGAACCGCTAGACCCGACCTCTCCATTGCTGACCATGGAAAACGTAATCGTGACTTCCCATTCAATCGGCTGGACCGAAGAATTATTTCGCGATATTGGACGGGCCGACTGCACAGGTGCGTTGACAATCTTCAGAGGCCAAGCTCCTGTCAGCGTCGTGAATAAGGATGTATTGAAACGTCCCGGCTTCTTGCGAAAGTTGGAGAGGTACAAAAACAAGGCAAGGTGAATTTGTCCTGCCTCCACTTCACTAGAGGGAAAGTGTGAAAAGATTGTGGAACTGTTTGTAAGGAACGCTTGCCGTAGCGTTCCCTTTTGCCGAGAAGTACTGAATTCGAATGGTTTTTCACAATACATAGGAACGGTGTCCGTTTCCCACGGAGCTCCCTATTCATTTACGCCTTCAGGCGCAAGGGCGTGTTTGTCAGGATCACCCCAACTCGGTAATCTTCGAGCGCCGCTACAAGCCTCCCAAGAAAACCCCAGATGTGACTCCATCGCCGCTGATGCTATAATATCCACACGCAGAAGTATTTTGAAGGCGTGATCTTCGACCACAGCCACATTGAGGGATTAGCTTGTTCCGATTGTTTTTATTGAATGCATTGTTTTTGGGTCAGGGATGCCTACTTTGGGGTCAAACCAATCCAGGATCGGTCCCTTACGCTAGGCATTCTGCCGGGCCTCAGCCATCGATACGCATGGAGCCGGAAGGGATCGTTCTCGCGCACTCTGGGGCCTCGCAACACTACATTATTAGTGCAACCGACTCGAAGGGTACCGTGACGGACGTCACGCATCAATGTCAACTTAACTCGTCAGCTCCGGAAATCGTTGAGATCGATCTGGAGAATGCCCGGATCGTGGGAAAATCCGCGGGCAAAGCGGAAGTTCGAGTAAGTTGGGGAAAAGCGACCCAGACTTCTCACATCACTGTCAGTAATCGATCCCATGATATGGAAATCAGTTTCTCGCCTGAAATCCTCTCCATTCTCACCACCAAGGGTTGCAATGGTTCGGGTTGTCATGGTTCGCCCGCTGGCCAAAACGGCTTCAAGCTTTCTTTGTTTGGTTACGACGCCGAGGCGGACTATCAGATGATCGTCAAGACCCACGACGGAAGGCGTGTTAACTTGCAGAACCCGGAAGAGAGCCTCATTCTCCGGAAACCTTCTTTTGCGATTCCTCACGGCGGTGGAAAAGTTCTTCCGCAAGATTCGGAAGAGTATCGAATCCTCTTAAACTGGCTCAAACAGGGGGCCCAGCGGAGCACGAGCGGCGTCCGCCTGATAAAATTGGAGCTAGTTCCGGTCAAGCGCGTGCTTGAAGGCAAGGAGTTTCAACAGCAGGCTGTCGTCATCGGTCGCCTTTCGGATGGCACGACTCGGGACATGACCCGCGAGGTCCGCTACTCTACCAACGACGACACCGTCGTCACCCTCTCTCCAGAGGGTAAGATCCAGGCAGTCAGCCCCGGCCTCACCACCGTGACTGCTCGTGCTTTTGGGCAAGTGGCGGCGGCCCAAATCGGGGTTGCAGCCCGCTTGGATAGTACGGACCCTGTCAATCTGACTCCGGTGAATTTTATCGATGTCCATGTATTCAAGAAGCTGCGCGAGATGAACGTGGCTGCGGCACCGCTCTCCTCTGACCAGGAATTCGTGCGGCGAGTTTTCCTGGATACAATTGGACTGCTGCCGACTCCTGCCGAAGTCCGGAAATTTCTTGACGATCCTCTTCCTGATAAACGGGCTCGCCTTATTGAAAGATTGCTGCTGCGACCGGAGTATGCTTCCCTCTGGACAGTCAAGTTTGAAGACTGGTTCCGCAATTGCCAGCTCCATATGCAAGGCCGATCCATGGGGACCTTTAAGGATTGGATTCATGAATGGGTGGCTGAAGATCGCCCCTATGATCAGGTGGTCCGGGAATTACTCACAAGCGAGGGCGACACAATGCTCAATCCGGCTGCTAATTTTTGGCATCCGGCATCTGACTTCATGCTGAAGAAATTCAGCGTCAATAAGGTTACCCCGACCGTTAGCCGTCTCTTCCTGGGGGTTCGCTTGGAGTGCGCCGAGTGTCATAATCATCCCTTGGAAAACTTGACTCAGGACGACTTTTACGGGATGGCCGCGTTCTTCTCGCAACTCCGTGTCAAACATGGATACGGAGCTTATCGCCGCACCTGGTATCTGGAAGAGGACGGGGAAATCGAAAACCCTGTGAAAAAACAGCCCGCAGTCCTGAAGTTCCTGGGAGGAGAGTCGCCAGTACCACCTGCGGGTGCCGATCGAAGAAAAATCCTGGCTGATTGGGTCGTCAGTCCCCAGAATCCGTATTTTGCCAAAGCAACGGTAAATCGGATCTGGCATGAATATTTTGAAACGGGCATTGTCGAACCCTTTGATGATTTCCGCTCGACCAATCTGCCGACAAACCCGGAATTGTTGGATGACCTGGCGCAACACTTCATTACGAGTGGTTTTCACTTGAAAGCTCTTCATCGGGCGATTTTGAACTCCAAAACCTATCAGCTTGCTTCGCGCAAAAATGGCCTTTCTGAAGAGAATTCTCGTTTGGACCGTTTGCTTTTCTCGCGGTATTATCCTCGCAAACTCACGGCTGAAGTTTTATTGGATGCGGTGGCCCAGCTTGTCGGAGTGCCCCATCCCTTCAAAGGCTATCCTATGGGAACTTCGGCCAAAGACCTCTATGTTCCGGAGATTCCGGATTATTTCCTGGCAACCTTTGGGATGCCACGCCGCGACGTATTGGCGGAACGAAGCAAAACGCCTACGCTGAGCCAAGCTCTGCATATGCAGAATAGCGAAGTATTGGCAGAGAAAGTGACGACCGATAATAACGTCATCGGAGTTTTGCTGGCAAAAAATCTGGATAACTGGGGGATCATTACCGAGCTTTATGAACGCGCCTATTCAAGACCGCCAACGGACCGCGAAAAGGTTCTCCTGACGGATTATGTGACCTCGGAAACAGAAGCGGGGCGGGTCCGCAGACGCGAGCTGGAAGGCATCCTCTGGTCACTGCTGAACTCAAAAGAATTTCAACTAAATCATTGAAGAAACAAACAGGCTCCCTTAATAAAGGAAAATATGATTATTCCACCTTCATCTTTCATGGGTCCCACCAGCCGCCGTGATTTCATTCGTATTGGGAGTTTGGCTATTGGAGGCCTCAGCCTCCCGCGACTTCTATCCGCATCACCCAAGCGGCGTGACCTTTGCTGTATTGTGATCTTTCAAAATGGGGGATCCAGCCAGCTCGATACCTTTGATCCGAAGCCTGATGCCCCGCAAGATATTCGCGGCAGTTTCAAGTCGATACCGACCACGGTGCCCGGAGTTCACCTCTCCGAACTGCTCCCCCAGACTGCCCGTTCCATGAAAAAATTCTCAATCATCCGCTCCATGCATTCTGATGAAGCGATTCATGAACGGGCACGGCAATACATTTCCAGCGGGACGCGTCCACGTAACGACTTGATCCAGCCATGCTATGGATCCGTGGTTTCTAAAGAATTCGGGGTAAAGAATGGTTTACCCCCGTACGTGGTCATCCCCGAAAAGGATCTTTCAGCCGAAGCAGGATTCCTCGGCGCCTCGTTCGATCCTTTTGTCACCGGAAATCCCAATACGAAAACATTTTCTGTCAAAGACCTTACGTTGCCTTTGGGGGTCACGTTTGACGAGGCCCAGGCGCGCGCCCGGCTGCTGGCTGCTCTCGATGGGGAATTTAAGAAGGTAGAACAGTCTCCATTAATTGAAAGTATGGATGAGTTTTATCAGAAAGCATTTGATCTGATTTCTTCCCCGGTTGCCAAGAAGGCTTTTGATTTGAATCAGGAGCCCGACAAGCTTCGGGACACTTACGGGAGAAGCACTGTCGGACAAGGGGCCCTGCTGGCGAGGCGCTTAATTGAATCGGGAGTGCGGCTCGTCACCATTTACCAGGGTGGATACGACACCCATTCCTTGCACGAGAAAAACACGCAGCCGCTCCTCAAAGATTTCGACCAGGCCTTCCCGGCTCTCCTCGACGACCTTGAACAGCGGGGATTGTTGGAGTCAACATTGGTCCTGGTGATTGGAGATTTTGGCAGAACCCCTAAGATCAATTTTTCGGCCGGGCGCGACCACTGGCCGCGCGGATTTTCTGTGGCCCTGGCAGGCGCGGGAATTAAAGGAGGCAAAGTGATCGGCAAGACAGATAAGGTGGCTGGAGAACCTGTCGATCGGCCGGTAACCATCGAAGACCTTGCCGCCACGGTTTACAAATGCTTGGGCATTGATTACACCAAAAACTACCACGCTAACGGCCGTCCGGTGACCATTGTCAAAGACGGTGAGCCGGTCATGGAACTCTTCAGCTAGAGTTTGCTGGGACCCAGGGCAAGCTGCGTTATCGTGGGGCAAAGCATTCCTTAACCTGGAAATGGTTTATCGTGACAAACTTCGTCGAATGCTCTGTCCTATCTGATTGATGAACTATATTGGCCGCCTGTGAAGAAACTACGTTTCTCATTTTCTGCTCCCATCTTGCGACGTTTACTCCGAATTCTCTTGTTCCCATTAATTCTGCTGGCTGCCGCAGAGGTTCGAGGGGAATTGTCTTCCCCCAGAATCATTCGTGTCTATCCTTTGGGTGCGCAGCGGGGAACCGAACTGGAACTGGAGATTGCGGGTGAATTTCTTGCCAACACGACTGCAGTCGTCTTCGACTGCAAAGACATCACCTGGTTAGAAACCACTTCTTCGAGCTCGACCCAGTTGACTGGAAAGGTATCGATCTCGCGCGATGCATTGCTTGGACCACACCTCCTTCGGGCTGTCACTTTAGACGGATATTCAAAATCCGCCCTCTTCAATGTGGGGCAGTTCCCTTCGCTGCTGGAAAAAGAACCGAACAACGAGATCAAGCTAGCGCAGTCAATTCCTCATTTGCCCATCGAGCTGCAGGGCCGGCTGGATGGCGCCAGTGACATGGATTACTTCTCCATTCAAGTGCGCGCCGGGGAGCACTGGAATTTCGATCTTCGTTCCATTGAGTACGGGTCTGGCCTGGAAACCAAATTAACGCTGCTCAACGCCAGCGGCCACCAGGTTGCCTTTAACGATGACCGCAGCGATTTTGACGAAACTCCCTGGATCGAACATACTTTCACAAAGCCCGGAATCTATTTCCTGAAAGTGGATCAATATCGCGGTCCCCGCGGCTTCAACTTCGGGAAGGCGTGCACCTATACTCTCCAGATCTCTTCCCTGCCCCGCATTGGGATCATCTCCCCACTCGGTCTCAGCCTTGGCCAAACAACCCGACTGAATTTATCTGGAACTGACCTGCAGCTCTTACAAAAAGTCTATCTCACCCCAATTCGCCTGGGTGAATATGCAAGGATGACCTACCCCTATACGACACCCATCCATTTTCATTCCGATGTCTCCTCCGCTGCCGGGACGCCGAGGGTAGAAGGAAAGGTCTTGAATCGAAGCGCTCGTCAACTTCAGGTTGAATTCACTCTCTCCGACCCATATGAGTCAGGCTTATGGCGACTGTGGGGGGTTGGCCCTCAGGGAATCAGCGAAGGAGGAACAATTGAGGTTTCAGCTGTTAAAGAATATGACGAGGCCAGCGCGTCACAAGCGGACTGGGAAAAGGGAGAGTACGTTATTAACGGTATTCTGCGCGCCCCTGGCGAAAAGGACGTTTTTTTAATTCGTGGGTTGGCAGGCCAGTCCCTGCACTTCTGGACGCTCGCCGAGCAGTTGGGGCTCCCTCATCTCGATACGGTCCTCGAGCTGAAGGATAGTACGGGCAAGAAGCTCGCAGGAAACGATGATGTTGTGGCGGGTCAGGGAAATTTGCTCGGCAACTCTGACAGCAGCCTCTTCTACACCCCCAAGGAGGATGGCAATCTCCAACTGATCCTCAAAGACCGCCTGAACCGCGCCGGTGAGAGCTACGTTTATCGACTCAAGGTCAAGAAAGAAGCTCCCAGCTTTCAGCTGTTCACTAGTCCCGAGAATTTTACGGTGCCGAGGGGAGGCTCGGCTGTGCTCAAGGTCCATCTCGTCCGGGAAGCAGGGTTTGAAGGAGAAGTCTCGATTTGGTTTGAGGGGATGCCCCCGGGGGTCGAGGCGCCCAAAGGGAAGTTCAGGGCCGATCAACTCTTCGAACCCAATGCCGATGGGGCGGACATGATCATCCCTGAAATTCCTTTTCAGATTCAAGTTCCCGATTCTCTTCCAGAGGGTGATTATCCGATACGAATTCTGGGAACCACGACAGGTGAAGAATCCAAACCGGATCGTCGGATTATTGAAGCTCATACCTCCACGCTGATTGGGCCTTTACTCGACTCGTGGAACTATATTCGCCGTCCTTTGCCGGCCATCGTGATCACCGTTTGCCAACCCTTGGAAGGCCAACTCTCCATTTCCAGTAATCAGTTCAGCTTAAGGCAAGGCGAAACGACTACTCTCGAATTGAAAGTTCAGCAAGTTCCGGAGTCTGCCCCAATCCAATTGATAAACTTGCCTGAGGGAGTCAAGTACCGGGAACTGGGAAGGCAGGGTGAGCAAGTCACCTTGATGCTTGAGGCGAGCCCAGAAACTCCTCCTGGATCCACGGAATTTACGGCCGAATTGCGAATTGGCCAGCGCTGGATCTCGACTCCAATTCTGCAGCTGCAAATCCTGCCTCTTCGAAAAATCTCTAAAGCCGGCAGCTAGTGCGCATTCGATAAGACGGTGACTACAACGGGTCCTCTTCATGGATCAACTTGCTATGCGAGACCGAATGTTTAGGAAATCCAATTTCCTGTTGTATGCTTGTGGCCTTATCAAAACCCCAACCTCATTCGGTAGAGACAAATCTCGGGCCAAGTAGTAAATCATTTGTCGTGTCGTTAGGGGGCACCCAGCGCATGGGTTTGTGAGACCTATGATAACTTTGGCAAGAGCCCTTGACCGGTGGTTCGGCATTTTCTTGGCAATGATTATCTTGTCAGCTCGGCTGCCGGCAGGTGTCCATAATTCCATATCCCATGCAGCAATGACTGATGGTTGGTGGCTTTCTGATGGATATGGGCTGTTGCTGGAGATTGACGGTGACACCTTGCGCGCATTCGAGGTGACTTCCCTCAGTTGTCTTCCGTCATGGAGCGGCAGTCGCACGGCAAATGACGTCAACAGCCCGGAGATGACATTCACTGGGGATGCGGGTACCGTGCACCTTTCTGCTGGGACTAATGCAGAATCAATGCGTATGCACCGCGATGGAACGGTCTCCGATATTGTGCTACGACGGATTTCACCACAGTCCAAGAGGTGCATAGAAGCCGCGGAAAACGTTCCCCAGGCTAACTACGCAATCTTCTGGCAGACTTTCGCCGAGCAGTACCCTTTTTTTGAACTCCGCCACGTCGATTGGCGAGCGATGGATGACAAGTGGCGGCCGCAAGTTACTTTGGCCACAACTCCGTTGGATCTTTTCAGAATATTTCGCAAGATGATTGAACCCTTGCAGGATGCTCACACGGGGCTCGTCGCGCCCGATATTCATCAGTTCTTCGATGGGAAGCGTGCCGACCCCAATCATTTGAACGAGACCGATTGGAAGAAGGTGAACGAAATCATCGAGTCCAGGTACTTGTTCGGAAACCTGAAGTCATTTTGCCGAGGACACCTGCAGTTTGGAGTTTTGGGTGGGGCGATCGGCTATCTTCAAGTCACTGCTTTCTTCGGCTATGTGGATACCGAAAAATATGGGGATGCTCTCGAGGCCCTTAAATTGGCTCTTGACACTATCTTCTCGCAAAGCAGAAAACTCATCGGGCTTGTAATCGACTTGCGGCTCAATAAGGGTGGTGATGATGCATTGGGGCTCGAAATTGCATCGAGGCTGGCTAATGGGAGATATTTAGCCTATGCCAAAGCTGCTCGACTTGACCCACAAGATCCTCGACTCTTCACCGTGCCTCAGCAGGTGTGGGTAGTGCCCAGTACGCGGTCAGGCTTCCAAGGTAGAGTGGTTTTGCTCATTGGGCCAGATACGGTGAGTGCCGGCGAGACATTCACAATGGCCTTGATGGGAAGAGACCCCCATGTAACCCTGGTCGGTCTCAACACGCAAGGAGTGTTCTCCGATGTTTTGAGTCGTCGATTGCCGAATGGATGGCGGTTTCGATTGCCCAACGAAATTTACTTTGCTTCGGACGGAAAGTCTTTCGATGGCTTGGGGGTCCCTCCAGAAATCCACATGGCAATCTTCTCGAAGGATGATTTCGAGCGTGGCCGCGATTCAGCCCTGGAAGCAGCCCTTAAGATAATCAAATCGAGGGACGATGGCCTATGGAAGTCCCCACAAACAAATTCAAAAGAGTCTTCTGGGAAATAAGGGGGAGTATGGTAAGCTCTGCAACAACTGTTGCTCCCGATGTCATATTTCCGGATCGCCAACTAAGTCTAAGAAACGAGAAGTCCCGTCCTCTTGCCTAGCCGACTTGTTTATCAGATAAGCAGGATTTGCCCTTCGGAACATCCCCCGTCCTCCCCTCAAGGGGGGAATCGATGCACACTTGAAAAAGAGTGAAGTGATACCCATTTCAAATAGGAAACGGAGTAAATCGAGTCAAAGTGACCGCAAATACTCAAACCGATTCCCCCTTTGGAGAGGGTGTAGTGAGCTGTCTCCTAGCGCGTAATATTCTTGATGCTTTTTTGACTTAAGAAAGTGTTTGACCTACACTCCAGAAGGCAATTGGACACAAAACTCGCGAATATGGCAGAGTCCAGTATTCTGCTCAATCATTAGTTCGGCGGAGGAGAGCGCGGGTGGCGAAGGTTAACGGCGGTCACAAACTCGGCCCCGACTTGCGGGAGGCAAAATAGGAGATTCGGCATGAAAATTGTGGTAATCGGCGGCAGCGGTCTCATCGGAACAAAACTCGTGAAAAACCTTCGTCAGCGTGGGCATGAAGTCGTGGCGGCGTCTCCCTCTTCGGGCGTCAACACCCTCACTGGTGAGGGACTGGCTGAATGCGCTCGCAGGCGCTCAGGTTGTCGTCGACGTGGCGAACTCGCCTTCGTTCGAGGACAAGGCAGTTTTGGAGTTCTTCGAGACTGCAGGGCGAAACCTCCTTGCTGCGGAAGCGGCCGCTGGCGTGGGACATCACGTTGCGCTGTCGGTCGTCGGCACCGATCGCCTTCCTGCGAGTGGTTACTTCCGCGCGAAGATGGCCCAAGAAAACCTGATCAAGGCCTCACCGGTTCCGTACACGATCGTCCGCGCAACGCAGTTCTTCGAGTTCGTCGGCAGCATCGCCCAATCGGCCACCGACGGGCAAACGGTTCGGTTGCCACCTGCACTTATGCAACCCATCGCGTCGGATGACGTCGCTGCCGCCCTGGCCGATGTCGCAGTCGGGGCACCGTTGAACGGCACGGTCGAGCTGGCGGGTCCCGAACCGATACGTCTCGACGAACTCGTCCGACGATTCCTGAGCGCAAACCGAGACGCACGGAAGGTGACCACAGACGTCCACGCACTCTACTTCGGCACGGAGTTAAACGATCAAAGCCTCACCCCCGGCGACAACCCGCGCATCGGCCCGACGCGTTTCGAGGACTGGCTCAAACGCCCCACGCCTCAGGGGGTAAGCCACCAGGCAGGGTGAACGCCCAGATGAAGTAATCCGCCGGGAACGAGTCTCCGCGAGCTGAGCGGCTCCGGTGCATGTGGTGTCGGCCCGGCAGACCGTCAAAGAAGTCTGTCTAGCTTGCCGCCGAACCAGGCGCGACGAATGCCTTAAAGATTCTCAGGCGAGAGTTGGACGAAGCTATGTTGCTTTGCGGCTGCACGAACCTGAGCGATGTCGGCCGGTGGCTGCTGGCGCTTTAGCAGGGCTGCTTACGTTAGAGCTACGGCGTGCCAAGGGGGTTTCGGCGTGGTGGACGAATGACGAGTCGTCGTTGAATGACTCCGATCGCTGCATTGTTAAGTCGTCGCGTTGTTAAACGACGTCGGAGCTACTTCGGATTAAACTTGACCGTTCTATTGAATTGAATCGGCGAATGCAGAAGTCGATGCCACAAATTGGCGAGAGTTGGCTAACGAGCCCCTCCGTGACGAGACCGGCCTATGGGGAGAGCGTGCTCCCGGCCGGGGCTGCGAACGCGGTTCCGTTGCCATCTCTCTGGGTGCGCAGTCCAGCTTGGGACGGGTTCTGGATGTTGAGTGCGCTCTGGCTGGCGCCGATCATCCTGTGGCTCTGCCATGGGTATTCCGACCCAGAGGACAGCCCGCTCGATCTGCTTTACTTCGGCCTAACCGCGCTGTTCTGGATCGGTCATCGCCTGTCCAGCACGTACCTCGCATACTGCACAGAGGCATATCGGCCTCTGTTGCGATCGCAGCCGGTCCGGTTCGTCGTCCTCCCGTTGCTGGTAACGGCCGGGTGCTTTGCTGTCTTTCTTCCGTCGGACACGGCCTTACCATGGACTCGCGAAGAACGTTTGGTGGCGGTTGCAATCCTCGATTACGTCTTTGTGACCTATCACTTTGCTTCACAGCATTTCGGTGCCCTCTCACTCTACCGCACGCGGGTCGGTCGCAACGCCTGCACTTACACCAGAAATATCGACCGGCTCTTTGCGCTGGGCGTTGGTGGCGTTCTCGTTTTCCTGGCAGACATCCTGGCTGGAGCGGTCGCCTATCAGGACCAATGGGTCGATCGGTGGGTTTTCCCGGCCTGGCTTGTTTCGGCGCAGGACGGAATCCGCGCAGGCGCTACAATCACCCTGCTCGCCGCGACAGCTGCAATGCTTTTTGTGGAGCTGCGCTCGCCGCGATGGTCGCTCCCACGCCTGCTTTACGTTCTGGGAATCGCGGCCATGGTCGCCCTCGCTCTTCGCCCGCGGAGTCCGTTTCTTTTCCTGGTAATCTGGACTTCGCAGCATTGGATTCTTGCGACGGGGCTCGCTTCCCAAACGCCGATCAGTGAGCCGGCTCCCGTGCGCGGTATTGGGCGGCGTGTGCTCCACGCATTGAACACGCGGCCGTGGGCTATTTTGGTCCTCCTTGTGGTTGCGTCGGTCATGCTCTTGCCGCTCTTCGAGGTCGAAGCGGTCGGGCAGAATGGGACATATTATGGGGACCGGATATTCGGCGCTCTCGCGACGGGATTGCGTACGTCTTCATGGGTTCCTGCACTCCTGGCCCTCGGCTTCGCGACCGGGTTCATCCACTATCTTCTCGACCGGAGCGTTTATCGAATGTCAAGCCCCCAAATCCGCACGGCGGCTCGTGGTCTTCTCGCCCGGACCGGCAAAACAGTTGTGCCGTTAGAATATTTCACGAGCGAACCGGAGAAGCCGACTAAGAAGAAGAGTTGAACTGCCTCGCACCGGCGGTCTATTGAGTGCGTCCACCCGACCGCTACAAAAGCGCCGCGGCGGCCTGGCGATCCCTCAGGCCGCGTCCGAGGTGATCGTCTGCGTGATGCGAGTGTTCCTGAGGAGTATCCGCTATGGACACTAACAGGCGAATCATCGCTGCCACGGAACTTGTGCTCATCTTCCCGGCCGCTCTGTTCATGTCAGCGGTTATCATGCGCCACCTGCAGCCGCTGCAATACGAGCCAGAACGTACCGCTCAGCAGATTGTCATGTGGTATTCGGTACGGTATTGGACTCTTTGGGTACTACTTATCGGCTTTCCGTTGGCTGTGATGCTCATCGGATGCGCAACGGATATGCCGGCATATGGACGGGTGAGAGATCATAGGTCAGGTCACTGGGCTCTCGACAAAGGCGCAAGAGATGGATAAACTCACGGGTAAAGTAGCCATCATTACGGGCGGGGCGTCCGGCATCGGCAAGGCAGTAGCGGAGGTGTTGGCCGAGGCCGATCTGGCTGGGCTGACCATTGCTGACATTGACGGGAGGGCGGCTGAGAAGGTCGCGGCCGAAATTTGCCACCGATTCGACACAGAGGCAATCGGCGTGGCCACAGATGTCGCCGTGGCCGCGCAAGTCGAAGCGATGTGTGCCCGGACCCTGGAACATTTCCACCGGATCGATATTCTCGTAAACAATGCGGGCATTGCTCCGGTGGTCCCGTGGGCAGAAGTGACGGAAGCCAACTGGCGGCACGTATTGGATATCAATTTAAACGGGGCGATGTTGTGCATGCTGGCCGTGTTGCCGATCATGCAACGACAACAGGCCGGCCGCATTGTCAATATCTCTTCCGCCGGTGCGTTTCTCGGCAGTATCTGCGCGCATCCCGCCTATGGCGTCGCCAAGGCGGGCCTGATTGCCTTGACCAAATCGGCGGCCAAAGCGTATGCCACGGACGGCATCCTGGTCAACGCCATCGCTCCGGGAAGTATTGACACGCCGATGGCCCAGAGCTTCGGCGAGGCGCAAGTGGAGGCATTTCGCCAAGCTGCCCCCCTGAAGCGCCAGGGCAGCCCGCGTGAAATTGCGGATGCCGTTTGGTATCTCGTGTCGGATCGATCCACCTATGTGACCGGCGCGACGTTACATGTCAATGGTGGCTCGTTGTTAATCTAAACCGTCCCTGAACCGATGGGATTCGAGGTCCACTGCATCTCATGCCTGGTCGCGTGTCGAGTACGGTCGAGATGAAGAAGGCACACGATGTTCAGGAGGTCAGCCCGAAAATGAAGAAGGAGATATCGATGTCAAAATACGCTCAATGCATTATTGAACCAGACACCTTTCCGCTGTGGGAAGCGCAGAATGAATCGCGCTGTGTGACGCCATTGATCACGGCGGCGTCGTGTGGATCTAAACAGATGGCGACGGGGCTGTGGCGATTGTATCCCGGCCATGAATCGGATCCGGATATTCATCCGGATGCGGACGAGATTTACTACGTCGTCAGTGGCGCGGGGACACTGGTGTTGGGGGAGGAAACTTACACGGTGCGGCAGGGCATGACTGTCTTCATCCCCGCCAACGTGCCGCATCAGTCTTTCAACCGCGGGAAGGAAGATCTGGTCTATTACTTCATCTTTGCCCCGCCGCCGGGTGGCCCTTCGAAGCAAGAGGCCCAGGGCTGGGTAAAATTGCGCTAACGCAGATGGCGGACGACATGGTCAGGCTGCTCAGAACAAATTGGAGGAACGCATGAAAATCTCTATCCGCATCATTGTCGTGTCCGTCCTTTTCTGCTTTGCCTCTTGCGCCAAACATGAAAATCTACTGCCCTCGCATCAAACTGCAGTCTATTCCGTCGCCGACTTCTATAAGAATTCACAGTATCGTGGCGCATCTTTTTCTTTTGACGAGAGAAAGATTCTGGTTTCAGCAAACCTCTCCGGCATCTGGAACGCGTATACCATTCCAACCGCAGGCGGAGAACCCGAGGCACTGACGCAGTCAAAGACGAACTCGATCTTTGCCGCCTCGTATTTCCCCAACGACCTCCGTTTTCTCTATTCGAGTGATGAGGGGGGTAACGAACAAACCCATCTCTTTGTCCGAAACCAGGATGGCACAACCAAAGACCTGACCCCTGGTCAAAAGCTTAAGGCCCAATTCTTCGGCTGGTCCCACGATCAAAAGTCGTTCTTCGTCATGTCTAATGAACGCGACAAACACTTCTTCGACCTGTATGAGTATGCATCCGGAGATTTCGCGCGCACACTCTTCTACCGCAATGAGAAGGGGCTCGATCCTGGAGTCCTCTCGCGGGACAAGCGTTATCTTGCTTTGTCCAAGAGTCGGACGACCAACGACTCGGATATTTGGCTCTTAGATCGGCAAACAGGGAAGGTCTCAAACATAACAGCCCATAAGGGGGACGTGTCGAATTCTCCGGCTGATTTTTCCCCCGACGGCACGAAGCTCCTTTATGTTTCAGATGAGGGTAAGGAATTCAAATCACTGCGAAGTTACAATATTTCAAGCGGGAAGAAGGAGGTTGTCCTCGAACCAAGCTGGGACATCGATGGCGCCGGTTATTCCTGGAGCGGGAAATACCTGGTTGCATGGATCAATGAGGATGCCGCTTTCACATCACGACTATACGATGCTGTGACGATGCAGGAGGTAAAGCTTTCAGGAATGCCTGAAGGAATCGTCCGGGGACTTACCGTTTCCCGGAGTGATACTCTGATGGCCTTTTACGCGAGCAATGGCTCCACTCCAGATGATCTGTATGCCGGCCTGCTAAACGGCAATCCTATGCGCTTAACGAGCTCACTGAATCCCGCCATTAAGCGAGACGATCTTGTCATCCCTCAGAAAGTGCGCTTCAAGTCATACGACAACCTGGAAATTCCAGGCTTGCTCTATAAGCCGCACCAATCTTATCCATCAACGAAGTCCCCCGCCCTTGTGAAGGTGCACGGAGGTCCAGGCGGGCAGGCACAGGTGGGGTACTCGGCACTCACCCAGGCTCTTGTTAACCACGGTTATGTCGTGTTCGACATTAACAACCGGGGGAGCAGTGGCTACGGCAAAACTTTCTACGCGATGGATGACCGGAAGCATGGCGAGGCCGACCTGGGAGATGTGGTTGCCGGTAAAGAGATGCTGGCCGCAACCTCTTACGTAGACGGCACGAGAATCGGCATTATCGGCGGGAGCTATGGGGGGTATATGGTACTTGCCGCACTCACGCTTCAGCCCGATGTTTTCAAGGTGGGTATCGACCTCTTTGGAATTTCCAACTGGGTGCGCACTCTCACGAACATTCCGCCCTGGTGGGAGTCGTTCAAAGAAGCGCTGTACGCCGAGATGGGTGATCCTAAAGTCGACAGTGAACGGCTCCATCGGATCTCGCCTCTCTTCAACGCTTCAAAGATCAAGGCGCCCTTGATGGTATTGCAAGGGGCCAACGACCCACGTGTGCTCAAAATCGAGTCCGACGAGATTGTCGAGGCAGCCAAGAAGAATGGTGTACCCACAGAGTACATTGTTTTTCCAGATGAAGGACATGGCTTCGTGAAGAAGGAAAACGAAATCCGCGGAGTCACGGCCATTCTGGGATTCCTCGATAAACATCTCAAGGAAAATAAATCCCCCGCGTCACAACCTTGATGGCTTAGAATCGTTCTGCTGCCCGGCCGAGATTAAGAAAAGACATAATGGAGTTGATACCAGATCGAAGCGCGGCCAAGACAAGCGCTGTTTGAAGGTCTTCGAAACTATTGGAATGCTTCGAAATCTTTTGTGTTGTCAGAACTACTGAATGGAGAACATGGCGGTACGATGCTCGAAGATGTCGAAGCACTCTAGAAACAGATGGCAATCAAAGCCAGCAGGCTAGAAATCAGGCCTGCTGAAAGAGAATTCCAGTTGAGAGAAACTGAAATCGCTTATGAGTGGCTTTTTGAGGGTGAAAGAAACGGTCTAATCCTTGAAAAAACTCTCTTTTGGAATCGACCTTTTTATTTTGCAATCTCTTTACCTGGCCCGACTTCGTCTTCTCGTCTTATTCCCCCCCTCCCATACTCCCCCGCCGATAACTCCAATCGAGCATGAGCTAGATTTTTGGTGGCGTTAAACAGTGCACTCTCCGACTCGCTAAACCTTTGGCTCAGTGATGCCGAAATGAATAGTGAAACGAACTGGAGTTTCCACCCCTTATGAATATTGATTCTCGAACCATTCCCCGCAGAGAGCGTCGATTTGAAATCAAGATGCCTATCACGGTGAGTGGAATTGCCAAGGACGGACACTATTTTAGTCGACCTGCCGAAACCGTCAATGGAAGCACAGAAGGGATGGGAATACTTTTGGACCAAGAGTTGGATCCCTTTGCCGCTCTGGTCATTTTGATTTCCCGCAACGAACAGGCCCTGCAAATTCAATCCGAAGTTCGTCACGTGACACCCTTTGACAAGCAGCGGAATTTGGTCGGCGTCAAATTTAGGAAGATGGCGTTTGTTTGAGGCCGATGGCTCCTTTATTACCGCAACACAATTAACCATAAATCGTTGTGGCTACCAGTTCTTCATTCCAGGAGCATCCTCAGGTAGAGAATGCGATAAAGCCATCCGAAATATTGCAAAGCCGCTATACTGCCTCATGATTAGACAAGGATCTAAAGATCCATTTGGCGGCGTATCCATTGGCAACCAATGACAAACCGACAAGAGCAGAAATGACTGGTGCCCCGCTCATTCTTCTGACGGGTGCGACGGGCTACATTGGCGGACGCTTGTTACAGTCGCTGGAGCAACGTGGCGGTCGTATGCGCTGCCTGGCCCGCCATCCTGAATTTCTTCGGCCAAAAGTCGCGCCGTCGACGGAGGTCGTGGCGGGAGACGTGCTTGATCGCAATAGTCTTGAACCGGCCATGCAGGCAGTCAGTGTGGCCTACTACTTGGTTCACTCAATGGGTTCGCCAGGATCTTTTGAAGAGACTGATCGACTCGCGGCACGCAATTTTGGTGAGGCTGCAAAGGCAGCAGGGGTGAAGCGCATCATCTACTTGGGCGGTTTGGGGGATGATCACGAGACGCTCTCGCCACACTTGCGCAGTCGCCAGGAAGTCGGACAGATCCTGCGCGAGTCGGGCATACCCGTGGTCGAGTTTCGCGCCTCGATTGTCATCGGTTCGGGGAGCCTGTCCTTTGAGATGATCCGCTCACTAGTAGAACGTCTGCCGATCATGATCACGCCGAAGTGGGTATCCATGCAAGCGCAGCCGATTGCGGTGGACGATGTGGTCGCATACCTGATAGCGGCGCTTGATTTGCCGCATTCCGAACATAGCGTGTACGAGATCGGCGGGGCGGACCAAGTGTCGTACGCTGACATCATGCGAGCGTATGCGCGACAGCGCGGGATGCGGATCCGGATGATCCCGGTGCCCGCGCTGACCCCCTTTCTGTCCAGCTTATGGCTGGGGCTGGTCACCCCTTTGTATGCTCGCGTCGGGCGTAAGCTGATTGAAAGTATCGTGCATTCAACGGTAGTTCGCGACAGCACGGCACTGAAGACGTTCGACATCCGCCCGATAGGAATCGAGGAAGCCCTCTCTCATGCGCTCGCCAAGGAAGAGAAGGAGTTTGCTGCAACAAGGTGGTCTGATGCGCTATCAGCCTCGCCCCTTGTCTCTTCTTGGGGCGGGGTGCGATTCGGGACGCGGCTCGTCGATTCTCGAGCGACTCATGTTGCCATTCCGCCTGCCGTAGCCTTCAAACCCATTCAGCAGATCGGCGGAGATACACGGCTGGTACGCCTGGAACTGGCTATGGCGACTGCGTGGTTTTATCGACCTCCTAGCCGGGGGCGTGGGTATAAGGCGTGGGCGTCCGATGCCGGAAGCTTTGCGCGTTGGCGACGCCGTCGATTTCTGGCGTGTCGAGGCATTCGAGCCCCACCGGCGTCTGCGTCTTGCCGCCGAGATGAAACTGCCCGGGCGGGCATGGCTGGAATTTGAGGTTAGCGGAGATGAGTCTTCAGCTACGATTCGCCAGACGGCCATCTTTGACCCGGTTGGGTTTTTCGGGCAGGTTTACTGGTACGCGCTTTATCCCGTACATCAGCTCGTGTTTAGTGGCATGCTGAAAGGTATCGTGACCGCAGCTCTTCGTGCCGAGGCGAAGGGCTAAAGAATGAACCCAACACGTCTCACCAGTAGTCTAACCCTCCGCCACTCTAATGCGATCTCTCCGAGCCCGGCTACGACCTCTTCACCCGATTTACGGACCTGACAATAGGACTCCGAGGGAAACATTGTGTTTCCGCCGGACGCAAGTTAGAATCACCCGGAGTCAGCACGTATCGTGGCTTCACACCCATTCGATCCTGTTTCATCTCTCCTGTAGTAGTTGGTGCACAGGGCGTTGACCAGAGCAGGACAGCTCAAGAGATTTCACCTAGATCTGAAGCTTGGCGTGCTGGCATTAACCGTCCCGAGGGGGCTCTTGTTCGCAAATCTTGAAAATTTCGCTGGACGATTTTTGGCGGGCACGATCCCGTTCGAGGAATGGACCCATCAGGCACACTTGGCGGTCGGGACATGGCACGTCAGTCGGTATGGGGCAGAAGAAGCGCTGGCACGCTTGCGGATCGGAATCCAATATCTGAACGAGAAACATGGAACACCCAATTCCTTGACGAGGGGTTATCATGAAACGATTACCCGCGCCTATGTGCAGCTTCTAGCGGAGTTTCTTGAGAGTTGCCCTCACGCCATGTCGTTGCAAGAGCGAGTCACATGTCTCCTGAATAGCCCACTTGCTGACAAAAATCTGCTTTTCAAATTCTATTCCCGTGAGACACTGATGTCTGCACGCGCAAAATCCGAGTGGGTGGAGCCGGATATTGAACCCTTGAGAATAGCTGACCTACTTGGAAAGCAAGGTTAAGCCCGAATTTCTAAGATGCTAGAGCTTTTTGGTGGAGCGGGCGCTCCGCGAACGCTCTTTAACGCACAACGGGGGGGCGGCGGCCCCACTCACGCGTTCCACGAGAGAAGATTGACAGCTTGCTCTTGGCGTCTGCCTAGATTATCAGCAATAAGCTGCTTGCCGGAGCGGATAAACAATGAGGCTCGTTACCATAGCTTCTGGCGGATTGATCGGTGGGATCATTGGGTATTTTGTGGGTGTTGTCATAGCCTGCGATTGGCTTATTCCCAATAGCAATCTCTGTGGATTTATGGGGTGTTCATTACCGGGCCTCTGGGTTTGATTGGGGGCGCTATCGCAGGTTGGCTATTCTCGCGCCCGAAAACCAGCTCCCATCACTGATACTGAAGATCACGATAGCCCGTTAGCTCCCGAGAGAGAAAACAGCGAGCTTGTTTTTCGCTGCGGAAGAATAGGTCTCTCAATGCAAAAGATTTTGTTCACAATAGCTCTGGGGCTAGGTTTGCTGATCACTTATGTGGACACACGCCCGAATTGGGACGATACGGGCGTGAGCGCGCTGGTCATATTCATGAGTTGTACTTTGTTCGGGGTCATGGGTCCAAACCGCCCTTGGTTATGGGCCTTAGCCGTTGGATTGTGGATACCCGTTTATGGTATCACCTTAAAACACAGCTTCGGTTCAGTCCTGGCACTTGTTATTGCTTTTGCCGGCGCGTATGCAGGGATGGCGTTTCGCAGAATGCTTGCCCGAGATTAAGTAGAGATGCTGCCAGCCAGCCCAACCTTCATCATTGATCAATCAAAACAATCCAGTGCAGGAGGAACTAAGGATGAGTAAGGGAAGACTGGAAGCGTTCAGTGACGGCGTGATTGCGATCATCATCACCATCATGGTGCTTGAATTAAAGGTGCCCCATGAAGCCACATTAGCGGCACTGATCCCTGTGTTCCCGGTATTTTTGAGCTATATTCTCAGTTTTGTAATTCTCGGCATTTATTGGAATAACCATCATCACTTACTCCAAGCCACCAAGCATGTCGACGGTGGTGTCCTTTGGGCTAATTTGCATCTGCTGTTCTGGTTGTCCCTTATCCCCTTTGTCACTGGCTGGGTAGGACAGAATCATTTTGCAGCCTGGCCTGTGGCCCTTTATGGCGTAGTACTTTTTTTGCAGCAGTCGCTTATTTTGTCCTAACTCGAGCTCCTTATCTCTCTACATGGCAAAGATTCCGCTCTGGGGACGGCAATAGGTCGAGACTTCAAAGGCAAGGCCTCGACGGTGGTCTTTTTTTGGCGATTCCAATTGCGTTTCTGAATTCGTGGTTTGCCTTCATTTTGTACGTTTTGGTTGCCATCATGTGGCTTGTCCCTGATCGTCGGATTGAAATACGCTAGCCGAATGGGGAACGTGACCACGCGAGACGAGATCGCCAAAAACCAACTAGGTTAGCATCCCAGAACATCAATGCCTATGTCCGGGTCTCCATTGCCGTTCTCCAGTTTCTCTTTTCGATGAGACGGACATTGGGGGCATCCTTTAACCAAAGCAGGTAGGCTTGAAGTTTGCGAAGCTCTTGGTCTAAAGCATCTCCCCTGAATGGCGTCACGCAAATGGTGTTTCCGTAATGACGTTTGAGCTTCTCCGGACTATCATCAATGACCACGATGCTCTCCAGAGAAAATCCCAACCGCCTGACTTTTTTGAGATCTTTAATCCAATGGCCTTCCCCTGAATCAGGATCTAATCTCCAGATGCAACGTTCTTGTGTCCATACAAATTGAAGCTTTTCCAGGTTTTCAAAAATTGCGCCTACAACTTCATTTGCATAGCTAGTACTCGATGAAGTCCAGACGGCAACCTTGAAGTAATCAAACACGAATTCGATAAAGCTCCTCAAATCCGGCCGCTGGTACACAAAATAGGACCCTACTCGAAAATCCTCAACCGCGCGACAATTTCCTTTTTGTGGCAAATATGAGCGTTTCGTCAAGGTCCAGGATGAGCAGCTTCGTCGCCATGGCTTCAATAGAGACATTTTCTTGGAAAGTCTGTCGATCGAAAACTCAGGCGACCCACCCCGACACCCCTCCAGTGGAGGGATTGGGGCAAATTTCCATTAGGGGAGGGGACATCTTAAGGGTTGCTTCTTTGGGCAACCGAGTCCTTACCTTCGGAGCCGGACATAGGCGCGTTTGGCAAGATAAAGAAAGTGCCCTAACAGCCCACGGTCTTGCGCTTGCAGAAGCTTGGCTATCTCAGCGTATTGCTCGCGAATATGATCATCTCGTACGGCAAACAGATGCTTCAGCTCATGAACGTCTTCGTGGCGAAGCACATAGCCTTCGGTGAATCGGTCGTGCAATTGGCGATTCACATAGACTGTGGAGTGCCTTCCGGCGGTCTGTTCCGCGGGGCGTTCAGCGGTATAAAAATAAAGCGCAATAGATTTGCGGGACAAAGCCTTCTTGTCGGTAGGCAGGCAAATCTCGGAAAACCCATGCCAGCTCTGTTCACTGGTTTCGAAGATGACGCAGCGATTGAATAGAGGCAGAATTGCTTTGACCGGACGCACTTCCCTCCGCGGATCTGAAAACAGCTCAAGCGATCCGCCCCATGCCGATTCCCATTCCGGATTGAGATAAACGATCAAATTGAGGCGCCGGTGCCATCGTTCGCTGGGGTGGTAGTTGAAATCAATGTGCGCATCCAAGCCTTGCCCTTCGCGGTTTTCATGCGTACCGCCTCCCAGGTAGAAACGGGTCGTAGATCAAATCGGGAATTCCCGTAAGCTTACTGATGGACTCCAGAAACTCGCGAGTTTGAATGGTGGCGTCCAGGCGGGAGAAAGTACCCCCTAATTTGCGAATTCGGTCGAAGGTTGATTTGCTGCCCAATTGTCCGTCATCCCCAACGGCGCAGCCTCGCTCGAAGGCAGGGAATTCTTCATACAGCGCTGCTGCAAATTCAGGAGTAAAAAAGCCATCGATCACGACATGGGGAAATGGCTCCCCGGCGATGAACTGCTGGCGGTATGTCTCCGCCTGGTCGATCGGGTGCGCATTAAGTATGGAGCGATCGTCAAAATGGGTCACGTTGTCCTCCGGAAGGGGTCCATTATTTCAACATCATGCGTACGTCAGTCGTGGGCATCACGCAAGGCTTTCGCTCGCCGATATAGGGTTACAATGTGCGTCGGCTGGGGGCTTTACCATGGATCGTAGGTGCCGAAGTTCCACAAATGTCCTTCCAGGTCGCGGCATGAAAAGCCGCGGCCACCGTAGTCTTCGTCCTTGATGTCGAGAATGATCTTGGCGCCGGCAGCTTTGGCGCGTGAATAGACCACGTCCGCATCGGCAACAATCACATAGGGAGTCTGGGTTTCAGCGCCACCAATCTCGTCGGGTTGTTTCATTAGCCTTCCAAACTCCGAATCCACAATTGAGCCGAGCATAATCATTCCGTTCCCGAAACTGAGCTGAGCATGGGCGATAGTTCCATCCGGGTTGGGCACAACCAGTGGTTTCTCGAAACCAAAGGCTTCGCAAAGCCATTCAATCGCGGCTGGCGCATTGCGATAGCGGAGACAGGGGATAATAGTGGACTTTGTATTCTTTGCGAAAGTAGACATGGATTTCTCCTCTCAACAGCTGTTCACGAAGTTTATTGATCGTCAGCCGAATGACGTCGAGCCCTGACCCGCCGAATGCCGAGGCACAGAGTGATGACGCCAGGCCAAAAACTAAAAAAAAGAGCAGACCAGGACCAATAGGATTGGGATTAGGGTCCGGCCAGACCCCTATTTCTGCCAGTAAGATGATGGCGAACAGAGGGCCACTGCCGATTACGAGTATGCCAAGTCCAATGCGAACTAAACGATCCGCAATATACTCATGCATATTACGGATTCCTCCATCGAAAAGTGTTCGCGTACGAACTCCCAATTCCATGGGGTCATGAGTTTCCGACCACTTCGTAGTGGACAACTGAAGGTTCAAATTCGAGTAAAAATTCCTTATCCTCGGAATAATATTTCGCTCTCGCGACATCGTCACCGGCAAATTTTTGGATTACACTCAGGCTTTCCCAAAATGTCAGAGTCATGAAGTGGCTCACGTCACCTTCTTGACGCTCCAGAATATGAACACTGATATTCCCGGGAGTCGCTCGATAGTCCGGGATGGCGCGTCGATTCAGAAACTCTCGATATGCTGGGGCTTTACTCGCCGGGACACGTCCGTGCCACATTCGGGCAATCATCCTGATCTCCTTCAGTATTCAGCTTATTGTGTGTAGCGCCTATCACTCTGGATTCCATGAAATGGCAGAGTTGTGCTGGGGGATCTAACAAGAACGCTGCAAATACTTTCTTCAATCCAGCACGACCCCCCTCGAAGTCCCCCCTTGTTCAAGGGGGGACAAAGCTTTTGTCTCGACCCTTCTAATTGATTCCATTTCATCAAGGGAATTCCCAAGAACCCTCGCTCTAACGCAAGCTTGATTTTCCAGATTACTACCCCGTCCTTCCATTTCCCCTCGTTCTTGGGGGGACCCGGTTTTTCTCGTATCCATGCAAAACCTTCAGGTTTGTTTTGCGAAACGGACTTCGTGCGATTTGGCATTCGCCTCTACGAATCGGATAAGTCTTTCCCCTTCTCCAATCAATTCTGCACGATTTTGCTTGCTGAGCTTTTCGAACGGCTCAATCACGAGCGCCGCCACATTTTTGGTCTTCTCGATCTTACAGACCCCTCGTACGAAACCATCCACGAGAAAGGAGGCTGAAACACGTAATCCGGGGAGGAAAACTTTCGAACGATACTCGTCCGCAAGCACACGGGTTCGCAGGCTGTATGCGAGGAGCAGATTATCAAACTCCGGCAGAAACCGCACGGGTACAGGGACATCACGGTCAGGCAGCGAGAGATTGGGCAGGTCGAATAATTCGCGCCGGCTCTCGTCGCGATAGACTTGAAGCTTAGGTCTCAGTTTTTCAAAAGTCTCTTTCAGCTTCAGTCCTGACCAGGTCTGCGCGTCCATCACCGAAGCAGGGCCAAAGGCTGCCAAATAGCGCTGGACCAATTCACCAACGTGATCTTCTGGGGATATGGGCCGACTGATCCACGATTCGGCGAGCGCAAATTCAGGTTTGTTCGGGTAGCTCCATGCCTCGCGAATCGGCACTTGGACAAGAGGAAGATGCGTCCGTACCGTATAGCGCATGGCTCCTACGTCCTGTTTGGGCAGGAGTTTGGCCAACATATCGCTTATTTCAACGAAGGTCCGTGGTTTTTCAGCAATGGAGCGCTGCGCGGCCTTTAGGATCTGATCCACATCGAAATCTCCGCCGCGGCTTTTGGTGATAGCCTCGGCGGCTCCAACCAACGCGGGATGGAGTGCCGTCCGAAACTTGACGTAGTCTTTGGCAGAGAAGAGGTGGAGTGTGCCGCGCATCAAAGTCGCTTTGATGACCGTGCGGTTTTCGATACAACGGGCGAGATCCTCACGCTTGAAGTTGCGAAGTCGAGTCCATAAACCGAGATAGGGTGAGGGGGGCGACTGAGCTTGTAAGCCAACCAATCGTTCGATTGCCGCCGGAACAGGCATGGTCTCGCGTTCTATGAGCATCTGACGCGAAAGCGTCGCACGGTTCAGTTCACGCAAAGTCAAATCCTGAACGGCCATGTTTCTTGATCCTTTGTTAACCTTTTTGCTGGCGTCGATGATTTCGGGAATGAAACAATCCTCACAATAGAGGAATTTTGTTGCAGCCTACGTTGATTCCGCTTAGGCGATAAAGAAGCACCTGTCCAGGAAGTAAACCAACTTGTGCCCATCAGTGGGCGTCTTCACTGCGCCTTTAAAATAGGGGAATGCAGGGATGTCATGGATCACGTTTTATTTTCTCGCGGCCTCTGCAGTGCCTTCGTTCTCGAAGCGAAACGCCGGGTCCAAGGGTGGCAGCGGTGCACCGAAAAACAACCGTCGCTGTATCCGGGGGAGGAGAGGAGAATGGAGCAACAGCGGTAAAACTTTGGGTATGAGCTTGCTGACAATCGAATTGTCCCCCGACTGCGCCAGCAGCACACGTTGCGCTCCGAGTTGGAAGCGGTGTAAGGTGCGCACATCCCCTTCGCGGAGTTGCTGGATGGTGTGCAAGTCTTCTCGAGGGATGGGACCATGGCCAAGCAGCGGATAAAGAACCTGAGCCGCGACTGCCGCGGTTGCGAGAGCCACATTCACCCCAATGGCTCCGGCGGGGCTCATCGTATGGGCCGCATCGCCGATCAACACCAAACCATCCCGGGCCCATTCCTTCACAAGTGTGATACGACCCTCCAATGGGAAGAACGGGCTGAAATCGTGGAGATTATCTGCAAATGCCTTGAAAATCGGATCGAAGCGGCGCACTCGCTCAGCGACGAAAGGCACTCCATCATCCCGCCAGTGACGCCAGGCATCCGGTGGGAGGACAATACCTGCCTGCAGCTGTTGCGGATATTTTGGAAGAATGAGTCCTTGTGTGTCCTTTCCAAAGGACATATACATCGTGTCCGGCCAGTCTGAAGGACGATCCACGACAAACCAAACGATGTCTAAGTCGTGATGGTCGTACTCCACTTCGAATTGGCCAAGCCGCCGGAGTCGTGAATAACGGCCATCTGCGGCTACAACGACATCCGACCGCACTTCAAAGGGTTCCTCCCCACTCCGAGTACCTCGCACGCCGACAACCATCCCGCTTTCCTCAATCAGGTCGGTAACTTGGGCACCCATCCAACACTGAAAGCTGGGGAACGGTGCCGCCTTTTGCTCCAGGGCACGTAGGAAGATAGGTTGGGGCATCCAAATCGCGTAGGGATATTCCGGCACGATCTTCGTGAAATCAAAACTGCCGATGTTCGAGCCGTTGAGACGGACGATCCCCTCCGTCAACAGCGAGTGGGGTTGGGTAAGGATATAGGGCAAAAGCCCAAGTTCGTCCAGCAAGTAAGCCGCACTGGGTTGCAAAACTTCGCCCCGGAACTCCCGCTCGAAGGTCTGATGACCCTCCAGGACAAGCACTTCTATCCCGCGTCGGGCTAACAAAAGCCCCAACATAAGCCCCGCTGGCCCTCCACCAACGATGCATACACTGGTCTGCTCATTGATCATCGTCATTATCCATTCATAAGGAACACATATTCATCATGTTCGTAAAAATCAAGGCAGAAGTGACGAGGCGAAAATTTGGCACCTTATGTTTCGCCTGGATAGAGCAGGTACTACTGCATCTACACGCGGCCCACACTCATCGAGGCTTTTCCGGGAATCATTCTATGTCGCCCTTTGCATCTGTAAAGAAGCCATCGATTGACATATGGTTGAAAACAATTAATCTTTGCATGATTCTTTTCCTTCCATCACTTTCACATAGGCCGGCTCGCACTGGGGCATCCGCGGCGCACGTCGCACGTGCCTATTCATTTCATGACAATTGAGGTATCCGGCTGCTCTCAGACTCTTCCCTGGATCACGGAGTCAGAGGCTCACTTCATTTCCTTGGCGGCGGTTTCTTTGACGGCCTTCAGCGCCTCGTCCGGCGAAATTTCTTTTCCCTGTGCATCCACGTAATGAATGTCGAAAGCTGCGTCGGAAAAAATGTAAAGTGCGCACGGTCCTTTGCTGCAGCGGAACTGATGGATGTGGTGAGAAGGCATCATCGCAAAACCGCCTGCCCGCAGTGATAGTGGTTTCCCGTCCTTCATTTGCATCGATCCTACACCAGACACCATCATCACGTTTTCATTCGGCGTATGCCAATGCCAAGGGAATGAGCATCCTGTCGCTATTTTCCCGAGTATGATGGATGGGCCTTTCGTGGGATCGCCACTTTGGACTGACACTGTAGAGCACGTCGGCAACCCTGGGATTGGCACAAATTTCATCTCCGACATGTTCAGCACCACCCCTTGCCCGGTGGCCCCCTGTCCATGCGCGAAATTTGCTAAGTACAGAAACAACGACACAGTAAGCGCAGCGTACCACCATTGACTTCGTATGTTCATCTCTCTTACCTCCTAAAAGATGGAACCCGAGCTGGGTTACCTGAATTTGAAATCTAGACCCCGACATCTTCGACCGATGCTTATTCCCAAAGATTTCGACATTAGCTCAACCCTGATCTCGTGCCTAATGGGTCAGCCATGGGCTTGAAGCATATTGCTTCGGTCTGGCACCTTCGTAGCCGAGACCAAACACCAATATTTTGTAGAGCTTTTATCAGTATCGATACGAGATTAAAATGTTATGTCTGTCCTCGTTCGAAGTCAACCGGCGCAAATGAGCACAGAAGGAATTAGTAACGAACAGAAAGCCCAAGAGCGCTAACTGAGCTGGAGTTTTCAAGGAATATCTCCTCGAGGAAATAGTTTATGATGCTAATTCACAATTACAATTACCCCATTGCCAAGCATTGAGGCAGCGACAGCATCGTACGACAAGAGACTTAGTTTTTTTCACATTTTTTTTAATGCTCGTCTCTCTCTAAAGAGAATGTCAACAATTTTCTCTTAAGAGGAAAGAAGTCTTATTTATTGACCGAGATAAGAAGATAGGCGGAGATTCCCGGCAGACGGCGTCGCGGAGCTCCGGCCTCCAGCGTCTGATTAAACTTTAAATCAGCGTGCCAGGGCGGGATGCTTCAGATGGAAGCCAGTAGCGTCTTGATAGGCTTTGGCTAACGAGAGGAGCTTGGCTTCGCCAAAAAGATCTCCTAGAAAGGTCAGGCTCACCGGTGTCTCGGGTCCTCCAATGCTGTTATCGTCGCCAAGGTCCTGTTGTGGTGGGATCGGCGCGTCTCCTCCGCGAAAGCCGTTTGGCAGAAAAACAGCAGGATGGCCTGTGAGGTTGGTCACGACTAGCTGATCGCTCGAGGTCGGAGCCACGATGACATCAACCTTCCTGAAGATCTCCGCCATGGCTTCCATGGCGAGCAGGCGGGCGCGATTCGCATTGATGTAGTCGACAGCAGGATAAAAACGAGCCACTCGAAATAAGTTCGGCCAATCTTCCGGACTCTGTTCAGTAAGCAAGCGGTCACGCCCGGAGCGCGTTAAGTCGTCAAATGTAGCCGCGGCTTCCGCAAATAGAATCGGGATCATCTCACCATAAGGCAGCTTGGGCAATTTCACTTCAATGAGGCGTACACCCATGGAACTCAGTTTCGCCAATGCCGCCTGATCAAAGCGGCGATCGTATTTCCGACGGATCATCGCCTCTTTATGGCGTTTCTTCCGCTCTTCCGCTTTTTTCAGTTGTTCTTCGCTGGGACTTGCTGGCAGAGCGGGTTCTTCCGGAAGAGGAGTTTCCTCCAAATCGAAATCGGCTTTCAGATAACCGATGCGCAGCTTGCGCCAATCATATTTAGCGTCCCAATTAAAAGCTACGCGGTGCACGGTACGATCATAACCATCCGGGCCGTAAATCGCGTGGAGCACGAGCGCACAATCTTCAACGGAGCGACAAATGGGTCCGAGTTTGTCCATGGTCCAGGAAAGCGCCATGGCACCGGTACGTGGAACCATCCCGAAAGTCGGACGCAATCCTGTGGTCCCGCAGCGGGTGGAGGGTGAAGAGATGGACCCCAGCGTTTCTGATCCGATCGCGAATCCCACGCATCCGGCAGCGGTCGCCGAAGCTGAACCGGCTGAAGAACCACTGGAGCCTTGGACAGGATTCCAGGGATTGCGCGTTCTTCCTCCAAACCACTTGTCACCCTTGGCCAGCGCACCGAGAGTGAGCTTGGCAACGAGGATTGCTCCGGCTTCATCCAGCCGTTTCACGACGGTGGCATTCTCGTCGAGAACCTGCCCCTGAAAACCTCCCGCACCCCAGGTCGTTGGATAGCCCTTGACGGAAAGAAGATCTTTCGCTCCCCACGGGATTCCATGCAACGGGCCGCGATAGTGGCCACCGGCAATCTCCCGATCGACCTCTTTAGCCTGTGCCAGGGCCCTTTCTTCAGTAAGTGTAACAATAAATTTCAGCTGGGGATCATATCGACGCAATCGTGCCAGATACATTTGAGTAAGCGCCGTCGCAGTTACTTTTCTTGTCCGGAGTAGTTCCGCGAGTTCGCGGACGCTGGCAAAAGCCAGTTTCTCCAGGTCTTTTGGGACAGTAGAATTCATTGGGGCCGATGCTGCCGACATCTTCATCGGGCGAATCTGTGATTCGAACTGCATCCCAGGAAGCACCGGATCAAATAAAAAGGCAGGAGCCAGGCTGTTAGGAATTTTCAGAGCGCGGATCGCTTCGATGCTCTTCAAATTCTCATTTAGGCCCTCGAGCATCATCGGCCTAAGCTCATCGGGGATCGTGACACCTGCAATAAAAGCAGCCTGATTGATCAGCTCCGCAGTGATCGGAGTCTTCTGATCTGCCAGCGCCCACAACACGCCTGGAAAGAGCGTTGAGGCCAGACCGCATTGTGAACAAAAAGCCAAGAAATTACGCCGGTCAAGCATCCGTAATGAGTAACTCAAAAGGAATTTAATGTCCAGCTGTCGCTTGGAAGAGGGATGCCGTGGATGCAACCCATCCAGCTTCCATCCTATGCAGAAAGGACGACTGGCGGATTTAGCCACCATTGGGGTCGGGCTGTCTCGTCGAAACGGCCGATTGATGGCACTCTCGGCGAGCATCTCTTACCTTGAAATACAAGATTCCTGAGCTTTGCTTATTTAGACGGGCTTTTTCCCCTACTGAGACTCATTGGCGGTATTCCAAAATGTCCACCCATTTTTGCGAGATCAATCGGCCCCACAATGTTGACTACGGTCAATTCTTTGGGCTCAGCTGAAAGAATAGCCAACCCGACAATCTTGTCGCCACTCAACATGGAGTAAATTTCTGTGGATTCTTTTTCCTGCTTACTCTGTACATTCACAATCCTTGTCCAGCCTGGAGACTGCAGCTGCTTGCGGATCATTTCGAGATCAGCCTGAGAATAAGCCCCTTCCTTATCAAATTCGAAACTCCTGACATAGATTCCCTTTAGCCCTGAGACGAGCTCTTTGATCTCGGCATCAGTCTCACCTTTTGAAAGAAACTGGCTAGCTGTCTGCAACAGGGGACCTTCAAGGTCGACGTCGGAAACCTCGGAGGCCTTTGCAGCCAGCTTATCCAAATGGTCGATTTTAAGTTTTGCCTCTTGGCCGTAAGCCAAAGGGGCTACGATCACGAGGAGTGCCCCTAACCAGAGTTGGTAAAACAAATTCAAAGTTCTCATGATTCCTCCTTCTAGAAATTTAGAACGACCTAAATGGGTTCTAAGGTCGGTGCAATCTGCTGGCTACTGATCAAAAATCCAATAGAGTAATTCGGGCTTGAAGCCCCGCGATCTTTTGAATTCACCGCTCTACTCGATCAAGGGTTTCTTTATTTCGAATCCTCAACAGTTTCTTCTGAACAATGCTCAACTTCTCGTTTGTAATTCTCAGGGCCAAAACGAGCTGTTCTTTCGCCCTCTCTCCTTCAACCTGTGCCTGTCGATGCCTTTCGAACCTTTGATAGCCCAGCTGTCCCAAGCCCATCAACAAGCAGGCCAAAACGCCGACGGCCGCCAAGCGTAGACTCGGCGAAACCGAGAGCAATCGAAGAGTCTTCATCCAACTTTTGTCATGCTTTTCGCGGACCGCAAGCTTCTCAAGGAGCTGAGTTGTGAAGAGGGCAGATGGTTCTTTCCTCGATAAGGCTTTCCGGAGTTGATTTTCAAATTTGTTCATACCGCTGTTTTCTCCAACACCTGTAACTTCTCCCTCAGTATCGCGATTGCCCTCTGCAATTGACTCTTAACAGTATTGAGAGGTATTTCCAAAATTTCGGCGATCTCGCTAGGCTCCAGATCCTCCTGAAAACGTAAAGTGATGATGAGTCGTTGTTTTTCAGGAAGCGTCGAGATTAAACGTTGCAGTCGCCGTGACTGGAAGGGATCGTCCTCTCGATCAGAAATTTCAAACTCCGCCAGATCTTCCAAGCTCACATGATGCCCCGATTTTCGACGACGCATCCAATCGATACAAAGATTCGATGTCACTTTTCGCAGCCAAAAGACAAGATGCTGAGGAGTTTGAAACTGAGACCCGTGTCGAGAAAGTTTTAGAAAAACTTCCTGGGCGAGCTCTTCTGCCTCTCCAGTGTCGTGGAGAAAATGATAGGCCAAGCTATAGACCATAGCCTGATGTTCCCGGATCAATTTCTCAAGCGCTAGGAGACCTGCAACCTTTTGATCCGCCTTTGTCTCATTGTCATCTCGCCGCATTCGAACTGTCTCACTCCAAGCCTTTCATTTCCTATATACGCAAAATACACCTCTTGCGAATGCAATTTTTTTGGAGGACCGGTAAACGTAATCTTCCGAAAGACAGAACCAGGCGGCGTTGGCTTCTGGTAGGGTTAACCTGCAAAGCCGTCCGCATTCCCCGACAGCGGTCGCTCCCCTGAGGGGCTAACTACAGATTGGATCATCTGTTCAAAACTAGTACAAACCGAAGATGGAAACACCGGGAACGCAATGGACGCCAAAGACAGAGATTTTTGTGACTGCCGGCGAAGCTTGATTATCAACTGGAAGGGAATGCTATTGTGCGACGACATCGGAAGGGTGGTCTTAAACCACCCAAAAGAACCTGGAGTGGCGCAAGAATAGAGGGGGCGGGCCAGGGTTTAGCTTCTTTTCTTGGCGCACTTGGCGTTTCGGTTTTCCGACGGCAGGGTCGCGATCAAGGTCTAGAGTTAACGGTTATGGGTCGATCCCAACCCTAGAAAAAATCAAGCCCCCTTGTCCTCTCTATCCTTTTCTCTCCATCACTAGCACCCAATCTTGAAATATCGGCGGAACGGGAATCTGCCAGTCTCCTGAAGCATCTGCGGTTGCTTCGCCGATCTCATATTCCTTTCCATTGGGAGGGCTGAAAAAGAAGGCGTGATAGCGTATCCCCGGTTCCAGTTGTTTCATCTTAGGCGCATTCCATACGGGCGGGAGAAAAGCGATCCGCAGTTCTCCCGGAATTCCAGCGAGATAGGGCTGAATATAGTTTTCCGAAGTCCAATGCGGATCAATCCATTCCGGATGCGGCTCAAGTCGCCACCAGGGATAACGCAGCAATAGGGTTTTGGCCAATCCAAGTTGCCGTGACCCCGGCAATTGGGCAGCCTCATCCCAGGGTGTATCTCCCCACGAGCGGCCGTGAGGAGACGGCCCAAAAGGCTGCTTCGCCGTATTGACTTGCCAAATCCCATTCGCACCGTATGTATGGCCACCGGCTCCACTGAGGATGCAGGCACCAAAACATAAACCGTTGAACCTCTTGCCGGCTGGCTTCCAGGATTCCTTCATAGCAGACCTCGCCGTCCACTACGGGCATCTTCGGAATGTGCTGCAAGGAGGATGTGACTAGTCTGACGGTTTTCGGAATGCTGGTGCGATCACTGTGACCCGTTTGGAGCATGTCAAAGTCAATCACAGCGGGATCATCCACCGAATCGTGAGCTGTTTCCGAAGGATGGATTGTTAACGGATGATGAGAGGGATCGATCTGACGCACATACCTTGCCACCTCGGTCCATCCTTTCTTCTGGGCGACTTTGTCTTCTTCCGGATTCTTTGAAAGATAGTACGGCATCGTCCCTTCACCGGCCAGACACCAGAGCACGGGATAAGCTCCCCAGCGCGCTACCAGGTATCGCCAGTGCTGCTTCATTTTTGGGAGGCCCATGATCGGCAGAAAATAGCCCCAACAGCCCACGATACAGGGAACTAATCCAACCTCTGCCAAATACTGAATACGCAGATCGGCCTGATCAAAGTAAGCGGGGTTAATTCTGCTGTAGCCCTTCTCCCATGGGTATCCTGCCTCGTTGGCCCCTCGGGGGTCGAATTCCGGCATGTCTGGGTAAAGGCCGGCCACGATCTGGACAACAGTAAAGCCTTTCTTGATCCGGTCTGCTAGCGAGCATTTGTATATCTTCCGGCCATCGCATCCGTTGGCACAATCCCATCCACCAGGTGTCTCCCAACCAGAAGAAGGGCGTTCCGTCGCGATGCTCAAAATGGCGAAGATCGGCGGATACCTTGAGGGGTCCGTGTTTGTAGAGCGGACCTTCACCTGTGTAGTTCAAGACTTCAATGATTCCGGTCCGTCCATGCAGATCCTGGTTACTGGTGTCACTGCAAATGGTCCGAAAAGAATAGCGCCCTGGGGTGGGGGGGAGAACCGGACAGTCCATACCTGTTCCCCCGCCCAAAAAGCCGGGACACGAAATTCCTGTTTTTCTGGGCTGATGAATACGACGTCTAGCTCGACTTCGTTAAACGGGTCCCGGTATGCCTTCTGAGAGGTAAAAGACGATTGTGCAACCCGGTTTTGAACGGCGTACCTTGTTTGAGCAAAACCCAGACGATTCGCGAGCAAACCGGCTCCCGCGGCTGTGACCAGAAACGAGCGACGTGATAGAGATCTCATCTAGTTCTCCTTAATTTAGCGAATGGATTTACCTTGGTTCCCCTCTAACGGACCGAGGGTTCGAAAAAATTCCACATTACTTGTAGGGAACGCTCGCCGTAGCGTTCCCGATTCCCACGGAGCGCTCAATTTAGATCCCTTGGCTATTTAACCAGGAACGGAACAGCGTCCGCTCCCTACGCAGCCCCCAATATCTTCATCCCTTTAGAGGAGTGCAGGGATGGGGTTATCAATGAAAAGAGGGTAGGATGCCCACGCTCCCAGCCGGTTACTCCCAATAATAGCTCAGAACTGGTAGGTCTTCTGCCTATCTTGTGTCAAGCAAATTGTATTCGTGGAGCGGGCGTGTGGGACCTCTGTCTCTCCGCGCACGTGTACCAGTGTAACTAAACGAATGACGAGCCTCTTCATTTCGGGCCCTTACTCTTACCGATGCGAGGAAGCAGACTTTGCAGTTCCTTCTTGTTTTGAACCAACTTGTACACTTTGGTGAAATCGGCCTGTGCATCAAAACGTTCCAGAGCCATCTCCCAGTATTGTCGAGTGCGCAGAGCAAGGGGCAAATCTATCTTTAAGCTGGTGTTCCAGATTCGTAATCAGTTTGAGGTCTTTATAAGCGACTCGAATGCTTGCCCCGGATTGAAAAGAATTGGAAAGGATAAAACGTGGAAAACGCAGTTCGGTTTCATAACTCCGCGCATTGCTGTTTTGAAAGACATCAATTAATAGTGCGGGATCGAAACCGAGCGCTCTTCCAGCCCACAGTGCTTCACAAGTAGCCAGGAAGAGAGTAAACGAAAGCTGATTCTGCAGTAGTTTAACTTTCTGACCCATGCCCGCGCCGCCCGCGTAGACAACTTTTCTTGAGATTGCCGAAAATAACGGCTGGCAGTCCTTACAGACCCTTTTGTCTCCGCCTACCATGAGGAGCAAAGTGCCTGCCTTGGCGCCAACCGCCCCGCCCGTCATGGGCGCCTCAAGCATGCGAAACCCCTTCTTGGCCAACCGTTTCTGATTTCTGATGGCCAATGCAGGATCTCCGGTCGTCATATCAATGACAAGGTCGCCTCGACGCAATCCAGCCAGAATTGCATTTTTAGAATAAAGAACTTCGTCGAGAGCTGCATTATCGGTAACAGTTAGCAACACAACCCTACTGGCCTGGCCCAGTTCTTTGAGGGAAGAGGTGAGTCGCACTCTTTTTCGACCGGATCCCCATTGGCGGACCTTATCGCTTCGTTCATGAACCGTCAAAGAGAAGCCGTGTTTGAGAAGATTCTCGGCGACGCCGAGCCCCATGTTTCCCAACCCCACCAGTCCTATAGGAGTTGCGGTTGAAATTTTCATGATTAATCTCCGATCGTTTTGATTTAGACCGCATCTTATATCAAAGAATGGCTAATGATTATCATCTGATTATCATCTTGATCATGTCAGAAAATTCGTTGTAAAATTGAGTCTTAGCTTGCGATGTCTTCCAAAGCTTATTAAGAGGTGCGGAATCGAGTGACGCACCGAAATCATCACGTGTGATCTTGGCAATCATCGCATCGTGATATTAAGCCCTTTCTTGTGTTGGAGTTCTCGGTGCGAATAAGAGTGCAAGACTGTCAAATTCATTTTGCAGGGAGTTGTTGACTTCATGACTTCGCGACTGGGCCTTTTTATGCTGACACTACTCTTTTTTTGTGCAGCGTTTTTCATGCTTCCTTCAGCTTTGGCTGCTACCGAAGAAGCTGGGAAGAAAGATACCAGCGAGCCTGTCAGCTATTTCAAGCAGATTCGCCCAGTCTTGCAACGGCAGTGCCAGGGATGCCATCAGCCGGCCACTAGACAGGGTGACTTGGTGCTGACAAGTTATGAGTCATTTAAAGCGGGAGGGCACAGCGGACCTGCTTATGCGCCGGGAGATCCTGATAAGAGTTTGGTCATGGCTTACCTTAAGGGGGAGCGGGAGCCCCGCATGCCCTTGGGAGGGGAACCTCTTACCGCTGAACAAATTGGTTTCTTTCAACGCTGGATTGCAGCAGGGGCTGTGGATGACACTCCTGATGTTGGCCGGGATACTGTTGCAGCAGGAAAACCTCCGGTTTATACCATCGCCCCGGCGATCGTTGCCGTCGCCTATTCTCCTGATGGCAACTGGATCGCGGTTTCCGGATACCGGGAAGTGCTCCTGCACAAATCCGATGGCAGCGAACTGGTTGCGCGCTTGGTTGGGGTATCCGATCGCATTCAGTCCATAGTTTTCTCACCCGATGGGAAACTGATGGCGGCGGTGGGTGGAACTCCCGCTCGCTTTGGTGAAGTTCAAATCTGGGATGTCGAAACACGCCAACTGAGAAAATCTCTCACCGTTTCTTCAGACACCCTATTTGGCGCTTCCTTCTCTCCGGATGGATCCAAGTTGGCCTTCGGCTGTGCCGACAACACGATTCGCATAGTCGATGTCCAATCGGGCAAGGAACTCCAGAAGATGACGCATCACGATAATTGGGTGTTCGGAACCGTATTTTCAGTCGACGGGAAAAGATTGGTTTCAGTGGGCCGGGACCGTGCAGTGAAGCTCATGGATGTAAATACTGGCGCGTTCATTGAGAATCTTAATCAACTGCGTGGCGAACTCGATTGTGTCGCTCGCCATCCCAAAAAAGACATCGTGCTGGTGGGTGGAGCAGATCGTCTTCCTCTGCTCTATATGATGACCCGACCTCGCGCCATGCGGGTAGGCGAAGAATCCACTCTGATCCGACAATTTGAGAAACAGCCGGGAAAAATTGTTACTGCGGCATTCAAGCCGGATGGTCAGAAGATTGCTGTAGGAGGGGCTGCGAATGAGATCGCGATCTATAGCACAGAGGACGGCCAGAAAACGGCGAACTTAACCGGCTTTGAAGGCGAAATATATACGTTATCCTTTAATCCGAAAGGGGATCGCCTCGCAGCCGCCGGTTTTGATGGCAAAGTTCGGATCTATGACCCCGAAACTGGAAAATTGATCACGACATTTATTCCTGTCCCCTTGGAAAAACCCGCGATCTCCATGAAATAGGGACCAGAATGAATAGCCGCAAATGGACGCGAATGAACGCGAATCGATAAATCAGCTATTTGAAAAAGTCGTCGGGGCTGTCTATGAAGTTGCTAATACGCTTGGCTCGGGCTTCCTAGAGAAAGTTTATGAGAGGGCATTGAAAACTGAACTGAACAGCCGCGGAATCAACGTAGAAGCTCAGGCCCCCATCCAGATTTGTTATAAGGGGAAAAACGTTGGGGACTACTATGCCGATCTGTTGGTGGAAGACAAATTAATTGTCGAACTCAAATGTGTGGATACGCTGAGTAATGAGCATTTTGCACAGACTTTAAATTACTTAAAGGCCACAGGCCATCATATTGCATTGCTGGTTAACTTTCAGTACCCAAAAGTGGAGTGGAAACGAATTGTTCAAGACTTTTAGAATATTTGCGTTTATTCGCGTGAATTCGCGGCTATTTCTGCTGTCGAGTTTACTTTTGAATTTCCCTCTCTTATCCGTTCAAGCGGCGGGGCCAGTCTTAAAATCCATGGAGCCGCGCGGTGGGCAGCAAGGCAAAGCCTTCACGCTCACACTCGTTGGAGAACAATTAACGAGCGGCGCTGAGCTCATTACCACTTTGCCGGGTTCTCTTATCGCGCTTATCCTCCCCCACCGATGTTCCTGAATCTGATTCCCAGCTCTATTTCCTGGTGCAGTTGAAGCCAGACGCAATGGTAGGCCTCTACCCCATCCGCATCCGGACAGACCGGGGCCTTTCCAATATTCTGCTCTTCAGTATTGGTACTTTACCCGAGACTGCCGAAGAGGAATCCCTTCTGAAGCAGCCCACAGACAAAACCAACAATGATTCCGTGGCGCGGGCCCAAAGGTTGACCCTGCCAATAACAGTCAATGGCACGCTCGAAGGCCCGGACCAGGACTACTATCGCTTTAGCGCCAAGGCCGGTGAGAAGTGGGTCTTTGAGGTGGAAGCTAGGCGAGGCGGCTCCGCGATTGATCCGGCGTTCGATATTCTGGATGCTACGGGCGCGCCAATCGTGTCAGTAAACGACAGCCCCGGGATCGGAGTCGATGCGCGGCAAGAAATCACATTCCAGAAATCGGGCGAGTATTTCATCGTCGTCCATGACGTTAAGTATAGCGACCAGGAACAAAACTTCTATCGTCTGAAAATCGGTTCTTACCCTTTTGCAGAGGGGGTGTTTCCGTTGGGTTGGCAACGAGGGGGTTCTGTCGACGTGACACTGTTTGGAGGGAATCTTGCCAAGCCTGTCACGGTGAAGCCGGATCTCCAGCAGGATCCGACGAAAGCATTCATTCCGGTCGGGCTTCCGGGGAGCGACAGTCTTCCGTTCCTCTTCCGCATTGGCGGCTTGCCGGAAACTTTGGAGTCCGCGAATGCCTCCGCCAGCCAAGGAAAGACCCCCTCGCCCGAGAAGGAAAAAACGGCAAACATCGGTAGTTTGCCGACTCTTCCCGTGTCCACCGTGGTCAATGGCCGAATTAGCCAACCCGGAGAAATAGACCGTTATCGTCTCAAGGTTTCTCCCGGCCAGCACTGGATTCTCGAGATGGAAGCAGCCTCACTCCAGACTTCGAAATTGCTGGGCGTCCTTTCTATTTTTGATGCCGCAACCAACAAACGTCTGGATATCGCCGAACTGGGCAAAGAGGACGGAAGAAATCCTTTCAATTTTGAAGGAAGCCGCAATGAGGTCGATCCACGTCTCATATTTCAAGTGCCAGAGAACGTGTCGGAAATTATTGTTGCCGTGGAGGACTTGATTGGACGGGGCGGAGCAGATTACTCCTACCGATTGGTCGGGTATGAACAGGCTCCCGATTTTGCCATCGAGCTCAACACTCCATATGTGAATATTCCCCAAAACGGTTCGGTGGCTGTGGACGTCATGGTCAATCGCCGGGGCTATGATGGACCCATCCGCCTGAGCATTCCCGATCTTCCACCCGAAATTATTTTCGAGGGTGGAAACATTCCGGCCGAAATGAATCCCCCTGAGGACCGGCGGTCCCAGATTCCCGGAGTCTTTACTCTCTCCGCCCAACCTGAGGCGAAAATTCGCTCTTTTCCATTGACCATTTATGCAGACGCTGTTTCGTCCCCGACTCCCATCCGCAAACTTGTCGCCGGGCCGGGCATTTTGAATGTTGTCCAGGGAAACAAACAAAAGACCGTCAAGGCACCCTGGCTAAGCACCCAACTGCCGGCGGCAACGACAAAGCCTCTACCCTTGCGGCTTGACCTTTCTACTCATCATGTCCGCATTATTCAAGGAACAGATTTTCTCTTAACCTGGAAACTCGCTAAGCCAACGGGCTCCACAGAGATCGTTCGCCCCGATGCTCGGGGATTTGCATCCATCAAAGACCTCAGGGTTCAACGAAGAACAGACCGTCCCGACTTTGACGAGGAAGGCGGCTTCACTCTAGCCACGACCTTCGCCACTCCTCTCGTTACCTTTGACTTCATATTCGATGGGTCCAAGATGACAGGAGGGAAATTGGAGCGGGTTGTGACGTCCCCCGCAATCACCGTTGAGATTGTACCTGGATATGTTCTAAAACTCGTCTCGGAGACAGTGGAGATCAAGACTGGCGGAAAGTTCGAGTTGGTGGGCAAAGTGGAGCGCGAACCCGGGTTTACCGGAATCATCAAGGTCCGGGCGGATGATCTTCCCGATCATTTGACTTGTCCGGACGTCATCCTAAAACCTGATCAGACCGACTTTTCTCTGGTATTCCAGGCTAATCCGGAAGTTGCCCCAGGAGACTTTCCCATTCGAATTCTCTCTTCAGCAACCATTCCGGAACGAAGAGACAAACAGGAATATAGCGTGCCGGAACAAAAGGCCCGGCTGGTTATTTCGGCAAGTAAAGAGAGCCTCCAACAAGCCGAGAAGTGATTTGTAATTGCTGTAGCCGGGGACGTTGACCCCGGCCTGCCCCACGGGGCTAGCCACAAAACAGACTATTGAAGCGAAAAATTTGGGGTGAGGACTATGGTTTCCAGCAGAAAAACAAATTTATGGTCTCTGTTTCTTGTACTGATCGTTGCAGTCCTTTGTTTCAGGGGAGATTCGTTTTCAGCCGATAAGACAACTCCCCACCCGCTTGCCACGAAACCGACTGTCCCGCCTGTTGCTTCAAACCAGACGGCAGCTCCCGGCAAACTTATCTCACTGGAAGTCGTGCCACCCCGTTTGGTTTTTAACGACCGTCGTGATTCTTATCATCTCTTGGTTACCGGCAAAAGGGCCGACGGTAGCACCGAGGACCTGACCAAGGTAGCCAAGTTTGCTTTGCAGGATGACAAGCTGGTTATTGACGCACAGGGGTACATTTCTCCGGTTAAGGAAGGTGAGACGAAGCTCAAGATAGAAGCCAGCGGATTGGAAGCTGAGGTCCCGGTGAGCATCCAATCACTGGCACAATCACGTCCCATTGACTTTGTCCGGGATGTTGCTCCTATCGTGAACAAGGTTGGATGCACTTCGGGTCCCTGTCATGGGGCCGCCAAAGGGAAAAACGGATTCAAGCTTTCCTTACGGGGTTATGATCCGGAATTTGATTTTGAGATGCTGGTTCATGATGTGTCGGGCCGGCGCGTGAACCGTGTCGACCCTGCTCACAGCCTGATGATCGCCAAGCCGACCATGCAGGTTCCGCATGGCGGGAACCTACGAATCGAGCCCGATTCACGATACTACCAAACGATTGTGCAATGGATCTCCAGTGGAACTCCTTTCGGGAATCTGGAATCGTCGAAGGTGGACAAATTGGAAGTTCTTCCGAGAGAGATTCTACTCAGCAAGCCAGGGATGGGCCAGCAAGTGTCCGTCCTCGCTCATTATCGAGATGGCACCGAGCGTGACGTCACACGGGAGGCTAACTTCTCAAGCAATACTCCGACGATTGCCGAAGTCAGTCAGGATGGACAGGTCAGCAGCCTGCGCAAAGGAGAATCAGCTCTGCTGGTTCGTTACGGGGGAAGGTTTGAAACGATCAGCATCACGGTTCTCGATGACCGTCCCGGTTTCCAATGGGTCCAGTTGCCCCAAAACAATTACATCGATCGGTTTGAGGATGCCAAGCTCAGAAAGCTTCGAATTCTTCCCTCCAAGCTCACCGCGGATAGCGAATTCATACGACGTATCTATCTGGACCTGATCGGCCTGCCACCCACTCCAGAAGAAGTGCGGGCATTTCTGAACGATCCAGCTGAAAGCCGCATTAAACGTGCCCAGTTGATCGATCGGTTGATGGCGCGGCCCGAATACGTTGAACATTGGGCCGTGAAATGGGGGGACCTATTCCAAAACAATCGCAAGTTTGTGGGAGACAAAGGGGTATGGCTTTATCAGCAGTGGATCAAGACATCTCTGGCTCAAAACAAGCCCTATGACCTGTGGGTAAGAGAGATGCTGACAGCCCGAGGAAGCACTTACGAAAACCCGGCTGCCAATTTCTTCCGAGTGGGCAAAGACCCCAAAGTGGCCATGGAGACAACGACCCAATTATTCTTGGGAGTACGCATGGTCTGCGCGCAATGCCACGACCATCCCTTCGAACAATGGACCCAGAATCAGTACTACGAGATGACGGCGTTCTTTGCTTCCATCGGGGTTAAGGAAGGACTCGACAGCCAGGAAGAAATTGTCTACGTCAAAAGGGAAGAAGGTCAGACCAAACACCCCAAGGATGGAAGGATCATCAAACCGAAAGTGCTTTTTGGAAGTTCAACGGAGTCCCCGCAGGACAGCGACCGTCGGGAGGTTCTGGTCCGCTGGTTAACATCCAAGAACAATCCCTACTTTGCCAGGGCGGCGGCGAATCGTGTATGGAGTTATTTCTTTGGCCGCGGCATCATCGAACCGGTAGATGACATCCGGGCCAGCAACCCTCCCAGCAACGAACCCTTACTGGCCGCCTTGACAAAAGACTTCGCAGACCATCAATTTGATTTGCGGTATCTGATCCGAACCATCGTGAACTCCCGAACCTATCAGTTGAGCTTCGAACCAAACGAATGGAATCGAGAAGATGAAATCAACTTCTCCCATGCTTTACCGAGACGGCTCCCTGCCGAAACACTCTTTGATGCGATTAGTGTGGCAACAGGCAACACTTTGAAATTCAAAGAAGTTCCAAAAGGCTTCCGCGCCGCACAGTTTCCAGATGCGACTGTGGGAATGGGAGGGTTTCTGGATCTTTTCGGCAGACCGCAGCGGGATTCAGCTTGCGAGTGCGAGCGACGCAGCGACGTCAGTCTCACTCAAGCGCTCAATCTCATCAATGGTCCTTTTGTGGCTGAAGCAATCGCTAGCTCGGAAGGCCGCATCGCCAAACTGGTCATAGAGGGAGCTCCGAACGGCAAGATCGTAGAGGAACTTTATTTAGCGACGTACAGCCGTCCTCCGGAACCGAAAGAACTGGAGATGGGGCTGCATTATCTAACCAGCAGTCAGAATCGAGCTGAAAAGTCCCAGGATTTGATGTGGGCGTTGCTCAACAGCAATGCGTTTTTATTTAATCGGTAGACAAGCTGACCACCGCGAATGAGCAGCAATGAAAATTAATCTCGAAGCCATCTGGAGGTTAAAATGTTAACGATTCCTGGAGCCAAAGGCAGTAATTGCGATGGAGTTTCTCGCCGCCAATTCTTGCAGGTTGGGGGTGCGACGCTCGTCGGCCTGAGCCTGCCTCAATTTTTCTCTTTGAAAGCGCTGGCAGCAGAAGCAGCGAGCGCCCCCCTCGGCAAACCATTTGGTAACGCCAAATCGGTGATCCTGGTTTTCCTGCAGGGCGGCCCCAGCCATTTGGACATCTGGGACCCCAAGCCAGACGCACCCTCCAATATTCGCGGCGATTTTAAGCCCATTAAGACTAAGGCTCCGGGGATCTATGTCAGTGAGATCATGCCCATGCTGGCAGAGCAGATGGACAAGATCACTTTGATCCGTTCCATGAGCTATACGCCATCCGGTCTGTTTAACCACACGGCCGCCATCTACCAAATGATGACCGGCTACCCTCCCGACAAAGTTTCTCCATCGGGACAATTGGAACCTCCTTCTCCACGGGACTTCCCGCACATGGGTTGCCAGATTTCAAAGATGAAACCCCCCAAGGATGCCACGCTCCCCTTCGTTGAAATGCCACGCCCGTTGCAGGAAAGTAATGTCATTGGAAAAGGAGGCGCGGCGGGTTTCCTCGGAAAGGCTTATGACCCGTATCGTTTGTACCAGGATCCAAACAAATCAATCAAACTCGATGACTTGACCCTCCGGAGCGATGTCCCTCCGGACCGCCTTCAAGCACGTTTTGAATTGCTTAAAGGAATCAATGATTCCATGCCGGACTTGGAAAAAGCCGTCAGCTCATTTGCTTTGAATCAGTATTATGAGAAAGCCTATGATCTGGTGCTTTCAGGAAAAGCTCGGAATGCGTTTGATCTGGAGAAGGAACCGGCCAAGGTCCGAGACCGCTATGGCAGAACTACTTTTGGTCAGGGAGCTTTACTGACCCGACGTCTCGTGGAAGCGGGAACACGTTTTGTTCAACTGAATTGGCCTGCCGTCGCTAACGGCAATCCTGAAGTCGATTCCTGGGACACCCATTTCGCAAACTTTGGCCCCCTCAAGAACTTACACTGCCCCATTCTTGACAGAGGGTTGTCGGCTCTGATTGAAGACCTCGATCAGCGGGGCTTGTTCAGTGATACTCTTTTGATCGCTGTAGGCGAATTTGGCCGCTCGCCTCGCCTGGGTGTCAGCACCTCCGGAAACGTCAATTCTCCGGACGGGCGCGATCATTGGCCCTACTGTTATACGGCAGTGATCGCCGGCGCAGGAGTGAAACGGGGTGAAATCTACGGGAAATCTGACGCAACCGGATCGTCTCCGTCAGAAAACCCTGTCCATCCCACGGACCTAGTAGCCACGATTTATTATTCCTTAGGCATCCATCCGGACATGGAAGTATTGAACGATTTGAATCAACCCAGGGAGCTCGTCAAGGGGAATCCCGTTTTAGGCCTTTTCAGTTAGACCTCACGGTATTTTCATTCTTACCGTATTTCAAAACTAGATTAATCAAGGAGAATAGACGATGGCAAGCAATCGTGGAGTAGCGTACATCAAGCCTGGGGTAGTGGAGGTGCAAAGCATCGACTACCCGAAGCTGGCGATCGGGAATCGGAAGTGTGAACACGGGGTGATCTTAAAGATTGTGGCGACCAACATCTGCGGCAGCGACCAGCACATGGTGCGGGGGCGGACGACGGCGCCGATGGGGCTGGTGTTAGGGCACGAGATTACGGGAGAAGTGATTGAAGCGGGGCGGGATGTGGAGTTTATCAAGGTAGGGGACCTGGTGTCGGTGCCGTTTAACATTGCCTGCGGGCGGTGTCGCAACTGTAAGGAACGGGCGACGGGGGTGTGTTTGAATGTGAATCCGGCGCGACCGGGAGCAGCCTACGGGTATGTGGACATGGGAGGATGGATTGGGGGGCAGGCGGAGTATGTGATGGTGCCGTATGCGGACTTCAACCTGTTGAAGTTTCCCGACAAGGCGCGGGCGATGACGAAGATCCGGGATTTGACGTGTTTGTCGGACATCTTTCCGACGGGGTATCACGGAGCGGTGAGTGCGGGGACCGGGCCGGGGTCGGTGGTGTATATCGCCGGGGCGGGGCCGGTGGGGTTGGCCAGTGCGGCGTCGGCGCAGTTACTGGGAGCGGCGTGTGTGATTGTGGGGGACTTGATCCCGGAGCGGCTGGCGCAGGCGAAGAGTTTCGGGTGTGAAGTGGTGGATGTGTCGAAGAAGGCGACGATTGCCGAGCAGATTGAACAGATTGTGGGGGTCCCGGAAGTGGATTGTGCGGTGGACTGCGTGGGGTTTGAAGCGCGGGGACATGGAACGGACTCGGGGAAGGAAGCGCCGGCGACGGTGTTAAACTCGTTGATGGAGATTACGCGGGCGGGCGGTGCGCTGGGCATCCCGGGGTTGTATGTGACGGGGGATCCGGGTGGGGTGGATGAGAACGCCAAAGTGGGACGGCTGAGCATCCGGATCGGGTTAGGCTGGGCGAAGTCGCACTTCTTCACGACGGGACAATGTCCGGTGATGAAGTACAACCGGGCGTTGATGACGGCGATTCTCTACGACAAGATTCAGATCGCCAAGGCGGTGAACGTGACGGTCATTTCGCTGGATGAGGCGCCGCAGGGCTATAAGGATTTCGACAAAGGCGCGGCCAAGAAGTTTGTCATCGATCCGCACAAATCGGTCAAGTAATGACCGATCGCTCAGGTTAGAAAGTCAAACGCCGCAGCTCGGAGAACCCGGTCTGCGGCGTTTTTGTTTGACCCTTCGCGCATTAAGCGATCAGCTGTTTAGCTAGCCTGGAAGGCTCGAATTCCGCAGAGTTCCGGATCACGCATCGGGCCTTCGCGACTTCGCAGTGCTCGCCCTCCAAAGCTCTGCATCCACTGTAACGGCAGCTCTGGGACCGCCGTTCGTTCATGCTCACTCCCAACCCCTCTACCGCACTGGGGCCAGGGGGCGCCGAAGATAGAAGGATCAGCGCATCTATTCCCCTACCGCCGCATCCGGAGCAGCCGTTCGCTCCCCCGCATGCTCAGGAACCGCTGACAGTTGCCGTTCCCATTCCTGTTTCTCTTCGTAGAGTATTCTAAATACTGCCTGCGTCACGGAAAAGATCACAGGCCCGGCAAAAAGACCAAGCACACCAAAGGCCTGCACGCCTCCCATGAGTGCGAAAAAGATCATAAGCGTATTGAGCTCCACCCCTTTCTTGAGTAGTAGAGGGCGGATAATGTTATCGACCATTCCTACCAAAACGGCGCTCCATAACAAAAGAAACACGGCTTTTCCGTAAGACCCAGCAGTCACTAGAACAATCACACCCGGCACCCACACCAGGGCGGTGCCCACGAGAGGAATCAAGGAGGCAAATGAGGCCATCGCCCCCCAGATTACCGGCGACGGAAGCCGGGCGATAGCAAAACCAACTCCCACCAATATTCCTTGCAAACCGGCGACTGCTACCATGCCGTACAAATTGGCGACAATCGCACTGGCCATAAGCTTTAACAACTCATTCGTCCGATCGTGTTCCAGCGGAACATAGGTTAAGAGCAAACGGTGGAAATCACTTCCGCTCCTGAATAGGAAGAACATGATAAAAAGGACCAGGAGCACTGTACCGATAGTGGTTGCAATATTGCTGAACAGTGAGCTCGCCCAGGACAAGGAAGCCGTGCTCATTGCCTTCACCCTGGAAAGGAGCATGACCCGAAGGTCCGGTGTGGCAACACCCGTCTTTTGCGCCACCCACTCCAGGGGTTCCTCTACCAGGTGGTTATAATAATTGGTCCACCCCCCTTCTTGCTGGCTTTGTGCTTCAAGCTGGTAGTAAAGTTCGCGCCCTTCACTCGCTCCTTTGATTCCCACATAAGCCAAAGGGCCCAATACCACCAAGACCATCAATAAAATGGTCAGTAGGGCCGATCCGCTGGGATTACGGATCCGAGTCTGAATCAGCCGGAACACCGGCTGGAAGGACAGCGTCAGTAGGATCGCCCACAGGATCGGTTTTGAAAAAGGCAAGACAATGAGATACACCCCATACAGGAGGAGCATCAATAGTCCGACCAGGCAGAACAATGAGAAACGTTTCCTCGGTTCAAGGCCTGGCGTCATCTGGGATCTCCTCACTTAAAGCGAATCTCAAGTCTGATTCTTCTGAGTATCTCGCCTGTACCCTAGCAAAATGGATGCAGGGATTCAAGGGATGCCTTCAATGTTTGAACCTTTCTCCCTTTCTTCTTCCTCCAAAAAGAGTTAGTTTTTCATCGCATCGTTATTTCCTACCCAGGCTGTTCTGGTCTTGAGGCGGATTACGTCTCGTCAGCTTTCGAACATCTTTGTCATGATCGTTTTGAGAGGATTGAAGCCGATCAACCACACACTGCAACTCCAAGCGAGGAAAAATGACCCCACCCTTTAAGACAGCCCTTCATCAAACAGGAAGAAACTCACAAGAAGGCAGTGCCCTTTTCGTCTATCTGGTCTCTATCGTGGCTGCTGTAGGAGGGTTTCTGTTTGGTTTTGATACGGCCGTGATTAACGGCGCATTGCCATTTTTGAGGGAAACCTTTCAGCTGACCGACGTGCAGATCGAAATCGCTGCCAGCAGCCTGTTGCTCGGATGTGTCATCGGCGTCAGTTTCGCCGGCTCGCTGAGCGATCGCTATGGCCGAAAGAGGATTCTGTTTCTGGCGGCAGGACTTTTCTTTCTCTCGGCGGTTGGAGCTGCCATTCCCAGCAACCTGGCTCAATTCATTGCCGCACGCTTTGTTGGAGGTCTCGCCATTGGCGTGGCTTCCATGCTCTCTCCCCTGTATATCGCCGAAATCGCGCCGGCAGAGATTCGTGGACGGCTGGTTTCGTTAAATCAAATGGCAATTATCACCGGGATTACCTGTTCTTATTTTGTGAGTTGGCTGCTTTCCAGTACTGGTGCTTCCAGTTGGCGTTGGATGTTTGGAGTGGCGGGAATCCCCTCGCTGCTCTTCGCGTTGGGGATTTTGCTCATGCCGGAAAGTCCGCGCTGGCTGGTCAAGCAAGGACAATTTGAGACGGCCGGAAAGATCCTTTCGCAAGTCGGTGGAAAGAAGCACGCTCAACAAGAATTGAAAGAGATTAGAGAAGCGATCGCCCAGGAAGAAGGCTCGGTTATTCAACTCTTCCAGCCAGGCCTAAGGCGGCCGATGTGGATTGCCATTGGCCTGGCCATTCTCCAGCAGGTTACCGGGATCAATACGATTCTCTATTACAGCTCCATCATCTTGACTCGAAAGAATGCTTCTTCCGCCTCTGATGCTTTGCGCGCTAACGTCGTCGTAGGGCTGATCAGTTTTGCGGCGACCCTGATTGCGCTATGGATCATCGACAAGGTAGGACGAAAACCCTTGCTGCTGACAGCTTCTGGAGGCATGGCCCTATCTTTGATTGGACTGGGAATGGCTTTCCATCAGGCTTCTCCTCCCCAGCTCTTGATCCTGTTGATGATTTTCTCTTACGTGGCATTTTTTTCAGTGGGGATGGGCCCTGGCGTGTGGGTTATTATTTCTGAGTTGTTTCCCACCAGCGTTCGCGGCAGAGCCATGGCCATCGCCACGGTCTTCTTATGGGCGGCCTGTTTGTTGGTCACCTTGTCATTCCTGTCTTTGATGAATGCCCTCACACCTTCCGGCACCTTCTGGCTCTATGCCTTACTTTGCGCTTTCACTTTCCTATTTATTTGGAGATCTCTCCCGGAAACAAAAGGAAAGACGCTGGAAGAAATCGAAAAGTGGTGGAGACCCTGAGGCGTTTTTCATCACAGGGATAGATCACGAGAAGCACCTTCCAACTTCAGAGATGCCAACGTTCATTTCCCATTTAGTATTTCGGGAGCAGGAAGTTGTTGGTCAGGAACACGAGGCGCTTTTGAGTGAGGGCATCGACATAACGAATCCGGCGAAGGCGCTCGGGGTAGCCTCGTTTGGGAACGGGGTTGTTGAGACCGACAATCTGATCGCATTGCAAGCCGGTGGCTTTGTCGACGGGCTGGGAGCCAATCCGCTGGCAATCGAAGCGCTTCCTGGCTCGGGTAACGAAGAAGGCGCCGGACTGATGCAGATGATAGAGTCGCCGGAAATCCAGGTAGCCGCGATCCATCAAGTAAATGGCGCCGGCTTCCCAGATCAACTGATCGAGAATGTTGACCTCGTGAATCTGTCCGCCGGTCGCAGACCACGGTCGGAATGCTGCCGCGCAGATCCAGCAACGTATGCAGTTTGACGGCGGCTTTGTAGCGCCGTAATCGAGCCCAAAGTAACAACGACAGACACAGATCGATGGTGGTGGTATCGAGCGCGTAGACGGTTTGATCGAGTTCCAACAGAATTATGATTGGCTATCAGCTATTTTGGACTTGTTCAGATTTAATTCCGTCATGAAGGTGCAATAGTCGGCGGCCTGCAATGGTGGGTTCCCACAGACATAATTCCCAGCTCATCCGCTTTGATTCGCGCATATCAGCGGCTCTCTTTTTCCGTTTCGATATTGAGCAACTTGCCTATTGAGTCGTATATAAATTCTCAGCGGCCTCCAACTTCAAGGATCTGAGCCTGAATTAATTCGATGCGCTCTCTGGGTTGACTGTTCTTCCCTATTGGCACTGAGGCAATCTTGTTCACTGTCTCCATCCCGGAATAGACTTTTCCGAAGATCGTATATTGGTTGTCGAGTTTAGGCTGCAACGCCAGGCAGATGAAAAAAGAGGTCAAAGCACTTCCCGGCTTATCGCCGTGCGCCATGGAAAGGGTCCCAGCCACATGTTTCAAGCGGCTGAATTCTGGCTGAATTGGATGCACGGCAGATTCATACTCCTGTATTTGAAGAGGTGGGCGGCGAGTCCCCAGGTCTCCCCCTTGAATCACAAAGTTCCGAACCACTCGATGCCAGGCCGTGTGGTCGTAAAAACCAAGCTGACTGAGCTGAAGAAACGTTCGCACATGCACGGGGGCGACATCCGGGAAAAACTCCAGTTCAATGTCCCCCAGCGAGGTCTTTAGAACGACGTGAAAATTCTTCAGCTCCTCTCTCGATTTCACAGAAAAAGAGACAAATGTTGAGACGGTCTTTTCTTCCGGTTTCTTTTCTTGAAGCCTGTTCTGGTTGTTCTCCCCGCACGCCAATAAAAAAAGAATGGCAGGAAGGAATAGATTCTTTCTCTTCACAAGGATTTTCTCCTTGAATGGATTATAATCCTGAAAAATCATGCCTCAATTGGAGGCCTCAATGGAACAAGATCTTTCTCGTGAATTCCTCAAAGTCGTCGAAGAAGCAGCTATCGCTTCGGCAAGGACAATGGGATTTGGAGAGCGCAAAGTTTCGGACCATGCAGCTGTTGAAGCCATGCGTCAAGTGATGGACACCATTCCCATGAATGGGACTATCGTCATCGGCGAGGGCGAACGTGACGAGGCTCCGATGCTCTACATTGGAGAAAAAGTTGGGAGGAGCGGTCCCGAACAGGCTCAATATCACGAAGTGGACATCGCTGTCGATCCTCTGGAAGGCACCAATCTATGCGCCATGGGCACCGCGGGAGCAATAACAGTTTTGGCTTGCTCAGAGAAGGGAGGTTTGTTGCATGCGCCGGATTGCTACATGGAAAAAATCATCGTGGGGCCTTCCTGTAAAGGGGCAATCGATCTGAATGCCCCCGTGAAAGACAACCTACGCGCCATTGCCAAAAGGTTGGACCGGGATATTGAAAATCTAGTAATCGTCATTTTGGACAGGCCTCGACATGCACAGCTGATTGCCGAGATTCGCGCAGCCGGAGCACGAATTCGCCTCATTCCCGATGGTGATCTCTCGGCTGGAATCAGCGTGGCCATGCGCGGCACAGGTGTTCACGCCGTCATGGGAAGCGGTGGAGCACCGGAAGGAGTGCTGACGGCGGCGGCACTCCGCTGCCTGAACGGCGAAATTCAAGGGCGTCTGGTGATCAAAGATGAAAATCAAGCCGAACGCATGACCCAGATGGGAATTCGAGATCTCAAGAAGATTTACTCGACGACGGATCTGGCGTCGGCCAAAAACATTATTTTCGCGGCCAGCGGGGTCACGGATGGAACCCTACTCAAAGGAGTGCGTTTCTTTGGTGTTGGAGTGCGAACGCACTCGCTTTTGATGAACTTGGCCCACCGGACGGTGCGGTTTGTGGATACGGTTCATCTTTCCGACCGACCAGACGTGCAAGTGAGGTTCTAACCTGTAACGCGCTGAGATGAGAACTGTTTCGGCGAGACGCCTGACAAACGTTCCGCGAGCGGGCTCGACTCATGCGGGCGGAACGCCTGCGTTCTCAGGGCATGCGGGACGGATCCATCTTGCTCATCCCGATTGTTCAGTTTATCCTTGTCCAATGTCGATTAGCCCCACGGATATCTCCACACAGCGACGAAAAGCTACCCCGGCTCTTCTCTTGGCACTATTCGTCTTTTGTCCTGGTCTCGGGGACTCCAGCAATCTATTGGCACAAGCAAAACTGGGACGATTGGTGGTCTATCTAGCGGATGAGAGCGGTAACGCCGTTTCAGGAGTTGAGGTCCTGCTGCAGAGCGGAGAAACTCACATCCAGCAGAAAAGCGTTTCGAATGATTCCGGCGAAGTTTTTTTCCGCGGCCTTCCCTTCGGCGCATATTTGGTGGCAATCGAAGATCCCCGCTTCGAATCGGTCCGGGAGTCGATTTCCATCACGAGTGAGGTTTCCAAGGAATTCCGATTTGAGCTGAAGATTCACCCGCTGATGCAGAACTTAACTATTTCAGATCTGCCGCCATTGTTGGATCCGCAGAAAACCAACAGTAGCCTCTATCGTGGGGAAGAACAGATCCAGCGCCGATTCGCGAGTCTGCCGAACCGGGATGCGATCAACATGGTGGCGTCCATGCCGGGATGGGTTCTTGAGAATAACGGAGTTCTGCATCCTCGAGGTTCAGAATACCAGACGCAATACGTGCTGGATGGAATCCCGGTGTTAGACAATCGTTCTCCTGCCTTTGCTTCCGGCCCGTTACTGGACTCCACAGAATCTTTTGAGGTCATGACGGGTGGAATACCCGCCGAATACGGTCGTAAACTGGGAGGGGTCATCAATGTCGCATCCCGTCCCGGAAATGATCTGACACGCGGCTCCATAGGCGTCTTCGGTGGAAGCCACGACCTGCTGGGTGGCGGACTCATTTTCGGCGACAAGAAAGAGCAGTGGGGTTATTCGGCGGCCGTCAGCGGTTCTCACAGCGCGCGCTATCTCGACCCCCCAATCATTGAGAACCTGCACAATCAGGGCAACTCGGCAGCCGGATCTCTGCGACTAGATTACTTTCCTCAACTGTCCGATGCCCTCCATTTCTTCACCTGGGCAAACGGAACTGGTTTGGAAGTCCCGAATGAAGTTTTTCAGGAACAAGCTGGTCAAGATCAAACCCGGACGAACCGGGACATGAGTTTCAGTGTCGCCTGGGATCATTATCAGTCGGCCCACGCGATGAGCAACGTGGTGGCCTACGCCCGCAATGTCTCTTCGGAATTAAGCAGCAATGCCTTCTCAACTCCAGTAATCAGCCAGCAGCACCGGGAATTTCAATCCTACGGAGCCATGGGTTCCTATAGCTGGATCCTTCACAATCATCAACTGAAAGCGGGGGGGGATGTGCTGCTCACTCCCGTCAAAGAACTTTTTAATTTCACCGTCACAGATCCTGAGTTTTTTGAGAGCGGGTCCCTTGCAGACACTTCGACTCCTTCCCCCGTTTCGCAAATTTTTAGGGGTGTGCCATTCCAGTTTTTTGACAGACATTCCAGCCTGGAATCGTCAGGTTATTTTCAAGATCATTTTAATTGGAAAAGCTGGTCTTTCAATCTGGGCATCCGTTATGACAACTACCGCTTCTTGATCCATGATTCAGCCTGGAGTCCTAGAATCGGGGCAGCTTATTTCATACCCAAGACCCAAACCCGGTTCCATTTTTCCTATGATCGAGCCTTCCAGACCCCCAGCTTAGAAAACTTACTGCTGTCTTCGTCCCTGCAAGCCCAGAATCTGAGCCCGCTGCGAGCGCTCGACCAGCCAGGAGGATTGGCTGTGCCGACTAGCCGGGCAGATTTCTACGAAGCAGGTATCTCGCAAGCGCTGGGAAAACGGGTCCGATTGGATATTGAGTATTTCCGCCGGAAAATTGGGAATTTTGCAGATGATGACGTCTTCTTCAATACCGGAATCAATTTTCCTGTTTCACTCTTTGGGGCGCGGATTAAGGGAGCCGAGGCCCGGCTGGAGTTGCAGAACTGGCAAGGATTTTCGGGATTCGTCAGTTATTCATATCTGCAGGGTTTTGCTCTCTCTCCAGTGACCGGCGGACTTTTTCTCGGAGATAGCGCTTCGGAGCTGATCCTACCGGGGTTGCGATTCCCCATCAGTCAGGACCAGAGAAATACGGTCCATAGCCAGATCCAATTTCAGCGTCCGTCCAGTCGCTGGTGGCTGGCAGCAGGCCATACCTATGAAAGTGGACTGCCCGTGGAACTAGACGAGCGATCCGGGGGCGGAACAACGGTCGATCCGAGGATCCTGGAACAAGTGAACCTGGATCGTGGGAGAGTCAAGCCTCGCCATTTATGGGATCTGTCGGCTGGATCATATGTGTGGAGGAACGAACGTCAGCGGATTACCGTGCAAGTCGACTGGATCAACGTTGCCAATCGATTTTATCTCATCAATTTCAGCGGACTTTTCTCAGAAACCACCATAGGACTGCCTTCAACCGTAACGGGCAAACTCACCTATCAGTTTTGATGTGTTCTAAGAACGACAATTGTTAAGTCGGGCAGCCTGAACGTTGGTTGCAGCACCCCTGCCAGGAAGGCCGTGTTCTTAGGCGGAGTCCGCCTTGCGACAGACTTCACCCTCCACAGTTGTGCAGTCCCCCTCTCCCTCGTTGGGGCGAGCGGAGCCGAAGATTCATTATCTGGTCCAGGGGGGATGAGTTCCGCAAGGCGGCTCTTGTCGTCGTGCTCCCTTGCACAAGGGGAAACTTCAGGGGGGCAGGAGTTAGTGGGGAATGATGATGGATGTTTATCGATTAAGCGGGCAGAATGCCCGCGCTCCCAAGCGCCCTTATCACCTCACAAACTGCTCAATTGCAGTGCAAATCTCTTCGGGCACTTCAAAAACTGGAAAATGACTCTGGGCTTTCAGCTTCTCTACGTAAAACCAGGGATGAGTTTCCGCAAAAATTTGTTGGGCCGTGAAATATTCTAAATCCTGCGGTTGTGCATAAAGGTGTAATACCGGCACTGAAGGACTCAGTCCCAGCAGAGCTTTTAAAGGGTTTCCGGCTTTGGCATAGGCGGCCTTAATCTCGCGAGCCGCTCGAGACCACATTTCGAAGCCATACGCCCCCATCTCTTCCCGCACAAATCGGGTCACCTTAGGGTTCTCCACTCCATGGAGCCATAGATCAAAGATCTGGTTGACGGTCTGGCTCCAGTTTTCGCGAGATTGCATTCCGTCCAGGGCTTGAAGAAACGCAGCCGGGGGTTCCAACACCAGCCAGTCAAGGAGCACGAGCTTGGAAATTCGCGCCCCCAGCCTCTGTCGCAGTTTGAGCGCAACCCAACCCGCATGCGCCAGGGCCACAGGGACAACCTGCGACGCGCGACTGGCTGCCATGACAGACAATGCGTCCTCAAGTAATTGTTCTTCCCCAAATTCACCACCCGCAGGCCCTGATTGGCCATGCCCCCGCCAATCCAACGCCAGAATACGGCGATGACGGCTGCAGCGGGAGAGCAGATCCTGAAAGACTGTGCGATTGGCACACCACCCGGGCATAAACAAAAGAGCTGGTTCCCCCTGCCCCAGATCGTCATAAACAATTGAAACGCCCTGTGAACTCGTGATTGCCAAGCATTTATCTCCAGTTACCCCAACTTTAAGTTTTTACTTTTAAGGTCGAGTCCGCCAGACGGCGGGCCAGGCCGGTCGATTCATCAATCCCTCTACCCTTGACTCTGCAACCCGCCCCCGAATTTCCTTGTAGCGAGCCCAATCTTTCTGATCCTTCCCATGCCCGCCTCCCCGTTCCAGGAATATTTCATAGGGCCTTCTGCCAATAAACCTTCATACACATTCGTCCGCCTAAAGTCTGTGACGTTGTTGCATTCGGCGATCAGCCGACATGCGCTTCTTTCAGGTGGGTTTTCTTGTTTACAATCGTTTCGAGCCTTTGCCTGGCTTCTTCAATCAGATCGCTCTCCGCCGACTGGCGGAGTACGTGCTCATAGAGCTTCTGGGCTAGTTCTAAGTCCCCCAGGTTCTCGTAATGCTTTGCCAAATAGAAATAAGCTTCACCAAAGGCCGGATCAAGGGCAATCGTTTTTTCAAATTCTCGAATCGCCAGATCGTCGTAGCCTTCATCCGCGAGCAGGTTTCCCAAAAAATAATGCCCGTCCCTGTCATCGGGTTTGAGGACAACAAACCGCCGCAGTTGCTCAAGGGCTTTGTCAATTAATCCGAGTTGGGCGAGTGTAACCCCAAAATTGAAACAAGCATCCGCATCGCTTGGATTCTTCGCGACCTTCTCAGCTTCCGCACACAATACTTCTGACGTCAACGCCTTGTTGAAATAGTAATCTTCCTTGTACGGCGGGAACCCCGATTTCCAGAACTCCAAGGTCCTTTGCCTGTCGACAAAGCTGACACCCGGCTCGGACCTCAGCAACGACTGCAACTCATCTTCAACCGCAGCTTCTTCGGAGTCTTCCGGGATTGAATTTCGCTGAATGAGCAAGTCGTTGTAGGCAGCGCTCCCCTCCTCTAGCTTGGAAATAGCAACATTCAGATAGTATCGTGCCTTCTTGAGATCTCCAGACTTCAGAGCCTCCTGTGCGCTGAGCTCTGCGTTTTCCTTTTCCTTGGCTGCAATCCGGTCCAAGATCGTTTTCAGTTCTTCTTGTGAAGCCGGGTCTTGATGCCCAATCAGCTCTGCTGCTCGCTCGCATTCCAAGCGGGCCATTCCGAATTTTCCGATCTGCTCATATTTCCTGGCCCTTTGAATGTAAGCTCCTGCATCCGTACCTAACAGCTTTCTCAAGAACGACATGTTGCCTCCTTTACCCTTAATAGACAAATTCCCTTATATCATACAAGGAGACCTTCGGTCTTTGCAGCTCTTCGAATTTCAGAGCGCAGCGGATGGCATTCAGTTGGTATTCGCGCTCTTGTTCGGTTAATGAGCCAATGCCCGCCTCGGCCGCTCGCAGAGAATATTCCATCGAGGTGGATTCGAGAAAAGGTGAAAAATAGAGTATATCCCCAACCCCCAGTCCCATCAAATTCACGAGATCTGCAGTTTGTTCAATGTGTCGATGCAAAAATCGACTTCCTCCAATGCCAATCATGATGATGACTCCCAGACTCAAACCAGCTCCTTTGGCCGCCAAACAGACCTCCAGTGTTTGCTTTGCTGTAGCGGGTTTGTTCAAGAAACGCAGTAACTCATCACAGCCCGTTTCAACTCCGACGTAGACACGCCGTAAATTCCTTTCTCTTAATTGGCCAAAATCCTTCTCCGTTTTCTTTTCGCCGGTGAAGACATCGAGAAAGGAGTAAATCCCGCGGAGCCCTTGAGTTTCGCGGTCACCAGATTGGGAAGCACTCATCGGGAAAGCTTCATTGATTCGGTCCATCACCTTGAGTAGTTTTGATTGGGGGAGGACCAAGGCATTGGCATCACCTAAAAAGATCGATCGACGCAATCGGATGGACTCTCCGAAGAAGTCCTTTGCGGCGTGAAGGTGTTTCTCGAATTCACTCTCTGACTTAATCCGGAAAGAAGTTTTGCGATAAAAGTGGCAAAAGGTGCAATGATTCCAATGACAACCTTCCGTTGCTTGGAGGACCAAAGCAAGATATTGGTCTGGAGGAAGAATTGTGACAGGAGAGTAAACGGTTCGGAATCGTTTTCGTTCACCTTCCAACCGTGCATAATCCCAGTCCACAACAAGTTTCAACCAGCTCTTGACCTGGCCGAGAGCCTGTTGCCGACTTTCCTCATGACTCCAGGTTTCGACCTCCCCTTTTTCAAGGCGTCCCAGAACGTCCCTGAATTGATCAGTAATTCTCTCAATGACGGCTCGTTTCTCCGACTTCTCCAACTCCTGAATATTCTTCCAGGTTCCATATCGGTTCGACAGTTTTTTCTTCTTGATGATCCGATTATCGAGTGTTCGGATGAAGGTGCCGCCTTCGTTCCAGAGCGAAAGGAGTTTCCCGGTAAGATCAAAGGAATAGACTTCCTTCTCATCCATGCTCAGAGAGAAAGAAGACGATTTGAGATTAAATATGAATCGCTCCCCCGTCGGAGTGAGTCGAAATTCGGCGAGCACCTGGATGTTCCTCCATGACATCTAATCCGTGCCGATCGGCTTGAATGAGGCACTATCCTTGAGCCTTCAGCACGCTCCGAATTTCTTTTTGAACAAAGTCTTTGGCGGAATCCAGCGCTTGGAACACCCCTTGCTGGGTTTTCTCTGTCCATTGTCGGCTTCGGCCAAGCCCTTCCTGAACTTCTTCCATGACTTTGTCCGTCCAGTCTTCGCAAGCGTGAGACAACTGCAACTGAAGGGCCTCGGCTTTATTCTTGGCTATTTTACCCAGATGGACAATATCTCGCCTCGTCTTCCTTCCGGATTGGGGTGCCAGGAGTAAAGCAATTCCTGCCCCCAAGAGGCTGCCAGCTACAAACGAGGTGATCGGTATTAGTTTCGAATGGTTGTTTTCCATCATAAACCTCCTCAGAGTAAATCATCATCTGATTTGAGAAATTCCGTTCTGTAATTTTCCGTCTGCGGTTCTTGTCTGTCCCACAGGCGTTAAATCTTCGCCCTACTAACAACAATTGTTACCCCTCTTTGAGTGTAGTGCAAACTCCAAAATCGCCACACTGACAGTCTAATTGATGGCTTCTGGCGGAACAAATTTGTAGTGAGACTGGAGAAACGCAACCAGATCAATCATCTGCTGGACCGTCATGGTACTGTTAAAATTCAGCATTCTGGATTTCCCGTCTTTTTCCACGGCCTCTTTCGGATAGCCACGAATGATTCGATGTGAGGGATTGATTATCGAAGTGACCAGATCCCCGTAGGTGTGGATCTCGTAGGTCTCTCCCCCGAGCATGACCATCTCCTGCGCACTCCGAGGAGAAGAAGGCAACTCGACGCCTTTGACCGTGTGGCATTCGTGACATTTGAGATCGGTGAAAGCGATCTTACCCTTTTCCGGATCACCATCCGGCATGCGAAACCCTCGTCCTGACTTGGCCCCGCCGCCGCAATGGATCAAGAGGATTAGGAAAATAACGATCAAAATGATGAAGAGCTTGTGCCGCATAGGACCTCCTTCAGTTCAGTTGAGACGAATCGCCTTACTTCACTGGTGGCAATATTATTTCGTATTGAGATTGGAGGAAAGCCACCAAATTGATCATCTGGCGAACGGTCATGACTTCGGTGTAGTCCGTCATCCGAGACTTTCCATCAACGGAAATCAACTCTTTCTTATAACCCTTGGCCAAGCGGTGAGAAGGATTAATGATCGAGGTGACCAACTCTCCGTAGGTCTTTACATTGCGTACCTGTCCTCCCAGATTGACCATCACAGGAGGAACCACTTCCTGAGGAGGCAGTTCAACTCCTGCCACCGTATGGCAAAGATGGCATTTTAGCTCCACAAAGGCTGCTTTCCCCTTTTCGATGTCGCCGTCTGGTAACCGGAAGCCCATTGATGACTTAGGCCCGGCATCGCATGCCGCCAAGGACAGCGCGAAGAATACGGGGACGATGGCCATCAATAACTTCATTGTTGACCTCCTTTATTCCTCCTCCCGCTGCAACACGTCAGATGAACCTTTCTGGCTTAGGTATCTAATTTGGGTATGGCCTCGCAGGATTCATAGTGAATCTCCGCCTAGAGCGCCTTCCCCCCCAATTGCATGATCCCTACCAAACCTAGAAGTCTGCCAACCTCCCCCTTACAAATCAAAAAAAGGCGCTAGATGAAGGAATTGCATCTTCATTGGCCTTCATCCGCTCCTGGGAATTCTACCGTAATGATGGGGGGATGGAGGATAGCAAAAGGGGAATGTGGCTAAAGACCCGTGGCTGGGTGAAATAAGCCGATCGGAACAAAATCCCAACCGCGCAGGCTTACGTGGAATTTGGTAAGATAATCAATGAGTGAGATGATGGCTTATCAAAATATTTCATGGCAAGTACATTGCTGCATTTTATGAGGACTTATCATTTTCGACCATCAATCTGAAGAGGAGGTCATTATGAATAGGCGGAACTTCTTAAAAGGAGTCCCCTCACTGACTGCATTGTTAAGTACATTTCCGGCAGCACTTTCAGCGATCGAGAGAGAAAAAATTCCAGGGCAACTGGAACGCCGTTCGTTGGGACGAACCGGTGAGAAGCTCTCAATCCTTGGATTTGGAGGCATTGTTGTCATGAATGCCACTCCTCAGGAAGCATCTAAGCGCGTCGGCGAAGCCATTGATGCTGGTATCAACTACTTTGACGTGGCTCCAAGTTACGGCAACGCTGAGGAGAGGCTAGGCCCTGCACTGGAAGCTTACCGAAAAGATGTTTTTCTCGCCTGCAAGACGACCCAACGCAGCAAAGCGGGTGCTGCGGCTGAACTTGAGAGTTCCTTAAAGAAGATGCGAACCGATCATTTTAACCTGTACCAGCTTCATGCGGTCGCTAAACTCGAGGAAGTCGAACAGATACTCAAGCCTGGTGGCGCCTTGGAGGCTTTTTTGGAAGCGAAGAAAGCCGGGAAAATTCAATTCATTGGCTTTTCAGCGCATTCTGTAGAAGCAGCTTTAGCCCTGATGGATCGATTCGAGTTTGATACGATCCTGTTTCCAATCAACTTTGCAACCTGGTATGCCGGGAATTTCGGCCCACAAGTCTTGGCAAAAGCTCAGGAGAAGAAAATGGGGATTCTGGCATTAAAGGCGATGGCAAATCGGCCTTGGCCAGAGGGATCAACAAAGACTTTCTCGAAGTGCTGGTACGAACCGCTCTCGGAACCCTCTGAGGCTATGCTGGGACTGCGCTTTACCCTCTCCCATCCCATTACTGCGGCTATTCCTCCTGGAGATGAAAATCTGTTCCGGATGGCTCTGCAATTGGCAGCTAACTTCACCCCGCTATCTACCTCAGAAGCAGAGACGCTTAAACTGAAAGCGATAAAGTCAGTACCCATTTTCAAATACCCACAGCAGGGGATAATTGCTTGATGCAAAACATTCGTTTGACTCAATCCCTTTGCCTTTCACATGAAGTCGCTGGAAACGATTGATCCAGGAGGTGGGTGTATGATTAGCCTGGAGTTATCTGAAGAAGAACGACAAACACTGATCCTTGTTCTAGAGGAGAGCATTTCAGACCTTAGGGGAGAGATTGTCCATACGGAAAGAATGGACTTCAAAGAGGATTTGAAACGGAAAAGAACGATCCTGGCTCATGTCTTGCAGATGTTAAAGGGTGTGGCCGCAAGCTCAACATCAATCTAAGCTAGTTTCACTGTCCAGATTGAACAGTTCTATAGTGCCATTTAATCACACAAGTGGCTTTTCTCTCCTTCGCTGCTACTGTTTAGTGCTCCATACGCAAACGCTTCGCAACTTCAAAGAGAACGAGTTGCCCTTAAATGCAGCGGATTCGCGATTATCTGATAGAAGATCATGCTCGGGTTCGCGCCGGGGCTTGCTTGCTGATCTAGAGATTTGAAGGCTTTAAGGTCATAGGGGAAAACATCAAGGGTCCCCTTCGTGGACTCATATAGGAACTTCTGGATAGTGGAGCCTAGCAATGCGACAGGTCTTGTAAAAGATCTCGCGGACCTCGGCTCCTTGGTCCCGGGAATCTAGGCGGGAAATTCCTACGCCTGTCCATTCCAATTATTTCAGTTTCCGGTTACGCCGTATTACGTTCAAGTTAAGAGGTTGGTTGACACCAACTTGACCTCTCCTCTGGCTGAGCGTAGTATGACCCCATCATCGCTTTCCACAGTTCTCAAGCAGGCTGCTCATGATCGGCAAGACCATCGCTCATTATCAAATTCTAGAGAAACTGGGTGAAGGCGGGATGGTAGTGGTGTACAAAGCCCGGGACACCCACATGGACCGCCTTGTCGCCTTGAAAGTGCTTCCGCCAGGGCGGCGCGGTGGTGGTTTTCGGACTGGCGGACTAGTGGCGTACCGTGTACAATCGGTCGTGCTTCTTTGCCGGTTGTCATGGCGTGCAAAGAACGCGGGACTTGACGAAATATGAGCGTGGCGAATAAGTGCGCCTGCAGGCGGACTTTCCGCCTAGAAACAATTACCGCTCGCCCTAATCGTGACAGCCTCGCACACGGAAAATGACATGAGTTATGGCTCCGGCGCAGAGGCTCGGCTTTGAGCGAGCTCGGCCGAGTTCGGGACAAGGCGTCGTGGCGCGACACCTTGCTGAGCGTGCTAACGGCGTGGAACCGCCACCAGGTCTGGAAAATCCTGACCGCTATCGTGGTGATCTGGATCGTCAGCGGCACAGCACTCCACTTCGCGGAGCGTGGCACGAATCCAGCGTTCGAGACGTTGGGCGAGTCCCTCTGGAACGTCTGGGTCACCCTCTTCAGCGGACTCAACAACGCGCCCAACTCTCCTGTTGGGCGGCTCGTGGTTTCCGCCGTGCTTGTCGTCGGTGTCGCCTTGGCCGGTTTGTTCACGGCCAGCGTGGCGTCGATCCTGATCGAACGCTCACTAAGGAGTCGTGAGGTGTCTAATCTTGAAATGTCTGACCATCTGGTGCTGTGCAACTGGTCGCCGCGAGCACTGGACTGGATACGCGAAGTGCACAGCGGTATCGTCACCGACAAGCGGCCAGTCGTGATCGTTCACGACACACCCGACGAAGTCGTGCTGCCTGACAAACAGGATGAAGCCGCCTTCAACGACGTCTATATCGTCAAAGGTGACCCAGCCAACGAAGTGATCCTGCGCCGCGCCAAGGTTGCGCAAGCGCATTCCGTCGTCATCTTGTCGGATGACCGCCAGGACCAGCACGCCGACGGAAAAACCATCGTGTGCTGCATTGCCGTCAAGAACGTTTGCGTGCAAGAGCGCCAGCCAAACATCGTGGCCGAGTGCCAGGATCCGAAATACCGGCCGCACATGCGCAAGGCGGGTGCCGATGAAGTCATCTCGGCCGCCGACTTCGGATTGCGGCTGATGGCACGTGCCTCGCTCTTTCATGGCATGACGCGCGTTTATCAAGAGCTGCTATCGGTCCGGCGCGACGCCAACGAGATGTACCTGGTGCCGGTGCCTGCCCAACTTGTCGGGATGGATTTCGTCGCAGCGGCAAACGTGTTCCTGCCCGATCGCACGAATATGAAGGCGTGCCTTCTCATCGGGCTCTATCGCGGTGAAACAATGATGCTCAACCCGGTTGGCGGGGAAGCGGGACCGTTGCGCGAAGGCGATGAGCTGATCTTGCTGAGCCAGACTCTGCCGGATCTTTCGCGGCTGCAGCCGCCCGACGCCGCCAATTCGTGGGATGGGGCGGTATCGATCCGTCGCGGTCAGCTCGCTGCCGAGAGCGAAACAGGACGCTGTGGGGTGACCGTGTTCCGTGGGGATTGAATTTGCGTGACGCTCGTGTCGATTCCGTCGACGTTCGTTCGTCGTGTCCGTTGAAGCGCCTGAACGGAGGTCGGGGGCTATGAAGAAGATCATCGTAACGGAGTTTGTGACGCTGGATGGCGTGATGGAAGCGCCCGGCCGAGAGCCGGGCTGTCGTGAGGGGGGAGGGGGAGGGCTAACAAGGGGCTGGGAATCTAGGCGGGAACCACTTGCGGCTGCACCGGATTGGCCAGGATAATGATGCCTTCCGCAGTGGGGCCAATTGCTTGGACGTGTCGTCAAAATATTGAGCGAGGTCCACGTTCAGGCACGCGCTCCAAAGATCGGGCGTATACCCGCAGGGGATGCAGGCGATCTGTGCATCGTGACTGTGGAGGTCGCTGAGCCCTGTTGAGAACCGAGGCTTGCGTCGTATAGAGAGGAGGACGCTAGACTGTGACCGGTGTTTGCCCCCTCGGCGAGACGCCGCTCCGCTTCCTGCTTCAGAGCCTGAAGCTCGGCGGGCATCTTTTCACCGTTGTAGCGCGTGGTACTGGAACGTCGTGCCCTTGACGGGCGCGTGGATTGAAACCCATCCAGGCTTTTGCCTATAGTCTGATTCCCCGTCGCGCCTTTAACGAGCCTTGGATGCTTTCACCAGTCCAGACGACTACACGCCAGCAGATTTTCGCGACAAGGGCTTGGTAATACGCCGCTTTAAGAGAGATATTCGCGATCAGGTCAGCGCCGACTTCCAGAAGCTATCCTTTGGCAGCTTGTGACCGTTTTCCGCGAACTTCTTCCCCAGTTCGTTGAGTTGAGGATCCGTGTCGCCTTTCTTGGGAACCTTGGTGTGGCAGTCCAGGCATTTCTTGCCCGTCTCCTTAGCCGACAGACAGCCCTCTTCCCGTCTAATTAAGCTGCATCCTAATGAGCTAGATTTCTTCTCTTTTGGAAACCGAAGTGCTGCCCGCTACTCATAGAAGAGGTCTTGTCAAAAAGAGGGTAAACAGTAAAGGAAAATCTAGATGAAAGGAGGAGGTCGACAGTTTTGGTGCGCCTGAGGAATGAAAAGCCGCAAAAGGACGTGTCACTCTTCCGAAGGAGCGCTGGAGGCTGTACGACAAGAAGATATGGCCACCAAAGATTTGAACTACGATAGGCTCAAATTCCTTTTCCTGGTAATGATGTTGCTGGCACTGGCTCTCTCTTGGGTTGGGATGAGAGATATTCCAACGACACCTTATACTGGATATCAAGTAAGTTCCGACTTCCGCGTGGTTCAGCTGAACCCAAAAGGTCCCGCTGCCCTGGCAGGATTGAAGCTCGACGACAGAATCGCTGAGGTCAACGGGACTCCGACCGAAAAATTGTATCAGCTCTCACGTCAACCGGAACCAACAATTGGAGATACTGTCAGTCTGAAAGTTAGGCGGACTGGCACCGAGTTCGCGATCACTTTCAAACAGTTTCCCTTACCGGTGCAACAGGCAACCCTGACTTGGATTTATCAAATTACGGCGGTTTTCATGCTGGTCGGTGGACTGCTGGTTTTCTGGAAGAAGCCCAGGAAGGAAACTTTGCTGTTTTATTTGAGCAGCTACTTTATCGCCCTCAGTTTGATGACTCCTCCTCATCTGAAGTCTTTCTTGCTTCGCGATCTGGTGGCGCTAAATTCCTTGCTCTTCTTGATCCTCGGGCTGGCGTTCTTTCTCCATTTAACCATCATTTTCCCGAGACCTAAATTGTCGGTGCTAGAAACTCCTGTTGAAATCTTCATTTACCTGCCTGTACCCCTCATGCTGGCATTCTATTTGGCCCTTGGCCTATTCCAGCCATGGGAAAATCTTCGGTTGAATCAGACACTCCATTATGTCTTCGGGTTATGCGTCCTATATTGCCTGGGACTAGCCCTGGCAGCAGTTTTTCATAGTTTCTGGAAAGCAAGATATACAGCCCAGCGGTGGACCTGGCTGCTGATAGGCTCGCTTCTCGGTGTCTTACCTCCGGCCATACTGGTGTTTAGGGGCAGCTTTCTTCCGAATCTGCCTCTCCCGGGAAGCTCTTTTTACACTCTGATGATCTTGTTTGCTTATTTTACTTTCAGTTGGGCGCTCTTTAGAGAGGAACCTAAACAGGATTCAGACCTATTCAGGAAAGCGGCTTAGAGTCAGGTGAGAAGGCCTGGCTCTAAGCCAATTGGAAAAAGGGCAGGCGGAGCTTCAACTTCTACCGCGACGGGCGCATAGAAAATAGCCGGGTATTGGCACCGGCATGGGGTCATGATGCTCCGACCATCGCTTCAACTGCCGCAACTTTTCGTGCGGAGGTTCGCAACATTGCTCCAATACCTTCACAGTCTTTGAGGCGGGCAGCAGCGACTTCACGGACACATTTTGCTTTGCCTTCATTTCGGATCAATCGATGAATTAATAATTCTAGCAAATCGGGGACGGGGGTTAATGTCTCATGACAGGCGTTGCATGACGTCTGCCGTTCCCGGAAGAGTCTCTTACAGCTCGGGCATTGCTTCCCCGGCAGGGCTATTGCTTCACTGTAAACGAGATTCCAGATCATATCCCGGTCAAGAGCTTTCAAGATTTCTGTCAATCCAACGACCGCCCCTGCTTGTTTCGAGGCTGCAACCTTTATCTTTTCAACCAGGATTGCTTCTTCTTTCCGGATTGTTTCACAGATGACTCTTGCGGTCGTCTCTATCACCAAAGCAGGATCCGCCTGGACCGGAAGAGCAACCGGGTCAGCAGCCATTTTGGCCAGGCGTTTCGGGAGTAGTCGTTGCATATAACCAACGACCTCTGAAGGACCTCCTAGAATTAGATAGTGATACGGATGAGAATCAAGCAAGCGCTCCGCAAATTCCACTACCTCCTTCAAATGCCAATGAGCATGGAGCTCCGCTTTCCTTTGAAAATTCATTTGAGATCGGATGTGGTCAGAACCGGGTTTTTTAGAGTGCTTTACATTCGCTTCTGAGACGGTGCTAAAATGCATTTCGGCTTCACCCTGGGCAATTCTCAAAATTCTTCCCTGATGCCGATCAACCAGCACAACAAGATAAGGTTGACCTTCATCAAGTGCCTCTAATAGTGGGCGCAAATAGGGTTCGGTCCCCCAATAAACATTATTACGTAAGGGCATATGGAGGCTCCAATTACCAAGGGTTTTTCCCATCCCGTCCGAGATATAAACCAAGCTTCGAGCTGTGGGTTGATAGTTCGAGATAAAACTCTGGATGATTGTTACCTGATGCAGAAATTCCTCACGCTCCTGGTCGGATTGAATACTGGATTCCGTGGATCTAAACATTTCTCGGAGCGCTGAATGATATCCGTGATTCAGGTTGGACTCCCGAGACTGGTCGACATCCAGATAGACAGTCAAAATATGTCGACCCGCTGAAGCGCCAATCCTCGCGAGAAATTCCAAATCCTTTATCGTTATCATGCATGACCTCCTCGTGTCAGTCATAAGGGTGATTGCATCCATCTTCAGACGATGAATACTGAATTCCGCGGGCTTCCCAAGTACCCCTATGTCGTTAAGACATGATCCTTAATCCATTGAATGATGAGGTCAATCAAATCCTTTACTTTTTCTTTAAGCTTTCGAAAGCTCTTCCAACAATAGGCGTCAATAATTCCTTGCCAGGAGGCGATTCTACTGCGCCCAGCCGGAAATTTTCACACCCCTCCCTCACCTCACGAGGTCAAAATATGAAACAATTCCTGGAAGGCTATCCTGCTCTTCGTAATCCCTTACTTGTAGAGAGGCACAAATCAACAATTTGTGGTTTCACCAAGGCCTCAAAGTCCTCGTATTTCATGCGAATCGTGTTGGCATGAGTTCCGGCATTGAAGACTATCTCCTTGTCCTCGGACAGAGTTCGGTCGACAAAGACAGGCAGATTATAGAGATTCCCAAAGGGAGGCATTGCCCCTACTTCGGAGTCGGGGAAAAGCCAGGCAAACTCGTATTCAGTGGCAAATGCAATTTCCTTATAGGGAAGCTCTTCTTTCAATATCTTGAGATCAATCCTCTGGGTCGCCGGAATTACGATCATTGCAAAATCTTGATCGACTCTCAGGATAATGGTTTTTGCCATTTCACGTCCAGGCACATGCTGGGCGGCAGCAATCTCCTGAGCGGTATAGGCCCGTGGATGCGACATCGGGACAAACCAAACTTTATTCTGTTCGAGATACTCGATCAAGCGGCTGGCAAATTTCATAAGTTTACCTCCGTTCAGGTGCATCCGATGCAATCAAAGAAAACTGTTCCCCTTAGGAGGCCCCGCTCCTGCCTCAAGGCGAACAGACTGAATTGTTTGAAGGAAATTTATGAGGTGGGACTGTTAGTGGACCTTCTCGTTTGCGCGTCTTGAAGTATACAAAAGGCGGGTAAGACTCTTACTACGCCGTTCAGTCTGTTCGCCGAGCTTTTAAGAACCTTTCCTAAAATCTCCTGGGTTTACTTAGGGTTGATCAGGGAGGCCAGCACAGCCTTATGCGGAAGGCTTTGGACCTATTTGATGTCACGTGCTGGCCAGTTCTTGTTCCCTGATCACTTCTCAGCACCCACTTTTTGTTGAGCAATTTTCTCACCAGCGCATCCCACTTTGCAGGTCGGAGTCAAGATAGGAGTTAAATATCTACAAAAGAATAACTTACACTTAAGCCCATGTGGCTTATTCAAAACGCAACACCGGTTGACGAGGAGGAAATTTTCCGGTCATTGGGGGAATACTCCCGGAAGCGGCTCTCTTCGCCCATGGAGATTTGTCCAGTCGGAAAATACTGGGGGGAGGAAACGTCAGGGAAGACTGGCAATTGTGGAGATACTTCGCTTGCTTGGTAGAAAAACCTGCCTCAGTTTAGATCCTTTTCCTCAGCCGATCTTATGGACTGGGTCAGGATTAGGGCACTAACCGGGTCATAGTTAAGAAAGTGACCTGTTTTTGAGACTCAGCCCGAGCCATCGGGGAATAATAGTATTTTAGCGTAGCGGTTACGCGGGTTTGTACACCCTGTCGGATGGGGAAAGAAAAGGATTCGGTCCGCTTCTCGTCCGGGGCCAGGCGAGTGTCTGTTATGACCTTGGCACCCTTAAGAAACGCCATGTGCTCCACGGATACAGGATTACCTTGCTGATCCGCCACGGTCCGCCGGTAAACTCGCTTCTCCCGGAACTCCAATCCCTCACCAGCTTCGGCGTGCACCTCCATGATGAGCTGGCGCAATGGGGATCCCGTCGGGACGTAATGTCCTGCTCCCTTATTGGAGATTTGAACGGTAACCTGCAATTGTCCATTCTTCCTGGATGTGTTTAGTGAGAGAACCACTGTTTTTGTCAACTGCTCGAGAGAATGACTTCCTGGCATCTGATGCAAATTGATTTTTGCCAGATTAGATCGCCGGATGTGCGGGTCCACCACATCTCCGGCCACTCGCGACATGTGGCAGGACTGACATTGCGCTCCTTCCTTCGCATACCGGCTGTTTTTCCATTCGGAATATGTTGTCAGGACGGGGAAGCCCTGCGAATTTTGATATTCGTGGCAAGGAGCACAAATCAAGGATGTCGTATGGACATCAGAATATTCCGTGCCGTGGGCCATTGAATTTGAGTCTTTCAAAGGCCCACTCTTAACCAAGGTGTAAGTGACAGTCGCTTTGGGATTCGGTCCGCTCAGTGAGACTTGTCGAACGGAATGGCAATAGTCGCAAGTCACTCCCTCCCAGCTGACCTTTTTCTGCAAATTCCAATCTCCGAATGCCACCCCGACCGGCGAATGGCATTTGAGGCAGGTCTTGCGCCCGTTGGCGCCAAATTCCGTTTCGGCAAGCTCCATCGCATCCTGAAAGATTCGGCTTTCCATGGCTTGAGCATGGGACGAGCCTTTCCAGGCTTCAAAGATCGCTCGATGGCAACGGCCACAGAGTTCAGCACTGGAAGGCGGATCCAGTTCCGCCGCTTGGCTAGAGCCACAAAAGCACAGGACGAAGATAAATAACCCAGCCAATCGTTTCATCGCTTCCCTCCGATTTCGGTCGGAAGGCTTAGCCTCGATTGAACGGATGGTTAACCAAAGACCACCCATTGTCACGAAAATCGCCAGTAACGAAAATGCGAGACCCATGCGCCGGAATCTTCTTTCATTTAGCGCGCTGACTCCAGCCTGATATGTTTCTGCCGAAATCTTCATTCCTTCATTGACGGGAGCAGCAACCTGGGAAACCTGGAAGGCATGAACGGCGACTCTTGCCTTGACCAACGTCTCCTTGCCTTCCTGCTGGCGCAATAGGGCTTCCGAGACCTCCATGCCAGAGCGTCTCGCAACAGTCAAAATCTCGTCGGATCGCTGGAGAGAGGATTCGAGATTACCGATCAGGTCTGCCATCTGAACAGCAGCCTTCCCGCCCGAAGAATCCGCATCATGACACTGGTCACAAACCGCTTGAGGTCCCGACAAGCATTTTCCCGGAGGGTTGCAGCACGGCGTGATTACTATGACAGACAACACAACCTCCCATCCCCATTTCTGCAAAGACCGGCTGATGTGGACTCTTCCGATAGAGGTCTTCGAACATGGTGTGGCAGGTGCCGCACACCGCTGCAACGGATCCAACTTGAGGCGGAGTCGCCCCATGGTTTCCATGACAGGATGCACAACTGGGAGCCGAGATGTCGCCGCGTTTGGCAAGCGCTTCCCAATGAACGCTCTTTCGATATTCTGCAAATTGGTTCGTGGGAATCTTGTACTTGCTCATGTGGGAAGCGTCCGCATGGCAACGCGCACACGTTTCGGGTAAGCGCAGAGGATAAACCGGGGAACGAGGATCTTTCACTTCGCGAATGTCGTGGACACTGTGACAATCCACGCAATTGGCTGCGGCAGCATCCCCTGCAGCGATTCTCTTGCCATGGACACTGGTCTGATACTGAGCATATTGATCGATTCGCTGCTGCGGCTTGTACTTGTGAATCAGGTTCGCATCGCTATGGCAACGGGCGCAAAGTTTGGGGACATCCATACGCTTGATTTTTCCAACAAAACCATGGGCCCGGCTCATCGCCGCTTCAGGGTCGTCTTGATTCGGATCCCCTCCGTGACAGTCCACACAACTGAAACCACGGTGCTGATGAATATCTGTCGGGAAAGCCACCGCCGGCGCCTGCAGATTATCTTCGAGTGCCGCGTGGCACTCGATGCAAGAATCCTTGGCCCAAGGTTCTGAGCCAATGCCATCACCAGAACAGAATAGGATCATCAGCGCGTAACGGAGAGTGATCATCGATAGTACCCCAAAAGTGAAAAGCTGATCAGGTACAGCAATAGCGAGACCCTAAGGCGATCACCCATCGTGTCCGGTCTTGCCCTTCTCGTTTTGTTCCCCAGAAAGGCAAGGTCACCCAGCAAAGGGCAAGAACGCCAAATCCGAAAAGACCTAACAACTCACCTTCAAAAAACCAGACATGACTGGGGATCAGCTTCAAGGTATAGAAAGGAGCCAGAAAATACCATTCGGGTCGGATCCCGGCAGGGGCTGAGGCGAAGGGATCTGCTTTTTCTCCCAACTCCCAAGGAAACAATGCAGCCAGCGCCCCTAGCACACCCAGAGCGCCATACCAGGCCATCAATTCCCGAAGAAAAAAATTGGGGAAGAAGGGCATTTGCGGGATGGGAGTCCGCCTGCGCTGGTATTCCTCTTCTACCCGGGAGGAGAACTGATCCCAAATTTTTGAATCAGAACCAAGTGCACAACCAGACACAGAGTCGCCAACCCAGGAAGAACCGCAACATGAAAGCCGAAAAACCGCGTCAGGGTTGCGCCGCCCACCTCATCGCCGCCACGTAAAAATCTCGCCAGGTAAGGTTCCAATCCACGGCACGCTGGCAGCCATGTCTGTTCCTACTTTGGTGGCAAAATAGGAGACCGTATTCCAAGGCAAGCAGATATCCACTAAACCCGAACCCTAGTGCCAAACCGAGTAATGCAACCCCACTCAACCAAGTAACTTCGCGGGGTCGGCGGTAGGCTCGCAGAAATACCACGCTGAACATGTGGATGAACGCAGCCAGAATCATCAAATTGGCAGACCAACTATGGACCGATCGGACCAACCAGCCAAACTGCACCCTCGTCACAATGAATTGCACGCTCTCATAGGCTTCCGTCGGAGTGGGTCTATAGTAGAGTAGTAACAAGACTCCTGTGAGAACTTGAATGACAAACAAAAAAAGAGTGATCCCGCCGAAGTAATACCAGATGGTTGAGGAATGCACCGGCACGGTTTTGTGGCTCATGAATTCTTGAACCGATTCAAGACCTAGCCGCTCCTCAAACCATTCCTTCACACGCTGTGTCGTTGCCTTGGCAGTCACAAGTACCCTTTCCTTAAATTAGGCTCTCTTGGAGATAACGATTTCATCACCCCGGACATGGACGGCATATTCTTCCAGAGGTCTGGGCGGGGGGCCGGACACTACTTTTCCGTTCATGTCATAGAATCCATTGTGACAGGCACACCAGATTTGATGGGTGGACTCCTGGAATTGGACGGTGCAATTGAAGTGGGTGCAGATGGCAGAGAAAGCACGCCACTCTGTTTCGCTGACCCGAATCAACAATGCGGGGCGGCTGCCGAACTTCACGATCTTGCCAGAATTTGGTTTCAGATCCTGAACCTTGCCTGCAGCAACCTCGTTCGTCGAGGCTTCCGGAAGCAGGGGAGGATTCATAAATCTAAACGCCGGATAAAGGAAGGAAAAAATTGAAGCCACGAAGCCACCACCGAGAATCCACCCAACAAAGCTCCGGCGTTATTCAGCCATTGCCCCCCTCCAGCTCCAGTCCCATCCATTCAGTGGAAACGAAAATGAGATGAGTTTAAGAAATTACATCAAGAACAAATTATCCGAACAACCTCTTTTGAACGGCAGCTTGCGCCCGCTTATTTTTACCTGGTCGAATGGGGAGAGAAGCACGATCAATACCATAGTCCAGGGAGGGGAAATTCCGAAGGCTCTGGAAATCCAACCGACATGGTTCGAGAATTAAGTCTGGCTTCTTAAAAAACTCAGAAGTGCTGCTTAAATAGGGCGTTAAGCGACTCACTTAATGGTGCCTTAGTTACCGGAACATTCAACTCGGAAATTTCAAACCGATGGACATTCCTTTGAGGGCCGGACTCTGGGGGATGTCATCCACGGTTGTGGCAATTCACCCATTCGGCTACGCCGTTGCAACTTCCCACGCGCTGGCTGCACTTCTGTATCATGGAGCAAGAGACATCGTAAGGGAGGGATCCCGGACTGCAAGATTAGGGATGCCTATCGTTACACTCCTCTGATTCGCCTTTGTCCGGGGGTCACTCGAAGATAATCGTCTTTGATGGCATGGGTTTCCGTTACTCCGCCGTCGGATTAAGCGGGTGAGATGCCAGCACTTTCCATGACACAGTAATTCCGGCCCAGTTCGAGAGCTTCTCGATTCAACTGGCGGAGTCGATCGTTTCGCAGGTTTTCATCAATCGCCAGATGAATGGATTCCTGGATCAGAAACGGAATCCTTGCCATCAGGGCGCCTAACAGAACAATGTTGGCGACTTTGATTTCCCCCAGATCATAGGCCAACTGGCTAGCCGGGACTCCGACAGCCCCTGCCTTGAGGTCGCGTGGCGGCACCTTGATGAGTGAACTATCGTACAGGATCAGTCCCCCGGCTTTGACCTGACTATGGAAACGCACCAGGGACGGGCTATTCATGACTACCAGGATCTCAGGCGAGTCAGCCAGTGGACATCCTATTTCTTTCGGAGAAAGGATGACATTGCAGTGGGCGGTCCCTCCCCGCATTTCAGGGCCGTAAGAAGGGAGCCAACTCGTCCGGTAACCCTCTCTCATCGCCGCCGTGGCCAGGATCACGCCCAAGGAAAGGACTCCCTGACCGCCAAAACCTGCAATCTTGATCGCATGAAACTGCAATCCGGTGGGTTTCTTCCCCTTGTCTAGAGAGCCATTGTTCCCGTTCGACTTTAGATCCAGACAGGACGGAATGTCGGGCGAAGGGACAACTAAAGGAACCCCTGGTGAAATGGGGATCTTCACATCCGTATCCTTGTAGACTGCGAGGGGAAAGACAGGCAACATCTGTTCTTCTATCCAGCGCCAGGCATCCGCCGGTTTAATTTTCCATCCAGTCGGGCAGGCAGAGAGAACCTCAACGAGTGAAAACCCGCGGCCCTCCATTTGGTAACGGATTGCTTTTCGAACAGCCGCGCGCGCTTTCATGTGGTTTTTAGGCCCTGCGAGCGCAACACGCTCCAGGTAGGTGGTTCCTTCGAGCGAGCTTAACATCTCACAAATTTTCAGGGGAAATCCTTGCTGCATCGCATTTCGGCCCAGAGGAGTTGTGGATGTTTTCTGTCCCAGCAGAGTCGTTGGGGCCATTTGACCACCCGTCATCCCGTAGATGGCGTTATTCACAAAAAACACGGTGATATTCTCTCCGCGGTTGGCGGCATGGATAATTTCTGCGGTCCCGATGGAGGCTAGGTCTCCATCGCCTTGATAACTGAGGACGATGCTTTCGGGCCGGCTGCGTTTGATTCCCGTGGCAACGGCAGGCGCGCGGCCATGAGCCGATTGAACGTTGCCAACGTCGAAATAATGGTAGGCGAAAACCGAGCAACCCACCGGGCTGACCAGGATGGTGCGGTCTTGAATGCCCAGATCGTCGATGGCTTCAGCAATAAATTTATGGAGAGCGCCATGTCCACAACCCGGACAGTAATGGGTAACGGACGGGTCTCCATCCTTCAATGCAAACAACGGGAAAAAACTCTCTGGTTTTCGGTGAGCAACGGTATACATCTTAGCCTCTCATATTCATCATCAGGCTCGGTCGGACCGAAAATTCCGGCAGCCCCCAGACCTTATCCAAAATTTCTTCCGGACTAGGAACCATGCCACCCTTGCGTCCGTGGAAGTAGACCGGCACGCGATCCCCAACCACCAACCGGACATCCTCTACCATTTGTCCCCAGCTCAATTCGCACACCAACACAGCCTTAAGCCGCGCGGCCAGTGCCTTGAGTTCCCTTTTCGGGAACGGCCACAGAGAAATCGGGCGAAGAAGTCCGAGTTTGACACCATGAGCCCGGCCCAGTTCCACCACAGAATGAAGGATCCGCGAAACGATTCCATAACCGACCAACAAAATCTCGGCATCCTGGAGTTGAAAGCCCTCGAATAGGACACAACAGTTTTCCGCCTTGGTATATTTTTCCTCCAGATGATTCACATGGGCTTCGAGGTCTTCATGTCGAAGGTAGATTGAACTGATCCAATGGCTTCGAGTCTGCGCATTGCCTTGAACGGCCCAGTCACTGACCGGAGGCTCCAAAGCAACATCCGGGAAGGTCACCGGCTCCATCATCTGTCCAATGAATCCGTCGGCCAGGATCACCACCGGATTGCGAAAACGATCGGCAATCTCAAAAGCCTGCATGGTGAGGTCGCACATCTCCTGAGCGGAATTTGGCGCCAAAACGATCGTCCGATAATTGCCATGTCCTCCACCCTTGACCATTTGAAAATAATCTCCTTGTTCGGGTCCAAGGTTTCCTAATCCCGGTCCTCCTCGCATGATATCCACGATCACGCAGGGGAGTTCGGCTCCGGCCAGATAGGAAATACCCTCTTGCATCAGGCTGAGTCCTGGGCCAGAAGAAGCTGTCATGACACGAGTCCCGGTAGCCGCTGCGCCATAGACCATGTTAATGGCTGCGACCTCACTCTCCGCCTGAACAAAATTGCCTCCGATTCTGGGAAAGTAAACGGCTGCAGCTTCTGCAATTTCACTGGCAGGCGTGATCGGGTAACCATAGTATGCCCGGCATCCCGCCAGGATTGCGCCTTTCACGGCTGCGCTATTGCCTTTGATGAGTTGTTTCGCCATGGTTGTCTTTCTCGGAAATTCGTTTACGCTAAATTTCTTCATTGGCCACGTACTGACGATTCACACGACTCCAGAGGAGCAAGCCAAAGACTCCCTTGATACTCCATTCTTGACAAAGGAGGGCTGTGGGAGAAGGCACAAGCGTATAGACTGTGAGCGCCCCGGGTTCAGGGCATACATAAAAGCAAATGCCGCAACCGGTGCAACCCTGCCCCGAATAATGAACCGGGTTATACCCCATGATGTTCAATGCGTCAGAAATCTTGAGACAGTGGACCGGACAGGTGATGACACAAAGCTCGCATCCCTTGCATTCATCAACTCGAATCTCGATACGTCCACGATCGGCTTTCGTTTCCTTGGAATTCATGGCTCTAGGGCCTCAACCGACATGAGTGATTCTCTTCGCACTAAGAAAATTTTGCTGACAGGCAAATTCATGAAGCTCTTCGCGGAATTTGGGATGAGCGATTTCGATCAAAGCCTCGGCCCGCTCCCGAATGGTCTTACCGTGGAGATACGCCACCCCATACTCCGTCACAACATAATGCACATCTCCTCGAGACGTCACGACTCCGGAGCCCGGATAAAGATTTGGGGCAATTCTTGAAATGGCACCTTCCTTAGCAGTGGAGGGAAGAGCGATGATCGGCTTTCCGCCGCTGGAACGCGCGGCTCCCCGAATGAAATCCAGTTGCCCCCCAATGCCACTATAGAAGTAGTTCCCCATGGAATCGGAGCAGACCTGCCCGGTCAAATCAACCTGCAATGCCGAATTGATCGCAACCATCTTGGAGTTCTGGCTGATAATAAAGGGATCATTGACATACTCAGAGGGGTAGAACTCGATGGCTGGATTATTGTGGATGAATTGAAATAACCGATGGGACCCCAAGACAAAGGAAGCAATCGTTTTCCCCCGGTGCAGCGTCTTGCGGTCCCCTGTAATCACACCCGATTCAATCAGCGGGATCACTCGATCGGAGAACATCTCGGTATGAATCCCCAAATCCCGATGATTTCCTAAAAAAGATAAGACTGAATCCGGTATCCCGCCAATCCCCATCTGTAGTGTCGACCCGTCCTCGATCAGCTCAGCGATCTGCTTGCCGATCTGCATTTGTACGGGGGAAACAGGATGTTGAGGAACTTCCAGCAGAGGATGGTCAGATTCGACAAGTACATCGATCTTGCTCAGGTGGATGAAGGTTTCTCCCAGGACGCGAGGCATTTGTGGGTTTACTTCGGCGATGACGGTGCGCGCGACTTGAGCCGCCGTCTTTGTACATTCTACAGCCACCCCAAAGGAACAATAGCCATGGACGTCCGGCGGAGAAACTTGAATCAGACACACATCGATGGGAAGTTGGCCGCTAACAAACAAGGACGACAGCTCGGAAAGAAAGATGGGGGTGAAGTCGGCGCGGCCGGAGTTGATCGCATCGCGCACGTTTGATCCGATGAAAAAAGCATTGTGGCGGAAGTGGCCCTCCATCTCCGGCATGACATAGTCTGCATTGCCAACGGTCATCAGGTGGAGGATTTCAACGTCTCTCAACTCTAGCCCTCGTTCGAGCAACGCCTTAACAAGGCGCTCGGGTTCGGCACAACCGGAGTGGATATAAACGCGATCCCCCGATTGAATGAGTGAGACCGCTTCCTCTGCGCTCATGAGTTTTTGTTGATAAGAAAACGAGTCTTGCACGGGTCGGCTCCTAGTAATGCAGGCGAAAATTGACCGTTATGGCGAAAATCACACTGACGGGTTCATTATTCAAATGCGTTGGTTCGTAAACCCACTGGCTTGCGGCCTCCATGGCGGCTTGAACGAGCATAGGATGGCCGCTAATGAGTTTGATGCTGGCCACTCTGCCTTCCGTGGTAATGATGCCCTCCAGGACGACAGTCCCCTCGATTCGCGCTTGTTTGGCGAAGGGCGGATAGACAGGTTCCACTCGAGTAATCAGACGGGGCTCCCGAACCATTCCTCCGACCCGAAGCGGTGATTTGACCGCGGGGACCTCCACCTTTGGAGGGGGCGGCGGAGGGGGTGGCGGGGCAACCGAGACGCTTGAAACGGCTCCCCCGATAACACCTCCAATCACGCCACCGAGTGTCCCTCCGGGGACACCGCCAGGGACTCCACCAGGGACTCCGCCTGAAGCTGAGGCTTCTGGCATTGGCTCATCGACAACCATGGCAATCTCTCGAGGGATGGATACGGGAGCCAAAATCTTTCCACTCAATTCGGGAATCGATTTGGCCATCTTGGCGGCCCCGGGAGTAGCTGCCGGCGGAGGGGGAGGAGGGGGAGGAGGGGGCGGGGGAGCAACAAGATAAGTAACGAACTTTTCCGGATTCAAAGTTTCCGTGAAATACAACGGAAGCATGATCGCCACGATGAGAACCAAGGAGTGGAGAATGGTCGAAACGATTATTGGAAATATCTTGTTTTGGATTCGAATGTTGGGACTACTCTCAATGAGAACGTCAAACATATCATCCTCCCTTTAGCAGGAGTTTGTTTTAGGCGTCCGAAGCTGAGCCGAAACCATTTCCAATCCCCCTTCCTTCCCCCAGCCCACTTGACACAAAGCTCATGTCACAAAATCGTGTTCTGGATGTTTCACCGTTAATACCGGACAGGGCGCCAATCGAACCACTTTTTCGGCGGTCGAGCCAAATACAAGATGGCTGATCCCTTTGTGCCCGTGAGTGGCAAGGGTGATCACATCGATATCCATTTCTTTAGCGCAATTGACAATTTCCAAATACGCCTTCCCGGTCACAAAAAGAGGTTCGGCGTCAATTTTCTTGGCACGTAACTCGTCTGTGATCTGCTCAAGGGTCTTCTTCTCTTGTTCTTGTACCTCAGCACTAAACTCCGGCACCGCGAAATGATAAGCCTCCATACCTGCCCCAATAAACGGATGCTCGCAAACATGCATGACATACAATTTTGCCTTGAAGCTTTCCGCAAGGGCGGCGGCATACCGGAGTGCGTGTTGCGAGTAATCTGAAAAGTCCGTCGGGAACAAAATCTTTCGGATTTCAATCATAGGAGCCTCCTTGCGTGAACGGGGGTTACCTCATTCAATCGGCTCAGCGGCCTCATCAATGGGTGTGCATGATGGATACCAAAACAAAACATGAAGGGACAGTTTGAGATGGAAGACAGATAAAGCTTTGGAGTACGCAGCGGAGAGCAGCTCTCTGCGGTAATTCACCCGCCTTGGGGCAAAAGAGCCGATGGTTTGATAAGCCGAATTGTGCTATGAAGATATGGGGTAAGGAAGGAATTCATGCAAAAAGAAACTTAGTTCACTCGATTGCGCCTTGCCACTCCACCGCCTGCCGGGAAAAAGATTTGAGGAATTTCACACGGGATCGGCGGAAGAAAAGCCGCCCCGGCAACTGGAAGTTTGCATGCCTGAACTGGCGAGTATGAAATTTTGGAGACCCTTACTTGGATTGAAATTAAATTTGAGGTTCATAAATGATATCGCTTTCAAAGCGCTTAAAAGAGGCTCGTCGCCATTTGAATTTGCTGATGCGGCTAGCGAAAAATCCCATTTCACTTCTCGGAATTATCATCACCACGGTCAGCGGCATCCTGATATTCGTCCTGACCATCATGGGATTTCTTGAGTACCTGGCGAACCCCTATGTAGGAATCATCACCTTCCTCATCCTGCCGGCCTTTTTCATTACAGGCTTACTTCTCATTCCGATTGGGATCTGGCGGATCAAGCGCCTCCGCCTCCGCCTGTTGGCGGCTGGGAGCACCTTACCAGACCTGCAGTTTCCGGTCTGGAATTTCAATGATGCCCGAGTTCGGAGAATTGCAACGTTTGTCATCATCGCTTCAGTCGTGAATGTGCTCATACTATCGACGGCTACTTATAAAGGTATTCACTACATGGAAAGTGTCGCCTTCTGTGGGACAGTCTGTCATACCGTGATGAAGCCGGAGTACACAACTCATGAAAGCTCACCTCACTCCCGCGTAACCTGCGCCAGTTGCCACATCGGCCCCGGAGCGCCCTGGTTTGTCAAATCAAAGCTCTCTGGAGTCCGTCAGGTTTTCGCGGTCGCTCTCCATACCTATAGCACGCCCATTGAAACACCCGTCCGGAACTTGCGCCCTGCACGAGATACATGCGAGCAGTGTCATTGGCCTGAAAAATTTCATGATGACAGGGTAAAAGTGATTCAAAAGTATAAGGACGATGAAAAGAATACCCCGATCACAACAGCGTTGCTATTGAAGGTGGGAGGATCCCGAGACAATGTCGGGAACGGCAGCGGAATTCACTGGTGGCATATGGCTCGAGTCAATAGAGTAACTTATATCGCCGACGAGAAGCGGGAAAAGGTCTACTGGGTAGAACATCAGAATATGAAAGGAGAAGACACTGTCTTTGAATTAGAAAACTCCGGCGTCCCACCCGAGGAACTTAGCAAATATGAAAAGAGGGTCATGGATTGTGTTGACTGTCATAACCGCCCTACACATGTTTACAAACTTCCCGAGGAGGCCGTTGACCAGGCGATCACAGCACATCAGATCGACGAGAGTCTCCCCTTTATCAAGAAAGAGAGCGTGGTTATGCTCCGCGCAAACTATCCAAGTGATGCGGAGGCGCGACGCCAGATAGAATCGGGATTGATGAACTATTATCAAAAACAATACCCGCAAGTCTTGAGAGCCAAAAGGTCCAAATTCAACAAGCAATCACGGCTTTGCAGAACATATTACTCTCGGAATGTGTTCCCCAAAATGAAAGTCACCTGGGGTACCTATCCAAACCATTTGGGTCATGAAAACTTTCCAGGCTGCTTTAGGTGTCATGACGACAGTCATAAGAGCAAGAGTGGCAAAACCATCACGCAAGATTGTAGCGCTTGTCACGAACTCCTCGCGGTCGAGGAAGAGAAACCACTCGCGATCTCTGAAATTCTGCAGGGAAAGACTCCCTCTCAATAAATTCCCGGGTTGACCTCAGATTTGAGTCCAACCAAAACAATGCCAGACGACTCTAAAGCATGAGTTGCCCGGCATGACGGATCACTTCTTTCCGCAGCTCTTTATCTGACAAAGAAAATTCTTTGTGTTTAATTTATTAACATAATAAAATTGAGCCGCTACTTTTCTCAACACAGTTAGACTCACTCACCTAATAATTGTTTACTTGCTCAGCATTCGCAGTTGTGGGGGAAATAACCGGCTTTGGATGAAAACTCCCTCTCCGGATTGTACTTAAGATAGGCCTTGCTATCATCTAACCTATTCATAAATAGTTATTTAACAGTGAATTATCTGATTTTTCTACCTTTGGCAGAACGCTTGCGAAAAACTTCACCAGACAAGTAGGGACAGAAGGGAGATGTTGCTTGAAACGGAATCATATCATTTTCATTTTTCTGTTTGTCCTAGTGGCGACACTCGGAACATGGCTGCTGTTGCATCGAGCTCCACGCCCAGGTTCTCTGTCGGAAGTCAAGAAACGCCCTGAACTCCGTCCGTATTTTTTGTCGGCCTTAAAATTAGACCAGCCCGTAGCCAAGGTTGGGTCAAATGAACTCAAGACTGATGAATTGCGCGATTTCCTGCTGTTGACATTTCAGGGTCAGATGACCCAGGTCACTCTCTCAAAACCAGACCTCGTAGCCAAAATTTCTGTCGGCTCTTGACCAATTCATTAACGAAGAACTATTGGCGCAAGCCGCGCTAAAGGAAGGCCTGAAAAGCTCTTTTGAGGGAGTCGAAAGGAAGCAAGACCTGGCGAAAAAGTATCTTGAAAGCCAGCTCGCAAAAGAGCCTCCCGTAAGCGACGCTCAGATGCGCGAATTTTACAGAAACCATGGTGAGAAGTTTTTCATTCCAGCCGGTGTTCAACTCCGCGAATTCTTCATTCCTTTTACAGGGGAGAAGAGCAAAACGGGCAAAAAAGATTCTGCTTTTGATCTGGCCAAGGATCTGGCCGATCGAGTCGCTAAAGGGGATTCGATCGAAGAGCTCAGCAAGAAATATGTTCCTGAAACGTATCGGGACAGAACCCAAATTCACCTCTACAAAGGCGGCGTGACAGAACCAGTCGATGATCAGAAGGTGCTTGCGCTCCGTCCGGGTCAAAGCGCCGGGCCCTTTCGTACTGAAGGAGGGTATTCCGTTTTTCAAGGGATCTCCCAGGAACGAAGTCGGTTTATTCCGTTTTACGAAGCCAAGGCTAAGATTCAATTATTTCTCGAAACCCGTCGCCTCGAAGTTTTGAGGCAAAAGCTCGTGGATCAACTAAAGCAGCAGATTCCGATCGAGCGATACGAAATTGATAAGCTAATCACAGTCAGTTGAATGAAGCGAAAGAAAAATCTCAATAGAACAAGTTCCAATGTCGCGAAGGATTTAGAGTTGTTAATGAGTAAAAGGGTCAAGGAGTAGGATGTGGATACAGATTGGGAAGTCGCAGAGAAAAGATCGGATTCTTGGCCCAACGATGGAATGGTTGTACGAATTCTTAACATTTACGCCCTTTAACGGAGGATGTTATGGTTAAATCCATATCAAGCCGGGTAGTCATCATATGCACGCTCCTCTTTCTATTCCTCGTCTGGATATCCATCCCAGTCTGGGGCAGTACCGGAGGAGACACGAAGCAAGCAGCTCAATTTAACAAGCATGAGCTGAGCTATTATCTCGACCAAAGCCAGGTCAATTTTGTCCGGCCCGGCTTGAAGTTCACGATTAAGGGGGTCACGATTGGCGGCGATAATAAGATTCGCGTCACCTTCTTGATTACCGACAACAATGGCTTGCCCCTGGATCGGCTGGGTGTCACAACACCGGGCGTGGTCAGCACCAGTTTCATAGCCGCATACATTCCTAAAGGTCAGATCGCAATATCTGCTTACACCACCCGAAAACAAACCAGTCCCATCAACGGAGTCAACAGGCCGTGCAAGCCGGTACGGACTCAGGTGGAACTTATGCACAATTGTCGATGGCCGGTATACATACACTTTTAATACGGCTGCTGCCTTCAAATTTTGATCGAAACCATGACTCATACTGTGGCCCTTTACGGTTCACGTGACCTTACTGAATTTGATCTGGGGACCCAGTATGATAACGAGACATTTGACTGGGTTCCGATGGGTGGCCCGGTTACACTCATACGCGACGTTGTCGTAACTGAAACCTGTAATAAATGCCACGATCCTTTGGCGCTTCATGGAGGATCAAGACGGGAAATCAAGGTCTGCGTTACCTGTCACACTCCTCAGACCACGGATCCGGACTACGGGGAACACTGTGGACATGAAGGTATTGATCCACAAGATTCACGCCGGGCCGAATCTTCCAAGTGTCCAGGGGAAACCCGTACAAATCTTCGGAATACCAGCATGGCGTAAATGATATCCCTACACTTCCCGCAAGAGCTCAACCATTGCGAGGGCTGCCACACTGGCAAAGGTACTCAAGTCAACAACTGGCTCTTGAAACCCTCCCGTGCGACCTGCGGCTCCTGTCATGACGATGTGAATTTTGCAACAGGTGACAAGCACCCCGGAGGCCCCCAAGTCTCGGACAACCTTTGCTCCACTTGTCATATTCCAGAGGGAGAAGTGGACTTCGACGCGTCCATCAAAGGCGCTCATGTGATCCCAACCTTTTCCAAGGATTTGCCTGGGGTCAAATTTGAGATTTTGAACGTCAAAGACACCAAGCCCGGCAACAAACCGACAGTTACACTGAAGATCACGGATAACGATGGTTTCCCAATCGAAACATCTCAGATGAACAGTCTCAGTTTGGTATTGGCCGGTCCGACTACTGACTACGCAGGCTTTGTGTCTGAAAATGCGCTTACAACTCCAAGCCAGGGTGGCATCCTGAACTATACATTCCTGAAGGCTATCCCTGCGGACGCTAAGGGCAGTTATGCAGTCTCTGTCCAGGGATACAGGAACATAACTCTACAGCCGGGAACCACTAGTGAGCATAAGGATGTCCGCGATGCAGGATTCAACCCAGTTGTCTATGTGGCGGTGACGGATAGCAAAGCCTGTACCCCGGCGTCAGGTTGTTTCACAGGAGAACTGCAACGGCTGTCATGCTCACCTGGCACTCCATGGAGGTTCGCGTATAAATGTGATGTATTGTGTCATGTGCCATAATGCCAACCAAGACGATAAAGCACGCCGCCCAGCTGACAAACTGCCTGTCGAATCCGTTCACCTGAAGACCATGATTCATAAGATCCACACTGGGGAAGAATTGACGAATGATTTTACGATTTACGGATTCGGAAATACTCCGCGTCAATCTTCAATGAAGTGACTTTCCCTGGAGATCGCCGCAATTGTGAGAAATGTCATTTGCCAGATACTGAACAGTTGCCGTTGGCTAAGGGTGTATTGCCTTCGGTGTCGCCACGAGACTATATCAATCCAATGCAACCCACCACAGCGGCTTGTCTATCGTGCCATACCTCTCAAGAAGCAGCTTCCCATGCGCTCTTGAATACCTCGAGCCTTGGAGAATCCTGCAGTGTTTGTCATGGACCGACGTCGGAATTCGCTATTGACAAGGTACATGCGAGGTAAGTCGTTCGCTTGACTCCTATCCAGCCGCTCTTCGCAGAGCGGCTGGGCTGTCTTGTTGTGTGAATGGAAAGGTATCCTCCCCACCCTCGGCTCCTCTCCCTTGGGGAGAGGGTTGTCCGCTAGCTGGCGGGCCCGGTGAGTGGGAATGATTCGAGGATGACCGAAAATGTAACTTAACTTCTTGTGCCTCTACCAGAACAAGTACGAGAAGAGGATGCAATCGCTTGCCAACCCATTGTCATCAGCCAGAAAGGGTGGGAACGTTATGCCCGTTGGTCTCTTTAGAAAACTTTCTTTAATCCTGGCGTTCCTATTGGCCCTGGTCTTCCCCTGTTTTTCCAAAACGCCCAAAAGTCAACAGGCTGCACAAGAACCGAGCCCCAAAGCCGCCCCAGTTGAGGCAAAGAACGACTATGTCAGCTCAGCCACCTGTGCTTCCTGTCATGAGGCTCAGACGGTGCAGTTTGCAACGAACCCACATCAGATTCTCAATATGAAGGAGGATAAAGGTTGGAAAGATCGTGCTTGTGAAGCCTGCCACGGCCCCGGACAAGCCCATGTCGATGCAGGAGATGGTAGTCATGTCGTTCTTCTTAAAAGCAGCTCGACGAACCCGGAAATCAACAAGGTCTGCCTCAGTTGCCACGCGGACAGCAACACGCAGGCAGGAGGACCCAACAACTTGCATCGGAAGGAAAACCTGGCGTGCACAGAATGCCACTCGATTCACGAACCCAAGCAAAAGCAGCATTTGCTGACAGCAAGTGTCGATCGAGTTTGCACGGCCTGCCATAAGGATGTTTTAGCAGCGTTCTATAAGCCTTTTCATCATCGCTTGCTCGAAGGGGCTATTCACTGCGTGGACTGTCATCAGCCGCACAGCGGTCTGATGCCTAAAATGGCCAAGCTTTCTTTTGGAAACGAATCGCCCTGCGTCAAATGCCATTCTGACAAGCGGGGGCCCTTTGCCTTTGAGCATCCCGTCATTCGTCTCGAAGGATGTATGGGATGTCACGAGCCTCATGGTTCCATTAACTCGAAGATGCTGATTCGGACGCAACTCAGCTTGATGTGCCTGGAATGCCATACTTTCTCCCCTGGAATTTTGGCCAGTCAGCCCCCATCGTTCCATGATTTGCGAAGTGCCCGGTTTCGGAACTGTACGACTTGTCATGTCAAGATCCATGGTTCGAATGTGGACCGATTCTTAATGCACTAGCAGAGCTAATCCATGCGAAACCTGAGAACAATGCGCCAGACGGTTCCTCAGCGCCTTACTAATACAGACGCAGTAAGTTTTGTGCCAATTTTCCCCTCACCCCCAGCCCCTCTCCCTTGGGGAGAGGGTGGCCAAAGGCCGGGTGAGGGGAAACGATTCGAGGATGATCCAAAGTCTCACTTTACTTCGTGCGTTTGTCTTAGTTGGGTTTCTCAACTTCTCCATACCCGGCGGCGACGTTTCCCGGAAATGCTTTTGCTCTTGCTCGTATTCAGCCTTGGAGGGAATTTTCTTCATGCGCAAGAGAGGGCTTTTGAAGATCCCCCATTGGGCACGGACGCTGGCAATCCCGTTCTGATTCGTGGGGTGGAGGCTACCGGGGTCGTCGATGTGGGATATCGCAGTATTGCCGGGTTTCAGGGAAGTCAGGACTACTATCGAAGTGTTGTCAACCTGGGGAATGGCCCACGCCTTCTCTTCGCCAATCTGGACTTTCAGAGCCCGCTGGGGACGAAAAAATATTTCGACAAACTGCATTTCGATGCATCGGCCTGGGGTGGGGATCCGTACAACACCATGCGCCTCTATGCGCAAAAGGCTGGAGTCTACGAATTCACGTTCAATTACCGGAACGTAGATTACTACAATTACATTCCCACCTTTGCCAACCCTCTACTGCTCGAGGGAGTCCTGGTGGGCCAACATTCGTATGACACGGCAATTCGCACCATGGACTTTGATTTAATCCTGCGTCCGGGAAAGAAAATCTCTCCATTTCTTGCCTACTCAAGATCTTCTGGTTTTGGTCCGGGAATCACGACTTTTACCGGAGCTGGGCAACGAATTCCCTGTCAATAATAAGGTACAAAACAGCAGTAACTATTATCGCGGTGGTGTGACGCTGAATCTTCGCAAGACTAATATGATCTTCGAACAAGGCATCGTGTCGTTTAAAGACGATCAAACGGTTAACTGGCCGGGAGGAGTCAACACAGGAAACCGTCAAACGCCTTTGCTCGGGGAAACTACCTACCTGAATCAACTGGACGAGTACTATCATGTGCGTGGGACTACCCCCGTCAGCCGATTTCAAATCGTTTCGACACCCTGGGAAAAACTGACGGTTACCGGCCGGTTTGTCTATACGCAACCTAATTTGAATTTTGACTATAACGAGCGCTCCGCCGGGAATTTTGTTTCTTTTGAGGTTGCCAGGATCTTCACCGGTGACGTCACCAATGCCGTTTCAGATGGTAAGTTGCCGCACATTCTGGGAAACGTATCCGTTGAATATCGACCTTGGGAAAGAGTCCGGATTATCGACAATCTGATCACGGACCGATTTCATACCGACCCCAGTTCTACTCTCGGGCGCACCCTGACCGGCACCGAACCCTCTGTCTGGCCCTCCGGATCCTGATGGGACATTTAGCTATACCACAACAAATTCAAATCGGCTGGCTGTGAATCTGAACCAAAATCAGGTGGAGGGGATCGTCGATCTCAACTCCAGGCTTTCAGTCCGAGGGGGTTATCGCTATGTGTGGTCAGATACCCAATTAGTCTCATTCAATCTGGAAGGGGAACAACAAGCCATTAGTATCAACCGCAATGTTGCTATAGGCGGATTCAATTTCCGACTGCAACGCAAAGCCAGCCTGGGGCTGGATTTTGAAGATGGCCAGGGGAGCCGAGTATTTTCTCGAACAGATATTCTCGATTACCAAAAGGTTCGCATCCGGGGGCGGTACAAGATCTGGGAACCCCTGGTGATTAGTGGATCCTATTTTCTGCTGAATTACCAAAACGGCCAGCCCGATCTCGATTACAATTTCAATAGTTACGGTTACACCCTTTCCGCCACTGTGGCTCCCAAAGGCGGGAAGCGATTCATGGTAACCTTGGACTATTCCAAAGGAGATCTCAATTCGGATATTTTGATCCTGATTCCCCAAACTTTGACTAAGAGTCAATCGATCTATATTGAAAACAGCAATTTCGGAAACTTGAACATTGATTTCGGGATCTACCGCGGTTTTCGATTCAACCTGGGCGGTACGGTGATGACGACCACCGGGAATCGCCCACTGAATTATTATCAGCCTCACGCCGGTTTTCTCATTCCACTGGGTAGCAAGTTGTATTGGACAACTGAATGGCGATATTACGACTTCAATGACAAAGAATTTGCTTTCCAAGATTTTAGAGTTCACATGATTACTGCTGGAATTCGATTTCGCTATTGATTTTTTAGATATGCTTCATGGTCCATATACCCGTTTAAGCCGCATCCTGCACTCGAGGAGAGGTGCAAGTATGAAAGTACCAGCTGCCATACTGATTGGCCTGTTGGGGACACTTTCGTCCCTCGGACAAACACCTCAGAAGGTAAAGCTTTCCGATTTCAAGCTCGCTTCGAGTTGCCAGCCCTGCCACGAACAGATTTATGCTCAGTGGCAAACATCGACCCATTCCAAGGCATTTGTCGATCCTTTATACCAAGCCGTTGTCCGAAAAGCCGTTGAACAAAGCAAGGGGGGCTTAACTCAATTTTGTGTTTCTTGCCACGCACCCCTGGCTACCGTCACCAGTTCCATCCCGCCCGATCTGTTTCAGAAAGAACAGATTGACCCACGAATTGAGAATGGAGTGACCTGCGAGTTCTGCCACACGATCTCAGGGACAGAAGTGAATCTTCATAAGGTCAGCCTCGGGGCTTTCCTTTTCCCAAGAGCTATCCAAACGAAAATTCTTTACGGACGGCATGCGGATGCCACCAACGATGCGCACCCGACTCAACCCTCGCCGTTCTTGTTGTCCGCGGAACTATGCGGAACCTGCCATCGATTTGGACACCCCGTTTCCGGGATGCCGGTTCAAGATACCTATCAGGAATGGAAGCAAAGTCCCTATGCCGCACAAGGGACCCGCTGTCAGGATTGCCATATGCCCTCGTACCAAGGGAAAGTGTCTGAGTCGGGCAAAGAACGTTCTGAAATTCATGCCCACATCTTTAGGGGCGGTCACACGGAAATGATACGCCAAGCGGCCATCGTCAATATTACTGCCAGCCGTATCTCGAAGGACGCCTTAGACGCTTCGGTTGTGGTCACTAACGTCGGAGCCGGCCATATGATCCCGACCGGACTCCCTGCTGTCCGTGAGATGTGGCTGGAGGTTACGGTCCAAAGCCAGGGGAAAATCCTGAGTACGCAAAAGAGGGTTTTTGGCCTGGAAGTTCTCAATGCGGAAGGAAAGCCGACTTTGCCGTGGGAAGCCACGAAGCTCGGGAAAGACACCCGGATTGCGCCAAAGAAATCCCGTTTAGAGAAATTCCGATTCGAGGTCTCCGGCTCAGAAAACATTCGCATTGAAGCCAAGCTTCAGGAACAATTATTGTCCGACCAGGCCGCCAAATTTGCTGGCGTTCCACCTAGCCCGCCTCAAACGATGGCAGAAACATCGATCTCGTTACCTCAATGAGTTCAACTACGGGTACCGAGGAAGATCTTCCTCTCCAACAATTCGCTATGCGGCTTTCTTTGGTCGTGGGTTTTTTCATGCTCGCGTCCAAAACCTTCGCCTATTGGCTGACTGGCTCGGCCGCAATCCTCTCTGATGCTGCGGAATCCGTCGTGCATGTGGTTGCCGTTTCCTTTGCAGCCTACAGTCTACGACTGAGCGTTAAACCGGCGGACCGCAGTCATCTATACGGGCACGATAAGATCAGTTTCTTTTCGGCGGGGTTTGAAGGGGCGATGATCATGATCGCCGCTTTTTACATCATCTACGTTTCCATTGAAAAATGGATCTCAGGACTGAAGCTGGAACACCTTGGCGCAGGAACGGGCCTGACCTTATTGGCGGCTATGATCAACGGCGGCTTAGGTTTTTATCTAGTTACCATTGGGAAAAAAAACCACTCTCTTATTCTTGAAGCCAACGGGAAACATGTTCTCACGGACTGCTGGACAAGCCTGGGAGTCGTCGTTGGCCTGTTCCTGGCGATGATCACGGGATGGTTGGTTCTTGATCCGATTATTGCGATCCTGGTGGCCTTGAATATCCTCTGGACAGGAAGTCAATTAATCCGCCAATCCATCGGTGGATTAATGGACGAAGTGGATCCTGTAACGGAAGCAAAACTCAAATCTCTGCTTGACCCCATGACTCAGGCCCAAGGCATCGAATACCACGGTTTGCGACACCGGAACACGGGGAATAGACTATGGATCGAACTTCATTTGCTTTTCTCCAAAGGGATCCTCCTGGAAAATGCGCACGCGATCGCAACCCGGATTGAAGATCGTCTCAAGGAAAACTTCCCGAGCCGAACCGAAGTAATCACCCATTTAGAAACCCTGGAAGATCATGCGAAGATTCATACCGACCGGCACCACCAGGAGAACTGAGCATCCGTTGGCGGCATCACGATGAGAACCCTGAAGATAAACTGTTCCGAGCCGAAGGACCTCCCCGATCTCTGTTCCAGGCCAAAGTATAAACTTACAAATCTACAGAACTTAGCCATCGGTAATCCTCTGGTAATATTTTCATTTTATGATTGTCCCCTTGCATAACCCGATCTTCTCGATTGAGCGCCCCCAATCGCTGGGAGAAGAAATCGCAAACAGCGTAAGCCATGGTGTTGGCCTGTTAGCCGCAACTCTCGGTATCCCCGTGCTCGTCGTTGCTGCCGTCCGACAAGGAGGCATTGGCCCTCTGATCGGTACGTGTATCTTTGGGGTTACGATGGTGTTACTGTACTTGACCTCCACCCTTTACCACGCATTGGCCCGGAACCGTGCCAAACGCGTCTTTCAGGTTCTCGATCATAGCGCGATTTTTCTGCTGATCGCTGGCACATACACTCCATTTGCTCTCGGTGCGCTCCGGGGTGCTTGGGGATGGACACTGCTCGTTCTGGTTTGGAGCCTGGCGCTTGCAGGCGTTGGGTTGAAAGCGACGGGTAAAATGCAGCATCCTGTCTTCTCGACTTGTCTTTACCTTGGAATGGGCTGGCTTGTCATTGCCGCGTTCAGGCCCCTCTGCATCCATGTGCCGGCGTGGGGTTTGTTCTGGCTTCTGGCCGGCGGCATAGGATACACCTCTGGGATCGGATTCTTCGCCGCCGCAAGGCTTCGCTATAGCCACTTCATTTGGCACCTCTTCGTCATTGCAGGCACAGCCTGTCACTTCATCGCAGTCTTGAGGTTTGCATTCTGACAACAGAAACAACGGACTCGAAAAATCAAATCGTTGTGCAAGGCCAGATTTGAAAGAAACGGCCAGCCCCTTTCTAATGCCCTCCAAAGAGCGGGATGTCGGGAGCATTTGGCGAAGAATCGATGAAGCCCAAGGGACTCTTCGTTGCTTTCTCCCCCTCTTCCCCTTATCGCTTTTGTCTTGAAAAAGACTCTTTCCTTGCGTATTCTTTGGCATGCCAATGGCTTATGCAGTCTCCGCGCAGGCCACGAGGGACCCCGAGGGGATGTCCCTTCATGAGATTGTTCACTCCCCGCTCGAAATTTGCTTATCTTCTTGACGAGTTCAATCGTTTCGGGAAAATCGGACTTCGGGTGATTCCATTTTGAGTAGTCAAAGTCCACTCTCAAAACCTGACAACATGGATCCTAATCTGGTTTTTATTCGTGTTGAAGGCAATGTTTTGTCTCTACGCCCATTCCGCATACTGGCTCACTATGCGCGGAATGCCCAGGCCTTTACAGAGCGGGCCTACCGACTCCCTGCCGTGACTCTCATGACACTCTTGCGGCCGGCCTTATCCGTTGAAAACCCTGTTTTGGGGACGCGACTGCTCTATCTTCCGCTTCGCGGAATGAGCCGCGACAGGCTCGATCTTCTGGGTGAAGAATATTTCGACTATGTTCTGTCCACCCGGCTAAGAAAGGAGGGTATTCGTCAGATCGAAGAATTTCACGCGATGGGAAAGAAAATAGTTTTAGTGAGCGATGAATTGGATCATCTCATTCGACCTCTGGCACTCCATCTTAAAGCCCATTTTCTCGCTACGAATCGCCTAGAATTTCGGGACGATCTAGCGACAGGGAGGCTTCTTGAACCTGTCATCCCCGCTTTGGGGGTCACCGCCGGCTTAACCTCAACGGAACGAAGAGAATCTACCGGTTGGAAAGCCTATGGAAAGGAGGTGGGCCCGCAAGAATTTTCAACTGTGAATCCTCTTTCGATTCTCCCCGTACGCCGGCAAAGCAAGACGATCCATCATCCAATTGTCCAGTTCACAAGACGGGATTCCACACTGAAGCCGTTGTCAGTCCGTGGAAGTTTATCCGGCAAAAAGATTCTTTTGATCGGCTGTACGGGATTCATCGGGAAGGTATGGCTGACAATGCTTCTGAAGGATTTGCCAGAAATCGGCCGCATCTTCTTGCTGATCCGGCGTCATGGAAAACGGTCGGCGCTGCAACGATTTGAAAAAATTGTTGCCGAGTCTCCTACTTTCAAGCCCTTTCATGAATTCTATGGCAATCAACTGGGTGAGTTTCTCGCCGAACGGATTGAAGTTATCGAGGGAGATGTTTCAGAGCCCCAGCTAGGCCTTGCCCCGCAAACAGCTCGTCGTCTGTATGCCGAGCTCGATCTCATTGTCAATTCAGCAGGTTTGACAGATTTCAACCCGGATCTCCGGCTAGCCCTTTCGACCAATGCGGACAGTGTGTTGCACTTGATCGAGTTCCTCAATAATTCGCAGAAGGCAGGCCTAGTCCATGTTTCCACTTGTTTTGTCAACGGCCGCACCGATGGCCGGGTCCCTGAAGAATTGCGGCGCAATTACACACCGAAAGGCAGAGCTGAATTTGATGCGACCTCAGAATGGAAGTTTCTGCACCAGGAAATCAGACGGGTCGAAGAAGAATCTGAAAACTCATCATTAAACGAACAATTCCGAATTCAGGTGGTTTCCCGCTGGAAGGATGGGCAAGAAGCAGGCCTCGGACAGAAAGGTATTCAGAACCGGATCCGCAATTTGCGGACTCGCTGGGTGCGTGACCAGTTGATCGAACTTGGAGTGCAACGAGCTCAATATTGGGGATGGCCTAACATTTATACCTTTACCAAGAGCCTTGGCGAATCTTTCCTGGAAATCAAAGGAGCCAGCCTTCCCTTCAGTATCGCGCGCCCCTCGATAGTGGAATCCTCGGTCTTTCAGCCGTTTCGAGGTTGGAATGAGGGAGTGAATACTACGGCTCCGCTTTCCTATTTGCTCGGCACCTATTTTCGGCAGCTTCCTTCCAACAAGCGAAAACGGCTCGATGTTATACCGGTCGACCTGGTCTGCAGAGGGATAACCCTGATTTCCGCTGCGTTAGTGCAACGAGGCCATGAAAAAGTCTATCAGCTTGCAACCTCTGCGACGAACCCGGCTAACATGCGTCGGACGATTGAGTTGACCGCGTTGGCCCATCGCAAGCATTATCGTTCTTTGGAGGGACTAGAACACTGGCTTCGGGCCCGGTTTGACGCGATTGCCGTTTCGAAAACCCGCTACAAATACGTGTCCCTGCCAAGATTAAGAGGATTGCTACAAAGCGCTGAGACCGTCCTTTCGCTCTTGCCATTCAAAGGGGACACTTTGTTGCGAAAGCAAAGGGCCCTGGACCGAGTGCAAAAAGTCATCGGACTTTATGAGCCATTCATTTTGGATAATGACTACTTCTTTGCCGCCGATCATATCAAGGCGCTAACCGAGTCGCTACCGGAAGAGGAAACTCAAACGTTCGGTTACGATGTCTCTTCGATCGATTGGTATGACTACTGGATTGATCTTCATGTTCCTGCCTTGAGACGTTGGACTTATCCTCTAATAGAAGGGCGTCGCCCGGAAACAGGCTTGTTACCGAGAAACTTCAAGCTCCCGGTAAAAGAAGAAGGTCAAATTTCCGAGCTTTCGGAATCGCTTGACCCAGCCTCAGCTACACCCGAAACTTCTTTGCATTCATCTGAAAAATTGGGCAGAGCGGCCGAACGGCCGGCTGGAGATAACTTTAAGGTGGCTGACCAGGATGGAAATTGAGCAGAACTATGGCTACTTTTGTTACAGGCGCAACAGGATATCTTGGGGCCCATGTTGCGTCGGAGCTGCTGTCAAAACATAACTCAAAATTAAGCCTCCTGGTGCGAGCCAAAGATCACCGGGGGGCTGAGTTGAAACTTTGGAAGGCGATGCAATTACACCTCGGATTTTCCGAGTTCGTCCATTGGCTAGAAACAAACATTGAAATCTTTCTTGGCGACATTACTCTTCCCCGCTTTGGGTTAGATGAAGAACGGTATGTCCAGCTGCTCAAGAAGACCGATTCGGTCCTTCATATTGCGGCTTCCCTGAACCGGCGCTCTGAGAAATCCTGCTTGAACGTAAATCTTCGCGGCACGCTGGAAGTACTCCAGTTTGCCCGGAGGGCTACTTCCTATCAAGGTCTTCGACGCTTCAGCCACGTGAGCACAGTAGCCGTCGCGGGAGCACGAAGCAACGAAGTCGTCAAAGAGGACGAATCCATTGATTGGAACCGGTCGGATTTTGACCCGTATGCGAGAACCAAGAAGTTCAGCGAGCTGATGATTCGGGAATTGCTTCCTGATATCCCCTTGACCATCTTCCGTCCAAGCATCGTTTTGGGGGATAGCCGCTATGGGGCGACAACCCAATTTGACATGGTAGAGGCATTCGTCTTCTTGGCGAAGTTAGGGATGCTACCACTGCGACCTCACGACCGTTTGGACATTGTGAACGTCGACTTCGTTGCCAATTCCATCGTCTCCCTCCATCAAAAGGAGAAGACCTTATACGATATCTATCATTTATCCTCCGGCGTTCATTCCCCCACCTGCATACAGATTACTGAGGCGTTAAGCGCCGCTCGACAGAAAAAGGGGCCCTTCTACCTGCCTTCACTCGCTAATCCTTTTAAGGGAATCGTGAACTGGATGGCAAACCGTCGTGGAACTTCTGTGGGGCACCTGGGGTCATTGCTCAAGGTGTTCTTACCTTATCTCTTATGGAACACCGTATTTGACAATCAACGGGCTGTTCAAGAAGTCGGCCAGCATCCTGTACCTTTTCCTGAGTACTGCTACCCCTTGTACCATTTCTCGGTCAAGCACAATTTTGTTTATCCTTACCAGGACTGGCCGGCGAATGAAGGGAGTTCCACTGCATGATGGATCCATTGCTGGAACTTTGGGTTGCGGGACTGGTGGAATTGGCAAAGACCCGATGGATCCTGGGCTTTGGTCAAGCTTGGACCCCAGGCTCTCCTCTCCGACTCCTCTTTGCCGGATACAACGGAAACCGCAACACCGGTGCCGATGTCCGGGTTGAGGAAATGATCCGTCAAATTCGTCGAATTTTGGGGGATGAACATATTGACCTCAGCGTTCTCTCGCATAACCTTGAACTCTCGAAAGGTTATTTTTCCAATGTCCAACAAGTAAAGCTTCCAGATGTGTTTCCGCCCTTCTTGTTTCGAGAAATACCCCGCTACCACGGTGTCATCACCTGCGAGGGATCGATGTTCAAGAGTAAGTTTGCGAATGCTCTAACGGCAATGATGATCGGGTCTCTAGGTATTGCCACAGCCGAAAATAAAGTCTCCATTGGCTACGGGGCAGAAGCCGGAGCTATGGATCGCCTGCTGCAGAGCATGTGCCGCCGCTATTGCGCTAGCTCACTGGTTGTGACACGCAACGAAGAGTCTCAAAAAGTGTTGGGAGTTTTAGGAATTCAAACGGAATTGGGGACCGATACGGCGTGGACGTTTGAACCGCACGGGTTAGATTATGGCAGAAAAGCCCTACTAGATGCCGGCTGGGACGGCAGTACTCCCATCTTGGGTTTGTGTCCCATCAATCCATTCTGGTGGCCGGTAAAACCATCGATTCTGAAACTGCTGATAAATAAGTCGGCAGGCCTTTATCATGATAGCCACTATCGCTCAATTTATTTCCATAAGGATGGAAAAGAAGTCAACGCAGCCTTCTTCCGCTATCTCGGAGCGTTCGCCGCTGGGATCAAAGAGTTTCGAAAAGAGCACGCCGTCTTCCCGATATTGATCGGGATGGAGGCATTGGACCGGCGGGCTTGTGAAATCATGGGACAGGAGCTTGAAAGAGTCCCTCTATTCATTTCAGACCAATATGACATGTACCAATTGGTCAGCATTTTGCGCAATTGCCACCTTTTGGTTTCTTCCCGTTACCACGGGATCGTAACTTGCATGCCCACGCTTGTCGCATCCGCCGGAATAACCATGGATGAGCGTATTCGCAATCTCATGCGAGAGAGAGGTCACACGGATCTGTTACTCGAGGTGGATGATCCGGATCTTTCATCGAAGCTGGTGATCGTGTTGCGAAGACTCATCAAGAATTCTGAAGAAATCCGACAGGGGATTGGAAAAACCGTGGTAAGGAATTTGAAGTTGATGGCAAGGATGGGAATCTATCTTCAGCAAAACGTGCAAGAGCGCTATCCAGAATTTCCCGTCCGGACAGGACACTATTCCTGGGAAGATTACCTGCCACCCTTGAGCCGAAGTCTGCAGAAGCTTATAGATGAGTTTGAGTAAAAAGGTGGAGTGAACTTCCCTGGATTCCGGATAACCGGCAAAGGGAAGGGATACGGCGTCATCGACCGCTGCTTTATTCATTTTATACGCACCTTGAAGGAATGATTAAGGACTGTAACACCCAAAGGCGCAGCGATGAACTTCTTAGAGACTATTTTCGAGAACCTCTTAAGGGCCCCAAAGAAGCCGATCTTGCAGGAAATACGCGGAGGCCAACTCGTTTCGTGCACGGGTGAAGAGTTGCTGGGCTGCATTCAGCGGGCTCGCCACGCCTTGAGGGAAGCCGGATTACACGCAGGCGACCGATGTGCATTATTGGCACCCAATAGCATTCAGTGGGCTGCCATTGATCTGGCCGTCATGGCGGAGGGAGGGATCGTTGTTCCCCTCTATTCCAGGCAGTCCTCTTCCGAGCTTGTCCAGATGATGAAAGATTCTTCTCCACGCCTGCTCTGTTGCGCGAATGTGGAATTACGAGAAGCCATCTCTGCAGTCTGGGCTGAACTCCCTCCCACACTTTTGTTTGACGACATTTTCTCATCCGTTCGCCCCGCCTCTACTTTGGATCCAAATAACGACTCAACTGCTCAGACAAAACACCCTGCCGGCTTGACTGATTCGTCATTGGTAACGATCATCTATACTTCGGGGACATCTGGTGATTCGAAGGGAGTTGTACTGACGGCAGGAAACATCACGTTCATGCTGCAGCGCACTACGGGGCGACTTGTTGAACTCATGCAAAATGTAAAGAAGAGTGGTGACGATCGGGTCTTTCATTACCTTCCTTTCTGTTTTGCCGGCTCCTGGATTCTCTTGCTCTCAAGCCTCTACCGAAACAACGCTCTGATGATTTCCACTGATCTCAACAAGCTGACAGAAGAACTTCAGATCGCCCAGCCCCACTATCTTTTAAATGTCCCTGCGTTGTTAGAACGGATACGGAATGGCATACAAGATCAGCTTCGCAAAAGGGGGAAGGTGGTCCACCATTTGTTTACAAGAGCACAGAAGGCCTGGTTCGATCAGTACCATGGAAAGGCTAGAATCGTAGATTCGCTCGGACTTTCTCTTGCGCAAATTCTGATTTTTCCCAAAATCAAACAAACGATCAGCCCAAACCTTCGGGCACTGATCTGTGGTTCCGCTCCCCTCTCTGAAGAGACTCAACTCTTTTTCCAGATGATCGGCATTCCCGTATTGCAGGTCTATGGGCTTACAGAAACTACAGGAATCTGTACTATGGATGATGTCCATGAAGTCACCGCAGGCCGAGTCGGCCCTGCCATTTCGGAGATTGAAATGAAGCTGGGCGCAAATGATGAAATTCTGGTACGAGGTCCTAATGTATTCCACGGTTACTGGAATCGCCCTGATGCCACAGCCGAAGCAATCCGAGATGGATGGTTCCATACGGGGGATCAGGGGGAGGTTGATGTGAAGGGAAATTGGAAGATCGTTGGACGATTGAAAAATTTGATTATTCCGACTTCAGGTCACAATGTCAGCCCTGAACCGCTTGAACAAAAACTGCTCAGCTTGCTCCCGGAGGCCGAATATGTGATGGTCTTCGGAAACGGTCGGAAGTTCCTTTCGGCCATCATCAGCGGAAACACAACAAGGGAAAGAGTTGAGGTAGCCCTCCATGACCTCAATCAAGAATTACCGCATTACAAGCAAGTGCGAAAATTCTACCTGGCTCCAGAACCTTTTAGCGCCGAAAATGGACTGTTGACCACTAACCGAAAGATCAAACGCGCGGCCATCGAATCACTTTACAGGAGCGCCATCGACGAGCTCTACCAGGATCCGGCTACGCAGATAACGAACCGGCCCTAAAGTTCATGATGCCTTCACCTCTAGCAAAAAGACTTGTTCGAGCATTGATAACCTGGGTGGTCTTAATTGGGTTGATGCTTTCGGCCTGGGGATGGAATCGGCTCGTCTCATTCGGGACGGAATGGCCAAGACTCCTCTTGCCTTTAGTATGGCTCATTTTCTCGCTTTACGGAGCGTGGAGGAACACTCAAACTAGCGGTTCGGGGGGAAAGAATGAGGTGCGCAGCCACCGACGAATTTTTCTTTTTCTTCTGCCGGTCTTTGCCTTGTGGTTTTTCTACCTTCCTTACTCAGATCGAGGTCATGACACCGCATTTTCGTCCACTCCCTTACGCTGGATTGGCCTGCTTTTTTTTGCAATCGCTCTCCTGCTTCGGATTGAAGCCATTCGAGCGCAAGGCAAGCAATTCAGTTGTGCCGTGACGATTCAAGACGGTCACCGATTGGCCCTTCGAGGCCCGTACCGATGGATTCGCCACCCGGCTTACCTAGGAGTCATCGGGATGTTTTGCGGGCTTTCGTGGGTCTTCGCGAGATTTGAGCTGGGGCTCCTGATGGCACTTTTGGTATGGTTGTGGATGGAATCGCGCATCCAGGATGAAGAAAAGTTGCTGCTTGAAGAATTTGGAAGAGATTACGCCAGTTATCGTCAAAAAACAGCAAAGCTTGTACCCTTTGTCTACTGACAGGGAGTAGAATTTCTAGGGCTAAGCATTTTAATGAAGTTGGGGATAGGAAACACGCTCATATGGATTCTTTCAAAGGCAATGCCATCTCGTGGAGCCTGACAGAAGGTGTCGTGGAACTTGTCCTTCACCGCGAACCGTGTAATGAAATAGGTTCAACGACACTGGCCGAGCTGGAACGTTTTGCCAATGACCTTCAGAAGTCTGGTCCAGAAGTTCAGGCCCTGATTCTCTATAGCCAACTGGCTTCAGGGTTTTGCGCTGGCGCAGACTTGCGTGAGCTCTTCCGAGGAATTCAGCCGCTGAAAGCTGAGGATCGTTCAAACCAAGTTCGCGATTTTCTACTGCGGATTCATCGCGTTTTTAATGTGATTGATAGTGCGCCGATCACAACGATCGCGGCTGTTCACGGAGTGGTTTTTGGAGGCGGATTCGAGCTGGCCTTAACCTGCGATATGATAGTGGCAGACCGGACAAGTCGTTTTTGCTTTCCGGAGTTGCGATTGGGTCTCATACCCGGGTTTGGGGGAATTCCTCGAATGAAGCGGGATATTGGTAACGGCTTGGTGAGGGATTTGTTGCTGACGGGCCGCAGCATCAATGCGAATAAGGCAGCCGCGGCAGGTTTGGTCAGTCAGGTCGTTGCTTCCGGAGAAGCGATCCAGGTTGCACAATCCGTCGCTTTGCAGGCAACCAAATTCAATCGTCAGGCCGCTCAAGTCGCCAAGGAATTTATCAAGCCGATTCCATACGCAGAGTTGCAGGAAGAAATCAGGCTCTTTTGTGAACTGATGGGCCGCCCCGCCGTCGAAGAGGCGTTGCGCAAGTTTGTTGAAAGCACTGACGCACAACCGTATCTCCCGTAAATATTGAAAACATTACAAGGATCTGTTTCCTTATGCCTCATCTCGAGCAAACCCTTAATGAGTTGATGAAGCTGGCTTCCGAACATTTCCACGTCCCTGTCAACGAACTCAACCCCGACGAAGATTTTTTCAAGAAACTCAAGATCAACAGCCTCCAAGCCCTAGACCTCTTGACCGAAACTAGAGCACCGCTTTAACGTGGAACTCCCTGACTATGAATTGCAGGGCGTGACAGATTTCAGAACTCTGGCGGGAAAAATCCAAGCGCGATTGTGAAACACAAGGCCCCTGATTTATCTCCGTTTGCTTCTCTGGGCGAGGCCCTGCACATGGCTGTGCAGAAGTGGGACCATCACTTGGCTCTCATTGAAGCCGACCGTGAACGTGAGAACTGCCGTCTCACCTACTCCCAATTTGAACAAGCCGCCCTTCCCATTGTTCAGACCCTTCAAGAAGCTGGATTTGAATCCGAGGACCGAGCGGCGATCATTATGTCCAATCAGTCCAAGTGGTTGATTGCCGCCTATAGCCTTTTTTATGCCGGGGGTGTGCTGGTCCCCTTAGATTTCAAATTGACTGCTGCGGAACATTTGCAACTTCTGGCCCACGCCTCGGTCAAGGTGTTGATCGTGGAATTTCCTTTCTGGCTGGCAATCACTCAGTCTCCGGCATATAAGGAATTTACCATTCCCCTAGTCCTCGTGACCGAAGCCCCCAAGGCTGTGAAATTAGTGGGTGCACAGCGTTGGGAAGAGTGCACTCTTGCCGGAGCAAAGCCCCGCTTGGTACCAAGAACCCGACAGGACCTGGCCTGCATCGTCTACTCCTCGGGCACGGGTGGGCAACCCAAAGGATGCATGTTGACTCACGACAATTATCTGGAGCAGTGCCAGTCATTGATGACCTGGTACCCGTTTTGGCCCGGAGTTCGCTATCTCAGCATCCTTCCAACAAACCATGCCATTGATTTCATGGTCGGATTTCTTGGACCTTTTTTTTGCGGAGCTACGGTTGTTCATCTACGAACATTACGTCCGGAGTATCTCAAGGAGGCGTTTCCACGCTACCGGATCACCTACGCGAGTGTTGTCCCCATGGTCCTGAAAGCCTTCGAATCGGGTTTGAAGAACAAGTTCAAAGAATTACCACCAAGCCGGCAAAGGGTTCTCGGTTGCCTCATGCGCATCAACCGATGGTTGACACGAAATCATCCACGACCGTGGATCAGTCGGCGGTTACTGCCCAATATTCATCAAGCCTTCGGCGGTGAACTGTTGGCCCTCATTACGGGCGGCGCCTTCGCAGAGCCTTCGACTCTGCAGTTTTTTTATGACCTCGGCATTCCAGTCGCCAACGGATACGGGTTGACGGAGGCCGGAACGGCTGTCACTGTCAACGATTTGAAACCGTTTCGAGCTAACACGGTGGGAAAGCCGTTGCCCGGAGTTGAATTGAAGATTCTAGATGCGGACGCGGATGGGGTCGGACAAGTTGCGGTGCGAAGTAAGACCGTCATGAGAGGTTACTTGAATGATCCAGAAATGACCGCTGAAGTGCTTGTTAATGGGTGGCTGTTGACCGGCGACCTCGGACGAGTGAATGATACCGGCCATCTCCTGCTATTTGGGCGTTTGAAAAATATGATTGTGACCGATGGGGGAAAAAACATATACCCCGAAGATATTGAGTCTGCGTTTCAAGGCCTACCCGTCAAAGAGTTTTGCATCTTTGCGGTTAATTATGTCTGGAAAAAACAGACCATGGTGGGAGAACAGCTGATGCTCGTACTTCAATTGGAGCCAGGAGATGAGCTAACTCCAGCCTTGATCGAGGAGCTGCAGATTCGCAACCAACGGCTGGCAGATTTCAAGCGGGTTTCGGGCTATCTTCTTTATGACGAGGATTTCCCTTATACCGCTTCCCTGAAGATTAGACGCGCGGTTCTGGCTGAGCAAATAGCCACAAAGCGGAACCGGACCGATGTAAGACCGCTATGACAGTTCGTGCTTTATGAAACGTTACTTGGCAATCGTGAATCCTGCCGCCGGAGGCGGGCGCTGCGGAAAGCTTGCATCTCAGACACTCAGGGAAATACGTGCGGGCGGGTTGGCGCTTGAAGTCGCTGAGACCCGGCGCGCCGGAGATGCCACGGCCTTGGCGAGGGAAGGCTACGGAAGGGGCTTTCGTCAACTTCATCGCCGTTGGCGGAGACGGGACGAGCTTCGAGATCGTGAACGGGTTGTTTCCACGCGAGAACCAGGCGGACAGGGTCGCGTTAGGTTTTCTCCCCTTGGGGACCGGGAATTCTTTTCTGCGAGACTTTACCGAGCGTGGTCTAGCGCACGCTATCGAAACCATTATCAAACAGGAAACCAGACCGTGTGATGTCCTCTGTCTTAAACACCGGGGAGGCCTGTTGCATTACATCAATCTCGTGAGCTTCGGATTTACGGCTGAGGCAGGCACTTTGACGAATAGCCGATTCAAGCCGTTGGGGGAAGTAGGCTACTTGTTGGCCACTTTAATCTGCTGGTTGAAACTCCATTACCCTACCTTCCCACTGCGGGTGGATGATGCCTCGGAGATTGATCACCGGCCTTGCACTTATTTAACCTTTTCAAATAGCCGCTACACGGGGGGGAAATTCATGATTGCTCCCTTTGCAAACACGGCAGACGGGTTGATTGAGTTCACACGAGTCGGAGTCTTGAAGCGATTAGATTTTGCACGGACTTTTCCCAAGATCTTCTCCGGAACTCACATGAGTCATCCACTGATCTCACATGTGGCCGCCCGCCGGGTAGACTTTCACATTTCGCAGCCGATCGATGTCATGATCGACGGTGAAGTGGTAGGTTGCTTACCGGAGTCTATTGTCGTCTTGCCACAGGCTCTCGATGTGATGGTATGAAGCGATTTTATCTGATCACCCGCTGCGTTTTTCTCTGGATTCTCAGTGCCATTCATTTCTTTACTGTGTGTACCGCCCTGGTCATTCTGGGTATTTTCTTCGATCCTCGCACCAATGATTGGCCTCAACGGTGGTTCTTTCGGAATATCCTCCGCGTGGCTGGCGTGGGCTTTAAAGTGAAGCGCTCGCAAGGTTTCGACCCTCAACGCACGAGCATTTTTGTTTGCAACCACATTAATATTTTTGACGCATTCGTGATCTATTCGGCGATTCCCCAATTCGTTCGAGGTTTGGAGCTGGAATCTCATTTCAAGATCCCCGCCTATGGATGGATGATGAAACGGTTTGGGAATATACCTGTAACGAAAGCGGGAGGACCGTCACAATTCAAGAAAACTCTGGAACATGTCCGGTCTCATGTTGCGAACGGAATCAGCGTCATTATCTTTGCCGAAGGGACAAGAACGCGTGATGGCCGGGTTGGCCCGTTCCAGAAAGGTGGCTTTGTTATGGCCCACCACATTGGCGCACCGATCGTTCCCATGAGCATCTGTGGGTCATTTGAATTCAACCGCAAGGGCAGCTGGATGCTATACCCCTCCACAATCAACGTCTATCTACATGACACTATCGAGACGACAGGGATTAAGAAAGAAGAATTGAACGAATTGGTAAAAGAGGTCCACCGAATTGTCTCTGAGCCAGTCGACAAGTCTTTAGAAAACAAGTCCAATGTCCATCGATCAGACAAAGAGCAGACGGCAGAGGAAACAACCAGAATTTGAGACATTCGAGGTCTCTCAAGCGGGCTCACATCTCTCCTTACCGTGTCATTGCTCGATTCCGAACTTTCCTATGTTGCTTTGGAGGATCACTAGGTAGTTTAGGGGACCTCAGATACTGCAGATTAAAGAGCGCGTCCTCAGTCGAACTCCCCCAATCGAGAAGTTATCAGATATGCTGAATTGAGTTTTGCAAGCCCATCCTCGATCCCTGCGGACCTCGGAACAGTCAGCGAAAATCAAAAAATCTTGGGGCCGCCATCAAACTTTCAAGTTCGGTACAAAGCAACCCGTTTAGCGAATCAATACTTTTGAATCTTCGGCAGAAAACCTATTTTATTTCTGCGAGGAGTTAGGTGAGCTCTTCTGATCTCCTATCCTCGATTGAACTTCTCTCTTGAAGAGGGCCCGAAACAAGTCAAATTGAGCGCTGAAGAGCTTCAACTTTTTCCGCTGAAAGAAAGCCACGCTGGAGCATACCAGCGCTCTGGCTAATCGGATTGAGCTGTCTCCACTGACATTCAGCAGCCAAGGATCCTCCCACTTCAGAGGGCCCAATCCCTTCTTTCCCAGAGGGCTGAGCAATACAACCTTCCGGATGGTTTCCTCCGGAAGAAACCGATAATTGTGGCTCCACCCTTGCCCACTCAGCCCTAAGGGCCCGGCACCCCATGGCAACGACGTTGCGAAGGCTACACCCGGATAGATATTGATGCCCACGACTCCATGTCGGAGCTCAGTGGCGAATCGTTTCACTTCCGGGTTAGAGGGATTAGACGTGAAGACCGAGATGCCCAGATCACCGGCCAATGCTGACGAATTAGCAAGCTCTAAGGCTTGCTCGAGGAAGGAATCATCAGGCAGAGTCAACAGAGCTGCCACCGGACCAAAGGCCTCTTCGCGAAGAAATGGAGCATCCGAGCTAATATTCGCAATCAGTGTCGCTGGGAATCCTCTGTCTTTGGCTTTCGGGTGAGTTGGGATGACCTCGGCTCCTGCCAGATGCAGTTCTTCAAGCTTCGCCTCCAGTCGATCGGCTGATGGCTGATCAATGAGTAACCGGTCTCCGTGATGTTCTCCTTCTCGGCGGGCAGCCAAAGAAACCTCTTCACAAACTGCTATCTTAAAAGATTGGCGATAAGAGTCGGGAATGACAATGAGCTGAAAGCTGACACAATGCTGACCGTTGTTCGCCATCATTCCATAAGCTACTTGGCGTGCCACATGCCGCATTCCCTCCCGATGCGAAAAAACGTCCGGAAGAACAAGAGCTGCGGTAACCCCGCCCAATTCTGATGTAACCCTTTTTGAGCCAGCAACTCGCTTGACCGCATTTCCAGTCTGAACGCTCCCCGTAATGTGGATATGATCAAACTCAGGCTGTTCCACAAGCCAGGTGCCCACCTCGGGTCCGCCATATACAAAACTTAAGGCATTCGTGTCAACAAATGGGGCAAATATTTTTTCCAAGTAAGGTCCACTAAAGCCAACCTTCTCAGAAACCTTGGCAACAACTCGATGTCCCCTATTGCAAAGCAAGTGGACTATATCCAGCGCGCCGATGCTGGCCAGATTGAAAGGAAGGAGGCAGAGCGCCAAACCTTTACTAGGCTTTGCTTCATCTGTCGGAACCTCTTTATGTTGTGACGTGATGTGATCCTCGGATCGATTGAATAAGACATATCCCGTGACACCAGGAAGCAGCATCTTCTCCAGTCGATTTGCAGGAAGAACGCGGCAAGCAGGGAAACCGGCAAAGTCGGTCAGCGGGGGAGAGACCGTCTGCTTTAAGTGTTGTTCCAGGGTTTGAGTCTGATTGGCACTCTTCAAAGATTCAGAAATGGAGAGAATTCCCCAGACAGACGGGAACACAGTCTCAAAAAAGACCTCCGCTGGAGTGATTCCCATTCTTTCGGCCGTTTCATACGCTAATGGGTCACTATAAAATAGGAATAGTTCAGCGACTCTCTCAAGCAAAAGGGAAATCTCACGAACGGGCTGGAAACGCCAGGGAGATGAAGCTTCTGCGTCCACTAGGGTGTTGATGGCGTTATTCAAAGAAGAATGGATCACGGGGTTGGCGGAGGCGAATGGGAATCGAACCCACCTATCGCAACAAAGTTACGACACACTGGTTTTGAAGACCAGGAGAGTCACCAGGCCCTCTGCACCTCCAGGCTGACTATAGCATATCCAAAGGCAACGCCGGGACCATCTTGTGGGCTTCACTTAGAGGTTGTTTTTGTCCTGAATCCTGCCTACCCTAGGAACGTTGACTCTAGGGAGGAGGATTATGGTTGAGGAGCTTGTATTAGCATTCCCGCGTCGAATATTGGATGAGATCGGGGATTTTCAGGGGATTGAATTCAATGTCTCCCGCTACATTCCCGCCATCCTTGACAAGGCTACCTGCCGTTTCTTACCTCGTACAATGGCGGAAAGTGATCCGAGCTACAAACAAATTATTTCCTATGTGTTAATTCGAAAGGGAAATGCCTGGTTGCATTATGTAAGGGGTAAAGCTTCAGGAGAAAAGCGCTTGGTCGCTAAGAGCTCGATCGGGATTGGAGGGCATATCAATCCACATGACCAGAGCCTCTTTGATACCGGGTTGGATTTTTATGAAACAGCTGTCCAGCGAGAACTCCGTGAAGAACTGCGAATGGATGGAGCCTTTGAAACCCAGATCGTTGCCTTGCTCAATGACGATTCCAGTGCGGTGGGACAGGTACATTTGGGGATAGTCCATCTTTGCACGTTAACCGATGAAATTGTGTCGAAGGGCGAAGCCAGCCTCACTGGATTAGCATTTTTGACTCAGGAGGAGTTATTGAAACGTAAGGAACAAATGGAGACGTGGTCTCAGTTTTGCTTGGATCACCTAAAACTAATTGAGGGAGTATGAACTGTCGCTAAGCTCTCCTTGCCTATTCTCACTCCTCCTCACTCCCCCTTTGCACCTCTTATTTGCCCCCTGAATTAAGCGGATGAAGGGTGGCCCCAAATTGGAGAACACCATGCACTTTGAAAATATCATCATCCACCGCGAAGGTGCGGTTGCCATCCTCCAACTTAACCGGCCCAAAGTCCTTAATGCCTTGAATGCCTTGATGATGGCTGAACTGTGCGAAGCTTTAGAAAGCCTCGACAGGGATGAGTCCGTTCGCTGCCTGATTCTCACCGGCAATGAGAAGTCCTTTGCTGCAGGAGCCGATATCCGGGAATTGGTGGCTACCGGTCCAATTGAGATAATGCAAAAAAATACGGTTGCCCTATGGGACAAGGTGCAAGCCATTGGCAAACCCCTCATTGCCGCCGTTAGCGGATATGCGTTGGGAGGGGGATGCGAATTGGCGCTTGCTTGTGACATCATCGTTGCTTCAGAAGACGCTCGATTTGGGCAGCCGGAAATTAACATTGGCGTAATTCCTGGGGCAGGCGGAACACAAAGATTAGCGAGAATTCTGGGGAAATATCAGACCATGGAATTGGTGCTGACGGGACGGACCATCACAGCCCGGGAAGCCCTACAAATGGGATTAGTAAACAGGGTAGTTTCTGATGGATCCTGTCTGGAAGAGGCCAGGAAACTAGCGATTGAGATCAGTCAAAAGTCACCATTAGCCGTCAAGCTGGGCAAAGAAGCAATTCTTAAGGCTCAGGAATCTAGCTTGAAAGAAGGTATCGATTTTGAACGAAAGTGTTTTTTCCTTTTGTTCAGCTCGGAAGATCAGAAGGAGGGGATGAATGCTTTTTTGGAAAAAAGAAAGCCGGATTTCAAGGGAAGATGAATGGATTTCCGAAGGCCGATTGTCGATTGTCGATTCCCAATCACCCATCTGATAGGTTATTCCAATTGCCTTTTGATTGTGCTGCTTTATTCCTTCATTGCTGGGTGCGGGCATCCCGAGAAGCAGGCCCCTGCCGAGACAATTGCTAAGATCCGTTTTTCTGCATTTCAAGACGGGGAGATCTGGATTCGCCATTCGGCTATCCAGATTCGCTTCGATCCAGACATGTATTGCAAGATCTTCCTCAATGAAAAAGGCAAATTACATTCATTCGTGGACATTCCCCCCGACAGGCAGCTGGCGCGGCCGGTACATTTCCTGTCCGTAAATGGAGAAGAATTAAGAGATTTTCACATTGACTTTGCCAATATTGGCGTCTCCGATATTGGAACCCAGTATGGGCTTGGGAGGCGTTTGCACTTAACTGGGCTTGCAAGAACGACAAATGGGATCATTATCAGAAAGGAATTGAAAATTGACCTTTATAATGACTTCCCTGAATTGGCTTTCGTGTCTTGCCTGTTTCGCAATATCGACAAGTTAGGAACTGTTCAGCTCACTACAATCGTTGACAATTTTTTCCGCCTGAACGCGAATCGCGTCAACTCTAGCCTCCAACCCTTTGATTTCAATTTTTTTCATGGAGGAATGGAAGAGCCAAGCCGCGGCTCAAAACTCATTGAAGGTTTTACACAAACCGTCCGCTATGAATTCAAACGGGAGCCCCATGGAGACTCCTTCCCGTTCTTCGATTTTTGGAATGAGCAAATGGGGATGGCGGTTGGGTATCTCACGGCGGGGCTGACTGGAGGTGAACTTAGAGTCAAGGTCGCTTCAGATAAACATGTCGAAGCAGGCGTTTACTACGAAACGGTCCGAACTCTCGGACCAGGAGAAGGCATTTCAGCCCCGAAGAGTATTTGGATGGTTCATCGAGGAGACTCCTTATCTCCTTTCACCCGTTACCAAGAACTGGCACTTCGAGCTAACCGAGAATAATAAGACTTTCATCCTCAGTTTTAATTGAATGCTTTTACAGGGTGCGGCTTGAAAAGCTAAGAGATCTACCAGTTCAATTTTAGACGATATCGCTGCCCCCTCCATGCCCCTCCAGAATCCACAGCTCTTTCAGCGAACCGGATTCTTCTCACGAGTCTGAAAGGACTCAGTATGACTGGTTCGATGGACCGGCCGTAGATTTTCAACTCTCAACCAAAAAAACTACAGATTGTAGCTCTCTTCCACGTGCTGAGGGGCCTATTACAGGGGTATCCTGAGGTCTCCAGGGAAAGAGTTCAGTATGCTTTCAAATCTATTGGGAAATGAAATGGAGGGATGTATGCCTATGCTATCCGTTTAGTTTTCGGCGGATCTGAGTCTACATGGTTCTTGTTTCCTGCATTGCCAGAAGCATAAGAGGGGTCTTCATTAATATTTGATTCCGTCTCGTTGCCTGGCTTTTTAGCAGCGTTCGGGTCCTGCACTGAATTCGAATCCGCTAAATCCTCCGATGTCGAATCAGGAGTGATAGACAAGGAGCCGGGTTTTTCTCTCAATTTCCTCCTTCTTTTTCTTCTTTCCTTAATCAGATCTTGCTCAATTAGTGCATCGACCACCTGGTGCTTGCTGGCGTCGAGAACAACGCAGATATCTTTGATAGTGAGGTTCTGGTTGGCAAAAAGATTACAAATTGTCAACTTGCGCTTGATGGCCGGCTCCATATGCATGAGGTTATCAGGCAGATCAAATTTCTTGTTGGTTCTCTTAAAACCTTCGAACGTGTAGTTGTCGTCAAAGGCGATCAACACATGCATCCAAAGTTTTCTGAGCATCCTTCCGAACATCTTACCTCTCCCCTCTTTCTACCTCAAAAACTTTCTGCCATTTATCTGGACAATTCAATCGTAAGCAGAGCTAGGTCATTAACTCAAATGCGCCCACAACCTCTGCTAATTCCTTCAGCAACCCAATAACCAAATTCTTCTTACGCACAGCAATTGATCGATTTCTAATAGTCTAACATAACTTACCCTTCCGGTGAACTAAAAATAACTCGGTATACCTAAGATTCTAAATCTATTACAATATTGTAACTCATCTATTTTCAAATGATTTAATCCGGAATGGAAAAACATTCCTTAGTTCAGCAGAAAGTAAATGACTGCCTAGTAATGACATTAAATTGAAAAATAAGGGAAATTAGAGGAAATAAGTTTCTATATTACGATTGAAATCAAGAAAAACGAGATTGAGAGTATACCCTGAAGAATCGAGCCAGATGATTTCAGGAAACTATCGACCTAATCGCAGAATTACTCCAATAATCTTCTTGCCAATATTCTGAGACGCGTTTTAACTCATTCAGAGAGAAAGTAAAGAATGATGCTTCTTTCTCCGACACGCCAATTCCCTTTTCAATTGCCTCTTTGTTCTCCATTTGTATAATGGCTCTTGAAACGGAGAGGAGTCCATGGCAAAACGCGCTTTGATTACGGGGGTTACGGGCCAAGATGGGTCTTATCTAACGGAATTCCTTTTGTCCAAAGGTTACGAGGTCCACGGAATCAAGCGCCGCTCGAGCAGTTTCAACACGGAGCGGATTGATCATCTTTATCATGATTGGCACGAAGCCGGCATTCGTCTCGTTCTTCATTATGGAGACTTAACAGATGGGTCTAGTTTGCGATCAGTCATCTCTCAGGTTCAACCTGACGAAATCTACAACTTAGGGGCACAATCCCATGTTCTTATCAGTTTCGATCAGCCGGTATACACTGTCGAGACCGATGCCTTAGGGACGCTGATTTTGCTGGAAGCAATCCGGGATGCCTGTCCGAAAGCCCGCTATTATCAAGCCGGGAGCAGTGAAATGTTCGGGAATATCCAGGAAATACCACAAAGAGAAACGACTCCTTTTTATCCAAGAAGCCCTTATGGTTGTGCCAAAGTCTTCGCCCATTGGCAGACCGTGAATTATCGGGAAGCTTACGGCCTGTTTGCGTGTAACGGAATCTTGTTTAACCACGAATCACCACGCCGTGGAGAGACGTTTGTGACTCGTAAAATCACTCGTGCTGCCACCCGAATCAAAGAGGGCCTGCAGGAGACCCTCTATCTGGGGAATCTCGAGGCCAAAAGAGACTGGGGGTTTGCAGGGGATTACGTAGAAGCCATGTGGCAGATGCTTCAACAGGAGCAACCGGGTGATTTTGTGATTGCCACGGGAGAAACCCATACTGTTCGCGAGTTCGTCGCAGCTACTTTTTCGCTCCTTAGCTTGGATTGGGAGAATCACGTTCGAATTGATCCTCTCTACTTCAGGCCGACCGAGGTAGACATCTTGCAAGGAGACAGCCGGAAGGCTCGTGAGAAATTGAACTGGTGCCCTCGGATCAACTTTCGTCAGTTGATAGAAATGATGGTCGAATCCGACTGGAAGTTGGCGAGAAAAGAAAAACTCATCCTAGAAAACCGGGGGCCCATATCTGGGGGTACCCTTAATCCTGCAGCTGATTTACAGTAATTACCGAATCCCCCTGCATTATGACAATCTTCAAGTCAGAATGATTTGCTTAGAGGTAATCTGAGGTATGGCCCCATCTCTGTAGTTCATCACGTGGGCCGGAGCGTTGAGAAAGCCCAAACCGACAATGAATTCATCCCTGTTTGGGGCCCGCCGAATATTTTCAATTGAACGGGCGATGCTTTGCCACCAAACTGTAGAACACGTGTCGAGCTCATTCCTAGGGATGTTGGATGGAGATAGAGGAATAAAGCATGCCATTTAAGATTGAGTCCCGTCACTTGGGCGAGGTTGTCGTCATCGTTCCTGATGTAATCGAAGATCGGCGTGGTTTCTTCATGGAATCGTTCCGTGAGGATCATTTCGCTCATTCGGGTTTGCCTACCCGTTTCCCCCAGGACAATCATTCACGGTCGACACAAGGAGTCTTGCGCGGACTTCACTTTCAATGGGACCCCCCCATGGGTAAGTTGATGCGGGTTACCTATGGCGAAGCCTATCTGGTTGCGGTCGATATCCGGAAGGGCTCTCCCTCGCTCGGCCAATGGTTCGGCGTTGAGGCCTCTGCTCAGAACCGACGGCAGGTCTGGGCACCGCCAGGATTTGCCAGAGGTTTTTGCGTTCTTTCTGATTCTGCCGAGATCCAATACAAATGTACGGGAATTTACAACAGCAATGCAGAGTCGGGAATCCGGTGGGACGATCCAGCGATCGCGATCAAATGGCCGGTCAAGAACCCTATCTTGTCAGAAAAGGATGCGGCCGCGAGAACCCTCTCAGAATGGCTGGCTTTAAAGGAATCAGATCATTTCCGCTTCTGAGTTCCAACCCTAAAATCCCTTGACGACGCGTCACGATTGGGATAGCTTTTACAAGGGTAGGTTACCGTAAGTTATTGTCTTTCAAGTCTAGTGAATTTTTGGACTAGCAGGGAACAATTTGTAATATCCACAAAAATAAAGGTCTGTCCCCAAAAGAAAATTGCAGGTTAGATTTAGCTTTGGGGAGCTTTGAAAGCGGAGGATGGGTTGATGAAAGACTCCGAATTTGTCAAAGCTCTCAAGGAAATGAAACTTCGGTATCCTGAAGGAGAAATAACGAACTACAACCCGGAAAAGGGTTATGGTTTCATCACCAGTGAGAAAGGAGAAAAGATATTTTTCTTTCTTCCTGAAGTCGACACGATGGGATGTCGTGCAGATGATATTCGCAAGGGGGTTCGCGTCGGATTTGACGTTTCCCTGACGTCCAAGGGCAGAAGAATCTCCAGAATTAAGGTACTTGGCTAACGCGAGATTCTCAAGAATCTTATCTTTAGAGTATCATTGACGTTCAGGTAATTTCCTTGAAGAGTTGAAGTGTAAATCTAAAATACAAAAATTGTTTTAGAAACCACCATCTTTTCTCCATCAAGAATGGATGGTGGTTTTTTATTCCCAAGTTAAAAAAGGAGATTGTTTCGCCCCCTTCAATAAATTTCTTTTGGGCCCCTGTTGAAACACAAAGATCCATGCAAGATTATTTTCCGTTAATTCTGATGTTCGTGGTGACAGGCTTACTAGTTGGAGTCATCCTTTTCTTAGCCAGTCTGCTCGGACCGAAGAAACCGAGCCCGATGAAGAGTTCTCCATTTGAGTGCGGCTATCAACCATTTCAATTGCCCACCGATCGTTTCTTCATTCGCTTCTACCTCATTGCGATGCTTTTCATCTTGTTTGACATTGAAGTGATCTTTCTCTATCCCTGGGCAGTTGTTTTCAAGTCCCTTGGATTGAGAGGCTTTATGGGGATTGTAGTTTTCATTCTGGTTCTCGGGGCTGGTTACATTTACGCATGGAAGAAGGGTGCGTTCCAATGGGAGTAGCTTCGCGTCTAATTGAGGCTGCTTTCACCGTTTTATGTCGATTCAAGAGATAAAACGCAGGCTACATTCTCTCAGCGGTGTTGTAAAGGATGAGGCTCAGATCCTCATTCTGATGCACGACAACCCAGATCCTGACTCTTTAGCCAGTGCTTTTGGGCTCCAATACCTACTTAGAAATCTCGCGGAAAAGCCTTCATTAATTGGCTATTCGGGAATTGTAGGGCGGGCCGAGAACCGAGCAATGATCAAGCATCTTGAAATCAAACTTTGCCCGATGTCTCGAATTCCCATTAAGGAATACTCCTGTATCGCCATGGTGGACACCCAACCTTCGACCGGAAATAATTCCCTGCCAGCCGAACTCTTCCCCAAGATTGTCTTCGACCATCATCCGTTCCGGTCGGCCAGTCGGAGAGTTGCCTATCGAGAGATTAAAACGAAGTACAACGTCACAGCCTCGATCATCACCGAGTACTTGATCGCCTCAAAGCTTGAGTTCGATTTCAAACTGGCAACGGCACTGTTTTATGCCATCAAAAGTGAGACTGAGGGGCTCTCCAGAGAAGTTGGCAAGATTGAAGCCCGCTTGAGGCATTATCTCTATCCCCATGTAGATCAGAAACTCTTGGCGAACATTGAGAATGCCCGTGTGAGCAAAGAGTACTACCAGACGATTCACTCCGCACTGGAAAACAGCACAGTTTACGGGGATGCTGTAGTCGCAAAGATTGAAAATGTTCAAAATCCGCACATTGTCGCCGAGGTTGCCGATTTTCTGATGAGACTGGAAAAAATCAAGTGGGGCTTTTGTTTCGGGACCTACAACGGAGATGTTCTGGTTTCGGCCCGTACCATCGAGCGGAGTAACGATGCGGGGAACCTGATGCGAGAAGCCTTTGGGGATTTGGGGGCTGCCGGGGGACATGAAATGATGGCAGGAGCCAAGATTAGCCTCAAAGCTACTTCGCTCCAGGGCAAGAGATCGTTCGTCCGTCAATTAATTTTCAAAGTATTGGAGCTGACGGGAAATGACTCGAAAAATGGGGAAAGGCTGGTCGAATAACATAGCCCTATGACAACTCCATCCCTCGATGTTCAGAATGAGCTGACAACCCATAGTACCCTGCTGAATATCGGTCCTTCTCATCCTGCCATGCATGGCGTTATTCGAATCATCACTCAGCTGGAAGGTGAGACGATTGTTAAGGCTGATATCGAAATTGGTTATCTGCACCGTGGATTTGAAAAAAGTTGTGAGCAGGGAGGTTACAACCACCCTATCCCTTACACCGACCGGCTGAACTATGTTTCCCCGCTCATCAACAATTTTGGCTACTGCATGGCGGTGGAAAAGCTCATGGGAATCCAGGTCACGGAAAGATGCCAGTATATTCGGGTACTTATGAGCGAGATTTCAAGGGTTTGTGACCACCTCACTTGTGTCGGGGCTTCAGCCATGGAACTGGGGGCGATGACTGTTTTTTTGTATATGATCAAGGCCCGTGAATTTCTGTGGGAGCTAGTAGAATCTGTGACTGGCGCGCGCTTGACGATATCTTATGGGCGAGTCGGAGGTGTGAGCGGAGACCTCCCAGCGGACTTCAGCGCAAACGCTACCGACACGTTCAAGAAGGTGCGCGAAGTGCTTGTCGAAGTGGACCGTTTGCTTTCGCGTAACCGAATCTTCGTCGACCGCATGCAAGGGACTGGTTTAATCAAGCGGGAAGACGCCATCGCTTACAGTTTCACTGGACCGGTAGCACGTTCTGCCGGGATTGACTATGACGTTCGACGGGATCAGCCCTACATGGTTTATGATCAACTCCAGTTCGATATCCCCCTCGGGTCCATGGGTGACAATCTGGACCGTTACCATGTGCGGATGGAAGAGATGCAACAGAGTCTACGCATTGCAGAGCAAGCATTGAATAAGATGCCCAAAGGACCTGTTCAGGTGGATTCCGAAGGGAAAGTCGTGGAAGCACATGAAATGGTCGATCGCGCAAAGATGGGCCAAACCCGAGGGATCCGAGATACTTTGGTCCAGCTCTCTCCGAATCTGGAAGGGTTGGAAGGCCCCGCGTATGACGAGGTCACTGCCAAGGAAAAACGGGCAGTACTTCCTGCCAAGAGCGACACCTACGGAAACATTGAAGGACTAATGAACCATTTCATGCTGATCATGCAAGGTCATGGAATCCAACCGCCGAAAGGTGAAGCCTATGCCGCGGTTGAAGCAGCCAATGGTGAGCTGGGCTTTTATGTTGTCAGTGATGGCTCCGATCGCCCTTATCGGGTTCGGGTACGTCCCCCCTGCTTCACTCTGATGGCAGGTCTTCACAAGATGATTGAAGGATCTATGATGGCAGACCTCATTCCTACTTTTGGCTCCATCAATATGATTGCCGGAGAGCTGGACCGATGAATCTCGAAGCACTCCGTTCTCGATTAGGGAATTTTTAGGTTTATTTCAGCAGGGCGAAGTTGACACAGGGTCTCCCGTTTGTCGGCCGAAGCCTGGCCGCTCTTAACTCCGATGGCTTGATTTCAGTAGTTGAAGGTTGCGCGTAATCCTCAATTCAGAGAACTTCAGAAACATGCCGGAACTCGCACTATTAAAAGACGTGCAGGAAAGAATTCTGATGACGGTCGAAGATTACCGTCAGGTGAATGGTTTCGAGACACTTCGCAAATCTCTTTTTGAGATGAAACCTGAACAGGTCACCGAGGAAGTCAAGAAATCGGGATTGAGAGGCCGCGGAGGTGCTGGTTTCCCAACTGGAATGAAATGGAGCTTTATTCCGAAAAATTTGGATAAGCCCCACTATCTGGTGATCAATGCCGACGAAAGCGAGCCTGGAACCTGCAAGGATCGCGTGATTATTGAAAAAAACCCTTTCCTGCTGATGGAAGGGATCGCTATAGCGAGCTACGCCATCGGGGCACACACCTGTTATCTCTACATCCGGGGAGAATATTACGAACAGGCCATGATCCTCAAAAAAGCCATCGAGGATGCCTATCACTACGGTTACTTCGGAAAGAATATCATGGGTTCCGGCTTCGATCTGGATGTTTATCTCCATCGCGGCGCCGGAGCTTATATCTGTGGCGAAGAAACCGGCTTGCTGCAATCCCTGGAGGGCAAGAAAGGTTGGCCCCGTCTGAAGCCTCCCTTCCCCGCGACTTTCTGGTCTTTATGGCTGCCCGACAGTCATTAACAATGTAGAAACCATTTCGGCAGTCGTCCCTATTTTGCAAAGAGGAGGAGACTGGTACGCTAGTCTCGGCACTCCGAAGAATGGGGGGACACGACTCTTTTCGGTAAGTGGTCATGTCAAGAAGCCCGGAAATTACGAGCTGCCCATGGGGACTTCGCTGCGAACCATCATTTACGATATTGCGGGTGGCATTAAAGACGACAAGAAGTTAAAAGCGGTTATTCCCGGGGGCAGTTCAGTGCCGGTACTGACAGCCGAAGAAATTGACGTGAAGATGGATTTCGATTCCGTGGCTGCGATTGGTTCCCTGTTAGGTTCCGGGGGAGTAATCGTCATGGACGAAGGCACGTGTATGGTAAAAGCGCTCCTGCGAATTTCGAAGTTTTATGACCATGAGTCCTGCGGACAGTGCACACCCTGCCGGGAAGGGACCGCCTGGTTGAGGAAAACTCTCCAGCGCGTCAATGACGGGCAGGCTCAGTCCAGGGATCTGGATCAATTAATGGATGTTGCTTTCAACATGATGGGGACAACGATTTGCGCGCTTTCGGATGCAGCCGCGATGCCGGTGCGCAGTTTTCTTCAAAAATTCCGCCAAGAATTCGAGTATCACGTCCACGAAAAGCATTGTGATGTCGCGCGTCCCAAGAATTAACAGCGGTCAACGGATCGCAATAGAGTAATATCGAGTGTCTATGCCAACGGTTACAATAAATCAACAGTCCATCGCTATTCCCGAAGGGACCACGATTATCCAGGCAGCCCAACAGTTGGGGATTGAGATCCCGCATTACTGTTATCACCCCGGGCTCAGCATCGCCGGTTCCTGCCGCATGTGTCTGGTGGAAATTGAGAAGAATCCCAAGTTGCAGCCTGCTTGCTATACCCGAATATCGGATGGGATGGTGATTTATACCAATACCGAGAAGGTGAAACAGATGGTGAGCGGTGTTCTGGAATTCCTGCTCATTAACCATCCGCTGGACTGTCCTGTGTGCGATCAAGCTGGTGAGTGCTTTTTGCAGGAATATTACATGAAGTTCGGGCTCTACGACAGCCGGATGAACGAAGACAAAATCAAACGGCACAAGGCGCAAGTGATTGGCCCGCATGTCATGCTGGATACCGAGCGGTGCATTCTATGCTCACGTTGCGTCCGCTTCGTCGAAGAAGTCTCTGAGAGTCATGAGATTGGCATTTTGAATCGCGGGGGGCGATCAGAAATCCGATTGCTTCCCGACAAGGCCCTGGACAATAACTATTCCGGAAATGTGGTCGATATTTGTCCGGTAGGGGCGTTGACGGATCGTAATTTCCGATTCCAATGCAGGGTATGGTATCTGAACAAGACCCATTCTATCTGCAACGGCTGTAGCCGCGGCTGCAACATCACCGTTGAAGCCAATACCGAGCGGCCTCATCATGCCGAGGGCCGGCGGATCATGCGCTTGAAACCACGCTACAACCCGGACGTCAATCAGTGGTGGATCTGCGATATCGGTCGATATGGTTTCGAATTCATCGACGACCCTTCACGTCTGGCAAGTTGTCTGGAGAGACGAGAAGGTCAGCAGGAATCGATTGAATGGCATGAAGCACTCGAGAAGGTTTCTCGACGATTGTCTGACACGCTGCATCATCAGGGTGAAGAATCGGCGGTCGTGATCGCCTCTCCTCAATTGACCAATGAAGACTTGTTCCTCATTCGAAGGTTCTTCGGGGAAGACCTGGGACTCTCGAAGATTGACTATCGTGTGCCGGAGAGAAGCCTGTCGGCCGGAGACAACTTTCTCCTTCTCGCGGATCGAAACCCAAATACGCGAGGAGCGGATGCCATCTTAATGGGCGGTGGCGGGTTCAATTTGCACCAGTTGCTACAGTCCCCACCGAACCAAAGCTTCAAACTGCTCTATCTCTTCGAGCAGGATCTTGTAAAAAAACTTGGTGAAGAAGAAGCAAAGTCCTTCCTCTCTAGGTTTGAATATGTGATCTATCAGGGCACCAACGAGAATGAGACCTCTCGACTGGCCGATCTAGTTCTACCAAGCTCTACGTATGCTGAAGTTGAGGGAACCTTTACCAATTTTGAAGGACGAGTCCAGAAAATTAATAGAGCCGTGGCACCATGGGGAGATTCCCTCCCGACTTGGCAAATAGTGGCCAAGCTGGCAGAAGTGCATGGAAAAACTTGCCATTATGATTGTTCTGAGGATGTATTTGCAGAGCTGGCTGACCGAGTGCCTGAATTTGAAAATTTGAGCTATTCCACGATTGGGGATCGAGGGATAAAGACAATTACAACCGGCCCAATGAAAGCATAGAGGGACTGCGAAGATATTCTGCTCTTCCGGCTTTTCGCTGACAGACTTTGCTTCTCAACTTTTTTCCAGCCCGAGATAGACGGCCTCTTTTGATGGAGATTGCTTAATACTTATGCTGGCAACTCTAGGTATCGAACTCACGAAGGTTTTGGTCGTATTAATTGGCGTCCTTAACCTGGCAGCAATTCTGACCTGGATGGAGCGAAAGCAAAGTGCCGTCATGCAAGACCGCATTGGGGCAAACCGAGCCTCGATTTTCGGGTTTCGCTTGTTTGGACTTTTTCAAGTTCTCGCAGACGGATTAAAGATGTTTACCAAAGAAGAGTTTGTTCCCGAAAACGCCCATCGTTTCATTCACACCCTGGCACCCTTTCTGGCTGCTTTCTTTGCGCTGATAGGCTTTGCCGTCATCCCGTTCGGGAATGTGATCACGTTGTTTGGCCGCGAGATCAATCTTCAGATCATTGATTTGAATGTAGGCGTTTTATTTATCTTTGCTGCCATGTCTCTCGGGATTTACGGGGTTGTGTTGGCGGGATGGTCCTCCAACAATAATTATGCGTTTCTTGGCGGAATGCGCGGTAGTTCCCAGATGTTCTCTTACGAGATCACCATTGGGGCAACTATTCTGGGGGTACTCATGATCTTCGAGTCCATGAGCTTGCAGGAAATTGTGAGAGGCCAGGGGCAGTTGCTCTGGGGATTTCTTCCCAAGTGGGGATTCGTTGTTCAACCCATTGGTTGCATTTTGTTTCTGGTTGCGGGAATAGCCGAGACTAAGCGTGTCCCTTTCGATCTGCCTGAAGGTGAATCTGAAATCATCGGTTATTTCGTCGAATACAGTAGCATGAAATTTGGTCTGTTCATGCTCACTGACTTCGTTGAAACGGTTCTTATTGCTGCCTTGGTCACCACTCTATTCTTTGGTGGCTGGCAAGTTCCGTATTTGTACCAGAAGGGCTTTTATTTCCCCGGCGGGATGACGGTTGAAATTTCGCAATTCTGGGTCGCTTTCTTCCAGGTCCTGTCTTACGGAATTAAGGTCTTTTTCTTTTGCTGGCTTCTCTTATTAATCCGGTGGACCTTGCCGCGTTTTCGTTATGACCAGCTCATGCGGCTCGGCTGGCAGATGATTTTTCCGCTCTCGATTCTGAACCTGCTGGTCACGGGCGCGGTAATCCTCTTCCTTCAGTGATTTCAAAGAATGGACTTATGGAACGACGCGAACTGACTTTTGTCGAACGATTCTACCTGGTAGAAGTTTTCAAGGGGCTCTGGCTTACCGGACGGCACTTCTTTCTGAATTTGAGCAAACACATCAGGACCCAGCTCGGGCTTAATACTCTGGAAAAAGGAGCAGTGACTTTTCAGTACCCTGAAGAGCGTCGCCCCTTTTCCCCGCGCTATCGGAGCCGTCATCGGCTAACCCAGCGTGAAGACGGAAGTCCCCGTTGTGTTGCCTGCATGATGTGTGAAACAGCTTGCCCTGCCCGCTGTATCTACATTGTGGCCGGCGAGCATCCAGATCCCAACGTCGAGAAATATCCCATCCGTTTTGATATCGACCTTGGTGTCTGCATTTTTTGCGGTTTTTGTGTAGAGGCTTGCCCGGAGGACGCCATTCGTATGGATACTGGAATCGTCGAGATTGCCGCCTACAGCCGAAAAGAAATGATTTATCATATTGAAGACCTACTGCAGTAGATCGTCTGATAGTCCTTTCCATTTTGCCCGACGGATCCGCCTTTAGCCTTCGCATTTTCTCTCGCCGTATCCCTTAGAGGTCTTGTTACCGACTTCGTCCACGCAAGTCTAAAAAGTCACCTGCACAAAGCGGAACAAACCTAATCCAATGAGTCCAATCGAGAGCAAAAGGAAAAGCTGTTGGGAATAACGATACGCGTTGAGCCGCTTCAAGGTGGCGAATATCAGAATACTCACGAGAGCCAGTACCATTACCAAACCTAATTGAAAAGACAGCAATGAAAGAATCATCCCTTTTCTGGGATAGCCAATGCTCCGAGCCAGATCTGAGTAATTCAGTCCGTATATAACCCCAAGAAAACCCGCAATAGCCCCTCGATATCGGATTTTCTTGATGAGCACATTTTCAGCCGCAATGTAGGCTAGGCTCAATGGAATTGCTGAATGGACAAATCGAACCGACAAAATTGGCCCGTGCCAGGTGTCGTAGGAGAATGCGGCCGCTTCACCCAAGAAATACATCGCTACGACGATTCCAAGGCCTTCCCAAGTGGCTTCCATCAAAATCAATCCCAAGAGGAAAGCCGCAGATTCGGGAGCCGAAAAGTATTCTTTGACTGCATAAGTAGCGGATCGCCATGCCAACTTGAAGTAGCTTCGTGGTTCCCGGCGCAGTTCGACTCGGCCCTCCTGCGTCTCCAAGTTGAAATAGCGCTGCTCCTCAACACCATCGTAATGAATGCGGGCAAGGTCCCAATGCCCTGAATCCGTAAGGGAGTGCAGTGTTACCCGAAATACAACATCCTCTAGAGGTCTCTTAAATGCATACTTCAAGTGGCAACGGAGCTCCCCTGTCTGAGGATTGAAATTCACTTCGGTCATTCTTCCTTGCCCCTCCTCTCCACTTCCAAAGATCCGAAACTGTTCCAATAGCTGTGGTGCCATTAACGGGGCTTCCGCTTGAACTTCCTCATCCGTGATGAGCAGGTCGTTATTTCGATCGAACTGCCGCGCAAACTTTAGTTCGCGCAAATTGAATTGAAGCCAGACTCCAATTTCCTGTTTTCCAATTTCGATCTCTGTGTAACTGACCCCTGTCATGTGCGCAGCGGACGACAGGGTAAAGAAAGGAATGAGGAGGCAAATCCAGACGAGGCAGGCGGCCCTTCGACCCTTCAGGTTCTTGAAAAAGGGGGAGGTGTGAAAATCAATCCAAATCATCACGAGGAATGATAAGTACCTTTTGGGCGTGGTGAAAAACCCGCTTCGTTCGAGTTGAAGCGGCACTCGGGGTCTTTCTGCAATGATGGCCAAATTGACCAACACGTCAGTTCAGCAGATGGGTGGTGAGCAGATTCATGGTTGGTTCCGATCTCGAATAGCAGCCATCATCGAGTCGTGAATCAGTCCGTTACTGGCGAGAAGCTCATCTCCATAAATCGAGAAGTCGCTCCCGTGAAAATCCGTGACGGTCCCACCGGCTTCTAGCACGATCAAGGCACCCGCTGCAGAATCCCAAGGCTTCAGTTTCCGCTCCCAGAATCCATCGGTACGGCCCATCGCCAAGTAGCACAAGTCGAGCGCCGCAGATCCATCACGCCGGACCCCTTGAGCCGTTTTCATGAAACTTATGAAATAGCTCATTGCGTCATCTAGATCTTTGAAAAGCTCATAGGGGAAACCCGTGGAGACTAGTGCCTGCCGAAGTTTGTCCACTTGAGAGACTTGAATTTTTCTGCCGTTCAAATAAGCTCCATTTCCCTTTTCCGCAACAAAAAGTTCTTCGCTGACAGGATTGTAAACAACTCCGACGATCAGCTGGCTGTTCTGCTCCATGGCAACCGAAACAGCGAAGAGAGGATAGTCATGCGCATAGTTGGTGGTCCCATCTAGGGGGTCGATAACCCATCTAAACTCCTCGGACCGCTGCATTTCCGTGCCCTCTTCAGCAAGGATAGAATGATGGGGGAAGCGCGAATTAAGCCATTCCACAATCAACTGTTCTGAGCGTTTGTCGACATGAGTTACGAGGTCAATCTCGGCCTTGTATTCGATTTCTTTGGCTTTCCCGTAGTATTGCCGAAGGACATCTCCTCCTATTTTGGCGGCTTCAACAGCGACTTCAAGGTAGTCTCGCATCACATTCCCCATCTCTTTAGTCTCGATACTGAGAGCGAAACATTACCACAATACAAAAGCTTTTTGATGTATAATGTATTTGAGCTTGTACCAGAGGAAAAGCAGTAAAGTTTTGATCATACCAGGATACGGGCTCTACTTTTTCTTGGGTCCTTCAGGGCAATCAAATCATCGACAATTCCTGATCAAGTACTGTCTCCAAGTTCTTCCTGGTCAAAATTGACCGTAACTTTTTGATTCAATAGCAACGTCGGCTTTTAGAGAGAGCATGATGCAACGATTCTTCATCAGTTGCGGGATTTTCCTCGGGTTTGTCTTGATTTCAAACTCCTCTCCACTTTTCATCAAGTTTGTACCCGATGGTCAGCAATTATCTCCGGTTAAATATCAGGCAAAATGTCCGCTCCAGAAAAAGCTTTTCCAATTGGAAGCCACTCGCCAGCAAACAGCAGTAACCCAAGAGGGGCAAGTTGAAAAAGCCATCCTCATCTTAGAGACGCGAGAGAACCGAATCACGGTTTACAGCGGGGAGAATTGCCTGCTTTACACGGTCAGCAGTGGAGGGGGAGTCATTCTGGCTGAAAAGCTTAAAGGATCGGACTTAAAAGACCGCTTTCCTGAACTTTACGACATTGTCACGGGAACGGCCTGGGCTGGTGAAATTCACACGCCTTAATGTCGCTCAATGACGGGGGCGCAATCCCGTAAGGGTTTATCGTTTCTCTGGATTTTCAGATACCCGTTTCCCACCCTTTCATTGAAAACCATCGTAGGACCCTGTGGAGAAATTTATGGCTAGAGGTTGGGAAAGCAAATCAGTTGAAAATCAAATTGACGATTCCCATTCAGGGAAAGAAGATCAGGTTGCAGTTGCAACTAAAGGCCGCCATATCAATAGGCCTCCTCGGCTTTCACGCGAGAAGGAGACCTTACTTCTGGCTCGGACGCGGCTCTTGAGCGATATCCAATCCACAGAAAACCCGCGTTACAAATTGTTTCTGGAGAATTCGCTGGCCGCTGTTGATAAGCAAATTTCCGAAATTCAATGATCGCAATGCAGGTCCGATTGGCCGGAACGTGAGTGCTAGTTCTCCCCGAAACACTGCATTTCTTGGATTCAGATAACAAGCTCCATCGTACTTATCCTCTAACTCCCCAAGAGGACATGACTGAGTTTGCCTTTCACTGCGAATCATTGAATCCTACGAAGTCTCATATTGATAGCTAAAAGATGTACATGCCTCTCTATGAAACGTTCCCGAAATTCGCTTCTGGAATTTTTCTTGGTTCAAATAGTAGTCTTATGATCATTATTAATAGTTGAGCGAGTTGCAATTTTGTCGTTGAGACCGATCAGTTAATTGGACGCACAGAAACTCGCAAGACAATGCGCGGAGTAGAAAAGGGGGCAGGATGTCTCGAAATCTTTCCAGCCTAATCCACCATCTGATCGATCGTCGCCAAGCTCTCCGAACCTTGATTGCCAGCAGTGTTGGCTGGACAATACATTCTTCTTTGGAGCTTTTTGCAAAGAATCCACCCCGTAAGATTCTATTTTTCTCTAAATCGTCAGGCTATGAACACAGTGCGATCCGGCGCAACGGCAATGCACTCAGTCCTGCCGAAAAGGTCCTCATCGAGTTAGGCAAAACTCATGGATTTGACGTCGTTGCTAGCAAGGATGGATCCATTTTCACCCGTCAGAATCTCAAAGGATTCGATGCGATTTTCTTTTATACAACCGGCGATTTGACTCAGGCGATGGGAGACAAGAACCCGCCGATGACGCTTGAAGGTAAAGTGGCTCTCCTCGAGGCGATTCGATCCGGCAAAGGATTTCTTGGGACCCATTCGGCCACAGACACTTTCCACTCTCTGGGCCCTGAATTTGAGACTCAGCCCATAGAGAAAAGAGATCCTTATATTCAGATGATCGGAGGAGAATTCATCCGCCACGGTCCCCAGCAGGAGGCCACGATGCGAGTGACATCACCGCACTTTCCCGGAGTCGAAAAACTGGGAACGGAATTTAAGATCAATGACGAATGGTATTCGCTAAAAAACTTTGCGCCGGACCTTCATGTCATCCTGGTACAGGTGACACAGGGGATGATTGGAACCGATTACGCAGCGCCCGGATTATCCGGCTACATGGGCTCGCAAAGATGGTAAAGGCCGAGTATTCTATACTTCGATGGGCCACCGGGAAGACGTCTGGACAAACCCGATTTTTCAGAGTGTCTTGCTCGGGGGAATTGCCTGGGCAGTGGGCAATGTCAAGGCCGCGGTTCCACCCAATATTTCGGAGGTCACTCCGAAGGCAGAGACTATCCCTCCAAAACCCCCAAAATGAAGAACGTAACGCTCATCATTTCTCAACTAGCTGCGATATAGATTGCCGGAGACAGCTTTTCCTTCGACTTCAGAGTTTATGATTGGAAATGCATCGAACATACCTATGCATCCCTATGAGAAATCAGCAACTCCTTGAAACTGGCGCCTGGCGAGAACGCCAGGCGCCACAAAGCTACCTAGGCTCAGGACAGAATTGTTGATTTTTGAACCCATGAGCCTGTTCTCTTCGATAATAAGGATCTTGAGAAACTTGTACCGGCAAGATCCCCATCTTGACAAGCACCGGTCTAAATTCATATCTCAAACTGATTGTGGAAGCTGGTGCCGGTTCCAATTCCATGGAAACCCACTGGATTGGGTGGTCACTTCTTTGCCCCATCCCCGTTGCTGCGTATTCATCCTTTTTGGGTGCCGGCGTTGCCGTTTCATTTGAAGCCATCGAGGGATGGTCGTCCGTTTCATTGGATTTCATTGGAGCGGTGCCGGCTTCCTTGAGGCTGCCTGCAGACCGGGATTTATGCATGTCCTGGGACAAGACAGGATGAGGCTCAACACAAATTTTCTCTTTGTAAAATACAGCTGAGATGACCCCTAAGTCCTGATCATGCCCAAGCCATTTTCCGTAGGACTTCTCTTCAGAGGTGAAAAAGAATCTCTTGGCTTCTTTTTGATTCACTTGCCAACCTTCAATGATGATGGTCTCGTAGGGACCCAGGACCCATTTTTTCGCATTCAGTGCCGTGGTGTGCCGGGCATCAATAGTATTGAGACCGTCCACGGCCAAGGCTACCGCAACTCGTCGATTGAAAGGGTTTCTCAACCGAACCGAATACTCCCTGTCCTTTATTGCTTCTATGTAGTTTTTTCCATTATGGAAATATTCTGGAGCAGGGTTACCATTGACCAGAATCTCCAGGTCGAAGCCATCTTGCCCGGCGGCCATAAGAGGCGTGATAAAAGCAAAGGCGATAAGTGTGAAGAAAGGATAACTGATTTTCATGGAACTACCTCCAAGGTTTGAGTGACTTGCTTCACTTTTAAGACGCACAGAATGGAGCATCTTGCAGACGATTTTTTCGGTTGAATAAATCGCACGGAGGACGCATGGAAGTCCTTTACAAAACACGATTTGATAGTCCGCTCGGCCCAATGATTGCCGTAGCCGGAATCAATGGACTATGTGCCTTGGAATTTTGCGATCCAGGCCGACTGTCGGGCATGGAGGCCAGGCTGCACCGACTGTATGCTGAATACACGGTAATAGATAAGTCGCATCCGGTATTCAAGAAGCCCGGCAAATGGCTGAAAAACTATTTCTCCGGAAGCTTCTCACTCTTGCACCCACTTGCCTTGAATTTGAAGGGAACGGATTTTGAGATTAGAGTCTGGAACATGTTGCTTCAGATTCCTTTGGGGAAGACGGTGAGTTATAGCGAGTTGGCAGTCGGCTTGGGTCAAGCCAACAAGGCCCGCGCCGTGGGAATGGCAGTCGGGCATAATCCCGTGGGTATTATTGTTCCATGCCATCGGGTAATGGGAGCCAATGGTTCGCTAACAGGTTATGGCGGTGGACTCGATCGCAAACGCTGGCTACTCGGTCATGAAGGAGCCATGCCTAAAGAACTCCCCTTTGCAGGGACCCTGTTTCAGCAGATGCCCTAGTCCGTGTATTCAATGGAGCAATCGTGAAATCGCCTGAGTACAGCGATGGTCGACTCTAGCGGGATTGTGGAAAACTTTTTAGAGAGAGGAGCAAATCTCTTATGAAACACTCGATGACAACAACCACATTTATTCTGGAAGGATACCGGATCACTGGCTCACTTGGGGTTGTGAGGGGAATTACTGTTCGTTCGCGTTCTCTTTTCGGAACGATTGGTGGCTCACTTCAAACCCTAGTAGGCGGGAACATTTCCTTGTTTACCAACCTCTGTGAAAAAACAAGAGCGGAAGCCTTTGATTTAATGGTAGAGCATGCGGAGCAGTTGGGTGCCAATGCCATTGTTGGGGTGAGATACGATGCCACGGAGTTGATGCAAGGGGTAACAGAAGTTCTTTGTTACGGAACAGCTGTCATCGTTGAACCTGCGTAGGAGGGGGCACATATGGCTCCACTCCGTTCGAATCCTGAGTAGTGCGAGGGCCCGCTATATTCAGCAATGATCAGAGATCAGAACATCCCAAGCTGAAGCTTGGCAGCCTCAGACATCATGGTTGGCGTCCAGACCGGATCCCAGACCACCTCCACGCGAGCTCCACTGACCCCCTCCACCCGGCGAACTTTATCTTCAACTTCCCCGGGCAAAGTTCCTGCCGAAGGGCAGGCGGGAGACGTGAGGGTCATACGGATGCTTACAGCGTTGGAAGGATCAATATCAATGTTGTAGATGAGGCCAATCTCATAAATATTTACCGGGATTTCCGGATCGTAAATCGTGCGGATCATATCAACGATCTTCTCATACAGTTCGTTGGGATCAACCGCTGGACTGGCGGGCTCGGTAGGAACACGGTTTGAAGCACTTGCTGACTCCAATTCGGACTTTCCCAAAGAATTCGTTGAATCCATGATCATGACTCCGCAATATAATATCTAACGTCAATCGAACTCACCGCTGGAGATAACTCGCCAGCGGCATCGCGTTTCCTTCTACTACTCCCCCTCAATCACTCTGTTGACACCGGCTCCTCTTGATGTTCAAGGATCGCATTCATCGTGTGCCAAGCAAGTGTGGCGCATTTGACACGCACTGGAAATTCCTTAACCCCGCCAAATACCACGAGTTTGCCCAGGCTCTCAGGGTCTGTCGGGCCTTTAGAATCTCCCGTAAGCAGTTCATGAAAGCGTCCGAACATCGTTTTGGCTTCTGCTATGGTCTTACCTTTCAAGCATTCCGTCATCATTGAAGCAGAAGCCATCGAAATCGCACAGCCAGACCCGAGAAAGCTAATATCAGTCACAATCCCCCCATCAACAATAAGAAAGACGGTGAGTTTGTCGCCACAGAGAGGATTGTGCCCGTCAGCTTTTGAGCCGACTCCCTCGATCTTGCGGAAGTTGCGGGGCTTTTTGGTGTGGTCCAGAATGAGTTCCTGGTAAAGATCGCGCAGATCCGACATTAGCCAAACACCTCCCTGACTTTCCGCAACCCATCGACCAGTGCATCCACTTCTTCTTTCGTGTTGTAAAAAGCAAAAGAGGCTCGAGCCGTCGCAGAAACACCAAAACGATCCATGACCGGCTGCGCACAGTGATGTCCGGCCCGGATTGCGATGCCTTCCTGGTCAAGAATGGTGCCGATATCATGAGGATGGATGTCATCCAACAGGAATGACAACAGGCTCGCTTGCTCCTGGGCATTTCCAAGAATTCGAACGCCTGGTATCACCGCTATTTTCTGTCTGGCATAATCGAGAAGCTCGTGTTCGTAGGCAGCGATTTTATCCAGACCGATTTGATTGACATAATCAATGGCCGCACCCAACCCGATCACCCCTGCGATATCGGGCGTCCCAGCCTCAAATTTAAATGGAATCTTATTGAAGGTTGACTTTTCAAAAGTAACCGAAGTAATCATTTCCCCGCCTCCTTGGTAGGGAGGCATGGATTCCAGCAACTTGGCCTTGCCGTACAACACACCCACACCGGTCGGGCCAAAGAGTTTATGACCTGAAAAGGAATAGAAATCGCAATCCAGTTCCTGGACGTCCACTTTCATGTGGGGGACCGCTTGAGCACCGTCCACCAGGACTGGAACATTTTGCCGATGTGCGATCCGGATCATCTTGGCTACCGGGTTAACGGTGCCAAGGGCGTTGGAAACTTGCGTCACCGCCACAAGCTTCGTTCGGTCACTGATCAGCTTCTCAAACTCGTCTAATTTAACATCCCCCTCATCATTAATTGGCGCAACGCGCAAACAGGCCTTCTTCCTTTCACAAAGCAGTTGCCATGGCACTATATTGGAATGGTGCTCCAGAGCCGTGATCAGGATCTCGTCGCCCTCTCCGACGGCAATTTGACCAAAACTATGGGCCACGAGATTGATCGCTTCGGTGGTCCCCCTAACAAACACGATTTCCCGATCTTCCCTTGCGTGGATGAATTGTTGGACCTTTCTGCGGACTTCTTCGTACGCCCTAGTGGACCGCTCACTCAGCGTGTGAACGCCACGATGGATGTTTGAGTAGTCTTCATAATAAAGATGGGTGATGGCGTCAATGACTTGCTTTGGTTTCTGGCTTGAGGCGGCATTATCAAAGTAAACCAAAGGCCTTCCGTAAATCTTCTGTTGCAAGATTGGAAAGTCTTGCCTGATTCTGTGTACATCAAAAGGGAGGTCCTTTTCTGGCCGTGAATTTACTTGGGCTACTATTTCCGCAGAGGTTTTCATAGGCTAACCCTTGATTTTTCGACCTTCCGCCAATCGAGCAAAGAGAATGCTTTCCAGCTCAGCGCGGAGAGGTTCGATGTTAATTCGGTTATTCAGTTCACTGGCAAAAGCATAGGTCAAGAGGTGCCGCGCTGAATCATAGTCAATCCCGCGACTGCGCAGGTAAAAGATAGAATCGGCATCGAGCTGGCCGATTGTGGCACCGTGCGTACACTTGACGTCGTCAGCATAAATTTCTAACTGTGGGTTCGTGTTGACAAGAGCTTCTTCTGATAGGATAAGGTTCTTGTTGGTCTGTTTAGAATCTGTCTTCTGTGCATCCTGGCGAACGATAATTCGTCCATTGAAGACAGCTCTGGCGTTCCCATCCAGGATTCCTTTATAGAGCTCGAAGCTGTTGCAATGGGGCTTGGCGTGATCAATGCAAGTATGATTGTCCACATGTTGGAAGCCATTCACGAGGTAAAAGCCATTTAGCGTGGCTTCGGCGCCTTCGCCATTCAAGACCACGTTGACATTGTTGCGTACTAACGCTCCACCCAGGGAAATGGAGAAGCTCGAAACATTAGCATCGCGGTTGAGCTGCGCCTGAAACGTGGAAATATGGAAGGCTTCCACACTTTCACGTTGAAACTTGTAATGCTCAACTCGGGCATTTTCGCCGGCAACGACCTCGGTAACCGCATTCGTGAAATAAACTCCATTGCCTGACCCCGCGTAACTTTCAAGCACTTGCGCCTGGCTGCTCGACTCAGCAATGATCAAACTCCGCGGGTGAGATACCGGAGATTCATGCGAATCCATTGTCGTTAGGTAGAGGACATGGATAGGTTTTTCCAACACTACCCCCCTCGGTATATAAATGAATGCCCCATCATGCAGAAAAGCTGTGTTCAGAGCGGAGAATGAATCCTTCTCGAATGGTGTCTGACGGGCCAGATGCGGCTCAACTAAACCTTCATGGGTATTCAAAGCCTGGGATAAGCTACCTAAGATCACACCTGAAGGAAACGATTGCAGAGCGGAAAGCTCCGCCGAGAACATCCCGTTCACAAACACCAAACGATGGCTTTTCCATTGGCCTAAAATCCACGGTTGGATCTTCTTCAAAGGGAATTTTTGGCTCGCAGTGGCTACAGGCTTAAAGGTCCTTTTCGCAATCGGAGCTACATTGGTAAAACGCCATTCCTCATCATGAACGTTCGGGAATCCCAGTTTCTCGAACGATGTCATGGCCGTTTCTTGCAAGGCGTGAAGCCACGCAGGCCCCACTCGTTTCCGGGTCCTTTGAAGATCAGCAAAATGGGATAGATAGGTTTCTTTTTCTTCAGTCACTTGAATCATAGGTCAAAATCAATCCTTCAACATATTGCCTGGAACTAATCATATGGGTGACCCAGGGCAGGCCACCTGTTCGTCACCGGGTCCTCATACCCAGGGTAGAGGGGAAAAAGATCACTTGAGAGTTTAAGATTCCAGACTGGGAACCCTCTACCACGGGGGAATAGTTATTAAACCTTGACGGGTTCTTCGAGCCAGGCATAACCCTTTGCTTCCAACTCATGGGCGAGTTCTTTGTCCCCAGACCTGACAATCTTCCCGCCCGAGAGAACATGGACATAATCGGGAATGATGTAATTCAGCAATCGTTGGTAATGGGTAATCAAAATGACGGCTCGATCTTTGCTTCGCAAAGTATTTACCCCTTTGGCAACAATCTTTAAGGCGTCAATATCCAGGCCAGAGTCCGTTTCGTCCAGTATCGCCAGCTTGGGGTCGAGGATAGCCATATGGAAAATTTCATTCCTCTTTTTCTCCCCACCGGAAAAACCTTCATTGACCGAGCGGTTGATCAGGCTTTCGTCCATCTCGACGATTTTCATTTTTTCTTTGATCAGCTTCAGAAAATCCATTGCATCCAGCTCTTCGAGTCCGCGAGATTTTCGGATCGCATTGAGTGCGGCCTTGAGAAAATAGGCATTGTTGACTCCCGGGATTTCAACAGGGTACTGAAAGGCCATGAAGATCCCTTCTCGGGCTCGCTCTTCGGGGGACATCTCTAAAAGGTTTTTCCCCTCATAAAGAATTTCCCCCTCAGTAATTTCATAACTTTCCCGACCAGCTAAAACCTGGGACAGTGTGCTTTTCCCAGAGCCATTCGGTCCCATAATGGCATGCACCTCCCCCGCTCTTATAGTTAGGTTGATCCCTTGTAGAATCATCTTCCCGCCGATGCCCGCATGTAAATTTCGAATTTCAAGCATAAGTACTCAGTCTCCCGTCGTATTGCCTACTTCAAATGAGCTCTTTGTCATTCCCAATGAAAGTCCTACCCGACACTGCCTTCCAAACTCACACCGAGGAGCTTCTGAGCTTCAACTGCAAATTCCATGGGAAGTTCCCGGAAGACTTGCTTACAGAAGCCATTGACGATCATCGACACCGCATCTTCTGCCGAGAGCCCTCGTTGCTTACAATAAAAGATTTGATCCTCTCCAATCTTAGAGGTGGAGGCTTCATGCTCCATCTTCGCGGTGCTGTTTTTCACCTCGATATAGGGGAAAGTGTGGGCACCGCACTTATCACCCAGCAACAACGAGTCGCATTGGGAATAGTTGCGAGCCCCCGCTGCACCTTTAAGGATCTTAACGGCGCCCCGATAGGTGTTCTGGCCATGCCCGGCGGAAATGCCCTTCGACACGATCGTACTGCGAGTATTCTTACCAATATGAATCATCTTGGTTCCCGTGTCCGCTTGTTGGTAGTTGTTGGTCACCGCCACCGAATAGAATTCTCCAACCGAGTTGTCCCCTTGCAAGATACAACTGGGATATTTCCAGGTGATCGCAGATCCCGTCTCTACTTGTGTCCAGGAGATCTTGGAATTCACTCCCAAACATTTCCCGCGCTTGGTCACAAAATTGTAGATTCCGCCTTTTCCTTCTTTATCTCCCGGGTACCAATTTTGTACGGTCGAGTATTTGATTTGGGCATTATCTAACGCGACCAGTTCGACCACAGCCGCATGCAATTGATTCTCGTCTCGCATGGGAGCGGTGCATCCTTCCAGATAGCTAACGTAAGCTCCCTCCTCCGCAATAATCAGTGTGCGTTCAAACTGCCCGGTGTCTTTGGCATTAATTCGAAAATAAGTCGACAATTCCATGGGACATCGAACACCCTTCGGGATATAGCAAAATGAACCATCACTGAAAACCGCTGCGTTCAGGGCTGCAAAAAAATTATCCGTATACGGCACGACCGAGCCAAGGTACTTTTTGATCAGATCCGGGTGCTCCCGTACAGCTTCCGAGAATGAGCAGAAAATGATTCCGAGTTCTGCCAGCTTGCCTTTAAAGGTTGTGGCCACCGAGACACTGTCAAACACCGCGTCAACAGCCACACCGCTCAGCCGTTCCTGCTCTCTGAGGGGGATGCCCAGCTTTTCGTAGGTCTTTAACAATTCCGGATCAATTTCTTCAAGGCTCTTGGGAGAGGCCTTTTGCGTTCTGGGAGCTGAATAATAAATGACGTTCTGATAGTCAATGGGCGGATAGTGGACATGGGCCCATGTCGGTTCTTTCATTGTCAACCAATGCCGGTAGGATTTAAGCCGCCATTCCAGCATGAATTCCGGCTCCATCTTCTTCGCCGAGATGATACGAATGACGTCTTCATTCAAACCACGAGGAAGAACATCGGCGTCAATGTCCGTCACAAATCCATATTTGTACTCAATGTCGGTGAGCTCCTGAATTGTCGAAGTCTCAGTACTCATGTTCCATTTCTCCTCAAATTATCCTTCTCTATTCCGGAATTGTGATACTCACAAGGCTGGGTTCGTTGCGAGCAGCGGAACTGTGGACCGAAAGGTCCGAGTCCTCACGGTTCATCTGATCAATCGTGATGTCCATCAACCCTTGCACAACCAGGTCATTCAATCGCTGCAACGGGCTTTTCACGTTGCATTTGTCAAACTGGCCACACACTCCTTCATCAGAGACACAGTCGGTCAACGAGAACGGCCCTTCTATGGCTTGAATGACTTCAGCCACATTAATCTTGTCCGGACTCAAACGGAGTGAGTAGCCGCCGTAGGCGCCGTGCTGGGAGTTGAGCAACCCTCGCTGAGCCAGCTTCTGTAGCACCTTGGCCAACAATTCAAGAGGGATGTCATACTCGGCTCCAATCTCTCGGGCACTCCAATAGGGCTTGTCTGGGTGCCGGGCGAGATGCATTAATGAAATGAGACCGTAATCAACCTTTTTCGACAGTTTAAGCATGGCCTTAAATATATCCGACTAAAATGGTCGCATTTGTATTATTCATTTACCGCCAACACTTGTCAAGTGGCTGCGACACAAATTTATAGAATTTTCCAAGAGACCACCCGTTCGGCTTAAGGCAACACATTCTAGAGTTTCCCGCACGATAGTGTCTCATTTAGGAGACATGTCATGAGAGACAAAGAAGCTGGGTTAAATTACTATCTTATTTGTTTTCATTAAGATGTATAATTCTCCTATTGGTTGGGCTACAAGCTGCATAGACCTTAATAGAGAAGTTCTGATGGCCCTATTGACTCGATTCTTTGGATATGACGACACGGAGGATTGGTGGAAAACCAGCAAACACTTGCCTCGCCCATAGCATTTTCGGGAGTTGGACTCCATACCGGTGCCACGGTCAACCTTAAAGTCCTTCCAGCTCCTCAAGATACTGGGATCGTTTTCAGGCGGGTTGATCTGGATAACTTTCAAATTGAGGCCACCATCAAGAATGTTGCCCATGTCTCCTATGCCACGACCTTGTTGAAACAAGGGGTCCTCATTTCCACTGTAGAGCACCTGTTATCCTCTCTTTACATATTCGGGGTGGACAATGCCATCATCGAATTGGATAACTTGGAGGTACCCATTCTAGATGGGAGCGCACTGGAGTTCGTGAGGGAGATCCGGAGAGTTGGGCTCAAAGTGCAAAAGCGTCCCAGAACGTACCTCATTATCGAGAAACCGATTCACCTCAAAGAAAGTGGTAAAACCATTTCTGTCTACCCGGCAAGCAGCTTACAGATCAGCTATTCAATCGACTTTGCACATCCGATGATCGGAAAGCAGAATTTTGATTTTGAAGCTACCCCAAAGAAGTTTGCAGCCGAAATTGCTCCTGCCCGAACTTTTGGTTTCTTGGACGAAGTGGAAGAATTGAGAAAAAATGGATTAGTCCGGGGAGGGTCGCTGGAAAATGCGATCGTACTCACCAAGACGGGAATCCTTAATGACATACTTAGATTCAAAGATGAGTTTGTCCGACACAAGATCCTCGACAATATTGGAGACTTGTCGTTAATCGGATGCCCCTTAGTGGGGCGCATCGTCGCTGAAAAAGCAGGTCACGCTCTGCATACAAAACTTGTATCGAGAATTCTAAGTAGCCCGAAGTTTCACCAGAAAGTAACTTACAGCCAACTTCAGGAAATCGAAAGGCAACCTGCCTTCCAAGTGCAACTTGCAGAGTAATCCATCCATTTGAAATAACTTTCATCTCCGGAGACGGTTCCGACTATCTGCTTTCCCCCTGAATAAGAGCACGTGTTTATAAAATGCTCCATTCCCCAATGTCTTGCGTGAGAGGCTCCACTTCATTGAACGATAGGTAAGTCCGCATAAAATCCACTTAATAGCACTCCTGATAACGTGATCCTGCTTGCTTCCCTTTTGAAGCCTCTTCTATACTAAGTTTACAGGAACTGGGAGTGAGGAGTCCTAAGGAGTCAATGCCACATGGAGCACAACGCGCAGGCCGAAACGAATCCCTATGAGGCAATGCTCAGCCGTTTCCGGGTCGCTGCGGAGAAGCTAAAGCTGGATGAAGGCATCTATCAAATTCTAGTGACGCCAGACCGAGAAATCACGATTGCCATTCCTATTCAAATGGACGATGGCAAACTGAGAGTGTTTAAGGGTTATCGGGTGCAACACAGTTTTGCTAGAGGGCCAGCCAAGGGCGGCATACGTTATGCGCCCGATGTTACCCTGGACGAAGTTCGGGCCCTGGCTGCTTGGATGACGTGGAAATGCGCCGTTGTAAAACTGCCGTTTGGTGGTGCCAAGGGCGGAATCATTTGCGACCCTAAGCAACTTTCTTCGAGTGAACTCGAAAGAATCACCCGACGCTACACGGCTTCGCTGATTGACATTTTAGGGCCGGAAAGAGACGTTCCGGCGCCCGACATCAACACCGATGAGCGCGTGATGGCCTGGATCATGGACACCTATTCCATGCATGTCCGTAAGACCGTAACCGGAGTGGTCACAGGAAAGCCGCTGGATTTAGGTGGGTCGGTGGGTCGTCGTGAAGCGACGGGTCGAGGCTGTAAGATTGTTTGCGATCGTGCCATTTCTCGATTCGGCATGAAGCGGGAGATGACGCGTGTGATTGTTCAGGGGTTTGGTAATGTGGGCTCTATGGCAGCCACTCTACTTTACGCTGCTGGATACAGCATCATTGGAGTCTCCGATGTGCAGGGTGCCATCATGAATAGGCTGGGAATAAACATTACTCGTTTGCTGGCCCACTCCAAAGAAGCCGGGACAGTGGTGGGATTCCCTGACGCTGAACCGATCGATGCAAAGGAACTATTGGAGCAACCCTGCGATATTCTGCTCCCTGCTGCCACTGAAAATCAAATTACCAGCCACAACGCTGATCGGATTCAGGCCAAGATCATCTGCGAAGGGGCCAATGGTCCAACCACGGCCCAGGCTGACGAGATTCTTTACGACAAGAAAATCTTTATTATTCCGGATATCCTGGCTAATGCCGGAGGCGTCACCGTCTCTTATTTTGAATGGGTTCAGGACCGGCAGGGGTATTTTTGGAATTTGAAGACCGTCAACGAGCGCCTTGAGGAGATTATGGTCAATAGCTTTGACGAAGTCGTCGCCTATGCAGATCGTCATAATGTAAATATGCGGATTGCCGCCTACATGCTGGCAATCGATCGTGTCGCCTTTACGATTCGAGAACGGGGGATCTATGCTTGATCTCTCCTTCATTCGACAAAACCTGGAACAGGTCCGTCAAAAAATGCAGGACCGTGGCATGCCCATGGCCCTGGATGAGTTTGAGGCTTTGGATATTGAACGGCGCCGGTTAATCCAGGAGAGTGAGTCCCTGAAACACCTGCGTAATAAGACCAATGATGAAATCACTTCCTTGAAGAAGCAACAGCAGGATACTTCCTCCAAGATCGCAGAGATGAAGGAGGTTTCGGCAAAAATCAAATTGCTGGATGAAGCGCTCAGTACTTGCGACGACAAGCTGCGCGCACTACAACTAGTCATCCCAAACATTCCACATCCTACAGTTCCTGTGGGAATGGACGCTTCGGCTAATTCCGAAGTACGCCTCGTGGGCAAGAAAACAACCTTCCCTTTTGAACCTAAACCTCATTGGGAGCTAGGGCCTGCTCTGGGGATCCTCGATTTCGATCGTGCCGCTAAAATCGCCGGAGCGCGATTCAGTCTATACACAGGGCTAGGTGCCCGAATGGAAAGAGCACTGATTAATTTCATGCTCGATCTCCATACCAAGGAGCATCATTACACGGAGGTGCTCCCGCCCTTGATGGTGAATTCCTCCAGCATGCAAGGGACCGGTCAACTCCCAAAATTCGCAGGAGATCTTTTTAAGGTCGAAGGCACCGATTACTGGCTCATTCCGACGGCTGAGGTCCCCGTGACCAACATCTATGCAGGGGAAATCCTCGACGGCGCACGTCTCCCCATCTACATGACCGCCTATACACCTTGCTTCCGCAGCGAGGCAGGATCCTATGGGAAAGACACGCGAGGATTAATCCGCCAGCACCAGTTTAATAAAGTCGAATTGGTCAAGCTGACAAGACCGGAGACTTCTTATGAGGAATTAGAGAAGCTCACCCATAACGCTGAAGAAGTACTCAAGCGACTCGACCTGCCCTATCGCGTCGTCTCCCTTTGCAGTGGAGATCTCGGTTTCTCTTCCGCAAAGACGTATGATCTTGAAGTGTGGCTGCCCGGACAAAATGCCTATCGTGAAATCTCTTCCTGCAGTAACTTTGAAAGCTTTCAGGCCCGCCGAGCTAATATCCGGTATCGCCCGGATTCTAAATCCAAGGTTGATTTTGTCCATACCCTTAATGGTTCAGGTCTGGCGGTTGGACGGACCTGGGTTGCCATCATTGAGAATTGCCAACAAGCCGACGGAAGCATCGAGATCCCTCCGGCACTCCGTCCTTATATGGACGGGCTCGAGAAAATCACCCAACAATAAAACCCCGACTGGAAGATTAACCACGGGGGCGCACGGGGATAATAATTGGCTATTTGTTATTGGCTAACGACTATTTGCTATTGAGTCCAGGAAGGGTCCTTCGTCCAATAGCAAATAACAAATCGAAAATAGACAATATTAAATTGGTCGCAACTCCCCGTGTCCCCCGTGGTTTTGATCGGCTTGCGGCTTTCCAGGAAGAATTCCTACTTCACAATCAGCAGGCTCTCCCCTGCATTCACCGGTTGATTCTCCTCGACCAGGATTTTCTCCACCACCCCCGATTTCGGAGCTTTCAGTTCATTTTGCATTTTCATGGCTTCGACGACAACCACTCCCTGCCCTTCCTGAACGGCTGTGCCTAACTGAACCAAAAGCTTCACCACCTTACCAGGCATCGGAGTGGAAACAGACATGGGCCCTGCGGAGTCTTCTGCGAAACCTGAACCCTTTCTATGTCTTTTCGGATCGCGGAGAACCACTTCGAAAGGCTTGCCATTAACCAGAACCTGGCAAGTGTCTTTGGCTTCATGGACCGAGATGTCAAAGGATTGCCCTTCGATCAATAGGGAATAAGAATTATCCGAAATGCGGATGGAATCCAGGTTAATTTGCCGATCGCCGATAGAGACTGCGCCGGCATTTCCGTTCCATTCAAATCGGAGCATTTCCGCGCTCTTGGAAATGAGGACCTCATAGGAAAATTTTTTCTTCACGATCTCTTCCTCATGGCCTCTAACCTCCCCGATAGCTTCCAAGAGCTTTCTGGGTCACCCACAAGAGGGTTTTCCTCGTTTCCCTTTATCCCTTTGTGAAGGGAGGCGGCGATGGCCGCGATTTCCTGCAGGGGACCAAGCTCGCTCGCATGAATCGGGTTAGGTTGAAAGTAGCGCCCAATGAAATCGGTGCTCAACTCACCGGTAATAAATTTCTCGTGCGCCAGGATAGACTCCAAGAAATGGAGATTTGTTTTTATCCCTAAGACTTGATATTCCAACAGCGCCCTGCGCATTCGGGCAATGGCTTCGTTGCGGTCATTCCCAAAGGCAATCAGTTTGGATAGTAACGGGTCGTAAAAGACAGGAACTGTCCATCCTTCGTAGATGCCGCTGTCATCTCTAACCCCCGGGCCTGCAGGGGTCCGTAGAAAGCTGATCCTTCCGGGAGAAGGGAAAAACTGATTTTCCGGGTCTTCCGCACAAATACGGCACTCCAGCGCCGCGCCGCGCCAGCGGACATCCTCTTGGCGCAGCTCAAGCCGATCTCCCCAAGCCATCTTAAATTGCTCTTTGACCAGATCGATCCCCGCCACGAGCTCGGTAACCGGGTGTTCTACCTGCAATCGAGTGTTCATCTCCAGAAAGTAAAAATTGCGTTGGGCGTCCACCAGGAACTCGATCGTGCCGGCATTTTGGTATTCGCAGGACTGAGCTATCCGGACAGCCGCTTGCCCCATTTGCTGGCGTAATTCATTCGTCATGAGTGGAGAGGGACATTCTTCAATGACCTTCTGATGTCGCCTTTGAATGGAGCATTCTCTTTCCCCCAAATGAATCACGTTTCCAAAACGGTCCGCGAGAATTTGGAACTCAATGTGTCGGGGGCGCTCGAGGTATTTTTCGATGTACACGGCCGAATCGCCGAAGGCTGCCAGTGCTTCCGACTGGGCGTCACGCAATGAAGAAGCCAAGTCTTGGAGGCCTTCGACCAATCTCATTCCTTTTCCGCCGCCGCCGGCCGCCGCCTTAATCAATATTGGAAATCCAATATGGGCTGCTGCCGTTTGGGCTTCCTGAACATCCCGGACCGGTTTTTCTGTTCCCGGGGCTACGGGCACACCGACTCCGACCGCAGTTTTCCGAGCCGCTATTTTTTCTCCCATCATCTCCATCGAACGAGCACTGGGGCCGATAAAACAAACTCCCGCTTCCTGACAACGTCGGGCAAATTCCGCATTCTCGGCCAGGAATCCATAACCGGGATGAATGGCATCCACTCCAGCAGAGCCAGCAATGCGGAGAATCTTATCCATCGCCAGATAACTCTCGCGAGAAGGCGAGGGACCCAATAGATAGGCTTCGTCAGCCATTCGCACATGGAGCGCAGCCCGATCACATTCGGAGTAGACGGCCACCGTGGATAGGCCCAGTTCTCGCGCCGCGCGAATCACACGGACAGCAATTTCACCTCGATTGGCAATCAGGACTTTTCGAAACATATTCAGAGATTGTGAACGAATTGCTCAATGACCTTTTTGAGAGAATCAGCCACCGGGTAGTTTTTCAAGAACTCGCTCTCCAATTGGGCAGCCTGTATTTTGGAGTTGTCAAGACTGAGAAAAAATTTCATGTAAGCCCCATCATACTGTGGAAATGACTTTTTAAGATAAACGTGGTCTGCATAAAAGGCGGCATTTTCATAAACCCCTGCGTCGCGGACAACAGGCTTTGAGCCGGTCTGGGCATCTACAAGATTATCGGTTAAGCGATGGGTCGTCTCATGCAGGACGATGAAGAAAGACTGTTCAGCTTGAGACGAGTTTTCAGGAAGTGGAGCCACGATGTTAAAAAGGACACGCTGATCCTGATTGATAGGGACCCCTCTTCCATTGCGCATGATTACAGGACAAAGATAGATATTAAATACGTTGACGTTCGATTTTTGAGCCCAGGGATAGAGCATTTTCAAGCCATCGACTTTCCAGAATTTCAAAAATCGTTCGTACCCCTGTTGATCCAGTTCAGTTCGCACCTCCCGATAATTTTTGTAGAATAGGGTGCGCTCATCATCCATGCATTCTGCAAATTGCTTGAGAAACTGGTGTTCGGCAGGATCCGGGAATCGGTTTTTCAATAACGGGATAAGCCGGCGACTGTTTCCAAAAAGAATTGGGGTGTTCCCGCTCTTGGCTTTTCGGTCCTCCGGAGACTCACGAACGTCCTCGTCGGTCTGAGATCGAAAATTAAAGTCAATCGAGGAAAGCGCTTGTTTGAGGGAGGCGTAGTCATCCGCCATGAATGGTGCGAGATTGAGAAAACGCAAGCTGGGCATCTCTCGATACATTTTTTCCAATTGCGGGGAAAACTGATCCAGTTTAGTTTCAGCGGTCTCAAGGCTTTGCTTTGCTTTCTTGATCTGCTGAATATAGTCGGAGGAGAAAAGATTGGATGGGTCTCCCGGGACTGAGAAATAGGCCAGCGTATGGTAGACAATATCGATATCCGGGTTCATCAGAATTTGAATGTCACGTGGGTCAAAAGTCCGGGTAGAGGACTGATCCGAATGAAGTGTTGCCGGTAAAGTAACGGACCGAATATTCAAACATAAGTCTGTGGGGACTATACCCATGGACTCTCCTCCTGTTAGCCAGCCGTCTGCGGGAAGATGCTCTTTCTGCATCGGCGAGAATCCCCGCCGAGCAAGGCAAGTGGGCCTCGTCGGTTTCCTCAGGTTCTGTGAAACCTTTGCAGGCTGTGTGTGCTCGCGCGCGGAGAGATCAGAATCGTTGACTTTTTTACAACTTCTTAAAGGTAGGGGGGAAGAGAGTGCGGAAAACGGCTTAGTGGTCCATTGAGTACCGGGGGCCATGAGAAGCAGGCAAGAAAGAACCACAAGTCTAAATCGCCTACTCAGCCGCGAAAATACAGGAATAGCCATCTGACTCGGGACCTTTCCGGCTACAGTGGAATGTTTCCATGCTTTTTACGGGGTGTGTGATCGCGCTTGTTATCCAACATTTGTAACGCCGAAATCAATTTCTTCCGAGTCTCGCGCGGCATAATCACTTCATCCACGTACCCTCTTTCTGCTGCTAGATAGGGATTGGCAAAGCGTTCCCGGAAATCTTGCACCCGTCGCTGCTTTTCCTCTTCTGGATTCTCAGCAGACGCGAGTTCCTTGCGATAGACAATGCTGACAGCCCCTTCCGGTCCCATCACTGCAATTTCGGCTGTTGGATAGGCATAATTGATGTCGGTGCGAATTTGTTTGGAGGCCATGACGCAATAGGCTCCTCCATAGGACTTCCGGGTGATCAGCGTAATTTTGGGTACCGTGGCCTCTGCAAAAGCATAGAGCAGCTTTGCGCCATGCCGGATGATCCCTCCAAATTCTTGGGCCGTCCCGGGTAGAAATCCGGGGACATCTTCAAAAGTAATGAGAGGAATATTGAAGGCATCGCAGAAACGAACGAATCGGGCACCTTTTACGGACGCATCAATGTCCAAGCACCCGGCCAGGAAGGCTGGCTGGTTTGCAACGATACCTACGGGCCTCCCGGCAAGCCTGGCAAAACCAATGACGATGTTTTGAGCAAAGTGAGATTGGATTTCAAGAAATTCATGATCGTCCATGACGACCGAGATAATTTCTTTAATGTCATAAGGTTTGTGAGCCTCCGGTGGAATCAGGTGATCTAGTTCCGGGCTCAATCGATCGATGGGATCCCGAGATTCCCGCCGTGGAGCTGACTCGAGATTGTTCGAGGGGAGATAGGATAACAATTCGCGGATGAGACTCAGACACTCCCGATCGTCATTTACGGCAAAATGAGCGACTCCGCTCTGCCGATTGTGGGTCATGGCGCCACCCAACTCCTCCTTGCTCACTTCTTCGTGGGTCACCGTTTTGATGACATCAGGCCCCGTTATGAACATGTAGCTACTCTTTTTCACCATGACGATGAAGTCAGTGATCGCGGGAGAGTAAACGGCCCCCCCGGCACAAGGCCCCATGATCGCCGAGATCTGGGGGACGACTCCGGAAGCCAGTGTGTTTTGCAGAAAAATATCGGCATAACCCGCCAGTGAGACAACACCCTCTTGAATGCGAGCGCCGCCCGAATCATTAAGTCCGATGACCGGAGCCCCCATCTTTAAGGCCAATTCCATCACCTTGCATATTTTGGCGGCGTTCGTTTCCGACAACGAGCCTCCAAAGACTGTAAAATCCTGGGCGAAGATGGCTACCAGACGGCCCTCTATCTTTCCATAGCCCGAAACCACCCCGTCTCCCAGTATCTTCTGACTATCCATTCCAAAGTCCTGACATCGGTGAGTTACAAACTTGTCTAATTCCTGAAAAGAATCCTGATCGAGCAAGAATTCAATGCGCTCCCGTGCTGTCATCTTTCCGGCAGAGCGTTGTCGCTGTAAACGTTCTTCTCCACCGCTCGCTTCGGCTTCCTGGTTGAGCCGTTCCAAGCGACCTAAGACAAAGTCTTCTTTTTGCCGCAAGCTTTTATCTTCTGAATTCATCGCCGCCCCTTTTTCCAAAGAACTCATTCAACCTTTTCGCTCACTTCCTCAGAAAAATCACTGGCATTCCCCTTCTGGTCTGCCGCCTTAATCCTATAAAAGTAGGTCTGGCTTTTGACTACCGATGAATCAACGAATGATGCCGTGGTCACCAGCGTATCAGAAATCTTCTCAAACTTCTTTTCAGGCCCACTGCGGTAAACGACATAGCCAGCCAGATCCGGCTCCGTATTGGGTGACCACACAAGGCTGATCGATTCTCCATTGCTGATCGCCGCAACCTCCGAGGGAGAACTGGGTGGATAGATATCCTTATTTGTGACCTCAACCCGATCGGAGTCCAGAGACTCAATCCCTCCGGCGGAAAGAGGCACTACTGTCCGCGCCCTGTAAAAATAAGTTTTCCCGAGTTCCATGGTCTCGTCTTTGAATGAGTCTTCGGCCAGCGGAGTCGAGTTCAAGCGTTGCCAAGCCAAGGCCAGTGGGTCCTCACTACGATAGACATTAAACTTGATTCCTTCCTCGATGGAAGACCCGTCGAGATTGGTCGAAGGAGCCTCCCACAGAATTTCGATGGACTTTTCTTTTTCAAGGCTTCTTAGATTCTGTGGAGGCTTCGGCGCTGGAAAGAGCTTGGTCAACGCAATATTGGAAAATCCCGCATCTTGCCCTTTCTTGTTAAACGCCTTCAAAGCAAAAGCCAGAGTCGTTTGAGAAAACGTGTCCATTGGGACTCCGGCCAAGGGATCAATAAGCGTGACCTTCTCACCGGGTTTATAGGTTTTGAGGTCAGTGTCCCGCAGGACTCTCCATGGTTGAACAGATTCCGGGAAGACCAGTTTACCTGAAGAGGCTTGGGAAAGCCCTTCCGAAGGTAGCCGATAGATCTCAATACCAGTCAAGACCGATATCGTTGAGCCATCGGTATTCATCTCTGGAAGGGTCCAGTTTAGCTTAATGGTATTACCGACCTGCAACGCCTGAAGGTCAGAGACCGATTTGGGAATCAGGACTAAAGGCGGGAGTGGGTCCCCAACATTACCACAACCAGTCAACAGGAGTAGTAGAAGAAATAGGCCAGGCAGGGCAAAAAGTCGGCTGAGGTAGTAATCCGGTTTCACAGGATGTAGCGGCTGAGGTCCTGGTCTTTGACAATTTCGGAAAGCATTTTTTGAACGTAGGCCGCATCAATGGTCACATTCTTCTCTTTCAAATCAGGTCCTTCGAATGATATCTCCTCCAAGAGCTTTTCCATGATTGTATGGAGTCTCCGGGCGCCAATGTTTTCTGTTCTTTCGTTCACAAGTGTCGCATATTTTGCAATTTCCATGATCGCGTCGTCCATAAACGACATGGTAATTTCATCCGCTGCCAGAAGTTCTACATATTGTTTAATCAGCGCATTTTTCGGTTCCTTAAGAATGCGCACAAAGTCATCGATCGTCAAGGATTCCAGCTCGACACGAATAGGAAAGCGCCCTTGTAATTCCGGAATGAGGTCAGAAGGTTTGCTCACGTGAAATGCCCCGGCAGCAATGAACAGGATGTGGTCGGTCCGAACCATCCCATAACGCGTATTGACGGTTGTCCCCTCCACGATCGGCAAGATATCCCTCTGCACGCCCTCACGACTGACATCCGGACCATGGCCGGATTCGCGACCTGCAATTTTGTCGATTTCGTCCAGGAATATGATTCCACTCTGTTCGACGCGATCTACGGCAATCCGGGTGACCTGGTCCATATCGATGAGCTTCTGCTCCTCTTCCTGGATCAGATATTCAATGGCTTCAGAAACTTTCATTTTCCGCTTCTTCGTCTTCTGACCAAACAAGCCTGGTAGGATGTCTTTGACATTGATGTCCATTTCTTCAATGCCGGCATTGGAGATGATCTCAAAACTTGGCATGTTCCGTTCGCGGACTTCAATCTCAACCAATCGATCGTCCAGTTTCCCTTCCCGCAGTTGTGCGCGTAATTTCTCGCGGGTAGTTTGGAAAGTCTCCAAAGCTTTTTCTCCATCCTCAATGTGGTCTGGGCCCTTTGGTGCCATGGGTAATGGAGGAAGCAGCAGATCCAGCATCCTCTCCTCGGTATTCTGCTCTGCTTTTTCAGCAATATCTTCGAGTTTTTCCTCGCGAACCATATCCATGGCAATTTCAATCAGGTCGCGAATCATGGATTCAACGTCCCGACCCACATATCCGACTTCGGTAAACTTGGAGGCTTCCACTTTCAGGAAAGGGCTGTTCGAAAGCTTGGAAAGGCGGCGAGCAATCTCTGTTTTTCCAACGCCAGTGGGTCCTATCATAATGATGTTCTTGGGCATCACCTCTTCCGCCATCTCATTGGAGAGCTTCTGGCGGCGGATCCGGTTCCTGAGGGCCACAGCTACTGCTCGCTTGGCCGCTTTTTGACCGACAACATGCTTGTCTAGTTCGGCCACGATCTGACGTGGTGTTAATTCATCCAAAGCAGTGTCCTCCTCTTCTGCGGCGCCCGGCAAGTAAATGACCATATTCGTTCTTGAAATCTTCTCTCAAAATTGTCGATTCAAGGGTGGATTTCTAAAGCTCCTCGACGGTGATGGCGAGATTCGTATAAATACAAATCTCGCCGGCAATTGTAAGAGCCTCTGTGGCAATTTCTTTAGCAGAGAGATTCGAATGTTTTAACAAGGCTTTGGCGGCTGCCGCTGCGTAGGGGCCACCGGAACCAACTGCCGCTATCCCGTCATCCGGCTCTATGAGATCCCCATTCCCACTGAGTAGCAATGTGATGTCTTTGTCGGCGACAATGAGCAGGGCCTGCAAATGGCGTAGGGCCCTGTCTGTCCTCCAATCCTTAGCAAGCTCCACTGCCGCCCGCGAGAGATTTCCACGATATTCTTCCAGCTTGCCTTCGAATCGGGTGAAAAGAGCAAACGCGTCAGCCGTGGACCCGGCAAACCCGGCCAGAACTTGGCCGTTGTAAAGCCGCCGCGTCTTCCTAGCAGTCTGCTTGATTACAGTTTCTCCCAGGGTTACCTGCCCGTCGGCAGCCATGGTCACCTTCCCATCCTTGCGAATACAAACGACAGTCGTGCTCTTGATCATCAGATCTCCATCCTGGGAGTGAAGTTATTTCTTGACGTAATCGGGCGTAAAGAGGGCGTCAGGAAGGGACATATCAACTTGGATCGATTCAAGTTGATATTCGGATGCCTTAAATCCATTCGAAAAACGGACAGTGCTATACGGAATCTGGATTCCTTGCACTGCATGATAATTATAAAATAATCTCTCGTCGTCTGTCGGATCAAAAATCCCGACTGCCGGTGACCGAAATTCCATCTTGAATGGCAAAGACGTGGCCGTGTTCACGTAGATTTTGACCTTATCGTTATCCTTGTCGAGCAGCTGGACCCCTTCAATCTCAGTATTATCAGCGCGAGATTTTCCTATATAGCGAATTCTCATACCCGGTTCATTCAGACGATAACGAAGAATGTAGTCCAGATTGTGCATCAAATTGATTTTGTAGTTTTCGATCTCCTGTGAAGTTTGTACTTTCACAACTTTGTAATCAATCTTCCATCCCTGATCCCCATCATTGATTACTACCTCCTCGCCCTTTTTTCCCATCTCCAGCCGGGCCTTTCCAGGAAACTTCTGATACAGCTGAAAGTGGATGCTCCCTTTCAGTTGATCTTTCCTGAATTGATAGAATCGACCCATGCGCTGGCTATCCTGTGTCTTGAGATAGGCCTCGCCTCCCAGCGCCTGAATACTATTTTCCAGGACCTCCCGGGCTCTTTTCTCGGACTCCTTCAGGTAATCGGACTGCGCCAGAAGGGGTCCTGAACATACGGTCATTAAGGATGACAAAATAAAAAGGAGGATCCAATTCCTTCTACAGGCTTCCCTGTAACTCATCAGTACACCACCCTACAAGGCAAACGTATACTCTATCCAATGGGACTCGTTCCGTCAAACGGGAATTGGGTTTCATGAACATCCCTTGACTCAATGAGTCGAAATGAATGGCTTATCGAAGAACCTTATCTTCTCAACCAGGTAAAACCTTCGACAAACTGCCCAGCCAAACTCAGACGGCATTTTCTGGCTGACATTGATGGAATACCTTAGTATTGTCGCCCAAAGATGTTAGGTGAGGCAATCCGCAGAAGTTGAGCTTGGCTCTGTTCTTGAAAGATGAATCAACCAGAAGACAACGCCATTGGAATCCTGGTATTCCTATTCCTGATTGGGCTCTTAGCGGAATTGGATTATCAGCTCATTCCTCCGCTTCTTCCTCTGCTGGCCAAGAACTTTCGGGTAGATCCAGGTTATGGAGGCCGAGCTGTCACGCTGTATTCATTATCTTCTGCTTTCTTTTCGCTTCTGTTTGGTTATCTTTCCGACCGCTTTGGTCGCAAGCCGTTTATCCTGTTGGGTCTGATTTCCTTTTCAAGCGTCTCATTCTTGACACGATACGCCGGGTCTATGGAGATGTTCTTCCTCCTGAGATTCTTATCTGGGATGGCAACAGGAGCTCTTGTGCCCTCCATGACTTCTTTTGCAGCCGACTATTTTCGATATGAACAACGCGGCCGTGCCATGGGAATCCTCTCCATGACGTATTTTGTGGCTGCGATTGCCGGAATTCCACTGGCTGCTGTTGTTGCGAGCACTTGGGGCTGGAGACCGATCTTCTTCGTCCTTTCAGCCGCGGCGCTGGGCTGCGCCACGCTCGTCTATCGGATACTTACGAATCCTTTAACCCACGCAGAAGCTGCTCCTAATACTTCGCGGTTGGGGCTGGAACGCATTCAATATGTTTGGAAACGGATCATCCGAGACCAAGGAACAACATCAATCCTCGTGGCGTCGATGCTCTCCTCGAGTGCTATCGTAGGATTCATCACTTATTTGGGAAGCCATCTGGTAGCCGATCGGCATCTTTCCGTCAAACAGGTAGGACTTGTTTATTTATTTTGCGGAGTCGCCTCGGTGTTGGGGGCGCCTTTGTCGGGAATTCTTTCGGATAAATGGGCAAAGCGACCCATTCTCATTCTGAGTGGGGTCGTGCTAGCATTCTGTTTTCTCCTAATCCCGACCCTCCCTTGGAATTTCTGGCTTTTTGGAGTCTTGGGGCTCGCCGGACTAGCGATCGCCTTCCGCATTGCCCCGTTTCTGGCAATCATGACAGAGTTGGTTCCTTCGGATGAACGTGGCACCGTTTTGGCACTTCGAGTGGCACTTTCTCAACTTGGAATTGCCCTAACGACCTATCTGGCCTCCTATGCATTTCTTTACAAAGGATTCCCTCTCGTTGGATTCCTGGTCGCCATGGAATTGTTCTTGTCGTCTACCTTCGTGTTCTTTTTTGTAAGAGAGCCAGAAACGTAGTTTTCTATTTGAGGATTGATGTAAGATCCGACAAACTACTGTTTTGGCATACCTTCAAGATAGGTTTGTAATAGGTTTTCAATTTTGGAACTTGAGAAAATCCTACTCCAGAAAAAACCATCGAACCAACGATCTTCAAGAAAAGAAAGGATTGTATTGATGCGCATGAACAAATCTTATCGTTCACCAAAGAGCTTCTGGCATTTCGCAATACTCATGTCGTTTGGTCTTTGCCTGATTCTGGGGGTATTGACCGCGAATCTTCTTTCCCAACGATTGCCCTTTTACAACATCCTAGAATATGGCGCAAAAGCAGATGGAAAAACGGTCAATACTACGGCAATCAATCAAGCTATTGAAGCCTGCAATAAAGCCGGAGGAGGAACGGTGTTTATTCCCGTGGGTGAATTTCGTTCGGGCACAATAGTCCTCCTCAGTAACGTCACGTTACACCTGGATGCGGGTGCCATCCTCAAAGGCAGCGATGACTTAAAGGATTATGTAAAGGAGAAGGATGAGCAGTTTGGGCTCGTTCTGGCAAGAAACACCGAGAATATTGCCATTACGGGTCGAGGCATTCTGGATGGAAACGGGACTTACTTCATGGATCTGAACAAGAAGCGAATCGAACCTGATTTCGATGGACAGTACACACGCCAAGGGAAAAGCTACATGTACGGTGACAAAGAGATGGGCGATGGCCCGGTGCTGCCCAAAGACCGTCCCGGCAACATGATTGTGGTTTCCGAATCCAGAAATATCTTGATCCGTGATGTCATCATTAAAGACAGTCCTGTATGGACCATTCACATCGCCGACTCAGAGCATATTTTCATCAACAATATCCAAATCGATAATGGGATCAGTTATGCCAACAATGATGGCATTCACTTCACGACCTCGCGAAACATTTACATCTCGAACTGCGATATCAGAGCAGGAGACGATGGGATCGTAGTCAGAGGAGTTGGACCTAAGAAAGGTATTTCCGAGAATATTACCGTCAATAATTGCACGATCCAGAGCCGGTCTAGCGGCATTCGCATTGGTAATGGCGACAATACCATGCGCAATCTGGTATTCCAAAACTTGGTAATTTATGGCTCGAATCGTGGGATAGGTCTTTTTACCCGGGACAAAGGGAACATTGAGAATGCCGTGTTCTCTAATATTACGATCGAAACCCGCCTGCATACGGGGCACTGGTGGGGGCATGGTGAGCCCATCCACATTTCTGCCGTTCCAGGCTTCGAAGGAGTAGAAGTCGGGGTGATCAAAAACGTCCGGTTCTCAGAAATTGTTGCCAGAAGTGAGTCGGGGATTCTGGTGTGGGGCCTTCCAGAGAGTCGTATACAAAACTTGAGCTTCGATCACATTCGGCTTCAGATTCTCCCCAGTCCTCTAGCCGCGACCTATGGCGGTAATTTTGATTTGCGGAATACACTGACTTTGGAAATGGGCATTTTCAAACACGACATCCCTGCAATCTACTGCCGTTACGTGCAGGGTCTAAAGATTCAAGATTTCGACTTGAGCTGGGTAGACCCTCTCGCCGATTATTTGTCCCACGGAATTGAGTGTGAATATTTTGAAGATGTCACGATTGACGGCTTTAAAGGAAGGCAGGGGGCGAAGGCTCCCAATGGGGCTGCTATCGCCTTAGAGCATGGTAAAACGGTTTCCATTCGCAACAGCCAGGCAGCTGACGGAACAGACACGTTTTTGCTGGTCTCCGATGTTCTGGATCAAAGACTCTTTGTAAACAACGATCTGTCCAAAGCGAAAATAGCCTTTCGTCCTGAGAAAGTTTCTTTTTCCAGCTCTGGAAATCTGCTGCCAAAGAAATGAAGGGCGGAAATTATTGGAACAATAAAACATGAAGCAAAAATATCCTGGAGTGCGGAGCTCCGCGACGCCGCGCTTCAGCGCCGGAGACAATCGCGGCCTCGTAGAATTCACCCCTCCAAGAATGGTATCGAACTCCGGAAAAAATCATCGAACCAACGATCTTTAAGACAAGAAAGGATTGCATTGATGCGCATGAACAAATCTTATCGTTCACCAAAGAGCTTCTGGCATTTCGCAATACTCATGTCATTTAGTCTTTGGCTGATTCTGGGGGTATTGACCGCGAATCTTCTCTCCCAACGATTGCCCTTCTACAACATCCTAGATCATGGAGCGAAAGCGGACGGGAAAACGGTCAACACAACGGCCATCAACCAAGCCATTGAAGCCTGCAATAAAGCCGGCGGAGGAAGCGTGTTTGTTCCGGCGGGGGAATTTCGTACGGGGACAGTTATCCTTCTCAGTAATGTCACTCTCCACCTCGATGCCGGGGCTATCCTCAAAGGAAGCGATGATTTGAAGGACTACAAGAAAGAGGGTGAAGTCCAGTATGGGTTAATCATGGCAAAGAATGCGGTGAATATTGCGATTACGGGTCGAGGCACCCTGGACGGAAACGGGACTTACTTCATGGATCTGAACAAGAAGCGCATCGAAGATGATTTCGATGGCCAGTACACACGCCAGGGAAAAAGCTACATGTACGGTGACAAAGAGATGGGTGATGGACCGGTGCTACCCAAAGACCGTCCCGGCAACATGTTTGTGCTCTCCGAGTGCAGGAATATCTTGATCCGTGATGTCCTCATTAAAGACAGTCCTGTGTGGACCATTCATATTGCTGACTCGGAGTATATTTTTATCAGCAACGTCCAAATCGATAATGGGATCAGTTATGCCAATAATGATGGAATCCACTGCACGACATCGCGAAACATTCACATCTCAAACTGCGATATCAAAGCCGGTGACGATGGGATCTGTATTACTGGATTCGGACCCAAGAAAGGTATTTCCGAGAATATCACCGTAAATAATTGTACGATCCAGAGCCGGTCTAGCGGCATCCGGATAGGTTATGGGGCCAATACCATGCGCAATCTGCTGTTCCAAAACCTGGTGATTTATGGCTCGAATCGTGGGATTGGTCTTTTTACCCGGGACAATGGAAACATTGAGAATGCGGTGTTCTCCAATATTACGATCGAAACCCGCCTGCACACGGGGCACTGGTGGGGGCATGGTGAGCCCATTCACGTTTCTGCCGCTCCGGCTTACGAAGGAGTAAAATCCGGAGAGATCAAAAACGTGCGGTTCTCGGAAATTGTGGCCAGAAGTGAGTCGGGCATTCTGGTGTGGGGCCTCGAGGAGAGTCGCATTCAAAACTTGAGCTTCGATCACATTCGGCTTCAGATTCTTCCCAGTCCTCTAGCCGCGACCTATGGCGGTAATTTTGATTTGAGACCCACTCTCAGTAAAGCATTGGGTATATTTACGCACGACATACCCGGAATGTACTGCCGCTACGTGCAGGGTCTAAAGATTCAAGATTTCGACTTGAGCTGGGTAGACCCTCTCGCCGATTATTTGTCCCACGGAATTGAGTGTGAATATTTTGAAGATGTCACGATTGACGGCTTTAAAGGAAGGCAGGGGGCGAAGGCTCCCAATGGGGCTGCTATCGCCTTAGAGCATGGTAAAACGGTTTCCATTCGCAACAGCCAGGCAGCTGACGGAACAGACACGTTTTTGCTGGTCTCCGATGTTCTGGATCAAAGACTCTTTGTAAACAACGATCTGTCCAAAGCGAAAATAGCCTTTCGTCCTGAGAAAGTTTCTTTTTCCAGCTCTGGAAATCTGCTGCCAAAGAAATGAAGTGCAGGATGTTTTTTACAACTCGCTCTATAAGGAGAAAATTCTCTGAAGGGCGAAGCTCCCCGACGCCTCGCTTCAGACAATCGCGGCCTCGCAGAACTCGGCCCTTCATTGATGAAGCTACTTCCCTTCCAGCCCGAAGCAATACACCTGGGATTTGTAATCCACCGCATAGACAAGGCCATTTGCAGCGGCCAGTCCGCTAAAGTGGACCCAACTGTCGATGGTCTCTCCGCTCTGGTAGAGAACTTTTCCCGTCTTTGCATCGAGTGCATAGAGAACCGCATGATTCGTTTTTTCTTTACGCTGTGGAATGTTCAACTGCGTGAGGCCAGGGTTGGTGATGATCCCCCCTTCCTTCGTCTGCCGCACATCCTCACCAGTCGAAAGAGCAAAAACAATCCCGTTGGCAATCACCACCGGATCTGGAATATTGAAATCTCCTGAAATCCACGCCGGCGCCAGAACGGGTGTGCTTTTTTGGGGGTCCGTGGAGACCTTAAATGCCATGATACTTCCGTTTGGATTCGGACCATTACTGAGGGGGAAATGAGGAGCTAACTTGGATACGGGTCCTTGGATCGGAACATAGACCCACGAATCACCTTGATCATCCTGCCAGGCTGAAAGTGCCCCCCAAACGCCTTTTCCTTCGAAACTGTCCTCATCATTCCCCAATCGTGGAGTTGTATAGAGCGGAGTAAAGTGGTCTTTGTCCCCCAAAAAATCTGCCTCCATCAAATAGACAACGCCCTCTTTGGCACCCAACGCAAGAAGGTTTCGGTCTCGATGAGCGAACCACACCGGGCTAGTTGAACCTAAGTCCCAGTCGAAACGATTGATCTCTCTCCAGTTCAGCGGGACAAAATAATCTACCAATTTCAGCTCCTCGAGAGAAGCAGCAATCACGGTGCTGCAATATTCATTAGCCAAAGGGCTAAAATTCCCGTCTCCAGCCGCCCCGTAGACCCGATTATTATTCCCAATTACCGGTCCCCCTCGGCCCCAAATGCCACCTCCACGCTTTGCGATAACCAGGCTGTTAACGGCTGGTCGATACGGATCTCGCGTGTCCATGGCATAAATTCCGGAAGGAGCACCTCCGCAGTTTTGGGAAAGGGAGGTATAGACAAACCCATTGAGCAGATTGAGACTCCAGCTTTTAGAAAAAGGAGTAACAAACTGAATAGGGCCCCACGAAATCTTCCCGGTTCCAAGATCCAACCCATTGAGTTTTCCGTCAGCTGTGATGACGAAGATCAAATTCCGTGAGCGATCAATCACTGGAGTTGCATTCAAATTATTCGGACATAACCAGTGTACTTCGTTCTTGGGGAGTGAAGAGCTGCGAAAAGTTTGAGTCCAGATAACCTCTCCGGTTTGAGCATCCAGAGCAAATAAGTTACTGGCGCCTCCTCCGACGTAGACCAGGGTCTTTTCTCCCTTGGCGGTGACGACATTGCTGGCAATAACCGGTGCCGTAAGGGATGCCAAAGCCAACGCTTCGTTTTTGACCGCTGTCTTCCATTTCAATTGAAGTTTTCCCACGTTTTCAATGGACAGAGATTTCTCTTCCATCGCCCAACCGGAGCGCTGCGGATCATGCCCGAACATCAGCCAATCGGCTGCTTGAAAGGGTTCGTGGCTCAGACTCAACAAAACAAAAAATGGCAACGATCTGAGTAAGATCTGATACATGAAGAATCGCCTAATCATTGAATTCGGAAACAGAAACAGTTCTGTCATCGCCTTGGCGCCCCTGTCAACTCGGCACTCAGAAAACTGAGCTGGATAATTGTAAAAAAGTTAAGGGATGCTAGTCTGGTGATTCTAACGCTTCTTTATTTATTTTGATCTTACGCATAATGCTTTCGATAGAAGCGGTCCATACGAAAGCTTTTGGGTTTTGGTTGTGATTAGCAATATAGGCGTTGATAGCGTTAATCAAAGCCCGCTCACTTTCAAAGGTTCCTCGACGCAGTCGCTTGTCGGTAATCTCGCGGAACCAGCGTTCGACCATATTGAGCCAGGAACTGGAAGTAGGAATAAAGTGCAAATGGAAACGGGATACCGCTGGAGCAGCAATTGGACGCGTGGTGTTTGCGGGTCCCTTAGCTATCACAATTAAGTGCAGGTCCAGCATAGCTGGCGTGTCTCTATCGATGTGCTTCAGGAAGCGAATAAATTCCTGATGGCGGTGGCGAGGCATGCAGTCCCCGATGACCTTGCCGTCGAGCATACTGAGCGAGGCAAACAAGGTCGTTGTGCCGTTGCGTCTATAGTCGTGAGTCTGGCGAGCTGGGATTCCAGGACGCAAAGGCAGCAAGGGTCGGGTCCTGTCCAGCGCTTGAATCTGGCTCTTCTCGTCCACACAAAGGACCAGAGCTTTGTCCGGAGGATTCAAATACAGTCCCACAACATCGTGAAGCTTTTCGAGGAAGCGCTTGTCTCGACTGTGCGAAAGATCCAAATAATAATCTAGGAATCCCTGCACTACAAACGAAAAATTTGAGCAAGAGATTATTTTCCTTTAACTCCAAAGCAATAGACATTGGATCTGTAATCGACGGCAAACACAAGACCGTTGGCAACCGCCAATCCACTGAAATGGACCCAGGAATCCATGGCCTCACCACTCTGGTAGAGGACTCTCCCAGTTCTGGCATCAAGAGCGTAAAGAACAGCCCGGCTCGTTAGTTCCTTTCGTTGCTCATTGGTGAGTAGGGTAAGTTTGGTCCAATTGATGACACCCCCTTCCTTGGTTTGCCTGACATTTTCGCCAGTAGAGAGGGCAAAGACTACTCCATTTGCAATGACGACGGGATCAGGAATATTAAAATCTCCTGAAATCCAGACGGGTACCAACATTGGTCTTTTTGTGGTGTCATCCAGGGCGACTTTAAATGCCATGATGCTGCCATTAGGGTTGGGTCCATTGGTTAACGGAAACTTCGGCGCTTTCTTGGAAACAGGCCCGAGCACCGGGACATATACCCAAGAATCCCCTTTGTCATCCTGCCACGCAGAAAGCGCTCCCCAGACCCCTTTACCTTCGAAACTGTCTTCATCATTCCCCAAGCGAGGGGTGGTGTATAACGGGGTAAAATGATCCTTTTCTCCTAATGCCTCTCCATCCATTAAATAGACAACCCCTTCTTTCGCTCCAACAGCCAGAAGGTTGTGGTCTCGATGGGAAAACCAAACCGGGCTGGTGGATCCTAAATCCCAATCTAAGCGGTTGACTTCTCTCCAATTCAGCGGGACGAAGTAATCGAGAACCTCCAGTTTCTGGAGTGAGGCAGCAATTACTGTGTTGCAGTAATCACTCAGTAAAGGATTGAAATTGCCATCTCCAACGGCTGCATAGATCCGTCCATTGGTGCCAACAACCGGGCCTCCCCTTCCCCAGATTCCCCCACCTCGTTTCGAGACGAGTAGACCTCTGACTGCTGGCCGGTAAGGTTCGCGCGTGTCCAATGCAAAGATCCCCGAGGGCGTTCCACCACAACCCTGTGAGGTGCTTGTGTAAACTATCCCATCCACAAGATTGAGACTCCACACTTTGGAGAAGGGCGGAACAAACTGCATGGGTCCCCAGACTATCTTTCCCGTACCCAGGTCCATGCCATAGAGTTTTCCGTCTGCGGCAATCACAAATATCAAATTCCGTAGGCGATCAATAACGGGCGTCGCGTTTAGGTTGTTTGGACAGAGCCACATCCCTTCTTCCTTGGGAAGAACATATGCTTTGAAGCTGTGGTTCCAAACAATTTCTCCATTTTGTGTGTCCAAGGCAAACAAATGATTTGAACTGCCGGCAACATAGGCCAAAGTCTTGATTCCCTGAGGGGTCGTCACATTGCTGGCCACTAGTGGAGCCGTAAGAGAAGCCAAAGAAAGTGGCTCGTTTTTCAAAGGCGTTTTCCACTTCAATTCAAGCTTGCCGACATTTTCTAGTGACAGGTCTTTTTCTTCCACTGCCCAGCCCGAGCGCTGCGGATCATGCCCAAACGTCAACCAATCAGCTGCCCGCAACCTCGGCTCCCCCAGAGGACACAACAGTATCAAAAGCAAGATTCTCTTCAGCCTAGGACCCATATCTATCCACCTTCCTCCAAATTGGGTGTCTGTAACTTGATTTGCTAAGAACCATTTGATTTTCGGATGGCCGTGACCCAGTCCGATAGTGCAACGCCAAAAGAGGGATTTGAAGTGACTGTTTGCCCCTGTATAGGAATTCCCAGCACGACCCAAAGTTGCCAGAACTCTCGGAGCATATTCCCGTTTCTCGGGCAGCAATCCGTTATAGGCTTGGATGGCTTTTTCATCTCCATGCCGGTCGACCATCAACTTCAGGATGCTGGTGCCGATCGTCTATATTCTCCTCGGGATTGAGCAAATTTCTCTGTTCGAAATCGAAGGATTTGGCATGGATTTTCGCATTGACTTGCATCAAGCCTAGGTCCCCTGAAGAAGAGACTGTCAGTGGATTACCGCCGCTTTCCACCACAATCATGGCTGAGACAATCGCCGGATTTAGCCCCTTTTCCACGCAATTTCTTGCCACTGCGTCCGCATAGCGTTCCTGTTCTTTTACCGGGCGTTGAGTCTGCTTGAGATACCAGTTTGAAATCTCGCAGGCCCTGGCGATTCGGATGTCGAGGACCCGGATAGAATATCTTCGAAAGATCAGAATCGACCCGGCGCAAAACATCAAAAGGACGAGAGCCGTCGCCCAGAATTTGAATTTCCTGAAACTTCGTTTCCGCTTGGAAGATCTACGTGGTCTTGGCTGGAATTGAGGGAGCCCTGTTTCGGGCCTATACGCCTTCTTCTTTGTCCCATGGACGATAAATAGTCTCGTCAGGTTTCAACGAGCCTTAGGCGAGTTGATCAAACCCTTGCCACGATATCTTGGCAGAAACTTCTTCTACCCTTGGCCAAGCTGATTGGTGTTCTTTAGACTGAGCCCAAGCAGCACGCTGTTTTTCGCTACTGAATGAAATATCTATTTCGTAGCTGCTGTTCGAATCATACCTCCTCAGCAATCGAGTCCAGAGGAAGCCATCTTGAACCTTAATCGCCGGGATGTATGCAGTTTGAAAGATCTTTTCCAGTTCCGGACCTTTCCCGGGCTTCACTTCAATAGAGATGTGGAGTTGGACAGGATTCGCTGATTTATCGGTAACCCCTTTATTTGAGCCAAATAATCTGCTGACCATGCCTTTATCGACGATGGTCGCGGCAACTCCCAACCCTACAACTTTCGCAAGCTTTCGTCTTGAGATGGAAATCGAACTCCAAAAGTTGGGGGTGGGGCCATTGGGTTTAAGTCCCATATAAACGGTCTCCTTAGCTTTTGAGAACTAAATTCACCAAAGTATACCGTCACAGTGTAACAAACGGAAAGAAAAATGAACTCATGTGAGATCGAGGATAGGCGGAGAAAGAAAAAAGCCCTTCATCTCTGAAGGGCTTTTTTCTTTGTTCTAAATTGAAGGACCTAATTCATCAATGGGGTGATGCTGTTGAAGGGGCTCTGCATTACATCATTTTCACCAAGCCCTTCATTAAGCAGCAAGTAACGGTTTGAACTCAGCCGAGAGTTTGGGAAATCTACGAACGATATTTTCAAGAACATTCTTCGACAATTGATGAAGTTCACTTTCCAGGTATTTGTCACCCTTTTTCACAAAGAATTTTAGGTTTTCCTTATCTCCATCGCGTTGTTTGATTACAATCCACTGTGTCTTCCCATTTGGTTCTAACTCGTAGATATCGACTCTTGATTGGGCCAAGGGTAACGATATGTTTCCCACATATATCGCGCGGCAAGGAAGATCAGAGTAGACCGCAAAGTTCATATCGTGACCACCATAGTAAAATCTACATTCCCTTAATTCCATGGCGCCTCCTTGATTTAAAAATCCAACCGCTTTATATTCAAGAAATTGATGAAAAAATCAGGTACTTTTGCTGACTAATTCGCATCGATCATTAACCTCACACAGAATACAGATGCACATTCTCGACCAAAGGCTTCAAATCTATTTTACGATTCTCATTTTTTTTAAATAGGAATCGGGATTTGATCGGTTCATTTAGTTTGTCCAGTTGTCAAAAAATGGTTCTGAGCATCTTATCGATGAGATTCGTTGGCGGGATTAGAGAGAACACTGCGAGAATTTCCATTAGTGAATCATTTCTCATAAAGGGGAGGGGGATATGAGACGAAGCTTCCTTTTCAGTTGCCTACTGTTGCCAGTCTTGAGCCTCAACACGGCCGCTCAAGAGACAATTACAAAGGTCACGATAGAGACTTATCCCAAAGACAGGCATGTGCGTCCATTTGAGTCAATGGTTTTGCAGCTGGTTGTGTATGGGGATGTCAGCGACCGAAGTGGTGAAAAAAAGAACGTTCTTCTAAAGGAGAATGCCACTAGCTTCAAGATCCTCGACAAAAATGGAGGTTGGCTCTCCAAGCCTTTTCTTTACCAAGGGAACAAAACGCTTATGAATGAACTCAAATCAACAAATCGCCTCGAGGCCCTCTTGGATATTGGAAAGGATTTCATCTGGCAAGACAGCGTTCTCTACACTGCTCCCGAGAATTCTGGAAAATATAAGGTGGAAGTTAAGGTGGCGAATAAGGTTGCAGACGTTGAAATTGAAGTAACCCCAAAAGCCTCTTCTTCCAAAGTTTCCGAAAAGTTTTCCTTCTCAGGAGAGAAAGCTCGATCCGACCCTAATCTCACACTGGCTCAGCATTACTCACCTTATCTCGCTCAGGAGACCTGGTTTACTCCTAAAGCGGATTATCTTGCCCGATTTGATTTTGACGGGGATTGGCGCGGCGATAATAACTGGGAAGACCTTGAAATCGGGAGCTCTCAGGCCTATGTCTATTACACGGTCATGGAGACCGTTTCACACTGGTTTGTGATCTATAATTTTTTTCATCCGAGGGACTATTCTGACCGCTGCGTGGGCGGCACATGCCATGAGAACGACAACGAGGGATTAATCCTGACTATCGCAAAGGATGGAACTCAATTTGGACGACTGCAGGTTATGGAGACCCTTGCCCACAACAACATCTATTCTTACCGTATTGACCAACGTATCAAAAATGGGGTGCATGACATTGAAGGGGAGGCTGAATTGTGGAATCAATCACACCCGGTAGTCTTCATCGAAGCCGGAGGGCATGGCGTTTTTGCCTCAAATTCCGGGCACTCCCGATTTAGCATGTCCAAAGGCTTTACGGCGAGCACCGGTGTCACTTTCATTTACAAAGGCAGTGCGGAGCGCCCGAGATATCCTAATGATCGCGACATAGGGTATGAACTATTGCCGATTGCTGATCAGTGGTGGAGTCGAGTTGAAACGGGGGAGAAAGAGAAAATGTTTGATGAGTACTTCACCTATCAGCCACTTGGGGGGCGGCCTGTCTCCCGAATTTCCCCGATCCCTGGTTCCTTTCTGGGGCGAAAGGAAGCCTCGAATAAAGCGAAGCCTTTTTGGGGTTGGAACGACAATCTTACCAGCAAGAAAAAAGTCCTAGCAGTTGGACAATGGGGGCTTGACCCGGCATACGCCGTTTCTCATAATCTCCAGTTTCCGGCTTCTGAACCCTTCTCGTTGGATTATATTTTCAACCCATATCTCATTGTCGACAACAACCGCTTGCAGGCAGTTCTATCGAGCGATGGGCGAGTCGTTGAACCCAAATCATCTTCTCAGCCGACAATCCCGAGCGATCAGGCGGGGAATTTAAGTCTCCCTCCCCATGTACCTTCACTGCCCGAGCTCCCGTCCTATCGCAGCAAAGACTACAATACAAAATCCAAGGAAGGCACGCTGAACCTTAGACTCCGCGTTGATGGCTCACTAAGAATTTATGTCCAGGGGGATAAGATCAGCTACGAAATTGAAAGTGGACGCCCCCCGCGAGAAGACGGTTCTGATTTCACTCAACCGCTTCCAGATGTTCCGGTGAAATCCTTTAACGTAAAAAAGAAAGATGGGCGCGGAGAAGTCCAAGTATTGGAGCAGCCTAATAGAAATAATCAATACAGGGCATGTCTCCAGATCAATGACCCAAAGGGAGGAGAAGACCGGTACTGGGTTGAGATTAAGTGGAAGAGGTAGAAGGGTGAACCCGTTATTCGAGCCTGTAGTTGGGTGCTTCTTTGGTGATGATCACATCATGAACATGGCCTTCCTTTAGGCCCGCGGCCGTAATCCTCAAGAACTTAGCTCTTTCCTTGAGTTCGGCAATGGTCGCGCATCCACAATAGCCCATTCCCGCCTTCAATCCGCCAACCAACTGCGTCACCATGGCTGACAGAGAACCTTTGTAAGGCACCCGCCCTTCGATCCCTTCGGGAACCAATTTCGCCTCATTGGTTTCCATTTCCATTTGATAGCGGTCACGGCTGCCAGCCTGCATGGCACCCATGGAGCCCATCCCCCGATAGGATTTAAAACTGCGTCCTTGATAAAGGATGATCTCTCCCGGACTCTCGTCTGTCCCGGCAAACAAGCTGCCGATCATCACGGCATCCGCGCCGGCAGCCACGGCTTTCGTCACGTCTCCTGAATACTTAATCCCTCCATCTGAGATAATCGGTATGCCGAATTCCTTCGCTACACGAGCACACTCCGAGATTGCCGAAATCTGGGGGACTCCGGCGCCTGAAACAACTCGCGTGGTGCAGATGGAGCCCGGACCAATCCCAACCTTAATCCCGTCGGCCCCACAGTGAATCAAGTCTTTAGTAGCTTCAGCAGTGGCTACATTACCGGCAATGACCTCGACTTCCGAGAATTTCTGTTTGATCAGTTGGACGGTATCCATTACTCGTTTGGAATGACCGTGCGCCGTGTCGATGGCAACGACATCCACTTTCGCTTTGACCAAGGCTTCGGCGCGGTCCAGATAGTCTCCTGTAACCCCGATCGCTGCTCCAACGATCAGTCGGCCATGAGTGTCCTTCGCCGAATTGGGGTACTGAATCTTCTTTTGGATGTCCTTGACGGTGATCAGGCCTTTGAGATTGTAGTCATCATCCACCACGAGGAGCTTTTCCACCTTATGGCGATGCAGCACCTCATGCGCATCTTCGAGCGTTGTCCCGACTGGAACCGTAATCAGATTTTCCTTAGTCATCACCTCCGATATCGGAAGAGACATGCGGGTTTCGAAGCGCAGATCCCGGTTGGTCAGAATCCCAACCAAACGTCCGTTCTTGGTGATCGGCACTCCTGATATCTTATAGTGCTTCATCATCTCGAGGGCTTCGTAGATCCTATTTTCAGGCGACATTGTGATCGGATCGACGATCATTCCGCTCTCAGACCGCTTAACTTTGTCTACTTCCGAGGCTTGTTTCTCCACCGAGAGGTTTCGGTGAATGATCCCAATCCCTCCCTGTTGGGCGATGGCAATGGCCAAACGAGACTCCGTTACCGTATCCATTGCTGAACTCACGATCGGTATATTCAGTTTGATCCGACGCGTCAGAAAAGTTTCCGTGAATACTTCGGCAGGCAGCACATCCGATTTCTGCGGCAGGAGCAAAACGTCATCAAAGGTTAATCCTTCTAGAACGGGTCCATTAAACATGGCATCTCCCTCGGCTAACGCCAGCAGTTGAGAGTATCGGATTTTTGAATCATGACCTCACGCAGTTCGTTTGTCGAGGCGGCACATTCACGATGCTTTCGCGCCACAACATTTCTTATATTTTTTGCCACTCCCACAAGGACAGGGGTCATTCCTACCGACCTTCGGCCCCTTAATCACTGTCTGCGGCACTTCTGCCGTCGATTCGCTGCTATTGAGAATAAGCTGTTGCTTCTTCTGGTGGCGCTCCATCTCTCTCACCCGTTCTTCTTCATCCACAGGTTGGAGCAGGTACAGGTAACGAAGGCTCTCTTCCTCGATACTGTTCATCATTTGCTGGAAGGCTTCAAAGGATTCCTTCTTGTACTCGACAAGCGGATCGCGCTGTCCATATCCCCGTAGCCCAATGCCTTCTTTGAGCTGATCCATGGAGAGAAGATGATCCTTCCAGTGCGAATCTAGAACGTTCAAGAGGATGACTCGCTCATGCATCCGCATCGCTTCAGAACCGATCTTCTGTTCCTTAGTCTCTAATCGCTCTTTGGCTTTTCGAAAAATGGTTTCTTGTAATTCGGGCTGACTCAACTGGGCGGGATGGATCTTTTCATACACGATATCAATCCCAAATTGATGCATCACTGCGTGACGCAACGCTTCGACATTCCAATCCGCAGGATTCGCATCAGGATTGCAATGGGTCTGGAGCAAATCGGCAATCAAATCTTCAGTCAAGTTAAGCAGATACTCTTTGTGAGTGCTTTCACTCAAGAATTGGTGTCTAAGACCGTAGATAGTCTTCCGCTGCTGGTTCATGACATCGTCATATTCCAGCAAATGTTTTCGAATGGTGAAATTGTGCGCCTCTACCTGTTTCTGGGCTGCCTCGATGCGCCGACTGATCAGTCTCGACTCAATGGGAACTCCCTCGTCCATTCCGAGTCGTTGCATGATGTTAGAGACTTTTTCGCTGGCAAAGATTCTCATCAAGTCATCTTCGAGCGAAAGGTAGAACCGGGAAGTCCCAGGATCTCCCTGGCGGCCAGAGCGCCCGCGTAACTGGTTGTCGATTCGGCGGGACTCATGACGTTCAGTGCCCAAGATGTGGAGCCCGTTCAATGCAATCACATCATCATGGTCCTTTTGAACCTCTCCCAAGATCTTTTTATAGACTTCGTCCCATTCTTCTCTGCTTATCAAATCAGGATTAACACCTTTTTTTCGGAGTTGCTCCCTCGCCTGATATTCGGCATTCCCACCTAGGAGGATATCAGTACCTCGCCCTGCCATATTGGTGGCGATCGTCACAGATTCTCGACGTCCCGCCTGCGCGACGATTTCGGCTTCTTTTTCGTGGTACTTGGCGTTGAGAACGACATGCTTTATTCCCCCCTTCTTGAGCATGGCACTGAGCCGCTCAGACTTTTCAATCGAAATGGTGCCTACCAGAACCGGTTGTCCTTTCGCGTGGAGTTCTTTGATTTCCTCTACGACAGCATTGAACTTTTCACGCTCTGTCCGATAGACCATGTCCGGATAGTCCGTCCGGATCATGGCTCTGTTCGGTGGTGCAACGACGACTTCCAGGTTGTAAATCTTATTGAATTCCACGGCTTCCGTGTCTGCCGTACCCGTCATCCCAGCCAGCTTCTTATACATGCGGAAATAGTTCTGGAACGTGATGGTTGCAAGCGTCTGATTTTCCCGTTCGATCTTCACCCGCTCTTTGGCTTCGATTGCTTCGTGCAAACCGTCGCTCCAGCGACGGCCCGGCATCAGACGCCCGGTGAACTCATCAACAATCATGATCTTATTATCATTCACGACATACTGGACATCCTTCTCATAGAGCCAGTAGGCTTTAACCAGTTGCTGAATGGTATGGATTCTTTCCGTGACTTCAATGTAGCGCTCTTCGGTATAGCTGGGGTCTTCCGGGTCCGGGATTATGTAATCTTCCATTCGGTCGCCCGCCAGATACTCTCGTCCCTTCTCAGTGATTTCAACGTTGTGTGACTTCTCGTCGATGACGCAAAAGAGCTGATTGTCAAATTCGGACATCTGTTTATTGACCATCAACTCCCCCTCGACCTGGTCAATCTTTTTCTTCAGGTCACGAGACTTGGACATCAGATCGAGGTACTGCCGATTCTTGGGGTCACCCCGTTTCACCAAAAGGAGCTGCTCCAAAGCCTCTGTGGGATAGCTGCCATTCCCCTCTATCTTCTCAATAGCTTCTCGTAAACATTGACTAATCAACCGAGATTGAGCTTCCCGTATCCTCTCAGCCAAAGGACGCATGGAAATGTAATTCTTTTGTTGTGAACTTTCGACCGGCCCGGAAATGATCAAAGGAGTCCTGGCTTCATCTATCAGAATGGAGTCCACCTCGTCGACTATCGCGTAATGGTGGCCTCTCTGGACTAACTCATTCACCTCAAACTTCATATTGTCCCGAAGGTAGTCGAAGCCAAATTCATTATTGGTTCCGTAAGTGACTTCACAGGCGTAAGCCTCGCGCCGTTCGTCGTCATCCATGTCGTGCTGGATGGTTCCCACACTCAGACCTAAAAATTTGTAAATTTTCCCCATCCACTCACTGTCCCGACGGGCCAAATAGTCGTTTACTGTAATAACATGTACACCCTTTCCTTCAAGACTGTTGAGATAGACGGGCAAAGTGGCCACAAGCGTTTTTCCTTCGCCGGTCTTCATTTCAGCGATTTTGCCTTGATGTAGAATGATACCGCCCATTAATTGAACATCGAAATGCCGCATGTTCAATACCCGTTTGCCTGCTTCACGGACGACAGCAAAAACTTCCGGAAGCAAGTCATCCAGAGATTCACCATTCGCCAACCGGTTTCTGAATTCTGAGGTCTTGGCGGTTAATTCCGAGTCGGTCAACTTCGAAATCGTGGGTTCAAGGCTCGAAATCGTCTCGGTTAACGGGCGTATTGCCTTGATGTCCCTCTCGTGTTTGCTGCCAAAGATCTTTTTTAAAACGGTATCTACGATCAACTAGGACTCTCCTGCCTCACTGGCTAAAACTCCATATTATGAATGGATGGGATTCAAAGTCAAGGAGGGCTAGCCGTCCAGCAACTCCGGGTCCTTTGAAATCCCAAGCATGGACCCTCGAAATCTCAGAGTCAGCAATCCCTCGATCGATTTCGTGAACCGATCCATTCCGGTGGCAATTCCAGCGGGATGCTATCCTCTGTTGCTGTATTGAAAATTGAGATAGACTGGACTCCAGTCACTCCCTTGAAAGGAAGCCCTCATGAAGATCAAAGCAATGGGGAAGACAGGTCTGAAGGTCAGTGAAATTTGTCTGGGAACCATGACCTTTGGATATCAGGCCAATGAGACCGCCGCCATCAGGATACTGGACATTGCAGCCGATTCCGGCATCAACTGTATTGACACCGCGGATGTCTACCCTTTTCCTCCTACTTTCGAGAAAGCTGGCAACACTGAAACGATCATCGGGCACTGGCTAAAGGGAAAAAGAGACCGGTTTGTTTTGGCCACAAAATGCGGAATACCCATGAGCCAAGACCCCAACTGCGGTGGACTTTCGAGGAAGCATATCTTCGAGGCACTGGATGGAAGCCTGCGCCGACTTCAAACCGATTACATCGACCTGTATTACGTGCACCAGCCGGATCTTGAGACCCCTATCGAAGAGACCTTACGAGCCCTAGACGATCTGGTTCGCGCAGGACGGATCCGATACATCGGTTGCTCGAATTTCACTGCCTGGCAGATAGCCAAATCACTCTGGACCTCCGATAAGAGGAATTTACATTCCTTCACCGCGATTCAACCTCGCTATAATCTGCTTTTTCGAGAAATCGAGAATGAAATCCTCCCTTTGTGCCAAGAACAGGGCTTGGGAGTGTTTGCGTATAATCCTCTCTCAGGAGGTTTTTTGACCGGAAAATACGAACGAGGTCAAGACCCCGACAACCATTCTCGATTTGGCCTGGTTCCCGACCCGAAAAGTTTGTACCGTGAACGCTACTGGAAGTCCCATCATTTCGATGCCATTGACAGGTTGAAACAATTCTTCAAACCTCGTGGAAAGGAATTGATCCACGTCGCGCTCGCATGGGTACTGGGCCAACCCGGGATTAGCTCCGCCATCCTCGGCGCCAGCCGTCCTGACCAATTACTACACGGATTGGCTGGGGTTGGACTTGTGTTGGACGATGAAGAAAAAATATTTTGCGACGACTTGTGGTTTTCCTTACCTAGAGTCAAAGATCCAAAGTTTTCGTTACGCTAAAAAAGAGGGAACAATGACTGACACGACCGAGCCTACTCAAGAGCAAAGCCCATATTCAAACACGCTGGTGATTGAGGCAAAAGACTTCCGCTTTACCACGATTGAACATGCCAATGGACTTGCAACTGTGGTTCGCTTTCAACTTATGAATTCTTCTGTCAAGCCCGGCGATGTCTTGCTGGTATTGACAGGAGCAGACGTTCACTTTCATGGGCTCATACGTTTGATCGAAGACGGATGGGCACTCGCCACAGATTCCCAAAGCCTTCTCCCCGTCCCTACCGTCAATTAGACGATGACCTCTCGTTCAATAAGGAAAATCGCAGACGCTCGCCTTATCTTCGCCTCCAGCGAGAAAGATGCCAACCTGCTTTATGCCGCCCGCTTCTTTGCGCCAGATGCATTCATTTTCTTTACCTATCGGGGAGAATCCTTTCTGGTCATGAGTGATTTAGAAATTGATCGTGCCAAAAAGCAGGCCCACGTCGATCACATCCTCTCTCAATCTGAAGTGGTTCAATCCATCAAGGGGAAGAAGAAAAGCGTCGCGGATACCAGTGAAATCTTGAATTATTTGTTCTCCCAAAGAAAAATCCGGACGATTGAGGTTCCTCAAGATTTTCCAATCGGACTGGCCGACAGGCTCAGGAAGAAGGGTTTCCACCTGGGCCCTTCTACGGGGGAGTTTTTTGAGGAACGTGAAATTAAGACTCGTGACGAGATTCGGGCCATTCGGAGGGTACAAGAGACGGCCGAGGCAGGGATGGAGGCGGCTATCGAGATGATTCGGCGGGCACGTATCGCTTCTACCGGGCAACTGCTCCTAGAAAGAGAAAAACTGACCTCAGAAAGAGTGAAGCAGAGGATCGCAGAGGTAAGTCAGCGGTACGGATGCGTTGCCGCACACACGATTGTAAGCTGCGGCCGGCATACTTGTGATCCTCATGAAGAAGGGCACGGCACATTACACGCCCATCAACCAATCATTTTGGATATATTCCCCCGCTCACAACAAACGGGCTATTGGGGAGACATTACCCGAACTGTGGTGAAGGGGAGGGTTTCCGAGCGGTTAGTGCTGATGTATCAGACCATATTGGAAGGCCAATCGATGGGATTGAATGAGATTAGAGAAGGAGCTCGCGGGAACTCAATCCACCAGTCGATCGTAAACCACTTTAAGGCTAAAGGTTTTGAAACCGGGCAGAGGAATGGTCGTATGGAAGGCTTCTTTCATGGAACCGGCCACGGAGTGGGATTAGAGATCCATGAACTTCCACGGATCGGCCTTCGAGCCGAAACTCAACTCAGAGCCGGGCACATCGTGACCATTGAGCCGGGGCTTTACTATCCAGAGATTGGGGGAATTCGAATTGAAGATTTGGTCCTCGTCACGAAGAAAGGTCATCAAAATCTGACGAAGTTTCCTAAATATTTCAAAGTCTGAGAAATGCAGAAAACAACATTATGCTGCGATCTCCTTCCTGTCGCAGAACCTGCAGGTACCGATTCAGTTTAGAGCCCAACGGTCGCAGCAAGGATACCTGACTCGTTATTTCCCTCCTGAAAAGCTGATTTGCAGAATCCCTCCATTGATCAACGACTGTACGGCGATGACTGCCCCCAATCCCGTCACAGCCAAAGAGGAGAACACAGGTAATGTTTTCCAAAGACGGCCATCCCCCGTGAATCGTTCCATAAAACCTCGAGCATAAATCATCATCAACCCAATGGCCATCAAGACCAACGCCAATCCCAGGCTGAAGGCAACAATTAAGAGTAACCCTAATCCAACCCGGTTGATGGAAATGGCGCTCAACAGTACCACTAACGCCGAAGGACACGGGACCATGCCTCCCGTAACCCCCAACGTGAACAGGTCTTTGAATTTAACCTGCGAATAATCGTGAGAATGAGCCACGCCACCGTGCGTGTGAACGAGATCGCCATGACTGTGAGTCAAGTGGGCGTGTTCATGATCGGTGTGAGGCGGATGATCATGATCGTAGGCATGCGAGTGTCTGTGACCAGCATGGGAATGCAGTTGGAGATTTCTGTAGCGCTGAAGAAATAGCCCAAAACCAATTACAACTACTCCCAGACCTGAACCAAAACCCAGCCAGGGATAGAGTTTTTCAGGAAGTACGTACTTTGAGGCATATAGCGTAATCAATCCGAGGATAAAAACTCCCAGTGTGTGTGTGATCGTCACAATGGCTCCGAGCAGAATGGCATGTTTTGCAGTTCCCCTCGTCCCAACCAAATACGCGCCTACCACAGTCTTACCATGTCCTGGAGAGAGCGCATGGAATGCGCCCAGACTAAATGCAACGACGAGCGCCAGCAAGATAATGCTTGTCTTGAGTTCTGATTGGGATAGCAATTGTACAAGGCGTTGCTGTTCTGTTCGCGTCATGGAATCATTATTCCGGAATTGGGCAATGCTTCCAGGCGAATCGCCTTTTACAGAAGAAACTCCCCCCCGGAGGACAACCCGATGGACGAGGTGCCCATTTTGAATCGGATCAACGCAGTCAGGTTCTGGGGAGAGGGCATGGCCGGATCTTCAGGGTATACGCTGAGTTCGTTGGTCTTATCAATCGCGGGTACGGTGGCCTCGACAAATTCAATCCCTTCTCCGGGTCTCGCCACAATTTCTTTCCAGCCTTGCCGGCCTTCGAAATTCTTGTCTTCGTATTCCAGAATCATAGGTTCATCGGACGAGCCACGGGGAATTTCGGCGCGATATCTCACCGTAATCTTCATGGTCGGTAAGTTGTATCCTCCGGGAATTAAATCTAGCGACTGAGATATCCGCTGAAATGAAATCTTCTTGCCGTCCAGACGGAGGGAAAGATTCCAGGTTAACTCTTCGACCTTCCGCGCAAGGTAGCGATCTTTTTCAGAAGCCTCGATCTGACCGTTGCCGTTCCCATCGATCACATTCATTTCCTGAAACGTAGGAATCTCGGCCGTATCAATGATGTAATAAAGCTGGATCGCTTGAGGATCGATCTCAATCTTCGCATAGTGGCTAATTGAGAAGTTACCCATCGGGTGGGCAAGAATGGCTTCTGGGAAAAGGGCAACCAGAGCGTAAGCCAATGAAATGAGAGAAATATGTTTTGAGCGACAGAAAGTTGACAAGAGCCAGCCTCTTCTCTCTTCAATCCAGGAATCAGAACCAAAAATTCAAACAAAATGGATTTCGAATAATTCTAGCGCAGGTTTTCGGAGAAAACGAGGGGGTTCTTGCGGACAGCCGAGCTTCTCTAGGCCCAATCGCCCACGAAGAAGAAACGGACAGCCATGCCTGCCCCTAGAGTTCGGACGCTTGCAGGTCAGAGGACCGTACCACGGTCTCGTGGTGCAGGCCTTCTAGCCTGCCGCCAAGTTGCGTGAACGACCGCCACTGTGAGCGAAATTCACCAATGAATGCTAGCCACTCTTGGCTAGCGCGCGACAGATATCTTTAATGACGATCTCCCCGTGAAACCTGCCGTTTTCGATGAAGACTTCGTTCGTATTCATGCCGGCGACCACCACTCCTGCTAGGTAAACGCCTGGGACATAACTTTCAAAAGTCTTTTCATGATAGAGAGGTCTTTGCCCGGTTGGTTCGAGGTGGATACCAATGGATCGGAAAAACTCCAGGTCCGGACGATAACCTGTCATGGCAAATACGAAATCATTCTTGAGCTCCCAGGTTTCTCCGCGTTGATTTCTCAAGCGAACGAAACGCTGAGCGATTTCGATCACGGAGGTCTTAAAAAAGGCCGCAATCTCATGATTCTTAATTCGGTTTTCGATGTCGGGCCTGATCCAATACTTGATGCTGTTGCTGAGTTCCTTCTCACGATGGATCAGTGTCACTCGCGCCCCGGTTCGATATAGCTCGAGCGCAGCAATCGCCGCGGAGTTCTTCCCTCCAATGACAGCTACATCCATTCCATAGTAGGGATGGGGTTCCGTGTAATAGTGGTAGACCTTTGCGAGATCCTCTCCGGGAACACCCAGGTAAATGGGAATATCGTAATAACCTGTTGCCAGAACAACTTTTCGGGTTAAGTAAGTGAGTGGTTCACCATCCCTAGTCATTGTCCGAATTTCGAAGGAGCCATCTTTGCCGGTGACGGAAATAACGGTTTCGTAAAGGTGCAGCTTCAGCTTGTAGGTGTCGGCAACCCGACGGTAGTACTTCAAGGCCTCATTCCGAGTGGGCTTGTCATAGGAACTGACAAAAGGCAGGCCCCCGATTTCCAAGAGTTCAGGAGTGGTAAAGAAAGTCATATGGACCGGAAAATTTTTGATCGAATTCACGATACAACCCTTGTCGATGACAAGATATTCCAACCGATTCTTTTCGGCCTCGATCCCACAAGCCAGACCCGTCGGCCCGGCTCCAATAATAATGACGTCCTTCAAGCTCATGTTCCTTGGCTGTCCTATTTGCGTTTTGTGATCGTCACTCGTTTACCCGTCCGAGCTGATCTCTTAAGGGCATCGATGACAATCATGTTTCTCCATCCATCCTCGGGAGGGATAAGCGAAGACTTGCGGGCAAGAACACAACGGCTGAAATGGTTTACTTCGTTATGATAGATTGCCCCCCCATTCCGGATCTCAACCACATTGGCTTTACCATCCACTTCAAGAGTAAAGGCTGAGAGTTCGCCATCTGGCTTCCAAGGGGAAGGCACCAGAATCCTTCCTCGCGTTCCAATGATCTCAAGACCCCGATCCAGAACTGTCTGGAAACTCGAATTAAAGATCCCCAGCTTTCCCTCTGAAAAAACCAATGTGCCTGCGAAACTCATGTCGACTTTCGTTCGTCTTCCACGTTCGGCATGACCCAAAACAAGCGAAGGCTCTTCGCCAAAGAAGGTTCGGATCGCGTTCACGCAGTAGCACCCGACATCCATCAGGCACCCTCCTCCCATCCTTGTCTCCAGCCGAACATTGCCCGAATCTTCGGCAAGGGTGAACCCGAAGCCTGCGCGGATCACCCGAACTTCACCGATCCTTCGTTCGCTGAGAAGCTCTTGAATCCTCAGAGTCTGGGGATGGACCCGATACATGAATGCCTCCATCAAGAGCCGATTATTTCCCCGGGCAACCTCGATCATCCGACGGCATTCGTCCGCATTTTTGGCCAGCGGCTTTTCACATAAGACATGCTTGCCTGCTTCCAAAGCGCGAATGGTCCAGGCACAATGGAGATGATTCGGGAGAGGATTGTAGATCACATCGACCTTAGCGTCGTTCAACAATGTTTGATAGCGTTCGTAACTTTTTTGAAAACCGAATTCTCGGGCAAAGGCTTCCGCCTTCGGTAACGTGCGGCTCGCTACGGCATAAGGGCAGGCCAATTTCGAATCGCGCAAAGCCATTGCCAACGAACGGGCAATTTTAGCTGCACCCAGGATCCCCCAATTGAGCGTTTTCTTCGACAAGCAGGCCCCCTCTCCGTCTTCAACGAAGAAGGCTACCTTACGTCTCAGCAAACCGCAACTGTTGATCCTTTGTAAACGGATCCGAAGGGTGAGTCGTCCTTTTCGATTTGTGAGAACTTAGAGGAAGGAAAATACTGAGCTCTTTTACGAGCCGAATTCCTCAAAACCGAACTCTTCTTTGGAAATGCGTTCTTCCAGAAAGGGAAGATCCTGTCTCGTACAGAGAACAATGGGAGTGAACGGAAGTTTTTTGGCGCAGCTTATCGCCTCTTTAACGGATTGGCAGAAATTAAAGAGTTGCAGCGTCTTGCCTCGGTAGGCCCAGACACTGATTGGGAAAAGATTCTTTCTCATCGGGATACTCCATTAACAGAATAAATACAGACGCCAACAACATTGAATAATGTGTGCGCTTGACTTGAAATGCTTACATTGCTCTGACCATCAATACCCGTCGAACGTCTGAGGCCAATACCATCTGACAATAAGGATTGAAGTGATCTGACGTGGATTGAGTTTGCATCAATCAACAGAAAGCCTGTGAAATCGGCTTGAAGACAACTTTTTCTGAATTACAGATTGTTCTCGGTATACACCCACCCTATCGTCATCACAACTGTTGATCTTTAGAATTGGTCACCCTTTTTTTACAAATACAGTGAACTTATTTGCGTGGGAACCCCTACTTGAAATTACATATTTTAATTTGTCTGGATACCGATCTATTAGATTGATCAAGCTGGCTAAGGGTTGCCTGCAAAATGCCGACCAAGCAAACAAGGTGCCTTTGCGATTTGACGGATGTCAAATGAGAGAAGTTATCTAAAGGACACTGCAGTGCCTGTGCTAAACTCACTGAACACACAGATCAACATTCGAAAAGGGATTTCACATGTTTAAGAAACTATATCGCCGCAGGATGGCCCACATCAGTCTTCTCTCAGTCTATTTGCTCCTTACGCCTGCGATCTGGAGCGAAGGGAAAGCCGAAGTCGGCCAAAAAAGCTGTCTTTGGAAAGTGACTTCAAAGCAGAACACGGTTTATCTTCTCGGGGCCATCCATCTCATGCGGGAGGATGGCTACCCGCTCAACAAGTCGATTGAAAGTGCCTACCATGACGTACAAACATTGGTGCTGGAAATTAATCTGGATGAAGCCTCTTCCAGCGAAGCTCAATCATTAATGATTTCAAAAGGGCTATATCCTGCTGGCCAGACTTTGCGAGAGAGCCTGTCACCGAAGACGTTTGAGCTGGTTAAGAAAAAAACGGAAGAGCTAGGGCTCGATATTCAACAAGTGAATCGGCTGAAACCCTGGCTGGTCACGATCACTCTGGCCGCCATGCAGCTGGAGCAGTTGGGGTATGACTCCAAGTTCGGGATTGACAAGCATTTCTTCGATCAGGCCAGAGCAGACAAGAAGGAAATTCTCAGCCTGGAATCGATTGAATTTCAAGTGAGCCTATTGGAAGGCATGTCTTCTGGCAATCAAGAAGCGGCTTTGATTGAGACCATTCAAGAATTAGACCTCTTTAAAAAGGAATTCGAAGAGATCGTCAAAGCCTGGTCTCATGGGGAGAGCCAGAAGCTCGATGAGCTTCTCTTGGAGAGCTTCAAAGATTATCCTGAGCTTCTGAATCAATTAATTGTCCAAAGGAACAGGAATTGGGTCCCAAGAATCGAAGAGTTCTTGAATCACAAAGGAAATGTTTTGGTCGTCGTTGGCGCCGCCCACCTGATCGGGAATAAAGGCGTGATCGAAATGCTCCGGCAAAAGGGTTATGTGGTCGAACAACTCTGAGTTAAGAGATTCCGATTTCAGGTCTGTGTTACGGCAACGGACGATTGGCCCAAATTGGCTTTTCCTTACTGAATTGGACTGGTTCGATATTCGCGACTTTCAACCAGGTCTTATAAGGATTTCCATAAGCCCCCGCCGAAGCAAAATCGCATAATGTCACCTCGGTACCATTGATCCCCTTCACTTTAACCAGCATCCACGGCTGTATCTGGCGTTTCGAAGTAACGAATTGAAACCCCAAGTTTCGGGCATCAAATTCTGGTAAAGTATTGTTTTCATACGAATCAAAAGCAGGATCATAAGCAAGCAAGATGGGCCCTCGATAGATCGAAGTCTTTCCAAGCGATTCTCTTTCGCCGACCCAATAATGGAAAGACATGTCTAGATCTATCGATAATGTGTCCCCATTCTTCCAATCACGGACAAGACTCAAATAGGAACCGGTCTTGACGTCGGTAACAGCCGATCCATTGAGCTCAACAATCGTCCTTTGAGACCAGGATGGAATCCGCAATTTCAATTCGAACTTTTCAGACTTGGGAATCCCGATTCGCAGCGCTATCTTCCCATTGACGGGATAGTCCGTGTCTTGCTGGAGTGTCAGCATTTGTCCCCCCGGAGTCTTTGTCTTGAATTCAGAGGGGCCATAATAGTTAAGCACTACCCCTTCCTTGGAGCGAAGCAGCGCCCACTCACTCAAAAGAACCATGCCACGTGGCCCATTCACTGAACAGCAATTGAGCTCCGGACTCCCGGCGCGGCATTGAAAATGGATCGTGTGAGCCGAGGCTTCCTTGATTCCTTCCATAGGAGTTGAATAAGTCCACCAGCTTCCTGACGGCGATTGCCCCCCGATGTTGCCATTGAAGGTCGTTAACTCGATCTCGTCCGCAACGAGCGAGTTTCCAGTGAGTTTCAACATGGCGATGCTCATGTCGATCCAGCCTACGGTGCAGCAAGTCTCGATGTTGGAAGTATCGTAAGGGTTGCCGGTAGTCCGTTCTCCCGAACTAAAACCCCCGGTATTATGCCGGTCTCCTTTCAATATGCTATACCAGATATGCGTGAAGGCCTGACGATACTTGGGGTCTCCGGTAAGAAGGGCCATTTCATACAGGCCCAGAAAGTCGTGCAAGCTCTCCCAGCGGTTGGCTGGGAATTGATGCATTTCATAACCCGTTAACGCCATCCTTAAATAGAGCGGGCCTTCCGGTTGATCCCACTGATTCACAATCCAGTTGGCCATCTCAAGATACTGCGGCTTTTCGGTCAATCGATATAAAAGAGCAAACGCATGGATGACGGCATAGTTCATCTGGCCATAGCTGCCATCATTTCTCATGTCCACATCCTGATTGAGGTAGGTTTTGACAATCAGATCTGCTGCTCGTGTTGCTGCTTCAAGCGCCTTGGGATCTCCAAATTCCTGGTAATAAAGGAGCAGTGCCCGGATCGCCCAATAATGACCCCAGACATCCCAGTTTTGAGGGGAACTCGGGGGTTTTCGAATTCCGGTCAAGCGGCTCTCCTGATTGAAAGGCCCAAGGTAGCCATCCGGCCCCTGACTTTCAAGGAAGCGTTGCACGACCTTCTGAATGAGGACTTTTTGAGCAGGGTCACGAAGAATACTTGTAACTGAGAATCGAAGCGCACAAATATTTCCCGATAAACTCTCCGTGCCAGGGGAGCAAATTTCTGCTCGGTTTACTCTCACGGTCAAAGAAGACTTCAAGCATCGCCGGATTGGAATCAGGCACTCGAAGCTCCCACCGTTCCATGTTCGCGACCAGCCTCTGCCCGACGAACCCACCAAAACGGAATTGGGCATCAACCGGTTCCTCAAAGACAGGATCGATCTTGTTTACCACCGGCGCTGCCAACAGAGATGATGCAAGCATCATCATGAGATAGCAGAAAGACATAGCCTTCGACGCATCGATTAGGAAGAAATGCTTTTGACAATGAAACCTCCTGAACGGGAGAATGTCCTACCTCAAGAGCCATGAATTTTACTTCTAGTGGACTTTGGGGAGCACTGTTTGATCCAGAGCATACATCCTTACTCAAGGGGAGGCGAAATTGAATTTCTTCTCATACTAATACCCGCAAGAAATAGAAACGCCAAGAACACAAAGAGCGCCAAAGGCAAAAACTGTCCTAACTGCCAAGAAAGTCGTTAGGGCCGTGTTTGACGTTTCCCACAATGTATCTCACACCTCTGGGATCGCATGTCGCTGCGCGAAAGTATCCGCCACATGACTCGAAAGCATCCGGATGAGCGAAGAGCGGTGCTGAAGTTAAACACCCCGAGAGCGAAGCTTTAATTCTTTTCTTGGCGCTCTTGGCGGTTCGATTATCGGTAGTGATTTCCGAACCACTTCTTGGGCGATCCAAAATTGACGGTCATTCCCAAAATGAACTGGTAATCCAGACTGCCCCCGTAGAGATCCAGTTGCTGAGCCGCCATTTCCACGGCAATTTTCTCGTTCACCTGGTACTCCAATCCTTCAACCAGAGAGAGTCCATTTAAACCACCGGTAGATCGTTCATACACCACATTTCCATAGGGAGTGAAGTGACTCATGGCTCCCGCATTGGCAAGCTTTCTCCCATAGCCTCCAACTAAGTCCAGGGTCCCGGCCGGATTGGTTGGTGATGGTGAAGTGGCGCCGGTCCAACTCGCGCTAACTCCCGCGGTGTTCGCCCCCGATTCGTAGCGGGCAAGGGCGACGGCTCCCAATCGTGCACCTTTTTCATCTCGCCAGTAAAATGTAGCCACAGGGGCGATCGCCACATTCCATTTCGGGCCTGCATAAATCACAGAGGTCGAGGCCACCGTAATGTGATCACTGAATTGAACGGACCGCTGGTCAGTCACTTTGGAACTGTAAACCGAATCAAAACTTGCACTCAACTCCGTCCGTCCCCAAAAACCCGTCCCGGTGCCTGGAGTTAATTTGAGAGTCGTCGGCATGAAAAAGGTTCCGCTAGTCGAGTAGATATTGCTCCACTCGGTTTCGAAGGTACCTGGCTCCGTGATAATGGAATTAATATTGAGACGCCGGCGCAAGCTTGGCCCTGCAGACCTTTGGCCAGAACGGCGAAAGTGGATCTTGCCTTGGGCGGGAACGGAAGCAAGTAAAATCACCAAAGGGATTCCAAGAAAAACAACACGCATTCCCTGCAATTGAATTCTAAACATTTTACAAAGATGGCGCTGATCGAGTTCTCAGAGGTCTTCTCTGAATTTGAGAATGAAGCCTGGCAAGCAGAATCTCAAAACAATGCCTGAACCCTTAGCCTGCCGGAATACGCGTTCTCGAAACGGTCCACTTCATCCCCCGCTTTTCAATTTCTCTCAAGAATGGATCAACGGGGACTCCGATCTCGGGAGGGAGAACTCCAAGTTGCCTGATTTTGCCGGTGGCCAGCATTTGGGCGACAATCGAAAGAGGACTTGCCGTGTCTACGTCCCCCGCTGTCGCCTGCCATTCCGGTCTTGCCCTGGCATGACAATCCATAGTTATAGCAGACCGGACATGAGCGGAGTGCTCCCGACCAGTGATCACTACGCGTGCGATTTCATAGTCATCGGGATGAATTCTCTCCGACTGCAATTCGGAAAGTCGTTTGACGGTCCAACCGTTTCGCAAACGTTTCATGACTTTGCGCACAAATTCACGGTCAAAACTCACCTTAAAATCGCAGTCTTCCAATCCTTTTCCCCTGAAACTCAACGGCAGTGTAGCCACTTCACTATGCCGGGTGCGGACAAGCCATAATTTTCCAAGCGGCTTCTTGAAATTGATTTCCTCCCAACCGGTTCGAGCTGCGGTCTGAAGGAACTTTCCATTTTTAAAAATCCAGGGCCGGAAGCTGAGTTCTTCAACCACTGTTTGAGCGGAATAAGGGAAACAAAAATCATTCGCCGTGGCGTTGAAATCTCGGGTGCCAACTCGGATCTTGATCGACTGTATCGATTGAAAACGATCCGCAACAGAGCGCGCCATGATGTTAGTAATTCCTGGAGAACATCCCATTCCAATTATTGCCGTTCGTCCGGCTCGCACGAAGTCTTGATGAAGCTTCAATTGCCTTCGCGTCCAGGTAAATAAGCCGCCGAGGTCAATGTAATGGACTTTAGCAGCCAGCGCGGCCTGCATGACGTTGAGATTGAAGTGGTGCTGTGTACAGTTCAAGACGACTGAATGGCCCCCGATTATCCTGACAAGCTCATTGACCTGAGTGGCGTCCGCATGGACAGCACGTACCCGCCGACTGCGGAAAGCTCTGGCCGTTTCCCGGGAAGCCACTTCATTAAAATCGGCGATGAGAATAGAGTTTTTCGGATGGGATTCAAACAGGTCGTGTCCGACGACCCGTCCGATTGTTCCAGCCCCACCTAACACTACAAAGTTTCGATCCTGAGTCACTGTCGCATTAAGAAAAAAGGACACCCTCGATGACATCTAAACCTTCATCAAGCTGTTGGTCCGTCACGACAAGGGGCACTAGAAATCGTAGTACGTTGCTATGAGTCCCCGCGTAGATAAGAATGACTCCTTGTTCGACACAACGTTTCACCACCTGAACTGTGAATTCTTTGGCGGGCTCCTTGCTGTGACGATCTTTGACAAATTCAACCGCCATCATGGCTCCTAAACCGCGAACCTCTCCGATCATGGGATGGCGCTTCTCCCAGCTTTGCAATCGTTGCCGCAAAATCTCCCCGATTCTCCGGGACCGTTGACTCAGATTGGAAGATTGGATCTGTTCTATCGAAGCCAGTGCCGAAGCGCAAGCCACAGGATTGCCTCCGTAAGTTCCACCCAACCCCCCGACGTGCACACTATTCATAATCTCCGCACGTCCAGTGACGGCCGAAAGCGGCATACCGCCAGCTAACGACTTCGCCATCGTGATTAAATCAGGTTCGATCTCATAATGCTCACAAGCGAAGAGCCGGCCGGTCCTCCCAAACCCCGTTTGGATTTCATCTATGACCAGGAGAATTCCATTCGCCTTACAAAAATCCGCCAGCGCGTTAACATAGCGAATCGGTGCGACGATAAAGCCTCCTTCACCCAGCACGAGTTCCAACACCACACAAGCAACCTGGCGGGGATCGACATGGGTGTGAAAAAACTCCTGCATTTGTTCAATCGAATGATCGATGAAACGCTCTAAGTCTGAATAGGCGCTGCGATAATAATATGGGTAGGGCAGATGATAGACTTCAGGGGCGAAAGGTCCAAAACCATACTTATAGGGCATCACTTTACTGGTCAAGCTCATCGCAAGCAGAGTTCGCCCTGCAAATCCATGCTCAAAACCTACGACTCCCGGGCGCTTTGTGTAGAAGCGGGCAATCTTTACAGCGTTTTCAATAGCTTCTGCCCCGCTGTTCAATAACAACGTCTTCTTGGGAAAATTTCCGGGAGTGATTTGATTAAGTTTCTCCGCCAATGCAACATAAGGCTCATACATGGCGATATGAAAGCATGTGTGAAGGAATTTTTGGGCTTGTGCCACGACAGCGGCAACCACCGGGGCGCTGCAGTGACCCGTGTTCAATGTTCCGAGCCCTGCCGTAAAATCCAACAGGATGTTGCCGTCTACGTCTTCCAGAGAAGCTCCACTGGCTGATGCCACAAAAATGGGCGCTACGTGAAAAGGGCCTTGCGGGACAGAGGTCTCACGACGGGCTAAAAGAGCTTGACTCTTAGGCCCGGGTATCGAGGTTTTAAGCGATATGGTATTCATGCATGAAAAGATCGAATGAACTGGGCTCCCGTTCGAACAACCAGCCCTGTCGGCGCCGGCGCTTTCCCGGGGCCAGCGGCCCCGGCTACAATAACTACCCCAATTTCGAGCAACATTGCCCTAGTACCAAGCGATCGGTTTCTCGCTCAGGTTGATGTGGACCTGGGCAGAATGTTTTCGGACCAAATTGGCCATCGCCAATAGGATTCGCTCTCGTTGCTGCGCCGTTGTTTCCCGCCACGGCCCCTCGTCAAATGCATGACGAGCAGCAAGCACTGCTCGATTCACTTCTTCGGAACTCGATTCAGGAACTATGGCAATGGGCTCCGCCGTGGTCGGATTGTGAATAACACGCGAATTTACGCCGGGAACCCATTCATGATTGATAAGGTTTTTGTATGTCTTAACATCGTTCATAGTGGTTGCAATGGGTTTTTCGATACACCCTGAGAAGTCTATGACGAAAGTTTGTTGTACTCCGAGTAAGGATACCAATACGGTTTAACTTCCTGGCGATAATCGAGATGAACATGTTTTGTTTCGCGAAATTCATCGAGCCCTTCTTCACCTAGTTCGCGCGAATGGCCGGTTTGTCGCATACCACCAAAGGGACCGGCTTCATTATCCGTCAGAGGATCATTGATCCAAAAAGTCCCGGCTGTAATTCGGTCCATCGCTTTCATGGCCCACTCCATGTTATTGGTGTAGATATTGCCGCCCAATCCATACTGGCTGTCGTTGGCCAATTCAATGGCATGGTCAATATCGCGTACGCGCAGGATCGGCAAAACAGGACCAAAGGTTTCCGTGCGGACCAGGCGCATCTCTTGGCGGACATCCACCATCACGGTCGGCTCATAGAAGAAGCCCTTTGAATATTGTAGGGGGCGCCGGCCTCCGCATAAAACGCGTGCCCCTTGGTGTACGGCCTCTTGGATCCGGTCATGGACATCTTCGAGTTGCTTGAGATTGATCATTGGACCGATATCCGTCTCAGCGTCCATCCCATTCCCTAACTTAAGGGAGCGCGTCCATTGGACAACGCGTTGGATAAATGCATCGGCGATCTCCTCAAATACATAGAATCGTTTCCCTCCCGTGCAAACCTGGCCGGTATTCAGAAAAGCCGCCCAGCAGGCAGCCCGGCTGGCAATTTCAAGATCTGCGTCACTGCAGACAATGAACGGGTCGTTCCCTCCTAGTTCAAGATGAATCTTCTTAATCTGCTCCGCGCAGATCTTTCCAACACGCTTCCCAGTCTCGACAGAGCCTGTCAGGGCAACCAGGTCAGTATCCGGATGTTTAACCAATGCTTCACCCGCTTCTTCTCCAAATCCGGTCACAATATTGACGACACCGGCGGGAAGCTCGGAAAATAATTGAGCCAGTTCCAGAGTGGAAAGCGGCGTCTCTTCACTGGGTTTAATGATGACGGTGTTTCCTGCGGCCAGGGCTGGCGCGATCTTCCAGGAAAGTAATAATAACGGATAATTCCAAGGAATTATCGCGACCACCACTCCGTAAGGTTCCTTGATCGTGAAATTGACTTGGTGTGGGAAGACCGGAGGAATCGACGTGCCCCTGGAATGGCGTCCGACTTCAGCATAGTAATCAAAACAGGCGGCAGTCCATTCAATCTCATCCCGATTTTCACAATATGGTTTTCCTCCCTCTAGGGTCATCAGGCCGGCCAAGTCTTTCTGTTGGGACCGCAATCCTCGGGCAATGGAATGGAGTAAACCGGCTTTTTCAACACCCGGGATCCAACGCCACGATCGAAAGGCGTTGCGAGCCGCTTGGACGGCGCTATTGGCATCTTCAACGGTGCCGCGGGAAATTTCGCCAACCTGCTCTTCCGTAGCAGGATTGATCACAGGTATTGCCGCTCTTGCCTCTTTAGTCCAACTCCCTCCAATCCAATGATGCTTCATTTCTGCACTCTCCATTTCTCCGACTTCGTCCATAGCGGGACAAGAGACCAATAAGACGCGCTAAACAATGTTACAAGTCCGGCAAGGACCCCCCTCAAGTCCCCCCTTTAATAAGGGGAAACGGCCATTGCATTCACGTTCCCTCTTGCCAAGTAGGGATTACTCGGGGGTGAAGAATTGTTAGCAAACAATATTTGATTAGTGCGTCTGCATTAAATCGACCTCTTCCTTGGCGGCGTCGAGCTAGTCGGGGGACTCAGGAAGTGTGAACATATCATAATGGTCGCTTTTCATGTTTTGGGATTTTTTAATCGCGGACTTAAGGTAAAACGATATTGGATGAGTTAGATAATCGATGAGCGAAAGGGGATTCGATAGGCTTTCAAAATCTCTTCTGCGGCGAGGATTCCCCGGTATTGAGCCTCTTCGAAAATAGAAAACCCGCTGAGATCTGAATGGGCGAAGTGAATATTACCGATCGACTTTGCCGCCTCTTGCCTAGCGCCCCCCCACATGAAGCCAGGTCTCGGTCGCACCATGGCGTGCCCCCAGCGGAACACGTCAACGTGAGTGATCAATTGTGAAATCTCCGGATGTGGTTTGCTGAGGTCTCGGACAATGAAATCGAGCCAACTCTTCCAGTCCGTCTCCAACAATCGAGTCCTCTCCTGTGACGCCGGAGACCCCGTCATCGCATAGTAGTAGGTGAACACGGTCTCGGGAATAAATGTCTTTAAACTCTGATGAGTTGCGACCACATAACCGAGAGACTCACTGTCGTAGATGACATTATCCCAGGAAAGAGGGAAGCCGCTTCGAGGGATTGGGAAGTTCTTGAGGCTCAGGTTGGCAACCATCCAGGAGGCGTATTCGAATTCAGCCGAAATCTCGGGGTTGTCTTTTGCAGCAGGGTCTAACAAGTATTTTCCAAGGAACCTCGGACAGGAAAAAACCACATGCGCTGCCTGAATGCGTGTAGATTTTCCCGTCTGAAAATCGTAGACATCAACCAGCACTGCGTTTTTGATCGGAGCGATGTGAAACGCCAAAGAGTGCGTCGTGATCGACGTTGCCAGTGACTCCCGTAGCCGGCGAATAATCCAGCCATTCCCCTCGGGCCAGGTTAGCACACTCGTATTTTCAATCTCTTCGTCTCCCGCATCGCGACTGGCAAAATAGTGCAGTCCTGCCCAAGCTGATACGTTGGAATAAGACGTCCCAAAATCGTCACGGCAGGCATAATTGACATACCAGTGCAGGTGAGGAGAATCGAAGTGATTACTCTTCAAATACTCGTGCATCGATATCCGATCCAAATCCAGAAAATCCGGATCCCGGGAACTGAAATCCATGGGGATCGCAAATGGTTTCCGTCCATCGTTGCCCCGCCGGTGTCGGTAACTGAGCATCAAATCCTTAAATCGATTGTACTCGTCAAGATCCCTTCGCGTGGCGCCGACCAGCGGAAGAAGTCCTTCTTGCCAGCGTCCATGGAGATAAAGGCGTTCTTGGGGATCAAAGCAAAGATACTGCTCCCGATAGATGGGCGTCCCGGAGGTCGTGAAACCTTCAATGGCTCCTAATTCTTCTAGAAGTTCAACAACCGCCTTTGATTCGCGGGTCGGGAGGGGAAGGTAATGAGCCCCCCAGGGAAAAGGCGTAATCCGGTTTTCTCCAAAGCGGGCATTCCCCCCGCACTCCGGCTCAAGCTCAAACAGCTGAAATTCATGGAACCCTGCCTTCTTGAGCTTCCAGGCGGCGCTTAGCCCTGAGACTCCCCCGCCGATGATAACCACCGGGATCGTCATTTCATGAGATGGCGCAGGAATCTTTCCGTCTCGAAGCAAATGGCCGATCTGGTAAGACGGGCCCTTGAGTTCACCAGTGATGGAGTGAAGGGGGGAGTTTCTGCAGGAAGAGAAAAATCCTCCTGCAGAGGTAAGAGCGGATACTAATTGAAGAAACGCGCGGCGGTTCACGGCGTCACCTGATGCCACTCGGATTCATAGTATTGGACCAGAGCCTGGTTGTTGAGCCGGTTTATTTCCACGTCGACTGGCTGCATATCGTTGGGAAATTGGAAAAGAGCCGGAACCGTTTCCGCCGTCAGGAACTTAAGCCCCGGAAGAAAATTCTTTGGGATAACATAGGGCCGTTTGGTTGCTAATACGAAACCCCACTCTCCAAAAGAAGGGACATAAGTGTGGTAAGGCTTTACCTGGAATCCGACGTTCTCTAGGGTTTTTGCAATGCACCAAAATGACCGGCGTGCAAACAACGGTGAAGTGGCTTGAACGACGACCGCGCCATTTTCAGACAGATGTTTTTCCAATAGCCGATAGAAAGCCGTTGTATAAAGTTTCCCTAGGGAGTGACTGGTTGGATCGGGAAAATCGATCACCGCAAAGTCAAACATCGCTTCGCTTTCCTCGAGCCAGATAAAAGCATCTGCATTGATCACTTTGACTTTTGGCGAATGAAAGGAATCCTGATTGAGCTTCCGCAGAAGAGGATTCTGCGTGAAGAGTCCGGTCATTTCCGGATCGAGATCAACCAGCAGAATCTGCTCGACACATTCATATTTCAAGATCTCGCGAATTGCCAATCCATCGCCACCGCCCAGCACCAAAACATGCTTTGGCGCTTGCAGGAATTGGAGCCCGGGATGAACCAGAGCTTCGTGATAGCGATACTCGTCCCTGGAACTGAATTGCAGGTGACCATTGAGGAACAAACGCAGGTCATCTTTCCAGCGTGTCAACACAATCCGTTGATAAGGAGAAGACGTGGCGAAAATGATTTCATCACTGTAGAGATTTTCTTCGGAAAGCGTGGTAATCGGGTCGGCATAAACCAATCCCAGGAGAAGTGCTAGGATGACGGCTAGGCATTGACTGCGGATAAAGCGCAGCTGAGGGAGTTGTCGACGAAATACCCAGGTTGTCCAGGCAGCCACCAAGGCATTGAGAAGTCCAAAAAAAAGGCTGGCCCTGACCAACCCCAACTTGGGAGCTAGTACGATAGGGAACAAGAGGGACGCAACCAGCGCGCCCAAATAATCGAAGGTTAAGACCTGCGAAACCAGATCTTTAAAGGCGAGTCGCTCCTTTAAAATTCTCAGTAGAAGCGGGATTTCCAGCCCTACGAGAGCGCCAATGATTGAAACCAAAAAATAGAGAATGATCCGGAAGGAGTTGACATACGAGAAGATCAGGAATAAGGCCGCGGCGGAATAACCTCCTATGATGCCCACAAACAATTCGATGAGGATGAATTTGGAAACCAGGCCTTTACCGATGTATCGGGAGAGATAGGACCCCATGCCCATAGAAAACAGATATGTCCCGATAATAGTGGAAAATTGAGTGACCGAATCACCCAAAAGGTAACTCGCCAAAGTTCCTGCGATTAGTTCATAAACAAGTCCGCATGAAGAAATGATGAAAACGGAGATCAGGAGAGCGTAAGTCATGAGGGATTGGTCAATGACAATTGAGGATTTTGGGGTAACAAGTCAGAATCGCCTATTCAATAGCGGGAAGCCGGGTCGAGGCCTTGAAGAAAGGTCGGCCGGAATTAAAGCCCCACAAGTGCCAACTTTATAGTTCATTCGCAAGCTATGCCGCCAGAAAAGCGAAACGCCAAGAGCGCGATGCGATGACGGCGTCTTTATGAGTTCATGAGAAAGGCAAACCCAACAGGCGGATTCCAGTAACCTTAGACCCAAAGTTTGATGTGCCCGAAGCGCACCATCAACGATGTCTTTAGCCAGCTCTTCGGCCACCAATAACGGCTATGTCCTTGGCGATCTTTGCGTTCTTAGTGTTTCATCTTCTGGTGGAGCGTCGTCAAAGTCGATTCAGGAATGAATCGCGGCAGCAATGATGATGCATAACCCTAACGACATGGCTCCAACCACAATGGCGAGAGCCGTATTATGCTCCTCAATGATTTCCTTCCACAGGTGATAGGGCGTTAGTTTATCCATCAGGACAAATGAAACCCAGAAAATAAAGATCCCCAGAACAGAAAAGACCACTGCATTCAGTACGAAGCCAAAATTGATCAGTCCGCTCACGTTCGTCTCCCCTCCTTTGTCCTTCACTTGTGATAGAAACGCTGATAGACACTTCGATAGGCACCTGGATTGTCGCGTATCGATTTGGGAATATTCTTCACTTCATCGTAACTGGTCAGACTCCATCCCCGGTATTCAGCCCCCGTGTAAAGCCCCAGGACTAAGGTCCCGAAAAGCAAAAGAAAACGATACATAGCTATTCATCCTCCTTGGTGGTAACCAGAGGGTGGTCACTTTCCGCCCAGCGCCGGTATTCGAAAGAACGGCCTCTTGACCAAAGCATCAAAGGAATCAACAACAGCCCACCGAGAGCCATAAAAAAATACGTCCAGCGGGGCACGTCCCGGTACACCCGAATGGAATAGTTCATCTCCCGAACTTCCGCATCCGGCTCTATGCGTAGATAGTAATGCCCAGAAGGTACTGCAGGAATGATAGCCTCATCGCTTGGGCTGCCTTCTTTCCACGATTCGCCCCCATCGTAACCATGGTAATAACTGACCTCCCGTCCAAAGTCGTAGGCATTGCCAGTTTCTTCGTTGATCAGTGCCAGATTAAGATAGATCCAGCTGTTATCCACATTTGCGCGGCTTTCAATAATCACGTTGGAAGGGCGGCCTGTCAGTTCAAAGACGTCGGTTATTCGCGCCTTCTCCACATCCGCTTGGTGAAAAGCAAAAGCGTTCTGATAGACGAGCTTATTTTGAGAGAGAAGCAAAAAGATTAATTGGAGAAAGAGGAGCAAAAAAAATAAAACGGTCCAAAGCTTCCAAATTTTGCCAGATTGCTCTTCGAAAGGCGAGGGTTGGTTGGCGGAGACCCCGATTTTGGGCGGGATGGGTGATTTCAGTTGGAAACTGCTCCAAACAGTCTCTGGTTCAATGTAATCACCAATTGACCAGGTAATCTCCTTATCGCTAATCTCCTTGCTTAGGATATGGGGCGGCGCGACGTAGTCATGAACCGTGCAGGTCTCTCCCACGGCCACCTTCCAATAAAACTCTCCGACCACATAGCTCACCTGGGCCACACACGACTGGAAATGGAGGAAGGTTTCTCCAAGGTATTTCACTGGCCCCGTGGCCACTGTGAAGGTTTCTTTGGGAATGTTGGTAGTGGTCCTGACATAGTTCCAATGTCCGTTGTATTCTGTCAGCCATCGAAACCCTTTGTAGGGGTTAAACAGGAGATACTCACTCCACTCATATTCGACACCTTCCACTTCAATTCTGCGGCGAAGGTAACCGATAGCCTCAAAAGGTTCTCCGCGAAGCTTTCCCCGTGTGCCCAGAGGAATGATCGGCTCATATTTGATTCGCGCCTGGTAGGTTTCAATGATCCGCAGGTTTTCATCTGTTAGATCGATGACAGAGCCGCAGGTTTCGCAGACGATGGATTCGGTTTGCTGCATGCCTCGGACCGTGAGAGAGTTGCCGCAGCCTGGGCAGGCAAAGGCTTTGACGGTGGGCTGGGGAGGGGCCGAAAACGGCGGCTGGGAAGTCGAATCCAATTTACCATCCATCGAATGATTTTAATCCAGAGAGGTGCAACTCCTCGAATTCAACATACTCTCCCAGAAAAACCAACGGGCTTTCTTCGCTAAAGTCAATCGTTGCAAATGTATTATTTTCACCCACCAGGTCCACCACGGGCGCTTCATAACCCGGGCCAACGCGAAAGGGTAACTCCCCTTGCCCAGCGATACAGAGGGCCTTTTGGATATCCCGGATCTCATACCACTTTCCATTCAATTGAACCTTCTTACCCGGGGCAGTATCTTTAAGAGCTGGGACTACCTCAGGAACCTGCATCAGAAATGAAATGGCATAATTCCCCTGGGCTTCTCCAAGCCATCCGCCCCGCATGTCGTCAAACAAGAGATGCCATTCGTTCCAAAGCCCCTGGTCATAGCGCAACTGGATCCGCCCTACTACCCCGAAATGCACGTTTCGGTATATGCCCTCGGCCCCCAGTTGTACCGGAGTTCCATCAACCTGCAGCTGGGCCATCTTGCCGAGGTCCTCTAAATTGAGGTCATGACGAATCAGGGTGGAATGACAGTAATCGCAAATCAGCAAAATTGAAGCTGCAGATTGGAAGTGAATGGAAGCCCCACACGAGGGGCAATTCGAAGTCAGCATTGAACATACTCAAAGGTTAGGCGTCTTCCTCTGCCTGTCGTAGCAGCGGGAATATTGCCGGACTTCAATCTCGGAGGCACCGAGCCGTGAAGATAGCGAAGCCTTCCAGTCTATGGATGGCCGGGGCCGGCAACAAAACACATTCAAACAAACGGAAGAAAATTCCGGAAAAGAGTGAATCGTCAAATGCGACTCCTGCAAGAGCCAAATTCCGGTAATCCCTCTATGCCCCGTAAATTGGTGCCAAACTGGCTTGCCAATCGGCTTTAATCCCATCTCACCAACGATTTGCTGGAAAAGCCCGCGCAACTCGGTCAAGTCCTGCAAAGCCTCAGATCGGCACCCAAAAGCTTCAACCAACCACTCAACGCCGCCCAAGAGATGCTCCTTCCATTACTTATTCGAACGCAATTTATAGTGTTACGAAACCAGTATAGCCCCCCTCAAGTCCCCCCTTGTGTAAGAGGGGACTGCTGTGGCGTGAAGAACTCCCTCATTGTCCTGGAATTCAAAAGGCAGGCTAGACGCCCCGCACTCCCAGAATTTCAGATGAGTTTCTTGAGCAACTCGGCCTTTTTTACTTCGAACTCTTCTTTCGTAAGAACCCCTTTGCTCATCAAATCATGTAATTTCTCAAGCAGTGCCGTGACCTCGGCAGTTGCATCGGTAGGAAGCTTCGGGGGCTGCATGGCGCTGGCCATCGAGGTTGCCATCGTCTGGCCAATGGTTAACCCCGCACCCAATCCGGCTCCAATTCCTGCCGCTCCGCCTTCGTTACCCGCCGCAATCGGAATACTCTGAGCTGTTTGATATTGCGTGAACTTCGACATGTCCCCGATCAATCCCATGCTGATGCGTTGATCGAGAACCTTTTGCAATTCGTCTGGAAGCGAGACGTTTTGAACCTGGAGTGTATCCAGTGCCAAGCCGATCCGCTTGAATTCCTGATCGAGCTTCTGCTTCATCTGGCTGCCCAGTTCATCCTGATTGGCCGCCATATCCAGAAAGGGGATAGACGATTGTCCAAACAAATCGGAAATGGAGGAGACAATCGTATTGCGCAATTGCCCGTCTAGGTCCGAGACCAAATACTGTTCACGCGTGCCACTTACTTGCATGTGAAAGGCGCGAGGATCGAAAATTTTGTAGCTATAGATTCCAAATGCTCTGAGCCGGACAGCCCCGAATTCCTTGTCTCTAATCGTGATAGGGTTTGCCGTCCCCCATTTTTGGTTTAACTGTAAGCGCGTACTGAAAAAATACACATCCGACTTGAAAGGAGATTCAAACATCTTATCCCAGTTCATCAAGTTGGTCAGGAGAGGAAGATTTTGGGTAGTCAGGGTGTATCTTCCAGGCGGAAAGACATCGGCAACTCTCCCTTCATTGACAAAAACAGCCATCTGAGATTCGCGAACCGTCAGCGAGCCTCCATATTGGATTTCAAAGTCCTGCATCGGATAGCGATAAGACAGAACTCCCTCACTACTCTCTGTCCACTGAATAACATCGATAAACTGTTTCTTAAGGAAATCTTTCAGGGCCATAGAACTCCTCCTTTGCTTAGGCCACCACATGCTTTGGTGAATGAAACGTACTTTAAGCGATATTTGTTCCCATTTTCAAATTCAATCTAACAGACTACACTGCAGAATAAACATACCTATGTATTTTTCTTGGAAAATGCCTTCCTTAAAGCCTTGTGCTTTCAACAGGCTTGGCTTTATAGCCCTTCCGAGCTAAGATTCAATCCTGTGACTGAAGCATGAGAGAGGTAATATGTCAGAAGCAGTAACACGCGGGATTCGAATTATCGCAGAGGCGACTTATCAGCCTGAACGTTCCTCCGCTAAGGACCAACATTACTTTTTTAGTTATCAAATTACCATCAGGAACGAAAGTGAAGAGACCGTCCAATTACTTTCGCGGCACTGGAAAATTCATGACGCCGACGGCAATCAGGAAGAGGTCACTGGGCAAGGGGTCGTTGGGGAACAGCCCATCATTCCCCCAGGGGAACAATTTACTTATTCCAGTTTTTGTCCCTTGAAGACGGAAGTGGGCTCTATGCGAGGAACTTATCAGATGGCCACTGAGCGGGGTGAAAAATTTGATGTCGTCATTGCGCCCTTTACTCTCGCCACCCCCTATTCCATTCATTAGATCAATTCAAACGGAGTGTTGATATGCCTAAATTAAAGAACCTTATCTGGAGTCTTGCCCTGATCATCTGTTTGTGCCTATTGGGCTGCGGAGGTCAGCCAACCAAGGAAACACCGCCACAAGCTCCGGCTCCTCCACCCGCAGAAAAAGTTCCTACTCCAGGGACACCAGAAGAAGCCGAGAAACCTGCTGCCCATGCCGAGCCTGCAGCGCCGACCGAAATGCCAGCTAAAGAGGCACCAGCCTGAGCCAGCCCAAACAAAGAAACCCGGAGCCAAACCGGGAACTACCACTGGCACTCTTAAGCCTGTCCCCGCCAAGCCAAAGGGACCTGCACCAGAGCTGTTTGACCCCTCCTTGGCAAAGGCAATAGCCCCACCACAATATAAGGTAAGGTTCGAGACCACAAAAGGAGATTTCGTCATTCAAGTCACGCGAGCCTGGGCGCCGCTTGGAGCGGACCGTTTCTACAATCTGGTGAAAGCCGGGTACTTTACCGATGTGGCCTTTTTTCGGGTCATCGATGGATTCATGGCACAATTCGGAATCAACGGCGATCCAAAGGTCAACGAAAAGTGGGAACCTTCCCGCATCCAGGACGATCCCGTCAAGGAATCGAATGTACGCGGGATGATTTCCTTTGCCACAGCAGGTCCAGGTACGCGAACCACTCAGCTATTCATCAATTTTGGTGACAACAGCAAGTTGGACACGATGGGGTTTTCACCGTTTGGCAAGGTCATTGAAGGGATGTCGGTAGTGGACGCCCTCTACAAAGATTATGGGGAAGGCTATCCGAATGGCAGAGGCCCCTCACAGGGGCGGGTTCAATCCGAAGGCAACCAATACTTGAAGAACGAATTTCCGAAGTTGGATTACATTAAGCAGGCAACATTTGTGAAGTAAGCCCGAACAGTTGTGGGCTGAGGTGTCTAGCCGCCTCTCCTTAGGCTTCAATGTCCTTGCATGCCTTGGGCTTATATCCTTTGCAATGAAGAACCGGGAGGACTGGATATTTTGGGAATTCCGGGTGAGTTTCTGATAACCGGCACAAGGTAAATTTCGAGCCTTTTGTAGTCTTGATGATTCGGACGAATACGCAGCCCTGACAGAGTCCCATTTGATCGGATCTGAAAAAGAACGGCATGGCTTCCCTTTAACTGGGTTTGGAAATGGCTTGTTCGATCAGTCTCCGGGTGCCTTCGTCAAAATCCAATTTTAGAGCCATCGCGTGACCTTTGGAGCTCATTTTTTTCCAGGTTTTCTGAATGATCTCAATGAGTTTATTTTTTTCTGTTTTTTCTGAAAATTCGGAAAATTGGCTTTCCAGAAAGACGAGACAGAGCGCGTCCTCTAGCACTTGTGTTTCCGGGTCATGTCGGATGTCCTGTTTCAGATTAAGTTCCCGGACTCGTTGAATGATTTCTTCGGAATAATGAAGGGCCCGAAGAGTCTCCTCCGCTCGGGAGGCGTGATATTGGGACAGCTTTTTGCGCCAGTTCAAATATCCGAGTCTTCCTGGGGGGAAGTCGCTTCGTGGGATTTTCCACCGCTCCAGATGCTGCGAGCGGGCCGCCAGGCGCAGGGCCTCGGAGGCGTTGGGTTGTAGTTGCAAAACCCAGCGCGTCAATTCCCGGGCGTACCATAATTCTCTGGGATATTCTTGTCCCTCAATTCGTAGAACGTTAGGGTCTTGCGCATTCAAGTGGTCAAAAGCCTGAATGGCATGTTGAAAGAGATCTTCCTGCATCGCTGCTTTTCCTTTTTAAGAAAACACTACTGGGCTCTGCACGAATTCTCACCCCCAGATAATATACCGGGAGAACCCATGCGCCTTAAAACGATCATGCCTTTCATGCTACTCGCACTTCTTGGAGGAGGCGACATCCTTGCCCAATCTGAAGCCCGTCTACTGCGTTTCCCTGCTATTTATGACAATCAAATTGTCTTCAGCTACGCGGGAGACCTTTATGCTGTTTCTGCCACAGGTGGGACAGCTCGCAAACTGACGAGCAACATTGGGTATGAAATGTTTGCGCGTTTTTCGCCAGATGGCAAGACCATTGCCTTCACCGGCCAATACGATGGAAATACTGAAGTTTATCTGATTCCAGCTGAAGGCGGTGTCCCCAAAAGGCTCACGTTCACCGCAACTCTAGAGCGGGATGACGTCGCAGATCGCATGGGTCCCAACAATATCGTGATGGGATGGAAGAATGACCGGCAAATTGTTTTTCGTTCCAAGAAAACTCAATTTAATGAATTTAAAGGACAATTGTTGCTGGCGTCGATTGATGGAGGAATTCCGGAAGAATTGCCTTTACCTCGGGGCGGATTCTGTTCGTTTTCTCCTGATCAAAATAAACTCGCCTATAACCGAATCTTCCGCGAATTTCGAACCTGGAAACGCTATCGAGGCGGCCAGGCAGACGATATTTGGATTTACGATTTTCAAACAAAAACGACCACGAACCTAACCAACAATCCAGCCCAGGACATCATCCCGATGTGGAGTGGGAACAGGATCTACTTCCTCTCGGATCGCGATGAAAATAAGCGAATGAATCTCTACGTTTATGATCTGGGAACCAAGAAAACCACAGCCTTGACCCATTTTGTGGAATTTGACATCAAATTCCCCTCGCTGGGCAATAAAGCCATTGTTTTTGAGAATGGCGGATATGTGTACCGCATGGATCTATCCAGTGAAAAAGCTGAAAAGGTGCCCATCTTCATTCATGAAGACCTTGTCTGGAAGCGAGGCGGTCTGAATCGATGTGAGTAAAACGATTACGAATTATGAGATCGCTCCCGATGGCAGTCGTGCGTTATTGGGTTCCCGAGGTGAGATTTTTACACTCCCGGCAAAGTACGGCAATACCCGGAATCTGACAAACTCTTCCGGAATCCACGAACGGAATTCCAAATGGTCTCCCGATGGCAAGTGGATCGCTTATATCTCAGACGCTAACGGCGAAGAAGAGATTTACATCATGCCGCAGGATGGCGGTGGCCCTGCCAGGCAACTGACCCACAACGGCGACACGTACAAATACAAGCTTCTCTGGTCACCCGACAGCAAGAAGATCCTCTGGTCCGACAAGAAGCTCCGTCTGCAGTACGTTGATCTCGAAACTGAAAAAGTCACTCTGGTGGCGCAAGCCAAGGCGTGGGAATTCGAGGACTTCAACTGGTCTCCTGACAGCCTGTGGATCACGTATGCCCAGATCGAAGAGGAGAGACTCCCCACTGTCTCTATTTATTCCTTGGAAAAACAGCAGCGGATCGAAGTCACGGACGGTTGGTTCGCTTCAGGAGAACCGGCCTTCAGCTCGGATGGGAAATTCCTTTTCTTCGTATCAAACCGGAACTTCAACCCGACCTACGGCCAGACGGATCGGGACTTCATATATAGCGACTTGCAGAGAATCTATTTCGTCACACTTGACCGCTCCACGAAATCTCCCTTTGAACCCAAAAGTGACGAGGTAAAAATCACGGAGAATGAATCTAAAGAATCTGCCGGAAAGGACAAAAAGAAGGAAGAGGAACAGAAAAAACCAGTGATTGTCAAAGTCGATGAGTCTGGTCTTAAGGAACGAATTATTGAACTACCGATCGCAAGCTCCTCCTATCGAAATTTGGCCTCCGTAGGTGAGCGACTCTATTACATTCGCAGTGGCAGTAAAGACGAGAAGCCCAAACTCCTGATATTTGAATTAGACAAGCAAAAAGAGACCGAACTCGGTGAGGTCAATGGCTTTGAAGTTTCCGCCAATGGAAAAAAGATGATTGTTGGGCAGCAAGGATCTTACGCCATCATCGATGTTCCTACTTCACGCCTGGATATCAAAGAGCGCTTGAATTTGTCGGACATGAAGATGAACTTGGATCGGTCTGCCGAATGGAGGCAGATCTACAACGAGTGCTGGCGGCAGATGCGGGATTTCTTCTATGCCCCGAATATGAACGGAGTGAACTGGGCAGGAGTCAGGAAGACCTATGAGCCTCTCTTAGAACATGTGGGGCACCGTGCCGATTTGGATTACGTCATTGGAGAAATGATTGGCGAGTTGAATTCCGGACATGCTTATGTTGGCGGGGGCGATATGCCTAAGGCGGAACGGATCAAAATGGGCTTATTGGGAGCTCGCATCGAACGAGACCCCGCTTCAAAATACTACCGGATCAGTAAAATTTTACCGGGCCAAAACTGGGACAAGAAAGTTCGTTCCCCTCTATCAGAGGTGGGCGTTGATGCCCACGAGGGGGATTATATTTTGGCGATCGACGGCAGGCCAACCAATTCCATGGTTGACATGTACGAAGCTCTGGTGAACACCGTCGACAAGCAGGTGCGTCTGAAACTAAATGCTCAGTCGAAAGAAGAAGGGAGCCGGGAAGTCGTCGTGATTCCCATCGGCAACGAACGACCTCTTTACTATTATGACTGGGTGGAGAAAAACGTCGAAAAAGTCAGCAAAGCCACGAATGGGAAAGTCGGCTATATTCATATCCCCAATATGGGGGTCGATGGTCTCAATGAATTTGTCAAATATTACTATCCTCAACTTCGGAAAGAAGGCTTGATCCTAGATGTCCGGGGCAACGGCGGAGGCAACATTTCTCCGATGCTGATTGAAAAATTGCGCCGCGAGATCACTTTATTTGGCGTGGCTCGGAATACGGCCATCGTCTATAACCCGAGCGGGCTGGTCCTTGGTCCAAAAGTTTGTCTCCTGGATGAATTTTCGGCTTCGGACGGAGATCTTTTCCCTTACCGATTCAGATATCTCAAACTGGGAAAACTGATCGGGAAGCGCTCATGGGGCGGCGTCGTCGGGATTCGGGGAACGCTGCCGCTAGTCGACGGAGGATATTTGAACCGCCCGGAATTCTCGGTTTTTGACCTGTCCGGAAAAGAATGGGTGATCGAGGGCCATGGCGTCGATCCGGACATCGTTGTGGATAACGATCCTGCCAAGGAATACGTCGGGATTGACGAACAACTCGACAAAGCCATCGCCGTCATCCTGGAGGAGATGAAGAAACAACCCGTGAAACTGCCAACCCCTCCGCCTTATCCCGACAAGAGTAAATAGCCCCTCTGCCAAAAAGTTTTGAATCTGTTCTCAGTACTAATCTTTCCTCGGTGAACTTTGCGTCCTTGGTTTTTCCTGTTCCAAAGATTTAGAACGCCAAGAAAAGCAATTATTCTTGTTAGGCTTGGATCCGAGCCAAGAGTTTCAGCGTAATCTGAGATTCAAGATTGCATTAGTCTGAACCGGGAGATTGTCATGACCTTAATTGGTCATTCTTGGCGGTCTTTGCGTCCTTGGCGTTTCCTTTTTCCATAGCTTGGAACGGAAACGAACGGGTCTTAGTGCGAATCCTTAGGCTCGGGAAGACTCAAGGCAACGGCGAGAGCAGGCAGAAAGAGGAAAGACGCATAAAACAGGGCAATACGAAAACTTCCGACCTTAGAGAAAAGGCCGAAAAATACGGTTCCAAAAGCAGCCGCGATCCGTCCAATGTTGTAACAGAACCCTGCTCCAGTCGTGCGCAGCAGAGTCGGGAAGAGAGGCGGAAGATACATGGTAAACAATCCGAAGACACCCGAACTAAATCCAATCAAAGGCAACCAGAGAAGGAGAGCTACGTGGTCACGCGGAACGCTATAAGCGCCTAACATGGCTAGAAAGAAACACAGACACAATAACGCAATACTCCTTCTGTAACCGAAAAGGCTCGCAATCCATCCTGCAAAGAAATTCCCTGCAATCGAAGCCACTACGACAATGAAGAAGAACTTGCTGACCAGTTGCTCTCGATCGTAAACCGTCCAGGTGGCCAATTCCGGAAGATTTCGTACGTGCTGCTGGTTCCAAAACTGGAATGCCCACCAGGCGGTTAGAGAAAGCGAGCAAACCAGGATCGTCTTGACGGTGATAGGGAGTACATTCCCTCGAAATAGTTCCAGAATCGAAGGTTCATGGTGCTGCGCTTTGAGTTTGGCGGTGTGCCACTCTGCCGGTTCGGGCACGGCTCGTCGGATCCAGAACACCAGCAATGCCGGCAAAATACCGACTAAGAAAACCCAGCGCGGATTCTGGTCCGCCATCAAAAAGACGGTCACGCACGCCAGCAAGACCCCGATATTCACGCCGGTCTGAAGAACTGCGGCAATCCAGGGACGCCACTTACGAGGCCAGGTTTCAGATAAAAGAGCGGACCCCACGGCCCATTCCCCTCCAATTCCTAAGGCCGCCAGGAAACGAAAAATTAACAAATGCCACCAGGTCTGGGCAAAAGAAGAAAGCCCGGTAAAAATAGCATAGGTCAGGATCGTCAAGGAAAGTGCCCGGCTTCGTCCGAGTAGGTCCCCGATTCGGCCAAAGAAACCGCCCCCCAACGCCCATCCGATGAGGAAGGCTGCTTGAATCCAGGAACTGTACAGTTTGACCTTGGGGTCCGCGAAACTATGCACTTGCAGCAACTGCATCACAAACGGGGCCGCCACCAGCGTATAAAGATGCATGTCTAGCCCATCAAATAACCAGCCGAGCCAGGCTGCCGTACCCGACTTCCACTGTTGGGAAGAAAGCTCACTGAGACGTGTGGCTTCCGGGATCGTGGCCGGATGATTCTCCTTATCCGCGAGACTTTGAGCTGGAGTCTCTCGCAAGAAATTTTCTACCTCACGGTTTGCCAAGTGGCCCTCCGGGCTGATGATTTGATGGGACAATGGGAAGTTCGAGTTGAGACGAGAAGACTAAGATTAGCACAAACTCCCTTTGAATGTTCAATGCATTGGGAGGGGGACACTGAATCCCTGTTGTTGGGATCACGCCCCGAACTTATCGTACAACCCGGCATTGGCCATCATGTAACGAATGAGGTTTTTGCTCTTGAAGATGCCTAGAGAGCCTCGATTTGCGTTGGTTTCCGTGAAGCGTTCCAATCTGTCACTGCCGCTCACAGGACTAGAAATCATCACGGGTTGTGGATGCCAACTGTGGGACTTCATCGGAACCGGAGTGGAATGATCACCGGTAATGGCCAACACGGTTGGCCGCTTCTGCAACAGGATGGGCAGGGCCTTATCGACCTCTTCAATAACCGCAACCTTCTGATCAAATCGTCCGTCTTCCCCTGCCATGTCAGTTCCCTTCACATGAATGAAGAAATAATCGAAGTTGTCGTACTCCGCCAGGTATTTTTCAAACTCCTCCTGAACGGTACCGGTCCCTTCCAGTTTTTTCATTCCGATAAGCTGCGCCAGCCCCTTGTACATGGGATACACGGCAATGGCGCCGGCCTTAAGGCCGAAGCGTTCTTGAAACGAAGGTATCTCCGGAGAATGGGCAATACCGCGGAGGAGAAATCCATTGGCCGGATGTTCCTGGGCAATCAAAGGTAGAGCTTTACTGTAAAAATCATTCACGATTGCCGCTGCTTCTTTTGCCTTGGCGGATTTCACGGCAGCTTGTACTTTCTTAATCGGTTCTCCTTCACGATGGGGGTCAGAATCCGTCAATGGTCCTTGAAGACCTTTTCCACGAAAAACGACAACGAAGCGATGAGATTTCCCCGGCTTGATGATAATCTCAGCGCTGCCGATTTTTTTTATTTTTCTCAGCTTTTCGCAGAGTTTCTCATTGACCTCGGTGGGGATCCGACCGGCCCGCCGATCGGTCACAATGCCCTTCGGGTCAAGAGTACAGAAATTCGCTCGCGCTGCCACATCTCCGGTTTTCAAATCAATGCCAAGCCCAAGAGCCTCGATGACGCCACGACCGACTTCATATTCGAGCGGATCATAACCAAACAACCCAAGGTGGCCGGGACCGCTTCCGGGGGTGATTCCAGGAGCCACGGGAATCATGCGTCCCATGGCTGCAACCTTCGCAAGCTGATCCAATTGCGGAGTCTTGGCCGCCTCAAGTGGAGTCAGAAGATTCGTACCCGGAGTAGCAATGTCTCCCACGCCATCCAGAACTAATAGCAACAACTTGGTGTGGGGTGGATTGGGAACCCTCAATGATTGATACACATTTTCAATGTTCATAAGCCTCCTGAATGAAGAAAAGCGATAGTCATAACTCTAACAGTCTAAACTAACTCAAATAGTCAACGGGCATAAAATACACCATCGATTGACATCGGAGATTCTTTGTCGGCCAAAGAGCATCTCATCCGAGTGTGTCCGCATGTTCCCATTCTTCGATTTGAATTCGCCGTCCCTCCGTGTAAAATGACCACGCTTTCATCAGAAGGTTTTGCGGGCCGAGATGGCCTCCGAAACTTCAATGGGTCGCTATGAAGAAACTCCTGGCTGCAAATCGAAGTGAAATTGCCATCCGCATCATGCGGGCCTCCACCGAATTGGGCCTAAGAACGGTCGCCATCTTCTCGGAAGAAGACCGGCTGGGGCTGCATCGTTTCAAGGCAGATGAAGCGTACCTCGTCGGGAAAGGCAAAGGACCGATCCAAGCTTACCTGGATATCGATGGGATAGTGGCGATTGCGTTGGAAACGCAGGTCGATGCCATCCACCCCGGCTACGGCTTTCTCTCTGAGAATCCCGCTTTTGCCAGGGCCTGTCAGAAAGCTGGAATCACTTTCATCGGGCCGGAGCCAGAGTTGCTCGAACTTCTCGGGGACAAGGTGGCGGCACGTCACCTGGCGGAAAAGGCCGGGGTCCCGGTAGTCCCCGGAACCCTACAGGCGGTGCATGGAGTTGACGCCGCCAGGAAGGCTGCCCGGTCAATCGGTTATCCGCTCATCATCAAGGCCGCTTTTGGCGGTGGGGGACGAGGAATGCGGGTCGTCCAAAGTGCGGGCGAACTGGAACCCCTGCTGGAAGAAGCCCAGCGGGAAGCTGAAGGCGCATTTGGCGACGGTTCCATTTTTCTGGAGCGCTATGTCCAGCGGGCCAAACATATCGAAGTTCAAATTTTGGCTGACCAGCATGGGAATGTGCTGCATCTCTACGAGCGGGATTGTTCGGTTCAGCGCCGGCACCAGAAAATTGTCGAAGTGGCTCCGGGAGTCGGTGTCTCTCCTAAATTGAGGAAGCAGCTTTGCGAAGCAGCGGTGGCTCTCGCCAAGGAGGCTCGTTATTCCAACGCCGGGACGGTTGAATTCCTGGTAGACATGGACTCGGAAGAATGGTTCTTCATCGAAGTGAATCCGCGCATCCAGGTAGAACACACTGTAACCGAAATGATCACGGGGGTCGATCTGGTTCGCTCGCAAATCCTCATAGCGCAGGGTCACCGTTTGCATGAGGCTCCCCTCTCTCTGCCCAAACAAAACATCTTCCCCTCCACGGTTTTGCCTTGCAGTGCCGCATCACGACAGAAGATCCCGAAAATAATTTTTCTCCGGACTACGGGAAAATTACGACCTACCGATCCCCTGCTGGATTTGGCATTCGCCTGGACGGTGGAACGGCCTACGGCGGGGCTATCTTGACACCCTATTACGATTCTCTGCTCGTCAAAGTGACTGCCTGGGGAGTCAACCTCGTCGAGGCCAGTCAGCGCATGGACCGGGCTCTCCGTGAGTTTCGCATCCGAGGGGTCAAGACAAACATTCCCTTCCTGGAGAATGTAGTGCACAACGAAGTTTTCCAGGCCGGCCGCTCCACCACCACATTCCTCGACGAGACTCCCGATCTCTTTCGTTTTATCCGGCGCAAGGATCGAGCAACCCGGTTGTTGAATTATTTGGGCGACGTGATTATCAACGGTAATCCTGAGGTGATAGGGAAAAAGTGGCCTGAAGGATATGGAACGGGCTCCAGCTCGGCGAACGGTGAGCCCATTCCCCTTCCTGAATTGTCATTTCCGAAGGGCCAGCCACCCCCTCAGGGCACACGCCAACTTCTCCAGGAACTTGGGGCGAAGGGATTTTCCAAGTGGGTCCGGAAACAGCGGCGATTATTGGTCACGGATACCACGTTTCGGGACGCGCACCAGTCGTTGCTGGCAACCCGCGTTCGATCACTGGATATGCTTCGCGTAGCCGAAGCCGTGGCGCATCGGCTTCCGAATCTTTTCAGTTTGGAGATGTGGGGCGGCGCCACTTTCGACACCAGCATGCGTTTTCTGTTGGAAGACCCCTGGCAACGATTGCGGCAGCTGAGAGAATTGATTCCCAATATTTGTTTTCAAATGCTCCTGCGGGCGTCGAATGCGGTGGGTTACACGAGCTACCCGGACAATGTGGTCGCCGAATTTGTCCATGAGTCGGCCCGCCAAGGAATTGATATTTTCAGAATCTTTGATTCCTTGAACTCCGTTGAAAATATGCGGGTCGCAATCGATGCGGTGCTCGAAACGGAGTCCATTTGCGAGCCGGCGATCTGTTATACGGGGGACCTCCTCGATCCCAACCGGCCTAAATACTCATTGAAGTATTACGTCAAAATGGCCCGGCAGTTGGAGAAGTGGGGAGCCCATATTCTCGGGATCAAAGATATGGCTGGCTTATGCAAGCCCTACGCAGCCTTTCAGCTCGTGAAAGCCTTGCGCGAGGAAATTGAAATCCCTATTCACTTTCACACTCACGATACGAGTGGCGTCAATGCCGCCTCTATTTTGAAGGCTTCGGAAGCTGGCGTCGACATTGCCGATGCAGCTCTATCTTCAATGAGTGGACAAACCAGCCAGCCCAATCTGAATTCTATCATTGAGGCCTTGAGGCATACTCCGCGAGACACCGGTTTAGACATCGAAACACTCAACGAATGTTCCGATTATTGGGAACAGGTGCGAACCTATTATCTGCCTTTCGAAAGTGGCCCGAAGTCTGGTGATGCCAAAGTTTACTTGCATGAGATTCCCGGCGGTCAGTACACAAATCTTCGTGAGCAAGCAGCCGCTATGGGGCTCGGACACCGCTGGGGCGAGGTAGAAAAGACTTATGCGGAAGTCAATCGGTTGTTTGGTGATATCGTGAAGGTCACCCCTTCGAGCAAGGTCGTCGGGGACATGGCCATGTTTCTCCTGACCAAGGGAATGCGCGCGGCAGACATCGTGGCTCTCGATAGTCATCATGATTTGTCGATCCCGAATTCTGTGATTGACATGTTTTCCGGTTCCTTGGGGACGCCTCCCGAAGGGTGGCCCCGTCAGTTACAGAAGATCATTCTCCGAGGTTCTAAACCCAAGAAGGGCCGGCCAGGCGCAGATTTGCCAGAGGTTGATTTTGAGGAGACCCAGGTCGCTTTGGAAAGAAAAGTGGGCCGATCGCTCCGGCATGACGAAATCTTGAGCTACCTGATGTACCCTGAAGTCTTTCTCAAATACGCTAAGCAGCGTCACAGTTTTGGAGACGTGAGCGTCCTGCCTACCCCTCAGTTCTTTTATGGGATGCGCTCCGGAGAAGAAATCACCGTGAACCTGGAGCCAGGCAAAACCCTGGTGATCAAATATCTCACGGTAGGAGAACCCCATCCCGACGGGAATAGGACTGTCTTCTTCGAACTGAACGGGCAACCCAGGGAAGTGGTGGTTCGCGATAAAACTCTCCGAGCCGCGGCTCCAGCCCACCCGAAAATCAATCCCGCCGAACCCGGTCATGTTGGCTCTCCTTCCCCGGGGGTCATCACTAGTGTCTTCGTTCAGCTCAACCAAAAAGTCGAACGGGGAGATAAGTTGCTGACTCTGGAAGCGATGAAGATGCAAAGCACGATATATGCTCCCGTAGCCGGGCGTATCAACCATCTTCTTGTGGAATCCGGGCAGAGAGTGGATGCCAAAGATTTGCTGCTGGTAATTGCGGGCGACTAGTTCCTCTCATCGAACTGAATCTCTTGAGTTCAGCCACCTTCACTCCACTTCTTCCCCTCCCCATACACCGATATCTCGAAGCCAAACACCGCTCTGAAAATACACGTCAAAGGATTCAAAGAAATGGAGGGAAAAGGGAAACGCAACTGTACTATTGACCAGGGCGACGCGCTTAGGTGCTTGCCCCGAGCTATTTTCTGCTGCCCTTACAGGACCGAAGAAGAACAAGAATTGGAAAGAAGGATCCCGCTGAAAGCCTCTGAATAGGATAGGTCACGGCGCAAAGTGGATTCAACAATTGTGCTTGACATTTTCACTATATTTCGATACATATAGAAATATGAAGACGAAGGATCGACGGACTTATTACTACGCAGATCTTTTCAAGGCCCTTGGGTGTGTTCCTCGATTACAGATTGTTCGACTGCTGGTCACTTACGGGGATCAGGGATGCTGCGTCGGAGATATTCAAAAGGAAGTCGGGGGAGCCAATTCGACCCTCTCCCATCATCTGCAGACATTGCAGCAACAAGGATTGATTCATTCTCGCAAGGAGGCCCAGTGGATTTACTACTCGTTGAATTTTGCGACTATGAAAGAATTGCTTCATTTTCTGATGGAGGATTGTTGCAGCCGGAGTAACTCGCTTGTCACAATTCAGGGTGCGCAGGTGAGCTCATAATTTTTTTCATATGTATTTCTATTATGTATAGAAATAAAGGAGAAGACCATGCCGGGAAAAAACAGGATAAACATTCAACACGATACGCGGAAGGGGAGTGGACAAGCAGGACGGGAATATGGGGAATTCGGACATCAAAACCATCGTCAAGGAAAGGTATGGCGAGGCGGCGTTGCGAGTCAGTTCCAAGCAAGGAAGCTGCTGTGGAGGATCCTCCATTTTAAGTCAGAAGGATCCCATCACGTCAGACCTTTATGAAGGGCAGCAAGTCCGCGAAATACCCGAAGAAGCGTTGCAGGCATCACTTGGATGTGGCAACCCAACAGCCTTGGCCAGCCTGAGTCCCGGAGAAATAGTGTTGGATTTGGGGTCTGGTGGAGGTATCGATGTTTTGCTTTCAGCCCGACGAGTCGGCCCAACAGGCAAAGCTTTTGGCTTGGACATGACCGATCCGATGCTCGAACTGGCACGGGAGAATCAGCGCAAGTCAGGTCTCACGAACGTAGAGTTCTTGAAGGGAGACATTGAGAATATTCCGCTTCCCGATCATTCGGTTGACGTCATCATTTCCAACTGCGTGATTAATCTGGCTGCTGACAAAAATCGCGTGCTCCGGGAAGCATTTCGGGTCCTGAGGCCAGGGGGCCGGCTGGCTGTATCGGATGTGGTGGTCAGAGGCGAAGTGCCACAAGAGATTCGCCGAAACATGGAGCTCTGGATCGGGTGTGTTGCCGGCGCGCTTCAAGAGTCGGAATATCTGGAGAAACTCACCCAGGCAGGATTTGAGGACATTCAAATACAACCAACCCGCATCTACCAAGGGGAAGATGCAAGGGATTTCCTGACCGATTCCGGCCTGGATTTGGAAACTCTGGCTCCAGCGGTGGATGGGAAATTCATGAGTGCGTTTATCCGAGCGAAGAAACCCGTAACGGCATGAGCCACGACGTGGGACACGAGGGCGGAGAGTATTTGTTATTTTCTATTGGCTAGTTGCGATTTGCTAACGAAAGCATTTTCCATTGGCCATTGTTCATTTCTCACTTGGCCGTCATTAGAATCAACGAAAATGCGAAATGAACAATCTTAAATAGAAAATACCAGCTAATCGATAGCCAATAACAAATTCCCTCCTTCATGTCTTCTTTTGCGCTCCCCCATCAATTAACGCGTTTCTCGCGTCCTTCCCAGAAGGGCTGGCGCAATTCCCGCTTTAAAATTTTTCCCGTACCTCCCTTGGGTAACGATTCTCTCAAATGCACGGCACGGGGGCACTTGAAATGAGCGATCCGGGAACGCGCGAATTCAATGATCTCCTCTTCAGTTAGCTGAGTTCCAGGTTTTGGTACGACCATGGCAAGTGGCAGTTCGCCCCAGTGGTCGTCCGGGACACCAATAACAGCACACTCCAGAACGGCAGGATGGCTATAGATGACATTTTCAACCTCCGCCGAGGAGATGTTTTCCCCACCTGAGATGATGATATCCTTGCTGCGATCTACAATCCGCAGTGACCCCTCATGATCAACCGTTGCCAGATCTCCGGTGTAAAACCAGCCGTCGCGAATGGCTGTCCTGAGTGGCTTGTCGGGTCTTTGAAATATTCGCTCATCACCACGTTGCTGCGGACAACCACTTCACCAATCTCTTCATCGTTCGGGGCTACTTCTTGACCTTCGGAATTGACCACTCGGATGTCGGTAACAATCGTTTCCCGTCCAGTCCTCGCTTGGACATTCAATCGTCGAATCGGATCCCAATATTTTCATATGGTCACTAGGTAGCCCCAGGGTTATCACTGGACACGTTTCGGTCAGCCCATACCCGGCAATGGCCTGACATTTAAGCTTTTCTTCAATTCCTTGAATCAAAGTTAACGAGGCCGGAGCGCCTCCGACGATGGCCATTTGAAGGCTGCTGAGATCATAGTGGACCCGCTCAGGGGCATGAATCAGAGCTGTAAAAACAGTCGGGACAGCGAAGATTCGACTGACTCTTTCTTCTTGAATGAGCCGGAATATTTCTTGAGGACGTGATTTTCCGAGTCATGACGTGCTTGCCACCCACTGCAGTCAGAAAGTGAGGTGAGCCCCATCCGTTGACGTGAAATAAAGGGACGACATGCAGGAGGACATCACGGTCGGAGAAATGGAGACCGGTCAGGATTCCAAGGGCATGGAGATAGAGCGTCCGATGACTCAACACGACTCCTTTGGGTCGGCCTGTTGTGCCGGATGTATAGAACAGTTCAGCGGGAGCATTCTCATCAGCAACCGGCTCACTGAATGTGTTTCCCCCGGCCGCGGCAAGCAAGGCTTCATACTCCTGCCCATTTTCGGGGAGCGTCTGGATGGGCTCAATTTCGACGAAATTTTTCACCGTATTCAAGCGAGGTAGTAACTTTTGTATCAGGAGGCGGAAGTCAGCGTGGTAAAAAACAATTTGCGACTCGGAATGATTGAGGATGAATTCAATTTCTTCGCCGGCCAGACGGACATTAATCGGATTGAGGATGGCTCCAACTTGAATGACCCCATAGTAAGCTTCCAGCAGGTGATGGGTATTATATGAGATGAATGAAACGACATCTGCGGTCCGAATACCAAGGGAATGCAGTCCCATGGCCAGTCTATTGACACGCTCCCCAAAATCCGAATAGGTAAATCGCTTCGAGCCATCAACAATCCCTATCTTTTGGGGATAGAGATGGACCGCACGCCGTCGGAACTCTAATGGGGTTAGCGGCACAATCATAGATTTTGCCTACTCCTGAGCGGCACCTTCGTTCATGAATTGGCAATTCATAGCGAGAGTGAAGCTTGCAGCCCATTTGTCAAATGGATCAGCCCGTTCTTGAGAAAGATTCTCCCTATCCTAATTCCCAACCCAATGGTATTCTCGGGGGAAGGATTTTCACTGGAATCGATTGCAAAATCCAACCCCGATTGTTTGGTTTCAAGCGTAGTAGAGGAGTCCGCCCAAAATCAACCATTATTGATGCTTGCAAGACATTGTGACGAATCCCTCATCCGTCAGCTGACGGACCCTTCGCCCACACGGTGAGGTGGGTGCCGAAGGCGGGGGCGGAGTATTAAACAGAGTTACCTTTGAATTAGTCGCTATAATTTACAATCATCTAAAATAAGGAGACCTTCATGAGACCTATCTCAAGGCGACGATTTGCGACTCAATTCGCCATGCTCACTGGGAGCACAGCTCTACCCCTTCCTCTGGTTTGGGCGCAGAAGGCACCGAGTTCGATGGTTGCGGGTGTCCAACTGGGGGTCCAAAGCTACAGCTTCCGTGATCGAGACTTTGAACAAGCCATCAAAGCGATTGTGGAAGTTGGTATTAACAGTTGTGAGCTCTGGAGCGGGCATTTGGAACCAAAAGGGCTCTCGCCTGAAAAGCTCCGCCGCTGGCGATTGGAAACTCCGTTGTCTTACTTTGAAGATGCCGGGCAGAAGCTTCGTAACGCGGGAATTCAGCTGAACGCGTATAACTACAGCTTCAGAAAAGAAATGACGGATGAAGAAATCCAACGTGGATTTCAAATGACCCGCGCGCTAGGGACCACAACCATTACTGCCTCTTCCAATCCGAGTATGGCCAAGCGGATTGATCCGCATGCCCAGAAATTCAAGATGCGTGTAGGGATGCACAACCACGCTCAGGGAGGGAAAGGAGATGAATACGACGGGCCAAAGGACTTTGCGGCTGCCATGACCGGAAGTTCAATCTACATTTGCATTAATCTCGATATCGGTCACTTTGTGGCCGCCGGATTCGATCCCGTGGAGTTTATTGATCAACATCACGCCCGAATCGTGACGCTGCACATCAAGGATCGCAAGAGGAATCTTGGGGTGGATTCTCCAACTTTAAAATTCGGTACCGGCGACACGCCTATCCGGGAAGTTCTTTTACTCCTCAAGAAAAAGCAATACAAGATTCCCGCCAACATCGAGCACGAGATCGATGGGCAACCTTCTCTAGAAGGAGTGAGAGAATCGCTGGATTATTGCAAGAAGGTCCTCGCTTGAGATCAGCGAGTGCTTAGTATCCAGTTTCATGAATATTGACAGTAAGTTAATTGACGGCCTTCAAACTTACTTCGACACAAAGGAATTCCCTCTAATATGAAACCTCCATAATTTTGAGAGCCACGGCTCCGGTGTCTTGCCAAGTCCGATCCGAGGAGAAGCGATGATCTCTCTGTCTTTGGGTTTTATTCCCGGTTCGATCCTGAGAAAAGATGCTTTCTCACAAAAATCCAAACCATTTTCGGCTCTTTGGATGGCCATCGCCTGAGTGAGGCGACCGGGGCCCTTGCAGAGCAGCGAAATCTCGTCCATCCCACGCAAACGGCGCATCACTTCAATTCCCTCGACAGGTTCAACGGCTCGAATGAGGACCGCTGCCGGAAACCCTTCCTTCTCTGCTACGACGTTCAGCATCCAATGCATCCCATAAGTAAAGTACACATAAGCAAAGCCGGGAAGCCCATACATTATTTCAGTTCTCTTGGTCCGTCCTGCTTTAGCATGACAGGCAAGGTCCTCTTCTCCTCGATAAGCCTCGGCTTCAACAATCCTGCCCGAGAGCCGAGTCCCATTGGATTGCCGGACCAACAGACATCCGAGCAAATCGCGAGCCACAAGTTCCGTGCGGCGTAAGAAAAAGGAGCGTGGTAAGGAAGCTTTTGTATTCCGTCTCATCGTTCAATCGTTTGGGAAAACCCGATCTTCATTGAAACTCCTTACTCCACCCAGTCAGCTATGAAAACGTTTGTTTCGCCACGTACTTTTCCATTGCGGTTGGAAGCAAACACGAGTTTCTGCCCATCCGGAGAGAACATGGGGAAGCCATCAAAAGTTTCATTGAAAGTAATCTGCTCGAGTCCTGAGCCATCCAGATTAATCAGGAACAAATCAAAGTTCCTGCCCTTAGGATCATGGAGATTCGACGAGAAGATAATCTTCTTTCCGCTGGGATGGAAAAAAGGACAAAAAGTTGCTGCATGAATGGAGGTGATTTGAGTGGAGTGAGAGCCGTCAGCATCCATGACAAATAGCTCCAATTCACGAGGCTCGATCAGATTTTGGGCCAGCAACTCTGTGTAGTGTGCCAGAGCTTTTTCGTCGGCTGGATGATGAGCCCGATAGACGATCTTCTTACTATCGGGAGAGAAGAAAGCGCCCCCATCGTACCCCGGTGTCCTCGTCAGGCGCAGAACATCCGTGCCATCCGTCTTCATGGAATAGAGTTCCAGGTCCCCGTCCCGAACAGAAGTAAAGACAATTCTTTTCCCATCCGGCGAAATTGTTGCCTCGGCATCATAGCCGGGAGTTGTCGTGAGTCGCCTTAATTTTCCACTGAGGTCGGAAAGAAAAATGTCGTAATCCTTCTCAAGGGACCAGACGTAACCGCGGGAGTAATCGGGTTTGGGTGGGCAAGCCTCTCCCCCCAAGTGGGTTGAAGAATAAATAAAATGCTTCCCGTCGCGAAGGAAGTAAGAACAAGTCGTTCGCCCTTTCCCTGTGCTGACCCGATGGACGTCACTGCCATCGCTATTCATGATGTAGATCTGATCACAAGGCCATTCCGCGCGGGTGGATTGAAAGATTAATTTCTTTCCATCAAAAGAGAAATAGGCCTCCGCGTTCTCTCCGCCAAATGTCAATTGGCGGATGTTCTTGAGGTGTTTCTCAGGCTTGGATTCCTCTTGAGCAACAGGTCTCATCAAGAAGAAAGACAACAGAAACAGAAGAAAAATAATCACGTCGCGTATGTTCACGGCAAGAAGAATTTCCAACAGGGTAAGATGCGGGCGAGATGCCCGCGCTCCCAGGTTCATTTATCGCATTGAAAATGGTTCCATTATTTCCGTACGATTGCCGTCCGGGTCCAACAGATTCAAGTGCCACCGATTATTCCCTCCCACCACCGGCAGCTGGATGACGTGAGGATCTTTCCCCATCGGACGCTCTCGCAGAATATCCAGGGCCTTCTGGATGTCGGGCACCTGGAGACAGAAATGCTGGAGAGTTCCCAGGTTTTGACGGTCGATTTCCCTGGTGATCAGCAGATACTCCACGGCGTCTGTTCCTTCCGGAAGTTTCATTGCGATCCCGCTACTTTCCTGGCCGTTCATCCCTACTCTCCAAATTTCGGAGAGCCCTAAGATCTCTTTATAGAATCGATCTGCGGCCACTGCGTTTGAGATAGTAAGGCCGACGTGGGTGATCCGATCTGAGATTCTTGCAGTTCCCAAGTAACTTCCACGGACTTTCACCGTAGGGGAGTCAGGCAAATACTGAATAAACTCCACTCCATGTCCATCAGGGTCGCGAACAGAAAGAGTGAGGTTGCCATCGTCCCCTTTGCTCACTTTTTCGGGCACCGAAATGCCCTTCTCCTTCAAGTATACTCGAAGGCTTTCAACATCCGCTGTTTCCAGGGCAATGTGGGAAATTGGATCGACTTGGTCTTTTGGAAAGCCGGGAATGATTTCAATGAATTGGCGATCATTGATCTTGAATGTGGTGACCCGAGTGCTCCCGTCTTCCTTATACAATCGGAGAGTCTGCGCAAATCCCAGTAAATCGCCATAAAAAGCCTGAGCTTTTTCCAGATTATTAACATACAAGGCAATGTGAGCAATTCTCAGAATGGGAGGACGCTCAGCTCCAGCAAGGTCAATCCTGAATCCACCCAATAAGAGGCAGAGTATTCCTAAATAGATCCAGTAGCTTGACGGTCTCATTCGCATGCGGCTTCCTTATCTTTAATGCAATTGCGTCTCTCTGGGTGCGAAGTCCCTTCTTTCATTTTTCTACGGATAAAGGACCTACAATTCTTGACTTTCGATTTCCGACTTTCGATCTTGGACTGATTGTACTGCCAGCTACTTTTTGTATTTCCCTAGCGCTAAGTTGCAGAAATTCGCTGTAATTGCTGTAACCTGGAACGCTGACCAAGTCCAGCCCCAGCAGGGCCGGCTGCAACACGATCTTCGGCAACTGAGGACTCGCTCCAACTCGCATCAACCTGTCACGACCCGGATGCTCTCGTATGTGACATCGAGTAATTCACTCAGCTGTTCCTTCGTGATGCTGAGTGGTGGCATGATGACGATCACATCCCCGAGTGGACGGAGTATGACACCCCTTCGGCGGGCCTCCAAGATCACTTGATGGCCAACACGCGCATTTGAGGGATAGGGAGTACGCTGCTTTTTGTCTCGCACCAGCTCAATCCCAACGATGAAACCGGTTTGCCGAATATCTCCCACATGAGCAAGCGCCTCAAATCCTTTGAGCCGATTTGAAAGATGTCGGATTTTAGGTTGGAGGCGACGTAATGTTCTCTCCTCGCGAAATATCCGAAGGTTGGCGAGTGCTGCGGCGCACGCCACCGGGTTACCGGTATAGGTATGGCCGTGAAAGAAGGATTTAAACTCCGAATACTCTCCAAGGAAGCCATTGAAAATCTCCTCGGTAGTCAACGTCGCAGCTATCGGCAAGATGCCTCCACTGAGCCCTTTGGCGAGGGCCAGAAAATCCGGACGGACTTTTTCCCGCTCGCACGCAAACATCGTCCCAGTCCGCCCAAAGCCTGTTGCCACTTCATCCAGAATCAGATGAACCTGGTATTTCCGGCATTCTTCTTCAATCTGTTTCAAAAACCCCGGCGGCATGGTCAGCATTCCGGCAGCCCCTTGAATGGCGGGTTCCACGACGACCGCACAGACTTTTTCGTGATGAACTTGCAGGGCTTCTCTAAAATCCTTGAAACAAAAAATGTCGCACGAATGTACTTCCTTCCCAAAGGGGCAACGATAGCAAGTCGGGTAAAAGGATTTGATCGAATGAAATAGCAAGGGCTTGAACATCTTGTGGAATAGCTCAACTCCGCCCAAACTCACCGAGCCAAGCGTGTCTCCATGGTAGGCATTGGTAAAGGAGATATAGGTCCGTTTTCGCGAATGGGCCTTTCCTCTTTGCCTCCAATATTGGAACGACATCTTCAGCGCCACTTCCACTGCCGTTGAGCCATCATCCGAATAAAATACTCTGGAAAGATTCGTTGGTGCGATTCGCAAAAGTGCTTCTGCCAGTTCGACGGCAGGAATGTTGGTCAGTCCAAGAAACGTGCTGTGATCCAATCGGCTGACTTGTTTTCGAACTGCTTGAACCAAGGTGGGATGACTATGGCCGTGAATATTAGCCCACAATGACGAAACGCCATCCAAATACTTCTTTCCTTGGACGTCGTACAGATAAACGCCTTTACCTCGTTCAATCACGAGCTGAGGGGCATTCTGCCATTCCCTCATTTGAGTGAAGGGATGCCACAAGTGGGACTTGTCAGCAGATTCGTAGTCTTTAGGAGTGCGTTTAGATTTCATTGGAGGAAATCAGTGCTATTCTCCAATGAGTATGGATAACGAATAGAGTGGCATTCGGCACTACACAAAATGAATCCAAGAGAGGGGATGCGGTCGTCTTCCTCTTAAGTCTTGGCTTTACCGTCAGGGTCTTTCGAATTGAGATACCGGTCGTAATATTGTGCGATGTCCCCTTTGGAGTATTGGACTCCCAAGACTGTAAAATCCACTAAGGCGGATTTCACCACAAACATGAGTCGATTGTTGCTGTTTGGGTCGGGTGGCTTTAAGTAAAACCCATCTTCAACAAGAAACTTGATCGTATTTGCGACGATGCCCTCGATGGATTCGCTATCCAGGAAATGCAAACGGACCCAGAGCCCGTCGATCTTTGGCTGGCTCTCAAAGAACTTGACCTCTGAATACTCCTTGTCTCCGGAAAATTTCCGGACGAAGAAGAGCGCTTTGACATCCTGCTTAGAGATTTGTATTTTTTGTTCCGTCAAAGATTGTATCGTGAGTTGATCCGCCGTAAGCAGATCGGGTGTGCCTTCAATATACCCTTTCAGGACTTCCCCATTCAGTTTTCTGAGAATCACTTTTCGTTTCTCGTCCATAGAACCTCTGGAAAAAGTTCAGCCCGGCGGTTTGGCCCACAAACCCGATGACTCATCAAGTTTGCTTGAAGAGAACCATATCATGAAGTCAAAAAAATCTGAAACGAAGGAAGTTCCCCATAATTTAATTTCCACAAGCTTCTGTTAACTGACCCATCCTCCAGCGACGGACTCGCTTCTAGTCTAACTCCCATCTTCGTTGGTTAGAAATTGAAAAAGACGAACATTGTTAAAAGAGGCTTTGCATCCACATCAACCCTTCCTTTCCTTCTCAAAGAGCCAGGCCGTTTCTCTACGATAGGCTTTGTGGCCATCATGAAAACAATAGGTTCCCCCTTTGTAGATCGAAGCCGCTCCGAATTCGCCTTTCTTGCTCAACGCATAGTAACTTAGGTTTGGCGGAACCCCTTTAAACAAATAAGCGACCCGCTGCAGTGTGTCTAAACATGCTTGTTCTGGAGTTTTCCCCTGGCGCATGAGTTCCACCACGGTATGAGCGCCAACCACCCGGATATTAGCTTCGCCGTTGCCTGTCGAGCCGGCTGCCCCTACCTGGTTGTCAACATAAAGTCCGGCCCCGATGATGGGAGAGTCACCCACTCGTCCCGGCATTTTAAAGGCCAACCCACTGGTTGTCGTCACTCCTGAGAGGTCACCATTTCGGTCTACCGCAAGACAATTGATGGTCCCGTGACTCCGCGCCGATTCTTCATTCTTGGGTTTAGACGGAGGGGCGACCCAATCATCAGTATTGCTCAATTCTTCTTTCCACTGAAGCCAGGCAAGACGTGATTTCTCTGTGAGCAAATTCTCCTGCGCGAAACCGTGAGCCAGAGCAAACTTCAGGGCGCCTTCGCCAACCAGAAAGACTCGGCTAGTCCTTTCCATCACCAGCCTGGCAATCTTGGCCGGATTACGAATAGATTTCAGAGCGGCCACCGCGCCGGCTCCACCGGTCGGGCCGTACATGACGGAAGCATCCAACTCGACTTCACCCTCTGCATTGGGCAGGCCTCCATATCCAACGCTATTGTCTTCGGGATCGTCTTCAACAAGAGTGACTCCTTCAATAACCGCATCCAGTGTGCTTCCGCCAGACTTCAGAATCGCCATGGCCTTCTCAACGGCAAGGATACCATTGCTACTGGAAATGACGAATGGGTGTAAACCGGCTGCTTTGAGATCCTGCCCGCCCTGCGTGGAGTCTCCAGCCGGTCCATCGGGTTCAACACCAAGAGCCTGAATGCCGGGTAGATTGGAAACCATTCCCGCAGCCGTTGTGGTGACTAGAAATGTTCTTCGCGACAGAAGCGACACAGTTGTACCTAACAAACCATCCTTGAGTTGAGCATTATACGCATGGGTCACGGATGCTACAACTAGGTTATAAAAAGAAGCCACTGGAATCCGTAAAGGGGATCTGCTTGAATTCTCAATGAGGTATGAGTGATAATCGTGCCGCCCTCTGAGTTCCCCCCCTGCGGAGGCGTGGCAGAGTGGTCGATTGCGGCGGTCTTGAAAACCGTTGTACCTTTACGGGTACCGTGGGTTCGAATCCTACCGCCTCCGCCAATTATTTCAAACATTTAACCGTAGAATTCTTGGCAAGAAACTGGAAGTCTTTTCAAGCGGAAATATTGGCTAGTGGCAGTTCTGATGGCAGTTCAATTCCTTGACATAACAAATCGACTGAGTTCGCCATGTACTCACGTGCCAGGTGAACATAGCGTTTTGTCATCTCTGCCGAGCTATGACCTAGAAGACCTTGAACGGTATACAACGGCACTCCCTTCATGACCAAGCGTGATGCAAAGGTATGTCTCAAATCGTGCCAAGTGAAATTCTGGATTTTCGCATTGGCTAGGTAACCTTCCCACCCCTTAGGCAATTGCTTTCTTCGCTCCCCATCGCTGGTGTCCATTGTCCTTGCTTGTCTTGGGGGACCCTTCCTCTAAGTAGCGTCGCAGCTCAGAGCTCAGCATCTCATTGAATCTCTCAATCAACGTGGCGAACTACTTGATCCGTCTCTCAAGGCATCCGACGCAATCTCAGACTTCTTCTTGTCGACCCGAATATTCAATCCACAGAGCACAGCGGCATATTACAACAGGCCGCCGATTGAAATTGTATGCCAACGCCCTTGAAAGTGAGCCGAGTCCTCGTCATTCTCAACGCGCAACCTTTGGTTTGGCTCGCTCCTGACTCTCTGGCTCCATGGCTCTTGGAAGCGAAAACCAAAAGGTAGCACCTCCGCCGACGCTACCCTCAGCCCAAATTCGGCCGCCATGCCGGTGGATGATTCTTTGGACACTGGCGAGCCCAATACCGGTGCCCTCAAACTCGTGGCTCGTGTGCAGCCGTTGGAATACACCAAAGAGTTTGTCGGCTTGCATCATGTCGAATCCCACGCCATTATCCCGAATAAAGACCACGACCTCATTTTCTTGAATTGTGGACCCAATCTCGATTTCTGCCCCGGCCCGCCCACGGCTGAATTTGATTGCATTAGATAGGAGGTTCACAATCGCAAGCCGTAGCATGGACTGGTCAGCATAGACCTCTGGCAATGCTCCAAGCTTCCATTTGATGTCTGTTCCTTCCGTTTGATTCAGCAACTCTTGACAAACTTCCTTGACAAGTTGTTCCACACTGACCATGCTCTTTACCAAATCAACACGCTCTGCTTTGGAAAAGTTTAAAAGGGCGTCAATAAGACTGCTCATCCGCCAGACAGAGTTCTTAATGAAATCCAGATTCCGAGCAACTTCCGCATCTAAGGGTTTGGCCACACGCATTTGCAGCAACTCAGTGAATCCGCTTATCTGTTGAAGTGGGCCACGCAAGTCATGCGCAACCGTGTAGCTGAAGGCCTCGAGCTCTTTGTTGGCTTCATGCAGTTGTGCAGTACGTTCTTTTACTCTCTGTTCAAGGTCCGCATTCAGGTTCATCAGTTCTCTTTGGGCTCGATGACGGTCAGCAATCTTTTTGGTCAGGAGGGCCACCACGGCCCCCATCAGGGCATAGACTATTCCAAAAGACCCTTGGCCGAGCAAGGTGGGCAGAAGTGCCCCGACGAAAAATAGTCCTGCACAGATCATCAGGATTAGAGGCAAAACTTGTCGAAGTTTATTCCATCTTTCCATTCGGAATACCCTTTGTCTTATTAGAAAACGTCGTCAGACTGGGGGACAAGCAGAGTGACTTCTCCATCAAAGACACGGGCTAAATAGCGGCCTTCTTTCATGAGCCAGGCGATCTGATGTCCTTGGCGAGCCTGTTGAGCCCAGCGGCTCTGTTTTGATGGATTCTGCTCGATTAGAGTCGTGCCACCTGAGAGACTCACATAGCGCAATCCTGATCGGGGAAAGCGCCGAACCTTGCCTTTCTCCTCTCCAAAAAGCTGTTTGCAGGCAGACTGAATAGTCTTCTTATCAGGGAAATCCGGCTCATAGACCAGTTCTCGTCCCGCCATGTGGTGCCTCGGACTCTCAGGGATAGTGAAGACCTGCTCCAATTATAACAAGAGAAGACCACCCGTGGCAGAGATCGAAACAGAATATTGAATGGGAAGCACGCTCTAACAAGATGACAGCAGCGACCCTGCTCGCAGTGGAGACCGATCGCATGCGAGACCAAGGCACGTCGAGTGGATAGGCAATGCATGAGATTCGACCTGAGCTGTCGCGAGTTGCCAAAGAGGAGCCGGGATCTTGGGAAATATTCTCCTTAGATCGGTGGGGACAGACGGTGATGGGATGTGCTGCCGTTTCTGCGCATCGGCGGCAGACTGAAATTGCGCGGTCACAGCGTCACCCTGCTCAGCCATTGCAGCTACGGAAATATGGCCGCGCAGGCCGGCCTCGATTTCGCGGCCTTGGACACTCCCGAGGAGTATACAAGGTTCATTGAGGACGGACCGCTCCTAAACACCCCGCCAGGCATTCCCAAATTCATCCGCCGGCATTCATTGCCCAGAGTCGTCCGGGACTACGAGCTGATCAGGCAGCGCTGCCTTTCCGATGACGATGTCTTGGTTACCAGGGACTTGTTCGATACGGTTGCCCGAATAGCCGGCGAGAAGCTGGGAATTCCAGTGCTCTGGGTGTTCCTCGCGCCAGCCAGATCACGACCGGTGAGATGCGCGCCGAGTTGTTTAGCGGAATTCTTGGCGCCGATACCAACCGGCTTAAAGTAGAGCTTGGTCTCCCACCTGTGGATAATTGGTGCTCGTGGCTGGAGTATGGGAAGCCTAGCATCGCCCTATGGCCCGACTGGTTTGCCATGCCCGATTCAACCTGGCCAGCAGGGGTGGTTCCGGTCGGTTTTGTGGTCGACAACGAAGAGGAAACAGACGATGTCCCTGGTGAAGTGCAGGCGATTCTGGATGGCGGCGAGCCCCCGATCCTTATTACTCCTGGCACCGGCACGTACTTGGGAGTCGAATTCGCCACCGTGTGCGCCGCTGCATGCGAGCGGTTGAACCGGCGGGGGATTCTAGTCATTCGACATGACAAACAGGTTCCAGAATCACTACCCAATTCGGTTAAGCGATTCAGCTGTCTGCCATTCGGCAAGCTGATGCCACATATGGCAGTGGTCATTCATCATGGAGGAAGAGACACATTGAGTTGTGCGATCGCCGCGGGGACACCGCAATTAGTGTTGGCACTGGGCGCCGACCGTCCGGATAACGCTTCAAGGCTTCAGCGTCTCGGAGTGGCTGAATATCTGGCTCCGCACGCCTGGCGCCCGGGCGCCGTAGCCGAAAAACTACGCCAACTGATTAGCTCGGCGGCTGTCCGAAACCGGTTCAGGGAAATCGCCGATCGCGCAAAAAACATGGACCCGCTAACCGCGGCGTGCAAGTTGATTGAGGACTTCATACAGACCAACAAGGTCTCCGATGCGTCAGAAGCGCGAATCGAATAGTTTGACCTCCAAGCCCCGATCAGCCCACAATCCTCGTTTAGCCGCCCGAGCCTCAGATTCCAGTCTCTGTAACTCTGTGTGCTTCGGCGCATACTTCCTGAATCACCAGGCAAATCCAGCCTTCACAATCTCTCGATTCAGACTTCTTCCGTCTGGCAAGATCACGTCAGCAACTGTGCGCCCGTAATGGTCTTGACCTTTAGCTTCGGCCTTCACCTCTTTCCCGAATGCCAGTGAGGAAATAAATTGTTTGGCCCTGTTGCCGATTGCTTGCCCTTTTTCCGGGGCGTCAATGCCATAGAGTCTAATTTTCTCACCCTTCCAGTCGTGCATTACTCTAATGGCATCCCCGTCGGAGATGCCGAGAACGCGGCCGGAGAAATCCCTGCGCCAATCTCGGGGCTTAGCAACAGAAACGTAAAGATTGCCAGCGCAGGTCCGATAAGAAAGAGTATCTCCCGTAAAACCAACCGACAATTGCAGATTATTCTCATGTTCTTCACGGGAGAGGAGGAACATCCGATGAGACAATCAATATGTCAGGACCGAGATGGCTTCCATGTCCTTGTAGGCGAGTTCACCTTGCCAGCCGATCCCTGGAAACTTGATCCCCAGACTAAAACGACTGTGACAATCTGTAACCTTTTCGCCAACCATGAATACGGCATCTCGGATATAGCCCGTGCGCTCAATGAGAACCGCAGAGACGTTATCCGTGTATTACTTAAACAGGGCATCATCAGAGACCGCAGAGTGCGAGAATTGATGACACCCCACGGAATTGAACGCAGGATATCTGTTTACCAATTAGAACGAGAATACTGAAAGGCGACATCGAATTTCAGGATTAAGAAACCTCTTTCCTTAAAGGATCGCCCTGTCCGTGCCATGATTTCTACTTGGCAATGATCCTCCTAGCAATCTTGTCATACGTCGCATCCGGAATGACCTTCTTAGATTTCAACTGGGTCTTCATCTTGTAGGATCGCCCCTTGATGATCTTCTCTTCATAAGCTCCACCAGAAGCAGAGATAAGCGAGCAATACCACGGCCGCTCACAACCCCACCAACGATTGAGGTCTGACGGAATATTCTTGCTGCTCATGATGATTTTTACTTCCTAGCAATTGGATTTGCCCAAGGAGCCAATATGGATCGACCCAGTTTTAGACCTATAAAAGTTATGCCTCAAGCCAATATAATGAGTCTGGAGAGTCCCTGTATCCAAGAAACTAGTCTTCGAGTACAATCTCCTCTTCAATCGTCGACTGACTGACGGCGGCTGTTCTGCTGATCTCCATGACCTTTTCTGCTTCGACACCTAGATCCAGGTTGTCAACACCTAGAGCCCTAGGCTGCGCGGAACCGTTAGAAATTGGTTCCAAAACTCCTTGTTGTAAGGCTTCAATCAGCCTTTGGCTGACTTGATGCAGCCCCTCCGTGCCGCCTTCCATCATCGCTTCATTCAATAGATTCAAGAGGTCGAGATAAAAGCTGCTCTGACCATAGACCACCATTTTGTTGAGCCCATCCCTGGCCTCCCGCCAGTCTTTCTGTTGCAGCTGCAAGGTGACCAACTGCTTCAAATGCTTTTCCAATTCCTGCCGGTTGTTGGTGCGGATGAGTAAAGTCGCTAAAGTCTTCAGAAGCTGGAGATTCGATGGATCCAACTGCAGCATCGATACCAGTATGGCTTGCAGAGCCGATTCGTCCTGATGATGAAGGGACATCCCAAACAACGCTTCGACCAGACCCAAGCAGGGTTGGAGCTGCTCTCTGGCTACCCATTCCTTCAATAGTTTCAATGCCAACGGATAAATGAGAGGATTTCTAGGGAAGGTTTCGCGGATCAACTTGTCGGCAAGTTCCAGGTTTCCCTCCTCTAAGAGCAAGGCCTCGATCATCATGGCTTGAAATTCCGGCTCTTCATGTAGTCGGGAAGACTGCAGATATTGATCGAAGAGTCACTTCAATGCACCCTAGAGCTGGACGAAGAACCATGTCTCACCGAGTTAAAAGAAAAACGCAGGTCACGTCGAGTTCCCGTCAATCTTCCCGTGAAGGTTCGCGGGATTAATGCGCAAGAGGTGAATTTCGAAGAGATCACGCACTCTATCAATGTGAGTTCAAGTGGGGTTCTATTTTTGCTCAAACAGCCCTTGAGCAAGGGTATGAGTCTGCAACTGTCGCTACCGTTGCCCCAGACTATGCGGAAAGGTGGGTCATCACATCCGGTCTATCATACCGCTGCTATCGTCATCAGGATAGAACCAGGAGAAGTGCCGAGTGTCTTTAGAATCGCAGTAAAATTTCAAAATGCCCAAGCCAAAAAGTATCATATGGAAATTCGCTAGATAAATTGAGCGTAAAGCTAGGTTGACGATTGTCTAAACTAAAAACCTCGTAGCCTTTGATTTTTATTGATTTGGAAAGGATGAGAATCTTGCCCACCTGTCCATAGCAATATCCTATCCATCCTCTCTAATCTCGCACTTTGCTCAATTTACAATTGTAATGCTCTCCCACCGGATACCGATAATTAGCTCATCTTAATCATCCAATTCGCTAGAGGCGCCAACAAAGTCAATGCGCAAGACCAAGATTTTGTCCGCCCATTGCGGTCCTGGTCTTTGGGTTTGACTTCAACCACTTTCCCGAATGCCAGTGAGGAAACAAATTGTTTGGATTTGTTGCCGAAGGCTTGCCCTTTCTCTGGTGCGTCAATGCCGTAGAGCCTGATCTTCTCTCCATGCCCGTTGTGCATTACCGTAATGGTGTCGCCGTCAGATACTCCATCGACCCGACCGCTGAAATCACTGGCGGCAGCTGAAACACAGGACAGTAGCACACTAGCAATAATTAGCTCAGCAACTCTCATTAAGTGTCTTCTCCGTCCAGCCACTCCCCCAACCAAATCACTGCAGCTTGGATTACTGCCAAATCTCCGACAGCTAAGATCATATTAATCCAAACAATTGTTCAATATTGCACAGAATTATAGGACCTTCGTTCAGATAATTTCGGGCTTGAATAGGTTCGCTTGTGACGGCATGTTCAACCTCCACCAAGAACGAAAAAGTGTACGGTCAATGGGTAGCAACAAAACCACCATACAATTCCAAATCTAAATATCCTTAACGTGAGAGGAAGAATTTCGATGAATTATTCAATATTTCAGGATCGGGATGATTTTCAGATTCGGGAGGGCAGATTCATCCTGCCAGAAGACACCTCCTACCTTGATCCTAAGAGCAAAAGGGCTGTGACGATCTGTAACCTGTTCGTCAATCATCATCTCAATATCTCAGAGATTGTCCGCGTGCTCGATGAGAACCGTAGAAATGTTATCCTTGTGTTAATTACTAAGGGCATCATCAAAGATCGCAGAACGGGTCAGACGAAACCGCTGGATGGAAGCGAACGACGGAAACCACTTATGAGTCCGAAAGCGACTCTGAGAATAGCCTAGAGAACAGTACTGAAACCATACCTGATTTTAGGAGTGATTTTCTTTAAGGGTCACGCTGGCTGCGCTCAGCCCCGCCTGTATCCGTTGCTTACTTCTGCTAGAGGCGCATTCTCTAATTCTTCAGCCTCGCACAAGGCTTTCCACCAATTCTCACGAGCCGCATCCAAGCTTTCTCCCCCGGCTTCGTCCAAAGCCTTCTTGACCATCTCTGCCTCTTCGATATCCTTAGCAAGGACAATGAGGGCGGACCACCCTTGTCTCAAGGCGTCCTGATAGAGGATAAGCTCATCTTTGGGTAAACCCTCATTGAGCGACTCTTCCATATATTCCCCGACGGCTGCTCCGCCTATTGCCCCCCCTGCATCAACGAAGACAGCAGCGAGCGTTCCGATTGCCAGGATCGGTCCTACCCCTGGAATAATAAGGCTGGCTGCTGTGGCCCCCAGTTGCATTCCGCCAGCCGCACCCAAGGCGCCCCCTACGAAGCCACCAAATGCTTTGCCAGCGCCAGAAGCTTCGGTATCACTGGTCGGTACTTTTTGGAGCTCGACTTCATCAGAATTAGGGGTTAGAAGATTAATTTGGTACCGTTGAATCCCCATTGAGATGAGAGTATCAACCGCACGTTGGACGTCCTGCAACTTGAGGAAAATACCTGCAATGGCGATCATGGGAAACCTCCTCGTTATGCTCGTTCTGAACCATGAGGATACAAAGAGACGGAAGATTGAGTTCTTTCCCCGAAATCCTCTCCGGGTGCGAATAGGTGAACGAACTTCAACCAATATCATATTTAGGATTGAGCAGATTTTCTGTTCATTATTGACCCTTAGGTGGCCGGGCCCAGGTGGGATTAGCATGAGGATTCAAATGGCTTTCAAGGGTCAAAAGCCAATTAATCCTTTTAATATCAGCAAGAACTTCAACCTTGAAAGCTAAGTGTAAGTTGAGGGATTGAGAGGGGAGGGGATATATAAATGAATGGCTTAGGACCGCTCACGGTTGCATCTCAACTCCGATCGACCGCGCTTACAGCAGATTGAAAAGGTAACTGCGAACCGTGGATGCGACTTGGCTTCCTTGGAGACAGGAGGATCAAACAACCTTGAAGTGGTATTCCAGAATAACCTCTGTTGGCCATCCTCCGCTGAAATTGGTGTTGGGCGGAACTTATTTTACCAATCTAAATAGAGACGGTAGGTTTTCACAGGTTTCACTCTTATAAGGGAAAGAGTAACTGTATCACTTTTCAAGATTCCGCTAACCATCATTTTACCCGAGGCCATACTTGTGCTGAGGCACCATCTCGGTCTCAAGTGGCGGGACCACAAGGTTCTGTCTTTGAGCAAGATTGAGCATCTAAATTTGAAAAACTGTTTGATAGTAAGTAAGCAGAGAGTGGACTTTAATTTGTGAAGCTCGCTTCATTGCCCAACGGCGCGCTTCTTAATATGTTCTGCTCTCTGCCTGAAACGTAGAGAGCGGATTGAAGTCATGAAGCCTGTCGGGATTAGCTCCTTTCAGCATATCCGCTCTTCTACGTCCTTAAACTCGAATCTCCTTCCTTGATCAGTGTCGAACTACCGCTACTTCTTATCGAGAAGGCTTTTCATGCTCAACGGAGGATTTGGCAGGCCAGGATAATCGTCCCTGAGGATGGAAAGACTAGGAGGGCCTCGTTCCGCATGCGGGGAGCGATAGCCTATTTCTATTGGGATCGCTTCTTTTTAGACGGAGAAGCCTACCGGATGGATCAGAGGCTGGATTAATATTTGTCCAGCGACATGGGGGGATTGTGGCTCCTCAAATCTGCCTGAAGGAGGTAGGATTTGACGGCCTTAACCGCCACCCGAGAGGCCCAAATCACCATATATGCCCGGGTGCCACTCGGAATTCTGGTGGCAGTTGTGTTGGTGAAATGGGGCAACTTCCTGAGAGTTGGGGCAAGGATGAAAAGGAAAGGGACTCGCTTGAAACCCTTGGCTGATAGGCTTAGTGCGAGTCCTTGCAAGATTGTGCAGAATTTGGAAAGAACTAATTTAAGGATTCGAAGCTGAGAAATGCCGCCTCAGTGTAACCGTCTGGTGACCCCATCTTTCGTTACACCCGGTTACTAGTAATACTAGCTCACAGATAGGCACAACATGTGTGTCGTACAGGAGGTATTGGTCGCTAGTGGAGGTGTGGAATGAGCGGTGGGAAAGGGGATGCTAAGATGGCAAGCCTAGCTGGAAGCGTTTAGGGAAGCAACAGAGAGTATGGTATCTATTCGATGGATTTGCCAACAACGCCGACTGAACGAGAGCCATTCTATTCGCGGTAACACAAACTCAAGATGAGCGGAAAGGCGGGAATGTGGAGACCGACCGACCACCCCGAGGTAGACTTGAAATCAGAAATTATCGTTTAACTGGTTCACCCGGTTGACATGATGTCCTGTGCTAGAGTAGTCTTTGCCAATTAGCTCATTTGGAACGGAAATCCGAAGAAAGGAGGCATGATGAAAAAAATCCTTCTTGCCAGTATTCTGATTCTCTTGGCATTCCCTGCAGGCGTTGTCGCGAAGTCTCAGGCCTCGGACGAGGCGGCCATAAGAAAAGTCTTTTCCGACTTTGCTGAGGCATGGGGAAAGGATGACGCAAAATCCATGGCTTCACACTATGCCGTCGATGGCGACATCATCAATCCGACCGGCCAAAGAGCCAACGGTCGGGAACAGATTGAGAAATTGTTCGCTGATGAGCACGCGACGATTTTCAAAGGCACCCACATCACTTTCAGTGAAGGAACGATCCACTTCTTGACCCCTGATGTTGCAGTTTTTACCTCAAACTACGAGATTCCAGGCGCGCATGTGCCTAGCGGCGAAATGACATTGAAGGGGATTGTCACCAGCGTCATGGTGAAAAAGAAGGGCCAATGGTGGAACTCGTGCACTCGGCCAATGGTGCCCGTGACCCCTCCCCGGCCCGTAACCGTAAAGTAAAATAGAGTCTTTGCCAAGAGCGGCTGCGCGGAGTGCCCCCCAGGCCACCGCTCGAACGGAAGATTGGTTCACTGGAGGCTTACGGCTTAGCACGACACCAAGACTCCAAGCAGGTCACTTGGTCAAACGCTTTCTAAAGTACGCCCAGGACTTTCATGGCAAGTTGTCGCTTGGATGAAGCCCCTGGGGAGAGGGCACTGCTCATAAGAAAAGGTATAGCCTCTGGCAATAAACGCTACTTCTTGCCAAGAAATGTACGAATGCTAAACGGTGGATTTGGGAGACCAGCGAGATCGCCTACAAAAGTTGATAAGCTGGGAGGACCTCGTTCTCCAATCGGGGAGGAGAATTCTACTTCTTTGGGGATGGCTTCTTCGGAGGTTGGGACTTGGCCTAGGTTTCCGCCTTGGGCGTGGTTTTGGTAGGCTTGGGTGAGGCGGTCCCTAACAAGGGGCTCGGATTGACTTGTAGGTTTGCATTTGACAGCTCATGTTCTTTGTTGATCGCTTCAAAAATCTCGCTAGGGGAAAGCTGGTGGAGAACGACTAATTGCCGCCGCACAAGTAGTTTTTGATATGGCTGCGCTTGTAGAGACAATCCATCATTCACCCCTTCGGGACTTCCAAAAGTTCAATTCTCCTTCTGCCTCCATATTTCCAGACACTTTTCACAAATAATTGATTCTTTCAGCATATTCGCCTTTGAAAAACTCTCAAAAAAAACTGGAATCGAACAATTTTCTGGCTTAGGGCGCCGCAAAGGGGTCTTAGCCCCTGCTCTGTTCCCCACTCGTCCGTTGGAACGTCAACAGTGATGTGCCAGGTTGGGTCCATCAATACCCCTTTTCCTCGGCCTCTTTGTACCGATCCAACTTGAATTGAATCCACGCTGCCGTAACTTTCTCACCTTGCCCGCTGTCAAGATCGAGAATGGCGTCACTCAATGCGTTGTAAAGTTCGCCTGGGCAGTCAGGGTGATTCATCACGGAAATCAGTTCTGCCAAAGGCACCATCTTGTCTTTTCTCATTTTGTGGCACCCTAGGCTAACGATTGCGTTTAATCTCTTTGACCAGACCATCCACCAATCCGATTTTGAGGTGAGACATCTGCTGTTCTTTTGTGGCGAACCTAGAACTCGTAACACCTTGGAACTTTGCTTCTTTTACGAAACGGAACAACTCCTGGTTGTTCGTGGCATCTCGAAACACGAAACGAGCCTTAGCCTTGCTAACGCCGATGGGCAAAGGCCATGTCATAAACTGGGAACCGCTGTTCCCTTTGTCGAAACCGATGACTGTGCTGGAGAGAATTACCTCGTGTCGCTCCTCTTTTGCGGAAGGCTCTGACGCATATGGCTTTCCCGGGAAGTTCTGGATCCCATCACCTACTCTTTCAAAAATGCCTCTCAGTAGCAGAGTGGTTATCACAATGCGCTGCAGATTAGTTTCCTCTCCTGCCGGAAAGTCTTTTGTGAGCTGGCTCTTCTCAACGGTAAAAGGTTCGACTTGGATTGCGGTATAGCCAGCTAGTGGTTTACCTGCCTTCTGTTGTTCCGTCCACACAACTGACGTTAAACACGTCCATAGAATCAAAATCGAGATACTGATGCGTTTCATAAACGATAGACTCTTATCTTTTTGCATAGCGAACCTCCCCGCCAAAAAGGCGAAGAATTCTTAGACTGGGAGGGATGATTTGTGAAGGTATTTTCAAGTTGAGAAGATCCGCGCAGACTGAGTAGATGAAAACCAACGCGCCCACTTATCACGGATACCGATTCCCATCTGAAATTATCAGCCATGCCGTTTGGCTTTACCACCGATTTTGCCTAAGCTTCAGAGACGTGGAAGATCTTCTAGCAAAGCGAGGCATCACAGTCAGCTACGAAACCATCCGACAGTGGTGTCGGAAGTTTGGTATCGAATACGCTCCGGATGCTCAGGCGACGATAGGGTCGCCTGGGCGACACCTGGCACCTGGACGAACTGTTCGTGACGATCCAAGGTCAACGAGAGTATTTGTGGCGGGCTGTCGATCAGGATGGTCAACTGATCGATATTCTCGTCCAACCCCATCGTGATCAGCGTGCGGCTGAACGATTCTTTCGTAAACTACTGAAAGGTCAGGAAAGGGAGCCCCGGCGACCGGTCACCGACAAGCTGAGAAGCTATGAGGCAGCGCTGCGAAATATCATACCTTCTGTCGTGCACGACACCGAACGCTGGGTCTACAGTCGGGCTGAAGTCTCTCATGAGCCGATCCGACAGCGTGAGTGACAAATGCGAGGATTCAAATCCGCCGCTCAAGCACAACGATTCTGGTCTGTGGATGGAGTTATCCGGAATCTTTTCCGACTCGGACGCCACCTGCTACGGTCAGTCAACCATCGCCTCTTACGATCTCGCTCCTTCCTTGTTTGGCAAGAGGTAACGTGTGCCCGATGAGTCCGGAGGTCAGCCGCAAACCATCCAAACCTCACTCCAACGACGTCAAGTTGCGCGTACCTTGAAGTAGACTACATCCGAGCTAATTAGAACCAGGTTACCCAAGAGCTGATTTTGCTATCTCTACAAATTTCCTGACCCTATCGATATCTTTCTCGTGGCTACCTGTCCTATCGGTTTTGGTTTTTGAATCTACTCCGTGTGGATGAACTCTCTGTATCGCTCCCGCCACATTATCAACACCCAGCCCGCCTGCGAGTATCACCGGAATTTTGACCAACTCAACAAGCTTTTTACTTATCCCCCAATCGTGAGTTTCTCCTGTTGCTCCCACTTGAGTATCGCCCATTTTTTGCGTATCAAGAAGAAGGTAATCAGCAACGCCATCGTATTGCTTCGCCAATTCTACGCTTCCCTCGTCTTTTACTGGAATACTACGCATAATTTTGAGCACTGGAAATTGCTTCTTGAGGGATTGAACATCAGCTGGCGAAAGTGATTCTGGCGCGGTTCCTAAATGCAGAATATCGGGGTTTGTTTTATTCACTATTTCAGTGATATTTTCCACGTTTTTTGAAAGCGATAACACTACTTTTTTGGATGGAGCGGTTATGCCTCGCAGGATTTCGTTCGCCTGTTCAGGACTAAATTCACGAGGATACTCGCCATTACCTACAAGCACGCCTATATGGTCTACACCGACCAACATTAGATTATTTGCTTCAGCTGAATTTTGTACTTCGTAAATTTGGACAATCATAGATTTGGGTAGCTACGAATAGTTTATTGTGGATTCAAGCGGCCCGTATCGAGACATACCTCGAACCTCGGATCGATTGCTCAAGGAATTAACGGAGTATTTCAAGAGCAGTCCAAATCCGTGGTTTGAAATGGGAAATGGAAATGTCACGGAGTCAGGATATCAGGAAGAACCCATTTGAAAAAGCGCCGCTTCTTGCCGGGTCCGGCAACCCATGCTCCCCGCAAACCCGAAATCGGGAACACGATTTCAAGACTGAACCCAACTAATCCCCGAGACGAGGAGTTACGACAGTTTTCCTGCGTTCAATTCTTTGCGGCGGTGTCCTCTGTCGCACTCTACGGTCTCTGATGATCCCGTTTTTGAGTAAAGCAAAAACAACATTCCTATGATCCTCTTCGAGCAAGCGAGCTACCCTCGGGATACTGTATTGATGGTTGACGAAAAGGTTACAGATCGTCACAGCCCTTTTGGTCTGGGGATCAAGGTTCCAGGTGTCATCCGGGATGGTGAATTTACTCTCCAGGACGAGAAAACCGTCTCGATACTGAGCAGTCCAAAATTTCATCACCAGTTTCTCATTTCCACGTGAGAAAATTTCAACGATTGTCTCCTATCGGCCCTGCACTGGCAATCTTTACGTTTCTGTTGCCAAGCCCCGAGTTTTGCGCAGGCGATTTCTCCGGCCGCGTTCTCGGCATATCCGACGGGGATTCCATTAGAGTAATGCACGACGGGAAGGGTGAGAAAATTAGGCTCTATGGCATTGACGCGCCCGAAAAGGGGCAAGCCTTCGGCAACAAAGCCAAACAATTTGTCTCCGCACTGGCATACGGGAAAGAAGTCAAGGTTGAGGTCAAAGACCAGGACCGCTACGGGCGAACCGTTGCTGAAGGGAAGAAATCTGAATCACGCAATTGTGGAGGCAAGTTTTGCGTGGTGGTTCAGGAAGTATGCACCAAGGGACACAGAGTTAGAGGCGTTGGAATCTGTGGCCAGGCAAGCCAAGCGTGGGTTGTGGGCGGATCGTGATCCAGTGCCGCCGTGGGAGTGGCGAAAGCAGACTAGCGCCACTCTCTGGAGGAATTGAGGCGTGCAATCAAACGAATTTACTTCGCCTGTATGGCGATAGCAAGGGCTTTAATCTTAACGAAGGCGCCCGCAGGAACAATCTTCTTGGCCATGAATTCACCCTTCGACTTGTAGCGTCAAGCTTACGGTTCCACGCAACCGGGACCCGGAAATGAGCCCCCGCCATTTGAGTACTCTGGCTGAACCCAGAAATTCAAAGAGAGAGAGGTCGGGGGGCGGCTCAACTGGTACAGATTGTGCCAGGCACACTTATCGTCGGCTTCGTAACCCGCCGTGTCGTACCATGCGTACGTGTTGTTCTCCCCTGGATCGGTCGCCGCTTCACGGATTTCGTGGCTGCTGATGATCGTCAGCATATCGGCTACCGTCAGCGAACTTAGCTTGCATCCCGAGCAATCCGGATACGGGAACACCGCGTACTTGATCTCGGTGCCGTTGTAAGTGAAGTGGCTGTGATAGCCGCAGAAACTTCTGCACGAAGTCCCGCCGCTCAACATCACCTTCATCCCTGATGGAAGATAGAGGCCGTAGATCCCGCTGGCGTTTACAGGCAGCTTCCCGGAATTGAACAGCCCCGCCAGATACGATCGGATGGCGGAATCCTTAATGTTGGACTGCGTCGCTTTGGTGTCCACCACCGTAGCGAGCAGTCCAAGGCCAGCAGGGACCGCAGTGCCGCTTGAATCCCTATACTGGTCCACGATCGTGTAATCATCCGTTGTCGCACCCGTATAGCTGGTCCCGGTGAAGAACGTGCCGATGAAGGCCGTGATTTGGTCGTGGATAGTGGGATAGCTCAAGGAAGTCGCTGTAGAATTCGCCACCGCCGAGTTCCAATAGATCGCGTAGTAGGCAGGTGTCTTCATCACGTTTCCACCGTGGTAGAGCAGATTTCCCGACCCATAGCTGGCAGGATAGACCGAAGCACCTGATTGCGGAGGGGCAAAGGTGGGCTGTGTGTCCCGTGGAGAACGGATCGACGCCGGGCCTGGCAGGACGTGAACGATTTCGCCTGTGTCAGAACGGTCCCAGAACGGGTGGGCGCCCGCCTCTCCCTGCTGGCCATAAACGCTCAGCCCAGCCAGTAGCAGCCCCAGCCCGGCAATTGCGAATTTCCAATGTTTGATCAAGAACGCTCATGTGAATGAACTTCATTTGTTCTTCTCTCCTTCCCGGTAAGTGTAAGATTCATCAACCGGGATTTCATTTTTGAGGTAACTCAGACAGTCATCTTCTCTCTCTTTTGACCAGCCTTCTGAACGTGTAACCTCGCTGTTCGTGAACTTACTGCAATCAAGCTGCCAAAAAAATGAGCCCGATAAGTCCATGTGGCACAAACGAATTGATTCCCTTGGCGTTGTAATGGAATGAGAAATTATGTACCTGAATGCAGAATGGTAAGACAAATTTGAACTAACCTATGATGCAGACTTTTATTGGCGCTGCAAGGGGGAGCCTATGTGCAGCAGTGCATCGTTGGGAGTTGAAGGCGGGGCAATTCCGAGGCTTCTAAAACAAAACGTATGCTGACGTTACAAAGATCCGGAGCAAATACTCATAACGCTTGGTGACCTGCGGTATGGGAAAATCAGCATGTACGCCCCCGGGTGCGTCGGAATTCTGGTGGCAGTTTTGATGGCAGTTGGGTTTGTAAAATGGGACAACTTCCTGCGAGTTTGTGCCAGGATGAAAAGGAAAAGGACTCGCTTGAAATCCTTGGCTGATAGGCTTCTTGCGAGTCCTTGCGTTTTACTGCTCATTCTAGCAGCGTGTCAGTTTTCCCTCTTGAAAACTGTTGTACCTTTACGGGTACCGTGGGTTCGAATCCTACCGCCTCCGCCAATGACATCAAGTACCAGAGACCCGCAACAACTGAAGACCTTCAATTCATAGTTTTTCTAGATTTCGGGAATTCCTAACCCTTGACCGCCTGGCTTTGACATCACGGCCTCGGGGTAATAACGTTGAATCATGTCCGATGCAATTTTGGCGCGGCGAACACGCTCGCGAGTCAGGGCAATGGCTGTCGCCTCCAGGTGGGTTCCGCAGGGATAAACATCTGGTGCGTTTCTTAACCCCAGCTTGACATAGAGCGGGGAGACCACGCGGATCATTTCCGGAGCCTCGAAATGACGGATGAATCCTCCAAAGTTGTCCGGAGTTTCCACATAGAGGTCGAGAGGGAGAGAGACGGCCTTTCGGGCAGACGCAAGGAGCGGCAATGGTAAGTCAGAAGAGATATTGAAGGTATCCGCCCCGCAATTTTCCAGAATTTTCACAGAAATGGGATTGTTGGCGCTCAACTGAACCGATACTTTTGCCACCAGGTTCGAAGGAAGCTTGCCAGCTTTTTTCATTTCATTCACCAGCCATAGCAAACCAAGGTCTGCAATGAGAACTCCCCGAAGCCCAAGATCGCAGCCCCTCTTTATGTCTTCGATGGCATAAACGAGCTGATCCGCCCCACGAAGGCTCCAGCCGATGATCTTTCCTGCAGGCGTCAGTGGCAGAGCCCCTATATCGAAGGCCGCTCTCGGACCCACAAAGAGGCTGACTTCCATCTGCTGGTCCTTAGCCATTTTCAGCATCTCTATGATTTCGTCATCGGTCAGCAGCATGATGCCACTGCCCTGGCTAACCCGATGAATAATCAAGCGGTGTTTTTGGGCTTCTTCAATGACAGCCTTTAAGCAGCGCGGCCCCTCCACGGTGGGGATCTCAAAGCGGTATTGAGCCCCGTCGGGGAATCGCTTTGGAGAACTGGGGAGTTCATACGCGTCTCGTGCAGGGAATCCCAGGGCTTCAATGAATTTTCTCGTTTCTTCCATAAGTGTGTATCGTATCCATTTCCCAATATGCCAAGGTAAAACCACTAGGAACATAGAAGACGCGTTCCTCGTGGGTATCAAAGCAAAGATTAATTTTTCGGGGTGCTCGCAGAGAGATCCTTCAGTCGATCCAGCACATGGTCTTTAATCCATTTCGCGTCCCACCATTCCGTAGGATTGATAGGGACACCTTGCAGGAACAACCCAAAATGCAGATGGTCTCCTCCTGCCAAGCCGGTGGCACCACTTTTCCCGATAACCTGCGTCTTCTTAACTGGATCGCCGGCTTTCACATCGATTGAACTCATGTGGCCGTAAAGAGAAAGCAAGCCACAGCCATGGTCAATCAGGACGGTGTTGCCATAAATTCCAAAATAATCTGCGTACACAACAACCCCATCATTGGAAGCCTCGATGGGATACTGTTGTGTTACCGAAAGGTCGAAACCAACATGGTCTTGCCGGTCTACTTCCTTCGCCTGATAGAAGTAAACCCGATGATCCGCGAAAAGGGATTCAACCTGAGAATTGCTGAGTTGCAAAAATGCCCCATTCCATAAGAAATGAGGTGCCGACTTCGCGCAAAATGCGCGGATCTGATCGTGATTTAGCTTACGGAGTACGTTATTGATTTCCAGGAAAGTCTTCAGCGTTTCTCCCTGATCTTTGATGTCTGGCGTATGTGACATAATCTCGGGAACCACTTTTTGCAGAAAGCCGTCATCCAATTGGATATCGCGGCTACGGAATTTCTTCGGAAAAATCTTATTCCAGAATGTAGCCACGGCTTCATTGCCTGCCTCGTCCCGGGCAATGACTTTCAGGGGCGCATTGTCAGGCAAATAGTAGGCAAAGGCAAAGAGAGAAAAACGCAGATTGGTATCGGCTCCTGGTACCGGGAATCCGGGGAAAAAATTGGGGCCTGCCTGAACTCCGGAGAGGATCGCGTCTGGCGAAATGCGATACACCACACATTCGGATCCACCCTGGTTAATGTAATGCTGACCCGATAATATTTCTAAGCGTGGAGGATAGATATCAAACTCGAAATCCTTCTGTAACTGCGCCCGATTCCCGCCAAAAAAACTTCGAAACGAATGGTCCGACGCCACGATGGTAAGACTGGCAGGACCTTGTTGTACTTTGTACTTCTCCGTCAACAATTTCCCCAAATCAATCGTCAGTTCCTTCTGCTTTCCTGTGCGCCACATGGTAAAGCGAGATGGGCCGGGATAATTCTCTTCGAAGAGAGGCACCAGCTGGTCCTTTTGTTTCAGGGTTACTGAAACATGATTCAAACCGTTGCCCTGATCCTCGATCCGCAAATTTAAAGTGGGATTCCGCCCCAGGAAGTTAAAACTGCGATCAAATTGAATTTCAGGTGCTTTCCCTTCCCATCGTTTGTAAGTAATCAAAAAATAGAATAGGAAGACTGTCCCGAGAAAGGAAAGAATGAATCCCAGGATGCTCACACCACGATCTTTTCTTCTCTGTCGATCCATCAAAGGTTCTCCTGAACACAAGCTTCGTGAGTAGAGGGTGCCCTTGGTCCTCACACTCAAAATCTATCGTTGAGACATCTTCTAGTCCCCTACAACCATCAAGCCGAAACACACTTTTTGAAGGGACCAATCTATATATTACGATCTTAAACGGCAGGCTCCCATACGCTACTGGTCGGAGAGCCGGTTGAAAATTAATTTGTGGGCCCAGAAACCGACTAACCTTAGTACGACTTTCATGAAATGTCTAAATTTTTCATGGGGCAGGAGACTTCAATTAGGCAGAAGAGAAGAGACGCAAAAGCCTTTCATTATAATCGAATAGCCTTGGATAACTTCCCCTCAACCAACCTGATTGGCCATCGCAAGGCGTGCACTGAGTCTCTTGGTTTTCCGAAAGTTCGCTACGGTTGGTAGAAGACGCATCTCCCATTCTCAAGTGGGGGTATCTTGATCTCTCGACCCTGATATCTCTCCTTGCATTCAAAGAACTAGTCAATAACTCCTTGACAAATAAGGGGAAAACAAGATATACAATGATGTTTGTTTTGACGGGAATGACCTCATTGGGTTGAGTGGGGGAGAGAATATGAATTGCACGGGAGGGACGGAGAATTGATTCTGAAAAAAAAGAAAAAGGTATTAGTGATTGGTGAGCTGAATGTCGACATCATTGGCGTCGGATTACAGACGTTTCCCGTCCTTGGGCGTGAAATCACGGCTCAAGAGATGGCCCTGACCTTGGGAAGTTCATCGGCAATTTTAGCTTGTGGTTTGGCGAAGCTCGGCGTTCCTGTCACGTTCATTAGCAAAGTGGGGAAGGACGAATTTGGAAAATTCTGTTTAGAAGAATTGGAAGCAAAGAAGGTCAAAACCAACCAAATCATCCGGGATGCTAAACTGAGGACAGGTCTTAAAGTCTCCTTGAACTTTCGGAATGATAAAGCTCAAATTACCTACCCAGGGGCAATCCCACATCTTTATTACAAAGAGATTCCATCCCGAATCTTCAGGGAACATGACCATTTACACATTTCGTCTTATTTCTTACAAGAAGGCCTGCTTCCATCTTTTCCTCAGATGTTTCAGGATGCCAAACAAGTCGGAATGACTACATCCCTCGACCCCAATTGCGATAATAAGAATCAGTGGAATTCTGGTATTTGGAAGTGTCTGGAGTACTTAGATGTTCTGCTCCTGAACGAGATGGAAGCCATTAATATTGCCAAAGCGAAGAGTCTAAACAGGGCTCTAGAGATCTTTTCTCAAAAGGTGCCCACTGTAGTGATTAAGCTGGGACCCAAGGGGGCTGTGGCAAAGAGCCACGGGCAGACCATTCAACTTCCTGCTTTTAAGGTGAAGACCGTTGATACGACCGGAGCGGGTGACTCGTTCGATGCAGGCTTCCTTTTTGGTACTCTAAACGGATTTGACCTGCGAAAGTCTCTCACCATCGCCAATGTCTGTGGCGCGGCTTCGACCATGGGGATGGGCGGAGCGGCCTCTCAATATGATTGGGAAGAGACACAAAAATTTCTCCGTCGCCAGCCTTGAAGAGATTCGAGTCCAGAACTGATCTGGCAGCTAGCATCTTGCAGGACGATTTCCTCACGTCAAAATTCCGCGATCGGCAAAACTGAAATAGTTGTTACTTCCCACCACCACGTGATCCAACAAAGCAATCTCCATCAAAGCACAGGCGCTCTTTAAGTCGGTTGTCACCCGCTTGTCTTCGTTGCTGGGCTCCGGATTGCCGCTGGGATGATTATGAACGGCAATGATCGCGGCAGCCCCCAAGTTCAGCGCCCGCTTGACGATTTCTCTGGGAAAGACGCTGGCTGTATTGATGGTACCGCGAAATAATTCCTCAATGGATATGACCCGGTGTTTGGTGTCGAGGAATACCACGCTGAAGATCTCCTGGTCAAGATCACGATATCTCTGAGCCAAAATCTTAAAGACATCGGCAGAGCACTCAATAAAGTCCTCCCTCGTTACTTTCTCCATCAAGCAGCGCTCATTTAGCGTTGCGATGGCTTTTAATGTCGCGATCTTAGCAGTCCCCAATCCTTTCACTTTGCGTAGTTCCTGCTCGCTGGCTTTAAACAGCCCCCTCAACCCATTAAATTGGTCGAGAAGCTTTCGGGAGAGATCCAACACGCTCAGCCCTTTGACACCCACCCTGAGGAAGATAGCAAGGAGTTCGGCATCCGTCAGGGCTTCCGGCCCTTGAGATATGAGCCGTTCACGAGGCTGTTCCGACTTGGGCCAGTAGCTCACCCAGTTCTCGGAGACTTTTTTGCGGGGGACCGGCTGATTCATAAGAAAGGCTCCAAAGGGAAGCTAATACTCATTAGGAAATCTAACCGAAACTCTAGGCCTCTGCAACAGCCCACTGACTCAAGGAACTCTCGGTTCCTTTGCGTCGCAACGACCTAGACAAGTCGAAGTTTAGGTTGAAAGCTCGAAAGGATTCATAACCCAAGCTTGTCTGAACAGGCTTCCAGCGCGCCAATGCAGAACGAGATATGTTCGTCTAGATCCATCCCCAATTCCTGGGCTCCTTTGATAATATCTTCCCGGCTGACGGAACGAGCGAATGCTTTATCCTTCATTTTCTTCCTGACGGATCGTGATTCCATTCCCTGAATTTTCTTGTCCGGACGGACTAGAGCAACAGCCGTAATGAACCCGCTCAACTCATCACAGGCAAACAGAGTCTTATCCAACAAGCTTCTTCGCGGACAACTCGTCCAGTCTGCATGGGACAAGATGGCGTAGATGACTTCGTCTGGATATCCCCGTTCTTTCAAAATGACCGCCCCCTTTTGCGGGTGATCCGGAGGATTTGGATACATCTCATAATCAAAGTCATGCAACAGACCGACGATTCCCCACATTTCGACGTTTTCTTCAAATCTCTTTGCATAGGCGCGCATGCAAGCTTCTACCGCCAGCATATGCTTGATCAGACTGTCACTCTGGGTATATTGCTGAAGTAATTCCAACGCCGCCGTACGATCCACTTTTTCCACCTCCTGCCGCCTGCTTTCTGCCTACTGTTTTTCACGTTTCCATCCAATTCTTCCCCCAGCCGATTTTGACCACTATCGGCACCCGTAACGGATGGACGGATTCCATTTCAGTTTTTACAAGCTCTTCCATATTTTGAAGTTCATCCTGCGGCACATCAAAAACAAGCTCGTCGTGAACCTGTAAAAGCATTTTCGATCTCAGCCTATCCCGTTCAATCTTCTTGTGGATTCGGATCATGGCGAGTTTGATCAAATCAGCTGCAGTTCCTTGAATGGGAGAATTCACTGCGGTCCGTTCGGCAAAGCCACGTAAATTAGGATTCTTGCTGTCCATTTCCGAAATTTGACGAAGACGCCCAAACAACGTTCGAGAAACTCCGGTCCGTCGGGTCTCTGTGATGGTTTGGTCGATGTATTCCTTGACGCCGCGATAGTGTTCAAAGTAGCGATTGATAAATTCCTGAGCCTCGCGGCTGGAGATTTCCAATTCTTTCGCCAAGCCAAATGCAGTCTGCCCATAAATAATACCGAAATTGATGACCTTCGCCCGACGCCGCATTTCTGCACTTTGCAAGCCGGGATGAATTCCAAAGACCTCACTGCCCGTACGGCTGTGAATATCTTCCCCATTGCGAAAAGCTTCGAGAAGCACTCTATCCTGGGAAAGATGCGCCAGCACCCGAAGCTCGATCTGTGAATAGTCTGCAGCCAGCAGTACACACCCGTTGCTTGGGATGAAGGCCGAACGGATTTTCGTCCCCATCTCTGAGCGAATGGGGATGTTTTGCAGGTTGGGATTACTACTGGAAAGCCTTCCTGTCGCAGCTACGGTCTGGTTAAAGGAGGTATGGACGCGGCCAGTCACCGGATTGACAAGGCGTGGCAGTGCATCGACGTAGCCGGTTTTCAGCTTGGCAATCTGCCGGAAGTCGAGGATCAGCCTTGGCAATTCATAGTTTTGCGCGAGCTGTTCCAGAACTTCGACGGACGTGGAAAACTGGCCGGATTTTTTCAGCTTTTTAGGGGCGGGTAGATTTAATTTCTCAAAAAGTATTTCACCAAGCTGCTTGGGAGAGTTGATGTTGAAATCTGTGCCCGCCAATTCAAAAATTTTTTGACTTAAGGTATCGAGTTTCTTTTCAAATTCGACAGAAAGATCTTCAAGCAACTGGGAATCAATCCGGATCCCCGCGAATTCCATGGCCGCCAGGACTTCAGAGAGTGGCCTCTCGATTTCCTGGTAGACTTGTTCCAACCCCTCTTGCAGAATTTTGGGGTGCAGCAGGGAAAATAGTTCTCGCGTCGCCGTGCTTCTATCAGCGGCAAGTTTTGTGGGGGTCTTTTGCAAATGGGCGAAAACGATCTCTTCAAATTGGTGGTTGCTTCGGTTCGGTTGGGTCAGATAAGACAGCAGCATCGTATCCCATTCCAGCCCTCGGAGTTTCTGTCCTTGCCGCAATAGAACGACCTGGAGATTCTTGGCGTTATGGATCACTTTTTGGATCGCATTATCCGAAAAGAACTCGTGAAAATCAGAAAATCGTAAAGCACTCCCTCCGCCTAAGCTTGCCTGCCATCCCCGCTGTTCTCCGGCGAATCCCACGCCGCGAATATTGACCTGCATGGGGTCTTCGTCGTCAAATTCAACATAGCAATAAATCCTTGGCTCTGCTTGGAAAGCCTTCATCATCTCTTGAATCTCCGACAAATTCCGGATTGTCTCAAATGAGGAAGGTACCGACTCGATCTGAGGGCTTTGGCTTTCATATTCCCTTAATAGCGTTTGAAAACCCAATTCCGCAAATAGTTCTCGTAACTGTGAGATATCCGGCGGCTGTGCCTGGAGTTCCGCTAACTTCAGATCGAGGGGGACCATGGTGTGAATTGTCACCAATTGTCTGCTCTGAAGAATTTGATCCCGATTCAACTGTAGAGATTCCCGGTAAGTCTTGCGGTTAACTTTATCTGACTGCTCCAGCAAATTATCAATCGAACCAAACTGTTTAATCAGATCCTTGGCGCCTTTCTCACCGATCCCTGGAGCACCCGGGACATTGTCGACTGAGTCTCCCATCAGTCCCAGGACATCCACCACCTGGATTGGGGGTACGCCGAAGAATTCCTCGACTTTAGCCGGATCAAATAGAACATCTTCCTTAGCCTGGTGTAAAACTCGTACCCTCTCGGTCACGAGCTGAAACATGTCTTTGTCATTGGAAACAATGACTGCCTCCAGATCCTCCTGCTCCGCCTTTTGCGCAAACGTTCCGATGATATCGTCCGCTTCATAACCTTCAATCTCAAGTATTTTGATATGCAAAGCCGCGCACAGCTTCCGGATGAGAGGGAGCTGCTGTGAAAGATCTTCCGGCATAGCGGCACGATTCGCTTTATAGGCCTCAAAAGATGTATGTCGAAATGTGGGCTTGGAACCATCAAAGGCGACTGCAATCAAGTCGGGTTGATATTGACGGACCAGCTTGCGAAGCATGGAGGCGAACCCGAAAACAGCATTGGTCGGTACCCCTTGGCTGTTCGTTAAGCCACGAATCGCATAGAAGGCTCGAAATATGTGTGACATCCCGTCGACCAGAAAGAGTCTTTTTTTCTTAACAGCCGTTGATTCCGGCTGGCTTTTCGTCATGGCTTCAGGCCTTTCTTTGGGAAATAAAATCAAAATCTAGCATAGAAATCCAACACAGAGCGAGGATATCTCGGATGTTTCTCAGTCGAGCTTCCTGAAGTGGGGAACACACTCTTTTGTAGGCTAGGTCACCCGACGCTGGATTCAATTGGGGTGACCTGACCGATAATCACAAAACAAGTCGTTTAGATTAAATAGATTATTAACTAGCCTCTCGAGTCACCGGCTCAACGCCTTGGACGTCGGAATGGGCCACAATAAAAACTAAAGTGCATGGCAGGACCATCGTTAAGATACTTGAACCAGCTCCATTTATGAATTTTGCCAGCAAGGGGTTTCCTCAATGCGTCGCCCGATTTTCTTCATCATCCCGATCTTGTTAGTAGTGATCTACTGTCTTTCCATAAAGGGCGCATCCACTCAGGTTTGGATTCTCCCCGGTGCCGCTGAAACCAGAGGTCTGTTTGGCGCCCAATTTTCTTCAACCCTTTACATCACAAACAATGGGGATACCAGCACAGCCGTTCAAGTCAGTTTCATCCCCTATGTGGGAAAATTCGTGCCGACTCCGGCAAATCTCACGATCGCAGCGGGGGGCACAGTTCGTGTGGACCACTGTCTCCAAACCCTCTTTGGCTTGGGCGCAGATGCGGGCACCTTAACTTTGGAAAGTGCTTCACCTCTTGTCATCTGGATGAGCACAGCCAACATCGCGGATCCCGCGGGAAGTTACGGACTTGCATTGAGGCCTCTTTCCACTACAACCCTTCTCGATACAGGCTCTCAGGGAGATGCGATCTGGGTCAGTCAAGATAGCCATTACCGGACTAATCTGGCCCTTCTACTTCTCGATCCAAATACTTCTGTGAAAGTGAGCGTCTTTGATGAGAGTAATCAGTTGCGGGGTTCCAGCATCGTGGCCAGCCCTACTCCCATCAGTTGGCAGACATCATTGACTAGCCTGATCGGGAGCGGAGAACTCTCCCTAGGCAGGGTCGAATTAGAAGTCAGTTCGGGCAGAGCGGCCGGGTACGCCGCTGTCGTCGACAACGTCACCAATGACGGAATCGCCGTGATGGCGGAATCTTTAGGGACCAATGGCTCTGATCTATTGCTCGATGGAGTGGCACGAACACCCGGAGCCAATAACACCTTTTGGAGAACCGATGTCCGTCTATTCAACCCCAACGACCAACCTCTGGAAATTTCAATCGAAAGCCTGGGAGTTGCTGCCGGCAATGGTATGATCTCAAGATTTGTTCCAGCCCACAGCTTGATAGAATTGATTGATGTTCTTGGCCCCGGAGGCTTTGGATTTATCGAAGGCAGTGCCGGAGCACTCCGATTTCACGCTTCTCAACCCTTCGTGCTTGCGGGACGAACGAGCAACATAGATCCTCAAGGGATTCGGCCAGGAACATATAGTGCGTATCAGCAGGCAGTTCCCTTTGATACAGGCCTATTGAAAAATTCTCAGGTCGGCGTACTCACTGGGCTCCAACAGACGCTGGGAAGCTCTGGGTACCGAACTAATCTTGCCTTTCTCGCAGGCGTTGCCGGCGCCACGGGGAACCTTGTCCTCAGAGACAGTGGTGGGAATAGCCTGGGAACCATTGGCTTCAGTTTCCTGTTTGGGGAATGGAAACAGAAAAATATCGGTGACTGGTTTAGCGGAATCTCGATACCGGACAATGCTCGAGTCGATGTCCAGGTTTCGAGCGGTTCTTTAGACGGATACGCCTCTCGAATCGATAATGGAACGGGAGACGCTGTTGTGCTTCCTTTGACGCTTCTCAACGGCACAACGGAATCAGGAAATGGACCACAAATTTCCGGCTGTCCCATTTTCCCGTCCGATAACCCCTGGAATCGGGATATTTCAAATGACCCCGTCGATCCCAACTCGAACAACTATATTGCACACATGAATGGGAACACGAAATTTCTTCATCCGGATTTCGGTTCAAATCCAACTTATGGCATTCCATATACCGTTGTCCCGGGATCACAAACCAAAGTACCCATGACCTTTGATTATGCCGATGAGAGTGATCCCGGTCCCTATCCGATTCCCCCGAACCCCCCAATCGAAGGGGGCAATCAATCCAGCGGGGACCGCCATGTTCTTGTCCTCGATAAGGACAATTGCCTGCTTTACGAAACCTGGGATTCGCATTTTGTCGGGCCAGGATGGCATTGCGGGTCCGGAGCCATTTTCAATTTACGCTCAAACAGTCTTCGCCCGGATGGGTGGACTTCCGCAGATGCTGCTGGTCTTCCCATTCTGCCAGGCCTTGCCCGTTACGATGAAGCCGTGACAATGGGTGAGATCAAGCACGCGCTGCGCTTCACGGTTCAGTCCACCCAACGCGCCTACATACACCCTGCCACCCATTATGCCAGCAGCAACACGGACTCCAATGCACCACCCATGGGACTGAGAGTCCGGCTCAAGGCCAATTATGACCTCACTCGTTTCACGGGCGCATCGAGAGTGATCCTAACGGGACTTAAGAAGTATGGAATGTTCGTGGCTGATAATGGGTCCGATTGGTTCATCACCGGAGCCACAGATTCCAGCTGGGATGACGAAGACCTAAACCAACTCAAGACAGTTCCCGGCAATGCTTTTGAAGTGGTTCAGACTGGGGCAATCATTAAATAAGATTTTGGGGTAGATTTCGAACTTAGCCCAACAAGGCTCATTCATCAAGATATGGGCTCAAATGCTGCTTTGGATTATTACATCTTGCGGGCGACGACGAGGGTCATGTCATCGTGGGCGGTACCTTCTCCGATCCAATTCTGGAGATTTTGAGTCAGCGCTTGCAAAATTTGCTCCGCTGGTTGGTGACGAACCATCTGTACAAAATCGGCTAACCGCTTTTCACCATATTCTTCGCCGTTGGGATTATTCGCTTCCGAGACTCCGTCGCTGTAAAAGACTGCGACATCTCCCTTCTCGAGTTTCACGGATTCTTCCGCATAACTGATGTCCGGCAGAATTCCGAGAACAGGGCCGCCGCCTTCAAGCCATTCAATCGTGCCGTCCTGACGCACTATCAACGGCGCATTGTGACCCGCATTACAGAATTGGATTTCACCCGACAGAGGATGAATCATAGAAAGAAAGAAGCTGATGAAGCGATTGTTGAGGGATGCTAAGACCAGAATGCGATTCAGGCGCTCCATCAACTGGGCCGGATTTGCAGGGTGTTCGGCTAAGACCTGGAATCGGGCCTGTAACGTCATCATCAACAGGGCTGCCGGCATGCCTTTCCCGCAAACATCACCAACCACGACAGCCAACTGGCCATCGGGGTAGCTGACGAAATCATAATAGTCCCCTCCAACCGTCCGGCACGGTACGTTGTATCCGGCTAATTCCAGGCCGGGGATCTGGGGGATCTCTCTGGGTAAGAATTGCCGCTGGATTTCGGCCGCTTGCTCCAATTCATTCGCCAATCGTCGTCGCGCATTTTCAATTTCCGCAAATCGTTCTCGCTCAATTCGAATGCCCGCAACGTTTGCCATGACGGTCAAGAGATTGAGATCATCGATCGTAAACTCGCGAAACGGATGAGCCATGTCAATATAGATTAATCCGAGCACCTGTGTGTCCGTCTGCAGAGGAACAGCCATAAGCGTCCGCACGTTCTGGGAGACAATGCTTTGCATGGATCGAAAGGCCTCATCCGCCTGTGCATCTCGAATCAAGAGGGAAGCCTTTTCCCCAATGACCCGATCGCGAACGGTTGAACTGATGCGAAAACCATCCCCACGCGAAGCTCGAACTTGCAATTGCCCCCCCTCGACTGTCAGCAGCACCCCACGCTCTGCTCCGACTGCTTCAATGGATAGATCGAGGATCACTTGAAATAGTTCTTGTAATGGTCTTCCGAGCGAGAGTTCACGCCCTGCCCTCAAGAAAGCCGTCATTGGAGCTTTCCAGCTCAGTGAGGGCAGACCTGCCAGGGTTTTTGCGTTGAGCGTCTCCCCAGAAATCAACTTGTCGAGCGATGTGCTGACGGCTTGGTTCAATTCGCCCTCGGTCGTCGACGGGTCAAATACAATGGAAACTTCTGAAACGCGAGATCCGGCAGGTTGAAAAACTAGTTGAAGGTGGCTGGCTGTGACCTTGTCTCCAGGCCGTAACACTTGCTTGTCTTGGATACGGACCCCATTCAAAAAAGTCCCATTCTTACTGCTGAGATCCCGTACAATCCACTCTTCACCTTCTTTTTCGAAAGTTAGGTGCCGGCGGGAAAGGCCCGAGTCTTCAGGGTAACCCAAATCATTGTCGGTCGACCGCCCCAATGTTAAGGCCGAGTGATCCAAAGGCACGGCCCGGCTGTGTCCGTCAGGAAATGTGATGAGAAGCTCTTTCCCTTTAGGCAATGCTGGTTCACTTATTGATGTTTGCATGACAGTTCGGGACATATGTGATCATCCTTTGCAAGAGTTGCAAAGCTTAGTGCTGCATGGTTTTGTGCTGCTTCTCGGCAGAGGTGTGTCAATGACTCAAACTTTTAGACCACAGTTCACATGGATTTAAAACTAAAGCTGGACAATCCAATCTGATCGCGACCTGGGACGAAAAATCCAAATTTCCCGAGCGAATCTTCCGGCAGCCCCCATTTGTATTCGTCAAGAACCTTCCAGTTTTGGCCATCGAACACACGATGAGTGACATTCTCTTTTGTTACCGTGATCTGGACTTGAAGCTGAGTCTGTTTGTCGAGTTGATGAGCAATCTTAACCGGTCGGGATTTTTTTCCATCGCGGATCTGAGTCCGGATCAAATTCTTCTTATCCAGTTCAAAGAGATCATAGTTTCTTTCGTCGCGATAGTTGACGAACCATTGCGCGGTCTTGCTCTTTCGCCAAACCGTAAATGTAAAAGTTCCTGGTTTGGGTGGCACAGTTGACATCACGAAGCTGCCTCCTGTCCGCACGAGCCACTCACCATCCGGCACCCAGCCACCAGGCGGTGTCCAGGCAGTTTTCCAGTCCTTTTCATAATCCGGTATGGGCTGCAGCTTCATTTCAACATCATTTGTCTTTCCAGATTCAATCTTGACTGGAACAGAAAGCCGTGTGTATCCGGGGGCAGACGCGACCAGGGTATATTCTCCCTCAATCACATCGAGCGAATCTTCGCTAACGACGCGGGGTTCCTTGTCCATACCGGATTGCATGGTCACAAGAGCGTTTTGGGGGGAACGCTTCACTCGCAAAACACCGTGAATGGATTGAAGCGGAATTTCGCTCGCAACACTCGCGACGGTTTTCGCTTTTGAATCTGGGAGCACTGGTTGCGATTTGGTTTTTGCCGGATTCTTCCGCGTTGCGGGGGCGGTAGCCTGCACAATTTCTGTGGGGGGAAGTGGCTCTAGCGGAGCTGGGGATTCAATGGAAGCATTCATTGGAGCCAAGGATATTTCAATCGGCGCCGGTGATTCCCCTGATTTGAGGTCCAGAGACAAGAATTCTGGGTTGTATCCTTGCATCTCCGCCCGTAAATGATGAACTCCCTCAGACAGATCCAATGTGAGATTCGACAAGCCGCGATACTGTCCGTTCACGAGGATTCTTGCTCCGGGCGGTGTCGTCCTCACCTCCAGCCGGGTTAAAGATGAATTTTGCGGAGCCACAACCTTGTCTTGTCCACCTTTCTTTCCCCAAAAGACCGCGATGAAAATGACTATGGCACTCGCTGCAAGCATCAACAGCAGGTAGACAACTTTCTTCTTTGTCTTTGAGGGTTCTGGAAAGCTCCTCTTCTCCAATCGACTATCAGCAATTCCTGTGGGCAGAAGAGTTGAATGAGGAGGGGGGAAATTGTCAACCGCGACTTCTTTTTCATTTTCTTTCGAATCCGGTTGTGACAACTGAGATTCAGAGAGGGGCTCGTCAATAGCCCCACCTCCCTCACCTCCGCTACCGTCGAGACGAGTTGCTGAGCCGGAAGTCGGAATTGGCTTGATCTTGGCAGGGGTCGTTTCCTTTGCATCAAGAACGGGTGGAGCTGCGGAAACTGCCATCTCAAAGGCTCTCTTCGAGCTGGGAGTGGACATTTCCTGCCGCTTTTGTATGTTTAGAGTTATGGTATGAAATTGAGCGTCATCAGGATACAGATTTGCGAGCTTTTGGGCACGTTCCAGATTCTGTTGCAGAGTGGTGACATCCGTAGTGTTTTCTGAGTTGCGCTGGATCTGTTGCAGCTCATCAAAACTGCGGCGCCGTTCTTCTTCCAACCCCTTCTTCAATGTATTGAGTAACTGAGACAATCTGAACTCATTCGGGTAACGCGAAAGGCCTTGTTCAAGAACGGTAGTAGCCGAATTCAGCTCGCCGGTAGCCTGCAACTGCCGGGCTTGAGAGACGCATTGATCAACGAATTCTTCCCGTTTGCGATCAGCAATCAGTGTTCTGAGACTCAGTCCCTGACTATTACTAGGCTCCAGCTCCCAGGCTCTCTTGAGGAACGACTCGGCCTGCTGCCAATTCTTATCAAGCAAAATTCGGGAATACTCGATAAGATTGTTTACCAAGGTAAGGCGAATTGCTGGATTGCGATCGTCTGTTTGTTGGGCGCGGCTCAGAACTTCGATGCCCTTTTCAAAGTCTTTTTGACTGCACAATTCCTGCCCTTGTGAAAGCAAGGCTTGGGCTTCCTGGGAACGTTCAAATTTCTGCGTAATGAATCGTTCGAGTTCTACAAGCTCACTGTCCTGAGGGAATTCTTCCAGAGCTTGCTGCAGGAGTTCTCTCCCTTGAAGAAAGTCCGCCGTCTCTAAACAAAGATCAATTTGCTCCACCCAACGGGCCTTTGAAGCTGCACGGGCTTGCTGGTCGCGTCTTCGAATGACTCGATCAATCTCATAATCAAGACCGGGATAATTCACATAAATGGTCTTCAAGATTTCCCATTGCCCAAGCGCCTCATTAAATTGTCCCTGTTCTTCGTGCTGCCGGGCTTTGGCAACGATTGAATTGACCAGGTCCCTTTTGTCCCGCATCAGACGGAGCGCAGGACCGAAGTTGGCTTCCTCGGGGAGGCGCTCAGCAGCCTCTTTTAAGATGTTGACCCGTTTGTCCAGATCCGGTTCGGCCTCAACCCGACGATGAATCTCTGCAATTTGGCCGGACAGTTCCTGTCGCTGTTGTTCGGCGATGTCAAATTTCAAAGATTGAAACAGAGCGTGACTGGGATACTTAGTAAGATAGGTGTCACAAATCGCTAGGGCGGCAGAGAAATTCCTTTCCGTAAGAAGGCGTCTTGCTTCACCAAAGGCGTTGTCAATCGCATCGTGCTCTGAACGAACCTGCTTATAGAGGTTCTGGTACCGTGCCCCACTTTCAGAGGATCCTCGATCCGGATTGCGCTGATCCAATTCAAGCAATAGCTTCAACTTCGTCAAAGCCGCCGTTACTTCCCCCCCCTCCCAGAACTGCATGGCGTTCTCGTAAAGCTCCTGCTTCTTTTGCCGCGACTTTTGATACTCCTGCTCCCGTCGGCTTACTTCAGTGAGCAGTTGCAGAGCTTGGGATTCATTGGGTTTAACCTGTAACAGATTCTGCAACGCTTCCTTGGCATGAGTGAAATCACAATTTTCGATATGCTGGCGTGCCAATCGGAACCAATCCTCAACCTTTTCCTCCGTCCGCCGGCTCTCAAGTTTTTCTTTCAGACTCAAGGCTTCAGCATTATTGGAATCGAGCTGCAAAACCTCTTGTATTTTTTGCAAAGCAAGTGGGTTTTCATTCTCCTCAATCCGAGTTCTTGCGCTGTAGAGGAGCTGCTGGACCGTCTTCTGTCGCGAGGCAAAGTGAATCTGTCTATGGAGAGTCGTGATGGCCGGATCAATGTACCCCTCTGCATTAAGTTCATCGAGGATTTCCGAAGCAAATTGAAAATCGCCCTGCTCAAACGCTTTCTGCGCTTTCTGAACTCTGGGTTGAAAGCGGGTCGGGTCAAAGAATTCAATGGGTTCATTGCGAGACGCTCTTTGTAACGTATCTGAGAACTCTTTCGCTGATGCAAACCGATGGAACGGCTGTTTCGCCAGCGCTTTATGGATGACCCGGCTGATCGACTGGTTCACTGAGGGATTGAAATCCGACACTCCGGGAGGAATTTGAGTGAGAATCGCCTCAACCATTTCGCTTTGATTTCGGCCCTGAAAAGGGCGCCGCAAGCACAAGGTTTCATAGGCAACCACTCCGAGGGCAAAAATATCAGTCAGCGGGGACAAGGCCTTCATTTCGATCTGTTCAGGGGCCATGTAGGCCAGCGTCCCCTTCAAATTCATGGTAGTTCGTGCATCGAGGATATGAGCAACACCAAAATCGATAATTTTCACTGAGTCATCGTCCATGACGAAAATGTTGCTCGGCTTGAGATCCCGATGCACCAATCCTCTTTCATGGGCAGCTTGTAGACCCCGGCAAATTTGCGAGACAATTTCTACGACACGTTCGACTGTGAGACGATGGCTGGAGGTTCGGATGAGAGATTCCAGCGTGGCCCCGGGAAGCAAGGGCATGACGAAATAGGGCTTACTGGTGCCATTTTCTTCAAAATCACCGAGATCAAAGAGCTCGATGATGTTCGGATGCGCCAGTGAAGCCAATACACCCCATTCTTTTTTGAAAGTTTCCAGAGCAGCTGGATCGGGGGTGTCCCGGATCGTCTTCAGGGCAACTTCCCTTCGAATGAAACTGTCAAACGCCCTGTACACGACTCCCATACCACCATGGCCGAGGGTCTCCTTGATTTCATAACGGTCTTTTAATCGGGCTTGAGCTACCAAAACACAGAATCCCCTTTATTGGATCTTTGATCGAAAAGTCGGGAAAGAACCATGCCCTCTTAGACGCAGAATTAATCTTCTCACAAGTTTTGGAGTGAGCGTGAGTGAGTCAGGTCGACGGACCTGATCGTCAGAACACATATTTTATCAGTCTAGGGGCCCACGGTAAAGGTTAAGATGTAAGCTCTCAAAGTGATTTTCTTAGCCTAGCAACTTCGTCACATATTTGTACTCGCTAAGCCAGTTTCGTTTCTCTGCGCATTTCTTGGGAGTTCGCTGTTATATTGTTTATTATGTGTCAAATTCTTATTGCGGGTTGCGGTTACGTGGGAACGGCCCTCGGGATGATTTTCGCGTCGGAAGGCAACTCCGTTTGGGGATTGCGGCGAAAAAGCCATCTTCTTCCCGTCTCGATCCGTCCGATTATGGCCGATCTAAGCCGGGCCGAAACACTGTGTTCCCTTCCCGCTCCACTGGAATATCTCTTTTATACAGCAGCAGCAGATCGATCGGATGATGCTTGTTACCAAGCTACCTACGTTCAAGGCTTGAAGAACCTGATCACGGCCCTGGATGAACAACAAATTTATCCCAAACGAGCTTTCTTTACCTCTAGTACCGCAGTCTATGCCCAGACAAACGGCGAATGGGTTGATGAAAACTCACCTACGGAGAACAGGCATTTTAGCGGGTCGCGTCTCCTGGAGGCAGAACGTCTCCTCTTGGCAAGTCCCTTCCCCTGGACTGTTGTACGACTCTCCGGCATCTATGGTCCCAATCGAACTCGCTTACTTGAACAGATCAAGCGAGGTGAAATCACCACACAGGACTCCTCTTCATCTTACACGAACCGGATCCATCGAGATGATTGTGCAGGTCTGCTCAATCACTTGATGCTCTTGAAGAACCCTCTCGGACTGTATCTCGGTTCAGATCACGAGCCTGCCCGGCTTTGCGATGTCGTCGGATGGTTGGCCCGGAAGTTAGAGGTAAGGCACCAAGTTACGGATCCGTTACCCTCGAATGCCGGTAGCCGTTTCCGGAGTAATAAGCGATGCTCTAATGCGCGAGTGTTAGATTCAGGATATTGTTTTCGCTACCCCACTTTCCGTGAGGGTTATACTGCCCTTTTCGAGCAGGTACCTTCGAATGAGATTCTGCTATAAACAGCGCCTAAAGCTCTGCCTTCTAACTCTCCTGCTCCTTTGTGTTGACCGCGAGATCCATCCGGGTTCTGCGATGGCCAAAGTTTGGACCGGTATCGATATTCTTGAGGCCGAGAATTTTTCCAGACTGCAGGGCCTTCATGTGGGATTGATTACTAATCTCACCGGACGAAACCGGGAGGGCAAGCGGACCCTTGACCTCATGCGGGAATCGCTCAACTTCAAACTGGTCCGGGTTTTCAGTCCCGAACATGGCCTCAATGGAGATCTCGATCGCAAGGTGGAGACTTCGGTTGATCCGCAAACAGGATTGTCTGTTTATAGCTTGTACGGTGAGACGCGCCGCCCGACCGCAGAGATGCTAAAAGGGTTGGACATTCTAGTCTTTGATATTCAAGACGTGGGAGCTCGTTTCTATACCTACATCACCACCATGGCTTTTGCCATGGAGGCGGCTGGAAAGACTGGCATTCGGTTCATGGTTCTAGATCGGCCAAACCCCGTAAACGGAGAACATGTTGAAGGACCTGTGCTTGATTCTAATCGTTTGAGTTTCATTGGCTACTATCCTTTGCCAGTCCGATATGGGTTAACAGTGGGTGAGCTGGCAGAACTTTTTAGAGCTGAAAATCGCCTAGATGTGCAATTAGAGGTCGTCAAAATGAAAGGTTGGAAACGAAAGTTCTGGTTTGATGAGACCGATTTGCCCTGGGTAAATCCCTCTCCAAACATCCGTAATCTTCAGCAGGCGACTTTGTACACAACCACTGGGCTCTTGGAGGCAACTAATGTTTCCGTGGGGAGAGGTACGGATACACCTTTTGAAATGATAGGCGCCCCTTGGATCAAATCAAACGAGCTGCAGCACGATCTTCAAGGGCGCAAGTTAGAAGGAGTTCAATTCCACGTGGTTAATTTCACGCCTATTTCCGATCCGCACAAAGGTCAACCTTGTCAAGGCGTGCGGCTGACGGTCACAAACAGAAACCAATTTCAATCCGTAGCCTGTGGCTTGGAGCTGGCCCAAGCCTTATGGCACCTCTATCCCAAGGATTTTCAGGCGAAGGAGTTGATTCAAAGAGTCGGTTCAGAAAAAGTGGTGGAAGGAATTCTTAAAGATCAGCCCCTCGAAGAGCTGATCAAAGTCGACAAAGAGCCATTAAAGAATTTCCTGCTGATCCGGAAAAAGTATCTGCTTTACCCTTAGAGACCACGAATCACGCAAGAGGAGGTGTGAAAAAATCGTCGAACGGGTTGTAGGGAACGCTCGCCGTAGCGTTCCATCCTGCTGACGAGCAATGAATTCAAATGGTCGCACCCCTTATTAGGAACGGAACAGCGTCCGTTCCCTACAGCACTCCCTTGAGGATCACTGCCATTTTTTCAGCGGCAATTCGGTTTCCTTCGAGATTTGGATGAACTTGATCGGTGGTGTGCTTGCCAGACTCAATCCAGCCAGTCGTATCAACATACCGAATTCTTGGGTCGGCCAAGCGTCGCACGGTCTCCTCGATGGCTGCCGCGTGAGCACCCACGAAGGGCCGCATACAGAGGATCATAGCAGTTGGGTATTTTTTGCGGATTGTCTCCACATAACTCTTATAAAGCGCAGCAAACAATTCACTGCTGGCACGATTGCGATCATTACTCCCCATGTTAATCACTACAACATCGGGTTGGCGCAACGCGTCGATTGACACCCCTTCATAGATGAATGGGAAACTCTGGATGGCAGGAGGTACCCCTCCGTTGGCATTGACCGTCAGACCCAGTCTGCCAAATCCGACGGTTCGGGGTTCCGCACCAACCAGCATTGCGCTTTGGTATGCCCATGTCTGGCGTCCATCACTGAATCGTGGCCAGCCTTCCCGCTTTCCTTTTTCCTCCGGAGTTGGTTTATGAACAAGAATCCCTTCGGTTATACTGTCTCCAAGGTATTCTATCAACTTCAGGGGACGTTCCGGCGGTGCGATCAATTGTCCTCCCTCCACTGGGGTGGCGCCGCGAAACACAATAGCGCCCACTAAAGGCTTGTCCCACCGATTCTCCCATTCGCGAAAACCTTTTACGACCAGCGTGGCTTTATGGAGTCCTTGGGATAATGAAGACTTTGCCAGAGGCAATGCTTCGGCGGGGGTAATGACTTTCCATTCCCCGGCATCAATCTGAAGCCAGAGTGTCGGGAACTGCTGTGAATACTGCGAGGTTGTGAAGTGTAGTGTCAAGTTGTTCCCTTCAAACTGAAACAGGAGTGTGCTCCCCGTATTCACCGTGATGGCTCCAGTAGTGCCCGCTTCGCGAAGGTCCCAGCGCCCCCAATATTGAAAGCGACTATCGTCAGCCCGGATGGTCGGGGTGGGCGCCTCCGTAGCTTCTAAGATTTGGCTCATTGGAACGCCCAAGGCGCCCAGGATTCCGGCAGCAATGAGGAAATCTCCGGCGGGTTTCATATGGACCCCGTCTGATGTGGGGTGGAAATCGGGAGCCCCACCGACCTGGGTTGATCGAAGCACCAGATTGAAAAGCCTGTTCAGGTCGACCAGATGGACTTTTTCTTCGGCTGCAATTTTTCGGACGGCCTCGCAATAGGATTCCAGCTTAAGGTTCTCGGCACTCGCAAGATTTTCATAGATAACCGTGGGAGTGAGCAGGTAAATCTCCGCTTGAGTGGAAACTTTGAGTTCCTGAACCATTTGCGTCATCAATCGCGTGTAGTTACTTAAATCGACACCTCGAGGAGGTTGGCCAAAACCGTGCCAAACGTCATTCACTCCGCAAGAGATCGTGACGATCGTCGGATTCTGGTCAATTACATCGTGCTTTAACCTAGCTGCCATGTCGGGCGATTTATGCCCGCTGATTCCAGCGTTGATGATTTGAATTTTCAAATTTGGATAAAAGCGATCAAAAACGTTTTTCATGACTGCCTGATAACCACCTGCTTCAGTGATACTGTCTCCCAAAGTGACAATCCGGTCCCCGGGTTTAAGACGCGGTTCTCCCCATAAAAAAGACGCTGAAAGGAACAGAATCGACACAAACAAACCCTTTTTTTTCATTTTGGATTCCTTTTCTCTTGGTGAATATGAAGACAAAGCTCCTGAGTTATTGAATGTAGGGCTGTTTTTCCCCATGAACGGATATTGTCAAATCACTGTGGTATCATAGCGCAAAGGTCTTGAGGAAAATGACTGAAATGAAGCCGTCCGATACGATCCTGCCGATGAATCCTTCGGACGTGCTTCCCGGCCTGCCCCTTCAAGCGAAGATCTTGTTCATTCGCCTCCGCTCGATTGGAGATACAATCCTGTCCATCCCGCTCTGTACAGCCTTGAAAACTTGGCGGCCCGATCTGAGAATCTCGGTGCTCGTAGAGGAACCCAACGACCAAGTCCTCGCTAACAATCCCGACATCGATCACATCATTTCAATTCGTACGGCCGACAGATCAAATTGGAAGGTCTTTCGAGCGCGCCTGTCCACCCTAGTCAACATGAGGCAACATCGTTTTGACTGCTGCATCAATTTGCACGGGGGCTCCACGAGTGCTTATTTGACCGCTCTGAGTGGGGCTCGCTACCGTGTGGGATACGGCGCGTTTCGCAATGCATTTGCCTATAACATACGCGTGGGCTCAACGACAAATCTCCCGCCGGGAATGAAGAGTCATACCGTGGAACACCAAATCGAATGGCTTAGAGCGTTAGGCTTGCCCAAGGCAGAAATTCCCTCGTCAAGGGTTATTCCAAACCCTCAATTTGAAGCGATTGCGAAAGACCGCCTGACTAAAGCGGGCTTGAAGGTTGACAGTCGCTACGGAGTCGTTCAGCCGACATCAAAGTTTTACACCAAAGAATGGACTGCGGAAGGATTTGCTGAAATCGCGGACTACTTGAGCAGCCGTTACGGTTTGTCGGTGCTATTGACAGGGGGCCCGGGCGAAGAAGGAAAACTAAAAACAGTCCAAGCTAAATCTCAATCGAAGCCGAAGCTTTTGACCTCTCTCTCTATCTCTGAGCTGGGATGGATTTTGAGTCGCGCCTGTGTGTTTGTCGGAAACGATAGCGGTCCCACTCATTTAGCCGCGGCATTGTCAATTCCAGTCGTTGTGCTTTTTGGTTCTTCAGATTCGGCGCTGTGGTCCCCCTGGAAAGCTTTGTATAGGGCGGTACAAAATCCATTCGACTGTAATCCTTGCCCCGGGTACCGTTGTCAAGTCTATAACGAACCACGCTGTATTTTGAGTATAACCCCTTCACAGGTGAAGGCGGCCATTGATGCGTTGTTGGGCAAAAATATTGCACAGAAAGCCAGAAACGAAGAGTAGGAATAGATTTCTATGCCGGACGGATGGCTGAAAGTCAACATCAACTAAGCCGTTGGCACGATTTGGCAGGACAGGAGGCCCGTCGCTACTATGAAATTGGCATCACTTTCAGTCTTTAAAGCGTCGAACCGTCCCTGCGTGGATTCTGAATGACCTCCAAAGAAACTAATTCTTGATTGGCATCCATAACAACCTTACCAAGAAAGCGGTTTCCGTAAGCCCGATCCAAGTGTTCCTGCCGTCTCTTAGGGTCAAAGAGCATAGCCAGCAGCCGCAGCAACCCAGCATGAGAGACGACCAAAACGCAACTACCGGCAGACTCCCGCTTCAGCTGAAAAAGGAATCGCTGGGCCCGCCCTTCGAGGTCAATGAATCCTTCACCTCCGGGGTAGCGCTGCCCTTGGGCCACTTTGTAATTCAGAAATTCAAAGGTTTCGGAGACAGGTTTTTCCGTGAAATCTCCATAGTCTAATTCTCGCAGCAAGGGCGAGAATTTAATCGGGCAACTTAGTTTCAGGTAATTGCAAATTGTCTCGGCTGTTTGCTTGGCCCTCAAAAGATCGCTACAGTAAATGACGTCGAAGTCGGATCGTCCAATGGCTGCAGCCACGACTTTGGCGTCCTGAAAGCCCAATTCGGTTAATTGAGAATCGAGTTGACCGGCAATGCGCTCTTCGAGATTGTGTGTGGACTGGCCGTGACGTACCAGGTAGATCTCTGTTGCATTTCTCATTAAATTAATTCTGAACCCAAGAATAAATTGAAAGATGCTAATTAGCAGAATTTTGAGAGAACCGTCAAGCTTAAGACGAGTGTTTGAACTTAACGGCGTCAAAGGTAACGGATGGCTGGCTTTAACGAAGTTTCCTCAGAATCGCAAGATCGTGACGGTACCCTTCCTCACCTCCGGGAGTCTCTAATATCATTGGAATTTTCCGGAATTGCTCTTCATTGAGGAGCAGACGGAATGCTTCGAGTCCTAGTCGACCTTTCCCAATATTCTCGTGACGATCCACGCGGCTCCCTAGTTCTTTCATTGAATCATTGAGATGGATCGACTTGACCAATGCCAAACCTACAATTTTGTCCAACTCCGTCATAGTCTTCTTGAAGGCGCGGGGCGTTCGAAGATCATAACCCGCCGCAAAGAGATGACACGTATCCAGGCAGATGCCCATTCTCCGTGAATCTTTAACTAAACCTAAAATTTCAGCAAGCTGTTCGAACCTGTACCCCAAGTTTGACCCCTGGCCGGCAGTTGTTTCAAGCAGCAGAGTGGTCGCAGAGTGATTTCGCTGCTCCAATATCCAATTAAGACCTTCGGCAATCCGGTAGAGGCCAGCTTTTTCACCCGTCTTCAAGTGGGATCCGGGATGGAATACAAGATAATTGATCCCAAGCTGGTGGCACCGATCGAATTCATCTCGAAAAGCCTCTCTGGACTGCCAAAGTGTCACTTCATCGGGGCTGGCGAGATTGATGAGATAAGAGCTATGACAGACGGAAGCCTGCAGCTTGCAAGACCGAAATGAAGAGCGAAAACTCTTGGCCTCCGCCAGCGTCAACGGCTTGGTTATCCACTGTCTTTGATTTCGGGTGAAGATCTGGATGACATCACAACCGAGGCGCCTTCCATTTTCGGGTGCCTGATCGAGTCCACCAGATATCGAAACATGGGCTCCGAGCCAGATAGATTCCAAGGCTTCTCTTCCCTTCTCCAGGTGCCATTTCCGCATGTGACGGACTCGTCTCTCCCCTTCCATTGAGAATAAAGGGATCTTAAAACATATCCTCAACTTGACTACTTTACCCAGTTGTTTCCTTTCATTTCAAGAGTAAGACTTTTCAACCAAGTTTCTCGAAAGTACTCTCTACGACCCCGAGCCGTCACCCATCCAGGGCGAAATCCCTTTACATTAAAATTTGGATTAGGTAGATTGCTGAAGAACTTACCGGAAAGAGGCTTAACGGTTTCTCATGCAGATTTCTAGAGTTCAGCAACTCGGGATCTCTCTTCTGGCGACCCTTATCTTTGTCTACCTGCTTCTGCGCTACCTCTTGGCTCCACAATGAGTTTCCCCCTGATCGCGGTGGTTGGCCCAACAGGAAGCGGGAAGTCCAATCTGGCATTGGAACTGGCCAAGCGCTTCTCCGGAGAAATTATCAGTTGCGATTCCGTGCAGATCTATAAGGATTTCAATATCGGCACGGCCAAACTCACGGGACCTCAACAACAGCAAATCCCCCATCACCTCATTGATCTCGTTGAACCAGACCATTTGTTCACAGCCGGAGATTATGGGCGGCTCGGACGAAAGGTCCTTGAAGAGATCATTCGCCGAAACCGGCTCCCCATTATTGCGGGTGGAACCGGATTGTATTTGAAAGCTCTACTAGAGGGACTTTTCGAGGGGCCGCAACGATCAGAGAAATTGAGAGAAAGGTTCCACAATTTAGCAGCTCTCAAAGGCCCGGCACACCTTCATCGACTTCTCAAAAAAGTAGACCCCACGTCCGCGTTGCGAATTTCTCCGCAAGACCAACCAAAACTTATTCGGGCCATCGAAGTTTTTTTCTTAACTGCCAGACCTCTTTCCCAGCATTTGCGCGGAGGCAGAGACCCGTTAAAAGGATTCAAAATTCTTAAAATCGGCCTAAGCCCACCCAGGGAGTCGCTCTACCAAGCAATTGATCTCAGAGTGGAGCATATGTTTCATGCAGGCCTCATCCAAGAAGTAAAATCTCTTCTCTCAAGAGGGTATTCCCCTGAACTGAAACCCTTCCAGTCTCTGGGATACATACAGACGATTGCCCACCTGCGGGGAGAATTGAGCCTGGAAGAGGCCATCTCCTCCACTCAAAGAGAAACCCGCCGTTACGCGAAACGGCAATTGACATGGTTTCGAAAAGAAAAAGAAGTCCTGTGGTTTAATGGTTTTGGTTCTGATACAACATTAGTGTCGTCCGTCTTTCATGAAGTAGAGGACTTCTTCAAAACGACAAATCAGCAAGCGGAAAGACCGCAGTCTTTCCGCTCGTTCGAAAGGAATCGAACGGATAAAGACGGTCATGAGATTAGGGCAAACGGGAAATAAGGCGGAATGAGTTGAAAGGATACTATGGAAAAACAAATTCAAAACATTCAAGATGTTTTTTTAAACAATGTCAGGAAAGACAAGGCACTGACGACGGTTTACCTGATGACTGGGGTAACGCTGACGGGCAAAATCAAAAGCTTCGATAAGTACTCGGTTATCCTCGAATCGAATAACCAGGACCAGCTCATTTTCAAGCATGCCATTTGCAGCGTTGCGGCTGGAAAACTGGCTCAAGGAGAGCCTGGAGCAGCAGCCCCTACTAAATCATAACCCCCATCCGGTCCCCCATGACTTCTAATCGATTGAAGAAGGAAAAAACTATACTCTTTGGCTGTCCATTGAAGTCATCCCATCATGCTTCTCCCCCAAATCACTATGCATTCACTCCGGAAGAGTCGCTGGAGGAACTGGAGTCTCTCGTTGTTTCTGCCGGGGGGGAAGTTTTGGATCAATTCATTCAGGAACGTGCCCACTACGATTCCGCAACTTTGATCGGCAAGGGAAAGCTCCAGCAACTTGCAGACAAGATTCAACAGTTAAAAGCCGATCTAGTTGTCTTTGATGAGGCTCTTTCTCCTGCCCAACAAAGAAACATTGAGCAACGCACTGCGTGTCGAGTGATCGATCGGACACAACTGATTCTCGATATTTTTGCTCGTCGTGCCAGAACGCGAGAAGGCAAACTGCAGGTTGAACTGGCCCAGCTAAACTACCTCTTGCCACGACTCTCAGGAAAGGGGATTGAACTCTCACGATTGGGGGGCGGAATCGGAACCCGCGGACCCGGAGAAACCAAATTGGAAACCGACATTCGAAAGATCCGTCGTCGGATCCACACCATTAAACTAGAATTGGAGCACGTTCGAACCCATCGCGCTTTGCACCGTGGATTGCGGGGTTCGATTCCAATGGCCACAATTTCCTTGGTTGGTTATACCAATGCAGGGAAATCAACCCTTTTCAATTTATTGACACGCGCGGGGACATTTGCCTCTGACCAGTTATTTGCAACTTTGGATCCACTGTTACGCCGGCTCAAGCTCCCTTCTAAACGCCAAGCGGTACTCTCGGATACCGTTGGATTCATCAATAAACTTCCTACCGATCTCGTGTCGGCATTTCGCGCTACCCTCGAGGAAATTGGCCAAGCGGCGCTGCTGCTTCATATCATTGATGTATCTAATCCCCGCTGGCCGCAACAGCGCGATTCCGTGCTTCAGGTCCTCGACAACCTGGGTTACGCCTCCAAGCCAATTCTGGATGTTCATAATAAAGTAGATTTAATTGACTCCGTTTCAGTTCCGGATACCCACCATGAATATGTTCCCATCTCTGCGGCACAAGGTTCGGGAATTCCTCTTCTCCTAAAGAGAATCGATGAGCTGCTGCAGCAGGACCCTCTCATCCGGGCGAGGTTTCTCTTCGACCATCAAAATATCAATTACTTGTCTCAACTGCATGCCAACAGCCGCTTGATCAGCGAAGCCTACACCGAGGAAGGGGTCTGCGTAGAAGTTGAAGCACCTTCCTCCCTCGTCCAGAAACTCAAGCAGTTCCAAGCATAAAGAACGCAACGCTTCCCCTGTTCGAGGCGTGACTCACCGATATCTCGGTAAGGGGGCCAAGAACTACACCATGAAAATTCCCCATTTTCTCCTGCTCTTCCCCCTCTGCGACAAAGAGGACTGGCTGTTGTAATTAGGACTAGGAAAGAGGCACGTGAATCGGACGTGGGGAGATGTCTCCGTTATTCAAAAGAAATAGGTGTTACGACAGATTCTTTCGAATCCAATCGTTCGCGTACTTGAAGTCGGGAAATTCTTTTTCTCGAATCTTAAATTCTCTGGAATGCCGAATTCGGCAATCGAAATTTGCAGAATCGGCGGAGGTGGCATGGAGCATTTCGTGGTAAAGCACATAGGATACAATCGCTTCAGGCACTCGGGGTTCATCGAAGACACGACTAATGGTTATGGAATGGTGAGAGGGGTCGAAGTGCCCGAGTATGCGCCGACTTTTTTTTAGGCTCCAGCCCAGCTTAATCTCTTTAAGTTTCCCATCAAAGTATTGATGATTCAGCTTGGTGAAGAGGGAAAGCAGATCGAAATGGCTCCCCTTCGGACCAGAATGGAGTTTCCGTCCCCGCTGCCTTCGGTTGGTCTGGGATTTCTGTTTCATTTCAAACGAATTTGCAAAGGCGAGGTACTTTTGGGAAGTGGCGCGCGGAATCCGTCGACGATAAAGTTTATATAAAAGGATGACGGCCAGTGCTTCAATCACATCCCAAGGAGCATGTTCGAACAGGTCGCTGAGTCGCACCAAAAGATAGCCATTTCTGAGTCGAATCGTGTGATTGATCCCCACAAAGGGATAGAGCTCAATGTGAATCGAAGGCTGCGAATTGAGGTGTATGAGTTGCTCCAGAACATCCTCAAATTTTCGACGTGTCTGCTGAATAAATTCCAAACTGCTTTCCTGAAACAAAGAACGTTGGGTCATGACTTAGTCTTTCTTATCTTTCGCCTTCTTGGCATCTTTTATCCTCTTGATTTCTTCCATTAGCTGATCCATGGCTTTTTCCAAATCTTCTGCTAATTCGTGTTGAGCTTGCACAATTTCCTCGGTTGCTTCCCGTTCCGCCTTGCTTAAGCTTTTAGTCTCCATTGCCTTGAACCACTGATTTTGTTTCTGCAGGAAACCATCCAATTTATTCAAGGATTTTAAGTACTCCTTGGGGTCTAAAGGAATGCTTCTAGCGTTTTCAACATTCGTGCTAACTTCATCCACGCAATGAAGGTAGTCATTCAGGATCTCCTCCAATGTTTCGAGCCGTTCCTTCTTTTTTCCTCCCTTCGGGTTGGAAGAACCGGATTGGGGCTGGGGCGGCTCCTGGCTCGCAATCTTCGAATCAGAGTCATCCTCCTTTACTTCTTTTTTTGCATCCGTTTTGCTGGGAGCTGCTAGGCGGACTTTTTCAAACCGCTTATTCAGAATTCCGGTAAAAACATGCATCCGTAAAGGCGGCTCTTGGGCCTCCCGGAGTTGTTCAACTTCTTCCTCCGTCAGGTAGTCACGATTCTGAGATGCCACGGCGCTTTTCAATTGAAAAAGAAAAATAAGACAGGCCCATAGGAAAGCCACTTTACTAGAATCTCTATGCATTGGACTGTATCCGGACCTCATGACCATACCCCTATTCATTTGGTTTCTTTTCGTTTGCCAAAATTGCCCTCCCCGAAGATCTGCACAAGCATGCTTTCCTGGGCCGCTTTGGCATCCTCAATTGTCCCATTTAACCCCTGTGCCAGTTCGTACGGATAATTTGATCTCAGATCTTCAAGTGCCCGCAATTGCCTCCTTAAAGCAATCTCAAAATCCTTGAAACCCGTCGGATTTTTCTGTGCATTCTTTCCTCGACGATATGAGTATTTCTTGAGTTTCGTGGATGATCGACCGGTAACGAGACAAAGATTGATCCGCTTCTGCGAAATTACTTTTCTTGGCGTGGTGAGCCGCGCCTTGCAACTGGAAGTCTGCCATTTGGATGAGGGTCTTCGTTTTGCCAATGGGGTCCGAGGTCGTCTTGAGTTTTTGCTCAAGCTTCAAGTAATTTTTGTCGGAAGTTTCCTCGGCGGCATGAAACACGCACACAAACCAAGGCAAAGTCAGAATCTGAAAGAAAAGAATAGGACGAGAATACTTATTGTTAGACGTTTTCAGCAATGCAGACATCACAGATCCATCAATAAAAATGAGCTTAACGCTTTTTTGGTTTCTTTTTCAAAACCTTTAGCCGTTCCCTAGCCTGAAAGCTTTGGACGTCACTCTTGCCTTGGTCCAGTTCCTGAAATTTTTGATAGTTGGACATGGCATTGGGAATATCCTTGAGTTTGTCATAGGCGAGGCCAAGGTAGAAGTAGGTTCCGGGAATATCAGGCCGAGCTTCTTTGAATCTCGAGAGGGCAGCAATGGCTTCCGGATATTTTTCTAACATCATTAAAGCAGCCCCCAGATTACTGTAGCAATCGATGAAATCCGGCTTCAGCTGCAGTGTCGTCAAGAATGATCGTAATGCGCACTCATAGTCCTTTTGATGCATACAGAGAGTCCCCAAATGAAAATGTAACTGGGGATTCACCGATGTTGCGGCTTCTTGCCTGAAGATAGCCATCGCTTTGTCTGATTGGCTTGATTTTTCGTAGACCGCAGCCAAGTCCAGCAGCAGGTTCTGGCGTCGATTCTTATCCGTTTGTTGTTTGATAGCCAGCTGAAAGTAGTAAATGGCACCTGGCACATCCCCTTTCTTCACGAGAATTCTCGCCATCATCTCTTGTGCCTCAGCCTCTTGAGGATTCGCATCAGCCAAAGGTTTGAGGAGACTCGCACATTTTTCCATCTGATCAGTTTCAAAATAGATTTGGGCTAAATCGAGATCCAATTGAATGTTCTTTTTCCCGCCCTCTTTTACCATGACCAAATGATTCTCTGCGTCTTTCCAACTTCGTTGCTTCAGGTAAATGGAACCGAGCGCTTCATGAACCTCAAGCTGGTCTTTCTCATTCTTCGCCAAAGGCAGTGCTTGCAATAGTGACGTCAATGCATTAGCAAGATCGCCTGCCGATTCTTGGGCTTTCCCTTTCAGGAAAGTTACCTGGAAGTTTCCTTGATTGAGGATTCCTGCTGTCTGAAAGTGAGCAATCGCTCCTTCAAAATTCTGTTGGCTGAGCAAGATAATCCCCCAGTTCAATTCGGCTTCCCAGAGCTTAGGGTTGATCTGGAGTGCAGCCTGATAAGACTGGATCGCTTCACTAGTCTTTCCGAGACGAGTCAAAGCAAGAGCGATGCCGAAATGAGCGCCATCGTTGTTTGGCTGGTTCTCTAGTGAGAGACGATACTCCTGCACAGCTTCCTCGAACTTTCCTTCATTGAGCAATTTTTGTGCGTTTTCGTAGTGGTCAGTCTGATCCACCTCCTCCTGGTGACTTCTCTCTACAGGAGTTTTCCCAGTGCTTTTTCCTTTGCCACTCTTTGCGGCTTGAGGCATTGAAAAAAGAAACGGAGGGAGAGGGGTCGCAAATGAAACAAAAAGGTAGAGGATTATGGTATTGACGACGCGACGGTTCATAGTAGTGGGACGACGAAACGCTCCGAGTTCTGGCGCTCATTGTGGCAAATACTATTAAATACACTGACGCCCTTAACTGGAGAAACCCGCTTCATGGTTTTGCGTAGGGTTCTCGCCGAGCCCGGTTGAAAATTCCTTCTGCCCCGTGGATCGAGCGCCGCCTAGTTTGAAGAGTTGGTGACCACCGGCGGACTCCCTTGGGATGAAAGAACACCTTTCAAATAGTAACCGGTATAGCTCCCTTCGGTCTGGGCGATTTCTTCCGGTGTCCCGCAGGCAACGAGCTTTCCTCCCTTGTCCCCACCTTCAGGGCCGAGGTCAATGACCCAATCCGCCGTCTTGATCACGTCCAGGTTGTGTTCAATGACAAGCAACGTTGCCCCAGTTCGAATCAGTTTTCGAAAAGTAATCAGCAACTTATGAATATCATCAAAGTGGAGCCCTGTAGTGGGCTCATCAAAAATATAGAGTGTACTCTGTTTGACCTGTTTCGCTAAGTAGGAGGCCAGTTTAACCCGTTGAGCCTCTCCTCCTGAAAGGGTAGAAGCAGGCTGCCCTAAGCGAAGGTATCCTAAGCCCACCTCCTGGAGAAATTTGAGGCGGTTGGTTACTCTGGGAACGGCTGCGAAGAAAGAGATGGCTTCTCGGATAGTCATTTGGAGGACGTCATAAATGTTTTTCCCCTTGTAGCGAACCTCCAGGATACCTGGCTTGAAACGCATTCCTTTACATTCCTCGCAGACCAACTCCACATCGGCGAGAAACTGCATCTCAACGGTGACCGTGCCGTCCCCCTCGCACGCTTCACAGCGCCCACCCGGAATATTGAAGGAAAAATGGCCAGCGGTATACGACCGGTTTTGAGCTTCTGCTGTCGAAGCAAACAGATCGCGAATGGCATCATAAGCCTTGGTATAGGTCACGGGATTTGAGCGAGGGGTTCTACCGATCGGGGACTGGTCTACCAGCACTACATCCGAAATCCATTGGTCCCCTTCGATTGCGCGAAAATTCCCTTTATCGGCAGACTCTCCGCGTTGTGCTTTCATGGCCGAGAAAATGACATCATGAACCAGGGTTGACTTCCCTGAACCAGACACACCCGTGATACATGTCATGACTCCTAAAGGTATTGCAACATCCAAGTCCTTGAGATTGTGATGGCAGGCTCCATAAATCTTAAACCAGCGCCCGTTTGTCGACAGTCGGGCTGATGGTAATGGAATTCTCAATTCATTCTTGAGATATCTTCCGGTGAGTGAATGCGTGGAGGCGAGAAGTTCGCGATAGTTGCCTGTAAAAACCACCTGCCCCCCTTGTTCGCCGGCTCCTGGTCCCAGATCAAGGATGCGGTCAGCCGCCTTCATCATTTGTGCCTCGTGCTCGACGACCAGCACGGTATTCCCCGTATTTCGGAGATTCTTGAGGATATTGATCAATCGGGAATTGTCTCTCGGATGGAGACCAATAGAAGGCTCATCCAACACATATAAGACACCAACCAGGGCGGATCCAAGTGAGGTCGCGAGTTGAATACGTTGTGATTCTCCCCCGGACAAAGAAGACGCCAGCCGGTCGAGGCCCAAATATTCCAGACCCACTTCCAAGAGGAATTTCAAGCGCAATCGTATCTCTTCTAGAATCTTCTCCCCGACCGAAGACTCATAAGGCGAAAGCTCCAAGGAACTCAAAAAATGAATTCGCTTGCTCCACAGTCATTGCGGAGATTTCAGTGATATCTTTCCCGGCTATCTTGATGGCTCGAGCTTCAGGCCTCAGTCTTGACCCTTCGCAATCCGAACACAACGTGTAACCCCGGTAACGGCTTAAAAAAACGCGGATATAAAGTTTGTATTTCTTCGATTCCAAACGATCAAAGAACCGACGAATCCCAATGAATTGATCGTCGCCTTCGTAAATGAGTTCCTTTTGGTCCGTAGAAAGGCTGCGGTAAGGAACATCCACTGGAATAGCCTGCCGCTTGGCAAAACGTTTGAAGTCTGCACTCAAAGTCCGATAACGCGGCTTTGTCCATGGCTCAATGGCACCTTGTTGTAGACTCTTTTCGGGATCAGGGACCACAAGATTCATGTCAAAATCGATGGTATTGCCAAAACCCTGGCAACGCGGACAAGCCCCGAAAGGATTGTTGAAGGAAAACAGGCGCGGTTCTGGATTCGTATATTCAATTTGGCAGCGCTGACATTCAAATTTGTCACTAAAAGAAAAACGGGTGCCGACGTCCAGGGTGATCTTCTGGCCGAGAGCCGATGGCCATTTCGCAGGAAGAATTGGATTCTCTTCCACCTCTCCAGGCTCTGGTAGGCTGACGATTTCGACGGTCACATGACCATCCCCTTCGCGACAACAGATTTCCAAGGAATCCACGAGGCGCTGCCGCATCTGGGAGTTGATTTCAAGTCGGTCGACCAAGACGGAGAGGTCTCCTGTAAAATCCAGTTCAAGAAGCGCTTCCGGTGAAGTTAGATCATAAATTCTCCGTTCCTGGTACAGACGATGAAATCCCTCTCTTCTCAAATCCATCAGCATCTCACGAAGGACGTCGTCACCATGGGCCGGTTTCTTTTTCCTGGCTTTTGTCTTGACCTGCCAGATGGCGACTCTCTTTGGCCTTGCGATAGGCAGAAAACGGAAGAAGCACATAAATCCGGGTCCCCGTCGGCAAGCAAAGTAGCCCCTGAGCGACCTCCCCCATTTCGTCTTTCTTGACTTCCTGATGACACTGCAAACAGATCGTATGCCCAATCCTCGCAAACAGGAGCCTCAGATAGTCATAGACTTCCGTAACCGTTGCCACAGTCGATCTGGGATTGCGAACTGCATTCTTCTGACGAATGGCAATGGCCGGCGCGATTCCTTCGATCTCCTCCACATCCGGCTTTTCAATTCGTTCCAGGAACTGACGGGCATAAGCTGAAAGGGATTCAATATATCGTCTTTGGCCTTCTGCATAGATCGTGTCAAAAGCCAGGCTGGACTTGCCTGACCCGCTAACTCCGGTAATGACGGTCAAACTGTTATGCGGGATTTCGCAACTGATATTCCTGAGGTTATGGACCCTGGCACCCTTTACGATAAGAGATTCGCTACTCATTTCGGTTTCCGTTTCGGACTCGTCCTATAGAGAAAGAAATTAGACCGGTTCAAAATCCTTTATTATAAGAAACCTTAGAATCGGTTTCAAGGCTAGACAAAAGCTGTAATATACTCAGAAATTATCATGAGCAACCCCGCTAGACTATCCATAGTCATTCCAGCCTATAATGAAGCGGCTCGCCTACCGGCAACCCTTAAGACTATTCGGGATTACCTCGAAAAGCAAACATGGTCGGCGGAAGTGATCGTGGTCAACGACGGGTCAACAGATCAAACGGTAGGTGTTGTCGAAGAACTCTTAACAAAGTGGGAAAGTCTAAGGCTGGTTGATAACCATGGGAATTGCGGAAAAGGCTACAGTATTCGACACGGTACATTGCAAGCGAAAGGCAAGATCGTTTTGTTCAGCGACGCAGATCTTTCGGCTCCGGTGACTGAATTACCCAAGTTGGTTATGCCGATTCTTCGCGACGATTGTGACATCACCCTGGGATCGCGAGGAATCGATCGGTCCTTGATCGGTGTTCACCAGTCCCGGTTTCGTGAGATTTCGGGAATGATCTTTAATCTTCTGGTCCAGATCACGATTGGGCTCCCTTACAAAGATACCCAATGTGGTTTTAAGGCGTTTAAGCGGGAAGCCTCTCTCCCGGTTTTTGAGCGGCAAACGATCATGGGTTTCGGGTTTGATCCTGAGTTTCTTTACATTGGAAGGAAGCGAGGGTTAAGGATAAGGGAAATCCCGATTCGGTGGAATCATGTGGAAGGCACGACAGTCCATCTTCTGCAAGACTCCTTGAAGATGTTCCTGGACTTGATTTTGATCCGTTGGAATGATCTGAACGGAAAATATAGTTGAGAGAGGTCATTATGACGATGCTTGGAGTCAATATCGACCACATTGCGACGATCCGCGAGGCTCGAAAAACGAATGAGCCGGATCCGGTTGCCGCCGCAGTAATCGCCGAATTTGCCGGCGCTCACGGGATCACGGTCCATTTGCGAAGTGACCGCCGGCACATTCAGGATCGTGACGTCGAATTGCTTCGAGAAACAATCAAGACTCGTCTCAATCTCGAGATGGCCGCAACCGATGAAATGGTCAGAGTCGCTCTGGATGTGAAGCCGGATACGGCTACGTTGGTCCCGGAATTCCCGGGCGAGATCACGACTCAAGGAGGCTTGGATTGTGTCCGTCATTTCGATCACCTCTATGACACCATCCGTAAATTAGAGGTCTCCGGGACCACTGTCAGCCTCTTCATCGATCCTATAAAAATCCAGATCGAAGCAGCCCAAAAACTGGGGGTCCCCCTCATTGAGATCAACACAGCCGAATACTCAGAAGCATCCCTCTACATGACCTGCAAAACTGAACCCGAAATCAATAGAACGCTCGAAGTGGTCCGATCTTCGGCTCAATTGGCCGATTCGCTCGGGATGCAAGTCCATGCCGGACACGGCTTAACCTATCGAAATGTTCAGGGAATTTCCCGGATAGCGGAGATCGGGGAACTGAATATCGGGCACAATATCATCGCCCGCGCCGCTCTGGTTGGTCTAAGGCAAGCTGTACGAGAGATGCTGGAATTGTTACAGGACAACTGAGTTCAGCGACAGGCGAAATAGTGAATTCACTGCCTCCGAGGACTCTTCTCGGGGCATGTGACGAAAAAAGGGCGGCCTCGCTGGAGGCGCAAGTTCCTATCCTCCTATTGGCCAGCCGAGAAGGGTGATCGATTACAATCGAGCGTTTAAGATTTCAGGTTGCTAATAAACTGGTCAAAACTACCAGACCATTTTGATACTGTTTTCTCAGGTCCAACCAACTTAAAAAACCATGGGCCTTCCCCGGTTTCAATGACGGCTGCAAGCATTCGATACCCTGGCCGGGGGGAAGTATTGCCCATCATCGTGTTCGAGTAGGTGCCGCTGACATCGACCAAAGTGACCTTTTTTCCCGCAACTTCCCGGCTACTGGTTTTGGCCTTTTCTTTTGAGGAGGAACCGTCAGGCTGACTAATCTGGCCAATCCAGCGGTCGATGTTAGCCTCCACCGATCCTCCTTGCCCTTGTCCAAAATAGAATGCCACGAGTTCTGCGTCCTCAGAGTCTCCTTCCACCCTCGGCAGGCTAAATTGTGCCTTTCGCATGGATGAGGTCGGTGTCTGCTCAATCCAGCCTGTCGGAACGACAACCTTGAACGGACCAATGAGCTTCTCGCCTCCAGCGGCAGAGTGGGACGAAACGATGGCCTGACCGGGAGCCGCTGAGGTTTGTTCATTTTCTGACTGGGTCTCGGGTTCTTTAGAGCACCCTATAAAAACAAAAGTTAATGTTAATAGCCAAAACACCAAGCCAACCCATCCCAGAAATTTATGATATTTTCTTGCTGGTTTTGTATTCATGCAATGACTCCATTCCTGATTTTCCATGGGTTTTGTCGACTCACATACCCATAATGCTATACCCACAATCCACATAGATCACTTCACCCGTAATTCCGGAAGACATCTCACTCGCCAAAAAAAGTCCGGTGTCCCCGATTTCTTTCCCGGCGACATTGCGCTTTAGAGGCGCATGTTCTGCGTGGTATTTCAACATGTCTGTAAATCCTGCAATCCCTCGGGCCGCCAAGGTATTCATGGGGCCCGCACTGAGGGCGTTGACGCGAATATTTTGTGGGCCGAGGTCATGGGCCAAGTACCGGACGGTGGCCTCCAACGAAGCCTTGGCGACTCCCATGACATTGTAATGAGGGACAACTTTTTCAGCTCCGTAATACGTGAGCGTTAATATACTGCCTCCTTCATTCATGAGAGGGAGAGCGGCACGTGAAATTCCCAACAACGAATAAGCACTAATGTCCTGCGCAATTCGAAAGGCCTCTCGGGAAGTATTGATGAAACGACCTTCCAACGCCTCCTTTGGAGCAAACGCAACACTATGGAGGACCAAATGCAGCTGGCCGAAATCGATCTTCAGCTGATCAAAAACTTTTTGAATTTCTTCGTCACGAGTGACGTCACACGGATAAGTTGGACAATCTGAACCGAAGGTCGCTGCCATTTCCTCCACGTTCGCCCTGAGTCGTTCCCCTTGATAGGTAAATGCCAAACGAGCACCGGCATGGTGCCAAGCCTGAGCAATGCTCCAGGCAATACTCCGTTTGTTGGCAACTCCAAAAACTACACCGAACTTATTTTGTAACATGAACGTCTCCCGAAGAAAACTAGGGTCAAATCTATCAAGACCAGGAACTGGAATCAAGCTTCACGGAGTCAATCATCGTTCTGATCACGGGAGCTTAGAAAAAGGGGCATGCTCTAGGATGGCTGCAATCAGGGTGACAGAGTGACCCTTCACTTGAGCAGCGCTTCGCGACCCGCCTGCGGCTTGGAATCCAGTTGAATGAGCGGCTGGTTGTGTCGACCGGAGGGATTCGAACTCTGGGGCGCACGCCAATTGTCGATCATGGCCACTTGCTGCACACAGGAAATCGTGCAGAGGGGCGCGCATGATTTCGCCGTGAAATATTCACGACGAATGTCCTTCCGGGTATACTCGGCCAGAGGGATACCCGGATAACCGCGTTGCTGCGAACAATAGTGCACCAGCCCGTTTTCGCAAATGTAAAGATACCGGGCACCCGCCCGACAGCGCCATTCATTAGGTCTGCCATATGCGATGTTTTCTTGAAATCGATTTAACCGAGCAAAGGACTTATTGCCAATTTCCTTAAGTCTTTCAAACACTCCCCGCTCTCTAGGCCCAAGAGGCTGCAATTGTCCATTTCCATCATGAAGAATCCCTAAGGTGGTACTGAATCCCAGCAAGTCCGCCCTTTCCGCCACGTGCAACGCGTCTTCTGGATGGGAAATTCCGGCACCCACCACGGAGTTGATATTGACTCCAAATTCCGCATGCTCCGCCAACATCTGCAATTTCTTGTCGAGCACTTTCAAACTTTTTTTGGAAACATCATCCGGCTGGAGATTATCGATACTGATTTGCAAATGCTCTAATCCAGCCCGATTCAACCGCTCGATTCGTTCGGTCGTTAAGAGATATCCATTCGTGATCATCCCGGCGATAATCCCTCGGCGTCGCATGTGGCGAATGATTTTGTCAAGGTCCGGATGCAGGAGCGGCTCGCCACCACTAATCGTGATGACGGAAGTCCCCAGATTGGCCAGGCAATCGATCCTCCGAAGCATTTCTTCGGTCGGAACAGGCTTGGAGAAATCATCATATTCATTGCAATAAGTGCAAGAAAGATTGCAACGCCGGGTGGGGATAATATGGGCCAAGATAACGTGCCGGGTGGAGAGTAGCCCTTTGGCAATCATCGCGAGTTCCCGTACGCGACGGTGGGCAAATTTGAGACGTCGACGAATTTTCTTACCCGCTGATTTCATTCGCACCAAAGAGATAGCAAGCGATTCAAGAAACAAGGACTACATTCTATTGTCTTCAGATCCCTCTCGGGGACTCGGGCACTGGAAAATCTCTACCGTGAAACGACTGTCCCTACCGGGGAAATGATCCGCCCGAAAAGCAATTGTAATAATACCCCTAACGATCAAAGTCGCTACACATTCTTCCTCCGTTGGCATCCCACCGCAAAGGCGGGCCATCTTAAAAGAAAAGCCTTGAAGAATCAATCCCATTACAGGCAGCGACCTAATTACCGCGCCAAAGGGGTCAAAATCGTCGATGACTTGCGTCTTTGCGTGGAGGGTCTTTCTGTCTCCAAGGATTCTTCAACAATCTCCAAGAAGGCCCTGCAAGCTCTTGAAATGTAGCGATTTCTTCGATAAATGAGCCCCAGCTTTCGCACTAGCTTAACATCCTTGATCGCCACCAGCCTGAGAGTGCCCTGTTCCATTTCAGCTCTGACATAACTCATTGGGACAATTGAGATCCCCATCCCGATGGAAACAAACTTCTTGATTGTTTCGATGCTGGCAAGTTCCATTGAAATATTTAGTTTGTTCCACTGATTACCAAAAATCTTCTTCAATCGTTCTCGAGTTGTCCCGACTTTATGAAAAATAATAGGGTAAGGAATGACTTCCTCAAGCCGCACTGAATTCTTAACGGATAATGGGTGCTCCGGGCTCGTGATTAACCCCATTTGATCCTCGGCAATTGGAATAATTTGTAGGTCGCGGTGGTTCACGGGCAGGGTCACAATCCCAAAATCCAACTGGTTGCCGAGGACTTTGTCCAACACTTTTTTGGAGAAATTCCGATAAATGCTGATTTGCACATCTGGATATTTGCTTGTATACAAGGCGAAAATCTGCGGCAAGACATAGATGCAAGTGGATTCATTAGCACCAATATGCACTTTCCCCCGAGGAGAAGCATTGAGCTCCGTAATAGCAAGTTTGGCTTCATCATGTAATTGAAGCAAACGATCTGCATAGCCAAACAAAAGCTCGCCAGCTTGGGTGAGAGAGATTTTCTTACCGATCCGGTCGAACAATTTTTGACCTAACTCCTCTTCCAGCAGTCGGACTTGCGTACTAATTGCTGGCTGGGTTCGAAACAGCCTTTCGGCGGCAATCGTAAAACTCCGGCAAACTGCCACTTCGTAAAAATTGCGGATTTGATCCAGATTCATGGTTTGACCGTGCGGTCGCCTCGTTTATCGAAGATAAGAATTTCTAATCAACATTATAACATTGATAAACAAAGCGCGTAGCGCTAAACCGACATCTCCTAAGGGGGAGAGGGCTCCCTGGCATCCATTGAATCCTGTCAGGAATGGGGAATTGTATATGAATTATTTTTTGAAGAGGGCATCAAACGCGTCACGAGCACTGGTGACCTTATTGGCGGACGTGGTATCCCGTTCGATGGCTTTTTTGGGATTGAAGCTTGAACAGGAGTTACGAACACTCTTCTTCAGAATCCGTTCGGGGACGGGCTGAGTACATTCATATCGAGCGCCCGTATCAAACCAGGCACATTGTTTGCAACTGTGCAGATCGGTTTTGCACTTTGGGCACTGGCTGTCGAGTTCAATTTGGGCGTTTAAAGATGCACCACACATCGAGCAGCGATAGGCCTCATGGAAGCCCGGCATTTCGCGCGGACGGAACTCTTTCGGCCCTTTTGGACGTTGTTCCCTTGCCGGCTTATCCTCCTTGCTGCTGTCCATGTAGCCGTGCTGACGGTATTTTCTTTCCATGGTTTTTCCTCACTGACGACGAAGAATTTATACGCTAGGCCAACCATCGACCCCTGGCCGTCTGGGCAGAGATAGATCACTTGCCGATAAGATCGAACAGAATCATGGCATAATTCATCCGTTGATCCGAACAGGACAATATCATTATGCTGTCTCGGCTTCTATTTAAACTCTACCTGAAGTGAACTTGTTTTTCCATGCGAATACGGGAATTTTCTATCTAAGGGATAGCTGGATATGAGCCTCCAAAATCAACGATCAAAAACGGTTTTGAATTACTTGATTATCGCAAGCATCTCCCTTGTCCTTTGGGCCCCTTGGATCAGTGGGAAACCAGTTTACTCGGAAGACGTTAATAAGCTGGGCGAATTTCAAACAAAGGTTCTCGGCTTGATTCAACAACCTAAATGGGATTCTGCTTTTTGGGGAATCGAAATCGTCTCGCTGGATGACGGGACAACTTTGTACGCGTTAAATGCACACAAGCGATTCTTGCCGGCATCCAATATGAAAATTTTGACCTGTGCAGCAATGTTAGATGGGATAGATCCTCAGGAGAGGATTACGACTCCCATTTATGTCACGGGACGGATCGACAAATGGGGACGGGTTCTAGGGGACCTTGTCTTGGTAGGACGTGGTGACCCAAACCTCGAAAGGCGAGGATATAAGACGGAGCACGAGACGTTTGAAAGTAATATCTATCCTTCTTCGATTACCCAAATTGCAGACGAATTGCAGTCAAAGGGCATCAAGACCATTGAAGGCGACATTGTTATAGACGACACGTACTTCCTCCATCAGCCCTACGGATTCGCCTGGACCATTGAGGACACAGCCTGGAGTTATGGAGCCCCCGTTAGTGCGCTCGTTATCAATGAGAATAAGATTGCCGTGAAAATACTTCCCGGAGAGCAGTCCAACGATTTAGCCCTGTTCCAGACATCTCCAATGGAAACAGGATCCAAAATGGTATTGAACCGTGTCAAAACCGTTGGCAATCAGCAGAATACAGCAGTGAGCTTAACCCATGAGCAGGACTCTGGCTTACCGCTGTTCACAGGGTCTATTTCCCTAAGTCAATCCGAATTGAATTATCAGGTGGCCGTGCCAGACCCAGCCAGATTTGCCGGTTCTCTTCTGAAAGCAGCTCTGATGCAAAGAGACGTGCTTGTCAAGGGGCAAGTCAAATCCAGGATACTGGAGCCGGAAGAGGTCTCTTGAAGGGCAGGAAATCCGTCCAAAAGAAATCCGTTCAGGCCAGTACACCTATGCCGAGGAAGCCAGAGTAGCGGCAATTCTTGGCGTCCCCATTATTGACTCACTGAAAATTATGATGAAAGAAAGCCAGAATTTATATGCCGAATGTCTGTTGAGGCTGCTTGGGGCGAGAATCTCAGGGGTGGGTTCCATTGAAACGGGCCTCGCAGCTTTGGGAAGGTTTATGATGAAGACAGGCACACCGGAGGGGAGCCTGAAAATAAGAGATGCCTCCGGAATGTCGAGGAAAAATCTTGTCACGCCCGAATCCATCGTCCGGGTATTGACTTATATGGATCATCATTCTCAACGCGAGAAATTTCTGGACACATTTCCGGTAGGAGGAAGAGATGGCACTTTAAAAACACGATTTCAAAGGACACCAGCAGCTGGGCGCATTCTTGCCAAGACGGGGTCGATGGAATCCGTTTCTACGCTCTCCGGATATGCACAGACCACCCAAGGAGCTCATCTTGCCTTTTCATTGATGGTAAACAATGAGGCAGGCAGTCAGCAGGAAGTTCGGGAAGTCTTGGATCAGCTTTGCCTCTGGATCATCGAATTGGCTCCGAGATCAAAAAACGTTCCCACCCCCTCCCGTCAGCCCCAATAGAAGGAGATGATTTTGATACCGAGCATGCCCCCGAGGGCGATCACAATGATCAGTCCTTCCATAATCTTTTCCTTGAAGGTCTTTTTCCCCAACGGATTGGAATTATCGAGTTGGTCAAACATATCGCCCCTCCCGGTTTGAATTTAACTTAGGGATATTGGTTCGATAGTTGTTTCCATCGATCCGTCGCAGAACTCATAGCTGAGCCCGTGAGAACTGGGTCTATTCCAATCGGTCCTATTCAGCCGAGCCATCTTTAGAATTCTTGGAATAATCCCGGGAATGAAGAAAAGGGGACAATTAGGGTCTATGTGTCGAGGATTCTATCAAAAGCCCAAGAGTGAGGGCTTCTCCTTCCAATGAAGGGTCAATAAATTTGTAATCCTAACTCAATCTTCTTCTTGCGAGGGCCTTACCAAATCACCACCCTTTTTTATGTCTGGGCTGTTTTTGCCGACTCTACAGTACGAATGAAGTAGGAAAGACTCTCAAAAGAAATCGCTAGGTCCATGTTCTTCAGTTTTACAGCGCCAGCGGTGTTCAGCCGGACCGGAGCGAAATTGAGAATAGCAACGACACCCGCGTCGCTAAGCAAATCGGCGACAGATTGGGCCTCTTCGGCAGGAACACAAATCACACCGATCTGAATCAGTTCCTTCTGAACAATTGGCTTTAAATCTTTAATGTGATAAACAAATACTCCGCTGCGTGAATTCTCCCCTACTCGCAGAAGATCTTTATCAAAGAGGGCCGCCACCTGGAAATGATTGGGACTAAACCCGCGGTAGTTGGCAACCGCCATCCCCAGGTTTCCGGCACCCACGATGGCAATGCGGTGCAATTGATCTAATCCCAATATCCTGGAGAGTTCTCTCCTCAAATCATCAACGTGATACCCTACGCCTCTGACGCCGAATTCTCCAAAATAGGTTAGATCTTTTCGAATTTGGGCGGAATTTAACTGAAACTCTTTGGCCATGGATTGCGAGGAAGTAGTCTTGACACCGGTCACAGCCAGCAGGTTTAGGCAGCGCAAGTAAATGGAGAGGCGATTGATTGTGAACTCAGAAATCCGTTCATTCTTCATAGGCATTTCTCATGATTTCAAGCTTATCAAATAAGGTTCTCCCCTACGGGACAGAAATCGGTGGAAGTATATCACAGCCAGTCTGGACTGTACTCGCAGTCCGAACCAATCCATGCACGGACTAGCGCCATCTCGAGATTTCAATCCACGCAAAGTCTCATTGATATATTGAAATGGCAGTAAACCAGTAGGTTCTTAAGTGGTTTGACATTCGCTGAGATAATCATTGAAGAAGGCAAGGCGCACTCGAATTGTAAAATCAACGCGCCTCGCGTAGGCACGAAGCGAAGCCTTTTTCAGATTTAAGGAGCGATTAATTCCAACTGAGGAACAATCATGCGCCACAATCGAAGCTTGATAGGGGTCATTTCCGATACCCACAGTTGGTATGACCCGGCAGTCGAAGCCCTATTTAAAGGTGTGGACCATATTCTGCACGCCGGTGATATCGGTGACATGAGTGTGTTGTACCGCTTGGGGGAACTCGCACCCGTGACAGCCGTAAGAGGGAATATTGATGAGGGGATCCACGCCACACCACTCAATTTAGAGGAAAAAGTTTGCCTTTTTGGGGTTGAGGTTTTTATGACCCACATCCTTGGAAACCCCGAACGATTGCCTCAAGAACTCCAACTGAAGGTAAAACAGCTTACCCCAAATGTGGTCATCTTTGGTCATACACATAAGTCCTATCTTGGAAACCGGGAAGGAGTACTCTACTTCAATCCGGGAAGCGCAGGACCAAGACGCTTTTCGTTGCCTCGATCCATTGGTTTGTTAGAAGTAACAAAGGGGAAGGTTGAGGCAAAAATTATCGAGATCTAAGACGCCCCGAATAGGGCGAACCCTTTCGCGAGTCATCTAGGGTAGGGAATAGAGAATTTCTTTTTGTTCAATGGATAGAAGCAACCCTTTCCAGAAAAAACTTCCTTCAACGGCGCTAATCTCCAGGACCCGCTTGCCATTTCAAAAGCGCCATCTCCGCTACAAATCCGGGTCCAAAGGCTGCCATCAGCCCCAAATCACCAACCTTCGGGTTACTATGTTGTTGGATCTCCTGTAGGACGGCAAGAACTGTCACACTGCTCATGTTCCCCTTATGAAAGAGAACGTTCAAAGTGGGTTCTATTTTTTCAGAAGACAGGCCAAGCTGTTTTCCAATAATCTCAACGATTCGGATACTCCCGGGATGCAGAACAAAATGCTTCAAAGCATCTACCTTCACGCGACAACTTTCCAGAAAACAGGTCAGGGTTGGTTCGATGTTCTTCCTGATGAACGGGGGAATTTCTGGAGAGAGGATGATCCTTAATCCTTCATTGCGGAGCTCAAATCCCATGTAATGCAGGGTCTCGGGAAAGAAGCGGGTAGCGCATTTCTGGATTGCCGGTAAGGGTTCCGGGGAATTAAGTTTCGCGGAGACAATTGTCGCGGCGACCCCATCTCCAAAAAGGGTGGACGAGACAATATTTGTCATGCTCAAGTCATCCAAAAGAAAAGTTTGGGAACAGAACTCATGCGCCAGGAGAACCACGGTCCTTTCCGGATAGGCATTACAATACTCCCAGGCCCGCATCAACCCAACTGTTCCTCCGGCGCACCCATGCTCGGTAAGGATGGTTCGAGCTGAACTGATTCCCAACCGGTTCATAATGTGGGCGTCTACCCCCGGGATTGTAAAGCCCGTACAGGAGACGCTAATGAACATATCCACATCAGACGGGTGAATTTGGTTGAGTTCCAGTGCCTCTTTAACCGCTTGAGTCCCCAGCTCGATGGAGGCCTTGACATATTGTGAATTCGTGGTGTGAAAATCCCGCGTTTTGAGAACTTCATCGGGGGGAAGTAAGATGTAGCGTGATTGGATCTGAGTCTTGTCGAGGATAGAACTGAGCTTCTTGAAGAGCTGCTCATCCGTTCCCTTGCTTTCCAGCCAGCGCTTCAGATAGGTTCTGCTATCATCCGTCGTTACTTTATAAGGGGGATGAACTAGCGAGACTTTCCCTGTTCTTATTCGACTCTGCAATAGCACCTCCAAGCTGTGATCAATACTTGGAATTCCCTTCTCGTCGTGCGCTACCGAACCTTGGATGGAAAGTCAAGCAGAACGCAAAAGGTAGGACGTAACAACATTTTCCGAGGGTACTATACCGCGATTAAAGCGGATTGACAAAGCCAATCTTGCTGTAGGGGGTGGAGAGGGGGCGATTTCTTGTCGTAGTGGTCGACCTACCCCCCCCCGGCACTACTATCGAGGTGAGGTAAAATAACCATCTCGTGCCCTGACGACATGGGTTGGGTCGCTGACTCGAACCTCAATCTTCCGATAGTCCCGCTTGAAATTGGATTGGGGATAATAACCGAGAATATACTGGGTACGTAGCTCTTCACTAATCGTTTCAAACGACTTCTTAAAGTGATCTGTGGAGGAGATGCGGAAATAGCGTCCGCCCGTTCGATCAGACAGATAAATCAGGGCGTGCTCTCCCCCCAGATTTCGTCCCGGTTCACTTTTGATCGGTTGGACAATCAGGCTGTAGATCACCGATTCAGAGTTTAATGCCTTTCGAAGACAGTCCTGGAATTGAGTGTGACTAGTCGTGTCTGTTCCATCTGAGATAACCAGGATCACGCGACGTCCTCTACTTTCTTTTAGAATTTCTGACGCGAGATAAATCGCGTCATAAAGGGAAGTCCCTCCACCGGGCTTTACGGAGCGGATCGCTTCAATGATCCGTTCCATTTGATTTGCCTTCCGGACAACTTCGTCAACTTCTTCGGAAATGCGGAGGATGGAGACACGATCCACAGGACGAAGGATTGACTGAACAAATTCAATGGCGCTTTCCTGTTGGGTTTTAAGTTCAGGGGCAATGCTGAGAGAGCTGTCGAACAGGAGAAAGAGTTGCAACGGCTGGTCTGACTGCTTCCCGAATAATGAGATTTTTTGGTTCTGCTCATCCTCGAAAATCTGAAAGTCCTTCACAGTCAAGCCGGGAACCCAGCTTCCGTCTGCCCTTGTAACCGTGACCGTGATCGTGACAAGGTTCACATCAACAGACAATTTATATTCTTTGTTCGGAGAATCTGTCTGAGCTAGCTCTCCTCTCTGCGGCACGACCAGAAGGGAAAGGACGAGAAAGGCAGAAAATAAGCGGAGTCGTATTTGATTTGACATCAAATCTCAAGAACCGGGAAAGCCTGAAAATCCTCAAGACGACACTTCATCCAAGTATTCAGATGATCGAGAGTCAAGAAGCAGTTGTGTCAATTTATTGAGGTAATCCGAATTTGCGTCGGTAGGCTCATCTGAAGGAAGAGGGCGGTTTCGAATACTCACCTTCGACCCAGACCTCGCCGTCTTCGAAGAATTCCTTTTTCCAAATTGGGACGATCCTTTTGAGGGTATCGATGGCGTATTGACAGGCCTCAAACGCAATTTTCCGGTGAGCTGAAGTGATTGCAATGACAACACTAGTTGCTCCGATCTCAAGCCGACCCAGTCGATGCACAATACAAATGTGATTTATTAACCATTTTTTCCGAATCTCAGCTCCAATTTCTTTCATCTTTTTCAGCGCCATCGGTTCGTAGCCGTCATACTCTAGATAGAGCGTCTTTCGCCCGGAGGTGTTATTCCTAACAATTCCGTCAAATATCACGATTGCACCATCTTCCGGACGCTGCAACTGTCTGGCCAGAGGTTCAATCCTAATAGGGACCCTTACAATCTCGAAAATGTCTCCATTGACGGTCTCCAGGTTGGTAACCGGAGGCTCGTTTTCACCGCCACTGACGGGAGGGAAGATTGCAATTTCATCCCCCGCTCGAACTGGGGTCTGCAAATTGGCGAATTCCTGATTGACCGCAAAAAGTAAATTACTTTCAAACTCTTTCAACTGAGGAAACTCACCACAAACCTTCGCCCAGACATCAGCGACTGTTTGAAATTCCTGACCGTGGATGAGTATGCTTGGCTCGCCGACAATTTCCCGTAATCTTGCAAATAGAAAGACTTCAATGCTCATGCCATCCCATTGGAAAGGATCTACAATAGATCGTCAAGTTCAAAAAAAGGCTGGCTCCAGATCCGTAACCCTACAGTCCATGAGGCACCGGGTTGTGGAGAAATTCAGTTCTCTGTTTAAGCGCCGACACCAGGGAGAGCCATTACCGCCACCGCCCCTCACTTTGCCCAATCAGGGGTGAAGGATAACAATTCTTTACAGGGATGTTATTCTGTTTGGATTACGGCTATTGATGTGTTTAGTTGCGCCAATCGGCTGAATAGCTGTAAGGAATACCATACGCATGAAGGGAGTGCTTGAATTGACTAAAGTCCAAGGAACTCAGGCCTCGGCGGGATACGTCGTCTGCCGTGCTTGCGGCGCACGGCTCGAAGTGGTCGTCCATTTCAATGGCAAAATCGTATGGACTGTAGACCCTGGAAATCCTGATTTTAGCGGACAACAACCTGTTCTGAGGGGAGAAACCAAGCGGATTCGAGTCGTGTGCAGCGCTGACGTACTGCACGAGTCAGGTTACCTTTGTGTCGACGGAGTGCTCGTGGAAAAGTAAGGTTGTGGAGTTGCGGACCTCAATACCTCGAAACTGCTCTTGATCGCATCAGTCGAATCTCGCCCCAATGAGTTTTTTCCCGGACGATTCATTCTGCATTCGAACAACTTTTGCCTTCAGGCTGTAGTCGGCTTCAAATAGGCTGCTGGACATAATCTTCAGAGTTAGATGGGAATCCATCCAGATCGGGGTTTTCAGGTAAAAGGAAATACCACTTTCACTAATGTCAATGGTCTGGGTCTCTTCCTGAAAGGACTCTCCTTTGACATCATTCCCTTCAACAATAATCTGAGTTTGCTCAATTTCTCGGGGAGCCCTTCCTCGAGACTGCCTTGCCATATTTCACCCTTTCCAAACAGCGGTTCACCTTTCAAAAGATACCATCAGATCTTCATGACGGCTAACATGGTTCACTCGAATACAAAACTTGCGATTCCTAGTGGCAACCTGTCACACGCTTATTTACGAGAACAAAGAAGGGAAAAATACCATTGATGAGGCCAGCCTGGGGAGGTCGGCCCCATCAATGTCAAGGAGAGAAGGCGCTGCGAGACGCCGTTCCAAACCTGAATGAACATAAGAGGGGCAAGTTTGGTACCAATCCCGATTCAATTCTGATGCCAGGAGAATCAATCGCAAACGCTTTCTCCCGCTTGCGCGATGGGAAAGTATTTTCTTCTCAATGGAAGGGGAGTACTCAGAACCCTCTTTTATTGAGAAGGCGGGGAAATGGACTGTCGCTCACAAACCCCTCATGAGGATTGGGGGAACCAATTAGGATATTCGTTCTGCCTAATCGAAGAGGTTAATGCTGGATGAATTGGGAGCCGATTTTTCTCAGTCTAAGCGATCCGCAAGATTTAAACTCATCGATAACTTTGACTTCATTCTTCCCTTCGTTGGCACGTCTGAACCAGGGCTCAAAGTTATCCCAAAACTCTTGTGTCGATAGCAACACGAATTCATGTTCGGATGCGAGCTGTCGGCTCAGATTCACCTTAAATTCACGATGAGCGGCATTATCAATCCACCATTGGTGTGGTAAGAGCACAAACGGCCGCACAGGTCTTTGTTTCAGATAGAAGCTGTGTAGGGGGGCGGAGAGATAATCAAACAGTATCGAATTCCTCCCGTAATTGAGCTCATTGGATTCAATGAAGGGTGACTGAAAAAGGACAAGAGGCCCTTCAAAATTGGGCTGCTGCAATTTTTCTAGCGATTCCCGCCACTCGCTGCCACCTGGCACCCCCTGAGAGAATTCTTTCTTCTGGAAGAAAAAACCGGCTGGCTCCAATAGGGTATAAATGACCAAATAGAGCCACAAGAAGACTCTCCCAATGGAATGATTGCAGAGGGTTAAGGCTATCGACGGGAGCAGGAGATAAGCAGGGAGAGAAGACAATATCAAATATCGTTCGACAAAAAGGTTTAGGCCGCTGAGGTGAAAAATCAGATAGAAGAGAATGGGTGGAATGAAATACCAAACGAATAACAGACAGAGAGCCTCAGTCCGATGAGAAGGTTCCCGTTTCATTGGGACGTGGTTCAGATTCCCCCTTTTAAAGACCCGAAAAAGCCATTGAACAACCCAAAGCACGAGGGCAATGCCAATGGCCCACTTTAAGGCTCTCAAGTTCAGGAACATCAAGGAATCGATGATTCTTGGCCTTCTCCTCTCCCAGTTTAAGCTCTGCCTATGCTGAACGACGCTCCAGAGCGGCGAAAGGAGCGGAAGCAGGAGCACAGCCAGCCCGCCTTGCAAGATCGCCCACGATCGGAAGCTGCGTTGTGGGCTGGAACGAACACCTAAAGAAAGAAAATGACGCAAGAGAACATGGACTGTCAGGATGCATGGCATGAGGATGAAGATATAGTGGGTATAGACGAGTAGGCTGGTCGCCACCAGGTAGCCCAATGTGAACCTGAGCTTGTTTTCTTTCAGCCATCCAAGAAAAGAGATCATTGAAAGAGCACTCAGGAGTAGGCACAACGCATAGGGCCGGGCGTTTTGTGCATAGACTATTTGCATCGAATTGACTGCACATAGCAAGGCTGCATAAAAGCCCACCTCAGCATTGAGTAGCCGCTTTCCAATCTCAAAAATACAGTAAACTGTCAGCAAGCTCACGAGGGCTGAAAGCAAACGCAAAGAGATTTCTCCCGGCGTGAAGAACCCAAAAACTGCCTTATTCAACACGAAATAGAGCGGAGGCATGGGCTGAGGAATTTCGAAGCAGAGTTTTATCAGGTCGGTATAGGAGTCTGTTGAGACGATCATCAAAGTCACGAATTCGTCTGACCACAGACCGTATCCGTTAAGATGGTAGAAACGAAGACTGCCTGCAAGCAACAGGATAGTGCCAACCCCGATCCATAAGGCAGTCCTAGAAACTGAGCTTTCGTCCAAGCGATGCGAAAACTTGGATTTGTGTTGGGTGGCAACAGGAATCACGTCCGACATTGTGGTCGAAGTATAGCACAGGGCAAAAGCTTGCTCGATTAGCCGGGAAGCAGGCTTGAACCGTGCGGAAATCCCATTTTCTTAACTCCAGATGTCAGACTAGCCCCCTAGGTTAGCCTTGCGTTAACTTTTCGAGGCATGGGATACTTTCCTATCGTAGAGAGTCCGATCCCAATCCAATCATTTAACTTGAGGAGGACAAAGATGGAACGCCAAAAGACCAGGCGAGAATTTCTTCAGACATCGATGATGAGTACGGCAGGACTGGCAATGGGGAAAACCTTGTTCACTCAAGCCGGGGACTCAGCCACCGGCATTCCTACCCGTCCACTAGGCAAAACCGGCGTTTCTGTATCCATCCTTTGTTTAGGAGGTTGGCATATCGGCGCGGTGAAAGAGAAGGCCGAAGCCATTCGAATCATGCATGCGGCGATTGATGAGGGAATCACTTTCTTCGACAACGCCTGGGATTATCATGATGGCCGTAGCGAAGAGTGGATGGGAGATGCCTTAGCTTTAGAGGGGAAGCGAAATAAGGTCTTTCTCATGACCAAGAATTGCGAAAGAGACTATGCTGGATCGATGCGGGATCTGGAAGATAGTCTGCGGCGCTTGAAGACCGACCACCTCGACTTATGGCAATTTCATGAGATTGTTTACGACAACGACCCCGATTGGGTGTTCGAAAAAGGCGGGTTGAAAGCCGCTCTGGAAGCACAAAAGGCTGGCAAAGTACGTTTCATTGGGTTTACCGGACACAAAGATCCACGAATTCATCTCAAAATGCTGAATAAGCCGTTTGATTGGGATACGGCACAGATGCCCATCAATGTGATGGATGCACTGTACCGTAGTTTCCAGAACGAGGTCGTCCCGGTCTGTCTGGCCCGGCAGATCGGGGTCTTGGGAATGAAGAGTCTAGCCGGGGGCTTTCCAAGAGGTCGGATCCCCAGTCAAGCAGGTGTCTCTGCGGTGGATTGTATCCGCTTTGCTCTCACTCGGCCGGTGTCCAGCTTGGTCGTTGGGATTACATCCATGGAAGATCTTCAGCAGGATATTGCGATTGCCCGTAATTTCAAACCCATGCCCGAAGCGGATCAGGTGACGATCTTGACAAAGATTCGAGAAGAGGCGAGTGACGGCCGTCATGAGTTATTTAAATCCACAAAAATCTTCGACGGACCCTTTCATCGCAAGCAGCATGGATTTGCAGTCGGTACTGCCTGAACCCCTGATAAATGGAGGGCTGGTATTATCCGCAAAGGCTCTTTTTATCCCTGAAGAGAACCGCTTCCCGGTATGGCGTGGGAATGATTGCTCTCTTCATGAATTGCTGATTTCTCTAGGTCTATTTATAGACCGCCTTGAAAAGATTGGCAGACTAGGAACCCATCATATGATTCACATGGAATTGCCTGCACGGGTCTTATTTTCTTGTCCCGTGAGTTAACTCTGCGACTGACTGCGTGACAAGCAGCAAAATGGCGTGTTATATTGCTTTCCGTTGTAGGGCCCATAGCTCAGTTGGTTAGAGCCCCCGGCTCATAACCGGGTCGTCCTAGGTTCGAGTCCTAGTGGGCCCACCACTTCAACCAAGAATTGATCTTCATGCATCCAGAAGTCGAAAAACTCCTGCGCCTCCAGAATACAGAGCTAGAAATCAAGCATTATATGGAATGTATTGAACGACTTCCAAAGAGGCTTTCTGAGTTGGACGCCAAATTAAATGAGGCTCTCAACTCAGTCAATAGTGCCAAAGAGCACATTTCAAAAATGGCAATAGAGAAGAAAAAACTGGAGTCGAGTATTCAGGACCTTGAGCAAAAGAACTCAAAATATCGGGGACAGCTCACGGATGTAAAAACAAACGAGCAATACAAGGCCCTTCTCCACGAGATCGAGTTTAACGAGCAGCAGATCAAGAAAATTGAGGATGACATCCTAGTGCTCATGGAACAGGAGGAGTTGCTTCGGCAGGAATCTCGAGCAGGGGAGGAACGTCTCAGAAGAGAGAAAGACCTCGTTGAAGTGGAGAAGAAGTCCACTGAAGCTGAAGTCAAACAAGACAAGTTGGCTTTGCTCACGCTGGAAGAACAACGACAATCCATTCTGCAATCCATTGAAAAGAGTGTCCTCGAAACTTACGTGCGCATCAGTAGTTTTCGAAAAGGGATTGCACTCGCAAGAGCCTACCAGGAATCTTGCCAAGCTTGCCATGTCCGGATCCGGCCTCAATTATTGAGCCACATCATGACCGGAGACTCCATTATTACCTGTGACAGTTGTAGCCGGATTCTCTACTGGCAGCCGGATGCTCCTTACGAAATCCCTCAGTCGTCCAGCTAGACGTCTTTACGAGTAACGGAAGTGTTCTCTCCATGAAATCATGCGTGGCCTATATCGATGGTGGATCTCGTGGCAACCCCGGAGTCGCCGGATATGGAGTGGTGGTACTCGATGAACACAGAAACTCCCTAGCAGAAATCTCTGAGTCTGTCGGAATTCAAACCAACAACTTCGCCGAATATAGCGCTTTAATTGGGGCTCTCCGCTATGCGACGACCCATCAGTTTGAGGGCCTTCAAATCTACGCAGATTCCGAGCTGCTTGTCCGACAAATCAAAGGGGAGTACAAAGTCAGAAATGTTAACCTGAAGAGGCTTTTTGACCAGGCACAACCGCTGATTCGCCTTCTGAAACAATTCTCCATTCAACACATCCCCAGAGAGGAAAACCAGGACGCGGACCGATTGGCCAACTTGGCCATGGACAAGGCAGGATCAATGAAAACGAAATCTCCGCCTCAAATCAAGACAGTCCAGGCCGTTTTCCGGGCCGGCTGTTTCCACCCTTTAAGCCCACTGAACTTACCCGATGGTGCCGAATTTCAACTGACGGTCGAACCATTGAAGAACGGGATTGAGCGGTGAATGAGGTACATTTACCCGAAAAATTCCACGGCTCTTGTCGTATCCATCCCAAGAGTTTCGGCGGCGAGATCATAGAACAATTGGAGGCCTTCTAAGTTCTCTGGGTCAAGGGTGTAGTTAATGTTTTCTGTCAGGTAACGGTGAAGCTGATCGTCTGGAAGTTGCAACGTTTGTGATTGTTGTTGAACAATCTCGTCAAGGTGGGTCTCTCCGTAGGCGAGCGATTGTCGAAATACCGAACGGTCATCAAGATTGACTCCCGATCGAACTCCCCAAAAGGCAAAGACAAAAGGCTTTCCGGTCAGTATTCTCCATTCTTCCGCCAGGTCATAGCGATATCGGTCCTCGGTGGCTGCTCTAAGAGCACTGTCTCCAATGATTAAGGCCGCATCCGAATGATTTAACATGGCCTTAAGTTCCGGCTCGCAAGGACGCATCGTTGGTTGTGCCTTGTATTTCAGTTTCAGTAGGATGCGAAGGAGAACGATTGAAGTCCTGGATGAGTTATCAATTGCCAAAGTCTGAATCTTCTCCGCCGGTAATTTACTGACCAACAGGACGCTCTGAACCTGTCGTTTGGAAGAAATCGAAAGTCCCGGGATCACTTTCACGCCGCGGATCCGTTGGTACTCGATTGAAGGAATCAATCCCACGTCGACCGAACCATCTGCCAGTAGATCCGCACAACGGGAAGGAGATGAGAAATCCAAATCAAAAATCTCTCTTTGAGGACCATGCACAAACCCCCAGGCAAGAGGTAGCGAGTTGAGATAATAAACGATAGAAAGTCTCAATCGATTCATAACCGCATTCTAGCGTTTTCTGCAGTTGGAACCAAGGAGGGCGATTGGGCAGCGCCCAATATTTTCTATTTCCGCTTGACTTTTATTTGTGAGAGGACAAGGCCAGTGACTTTTTACCGGTAATTGTTGCAGAATGATGCAATTAGACCTGCCGATACTTGTCGGAAGGCCTAGGGGGTTTTCATTCATCGGAGGAACTCAGGGTGATCTGGTATCAAAACTATGACCCACTTCATTATTGGCCTGCATCGACCTTGGTGTCTGCTCTCCCCGTCTTGACGCTATTCTTCGTGATGCTGGTCTTGAAAAAGCGCGTTTGGGTCTCTGCCCTTAGCGGCCTCATTGTATCGCTTCTGCTGGCGTCCACGGTGTTCCACATGCCCGGACAACTGATGGTCAATGCTTCTCTTCTGGGTATCGTATTCGGTATGTTGCAAATCGGGTGGATCATTGTGGCATCCATATTTCTTTACAATATTGCAGTTGAGACCGGCCAGTTTCAAGTGATGAAGGAGTCGATTGCTGGCTTATCCTCGGATTCCCGTATTCAAGTGATGCTCATTGCGTTTTGCTTTGGTGCATTTCTTGAAGGAACCGGAGGAGGAGGAGCCCCCGTGGCTATTGCTGGCGCCTTCTTGATTGGACTGGGGTTCCCTCCTTTTCAGGCTGCGGTTCTCTGCCTCCTTGCGAACACGGCTCCGGTTGCTTGGGGAGCAGTCGGAAACCCGATCCGCGTACTCACGGGGGTTACGGGTATTTCCGAGCACCTACTCAACTCGATGGTTGGACGGATTCTCCCCTTATTTTCCTTTATCATTCCGTTGTGGCTGGTTAGAACCTTAGTGGATTGGAAGAAAACCCGCGAAGTACTGCCCGCCATCTTTGTCTGTGGTGGGTCATTTGCGCTGATGCAATTCTATTGGTCCAACTTCATGGAAACCGGGCTGGTGGATATTGTTTCAGCAATTTTCTCCCTGTTGGTCATGGTCGCTTTTCTGAAGTTCTGGAAGCCAGCCTCGATCCTGGAAATCAGTTCCAGCGGCGAAAAATTCAGCCATCCCCAGCACAAACTCAGTGCTGTTCTCAAGGGGTGGTCACCTTTTATTCTTACTTCCATCTTCATCTTTATCAACGGACTCCCTGCCATTAACAAGCATCTCAAGTTTTCTTTCCTCTCATTTCCATTGGCAGGACTGCACAATCGGGTCTATAGGGTCCCACCAATATCACCTCAACCCATCCCGGAAACGGCCTCAATGGATCTCAATCTCCTTAGTATGCCGGGAACCGCCGTCTTAATAGGAGCACTCATTGCCGCCATACTCCTGGGACTTCAATTCAAGAAGATTGGTCAGATTTTCTTACAGACCTTGGTTCAATTGATCCCCTCCATGCTGGCTATTTCCTTCATGGTTGGGCTGGCCTTCGTCACTCGATATTCCGGAATGGATACCGTCCTGGGTCTCAGCTTGACACGCACTAGGTGGGTATATCCCTTCTTTGGAACACTACTCGGATGGCTAGGAGTCGGCTTGACGGGAACGGATGCCGGTTCGAACGCTCTTTTTGGCAACTTGCAGAAAGTCACCGCGGAACAGTTAAACCTTAGCCCTGTTCTCATGGCATCGGCCAATACAACAGGGGGGGTGATGGGGAAAATGATCGCCGCGCAGAGCATTGTGGTTTCCAGCGCGGCCACTCATCAAGAAGGAAATGAACCTGCCATTTTCAAGGCTGTTTTTAAACACAGCATCCTCCTGGCAAGCCTGGTGGGACTCCTGGTCATGCTTTATGCCTATGTCTTCCCTGGTCTGGTACCTCGATAGCAAGGTTACCTATTTCGCAAAGAACCGGGGCGCTTCTTTGGTTTTCCTGTATAATAAGGGGGCATCTCTAAGAGCATGCCAGGGAGAAAATGAATGTCTTATCGAAATAAGTTCCTTTTAATTTTGCTGTCGAGTGCCATTGTTTTTTATGCGGTTGTCGGTGGCATGCTCGGAAGAGTTTCGGACAAAGACGGATCCTATTCTCAGATTTCCGTGTTTACGGAGGTCCTTTACAAAGTTCGGAGTAGTTATGTTGAAGATCCAAACATTACAGAAGTCATGCATGGCGCCTTAAGAGGGTTGTTGGAGTCTCTGGATCCTTACAGCACCTATCTCAGCCCCGATGAATATTCCCGCTATAAGAAACATAAATCAAATGGGAATGGAGATGTTGGGTTGGAGCTTTCAAAAGAAAAGATGTTGGGCTATGTCTACGTCATTCACCCAATCGAGGGCGGACCAGCGGAAAAGTCCGGCGTCAAGGCAGGGGATATCATCGAATCCATTGAAGATGTTTCGACACGAGACATCAGTTTGGTTCAGGCGGAGTACTTACTGACTGGGAATACAGGGTCGCCGGTCAAACTGAAAATCATACGTCGTGGACGCACAGATCCTATCGAACTCAACGTAACCCGTGAACCATTAAAGATCCCCCCGGTAAAAGCCCAATTGCTGGATAATAAAATTGGCTATCTTAAGGTGTATCGAATCACCTCAGGCATTAGTGAAGAAATTCATTCGAAACTTGTCCAGTTAACCAAGAGTGGGGCGAGCAAGATCATACTCGATCTCCGGAATTGTGCGGGGGATGAGTATGAAGAGGGTGTGAAATTGGCCAATTTGTTTCTGGATCATGGCGTCATCACTTACACCCAGGGTCAGAAGTCTCCCAAGAAGGAATTCGTCGCCGACCCCGCCAAAACAGTAAGCAAATTACCATTGGTTGTGCTGCAAAATTACGGTAGTGCATCAGCTGCTGAAATTGTTTCCGCGGGCATCAAAGAAAACCGTCGGGGAGAGCTCGTAGGGGTTCGGACCTTCGGAAAAGCCTCTCTACAAAAGCTGATTCCTCTGGATGGTGATTCAGCAATTTTGCTTTCCACCGCTAAGTTCTATTCTCAGTCAGGCAAAGTGATTCAAGGGAATGGGATTACACCGGATTTTGAAGTGAAGGATGGTCTGGATACGTTGCAGGGAGAAGGGGACTCGCCTGAAGATGACGAGAACACGATTCCCGAATCACCTGGAGTCAATAAGCCTAATCAGGAAGATTTACAGCTCAAGAAAGCGATTGAAATCCTCAACAAGCCTGCCTCGGAAAAGCAGAAAGCCGCTTGAGGCATTCCGAAATCCCGCAATCCTCCCAATAAAGGGCAGCTTAATGCTGCCTTTTTTTGTGCGTCATCGTTGATTGAATAGAGCCGCATACAACCCATTGTGTTGAGTCATGTTTATTAATTTAAACCAAATCAAAAAAAGCTTTGGCAGCAAGATGGTGCTTCAAGATGTCAGTTTTCAGTTAAACGCCGGTGATAAAATTGGCCTAGTTGGACGTAATGGCAGCGGCAAAACCACCCTCTTTCGTTTGATGCAGGGCAGCTTGGAACCTGATAGCGGCCAGATCACGAAATTGTCGCAGTTACGCGTCGGATTCATGCAGCAGATTGCTGAAGTGGATCCGAATCAGACCATTTTTGAATCGGCCGTATCGGTATTTGCCGACCTCGAGCAAATGGCAAATGAGATTGGTTTGTTAGAGTCTGAAATTGAATCCAAGGCACAGAACCCAGACCTCAATTCCCTACTGGATCGTTATGGACAATTGCAGACGCGATGGGAACTGGCGGGAGGGTATACCTATGAAGCCCGAACCAAGTCTGTCCTCGCAGGGCTAGGATTCGGTGAAAACTCGCTAGGAAAGAAAACTCATTTGCTGAGCGGCGGTGAACGGAACCGGCTCAACTTGGCAAAGCTACTCCTCACGGAACCCAATCTCCTTCTCCTGGATGAGCCCACCAATCATCTCGATATTGACGCAGTCCGTTGGCTCGAAAATTTCTTGAGGGACTACCCGAGTGCTTTCATCGTGGTATCTCACGATCGCTATTTTCTGGATGGGACCGTTCATAAGATCCTGGAAATTACTGAGGGCCAAGTTGAAGAATATCCAGGGAATTATTCGAGTTATGTTTTGGAGCGGGAAGTACGCCAGGCCCAGCGTCAGAAGGCGTATCATGAACAACAGGCTTTCATTGAGAAGACGGAAGACTTTATTCGCCGGAATATCGCCGGGCAGAAAACTAAGCAGGCAAAGTCGCGCCGCAAAATGTTGGAAAAATTGGAAAGAGTGGAGAATGCCTTGGACCACCAGCCGTCTGCCCAATTTAAATTTGGGATTAGCAACCCCAGCGGAGATCTGGTCCTCAAGTTTTCAAAAGTAAGCCTTGGGTATGACGAAAGACCGCTTGTCAAAGAAATTCACTTGAGTCTCTATCGCGGCCAGGCTCTAGGAATTATCGGCCCTAACGGGTCGGGGAAGACCACATTTCTCAAGGCTATTACCGGTGATTTGTTGCCGCTCAAAGGGAAAATTCAAGTGGGGCAGAGAGTCGATATAGCCTATTATGAGCAGCAACTTTCCAACCTGGATTCCCGCTTGACCGTGTTAGAACAGATGCGATGCGTTGCTCCTCTAGCCACGGAGGAAACCCTGCGTAGTTATCTAGCAAGATTTCTGTTTCGACGTGATGAAATCTTTCATTTAACCGGATCGCTTAGTGGGGGCGAGAAAAGTCGGCTGGCTCTGGCAAAGTTAATTCATGGAAAGGCCAATACCTTGGTACTCGATGAGCCCACTAACCACCTCGACATTCCCTCTTGCGAGGCTCTGGAAGAAGCTCTCCAGGAGTACCCTGGCACATTGATCATTGTCTCCCACGATCGCTATTTGGTTAATAAGCTGGCCGACCAAATCCTCTATTTTGATGGGAAAGGGAATTGTTTGCATTACGACGGAGGATATGAGGATTTTGAGCGTTATCGAACCAGTCAGACTCTCTTAAACCCGGAACAAGAAAATATTCCCAAAGCGATTCCAGCCGTCGTGAAGCCGATAAAACCGGCGAGCAGTGGATTGAGCAAGAATGAAACCTCAAAAATTAAGAATCGCTGTAACTTTCTGGAAAATGAAATTCATCGGCTCGAAGCCCTTCTCGAAACCAGCCGTAACGAATTGGGCCGTCCTGACATCGTCAAAGACTACCAGCAATTCAAACAACTCTCTGACCTCCACGAGGAACTCTCCTCATCGCTGGACCAGCTTTATTCCGAATGGGAGAAGAATCTGGCATTGCTTGGGAATTAACCTAAAGCCATTCGGAAAGTTGCTGACCACGGCAACAAGAATGAAAGTGCTTTGGGGGGTTATTCCCAATTCCGACATCTACTAATATAAAATTTTTTTGACTTTAATTGCTTATGATGGTTTGTTCTAGAGAATCCAACCCAGAAGTCTTAATATTTTAGAAAGCGTCAAAACCATGACTCAGCAAACAGATCTTTTCTCTCGTTTTGAGTATTACCCAGTAACGGTTTCGCGTTGGCCTCATCTGGAACAGCTCTTCGGTGAGCGTGGAGCCTGTGGAGGCTGCTGGTGCATGGCTTGGCGTCTGCCATCCGGCAAGTTTCGCGCGGGGAAAGGCAACAAGAATAGACATGCCTTGTGGAAGCTTGTGACTTTGGGAGAAAAGCCCGGAATCCTAGGCTATCTGGGAAAGGAACCCGTCGCGTGGTGTTCCCTTGCGCCCCGACAAAAATTCGCATTCCTCTCAAGTTCACGGGTTCTCAAACCTGTGGATGGTCAGGCTGTTTGGTCAATCTCATGTTTGTTTGTCAAGAAGCCGTATCGCCGGAAAGGTATTTCGGTGCATTTGCTGCGAGCTGCGATTGAATTCGCATCAAAGCAAGGCGCTCAGATCGTTGAGGGCTATCCCGTTGAGCCAACCATGGTCAAGACACCTGATCCTTTTGTTTGGACTGGAATCCCTTCAGCTTTTCGGGCCGCGGGATTCAATGAAGTGGCCCGTCGTTCGAAGTCGCGACCGATCATGCGTTTTCAGATTGTTTAGTCCAACAAGTTAGCCCGGAAGGAGTGTTTGTTGCGGAACTCCCCAGGAGCACGGATGTGAAGGATGGACGGCCCATTTGATTCCTGAAATCATCCAGTGAAGTCGGGATTCAAGGCTTCGGTCGTCTTGCTGCTGACCTTTTTTGGGGTGGGGTTTTGCGTCATTCAGTTCAAGAAGAAGGGCCACATGGCCCATCTCGATTGGTCATTGCGGGGAGGTGCCACAAAATGAACCCTGGAAGTTTCCGTGTAATTCAAATCGATCATGTCGAATTGTACGTTCATGACCGGCAGGTAGCAGCCGCGTGGTATGAGAATGTGTTGGGTCTGGTACCTGTCCCAGAAGCCGCGCGTTGGGCGGAAGATCCGAAAGGTCCACTCATGATCTCTCCGGACCATGGGAAGACGATGCTGGCACTTTTCCAGGGGGATCCTCAGGGTGAGCGGCCCACGGCTGGTTTTCACCGGGTGGCATTCCGCGTCGATGCCAAAGGCTTCCTGACTTTCCTAGACCGGATCAAAGAGATGAAGATCGGACCGAGCCGAATCCGCGACCATGATCAAGCCATCTCGATTTACTTCGATGATCCTTATGGACATCATCTTGAAGTGACCACTTATGAGCCAGCTGGAGTTCGACCCTTTCTGCCCAGCCACGCCTAACCCCCAAACCCCGAATTTGAACTAGTGCCACCTTGCGGCAATGGTTCGTGAAACCGTTTTCCCCCTGCGTACGCTTATAGAACCATGTTCTCACATTGCAGACTGCTTGGAGGTAGGTAGGAACTCTTGTACCACAAGGTTGTCGTGCAGGCCTCTAACCTGCATAATTGTCCAGACTGGAGTGAACGCGCCTGGTCGGGATCGGATGGGAATTCGGCACGGAAAAGCCCACGATGCATGGAGATATCTCCTTCATCGTGGCTTCCAAAGCCTTGCAATCCCCCAATCACGTCGAGGCGGCTTTACGAATTTCCCGTGCAATCGCAGTAACTGGTTCCCGGTTATCTTGGAACAGGCTAATGCCTGCGATCCCGGCTGCGCCCGCCCTTAGGCACTCAGAATAATTCTGCCGGTTGATTCCACCTAGTGCAAAGACGGGAACCTCTGAGAAATTACAAGCCTCTCTAAGTTTTTCCGTTCCTACAGGAGGACCATACTTGGCTTTCGAAGGAGTGAAAAAAACCGGACCGAAAGTAAAATAACTGACACCCTGTCCGAGGGCGTTTTGTAATTCCTCAAGGGAATGAATCGACACCCCGATCAGAAAATCCTCACTGGAAACTTTGGCACGGACGATTGCTGGAGCGATGGACTCTTGCCCCAGGTGGATACCATTCAAACCGGCCGCCAGAGCAATATCCAATCGGTCATTGATCAGGATCCGGGTGTCATGCTTTTGTGCAAGCACTCGGGCCAGAACAGCCAGGTCAAAAAGTTCCCGCGACGAAAGATCCTTTTCCCGGATCTGCACATAATCTACCCCGGCTTCGATCGCGATTTCGATTTGTTCGAGAATGGGTTTTAATGAGGTGAGCCGATCAGTGATGTAATAAGACTGCGGCATGTCATTCGTAATTTACTTGTGAAACGGCCGACTTGAAGTGCATGGCTTCGAACACACCAATTCCGATATCCACGATTCCCAAACCAGAAACTGCTCCACGGAAGTAATTGCTCAGGACAAATTCGCGAAACAACGGGGCGTAGCTAAGAAAGAGGTTATTCTCCCAGTACTGAGACCAGGGAAAAATGATGAGGAAGAGCCCAAGCTCGAAACAGAAAAAAATGAAGGCGATTACCAGAATCTTACTGACCATTAACCCTGTTCTTCAAGGTTTCGATCTTGTCGGCAACGTCACGGTAATTGATATCAGTCCCATAGACGTCCAAGAAAGTCTCTAAGGCAGCTTTGTCATTTCCGGCAAGTTCGTGGGCACAAGCAAGATCATAGCGCAGTGCCTGATACGTTTCCTCGGAATGGCCTCGGCTCGACAGGCCTTTAGTAAACCATTTGGTGGCAACCTGTGGCAACCCTTTTTCTACAAAGCACAGTCCAAGCAGGTTGCAGCACTTCACATAGTCTTCGCCGTTAGCATCAAGGTTTTTGTTTTGCATCGCTTTTTGGAACTCAGCAATCGCTTCTTCTACGAGTCCCATTTCTCTGAAGGCGATGCCCAGGCTATAGTGAGTCTCGTAATCGCTGTCTCCCAGGTCTTCATCGATGTCCTGTTTGAATTCCTCAAATACGTCGTCTAACCCCATGGAAGCGGCTGTTTCATTCGGAACCTTTTGCGGATGCGCTTCTCTTACAGCTTCTTCTCGAGCTGCTTTCGGAGCTTCGATTTCAAACGAAGGTAAAGGGAGCGCCTCGAGCGACGATTCGCCCATTTCCTGGTCCAAGTCGATCATCATTTCATTGAACGATTCGTTCTTAACCGTTGGTTGCGCGGAAGAATTGGAAACATGATTCTGGATCAGCGGCTCTGTATAGGACGTCGCCTCCAGATCGGCGGGAACTTCTACCTCAGCCGACTTGGAAGAACTCTCCTCTGAAGAAATCTGGTTCGTTTCAAATTGCTCAACCTGGGCCGGCTCGGAAATTTTTTGTGGAGCGACATCAACAGTTTCAATCTTCGGGACATCTCCTGATAGACCGGCCTGCGCATGCGACATGTTTTCAAAGCGTTCCATCCGCTTTTGGATGTCCGGCCCTGATTCACTGAGACTGAGGTACTGATCAATGGAGTTCTTGGCTTCGGTCAAGAATCCAAGGTCGAGGTAGAAATCAACCTCCTGCAACAACTCCTGAATTTTTCGACTATCTAAAACCTCGGGGGCAGGAACAGGAGACTCCTCCTTCTCCGTTGACGCAAGTTCCGGTTCCGGTTCTGGCGGAGCCACCGGCGGATCCTGGTAGATTGGTTTTTGATGCAAGTCAGGATCGTACTGATAGGCCAACGTAAAGTTTCGGCTGGCATTATCGTTGTCACTCCGCGAGGTATAGATGTTGGCCAAGATCAGACACTCTTGAGCCGCCTCCGCCATCTGCCCGTTTTTGGCAAACATATCGCGGATTTTCTCATGTGCTTCAATATGGCTGGGGATGAGTTCTGCTATTCGACGATACTGTTCAATGGCTTTATGATAGAGCCCGTATCCGGCGAAGAGGTCTCCTTCCACCATGAAGCCCTTAATTTGTTCCTGGTTCCCCGCAAAGGCCGATGCCTCATTTGAATCTGTTTGTCCGCTCTTAGAGTTGGTTATGGTATTCACGGTGGGTTCCGAAAGGAACCTTTCAGCAAGTGCTTTCATATCTGGAACCAGTTTGGGCAACTTGACGTCGTCATTCATGGTTCCGAGACGTTCCTTGATTTGACGCAAATTCTCCCGGTGAACAGGTTCGTTGGGCTCCAGCGCAATCAGTTCGAAATAGAGACTGGCAGCCTCTTCGAATTGTTTATTCCGGATATAGAGTTCGCCCCCTTTCTCGAGGAGGGAGGGAATAAACTGAAGCTTATTGCTCTCCGTATAATACTTGATCAATTCCAGAATCGCAGGAATATGATCTTCCTTCCGGCGAAGGATCTCTTTCAGCTGAGTTTCCACCGTCGCGCTCTCCACCTTGCCAACAGGCAGCTCCGAAACCCGACTGATGATGGAACAAGCTTGATCCAATTCGTCCTTCTGAATGAGGTGAGAAGTTAGCTGGGGAATGAGGCGCAGATAGTGGGGGTCGAGCTCAATGAGATGGAAAGCAATTTTTTCCGCTTCGTCCAGTCTTTCGCATCTCAGATGGACCAGGAAGCTCGCCTCCAGGACCTCAGGATTAAAATCGTGGAAGGGGATCCGGTTTAGAGTCTCCAGTGCATCATCATTTCGCCCGAGATCTCCGAGCAGATTGGAATACAGAATGACCGCTTGGATATTGCTTCCATCCAGGTCTAGAGCTTTTTTGAGATAGGCCTCGGCTTCCTCCAAAGCTCCACGGTTTTTGGCTTTCCGTCCTGAAGAAAGGAAGGCGGTAAAGGCTGCACCGCTATTGCCCAGTTTCTGGTAGACGTCGGCAATTCGGCCCTCGACCGAAGGGTTATCAGGATCGACTTCCATGACGCGTTGCAGGACGTTCACTGCATTTTCCCAATCGCTCTTCTTAATGAAATGATCGGCCACCTGCAGGAAATTGGTCCGCGCTTCACTGTTCAGGCCCTGGCGAAGGTATAAGTCTGCCAAACGCAAGGATGACTGAATTTGTGCCGAGTCAATCTTGCTGACCTTCTTATACATGGCAATGGCGCGAACCACAAAACCGCCATTGTCGTAACTCTCGGCAAGCCTAGTAAAGCATCTAACTGCTTCGGGAATATTCCCAATCCGGACATATAAATCCCCCAGAGTGTTGACCAGGGGAAGGTCTGTGGGATCTTCCTTAATCAGCTTCTGGTATTCAGAGATAGCATGGCTGATTTTGCCCTGAATGACGTACTTTTCAGCGACCTTCAAAACTTTGGCCTTATTTAAAGCCATTGCCTATCCTTGTCTCCAAACTCGTTCACTTAAATGAAAGAAAATCTACCACCGGGCTCTGTTGGAGTCAAATTTGGACTCCCCGAAAACTCCGTCTGTGCCGATCCGTTGGGCCCAGTCTGGACAATGCTTCCAGATGAACCGCCGTGCCATACCCCTTGTTTCTACTTAAGTCATAGCCAGGATATACGGCAGCCAATGCCGAAACCAACTGATCCCTTGCAACCTTGGCCACAATCGAAGCGGCTCCGATGGAGGCCGATAGGGCATCTCCTCTGACAATGGATTTCTCCGGAATCCCCAAACCCGCCTTCAATGTCCCGTCAATCAACAAATAATCAGGTTTTTGCATCAGTCCTAAAACCGCTGCTTGCAATGCCTTAATCGTGGCCTGAAGAATATTAATCTGATCAATCTCATCGGCTTCAACAAAAGCAGTCGAACAGCTCACGGCAGTTTCTCTTATATTTTCGGCCAAAACCTGGCGTTGCTTAGGGTTAAGTTTCTTAGAATCTCTTATACCTGAAGGCACCTGTTGGAGGTCCAGGATGACAGCAGCGACACAGACCGGTCCGAACAAGGCGCCTCTCCCTACTTCATCTATTCCTGCAATCCGAGAAAATCCTTGCTCAATGGCCTGAAATTCAAAAAAAAGGCTGCACCCTTTAATCGTGTTTGTTTCCATTTTAAGGGGGGTAAAGCACATCGAAGACGGAAGCCGTAACCACTTAGATTAAGAGATTGCCGATATGGAGCGAGAGCAAGGAATGGCTTCGCGTACTCGCTGTGCTGAATTCAATAGGTTAATGAGGGGTCGAGGGAGTGAGGAGATATTTCTTCTAGATAGTCTTAATTTCCTTGATTTTTGCCGCTTTTCCTCTGAGTGCTCGCAAATAATAGAGCTTGGCTCTGCGAACCTTACCTTTTTTGGCAACTTCAATCTTATCAATGACCGGCGAATGTAAAGGGAAAATCCTTTCAACACCCTGGCCAAAGGAGGTCTTCCGTACCGTAAAAGTGGAACGTAGATCGCCATTCTTCCTTGCGATCACAACTCCTTCGAAAACCTGTATTCTTTCTTTATCGCCTTCCTTAATCTTGACATGCACGCGAACGGTGTCCCCGACCCGGAATTCGGGTAGGTCTGCCCGCATTTCCTCTTTTTCGACAATATTTAATGCATTCATCGCAGTTAGCCTGTCTTTATTTAGAATTTCGAGCTAGAAATCAGAAGGCGCCTATCCTCTTCTGATAAGAGGTCGTATTCTAATAGGTCAGGGCGATTTTTCAAAGTTTTTTCTAGAGCTTTCTTTCTTCGCCATTCCCGGATCTTCGTATGGTCTCCAGAAAGCAGGACTTCCGGGACTTTGCTCCCTTCAAAATCCTCCGGGCGGGTGTAATGGGGGCAATCCAGCAGGGGGTATTCAGGATTGGGGGTATTTCCCCCCGGAATTGCAGAAAAGGATTCATTAATTGTACTGGACTGGTTATTCAGTGCTCCAGGCAGGAGCCTGGTGACCGCATCAATGAAGACACAGGCAGGCAGCTCTCCTCCACTCAATACATAATCCCCAATTGAGATTTCATCATCCACGAGAGCCTCAACAACCCGTTCATCCACTCCCTCGTATCGACCGCATATCAGAACCAGCTTCTCGAAACCAGAGTACCGGGAGACCAATTCTTGATCAAGCGGTTTTCCCTGAGGAGTTAGAAGAATAACATGCCCTGGTCGATCCGGTTCCTGAGACTGCACAGCACGAATGGCACGAAACAGCGGCTCAGGCTTGAGCACCATACCTTCTCCTCCTCCAAAAGGACGGTCGTCAACGGTACGATGTTTGTCAAAAGTGAAGTCTCGAAGATCAAGGATCTGAATCTCGACGATCTTTCTCTTGATGGCTTGTGAGACTATTCCAAAGGAGAGGGGGCTTGAGAAAAATTCCGGGAAGATTGTAATGATTTCAAATTTCAGAGGCAACATTGCGCCGGGAGGAAACACAGACAGCGGAACAGGGATTATAATTCTTCCAATCCTTCAGGCAGGTCACATCGAATCAATTTCTCTTGTAGATCAATTCCCAGAAAAAAATCATCAACGAAAGGAACGAGAAATTCTTTGGAGGATCCTTGGATTCTCAGCAGATAGTTCGACCCATACTGGACCACTTCGATGACCTTCCCGTATTCCTCACCGGACTTACCGATCAACGAGCAGCCCACTAGATCGTCTTGGAAATAAGTACCCGCCGGGAGGGGAATTTTTTCCGACTCAAGAACCGTGACCTCGTATCCGGCCAGGTTCTTGGCCTGATCAATCGAATCGATTCCTTGAAACTTCAAAATGACTCTGTTCTTATGAAGCCAAAAGGAATCCAGGACAACTTTCAGCGACGCCTGCCCCTCTTTTTCCAGCACAACCTCACGGAGATGAGAAAAACGTTCCGGGAAATCCGTCAGCAGATCCGCTGCAACCTCGCCTCGGTTCCCTTGAGTCCTGGCAACGCGTGCAACTGAGATTCGGGGACCGTCTGTTAAAACCTTCACTATTCCAAAATCTCGAGTGTAAATCTCTTCTTGAGTTTCATCCCCGCTGCACCTAGGATCGTGCGAATCGAACGAGCCGTCCTACCCTGTTTGCCAATGACTTTCCCTAGATCGCTAGGCGCAACTCTTAATTCGAGCACTGTAGTCTGCTCTCCCTCAATTGGATTTACCGAAACTTGATCGGGATTATCCACCAAAGCCTTGGCGATTTGCTCAATCAGCTCTTTCATGGCAGCCTCCTAGTGTGGACGAGTGTATCAAATGGATGCGCCTCGAATCGGTATTTACAGGACTGACGGCATACTCTGGCTACCCAACTTTATTGATGAAACTCTTTACTGTATTACTTGGCTGCGCCCCTTTCGATATCCAATAAGTATATTTCTCTTTGTCGAGATTAATGGCCGCCGGCTTCTTTCTAGGATCATACTGTCCCAGCACCTCAATATAACGCCCATTTCTTGCTCGAGACTTCTCAATAACCACAATCCGGTACTTGGGTTTCTTCTTTGAACCCATTAAGGTTAATCTGATCGTTAGCAAAAAAATTTCTCCTTCATTAATATAAGATCACAACCAGCAGGTCCGAGACAATATCCTGAATAATCTATAACCTGCATCAGTCGATTGTAGAATCATCCACGGCGGACAACCTATAACTGTTAAATATAACAGATCCCAGAAAATCCACTAAGGAGAAAACTAGCCCTGTCAAGGAGGAAGGAAGCCGGGGGTGGGCTACCCCTGCGCCAAGAAGACTCTAGGGAATTCTTTAACGGAGAGTGGGATGCAAGGGGGAGGGTAGAAAAATTGGAAAACGTCGCGTCAACTCCAGGCTTGGAGAACTCCTGAAGCATACACGGATTCCAAAGGACTTGTCACCATGTCGTCGGGTGGGCACTCGATCCAGCGGAATTCTTTTTATACTTTCGAGCTCAAGTGCGGAAGAGTGGTGAAAGAAAAATCAGGGAGCCACCGGCGGAGCAATTCATGACGAAATCATCGCCCCCAGGGCCATTCTTCTGCCGATCACAGTAGCCCAGAAATCAAAGCCCAAGGAGTTTGATAATCTCGTCCTTGTTCGGTTTGATCCTTAGAGGTGCATTGGCGAAAGTAGACTGAATTTTGTCTTTCCGTTCGATCAATTCGTTACGATAGCTAGCCAGTTCATACAAATTGTTTTGGTGATAATTGACCGTGTAGTCCGGGTCTTTGAGCAAGTTACCCGTTAAGACCGCGACGACATCTTCGTCCTTATCAATTTCACCGGTTTGCATGAGTCGCTTGATTCCGGCAACGGTCGTAGCGGAGGCAGGTTCACAGCCGACTCCATCCCGACCGATCATCGCTTTCGCATCGGCTATTTCCTGCTCACTCACAACATCGCACCACCCCCTGGTCCACTCCATGGCTCTAACCGCCTTCTTCCAGGAAACCGGGTTGCCAATTTTGATTGCCGTGGCTAGCGTATGAGCCTCAACCCGAATCAGCCGAGGAGAGCGATCAATCAGGGTCCGGTACAACGGATTGGCTCTTTGCGCCTGAATGATTGTCACCATCGGCATCTTCCGGATGAAGCCGAGATCATAAAGTTCTTTGATGGCTTTCCCGAAGGAGGCACTGTTCCCAAGATTCCCTCCCGGGACAACAATCCGATCCGGAACAACCCAATCCCGTTGGGCCAGCATTTCAATGACAATGGTCTTTTGCCCTTCGAGGCGATAGGGATTAATGGAGTTGAGAAGATAGACAGGGGTCTCTTCCGTGAGTTCTTTGACGAGACGCATGGCCTCGTCGAAATCGCCTTCAATCTGAAGCGTCAGAGCGCCGTAATCCAGGCTTTGAGAGAGCTTGCCATACGCGATCTGTTGGTCAGGAATGAAGATGACTGCCTTCATGTTGGCCCGGGCTGCATAAGCTGCCATGGAAGCCGAAGTGTTTCCGGTGCTGGCACAGGTAACCACTTTGGAATTCGTTTGACGCGCCTGAGTAATTCCCGACGTCATTCCGTTGTCTTTAAAGGAGCCGGTGGGATTGAGTCCCTGGTGCTTCAGATAGAGTCTTTTTAACCCGGTGTATTCTGCGCAACGCGGTGCTGTATAAATCGGCGTGTTCCCTTCCTGCATCGTCACAACTTGTGACAGGTCATCACAGAAGGGTATCAACTCCCGGAAACGCCAGACACCGCTGAGGTCGAGGGGATCGTTAGACAACCGGCGTTGAAAAAAAGTGCGTTTTAAGGCCTCGGGATCGGGGATCTGAAAATCGTACTTAACATCAAGCAGCCCGCCGCATTTCGGGCAAACATAAGCTTTTGATCCCGCTGGGAGAACATTTTGACACTGATCTTCAATACACTGCAAATAGGCACTCATGCCGGTAATCTACTGGAATTCCTTCGAAATCTCAATCATTCCGAATGGGCCTTCTGCTGACCAGAAAGGGAAGGTGTATTCAGTGATTTATCTGCGATTCACTTTGAGGGCAGGGGCAGGCAGAAAGTACAGTGAAACGTTCGACAGCTTGGCGAGACCTAATTAGATTGACTGATGATCAGGACGTCAGCGATCGATCCATGAGCATGGGCCCTCCATGTTCAGCGATTGACGCAAACACAGCGCGGCCGTCGAAACGATGCGTCTGGTAAGACCGCTCGACGCGCTCCACGAATCCGAACTTGCGAAAGATGTGTTGTGACACCTTGTTCGTCGCCTCGGTGACTGCCATCCGATAGCCTCTTTTCGCGCCGTTTTCGAGGCAAACCGCAACGAGCCGCTGGGCCACTCCCTTTCCGGCTACTTTTTCGGAGACTCCCAAAAGGAAGAGGTGAAGCGCCTCACCCGGACGCACTAGCTGATCACCTCGGTACTCGAGTTCCAACTGGCCCAGGATGTCGAAGACCGGGTCGAACTTGGCGCTCAGCCGATCCATTCCGTCAGGCATCTCGGATGCGCTATCCTCCGTCAGCAGCGCGCCCACCAGTTCTCCCGTACCAGAATGCCGGGCCACGATGGTCAGGCCCTCGGCCTCTGCTTTTGGGCAGAATAGTCGGACGAACTCCTCGAACTCGGAAGCGGTCAGCCCGACTGCAACGGCTGGCGGATCGCGACGGCTGAACACCTCGCCCAAGAGTTTCGCCATTGCGTCGGCGTCGGAGGCAGCAGAGACGCCGTACTCGATCGGCATGGTTTCAAGTGAGTCTGCTATCGGTTATCTCCTTTCCACCGATTTCCATCCGGGAATTCCCGGCCTGCCTAGCGACCCAAGCTTAACGGGGTCAACAAATTAGACGGGCGCGGCGGCATCTGATACATCGCAGCGTTGAGCCAATCATGACCCGCACTTTGTAGCGGCGAACCGAAGGCGGACATAGTCGGCTGTCCATTGCCCATCTTCCCCGCACAACTCAGGGCGCAAAGCTTCCTGCACTTCCATAATGAATTTCAGCCGCTCCGGCGGCGGCAATGCGGAAGTAAAAGATTCGGCAAATGTCTCCAGCCACCCCGTGATGTTCCCCGGCAATGAGGTCGGACGCGGGAAAAGGGCAATAGACGTCAATTCAAAGCCGCCGCGTTCCAGACGGTCTTGAAATTCCGTCACTTTCGGGAAATACCAAGGATTCAGCTCATCAGCCCTGATTCCCCGGCGCAACAGTGCCGCATCCAAGGCCGCGACGATCTTTGCCACGCATCCATGCCCGCCCATCTCGGCGATGAATCGGCCCCCCGGTTTGAGGGCTCTCCAAACTCCGGCGATCATTTGGTCTGTTCTTTTTATCCAATGAAGGACGGCGTTGCTGAAAACAGCGTCAAATTCCTGGTCAAACGGAAGATCCTCCGCATCCATGACGAATGCCTCGATACCCATCCGTCGGACCGCCTCCACCTGGGCCGCGCTGCTGTCGATCCCGATGACACGGCACCCCATCGAAGTGATTTTCTCAGTCAATATGCCATCCCCGCATCCAAGATCGAGAATGCGTTCCCCCGGCTTGGGATTCAACAGTTCGACAATAGGCAGGCCAAGATCCGAGACGTATCGGGCATTCTTGGAATAGCGTTCCGGATCCCACGTCTGCACACTGGACATACAATCACCTTGAGGCTGCACTCGTAGCCAAACTATAGGGGAATACCGGGGCCGAGTAAACCGATGAAGATCAGGGCAACGATGGCCCCGGCCACACACCAACCTAAGCTGAAAGGCAGAGCCTGACCGGCAGAGCGAACTTGGCTCGTTTGCTTCTCCACGAGAGTTGGAAGGAAGACCAGTCCAGCCATGGCCCCAAACCCACTGCTTACCCCAGAGGTGAGGATCAAGGAGGGGCCTATAGGGTTCAGAGCGGAGCCGAGAACAAACAGCAACCCGCCTGCGACATAGGCAGGAAGGAGTATGCGGGCAGGTTCTTGCCGGGAAATGCGACCGCTTCGAACGAGAGAAACAATTTGACGGTTGGCACTCCAGATGACCAGCCCATACAGCAGGATGCCCACAAGGCTCAGGAGCGTGCGCCAAAGCCAGGCGGGTTCCGTACCAGCAAAGACTACAGCCCAGTCTCCCATGTTCAAGAGGCCTGAGAAGATCAGATAGCCCGTTCCGTTGAAGCAAATTCGTCACGCCAAACAGCCCGAGGAAGACAGCTCCAGGCGTCCCAGTTTTTACGGCGACGAAATAGGATGCCCGCAAATACACCGGTGACAATGTTGGCCAGGGAGCCGGCGGCAGCCACAAACCGACTGCTCGCATCCGTCTGCAACGCGACGGTACTCAGCAACAGGGCCCGGACGTTGGGAGAGAGGGCACAGGCAAGGCCATGGCCGAAAAGTTCATGGACCATGTCACAGCCGGCATACGCCACGACCGCGATGGCAACCACAGTCACCAGGTTTGAGGCTGGAGGGGTGGAGAGAGTCATCGTTTCTCATCAGTGGATCGAACGCGCCTACTAAAACGCTTGAAATATAGAGCAGTGCGAGTTCAGGGGAATGCCGCCTGAAGTGCCGCAGTGGCACATGTGAATAGCGCGGCTAGTTCGCAGGGAGAGATGCCTGAATACTGACAGTTGCAAACGATCAGCTTACCTGACCCTCATTTCGAGTCCGCCGTGCCACCGGCGTCTGAGATGAACTCCATGGGTTGAAGTACCGGACCCTGTGGCCTGTTTATTAAACCTGATCTTCGTAAGAGACACCGTTCTATCAAGAGGTCCTGACGGCGTCGTAGAATTCCGCCCTCCAAATTAGCACCTTTGCCACGGCGTTTTAGAAGTCTGTAGGCACTCATCCTGGCACCTGAAGGTGCCATTCCTTCCCCATAGGGGAATCAGCCGACTTCACTCTCTTTTAGATGGAAGTGGGTACTTACGGCTTAGTGGAGGACCTTTCCGGTACGAGACCAACGGGTCTTGGAGATGAAGTGAGCCACCACCGACGCATACTCCTGCACATGCTCGGTAATCGACTTCGGACGAGGATCATACGGAGGTGCCTCATACGACCAATAAATAAAGAGAGGTTTGCCAATGACATTCTTCCCATTCACCACGCCCCAGTATCGGCTATCATTACTATTATCTCGGTTGTCTCCCATCATGAAATAGCAATCCGGAGGTATCGTGATCGGGCCGAAGTTATCTCTGACAATGTAATCGTCAGGAATACCTGAATCGCGTTCATGGATATTCGAGTCAATGAAGTGTTTGTAGGACTCCTTTAACTCCACTCCGTTGATGTAGACCCTTTTATCCCGAATCTCCAATGTCTCCCCGGGCAAACCGATGACTCTTTTGATGAAGGGAATTTTCGGATTCTCCGGGGATTTGAATGCCACAATTTCTCCTCGATCGATCGTTCGGGTCGGTAAAATTCTGAGGAGCATTTCCGGGTAATTTGCAGGAAATGCAAACTTATCCAGGAAAAAATGATCTCCCACCAGAATCGTGGGTTTCATCGATTCTGTGGGAACTTGCGTGGCTTGGGCGATGAAATTCGTGAAGAAGAAAACAAAAATCAAACTAAAAACCAGACTTTCCAGCCACTCACGCGCGGCGCTCTTTCCGCGCAATGGCGATGGCAGAGTCTGGTCGAGAGTAGAGTCGGGATCCAGATTCTGAGGGGGCACTAAATCTTCTTTTTTCCTTCTAAGAAACATATTTGCTCCACGCCCGTGATACAGGACGTCTCCTTTAAAATCTCTTCTACTAGGGGAATTTCGTGACCATTAGCAATAATTCTAGCACGGTATAGCAAGATTAGGGAATAGACAGCCTAGTTGTAGGGCAAATTTGGCTTTTTGATTCAAAGACTTCCACACCAAGTGAATTCTCATGGCCTCCTTATTGTTCCGACGCCCCAAGCTCCCAAATGCTCCGGTTTCATCGATACAGTCATGTATTTTTTAGCGCCCAGGCCATCTCTGGGTAGACCGCGCTCTCCAGCGTGCATTCGAACGTGCGCCGGAGGACAGCGGCCCCACACACCCGCTCCACCAATTTCCGCTGATAACTCGAAGTTTCGTAGTGTATTCATGAGATCGAGTGCTAAATATCGAGCCTCTCGACCCTGGCTGGATCCCGACATTCCTCCAATAATGTAGAAATCGTTTTACGGAAGCCAGGATGGAGGAAGTCGGGCGCTATGGTCGACCAACGGCTCAAGAACAAATCGACGCAAATGCATTCGCGGATGGGGGATCTGAAGCTCTGGTAAATTCAGAATGATCTGATCGTAAAGCAGGACGTCGATATCAATCAGGCGCGGACCCCTGGAAATCCGTCGTTCACGCCCCAAATCGGACTCCGCCTCTAAACAGAAATTGAGCAACTGTTGTGGTCCAACAAGAGTACCAACCTGCAAGACTTGATTGAGAAACCAATCTTGGTCTTCATAATCCACCGGTTCCGTATGATACAGCAAGGAAGCTTTTTCAACTTGGAGCCCCTTCAGGGAGAGTCTTTCGCGGGCGTGTTCCAGGTTTTTGGCCTTGTCCCCCAAGTTAGAACCAAGAGAGAGGAATGCCTGATGTGGAGAAAATAAGTCATCAGCTCATCGACTCATCCTTCTCTTAAAGCAAATGCAATTGACCAGGAGGGACTGGCATTCCGAAGTGCTCGTAAGCAAGGCGAGTAGCCACACGACCGCGGGGGGTACGATGGAGGTAGCCTTTCTGAATCAGAAAAGGTTCATACATGTCTTCGATGGCTTCAACCTCTTCACTGATCGCTGCCGCGATAGTATTGATCCCAACGGGGCCTCCCGAATACTTTTCGATAATGACCTTGAGGAGCTTCTTATCCATCTCCTCAAAACCATTATCGTCAATGGACAACATGGCAAGACAATCCCCAGCGACAGCGCGGGTCACCACCCCGTTGGCCTTGACTTGGGCATAGTCCCGAACCCGCCGGAGGAGCCGATTGGCAACACGTGGAGTGCCCCGAGAACGCCGGGCAATTTCTGCTGCTCCGTCTGGATCAATGGGAATCTCTAAGATCTCCGCTGATCGTTTAATAATGATGGCGAGATCATCTTCCTGGTAAAAATCCAGCCGATGGACAATGCCGAATCGGGATCGCAGAGGCGCCGTGATCGAACCGGCCCGCGTAGTGGCGCCGATCAAGGTAAACTTGGGAATCTCGATAGGATGACTGCGAGCGCTAGGCCCCTGGCCGATGATCAGATCGAGTTTGAAATCTTCCATAGCCGGGTAGAGAATTTCTTCGATTTGCGGCTGCAGGCGATGGATTTCATCGATGAAGAGAACATCTTGCTCCTTGAGATTGGTGAGAATGGCGGAGAGATCTCCCTTGATCTGGATGACCGGACCTGAAGTAGTTTTCAAGCCAACACCCAGTTCGTTGGCGATGACACTGGCCAGAGTGGTTTTTCCCAAGCCCGGCGGGCCATAGAGCAGCACATGATCCATGGCTTCATGGCGAGATCTGGCGGCGGCAATCGAGATGGCAAGGTTCTCCTTGATTTGCTGCTGCCCAATGTATTCCCTTAAGAATTTGGGCCGCAGGCTCAGCTCAAAGGTCTGTTCATCCTCAAAACCCCTGCCGGAAACAATCCGTTGTTCTTCGTTCATGCGAAACATACCACCATACAAAGACTGATCAGCGAGAAAGGTGTTGCAAGACACTTTTCAGCAGGCGTTCAAACCCCTGTTCCGCGCTGTTTGACGAGAGTACCTTTTGAAGGGCCCTCTCGGCCATGTTCTTAGGATAACCGAGATTGACGAGCGCCGATACCACATCGTCTTGGGCCTGTGACAAAGGGGCACCTTCATGAGAAACGGTCGTTGATGATACTTCGAACCGCGCTAGTTTATCCCGAAGTTCCAGCACAAGCCGTTCTGCTGTCTTTTTACCAACTCCCGGGATAGAGGTCAATTTCCCCAGGTTCCCATCCCGGATGGCCGGAATGAGTTCCTCAGAAGACATCCCAGACAGGATCGTGATCCCGAGTTTCGGTCCGATCCCCGATACAGAAATCAAATGTTCAAAAAGCGATTTTTCTCGGACCGTCTTAAAGCCAAATAACGCAATAGTGTCTTCGCGAACATGGGTATAGACCTGAAGCTGGACAAGACCTCCAGTCCCCCCCGCCTCGTAAAAAGTGGAAAGAGGGATAGTGACCTCATAGCCGACGCCGTTAACGTCGACAATCAGTTGATTGGGTTGCTTACTGAGAAGTCTGCCGGACAAATAGGCAATCATGGAGAGGCAAAGGGTAGTACAGTCCAGGAAACAGCCTAGTTCTGTGGCTGGAATGGCCTGGCAAATCAGCCGAATCGAAGGGGCGTCCATATCCGCTGGCCAGGCGAAATCAGGTTGTCATCTCGATTGAGTCGATGACTCCTATGACCGCCATATCGATTGGAGTAAAAGGCTTCCCTACGGAAGTCATCGCTGACCAACCTTCCTGTGTTACTAAAACTCGGTCGCCCACGCCGGCATCGACAGCATCCACAGCGAGAATGGGTGTTCCACGCTCCGTCCCATCTAGATTAAGAATCTGGACGTACAGGATCTTTTGGCCCTCGTGGCTGGGTTGTTTCCGTGTTGCGACAATGTCGCCGATGACTTTTCCGATGAACATAATGAATTCGCCTGGAAACCGCCTCCACAGGCGGGGAGCAATCCGGAATGTCCGCGTGCCCCATTGAGGACGGATCCCGTGTCATTCCTCTAAATGAATCTCGTCTACAATCCCTACAATGGAAGCCTCGGTTGGCACTTCCTGATCCGGGTACCAAGGGAAAGAGGCCTCCCGTCCGCGGCACCAATAGATGACTTCTCCAGATCCAGCGCCCACACTGTCAACCGCAACGAGGACTCTCCCGATATCTTTCCCTCTTTTATCGATTGGCTGCACTAGAAGAAGTTTTTTTCCTTCCAGCGAATCGTTCTTGATGGAGCACACAACATTGCCGATTACCCTGCCCAACTGCATGTGAGACACCCCTGCCCTCAGAAAGAGAGATAGTCCAATAAAAGAATAAGCTCCTGCCGCCTCGACTGAAGCGACAACGAATTCTCTCGAAACTTTAAGGCTTAGGCCGGGCTCAGGAGCTGGCAGATTGAAAGAAGGCAGCCGGCAAAAAATAGCGGGCACTAATTGACTTCGATATGATCAATAATTCCTACAATAGCGGTATCCACCGGACAATCCTTGCAACCTCCCGCCATTCGGGCCGAACTGCCAGAAACAATGATGACCTTTTCCTTGTACCCGGCGCTGACTGTATCAACCGCAATCAAATATCCGGTCTCGTCGTTTCCAGAGGGATCGATCGGCTTCACAATTAATAGCTTCTTACCTTCAAGACGATAATCCTTGCGGGTCGCCACCACTGTCCCGACAACACGTGCCAGAATCATGATCGTTGTCTCACCTTTTCACACCGGTTGAAGCTGACCAAAATGGCTTCCATTCTCTCAAAAACGTCTATGAAGAAGAGGAGACCTATTTGGCGGCTTTTCCGATGGGAAGTACATCTTCCAGATTGGAGTGAGGTCTTGGGATCACGTGGACCGAAATCAGCTCGCCGATCCGTCTGGCTGCAGCAGCTCCGGCGTCTGTCGCCGCCTTTACCGCGGCCACATCACCACGAACAATGGCGGTGACATACCCCGATCCGATCTTTTCCCAGCCAACCAGCGTCACTTTAGCTGCTTTGACCATTGCGTCGGAAGCTTCGATCATGGCCACAAGGCCTCGAGTTTCGATCATACCCAGTGCTTCGCCCATATCATTTTCCTTTCCTAGACCAGTTGCCTTAGCGGTTCACACATCCGAAAAACAAAATGAAATCCTACGATGTTTTCTTGGTGAATTCTACCAGTGCCGCCTGGATCATATCGACCAGTTGGGATTTCGTCAACGTAATCGTCGACTCGTTTTCTATAGGTTCAACCCGAGGGCAACTCTCATCGAGCTTGAGAGGAGTCTTGATCCCATATTTCTCTCTTGCAATGACTAGTTTGCTGACATCCTCCGAACTAAGAAGTGTCTCTCTGCCAAGGATCTGTGTCGTCAAGCTGATGCGGGCAAAGTGTTCCACAGTTTCCATCTTGGCATGGGCTTGGAAAACGTCCGCCCCAAAAGTCACCACTCCGTGATTGGCTAACAAGATCCCATCGTAGTGTGGAATAAACGGGCGTATCGCGTCGCTGAGTTCCGATGTGCCAGTTGTCCCATAAGGAGCCAAAGGAATACAACCAAAAGTCATGACCACTTCCGCTACGATCGCCCGATTGAGAGGAATTCCTGCCGCCGCAAACCCCGTTGCCACGGGGGGATGGGCATGTACCACGCCGTGGACGTCCGGTCGCATCTGATAGATCAGTAGATGCATGGCAATCTCGGAGGAGGCCTTGCGGTGCCCCCCGATTTTTTTCCCTTCTGCGTCTACGACTACCAGATCGTCTTCCGACATGTAGCCTTTGCTTATGGCGGTCGGGGTCGCCAGTATGTTTCCATCTTCTAGCCGCACACTAATGTTTCCGTCGTAAGCCGCCACATAACCCAGGCCGTAGACGCGTCGCCCGATCTCAATAATATCTTTGCGATGTTGATCTAAGGTTTTGTTCATTCAGAAACCAAGGAAACAAGGTAGAATGAGCGGGATCCTCAAGGATCCGTCTGAGGAAGTCGGCGCACTCCAGCGAGAGTGGTTGATTCTAACAACATTCTCGCACTGCTTCAATCTGCATTTGCGGGTGCCGATATCAGAAATGGAGCCTTACCGATCCCACTTAAGGTTCTCAGACAAAGTGGCAATAATTGGCGGCAAGGACAATTTTGTTCTGAAAGGGAAGAGACTTATGACTCAAGGGATTATTAAGACTGATAAGGGTGACATTCACATTGACTTCTTTGACACGGATGCGCCAAGTACCGTGGCCAATTTTGTGCGCCTCGCTGAGTCAGGATTTTATAACGGGCTCAAGTTTCATCGCGTCCTCCCCAACTTTGTCATCCAAGGCGGATGTCCCAAGGGAGATGGCACGGGTGGGCCAGGTCATACGATCAACTGCGAAATCAATTCTAATAAGCATTTGGCCGGCTCGCTATCAATGGCGCATCGCGGCCGAAACACCGGAGGGAGCCAGTTCTTCATCTGTCATTCGCCTCAGCCCCATCTGGATGGTGTCCACACCGTATTCGGGCGGACTCAGAATATGGAAGTGGTTAACGCAATCCGCGCCGGTGACAAGATGAATGAAGTGGTTATCATCAAAGAAGAGTCGTAGAGTTCTTCTCTTCTCAGGGGGGATTCGGTAGAATTTCTCTTCGCCGCCTCCAACCAGAATCGGTGCTTCGAGGCATTTCGATGAGTCTGAACATTCTCGATATTGGTTGTGGCAATCATAAGTGGCCCGGGAGTATCGGTCTGGATATTATCCCGCTGGCTGGGGTAGACATCGTTCATGATCTCAATCAATTTCCCTACCCCTTTCCCAACGACACATTCGATCTCGTTCGAGTCATCCACGTCATCGAGCACATTCGGTCGATTCCCAAGACCATGGAAGAGATCCATCGAATCAGCAAGAATGGCGGTGAAGTCATCGTTGAGACCCCTCACTATACAGACGTTTCTTCGTGGCAGGATCCTTCGCATCTGTGGCATCTTAACACCCGGTCGTTTAATTTTTTTTTGGCGGGGCATGCAAGCAGTTACTACTCGACAGCTCGTTTCGAAATTGTATCTTCACGTGTTAAATTGCTCAAACTGTACAAATGGTTGGGACTTGAATTTCTTGTCAATCTGGAAGATGTCTACGCTCGTTGTCGATTCCTGCGGACGTTCTGGGAGCAATATCTCTGCTTTGTCATCCGGGGTAAGGTGATGACCATAAGGTTGAAAGCTGTGAAGCAATAGGAAAGTCCTCCTCGATGGCAGCCAAAGCAAGGCATTGAGGTTTCACGGCATGTTCTTCGGGAATATCAGAGAAGCAGTGAAGACTCTTGGCCTTTTCGTGACTTCCTGATCAGAAGTATTTCCCCTAAAGGGTATCGTTTTAAGTGTGGGAAAAGCTCGTTCTCTAAACAACGAACAATGCGGTCAAAGCGAAATATTCCTCAAAAACTAGGCAAACCCAACGAAACGTCGAATCTCAATCTGGATTCACCTTCTCGCAGGAGGCGCAGCCTTTCAGAAAATCCACTCGCGATTGTTTTGGTTAGTGGAGGGATGGACAGTTGTGTTTGCGCCGCTATCGCCCGTGAGAAATACAAATTAGCTTTCCTGCATGTGTCTTATGGGCAACGGACACAATCACGCGAGCAAAAGGCTTTCCACGACATCGCAAGGCATTATGATGTCCAACAGGCACTCGTTTGTCATTTTGACCATTTGCGCCAGATCGGAGGCTCGAGCCTGACGGACAAAAGTATCCCTGTTGCAAAGGCAAACTTACAGCAAAAAGAAATCCCCACCAGCTACGTTCCTTTTCGAAATGCTCATTTTCTCTGCGTCGCAACCTCTTGGGCAGAAGTCATTGGAGCACAATTGATTTTCATCGGAGCAGTGGCCGAGGACAGTTCGGGTTACCCGGATTGTCGGCCAGATTACTATAAGGCGTTTAATCAGCTTATTCGTATGGGAACCAAGCCGAAAACGAAAATCAGAATCGTTACGCCGGTTATCCATATGAGAAAAAAAGAAATTATCCGCAATGGCATCAGGCTTGGGGCCCCGCTGCAACTGACCTGGTCATGTTATCAAAATGAGGTCATGGCATGCGGTCGGTGCGATAGTTGCGCACTCAGGCTGAGAGGCTTTCAGGAAGCCGGATTCGCGGATCCCATCCTCTACGCTAAAAGAAATAAATCTGATTAACCCGATGTTTTTTTTGCGCTATAGTTGACCAAGGAATAGTGAATATTTTTATATCCGGAGGTTTAAATGCCAAATATCAAGAGACTTTTCCCGCAACTGGCCTTGGTTCTGGCTCTTCTTCTGACCTGTTTAAGCTTTCCTGCTTTTTCTCAATCCACCGGCATGATCGAAGGCACGATCATCGGTAGAGACGGCAACCCGCTAGTCGGCGCTTTGATCGTCATCGAGCGAAAAGACATCAAACAACACTTGGAAGTGAAAACCAATAAGAAAGGCCAATATATCCATGCCGGTTTGACCCCCGCCCTTTATCGAGTCTCCGTGAATTGGGAGGGAAAAGAGATTTATTATTTTGAAAACTCGAAAGTTACAATAGGGGAGTCGACCAAATTGGACCTCAATTTGAAGGAAAAGGAGAAAGCGGCACAGGGGGCGCCAACAGCAGAAGATAAGGAAGTTGAAGCAAAGATTGAGGCAGCCAAGAGCAAGCATGAAACGATGAAAGGCCGCTTCGAAAAAGGGCGGGAGTATTTGCAAGCCAAGCAGTACGACCAAGCGCTCGAGGAGTTTAAGGCGGCCGCAGAAATGGATCCCAAGCAATATGTTATTTATGCCAGCATGGCTGAAGCCTACAAGGGACTGCGGAAGTTCGAGGAAGGCATCCAGAGCTATACGCAAGCATTGACTGTCTTTGCAGAAAGACAAAAACCGGATCCACAGGTTGAAGCCAGTTATCACATGAACATGGCCCTGATTTATGCCATGGCAGGGAAAATGGAAGACGCGACTGCAGAAACAAAGAAAGCCGCCGAAATAAACCCTGCCACCGGTTCCAAAGCCTATTTCAACCTCGGAGCCACTCTCATTAACGCCGGGAAGACAGAAGAAGCCATCAGCGCATTTCAGAAAGCCATCGAAATGGACCCGAGCAACGCTGATGCCTTTTATCAGCTGGGAATTTCTCTAATGGGCAAAGCTCAAATCACGCCGGAAGGGAAGACAATTCCCGCCCCCGGAACAGTTGACGCATTCCAGAAATACCTTCAGCTCCAGCCCAACGGTCCCAATGCGGCAACGGCTAAGAATATGATCGAGATGCTGGGTGCCACGATCGAGACCAAGTTCTCAGCGGACAAAGAGAAGAAAAAGAAATAGGTGAATCGCGCGAATAGGGTCGCTTTTTTGAGCGGTGATGCCTCGGATAGAAACCTCCCGCAGTTGGAGGTTTCTTCACTTTTATGGCTTTGGTTGGAGAAACTCAAATTCAGAGATGTTCCAGTCGGTTCTCCCTTCCTTGACCGTCAACTTGGCTTCCTGACTCCCTGATCCGCGTTTCCCTTGAGTGACCTGAAAAATCCTGACCTTAACCTCCATTTCTCCTGGTTCTCTCTGCGTTAGGGTGTTGGGTTCATAGGCGACAAAACGTGGCTCTGAGGGTCCGAAGAGATATTTTTCCATTTCAACCTGGGAACTAAAACGACTTTGAAAATCCTGAGTCAATCGCTGGGTGACCAGCTTTTCGTTACGATTGATGAGACCCTTCATAAATATTTTGGCTACTGAAAGAGCCTCTTTCCCGCGTTTTTCGCTGGCGACGTTAAAAGGGAGGACTCGAGGGCGGGGAACTGTTTTTATGAAATCAATCCCATCGGCGAGCCATTCGTCTTTTACTTTTACGAATTTGATCCTTTCGACCTGGGTGGCATAAACGATCTCATTGAGATCGGCCCACAAACTTTCAACCTCAATTCGAAACTCCTTATCTCCGGAAGAGCTGATTTTGGAGGGTTCGAAGTTATAAGCAACTAGCCGACCACTTCTCACCCGGACGGAGAGACGTTTATCATGGAGGTATTGATCTTCCAGGTGGGCGGTCATCAATTTTCTTGCTTCGACATCGCTTTCTGATGTCCGAGCTTGCAAGAAGAGATCAACTGCAGCACTCATGGGGTCGCCCCCCTTTTGTTGGCTCGATGCCGCTGCAAGATGAAAAGCAGTGGAAATGCTGGAGGCAACCAAGATCAACCCAATCCGTGTCCAGTAATTTCTGATACCCACTTCATACCTCCCTTCCCCAGCCACTCATGGCCTCATTAATGAGCAAGCATAGCATTGAACAGTCGCTACCTCCGAGTGGCAATTTAATCGGGTACTGAGCACCGAAACGATCACTGAAATTACTGTCGTGTGCCGTGAAACTGTTCCATACAAAACCTAAAGTAAAAACCAAAGGTCATTTCTTTTTCTCAAATCTTTTTCTCCGATTCCAGGGACAAGGTCCAGAAGACTCTGGGGCGAGCTTACGGAACAATCGATGCCCACAGCCAAACGAAAAGTATTCTGTGGGGTGGCGGCGCCATTTCTCGGAAACCCTATTTCAATGGAGGCAAGCAAGAAGCCCCCGATGCTGGGCGGTTCGCTCCTCATGTGGGACCAAATTGACAGGCCTCCTGGTTTTGGTTAGAGTGTGTAGTCGTGTTCATGATCCGAACTGGCTGCCAATCATCGATGGGCTTGGGTTTTCAAGGAATTCATGCGAAAAATTAACGTCAGACGTGTCTCCGAATCATCGCTTCCAACAAAGTACGGGAAATTTCGAATATTCGGATATGAGACTCGATTTAACCATCATGAGACCCCTTATGTCGTGTTAGTCAAAGGGGATCTTAGAGCAGGGGTCGCCCCGCTCGTCCGGATCCATTCGCAGTGTCTGACGGGAGATGTTTTCTCTTCGACCCGTTGCGATTGTGGCGAACAGCTAAAGCATGCGCTGCGGGCCATCAACCAGTCGGGGAAAGGGGTCGTGATTTACCATCCCGAAGAGGGGCGTGGAATTGGGTTACTCAACAAGTTGATCGCATACGAATTGCAAGACAAGGGAGCTGATACCGTGGAAGCTAACAGAGAATTAGGGTTTGGAGCCGATGAACGCGATTATGCGGCCTGTGCCGAAATTCTTAAAGATTTAGGCATTCAGAGGATTCGCCTTCTTTCGAATAACCCGGCTAAAGTAAAGTCCCTCAGAGATTCTGGACTCGTTGTGGTGAAGCGTGTCTCGATTGAAGTTGCCCCGCACCGCTCTACGGCACGCTATTTGAAAACAAAGAAGGAGAAGCTAGGGCATATCCTCACAAGAGTCTGAATCCCTGTCATCTCAAACTTTCTCCAGTCTAGTTTCCATTCACCCGCTTGCCCTGTCCGACTGGTTAACGACTCCGAATTATGAAAAAATGGTTGGTTCACCTTAGATTCAAGACCTTTCTGCTGAGTGCGTTCTTTATCTCACTACTCGCATTTCTTCCATTGCTTTCCGAAACGAGCCATCGTGTTGGGGGGGGCGAAAGCAATTTCCCCCCCGAACCCTCGGCTCCCGCAGCTCAAGTCGGCAGCCCACAAGAAAACTCGTTACCCGCTTCGAATCATTCCGGCCAGGCCGCATTGATCTTGCTTTCCCTGGTCGTGATTCTAATGGGTGCCAAGCTAGGAGGCGATTTCTTCGAACGACTTCGCCAGCCTGCCGTCCTTGGTGAACTTGTCTTTGGAGTTATTCTCGGTAACCTCTCCATCCTGGGATTTCACGGGATGGATTACCTAAGAACCAACGAAGTTATCAGTACGCTAGCGGAAATTGGAGTTATCTTCTTACTCTTCGAGGTCGGTTTGGAGTCCAATATTAAGGAGATGATGGAAGTGGGGACATCCTCTTTATTGGTGGCTACAGTTGGTGTCATCTGCCCGATGATTTTGGGCTGGTGGATCAGTTCTTTATTTTTGCCTGAATCTGGCACTTTGGTTCACCTATTCATAGGGGCTACGCTGTGCGCAACCAGTGTCGGGATTACCGCCAGAGTCTTAAAAGATCTTGGAAAGTCAAACCAGAAGGAGGCTCGGATAATCCTGGGGGCTGCAGTCATTGATGACGTCATGGGGTTGGTGGTGCTGGCTGCCGTGAGCGGCATTATTAAAGCGGCCGATCGGGGTAGCTTCGGAGTCTCCCCAGTCGAAATTGGAATCATCATCCTCAAAGCAACCCTATTTTTTGTCGCTTCCATTTGGCTGGGAACGAAGATTGCTCCACAACTGTTTCGATTCGCTTCGTTGCTCAGAATACGCGGCATGCTGCTGATTACCAGTATCAGCTTTTGCTTCTTTCTCTCCTACCTCGCGAGTCTGATCGATCTGGCTCCAATCGTCGGAGCCTTCGCTGCCGGTTTGATTCTTGATCCTGTTCATTACCAAGATTTACAACGTCGTGAAAATAATGGAATTGAGGAACTCATTCATCCCATTGTGTCATTTCTAGTTCCGATATTTTTCGTCCTGATGGGAGTGCGGGTGGATCTCCGGACCTTTGCGGATCCCAGCATCTTAGCCTTCGCCCTGGTCCTGACCACTGTTGCCGTTGTCGGGAAACAAGCTTGCTCTTTGGGGGTATTAGAAAAGGGGCTCGACCGGATTTCTGTCGGTATCGGAATGATCCCTCGAGGAGAGGTGGGATTGATTTTCGCCAGCATCGGGTCAACCCTGTTACTCAAAGGGAAACCTGTCATCATCAACTCTACCTACTCTGCCGTTGTGATCATGGTGATATTGACGACTTTGGTGACACCGCCGGTATTGAAGATATCCCTAGAACGAGGCGAGAAGACTAAAAAGAAAAAGGGAATTCAATAACCCCTTAATTTATTCGGTGGGACATTGACATCAGAGATTGCCCCTATGCAAGGATGGTCAGCATCAAGATTTCTCTTTGCCGTGAGCCTGCTTACCGCTTGCTACATGTCTTTCTCTTGCTCTTCAGCCCCTTCCCTGGGGCCTGTTGCTCGAGGAGATATCGCCCCCGATTTCACTTGCAGCGACCAGTCTGGCAAGCAGCAGCGGCTTTCCGCCCTCCGCGGAAAGGTTGTGCTGGTCAATTTCTGGGCAACTTGGTGTTCTCCCTGTCGCGAAGAGCTACCGTCCTTACAGGTACTCCAGAAGAAATTCCCTTCGAACGATTTCGTCATTCTGGCTCTAAGCGTTGATGATTCGTGGGAACCCATAAACAGGTTCATGGCACAACATCAGTTCACGATCCCGGTATATGCGGACTTTGATAAAAAGATCTCGATTCGTTATGGGACAGTCATGTATCCGGAGACCTATCTGGTCGACAAACAAGGTAGGGTCGCCTACAAAGTCGTAGGAGCCATTGACTGGACTACATCGGAAATGTTGAAGTTTCTCAACGTGCTGATCTTAGAAGGTAAATCCTAACTAGATCGCAGCCGTTCTCATCGGTCTCGGACGACCCCAAGCCCCGGTCCATTGAGTCCTCCGGTCTCAAACCTCCCTTCGGACACCTTGAATATCCCAGGGAATTGATCAATCCACGCCTTGTTGGCGGAGGGCACATATTGTCGACTATTGGCTTCAATGGTTGAAACACCGGGAATATGGGCTGCCAGCCCTACAGATTGAACCAAGGATGCCCCCGGACAAGTGAGGTCCTGAACACACAGAAAAGATTTGACCCTCTGCGCAGCAGCGGCCATCAGAAGCGCATTGCTCTGGCCTTTGCATACCTTTAAAGCAACACCGCTGTAGCCGAGTTCGCGCGAAAGGTGAAAGCTTTCCAGATCAATCAGGGACTCATCAATGACCACGGGAATAATTGCCGCAGCTTTGTGCATATCGTTCTGCAAATTCGATTTCAAGTCTCTGGCCGTCGGCTGCTCAATATACTGAAGGCGCCGCAAAAAGGCCGGGGATTGCGTTTTTACGGCATCCAGAAAGTCGAGTAAATATTCAACATCCTTGCAATGCTCATTAAAATCACAGCAATACTTCCACTCCTTGACCCCACGCCGTGCCTCTGCCTCCACAACTACTTTCTCTATGTTCACCACTCTTTCAACATCTGCATTCAAGTCGGACCCATTCAGTTTGATCTTGAAATGTGTGATGGCCTCTTTCTCGATCCATTCGGCAAGGGTCTCGGGTAAATCGTCGCGAATCCGAAAGCGAAGATCCACATCGCTGAGGGGGTCTAAAGCCCCAACAGAGTGGTAAAGGAAGACGAAAGGTTTCGGGGTGCTCGAGACATACTTATCCAGATATTCTCCCCTGAATTCCGGTCCCAGATAGTGGCTGAGGTCATGGGTCATGAAGGCCGGTCCGTAGGCTAGATAACAGTTGATTGAGTTCGCTTTGCCAAAGGCATCATGAATGGCCGCATCAAAAGGGCTGGCCGTGACCAAAGTGCATAAGGCAGGGATGGGTTCGGCCAGATTCATATCTGAAGACACGCAACGGGCCTCATGAAGGTAGCTGGATTCGGATTCCCGTTGGATATCGATGGGGTGAGAATATTTCCGGTAATCGGAGAGTAACCATTCAATTCTAGCGGCCAACTTTGTCATCGCGTTCAGCGACGTATCGTAGCTAACCGCCTGCGAAGGGAAAGACCACAGATTTCCCAGGGGCATTGAGCCAAATCCAGAGACCTCTTTCCCTGAGCCTGAGACGACCCGAACGGTGACGTTGAGCAGCGTGACCCGGTCAACTGTTCTTCCCCCAAATTGAAAAGGGGAGCGGTAGTTGTAGTCTTCGAATTGATGCTTGACGTCCAGAATGCGAATATTGCTGGGGTGGAGTCGATTCGGGTCGGAGAAAACTTTCATGGAATTCGTTGCCGAGCTTGTCCCCCTTAGCGGCGAGAATACCTATGACGCTACCAAATGGAACCAGACCTAGCGGTTTATCCAATGATTCCGCGTTCAGTGAGTGATATCGCGATGGCTAACCTTCGTTTTCAGCCCCCGAGAGGATAGCATCCTATTCAATTCGTTTGCGATCATTACCGAACGGTGCTTCCCTCCAGTGCAGCCAACCGAGATGGTCAAATAGCTCTTGCCCTCGATGATGTAATTCGGAATCAAAAATAGTAAAAGCTCGGACAGGCGGCGGATCAATTCAATGGATTGAGAAAAAGACTTGATATAGTCGATAACCTCTTTGTCTTGCCCGGTTTTACTTTTTAATCGTTTCACAAAATTGGGATTGGGAAGGAAACGGACATCAAACATTAGATCTGATTCTAAAGGGATGCCGTACTTGAAGCCGAAGCTAATGAGAGAAATCAACAGAGGAGAAGCGGAGGTCTTTTGATGAAATTTATCTGCGATGAATCGTCGCAATTCATGGACATTGAATTGGCTCGTATCAATGACGGTATCCGCCAATTTCTTAATGGGCTGCAGCCGTCGTCGTTCTTCGCGGAGAGCAATCCCGATAGGTTTGTCACGGGTTAGGGGGTGTGGCCGCCGTGTTTCACTGTAGCGCCGAATGAGGGAGTCATTCGAGGCTTCCAGAAAAATCAAATTAACTTGCAGTTCCGATTTCCTGAGTTGCTGAAACACTTTTGGAAATCTGAGGAGTTCCTTTCCTTCGCGGACATCAATGACAATCGCGGCCGGCCTCGTTTTGGTCCCGGCTCCTTGTGAAAATTCGGCAAATTTTGAGACAAAATCCAACGGAAGGTTGTCGACACAAAAATAACCCATATCCTCAAAGGCATTGAGGACAGTCCCTTTGCCGGACCCACTGAGACCAGTGATGATGACAAACGGCGTCTTGTCCGACTCCAATTCCTCTTTCATAAAATCATTAGGGCTCAATCAAGCCAAAGTTCCCGTCTTTCCGCTTATAGACGACACTAACCTTGTCGGATTCCGCATTTCGAAAAACCAAGAAATCGCATTTCGAGCTGGTAACTTCGAGCACGGCTTCCTCGACGGTCATGGGTTTGGGTGCATACGATTCGGATCGGATGATCCTCGGCTGCTCTGGATTGGCGCGACTGCCTTCGATAACGCCGGACGGGCGACCCGTGTTTCCTGAAGATATCTTCCTCTTCTTGGCAATCTTTCGATCTTTGGCTTTGAGGGCTTGGCGCTCGATTTTCTCTAGGACGGCATTAATCGAAGAATACATGTCATTGGTTTCTTCTAATCCGTTGAGCTTAAAAGAAGTCGATTTTAAATTGATCTCAGCAATATGTCTGTATTTCTCAACCGTCAAAATCGCATGAACCTCTATGCTTTCACCGAGGAGTTTCCTAATCTTCTTCAGATGATCTTCTGTGAACTTCTGGATGGCTGGCGTGACTTCAATTTGTCTGCCGGTATATTCAACTCGCATGAGAACCCTCCAAAGCAACGATGATGACAAAACACATTCGGCAAGGGAAAAGCACTTCCGCCCATTCTCAAAGAAAAAATGATCTTTCGGTAAGCCTGGCTGTCGGATGGTTATGGATCAACGGGGGGACTGCACAATGGCTGTACATTCTTAATTTTGACCCTTCGCTGGTGAGTACTGGGAATCTTCATATCTTCGCGGTATTTGGCTACGGTTCGACGCGTGACCATAATTCCCTCGTCATTTAAGAGTTTCGTGATTTGCTCGTCGGTCAGTGGCTTTGAGGAATCCTCATTCTCAATGAGCTTTCTCACTTTCCGTTTGGCGGTGAGCAAGGGGATATCCGTTCCCGCCGGACCTTGGACGGCTTCCGAAAAAAAATACCTGAGTTCATAGACGCCCTGGGGTGTATGCGCATACTTATTAGCCACGGCTCGACTGACGGTTGAGGGATGCACCCCGACTTCTTCCGCTACGTCTTTGATCATCATCGGACGCAAGTGATCAATCCCTCTGTCCAGAAAGTCTTTCTGGCGAAGAACAATCGATTCGCAAACTTTTAGAATGGTTTGCTTCCGCTGTTCAATATTCTTGATGAACTGTAGGGCTGAGGAGTACCGCTCTTTGACGTAATCTCTGACCTCCCGAGAGGCTCCATCTTTATCAATCATCTTCTTATAGGACCCGTTCAACCGCAATTGAGGGACATCGTCTTCGTTCATCACGACGGAATAGCCGTCATCATTTTTTACAATGTGAATATCTAACTCAATCTGGCGGGTTTCCGCCTTGTTGTAACGTTGCCCAGGACGAGGATCCAATTTCTTGATGACTTCGAGTTGAGTCAGGATAGTATTCAGAGGTCGTCCTAGAATTCGGGCGATCTCCTGATATTGCTTATTCTGCAAATGTTTCAAATGATGCTTGACGATCTCTGCGGCAATTGTCTCTTCCCCCCCTAAATGTTTCAGCTGGATGAGGAGGCACTCACTCAAATCCCGCGCCGCAACCCCTGACGGGTCAAAAGTCTGAACAAGACTCAATGCTTCGCTGACATCTTCAAGAGTATGCCCACCGGTCGTCGCAATCTCCTCCAGCAGGGCGGTGAGATAACCATCTTCATTGAGATTGCCAATGATTGAGATGGCGGCCTCTTTGATTTCCGGTTGAATCAAACAGAGATTGAGTTGCCATTGTAGGTGGTCATAGAGAGTTGTCTTCTTCGCGAGAAAACTCTCAAAAGACGGCCGTTCAATTTCTTCGCTCGGCATCTGGGTCCGGAAACCAGGATCCAAGTACTCTTCGAAAAAGTTGTGATAATCAATCTGTTCAAAAGGATCATTTTGCTTGCCGATCGCTTCCTTGCCAACATCGATGATTTCTTTGTCTGCGGGTTCTCCGACACGTTCATCCTTGCTTTGAGCTTCTTCGGCGGAGGTTGGGGTAGGTTCGGCGACTTCTTCAAGAACAGGGTTCTCCATTAACTCTTGAGAGATCATTTCGGAGAGTTCCAACTTATTCAAAGCCAGTACACTGACCATCTGGACCAAGCCAGGAGTCAGAATTTGCTTTTGTGACAGCTTAACGTTGAGTCTCTGTTCCAAAAATGCCATGGAAATCCCTACTCCAATCGAAAACCTTCACCTAGGTAAAGCTTCCTTACTTCGAGGTCGGCGGCAAGCTCTGCCGGGCTGCCAGACCGAAAAATTTGCCCTTCATTGATAATATATGCAATATCGGTCACTTTAAGTGTTTCACGCACATTGTGGTCCGTAATCAAGATGCCAATCTGCTTTGACTTGAGGTGGTTGATAATCCTCTGAATGTCCAGGACAGCGATCGGGTCAATTCCGGCAAACGGCTCATCCAACAAAATAAAAGAGGGGGAAATGACCAGTGAACGTGCAATCTCAACTCTCCTTCTTTCGCCCCCCGAAAGCATGAATCCTTGATTCTTGCAAACATGCCGCAATCCCAGTTCTTCAATCAGCTCATCCAGCCGTTCTCTCCTCTGTTTTCCATTGAGGGGCAACGTTTGCAGAATCGCCAGGATGTTCTCTTCGACAGATAACTTTCTGAAAATCGACGGCTCTTGGGGGAGATAACTGATCCCGCTTCTCGCCCGGAGAAACATGGGCAAATATGTAATGTCTCGCTCATCGAGGTAAACTCTCCCTTTCTCCGGCGCCGTCAATCCGACAATAATATAAAAGGTGGTCGTCTTTCCGGCTCCATTTGGACCTAAAAGTCCGACAACCTCGCCTTGTCGGATCCCGAGACTGACCTCATTTACAACTCTGCGCCCCCGATACGTCTTGACTAAGTTCTCCGTTTTCAAGATCTGCATCATCACTCATCTGGTTACGCGTTGAGTTGTAAATGATCGTTTCTCGGAGTCTCCCTCAACAAAAATGCTACCATCATCAATGAACAAAGTCAACCGAGCCCCAGCCGTGGAACCCCGCGCCGAATCTACAATTCTGGGCGATCCGCCTTCAAGAATCACCTTCCTATTCGAGGGAAAATATTCCGCTGATTCCGACCATGAGTCTCTTCCCGGTTGATGAATCTTGACATCACCTTGTGCCCACATTCTTTGAACCGTTTTCTTCCCGTCCTCAGAAACAAAATAAACATCCAGCTGTTTCGACCTCATTGTTCCCATCGCATCCCAAACTTGAACACTGCCCGTGTACGTTGCCTGCTGCTGTAAATCTTCATACTGGAAATGGTCTGCTGTGACCGAGATCGGCTTCTTTTCTTTCCGGGGTCTATCCGACTCCCCGGAATCCTTCTCAGCGTAAAACGTGCTCTTGACAGATTTATCGGCAAACATCTTTCTTTCCTTACGATACAACAGGATGGTATCGGCTCGAATCACCTGGTCCCCTTGCCAGAGTTTCGCTCTCTTTTGGTAGGAGGCAGTGCCATCTAGGGTCTGAACCTCCAGGTAGTCCGAGGACGCAAAGACTGGAGAGTGGGTTTGAAATGGGCCCGTTTCACTCGTCTGCTCTCGATTCTCGTAGGTTGATCGGACACTGCCCCACGCTTTCACCAGATTTTCTGTCTGAAAAAATTCGACCCGGTCAGCCGTTGTCCTCAACTTCGAGTCTTTCATCTGGGGCTCCCCCTCCATGACGAGTCTTTTCTCTTCGACATAATAGGTGGCCTTAGAGGAGGTCGCAATCCGATCTAACTCTACATATTTGAAGTGACCCTTCTGGGTAAGCTGCGACATTTGCCTTGTTTCTTTATCAAACAAGGCTTCGAGTGTATCGCTGGTGGTTACTTTAGCCGGAGCTGCCGACGGAAATACTTCCATTTTTACTTGCCGTTCCGCATAGAATTTCTCCGGACGATTTGTGTTTGAGTCAAAGGTCAAGACGAACAGCTTTGCCGTGAGGACGCGCTTTTCATCATTCCCCTCTAAAGGAAATTCCTCCAATACGCTTACCCCGTGGGTCTTAATCACTGAAAACTCTTTCCCGTTTTCCGTGAGATAGGCCACCATTTCGGGAGACGTCAATCGTTTATCGCCAGGACCACAGCAATGGAGTGGCTCTACTGACGAGCCGGAAGGGGCAACCGGCGCAGTGGGAGTAGTCCGCGTGGCCTGCATCGTATCCCGAATGGCGAGGACAACATTCCCATTGGCTTGCACGGTATGGATGATATTCGTTTTGGAATTAAACGCGATTTCAGAGCGATCGGAAGTGAGCATACGATTGAGATCTGGGTTAAGTGAACGGATCATTACCGTCCCCTTCAAGAAGATTTTTTCCAGCCATCGCCCGGTTGAATCAAACACATAGGTCCCGTGATCGGAAGAGGATTGTAGTAACACTTTGGGATCCAGTGAGGTCGCATTGACATGCCCGGTGGCCTCAATCCTGCTGACCGATGAATCCACCGGCCGTAAGAAGGCCTCGACAAGGTCCGCATGGAGCGAATTCGGCCCTCGTTTCACGATCACTTTGGAACGAAGAATCAGCTGACTGGAGGCTTTTTCATAGTCTGCTTGATCGGACTGGATCTCTATGGGCATCTCCGTTGGCTTGACCGGCTCGACGAAGATTACAACGGCTGCTTTGAGTCGCAGCGATTGACGGTTCGAATCATAAGAAAGCCCCCGACTTTTCCCATGGATTTTGCCCCGCGCAAAAACAAGGTCTTCTTCTGTTTCTATCAAACCGTTTGACTTGAGATACTTGATCCTCTCAACCTGGATGGTGGTTAGTTTTTCTTCTGGGAGGGGTGTCGTTTTATGCTCGGTTGATTTTGTGACTAATTCACTGACCTTGATGACGACATCGCCTAAAAATGTTATTTCTTCCTTAGATTGATCGTATTCACAATGGCGACTCGTGACCGTGTCAAAAAAGAGCCCGTCTTTCCCAAAGATTTTGACCGTCACCTCTTCAAAGAGATTCTTATTGTCCTTGAGCCCAAGGTTAACTCTGGCGTTAATTTCAAACTTGGGTTTTCCTTGTTCGGTCTGGACGTAAGTGAAGCCTTCGGTAGAAGCCGAGACATTTTCGGGGAGCAATTTTCTCCCTTTTCCCTCCGGACCTTGAATGGAGAAGGATCGCTTGTATACATTGACAGCGACGGCTCCCAAGACAGCGATCAGAATCAAGGCTGGGATGATCCTTCCTAATTTAATGAAAGGGGTTTGCAAGACTACTTGCCCTCACTGCGTATGAATGTCTTTGACGTTCAACTGGAGTGCTGTCATGCCCTGGTACGAATTAGTGGTGAGTGCGAACGCAAGAGAAACTCTACTCTTATTTTGCAGGACTTGCGGATGGCTCTCTGCGAAGTTCCATCCTACGGCGTCAAAGGCCTTCCCATCTTGTTCAACTCGAAATTTGAGGTGTTTCCCTTTCAATATTCTTGGCTCCGCGATCACGGTGATGTCTCGAGCAGCAAAAATTGGCTGGGGATTGGCTGTTCCGAAGGGTGAAAGGCTTTCCATCTGCTGGTAGATTTCATCGTCCAGATCTGAAAGGCGCAACTCTAGATCAACGTCTAGCCTCGGTTGCAAATCCTTCTCATCGAGCACCTGCCTCGCGTAAGCAGAAAGACGGCGACGCAGTTCGACAATGTGGCGCGTGGGTAATTGAAATCCGGCGGCTTGAGCATGTCCCCCATATCGGTCAAACAATTCGCGACAACTCTCCAATGCATTCAATAGATGAAATCCCTTGGGCGAACGCCCAGACCCATAACCCACGCCATTTTCTCGCGCTATGACAATAGCCGGACGTGTATACCGTTCAGCAATCTTCGTAGCTACGATTCCCAGGACGCCCCGGTGCCAGGAGTCGCCATCGATCACAATCACCCGTTCTTTCGTCAGGCCCGGGGATGCGTTGAACTGGTTATCAACCTCTTTGAGAATCTGTAATTCAATTTGTTGCCGGTCCCGATTGAAACGGTCCATTTCTCCAGCCAAATGCCTACTTTGTTCGGCATCCGTGCTGGAGAAAAGTTCAACGACCTGTTCCCCACCTCCCATCCGCCCTACTGCGTTAATCCGAGGGGCCAAACGATATCCTACGTCAAAACTCGTGATTGAGCGGCAATCCACTCCGCAGACCTTGATCAAAGATTTCAATCCAAAGTTCGCCGGCGAACGCAATCCTTCTAATCCGATCTTAGCAAATACCCGATTTTCGCCAACCAAGGGAACCACATCAGCAATGGTTCCAAGAGCGACGATTTTCAGGAATGAGAGTAGATGCCTATCTAGGCCAGCCTTCATGAACAAGGCTTGTACAAGTTTAAACGCCACGCCGACGCCGCAGAGATTTTTGTCTGGATAACCGCAGTCCACCCGATTGGGATTAAGAACCGCCAGGGCTCTGGGCAATCCATTGTCTGGAAGATGATGGTCCGTAATAACACAGTCGATGCCAAGGGCATTGGCAGTTTCCACGACTTCGAAGGCTTTGATCCCGGTATCCACGCTGATTATGAGTCGGACCCCATCGAGCGCAGCTTGCTTGACAACTTGTGAATTCATCCCGTAGCCATCCACAAATCGTCGTGGAATGTGGTAGGAAATCTCAGCGCCCAGCATTTCCAACGCTTTTCTTAATATGACCACGGCTGTCGTCCCATCGACGTCATAATCGCCATAAATGAGAATTTTCTCTTTTGCTTCCTTCCTAGCAAAAATACGGTCCACCGCCAGTGCCATATCCTTCATCAAAAATGGATCTGCAAGGAACTCCATCTTGGGGTGGAGAAACCGCAGGCCCTCTTCCGAATCCCGAATTCCCCGGTTGGCCAGGAGGGTCGCAATCGTTCCTGAAATATCGAGGGAGTGAGCAAGGCTTCTAACTAATTCCGAGTCTGGTTTGGCGATTATCCATTCCATAAGTCTAATATTCAACTCTCGTTCTCAAAAGATCCTATCCGGTCTTCTAATCTATAACCATGGATCGTCTCAATTCAACTGCAAATCAGTAAGTTTAACGTTTGCTTAGCCGATACACTAAGTGTAAATGGGATAGATTCGTCTGTAGCGGGTCTATGAGGCAGTACGATAGGGGCGGGAATCTTCATCCTAGAATCAGAAATTTCAATGATGATTGTGTACTTGAACGATTATTTTGATTAATATCTGCAGAAAATGATAACGCAAGACCAGATTAAGGAATTAGAGAAAAAAATAGAGGAGCTCTCTATTTTCCAGCAGGTCGGCAAAGCTTTGACTTCAACTCTTGACCTGCAAGAAGTTCTCAGTTTAATCATGGGAAAAATCAGCGAATTACTGAAACCGAGTAATTGGTCTTTGCTCCTGATCGACGACAAGAAGAAAGAACTTCAACTCCAGATTGCTATTGGCAAGGATTCCAGTAAAGTTACAGATTTTCGGATTCGAATTGGGGAAGGACTCGCTGGATGGGTCGCACAGGTCGGTGAGTCTGTCATCGTTCCAGATGTAACTCAAGATCCGCGATTCTCTCCCGAAATCGATGGAGCGATATACAGCAATGTGCGGTCCATTGCCTGCGTTCCACTCAAAAGCAAGGAAAGAACCTTGGGCGTCATACAATTAGTCAATTGCTTTGAAGATGCCTTCCCCAACGAAGACCTTTCGATATTAAAATCACTGGCAGATTATGCGGCCATCGCTATCGAAAATGCCATGTACGTGAAGCGAATTCAGGAGCTCACGATTACGGACGACTGCACAAATCTTTATAATTCACGTTATTTTAATTACATGATTGATGCGGAACTGAGTCGTTCGAAGCGCTATAATTACGAGTTTGCCGTGATCTTTTTTGATCTGGATCGTTTTAAGGCAGTCAACGACACACATGGACACTTATGCGGAAGTCGCTTGTTAAGGGAAATTGGTGATCTGGCTAAGCAGAATCTTAGGGACATTGATACGGCCTATCGGTACGGGGGTGATGAATTCATCATACTCTTGCCCCAGACTTCGAAGGATGCCGCAATCCTCGTGGCAAAACGCCTCTGCGCTCTCCTGAACCGCACGTCCATTCAAATTGAAGCAAGTATATCGGTGACGGTAACGGCCAGCTTTGGGGTGGCTTCATTTCCCTTGGATGCCACGTCGAAGGTTGAACTCGTGCAACTTGCCGATCAGGCTATGTATCGAGTAAAAAATGCCACCCGCAATGGCGTGGAAGCCTCGTAGGACTCCAGTAAACTGCCAATTCTTGTGCCCAGCCCATCCCGTTTGAGAAATTAAGCGATATGCCCCGAGGTCTCGCATGAGCAAAAGGCACGCAAATTCAGCGAGCTGTCACCACCAAGCCCAACACTCCTCCCTTAAGATTGCCCTCATTTTGACCGGGGTTTTCATGATCCTGGAGTTTCTAGGAGGATTGCTAACCAATAGTCTGGCACTTCTGGCGGATGCGGGTCATATGCTTACCGATGTGGCCGCCTTGGGACTGAGCCTTTTTGCGTTGGAATTTTCAAAACGGCCCGCCACGGCAGCCAAGACCTACGGTTTTTACCGGGTTGAGATACTTGCGGCCCTGTTAAATGGCGTAACTCTCCTCGTGATCTCTTTGTTGATCGTTTACAAGGCCTACTTCCGCTTATTTGACCCTCCTGAGATCAGTAGTGGAATGATGCTGATTGTAGCGGTGTCCGGCTTATTCGTGAACTTGGCGAGTGCCTATTTTCTTCACCGGTCTCAGTCTTCAAGCCTAAACATCAGGGGAGCCCTTCTTCACGTGTTGGGGGATGTCTTAGGTTCGGTTGCAGCCATCATTGCCGGCGTGTTGATGCTAACAAAACGTTGGTACCTTACGGATCCGATTACGAGCATTATAGTGGCCATTCTCATCCTCTATAGTGCCTGGCTGCTCTTGCGGGACTCTGTTGATATCCTACTCGAGGGGACGCCAGTCCACATCAACCTGAAGGAAATCCATGAATCCCTCTGTAAAGTAGACGGGGTCGATTCCATTCACGATCTGCACGTTTGGACTTTGACGTCAGGGTTGCATGCCATGAGCTGCCATGCAGTCCTGTGTGGGCATCCAGATCACCATCAAGTCCTAGAGAAGCTAAGCCAAATCGTCCGACATCAATTTGAGATCGAGCACACCACGATCCAACTAGAAGAGGTAAACCTTCAACACCAGGAGCTAAAAAATTGTCACTAGGATTGACTAAAGTTGAGTAAGTCTAGCGATATCCTCATCTTGTGACGTCACAGAGCACCCCCTTCCGCCTAAAATCCCTCTCAAGATTCTTTAGATAATGGTTGACTCTAGTTGCCATTGGGTTTTATATTAAGAGGTTTCCGAATTCTTCCGCCTGAACCCCGCCCGCGATGAACTTAGCAGATCTGGAAATTCTTGATTACGCCGCTTTGAAGCAGCAGCTTTGTCGGCTGGCCGACTCTCCATGCGGGGTCCTGTGGGTCGAGCGATTGCTACCCTTCGGCAGCCGACCGGAAATCATTCGAGAATATGATATTTTGAAGGAGTACCTTCATCTGCTTGATCAAGGCTTGAGTTTCAATTTTAAAGGACTGACACGACCCGAAGCGATTTTCGACAAGCTTCTGATAGAAGATCTGATCCTTTCTCCAGCGGAGATTCTTGAAATATTGAATCAGTTGAACCACATTCAATCGACAAGAAATTTACTTCACTCACTCGACCAAGAAATTCCACGGCTCGCTGCCGTTGGCAAAAACTTGGCAGACTTGTCTGATCTGTTCAAGTTCTTACAAGGAAAGATCAGCGCCGAGGGTCAGCTGGAAGACAACGCCAGCGCCGGGCTGAAGAAGATTCGCAACGAGTTGATCCGAGTTCGAAGTCGCCTTACTCGATCGCTCGAACAGTTGCTTAAGAGACTCCAATCAGAACGTACGATTCAGGATGATGTCATTACGATCCGGAATGAGCGCTTTGTCATCCCCGTCCGTGTTGAGAGTCGTAAGGAAATAGCTGGAGTCGTGCATGGCACGAGTTCCAGCGGAGCCACACTCTTTCTGGAGCCCTTAGAGACCCTTGATCTGAATAATGAGTTCGTAGGGCTGAGAGACCAAGAACAGGAGGAGATCCGAAAAGTTCTCCATCATTTGACTCAATGCATTCGGCAAAGACTGGAGGAACTTCGTTCTGCGGTTGAACAGCTTGGCTACTTGGACTTAATTGGGGCAAAGGCACGATTCGCCCGGCGATTCCAGGCGGTGATTCCGGAAATTAATGAAAAAGGTTTGCTGAGGATTGACAATGGACGCCATCCGATCTTAGAGATGACTTTAAAGGATACGTCCAGCAGGGTTGTTCCCATTACTGTTAACCTGGACTCGAGTAACCGGATCCTGGTGATTAGCGGACCGAACACAGGCGGGAAATCAGTCGCTCTCAAAACGGTTGGATTACTCACTTTGATGGCGCTATCCGCCATCCCGGTTCCAGCATCCTCTGCAAGCATATGCGTTTTTAAGCAAGTTTGTGCGGATATCGGCGACCGACAGTCCATCTCGGAAAGCCTCAGCACTTTTTCATCGCATTTGCTTAACATTCGGGGGATCCTCGAGCAAGTGTGTGCCCCTGCGCTTGTCCTTCTGGATGAGTTGGGAACGGGGACGGATCCAGCCGAGGGGTCAGCTCTGGGGGTTGCGATTGTCGAACGCCTTAGAGAAAATGGGGTTACGACCATTGTTACCACTCATCACAACGGCGTTAAGATGTACGCCGCAATGACCTCTGGAGTCAGCAATGCCTGTATGGAATTTGATCCCAAGACGTTGCGACCGACCTATCATTTAATTCAAGGAGTCCCGGGGAATAGCAGTGGGATTGACATTGCGGACAATTTGGGATTGGATCCCTCTCTGGTCGCACATGCCCGAAGGCTCATCTCGAATCAGGAAAGGCAGATCACCCAGTATTCGCAACATCTGTTGGAGGAGATTAGCCGATCATCGAGAATCGGATTATCGCTCCAGAAAGAACGCGAACAGCTGGCGATTGCGAAGAAAGCGTTTGAGGCAGAACACCGTCAGATCGAGGAGCAACAACGACGGGAACTTGAAATGATCAAAGAAAAGGCCATCGCTCAATTTGAAAAAGAGACCCGTAAGCTTCTGGACGATATCCAAGATAAGTACGTTGCTGTTCGAGCACGACGAGAGCTTGAGAACAAGTCTTCGAAACTGCGAAGAAATCTGGAGAGCACATTGGAAACTTATCATGAACAAAGACCTGCAGCGTCCGAAGTCCATACCGCGACTCTGCTGGCTGAAACGTCAATGAGTTTTCAAGCCGGTGATAAAGTACGGGTAGCAAGGTATGGGCAACAGGGCGTCGTTCTGGCCGCGGCTGGAAACGCCAAATGGGAAGTGGTGATGGGCAACTTCAAATGCTTGCTCGATTCATCGGAAATGGAAATTCTCGAATCATCCAGCGAGAGCATGACAAAGCAGCCGGTCGTTGACCCCCAGATACGGTTAAATCTTCAGAGTTCGGAGATGTGCTCGAATGAGATTAATGTGATCGGGTGTTCAGTGGACGAAGCCATTCAGCGGGTAGATAAGTTCCTGGACAACGCATTTTTGTCCTCGATTCCGGAAGTCCGTCTTATCCATGGGTCCGGAATGGGAGTCCTTCGACGGGCACTATCGGAATGGCTCCCTCATCAGGCCTATGTGAATGAGATTCACCCGGCCACAGCCAGCCAGGGTGGAACCGGCGTGACGATTGTCACCCTCAAAATTTGAGTTAAATGAATCCTAATAACGAATTCCTCGACCAAGTCAAGCGCGCCGCAGACATTGTGCAAGTCATACAGGGATACGTCCGTTTGAAAAAATCAGGGGCAAACTATCTGGGACTGTGTCCTTTTCATTCGGAAAAGACGCCATCGTTTCATGTGCGACAAAATCCCCCCTACTATTATTGTTTTGGTTGCCAGGCCAAGGGTGACGTCATCAACTTCATCCAGGTCATAGAACGGGCCACCTTTCCTGAAGCCCTCAGACTTCTGGCGGAGAAATTTGGGATCCCGATTCCTCAGCGAGAGTTTCCCGGGCAACCAGACGAAACGGTCAAGGAGAAGAACCTCCTCCTGGAGATTCATGAAAAGGCGGCCAGACTTTTTCGCGAACAATTGCACCACGGGCAGGATGGCAAAAAGGCGCTGAATTATTTGGTTCAACGAGGGCTCCAGGAAAAGACGTTGAATCAGTTCCTCCTCGGCTATTCGTCCAGTGCCGCGAACACGCTGTATCGGAAGCTCGGTCCCCATTTTTCGAAGAAATCCCTTCTGGAGAGTGGATTGGTACAGGAGAGTGATTCCGATGACCGCTGTTTCGACAGGTTCCGGCGTCGAATCATTTTCCCTATCTGCAATGAATCTGGAAAAGTCATCGCATTTGGTGGAAGGATATTAGGAGAAGGGCAACCTAAATATTTGAACTCTCCCGAAACCCCGATATATTCAAAGAGTAGAGTCCTCTACGCAATAGACCAGGCTCGTGAGTCTATTCGACGCAAAGGCTTTGCGGTTTTGGTAGAAGGATATATGGATTGCATCGCCTTGCACCAAGGTGGGATCCAGAACGTGATCGCCTCGTGTGGCACTAGTCTTACAGAACAACAGGCGAAGCTACTTCTCCGATTCACCGATCGAATCGTTGTCAACTTCGACCCCGACTTGGCAGGTGCCAATGCAGCGGTTCGTTCCTTGGGGATTCTGGTGGAGAATGGATTTCACATAAGAGTTTTGACGCTTCCAGGAGGAACCGACCCTGATTCCTTCATCAATACAAAGGGCGCTGAGAGCTATGTGAAGCTATTAGATGGGGCTCCCAACTATATAGACTATCTCGTCAATAAGGCCCGAAGCGAGCATGACGTAAGTAAGGTTGAAGGAAAAATTGCCGCTGTAAACCGAATCTTGCCGTTCGTCTCGTTGATTTCAAACCGTTTGGAACGGGCAGAACAGGCAAAACATGTGGCTGAAAGCTTTCAGGTAGAAGAGTCGGTCATACGGGAGGAACTAAGAAAGGGGGCCAATTCAAGAAATGCAAAATTCGAAATTAAGCCATCAAGACTTGGGACGGCTCTTTCCTCATCAGAGAAGAATCTAATAAAAGCGATTGTAAGCAATGAAAGTACAGCAGGGGATATTATTCGGGAGCTTTCTGCTACTCAAGATCATATAGGTCTTCAGTCTGAAGGCATCTTTCGGGAGGCAATTGCACTCTTTAATGAAGAGGGGAAGATTGATCCGAACCGCCTTCAAGAGCGTTTACTCAACGAGCGGGACAGGAGTATGCTTAATCAAGCCCTTTTTAATGATTTAGATACAGAACAATCTCTCGGGTCTTTAGAGGGAATTCGGCGCCAACGAATGCGTCAACAGATTGACGAACTTCAGATGAAGATAAGGCAGGCTGAAATTTCCCAGAATTTCGATTTATTGACAAAACTGCACACCGAGAAATTGGCTCTCAAACGACAAATTGCAAGCTGATCGTTTTTTAGCCATTCGAGAGAGATTGCGTAGCCTCAAAAAGAATTTAAGTTTATTATTTCTAACAAGATAAAGAAGGATAAATCATGTCAAATATTGATGATAATGATGGATTAGAGAATCTTGACAGCCCTCTAAATTTAACCCTTGACGACAAATACGATGAAGTTAAGCAACTGATCGACATCGGGAAGGAAAAGGGGTACCTGCTCTACGACGAGGTCAACGATTTGCTCCCCGGAGATGTGACTTCGGCGGATGACATGGATGACATGTTCTCCATTTTTCGGCGGCAGGGCATCGATGTCCTAGAGGGTGAGCCCAAGGTTGCTGGACCCGACAAAACTAATCTCGAGAAGGAAACTCCGGAAGATGTCGAACTCGATTTGACTCCCGGCGCGCTGGATAAGACCAATGACCCCGTACGTCTCTATCTCCGCGAAATGGGAACGGTTCCATTGTTGACTCGGGAGGGGGAAGTTGAAATCGCAAAACGGATTGAACGCGGACAGCTGAATGTGCTTAAAGCAATGTCGCGCTCTCCGATTGTGATTAAGGAGATTATCAACCTGGGTGCGCAGTTACAGCGCGGCGAGCGTTCCATTAACGATGTCATTGTATTCAGTGACGACCTGGTAGCCGAAGAAAAGGTGGAGGATCGCCTCAAGGAAACGGTGCTGACCATTGAAGAGACCCAGAAGATGTTCAAAAAGCACGGTCAGTTGCTGCACAAGTTTCTTACCACTCCGAGAACCAAGCAACCTCGGATTCACCGAAAATTGAAATTTTCCGTGGCCAGGCAACGAATTATGATCTCGCGAGCGATTCGGGCCATGGATTTTACCTATTCCGAGCGGAACAGGCTGATCGATCAAATCCGGCGTCAGTATGAGGCGTATCGTCCACTGGAACGGGAGTGGAACCGTTTGGAGAAGAAGATTGAACACTCCAAAGGCAAGAATGTAAACCTGTTCAGACGCGACCTTCGCACAATTAGAGAGAAGATTACCACCATCGAGGGGGAATCCCAGACAAAAGGGATCGACTTAAAGAGAACACTGCAGACGATAGACCGCGGAGATGCTGAAGCCAAAGAGGCCAAGCGGGAGCTGGTGGAAGCCAATCTTCGATTAGTCGTCTCGATCGCAAAGAAGTATACGAACCGGGGCCTGCAATTCTTAGACTTGATTCAAGAGGGAAACATCGGATTAATGAAGGCGGTTGACAAATTCGAATATCGCCGAGGGTACAAATTTTCTACCTATGCAACCTGGTGGATTCGTCAGGCGATCACACGAGCCATTGCCGATCAAGCGCGGACCATCCGAATCCCGGTTCATATGATTGAAACGATCAACAAGCTGATCCGCACCTCCCGCAGCCTCGTTCAGGAATTGGGTCGAGAGCCCACTTCGGAGGAAATCGCGGTGCGAATGGATATTCCAGTCCAAAAGGTACGCAAAGTTTTCAAAATTGCCCAAGAGCCCATCTCTCTGGAAACCCCCATCGGCGAAGAGGAAGATTCTCATCTCGGGGATTTCATTGAGGATCGACAAGTGGTTTCACCGGCCGAAGCAGTCATTAACATTAATCTCAAGGAGATGACGGAATCCGTTTTGAAAACCTTGACGCCCCGCGAAGAGAAAGTCATTAAGATGCGATTCGGCCTTGACAACGGCAGTGATCACACCTTGGAAGAAGTTGGGCAAAACTTCGCTGTAACCCGTGAGCGTATTCGCCAAATTGAAGCCAAAGCTTTGCGCAAGCTTCGTCACCCTTCCCGCAGCCGAAAGTTGCGGCCGTTTCTGGATGGTACGACGCAAGACTAAAATAACAGCATGGCGCTCTCACGTGCAGCCGATGGAGAATTCCTGGGGTGAGGGCGCTGGGCTGCGGTGGATGCCCTTTCCTCCATCCTCAATCTGTATTTCCCGTTCAGTATCCTTTCGAAAAAGCATTCCCCATGGAAGAGGCCTCTACCAGAGGAAGCCCTCAAGAAATAGACTTTTGGCTGAACTAGAAAATCATAAGTGAGATAGGCTTGAAGTTGAATAGTCTGGGGAATTCCAGGAAGAAATGATCATGGCGTCCGCGTACAAATTACCTTCAGTCGCTATCATTGGTCGTCCCAACGTCGGGAAATCGACTTTATTTAACCGAATATGTGAAAAGCACAAAGCTTTGGTTGGTAACGAAGCTGGTATGACCAGGGATCGAATTATGGAGGTGGCCAATTGGAAAGGCAGGCGTTTCGAGATTATTGATACGGGGGGAATCATCCCTTCAGACGACGAACTGATCCCGCAAAACATTTTGATCCAGGCGAAAAAGGCCATTCAGAAAGCGTCCGTTATCTTGTTCGTAGTGGACTGCCAAACCGGGATCGTGCCTGCAGATCAGGAGTTGGCGAAATTTTTGATACAGTCTTCAAAACCTGTTTTCCTGACTGTCAACAAGCTTGACAGCCCCAAATCCTGGAATGACGCTCAGCAATTCTACGAATTAGGATTTGGCGAGATATTCCCTGTTTCTGCGGAGCACGGCCTCAACGTTGGAGACCTGTTGGACGGCGTCGTCGATGTTCTGCCATTGGAGGAGCCTTCCCCAGAGCCGGGTGAGCGGGAAATACGAGTGGCCATTGTGGGGAAACCGAATGTTGGGAAATCCACGTTACTGAATAGGATTCTCGGTGAGGAACGGTCCATTGTGTCTTCAATTCCCGGAACCACTCGCGATGCGGTTGACTCCCTCGCTATTCGAAATGGCCGGTTATACCGATTCATCGACACGGCAGGCATCCGAAAAAAAAGTCAGACAGAACGGATGGCTGAAAAATTGAGCGTCATCATGGCCCGCAAGAGCCTGGAACGTTGCGATGTTGCCTTGGTGGTAGTGGATGCCTGTGAAGGGATCTCCTCTTTGGATGCGACCATTGCTGGCTACGCCCAGGCTGCCGGCAGTTCAGTCATTCTTGTTATCAATAAGTGGGATAAAATTTCCAAAGACACCTTTACGATGCACACCTTCGAAGAAGGGATCCGTGCTAAGATAAAGTACTTGGATTACGCGCCGATCATTTTTATTTCTGCCCAGAGCGGGCAAAGGGTAATCAAGTTATTCGCTCTCATTGACCAGGTTTTTGAAGCTCGCCGTTTCCGGGTGACAACGGGAGAATTAAATTCTTTTCTGCAAAACGTGGCGCTCTCTAAGGCTCCTGTCCCTTTTACGGATCAGGTGAAGGTACACTATATGACCCAAGTGGGTGTGGCCCCACCTATTTTCGCGCTTTTTACAAACCGCCGAAGCAAGATCCATTTCTCGTTGGAGCGCTATCTCGTGAACCAGATCCGAGCACGATTCGGATTTCTCGGGACACCGATACAGGTCAAGCAGAAGCTCGAAACTAGACGGCGCCAGAGGGTTTGAATCACTCCTCTGCGGTCAAATTAGGAGTGGGAAAATGGGTCAAACGAATCCAGCAAAACGATCGGTTCGGAAACGAGAATCCGCTAAAAAGATTGAGATTCCCAACAAGCTCTTCTTCCGTATCGGTGAAGTCTGTAAATTGATACAACTGGAACCCTATGTGTTGCGCTTTTGGGAAACCGAGTTTCCGATGCTCTCTCCAACCAAAGGAGCAAACGGAAGACGCATGTATCGGAAGAAGGATGTGGAACTGCTCTTCCAAATCAAAGACTTACTTTATAAACAGGGTTTTACGATCGCAGGTGCCAAGAAAGTATTGGGAGAGTTGCGCAGGGGCGCAGCAAATCCGCATGCTTCTCATCCTGTTCAGGAAGTCCTGGGAACCGGCGATTCAAGTCGTGAGTCGGCCCGTTCCAAAATTCCTGCCGAAGCCCTCCATCAGCTGAAAACCCAGCTGCGCGATATCTTGACAATGTTAAATCGAAGGTGTTAGAGTCCGTCTGGTTCCGGGACGTAGCGCAGCCTGGTAGCGCACACGCTTGGGGTGCGTGGGGTCGGAGGTTCAAATCCTCTCGTCCCGACCATTCTTCTTTAGAGACCTCGCAATTGGCAAGAGTACTTCTCACGAATGATGATGGGGTTCATTCTCCAGGGATTATTGCCCTGGAAAAGGCCTTCTCACAACTGGCAGAAGTCACCGTGGTGGCACCCAACCGGGAAATGAGTGCCACAAGTCATGCGTTGACAATTCACCGGCCCGTCCGTTACGAAGAAATTGGCTCACAAAAGTTCGCAGTAGATGGAACTCCGGCCGACTGCGTCCTTCTAGCGTTGAATTATCTTTTGCCAGAGAGACCCGATCTCGTTGTATCCGGGATCAACAAAGGTCCTAACTTAGGACGTGATATCGGCTATTCCGGCACTGTCGCCGCAGCCATTGAGGCTGCGTATCACGATATTCCGGCTTTTGCCATATCGCTTGCGACACGCATGGAATTGCGATTTGAAGAAGCCGCTCAATTTGCGGTCTCGTTGGCATCGATAATGCAAAATGAGCCTCTGGCTGCAGGAATCTTGTTGAATGTCAATGTTCCCCAGGGGGAAATTCGAGGAATGCGGATCACGCATCAGGGTAGGCGGAATATTCAAAATTTGGTCATCGAAGAACGGGATCCGCGAGGTCGCAAATATTTCTGGTTTGATCAGAAGTTTGATCCTTCCCAAGCAGACGATGATCCGGCGTCTGACTATGCGGCAATTGCGGCTCACTATGTTTCCATAACACCGATCGAAGTAGACCGCACGGGCTACGGCCTGGCCGAAAACATCTCGCATTGGCCGGATAGTCTATCGAAAGAAAAAGTCGAACACATATCATAACGGGGCGTGGCTCAGCCTGGTAGAGCACCTGGTTCGGGACCAGGGGGTCGGAGGTTCGAATCCTCTCGCCCCGACCAATCTTTTCAATAGCTTAATAGAAAGAAAAACCTTCTTAAACTGGGATTGTGACGTGGATTGTGACATAACCCCTGCCAAACCCCCTCAATTCACCCTTTGAGACCAACATTGACCAAGGTAATAATCTCGGGAGCATTTGAGAAGTTGTCACGCGAATTATTCACCATATCATTCATGGATTATTATGTGTTGTCCGGATCCTACGAGCACCCTGAGCGGTCCCCCCTGGATGAGACTACCCTGAGGTCTTTCGAGGAGACAAGGCCCTGGACGAGCCTTCAACGGGTGCTAGCTTCAGCCATCTTACAGCGATACCTAATGGTCGCAGATCCGGTCCCTCTCCAATGCCGGCTGGGGCAACTGCGGTGGGGATTTCAAACGTGACGACGGACACGTCCGTACCCGTAAAACATTCGTGTGGGACCAAAACGGTCAAGTCCTGATAGCCGGGAATGCTTGTCTGAAACTCCTTGACAAGTTGGTGGTTGAAAATGACGCGTACTTTTTGAGCGGCAACTTTGCCAGGGACCAGATAGGGAAAGTATCGTGCCGCTAAAATGATCGAAGACTTTGGCGCAGGCAGGTGAAATACAAGATGGGCTTGACGTGCCACCGTCCAGGTGTGAACGTCTTCTGCCTCCCCCCACCCCAATCCTTGGTATAGCTTTCCATTGCCGTTCGTCGTGAAGTTGACCAGAGAATCCCATTGATAAGCAGGAGGATTGTTCTTTGAGACCTCGTGGAGAACAAAGCCACCAGATGATTCGGTTATGAAGACCCTCACGTCATTGTACCCTAGCCGAAAAGCAGACTCCGGCAAAAGAGCGGAGAATCTTTCAGAGTCTCTCTCTCGGAATGAAGTGGTAACGGCCTGAATCACGCCATTGATCGCAATGGCCAAATTAATGGGAGTGGAGGACGATTGTCTCCGATCGAAAATTGTACCGTCTAATCTGGTTATCAAGAAGTTGCCTTTCGGGTTGACATTGCTATAGTGATTGACCCGGTCAACCTCACACCTAACTTGAGACGTTCCGATCTTGTCGAAACTACTTAATAGCCGGCCCACGATTTCATGATTTGAGCCGACTCGAAAAAGCCATTCCTTGTCTTTTACAGGTCCAAACAAATCAATCTTGTAACCCACTTTATCCAAACCCGCATAATCATTGGCGCTCACAACGATTTGCTTGCCGAAGGTGTCGATGAAAGTTTTCTTCGATTTTTCTGGCAAAGTGGAAGAAGCAAAAGATTGGCCTTCGGGTTTCCAAGTCAGCTTTGTATTTAGTAATTCTGCAATGGTTGGTAGGATATCTATAGTCTCCACATTGCGATCGTCAATGCGCCCTTTCGTTTGTTGAGGAAGCTTGATGAATAACGGCACTGAGAGAATATCCGGGGAATTGGAGGGTGATGGTTTCCTGCGTGATAAACCTGGACGGAAGCTGGATCCATGATCAGCGACAATAACAAGCAGAGCCGACTCATAAAGCCCAACGCCTCTTAAGTGCTCAACCAATTCTCCCACTAGACGATCGACGAACCCTACCTGGAGCAAATGCTGCTGGTACGCCTGGGTCACAGGCCAAGGGTCACTGGTCCACTGATCTGGGTCTTTTCCGACCTCGTTGGGTCCAACCACGCCCCTTATCCTATCGTCAAACGTATATTTCTTTCCTGATGGAAGGTATTGCCAGGGTGGATGAGGAAGCAGGATATGCAAGAAATGCAGTGTCGGTTCATTCGAAGGTAAAATGGAATCGACAAAGGCACTAAAGGTCGCCGGCCGGCCGGTCCACTCCATGAGTTCATGATAACGATCGAGGGTTGCAAGACTGGAAGCAGGATGAACCTCTGTCTCCAAGAAATCCTTGTGAGAGTTTGAAATACTGGGCAGGTGATAGGTCAGGTCCGTCGGGAGCAGGGTATAAAGGAATATAACAAATAGATCACCCGCCAATCCCTCAATCTTCTGCAAAAGCGGGATCCTCTTCTCTTCGGTGCACAGCTCTACCGGACATAGTCGAGTATTACTTTCGTGGACATTCATTTGATAACTCTTTCCAAGAAAGGTGAATAAGTTGCGAGGATGATCATCGGCATTCGGCAATAGTCCCAACTCAAGCCTCGGATACAGCCCATCGAGAATTGCTGGAACCGCGTTGAGCGTGCCATCACTGACCGAAGTGGCGTTGCGGTACCAAATAGACTCCGCTGCCAATGAAGCAAAATGAGGGTAGTGGATTGCATCGATCAAATTCTTTTCGTTCAAGAGTGAGGATAAAGGAAATTCGTCGAAGATGACCATGACGATGGGGACCGGGTTTCGAACATTTTGAGCTTCCTGCTCCCAATGGGATGCTTGGAAAAGGAGTCTGCTCACGGGAGAATGGAACAAAAACAAGAGAGGAAAAATTAGTACGGCTGGTAGGAGAAAAACCAGGGAAAGGCGTCGAGTCCTGAATTTAAGATAGGCAAAGGAACCTGCCAGTGAGACCACTATGACGGCCACCATCTTCAGCCCCCCACTGATTCCAGGGATTCCTTTCGTGAAAGGGAGAATCGCCGCTGCGATGAGAAAGGCAACGAAGAGAGAGTGTGTCAAACGTAGCTTTGTTACCCCCGAGAGACTAACCATTGCCTCAATGGCTACCAAAAGGCCAGGGAGAATGAAACACAGTCCTATCGTGACAAGACAAATTCCTAAAGTCGAAGTTCGATGGGTGACGAAAAAGCTCGAATTCTTGGAGAGAACATCAAAGAGGGGTTGAGAAATTCCAAATGCGCACAAGACTAAGATGTCAGACACATTTAACGCAAACTCAGTTCTAGTACTCATAACGAATCATTCTCTTCTCGACTCTGGAGGAGGGTAGAACAGTATAGAACCATTAAGAACTAATGAGAATCAAGAATAGGGAGGGGGATTCCGTCTACGGAGCCACCCTGAATTCCCCTTTCTCAACACAAAGGGGAGTCACTTTGCAACTCGAGGATTTTCTCCATCCAGTAAATAGTTCTTTGGGTGCCCGATATGCTTGCCGAGAACCTGATTCTAAAGAACCGACTGAATTCCTGCTGGAAGCTCACCTGATCATAGTTCCGAAAGATGTCTTCTCGACTTGAGAGGAGTTTTGCCGCCTGTGAGTCGGTCTTCGGCACAAACTCGATTACAAGCGAACGACAAATTCGCCCTAAGAAAGCTGCTATTTTGGACAAGGGTAGATTGTTTGAGAGGGCCAAGTGGTGAATCAAGGCCAAAGCGAGAACTGTATCCACGGGCCCCCGCTCTAGAAGTGATTTTCTCTCCCTGTTTTCCCAGCCGAGACTTGAGCTCGGGTTGGTTAAGTCAAGCAACAATGGGAGAAGATTTCTCTCCCCGCGATTTCTGCACTCCAGATAATTCCTTTCAACGCAAGAGGGATCCGCATCAAATGAGATTGTTTGGATTCCCATCTCACTGGCCAAACGGCTAAACTCGCCGGTGTTGGCTCCTAGGTCCCAAATCATCAAGGGACGGGGATTGATTTGGCCTAGGATCTGGGCTACCAGTTGCTTCTTGGATTGAAACGCTTCCGGGCTGTAATTGGTAGCTGCATAGTAATCGCTCCATTCGCTGTTGAGAGGCTGCCATTTCATTCTTTGAATCGAAGCGTGCAGATTGTCTACCAAACCGAGAGCTGAATGCCGGCTCACTCTGCGAGAGCTTGAGGGAGCATTTCTCTTTGCAAAATGCGTCTGCGACTTTGCGTGAAGATGAATATGAAAGAGCAACCCGAATCGCGCATAGGTCCGAGAAGGCAAGAGTGAACTGGCCAAATCGAGGGGGACGCCATCAATATGAACGCGGGAGAGCTGGTTTAACCGAGCGTCCGTATAAGCCATTAATGCCAAGGGTGCCAGAAAGTGCTGGCAAAATTGCCTGTAAGCAATCCAAGGTCGCCCATCCTGGTATTTTTCAAAGGAGAGCGTGTCGATAAATATCGGTCTCCCGTTTCGAAACTGGACATTGTATGCGCTGCAATCTTTGAGTGACATCCCCCACTTCAGTGACTCTCTTTGAATCCTCAGAGTCAACAAAGCGGCGTCTTGGAGCTGACTGAAACTCCATTCATAAGGATAAGAGATAAACGGGATCAACTCCGGACGAAGGACCTTGTAGGCATCATTGGTGGCCGCCTCTTCAACACCCAGTTCTTCATGCGCAACCAGAAATTCTGCCCGAGTCAATTGATCATAAAGACCTGAAGTCATCAAGTATTCGTAGTTTTCGCTGTAACAGGGGTTAACCTGCCGCAAGAGCATCTCACCTTTATGATAGAGATATCCACTCGGGTCTCGGAATGACTCACCCAAAGGGCGAATCAAGTTTGCAGAGGGAAAGCTTGAAATCACCATTTGAAATATTTAGAAATTTTTGAGGCAGGCGCCCACCTTGAGAGAGAGACACGAATCTTGGCCCAGAAAAGTTTGATCGAGTAAAGGAGACCCAACAATCCAGCCACTAAGATCTGCAGGAAATAGCTGCCGCTTCCCGGATCTATATACGCATAGCTTCGCTGCGGAAAAACTAAGTGAAGCATGATAATCAGTGCAATCAGTGAGGCTAGGTTCCTAGGCTTTTTCATTCATTCCTCCCCATCCCGATCAATTAGCCTCCTGATTCGTAGAGAAGCCTCATTAAACTGGATTCTGTGCTTCTAATCAGCAAGCGGTGTCAGCCTTTGCAACATCATCTCTTTGCCGTTTGCACAATACTAATGAGATCTCGGGTCTTTCGATCAATGAAGCTCAACTAGTTAGAACCAGTGCATTTTAGCTGTAATACATTCGGCATAAACCAGCCTCCTGAGGCCAAATACACCGATAGCGAACCGACCTTAATCGCTTAAGGAAGCAGGACCGCAGTTACTCGACATTCGTAGTCGGCTTTTGAGACGCAAACATCTTATTATGCCAGCAAGTTCTTCTCTCAGCAACTGCCGGTTGCCGACCTCCTCCGCCCTGAAATGGCCATTCTAAAGGAATGATATTCTCTTCATAATATCGTGGTAAGAGGGCTACCTGACTTTCCTCATCACACTAATCTGTAAAGGCCCGCGCACGACGATCTTGGTCTCGCCTGGCTCTTTAACAAGTGCGCGTTGGACACGTTTGACCAGCCAATCGTGCCGACCAAGTTTGGAGTATTCGTTTAGCCACGAGTCAAGACCCTTAAGCGTGTCCAGATAGCGTCTTAGATCCAACTGCATTTGCCTCTCGCGTCGGAATAGGCCCTCACGTAAAATTTGTGCGACTGTAGCATTTGCCGCTCGATCGTCGCTAAAATTCTCGCGCATGGTACCTACCAGGTGCCAGCGCCCAGCCCGAGATAAACCCACGCGGCGATGCTTTAAAGCTGGGCGCAGGTCAAACAGGAGACCATTGAGGTTTGAGGACCCGATGGGCCTCGCGGAGGGCATGAACCATGCCCTTTTGTTCAATTCATCAAAGTGACCAGGCGAAGACGACCCGATCCAGGGATCCGGCAGGATGCTTCAGCTTTCCTGCTGAACCGATGAAATACTTGATTTGCTTTGCAAATTTCTTTGGTAGATTGCGCCGCGCGTTGCGAATGAGCGAAGGCTTGGGGTCGAATGCCACGACGTGGGCACCGAGGTAGGCGAGGCGGAGGGTTAATCGGCCATCGCCATAACCGAATTCGAGCACACGTGCCCCACCCCAATTGGCGAGTCGCCGTAAAGCATCTATTTCCTTTCCCTCGGGGTCAATTATGATGGACATGGCCTTTCATTCAATCTCCCGTATAGCATAGTATAGATCTCTTCTTCATGAAAGACTCCTGCCTGGTGAGTTTTTACGCTGGAAAAGCGCCTGTCTATTTGCAAAACCTCTTATTCATTGATCTGTAAAATTTATAAAAATTGTGAAGCCTGCCTGCCTCTTTTTACTTTAGGGCATAAAAACGCTCGAAACCTTCTTTTACCCTGTGCTCGAATCCTTGTACTTCGCAAAGCAGCTAGTCCGTATCCAGATGGTATTTCTCTCGGGCTTGTTCCGCCGGCTCGTCGGTGGAAACCAGGGGCGAATTCCCACTTCGGCAGAGAGTCAAACCAAGAATATAGCGTCACTCGCCATCATGCGGTCGTATTACGGCGTAACCGGAAACTGCCGCACCAGAGAGCTGATCTACACTACTTGGAGCAGAAGAGTGATTTCTGCGGGTATCATTTCCCCCAATTCATGCACTTCATCGGGCCTGTCCCCGCCTCATCAGTGCAGGGAATTCCCACGGCGGAACTGGCGAGCTGGAGAACGGATTTGATATTTGATTGAAAACCCAAAAAATGATTTGGGATTCTGGTATTATCACATGTCGATAATGGTTTAAGGCGGCCATTCCAAGATTTTCCTCTTTCGCGGGGCCAGTAGGTCTGTCCTCCGGTACAAACAGCAAGCTGAACAAGTACTAAGTTGCATAAGTTCGTGCTGTAGCCGGCCTGGGCGAAGCCGGCCGGGGTCAGCGCCCCAGCTACAACAATCACCGCGAATTTGCGCAACTTAGTACTAGGGTGATAAATTTGAGCGAACGCAGGTCCAGCCAGCGCGTGTCCTTGATCCTTAACGTTCGATGGGAGAGTTTATCAGGTAAACATAGTACGCGTACCACCGACATTAGTCTGGGCGGGTGCTGCATCGAATCGAGTGGGCGAGTGGCCGTTGGTGAAAAGTTTCGTTTTGAGATTCAACTGCCATCTGGGAGTTGGATGCCGCTCCAGGGAGAAGTCGTTTGCTTCCGCGACTACTTGGGTTTCGGCCTCCGATTCATTGGCTTGACCGACCAGGAACAACAGATGCTGGCGCAATTGGTAATAGGAGCAAGCCAAGGATAACTCAGCCACCAAGGAGCAGTTGATGACTCTGCCCGGTATTGGTGATGCCTATGCAGACAAGATCATTGCCGGCCGGCCTTACACAAGTAAGAGTCAGTCTGAAGTCCAAGAAGATCGTTCCAGCCGCCACATATACTAAGATTTCTTCTCTTGTAATCGCCAAACAAGCCAAGTAGGTCTGACCGAAACCTGTTGGGGGTGGCGTGAAATCTTGTTCGTCACTCCGAGGGCGGCACTGGGTCATAGTCCACCCACAATCCTCGTCTAGTTGCCCGTGCCTCAGATTCTTGCACCTTTAGATCTGCATTGTTTGGTGCATATCTGCGATACCACCACCCAAAACCCGCCTTCACAATCTCTCGATTCAGGTTTCTCCCGTCTGGCAAGATCACATCAGCAACCGTCCGCGCCGTAACGGTCCTGCCCTTTGGCTTCGACTTTGACCTTTTTCCCGAATACCAGTGCGGAGACATATTGCTTGGCCCTGTTGCCGAAGGCTTGTCCCTTTTCGGGTGCGTCAATCTCGTAGAGCCTGATTTTCTCTCCGTTCCCCTCGTGCAGTACCGTAATCGTGTCGCCATCAGATACTCCAACGACAAGGCCGGAGAAATCATATGCACGTACGTTAGTGCTTAGGAACAGAAACCAAAATATTGCCAGCGCGGGGCCGATAGGAGATAATAGACCCAATAAATCTCCCCGATAATTACAGACTATTTCAGCATTCTTCACGGGCGAGGAGGAACTTCCATTGAGCCAATTTATATTTCAGGAGCAAGATGGTTTTCAGGTCCGGAAAAATCAATTCCCTATGCCGGAAGGAACCTCGGACCTTGATCCCCAGACGAAAAGGGCTGTGACGATCTGTAACCTATTTGTCAACCATCATTACGGTATCTCGGACGTTGCTCGCGTGCTCGATGAAAACCGTAGTAATGTTGTCCTTGTGTTAATTAAACAGGGCATCATCAGAGATCGCAGAGGGGGACAGACGAAACCGCCGGATGGAAGGGAACAACGGAAACCAGTTGTCAGCCCGAAAGTGACTCTGAGAACAGCCTAAAGAACGGTACGGAAATGATACCCACACTTAGATCGGATCTTTCCGTCTCGAAACATCATGATGGGCTGCGCGTCCTCACTTCTGCTTAGCGATGATCATCCCGGCAATCTTGTCGTACGTCGCATCAGGAATGATCTTCTTGGATTTCAGAAAGTTTTACCGTTCCTCTAGTGCTTTAAGTTCTTCTACACTCTTCCAAGGACGAGATCGGTGCAGCATCCGGTGGCAGTTAGTACTGCTAAATCTCAGTGCGCTGACTGCGCTTTGCTTTCCACCTGAGCCTGCCCAGCGTTTGGGTTGGCGGCCACCCAGCCCATGAAGATCTGATAGCCGAGCGTCAGCAAGGTGGCACCGACGAACATTCCCAGGATTCCAGCGGTCGCCATTCCACCCAGCGCGCCGAGCAGAATGACCGGCATCGGCGCATCGACCCCCCTTCCCAACATGAGCGGTTTCAGCACATTGTCCGCCATGCCCGACAGGAACAACACCACGGTGTAGGCAATCGCCGCCACATTGTTGTAATGGCCACTCGACCAGATGTAGACGATGGCAGGCAACGTCACGATCAGCGCCGGCACCTGGGCGACGCCGAGGACCAGCACAATCGCCGCCAGCACACCCGCCCACGGAACCCCGGCGGCCAGTAGGGCCAAGCCGACGATGATGGCCTGGATAAAGGCAACGCCGATAACCCCTTGGGCGACGGCACGAATGGTCGCCGTGGACAGTCTGGCCAATTCGCTACCGCGGGCCTCGCCGATAATTCGCTCGAAGATCGCCTGGCTGCCGCGACTACCCGACTGTCCGAAGGCCATGATGATGCCCGCAATGATGAAGGAGACCAGGAATTGCAACAACCCACCACCGATGCTGGCGACGAAGCCCAAGGCTGTTTTCGCCAGCTCGCCTATCTTCGGCTGCATGCTCTGCACCAGCGCCGGCAGGTCCGCATAGGCCTTCGACCAAACGTCGTGGATCCTTCTGCCGACGAACGGCCAATGCTCGACACCGGGACGCGGGGTTGGAATCTTCACTGCGTTGTTCTGCACGTCGTTGACCAGTTGATGTACCGAATCGCCAAGCGAATTCATCAGCATGGCCGTCGGCGCGATAATCAGCACGATGCCAACGACCACCAACAAGGTTGCGGCCAGTCCTTGCTTGCCCCCGATCCTTCTGGCGAGGGATTGGTGGAGTGGATAGATCGTGACGGCCAGGATCAGCGCCCAGACCATCAGGGTCAGAAACGGCGACAAGACCCGGTAGCAAAGCGTGACCATGGCAAGGATCACACCGGCACGAATCAGGACATCCAGCACAAGCGAAGCAAACCGCCGTTCGAGTTCTTGATCGGGCTGCGAAGTTATATTCATGGGAAACCTCCAGGAATTCAGATGGAAAACAGTTTGTTGCGCGCCGCCTTGCGGTAGTTGACGGGAGCGGCACGGTAATGCCGTGATCCTTGCATAGGGACTTTAGCCACATACACCATACATCATGGAGATGCTCCGACGACCATTCGGACCGTGCGTCGCAGCACCCCAGGAACCAGACCATCCCAGAGTTCCTTGGATAGTTGTTATATGAGATACGCCATGCCTTGGCTGTTGTTCTGTCAAGAAGCTGTTAGCATCGCTCCCAATTTAGCGGGTGGGATCATTGCTCGCGCTTCTCTCGGGAATGATCGTGATGCCTAACCATTGATTAACAGGCAATTTTGCCCTGATAATCTGAGAATAGGCGAATTTTCAGGCGGCTCTGTCCTGTATACATTATCAACTTAATTGTGCGCCTGTTCTGGAGCGAAATGCTATGCCCGCACGCTACAAAAGTCAACAAGCCAGACTCCAAGTTGAAGTCTGATCTTGAGACTGGCCGACGGTAGGCTCGTTGGCAGAATGAACAAATGCCCAGAGCCGTTATAGCCTAGTAGAGTGAACAATCTTGGTCAGCCGTCTCCAAAAAGTGACGAAGTCATACCCTTGAAAGTAAAGTGTAGGGTGAGGGATTGAGAGGGGAGAGGATATATAGATCAATAGCTTAACCCACGCAGGGTACAGTTGGCTTTCAAGGTCTGACTTGTATAACTGTGTCAGTTTTAAGTGATCATTCACAGACAGGATTCGGCTGGCAGTGCAGGAAGTTTGCCCCGCGTTACCGAGACTTAGAAAGGCTGAAACATGAAGTCAGAATGACCACGTGTGGGCTTTGGGTTGATCTTATCGCCATGCCCCCTTGGAAATATCGAAAACTTCAAGAGCCATAGCATTGACAACGAGCTTAAAGGACGAAAAGGGAAAAAGGAAAACAGAGAAGATCAAATGAATTGCGCAGCCTCCAGATGCTTTTCGGAGGAAGACATCTCTATCCGAACCACCACTGCAGTGACTTTTCCACGGTAGGCGAAATACCTGCTCTGGCTCAGGTCGATGGAAATGAAGGAACGAGGGCCAATAAAAGTGTTGAGATAGAATAAAATTCCACTGGAACTGATGTTGAGGCTTTCAGTTTGTTCCTCAAAAGCATACCCCTTGAGATCCTCGCCGCTTACAACAACATGGGACCAGCAATTTTCCGGTGCTCAACGGTTTAAAGTCCTGGGCGCGTTTGGTAAAGCCGCGGTCTTTGACAAGGAGACTGGCCTTGTCTGGGAGCAGTCACCGAGTACGGAAACATTCACCCCGTTGGACGCTCATGCCCATTGCAATACGGCGCTTGTGGGGAATCGCTTCGGGTGGCGGCTTCCCACTATCCAGGAATTGGCAAGTCTTATAGACCCAACGCAGGCAAATCCGGCCCTTAACAGCGGCCATCCGTTTAGCAATGTAAATGGCACCACCGACGACTGTTACTGGTCCGCTACTCCCAGTTTTGGTGGTACCAATCCCCCGTGGAGCGTGAACTTTGGCAATGATGGCTTAGTGACCTTTGGTGGTTGCGGTAGCGGTGACGGTAAGAACCTCTGTTGGTGTGTGCGCGGTGGCCAGGGTGTTAATCCTCAGTGATTTGATTGACGCGGTATTTTGAGGGCTGGGGAGAGGCTAAACGGAGTTTGCAAATGTGGAATCTCCATCTAGCAACTCCCTGGTCCCCTACCTCCTTATATGCCTGCGGGGCCGTCTTCCCATTTCCCAACAACGCTTCCACCTGTCGTAACATCGTGACCACTTGCTCGGGTTTGTACTTCTGTATTGGCATGAGATCTCTCCTCCTCCATGAGATTGTCTCACTCTTCAGATGGTACAAAAATACCCGGCTCGGTCAAACCGATCGTCAGGGGCAGAGCAGATACATTCAAGATAAGTAGTTATTAGGCTCAATCTGGCTGTCACAAATCTAACACCTATGGCGCTCAAGTAACAATTTGGATATTGGGAGGACAAAAGCGTTCAGTTGGCTTTCAGTTGAGATTGCCGATGTTGCTGAAAATCCTAGTTCCAAACTGAGTCCGTGACAAAGATTGTCCGTTGGTGTGCGAATTGCAACAGGTTCAAAACTGTTACATCAAGTCGGAAATTGAACCTAAGTCAATCCACAGTGAGGACAAAAAATGATGCCAAAAAACACGCAAGGACGGCGTTTGTCGTTTGTATTCATTATCATTTTGATTTCCGTCATCGTTTTCCGGTCGGAAATTGTTGCTGCAACTTACTACATTTCTCCAACTGGGAGCGACTCTAATGCTGGAACCAGTGCGAGCCCCTATCGGACCTTTGCCTACGCACTTGCCGCCACACGATTTCATGCGGGGGATACCCTACTTCTGAAGAACGGAACTTATAATTTGGCCGTCAATGGGAATGGGCTGCGGTTCATCAACATTCGCTGCGATACCGGAGCAAACAACAATGGCACTGTATCTGCTCCGATGACCGTCAAGGCTGAGAATGAACGGCAGGCGTTTCTCAGCCAGGATGGAACCGGAGGACATATTTTAACTTTTGCCTGTTCTTACTGGAGTTTTGAAGGCATTCACGCAAAAAGCGCGGATAAGAACGTGAATCTCGACGAACGGTTCTTCTACGTCCATTTTGGCAATCATGTCAGCTTCAAAAGGAATCTGCTGACGAACAATAACCGCTACCGGAATGAGGGAATGATTACCTACGACCAATCTGATTTCGGCCTGCTAGAAGAGAATGAAATTTATTACTTCCACCGCAATGGATTCTCGCTGTCGAACTCGCACAATGCCACGTTCCGTAGGAATTACGCCAACAGCCGGGGTTACGCCGATATCGTAGGGGGATTGGCTTCAAGGCGCGCAAAGCAGGGGTGACGATTTTATAATTATCTATCCCGGCTCCAACAACATCATTGAGAATAACATTTCAGAAGGCAACGGGTCTCTTGGGACCATCCAGGCACCCGGATCCAGCTACGCCAACAACAATAAATTCCTGGGAAACATTTCATTAAATGACGGGTTTGGATTCCACCATAACGACCGACTGGCGAATACACTCATTGGTACTCCGACCAACAATCGCTATGAGAATAACGCTCGTTATTAACCCCATCACTTATGGCTACTACATCCGCACCTCGTACAACACGACCGGAGCCAACAATACCGTAATGGGGGCTGGCATAATGGGGTTTGTTTGGGACATGGAATCGACTGTAGGAGTGCCAGGACGGAGTTTCTATTTCGACAACTCACTGAGCTTCAATAATCCCCAGTACGGATTCTACATCGTGAATCAGACAGCTTGGTTGCTCGACTACGCGAATTCCTACAACAATACCTACCTCAATTTCTATCCGTCTACTGACGCAAACCGGACGCACTCAACTACCGTTAATCCCAATTTAGGTGGATGCAGGGTTTGGATCCCCGCCGGGAGCCCAATGAAGGGTGCCGGAAAGAACGGAAAAGACATTGGAGCTAATATCTTGTATCTGTACCAAAATGGAGTTTTGACGTCCACTCCTTTCTGGACCCGTTCGGATGGAAGCTTCCCGCACGGGGCTCTTGTGGCAGGTGTCAACGATATTCGTGGAGCTTCCGCTTTCGACGTGCATAATCGCTTAAACGTGAATACGAATGGATGTCCATTCCCGGCGGGATATGGGCAGTGACATCGCCCTAAATCGTCTATCCATTGAGCCTTTTTCTGTTTGATCCAGTCCCGGGTCCAAGATTTCTCAACCCCGAAAACTGGGGGGATTGCTGCACGACGGTGCCGCCCAACGTCAAGACTTGCGCGGAAGTTCTAATGGAGGATGAATCGCGAGGGTATATGGGCGTTCTTAGAATCCGTCCCTGTTGGGCTCACATCTGCACTAGACCTACCCTCAGGTTATTACTCTCGTCACGCGGCCAATGAAAAAAGCTGCACCAATCATTCCCAGTGTGGCTGCCTAGGATGGACAGTAATCTCGGGAAAACAACCAGCGATTAAAAAATTCCCAATCTTCACGTGGGAGGAGGAACTTTTGATGAGACACTCGCTATCCCAGGATCGAGAAGGTTTCCACGTCCTTGTTGAGGAGTTCGCCTTGCCAACCGATAACTCGAATCTTGATCCCCAGAGTAAAAGAACGGTGACAATCTGTAACCTTTACATAAACCATCAATACAATATATCGGACGTCGTCCGCGTGCTCGATGAAGACCCTAGACATGTGATCCATGTGTTACTCAAAAAGGGGATCATCAAAGACCGCAGAGTACTGCGGACGACACCTCCAGAAGGGATTGAACGTAGGAGAACTGTGATCAGCCCGAACGTGCCTAAGAGGACCCCAAAATAGCAATATTGGTCGGCAAACTGAATGAGATTGCCTCTTCCTTATTCTGAACTTCTATGAGCTTACAGAGCTTCATGAACTGGTGACACAATTGTTATTGTCTGATCGAAAAAGTGTTAGAAGCAATCCATCCTTTTATTTAACATTTTTTATGCACAATTGGTAGTCATTTGAGATATTGCATTGAGAAATAGAGGGTATCGTTTACAGCCGTTTTCTTTTCCCCGATTGGCTTCTAAAATGCCCGATTGTTGAGAGGGCACTTTACCTTGGAGGTAAATATCAATGTCAGAGTTAATCAAGAGATTTGTCTATGAAGAAGAAGGGCAAGATCTGGTCGAGTATGCGCTGCTGCTCGTGTTTCTGGCTCTTGCGGCTATTACAGCGCTTCCTGCATTAGGACAGGCTATAAGCAACGTCTTTGTCAGGGCGAAATCTACTCTGGAATCTGGCTCTTAATCGAGCTCTTTTGCTTAATTGCATAAGTTAGAGCTGGCTCTGGGGGATGAGTGTGTCGCTGAGGGTTACGACCACGGGATTCCCGTCCAAAGTATGAACTGGGTGCAAGGAAGTAGAGGTCAAGAGAAAGAGTCAGTTCATCTCTTGGGTTCCACACAATATTTCCACTCTCACGTTTTAGAGATCAATCTTCGCACTGCTTGGCGGGTTCGCTGGATGGGTTGCTTGAGGGTCAAACCCCAACAACTGTGCTTCGGCGCTTCATCCCTCTTACAAAACCGGTTATGCTGATCTGCGTAACCCAGTTTTGTATCCCTGGCCCTTGCGCTTTGGTATCGGTCATCACCCGGGTCATCGTCGAAGAACGGCTGCTTCGCGCGCGGTATCCCGAGTACGACGACTACGCCCGATCTACGAAGGCGTTGGTGCCGTATGTGTTCTGAGGTGGTTTAGGACGTTGCGACCTATCGCTTATAAGGACTCCCTGAGTCAAGCTGACGGTCGCGTTTTCTCCCTGCAGCTTATCAGCCGTTCGTTTACCCGTTTCCCCCGATTTGTGAACAAAGTGACAAATGGCTATGGACTTTCTAGCGAGTCTTGAGAAACAAGGTAAGCTCTTCTGGATAGTCGTCGGATTCGCGCTTATCGGATGCGTAGGCACTCTTGACTCACTGACGGGTCATGAATTTTCATTTTCGTTGTTCTATTTGATTCCGATCTCGCTATTGACCTGGCTCACAGGCCGGCGACTCGGAATTTTGGCATCTTTTGCCAGTGCCTTAGTTTGGCTTATTACCGAAGTGACGCCAGGGAACTCATACTCACATCCTCTCATTCATGCTTGGAATTTCCTCATTAGACTCAGTTTGTTCGATGTCGTCACGCTCCTGTTTTCAGCATTAAGAAAATCACTGGAACATGAAAGAGAATTGGCCCAGACAGACTATTTGACAGGGGCCATGAATTCACGTGCTTTCTTTGAATTGATAAAGACGGAAATTCACCGCGTTCAGAGATATGAACATCCGTTTACGATAGCCTATATTGACATTGACAACTTTAAGACCGTGAATGACCAGATCGGACATACCGCAGGTGACCAAGTTCTCCGGGCTGTGGTTAATCTGGCCAGAGTGCATATGCGGAAAACCGATGTGGTTGCACGGCTCGGTGGCGATGAATTTGCGTTGCTATTGCCCGAAACCGACCTGGAATCTGCGCAAGTTGTCCTTTCTAAAATTCGAGGCGGCATGTTAGCTGGCATGCAACAAAGCGATTGGCCGGTGACTTTTAGCATTGGGGTATTGACGTGTATTGGTGAGCCACCTTCACCAGACGAACTATTCAAACGGGTCGATGAGTTGATGTACTCAGTAAAGCGTGGCAGCAAGAATGCCATCAAATACTCGACTTTGAGCTGGCCAACCCGAGCGTTCAGCCGATCAGCCAAGGTGGAGCACTGACATGAGCCGTGTGTGCCGGTCATGTCGAACAGATAGAGCGTGAAAGTCCCTTTCTCTCATTGTCCGTAATGCGACTATGCATCCAAGTGATCCGCAAGGCCGTACAGTGATAGTCTCCGCTTGGACAAGGACTCGAAACGACTGAGGTGCCCCCCTTGCAGTCTTTCCTTTTGACTTTGACCTCTTTTCCAAATGCCAGTGCGGAGACGAACTGTTTGGCTCTGTTGCCGAAGGCTTGTCTCTTTTCGGGTGGGTCAATCCCGTAGAGCCTGATCTTCTCTCCATGCCCGTCGTGCATTACCGTAATTGTGTCTCCATCAGACACTCCAACGACGAGGTCAGAGAAATCATTTGCACGAATCTCGGTGCTTAGAAACAGGAGCCAAAGGATTGCCAGCGCGGGGCCGACAAAAGCTAGTATTGTTCGGAAAACGAGCCTACAATAAAAAGTAATCTCAGTGTTCTTCACGAGAGCGGAGGAACTTCCGATGAGCCAATCGACATCTCAGGATCGAAATGGTTTTCAGGTCTGGGAAAGTAAATTCCCCTTGCCTGAAGAAACCTGGAACCTTGATCCACAGAGCAAAAGAGCTGTGACTATCTGTAATCTTTTCGTCAACCATCGCTACGGTATCTCGGAAATCGTTCGCGTGCTCGATGAAAACCGCAAAAATGTGGTCCTGGTGTTACTCAAACATAGCATCATCAGAAACCGCAGAGAGGGGAAAACGAAACCGCCAGACGGAATTGAACGCAGGGCAACGGTCAAGGGACCGGAGGGGGAGTATAAGGCAGTGCAGGTGTATGAGAAGCAATGACATGGTTTGAAGTTCTCCTTAGCCTGTTCCGCCGGGGTCGTCCCCAGCAGCTTGGGTTTGGTCCCAAAAAAAGTCACCTCGGTCGCCGCTTTAGCGAACCTCTTTAATTTTTCATACGCCCAGGCTGGCTGAGAACCGGGTCAAGCATGTCTCGAGAGTTGTTCACTTTGGTGGAGGTGCGAGCGAGATTCCACATCAGAATACTCAGACCACCAAAAATGATAATGGCGAGCACACTTGGCCAAAATGGTATTAGATGACCGGCGACGAGCACCTCTGGACGCACCACTAATCCCACCAACTGCGGGATGGTGATCAGACCAAACACAACGCTTGCAACTCGTAATCCTGTAATCTGTGAGTTCATGTTGTATCTCCTCTTAGCCTGTCCTTTCCATCCCTCTGCTCAATGACCCTAACGAAAATTTAGCTCAACTCAAAGTGAGTCGGCAAGGTAAGGACGGGTCACCGACGAGGTCATACGATGGCAAGACAAGGTCGGAGGGACTACTCGACATCGTCCATATTTTCCTACAATAGATTCAAAATCTGGTAACGTCTTGGTAACGTATTTTGATACAAATGGGTGCAAACAGTGCCTACCATGCAAAAAGCCCATTTGGCCCTTTCACGGCGATAACAAAAAGCAATGCCGCCGTCGCAAGTGTCAGAAAATTGATGATCAGTACAAAAAAGAGATAACTCAATTTCCAATCCCGTACACGCATTTCATTCATTCTTTCACCCCGTTTGACAGACGCCATTCACATCTAAAATTCTGCTATCTGTAAAATGTCAGGCAACTGGGTAAATATACCTTTATTCGACCGCGGTATATGTGGCAGCCGTGAACGCTGCCTTCCAGTATCCATTGTTATATGATGCGAATAAAGAATCTGAGTCTTGATGTTTACCTCCTACGGTACGAATTAAGTGTCAAAAGGCGGCTTTGATCGTTTAAATCGTTTTTGTCGTATCATGGGTGTATTAAGTAACCCTGCCCATTTCGATCCACTAAGCGGATCTTATCGCAGGCGTGAGCTGCATCCAAGCCATGTAACCTGTTTGTCTCGGCCATTACTTGCTTTAGGGGTCACTATGCTGAACTAGCTGGCGGGTCTTATTGTGGGCTGTGAGGGGGGGCTTTAATAGTGGGGCCTTGATCTACCATTTACTTCTTCACCCGGTTCAATGGTTGTATTACGGCGTAACCGGAGAGGTGGACTCTCAAAAAAGCATTCGTTAGAGACCTTGTCAGATCGCCAACAATCATCCGCAGTTCAATCAAGGCGGTTACATTGGCGGCTGCGAGCCAACCTTTGCAGATAGCCCTCAAAGCGCTTATACTCCCGCCATGACACTTAAGAATGCAGCATTTCTGGCGCTGGCTGGAATGATCCTGGCAACGATCTTGCTAGTGGCAGGATTCATCGGCGACGTGTTCGGCGTTGTGAGAGGTCTGATTCCGGCGATGAGATTGTTGACATCTTTCATCTATGCCTTCGCTGGTCTGAGTTTGGTGGTGTTTCTGTACTCCTTTCACAAAGCGCAGTCTTGATTGCTGCTGCAACACTCTGCTAATGTCCAGAAACAGCAGCTTTGCTCAAGAACTCGTGTGGTCAAAAAACTTCTGCGAAGTTCAGACCAAGCTGCAGTGTTGCTTTTCGATCGCATCACTTTGTGGAAAGTCATCGCTCGATGGACTTCCATAGGAAGACTCGGGACTTTCGTTTTCTCCCCGCGAAACTCAGATCCAGGCACTTCCCCGGAATGTTCTTCCAGAAGTCGCCAACTCAAGCTTTCAGGCCTGGATCCTGTTTCATTTCACCAGCGTCCATGGCTGTCTACCCGAAAAACCTCATATTCATTGATCTGTAATGATTTAGAAAAGTAGTGAAGCCTGTCTACCTCCTTCTATTGGCGACACCGGGTCATGATCCACCCATAGATTACACTTGGCATGCCTGGCTTCAGATTCCAGAGCCTTGCCCAAGTCTCGATTAAGGTTTCTTCCATCCGGCAAAATCACATCATCGACTGTGCGCCAATAACGGTTCCAGCATCTGGCTTGTGCAATTTTGACCAGATTTCAGCTGCACAAGCGCATAGGCTACGGCTTCACTTGGTGGGAACTGAAATTTCAGGAAGTGAAAATCCCTAAAATCAACCTAACAAGCAGAAGGAGGGTTAGAATGGGATCAATTTATCAGGGAGGTGTTTTATGAGTCTCTCGAGGTTTAAATTCATGGCGGGTGCTTTGATTCTCACGGTTCTTCCTACACAGGGTTATAGCCAAGAGAAACTCCCATTGTCAAATGCGGCGCCTCAGCAGCGGAGGACGTTCACGTCTACAAGTCTACCTCAAAGACAACTACAAGAAGCGAATTCTCTGGAATTACCTATCCAGGAAACCCTTCTCCGCCTCCAGCGCAATTCTCGGCATAAGCTAAAACGGAACGTTCTGGCTAGCGCACAAGGGTACTCGTATTTTACGTTTATTCCGTTTGTTTCCCGAGAAAGCGGAATACGGACCAATCTCGGTCTTAACAATTTCACGATCTCTTCTGTCGTCAAGGGAGTTAATCCCTCTGCCAATGTTTTGGTCCTGCTTGTTGACCAGCAGGGTTTTGTGGCTGGGTCAAAAAGCTACGTAGTAGGATCCAATCAGCTTATGCAAATCAATGATATCATCACCGATTTGCAAGGAGAAGTTGAAAGCGGATGGCTCTATATTACTTCCGATGAACCGCTCTCTGCCTGGGCTTCGGTCATACTTAACTCCACAAACGATCCCAGTATAGAATTGAGCTCGCGTTTCGGAGGACGACGTTTGGCAATTCAATCTTCGGTTAAAACAGATACATTCTTATCCTCGTTAGTCATTTTAAACACTGGAGACGGCGGGAACGTCACAATCAGAATTTACGACCCTCAAGGCCAAGAGATTTCATCTAAAGTTGTCTTCATAGAGTCCCTTGGTCTATATGTGGACGCCGATATTCGTCAGTCGGTTCCCGGAACATACGGTCAGATCGTAATTGAAGCCGCTGACGATAAACCCTACCTACTCGCCAGTTCGATCGTCAAAAGCGCCAATGGTACAGGCGCATTCTTCCCTGCCACTTCCCTTCCCGCTGTGAATGAACAATCCGTAGCAGGGGTTTGGGAAGGTTCATTAGTGGGATCAACCATCAATGCCCAAGTCAGAGCCACGCTGGAACAGGCTGAAGGCAGTTTGTTTGGTTCTCTTGAAGTCACCAGTGGGACGTTCCCCCCAAGTTCAAGAAATCTTTCCATCAGTGGCTTCACGATTGACGATGCAACCTATCAGTACCTCTTGGAGTCCGATGACCATTTGGATACGACGGTGAGTTTCTTCACTCTCAATCTCTACGCTCCTCCGGTTACCGCCTTGAAGATGAGCGGAAAAATGCTTTATGCTGATGAAAAGGGTCTTCGAGAAAAAGGAACCTTCACTCTCGAACGAACAGGAGACATTGATTCGAACTAACTATCCTAAGCGGAATTATTATTGACAATCGGCTTTGCAGCGTACCCTGGCAGTCCGATTCAATCGGTCACTTCCTCACAGGAAGTGGCATCCCAGCTGCCGTTTGCCAAAGACTAAACGCTTCTCCCTACAAGAGGTAAAACTCAATGTCAGAGTTAATCAAGAGATTGGTCTATGAAGAAGAAGGGCAAGACCTGGTCGAGTATGCCCTGCTGCTCGTGCTTATAGCTCTTGTGGCTATTACAGCGCTTCCTGCATTAGGACAGGCTATAAGCAACGTCTTTGTCAGGGCGAAGTCTACTCTGGAATCGGGCTCTTAAGCGAGCTCTAGTGTTTTGACTTGTCTTAAGTCACATTGCCGTCTTCAGGTAGACATACCCTCAGGGTCTTACGGCTACGCTACTTCTTCCCAAGCAATGTACGAACGCTAGATGGTGGAATTGGCAGGTCTACGAGATTGCCTACGAGTGTGGAAAGACTGGGAGGACCCCGTTCCCCAGGCTGAGAGGGATGGCCTACTTCCTTGGGGATAGCTTCTCTTGAGTCGGAGAAAACTACCGATGGATCACCGGCTAGACTACGATTTGCCCAGCGACCTGGAGGGATTGTACCTCTTCAAATCTGAGCTAAGGAGGTGGAATTCGACGGCCTTAACCGCCAGCCGAGGGACCCATTTTAGATGGTAGGCACCGGGTACCACCCAGCTCAGCATTACTTGTGACATGGATTGTGACGTAACTACCCTTGGAATACTGAGTGTCACGCCTTCTTATCGAGTGTTACCAAGTTGATCTAAATCCTCGAAAAACCGCTTGCAGTGCGCCTTCCGTCGTGATACATATCACTTGGTAATACGCTACGTTTAGAATTCGGGACCAGGGGGTCGGAGGTTCGAATCCTCTCGCCCCGACCAATCTTTTTAAAGGACCTTACAGATGGAGCAATTTAAAAGACTGATCCGGAATGTGCCGGATTTTCCGAAGAAAGGCATTCTTTTTTACGATATCACCACATTACTCAAGAATGCGAAAGCCCTGCGGGAGGTTATGGATCTGCTCGCGGGGAAGTATATGAATCAGAAGATAGATCTCGTGCTTGGCGTGGAATCGCGCGGTTTTATCTTTGCACCCATCCTTGCTTACCAGTTGGGTGCAGGCTTCGTGCCGGTTCGAAAGCCGGGCAAACTCCCCGCAGAAAGTGTCAAAGTCTCTTACGATCTAGAGTATGGTAAAGATGCTTTGGAGATTCATAAAGACGCGATCCAGCCGCAGCAGCGAGTACTCATTGTCGACGATTTGCTAGCCACGGGCGGAACAGCTGCGGCGGTCACTCAAATGGTTCAGCAGATGGGAGGGCAGGTTGTCGCGCTGGCATTTCTGGTGGAACTTGTATTCTTAGATGGCCGGAAAAAGCTGAGCGAATTCGAGGTCTTTTCTCTACTGCAGTATCAGAACTAACTAATTCTCATTACCGAACTGCTTCAAAATTCTCAAGAAGTCGTCTTCCCGCGATAGAAAAGCATCGACCACATCAGGATCAAAGTGTTTTCCTCGGTCCAGTAGGAGACGGCGCTTGGATTCTTCCGGCCCCACGATGTCTTTGTAAACTCGTTTTGAGGTAAGCGCATCGTAGGCATCTGCAAAGGCGACGATGCGAGCGGAGAGGGGGATGGAATAGCCTGAGAATTTGAATGGGTATCCGGTTCCGTCAAATTTCTCGTGATGATGATAGGCGATTTCTTTACCCAATGTCAGAAAGGACCTCGCCGGGAGTCGCTTTTCTGCAGCCCGCAAGGCATCGCCCCCGATAACGGTATGAGTCTTCATGATTTCGTACTCTTCGACAGTCAGTTTACCGGGTTTGAGCAAGATGCTGTCGGGAATTCCGACTTTTCCGACATCGTGCAGCGGACTTGATTTATACAGGGAATCGATGAAGGCGTCGTTCACTTCGTTTTTGTATTTGGGCAAGGAGCCTAACTGGTCGGCCAAGATGCGGCAGTACTCACGCATTCTTTCCAAATGGACTCCGGTCTCGGGATCACGACATTCGGCCAATTTCGCGAATCCGATAATGGCAGCATCCTGAGCCGATTGAACCTCGTTCAGACGCTCGATCAGCTGTTGCTCCATGTGCTTCTTATCGGTAATGTCTCGCACAATAAAAACATCCGCAAAAGCCTTCCCGCGAGAGTCTTTGACACGGGAAATGGTCAGATTTGCGAACCATTCAATGCCGCCCTTCCGTTGATCGACAACCTCACCAGACCAGCTTCCGGTGGCATAAAGAGAATGGGCTACCTGTCGGCCGAAATCCTTGATCCCTGTTCCACCCGTCAAAATGCTCGGAATGGTACCGAGCAATTCATGCCGGCTGAAACCTGTTAACTTCTCGTAGGCTGGATTAACCATGATCACCCGGTTTTCCAAATCTGTGATCATGACTCCATCGATGGTACTACGGACAATATCCTCAAAGAGAATCGATTCTACCATTCCGAGTTCGGCTCTTTCCCGTAAACTTTGTTTGTCATTCTGCTCTTTGAGAATCGTCTCCCGCCTTTTTAAGGCGCCATAAACCGTTGTCAGGATTTCACTTGCGGTTAAAGGCTTGACGATGTAGTCGAAGGCGCCGTTCTTGAGTGCCTTTCGGACCATGCCGGAATCATTTTGCCCGCTGACGAGGATGACGGCGATTTCAGGGTATCGAGTTGTGATCTCTCGAAGCAGGTCCATGCCAGACTTTTCAGGCATGATCAGGTCCGTTAAGACACAAGTATAGGTTTGTTTTTCAAGGTAGAGGAGCGCCTCAGCAGCGCAACTAGCCTGGTCGCATTCATAACCGCAATGGGCCAGAATATCGGCAATGGCCTTCCTTACGGCATGATCATCATCTACAACGAGCAAACGATTGGCGTGAGAAAAGGTCTCCTCGACTTTAGGAAGTGACGAGGAAGACGAGGCCTGATCATTGGGGGAGACTGATGGCATAACGCCTAAAAGAGCCTCAGCTCATTAAATTCTCGACTACCCAAAAATCCTTCTTGCATCATGAGAAGATCCAAAATATTGCGAATCAATGTCTTTTCAGCTAGAGATCTCTCAGTAAGTCTAATTAACAAGCTTCCTATCGGGCTGAATTCACAATGACTTTAGGGACTTTTTGCCACCACGAGCACAGATTCTTGGGAAAACCAGGCGGATTGACCCGAAATCAAGTCAGAAGAAACGCCTGGTTTCTGGCTCGATTGAATTTTGGGGGCCGAGAAGGAACAATTAGGGGGAGACTGACTTCTCAATGGCTTGCTTGAGTTTTTCTGTTTCGGGGTCAGATGGGAAGTACACTTGAAAGTTATTCAGGAAGTACTTAGCCCGGTCGAATCGCTGCAACATGATCTCGATGTGGATAAGAGCAACAAAGGCTTGCCGACTCTGAGTCGGATTCAGCCGGGTAACAGCTTCCAAATGAATTTCTGCCCTCCCATAGTCACGCTTCTCAAGATAGATCTTGCCCATAGCAAGGCGGGCCCTTAAATTTCCATCTTCTAGGTCCAGCACGGACTGGAAGGCTTTCAACGCTGAATCCAGCTCCCCTCTTTCGAGGTAGATACTTCCAATATTCAGATAAGGCAGGGAAGAGTTGCTCTTAATCTCAATCGCATGTTTGTAGGCCTCAATGGCCTGATTCCATTCTTTCAGTTTCTGATATTGCGCTCCGAGGTTGTTGTAGGCCTCGAGAAAATTCGGGGCTTCTTTAATAGCTTTTTGTAGGAGCTCGACGGCCTTCAGATGATTCCCGCGGGCACTTTCTTCAGAAGCTTGTTGAAAGGCTTTCAAAGCCTTCTTCGACACAGGGCTAGAAAGCTCGTCGCCAGTACTGGAGCTCTTTTGAAAACTTTCTTTAGTGCTTTCACGGACCGTCGTCGAATCGCCCGAGATTCGGATCTCCCAAGTAACGCTTTTCACAGAAGTGTTCTTAATCTCTAGGGGACGCGCGATGGTTGTTTGGTATTCACGCTCAATTGTTACTAGGTATTGACCGGGGACCAATTGGTCGAAAATCGCCGTACCTTCATACCCCAGTTCCCTTTCTCCTATGTTGGTCCCATCGTTCCGGGTCAACTTCACCTTGATAGCTAAGCCTGTAGTCTTTTCTGCAACGAGGACCCTTACTCTAAAAGTAAACTGAGCAATATCTGCAGTTTCCTCCCCCCTCAGATCCGGAGATGGAAATAAGGAATGAAAATACAGCACAATGCCGATAAGAGTGAAGCCAGAGATAATTTTATTGAACTGGGATGAGGGTTTGGCTTTTCTCAAGGAAATCTTGTTCTTGATCAATCTATATTTGGAAGCCTTTTTGCGAACAAGGGAGTTCCCATGTAGCTTCAATGGAGTCCCTTCAACTATTTCGAATCCAGCGGGTGCTTATGGCAGACAAACGAAATCTCAACGAATCTAAAGATACCGGTGCCGAAAGACGAAACTTCGCTCGTGAGCGCATCCACATTGAAGTGGAAATTTGGAAGGACTTCAAGCGAACCAAAGGGGTTATGGAGTACCTTAGTTTTGGCGGTGCACTCGTGAGTCTTCACAGTCCATTCCTGACCGATAGTCTAGTAAACATCCGCTTTGATATACCCGGGCAATATCTGGCTTTTGAGGGCCAGGCAAAGGTGGTCTGGGTTCAAAAAGACAGGGCTATGGGAATTCAGTTTGTAGATCTCACCAGCACCGAGCGAACCAAATTGGAACAGATTCTGGTTCACTAAGAAGCGACCCTTCCTTTTAATGCGCGTTCTAACTACTTCAATAGTTGTCCTGGGTCAAACCAGGTCAGGCTCAGGATGGATCCAGGGCTGGCGGTAGGATCGACGCAGCAATTGATTTGCCTCCGCATCACCCAAAACAATTTGTTTCTGGGCATCCCACGCCAGGCTGCGGCCCAACTGAAGCGATACATTGGCTAAGATACAGCTAGCTGTTGAGATATGACCTTCTTCAATATCGGCGACGGGTCGGCCATGTAAGGCACTGGCCTGCAAGAAGTCCTGCATGTGGTATCGAATAGCCGGCGCGACATGGCGTTCAATATTCTTCTCAGTCTTATCTTCGGGATACTGCTCCAGCTCAAGTGTCACGTCCCGATGCACTGGCTGACCCTCCCCTAACGGAGTATAGTCAAAGCTGTATACACTCACCTTGAGCGTGCCTTTGTCCCCATATATTGTAGCGCTCCAGGGGTATTTCGGATCCACTGGGGGTCCCCAGCTGCGGAATTGCCAAACTACGGAGAAATTGCCGAAGTCAAAGGTAGCAGTTTGTGTGTCAGGGATATTCGATTTGCTACCCTTATCGATGAGAATCCCTCCGTTGGAGTCTATCCGCTTTGGCCAACCCAGATCGAGCAACCAGCGAACCATGTCAAGCATGTGGATCCCCATGTCACCGATGACGCCATTCCCATACTCCATAAAAGCTCGCCATCCGCCCGGATGGACAAGCTTGTTGTAGGGTCGCATTGGCGCGGGCCCGGTCCACATTTCATAGTCTAAGTATTCCGGAGGCGTTGTGTCGGGGGGATTCTCCCGGGTTCGCATGGGATGATAACAACAAATCTCAACCAATCCGACAGTACCAAGCTTGCCTTCTCTGATAATGGTATTGCGAGCTTCGACAATGTGCGGTGTACTGCGCCGCTGAGTACCCACCTGTACAACTCGTTTGTGTTTCCGCGCTGCAGCAAGCATGGCCTCTCCCTCCACCACGTCCACGCTGATCGGCTTCTGAACATAGACGTCGGCTCCAGCCTCGACAGCAGCGATCATGGGCAAGGCATGCCAGTGGTCTGGGGTATCGATGAGGACGATGTCGAGGTCTTTTTCTTTGAGCATGACGCGATAGTCATTATAGGTCCGTGGCTTCTTCTTCGAGGCTTGGCGCGCGGCAACCAATTCGGCCGCTTCAGAAAGAAGCTGCTTGTCCACGTCGCAGAGCGAGACGACTTCTACAGGGGCAACCTGGATTAAGCGATACAAGTCCAATTTGCCATACCAACCACTCCCAATCAGGCCGACTCGCAGCTTCTGGTCTGCGAACTCCGCGCCGTACCCTGCCGTCGCAGACAAAATCAAACCTGCACTGGCCTGCAAAAAATTTCGCCGATTCATAAGTTATGTCTCCCGATGAAAAAAATTACCATCGTGATAGAAAACCATCAAGGAAAGAAGTCTCCGTCATTAATTTGCACCAGATCCATTTTAAGAATACCCTTCTTACACGAGATGAGGGACTTGTCGGGGTGATGGACCTCTCCCTGCTCCCATCCCCCAATCGTCAATGGTATCTAAAAATTCCCTTCCGTGGACTGAATTTTTATCTGTGAGCGAAGGGCCGGCAATGTTCCAACCCCAGTTCCGCTGTATTGGTTCGCTTCGATCTGACACCATTTCTGCCAGCCATGCGGTGTCGCAAATTCCCCACTCCATTCTCTTTGGCTGAACTCCCGGTAGTGGGTGAGTTTCCTATTAACCTAGTACAAATCCACCTGAGGGTGGAGATCTGCGGTCAAACGCATTCTGAGTCCCTTGACTTTGGTTCTGGGGATTAGCGCCTATTCTGCTATGGGACACTATGTACGAGTGAACCATTTTGATGAAATCTGGGAGGAACCCACAATATATACTAGGAATTATAGACAAATATGCCCTGCTCAATTGTCTTACTGTTGAGACCGTAACATGCTCCCTAGACGCACTAACGTTGCCGCTAAAATCGAGACTTTATATCGCCAGCATGGCTCGGCACTACTACTCTTCGCCTCAGCCATCACAGGAGAACGGAGCCGGGCCCAGGATACGGTCCATCAGGTTTTCTTGAAACTGCTTGAGAACGGGAACCTGCACCATGCTGAGGATGAAAAAGCGTACCTATTCGCTTGCGTACGTAACGCAGCCCTAAACGAGGTGAAAGCTCGCCAACGCGATGTTGCGCTTGATGATGAGCCTGCTTGGTTTTCCTCGCCAAACCGGGACGATGCCGAGGAGCTGAACCTGCGACGTGCTCTGTGTGCTCTTCCTGATGATCAACGACAGGTAGCGATATTACACGTTTGGGGCGAGCTCACCTTCTTACAAATCGCTGATCTCTTGAGCATCAGCTCAAATACCGTGGCCTCGCGATATCGCTATGCCATTGACAAGCTACGCAAGGCGATGTGTGCCAAGGAGGACTCCAGTGTCGACCTTTGATGACCAGCAATTTGAAGAATATCTGAAGCAGTTTCGTCCGCTAGCTCCTGAATTGTTACAGATCGGAAATCATGGACGCACAAATCGACGGTGGGCCTTTTTTGCGGCATGGGCCGCAGCCACGGCTGTCCTAATCGCAGCAATAATTATGGTCTGGCCTCGCTCTGAACAAACTTATTTTGTCGAGGATACCAAAAGCTTGGCAGAACTTGAGCAGCTTACGAATTCGCAACCTCTAACTATTGGCAGCGCAAACGTTTTGCTCGCTAATGCACCTTCCATTAAGGCAGCAGTCAATCTGGTGGCATTCCATCCCCGAACCGCTCAGCTACCAAAAGGTAAACAAAGCGCGCTGGCCCTGCTAAGTAAGGAGAACACCTTGCCATGAATATTCCCCGGCTGATTTCCTCGATGATCCTTTTCATTGCCATATCGGTTGGTTCCGCAGCTGCACAGCAGAGAGTGAAACTTGGCGAGAATGCGGCACTGCGCTACTGGTCGGCATTTGCGGAAATGCAGGATTCCGCCATCACAGACCAGGAGGCGAAAGAGCTCGCGACGATCCTGGATGGTACCGCGCCTTACGACGATCTGAAGTATAAGGACTTGGTTGAAAAGAATAGGCCCGCCCTCGAGACGATGGTCCGCGGCAGTGCCCTTCCAAACTGTGACTGGGGCGTCGATTATCAGCTCGGGCCGGGGGCGCCGGTGGAGTACGTTCGGAAGGCACTTGTTATGGGTCGTCTCAACGTTCTCTACACTTTTCACCTTTTGCAGGTCGGCGACAAGGACGGCGCGATGCGCGTACTCGCGGCCGGCTTCGGTTTTTCGCACGATGTCGCAAATGGGGGAACCCTTTTCGCAACGGTTGCAGCGAAAACGCTTCTTGTCCAGCATCTCCGGGCTGCCGAATTTGCGTTGCATGTGGCGGAGCTTTCTGCCGCACAGCGTTTAGTGTTGCAGAAAACGATCACACAACTCGGGCCGGATGGCCTCGATTGGCACTCTGCCATCAAGCGGGAACTTGAGATCCCTCATAGCTTGAACTCGGAGACTATGGCGCGGATTATTCCGTATTATCTCAGTACCCTCAACAACGCCTCACAGCTTCCAGGGCTTCAAAAGATGATTGCCACTGCGCCGCCTCCAATTCCGGAGGTCCTTCCAAATCCGAAGCGTGTAATCGAGCAGAAGCAGGAGTTGGCTGATAAAATTCTGCAAGTCCGTTCACGGTTGCAATGAATTCTAGGTCATGTTCAAAATCATTCACCAAGGGTCCGCAGTTTTTCGAACCAAGCCACGGCCAAAGTACCCACATAGCGAAACTGAAAACCTATCATTCTCCCCCAAACTGGCCGCTGTCCAAGTCACTCGCACGACCCCGGGCTGATCTGCCAATCTTCTTGACGCTATTTCCATCCTAAGTCTAATATATAAGGTTTGGTCTAAGGCCTGGATAGCTCAAAGAGTGTGTCGGACAGAGAAATGGCAATTGACAAGATTGTGGTCAGAGGGGCTCGCCAGCATAACCTTAAGAACATTAACGTCGAGATCCCGCGCAACCGGCTGACGGTGATTACGGGATTGAGTGGTTCGGGCAAATCGAGCCTGGCTTTCGACACCATCTATGCTGAGGGGCAGCGGCGGTACGTTGAATCCCTTTCGGCCTATGCACGCCAGTTCCTAGATCAGCTCGAGCGACCTGATGTCGACTCCATTGAGGGGCTGAGCCCTGCCATATCCATTGAACAGAAAACAACCAGCCGGAGTCCTCGCTCTACCGTCGGTACAATCACCGAAATTTACGACTATCTGCGGCTTCTTTACTCCTCCATCGGTGTGCCCCACTGTTATCGTTGCGGCCGGTTAATTGCTCGCCAATCAACTAAACAAATATTGGAAAACATACGCTTGCTGCCCGAAGGCGAGCGAATCATGATTCTGGCTCCATTCGTCCGCGGACGAAAAGGCGAATTCAAGCAGGCGCTGGAGGATTTGGCACGAGATGGATTTGTGCGGGCGCGAATCGATGGTACCCTTCACAATCTCGAGGAGAAAATTAAACTCGATAAGACCAGGCACCATACGATTGAAATTGTTGTGGATCGCCTGCTGATCAAACCGGGGATCGAAAAGCGATTAGAGAACTCAATAGAACTTGCGATGAAGCTGGCAAAAGGCATCGTTCTGGTAGCCGTAGTCAATGGTGAGGAGAGGCTCTACTCTGAAAAGCTGGCCTGTGTGGATTGCGGAATTTCCTTACCGGCCATTGAACCTCGAACGTTTTCTTTCAATAGCCCGTACGGGGCCTGTTCTGCATGTACGGGTCTTGGGTATAAATTTGCATTGGACCCAGGCCGGATCACCGCAGATCCCACCAAAACAATCCTCAATGGGGGGCTAGCCATCTGGGCGGATGGTTTCCCTCTACAAGTCAAAAATTTTCTGACTGGACTTGAGAAATATTTCGGAGAAGATGTACTCAATCGTCCGATCAAATCCCTACCGTCAAAGATCCAGAATGCCATCTGGTCTGGAGTCAGCCAACATCGGAAACTAGGCGAAGGCATTCTAGGATTTCTTCGCAATGAACAGGCCTTGGAAGATGGAGAAGGCCAGAGTTACGACACCTTCCTGGTCGCCACGCCTTGTTCCAGTTGTGATGGAAAACGTTTACGACCTGAAAGTTTGGCAGTTCGAGTGGCAGATCATTCGATTGCGCACCTAACCGAACTGTCTGTGACAGAAACTCTCGAGACGGTTCGCGAGATTCAATTGTCAGAGCGGGACAAAATTATTGCCGGCCGGATCGTTGATGAGGTAATCCAGCGCCTGGAATTCCTGGAATCGGTCGGGCTAGGGTATTTAAGCTTGGCGCGGCCGGCTACGACTCTCTCGGGCGGCGAAGGGCAGCGCATCCGGCTAGCCACTCAGATTGGTTCCCGGCTCAGGGGAGTGCTCTATGTTTTAGACGAGCCATCGATTGGCCTGCATCCAAGAGACAATCAGCGCCTGCTTGGGATGTTGGAACAGTTAAGAGACTTAGGCAATACGGTCATTGTGGTGGAACACGATGAAGAGACCATCCGCCGAGCGGATTCTGTGATCGACCTCGGCCCTGGAGCCGGCCGGCATGGGGGAGAATTAATCGCTTGCGGGACAGCCGCCGAAGTGTCCATTCAGCAGTGCTCGTTAACCGGACGATATCTGGCAGGCGACCTGACTATTCAAACCCCGTTAATCCGCAGGAAGCCAAACGGAAATTTCCTCATCGTCAAGGGGGCTGCTCAGAACAATCTGAAGAATATCGACGTCAAGTTTCCTCTTGGGCTGATGATCCTGGTAACGGGCGTATCTGGATCCGGGAAGTCATCACTGGTAAATGACATTCTCTATCGGGCCTTGGCCCGGAAACTCTACCGTTCGGTCGAAACGCCTGGAAAACATAAAGAAATCCTCGGGATGGAGTTGATCGATAAGGTGATTGAAATTGATCAATCCCCGATCGGACGCACTCCTCGCTCAAATCCAGCAACATACACCGGGTTGTTTGGACTCATACGGGATCTGTTTGCCGCTCTTCCAGAATCCCGGGAACGTGGCTACAAGGCGGGTCGATTTAGCTTTAACGTTAAAGGAGGCCGCTGCGAGGCCTGCCAGGGGGATGGGCTACGGCGGATCGGAATGAATTTTCTGCCTGACGTCTATGTTCAATGCGAAGTGTGCCAGGGACTCCGTTATAACAGGGAAACATTGCTCGTAAAATACAAAGGATACTCTATTGCCGAAATACTCGAATCCACAGTGAGTGAGGCTCTTCAAATTCTAGAAAATATCCCCACGATCCGCACGAAGCTCCAAACCCTGTTGGACGTTGGGCTAAGTTATATTCACCTTGGCCAGCAAGCCACTACACTTTCAGGAGGAGAAGCGCAGCGGGTCAAACTGGCAAAAGAGTTGAGCCGGCGTGCCACCGGAAGAACCCTCTATATCCTCGATGAACCAACCACTGGCTTACACTTCGACGATGTCAGGAAATTATTGGAAGTCTTGAACCGCCTTACAGATCTGGGAAACACGGTCATCATCATTGAACACAACATGGATGTGATTAAAACGGCTGACTGGATAATTGACCTAGGGCCCGAGGGGGGGAAGGGGGCGGAAGAATTGTCGCCCAGGGAACCCCGGAACATGTCTTGACGGTAGAGAGGTCTTACACCGGGCAAGCCCTGCGGAACGTTATCGGCAATCGATTGCTTAAGGTAGCGGAAAGTTCTCCAGTTTATTCAAGCTGATTCCCATCTCAATTGGGCTTCTTTAATGAAGCAAACGCGCGTCGTATTCTTTGACTCTCAGCCAAAGAAAACCAGCCCAGCAGACGGTCCATCATTGGGTCGCGCTGAATGGAGTCCAAGGGAAGGAATCGAGATCTCTTAACAAAGGCTTCTGCCAATCAAATTGTGGATGCGCCGCGAGATGCTCTGCCGCTCGGAAACGCATGCCGCAGGGATGGCCTGTAGCAGCGAGAATGGTCATGCGCTCGGCCAGCGTAGAATCGGTTATTTTAGCTTGGACAGCTCCGGCTGGTCCGAATGGAGGCTGCCAAGGAAGAGACCCGCGCGGTGAGAGTTCAATGTGTCCGCAGAGAGTCCTCTCATTGGGATGGATTCTTCCTTCGAAGGTATCGAAATGATCTGCCAGGAAGCGTTGCCCAGCAGCGAGATCAATTTTCCCTCTGTTTTCGTCCATTAGCCGTTCCCAACGAATCCGCCGGGCCGTGGCGCTCAGACTTTTGTCATTCCCGTCGAATGTCGTCTCTTCTCGAATGAGCCTCTCATCGACTGGGAAGTTGGCGCCACTGAAATACCCATCGTTCGTACGTCGAAGATTCACATGTCTCAAACCGAGTTCAAGGCTCGCAATCTCATTGACCTTTCGGTCCGCCAGGAGCCAGTTGTTTGCATACCCCCCATTGTTTCCTTCCTTCATAATTCGGACAAAATCATCAATCGAAGCTGAATATTGCATGGCCTTGCGCGCTCTGACGAATTCTGGAATGCCGTCAGGATCCCAGCCTTGAAAACGAGTGATCGTCGTCTCTGTAATCATGACCCCCTGCGAATTAATTCCGAAGTCGTCAGCACTATGAATGAAACCGGCAACACCATCCATCAAGATATGATGTCCACGGGTGGGGACGATGTCGAAAATGATATTCCAGCGTGCCCCTTCAAGATAAGTCGACCAGTTGTTATGACCGATAATCGCTTTGCCATCCCGGGTATAGCTGCCGGTCGCAACGAAGGCGCTACAACGATCCGAGGTGGGCCGGATTGGGTCACTAGAGCCAGCTCTACGATTTTTCTCCTCCCAATTTATAAAATAAGGATTCAGCTCCAGTGCAGCGTTCATAACGACCAGATCCCACAGATCTAAAAAAATTCCCTGCTCTTTCATTCCGGTTATGATCCCCTGTAGCTCTTCCTGATACTCCTTCTCGATCTTGGGCCAGAGTTCGACTCTGGCAACGTCTTTAAAAAATCCCCAAGGTTTCTTGGTATCATGAACTAGCTCCAGAGCAATGGTCTTCTGCATTTCAGCAATCTCATTGGCCAGAAGGCTGCCATGTTGGAAACCAATTACTTCAGGCTCCCCTTCAAGATGCACATAAATCCAACCATTTTTCACGGGTTGGCGAAATGCCTTTTTGAGACGAGGTTCTTGGGGCAGTTCTTTAGAATGACAATTCAAGCTGGAGGCGGCCAATAAGAGAACCAAAACCCATCGAAAGTGAGACATGATGTTCCTCCACAAGTTCCTTACCATCTTGGCGGAAAGAGCAGAATACTCCACTCTATCCATCCATTGCTGGGCGTGCACATAAATTTCGATAGAAATCTTATTCTATGTTATTTTTGAATTCGTGAGCAGCGCATCCCCATCGGAGTTTACATAGCGGAAGTGTATCCTGATGCCGGCAATCGTTCAATATTTTGACGCCCTGCAACCCACCATGATTTCCTGGCTGGAGGAGTTAATCAATGCCGACACCCCATCGAATCACAAGTCTGACCTTGACCGGCTGGCAGCGAGTTTCGCTTCTCGCTTTCGCCGGAACGGTGCCCAGGTTCAGATCGTCGAGCAACCTGAGAGCGGCAATCATGTTTTGGCTCGTTTTTGCCCTGCTAATTCTCAGAAAAAGCCCATTCTTCTGCTCGGGCATCTGGATACGGTCTGGGGACCGAGTGAGAGCCAACGCAGACCAGCTCATATTGAAGGCGGGAAAATGTTTGGGCCCGGGGCTCTTGACATGCGCGGAGGCCTGACTTTGCTTCTGGCCCTATCCGATTATCTTTCCAAACACTTCAGCCTTTTCAATCGCCCGGTGACCCTGCTCCTCAATTCTGATGAGGAAACCGGCAGTCGCAGTTCCCGTTCTCTCATAGAATCTGAAGCCAGGAAAAGTGATATCGTACTGGTCTTGGAACCCTGTCTACCCGGAGGAGCAGTGAAGACTTTTCGCAAAGGTGTGGGGATGTTCACCCTTGTCGTCACAGGAGTGTCCGCACATGCAGGCGTGAATTATTTTAAAGGTGTGAGCGCAATCGAGGAGATGGCCCATCATGTTCTTCAAATCAGCAAACTCGGTAATCTAGAACTTGGAACCACTCTAAATGTCGGAGTCATTCGCGGAGGGTCTCGTTCCAATGTCATTGCGGATCACGCTGAAATCGAAGTCGACTTCAGGGTAAAGACACATGCGGAAAGCGAACGGCTCATGCAGGAAGTATGCAGCATGAAGTCCATACATCCAGGAGCAACTCTTCACATCTCGGGTGGCCTCAACCGACCTCCGCTGGAACGCTCCGAGAGGAATATTCAATTGTTTCAAAGAGCCCGGCATCTGGCATCCGCTTTAGGGATCAATCTGGAAGAAGGAGAAACAGGAGGAGGCAGCGACGGCTGCTTTACGGCTGCCCTCGGCATCCCCACTCTGGATGGCTTGGGTCCCGATGGGGACGGTCCCCATGCCCTTCACGAACATGTTTTGATTTCAAGTCTTGCTCCGCGGGCCGCCCTTCTGACAGAACTGGTCATGAAGCTTTGAGCTTGAGACCATGCCCATGAAAATTGAACAGATCGAAATCCGGGAAATCCAGATGCCTCTCGTCTCATCCTTTGAGACCAGCTTCGGCAGGACCGACCGCCGGCGTATTATCCTGGTGAGTGTCTTTTCAGAAGGAATCATAGGCTATGGTGAATCCACTTCCCCGGAAGGGCCATTCTATAACCATGAGTCCACGGAAACCGCTTGGCATCTTCTCAAAGATTTTATTGTGCCGCGAGTTTTACAAAAGGAAGGTGCCTCCGCGGAAGAAATTTCTTCGCTGTTGAAACCCATTCGTGGCCATGCCATGGCTAAGGCCGCCGTTGAAACGGCATTCTGGGACTTACAGGCAAAGCGGGAAGGACGCCCCCTCTACCAGTTGCTTGGTGGTAGACGAAAGTTCATTGACTGTGGAGTCTCGATTGGAATTCAAGGTTCTATCAAGGAACTACTCCAAAAGATTGAGAAGGAATTAGAAGCAGGTTATCAACGGATTAAAATCAAGATAAAGCCCGGATGGGATCTAGAGATTGTCCGGGAAGTCAGGACCTATTTCCCAAACATTTTACTCATGTGCGACGCAAATTCCGCTTACACTCTCGCGGACATTGATCTTTTCAGGAGATTGGATGAGTTTCATTTGTTGATGATCGAACAACCCCTGGCGTGGAACGACATCCTGGACCACATTCAGTTACAGTCAACCATTAAGACCCCTATCTGCCTGGATGAGTCCATCCTGGACAGCGACGATGCTCGAAAGGCCATTGAATCGGGGGCTTGTCAAATTATTAATATAAAATTGGGTCGTGTCGGGGGATACACTGAGGCCAAAAGGGTGCATGATGTCTGCCTAGCTCATTCCATCCCGGTTTGGTGCGGTGGGATGCTTGAAGCTGGCATAGGGAGGGCTCACAATATCGCGTTGTCGACTCTAGAGAATTTTTGTCTCCCCGGAGACGTTTCTGCCAGCAAACGCTACTTTGTGCAGGATATTATTGACCCACCCGTGGAAGTTGATCCCCGTGGACGAATTATTGTTCCTGACGCCCCCGGCACTGGATTCCAACCAAACCGACAGCGCATTGAGGCAGTCACGGTTCGAGCGGAGGTACTGCGTTAAACATGGATAAGATCCTCATTACCGGGGTAAGCGGCTTCTTAGGTTGGAATCTGGCACTGAGACTGCGTTCATCCTTTCACGTCTATGGCACCTACCTTGATCATCAGATTCAGATTCCATCGGTCGAAACATTCGCTTTTGACTTGGCGAAATTCACTCAAATCGCAAGGCTTTGTGATGCTATTGAACCCAAGATCATAATTCACACGGCCGCGATTTCTGATCCGGATTATTGCGAACTCAATCACAACGCCGCGCTGGCGATCAATACTTTCGCGACTCGAGAACTTGCAAAAGCTGCCAACCATCATGGCACCAAACTCATCTATACTTCAACCGATCTGGTTTTTGACGGGACCAAAGGGAATTATACGGAGGCTGATTCTCCTGCTCCCCAAAGTTATTATGGAAAAACCAAATATCTGGGTGAACTGGAAATCTCAAACATTTGCAGCAATTACGTCATCTTGCGACTTTCACTCTTGTACGGACGCGGGAACGGCATTAGGCTGTGCTCCTTTGAAAAGCTAGAGCAACAGGCACTTCGAGGGGATCGGGCCAACCTGTTTGTGGACCAGTTTCGTTCGCCACTCTATATTGAAGATGCTCTGGAAGCGATCACCCGGCTGGCTGGTTCAAAAGATCAAAAAGGATTGTTTCATCTGGGAGGACCGCAACGAATGAACCGGTTTGAATTTGGGGAAAGCTTCTGTACGGTCTGCGGCTTCCCTCAAACCCTCTTAGTCCCTATTGAAATGAGCGCAGTCAAGCTGCAGGCCCCTCGCCCCCTGGACTGTTCCCTGCTAGGCACTAAGATTCAAAAAGCGATAGATCTTCAGCTAACCCCCGTTGCAGAAGCGCTGAGAATTCTTCGTTCAAAAGGAAGGCCTCTAAACGGTTCCCCAAAACCATGAAGGGCATTCCAGACCGAATCGATCTCTCGTTCATTTAGAACACAAAATGAATGACCTCTAACCGTGTGCAGGTGATTTCGTCCTTCGATGTCGAATAGTGCCCAAGCATCCCCGATCACTCTGCAGCACGAACAAACTTCACGCACTTCTCAACATCTTCCTGAGGATCCTCTCCCTCTTCGTACTCTATGGCCACCAAGCCATCGAATCGTTCCTGAACTAACATTTTGATCATTTCAGCAGGTTTACCCTTCCCTGTTCCAAAAAGGACATTCTTATCCGTTCCAGGCCCCACAACATCCTTGAGATGGATTAACTGAACGCGAGGCTTTAGTCGTTGAAAGGCTTCAATAGGGTCATATCCGCAAGAAACCATGTGTCCGGTGTCAAGGGTGGCTCCAATGTGATCCGATGTTTTCGAGAAAACCTTCAAAAAATCCTCCGGGCTTTGATATTCAAACTTTCTATCCTTGAAGAAATGGTTGTGGATTCCAAAATAAAGGCCGTTCTTTTGGAATGCCTCATCGAGAGCGAGCAAAGAATCACCGGTCGTATCCCCTGAAACGTGCTGAATGCCAAGTACCTTTGCAATTTCAAGGACCTTTTGGATATCGTCGTTGCTCTTGACTCCGGCACAATACCAGGATCGGATCTGAATATTTCCTTTCTTGAAGAGTTCAGACAATTGGCCGAAATCTTCCACCCGCGCTCTAGGCAGCATAGTTTGCGGATGCGAGAGCTCAATCGTATCAATCTGGAGCAGGTGTAATCGTTCAATCATCAAGTCCGGGGAAAGTTTTCTAAAGGTATAGCTGCCAATACCGAGCGTGAACTTCCCTTTCGTTGATGGGTGGACAATAGCCTGGATTCTCTTGGGAATACACGTCAGTCCGGTGCCAATAGCCAGGGAAGTAAGCTTTAAGGCAAATTCTCTGCGGTTCAGGCGCATCACTCAGTCCTCTCTTAAGGGATATTGTTGGTGAAGTTTTAAGCTGGGGTCAGCATTCAATGCCAGATCAGCATGAATCCCGGCAGCAAGTTTCGGATAACCCGCCGCCCCAATCATCGCCGCATTGTCAGTCGACAAGATCGGCGAAGGGAAATAAACCGGCACCCCCATCTCCGAAAAGCCATTCTGAAAGCGCTCTCTTAGCAGGCGATTACAGGAGACTCCCCCGGATACCATGATCGACCGGGGGGAACGGAATTCAGCCGCTTTGGCTGTGTTTGTAAAAAGGGTTTCGACGACATTCATTTGGAAGCTGGCAATCAAATCATAGACTGATTGAGGAAGTTGATCGAGGAATGTCTCCTCTTTATATGCTGCTCTGACGAGAGACATTTCTTTCTCGAAATTCGCTTGAACATTTCTCAATACAGCCGTTTTGATGCCAGAAAAACTGAAGTCGAGTGTCCCATCCGAAATCTTTGTATTTGGAAATTTGACACCCCGTGGATCCCCTTTCTCTGCGAGACGATCGATTACCGGTCCTCCCGGATACCCCAGGTACAGGAGTTTTGCCACCTTGTCGAAAGCTTCTCCTGCTGCATCATCGCGAGTTCTTCCAACTAGCTCGATCTGGCTCAGTGGTTCCACAGGATTGCCCAGATGCTTGACCCAGTAGAGAGAAGTATGTCCTCCCGATACAATCAAACATAACGCCGGAAATAGCCCTGACCAGTCTGGAATAGACTGGTCTACCCCCCCCGGCCGACAAGCCAATTCTAGAGGGACTGAGTAGAGATGACCTTCGAGATGATTTACCGGAGTGACCGGAACACCCACCGCATAGGAAAGGGCTTTGGCATAGTTGACTCCAACGAGCAAGGAGCCGACAAGTCCTGGGCCTTGAGTCACCGCAATCCCGTCGAGATCGGTGAAGCTGATGCCGGCTTCCTCGATCGCCTGCCGAACAATCGGGACGATACTCTCCAGATGATGCCGGGAAGCCAACTCAGGAACAACGCCCCCGAATTTTCGATGGATGGCAATTTGAGATGCGACGACATTCGAGAGAATGCATCGCCCTTTTCGCAGGACCGCTGCCGCGGTCTCATCACAGGAGGTTTCGATTCCGAGAGTCAGCATGGGAAGTGCTTGCTGTTTGACGCAGGCAGATGAAATCTGCTATAGTCTGTCGTTTTATAATATGGATTAGGAGGCTCACATGGCAGCTCGATGTGAGATTTGTGGCAAGGCCCCTACTTTCGGGAATAATGTTAGCCATGCAAATAATATCACCAAGCGGCGCTGGAACCCGAATCTTCAGCGCGTCCGGTTGATCATCGACGGAGCCCATAAGCGGGCCAGAGTTTGCACCACGTGCATTCGAAGTGGCCGAGTCATAAAATCTCATTAACAACGTGCACTCTCTCGAAAACCTTTCTTCGTTCGGAAGGGAGTGAGAGGGTGTTCGTTCCTCTTGTTTGATCCCCTTTGTACTTGTGTCCTTCAACAAGTTGGTACTCAGCACCCCGTCTATCCTCAACTCCCCACCACAGCAATGGCATCAATTTCAACTTTTACTTGACGAGGAAGTCTTGATACCTCTACCGTCGATCGGGCAGGGGGGGCTGTCTGAAAAAATTGCTGATAAATCTCATTCATCTTGGGAAAATCATCCAGGTTTGTTAAATAGACGGTTGTTTTCAGTACACTTTCCAAAGACGCCCCTCCCGCTTTAAGAACTTCCTCCAGATTCTCTAGAACCTGTCGAGTCTGCAACTCAATTCCTCCTTGAACCACTTCTCCACTCGATGGGTCCAGCGGGATTTGGCCCGAAAGGAAAAGTAGTTCGCCACACTTGATGCTGACCCCTTGCGAATAGGGACCAATAGCCCGAGGCGCTTTGTCTGTTGCCACCAATGACTTCATGTCAATTCGTCTCCTTTGTTACAATCTACCCTGTATGCAAATCTCCTCGGCGGTGGAAAGCAGGCGTTCTTCCATCTTCAGCTGGAGAGCTAAATTCCTGCGAAAACACGGTGCCCGCTGCTTACTGCCAGGTAATTTCGGTAATGCCTCTAATTTTTTTAATTGAGCCTATTGTTTTTTCCAGGTGTTTCAAATCAGCCACTTCGATCGTCACGTGGACGAGTCCGCGTTGATCCTCAGACTGCGCTTCGATATTTTTGATATTGGCATGAAGGTCAGAGATGACCGAGGTGATCTCCGCTAGCATTCCTTGACGATCATCCACCAGGATGGAAAGTTTGACAGCATAAGAACTTTCGGAGGAGGAAGTCCACTCCACATCAATCTTCCGATCTGCTTCATAAAGCAAGTTCCCTACATTGGCACAACGTTTGGCATGGACCGCAACTCCCTTACCGCGTGTAATATATCCGACGATCTCTTCACCTCGGATGGGGTTGCAGCATTTTGCTCGATAAACCAGCAAATCATCTATCCCTTTCACCTGGATTGTAGCCCCTGACGAAAACCGAAGCACCTTTTTGACAGTTGAAGCGAACTTAGAGACTTTCTCTTCACTGGCCGCAGCCAATTCATCCGGCGTCAAAAATTTGCTTAAAAGCGCCCGAACAGAGACCTTCCCGAAACCCAGCGCCGAATAAAGGTCTTCCAGCTTGGTGCATCCGTAATCTGGCGCAGCTTTTAAGAGCGTGCCATCGTCGACAAGTTTCTTGAGATTCAATTTATACTTCTTGGCTTCTTTTTCGAAGATTTTCTTCCCAATTTCGATGGAGCGAGCCTTCTGAGTAACATTGATGAAATGGCGAATTTTGTTCCGGGCTTTTGATGTCTTGACAACGGAGAGCCAATCCCGGCTTGGGGTATGACCCTGTTGAGTTTGAATCTCGACGATATCGCCATTCTTTAGTTTGGACCGCAATGGGACAATACGCCCGTTCACCTTTGCGCCAGTACAAGAATTTCCAACTTCCGTGTGGATGGCATACGCAAAATCGACAGGGGTTGCATCCCTGGGCAAAATAATGACCTTCCCTTTTGGGGTAAACGTGTAGACCTCTTCTGGATACAAATCGATCTTGAGCGTACTCAGAAAGTCGCTGGGGTCTTGCATCTCTTGTTGCCACTCCACAAGGTGGCGAAGCCACAAGAAGCGCTGGTCATCTTTTTGATTTAAGCCTTTTCCGCTCTTATACTTCCAGTGTGCCGCAATTCCTTCTTCTGCAACCCGGTGCATGTCCTGCGTACGGATCTGCACTTCAAAATGCTGTCCACGTGATTCGATCACAGAAGTATGCAGTGACTGGTACATGTTAGGGCGGGGGATGGCAATGAAATCCTTGATTCTGCCGGGAACAGGTCGCCAAATGTTATGGATGATTCCTAAGGCTGCATAGCAGTCCTTGACCGTGTCTGTAATGATTCGGACAGCGAGCAGGTCGTAAACCTGTTCTATCGGGATCTTTTGACGTTTAATCTTCTGATAGATGCTGTAAATTCTCTTCATGCGCGTATCCACGGTGCCCGGGATATCGTGTTCGCGAAGTTTTTGAACAATGACCTCTTTGACTTCATCCAGAAACTCTTGGCGGACTTTATATCGGCTCTCTATGGTTTCCTTAATTTCCCGGTAGATTTCAGGCTCGAGATAACTGAAGGCCAGATCCTCCAACTCGCCGCGAATTTTCCCCATTCCGAGGCGGTGAGCGATGGGCGCATAAATTTCAAGAGTTTCCTGGGCAATCCGATGTTGCTTCTCCGACGGCAGAAACTGCAAGGTCCGCATGTTGTGCAGGCGATCCGCCAATTTCACCAGAACGACCCGAATATCGTCCACCATTGCCAGAAACATTTTGCGGAAATTTTCGGCCTGTTCTTCCTCTTTGGAATCAAAGTGAAATTGATTGATCTTGGTGAGCCCATTCACGATTTGGGAAACGTCTTTCCCAAACTGGGCCTCGATTGTTTCGATGGGAGTCTGCGTATCTTCTACCACGTCGTGAAGCAGCCCCACGCATATGCAGACGGCATCGAGTCGCATCTCGGCCAGGATCCGGGCCACGGCCAGGGGATGAATGAGATACGGCTCCCCCGACTTCCGAACTTGCCCCTCATGCCCCTGCTGAGCAAAGGCAAACGCCTTCCGAATCATGTCAAAGTCATCGTTGGGATGATTTTTCTCAGCAACTGCCAGAATGCTTTCCAGATCTGCCATATATCAATACTAATGGAAATCTCAATGGGAGCGCAACCGACGACCAATAAAAAAGCCCCTTGAGGAGGGGTCCTCAAGAGGCTTTGCTAAGAACCATTTGGGGAGATTCGGCTATTTGTTCGGGTCGACAACACCCTTAGTTTCGGCTTTGGCTTCTACTTGCTTGCGAACTTCCATGGCCTTATTAAAATTTTCGTCGGCTTCTTTCAGATAGCTTTTGTAATCATTATACCGGTCCCCGGCATATTTCTTAACAAGTGGGTCAACGGCCTTGGGATCTAACGCCGCGACTGTGAACTGATCCTTCAATTTCGGATTATTCAACGTCAGTTCATCAATAATGACCTGTGCTTTCTGTCTCAAGAGGAGGTTAATATAGAAATAAGCATTGTAATAGTTGGGATTAATCTCCACTGCCTTATTTAGACTTTGGATCCCTTCCTCAACGAGTTCCGCCTTCTTAGCGGGGGGCAAAGGATGAGACTTGTCGTAGCACAGCACCCAGTTCACGTTCCCAATGCTGTAAAATGGCTCAGGCGTATTTGGCTCAAGCTCTGCGGTTTTCTTATAATATATTTTGGCATTCTCAAAATCCCGCATGTTAAAGTAAATGCCCGCGATCCCTTTAACCGATCCAACGTTCTTAGGATCCTTTTGGAGCACGGCTTCGAAGGCTTTAATCGCATCCTCCCCGATCTTCTTGTTTTCTTCGGACTCACCACCGGGTTGATATTGAGCTGCGTAGGCAGTGGCAAGGTATAAATGTGCGCCAACAAGATCCGGATCCAGGTTCACAGCATTTTTGAAGTGCTCTACGGCAGTTTCGTATTTCGCGTCCTTGAACGATCGAACCCCTTTGTTCAGCTCATCTCTAGCCTTGAGCTTGGAACAACCGATCAATGCGATGCATAGCAGGGATAGAATGACTGCTACGGACTTTGTTCTAAACTTCATTGAATTCCTCCACAATCCTGAATTTTCAGAAATATGACGGCTCATTGCATTTCGTATTTTCTGAAAAAAGCGTTGGTAGATACCGACTCGGCAGACCTGAAGAAGCAAGTTGCCGTCCTCGATGGGATCCTGTGCTCCCACTCCCTTCGCAGGTCATATCAGCTACTGGAGCTGTGCAAAATTACCAAGATCTACTGGAAGGCAAAAAGAGGAGGTTCTAGACAGAACCTCCTCTTGATCATAATCGAGGCAAGCCTTTTCCTACTGTCCAGACTGAATCTTCTCCGTGATCAGCCCAATCTTGTCGACTCCGGCTCCTTTTGCGATGTCGATGACATCCACAATGCTATTAAAATAAAGTTTGGGATCAGCCTGAACGAACATGGTCCTTTCATTCCGCGCCTTAAAAATATCAGTCAGACGGTCACCGAGTTTATCCTTAGTAACGTCTTCCTGATTAATCTTTAGGTTTTCCGAGCCATCAATGGAAACTACAACCGTTCGATCGTTTGGTTCCTGCACCTGCTGCCCTGGAGGTGGCGGCTGAGGAATATTTGCGTCCAACCCTCGAGGAATCAGCGGAGTGATCACCATAAAGATAATCAGGAGCACCAGCAGAACGTCGATAAGCGGAGTAACGTTGATATCCGCTCTCGCTCCTGAAGTTCCGCTTGGTCCTACGCTCATTGCCATATCAAAAATCCTCCGTGAATCAAATTGCTTACTGACCTGAATCTTTGCTTTCAACCCGGGCAGTTAATAAACCCAGGGTATCAACCCCAGTCGCTCGTACGATGTCAACGACATCGACAACTTCCCCATACCGAGCGCGTCGGTCACTCTTGATATAGACTGTCTTATCTACTTTTGCAGCGAGCATATCCTTTACTTTAGGCCCCAGATTGTCCTTAACCGCGACAAGGTCGGAGCCAATATAAATCTTCGCATCCCGAGTAACGACTACAACGATGGCGTCGTCGCGGTCTGCCTCGCGCATTTCACGTGGATTTTTAGTCTTAGCAAGATCAACGCTAAAATTTTTCTGCAAAAGTGGAGTGACCACCATAAAGATGATCAACAATACCAACATAATATCCACCATGGGGGTGACATTGATATCGGCAATAGCGCCAGTCCTACCACCCCCTGTTGCCATAGCCATTAGCGCTTACCTCCTCTCCGTTTGAGGAAATAGTCAATCAGCTCTGAAGATGAATTATTCATCTCAACGCCAAAGGATTCAATCTTACTGTTGAAATAGTTGAACATCCAAACGGCTGGCACGGCCACGAAAAGTCCAAAGGCTGTGGTAATGAGGGCTTCCGAGATTCCGCCCGCAACGGCCGACAGACCGGTAGACTTTTCACTGGACATGCCCTGGAAGGCATTAATGATGCCGAACACGGTCCCGAACAAACCAACGAAAGGAGCCGTACTTCCAATTGTCGCCAAGCCGCTGATGCCACGTTTCAATTCGGCATTGGTAATCGCTGTTGCCCGTTCGAGGGCTCTTTTTGAAGCTTCCACAACTTCACCCGGAATCTCAGCGCTGATCTGGTGTGCCTGAAATTCCTGCAGACCGGCGACCACGACTTTTGCGAGGTGGCTCTTTTTGTTCTGTTCAGAAACGTTAATCGCTTCATCAATCTTACCTTCCTTCAGGCAACCGGCGACGAGGGGAGCAAATTCCCGGGACTGCTTGCGAGCCGCAGAGTAGGCCAGCAAGCGATCAATCATGACCCCGATAGACCAGGCCGACATGATTGCCAACACGATGATCACCGACTTGGCAACGGTTCCAGACTGACGCCACATGGACGTTAAGTCGAAACCAATCTCGCCGTCCAGTAAGGTAATCGCTAGAAAACTTAACTTATAAAAAAGCATTTCGAAAGTACCTCCTATTTGTTAACTTTGATTTTTTGAATCGATATTTTGGGGGACCGTCTATCCTTTAATCTTAGGGTTTTCCGTCTCAAATATTCATGGGCCTGAGCAGCAGACCACCATCAACCGCTCAAATTGAAATTAACTGTTACCTGAGTGACCACTTCGACAGGCTCACCATTCAAAAGTGTTGGTTTGTACTTCCATTGCCTTACTGCATCCATGGCCGCCTGGACGAGCAATGGGTGACCGCTCACCACTTTTAACTGCTCCACGCTTCCCTGCTTGCTAATGATTGCCTCCAGTACAACAGCTCCTTGAATTCTTGCCTGTTTGGCCAGCGGAGGATACGGCGGCTTCACCTGGCGGATCAAGTTGGCTTGCTGAACATTTCCTCCAACTTTGACGCGCTGGGGTGGTTTCGGCGCAGCGGGCGGGGGCGGGGGCGGCGGGGGGGCTACCGCAGAAGGCGCTCCTCCGATCACTCCTCCAATGACACCACCGATCTGACCACCCGGGACACCGCCGGGGACACCACCGACGACGCCTCCAACAGCAGCCTCGGGAGGGGGACCTTCATCAACCACCATTTTGATGTCCTTCGGAATCTCAACAGGCGCTCGGAAGGTGCCATCGTCAACGACTTTTTTTACAACTTTAACTGCAACCGTAGGAGCTGGTGGCGGTGGCGGTGGCGGTGGCGGTGGCGGTGGAGCAACCAACGCTGTCAATTGCTGCATTGACCCTGAGAGAGTTTCGGGGAATAACAGCGGAATAAGCACCAAGACAACGACCAATATCACATGAATAATGATCGAGAGGGTCATCGTCAATGGAGTCCTGGTTTTGGATTTATCACCTGTTGACTCGATCAATTGATCAAACATAAAGACTACCTCCTTCCGGTTGATATCATCCAGAGGATCAAGTGCTCCTGAAATCTCGTCATTCGAAAAATACAATTCGGGTGTTGCATCAGACTTTCGCAGCCTTCGCTACTGCCTTCTTGTTGTTCTGATAGTCATACCAAATCACCAAGAGAGGGCTAGCAATCGCAATCGAGGAATAGGTTCCAATTATAATCCCAATTACCATAGCAAATGCAAATCCGTTTATTACTTCCCCTCCAAAAATATAAAGGGACAAGACGGTCATAAAAGTCAAGCCGGAGGTCAAGATTGTTCGACTGAGGGTCTGGTTAATACTTCGGTTGATGATCGCGGACAGAGATTCCTTTCGGAGGATCTTTAGATTCTCTCGAATTCGGTCAAAAACCACAATGGTGTCATTCATCGAATACCCGACGAGCGTGAGTAGCGCGGCAATAACCGTCAGTGAAATTTCCTTATTGAAGAAGGAGAAGAACCCCAGTGTAATGATCACATCATGAAAGACCGCCAGAACCGCGGCTGTCCCATACACCGCGCCTTTAAATCGCCAGGCAATATAGACGAGCATGCCCCCTAAAGCATACAGGGTTGCCGAGATGGCCTGCTGCTGCAACGCCTTGCCCACTTTTGGTCCGACAATTTCGGTCTTGATAATGGAGAAATCACCTAAGTAAAAGTGCCCGCGCAACAGCTTCAGCACTTCATCAGGAAGCCCAGCGCCGGTTTTCAAGTCCTCAAAACTCTTTACAATTCCCCCGTGAGAATCCCGGTATCCAAGAACCGTCTTAGAAAGGGCTGGTACCGAATTATTGGCTCCAATTCCTGGCTTCTGCAAAACAGCCGCCAATTCAGGGATGCTGTTTAAGGCCAATTCCATTCTCGCAGACCCTATGTTGTTCAGGTCCGCCGTCACGCCGGGCTGAACATCCACCGGACGAAAACTCAAATTGAGGGTTTCGGCGATCTTAGACTGTCCCTGGTCGAGAGCAGAACCACTGGACGTCGCCTTTTGATCTAGGCTGATAATCACCTCATGATCGCTATCAATGCCATAGCTTTGTATTGTGCTCTCTCCCAGACCTCGCTGCTTGAGCGCCGTCCGAATGCTGTCTAAATGAGGTTTTTCTTTGAACTTCACATAAACCAAAGTTCCGCCACTAAAATCAACCCCGTATCGAGGCCCTCCTTTGATAGCTAATGAAATGATGCTGGCAACAAACAATGCAAATGAAGCACCAATGAGGATGGTCTTCTTGCCTATCCAGTCGATATTTACATTTCTAAAAAAATACATTATGACTCCATCTCCTCCTACCCCGATGATTCCTGGCGATAGCTCTCCCTAGCCAATAGACAACCCATCCATCCAAAAAGTTCCAGGCAGACTCGGGAAGAAGCTGATTTTGGTCAAAATTCCTAAATACTTAGGGTTTCCCTTCGGGTAGGTCCGCTCAAAGTCCAATCGAAGAGGAATTTGGAAACAAACACCGCCGTGAACAAATTGGCCATGAGCCCCCAGAAGAGGACTACCGCAAACCCTTTGACCGGTCCAGTCCCGAAAATAAATAGGAAACAGACCGAAACAATAGTGGTAACGTGTGTATCAATAATGGTGACAAATGCCTTCGAAAATCCGACATTTACGGAAGAGACGACATTCTTTCCGCTCCACAGTTCCTCGCGAATCCTTTCAAAAATTAAGACGTTGGAATCCACCGCCATACCAATCAAGAGAACCACTCCGGCGATGCCGGGGAGCGTCAAGGTAGCCCGGACGTAAGCTAGCGCCGCTACCAATATGATTAAATTCAAAATAAGAGCGACCACGGCATTAAGGCCCGACAATCGATAATAAAAGAGCATGAACAGCACGACAGCAACCAAGCCAACAATGGAAGCCACTACCCCCTGGAAGATGGAGTCATTGCCTAAGGACGCGCCCACCGTCCTTTCTTCCAGATAAGTAATCGAAGCCGGCAGGGCTCCCGATCTCAAGGTAAGAGCCAAATCGGTTGCCCTCTCCAAAGTAAAATTGCCGGTAATCTGGCCGGAATCCCGGATTGTGCTGCGAATGGCCGGAGCAGACTGGATCTTACCATCCAGCACTATGGCGAGCTGCTTGCCAATATTTTCTCCAGTGATTTTTTCAAATCGCGCGGCCCCATCCGAAGTTAAGTTAAAACTGACAGCGGCTTTACTGAATTCGTCGGCGCTGGGCTGAGCTGTCCGCAAGTCTCTCCCGGTAATTGAAGCTACTTTGTTCACAAAATACCATTCTTCGCTGGATTGTCCGGTTTCTCGTACGTGGGGGAGCAATTCCTTCCCCTCAGGGACGACTCCATTATATTGGCTAAGGGCCGCCTGCCTGGATGGAAATGGTCCAAAGCCCGGTTCAACGAGCTTCAACTCCAGCAAGGCCGTGGATTTGATGATATCTTTGACGCGGCTGGGATCGTCAACACCTGGGAGTTGCACCAAAATTTGGTATTCGTCGGCCGGCCCATGTTCTTGAATGACCGGCTCGGTCACGCCCAGCTGATCGACGCGGTTCCGAATGGTCTGGATCGCTTGCTGGACCGAACCGTTTCTGATCTGCTTTTCGACACTCGGTTTTAGGCTGAGAAGATATGAATTCGGGACGCCTGATAACTCCCCTCGGTCCCAGGATTGAAACGATTCATCAATTGCGGCACGCACATCGGCGGTATTTTTGGGGTCCACCTCACGGATTTCAATATGGTCTAGATCATGCTTCCGCACATCGGAAAAGGAAATCTGCCGCGATCGCAATTCTTCCTTAATTCTTTCGACAGTGAGATCCGTTTCAATATTGACGGCATCATCGGTCACGACCAGGAGAATCAAATGCATTCCCCCTCTGAGATCTAGCCCGAGGTGAATCCTTTCCTTAATCTTACCCAAGCTGGGAGGAAAGCCTGTAATCCCCAAAATGCAGAAAACGGTCACTGCTACGATAACAGCTAACTTCCAACGTAATTTCTTACGCATTCAAGAGGAACCTCAGACTCTGAATTCAATGGCAACCTAAAAACTGGGTGACGCTATCACTCCTCGGATAGCTTTTCAACTATCGCGATTTTCGAAATCTCGAGCTTCACTTGATCCGCAACCTTAAGCATGACGCGGTCATCTTTAATGCCCGCCACCACGCCGTAAATCCCCCCGGAGGTCTTGACTTTGTCACCATTTTTCAGATTATCCAACGTCTCCTGGAGTGCCCGTTGTCGCTTTTTGTTAGGAAGGAAAACGATGAAATAAAAGATGAGGCCGATGGCAAGGAAGATCAGAGGTTGCACAAAAACTGGACTCGGCTGTCCATTGGCTGCCAAGAGCGCCAAAAAAGACATAAAACCTGCCTCCAGACAAAAATTCTCTATCCCTCAGAAGTGGACTTGTTTAATCTTGCGTGTGAACTAGGAAGATCAGGGCAATCTAGGATCGGCCTTCAACCAGACCGGCTGAAGTAAAAACCTTGCAGTTTTTCCGAATTGTACGTTTAAGAAAATAGAGAAGCGGAGAGCAAGGCTCCTTGCCTCTATTTAATTTAATTCATTTACCCGACTTCTTGCTTCCTTTTGAACTCCGTTAAGAAATCTAGATACCTGTGGGACGTGATAGCATCCCTAATTTGCCGTAGGGTGTCAAGATAAAAGTAGAGATTATGATGGGTGTTGAGCATCGCAGAAAGAATCTCGTTAGACTGGAAAAGATGCCTCAAATACGCACGGCTATACCGACGGCAAACCGGGCACGAGCAAGACTCATCGATGGGACGTTCGTCGCGTGCATATCGCGCATGTTTGATCACCAGATGACCCGAATGCGTGAATAACCAGCCATTGCGGGCGTTCCGGGTCGGCATCACGCAATCAAACATATCGACTCCCAGCGCCACGCACTCCACAATATCCAGGGGCGTTCCGACCCCCATCAAGTATCTTGGGTGCGTGGGGGGCATCCATTGTGTACTCTCGCCAGCCAATTCGTAAAGCAGCGGTTTGGGTTCCCCAACAGAGAGTCCCCCAATGGCATAGCCTGGAAAATCCAGATCGATCAAGCGGAGCAGACACTCTTTTCTGAGCTCCGGGTACACTCCCCCTTGGCCGATCCCAAAGAGCCATTGCGAATGCGACTGCCCTGCACCCTTTTCAAAGGTATCTTTGCACCGGGCGCCCCAACGTAGTGTTCGTTCCATCGAATTACGGGCGATCAAAAAATCCGAGGGGTAGGGCAAGCACTCATCGAGAGCCATGATGATGTCTGCCCCAAGCTCCATTTGAATCTCCACCGCTTTTTCGGGCGTCAGCAGATGCGGTGACCCGTCCAAATGCGACCGAAAAGCAACTCCTTCCTCGGATATGTTTCGTAAGTCGCTGTGACTGAAGACCTGAAAACCCCCACTGTCGGTCAAGATGACGTGTGGCCAGGAAATGAAACGGTGTAGCCCCCCTAATTCGTGAATCAATTGATGTCCTGGCCTCAAGTAAAGATGATAGGTATTTCCAAGAATAAGCTTAGCCCCAAGCTCCTCGAGCTGGGACTGTGCCATCGCCTTTACCGTGCCAGACGTTCCTACGGGCATGAATACCGGAGTGTCAACGTCACCGTGATCGGTGATGAGCTTTCCCAAGCGTGCTTTTGTCTTAGTGTCTTCAGTGAGGATTTTGAATTGCAAATCCGTTCCCCTTCCTACCGGCATGTAAAAATCATACATGTCACGGGCGATTGTTCGGAGATGACTCCTCGGCGAGATGACACCACACCCGGTGTGATTCCGACAGACTCAGTTCCCGGGGTTCTTCCAAGCTGCAGCGTTCATATGCCATGGGGCAACGGGTATGAAACCGGCACCCTTTCGGAGGATGGGCTGGACTTGGGATGTCCCCTTGGAGGGGGGCTTTCCGGTGAGAACCTTCGAGGTTGGGGACCGAGGCAAGAAGAACTTGGGTATAAGGATGCCTCGGATTATGAAAAATTTCCTCAGGTCGGCCCACTTCTGCCAGTCTGCCAAGGTACATTACGCCGATGCGTGAGCTAATATGTTCTACAATAGGAAGGGAGTGGGAGATAAAGAGGTACGTCAAGTGAAATTGCTCCTGCAAATCCTGGAAAAGATTAACAATTTGCGCCTGAATGGACACGTCGAGTGCAGAAACCGGTTCGTCAGCGACAATCAACTTCGGTTTTAAGGCTAGGGCCCGTGCAATGCTGATTCGTTGACGTTGTCCCCCGCTGAATTCATGGGGATATTTGGGCAATGATTTCTGTTCCATTCCTACTGCATCCAGCAGTTCTTTAACCTTCGGCCGGTGCTCCTCCTTTGGGTAGAAATTGTGGATGCGAAAGGGTTCTTCAAGGATCTGCAGCACCGTCATCCGTGGATTGAGAGAGGAGGCGGGATCCTGGAACACGATTTGAAGGTGCCGACGCATTTGCCGGAGGGCTGCTCCTTTGAGAGCCAGGAGGTCCTGGCCTGCAAGACGGATTTCTCCTGAGGTCGGCTCAAGGAGTCGAAGCACACAGTGCCCCAAAGTTGTCTTGCCACAGCCTGATTCCCCGACCAAACCAAACGTTTCCCCTGCTTGAATTTCCAGGGAGACCCCGTCTAGAGCCTTTACGACAGGCTTTCTCGAACGGGAAAACCCCGATTGAGGGGGAAAATATTTCTTGAGATCATGGATTTCAAGTAGATTCATACTTAACACATCGTACCTGGCGCCCGGAGGTAGGGCGCGATACCGGGATGGGACTAGTCCCACAGCGGTCGCCCATCTGGTCTGGACACCTCGGCTGAAAGGCACAGCCAGTCGGAATATGCTGAAGATCCGGGACCGACCCCGGAATGGACTTTAGCCGGTATTTCTCTTTGCTCGCTTGCCCCGTTCGAGGAAGAGACCGCAACAGCCCTACGGTATAAGGGTGTAAGGGATTTGAGAGAACCTCAGACGTGAGACCGTACTCGATGATCTTTCCCGCATACATGACTGCAGTGAAATCTGCGATACTCGCGATTACTCCGAGATCATGAGAGATGAAAATCAAAGACAGATGAAAACGCTCTTTCAGGTCCATCAATAATTCCAGTACCTGAGCTTGGATCGTAACATCCAGCGCGGTCGTTGGCTCATCGGCAATTAATAACTTCGGTCTTGTAACCAGGGCCATGGCAATCATGGCCCTTTGCCGGAGCCCTCCTGAAAGCTGGTGTGGATAATCATCGAAACGTTGCTCCGGCGAGGGGATCGTCACTGAGTGCAGGATCTCTAGGGTCCGGTCCTTCGCTTCCCGATGGGAGACCCTTTCATGCGCGTGAATCGCCTCGCTGATCTGGTTACCGATAGTGAAGACCGGATTAAGTGCCGTCATCGGCTCCTGAAAGACCATGGAGATCTCTCGGCCTCGAATCTTGCGCATTTCTTTCGGTGGGAGCCGCATCAAATCATCGGGTTCACTTTCAACATTGTCCGGGAAGTAAAGGACCTGTCCCTCAACAACCTTCCCGGGAGGGGGGACCAGTTTAAGGATGGAAAGGGCGGTCAGGCTCTTGCCACACCCGGATTCTCCCACAAGTCCAAGGGTCTTTCCCCGTTCCAGCGAGAATGAGACATCATCAACAGCTCTTACCGGCCCTGAAGGGGTGAAGAATTGGGTCTTGAGATGACTAACAGTCAGAATTGAGTTCACAGCAATACCCTTTCCACTCACTAGTCTCTCGCCTGAAATCGCAGGAACATGCTCCCGCTAAAAATACCCGTATCGAGTTAGGAAGGCCCATTTAGATTGATTGCGGTCAATTTTCGCGGCCTGAGAAACCCATGCCCATGGGTGCTTCAAGAAGATTGGAGGGGTCTGTCTTCTTCAAGTGTTGTGGGTTAGCAACTCACAAAGAAGTTCCAGAACGACCGTGAAATTAATTCTGCGCCGTCACCTGAGCCAGTTCTCGCGCTTCAGCCATCATGCGCTCGACTTGGTCTAGTGTATGCGCTTCACAATATATTCTGAGCAACGGTTCTGTCCCAGATTGGCGGAACAAGATCCAACTCTCATCCTTGAAAATCAGTTTTGTTCCATCCAGAGTCTCCACCCGTTCGAGGGGCAGGCCAGTGTATTGTTTTGGTGGAGAATCCCTCAGCTGTTTCACCAGACCGAGCCCGAAACTGAGGGGAACGTGCAAGTCATTGCGTTGAAAGTGAAATTCTCCGTATTCCTTCCACAAGTCCAAAACCATATCGTGAAGACTCTTGCCACTTTCCGCCACAGCCTCAAGCATCATCAAGTTGAGCAGAATTCCGTCACGTTCCGGGAGATGATTCTTGACACCGACTCCTCCGCTCTCCTCACCCCCGATAAGGACGTCTTCCTGCAGCATTACCTCGGCAATATTCTTGAACCCGATGGGAACGATTTCAAGGGGCAGCCCAAGCTTTCGGCAGATCTTTTCAACCAGGACGCTTTGAGAAAATGTCTTGACGACTTTACCTGTCCAACTCTTTTTCCGGACTAGATGGAGAATCAGCAGACAAAGAACCTGATGGGTATTCACATATCGACCCTCGTGGTCCATGACACCAAGACGATCAGCGTCCCCGTCCGTGGCAAGGCCGATGTCCGCTTGATCTTCCAGGATGGCGATTTTCAATGCTCCTAAATTCTCCGGCATCGGCTCAGGAGAGATTCCTCCGAACAGCGGATCGGGATTGTGCCGGATAGTTCGACAAGACACACCCTGTCCCTGGAGAATCTCTTCCAACAGGTGTAGGCCTGTACCATGCATGGAATCAATGACGGCCCTGATTTGTGATTTTCGAATGGGGTCAAAATCGACGAGAGACTTAACATGGTCAAAGTACTCCCGGCTAGGTGAAACCACCTTGATTCCGTCGACTGCTTCAACACCGGTAAACCTCCGGGGAGTGTTCTGAAAAAGATAGGACTCAATTTGTTGAATGATAGCAGGGGTTGCCGAACCCCCAAACGGGGCCTTGAATTTGAGCCCGAGAAATTCAGGGGGATTGTGACTCGCCGTGACCAGGACGCCTCCCGCCAGTTGGCGTCGTTGGACCTCAAATGAGACATAGGGTGTCGGGAAAGGACGGTCTAATAGCTCGATGTGGAAACCATTAGCAGCCAGGACTTCTGCGACGCATCGGGCAAAGCGCCCAGCCATGAAGCGCGCATCATAGCCAATGAGGACTTCTCGGCGAGAAGGGTGTTGGGATTCGAGGTAATCCGCGATGGCCTGGGTAACAATCTCGACATTATCAAAGGTAAAATCTCTGGCAATAACACCTCTCCAACCATCCGTTCCAAATCTAATGGAGGTCAAAGGAATTTTCTCCTCGATGATTTTTCTGCTGAATCGGGCGGCGTAAGGCTATAGGTCCGTCTGATCCAGAAAGATTCAATCGACTTTACCTGGGAGGAAACTATAATCCGTTACCACCGATCCATCCCCCAGCAGTACCCCTCGCGCAAGAGTGGCGTGGCTCCCGACTCGACAGTTCTTCCCGAGGATACTTCCCATCAGATGGGCACTTTCGCCGATGTTCACATTGGACCAGATCACACTGTTTTCGATCACAGTATCATCCCCAATCTGGCAGTTCTCGCCGAGGCAAGAGGAATGAATTCGAACTCGCTTCCCCAACTTGACACTGCTTCCAATGATGGAGCTTTCATCGATGATTGAGCCGTCGGAAGTTGAATTCCAGTCCTGGCTCGCCCCCGATAAACTCTCTGTTTCGAAGAGAGGCTTAAAACGACCTTCTAGAATGTCCTGATGAACCTGCATGTACTTCTGAGGCGTCCCAATATCGATCCAGTAGCCGTTTGAAACGTAAGCGTAGACTGGTCGCTGTTCCTGCAACAACGCTGGAAACACTCCCCGCTCAAATGAAAATTTTTGTCCCGCGGGGATCCTTTGTAAGACTTCAGGCTCGAGGATATAGGTTCCCGCATTGATCGTATTGCAGGTAATTTCATCTTTTCCCGGTTTCTCTAGAAATCGAGTAATCCTGCCATCCGACTCTGTTTCGACAAGACCATAAGCCGACGGGTTCTCCACTCGCGTCAGAACTAACGTAGCAGTGGCATTCCTAGAACGATGCTGTGCAATCACATGACTGAGGTTAAGATCACACAGGATGTCTCCGTTCAAGACAACCGTTGCTTCTTGGAGCAAGGATTCGGCATTTTTGAAAGCTCCCGCGGTTCCTAGCGGGGTCTGCTCAACCACATAATAAATTCGGCTGCCGTAGGCAGAACCATCACCCAATACTTTCTCGATTTTGTCTGGTTGGTAGCCAAGGCTTAAGATAACTTCGTAAATCCCATGACGTCGGAGCAATTCAATTTGATAGCAGAGGAATGGAATATTGCCAACCGGAACAACTGCCTTGGGGGTGCTTAATGTGAGAGGGCGTAATCGAGTTCCTTCGCCTCCGGCCAATATCAGTGCCTTCATGCCATAGTCCCTTGCAAAACCTCTGCCAATAACTTCAGAGTCAATTGAACGTCCCTTGAAAGATCCAGCACTTTAGCATTTTAAAGTACGGAGTTCAAATTCAGTGGCGGCCTATCCGTATTGCTTCAAGCAACGGATTATAATAAACTGTCTTGCGGTATCGGTAGCTTTGGAATTCGCCTTTGCCCCTTTCCCGCCCCAGTGGTGAGTGTAGCTCAGTTGGTAGAGCGCTGGATTGTGGCTCCAGTGGTCGTGGGTTCGATCCCCATCACTCACCCCAATTTCAACAACTTATCAGCCATTAATCAACCACTTACGAATTACCCAAAAATTAGCGTTGGGTGGAGTTTAGTCAGAGTGTAGTTGCTCGCGGTTACAGTTATGGTTACACTCTCCGAAGAAAACTCTTGGAGCACCCATCGGTCAATTCCCCAAAGGACTCGCAAGAAGCCATCTATTTAGGAATTCCAGCGCGTCCTTCTCTCTTTGACCCTCACACTGAGTGTCTAGGAACGCCCCCAATTAACAAAACCAACTGTCACCAAAATGACACCGGCACCCCAGCACCCTCAAACTGACTCCCCTAACAGTCGAAGCCTTCACACACATACTCAGAAACGATCCTGCCAAATTTTTTATACTTTATTTTTTTCACACTTTTCACTTTCGTCTTAGTGCTTGGAAGAGATGCCTTACCGTGGTGCGATCAATTGATCCTGGAGCACCGTGAGAAGATTTTAGAGGATTCTTGAGGCGTTAGAAGATTCTCTTGTTGGAGGCATTTGAAGTTAGTTGAGGCGTGTCAGAGTAGAACGAGGACTAGTATGCCTCCTTTGCTCAAATATTGGAGCGGGAATGCGTTAGCATCAGTCCACTTGATCAGGAATTAAGTAATTAAAACCTGGCACTCGTTCGATACCTTAGCTCAGAGTGTCCTTCTCAACTCCTGAAGGGTAATTATCCGATTAACAACAAGATCATCACGTTTTTGCACTGATCTGCCATTAGCTGATGAAAAGCAAATTAGAAGAGGGTAAGGGTTGGCTGGCTGCTATCCTCAAAAGCATTGGTGATGCGGTGATAGCCACAGATCTCAAGGGGTGCATTGCTTTCATGAATCCGGGAGCCGAACGGATGACGGGCTGGAAGCAGGAAGAGGCTTTAGGCCGTGATCTGACGGAAGTATTTCACGTCGTTGATGGATCTGCTCGTCCTGCGCAAGTCCTGTCGGCGAAATTGCTTGCCCCCGTTGAAATTGATTTGACCCATTCTGTCCTCGTTGCAAGGGATAGAACAGAAACACCGGTTGAAATTACCGGGACTTCTATCAGGGACGATAAAGGCAATATGTTCGGGGAGGTTTTGATCTTCAGGGACATTACTTTATACAAGCGGCCGGAGGAACATTTAGCCTGGGAAGCCTTACATGATGGACTGACAACGTTCCCCAACCGTACGTTGTTCCGGAAGAAGCTGGAACGGGCGCTAGCACGTGCAAAGAAACAGGACAGAATGATTGCGGTACTCTTTCTTGACCTTGACTGGTTCAAGCTGGTAAATGACAACTTCGGGCACTTTGTGGTGCACTTAGTGAGAGATCAACTCTTGGTCGCTGCTGCTCGCAGAATAAAGGCTTGCTTGCGGCCCAATGCCATAGTTGGACGTTTGGGAGGCGACGAGTTTGCAGTTCTCCTGGAGGAGATCAAGGAAGCTGGGGATGTCAAATCCCTCGCTGAGCGGATTAAAGGGACGTTGAAAAGCCCATTCCACTTGGCCGGGAAAGAGGTATTCGTTTCGGTTAGCATTGGAATTGCTATAAGTTCTAATGTTGGCGATCAGGCCGAAGACTTCCTACACAATGCCGATAGGGCAATGTACCGTGTTAAAGCATTAAACAGGACAGAGTGTCGATTGTGTGAAGCCTCTGTGATCGCACGTTCCCCGGTCCCATTGGAGTCTGTGGTCGATGTGCAGCGGGCACTAGACCAGCGGGAGTTTGTTATTGACTACCAGCCGATCATATCCTTGGCCAGTGGGAATTTAACCGGCGTTGAAGCTCTCTTGCGCTGGAATCACCCTCAACGTGGTTTGCTTGCTCCAAGAGAATTCATTCCGATTGCAGAGGCGACCGGGCTGATTGTGCCCATTGGCGAGTGGCTTTTGCGAATCGTTTGTGCTCAAACGAAAGCCTGGCAATCCATGGTGGCCGTACCCCTGAGGGTGGCGGTCAATGTTTCGACCCGCCAACTCCTGGACACCGACATGCTGAGACTAGTTGAGTCGGTGCTTGAAGAAACGGCGTTGACCCCGGCACTCCTTGACCTGGAATTGAGCGAGCACATTGCTGTCAGGGACCTTGACCTGATATCACCGGTTTTGGAAAGATTGAGTCGCATCGGAATACGAATCTCGATGGATGATTTTGGCATCGGCTATTCTTCTTTAAACCGCCTGAAAAGTCTTCCAATCTCAAGCTTGAAAATCGACCAATCTTTTATAAGAGATATGAACAGTAACACGGATAATGCTGCCCTTACAGCCGCAATAATCGCCATGGGACACTCCCTCAAATTAAATGTTGTCGCAGAGGGGGTGGAAAGAAAGGAACAACTGAGTTTCTGCGTTTGCAAGGATGTGACGAGATCCAGGGCTACTTGCTATGTCATCCGATGTCTGCAGAGAAACTGACGAAGAGATTTAGACGTTCTTCCTTCAGCAGGTGGTGGTCTGAATCAAACTTCGTCAAGCTTCCACAGATTTCAAACTCCAATCAACCATGAAGGCTCGTCCTAAATTGAACAACTAAGTTTTAATATCTGCTCCATAATGGGGCTTAGTGGCGCGATAATAGAATTCTTCTGTGAAAGGATGGTGGCACTGGAAGGAGCTGGTAATGCAGACTAACACGCCGATGAACCTGACGGTCGCACTCTCTCCCTACAGCTTATCAGCCGTTCGTTTACCCGCTTCCCCCCACTTGTGAACAAAGTGACAAAAGGCAATGGACTTTCTATCGAGTCTTGAGAAACGAAGTAAGGCTCTTCTGGATAGTCGTCGGATTCGTTGTTATCGGATGCATAGGCACTCTTGACTCACTGACGGGTCATGAATTTTCATTATCGTTGTTCTATTTGATCCCGATTTCGCTATTGACCTGGCTTACAGGCAGACGACTCGGAGTCATTGCCTCCGTTGCCAGTGCCTTTGTTTGGCTTATTACCGAGCTGACACCAGGGAACTCATACTCACATCCTCTCATCCATGCTTGGAATTTCCTCATTAGACTCAGTTTGTTCGATGTCGTTACGCTCCTGTTGTCGGCATTAAGAAAAGCCCTGGAACATGAAAGAGAATTGGCCCAGACAGACTATTTGACAGGGGCCATGAATTCACGGTCGTTCTTTGAGTTGCTGCAGACGGAAATCCACCGCGTTCAGAGATATGAACATCCGTTTACGATAGCCTATATTGACATTGATAACTTTAAGACCGTGAATGATCAGATCGGACATACCGCAGGTGACCAAGTTCTCCGGGCCGTAGTCACTATGGCCAGAACGCATATGCGGAAAACCGATGTGGTAGCGCGGCTCGGCGGCGATGAATTTGCGTTGTTATTGCCCGAAACCGACCTGGAATCTGCGCAAGTTGTCCTTTCTAAAATTCGAGGCGGCATGTTAGCTGGCATGCGACAAAGCGATTGGCCGGTGACTTTTAGCATTGGGGTATTGA
>CAWEPG010000005.1:0-75427 GCA_963810905.1 uncultured Acidimicrobiia bacterium | reverse complement strand
CCACAATCCTCGTCTAGTTGCCCGTGCCTCAGATTCTTGCACCTTTAGATCTGCATTGTTTGGTGCATATCTGCGATACCACCACCCAAAACCCGCCTTCACAATCTCTCGATTCAGGTTTCTCCCTTCTGGCAAGATCACGTCAGCGACTGTGCGCCCGTAGCGGTCCTGATCTTTAACTTCGACTTTAACCTTTTTTCCGAATGCAAGAGTGGCGACACATTGCTTGGCCCTGTTTCCGAAGGCTTGTTCCTTTTCGGGTGCGTCAATCTCGTAGAGCCTGATTTTCTCTCCTCTCCCGTCGTGAAGGACGGTAATCGTGTCGCCATCCGATATTCCAACGACCAGGCCATTGAAATCACCAGCACCAGCCGAGACACAGGACAGCAGAACACTTGCAATAATTAACCCGGCAACTCTCATTAGGAGTCTTCTTCGTTTAACCATTCCCCAACTAAGGTGCAAAATGTTGCTTGGATCACGGTCTTGGAATCTTGTTCAATATTGCACAGATTTGCAGGACCCTCGTCTAGATAATCTAGCGGTTGAGAAGTAACTCAAGCTATAGCCTTAAGCCAATAACACAGGAGGATATCCGTGGAAACCAAATCTCAAGAGCTTTCACGACGCAGTTTTTGTAAGTGCTCGGCGACGGCCGCCCTGAGTGCAGTGGTCTTCCTCACCATGGCGATGGCGAAGCCCGCAGTAGCGGAGGGCAAGATGTCGCAAAAGGAGGTCAAGTACCAGGACACGCCGAAAGGTACCCAGCAATGCGACGGGTGCAAACTATTTCAGCCGCCGAGCGCCTGCAAAACGGTTGAAGGGGAAATCAGCCCGAAGGGCTGGTGCAACTTATTCCAGCCAAAGGGCACCTAGATTGCCGCTCAATTCCCTGAATGAGTCGCTACCCAAGGGGAGCGATTCATTCTAATTTTGTGTGGGAGCCGGGAGGTTCTGGGGAGTGGAATTCCCAAAGAGTCAATCTGGTGCCTAGCTGTGCTAAAGCGATTCGACCAAAGAAAGGTGACAATGGGGATCCATTGTGGACCTATCCGCTCCTCACGAACAATGGCGCTCAGGCAGGCTTCATAAACGTTTTGGAATAGCGGGGACAGCACCCACTTCTTAGGTTCGCAGTATTACGTTACTTCTTCCCAAGAAGACTTCTCAAGCTAAATGGTAAATTCGGCGGGTCAGGAAAATCGCCTACAAGTGTGGATAGACTCGGGGGAGCTCGCTCACTAGTCAGGGAGCGAATGCCTACTTCTTTGGGGATTTCTTCGGGGGCTGAGACTTGACCTGGGTTTCCGCCTTGGGCGTGCTTTTGGTAGGCTTGGGTGAGGTGGTCCCTAACAAGGGGCTCAGATTAGCGTGTACGTTTACATTCGACAGCTCAGCTACTTTGTAGATCGCTTCAAAAATTTCGCCAGAAAGAAGCTGGGGGGAGAACGTCTAATGTCTGTCACGAGGATCTTATAACACTCGGGCAGATGTTTTCTCACACTCTCAAATTCTTCTATATCAAAGAAGACAGTCCTTTTGTTGTCTTCCCTTAGCATTGGGATATGGGGCTCCGTCATCAGACCCCGCCCCGTTTGTAGAGATAGCCCATAATTTCACCCCCTCTTAACTTCAATTATTCTGTTGCCTGAAGATTTCCAGGCACTCTTTGCAAACCTCATTCTTGTTGACCATATGACTTTTCACAAACACATCGAACATTTGGTAACGAACATTCTTTTGACTCGGGGACCCACAAAGATTCTTCAAACCCTCGGGGGACCCCCAATCTAGATCTGGAACGTTAACTGTGATGTGCCGTGGAGAATTCATTACGGATGTTCCTCCCGCGTTCTACCTTCCTTTTTGCCCCTGAGTCATCGTAATTCTCATGGTTGTTTCCTATTTAGAGTAAGTTTTACGTAACCGAGTGATCCACTCAGCTTCTTTTTCTGGAGTTAGCTTGCCTTTCAGCCTCTTGCCAACGAATATGTATGCAGCAGCTATCGGGATCTTGCGGTTTGAAATATCCGTGTAGAAATCGTCCAACACCTTAATGACTTCGCCGCGATTAAAGGACGTAATAGTAACCTCATAAATCAACTTAACTCTTTCTTTTTCGCTTACATTCGCCTTCGCTATTCGGATGCCCTCCTCTATTCCATCTTCGAGACCCATGAGAAAAACGACCTTATCAGATGACGATGATATCTTTGCCCACGCGCGTCCATTGTTCAAACCAAGTGATTTATCAGGATCGTTCTCATCTGCCAATGCACCAGAGCATAGGATCACAATTAAGAGCACTCCCGTGAAAACTTGAACTAATCGCCTATTCATAGATTTCTCCTTTCCTGAATAGTGCTACTCCGACAACGGATAAATGACCCTTGGCATTCGTGTGCAATGGCCTTAGGTCCCTACATCTCGAGATCGGGTATTGAATAACGAAACTGGAATTGGAGTTTGATAAGATAGGGAAAGTCATTCCGCCTCCAGTAAGGCGTGATGATTAGGGCTTGTCGGTAGTTCCTGCTACCGGCAGGCCAGCTTTATTCAACCCTGGGCTTACCAACCCGCCATTGTTAACCGAAAAAACACTCTACAATTTGTTTTAAGGCACTACAAGAACGATACGAATCCCGAAGTGTCACAGAGTGCCGGAGAACGTTAGGCACACTAAAGCGATCACCTTGGAGATCAGCGTCCGGGACAAGGCAAATGTGAAAACGGCCTGGGTCTCTTACAAGCGCAAGCCGGCTAACCACGAATGGATAAAGATGGAAATGGGGCCTTCTGGCGACAATCGCTACCAGGCTAACGTGCTGCTCACGCCGGAGGGAATCCTCTACTATTTTGAAGTTATCGATGAGGATGGTAATGCTGCCAACTATCCTGATTTCTTAAAGCAAACTCCCTATTTTGTCATCGACGGCTGGGATCCGGCGAAGGGCAACTAAAAAGAATGAAGTTTTTGCATAGCCAGCCAGAAAAGAATGGAGCGTAGTGTTAGGAGATCTTTAGAATTTACACTGACGCGCTACTCAATCCGGCAATTGATGTCCACTTTCCGGCTCGGTCAATCCTTTGGAGTATTCAGGCCCGGCACTCTCAGTTCTCTGGTTCGCCGGCCATACCTGGTCCTGGGGGATATACTGGCGCCTGTGTCAAAATTCTGTTTTAATACTTGTCATATGGTTTCATTGCTACTCCGATTGAGTGTCTCGATACTGGCGCTTGCCATCGCGGCCGAGGCCCAGAATACAGTGATTGATCACTTCGAGAAGAAGATCAGGCCCGTCTTGGCGGCCCGTTGTTACTCTTGTCACAGTGCTTCAGCCGTAACGCCGCAGGGCGGGTTGCTACTGGATTCGACGCAGGGGATCCGGCGAGGGGGAAACTCCGGCCCAGCTATCCAGCCCGGAGATCCAGAGCACAGCCTTTTGGTGCGTGCAATCCGCCACACGGATAACAAACTTAAGATGCCTCCCGGTGATCCGCTTTCCCCGGAGATTGTAGCTGAATTTGAGCTCTGGATTCGGGCGGGGGCCCTACTTCCGGTCGAACAAGCTTCGGTTGAAAAGAAACAGTCTTTGCTTTGGTCTTTGCAGAAACCTCGAATGCCGGCGTTGCCTATCGTTAAGACGAAAGGCTGGACTCGGAATGATATTGATCTGTTCATTTTGAACCGCCTGGAAGCCAGAGAGTTAGCTCCCTCACCTGAGGCTGAAAAGCGAACATTAATTCGCAGGGCTACCTACGACTTGACTGGCCTTCCACCGAGCGCGGAAGAAGTAGAGCAGTTCGTCGATGACACCTCGCCACAGGCTTACGATCGTCTGATTGATCGACTTCTTGCCTCGCCACGGTATGGCGAACGGTGGGCACGTCACTGGCTGGATGTCGCGCGCTATGCGGATTCATTTAACGATCCGGTCAACACTGGACAACACTATCCCTGGTCGTATACCTATCGGGATTGGGTGATCCGCGCACTCAATGAAGATTTGCCCTACGATCAATTCGTGCTCTTTCAGCTTGCGGCCGATCGCTTGCCAAACGTCGAGCCAAGACATCTGGCAGCACTCGGCTTCCTGAGCCTCGGGAGAAACTTCCCGAATGGCTATCCGGAAACTGTGGACGACCGTATCGATGCAGTCTCAAGAGGCCTGCTGGGGTTGACGGTGGCTTGCGCCCGCTGTCACGATCATAAGTATGACCCGATTCCAACCAAGGACTACTATTCGTTCTACTCAGTCCTGTCGAACATCCGCGAGCCCGACACACTGCCGCTGATAGGGAAGCCTGTCAAGCCTCTCCCAAGCAGACACTCTACGAAGATCGACTCGATCAGATTCAAAACGTCTATAAGGAGTATCGACACCGTCGGCATTTGGAGATGCTGGCTTTCTTTAAGACGCAAGTCGCCGATTATATGATTGCGGCGCACGATGCCGAGGGATTAAGTAACCTCGAAGTGGAAGATCTGGTACGCGACCGTCAATTGAATCGCTACATGCTGGCACGCTGGCAAAAATATCTGCACGACTCGAAGGAAAACGATGAGCCGGTATTCCGTTTGTGGCATGCAACGGCCGGCAATTCCGGGAAAGGAATTCGCGAAATGCATGGCCGTCGATGCAGAAAACCGTTAAGGGTTCCTCGCTCATCAAGTTGAAGTAGACGCAATGACCGATTGGTTCCTTACGGGATCTCGCAGGAGCATACGCCGCAATTCTTAGCCAATATGATCGCCCGGAGGTCTTTGAAGATCCGGAGAGCGAGCAACTCCGAATGGTTGTTCGTGGGCCAAACTCTCCGCTCATTGTCGCGTTTGAAGATTTTGACCTTATCTGCACCGAGGGTGACAGAAACAACATGGGATCCATTCGAGGGCGCTATAACGCAATGCTGGCGCAAGCTGCCTATGACAGCGCTCCCCCGCGGGCGATGGCGATGGAAGATCTCCCTCACCCCGCTCCGGTGCACGTGTTTCGTCCGCGGCAATCCCAACAATCCGGGCGTGTTGGCACCGCCCGCGCTTTTTATCTTGTCTGGGGGGCAGCGACGAAAAACTATTCCACAATGGGAGTGGACGTCTAGAATTGGCGCGTGCCATCATCGACCCTGAAAATCCTTTGACGGCACGAGTTATCGTAAATCGGGTCTGGATGTACCATTTTGGTTTCGGGTTGGTTCGCACGCCGAGCGATTTTGGATTTCGCGGTGAGGCTCCGTCACATCCTGAGCTTCTTGATTATCTTGCCGTAAAATTCATGCAGTCTGGCTGGTCCCTCAAAATGCTGCATCGTTTGATCATGACCTCCGCTGTGTATCGGCAGTCCAGCGCCGACAATGAAACCGCCCGGAAGATTGACCCCGAAAATCAGTGGCTGTGGCGTATGAATCGTCGGCGGCTTGAAGTCGAATGCCTGCGAGATTCGATGCTCTCCGCTGCCGGTCTCCTCGATCTTACGATGGGTGGAGTTCCGTTCCCACTGACTGCACAGCCGTTGGTTCCTCGGCGGTCAGTCTACGGATTTATTGAGCGGGGCCGTATTCCGAGTTTGTTGAGTGTTTTTGACTTTGCGTCACCCGAGCAGCATACACCCGTCCGCTATGTAACGACGGTGCCGCAACAGGCGCTGTTTTTCCTCAACAGCCCCTTTGTCGCAGAGCAGTTTCGCGTGCGCTGTTGTCGCGCCCGGAAGTCGCCACGGCACCCACCCCGCCCGAAAAGATTCGTCGAGCTCTATCGCGCAGTGCTTGCGCGTGAGCCTGAGAAGTGGGAAATGGAAGCGAGCGTGAAATTCCTTTCGCAAAGTGCTGAACCGCGTTACGGAAACCGCTGTAACTGCGGCATGGCAATATGGCACCGGCGAGTTTCATGCAGACACCGGTCGTGTCGAGTCATTTACGCCGTTCTCTGTATTCGTAACGGACCGCTGGCAAGGAGGCTCGGTCCTGCCCTGTTCCGGCTCTGGAAAAGCAGTGCTCCGAGCGTCGGGCGGGGAACCCGGCGAACAGCCAAATCAGTCTGTGATTCGACGCTGGGTAAGCCCGGTATCGGGAAAACTGAGCATCGAAGGGACGTTGCAGCATGCTCAACCCGCCGTACCTTACGGTGATGGCGTGCGCGGACGGATTGTGTCCAGCCGGCAGGGCGAGCTGGCGTCCTGGTCGGTGAATGGCTCGAGCGCGGAGACCAAGCTCAATGGGATTAAAATTGAAAAGGGCGAGATGATCAGTTTTATTGTCGACGCGCGGTCCGATCCGGAAAATGACGGATTTAAATGGGCCCCCATCATCAAATTCGGTGACCAAACTTGGAGTGCTAAGAGCGATTTCGCAGGTCCGGCTCCAAAGCCACTTGACGCTTGGGGGCGCTTTGCTCAAGTGTTGTTGGAGACCAACGAATTTGCCTTTGTCGATTGAAGGAGGGCGAAAATGAAACCTCGGGATTTGTTCCTTACCCGGCGTGAGATGCTGTCGCGCTGCGGAATGGGCATGGGCCTGGTCGCGCTGACTTCGACGCTCGGTGAAGGAGGATTCCTGCAGGCGATCATCGAGCAGTCAAACCATGAATCCGCTGGCCCCGAAACAGCCCCCCGCTTCCCGCCAAGGCCAAGCGCGTGCTGCACCTGTTCATGAATGGTGGCGCATCACACGTCGACACCTTCGACCCGAAGCCGTCGCTCGCCAAATTCGCCGGTAAACCCATTCCCGATCACGCTGAAAACGGAGCGCCGTACCGGAGCGGCGTTTCCCTCTCCTTTCACATTCCGGAAGTTTGGCCAAAGTGGTATCGAGGTTAGCGAGATCTTTTCAAACGTCGGCAGTTGCGTCGACGACCTCTGTATCGTACGGTCGATGCACACCGATATTCCGAATCATGAGCCGTCACTGATGATGATGAACTGCGGCGACGTACGCCAGGTTCGGCCAAGCTTTGGGTCCTGGGTTACCTATGGCCTCGGCTCTGAAAACCAAAATCTGCCCGGCTTTATCGTGCTTTGCCCGGACGGTCTTCCTACTCAGGGGAACCAGAACTGGCGCTCGGCCTTTCTCCCAGGCAGCTACCAGGCCACGCACATCGACACGCGGGAGACGCAAATTGAGAAGCTGATTGAAAATATCCGCAATGGCTTCACGACGTTCGCTCGAACAGCGCCGCCAATTGGACTTATTGGCGGAGCTGAATCATGGCTATCAGGAGCGGCGACAGAATGATGCTCTACTTGAAGCACGTGTCCAGTCGTTCGAGCTGGCTTATCGCATGCAAATGGAGGCCGATGATGCTTTTGATCTTTCGAAAGAACCGGAGCACATCTGGAAAATGTACGGGGATGGACTGCAAGCACGGCAGATGATCATCGCGCGACGATTACTGGAACGGGGCGTTCGCTTTGTTCAAGTGTGGCATGGGGCAGGACAGCCCTGGGACAGCCATGATGACATTCGTGCCAATCATGGCAGGCTGGCGCGGGAATGCGATCAGCCGATCGCCGCACTGGTCAAGGACCTGAAGCAGCGTGGGATGCTGGAGGACACGCTAGTGATCTGGGGTGGCGAATTCGGCCGCACCCCGACCGTTGAGTTGCCGGACCTGGGCGCGAACTCCGGCATGGTCAATGGCCGCGATCATAATCCCTATGGGTTCTCGATGTGGCTTGCAGGCGCAGGATTAAAGAAGGGCATTGTGTACGGCGCCACCGACGAGTTCGGCTTTGCGGCGGCTGAGAACAAGGTTCATGTGCACGATCTGCACGCCACGCTGCTCTACCTGCTGGGCTTCGATCACGAGAAATTTACCTACCGTTACGCCGGCCGGGATTTCCGTCTGACGGACGTGCATGGCCGAGTCGTAAAAGATCTGCTCATCTGAAAGCGGAATGAACCGCGTCTTGCTGACAAATACTCATGCAAGACGACGACCGTGATCGCTCCGGACAGGACGTTTCAACGTCTGGCCAAGAGCCAATTAGGGGATGGATACATGGCGTCCCCAGCTCTAAGTTGCGAGCCAAAACCCTACTCTCTTTTAGTCTGAATTTGGTTGCGCCTGGGTTGCGGATTTGCGGCTGAAATGCCATGATTTTCGCAACCGTGCGCAGTCTAAATCCTTAAGATACAGTCCCAGCAATGGTTTTGGAGCACCTACGAATCAGGGGGTCGCAAGTTCGAATCTTGCCGGGCGTACCAACTTTCCAGTTTATTTTCAATTTCTTATAGAAGATTTCGCGGCGACTTCAGGATTGTAGTTTTGATTGCTGTGCCCACCATCCGTGCCCACCTTTTGGCGATCGGCCAATTTCTTGAATGCATCTGAGATCACCCGACCCTGCGGATGAACATAACGCTGTATCATTGCAATAGAGGAATGGCCTGCAATTGTCCTTAATGCAAACGTGTCACATTCTGGGGCAAGATTGGTAAGTGCCGTGTGTTCAGACAGTATGGTGGGAACGGCTTCAATCTTTGCTCTGGATTTAGGATACGCTTTTTCTTTGCTTCCTCCGCTGCGGCTTTATTGACGGCATGAATCGCTCTGATGTTTTGGTTCTTGGACGTGCCTTTTTCCAGATGCCCTGACCTGGATAGAGTTGGATACATCCAGCCCTTCTTTGGGCATCCTTGGCTTCGAAAACGAGACTCCAAAGCCCTCCGGACGAGTGGAACCATTGGCAAAGTTCGCCTAGCTGCTTTTGACTTCCCCTTCGTGACTTGAATGAACCCCTCATCGGTTAGTGAAATATTCTCTCATCTTAACGTGAAGACTTCCCCAGGTCTGAATCCAAGAAAATAAATAACTAAAGCGGCATCTCTCCAGGGTTGGCGATAAGCCATTAGGTATTCACTAAATTCAAATTCAGCAATGTGCTGCGACTCATCCAACATCTTCACACCGAGAGGATAGTAGTCTAAAGTCTTGGGGGACTCCTTGAACCTGCCCTCGGTATAGGGAAGAAACTCATCATTGAGAAATTGCTTGAGTGAAGGAACTACTTTAGGTTTCAAGATCCCGAAATTCCCTTGTGCCAGTTCCGTGCGGATCTTGGCTTCCATCGGATGGGCTGCCTTCTTAGTCATTGCTTCCGGATGGTCTGCCCTCGACCTTGGAGAACTTCTAATCCCGCTCACTGCTGGGGACTGGAAAAAACAGGCCCCCAACAAAGCGATTCAAAGAAAGAGAAATGGCTTTTTAGCCAACTGGTTTAGGATCCGAGTGATTTAGGTGATGATCGAGTTAGGAACTGCCTGGGTTAGATAAACTGCTTTTGGGACTGGTTTTGTCCGCTGGGTGATTTAAGCGGTGCTTGATTCGAGTCTATATTCTGGGGCGAAGAAATCCCCTCCTTGATTATCATTAATACTCACTAAAACCAAATTTCAATGCGAAATCAAATTAAGGAGAATTTTTGGTGAATTCGACGGAAGCTTTGTCCTGAGAAAATCGGACAGGCAAAAACAGATCCGCCAATAAGAAACTTAAGGCCGATGTTTATTACCCCATCGTTCATCGTTTTCTTTTTCTTTTTTCCCAGGATTTCCGTGCGGCTTTGAATTCCAACCATCGCCGACGCCATTATTCCCTTTTTTATCTTCGCCAAAGTACGACTCTGAAGTTCCAGAGTCGTCAGAGTACGACTCGGCAGTTTTAGCTTCCCCAGAGCCCGTCCCGGCAAATGAAGGAATAGCCTTCAGAGTCAGGATGCTAGGAATCACATAGGCCGTCTTCTTGATAAACTCTCGCTTGGACTGTTCATTTTCGGTCATATTTAATTACCTCTTTTATTCGCTTACTAATCAGTGATTGGAGCACTCCAACAGATTCAATTTTTTCATTTCACTCAAGACTCCAATCACATCTTTTTCGGCTCTTACTGGATCAATCTCAAAAGCTTGTGCCAATTGCTCAATAATCTTCTGTGTCATCGACGAGCCGTCACAATGATTCCAGATATAGCTGGCTGTTGAGTTGAGCTGATGAACGAGCCCATTCGCTCGGTCCAAAATCACTATCTCCTCACCCACCATTCGAAAACTCAGTTCCGAACACCTTCTAAGTGGCTTTTCTTTCATCACGCATGATCTTAAATTCGAATCGAATGCGCTAATACTTACCAATTAGATGCCAACAATACATATTTACGCTTTTCCATATCAAAATTTCAATGTAGCGTCAAGAAGGAAAAATTCTTAAGTTAAACAAACGGACGCCTTCCATCAATAATCCCAAATGCTCTTCCGCATACCTCGCAATCGTTTGTTGTGAAAAGTAGTGATTGTTTGGAAGTGTGTCTCATATGTGCAGGCCCCATATACTTACCAGCTTTCGCGTACGTCATTTCTGTAAACTGTTTCTCCGCCCACCTCTCCTTCGGTCCCGGATTCCGGTTTCGTCTCAGCTTCGATAAGCTACAACTCCCTTCGGAATACTAGTGGCAATTCTGGTGCTAGTTTGTATCGTAATGTGGGGTAACTTCCTGCTATTCAGTGCGAGCGTCAAAGAGCAAGAGACTCGCTGGAATCCATTGATTGATGGATTTCTTGCGTTTCAAAGCCTTACTCTCTTTTTGCCTACATTTGGGTGCGCCTGGGGTGCGGAGTTGCTCTTCTATTCCAAAATTGTGAGCAATTCTCCAAATCATTATGTGTTTGAACTCAATAGCGATTCGCCATTGTCTGACTGCAAAAATTCCTTAAGGATGGATTTAGGCGAATTGTTCACAACGGACACAGCCTCACGCGTGAGAGGTCTGGTATATGTACCTATCTGCTCTAGGGTGGCCTTTCGTATAAACTTTTGGGGCCACCGGCCTCTTATTTTGCCCAGAACTCACCCGGCTTTTTTTGTGACATGGATTGTGCCGTAACTACCCTTGGAATACCGATGTGGAGGTGGGATGAAAGCCTGGCCCATCGATTTCATGCGCCTACTTGCTGTGCCCAAGACTAGGCGTGACCCAGTAATACTGATTTTGCGAAATCTGATTTCAAGAGCATAATACCCCTGTTAACCGCTTTAAATCGCTCTATTGCCTCACGCCGCATTACACATCGTCACAATCAGTGTGACCACCTCTATCTTTTTGATGTGGCGTGGCTTCAGAACCACGAATCAGGGGGGCGCAAGTTCGAATCTTGCCGGGCGTACCAACCTTATTAACAACTTGTGGTGGGTTCTTCCCAAGTGAAAACCTCTTTGTACTGTTGTTGGTACTGTAACCCCATCAACACCCCCTCAATTTACCCTTGCAGCTTCGCAGTGCACTGCTTGGGTCAGATCCAATTCCGGACCCTAAACACCTGTTAGAGGATATGGAGAGTATTCCAGCGGCTGGTGGGCCTGAGACTATCGAAAATTGCTCTAGACGTTTGTGCAAATTCACATCGTTTGGGAGTAAAATCCCAGTGCAAATTAACGTTGTTTGGGTTTAAGCTCCCCCCTGTGATCCACCCTATGCTCTGGGCGGGGCCGAGGTTGACATGATCACCCCATTTCGGAAGCTGAGCGATTCCTTGGAGCCGGGGAACCATCATGAAAATTGCAGCTTGTTCGGACCACCCGTCGAAGGGAAGTCAACGTCTCCGACTACAAGAATTTTCGATTCCTGACCAAGAGTGATCTGTCAAGAAGACTCACATAGAGTAATTGGCTGGATGGGTCGCAGGCGAACTGAGGCAGTTCGTTAAGAGGCCTATTCAAAGTTAGAGAACCATCAAAAACGAGACCTAATCCTTGAGATCCACTCGCATCTAACGCAATCTATGGGATACATTGAGTCGCACACCGCTGTTAATGCATTGCTCAACCTGCTCGAACAGGTCCGGACCGAGTGTCGCGATCATCCCGCGGCCCTTGCTATCGAGTCGGGAAAGAGACGCGTAAGTTACGCCGAACTGGGCCGTCTAGCCAACTCCATTGCGGCAATGATAAGAGGATCCTCCTGCGCGCCCAGTGAAGCGATCGTCGTCATGGTCCCGGATCGGGTTGCCCTCGTCACTGTAATGCTTGGAGTGTTAGAGGCGGGTTGTATCTTCGTACCGCTGAATGATGACTCGCCAGCGGAACGGCTGCGCCTTATCGTTAAATGGCTCAAACCAAAAATGTTTCTGACTAGCACATCAAACTATACCGCAGTCAAGAGTTTGGCCGCGGGTCTGGATGAGCCAACTCCGGTACTGACAGTTCCGATAACAAGTGAATGCATACCTGACGGGGAATCGTCACTGACTCGCGTCCCTCCTCCAACCGAGATCTTCGTCTCGCCGATTGACGTACCGTCATATGTTTATTTCACTTCCGGCTCCACAGGACAGCCGAAAGGCGTAGCCGGAAGTTTAGATAAGTTGGCGAGGCGTATTGCCTGGGAGATCGAGGCCTTTCAGATTCCCCGTGGCTGTCGCGTGAGCCAGCTGATCACGCCAACATTCGATCCGTATTTTAGGGACATCTTTGTTCCGCTCTGCGCAGGGGGAACCATCTGCATCCCCCCAGATCGACCAGCGCGTCTGATGCCGGAAACACTCCTCGAATGGCTTCGTGATGCGAAGATCAACCTCATGCATTGTGGACCGACCCTTTTGAATTCGTTAGTAAGCACGCCACCTCGGATCCGGCGCCTCCCGGATCTTCGACTAGCCCTGATTTCCGGTGAATTTTTGCATGTTTCGCTCGTGTCTCGCTGGCGGAGGCGCTTCAAAACCAACACCCAATTGGTCAACCTCTATGGGCCCACCGAAGCCACGATGATGCAGTTCTACCACATAGTAGAACCGGCCGACCTTAAGCGCGACTTTATCCCCATCGGGCGGCCATTGCCGGGCGTGGACATCCTTCTAATAGATGAGCACGGCAAACGCTGTGTGCCCGGACAAATCGGTGAGATTCTAATCGGTGGACCGACTTTAAGCTTGGGCTACTTCCGCGATGACGAGGCGACCCGAAACGCCTTTATTGAACTGAATGCACCTGGTTGCGGCCGGACGCTCTTTTATCGGACCGGTGATCTCGGTATTGAAATCGAGAATGGGCTCTATCGGCTAATAGGGCGGCGCGATGATCAAGTAAAAATTCGAGGTGTCCGGGTAGTACCGCAAGAGGTCGAGGATGCGCTCACGGGTTACCCACTGGTAGCGGCGTGCGCTGTAACCGTTCGCCAAGTCGGAGATGGCGAGCCTTCACTGGTTGCATATGTTGTTCCCGAAACGGAATATCCACCGGCGGCTCCGGAAATGCGAGCCTATCTCCGTGAGCGATTACCGTTAGAGTTTATTCCGGCAAAGTTTGTGGTCATCAAAAAACTTCCCCTCACGGAAACTGGGAAAGTCGACCGGCGGATGCTCCCCGAACCCGAAGAGACGCCTGACGAGGTACGGAAGGATGCCTTTGCCCCGCGAACTCATTCGGAAACTGTGCTCGCGGAGTATTGGTGCGAAATTCTTGGTTTAACTCGAGTAGGTGTGCACGATCACTTCATGGACCTGGGAGGGCACTCATTGAGTGCCATGCGCTTAATTTCCAGGCTCCACATGGACCTGGGCCTGAACTTATCGGTGGCGGAAGTTTTAGATCACCCGACCATCGCAAGGCTCGCGGAGCGAATTGAGGCTCTCGCCTCTACCGAGGACAGAACGCCGTTCATTGCCAAACCTGTCGTAGTGGCGAATGTATCAAATCCGGCTTCAGCCCTGCAGGATCCTCTCGCCACTGCGATAGATCAGAGAGTTCCAACTGTTACGAGCGACTTTGCTTGTCCCACAGATCCGTCTCCCCTATTCGGCGCACGCTATTGCAATCTCGTCTTGTTTCTCGGCGACGACGGCGATCGGGACAGTTATGAAAGGGTCTCCCGCCTGGTCGAGGAACTCGATCCGACGATTCACACGGCGATCGTCGAGGACAAGCCCCGATGGTCGGTCGAGCTGCCCAACCGACCGACACTTTTCTTTTCACCGGCTTTGATCCGCAATCGACCGCGTATTCCCGGCCGTATCGCCTGTGGTTTTCCGCTGAGTAAGAGCGAGGAGTACTCGATACTTGCTGAAGCCGGTATCTCCGTGCCGAGTTGGGTAACCCTACGGGAAGGAGAAATTCCCAACCTCGATGGCTTCGGCGATTATGTCGTGCGCAAGCCCGACTACGGGGCCAAAGGTGCCGAGGTGCGCATTGTCAAACGTAGGCGGGTTCGCTGGAAACACATAGTGACTGCGGCCGCGGGCCCCAGTCCCGTCTTGCTAGTGCAGGAATTTATCTATACCGGCCTCTGGCCAGTCAGCTACCGCGTTAATACCCTGTTCGGTCGCGTGCTCTATTGCATGCGGCTGACAGGCAATAAAAACCGACCTGTTCTGAGCGGACCCAACGATTTCGACTCGAGAGGACCATTGGGTAATAGCCCGTCAATCGTCGCCAACGTACGCGACTCCAACGCTGAGTGCTGTGATGATGCCGATATCATTCGGTTTGGTGAACGCGCTGCCCGCGCATTTCCTGACTTGCCGTTGTTGGGTGTCGATGTATTGAAAGAAGCCAGCACCGGGCGACTGTTCGTGACGGAGGTTAACGCATTAGGTCACAATTGGAATTTTAGTAGACAGTTCTCAGAGGATTTCATGGTCGATGTGGCATCACAGTTCGACGGCTTACGAAAAGCCGCATACGTTCTAGCCGAGCAAACACAGAAGCTGGCGAATCTTGAGCAGAACATCGATAGATGATTCAAAGCAAGTAAGCAAGACAATTATATAGGTAAAAAGAAATCAGGCATTCGGATTGATTTAGCGTAGCGTTCTGTCTGTCGTCAAAAAGCCGCCGCCCCGGGAATCGCCAAATTACAGGGAATTTTAAGTGCTGAAAAATGCCAGCTAACTGTGGGGAAGGATGCAAGTTCGGGCTCCCGCAGCAGCACCAGACATCGATCCATGCGAGTTCGAAAGGCTCGGCATCAACGACGAGACCTCTTCAGGTAGTCTGTCCCTGGAAAATGGCTAATTCGTGATACAACTCCAGGCGATTCGAGTTTTTGTTAGGATGAAGAAATGCGCGCGCTGTCATTCTTTTCATTCACCTCACCAGGTCTGCCCTGCCTCATCAGTGTGAGGTAATCCCACGGTGGCACAGGTTCTCGATACTCCGCCCACAAACCGCGCTTGGCATGCCTTGCTTCAGATTCCAGCGAGTCTAACTCTTTGTCCTTCGGCGCATACTTCCTGAACCACGGCGCAAAGCCCGCCTTCACGATCTCATGGTTCAGATTTCTTCCATCTAGCAAATTTGCATCAGCAACCGTCCGCCCATAACGCTCCTGGTCCTTGACTTCGACTTTGACCTTTTTGCCGAATGCCAGTGTGGCGACAAATTGCTTGGCTCTGTTGCCGAATGCTTGCCCCTTTTCAGGAGAATCAATGCCGTAGAGCCTGATTTTCTCAGATCTGCCATCGTGCATGACGCGGATGGTGTCCCTATCAGAGGTGCTGACGACACGGCCAGAGAAATCATCTGCACGAATCTCGGTGCTCAGCACCAGAAAATTAAAGATTCCCAGCCCAGTGCCGATGAAAGACAGTAATCTCGGCAATACCGCCCAACTTTTACAAAATATTCCAATCATCTTCACGATGAGAGGAGGAACTTCTCATGAACCAATCGATATCTCAGGAGCGAGATGGTTTTCACGTCCGGGTAGGTTTCACCTTGCCGTCCGACACCTCGAACCTTGATCCAAAGAGTAAGAGAGCTGTGACTATCTGTAATCTTTTCGTAAATCATCAATACAGTATATCGGACGTTGTTCGTGTGCTCGATGAAGACCGTAGAAATGTTGTCAGTGTGTTACTCAATAAGGGGATCATCAGAGACCGCAGAGTGCGACTGACGGCACCACCAGAAGGGATTGAACGTAGGAGAACTGTGATCAGCCCGAACGTGCCTAAGAGGACCCCAAAATAGCAATATTGGTCGGCAAACTGAATGAGATTGCCTCTTCCTTATTCTGAACTTCTAAGAGCTTACAGAGTTTCATGAACTGGTGACACATTTGTTATTGTCTGATCGAAAAAATGTTGGAAACAATCTATTCTTTTATGTGAAATCTTTTTTGCAAATGGTAGTCGTTTGAGATATTGCATTGAGAAATAAAAGGCATTGTGAACAGCCGTTTTCTTTTCCCCGATTGGCTTCTAAAAATGCCAGATTGTTGAGAGGGCACTTTACCTTGGAGGTAAATATCAATGTCAGAGTTAATCAAGAGATTCGTCTATGAAGAAGAAGGGCAAGATCTGGTCGAGTATGCACTGTTGCTAGTGTTCCTGGCTCTTGCGGCTATCACAGCGCTTCCTGTATTAGGACAGGCTATAAGCAACGTCTTTGTCAGGGCGAAATCTACTCTGGAATCGGGCTCTTAATCGAGCTCTTTTGCTTAATTGCAAAAGTTAAAGCTGGCTCTGGGGGATGAGTGTGTCGCTGAGGGCTACGACCACGGGATTCCCGTCCAAAGTATGAACTGGGTTAGCACCAAGGAAGTAGAGGTCAAGAGAAAGAGTCAGTTCATCTCTTGGGTTCCACACAATATTTCCACTCTCACGTTTTAGAGATCAATCTTCGCACTGCTTGGCGGGTTCGCTGGATCGGTTGCTTGAGGGTCAAACCCCAACAACTGTGCTTCGGCGCTTCATCCCTCTTACAAAACCGGTTATGCTGATCTGCGTAACCCAGTTTTGTAACCCTGGCCCTTGCGCTTTGGTATCACTACCCCTTCATCAGGTTGCGAAAGGGACTTTCACGCTCTATCTGTTCGACCTGATCGGCACACACGGCTCATATCAGTGCTCCACCTTGGCTGATCGGCTGAACGCTCGGGTTGGCCAGCTCAAAGTCGAGTATTTGATGGCATTTTTGCTGCCACGCTTTACTGAGTACATCAACTCATCGACCAGTTTGAATAGTTCGTCTGGTGAAGGTGGCTCACCAATACACGTCAATACCCCAATGCTAAAAGTCACTGGCCAATCGCTTTGTTGCATGCCAGCTAACATGCCGCCTCGAATTTTAGAAAGGACAACTTGCGCAGATTCCAGGTCGGTTTCGGGCAATAGCAACGCAAATTCATCGCCACCGAGCCGTGCAACCACATCGGTTTTCCGCATATGCGCTCTGGCCTGATTAACTACTGCCCGGAGAACTTGGTCACCTGCGGTATGTCCGATCTGGTCATTCACAGTCTTAAAGTTGTCAATGTCAATATAGGCTATCGTAAACGGATGTTCATATCTCTGAACGCGGTTAATTTCCGTCTTTATCAATTCAAAGAAAGCACGTGAATTCATGGCCCCTGTCAAATAGTCTGTCTGGGCCAATTCTCTTTCATGTTCCAGTGATTTTCTTAATGCTGAAAACAGGAGCGTGGCGACATCGAACAAACTGAGTCTAATGAGGAAATTCCAAGCATGAATGAGAGGATGTGAGTATGAGTTCCCAGGCGTCAGTTCGGTAATAAGCCAAACTAAGGCACTGGCAAAAGATGCCAAAATTCCGAGTCGCCGGCCTGTGAGCCAGGTCAATAGCGAGATCGGAATCAAATAGAACAACGAAAATGAAAATTCATGATCCGTCAATGAGTCAAGAGTGCCTACGCATCCGATAAGCGCGAATCCGACGACTATCCAGAAGAGCTTACCTTGTTTCTCAAGACTCGCTAGAAAGTCCATAGCCATTTGTCACTTTGTTCACAAATCGGGGGAAACGGGTAAACGAACGGCTGATAAGCTGCAGGGAGAAAACGCGACCGTCAGCTTGACTCAGGGAGTCCTTATAAATGTTAGGTCGCAACGTCCTAAACCACCTCAGAACACATACGGGACCAACGCCTTCGTAGATCGGGCGTAGTCGTCGTACTCGGGATACCGCGCGCGAAGCAGCCGTTCTTCGACGATGACCCGGGTGATGACCACTGTGGCTACCACGACGCCGATCGCCAGAGTGAATAACGACAAATGACTGACCACAGCAGTCCAAATAAAGAGTAGCGCCGCTGCGTACATCGGGTGCCGAACGAAGTGATACGGACCGCCTTTTATGATCGAATTGCTACCAGGTGTCGCCGTCACTCGAAACGCGCCCTTCTGGAATGAGCGCCGCGCCCAGACGCTCAACCCTACCGCCCCGGCTTGGGCCACAATGACGAGAGGTGAGGCGGCAAACAGGTTACCTGTGACGCCAAGCACGACAAGCGCGGCGATTACGACCAGAAGTGGTAAAGCTGAAGCGATCATGACGTGATCCTCGTGGGTGTCTCCGCGGCCTAATATTGATTATCAGGCAAATTTGCCCTGATAATCTCATAATAACAGGGTTTTCGGGTAGCTTTACCACCACCCATTATCAACTGAAGTGTGTAGCTGTTGTGGAACAAAATGCTGGAACAAAATGCTATGCATGTACCCTGCAAAATGGCAGTGCTCCTTCATTTGACCCAGAGGGTTCTCTCTGCAAGAGACTATTTCTCACGGAGATCACCCATTTATATTTATGATGAGCGAGCGGACCAAGCATTCGCAGAAGCCAGAACTTGAATTTTCAAATCAAACCATTTGATGTGTGTCGTTGCTGAGGCGATCGCCATCGCCACCTCCCTTGTTGACATTGGAGAGGGGCAAGGTCTGCTTACTTGCCCCCAACCAGGAATAGCTCGAAAAAGGCCGAGACGCTGCCCTCTCTGACACTCAGGCAGGAGACGATCAAAAGGCAAAGGAAGGCGAGGTTGGTGAGGCCCCGCCCATTATAGAATCACCTGACGTCCGTTTCTAATTACTCCCGGTAGTACGTACCGCCCCAGTGGCAAGCCAGCGGCCGGCAGCGCCCGTTGGAGCCGCAACGCGCACAAGGAAGTTTGGATTGGGGCATGAAAACGGGATGTTAGCGACATGACCCGCAAATTGGGCGTTACCATGCCCGTCGAGGGTCACGATCGGCGTGTCAAAGGTGGTCTGAGACGCGTCGTTGCATACCAGTGTACCAGTCACCGCAGTGACAGGGCCCGGTGTGCCACTGAAAATCGTCCCATTGAAGACAAGTCCCTCGACTTCGAAAAAGACATCTTTGGTCGCGAGGTTGACGAGAGCCTGACCGCTTCGCACGGACCAAGCTGCAGTTCCGCTGTGAATATTCCCTACAGGGTTATCAGTATTCGCGGCAGTGATCACCCCCACGATGCTCTTCCAGCGCACAGCCGTATCAAGGTCATCGGCAAACAACGGAGAAACAAACAGCATTAGACATAACATCACATACGCTTTTTTCATTGGAGTCTCATCCTTTGATATATTTGAAATTAAATTCTCACTCATTTGTGTCCTTCCCGCTTGGCCGGACGGGCGGTACTGCGTTTTGCTGTCCGAGTTTTTCAGACAGACTGCTTGGTTAACCAGACTCTTAGTTACCAGAAATGGAATGAAGATGGGAATGATTGTGCCGAATAGTCGAAATGAGAAGGTGGAAGGCTTATGCAGTCAGAAGTGTGGGTTGCCCCCATAGTCACTTGTGAATGGTTACGCAGTCCAAGTGCTATCAATCGCCGTCGTTTCTGATTTGGGAGCGATTCATTCTAACTTTGTGTGGGAGCCGAAAGGTTCTGCTAGTAGTGAGGGGAGAATCTTATTAAGGGTTAATCCCTCCCAAGAAGCCTCTTTATGTTAGGAAGTGGGTGCGGGACGGGATAATCACCCAAGAGTGTCGAGAGACTGGGAGGACCTCGTTCACCAGGCGGGGAGCGATAGCCTATTTCTATTGGGATCGCTTCTTTTGGGACGGAGAAGCCTGCCGGATAGAACAGCGGTTGGATTACTATTTGTCCAAGCGATGTGGAGGGATTGTGCCTCCTCAAATGTGTACTAAGGAGGTGGAATTCGACTCCCTTAACCGCCAAGCGGGGGACCCATTTTAGATGGTACTCCACCCATGTTCCCGCGAATTCTTTTGTACTGTCGTTTGTACCGTAACCCCCCTTGGAACACCGAGTGAGACACTCGATTACACCGTGATATGGAGTAAATAAGAAAGCGCTGAAACCCTTGCCCCAAGTGGATTCCAGCGCACTCGATAACACTCGGTCACAACTCACAAAACGAACTACGAATCAGGGGGTCGCAAGTTCGAATCTTGCCGGGCGTACCATCTAACATAAAATTCCTATTGCTTGTTCCAAGGTGCGGCTACCCCTCAGATGAGCACAGATCCACAAACAGTGAGGCTTGCTGTTTGTAGGTCGATGAACCGTATTCGATTGAGAGATTTTGGAGAGGCGTTTCACCGCCGGCGTAAGCACAGACGTGACTCGCAAGAACCTAGAAGCCATCCATGTCTGTCTCGATGAACAAATGCGCGTGACTGTAATTGCTGCCCTCAAACTCACTTTTCAGGTCATTGTGCCGATCCCGATCATTCCGTTGTATGATGAAATCGAAACCAAGAGTCGGCGGGGGGACTGAATCTGGTAACCGTATCGATATCCGGCCTAGAGTGGTTCTTCAGGCTGAGCAAAGGATTCCGTTTTGTGGGATATAATCTTGCACAACAGCAGCTGACAATTCAAGTGGTCGGCGGTGAAAAAAACTGAGAATGATGGAAAAGATAGAATCAAAAACCGAAAGGACAACATCATGGCGACATTCATAGCATTGATTACAGAGACCCAGCTGGGCGAAACACACATTGATGAATCCGTTGCTCGCGCCTCCAAGTTCCGCGATGAGGCCGCCAGATTTGGCGCCCGGATCACCGGGATGTACTGGACGCTGGGCAGTTACGATGGGGTGCTCATCTTCGAAGCCCCAGACGACGAGAAGGCGGCAGCTCTGCTCTACCAACTGGGGTCCAAGGGCGCGGTCCGGACACAGACTCTGAGGGCATTTGATATTGAATCCACCAGGTCTATCCTTCAAACTATGTCGGGTAAGAGATGAACTGGCCCTGGCGGCTTGGTGTGACGTTCTTCCAACAGATACGCCATTGACACTCAGGCAAATTCAAGTCAGCATTGCTCCATGAATACAGGCGAAGTGTTACATGCTTGGGGAAAAATCCTTACAGGACGCTATCCCACACTCTCCATTGAAGTAACACGTGAATGCCCTTTGCGTTGTCCGGGCTGTTATGCCTACGAAGACGGCCATCTGGGGGATAGTCTTAACTTACGACAGTTAAGTGATTTTCAAGGCGAAGCGCTCATTGCGGGTGTCCTATCCCTTATACGGCGATATCGGCCGGTGCATCTGTCGATTGTTGGTGGTGATCCCCTTGTGCGTTTCCGTGAAATGGAAATCCTGTTGCCCAAACTTCAATTCGATGGGTGTCTTTGTGCAATTGGTTACCAGCGCCTTCAGGCCATTACCCGAAGCGTGGGCCAAAATGCCGGGATTAGATGTCGTGGTTTCGATTGATGGGCTCCAGCCAGAGCATGATGTGCGAAGAAGTCCGGCTACGTACGAGAGGATTCTCAAGAATATCGCGGGCCAGAGAGTTGTTGTTCACTGCACGATCACGAGTCAAATGATGAAGCGAGCGGGATACCTCGAAGAGTTCCTCCAGTACTGGTGTCCGCGAGTCGAGATCCGGAAGATTTGGATGAGCATGTTTACACCCCAGAAAGGGGCTTCCGATCCGGAATGCCTCTCATCCAAAGAGCGCTTTCAAGCAGTCGAAGACTTAGTTCGATTGCGCCGCCTGTTCCCCAAGTTGGACATGGGTGAAGGGACACTCCGCGAGTTTACCCATCCTCCGAGTTCACCGGATGAGTGCCTATTTTCCCGCACCACTCTCAATGTCTCCGCTGATTTGAAAACCAAGATCTCGCCTTGCCAGTTTGGCGGAGACCCCGACTGTTCGCGTTGCGGCTGCATGGCGTCCATGGCATTGGCTGCTGTCGCTCATCACCAACTTCCAGTCGGGATCTCCGTGGGAAGGATCTTCCACACATCTGCCAAAATCGGTAAGATTGCGGCTCATTTTAGTCGGTAAACTTGCCAGGGGGAAGGAGGGCAGATCGGGCGACTCTTTCGTTTGCTACTCGTCTGTTGTCCGTAGGGTTCCGTTCCAACTGCCTTCACGATCGCGGGTAACGTCGACCTGCCACGGGCGGCAACACACCGGACAATCCTGCACGTATGTTTGGCGGCTTCCGCCGCTCTCATCAATGTCAAGCTCCACGGCTTCGCCGCAGTACGGACAGCTCAGTGAAAGCGATTCCGTCATCTGATTCTTCTCATAGCACACATGACTATCAAGTATCGCTCCAGGTTCCAACCGAAACGGCAATCAATTCTGTGAATTCGCCGCCTGAACCCATTTCCTGCTAAAACCTTCGTGCCGACTCTGCGACTCCTGCTCGGACTGATAAAGTTGCGGGCAGAAAGCTAATCCCATGAGAATTCAACCACCCGAGTCAATGGCTGACAATAGAATTCCGTTCCTGGAAAATTAGAAACCCAATCAGTCATTCTACTTCCACTGAATATCCCTGCTTCTCTGTTTGTGAGTAAATCGAATGCCGTATTTGAATCCGAGAACTCCTTGCCCAGCCTCTACCCTGGTTACTTGTCCGGTTGTGTTGTAAGTCTTTAAATCAGTCGGAAGTGTAATCCCTAGTGCTACCGTCGTACCTACCCGGATTCGCTGTTTTAGGAAGAAACAGGTGCCTCCCGCTGAGAAATTAATAGACTGGGTGGTTTCTTCATATCGGTTCCCAAATCTGTCCAGTCCTCTGACGATTATGGAAACACTTACCTGGACACGCCTTTTTCGGCGCCGGTCCACAAACGCTCTTATCGCATTATCGATGTCTTCGCCATGCCAAGCTTGGGCTCTCATATGTTGCTCTCCCTTGATTACCGACCGAGAACAGTTAAAACTAATGACCTTTCTATCGGCTTTTCAGGAGTTTTCGTTTAATGGGTTAAGCGTGGACTGACAATTATTAACAGGTCCCCCCGCTCTGGTTTTGCCAAGAAAGACTGTAGCGCAGAGCGGCCTTCCAGATCTGTGGCTTGTGTTCAAGAAAAGGCCGCAGAATTCAGAATCGACTTTGCGCTACGAGCACTTCGAAGACGCCCAAACCGCGCATGTCTTCGCCACTTGGCGGGGTTGTCCGACGCCACTTAAAGCCACAGTTCAAATAAGCCATCAATTCTGTGCAGACAATATTGCCGAATCTACCGCTTCGATGAAATCCAAAACCTTTTCATCTGAAACGTCTGGGCCGATGTCTGCAACCCAGATATCTCGAATAGCTGAAATGGGCGCCGCTTGTTGGACCATGATTGAAACAGTCTCACGCAGCATTGTGCGCGACATGTTTTGCAGGTCGTAGACATTGATCATGAGATCCAGTGTAACGTCTGGGAATGCGTTGCGAACGGCAGCAACGTTACTGCCCCAGCCAACCTCAATAAACTCAATTGGTCGAAGTTTCTTGTACTCTTCCAAATACAGGTCCATGCGGCCGCAGTGGTGTAAACCAAATTTCTGGACTTGCTTGCGGAAATGCAGATCCGCCGGCAAGACGGTCTCCCTGTAGGTGCGGGGGCTAAGCATCATCACCGGACAGTTACCAGCAAACATGTTGCGGGCTCTTCCCATCTCTGGGTTAAATTGAACCGTCAACTTGTCGTAACACTCGATAATGAAATCCGAGATTATCTCCAGAAATCTGCCCATGACTTCCGGCGCCTCCACCAGGTATGCGAGCGCCTCGCTGCCGAGGACGCTCAATGCCACGTTAATCGGACCCCCATGATTAATGGTTGCGTCCACAACTCCATAGCGGTCCAAAAGGATTTTCCCTTGATTGCAAAACTCCTCTGCCCAGCGGTTCGATGCCAGGTCAGGCTTAGGGATCGCGGCAATGTCGGCGGCTGAGTTTATGGATAGATGCCGGCAGGACGGGGCTTGGTCGTCTTGGAAAAAAATCTCGCACCCGAATAAGGCCGACATCAAGCGGTGTCCGCAAACTTCCAGATGGGGTCGTGGAGCAGGGCCTTTTTGGCCTATGCCAGCATGGCCAAATCGGTCATAGAGCCAGCAAATAGCCTCCTGGTCCTGTTTGGTGCGAAAAATTGGATCGCCGCAGTACCTTTTACCGAACGTCATGCCATAGTGGCGGTGAAACCATGCTTCGGAAAAAGTGGGGCGTGCATGGGTCTTCGGTAAATTCTGCCCGGCATACCATTTCATATTGAATCAGTCCCTCCACCATCTCGCAGTTTCAGAGTACCACAACGCCGAATAGGTGAACTCTCATATCACATCGTAATTTGGGGCTTCAACTCCATCAAAGAAGTGATGGCTTGATCGACAAATCGAGGGCTGAAACGCTAATTACCAAAATCGTGCGGTTCCGGTGTATATTATTGACGATTGAGTTGAAGAGTGACCAACTTCTCATCCGCCTGACTCTAGGACCATCTTTTTTTCGGATGAAAGGGTGGCGTGAGATGCGAAGCCGAAACGAGGAGAATATTTTTATGTGTTACTTTAGGTTTTAAACGCCAAAATTAACATTAAATTGAAATTACCTTGATAATCTAAATGGCCCAAATTTAAGGCTTTCCTTCACCGTCCCCCTATTTCAATCTTGGAGAAATCATATGAAGAATCTGCAGCGGTGTGCTTTTTCCCTAGTACTAGTTTTGATTTTAGTGGGTCCCATCTATGCACAGTTGGGCATGTTTTCGAAGGAGCAACGGATTGAACTGACCCGTGAATGGCAGGGCGAGCGTTTTCCGGATGGCCGTCCGAAGGTTCCGGACTCGATTCTCGAGATGCTGAAATCCGTGGATGCTGAGGAGGCCTGGGGGACGCTTCAATCACACGACTTCAAGTATCAGTTTGAACGTGGCTGGCATGTCATCAATCCGGGGGAGCGCCTGGTCGGCCGCGTCGTGACCGCTGTCTTCATGCCATTGCGGCCGGACCTGAATGGGGTGATCAATGACCATGGCAAACAAGAGGGACGCAATGGGGCGCAGAATTCGTGGCCCATCAATACCCTTCAGCCTGGTGACGTACTAGTGGTGGATCTCTTTGGCAAAATTAAAGACGGTACATATGCGGGGGATAACCTCGCAACCTCGATTTTTGCCAGGAGCAAGACGGGGCTTGTTGTGGATGGCGCTGTGCGTGATGAGACAGGCATTTCTAAGATTAATGGCATGCGGGTCTTTGTGCGAGCTGCAGACCCCTCCTCTTTGCGCGACGTAACCCTGGTTGGTATGAATGTGCCCATTCGAATTGGCCAGGTGACCGTAATGCCCGGTGATATCGTCCTGAGTGACGTCGAAGGTCTGGTCTTTATCCCACCCCAGCTCGCGGGCGAAGTGGCCAACGAGGCCCAAATGACTCACCTGGTCGATGAGTGGGGGCACATGATGCTGCGAGAAGGGAAGTACAAACCGGGAGAAATTGACGGCAAGTGGACAAAGCAGATGATCGGGGAATTCAACCAGTGGGTGGAGCAAAAAGGGTCGAAGTTACGAATGAAGGATAACTGATTTAAATCGCCAATCCACAATCCGAAAGCTGCAATCGTAAACACCCTCGGAGATGAAAGCATTCTCCGTGGCTACCTGGATACTCTCATCGAAGACATGCAAACAGCGCATGCCTTCGCCACCCGACGCGTTGTGGCTACCAGATTCTTTTATGAATCCACAATCCACAATCCGAAAGCTGCAATCGTAAACACCCTCGGAGATGAAAGCATTCTCCGTGGCTACCTGGATACTCTCATCGAAGACATGCAAACAGCGCATGCCTTCGCCACTCGGCATTCTCCGTTTCATTATCTCTACGAAATCGGCACGACGACTTTAGGTCGGATGACGACGGGGCCGAGCAGGCCAGATTCTAGGAGTGGATCGTCCTTGGTCCAATGTTTCCAGGTCGTAAAGGTCACCCGCCCTGTGGGACTGGGTTTGTGTTCCAGAAACCATTTTGGCCAGGCCGCCAGCACTGCGCCATAATTACGTGGGGTTAGGTTCTTGGGAGTCGAAGGGGGTATCCACTCGGAATCTTCCGGCAGTTGTTCATCGCCAATCAACCGGTTTGGCCACAGGTTGACGACGCTCACGACCAACTCATTGACGCCCCCCTGAAGGTGATCTGTGATATCCACCAGGAAAGGCGGCTTCCACAAAGTGCCAAGCTCGCGACCGTTCAGGCTCACTTGTGCAATGACGAACACACGTCCTAAATCCAGATCGTAGCGGCGCTGCCGATCGAGCCTAGTTGGAGGCAGATTAAACTGCCTCCGGTAAACTGCTGTCCCAGAGAAATATTTCACTCCGGGATCTGGGTGATCTGTCCAGGAAATGAGTTGCTCCAAGGTCACACGTTCCGGCGCACCCCAACCTGGAGGGAATTGTAATTCCCAAGGCCCATCGATCGCGATTGGATTAGGCAGTGCCTGAACTTCAGCTCTAAGCCTACGACCTGCAAAGGTCTTCAGCTCGTAATTCCCAGGATTTGCCACTTCTATCAAAAATCCCGCCGCATCGGCGGGGTTCACGCTAATGGAGATGGGTTCATGACGGAGCTGAATTTCCGGTGCAGGCGTGGGAGCAAGGCCTGACAACTCTACCCCGTTTCGCCGTACAGAAATCACCCGCTCAAGCAGAGGCTCTCTGTCCTTTCGAAAAACGACAAACACAGATCCATAGGGATCGAGTGAGAGTGGGACGAGCGTGCTCCCATTGCGTTCGTCGAAAGCTATAACCGGTTCCATCCGCCCCGTATCCGGCCACCACAACTCCGGGCGCTTCCCTTTGACACGGAAGGAGCACAGAAATCTCCTGGCTTCTGGAAGTCCACTGGCAACGAAATAAAGGTCGTTGCCATCTTTATGGCGATGAATCGTGCGAATTTCCTCTCCCACTTTCACTTCGAGAGCTGAAAAGTCGGGTTGCACACTCAATCCCGACAGCACTTCTGCAAGAGGTTTTCCCCACACGATTTTGCCTTTGCCGTACCGGTTTTCGGTGATGCTCACGCCATCGCAGTCGCCCCACAACTCTGCGGCCATTTGTTGGACTTCGGCGTCACAGTGTGGATAGTTGGTCAGGCTTGGAGAATTTGCCGGACGCGGTCCGACGACTGTTGCCCCCACCCGTACCAGTTCCTGAATCTTTCCGAGCAGAGCCGGCGTCATCGTACGTCCTGGAGGCAGAACGAGTATTCTGTAGCTCATCCCGCTCGGCAGAAGGAATTGACCACCGCTCCATGTCATCTGTTTCAACAAGACAACAGGAGGTATATCGTCAAAGTCATAACCGGATGGGATGGGGGGATCCATTGCCTCTCGACTTGGAAACGAAGTCGGCGAATTTTCACTGCCGAGATAGGCCACATCGGCAACAAACTGTCCGCTCTGCAATAGGGATTGGCATCGCGCAAGATAGGTATGCCACGGACGGGACAGCTCCCACCAAGTGTTGGTCCGTTCGTAATGAACCCCAAACGGTCCAAACGTCATCCCGGGTAATCGGTCAGTCCACGGTTGCATGCAATAGCGGTGAAAGACAAAGCGGTTGACGCCCAGTGTAAAAGCCATGTCTCCGAGCGGCTTCATCCGGTATGGGTGAGCTTGCCACTTCGCACTTTCGGGTTCGGCGGTATACGACTCTGCCGCGACAATCGACTGTCCGGAAATATGTGCAGCCGATGCCATGGCCTTGCACCAGCCCATCAACAGATCCCACCAGAAGGGCTTTCCAGACCAGAATTCACACATCGGCAAGTCGGCGTAACCGGCATAAGCAACGTCGTCGAACGGCCCTCCTCCGTAGGCTTCGATGGACAGAGTCAACCCATGTTGGTGGCTAAGCTCCCTCAGATGCCCGGCGTAATTCTCCAGTAGGAGATTGGCAATTGTATGTCGTAGGTCCCACAGGAAACGTTCTGATATCTCCCGGCTTCCGACTGCTCGACCCGTGAGAACAGGCAAATACGGGAGTGGATCATACCCGCACCTCTTTAGGAATTCTTCCCGGAACCCCGGTGTCCAGTTCTGGGTGCCGGTCTCCCAACTATCGATATGTGTCATTTTCAAGGCTGTTCCGTGGATGGCCGCCTGATCCTCCAGCAGTTTGCCCATCAACCCGTCGAAGTGGACTTCAATGGCTTTCTTACTGAGCTTATCGCATTCCAGGCCGAGGCTTTCCTGTGGCGCCGGGTGGTTCATTTTTCCCGTGGAGGTATGCCCGATTCGAAGCACAGTCCAATTGCCGGCTGGGACCTCCCAATTGAAGCGGCCCGCTCCGTCCATCTTGCTGCTCAGATCCAGAATTTGATCTCGCTGGACAGCCTTCTCGGCCGTTATCGCGGGCTCTCCGGAAAATACCTCTTGGCGCATGTAGGCTGCTTTCCCAGGTATATCTTCAAGGCGTAAGTCAGAATGAAGCTCGACTTCGTTGAGCGGAAACCCCTTTGCAAATGTTCGGAAAAGCCAGTCGACTTCTTCCGAGGGACCTTTCATGACAATGCGGTAATAGCGAGAGGTTACCTCGGGGAAATTAACCGATGAACGGGGCCAACGTAACCTGAATGGGCGAATTTTCTTGAAGTGCTGGCCATCCTCTGAAGCCTCCAGCTCCCCGGTGATTTCTGAGTTCCAAGGATCCAGAGCGATGGTCAGGGCTTGGGCAGTGAACGGTTCAGGAAAGTCAATGTTCAGGACCTGCGACTGTCCTTCTTCAACCGGAGGCAATAGAGTCACGGCGGCGGGGTCGCCGCTGATTAGCCCGTTAGCGTTAAAGCTCTTCCGGTCGAGTCCATAGGTCAGTTTGGGAGATCGTGCGGCCATTCGCTCGCCTTCCGCCTGGGGTGTGGGGAAAGCCAATACGACAATGTCCTTATAGTAGTTTTGGACAGCTTTTGGTTGTGTCAGTACTCCGGAGAAGCGTTTGGGACCCATTAGAGTCGTCTCACTCCAGACCATGACCTGCATCGATAATTCCGGGGTTATCCAAGGACCGCCGCTACCCGTATACCCTCCGTCGTTGTTCATGCTGAGCGTGATGCCGAGCCGTGTGGCTTCCTTCACGGTATGCTGGATCAACTCCCGCCATTGGGGGCTCAAAAAACGCACCGGCCCCTTCGGCACAAACAGATCCACTTCCAAATACAAGACTCCGCGAATACCCACCCTGCGCATTGCTTCGAGGTCTGCCGTGATGCCTTCTCGGGTGAGGGTCCCATCGGTGATGACCCAGTAAACCCACGGCCAGGCGGCTTCCGGCGGATCCAGGAATGCGCGCTCGAGCATCCCTGCTTGCTCACCTCCAACTTTCTCAGTTTGAATCAAAGGGTTTGGACTACTCAGACCAGGAAGAGCGGGGGCCGCCATAGCCCACAAAGTAGAGTTCCTCAGAAACCATCTTCGGTTGTAGATGAATGTCATGAGAATGCCTCCTTTTGAAGAGGTCCTTTTTCTCGACCGGAGGGTACCTTCGCTATAATCTCTGGAGGAGACGAAATTCGATTTTATATTACTGATGGATCAGTTTGAGGCATTCATAAGACCTCAGCCTCACTTGGTGGTTGAAGGGAGTGAATCCGATTGGGTCGGGCGACCCGGCTGCAAAGTTTGTTGAGTAGTCCGTTCCTGTCTTAGGCCGGCTCCGGGCGCAAAAGAATCACATAGCATCAAGGGACCCGGTCAGCAATCGATAATTCTCCGGAGAACTTAAGTTCTCCTCTCCACCGGGGAAGAAGGGAAATTCCTGCTCACCCCTATACTGACACGCTATCAAAAAATGGTGTGGATTGAAAAGTAAGAACAGTCTGCCACTTATTTTGACTCGGAACTCGCAGAGCGAGTATAGTTCCTCTAAAGATTATCTGTACTCTGTCCCGAAGAGGAGAATACTCCCTCTGATGGATCCTGACTGCCGAAAACGTATTGCGGAACTCAGGTTTGGAAGACCTCCAATCTCCACTCAATCCTCAAATATGGCTGACGTGTGTAAGGACAGGGTAAGAAGCTGAAGCTTCTGTCGATTGATCTCACGGCTCCAGGATACCTCGAAGAGAAAGGAGAAAAATGGCCAGGGCAATCACCAAGCTCGCAAACACGATGGACCATCTCTATGAATACGAGAGGGAACCAATCCCGCCCGAAAAGTTTCAACCGGGACGATATTACGCTGGACTGCTGGCAGGAGAACACGTGGCCGGTACGGAGTTTGTGATTGGAGCCTATTTCGTTTTGCACGGTGTCAAAGCTACCGACTTGTTCTTGGGATTATTCCTTGGGAATCTCCTGGCAGTCTTGTCTTGGACTTTTATCTGCGCTCCCATTGCGACGGACACTCGCCTCACCTTGTATTGGTACCTCCGGAGGATTGCCGGTCCGGGGCTGACTCTGATCTACAACATTGCCAATGGAGTCTTGTTCTGTATTCTTGCCGGAGCGATGATTTCTGTTTCGGCTACGGCAGTCGGAATCAGTTTGGGGATTCCCGCTCCGGCTCTTGATGATGTTTTACCGCATAGTGTGGCATGGATCCTCACTGCCTTCGTCATCGGAATGGCCTTCACCCTTCTGGCCATCCTGGGTTTCAAAACACTGAGCCGGTTTGGAGGGGTCTGTTCACCATGGATCTTCGTAGCCTTTGCGGCTGGCGCCATCGCAACCTTACCGAGGCTGGGCGTTCATCCCAATCTGGACAACCTGTGGCAGATCGCGCAAACAAAAATCTGGACTGGGGTGCCGACGGTGGGCCAGGAGAAATTTGGACTATGGCATGTCTTGTTTTTTGCCTGGTTCTGCAATCTCGCCATGCATGTGGGCCTCTCTGATTTGGCATTATTCCGGTTTGCCAGGCATTGGTCCTACGGACTCTATTCGGCATTTGGAATGTATCTGGGACACTATTTAGCCTGGATTTGTTCGGGTGTACTAGTTGTGGCTGTAAACCGTGAAATGAATCCTGGCCTGATGGCAGTCGAGGCTCTAGGGATATCCGGAGCCGCCGCAGTCCTCCTCGCAGGGTGGACAACAGCTAATCCGACTCTTTACCGTGCAGGGATGGCCTTCCAGTGTATCATCCCAAGTTGGGAACGCTGGAAAGTCACATTGCTTGCCGGTCTCATCACCACAATCCTGGCCTGTTTCCCGGTCTTTTTTTTGAAGCTATTGGACTTTGTCGCTCTTTACGGTTTGGTGCTCATGCCTGTGGGCGCTATTGTTTTTGCAGAGCACTGGATTTTCCCCAAACTTGGGCTGGAACAATATGTCGCAGAAAAGTACGGATTCTCGATTCGCTGGTCTGCGCTCCTGGTGTGGGTTGGGACTTTGGTGGCTTGTGCCCTAATGCCGCTGCATTTGTTCTTTCGTTGGCTTCCCGGCTATGTGATAGCGCTTGGTTCCTATATTGCTATCGAAATGGTGCTCAAGCGAAAACGCATTTCAAACCTCAATTCAGCGCTCTCATGAAGAAAGGATCCAACACTGTGTTGAAACTCACCTGCTTACTCATTTCAATTGCCAGCCTGATCTTTTGTCTTGCCTCGGCAGTGCTGGTCTTCCTGGGAAAGACGAGCATGGCGAACTACAAACTGTTATTTTTGCTGGGCTCTATTTCCTACATCATCTTTGCCACAATATGGGCCACGATGGAAAAGCCGGCCATGACAAATCTGCAGTCGCCAGAAAAACCTGAAGCACTGAATGCAGAACATGCAAGAGGAGGTGCGAGAAAAGATGACGCAGGAATTCTGAAATCCTCCCTGCGGGATTCTATACGGTCGCGACTCATCTAATCCGGATCGTTTCCCGGCTGTACAGCTATCAGCGCACGGTGTATTCCGAATAACACACCCAAGTAGTTCATACCTACGGGATCACTCTGAAAGGTCCGTTCGATCGAGTGCGGAGCTTCTCATCCATGTGGGCATTTCCATTGTTTACGATTGCATGCGCTTTCTTCTCAATTCTCGTCTGGACCAGTGACGCGATCACAGCGCCACGCCCCGCCGAAATGGATGCGGTCTACATTCGGTCCGAAATGGACGGCAGGAACTGGTCGATCGGGAACGCACTCGTGGAGCGCAAATTGCGCTTTTCAAATGAGCACGGTCTTGAAACAACAAGTTGGTTGCAGAAAGTAACAGGGACTCAGTTCCTGAAGACCCCCACCCAGGAGACACCCAACCGTTACCTGTTCGCCGCTGAATTCTCTTTTCAGGTGGACGGCCAATTATATACCGGAGCAAGCCCCGTTTTTAACCTGCTCCGCGCGGAATCACCTCGCAAAATCGAAGGAGATGGGACAGTGCTCGAAGTAAAATTGTTGGCGAGGCCGAAACCACTTGAAGTTTCGGTTTTTTACGCGGTTTATCCCGGCCATCCGGTCATCCGCAAATGGATTGCCGTGACAAACCGTGGAGAACGATCGGTGTCTCTCTCGAACTGTGCTTTTGAAGCCGTTCCGCTGGAAGCCGCTTTGCCGAGCGAGCAACTCCTCTCCGCCTACTACGGTATCATGCCGCGCGAGAGCTTTTTCACCGGGCGGGCTGAAGACCCGGCGATTGTTGTCGTTAATCCTCGGACACGCGAAGGGTTCCTGGTGATGAATGAGGCTCCGGGCTGGATGAAGCGCACGGAAACAAACGGTTGGGCCGAGGGCATCCGCGTCCTGTATGATACCGATATTTTCCCTTTTGAACGCACAATCCAGCCGGGTGAAACCTTCACGAGCGCCAAGAGTGGAATTGCATTGTTTCAAGAAGGACACGGTTTCTCCGACCCGCGTTGGGTTGTACCGTATTACACTTCGCAGATTTTAACGAAGAAAGGCTCGACCTATCGTCCGCGCTGGATATACAACACGTGGGAGCCTTTTTTTCAGGATTACAATGAAGCCATTGTTCGTGAATTGATCCCCATTGCATCCCGCATGGGTTTTGACGTTTTTGCGCTGGACACGGGCTGGAGCGATACCTATGAAAATGGTCAGATCAGCCCCAAGAAATTTCCAGGCGGGATGGGGGAGATTGAGACCCGGCTAGAGAAGAGTGGCATGCGCCTGGGGATGTGGGTTCCGCTGGCGGTCACGAGTAAGCTGGGAAGCGATTATCGTGATCATCCGGAATGGGTCATTCGAGACGCCCATGGAAACGAGAAAGCGCAAGAGTTTCCCAGCGATAACTTTGTGGTCATGTGCCTTGGTTCCGGATACAGGGAGGCCGCGGCACGACGCATCAATACGCTGATCGCTAATCACCGCCTGGATTATGTCAAGGTCGATTTGACCACCGTCTTCAATGCTTACGGCCTCGAACCCGGGTGCTACGCCAAGGGACACGATCACCAGACCTGGGCCGAGTCGCTTGGCCGGATCTATGAGGGCATCCAGTACGTCACCGACGCCATTTACCGCGAACACCCCGAGGTTCTGCTGGATCTAACATTTGAATTGTGGGGTCAAAAACACGTCATTGACTATGGTCTTCTCGCAGCGGGGGATCTCGATTGGTTGAGCAACGTTACGGACGCTTCGGAAACATCCTCGGGTCCACGACAGGCACGCACATTGCTGTACCACCGTGCTCTATCGATTCCGGTAGAAACCATGCTTATCGGCAACCTGCGCGCGACGACGCCTACGCCAGAAGAACATTTCGCCACATTGATTGGCTCAGGCCCTGTCTTCCTAGGTGATCTAAGGAAGCTCTCGCCCGAGTTAGTGGAGTGGTACAACCAGAAAATCCTCTGGTTCAAAAAGCTCCGTAGCAACGTTCCACTGTGGGAGAGTTTTTGGCCTCTAGGTGAATGGCGTCAGCCTTCCCCCGTGGCCTGGGATGGTTTTGCGCGGCTGAGCAGGCGGGGCGAAGGACTATTTGCACTATTTAAGAACGACTCTGGGATAAACCATGTGGCATTGAAGCTCCCTGCTTATCCGGACGGCAAGTTCCGTTTTCGATCCATCTTGACAAGCCGGCCTTCGGTCACATACTCCGGTTCTGATCTCCGGCGAGGCATCATGGTAACTCTGCCGGCTAACAGCAAGGTGGAGATCTTAGAAGTTCACTGTGAGGCTGTGAAAAAATGATCTCGCACGAAAGAACTCCGTACTGTCCGCAAGGCATGGCTTCAGGTCTAACCCTAGGGATTAGACTCCTGAGAAGCCGAGCGACGTTGTGTTCACTATTGCTTCTGTTTTACATTTTTGTATTTGTAAGTCTTAATGCTTTCTTTGCCTATGCGAGGTCTCCCAGTAAGGACGAAATGTCTACCGCTAAGAGATGGGTAGCCGCGAAATTCTCAGGACAACCAGAACCCGAGCCAGCCCAGGCCTATTTGACTGTTTATTTGAAGAGCGGTTCGGTTCAACGTGACAGTATTGCAGGCCACCCACTTCGCATCAGGGACAAAGTCTACTCGCACGGGCTACATTGTCCTTCCATAGGCAAAGTGGACGTACACTTACCGAGCGCGGGCAAAGCGTTTCATGCCGTCGTTGGGCTCGACAGCAATGATGTCGGTTATTACGCCAACGAAGGTCGAGGCAGCCTGATCGCATCGGTTGAAGTAGGCGGAGAAGAGAAGTTCCGGACCCCCGTTCTTCGGGAGGGGGTAGCGGGAGTCCCTGTTCAGGTTGATCTTAGCGGGGCTACTGAATTTGCGCTCCGGCTGACGGATGCGGGCGATGGCATTGTCTTTGGAAATGACTTCAACCAAGCGGATTGGGCTGAAGCGCAGGTCGTTCTTACAAACGGGAACACCATCAAACTTAAGGACCTTCCTGTGTCGCCCCTTCCAGAGCCTTTTACTTCTCAAGTTCCTTTCTCGTTTCGATACGAGGGCCAACCTTCGACAGAGCTGCTGAAAATCTGGGAACTCAAAAGAAGTGTGCGTCATCTGGACAACTTCCGTGTTGAACATACACTCACCTATACGGATCCGAAGACCGGCTTAGTCGTTCGCTGCGTAGGAATCGCTTATGAAGACTTCCCCGTGGTTGAATGGACAGTCTATTTCAAAAATAACAGTGCGTCCACGACCCCTTTACTTGAGAACATTTTAGCGCTGGATTCCCGAATTGAGCGGGATATGAATGAGGAATTTGTATTACACCACAGTCGTGGAACACCCAATTCCCCGACGGACTACCAACCCTTGGAAACCAAACTTGAACAGAAAGCCGAAAAACGGATTAGCGCAGCTGGAGGGCGACCAACGAACAGCGACCTCTGCTACTTTAATCTGCAATGGTCAGGCCAAGGAGTGATCATCGGCTTGGGATGGCCGGGGCAGTGGGCTGCACAATTTACGCGGGACGAAGGGACTGGCTTGCGAGTGAGGGCCGGTCAAGAGTTGACTCATTTCAAGTTACTGCCCGGTGAGGAGGTTCGCAGTCCCCTGGTGGCCTTGCTGTTCTGGAAGGGCGACTGGATTAACGGGCAGAACATTTGGCGACGATGGATGAACGCTCATAATCTGCCTCGCCCTGGTGGAAAATTGCCACCGCCGCAATGGGCAGCAAGCAGTGGCCGCCAGGACATTGAGATGCAAGGGGCCTCGGAACAGAATCAGATCGCTTTCATCGATCGTTACCTCGCGGCAGGATTGAATATCGATTATTGGTGGATGGATGCCGGATGGTATTCGTTCAAAGACGCGTGGTGGAACGTCGGCACCTGGGAGTTGGATCCGAGGCGATTTCCGCGTGGATTCCAACCCATCACTGCACATGCCCACGAAAAAGGAATAAAGATCATCGTATGGTTTGAGCCGGAGCGGGTAACACCGGGTACCTGGATTTTTGAAACACATCCGGAGTGGCTGCTTGGACGAAGCGGTGGAAACAGACTCTTGAATTTGGGTAATCCTGAGGCCTGGAAGTGGCTGGTGAATCACGTTGACAAATTGATCATTGAACAAGGGATCGATCTTTATCGGCAGGATTTCAACTTTGATCCCCTTCCATATTGGCAGGAGAACGATGCTGAAGACCGGCAAGGCATCACAGAAATCAAACATGTCACGGGGTACCTGGACTATTGGGATGAACTGCGCCGCCGCCACCCGAATCTTCTCATTGATACCTGTGCTTCGGGCGGACGGCGCAATGATCTTGAGACCTTGCGAAGAGCTGTGCCGCTCTGGCGAAGTGACTACGCCTATGAACCAGCCGGCATGCAACAACTCACTTATGGCATCGCGCTGTGGATCCCGTACTTTGGAACCGGGATTAATTCGTTTGATGCCTATACATTTCGTAGCCAGATGGCCCCTGCGATCGTGACGGCATGGGATCCAAGTCGCCAGGAGGTGGATCCGTCACAACTTCGCCGCTTTATTTCCCAGTGGCGGCAAGTTTCTGAATTTTATGAAGGCGATTTCTATCCAATCACGAGCTACAGCACTTCAACGGAAGATTGGATAGCTTGGCAATTCGACGACTTCCACCGGGGAGAAGGAATGGTGCAGGCTTTCCGGCGACCCGCAAGCCCGTATGAGTCAGCTCGATTCAAACTTCGTGGACTGGAATCTGCGGCACGGTACGCGATCACGAACCTAGATGAGACCACCCCTTTCGAAATGACCGGCCAGGAGCTTATGGAAAGTGGCTTGCTAGTGAGGCTGAAGGAAAAACCAGCGGCGGCGATTTTGATTTATAAGCAAATCAAATAGCCTACCAATAAGACTGTGTGCGACTTTCTTTGGAGGTTCGTGTTGAATCAAAAGAGACTCGTTTACAAATTCATAATCCCCTTTTTCTGTATTCTCAGTTTTCTCGCTGCAAAAACCAAGCCAGCTTTAGCATTGACATGGTACGTCTCGCCGAGCGGTAATGACCGCTGGTCCGGAACACTTGCAGTGCCGGATGCAGCCAATAGTGATGGTCCTTTTGCCACCCTGGAAAGAGCCCGGGACGTCATCCGGAAACTGAAATTGGAAGAAGGGCTCAAGGAATCTGCGACCGTATTGGTCCGAGGCGGCAAATATTTCCAGGACCACACAATCGTATTTACCGCCCAAGATTCGGGGACCAGCGAGTTCCCGATCTCATTATCAAGCTTATCCAGGGGAGAAGCCAATTCTGAGCGGAGCACGAAAAGTCACGGGCTGGAGGTCATACCAGGGGAAAATTATTCAGGCATCGGTGCCAGACGCGAGAGGTGGAAAATGGAAGTCTCGGCAACTCTTCTTGAATGGCCAACGGCAGATCCGGGCGAGGACTCCCAACCTAGACCCAAGTGACCCCATGTATGAAGGCTGGGCCTTCGTCGAAGGACCCGCTGAAAAAGAGAGCAGTACTGTATTCAGATATAAGTCAGGCAGTTTCCTGCATCACTGGGCTAAGCCAACTGAAGGGGAAGTAGTTTTCTACCAAGGTGGGTGGGGTTCCTGGAGGAGTACCGTGCCGATTCAGTCGGTCAATGAACATGACGATTCGATTACCCTCGTCCGTCCAGGGATGCAGTTTGACCTGGCGCCATGGTATTACCTCCCAGTTCCGTTTTCCCCCGGTAACGCTTTCTACCTGGAAAATCTATTGGAAGAGCTGGACCAACCTGGAGAATGGTGCCTGGACTCGGAGGATGGGATGCTCTATTTCTGGCCTCCTGCCGGAAGTCTGAATACCTCGGACGAAATCGTGCTGCCGGCCTTGGATTGTCTGGTAGATATTCTAGGGACTTCATGGCTGCAATTCTCCGGATTCACATCTCACTGAGACGAAAGATGGTGACAACTATCATCATGAGGGAGTTGAAGGCGCAGGGCCGATGTTTCCTCGACCGGGCCTTCAGTATGGCGGCGATGCCCTCCACATGAAGGGAGCCGAGAATTGTACGATTCAGCACAACCATTTTGACGCGGTCGGATGCAATGCCATTTACCTGGAGGCCCACAACTATCGCAATGTGGTCCGAGAGAATGAGATTAGTTCCCCTGGTGCCAATGGCGTCTGCCTGCTTGGCTCAAAATTGATGCATCCGCTGTTTAATGAAATTTCTGATAATTACATTCACCATGTTGGGGTGTTGAACAAATATGTGGCCGGAGTTTTCGCCGGGATGAGCGACGGAAACATCATCAGTCATAACCGAATTGAATTCGTTCCCCATCATGCGGTCAACCTGGGGAACAACCCATCAGGGCGGAACATCGTGGAATACAACCTGATTCGTCATGCTTGCCAGGAAATTGCGGATACTGCCGCCATCAATATGTGGATGGAGGAAATCGCCGAGAAAGACGCTGAAAGAGATGGGCATATCATCCGGTACAACATGGTCCTCGACACCTTCAGCTTCCAGGCAGCAAACGGGAAGGTGGGAAAAGAATCGGGATTCAGCAGTGCGATTTATTGATTTACGGGAACATCATCGCGCGTGCCCAAACCGGCGTTCTCGTGCATGCGGAAAAAAATAATTTCATTGAAAATAATGTTTTTGTAGATTGCCGGACCAACGTGCGCTTTCAGGACTTAGTAACGCTTGTCCAAGGAAAGGGTTTTTACAAGGCGATGGAGGGATTCATGACGGGAAACTATCTCGTGCACAACATCTTCTTTCAGAACGATCCTTCCGCAATTCTCTATACTCTCGATTCCGGTTGGACTGATCGCACGTTGCTGAAATCCAAAGAAAATCTCTATTTTCAGAAAGGAAGTGGGCAATACCTGATTCAATACACGCGTGACGTGGCAAACCTATTGAAGACCTCCACTCTGCCTGTATGGCAAAAGCAAGGTTATGACAGGGATTCTGTAATCGGTGACCCGCTCTTCGTTGATCTGGTCAAAGATGATTATCGATTGAAAAAGGATTCTCCGGCATTCAAGCTCGGTTTTGTTCCAATTGAAACCAGAAAAATTGGACCACGAAACGAATCGGGATCTGGTTGGAATTTAAAATAACTCTTGAGGCACACACGCGTCCTGGAGGCCGCGGCGGGGAGGATGCCCACGCTTTCAGAAATTTATAGTTCCTTGATCTGAATATTCCGATAACGAACCTGCTTCTTGCCGGGTTCTCCCCCGTGAACTTGTAACGCCAGGTAGCCACGGTCTTCCAGGATCCCTTCAAACTTCTTTTCGCTCGTATACTTAGTGATTAGTGTCCCGTTAATATATGTAACGATGTTTGGCGGGTTCCCTTCGACCCGAGCCCGAACTGTGTTCCATTCATTGACCATCCAAATGCGAGGCCAATCCTCGAGCTTGAAAAAAGGAGGTCCACCCTGACCTTTGTCGTTCTTAGGAGCTGGGATCGCGTTCACGCCAATCAGGGTTTTCTTCAATTCATCAGCAAAGACCCCTTCGAGCATGAATGTGCGGTTGGTCATCCCGTCGAGTCTTTCACGGTAAATCTCTCCCACGTTTCCGTTTGCGTAGTAATCCACCATGATTTGGTAGCATTGGCCCTGCTCAGTGCTGCGTAGAAAAAAACCGGAGTCCATTCCCCACGTTGGGTTGACCTCAAAGATAACTTCGAAGTTTCCAAACTTTTTGTCCGTTAGCAGTATTCCTCCGTTTCCGCTGCCTGGAGGATCCTGTTGCCCGAGAATCGCACCATCTTCAACTGTCCAGAGCCCTCCGGTTCCATGATGGATTTTGGCAGGATTCTTGTGCCATCCCTTGAGATCTTTCCCGTTAAAAAGAGACGTGAACCCAGGTTCTAGCTTGGGCTTCTTCTTCCCTGTCCCGGCATTAGTAGCTAGGGGGACGATCGAAGTTAAAAGAATAGCCAAAGAAATTGCGCCTAGGCTCGAGGCTGTAACGTAGCGCCAATGCCGCCATGCAAAGCCGAAGGCAAAAGGCAGCCGGTTGTTCCCTGTTCTTTTGGATCGTTTCATCGTCTAAGTCTCCATAAAGATATTTTTCAGAAGGACCCTGAATACTTAGAACGGATTGAGCCCATAAGGCAAGAAAAAAGGGGGTAAACACCGTAATGCCTCAGTAGCGGGAAGGGACAGCCTGAGATTGAGTATTTACACATGTGTCAATAGTCTAAAAGAATACAATTTTCCTTGACAGAAAGTTTAAGTTGGATCGGAATAGTCATTAATGAATTTGGATGACGTCTTCTTCCCTGGCAGCGTTTTAGAAACAGGAGGAAGAGATCATGGTTACAATCCCTGAGTATTTCAAACCGGTGTTTGATCACACCAAGGAGTCGGTCATCGGCCTTTTGAACAATCCCTACCTGTGGTCTGATCCAATGATCACCAAGACTCTGGAGAGAGTGAAAGGAAAGCCATTCGACATTGAGGATGCCCGTTTGCTGATCAAGGACTATCTCGCCGTTTTGGCTGAGAAGATTCGGAAGGATACTCTTTAATCCGCAGCCTTTAGAGAAAGAAGATGTTGCGAGGCGCTCAGCTAGTCCCCTCAATAAGTTTCAACTCCCCGGGTCTCTAGGTTGTAGGGATTCAACATAACCGCTTTCGAGTCTATTGAAAGCGCAACACTCATTTACAGGGAAGAAGACGTCACTCTCACACATTCATGACGCTCCAAATCGTCAACTCCCGCATTTCCATTTATGAAGTGGAAGTGGACGTTGGGAATCTTGCCTCACTGACCACCAGGGACCTCCCGAGCTTCACTGAGAGACTGCTTCAATTAATCCCGAGTCTGATGTCGCATCGGTGTATAGCCGGTGAGGACGGCGGGTTCGTCAAGGAGATGCGGAAAGGCACGGACTTTGCGCATGTTCTGGAGCACGTGCTGCTCGAGCTCGAGCACTTGGCAGACCGCACGCGACGAATCTATCGTGGGTGGACAAGACGGAGGACAGAAAGTGATCTCGTCAGCAGTATTTACATCATTCATTATGAAGCGAAGGATTTTCTGACGGGTCGGCTTGCGGCCGCCCTGGGAGTGCAGTTGATCAAAGACCTGGTGGCTGGACAACTCGTGGATATTGTGCGGATCATCCGCCAACTAGAGGATCCGATGTCTTATCTGAAGGAAGAAGACAAGTCTCCTTCACGTCGCAACATCCCGCATATTGAAATCCTCTGGGAGTCGGCCAAAATCGACTACCTGGAGGTCGACCCGGCCAAACAGGATTTTGGCGCGATAGATTTGCCAATTTCACGCGAGAATATCTTGAGCGGGTTTTCAGAAGGGGAGAAACAGGCGATCGCTCTAGCTCTCCAGCATCTCAGACCGCATCTGGCAGACATGCAAAAACGCTGGCTCGATAAAGTGTCGGAGTTTGGTGGAAGATACACCGACTTGATCCGCGGACCGATTGAAGCTCTTGGAATAACACCACCGATCTTTGCCTTCGAGGATGAGCGCCTGGATAGATATGACCAGATGGTGACGGATGCTGGCCGCAATTTAGCGACCGCGGAGGTTCCCTTTTCTCTTATGCTTCATGCCGTGCATCTTTATGAAAAGTGTTTGATGGCCAAGTTAGTGCAGGTTATTCCGGATAAAGAGCAATTGCAAAATAGCTGGATCGCGTTACAGAGCTTGTTTCATCATCACCTGCTCATTATCTCTTTAGCCTATTTTGACCAACTTCACCTGAAGCGCTCTCCAGCAAAGCGTTCTCCGCTTCACCTTATCTAGGTAGGGGCCAAGCCTTCGATCGAATGCCTTGCCACTACCCCATGTATTCCAGGAGAGTTTCATGAGCTTAGGCAATCGAATTTGTGAAATCCGACAATCCAGGAATCTGACACAACTCGAGATCTCCCGCAAAAGCGGATTGGCTGTCTCTTATTTGTCCAGGATTGAGAACAACCGCATTGAACCCTCATTTACAACTCTCCACAAAATTGCCGAGGCCCTGCAAGTCAACTTGGTTGACTTCTTTGGCTATGATGAACGGAAGCGCTTTCAGGGACAATGTCCAGTGAGCCTCAGTGGACGGTGTGTGGCGGATCTTATCTACGGGACAGGGCGCAAAGGACAAAAGTTTCACGTGGAGGGTTACTCGGCAAGGCAAATCCGGCTCTTGCGGCTGTCGAACTTCATCATCCAGTTCAGCGACAAGAAGGTTCAAGAGTTGCTCGAGTTGTTATTGCTTTCCTTATTGCGCTCTCCCGCCATCAAGAAAGAAAATGACTTGCTTAGAAGGCTTTCCCTTATTCCGACTCGCAAATAAGAGAAAACATTTATTGAAGCGCATATCGGCCTTCGATGAAGGTGTACCAATGGGTGCCGTCTTTCGGAACTTCCATCCGGAAGATGTCTGGGTTCTTCACCAATCCAGGCCCCCGTCCGCTTTTCCAACTTCCGGTGAGCATGGGTTGGTTTGTGCATTTCCATCCTTCATTCCCCTCTTGCACAGACCGCACAGCTTATCTGACGCGGAAACCGCGGATTGAGCTATTAAGCGCGGGTTCACAATACAATTCCACGCCACATATTCTGAAGGGCCCCTTCTCTAAATGCTGCTAAATCGACTCACAATGCAGAGTTGGGTTAGCGCATCATTGGTTTCGATAATTGACTTATCCCCCTTGTTAATTTTGTAGCACGCAGCAAGTTTAACTTCACCAGGCGATTAATTCAAAGGATGTGACAAGGAGTTCCTTTGAGATTTCTTATGGACTTCGTATTGTTAAATAAAGATTGTTACGAGGAGGGACTGCAATGATGGATCGCAGAAAGTTTTTGGAAACCGGCGGAGCCGCCGCGATTTCATGGACTGTGGGGAGGAGCCTCAATCACTGGCAAACGGGAAGCAGGCTTCTGGCTGATGAAGGCGAAAAGGAGACCCGCGTAGAAAACCCAAATTGGGCAGATGATACGCTAGGCGCATCGGTTAAGACCTCATCTTTTGTAGAGAACCCGCCCTGGGGATTTGAGCCCAATAATGTCTTCGGAGACATTCTTCAGACAAGTTGGGAAACTGACACGGAGTCTGATGGAGCATGGATCGAGATTAGTTTTGGCGAAGCCCGTCCAGTGCGCGAAATCTGGCTGCTTCCCCGACCACTCCCTTATGACATTGTGTTAGATCCTTATATGCGAGGTGGCCTCATGGCAACACCGAGGCGGATCGCATATTCACTTTCCAGTGGGGCTCAAGGGAATGCAGAACTCCCCCAGGCCCCTTACTTTCATATCATCACTCTCCCGCAGGAAGAAAAAACGAAATCGGTTCGGATTTTGATACAGGATGTCTGGCAGGAGTCGGAAAAGCGCGGCACGGGCCTGGGTAAAATCAGGATCTTCCCGTATGCCCACGTTGTCGGCTTTGATCTCACGGTTTACGAAATGTACGAGGTTCACGATGGGAAGCCCGTTCAGGGAGCAACCTTAGAATTTGTGAATCCAGGAGGCAAAATCCCCGACGGGAAGCTGCAAGTGTCCCGGCTGGGTCAGGTGTTGGCTACCATGGCTCTCAATAACATTCCTGCGCAATCCGTGACGAATCATGATATCTGGATCCCCGCACCCTTTGAAGATGAAATCTTAGAATTCAAATTTATCAGCCAGGTTGTTCAAAAGACACGGCGATTAAAAGTCGCTGCATACCGGTCCTACTTTGAGAAGGGCACCTTCAATTTTCTTTGTACGAACCACAATGACCTGGGCTGGCTGGATACGCAGGCGGTCACTGCGGATTACCGCTCTGCGGAGCTCATTCTTCCTGCTATGGCGCTTCTTAAGGAGAATCCGGATTTTCGCTACTCAATGGAATCGGTTGTCTATTTGAGGGAATTTCTGGAACGTCATCCAGAAAAACGGGAAGAGATGGCCCTACTCATGAAAGAAAGGCGATTCACCTGGGGAGCAAGTTATGTGCAGTGTCAGGAAGTCCACGTGGGCCCTGAGAAACTAGTTCGCCAATTCTATCTAGGTCGGCGCTGGCTGAAGAAAAACTTTCCGGGTGCGGACTCGATTTATTATTTCAAGACCGATCCTCCATCCATGACCATCCAGATGCCCCAGATTCTCCGGAAAGCCGGCGTTAAATACGTGATTCAAGGACGTTTCCCCTGGGGTTTCTATAACTGGGAGGGTCTCGATGGTACCAACGTATTTGTTTTTGCATTTCGTTACGCCGATCCCAAAAAGCTGCTGAATCCCAAGAGAAATAAAGGTTGGCTTGGCCTGGCGGCCTTAAGGGAAGACTATTACGCACCACGCCGCTTGCCTCCGATCTTCATTTATGACTTCAATGGTGACTATCTCCCTCCACCAAACGATTTGATTCCGTACGTTCATAAGCAAAACGAAGCGATGAATCAGTTTGCTGCTCTATGGAACTCGCACTATGCGGGAAAACCTGAACAGCAGATCAGTCCCCCAAAGCTCAAATTTGTCGAACCCACAGAGATTTTAGAAGAGGTCTCAACCCATGACCTCAACATTGAAACCGTCAAGGGCGAATGGCCGCTGAATTGGGTTTATTATGATGAACCGGCAAATCGAGAGGCGCTCCTGGCAGGTCGGCAAGGGCACAACCGCTTACTTACGGCGGAGCGGTTATTGGCAGGCCTCGGTCTCGCGGAAGGATGGGATGCGTATCCCCAAAAAGCCCTCGATGAAGTCTGGCAGGCCAATTGTTGGCCTGATCACGGATGGGGTGGGAACCGCGGCCTTCTGACGGATGCGGTCTATGCGGAATCTTATCAGAAGTCCAGGCAGCTTGCTGACAAGGTCCTGGCAGAGGCCGGGTCAAAGACTGTACGGAGTGTTCTCTGGCATGGGAATGCTAGTAATCAATTGCCGCTGGTGGTGTTTAACCCGGTATCATGGACTCGGACAGATGTTGTCCGCATGCACTTCGAAAAGCCCTCTGGGTGGCCATCTTTCATTCTCCGTGACGAGGGCGGACGTGAAGTTCCTTTTCAACTAACCAAAAGCCCGGACACCCAGTCGGCGGATGTCCTCTTTGTCGCCGATGCAGTGCCTTCGGTAGGATACCGGACTTTTTACCTGGAGTCTTCCTCGGCACCGTTGCCGTCCGAAGAGCGGCTTTCGGGCGACATTCTGGAAAACGAATTCCTGCGATTAGTTTTCGGGGCTGGAGGCTTGAAAAGCCTTTACGATAAGCGGCTCAAACAAGAGATTCTGCGCACGGACAAATTTTTTGGTGGCGAGATCTTGCAATTCACTGCACCGGGTTTAGCTTGGGATGACGTCGAGAACGTGACGATGGAAAATTTTGATAAGACCAGTAATCATCCCTTCAACCAGTGGACCCTCTCACGAGGCCCAGTGAGGACTACGGCGGTCAGTGAATCGCAATTCAAGCACTTCCTGCTGCGGCAGTCTTTTCATCTGTACGCGCTTCTCAACCGGGTGGACATTGAGATTGAGGTATTAAAGTGGGACGGACAAAAGGAACGGGAACTGAGAATTGCCTTTCCGATGTCTTCCGAAATGAACCGCCTTTCATATGAAGCCCCTTTTGGTACTATCGAGATGGGGAAAGATGAAGCGGACTTCTCATCACTCCCCCTCAGTCCAGATACACAATGGAGGAAGGAGATCTACGGTGGAGACAAACCGCTTCCGTTTCGGGAAGCCATCAACTGGATCGATGCTTCCTCGTCCGGTTATCAGGGATTTGGCTGCTTGCTGGCCTCCGACAGCACGGTTCATCTTTTTCGGGATGAAACGACAGATCCCGTGCCCTACCTGGTATTGCAGCATGTGTTGTTATCCACTCGAAAGAGCATTGCTTGGAATCCCGAGTACTGGTTTAAGGTAGAGGGAAATCACCGCTATCAGATGGCTCTGCTACCGCATCGAGGCAACTGGCGTCTGCGTTATCGTGAAGGAATTGAATTCAATTATCCCCTCGTGGCCTTTTTGGGGGCTACGGGAAGTAGTGCAGCAGGTAGAACTCTCCCTCATTCCAGAGAATTTCTTAAATTGTCACCATCCAATCTCATTTTGACCGCCATGAAGAAAAGTGAGGACGATGAGGATGTGGTTATTCGTTTCTATGAAGCCGAGGGCCGTCAGGCAATTGCCAAAGTGCTTTTGTTTAAGGCCATCAAACAGGCTTGGAAAACTAATTTGATTGAGGAAGAACCGGAAGCTTTGCCGGTAAAGCCGGATGGTTCGCTGGAGTTGAAGGTGGCGCCCTGGGAGATCGTAACGATTAAGCTGGCAGTATAGTCGATACCCAGATGTGTTAATCAGAATCACTTTGAGAACCCTCGGCTACATTAAGATAACTTGTGGACAGAAAAAAACAGGGTGGGCGATACAGTCGCTGTGTCCGCGTTTTGCTAGCCATTGGATTCTTCAATTTTGTTAACGGGTAAAGGAGGTTTCATGCAGCGACGAGAACTCTTGAAAGGATTACTAGCTATGCCGCTGGCTGCGGCTGAACTTTATGCTGAACGGACACGCGGTTTGCCACCTTTGACTATCAAAGACGTGCAAGTCGTAACCACCAGCCCAGGAAAACTTTACCCCTGGATTTTTGTCAAAATCATTACCAGCGAGCCAGGTCTTTATGGCATCGGTTCGGCGAGCCATGCCTACCAGGCCTTTGCCGTTGCCGAATCCATTAGAAAGCACATGGCGCCTTTTTGGATTGGAAAAAGGGCGGATGCCATTGAAGAGCTATGGCAGGAAACCAACCTCCATTCGATTTGGCGGAACAGCAGCGTGACGAACAATGTCTTGAGCGGCCTCGATATGGCGTTGTGGGATATCAAAGGCAAGAGAGCAGGGATGCCTCTGTACGAACTCCTCGGAGGAAAAGTGCGTGATGCCGTTCCCTGTTATGCGCATGCAGATGGCCGCGATCCCAAAGAAGTGGAGGACAACGTTCGAAGATATATGGAGGAAGGGTATCGCCATATCCGCGCCCAGATGGGAGGCTATGGCGGTGGAGGGTTTGTGCCCGAAGGGACGGGCAGTCGTGTCACCGGTGGGTATGCCGGACCTGCCTTTGACGAGGATATCTACTTGGAGACAATCCCTAAATTGTTCGCGCATCTTCGGACTCAACTCGGCTGGGATGTCAAACTACTCCACGATGTCCATGAACACTTGACTCCCACCGTGGCCAGAGAGTTTGCAAAGCAAATGGAGCCCTATCGATTGTTTTTTGTGGAAGACATTCTGCCTCCGGAACAGATCGAATGGTTCAGACTTATTCGCAAAGTCACGACTACTCCAATGGCGATGGGTGAGTTATTTACGAATCCATTGGAATGGACCCCCCTCATCTCTGAACGATTGATTGATTTCATTCGGTGCCGGGTCTCAGCCATCGGGGGTATCACTCCAACCAAGAAAGTGGCGACTCTTTGTGAGGCATTTGGAGTTCGCACAGCCTGGCAGGAAGGGGGAGACAATGACCCTGTGAACCAGTTGGCCGCCTATCATATCGATATGAACATTCCTAGTTTTGGCATCCAAGAGGGAAACCATTTTCCTCCCTTGGTCTATGAAATGATGCCGGGCACAGCAGAGATAAAGGGAGGCTATCTCTACGGCAACGATAAGCCGGGACTTGGGATCGATCTCGACGAAGAAATGGCCAAAAAGTATCCGATTCCGTATCCACCAACGGAGCCCGGCTGGATGAATGTTCGACAAATCGATGGGTCATTAGTAAAGCCGTAGAAATTCCAGATTTCTTCCCTCGACCTTAGAATCTTGCTGGAGGGCGGAGCTCCGCGACGCCGCACAACGCAAATTCATTTTCTTTCCGATTCACCGCTTCGACGGTCTCGCAGAACTCAACCCTCCAAAGGAGCGACCCACTCGGCGACAGACAAGGCATTGCTCGAGTTTCATTCATGGCAAGGTGCTCGATACCACTCACTAGAGCGTGAAATGACGCAGTTGCTTTCATCATCTCTCGACCTCTACTGACTTAATCAATTGAAAAAGAAGAAGATATAATTTTGTGACACGGTCTTATCTTTGGAAGCTCATGTGCAATTTTTCAACACGTTGGGGTATACAGAGATCTTGATTTCGGAACATTCAACAAATCATTTTTATCCGGCAGATTGGTTCGTTAATGATTTTGGATTGAATCATTCTACGAGGATGAAGCTATGAACAGTAAAGAGCGTGTCATTGCCAGCTTGTCCCATCGACTGCCTGACCGTATTCCTATTGATTTTGGCAGCACCTTGACGACCGGAATCCACGTAAGCTGCGTCTCCGAGCTTCGCAAGCACTACGGGCTGGAGCAACACGCTGTGAAGGTCCATGAACCCTATCAGATGCTGGGATTGGTCGAAGATGATTTGAAGAATTCCATGGGTATTGATACAGACGCGGTCTACCCGGTAAAGACGATTTTCGGGTTTGCCAATTACGATTGGAGACCATGGAAAACGCCGCAAGGGCTTGAGGTTATGGTTTCAAAGGATTTTCGAACCACGACCGACGAAAAGGGTGACATTCTGATTTATCCCGAAGGGGATACGTCAGCCCCGCCAAGCGGCCGGATGCCTAAGGACGGTTATTTCTTCGATAGCATAGTCCGGCAGGAACCTTTGGATGAGGACAAGCTCGATCCCGAAGATAATTTAGAGGAATTTGGACCGATCACCGAAAATGACCTCGAATACCTTCGACGTTCGATAAGAGAACTGGAGGGCACGAATCGGGCTATTGTTGCGACTTTTGGGGGAACCGGTTTTGGTGATATCGCCTTGGTTCCTGCCCCTTTTCTCAAACATCCCAAGGGCATCCGGGACATCGCCGAATGGTACGTATCGACCCGGACCCGTCAAGATTATATTCACACGATCTTTTCCAAACAATGCGATTATGCAATCGCAAATCTGGAAAAGATTCTTCCGATCGTGGGAAACAAGATTGATGTCCTTTTTATTTGCGGAACCGATTTTGGGACACAAACCTCCAGTTTCTGTTCCGTGGACACGTTTCGTGATTTATACTTTCCATACTACAAACGCGTGAATGATTGGATCCACAAAAACACGACTTGGAAAACCTTCAAACACTCCTGCGGGTCCGTGATAAGATTTATCCCATCGATGATCGAAGCTGGCTTCGATATTCTCAATCCTGTTCAGTGTTCTGCAACGGGCATGGGAGCAGACCAGCTCAAAGCGGAATTTGGCGACCAAATCGTCTTTTGGGGCGGCGGGGTAGATACGCAGAAGGTACTCCCCTTTGGGACCCCGGCCGAAGTGCGGGCCCAGGTTCTGGAACGGTGCCGAGTCTTTTCTAAAGGCGGCGGATTTATTTTCAATACCATTCATAACATCCAGGCCCGAACTCCGGTTGAAAACATTGTCGCAATGCTGGATGCCGTGAAGGAGTTTGGAGGTAGAAATTGAAGAGCCTGGAGGCGAGGAACGAGCCGAGTTATTCGAAGTCTTTGGAGATTTTTATGGGATTGTGTTTTCGATTGTCGGCCATCTGAAGTTGGGCAGTGGCGTCAGTCAACACTGGAGTGAATCTAAAAGGAGGCAATAATGTCGAAAGAAGTTTACGATGCGATTCTTGATGGAGACACGAAGAGGGCGATTGCCGCGACTGAGAAGGCCCTAGCCGAGAATGCGAATCCATTGGACTTAGTACAGAAATTCATGATTCCGGCCATGGCTGAAGTGGGAAAACGATTCGAATGTGAAGAGTATTTTGTGCCGGAAATGCTGATTTCTGCGCGGGCCATGAAGGGATGTTTGCAAATCCTTCGACCTCGGTTGGCAGCGCAGGGCTCCAAGCCGGTGGGACGGGTTGCGATCGGCACGGTGAAAGGCGACCTGCACGACATTGGCAAGAACCTGGTCGCTTCCATGCTCGAGGGTGGAGGTTTTGAAGTGATTGATCTGGGCACCGATGTCGCTCCCGAGAAATTCGTGGAAGTCGTTAAAGAACAGAATCCGAATCTAATTTGTCTTTCCGCGCTATTAACTGTCACGATGCCTTCCATGAAATCCACAATTGAGGCGCTGAAGCAGGCTGGGGTGCGGCAGCAGGTAAAAGTCCTTATCGGAGGTGCCCCCATCACCCAAAACTTTGCAGACCAGATTGGTGCGGATGGATATGGCGAAAATGCTGCATCCGCTGTGAATATTGCACGCGGATTCATGACGAACTAGCAATTTTTGGAAGTTACACTTTCGAATTCACTAGGCCTCGTAGAGGCTGGCGCTCCACGATTGATCCATTCCTCAGAGCGTTGTATTCTGCGAGGCCAATTTTTTGTACAACACGGTGGCAGGATCTCAAATCGGACGAATCGATCCATGCGATATAAACTCATTAGCTGTGAAGTGGTATTCCGGGAAATGTGTGCGGCTTTAGCCCGTTCCCCACACCAGATTGACGTCGAGTTCTGCTCCAAAGGACTCCATGATCTGGGAGGACAGGCGATGCGGGAAAAGTTACAAGAGCTGATCGACCACGTTGATCCGGATCAATATGATGCGGTCTTATTGGGGTATGCACTCTGCGGCAATGGAATTCAAGGTCTTACCTCCAGGACAATCCCTCTGGTGGTTCCGCGGGCGCATGACTGTATTACCCTCCTCATGGGCAGCCGCCAAAGATATCAGAAATACTTCGAAAACAATTCCGGTGTCTACTTTCGCTCGACCGGTTGGATTGAGCGCGGCGGAAATTTGGAACAAGTCAGCAACCGGGTCATGTCCCAGAAGGGAGTCAACTACAACTTACAGAATTTGATCGAACAGTATGGAGAAGATAACGGACGCTTCCTCTACGAACAATTTACAGATTTTCAAAAACATTACCGCCAGCTTACGTTCATCGAAACGGGAATCGAGGCCGATGACCACTTCGAAAGGCAGGCCGAAGAGGAAGCCAAACGGCGAGGCTGGGCATTCGATAAAATCCGTGGGGACTTGAGCCTGTTTGAGCAGCTCCTTTCGGGGGAATGGCCGGAAAATGATTTCCTGGTGGTTCCTAAAGGGTTCCGAATCAAAGCTTCCTATGGTGAAAACATCATCGAGCTCGAAGAGTGCAAAGAGTAGAAGCTCCATTCATGATCCCAATTAGTTCTACTACTTTTCCCTCAGCCTCCTCGGACCTGAACTCTATATGCCAATGGTCAAATGGGGAAGCCGAATTCTCTTAATCCATGCCGAAGAAAATTCAGATCCGTTTAGCTCCTCTCGGTGAGAGCCTGGAAGTCATACAGGGCACCCCGCTACAAGATGTCCTCTTCAAATATGGGGTGGAGTTTCCCTGTGGAGGGGTAGGCATTTGTCGTGGCTGTCGCGTCCGTGTACTGAAAGGTAATCTCCCCGCCACACTGGAGATGGAAGAAACCTTAACTCAGGAGGAAATCGCTGCCGGGTGGCGTCTGGCCTGCCAGGGGTGTGCCGACGGTCCTTTGGAACTTGAAATTGCCCAGTGGGACACCCCCATCCTCTCAGACGATGCCCACTTTGATTTCGAACCGGATGAAGGGCTCGGAATTGCCATTGATCTGGGAACGACCACGCTGGTTGTCCAGTTGGTCGATTTGTCCACAGGACAGGTCCTGGCAGTCCAGACCGCTCTCAATCCGCAGGCTGCCCACGGTGCGGACGTCATGAGCCGCATTGAGTTTGTACTCTCCGAAGGAAACGTAACCGATGGGAAGTTGACTCGCGAGATCCGCAATTGCCTGCATGGAATGATCCAGGACTCATTCCAGTTGGCCCGCCTTTCACCCGAAAGACTGCGCTTTGTGATGATCGTTGGAAACACGGTCATGCATCACCTTTTTTGTGGGATTGATGTGGAACCTCTCTCCCACGTCCCATTTGAACCCGTAAACGACGGCCTGATCCGCTTTACCGCGCAAGAACTCGAGTGGACGGGATGCGGTGCAGCAACAATCTATTTCCTTCCGTGTCTGGGAGGTTTTGTCGGCAGTGATGTCCTGGCCGGGATCATAGCCACGGGGATGGCTGAAAGCACTGAATTGGTCGCGTTAGCGGATCTTGGAACCAACGGCGAGATCGTTGTGGGCGACCGTTCCGGGCTGATTTGTGCATCGACTGCGGCGGGACCTGCCTTTGAGGCGGGCCGGATTCGAATGGGAATGCGGGCTTCGGCCGGGGCCATCACCGGAGTGTCACTGCGCAACGGGAAGATGCATTGCCATGTCCTCGGGGAAGGGCCAGCACGAGGAATCTGCGGGAGCGGCTTGGTGGATGCCGCTGCGGCTGGGTTAAACATCGGGTTCCTTCGAAGCAACGGACGCTTCAAGGATGGATCGCGGGAGTGGATGCTCGTTCCTCCGGTAAGTTTGAGTCAGGGAGATATCCGGGAACTACAGCTGGCAAAAGGCGCAATAGCGGCGGGTCTTCGGATTTTGCTGGACCAGTTTGGGAAGAATCTCAATGATCTGCACAAACTTCATCTGGCCGGAGCTTTCGGAAACTATGTCAACCGAGAAAGTGCGCGCCGAATCGGCTTGCTGGAGGTGAGCCCGGGAAAGATCCACTCGGCCGGGAACACCGCACTTAGAGGAGCCAAGATGGTGCTTCTCTCGAAGAGCCTCTTCAACAGGGCAATGGAACAAGCCCGCACGCTCAGCCGTCATCTCTCGCTGGCTTCAGATAAGAATTTTCACGCAACATTTGTGGAGAGTATGAATTTTCCGGAAACGGACGGCAGGATCACTAGCAATTAACGGATGGATCCATCTTTGAACTGGGTTTATCAGGAAGCCGCTGCTCTTGCGTGAGGTCTGTCTGTGAGGGTTTGATCCACTTCTTCGAGCAGATCGTTGATGAGTTTATTTCCTTCCAAGATATCCTTCAGCCCTGTTGCGATGATCTTGAGAGTGGTCCCATACTGCAGACTCGTCCAGGAAAATAGCACTGCTTGTTCCTCCAATGCAGAGATGAGCTCGAGAAGTCGAAGGCATTGAGATTCTGTCAGGGTGATATTCGTACCCATGGACATTCCTTTCGTCTGGTTCATTACACTACGTTCACATCTCTTAAGGCTTTAGAGGACGACAAAGAAGCGCCGAAAATCGTATAATTCCAGACGCTTGGCGACAAGTGATTTCAGTCCCTTAGAGTGGAACTCGTGGTCCATTCTTCGTTGCCTCAGACGAGATCGGAATGACTACCCAGCGCAGCAGTTCAAGAGCCCACCAATCCCAGACGGCGTGGAAGGACATATTCGGAACAGTACTCATAGGAGCGGATCGCGATGGATCGTGTTAGTGCATTGAGAGAAATCCTGCAGCAAAATCCAGAAGACAATTTTGCGCGCTATGGTCTGGCAATGGAATTTGCCAAGCAAGGAAAACTGGGGGAAGCGGTTTCAGAATTTAAGCATCTGCTCTCGATCAATCCGGATTACATTGCCGCGTATTACCATACCGGTCAGACGCTGGAAAATTTGGGCCAGTACGATGACGCCAGAAAAATCTACCAGGAGGGAATCGAAGTGGCATCGCGTCTTAAGGATAATAAAGCAAAGGGGGAACTGGAATCAGTCCTCGACTTACTAGGATGATCTAAGCGATCGAAATTTCACAATTCAGATTACCTTCTCGAGTTCATTGCGGAGACTAATAAACAGTCAAGGAAAGTGAGTCGCGTAGCAACAACTGAGCCCAGTTCTACGGCAGTTCCTTGATCCGGATTTCGCGAAACTCCACCCGGGAGTCATGTCCCAGGAACCCAATATGACCCGTGGTTCGAGCCAGGCCAGGGTGTTTTTTCAGGACCTCCGGATCTTTGACGGAATCCAGGTCTGCATCCACAATCTTATGGCCATTTAAGGTGACCTGAATGTGGCGGCCCTCGGCTTTGATCTCTTCGTGGTTCCACTCTCCGGCTTTCTTGAGGTATCCGGGTTCTGCGGCGAAGACACCATAAATGGATCCGTGATGCTGGGCCGGTTGTATCTTGCCCTTGTACTCAGGGGCCTCATCGTCAAGAATCTGAACCTCCATGCCAACAAAGGCGGCATCACCTTCCAAGGGAGAGCGAATCCCGACGCCATTATTCCCCCCCGGAGCCGTTCGAAACTCGAAGTCGAAAATAAAATTTGCGTACTCCTTGAAAGTAAAGAGATTTCCTCCGCCATCAGCAGGGCAGACCAGGTTACCGTTTTCAACCCGGTAGCCCTGACCTTTTTTCCCCATTAACAACCAACCAGCCAGGCTCTTTCCATTGAATAATGATACGTAATTCTTGTAATCATTTTTCTGCTGGGCGATGATCAAGCCAGGAAGGAGCAAGATCATACACTGAATATGAAGCAGGCGAACGATGGCTGAATTCCGAGGCATCTCGGGTCTCCTTTATCTTCGGATTGAGCAAAGAATAGTATGACAAATCCAGAACAAGTGAAAGCAGAACACTATCGGTTTATGAAAATGGCTTTAAGCCTGGCCCAAAAAGCCGGCAGGATTGGAGAAGTTCCGGTGGGAGCCGTGGTCGTCATTTCCGGAAAAGTCGTCGGGAAGGGTTATAATCAAAGCATCCGAAAGAATGATCCGGCTGCCCACGCGGAGATCCTGGCGCTGCGCCAGGCCGCCCGGAGAATGGGAAATTACCGATTGACATCAGCCACTCTTTATTGCACTCTCGAACCGTGTCTCATGTGCGCGGGCGCGTTGATTTGGGCACGTGTCCAGTGCTTGGTTTATGGGACCCGAGATCTCAAGGCAGGCGCAATCGATTCGCATCTCAGACTGGCCCAGGCACGATTCTCGAATCACCGTTATACTGTGATTTCGGGTGTTTTGGGGAGGGATTCAGCCGAATTGCTCAAGCAATTCTTCAAGAACAAACGTATGTTGCGAAAGGAACCTCACTGATTTTTGACAAATTCCAATAAACTCGTTTCTTCGCTCTTTTGCCCATCAGCTCTTTGTCATCTCGTATTCCTAATTTCCGCTCTCTCATCCCACGGAGAGGTACCGAAGTGGTCGTAACGGGGCCGCCTCGAAAGCGGTTTGGGGGCTAAACACTCCCACGCGGGTTCGAATCCCGCCCTCTCCGCCAATCTTTAAGTCGTACCCACCATCCAATTGAACCGCGCTATGTACTCAACAGGCTCTTGCAACATGCTCCCCATCAGACTGTTGAATTGAAGGAATCAATTTGAAAGGCCAGCGATTGTGTTAGCGCTTGTTTTTGCCCGGCAATAATGCTAGTTTTTCGATCCAAAAATAGGTTGGAATTATCTCGCGCATCCAGTGCATTTAGTCATTCTTAAAAGTTTCTTGTCGCATTCATAGTCAATCTTATAGGTCCGTTAGAGAATCGAGGTCATTCATGCGGATTTTCTTGTTTTTTCTCTGCTCGATGAGTTTGCTGGCGGGAGATCAATATTCGCGGTGGGAAAGTTTTGGAGGTGGGCCGGGAAACATCCACTATTCTTCGCTCGATCAAATCCATAGAGGGAATGTTCGTCAACTCAAAGTAGCCTGGACCTATGATAGCGGCGACGCTTACGAGGGATCCACCATCGAGTGTAATCCCATAATCATCGATGGCGTTCTCTATGCCACGACGACGACTCTGCGGGTAATCGCGTTAAACGCGGCTACGGGGAAATTGATCTGGAACTATGATGGGCTCAATGGAGCCAAAGGCCAATATCCCGTAAACCGAGGGGTGACCTATTGGACGGATGGGAAGCAGGCACGTATTTTGGTGACTTTAAATAGTGATTTGATCTCTCTCGATGCTCGGACAGGAAAACTTGACCAAGCGTTTGGCCAGAATGGAGTTGTCGATTTGCGGGATGCCTTCAAAGACATACCGATTCCCGTCAAAATCAGTTCCAGCACCCCCGGGGTGATTTATCGTGACCTGTTAATCCTGGGGAGTGCCGTTCCCGAGGCACTGCCGTCGACACCGGGGGATATCCGTTCCTATGACGTGCGTACGGGCAAACTGCGCTGGACCTTTCACACCATTCCGAGGGCGGGAGAATTTGGCTATGACACCTGGCCTCCAGATGCATGGAAATACAGCGGAGGAGCGAACAACTGGGCTGGAATGACAGTGGATCACGATCGAGGGCTGGTGTTTGTGCCGACCGGATCGGCTGCTTTTGACTTCTATGGGGCAGATCGTCATGGAGACAATCTATTCGCAAACAGCATGATTTGCTTGGATGCTGCCACCGGGAAGCGAAAATGGCATTTTCAGGCCGTCAAGCATGATACCTGGGATCTAGATTTCCCAACCGCGCCGCTGCTTGCCACAGTAAAGCACAACGGGAAATTGATTGACGTAGTTGTGCAGGCAGGTAAAGACGGTTTCATCTACGTACTGAATCGGGAAACAGGGGAGAGCCTGTTTCCGTCTGAAGAGCGTCCGGTGCCAGTTTCCGGCATGGAAGGAGAACTGCTTTCAAAAACGCAACGGTTTTCGTTGAAGCCTGCGCCGTTCGTCCGGCAAGAGATGACGGAAGCGATGGTCACCACCCGTACCGAATCGGCTCACATGGCGGCGCTGGAAAGGCTCCGTCAACTCAACTTCGGCGGTCGTTTCACTCCAGCAAGCACCCAGGGCACGATTGTTTTCCCAGGCTTTTCGGGAGGAGCGGAATGGGGTGGCGAAGCATACGACCCGGAGACTCATCTTTACTATGTGAATGCGAATGAGGTGGCCTGGATTCTCCGGCTGGTACCGGCCATCGGCATGAAGAAGCGAGACCAGGCCGCGCAGATTTACTTAAGCCAATGCGCCAGCTGTCACAAGCCCGACCGAAAGGGATCTCCTCCTGAGTTTCCCGCCTTGGACAAATTGGCAGGCCGTCTCACGGAAGATCAAATGACCCAATTCATTTCCAATGGGGGCGGGCGAATGCCTGCGTTTGCTTCACTTGGCGAGCCGGCAGTGCGAGCTTTGGCTGCTTTTCTTCTCAAAGGAGAAGACCGGGAAGTGGATATAGAAAGCGGCTTCAAGCCCCCCATCGAATTGAAATACACCTTCGATGGATACAATCAATTTACCGATCCCGACGGTTACCCAGCAATCACTCCGCCATGGGGAAGCTTGAGTGCGATCCATCTAGACACGGGAGAGTTCGTCTGGAAGATTCCGTTCGGTGAGTACCCCGAACTAGTCGCTCAGGGCATCAAGGACACAGGGAGCACCAATCATGGGGGGGGAATCGTGACCGCTGGTGGCCTATTCTTCATTGGAGCGACGCAATTCGACAGCAAATTTCGTGCCTTCGACAAGCTGACCGGAAAGTTACTCTGGGAAACGCCTTTGCCTTTTGCCGGCAATGCCACCCCGGCAACCTATGAGGTCAACGGCCGCCAGTATGTGGTGATTGCAGCTGGAGGGGGCAGGGGAAGGCCTTCAGGCAGCCAATACATTGCTTTTGCCCTTCCTTAAACCGTTGAGCCGCTGGGAGTTTTCGATAAGCCCTCCGGGATGTCGGGTTTTCTTCGCAGATAAGTGATCCGGCCATTTTCACTCTTGATCTACCTTAACTCGAGCCGCTTGCAAAGTCTCGAACTCGTGCTATCCTAAAATTAACTCAGGTTCGCGCGGTATTCGGCAATACTTGGCACACATTCGACTCGACCAAATAGAAACAATTGAATTGAGCTTGGGGAGGGACACATGGGACAGTATAAGCTCGCAAAGGAAGAAAAACTCCAGAAACGCAAAGAGGACTTAGCCAGTCCATCGAGTCTAGCTCTTTCGGACCCAGTGAAAGCGAAGAAAAATGAAATATGCAATCTCTTCCTCAATCAGCGGCAGTCGATTCGCGAGATCTCAAAAATCCAGAACGTGGATCAACAAACTGTGGTCCGGATTCTTTTTGAAAAGGGTTTACTCAAGGAACGCCGAAGGAATTCAAACTCCATGAATGATCGGGAACGCACCCGCTCCTTGTTAAAGGCCTATATTGCCGGTTTTGAAATCAAGACTTAGACGGAAACTAGTGCGTTAGCCGAAAGCATTCAAGCCTCGTTGAGAATGGGAAGTTTTTGGGTCGAAACTTTGAAGGAATAAGTTGCCACGAGATCTGAAAGGGATCGTTGCTGTTTTGCCATTGTCTCATCTTCCAATTCTGTGAACGCAATTTTGACCGGCCTTTTTCCTGCCTTCTTATTTTCTGCTTTCCTTCGAAACCAGTGGGGCTTCATGATATTTTGCGATGTTACGCAGTCAACCAACGTTCCTATTCCGCTTGAGGGGTAAGTGTGAAATCCAGGTCTTTTGGAGTGCCCACTAAGGCTTTAAGTAGTTGAAGCTGCATCGGGAGTGTTCAATGACACGCTCATGATAACACCACACCACGTCATATCGTAGGGTCGTTGTCTCCGCATGACTCGAAGGGGTTCCACTAAATGTCATGTTTGGAAGAATTGTGAGTGTGGTAAGAACGGCAGGACAGTGAGAAGGACAGAACTAAGATTCAGGGTTGAGAGCAGGGTTGCGTTTTACTTTTGCCGGGTAATGCAATTCCAGATACTTTTTTAACTCTGAATCTGTGACACACAGGCCAGAGGGAAGAACATTCTCTTCGCTTTCGAGGCTGAGTTCGTTTTTCAACCGGGCAAAGCAAAGATCCGGGAGATCTTGAATCTTGAATTTGTTGTCCACGACCAATTGATTCGCAATCGAAAATTCAATCATCCTCTCCTCCCGAAGCGTACTAATCACTCGAAAGCTGTAGATGCGGGAAGTGAGAATCTGATGGGTGCCCAGAAATTGAATCGTCACTGAGGAAATCCTTTCCGAGCGTCATGGGAAGTGAAAGTCAGTAAAAAAAACGGGAAACCCGGATGAATGGGGTTTCCCGTGAAGGTTCGTGATTCAGATTAGATCTTCACCACTTCGGCAGCCTGCAATCCTTTAGGGCCGTTATTCACTGTAAACTCCACGGCCTGCCCTTCATTCAGGGACTTATATCCTTGTTCCTGGATGGCTGTGTGGTGGACGAATACGTCGGCGCCGGATGCACGTTGGATGAATCCGTAGCCCTTCTCATTGTTGAACCACTTGACGATACCTTGTTCTCTCATACTGTTTTTCTATCCTTTACTGAATTATGTTTAGATTGTGCTGTCATCGTCTTTGAGAACTCAGGCCCGGCAATTAATTCAACCTGCATCAAGCAATGTTCCATAACCGCCGTAAACTAAAAAAAGGCCACAAAATCGAAGATTCTGTGGCCTGCTGGTTACTCTTGAGATCACAAAAACTGATTAAGCCAATCACAATCTATCGAATCCTGTGCCGAAATGCAAACAAAAACTTTACAATCAGCAGGTTTTTGTGTTTTTTCAATCGGAAACGTGAATAATCTTGAGCAATTCCGGTTCAGCGGGCAATGGTTCTAAATTCCCAGAATACACAACAGTTAGCTCTCATCGATGCCGATTGCACAATTACTAGTGCACGAATCGTTGGCAAATCATAGAGTATTGGCAGTTTGCGATGATTTAGGAGATTGAAATATGGAACCAACTCAAGAAGCTTCTCAAGCGAAAACTCTCGTGGCGCAGGTGGCCAAAGCTTTGGAATGGGTTGGATATCAGGAAGGCTCAGTCGTGAGCCGGGAGATCATTAAGAGTAAAACGGGGACCGTCACTCTATTTGCTTTCGACGAAGGCCAAGGACTCAGTGAGCATACTGCGCCATTTGATGCCTTAGTTTATCTGTTGGACGGGCAGGCCGAGATCCTCATTGCAGGAAAACCTTTTCAACTCAGGGAAGGGGAGATGATGATCATGCCAGCCAATGTGCCCCATGCCCTCAAAGCAGTGAAACGTTTCAAAATGATCCTGACGCTTATTCGATCGTAATGGTGGGACTCTGAAAACAACCAAAATGACGTCGGGTGACACAGACTCATTTCAGAGCTTCTGAAACCGAGTTCAAACAACGGTATTATTATTCTAGGCGAAGACTCTGATCGGCGATTTCGATTCTCTAGAAACGGTAAATCTGGTATTTTGTCCTTGAATTTATATCTTCTTGAGTTATCGTTCCCTCGATAACTCTTTCGCTCGGGCCAATAACCGAATAGTAAACCAGTTCTCACCTTCCTTTTGATGGTTTCCCATCGATTGCCAGGAGAGTCCAAATGTTTAAGCGTTCACTCATGACCTCTACTCCAACTCGCTTGGTTCAGCTGTATCTGATCAAGCCCTCCAACTATGATGATGACGGTTATGTCGTGACTTATTTTCGAGGGGTGTTGCCCTCGAACACGCTGAATTGTTTGGCCGCTCTGACCGAAGATGTGATCCGGAATAAGTCCCTCGGAGATCACCTCGAGTTGAATGTGCATCTCTTCGATGAGACCGTTCAGAAGATTCCCGTGAAGAAAATCTGCCAGTCGGCCCGGAACAAGAATCAGCAAGTCATTGTTTGCCTCGTGGGAGTGCAGAGTAATCAATTCCCTCGTGCTTCCGACCTGGCCAGGAATTTTAGAGCTGCCGGAATCACGGTGCTAATTGGCGGATTTCATGTCAGCGGTCTGCTCTCGATGATTCCCGGCATCCCGGACGATATTCAATCTCTGATGGACGAAGGGGTTACGATTGTCAAAGGCGAAGTGGAAGAGACTTGGTCTGGATTATTGAGTGACGCGGTGAATGGCCAACTAAAACCACTTTATGATTTTGTGAGTGATAGCCCGGATTTGCGCTATCAACCGATTCCGCTGGTCGACAAGCGACTCATGAAGCGCTTCATGGCCTCCAACTACGGGACCATTGATTGCGGGAGAGGTTGTCCGTTTAACTGCAGTTTCTGTACGATTATCAATGTTCAGGGACGCAAGATGCGGGTTCGGTCAGCGGAAGCCATCGCGGAAGCCCTGCGGGAAAATTGGCGCCGCCGTCGAGTGAATTTCTATTTTTTTACGGACGATAATTTTGCTCGCAACACGGCTTGGGAATCCATCTTCGACGCTCTGATTGCTCTTCGAGAAAAGGAGCAAATTAAGGTTCAGTTCATGATGCAGGTGGATGTGCTTTCCTACAAGATTCCGAATTTTGTGGCCAAGGCCCGGCAGGCGGGCTGCACACAGGTTTTTATTGGAATGGAAAGCATCAACCCGATGAGCTTGAAAGATGCCGGCAAGACTCAGAACAAGGCCAGTGACTATGTTAATCTCATCCAGGCCTGGCATGATGCCGAGATCGCGACGCATGTGGGATTTATCCTCGGATTTCCGCACGATACGGCGGAATCCTTGCGCGCGGACTTCCAGAAGTTGATGCATGAAATCAAAGTTGAGCAAGCCTCCTTTTTTATTCTGATTCCCCTACCAGGTTCCCGTGACCATCAGGAAATGGTGAAACGGGGCGAATACATGGATCCGGATTACAATAAGTATGATTCCATGCATGAGCTCATGAATTTCGCAAATTTTCCAGAGCCTGGTTCACTCCGGCGCCTCTACGACGAAGCTTGGGAAACCTTCTACAGTTTCGAGAATATGAAGCGTGTTCTCTCAAAAGCCTCTGCCCGGAATTACTGGAACATCATGAAGAACTTCATCTGGTACAAGAATGCCTCGCTGTTGGAAAAGCGTCATCCCATGATGGCAGGTTTCCTGCGAAAGAAGAGCCGGAGCGCCATGCGAAGCGGAGTCGTGGCCCCTGGTTTCTGGGCATTTTCGAGAACGCGTTTCCATGAACTGAGTACTTATTTCAAGGGGATGATTAAACTGATTTGGGAAATGCAGGAACTGTGGATCCAGACTCGACCCCGCAGCGCGGCGGAACAAGTTTTGTCGGAAGAGTTGCGCCGGGTTTACGCTTCTGTGGAGAGGCGCCTGACGGTTGCGGAACTCCAATTGGCGTACCAACGTGCGCGAACCCATTTGCCGGCCATGAAAGTGCCTTCTAAAGTCTTTTTATACTGGCAGAAATGGAACTTATATTACGCCACGCAGCTTGTTTACACCCGCGAAGATATCAATCGTAATTGGATGCGCATCATCGATCGATTCCAACGGCGCAGTATCTTCGGCCTCTCACCCATGCGTTTCGTAACAAACCTTTGGTTGGATTTTCAGGTAACAGCCCTCTTTGCTCATGCTCTTTATTTTGGACGCTTCCCTCGAGTAAACCCTGACGAGTTTTAGCCCGTTTTTGAATCCTGTTCAGTAATTGCCGGTTGAAGACTGGGGCAAGCTGCGCCTCCAATGGCATCGCCTGCATTGCCGTTCTCCGTTGCGACGGACAGCTTTCGCCGGCGTGCGGAGTAATCGCCATGGTTGTTCATTGACGCAAGTCTTGTATTATGGCTTCCGCTGCCCGACGACCAGACGCCATTGCGCCGTTGATTGAAGCGATGTCGGTGTAATCTCCACAAATGTAAAGCCCACGATTTAACTGGCTGGTACGGGTTAAAGAAGTCGTCGTGGGAGGCTCTTGGGTGGGGAGAGCGTGAAGGATATTGTAAGTTTTAAGATGCTTCCAGCCGAGAGATTCCGATCCAAACCACTCGTATAGCTGTGTCCTGACGGCCGTCTCCAATGGTTCATAGTGCTGCTTTTGTTTCCCCAACACCGTAACGGACAGCAGGAAGGCACCTGAGGGAGCATAACTTGGAGCGATTTGGCTGGGAACGCAGAAATGATTGATCGGACCTTTACCGGTGCTGTTAACAACCAGGATCGGTTCCGTCAACGGCGATTTATCGGCTGCAAAATAGAGGCACGTGACACTGCGCGAAGTGGGCCGAGGTATTTGGCTCAGCAGACGTGCGGCCTGGGGTCCCTCGGTGGCAACGACAACAGTCTTGGCTGGAATTCGTTCTCCAGCCTCCAAAATTACTCCAGAAGCCTCAATCTTGGAGACCCGGGCATCAACCAGAATGGAGCCTTGGGGCAATCCTGAGGCTATCGATTGCGGAATCCTTTCCATTCCCAATGCGGGTAATGAGGCCTTTCCGGTGGCGAACATCCTGAACAAGAAATGAAAAAGCCGGCTTGAGGTCTGCAAGTCGGGCTCCAGGAATACCCCTCCAAAGAAAGGCCTGAAGAATTGTTCAATGATATCAGGACTGAAGCCGCTGTTTTGTAAGGCGGCCAGGGTCGTCGTCTCGGGAGCGGTCAGCAGGTCGTCGAGTGAAGCGGAGAGGACTCTCCGCCGAAGTTTGGCGATCCGCAATTTGTCTTGAAGACTTCCCACGGAAGAGAAAAGTTGCTGGGCTACCTTCATGGGGCTTTTCCAGGGATCCGAAAGTTTGTGGAAGCCCTCGTTTAGTCGCATCAAAGCGCCGGGAAAGAAGGAGTGAAGATCAAGCGAAGGGAAATCCAGGAATTTCTGGGCTTCAGGGTAAGAAGTCAGCAGAGTTTGAAAACCACGATCCAATAAGAATCCGTCTACAGAATCGGTCCTAATCCTTCCCCCAATGGAGTCGGATCCTTCCAAGATTAAACTTGGGATGCCTTCTTGGTGTAGCCGTCTGGCACAGCAGAGGCCAGCAATTCCCCCACCGATAATTACAATCTCGGGATTTGACAAAACGATAGGCTCCTTAGAAAGTGATTTCAAATTGCATTGAATGAACCGTTCGTCAGACGCGCCACACGATTTTGGTCGGGTGAGGTTACTCTTCCAGCCCTTTGCGCGAACAATAACTAATCGGTCGAAACGATACTAAGCAACAGTTAAATGAATGCAATAGGCCAAGTTAGCCCCGCAATTCAGGCCGACACCCTCCGCCATCGGAGGGGAAAAAACTCATTCTAAACCTCCGCAGGCACGGAATCCATTCTGGCCCATTGAAAAGAGGGTAGGCCTTCAGTTGGCGGACAGGGGCATGGTTGGAATTGATCTTGCTGCCATCATAATTCTTTAAATGCGAATGGAAATGAATCGACGTCAGCGCAGTATTTTCGTGTAGGTCTCTGGGTCAAACCCGACAATAAGGGTGCGACCTTTTCGAAGAGTCGGCGCACGCAAGTTTCCGGTTGGGCCTAGAAGCATGCCAGCCAATGTGGCGTTGTCAGGCTTCTCTTTCTTGAGGTCGACATGCAGGATTTTCTTTCCTTTCATGGCATAGATTTCATCGATATCGCGAACTAACGCCAGAGCATCCTGTTCTTTCAGAGTCGTCTTCCTGGCGTCAACCTGGGTGGCTGGGCTGATTTTTTTCTTCGCAAGAAACTCCTGCGTTCTGGCACAGGTTTTTCAACCTGGACGATGATAAGACCAATCGATTGAACTCATTGAAGTGACTCCTATGGTTTGATGGTTTTCGTGCGGTAAGGCTACTTTCCAAGCAGGGCCCTCAAGGCTTGTTCAAGTTCTGAAAAACGAAACGCGTAATTTGTTTCCAATAGGCGCTGGGGTTCGACTCGTTGGCTTGAAAGCAGGAGTGCCTCGGCCATTTCGCCTAAAGCCAATTTGGCTGCAAATGCAGGTAATGGAAAAATTGCCGGGCGTCCCAGAACGCGACCCAATGTTTTGGTAAATTCACGATTGGTTACCGGGTTGGGGGATACCGCATTTACCGGACCTTGGAGTTGATTCGATGTAAGGGCATGCTGAAACACTCGGGTGAGATCTTCCAACGCGATCCAGCTCATATATTGACTGCCGTCACCGACAATCCCTCCAACTCCCAACCGAAAAGGAGTGAGTAGTTTGGCTAATGCACCCCCTTTTGGAGAAAGTACCATGCCGATGCGAGCGTTGACAACCTGAATCCCCGCCTTCGCTGCCGAGATCGTGGCTTGCTCCCATTCTTGGCAAACGATCGCCAGGAAGTCTGCGCCAGGAGAACTCTTTTCATTTAACCATTCATCGCCACGGTTACCATAATATCCGATGGCCGAAGCACTAATGAAGATCTTTGGTGGGTGTGATAGACGGCCAAGTGCTTCCGAAAGCAATCGAGTCCCTTTTGACCGGCTCTCCCGAATACTGGCTTTCCGCCGGGGACTCCAACGGCCGCCCGCGATGTTTTCCCCGGCAAGATGAATGATGGCATCGAAGCCTTCCAGGTTGGACGGGTTGAGCTCTTTTTGATCAGGGTTCCATGTTATGGCGGGACCTATCCCGGTGGGTTTCGGTGCTACGGATCGAATTAGCCGGGTTACTAGATGACCCGCAGTTGTTAGAGAAGGCACCAGGGCAGAACCAATGAATCCCGTTGATCCAGAGACGAGAATCTTCATGACCGGTTCTCCTTTTAGAAATCATCATCTTCCAATTCAGTCGACATTCCCAGATCACGCTCTTGGAACTAAGGCGGCTCCATTCTAGCAGCCTGTCAATTCCCATATGAAAATAAATCCGCTATCCTTTTCTTGCCTAACGCGGCTAAGGTGAGTACTGTCGCCTAAAGTTTCAAATGGGAGGCTTGTCTGTTCGTCTTAGAGGTGAAAGAACTTCGAAAAAGCTATGCGGGTGGGCTGGCTCCGGTTGAGGTCCTCAAAGGAGTCCATCTCATGATGGAACGCGGGGATTTTGTGGCTCTCATGGGTCCTTCGGGGTGCGGCAAATCCACGTTGCTGCACCTTTGTGGTGCCATGGATTTGGCAACCTCCGGAATCGTTGCCATTGAGAATGTCAACTTGGGCAATCTTACGGATTCGGAGCTGACCCGGCTTCGCCGCAGCCGGATTGGATTTATTTTTCAATTTTTCAACCTCTTGCCTACCTTGACGGTTCTTGAGAATGTGGCTTTGCCTTTGCAGCTCGCTGGTCATGGCAACATTCGCTCCACTAAGGAAGCGGAAGACTGGCTAACCAAGGTGGGGTTGGAAGCACGTTTGACTCACTATCCTCAACAGCTTTCTGGCGGGGAAATGCAGCGCGCAGCGATCGCTCGGGCGTTGGTCCACAAGCCGGCCCTATTGATTGCCGATGAGCCCACCGGTAGCCTCGATTCGCAGAACGGGGAACGTGTGCTTCAGCTCCTCCAGCAATTGAATGAGGAATTGGGTGTTACTGTGTTGTTAGCCACTCATTCTCCGGATATTGCCGCCAACGCCAAAAAAGTCCTCTACATGCGTGATGGATGTATCCTCAACGAATGATTCTATTGCGTCAATTTATCTTCCGAACCCTTGCTAAAGAGCGACTTCGGGCTGCCGTCTCAATTCTTGGGATTGCTTTAGGAGTGGCGGTTGTCTTGGCAATTCAGATGGCGAACCGGGCCTCTCTGCTCGGGTTTGCGACCGCTGTGGAAGCTTTGTCAGGGAAGGCGGGGCTGGAAATCATATCCAGCGGCATGGGCCTTGACGAAGATCTGCTAACGAGTCTTACCTGGCTAAACACTTATGGAGAGTTGAGTCCAGTCATAGAGGGGGCAGGGGAATTTGTTGGGCCGAAAGGTGAACCGGAGTCCCTGCGCATCTTGGGAATCGACATTTTGCACGATCGGTCTTTTCGGGAATATCGTCTGCTGGAATTTGAGGCCCAAAGACGCGACCCCACCACCGAAGAGTTCCTGCGTCTTCTGCTGGATCCCCAGAGCGTGGTGATCACAGAAAAATTTGCATCTCGTTACGGACTCACCGTGGGTTCGTCCCTCGATCTCACGATTAGAGACCAAAATCGTAAGTTTATGGTTCGTGGACTGCTTCGCGATGAAGGTCCAGCCAAAGCCGTGGATGGGAATTTCTTATTGATGGACATCGCCGCCGCGCAGTGGGCTTTAGATCGTTTGGGAAGAATTGACCGGCTCGAGATCCTTCCCTACGCAAAGTTCACTTCTTCGGAGCTAATAAAACAAATTTCCAATAAATTACCGCCTGGCTGGATCATCCAACTCCCCTCTCGCCGGGGTGAGCAAGTCGAAAAGATGTTGGAGGCGTTTCATTTCAATCTGACCGCCCTGTCTTACATCTCCATGCTCGTTGGCCTATTTCTAATTTACAACACGATTTCGATCTCTGTAATCAGCCGACGTCAGGAAATCGGCATTCTCCGGGCTCTGGGAACTTCGAGGTCGACCGTTTTGCTCTTGTTTCTTGCTGAAGCCGGTTTAATCGCGATCTGCGGATGCTTCACGGGACTGCTGATGAGCCGGTTCTTGGCCGAGCTAGCCTTAAAAATCACTGGAACTACCGTGAAAATCCTCTATATTGCCACGGCATCCAAGCTGCCGCCATTAAGCTGGGAAAATGTGGCCCTGGCGTTTGGGATGGGACTGCCTCTCTCATTTCTTGCTGCGCTGGTGCCTTCTTGGGAAGCTTCCAAAGTGACTCCTCTGTCGGCAATCTTAGCGGCGGATCGACTGGAGACTCGATTCCGCTTGAGAAAAAGGCACATTGTTCTCCCGATTGTTTTTCTTACGCTTGGGGCCGGGCTTGCAAACATAAGGCCTAAAGGCAATATTCCAGTATTTGGATACCTTTCTGCCGTGGCCATTGTTTTTGGGGCTGCTTTTCTGACGCCAGGCTTTCTTTACTGGTTGGGGCGATTTGGCTCGATCCCTTTGTCGAAAATGTTTGGAGTGGAAGGAAGTCTTGCCAACGCAAATCTCAAGGGGGCCATCTCCCGTATTTCTGTCTCAGTCGCTGCGCTCGCGGTGAGTCTGTCGATGATGACCGCCATAGCTATAATGATCGAGAGTTTTCGCGAAACGGTGATCTACTGGGTCGGTCAAACATTGCAGGCAGACCTTTATGTTCGACCTGCCGGGCGTTCCGCGAATGGAACGGAAACACACCTTTCGCGTCAATTGGTAACCCTTTTTCGAGAGAACCCGGATGTGGCTGCGGTTGACAGCTTTCGGAGCTTTACTCTTCCCTTTGGGGAAAGCGCGATTAATCTAGGATCCCGTGACTTTGAAGTGCTTTCAAAGCGCGGACAGCTCTTAATCAAGGAGCCACAGGCTGACAAGGAAGCAGTGCGATCTGCGATCGGCCAGGACGCAGTGATCGTTTCAGAAAGTTTCGCATTTAAATATGACAAACGGGTAGGTAATGAGTTGAAGCTGGCATTGCCCTCGGGTGAAATGTTATTTCGCGTGGCGGCAATTTTTTTTGACTATACCAATGATCGTGGAACTGTCCTAATGGACAGCCGCAGCTTTACGCGGCATTTTGGGGAAATCCAGCCCTTCAGCCTCGCAGTCTATCTCCATGACGGAGTATCTGCCGAGGAAGCGCGTTCCAGAATCCTGACTTCTCTTGGAAATACCTACCGGGTCTTCATCCACACAAACTCCTCCTTGCGTCGAGAGATTTTGCGGATTTTTGACAGTACGTTTGCGATCACTTATGCCCTTGAGCTGATCTCTATCTTTGTTGCGATTCTTGGAGTGGCAAGCACGCTGCTGACCTTGATTTTGGAGCGGAGAAAGGACTTAGCTTTTCTCCGGTTGATTGGCGCGGAGGTGCGCCAGGTCAAGAAAATGGTCTTTATCGAAGCACTCTTGTTAGCGGGGGCGAGCCAGGCGATTGGAGTCCTGATGGGCCTGGCGTTGTCATGGATACTGATCAATGTGATCAATGTTCAGAGCTTTGGCTGGACAATACAGTTTCACTTCCCCTCAAGCTTCGTTGTGCAGTCCTCACTACTCATATTGGTCGCCGGGCTTTTGGCGGGATTTGTTCCCGCAGAACGCGCTGCGCGTGTGAACACCATTTCTGAACTGGCGGAAGAGTAAACGGAGACGGATGTAAGGAAAAGTTGTAGCCGGGGCCATCGGCCCCGGACATGGACCGGCGTCAACGAGACCGGGTACAGCAATCGTTGGGAAGTCGATTGGCTGCGGACGTGGAACCGTAGTCTAAGGGGAGTAGAATGCTGGAACTAATCATCTCCAGGCTGGAATCTAAGCTCTTGCGGCATTGCAGAACCAGCGTGGCGATAATCTCAGGCGCTCTCTGGCTTTTGGCTCTTCAGCTCATTGTAATTCCCCAGGAGGGCTGGAAACAAGCCGAGCCAGACCTTAACCTAAGTTTCCCTAAGGACCACGCGAGCCACCCCGGCTACAAGATCGAATGGTGGTACTACACCGGGAATCTGCTCTCCACGACTGGCGAGCGTTTCGGGTATCAGTTGACCTTTTTCCGTATCGGAGTTGACCCTAACCCCGCCAACCCGTCGCGCTGGGCGGTGCGTGATCTTTTCATGGCACACTTTGCCATCACGGATATTTCCGGAAAGAAATATCATTTTGGTGAACGAATGAATCGTACGGGTATCGGCTGGGCAGGAGCGTCGAGCGAGCAGTATCACGTTTGGAATCAGGGTTGGGAAGCCCGATTGGATGAAAAAGGGGATCACCATCTCGTTGCCCGTAATGACCCAATCAGTATCGATCTGATTGTTTCTCCAGGTAAACCACTCGTGCGGCATGGAAAAAATGGTTTCAGCCAGAAGGGAGGGCAGAGCGGTAATGCATCCCTGTACTATTCTCTGACTCGTATGCCAACTTCGGGTCATCTGACTTATGAGGGGAAAAGCTACTCAGTTGAGGGACTGAGTTGGATGGATCACGAATTTGGAACCAGTTTCCTCGAGGAGGGGCAGGCCGGATGGGACTGGTTTTCAATCCAACTAGAGGATGGAACAGAATTGATGCTTTTTCAAATACGGAGAGCCGATGGGCGCACAGATTCACATTCCAGTGGGACTTGGATCGATGCGTCTGGACATGCGACTCCTCTCCAATTGGATGACTTTGAGATGAAGGGGACACAACTCTGGCAGTCGGACCAGAGTGGCGCCCAATACCCTACAAAGTGGGAGATTCAGTGCGTTCCGCTCCGGCTGGACCTTACTGTGCACCCCATCGTGTTAAACCAGGAACTCCGAACCAAGGAATCTACTGGAGTCAATTATTGGGAGGGCGCAGTTGAAATCACCGGCACTCGAGAGGGGAGACCTGTGAAGGGCCGAGGGTATCTTGAAATGACAGGCTACGGGGGACAAGTGATGAGCCGATTTTTCGGGCATTAGCTTCATTCCCACGGGGATCATTCATAACGCAAGCATTCGATAGGATCCAGCTGAGAAGCAACGCGTGCCGGCCAGACTCCGAACACAAGACCGATCAAGACCGAGACAGTCAATCCGGTGATGACTGCCCAAAGAGGGATCGTTGAGGGAAGGTTCGGGAGGAGGAACATCAGGAGGATACTTGTGAGCAATGATAAAAGAATTCCCACAATCCCGCCACAAACGGTCAGGGTCATGGCCTCGAACAAGAACTGTGTCACGATATCGTTCCGCCTCGCCCCAATGGCCTTGCGAATCCCAATCTCACGAGTCCTTTCCGTCACGCTGACCAGCATAATATTCATGACGCCTATCCCGCCGACTAAAAGCCCCACACCCGAAATAGCAATAGCGATCAATCCGATCGCAGCCGTGATGCTGTCAAACTGGCGAATGGTCTTCTCTGCAGTGCTGATATCAAAATTATTGGGCTCGTTGTATTTGACGTTCCGCTGGCGGCGTAAGATCGCCTCAACTTGATCGATTGCTTCCTTTAGTTTCCCAGGAAAGGCCTGCATAACGATGAAGAAATCATCCACCCGATTGGTCAATTTGGTTCCCGTACGATAAGGAATGAGGACAGCGTTGTCTTCGTAATTATTTCCGAAAATGCTTCCCTTTCTCTTTTCAAGTACCCCGATGACTTCATAGGGTCTGCCCCCAAGTAGCACTTGATTGCCGACAATCTGCAAACGGTTGGGGAACAAGGCCTCCACCACATTGGCTCCGATGACCATCACATCGCGACGATGAAAGTCATCGACTTCGTTGAGATATCGACCACTCCTCACAATCGAGTTGTCTAAGGTTGCGCAATTCGCGGAAACAGCCTGAAGATTGGCTTGTTTATAGGTATTCCCGCCGAACGTCATCGTCCTATCGAAGCGCCAAAGAAAGAGCTTGTACCCCACATCTTTGACGGCTGGGACTTCTTTCCGGATTGCTTCGACGTCGCCTAAGTTCAAAGACTTCCGGGTTAATTCCTTACGGTCACGCGGCCCCAATTGAAATCCGGTGGTCAAATGAAATGCCCAGAGGTTGTTGACGCCGAACTCTTCGATCAGATTCACAATGTTTTGACGCATTCCTGTGAGAATGGAAGCCACCACGATCACGGTCATCACGCCGATGACAATCCCAAGCAACGTCAGGAAGCTTCTGAATTTATTGGCCCAGAGGTTGCTGAGCGCCATGCGGATGTTTTCGATGGGTACACCTTGTTGAAAGTGAGTGGGTCGCATGTTCTAATTCTTCGTCAACGCAATGATGGGATCGAGTCTCGAAGCTTTATACGCAGGATAAATCCCAAAGATCATTCCAATTCCTCCGGAGACCGTTAGCGAGAGAAGAATATACGGGATGGTAATCGTCATAGGAATCGGGGTAGCCATTTCCACCACCCAAGAAAGCCCGGCGGCGAGAAGTAATCCCAAAACCCCACCTACCGACGCAAGAGTCGAAGATTCAATGAGGAACTGGGTCAGGATTTGGTTTTTCCTTGCCCCAACTGCCTTTCGCAATCCGATTTCATAGGTTCGCTCGGTAACACTCACCAGCATGATATTCATCACCACGATTCCCCCTACCAATAGAGAGATGAGCGTCACTGGAGTAACCACCATGGCAATGGTCCCTGTAAATTGACCAACTTGCTTGTCAATTTGCCCGGTATCCACGGTAGAAAAGGTGTCTTCCTGATTGGGTTTCAATCCGCGCCGCGCACGCAAGAGTACTCTGACTTCATCAATGGTCTTTTGAAACGATTCATGATTAGAGGCGCTTCCTCGTATTCCAAAATCGTTCTGTTTCCCGAAAATTTGGCGATGGATCGTTAGAGGGACGTAAATCCGGTTATCCATGGATTGACCGAACATCGAACCCAATTTTTCCAGAACCCCGATAATGGTCATCTCTGCGTTTTGGATTCGCAGAGTCTTTCCGATAGGGTCTACATTTGGGTAGAACTTATCCTTGACGTCTTGCCCGATGACACAGAGCGGCATGGAATGCTCAACTTCATAAGGAACAAAGAAGCGTCCTTCCGAGAGATCCATATTCGTGATATCAATCATTTCTGCAGTAGACCCATAAATCGTAGTCTCAAACATCTCTTCCCCTTCGTGTTTGAGATCGGCTTGGGCTTTTGTCTCGCCACCGACATCAACACAAGAGCGGCAATTTGTCTGGATGAAACGGAGTTCTTCCATCTCGATTTCTTTGTTCCTTTTCATCATTTTTTCCCAATCTTCCTGGCTGAGTTCTCCTACCCAATCTGCCCAGGTAATATAAAATGTGTTCGCTCCCAATTCTTTGTTGACGCGAGTCAAAACATAATTGTTTAGCCCACTGATGGAGGCCCCGACTAAAACGACCGATGCGACCCCAATGATGATGCCAATGAGGGTTAAGAACGAGCGAAGTTTGTGGGAAAAAATCGACTGCAAGGCAATCCTTGTTGCATCCAGGAAGAAATAGAACAAGTTCTTCATCAGGCACCCGGGTGTATCAAGCCTTATGTGAATTGGAAAAAATGAAACCCAAAGTGGGTAGTCTGTTTGGCATATCTCAAATAGTGAATTTACCTGTCAACCGTTTTACCAACAAGGGGCCGCTTATTAGAAATACGGCTTAAGGCGACAAATGGTTCGATTCAAATGAAGGCTTCGATTGGAAGGAGTTGATGGCCTCCTGGAGTTCTTTGAGAACCCATGTTTCGGGCTCGGTCGAGGCGGCTCGCATCAATTCAGGCAATGAATCGGGATTGCCGATTTCCGACAGAGCCCAGGCCGCATGGGATCGAACAAGTGGCGCGTTGTGTGTTAACGATTTTTCCAATACGTCACAAGCCAAGGGGTCGTGGCTGTTTCCGAGTGCGACGGCGACGTTGCGCAAGAAACCAGCATATCGGGCACGTCTTACCGGACTGTGGCGAAAACGTTCTTTAAATTCGGATTCAGTCATCTCCATTAGATCGCGTAAAACAGGCACATGATTCCCTGAGTCCGGATAAAAATCCTTCTCCGTTGAGGGCGTTGCAAAGCGGTTCCAAGGGCAGACGTCCTGGCAATCATCACAGCCAAAAATTCGAGAGCCAATCATCGATCGAAGCTCACGGGGAATCGGGCCACGAAGTTCAATCGTGAGGTATGAAATGCATAAACGGGCGTCTACGACATAAGGGGCCACAATGGCTTTTGTCGGGCAACAGTCGATGCATCGCCGGCAACTGCCACAATAATTTCGGCTTTCTACGTCGTAGTCGAGTTTCAGACTAATAAGAATCTCTCCTAAGAAAACCCATGATCCGCGATCGCGCGTGATCACATTGGAGTGTTTGCCGATCCAGCCAAGTCCACTCTTGTGAGCCCAAGCCTTGTCCATGAGCGGACCGGTATCCGAATAGTAGAGGCCTTCCACTGAGGGGTTACATTCTTGATCCATTCCCACAACTGTTTCAAGCGATTGTTCATGACCAGATGATAGTCACGTCCCCAGGCGTAGCGAGAGATCTTGCCATGGTGACTATTTTCAGAATGAGACAGCGGGGTGTAGTAATTCATTGCCAAAGCGATGACCGACTGTACTTTAGGAAGGACTCTTGCGGGATCGACCCGTTTGTCAGGGTAACGGTTCATCCATTCCATCTCACCGGCTCGTCCTGCGGCAAGCCAGGATTGGAGGCTATTCCGCTCGTCGAGCCGTTCGGCCGCGCTAATCCCTACCTTTGAAAATCCTATGTCGAGAGCTTTCGCCTTGATTTCTTGAGTGAGAGACATTGGAAAGAGATTACTTAGTACTAGGATTCATTGATACGATCATGAATCCTACCCACCCCTGAGAGCTAAAGCCCTCTTCCCCCCCAAGTTTAGGCCAAATTGCGTGTCAAGTATTTTTTTGATATAGGGTGATGATCTGCACATATTGGTTGACGAGGTGCCTTGAGAGTCCAGTGGTCCGAGTAATGAAATCGAAATCTGGATTGTGTTGATAACAAGTCTGGACCCGGTAAAAATCTTTTAGATAGCGATCGACTGCCTGCTGAGAGTGTTTGGTTTCATGGCTGACCTGACGCGGATCTTTTCCTTCATAGACCACCTTGCGAATAATGGTGGTTTTATGACTAATACAGGTACCGACATCCTGGAGACTTCCCGTGTGCGGCAGGGTGGTTTGGTGACAGGCTTCCCAGGCTTGACGGTAGCGGCTGATGGTGGAAATCTCCCGCCGAACCAGCAGGCCAATGTCGCGCATCGAGAGCAAGGCTCCCTGTTGAAAAGCTTCGGTGGTGAGGCGGGCGATGGCCTGGCGGGCAATGGCCGACATGGGGGTTCCCGTAGCCAGTTGTTCGACGTCGGAGGCGTCGATCAGAGTCAGGACGACGGGGACCAGCCGACAGCGGGGGCTGTCGGCCCGCGTGCCAATGGAAACGGCATTCCAAACGCATTGGCCGGGGCGTAGATGCTCTTGGGCCGGCAGTTGCTCATCGACTAGGGCCACGATGTGTTGAGCCAGCTTGTGACGAATCACCGGGCCGAAGGTGCGAGGGAACTCATTGTCGAGGAAGCGCTCGATGGAGGATTGGAGGAAGCGCTTGCGGGCTGACCCGTAGTGCCTTTCGGCCAGAGGGGAGGCAATCATGGGCGGTTCCTCTGTTTGGGGCTGGGGCCTCGGCTTTTTTTCAAAAGTCCTCCAGCTCTTGAAGCCGGTGAGGCACGCCGTGAAGTTCAGCCTGAATCCGTTGTAATTCTCGGGTCAGTGCCTCGGAGAGATTGACCACCAGGGCCGTGGTCTGTAAGTCGAATCCAGAAACGAACAGGGCCGCACAACGTTTGAACTTGTCCACATAGTTGGCGACCGACTCCAGGCTATGGCAGGCTTTGCGGGCAATCTCGGAATATTCCAGTCCCTCCAGCCAGAGTGTGATGATGAGACGGCGGTGAGTCACGGCCCGTCCCATGTCTTTAACGGTGGAACGCAAGGGGGGCAGCAGGTTGTCTTGGCGCAAGACGCGCAGATCCTCCACCAGGGTGCGGACCCCGCAATTGAACAGAGTGGCCAGGTCCTCCAAGGTCAGCAATCCGCCCTGCTGGAAGGCTTCTTCGGCCATCCGGCACAAGCGCTTACGCCGCAGGGCGGGTACCGAACGGTTCTTTCGGAAGTTGAGATCCTCGGCTCCGGCATGCAAGGTGAGAGTCACGACCCGCTGCTTGGCCCTGCTGAGGGGAACGTTAGGCGCCACGGAGGCGTCCACCACCACCATTTGGATCTGCCCGGGCCTGAGTCCGGGGCTCCGTCCAGACCGGAGAATAGACTTCATGAACTTTCTCGACGATGGCCTCAGCTTCAAAAGGAGAACAGTTGAGGCCTGTCACCATTTCATGGGTGAACTGAGCGTCGAAGGATTTGGCTTTAAGTCGGTCCCAGTGTGCATAATTGGTGTTGTTAATCATGAGGGCCTCCCTGGGCCAGAGCTGTCGATATGAACTTGGATTTCCACCACCTTCCACTCGCCCCACGGGCTCCTTCCAGGTGGTGGGAATCCATTTTACTGCTTCCCATTGCTTAACACGCCATATTGCACAATCATAGAGGGGACTCGCTTAATTC
>CAWEPG010000004.1:0-149439 GCA_963810905.1 uncultured Acidimicrobiia bacterium | reverse complement strand
ATAGCTGCCACATTCGTTGGCGACAATTGCCATCATCGGGAGACAGGTAGGAATCCTGATTCTTTTATGCCTTTTGCCCAGACATAAATTCGTCATGGTTCCTATTTGGCGCTACCTGGAGCTGGCACGCTCTTGCCCAAAGCAGTCGCCAGAGCAATTTGGTGGTCCTGTTCTTCGATCAAGATTTCACGAATTTGTTCGCCCATAGCATATTCAGATAACTCCTCGCATTGACGGACTCGCTCGCGATAATTTCGAATAGTTTCAGTTTCACTTTCAAGATCGAACTGCAACATTTGGTTGGCTTTTTCTGATGTCCGGACGGTCTTGGGCTCAACAGTCGGCATACCGCCAAGATAATCAATCTGCTTAGCAATGATTAGTGCATGGCTCAGTTCCTGTGCCGCGTGCTTTTCAAGTTCGCCTGCAATGTTCATGAACTCAGCACCCTTCAAGACCTGTGAATAGACGACGTAAGCGATGATCGCTTGGTATTCGCGCGCCAAGTCTTGATTCAACAACTCGATAAGTTCGGAGCGAGACACTTTCTTAATACCTCCAGAAGCCGTTTCATCTTTTTTCATGGCGCTTTTCTCCAGGATAGAGTGTTGGGATTGATATTATTTTCGGACTACCTTCCGGTTCTTTAATGTGTAATAGCGGGTAACCCTGACCGTCCCAAAAATCTAGATATGATTCAAAGGTAGGGGAGGCGCTTGTTGAGCCCCCAGACCGAAACAGAAGGATCGCGAGAAGCAATTCGACTAATGCTCTAAGAAACATCTTTGGCCACCGCTTTGGTTTTACTTACAAATAGCAGAATTCGTCGTTGCTCTAAATCGGGAGTTAGATTATCAGCGAGACAATTCGCGCGCTGTTCGTTTTTGCACAGAGGGGTGGTCACTTTTGCTCATTCCCTCGTGGTACGCAAATTGAAGGAGAACTAAATGATTTCAGTAACTTGAATCGGCCCGCTGTGGTCATCTGATTTGGCCCACCCGTGATGCTTGCTATGATTTTTGCCTCGCACCCATGACCAGCAAGACAATTCCTCCAACTAGCGCTAATCCTCCGAGTACTGGAGGCAGAGGAATTCGCTCATGAGTCTCTTTCGTGGCATGAATCGGTCCGACATCCAGTACTTTTTCTTGACGGGTGTAACTAATACCCTGATAGGCGAGCGCAAGCACACCCAGAATCACCAAAAGAACGCCACTAAGAAAGATCGGTTTCATATTGTTTTGTCTCCAGTCGGCCAACTGATTGTCAGCATAGGTTGTCCTCTGCCTGATCTTCGACTCCCCACCAATTCCTTGACCGGCAGCTCAAAGGCTATTTTTATTCAGCCGTCATTGCCTGTCAGTTCACTACTGCTCACATGAATGGTCAAATTGCTCTTCCCAGACAGGGGAAGAAATAGATCAATCCTCCAGCCAACGTTCTTGGTAAAGGGCCAGTTGCCTCGCCAAGAAGAGATTCTCAGCAGCGGGAGGGATCTGGACTGGAGGAGGCTGCCCAGGAATCAGACCAAACTGATGTGGTAAAGGGTCAAGAAAGCACGCGAAAAGGTATTGGATAGCATGGGATCAGAGTCCCACATGGAACCTTGAGACTCAATGATTTTGCTAATCCGGATTTTTTTTTGCGGACCACAAGTCACATTGGCTGCGAAGCGACTCTTGCGGATCGCCCTCAGAGCGCCTATACTCCGGCCATGACACTCAAGAATGCAGCATTTCTGGCGCTGGTTGGAATGATCTTGGCAACGATCCTGCTGGTGGCGGGATTTGTCGGCGACGTATTCGGCGTTGTGCGAGGTCTGATTCCGGCGATGAGATTGTTGACATCTTTCATCTATGCCTTCGCTAGTCTGAGTATGGTAGTGTTTCTGTACGCCTTTCACAAAGCGCAGTCTTGAGCGCTGTTGTCACACTCTCGTAATGTCCAGAAACCGCATCGCTCAGGAACTCGGTAGGGTCGAGAACTGGTCTTTGTTAACCTCAAAAATCTTCATATAAGAGTTGTTGCCATAGAACTGCTTTGCGATCTTGGGCACTGCGGTGAGCAGCAGAATTGGTCACCATATCAATTCGCCATAGACAGGTTGGGAAAAGGTAATTTGAGGGGGAGAAGAGGGAGGGTGTATCCTGTGCCATGTCAATTCGTTCAAGTATTTTGACCCCATAGCGTGTCACGAATTAGCAATCGCCAGGGACAGCTGATTTCCCAAGCTGGACGTCGCGGGTTCGATCCCCGTCTCCCGCTCCATCTTTTCAATAACTTTGGAGAAACTCTAAAAAGCTGTGCTCCATTATGCTCCAATAGAGATTTCCCAGCGCAAATTCCAATAAATTGACTGCTTTTCTTTCTCCTTCCTAATCCCGTTTTCGTATAGACATTTTGATTCACATCCACTGTGTGACCCAGTTGGTCGGCCACCACCTTCGGGTGAATATTTAAGTCGCTCAGCATCGAAGAATGGGTTCGCCTCATTACCTGAAAGTCTGACCCAATCCAGTCCTCCTTCGTTGAGCTTCGGCCCGATATGCCTTCGCCAGCAGTTGTCCCGTCGAAAGAGGTGTTGTTAGTTTCTCAGATGGAAAAACCCACGCTTCGGGTTGGGTGTCGATAGAGACCTTCCTCCAAGCTTCAATCTCAGACAGCAAACCTCTAGGCAGAGCTACTTCCCTGACTGAGTTTGTTGATTTCGGAGTATCGACCTCACCTCTGTAAACTCGCTGCCGGATTTCCGTATGCTCATCATTTTCGCACATCCTGTCGTCTGACGAACTGCGGCGACCTTCTGAGACTTCCTTTACGGTATCTGGCGCAGTGGCATACATGCTAAGGGCCACACGCACTTTCCTCTGCATGCGGCCCTAGCAGTGGGAGGGAGGCTCAGAGTCCTTCTCTCCTTTCATTCTGCCTACCAATACAAGCTAGTATCATTCGGCCTAATACCTTATAGTAGTAGCTATTGTAGTATCTGTACGGGTGCCAGTAACCCCATCGATCGTAATACCCGTACGGATGCCAATAACCCCATCGATCGTAGTAACCATGATGGTAACTTGGACCATGTCCGACATAAAAACCAACCTGGACGTGGTGCCTATGTTCTCGATGCTTTTTTGCCAGAGCACTACTTGGAGTTAACAGCATGAGCATCGTGAGGAGTAGCGCTGGCCATCTGAGTTTATTGAACATATACACCTCCTTGGACCTACTCTTAATTCGATGGTTGGCTCGCAAAAAAAGGTTGCTAAAATTATGCTATGTTACTGAAAAAACAAATGTTAAATTCAAGACAATACCGAATCGAATCAATGAGAAAATTGATTTTGACTGAAGGGCCCGCCACATCGGCCAGGTCTGAATTGGGTTGCGTCTGGGCGTTAAGCGGCCATGAAAGGTTGCAGATGAATTCGGTGCTCCCCTGCACCTGGTTATTGACACTGGTTTTGTCGTCATCAATTTACACCGTCATTGGGAGCACCATCTACCGGCTACTGTATGCCGCCGAGGATCAGAGTTCTTCCCCCAACAACCATTGCTTCTTCGATTCGCCAGTGACTCGCTTGACAGGTAATATGCATAGCAGCTCAGGCAAGGCTAAATTTCACTCTCAGGACTGGGGGGCTGGTGACTTCGGGCCTCTTGTCTGCGTCTAGACAGACCTGTATCGAAGGTGTTGGAAGACGGTGCTGCGGTCGGCAGCGCCCCAGTGGTTGGGAAACGGCATAACCGTCTATTAAGTAGGTGTCCGACTGCTGTTGCTCCCACTCTCCGGTCGCCCAGGCCACTCAATAATGGTTTTTCCTATTCTTTCAAGGTGAACGCAGACTTCCCACATCGAGCACATTTCCAGTTTCCCCCTCGGCTATGCTCTAATTCATATCGGGAGGAAAGCCAATTGTGACCAATGATCCAGCAAAGAACACTCTTCCATTTCATCTCAGTGTTCCGGGTATGCCTCTCTTAAAGGTATCGATGATGGCAGAACTTGACTAAGAAGGAAAGCAAGCCAAGAAAAACCGCTCTTTACACCAATAAGGGTTTCAGGGGAGAGGGGCTCAGCAAGCAAGGCAGGTTTTACTAGGGGGGGCATAAAGAGTGTAGTTTCGTTTCAGTTATCCCTTAGTAGAAAGGATTGGATAATTGTGGCCGGCTCGCACCCCCAAAAAGTTTCGTCGCCTCACTCAACTGGGAGGCGTTTGGCCCGCCAAAATCCGATGAGATCTGAAATGAACGCGAAGACCATTAATGCGATCGGTAAATGAACTGCCGCTGGATGAATGGGCGGCATGACTCTCTCCTGTGCATCATCCATCCAAGTCTAAAAGACCCAGATGGCATCGTAAACTAATTCATACTCGTCTTAATTCCAACTTGGGTTTAACTCTATCTTCGACATACAACAACTATAATGACCGATTAAATTATCGAAGTTTTTTCTTTCTGCGCCTATTGTCTTACACTTTTCTCCTCTGACTATTGAATCCCCCCGCGAGCTTCTCAATCGTTAACAAAAGGCGATCCCAATTTCCGTAATATGACATTCAACTGGAATTATTTCCTTGCCGTAGCTTTAATTCCCTTAATTTGTAGTTCATTGACTACTTGCTTGACATTGGGAATAGATGCAGCCAATTGCTCAAGCTCAAGCCTTTTGTCTATGTTGTCCACCTCGCCACCGAGTGTTAGAACGCCGTTCTGCGCAACATACTTGATATCCTGCGTCAAGCGCTTCTCAATCAAAGCGGCCTCAAAGCTCTTTTCAATCGCCGTATCCAAATTGGAATCGATTTTTTTTGCTTCGCTTTCGAAACCGGAGGGGCGCACACCGATCTGGTTAGCAATCACAAAGGAATTGGAGATGGATCTTGTTATATCTTCCGTTCTTTGCTTGTCTGCCTCCGTTTGTACGTCCCCTGAAAGCGTGATTACCCCTTTATCTCGATCTTGGGAGACAGTAATGCTGCGGAAACCTGCTTGGCCCAATGCCCTTTCTACGTCGGCTTTTACATCTGGACTCTTTTGATTTTGTGAACAGGCCGGAGTGAGTACTAACGATACAGTGAGCATAACCACGGAGAGCATTTTGCATTTCATCAGATATTTCTCCTTTTATAGAGCTAGAACTTCACTTATTATTTCCTGCCCTCGACTTAAATAATGCTCAAAAGTGATCAGTTGCGTTGTCTGCGCTATTAATAGTCCTTTCCGTTCTAGACACTAGCCGGGTTACATGGACAATGAGATCAACATCCCTCTGCGACCTCTAAGTTCCCGGTGCTAAGCTTCCTATCCAATTTCCCCCTAAGGGTAAAATCTTATCTACGCGCTGGATCCAGCAAATCCGTGAGATTGCCGGCCTATGAAATTGATATGTTTATCCGAATTAAACGGACGCGGTAAGTTGAAGTGGGATCAGAGGAAAGTAAGATTTTAAACCAAGAGTTAGGAGTTGCGATTAGCTTAGAGTTATGAGCAATTCTGAACGGCCTTGTCCTGCCTTACTAGATCAAACTGTTCTAAATATAAAGGAGGACAATATGGGAACAATCCTACTCGTAATTTTGGTTCTGATGTTAATCGGTGCTCTACCAAATTGGCCATACAGTTCGGAATGGGGGTATTACCCGAGCGGCGGGTTGGGACTGGTCTTGCTAATTTTTCTGATCTTGGTGTTATTGGGTCAAATTTAGGAACTGCCCTCGAGCCATTTTGTAATCCCCACTGCATTTTCCTTCAGAGCAGGAACGATTGAAGACACAGATTGCTGACTATCCTCCTCTTTATCTTGCTCGAGCCGATCAGCAGTAATCTCGACGAGCCTTGGCTCTATGGCACCAGTACGCGTGTGACTCCAATGGCTTTGATCGTTGCTGCCGACTTCTGCACGTGGCTATGGGAGAGGGGTCGGTATCATCCTCTCAACCCCCTCTTACCGTTTAGGCCTGCTGAGTTCATCGCCAAAGTTTTATTACGCACGACAGCTCTCGGGACCTCAACATTCCTGCGCAAAGGAAACAAGGATCTGGGGACGATTTTTCGAGAGGGTCAATAATGAACAGTCCGGGGTTCTAAGCTCTGGGTAGAATGGGTATGTTAGGGGGGTGGAGGTCCTGATGTGCAGAGTGCGTACGAACTAAGTCCGCAATAGTCGCGTTGTCAGCCCCGCCCGAAGGTTACGAATCGGAAAGGATATCGATCTATGTTGCTTAGAGGATTGATCGCTATGGTTCTAGGGTGTTTGCTTAGAGGTACCGGCGTCAGCCCAAAGGGAATAGTTCAGGTGGCCCCTCCTCGGCCTCTGGACGAGAAGCACGTATAGCTCCAGGGCCCCGAGTATGAATGAGGTCTCGAGTATCACCACAGGGATGATGGAACCTATATGTGGAGTTCGGGTCGGGCCATTGGATGCCTCCTCCGCATAAGCATGCCAAATGGGTACCGTCACACTTGAAGGACTGGTACGACGGCTGGGGGTTCATCGAGGGACATTGGCGATAATAATCCGACCGCGGTGAAGCCGGGTAATCAGAGGTTGAGAAAGTCCCAGAACGACTCTTCTCAAAAATTGGAGGGTGTTATGGAAGCAAGAAACGAAAAATTGAATAGTGTTCAGTTGTTTGTTGCAGGAAGTCTACTCGGAACAGGACTGGCTCTCCTTTTGGCCCCTCAATCGGGGAGGAGAACGCGCCGAGATATCGTTCACCTGGGGAAAATGGCCAAAAAGCAATCGGAACAGATTCAATTAGAAATGCGTCAAGCCATTGACAATTTGGTTGAAGATATTTCAGAAAAGATACAAGAGGGCATAGACCGAGGTCGGGAATGGACCGAGAATACAACACAAGCAGTACTGCAGGCCCTTGATTCGGGAAAAGATCATATTCGGAAAGAACTTGAGAACGTCCTATCCCGATCAGCTTAAGAAGATCAGGTGCATATTTTGTGATTTGTATGCTTCGTGCCGATTTGTACATTTTTTGACTCTTGGGGTGCGGAATTGAAAAAATTTCTCGCGTGACGAAGCGCATATTTTTGCCTTAGGCCGCCATATTGATTTAAGGCAGAGAGCTACAATAGATGTTCTATGCGAAAGCTAATGGCAAATCAGGGCTCACAGAAGGTGTCTTCCGCAAATCAGAAGTGGCTAGACTTGGAATCTGTTGCCAGGGTCGAAATTACATCTGAAGATGCAGATCATCCAATAGAGGCAGCACTGATACCCGGTAGAGGGTCGGGCTGGCGGGCCGCTCAGCCTGGCGAGCAGATAATCCGGATTTTATTCGATAAGCCGCTGAAGATACGACGATTTCATCTGTTATTCTGTGAAGATCAGCTGGTGCGCACACAAGAATTCTTACTATGCTGGTCAGCAAACCGTGGCGAGTCTTACAAGGATATCGTGCGCCAGCAGTATAACTTCAGCCCTTTGGGAGCTACACGTGAGATGGAAGACTACCGAATAGATTTAGATGGAGTAACGGCTCTCGAATTAAGAATTCTTCCGGACATAAGGGGAGTCGGTGGGTATGCCTCGTTGGCAGAGCTGTTCCTTGCATAGGTATTGACTCAGTCCGTGCCTCGATCCGCACTACCCGCAGCTTTTATTTTCCGCTTCCGCGACTATATGGTGGTAAGAGTCCCCTCAGCTTCGGTGGTCGTCAGCCTGTCCTTTGCTCTGGCGACGCCAAGCTCTGATGGAGGGTGCTTTCTTGCCCGATTCTGGAATGGGTTGTTTCCGATCGCTTGGGCCGCCATTTTGTGCAACAAATCAAAAATGAATGTCCGGCACAACGGGGTAATCATGAATAAGATTGCGAAAGTAACTGTCTTCTTCTGGGTTATGAAGATCTGCGCAACCACTCTCGGTGAAACAGCCGGAGATCTCCTTTCGATGACGCTGAACGTCGGCTACGCCCTCAGTTCCGTTATTCTGATTGTCCTGTTCTTGATTTCTGTTATCGCCCAGCTTAAGTCGGCCAAGTTTCATCCCGTTCTTTATTGGGCTGTGATCCTGACGACAAGTACGGCGGGCACAACGATGTCAGACTTCATGGATCGAACCTTGGGGCTTGGTTATGCAAAAGGCTCGCTGATTTTGATCGCTTGTTTGCTGGGGGCGCTGGCAGTGTGGCGTTTCAGCGAAAAGACATTATCCGTTGATAACATCCAAACAACCAGAGCCGAGATCTTTTATTGGACGGCCATTTTATTCTCAAACACATTAGGTACAGCCTTGGGTGATTTCTTGGCCGATGACTCAGGGCTAGGATTTTTGGGAGGAGCGGCTCTCATCGGAGGATTGCTCGGATTGGTCGTCCTTGCTTTCTACTTCACCCAAATGAGTCGGGTTATTTTGTTTTGGGTGGCTTTTGTGTTAACTCGACCCTTTGGGGCAACTTTTGGAGACCTTCTTACAAAGCCAGTTGAAAAAGGAGGATTAAACTTCGGCACTGTCGGGTCTTCATTAATTCTCGCATCCTTGCTCGTAATATTTATTTTTTACACGGGAGCTAAGGAGAGGCGAGAGGCGCTTCAAACCGGTATTACTGGCAACTAGAGCGGAAGAGTGATTTCCCTTGGCATCGTTCTCACAATATATCCCCTCATTGGGACTGCCTTATGAACCTCAGTCTAGCCTAAATTAATTGACAAATTGCCACACCGAGGCGGAAGGCATCATTCTTGCAAGCTCTTCAGATGGATTTAGTTCCAGGTATCTCGAAGAAAACATTGAGTTGTGAGACCTCCCTCTCTTTGGGAAGCCTGGATGCAATTAGGGGTGCGTAGTAGAATTTCAATAGAAGGAGAGAAGTTATGCGACTCAACACCTTATTTTCCAGACTAACTCTTGCGGCATGCACCCTAATTCTTGGATCCACACTCGGGCTGGCACAGGCACCACTCCCGCCCCAGCCAAGAAGGCAACCCCGGCCTCAGAAACAGCTGCGAAACCTCCCGCTGCAACGAAGGCCGAGTTGATCGATTTGAACTCAGCCACTAAGGAGCAGTTGATGACTCTTCACGGGATTAGTGATGCCTATGCCGACAAGATCATTGCCGGCCGTCCCTATAAGACGAAGACGGAATTGAAGACCAAGAAAATTGTTCCAGCGGCCACTTACACGAAGATTTCTTCTCATGTAGTCGCCAAGCAAGCTAAGTAAACGGTCGCCGCTTTGTGCCGCAATTCAAAAGACGTTAGGGGTGACGTGAACTCTCTTTCGCCACTCCCACCGGGTCTAGACTGTGACCAAACAATAGGAGGTGGCCAAATGAATCGGATAACATTAAGTGTCATCTTGACGGCCCTGGTTATATTCCCTGCTCAAGCTAAAGACCAATACAAAGGGGAGCGACAATGGCAGATTGAGGAAACCACCCGCACTATCAATGACTGCGAAAAAAGGACAAACGCTTTCAAGGGTATCCTCAGACATGCGCTCGATGAAAGTCGACTCGATCATTCGGGCCGCGAAAAGCAATTGAACAGAGAAGCAGAGCGGCTCGAAGATGTCATGGACCATGTAGGCGATTCCTGGAATCGCGATCATAACCCTGGAGAGACACGGAGGTTTGTGGCGGAGGCTATCGCGGTTTCAAAGGACATCAACAAGACGATGATCAAGTGGCATCTGAATCTCGAGGCGGAGAGGGAGTGGGATGCAGTGCGAGCGGAGTTGAACCGGTTGGCAGAAAAGTTCGGTCTGCAAAGTATCCGCTGGTGACAGAATCTGTAGGACCGAAACGGACTTGACCGTCATTTGCGATGAGATTGTTTACCTGAATACTCTCGGGAAGAGTGGCCTCCGCCGTGCGATTTAGAGGAGTGCGGACCCGAAAATTTGGGCGCAGAAAAATGCTTCGGCTTGGAAAAATGCTGCGAAGAGGAGCCGTGCTGAGTAAACATACGGGATGGAGAAAAGTGCGGCGGCTTTCCCCAAAAGCTACTTGAACTAACAGTGCGGGAGGGCGTTGGCCTTCGGGAATTGGAGGAATCTGCAAAGCGATCATAGTTCGATGGAAGAGAGCTTGAGGCTGTGAATGTGCTGGCGCGGCTATCTATTGAATTCGCAAAGTAGGAGGCTCTATCGACACTGTGATTTGGCTGAAGACCTCCATTCGTCCCCCAGGTCGGTTGCGAAAACGCCCGCCCAGATGGTCCGGCAGTTGCCATCCGCGTCCCGTTGTTGAGAGCCCGCCAGTTGTCCCATCTTGCCGTCCGATTGTCCCGCGGGAAACTTTCGCTGCCGCTTGATGCGTAGGGTGCAAAACGCCGTCCAGGTTGTGTAGCCGAAATTACCTTTGCTCCGCTGCGAAACCCTTGCCATTCGCTGACGCCCTGGCCGAAATGATTAGTTATCCGCGCCGGTAACCCGCCTCCTCCATACAAACTGGCCACTAGACTACTCGCGTAAGGAACGCCAGAACGGTGGGCGGCATTATGTACCCAGAGGCTCGATTCACCGAAGTCGCCATTGAAATTGTGAAATCCGAAATCACTAAAAAAGGAATTATTGACGAACAAGGTGTGAGCTAACCAACTCAGTGCCCATCCCCAACTTTTCCATCCAAGCAATCCAGAGAATCCGGGCAGCAATCCGGCCAGATTAACGACGGTTCCGATTAGCGATTGCCAGCTGCTGCCATTATATGGAAGCGTCGGATACAAACCCTCGGCAGGAACACCCCAGACTGCGGATGGATTATAGAAGGGAACATACATCGTCTGAGGATCGCTAGGCTGAATTTCGATGGCGCTCTGATCACCTTGCATTTCGGTATTGACGGAAAGTTGAGGCGTGCTCACAAGTTGGCCATTCCTCCTCGCCTGAGTCCGCAAACTCTGGATTGCATTCATTACATCCGACTGCTGCGCAAGAAACGCATTCCCTAGGGCCGTGGTCCACCGAATATTGCGATTAAGCAGCATTACCACGTCCCGGAACCCCACCATCGCCTGTATACTGGGGTCCCAATCCTGTTGTTTAGCTGCCTCCATCAGTTCCCTGTTATACAGATTCCCATTTTGCTGAAGCCACTGTTGCACCTCGACCACCTCCAATGGATACGTGGAGGCGACTAATGCCTGACTGAGGAGCGGGTCCGGATATAGCGCAATTGGCGCCACGAGATTGGCCAGCTCATTTGGCGAAAGCTGGGTCGGCGGCTTTAGATAAGGTACGCCCGGTATACTACGCACTGGCATAGGGGGCGAGTTTAAAGAACCTGACCCTACCGGGAGGACGAGACATACGTTCGCCCTAGTCTCTTGCGCATGTGAGGCGGGTGCGAAGGCACATACGCACCCCGATAACAACACCGCCACGGCTGCAATTCGTATGCAATTCATAAGGCGATATCCCGCGTGTTTTTTCTAATTATACTATGAATTCTCATGATAGGAAGATGTGTATTCGTTTCGCAAACCTCATACACTCTGCTTGGAATCGTCTATTCTGCGATATCTGGGTTATGGTTTTGCAATAACGGGAACCTGGAAAAACCAAACGGCATCGAACATTATTCCCTCGATTTGAATCCGGGCAATCGCCGCTCCGAAGATCTTCTTAGCCGGATTATCAGTCATTTTAAGTTCCCCCGCCCATGCCTCAGATTCCAGCGCCTCTAGCGCTCTATCCTTTGGCGCATAATTCCTGAACCACCAAGCAAATCCAGCCTTCACGATCTCGTGATTCAGACTTCTTCCATCTGGCAAGATTACATCAGCGACTGTCCACCCGTAATGGTCGTATCGCCTATTGCTTGTTCAATTTTGACCAGATTTCGTGTGCAATAGCGCATACGCTACGACTTAACTTCGTGGGAACTGAAATTTCACAAGGCTAAAATCTTTAAAATCAACCAAACAATCAGAAGGAGGATCTAAGCATGAAAGGGATATTGATAACTTTAATGGTGCTCTCTTTGGTTATGGTCGCCACAACTTTTTTTGCGGACGACTTGACGGGTGTAATCACCGAGACCAAATGTGGAGCTGCTCATAAAGCAGGTTCCGAGAAGGATATCGCCTGCATCAAGAAATGTGTGAATTCAGGTGCGGGGAAACTTGCGCTGCTGTCAGGAGATAATCTCTATACAATTACCAATCCAGCTAAAGCTATCGGCCACGAAGGTCATACGGTGATGGTGACGGGCAAAACAGATGAAGATACAAAAACCGTAACCATCGACACTCTTGTCATGGCCAAGTAATTTCGAATGTTATTAACCTGTTTTTCCCTCGAATGTGGGTTTGTTGTTAGGCGCAACGACTCAAGCACACAACCCCACTGCTCCCGCAGAAGGCTTGCCCTTTTTCAGAGCGGTCAATGCCGTAGAGCCTGATTTTCTATCTTTTCCCGTCATGCATGACTGTAACGGTGTCCCCGTCAGTTACTCCAACGACCCGACCGCTAAAACCACGGGCAAGAATTGAAACGCAGGACAGTAGGACACTGGCAATAATTATCCCGGCAACCCTCATTAATTGCCTTCATCCTCCAGCCAATCCCCAACCAAGGCCCAAAGGGCGGTGTAGCATACTGGCGCGTTCACAGTGGAAATAAACATCTCAAGCAGTTCCGCAGCTCCACTCAACGGTAACTTGCGGACACCGTTACCGTCCACTTCGGCCATATCACCCCAGCAGCACGTGCGTTTCGGCCTAACTGCTCAGGAATCTTGGGAAATCCGCAACCTTGTGCCCATGTTCGCAAAGTGCCTGATCAAACGCCAGATTTTGTGGAACAAGGGTTGGAGATTTCTACACTGAAAATTACTTAGCCGGTAAAACTTTCCTCGTTTCTCAACTTCCGATTTACTTTGAAGTTCAATATCCTCACGGTTTTCGAGAGAACAAAGTTTGGCACAATAAATGCAAATTCGTAAGCGCGCATCGACGTTGATGCTCACTTTTGCAGCAGTTCTGCAATCACGAGCTCTTTGGGACTTATTATCATCCTCTCACTTAAGGACGGGAATGTCAGTAGCCGAAATTATTAACGAATAGTGACTTCCCGAGATTGTCCTGGAGGGATTTATGAGACCGGAAAATGATTTCTGCGCATTCTGCGATCATCATCTTATCGAACACCATATTAGTTGCAATGTTTGCAGGATTTGTGGGCTCAACCAAGCTGTTTGCGAATTGCTTAGCTTGCATGAATATGCGTCATGTACGTGTCAACACTTCGTACTTGGCCAAAGAGAAAGGCTTCACGCTACTTTCGAGAATACATCTCGGGCAGCTTGACATAGGCTTCAAAATCCTTCTTTTGTGCCAGCACTATGAAAAACTCTTGAGGTTGTGCCTTGGGAACCAAAGCGGTAGGGAGAAATCCGTTGTTAACGGAGGCCTGCATGGAGGAAGTGATTGTGCGGCACGAGTTTTCTTACCATTTTGCAGGAATGCATGAGAAACCAGCCTCAGCATTGAGTTTACATTTTGCCAGAGTCCTCGGATTCGCCATAGCGGTCCTGATCATCGGAGCCGGTGTGGGGTTCTGTCAAGACCTGCCTTCTGCTGGCATCAGTTCGACCGAACTTCTCCAATTTCTCAACCAGACGATCGATTGGTATCGCCAAATGGATCGCCAGCGGCAGATGGCATACCGAGCCTGACCAAGTGTTGCTCGTGGATGAGAATCAACAGATGGCCAATGAAGTGGCACGACTATCCTTCGATTTCGCCAGGGCAGAGAGCAGAATCCGTAGAAAAACAGGTGAGCACGAACCAAACAGCAGATGAGGGATCGAATTCATCGCGGTATCAATCACTACGCCGATTGTCGGACACAAGGGACAAAAAGATTCGAGAGATTCAGGTGGAGGTCGAATCGCTTCGGCAGAAGCTGGCGACGACAACTGGACGACAGCGGAATGCTCTGCAATCGCAAATTGCTGAAACCGAGAGTGAACTCGACCTTGCGTTGGCCCGAAAAGAGGCCCTTCAAAGCATGGTCGAGTTCGTCGGCGGAAACAGTGCCAACGGCCTAGGCGCGACCGGATTGCGCCAGAAGATCGAGGTGCTGGCGGGGTCGATCCCGGTATCCGTGTCGACACCCTCCAGTAAACCGGAAAACTCTGCTTCTCAGGAACAACTCCATGCAGCTTCTGCTGCCAGCACGTGGAAACCTGAGCCTACAAGTCTTTGGGGTCTGGCTGCAGATGTATTTGTTCTCTCGAGGCGAAACAAAGCTCTCACTGATGCTATACAACAGACGGATTCCCTTGCCCAAAGCATCAAGACGCTTCGCTCACCCCTGGTGAACAGGCTCAAAGAGATGTCTAGGCACGGCGATGAATTGGCCAAGCAGGCAGACCTCGCGGACGAGGCCGGACTTGCTCAAGCGAAAAAGGAGTTCGACACGCTCACCTCGCAGTTCAAACAGACCTCTGCGACAGTCCTTCCCTTAAGGAAGATGGGGATCCTGCTTGACGCATACAAGAGGAACCTCACCAACTGGCAGAGCACTATTAAGAACCGATACGGGACGGAGTTGAGAGACTTGCTCCTCCGGCTGATCCTTCTTTTCGTCATTTTAGCCGCAATCATCGGGGGCGCAGAACTCTGGCGACGGACGATATTCCGCTATGTGCGAGACGTGCGCCGTCGCAATCAGTTTCTACTGCTTCGGAAGATTGTGCTTTGGTGTGTGATCGGCATCGTTCTCATTTTTTCATTTTCCAATGAACTCGGTTCGATGGCGACGTTTGCCGGGCTAATGACCGCTGGCATAGCAGTTGCACTCCAGAGTGTGATCCTTTCCATTGCCGGCTACTTCTTCCTTATCGGCAAATTCGGCATCAAAGTCGGCGACCGTGTTCAGGTCGCAGGAGTAAACGGCGAAGTCCTGGATATTGGGCTCGTGCGGTTCCATCTCCTTGAACTGGTCAGCGGTGGGGGAAAAACTCCAAGCGGCCGAGTGGTTGCCTTTTCCAACTCAATTGTGTTCCAGTCAACTGCAGGGCTCTTTAAACAAATTCCCGGCACCAACTTCGTCTGGCATGAGATGGCTCTAACACTTTCGTCTGATAACGATTATGGGTCCGTTCAAGATCGCTTGCAGGAAGCCGTTGAAGCCGTATTTTCGGAGTACCGGGAAGAGATGGAACAACAGTATCGACACATGGAAAAGACCCTCTCCGCTTCGCCTATAGCTGCCCTCCGGCCAATAAGCAGGTTTCGTCTCACCCAATCCACTCTCGAGGTCGTGATTCGCTATCCCGTTGACTTGATGCATTCAACTGAGATTGATGACTTGATGACTCGCGAGCTGCTCAAGGCCATTGATCGTGAACCAAGATTGAAGCTACTTGGGTCTGGGACCCCGGGAATTAAGCCCGCCACCAATCTCTCGACTTCAGAGTAGATACTCAGCCATTGACTTGCGTGAGATTAATCAGACTAACTAAGAAGATGAGAAAAGGTAATTTGGGGGAGAAGAGGGGCGGGTGTAAGCTAAGGAAGGGCAATTCGTTCGAGTGACAATACGGGATGGAACAAGCTTAATAATCAATGGTTTTCAAGCTGAGGAAATTTCATAGGAGGGACAACCTAGTATATCATTGGGGCCAGGCTGAAATGGCTGACACAAGGATCTCACTCCCTCACGACCATTACCTTGGAACCACTCGGCCTTTTTGCTCCTGGCCCTTCAATGGGCTTAAAAAGTTGCCTCGTGGTAGAATTTGAGAGTTGCCGGCCATTAGATAGGTCCATCAGGTTGTGATAGAGCAGAATCAGTGGCTAACCCACAAAAGTATGTTCAGGTCTCGGTGAAAGATCACGTTGCGCGCGTCCACATGGATCGTCCTCCTGTCAACGCGTTGAGCCAGGATTTCGTGGCTGAATTGAAGAAGGTAGCGAAGAGTTTCCACAGGCGGCGCGACATATGGGTCGTCGCACTTACGGCCACTGGAGCAGCGTTCTCGGCTGGAGCGGATTTGAAAGAGCGTGCTTCTCTGCCCGAATCCCGCGTTGCTCAGACAGTGAAGAATATCCAACGTATGGTTGTTGCCTGGATCGAAATCCCGCAGCCACTTCTCGTGGCTGTGCAAGCTGCAGCCTTGGGTGGCGGACTCGAGCTGGCACTGGCGGCAGACATAGTCGTAGCTTCTGACACTGCCAAACTGGGTTTCCCAGAGGTAAGCCTCGGCATCATACCGGGGGCTACCGGAACGCAGCGTCTTTCGCAAAGAACGAAACTAGGTGTGGCCAACAAGTGGGTACTTTGCGGAACCCCGTTCGATGCTCAAGAGGCGTTACGGGACGGTGTTGTCGACTTCGTTTTTCCTCAAACTTCCTTTGAACAGGAGTTCGATACAGTGCTAGCTCGTGTGGCAGCTTGTGCTCCGTTGGCACTTCGCCAGGCAAAGAAGGCTTTGAACATTTCCTTTCTGCAGTCACTTCGCCGAGGATTGCAGGCCGAATCACGATGTTATGCAGAACTGATCCCGACCGCAGACCGGACCGAGGCGCTCCGGGCCTTTCGCCAAAAGCGGAAACCTGTTTGGACAGGAAAGTGAGTATCACGCGACGGATTGGAGAACAAGCCGTCTCCCCTGCTCGGATAGACAAGCGTACCAGTGAATTAGAGAAGCAGGATTGAAAATGCTTTGAGCATTCCTCTGAGATTGGGAACTGCCATGGCTCGGCCTTTACCCATCGATTTAGTAATTAGAACCCGGTTCTGAACCAGTACCTAATTTCTCTCAAGGCTCATATCCATTGACGGACAGAACATGATCGATGCAACCTCTGGCCTGCAACCTAGCGAAAGCCTACTGATGATTCAACAGCTGGCCCGGGAATTCGCTAATAAAGAACTGCGCCCGGTCGTCATGAAATATGATGAGTCTCAGGAATTCCCTTTTGAAATCATCGCCAAACTCGCCGAACTCGGTTTCCTTGGGGCAACAGTTCCTGAAGAATACAATGGCGCTGGGCTTACTCCTCTTGATTTCACAGTCCTTATTGAGGAAATCTCCAAGGTTGACCCATCCATTGGTCTTAGCCTTTGTGCCCATAATGGATTGTGCGTCACTCATATTTTCCAATTTGGAAACGAGGCCCAGAAGCGCAAATATCTTCCGGAATTATGTTCCGGCAAAAAACTCGGAGGATGGGGACTGACGGAACCATCCTCAGGGAGCGACGCGGGGAGCATGCAGACCGTCGCGATCAAGGATGGTGGCGACTGGATCTTAAATGGAAGCAAGACTTTCATCACGCACGGCGCAGTCGGATCTATATTCGTCATCATGGCGATTACCGACAAATCAAAGCCTAAACTTGGCATCTCCGCATTTATCGTTGAAAAGGAGTTTCCTGGCTTTTCCGTCAGCAAGAAAGAAAACAAGCTAGGAATGCGAGCGAGTGACACGGCCTCCATAATCCTGGAAAACGTGCGTTTACCCGGCAGCAATCTCCTGGGCAACGAGGGAGAAGGGTTTCAACAGGCGTTACGGATTCTCGATGGCGGTCGGATCGGAATTGCGGCACTCTCCGTTGGGTTGGCACAAGGAGCACTTGAGGCGAGCATCAAATACGCCAAAGAGCGACAGCAATTTGGCAAGCCTCTTGCCGACTTCCAGGGCATCCAATGGAAGCTCGCTGATATGGCTACAGAAATTGCCGCTGCGCGGTTATTGACTCGCCACGCAGCTGTTTTGAAAATGCACGGTCAAGATATTAATCTCGCTGCTGCTCAGGCCAAGTATTTTGCCAGTGAGGTCGCTACGCGAGCCGCCAGTGAAGCTGTGCAGATTCACGGTGGCTACGGTTTCATCAAAGATTATCCTGTCGAGAAATTCTACCGCGATGCCAAACTTCTCACTATCGGAGAGGGGACATCGGAGATCCAGAAGATGGTCATCGCGAAGAATCTACTTCGATGACTTTTCTCAGAATGAATTGACGCCAATCCTGACTTCACAAATATCTGGCGGACGGGATACTGGACAATCTTATTGACGGTGTTACAGACGCCAAGGAAACACATGTCGATCTTAGGCAGTAAGATAAAGCGTGATGAGCTTTTCAAGAAGAACGAAGCGGCGTTCCGCTCCCTACTAAACTCTAACGATTCGAAAGCTGCTGAGATTAGGCAAGGAGGAGGACCTGAAGCGGTTTCCCGACACCATGGGCGTGGCAAGTTGACCGCACGGGAAAGAATTGCAAAATTAATTGATCCTGGAAGTGATTTTCTGGAAATTGGACTCTTCTCGGCATACGGCATGTACGAAGAATTTGGGGGGGCTCCATCTGCAGGAACAGTGATGGGAATCTGCAAAATACACGGGCGTAACGTGGTCCTCGTTGCGAATGATGCGACGGTGAAGGCTGGCGCCTGGTTTCCGATGACCTGTAAAAAGAACCTCCGCGCTCAGGAAATTTCGATGGAAAACCGCTTGCCCATCGTTTACCTGGTCGATTCCGCAGGCGTTTTTCTTCCGCTGCAGTCTGAATTATTTCCTGATAAAGAACACTTCGGCCGGATATTTCGCAATAATGCTGTGATGTCGGCAATGGGAATCAACCAGATTGCCGCCATCATGGGTCCCTGCGTTGCCGGTGGCGCTTATCTGCCCATCATGAGCGACGAGGCGCTGATTGTTGAGAATACAGGAAGCGTTTTTCTTGCCGGGGCGCACCTGGTGAAAGCGGCCATTGGAGAAGAGATCGACAACGAGGCGCTTGGAGGGGCAGTCGTCCATAGCGAGTTCAGTGGTGTTACCGACCACAAGATGCGAAACGACGAAGAATGCCTGCAAAAGATCCGCAATATCTTTAGTAAGTTCGGTCATACGCTTCCTGGGCCTTTCGATCGCATTCAACCCGTGCCTCCGAAATTCGATCCCAGCGAGCTTTACGGAATTATCCCGGCTGATTCTGCCAGACCCTATGACACTTATCAAGTTCTGGCGCGGATACTCGACGATAGTGAACTGGACGAGTACAAGGCTGACTACGGGAAATCAATCATTACGGGATACGGGAGAATTGATGGCTGGGCCATCGGCATCGTGGCCAATCAGCGACTTGTAGTCAGAACTGCCAAAGGCGAAATGCAAATCGGCGGTGTCATTTACAGTGACAGCGCAGATAAAGCCGCTCGCTTCATCATGAATTGCAATCAAAAAAAGATCCCACTTGTTTTTCTTCAAGACGTCACAGGGTTTATGGTCGGCAGTCGTGCCGAACAAGGCGGTATCATCAAAGACGGCGCAAAAATGGTCAGCGTTGTCGCAAACTCCGTTGTTCCGAAGTTCACGTTTATCCTGAGGAATAGTTTTGGTGCCGGGAATTATGCGATGTGCGGCAAGGCCTATGATCCACGCCTCATCTTTGCCTGGCCTACAGCCCAACTAGCGGTTATGGGGGGGAAACAGGCAAGTGAGACTCTGCTCGCAACTAAGTTAAAAGGAATAGGAAAGACGGGAGCGAGACTATCCGCGGAGAAACAGCAGGCTTTGCTCGATGAGGTTCAATCACGCTATGAGGAGGAGTTGGACCCTCTCTTTGCCGCCGCCCGCCTTTGGGTGGACGGTGTCGTCGACCCCTTGGAAACAAGATCCCTCATCTCGCGTGGCATTGATATGGCAAACAATAATCCGAATATTGCTCAATTCAATCCGGGAATTATCCAGGTATAGCTGAAGACCCTGATTCACAGGTGTTGGCGGGAGATGGGATGAAGGCATTTATTCGTATTGCGAGCGGGCAGGGATTCTGGGGCGATTTGCAGAGTGCTCCGGCGGATCAAGTGCGCAAGGGTCCCATTGACTACCTGGTCATGGACTATCTCGCTGAAGTCACCATGTCTATCCTCCACAAACAAAAGCGGAGAGATCCGAATCTCGGTTATGCCACAGACTTGATCACCCTTCTCGAGGACTTGCTCCCAGACATTGTGGCCAAAAACATCAAGATCATCACAAACGGTGGTGGAGCAAATCCATTTGGCTGCCGGGAGGCGATTTTCGCTGTCGCAAAAAGGCTAGGCATCCGAAACTTGAAAGTCGGTGTTGTATATGGGGATGACCTTATCCAGCAGATTGAGAGCATCCGCTCGCATGGAGTTTCGCTGGAAAACATGGAGACTCGGGAACCACTCTCTTCGATTGAGAGGTCTCTCGTCAGCGCCAATGCTTATCTGGGTGCGTCTCCGATCGTCGAAGCTTTGAAAGAGGGGGCGCAACTTGTCATTACGGGAAGAACGACTGACACGGGCTTGACTGCAGCTCCGATGATATACGAATTTGAGTGGCCGGAAGATGATTGGGATCGGCTCGCCGCGGGAATCGTCGCCGGCCACATTCTCGAGTGCGGTGGCCAGGCCAGCGGTGGTAATTTCTCAGCAGACTGGAAATCAGTTCCTGATTTGGCGCATATCGGCTTTCCCATTGCTGAAGCCTATCCGAGTGGAAGATTCATTAGTCACAAAGCATCTCTCTACTGGAGGCTTGGTTTCCATGGCCACAGTGAAAGAGCAGTTGCTGTATGAAATCAGCGATCCCCGAGAATATGTCACGCCAGACTGCATTGCTGACTTCACCACGATTCAATTGAAGGAACTTGGAGAAAATGAAGTTGAAGTAACCGGAGTAAAAGGCAGGCCCACAACGGCATTTTACAAGGTGTCTATGGCATACTCTGACGGGTACACTGCTTATGGAACATTGACTTATGCCTGGCCGGATGCTTTGGAAAAAGCCAGGAAGGCCGATGAGATCCTCCGCCGCCGGCTTGCTGATTTAGATTTGAAATTTGATGAAATCCGCACGGAATTCCTTGGTTATGATTCCTGCTTTGGACCGAACGCTCCAAGGGTCATCGATCTGAATGAAGTCGTGCTCAGAATTGGAGTGCGCAGCAGCAACAAGGCTTTCATTGATCGGTTTTCCAGAGAACTTGCCCCTTTGATCTTGACGGGTCCGCCTTCGGTAACCGGCTTTGGCGGGGGAAGACCCAGGCCCATTGAAGTCATTTCATACTGGCCGGCATTGGTTCCGAAGTCAATGGTCACACCAAAGGTTTCTGTAGAAGACAACTAGGACTAACTCACAGACGTCCGTGTGCAACCGGTTCCAGCAGCGCCGGCCTGGATCAACGTCCTCGACTACAACCATGATCGTGAGTTTGTACAACGGTGTACGAGTGGCAGGGTAGCAAGCGGCTTGCAAATTTCCTAGAAGTGTCTGCAATTCTCAATAAGAGAAATTTCCGTATAAGGAAGGAGTATGAAGATACAGCTTCTTCAGATCGCCCATGCCCGATCCGGAGACAAGGGTAATAACGCCAACGTGGGAGTTATTGCACGTCAACCTGAGTACTATCCATTATTGGAGAAATATCTGACCGTGGAGCGGGTAGCAAAACATTTTAAAGGAATTTGCCTGGGAAGGGTGGAGCGTTTTGAACTGCCTAATTTGGGCGCACTGAATTTTGTTCTTCACGACGCTCTTGGAGGCGGAGGAACTAAATCACTCAGGAATGACGCCCAAGGCAAGACGTTGAGTAGCGTCATGCTCAGGATGGAACTAGACATTATGGAAGACTCCGTCGGGATTCAAGATTCCACGTCACATGACTGATTCTGGCGTGCCATGAGATCCTTGTGTGAGCCATTTCAACCTGGGCCCAATGATATACAAGGTTGTCCCTCCGCTAAAATTTCTTCTTCCACTTGAAGGCAGATAAATTTCCAAAAGCTGCACGTCCATTCAAAAAATAGAACTTTCTCGGGTTATCATGGAGTCGATTTAGTAATGGATTTAGGTAAATATTACGCTGGGTGGAAATTTTCCACGGCACTATGACATCGAGAGATCTCTTTGTTCTGATCTGTTCTCTGTACAATACCTAAAAGGTTAGGTTGCTTTAAGATACAGCCCGGGCCGATTGCTGAAAGAAATCGGATGAGCTTCCGTCGGTTGCCCGAGCAGGCAAGAAATTTGGTGTCTTGCCGATCGTTTGCAAGCTTTCTACGATGCGTTCGGCTTTACCCCAGTCTGACCAGAGCACCCCGTTCATTTCCAGAACCGCAATCTGACTGGGTACAAATTGCAAGAGGTCTGACGAAAAATCATGAAAAGCCAATTCTTGGTAGAGGGCGTCTAGTCTTGGTTTTTCCTCCGAGGTTCCGATAAACTCTGCAAATTGCTCCAAAAGGGAAATCATATGAGGCAAATATCGGCGCCCCAGATCCCATAATAGCGCCAAGTCGGCTGTCAAGATCAAGGTGTTCCAGAGGCTACCTTTGGCCATAGCTTGCCGACAAGTATCAAGGCCGGGTTTCTCTATAAACTTCTGTGCAATTCGAAGGCGATGTCCGTTTACCCAAGCCAAATGAACGCCAGGTTGAACCCAGCCATAATCCGTTTCCGGTTCTTTAGCTGGAGCTCCAAGCAAGATCAACCACTGCTTGGTGGCTTGTGCCATAGAAATGGCACAGCGGATGAGTTTCGAAAAGCGGTCTTCAGGATAGACAAAATGATCGGAAGGATAGACCACTACAGTTGCCGCAGGTGACCGCTTTCGAATATATGTGAGGGCGAGAAAGATCGCTGCGGCGGTACCCCGATCCGAAGGCTGCTCCAGCGTGCTGCCTAGCCTTTGGGCCGAGAGCGCTGAATTTGCAAAACTTTGTTGATCGCGGCCAATAATGGTGAACTGATGGTCCGGGGCACTAATTTGATCAGCACGGTCAAGCGTATGTTGAAGCATCGACCGAGTTCCAACAAAGGTGCAATACTGCTTTGGCCTGGCATGCCCAAGCCATTGTTGGACTAACGGCCTGAGTCGTTCCCCTTTCCCGCCTGCCATGATAATCGAGTACACTTCGCGTTTTCCGTCCACTTGTTGCATGCCCCCTCCGCACTTGAATAGATTCTTGTCTCTATCGATCTTTCTTGTTTCCTCAGAGATAGGCGAATTTAATGTTTGCACCAGAGACATTGCTGTTCAAAATTGAACACATTTTCTGTTATGTGCCATTTTGTCCGCATTTGAAGAAGAATAGAAGCCTCCTCCGCACATGCCATCTGAATTCTTGCGACGAGTTCTGTCAAACGGCACTTTGTGCCCAGGTCATAGTGCCCCTCCCATTTTTAGGTTTTCAACCTTGAGTCCCAGCCCGATTGGGGATTTCCTTCCCTCACTGTTGCCACTTCTTCGGGCCACACCGACCACCTTCCGGTACTAATACCCGGCGTCGCCCATATTCCCATTGACTCCGCCAAGAGACCGAAGACTCGGGCCAATGGAAGAGTAAGCCAGACAAGAAAAACTACTAGTTGGAAAGTGGCCACCTCCTGGGGTCTATGGTTTAGCAGCGATCCTAAACATGCCGAAGCTTTAAGCTGTCTTGGGCTTCCAAAGGCCAAGCAATGCACCTGTCGGATCGGCAATAATGCTGAGCCAGCCGGCTCCCATCACTTCGGTCACATCTTTCATTACTGTCGCGCCAAGCGATCTGGCCTTTTGCGTTGAGGCAGCGATATCCTCAACTTGCACAAACGCGAGCCAGGCTGACGGCGCACCTGGCACCATTTGTTTCATCATTCCTCCGCCTGTTCCTTCCCCCACTCTGATCATCGTGTAGGTTACCGCCGTCCATCGGGACGTCGTCCAATTTCCAACTGAACAGATTGCTGTAAAAGGTCTTCGCCTTAGCGAGATCATTCGTATTCAATTCTACATGCACAAAAGAGTTTGCCACGATTTTTCTCCTCTTCTTATCCCCTAACTTTGATACATTTCCTTTTCAACTTCTTCAGCCAAATTGAAGTCCTTTTGGGTGATGCCCCCCTCGCTATGCGTCGAGAGCGTTAGTGTGACCTCTCGATAGTTGATAAGAATATCGGGATGATGATCGGCCCGTTCTGCCAAATCGGCTACCCTGTTTGCAAATTTCATGGCTTCAGAAAACGAGGAGAATTCATATTCCTTCTTAATTTCTCCTCTTTTCAGGCTCCATCCGCTCAAAGCGCTTTAGCTTTGCAAGGACTTCCGATTTTGAATAATTCGCCATTTCGCCTCCTCATCAAGGTTCGTTTGAGGTAACTAATCTACATCCAAAACAGAGAAAAGATCGGGCAAACACCACTCCAAATTAAATTAATTGGCTCGAACTGAGTATTTGCTGTCCGGTCGAGTTGCTTGATCGCAAGAGGCGAGATGAGCACTAGGCGGCTCCGCAGCCAATTACGGTATCTACCACGAGATTGCGAACCCTCCCAGACTTGTAGTCAAATAGAAATCATGTACCTTCTAATGCCTCCAACTTCCGAGTTGATCGCCTACCCTATCAGATGGTTGCAATTGCGAAGCATGTCGCCTTTGATCCTTTTCTGATCCGTCAGGCCAACGTTAAGTCAATATAGCCATGTTCTTTGCAATGGACAGTACTCTTTTGCACAGAAGTGTAGGGATAGAGGCAAAAAGGATGATCAATTTTGACCAGCCGGAAAACGCCTGCCAAGCATAAACTTGATCGATGTTCGGTCAAGGCAGGCGACAAGACACCACGTAGCGTTCTTTCAAAAAGGATTTTTGATTGTTGCTGCTATGAAAAAGGAGGTAGAAGCATGGAAAGGTTTGTTGAAAAATTCTCACCTTATTTATACGCCACGATGCGAGTAGTTGTCGGGTTCCTTTTTGCCTGCCATGGTGCTCAAAAACTATTCGCTGTCCTGGGTGGTGTTGGCGGGCACGGTTCCGCCGCACTTCAGTTTTCTTTAATGTGGTTCGCTGGAGTGGTCGAGCTGACTACAGGGCTGCTGGTAATCGCTGGCTTGTTCACGAGATACATCGCGTTCCTTGCGAGTGGCGAAATGGCCTTTGCTTACATTCTGGTACACGCTCACAAAGGATTCTGGCCCATCTTGAATGGCGGAGAGCTTGCCGTGCTTTACTGCTTCATCTTTTTGTTCATAGCCGCATACGGCGCCCGGATATGCAGTGTTGACACATACCTTGAGAAGTCACGCTCACGCTTTATGGGCCATAGGGTTAGACTTTTCCAGCGAGGATGACCCGATGGATAATTGAGGCAGGTGCACACGGGTCTGTAGTTGGACCTCGGGCCATTCAGCGAAACCCTTCTTCGAGTTGGGCTACTATTGTCTGACAAGAGCGCCGCAACCAGGAGCTAAACTAGACGATGACAACGACTGCGATTGCGATGCCGGGATACCTCCTATTGCATAAGTAATACCCGTCATCAAAATAATCCACATAAACATCGTCAGCCTCGTACCAGTTTTCCGCCCATCGAAGACCTTTTGGACATTTCGCGAGTCATCACTGGAAAGTTAAATCTTGATGTCCGTCCGGTTGAGCCTGCGCAGATCCTCGAAAGTGCCATAGACTCTATTCGTCCGGCTGCCGAGGCCAAGGCTATTCAACTCCACGTGCACCTTGCGCCGAGGGGCAGCGTGGTTTCAGGCGATCCCGCCCGCTTGCAGCAGATCGTCTGGAACCTGCTTTCAAACGCGGTCAAGTTCACACCGATGTACGGCCGCATCGAGGTCAGAGTGGAGCACATCGACTCCCAACTTCAGATCACGGTAAGCGATTCAGGCGCGGGCATTAGCCCGGAATTTCTCCCCTTTGTCTTCGACAGTTTCAGTCAGGAGCGAAAATATGGAGGGCTTGGATTAAGTTTAGCCATCGTGCGGCATTTAGCGGAGTTGCAAGGCGGAACAGTGCGGGCTGACAGTCCAGGCAATGGACAGGGAGCGACATTTACGGTGACGCTTCCGGGAAGAGTCGTTCGTGAGGAGATCAGTGAGTTCGAACACACAGAGTAAGCCAAATATGCTGATCGCCCTCGCTGATCCGATTATGCTTGACGGCTTGCGGGTAATGCTTGTTGATGACGATGCGGAGACACGCGAATTGCTGATGGTCATGTTGACTCGAGGCGGGGCGGAAGTAAAAGCCTGCGCTTCTGCGGCAGAAGCATTGGAAGCGATAAAGCAGTGGCTGCCCTTTGTGCTAGTATCTGATATTGGGATGCCGGACGAAGATGGTTACGCGCTCATCAGAAAGCTGAGGGCGCTAGAGCCAGAGCGTGGAGGGAACATTCCTGCTGTGGCGCTGACAGGGTATGCCAGAAGTGAGGATCGGATGCGCGCTCTGGCGGCTGGTTTCCAGATGCATGTACCAAAGCCGATCGATCAAGTCGAGCTGATAATGGTCATCGCGAGCCTTGCCGGAAGCATCGACAAACATATGATGGCATAAGCACCCTTCATGACCCGCTATTCTTATGATGCTATTGTGATTGGGTCCGGACCCAATGGCCTGGCAGCGGCCATCACACTAGCCCGGGCCGGTTACTCCGTACTCGTGCAGGAAGCTGAAGCAACGATCGGAGGCGGTACTCGATCCGCCGAGCTGACGTTGCCAGGCTTCATGCATGATCTCTGTTCAGCCGTTCATCCGCTTGCCATCGCTTCCCCCTTCTTCCGTTCCCTGCCCCTCTCCGAGCATGGTTTAGAATGGATTCATTCTCCTGCTCCATTGGCGCATCCTTTCGATGATGCTATGGCAGTGCTCCTAGAATGTTCGGTGGAAGCCACCGCCAACGCATTGGGTCGAGATAGCATGAATTATCGGCGGTTGATGAAACCCTTGGTAGGACACTGGCCCTTGCTAGAATCCGAACTGCTCGGACCCATGTATATTCCCGCATCATCCTCTTGCGCTGGCTCGGTTTGCAGCGCATGCCGTGCGTTCCGCCCGCGGCCTCGCAGAAAGTGTCTTCGTCACAGGGCAGGCAAGAGCTCTGTTTGGAGGTTTGGCGGCTCACTCCATGCTCCCGCTCGAACAAAAGGTGAGTGCCGCCTTTGCATTGGTCTTGGGAATTGCTGGACATGTCTCTGGCTGGCCCGTACCTCGAGGAGGCGCAAAACGAATTTCCGAGGCCTTAGCCTCCTACTTGAAATCTTTGGGAGGATCGATCATGACAGAGGCTCGTGTCAAGTCGCTTGACGAACTTCCTCAATCTCGCCTTCTTATGTGTGACATTACACCACGCCAGTTCCTGCGGATTGCAGGCGAGCGTATTCCTCTCTGGTATCGGCGGAAATTAGAGCGGTATCGCTATGGACTGGCTGCATTCAAGCTGGACTGGGCGCTCGCAGCTCCAATTCCGTGGAAAGCGCCTGAATGCCGACGGGCAATCACGATTCACCTGGGAAATACTCTCGCGGAAATAGCGCTTTCCGAGCGATATGGCGTGGCATGGACAACATGCAGAGCGGCCATTTGTACTTTTGGCCCAGCCAAGTCTCTTCGATGCCAGCCGAGCGCCGGCAGGCAAACAGACGGCGTGGGCCTACTGTCATGTTCCAAACGGATCAACCTTTGACATGACTGAACGCATCGAAACGCAAATCGAGCGGTTTGCGCCTGGCTTTCGAGACCTCATTTTGGCTCGTCACACAATGACACCTGCTATGCTTGAACGTCACAACGCTAACCTGGTCGGAGGCGATATCAATGGAGGTGCGCCGGATTGGCGACAGCTTTTCCTGCGCCCGACCTCTAGCTTGTACTCAACGCCGGTCCCGGGACTCTATCTGTGCTCCTCCTCAACACCACCTGGTGGGGGGGTACATGGCATGTGCGGTTATCATGCTGCGGAGGTCGCACTTCGACATCTCCAGAAAAACTCCGGCTAGGACACAATTTTTTTTGTCTTACGAGGATTTACTAAGGTAGGAAGGAGATTTGGGGTTCAAAGATTCTTGTTAGTCGCTGATCCTTGAGTTTCGTGCCAAAAAGGTGACTAACCCGTTTTGGTTCACTTACCAAATCTCCCTTCTTAGCCTAAATCATGCCAGAGGTCTTCGACTCCAGCTGTTCAATTTTACACACCTTTGACTTTTTCTTAGTTCATCAAGTTTGAATCCGAATGCAAGAGTATTCCTGATGGCACTTGAGTTGCATGTGCTGGCCTATGGATTCTAATTGGCTCAACGATCTATTTCGTAGGATTGCCCATTCGGACCCAGGAGTTGTTGGTTCCGCTGCAACTTGAGCTTCCTGGTCCGCAGAACTCGCCGCTGGGAGAAAATTACTCGGGTGGGGAATTTTTTCCTGCTTTTCCCAGCCGGTACTAATGCTGCTGTGGGGCTCGCAACATACCAATTGAGATTGAACTGGACATTTATCTAAATGACAACTTTCAAATGGAGGAATGCAATGGAAACATCCGTTGAGTCGCAGCCCTATTTGGGAAACAGCGATTCTCTGGAACAATCCAATTTCACTGAACAGGAAATCAAGCCTCCGATGTCATTTCCTTTACTGATAATTATATTTCCTTTGCTGATGATCATGGCCTTTCTGGTTGCCATAATTAAGATTTTCACAAAAGATGCTGCGATCTGAACATCTAGACGGCTCCAGGCTCCGGGAACAGTATGAGTGACGGTTTTCGAAATCAGCAGCCGCGAATCACCCTTGGCCCTGAAATGAGTATCCCATTCCAGACGAGGATTAAGGCAATATCGTTAATTCATTTTTCTCCCTGCTCGACTTCTGCTTTCAAATTGAAAGAATGTAATCCGTTCCCATCGAGGGAATATTTGCATGGGCAGGAAAACGAAATTATATGCGACTCGCCCTTGCAAAAAGCGGGTGACCCCGTGAAGCACTTCTATTTCCCTTCTTCACCACCAGCCTGGGATGGAATGGTTGCTTGGCCGAGTTCTGGCATTTAATTTGCTTGTAGGAACGTGATGCTCCTGCAAATGGACCGGAGCCGAGGCTAATTGTCAGGGATACACGGCCCCTCAATTATTCAACCAAGAAACCAACGAAATGAACATACCGCAAACGGTGCAAACTCTCCAAAATTATCCTCCCCAATATCCCGTGTATCTCTACAATTGCCATGTTCCATGGCTTAAGCCATCGAGTTCAGATCCGATTTCCACCCATCCTGTGAATGGATTTCCCCTTTAGGCATTTTCCCGCACATCGAAATAATCTAAGGAAGTTTGTTGCAATTAAAAAGGCAACTTAACAATCCTCAGTCCGGTAAGGGAATTGCTGGTCTACTGTTCACGCGAGCCGGCTGCAGAGACTGTACCTTCAATCAACGAAAATATCCTTGCCGCATCGTGAATTCAAGCACACCTTCTCGGAATGTGACATGTCATCATAAGGAGGAGATTCATCAATTGAAGCCTATCATGTTGGTCGGAATTCTCTTGATTGTTCTGGAAGTCTTCGTCATCACATATAAAGGAACCACATATAGCAAGTGGGAGAAGATTGCTGGTATAGGATCCATTGAAGCCACCAATGAGACTCACAAGTCGATCCCATTGTCTCCAATCCTAGGCGGATTGGCCATTGCAGGCAAAATTGGGCTGGTAGTCATCGGAGACAAGAAGTGAAACGGCATTAATTTTCAAAATCAGCTGCGCATTACTGTTCTTCATGTTCCAAGTCGGAGAGACGCCAAGCAAAGTCGAGATGGAACATTTGGCATAAGGTCTTTTCCAATGAGACTTTGTGATCAATTAGGTTTCGAATGAACATTTCGCGCAATTTTGGCTGCGCCTCCAGCGCATGCAGCAAATCGTGCTTGTCAATTTCGATTAATGTAGTCGAGTCCAGGGTGGTGGCAGTGTTTGGGCGGCAGGCGTATTGGCTCAGGCAATGCTCCCCAAAAAAATCACCCGAATGCAGATAGGCAATTGTCCTCCTTTTCCCCAAATGGGCGATATCAATTTTCACCCTGCCTGAGCTAATGCAAAAGACCGAATTGGCCAATTCGCCCTGGGTGAATACGGTTTCACCAGGCAGAAATTGCAAGAATCTTGTACTTAACATTTTCTTTAGGTGACGATGCAATCTTTAGCGCCTTGCGCTTTTCAAGAAATCAAGGTTCATAGCGCTGGGCTTCCAGTACAATCAGCCTATCACCCCTTGAAAAGGAGGCGCAGGTCAGTTTTGAACAATGAATGGATTTTTCATGACACCACTGGTTCAATGGTAGACAACTTTTGACATGGCTCCTGCTTAAACTTTGTCTCTCAATCTTCAACGAATGAGGAGGAGTCACGAAGCTTAACAGTTGTCGATTGTATTGCGGTAGCGATGAGATGCACTGATCTGTTTTCTCCAACGCCGTTTGCTTGGCACGTTACCTCAAATGTCTCACTCTTTCCATTGGAGATATCCGAGTTGATGTTTATGCCATTGAACCTAGCTCGCAAAGCCGATGGGTGGTGGTTAGACAAAGCGAAAGGGAAAACACAGAATACAAATGGTTTATTCGGAAGGGGTACAATTTTGTAGAATGCGCGAACCAGTCTCTCCTGAAGGCGATTGAGGCTGAGGCCCTTCATAAATTCCCTGGGCTCGCCCGTCAACCGGACACAAGGGTCGCCTGAAGGGATGCTTTTTGATGCTCCGACTGTCAACCAACTTAGAGCGTGTCGTCCAACTTTCTGGGGCGCCAAGGCAAACCCTTGCTGCCAGCAACAACTTGCCCCAGCATTCACTTTTACAAGCTGTGGACCCCAGTTTCTTTCTACGTTCTAAGTTTGTTCTGAGTTAAGAGTGATCTTCCTGCAACGCAGCGTTCAGGCGGGAGGGATGAACGAAGAGGCCTTTCCCAGCGTCGATTAACCCCAGTTTCCGAAATTTGTTGATAAAAAAAGTAACACGCGAGCGGGTGGTTCCTACCATGGTGGCCAAGATCTCATGCGAGAGCTGGGGAAGTTTAATCCGACCCTGCCGCTCTTCGCCAGACTGGGACAATTTGAGCAGCACATGCATCAGTATCTTTTCGCTAGGGTCTAGGATCTGGGTACACAGATCCTTTTGTAAAGTGACGGTACGGTTCAACACACTAGCGAGGAAAAAATTAAAGAGCTCTGGTTGATTCCGAAGCGCCAGCAGCATCACATTTTTCTCAACCCGAATCAATACTGACGATTCTAATGCGGAAGCAGTGCCTAAGCGTTGCCTTTGTTGACCCAGTGCCCCTACACCAAAAAACTCCTGGGGGCCCAAGACTGAGAGAGTGGCTTCTTTTCCCGCAAATGAAACTACTGTCAATTTAACCTGCCCTTGCAGAATCAGAAAGACGGCATCAGCGGGGTCGCCTTGGGAAAAAATGATTTGGTTCCTATTATAGTTCAGGGTTTTCTTTCCCGTGGTTATTCCGGCCAAAAGATCTTCTAAACGCGTTTTGTTTTCCTCATTAATTGAAGTCAACTCTATCCCGTTCATTGATCTCACCTCTTCCCTTCATTACACAGATTGGTATAAGTTGATTCCCTGCTGGTCAATAATATAGAGAGCAAAGATTGGACCAAACCGGGCCATAAAGTCGAAATGAGACTCAACAAAAACTTAAATCTTTTTAATTCCAGAGATTACACAGATTGTCTCGGAGGAAGGTGCAATTTTGGGAGATGAGATAAGTCTGTTTGGACCCAGATCCTCACGGGAATTTTTCCCTAGCAAGACAATTTTACTCGATGTGTCCGATTCACTGAAAACAGCCTCAACATTATCGTGTGTTTCGTTGGTCAATCCTCTGCCATTGCGCAAGTGCTCGTGGGTCAGATCAAGCTTAGTATCCTGCTTCAGTTCAATGCTAAGTAATGATATAGTAACCGAGCAGTCATTCTCCGAAAACTCCTATGGCAGGTTCATTAGCCCTCGGTTCTGGGTCGAAGAATTTCTATTTGCTCATACTGGTTTGAGGAATGCCAGAGATCATCCATGCCCCCTCCACTTAAAGTCCTGCTGGTAGATGATGACAGCGACATGCAAGAACTTCTGCAGTTGCGCCTGCAGAGTTGGGGTTATGAGGTATCCTCGGCCTCCGATGCCGATCAGGCCCAGGCAATGACTGCCGCTCTTGATCCTGACATCGTCATTTCCGATGTCCTGATGCCCGGGCTTTCAGGTCTCGAACTCTTGCGCTGTCTGAAAGCGGGAGACCCGAAACGTCCCATTATCTTGATTACCGTGCAAGACAGTGTGAGCCTCGCAGTAGAAGCTATGAAGGAAGGTGCCCATGATTTCCTTGTCAAACCGCTTGATTATGGCAAGCTGCATTCCACCTTGGAGGCAACTCGTCGAGACATGGAGTTAAGGCGGGAAAGCCAGCGCTTGAGTTTACGATTGGCCGAAGGGGCAGGTTTTGGGGAGTTTGTTGGAACGTCCAAAGCCATGTGTGATGTCTATGAGTTAATCAAATCCGTCGCTAATACAAATGCTTCTGTTCTGGTCACAGGCGAGAGCGGCACCGGCAAAGAACTGGTGGCTCGCACGATCCATCAGCTCAGCAAGAGAGCTCAACAACCTTTCATTGCAGTCAACACCGCCGCCATTCCAGAGACCTTGATTGAGAGCGAGCTTTTTGGACACGAGAAGGGCGCTTTCACGGGGGCGACTGCAGTTCGTTACGGTTGTTATGAATTGGCCAACCTCGGAACCCTCTTCTTGGATGAGATCGCTGAGATGCCAATTCAACTGCAGTCGCGACTCCTACGAATCTTAGAGGATGGCAAGCTGCGACGTATTGGCGCTCACTCAGAATTGGCGCTCGATGTGCGGGTTATCGCCGCGACGAACCTGAATCCGCGCCAGGCAATCGATAAAGGCAAACTCCGGGAAGATCTTTTTTTTCGTCTGAATGTCATTAATATCGTGATGCCTTCGCTAGGTGAACGCAGGGAAGACATTCACTTATTGGCTCAGCACTTCATTGCTATGTTCAACCAAAGGCACGAGTGTAAGGTTGAATACATACGGGATAACGCCCTGGAGACCTTGCGGAACTATTCCTGGCCGGGTAATGTTCGGGAATTGAGTAATGTACTCGAAAGAGCGGTTATCCTGGCGCGAAATGGCTGGATTGAATACTGCCATCTCCCCCCTTATATCCAGAAAGCGCCACAAGGCGTCGTGACTCAGTCTCAAACCGTCGCCGAAGTAGAAAGGGAATTGATCCTCAAGACCCTCAAGCAAGTGGGACACAACAAGGTGGAAGCGGCCCGCGTGCTCGGTTTAGATGTCAAGACGATTCGCAATAAGCTCAGGACGTATGGATTTGAAGCGGGGGCGGCAAAGCCATGAGGCTAGTCACCAGAATCTGGGCAGGTCCTGGTTTTCTTGCCGTTCTTATCGGTTTGCTCTGGTTTTATTTTTCTTCTCAGATCCGAAACGGAGGGGGAACTGCACAGCCTCTAGCCATAGTTGCCGGTGGAATTACGGCGATCTTGACGGTGTCGGTCTTTATTTGGTCGGTTTTGTCGACCCGGGCATTCTCCCAACGAATTAAGGAATTGACTTGGGGTGCCTCTCCTTTCGACACCTCACGACAAGATGAACTCACCCCCTTGGCCGAAAAGCTCAACCAGATAAGTCAAAAAATAGACGAAGTCGAAAATACCAAGAAGGATTTTTTTTCGCATGCCGTACACGAACTAAAAGGCCCGCTGGCATCCATGAGGGAATCGATTCTGCAATTGGCGGACCCTTCCCAAGGGCCTTTGACTTCTGCACAGAAACGACTCCTGGAGATCCATCTAAGAGCCTGCAAGCGGTTATTCATGATGCTCAGTGATCTGGCAGATTTGTCGCGAATGGAAGTTAGAGCGATGGACTATTTCATGGAGGACCACGATCTCGCGGCTTTAATCGAACCGTTGGTTGCCGAGTATGACTCGCAGCTGAGAAATCGGCAGATCACCCTCGAGGTGAAATTGCAGGATGGCCCAATACATCTTAGAGCGGACGCCGCGCGGTTGCGTCAGGCTATCAGCCACCTGCTCGACAATGCGATAAAATTTTCGCCGAGAGGGACAGTGATCCATCTCAACGCCCGATATTCGACTGAGCTTCAGGGAACAGCTCCGCCGGAAATTCACAAACGAACGCTCGATCGAATGGTCGATCAAGGATTCGTGCTCATTTCGGTTGCCGACCGAGGTCCGGGTGTGCCTGAGTCGGAAAAAGAAAAAATCTTTCAGAAGTATCACCAGGTGAATGGCGAAAATCAAACCTATCGGAAGGGCCTGGGCGTTGGTCTAACTCTTTGCCGTATGATTGCAGAAGCCCACGGGGGTGCCGTCTGGATTGAAGATAATCCCGGAGGAGGCACCCGATTTTTTCTATTATTGCCCGGCCTCTTCGAAGAGGATAATGCCTCCCGCAGGGCTTCCGCCTGATGAAGTTTTCTTTTCTGACAATAAAGAATTCTCTGCCGCTTAGCCTGAATTCATAAAGAATCTCTCATTAAGATTCGTCGGACGGTTCATTTTTGAACAGTATTCCGACCCCCCCAGCATCACATAATGCTGTCAACGAATTTTTTGAGGAGATATATGACTATGAATGTAAAGGAACAAATCATGGACGATGACCTGCATCGTCGTATAGCGGCGCGCGCCCACCAGCTCTACGAAGCGAGAGGGTGTCAAGACGGGAATGATGTACAAGACTGGTTAGAGGCAGAAAATGAAATCTTGCCCAACAAATCTACTGACAGGCGACGCAAAAATTCTCGTTCTCGCTCCCCCCAATTTGAGGAAACGATCGAGAAATATGAGGTTATGAGGCAATAAACTAGCACGAACCAGGTTCTGCATCCAAGGATGCAACTTGAAGTCTGCATGGTCATAGCAGTTTCGGGCTCTGATCTTGGAAGAGTCTCATGCAACGTAAGCTTATCCATCCTGCCAAGCAACGAGATCCGAGCCACAAGCGGCTTTTGCCTTTAGGTCATTTCAAGATTTGGGGGTCAGGGTTTCAAACTGAAATTACCAAAGAGCCGGCAAACCGCAGCAACAAGGTCTAACGGCTCGGCAGGTTTGCCCACATACATCTGAAATCCGGACTGCAAGATGCGTTTTCGTTCCTCTGGCTCGCTGAAAGCTGTGAGTGCAATCGCTGGAACGTGACCGCCTTGTTCAGGCTTCCGAGCTCTCAACCTCTTCATGAACAAGTAACCATCCTCGTCCGGCATCCCGATATCACAAATAAGAACGTCCTGTGGGCGTTCATTGAGCACTTTTAAAGCCTGGACAGCAGACCCAGCCATGGAAACCAAAGCGCCATGCTGTTGCATGATTAAGCCCACTAACTCGCAAGTATCCTCGTTATCATCGACCACCAACACACGAACCCCATCGAGCGACTTAACCATCGAGGTTGAGCCTTCATCCTGGAATTGCTTAGCTGCTCTATCGGACGCCATGGACCCTCTTTTCGAACCTCATTTCATTCACCACTATTTGTGCACCTGTCGAAGGCTCTGGCAAACAGGTTGTAGACGATGACTTAAGTTTAAAGTGGGACCTAACGGCTTGACTTTCAGTGGCGCGCGCAAGTTCAGCCGCTGCAGCCGAAGGTTGGCCGGCCAGACCGCGCTCCACTAACCTTATTCTACCCGAAGCCTGTCCGCCATAACAGGGCTGCCAACATGAGCATGAACGCCGCAGTTCCTCCATGAATCATCAGTGCGGAGGCGTTGTTCGAGCGCATATTCAGATAGACGTTGACGAAGTCTGCAATCGGGATCAGCGCGGCAATCATCATGAAGGCAGCCATCACGCGGCGGATGACGTTCATTGCGAGGAGCACGAACAGGAGCAAGCCCGACACGATGTCACGCGTTCCTTTCGCCCACAGATAGGCCATCGTCGGCATTCCGTCCGCAGGAACCCCGAAGCCAGCGGCAGCGGCCAACGGCACGACAAGAAAGCGCGACCCGATGAAGATGATGCCGGCACCGATCATAGCAACCAGCCAGAAGAGAACCGAATTCCTCTTCAAGCTACTGTTCTGAACCATGCGCACCTCCCTGGATTTGCCCGCGCAGGTCATTAAGCCATTTGCACACAGACCATAAAGTAAGAATTTCATGGATGGAATTTTTTCCTAGCCCAAGTGGATCTTCGCATCCCCCCTTTGTAGTTCATTACTAAGAAGATAAGGACCTATTCGATTCCGAATTCTTTTGGCAGATCACTTGCATTCCTGAGAAATGACGTTTTGAACGAGGTGGCATATGAACTCAAAAAGCGATCACCTGACAGCTCAATACTTTGGTTTACGTGTAGAAGTAATTTGCAAAATGGAGCAATGCACTTTGATTTCTTTCGAAGGCCGACATTTCATTGTGGATACAAAGGACCTTGTCTTCGAACGTGGCCTCGCCACGGCCGCTTAGGGAACCTTGAACAGGCTGAAGCAGAGCATAATTTTGCAATTAACCCTGATGGAACAACCCCTCGCTTTCTGCAGTAACCTGGCTTCCTCATTTTCAATGGCCTTCTTCCTGCACGCTTAGGTTATTCACGATTTTCCGAACCCCTTCGACCGATTGAGCTACTTTTTCTGCGAGAAGTTTTTCTGCTCTTGAAGAAACAGTACCACTCAGGGTAATGGTTCCGTCTTGTGACTGTATCTGAAGGCCATTCAAAGAAAATGCTTTTGTCGAATAAAGTTCGAATTCCACCCGCTTTGAAAGTCGCTCATCGGGGCTGTCTGCGACGTTCTGGGTGGGAATTACCGTGATGTTATTGATGACCCCATGAACGTCCATTATTCCCTCAGCAATCTTCTGCGCAAGATTCTTTTGAGCACTGGTTTCGACAGTTCCATTCAGAGTCACTGTGCGTTCCTTGACGGCCGCTTCGAGGTGTTTGTCCCTCAGTTCGGGGCTTTTGCCCATGGCACCCTGAACGATTGCTTTGAGCTCCAGGTCGGCAACACGTTCCCCAAGACGACTTGCTTCGGGATTCGGCCGCACGGACGGATCAATTCCCAAATTGTTGTTCAATTGCTTGACTCCTGAGGTGTCCTGAGCAACGACCCCAGCCATAGTTTTGATCTCTTCGGAAGGCACTTGGCCAGTTAAGGTAACTTGACCCTGCTTCGTATTAACATTGATGTCAAAAGCAGATAAGTGTTTCGACAAAGCGAGAGCTGTTTTCACCTTAGTTGTAGTCCCTGCATCTTCAGAGGATTCCTTGATGGAATTCCAGGCGGCTTTTACAGATCCGCCCCCCCTGGCATTGACTGTGTAGCTAACTCCTGCAGCAACGACGAGAATGATGAGCAGGCTTACGATTATCCCCGTAAGGCTTCTCCCCTCTTGGGAGTGTAAGGAAGATTTCATTGCTCCTCCTTAACAACAAATTTCAATCTAAATCGCCTTTTTGAAGAATACGGCGTAAAGTTTTGGAAGGCTGGTCAAAATTGCACAGGCAGCAGAAGAAAATCCACCAGTTTCCAATAAACTCGTGACAAATCTGAAATGAGTTTTGCGTCGCGACGACCTGCCGGAGATTGGCTCCAGAACGCTTGCAACAGATTCGGACAACGATATAACCATCCGAAAATGTTGCAAGCCAGTGCAGCAGAGAATGTGCTCAACTAGATGCTAAGAAGATTGGCCTTTCGCGGGTTCCGGAGTGATGCTTGTCAGCGCAGCCACTACATTCAGTAATTCGGCAGGTTCAACAGGTTTCGGTACGTGGATCTGATAGCCTGATGATAGCGCACGAATACGATCCTCCACCCGTGCGTGGGCTGTCAAGGCAACGGCCGGAATCCGTCGTCCTGATTGCAGTTCTCGGGCTCTCACTTGCCGAATCAACCAATAGCCATCTTCACGAGGCATTTGAATATCGCTGACCAGGACATCTGGATGAAAAGTTTCCAGGGCATCCAACGCCTCTGCCGCTGATCCGACTGCCTTGACCTTTACGCCACAACTTTCAAGTATCGTCATCAGCAGTATGCGCGTGTCTTCCTCATCATCAACAATGAGCACTTGCAGACCTTTGAGCCCTAGCGGACATTCAAAAGGAACCTGGATCTCTGTCGCGGGAAAGCTGCTAGGGGCAGACTTAACTGGCAAGTGTTTGGTTCCCTTGACGATGATGAGGGGTAAGGTGACCGAAAAGGTGGCTCCTTGGCCTTCACCCCTACTATAAACATGAGCACTACCTCCGTGGAGTTCTGATATATGCCGCACAATAGCCAAGCCCAGACCCAGGCCCCCGTGGGACCTAGTGGCTGAACTATCAGCCTGGCGGAAGCGGTCGAAGACGTATGGCAGGAGCTCCGATTTGATCCCTCGACCGTTATCGCTCACCGTAATCTCTACATAAGAGTTGATCCGCTCCAGACGAACTTGAACCAGGCCTCCTTTGGAAGTGAACTTGATTGCATTCGAGAGCAGGTTCCAGACCACTTGCTGTAATCGATCCGGATCTCCAGAAATAGAACAAGCCTTCGGGTCGAGCACTACATCAACCTGGATTCCTTTGGCATCTGCCGCAAGCCGTATCGTGTCAACGGCTGTTTCTACAATAGCAGAAAGATCCATTGGACGGACATTGAGATGCAGTTTTCCGGTAATGATACGCGACATGTCCAAAAGATCTTCTATCAGCTGTACTTGTGATTTTGCATTCCGTTCGATGACCTCTAAGGCGTGCGCTTCTTTAACTTCATCGAGATTGCCAGTGCGGAGCATTCGTGTCCAACCCAGCATGGCATTCAGTGGAGTCCGAAGCTCATGCGAGACCATCGCTAGAAACTCATCTTTGGCGCGGCTAGCCGCCTCAGCTTCGGCGCGTGCGGCTTGCTCGCTTTCAAGCAGCCTCGTACGCTCATCCTCCGCTCGCTTGCGCTCGCTGATATCTATAATTGAAGCCAAGACGAATGCCCCTTCCTCCGTCACCAACGGATTAAGGCCGATTTCGACGGGAACCTCGCGGCCATCCTTAGATCGCGCGTAGAGATCCCTTCCAACGCCCATGGGGCGAGTTTGTGGATCCGTAAAGAATTTTGAGCGGTACTGCCAATGCTCGTGGCGATAGCGCTCCGGGATTAACATTTCAACGGGTTGGCCAATCAGATCTTCTCTTTTGTAATGAAACAACGCTTCCGCCTGCAGGTTGGCAAGGGTGATCCTACCTTCCTGGTTAATCAGGATCATGGCATTAGGCGCGGCTTCCACCGCAAACATGAATCTTTCTGCAAACCGTTTACGCTCGGTGACATCCATGCACACGCCGGTTATCCGCACCGCTTTGCCGCCCTTGCCGATAATGACCTTGCCCATATCCTGCATCCAGCGGATGATTCCATCTGGTCGGACAATGCGGTACTCGATGTTGTGAACGGCACATTTTTCAATACTGTGACTTATTGAACTCACGGCGGATGGGCGATCATCAGGATGGATGTTTTTCAGATAGTCTTGTAAAGTTCCGCCGAAGCTATCCGGCGCGAGGCCATGCATCGATTTAAAGTTATTGGACACATCAACCTCACCCGTCTGTATGTCGTATTCCCAGGTGCCCATGCGAGCCGCGTCGAGTGCCATCCGCAATCGCTCTTCGTGTTCGCGCAGAGCTTTCCCAACCCGCCTGCGTTCCGCCGTGACTGCGCCCGTAATCAAGGAGGTGACAGCCACGACACCAATATAGACCTGCAGTAGGAGCAATTGCTCATGGAATGTTCCTATCCTGAAGGGACCCACGGCATGGGAAACACCCCAGAGGGCAGTCGCCGAAGCAATGAAAACAGCCGTGATCGTGAGCCGCTGGTCCAGGCGCAGCCAGGCCCAAATCAGAATCGGAAAAATGAGATATTTCTGCTGATACTCTGGAGCAGCTATGGGCAAGCGGCTGGCGAAGAGAATCACACTCAAACTGACCAACACGAGGAAATACGCCGCGGCCTCACCAAAGTGCCAATCTTTCCTATCGGGATGTGGCCTTGCAGTCCACGTCAACAGCAATGGGGCTACGAGTAAGTTCCCAACGGCGTCCCCCACCCACCATACCTGCCAAGCTGAACCAATTGCGGACCAAGGAATGACATGACCCAAATAGAGGCTCGTAACACCGACGGTGGCACTGACGGTCGTACTGAGAAGGGCGGCAAAACCGACTAAAGCAAAGACGTCGCGGAGCCGCTCGAGAGTGTTCTCAAAGCCCACTCGACGGAGCAGATAAGCTCCCAACAGGGCCTCTGCTGTATTTCCCGCAGCGATTCCACAAGCGGTCAGCAAAGGCTCATTGGTCAAGAAATTGACTAGAAAGGCCCCTATTGCCACCCCTGGCCAAGCGCGATAGCCAAACACTAACAGCGCAGCCAAGGAAATTCCAGTCGGTGGCCAGACTGCCGTGACTTGCTTGGCCACGACTGCGAAGGTAAAGGCTAATTTCCCTGTAACCAGGTAGGCCGAAGCAACCAAGGCGATTGTTAACAAGGACCGCCATTGAGTTTTAAGCAACGGAGACTTGATTCGTTTCAACATGTTCGAATTAGATTCGTGGAGGAATTCTAGCCTCTTGCGAACATTATCCCCAACCGTTAGAGGAGATATGCATCATGTCAATGGTTCTTGGCGTTTACCTAATTCAAAACAGATTCATCAGGATTCTATATCAGCCTAGCTCAAAGTAATTTCGGGCCTTCCGCAGGAAAATTGACCCTCCAAGGAGACGGAAACGCAGACCCTTATCACAGAGCAGACTAAAAGAGCGCTCTTTGCCCTAAAGGGATTCCGATGCCCCTTTGATCAAAGGCGCTTAAATGCAGCAACACAACTGCTGGATAATTACCCATCCATCGAGGACAAGTATGTTTACAATTATCTTAATCTTTATTTAGGAGTCGTCAAAATCATTCTCCTTCTCCCCAAGACACTCTCAGAGTGAAATGCACTTAACGCGCGTCGCCGCAAAGTTCCTCGTTGACATTCTTGAGGGCCTCTAGTGTTATCAAAATGTCATCTTACCTGTGCCTGTTAAGGGCTCGATCGAGATTGAAGGCCGCACTGAAGAGCCCGAGATGCCCATCGCTGTCAGAGAAAGAGCGAATGTGCAGTTCGTAAATGATGGCGTCTTTATACCAAGGGGAGGCTTCGCTTGGCGGGACAATCTCTTTGATGTCTTTCATCGGCGATTAGCGGGTCGACAAACGATCCATTTACTAATCTAAAAAACAATCAAGGGGGATCCGTCTGTCTCCCGTCCCAGTCTTGAAACGATTGCTTTCAAAGGCATTTTCGTATCACGGTATTTTCGTATCTAAAGGCATTCTATCAACCCTGCAAGTTTTCTTAATTAGAAAAGTGTACCCCGAATGAAACTGATCGCGGTCACGGATGATCGTGAGTGTGCGCAAGTGCGGCTTGTCGAGATTCCGAGGTTCCTGACCTGGGTTTTTCTTGCCTACGCGACCGATGACTTTGATCTGCACCCCCGACCTCATTCTCTCGCTGGGAATGCGGATCATTTCCGCATCGAAGATCATCGGGGTCGTAGATCAGCAACTCTCTCTTGGCATGGTTAATAAAGTCGGCAAGCAGTTGACGGGCGCTGACTGGGCTGACAACAAAAGTATCTAGTGAAGGTGTATAGGGTTTCCGCCTGGTATCAGCCTCATATAACTTCACTGCTTCTTGGACGAGCTTAGCGTTGCTGGTGACAATGCCGAAGCCACGGCTACGGTCAATGTCAAGGTGAGTAAAATTGAAGGACAGCCAACGGTCGATAATCATCAGCTTGTCGTGATAGCGCACCAGATCGTCAGTGGTTCGCGAAACGGTGACCACCCACTTCGAGCAGACGCATCTCGAGCTTGCGCAGGTTTATATCGCCGCCGCTGTTCGTATAAGCATTCAACGCACTCACCGAAATCGAAACACCGCGGCCGACCGCTGCCTTCAGCTCCGCAGCCCTAGGAGATTCTCCCCGGCATTGGTCACTAATATCTCTCTAACTTTTAATAAGTCATCGAGGCCGGGAGCTCGCACGAGGGAAGCACCTTGCTGACCATGGTTTCCCTGACTTTCCTTGAAAACTTTTTCCCAATACCTGAATGTCTGCGAGCTCCCAAAATAAGCCGGTCAGGCCCCAATCGGCATTGTCATCCCCGTCAGGCAAGATTTAACCTAGGTCAGACAAGTTCGCTTACACGCAAGCAAAAATGAGTTCCCTTCTCTGCTCTGTTGGGGCTTACCCCGATTTGCTGTGGGCATAGCGAGCCAGCGTCTTTGGAAAAGCCTCTAACGCAGCAGGAGCGTCGACCTTGGCGTCAACTAAAACTTCTTTAGCAGTTACTCCTTTGCCATAGGCCTGTTCCATGTCGTCTTTATCGGCCTCAATCACGACGCCTTTCAGTTCAAGTCCAGCAAAAAGCCCTTTACTGCGTGAGTAAGACAGAATCTCCGCATTCAGCTTGAGGTCGGTTTCGGCACCGGCTTCTCGTCCCACGGGACCCGCCGCAGCCGAGGCATCGCCTCCGAGAGTAAATTTACTCGAAAGCAAGCTGTTGATTCCTTTCTTGTTCATGAACACGAGGATGAAATCTGTAGCTTGAGCTCCGATCTGCAGCCCGAAACTGCCGCCGCCGAGGTTAAAAAAGGCAGGGGCGCTCCAACCCTTGGACGTCCTGCAACTTACCACGCCGCGCCCTCCGCGTCCGCCAACGATAAACCCTGCCTTAATAACAGAAGGAAAGACAGCTACACATTCCGCCTTGTCCAAAACGCTTTCTGGAATCGATTTATCGGGGGCGCTCATGATTTCGTTAAAGACACGGGCCGCTTTCTCACTCTGATGTGATTCATCGGAAGTTTTCTTTTCAATATCATTAGCCCATAAAGGCCCAATAGTGATCATCATCGAACTCATCAGAACTACCAATAGTGACTGAATTATTTTTTGTCTCATATGTCCTCCTTTTTCGTTTCCCACGCCAAATATTTCCGCCTCAGGTGATTTCACATCGCTTGGCTTGGAATCAGGCTGGCGGAAAGTCACTCCAGCATACAATCATAGAATTTGCTATTCACCCGTTGTTAGATTGTTATCACATTGTTATTTTGGACACCTTAATGGTTTTACCATCTGCACCAATCTCACCTGTTAACTTTATGGTGTGGCCTGCATGTTCCTCAAGCCCGGCAAAGTCCTGATTCTCTATTGGGTATACCTGACCCTGAGCGACCAAGACATACTTCCCGCCTTCCTTGATACAGGCTAGAGTGCAAATTCGATCCTCATCTTTCTGGGATTGGCCTAAACTCACACCTTCTTTCTGGTGCTCTTTGGCCATTTCTTTGTGGCTCGCACCACACATGCTGTCGCTGATTCTGCCTGTCCAGGTTTTTTCCGCGGAGAAAACCACCTGTGGGACCAAGGTGAGTACAAGCACCAGGTTTAACAGTTTCTTACCCATGCGCTATCCTCCTTTAGTCTTTGCAACCAAGTAACACTGATCTCTACTTGCTCACAGAGAGTACTATAGTGGCTATGACTTAGAGCAGCGGTTCAAAATTGAACACCATTGCGATTTCTTTTTGCTATGCGGCTCTGACCAGGACTGAAGTAAACAGGTTGGCGTCGGAGCCGCTTCCGGCGCTGGCAGTAACCTGGACGTCACGGGTTCGATCCCCGTCTCCCGCTCCATCTTTTCAACAACCGGCATTTGCCCGCCCTCTCCCCAAGAGAGAGGGCCCTCGAGATTGGACATTTTTCGAGAAGTGCAGCGGCAGGATGCCGCTGTTTCCCCTGAGTGCCCTGTAAGGGCGATAGAATTTTAGCCCAGGGCCAGCGAGGAGCAGGAGCTCCTCGCGCCGCCCTGGGTCAGTATTTCAACCAATATTATCTCCTCCCCCCCAATTGCTAGCCTTTCGGCGATTCGGGGGGAGAGGATGGGAGTGGGGGGCATTCGTTGCCAAATCCTGAATCATGCGTTTCGTTGTTGTTGCAGTGTTTGTCGGAACGAAGCGTGAGTCTTCGACGTCGATACCTTCTGACCCCCTCACCCTCGCCCTCTCCCCCAACACCTTTTCCGTGTTGGGGGAGAGGGTAGGAATTCGTGAGAACGCTGACCCAGGGCGGCCGCAGCGGCTTCTGCCGCTGGTGGCGCCCTGGGCTAAATTCCAACGCCCCGATGGGGCTCTCAAAGGAGGAAGCGAGCCCCTGCCGCTTCATAAATGTCCAAACCTCAGAGCCGGCCTCGGCGAGGCTGGCCGGGGTCAGCGTCCCCGGCTACAACAAATACAGCGAATTTGTGCAACTTAGTACTAGCTCACAAAACTAAGCAAGCGAGATTTTAAGATTTTTCCTAAAATCCTCTAGTCCTTAGCAAAATGCAGAGGTAACAGCCGGGCAACGACTCGGAATCCGAGGTAGGGTGTGCTGACTTCAGGCGGGAAAGTTTCACGATATGGAATATAAAGGACAGCAGTGCTCGCGGTGTACCAAGACCCACCTCGTACCACTCGAGTTCCAGTTAAGTCGGAACGGTTACGGTCATCATCGGCATAAGGATGCTCTCGGTTATAAGGACGATTGAGGGTCTCAGTCCATTCAGAGACATTCCCGGTCATATGGTACAGTCCGTAACGGTTAGGAATGAATCTTTCTCGAGAGAGCTTCGATCCGATCACGGTGACTTCAGCCGTCGGATTTTTCTTCCAGTTGTATTGGCTCACTTCCTGGTCACTGACACTGGTGCCTAGGGCGTAATCAAAATTATCTGGGCCCCTAGCTGCTTTCTCCCACTCGGCCTCAGTCGGAAGCGAAAATATCCAGATCCCCTTCCCGTACTTTCTGCTCAACCAACGGCAATACGAATCCGTTTCAAACCAATTGACGAGCACAACGGGTTGATCGTCCTGGCCGAATCTAGCGTAATCTTCGTCCGTGGGCTTGAGCAGCGCCGTCGCCCGACAGGCGTTGCCGGATTTCCAATGCCTACCTTCTTCTGTCCAGTTCTGGTCATCACGATATCCGTCCGGGGCCTCCACAAACTTTTTGAATTCCGAATTGGATACTTCGAATAGAGACACAAAGAATCCCGGTAACCAGACAAAGTGCGGCTCACGCGGATTCAACCGGTCTCCCAACAAGAGATGCCCGGGCGGAATGAAGGCAAAGTCGGACGCAGTAGTGAATGGCCTTGGTGGCTGTTCGAGCGGCAAGGAACGAATAGTAAGTGTAAAGAGCCCATCCTTGTCAGGTCCACTCCGATATCCTGTAATTGGGACGGGATAAAGAGCTGTCCCGCTTGGAAATTGTGCTTTAATAAAATAATTTCCTTGTCCCAGCCAGGCACTTTCTCCGTCGAAGCCGCCAACGGATTTGGCTCCTTCCAGGTTTTTTCCCGCCTTCAATAATTCGACAGGGACATGAGCGAGATTCGAGACGATCAACTTCGTCTCATTTTTTTGAAAATGCAATTGCTCTTCACGCTCACTGGCAATATAGCGCCATGCAAAGAATCCGCCAAGGCCGAGCACAACGACGGCTGGGAAAGCGATGATCCAGAGTTTCTTCATTTTTCTAAAAAGTAGGGGCGAAGCATCCGTCAACTGACGGATGCTTCGCCCCTACAAAGCCACCGATTGTCGCGTATTGCAAATTGTTAAATGTCCTGTGATTTCATCGATCGGCTCGAAAGGTAGATCGGGAACACGACCCAGCCCAGAAGCCCGAGGGCCAAGGCCAAAAGGCTGGCAGTATCTCCGCCTAGGAATTTTACTAGCGCTGCACCGGCTGGACCAAAAATCGGCTTGCCATTGAGCACAATGAGACTGGCTACCCTCACCATATCTACCGGATTCCCAGCCAGCGAAATAAAGATAAAGCGGTTGGCTATTCTTTCCTGGAGCAGAAACGTACCGCCAATCACCAGCAGGTCGTAGAAAAGGACAAAGAAAAACCAGAGAAAGAGCGTGATTCCAAAGGCCTTCGCTTTCCTCTGGCTCCAAGCAGCCACGAGGGCTGACAAAGCTAAAAAAATCAACCCCAGGAGCATCGAAAGGATTACGAGCAGGGGATAACGGAGCATTCCTTCCGATCCAGCCTTGACAGCGATGATCAGGCCACCAAGCCCAAACCCAATCAGGGTGGAAGTCAATAGAGAGGCAAAGAGTCCTCCCAGCTTTCCAATCAGGATTTCGATTCGAGTCACTGGCTGGGCATACAGTAAATCACCGGAGTTTTTTTCACTCGTAAAGCTCATGGTTCCCATCACGAGGGCTACCAATGGGACGATATAGAGGACAAGATTCAAAAGGCTGGCAGAAGTCCTGAGAAAACCCTGGAACCCAACCGTACCCGCCGTAACAAGACCAAAATAAGCAATTGCCACAACCAGCGCTGCAAATGCGAAGGCAAAGATCAGCGTCCAGCGATTGCGAATGTTTATCGTCAGTTCTAGCCTCGCAATGTTAAAGATCGCATTAAAATCCATTCAGAACTCCATATAACTAAGGTCGAAGGTCCAAAGTCCAAGGTCCAAAGTCCAAGGTCCAAAACAAAAGGTGCAAAGTCTAAGGTCCAAAAACTTCGGCAAACGTCATGACTGTTCCTTGAGTGTCCTGAGCAAGTTGTGCTGCTCGTATTTTCTCCCGGATCGCAACAATTCCGCCGCTCATAGGCGTCTTAAATTGATTGGATCGCACAAAACTGGCCAGCTGTGCGGGTAACCACTGCTTTGACTCATAATCAATCGCAAAATAATACTGTGGACCATCTTGACCAAGTTTCTTGGTTTGGAGGAATTTATTCATGCATCCCAAATCGTCAAATTTGTACGCTTCACCTTGTTTATCAATAAACTCGGCAGCATATCGTTTTTCGGAGATCGCCATTTTGCAGTATCTGCACATATCAGAAGGGTCAATTTCAACGGGATCAGTCGGCTTCTGGGAGCAGGCTGCAAGGAAAATCACAAATATCGGAACACCCCAATGAGTCAAAGACGTCTGCAGGTTCACGATCAAGCCTTTTTCCGGACATAACTTAAATAGATATCTTCCAGTGACAACTCTTCCGTCATGAATCGGGCCACCTGGGCCCCGCAGGATTCCATAGCCTTTAAAATGCTAAACCGGATTCCCGGGTCGGAAGTGATCAAGAGCGAATCTCCATCCCAACTGGAGGTTTCTGCCCCAGCTTGCCGGGCCGTCTCGGCCCAGCGCGGCTCTGGATTGCTCAGAACAACTCTCATCTTGCAGGTGTGCATCAGTCCTTCTCGCAATCCCGAGATGGTTTCCAATGCAATCAGTTTTCCCCCAATCAGAATGGCGACACGATCGGCAAGCTGCTCTACGTCGGCAAGGACATGCGATGAGAACAAGATGGTCTTTCCTTCTCGCCTCAGGGTGCCAAGAAATTCCCGGAACTGTATAGCTCCTTCTGGATCGAGGTTGGCAGTGGGCTCGTCGAGAATGAGGACCGGGGTATCGGGAAGACAAGCCACGGCCAGTCCTAATCGTTGGACCATCCCCCCCGAAAACTCATTGACCAATCGGTCGCTGAAACCATTGAAATGGAAGCGTGGACTTGAGAGTAATTGGTCGATTCGGTGGGGATTCACTTTTCTCAGCCGGCCATAGAACAGTAAGATTTCCCGCGCCGTCAGATTCTCATTAAAGCTAACTCTTTGCGGCAAATAGCTGATCCACCTGCGAGATTCCCGCGGCTGCCGAATCACATCAAAACCATTGATATTCATTTCCCCACCGCCGGGACGCGCTAACCCGGCCAAACATTTTAGAGTTGTGCTCTTCCCACTCCCATTAGGGCCGAGCAGAGCAAAGGTCTCCCCTGCTGCAACTTCAAAGGAAACGGCATCGACCGCCGTGAATTCTCCATAGGATTTGGTCAGCCTATCCACTCGAATCATCGTCGGAGCCCCTTTCCAATGGCAACCACCCCGGTGAGCAGCATCGACGCGGACAGCGCCGCTAATGGTAAACGAGTGGAACTCGAAGCTTGTTTCGTCTGTAAAGGGAGATGGTATTCCATTGCCCGCATCAGGGGAGCGGAATCAATTTCCGCAGAACCCGTGATCACTGGAAAAGTCTTTTCAGCCATCGCCAGCGCTTGCGCTACGGGGCTGTTTAAGTACAGTCGTAAACGAGGAAAGTTTCCTTCCAAATATTCAAATATATTTTGAATTTTGTGAGGAACATCCCCGATCCCATCGCCATCCAGGTCATACCCGTCATAGTCACTCCAGAAATTTCCTCGGCCACCATCTTGCCAGTGAGAAGCGGTTTTCTTTCCGATGAGCTGGAGCGGACTGAGGTTTTCTACAAATTGATTCTCCGAGAAGAGATTCTCCTCAGAACTGCTGAAAATCTCCATGGCGACATCATTCTCTGCGATGACATTCTTTCGAAAGGTTGTGTGGCGGACTGCCTCCAAAAAGAGACCGGTCGCGTTATCAATAATAAAATTGCCTTCGGCCAGGTTATCTTCACAACCTTGGAAGAGAATCCCGAAAGAGCTGAATCCCCGGTTATGAATAAAGGCATTTCTCCGGAATTGAATGCCTCGTGAGTACATGATGGCTGCGCCAGCTACGTTGTTGGAAAAGATATTTTCCTCAAATTGGTTATCGTCGGAACTCATGTAGTGCAGGCCGTAACGTAAATGTGAAACGCGATTCTGACGCATCACATTATGGGGACTGCTTTGGATGTACATCCCGTCCCGTGCTTCGGTGACAGAATTCCCTTCAATGAGATTGTTGGCCGAATTCCACAGATGAATGCCCGCGCCGCGTTCTCCCATTTCTAGCTCAGGCCTCCCCCGGATTCGGTTATGCCGGATATGGTTTTCCGAAGAATGATAGAGGTATATGCCAAAGAGAATGTCTCGCAGTTCGTTGTTCTCAACCTGATTTCCGCTGCTCTTGAGCAGGATCCCGGAATCCTCGTTTTGCAGGTCCCCGCCACTGTGTTCAACGACAAACCCACGAATGACACAGGCAGGCGCCAGCACCTCAAGCACGCTACCTTTCCCGGAACCGCGCAAGACGGGCTTTTCAAATCCCTCTAAGGTTACTGTTTTGTCCAGCTTGATTTTCCCCGTGTAGACTCCTGGAAAGATTTGGATCGTATCCCCAGGATGGGCTGAATCCAAAGCGGCCACAACAGATTGGAAAGGAAGATTCGTGCCGACCTTCAGAATTTCGGCCCGCGCAGCCGGAGCAGAACCAAGCACCAGCAGAGTTCCCCAGAAGAGTATCCGCTGAGTGGGCCGAAACCAGGTGTGAATGATCCATGGAAGGAGTCGCATCGTTCTGACCTTCAATGAGAGCAGGTGTAAGTTGGACGGCGCCAAAAAAAACTCCCGCCTCCCTAATTAGCGGGCTCCGGTTTTCTGGAAAGGAAAATAGCCAGCAGTAAGAGCAGTGAAAAGCCAACCAGTAAAAAAGAGCCTGGGGCCGGGAGACTATAGATTGTGAAATTGGCAATCTGCTTCATGCCGAATAGTGGGGGCGTGAATGGCGGAACTTTGATAGCTGCCGCTGGGTCGAGATTGTGGCCGTAGCTGTAAAGCCGGTGATAGAAGCTCCAGAAGGAGAATAAGCCAAAGTAGGAAAAAAGAACAAAGACGTCAACGAGACTTGCCATCTTACCGATCACCATAGCTCTTAATGACAGGATGGCGAGGATGCCAAGCACGAAGGGAAGCCAAGTAAATTCGCTAAAATCACTCTCCAGCAAAGGTCTCATCCCAATATAGTGGTTGAGCGAATTAATTTCCCGCAAATCATCGCGATTGGGAGTTTTTCCTCCTTCCAACTGATAGGGGTAGATTTTTAATTCCAATCCATCCAGATACTGATTGGAGGTAAAAGTCATCGTCCAGAGCGGAAATAGAAAATTGGCAGCCAGCAGGAATACCGCGATGAGGATCACGAAGCGGCTTTTGAGATTGAGCGGCAGATCAAAGAATGCGATAGCCTGATTCAGAGCACTTTTCTTTTCAGGATTTGTTCCCTGCAAGGACGCTCTCTTTGCGGTGTCCAACGGTACTTCTTTGCCTTCCATAGGTTTCTCCTGAAGGAGGCTGAATGCGCCAGAGGCCGTCCAAAGCCAACCTCTGGCGTTCAGCCCGTAACAACGCGGGTTTCTTATTTGGGCTTAACTAACATATATCCTTGCATCTCCTGGTGTAAGGCTGAACAAAAGTTCGTGCAATAGTATGGGAAGACCCCCGGCTTATTTGCCACGAACTCAATCGTCTTTGTTTCTCCAGGGTCGACCACTACATTGATATTGTAGTCGTTTAAGCCAAATCCATGGATTTCGTCTGTGGTCTGTTCGATGTTTGTAAGGTAAATGGTCACTTTGTCGCCCTGGTTCACCTCAACCTTGTTGGGCTCAAAGCTGCTTCGCACCGCTATCATCTTCACTTTCACGTCCGAACCGTTTCGTGCGACAGAGGCATCTTTCACATCCCAAATGGCGTTGGCGTTCTTGCTCTCATCTTTCGGGTAAACCTCAATAGGCTTCAGTTTGTCCGTTTTGATAATCTGGGCATAATGTGGTTCCGGTTCGGTAAAGGCATCGTAAAGCAGTTTCATCTTCTCCCCGTTGATATCGATCAATTGAGATGACTCCGGCTGAGAAGGTCCAACATTCAAATGCCGGCCATGGGAAAGTTTGTTGAGAGCCACGAGGTATTTCCCGGCTGGGTGAGCCGTATCCCCTTCGGCAGCCGCTAAGTGACCGATGTTAAAAGTAACGGGAATCTTGTCGACAACTTCCCAAGTTCCTAATTTCCATTTGGCAATGGCGCTCTCTACAAACAGACTTGTATAGGCATTGCCCTGGTCGTCAAATTGAGTATGTAGCGGGCCGAGTCCGACGTTGACCTCAGCATCCTTAACCTTGTCGTAATTGAGCACCGGGATGCCATCCTCATCACCCGTGAAATCTTTGTTTTGGATCGCCGTTTGAATCTTCTCGATATTAAAAACTGTGGTGATGGACTGGAGTTTCCCACTAGCGATAATGTACTTCCCGTCCGGGCTGACATCGACCCCATGGGGGCTCTTACTGCAAGGCAATAGGTACACCACTCCTGGCGCATCTTTCGGATCAATGACCTTCACTCCGCCGATCATCTTGAACTTATTCTCTTTGATAGCCTTCTCGGCTTCATGCCAGTTCACTGCCACAACATAGTCGCGATCCTTCTGGGTCGAAGTGACTTCCAATTTTCCCGTCGCACGTTCAGAGTTGTAACAGGTCCAAAACCCCCAACCATTACTGGCCCCTTTTCCGGCATCGCCAAGGTCGTAGTCGAAAGGTGGCATCAGGATTTCCCATCCCAGGCTCATTTGTCCGGTCTTCGGATCGATACCGATTCCGGCCACAATCCCTTTGTAAGTAGTGGCATATTGCTCGATGGGTGCATAGGTACCCCGAGGAAGCGGAATCGAAAAACGCGAACCCGCCAAAACGTACTCGGTATTCGGGGTCACAAACGAAGAGCAGTGATTTCCGGAAACATTCGGGATGGGTCCAAAAATCTGCTTCGTTTTAAAATCGCGCAGATCAATTCGGCCATGCGATTATTCGCATTGTCGCTGATGAACAGCCAACGCCCGTCATAATCTCCATTGGTCTCACTGATTGAAGGATGGTGCGCATCCCCCCAAGTGTATCCTCCCAACATCTCCTTGGTATCTTTATCAAATCCATACCCGGTGGCTGGATAAGGAGTGAATACGGGGATCGTGCTAATGTGCCGCATCGAAGGAATGCCCGCCACATAGACGTTTCCAGAATGTCCTCCGGAATAAAACAAATAATAATCATCCAGATCACCCGGAGCAACGTAGGTCGCAATGGCCGCCTCGGCCGTTCCACCCCGTTGAACTTGGGTTGCTTTTTTCCCGCAATTCATCAAAGCGAACACTAAGAACACGAGAATTCCGCTCCCCATCCACAGCCACTTCCACTGAATCTTCTTTGGTTTCATAACTTCTCCTTTCTCGAGGAAGAATGGCCACATCGGCGCAAAAACACGGTCTTTACGTATTCGTATCTTAAGAGTTCAATGGGTTGACAGCGATTCCGTGTTTCCATGCTTTTGTGACATTAGGTTCTTTTGCTCCTGCTTTTTTTGATACGCCAGCTTCAACTTCCCAATGGCTTCCCGCTTTTCAGCATCCGTCAGCTGAATTTGCGTGGCCAGCACAACGCTCATTGTTCCCGTGGGGCTTGCTAGAAAATCTTCCAATGTTCTTCCAAATCGGCTCTGGACATCGGCCACGGCATCGGAGAGATCCGGACCGATCTTGGCAGCTGATTCAATACCCAGCGTGCTGACGGAATGACAAACAAAGCAGCGATGGGTCACGAAGAAAGCTCCTTCGCCACTCATCATCTGCTTTTCTTTTTCGAGTTCTTCCGGAGTGGGGCGATCCGCCGGCTGTGCTCCCGGAAGGTATCGAGTGGGCATAGTTTTATTCTTCCAGCTGAGTATCAACAGGGCCAAGCCTTGAGCATCCGTACTCGTGAAGCCAAAATTAGGCATGACCGTCTCGGGAACAAGGGCTTTGGGATTCTGGAGGTGTGCAACGTGCCAGGCAAAGGCTGACTTCACTCCAAACATGTGTGAATAGTCATATTGTTCAGGGGACTTTGCCCCGACATTAGTCAAATCCGGTCCAATGACCCCTCCTCTTCCGTTGATGGTGTGGCAGGCCCGACAACTCTTTTCACTGACTATTTGTTTAGCTCGATTTAAGGCATCGGCTCCTTTGGTCTCTCGCTCATAGCGATGACATTGATTACAATTCATCTGGAGCAAGATTTTTTTGTCTTTGACCGTGTAAAGCTCTGCAATGTCCTTCCCCAGGACCGGTTCTTCCCAATGTTCCACCAGGCCATGAGCCGACTTCCTATCGGTCGCATAACCCTGGCCGCCATGACAGGATGTACAGCCGTATTCCTGTACGGGATGCTTTTGCAGAATCTCGCGGGGGTGAGATTTGAAAGGGTGCGGCGCATTTTCCAGTCCCTTCCAGTCGATACCTTGATGGCATGTAATACAGCGATCCACACTTCCCAGATCTTTGACCCAGATTTGCTGAAGGCCGCTGGGAATAAAAGCCGCTTTCTGCTGGCCAAACTTTTGAGCCACTAGGGTCTTAAACTCATCTTGATAGTCTTTCCACTCCGGCCGGAAATATCCCCAGCCAACAAAGACCATCACCAACAGCGTGGCCGCTCCAAATGAATAAAGCCAGATAAGGTCTTTTCGGTACACGGCTGCTCCCTGATCGGTGAATTGGACAAGCGCTAGAACTTTCGCGGAACTTCCGGCCAGGTTTGCCAAGGCCAATAGAAATCCCAGTAAGGTCCTCGCAGGAATGTTCCAATGACGGTAAAAATAACAACGCAGAGCACCACAATTAGAAATACGACAATTTGTCTCTTCCGTTCAGCGGCGAACCAGACTCCCACTGCAGAGACTGGAGACTTGTCTAAGTAGGGCCACGCAATCAACCCTAAGATGAGAATGCCGGGTAACAGAACTCCGCCCAGGAGCGCTCCATTGACTGTGAAATGACCGATTCTAAACGTGGTATCACTGACCAACTCCTGCAGCCAGAGAAAATACCAGGGGGCTTTCGCCGGATTTGGAGTGATACTGGGAGTGGCTGGCTCCTCCAGCGGAGCTCGAAGAAGAACTGCCAATAAAGACGTCAGAAGGAGCGTACCGATCGTGACAGCGGCGATTCGACGGGTCACGTTTGGCGAGGATTGAACCGTGTGCAAATCCTCATCGATCAAGCTTGTTTCCACGTGAACCGTGGTACCGCGAGTAATTCCCAGCAATGAGTAGGTCTTGCTCTTGATTGGGGCTGCATTCTCTTTTTTCTGTGTCAGCGCCAGCTGATCTGCACAGGCCAACCCGCCGTCCTTCCTCACTCTCCACATGTGATACGAAAAGAGGAGCAGAACAATCAGAGGCAGAAAGAAGCAGTGCAAGACGTAGAACCGCAAAAGCGTGTTTTGTTCAATCGTAGACCCACCCAACAATAGGAAACGCATCCACTCCCCAACGACGGGCGCAGCGCTTGCAATATTCGTCCCCACGGTAATAGCCCAATATGCCAGTTGATCCCAAGGCAGTAGATAACCGGTAAACGAGAGGAAGAGCGTGACCAAGAGCAACACGACTCCGATGACCCAGTTCAAGGGCCGGTTTTGATTGGCTGCGGCTCCGTTCTTATAGGCTCCTGTCAAAAAAACTCTCAACATATGCAGAAACACAACAGCGACCATCAGATGGGCGGATATCCGATGCAGACCGCGTAGGAACCATCCGAACGAAACAACAAACTCCAAATCCTTAACTGAAAGATAGGCGCGCTCGACCGAAGGAACATACAGGAACATCAAGACAATTCCCGTCAGCGTGAGAATCAAGAAGAGAACGGCGGAGATCGTTCCCAGCCACAATGAATAGCTCCACGAAAGACTTTGTTTGGTGATTTTTGCCGGGAACCAATGGAGCAGAAAATTACGGACAATGGAATCACCGGCTTCCCGTTCGCTCGCAGGTTGCCAGCTCCACTTGATTTTTTGCCAGGCAGTTTGTTTCGTTGGCATTGCTGCTTTTCTCCTGTCGAGATCCCGACTGCCGGGAGATACTCTTTTTAGACGGTCAGACGGAAGCTGCGCGGCACTTCAGTCGTCAGGTCAACAACCAATTGTCCGTCATCTGGCGATAGCTCCAGTTTGTGATACGCCAGTGGCCGTGGGGCGGGGCCGGAATAGTTAGTCCCGTCTCCATAGTATTTAGAGCCGTGGCAGGGACAGTGAAATTCGGCCTGTTCTTCAAACTCACGTCCCCCGAAGCTGACTTTCTTAGGTTTGTTCAAACGTTCCATCTTGACGGTGCACCCCAAGTGCGTGCAGATGGCCGAAATGGCATAAAAGGTGTTTCGCTCACGAAAGATGTAGACCCTTTTCGCTTCCATAAACTGGGCCCCTTCGCCAAACTGTGCAGGGAGACCAACCTTGAAGCGTTTGGGCTCCTCATAGAGGACATTAGGAACCAGAGAGCGCATGAACGCGTACGCCTGGGCAGCCAAGGCCAACAACAGTGAACCGAGCCCCAATTGACTTAAGAAGGAGCGGCGAGCGTTCTCGTTTTTCCCCTCGGGATGAAGGGGATGGTCGATGGTGACTTCCTGCTGAGGATGTGGATCAGGCATAGGATTCTTGCTCCTCATAATGAAAGACTTCCATTGTCATGGCATCCGTGGGGCAGCGAATCGCGCAAAGGCCACAGCGGATGCATTTCTCGTCGTTCTTCACCATGGCAGCGAGAGGCTGACCCAGCTGCAAATTTGCATTTTCCAAGATCCGCTGCTGAGCTTCCAAATCAATGTCCAGCTCCTCCAACGGCACCAGCTTGAGGCAGTATTCCGGACAGATATCGACACACCGGTTACAAAGGACGCATTTCTCAGGATCGTAGATTGTTTGAATGTGACAATAGAGGCAGCGCTCCGCTTGCCGCCTGGCTTCCTCTTCACTGAAACAGGACTCCACTTCAGAGATCCCGGTTCTTCGATTGAGAGAGACTGTAGGCGGAGTCTGGCGGTCGCAGGTTTCATACCCTTCCGCCATCGTGTAAGCCCGCGTCGCCAATTTCTCAACTGTGAGCTTGATGGCCGGCCGGCTTGCGGGGCCACGCAAATAGTCGTCAATGGAAAGTGCTGCACGCTTTCCGTTTGAAACGGCCTCAATCAAGTTCCGTGGGCCAAAGGCCACGTCTCCTCCCGCAAAAACCCCGGGACAAGTAGTCGCTAGAGTGTTCAAGTCAACCCGGATCGTCTTTTGTGGGGTCAGTTCAATCTTGTCTTCTGGCTTCAGGAAGGAAAGATCCGCTTGTTGTCCAATCGCCAGAATAATCGAATCGGTTTCAAACACTTCGCTGAGTTTGGGGTCGTACTCTGGATTGAATCGTCCGTTGTCATCATAGGTGCGACGGACTCCAATGAACTCGACCGCCTTCAGTTTCCCGTGTTCTCCAATGAACCGCTTAGCCCCGCGTTGTGGATGGAATTGAATGCCCTCGCGCAAGGCTTCTTCAAATTCTTCTTTACCCTGAGCCGTTCGCATGACTGGCATTTCTTCAAAGGATTCGAGGCTGGCTATATGGACTTCTGTCGCGCCAGCTCGAAGAGCAGATCGTGCCGCATCGATCGCTGTATGGAGCTGACCGGAAGAATCTGGCGCCGAGGCAGCCTCTTGACCAGCGCGAAGGGCCAACCGCGCCGCATCGAAAGCCACAAATCCGCCGCCAATGACCAGAACCTTTCGGCCGAGGCTAACGCGGTACCCGTTATTGATGTTGATCAGGTAATCAATAGCTTTAATCAAACCATCCAGGTCCGCCCCTTCGACATTCAGATCCCGACCCTTCTGTACGCCCATCGCAATGAAGGTGGCCTCGTATCCTTGAGCCTTCAGCTCGCGAAGACCAAATGTCGGAGAGAGCGGCGAATTGAGACGAATCTCGACACCGAGTTGTTCTACCCGGTCAATTTCTTTTTCGATAAGGGAACGAGGCAGCCGGAACTCCGGGATGCCGTGAAACATCATGCCACCGGCTTTGTCGGAAGCTTCAAATAGGGTCACCGCATATCCCATCAGGGCCAAATCATGGGCGCAGGCAAGACCCGAGGGCCCTGCGCCGATCACAGCAACCTTCTGCCCACGACCCACTTTCTTGCGAGTTTGTTGGAGCACAGGCAAATGACCCCGCAGTTTGTTCCCCTCATCTGCCACGCCCTCAAACAACTTCTCCTGAGTGTTTGGTTCCATCGATTCGACGCCATACCTCTCCGTGACAAATCGTTTCAATCCTCGAATAGTGACGGGAGCATCGATTTTTCCCCGGCGGCAGTTGTCTTCACATGGAGCAGCACAAATCCTGCCGCACACTGAGGCTAAGGGATTAGGAGAGCGGGCCACGAGATAGGCCTCTTCGTATTTGCCTTCGGCTATGAGCTGGACGTATTTCCCCGCATCCGTGTGCACAGGACAGGCCGTCTGACAAGGGATCATCCCCTGCCAAAATGCGATATCCGGGATGATGGTTTTGTATCTCTTTGTGTCCATGGAGGAAAACCGCTTGAAATCTACGGGTAAACGTTCCTAGACCACTTCGAATGAATGTCGGCGAAACTAGCCCGAGTTACAGGGTTCAGTATCGTGATTGGTCACAAGGAATGCAGTGACTTAAATCACATGAGTGAGTTATTTGTGAGACCGTATATCCATTCTGAAAATCCCAATAGGGGCTAGCCCGCATTTCTCACCGGCGGACCTAGATGATTGGCAACCCCTGGGAACGCCGGCATCTTGCCGGCTCTATCTCTTCCCGCTGCCTGTCGAGGATCGGTTCAAATCCGGCGAAAAAGCAGGCTGGAAGCCTGCGCTCCCAGGAAATCCAATTCGTGGTGAGAAATGCCCACTAGGGAAAGGGCAACTAAACTGGAGCAATTCAGAGACGGAGTGAGCCACTGGCTGGCCGAGTTCTAGGAGGCCGGATTAGGCTTTAAAGTCGAATTGAGTGCGCTGAGCAACTCCGCTTCGTCGATTCCTTGTAGTTTGCAAGCCTGCCGGATAGAAGTTTGCCGGGCTACGGTTCGTCGAAGCACCGGATTCCGGATCGCTTTAAAGCCAAAGCGAACAAAGACCTCCATGAGCTCCGGCGCCGCCATGACGACATCCCCCACTTTATCGAGTGGTGTCACGGATCCTGACTTCAGCAAGGTTTCGCGACTCGGTTCGAGCGCCTCGACACCAGATCTCATGACTCTCCATATTCCGCCCGCCCAAATGGCAATACCCGCGACTTCCAGGACGCCACTTAGACCAATCACGACGAATGCTCCCGGTATAAGGTCGGTCAGGATTTGCACTCCCACTCGCAGAGTGCAGCCAGTATTAACCAAAATAAAAGGCAGCCAGAGTTTGGAAAGATTTTTGGAATCAACTCCATTCAATACAGGGACAACCTTGGCGGCAACCCCCATGATCATCAGACTGATGAACCCTACGGTGATTGCGTGCCGCGTGGCACCGTAGTAAGCATGCGAAAATGGCTGGCGGGTAAGAACATTGTAAAAGGGAACGAAGAGCAGCAAGGCAAGGGATACGTAGAGCCAGCCATAAGCGGTTCGAATGAATTTGAAACTGCGATCTGCGCGGTCTTCTTGAATCTCCGGCGGAATGAAGTCTGACTTTCCCCAGAGAGATGTCCACCAGACGGAAGTCAGCCCAACCACCCCCGCCACCATGATCAACATGAATCCATACATCACTCCGGCATAGAGATGTTGCCCTGTCTTCCGAAAGACGATGAAAAATGCAGCTTCTCCGGCCACTCCCAGGAAAATCGCAACCAGGCTAGCAAGCGAACGACGCTTAGATATTTCCGGGAATCCTAACATCCCCGGAAAAAATCTTTGGCTGACGCCTAAAATCATGGTCATGGCAAACCCATGGATTTGAATATCTCGCAAAGGCGCTTGCCACGTAGCCACCTGGCTCAACAAAGCTTCCCGATTAGGCGCGATAGTGGTTTGGTAAAGGTGAAACAGATCCAGTGCTGCTTGAACGACAAACCAGAAGAGGGCGGCACCGATGTAGTAATCGTAAGCCAAGAGAGGCTTCTGGCTTTGTTGAACAGTCCTGAGAATGATGATAGCGAAGAGAATAATAGCCGCTAATTCCAGGACTCCCCCCAACACCCCCAACCAGAAAAATGGTGTTGCCTGGTGGAGAGGTTCCGAAAAGACCCGTACAATCAATCCAATGATCATCAGGTAAAAACTAAGCACAGCGAGGGATGGATTCCACAACGTCGTATGTCTGAATCGCGGAAAGGCTTGATAGGCAAACCCCATCACAAACAGGCCGACCCACCCAAAAATTTGGGCGTGGCCGTGCGCGTTGACGTCAAAGATCGAGATGGCAGTAAAACTCGACTTAAACCCAATCTTGATTAGTAACAGGGCTCCCCATACCGCCCCGGCTGTTAGGGTCGTGATGATCCCTGCCTTGAAGAAGCGCCGATAAATCGAATCGGCCGGGTCGACATTCTCCTCAGATGGGAGAGATTCGGGATTCTCGATTGCTTGTTCGAGTTCCATCATTAGGACATCAAGCATGACGCCGTGCGCACGCGCGAAAAATCCCACTGATTCAGCCGGCCCTTCTGCTCCGCCGCACCCCTTCAAGCCGTAACGATCAAAGACTAAACGGGTTTGAGGATGCTTGGCCAGCAGTTCACGAATTGAAAGATTAGCTTGGAGACTCATGGAACGGATTATCCCCCTAGTTTGATACTCCTGCTTCCATCGCACTCGCTCGCGGAAAGAGGATATTGTTTTCAAGATGAATATGGAGGTGGAGATCCTTTTCAAAGTCGATCAGCCCTTTATACAGGGCCTGGAAGCTGATGCATCCGTCCGCCGGCACTGAAAAATTGCCACTGGCTTTTCTCATACCCCGGAGTGCCTCGGCAGCACTTTCATGCTCCGTTTCCATCATCTGGATGGGATTTCGAACCGTTCCAAAGGGAGGATAAGGCTGGGGTCTTCGGCCGTTGACGGCAGCCTCCATTTGGTCAATGTAAGGGAAGAGAATATTTTCTTCCTTGTACATATGCATGGTCATTTCCTGGCTGAGACCATTAAAGAACTCCTGGACTGTAAATAGCTCAGAATGATTCTGCCCATGAGCCGAACATACTTTTTCGAGCAATGAGCCTAGACGGGCAAGCTCTGTTCGGACATAGCTATGATGTCGGTTCACTATGTGAGAGGTGAGCTCAGATAAGGGTTCCACATTCCAGTCTTTGGGAGATTCTCCCAGCGCGGCTGCAGCAATAGCATCCTCCAGAGTATTGATGACCTGCTCTGTTTTCACTCCCGCTGACAAGCAGGCCTCTTCCAGAGACCGATTGCCCCCGCAGCAATAGTCAATTCCCAACCCTTCAAAGAGTGGAATCGCTCGAGGGACTTCAACGGCGAGTTCGCCAACTTTCTTGGTAGCGTTAATGGGCATGATCGCGCCTCCTTTATTCAATTGAAGATTAATGGGAGGTGGACGGAGTCGCTATGACTTTAGTCACAAGGCCAAGAAAGATATAAATTGTCACGAGTGAATACGGTTGGGTTAAAATCCAGCCTATGCCCAATCACATTGATAAGCCTACCCGTATCGCCAGCCTCAAAAAGGTTTCTTTCTTCTCTGATCTTCAGGAAGACGCTCTGCAAGCCCTGGCCGAAAGCGCCTTGACACTCCATTTCAACAAAGGTGAGCTGATTTTCTTGGAAGGGGGGCCTTGCCCGGGATTGTTTGTCGTTCACTCGGGCGCAGTAAAGATCTTCAAAATGTCCCCTGCCGGCCGTGAGCAGACTCTGGGGATCGAGGCCCCTGGACGTCCGGTGGCGGAACTGGCCGTGCTGGACGAAGGCCCTTACCCTGCTTCCGCAGCGGCCATTGAAGACACTGTTGTCTTCATGATTCCAAAGGCCGAGTTTCATCGGCTCTGCCGCCATCATCCTGACATCGCTTTCCGGATTATTCGGTCTCTGGCGGGGCGGTTCCGAAAGCTAGTTGGCCTGGTAGAGATTCTGGCCTTCCTGGAAGTTGGACAGCGGCTGGCAAGATTTCTCATTGAAAGGATCAAGCAGGAAGGAAAATCCACACCTAACGGAATCGAAGTCCTCGTGGATATGAGCCACCAGGACATCGCCTCGCGGATTGGCACGGTGAGAGAACTGGTTTCCCGATCCTTCAGCCGATTCCAGGAGCAGGGTCTGTTGGCGGTTAAGAATCGGACGGTCACCGTGATCGACATGGACCGGCTCAAATCTGAAGCAGAAGTGGAGTAGTGTGACTTTTGTCATAGCGACCTGCTGAACTTCCCCATACAGTAAACAACATGAGGCGACCGGATTTCGACCAGAACCCCTTCATCGCGATTTGGGAAACCACTCGGGCCTGTGACCTGGCCTGCTTGCATTGCAGGGCGGAAGCCATCAATTGGCGTCATCCTCTTGAACTGAATACTGAAGAGAGTCTCCGGCTGATCGATCAGGTGTGCGACTGCGGAAATCCGCTCTTCGTCCTGACCGGCGGAGACCCCATGAAACGTCATGACCTGTTCGAAATCATCCCTTATGCAGTCAGCAAGAAGCTCCGTGTCGCGATGACCCCTAGCGGGACTCCCTTAATGACCCGGAGCGTCGTCGAACAACTTAAAGATGCCGGCCTTGCGCGCCTGGCGGTGAGTCTTGACGGCTCCTCTGCCGCAGTCCACGACCATTTCCGCCAAGTTCCCGGGTCTTATCAGTGGACCATGAACTGCATCGAATATGCGCGTGAGGTGGGTCTCGAAGTTCAGATCAACACGACCGTTTCCCGGCATAATCTTACCGATCTCGAGCGCCTGGCAGACTTGTTGGAGCAGAAACAAATTAGTTTATGGAGCGTCTTTTTTCTCGTTCCCATGGGACGAGGAAAAGTCGAAGATGAAGTTACGGCAGACGATTACGAAGCCGTGTTCGAGTTCCTGGCAGATCGCTATTTGAAAGCCCCTTTTGATATTAAAACCACAGCCGCTCCCCATTATCGCCGGGTTCTCCTACAGCGGCTTAAGCAGATGCCGGCGCATGAGCGCCCTCAAAAACTCGCTCAGGCCGGCCCAATTGGACGAGCGGCCGGAGTGAATGAAGGAAGGGGCTTTGTTTTTGTCTCGCACACCGGCGAGATCTTCCCGAGCGGCTTCTTACCGGTTTCGGCTGGAAATGTCCGAAAGGATTCGTTGATTGACGTCTATCGAAACTCTCCACTATTCCAAGATCTAAGGAACCCGGACAAGCTTGAAGGCAAATGTGGCTACTGCGAATACCGTACGATTTGCAGTGGCTCCCGCGCTCGAGCCTACGCCATGACGGGAAATTACCTGGCTGAGGAACCTTTTTGCGCTTATTTCCCGAAGTTACCTGCCGGGTTGGAGCACAGGCAACACGAATCAAGTCACAATCCCATTTTTGGAGTTTAGGGTCAGCCTGGAGATATCCTGGCAAACAGCGAAAGATGAGAGTAATGCTTGGAAGCGGAATCTAGGACGGCGATACCGGTAAGTCAGCTTGTAATAGGTTTACGACCCAAAGACGGAGCCGGGTCCGATTCCCGTCTCCCGCTCCATCTTTTCAACAGCTTAGAAGAATCTCCAATGAACCCCAAAAACCTCGTGTCTTTTTACTAGTAACAACCTATAAAGATTTCACACCTGAGAGCCTTCTGTTATTTTCAAGTCCTAAAATAGCTAGGGCAGGCTTGCACAACTTTCCCAATTCGTAAGAAGAGATGAAGTGCTACGAGGTTTTTTGCGTAGACAACATCTTTTTCAAAGTTATGCAAATCGATAAGGCAACCATTCAATATTACAGCGAGAACGCAGATACGCTGGCTTCAGTCTATGAAAATGCCACCGGAGGTGTAGTTGATTTTTTTCAACTTGCTTACCCTGCCGGCTCACGCGTACTTGACGTCGGATTTGGAAGCGGCAAAAACATGGCTAAACTCCTCAGCCTTGGATATGAGGCATATGGCGTGGAACCGTGTAAGAAATTCAAGCGTATTGCAGCCAGAGAACATCCCGAACTTCAGGGCAGATTAGAAGACGGATCTCTTCCTGAACTCGATAATCCATTTGGTGGGAAGTTTGACGGAATACTGTGCTCCGCCGTCTTGATGCACGTTTCCAAAGAATCGCTCTTCGACTGCGCTTTTTCCTTCAAGAGGCTCCTAAAGGAGGGGGGGCGGCTACTGTTGTCTGTCCCGAAAGAGAGAACCCGACATAAATAGCTCCAGCCGCGATACTCATGGAAGACTATTTGAAGAACTCCCCGCCAATTATCTCCAGTTACTATTCGAACGTCTTGGATTCAGGGAGATCGGAAGATGGAATACCGCTGACAGTATTGGTCGTCAGGGATACACCTGGCTAACTTTGCTCTACACCCTGGAGAACTTATCAGCCAGTCGCCACATCGATCAGATCGAGGGCATCATAACAAAGGACAGAAAAACTGCCACATATAAGCTTGCTCTCTTCAGGGCATTGAGCGAGATCGCAGTCAATGAGTCCCGCGTTGCAGTCTGGTTCCAAGACGATGAGGTTGGGATTCCATTGAAAAGCATAACGGAGAAATGGGTTCAGTACTACTGGCCTCTATTTGCATCCGACCACTTTATCCCTCAGATCAGGGGTGAGACCTTGGAAAGCAGCAAACCCATTAAGTTCGGGTGGAATCTCCCAAATTTGGTTGAGCATTATTCAGACAGCGGCGGTCTTACCCGGTTTGTTCTTGACTATAGAAACAGTTCGTTGTTCCCTGCCGCTGAGAAATTGTTGCAGAAGGTCACTCGCAGCATCAGCCAGGCAATCATTGAGGGTCCAGTTCGACACGCCGGTCGTGCATTGCAAACTGGGCAGGTCTTTCGTTATGACCCATCAAAGAAGATGGTATTGATGGATTCCGGCATATGGAGAGAACTATCATTAATGGCACACTGGATCCTGGGAGCGCTGAAACTGAGGTGGGCAGAAATCACGTCAGATATGTCCAACGGAGAAGTCCCAGCCGGAGAAGTCCTCAACTTGTTATTGACGAATCCAATTCCCGAGCGAGAAGTGGGCGACGCAAGAAAAGTTTACAGTAGCATTGTGGATAAGGAGTGCGTTTGGAGTGGGGATCCTCTCAAACGCCAATTTGAAGTGGACCACGTCATCCCTTTCAGCCTTTGGGGAAACAATGACCTTTGGAATCTACTTCCTGCTTTGTCGTCCGTTAATCGGGACAAGAAAGACAGATTGCCATCGAGGTCGTTAATTTTTCGACGCCGCGATTGGATCATCTACTATTGGAGAGAACTGAGCAAAGCTCACAAGGTGAGATTCGATAAAGAAGCAAAGTCTCAGGTAGAGCCTAGAGCTAGGGCCAAATTTGACGCCAACATGAACTGGGAGGAACCTCTCTTCCTGAGTATGACCCAGTCGGTTCAAATGACAACCACGCAATTCGGCATGAAACCCTGGGAACCTTGATGACTGCTCGGATAATAACAATCAAGCGCTGGCCTCGTAGCTGACATCCTATTTCAGGCTTGTCATTGGCAACGTCCGATCTTCTATGAATTTGATCAGGGCAACACGAATAAATTGACATTATCAAAACCGGAACGTTCCCGAGCCAGGCCGACTTGTTTGCCGATGGAGATCAATATTCCTACGTAGGTCATCTCGGGTACCAAGTTAGGAAGTGAACTTGTCCCCTCCTTAAACACAGGAGGGGAGTTTGAACTGAGACCGTGGCAAGATTGCCGCGACCAACTCGTAACCCAATTGTGATGCGATCTCTTTTTTTTGCGCAGGACAGCCGACCATTTCCAATCTTCCTCAAGGAATCGACCAGCACACTTTGCCCGTATCTTCTCTTAGCATTTATTGCGCAGCACAACCTAATAGACCGCATCTTTCTCCCAAATGGGAAGCACTTTGGCACAGCGATGAGGCTTTCTTGATTCTAGCCGGCTTTCTTGATGAGGGACTCAGGCAGGTGCTTCAACTCGAGGGAAGCCTTGTATAGGTTAGAGGCCGTCTGTGCATTTAGCCAAAAATCAGGGGTGGTATTGAAGGTGGCAGACAGCTTTAGGGCCATCTTCGGAGTGACCTCTGTCCTCTGATTGACGATCCGATTGATGACCTTGAGGTCGCAACCAATATGGTCGGCAAGTTGCTTTTGAGTAAGGCCAAGGGGCAATAGGAATTCCTCCCGGAGAATTTCTCCTGGGGATGTCGGTTTGCGCTTTATTTGGACCATCCTTGTTTCTCCAACCTAGTGATAATCATCGACCCTGACTTCTCTCGCTCCCTCCTGGGACCATATGAAGAGAATCCGCCATTGATCAATCTCTCTCACAACGCTTAGTACAAAATATCGGCCTTGTCAGGAGCTCATCTTTGGTCGCAACCTTTGCCGTACCTGGGATGGGATATGGCGCCACTAGATAACTAGCAATCTTCTTGCTTCATCCCTCACTTTGGCCAGTCTGGATTCTTAGATTCTTAGGGCTTTCCGGCACTTCGAACAATTTCAGGTAAGGGTCGTAACGGTAGCGCCGATTTCGCTGGTAACCCGTGATCTCTTTCAAGAATTTTAGCCTAACGAAATGATCAATCAGCTTGCTTGCCGTTAGATACGCGCACTTCAAGTGATGCTCGACCACTCGAACTGTTACTAGTGGCTGTTCGAAGAGGTAGTCGAGCAACCGTAGCCCATAGGTTTGAGTACTACCCAACTGCTTTGTTATCAACTCGCGATGTTCTTCGCGCAGCTTGAGAATGGCTCGAGCTGTTTCTGTTGCTGATTGACTCACTTCATAGACACCCTGCAAGAAGAATTTGAGCCACCCTTTCCAATCGCCATCGTTGCGAGTAGCCATAAGACGGTCATAGTATTGAGCTCGATGCAGCTTAAGATAATGGCTCAAATACAACAGGGGTCGGTGTAGAGCACCACGCTCACAAAGCAAAAATGTTATAAGAAGATTCTGCTGCAAAACCCCCTCCTGATGGGCTAAAACCCGCATAAATACTGGACCAAGGGCCAATATCGGCTTGCTTGAGGTGGGTCGATGAAGTAGAATGATTCATGAAAACCCTTATCTGGAGCGACTTTCCATGTCTCTTCCTCATTTCGATGCTCAATTGAGTCTGTTCGGACTGCCGGCGCAAGGCGAGCAGATATTTAAGATGGATGATCCCTACCGGCTGTTTTGGGAGAAGGTGTATCCGCTGCTGGTAGCGGGACGAGAGCGCTTGGCCAGCTGTTACTGTGAAGAGAACGGACGGCCCGGGATTGAACCGGTGTTGCTGTTGGGAATCAGTGTGCTGCAATTTATGGAGCGAGCGCCGGATCGGGAAGCGATCAAACGACTGCAGTATCATTTAGGCTGGAAGTTGGCATTGGGACAAGAGCTGCGGGGAGAAACGTTTCACCCGACGGTATTGGTTCGGTTTCGGCAACGGTTAATCGAACAGGAACAAGGGCGGCTGGCCTTTGATCTGGTGCTGGACGGATTGAAAAAGGAAGGCTTGCTGAAGGAGAGTCGGCGGCAGCGGATCGACTCGACCCACGTGTTGGGACTGGTGGCGGGGATGAGCGAGTTGGAGTGTATTCGTGAGACCCTGCGGCTGGCCTTGGAACAGATCGAAGCGGAGACTGATGATCGGCCGGAATTTTGGGAGGAGCTGGTGGAACGGTATCTGGAAAGCCAGCCGGAGTATCGTTTGTCGGGAGAGTTGATCAAGCAAACAGTTCAACAAATGGGCGAGGACATATTGCGCTTGTTGGCCTGGCTAGAGGACCTAACCCTCCCTGGGCTGGGCGAAGGGAAGCCGATACAACTGTTGAAGCGGGTGTTTCAAGAATATTTTGAGGTGGCAGCAGAGGGAGTCCCCCAGCAGCGAAAGGCGAAAGAGCGAGTCGTGACGGCCTTGCGCAGTCCTCACGAGCCGGAAGTGGAATGGAGCGCCAAAGGGGTTGGGGAGCAGAAGAAGGAGTGGGTGGGCTATAAGGTGCAAGTGGCGGAAACAGTGGAGGACTCGCCGGTTGAATCGGGAGAACCGACAAAGAATTTTATTACGGCGGTGGAGACGCAGCGAGCCACCGAGAGCGATGAAGCCGGGTTTGAACAAGTCAAAAAGGTGCAAGCGGCCAGCGGTCTGGCCGTTCCTCAAGAATGGTATGTGGATACCGCCTATGTGTCAGGGCAAGTCTTAACGGAAGCGGCGTTGTCGGGGCAGCAGATCTGGGGGCCCGCGCAACCGGCCCCAGTCCATGGAGCGAGTGAATTCAAGTCGGATCAGTTTCGAGTCGATGTGGAAGGACGGGAAGCTATCTGTCCGGCGGGGAAACAAAGCACCCAATGCAGCCGATTAGAGGAAGCCAACAGTGGGAAAGTCAGCTACCGATTTGAATGGAGTTGGCAGTGTCCGGGGTGTCCGTGGGCACGCGTGTGTGTTGGTTGTGGGCAAAAGCATCGGACCTTAGTGGTTGGCCAATATCACACCGCTTTGCAGCGACGAAGACAGGAAATGAAAAGTGAATGTTTTCGCCAACAGATGCAGCGGCGCAACGGCATTGAAGGGACTCATAGCGAGTTAATACGATCCCATGGATTAAGACGTGCCCGTTATCGCGGCTTGCGAAAAGTGGCATTGCAGAACTATTTGATCGGAGCCGCTTGTAACATCAAACGTTGGCTACGGCGGAATGCTTGGGAGATCCAGCAGCCAGAGAAAACCGTGTGGAATACCTCCTGACAAGCTGGAAAGGGACTCCTAAAACTTCGGAAAAGACAGAATCTACAAAAGGAAAAAGCCTATACTCGCTCTTCGGCTCTGACTACCTGTTTTTTGAAGCGTCAACACCGCCCAATACTGCATAAAATCAGGGGTTTTGCAGCAGAATCATAAGAAGACGCCCTACCCTCCCATTTCCATCAAGGAAAGGATGAATTGTTTCGAATTGGGCGTGTGCCAAACCGCACTGCAGAAGTAATGGGTAAGTGGAACGGTCGTGTAGGAACTTCTCGAAATTATCGAGCAACCCGTTCATCTCTGGGACTGGTGGGGGCACAAAAGTTGCAGTATTTAACGTGCCTCCTTCAGGGCCAATCCAGTTTTGAGTTCTTCTAAACTCCCCAGGAGTTCTCTGACTTCCTCGGACACCTTTTAGCAAAACACTATGAATCTCCCGGATGAGGCGCAGGCTCATGGGGAGCTCCTCAAGACGTTTAAGCCCATGGTTCATCGCCTTCACGTAATTAACAACTTCTGTAACGTCCTTCGGAAAATCTCGTCCCTTCGAGTCTATTTCAAACTTCAGCACATCTTCCAAAGTGCTTTGAGTTCCTTCGATTTGAGAACTCAGGACAGCCTCACGTCTCACGTACATCGCTACGAAGAGATCAGGATTAGGTAAAACCGACGTGACTCCATCCAGGCGTCCCAGTGAGCGATCTGCTTCCGAAAGCAAGGAAGCCAATTCAGGATCGATTGACAATGGTGGGTCTGGTGGCAGCGGCGCTGGGATGAACGCCAAGTAACCGCTCGGTTGTTTGAGGTATTGGCCAACTTGCATAACTAGGGCGTCTCATAAAGGTTCTTGTTTCGTCGAAATGAAACAAGGCCTCAGAAATAAGAACTTTATTTTATGATTAAGTGGATTCCTAAAACAAGGATGGAAATCATCAAACAGCCATGGGCGACAAAAAGTGCAGATAAGCTATTTTAATACAATTACTTGGATGAAACATCTCATCTCTTCCGGTTTCTTTTGGCTGAGTTGCACCGGCGACACATCAAAGCGCCATTGTCCAATTGGGTCCGACCGCCTTTACTGTACGGATTTATGTGGTCGATTGTGAAATCAGACCATGTCAAAAACTTTACCGCACTCTTGACACCTCCTTTTGATTAAACACAGGCCGGAGAATCCGAATAGGTGGCAAGGCCAACGAGCAAAGGTCCCCCTCAGCCCGGTCCTGACGGCCCACCCTCTCCCGCGTTGGGGAGGGGGAGATAACCATCACAGTACCATCCCTGAAACCCTCCTTAAAAAAGGAGGGGAATTAATAACAACACCCACCCCGGAATGCTCTGCGAGCTTTCTTTCCCTCCCGAGAGGGGAGTTAAGATTTGGTCCCCCTCACCCGGTCCTGACGGCCCACCCTCTCCCGCGTTGGGGAGAGGGAGAAAAGATAAAAGCACCACCCCTGTATCCCCTTATAGTTATCGAGTCGGGGACTCGATGAAACAGTATATCGATAGTAGTAGCAGCCTTTCTTTCTTTTTTGCTTCTTTTTTCTTTCTTTGGGCAGCCTGTGGATTCTGTGGAAATCCGCTCCATGGCTGGGCCGCAAGATCGTGAAGCAGTCAGTGTAAACTGTTGTGGGTCACGCACGGTCCGGTTACGAATAGCATCCCCAACCCCCCGAGGGTTTTGAGGAGAGTTTCGAGCCGGACTGGCGCCAGGAGACCGAACGCATCCTCAGATGTTGTCCTTCGAGGACTCGGCTATAAGGGCTTGCGCTGTGTTTCCGGGCTGCGTGCGATCGCTATTTCACTTTAGGAGTCTATCTTATGAATCCCCTTTCTGTTTCTCCCGAACCACCCAAAGTCGCCGCCTGGGTGGGGTTGGATTGGGCCGATCAGCAGCACGTGATCTGCCTCTACGACGTCGGCACCGGTCAACGAGAAATCGCCCGGCTGGAACAAAAGCCGGAGGCTTTCGAAGACTGGCTGAGCCAGTTGCGCCAACGCTTTAGCGAAGCGAAAGTGGCCATCGTCTTGGAGCAAGCGCGCGGGGCGGTGATCTATGCACTGTTGAGCGTGGACTTTCTGCTGCTGTATCCGGTCAACCCCCAATCGCTGGCCAGCTACCGCAAGGCCTATGTCCCCAGTGGGGCCAAGAGTGATCCCGCCGATGCGGTTCTGCTGATGGAGATGGTGCGCAACAGTCCCGAGCGCTTCCGCCCCTGGAAGCCCGACGATGCCGACACCCGCAGCCTGCAACTGCTGACCGAAAACCGCCGTCAACTGGTGAATCAGAAAACGGCTTTTACCAACCAGCTGACCAGCCTGCTGAAGAACTATTATCCGCAGGCGCTGGAGCTGGCGGGTGACCTGGACAGCTTGCAAGCTTGCGACTTTCTGAAAAAGTGGCCGACGCTGGAGACCTTGCAACGGGCCAAGCCTTCCCAGATTCGCAAGCTCTATCTGGACTATGGGCGACCGCGTCCTGAGCAGTTGCAACAGCGACTGGACAAGATCCGCCAAGCGCGGTCTTTGACTACCGACCCGGCCGTGGTGTTGTCGAGCTCGATGATGGTCCAAGTGCTGGTCGAGCAACTGCTCCCGCTGCTGGACGCCATCGAGCGGTTCAACCGCCAGATTGCAGCGATTTTTCGAAAGCATCCCGATCGTTCCCTGTTTGAATGTCTTCCGGGAGCGGGCGCAGTCCTGGCCCCGCGCCTGCTGGCGGCCTTCGGTGCGGATCGGGATCGCTTTGAGTCCGCCCAGCAGGTCCAGCAGCTGTCGGGCATTGCCCCGGTCACCGAGCAAAGCGGCAAACAACGCTGGGTGCATTGGCGCTGGGCCTGTTCGAAGTTTCTGCGTCAGAGCTTCCATGAATTTGCCGATCATTCCCGCAAATCGTGTCGTTGGGCCAAAGCCTTGCATCAGCGCTTGCGGCGAGCCGGCAAAGGCCATCCCGCGGCGGTGCGCGTATTGGCTTTTAAGTGGATTCGCATTCTGTTCCATTGCTGGAAAACTCGCACCTGCTACGACGAACAGATTTACTTAAAGTCCCTGGAAAAGAGAAACCCAACGCTTTGGGCTGAGATCCAAGCTCTGCCGCCTCGCAAAAAGAGAGCGGCCTAAATCGTGCTCTTGTGGAAAAGCGGTGAATATTTTGTGCATTCACCCCTTGACATCAAACCTCAGATGTCTCCTTAAAAACAAGAGGGGAGTGAGAGGACTGCTTGATCTCTTCTCTCCTTAAGGCTCATCGATGCCCTGAAGCGCTGCATCAATCTTGGCCCACAATTCCTTCGCAGAGTGGTCTCTGAGGGGCTTTGCAGCTAGGCGATGCCAGTCACCGCGAATTGTTTTTCTGCTTCGAGCCAGTTTGATCATTCGGTCCACGGAGATTTGCTGCTCAGAAGACAATGATTTGACCAGCTCCGACTCCAGGAACGAAATGAGCCGTTGAACGTGTACTCGAAATGTTCCAGCCCTGGAGCTGTGCCCCTTCTCAAGGAAGCAGAGCAAGGCAAGGATACTCAACAACACCCGCTCTTCGATGTTCTTACCTGGCATACCTCCATCTGATTCTATTGCGGATGCCAGGTCCAATAGGAAGTCTTCGGTCCCGTTATCCCGGGTGCGGATTTTCGCGCTCGTTTCTTTGGTGTCAAGGCTAAACATCATGGGGGTAGAATCTGCTGCCGTTTCTAAAGGCTCAGCGAGGGAAAAGGCGGCCATGCTCACACAAGACACTCTCTGACCAGCACGAAAATAACTATCGAAGGATACATCCTGAGGCATTCCCACCGGTATAACTCGGATTTCTGGCAGCTCTCCAGGCTGGTCTTATTCACGCTCTAAGACCGCCACCAGGGCCATCCGCCGGCTTGCCAATCCGAAAGTCTCGCTGAGCAATTCTAACTTCTTGGCTATTCGATCTTCAGTGCGTCGTTTAACTTTCGGTTGTACTTCGGGCTCATCGAAATGGCTTTCGAAATCGGTAATTATCCGGGCACCACGAATGAGCCGAACAGTTTCGCCGATTCTGCCTTCCTTGAAACTCAGTGGGCATTCAAGGGTCCTCGCCTGCTCATCGGTCTGCCACCTCAGGAGCAGTTTCCCTTCTCGAGCTCCGGTCTCACCAAAGATCACCAAGGGGTTACCAGAAAACACAATAGAAGAGGGTTCCGGTGCCAGTGTGGTATCGGGAAGCTCTTTTGTATCGATCAGGAGCTCACTAGCCACAGGATGACCAATGGAAGCAAAAAGATCTACTGCCGAGAGATCGACTCGCTCGCGTGGGGTTATAAACCGGCTGATTCCTCCAGTTTGCCTCGCGAGCAGGGCGAGAAAGCGATCCTGGCTGGCAGAGCCAATCCCAAGACAATGAATTCGAATCCCGGAGGCCCCAGCTCGTTCAAGAATCGACTCAGTCCCGAAGACCTGCCCGTCCGTGACGATCAGGGCGTCACCACCCGCGGTGCCCAAGAGTTCGGCGGCCTTCAGAAATCCCTGGGCCAATTCTGTTCCACCTCGAGCCCCGATCTTCTTTAGAAATACTCCTGCTGCTCTGCGATGCTCCATGGTTGCCGGCACCAATGCCCGTTTGAAAACCTCTGTTTTATCGTCAAAGGCGACCAGCCCAAATGAGTCCTGTTCCGAAAGAGATCCCAGACATGCTTCAATGGCCTTTGTGGCCTGTTGAATAGGGAGCCCTTGCATGGAACCGGAACGGTCCAGAACAAAGACAATGCGGCGCGGATTTTGGGCTTTTTGGGGACCAAATTTGCTGGAAGGGACAATCCAAGCAAAGTGACCCTTGCCATCTTTAGCGATCCCGGTCGTCGCCCCAAACAGCGATTCCTGGGCATTTACCTCCAAAACCAGGTCTCGATTGGGCAGGTCTGACTCCTGTGCGAGAGATACGCGAGCACTTTTTTGAGTCGGCATAGCGACTCGCAAAGCATGGGAAGGCGAGGAGATCTCTTTGAAGGATTGTGGAAAGTGAATGGACAAATCAAATCCGATCTGATGTAAAGAGCTGGCGTCTGCTCTAAACTGCGGCAGGATTAGATCCCCAAACTCTTCTTCCGGTAATTCCATTTCGCCTGCACCAGGATCTACTGCGACAGCCTTGGCTTTGGAGTGGTAGGAAGGGGACAAGGTGAATGGGAAGCGGAAACGGATCCCGTCGTCATGGATCTCAACTCCAGTCAGCATTTCAAGATTCACTGTCACCTGTTCTCCGGGACGGATATTGCCCAGCGTCAAGCTGACGAGGCCGTCTGCATATTGACGGACCAGAGTGGATAGATGACCTCCCTCAATGCCCTGCTCATAGATCTTTATGGCTTCATCGACCGGCTTCAGCTGGGACCGGACGGAAAAGCCTTTTCCGCTCACTCGAAACCTGCGCAAGGCAGCATCGCGAGGGAGGGGAAACGTGTAGATGAGTTCCAGAGGTTTAGTGCCCTCGCACTGGAAGCTGTGCTGCACGATCAGCCGAGCCCCGATCGGGAGAATTTGCCCCATGAGAAAGAGTCTTTGCATGGCCAGGTTCAATTTTTGGTTTGTGTCGGTTGCTACCGGCCCAAAGCCTCGAATTTCTTCAGTTGTTGGCATCATCTTGTTCCCCCTTTCCCGTCAGTTTTCTTAAGCCGCAAAGCCATTTCGCGGACTGTCTTTTGTACTTCCCTGAGCCTCCATGGACCAACGTCGGCCCTTACCCAAACCACCACATCCTCTTCAATGGGGTATTGCCACCAGGCCGAGGGTGCTTCTGCTTGAACGCCCTTAAGCGTTTCTCCTCCCAGCGACCGGGCAATTTCGTGGAGCGTCAGGCCCTTTGCCTGGAGTTTCTTAATCTCTTCCAGTCGCTTTCGGTGGGCATCGCCATAACTAGCTCCACGACCGGCTTGCTGAGGGCCGGGCAGTAATCCTCTGGCAATATAAAAACGGATGGTACGAGCCGGAACCCCGCTTTCCTCAGCCAGCTCGGCCAGCGATATTCCTTTTTCCCTATCTCTTCCCATCTGTCGTCCACCACTCTAAAGTCATCACAAACACCCTAACAGAATAATTCGACAGTGTCAAGTAGTGTTTAATAAAATTGTAGTCTTAATCCAGCTTTTATGATTGAGAAGACCGAAAACGATTTTCTTGCTGTGAGTCTTAAAGATGAGATTGATGGTTTCTGGAGGAGCTATCGGGAGACTTCGAAGAATGACGGGACGCAACAACAGGATCAGCAAATGCAGCCGCGCAACCCAATCGGGAACTAGCCACGAAACGAGAAAACACGTCGCGTAGGGGGTCAAAATACTCAAACGAATCGAAATGGCACAGCTTATACTTTTCCCTCAACGCTTCTTCAGCGTCACAACCAGTCCCCCACCCTGCAGATAAAAGATTGTTTCCAGGTCCGAGTTGGTCGTTACCGCCTTCACGTAATCTGGAACCATACTCATGTTATGTGCCAGGATCAGACCACCTGGCCGTACGAGAGGCAGGATCTTATTCAGATAATCGACATATCCGCCCTTCTCGGCGTCGAGAAAAGCCACGTCGATTGGCCCATTCAGCTTTGCAACCTGCTCGTGAGCATCACCTTCGACTACGCTGACCATCTTTTCCACGCCAGCGCTTTTGAAACGCTCACGGGCCATAGACGCTCTTTGGTGATCGATTTCGAAAGTAGTCAGGTGGCCACCTGTCGTCTGCAGGGCCAGGCAAAACCAGAGGCCTGAATAACCGGTGGACGTACCGATCTCGATAACATTTTTTGCGCCAGCCACCTCGGTCAGCAGCCGTAACGCCATTCCGTCTTGTATGGGAACACTTAGATAAGTGTGGTGAGACTTCGCCATTTCATCGATCTCTGCGAGGATTGTCTTTTCCGCCTCTGTCTTCGCTAGGGGCAGGTCCGACGGGTGAATCCCGCCTGATCCGGACTGCTGGGCAGCGGCTACATAGGCCGCTGCCAACAAGATGCCAGTAATTACGACCGTGCGTTTCATCGTCCATTGCCTCCATTTCGGGTATCAGCTGAGAGAAAGATCCCAAGGTAACTAATCTGCTGCTATACGATGCACAGGGATTCCTGCACCGGGTGCAAGAAGGTTTCAAGTATTATAATGACTTAAGGTAGCCAGAAGTGGGCAAACTTCGCAATTGATCTAGTGCTATCTTGCACAAATTCGCGGTAATTGTTGTAGCCAAAAAAGTGACCTGTAAGCACTAACCTTCTGGCTTTCTCGGTGACCGAAAGAGCTAAACGCCAAGGACGCTAAGAACGCCAAGAAGAGGATCGATCAAGGATGCGGACGGGGTTCACATGCATTTGCTTGAAGGAGGACCTTTCTTATGAATAGACGAGACTTCTTGCAGTTGTCATCAGCAGGCTTAGCTGGTCTTGCCAATTGGGCAATAGGGCTACGCAGAGACATCTTCGCGGTGCAAAAAAGTCCGGGGGCAAAGAATCTCGCGCTCAAGGCCCCCCCAAAGTCGCCGTTCCAAAAGTTGTTTCCTACGGATTTGCCAGACTCTGAATGGAAACAATTTCCAGCAGCCGGGTATTCAAGGCCCGTGAGTGGGGTACTGTTCTCCACAGGCAAGTCTCCTTGCTGTGGTGTCCCTCTGGGAGGGATTAGCACTGGTTCCCTCGACATCGAAGCTAACGGCACACTAGGCTTCAATTGCCTTTTCGATGCCTTTCCGCGGAAGCCACAACTTTTGAAACCCTTCCTGGGGCTGGCGGTAGGGAACAGGACCTGGGTTTTAACGAGCGAACCGATCCGAGCAGGTGGGGTGTTCGAGACCTGTCATGAGCCCCGCCGAAGTCGCGAAGGCTGGATGGTGACGGTGCCGCTGCTAAAAGGTGTCCAGTCGGCCAAGGAAATCCATTACTGGGGGCATTTTCCAGTGGCCGATCTGGAGTATGAAATACCAGGTTCTTCTGTGGACGTCGCGTTGCGTGCGTGGGCGCCTTTCATCCCAGGGGACGTAATCGCGTCGAACACACCTGGAGCCGTCTTCGAAGTTCGCTTGCGAAACACGTCCGCTTCGCCGCAGCAAGGAACGCTAGCGTTCAGTTTCCCAGGTCCGACTCAGCAAGAGGCCCAGGTACCCGCAGACGTGCCTCCTAAAGACATGGAGATTGGGGGAATGAAAGCGTCACGGCCTGTTGTGGAAGGAGGCGTCGAAGGGCGGCATCAGAGAATCCAGGCCCCGGTCAATGGTGTGTCGGTCGAAATCGAGACGGGTGTTGGCTACTGCCTTGGTGTGATCGGCGAACAAAGGGTTCGCACAGGCGGAGGGATGAGGACAATTCCCTTGATTCCAGGGGGCTCAGCAGAGAGGGGAGAAGATTGTTGAGGACTGGGCGAGTATCTCGTCGAGTCTCCCGCCAGAGGGGCCACACGAATTCGGGGCGACGGTGGCTGTTGATTTTACATTGCAGCCTGACGAGGAAAAGACGGTTCGCTACTTATTGACTTGGTACGCCCCGAAATGGCATGGCGAGGCGGAAAAAAAGTACACCCAGATGTATACCACCAGGTTCAAGAATGCAGTTGAAGTGGCCGAACTGCTGGCGCGCGAACACGAGTCACTCCTGAAGCGTGTACTGGCTTGGCAGGAGGCGATTTACACAGACGCAGCCTTGCCGGGCTGGCTGCAAGATACACTAATCAATGTTATGGCGACCATCCCGGAGGACAGTTACTGGGCGAAGCCGGTGTATCCGGTGGATTGGGCGCCGAGTACCGGTCTTTACGGAATGAACGAGTGCCCCCGGGGGAGCCCACAGATCGAGTGTATTCCTTGCAGTTGGTACGGAAACATCCCCATCGTCTACTTCTTTCCCGGATCTGGCGCTCAGCACGCTGCGCGGATATGTGCACTACATGCGCGAAGACGGGGCGGCTCCGTTCCGTTGGGGTCCGGGGTCGGACTTTGCCAATGTGATGTGGGAATGGCAGAAATCACTCAACGGTGTTTGCTTTGTGGATATGGTGAGCCGACTGTGGCTGCGGACAGGAGACGACGCCATCCTCCGAGAAATGTATCCGGCCGTGAAGAAGAGCACCACCTGCACCATGACCATGCGTCCGGCGCCAGAGGGAATTGTCAGTATGCCGAAGGGCAATGTTGGCCGGGAGTGGTGGGAAGCTGAGGATTGGTACGGTATCGTTCCTCATGTCGGCGCTATGCGCCTTTCGAATTTAAAGATTGCCGAGCGCATGGCGGGAAAGATGGGAGACACGACTTTCGCCCAGCAATGCCGCGACTGGTACAACCAGGGTAGTGAGATAATGGAAAAATATGCCTGGCAAGGCGAATACTACTTGCATTTCAATGAGCCCGAGACAGGAAAGAAATCCGATACAATCATGGCGAACCAGATCGATGGGGATTGGGCCAATGCCTTCAATGGACTACCGGGAATTTTCCAATCGGAGCGCTTGAGGAAGACATTGGAAACGGTGAAGCGCACATGTCTGAATGAAGCGTGTGGAGCGGTCAGTTTTGCCTATGGTGATGGGACGCCCCAGCTGCGCAGTTACGGCATCTTCCCCCCGGAGATCATGATTTTGGGAATGATGTACCTGTATGCTGGGGATAAGGAAACGGGGATGGAGATTGTACGCCGTCTCATGTATGACATGACATGCAGGCACCGCTATGCGTTTGACCTGCCGAACATGCTCTATTGCGATACGGGCGAGCGATGGTTCGGGACCGACTACTACCAGGACATGATGCTGTGGGCAATGCCATCGGCCATAATGGGCAAGGATATCCAAGGGCCCTGTGCTCCGGGTGGGTTGGTGAATCGCGTCATGGAGGCGGGTAAGAAAGCCTGAACGTCAGTCGGCAAGATATCCCTTTTATATTGAGGAAAGAGCTAGCCCCTTTTTTCTCTGTAATATGCCTGTCTATGGCGAATTCCTATTTTGATTGATTCTGCCGACGACCGTGCTGGGGAGCATACTAGCGGAGAGGAGCTATTGGCAGTGAAAGGATCCGATCGCTCATTGTTCCATGGCAACATCCCCTTGAACCTATCGGAGCTGCGCCACAAACCTGCATTTCTCCAGGGACAGGCTCAGCTCTGGTCGAGCAGTTGACGCAAAATGCAAAAACGCCGTAATGCAAAAAACCGGGCTAACCAATCTGCACCGTCAGCATCGATATCGAACCTCCATCAACGCCCTCGATCGGGAACGATATGACTTCGCCCTGCTGCCGAGTCCCTATTACGTATAACAGTGGCAGGTAGTGGTCCGGGGTCGGGATGGAGAGCATTGCATCCTGCCCCAGCTTCTCATAATCGACAAGCGGTTTATATTCACCAGCAAGCATCATCTCTTTCGCCTCTTTTTCGAAGCGAACGGCCCAATCATACGGATCAGGCATGTGCCGTCCCCAAGCGTAAGTGTGCAAATTGTGCACCAGGTTCCCGCTGCCCACGATCAGGATGCGTTCATTTCGCAACGAGGCGAGTTTTCTGCCGATCTCAAAATGAAAGGGTGCCGGTCGTGATTCGTCAATACTCAACTGCACAATCGGGATATCCGCATCCGGATAGACATGCCGGAGCACGGACCAAGTTCCGTGATCGAGTCCCCATGAGTTATCCAGGGATACCGGCAGTGGCGCCAGCATCTGTTGCACGCGGCGTGCAAGATCCGGATCGCCGGGAGCGGGGTATTGGACCTGGTACAGCTCGCGTGGAAAACCGCCGAAATCGTGAATGGTGCGTGGTGCCGTACTAATCGTGACGCCGGTTCCCGGCACAAACCAGTGAGCGGAAATCGACAGGATGGCCTTGGGCTTTATTGTCTGCTTCCCTATGCGCCGCCATCCTTCGGTGTAGCTGTTGTTCAGCAAGGCATTCATGGGATTGCCGTGCCCAAAAAATATTGCTGGCAACACTTCAGACATCCTGGGAACCCTCTCTATTATCTGCTTGGCTCATATGACAGCCTCTCGTTTGGCAGTTAACAACTGGGACTGTTACGGAGATGGGGACGAATTAGTCAGCTCGATTGTGGAAGTCACTGGCAACCGTTTGGAAGATTTGTGGGTCAATTTCTCCGGCGCCAGATCAAAATAAGTATATGCCCCCTCGGCCACCAGCGTCACTTGATGTTTTCCTGCCGGGATATTTGGAGAGGTCCAGCTGGTAGCTTTCTCCTTGAATCCCTTGAGCCGCCGTTCGACCATCCACTTTCACGGTGTAGCTGCTGGGAGGCTTACCTAGCGTGCTCCAGTGCAATCGAAAGGTTTTGTCCTTGACGACAGTGCCCTTAACGGGACCCGAAAGGGCTGTGACCGTAATGTCGGGCGTTTCCTGGCGATAAAGGGAAATGAGGGCCTTGGTCAGGTTCAGATAGTAATATCCCCAACCTCCGCAGTCGCGCAGAGTACACTTGTCCATCTGGGTGGGTTCAATATCCTCACTGAATTCCAGGTTGTATTCATCTCCATATAAATCGTGATTGGGTCCAGCTCCTACCTTTTGTCCGGCAAATTCATTCCACTGGTGAATTTGAATGAACGTTGGGCGACTCTCAAAAGCTGTTTTCCAACTTTCGATGTAGGGGGCTCCGTGATCCCTGCCTACTGCTTGAGGATCCAGCCAACCTCTTCTACTGGGATAAGGATGCGCAGTGGAGGGAAAGGGAAAACATGCCGGTGTCACTACCGTCTCTTCAGCGACCCCATCGTTGTAGGTCACCATTTGCCGGATGGTTCCATCCATCCAAGACCAAAATCCGCATTTCTCGACATGGGTATCCTGCAGCTGAGATCCCATCCAGCGAATAGTCCAATCGGAGGCGACAACACCTTTACTCAGCTCCGCCATTTCTTCACATGAAAGGGGCGCATTAAACAAGATGGTCAACAGCGGCTTGTCGTGGTAATTGAGCCAAAGGTTTTTGTACTCGGGTTTTGCCAAAAAATTCTTATTGGTCCATCTGATAATTTCGTTCAGCCTCTGCGTGGCATTGGGTATCGCCTTCCCGTTTTGGAATCCCAGCATGAGCACCAGTTTGGGTGGGTGCTTTCCTTCCTTAGCGAGCTGGCTGTAGGTCTTAAAAAGTAGCTCTGCCGTGTCCTCTAATTCCTTCGTGGCTCCCTGATGTTTCTCCCATTCCGGATGCATCCATAGCATGTTGCTCCAGTCCAGCAACAACCAGTCAATCCCCAGAAACTCAAACCAATCCTCATGCTTCTTGATTACGTCAACGTCGTATGAACTGTATTTCCCCAAGATTGGAATCGCTTCGGCTGTTTCCCATTTCCCCTCATTATTCGGTGTGAAAAAAGATTCATATTGCATTCCTATTAACGTCCGCGGTTGGGCTGTCAGACTTGACCTGCCCATTGAAGCCAGCAAAGATAAGCCAAGGAAACAAGCCAGTTTGAATTTATAGATTAGGGACTTCATCATTGTACTCATCCAAAATCTCTCCTACCTTAAAGCTGATGGATTTCACGGGGGCATTCAGGAAGAAAACATGCGTCTAACCCGCATATCTCACCACGAATTGGATTTCCTGGGAGCGCAGGCTTCCAGCCTGCATCTTCGCCGAATTTGACCCAATTCGCGACGGGCAGCGGGAAGGGACAGAGCCGGCAAGATGCCGGCGGTCCCAGGGGTTGCCAGCTTTCCCCGTCCGCCGGTGAGAAATGCGGGCTAAAGGGGAGGCGCGACTTGCTTTCTTGTCCAATTAGAGCCGATTTCAATTCAAAATGCACGTATGCTTAGTTTCACATCAAGACAGCGTTCATTCCTCAAATTGAAGTTTAAAATCAACTCTCGCTATGAGCCAATCTCAGTGAAGAGGTTCCCCCAACCTCAATAGTGCATATTCTATTATGAGATTCTAGTAACAAGCGCAACCAGTCTTTTCAAGCAAGCACCCAAATATTGCCATTGGCACATGATATGTCCGGTTTGATCTTGACACCCGTAATTCGTAGGCTTAAATTTCAATGGTGAGCAGAGTCTCCAAAGAGTAAGCGCATTCTACCAGCGCGTCGGATTGATTTCACCAAGAGTGAAGCCTGACGAGCGTCTGCTTTGTTCATCTCAGTATCGCTATGAAGCGGACTTTGCAAGGAACTTGCCGGCCGAACCCATTGGAGAGTTGGAGCGCTTGCAGGTCTTATATCGGCCTCCGTTGGAATAAGTAGTGGTGACGCCTTGGCTCGAGTCGGTGAAACCGCAGTAAATCCAGAAGAGTCTGAAATGCCTCGCATTGGCATCGGAGTGGTTGGCGTCGGGGTGGCAGCCCTGAGCGGGCATATTCCCGCCATAATTGAGGGGAACGAGTTCAGCTTGCTGGCACTATGCGACCGTGATCCAGCCAAGCTTGAGGCCGCGCAAAGGCGATGGCAAGTCCCTTACGTTTCCACCGATCTCAAGGAGTTCCTAAAGACACCCTCACTCGAAGCTGTCATTGTTGCGACTCCCCCCGATTCCCATTTTGAAATCGCCTGTGCCGCTATCTCCGAAGGCAAGCACCTTCTCGTCGAAAAGCCTCTGGCTGCCAAGCTCGAGTGAATGCAAGGCGATGACGGAGATGGCGGCCCGGTATAAAGTTTCCCTCTTGGTGGGTCATGAGAAGCGTTTTCATCCCACTTTTCAGAAAGTTCGCTCAATCATACGGGAAGGGTTAATCGGTAAGCCCTTTTTCTGCGGCGTTCATTGGGCCAGCGCCGTCAAGCTCGATCCGGAACATCTGGTCCCGGAGGGTTTTTATCCCGGGTACGAGTGGCGTTGGCGGGACCGCTCCGTTGGGGGCGGCATCCTTCAGGATCATTTGCCTCATTATGTCGACCTCGTCCGAGATTGGATCGACGAAACACCCATTGCTGTCTACTCTCAAACGATGAATGTCGCTCGCGAATTTCTGGGTTGGTCAGTCGATGACTCGGTTTGGGAAGATTTTTGCCTCGTGGTAGTTCGATTTTCAAATGGCTTCATGTTGCGATTTGAAACCGGGACTGCTGGCCGTAGTCTTTCTCCTATCTGGTCACTCGGTTCAGGGATTGGTGAATGGACTGAATATGGCTATATACTCGGCACGCAGGGACAACTGGTTTTTGACCTGCTTCCCTGGGATTCCTCTGAAAACGGTCGAATCGCGATTTGGCGGGTAGAGGAGGCCACCCGGAAAGGCATGGGCTGGAGCTATGTGGAACTGCCGGAACCCAGCCGGCGACGAGGGTCGCCCGCAGGAGCGTCTCACGTGATGTTCGGATCGCAAATCCGTGAGTTCGCACAGGCTATCGTCGGCAAGCCCACCCGCGGCGCCACCGGTGAAGATGGCACGATAAGTATGGCTGTAGTCGAGAGTGCCTATCAATCTGCAGAGTCTCATCAAGAGTGTTCGATTACCGGGGATCCCGGTTCCTCGGCGGTGATTTCCCCGACAAGTGGAGACCAGTCACGCGTCACTTAAAGCTGAGACGAAAATCGGAACGACAATTAGCAGGAAGAGAGGAACAGGAATGATGAAACTTTGGAATGTAGCGGCAAAAGTTCCCAAATTGGATGCGGAAATCTCTTTCATCAAAACGATGGGCGGCCACGTTCTCGTAGATGATGTGCTTCGATTCGATGACCAGGATTTTCGAGTAGTCTTGCTTAAATGGGGAGACAAGTATCTCCACCTTTTTGAAAAGGCAGTCTACGAGCACCTTCTTGACGAACCGCGTCCGTACGGACTCTGCCACGTCGTTTTCGAAGTTGACAATATTGAGGAACTCCGCGAGCGTGCCCTGGGGGCCGGAGCTAGTGAGACAATGCCGAAAGCATTCGTCTCGGCCGGTTTTGGCACCAGAGATGTCGTGTTTTTAGAGTCCCCCGGGGGGATTTTGTTCGAGCTGATAAAAGTACACGAACACCGCGTCCCTGAGCTACCCTGACATTCGTGGTCGTCGTACGGGCAAAGTGTTGAGTGAGTTATCTGATCAAGGGGTTATGTCTCACATATGCTCTCGTGTAACGAATATAGGTTTCGCGAGAATCGAGGGCAAGCAACCTGCCTGCATAGCGTTTTGGGGAGATCAAAATGGATGAAACACCGAGCCTTCGCAGTCTGCTTGGACGGGGACGACCTATTTGGATCATGGGCGTGCACGATGTGCTGTCCGCAAAAATTGCCGAACGCGCCGGATTCGACGCGGTAGGGATTCAATCTTTGCAAATGAGCTTCGTCAACGGAGTGCCAGACATCGGCGTGATCGGTCCGGAAGAACTGGTCCGCTGCTGCAGGGCAGTCCGACGAAGCATCCACCTTCCCATTTTGGTCGATTTCGAGCAGGGGTTCGGGGAGCCCTATGTTTCGGTCTACTGGATGAAGGAGCTGGAAGCAGTGGGAGTCTCCGCAGTCCACGTCGATGATTATGGACTCCCCTACAAATGCCCCTTCATCCCCCCGCATGTACTGGGGCTGGAAGACATGGAATTGACAGCGGCCAAAATCAGGGCCATGGTGGGAGAACGAAGGAATAAAGAGTTCATGATCATCGGACGGCCCGGCACTTATGTGGCCTCAAAACACACGAAGGAGGAGGATCGCCGAGCCGACTGGTTGACACGCGCTAAAGCCTACCAAGAGGCTGGAGCTGACGCGCTTTTCCCGATTTGCTGGAATGTCGAACAGGCAAAATGGTTCCGCAGTCAAGTCAGCGGACCGCTGATCACCATACGGACGCTAGGGACGCAAATCCCAACTGACCGCGTGCAATATACCAACGAGATGATGGCGCTTTCGATCGATGACCTTTATGCCTTGGGATATGAGATGTACGTCGAGCCTACCACGCTGCTTGGCGTGGCGGCCAATGCCATGTTTGAAGCGGCCCAAAAGGTCAAGGCTACAGGTCGAACGGACGCTGTGGCCGCGGAGCACGGAAGTATTTACGATCATATGGAGCGGTGGATGGACGTGGCCTCAGTCCGGCGGATTCGGAAGAAATACGTCGACCGCGTTCCCGCCGAAGCATCAGAGTAGGCGAAGCTGATGAGCTGATGCTTGCCGTAAGCCAATGGCGGTTTTATGATCGTTAGCTCAAACAAAGGAGGCACCGATGACCATTGATGAATCTTCAAGTAGAACGGCCATCCGGGATGCCGGAAGTAAAACGTCACCGGCTAACCAGGACGACGAGTCGATCTGGGCTCGGCGGGTCGAGGATTACCACCGCCACGTCGTAGACCTGCAAAACAAATGGTACGAGGGGGCCGCCAGTCGGGCTGAGCGCGAAGCATTGTTCAGAGTCGCCTTCGACTTAGCTACACCAGTCGCCTACAAAGTTCTAGACGATATCAATGTCCATTTTTTGAAAGGGTCAGGAGAGTATCTCGCGCAGCAGCCCGGCCCTGATGGTGAAGGTGGCCTGATCGGTTCATGGAGCCTGACGTGGCCGCTACTGCGGGCGGCGGCAAACCGCTTTACAGGAAAGCCGCTTGATCCGCTCGCGCTGACCGTGATATTTCCGTTGACACCTTCGCTAGGTATGCAATGGACGCACCCGCACATCGCGTTGCTTCGGCCGGGGCTCATCGACGGACTGGCAGCCGCTTGGCCGTTCCAAGTGACCTCGCCGAAGGACGCCGAACGCCAGGAACCCATCCTGCGTGTCCTCGCGGAAGCGGAATTGCACGAGCGATTTTATCAGTCTGACTTGAACTGGCGCATACTGCCGTTCGTGGCCCAGTGACAGGGTGCACCGAAAATTTTGCTAGCTCTTCGTCGCCGTCGCGGCATCGCCCGGCGATGCCCCTCACTAAGCGTAGGCGATTCGCCTTAGTTTGTCGTCAAGATTGGATGGGCGCTCAACCTTCTGCTTGTTAGCCAACTTCGCCGCATAATTGATCATGTTGAGCAAGAGGCGGTCCGCCACTGGATTCACTTCGAGGTTCTCAAGGATCTTGCAGGTATTCAAGATAAAGCGTCCCTCCCCAAATGGGTAAGACGCGATCAGGAGTCCTGAGGCGTATCCGCCCGGAATGGGGTAACCGACGGCAAAAGCCGCAGCCGCAACATCATCCGGCGTATCCTGCCCGTCAAATAAGTATTCCGGAACGACGCTTCCCCAATAATCTCCGTCCATGATTCCCTTAATTGGTAAGCCCTCAAAAATGGGGTGGGATTTTGCCACACATTCCTTGTGATAGAGCCAATCATTAAACCGGTAGACTCTCCCTTTCTTCTCCAGTGGCAGCCAGCCCACCGGATCCTGGTCTCTTTGGAAGGCTTGTGGTGAAAGAAAAATTGCAACGCCTCCTGAGGCGATTTGTCGTGCCAGTTCCTTCCATCGATTCGAGTCCCCTTCAGTTTTATTCCCGACCACGATCAAAGGTTTGTCTGGTTTGGAGGAATCATTGAACGGCTCGCAATGGACAGCGTGCGACTCAAGCCAGCTTCTTGTCTTTTCATCAATGCCCCATAGTTTCACGGTTTGGCCGGGTTGTGGGAGCGTAGCGGCATCCGAAACATGAAACTTCAGACTTCTACCAAACGGACCACCCCCGTGCTCCAAATTCGCCGTGAAGGTGTAGACGCCTGAGGGTCCATTTAATCGAGCCTCTTCAGCAAGAACGGGCACAGCGAACGGAGAATACTCACCGGCAGCGACTTTGGGAATTGTCACGCTGCGTCTTTTGCTCCCAGACAACTCCTGACGGTCCCATGACACGAAAACTCACAGGGTATTCACCATGCCGAAGCACGTCCTCGTTAGCGAGCACAGCCTCTAATCTTATCGGGCGACCCGCATAGACGTGCATGGGCTCAGCAAACAGACACCATCGCAACGGGGCCCACCCGTCTTGTAGGGTTTCCATAATCGTGGGCTTCCACTCCCGCCAAAAGGTCCAAGGTCCTTCCCCAGTTAAAGCGTGATCTAACATTCCGGTCAGATTGTAGCCACAGATATTAGGATTGGAGCGGATCACGTCAAATCCTAATCGTCTTTGACGCGCCATCAGACGTTGACTGTCGAGAAGCATGTCTTCAGGAAAGGGATAGACACCGTCCATCCCAAAACGGCTCCAATCGGATGTCAGTCGCTCGGCCATCGAACGGATCAAAGCGAAGTCCTCGAGTTCCGGATTCGCTTTTACTTGTTCGTACAGGCGTGTTTCACGAATGGCATTGAACAGGCTCCCGATGCCGTATTCAGAAAGGAAAACCGGTTTTGTTCCCTGGCCAATGGTTCGAATGAAGTGAGACACCGTTTGAGTTTGAGGCAAGCCATAGAAGGGGTAGACATGCGCATCTCCTGCGCCGTCGACGTAGCCGCCTATAGCTACTCCAAGGCTCTCCAGCATCCAGTCCTTCCTGGGTTTTGAACCGGGCACGGCCCCCGGCGCTTCCCTGCCCCAGACGTGTTCCCATTCGGAACTACCGGGATTGCTGACGGAGCCTATTTCAGGATGGTTGTCCCATCGCCCACTGGACAGTAATACTAATCGAGTTTCGTCCAGACTACGGACGAGTGGAAGAGTGGATACGGCATGCTGGAAGACAGGCCCGTCAAACGTCTCATTCAGTAATCCCCAAATGGTCAGGCTGGGGTGATTGCGATCACGAAGAATCATCTCTCTCAAAGAGCGGTCAAAACGCTCTCCCATTTGGGGAGAATCGGCCAGCAGCCAGGCTGCTAGACTCTCCTCGTAAACCATCAGCCCTATTTCATCGCACAGGTCTAACTGGTATGGGAAAGACATGCCGGAAATAAAACGGACCATGTTAAAGCCTGACGACTTCGCATATAGAAGGTCGCGACGTAATAAGTCCGGAGCTTGGCGAGGGGCGTGCATCATCCCGATCGGGACATGATTGCCGGTATGTGTGCTGCGCAGGAAAAGTCGTTTTCCGTTAAGCTGGAAATACCCGTTTACGACTCGAAAATCTCTGAAGCCGCAGCGGACTGAAGTTTCGTGTGAGTTCGGCGATCCTTCTGCCTGAACCTTCACTCTTACCAGATACAGGTAAGGGTCGTCGAGCTCCCAAAGCCGAGGACTGTCAACCTTCAACTGCGACTCGATTAGGCTATCCCCCTTGGGAAGTTCACTTTCAAGCTCCGCTGCAGTAATCGCTTCTCCGGTTGCTGATGCAGCCACGGTAAAACCCAGGCGAGACCTTGAGGATTTCTGTAATCGATTACGCACATTGATCTGAATGCGCACGATCCCTGTCTTTGAATCCGGCCGCACGTATACATTTTCAATCCAGATCCCCGGGACTGCCAAGAGTTCAACGGTATCTACGATCCCCCCGGAATTAAATGAATTTCCGGGAGTGTATTTCATGCGTTTGTTGCGATGCGGGGTCTCGTCCAAAACGATACCATCAATCCGTACATCGCTCGGGTTCAAGACGCGAACTACCAGTGAATTCGCTTCATTGGGTTTGATTGCATCCGTCACATCGAGAACGAAAGGAGTATCTGCGCCTTCATGACCACCCACGTGGACGCCGTTCAGCCAGACATTGGCAAGATAATCTACAGCCCCGAAACGTAACAGGTGACGTCCTTGTGAGTACGGATTCAGTGGAGCGAGGAAATTGCGGCTGTACCACACCACTCCATGATAGCCCGGAAATGCCTCTTGAATTACGGCTGGAACGCTCGTCTGTTTCGCTTCCGGCAATGGTCCTTTAAACCATTCTTCTTTTTGTCCCACATTGTTCGGATCAATAGACAGCGACCACTCTCCATCCAGCGAAACCAGCATTCCTGAAACGGATCTCTCCCCAAGCCCTTCCCCAGTAACTGATTTCTGTTTGTCAGCAGTTTTCATGGCCTCTTCAGAGGCAGTCAGCGTCTCGTCCGCTGATAATGCGCTTCGGACGGTAAGCGCCACGCTAAGCTGGGTACTATTTTTGAGGAAACGTCGCCGATCCATGCAGATTCTCCTTGTTGGATGTGTTTAATCAGCAGGAAAGCCAAATCAAAAATGTCGATCCGTTAGATTCATCGATTCCGTCTGCGGTCGCTCCACAGGACTGTTCTGCCCTCGTGAAGATGGCCTCCATCTCACTACGAGCTAATAAAGATCTGTTGCAGAGCACAGTAATATCGGGAGCACTCCGTCGGGGCCAATATTGGCAGAGACTCTGAAAACTAAGGGCGATCAAAAAAGCTCAACACCTCATGTTGGAAGCGCCGGTAGTCTTTTTCCTGCATCAGAAGGTGCCCTCCCTCGGGAAGAAGAACGTATCGCTTGTCATGGGTTTTGAGTTGCGAGTAGAAGGGTAAGAGGTCCTCCTCTTTCGCAGCAAAATCTCGTTCTCCATGAATGATCATGGTGGGCACTGTGATCTGAGCTGGGTCTAGGATGGGTAACTTTGCCCATTCTACGAATACATTCGGCGATTGTGGGTCGGTCTGTAAGGCCTGCTTGACACTCTCTTGGACGACGTCTTCTTCAAACTGGGGGTGTTGCGCCAAATCGCCGGTCACAAAGTCGCTGCGAAGGGATTCTTCAGTATTGACGCGGTACTGAGGGAGAGGCTTTCCACCGTTCTCAATTCTCTTCCTGTTAAATTCAGCAGACTCTGCCGTCCCCTTCCAAAACCCCGCATAAAGGATCAACTTGGCTACTTTGTCTGGATTCTCCATGGCAAAAACTCCTGCTCTCTGTGTTCCAGCAGAGCAGCCGAGCAAGTTGATCTTGGTTACCCCCCTCAACTTCATGATGTATCGCTACGGCAGCAGCAATGTCCGCGGCGGCAGAATGCGAGTCTGACCAATCTTTTTCTGTTTTATCGGAATGACCATAGCCGTGAATATCGATGGCCCAAACGTCGTAACCGTTCTTAGCAAGAAAATCCATCAGAGAATAGTCGCGAATCTGCAGGTCAAAAAGTGGGCGGCCCGACCGCACACCCCCATGGACAAGCAGCACAACTTTTCCGGTGCGGGAGAAAGCTTCGTCCTGACCTTCCAGGTATTTTTCCCACAGATAGATTCGTAAACCGTCCCGGATCACGTACGATTCTTTTTTCTGAATTGGAGCAACGCTCACAGAAGGATTCTGCGACGCACTTATTTGGCCGTTCGCAAAAATAGCCAATGCAGTAGTCAAAAAGAGGGCCAGTTGGAGTGGAGTAATTGCATTCTCGCCGCGTGCTTCATTGACCTGATCCCTCCCCTGAAAGGTCTCTAAACCATGAGAGCCTGAAAGCCCTTGTACATCAAACTTTATTCAGACGCCACATTATAGTCCTCGCTGTACTTGGGAAGCTCCTCTTAACATAGCACCTCCCCTAAAATTCGGAGCTTAGCTGGACGAGAAGTCAACTAGCCGGAAGCTGAGTACGCCAGCCCATCCGAATCATTTTCGGTTTCCGATAACGCCTTGATAATGCCTTTAGAGCTGACTGAGTTCCGGTCCTGCCAGGCCATGATTTTTTTTGTGCCCTCATATTTGCGCTCTATGACGCAGTGGATGCGGCAGGGGAAATCCCTACCTCTTAATTATGAATGAAATTTCACACTTCTATCGACTCGGAGCCTCTTAAGTTGTTGGTTTGCCTGACAGCCGATTTGGAGAGTAGCTTGCAGTACAAGAAAGGAGAGATACTATGAAAATTCTTCTGACAATACTCGGCTTCTCAGCCTAGTCCTGCCGCGCCAAGCCAGCCTGTTCCCGCGTCCCCAGCCAAGGCAACCGCTTCCTCTCCTTCGTCGCAGGGCGCCCCAGGGCCCGGAATGGTCTGGGTTAACCTGAGTTCAGACATTTACCATCACTCCGGCAGTCAGTTTTACGGGAAAACGAAGAACGGCAAGTACATGTCCGAAGATGATGCGATCAAGGCGGGATATCACGCTGCTAAGAACGAGAAGAAACCACAATAATTGAGAGATACTCTCGTGAATGTGGGCCATTAAACGCTAGTTATTCGACCCCTTGAGATAGCGATCGTACCAAGCCAAAACCCGAGCGTATGCGTTCTTCCGATGCAGACGCTCCCGCAGTCCATGACCTTCACGGGGATAAATCACAAACTCGCTAGGCACTCCATAAGTAGCGAAGGCCTCTGAAAAACTCGCGGCCCTGAGCTGGAGGAACAAACGGATCTGATTCGCCCCAAAGCATCAAAGTAGGTGTTTTCACCTTCTTGACTTGAAGGACTGGAGAAAAGCGCCAGTATTCTTCCGGTTTGTCATAGGGCCAAGCGAGAAAGTGTGCTTCGGCATTCCACATCGGAACTGGCGCCATGCCCATCAAACTAAACCAGTCTGTAATCCCGACCCCAACCACTGCAGCCTTGAATAGGTTGGTCTGGGTGACCGCCCAGGAACTCATGAATCCTCCATAGCTCCATCCGCCAATGCCCAAACGTTCGGGATCTGCATACCCTCGGGAGATCATGGATTCGATTCCATCGAGAATATCGAAGAAGTCCTTTCCACCTCGGTCCCCGTGATTGGCGATGGTGTATTCAACCCCTCGCCCAATGCTCCCACGGTAGTTGGGAAGAAATGTCAAATATCCGTTAGCTGCGAACAATTGTGCCCAGGCTATTTGAAATCCATTGAGATCCGCCGACTCAGGCCCTCCATGAACTTGCACAATCATCGGATAACGCTTGCCCTTCTGATAATCTACAGGTTTGACTAGGACACCGGTAATATCCCAGCCGTCCCTTGCTTTCCAATCGATCTCCTCCGTTTCTCCATATCGCAGCCCTTCCAACCTCGCATTCAGATGAGTGATCTGGCGTAATGATTGGCCCAGCGGTCCACTCCATAGGTCAGGCGGTTTGTTCGGAGTCTCAAGCACACACGCAACACTTAGGCCATCTCGCGACATACTGAACTCTGGCGAAACGACCACCGAAGGATCGCTCAACCTTTTTAGCTGCTTTGAGCGAATATCTAATGTTGCAAGATATCGGGAGTTCCGTTCCAAGATCGTCAGGACAACAGAACTTGAGTCCGCGAGCCACTGGTAGCTCTGAACCGTGAAAGGCTTTCCCGCCGTAAGATTCTGAGGAATGCCACCGACTTCCCGACACACAAAGAGGCTGCTGGGGGCCTGCTCAGTGCCATTAGCGGAAGCACCCAGAAACGAGATGCCACTCCCATCCGGAATCCAACTGGGTTTAGCGAGTCTCCCTCGCGTGGAACAGTAAGTGACCGGTGTGCCACCTGAAGCAGGCACCACCACTAAGCGAGAGCGTATCCATTCATGGTCAAGATTCGCTTTATCGGTGACAGTGAGGAGGAACTTGGAACCGTCTGGAGACCAACTGACACTCGTGACATGAAACTCTCCGATCGGTACTAAGCGGGTACTCGCAGTGCTCAAGTCTAAAACCCAAAGACGTTGCAGAGGGGCATTCTGGTCTGTGTCAAAAGTGTCAAGCACGATCTCGTCATCACCGCGTTTGATTCGTTCCTTGAGCAAGTCGCTTAAGGGTTCTGCCGCAAGAAATGCTATTTGTTTTCCGCTCGGGGCCCATGCAAAGCCAGAGATGGACATCCCGTGGTTTGTTAACTGACGCGATTCGCCTCCATCATTTTTGATGGAAAAGAGTTGCTGTCCTGCGATTCCTTGCCTGAGTGACAGAAAGGCAATAGAAGATCCATCGGGAGACCACCGCGGGGAAGTGTCGGAGCCAGGATTGAAAGTAAGCTGGTGAAGATCCGTACCATCGAAAGACGTCATCCAGAGTTCACTGTTCACCGGGCTTTTGGACGCCCCTTCATCTGAAGGTTCATTGACTTCGAAGACGATTTTGGAGCCATCGGGGGAGAGAGCCAGACTTTGAATCGTTCTCATTGAGAGAATGTCGTCTGAACTAAGGATGTCGGCGGCAGCGAACTCGTTTACTCTGCAGCACAATAGCAAAATCGCCATCCATGAGATATGCAACTTCATTCCCGCGCCCCTGTCGGCCCGATTTCGCCTTTTGAGAAGCCTTTACCGAACCGGGTTTTTTTAACTAGCTGAAGAGTGAGATAATCTCACGGAGGAGGAAAGATGTCATGCCAATACAGAGGTACAAGCCGGAGTATTTACCATCCCTGCTGACCATTTATTCAATAAATTAAAAATATTGTCGGCGTTAAGTATGAGAAGCGATAACAGAAGCACAAAAAAGGCGGAGTGCCCTTCCCCCCTCGATTTCCCCTCTGCGCTGGTTATGCTCGGTCTTTGGAAACAACTATGTCTGTTTAAAAAAAAGAAGGGGTCCATGAAATGAATGCCCTCCCCATGAAACCACTTATCATCACCCTGTTAGCTGTCGCGGTCGCTCTCCTCGCACATGGAGCGGAGCCAGTCCAGCTCAAGGACAAAACGCTCGTTGTGTGGGTCGCACCCGCGAACCTGACCCAACAAGGTGGCAGTGTGTTGACGATTGAAGACGATCAATCCCACTTCGACGGCATCTTCTTCGGCGAGATCGCTCCCGCGAAATGGATGGCCGGAAGCGATTTTCACCGCCGCACTTCAAAGGAGCAAGGGAAATGGCCGGACGAAACAGCCGATGGCAAAACCTTCGTCCAGATAGCCATCGTCTATCGTGGGCGCGAGGTGACCGTTTACCGCGACGGGCATACTTACGCCCAATACACCATGCCCGACCCGCCGCAGACGTTTGGCCCGTCGGCAGTCGTGTTGTTCGGACAGCCGCATCTGGACGCGCGAGATCCGTATCGCTCCTTCGCCGGCCGGATCAAGGACGCGCGCATTTACGACAAGCCTCTGGATCGCGAAGCCATCGCCGCATTGCAACCCGGCAAGATTGCTGACGACTTGAAGCCTTGGGCTTGGTGGTCATTTACTGGTGGAGAACTCCGAGAGGCGACAGGTCGTTTCACCGAGACCAAGCTCGTCGGTGATGTTCGCATTGACGACGGCTGCCTTGTTTTGGGTGGCAAAGGCGCGACAGTCATCAGCTTCTATTCAGGCGGCGACGGGAAACCCATTTCCATTCCGAAGACTTGGTCGTTCACGAGCGCCGTCCCCGATGAAGCGGTTCGCTCGGCGCGATTGCTGCGCGAGCGCTTTCTCGCCGATCCCTATCGTCCGACATACCATTTCTGTGTGCCGGAGGACATGGGCATGCCCGGCGATCCGAACGGCGCGTTCTACTACAACGGACGATATCACTTGATGTACCTCTACAACCGCAACGGATCCGGTTTCTGCTGGGGCCACATCTCCAGCGGCGACCTCGTTCACTGGCGGCATCATCCTGACGCCATCGGCCCTGGGAATGGGGACGAAGGCTGTTTCAGCGGCGGCGCGTTCGTGGACGACGACGGCACCGGATATCTGTCCTACTGGATGCTTTGGGGCGCGAAAGGCATCGGTCTGGCCAAGAGTCTGAGCCCCGATTTCGATTCCTGGACTAAGCTGGATGCCAATCCGGTCATCAAATCTACGGAGTGGGGAATCACGGAGGCCAAGGATCCGAGCGGGAAAACCTTCCTTTACGGCTCCGCCGACCCGTCGAACATCTGGAAGAAAGATGGCCGCTACTACATGCTCACCGGCAATCTGCCCGTGCTGAACAAGATTGGCCGCGCCCCTGACGCTCCACTCTCAGAACAAGGGGATCGGCTTTACCTCTTCGCCTCGGACGATTTGAGAGGCTGGAAATATCTCCACGTCTTTTACGACCGGAACCCTGAGTGGACCGACCGCAGCGAAGACAACATGTGTCCCAGCTTTCTGCCGCTGCCTTCAAGCCCTGCCGGCGGGCCGCCGAGCGGGAAGCATCTGCTCCTGTTCATCAGCCACAACAAAGGCTGCCAATATTATGTCGGTGACTACCGGAACGACCGGTTCACCCCCAAAAACCACGGACGCATGACGTGGGTCGACAACACCTATTTCGCCCCGGAGGCACTGATAGACGGACAGGGACGACAGATCATGTGGGCATGGCTCCTCGACAATCCGTCCGGCGAAAAGGAGAAAGGCTGGTCGGGCGTCTATGGCCTGCCCCGCTCGCTCTGGCTAGGCGAGGATGGCACCTTGCGCCTCCAGCCTGTGAAAGAACTCGAGACCCTCCGCTACCACGAGAAAACATGGGGAGATCTGGCGTTGGCCGATGGCGAAACGAAATCGCTCGAAGGCGTGGCAGGAAATTCCTGTGAACTTGGGATCGAAATCGAAGTCGGCGCCGCCCAGCGCTGCGGCTTGAAAGTCCGGGCTTCCATCAAAGGAGAGGAAGAAACACTCCTCTATTTCGATGCGGAGAAGAAGGAACTGGTCTTCGACTCCACCCGCAGCGGTAAGGAGGGCCGAAAGGTGGTGGAGCGCGCGCCGTTTGCCCTGAAGCCAGGCGAGCTTCTTAAGTTGCGAGTCTTTGTAGACAAGTCGGTCGTGGAGGTCTTTGCCAACGACCGGCAAGCCATCTGCCGCCGCGTTTATCCGGCACGGAACGACAGCCTAGGAGTCAGCCTGTTCGCCAGCGGCGGCACCGCATACTTCAAGACCGTGAAGGCCTGGGAAATGATGCCAGCAAACCCGTACTGAAAGAAAACAACCCCATGTTTTTCGTGGGCGATGCCGCTGGCTATGACTATGCCCCCTTCAAGGCACCCGATCGGCAGGAGTTCTTCTGTAATTCCTGAAAGGTGAGGGCGCCGTGATTTCGGTATTTATAAACAGGAGATATCGCCGTGCATAAAGTCTGTATCTCAGTATTGATCTTGATAGTTGCGCTGGGCTCGGCAAAGGAGCCCGTGGACGGGCCGCAGTTCCAATCTCCCTTCATGCGAGTGGAATTAGCGCGCAGATCAACCCGCCCTTACGGTGTTGACGGTTGATTCGCTGGGCACGAAAAAGCTCTACAAAGAATCCGTTGCGCCCGCCAGTCAAACCTGACAAGCGTTACGAAGTGCGGTACGTCGGTCGTAGGATCGAATACCGTTCCAAAGTTGAGCCGACCAGCGCGCCCGTCTGGTCTTTCGAATTCTCAGAGCGGCAGATTCGCTCTGCATTCTTCCTACTCTCCAGGAAATCCGCCTCCCGCCGCTGGTGCTCAATTTCAACACCTTCGTGAACCACGCCACCCTGCTTGGCCTCATGAATGAGGATGGCAGCGTCCACCTGCCGGCGCTTCTGCACCTGCCTGACCAGGGGACTTTTCGAATCGCTTCCCGCACGGGTCAAGAGCTCGCACTCGGCTATGACGCCGAGCGCTTTTTTACGTGGGACAATCAATTGAATTATCAAGAAGGCGACCAGGCCTATGCGAAAGTCACGATTCCGCCTGCCTCCGCTGCCTTGCCCGAGTTGGACTATACCTTAGACGTTGTGGCTATCTATCCCCATGTGCCGGGAGTCGATAGTGACCCGCGCTTTGACGGCTTTCGGCGCAATTGGCTGAATGCTTTTCAGCTCAGTCCTCGCCGGCATGTGCTGGCCAATAACGCCGCCAGCGATGCCTGCGCTTTCACGGTTTTTCTTTATACCTCTATGGCTGAACGTACTCCACCGCTTGCCCCTGGGCTAACTGCGATGGACCTGATCCGGCAGACCCTAGAGCACTACCTGAGCGGGGCGCATGCCTATGGCATGGCGCAGCACAACGATCCGGAAAACCCCGCCAATTCCGTGGATACTTTTCCCTCGCTTCTGATCGCCGCGGGGGATTATGTGCGGGCCACCGGGGATGAAGCGTGGCTGAAAAAGAACTATACCGGAGTGAAAGGCTGGGCTACCCAAATGCTCGCCATGGATCCCACCGGGGATGGCTTGCTGGTTGACGTGTCAAGCGGCAATGCGGGTATTTGGGATTACCGGCAATTTCCCAAACACACGGCCAACTGGTGGGACAATATCGGCTTTGGACACTTGGACGCTTACTCGAATGCCCTCGCTTATCATGCGCTGCAGGGAATGACGGAGATGGCCCGGCGAGCCAATATGTCAGACGATGCCCAGCTTTATGCCGCACGCGCCGAGAAGCTCCGATCGGCCTATTTCGATACCTTTTATAATCCTGCAACGGGAGTGCTGGCGGGCTGGAGGAGTGCCGATGGCAAGCTACACGATTACTACTTCACGTTTGTAAATGGAGTGGCCATTACTTATGGTCTGGTTCCCCGGGATAAAGCAAACCTCATCATGGACCGCATGCTCGCCAAGATGAAAGAGGTGGGCTATACCCACTTTGAGTACGGCTTGCCTGGCAATCTGATCCCCATTCACCAGGAGGATTACATGGTGCACAACCCGCGTTGGGGCGGGCCGGAAAAGAAGGATGGCTCCGACCGATTTCAAATCTATATCAACGGCGGAGCTACGGCCTGCTATGTCTACTACACCCTCCAAGCCTTGTACCAGCTCGGGCGGCATGAGGAAGCCGACGCGATGCTATTTCCGTTGCTGCACGCCTATGAGGAGGGCGGCTTTCAGGGACACGGCGCCAATGGCATGACCTACGATTGGAAATCCTGGGACGGAACCCCGCATGGCTACGAGGGTTTACTTGTTGACGTTTACCACGCCCTACTGGCGGTGCTGTCGCGTTAATCTAACCCTGGTTCTTCACCGCGAGATTCTTCTTTCCCCATGATACTTATAGGCTGGCCTCAGCACTTTTCAAACGAATTAGAAATCAAAAATTAATGGCAACAAGGGATTTCAGGTAGACAGCCCGATGAATCCCTAATGGGATCCTGTTCGAGAATGTTCCATGAATAAATGCACTTTTTCTGTTGACAATAATGCAGGAAAGATTCAAAGTGCGCGCCATGAAAATACACTTAACTACCTTTTTTCTCTTAGCATCCGCCTTGCTCCCGTCAGTAACCCGAGCAGAGGCTCCTGTTTTCACGATTGTGAAGGAAAACAGCTCAATTACGTTCTCTGTGCAGGCGTCGGTGTCCATAAAAGGCACCTTCGATAAGTGGGACTCCACGCTCACCTTTACGTCTCCTGATGTGACGACAGGAGTTTTGGACCTCAAGATTCAAGCAGACAGTGTAAATACCGGAAGTGGCATGAAGGACGGCAAGCTGAAGAGCAAAGACTTCTTCAACGCCGAGCAGGATCCGTTGATCACGTTTGTATCAAAGAAGCTTGAACAGACTGGTCCCAACACCATTGTGATGACCGGCGACTTTACGATACGCGGTGTGACCAAAACCGAGAGGCTCACGTTTACACTTGAAGGGAAGAGGGGGTCAGGCCAAGGCACGATTAAAGGGATAATGAGCTTCAACCGTAAGGACTTCGGGATGAACAAGGGCATTCCCTTTGTCAAAATTTCCGACCACGTTGACGTGACCGTCAACCTCAAGGTGAAAAAAACCAGCGGGCCTATCATTAAGTTTCAGCAATAGCCAGTCCGGCATTCATCATTTTCCTCGAGTCAGTTACTCTTTCGATTTGACAAGACGAAACTCCGCCGTAAGGTGGAGTCCGTCTTCCGTTCAGCTTCTTTCTTTCGGATCAAGCTCTGATAGCCCGCCGGTAGTCGTACTTCAGAAGTCCTCCCAATCAATCCGGACATTGAACCGATCTCTGGCCACCTATTCCTCGCCAAAATTTCATTGGCTTGAAAACCATTGATTATTTAGGCTCCCCTCCACGCTACTGACCATCATTGGGATTCTTTGATGGCTAGGAATTTTGATCGTTGCAGCCTAGCCCGTATTTCTCACCGGCGCACCGGGAAAGCTGGCAACCCCTGGGACCGCCGGCATCTTGCCGGCTCTGACCCTTCCCGCTGTCCGTCGTGGATTGGGTCAAATTCGACGAAGATGCAGGCTGGAAGCCTGCGCTCCCAGGAAATCCAATTCGTGGTGAGAAATGCAGCCTAGAGAAAGTGGCCGGATCTGGTTCAGGAGAACATGGCCTTGCACCCTGCTGTTGGTGCATCTTAAGAAATCAATGCGATTTCCGGTTGACAAGGAAGCGGGGATAAGTAGAATTGTCTGCCATGCGAAAACTATCAACTATTTTCTGCTTCTTAATTTATGCCTTGTTCCCCTCAGTAACCCGAGCAGAGGCTCCTGTTTTCACGATTACACCGGTAAACAGCTCCATTACGTTCTTTGTGGATGCGTCGGTGGCCATAAAAGGTACTTTCGACAAGTGGGACTCCACGCTCACCTTTACGTCTCCTGATGTGTCGACAGGAGTTTTGACCATCAAGATTCATGCCGCCAGCGTGGATACCGGAAGTGGTATGAAGAACGGCAAGCTGAAGAGCAAAGACTTCTTCAACGCCGAGGAGGATCCGTGGATCACGTTTGTGTCAAGGAAGATTGTACAGACCGGTCCCGACACCTTTGAGGTAGACGGCGACTTTACGATACGAGGTGTGACTAAACCCGAGGTGCTGACGTTGACAATTACCGGCAAGGGGACTGGCTCAGGCACGATTAAAGGGACGATGAGCTTCAACCGTAAGGACTTCGGGATGAACAAGGGCATTCCCTTTGTCAAAATTTCCGACCACGTTGACGTAACCGTCAACCTCAAGGCGAAGCGAACTAGCGGGCCTCCGGTGAAACTAAAGTTATAGCCAGTCTGGCATTCATCATTTTCCTCGAGTCAGTTACTCTTTCGATTTGACAAGACGAAACTCCGCCGTAAGGTGGAGTCCGTCTTACCGTTCAGCTTCTTTCTTTCGGATCGAAGCTCTGGCAGCCCGCCGGTAGTCGTATTTCAGAAGTCCTCCCAATCGATCCTGACATTGAACCGATCTCTGACCACCTGTTCCTTGCCAAAATTTCATCGGCTTGAAAACTATTGATTATTTAGACTTCCCTCCACACTACTGACCATAATTGGGATTCTTCGATGGCTAGGAATTTTGATGGTTGCAGCCTAGCCCGCATTTCTCACCGGCGCACCGGGAAAGCTGGCAACCCCTGGGACCGCCGGCATCTTGCCGGCTCTGACCCTTCCCGCTGTCCGTCGTGGATTGGGTCAAATTCGACGAAGATGCAGGCTGGAAGCCTGCGCTCCCAGGAAATCCAATTCGTGGTGAGAAATGCAGCCTAGAGAAAGTGGCAGGATCTGGTTCAGGAGAACATGGCTTTGCACCCTACTGTTGGTACATCTGAATAGGCTGAATTTGAGTCTCAAATCCGAACACTCAAATGAGCTACAATCGCCCTACGAAAAATTGATCGCGGAAGAGCCGTGATTAAACTCGATGCCGGGGAGACTTTTATGAAACGATTCTGGGGTGGTTTTACTCTGATTCTCGCGTTTTCACTATTTTCGATTGGTCAATCTGCGACGCCTCTCACGCCTGAGTTGTTACGGGCAGCTTTGAAAGCCAAACCAACGGGAACTCAAGCTGAGCAACTGGCTGAACAGATCCGCCAGTCCTTTGGCGGCAAGGAAAAACTGCAAAAGGGACCCGCACCCAAAGTAGAAGGTAAGCTGGCGGCCTGGGCTATTGAAGTCAGTGGTGGTGCCGCTGCTCCCCGAGTGGTTTCAGACGACGGCCGCAAGGTATTCAAGCTAACGCCGGTTGGTTCTACTGGAGTCTATGCTGCAGTGGTCACCTTCCCGGAACAGACCGTGCAACTCTTTCACTACGAGGTTGGCGGCAAACGGATTGCAAGTGCTCCGTTAGAGATTTATAAGCCGGATCTGGACAGCCTCGAAAAACCGGGAGTCCCCAAAGGTAAGGTGACTGAGATGCCCCAGTGGACCAGCCAGATCTTCGAAGGGACTACTCGCGAATGGTGGCTCTACGTGCCAGTCCAATACAAGCCGGAGAACCCGGCCTGTGTCATGGTGTTTCAAGACGGGAAGGGCTATAAAGACTTCGTTCCGATAGTTTTCGACAATCTGATCGCCAAAGGGGAGATACCTGTAATGGTGGGTATCTTCGTTTCTCCGGGTGTTTTTAAAGACGGACGATCTAACCGCAGTTTCGAATACGACACACTTTCAGATCAGTATGCCCGATTCATCTTAGGAGAGATTCTGCCGGAAACAGAAAAAACCGTAAAACTGCGCCACGATGCGGCCAGCCGAGCCATAGGCGGGATCAGTAGTGGAGGCATTTGCGCCTTCACGGTAGCCTGGGAACGCCCAGACGAGTTTAGCAAAGTGTTGAGTTGGGTTGGAAGTTTCGCCAACATCGCCAGCGGCGCTACGTTACGCGAAGGCGGCCACAATTACCCCGCTCTCATCCGCAAAACACCTAAGAAAGCGATTCGGGTTTTTCTTCAAGATGGAGAAAACGATCTCGACAACGTGCATGGCAATTGGCCGCTGGCCAACCAGCAAATGGATAGGGCCCTAAAATTTGCGGGCTATGACTACAGATTCGTTATGGGAAAGGGGTATCACAACAACCTGCACGGTCGGGCGATTTTACCAGATTCGCTGCGCTGGTTGTGGCGGGATTACCAATCAGAAGTCTCCGCCGAGGCAGTTGAGAATCCTAAAGGAAAATGACATCATGAGTCCGGATTTAGAGAGGAATTTTGGCGATACATGCCGTGGCTGCATGGCTTTCGCTTCGCCTCGCATTCATGGACACACACGGTTTCCTGAAAAAAACAGATGCGGGCAGTTCACTTTGAAACGATGAATGCACTTCTGCTCAAAGAATACATGAAGTTGGAAGTGGTCGAGATGCCGATCCCAAGCATTGGCCCGGACGACGTGCTGGTACGCGTGCAAGCCTGCGGTATCTGCGGAAGCGACGTTCATGGCTTGGATGGTCGAACCGGGCGGCGAATCCCGCCGCTCGTCATGGGACATGAAGCAGCCGGTCAAATTGCGAAGACCGGCACGAACGTGCATGACCTTCAGGAAGGCGACCGCGTGACTTTCGACTCTACCGTTTACTGTGGGCACTGCTATTATTGCAACCGGGGCGAGTTAAATCTCTGTGACAACCGCGAGGTACTGGGTGTTTCGCCGGGGAATTATCGGCGCCACGGTGCTTTTGCCGAGTATGTGTCGGTTCCCCGCCGCATCGTTTATCGGCTCCCAGACCATTTCCTGTTTGAGCACGCTGCACTCATTGAGGCTGTTTCCGTGGCGGTCCACGCCGTACGGATCACGCCCGTTCAGTTGGGGGATACGGCTGTCGTAGCCGGCGCCGGGATGATTGGCTTACTCACAATCCAAGCCCTACGAGCCGCTGGTTGCCCGCGTGTGATCGCTTTCGATCTGGATGACGCAAGGCTGAAGCGCGCGCTCGAGCTCGGGGCCACGGATGTCTTCAACTCGAAGGCAGGCGACCCGACCGAGTCGATTCGTGAGCTGACCGACGGCCGCGGAGCGGATGTAGCCATCGAATGCGTAGGCACGACAGATCCAATCCGGGTCTTGATTCAGAGTGTTCGTAAGGGCGGCGCCGTCACACTGGTGGGCAACGTCGCCCCATCCATCGAGTTACCGCTGCAAGCGGTTGTGACAAGGCAGATCCGCCTGCAGGGTTCCTGTGCTTCGAGTGGTGAGTATCCCGATTGCATCAACCTGATGTCAAAAGGCGCGATCAAGGTCGAGTCGCTCATCACCGCAGTGGCTCCGCTGGCCGAAGGACCTGCGTGGTTCGACCGGCTCTATCGCCAGGAGCCCAACCTCATGAAGGTAATCCTGAAGCCGTAAATTCCAATCCATTCGATCTGACCCACAAAGTCACACGGGTCGCACGCAAAAAAAACTTTGGCAGCGAAATCGCGTGAGTTACTCTCTCTTTTTGATCCCATCGTCGGCTGGAGCAGGTCAAATTAGGGAAGAACGGGAAATCGAATGATCCAACAATGGTCAAGGCTCATCCCTACCCATTGGAATTCTTGGCACTGCCTGGAACGGGTACTTCGGCTCTGATGTCTACCGAGCCCATGACGTATTCCTTCGGTCCCAGCCTCAAGCTCGACTCCATCATTTGATTCCAGGTGACCTCTTGTCCCGTGTAGGCCGCAATCCTTCCCATGATTGCGACAAGAGTCGATTTGGCGATGTTGGTCGCTTCATTGATCGGCTGATTCGTACGAATCGCATGAACCAGGTCGACATGCTCCTGCTCATAGGGACTGAAGGCGGACTTCCCGGGCTCTTTGCCAGGTTCCTGGTATTGCCAGATGATTTTCCCGCCTTTGTCAAAGATCGTATCCTTGCAGTTAGACGACCCTCCAGTCCCTACGAGATACTCAGACACATTGTTGTTACAGCCATCGACCTGCCGGCACATGCTTTGAATATGGGTTCCGTCGGCCATAATGTAGTCCACCGCAAAAAAGTCATACTGGTCCCCTGTCACGCGTCGCGCGCGGCCACCCATGCCAACCGCCTTCTCGGGAGTCCCTCCAAGAAACCAGTGGGCCACGTCAAGGTTGTGGACATGCTGTTCAACGATGTGATCGCCGGAAAGCCAGCACCAATCGACCCAGTCGCGAATCATGTACTCCATGTCGGACCAGCCTTTCTGTTTCTCCTTATACCAGAGCTGTGCCTGATTCCAACAGACGTCGGCAGCCACGATCTTGCCGATGGCTCCATTCGCAATCCGATTGTAAGTTTCGATATAGGAGCGCTGATGCCGCCGCTGAGTGCCCGTGACCACTGACAATCCGAACGCCTTCGCTTTTTCTCCTGAGACCAAGACGGAACGCACCCCTACAGGATCAACAGCCACTGGCTTTTCCATGAAGACGTGTTTCTTGGCATCAACGCAGGCTTCAAAGTGTTCCGGCCGAAAGTGCGGCGGAGTGGCCAGAATCACCACATCGACTCCCGAATCAATCAGCTTTTTATAGGCATCAAATCCTACAAAGCAATGATCCTCGGCGATCTTCTGGTTGGCCTTGTCTTCCAGGGTTTTTCGGGTGTCCTGGACTTTGTCCGCGAAGACATCGGCCAGAGCTGAAATTTGCAGATTGGGTCCCGCTTTTAGGAAATCCTGGACAGCCCCGGTTCCCCTCCCCCCACAGCCTACCAATCCTGCCTTGAGCAGTGGTCCGTCCGGAGCTTTGTCCACGAAGGCTATTTTCGGAGTACTCTTACTGCACCGGGTCAGCAACATTCCCGCCCCAACGGCCGTTACCGCACCCATAAAATCGCGGCGACTGGAATTGGATTTCTTCTTTTCATCGATCATATGTTTTTCCTTATGATGACTGCTTCGACTTCTTGTTTGATGAGTTGGATGAAAATCAGTTCGACTTATTAGAGGTTACTTCAAAGACTTGACCCTCAAATTCCCGCACTACCCTGAACCCGACGTCATTACTGTCAGAGTACCACCAGATGCTCTTGGGGGATTGGGGATCTGTCATGAGCCAGTCGTTTGTCCGGGTATAGTCCCGGGCTGCCGAACGCAAATCGATGGCATCACTCTTAAACGAACCTCCCCGTGTGACGTGCTCTGTGCCGGAATCGGGTCCGTGCGGATTGCTGACTTCTTCGATAAGAGAATCATTGGAGTACGACTTCGGATCATACCAATCCAGGCAGAACTCCTTCACATTTCCGAGCATATTCACCAACCCCCAGGGATTCGGCTTGCTTGCTTTGGGTGGACTGGTGCGCAAAGCACTAGTGGATCGATAGACTGCAAACTCCGCAATGGGTGAGGTCTCCATTCCCCGGATCTTGTTGATCCAGGACCGGGCCGTAAAGCGAGAAGGATCCCCAACAAAGAAATAGGGACTCCTCGTTCCGGCACGACAAGCATATTCCCATTCGGCCTCAGTCGAAAGCCTATATGTTTTTCCTGTCACGGAAGAAAGCCATTCGCAGTAAATCATGGCTGCGTGATGCGACATGGTAACGGCCGGGCGCGATCCCCGTCCCCACCCTTGGTCAGGCGAACCGTAAGGGGGAGTTGGACCGGTAACTGCCCCACGGATTCGACCGTTTTCTTCCTGTTTCCCTTTGGTGCCGCGCTGGAGCAAGAAAATTTCGTATTCTCGCCAGCTGACCTCTACGCGGCCCATCCAGAATGAACTCACTCTCACTTTGTGGATAGGCCCTTCGTCAAGACGCCGATAGGGCTCGGACCGAGGACTGCCCATCATGAAGGTTCCACCCGGTACGGCTACCATCGCAAACTTGACACTGGTTCCTGGAATCTTTTCTGCGTAGCTCTTAAAGCCCTCCACCTCCTCAGGGAAATCTTTCATTTCGTCGGCTTCAATATCGGTGATTTCCTCCGCCTTTTTCTCACTGTAATGGCCGACATATAAATGGCAGTTGATACAGGTCATCTTGTCCTTGAAGCGCTGGTAATGAAGATGCCCATCGGCCCCTTTCTTGGAAAGCCCGGTAGTGAATAGCTGGGCATGGCATTTGATGCACGCAGAATCGTAAGTGAAGGTCTTGGCAAGATCTAGACTGCGCTTAGCCTGCCAATCGATTTTTGAGATATCTTTGAACAACTTGCCATAAATGTCCTGAGCTCCCAAGCGGGCTTTTTCGGAATAGAACTCAACACCCCCTGCAGGGAGGTGGCACTCGATGCAATGGGTGACAACCCCGCGTTTATTCGAGAAATGAGTCGACTTGATCCAGGTTTGAGTAGCCTGGGGGTGGACATGACAGCTCTGGTCACAGAACTTGTCAGTCGAGGTTTTCTCCATGCCCGTATGCCCGGCAAAGAGCAGGAACACACCGCAAACCAAACCCGTAGCGAACGTGAATGGCCCCTTCTTTTTAGAAAAAACGGATTTAGCCGTAAACAATTTCTGAAACACAGATGAATTCTAGCCCCTTATTTATCTGAATCTGCATCGTTATCTTTCCTGCCGGCAGGAGTAAGTCTATTTGGAAAACGCTGGGAAGCTCCGTGATTTGAAGCACACAAATTTATTCCCGTTACGCCGAACGAGAAATGCTGAGACGTTTTCCTGGGAATCGGCCAACGCTATCGCCTTAGATGCGGGAAGAATGCTCAACGCAGTCGCCAGAGCATCCGCTGAAATTCCATCCTGGGCAATCACCGTTGTGCTGACGGAATCCCTTATTCCTATGGCGTCAGCAGGGTTGATGATATGAGAAAAATGCTCCCCTTGCTTTTCGAGGAATTGAAAAGTGTCGCCCGAAGTCGCTATTCCCACATTGTGCAATCGTAGCCATAGGCCCTGTGATTTTTTTTCTTTATCCCATTCGTGAATCCGAATATCCCATCCCGGGGATCCTGGAGGCGGGTCACCTAAGGAAAGATCTCCGCCCGCGTCCACGAGTATTCGGTGGATGCCATATTTCCTCAACACAGCCATTGCCTGGTCAGCGGCATAGCCTTTTGCGATGGCCCCCAGATCCAGTTTCATATCATCCCGTTTCAGGAATACCGTACGAGTTTCTGAGTCCAATATGACATTTTGGAAACCCACGGCCAATCGCGCTCTTGACAACCGCTCGGCATCCGGTAGACGCTGGTCGCGTCGCGCTTCCCGCCAAAGCTGGACCACAGGGCCAATCGTCACATCAAAAGCTCCTTCGGAAAGCTCTGAGAAGTACAACGACCTTTGCAGAACATAGAAAAGTTCAGGACTCACTCGTTGGGGAGATTGGATGGCTGTCCGGCAAACTCTGTTGAGCTCGCTCTCCTCACGGTAGTCACTGAGGATCTGCTCCAGCTGTTCAATCCGCTCAAAGGCTTCTGTACTTGCCTGAGAAGCGATGCCGGAATCCTGGGTATAGAACACCATCCGGAATGAGGTTCCCATTCGAATCAAAGAAAATTCGTACCGTTTGAGAGCAATTGGTTCAACTTGAAGAACCCGGAATATCATACAAAGGCATGTCACTAACAAGGAGGTGATGAGCACGCTTGAATGCGTTAAGGATTTATCTGGATGGAGGACCATGTTCGTGCCGTGTATACTGTTTACTAAGTACTGATTTTCATAAATACAGTGACATGAACGCCGGGTCGGTGACCCGGCCTACTATGATTTCAAAGGCACTGCTACTGTGTTGTAGGCATGAATCATTCTCAAAGCTTCATCCCTAACCCGGCTGAGTTCTTTCACACCTTTCCTCCTACGGAGGGTACTTCAAACTGTCACCGTTTGAATGCGACTTGGTATCAGGCAAGGCCGCAAGCAGGCATAGGACTGGGGATTTCGAAGTCGCACGCGGAATCGATGAATCAGATTGATCGACATTCGCAGCCTTCCCGCTGACGAGAACTGGCGCCGTTCGCTTGATTTTGACGCAATACTCTGATTACGTGCAACAGGTCAATCTATGAAAATAAAAGCTCAACTTCTGGTCATTTTTCTCATCACCCATCTCGGAGCTATTCTCCTGCAAAAGGGCTACGGGGGAAGTGCGGAGATCGTTCGTCCGCCGGTACCATTTCACGTTGTAAAGAACCGGCCTGAATTATCAAGCGCGAGTTTCTATTTATTGCCATTGACTTCAGTGAAGCCCAAAGGCTGGCTCCGGCACCAACTGGAAATCCAGTCCTCCGGGCTCACAGGCCATTTGGACGAGTTCTGGCCTGACCTCATGGAAGAAAGCGGTTGGTTGGGGGGGGAAGGTGAAAGTTGGGAGCGAGGCCCCTATTACATGGATGGTCTTGTGCCTTTGGCTTATCTTCTGGATGACCCCAAACTGATTGCCAAAGCGAATAAGTGGGTGAATTGGACGTTAACCCACCAGAGACCTGATGGGTCTATTGGTCCCGGAAAGAATCAAGACTGGTGGCCCAACATGATCCTGCTCAAGGTGCTCACGCAATATCAGGAAGCAACGGGCGATCCAAGAGTCATTCCCTTAATGGAACGATATTTCTTCTATCAAACGAATCAGCTTCAACAACACCCCTTGAAGGAGTGGGCTGTCTATCGCTGGGCAGATGAACTTCTAAGCGTCCTCTGGCTATACAACCGCACCGGCAACAAACAACTCCTTGGCCTGGCAAGACAGTTGCATGACCAGGGATATGACTGGAAGAAACAGTTCGAACATTTTGAATTCGTAGCCAAAACGAGTAACGAGCAACTCGGGCTGAGACCCGGCGGCGGCTTGACGGATCTGGCTTTGCGGGCCCACGGAGTGAACAATGCCATGGCCATGAAGACCGCTGCGGTCTGGTGGCTGGTCTCACATGAATCCTCCGATCGAGAGGCTATCAACCGCATGTTGGGGGAATTGGACACTTATCATCTACTTCCACACGGCATGCACAGTGCCGATGAACACTACGCCGGGCCCAATCCTACACAGGGCAACGAGCTTTGCAGTGTCGTGGAATCCATGTTTTCTCTGGAGCAGCTGATTAGCCTCCTAGGAGATCCTAAGTTGGGAGACCGTCTCGAGAGAATTGCCTTCAATGCAATGCCGGCAACTTTTTCAGGCGACATGTGGGCACATCAATATGATCAACAGCCCAATCAAATCCGTTGCGATATCCGGCAGCGAGACTGGACAACCAATGGACCGGAAGCCAACGTTTTCGGTCTCGAGCCCAATTTCGGTTGCTGTACAGCCAATATGCACCAAGGCTGGCCTAAGTTCGTCGCCAGTCTGTGGATGGCCACACCGGACGACGGGGTGGCAGCCGTGAGTTATGGCCCCTGTGAAGTGAATACCATCGTAAAGGATGGCGTACGCCTTCACATTGTCGAAGAGACCGATTATCCATTTCGCGGGACGATCCATCTGGGGCTTACACCCGAAAAGCCTGTGAATTTCCCGCTATCTTTGCGAATCCCCGAATGGGTTTCAGAACCAAAGGTCTTTCTGAATGGGAAACCGTTGCCAGATCTCAAGCCAGGTTCATTCCATAGGATTGATCGACAGTGGAACAAGGGTGACAAGGTCGTCATAGACTTTCCGCTGCGCGCGCGAACTTCGCGGTGGTATAGGGATTCGATCACAGTCGAAGAGGGTCCCCTGGTCTTTTCCTTGAAGATTGGTGAAGACTGGCAGAAGATTGGAAAAGGAATGCGCAGACCTGCTCCGGCTCCGGCCAGCGATTGGGAAGTCCATCCCACCACACCGTGGAATTACGGGCTGATTCTGGACGTCAATCATCCAGAAGATTCCATTGAAAAGAACCTAAAGCCAATCGGGTTAGCACCATTCACAACAGAGGGCGCCCCAGTCGAATTACGCCTGAAGGGTCGCCGAATCATGGAATGGACAGAAACCAATGGGTCTGCAGGGCTGCTACCGCAAAGCCCTGCGAGTAGCCTGGAACCGATTGAGATTCTTACCCTGATTCCCTATGGATCGGCGAAATTGCGGATTACAGCGTTTCCGCTGTTGAAGCAGTAGGACAATCTGAATGTTCGGTTGGCTCGAGGGAACCTAGTTTACGCCCACTATCGAAATATACTCATAAAGAGCTCTCCTTCTATCCCGGCTTGACGGAATGTCATGGTGATTTCTTCTTGCCCGTGCGGGGAGACGCTTAAAGGACGGAAGCAGAATTGGCTAATGGTTCTGTTTTTCTGAATTTTGGCGTGAGGTGAAAAATGTCCACAATGAAACGCAGATCATTTGTCAAAAATCTAGTCATGGGAAGTGCGGTTTTGTTTGGACCCCGATCCTTACGGGCAACCGACTCCCGAATCGAGATTTTGCTTGGAGAATCCGTTGCAGCAGTGTCACCGGATTTGTTCGGACATTTTGTGGAGCACCTCGGAGGAGTCGTCTACGATGGAGTGTGGGTTGGAGAGAATTCAAAGATTCCGAATTATGACGGGATTCGTAAGGAACTGGTGGACGCCTTGCGCCGTTTAAGGCCGGGAGTCATTCGTTGGCCGGGGGGATGTTTTGCCGACAGTTATAACTGGCATGATGGCGTGGGGCCGCGCAATCAACGTCCGCGGCGCACCAACTTCTGGACCGATGACCCCAATCTTCCCAAGGGTATTTCTGGTCCCCAAAGATACGATCCGAACATCTTTGGCACAAACGAATTTATCCGTTTTTGCAAGCTGGTCGGCGCACAACCTTACCTGGCAGCCAACGTCCGAAGCCTGACCCCGAGAGACTTCGACGAGTGGGTGGAATACTGTAATTCGCCTGCAGGCAGCACAACCCTTTCTGAACTACGGGCGAGAGAAGGAGCCCCGAACCCTTTTGGGGTTCGTTATTGGGGAATCGGGAATGAACCATGGGGCTGTGGAGGAAATTTCACGCCTGAGGAGTACGCCACGGAATTTCGTCGCTTCACAGCTTGGATCCCACGATACGGTGTGGATCTATCCATCATTGGAGCGGGACCCAATGGTGGGGATACTGAATGGACTCGTCGTTTTTTTCTCAAACTGACGGAAAAAGGGAAAGGTCAAATCAACAATCTGTATGGGTGGGCGATGCACCACTATTCTTGGAATGTCGGCAAAGGCCAAAATACCGACTGGGTCGCCAGTAAAGGGGATGCCATCCAATTCCCCGTCGAAGACTGGTACGAACTTCTGCGTGAAGCCGATAAAATGGAAACTCTCATCATGAAGCACTGGTCTGTCCTGGGCGAAATGGATCCCCAGCATCGTGTCAAGTTGGTCGTGGACGAATGGGGTGCCTGGCATAAATCCGGCAGTGAGGCAGACCCTACTCATCTGTATGGCCAGACCTCGACACTACGGGATGCGCTGCTCGCAGCCTTGACGTTAGACACCTTCATACGTCATGCCGATAAGGTTGCCATGGCCAATGTGGCTCAACTGATCAACTGCCTGCACTCGCTGTTCGAAGCGCATGAGGAACGATTTCTTCTGACACCGAATTATCATGTCTTCGACATGTATGCAGGCCATCAAGGAAACCATTCGGTTCGTACTCTCTTCTCTGCCCCACAGATCAGCTACACTCGTCTCGGCAAGCCAGCCTCTTTCTGGGGATTGGCCGGCTCAGCCTCCATTCAACAGAAGCGGCTGGTGCTGACCGTCGTTAACCCAGACACAGCTCAGGAACGGGAATCTGAGATCGCGATCCGTTCCGCATCGGTTTTATCTGGCCGAGGTACAACATTGACGGCCGGTGATATTCACGCTCATAACAGCTTCGATAATCTCCGCGCTGTAGAGCCCAAAGAGAGCGTGATACAAGATACCGGAAAAGCATTCGTCTATCGCTTCCCACCCGCTTCCGTAACACGATTGACGTTGGATTTGGGATGACTCGTCCTCGACGGCGGAAGCAATTAACCCAAGTCCCTTCTTTTGATCAAAGGCTTGGTCGGTTTCCATCGCCGTAAAGGCACGGCGCCGGGACTGAATGCGAAGATTAAGATAAGAGTTGGATACAGAATGATTTGGATTCACTCATGCTCCAGTACTCCAAATCGGGAGCAATTACTTTGGCAGGTAGGAGCTGCTGACGAATCACCAACAGTAGATGGCGGAAACAGTCCCGGAATAGGGATGGGGTGAAAGACACCCATCAATGGTCAACCCCGGCTGAAAGTGGGCAGCGCAAAAGGGGATTTCCACTCTGCGATTGGTTCGTGAAGATCGTCGCCGCAAATGCCCATGGGTTGGAACTGCTCCCCGCAGCAGGCGCAGACCGCTGGAGGACTGCGCCTGAGAGGGGAAAAACTTGCCTAGTTTGCGGTCTTGGTTGAGGCGAGTGTGTATTCGCCATCCCAATTATTGACGACGTCCGTGGGGGAGGGGAAATTACCTTTGTATCTGCCGCCGCCGGTAATGCCCTTAAATTTGCCGGTGCCGCCCGTAAATTTGAATGTGCCTTCCATGATTACCTGCTGACCGGAAGTGGTGATTTTGCCCTCAAAGGTGCCCCAGTCGCGATCGCCGCCGGCGCGCTCGTTGCACCAATAGCCTTTCTGGGAACCATTTCCATTCTCCAGATCGCCAATGCCCCAGTAGGTAATCTTCGCCCCATTGTACAGCGGGTCGGGTGAGGTCTGAGTCCCTGACACTTCGATCAGAGTGAGAGAATGGTTATCCTCGTGGAAGAGCGCCGCTGCGGCCTGCGTCCTGATTTTTCCGGAAAATGTCCCGGTGATTTTAGTCGCCATGATTGATTCTCCTTTTTAAAGTAGGCTACCCGTATCCGACTCAAGGATGCGGGTGCAATTCAAATACTGCGTGGCCCATTTGGCTTAAACTACGAGCTGAGTGGGCCGACGATACGATTACGAGAAGCTGTGTGTTACTCTTGTAATTTTCGTCCTGGCCAATAAACGAAGTCAAGGGAAACCCTCCATGAGGCGGACTGATATTAAAGTAGGTATGATCCAAAGTTTTTCGGGTTGACAGGTTCCCGCAAATGCCTATAGTGACAAGGACGTCCGATTGCGCGGCATTTGATGAAGCATGACCCCCGATTTGTTACAATGATAGACTTTGTCATTTGACATCAACGGATCTGCTTGAACGCGAGCGATTGGATTGTGATTCACAATAAATTGAGGAGAACATTGTTATGGGTTTGAGATCGTTACTGGCTTGTTGCGGGTTGCTCCTATCGATCTCTTTTTTCGTGACCGCCGAAGAAATACCGCATCGTCACCGCATTCTGGTGGCGCAGTATCAAGGGCCTGGGGGGAACCGGCTCATCGAAGTTTCGGCTGAAGGAAAGTTGACCTGGGAACACAAAGTCCCCAGCGCCTGTGTTATTTTTCAACTCCTGCCCAACGATCATATTCTCTATGCATATGGAGGGGCTCCGACCGGTGTCCAGGAAATCGATCGTGATCAAAATGTAGTTTGGAATTATGTTAGCCATTCTCCGCAGGTCCTCGGCTGTGAGAGGTTGCCTAATGGCAATACGCTCCTCGGCGAGCAGGGACCCAGCCAAGGGGTGGAAGTCAACCCGGCAGGGCAAATTGTCTCAACGGTGAGCATTCCTAACACTGAAAAACCATTTCATCGACAGATTCGAAACATACACCGACTTGACAACGGTCATATTCTGGCAGCGATCGAAGCTGAAGGAGCCGCCAGAGAAGTGGATGCAGACGGGAAAGTGGTTTGGGAAACTACAGGGCTGGCGGATGTGTTCGAAGCGCTCCGGCTTCCCAACGGGAACACATTGATTTCCTGTGGAACGCAGCGGCGCGTTATTGAAACCACTCCCGGAGGGAAAATTGTCTGGGAATTGACGTCGCAGGAGGTCCCCGAACTCAACTTGACCTGGATCACCAGTTTGCAAACCCTCCGTAACGGAAATTTGGTGATCGGTAATTTCCTTCGCGGTCAGGAAGGCAAGGGGGCCCATGCCTTTGAGATCACCCGCGAAAAGAAGGTAGTTTGGAAGTTTGCCGACCATGAGATGGTGAAGACAGCTACAATGGTGCGCATTCTGGATGATGAGTGAGATCGCAATTAAGAGCGTCAGAAATGCCACTAAAAGAAACGAGGAGTGGAAATCTGTGACAGAAGAAAGAAATCCAACGAAATATACAATACGTGGATTCAACGCTGGAACGTTCTGGGTTCCAAGGCCGGAAGTCTACTGGATGAATGGATGGGGGGAGCGCGAAGAGATGAACCTCATCATTTTCCTGGTCCAGGGCGGCGGCAAAAACATATTGATCAATACCGGCCCGCCACATGATCTTTCCATCATGAACAAAGCCTGGCTTGATTTTTTTGGCTTTCATGAAGCACAGATTGTTCGGACTGAAGCACAGCGCCCGGAGCAAATCCTCAAGTCGAAAGGTCTCAGCCCCGATGATATCGATTTGGTTATCGTGACACCCCTACAGGCTTATGCAACCGCTAATATTCATTTATTCCGGAAAGCTCAGATCTGTATCTCCCGCAAGGGGTGGATCGAGGATTTTCAGGCTCCCTATTATCACCTGCACGTTCCCAGACACATGCGCATTCCTCCAGAAGTAAATAACTTTCTTCAAAACGAAGGCTGGGAAAACCTGCGTCTTTTATTGGACGAGGAAGAAGTCTGTCCTGGAATTCGGACTTTTTGGGCTGGAGTTCATCACAGGTCCTCCATCGCCATCTGCATCGAAACAGAAAAAGGAACGGCGCTGATTACGGACTCATTTTTCAAGTACGGCAATCTAGAAGGTGGACATTATCTGGGTGTCATGGAGAGTATGATGGAAGCCGACGCCACTTGGAAAAGAATTAAGCAGGAAAGCAGCCTCATTGCTCCAATTTATGACCCTGAGTTCTTCAAACGATTTCCGGGAGGGGTTCTAGCATGAGTATGGGCAGACGATTAGAGGACCAAGTCGCCATTGTGACGGGTGCCGCGAGCGGCATTGGATTAGGGATTGTTGAGCGGTTTGCGGAAGAGAGGGCTAAAGTTGCATTGGTGGACCTCAATGAGAATTTGGGGCGCGAGGCTGTGAAGGCCTTTCGCTCGAAAGGTCTCGTTTGCGAATTCTTTCCTGCTGACGTAGCTAAGGAAGAGGACGTCATTCATTTGATAGACAAGATCAGCGGAGTCTATGGAGGGATAGACCATCTGGTGAACAACGCCGGTGTTGTTCTGGTCAAACCCATTGAAGAACAAACCGTCGAGGAATGGGACCGGGTGATGGATGTCAACGTCAAGTCGATTTTCCTGACCACAAAGCATTCGCTGCCCTGGCTGAAAAAGTCCTCTCGGTCTACGATTGTCAATATTGGTTCGGTCTCAAGTTTCGTGGGGCAGAAGTGGACACCTTCTTACGTCGCTTCGAAGGGAGCCGTCCTCATGTTGTCGAAGAGTCTGGCACTTGATCTCGCTCAGTATCAGATTCGCGTCAATTGTGTCTGCCCTGGAATTACGGATACTCCGATGTTGCGATTTCACCTCGAGAGTAGTCCCAATCCAGAAGAAGCGCTATTGAAGCGGCTGGATCGCGTCCCCCTCGAACGATTGCTGCAACCTGAAGATATCGCTCGAGCGGTGCTGTATTTGTCCAGTGATGAATCCGGCGGGATCACAGGGACTTCCCTAATTGTGGATGGAGGCTATCTAACGACAGCAGAGTGGTCAAACCGATTATAGCCTGAACGATCGGTGCCTCTGCCGCCCCCGCTTGAGCTGCTCGACCATGGTCCGGAGCCAGTCGGAAGTCAGGCCTCACAAAATTGCCTACTTGATCCTTTGTTCCAGCTACGTTAAAAGCTGAACCTAACCCAGGGGAGGATGCACTGCGGAATTGGTAGGATCGCGGGCAGGTTTCGATACTTCTGCCGAATGCGGCCGCCGTAGAGACCTTGCGTGCTGACCTGGTTTCCAATCGGATCTGCATCCGGCGAAACTGAATAGTCTGCCCGGGTTAGGTCCACCGCACAATCGTTTCCAGGTCACCGCGCTGAGTAATACCAGGATAGGCTGCGGATGCTTCCGTCGCAATTCATCCCAAAAATCGAGGAGCCCCTCCACATAACGTATTTCCGTGATTCCTTGACGGTCGCGCGCATCCACAAGCGACCAAAAAGGGCTGAGGGCGAAGTTACAGTCTTGCCTAAAGATATCGATGCCCTGGCTTCTAATAAATTCAGAAACCCAATCGACCATATACCGTCTTGCGATTGGATTGCCCATATCAAACAAGCGATACTTTACGAATGGTCTATCAACATGTCCTTCAAAGTTGACCCCTACCTCTCCAATAAACCATTCAGGGTGTTTAATCGTCAACGGCGTTCCAACCACTGCACGTTCAATTTCAAACCAGAGCAAAAACTTCATACCCTTTGCGTGGGCTGCATCGCTTATCGGCCTTAAGCCATCCGGATGGGGAACTTTATTGACGCGCCAGTTTCCCGCGTGCAAAAACCAGTCCTCGTTGCCGAATACCTGAAATTCATCCACCTAACGATTTGCGCCGTACCATCCGGCATCCATCCAAAAGTTCTCATACCCGATCTTTTCATTCGCGATCTGCTCGATTAGGCGCAAACAAGTGGTGGTCTTCATACCGCCCCATCCCCCGTGGGAGACCGGTAAAACAACCGGCTTCCCGTCATATTGGGGCGTGTGGTACTTCAGGACGTGCCGTCGCAACAGGTTATGAGCGTCGATAGAATCCCCCACCCATGGCAACAAGAGGATTTGCGGAGTTCGAATCTCCTCACCTGGACGAAGTGAGAGATGCGTCTTTTTCATGCCTGCTCCAACCAAAATTGCCGTATCGGTTGGACGGGTGAAAGAGATTGACCATTCCCCAGGCCATCCGACGGCGCCGATCATACCGTGCTTGCCCATCAGAATATTGAAGAACGGTATTGTTTCTACGGTCTTGCCGCCTCCTTCATTCGAGATGTTAAATGAGTCAAGTTGATTGAACGGCTTCTTCTGCAACGCATAAGTGTCCATGCCGCCGCATCCCTTTGAATAGAGAACCACGGGCATGCCATTTCTGTAAGTGTTACTGTAGTATCAAGCGGTTGAATATTCTCGAGGATCGATGTATTTCTCTTCCCGCCATTCCTAAAGTAGGCTGTCCATTCGACTACGGGAAATTCCGCATAATCTATGACCGCTAATCGGACCTCCAGGCTTGATTTCTTGTCAAACTTGTTTGGGACTCCGTTTGGTGTGACGCGACGCCTTTTAGCCTGTCTCAATCGAGCTGCTATTTTCAACTGATTCTACCGGTGACCCGGTCTCCCTGGTGGCAATCTCCATTGCAACAAACGACGCCCCTTTAATGTCGCCTTGAATCAGGCCAACGGCTCCGAGGCAAGTTACAAAAGACTTTCGAGAATACGTTTGAAAGCTACCATTCCAGGATCGTCTTGGCCGATGCTCTTGTCACCGAAAATGCGGGCCCGTCCCTGGCGCGAGGCCTGATTTCGAAAACGCTCGAGGGCAGAATCGACCGCCTCATTGGCAGCACTGACCATGGCTGCGGGATCTTCCAGACCTTCAGTTGCAGCTCGCGCGGCCTCCAGGGCGTCCAAAATTGTTTTGTCGCCCAGCTGCCCCTGACTGCGGCTGGACATCGAGTCTCCAGCGCCGGCGAGGAGAGAAGACACTTCGTTCCAGGGAACCTCCCGGCGTCCCTTCGTGGCTTTGGCAGCGCTCATCAGACCAGTCGCCAGCAATGTGCCAAGAGTGGACCCCGAGATTTTGGTAAAAGCTTGGGCACACTTCAAGAATGCCATACCCACATCGTCTGGTAAGTTCTCAAGTTCTGCTTGTACGCTCTTGGCGCCCCGCACCATCGTGACGCCCAAATCCCCGTCTCCTAACACAGCATCGAGTGCGTTGAGTTCATCCGCGCAAGTTTCAAGTTTCGCAATCATCCGGCCGAAGCCTTCGCGGAGGGTATCGGTAGTGAATCCATTTTCCATTTCAGACTCTCAGATAGGGGGAATCGCAAGGAGCTTTCAGCAGGGTTTCCAGTTCGTTGTCCAGTTTGCAGAAGGTGATCGAAAGCCCCGCCATCTCCATCGAGGTTGCATAGCGTCCCACCCAGGGCATGACCACAGAGACTCCGAGCGCTGCCAGCTTCTGAGAAACATATCGATAGACAATATAAAGTTCTTCAGGAGGCGTGGCGCCCAGGCTGTTGACCAAGACCGAAATCCGGTCTCCGGATCGAAGCGGTACGTCAGCCAGCAGGAGTGAAAGCATTTCCTCGCAGATGGCATCGGCCTTTCTGAGTGGACCTCGCCGCACACCGGGCTCACCGTGAATTCCCATTCCAATTTCCATCTCATCCTCGCCGATCTGAAAAGTCGGCTTCCCGACCGCAGGGACCGTACAAGAAGTGAGGGCAACACCAATTGAATGGCAGGCGAGCGCGGCTTTCTGGGCGACGGCTGTGACCTCCTGCAGGTTGGCGCCGGTGTCGGCCTTAGCCCCTGCAATCTTGTAACAGTACACTAGACCTGCTACTCCTCGCCGCTTGGACCGTTCCTGGAGGCTGGCGCTGGCCACGTCATCGGCAACGCGAACCGTGGTGGTCTGGATATCCTCCATTTCCACCATTTCGCCGGCCATGTCAAAATTCATGTTGTCGCCGCCGTAATTCCCGTAAAGCCTTAGTACGCCAGCGCCACCATTGGCCGCTCGGATCGCCTCGGCCATTTGATCTACCGAAGGAGACGAGAACACCTCCCCAATCGCGCAAGCGTCCACTAATCCTTTCCCGACGTAACCCGTAAAAACCGGCAGATGACCGGAACCACCTCCAGTGGCAATGCCTACCTTTCCTTTAACAGGCCCATCCGCACGCGCAATCACCCGGCCGTCTGGTCCCACCTGCTTGAAATATTGTGGATGTGCGGCGCAAAGTCCAACCAGCATTTCATCCACATACGCAAAAGGCTCATTGAGGATTTTCTTCATCGTTTATTCTCCAGATTGTGACAATGATAAGCAAGGGTGATACAAACGAGGGTGGCAGATATGTGTTTTCTACATGTCTGTGTAATAGAGAATTCTCAATGGCAAACTCGATCCTTATGCCGACGGCTCGATCTTTCCGCAGACATGCCAACAACGCATGGCTGCGCCAGCCGCGAGTCATAAAGTTCTACACCGCTATTCACCGCGCTGCTCTTTCGGGTCGTTCAAAAAGGAATTGATCCCCAAAATGAGGAAACCGATTGCTTCATTATTGGCTAGATTAGGAACAAATTTGCCCATTACCAATGACTCTTTACAGTTCGAATATTAATCTCAAACCAGAATAGACCTCAAAAGAATTCGGCAGGGAAATACCCATGATGAGTATCTCGGTCTCGGACAATTATCCGCGAATCAGCGCGGCAAGAATCAGAACCACCGAGAGGGTTCCCAGCGACACAGTTGCATAGAATATCTTGTTGGCAATATTCTTGGTCTGGTTGTGGCCCAACAACGCTTTACGAACTCCGCCGGCGCCGTGAGCCGCAAACGCGTTCACCGCCAGAAAGTAGTACGGGCCGAGACGCGCACCCCATGGGTCGGTGATTATGCTGGAAGACGTCAGCCAATTCCAGTTCGTGTCGATGTGCCTCAGGTACCGAGTGGAAAATACAGCTGTCGTGTGGGAAAGCAGAAAGACTGCGAGGTATAGGCCAGACACGGATTGAACGGTATCGAACCATCCTGCCGTTTGCCTGAGCTTTCGACTCACCAGCAGCAATCCGCTTGCGAGTTGAAAAGCGAGGCATGAAAGAAGCAGCGTTTCCACGACCGGGTTGCGATAAACGACACGCGCGGCAGACATCATCGCTATATGAAGCTTGCCGCTCCACACAGCTCCAAGATGATTGAGCAGATGTACTAACCCAAACAGCGCAATCGGAACTGCCGAGATGCCGTGCACATAACTCAGCTTTCCATTTGGTGCAGACAATGAAGACAATGGGCGCGGACGCTCTCGAAATGTGGCAATCGCCAGACCTGACCACAAAGCTAGCCAGACTCCGACACTGCTCAGTGGAATCGCCGTCTGAAAGTCCAACAGTACTCCAAGAAGCGTGAACAAGGCGGGTGCTGCAAAAACGGTATGCGCCACTTTCCTGGTCAGGGGAAAATGGCCCGACCTTCCGCTCTGATACGCGCTCACTAGGCCCAGTACAGGAACCGCCAACGCCAAGACAAGAAAGGCAGGGGCAACCGTCGATCCTGCCCAGATCAGTGCCGGGTAAGCCAGCGCTGCCAGCGGCGGCCCAACACGCATCGCTCTCTTTAGCGTGCTTCGTGCGATTTCGGGAAGAACGGTCGGCGCAGCAGATTTCATCAGCGATCCATTAGTTCTCGACGAGTACCGCGACGAGCATTCCGAAGGACCAAAGGCCCTGGCGCAAGCGACGCCATTTTCCGCTGAACGCTCATTCCTGAATGCGTGCTCGGTGGATGCCGAAAGCGATCAGCCTGGCAGGTAGATCGCGCAATATCGGAATCTTGAGCGCGATGCGGGCCACCCGAGGAAGCTGAAATGGCCGGTGCGAGTCGAGCGCCGTCTTCACCACGCGATCCTGGACCAGACCCTGAAACTTCTGGATCACCTTCACCGCAGGTTCGCGGCGTTTCTGGACCTCGGCCAAATGGGCCTCGGTAACCTGTCCGGTTCGCAACGGGATTACCAGCACATTGGCCGCCTCAATGGCGTCCTGGATCGCATAATTGATCCCCACGCCGCCGACCGGAGACATGACATGGGCTGCATCCCCGATCAGCAGCAGCCCCGGTTGGTGCCAGGTCGCCACCCGGCTCGATTCGACGGATAACACCACGATCTGCTTCCAGTCTTGGAGGAACTCGGCCCGGTCGGCCACCCAGGGGACTTGACGAATCAGGTTTGCTCGGAGTGAGTCCAGACCGGCGGCCTTCGTCTCGGCGAACTTCCCTTTTGTCAGACCGTAACCGACCTGCCATTCGGCGCCACGGTCGAGGAGGAAGACAAAGAGTCCCCCGCCGATGTAAAACGTGATCTGATCGCGTGGGTCGCCCGGTCGCCGCGGCAGCCGAAACCAAAGGACATCCATCGGCGGCGACGCCTTGACCGGAACGGCGCCGCAGAGACCGCGGATCTTGGAAAAACGCCCATCTGCACCCACGGTCAGGAAAGCACGCACTTCGTGGCAGACGCTGTCTTTTCCCTGGTAGCGGACGCCTCGGGTCACGCCGTCTTCCTGAACTAACCTTTGCACGTTGGCCCCCAACTCCAGGCGAAAAGCAGGGTATCGGCGCGCTTCCTCGGCCAGAAAGTCGAGAAACTTAGCCTGGGGCAAGATCATTATGTACGGGAAACGCGTCTTGAGCCGGCGGAATTGCGCAATGGTGGTCATCGTCCCCTTGGAGGAGAACTGCAAGGCCTCCAGTTTGCCGTGAGGGAGTTGCAATAATCGTTCGGCTAGACCGAGTTGGTCGAGAGCTTCGAGTGTCGCGGGGTGGATCGTGTCGCCCCGGAAATCCCGGTCGAAGTCGTGGTGCATTTCGAGCAGCGTGACCGGCACGCCTTTGCGGGCCAACAACAGAGCCAACACCATCCCCGCCGGTCCACCTCCGACAACGCAGCAGGCAGTTTGATGAGTATCGGCAACATTTTCGGGTTCGGAAGCCACAGGGTTCATGGTGTACCTTGACCTTGAGGAACCGCGGCCGCCGACCACGGCCGAATTTCACGAAAAAGCGGAATAGCAAAGTTTATGGTTCTCAAAAAACTCATGTCAAGACCAAAATTCATCTGCGGCAACTGTCGGAATATTTTTTCTTGGCCAGCTTCTCTCTGCCTTGTCTCCTCATGCACCACCTCAACTGAACTTTCAGACCATTGAGGAAGTTTGGGTAGTGTAAGAAAAACCGTTTGTTCTCAAAAGCGGACACATGCCCCCGAGATATGGAATTCTGGACTGGAAATCAAAAGGCCAATAATCAATTTCGCCCTGGTTGCAAGAAAATAGACCTCTGAAGGTAATCGAACTGCCTTTGAATTGCATGTTATAGTAAAGCTTTTGGGCTTGTGCGCGCTCAAAAATTCAGAAAGAAGTTGTATTCCAAGACAATGGCAAAGGCAGGCCAATCAATGAGACCCGGCGCCATCCTCCGGCGGTATTTGAGTTTTTGGCACATCGCTCGGTTTGAGAGCCGAAATTTAGCTCCGTCCACTGGACCTCATGAAATGACCTGGCACTCTCTGGGGGCGACTGAGCAGGCTCCGGGAATGAAATAATGAAAAAGCCCTATATTCTAGCGATTGACGATGACCTCTCCGTGCTGCATGCGGTGGAGCGCGATCTCAAGGGAAAGTTTTCTCCGAACTATCGCATCATCGCCGTCGATTCGGGACAGAAGGGGATCGGTATCGTCCGTCAACTAACGTCGCGCGGTGACCGTGTCGCGCTCTTCCTGGTGGATCAGCGTATGCCGCATATGAGCGGTACCGAGTTTCTCCAAGAAGTCATCACGTTGCAACCGGAAGCCCGCCGCGTGTTGCTCACCGCCTATGCTGACTCCGCAGCGGCCATCGACGCGATCAACAAGGTCAAGCTCAATCACTACCTGATGAAACCCTGGGAACCACCGGAGCGAAACCTTTACCCGGTACTTTCCGACCAACTCGAAGACTGGCAGGCAGGCCATCATGAATCGTTCGACGGAGCTTACATCGTCGGCAGCCGTTGGGCGCCAGAAACACACCGACTGAAGGATTTCCTCGCCAAGAGCCAGATTCCCTATCGCTGGATCGAGCCCGATGGCATTTCCGATCCCCGGATCCAGGCGGCTCTTGGCGAAAAGACAGCGGCCTTGCCGGTCGTCATTTTCCCGGATGGCTCTATCCTGGAACGCCCCGAGCTATTGCAGGTAGCCGAAAAACTGGGGCTCGTCTCGACCCCCAGCCGCCGTTTTTATGATGTCATTGTGGTCGGAGCGGGACCCGCCGGACTGGCTTGCGCTCTGTACTGCAGCACCGAGGGGTTGAAAACGGTTCTCGTAGAGCGCGAAGCCGCGGGCGGTCAGGCCGGCCTTAGTTCGCGCATCGAAAACTATTTGGGGTTTCCCTCCGGCCTCAGCGGCGCCGATCTCGCCCGCCGCGGCGTTGCGCAGGTGCGCCGGTTCGGAACAGAAGTCCTCGCACCCGCCGATGCCGTGGGTCTCCTCATTGAAGGGGAATATCGCGTCATCAAGCTATCCAACGGTCAGGAACTCGCGGCGCACAGCGTCGTCATCGCCGCCGGAGTCCAGTGGCGGCGACTGGACGTTCCCGGCATGGACCGGCTCACCGGCGCAGGTATTTACTATGGTGCCGCCATCACTGAATCCTCGTCCTGCAAAGACGAGGACGTTTACATCGTCGGTGGCGCCAACTCCGCCGGGCAGGCAGCTGTCCATTTTTCCGAAGTTGCCCGTTCCATTAAGATGATCGTTCGAGGCGACTCCTTGTCGAAATCGATGTCTCACTACCTCGTCGAGCGGATCAACACCATCCCGAATATCTCGGTCATCCCCAACTCGGAAGTGGTTGAAGTCTGCGGCGGAGATCGTCTCGAAGAAATCACTGTCCGTCATTACGATACCCAGAGCACCGAAAAGCTTCCCGCGGCGGCACTCTTCATCTTTATCGGCGCCGAGCCGCACACGCAGTGGTTGGATGGCGTCGTGTGCCGCGACAGCAAGGGCTTCCTCGTGACCGGCCCCAATCTATTGAATGGCGGCAAGCGCCCTGCTGGCTGGAACCTCGCTCGCGATCCCTATTTGCTCGAAACCAGTGTGCCCGGCGTCTTCGCCGTCGGTGACGTCCGGGATGGAGCCATCCGCCGCGTCGCCAATAGCGTGGGGGAAGGCTCCATCGTGCTTTATTTTGTCCGCCAATACATGCGCAATCGATAGAGAGAATCTCATGCCGCAATCTGCTCCTGAAAGGGTCACTGCCGAAGAATTGTTCCAGCTCCCGCTTTTCGAAGGGGAGAGTTTGGAGGCGGTCGAATGGATCGCCAGTCAATTGGAAGTGCGCCGCTACGAACCCGGCGACGTAATGGTGCGGGAAGGTGACCCGGTCAAGGATTTCATTATCGTTCTTGAAGGGGAGATGCATTTCCGGCCCAGTGGGTTTGACGAGATTATCGTGGCCACCGCCGGCCGGGCCACGGGAGTCCTGCCCTTCTCTCGCATGAAAACAGCGGCAGGCCGCGGATGGGCCGTGCAGCCGACCAAGGTCGGCACCATGGACGCCTCTCTTCATCGCGAACTCGTCTACCGTGCGCCCATACTCGCCCAAAGGCTCGTCTCTGAGATGACCGACCGCACGCGCATGTTCACACGCATGGAAGAAAGCTCGAACCGGCTTCTCTCCTTAGGTAAACTCGCCGCCGGTCTTGCTCATGAACTCAACAACCCTGCCTCGGCTGCGGTTCGTTCGTCGGCCCGCTTGCGGGAAGTGCTCACCGAGCGCCGCAAATACGCCATCGCCATGTTGGGCAATGTTCTTCCCGAACGGGCCCGCGAGATCATGTCTGAGGTCACTCGAAACTTGACCGAATGCGCCACCACGCCCGGAACAATCGACGCCCTGGAGCGGGCTGATCTGGAATCCGACTTGGCCGACTGGCTCCAAGCTCTAAAGGCCTCCCGAGCGAACTGGCTTCCGGTCTCGTCGATGCCCAGGTTACTGCCGAGAAGATCCAACCCCTTACTTCACTCATCTCCACTGAAGTCCTCACGCTTGGACTCCGCATCCTTGTTGCCGACTACGAGATCCTCTGCCTCACGCGAGAGTTGGAAGAGGCCTCGCGCCGTATGTCCGATCTTGTGCAAGCCGTTAAATCTTACTCCTATATGGACCAGAGCCCAGTCGCCGAAGTGGATGTCGAACAGGGTATCGATGTGACGCTGCGCATGTTTCAACACCAGCTCAAGCATGGCATTGAGGTATCGCGTCAGTTTGCTCAAAACCTGCCACGCATCCGAGCGAATGGCAGCGCACTGAACCAGATTTGGACCAATCTCATCGACAATGCGATCCATGCGATGGAAAACCTTCCAGCGGGCCAGCCTAAACTGCTCCACATCAGAACTTGCGTTGAGCCTGACGGAATTTTCGTCGAGTTTGTTGATAACGGAGCAGGAATTCCCGCGGACGTCAAAAACCGCATATTCGATCCGTTCTTCACCACCAAGCCTGTTGGCGAAGGAACCGGACTGGGACTCGATATCGTTCAACGTATCATTCGGAACCATAAGGGATCGATCCGCGTTGAGTCAGTCCCTGGCCGAACCATGTTTCAAGTGCGCTTGCCGTTATAGAGGCAATAATCCGGGCGGTGGTTTCTCTCGATCCTTAGATTTCTCGAAAACATTCCGACATCCTGGCCGCTAACCCTCTGAATAAGCTGAAGTTGAAATGTTTTCACCCACTTCCGAGTTCCCTGAACCCATTCCCTTCCTAAGTAAACCCGGTGATACCGAATGCTGGAAATCAGGTATTTCTCATCTGGTAAGAATTAATCATTTCCATTTTGAGTGAAAAATCTGATTCATGGCTGTTGATTCCCTTTGCGTTGTACCGTTATACTTTCTGGCAACGGTTGCGCGGTTGTACATTAAGAAGATGTCACTGGGTCGGCCTTCCAGGTCTTTATCTTGTAAGTTGTCTAAAGAATGGGTTCGGCACTGAAACGTGAGAACCGTAATTGGCCCCATACAGAACTTTGATGGACATCGAAAAGCCAGAATGGCTGAGCCAGATGGAGATTGTTTTGGAGGCTCTCAATGAAGGTGTGATCATTGCTGATGAGTCCAACCAGATCCTCTTCGCCAACTCGGTGTTTGTCGAAATGACCGGGATATCGCGCGAGGACCTGATCGGAATCAAGTCGTCCCGATTTTACTCTTGCGAGGAATGGAGCTATCTGTCCAAGCAGATCGAAATCGCCATCCGCGTGGGACACAACCGATATGGTTTTGTCCTTCCGCGAAAGGACGGGAGCCGCTTGCCGGTCATCATCAGCTCAAGGCGCCTCGATGATCTCAACGGGCGGAAGTACGGGGTAGCGACGTTCACTGATATCTCGGAGCAAAAACAGGCCGAGGAACAGCTGCGCTCGTTGAACAGGAAGCTTGAAAAACGCCAACTGGAAATCGAGCAAGATCTTGCTTTGGCCGCCCGTGTTCAACAAAGTCTTTTGCCGAGGTCACTCGTCTGGGGGGGTGTGCGCGTCGACACTTTTTATCATCCGGTGTGCACCATCGGAGGCGATTTTGCCCTCGTGAGCCCGTCACGTGAGGATCATCTCAACTTGCTCGTGTGCGATGTCTCCGGACACGGTATCAGTTCGGCTCTTGTTGCTAACCGCATTTACACCGAGACCGTGGGCCATTTGCGCAGTGGTGTGCAGCTCGCTGACATGCTCCAACAGTTGAACCATTTTGTGATTGATAGTATTGGCAGCACGGGTCTCTTGTTTACTCTCTCGGCAGTGCGGATCGATCAGGGCGGGCGCCGTATGGCTTTTGCCGGAGCGGGCCATCCGCCGGCAATGGTCGTCCGTCCTGGCCAGGAGCCCGTGCTGCTCGAGTCTCAGAGCACAGTCCTCGGCGCATTCCCTGACTCGGTGGATATGGATGCGACAGTAGAGCGTATGTTGGAGCCGCAGGACCGCATTGTCCTTTATACGGACGGCATTACCGATGTGTTTGATTCCCGCGGCAAGATGCTCGGCGTCGACGGGGTGCAAAATTTCGTCCGTGAGACTTCACTTCTACCGTTCGACGAAATGAAACAAGGCATCCTCGATCGAGTCGCTGCCTGGCGCGACGGGGTGCCGGTGGATGATGTATCTCTCGTTTTGGCCGAAGTCTGTTGAGCACCATGATGGACACAACTCCGGTCCTGTGGCTTGGGGCTTCATGATAGGCTTGGGAAACGAGAACCGCATGGCGGCGCGGAGGCATTCGATCGAGGTCAAGATCTGCACGCCCTAACAAACAGGAGAAGAACACGGCGAATGACAGGCCTGAAAATGATTCTCCCCAGGGGAGATGTAATTCGAAGAACAGGTACTTCACAGTGAACCGCGGCTTGTTGCTGAAACTCGAACTGCGCAGCAATCCGAATTTGCTTTGCGTCATTCGGGGGGCCGTGGAGCGTCTGACAGAAGCCTTCGGATTCTCTGAACCCGAACGTCGGTCGGTGACTCGGGCGGTTGACGAAGCGCTCGGCAACGTGATGCGACATGCTTATGGCGGCCGCCTGGACAGGCCCATTGCCGTACATTTTCGGCGGGTTCGGCGCCGCTCCAAGGGCAGGCACGATGAGGGACTTGAGGTTATCCTTTGCGACCAAGGACCAGCCATTGATAAGACCAAGCTTTGTGGTCGCAATTTGGATGAAATCCGGCCTGGCGGACTCGGGTTGCATTTCATCCGGCAAGCGATGGACACGGTCGAGTTCACGCGTGTGGGTCGCACGAACCAGTTGCGATTGATTAAATATCCACAGCCCACGAAGCTCGACCTCAATTCTTAGAGGAGAAACAACTATGCAGATTTCCGATCGGCAAGTCGGGCAAGCCACTATATTCGACGTGGTGGGAGACATCGATCTAGCAAACTCCCCACAGTTACGGAAGGCGCTGTTGCGTGAAATCCGTGAAATGCGAAGGCCGCGCGTGGTGATGAACCTGATCAAGGTGAGATACATCGACAGTTCCGGCGTGGCTTCTTTGATCGAGGGCCTTAAGGCGGCTCGGGATATCGGGACGCGCTTCATCTTATTCGGATTGAGTGGCTCTGCCCGCGAAGTCTTGCAACTTTCTCGACTGCTGACAATCTTTGAAGTTTGTGACGATGAAGAGCAGGCTCTAGCCCCTTGACAGTTTCAAGCGGACGCGTGTTGTGAGCTTGCAAAAAACATCATGCAGATGGTCTCTCAAATCGGCGGCAGCGTAACGAATGGCCTTGCCTACATTGGCTCTCTGGCGTCGCTCGGAGGACGCGCAGCCTACTACACCGTGGTGGGACCGTTTCAAGGGAAACCCTTGCACTTCCAACGCACGGTTAGGCAAGCCCTGGATGTGGGCGTTCGGGCTCTGCCGATCGTTTCCCTGATTACTTTTTTCATCGGCCTGATTATGGCGCTTCAGAGTGCCTACGAACTGCGCAAATTTGGGGCGATCAATTACGTCGCCACGGCTGTTGCCGTTTCCATTTCGCGGGAACTGGGCCCTTTAGTGACCGCGATTGTTGTGATCGGACGTTCCGGATCGGCGTTTGCGGCTGAGATTGGAACCATGAAAGTGACCGAGGAGATCGATGCTTTGGAAACCATGGCCATCAGCCCCATCCGTTTTCTGGTCACCCCGAAGTTCCTCGCGATGATTGTGATGCTGCCCTGCCTCACCATCTGGGCAAATTCCATGGGTATCTTAGGAGGATCGTTGTTCGGCGTCACTCAGGCGGGTTTCACTTTTAAGCAGTATATCCGGGCTTCCATCGATTCTCTCTTCCTCCGCGACATTACAACCGGGCTCATCAAGAGCGTGATGTTTGGCATTACGATTACCGCAGTGGGATGTCTGGAAGGGCTGTCCACGGGTGCTGGCGCAGAACAGGTCGGCCGCTCAACGACCCGAGCCGTGGTGATGTCCATTTTTCTAGTGATTCTGGTTGATCTCATCTTTACGACGCTGTTCTATTTTGTCAGTGATCACTAATACACGGGGACATGGTTAATGGAACAAGGCGGTCCCATTTCGTTCGATTCAGATTCCATGATCTCTCTGCGAGAGGTCCGCGCCAGCTACGGAGACAGAGAAATTCTTCACGGGGTGAGCTTTGAGGTCAAGCGCGGTGAGGTCCTGGTGATCTTAGGCGGTTCAGGCTCGGGGAAAAGCACGCTTTTACGCACTCTCGTGGGTCTGGCAAAACCGAGCTCGGGTCAGATTTGGATTAAGGGCAAGAATATCGCAACCATTTCGCAAGCTGACATGGACGAGATCCGCAAGAAAATGGGGATGTCGTTCCAAGGGGGAGCGCTGTTCGGCTCCATGACCGTCGGTGAGAACGTTGCCCTGCCACTCCGGGAACATACGAAACTGGAAGACTCAACGATTGAAATCATGGTGCGGCTCAAGCTCGAGCAGGTCGGACTCGAAGGTTTCGAATACTATCTCCCTTCGGAACTCAGCGGTGGGATGAGAAAGCGTGCAGCCGTGGCGCGGGCCCTGGCCATGGACCCCGAGATCTTGTTGTTTGATGAACCCTCAGCCGGATTGGATCCGATCATCGCGGCCGGCATCGACCAGTTGATTTTAGAACTCAAGCAGGCCTTTCGCATGACCATCATTGTAGTGACTCACGAGCTGGCGAGCGCTTTCCTGGTTGCGGACCGAATGGTCTTAATAGATAAAGGGAATATTGTGGCGATGGGCACGAACAAGGAAATGCGGTCGAGCACCCAGCCACGTGTCCGGCAATTTCTGGATCGGGTGGCTGAACCGGAAGTTTCGCGGGAACTGGACTATCTCCAGATGCTCACTGAAGAGCGCCGCCATGGACTGAGATAAAGAGTAGAAAGGGAAGCACGATGGAACCCAAACGCGAACAGGCTCTGGTCGGACTCTTTGTTCTGGTTGCCGGAGCCATGTTGATTGCCACCGTCTTCGCCATGAGCGGAGTCTTTGGTCGCTCGACCCGAACCTACCATGCCTACTTTGCTTTTGCGGGGGGGGTCGAGCCCGGCACAGCAGTTCGGTATGCCGGCGGGCCAAAGGTCGGTCATGTCGACAGCGTGCGACTCGATTCCCAGGATTCGGCACGGCTTGACATCACGTTCAGAGTACAATCCGATTTACCTGTTAAGACCGATAGTCGCGTGAAGATTATGAGCATGAGTCCGCTCGGAGACAATCATCTGGAAATTATGCCCGGCTCCGCGCAAGCTGCTGTTGCCTCCAACGGCTCTCTTCTCCCATCCGAGAATTACCTGGATTTCAATGCCTTAGTCACGCAAATCAACGATATTGCTCCGCAGGCTAAGGAACTCCTGCATTCACTGAATGATCGCGCGACAGAGTTGAAAGAAACCATCGTGCGCGTAAATGATGTATTGAGCGCTCGGAACCGCGAAAATCTGTCCGCTACGCTCGCCAACACTCGTGGATTGATCGAAGAAAATCGTCCCCTAGTGAAATCTACTCTCCAACACGTGAATGCCGTTAGCCAGAGGCTAGGACCCCTGCTCGAGAATTTTAACAAGACCGCCGATGAGGCTAAGCTCACTTTGAATCACCTCGACTCCATGATTGGAGAAAACCGGGCCGATATTCGCCAGGCCGTGCTGGAGCTTCGCCGCGCCTTGGCCAACGTCACAGAAGTTACGGCGCGAATCGATCAGACACTGGATGTCAACTCCGATAGGATCGATGAAATCCTCGCTAACATGCAGCGTGTTACGGAGAATCTGAAGGATTTTACCGCAACAATTAAGACTCAGCCGAGCTCGCTCATTCGTGGGACTAGCTCTCGCGAACATAAGCCAGGGGAGCAACCATGAGACACATATTCGCTGTTTCAATCCTTGCAGTATATCTCGGTGTCGTCAGTGGTTGCGGTGCCGGTCGCCCCAGCAAGTATTTCCAGCTGACCATTCCTGACAACAGTTCAACCAAAGCGGATCCCCATCCCTATCCCGTGACGTTGTTACTGGGACCCATCACTTCCCCCGATCTCTATCGGGGAGACCGTATTGTTTACAGTTCCGACGGCCATGGCATGGGCACCTACGAATACCAGCGCTGGGTTGGACCACCCACCGAGATGATCCAAGATGTCTTAAGTCGCGAATTGCGCACATCCGGTCGATATCGGGCTGTCTATGCCTGGAGCAGCAACGCTCGTGGAGACTATCGCCTCCGTGGAAAGCTCTACGATTTCAAGGAGGTTTCAGGAAGCACACTGGTGGGCCGCGTCACGATTGAATTGGAATTGCGCGACGCCAAGACCGGTGCGACGCTCTGGACCCACTTCTACACCCATGACGAGCCCGTGAACGGGAAAGATGTGCCGGCCGTGGTTGAGGCTTTAGACCGCAATGTGCTGCGTGGCATGAGTGAGTTCATGGCGAGCTTGGATCAATACTTTTCAACGCACCTGCCCGCCCCTACGACGGCGTCACAATAGATCCAGAATCGAAACCTTGACTAAGAACGATCCATTCGTGATCTGGTCCCGTGTCTTTGCTCATTAATTGTGAGAAAGAAATGATTGAAAGTGGGCTCGCAGAATGTCCTGGTCACACTGCAAGTCCAACCGGCGCTTCCGTCCAGCCTGGAATTCATTGGCAAGCACTCAAATCTAAGAGTAAGAATTTAAGCATTGGCACACTATGTTCCAGGAAACTTGGAAGTGACTAGAAAGATCTGAGCCCGTCTGGTCAGACCGCTTGTCTTGCACAGAACAAAGTTTGGAGGCGACTGATGCGAGCTCAAGATTCACCCAAGCGCAACCGTGTTTCACGGCGGGGCTTTATCAGCACTGTGACGACTGGACTGGGAGCCATCACGGTGGGGCCTCAAATCCACACACAGGCTCATGACCAAGCAGAACGACGCGGCCCTCAATCCGGCTCCACCACTCCCGGCCGGGCTTTCCAGATGCGAGCTTGCTTTGAAGATCTTATTCTTCATTACTGGTACCGCCCGGGAATGATTACCGAAAGCGGCACCGGGCAAATGGTGGGCCAGATCGACGACAAAAAGTTCTGGGACAAACAAGAATGGGAGCGCGTTCTCAGAAGTCGTGCCGCCGAAGGATACAATGCGATTATTTACGGACCCTCCCCTAATCAGTGGCAGACGTACTTAGTACGGCACAAAAACTTCCCCGAAGCTAGAGAGCTTTCGGCTGACATGCAGGAACCGATCATCGAGCAAGTCAAATGGATTTTCGCCAAGGCTCACGAGTTCCAGCTGAAGAACCTCTTGAATAATTGGCAGATCGTGACTTCGCCGGCTTTTGCAAGGGCGCATGGCATCGACAAGGTAATGCCCGAGTCAGCAGAAGTCTCTCGGTTCCATAATCTCTTTATGACAACTTATCCCAGTGAATCGGACGCGCTCGGCCCCCACTTTGGCGTTCGGAATGAATTGACCCGGGCATTCACCGAAGCCGCCACGACCGAACTGCTGCAGATTTACCCGGATCTGGACGGCTTCTATGGTGAGATGGGAGAAGCGTTACCCGGCAAGCGGAGTACCTGGTACAACGAAGCCATCGTGCCCGCGTTGAAAAGATCTGGGCGAAATCCCATCTATGTCCTGCTGAACTGGATGATGCCACGCGAAGATTTCATCCAAGACATCGCCCACCCCGGCGTCTACCAGAATACGTGGTTGTCTATTATGCCTAATGGGGAAATGTTCACCGACGCAAAGCCCTATCCCAATTATGTCCAGTGGGCAGAAGAGGCGGGTGTACCTTGTATTATGGGCATCCACGTACATAACTATGAAGGGGGCTTCCCCTATAACTCGCCGCGGCTTGCTTACAAAATGGTGAAGGAGTTTAAGAAGGTTGAGAACTGTGTCGGCTTCTCGGCCCAACTGAGCGAAAATCCCAATGATCTCTTTCGAGAAGGGCTCGGTTATTATGGCGGACATCTGGATGAGCCATACTCTGATGATCGCTGGGTGGCCATGCTGGAAAATCGGTTCGGCGATCACGAGGCAGCCCGGCACATTCTGAATGCCTATAATGTCTCCGCGGAAATCTGTCCGGAAGTTTGCGCTCAGTTCTGGCACAGTACCGACGGAAGGCAAGGGCGGCATCTCAGCCTGAGATACTTTTTTTTCATCGACCAAGACCCCCGCTACGCCGGTTGGTATACGTCGCCTTCACGGGGCACGGAACTTATTCCCATTCGGCGCTATGCGCAAATCGTAGCGAAATATGGCTCAAGATACAGAGATAACGGCGGAGGTGATTACACCCGGCCCCCTTATTCACAGGCCATGATCATGGGTCCGGCTGACTACCAAACCACCCCTGAAACTCAAATGAAGAAAATCCGGCAGTTAGGTGAAGAGTGCTTGAGAGAGGCTGAATTGGGCAGGCAGACTGTGAAAAAAAACCAAGCCGAGGCCACGGCTATATTCAACTACATGAAAGGTTACAAGCTCTTAACAGACTATTATGAGCGAAAGGTCCTGGCTGGAATCGCAGCGCTTATTTATGGTTTTGGCGGACCGAGCGAGGAGAGGCTTCAGGCCGAGAAACTAGCTGACGAAGCGGTCACACTCTATGAGGAAGCGAATCGCTTTATCTGGGAAAATATTGACCAGAAAAAAGGCAGCATTACGAGCCGGTGGGAGGGCAAAAATATGACGCTTCCTGAGCTGCTTGAATACGAGAAAAAAGAACGAAGCCAATTGGCCAGTCCTCTTCCAGTGGTCAACGGCTGCCACCTTGCCCTAGGACGGTGACCATGATTCTGCTACCGAAGAAACGGATGATTCTCTTTTCCTTCGCGGCTCTGGCTGCTGCCTTATTTTGGAGTCCTGGCCTCAATCAGGCTGTACACAAGGATCCCCAGTCATTTTCAGCCGAAAAGATGAACATCTCAATTGGCAGTGAGCCCGTTGTGCGCCTGAGCAGAATCCAATCAGGTAACAGCCAGCCTCAAATCCTTAGTGCCTTCATTCTTCCAGGACGGGCCATGAACATTTATCAGTTGCAGGCATACTTTCCCGGAAAAGGGATTATCCAAATGTTTCGGTCTCCTTCACTGGAGACAGCCAGAGAGAACATGAACGGTGGTTACCAAGACTCTTATGGAGAACAATCTTACTTCGTCGGCGGAGCAATTCTGCTTCCCTATGCGAACCGCATCCGGGGAAAATTCATTCCTGACGAGAACCTCATTGCCACCTCAATCCTTGGAAAACCAGTTCAGCTGCCCGCAAGCGGGAAGGGTAAGGCACGAGGGGCCGAACCGTGTGCGCTGCATGGTCTTTTTCTGCGAGAGGCCATGGATACGGTAACAACAACCGCAGACACAGAGCAGGCGAGTGTAACCGGTACATTCAACGCCGGAGATTTTAAAGGCCACTGGTTGTCGAAAACACAGCTCACCGTAACCGCATCATTAAGGAAGGATTCCTTTGTGTTTGCCGTGACAGCTAAGAATGTCGGCAATGAGGCTTTACCCATGGGGATTAGTTGGCATCCTTATTTTGAGCTGCCTAGCGGCAATCGAGAACAAACAAAAATCTACGTGCCCGCCCGAAAAAGGCTTCGCGTGAACAATTATGACGATGTCTTTCCAACCGGACAGATAGAGCCGGTCCAAGAAACAGCCTATGATTTCTTGGCTCCGGAAGGAAGGTCCTTGGGAAAATTGTCGCTTGATGACTGCTTTGTGGATCTAATAAAAGCTACTTCCGGCCAAGCAAGCGCGCTCATCATAGATCCCGCTGCCCAATATGGAGTGCGTGTAACCGCTCTTTCTCCAGAAATTCAAGCAATTCAGATCGCTGCTCCCGTTAACTCGGCATTCATTGCATTGGAACCGCAATTCCATTGGACAGATCCGTTCAGTGTGATCTGGGGGAAGGATGCAAGCACAGGAATGGTTATTCTGAAGCCGGGAGAGACCGTTTCTTATTCTGTAAAACTGGAATTATTCATCCCTTAACCATTCCCCGCCCCAACAGTTCCAAGAACAGAATTCATTTGCGGATATGAATGCTTTAAAGCGAGCGGTACAGGCCTAAGGGTCGAATGAACCTTTAGGAAGTTCGCTCCCTTAGGATGGAGGGCAAAGGAGAGAGACGGAGGTCATCTTCTATGAGGACATGAGCTATCTCCCGGAGTGGGCGTAAGAGGAATCGATGAATCAGATTGATCGACATTCTCAGCCTTCCCGGTACCGAGAGTTGGCACAGATCCCCCGATTTCACTATCAATTTTTTATTGCGTACGACACGTTACAAATTAAGCTTGTTCAAACATTAAATTTATCGTATGAATAATCTGGAACTCGACCATAACTTTTTCGCCCAACCGCGAGAGGCAACTAGCTCCGGGAAGGGGCAATTTCTTCGATCCTGTTTGGTGCTGAATAGTAAAATGCACCCAGTCGGAAAATACTCACCAGACCGCCAACGGACTGAGTACGGCAAACTAAGGAGGCAATGTATGCGGATCAAATTCATTCTCATGGGTGGTTTGTTGCTGATTATGGCGACAGCAGCGTCTGCCCAAACAAAGTTCTCCGGGACGACGCAGTGCGCCAAGCCAGACCCGGAATACGGGGTGCCGGTTGGGGATCGGCCTGACCATATGATGTCCCTCTCCAAGGACAAGTGCACCTGGACGAGTGGGGAGATCCGAGGCGTTCAGCTAAAAGACGAAGATGACACGATAGTATCAGACATCCATGCCAATAGTTCCCGCGAGCGAGGCACTGGAGTGGGCAATTTAGCGAACGGCGACAAAGCGTTCGTCTCGTTCCAAGGGACCACAACAATAAAGGACAAGGCGCCAGTCGCTACCCATGGGACATGGAGTTTCACGGGCGGCACCGGAAAAATGAAGGGACTCACCGGCAAAGGCACATACAAGGGCAAGTGGAATCCCGATGGGACGTCGACGTTTGAGATTGTAGGGGAATATTAGCGGTTGACGGCCACTGCGGCCCCGCGCTTGCCATCCATGACTGTGGTCCTCATCATTCGCACGCGGTGCTATCCACAACGCCCGCTGTTTCTTTACCCATCGTTCCTGATACTGTTTACGGATGAGCATCTTCTCCATGCGTCTAACCCGCTTTTCTCACCGTCGGATCGGAATAGCTGGCAGCCCCTGGGAAAGCCGGCATCTTGCCGGCTCTGTCCGTTCCCGCTGCCCGTCCCGGATCGGGTCAAATCCGGCGAAGATGCAGGCTGGAAGCCTGCTCTACCAGGAAATCCAATTCGTAGTGAGAAATGAGGACTAACGGCGTCGGCTCTCGATAGAGCATCGGCTGAAGAGCGCCAGTGTATTTGCGATAACGAGGCTGAACAGCACTCCTGCCGCTCTTCCTCATCAACTACGAGATACGAAAATGGAGGGGGTCTCTGAGGCTTTGCAACTCCCGGTAGTAATAAAGCGGGGTCGGGCGCCTCTCCTTGAACCTCAGGCTTTTGAGAAAGACGATTTCCTCTTCAGTCGCATCGCCGCTGAGGGATGCATCCTGAAGGAATTTCGCGAGACCTGGCTCTGGGTCGAAGGCGGGTTGAGGTTCCTTTTCGACAAACTCAAATTTCTTAGGGTGCCCCGGCGCCACTCTCCGGTTTAAAACAATCTCCACAGCAAAACTCTTGAGATCGATATCCCAAAATTCGATGAGAGGATCCAAGAAGGTCACACAGTTTTCAAGCGACACGTTGAAGATATCCGTGTCCAGGAACTCGAGAATGGCGACTCTCATTTCTTCGTAGCTCCGGTTGCTGAGCCTGCCCACCAAGTGAAGCCAGTTCTCACTTTCTAACTCTTCCCTGGCTACTCTCTTGACCACGTCCAAAAGTTTTTGAGTAATTAAACGTTCGAGTTCGCCGAACGGCTGACGCTCAAAAATCTTGCGGATCTGTTGTTCTTTATCCGGTTTGCATTTGCGCAGGACCAACTCTCGAACTTCCTTAAATAAGGGGATGGCCGGGTCTGCCAATTTTCTTTTTAGCTCTTCCTGCCTCTGCAAGGTGGCCAGATTCGCCAGTTCCCCGCTCGAAAGCTTCAAGCATTCTTCCATTTTGGCGTAAATATCCGTTCGATTCGGCGCGGGGGGGGCTTTTCTCCGAGTTAACAACTGTGAAACATAGGACTCGGTCACTTGGGCGGCGTTCGCGAGATCTCGCTGTTCCAGACCCAATTCTTCCAGCCGATGCTTGATGACTAAAGAAACATCCACGTGGCTCCTCCGTCGTTTAACCTGTTGCTCATACTCCCATATTTTACTTGACACGTAAAGCAAATTAACCTCTAATAGTTAATTAGGTGAGACCATCTATTCACTCTCCAGATTATCTGAACTAAGTCAGGTTATCTGAAATCATACCTCTTAGACAATAACCTAAGGAGGTTGCCATGTTTGCTCGGACAGTTAACCTGAGTCTGAAACCCAATAGCGTTGCGGAATTTACCCACACTATCGAGAAACAAGTTCTACCCATGCTTCGTAAACAGAACGGCTTCCAAGATGAGATTACCTTTATTGTCCCAGGTGGAGCGGAGGCGGTGGGAATCAGCTTGTGGGATGAAAAAGACCAGGCGGATATCTACAACCGCGGTCTTTATAAAGATGTGTTGAAAGTCCTGGCGAACGTGATTGAGGGGACACCTCGGGTTCAAACTTATGAAGTCTCGAACTCGACCTTCCACAAGATAGCTGCTCGCGTCGGAGTTTGAACCGGATTGGTTCCTTTACGTTTGGTGGGTAACGGCCATACCGGCCCTCTACCATGTCCTGCAACATCCATGAGGGATGTAAATAGAGAAGAAAAAGAGGTTAATGATGCTGACGAATATCATGAAGTGGGTCTCCAGCGCGGTGTTGCTTCTGGCGGGGTTACGCCTTGCCACGCCCTACCAAGTATTGTTGGAATTGCTTGTTTGTGTCTCTGCCCTTTTAGTCCTCACGCAGGCGGTTCGCGTTGGCAAGTACATGTGGGCAACCGGATTCCTAACTATTGCCGTACTTTTCAATCCCGTCGTGCCTCTGGTACTGTCTCGTAAGACACTTCTCTGGTTGGATTGGGTTTGCCTGATGACCTTCATGATCTCCTTGTGGGCGTTAAAGAGGCAACCGATTCTCTCGATGCCATCGATAACGAACCGAGTACCCGGAAGCGAGTCTCTGTAAGCCGGCAATGCGGTGGCCCCGAGAGCCAGCACACTTAGAGCGGAGAAGCTAATGGAAGAGAAATTCAACTTCCCAATCTCTGAAAGGCGTGGATTGAATCCCAAAATCCAGGAAGTGAGGTGGAGTTTTTCGCGCCTGGCTATCCAGGTTTGGGGGATGCTTTTTCTCTCTCTCACCACGGCAGTGGAATACGCATCGGCGCAGACTTCTAGTCCAATTCCAGCCTTGGAAACCATCATCGCCCGTATGGCCCAGGCTCGGAATGAAAACCAATCTCGCTTTCGTTCTTACGTCGTCACGCGTGACTACAAGTTGTCGGACACCGAGAAAGACAAAACTCGGGCCCAGGTCGTGGCCGATGTCAGATTTATTCCCCCGAACTCCAAAGAGTACTCCATCCAGCAAACGAGCGGCATGGGATTGGGAGAATTGATTGTTCGCCGAATGCTGGCAAGCGAAGCGGAAATTGCAAAGGACTTCAGCTCAACCGATATCTCACCGGACAACTATAATTTCCGGTTCTTGCGTGAAGAAGAAGCCAGTGGCCAACGCTGCTACGTGCTCGAATTGGCTCCCAGGCGCAAAGACAGGCATCTGCTGCGCGGGAACATTTGGGTGGATGCTAAGACCTACCTGATTCGCCGGACCGAGGGTGAGCCGGCGAAAACCCTCTCGTGGTGGCTGCGGGACGTGCGTATTGCGCTTCGCTACGAAGACGTCAGTGGAATGTGGCTGCAGACAGCTTTGGAAGCCACGGCTACTGTGCGGATCCTCGGCCAATACACAATGGTTTCACACGACGTGAAATACCATATCAACGAAGTCGTTGTTGCCGCGCGCCCGAAACAAGCTCTTGAAGCAGATCCAGCGCAAAGCCTCTGGATGGCGGTTGCTTTTGGCGCAGCGCAATGATTGGTTAGGGAAGGAGGTTCCACATGAAATTAGATACAGCCTTTCAATTTGCAGTGGTACTCGCTTGGGAAGAGCTGGAGAAAACGAACATGGGGGGCTTGATGCGTGTTGAATACAACTGCGAACCAGGAGCCTTCCTGGATTACGCAAGCGTGTGGTCGGTTCGAGAGGGCGGTTATCAAAATCTGATCTGCGACTACTGGACATGCACATCTTCAGCTCATCCCAGTGGGATACGATTCAGGGACCGACACTACTCTGAGCAGTTGGCCGAGGCCCTTGGCTTCATTATGAAAAACCAGGATCAGTATCTCCGGTCTGCCGATGCCTGCCATGATGGTCTGGTACTGATTTATCCGCCCACCGAAGCGGAACGCTCAGAAGCGGCCGCCTGGATGGGAACGGTTCGAGGCGCTGCAAGCTACCCGGCCCCCGCTGCGGCATAACGGGACAAAGCCGACTTGGCGGTTGCCTCATCTTTCACAAAGATGATTACAAGGGAGGGAACTGTGTCGCAAAAAAATGGCGATAAAGCCAGGTTTAATCGAGAACGGAAGAAAAGGGCTTCTCAGCGCGAGCGGGATCGAGAATCTCAAAAAGTGTTGAGCTTGGAAACTAAAAGAATAGAGCCAATCCAAACGGCGCCCAGCAAAGAGAAGAAAGCCTCTTTGCGTTTCTAGTCAAGCTGCTTGGCTGGATCATTAGGACAGGTCCTATTGCACCAACGAGTGACTTAAATCGAAGAAGTCTTATTCCCTATGGAGGCAAGATGACTTTTGGCGGCCTGTTGGATGAGTCGGATGAAGGTATCTACAAGAAGTCAAGAGCCCGGACAAACATCGGGAAGATTACTGAGAGTTGAGAAAGAGATGAGATCATGAGCGAAAAAAATGACGGGCTGGAAAAGGCAACATGGGAAAGAATCATCAAAGAAAAAATGCTGCTACTCAAGCTTGATGGAAATGCATCGATTTATGTATTGAACGAAAAGAAGAATAGCGCTGTCGAGATTCACTTCGGCATCAAATATTTGGTCCCTCCTCGCCAGCTATCCAAAATGGAACCGGCCGTGGGTCGATCGAGCGACACTTTGGATATTTCCAGTGCGGACTTTCTGATTGTGAATAGAAACCCGGCTGTTAAGAAGTGCAGGCAATTTATTCCGTGGAAGAAAATTTCTGAAATTGTTTTTCTCGACGCCTAGCTCTCTGCCCTCTTCATGCCGCAAGCGGGCACCGCAGGGAAAGCATCCCAAGAAGAATTCACCTCAAGAACAAATTCTTCCCCCATTCAAACGGTCCTGGATTTGACCTCAGATCAATCTTGCTCCACGCTGCAAGAAGTTAGAATTTTTCCACTTCCTCTGAGCGTTTTTTTCAGCCCGCTTGGGGAAGCCTTAGCATTTCATCATATCAAGGGACTAAGAGACAGAACTTGAATGGCAGTGAGGAACTTCATGGGTGTCAATTCCAGTAATGTGCTAGGGATTATCTTGGGTGGCGGGAGAGGGGAGCGCTTGTTTCCCTTAACCAAATATCGCTCCAAACCGGCCGTACCCATGGCTGGCAAGTATTGCATTGTGGATATCCCTCTCAGCAACTGCATCAATTCCGACATTCGCAAAGTATTTGTGATGACCCAATTCAATTCCGCTTCTCTCAACCAACATATTGCCCGGACGTACCGCTTTGACCAGTTCTCCCAAGGGTTTATCAACGTCCTGGCTGCCGAGCAAACCCTCGAAAATCCAGACTGGTTTCAAGGGAATGCAGACTCCGTGCGACAGAGTATTCAACATCTCGAAGAGATTGCTGTCTCGCATGTATTGATTTTGTCTGGAGACCAGCTTTACCAGATGGATTATCGCGAAATCTTGGATTTTCATGTGGAGAGTAAGGCGGACATCACCGTTTCAACCATCCCGGTCTGTGCCGCGCAAGCTTCACGCTTCGGAATCATGAAAGTAAATGAAATGAGCCAGATTGTTCTTTTCCACGAAAAGCCGCCGATCGAATATCTGGATCAACTGGAAAGCAAAATCACCGTGCCATTCGCAGTCGGTCGATTCCGCGAAGATAAACCCTACCTGGCTTCCATGGGGATTTATGTTTTCAGGAAGGAGCTTTTGATAAAAATCCTCGGTGCAACCTGTAAGCACGATTTTGGAGCAAACATTATTCCGGATGCAATCAGCCAGTACCGAGTCATGAGTTATCCGTTCTCGGGCTATTGGGCCGACATCGGGACATATTCGCTCGTTTTATGAAGCCAATCTGGATCTGACTGAAACCTTGCCTCAATTCAACTTTTACCAGGAATCCCACCCTATTTATACGCAGGCCCGGTTCTTACCGGGTTCGAAAATGCATGACTGTCATTTGCAGCAAAGTGTCATTTCAGAAGGCAGCTTTCTTGACGGCTCTGACATTAGAAACTCTGTCATTGGCGTCCGCAGCCGCATTGGTTATGAAACGACAATTGATCATTCCTACATCATGGGAGCGGACTTTTATGAAACGCTGGAACAGATCCAGGAAAATACGCACCATCACATTCCCAATATTGGCATCGGCGATCATGCCACAATCACCAATGCGATCATCGATACGAACGTGCGAATCGGAAACAACGTCGTCATTGGCAATGCTGAGAAACGCGCGGATTCGGATGGAGAGAATTTCTGCGTACGGGACAATATTGTCGTCATTCCCCAAAACGCGATCATTCCAGACGGAACCACCATTTGAAGATCCAGTGATCGCAGGATCTTGGTCCAACCCCGAGCTTCAGCTTCAAAACGACCCAAGCAACCATCGGGATAGGGGAGAGCCTCACAGCTCTACCCCTCCCACACCACCGGACATGCGGGTCCGCATCCGGCGGTTCGGCGGGTTAAGTCACAAACGATCAATCAACCGAGGAATCCCAAGCGAATCGAAATAGGCAGTGGGCAGTGCGATATGAAGCCCGGGCGAGTCCGCCATTCTCCACGGCCCGTGTCCACTCCCCGCCGTTTTCGCGGCCAAGTCGTGGTTCACGCCCCGCTGGCGAAGTTCGGCAAACCTCGTCGAACCCCTCTTCCACTGCTTCCAGATCGCAGATCGTAACCTGCGCCGGAACCACTGCTCCAGACCCTCCAACACCGAAGGCGTCTGACACTTCCCGAAATAACCAAGCCAACCCCGCAGATACCGGGTCAACTCCTCAGCCATTCGTTCGATGCTCACGCCTGCGGTCCGGCTCGTCTGTTCCCGGACCCGCTTCTTGAATCGGTCTACCGCTTTCGGCGCTATCCGCCTCTTCGGCGTCAACCCCCTCGTAAAGCTGAATCCCAGAAACTTCCTCTCCCATGGCCGCGCCACCGCACTCTTGAGTTCGTTCACCTTGAGCTTGAGCTTCGTTATGAGGAAGCGCTTCAGGCTCTCCATCACCCGTTCCCCGGCCCGCTTGCTGCGAACGTAAATATTACTGTCGTCCGCATACCGCGCAAACCGGAGCCCGCGCCGCTCCAACTCCCGGTCCAACTCGTCGAGCACAATGTTGCTGAGCAATGGGGATAAAGGACCTCCTTGCGGGGTTCCCTCATCCACCGGATTGACCAACCCATCTTCCAGAACTCCAGCCCTAAGGAACGTCCGGATCAACTTCAGCATGCGCTTGTCGCCGACCCTTTCGGTGATCTTTGCCATCAGTCTGTCATGGTTTACCCGGTCGAAGAACTTCTCCAAATCCAGATCTACCACCCAGCGATAGCCTTCGGCGATATACTGCTGCGCCTGCTCCACCGCCTGATGCGCCGACCGCCCAGGACGAAACCCGTAGCTATGTTCAGAAAATGTCCGGTCCCACCTGCGTTGCAGCACCTGCATGACCGCCTGTTGGATGAATCGATCCAGCACCGTCGGGATGCCAAGCTTTCGCACCCCTCCGTCCGGCTTGGGGATCTCCACCCGCTTCACCGGCTGCGGCTTATAGGTTCCACTCAACAACTGTTCCCGGATTGCTGGCCAGTGCTGCTTCAGGTACTCTGGCAACTGCTGGACGGTCATCCCATCCATGCCAGCAGTCCCTTTGTTGGCCTTGACTCGCGCCAATGCCTGCTTGCAGTTTTCCCGCTCGCAGACTTCCTCCATCAATTGTTCGTCAATGGCCGGGCTTTCTGTCCCGCGCTTCCCCGCAAGCGATTCGGTCCCTTCCCCGGATACCCTCGGAGCTTCACTCCTACTCTCGTCCAGGAAGGCCAACACTAGCTGGTTCTTCTGCCGCTTGTCGCTCATGAGTCGCGCCGCTTACTTGCCACTCCCATCAACCCCTTTTTCGGGGACCGTTTGGGCCTTCGTCACTTGCGTAACTACTACGCCCTCTGCTGACTTCTGCCGTCCGGTCAGGACCGATTGCTCGTTCCTCAGTTGTGATTTCACAACAAACCGCAGATCTCCCGAGGTAAGTTCGACCGCCTTCCGCACGCAACCGCCGGATTTACAACCAGTGCCCTTGATGGATATGGACTTCGCGATCAGTTGCCCGCTCGTCCGGCACCGTATGCCTCCTATCCGGTTCTTGTTCATCGGTTCGTACGTTTGCTCCACGCTTCTTTCAGACCCTCCGTCGCCAGAACGCCCTTGCGCTTCGCTATGACTTCACCTCCATCAGGTTGTCAAAAGGACTTTCACCTTCGAGCTGTCGAACATGCTCGGCACACAACAAAAAAGGCCAGCTTACGAGCGCTGGCCTTTTTGTTTTGCGATTAAAGAGTGTTTCTTAAGCTGCAGCACTCTCCAACTGCTTTACCTCAATCTTCTTGGAAATTGCCGCCTTGGCATGTGGAACGCGGATTTCCAATACTCCGTTTTTGAATTCGGCAGACACCTCGTCTGGGTTGAACTCCTTGGGTAGAGTCCATGACCGCTCGAAATGGCCATAGTGAAAGCCTTTCACGTACCAGTCATTCTCCTTTACTTCGCTGGGCGCTTTTCGTTCGGCTTTGACCTTCAAAACATTGTTTTCGACAGATAGATCGATATCCTTCTGATCGATCCCTGGCAAAGCGACCCGATAAACTAAGTAGTTGTCCTTACTGAAAACCTCCGTATCAGAGGGGTAATCAAACTGATTCAACCTTGGTGTCGCCAAATCTTGATCATTGAAAAACGAAGCAAGCATGTCCTCTAATCTGCAATCCAACGAGGCAAATTCATTTCTGGGGGTTCCGCGAACTAATGTAAACATCATGTCTCCTTTTTCTAATAAACGAAACTAGATCTCAATACAGGTAAGCTATACATAAGATTTCAAAGTGTGATTGTCAAAGGGGCCCCAATCTTTGTGTTTGATGGACACCCACTCTCTCAACTCCAAAATATCAGGCAAATCACTTCAGTCTTTAGTTCCACAAATCAAAAAAAAGACCGCTTAAATTGCAAGCGGTCTTGAAGAGTACTCTCTTGAAATGCCCGGACTGGGAATTAGTACATTCCGCCGCCCATGCCGCCGGCATGAGGCACTCGCAGCAGCTTTCTCCTCTTCCGGAAGTTCAGCAACGATGGCTTCGGTCGTCAGCATCAATCCCGCAATGGATGCGGCATTCTGCAAGGCGATGCGAGTCACCTTGGCCGGATCAATGACGCCATCCTTCACCAGGTCCCCATAGGTGTCGGTCTCGGCATTGTAGCCATAGTTCTCCCCCTTTTCTGCACGAACCCGGGAAATCACCACAGCACCTTCGACTCCGGCATTCTGAGCAATCTGACGGAGAGGCTCTTCCAGAGCGCGACGAACGATGTTCACGCCAATCTGCTCATCCTCTTCCAGCTTCAGCTTCTCCAGTACGCTGCTGGCACGAATGAAAGTGACACCGCCGCCAGGAACAACGCCTTCCTCGATGGCGGCACGGGTGGCATGCATGGCATCTTCCACGCGGGCCTTTTTCTCCTTCATTTCTGTTTCGGTGGCGGCTCCCACTTTAATGATCGCCACGCCGCCGACCAGCTTGGCCAGTCGTTCCTGCAGCTTTTCGCGGTCATAGTCGGAAGTCGTTTCCTCCACTTGAGTGCGCAACTGTTTCACGCGGCCTTGAATGTCGGCCGGTTTGCCGGCACCTTCAACAATCGTCGTGTTATCTTTGTCCACCGTGATCTTCTTGGCGCGGCCCAGGTCAGCCAATTGAACAGTCTCGAGCTTGATTCCCAGGTCTTCACTGATCACTTTGCCACCGGTCAGAATGGCAATGTCCTCCAACATGGCTTTGCGGCGATCTCCGAAGCCAGGAGCCTTGACAGCGGCGCAATTCAGAGTGCCCCGCAGTTTGTTGACGACCAGGGTTGCGAGAGCCTCGCCTTCCACTTCTTCAGCCACAATGAGAAACGGCTTCCCCGTCTTGGCAATCTGTTCGAGCAAGGGAAGCAGATCCTTCATGGAGCTGATTTTCTTCTCGTGCAGCAGGATAAACGGCGTTCTCCAGGACCGTCTCCATTCGCTCCGGATCCGTCACGAAGTAAGGAGACAGATAACCGCGGTCGAACTGCATACCCTCCACGACTTCAAGCGTCGTATCAATGGTCTTGGCTTCTTCTACCGTGATGACTCCGTCCTTGCCAACCTTCTTCATGGCTTCGGAGATAATGTTGCCAATGGTCGCATCGCCGTTGGCCGATATGGTGCCCACCTGGGCAATCATGTCTCCTTTGACTGGCTTGGCCACTTTCTTGATCTCTTCCACGATCAGTTCAACGGCACGCTCGATCCCGCGCTTCAAGGCCATCGGATTGGCTCCAGCGGCAACGGTCTTGACGCCTTCCCGGAAAATGGCCTGGGCCAGAACTGTGGCTGTGGTGGTGCCATCACCGGCCACATCGCTGGTCTTGGAAGCCACTTCACGCACCATCTGAGCGCCCGTGTTCTCCAGCGCATCCTTTAATTCAATTTCCTTTGCCACCGTCACGCCGTCTTTGGTGATGGTGGGAGAACCAAACTTTTTGTCGATGACTACATTCCGGCCCTTGGGTCCCAGGGTGATTTTCACGGCATCCGCCAATTGATTAACGCCCCTGAGGATGGCCTGTCGGGATTGTTCTCCATGAATAATTTGCTTTGCCATTTAAACCTCCTGGAATAAATGAGTGAGTTACAGTTCATGTAATGGAAAAATTACTTGGAAGCTTTTGATTTGGCCGACTCGGCCAAAATTCCCAAGACATCGTCTTCACGAACGATGAGGTATTCTTCTCCGTCAACTTTGATCTCGGATCCGGAGTACTTCCCAAAGAGAACGTGATCGCCCTCTTTCACTTCCAATGTCAGTTTGGTTCCATTTTCCAAAATCTTGCCATTTCCAACGGCTACCACCACAGCTTCCTGCGGCTTCTCTTTGGCGGTGTCGGGAATAATGATTCCACCCTTAACGCTTTCCTTCTCTTCGATCCGCTTGAGCAGAATGCGATCATGCAGGGGTCTAACTTTCATCGCAACCTCCTTGGGTTGTCGTCTAAGGTGAGATTTCAGTTAACCAGACTTAGTTCCAGGATCCTTGAGGTGACTGGAATGGCTCATATAGTTAACCACAATAGATTAATTATATTAATTTGTCAATATGTAAATAAGAAAACTTAACCAAAATAAGTTAATGCACAAAACATCCCTTTTCCTGGAAGCGAGGATAATAATGGAAAAAGCTCTCATTGATCGTGAGAATCATGCATCCATGACTAGGTTTGGAACCCGTCGCTTAACAACCGGCTTCAAGACACCCCGCAAGATGCGCTAAAGGAACTAGCTCCCTTTCCATATTAAAGGGTAAATATTCACACTAGAGACACGAAGATTTTCGCCAATCTTGGTCAAGACGGGCGAGGACATTGACCAAAAAGCTAAAAACACTCAAGAAATTCTTACCTGCAAAGATGTTCCTATTCCCGCCTCAGTCAGAGTTTATTGAGAGGCTGCCTTAGCGTGACCAGCCGACACCATTTCCGCGAAGCACATAAGTCCAATTTCAATCAGCATACCCTTGGTGATCCGTTCGCCATTCTTTGATCAATAAGCAGAGGGTAGAATTCGCTGGTTTGTGAAGCCAATTTGGTTCTAAATGCGACCTTGTCCTTCCATCGCCATAGTTCCAAAGCGGCTTTCCCCCCCGAACAGTGCGGAGGATGCCTCAATAAACCAGATCACTCATCCGCTGCTTTTACTACCTGACAATGTAAGGGTGATGTTGAAATGGGGCAGTGGTGTGTGCTATAAAATTGTTCCTTTGTTTATGGTGGAGATATCCCGTGGCTAAGATCCAATTGATTCTTGTCGAAGACAACCGTCTTCTGCGCGAAGGTCTGACCGCCATGCTCAATGAACAGCCCGACATCAAAGTGGTGGCTGCCTTTGGGAATGGTAGAGAGGCGGTGCTTAGAGCCACGCAAGAATTAAAACCGCAGATCGTTCTGTTAGATCTGGGATTGAGGGGTCAAAATAGTCTGCGCTTAGTGGAATGCGTGAGGGAGGCGTCGCCCGAGGTCAAAGTGATCGTGATGGATCTCCTCCCTGTGCAGGCGGATATCGTCGCATTCGTACGTGAAGGGGCTTCCGGCTTTCTCCTCAAAGACGCCACCTTTGAGGATTTTCTGGAGACCATAAGATCGGTAGCGGCAGGAGCCAAAGTTCTTCCACCCTCCTTGACCGGATCGCTCTTTTCCCAAATTGTCGAGCAGGTAGTCGAGCAGGGTAAGGTTGACCTGATCGGAGCCGTGCGGATGACGAAGCGGGAACGTGAAGTCGTTGACCTGATTGCGGAAGGCCTGAGCAATAAAGAAATTGCCCTGCGCCTCAACATTGCCACCTACACCGTGAAGAGCCATGTGCACAACATTCTGGAAAAGATGGCATTGCACACCCGCCTACAAGTAGCGAGCTATGCCCATAATACTCAAGGGAAAAGCCAATCCGAATAATGTTGTTCTGATGTGACAATAAGTTCCTCATCCCAAAGAATCGAGCCTTTATCCCTGGGAACATTTCTCTTCTAATTTCAGCTTGGGTGGTTCTTGACGTATCATGCGAACATCACGTTAAGAATCATTTCTTGCTGGTGGAGAAAAGCATGGCCGACGCCCACAGTGACTCAAGTTGATCCTTTTCGCAACGGACTGAGCTAGAGCCAACCCTGCCGCCACCACCCTGCCTCACCAGAGTGAGCAATATTTCCTTGAGTTTGCTGCTTGAAGATCCCCCGTCTTACAAAATGATCTTCTGACAGAATCGGACCCGTATAAATCGACCGACTTGTCGCTAGAACTAACCCGCAATTCATCCCAAAGACTGATATCTATTCACCCAGTGGAAGGGTATGCTCTTGGCGTGAAGGGATGCTCGATTCCGGCTGTTCGGTTTTATGTTATTCTGGCTAGGGTAATCTACAGTGGCAAAACTGTGCCTCAACTCTCGGCCAACCGTCCTGCCAGAACCTCAGGCTCACACTCTCGCCTTTTGAAGATCAAAAAGATAGGATCTGTGTTCATTGCCCTGAACAAGAGAAGCACTCCAAAGCTGCCAAACTGATTGAGCTCTGGTTCGTTCAGACCTCAAATCAAAGAAGGAGACCCCAAACTTGAAGGTGAGTAACAAAACAATTATCGAGAACTTGCTCCGCCTGAAGATGAGCCATCAAAGAAACGGCTTGTCACAGAAATACATCGGCGACGAGCCACCGCTACGGTCGGAACTTTTCAGCACCCTTCAGATGGAGCAGCATGGCAAGATCCTGGCGGGCTCGCACAAGCTGAGTTTGGAACGTACTCCAGACCGTCTTCTGACGCGGCTGGCTGAGAATGAAAGCGTCTTGATTAAAGTCTGCAATCTATTGACGACGGCGGTTAAGGCAAACCGCCGGATTGCGCCGGCAGGGGAATGGCTGCTCGATAACTTCTATCTGATCGAAGAACAGATTCACACGGCCAAGAGACACTTTCCAAAAGGTTACAGCCGGGAGCTGCCTCGCTTGCTGAACGGTCTCTCGGCAGGACTTCCGCGGGTCTATGACATCGCTCTAGAGACGATCTCACATGGCGATGGACGGGTTGATCCGGAAACTCTCAGCAGTTTCGTCACAGCCTACCAAACAGTAACCTCCCTGAATTTAAGCGAATTGTGGGCCATTCCGATCATGCTGCGCCTGGCGCTGATCGAGAATCTCCGGCGCGTTGGAGCCCGGGTGGCCGCCGACAGGACCGACCGAAACCACGCCGACTACTGGGCGGACCAGATGACGGAGATCGCCGAGAAGGACCCGAAGAGCCTCATTCTGGTGATCGCGGACATGGCTCGGTCGAACCCCCCGATGGTCAGTTCGTTTGTCGCGGAATTTGCGCGCCGGTTGCAGGGACAGAGCCCCGCTTTAGCATTGCCGCTCACCTGGATTGAGCAGCGACTCTCCGAGTCTGGCCAGACGATTGAACAGTTGGTGCAGTCGGAAAACCAACAACAGGCCGCCGACCAGGTATCCATCAGCAACAGCATCGGCAGCCTCCGATTTCTGGGGGCGATGGACTGGCGCAAGTTCGTCGAGACCATGAGCGTCGTCGAGGAAATTCTGCATGAGGATCCTGGCGGAACTTACGGCAAGATGGATTTTGCCACCCGTGACCGCTACCGTCATGTCGTGGAAAAGATAGCGAAGAGCAGCCGGCATTCCGAGAGCGAGGTGGCGAACAGCGCGATTCAGCTGGCGCGGGAGACTGCGGCCAAGAAAGACAGCGACGATCGCACGGCACATGTTGGGTTCTACCTGATCGATAAGGGATTAACGCAGCTCGAACTAGCCGCGGAGTTGCCCCAATCTGCCTTCCGGACTCTCCAGCGAATCAGCAGTCAGTCTCCTCTGCTCCTTTATCTTGGGACGATCACGCTGATTACGGGTATTTTCACCGTGGGCCTAATGACGAAAACGCGTGCCAGTGGGTTGTCGGATGGGCTACTCGCGTTGGTTGGCATCCTCTTGCTACTGTGCGCAAGTCAGCTCGCCGTGGCGCTGACTAATTGGCTGGCGACTTTGCTGGCAAGGCCTCACTTGCTGCCGCGAATGGATTTTTCCAAAGGGATTCCGCGGGAATCGTGCACGCTGGTCGTGGTCCCGACACTTCTCGGCAGCTCTCAGAATGTCGAGGATCTGGTCGAGGCGCTGGAAGTCCGGTTTTTGGCAAATCGGGACGAAAATCTGTACTTTAGCCTTTTGACTGATTTTCCAGACGCGCCCGAAGAAACGCTTCCAGAGGATCAACCGCTGTTGCGGCTGGCCCAATCCAGGATCGAAGAGCTGAATGAAAAGTACCGGAACACAAAAGGCGACACCTTTTTCCTTTTCCATCGCCCGCGCCGTTGGAATCCTCAAGAGCGTCTGTGGATGGGTTATGAGCGGAAGCGAGGGAAGCTTGCGGAATTAAATTCGTTATTGCGAGGCGGCTCTCAGGAGTGTTTTTCCCTCGTCGTGGGCAAGTCTGCAGTCTTGTCGAACGTGAAGTACGTCATCACCCTGGACACGGATACGCAACTCCCCCGCGACTCCGCGCGGCAGTTTGTGGGAGCGATGGCGCACCCGCTGAATCGTGCTCGGTACGACGAACAGAAGCAGCGCGTCTGTGAAGGCTACGGCATCCTTCAGCCACGCGTGGCTGTGAGTCTGCCCAGCACAAACCGATCGAGATTTGCACGACTCTTCGGGAGTGAGCCAGGCATTGACCCCTATACGCGCGCCATCTCCGATGTTTACCAAGACCTGTTCGGTGAAGGCGCCTTCATTGGCAAAGGGATTTATGAGGTGGATGCGTTCGAGCGGGCACTCAATGGACGCTTTCCGGAGAACCGTATCCTCAGCCACGATCTTCTGGAAGGCTGTTACGCACGGGCAGGGTTGTTGAGCGATGTGCAGTTATATGAGGAATATCCCGCTCGCTACAATGAGGACGTGAACCGTCGACATCGCTGGATTCGCGGGGATTGGCAGATTGCGCGCTGGTTGCTGCCGCGCGTTCCCAGCCCCGACGCATCTTATCGGAAGAATCCGCTCTCTGGACTGTCCCTATGGAAGATTTTCGACAACCTTCGCCGCAGTCTCACCCCATCGGCGTTGACTCTGCTGTTGCTGCTCAGTTGGACTGTCTTGTCGCCATCCTGGGTTTGGACTCTATCAGCGATCGGGATCCTCCTGGTTCCCCCTTTGCTTGCTTTCATCCTGGATCTGTTTCAGAAGCCGGATGATTTGTTACTGGACCAGCATCTTGCGGCTGCAGCGCACTCGGCGGGCCGGCACTTCACTCAAGCAATGTTTGCGCTCATGTGCCTCCCCTACGAAGCGTTATTCAGCCTGGATGCGATTGTGCGCACGGCCGGGCGGATGCTGATCACACGCAAACGACTTCTGGAATGGAATCCGTCGGGCAACCAGGATCGCAATAGCCGCCGAGATCTCGTCTCCTTTGGTCGAACAATGTGGATTGGCCCTCTTCTTGCACTTGCCGCGGTGATCTATCTGACGATTTCAAGGCCGGCCGCGTTAGCTGTCGCTTGGCCCGTCCTGGCTCTCTGGTTTGTGTCCCCCGTTATCGCCTGGTGGATTAGCCAGCCGCTATATCGCCGTGAAGCAATACTGACGGCTGACCAGACCCTCTTTCTTCGCAACCTTTCCCGAAAGACTTGGGCGTTCTTTGAGACTTTCGTCGGCCCGGAAGATCATTGGCTGCCGCCTGACAGTTTTCAAGAGCATTCCGCTCCTGTGGTGGGGCATCGCACCTCGCCGACCAATATAGGACTTGCGCTGCTTGCAAATTTGGCCGCTTACGACTTCGGCTACATTTCGGCCGGACAGCTTGTCGAGCGCACGGCGAATTCACTCCATACGATGGAATCCTTAGAACGGCACCGAGGCCACTTCTACAACTGGTACGACACGCTGTCTCTCAAGCCGCTGTCCCCCGTATATATCTCGACGGTGGACAGCGGAAACCTTGCCGGCCATCTATTGACATTGCGTCCGGGTCTGCTCGCACTTCCCGATCAGAAGATCCTGGGGGCGCGCGTGTTTGAAGGGCTCAGCGACACACTCAGGATCCTCATGGAGGTCGGC
>CAWEPG010000003.1:0-616324 GCA_963810905.1 uncultured Acidimicrobiia bacterium | reverse complement strand
CCTCGACGAATCGTCGGCGAGCCCGGCTGCGACGAGCGCGCCGCAGCGTTCAGCAGCACGGCGTCGCGCCGCGGGCCCGGCTCGCCGGTGAGCACGGCGCGGATGATCGCCGCGTTCTCGGCCGCCGAGCCGCCGCGCAGCGCGTCGGGGTCGTCGGGCTCGATGCCGAGGTCGCGCGGGTCGAGCTCCCACTCGCGGACGTCGCCGTCGACGACTTCGACGACGAGGCTCGGGCCGAACGGTGACAGCTCGTCGAGGCCGCCCTCCCCGTGCACGACGAACGCGCGGCGTGCACCGAGCTCGGCGAGCGCCTCGGCGTAGGTCGGCGCAAGCTCGGCCGAGTAGACGCCGAAGACGCCGTCGCAGGCGCCGGCGGGATTCGCCAGCGGGCCGAGGACGTTGAAGACGGTGCGGATGCCGATCTCCTCGCGCACCGGCGCGACGAAGCGCATCGCCGGGTGGTGGGCGCGGGCGAACATGAAGCCGAAGCCGAGCTCGTCGATCGAGAGCGCGATCCGCTCGGGAGGCAGCTCGAGGGCGATGCCGAGCTCCTCGAGCACGTCGGCCGAGCCCGCGGCCGAGCTCGCGGCGCGGTTGCCGTGCTTCGCGACGGCTGCACCGGCTGCCGCGGCCACGAGCGCGGCCGCGGTGGAGATGTTGAACGTGCGCGCGCCGTCGCCGCCGGTGCCGACGATGTCGACGACCGGCGTGCGCGTCGGCGTAACGGGAATCACGTGCTCGCGCATCGCCGCGGCGAAGCCGGCGATCTCGTCCGCCGTCTCGCCCTTCGTCCGCAGCGCGACGAGGAAGCCGGCGATCTGAGCGGGCGTCGCCTCGCCGTCCATGATCGAGCCCATCAGCTCGTGCGCGTCCTCCCGCGAGAGGTGGTGCCCGTCGAGCAGCAGCTGGATCGCGGGGCCGACGATCACCGGAGGAAGTTCCTCGCCATCGCCGGCCCGAGCGGCGTGAGCACGCTCTCCGGGTGGAACTGGACTCCCTCGATCGGCAGCTCGCGGTGGCGCACGCCCATCACCTCGCCGTCCGTCGTGTGCGAGGTGACGCGTCAGCTCGGCCGGCACGCGAGTCGCGGCGAGCGAGTGGTAGCGGCCGACCTCGACGTCGGCCGGCAGGCCCTCGTAGACGCCGAGGCCGTCGTGGGTGATCGTGCTCGCCTTGCCGTGCAGGAGCGCCTTCGCCTGGCCGACCGTGCCGCCGAACGCCTCGACGATCGCCTGATGCCCGAGGCAGACGCCGAGCGTCGGCATCGGTCGGGCCGAGCGCCCGGATCAGCTCGACCGAGACGCCGGCGCTCTCGGGCCGGCCGGGACCGGGGGAGACGACGAGCCGGTCGAACCCGCCCGCGCGTGCCTCGTCCACGGTGATCGCGTCGTTCCGCACCGTCACGACCTCCGCCCCGAGCTCCTCGAACAGGTGCACGAGGTTGTAGGTGAACGAGTCGTAGTTGTCGATCATCAAGACCCTCACGGCGCGAACTCCTCCTCCGCGAGGTCGATCGCAGCCTCGAGCGCGGCGAGCTTCTTCAGGCACTCCTCGTGCTCGGCCGCCGGGTCCGAGTCGGCGACGACGCCGGCGCCGGCCTGGAGGTAGGCGACGCCGTCGGCGATCACCATCGTGCGCAACGCGATGCAGGCGTCCATCGTCCCATCCGGGAGGGAGTACAGCACGGCGCCGCCGTACGGGCCGCGGCGGAAGCCCTCGAGCTCGGAGATGAGCTGCATCGCGCGCACCTTGGGAGCGCCGCTGACGGTGCCCGCCGGGAAGCAGGCGCGGAGCACCTCGAACGGCGTGATCCCGTCGCGCAGCTCGCCGACGACCTCCGAGACGAGGTGCGAGACGTGCGAGAACCGCTCCACCTCCATGTCGCGCGCCACGTGCACGGTGCCCGCCTTGCAGACGCGCGAGAGGTCGTTGCGGCCGAGGTCGACGAGCATCACGTGCTCGGCGCGGTCCTTCTCCGAGGAGAGGAGCCGCTCGACGTCGCCCTCGGTCGGCTCGGTCGTGCCGGCGATCGGGCAGAGGCTCGCGCGGCCGTCCTCGCAGGCGACGAGTCGCTCGGGCGAGGAGCCGACGAGCGCGATCCCGTCGAGCTCGAGCAGGAACAGGTACGGGCGAGGGGTTGACGCGCCGAAGCGCGCGGTAGATGTCGAGCGGCGAGGCCGACGTCGGCCGCTCCGCCCGCTGCGACGGCACGCACTGGAACACGTCGCCTGCGACGATGTGCTCCTTCACGTCCTCGACCATCTCGATGTAGCGCGCCCGGTCGGGAGAGCGGCGGATCGGCGCCGCCGTGCCGCGCGGCTCCCGGCGCCAGGCGATGCCCGCCTCGAGCCGGCCCGCGATCTCCTCCGGGTCGCCGGCCAGCACCTCGGCGATGCCGGCACCGTGGTCGAAGCGGACGAGCGTCTCGCAGACGACGAGGCGGCTCTCCGGGAACCCGCGGCCGTCCTCGGGCAGCGGCACCGTCGGCTCGAGCCGGGCCGACGTGGTCGTAGGCGAGGTAGCCGACGACCGGCAGCCCGAGCTCGGCCGCCTCGTCGAAGTCGACGATGCGCGAGCCGGCGCCCATCCACGAGTACCGCCCCAGCCGGCCGCGCTCGACCGACTCGAGGATGAAGCTCGCCGGCCCGCGTCACGGAGGCGCAGGTAGGCGCGCGAGCGGGGTGAGGAGGTCGGTGTTGATCGTGGCGGTCATCGTGTCGTCGGTGTCGGTGACGGTCTCCGGAAACGAAAAAGACCTCCGCAGAGGCCTTGGGTGGGCGAGGTGGGGTTGTCGTCGCGCTCTAGCGCACGCTCCCGCATCGCCCCTGGCGCCACCACGGTGGAGGACGGTGCAGAGATCATGCGGCGAGACCCTACCGGGAGCGACCGTGTGAGGCAAGCAGCACTCGCGCTAGACGCCGCGCGGCGCGGCGTCGTCGAGCACCGATCGCATCAGGTCGCGGATCGAGAGGATCCCGACCACCCTGCCCCTCGTCGACGACCGGCAGGTGGCGGAAGCCGCCGTGGATCATCAGCACCGCGGCATGCTCGGTCGTGTCGTCCGGCTCGATCGTCTCGGGGTCGCGCGTCATGAAGTCACCGACGACGCGCTGTCGGCCTGGCCCGCGGCCACCGCGCGGAGCACGTCCCGCTCGGTGAACACGCCTTCGAGCCGCTCGCCGGCGAGCACGAGCACCGCTCCGACACTGCGCTGATCCATCTCCCGGGCCGCCTCGACGAGCGGCGTCGACGCCTCGACCGTGAGCAGGTCGCTGGCCATGTGCTCGGAGACGGCGGGCATCTCGCGCGAGTGTACGAGGTTCTGACGAGGTCCTAGGCGCCCGGTTCCGCCGGGGAGGCTCCATGCGAGCACCGCACGGCAGCGGGCGCACGAAGGTCGTAGAGTGGTGCTGCAACCATCTCGTCGCCGGAGGTAGCCGATGAAGGGCCTGGCAGGCAGGACGGCGATCGTCACCGGCGGCTCGACGCTGATCGGGCAGGCCGTCGTGCGCGAGCTGCACGGGCACGGGATGTCCGTCGCGATCGCGGACATCGACGATCGGCCCGGGGAGGCGCTCGCCGCCGAGCTCGGCGAGCGGGCGCTCTTCCGGCGCACCGACATCACGCACGACGACGAGATCGCGGCGCTCGTGGACGACGTCGTCGCGCGCTTCGGCGGCATCGATGCGCTCGTCAATCTCGCCTGCACCTACCTCGACGAGGGGTTCGCCTCGCCGCGCGCCGACTGGCTCGCGGCGCTCGACGTGAACCTCGTCAGCGCGGTCGCGATGGCGCAGGCGCTGCACCCGCACCTGCGGCGAGCGGGCACGGCGCGATCGTCAACTTCGCCTCCATCTCCGCGAACGTCGCGCAGACGGGCCGCTGGCTCTACCCGGTCAGCAAGGCCGCGATCGTGCAGCTGACGCGCAACATGGCGATGGATCTCGCGCCCGACGGGATCCGCGTCAACGCGGTCTCGCCCGGGCTGGACGTGGTCGAAGGTGATGGTCGAGCTGACGGGCGACGACCGCGCCAAGACCGACCGCGTCGCGGCGCCGTTCCACCTGCTCGGCCGTGTCGGCGACCCGGAGGAGGTCGCGCACGTCGTCGCGTTCCTGCTCTCCGACGACGCGAGCTTCGTCACCGGCGCCGAGTGGGCGGTCGACGGCGGCTACTCGGCGATGGGCCCCGAGGGCGCCGTGCCCGCGATTCCCAAGCTGATGGAGTGAGGAGAGACCCTCACGCCTCTCTCCGACATCGTTCCCAAGAGGAGCGAACCCATGGCGAAGATCACGATCATCGGCGGCGGCCAGTCCGGGCTCCAGCTCGGCATCGGGCTCGTGCAGAACGGCTACGACGTGACGGTCGTCTCCGACCGCACGCCCGAGCAGATCCACGACGGGCGCGTCACGTCCAGCCAGTGCATGTTCGCGACCGCGCTCGACCACGAGCGGGCGCTCGGGATCGACTTCTGGGACGACACGTGCCCGCCCGTCGAGGGGATCGCGCTCGCGGTCCCGCACCCGGAGATCCCCGGCGCGAAGGCGATCGACTGGGGCGCCCGGCTCGACCGCGTCGCCCAGTCGGTCGACCAGCGCGTCAAGTTCCCCCGCTGGATGGAGCACTTCGCCGCGAGCGGCGGCGAGCTCGTCTTCCACGAGGCCGCCATCGACGACCTCGAGCGCTACGCCGCCGACAGCGACCTCGTCGTCGTCGCGGCCGGCAAGGGCGACATCACGCGGTTCTTCGAGCGTGACGCCGAGCGCTCGCAGTTCGACCAGCCGATGCGCGCCCTCGCGCTCACCTACGTGACACGGGATGACGCCGCGGCCCGAGTTCTCGGCCGTCTGCTTCAACATCGTCCCGGGCGTGGGGGAGTACTTCGTCTTCCCGGCCCTGACGACGAGCGGCGCCGTGCGAGATCATGGTCTTCGAAGGCGTCCCCGGCGGCCCGATGGACTGCTGGGGCGATGTCTCGACTCCGGCGGAGCACCTCGCGAAGTCGAAGTGGATCCTGGAGACGTTCATGCCCTGGGAGGCAGAGCGCTGCCGCGACGTCGAGCTGACCGACGACCAGGGCATCCTCGTCCGGCCGTTTCCCACCGACCGTCCGCAAGCCGGTCGGCCTGCTCCCGTCCGGTCGCCCGGTGCTCGGGATGGCCGACGCCGTGCTCCTCAACGACCCGATCACCGGCCAGGGCTCGAACAACGCGGCCAAGGGCGCGGCGATCTACCTGCAGTCCATCCTCGAGCGGGGCGAAGGCCCGTTCGACGGGATCTGGATGCAGGAGACGTTCGAGCGGCTCTGGGTGTACGCGGAGAAGGTGGTCGGCTGGACGAACGCGCTGCTGTTGCCGCCTCCACCGCACGTCCTCGAGGTGCTCGGCGCGGCGGGCCAGTTCCCCACGGTCGCGCACCGGTTCGCCAACGGCTTCGACAACCCGCCCGACTTCTACGAGTGGTTCATGGACCCCGCGAAGGCGGAGGCATACCTGGCCGAGGTGGCTGCCGCCTGAAGCCGGTAGCGTGACCGAGATGGACCCGATCCCGCCTCTCCTCGACGAGCTGCTCCGCGCTCCCGGCGCGTCGGGCTACGAGGACGCGGTGCATGCGATCGTCCGGCGCGAGGCGGCGGCGTTCGGCGCAGAGGTCTCGACCGACGTGCTCGGCTCCACGATTGCAGTCGTCAGAGGCACGTTGGGAGGACGCATGCTCGCGTTCTTCGCGCATGCCGACCAGGTCGGCATGGTGGTGCGCGCCGTGGGTCACGACGGACTGCTCACGGTCGCGAAGCTCGCAGGCTGGCGGCCCGCCGATGCACTCGGCCAGCGCGTCCGGATCAGCACCGGCGGCGGGCGAGGTGCGGGGGTTCGTCGTCGCGCCGCGCGAGGGCGAGGTCACGTGGGAGGCGCTTCGGGTCGACATCGGCGCGCGCGGACGCGAGGACGCGCGCGGCTCTCGTCCGGCCCGGCGACCCGATCGTGCTCGACGGAGCTCCCGAGTCGCTGCCGAACGGCCGCGTGCTCTCGGCCGCGCTCGACGACCGGGTCGGGATCTTCGCCGGCCTCGAGGCGCTGCGGCGCCTGGCCGCCGAGCCGCCGCTCTGGGACGTCGCGCTCGTCGTCTCGGGCCAGGAGGAGACGGGCACCCACGGCGGCGCGCGCGTCGCGGCCGAGCGAGCTCGCGCCGGACGTCGCGATCGTGATCGAGGTCACCTACGCGGGAGACGCTCCCGGGATCGAGGCCGTGGGGAGACGTGACGCTCGGCGGAGGCCCCGCCGTATTCCGCGGCCCGGTCGTCAACCCGCTCGTCGGCGACGGCCTGCTCGCCGTGGCGGCCGACAGCAGGGATCGCGGTCGCGATCGAGTCGGGTCAGAGCACCTACAGCGACGCCGACGACATCTTCACCGCGGGCGCGGGTGTCGCGTGCGGGATGGTCTGCATCCCGCTGCGCTACATGCACACCGTCGGGCGAGATCGCGCAGCTCTCGGACGTCGACGCCGCCTCGGCGCTCGTCGAGGCGTACGCCCGCTCGCTCACGGCCGAGAGCTCCTTCCTGCGCTGAGTGCGAGCCACAGGCGACGGGATTCAGCCTGTCGTCCGGGCGCGGCAGCCTCGGGCAGGAGTTCTGCGCCCGCGCGCTAGGCTGGATCCATGACCCGCTCAGTGATCGTCTCCGCCGTCCGCACGCCCTTCGGGCGGCTCGGCGGCGGGCTCGCGAAGCTGCCGGCAACCGAGCTCGGCGCGATCGCGATCAGAGCGGGGCTCGAGCGCGCGGGAGTCGATCCCGCCGAGGTCGGCTACGTCGTGATGGGCCAGGTGCTCCAGGCAGGAGTCGGGCCAGGCGCCTGCCCGCCAGGCGGCGATCGGGGCCGGGATCCCGAAGGAGGTGCCGGCCGACACGATCAACAAGGTGTGCGCCTCGTCGATCCGGGCGATCGAGCTCGCCGACCTGATGATCCGCGCCGGCCAGCACGACGTCGTCGTGACGGGCGGGATGGAGTCGATGTCGAACGCGCCGTACCTGCTGCCGAAGGCGCGCTTCGGCTACCGGCTCGGGAACGGCGAGGTGCTCGACCACATGGTCTTCGACGGGCTCACCTCGACGTTCGACGGCGACCACATGGTCGTGCAGGCTTCGCGCGTCGCCCGCGAGCTCGGCATCTCCCGCGAGGCGCAGGACGCCTGGGCGGCACGATCGCAGGCGCGCGCCGCTGCCGCGCGAGGATGCCGGCCGGCTCGCCGAGGAGATCGTCGCCGTCGGGCGACCTCGAGCAGGACGAGGGCATCCGCCGCGACACGACGCTCGAGAAGCTCGCGGCCCTGAAGCCGGTGTTCGACCCCGAGGGGACGACGACCGCCGGCAACGCGCCGGGCGTGAACGACGGCGCCTCGTGCGTGGTCGTCTGCTCCGAGGAGTTCGCCCGCTCGCGCGGGCTCGACGTGCTCGCGACGATCGTCGGGTACGGCGCCGTGGCCGACGACTTCGCCTACCTCGCCCGCACGCCGGCGAACGCGGGTGCGCTTGCCCTCGCGGAGGCGGGCCGCACGACGTCCGATGTGGCCCGCGTCGAGATCAACGAGGCATTCGCCTCCGTCGCGAGCAACTCGACGCGCATGCTCGGCGTCGACGAGGAGATCGTGAACGTGAACGGCGGCGCGATCGCGCTCGGGCACCCGATCGGGGCTTCCGGCGGTCGGATCGTGGGCACGCTCGTGCACGAGTTGCGCCGCGTCGGGTGGCGGTCTGGGCCTGGCCGCGATCTGCTCGGGCGGCGGCCAGGGCGACGCCCTCCTGATCGAGGTCTGACCTGATCCGCGCCGCGCTGGTCGGTGGGACTCGCTGCGCTCGCCTGGACGGGCCTGCGCAGGCGTACACGTGTCCCTCGACGCACGCTCGAGGAGCGCATCGCAGCGGCGGACGCCGTGTTCGTCGGGCGCTCGACCGGTTCCACGGCCGTCACCGGCGCGGGGGTGCCGCAACGCCTCTACCGCTTCACGGTCGACCAGGAGGTGAAGGGGAGCTTCGGCGGCGACGTCGAGCGTCCGGATCCCGGTGCAGGCCCGCGAACGGCGGGCAGCGTGATCCCGCCGGGACGTGGCGGCCGGGACTGCTCGTCAGCCGGGTCGACGGAGGCTGGTTCACGACGCGCTGCGGCATCACCGACCCGGCGCGTGCTCGCCGAGGTCGACAAGCCGAAGGGCAACGCGATCAAGCTGCTGATCGGGATCCTGATCCTCGGCGGGGTGCTGACCTACTCGATCCTGCGAGTCCGCCGCCGCGACCCCGAGGCTAGTCTCCGGCCGTGAAGCTTCGAGCGCGTTCTCGTCGTCGGCGCCGGGCAGATGGGCGCCGGCATCGCCCAGGTCGTCGCCGCGTCGGGACGGCAGGTGCTGCTCCACGATCCGTTCCCGGGCGCCGTCGAGCGCGGTCTCGCGGGGATCGCCAGAGAGCCTCGAGAAGCTCGAGGCGAAGGGAGGCCCGCCCGCCGACGACGTCCTCGCGCGGATCGCCGAGACCGGCCGAGCTCGCCGCGGCCGACCTGATGATCGAGGCGATCGTCGAGGACGCGGAGGCGAAGCAGGAGCTGTTCCGCGCGGCCGACGCCGTGCTTCCGGCCGGCGCGATCCTCGCCTCCAACACCTCGTCGATCCCGATCACGTCGCTGGCGGCCGTCACGTCACGGCCGGATCGGGTGATCGGCATGCACTTCTTCAACCCGGTGCCGGTGCTGCAGCTCGTCGAGGTGATCCGGGCCCTGCAGACCTCGGACGAGACCGCCGCGGCGATCGTGGAGCTCGCACGCGATCTCGGCAAGGTGCCGGCCGAGGCGAACGACTTCCCCGGGTTCGTCTCGAACCGGATCCTGATGCCGTTCATCAACGAGGCGGCCTACGCGCTGATGGAAGGCGTTGCCGAGGCGGAGGCGATCGACACGATCGCGAAGCTCGGCTTCGCGCACCCGCTCGGGCCGCTTGCGCTCGCCGACCTGATCGGCCTCGACACCTGCGTCGCGATCATGGAGGTGCTGCACGCGGGGCTCGGCGACCAGAAGTACGCGCCGTGCCCGCTGCTGCGCAGTTACGTCGCCGCGGGCCGGCTCGGCCGCAAGAGCGGGCGCGGCTTCTTCGAGTATGGGTAGCTATGCCGACTGCGTGCTCGCTGCCGGCGTCGGCAGTTGGTGCCAGAGCACGATCTTGCCGCCGCTGATCCGGAACGTCGCCACCGCCGACTCGCCGGGGCCGTCGCACGTGTGATCCGGCCGCTCGGCGAGCGTGAAGGTCGCAGTCACCTCGTCGCCCTTGACGGTCTGCTCCACGATCTTGCCGCCGCAGGGAAGCCCGGCGTTGAAGGCGAGTGCCTCTCTGTGCCCGGCGACCGCCACCCGGCGACCGCCCTGGATCACGACGACCTCGTCGGCGAAGAGATCCGCCGCCGCCTCGTCGTCCCCGCCGTTGATTGCCCGGCTCCAGCTCTCGACGATCGCCGCCGGATCGGTCGACGTGCTGCCGCCGCACCCCCCGAAGGCAGCGGCAAAGGCCGCGAGGAGCAGGAGAAACACGGCTGACCGGCTCATCGGCCCGACTATACTCGCGCCCGATGGACTTCTCGCTGACCCCCGAGCAGCGCGCGATCCAGGCGCTTGCGCGGGAGGTGGCCGAGGCCGAGATCACCCCGCACGCGGCGGCCTGGGACCGCGAGCACACCTTCCCGCGCGAGTTGTTCGCCAAGCTGGGCGAGCTCGGGCTGATGGGCGTCTGCGTGCCCGAGGAGCTCGGGGGCGCGGGAGCGGACTTCCTCTCGTACATCCTCGTGCTCGAGGAGCTCTCGCGCGCGGATGCCGGCGTCGGCGTCACCGTCGCCGTGCACACGAGCGCCGTCACGCTGCCGATCCTCGCCTTCGGCAGCGAGGAGCAGCAGCAGCGGTTCGTCCCCGAGCTCGCTGCCGGCAAGGTGCTCGGCTCGTTCGCGCTGACCGAGCCCGAGTCGGGCTCGGATGCCGGCGCCCTGCGCTCGACCGCGGTGGCCGACGGCGACGGCTGGCGGCTGACCGGCGCCAAGCAGTGGATCACGAACGGCAGCCACGCCGGCACGTTCCTCGTCTTCGCCCGCACCGACCCGGACGAGCCCGGAACGCGCGGCGTCAGCGCCTTCCTCCTCGACGGCAGCGAGATCGAGGTGACCCGCGAGGAGGAGAAGCTCGGCCTCAACTCCTCCTCGACCGCGGACATCCGCTTCGAGGACGTCTTCGTCGGGCGTGACCGGCTGCTGCACGAGGAGAACCGCGGCTTCGGGGTCGCGATGGCGACGCTCGACGGCGGCCGGATCGGGATCGCGGCGCAGGCGGTCGGGATCGCGCAGGCCGCCTACGACGTGGCGCGCCGGCTACGCCCTCGAGCGCAGGCAGTTCGGCAGCCGGATCGCGGACTTCCAGGCGATCCAGTTCAAGCTCGCCGACATGGCGACCGAGATCGCGGCCGCGCGCCTCTTGACGTATCGCGCCGCCTGGCTCAAGCAGGAGGGCCTCCCGCACACGCTGGAGGGCGCCCAGGCGAAGCTCTTCGCCTCGTCGGTCGCCCGCCGGCAGACGGGCGAGGCGATCCAGGTGCTCGGCGGCTACGGCTACACGACGGAGTTCCCGGTCGAGCGGTACTACCGCGACGCGAAGGTGACCGAGATCTACGAGGGCACGAGCGAGATCCAGCGGATCGTGATCGCGCGCGCCATCCTCGCCGACGGCGAGGGCGACTCCGAGGCCGGGTAGGCTGGGCATGCCCCGCGCCGCCGACGAGCCCGTTCGTCTGACCCGCATCTACACGCGTGGGGGAGACGCCGGGGAGACGTCGCTCGGCGACGGCTCTCGCGTCTCGAAGCTCGACCCGCGCATCGCGGCCTTCGGCACGACCGACGAGCTCAACTCGCTGCTCGGCGTCGTGCTCGCGGGAGCCTGCCCGGACGAGCTGCGGGCGCCGCTCGGCCGGATCCAGAACGAGCTGTTCGACGTCGGCGCCGATCTCTGCGTGCCGTTCGGCGTCCCGGAGCGGCTGCGGGTCGATGCAGGAGATGGTCGACCGGCTCGAGGAGCTCTGCGACGCGTTCAACGAGATCCTGCCGGAGCTGAAGAGCTTCGTGCTGCCCGGCGGCACGTCGCCGGCGGCGGTCCTCCACGTCGCCCGCACGGTCTGCCGGCGGGCCGAGCGAGAGACGCTCGCCGCCGCCGGTGAGCACGACGTCAACCCGCTCGTCGCCGTCTACCTGAACCGGCTCTCCGACCTCCTGTTCATCCTCGCGCGCGCGGCGAACGCGCTCGCCGGCGCCGACGAGCCGCTCTGGAAGCCGGGAGCGTCGCGTTAGCCGGACCGAAGCTGTCGCCGGCTCGGCAGGCGAGGTGTTCCGCGCCGCGCTCCGGCTCGGGCTGACCTCGTTCGGCGGCCCGGTCGCGCACATCGGCTACTTCCGGGACGAGTACGTCGCCCGGCGCCGGCTGGCTCGGCGAGGAGCAGTTCGGCGAGCTCGTCGCGCTGACGAACCTCCTGCCCGGCCCTTCCTCGAGCCAGCTCGGGATCGCGATCGGCGTGCACCGGGCGGGCAAGCTCGGCGGCCTTGCGGCCTGGCTCGGCTTCACGCTGCCCTCGGCCGTGATCCTGACCGCGCTCGCGATCTGGGCGCGCGACGTCGATCTCGCGGGGGCGGGCTGGGTGCACGGGCTCGAGCTCGCTGCGGCGGCCGTCGTCGCGGCGGCGCGTGATCGCGATGGCGCGAACGCTCGCCCGCGGGCCGGCGCGGCTGCTGATCGCCGTCGCGGCCGCCGCGGTCGCGCTGCTCGTCCCGGGCGCGGCCGGCCAGGTCGGCGACGATCCTCGTCGCCGGGCGTGATCGGCGCGCTCGCGTTCCGCGGCTCGGTCGCGCGCGCTGCCGCTGACGATGCGCTTCCCGATCGGCCGCCGCTCTGGCGGTCGCCGCCGGCGCCTGCTTCCTCGCCCTGCTCGTCGGCCTGCCGCTCGTCGCCCGGCTCGGCTCGTCTCACGCTGTCGACCTGGCGCACGCGCTTCTACCGCGCGGGCGCGCTCGTCTTCGGCGGCGGCCACGTCGTGCTGCCGCTCCTCAACGACGCCGTCGTGGACGACCGGGCTGGGTCTCGCAGCAGGCGTTTCTCGCCGGCTACGGCGCCGCGCAGGCCGTGCCCGGGCCGCTGTTCACGTTCTCGGCCTACCTCGGTGCGATCGAGGAGCCGTCGCCGAACGGCGTCGCCGGCGCCGCGATCGCGCTCGTCGCGATCTTCCTGCCGTCGTTCCTGCTGCTCGGCGCGGTGCTGCCGCTCTGGTCGGCCGCCCGGGAGCGCGCGCGTCGTCCAGGCTGCGGTCGCCGGGATCGGCGCCGCGGTCGTCGGCCTGCTCGCCGCGGCGCTGTGGGATCCGGTGCTGCGCACCGTCCGTGCACGGGCTCGGCGACGTCGCCTTCGCGCGCGGTGCTCTTCGGCCTCCTGCGGATCCTGCCGCCGTGGGCCGTCGTCCCGATCGCGGCCGCGGCGGGCGCGCTGCTCTTCTAGAGACCGCTGTGCGCCTCGCGGCTACGAGCTGCGAGAGCGACGGCGGGCCAGCTGTGCGCGAGCCACTCGCGCGAGCTTCTCGGCCGGGAGCGCCGGCTGCGACGTAGAAGCCCTGCGCCCGGTCGCAGCCCATCGCCGCCAGCGTGTCCCACGCGGCGCGCGTCTCGACTCCTTCGGCGACGGTCTCGAGCCCGAGCTCGTGGGCGAGGCGCGATGAGGTTGCGGACGATCGCGTCGTCCGCGCCGCCGCGTGCCGAGCCCGCGGACGAAGCCCGCGTCGATCTTCACCTCGGCCAGCGGCAGGACCCGGAGCGCGCGCGAGCGACGAGGCGCGGCCGAAGTCGTCGAGCGAGAGCCGGATCCCGGCCCGCGTCAGCCGCTCGAGCACCTCGCGGTCGAGCTCCGCGCCGGCGCCCGGGCCGGACGGGACGACCTCGAGCGTGAGCAGCTCCGGGCTCGCATCCCGTCGACGCGAGGAGGCCGAGGATGCCGTCGGCGAGCGCCGCATCGTCGATCGTGCGGTACGGGACGTTGACCGAGACGCCGATCTCGCCGACGTGCCGGCTCCACTCGCTGCGCGTCGCGAAGTGCCTCGGCGACCACGTGCAGCGTCAGCGCCCGGATCAGCGGCGTGCGCTCGACGTGCGGGACGAACTCGGCCGGCGAGCAGCAAGCCCGCGCTCGGGGTGGCGGCGCCGGACGAGCGCCTCGACGCGGCGGACGGCGCCGCTCGCCGAGATCGATGATCGGCTGGTAGTGGACGACGACCTCGTCCTGCGCCGAGCGCCGATCTCGAACTCGCGCACGATGCCGGCGTCGAGCGAGCCGCGCCGCGCGGCAGCCGAGCTGTCGCCCGCGTCGCGCTTCGTCGCGAACATCTGGTCGTCGGCGCGTCCGAGCAGCTCGCGCGGGCGTGGCGCCGTCGGCCGGGAAGATGCGCCCAGCCGATCGAGGCGTCGATCTCGACGATGCCGCCGTCGACCCGGTACGGGCGGCGGAGGGCGTGCCGCAGGCGACCGACGAGCGCTGCCGCCTCGTCCTCGGTGCGCGTTCCGAGCGAGAGGACGACGAACTCGTCGCCGCCGATCGCGGGCGACCGTGTCGCTCGCGCGGACGACCGACTCGAGCCGGCGCGCGATGCTCTGCAGCACCTGGTCGCCGGCGTCGTGGCCGCGGATGTCGTTGACCTCCTTGAAGCCGTCGAGGTCGACGGCCATCAGCGCGAAGGCGTCCGCGGTGCGGCGCGCCCGTTGCAGCGCCTGCTCGATCCGGTCGTCGAGCAGCGCTCGGTTGGGCAGCCCCGTGAGCGCGTCTCGGAGCGCCAGCGACTCGGCCGCCTCGGGCCCGGCTCGCGAGTCGGAGGGCGAGGATCGGCCGCGACGGCCGTCGCCGCGGCGAGCACGATCGTGACGCCGACGATGCTCGATTCCCGCACTGCCGCTGCGCCCGCCAGGACCACGGCGACTCACGCCACCAGCGCAGCCGTGGCCGCCGTGCTCGCAGCGCACGGGTCGGCTCGCTCCTCGTCTTGCGGTTGTCCTCACGCCGTTCGCCTTCCTTCGCCGCAGGTCGCCGTGACCGGCGTCCGCAGTCTCCTCACCGTATGGGCCGATTCCACTCGCGCCGCTCACCATCACCGCACTCGAGCGAAGTGCCCTCCCTCGAACGAGGGAACGGTGCCCGGGCAGGATCTCCGGCAGCGTGAGCGGAACGAGATCATCCGAGTTGAGCCAGCTCGCGCCCGACTCGCCGCCGTCGTCTTCGTCGCGCTCGCCGCCGCGTGCTTCGTCACGTTCGGGCTCTCGGTCGAGGCGCTCGTCGACATTCTCGCCTGCGGTGTCCTCGTCGCCGTCACGGTCACGGACCTCGAGCGCCGGATCGTGCCGAACAGGATCATCGTGCCGGCGCTCGTCGTGGCGCTCGTCGTGCAGACCGCCCGCGACCCGTCCGTCGAATGGATCGTCGCATCGCTCGCCGCCGGCGGCTTCTTCTTCCTCGCGGCGCTCGATCTATCCGGCGGGCCTCGGCATGGGCGACGTCAAGCTGGCCGCGTTCCTCGGGGCGTGGCTCGGCGCCCCGGTGGTCGTCGCCCTCTTCGCCGGCTCGCTGCTCGCGCTGATTCCCGCCATCGTGATCCTCGCGATGCGCGGGCAGGGAGGCGCGAAAGGTCGGGATCCCGTTCGCCCCGTTCCTGGCCGGCGGTGGCGTGATCGCGCTGTTCTTCGGGGAGGCTGCATCTTGGATGCCTGGCTTGGGTAGAGCGACGGCCGGCGCTCGTCGCCGCGCTGGTCTCGTCCTCGCTCTCGCGGGTGCGGCGGCGGAGGCAGCGACGAGGCGAGCGGCGACGACCGTCCCCTGCGACGATGCGGCCTTTCGGGCGCAGGACGAGGAGCTGTACGTCACGCAAGACGACGATCTCGAACGCCATCGGCGGCGGCGGCGACCCGGCGGCGCTGCTGCTCGACCTCCGCCGCGCGCGGACGGCGCTGGCCGGCTACCTCGATGCCCATCCGCCGTGCGACGAGGCGCTCGACGGCGATCGCGGCGACCGAGCGGGACGCGATCGCAGCGCTCGACGCGGCGATCGCCGCGCTCGACGGGCGACGAGGACGCCGGCGAGCCAGCTCGTCGCGCGCGCTGAAGCGCGCTCGACGGCGGCGCAGAGCGGCTCGCGGGCTGAGACACGCAGTCTGGCCCGGTCGAGCCGGCGCGGCCTCGGCCGGTTCAAGAAGCGGCTCCCGAAATGCCGATTCTCTCGCGTATGGAGAGCCTTGCTTCGCCGTTCGCCGGAACCGGCGCAGATCGACCTGCACACGGCTCGAGTTCGCCGTGCGAGGCGGCCGTTGCGGCCGCGGAGCGCGCCGACGTCCCGGCGCGAGGCGATCGACGCTGGCGCTCGGCGCCCTCCACGACGAGCTCGGCGGCGCAGGGGTCGCCGCTTTCGTGCTCGAGCACGGCCGGCTCTGGTCGGTCGGCGTGCGCGGCTACGCGATGATCCCCGACGGCCTGCCGCTCGACGAGGGCGTGATCGGGCGCGCGGTGCGCACCTCCGAGATCCAGCTCGTGCGTCGACGTCGCTGCCGATCCGGACTTCATCGAGGTCTCGCGCGACGACCGTCTCGGAGCTCGCGATCCCGCTGTGCTGCCGACGGGAGTCGTCGGTGTGATCAACATCGAGACGGCCACGCCTCCCGGCCGGCGGCGAGCGCCGCAGCGTCGCTGCGCTCGATGGACGGCTCTGGCGCCGAGCCGATGGACGAGCTGCGCGCGATCACGCACGCGTCGATCTGTCGTCGCTCGCGCGCCTGTTCGTCTACATGAGCTCGCTGCGCGACCCGGCGTGCGATCGCCGAGGTCGCCGTGCGCTCGCTCGGCCGGGTCCTCCCGTCGAGACGAGCCAGCTGCTGCTCCTCGACGAGAGCGGCGAGCTCGCTCGAGTCGACGGAGTGGAGCGCGGCCGGTGCGCGGCCCCGAGCCGCTGTCCCCCGTCGGCGCTCGACGCGCTCCGGGCGCGCATCGACGCCGCGGCCGTGTTCGAGCTGCTCGACTCGAGCACGGCGGACGTGCCCGAGCTCGCCGGCCTGCGGCTGCGCTCGGTCGTGCTGATCCCGCTGCGGGCGAACGGGGCCGAGATCGGGCTGCTCGTCGGCGCGAGCCGATTCGCGAAGGAGTTCGACCGCGGCCAGGGCGAGCTGGCATCGCTTCTCGCAGCGCACGCGGCTGCGTCGCTCGACGCGGCGATCGCGCTCGACCGCGAGCGCCGGAGCGCCCACACCGACCCCCTCACGGGCCTGCTCAACCGGCGCGGGCTCGAGGAGCGGCTCGACCGCGAGCTCGGCAGACGCGCAGGAGGAGCGGCGGCCGCTGAGCCTGATCGTGCTCGACTGCGACGACTTCAAGGACGTCAACGACCGCGCCGGCCACGAGTTCGGCGATGCGCTGCTGCGCGAGGTCGGGCTCGTGCTCGAGCGCGCCTGCCCGGAGGGCGGCTCGGCGGCCCGCCTCGGGCGGCGACGAGTTCGTCGTCATGCTGCCCGGTGCAGACGCGGACGCCGCGCTCGAGGCGACCGAGCGGCTCCGCCGCGAGCTCGGCGACGGCCTCGACGACGCCGGCTTCCCGCTGCGGCTGAGCGCCGGGATCTCCACCTACCCGTACGACGGCGCCGGGACGACGCAGCTGATGCGGGCGGCCGACCAGGCGCTCTACCGCGCGAAGGCGACGCGGCAAGAACCGCGTCGTCGCGTTCCGTGAGATCGTGCGGGGCGCGAGCGCGGCGACGATCCTCCCGGCGCGCAGCGACCGCGCCGCGCGGCCGGCGGTGGGGACTGCTCGCGCGCTCGGCGGTGCGATGGACGCTTCGGCCGCGATCTGGGCCGAGGAGTCGGTCGACGGGGTGCTCGAGCGGCTGAGCAAGGCGATCGCCTTCGTCGTCGGCGCGACGGCGACGGCGATCTCGAAGGTCGACGGCGCCGCGGCTCGCCGACACGGCGATGCACTCGCTGCGAGACGTCGAGCTCGGCGACGACGACACCTACCTGATCGACGACTTCCCGGTCACCAAGGAGGTGCTCGAGACGCCGTGATCGCAGTCGATCTCGTTCCTCGACGACGATCTCGACGGCGCCGAGGCGTTCGTGCTGCGCGAGCTGCAGATGAACGCGGCGATGCTCGTGCCGCTCGTCGTCCACGGCCGCTCGTGGGGGCTCGTGGAGATCTACGACATGCGGCTGCGGCGGTTCACGACGAGGACGAGGCCGTGGCGTGGTTCCTCGTCGGCCAGGCGGCCCGGCGGATCGAGGCGCTCGGCGAGCGGGGCCAGCCGAGGCGCCGCATCCTGCGGCTGCGAGCACCGCCCGGCCCCTGAGGCTCGCTCGGTCGCGAGGCGGCGAGCGGCTCGAGGTACGCGCACCCCCGCCGGTCGCCCGGAAGGGTGAGCGTCCGACGCGGACGACGACGAACGCCCGTCCGTCGACGTCGATCGTGGCGCCGACCGGCGGGCACAGGGCCGTCGCGCTCGACGAGCCGGTAGCCGTCGTCCGAGACGAAGAGGAGATGCGTCGCGCATCGGGCTCGGGGCTCGGCCGGGCCACCGCGCGGACGACGGTCGAGCGCCGCGCGGTCTCTGCAGCTCGGCGGCGCGCGGCCGTCCGAGCGCGCTCTCGCGCTCGGTCGGCTGCCTCCTCGCGGCGCTCGACGGCGGCGCGGCGCAGCTCGACCGCGCCGAGCTCCTGCTTGCGGACGCGATGTCCTCGCTCCTGCTCGCGCACGCTTCTCCTCGCGCGCGCGAAGGTCGAGCGCCAGCGCGGCGAGCTCGGCCTGCCGCTCGTCGAGCTCGGCGGAGCCGTGCCGGAGCATCTCCTCGACCGCGCTGCGGAGTCGTGCCGCCTGCTCCTCGCGGCGCTCGAGATCCTCGATCGTCGCCTGCAGCCGCTCCGTCTGCGCCTCGATCTCGCGGCCGCGCTCGCTGATCAGCGCCTCGACGGCCTCCTCGTCGTCGGTTGCCGAGAAGAGCGCCCTCAGCCGGTGCCGGATCCCGTCGTCCGGCCGTCTTTCGGCCCGGCCAGTGCTCCCAGTCGCGATCTCGTCGAGGATCTCCCTGCACGCTGTCGCCTCCGGAAGTGGGATGGTGCCGGCGGCCGACGTCCTCAGCCGTCGAATTCGGAACCCGACCGCCGGCGCCCTGCACTTCGACGGTACCGGTGCTCGCTCCTGCCTCTTTCGGGGGATGCGGCCCACGCCGAGGTCCAGCCGACGATCAGATGCATGGACACCCTCGGCGCACGCCACCTCGCTGCTCGTCTCCGGGCCGGCGTGCGAGTCGGGCACGACGATCGTGCTCGAGCATGACGACCCGGCATCCGGCCTTCGCGCCGGCGACCGCGGCGTCGTCCGCGAGATCACGCCCGACGGTGTCGTCGTCGAGTGGGAGCGAGGCTTCAGCCTCGTGATCGATCCGCAGGCGATGCCCTACCGACGCGCTCGCAGCGGCCTGAGCGACGGCTCCTGGCTAGGGCTCGTGGATCGACCGGTCGCTGCGGCGTCGTCCGCCGGGTCGTCGCCGACACCGGCGCCGGGTCGCATCGGCTCGTCGCCGGTGTTCGGCTGCTCGGCCGGCTCAGCTGCGACATCGTCGTCCGCCACGTCGTGTCTTGTGGCCGAAGCCCGGACCGGGGAGCACGCGATCGATCTCCGCTTGGCCGGCTTCGGCTTCGGCTGCGACTTCGACGACTTCGACGCGTGATGCCTCGCGGGCTTCTTCGTCTTCGTCTTTCCGGACCGCTTCACCCTGGTGGGCTTCTTGGCTTCGACCTTCAGCGCATGCGCTGCTTGCTGCGGCTCGCCTTCGCGACCTTGGCGGCCTGGTCTGCTTCGACAGCTTGACCTGGCCTTGGCAGCCTTCTTGAGCGAGAGCGTGCCGACGGCTTCGCCTGCGCGGCTTCGGCCGTGCTGCTGCCGGTGCGGACGCCGAAGTCCATCGTCATCGACCCACGTCGGCTCGCCGCCGAACGTGCCCCCGGCGGAGGCGCGCGTGCATGGAGCCGATCCCGACCTCGCGCCAGCCCGGGTCGAGCATGTTCTCGCGGTGGGCCGGCGAGCCGAGCCAGGCCTGGATCGCCGTCTCGGCGTCGAGCTGCCGCGGTGTTGTAGATCAGGTTCTCGCCGGCCGACCAGGACGAGTAGCCGGCGGGGCTGTAGAAGCGCTTGACGCGCGCGACGAACGGCGTGCCGTCCGGTGAGTCGTGGGCGAAGAACCCGCCTTCGAGCATCGAGCGCGAGTGGGCGACGGCGGCGTCCTGGAGCTCGCCCGAGAGCGACGAGCGGCCGCAGGCCGTGCGCGACACGGGTCGCGTTGAGGCCGGCCAGGATCTCGCGGTCGAGCGCCTGCAGGCGCTCCGTGCGCCGCCGGAGCGGCGTCGGCGGCGCTTGCCTGGCCGGCGAGCAGGCCGCCGAGGGCGAGCAGCAGTGCAAGGACGAGGATCGTGCGCGTTTCATCTGCTACGTGCATCGGCGTCGCTGGCCGACTCGCGACTCCCTCGAACGGGGGAGGCTGGCGCCCCGCGGCACCGGCGCGGCCGGCTCCGCGATGGTGTTGAATCACGGCCGATGACGCTCACCGTCCTCAATCCCGCGACCGAGCAGCCGATCGCGGAGCTCGAGCAGGCCGGTGTGGAGGAGACCGACGCGGCCGTCGCCCGGGCGAAGGCCGCGTTCCCCGCCTGGCGCGCCGTCGCCCCCGCCGACCGCGCCCGCCTGCTGCGCCGGCTCGCGACGCTCGTCGAGGAGCACCACGAGGCGCTCTCGCGCCTCGAGTCGGCGAACGCCGGCAAGCCGATCGCGGGCGCGCGCGGCGAGATCGGGATGGTCGCCCAGGTGCTTCCACTTCTACGCCGGCGCCGTCGACAAGCACTACGGCGAGACGATCCCGGTCGCCGGCGGCATCGACGTCACCTTCCGCGAGCCGCTCGGCGTCGTCGGGCTGATCACGCCCTGGAACTTCCCGCTCAACATCGCGAGCTGGAAGATCGGCCCCGCGCTCGCGACCGGCAACACGATCGTGATCAAGCCGGCCGAGCTGACGCCGCTGACGACGGTCCGGCTCGGCGAGCTCGCGCTCGAGGCGGGCATCCCCGAGGGCGTCCTCAACGTCGTCGTCGGCAAGGGCTCGGTCGTCGGCCAGCGGCTCGTCGAGCATCCGGACGTGGCGAAGATCGGCTTCACGGGCTCGACCGAGGTCGGGCCAGCGCGTGATGCAGGGCGCCGCCGCGACGATCAAGCGCGTCACGCTCGAGCTCGGCGGCAAGTCCGCGAACGTCGTCTTCGCCGACGCCGATCTCGAGAAGGCGGCCGCGTCCGCGCCGTACTCGGTCTTCGACAACGCCGGCCAGGACTGCTGCGCCCGCTCACGGATCCTCGTCGAGCGCTCGGCGTACGACCGCTTCCTCGAGCTGCTCGTCGAGGCGACCCGCGGCGTCAAGGTCGGCGATCCGGCCGACGAGGCGACCGAGATGGGGCCGCTGATCTCGGCCGACCACCGCGCCACCGTCGCCTCGTTCGTCGAGGGCGAGCCGCTGTTCCGCGGCGATGCGCCCGACGGGCCGGGCTTCTGGTTCCCGTGCACGCTCGTCGAGGCGACGAACGACGACCGCGTCGCGCGCGAGGAGGTGTTCGGCCCGGTTGCCGCGGTGATCCCGTTCGCCGACGAGGCCGACGCGATCCGGATCGCGAACGACACGCCGTACGGCCTCTCCGGCTCGATCTGGACGCGCGACGGCGCCCGCGCGCTCCGCGTCGCGCGCGGCGTCTCGGCCGGCGTCCTCTCGGTCAACTCGAACAGCTCCGTGCGCGTCCACACGCCGTTCGGCGGCATGAAGCAATCGGGCTTCGGCCGCGAGCTCGGCATGGCGGCGCTCGACGGCTACACCGACCTCAAGAACGTGTTCATCTCGACGGAAGGCTGACGATCATGGCGGGAAGGCTCGAGGGCAAGGTCTGCGTGATCACCGGCGCCGGCGGCGGAATGGGCCGCGAGGGCGCGATCGTGTTCACGGGAGAGGGCGCGAAGGTGTGCGTCGCCGACGTCGACCTCGCGCTCGCCGAGGAGACCGTCGCGCTCTGCCCCGAGGGCTCGGCGTTCGCCGTGCGCGCCAACGTCGCGAGCGAGGACGACGTGAAGGCGATGTACGCCGCGACGGCCGAGCGATTCGGCGGCATCGACGTCCTCTACAACAACGCGGGCATCTCGCCGGCCGACGACGACTCGATCCTCGTCACCGAGGCAGACGCCTGGGATCGCGTCCAGGACGTGAACACGAAGGGCGTCTACCTCTGCTGCAAGCACGGGATCCCGTACCTGCTCGAGCGCGGCGGCGGCTCGGTGATCAACGTCGCGTCGTTCGTGGCGATCCTCGGCGCGGCGACGTCGCAGATCTCCTACAGCGCCTCGAAGGGCGCCGTGCTCTCGATGAGCCGCGAGCTCGCGGTGCAGTTCGCGCGGCAGGGCATCCGCGTCAACTCGCTCTGCCCGGGCCCGGTCGAGACGCCGCTCCTGCTGCGCATCTTCGGCGACGACCCCGCGGCGCTCGAGCGGCGGCGGATCCACTGGCCGATGGGCCGGCTCGCGAAGCCGCGCGAGGTCGTCAACGGCGCGCTGTTCCTCGCGAGCGACGAGTCCTCCTACGTGAACGGGACGTCGTTCCTCGTCGACGGCGGGCTGACCGCCGCCTACGTGACGCCGGAGTAGCGCGCAGGCACGATCGGAGGAGCGTATCGTGTCCTTGCGCGGCTCACTCCGGCGTCGTGTCTGCTGCTGCGCCTCGCGAGATCCTGAACGGGCTCGCCCGCGAGCCGTAGCGTTCGGAAGCGCCGATGTCGGCTGCGGACCGAGGAGTGGCACTTGTCCCGCGGGTCGCCGGGCGTCGGCGACGTGGACGCCCGAGTAAGAGGTCCGGTCCGCACGGAGTGAACACCTGCGCTTCTCGGGCACGAGGGACGGGTCACGGGTGAACCGTCGGTTCCCGGCTTCAGGATCCCGCGAAGCGGCGCGATGACGCAAGTGCACTGGTCAGGAGGGGGCGTGAGGGTTGCCTGCGAGGTACGCTCTTTCGATCGCGGCGAACCGCTCAGACGCCGACGACCTGCACGAGCCAGCGGCGGTCGCGCTCGCGGTCGAGCTCGAGGAAGAGGATGCGCTGCCACGTGCCGAGGCAGAGCTCGCCCTCGCGCACCGGCACCGACTCGCCGGCGGGGCCGAGCAGCATCGACATGCAGTGCGAGTGGCCGTTGCCGAACTCCTGGTCCTCCGTCGCTCACGTTCTCGGTGCGGCGATCCCAGTCGTCGTGGGCGTAGTAGTGCTCCGTCGGCACGAGCCGCTTCAGCATCACGGCGAAGTCCTCGAGGAACCCGCGCTCCCACTCGTTGATGCGCACCGAGCAGGTCGTGTGGGGCGAGTAGACGCAGCAGATGCCGGCCTGGATCCCGCTCTCGCGGACGGCGTCGCGCACCTCGTCCGTGATGTCGGTCACCGTGAGCCCACCCGCCGTGCGCAGCTGCACCTCACGCTGGAACGTCTTCACGGTCGCATCCCTTCCGTCGTGTCCGCGACCAGGGCCGCGCTTGTGCACGGCATTGTGACAGTCCGCGTGACGCGGCAGCGGGAGGGCTGAACCCGTTAGGCTCGTCGTCGGCGGGCCCGTAGCTCAGCTGGTTAGAGCAGCCGACTCATAATCGGTAGGTCCCTGGTTCGAGTCCAGGCGCCATTAGTAGCCAAGCCGTTTCGGCCGCTCGAGGACGTTTCGGCGTTCGGGGGCCGCGCTGGGGGCCACAGAAGGCCACAGAGGCGCTGCAAATGGCACGTCCGAGGCGGCGACGTACCGTTCGAGGCCTGATGGTTCTGCGCCGCCAGCCAGGCTGTTGTCGTAGGTCTCTTCAGCCTCGGCGGAGTGCTCGTCGGTGGCCTCGTGACCGGCGGCTCAGACCTCTACTTCCAGCGGCAGCGGCGGCGCGAGAACGCGGAGGTCCGCCAGGCGAAGCGACTCGTTGCCGAAGAGTTGCGCACAATCTGTTTTCATCTCGACGGCATCGCTCGCTTCGGACAGTGGCCGGGAACCGTCGACGATCCAAAGACTTTCCTGCCGACGGCGAAGTGGGCCGAGTACGGCCCAACGCTTGCGCTCCGGTCCCGACTCGCTGTGGACGAACTAGTGCCGTTCATGTCTCGCTCGCCGCGCCCGCGTCTCATTTTCGAGAGCAGCCGGAAGGGTCGACTGCAAGTAACCCGCATCTCGTCGCTCAACTCGCTGATGCTCGTGAACTCGCCTCCGACGGCCACAAACTGCTCACAGGTGAACCGCCCGAGGGGCGAGCTAACCATGAGCGTCCCATTGACGCCGTGGAACAAACCCGAGTTTAAAAGCGACCTGCGAAGGATGATGCTGGCTGCGCACCGGGGGCGATACCAATCCGTCGATATCGGCCTTTCGGCCATGTACTCCAAGACAGACGGTGGGGAGAGGTATGGCTGGCTGGAAAGTGGGTCACCCTCCTCAGGTCCTCAAACAACGCCTTAGCGGTTCGACCCCGCCAGCACCAGGCGTACGTCCATTTGCTAGACGACGATCTGCCGATGCCCGTCGTGCTCGACTCAATCGACTCGGCCAGGGCGGAGATCAGGCGGACCGACGGCTCACGCCAAGACGAGGAGGTTGTGGCGGCGGCGCGGTAGGGTCAGATGCCGCACCGCGATGTCTGAGAGAAGGGCGTGACGGTCCACCCTTCTCCCAGCCATACGATCAAGGCGCCGAATAGCAGCCAGACGGTTGGCTTGTCCCAAGGCTGCCACGCCGAGGTAGTGAGGTTTTAGCCAAAGCAGCAGAGGAAGGCCCCACGCGATCGAGCACCCCCGGGCGGCGTAGCGCCAGGGCGACCAGCACGATCGGAAAGTAGTAGCCCCACAGGATCGGGGTCGCCGAGAGCGACGCGCCTATCGCGTACGCGGAACGCCCAACCTCGTCGCCAACGCGGGCGCGACGCCAACCTAACCAGAGCGCAAGGATCGTCGCAGCCGCTGCAACCAGCCAGCCGAATCTGAACGCCGTCGAGAGCGCGAATGTCTCTGGACCAGCGACGCTCGCATTCCTGCGAGCCAAGGCAGGAAAACCCCGATAACCCTTGGAACCCGATCAAAGCCCACGAGCCGAGGATGAGCGCTGCAGCCAAGGTCACCGACCGAAGAAAACTCCGCGTCCCTGGCGTACGGCCAACCAGAGTTCGAGCGGCCAGACGTACAGCTTCACCGCTATCGCGATCGCCAACGCGACCTCTCCTCGGTATCCCCGCCAGCGCCACGTGAGGGCGACAAGATGGCACACGAACGACGACGCATTCGCAACCTGTGCGCCCATCGCCTCGGTCTCGGACAGTGCCGCTAGCGCCAGCGCTCTTCTCACATCGCGCACACCGACCAGCACGAGAGCCGAAAGAATCATCGCCAGCGAGGCGATAGCGGCGATCCACGACAAGACGCTTGCGGGAATCGCAAGCAGGGGCAACACAAGCTCCGCATAGAACGGCGGGTAGACGTAGTTGAAGCCGCCGCCGTACACCGGCCTCCCGTGAACGATTGCATCCGATGCCTGCAACGCGATTCGTTGTAGGTCGTAGCCCAGCGAAGTGGAAGATGACGCCGCCCAGAACACGCCCGAGACGTAGACGCCAGCAGCTACCACAAGCGCCACAGACCCGAAGGCCGCGACCAATGCTCCGACTCTGTTTCCGTGCGTTCGCAAAGAGTGTCGATCGCCGTTCGGCTTCCTCACCCACTGAGTCTCTCCGTCGCGAGGAGAGGGCAAGGCGTGACTCCAGACACGACACGTTCGATGGGGCCACAATTGGGACACAAGAGCCACCGAGACACACCGAACACGACACGGGCCGGACAGTGTCCCATCGCGCTGTTTCCAGCCGCCGCCCAGTCCTACCGAATCCCGCCGAAGCGCTCCGGCGAGACTCATAATCGGTAGGTCCCTGGTTCGAGTCCAGGCGGGCCCACATTGTTTGCAAGCGGACTTCGGCCTGGCGGTCGAAGTTCGGCAACTCGCTCGCCCGAGTTGCTGCCGCGCGAAGCTCCCTGAAGACGGAGAAGCAGCGGTTGCCCCTGACCCTCCGGGTTCGAGTCCAGGCGAGTCCCCTGCAAGCCGGACGTCGGCTGCGCCTGAACAGCCGAGACGTCGTGGCACCCCCACCTTCACGTCGTCTGGCCGCCCACGCGGATCGGGGACGATCACCGTCCTCTCGACGACCGGCGGCCTCCTGGCAACCGTCCCGCCCTCGGCGACCGGTGGTCCGCCCCGTGTGGTGGCGCTGAGTCCCGGCCGTCTGGTGATCGAGCGGCGTAGTGCGCTTGCGCTGTACGACCCGACGACCGGAACGCTGACCGGCACCATTCCGCTCGGCACCGCGGCTCGGCTCGAGCTCGTCGGCGCGAGCTCGAGGCTCGCAGTCCTGAGCGGCTCGCACCGCCTCGTGGCCGTCCGCCTAGCGACGGAAAGCAGACCACGATCCGGCTGCCGGCCGAGCTCCCGACGCAGCCCACCGCACCGGTCCTGATCAGCCCGCGGCTGAGCGAAACCAGGCTCTTCTACGATTTCAACGTCGCGGGCACCCCTGCCACGGGCCGGATCGTTTTCACTCCCACCGCCCGGCTGCTGGCGGGGTTTCGCTGAGCCGATCGCGGCGACCCGAGGTCGCTGGACGTCATCCTCGGAGCGAACAGCTTCCAGGTGCGTGCCGAGCGTCCCGGCACCGGGAACGGGCGGGTGTACTGCGTCAACTTCACCGGCACGGACGGCGCCGGTGGAACGTGCACCGGCACGGCGACGATCGCGGTGCCGCACGACCAGGCTCATCCCGCGGTCGGCGGTGGGCAGCTGTCCAACTCGATTCCCTCGCGGCTGAACCGAACGGTAGACGTTCGAATCACCGATGGCCCGCGGAAGCGGGCCATCGGCGTCCTGCTCAAGCGGAGATGGGGCCGGGCGGGTTCGGCGGCACCTGGCGGCGCGCCGCGCGACGACGGAGCGTCTGCTCGAGGTCGGCGATCGTGCCGACGATCTCGTCGAGCGCACGGCGCTCGCCGCGCGGGTCGGAGAACCGCTGTCGGGCGAGAAACCGGCGCGCCTCGTCCTGGTGGCGGCGGCTCGTCTGCCAGCGCTCGAGCAGCCGGTCGTCGATCGTCGCGCCCATCGCAGTCGTATCGGCACCACGGCGCGCGAATTGAGCGCCGACGGCGCCGGTGCGAGCGCGGAGGCGGGGAGGGCGGGGAGCCCGCGAGCGGGCCCCCCGCCCGCACGGCGCAACCCCGGGGGGCAGGCAGTTTCCCACCTGTGGGGAGAGGAGTCGCGCCGAACCAGTTGTATCTGTCTCATATCGCAACGATAATTGCGAGGGTCTTCCCGCACCTCGTCGAAAGGAAAGCTCGCAAAATGGACATCTCGAAGCTCACCCACGGCATCAAGCTCGTGCTCGGCGGCTCGATCGCCTTTCTGATCGTCTCGATCTTCAACTGGCACGAGTCGATTTCGGGCATCGGCTCGCGGCGTGAGCATGTGGCACGGCTGGGGTGTCCTCGCCGGGCTGCTCGCGATCGCGATCATCGTCTGGGAGGGCCTGCGCCTCGCCGAGATGAAGATCGAGATCGGCGCTGACCCCGGCGATGGTGACGGCGGCGCTCGCGATCCTGCTCGCGTCTTCACGGTCATCAGGTTCATCTCAAGTTCCTGGCGATTCAGCAACGAGTCCGTCGGACGATTCTGGGCGTGGCTCGGCCTGGCTGCTCGCGATCTGCGTCGCGGTCGGCGCCTTCATGAACATGAAGGAGATCGGCTCATTCGATCGCGGACATGGGCAACGAGATGAAGGCGGCCGCCGGCAGCGCGGCTGCCGCGGCGAAGTCGGCGACCGGACAAGGGCGACGACGCCGCTCCCGCGGCGGCCGCGGCCCGGCCGCTCCCGCTGCTCCGGCTGCTCCTGCGGCTCCCGCTGCGCCGGCCCCGGCTCCTCCTGCCGCCGGGCTCCGAGCGCCGGCGCTGCAGAGCCCGACGCCGCGCCGCGACGACTCCGCCGCCGGCCGGCGACGACGCGCCGCCCGCGACGCCGGCCGCCTGCACCGCGGGAGCGGCCGCCCGCTGCACGTGGTCGCGGCAGCGGGCAGCTCGCTACACTGCCTCGCATGGCCGAAACCGGCACCATGCGCGTCAAGAGCGGCCTCGCCGAGATGCTCAAGGGCGGCGTGATCATGGACGTCGTCAACGCCGAGCAGGCGGTGATCGCCGAGAACGCCGGCGCGTGCGCCGTGATGGCGCTCGAGCGCGTGCCGGCCGACATCCGCCGCGACGGCGGCGTCGCGCGCATGTCCGATCCCGGGCATGATCCGCGAGATCCAGGAGGCCGTCTCGATTCCCGTGATGGCGAAGTGCCGCATCGGCCATTTCGCCGAGGCGCAGATCCTGCAGGCGCTCGAGGTCGACTACATCGACGAGTCCGAGGTGCTGACCCCGGCCGACATCGAGCACCACGTCGACAAGTGGGGCTTCACGGTCCCGTTCGTCTGCGGCGCGACGAACCTCGGTGAGGCGCTGCGGCGCATCAGCGAGGGCGCGGCGATGATCCGCACGAAGGGCGAGGCCGGCACCGGTGACGTCGTCAACGCCGTCACGCACATGCGCGCGGTGTTCGGCGGCATCCGGCGGCTGCAGTCGCTGCGCAGCGACGAGCTGTACGCCGAGGCGAAGAACCTGCAGGCGCCGTACGAGCTCGTCCGCTGGGTGGCCGAGAACGGCCGCCTGCCCGTCGTCACCTTCACCGCCGGCGGCATCGCGACGCCCGCCGACGCATCGCTCTGCATGCAGCTCGGCGCCGACGGCGTCTTCGTCGGCTCCGGGCATCTTCAAGTCGGGAGACCCCGACCTGCGGGCGAAGGCGATCGTCGAGGCGACGACGCACTTCCAGGACGCGAAGATCCTGGCCGAGGTCTCGACGGGGCTCGGCGAGCCGATGGTCGGCATCTCCTCCGCGTCGCTCGCCGACAGCGAGCGGCTCGAAGTTCGCGGCTGGTGAGGTGCGCGGTGACCGGCTTCGGCCGGTCGCCTGGGTTGCGTGCTGGAGAAACCCCGGCGTCCGACTGAAGTCGGACACCCCGCCCGTAGACTTCACCGCATGAAGATCGGCGTTCTCGCTCTCCAGGGTGCCTTCCGCGAGCACGTCGCGATGCTGCGAGCGGCTCGGCGTCGAGGCGACCGAGGTGCGGCTGCCGGAGCAGCTCGACGGGCTCGACGGGCTCGTGATCCCGGGTGGCGAGTCGACGACGATGATGCGGCTGATGGGCCTCTACGGGCTCGACGACGCGATCCGCGCCTTTCCGGCGCCGATCTTCGGCACGTGCGCCGGCATGATCGTGCTCGACCGCGAGCGACTCGGCCTGATCGACCTCGTCGTCGAGCGCAACGCGTTCGGGCGCCAGGTCGCGAGCTTCGAGGCGTCGATCCAGATCGAAGGGGAGGCACGACCCGTTCACCGCGCGTCTTCATCCGCGCTCCCGTGGGTCGCCGATGCCGGCCCCGGGGTCGCTATCCTCGCCGAGGTCGACGGCCACCCGGTGCTCGCGCGCGAGGGGCGCATCCTCGTCGCGTCGTTCCATCCCGAGCTGACCGACGACACGCGGGTGCACGAACGGTTTCTGGAGCTCGTCCGGGAGGAGCAGGGTGTCAGGGCATAGCAAGTGGTCGACGATCAAGCACAAGAAGGGCGCCGCCGACGCCAAGCGCGGCAAGCTCTTCACCAAGCTCTCGCGCTCGATCATGGTCGCGGCGAAGGAGGGCGGCCCCGATCCGGCCACCAACATGTCGCTCGCGAACGCGATCGAGAAGGCGCGCTCGTACTCGATGCCGAAGGACAACATCGACCGGGCGATCGCCAAGGGCTCGGGCGAGGGCACCGACGGCGCGATGTTCGAGACGGTCGTCTACGAGGGCTACGGCCCCGAGGGCGTGGCGGTGCTCGTCGAGGCGCTGACCGACAACCGCAACCGCACCGCCGCCGACGTGCGGCACCTGTTCTCGAAGCACGGCGGGAACCTCGGCGCGACCGGAGCGGTCGCCTGGCAGTTCGAGCGCCGCGGGATCGTGCTCGTCGCCGGCGAGGGCGTCGACGAGGAGGAGCTGTTCCTCGCCGTCGCCGAGGCCGGTGCCGACGACGTCGAGCAGGACGGCTCCGTCTTCCAGGTCTCGAGCGCGCCCGGACCAGCTCTCGGCGGTGCGGCATGCGGTCGAGGAAGCGGGATTCACGGTCGAGTCGGCCGAGCTCTCGATGGTGCCGAAGGTGACGGTCGAGATCGGCGACGAGCCGACGGCGAAGAAGGTCGTCCGGCTGGTCGAGGGTCTCGAGGACAACGACGACGTCCAGGACGTGTACGCCAACTTCGACATCCCGGAGGCTGTGCTCGAAGCCGTGGCGATGTAGACGTGCCGGTGGCGCTCGCGGATCGGCGGGTCCGATCGCGACGACGGCGCATCCGGCCCTTGGCGCAAGGAGGTCGACTCGATGAGATGGATCGGCGTAGCGGCGCGTAATCGTGCGTTCTCGCAGTTGCCGTCGTCGGGTGCGGAGGCTCGAGCAAGCGAGAGCAGCTCGACGACGACCGAGGCGACCGAGACCGAGACGACGACGGACGCGGACACGACCGACGCGACCGACGAGACGACGACGGACACGACCACCGACACGACCGAGTCGAGCCGACACGGGCGCGACGGCCGGCCTGACGCAGGAGTGCGCCGATCTGGTCGACGTCAGCAACAAGTTCGGTCAGGCGGCCTCGCAGGCACGGTCAGGGAGCAGGCGACAGCGCCCGAGGCGACCGCCGACTGCGTTCGCGGCGCTGGCGGACCAGGTGCCGGACGAGTTGAAGGACGACTTCCAGGTGCTCGCGGACGTGTTCACCTCCTATGCCGCCGCGCTGAAGGACCTGACCTGAAGCCAGGCGAGACCCCGAACGCCGCGCAGATCGGCAAGCTCGCGGCTGGCAGCAGGGCGTTCAGCGCCGCCAGAGGTCGCCAAGGCGTCGGCCACATCGCAGCCTGGGTGACGAAGAACTGCAGCACGACGGGGTAGGCGCGCTGTCGGCGCGGTGCGGGCGGCCCGCGGCGGCGCTGCCGCGCAGCCGTCCGCACCGCTCCGTACCCTTCGACCGTGAAGGTCCTCGGCATCGACCCAGGGACGGCTGCGTGCGGCTACGGGATCGTCCACGAAAGCGGCGGGCGGGTCAGGGCACTCGCGTCGGGGTGCTGGACGACAAGCGCGCGCGAGCGGCCGGAGCTGCGGCTGCGGGTGATCTTCGAGGGGGTGCAGGAGCTCATCGCGGAGCACGCACCGGACGCCGTCGCCATCGAGGAGTCCTACGTGGGAGCCGACGCCCGCATCGCGCTCTCCGTCGGTCAGGCACGCGGCGCCGCCATGGTCGCCGCCGCCACCGTCGGCATTGAGTGCACCGAGTACGCGCCGACGCGCGTCAAGCAGTCGGTCTGCGGCCACGGGCATGCCGACAAGGGTCAGGTGCAGCGGATGGTCAAGATGCTGCTCTCGCTGGACGAGATCCCCCGACCTCGCACGAGGCCGATGCCCTCGCGGTCGCGATCTGCCACGCCCTGATGCCCCCGCTCGCGCGGATGGCCTCGTGATCGCCCGGCTCCGCGGGACGCCCGCGGGGCGCAGCGCCGACGGGCTGCTGCTCGACGTCAACGGCGTCGGCTACCTCGTCGCGGCGACGCCCGGCGTGCTGCGGCGGGCCGAGGGCGGCGGCGAGGTCACCGTGGAGACGTTCCTCCACGTGCGCGAGGACACGCTGCAGCTCTACGGCTTCGCCGACGCCTCGGAGCGCGAGCTCTTCACCCAGCTGCTCACGGTCAGCGGGATCGGCCCCAAGGTCGCCCTCGCGGTCGTCTCCGGCTCACCGGCCGCCGAGCTCCGGCGGGCGATCGCGCTCGGCGACTACGCCCGGTTCAGGCCATCCCCGGGATCGGCAGGAAGACGGCCGAGCGCATCGTGCTCGAGCTGAAGGACAAGGTCTCGCTCACCGCGCGAGGATCCGGCCGTCGTACCCGGTCGAGGAGACGCCGACGCACCTCGTCGCGCGCGACGCTCTCGTCGAGCTCGGCTACTCGGTGCTCGAGGCCGAGCAGCGCCTCGCGGACGTCGACCCGGAGCTGCCGCCGGCCGAGCGCGTGCGGCTGGCGCTCCGCGCGGCGTGAGCGCTCGAGCTCGGGCGTGGGGCGGCGCGAGCCCGCGTGCGGCGTCCGCGCTCTCGCGCCTACGCTGTGCTGGCGTGAGCGAGGCGTCGTCACACCCGTGCTGGACCCCGAGGACGAGGAGGTCGAGCGGTCCCTGCGGCCGCGCCGGCTCGACGACTTCGTCGGTCAGGAGCGGATCAAGGAGCAGCTCGGGATCGCGCTCGACGCCGCCAAGGGCCGCGGCGAGGCGCTCGACCACGTGCTGCTCGCCGGGCCGCCGGGCCTCGGCAAGACGACGCTGGCGCAGATCGTGCGCGAGGAGCTCGGCGTCGGCTTCCGCACCGTCGCCGGCCCGGCGCTCGAGAAGAAGGACATCGCGGCGATCCTGACCGCGATCGAGCCGCGCGACGTCCTCTTCATCGACGAGATCCACCGGCTCAACCGCGCCGCCGAGGAGATCCTCTATCCGGCGCTCGAGGACTTCCGGCTCGACATCGTCTTCGGGCAGGGCGCCGCCGCGCGCACCCTGTCGATCGACCTGCCGCCGTTCACGCTCGTCGGCGCCACCACGCGCTCGGGCCTGCTGACGACGCCGCTGCGCGACCGCTTCGGGATGACGTTCCGGCTCGGCTACTACGAGCCGGGCGAGCTCGGCACGATCGTCCGGCGCTCGGCGCGGATCCTCGCCGACCGAGATCGACGAGGACGCGGCCGACGAGATCGCGAGCCGCTCGCGCGGCACGCCGAGGATCGCCAACCGGATCCTCCGGCGCGTGCGCGACGTGGCCGAGGTGCGGCACGCCGGCAAGATCACGAACGACGTCGCCCGCGAGGCGCTCGAGCTGCTCGAGGTCGACGGCGTCGGGCTCGAGCGGATCGACCGTGAGCTGCTGTCGGCGATCGCGAACAAGTTCGGCGGCGGCCCGGTGGGACTGTCGACGCTCGCCGTCGCTCTCGGAGAGGAGACCGACACGATCGAGGACGTCTACGAGCCGTACCTGCTGCAGCTCGGCTTCCTCCAGCGCACACCGCGCGGGCGGATCATCACCGAGCTCGGGCGCAAGCATGTCGGCGCAGTGCGCGTCGACGGGAGCCTCTTTTGAGCATGCCCGAGCTCTGGACACCCGGGATGACCGGCCCGCTCGACGAGCTCGTCTCGCGGATCGAGCGGCGGATCGAGAGCTTCCGCACCGAGCACGGGCTCGAGCGGGCGGGCGTCAGCGTCGAGCTCGCCGACGGCTCACTGCATCGCCTTGCATCACTCTCGGCCGAGCCGGGCTTCGGCTTCGTCACGCTCTGCCCGCATTGCCAGGAGGGAGAGCCGGAGGAGCTGATCGTGCCGCTGGGAGCGATCCGCGAGATCCGGATCGGCGCCGTCGAGGAGGAGCCGCGTCTCGGCTTCGCCCGCCTGCGGACGGCCCAGAGGCGTGATCTGAGAGATCGAGCCCCTACCGCCTGAACTGCAGCGCGCGCCAGCTCGGCGTGGGGGCGAGCTCGAGCAGCGCCCGGCCGCCCTCGGGCTCGGCATAAGCGAAGTCGCCGGTCGCGTCGTCGAAGCTGACCTCGAGCAGGTTCTCCTTGACGCGGTGATCCAGGTAGGCGCCGCGGAAGACGAGCTTGCGCAGCCAGTAGACGAGCGATTCGCCGTCGTTCAGCGCGACGCGCTCCCAGTGGCGCATCAGGTACTGGCCGAGCGCGCTCTGCGGCTCGGTGATCTGCCCGTCGGCGGCAAGCTCCACGAGGTCGAGCGTCTCCTCCTCGTCGAGGTCGCTGTCGGCGACGAGATCGAGCTTCACGGCAGCGCCCATCACGCGCTCGCGGAAGTCGTCGGCTCCGAACGCGAACCGGTAGCCGAGGAACTCGAGCACGTAGTCGTCGCCCGACACGTAGTTGTTGTTGACGTCATCCCGCGGCACAGCAGGAAAGCTACCCTCACCGCATGAACTGGCGTGTCGCGATCCCGATGATCCTCGTCGTGCTCGTGATCTGGGTCGTCGGCGCGGCCGTGACGAAGTACTCGCTCGAGCAGATGGCCTACCTCGCTCCGATCGCGGTCGTCGTCGTCGGCGCCCAGATCGGCGTCGTCATGCTCTGGGTCAAGATCGTCCGCGACTCAGCGCCAGCGCGCGCGCGCCGCAGCCTGCTGACCCGACGCGTCGACCGTCGGTCTGTCCGAGGCGGGACCTATCGTGGCTGCATGGTCGCAAGCTGGAAGATCGAGCCCGTGTCGTTCGCCGACGTGCGGGCGCTGAGCGCCGAGCTCGGCGTCTCCGAGACGGTTGCGACCGTGCTCATCCGGCGTGGCCTCGGCGATCGTGACGCCGCCCGAGCCTTTCTCGAGCCCGAGGGAATCACCCACGACCCGCTGCTCCTCGGCGACATGGCGACGGCGGTCGAGCGGATCCGGCAGGCGGTCGACGCGCGGCGACCGGATCTGCGTCCACGGCGACTACGACGTCGACGGGATCTGCGCCACCGCGCTCGCGATCCTGACGCTGCAGAGAGCTCGGCGCCGACGTCACCTGGCACCTGCCGAGCCGGTTCGAGGAAGGGCTACGGCGTCTCGGCGGCGACGATCGCCCAGCTCGCCGACGCCGGCGTGAAGCTGATCCTCACCGTCGACTGCGGGATCACCGCGGTCGCGGAGGTCGAGGAGGCCCGGCGGCTCGGCGTCGACATGATCGTCACCGACCACCATCGGCCCGGCGAGACGCTGCCCGACTGCCCGATCGTGGCCACCCGGCCGTCCGACTACCCGTTCCCCGATCTCTGCGGCACCGGTGTCGTCGCCAAGCTGGCGCAGGCTCTGCTCGGGCCGAGCACCCCGTCGTGACCCGCAACGCCGACCTCGTCGCGCTCGCCACGATCGCGGACGTCGTCCCGCTCGTGGACGAGAACCGCGCCCTCGCCGCCGTCGGCCTCCGTGGCCTCTCGCGCACGCAGAAGCCGGGCCTCCAGGCGCTGATGCGCGTCGCCGGAGTCGATCCGGCCACCGTCGACGCGACCGCGGTGGGCTTCCGCCTCGCACCTCGGCTCAACGCCGCCGGCCGGCTCGGCCGGCCCGACGTGGGCCTCCACCTCGTGCTCACCGACGACGCACGCGAGGCCGATCTGCTCGCGAATCGAGCTCGAGGACGCTCAACCGCGACCGCCAGGCCGTCGAGGACAGGATCCTGCGCGAGGCCGTCGCGGTCGTCGACGCCTGGCCGGCGGAGCAGCGCGAGCGCCGCGCCTACGTCGTCTGGGGCGAGGGCTGGCACGAGGGAGTGATCGGGATCGTGGCCTCGCGTCTCGTCGAGCGGTTCGGCCGCCCCGTCGTGCTGATCGCGGGAGAGGGCGACCGCTGGAAGGGCTCGGGCCGCTCCGTGCCGAGCTTCGACCTGCATGCCGGTCTCGCAGCGTGCGCCGACCATCTCGAGCGGTTCGGCGGCCACCGCGCCGCGGCGGGGCTGACGATCGAGCCCGACCGAGCTCGAGCCGTTCGCCGCGGCCTTCGCCGCCTACGCCGACGCGGAGCTCGCCGACGAGGATCTGTCTCCGGTGACCCGGATCGACGCGATCGTCCCCGCCTCTGCGCTGACGCTCGAGCTCGCGCGCGAGCTCGAGCAGCTGGCGCCGTTCGGCCTCGGGAACCCCGACGTGACGCTGCTCGTCGCCGACTGCGAGGCGGTCGGCGCCTCGACGGTCGGCGACGGCAAGCACCTCCGCTTCCGCGTGCGCCAGCACGGACGGGATGCCGGCAGCGCGATCGCGTTCGGCCTCGGTGGCCAGCTCGACCGCGCTCCAGGACGAGGCACGCTTCGACGTCGCGTTCAGGCTGAAGCAGAACCGCTGGAACGGCACCGTCGCGCCGCAGCTCGTCGTCCGTCGGGTCTTCGACACGGCGGCTGCCTACGAGGAGCTGCGCACGTGGCTCGCCGGGCTGTGGCGGGCAGGCGAGGACGCGTGGACGCCCGAGGCGCGGCGCATCTTCGCCGAGCTCGCGCTCGAGCGACGGCGCGCGGCAAGCGGCAGCTGCTCGAATCTCCGACCTTCCGCGTCCTGCTCGAGCACGGGGTCCCGCTCGACGCTGCCGCAGGCCGCGTAGGGCGCGAGGCTCGCCAGCGCTGTGAGCGGGCAGGTCGCGCCGGTCGCCGGCCGGGCGAGCGACCGCTCGAGCTCGGCGAGCAGCCGGAGCACGCGACGACGCTCGAGATATCGGCGGAGCGGGCCCATGGCGCCAGCTGTCCTTCGGCGGAACAGGCCCGTGATCCTGTCCCTCGAACGGGCACCGGGCGCCGCGACCGGTCACTCCGTAGGGGCACGAGTACACTGGGACCATGGCCGTCGTCGATGCGGAACGTCATCAGGACGACCTCGTCAGCGAGCTGATCGCAAGCGTCGAGGCGTACAACCCTGGCGTCGACAAGGAGCTGATCCGCCGGGCCTTCGACGAGGCCGAGCAGGCCCACAAGGGGCAGGTGCGACGCTCGGGCGAGCCGTTCGTCAACCATCCGCTCGGCGTGGCGCTGATCTGCGCGCAGCTCCACCTCGACGAGCAGACGATCGCCGCGGCGCTCCTGCACGACGTGATCGAGGACACCGAGACCGACCTGGACGAGCTCCGGGCCGCGTTCGGGCCCGACATCGCCCAGCTCGTCGAGGGCGTCACCAAGCTGACGCGGATCAGCTTCCAGAGCCGCGAGCAGGCCGAGGCGGAGAACTACCGCAAGATGATCGTCGCGATGGCGCAGGACGTGCGCGTGATCCTGATCAAGCTCGCCGACCGGCTCCACAACATGCGCACGATCGAGTACCTCGGCCAGCAGAAGCAGGTGCAGAAGGCGAAGGAGACGCTCGAGGTCTACGCGCCGCTCGCGCACCGGCTCGGGATCCACGCGGTCAAGTGGGAGCTCGAGGACCTCGCCTTCCAGATCCTCCACCCGCGCAAGTACGCCGAGATCAAGGCGATGGTCGCCGACCGTCGCGCCGACCGCGAGGCGCAGGTCGAGATGGCTGCGGCGGAGCTGAAGGACGATCTCGAGAAGGCCGACATCCCGGCCGACATCTCCGGGCGCGCGAAGCACTTCTACTCGATCTACGACAAGATGGCCAAGAAGGGCCGCGAGTTCAACGAGATCTACGACCTCACGGCGATGCGGGTGCTGATCGAGCGAGGCGGGGACGAGGGCACGCGCGACTGCTACGCCGCGCTCGGGATCATCCATGCGCTCTGGAAGCCGATGCCCGGGCCGGTTCAAGGACTTCATCGCGATGCCGAAGCTGAACCGCTACCGCTCGCTGCACACGACCGTGATCGGCCCGAACGGGACGCCGCTCGAGATCCAGGTGCGGACGCGCGAGATGCACGAGGAGGCCGAGTTCGGCGTCGCCGCCCACTGGCTCTACAAGCGCGGCGCGCTCGGCGAAGGGCGACGACGAGTGGGTCGCGTGGGTGAAGACGCTGATGGACTGGCAGGGCGACGACCAGGACGCCGCCGAGTACATGCGCACGCTGCGCACCGACCTGTTCGACGACGAGGTGTACGTCTTCACGCCGAAGGGCGAGGTGAAGACGCTGCCGGCCGGTGCGACGCCGATCGACTTCGCCTACGCCGTCCACACCGACGTCGGCCACAAGACGGTCGGGGCGAAGGTGAACGGCCGGATCGTGCCGCTCCACTACAAGCTCAAGAACGGCGACTTCGTCGAGATCCTGACGTCGAAGTCGGGCCGCGGGCCGTCACGCGACTGGATGTCCCTCGCCGCGTCGTCACGCGCGCGCAACAAGATCCGGCAGTGGTTCCAGCGCGAGACGAAGGGCGAGACCGAGGCGAAGGGCCGCGAGGCGCTCGACCAGGCGCTGAAGGCGCAGAACCTGCCGTATCGCAAGCTCCAGGGCTCGGCGGTGCTGGCGCAGGTGATCCGCGATCTCGGCTTCAAGAAGGCGGAGGACTTCTACCTCGCCGTCGGCTCGGGCAAGCTCGGCACCGGGCAGGTCGTGAACAAGGTGCTGCAGCGGCTGAAGACCGACCAGGTCGCCGAGGAGCCTGCCATCACGCTGAAGACGCCGAAGGCGCGCTCGACGGTCGCGGGCGAGAGCCTCGGGATCGTCGTCCAGGGCGTCGACGACGTGCTCCTGCGGCTCGCGAAGTGCTGCACCCCCGTGCCGGGCGACGAGATCCTCGGCTACATCTCGCTCGGGCGCGGGATCACGATCCACCGGGCGGACTGCCCGAACGTGAAGGCGCTGATGCGCAATCCCGAGCGGTTCACGCCGGTGGAGTGGGAGGGGAGCGCGAAGGCGAGCTTCCGCGTCCAGATCGCGGTCGAGGCGTGGGACCGGGCGCGGCTGCTCGAGGACGTGGCCCGGACGTTCTCCGAGCACGGAGCGAACATCGTCGCCTACGGCGGCACCGTCGAGGACGGGATGGCGAAGAACTGGTACACCGCGGAGCTCGGCGACGTGAACGACCTGCGCTCGCTGCTGTCGGCGCTGCGCCAGCTCGACGCCGTGTTCGACGCCTACCGCGTGACGCCGGGCTAGTGCGGATCCGCGGTGGAAGAGCGTACCGCGGATTCCGCTAGCGATGCTGTCGCGCGCTTCGCGCGATCCTGAAGTTGGGAACCTTCGGTTCGCCGTCGCGGATCCGTTGGCGATCCTCGGCGTTCGCGCTCAGCCGTAGCGGGGATCCGCGGCGAGGTCGTACGCGGTTCGCCTAGCCGATGTTGCCGCGCTCGCGCGATCCTGAAGCGGGAGCCCGGCTCGCCTTGCGGACCGCCGGTCCGGTGCCGGCTGGCCAGAACGCGCTCGAGCCGCCTACACCGGCGAGCCCGGGCAGGCCGCGGATCGAGTCGAGGTCCGCGTCGTCCTTCGCCGACCACTCGGCGCACGTCGGCTCGAGCGTCGAACGCGGCGTTCAGAGCGCGCGATCGCGGCGTCGCTCTGCCCGTCCATCGCCTCCCAGCACGCCGTCGCGTAGAGCATCGAGCCGTCGTCCGGGAACCGCTCGCGGCCCTCGGCGAGCAGCTCGAGCGCGGCGGCGCAGTCGCCGCTCTCGCGATACCGCTCGGCGCCGAACGTCCACTCCCACGACGACGGCGCATGCACGCCGGGCACGCCGCCGATCGCGAGCACCGTCGTGCCCGGCTCGACCGCGACGGCATGCCGGCGCACCGTCGGGTCGCGGATGAAGACGACCGTGCCCTGCGGCGCCTCGAGCTCGGCGCCGTCGAGCGTGAACGTCGCGTGACCGGCGATCACGACGTACGCCTCCTGGTGGCCGAGGGTCTCCTCGGTGTGCTCCTCGACGACGTGCTCGCCGGCGGCGACCGCGCTGTACGCGTTGATCCCGAAGGCGTCGATCGCCGAGCGGCCGCCGGAGCGGCTGCCAGTGCACGCCCGCGACCGAGATCGGCTCGATCATCCTGGATCCGTCAGCACCGAATACGGCTCGATCATCGGGCAGAACCTACCAGCCGCTCGCTCGATCGAGCGGCCATCCCTCGACCCGCGAGGTACCCCGATCGGGGCACCTGGTTCCCTCGAACGAGGGATTGCATCACCCGGTCGGGTGCACACATGTGTGACAGGGGGAGAGGGGTCACGCCGCTGTGGTCGCCCGGTTCTGCCGGGCGGCCGCAGCGGCGGGTCTCACGAGCTCGGGTCGTCTCTCCCGTCGAGCTCGCCGCACCCGCTCCTTGGCGCGTCTCCGGCACCGGTGTGCGGCTCGCCGGGATGTCACGGATCGATCAGCACCACGGTCTGCGTCCCGGTGACCATCAGCTCGTCGTCCGGCAGCCTGACCGCCGCGACCTCGTAGGTGACGCTCGTGCGGCCGAGCCTGCTGATCCGGACGAAGCACTCGAGCAGATCGTCGAAGCGGGCCGGCGCGTGGTACTCGACCTGCGAGGCGCGCATCACGAACTCCGCGCCCTTCGATCGCCGAGCGAGCCGAGGTGGCGGTGGTACTCGGTCCGCGCATGGTCGAAGTAGGGCAGGTAGCGGCCGTAGTAGACGACGCCCTGGGCGTCGGTGTCGGAGAACCAGACCCGCGTCAGCGCCGAGTAGCGAAACGGCGGGCGCCGGTCGGTGAGGCGGCCGAGCTCGAGGGGATCGCGTCACTCGCGCTCAGCTCTGGATCAGGGCGACGAGCTCGTCGCGCCGGGCGACCATCTCGCCTTCGTCGAGCGCCTCGAGGTTGAGGCGCAGCAGCGGCTCGGTGTTCGAGGGCCGCACGTTGAAGTGCCAGGTGTCGAAGTCGACCGAGACCCCGTCCAGGTGCGAGACGCGGCCCCCCTCGGCGGCATAGCGCTCCTCGATCTCCTGCAGCTTCTGCGGCACGTCGGCGACGGGCGTGTTGATCTCGCCGGTGATGAAGTAGCGCTCGCGGAACGGCTGCAGGATCTCGGAGAGCTTCTGCGCCGCGCTTCGAGATGCAGCTCGAGCATGAGCAGGAACGGGACGACGCCGGTGTCGGCCTGGGTGAAGTCGCGGAAGTAGTAGTGCGCCGAGACCTCGCCGGCGAAAACGGCGTCCTCCTCGCGCATGCGGTGCTTGATGAAGGCGTGGCCGACGCGGCTGATCAGGGCGGTGCCGCCGGCCGCGGCGATCGTGCGCGGTACGGCCCAGCTCGCGCGCACGTCGTAGAGGACGGTGCCGCCGGGGCTCTTCCCCAGCATCACCTCGGCGAGGAGCGCCGTGACGAAGTCGCCGGGGACGAACTCGCCCGAGTCGTCGACGAAGAAGCAGCGGTCGGCGTCCCCGTCGTAGGCGACGCCGAGATCGGCGCCCTCTGCGCGCGTCTTCGCGACGATGAACGCACGGTTCTCCTCGAGGAGCGGGTTCGGCTCGTGGTTCGGGAACGTCCCGTCCGGCTCGAAGTAGCAGCGGACGACCTCGACCTGCGGCAGGCGCTCGAGGACGGGCGGCAGCATCGTCGCCGGCCATCCCGTTCGCCGCGTCGACGACGATCCGCAGCGGCGCGATCGCGTCGACGTCGACGAACGAGAGCACCTTGTCGACGAAGCCCGGCCAGACGTCGAGCGCGGCTGATCTCGCCACGCTTCGTGACCGGCCCGAAGCCGGCCTGCGCGCCTGCGCGGACGTCCTCGAGGCCGGAATCGCCGCCCACCGGGAGCGCGCCGCCGCGGACGATCTTCATCCCGGTGTACTGCTTCGGGTTGTGCGAGGCGGTGACGCAGATCCCGCCGTCGAGCCCGAGCTCGCCGACGGCGTAGTAGACCATCTCCGTGCCGACCATCCCGAGATCGCGGACGTCGGCGCCGCCGTCGGCAGCTCCCTCGATCACCGCGGCCGCCATCGAGGGCGCCGAGACGCGCATGTCGCGGCCGACCGCGATCGCCTGCGGCTCGAAGTGCTCGACGTAGGCGCGGCCGATCGCGTACGCGCCCTCCTCGTCGAGCTCGGAGCCGTAGAGGCCGCGGACGTCGTATGCCTTGAAGACCCCGGGATCGAGCACGTGCTCATCCTAGAGGCTCCACAGGCCGCCCCGCGGCGGGTAGGGCCGTGCGCCTATCCTTCGGTGATGGAGCGGAAGCTCGCGACCGTCGTCTTCATCGATCTCGTGGGATCGACGCAGCTCGTCGCGAGCGCGGACCCCGAGGTCGTCCGCTCGCGCCTGGCGCGCTTCTTCGATCAGGTGTCCCACTGCGTCACCGCCCACGGCGGGATCGTGGAGAAGTACGCGGGGGACGCGATCATGGCCGCTTTCGGGGTGCAGGTCGCCCACGAGGACGACGCGGAGCGCGCGGTGCGTGCTGCTCACGCCACCCTCGAGGCGGTCCGCGAGCTCGAGCTCGAGGTGCGGATCGGGATCGAGACGGGCGAGATCCTGGCGGACGAGACCGAGGCGACGTTCGCCACCGGCGCTCGCGATCAACGCCGCGGCTCGCCTCCAGCAGGCCGCTGCAGCCCGGGCGAGGTCCTCCTCGGCCCCGGCGTCGAGCGACTCACCCGCGGCGTGATCGAGACGACGCCGCTCGGGGCACAGACCGCCAGAGGTTTCCCGCGCCGGGGTCGAAGCCTGGCGCCTCGAGTCGGTCTCCGAGGAGGTCGGGCGCCCGCTCGTCGTCTCCGTGCCGTTCGTCGGCCGTGAGGAAGAGCTCGACCTGCTCCACAACACCTTTGCGCGCGCGGCGCGGGACAGGCGCGTGCACCTCGTCACGGTCTACGGCCCCGCGGGCGTCGGCAAGTCACGAATGGCGCGCGAGTTCATCGACGGCGTCGAGCGCTCGACGATCCTCTCCGGCCGCTGCCTGCCGTACGGCGAGGGCGTCACGTACTGGGCGATCGCGGAGATGGTCAAGGTGGCGGCGGGAATCACCGAGGCCGACTCAGTCGACGCTGCGGCCGAGAAGCTCCGGAGCTGTTGTGGCGACGAGGCGGTCGCCGACCTCCTCGCCCTCGCCTCGGGCGTGCTCGACGCCGTCGGGGGTGAGCGCTCCGCCGCCGAGATCGCGTGGGCCGCGCAGTCCTGGGCGACGGAGCTCGCCGACCTGCAGCCGCTCCTGCTCGTGTTCGAGGACATCCACTGGGCGGAGGAGCCGATGCTAGCCCTGATCGAGCACCTTTCCCTGGCGGTCAAGGATGTTCCACTCGTGATTCTCTGCCTCGCGCGCGCCGACCTGCTCGACGCGCGGCCGACGTGGGGCGGCGGCAACGTACGTGCGACGGCAATCGAGCTGGAGGCACTGCCTCGCGACGACAGCGCGAAGCTCGTCGCGGCGCTGGCCGGCAGCGAGTCGATCGACCTGTCGGACGAGCAGCGTGACGCCGTGCTCGGGACGACAGAGGGAAACCCGCTCTTCATCGAGGAAACCGTGCGCATGCTGCTCGAGTCGGGCGGCCGCCACAAGGGCATCCCGCACACGGTGCAGGCCATGATCGCTGCTCGGATCGACCGCCTGCCCGCGGCCGACAGAGCTGTGCTGCGCCGCGCCGCGGTGGCGGGAAGGCAGTTCTGGTCGGGCGCGATCGAGGCCCTGTCGGACTCTCCTGTGGCCGCCGACCGGCTCGACGACCTCGTCGCCCGGGACTTTCTGCTTCGTGATCCCCGCTCCACGATCCGGGGCGAGGACGCATATCGCTTCAAGCACGTCCTGATCCGGGATGTCGCCTATGCGGGCCTCTCGAAGTCGTCCCGGGCGGTCCTCCATCGGCAGATGGGCGAGTGGCTCGCGGGCAGGCCGGCCGCCGACGAGCTGGTCGAGATCCGCGCCTATCACCTCGACGAGTCCGCGCAGCTCGACATGGAGCTCGAGGGTCGCGTGCCTACCGACCTCGCCGGCGAGGCGGCGGCCGCGCTGGAGCAGGCCGGTCGCAGGGCCCTCGCCCGTGAGGCGAACCACACCGCGCGCCGGATGCTCGTGCGGGCGGTCGAGCTGGAGGAGACCCTGGAGCGGCGCTACCTGGCCGCCCACGCTGCCTGGCGGATGACAGACATCCCCACGGTCTCGACCGAGATGCTCGAGGTCAGCGATGCGGCCCACGAGGCCGGCGATGCCAGGATCGAGCTCAGGGCGCTGACCGCGCTGGCCCGGGTCTCGCTCTTCCGCGATACCGACAACGCCTGCGCCCGCGAGCTGGCCACCCGAGCGCTCGCCGTCGCGGAGCTGTCCGACGACGTGGGGAGGTTCGACGCCCTGGAGGTGCTCGGCACGGTCTGCTGGTGGGAGGGCGACCTGGACGAGGTCGAGCGGCTCGCCACGGAGCGCCTTGCGATCGCGGAGCGGATCGTCCGGCCGGATCTCAGAAGCGCCGTGCTGATCGAGCTCAACGACGACTACAACGCGCGACTCGAGCCCGACCGGGCCGTCGAGGCATTGGCTCTCGCAATCGAGCTCGCCGGCCAGAGCGGCAGCCCGACGACGCGTGGGTGGATCCTGAGGGCGACCGGGAGGCAGGCCCTGCTGGAAGGCAGGCACGACGACGCCGAGGTCGCGCTCGAGCAGGCGCGCGCGCTCTTCGCCGAGAGCGGCGTCGCGCTCTCGCTCGGGCGCACGCTCAACTCGCTCGGGGTGGTGGCGTGGGAGCGCCGTGACCTGAAGCGCGCCGAGGAGATCTTTCGCGAGGCGATTCGGATCCTGACGCCGATCCAGGATCGGGGGACGGTCGTGGAGAGCCAGCGGATGCTCGCCCAGGTCCTGCTCGAGCAGGGACGGCTCGACGCCGCCGAGCGTCTTGCGATCGAGGCGCGCGAGACGGTCGGCGCCGGCGACGTTTCCTCGGGCTCGACCACCCGGCTCGCGCTCGGGCTCGTGCGGGCGGCACAGGGGAGGGACGACGAAGCCGAGCAGCTCCTCCGCGAGGCAGACGAGCTCCTCGTGCCGACGGGATTCAGGCGCTATCGAATTGGGCCGCTCGAGGCGCTTGCAGCATTCCTGCGCGAACGCGACCGGGAGGACGAGGCGCGTGAGGTGGAGGAGCAGCTGGCCGGTCTCGTCGGCGAGCCGGCCGCCGCGCGCTCACTCTGAGCCGGTTAGCACCGCCTTGATCGCCTGACTCGACGCCTCGTCCGGCGACTCGGAGATCACGGTCGCCGGTCGTTCGAAGCGCTCGAGCGCCTCCCGCAGCGGCTCTGCCCGCAGCGTCCCTTCACCGTAGGGGAGGTGGTGCTTCTCGTTCCGATTCGCGTACGCGATGTCGGAGAAGTGGATGTGGAACGGCGCCCCGGGCTCGAGCACGGCGTCCACCGCATCGAGGGCCTCGGCGAACAGCGAGGCTTCGAGGTAGGCGCCGTCACTCGTCGCGTGCATGTGCGCGAAATCGAGGACCGGGCGCACCCAGCCCGTTCCCTCCGAGATCGCGATCACGTCGTCGAGCGAGCCGAGGTCGCGCACGCGTCCCATCACCTCGACGCCGAACGGAACCGCGCGACCCTTTCCCTCCAGGCGCTCGCGCAGCATCCCGAGCTGCTCGACGACCGACCCGATCGCGTCGTCCCGTTCGCGACCGAGCAGGAAGCCGGGATGGAAGACGACCACCTTCGCGCCGCACGCGACGGCGATCCCGGCGCTCCGGTCGAGGGCGCCGACCGCGGAGGAGAACTTGCGACCGCTCGCCTCGAGATGGCCCATGAACCCGAACAGCGGCGCGTGCACCGAGAGCGCCACGTCCGCCTCGCGGGCCGCCTCACCGAGTCGCTCGGCCCACGGATAGTCCATCCAGAAGGAGCCCTCGAAGTCGATCTCGCAGGCGTCGTAGCCTCGTTCGAGCAGGATCTCGACCGCCCGTTGCGGGTCGTCGCGCACGGGAATGCCGGGCAGGCCCACTCGGATTCGGCCCATCGTGGTGCACTCTACGCGCGGCCGCGCGGGCCGGAGCGAATGTGTCGATTTGCGGGGACTCTGATGCCGTCCGACACCCCCCTTACCCTTCGCAGCATGGAAAAACCCACGCGCATCGATCTCCTCGAGCTCGACATCGACCTCCGGCTCGCCGACCTCTGGCGTGAGGCGGCCGACGTGACGGAATGGAACCTCGAGGTCGTCTCAGCCTTCATGCGCGCCGCATACGGCAAGGGCTACTGCGACGCGTTCACCGAGGACTCGCCCGGGTCGCTCTGCCACGACCACGGGTACGAGATCCCGGGTCGGCAGCGTCCGGTCCGCGCCGCCTGAGCGGCTCCGACCGCAAGGCGCCCTGCCGCGCCGTCCAGGCGGCTATCCTCTGAGTGTGTCCAGGAAGCGCTCACCGGCGCGTCTCGTCATCGCGCTGTCGATCGCAGCGGTGCTCGCCGTCTTCCTGCTCTATACCTCGATCGCCGGAGGCGGCACGCCGTCGGTCAAGCCGAGCCAGCTGGCGGGCCAGACGGGCACCGTCTCGCTCGTCGGCCGTGTCGTCGGCAAGCCGACGGGGGACGCGCACGCGGGCGGGCTCCACTTCAGGCTCCGTGACGTCAAGGACCCGCACGGAACGGCGGTTGCCGTCGTCTACACCGGCAGCGTGCCCGACCTGTTTGCGAGTGGACGCGACGTCGTGATCGACGGCAAGCTCGTGCGCGGCGTCTTCGTGGCGGCGCCCGGGTCGATGGTCACGAAGTGCCCCTCCAAGTACTCGGCCAAGAAAACTTCATAGATGATCGAGCTCGGGCGGGCGGCGCTCGTCGTCACGCTCGGCCTCAGCCTCTACGCGACGGTCGCAGGGGCGTACGCGGCGTCGCGGAGACGCCGCCGGCTCGCCCATTCGGCCCGTAATGCGCTGATCGCGGCCTTCGGCTCGACCCTCGTGGCTGCCGCCGTGCTCGCGTCCGGGTTCCTCCGCGACGACTTCTCCCTCACCTACGTCGCCGAGCACTCCAACAGGACGCTCTCGAGCCCGTACAAGCTTTCCGCGGTGTGGGGTGGGCAGGAGGGGTCGCTGCTCCTCTGGCTCCTGATCCTGACCGGCTACGCCGCGCTCGCGGTCTGGATCAACCGGAATCGGGCGCGCGACCTGGTCGTGTGGGTCACACCGGTCCTCGGAGGCATCGCGGTCGCGTTCTCGTTCCTCCTCGTCGTCGTCGCGAGCCCGTTCGTCACTCAGGCGGCGCCGCTCGACGGTGCGGGCCTGAACCCCAGCCTGCAGAACCCGTACATGGTCTCGCACCCGCCTTTCCTCTACCTCGGCTACGTGGGCTTGGCCGTGCCGTTCGCGTTCGCGATGGGGGCGTTGCTCGCGGGGCGCACCGACGAGCGGTGGATCGTCGCGACGAGACGCTGGACGCTGATCGCCTGGACGTGCCTGGGCGTCGGCCAGCTGCTCGGCGCCCACTGGGCGTACGTCGAGGTCGGCTGGGGCGGGTACTACGCGTGGGATCCGGTCGAGAACGCCGCCTTGATGCCCTTCCTCGCCGCGACCGCGTTCCTCCACTCGGTGATGATCCAGGAGAAGCGGGGGATGCTCAAGGTCTGGAACGTCGTGCTCGTCGCCCTCGCGTTCTGCCTCTCGATCTTCGGCACGTTCCTGACGCGTTCCGGGGTCGTCAACTCGATCCACTCGTTCTCGCAGAGCGACATCGGGCCATGGTTCCTCGCGTTCATCGTGATCGCCGTCGCGTTCTCGACGGCGTTGATCGTCTGGCGGCTGCCGTTGCTCCGCTCGACGACGAAGCTCGAGTCGCTCGTCTCGCGGGAGGCCGTCTTCCTCTACAACAACCTGCTGCTCGTGGCGCTCTGCCTGACGATCCTCTGGGGCGTCGCCTGGCCGATCCTGTCGGAGGCCGTCCGTGGCACGTCGGTCGTCGTGGGTCGGCCGTACTACGACTTCTTCCTCCGCATCTTCGGCCTGCCGCTGCTCTTCCTGATGGGCGTCGGCCCTCTGATCGCCTGGCGTCGGGCCTCGCTGCGCGGCCTCGGGCGAACCTTCCTCTGGCCCTTCGTGATCTCCGTCGTGACCGGCGTCGTGCTCGTCGGCCTCGGCGCCGGCTCGTCGATCCCCGGTCTGATCGCCTACACGTTCGCTGCGTTCGTGCTCGCCGCGATCGGGCTCGAGTTCGTGCGCGGCACGAGAGCGCGGCGGGCGCTGTCGAGCGAGTCGTGGCCTGGAGCATTCTTCTCGCTGATCGGGCGCAACCGCCGCCGCTACGGCGGGTACGTCGTCCATGTCGCAATCGTCCTGCTCGCGATCGGGATCGCCGGCTCGAGCGCGTACGACTCGGTCGTGGAGGGGAAGCTCGCGCCCGGTCAGTCCCTCGCGGTGTCGGGCTACGCGGTCACGTTCGAGCGCCTGACCGAGCGCAACACGCCGCATGCCGCCGAGGTACGGGCGCATCTGCTGGTGAGCAGGAACGGTCGGGCCCTCGGGCCGCTGGAGGCGGGCAAGAACTCCTACACGATCGCCGGCCCCGACCCCCAGGTCTCGTCGGAGGTCGGAATCCGGACGAACTACCTGACCGGCGAGGACCTGTTCGTGATCCCGGAGCAGGTGAACGACGACGGGACGGTCTACTTCCGTATCTTCGTCAAGCCGCTCGTCAACCTGATCTGGCTCGCGGGCCTCGTCTTCCTGCTCGGTTCCGTGATCGCGCTCTGGCCGGATGCGCGTGAGCAGCGTCGCCTGGCGACGCGCTACGACGAAGCAGGCGGCCCCGTTCCCTCGGACACGTGAACGCCGCATTGATCGTCGGCGCGGCGCTCGCGGTCGTGTGCGTCGTTCTCGTCGCGCTGCCGTTCCTGCGCGAGCCGGAGCCGGACTCCGACGAGCTCGACGAGTTGACGCCCGAGCGGCGCCGCCGTCTCGCGCTCGCCGAGGAGCGCGATCGAGCTCTCGCCGCCCTGAAGGAGCTCGAGGCCGACCATCGGGCCGGGCGGGTCAACGACGAGGACTACCGCGCCTCGATCGGCCCGCTGCGGCGCGAGGCGGCACAGGCGCTCCGCGCGCTCGACGAGGGAGAGCCAGGGAAGGTCTAGCCGGCTCGGCCGCGAAATCGACTCCATGGCCCTCCGAACGGCTCTGGTGGCCGTGTTCGCGTCCGCGCTCCTCCTCGCGGGTGTGGCCGCGGGCGACCCGGGGTCGGACAAGGAGCGCGTCGATGCGCGGATCGGCGATCTCAGGTCGAGGGCGAATGCCGCTGGGCAAGCCGAGGGCGCGCTGACCACCGAGCTGAGCGCGATCGGTGATCGAGTGCGGGCGGCCGATGCCGCCGTCAGCTCGGCGCAGGGGGAACTCGACGCGCTCGAAGCCTCGCTGGCCGTGGAGCGGGCGCACCTCGCGGCGCTCGAGGGGGAGATCGCGGTGCAGACGGCGCGCCTCACGGTCCTGCAGCGACAGTACGCGACCGCGCTCGCCGTCCTCGAGCGGCATCTCCGCGCGATCTACGAGTCGGATTCGCCTGACGTGATCGGATTCGCGCTCGGCACGACGTCCTTCTCGGACCTCCTCGACAACCTCGAGCTGCTGAACCGAATCGGACGCCAGGACGAGCGGATCGCGTCGTCCCTCGCAAGTGCCCGCAGCGAGCTCGAGCAAACCCGCGCGGCGACCCGGCTGGCCCGCCGGGACGCCGTCAGGTCGGCGACGCTGATCGCCTCGCGCACCGAGGCCCAGCGAGCGACGCGCGACCGGATGCTGGCCGGCCGAAACGCGCTCGCGGCGGCCCAGAGCGACAAGTCACGGGCTCTCGCGACCGTGCGGGAGGACAAGGCGTCGTTCCTCGCCGAAGCGAATGCCCTGACGGCTCAGAGCGCAGCGCTCGCAGCCAGCATCGCAGCGGCCCAACGCGTCCCGGCGCCGACCTCCTCCGGCAGCGCTCCCGCGCCGACCTCGTCGTCCGGTGGCCTGGGTTGGCCGGTGGTCGGCCAGGTGACAAGCGGCTTCGGTGGGCGCTGGGGTCGCATGCACGAAGGGATCGACATCGCCGTGCCCACCGGTACTCCTGTCCACGCCGCAGCGGCGGGGACGGTGATCTACGCGGGGTGGATGTCGGGGTACGGGAACATCGTCGTGATCGACCACGGCAACGGCCTCTCGACGGCGTACGGGCACAACTCGAGCCTCGTCGTCGGCCAGGGCTCGTCCGTCGGGAAGGGCTTCGTGATCGCGTTGTCGGGGAGCACCGGCCATTCGACCGGGCCGCACGTGCACTTCGAGGTGCGCGTAAACGGGTCGCCGGTCGACCCGCTCGGCTATCTCTGAGGCGCCGTGAAGAGGGTCAGCTGCATTCCGTCGGGTGCCGCCACGCGCTCGTTTGGGTGGTGCAACGCGGCGTGCGGTTCGAACCTTCCCGGAGCGCCGGGCATACAGGGCGGTCAGGCCCAGGGAAGCTGATCCCAGTACGGCGGTCGTGCATCGGTGGGAGGCTCGAACCGGGCGTATGCCTCTCGCGGGTCGGGCGTCTCCTTCTCGGCGCTCGCGCCATACCGGCCGGCGAGCTCGGAGAGTGGATAGAGGAGCTCCTCGGTCTCCGACCGCGCGCCGACCATCAGGACGACTGACGGCCCGTTGCCGGCGCCGACGAACACATGCTCCGTCCCGGCAGGACAGTGGAAGAAGTCCCACGCCTTGAGGAGCCGCTCCTCGCCTTCGACTAGCAGCTTGCATTCCCCCGACAGGACGAGAAACGCCTCCTGGAGCGACTCCGAGTGGTAAAGGCAGTTCGGCTCACCCGGCTGGAGGACGCTGATGTTGATCCCGACCTGAGGGAAACTGGCCTCCTTGCTCTCGAACATGCATCCTGAGCCGAAAGTGTCCGACGTCACCCAGCGTGTGTTTCGCACATTGACGACGAACCAGCCCTCGCCGGTAGGTGAGAGGCCCGAGCCAGACTCCTCCTGGGAAGCTTCGTTCATGCCTTGACTCTATCCGGTCGCGGAGCTCAAGAGGAGCACGCCTTGCACCTGTGCCGTGAGCGCGCAAGTGAGGTCGCCCACCCGGTGCAGTGGCTCGAGCATCGCTTCGTTACTCTTGGACCGGTCGGGGTTCGCGGCCCGGAAGGGCCGCCCGCGGACGAATTTTCGGGTCACGGGTGGGTCGTGCTGGGTGCACAAGCCGCCGAGCGTCTTGTGTGTGCACCCGTCGGCGGTGCAGAGCGTGATCATCTCGCGACCTCCCCGGGTAAGTCCTGCCGGCGAAATCCGATCTTGTACCGGCCGGGCGGCTTACGACGGGCTTCCGAACAACGGCACCACGAAGGTGAAGTCTTCGTCGATCTCGTGATCGACCTGGAGGTGCCGGCCCCAAAGGGAGGCGACATTCTGCAGGTCGAGCGCGAGAAGGTTGGCGAAGAGGATGAGGCCGGCGATCACGCCGGCGACCGCCGATGGACGGCCTCGGTGACGACCAGTCCGGCGGCGAGCACCAATAGCACCACAACTGCGGCTGCCTAAAGGGCGAAACCCCCGATCGGCAGTTGGCAAGCCATCGGGCTGTCGTTCGCGATACCCCCTCCCCAATTCGAGTGAAGGATGCGCTCGCGAGTCGGATCGGAGCGAAATCTCCGCAAATTGCGGGTTTCGTTCGGGGCTCAGGCCGCGTCGGTCGCCGAGGCGGGGAGAGCCTCCGCCGGTACGAAGTGGAGATCGGGCAGGGCGCGCCAACGCTCCTCGAGGCCGAGCCCGTAGCCGGCGAAGAGCTCGTCCGGGACGGTGAAGCCGATGTAGCGGAGGTCGATGCTCTCGACGAGGCGGCGGTAGGGCCGGTCGAGCAGCGTCACGGCGGCGATGCTGGCCGGATGTCGCTGGGCGAGCGTGCGCGTCAGAAATGCCAGTGTCAGCCCGGTGTCGACGACATCGGCGACGAGGATCACGTGCCGGCCCGCGATCGGCACGTCGAGATCCTTCAGCAGCCGGACGCCACCGCGGCCGCCGTCCTCGTAGCCCGCGAGCTCGATCAGGTCGATCGTGTGCAGGATCGGCATCGCCCGCGAGAGGTCGGTGAGGAAGACGGCGCTCGACTTCAACGGCGCGACGAGCAGCGGCTCGCGCCCTGCGTAGTCGGCCGCCACCGCAGCACCGAGATCGCGCACGCGAGCGGCGATCTCGGCAGCCGAGAGGTACACCTCTCCGGCGGGGTCGTGTCCTATGAGGCGAGCTTCAGTCGGTATCGCTGGGCGAGGCGCTCGAGGTCGCGCCGGTAGAAGAGCTTGACGTTGACGTGCGGGTACTGCTCCTTGAGCTCACGCAGCTTGCGGTTCTTCCGGGTCACGAGCGACTGCTTCATCACCGTTACCTCGATGTAGAGATCCTCGTCGGGAAGGAAGAAGTCGGGCGTGAACGCGCGCGTGACGCGACCCTCGGTGTCGCGCTCGAGCACGAATGTGGTCGGCTCGTACTCCCAGGGAATGGCGTACCAGTCGAGGATCCTGGCGCACTCCAGCTCGATCCGGTTGGCAAACCGCGGTGGCTCGGTTCCGCGATAGGCCTGGAACCGGTGGGATTCCGACCGCACAGAGCAACGGTACTCTCGCCTTCGGACGGCCCTCTCGTCGCCGGGCGTCGTCTTCTTCGGACAGCCCTGATCCGCGGACGTCTCCTTCGGACAGCCCGTTGCCGGCGAAGGTCGACGTCGGAGGCTCCTCACCGCCGGCACCGGACTACGGATCGCTGTTGTTCACGGCGACAGTCACTGTCGGCGGGCGGCGGTTGCGAGACACATTGTGGCTCTGTGCCACAAGCTCTGTCGGCCGGCGGCAGTGCGGAACACGTTATGGCTCTGTGCCACAAGCTCTGTCCGCTCGTGCGCCCTCGGTACTTCGTGGCACTGTGCGACAGGCTCTGTCGCTCGTGTGCCTGGGATTTGTGGCATGGAGTCACAAGCGCTGGTCGGCGCGGGTGTGCGAGGCACTTTGTCCGGGTTCTTTGTGACACTGAGCCACAAGGCCTCTAGTGGGGCGTGGGGGGTCGGTGTCGCTTCGCGCGCACCGGATGTTGTCGCTCAGGATTGAGTGTCTCGTCCGGCCGCGGTCGCTCAGGGTCGTGTGTCTCGTCCGGCTGCGGTCGCTCAGGATCGCGTGCTTCGTCCGGCCACGGTCGCTCAGGATCGCGTGTCTCGTCCGGCTGCGGTCGCTCACGATCTCTGTCTCGCCCACCCGCAGTCGCTTGTGGCTCTGAGCCACAAAGTCGCGTGGTCGCAGCGTCCAAGCGGCAACAGTGCGCGCGCGTCCCTCGGTCGGCGGGGCCTGCCGGCCCCGCCGACCGGCGCCCTCTCGACCCCCGAGCAGAAGCGCCGTAGACTGCGGCCATGGTGAACGGCGACCGCCCCTACCGCATCGCGCACCTGTCCGACCTGCACTGCGGGGAGCAGTACTTCGAGCCGAGCCTGCTCGAGCGCGCGATCACCGAGATCAACGAGCTCGAGCCGGACATCGTGATCTGCTCCGGCGACCTGACGACCCTCGGGTTCAAGCACGAGTACCAGCTCGCCCGGGAATACGTGGACAAGATCGAGTGCGAGTCGCTTGTGGTGATCCCCGGCAACCACGATTCGCGGAACGTCGGCTACGTCCACTTCGAGGAGCTGTTCGGCGAGCGGAACCGGGTGTTGCGCAAGGACGGTGTCACGATCGTGGCGGTCGACTCGACCGAGCCCGACCTCGACCATGGCCAGATCGGGCGAGGACGCTACGCCTGGATCGAGCGGGAGTTCGCCGCCGAGCCCGCCGATCTGAAGATCTTCGTTCTCCACCACCACCTGCTTCCTGTACCCGGAACCGGGCGGGAGCGAAACGTCGTCTACGACGCGGGTGACGTGATCGAGTGCCTGCTGCGCGCCGGTGTGCAACTCGTGCTCTCCGGCCACAAGCATGTGCCCTACGCCTGGCGGCTCGAGAATCTCTTCGTCGTCAACACGGGAACGGTCTCCTCGCTGCGGTTGCGTGGCCACTCCAGGCCCTGTTACAACGTGATCGAGGTCACCGATAGCCACGTCGATATCTGGCGCCGCCATCCCTTCCACGGGCAGGAGCGCATCATCCAGTTCTCGACTGACACCTACGAATACGAGAAATACACCGGCCGGATCGAGTCCGAGGTGCGATCGCGCTCGTGAGGGCCATCGCCGTGATCGACGGGGAGCATTACGCCCCCGTGGTCAGGGATGCTCTCGCCGAGCTGCCCTACGAGATTCTCGCGTGCGTGCTCGTCGGTGGGACCGAGAAGCTCCGCGGCGGCGAGCAGTACGGGGCGCCGCTCCTCGACTCGATCGAGGAGGCGATCGCCGCTCACTCACCCGACATCGTGCTCGACCTCTCCGACGAGCCCGTTCTGGGGCCGCCCGCGCGGTTCAGGCTCGCGGCGCGCGTCCTCGCCTGTGGGGTGCCCTACGAGGGCGCCGACTTCCGCCTCGACCCGCCGCGCTTCGAAGCGATTCGGACACCGTCGATTGCCGTCATCGGCACGGGCAAGCGCGTGGGGAAGACGGCAGTGACCGGCCATGTGGCGCGTCTCGTCGCGCGGGACCGCCGGGTCGTCGTCGTCGCGATGGGGCGCGGCGGGCCGCCCAAGCCCGAGGTCGTGCAGGTGCGCCCGTCGGTTGACGATCTGCTCGCCCGCTCCCGCGCGGGGCGGCATGCCGCGTCCGACCACCTCGAGACGGCGGCTCTGACCGGCGTTCCGACCGTCGGCTGCCGCCGCTGTGGCGGCGGCCTCGCGGGGGCTGTCGGGATCTCGAACGTGCTGGCCGGCACGCGCGTTGCCGAGCAGCTCGATCCCGACCTGCTCGTGCTCGACGGCAGCGGGGCGGCGATCCCGCCGATCGCGGCCGGCCGGCGGATCCTGGTCGTCGGCGCGAACCAGGAGCCGGCGGTCTCCACCGGCTACCTGAACCCCTACCGGGCACTGCTCGCGGACCTCGTCGTCGTCGCGATGGCGGAGCACGACGTCGATCACGACGCCCTTGCGGCCGAGCTGCGCACGCTGACGCGACCCGGTGTTCCCGTGGTGCGCGCCGTGTTGCGGCCGCACCCGCTCGAGGACGTGCGGGGCCGCAGAATCGCGTTCTTCGGTACCGCCCCGGCGGCGCAGGCACGCCCAGATCGCCGGCCACCTCGAGCACGCCTACGGAGCCACGGTCACGCAGGTCTCGGGCAGCCTCTCCAACCGAGCCGCCCTCGCGGGCGAGTTGGCCCGGCTCGACGCCGAGGTCGTGGTCGTCGAGGTCAAGGCCGCAGCGATCGACATCGTCGCCGAGCACGCGGCCAGCGTCGGGATCCCCGTCGTCCTCGCCGGGAACGACGTCGTCCCGCTTGCCGGGGAGCCCGAGCTCGACGTCCTGTCGAGAGGCTCGCCGTCGAGGCGATCGCCGGGGCGGTGGTGGGCGTATGAGCGAGCGGCGGTACCTTGCGCCGCTGCCGCTCGGAGGGGACGAGGGCCCGCCCTGGTCGAAGGGACTGATGGCGCGGGCGCTCGCCGCCACGGGCCTGACGCCCGACCCGCGCGTACGAGCTCGCCCGGCGTGCCGACGCCGACATGATCCAGCAGCGCGCCGCTCGAGCTCGATCTCGACCGGCTGGCGGAGCTCGCGGCGGAGGTGCTCGGCGAGCCGGAGGCGGCGCGGACGATGCGACGGCTGCGGCGCCTCCAGGCGCTGCAGCATCTCGAGCTTCCCGTGCTCCTGCTCGTCGGCGGCGCCACCGGCACCGGGAAGTCCACGCTCGCGACCGAGGCCGCCCACCGGCTCGGGATCACGCGGGTGACCTCGACCGACTTCATCCGCCAGACGATGCGCGCGTTCTTCTCGCGCGAGTTCATGCCGTCGGTGCACTACTCGAGCTTCGAGGCCGAGCTGGCGCTGAGCCGGGCCGACGAAGATCTCGCGGGCGACGCGGCGCTGCTCGGCTTCCTCGACCAGACGCGGAACGTGCTCGTCGGCGTGGAGGCGGCGATCGACCGCTCGCTGACCGAGGGCTGGTCGATGGTGCTCGAGGGCGTCCACATCGTGCCCGGGATGATCGCCGTCGACCGGGCCGATGCGCTCGTCGTCCAGTGCGTCGTCGCGATCACCGACGAGGATGCCCATCGCAGCCACTTCTGGGTGCGGGACGCGGCCACCGAGGGCCTGCGGCCGCTCGAGAAGTACCTCGACGGGATGACCGAGATCCGGATGATCCAGGACGTCCTCCTCGAGCGGGCGCGCCGCTTCGACGTGCCCGTGATCGAGAACGCGACGCTCGACGACGCGATCGGCCAGGTGCTCGACCTCGTCCTGGACGGGTGCCGAGTCGGCTCGCTACGCGGTCGTGACGCGAGCCCTGGAGCGCCATCGTGCGGAGCCTCGTTCGCGCGCCGCGCAGGCTAGACTCGGCCCATGGTCACCGAAACGGACGTCGAGAGGCGCTGCACGGGGTCGAGGATCCCGAGCTCGGGATGGACATCGTCGAGATCGGGCTCTTCTACGAAGCGCAGATCGACGGCCCGAACGTGAAGGTCATCCACTCGCTCACCTCGATGGGCTGCCCTGCCGGCCCGATGATCCAGGAGGGCATCCACGACGCCGTCGCCGCGCTCCCCGGCGTCGAGAAGGTCGAGGTCGAGCTCACCTTCGAGCCGCCCTGGACGCCCGACCGGATGTCGGACGACGCCAAGTTCATCCTCGGCTTCGGCTAGCGAGACTCAGAGTGTGCGGCCGTGAGCCGCCGCGACGCTTGCGTGGCGGCTCTCGCACCGCGTCCTGAAGCGCCTTCGGCTTTCGGGCGGACGTGCGGCGTTGACGCCTTCTCGCCTTGCAGGAGCCGGCGTGTACGCGCAGATCACGTAGCCGGCGAGCCGCTTCTTCGCCGGCCGAGCTGCGCGCGGTGATGATCCAGCCGGCGGCCTCGCCGCGGTCGTCGACGGCGTTCGTGCCGTTCGCCGGCGCCGAGTTGATCAGGCTGCCGTAGAACTCGTTGCCGACGTAGTCGGTCGTCGTCGTCGAGAGGAACCCGCCGCCGCCGCCGACGGGCACCTGACCGGCGTCGCACGGGATCAGCAGCTGATGCTCGCCGAGCGCCGTCACGTCCTTCGTCAGGCGGTGGACGACGAAAGCCGTGCCGGCCGGGATCGTGCCGGGAGCGAGGTCACCGGCCTTGATCGTCCCGTTCTTGATGTCGGCGCCGGTGACCGCGCCCGAGCGGATCTTGTCGCCGGTGACGGCGTTGGCGCGGAGCTGCGCCGTGCCGACGCTTCCCGGAGGGAGGACGGCGTTGCGCACGGCCTCGCCGACGCCCGTGAAACCGAGCGCGGCGACGACGAGGGCGGCGAGTGCGAGGCCGCGGGAGACGGGGTCGCGCATGGGCACGGGGAGAGGCTTCAGCCTCTCCCCGGGGTTTCCTTCCCGGGATCGTCGTCCACCGCACGACCGCCATCGCGTGCACAATCCCCGCATGACGGCCGCCGAGCTCGCCCGCCTCGCAGCCGAGCTCGGCCTCGATGTCGTCGGCGCCGCCCCGGCGGAGGCCTACGCGGAGACGGAGCGGCACATCGGCGAGCGGCGCGCGCAGGGGCTCTTCGCGCGACATGAAGTTCACGATGGCCCAGCCTCAGGTGTCGTGCCATCCCGAGCTGCTCCTCGACGGGGCGGCGCGGACGGTCGTCTCGGCGGCCCTCTGTTACTGGGTCGACGGGCCCGAGCCCAGCCGCCGGCGAAGGCCGGCTGCCGCGCTATGCCTGGCGCGACCACTACGCGCTCCTCCGCGAACGCCTCGACGCCCTCGGCCGCTCGCTCGGCGGGAGCTACCGGGTGCTCGTCGATGCGAACCAGCACGTCGATCGCGAGGGCGCGCGCCGCGCGGGCGTCGGCTTCTACGGCAAGAACACGATGTTGATCACCCGCGAGCACGGCTCCTGGGTCGTGCTCGGGACGCTCGTCACCGACGTCGAGATCGAGGCGACGCCGCCGCTCGAGCTCGACTGCGGCCGCTGCCGGCTCTGCATCGACGCGTGCCCCACCGGCGCTCTCGACGAGCCGGGCGTGCTCGACGCGAATCGGTGCCTCTCGTACTGGACGCAGGCACCGGCGCCGCTGCCGGAGCACTACCGGGAGGAGCTCGGGGCGTCGGTCTACGGCTGCGACATCTGCCAGGACGTCTGCCCCTGGAACCGGGGGATCGAGAAGCGGCGGGCGGATTCGGCGCTCGCCGGACGAGGCCGTCCCGAATGTGTCGCTCGTCGACTGGCTGACCCGCGACGGGGCGGAGCTCGTCGGCCGAGCTCGACCGGCTCTACGTGCCGCGGAACGACCCGCGCTGGCTGCGGCGAAATGCGCTCCACGCGCTCGGTAACACCGGCTCGGGCGAGGCGCTCGGCTCGCGCAGGAGTGGGCGGCGAGTGACGATCCGATGCTCTCGGACGCCGCCGGCTGGGCGGTCGCCCGTATCGCGGGGCGGGCGGAGTGAACGCCTCGACCGACTCTCCGTGCTCGCGCACGAGGTACGGAGCCCCGTCGCGGCGCTCGTCGCGATCGCCGAGGCGTATCCCGCCGCCGACGAGCCTCGCCGAGCGCCGCCTGCGCGAGCTCGCGACGGCCGCCGCGGGAGAGCATCGAGCGGCTTCTGCTGGACGCCTCGACGGCTTCGATCCTGCAGGAGCGCCTCGATGCGGCCGCGTTGCTCCGAGACGCCGCCGAGCGGGCCGCGCTTCGAGGCCACCCGGTGACGGTCTCGGCCGAGGGCGAGCTGATGCTCGACGGAGACCCGGAGCGACTGCTCCAGGCGCTCGACAACCTGGTCGGGAATGCGGTCGGCCATTCGCCTCCCGACGGCCTCGTCACGATGAGTGGACGCCATGAAGCCGGCTCCGTCGTGCTGGCGGTCACCGATCAGGGCGATGGGATCGCGCCCGACGACCTCGAGCAGATCTTCGAGCCCGGCGTGCGCCTCACTGCCGCGCGCCCCGGCTCGGGGCTCGGCCTCGCCATCGTGCGCGCGATCGCACGTGCCCACGGGGGAGAGGTCGAGGTCGAATCGAGCCCCGGCCAGGGCTCGACGTTCAGGCTCGTGCTGCCGGGCGCTTCCGCCGCGGGCTGAGGCCGAGCTCCACCTGGAGCGTGCGCGCCCTCGCGGCCACGCTCGCCCGCATGTCCGCGGGCTCGAGCACGATCGTCTCGCCGGCGTCGGCGAGAACCTCGGAGAGCAGCCACTCGTCGGTCTTGAACGGCAGCTCCGACACGGACGCCTTGTCGGTCAGGAGCCGGGCGCTGCGCTGTTCGACCTTCCAGCGGGCCACGACCGGTGAGTGCCAGAGCCGGGCGAGCCGCGGCTCGGTCAGGTAGCGCGGATCGAAGCCGTCGCGCGGCTCGAACAGCTCGTCGGTGAGCCGCGCCGAGCGCATCCTGTCGAGCCGGTACGTCCGCGGCCCGTCCGCCGTGCGGTCCCAGGTGTGCACGCGCCAGACGGGGAGCTCGCGCTCGAACGAGTACGGCTCGACCGACCGTGTCGTCGGCCCCTCGTCACCCTCCTTGAGGTACTCGATCTCGACGACGCGCCGCTTCTCGACCGCGTCGGAGAGCGTCCGCACGAGCTCCTCCTCGGCGTCGCCCGCGTTGCCGGTGGGCGTGTGGGGAAGGTCGAACTGGCCGAAGGTCTCCTCGAGCTTCTTCCGCACCCGGTCGAGCGGCGTATGTGCGTCCGCCGCGATCGTCGGGCCGACGTAGTCGATCGCGAGTCGAATCGCGCGCGCCTCGAGCGGCGTCAGCTTCGGCGGCCGCCGGAAGACGTCGCCGTACAGCTCCTTGTCGACCCGCACGATCCCCGCATCCTCGTCGACCTCGGCGTAGACCGTGTAGCAGCCACCGCCGAAGTTGACCAGGTTGAGCAGCGAGAGCGTGTCCTGCAGCTCCTCGCGCGGAATCGAGAATCGGGCGGCGAGGTCGTCGGCGTCGAGCCGGGCGTCGCGGCCCTCGCCACAGGCCGAGAGGACGTGTGCAAGCAGGGCCTGGAGCACGCCGAAACGCTCCGGCGCGATCGGCCCGACGGGCCGGTCGCCACGGTCGGCAGACGCCTCGACGCGGCGCTCGCGTGCGGGCGCCGGGCGCTCCCCGTCGTGGCTTTGCGCGCAGCAGGGCCAGGCCGTCTGCGACGGCGTCGCGCAGCGCCTTCGGCTCGAGCGGGATCGCGCGGCCGTTCTGGCGCAGCACCCAGCCGGCGAGCGGCTCGATCCGCGCGAACGGCGTCTCGAAGACGCCGTCCTCGAGCACGCCCGCGTCGGAGAGGGTCCGGTGCACCCACCAGGCGGTGTCTCCCTGCACCGCGATCCGGGCCGTGCCCGACGGTCTCGCCGATCTGCCAGGGCCGGGGGACGCGGTGCGCCTCGACGTCGAAGTCGGGCGGCAGCTTGAAGTCGCGCTCGCGACGGGTCGCAAACCTGATGTCGCTGCGGATCCGCGAGACGCGGAACGTCCGCACGGCGGCCCGGTCGAGGTCCTGGCCGACGACGTACCAGACGCCCTCGTCGAGCCTCAGCGCGTAGGGGTTGAGCGTCCGCTCGGTGATCTTGTCCCGTTGCGGCGACCAGTACGCGAACTTGATCGTGCGCTGCTTCGAGATCGCCGCTTCGAGCTTCGACAGGCGGCCCGCAAGCTCAGGCGAGTAGTCGGGGGCGCTGACACGCACGCGCTCGGCCGTGTCGGTGCGGGCCTCGTGGAAGCCGGGCCGACCGAGCGCCAGGTTCTGGAGCGCCAGCCGGAGCGGCTCGGCGTAGGCGAACTTGCCGTCGAGGTAGAAGAGCGCCGTCTGGAGCGCTGCGAGCTCGTCGTCCTTGAGGTCGAGGCGATCGAGGAAGTAGTTCTCGGAGCGCAGCGTGTAGAGCTCCTCGCCGGTGAACTCGTCGCGCTGGGAGTGCAGCGGCACGCCGAGCCCGGTCAGCTCGGCTCGGTCGGAGTAGAACCGCCGCGCGAACGCCTCGTCCGACATCTCCGAGTACCCCTCGACGTTGCCCTTGACGTCGCGTGCGGTCAACGGCCGGCGCTCGGCCATCAGGAAGGCGACGAGCGAGAGCTGGCGGATGAGCTTGTCGGTGTCGTGCGACATGCGTAGTCCGAGCTTACCGCCCGGCGCGAGGCAACCCTAGGCGGCCGGCCGCAGCCGGTCACCGCTAGCACCGGCCAAAACCCGCTAGGCGGCGAGCGAGGTGCGCGCTTCGAGATGCTGGTGTGACGGGCAGTAGTCCCGGTTCGGCAGCGGCGTGCGCTGACAGGCCTTGCCCTTGCGGGTCGTCGCCTTGCAGCGGGCAATACCGCCGTCGAAGGCACCGGCCTGGATCTGCTGCTCGATGAACGCCATCGCCGCGCCGACGCCCTCGCGCACGGCCCAGGCGACCTGCGCCTGCGCGGTGATCGGGAAGTAGCGGCGGATGTCCTGGAAGAGCGCCCGGTCGGGGCGCGCGAAATACTGCGGATCGGCGGCCAGCCGTGACATCGTGAGCTCGCACTCCTCCAGCACGCTCCGCCGTGACTCGAGGCGCGTCTGCTGGTCGGTGTATGGATCGATCAGATCCTTGATCGAGCGATAGATCGCTCGGGAGTATTGATACATGCAGGACTGCAGATAGGCGACGTGATCATCCATCAGGCGGGTCTCACTCCCTCGAGAACGCGATATGTAGGCCAAAAACAGGTGGATTGGCACCGTCTTCGCACCCGAGTCTACCCGGTTTGGCCCAGTGTTACAAACTCGCGGCCGAAATTGCCTGCTCAGGCAACGAATCGCTACCGCGCTGATGCGTGCCGTGTGGGCGGCCCGCTGCACGCCCTTCGCCTCGCGCAGGCGGCTCGTCGCCTCCGGCTCGCTCGGATAGACGCCGGCGAAGACGACCCAGTAGCCCGGATGGAGGCTCGGGTAGCGGGATGAGTCGAGCACTCCGACCCGCCGCAGCCCTCGCTGACGCGCCTGTTCGGCCCGTGCGACCGCGGCGTCACGGCCGTCGACCTTTGGCACCGAGACGAGGACGTTCGTCCAGCCGGACACTACCCTCCGGCCACTCGGCGAGGCTCGCCGCAGACGTCGTCTTCGTCGGCACGGGCTCGCTGCCACCGGTGGCCGTGAGGATCGGCGTCGCCGTCGCCGTCGTCACGCGTAAGCGCGATGCCTGCGGCCGCTCCGGCCAGTGCCACGCAGGCTGCGATCACGAGCGGGACGACGATCGTGCGAGGGTCGGGCGGGGCCGATCCGAGCCGTGTCACGCCCGGGAGCCTGAGCCCGCATTCGAGGCAGTACTCCTGGCCCGCGGCGACGCCTTCGCCGCAGCGCGGGCACGGGGTCATCACTCCTCGGCCTCCACCGCGGTGCTCTCGTCGATCAGGGAGCGGCCGCAGCTCGGGCAGAAGCGGGCGCCGATCAGCAGCGGCGCGCCGCAGGCGCAGATCGCAGCTGCCGCTGCGGCGGAGGCCGCGCGCTCCCTGCAGCAGCGCGTCGATCTCACTGGCCCGCGCCTCGATCGCGACGAGCTCGGCGCAGCGCTCGATGATCAGCGTCTCGTTGAAGTGGTCGCGGCGGTACATCTCGAGCGTGATCCCGCCGAGCTCGCGCAGCCGATCCTCGCGGAGGATGAGCAGCGCCCGCCGCTCGCGGCGAAGGTCGCTCGCGGTCGGGGCGGACGGCTTGCTGGAGAAGAGCGCCACGGCGTGAGGATAGCCAGCGCGTCGGCAGGTCGCCGCCCGGGCTCGCCCGGCGCCTACGTCCCGACGCCGCCGACCTGGACGTACTTGACGTCCAGGTACTCGTCGATCCCGACGGCGCCGCCCTCGCGGCCGTAGCCCGACTCCTTGACGCCGCCGAACGGCGCGTTGGCCGCGCTGATGATCCCGGTGTTGGCGCCGATGATCCCGTACTCGAGCTTCTCGGCGACCCGCAGGAGCCGCGCGTAGTCGCGGGTGTGGAAGTACGCGGCGAGGCCGTAGACGGACTCGTTCGCGACCCGGATCGCCTCCTCCTCGGTCTCGAAGCGGGTGATCCCGGCGACAGGGCCGAACGTCTCCTCGGTCGAGATCAGCATCTCCGGCGTGACGCCCTCGAGCACCGTCGGCGCGTAGAACGAGCCGCCGTCGTAGTCGCCGCCCGCGAGCCGCTCGCCGCCGACGACGAGGCGCGCCCCGTGGGCGATCGCGTCCTGCACGTGCTCGTCGGCCTTGTCGACCGCGCGCTCGTCGATCAGCGGGCCGATCGTGACGCCGTCCTCGGTGCCGTGGCCGACGACCATCCGCGTCACCTTCTCGGCGAGCTTCTCGACGAAGGCGTCGTAGACGCCGCTCTGGACGTAGGTGCGGTTGGCGCAGACGCACGTCTGGCCGGCGTTGCGGAACTTCGACGCGATCAGGCCGTCGACGGCCTCGTCGAGGTCGGCGTCGTCGAAGATCACGTACGGCGCGTGGCCGCCGAGCTCGAGCGAGAGCCGCTTGACCTGATCGGCCGAGCGCCGGATCAGCTCCTTGCCGACCTCGGTCGACCCCGTGAACGAGATCTTGCGGACGCGAGGGTCGCGAGAACAGCTGCTGCGCGACCATCCCCGACGAGCGGGAGGTGATCAGGTTCACGACGCCCGGGAGGCATGCCCGCATCCTCGATCGCGCGCAGGATCAGCGCGGCGGTCAGCGGGGTGGCGCTCGCCGGCTTGACGACGCTCGTGCAGCCGGCGGCCATCGCCGGCCCGAGCTTGCGCGTCATCATCGCGGCGGGAAAGTTCCACGGCGTGATCGCGGCCGTCACCCCGACCGGCTGGCGGAGGACGAGCACGCGGCTCGTCGGGTTCATCGGCGGCACGATCTGCCCGTAGACGCGCTCGGCCTCGCCGCCGAACCACTCGAGGAAGCTCGCGGCGTAGTCGACCTCGCCCGCGGCCTCGGCCAGCGGCTTCCCCTGCTCGGAGGTCATCACGAGCGCGATCGTGTCGCGGCGCTCGCGGATCAGGTCGGCGGCGCGGCGGAGGATGCGCGCGCGCTGGAGCGCCGGCAGCGCCTTCCAGCTCGTCGAGCGCGCCGGCAGGCGGCGTCGATCGCTGCCCTGACGTCGCTCTCGCCTGCGTCCGGCATCGAGCCGACGAGCTCGCCGGTCGCGGGATCGGTGACGTCGAAGCGGCCGCCGCTCCGGCCTCCACCCACTCGCCGCCGATCAGAAGCTGTTCCTCGACCCCGGTCGCCGCTGTAGCCATCTCGTTCTCTCCCTCTCGAATGTCGTTTCCCGACAGGCTAGCCTCTGCCGACCCACCGGCACCCTCGCGGCGGTCTATCGTCGTCGGGGTGACGGATGAATCGTTTCCCGTCGGAGCCTCGGTCACGCTGGCCGCTCTCGAGCGCGATCCGCATCCACTGCTCGCGCGACTGCGGGAGCGGGAACCGGTCTCGTGGGTGCCGGCGCTGCGGGGGTGGCTCGTGACGCGCCGCGATCTCGTGCTCGAGGCGATGCGCGACCCGGAGACGTTCACCGTCGACGACCCACGGTTCTCGACCGCGCAGGTCATCGGCCCGAGCATGCTGTCGCTCGACGGAGAGGAGCACCAACGCCAGCGAGGTCCCTTCGCCCGGCCCTTTCGCCTGGCGCCGGTGCGGAGCCGCTTCACGGAACTGATCGAGAGCGAGGTCGAGCGGCTCCTCGATCTGGTTCAGCCGGCCGGAGCGGCCGATCTGCGCTCCGCGCTCGCAGGGCCACTCTCGGTGCGCGTGATGGTCGCTGCGCTCGGGCTCGAGGAGACCGATCCGGCCGAGGCGCTCGGCTGGTACGCGGCGATCGTGGCGGAGGTGACGGCGATCACCGCCGGCGCCGAGCCCGACGGGAGCGGGCGGGAGGCGTTCCGGCGGCTGCGCGCATCGGTCACCCCGGCACTCGACCGCGATCCGGCCTCGTCCCTCGTCGCGGCGGCGGCCGGTGAGGCCGGAGGACTGACCCGCGACCAGGTGGCGTCGAACGCCGCCGTGCTCCTGTTCGGAGGAATCGAGACGACGGAGGCGATGATCGCGAACGCGTTTCTGCACGTGCTCGGATGCGCGACGACATCAAGCTCCCAGACTACAGGTTCTAGCGGACTTATTTGGCGGTCTCGATCAGTAGCGCGTCAGTATCTCTCCTGCGGGCTAATCTCAAATCGGATTAGGGAAGGAGCGCAACTCAGGATTCAGAGTTATGATCACCCGGAAAGCATTTGAGTAGATGTGATTGAAAGCTGCGATCATTTCGGAAGAGATATTTGAGTGCTTCGCGGATCACGTGGCTTCGATCAGAATGGATGAATTGTGCGTAGGTCTTAAGTTGATCCTCGGTTTCGTGGTCGATTCGGAAACTGCGGATCAGAAGCTTACCTTTGTCTTGTGGCTGTATTCGAGGAGCAGTCTGAGTTTTTCGCATAGTCGATTTCATGTGTCGTCGTATTACCTCGTGTAAAACAAATGTAAAAGGAGCCGGAGACTCGAGACGGGCGGTGGCGACCTCTGGAGCGAGGCGGAGCCAAGCGGAACCCGCAGGGCAGGGTGGCGGCTCAAAGCCGCCAAATTGGGGGTCGCCACCGCCCGTTCCCCGTCCCGCAAGATGCCTTCCTCGTTCTGAGTTTCGTTCATCAGCTGCCTAATTTCTCTTCGCTTGCAAAAGTGTCCTGGTGACACAGCGGGTGAACGAAATGGTGAAAGCTGCTTTTTGCCGGTTTGTCACCTGCAGGGGACTTACTTGTCGCCATAAAGGGCCTCGGATCGACCTTGATTCGATACGGCAGGAAGTGGCTACGAAGGGAATTTGCCTCCTGTGTTCCACCGACTTCTTTCGTTCGCCGCTTGGTTTTTCCAGTCTCGATAGAGTGATTCGTAACGGCATCCGGCATACTTCCTCCGAGACTGAACTAGGTAAATAAGCCCCTCGGAGTCCACCTTCTCATACTCTTCCTGCTCCCAGGCCTGCCTCAACTGGAAGTAGCGGAGTAGTGCTGGGCTGTCAATGCGCCGCCTGTTTGGTGACGATAGCATGGCATGAAAGCAGGCTTCGACTTGGGAAACGTGAAAGGAATCCTGGTGAATGTAGACCAGACGAACCTCCTTCAAGTGACGGAATAGCTTGCTGTAGACGAGGAGATGGGATCGAAACTCCTCTAACCGGGGCAACTCTCCAACACTCACAAATGTGAAGTGAACCACAGCTGCGGGCGAGAGAAATAACGGAAACTTGTCCACGAAGTAGCGGATAGTTTCCGCCTTTCCCCTTGCTGACCGATACACTCTGCCCGGCAAATGCGACAACTGCACGTTGCAGAAGTTGGTGAAGTAATCCACCATCTTCTGCTCAGTGGTGAGGTATATGTTCCTGGATTCTGCAAGACAAAGTCGAGTGACAGGAGTTTGGTCTTAACGTAATCAAGACCATGGGGGCGACGAAAACGAAGCTCCGGATGACCGATGGCTGTGTAGATCGTCTTCGAGTGGAGGTGATAGACGGAGATCTTGCCGGCCAAGGGGACCGTCCGGCAATGGCCGTTTTCGATCAATCTACTGAGGAAACTCGTGGCGTGCTTGCCGCTGGAGATGCCAGCGAACTGGAGATACTGTCTGCGCAGGAACACTCCCGAATGCAGTGCCACGAGGTGAATGAAAGCGCTTTGCAGGGCCGAATAGCCAAACTGCTTGAGTTGCTGAAGAGTGGATTCGTCGCTCATCGTCATTCGCTCCTTCCGCTCATGGGCTGATGGTTATCTCCAGTCTTAAGCAAGAGACCAATCACATGTTCAAGTCTTTGCAGGGTGACACTTCCTCCCATCTTGGAATTAGCTACTTCTCGAATGGTTCCGAAGAAGTAGCGAAATGAATTGATTTTCCTGGTTCCTTTGCTCGAAGCTTTTCGATAGATGGCTGTGATGATTCCCAGCTTGATGATGTTTGGATCGAGGGAGGAGATTTCTCGAATTGCCTTGAGGTCTTCTTCACTGACCGTGTTTCGGGTCCATTCACGGTAGAAAGCGGCGATGTTTTCCACAGCGGATGATGATGGTAATTTATTATTTTTATCATCATCATCAAGATCATCAATCAATACGTGGTTAACTGGTTGACCACTGGTTAACCAATCCAGGGCTTTTTCGACGGCGTCTTGGAAGTCGATTTTGTTGATGAAACACCAGAGCTCGTACTTGTGAAGTTTCTCGGCAGAAATTCGGATTCCTTTCAACTTTCTCTCTCGCCGAGACTTGAAATGACTTTCGTCTTTTGCAGGCCGGTCAGGACCAGAATGGATTGCCTCATTGTGGTTAACCACGGCGGGTTGGTTATCCAATTTTTCCTGGTTAGCCAGAGTGGTTAACTGGTCAACCACTGAAGGCAGAATTTCAGACACTTTGGTTAACTGGTTAACCATTCGAGGCGAGTTTTCCACAGGCAGTGAGTTGCAGCTCTTCCCCAAGCTTCGTAGCGTCTCAATCCACTCAGGCTCATCAGGTGAGAGTTGAGTCGATGGCATTTCTGTGAGATCCTCTCCTGCAGCCAATTCTGTAAATGATCTCGGACCAGTCACTGGGCCACAGACCGGGTCACCAATCTTCCGGGTGGAGTTGGATGAGGCGACGATGTTCTTGGGAGAACAATTGGACAGATCGTTGTTGAGTGTATGTTCCAGTTCGGTATTCAGCTCAGAGCTCATGGATCACCTCGTGAGAGAGTTGGAAATAGTCAAGTGACGCGCAGCAGTAAAGATCGAGTTCGATGACAGGAACACCCTTTATCAAGGCATCGATGCTCCGAACGTTCTTGTAAATGGGGAAGAAGCAAGTTGAAACGAAGTGTTCGAGGATCATGCTCAAGATTACTTCGTGAGAATTCGAGTTCCTCTCATGCAATGTGGGCAGTGCGTAAGACTTGATGTTGGTTTGGTTGGCATCCATGACGGCGACCACGATTTCGAGCAACTGCGTGATCCCGGAATGGTTGAACCTATGAGTCTGAATGCAAACGATCTGGTGAGCGCAGACGGCAATGGCGATGTTGTGGGGCATAACCGATTCTCTTCCGGATGAAGTCTTGAAGGAAGAGGTGAATTCGAGGAGTGATTGGGAATGAAATTAGCAGCAAAGCGGTTTGCTAAACGCAGAACGAACAGGAATTTTGGAGTTGCTAATTCCGGCATCAAGCTCGAGTTTGGAATTCGTGTTCAGAATCGTGTTCAAAAAGCGCCGAACAGGCGGCGAAAATGCGATTTGAACATGCTTCTTCAGTTTCTATATCAACAGTATGCGTCTGAAACACGAACTCCGGAGCAAGAGGTCGCAGGTTCGACTCCTGCCGGGCGTACCATTCCTTTCAATAGCTTACGAAAAATGGAATTGGGTCCAAAATTCAATTGTGACATTGTCCTTCACCAGAACCTCACAGAACTTTTCTTGATCAAAGTCCTGACTTCAAAAATCATTCGGCGCCGATCGGAACTCTGCGGCTTCGAAATCCTGGCTCAATGAATGCTGAAGACTTGGCATCGCCAGCCGACGACGGTGTCAGTTCTAAAATGAAAATATCCCTGACACTACCCAGTTTTACATCCTGCTTTGTCCTCCTGCTTGCTGTCTCTTGCGCGGCGCAAACACTAGAATGACCCTATCCGCCTCGAAAACTCAAACTACACGATCGAGGTGAGCAAAGGCAGCGGTTTGCTTAGCCATTTCTATGATAAGCGCAGCCGGACTGAATTGATCACTGAGCCTCGCCTTGCGGATAATTTCCGCCTGCTCGTGCCCCTACCAGATCTGGAAGGCAATTATATCTTAGGCAGCGAGCAGAAACTCACCCGTTACGAGCAAAATCCTGATTCTCTGGTACTGTACTGGAATGGGCCACTCATGAATGCAAAAGGTCGATATGACATCGCCGTGATCATGACGATCGCGTTTGTAGCAGACGCAGTGGAAGTGAGATTGGCTCTTGAGAATCATAGTGACCGAAGCATCGACGAACTCTGGTATCCGATTTTGGGAGGTGTCACAGGAGTCGGTAAGCGCGAAGAGACACAGGAGACGATCAATTTCGCCGGAGGATCCACGAACACGCGCTTGTTCCACCATTTTGAAGGGAACACTTTGGGAATTCCCTTTGCCGAAGTCTATTGGTCCTACCCCAGTCATGGCCTCAATATGCCTTGGTTTGATCTTTTCAATGTGCGGCTGAACCGCGGTGTTTACATAGGCATCCACGATCCGGTCAGCCGCTACAAGACGCTCCGATTTGAACTGCACCCAGGGATCGCCAATCGTGAAGGCGAAAACTGGCCTACAGTGGAAGAAACTGGCCCTGATGACCCGGTGGGCTTGTTGATTCACTGGACGCTTTTCCCATACATTAAGCCCGGCACTACATTTGCGGGGCCACCGGTTCGGATTCAGTTCCATGACAACGATTGGCATGCCGCAGCACGAATTTACCGCAGTTGGTTTGAGGAGACGTTCAACCTGGCAGAACCAAGCAAGAACTGGATGTATCAGGAGATGGGCTTCCAAGACACGATGTTCCTCTTACCCGAAGGCAACGTAAAGTGGCGCTTTGCCGATATTCCACGCTGGGCTGCTGACGCTCAGCAATACGGCATCAATTCGGTGCTCATCAGCGGTTGGAACGTAGGTGGACATGACGGCGGATACCCCGATTACTCGCCAGACCCCCGGCTTGGCACATGGGAAGAACTGCAGGCTGGCATTAAAGACTGTCATCGTCGCGGGATGAAGGTATTCTTTTTCGTCAACGTGCAACCCGTTGACATCGGAACTCCCCGGTATCAGAGCGAGTTTTCGAAGTATCAGCAACAGGGAAAATACGGTGAGCCGCGGTACGTGGGTTTTGGAATGGGGTCATTGGGAGCACGGATTGGATTTACCCACCGGCCTCTTCAGGAAATGAGCTCAGGGGTGCCCGAGTACCGGAAAATCATCGTGACTCAGATGGAGCGCTTGGCCCGCATCGGAGCGGATGGTGTCCATATTGACAAGCTGTGTCCAGGCAGAATGGATTTCAATCCACTCCTGAAACTAAGCCCAGACCAAGCATTCTCGCAAGGGCAACTGGCGGCAGTCCGCGAGATACTGAACGCTTGCAGCGAGATACGCCCCGATTTTTCGATTTCAGCCGAGTGTCCCTGGGACCGTCTGCTCGAATACACTGGCGTGGGATGGTCATGGCATCAACCTGCAGGCCAGCACGTACCCGTTTTCAAGTATACGTTTCCAACCCGATATCTGCCGACTATGGCCGTCCAGCAGCCCTATGACTACACGGCCGTGAACAACGCGGTCCGGTACGGATACCAGATCTTCGTCGGACCGGGTAACTACACCGAATCGATGGATTACCAGCCGTTCAGGCCCCTCGCCAACTACATCAAGGAAGTGGTCCGCCTGCGAAAAGAGCTGAGCGCAACGATCTATTCAGGGGAGTTCCTCGACAACTTGGAAGCTTCCATCTCTGGTTCCGGAGAGACTGGATATTGCGTATTCCGCAACCCCCACACCAATAAGCGTGCTTCCGTCATTGTGAATTATGAAAGAAAGGAACAAGATGTAACCGTTACAGGGTTCGAGGGGAACAGCTCGGGATCCGTGACTGTTTATCAACCCTTTACACCCGCCCGTCACGCAAAGGTGCCGATCTCCCTGCGGCTTGACGGTGAACGTCTTGCTGTGGTAGTAGAAGAGTAGTTCCGGAAAGAAGTCGGCAGTATTTGAGCTGTAACCCTGTCTCGAAGTGCTCAATGCAGTTACTCCCGTCGTGTCCAAGGATTAGATCCCTTTCGTGATTTCGATCTCCTGTTTGGAGCTGCCCAGCTGAACCCGCACATCGTGGAAATCCTAATACGGTATGGGGAACGAACATGCGGAGCCACGAACATCCGGCGTTTTGCAGTTGACTGGTTCCTGTTGGGCATACCTGCCAAGGCTGCGGTGAAACTATTCTTCATATCCTCCAGATAAAACTCGTCTCCTTATTCCATCGAGCTCGGTTAGCTGTTTTTGGCGAGCGTAGCGCAAAGCAGGAAATGCGTCTTCTGTACACCGTTTTCACACTTTGGGCTGCGGGATTGTTGGTGTACTCCCAGACCCTAGCCTTCCATTGGGACGAGGGTTTCCACATTCTGGCCGCAGACCTAATCAATGCCGGTAAGCGACCCTACATCGACTTCTTGTTTGCCCAGACCCCCTTGAATGCCTATTGGAATGCGGCCTGGATGAGATTGTTCGGAGCCAATTGGCGCGTGGTCCATATGGTTGCAGCCCTGGCAACTATTGGATCGGTCCTATTGATCGTACAGTATGTGTTTGCGCTCTTTCATGATCGGCGCTGGCAGATGGCTGCAGCGTTGGCCGCCCTGGCTTTGTTCGGACTTCACTCCCTTGTGTGGGATTACGGAACCATTTCGCAGGCCTACCCGTTTTGCCTTTTGCTGGTCGTGGCGGCATTTCGCACGGCCATTGCGGCTGTGACGCGAACGCGGTTCACGCTGAGTGCGCTGGCCGGTTTCTTGGCCGGCGCGGGAGCGGCATCTTCCCTGCTCACAGCACCAGCTTCCGCTGTCTTACTGATCTGGATATGGCTCTATAATCAGCTCGGGAACCGATGGGTCAAAGCCACCGCTTTTGTGGCCGGCGCCGTAGCTTCTTGCATACCGTTGCTGCTCCTATTTGTACAGGGACCGCACCAGGTGATATTCGACATTCTCAAATACCACTCCATCTACCGCCGACTGAATTGGGAAGAATCGACCAGCCACGACATCGGCATTGTCACTGACTGGGTCAACAGCTCACCCAGCCTGTTGCTCGTTCTGCTGGCTGCCGCCGGCCTGTTCTTCATCAAGAAGAGTGAGGGCGACCCTGGGCGACGGGCGGAGTTTCGTCTTTGCCTTTGGCTGATTCTTGCAGTCGGCGCGCAGAATCTCTTTGCACGTCCGACATTCCCGCAATACTTCGTTTTCCTAATCCCGTTTCTCACGGTATTAGGGATCATGGGATTTTACGATATGGCTGCACGCTTTGATAATTCCGACCGCCCGCAGCGCTTGGTGCTGGTGCTGCTATGCGTCACAATCCTTTGCTTAGGTAATAGTCTCTACGGCGAGCGGGACTCCTATACGTGGCATCAGCTCGAGCGTGTGGTGAATAAAGTGAAAGAGGTGACGCCGGAGGCCGCTCAAATACTTGCACCCGAGCACATCTACTTTCTTTTGCACTGGCCAGTACCCTCCGGGTTAGAATACGAAGATATGAGAAAGCTCCAGTTTTCTCCGGCTGAAAACCGAACTCTTCATATCCTGCCGAAGGCCGAGGTGGACCAGAGGCTCAAGTCGGGCGCTTTTCTCACTACCGTCGTCTGCGACGACGATGCTGCAATCAGCGAACTGGATGAGTGGAAAGTCTACCTCCACAAAGTTGACTTCAACGAATGTACGGTGTTTTGGCAGTTGGATAAGAAGACCACGCAACATCAGCCTCAAAATTAGACTTGCCTGTGACAACCCTACAAGCTTGCAAGGCCGCGTCTAACTTAAATTAGGCCGCAGCTTCATGTCGTATTTGATTGTATTCGAAAAAACACAGAGATTTTGGTCGGTTTGCGCCAGCCAACGGATTCTTTGATTTGGGAAGGTAGCACAGAGGCCTAAAGTATTTTTGACCTTTCTAAATCGAGGGGTGAGAATGAATTATGAACACGGTTGAACGATTCAAAGCGACCTTGCAAGGAAAACCCGTTGATAGAGTACCGGTATGCGCATGGCTTGGTTTGCCGCTATTGAAATCTCTGATGGGAAAGAGCACTGCTGCGCTGTTACAAACAGTGGTTTCTAACCCGCTTGAAATCGTTCACATTCAAGAACAACTCGGTCTCGATCCCATCATAGTCACTATCGATGATCGCTGGTTTTCTGTGCATAAATACTGGCGCTTGCTTTACAGCTGGCCCGATGAGGCCCTAGAGAATTGGCGTGTAAGTCAGGAGCCGGTTGAAAAAGAAAAAGATTTTGTCGTTTACCAATTCACTGCCTCTACCCCTCAAGGTCCCATTGGGTGGAGCTATCGGGTGGGGGACTCACAAGTGTCCCATTTAGAGCGGCCTCTCAAAGAGGAGCGCGACCTGGACTTGCTCATCAAGTACATGCCCGAACCTGAATCCCTTAATCAAGACAAGCTTGTTACATTGGTAAGTCGAGTTGGTGACCAGGCCTTTCACACTTTTAATTTCATCGGGGTTTGGAGCGAAGCGGCCAATATGCGCGGCCTGGAAAAGCTCATCACCGACCTTTATGAAAATCCAAGATTGGTGGATCGCATGTCTGAATTCTTGATGGAACGGGCTATTCGACGGGTAAAACATTTGGCCAAGACCGGGATTCACTCGATTGTCTACGATCAGAGTTGGGTGGGAATTGGTTTTTCCGCTTCGACGTACCGAAAATTCATGCTCCCTTACGACCAGAAGGTCGTGAAGGCTGCCCGGGAGGCGGGACTCCTCGTCAGCTACCACAATTGTGGCTGTGGGAGTGGATTTCTTGAAGATATGGTCTCAACCGGGGCGGAAGCTCTGGAAACCTTGACACCGAAGGAAAGATCGGGCGATTTCGAGCTTTCCGATGTCAAACGCCGTGTGGGTAGCCAAGTGACTCTCAATGGAGGATTCAATGAACGGGTTCTGGCCTCAGGTCAGCCCGACGAGGTACGGGACGAAGCAAAGCGTTGCCTGGATGCGGCAGGGAGCGGAGGGCGTTACATACTCAGGACCTGCGGGCAGATTATGAATGCTGCTCCCGGTAATATTGAGATCTTTGCAGAGGCTGGGCGTGAGAGCGGGCGGTATTAAACCAAAATTCGAATTTGTGTGATGCTAGCCAGGTGGAGCGGGCGCTCCGGCGCACGCTCGATGAACGAGGGGCCTCACATGCGCGTTTCACCGGAATGGGCAGATCGCTGATAGCCTCTTTCCCCATCGTCAATGCGTGTCAAGTCTTAGGAAGGTCCTAAATTGTAGTACTCAAACCACAGATAGCCGGTCTGAGTTACTGAAAATAATAAGGAGTCAAGGACCCATGTTACTCGAAGGGAAGGTTGCTCTGATCACTGGGGCTGCATCAGGCATTGGACGGGCTACGGCAAAGCTTTTCGCGCGTGAAGGCGCGAAGGTCGCAGTGGCAGACATAAATTCACGCGGCTGTGAAGATACCGTTGAGAGTATCCGCGCTGCTTCCGGCGAAGCCATAGCCATAACGGCCGATGTCGGGAGAATGGACCAAGTCCAGGCAATGGTGGAAACCGCATTCAGGGAGTTTGGGAAATTAGATATTGTGCTCAGCAATGCTGCTACTCACGTGATGGGTTCCGCCACAGAAATCAATGAACACGACTGGGACCGAACCCTGGATGTGTGTCTGAAGGCAACCTGGATGCTGGCTCATTGTACTCTCCCAAGGATCGTGGCCCAGGGCGGCGGAGTCTTCATTATTACGGGCTCGGTCCACGCTCTACGTGGTTATGCGGGGTACGCCGCCTACCAGGCGGCCAAGGGCGGATTGCTGGCTCTGACACGTTCACTGGCCGCGGATTATGCACCCACCGTCCGGGTCAACACTATCCTACCCGGGGCTGTAGTGACAGGCCTTTGGGATAAGGTTTCTGAAGAAGATCGCCGTAGAATTGCAGAGATGTGTCCATTGCGGCGTAACGGTCAACCGGAAGACATTGCGCAACCGGCCTTGTTTTTGGCGTCCGATATGTCTTCTTACATGACTGGCACGTATCTGATTGTCGATGGCGGCCTAACTTCCATCATTCAGGTACCCACACAAAAGTGAGTTAAGAGTCTGTCACCCTCATGGCGCCGATCACTAGTTCTTTGAGGGGCGATCTATCAGAATCGTGCACGATTCTGAAAACATTCTTATCCTAATCCACTTCGAGGTCAAAAAGGAAATTCGCATTAGACATCAGAATGGATGCGCAAAGAGGTCTACTATGAGCCTACGCAAAATCGTCCTGTTCGCAATTGCCATGATGGCAATCTCGATCATCGCAATGTCAGCTGCAGTTGTGCAAGCAACCCCGACTGTTTCCTCTGCGACCACAGCGATGCCAGAGGGAGCCACCTTCGAAACGGGAGGCGTCACGATCTGGTTCGAAGTGCGGGGCGACGGAGCTGGCACACCCCTCGTCCTCGTGAACGGAGGTCCTGGGTTCGACCATACTTACCTCACGGTTTCGGACGCATGGGACCGTCTATCGCGAGGACGCAAGATTGTCTTTTATGACCAGCGCGGCAATGGCCGGTCGAGTGCGCTTAAAGAAGGGCAGGCCTGCGGCCTCGCAGAGCAGATCACGGATCTTGAGGCTCTGCGCGAGCATCTCGGTTTCCAGAAAATGGATCTTCTTGGCCACTCCTGGGGCGGGTACCTCGTCATGGCCTATGCGGCGCGCCATCCAGAGCGGATTGCGCACTTGCTGATCATCGATTCAGCTGCTCCAAAGATCCAGGATACGGCGTTTCTTTTTAAGAACATCTACCCCGAAACGACCGCCCGCCAGGATGCCGTGGCCTTCGCGGTCGAGCTAGGGAACGCGAAGGCGATCGCCACCGATCTGAATGAGTACATGAGCATGCTCTTTTACTCCCCGGAAGCACGCGATCGGTTCCTGGCGCAATCTTCCTCTTTCGTTTATCGTCAAAAGGTGAACAAACTCGTCTGGAACGACCTGCAGCACTTCGACCTAAATCCCGAGCTAGCGAAATTTCACTTTCCGACGCTCGTGATCACCGGCCGCTACGACTTCAATGTCGCTCCATCCGTCGCCTGGGCGATCCACCGCGCGATCCCTGGCTCGGAGTTCGCAGTCTTCGAGAAGAGCGGGCACCTCCCGTTCTATGAGGAGGTTGATGCTTTTGTAAACCAGCTTGAAGCGTTCCTCAAATGACGCGGCCTCAAACGTTTGGTGATCATGGGTCACGTTCTTGTCAAAGTGTTGATTGTCGATGACAGCCCACAGGTCCCTCGTGATATGAAGTTGCTGTTTAGAAGCGGAAAGATAGACGCGTCACGAGATTCATCGAACTCTTTCCGGGTTCTTTGAAGAACCTGGATTTAAATTCAGAGAAGCCCAAAAAACTTAAGGCGAAAATAAAGGATAAGAATGCTTTTCAATCAGGCTCGCGCAACCTATTTCATGAAGGAACACAATCTCGATGTATTGGTGGCGACCTCGCCTGTCAACATCACTTACTTCACGGACTATTCCTATTGGCTCGACACAGCATTCAAAGAGTACATGAGTAACCCGGGGGCCTCGTCGAACCGGGCGCAGTCCTTTGCAGCCTTTCCAGTCGCAGGAGAACCGGCACTTGTTCTGGGGGCTCAGTCAGCCATAAATGCTACGGACTTGCGGGTTAATGACCTCCAGGTTTATGGGGACCCTGGACTCGACTACTCTTTCCCGTGCCAACCTCATACTGATTTGGAAAAGCGTTTCATTCATCTTCTTAGAGAGAAGCCGCGCCATGCCAATGCGACCGAAGCATTGATCCATGTTTTGAAGAATCGAGGACTGGGCGATGCCCGCATTGGTCTGGAGATGGAGGGGCTTCTGCCTGCCACTTGCGAGGCACTCAGGCATGCGTTGCCTCAGGCATCGATTAAGGATTCCACCAACCTCATTCGCTTGGTCAGAGCCGTTAAAACTGAAGAGGAAATCAAGCGACTCGTGCGCTCGGCCGAGATCAACGAACAAGCAGGCATGGAGAGCCTGGCTCTGGCCCGGCCAGGAATACCCATGGCCGATCTCGTACAACACTATCGCGTGCGTTCCGCGGAGATGGGGGCCAATTTCGAGCATTACGCGTTCAGCATTCGAGGCATGGGGGTCTGCACAGAACCGAACTATGTTTTAACTTCTGACGATATCCTTTTTGTCGACTTCGGCTGTATCTATGCTCACTATTTCTCAGATAGTGGAACAACCTTAGCCATGGCTCCTCTCACACGAAACTTGCGTGAGCGGTACCAGGCGTTGACTGCAAGTATTAATGCCGGTGCTGAAATCCTGCGACCAGGAGTCAAATCTTCAGAGATTCAGTCCGTGATGCAGGAAAATCTCAAGCTGCACGGGATCACTGCCTCGTTTCCACACGGCCACGGACTTGGCCTCGAGATTAGAGATTATCCAATCCTCGTACCCGAGAATGGCTTGCGAATCCGCGATGACTGTCTCGATGTATCATCAGACCTACCTATTGAAGAAGGCATGGTTAACAATCTCGAGGCTTGTGTTTTTATGCCCACAGTGGGAGCGATCCACATGGAACGGTCTTATCTTGTGACCGAGAAGGGTTGCCGTCCCTTAATTGAGCAGGACCGAAGTGAGCCGAGAGGACCGGGTTTCGCGGAAAGTCACAGCTCCGGCCAGTGATGAGTGCTAGGAATATTGTCCTGCATTGCCGAGTCTCGTCGAAAATGCCCAGGCAGACGGAGTGGCCTCGTAGCAGTCTCCACCATTGCTTGGTACTTCTGGCATGGGCTGCATTGACCAATGCTCATAGCGAGTTCACTTCGACTTCAGGGCGCAAGTCTGTCTCCGGCACACGCCTCTATGAGGAAGATCGAGATTATGCCATCTTCAGAACGAGTGGTAATTCTAGCTATGGACAACATTCAGGCGTCATAATTGCAGTGACGAGTGCATGGTGACGAGTTGTTAGCCTGCATTACCTCCGCATAGTTTCCTGGGAGCGCAGCTTCCAGCCTGCGTATTCAGCGGATTTGACCCGGTCTGCGACGGGCAGCGGAAACGTATAGAGCCGGCAAGATGTCGGCGCTCCCAGGCGTTGCCAGCTATCCCCGTCCGCCGGTGAGAATGCGAGTTAGTGCAGACCTCCGCTGGCTGGGAGATATGAGGGTTTTGAGATTCGAACTACGAAGAAATGTTGCGGACCTCACACAACAAGGCCCGGGCACCTGATTGGTCTATTGAAAGCCTATGATCCGCACAGCATTCCTGGCGAGTCTGACTACCGAGTCTTCAGCCCGGCAGTCCAATTGAGCACCATATTGATCGGCACGGGTTTCTGTTCTCCGACGGGTGTCAGGACAAGGAAACGCTGGCCATTGGAGGCCACGGAAAACGGGTTCGGGGAAATGGTATTTGTCCAAAACACATGAGGGAATAGAGCCTTAGGAGGAGTTGCTTCGAAAGCGGGTAGGTATTTTATGTTTACCGCCATCAGTTTAGAATCCTCACTCAGATAGAAAAGCTCTTTGCCATCTTTCCGCCACTTCGGCAGGCTGCCTCCTTTAGTTGAGACCATCCATTTAGCGCCCGATTTGGGAAAAGGCTGAACGTAGACTTCAAGTTTGCCGGATTCATCGGAGGCATAGGCTATCCATTGCCCATTGGGTGAAAACTCCGCTTCCAAATCATTAAACTTTCTCTGCAAGAAAGGGAATGGTTTGCGATCACCGGACAGTGGCAAGACCCACAATTCAGTATAGGCTGAGTTCCAGTCCGAATGCATATAGATTAAGAACCGGCCGTCTCGAGACTCGTCCATGGGGCCAATGAAGCCGCCAGACTTAAGCAGTAACTCTTCTTCTCCCATTCCACCGACTGTCTTTTTATAGAGTTCGTCCACGCCTTGGCCGTTCGGTGTAAAGATAATGTAACCTCCATCGGATGACCATATAGGGCAACATTCCCACATGGGATCGGAGGTAAAGCGCGAAGAAGTGCCGCGAACGAGATCCGTGAGCCAGAGATCGGCTGTCCTCTTTTGAGGATCCAGGCATTCCAGCACTACTTGCCTTTCATCGGGGGAGAGATCAACGTTTTGACACTCCGCCGGTCCTGCAACTGAACCAAGTTTCTTGCCGGTTCGGTCGAGCCAGACCAGCTCGGTGTTTTGGATTCCCCTGGAAGAATAGTAAGCGAGTCCTCCATTGTCTGAGACTGAAAAGAGCGGGCTCAGCAAATAGCCAACGAATTCAACCCCTTCGGCTAGAGGGAAAGGTTCACCACTCAGTTCGAGGCGAGTCGTGTCGAACGAATGGGCCCAAAGACTTCCATCCCTCCAATAGAGCAGGAACCCAGGAGGAGCAAATGTTCCACTGGAATTAACATTCAACAGAAACCTGCGGTCTGGCGAATCCAGCGAGCCAACATAAATACCCCTGTTTTGTATTTGGGAGCCGAAATTATAGTAAAAGAAATGACGACCGTCGGGTAAAAAATGGGGCCAGAGGTGGGCAACTTCCCCGCGGGATGAGTCAAGGGTTGTTAGGGGCTTCGCAGTACCGCCCTGATCCGATACTTGGTAGATGGAGCCAAAATTGAGATTAAAAAGGATTACTCCGTTGCGGTTCCAGGAGCCACCAGTTGCAAATTGAACTTCACAAATCGTGTGGGGATCTTTACCGTCCGGATCGACTTTCTTGAGTTTCCCTGGCGTGAAGAACCCAATATAACGGCTGTCCGGCGACCAAAAAGGAAAATACGCCCCGTCAGTGTCTGGTAAAGCCCGCGCTGCGATTGAGTCAAGTGAGCGAACCCAGAGTTGCACCTTCCCATCCGAACTCGCAGCGAAGGCCAGACGACGGCCATCAGGCGATATTTGTGGGGCTGAATAGGGATTGTTGCCCGGGGTTGTCTTGTCTGCGAGCGATATTTGGAATCGAATGACCTCCTTGTCTGTTTTTTCAGAATGAAAATACTTGGGCACCAAGAAAAATGCTGAAATGAATCCGAGAAGAAGCACGACTGCCAGCCCCCAGGCTATATTTCTCACGGGTCCTCATTGAGGTCACCGGTGCCGCAGACCGGTCTATGAGCAAACTCCGTCTCAACGATCCACTTCAACTCCAGCATCAGATCTCGCGCCGACTGCCAGCGATCGTCTGGGTCCTTGGCCAGACAGCGCTTCACCACTCGATCCAGCAAGGGCGGCGAGATCGGTTGCAGAGTCGATATCGGTGCGGGCTCGGAAGACAGAATCGCTGCAATGACACTTGCCGTGCTTTCTCCCTGGAACGCCTTCCGCCCTGTCACCATCTCATAAACCACCGCGCCAAAAGCAAAGACATCCGCGCGCGCATCCGCCTCCTTCCCCTCCAGTTGTTCCGGCGCCATGTAGTGCAGCGTGCCGAGAATGGTCCCTTCCGCCGTCAGACTGGCTTTCTCCGTGGGCAGCCCCGAAGGGCTGGATAAGACAAGCGTGGACTTGGGATCTCTCAGTTTCGCCAGACCGAAGTCCAGCAGCTTTATCCCCGATTTCGTCAGCATGATGTTTCCTGGCTTCAAGTCCCGATGGACCACTCCGTGCCGGTGAGCTTGATCGAGAGCGTCAGCAATCTCCACGGCAAAGCGTAAAGCTTGATCGACGGGTAACGCCCCTTTGGCCAGGCGATCGGCCAGCGTCTCTCCTTCCAGGTATTCCATCACCAGGAAATCGACGCCGTCTTGGCGGCCGATGTCATAGAGCGCACAGATGTGGGGATGGCTCAAACTAGAAATGACCCGCGCTTCCCGCTCAAACCGCTGCCGCATCTCGGGCTTGTCCGATACCTCGGAAGGCAGTACTTTGATGGCTACCGTTCGATCGAGTCGGGTGTCTTTGGCGCGATAAACCTCCCCCATCCCGCCTGCGCCCAGCAGAGAAAGAATCTTATAGGCGCCGAGCTGCCGGCCTACCATAGACCGGGCTCGCGTCTCCACCTTTGCCTGAGCCGTCACCCCCAGGGCAGACGCTTCAACGAGGCTCTCGGCTTGCGGCTGCTGCGCCAGCAGTGACTCGACTTCGTGGCGCAGGTCTTCGTCTCCGGCGCACGCCTCTTCGAGGAAGGCAGTTCGGCGGTTCGCTTCCTGCTTCAGGGCGGAATGGTACAGTTTCTCGATCTGTTGCCAACGTTCAGGTCTCATTTATTCTATTCTGCTTGATCGATGAGAGCTGATAATAGATGAGCGATTAACAAATTATGAGGCCAACTATAGCACACCGGATTGAATTCCTGCCGGGTTTGATAGGATGGTGGCAAGAAAATAGTTTTGATGTCGTTCAAGATTCAGACCTGGATTTCCAGCCTTCATAGCTGGGAAGGGTAAATGGAACGATTGTTAATATCCCCAGTTTGGATCCCATTTGGGGTTTGGCACAGTTTCTTGCGCCAGCGGCTAGGGGCTTTTCAGTTCCCTCTTCCCTAGCGCATTATGTTAGGATATTAGAACTTCTAATTTAATTGACAACTGGCGGCTGATGTTCGCGGCTTTGGCAAGGTCTCGACCTAGATGTTCCCCGCTGACAAGTTTTAGTCGCAAGTGGCTTTCAATATGAAGCCTTTTAATGGTCATAGGCTCGGATCGACGAAAAGGAGCCAGCCTTCGAGTTCCTACACTCCATCCTTGTACGAGAGGATTAGGTCAGTAGGGAGCAACCGGCTCACTCCAACAAGCGCTAAGAAAAGCTACACCCAAAGGAGGTTCTCATGAGTTCTATCAAGAGACACTGGCTGAGAAAGACTTTCTCGGGAGCGGGAACACTACTTCTGTTATCCAGCTTTAGCGCGGCGGAATTGGCCCTGGAGGTGCCCGGGCAGAAAGGGAACGAGGCTGAGAAAGGCTTGTTTGGGCAAGCTGCCGCTGTGTCCGTTGGGTTAACCCGTCCCCAAATGGAAGAATTCCTACTTACGGCTCGGATCATTCAGCATAAGGCTCTTTCGGTCGGCGTCACCAATTCCCAGCGTGCTACTCTGGATGACGGAAAACTCAAGCATGACGCTCATATCCAGACAGTGGATATCAGCAAGGACTCTTTCCAGACCGCGCGCGGACCCGAATTGAATTTCCGTGACTCCTACAAATTCAACATGGCGGCCTACGAACTAGACAAGCTGCTGGAACTTAACATGGTCCCCGTGTCCGTCGAACGTAAGGCCCTCGGGGACATGGCGGCTGTCACCTGGTGGGTGGATGATACCTTGATGACGGAACTGGAGCGCAAGAAGAAGAAGATCGAACCTCCAGACCAGCATTCCTGGAATCAGCAAATGTACGATTGCCGTGTCTTTGACCAACTCATCTACAACACCGATCGCAACCTGGGCAATTTGGTGATTAGCAAAGACTGGAAGATCTGGCTGATCGATCATACGCGCGCATTTCGCATGATGAAGGATTTGCAGACCCCCCAGAATTTGGTGCAGTGCGACCGCAAGTTGCTGGCCAAGATGAAGGAACTGAGCAAGGAATGCCCTCAACCAAAAATTAGCCAGATACTTAACCGATAGGGAGATCGAAGGGTTGCTCGCCCGCAGAGACAAGATCGTGCAGTATTTCAATACGCTGATCGCCCAAAAGGGAGAGGCAGCAGTGCTTTTTGACCTTGAGAGAAAGTAGGCTCTTTAGGATAAGCATGCGACATTTGTGGCTAGAAAGGCTGTTTCATCTTCGTCCCGGAGACCTGTCTCGTGGCCCGCTACTTATTGTTTACTATTTCCTGATCATCTTCGGTTTCACCACAGGGCTGGCTGCCCGCGACACTCTCTTTCTAGATCAGTTTAAGGCAACCCAGCTACCTTATGTGGATATGGCGACTGCCTTATTCGTGGGACTGTTTGTGGCCGTCTACATCCGCATCGGCAGACGCACCAGCCTGCGAAATTTGGTGGTGGGAACTCTTTTGTTCCTGGCCACAAATGCCCTTTTCTTCGGTTGGGCAGCACACTTTCTTCGTTGGCGCTGGCTCTATCCGGCACTTTATATTTGGGTGAGTGTCTTTGGGGCGGTGACCACCACCCAGGTATGGACGCTGGCCAATTATCTTTTAACCACACGGCAAGCCAAGCGCTTGTTCGGATTGATAGGAGGCGGCGGAATCCTGGGTGGGATCTGCAGCGGATTCTACACGCATGCAGCGGCAAAGCGATTCGGCGCCGAGAGCCTGCTGTATTCCGTCGCCCTGGTTCTGATGGTCTGTCCGCTGATCGTGATTCTAGCCTGGCAGAAGAGCAAAGGCCATCGAGATAAAACCCAACAAATACAGAACCGCACTCCTATGCAAGGCCCGCGGAACTTGCGCGAAAGCTTTAAGCTAGTTTGTGCTTCGCCTCACCTAAGAACTATCGCGGCTCTAATCTGTATCTCTTCGATCGTGACCACCATGGCAGGCTGGCAGCTCAAAACAACAGCCAAGGAGTTTCTTCTCGAAAAAGACGCGTTAGCCGCTTTTTTCGGAAGCTTCTACGGTTACACGGGCATTTTTCGCTGCTCGCACAGTTGCTCCTGACGCCGTGGGTTCTGCGCAGATTTGGTCTGGGCATTGCACTGTTGGCCTTGCCAGTCACACTTGTACTGGCTTCCGCCGGAATGCTGGTTTGGGGTACTCTGCTGGCAGCCATCTTTCTTAAGGGCAGCGACAAGGTCCTGCGTTACTCCATCGATTTGTCGGCGCTCCAGTTGCTTTATTTGCCGGTATCCTCGAGAGTGAAAAATCAAGTCAAGTCTTTCATCGATTCAGTCGTCTGGCGCTTCGGAGATGGATTGGCCGGTTTTACGCTGATCATCTTCGCGACCTTTCTGCATTTCACACCCAGCCAAATCTGTTGGATCAGCCTGGTCTTATTGGGGCTATGGCTGGCTATCGCTCTGGCAGCCCGGCGCCAATACGTCGCAACGCTCACGGAAGTGATCCAGCAACACCGTCAGGCAGCTGAGGAGATTTCCTCGCCGATGCTTGAGCGTTCTCTCACGGCGATCCTAAAGGGCAACTGAAAGCAGCGGATGCCCAAGAGATACTACATGCATTAAAACAGCTAAAGAAGAGCCCGGAGCAAACGGAACATCCAGCCGTAAGGGGCCTGCTTGGAGCATCCATCGCCAGAGGTTTGCCAGAGAGCTATGTCCGTTTTGAGCGCAAGAGACGACAAGAAAGTGTTGAAGCAAGTGGAGCGCCTTTTCCAAGATGAACACGTGGAGGTGCGCGCCAAGGCTATGTCTTATATGGGGCATCACGGGGATGTCGATCCGCTCGCCAACCTCCGGATATAAACGCCTTTCCGGACTTTTCAATTCGCTCCGCGATGGTGGCCTTTTTAGCTCGGACCGGGGAATGGAGAACCTGGAGACGGCCAGGATGATACTCGACGCCATGGTTAAGGAAGACGGAGTTAACTGGCAGCAGACACGGCAGTCAGCAGCCAGCATTATCGGCTCGCTACCAGACCATTTTGAAGACCAGTTGCAAACCCTTCTAGAAGATGCGGACATTGAAGTGGAGTCTAAAGCGATCGCTGCCGTGGGCAAGCTACGTAAGGAACGGTTTATCTCCCACCTGCTCGAACGTCTAAACGATCCCCGCGTTCAACCGGTTATCACTGAGGCGTTGGCTACATTCGGAGATCCCATCGTTGAGACATTGAGCGATCGTCTGTTGGACACCAGCCTGCGGATCGAGCTCAGGCGTCAGATTCCGGGGGTACTGCTCCGCATCGGCACCCCCGAGGCAGAGCGAGTGCTGGTAGAAAGCTTGCTTGAGGAAGACACCCTACTGCGACTCCGGATTGTTTCGTCACTGAATAAACTGCGCAATACTCATCCAGAGCTGGAAATGGACACAAACCTGATCGAAACTTTGCTGGCGGCTGAAATCATCGGTCACTATCGGTCCTACCAGATCTTGGGGAGCCTGGGAGGAGAGCTGGAACGCGACGACACGGTGGCGCGTGCAGTAGGAGAAGCCATGAAGGAGGAACTCGAACGCATCTTCCGTTTGATGCAGTTGCTTTTTCCCGTTACGACTTGCACAGTGCCTACTTTGGGCTTCAATCGAAGGATGCGGTGGTTCACGATAACGCTCTTGAGTTCCTCGACAACATTCTCAAGCCGCAAATGCGCAGGCTGCTGGTGCCGTTGCTGGATAGCGAAGTCAGCCAGCCGGTCGGGTGAGTTGGCCAATCGCTTGGTAGGAACGAAGGTGGAAACACGCGAAGAGGTTGTGGCTGCCTTGATGCACAGCCAGGATCCATGGCTCAAGTCTTGCGCTGCTTATGCCATCGGCATCCTGGGCTTGAATTTCTTGGAGCGGACTTAGACAGACATCTGAATGATTCTGACCCTATGCTACGCGATGCGGTCCGTCAGGCCAAGTTGCGGCTGGCAGCCCGGGCCACGGCCGTTGCTGATCTTCATTGAAACGAATGGGACTCATATCTAGAGTAGCCTGGGGCGTTTGAGACGATGCGAGTAGGCAGTGGCCTCATTTTTGGGCAGGAGCCTGCAGGCGGTCTTCGATCTCAGCAATCCGTTTCCCCAAAGAAGATGGCGGAGGGTCCAGGGCTGCTGCCTGCTTGAGATAACGCAGCATATCAATGCTAGTGTCAGATGGCAGGTCCAGCTTTTTTCCTCGATGCAGGGCATAGGGCTGGTGGTTCTCGATCAGCAGGCAGGCTTGGCGCAGTTTGCTGTCATAGATCCGTGCCAAGCCAATGTCAATCATGAGGACCTTGCCGCCAAAACGAGGAGTAATCACGCCATCTGTAAAGGTGTGACCAATCACGATCCTTTCGACTTGGTGATTCTTCAAAACCGCTTTCACATGCGGATCCAGGGCCTCTTCGTCTCCATCCGCCAGGCCACGGTACCATAAGGGACCTTCGTTATCGGTCACAATGCCACCTTGTAGCATCTTTCGGTCGTTCAGCTCATCACGAATCTGGTTATTAATATCCCGAATGCTTGAGTTCACATATTTAGGGCTGATCCCGCCATGCAGAAAAAGTGTGCCATTGATCTTGATGACGGCATTCAAGCTTCTGATCCATTTTCCATATTTTCCCGACGAACTGAATGCTTCTCTGCGCTCGATATAACCTAGAGGATGCTCAGATTCCCACTTCGTGCGGTACGCTTCATCAAATTTTGGAACCCCTTCGGGTGGGGGGATTCTTTCAGACGTTTTAGGTGTCTCTGGTAATGTTCTTCGAGTCTCTTTCTCGAATCGCCATCCGTAAAAGACGCATAATCTCCAGCCGAAACATAGCGCAAATCCCCGTAGATGTTCATGGCTTCGTGGTTCCCGATGAGAACATGCACGCGTCCCCCCGTTTTGCTTGCTTCCCCTTCGAGCCTCATCAGGAGGTCCATCACCTTGCGCGAATCAGGCCCACGGTCGAGCATGTCTCCGGTTTGCACGAGATGGGCTTTTCCGCCAACCCATTTCCCTTCCCGGTCAATCACTCCAGCTGACTGCAACACGGCAACCAACTGCTCATAGTCGCCATGAACGTCCCCTACGGCGATGACCCGCTCGACACCGCTCCAGACATCCTGAGCAGCATAAAGAGAAAGGCCACCGGCCAGAAAAAAGGGCGGGAAATAACATGACACAAAGACTGGTAGTGCCTTGTTGATTCTTGTGGTTCATTTTCGTTGTGATCTGCCTGCCTCCAAGAATTGGACCGGAAGAGCGTACCTTTTAGCCCGCGAATACCGAATCCCGACTGTAGGGAACGCTCCCCGCAGCGTTCCTGCCCGCGACGGGGAATGGAGCAGCATCCGTTCCCTACACAAGAATTGCCAATCTCATTGGCAATAACCGGACTCTGTTTCCATTTGCGCTATTGTTTTTAATGATCGGTATGCTATTACCCAAAGAACGCGTCAAGAAATTGAGAAGGGCTTTGAATTTGCACTTTGCGATATCGACCGATTGCCAATAGGGCTTTGTCGCCAGAAATCAATATATCGGCCTTTCCGGAAACCGCACATTCTAAAAACTTGTCGTCTGAGGGATCAGTAATGACCACCTTCAATCGGCGGCCGGGGTTGACGATTTCGACAAAAGGCAACAAATCACCTTCAATGAGACCTCGGATCTCCTGCCTGGAGAGTTTGAATTTTGGGTAAGCAAGAACCCGGAGATACTCTTCCAGGATTTCACGAGAGAGTAGAATCGTAACCGCTCCTTTCTGCCAGAGTGGAACAAGATCTGAGCTGACGCCGGTGAAAATGAGAGCTGAAATCAATACGTTGGTATCTAGAACGACACGCACTACCGGCTCCTAGTCCAACGGATTGCTTCATCAATGTCTTTTTCTGTCAACCCAAGCGCTTTGATTTTACGACGCACCCGCGTGAGCCTTGCACTTGAACTTTCAAAGTGCACCGGCTTTAAGAGAATCTCGCCATCTCGAAGACTCACTTCAAAATAGTCTGTGTCGGGAATCTCATCAACAATCGCTTTGGGAAGGGTGATCTGATTCTTAACAGTTTTCTTGGCCAACATATCCTTACCTCCGTGAAGTAAGGATACCTTACTTGTTACCCCGAATCAATGTGTTCGGTCTTTCGCCTCAGAGGCTTGAACAACAAAATCCACGGAATGCAGCGCGATGTTTCTGCGGCCTCCCGCTTGCCACTAATTCCAGTAAGTTCTACTGGCGCCTTTTCGCTCAACAAATGATGCGTTACTCAGAAAACGCTGGCTCATCCCACAATCGTTTTTGACTCACGGCGGAAAGTTCATTCGGCACAGCGGTCCCGCCTGCTCCCTCCGGTGAGCGAGCCCTTTCCTGCGGATCGGGCCAACTCAACGAAAATTTTCCACCAGCACGAGATCGCTGCTTTCCCGTTCCACCAACGTGCACAGCAACGAGCGGCCATCGGGGGAAAGTGCCAGTCCACGACTCAGATTCCTTACCAGTTTCCTTTCCAGCGTCATAATCCGGGTCGCGCGACGGGTCGCGAAGTCGATGAATTTGACGACGGATTCACTGCCCTCAGTGGCGAGAAAATAAATGCCTTTGTCCGCTACTGCCCAGTATCGCCGTTCAACACCCTTGAGATTGAGAAACAAAGACTCTGGGCCGCCTGCAATTGGAATCCTCCAAATTTCATCGCTCGGGTCCCATTTGGAGTAGAAAAGCCATTTCCTGTCAAACGACTCAAAGGCTTCAAACCCTCCATTTTGGGTGACTTGAGTTGCTGGCCCGCCCTCAGCAGGCATCTTCCAGATCTGCAAATTTCCATTGCCACTCCTGTCTGAGCAGAAATAAATCGAGCGGCCGTCCCGTGACCAACTAGGGATCACATCTTCGGAAAGCTCTTTGGTGAGGCGACGCGGTGAACCGCCCTCCGGGCTGATCACGAAAATATCGGACGGTCCGTTCGGACGGGAATCGAAGGCAATCAGTTTGCCGTCCGGGGCCCAGCGAGGGGTCCCCGTGGTATATGGGCCACCAAAGGAGGTCAGTTGCAAAGGATTGCGTCCGTCGCTATCACAGATCCAGATCTCCATACTCCCTGAACGAGTGGAAGCGAACACGATTCTCTTGCCATCGGGAGAAAACTGGGGTGTCTCCTCGCGTTGCGATGAAAAGATCAAACGAGTTGCAGACGCTTCTTTAACTCCTGGTTGAGGCAAATTAATTTGCCAGATGTCTGTGTCATAAATCTGCTCGCTATAAACAAGACGGTTCCCTACTCTTGAGACGGACGGGAAGAAACCGAACTGCCCACCCACAGCCAGAGGCGCCGCCTTGCCGCCGTCAATAGAGATTCTATACAGCCCTCCTGGACCATGAAAGATGATCTCCCGGCCATCCGCACCCCAGACTCCTTGACTTGATCTCTGATCGGAGGTCAAACGCTTGGCTTCCCCTCCCTGAAACGGCACGCTATAAATGTCAGTTCCCGAAAAGTCGCCAACAGAGCGGCTAAAGGCCAGTATCTGGCCGTCCTGGGAGAATGCCGGGTCCCTATCGCCTAAGTTTGAGGTTGAAGAGCTGATCTGCTTTTTCTCTCCATTCTCAACCGAGAGAAGCATGAGACCTCCGTAGTGATTGTACGGGCTCCTGTCTGGCACAGCCAGGTATTTACCATCAGGAGACCAATCCAGATACCTGTTGAATCCGACGATGGGTGGGGACTCCACCTCCGCCAACCTTCTCTCGGGACCTTCCCGGTAGGGGCCTGGAATGAGATAAATGCCACTCTTCTCTTTCAATTGCCGCTGGAAGGCAATGAAACGCCCGTCAGGGGACCAAGTGGGGCTGAAGTCCTGTCCGGGATCGGTGGTCAACCGCACGGGCTTGCCGGAGTCCACAAACATCGCGTAGATGTCAGCGTTATCACCTTTCTCTCCGTCCCAGACAAAAGCCACCATCTTGCCATCGGGTGAAAGAGCAGGTTCAGTCTCTGAACCTGGGAAACTGGTGAGACGAACCACCTTCATGGGAGGAATTGTCTGGGAGCGGAAAAAGTAAAACCAAACAGCGCTACCGATGATCAAGATTGAAAGGACAGCCACCCCCACTGAACGCACAGACAACCAGCGGAAACGAAAGACTGGCAGCCTTGCGTCTTTCAATGCAGCCCTGGTGAGTGTCTTTAGCTCGTGACCTGCCACGGACGCGGCATCACTATCTCGCTTAAGACTCTTTAGATCTATCAGAAGCTCCCGAGCAGACTGGTAGCGCCGTTCCCGATCCTTTTCCAGACATTTGCGAATGATCCTCTCCAGTTCCCCAGGCACGCTGTAGTTGAAGCGTGCAATAGCTTCCGGTTGTCCGTGCAGAATACGATCCATCGTTTCACTGGTGCTGGTGCCAGCAAAAGGCAACCGGCCTGTCGTCATCTCGTACAACACCACTCCCAGGCTAAAGATGTCGGTGCGATGATCGACTTCTTTGCCCAGCACCTGCTCCGGGCTCATGTATTGCACCGTCCCCATCACCACACCCGTTTCCGTCTTCACCAGAGTGCTGATGTCGCTCGACCCCGCTGCTCCTTCTAGCCGGGCGACTTTCGCCAGCCCAAAGTCCAGCACTTTCACTTGTCCTCGGGGCGTTAACATGATGTTGCCCGGTTTGATGTCACGATGGGTGATGCCTTTCGTGTGGGCTTCATCCAGCGCATCGGCCACCTGGATGCTGATCTCCAAAATCTTGACGGTCTCTAGGGATCGCCCCTGCTCCCCCTCACCCCCAGCCCCTCTCCCCAAGGGCGAGGGGAGAGTTTCTATGTTTTTTTGATTTCCCCTCCCCAAGGGAGAGGGTGGCGTTTTTGCGCCGGGTGAGGGGAATTTACCGGCATGGATCCGCTGGGCCAGTGTTTCTCCCTCGATATACTCCATGGCAATGAAGTGAACCCCTTCGAAGTCTCCAATGTCATAGATGTGCGCCACGTTGGGATGACTGAGGGCTGAGGCCGCTTTGGCTTCTCGAGTGAAGCGCCGCATCCGCTCCTGATCGGCCGCTACCTCACCCGGTAGGGTCTTCAGCGCCACGGTACGATCCAACCTCGTGTCCCGCGCCCGATAGACTTCTCCCATCCCGCCTGCGCCCAGGAGGGAAAGAATCTTGTAGGCTCCGAGCTGCCGCCCCACCAGCGACTGAACTCGTTTCTCCGCCATTGCCTGAGCTGCCCCCTCGAGGGCTGACGCTTCAATGAAACTTTCGCCCTGCGGCTCATGCGCCAGCAAGGATTCTACTTCCCGGCGCAGATCTTCGTCGCCTGCGCAGCCTTCCTGGAGAAAAACAGCCCTTTGGCCCGGCTCGAGTTTCAGCGCCGCATGATAGAGTTGCTCAATCTGTTTCCAACGTTGTGGAGTCATATCAACAGTGGTAAGTGATTAGTGACGAGTCAACGAGTTAGATATAGATGGTTCCGTCAATCGTGATCAATCGCAGGATGCGTTAGCGCCTTGCGTGTAACACCAATGAGCCTCATAGAGGCGTAATCTGTATAGATCGTAGAGCCCCAATAAAATCCGCAGAGCTCCGTAGGAGCGTCGTGACGCCCCGCTGGGGCTCATAGCTTGAGGCTGGCAGGGACCTCTTGCTATAAAGATGCCGCCTCTACGAGGCTCAATCCCAAGCGGTACAGGCCGCACCTGACAGGGAATCCACTACAAATTTGTCGTGTACCTTGGACTCCTTCTAGCCTGTCTTCAAAGAAAAATGAGTTGCGCAAAAGGCTTAATGCATCTTACCGAAAGTTCTCCACCAGCATCAGATCGCTGCCTGACTGATCGATCTGCGAGTATAAGATCCATCGGCCATCGGGGGAAACGGACAGCCAACTAGTCTGTCGGCCTCTCAATCGTGGCGATTAATCGAATCGTTTTGGTCGCGAAGTTGAAAAACTGGATGGAATGACGGCCGGCAGAATCCGGCCTCGGAATGAAATAGATTCCTTCCATTGACGATGGCAAAGGCACTCGTAGACCGATTCGAGCACTTGGGTCTCCTCCCCGCCATCTCTGGGCACTTTCCAAAGGCTGCTGGCCTCATCAGCCTTTCGTGTAATAAACCCATTGGCCGTCAGGAGATTCGAGGGACCTGAAGCCGCCTTTCCGGGTCACCTGGACCGCTTCGCCTCCGCCCGCCGGCACTTTCCAGACCTGGTACTCGCCGCTGCGATCAGAGGAGAAATAAATCCACTTCCCATCACGCGACCAACTGGGTACGCATTCGTGCCTGGACTACTGCGTGAGGCGTTTTGGCTTGCCTCCGTTAACGCTGGTGACGTAGATCCCCCACTGTCCGTCCAGGATTGAGTCAAAGGCAATGCGCTCACCGTCTGGTGACCAGCGCGGAGCTCCACTGTAACCCGCACCCCCAGTGAAGTTAATTGCTGCGCATTCGAGCCGTCACTATCGCAAATCCAGATTTCAAAGCTTCCCGTGCGATTCGAATTAAAAACGATTTTCTTCCCGTCGGGGGAGAACTCTGCATCCCCGTCAACGCGTGTCGAGGAGATCAGTTTCATCGGCGAGCTGATCTTTCCATGCGGACCAGGGACTTCAAGACGCCAGATGTTCACGTCGATGAGCTCGCGTGTGTAGACCAGACGTTGCGTGCGGCGAGAGATGGCCGGCTCAGAGCCATCTTCTCCGACAGCGGCCAGCCGTTGCGGCTTGCCCGAGCCGGAGGCTGCGATCCGGAACAGGCTTGGGCCGAGGTAGGTCCAGAAGAAAAAATAATCTCTCGCCCATCTAAGGTCCAGACTGGTCTGAAGGTCAATCGATTCTCAAAAGTGAGCCGTTTCGGTTCCCCGATCGGCTGGAAATCTTCGGAAAGAGTCAATAGATAAATATCGCGGACGCCAACGGCCACTTCTCGGATAAACGCTAGAGTGCGGCCATCCGGCGAAAAAGCCGGCTGACTATCATCAAACACTTTCTCTGGCGGGGAAGTTAGCCTTCGCTTCTCGCCGGACTCCACCGAGAGCAAGAACAAACCCAAGGGCTCGTTGTCCGAATTCCTGTCGGTGACGACCAGCGATTTCCCGTCGGGAGTCCAAGCCAGCCCCCTCGGCCAATCAGATCCCTGTCCTGCTTATTTCAGCCACTTTGCGCTCTGGGGGACCCAGAGGAGAGATCAGAAACACGGAGGCTTTCCCTCCGAGTCCTTCGCGGATAAATGCGATGGAGCTGCCGTCCGGCGACCAGGCAGGGCAAGAGTCTGCTTCCGGGGCTGTGGTGAGACGCAGTTGGGTTTCAGAACCAATGAGTTTGACGTAGATATCAAAGTTATCCTGCTTCTCTCCATTCCAGGAGAAGGCCACCTGGTTGCCGTCGGGTGAAAAGGAGGGCTGCCGTTCCTCGCCGGGATAACTGGTGAGAGGAACGGCCGTCAGGGGAGCTTCTGGCATTTTCGTCGTGGAACGATTGATCCACACAGCCACACCCGCCACAGCCAGAGCAACCACTGCCACGGCAGTCCAGACTCTGCCTCGGCGACGAACCCGCTGGGTTGAGGGCGCTTGACCAGCGTCCCTGAATCCGATTCCTCCTTCAGTTCCTGCAGGGCAATCTTCACATCGGCCATGTGTTTGCGAGCGACGCTCCCGGTCCTTGCGCAAACAACGGTTGATGATCTTTTCCAAATCAGGGGGAATATCATGGACGATTTGACTGGCCGGCTTGGGTTCTTCCCGCAAGATGGCTGTCAGCGTGGCCAGATCCGACTCGCCCGTAAAGGCCCTCTGGCCTGTGACCATCTCGTAGAGCACCAAGCCGAAACTGAAGATATCCGAGCGCGCATCCAGACTTTTGCCTTCAGCCTGTTCGGGAGACATGTAGGAGACGGTGCCCAGTACGGTCCCCTCTTCGGTCCTGGGTCCCTTGCCCGACGCCAGCAGGGTAGTGGCGTCCGGTTCCTGACTGGCCGCTTTGCCACTCAGCTTGGCCAGACCGAAGTCCAGCACTTTCACCTGTCCGCTCTCGCTGACCATGATGTTCCCCGGTTTGAGATCCCGGTGAACAATGCCAGCCGCATGAGCTGTGGCTAGAGCGTCGGCGATTTGGATGGCGTACTTCAAGACCTCATTAGACCGAAGCCCTCTGCGCGGGATCAACTCATCCAACGTCTTGCCCGCCACATACTCCATGACCAGAAAGTCGATCCCGTCCTCCTTGCCAATGACGTGAATGGGACAGATATGAGGGTGGGAGAGGCTGGCGAGGGCTCGTGCTTCCTGCTCGAATCGCTGGCGCAGATCCGCTCTTTCGGAAAGATGACGGGGCAAGACTTTGATGGCCACGATCCGATTCAGCCGGGTGTCTTGGGCCTTGTAGACTTCTCCCATGCCGCCTGCGCCCAGGAGGGAAAGAATCTTGTAGACGCCGAGCTGCCGCCCCACCAGCGACTGAACGCGTTCCTCCGCCATCCCTTGGGCTGTCCCCACGAGGGCGGGCGCTTCAATGAAACTTTCGGCCTGCGACTCATGCGCCAGCAAGGATTCCACTTCCCGGCGCAGGTCTTCGTCGCCCGTACAGGCTTCCTGGAGGAAAGCAGATTGCTGGCCCGGCTCAAGTTTCAGCGCCGCATGATAGAGCTGCTCAATCTGTTTCCAACGTTCTGGGGTCATATCAACAGTGGCAAGTAATCATTGACCAGTTGTCAATCAAGCGGCCTCCTTCATTGGGGAAGAGAGTGGGCCGCATTCGTTCATGAAACAAGCGCTCAGGATCACGAAGTCTCATTAGAGATGTCTCCTGCCTGCACAGCCCAGGGGCACTCGCATATCCGCTCTGTGACTCCTGCCGATCCGACTCTTCGTCACGCTTCTCGGCCAATATGAACACCGTCTGTGGCAGGTACGCTTCAATTCTAAGGAAGATTAGGACGAAAGGTAGTCAGAAAGTACCATACGATTCTTTTGGAGGCAAGAGTCACTGCTCAATCAACCCACTCACGAAACTCAAGACGTGGAAGGGCTATCCCGGTAACGCCCTAATATTGGGCAGGGACTACATTTGATTCATGTTTGTGAGCTCTGTGAAGCATGTTATAAACAATTCGGAGAGCTCTACTATTCTGCATGCCGCTGTTGCTGAGTTGCCAATCCATTTGTAAGTCTTACGGTGCCCAGCATCTCTTTCAAAATATTTCATTCGGCCTTTCAGATGGGGAACGTTCCGGACTGATTGGACCCAACGGTTCCGGCAAATCCACCTTGCTGAAGATCCTGGCCGGTCTTGAAGTGCCGGATACCGGCACTGTTTCCAGCCGAAAGAAACTATGCATCGGCTATATCCCTCAGGAATCTGATTTTCCGCCCGATCGTTCCGTCCACCAGATCCTAGAGGCTTGCCTTACCCCTTTGTTGATTGAAGAAGCTGAGAAGACTGCCCGCCTACGTATGGTCATGGGGAAGGCGGGGTTCGATGACGACCACGCGATAGCCAGCAATTTGTCAGGCGGTTGGAAGAAGCGCCTGGCCATAGCCTGCGAGCTGCTAAGAGCCCCGGATCTGCTGCTGCTCGACGAACCGACCAATCACCTTGACTTGGAAGGGATCGAATGGCTGGAAACGCTGCTGGTTTCAGCCCCATTTGCCAGCTTGATTGTTAGCCATGATCGTTACTTCCTGGACAATGTGGTGACCCACATGATCGAGTTGAACAGGCTTTATCCCCCCGGCCTGTTCAGTATCGAGGGTAGCTACAGCCAGTTCCTGCAAAAAAAGGAAGAATTTCTAGCGGCACAGTCCAAACAGGAGGAGTCGCTCGCGAACAAGGTGCGCCGGGAGGCAGAATGGCTGCGCCGGGGACCCAAGGCAAGAAGGGGAAAGTCCCGCTCCCGGATCAAAGCCGCGGAAGGGCTGATGAGCGAGCTTGCGGAAGTGCGAGCCAGGAATTCTCAAGCCGCTACGCTCATTGATTTCACCAGCTCCCATCGCAAGAGCAAGCAACTCATTCGAGTTGAGAAACTCGGCAAACAGATGGGGAATCGGACGCTCTTTTCAGATCTGAGCTTTATCCTTTCCCCTGGTGTCAAACTCGGGCTTCTCGGAGCGAACGGCAGCGGTAAGACCACTCTGCTGAAATTACTAACCGGCGAGGTTACTCCTGACACAGGCCGCGTGGAACGGGCCGATGGATTGCGTCTGGTGGTCTTCGATCAGAGCCGTGCAGCAACTGGAGAAAGATCTTTCACTAAGACGAACGCTGGCTCCGGACGGGGATTCAGTAATCTATCGTGACCAGTCTGTCCACGTTGTCGGATATGCCCGACGTTTTCTCTTTCGCCCGGAACAATTGGACATGCCGGTGGGGAGGCTATCCGGAGGCGAGCAAGCCCGGGCACTGATAGCCCGGCTCATGCTGCAGCCGGCGGATCTCCTGCTGCTCGACGAACCGACCAACGACCTGGATATTCCTACGCTGGAGATCCTTGAAGAGAGCCTGTCGGAGTTTCCGGGAGCTTTGGTGCTGGTAACCCATGACCGGTTCATGCTGGACCGAATCTGTACGGTTGTCTTGGGTTTGGATGGTGAGGGGGGCTCCGGTGTTTTTGCCGATTACCTGCAGTGGGAAGAGGCTTGCCGCATTCCCCAATCGGATGAGACTGCCAAAACGAAAGCAGTGCGGACCAAGGAAATCGATAGCCTCAAAGCGCCCTAAACGACTGTCTTACCTCGATCAGATCGAATGGGACCAGATGGAGGGAAAGATTTTGGATGCGGAAACCATTCTCGAACAGTGCCGTCAGGAAGCCGAAGACCCGGCGATTGCGTCTGATGGTGCGAAACTGCTCGAACGCCACCAAGCTTTGGAAGAAGCCCAGGTGGAGGTCAACAGGCTCTATTCCCGTTGGGCTGAACTCGAGAAGAAAAAGTTCGCCTCGGACCCGTAGAGTCCCTTGCGTTATCCCGCGATAGGCCGGAAGTCATTGAGCGACGATTGTGTTTATATTTGGCTTCTTTGGTCATTTAAAGATAAGTCTGGAATTAGTGAGCGAGCTATTTTAAGGAAGGAGATTTCATTAGTGACTATCCTGTTGCTTAGAACTTCTTTCTCAATCACATTTCAAGAAGACTTGTAAACCATCCTCAATCCCTTTTTTCCTGAGCGCCAAATTAAAAAAATGTGTGCTTTCCTCCGCATTTCAAAAATAGCTTCCGGGAATTTTTTCTTTGGCATTGCATCTAAGAACAATTAGAAATATATGCTGCAAGAGTTGTCGTCATTTCCGTCTATAGGAATGTAAGGGTGACGTGGAGTGAGCCTTTGCATTCGCAATCAGTGCTGCGTGACATCAATCTCAGGGTAATTCTGGTGCGCCGGAATAGCCCAAACTTTTGGATGTGATCTATGAAATCATTGAGGATATTAGGTTTTCTGTCTGCTCTTTCAATCTGCTTGTTGACTGGACGCGCAAATCAAACCCAACAGTTGGATTACGATCAACTGAAAGCCGAGGGCGAGCGCTTTTACGCTGAGTCTTCTTATGCGCGGGCCTATGAAATCTACCTGAAAGCAAAGCAACAAAACCTTTCTCCTACCGAATTACGTTGGGTCAATTTTCGAATCGCCGACACCCTTTGGCGCTCCCAGGCCTCTACTCAGACTGCGGATTCGACAAAGCTGGACAGCGCGCGGCAGCAACTGGACGCTCTCGTCCGAGATATCCAGCGCATTGAAGACCGAGACCGCGTCTGGGCCGAAGTGCAAGAATCTCTGGGTGACTTCTATTGGACACGACGTAATTCCCAAGACTGGAGTCAATCTTGGACCCATTACCAGCTGGCACTCGATTGGTGGGCAGGTGCCTCGAATTTAGAAATGGCACGTGAACGTTATCTCAAGATGGTTTGGACCATGGCGAGACCTCCCTGGGTCGAGCCTTACTACTATTATGGTTACTACGGCAATACGATCCCTCTCGAGATCCTCGAAAATGCTCTCAAAATTTCTTCAAGCGACAATGACAAGGCTCATGCCCACTATCTGATTGCCATGACAATCCTGCAACGGGGTGGAGAATGGGAACAGCGGCAGCGTGTACCGGAAGAATTTGAAGCTGCGATTAAACCGGGAAAATCCACTGAATGGTACGACGACGCCCTTTACCGTTATGCGGAATGGATGGCCAGCCAGGGACGCATTGTTCCCCTCGAAGACGGCCAGTGGCGCCAGGAACCCGATTATGTCAAAGGACTCGAACTGTTTCAGCGCCTCGTGAATGAGTATCGCAAAGGGGAGACCCGTTATTACGACCAGGCCCTGCAACAGATCAAAACCATTACTTCACCCGCCTTGGGAGTCATGGTTCCCAATATCTTTCTCCCCGATTCCGAGATCCAATTTCACCTGAACTGGCGCAATACTCAGGCGATTGAACTAGCCCTATACAAAGTGGATCTCACCCATGACGTGCGGTTTTCGGAAAAGGATTCCTCTGAATCGTCCTGGATCCAATCCATCGCCTTAAATGAAGCCAGCACGGTCAAGACTTGGTCCAAGGAAATCGAGAACAAGGGAGACTACAAACCGGGAGAAGAGACTGTTCGTCTGGGAGCGAAGTTGCCCGTCGGAGCTTATGTGATTGAGGCTAAGAGTAAGGGCACAAAGATGCGTGATCTAGTCCTCGTTACAGACGCTGCGCTTGTCTTGAAAACCAGTGGAAAGCAGGCCTTAGTTTATTTTGGCAGTGCCCTCAATGGCGCGCCTCTTTCGGGCGCCCGAGTCCAACTATGGCAGGGAAGCTACAATCAACAGAAATGGATTTGGCAGGAGAATGTCAAGAGCACAAACCAGGATGGGTTGGCTGTGTTTGATCTACCCGACAAGGCCCAATATATGAGGCTGTTTGTCGGGGCCGCTCTGAACGGCCGTCAGGCCTTTAGCACGGGGCAGAGTTACTCTAACTCTCAAAATATCCGCCCTGGCGAATTTATGCTTTTACAGACCGGCCGGCATACCGGCCTAAGGAATCAGTGCAATGGAAGTTTCTGGCCAGAAGATATAATGGCTCCATATATTCCACTCCCGCTCACCAGAATATTGAGTTTGAGATCCACGACCCACGTGGCGCTAAAGTAAAAGAAGGGACGGCGACACTCAACGATTTTGGTAGTGCCTGGGGATCACTCGATCTCACCGAGTCGATGCCTCTGGGTGAATATCAAGTCAACTTCTGGGACGAAGGGCGTCATCAGAATATTGGCAACGCTACTTTGTTCCGACTGGAAGAATACAAACTCCCTGAATTCAAGGTGAACATCCAGACCCCGGAAGAAGCTGGAAAAAGGAAAGCTTTCCGTCTGGGCGATCCGGTTGAAGTCACTGTGCAAGCGGACTATTACTTCGGTGGGGCCGTCTCGAATGCAACTGTGGAGGTACTGGTTTACCAGAAACCCTTCTATCACACCTGGCAACAGCCGCGCGATTATCCTTGGTTTTACGAGGATATGTCTCCTTCTTATCGAAATTATGGGGGTGAAGGGCAGGTGATCAAGCGGGAAAGCCTGAGAACGGATGCCACGGGGAAGGTGAATCTTACCTTTGACACCCCCAGGAACGCTCAGCAGGATTTTGAATATCGTATCGAAGCACGGGTGACCGATGCTTCCAGGCGCGAAATTATTGGAAGTGAGACAGTGCGGGTTACACGTCAACGCTATTATGTCTATCCCCGCCCCGAGCACAACCTCTACCGGCCGCAGGACAAGGTGAACGTGAACATCAAGACCTTGGATGCCAACAGCCAGCCTTTGGCGGTGGAAGGGCGAATCAAGCTAACCCGGGACTTTTGGTACGAAATCTGGCTGGATTCTGACGGGCATGAAATCAAAGGGGCAGAGCTGGAATCGTTCCGGGCGAAGGGGTCCATTTTCCCTCCGTTGGCTCCAGCCGGTGGAAGACCCTGGCAACTGAAGTTTCGCGGATATCAGCAAGATGAGATTCTGACACGACCAGTAAAAACCGGCACCGATGGGGAAACCGAATTCACCTTTACCCCAGAACGGGAAGGCTATTACCGCATCTCATGGGTCAGTCAGGATAAAGGAAGGGCCCCCATCAAGGCAGAAACCGTTGTCTGGGTGGCCCGAAGCACCAGCTCGGACCTAGGCTACCGCTACGGGGGACTCGAGATTATCCTAGACAAAGACACGTTTCGCGCCGGTCAAAAAGCGCCGGTGATGCTAGCCGTGCCCACTGCAGATCGATTTGTCCTGTTCAATGTTGAAGGAGACGATCTTTACAGCACTCAGCTCGTTCACGTGACTGGAACCGTGAAGTTGCTCGAACTGGAGATTCAGGAAAAACATGTGCCCAACATCTTCCTCAGTGCGGCAATGTTCAGTGACCGTCAATTGTTCGTCGATACCAAGCAGGTGATCGTTCCACCGATTCAACATTTTCTTAAGGTGGAGGTCAGCTCCGACAGGTCACAGTACCAGCCCCGCGAAGAGGGCACGCTAACCATCACGAGTACAGACCAAGACGGCAAGCCGGTGGCTGCGGAAGTGGCTCTAGGAATGGTGGATGAATCCATCTATTACATCCAGCACGACTATGCCGGCGATCCACGCCAGTTCTATTTCGGCACCAAACGCTCGAATCAAATTCAGATGCAAAGTACACTAAACATGAAGTCCTACTCCAAGCTGATTGAGGATGCCGAAAAGCAATTGGTAGATGAACGAGACCTCGACAGACTGAAGAAAGAAAGGGAGGAGGGAGGTGGGGTTTTCAGAGTAGCGGGACAGGCCAGGGGAGTCGTCGGCGGAGCTCTTGGCGGGCGAATGGACGGTCCGATGGCAAAGTCGCTCGCTCTTGCCGCCCCTGCCTCCGAGATGGCAAGCAACCGCCAGGTTGCGATGAAGGACTCTCTCGTTGGCATGGATCAGAAGGCCGCCTTGATGGCTAAACCCGGACAAGAGTCTGCCGTGCAGGTTCGCAGCGATTTCCGCTCCACGATGATCTGGCAGCCGGATATTGTCACGGATAAAAACGGCAAAGCTATCGTTAAGGTGAAATATCCAGACTCTCTAACAAGCTGGAAAGCTTTAGCGCGTGTGGCATCCGAAACCAATCAGTTCGGCATCGGCTCTGCTTCCACACGGACCCAACAGCCGTTGATCGTCCGGTTGCAGGCACCGCGATTCTTTGTAGTAGGAGACACAGTGACGGTTTCAGCTGTCATCAACAACAATACCGAAAAACCAATGTCCGTCATACCTTCATTGGCCATGCAAGGCCTTGTTTTTGCTAAGGGAGACGCGAGTCAGGCCTTGGGAGAGAACCGGGCCGCTGCGACCCTTGTCAAGGCCAATGGGGAAGCACGTGTGGATTGGAATGTTTTGGTTCAAAAGCCGGGCCAGGCCAAACTCAAGGTCACCGCACGAAGCGACGATTACGCGGATGCCATGGAGAAAGAATTTACCGTCTATGAACATGGGATCGAAAAATTCATTTCCAAGTCTGGAAAAATGCGCGGAGATGAGGTCATTGTGAAGCTGGATCTGCCCAGTCAACGCAAAGCGGATTCCACCCAAATGATGGTTCAAATCAGTCCTAGCCTGGCGGTCACGATGCTCGACGCACTTCCTTATCTCATTGACTATCCTTATGGGTGCACAGAACAAACAATGAGTCGATTTCTCCCGGCAGCCATCACCGCCAAAACGCTGGGGGACTTGGGACTTCAACCGGAAACGGTCATGGGTCGGCTCTTTGGAGGCATCGTCCAGGAGCATGTGGATAAGACACACTCCAAGGGGAAGAAAAATATGGCTGAGCTCAATGACATGGTAAAGCAAGGTCTTAATCGGCTCTATGACTTCCAGCATAGTGACGGAGGCTGGGGTTGGTGGAAGCAGGGAGACAGCGATCACTTCATGACGGCCTACGTTGTTTGGGGACTCACGTTGGCTCGCGAAGCAGGTGTTGACATCAAAGCAGATGTTTTGGAGAGAGGGGTCAATTATCTCGACAAGGAGATTGTAGAAGAAGAAATGAACCCCGATATGCAGGCTTGGATGTTGCACGCCTTATCTTCGCAATATGCTTCTTCGAAGCGCCAGACAATCTCACCGTTTCAAACAGTAGCTTTTGATAACCTATGGAAAAATCGTGACCAGTTGAATGCCTATACGCGAGCGCTATTGGCTCTCTCCGCGCATTCTTATGGGGATGCCGACAAGGCGAGGATACTGATCCAGAACCTGGAGAACGGGGTGAAAATCGACTCGAAACCCGATACTTCCATCGTCCAGCGGGGCAATCAGTCCTCACACGATGGTGTCATGGGCACTGCCCATTGGGGGGAAGATGGAATCTACTGGCGCTGGTCGGAAGGTGGCGTCGAGGCTACCTCGTTTGCTTTGCGCGCTCTGCTCACCATTGATCCGAAGAATCAGCTGATCGAGCCGGTCGTCAACTGGCTGATCAAGAATCGACGTGGAGCACAATGGAGTAACACGAGAGATACGGCGATCACCATCCTGGCATTGAACGGTTATCTCAAGCAGAGCGGTGAACTAACGCCCGACGCTGAATACGAGCTGTCTGTGAACAATCGAACCGTTGCGGTTAAGAGAATCACACCTGCGGATGCCTTCGATGCCCCCAGTCAATTTCTCATTGACCGCCAATTCATTCGTGATGGACCCAATGACATCAAAATTCTGCGCCGAAGCGGAAAAAGCCCGCTCTATTTCGCCGCGCAGGCGCAGTTCTTCAGCCTTGAGGAACCCATTTCTCCCGCCGGGAATGAAATCTTCGTCCGTCGCCAGTACTACCGGTTGTCTAACCGGCCCACGTTATTAAAAGGATTTGTCACGGATCGGCAACCTCTCAATGACGGCGACTCAATCAGAAGTGGCGAACGGGCTGAAGTGATCATCACCATTGAAGCCAAGAACAACTATGAATACCTGGTCTTCGAAGATTTGAAGCCCGCCGGTTTGGAAGCGGTCCAGGTCCGCAGTGGCGAACCCCTCTATGCGAAAGAATTAAGATCTGACGCCTTCGATAAATTGAAGTCTGATCGAGCCTTGTCTTCCAACGACTTTACTGGTCGCAGCCGTTGGGTCTACCAGGAATTGCGGGATCGAAAAGTGGCGTTGTTCATCGACAAGTTGCCGGAGGGGGTTTGGGAAATCCACTACGAGCTTCGTGCTGAAGTTCCGGGACAGTTTCATGCGCTGCCGGTGGTAGGTCATGCCATGTATGTTCCTGAGATCCGCTGCAACGGGGCTGAGCAACGGATTAAGGTCGTGGAGAATGAGTAAAAGCTCAACTTTTCTGGTTGTGTGTAGGAGGTTGGCAGACGCGGTAGCAGACCGATAAGAGAGAGGATCCTGATTCTGTGGCTATACGGACCCCTTAATCCCTCTCCCATATTTGGAAAGGGAGTTGGAAAGTAAAGAGATTAGATGGATTCTTTTCCTCCGGAGGGGACGAGGCAATTAGGCTCCAGGGGTGGGTGAGCTAGAATGTATCTTTATGAACCGTGTGCCGATTTTCCGAAGGGTTGATGCTGCCCAATTTTGTCCTTTTCTTCGAATCGAATGTTATCATGATGTCCATTGGCCTCCCGTTATCATAAGTAAATCATTTGGAGTGACCAGCCCGAACCCCTCAGGCCCGGCTGCGGCGACAGTTGATGATAAAGGCAGTGCTTGCTTAAGTCCGGGTTCAGTTGAGTACTGAAAAAAACCAGTTGGCGTGACTTCATAACATTTAATACCTATTGTCATGTCATCATCTGAACTCTATCATTTCACTGATGCCGTCATCCTAAAATTTCGTGAGGCTGGATTAGATCCTCACCCCTTGGAAATCGTGCAGGGCACAGCTTATACGACAGGGTCCGAATGGCTAGGGGAATTGGGTTTGGCCGTGCGAAAGGTCGAAGAGCAGATCCTCCATAGGGAAGGATTGAGAAAGGATCTTGAAACGATCTTGCGGGAAGTACACCAGATTTGGCCGAACATTTAATTGAATCATTCCTTAAGGTAATTCGACTGGGCTGACCGCAGAACCGCCTTGCCAATGGATTTGGCCCAATGGGGCCCGCCGCTCGTCAGGGATATATCCAACGAAGAATAGCGGATACGGCCCTGAATGGGGAATCCCTAATATTTGAAAAACAGCTGGCCGATAGGTTGTTCGGAGCTAATTTTTGATCTCCTGGAGCCCGTTTGATGACGGCCTGTTTTGCCTATTTGGCTCAGAGCAAGATTCATTTCAAGACTGCCGATGGTTCAATACGGGCTGTGGAAAGCAAATTTGGAAGGGACGTGCATGAGCGGGCTATTCGACTCCGTCAACGAAATGCCTGGAAGACTCAAGGCAGTGGGGCACAATTCATGTCCGGAGGAATGCTCTGGGGTGTTCAGGACCGGGACCCGGCCCAACTGCGAATTGCCATTACGGGGCTATCTCGGGGGCGCGAGTCCGGCGAATTACTTTACACATTAGAAACTGATGAGGTTTCCGGAATCTTTGCGCTCAAAGATTCAGGGCATGAGGAGCAACGCTTATTCCATAGTTCGGATTGTCGAGTGGGCAATCCCTGTGCGCGCCGCGATAAGGATTTGGTAGCTTGCTCCATCCTTCACCCACAGGGGATTGCCAATTTGGCAACGATGCGTGCCGATGGATCGGATCTGACTGAGATTACGGAAGGAGACTCATCCGATCTCGCACCTTATTGGGTCCCCGGAGAATCGCGGAAGCTCATATTTCAGTCGGCGGGCATGGGTCGTGACGCTCAAGGACATTTGATGGTGCGTGGCCCCTACCTCATTCAACAGCTCGATCTCGATAGCGGAGAAATGTCTTGTTTGCTGGAAGACCCCAAGTTTGACTTCATGGCGCCTCGACTGGATGTACATGGGACGGTTTACGCCATTCGTCGGCCTTATGAAAAAACCTATCGCAGTTTTAATCCCTACCGAGCTGTCTTGGATTTAGTGATGCTTCCCCTGAATGTTCTACATGCTCTCTTTCAGTGGCTCAACTTTTTTACCGTGCGTTATACCGGTAAACCTTTGACGTCCGCAGGGGGAACAAAGGGAAAAGAGATCGATTTGAAGCAGATGTTTATTCTCGGAAACCAAGTGGATGCCGAAAAGGTCTCGCGTGAACCCCAAACCGACGACATGCCAGCGCTAGTGCCGCAGTCTTGGCAACTCGTTCGTCGGCAGAAGGGAGGAGCACCACAAATCCTCGCCAAAGGGGTTTTATCCTATGATTTGGCGGAGGATGGCGCCCTCGTCTACTCGAACGGCAGCGCGATTTATCGACTGGATCTATACGGCCGAAAGGAACGTCTCCACACCGATACTCACATCGAGCAAGTGGTGTTCAATGCCTAAAAGAGGGAACTAAAGCCCGTCTTTGTCCCCCTCTAACGCACGCTCTACCCCACGCCTTCTCTCAAGTCTGGACACATGTGTGGGCCTCTGGCCTGTCTTATGAGATCAATTTGGAGAGTCCTTAGGAACAAAATAACTGGTCCTGCAGCGTACACGGTAACCGGGTTTCTTCACTTCCACCCGGATCCTGCGAATGTTATCGTCTGGTGTTCGATTCTTTGAGTAATAAGCCAAACTCATCGTATTGTGCAATTCGTTGGCGACTTTGGCGTACTCCTCTGATAAGTCTTCCAGGTCATTGACCAGAAATTTTTTTCCTCCAGATTCCTCCGTCAAAGTCTGTAACCGCTCCATCTGTACCTGATAGACTTCTTCTAAGAATGAAAGGCTGACTTTGGCATTTTCAACAACGGAAACCTCTTCCGGCATCTTCCGATCAGCATTCTTGATGAAATCTTCCAACATGTCTCTCTCGTTTTGTCTGTTCACAATGGTGACCGGATAAAACACGGCGTCCGATTGAGCTTGTAATAGTCGAAGTTCAGGAAAGCCCATTCGGCTTGAATTCTCCATGCCGTCACTGAGCAGAATAACTGCATGACGACCGACTTCCCCCTGCTTCAGAGAATTGATTGCCTGAGCTAAGCCATCGTAAATTTTGGAGCCTCCGGTGGAAGACGTCGCGATGTCATCAATGGACCGTTGCAGCCTTCTTCGATCGCTCGTAAAATCTTGTACCAATCTCACTGAGGAGCTGATTTCAATGACGGCAATGCGGTCGGAAGGGCGCAGTTGCTCGGTAAAATGGATGGCAGCTTTTTTAATTAATCGGATACTGGAGCGGGTACTGATGCTGGTATCGATGACCAATACCAGTTTGAATGGGATTTCGACGGGCAGAAAATCGGCGATGTCTTGCTTGACGTCATCTTCGTAAATGATGAAATCGTCTTTTCCCAACGAAGTGACAACTTCCCCCTTCTCATTCACGACCGTAACGTTCAAAACAACAAGATCTACATCCACTTTGATGGAGAAGGGTGATTGTTCCGGCAGTTGTTCTGCTTCATTGGCAAGCTCGGTAGGCATCGCGAAACAAATCCCGAGAAGAAGGATAAGGATGAGTTGCCGAAGTCCTTGTTTGATGCGCCAAAAGATGTTCATAGTTAGTAGGTTAACACGCTGGAACTGAGTTTCATCCTTTGCCTGGCATTCCAGCAACTTAAGTTACGTGAAATTTTTGCCAAAATAGTGTCTATGTTTCTTTAAGACATCCTCTGAGCTTATTTCGGAAGAATCATCCGACTCAATAAGGATTCATTCCTTACTCCCTTTACCGCCTGCAGGGGCTAGCAGAAATTGTCAACCGTACTGAGACGACTTGACGGTGAATCATTTAAACCCACATACTTGGAACGACATAAGGAAGCTCTGCTTTCTTTTTGTTTCCGATCCGAAGAATTCCCAAATACTTCCAAAGGGACGTCTAGTTGCTTTTCATAAGCTCTTCACAAGCTTTCGTCGTGAGATGAACTTTAGCAGACCGTGAGAACGGAACATGAAAATAACAGTGACATGGCGGTGTCCCACTTAAATGCCTGCGGAATTATGACGCGAGCATTCTGGCCACTCCGGCCAATGAATTTACGAAATTCAAGGAGGATCCTTTTGAACCAGTCCAGCCGCGCAAAAATTTTGCCTATATTTTTCAGCTATATACTGCTCACCTTTACCTCCACGCTTTTCGGATCCGGCAAGGCAGTCTTCAACATCAAAGATTACGGGGCGACGGGGGTAAAAGCCGACAATGCCCGACCGGCAATTCAGAAAGCCATTGAAACCTGCGCCGCAGCGGGAGGAGGGATAGTGTATCTTCCCCCTGGGGAATACACCTCAGGCACCATTTACCTTCGCAGCCATGTGAGCATTTACATCGAAGCAGGAGCAACGCTGTTTGGGTCAAAGGATGTGAAGGATTTTGACCGGAAGGAGCCAAATCACTCAGGGTTGCTGTATGGCGAAGATGTGGAAAATATCACCATTGAAGGGAGAGGGACTGTCGATGGACAATCCGAGTATGACTGGAGGGAGGATGACCATGAGCATGGTTACGGCCACAAGCGCTCGATGCTGAACTTGGGCAAGCCTATCTTACGGACTTTTCCAAAAGATTTTCCTCAACGCTCCCTCTTTCCTTTTTTGGTGTGGCTGAAACGGTGTAAAGACGTTCATATCACGGGGCTGTCACTGCTTCACTCTCCGAGTTGGACGATTTCTTCTTATGCCACCGAGCGGATGGTCATCGACGGTGTATATATCTACACGAGCTTGAAGGAAGCCGTGTGGGCGGATGGCATCGATCTCGACGGGTGTAAAGACGTCCACATTTCAAATTGCACGATTGAAACCGGTGATGATTGCATCATCTTCATTTCTTCCAACGTCTGGGGACCTGCACTTCCCTGCGAAAATATCACCGTCACGAATTGCCGGCTTTCCTCGGCCTCCGCAGGCATCAAGTTCAGTGAAGGCAACTGGGTGGGGATTCGGAAGGTTGTGGTGGACAACACAGTCATGACCAATGTCAACCGCGGGTTTGTGTTCTCTGTCACGGAGGGAGGTTATGTGACCGACGTGGTGCTTTCCAATCTCGTAATTGAATGCAATCGTTTCGATTGGTTCTGGGCGGGTGATGCGCAACCTTTCTATTTCAGAATCACACGAAAAAGCGAATGGATGGGACAAACGCCTAAGGTTGATGAACCACCAGCGGGTTCCATCCGAAATGTGCTGATCCAGAATGTCATTGCCCGCGGTAAGGGGACCTCCATTATCAATGGACATCCGGATAGTTGGCTCGATGGGCTCCGGCTTGAGAACATTAAGCTATTCCTCACGACCGATCCTGAGGCGCCCTATGATTCGGCCGTGCACGCCATGAAATACCGCTGGGCGAAGAACCTCACAATTAAGGATCTCGAAGTAGTCTGGGAAAAACCGGCGCTGAAACAATGGGAGAGTGCGCTCTACTTTGAAGATGTCAATGGCCTCGAACTCGTTGACTTCGCCGGCCGACAAGCCTGGTTAGGCCAAGACGTTCCAACTGTGGTATTTGATAAGGTCACGGACGCCACGGTCCGAAACTCCCGGGCGGTGCAGGGAACCACTGTTTTCCTAAAAATCCAGGGCGCAGGAAACCATAATATTTGTCTCTTTGGCAATGATCTCCGCCAGGCCAAAGTCCCTTACCAAATCGATAAAGACGTCCCGAGCGAGGAGATTAGAGCACTCGATAATTTTTTGGCGCCTCAGTAGTGCGCTCATCGGCTGCTGGATTGGGGGCTACATGCAATAACATCATCCAGGGCGGCCGAATGGCACATCCCCAACTCTGCTCTTCGGAGCTTTGGAGAACCGCATTACTGTGACGCTCAAATCCTATTCCAGTTCTTCTAATCGCGAAAAATGTCGGCGGCGGGTATTGGTAATTGGGGCAGGGGCCGCCGGTTCAATGGCCGCAATCTTTGCTGCAGCCGCCGGGGCAGAGACACTGTTGCTGGAGACCACGCAGGACGGAGGGCGCAAGATACTGATCAGTGGTGGCGGGCGCTGCAATATCCTTCCGGCACGGCTCGATGAATCACGCTTCGTTACCGACTCCTCGCCCAACACGTTGCGGAAAATTATCCGCTCGTGGCCGCTCCATGAACAAATCATATTTTTTGAACGAGAGCTTGGGCTTCCTCTTGTGGAAGAAGAGGGGTCAGGGAAACTGTTTCCTGCCTCGCAACGCGCGCGAGACGTCCGTGATGGCCTTCTCATTCTGGGAGCGAGAAAGGGTGTGAAATTTATGCCTCACAGTCGAATGACTGGCCTCACTCCCCAACTCAGTTCCTGGCGAGTAGAACGAGAAGGAGGAGCACCGCTCGAAGCGGATGCGGTGGTTTTAGCCACGGGGGGGCTCTCCGTTCCGAAGACAGGGAGTGACGGAAGAGGGCTGTCGATTCTAGAGAAGCTCGGACTTACTATTCATCCGACCTATGCTGCTTTGACGCCACTGACCGCGAAGGGGTCCCCATTTAGCGGCTTGGCAGGTGTGTCGTTACAGGTGCTGATTACGGCCAGTGATGGGTTGCGAGAGGCTACGGCAATGGGTGGCTTTCTTTTCACGCACCGCGGCTATAGTGGGCCAGCTGTACTCGACGTCTCCCATGTGGCAGTGCGTTCTTTAATTGAAGGCAGATCTCCTGCGCACCTCTCGGTGAGCTGGACAGGCCTCGACTCAAGGGAGTGGGATGCGTTACTTCGGGCTGATGGCGCACGCTCTGTTGCCGGTGTCTTGCGTCGCGAGTTGCCGGAGCGACTCGCGGAGGAGTTGTTGAAGATAGCGAATATAGAACCAACCTGCCGGCTTGCCCGACTGAGACGCGAAGAGCGTCGACGTGTGGTGGAAACCCTTGTACGCTGCGATCTCCCTTGGACCGGTGAAGAGGGCTACCAAAAGGCCGAGGTCACTGGAGGCGGTGTGAGTCTGTCGGAAATCAATCCCCGGACTATGGAGAGCCGGAAGTATCCGGGCCTCTTTCTTTGCGGTGAGTTGCTCGATGCCTTCGGCCCGATTGGTGGATACAATTTCCTCTGGGCATGGGTGACAGGCCGTGCAGCCGGGCTTGGGGCCGCAGGCCACGAGTAGGAGAGCGCCTCCCTATCTTTGTCGCTTGTTGAGATCAGTAAATAGGAAGGACACTTTGAGAAATGCTTCTTTCAACCATTTGCTTCTCTTTTTGCCATAGGGAGGATTGCAGGAAGAGTCCTTCGAATTGTGACGGGGATGATGTCGAAGATAGGGAAGAGGGCATCCTGTGCGACATCAATCCGGGTATGATGGGCAGTTGTAAAGGGAATGGATTGTGATCCGGATTGGATGGCCGGGGTCTTTAACCCCGGCGTCCAGGGAAAGCGGTTTTCTGAACCATGGGCCGCTTTCAGGTTTCAGGTGGATGGGAAGTCTTTATTTCGCGCTGTAGTGTAAAATCCGGGACATATCGTCACGATGAGATCCTTCAACGGTGATCTCTTCGAATGCCCGCATGACCGCTTCGCGCTCCTCGGGAGTGCGTTTGTTCCGTTCAGCGGCAAAGGCCGCATCGACTTTGTCTAAAGCAGCTGCATCGGCTACTACATACCAGGTGAATTGATTTCCCGGGGAGCTGGTATGAATGTAATCAGAAAACAGCGCATAGGTCTTGATGGTGCCATCGTTAAAGAGCTGATCCAGGATTGGCTTTGTGTATTTTTCCCAGAGCTTCCTGTACTCCCCAGCTTTTCCACGTTTGACCTTTATGATATTGGTCATGTCATAGCCACTATCTAGTTTGACTGGCCGAGAGCGATAGAAATCAGAATGGAACAATAAGTCATAGTGCTTTGGACCGGCAAAATCGGTTTCAGATTTTTTCCGAACTTCTGGGGACATCTTCGACATCCCTTTCTGGACTTCCTCCAGGGCGCGCTCGAGGTTGGCGATGCTCTTTGCCGAAAACCAGTTTGCATGCGTGGCGCCTTCCGCTGTGTGAACACCCTCTGCGTCCGACCCCCACTCGGTAATCACGCCATCAGCCAGTAGTTTTTCAAAAACGGGCTGGTCATATTCTTCAAAGTTTTTTTGATACCCCTCCCAGTACTGCCGGTCAATATTCCAGAAAGCGACCCTTGTATAGACGGCGGGTTGGTCCTGGGCCATTAAAGGTGTTGCCATAGCGAAAAGGAATAATCCTAGTAAGCAGAAAACTCCATTGGCGTTTGTTCATTAAAAACCTCCGAAATAGTTTGGTTGGAATCGCGAAACGATAGAAGACTATCACAACAAACAAGAGACTGACTACTGAGGATGAAGAAGGCCTGTCCTTCCCCTACCTTCAGGGCAGAACCGGCGATGTGCCATCAGTCGAATACAACGGTCCTATTCCCATAAGTCAGAACTTTGCGCAATAAATGGAGACGCACGGCGCGTGCCAGCACTGATTTTTCCAAGTCTCGCCCTTTCCGGATCAGATCTTCAACGGAGTCCCGATGACTCACCCGGGCTGTTTCCTGTTCAATGATGGGGCCATTGTCGAGTGCCGTCGTCACGTAATGGCCTGTTGCTCCGATTAATTTGACCCCTCGCGCAAAGGCTTGATGATAAGGAGCCGCTCCGATGAAGGCGGGCAAAAAAGAATGGTGAATGTTGATAATGCGGTTCGGAAAAGTCGACACAAAATGCTCACTCAGAATTTGCATATAGCGCGCCAGCACAATCAGCTCAACTTCTCGCTGGAGCATCTCCCGGATCTGAGCTTCTTCCTGCTGCACTTTGTTTTGAGGCGTGATCGGGAAATGCATGAAAGGAATCCCGAAAGATTTTGCAATTTCCTCGACGTCCGCATGGTTACTGAGGATCAGTGTAATGTCCGCCTTAAACTCTCCAGCCTGATTTCGTAAGAGCAGGTCAACCAGACAGTGAGGCAGCTTCGAGGCAAAAATGGCGATCTTGGGAACGTGGTCGCTGAAAAAGACTTGGTAACGAATATGACAATCTGATGCCAGGCTTGAAAAGGCAGCAGCAATTTGAGATTTTGGAATTTGAAAGTCCTTGAGTTCCCACTCGATCCGGGCCAGGAAAACTCCAGCCTCCAGGTCCGTATGATGGTCGAAGTCCAAAATATTACCGCCATTTCGATAGATAAAGTCCGAAATGCGAGCGACCAGCCCTTTCCGATCGCTACAGGAAACTAGCAACTTTGCTGTCTGCCCCACGAGTTTCTAGCCTCTTTTCGAAGATTTTTCTTTCCGGGCCAGCCAAGACTGAAGGTCTCGGCTGCTCGAATGAATATGTGCAGTCATGGCCTGACGGGCTCCTTCTGCATCTCCGGACCGAATGGCTTGGAGGATATTTCGATGTTCTTGAATTGAAATCTCTGCCCGTTGCTGCGTCTTGCGGGGAGTCGGGCGGGAGAGGCTCCTTTGAATCCAGGCTTGTAGATATCCGCGCGTCATGCTGACGAGGTGATAAAGGATTGAATTCTGACTCGATTGTGCAATGGAGATGTGAAATTGCAAATCGGACCGCAAGTAAGCTTCCGGATCAAAGATCGACTTCTCCATCCCTTGGATGGCCTCTTCGATTTCCTGAAGATTGAGCTCTGTTGCCCGGTGAGCCGCCCAAAAAGCAGTCTGCGATTCCAGGAGAAGGCGCGTCTCAATCAGATCTTGCACGTCTTTTCGGTCAATTAACAGGCCCCATTGTAATGCTTTCTCAAGATAACGCCGGTTTGTACTGGAGACATAGGTTCCTTCGCCAACGCGTCCATCCACAATTCCCAATACCGCCAATGAACGGAGCGCTTCCCGAATGGTGGTACGTCCCACACCGAATTGGCTGGCCAGGTCTTTCTCAGAAGGAAGGCGTTCGCCCGGTTTGAGCACTTTGTCCGAGATCAGAACGATAATCCGCTCGACAATCTCATCGCTCAATGATCTCCGGATAATGGGTTTCATCGCCGCCATTGCCTGGCTGGGCGGTTCTTTTGTACTTACACGTGTCATCAGGTTTCTCAGCTGGGGAAGCCCGTTCGGATTCCTCTCGGGTTTCGATGTAACGGTCCCTGGGTGTCACCCATTGCTAAGGACAGGTTTCATTCATGCGATCCTTAATCTCATCCGCCCTTAAGTTTCGAAGAGGAGAGCGGCTCAATGTCTCCGCCAATTTAGGCGACCTCGAGGTTGCGCTTTCAACAAAAAAACTGCCTAATTTGACTTTACAAGAAGAAAAATTAATCGTATTCTCAGGTTGTCAGACAACCTGAGAAGTGAATTCAAGACTAACGGAATCGTCGGCTGCTGGTCAAGAGAATTTGGGGCATAATAGCTGAAACTGATTTAAAGGAGACAGGGTCAAAATGCTAACGAGCAATATTGGCAAACGCATCGAGTTGGTGTCGATGGACCCCCATTGCCTGAACATCTCCATTGCACTGTATCTGCAGGACCATGGTCGAGGGCCGGAATTTCTGGTCCATACTTATAGTCGACGCCCGGAAGCGATGGACCGAATCCGGTTTATCGTCAAGGGAATGGTCACTTTGGGAGGGATGGAGCTTCTCCAGGATGGCTCGGGGCGAGTTCGTTTTCCTTGCCATGGTGACCATCTGAAGGCTTGCAGACGGGTCTTTCTCGAAGTTTGCAAGATACCGAATGGAAGTTCGTTGGTCCCTAAAGAGTTGTTCATCTTCGACAAGAAATCGAACCGAACGATCCGGGTGGTCTTGGGCTCGGGGTGCAATTATGAGCTGACAGCGGATGGCCCGGACAATGAAGAGAAGCCCCTCCGGATTTTGGCTGTGGCCCAGGGCTTGACCAAACTTGCTGAATTGCGGATAGAGGGAGAAGGATCAAATCAACTTTCTTTTCCCTGCGGCCAAAGGCACGATCCATTAATTGGCCTGCTGCTGGGGAGAGCTTTGAATGTCCGGGCTACGCTTCGAGAGCAGGAGTTGGCGGCGTCGAAAGGTATTCTTGCGCCACCCAGCGCCCAGAATCAGTCAATGAATCTCTAGGTTAGCGTTGACCTCTGTGAGAAGGAGAATGAGATGCATAACGTGAATCAGATCGTTCCCCCCATGACTGGGCGGCAGCGCGTTCTGGCTGCATTACGCCGGGAACCCGTGGACCAAACGCCGGTTTGCAATCCAACCTCGGTAGCCACCGTAGAGCTGATGGACCTGGTGGACGCACCCTTTCCGGATGCCAATCGTGTTCCGGAAACTATGGCCCGTCTGGCCGCGACCGGGCACACCGAATTAGGGTTCGATAGTGTGATGCCGGTCTTCAGCATTATCCAAGAATCTTCAGCATTGGGTTGTAAGATTCAGTGGGAACAAAAAGACAACTGGCCGACCGTTAAAATGCGTGAGCCGATTTGGCAGGATGTCGACGATATTCAAATTCCTTCGAATCTTTTGAAACATCCCGACATGCAGTGTGTGGTTCAGGCAATCAAGCTTCTGAGAACTGAATTAGGCAACGATGTAGCCATTATCGGAAAAACGATGGGACCCTGGTCCCTGGCTTATCACTGCTTTGGTGTCGAACCCTTTTTGCTGTTGTCATTAGATGACCCGGGAAAGACCAAAGCCGTCCTCGACAAGCTCAAGGAAATCACGGTCCTTTTCGGTTTAGCCCAGATCGAAGCGGGAGCAGACGCTTTAACCTTGCCGGATCATGCCACGGGTGATTTAGTCAGCGGAGAATATTACGCAAGGTACCTGCGTGATCTCCATGTGGAATTTGCCGAGCGACTCCCTGCCCCCATTATTCTACATATCTGCGGCAAGACCGTTGACCGCATGGAGTATATCGCACAGACAGGAATGGCGGCCTTTCATTACGACTCAAAAAACGAACCGGAAGAGTCAATGAATGTTGTCAGAAACCGCATCTCCCTGGTCGGGAATATCAATAATCCGGAGACGCTTTTCTCGAAAGGTCCTGAAGAAGTCCGTCGGGAAGTCTATAAGAATCTAGAGGCAGGGGTACAGCTAGTCGGCCCGGAATGCGCGATACCCCTTCAAACAGCGATTGAGAATCTGAAGGAGATTCCTAAGGCGGTGCGCGAGTGGCATCAAGAGCACCGCACCAAGTCGGCGCCAGGAACCACAGCCTGAACTTTCGCCGGTATTAAGGGGACGCATTCTAGCCGGCCCTTCAACGATCAGGGGCCATGGGCAGCGACATGCCGGCACGAAGTCATGCCACCATTCCATTTTTGACGAGGTCATCATGGTCGAAGTTAAAGATATTCAAAACGAGTTCATTCGAACTGAAATTGAAGAATTTATAGAAAGGCCGGACGAGCGGGCGCGCATCATCCAACTGTTTGCCAAGGCAAATCCAGAACTCCAGGCCATTGCGGCAGCTTTGATCGAAGGGGAGAATAAGCTCGTGGATCAATTGACCCGCCAGGCCCTGGATAAAGGATTTGAGGCTCTGGATGTCATGGACAACGGGCTGATTGCCGGGATGGCAATCGTAGGGATCAAATTCCGCCAGAACTTCATTTATGTCCCTGAGGTTTTGGCTTGTGCTCGTGCGATGAAAGCGGGGATGTTTCACATTGAGCCGATCCTTTCGGCCTCGGGCATTGAACCGATGGGAACTGTGATCATGGGAACCGTCAAGGGCGACCTTCATGACATTGGGAAAAATCTGTGCATCATGATGTTACGAGGCTCAGGTTTTATTGTTCATGACCTGGGCGTGGACACGTCCCCCGACCGTTTCATCGAGGCATTTGAAGAACACCATGCGCCTCTCCTCGGGATGTCTGCGCTGCTGACGACTACGATGCCCAACATGGGTAAAACGATTGAAGCCTTCATTGACGCAGGACTTCGGGATGAGGTCAAAATCATGGTAGGAGGGGCTCCAGTCACTCAGGAATTCGCCGATGATATGGGAGCCGATGGTTACGGGAAAGATGCGATGGCCTGTGTGGCGCTGGCAAAGCAATTGCTTGGCGTGGAGGCTGGTGCTAGGAACTCATAAGAAATGAAGAAAATAGACCCGGAGCGATATCAAAAAAGTCTAAGCCATCTTTCAGAATTATTTGCCAGTATGGTTGTTCATGCGGACGAACTCTCCAAATGCCGCTGTCCCTATAAAAACCGCCTCAATCAGTGTACTGCAAACTTTGGGTGCCGGAACAAGAGGAAACCTCTGGACGCAGGCAGCCTGCCAATCTGTGCCGGGGACGATCAATTAGACTACCGCGGTGCCTGGGAATCATAGCGAGAAACCAGGGACGAAGAGAAAAGAAAATAGGGGACGAGTGTCTATTCCTGGATGCTCCTGAGATGGCGACGATATCCTGCGAAGGAAGAATGTGTTTTGGAAGTTACGGGAAGTCCCTGTTTGAATGCGCGGATGTTCTGGCAGTTCAATTGCCGAGCACTTGTGGGCGCAAGGGAACCTGCCATGAGTGTATTGTTGAGGTAGTGGATGGTCTGGACGCACTGAATTCGCCTACTCAAGCGGAATCTTTCCTGCGAAACCCGTGCCGGCTTGCCTGCCAGGCGAAAATCGAAAATCCCGCCATCAATGTCCGTTTTGAGCCATGGCGAAGGCATTCCAAAATCCTTACTGCCCGCCGGGAGAAATTCCTTCCATTGGATCCTCAAGTACAGCGCCGGGGAGATCTCGTGTATTACGGTGAGGAAGCCATAGGCCGGTATGATGGCCATCTCTACGGGGTCGCCATGGATCTCGGCACCACAACCGTGGTGTGTGACCTGGTCGATTTGGAAACCGGCTCCTCCTTGTACCTGAGCTCTTTTGACAACCCGCAAAGGTTTGGGGGAAGCGATGTGATGCACCGGATTTCTTATGACGGTGGCCGTTTTCATGGGGAGTTGCACAAGGCCATCATTCATGCGCTGAATCATGAGATTCGAGAAATCTGCGGGAAGACGGGCGTGAACCGTGAAGAGATCTACGAAATCGTGGTTGCGGGGAATTCCACGATGCGAGACTTGTTTTTCGACATCGATGTGCAGAGCATCGGGCAGAAGCCCTACAAATCAGTCACTGAATTAGAAATGCTTGCCGGAAAACGTCAGGATACAATCTTAGTGGAGAAGGCAAGCAGGCTTGGCATCCAGGTGCATCCCAAAGCCATGATTTACGGCATGCCGTTGATCGCCAGCCATGTTGGCGCCGATACGGTTGCTGATTTACTGGCGATGGACATGGACTCCCAACAGGATGTGGTTATGGTCGTGGATGTTGGGACCAACACTGAGGTCGTCATTGGGCATGCGGGCCGAATGTTGGTCGCTTCTTGTCCGGCAGGGCCAGCTTTCGAGGGAGGTGCGGTGAAGTTTGGGATGCCGGGCTGTGAGGGAGCCATCGAGAGTTTTTCCTGGAAGGCGGGGAAGTGGGATTACCGAACGATTGGAGGCATTACCCCTCAGGGGATTTGTGGCTCCGGTCTCATTGACCTGTTGGCAGAATTGCGACGGCACGGACTCATGACGCCGAAAGGGGTTTTTGCGGACAAAAAATATGTCTTGGACATCGTGCCAGAATATGGCATCACATTCTCGCGGGAGGACGCTAGTTATCTCGCCCAGGCCAAAGCCGCCAATTATTGCGGCCAATATATCCTGATGCGGGAATTTGGGATAGACCCGACCGACATCCGGAAACTTTATCTGGCTGGAGGGTTTGCGAACTACGTGGATATTGCCAACGCTGTAGAGATTGGTTTTCTAGCACCTGTTCCGCAGGAACGAATCGAGAAGATCGGGAATGCCTCAGTCCAGGGAGCCTGGGAATTCTTAATCTCGAAAAAGCGCCGGGATTCCATTCAAAAATTATTCGAAAAAATAACTCACATTGAGTTGGAAACAACGTCCGATTTCTTTGAGCTTTTTGTGGAGGGCTGCCAATTCAAGCCCATGCCGAACGACATTGTCTCTTTGGCAGCTCCCGGAAGGAAGGGATAGCGATGCAACCCGGTGAATGGCCGAAAATGCCTTTGCGTGAGCTTGTCGAGGAAACAGATACATTTGTCACGGTGGCCGAACTGGTGACTTCGCGAGGGCTGATTACAGGTCGAAGTGGACGAAAAGTCCTACATTTGGCCAGGGAGCTTTCCAATCACCCCCAAGTGCATGCCTTGAGCATAACCGACAACCCGGGTGGCAATGCCATGATTGGTGCGGACGCGTTTGGAACAGACCTTATCTCTCGTGGACAGGAAGTCATCATTCACCTGTCGTGCAAAGACTGGAACCGGAATGCCCTGCAAAGTCGGGGTTGGCAGCTTGCCAGTGAGGGGTTCAACAACATCCTAGCCCTCTCCGGAGACTTCCCGACCGATGGCTATCAAGGCCAAGCCGGCGCCGTATTTGACATCGATTCGGTGGCATTGTTGAAGATGTATTCTGAAATGAATGCTGGCCTGGAATTAACCCTTCCCAATGGTCAAACACGCAAGATGGAACAGACTCATTTCTTCTTGGGAGCCGTTGTCAATAATCATAAGCGTTATGAGCGTGAGGTGATGCCCCAATATTTTAAGCTCGCCAAGAAAATTGAATGTGGCGCCTCCTTCATCATCACTCAGATTGGATATGACTCGCGGAAACATGATGAACTGCTAAAGTACATGGCTCTTCACAACTTGAGGGTTCCTGTATTAGCCAACGTGTTTGTCTTGAGCTTGCCCGTTGCCCGTTATTTTCATGACGATAAAATTCCCGGCTGTGTAGTCACGGACGAATTGCTGTCGCTGATTGAGAAGCAGGCCCAGTCGCAGGATAAAGGCAAGGCCTTCCTGCTGGAATTTGCCGCCAAACAATGCGCCATAGCCAAAGGCCTGGGGTTCCGCGGTGTCTATTTGGGGGGACACTGGGATTACGAGGACTTTACAAAGCTTTTGGAAATTATCAATAGTTTTGGGGAGAACGATTGGAAAGAATTCGCCCGAGAGATTCAATTTCATCAGCCCGATGAATTCTACTACTTTGAGCCCGATCCGGAAACAGGACTCAGTTCAACCGAAATCAATCGCGCTTATCTGCAGTCGAAGTCTCCGGAAACACTGGCGAGTTTGCGCCAGCAGGTGCCGCTGAGTTACAAGATAAATCGATTAACGCATGATAAGGTTTTCGTTGAAGACACTTTGGGGTTCCGGACAGGAAAGTTGATTAGTGAAGCGGTCGAAAAATCCGACGGCGTTCTGCGGAAGGCGTTGCATGCTCTAGAATACGGGGTGAAAGTCGCTGCCTTTGATTGCCGGGACTGCGGTGATTGTTCCCTGCCAGATATTGCCTATTTATGCCCCGAATCCCAATGCGCCAAAAACCAGAGGAATGGCCCCTGTGGCGGAACACGGCGTGGCAAATGTGAAGTTGGAGAAAAGGAGTGTATTTGGGCATTGTCCTATGATCGACTCAAGGCTTATGGGGAAGAGGAAAATATGCTCAAGAGGCCCGTGGTCATCAAAAATGCTGCTCTCAAAGGGACCAGTGGTTGGATGAATAAATTTCTCGGGAAGGATCATAGTCGAAAAAGGTCGTGATGGAGCCTCGGTGCGAGACATAATCATTCAAGAGAGGAATAACGAATAATCAGGAGAGACACAATGGAGATTAAAGCTCTGGGAAAAAACTTCATCGTCATTGGAGAGAATATCCACGCGACAAGGGTTCTCCTCCGGGGGGGGCAGTCGGTTACCACAACTGAAGAAGGGCAGGAATCGGTCCGGTTCACCGGGGCCGACGGGGAACCGCGTTTTCTCCCTATTCCGGAGGAATATAAGAAAACTCAGGAATACCAGGAAGGGCGTATCAAGCACATCAAGATTGCAATTCAAGCAGCGATGTCGGGGCAAGAGCCGGAAGCCTCACTGGGTTTGGAGTATTTGCACCAGAAGGTTCGAGTCCAGCTGAATGCCGGAGCCGATTTCATTGATTTGAACGTCGATGAGGTTTCTTTGCGTCCCGAAAGCCAAAAAGCGGCCATGTTATGGCTGGTCGACGCTGTACGACCCGTTTGCCCTGTCCCACTTTCAGTGGATTCTTCCAATACGGAAACGATTCGTGTGGGCTTGGATGCTTGCCAGGGACATGGTGGCAAACCCCTACTGAATTCCGCTTCATTGGAACGAATCACGGCGTTGGATTTGGCGGTTCAATTTGGGGCACAAGTGGTTGTCTCGGCTGCAGGAGAAAGCGGTATGCCCAAAGATGACGCCGAGCGAATTGACAATGCAACGCGAATTGTCGAATTGGCTCTAAAGAAAGGGATTCCTCTTCGGGATCTCTACATTGATGCTCTCGTGTTTCCGATATCGGTAGACAGCGACTTTGGGAACCACTATTTCGAGGCAGTTCGCAGGCTTCGCGAAAAGTTCGGACCGGAAATCCATATCACGGGCGGGCTCAGTAATGTGTCCTTTGGGCTTCCCATGCGCCGACTGATAAACAACGTCTTCCTCATTCTGGCGACCGAAGCGGGTATCGATAGTGGCATCATTGATCCTGCAGCCGGCCGAGTGGATCAGGTATTTGCAATGGACCGGCAATCCCGAAGCTACCAGGTCGCTGCGGACCTGTTGCTTGGCCGTGACGCTGGCTGCCGCAGCTTTCTCCGTGCCTATCGGAGCAAAGAGCTTCAGGCGGGTGTTGGAGCCGGCTAAACCCTTCGTATCAAGATCACTAGACCCCGTGGATTCTTAAATAGCCGAGAACAAGGGTCTCTCGGCCACGCCCACAGCGAGCTCTCCCCTTGGCCCGATTTAAGAGTTAAAACGGACTGTGGCCAAAAAGCATGAACTTGGAACTGACGGGGCTCTCGATCCATGGGTTTTCCGGGAGAGCCCTCTTCAATGAAAGGACGATAAGATGGCTCAATATCAAATCCTTTACTGGCGTAATATCCCGGCGCAGATCAAAGTTTTTGAAGGATCCAAGCCGGTTTCACGCCCTCTGCCGGATTCTTTCCAGCTGGCCATCGACCGAGTGGCAATGACGGAGGGCCTCATTGGAAGCGATGAGTATCTTAATGAATGGCACTGGTCACCTAAGATGGAGCGCCCGGGAACCACGGGAGAAGTGTTTGAGGCTTTATTGCAGGAGATGGAAAAGGAGCATGGCCCAACTATTCTGGGTCTACCCGGATCTAAAAACGATTAGCGTGTTCTTGAATACTCTTACCTAGGTTTGGAGAAAACACCGGGTTTGAGCACCCAGATTCGCAACTCTCGTGGAAGTGAATTCCGCGAGAGTTCCACTTCCGAAGTTGGCCACCAGTCAACGATAGCAGGTGGGAAGTGCGCTGTAAACTCCGTCACAGAAAGCATCTTAACCTTGGTCATCGGTAGATGGTAGTGCATGGGGATCACAATTCGGGGTCGAATGAGTGCAATGGCGTCCCATAAATCCTCCAGGTTGATCGTCGGGGGGCCCCCCGCGGGAACCATGAGAACGTCCGTATTCTGCAGTGCTGCAACTTGATCGGCCGAGAGCGGGTTTCCCACATCTCCGAGATGCGCGATCTGCATGCTCTCCAGGGCAAAACGGTACATGGCGTTGATGCCAGGATTTTCCTTGTAAATTAGACTCTCCTTCGCCGGGATCGCCATTACATGGATTCCTTTTACCTCAACTCCGCCGGGAGGAATCTCAGTTGCGGTAACGACAACAGGTTCTCCCTGGATCATGGCAGCATTGCAGTGACCTTCATCATCCGCCGAGCTCCGAATGACGAGATCCGCTTTTTCCTGAACTTCTGGAAAGCCCAAGACATGGGGAGTGTAGGGGTCCGTCACAATGCGTAGCCCGTTGCCTTCGATTAGAAACGTTGCGTGCGCCAGCCACTGAATTTTCATCCGGACAACTCCTAGCGACTCTGAAATTGCAAAACCCAATCTTCCCTCGGTTCAAGCAATTGGAATCCCAAGACGGAGCGTGAACTTTTTCCTTCTTCTTCGTTCCAGATAATTCGAACCAAAGCGATGAATCCCTTGGGGCTGCTCAACTTCAGGGTCGAGCCAACTCGAACATCGCGTTTTGTATAGAGACTGCCTCCATTCGTTCCAATATCCTTGGTCTCGACGAGGTCCTCGAACGGATTTCCATTTCGATCTCTCCCGCTCAGTCTAAATCTTATTTTGAGGTGCACGCGTTTTGATTTTCTGGGAGAGTGTCCTCCGCTGGGAGTCTTGGTTTTTTTCATAGCTTTTATTAACGTCGATCCGGGGTCCAAGATGAAATCGAAGCAGAATATTAGAAGATTCACGGCCCAAGCTCAAGGTAAACCATGGATCCATCCACGGAAGGGCTCGTTAGCTTGCCCACTGCAGTTCTGCCTACTCCTTTTGCGCCCCGACCCCGGATTTGAATGAGAATGCAATGAAAACTGGGATTGGGAAAAAACATTCCATTGACGAATTCATCAAAAATGTTTGCCATGGCCAAACGAATCTTCTTATAATTCAAAGCGTTCTCTTTGTCGAATGATCTTGGAATCGTTTTTACTCAATTAAGTAGGAGTCTATGAAAGTTACAATCGTTACAGTTTTTTCCAGCTCAACGGTGATCGATGATATCGAAGAAATGATATTGGAGTCTTCAGAAGCCGAACCGGATAATTACGCCGAACTGAATATTCAGTGCGGTATTAGTACTCTGACAGCTGAGTGGTTCCATTCTGAATTTGGTGAGAGCAACCTTGAATACCGAGAGAAACTCTACCAGAAAATTAGATCGATCCTTCCAAGTGGGCATCTGGCGATCATCGAAGATGAAGAAAGCCAAGAGATCATGACCATCGGTGACCTCAGCTATTTCAAACAGGTGATTCAGCAGGCGAAATCGGTCGAGGAACTGGAAGAGATTCAAGAGCGGATTGACCAAACTGAAATTGGGAACCCTCTTTTGAAACAGATTCTCAATCGGTCTTATCAGTCCAGACTTAACGCCCTCAGTACCCTAGATGCGAGCGCTTGAGAGGACTTTGTACGCCCTTTATTGTTTAAGTCGATTGAGGGTTCCTGTCAGAGTAGCTGCTCAGGGGGACAATTCCTGGATGAGAAGCTTGAGTTCAGGAGCTCAGTCGATCACTCGGATAAATCTTCATGAAAGTTTAAGGAGGTAGGAGTCGTGGCATACTGTCCCGAGTGCGAGGCAGATATCGAATTAGAAGATGTCGAAAAAGGTGAAATTGTTAATTGTCCCGATTGCGGTGCGGATTTGGAAGTGGTCGGAACAGATCCGGTTGAGTTAGAGGTGGCGCCGGAAGAAGAGGAAGATTGGGGAGAATAGGTTGGCACGTGACGTCTTCCCTTAATTCCCGACTCTGCGTTCGTGTTTGTAACCACAGACAAAATCAAGATACACCCCTAAAAGGGGGTCTTGAAGCTGCTGTGGTTTTTTTATTTTTTGGCAATCCTAATGAAAATTGCACTCTTATGTTCGATTGTTCGCAAGGAAGAGAAACTTCTTATCGATGAGTTTCGTTCTCGACAAATCGATCTTCAAATATTAGATGATCGCGAGCTGATTTTTCGCTTGAACTCCAAGCACATGGATTTTGATGCCGTGCTGGAACGCTGTGTCAACCACTCGCGTGCGCTTTATGCCCTCAAGGTATTGAATGACTGGGGCATAAAGACGGTTAACCGCTTTGAGGTAGCGGATACATGCGGAAACAAGTTCTTGACCACGAACGCATTGATCAAAAGAGGCGTCCCTTCTCCCCAGACGATTCTGGCATTCACTCCGGAGTCGGCGTTGCAGGCGATTGAAGAATTGGGTTATCCGGTGGTACTCAAACCGGCGGTTGGTTCATGGGGCCGGTTGTTGTCAAAGGTCAATGATCGGGAGGCTGCAGAGGCGATTCTTGAGCATAAGGAGATATTGGGCTCTTATCACCATTCGATCTTCTATATTCAAGAGTACATCCCCAAGGCAGGAAGAGATATCCGGAGTTTCGTTGTCGGTGACGAAACGATCTGCGCGATCTACAGGTATTCCTCTCATTGGATTACGAATACCGCGCGAGGCGGGAAAGCCCAGAACTGCCCCATCACCCCGGAACTCAATCGACTTTCCTTGGAGGCAGCCCGGGCCGTTGGTGGCGGGGTGCTGGCAATTGACCTTTTTGAGACCGAACGCGGGCTCCTTGTGAATGAAGTCAATTACACCATGGAATTCAGAAACTCTATCGACACCACCGGAGTCAACATCCCTGCGAAAGTGATCGACTATGTTCTCCAGGTGGCCAAGGCGGGTGACTAGTCCATTCAGCCATTCGAGTCTTCCTGCTCCACGGTGTGTCCTCGCGGCTGTTAAGCTTTAATTCGCAGGAGTCCGAAGGAGGGAGGTCCATCGGATCCCTTCCACTCTGAACCTGCAGGGCAGCAGGGATTGAGGTGATCTCACGTAGCTGTTTTGTCAGGAGGAACATGCTTTCGGTTTCTATCGTCGGTGCTTCAGGGTATACAGGTGGAGAAACGTTACGGCTTTTGTTGAGTCACCCTCAGGTAAAAGTCAGCCAGGTGACCTCCGAATCGAATGCCGGGAAATTTGTCTATTCCATTCACCCCAATTTGCGAAAGCGAACCGATTTAAAGTTCATTGCCAGTGCGGACCTCAAGAAATCGGATCTCTTATTCCTGTGTCTTCCCCACGGCATGGCGATGACACGTATTTCCGAATTCCTGGTTTTGGCTGAGCGGGCCATCGACCTTTCTGCCGATTTTCGTTTGCGCAATGAGGCAGATTATCCTGTCTGGTATGGACATGAACATAGTAACCCCAGTTACTTGCAACAAGCCGTCTATGGCGTTCCAGAATTACATCGGGAAGCCATCCGGAATGCGACTCTGGTGACCGGTGCTGGCTGTTTGGCCACTACGGCCATTTTAGGGTTATATCCGCTCTTTAAAAGCGGGATCGCCGATCCTAGCCACGTTTACATCGAAGGCAAAGTCGGCTCGTCCGCCGCCGGGAACAAATTCAGCCTGTCTTCTCATCATCCTGAACGGAGCGGAGCCATGCGTTCCTTCCAACCCACAGGCCATCGACACACCGCGGAAATCCGGCAGGAACTGACTTTTCATGGAGAGACTCCTCGCATCCATTTCTCGGCTACGGCCACTGATGCTGTGCGAGGCATTCTTTCCACTGCCCATGTGTCTCTCCGGCAATCAACCGAGGAAAAGGAATTGTGGAAAATCTATCGGAACGTTTACCGGGATGAACCTTTTATTCGAATTGTGAAGGAAAAGAACGGGATTTATCGTTACCCTGAACCTAAATTGTTAGTGGGGTCAAATTATTGTGATGTCGGATTCGAACTTGACCCACACGAAAACAGACTCGTGGTCCTTTCGGCTCTGGATAATTTAATGAAAGGGGCTGCCGGAAACGGGGTTCAAGCCATGAACGTAATGTACCGTTGGGAAGAGCAGACCGGATTGGAATTCGCAGGACTGCACCCCATCTAAGCACTAGATGGAGGCAAGGGGATAGCATGTTACTTTTAAGCTTCCGATTTTTGGGGTGGGTTTCAGCGTGTGCCATGAAATGATGAGCGCTACAAGAAGAAAAATGAGTTGGCCCTGGAAAACAACAGCAATAGGGATAGGGCTTTGTGGATTCCTCATTTTCTTGCAGGGGACCAGCCTCGTGGGAAAGGAAAAGGAACTGGAACCTTTTGCGCTTCTAGTGGGGACTTGCACAAATGACGAGGGATTTAGCTTGCCTGGAGCAACGATTCGCGTAGAGATGCAATCCAATGAAGGAAAACAAGGCAAAGTAAAGAAGTGGCAAACGCTCTCTGATGCAAGAGGTGAATTTGCACTGCGTCTTCCGCCAGGCCGTCATACGTTCTTAGTTCATGGTTCACGGGCAGGGTTTCGCATCATCCCAAGGAACGGTTTCGTTTGTACAGGACGAGCGACAGAACATTATCTTGAAATTTGAGTTAAACTCGTCGAAAAAATAGTCTTTTAGCACACTGTCCTCGGGGAATGGAGACGGCAATGGATCGTTGGATTATTCGCCAGGCTCATATTCGGGATCTCGCTTTTCCTCGCTTTTTACGACAAGTGATGTACTGGCTCTGAAGAAAAAGGAACCCCCGACAAAAACCATCCGGGGTCAAGTTGTGGACAAGACTAATCAGCCCGTTACTGGGGCCAAAATCTTTATTCGGAATGCCTCGAAAAACAATACAACGATATTGACCTCGGATGAGTCAGGATTATTTTCGATCTATGGGCTAGATCCCAAGATCGATTATATCGTCCATGCCGAAACCAGAACCTTAACCTCGGAGAAGAAGATGATTAGTCGGTATCTGGAAAGGGCGGATAATTTTCTATATTTGGAGCTGGTGGAAGCGAACCGCACGAATTCCGGAAATCCGATGTATAGTCCCGTTCGGGCCGAAATCGAATTGGGAGGCAGCATTTCCTTTAAATTGGTGGCAGATTGGTATCAGCCGTTGGGTGCCAAGGAAAAATTCCCGGCAGTCCTGTTAATTCACGGTTTTGGCGAAGATCGTCATTCTTGGGACTCGTTTATCCAAACCGTTTTGCTCCCCAAAGGATTCGGTGCTTTGAATCTCGATTTGCGGGCTCACGGAGAAAGCACTTTGAAGGGAAACGATAAAGTTCAGGCATTACCAAGCGGAGTCACCGATTCCGATCAGTTTCCGGCCGACTAGAGGCCGCAGTGAAGTGGTTAAAGTCAAAGGAGGGAGTTGACTTCAACCGGATTGCTTGCATAGGTGGAGGAATCGGTGCCGATTTAGCATACTTTGCTTCTGGTAAATTCGAGGAGATCCGGACAGCGATCGCCCTCTCCCCGACGGCTGAATTCGCCCAGACCTGGGCCAAGGGAATCCAAAATTTTCAGCCTCACTCGATTCTGTATATCGCCGCTCAAGGGGATTCATCAGCAATCGATTCTTGTCAACAGCTCGAAAAACTGACAGGATTCCCGGTCCAGATTCGGATCATTCGCGACTCCAACTTGAAAGGTTCGAGGCTCGTCGGCGAGAGTCCGGAAGTGTCGCAAATGGTCCTCGATTGGATTCAGAAAAGCCTGTAAGTAAACCTTCTCTGAAAGAAAGTTGAGATGCATTAATGATTGTGATTAAGGTAGGTGGGAGTTTGGGAATTGATTATGATGCGGTCTGTGATGATCTGGCGTCGTTGATAAAATCCGGCCAGCGGGCCATTCTCGTTCACGGGGGCTCTGCTGAGACAAATCTCATTTCTCGGAAACTTGGAAAGCCACCCAGGATGGTCACATCCGTCTCTGGATACGAATCTCGATATACCGACCGAGAGACCTTGGAAATTTTTGAAATGGTCTATTGCGGCAAGATCAACAAGGGGATAGTGGAAAGACTGCAGCGGCTTGGCATTAATGCCCTTGGCTTGTCAGGCATTGATGGCCGAATCTGGGAGGGGATTCGAAAGTCGACAATTCTCATCGTGGAAAATGGGAAAAAAAGAGTCTTACGGGATGATTACACAGGTAAAGTTGAAAAAATTAATCTTCCTTTGATCCGGTTACTCATGGAGAACAATTTTACAGTCGTGCTCTGTCCGCCAGCAATCAGTTATGACGGCGAAGCGATCAATGTTGACGGGGACAGGGCCGCAGCAATGTTAGCGGCGGCTCTTAAAGTGGAGAAGATGATTATCCTCTCCAATGTTCCCGGTCTTTTGCGAGATGTAAAGGATGAATCCAGTTTGATATCGGAAATTCGGATCAGTGAGATCGAACAATACACGCATTTTGCCCAAGGGCGGATGAAAAAGAAAGTGCTTGGAGCTTTGGAAGCCATTCGAGAAGGTGTGAGAGAAGTCGTCTTTGCCGATGCCCGGGTTCGCAAGCCGATTAGTTCGGCAATGGCTGGTTCCGGAACGCGTATCCACTAGTCGTACGGGTGCTTAGCTTCCGAGTTGAGCTCTGACCATTTCATTCACCGTTTTTCCGTCCACATTCTTCCCGGCAAATCGGTTCATGACTGTCTTCATAACCCGACCGATATCTTTAGCACCGCTTGCCTGAATTTCCGAAATGACCTCCCCAATAACCGCTCTTAGCTCGCTCTCACTGACGGGCGCAGGCAAGTAATCTTCTAGAATCTTAACCTCGGCTTGTTCGCGGGCAACTAAGTCACTTCTCCCTCCCAGGGTGAATTGTTCGATCGAGTCTTTTCGCTGCTTCACCTGGGTTTGTATTACTTGTAAAACCTCGAGGTCTGATAAGGCCCTGATTTTCTCAACCTCCTTCAGTTTCAGCGCAGTTTTTATGCCGCGTAGGACATCAATTTTGAGCGATTCCCTGGCTTTCATCGCCTCTGTAAGCTCTTTTTGAATCCTTTCTGGAATGGTCATTAGAATCACCTCTCTCCTGATATTGGAATTTCCACCACCCTCCGCTATTCCTAGGATGCAGCTTCCAACCCAGTTTCGCGGATACTTTTGGTATTATTTTATAAGAAGTTGAAGATTTTCTGTCGATTAGATTCTTAGCGATTGTGCAGGGAGAAGTGTGCCGATTCTGAAGGGTTCTGGCAATGGTTTACTTGAAGGTTTTCAGGTCAGCGCAGTCAAGGAAAAATTCCATTTGGTCGTAACGCTGTGGGTCCAATGATTTCTTACCCGCTTAAAATTTTAGTCGTTGAAGATAATCCACACCAAGCCTTTGCGGTAGAGAAGAGCCTCCGCAAGTATATCGAGGAAATTCAGGTCCTTACCGTGGCGACCGGCGAGGAATGTATCCGTAGCCTTTCCGAAGAGGAATGCTCCGCTGTCATCTTGGACTATAACCTTCCGGGGATGAACGGGGTTGAGCTGATTGAGGAAATCCGCCGCCGTGGTTGGACGCACCCGCTCATTATGGTAACTGGCCAAGGAGATGAAGAAATTGCCGTTCGAGCCATGAAGGCCGGCGCAAATGAATATCTTGTCAAGAGCAAAGGCTATCTTCTTAAGTTGCCTCAGATCCTGGAAAGTGCGATAGAAAAATCCAATTTGGAAGGCCAGCTCAAAGAAGCCGAAGAGCGATACAAAAACCTTGCCGAAAACGCGAATGACTTAATCTTCATGATGGACACTTCTCGGAATATCAGCTTTGTAACTTCGCGCGTCCGCGAATTCTTGGGCTACTCCCCCGAAGAAATCATTGGGAGAAATTTGGCTGAATTTCTGAGCCCCGGCGATCCGCCGAAACTGAAAGATTTACTGCACCCTCAGCGGCTCGGGGATAGCAGGAACTTGATTGAGTTGGAGATCATGACAAGGCAAGGGGAAGTGCGAAATCTCGAGCTGAGTCTCTCAAAAATTGTTTCGCGGAATAAAGTCATTGCCTACCAAGGGATTGCCCGGGATTGCACGCAACGTGTTGCTCTTGAAAAGCAAATATTGCAGAAGAATCGAGAGTTAACGGCGGTTGTGTCGGTCTCTTCTGCTATTTCACATACCCTCGACATTGATGAAATTTCCAAAGTCTCATTAGAGCGGTTCTGTGAATTGGCTGCCTTGAGCTGCGGTGCAGTTCTGATTGCTACCTTTGACGAGTCAGTTTTCCGCACGGCCTCCTTCCACAATCTTTCGACTAAGTTTATTGCTCGGCTGGAAGAGAAATCACTTTTGAAGAACTTGCTTTTGGGGCTGGAAGAGTTGAAACAACCCTTGACGAATCGCGAAATTGAAGACCGGTCCGTCTCCGCTTCATTCGACAGGTTTGCAGAACTTTGCGCCGAAGAACATATCCGCTCGTATCTCTTGCTTCCACTCTTTTTTAATGAAGAATTGATGGGTTTCTTGTTTGGGGGGCGGCACATTCGAAAGGATTTGAAGGCTGACGAAACTGAAATCCTGAACGCGATCGGAAAACAAATTAGTGTGGCTCTTGGGAATGCCAAACTGTTCAATGTGGTGCGCGATGCCAAAAGGGAATGGGAAACCACATTTGACACGATGACTGAACTCATTCATACGCAGGATTCGGAAGGGAGGATCACTCGAGTAAACCAGGCACTTGCCCGGCGCCTGAATCTACAGCCGAGGGATATGGTGAATCGCAAAGCAGAGGAGTTATTTCAAGATCCACAATCTCCCTGGTGTCATCATCAGAAAGAGGAAATGTATGTGAAGGACAAAGTGATTTCCGTCGAGTTTGAAGATAAACGGCTGAAAGGGCACTTCGAGATCTCGACCACTCCAGTTTACACCGCAGAAGGACGGCTTTTTGCCTGGCTATTCGTCGGTAAAGATGTAACTGAGCAGCGAAAACTACAGAATCAGATTGTCGAACTCGAGCGTCTCACGGCATTGGGCGAGATGGCGAACGGAGTGGCCCATGATTTTAATAACCTGCTGGCAGGCATTTTGGGCAAGACTCAACTGTTGTTGAAGCAAATTGAAGGTGGGACATTAGTGGATCTTCAGAGTTTGAAAGCGGATCTCAAGACTATTGAAGGCAAGAGCATTCAAGGTGCCCAGACGGTTCGAAGAATACAGGATTTTACACGCACCCGCGCGGACCAGTTTTTTCAAGAAGTCGCGTTAAATGAAGTCGTCCAAGAGGCAGTCAAAAGCATCAAACCTATTTGGCGCGACCAATTTGAAGCGGAAGGGATCCAGCTTGAAGTGCTTTTTGATCCTGGGAATATTCCCCCTGTGTCCGGAAATCGGTCCGAATTGACTGAGGCAGTGCGGAACATCCTCCGAAATTCTCTTGATGCGATGCCGGATGGCGGAACCATTCGGATCACGACGGAGACGGAACAGGTCGGCCAGTACCCTACGGTCGCAATAAAAATCGTCGATACGGGCATCGGAATGTCCGAGGAAGTAAAGCGCAAGATTTTTGATCCTTTCTTTTCAACCAAAGGTCCCAAAGGAACAGGGCTCGGTATGAGTGTCACTTATGGTATTGTTCGACGGCATCATGGAGATATCAAAGTATTTAGTTCCCTGGGTCGCGGAACTACCTGCATCATTTCATTGCCGGCCCCTCTGAAGACTCCGGATCTCGTTGGGTCGAGGGCTGTGGCAACGCAAAAGGAAAAAATCCGAATCTTGGTGATCGATGACGAAGACGTGATCCGCGACTACATGGCCGAAATGTTTACAATGCAGGGTCACTTGGTGGATGTAGCGGCGAATGGGCCGGAAGCTATTGCCTTATTTAAGGCAGGTCATTATGATGTGATTTTTTCAGACTTAGGATTGCCTGGGATGACAGGCTGGGAAATCGCCAAGACTATCCGCGCCACCAACCGGGAAGTACCTATCGTCTTGTTAAGCGGGTGGAGTATCCAGTTGGATGATGCCAGAGTTAAGGAATCCGGAATCACTCTCGTTCTCCCAAAGCCTTGTCAAATGCAAGACCTTTTAAATGCCGTGCAGGCTGTGCTGAAGCGACCCCAGTCCAACTGATTTGGAAAAAGAAGCGGTCTTCAAGCCGGCAGGAAATGCAATAATGGAAAAAACAAAACGTGAATCCATACTGATAGTCGATGATGAGACGGATTTTCGGAATGCCATTGTGGCTTATCTCACCGAAGAGGGATACCAAGTCCAGGCTTCATCCAATGGAGAAGAGGCTCTCGAATTGCTCAAGACTCTTCCCTTCGATATTCTTCTGACCGACATGAAACTCCCAGGAATTGATGGGACCGCCGTTTTGCAAGGCGCACTGTCGCTCTATCCGGAATTGATCTGTATTATCATTACTGGCTATGGAACCGTCGAGAGCGCCGTTCAGGTCATGAAGAAAGGTGCTTACGATTATATCGCCAAGCCCTTCCAATTGCTGGAAATCTCCCATGTCCTGAGGCAAGCCCTGGAAAAACGTCGGCTCAGGGAAGAGAACGCCTATCTTAAGACGCAGCTCAAAGAAAAATATAAGATTGAGAGTATTATCGGGAACAGTAAAAGGATCCAAGAGATCTTCCAACTCGTCGAAACGATTTCCGCGACCACAAGCACTGTCCTGATCGCTGGAGAAACGGGAACGGGCAAAGAACTCATAGCCAAAGCAATTCATTTCAATAGCCCGCGCAAAGAACAGAAAATTGTCAGCATCAATTGTGGCGCGATCCCAGAAACGTTGCTAGAAAGCGAATTGTTCGGTCATGCCAAAGGTGCTTTCACTGGCGCACACCAAACGCGGATCGGGAGATTCGAACAGGCGGACAAGGGTACAATCTTCCTCGACGAAATCGGGAACATGAGCCCCTCATTACAGGTGAAATTGTTACGGGTGCTTCAGGAGAGAGAATTTGAGCGCGTGGGGGGAGCGGAGACGATTCGAGTCGATGTAAGGATCATTGCCGCTACCAGCGCTGATTTAAAGGGAATGGTGGACCAGAATCTGTTTCGAAGTGATCTTTATTACCGGTTGAATGTCATTCGCATTCAGTTGCCACCCCTTCGAGAACGACGAGAAGATATCCCGTTGTTGGCACGGCATTTCATCAAGAAATTCTGCGGAAACGTCGAAACAAAATCAGTCTCTCAAGACGCGATGAAAATGTTGATGAGTTACTCTTGGCCCGGAAATATCCGGCAACTCGAAAATGCGATGGAAAGAGCCGTTGCGCTTCTCGGAACTCGCAATATTGTTTTGTCATCAGACTTGCCCAGTGAGATCCAGGATTCCAAAATGAACTTTACCTTGTCGGATGTTTTCATCCCAGATGAAGGGATTGATCTAAATGGCAAGATTGCCAAGCTGGAAAAGGAACTGATTCTGCAAAGCTTGGAGAAAACTGGAGGAAACAAGAATCAAGCGGCAAGGCTCCTTAACCTGAAAAGGACCACCCTAATCGAGAAAATAAGACGCTTTGATCTCAATAATGAATCCACAGCGGGAAAAGGACACTTTGCTTAAGACTCTATCGGCGTTAAGGGTGGTAAAATGAGACTCGATTTGAACAAGACTAGGGATTCACTTCACCAACTCAATAATAAGGTCGCCCAAGTTCTTGCGTATGCCGAACTAATGCAACTCAGCTTGGAGAGCGAGAAGGAAAAAGAGAGGATAAAACTCGTCATCAAGGGAGCGCTAGAAGCCCGCGACATTATCGCCGTTCTCATGACCGGGCTGCCTCGAAGTGAACACCCAACCGAGTAACTTGCCCAGTTCTTCACGGGTTGGTTCCGCAGAAAAGCCATTGACCATACCTTTTATCGAGTGCCTTCGCTAATTGTCGTGTGGAGTAGCAATAATGGTTGATTGTTCGATCGTCCAATCTTAGATGACTAAACCAAGAATCAAATGGAACTTTGAAAAGGTGGTCGGCTTGATCATCATTGGTATCCTGGGGCTCTACTATGTCTTTCTGTTCTTTTTGTTCTTGTTAATCAAATACTTATGATAGTCAAAGTTTTGACAATGCGACTACTATGATTTCCTGAAGTCTCGTTGAGGATTTCTTATTTTGGCCGATAGGATGAGTTCTTTAATTTGCTTCGCAGTCGCAGCATGGCTTTGGTGTGAAGTTGAGAAACTCTTGATTCATTGACTCGTAAAACCGCTCCTATTTCTTTCATCGTTAATTCTTCGAAGTAGTATAGGGAAACAACCAAGCGTTCCTTCCGACTGAGGCAATCCACCGCATCTGCTAGAATCTGCTTGAGTTCTTCTTTCTCGAAGACGTGAGGTGGCCCTTTTTCAACGTCGTCAGGATAATAATTAATCAAACTTTCAGCGTCGCTATCTTCTTCCCCAAACCTGCGCGATGCATCGTAGAAGCTACCGATGCTTAACCCGGTTAGTTGGTCCTCTAGCTTGTAGAGCTCCTCAAGTTCGATCCCCATTTCCGCGCAAATTTCATGGTCACTGACCTCCCGTCCTAGTTCCTGTTGGAGTTTTTGGGATACCTTCGACAGTTCTTTACTCTTCTTTCTTAAAGACCTCGGTGCCCAATCGAGCTCTCGGAGACTGTCAATCATGGCTCCCCGGATACGCAATTCTGCATAGGTCTTGAATTTGACTCCGCGGGACGGTTCAAACTTTTCGATGGCATCCATCAGACCCAAAACCCCAGCGTTGATTAGATCATTGATCTCAATGTTTGGGGGCAGCTGACTTGCCAAGCGGTAAGCGTGGTACTTGATAAGGGGGATGTGTTCTAGGATCAGGTCCTCACGCTTTTGGCTCGCAGAATTGGTTCGATTGTGGACAACGGCTTTTTTCTGGGATTGGGTTTGTAACATCGTTTTTCTCCTAGGACCTGAAATAAAGCGAAGAGGGGGTCAAGAACTTATCAATCGTGAAGTGGGATATCAGTCGTCCTTTAGATTTGTCGTTATTTCCTTCTAGACATACTTTGCGTCGACTTACCTGGGACAAGATCATTGGCTTCCGACCTCTAATTACTCAAAATCCCAAACACGATGATTTACCTAAAGCAACACTGTGACCAGGTAAAAATGTCCGATTAAAAAAAACCGTCAAAAATGTGAGATTAATCCTAAAGGGTTGAAATTTAAGGGGATAAAACTTGCTGAAAATTGAGTGGAGGGAGGGAAAGGCGGGTGTTTTTAATTACGAATTTGTAACTTGATCAATTTTATAGTCAATTATTTGGCTATATAGTCAATTAATTGACGTTAAATTGTCGCTTCTTCGTCAGCTTCTCCATGCAGACAATCATATTTTTCGATAGATTCCAGACAAAACTTTAGGCTAAATTTCTCAAATTTTCCATTGTTCACTTTTTCACAGGGCTATTCCAATCTAGGCTGGCGGGGGTTGATCAAGAATTGGGATTGGCCTACCCTGTGAGTTGACAGCGACGCAGACGACCTCAGCCTCGGTGACATTAACAAGCTGCTTCTGACCTTCTGGTTGAGCCCGTTCTGCTTCCACATCCACTTTCACCGTAAGGGAGGTTGTCCCGAAACGTACGATCTTCGCATAGAAACTAACGACATCTCCCAAATGGACCGGAGCGACGAACTCTACAGCATTCATGGCCTTTGTGACAAAATTCTTATTGGATTGTTTGTAGGCTGCAACGGCGGCTGCCTGATCGATGTAACTCAGTATAACTCCACCGAAGATTGTCCCACGCGCGTTTGTATCTTTTGGCATCATGATGACACGAATAGCTGGGTTATTCCGGTCCATGTCATTGCTCCTCCCACTTTAAAGGTTCATAACCAGCTTCGCATGCTAATCGGATAAAGTAGTTATTGAAGGCCATTGCTTTTTCTTAAAGAATTCTTTTAAAGCTTCCGTGGTGCTTGGGAAGGCCAGCTCTTCCCAAGGGATTTCGTGAGGGGAGAAAGTTCCAACTTCTAGAGTTTCATCGGAGGGGAGAAGTCTTCCACTTTCCATCCGGGCAATATAGACCACGATGATAACAGGACTTTGAGGGTAGGAATAGACGCCAAGCAAAGACTCTAGCTGCACCTCAATGTTAATTTCTTCCCGTGCCTCTCGAATAGCGGCAGCTGTGACCGTTTCGCCGCGATCGACATAACCACCGGGGAAAACCCACTTGCCGTAACCTGGCTGAATACCTCGCCGGAGCAAAACGACCTTTTGATCAATGGTGACAATACAGCAAGCGGCGATTTTGGGATCCTGAAAGAAAACGAACCTACAGACGGAGCAGACCATTCGTGCCGGCTCAAGAGGTTTGATTAAGATCCATTCTAAATTGCCGCCGCATTTTGGACAAAATGAATACTCCATATAGGATGATGAAGCGCCAAAGTCCGAGAGTGGCTGGGCTGTCATTTTGAATGGTCGTGGCGGCGAATGAGATTAAACTCGCTCACGATGGACATTCTTTCAATTAGGAGTCGCGGCACCCGGCCGGGACCCGGGGCTACCAAAAAGACGACGAGGTAGAAAGGTTTAGCTTGATTTTCCCTTAACGCATCATAGAATGACACCAAACGAGTTGGTTCAGTTTTGTACCGATGGCAATCCAAAGGGATCAAGGTCCATGGCTCAAAAGCATATTCTGGTTGTTGACGACGATCAAAACATATTGACCTTAGTCAAGACCATCTTGACACAAAAAGAATTTAAAGTCTCCACTGCCCTCAATGGGGCCCTCGCTGTGGAGCTTCTGAAGCAGGACAAGTTTGATGCGATCATCACGGATGCTTTGATGCCTCAAATGGACGGCAATGCCTTGGCCCAGGTAGTCAAGAATGACCCGAGTTTCAAAAATATTCCCATCATCATGGTGACGGCCAGCAAGGAAACAGACATGATCAAGAGAAGCTTTTCTTCGGGTTGTGTGCTTTTTCTGCCGAAACCATTCACCGCTGCAAGTTTGATCTCATTGCTGCAGTTGGTCCTCAAATAACCTCTAGTTCACTGTTGGACAGCAGTCTGCTCCTCGTTACTATCATTATCTTATGATCTGCGGAAGCGAGTGCAGAGTCCGTTTCCAGGACAATTGAATTCAGGAGGGTAGAGGAAGCACGGATTCGCGGGGTGTAATCCAGGGGGAACCCATTCGGGAAAATTACCGGAAAAACTCACTCACTTGATGTCCAGTTTTCTGATTTTGTTGAGTAATGTCTTGTAACTCACATTAAGCATGGTGGCCGCCTGTTTCCGGTTCCATTGAGTCTGTTGCAATGCTCTCAAGATTACCTCTTTTTCGGCGGTGGAGGTAAGGCTCCGGCTCATATTCTTGAGGCTCATTCCTGAAACGGCGTCATCATCAATCACTTCAATACCAGGTTTTTCATGGGGAACCTTATCAACCCTTTTTCGGCCTTCTGATTTTTGGACGAGCTCTTCAATGATTTGTTGCTCGTTTCCAAAGATAACAAACCGCTTCATGACGTTCTCAAGCTCGCGGATATTGCCGGGCCAATCGTACTGCAGCATGTGTTCCATGAGGTTTTGGGATAGGGGCTGAGCCCCGACGTTGTATTTCCGGTGGTGTTTGTGGAGGAAATGGTCACAAAGCAAGGGGATTTCTTCCTTTCGTTCGCGCAAGGGAGGGATAGTGATGTTGACGACATTTAACCTGTAATAGAGGTCTTCGCGAAATCGGCCATCCTGCATGCCCTGTTCCAGGTTCTGGTTAGTGGCTGCCAGAATTCGCACGTCGATGACGACGTTCTTTTTTCCGCCGAGCCTCGAATACTCGCTATCCTGCAGGACATGGAGTAGTTTGGCCTGAAGAACGGGAGCCATGTCGCCTATCTCATCCAAGAACAAGGTCCCGTAATTGGCTAATTCGAACTTCCCTTGTTTGAGTCGAAAGGCGCCCGTAAAAGCACCCCGTTCATAACCGAAGAGCTCGCTTTCCAGCAATTCCGAGGGGAGAGCAGCACAGTTGACCTTTACAAACGGCTTATCCCGTCGGGGGGAACCCCGATGGATTTCGCGTGCCACAATTTCTTTCCCCACGCCGCTTTCGCCCTGGATAAATACGGTGACATCCGTGTTCGCAATTTGAGTGATTAGCTCACGAATCCTGACCATTTTAGGATTCGAAGCAATGAAGCGATATTCCTCAGTGAGTTGCTCATTCTGCTCGCGCAGAATCTTGTTCTCTTCGACGAGTTTCTTGCGATCCAAGGCCTTTAAAATCGCAATCTCCAACTCGGCTTCCTCGAAGGGTTTGTTGAGATAGTCCGTGGCGCCAGACCTCATCGCTTCGACGATCGTACGCGTTTCGCCAATGCAAGACAACATGATGACCGGAAGTTCTTTGTCCGATTTTCTCAAACGCTTGAGTGTTTCGATGCCATCGATATTGGGCATGAGAATGTCCATTAGGATCAGCGAAGGCGGGGGATTCGAGCTGAAATACTCAATGGCTTCATTCCCGCTTGAGACGGTAGTGACTTCATAGCCCTTTAGCTTTAAGAGAGTTCTCAGGTAATTCCTGATACCTTCTTCATCATCGACGACTAAGATTGAAGTGATTTCGTTCATAACACCATTTCCAAACTCGAAACACAGAACAGAAGGGATCCGCTAGTTGGCTTCTGGCCTCATTCCCGTACCCTCAACAGGACTTATCGGCAGGATAAATGCGAAACGGCTGCCTTTATTAATTTCGCTTTCAACCCAGATCGTTCCTCCGTGAGCTTCTATAATCCGTCTGGATATGGCCAACCCCAGACCGAGTCCCGACCGCTGCGACAGCTGAGAAGAAATCTGAGTAAATTCTTCGAAAATCTCACTTTGATGCTGAGGTGAAATGCCCGAACCCGTGTCACAGACTTCAATCAGAACGGCGTTTCTCTCCAGACTCACATTGGGCTCACTGGTAAGATGCTCTTCTTTCCTCGAAGGAGCAGAACTCCAGCGACGAGTCGGCAGACTTCCCTTATCCCAGGAGAGAGGCCAAGCAGACAGGGAGACGCGCCCACCGGCCGGTGTAAATTTGACCGCATTGTCCAGCAGGTTTGTGAGAACCTGATTGATTTTTTCCCCATCACAATTCAGCCGGGGCACATCCTTGTCGATCCTAACGCGCAATCGAAGATCTTTTTTATTGGCAGTTTCTTTAATCTGACTTGCGGTCTGCTTTGCATTCGATGCCAAGTCATAATCCTGATAAATGAGTTCCAACTTCCCAGCTTCTATTCGGGAGAAGTCAAGAAGTGAGTTGACGATTCGGATTAACCTGGCGCAGCTTTGTTCTGATTCGAGGAGGACCTCTTTTTGATGGGGAAGAAGGTCACCCAATCGTCCGTCCAGCAAAATGCGATGATAACCCTTGATCACTGTTACGGGGGTTCTGAGCTCGTGAGTTGCTTTAGCCAGAAAGTTGTTTTTTAGTTGATTGAGCTCTTGTAATCGAGAGTAGGCCAGCAGCAATTCCCGGTAAGTCAATTCGCGCTCTAAAATTGCCTCTCTTTGGCGAACGACCGATCCATCCAGTTCTTTCTGGACTTTTGTATTTTCTTTTTCGGCAAGATAAACGGTTTGCATCAACTGGATCTTGTCACGAACTAAATTGACAGCCATTGCAAGCATTTTGAGATGAACTGGACTATTCAGGAAGAATTGCGCTCCAAAATCCCAAGCCAATGAAATCTCTTCATCCGTACCCTGGCCCAAAAAGAAGGTCGGGGAGGCTTTTCGAGTGGTCCATTTCTCCTGCAGTGTTCGCCTCATTGCCGTTAAATGGCTTCCCAGTTCAATAATAACCAGATCTCCGCTCCAGCTCTCAAGAGAGGCAAGACCCTCTTCGAGGCTAGATCTGGAAACGAGAGAGTGATTTTCTGCAAGAGCAAACTCTTTTAGAGCCGCGAGGGTCTTGAGCTGTTGATAAATCAAAAGAATATTCACTTAACTCGTTCTAGTTATTCGACCTACCGCCTGGAGTCTTTAGTAAAATCTCATATGCGATGACTTGAGCCTGAGAATATAGCACATTTTGAATGTACAAACGATTGCACTTGAGTTCTAGAATTCTTCGATTGTCCCATAATTGTCATGGACGCGTCTCATTTCTGGATGATCATTGGAGGGAACAATTCAGTTAAGGTATATTAAAGCAAATATGCGGTGATACCGATCATGAATAGTATAGTCATCCCCTTTCCCATACGAGGCTAAGGGCCCATTTCTAGAAAATAGTTCGCGAAGAGATCATGATTCAGACGAAGACCTTAGGTATTTTGAGAGTTCTAATCGTCATTTCCATGATCGTAGCTGGATCCGCCTGGATTGGTCTTTCCTTCAACCGTCGATTCTTGCGGGGGCCACAGAAAACGGTTTTCACGATGAAACAAGTGGACGGTAAATCTGTTTTCGTACCAATTGATGATTCGCCGGCCCAAACGCCCATTAGCCCGGAGCGAGTTGAATTGGGTGAGCTAAAAACTCTAGTCTCAGGCGGAGGAGTGGTGTTGGTCGATGGCCGTGCTGTTAAGGATTTTGGAGCAGGGCATATCCCCGGCGCTTACAATCTTCCTGCCTTAGAAATGGAGACTTATTACCCTCAGTTTGCCGCTCAAATCAATCATGACCAGTTATTGTCGGTTTACTGTGGGGGGCACGACTGTAGCTTAGCGAAGATTTTGGCGGGATCGCTCGCCAAGAAAGGATTTAAGCATCTCAAAATCTATTACGGGGGCTATTCAGAATGGTTTCTCGGTGGAAATCCAGTTGAAAAAGGAAATGGAAAAAATGCAGCACAAAAGTAGACTGGGAGAATTTCTGGTCCATCCGAAGACCCTTTTTCTTATTCGCCTCTTGTTGGGAATTGTTTTTCTCATTTCTAGTTTCGGAAAAATCTTGGATCCTCAATCCTTTGCCGAGAATCTGGTTGCCTATCAGCTCATTCCATCGCCGCAATGGGTAAAGTATATTGCTGTCACTCTTCCATGGGTTGAATGGATTTGTGGTGTTTTCTTGCTACTTGGAGTTTTTACCCGGAGTGCTTCCATTCTATGCAGCGGGCTGTTTCTGAGCTTCATCACCGCCATGAGCATAGCGCTGTTTCGAGGACTTAAAATTAATTGCGGGTGTTTTGCCCCTGCAGGCGAAATGATCGGTCCGTTGAGTCTCATGAGAGATTTATTCTTCCTGGCGCTGAGTTCCATTCTGCTGTTTTCTAGTCCGGATAGTTATAGCCTTCAGCAGGTGCTGACCAGAATAAGAGGCTCTGAAAAAAAAGAACCTTCGAAGGTTTTGTAAACCATCCGAAAACTAAAGGGCATGCACTCGCCTTTCAGGTCTCTTGCCTCCTGTCGGAAAAAAATTTCCACTTGGAATGCCCACGGAAAGTTCAAGGAATCAGCAGTAATTTCCCAGTGGATTGTCTTGATTCCAGATAGCGATGGGCGGCAGCAGCCTCGGCAAGAGGATATGTTTTGTGAATATGGATCTTAAGTTTCCCGGAAGAGGCCCAATTTAAGATATCTCTTGCCCGCCAAAGGAGTTCCTCTTGGGTTAAGGTATAGTGACCCAAGGAAGGCCGAGTCAAGAATAATGAACCTTTGGACGCCAGAATCCCAGGAGCGAGAGGAGGGACAACTCCGCTGGACTGTCCAAACAATACCAGCATTCCTCTCGGACGAAGACAGTTTAAGCTCTTCTCGAAGGTAGTCTTACCCACGGAGTCGTAAACTACCGGGACGCCTTTGCCGTCGGTCAGTCTCTTAACCTCACTTTCAAAATCGACTTCGGTATAGAGAATGACTTCATCAGCTCCTGCCTCCTGGGCTAATTGCGCCTTTTCCTTGGTAGAGACTGTGCCAATGACTCGAGCCCCCCGCTGTTTTGCCATCTGGATGATTAGCAAACCCGCGCCTCCGGCCGCTGCATGGACAAGCACGGTGTCCTCTTTCTGAATCGGGTAAGTCGTCTGTGTCAAGTAATGTGCTGTCATGCCCTGCAAAAGGCCCGCCGCGGCTAGCTCAAAACTAACTTCCTCGGGTAGCTTAACGAGTTGCCAGGATGGGACGATGGCCCTCTCCGCATAGGATCCAATTGCCATCGCATATCCAACTCGGTCTCCGGGCTTTAGGTCCGTTACGCCCGGACCAATAGATTCGACGATGCCGGCAGCCTCCATGCCTGGAGTGAAAGGGACAGGGACACTGTATAGCCCAGTCCGATGGTAAATATCGATAAAGTTTATGCCTACAGCTTTGATCTTAACGGCAGCGTTACCTTTTCCTGGCTCAACCGTGGCGGTGTCCTCATAGGACAGTACCTCCGGGCCTCCGAATTGGTGGATTATAACCGCCTTCATATCGCTCTCCTTACTAGTTAACCGACTCCATAATGTATGTCCGCTGACAAAATTTCCTCTTTCCTGTCCAGATTGTCAATATTCCCTGATTTTAACCCCGCGCAGAAATCATCATTTTTGCTATGGTCCTTGCATATTCTTTTCAAGTCAGCTAAAAAACACGGTTGGCTCAAGACATGGAACGTGAAAAATTCGACCAAGAGTTAAATGATATTCGGCGGTACCTAATCGGATCCAGGGATGCAAAACTGGTTCTAGGCGAGGTTACCCAACTTATGGAGAAAGTCGTTTCTGACTCGTTCTCCGAGGCGTTTCCCCTTCTGGAAGCAAGTGGAAGTAAGGTTGCCCTATTGGCGACAGGGGGATTTGGGAGACGTGAATTGCATCCTCACTCCGATGTGGACATTATTCTGCTTTTCGAGAATCCGCTAGTGTCCGACGACGAGAAATTCCTCCGAGCCTTTCTTCATCCTCTTTGGGACCTTGGGCTCAACATTGGGCAACATGTTTTGCAGTTAAGACATTATGATTTTGAGTTACGAAATCTGGAGCTTGCCACCGCGCTTCTGGACATCCGCTATATTGCCGGAGAACACACGATCTTTCAATATTTCAAAAGCGAGGAGATTCCTCGCGTTTTCTCGAGCCGTAAGAAAGAGATCTTGAAAGCATTAATTGCTTCTAATGAAGAGAGGCATAAGCGATTCAACGAAACCATTTATCAACTCGAGCCGGATATCAAAGATGCGCCAGGTGGACTGCGAGATTTTCAGTTGTCGCGATGGATCGGAAGGATCCTCTACGATCTTGAACGTCTCGAAGACTACCCGGTCCATGATCTCCTGGGAACAGAAGAACTTTCTCGGATTATGGATGCCCAGCAGTTTCTATTGCTCATTCGGAACCACTTACATTTTCTTACTGGACGAAATCGGAACGTGCTTTCGCACGACTTACAGGTCGAAATTGCCGGATTCTTGGGTTATGAAGGGGAGACTAGCCCAGCCGTTGAGCGTCTTATGAAAGACTATTTTTTGAGAGCTAAGTCGATCTATGGATTTAGAGAGTCCATGATTCGGCGGGCCTTCCCTCCAACCCGAAAGACTGCCGGGAGATTGCAATCCCCTCACTGGAGCACGACCATTGTCCGTCGTGGTGCCCTCGGTTTCCCGAGCGAAGCGGTCATTGTCGATCATCCTGCCAACATGTTGAAGCTGTTTTGCCGTTCGGCGAAATACCAGATCCCAGTGAGCGAGCAGGCCTTGGATCAAGTCAAGAAGCACCTCGATCAAATCGATGAAAAAACTCGTTGTTCCAGTGAAGTGAGGGACCTCTTCTTCAAGCTGCTCAAACAGACCCGGGGAATTTATCATTCTCTTGTCCTGATGCATGAAATTGGATTACTGGGAGCAATTTTCCCGGAGTTCGACCGCATCCGCTGTCACGTCATCCAGGACTTTTTTCATAAATATACGGTGGACGAGCATTCTCTGTTGACTATCAAGAATCTAGAGGACCTGTACCACACAAGAAAGCCGAAAGAAAAGCGTTTCGCTGAGATTCTCAAAGCACTTCCTCGACCGGATCTGATTTTGTTCTCCATGCTATTCCACGATGTGGGAAAAGCAGACCCCGGCAACCATTGCGAGAACAGCTTGCGAGTGATCGACGCGATTTCCAGCCGCCTCCGTATATTAGAGGAGGAGACCAGTACGATTCAATTCCTGGTTCAGAATCATCTGGAGATGTCCGTGACCTTTCAGAGAAGAGATATAACCGATGAAACTGTGATCAAACGGTTTGCGGATTTTGTCGGGTCTCAGGAGAATTTGCGGATGCTCTGTCTTGTGACCTACGCGGATATCAAGGCCGTCAGCTCTGAAGCGCTGACCCCCTGGAAAGAAGACCTGCTGTGGCAGCTTTATGTTGAAACCGAAGCTCAGTTGACGCGCCAGTTTGCAGATGATCGCTGGCGGACGCAGGCTGATGGTAATTTAATGCAAGAAGTCGCCACACAGCTGGGATCGGCTTCAGAGGCTTACAAAGATCAGCTTCAAGCATTCCTGGATGGGTTTCCCCGCCGCTATCTTCGTTTTACACCCAAAAGAAAAATTGCCGATCACTTTCGTCTCTCCGAGAAATTGAGGACCACGAACGATGTGGCATTCAAATTGGTGCGGTCTCGGACTACCTTCGAATTGAGCCTCATGGCCTTTGATCGTCCATTCCTATTTGCAGACTTAACCGGCGTCTTGTCTTATTTTGGGATGAATATTTTAAGAGGCCAAGCTTTTGCCAATAACCGTGGAATGATTCTGGACATCATTGAATTTGAAGACGAACTCCAATCGTTCAAACTCAACAAGAGTGAAATTGAAAATTTTCGATTAACATTGCAAAGGGTCTTAAGGGGGGAGGAGAGCTTATCTCAGTTGCTCCATCAAAGGGAAAGTAGTATCCTCTTCCAGCGTAAACACAAAGGTTCTGTAGCAACGTTCATAAATTTTGATGACCGTTCTTCAGAGAGGTATACAATCGTTGAGATTGTCACACGCGATCGCTACGGTTTGCTCTCCACGATAGCCCGAACTCTCGCTCAGAATGCGTGCAATATTGAAGTGGCTCTTATTTCTACGGAAGGGAATCGGGCCATTGATGTTTTTTATCTAACCAAAGGAGGTTGTAAGCTTGACCAGAGTGCCGAGGAGAGTCTGTCTTCCGCGATGATCAGTACTCTGGATGCCCCTCTCTAGTAGGAAGTCGTGGACTGCTTCGGAAGATGATTCTGAGACACGATTTTCAGCTGAGCCCCAGGGAAAGCGTGCACAAGATGACTCAATAATTCCATTCATTGCAAAGTGACTCGATACTCTCACGAAAAGGGGAACTCCATGAAACTCGTGAAGTGCATTATCCGGCCAAACAAATTAGAGGAAGTACGGGAAGCCCTCGGCAAACTCAACGTGTCCGGGATGACCGTGACAGAAGTTCGCGGGCACGGAAGACAAAAGGGGCACAAAGCCATTTACCGAGGACGGGAATATAGTGTCACTCTCCTACCCAAGATGATGATCGAAATGGTGCTCACCGAGGATCTCGTTGATGAAGTTGTCAAAGTGGTTATTGAAACCGCTCGGACAGGTGAGATTGGAGACGGCCGAATTTTTGTCCTTCCGGTAGAGCAGGGATACAATATTCGCACCGGGGAAAAAGATGTTGCTTAGTTCTTGCCGAACCTTGCTTGTGGGTCGCTTTTCCCAATGGAGACACTCCAGCTAGTAATACTCCAGTTTAAGCAACATTGTAAAATTGATAGCGTGAGGCTTTATGGGGCCGATGGTGGAAAAGAGGCCTTTTTGTCCGGGACTCGTACGCTTTGATTGGTTTCCACTGGAGGAAACGAGGATTCGAATCGGCCAACATGTTTTGGAGCCCGGGCAGCCCACTCCCTGATGATATTTGGGTTGAACTTCCTTCTCAATTGGATCCCATCATTTTTGACCGGGCGTGTGTTTGTACGCCGGCCTCCCTTTTTTAAGTCTGAATGATTTTTAAAGCAGGGATGCCCATCTGAACCAACTGAATTTATTTCCGCGCGCCATTTTTCAGAGCAAGCCTCTGGCGGACGGAAATTTTGATTTGATCCTCTAAGGTTGGGAAGGAACGGCTCAGGGGACAGCCTTCTCGAGACGTAATTTCCCTTGTTCCGCGAAACGCATTTTATGTGGCACCATTGAATTGATTTCCCTAGGGTTCTGCGTCCCGCGGAATAGCAGTTGACTCAGGTTTCTGCAACTCCTTATACTTTGTTGAATGATCCGGGATAGGGCTTGCGACGGCCCGTGGGGAAACCACTAGTTAGGCTCGACACAACTCATTATTGGGTCGGCTGTCCAGTGGGCCTGGTCGCGATGGATGTCGTGCCCGTTGCGTACTGCCTAATAACTTTGTCGCTCCTGCATATTCCCAAGAATTAAGAGACATAACCATCCAAAGCATTTCATGTCCTCAGTGACATACCTACAAACCGGTTTTAACTTCATTGGAAAATTGATCCGGCATCGCGGGTTAATCAAAAATTTGGTTATTCGCGACCTGAGGAGCCGGTATGTCGGGTCCGCGATGGGTCTATTTTGGTCAGTGATCCATCCTCTCGTATTGCTGTGCAGCTACACTTTTGTGTTTTCCATTATTATGAAACAGAGACTTGGTCCAGAAGCGGGAACCTCGAGTTTTGCCATTTACCTCTTCTGCGGGATACTCCCCTGGCTCGTCTTCCAGGAAACATTGACGCGTTCAAGCAATATTCTCGTTGACCACTCCAATCTCATTACCAAGACTCTCTTCCCGTCCGAAATCCTGCCCGTCTCGGTACTGATTGCCAATCTCGTCAACCATTTCATCGGACTGGGAATATTCCAGATAATTTGCTTCTTCTATCTGCAAAAGTTCAGTTGGATGATCATCCTCATCCCCGTCTACCTTTTTGCCCTCTCGTTGTTTGCCTTGGGGTTGAGCTGGTTTCTCGCGAGTGTGCAGGTATTTCTAAGGGACACGGCCCAAATTTTGACGGTTGTCCTGACTTTTTGGTTCTGGTTTACGCCTATTTTTTTTGACGAGCAGAGACTTCCGCAGAAGTTGCGGATCGTCATGCAACTAAACCCTCTAGCTGCGGTGGTGACGGCATATCGCAATTGCCTGCTCAATCACGAACTCCCCCACTTGGGGCCATTGCTGCTGCTTTATGGATTGGCCATCGCTGTTTTTGTTGGGGGAGGGTTATTCTTCAAATACTCCAAGCGTAGTTTTGCGGACGTGTTGTGATGGACGCCGTCAACGTTGAAAGAGTCTTTAAGAATTATAAGATCTATTCAAAGCCTGTCGACAGGCTGAAGGAGCTCTTCCAAAGGCGAAAGAAATGTCACACGGATTTCTGGGCTCTCTCGGATGTTACCTTTAGGGTACGAAAAGGAACTAGCTTCGGGGTTATTGGGGAGAATGGCTCAGGCAAGAGCACGTTGCTTCAAATCATTGCCGGGACGCTTCAAGCTACCTCGGGGCAGGTGTCTCTCGGCGGAAGAGTCGCAGCACTGTTGGAATTAGGGGCGGGATTTAATCCGGAATTCTCTGGGCGGGAAAATGTCTTTCTCAATGCGGCGATTATGGGTCTTTCCACGTCGGAAATCGAAGAAAAGTTTCCTGAGATTGAGCGATTTGCGGAGATTGGAGAATTTATTAATAAACCAGTTAAAACATACTCGAGCGGCATGTATGTCCGGTTGGCATTTGCAGTTTCAATTCATGTGGATCCGGAAATACTCTTAGTCGACGAGTCGTTATCGGTAGGGGATGTTTACTTTCAACAACGCTGCATCCGTAAACTTCGTCAGATGAAAGAAGAGGGGAAGACAATTTTGTTTGTTTCTCATGATATGACTGCAGTCAAAAATCTTTGCGAAACCGCTGTTTGGCTGGATCACGGTATGGTAAAAGAAGTCGGCAACCCGGACGAAGTCGTAGGCCATTACCTGGCAGAGATCACGCAGCGAAAAGATCCCTATGCGATTTCGCAGGGGGAACGAGCCTCGCTGACTCCACGGCCGGATTCTATTGGCCCTTCCGATCTCATTGTGCGCTCCCTCCCGAATATTGACCGCCGTTGGGGAAATGGACAAGCGGAAATCCTTGGAGTTCAGTTATTGGACGGCGAAGGGTGCCCATGCGATAGCCTCACTCATGGAGATTCATTGACCGTGAGGGTCTCGATTCGATTTAATCGTTCAATCCCTCACCCGATAGTAGGATTCCTCATGAGGAATCGTCTGGGGGAAGATATCGCTGGAATTAATACATCTGCCGAAGGCATTGTCTTACCAGCGGCAGACGGATTCCAGATCTATACAGTGGATTTCCGGGTTCAGGTGCCCTATTTGCATCCTGGAAACTATTACTTTTCACTTGCTGTGGCGAATGGAACACACCTAGACAATGTCATTTGCGATTGGATCGACAATGCAATCTTGCTGTCGGTAAAGCAGCGCCTTCCGGTATATGGTTATATGAGATTTGATTGTCAGATTGAGTTAGTGCACGTGTCTTCTAATCATTCGTAGGTGTAAAAGGGGTCAGTGCGAGGATTCTATGGAGTTTACCGGTGAGCGCGTTGTCCCTGGTAAGGTCGAGCCCGACTTGCTGAACGAGCACCTTTCCAGATACTTGTTTGCCCGTGGTTTCGCGCCTTCACGACGCGTGTTAGACCTTGGGTGCGGGACTGGCTACGGCTCGGCTATATTGGCGGAATCCGCCAAGAGTGTCGTTGCTGTAGACATCTCCCGGGAAACGATTGTTTATGCGCGTGAAAATTATACGCAACCGGGGATAAACTTCCTGGTGGCTAACAGCACTCATCTACCTGTTAGATCGGAAAGCCTGGATCTGGTGGTTTGTTTCGAGGTCGTGGAACATCTTTCTGAGCAAGGACGTGTGCTCGATGAAATCTCCCGAGTTTTGAAGCAGGACGGACTTTTGCTGATTTCTACACCCAATCGGCTCTATTACACGGAAGAGCGGCAGGAAGTTAACCCTTACCACACACATGAATTCGACCATGAGGAATTCTCGTCCTACTTGAAGCGATGCTTTGAGGAGGTTGAAATCTGTTTCCAGAACCAAGTCTCCTCTATCTTCTTGGGGAACTCGGAATTTTCCAGGGCGTTAAATACACACATCGAGAAGCCTGATCCCAACTGGAAGACCACCTCGAACTTCTTCCTCGCTGTATGTGCTAAGAAAGCAGGGCACGTACCAAAATATCAGAATTTGCTCTTTTTGCCTTCAACGGCCAATCTCCTCCGGGAAAAAGAGGAGTGGATAAGTGAATTGGAATCCCGGCTTAAAGGACTCGATAGAAGAATATTAAGGCTACAAAAAGAATACGACCAACAAGTTGAAGAGAGCACTGCCCAACTGACTAAGTGTAATAAGGAGTTTTTGGAGAGGACGGACTGGGCCAATCGCCTGTCTGAAGACCTAAGGCAAAGGGACGAACATATCATCCAGCTCCAGAGGGAATATGATGAAAGAACAGAGTGGGCACTCCGGCTAAACAATGAATTAGCCCTTTGTCAGGCTAAGCTGGAGAGGCTCAAGCAGTCAAAACTTTACCGTTTTAGTAAGCTTCTAGGACTCGTGCCCAAGATCTGAGTCGATAAGTTAGAGTCGACAAATTTAGATCTCGTGTCGATTCTTCACGCAAACTGTGCAATCATACGCATTTTGGGCGTTTTAAACTGATTTTAGCCTTGCTCTATAGAAGTGAGCCACCTAAGAGGGTTGTTGATTTGGGGACTTGCAGTTGACACGGGCGCGAAAGACCAAATCTTCTCCGGAGGATTAAGATGATCTTAGTGGTTGGAGGTGCAGGTTATGTAGGTTCCGTTCTAGTCCGAGAGTTGTTGGAACGCGGCTATGCGGTGAAGGTATTTGACCGTCTGTATTATGGCGATCAAGGCATCCGTGAGGTATTGGAAAGAATAAAGTTAGTGGCCGGAGATATCCGAACCATGGATAGCTCGGTGTTGGACGAAGTGGATGCAGTGATTAATTTGAGCGGTTTGTCCAATGATCCAACTGCCGAGTACAATCCCAAAGCCAATTTTGAGATGAACACACAAGCGACGGAACATCTCGCCAAGATATGCAAGAAACGAGGCGTCCGGCGATTCATATTTGCATCTTCCTGTTCCATTTATGATGTTGGCATCGGGAATGATGAAAAAGATATTCTGTTGGATGAGGAAGTCCCTGTGAATCCAAAAGCTGCCTATTCGAGCTCAAAGTACCAAGCCGAAAGGATTTTGTTATCCATGAACGATGAGGATTTTTCTCCGGTAATTCTTCGCAAAGGAACGATCTACGGCTTTTCTCCAAGGATGCGCTACGATCTGGTTGTCAACACGTTTTTGAAGGATGTCCTCTCAAAGGGATATCTCACCACCCATTATGGCGGAGAGATGTGGCGCCCTCTTGTGGATGTGCGTGATGCAGCCCGTGCTTACATTACATGTTTGGAGGCGGAGGAAAATAAGGTGAAAGGCCAGATTTTCAACGTGGTCTATGGAAATTTCCGAATCTCAGAGTTGGCCTTGCGGGTCATTGAAGCTCTCAGAGAAGTAGGGATCAAGACCGAATTAAAGCCGGATTATCGCTATCATGGGGTCCGGAGCTACCGTGTTTCCGGCAAAAAGCTGGAGCGAGCACTAGATTTTAAACCGGCGGTTTCAGTAGAAGAGGCTGTGAAAGATATGGTGGAAAGCATTTCGCGATATCGCTATTCGGACTTTGACAATCCCCGCTACAACAACATTGCTTGGATGAAACTGCTGGAGGAAGCCGACAAAATTATCAAAGTGACCGGATCCGTCTTTGACGTTGCTTCGGGTCCCTCGTCCCAGCCCACCGGGGTAAACCCGATGAGAAGGATGCAGGGAGCCGACCATTGAAGATCCTGTTGATCGGGGCGAATGGCCAGCTCGGGTCTGACCTCAGAAAATCCCTCTTAGCCCATCAGGTTTCCGGGACGACCCATGCGATCCTCGATGTGACTGTGCAGGAGCAGGTTATTCAGCAAGTCGAAGCACTCCGCCCTGAGGTGATCATCAATACGGCTGCTTTTCACAAAGTGGATTTGTGCGAGACCGAGAGCCTCCCCGCTTTCCAAGTCAATGCGTTAGGCGTTAAGAACCTGTGTGTTGCGGCCCGAGCCTTTGATGCTACTCTAGTCCATTTCAGCACGGATTATGTCTTTGAAGGTAACCTTCGTCGGCCCCTGTCGGAACAGGATGAAACCAACCCCGTCAATGCTTACGGAGTCTCTAAACTCGCGGGAGAGAAAATCATCCGCTATCTTTGGGAAAAGAGTTTTGTGATACGGACCTGTGGCCTGTATGGTCATGCAGGCAGCAGCGGCAAGGGCGGTAATTTTGTTGAAACGATGCTGCAAAAAGCCAATGCACGTGCCTCGATTCGTGTGGTCCACGACCAAGTGCTCACTCCAACCAGTACCCGGGAATTAGCCCGGAAGGTTGCAGAGTTGATCCAGACCGAGCATTTTGGGCTGTATCACGTGACGTCTCAAGGGTCCTGCTCCTGGTATGAATTTGCGGCAGCCGTTTTTGAAATTGTTGGAATCAAAGCAGACCTATCGCCAACGACTTCGGCCGAATTCCAGTCTCCGGCCAGGCGACCAGCCTTTTCCGTAATGGAGAATGCGCACCTCAAAAGATGGGGCATGGATGATTTGAAATCCTGGCAGGATGCCTTGCTGGAATATGTTTCGACAAGACCGTCAAAGAGTTGAGAATAGGTAGGTAGGGTCCGGTGAAGCTGAGCGTCATCATTCCTGTCTATAACGAACGATCGACATTGTTGGAAATCTTCAACAAAGTCAAATCCGTCTCCCTCGAGAAAGAGATTATCCTCGTCGATGATTATTCGACTGACGGCACTCGCGGGCTGCTGCAACAGTTGGAGAAAGACGGAGCGAGGGTTCTCTACCACGAACGAAACATGGGAAAAGGGGCTGCCCTAAGAACGGGGTTTCAGCATGCAACCGGGGATTTTGTCATCGTTCAGGACGCCGACCTGGAATATGACCCGGGGGAATATCCAAAGCTTATCCAGCCTTTGTTGGAAGGACGGGCGGACGTCGTGTTTGGTTCAAGGTTTAGCGGAAAGCGTCACAATATGACCTCACTCCATAACTTTGGGAATCAATTTCTGACCTTCATGACCAATATTCTCTTCCATACGTCCATCACCGACATGGAGACTTGTTATAAGCTCTTTCCTAGAGAAACGATCCAAAGCATCCGAATTGTTTCCAATCGATTTAACTTCGAGCCGGAGATTACCGCTAAGCTCTTGAAGCGCCGATTACGCATCGTTGAAGTCCCTATTTCCTATGCTGGAAGAAGCTTTGAGCAAGGGAAGAAAATTACTTGGCGTGACGGATTTTCCGCGGTCTGGACCCTAGTGAGATTCCGGTTCAGTAACTGAAATCACCGAGTGGGATCTCCCGGATCTCAATTCCTTTCATGAATTTCCTTCAGTGCGATGATTTTGTCTGCCAGATTATTTCGCTTCCGTTCTTGGACCTGCCTCTTCACAGTACTGTTCTTTCTACCTTTTGATATTCTGGTTGGCCTTTCTCTTTTTCTGTCTGATATTTTTTACTTCCTTCTCAAGCCCGTTCTCAGCCAACGAGCATTTACCCCAATCTCCAGGGGTGAATATCGAGAAGGCGAGTATCGTTGTCTTGAATTGGGAAGGGAAACATTTACTAGAAGAATTTTTGCCTTCTGTCGTAGCCGCAGTTAAACAGGATGGGCGCGGTCACGAAATTGTGGTCGTTGACAATGGAAGCACTGATGGCAGTGTGGAATTTCTAAAGGTCCGTTTCCCGGGTGTGCGGGTCGTTCCTTTACCACGAAACATGCGCTACACAGGGGGAAACAATGCCGGTATCCAAGCCGCTCTAAATGACATCGTGATCTTCCTGAATAATGATATGCAGGTGGACCTGGACTTTATCAAGCCACTGCTTGAGGGGTTTGCTCAGGAGGACGTTTTTTCGGTCTCTTGCCAAGTCTTCTTTCAGGACAAAGAAAAACGTCGTGAAGAAACCGGCAAAACAAGAGCACGCTGGAAATGGGGTTTCCTCGAACCTTACCACGACCAGATTTTGGCTTCAGACATTCGCAAGAAGGTTGTGCCCATTTTTTGGGGCGGAGGCGGGTCGTGTGCCTTTGACAAGAGGAAGGTCCAGGAAATCGGAGGATTAGACACCCTGTATGACCCTTTCTATCTGGAGGACACAGACCTCTCATATCAGGCTTGGAAGAGGGGATGGAAAAGCCTGCTCGCTGTTAACAGCATAGTTATCCACCGCCATCGTGGGACAAACAAACTCAAATTTGGTGACAATTACGTCGATAACACGATCCGAAAAAACCAATATTTGTTTGTGTGGAAAAACATTACATCGCTCCCATGGACCATCCAGCATGTCCTTTTTCTACCTTTGACCCAAGCCCGGCTAATTGCCGAGACAACCGTCTCATTTGAACTTAAGGCTTTCTTTAGAGCGTTGGTCCAATTGCCCGAAGCGATCTTGAAGCGCCAACGCTTGAGAAAGACTTATGTCATGGACGATCCTGATATCTTCCAAAAGACCGCCAATGATCTCCCTGAGCAGGGCCACAGTTCTATTGATTTTTCCCAGTCTGACTTTGTAGAGCAATTGGGAGAAGGATGGCACAATTTAGAAAATGACGGCCAAAAGAGTTTCCGGTGGACTGCCCTTGAATGCAGGTTCTTTCTATTTTCACAGGGGAGCGAAAAAACTTTGGAAATTCGAGGCGCCATACCAGAAATCAACAACTATCTCAGTCGGTGCCAGAGGATGTCTGTTTACCATAACGGCAGGAAAATTTATGAAGCCCGTTGGAGCAATTCTGAAGAATTGGCTCTGTCAATTCCCATTCAAATGAGTAAACCCGGATGCCACTCATTCAAGCTGCTTTTGGCGCACAGCTTTTGCCCTGCTCGAATCGAGAAGTCTGAAGACCAGCGGGAACTCGGCGTAATTATTGCGGCACTACGCCTGGTATAGTGTCTGTCATGAAATTGCAGGATTACATGAAGACTTCCCTCCTCGGTTGAGGAGAGGATGCGGCGCGCAGCGCCGCAGGGGTGGTGCAAGATTTCTTTTGGGAAAAGGTTTCTATCCTAGGCTGCAGTGTTAAATCAGAAACATGGGATGCGGTAATGAATTTGTAGATATGTTTCACTGACTGAAACCACGGGATTCGGACTTTCATTCGTATTAGGTGATGTGGCTGATGCCTCCTCTCAATATACTTTTTCTCTCCGCTCATTTGCCGGTACTTGGGCTTCATGGTGGAGGAGCCAGAATGTTTCACAATCTGAAGATTCTGGCTGAGAAACATTTTGTCACCTTAATGTCATTTATTGAACAGGAGCAAGAACTGGAAAATATTCGTGAAATTGAGGCTCTTGGCGTCAAAGTGGAGACCGTGCTGCGGCGGCCCGTACCGGCACAGGATTTGCTACTGTCCAAACCTAGGGAACATTGGGAATATGCCTCAACCGGACTTGAAAACTTTGGTTCGAGACACTTTGGCAAAAACACATTATGACGTTGTGCAAGTTGAGTTTATTCAGATGGGGCAACATGTGCCACGGGACGTTCCACTTTTCAGAATTCTTACCGAACATGAAATACAATTTGCCAATTCTTGGAATGCGGCTCGAACAGAACCCCATTGCGCTGCGAAAATAGGCAAATTCTATGAATGGTTATCCCAGTTTAACTATGAAATTCGAATGTGCCGTCGTTTTGACCGGATTGTGTGTATGACGGAGCAAGATCGTAGCCTTCTTAGTTCCTTTATCCCACCCGCTAAACTGAGATGGATTCCTATTGGAGTGGATAGTGACTATTTCCGGCCTCAGATCCTCCCAACCCGAAACAAGCCTAATTCCCCGGTTGTTATTTGTTGGCAACTATCGGCATCCACCCAATCGGGAGGCGGTCTTGTTTTTTGTTCAAAAGATTCTGCCGCGGCTGCGATCGCATGTGTCCAATGTCGAATTTTTGCGTCGCAGGCGCCAACACAGCTTTATTTGATCGATCTTTAATAGAAGCCGGCGGGGGCACTCATCTCTTGGGTTATCTTCCGGATATCCGGTCGGTCTATGATCAGGCCGATATTTTCGTCGCACCTTTGCGGTCGGGGAATGGTATGCGGGTCAAACTTCTAGAGGCCTTTTCTATGGGGAAGGCGGTAGTTGCCACGCGCCTTGCTGCAGCCGGTTTTACTTTCAAACCAGGGGAACACCTGCTCCTGGCCGAGACCGCTGAAGAATTCGCAGATCAGATCACTCGGCTATTGCTTAATCCATCACTTCAGAACCCAACTTGGGGGAAATGCCAGGAGAATGATTCGAGAAAATTTCGACTGGAATGTCCTCCGTCCTCGCTTTCTCGAGCTAGTGGAGAACCGGAATGGCTGAAAAGGTTCTCCTTGTTTGCACTTCGACGCCTCCTAATGTAAGAAAAGCAATCGGCATTCTAATGAGCGTCGGGTTTCGATCTCCTCAGATTGATCTTTTATGCAAATCCATAGAAATACAGGAATACGAAAAGAAAGTGCCTATCCAACACGTTTGGGTGTTTCCAAATCGTCAAGCTATATCGGGCTGCGCTGGAGCTTTTGAGGCGAATTCGCAAAGAGAGATATGATGTTGTTGCGGTTTTGTGGTGCAAGGATGCTGAACGTGCTAAAGCTAAGTGCTTTGCACTACTCTGCGGGGGAAAACGTTTATTGATCTTCAACGAAAACCTGGACTGTGAGTATCTGAATACGAGCTATCTCAAGGCCATCGTTTCAGCTAGAGCTCGTGAGGGTGCGCTGCTTCCACAATCATGGGTCCGTGGATTCCTCAAGCCGCTTCACACCGGGTACTGGGGGGTCGTGAGGTTCCTTTTTTCCCCACTCCGATTTGTTATTTTACTGATTACAGCCGGGTCCCTTTTTTGTTCAAGGTTGAAAAAGAACAAGCCGAGATCTTAGATTACCCTAATGACAAACTGCCACCAGATACTCATAATCATGATCCCCCTTTCTATCTAATACCAAATGGTCCTCGACCTTATCCAGGGCCATGTGAGGGAGCTTTAAGGCCTGGTTAATCCGCACGGCCCCATGAAAAGGCAATACTTTCCCGATCTTTTTCATGAGATTTACTTTCCACCTCTTCTTGGGGTTTTGTCCGTAGATCATCACACTTTCAAACTCGGTCCTCAACAAGTCAAAGAATTCTTTTTCGGAATATTCCCGGATATGAAATGGGTTCCATGGCCTATTGACAAGCGCCTTCCCGGGATTGGTTACGGTTCGATTCGGCGTGGAACAAATGAAGATGCCTCCCGGTTCCAGGACACGATGGATTTCGGTCAGAAACTCGCGGTCTTTTTCCAGATGTTCAATGGTCTCCAATGAAATGAAAATATCGGCAGACTTGTCTGGTACAGGAAGATTGAGAGCCGAGCTAACCTGAAACCTCAGATTGGATGCCTGATATTTGAGAATGGCTTTCGAAATTGTTTGTTCAGAAACGTCGAATGCTAAAACTGAACTTGCTCCGGCCCCCAGAAACAGGCTGGAACCAAACCCTGTGCCGCAAGCGCAATCAATTACGCGTTTCCCTTTTACACGCTCAGCTGCAAAATTAAATCGAGCCAAGTGTTCATGCCATACCCATTTCGGTATGAAGGCGTCATCGGATACGCGTTCTTGTTCGATTGCCATTCGATACCTTCTCCTAACTTCCCAAAATCTCTTAGTAATGCAAAACCCTAGGCTTGTGACGTAATCAGTCAAGTACTGAGGACTTCGTCGGTTTATTCGTTTTGCCGCCGGCAGACGAATTGAAATTCGTTAGCCAGCAGGCGACTCCAAGTGGAAGCAACGAATCGTTCTACCGGGTACAGATAACCCTCGTAGAACTGGAAGTCTTTTCTATCTGCCATTTTTTCACCTGGAGTATGGGGTCGCTTCTTAAGAAACATCTGGTACAGCCAAACAGAAATTCCTGGCATAAAATCAATTTTTTCAATTCGAAGCCCTGCCTTCTGAATCATCTCTTTGGCAGTCTTCAATGTGTAGTGATGCAAATGCGTCTTATCCAGAATTCCACCCTCTTCTAGGGGATCGAATCGCCCCAAGAGGAGACCGATACGAACGTAAAAACAAGCAATGTTAGGAAGTGAGATGTAGATTTGCCCACGAGAACCCAGGTTTCGATCAAATAATTTAAGCGTCTCTATTGGATGCACCAAATGTTCTAAAACTCCGGCAAATAAAATTATCTGATAGGTTTCAACGATCTCACTCCGAATCTTGACGGGATGGTTCAAATCGATAAGAAACACCTTGTGCAGTCTCTTGGAGGCCATGACCAACTCCTCCTGGGAATTGGTAATTCCATCCACGCAATTGCCATTCTTCGACAGTAATTCACCTAAAGCGCCTGCTCCACAACCGATGTCCAAGATTCTTGCGCCGGAAATGTTTTTCAGATTGCGCCAAAGTGGGATGTTTACCGATTCATAAATCATAGATCTTCCTTAGCATGTTGTAAGTTCCCATTAATGGGGCACTCACTGAAAATTCTTGAGTTGCTGACCATCACTGACGCAATTGAGGGAAGTCGCGAAGAGTATTGAGTAGGCCTTAGAGCTTTTCTGCCAAGAAATAAAGCTCCCCCATCTTCAGCCTGGTTGGAGTTTCCCAACTGATTAGCTTGAAATATGACTTCAGGGCACTTTGTAACTGATCATCAGTGCGGACGAGCGGAGGTTGTCTTGAAACATACTTATCCACGAACACTCCAATCCTGCAATTTTTAAGGGGAATATCCTTCACGAAGAGCAGACCATCCTCCTCAAGCAGGCGATGGCTCTCCTTGAAAATATGAGTCTCAACACCTTCTGGCAGATGATGAATGACATCCAGGACTAAAACCAAATCAAAGTGCTCTTTGATCTCTTCGAGTGATACTTGATGGAATTTCAAGTTAGGTGATTTCCACTTTTCTTGGGCAAAGTCAATCGCTTCAGCATCCTTGTCAATTCCTAGGAATTGTAAGTCGGCTCTTTCCTCTGCTAACTGAGAAAGTACATGGCCATATCCGCACCCAATCTCAAGTACCTTTCCGGTGGGCGGTAAGACTTTACGAATTCGCGGCAAGTCTAAGAGACTATTTCGTACTGCGCGAAGCAGGGATGGTGAAAAACGACCAACAACTTTGCTAAAGAACGGCAAGAATTGACTCCTCTACTCATCTAAACTCTCACTCAAGTTTCCCGAAAGGATAAGGCCCCGCTAAAGGCTTCATCGATTGAAGACCATTCGCCGCATTGAGAGTCTATAGGCCCTTACCCTTTGGGTAAATTGTTTGCTGGATATTCGGCGGATGTTATTCCTGTGCAGGAGTTGGGGCCAGGCTCGACAAGCCGCATGAATTTGCGCTCGCAACAAGGCGGCGAGTAGGTCCGGCCAGCGGCCTCCTTGCAGCGCTACACTCTTGCCTCTATTGGCGATGATGGCTATGGTCATTAGCGCAAACCGATAGACAGTCCATAATGGGAGTAATAGGATCATTCGTAACGGGAAGTTCCTGACTGCCACATAGAAATGATTTCGTTCGACTAAATATAGCTTGGTTGGGGAATAGCCCCCGCTAGTTGCAGAGTACTTGTGGTAGACAATGGCCTTAGGAGCTGCGACGGCCAACCATCCCGCCCATAAGCCGCGTAACGCCAGATCAGAGTCCTCACAATAGGCAAAAAAACTTTCGTCAAATAATCCTATTTCATCGAACATTGTCTTGCGATATAAAGCAGCGCATCCGCTAGGGATGAGGGCACCTTGTAATTGATCATATTGCCCAATGTCGATTTCTCCTCTACCCTTTCCCTGTGCAATCCCGTCACGGCAAATGACCAGTCCCCCCACTGAGTCGATGAGTTCAGGATTATAGAAATTGAGGATCTTTGGAGCGACCATCCCTACTCTGGGATTGCCTTCGACTATCCGGACTAATTCAAGAAGGAAATTGGGATCTGCACGTGTATCGTTATTCAGCAAGACAATAAATTGGCTGTCAGTGTTGCGAATTCCAAGGTTATTTGCTTTTGCCCATCCGGTGTTCTCACATAAAGACATAACATGGATTTTCGGCAAGATCCGTGCTTGCGGAGCGGATTGAGTCATCCGTCGATCCGTTATCGACTAGTAAAACCTTGTAGTCGGTGTAGGTTTGGTTATTAATAGACGTCAAACAGTCCTCGAGCAAAAAAGTTCCGTTATGATTCACCACGATTATGGTAACTTGTGCCATCCCCTCTGTCCTGTTGATCGTATTTCGCTTTCAGAGACACGGGCAAAATACCATTTCATAGGGATCATGACAATGCTTTGAGCAGGATGCTTGCGTGTCGATCACATCTCCTTGGAATTGAATATGGGAAAAATCGAAATTCTCTATTAAAATAACGGTTGAGTTCAAGGCGATCGCCCCGAGACAGAGGTAGAGACAGGGCCATATCCCCATGAAACTCACCGATTCCATTCTCAGGAAAACACTAAAATCTTGCGGGCTGGTGCAATGAAAAACTTGATAGTTATCCCTGCATATAACGAGGAGGAGTCCTTGGAGAAGACTGTGGCAGGTCTGCAGCGCCTGCCCTCCGATTACGAAATCCTCATCGTCGACGACGGCTCTCCTGACAAAACAGTTAAGAGAGCTAGGAGTGCAAAGAAGGAAAGTAAATTGGAAGTTCAGATTGTCAGCATGATTTCTAACGGAGGGATTGGAGTAGCCGTTCAAACGGGATATATTTATGCCAAAAGGAGAGGGACCTATCGTTATGTGATTCAGTTCGATGCAGACGGACAACATGACCCAGAGTATGTTGAATCTCTCGTCTCTCAGTGTGAGACGAACAAACTCGATTTGTGCATCGGGTCGCGTTTCCTATACCCGAGGGAGGGCAATTTTCAATCAACGATTCGAAGGCGGATGGGTATAGGGTTCTGCTCCTTATTAATTCAATTGCTTTCGGGGGTGAAAGTCACAGATCCGACCAGTGGCTTTCGTTGTGCAGGACCCCTTGTTTGGGAACAATTTGCCGACAATTATCCCGAAGATTTTCCCGAACCCGTCTCCCTCTTCTGGTGCGCGCGCAACAAGCTGAGGATCGGAGAGATCCCCGTCAAGATGCACGAAAGGCAGGGGGGGGTCTCTTCCATTCGATACTTCAAAGCTTTTGAATATATGATAATGGTTTCAATGGCTATCCTTGTTGATCGACTTAGGATAAAGGAGTTGATGAGATTTGAACGCTGAAACCTTGATGTTTGTGGGAGGGGTTGCGGTCTTTTCCCTGACAATTTACTGGGTTCGGAGTAGAGACTTAAGTGAAAAACACGCCATTTTGTGGACGATCCTTGCCTTCATACTGCTGGTTTGTGGTTTGTTTCCTAATCTCGTCATGTCTTTTGCAAATAAATCCCATCTGAGTTATTCGGCGGCAGTTTTATTTGTGGCCTTGGCTGCCATTTACATCTTTTCCTTCTCAGTTTCTGTCTCCCTCACATGGCATCAGCGACGGAACACTCGCTTGACGCAGGAGATTGCATTGCTCGAAAGTCGGGTTGAAATGTTAGAGCAAATATTCCTGGAGCCTCTGAGGCAGACAAGCGTGGACGCCTCTGGGCATAATGAGCGGGCGAACACAATGCCGCAGACTCCCCCCGTGATACCCCGTTCCTAAGCAGCTAGATCCTTTCTCCATGAGAGGGCGCAAGGTAAGACCAAAAGGGTTATTGCGCTGACTATTCGACGTCGCTCCGTCTGCTCCTGAGGACTGGACATGATTCACAAAACGGTTTCTTCAAAAGTCAAACATAAAGGGAAAGCCATACCAGAATCCGTGTCGCCAAATTCCTCCCCTTTCCCCCATGAAAAGCCGAGTTGGAATCTATTTGCCTATAGCTCGATTCTCTTTGTGAGCCTAATTGCCTATGCGAATAGTCTTACCGGAGAATTCGTTTTCGACGATTTGGCGACTATAGTAGATAACAAGTACATCCGGCGCCTCTGGCCTCCCTGGGACCCGATTTTCATATGGGGAGCAGGAACAAGGCCTGTCATGGGTCTCTCCCTGGCCCTGAATTACTACATAGGTGGGCTAAACACCCTCAATTACCACGTTTTCAACTTGGCGATTCACCTTCTGAATGCCTGTGTCCTATTTGACCTGGTTCGGAGAGTAATGGGGCGGGTAAAATTTTTGACCCACGTAGCTATTTTTCTATCCCTAACTATTGCCCTGTGCTGGGTCGCCCACCCTTTGAATACTGAATCGGTTACTTATATTACTCAAAGGAACGAATCCTTGATGAGTCTGTTCCTTTTGCTAACGATCTATGCTGTAGAACGGGGAAACTCATCCAAATATAAGTCGATTTACTACGGGTTCGCTGTGCTGGCCTGTGCGCTTGGTATGGGAACCAAGCAAAATATGGTAGCAACCCCTCTGCTCGTGTTGCTCTATGACCGTACTTTCTTAACTGGTTCCTTTCGTAATGCGTTCAAGAGCCGTCTATGGCTCTACATTGGACTGGCTTCGACATGGCTCGTATTAGTAACAACTTTTGTCATATTCCCCAAAGTAAGAAGCGCCGGTTTCAAGCTCAAACACGTGAGTGCGATGGAGTACGCACTCACTCAACCCCAGGTGATTGTCCATTACCTTCGCTTGGTCTTATGGCCTCAGGATCTTTGCCTGGATTACTACTGGCCTGTGGTCAAGGGCTCCCAGGAGATCCTTGCTTATGCACTTATAATTATCGGTCTTATAGTGGCCACGGCTTGGGCCTTGAAATCCGCTCCTGCGATAGGGTTCTTAGGTGCATGGTTCTTCCTCATTCTCGCGCCCACTTCCAGTGTAATGCCATTAAACGATCTGGCTGCCGAACACCGAATGTATCTTCCGTCTGTTTCAATCTTAGTGATAATAGTGCTGGGAGCCTTTGCGTTATTGAGAAATTGGGCCTCCTCAAGAAAAAATTCAAGCCGTTCGTACTTCTTATGCGAAATTACCATGTTTATTGTCGTCGCAGGTTTAACCTGGAGAACGATTTTGAGGAACGAAGATTACAAGTATGCAGTCTCAATGTGGAAGAAAGTCGTTCAGCAGCGACCAATGAACCCCCGTGCACCCTATGTTCTTGGCCATTACCTGTATAACGAAGGAAAAAATGAAGAGGCACGGGCTTGGTACGAGCAAGCCTTAAGAATTGCACCGGACTATGCCGAGGCGCATAACAATCTGGGCCTCACCCTGGATGCATTAGGACGGCAAAATGAGGCCACCTCCCATTTTTTAGAAGCACTTCGAATCAACCCCTCTCTAGCTGATGCTCACAACGGTCTAGGTAAAGTCCATTCCCAACAGGGAAAATTCGACGTGGCATTGCAACATTACAGTCGGGCACTCCAACTGGACCCGGACTATGCCGAGGCGCATAACAATTTAGGCGCAATGTTTGCTCAACAGGGGAAATTTGACCTGGCATTGGAGCAGTACAATCGCGCACTCCAATTGAAGCCGGAATATGCCGAGGCACGCAATAACTTGGGAGGGTTATACCTCATTCAAGACAAAGTGGAAAGCTCCCTGAAAGAATTCTCTGAAGCAGTGCGGCTCAAGCCGGACTATCGAGACGCACAGAATAACTTGGGATTGGCGCTTCTCCGTCAAGGTAAGTATGAGGAAGCAATCAGCCATCTCACCGAATCAATCCGTCTAGAGCCGGGAGTTGCAAGCACGCACTATAGCCTGGGCCGAGCACTTCTACTTGTACAAAGAAGTGACGAGGCGCAGGCACAATTTACCGAGGCTGTTAGGCTTCGACCCGAATACCCTGAAGCTTATTTTTACCGAGCAGTTGCCTTGGAGCGAGAGAATCGAATATCGGATGCAATCAATTCGTATCAAGCCGCTTTGCGAATAAGACCTAATTGGCCTGACGCAATGCAGAAACTCGCCTGGATTTTGGCGACAGGGAGTGATCTCGATGGCAACGGCCAAGCTGAAGAGTCCCTACAACTTGCACAGAAGGCTTTGGTTTTGGCCAAACAGCCCACTGCTGAATACTTGGATACGGTGGCGGTATCCTACGCGGCTACTGGCCGGTATAAAGAGGCGGCTCAGGTGGCGCGCAGAGCAGCTGCAGAGGCCTTAACTTCGGGTAGGAAAGACCTTTCCGATGAGATTCAAAGTCGGCTTCAACTCTACCTCGCCGGTCGCCCATACAAACAGGCCAGCCAGTCTATCAAGAAATGAAAAAGCAGAAAAGAAACCAAGGCCTTTAAGACTTTTTGGACTTCTTTTGCGTCAAGAAGAGAAGGAGAGAAATTGGGACTTATCTGGTTGTCGGATAAAGATCTTGTCCAGAAGGTTCTAGCTGGTGAAGCGGAAGCCTTCAACTTGTTGGTGCGCCGTTGGGAGAAGAGACTCTTCAATTTCGCCCTTCGGTTGACCGGGAACCACGAAGAGGCCCTGGATATTGCTCAGGAAGGCTTTACTCGAGCCTTCGAGCAAATCCAGCAGCTCAAAGATCCAGATAAATTTTCTCAATGGCTATTTCGGATCGCGCGGAACTGTTGGATCAGCCATTTTCGCTCAAATCCATCGGGTCTTACCGAATCATTGACGAACGACATCGATGGGCAGCCCTCGATAGCGGATCTGCTCTCCGATCATGTAGCTGTTTCGATCGAACGTGGCCATCGCTTTGAACAAAACGAGCTCCGATTGATCCTTGCTAGGGCTCTGGATGCCTTGCAAGCAGAACAGCGAGAAACTGTAGTATTAAAGATCTACGAAGGGATGAAGTTTTCAGAAATTGCCGAGATTGCGGAATGCCCCGTTAGCACGGTCAAATCCCGCTTTTATCTCGGGTTAAAGGAACTCAGAAAGTCACTCACTGATCGACCTCGGGGGACAACATGAATTGCCAACAGTCATATGAATTATTCCCAGACTATCTAGGAAAAGAAATTACCAAAGAACAATCCACGGAGCTTGCGGCACATTTGAAGATTTGCGAGAACTGTCGTCAGGAGCTGATTTCGCTCTCGGGGATCCCGTCGCTCCTTCGCAATGGTTGGCCAGACGAGGAGATTCCCAGCAGCCTGATTTTCGAAACTCCTCGTTCATCCTGGAGACAATTCGTCGATGTTTTTTCGCCTCGTTTTTGGCCTCGAGGAGTGATTGTCAGCGCCGTGGCCACGATTTGCTTCATTCTTTGTATTGGCACCTTAGCGATGTTGAGAACTGAAATCGAATTCAAAGAAGGTCAGTTCAGGGTTTCCTTTAACTCGTCCCGCTCTTTGTTGAGCCCTCATTTCGAGGCAAACCAGCAAGTTGCGGCGGTGCCCGCGGCGTTGAGCCGCTCCGATCTGGAGAAATTGATGGAGAATGTGCTGGCGCAGAGCGAGCAGCGCCAGAATTCGAAATTTGAAAAGTTGCTGCTTGAGGCCAAGACGGAGATTAACACGAATAGAACGGAGGACATGCAAAAAGTATCCCAGGGACTGAAATATCTCGAGATGACTCAGGGAGAAGTTTGGAAAGCGGCGGCAAGAAACGCGTCGTATCTTGAATCATTGGCACGCGAAGTTTATGTGAAAGCTTCTTCAACCCATTAACGATTGACCCATTTCTCAAAAGGATGAAAAACAAGATGCACACCCAAAAAAGAATTGTTACCTGTATTACCTTAACTCTTGTTCTTGCGCTTGGAAACTTACTTAGAGCCCAGGGCGCCGATACGCCTTCCGCGAGCGCTGGCCTTGACCTTGCCGGTCTTAAGAAAGAGTTGGCCGTGTTTCAGGGAGTCATTGACACGACAATCAAAGAGAATCTTCAAGGCCCTTTTCCCGTTTTGGGGTCGACCCGAGGCACTTACCTTCCGGACTATGGAGCAGTGTTTAACTTGGAGGTCAATGCTTACCTGATTCGCCAGCTCTCTCCTTTCGATGTGAAACCTCATAGTCAAAAGGAACTCGACGAGGCCTATGAAAAGATGATGAACCGAATTCAAAATGTCAAGGGGTTGATTATCAAGGCCATCGCAGAACATGGCAATTCAATAAACCAGTTAAAACCGGGAGAAAACCTGACTGTCGTTGTGTACTTATTCAGTGGCAGCGGAGATAGGACAAGGCCCTCCCCATCGCAGATCGTTTTGAATGTGAAGAGATATGTCTTGCAGCAATACCAGGAACGCAAGATTTCTATGGAAGATTTGAAACAGAATATCCGGATCATCCAGTATTGATGGCATGTTAGTCCCAATCTCAACCAAGCTCAGGAGATTCATTGGTTAGGAAACTCATTGGCCAGATCTTGGTGGAGCGCAACCTGATTTCTTCCCAGGAGCTCCGCGATGGCCTTACTTTACAGCGGGAGCGGAAAGAAAAGATCGGCCGGATTCTACTCGACCTGGGCTACCTAGCCGAACGCGATTTGGTTCAAGCGATTAGCGACCAGCAACGAGCTCCTTTGATTACGGCTGCAGAATTTCCGGCTGTGCCGATTGAAGTTCAAACCCTATCGTACAAATTCATGAAGCAATGCAAACTCCTTCCCCTGGATCTGGAAGGAAATTGCTTGACTCTCGCTATGGCCGATCCCTCAGACACTGAGACCCTGGAATCGGTTCGTCTATTTAGTGGCTACGAGGTCAAGGTCCGTTTCGGGCTGGAAAACGAGATCGTTGATACGCTGGACCGGTTTTATGGCGCTGGAAACGGAAACACGTCTCGAACTGTGGATGGAGATGCTGAGCTAACTGGCGTTGACTATGCAGGCGGCGATGAGAACATTGAGCATCTTCGCGACATGGCCTCGGAAGCTCCGGTTATCCGACTCGTCAACGTAATCATTTCCCGGGCAGTTGAGCGTCGTGCCAGCGATATTCATATTGAACCATTTGAAAAAGAGTTTCGAATCCGATACCGAATTGATGGGATACTCCAGAATGTGGAATCTCCCCCCATCTCCATGAAGGCAGCCATCATTTCCCGCCTGAAGCTCATGGCCAAGCTGAATATCGCAGAAAGAAGACTTCCCCAGGATGGACGCATCAAGCTGAAGGTGCTTGGAAAGGAAATCGACCTCCGAGTGTCGACTCTCCCGACGCTCTATGGCGAAAGCGTCGTGATGAGAATCCTCGACAAGAGCGACACCAGCGCATTTGAGTTGAGAAAGCTGGGATTCCCCGAGGATCTTCTCCGAAAGATTGAGGAATTGACTTCGCTGCCGCACGGGATTCTACTCGTTACGGGTCCTACCGGTAGTGGGAAGTCCACTACGCTTTATAGTGCCATGAAGCGGATTAATCTACCGGACAAGAAGATCATCACTATTGAAGATCCGGTTGAATACCAGATGGATGGAATTAATCAGATTCACGTCAATACCCAAATTGGCCTAACTTTTGCATCCGGATTGCGCCACATCGTGCGGCAGGACCCTGACGTCATCATGGTTGGGGAAATTCGTGATTTGGAGACCGCGGAAATCGCAATTCGTTCAGCGTTGACTGGCCACCTGGTCTTCAGTACCTTGCATACCAATGACGCACCCAGTGCCATCTCACGCCTGGTGGACATGGGGGCCGAAAATTATCTCCTGGCATCCTGCCTCATTGGAGTTCTCGCTCAGCGGCTTGTCCGGATCATCTGCAAACAATGCAAGTTCGCCTATACCGCTGAACCGGAAGTTCTTCAGTCATTAGGATTCGAGGCGAACCGAGCCTCATCATTGACCCTCTACCGTGGGGAAGGTTGCGAGTCGTGTGGTTTCACCGGTTATGAAACCCGGCAGGGAATATTTGAATTGATGATCCCAGATGATGAGATTCGACGCATGATAGTGGCCAATGAGCCCTCGAACATTATTGCAAATTATGCGCATAGCCAAGGGATGAGATCCTTGCGGGAAGACGGCGTAGAGAAAGTGCTAGCCGGTGTCACCACTGTGGAAGAAGTCATGAGGGTCACTCAAGATGTCTAGCACACTGCGGTTTTAGGAAATCGATTATGCCTACTTTTTTTTACAAGGCTGTAGCGAAGGACGGGAATCTAATTAATGGCAGCTTCGAGGGGAGCGACGACAAAGTAGTTGCCCTTCGACTGCAAGAGATGGGGTTGACCCCGATCCAGATTGCCCACCGCCAGGCTTCATCCGCATTGAAGCTGAATCTTAACTGGATGTCGCGCAAGGTAGGATCCAAAGAGATCATGTTCTTCACCCAGGAGTTGTCTACGCTCGTCAATGCCGGGCTGCCGCTGGATCGGAGCTTGACGATCTGCAAGAGTCTGTCTCAAGGGGCAGCCCTGCAAACCTTGGTGGAAGAAATTCTCCAGGGAATAAAGCAAGGCAAGACGTTTGCAGATAGTCTGTCCACACATCCTGAAGTCTTCTCAAAATTGTACATCAACATGGTCCGCGCCGGGGAAGCCAGTGGCTCTTTGCCTCTGGTATTGGATCGTTTGGTAGAGTTTCAACAGTCGGCTGACGAGCTCAAAAGTTATTTGATCTCCTCTCTGATTTACCCAGCTCTTTTGGCGGCGGTGGGACTAGCCTCGATCGTCGTTCTTTTGAACTTTGTTATCCCGAAATTTGCCCAGGTTTTTTCCGATGCGGGGCAATCTTTGCCACTTCCGACCCAGATCCTGCTTTCGATCAGTGAGTTCTCCAAATCATATTGGTGGTTGGTTGGAGCAGTATTCGCTGGTCTATTGATCGCTTTTAATCGTTTTGTGGCGACAGAGCGGGGACGGTGGACTTGGGACAGTTTTAAACTCAAGGTTTTTCTGCTTGGAGATGTGCTCTGCAAAATTGAAGTGGGGCGTATCTCCCGGACACTGGGGACCTTGGTCCACAACTCGGTGCCATTAGTTCAGTCTCTCAATATCGTTAAAGATATCACGAACAACTCAGTGATTGCCGGATCGATTGCAAATATCGCCGAAGGTGTCAAAAGAGGGGAGGGCGTCGCCAGGCCCATGGAAAAATCCAAGATATTCCCACCCCTGGCTGTTCACCTGGTTGAGGTCGGAGAGGAAACGGGGCGTTTAGATGCGATGTTCTTGGAGCTTGCCAAGGTCTACGACAAGGAAGTCCGGTCATCAATCAAGAATCTGATTGCCTTGTTTGAACCAGCCATGATTTTGGTTATGGGAATCCTTGTTGGGATCATTGTAATCTCCATATTGATGGCAATCACGAGTATTAATGATTTGCCTTCATAGCCCGAGCATTCGTCGGCTCATGGAGAGCAAAAAGACACTTATTGAAGGAGACTCGATGAACACGCAAGGAATTAAAGAAGATCCTAATCATCGCAAAGCAACAAAAGGTTTCACCCTCATTGAACTACTGGTCGTGATGATCATTATCGGTTTGCTGGGAGCACTCGTCATGCCTCGGCTCTTCAAGAATGTAGGCAAGAGCAAGGTCACAGCCACCAAGGCCCAGATCGCTAGTTTTCAAACGGCCTTGGGAGCTTACAAACTGGATGTTGGCACGTTTCCCACAACTGAGGAAGGGTTGCAAGCTTTAAGGGTCAAGCCCATTTCCGCTAACCACTGGGACGGACCCTATCTGCCCAAAGAGATCCCATTGGACCCGTGGGGGAATCCTTATGTATATAAATTCCCCGGCGAGCATGGAGATGAGCCGGACATTATTTCTAAGGGGGCTGACGGCAAAGAAGGCGGAGAGGGTGAGAATGAGGATGTGTATAGCTGGAAGTAAGCAAAATACTAAAGCATTTCAGTCATCAAGGCGTTCAAGACAGCCTGTAATCTTGGAAGCTGGATTCACGCTAGTTGAACTCCTGGTTGTGCTGGTGCTGATTGCGATTTTGATGTCGGTAACGTTTCCATCGATTGGGCGTGGCTTATCAGCCGTAAAGCTCAAGACGACTTCGCGTGAGATTGCTGCCACCATGCGTTTTGCTCGATGGAAGGCGATTCGCGAGCAACAGCTTTATTGGATTCGGATTGATTCGGAAAAAAACGAAATTGAGTTGGCGAGTCAAGACTTGAAATACAAAAAGGTCATCACCATGCCAGCCGGGATTTCCATTATCAGAGCTTCGCTTCTTAAAGAGCAAGAGACGCCAGAGAAGCAGAAGAGCTCAACTTATTTCTTTATGCCAAACGGTCTCAGTGACAGTTTTCAAGTAGTGATTAGCACTGAACGAGGCTTACAGGTAAAAGTGTTTCAAGATGTATTGACCGGTTCCCCACGAATTGAACAGATCCCCTCGGAGACCGAGGGCTAAGCAGGTAGGAAATACGATGAGTCGAGAGACTGCTGCAGGGCGAAGTGACCAGGGATTTAGTCTGATGGAAGTGCTCGTCGCGATTACTATCGTGGGTATTGTTTATGCAACGCTCTTCAGTCTGATGTCCACTTCGCTGAAAAACATCGGGCGCATCGAAGAACGTGAAAAGCTCACAAGATTAGGACAGATGAAGCTGAATGAGTTAGTGCTTAGTGTCAATCAAGGGAAAATCCCGGCCGTGTCGGCAGGCCGGTTTGACGACAAATACTCGTGGAGATTCCAAATTGAGCCGGTCCGCTTTGGAGGAACTCTGAACAGTCCTCGCGATTATGCCATAGCGATGATTCGTCTGGTCGGTCTTCTGGCAGGGTGTGTCTCAACAACAAAATGAGTACTCGTTAGAGACATTTACATGGTTCTCAAAGAAACCGTAACCAAATTTATTACACCTGGGGGGGGAATCAGGCTGAATTCGGGTTTTACCCTCATCGAGCTGCTCGTCAGCATGACCATCGTCGGTTTTTTGATGTTGGCTATACTCTTTGGCTTTCGAATTGGAATTAATGCCTGGGCAAAAGGTGAAACCGGCATGGAGCGCATCAGAACAACCCAGGCAACCTTCGACTTACTAAACCGGCAACTAGGCTCAATGGTCACCTATATCTCTCCGCAGAAATTCAAAGATTCAACTGCTAAAGTGCTCATTTTTCAAGGGGCAGAATCGGGGATGCGCTTTGTGACCACGTTTTCTTCTCAATCGAGGGGTGCCGGAGGGCTTCACCTCGTAGAATACTTTGTGTCCAGCTCAAAACAGGGTGACCACACTAAAAAAGCGTTAGTCCTCAACGAAACAACATTACCTGATGATGTCAACGATCGCCCGGTCGCTGATTCATGACATTTCATTAGGCGATAACAATTTTCCGGTGGTTGCATTTCGGGAATTCTCTTTCCGGTCAAATTCTCGCTACCTTATCGAAGATCTTGAGAGCTATTCAATTCAGCTACATCAGGCCAGAGTCACGAATCTCAACCGCTCCGGGTCTAGCAAGAGACTCGTTGCCGGAAGGCGTTGGGATCAGATTTCGTTGGAATGAGCCCGGATTGCTTGGGACCCGGGATCTCTCCATTACGGTCCCAGTTCAGGTGTATTTGGTGCAGTAGGCGAAGTGGAAGCGAAGAAGACCAGACGCATTGGCTTTTTCATCAGTTCTGTAAGGGCTTTTAAAAGGAGACAGTAATCCAAGTGAGGAACCAGAGTGATGAAAAGTTTGGTCGAGAACATGGATTTGTGCTCATTACCCTCCTCTGGGTGCTCGCTGCCCTGTCTCTGCTGGCTCTGAACCTGGCATCTACGGTAAGAACAGAAATGAGTATGGCTGTAGCCACAGAGGAAAGCGAGAAAGCCTATTTTTATGCACGAGGTGCTCTCGAAACCGTTATCTATCGATTGGCCTATCCCGAGCCTGACAAAGAGAAGCAAAAGAAACTTTTTTCATATTCAGACGGTATGAATCATTACTGGATGCATAGCCCGGAGATTTACTGCCATGTAGCTGTTTTAGATGAAGCGGGAAAACTGGACCTGAATTATTTGAGTGAACCAAGCCTGGAAAGACTTTTGAGAAACATTGGAGTAGACCCACGTCTTAGCGCTCTCCAGGCAAAAGCCGTTTTGAAATGGCAAGGGAAAGAAAATTCTCCTGGGGGTGCAGCGGAGAAAAGCCGGCAGTTTCGTTCCGTGGAAGAACTCTTGTTGGTCGAAGGAATGACCCGAGAGATTTTATACGGAGACCCGCGAAGAAATCTAAACGGTCATGCTGGATTGGGGAGGGGATTGGCAGAGTATGTCACCGTTTATACAGGCACGCCCCAGATCAACCTGAACTACGCGGAACCCGAAGCCATTGCTGCACTCCCGGGGATGGATATGGATATCGCAAACTCCATCGTGCACGCCAGAGAAAAAGGAGACATCAAGAGCATGAGCGACTTGTCTCAGCGGATTACTGCCTCGGTACCGGGAGAGACAGTGCCTCTGCTCTCAAGCACCATCTCGGGAACCTACAGTATCGTTGCTACGGCTTTTTTGAGAAATTCGAGAGTTCACCGAAGCGTCAAAGCGGTGGTCAAACTTGATGATACGCTTAAGTCACAGCATGAAAGACTCATTTGGTACGACGAGTATTGGCCGGCTGAACGGGTTCTGAAATGGAGCCAGCTGCCTGAGATTAATGAGGTTGCCCAGTGAATATCTCTTTCCCAATTCGTGTATTAGTCATTGGGAGTATCAAGTCAGGGCACGCTTTTAGAAACGCAAATCCACCCCTCACCCGATCCGCCATCTGGCGGACCACCCTCTCTCCCCAGGGGAGAGGGCCGGCGGTGAGGGGCTAGCTCGATTTCATGTATCCATATTGATTGCAACTTAGGATGAGTACAGGGATACGAACGAGAACGGCGATTTTCACAAGACAATGGTCATGAGCAAACACAGTTTGGGCATATTTATTGACGGAGAGACACTCCGATTGGCCTTGTTGTCCCGCCGATTCAAGAAGATCACATTGATCGAGGGTGTTTCGATCGACAAGTTCGCCGAAAAGCCCCCATCTGAGATTCAAATGCAAATTTCTCGAGTACCTTCAAAAGAACAAAGCTATGGGTTGCCGTTCTGTCTTGGTGATTCCCAGAAGCGAAGTAATCGTGCGGCAAATCAAACTGCCAACCGAGGCAGAATCCAACTTAGCTAAGGTTGTCGAATACCAATTGACTGGGCTGCTCCCCTCAGATGAGGCTGGCGTAACTTACGACTTCTTTGCCACAAAAAGAAAGGCGGATGCGAAGACCTTTGGGGTCACTATTTTTGTGGTCTTAAGATCTGTGTTGGAGAAAGCGTTGGGTGCTTGCAGGGCGGTTGGTCTGAAAGTGGACCGGATCATTCCTTCAAATGTGGTTATCAGCAATTACTATCTTCTCCTGCCGCGGCGGTTTCCACCTTCAAATGCGGTACTCGTGTACGTGAACGAACAACAGGCAGAACTGGTCGGCTTTGTGAACCGATCCTTTCATCAATCACGTACGATTCAATTTTCAACCGACGAGGACCTCGTCGAAAGTATCAAGGCAGAAGTTGAAGCTTTTCGAGAGCAAGCTCAGGTTCCGGATGGGGTTTTGCTGGATATCTTCATCATCGGCCGCACAGATGAATTGCGGGAGGTCGAGACTTCGGAGGGAAGATTGAAGATGCATCGGATTTCGAGTTCAGCCACCCTAGGTTTCGATTTGCGCAGCATAAAACTCGAAGGCCTGAAGCTAACTGATTATTTCCTCCCCATCACGGCGGCCCTATCTGGACTCGAAAGAAAGAATCCTATTCCTGTCAACCTCTTGCCACCCGAAGAGCGCCCCCAAAAGTCTCGTTGGGTCTGGACCTCGGCCTACGCTTTGTTAGGACTCAACTTGGTCCTGTTGCTGTGTATCGGCTTGCGCGGGACCGTGCAACAACGCATCTATGCCAGGCAACTTGGACAGGAGGTTTCCCGGCTGGAACCGGAAGTGAAGAAGATTCGGTCGGTGGAGTCCCAGTTGGCTGATCTGCAACGGCGCAGCGAGCTTTTGTCAAATTTCCGGAAGTCCAACAGCTTGGTTCTGGGCGCCTTAAATGAGCTTTCAGTCGTGTTACCAAAAAATAGTTATGTCTTACAGTTCAGTATCAAGGATCAACTCATTGAGATTAGTGGAGCATCAGAAGACGCAGCAACTCTGCCTAAAATCCTGGATAATTCGCCCTATTTCAAGAATGCAGAATTTGCTGCTCCAATCACTCGAGACAGTGGTGGAAAAGAACAATTTAGAATCCGAATGCAAGTCGAGGCTTCGCCGCAGGCCTCGCCGGTTCCGAGTCCCGCTGCTTCCTCCGCGGAGAAGAACTTGGGGGCGGCCATTAACCAGAATAAGTAACCGGACGAAGATGGATTCGGAGCGTTTCTTAGAGCTGTTCGATGAAGCGGGGCTATGATGGAGTTATTGAGATACATGCAGAGCTTTAAGGTATCCAAAAGAGAAAAATGGCTGGTTGCCGTGGCCCTCACCAGTGCTCTGGTCTATTACGTGGCGAATTCATTCTTGTTTCCCTACTTGGATTCTTCTTCTGCAATGACCGAAAAGATCGCGATCTATGGCAAGCGCGTAACCAATTATCGACGCCTCCTGCGCGGACAGGATTCTGTAAAGGCCGCTTTTGAAGAGACACAGCGACAGGTGGCTTCCGCGGAGATGGGTCTTCTCGAAAACAACATTGATGCCCTGGCTAATGCCGAATTGCAGGGATTAGTCAAAGAGATGGTTCGGGCCAAGGGGCTCAATTTTCGTCGCAGTGACCTATTACCCGTCAAAAACGTCAGTCCTGAGTATAGCAAGGTCTCGACGCATATTGAGATGACAGGAAACCTGGACCAGGTGGTCGCATTGCTGACCGGGCTTGAAACGACTCCCCAAATAATTTTCATTGAGGAGCTGAGAATTTTGCCGATGGAAACAAACAATCTGAAGAACAAACAAGTATCGGCCAGCTTAATGATCTCGGGGTTAAAACGGGCGCAGCCGGACAGCGCTCTGCCAGCGAAGAAATCATGAGAAGAGGCCTAACGTGAAATTAGATAGAAGGTTTTTGGTGCTGGACAGAGAAGTTAGTAAGGAAAGTTGCACGGGGACGGCCTTTTCAGCCCCGGAGGGGCGAAAGATTTTAGCCCATGGCAAGGGAGCAAGTGACGGCGGTCACTCGCGACCGCTGCCCTGGGTCGGGGTCCGATACATTGAACCCCTCTCCACCGCAGGTTTGTTTGAGGATCTAAAGCCCGCGCCCAGAGCGGGGGTAGAGGGGCTGGGGAGTGGGGGCTGAAGGGAAATATCGTGAAACCGGCCTAGCCACCGTCTGTGTTTAGTAGCCCCACTTATAGTTGATGACTACTAGGGGGAAACCCGCCATTTTTGAAGTTGGATATTATGGGAACTCTTTCATGACTAAGAAAAGAAATTTAATACTCCTCAATTTATTGCTGGTTGGAACAGCCCTATTGATGTTTCTCCATTTGAACAGCCAGAGGATTCAATTCTGGGCAAGCCATAATCTGTCGATTCTCAACCCTAAACCCGATGGCACTTCAGTGGCTCAGAATTCAGCCGCGAAACCTATTCCTGTGACTAGCTATGTGGCTATCGTCGACAACAACCTATTCGCGCTAGACAGAAATAATGCCATTCCTGTGGACCCGCAGCCTTCTGTCGTCAACAAACCCAAGCCGATTCTCACTGGGATTTTGGGATTTGGCGGGAGAGATTTGGCACTAATGCTGCCTGCCGATGCCAAGGATAGCCGGGACTATAGGCAACTCAAGATTGGGGACACCATCGATGGATACACCCTGGTGAAATTCCTTGACCAGAAGGTGACGATGAGCGTCGGTGGAAAGGAGCTTGAGATTCCCCTTAGCGAGCCATCCAAACTGGTAGCTCGGGATCTGGCTGTTGCGGCCCCCACTCAGCCTGCCGCAGGCTCTGCAAACACGGCTAAAGTCACTACCCTCGATCAAAGCGCGGAGTCGAACCGTCTACCTGCGGGGAATGTTCCTAATCCGTACATCCCAGCCGCCCATGACCAGGTTCCGGTGGGAACCGTTGTCAACGGCAAGGTGAAGAGAAGTATTCCTTCGCCCTTCGGTCCATTTACGATTTATACGAGGGATAAATGAAGATCTCCTGTTGTGCTTTATGTGTTGAGGAATTTCTGGTAGGGCGCGCTCGCCGCGGACGACTCGGCGGTCCGTCGCAATCAACTCAGCAGTTTCTCGAAAACCGGCGTTCGGCTGATTTGTAGGCCACGTGACCCCACGCGGCGCCTATCCTAAGAAACGTCACCGTATTCAGGAAACGTCATTGGAGAAATAGCAAAGGTCAGCAACTGATATTCAATAATTTCTTTTCAGGAAACAGTGAACCCGATGAACAAATATCCGTCACGCTATAGATATACATGGTTAACTCTTCTCATTTCTCTACAGCTCTGTGTCCAGCCCTTGTTACAAGGCCAGGAGTCGGCCACTCAGGAGAAAAAAAAGGCAGAGACAACTCCGGCCGAGAATCAGACGCTCCCGCCAAAGTCTTCAGGCGGCGACGTGCCACAAAAAGAACAGAATGAGGTCATCGAGATCAAGACACCTTATGGTCCCATGAAGGTATTGAAGAAGGCGGGGCAGGGGCCTGTCCAAGGGGGGCAAGTTCCAGAGACTGCACCGCCGACTTCAGACACTCTCTCTGCGCCATCTGCAGTTCAGACTCCTCCTCCGGCCACAGGAGCCGCCCCCGGCGCCCAGGTCAGTCCTCCTGCTCCCTCTCCAATCCCGACGAGCACCCCGAATCCTCCGGTACCTGCAGAGGTCTCGGGAACTCCGTCCAACGTGAAGCTGCAACTGTTCCAGGCTGATCTTAATCAAGTCATCAACATTATTGGGAACGAACTAAAGATCAATTATGTTGTTGACCCTAAAGTGAAGGGAGTGGCCACGATCAGCACGATGGGAGAAGTCAAGCGGGAAGATTTAATTCCACTGCTCGAGACGATCTTGAGGCTGAACGGAGCGGCGATTGTTAAAACGGCCAATTTTTATCAAATTGTGCCTCGCAGCGATATCAAGCAACTTCCTGTACCCATCCGCACCGACAGCCAGCCCGATATTCGCGCCGGTGAGGCCGACAGAATCATGCAAGTGTTGCCCATGCGTTTCGTGTCTGCTAAAGACATGGCGAAGGTTTTGGAGCCTTACCTTTCGGATGGCGGAAGTATGGTGGTCCATGAAGGAGGAAACATCCTGATCATTACCGAGACCGCCATGAATTTGAAGCGGTTGCTGGAATTGGTCAACATATTTGATGCAGATGTATTCCAGAATAAGCGGGTCCAGTTATATCCCGTAAAGAACAACCGGGCTAAATCATTGGTATCCGATCTCGAGAGGATCTTCGCTGCCTACGCTCTGTCGCAAAAGGAGTCTGCCATTCGGTTCGTTCCAATTGACCGGATTAATGCCATTCTGGTTGTCAGTCCTAGTCCCACTTCATTTGTGGAAGTAGAGAAATGGATTCAAAAGCTCGATCTGCCTGGCGAAAATTTGAGCGTCAAAAACTATGTTTATAAAGTTCAGAATGGGCTTGCCAAAAACATTGCGAGCATGTTGAGTCAGATTTACGCGGCAGAGTCTGAAATCGGTGAAGCTACGGCAGCGGCTTCGGCTCCTTCAGGAATGCCTGCACTCCCCGGCACGGCCGGAGGTGAGTTTACAAGGACGCGTTCCAGGTTGCTTCGTGGTGAAATCAAGATTGTGGCTGATGAAATCACCAATTCGATTATTGTCCAGAGCAGCCCCCAAGACTATGAGACGATCCAGGAAACCATCAGGTCCCTTGATATGGTGCCCAAGCAAGTGTTCATTGATGCCAAAATTTATGAAGTGGATTTGACTGGCGCCCTGTCGATGGGAGTCTCGTATTTTCTGTCTTCTCAACGGAACGCCGCCGACCGTAGCACGGCTGCCTCCTTTTCCGCTGCCGCCGTAGGCAGTCTAAAAGCGGGATTGAACGTTGCTACTGGCATGCTGATCGGGAATACGCAGCAATTATTAGTCTTTTTGAATGCTCAGGAAACCAAGGGGTCGACCCGGGTTTTGTCAGCTCCTACCGTTATTGCTTCAGACAATACTGATGCCCGGATTCAGGTTGGGCAGGAGGTGCCTCTGCTGACCTCCCAAGGAACTGTAGCGGGGGGGACCGGAAGTTCGGGTCTCTTCAGCAGCACCGTACAGAACCGCAGCACGGGTATTATTCTGACGGTGACCCCGAGGATTAATTCCAGCGGATGGGTGACCCTAAAGATTAACCAGGAAGTCAGCACCCCGATTGCGCCGGATCCGGGCAGCGGCATCCAATCTCCCTCAATTCAAATTCGTTCTGTGAACACCCAGGCGACAGTAATGGACGGGGAAACCATTGCCCTAGGAGGCGTCATTTTGGAAAGCAAGATACTTTCTAAGAATAGAATTCCGCTGCTAGGAGACCTCCCCGGTGTGGGCTTACTGTTTGGGACTACGAACTATACGAAAACGCGTACCGAATTGATTGTGCTGATCACACCCCATGTGATCGAGAACATCGATCAGGCGTCGGAGATCACCGATGAGCTAAAATCTACGCTGAAAACGATCAAAAAAGATCTGCGCATGGAGTAAGCCAAGCGCTGAGCCCGTGGTTTTGAATTCAGAAATAAACGGTCTTGGTAGAGCGCGAACGGTGTGCATCCCAAATGTCCACGCCGAGCTAACGGCCTGAAAGGCCTTTTCACACCGTAGCCGAGGGCAACGCCCTCGGTCACGATTGCAAAATGTCCGTTGCCCTGTAAGGGCAACACAAACTGAATATGTACAATGGGGTGAACACAAGCAGTGAAGATTTTCGTAAGGTTTTCCCAGCTGATTCCGAAAAGGTACATGATCCGACAAAGCTTTGGCGCCATGCCTAATTATATTATGCGTTTATTTAAGGCGGCTAACTCCTGAGAATAAGGATTTGAAAATAATTTTGGCTGGGTCCACAATCCGGCGCAACAGTTTCACAAGGGACAGATTGGCCAATGACACAAAGCGCCGCGAGAAGGTACGCGGGCTAAAAGAGGCTTTCCTGAAAGTTGCAGGCATGAAGCATTCTCAATGCTTCCTCCTCGACACGGCGCACCCCAACACTCATGCAGTACTTTTAACCAGATTTTCATGTTGCATTTCGTTTTTGAATTGGAATAATATTTCCCACGGTGAAATTTTCCGGTGTCTTTTTGAGCAATGCTTCAGTTCAGAAGAGAATCATGTTCATTGCTCTATATAACTCATGTGGCTGAATTCTGAGTGGAATGGGTGCAACCATTTTGTATCCATTAATTTAAGATGGTGCAGTCAGAAAAATAGTCTTGACATCAAAATTTCGCAGTGCTAACGTAAGCGCGTTATTTTAATAGTCTTAACAAATTAACCCAGAAAGATTTAGTTTGATATGAAGGATATGGACAGACGTTTAAAGGAGGTGAGAGATCTAGAGTCTTTCAGAATATCCGGAGTTAGGGTGTAACGAAAACATCTAGTCTATCACCTGATTCTCCGTGTGTTTGCCAGAGTATGAAAAGAAAAAATATTTTTAAGCGCTGGTGACACAAATTCCACTTCTCAGTTGTATACTTAGTGAATTGGTACGATGACAAGAGGAATCTGCAGGACAGAAGTTGGGACCCCACATCTGCAAGCTTTATCGAATAAAACTTCAAGCGAGGAGAGAAAATGCGAGCAAAAACTACAATAGTATCATCCCTGCTCTGCGCGCTCTTAGTGCTCGGTTTTGCATTGAGTGCTCAGGCTAAAGTTACCTACCAAGTTCAGACTTCACCCCTTAACGCCATAAAGAACGGTGCTGCGGAAGTGATGGGTGATGTCTCTTTGACTGTATCAGCTTCCCCAGTCGACACTGGAATCAGCTCAGACGACCAGATTACAATTAGTTTCGCTCAATCTGCGATTACTCCCACCCAAGGCGTATCCAATGCCCTCAGTGTTGGCGGTATTAACGATTGGCAATGACGGGCTTACTGTTACGGCTACTGCGAACTTCCCACCGTTCGCAATGACAGTCACACCCAGTGTTCCTAGTATCGGCGGGACTGTGACCATTAGATTTCTCGCCGCTGTCGCGCCGGGAACATTGGTCCCAGGGCTTGACACGATTACAGTTTCTAACGTCCGCTCCAGTGTGGTGGGCAGAGCCATCTCCAGTATCGTGATTACTCAGTTTACGGCAGCTCCGACAGGGTCGAGTAGTTTCATCGTGACTTCCGCTCCCACCGTTGCCTTCGTTGTGGACAACTTTAGTATTTCGTCTGACACTTTGGGCGGCAGGATTCCAATCTGTTCAACCGTCAGGCATTTGAGCGCTTTACGATAAAGGAAGAGTCGTTAACTACCTGGGTGCAATACCAGACGGCTGGGGGTAATGTTTCGCCATCAGATGGCAGGAGTACTCTTCTATTAAGAGCCGGAGGGAACACTAATAGCCAGGTTCATTTTGTTCTTAACGGATTGCCAACTGGTGTGACGATCTATTGGCCGGGTACCATTCTCAGCAATGAGACCATTTCACTTGTCCCACCCAACCAGTCCGAACTCACTCTTGTTTCACAGAGCACCACTGGTAACGATGCCATATACACTTTCAGCACACCTTCGCAGGCATCAAGCGACGCCACAGTTGAATCGTATACTTTCAACTTTGCGTATGTGGCCAGTGGAACCGTACCCGGGACAATCGTTGTGACCAGTGCCACTCCTCCGGGTTCGGCTACCACCCTTCAGGTCCAGGAGTATCCTCCTGACACTACTCCGTTCACTGCTTTGCCTCGTTTTGCCGATCCGCTGAGGACTGCAATTGACGCTGGCACCTTTGTCGATTGCGTCACCAATCTGTTGTTCCCATGGGTGGGTTCGTTGCCCGATTTTGGCTATGACACGGGTATTGCTATTGCCAATACGGGTTATGACGTAGGGGCAATCACACCTCCGACCGTTGGCGACGATGGTGTGATCAATTTCTACTTCTACCCACAAACCTTCGGAGCAGCTCCAGTGGCGCCCACTCCAGTGACAACGGCTGTCATTGTTCCTGGGGATACTTTTGCTGCGCCGTTCTCGACGGTTGGCGCGAGTAAGTTTGGGTATCTGATTGCCGTCTGCCAGTTCCGGTTTGGCTCATGGCTTTGCGTACATTACGCAAGGTACAATTGGCGGAACTCTGGATACCGCTCAAGGTTATCTGGCTCTCGTGATGGAAACAGGGACGGGATCTGGAGCTAGAGCATTTCCTGAAAGCCTAGGTGAATAAGTTGTAGTCTAGTCTGAGTCTTTGATTCTTCTAAGGGGTAGCTACGAACGTGGCTACCCTTTTTTTTGATATCATCAACAATCGCGAAGGAGGGCTATTGGAAAAGCAGCAGGTTTTCACCAGGAACACGAGTTGTTCCGACGGGTTGGAAGGTGGCGCAGCTCTAAATTCTGTTGCAAGTGGCAGAAATGGGTGGGGATTGGCATGCCAGGGCTCTTACCATCGCCAAACCGCTCCTTTACCAAGTCGGGTTCGAATTGGTTATGAAAGGCCCTAAAACGCAAATGCACCCCTCACCCGGCCTTTGGCCACCCTCTCCCCAAGGGAGAAGGGATAGGGGTGAGGGGCTAGCTCGGCTTAATGAATCCATTAGTAGTTTGCAACTTAGTATTAAATTGGGTAGGGAGCTTTTGGCCGTTTTCAAGAGACTGATTTGTTACTCCTTTTCCCTATTCCTTTTTTTGAACCTTTTAAGCACTCAGAGTTTTCTTGGTCAGACCGCAGACACTCCCCAAACAAATCCTGAAATTGAGAAAATCAAGCAGAGAGTGACGGAGTACTATACTGCAATCAAAAGCAAAGACCTCAAAAATGCTGCTGAGCTTGTCCTGCCGAAATTGAGAAAGCGTTTTCTGGCTCAAAAGCAGGATTCGACGATTGATGCGTTTAGGATTGTTGTGGTGAATATCGAGGAGGGGGGCACGTCTGCCGCTGTTGAGTCCAGTATCAGCCATGGGGCCACCGCCAAATTACCGTATCGGATGGAGTTGCGAAATTATACACGGTGGAGATTAGTGAAAGGAAACTGGTATTGCGATATAGAAAACCCTCCACAGACCCTGGCGGAAAAGATGGAAGAACATTCTAAGAAGCCGCAACCTGCCCCAGGCCCACTCCTAGGGCTGTCGGCAGGATTTAAGGTAAAATTTGACCAAGATCACCTCAAATTCGGCACTGTCGCGATGGGAAGCCCTCTGACGCTGAAGTATTCGTTTACTAATCTCTCCTCCCAGCCCATTAAAATTGAAAATGTCTATCTGAGAGCCGACTTCCTCAAAAATAAGACTGAAAAGGCGATGATCAAGCCGCAGGAAAAAGGTGAAGTGATCGTGGAGTTAGATACATCCCAGCTGAAGGGTCGTATTGATCATTCGTTTGTTGTTGAGTTTCAACCGATTGATGAGTTGATTCAAGTCTATTTCAAGGGTCGAATTTTCCCGCCAGATCAAATGCCCAAAGTAAGTAGTACGACCCCCCCTGGGGAGGGAACGAAAAAGTAGTTGGAGGTCATTATAAACCGCGTGACGACACGCGGCGCTTGGAAAACGAACGTCTTGGGTTGAGTCTACCTTAACCATAGGCGACACTTCCAAAATTGATCCCCTCCTTTTTTGAGGAGGGGGTAGGGGTGGTTATTACTCTGGTCCAAGTGCCCACACCGTATGCGCGCCGAAATGTACCTAGACGGCCTGAAAGGCCTCTTCTACACCGTAGCCGAGGGCAACGCCCTCGGTCACGATTCCAAAATGTCCGTTGCCCTGTAAGGGCAACACAAACCGATGTGCCGAATGTTTGCGGCGGTCTCATCGAGACCACCCTACCTTGCGATGTCCATCTCGCAAATCGTACTGCTGGATGCTGTTGGTAGGCCGCACGCACCGGACTGACGGCCTGAAAGGCCTCTTCACAACGTAGCCGAGGGCAACGCCCTCGGTCACGATTCCAAAATACCGTTGCCCTGTAAGGGCAACACAAACTCTCAAGGACTCAGAGCAGTTCCTTCAAATATTCCACTGTATCGTCCAGCAGTATAAACACGTGACTGCACCAGTAGGAGTCCATTGCTGACCGACTGAATCTCCAGCGGTCCAAAGGTGCCGTCGAGACCTAGGCTTGACAGGATATCCTCGAAAACGATCATTCCGCTTCCTGGAATCGTTACCTGCTCAGACTTTCTCACGTTACCTTCGGTATCCCTGGCTGTCAGTTCAACCTGACTTTCGGCGGGATCCAGATTCACTACTACCAATGATGATCTGAAATCTCCGGCTTTCACCGCCGACGGAATGAGCCATTTCGAATTTCCGGACAGAACGGCCAGGGCGAAACTCGGATCTTGCACGGTATTGTCGATTTGTGAAGTCCATCCAAAAATTTCCTGATCCGAAGTCAGACGAATCCACCCCTCCAGATTAGTATTCTGCGATTCTCCAACAAGCGCCCGGATGACGTCGTTAAATTGTGCCAGGCCGTTGGGAGGCACGCTGACCATCTGGCTTCCGATAGCCCTACCCTCTTTGTCAGTGAGTGTGATGGTTACAGTGGCAGACCCTGTTCCCGGATTGTTTACTCCGAGATTCGTCCGGAAATCCGGGTTGTTGACAAAGTAAGGTAAGACGAGTTCTGTCGAAATTTTGCTCGGAACGATTCCCGCGAGGTACGCCCCGGTATGGGCAGTACTATAAACCCGAGCTACCGCGGTGATTTGAATCTCATCCAAGGACACTATTTCAATCGGGCCTGAAACGTTACTCAGTCCGGCTGTTTTATAGAAATCCTCAAATTGTAAATAACCATTACCGGCAATACTCAAATTCGAAAGTGAAACTTGGAGAGACCCATCACTGCCTCGGGATCGGACACTGACGTGACCAGCGCTGGCGCTTGCTATTCAAGATGAGCAAGCTCGTAGCGAATCGCCCATTTGATACGGAAGAGGGGACCAGGATCCGTGAGGCAGCTTCGGATGTAGATATTTGCAGGCTTGGATCCAATGTTAAATTGTCAATTTGAGATGCCCAGCCCAAAACAGGCTGGTCAGACTCTAAAAGAAGATATCCTTCCCGGCCAGTGGTCTGGGTGCTATCCTCCAGAAAGCGGATAATATGAGGAACTTGAGTTAAACCTTTGGCGGGAACCGTAAGGATCTTCTGTCCCAGCAAGAAACCATTGCTATCGACCAGCGAAACCGTTGTGGTGGCCATCTGGTCTCCCAAATTGTTGACTCCTAAATTGGTCCGAAAATCGTCATTGTCTACGACAAAAAGGATCCGCGGAGTTCCGGGGGAAGCCGAAACCTTCGGAAGATCCCTATACGTAAACGCGTTTGCAAGTGTATTACTCGTCCCATCAGCCTGAATGACGCGTGAGTTCTACAGAGCCCGACCGATGGGATGCCGTCGTACCGGCCAACTCTGTGTCACTGATGAGGGATAGATCTGAAAGAGCCACACCCCCGAGGAAAGCGTTCATCCCTGGTTTAAAATTCTGGCCTCGGATATGCACCCGAGTGCCCCCGGCTGTGGATCCATTAATAGGAATCATGGAGCTTAGCAAGTTCCCTTGCCGCTGGAGTCCCTCGACCTTTCAAACCCACAATAGAGTTGAGCCCTGGAATGGTGAGGAGGACATTCGCATTCACGATTAATTGACTAAGAGGATTAAAAGTGACTGCGAAAGTTCCCGACTTTCCGGCCTCAAGACTCAAGCTCGTCTGAGAAATCTGGAAGATCTCAGGTTTAGTCACACTCAGAGCGATGTCCAGCTTTACGGGCCCTACGTTAGTGACGGTCAGATTCAATGTTGAAGTCGATGCCGACAGGAACGATTCCAAAGTTAAGTTCAAAAGGTGAGGTTGTGAAACCCAGCACATTCATCTTATACTCTTTTTTCCCAGACGCTCCGAGAGAGTCTGTCACCTTTACCACGAAAACATAAGCTCCGCCGGATTTCCGGGAAATCCCCGAATCTCACCCGTCCCAGTTATGATGAGACACCCGGGCGGGAGTTTGCCGCTATCCAGCGTAAAAGTGTAGGGCGCTGTCCCTCCTGTAGCCTTGAGAGTCTGCGAATAGTTCATGTAGAGTATTGCGTCGGGTAGCGGTGACGGTGTGGTGAGTATTGGAGTCAAATTCAGAACTATTCCTACAGTGCCAACAGTGGTGATGACAAAAGAATGGCTGTTTGCGGGTTGAGCGGAGATCATACAAGAGATTTTCCCGCCTAAAGCTATGCCTTTGACATTTCCCTTAACCCCACTGACACTGATTTGGTCCCCTTGGGAGATATTCAGTCCGCCTGGAAGAAAAATTGTCAATAAACCACTGGTTGAGCCACCTACTCCAATATTGGTTACCTGTACCATGACCCCCGCGTTGATGTATCCACCGGTTACGGTGACCGTAATCCCGCCGGGGTCCGCAAAAACACCTGTGATCGGGTTGATGCTTCCTTGTCCGGTGAAAAGATTGCTAATAGGAACTCCCTGGTATTGAAAGTAAAGGGCACTCGCTTGGGTCGTCTGAACCGCCCCCCCACTGGCGCTTCGAGTGAGAGTGGCTTGCCCTAATAATTCAGCCGGTCCGTCAGCATTCACATTGGCAACGGAAAAACTCAAGTCATGGGTGATCGTTTGGGCGACGAGCGGCTGTACCGACACGAGCTGGAAACGAGTCCAACCAAAAATGCCATGAAGCACCGTCGCAACCCAAGAACAGAGAGTCTCGTCTTAACGCCGATACGGCAGGCTCCATGGGAAGAATTTGGTTTTAGCAAGAATCTTCCCATTTCGACCCCCAAATGGATCAAATACGCTTAGAAGTAATAACTTAATTATAGATCACAAATCGTCGTATGCCACGAAGAAAGGCAATCGGTCTTAGTACCGGAGTCACGGATTCAGGGGGACACGTTCTCAAACATGGACATTTCACTAACCCCTCGATTCATCGAGGGGTCATTTGGCACGGTCAATAGATTAACCGTTTCAACGTTTTCCACTTCTCCATAAAGGAAGCCACCGCTGCAAGCGTTTCCTCTTTTTCTCGATAGAAAAACCGCTGAAGCGGTTGTTTATTTCTGGATTTCCACTAGCCCCTCGATAAATCGAGGGGCTAGTGGTATCCGACGCATGCAAAAGCTCCCAACGCCAGATCGGATCGGGGATGAAGAATTGAGAATGCCTGTTTTCTTTGTGCTCCTGGCGTTTCATTCTTCGGGTGGCAGGACCGAAAATCCTATTTCTAGGTTTTAATTTCATATGCAAAAAGTTATATTACGCCTGCCATGTTGCAAACATCTTTTTTGGCTGAAAGGAGCTCCTCTTGCTATCAAAATCTTTCACAATGAATTGGTTGTTATACGGCCTTTTTCTCATGACGACACCTTGTCCGCTCTGGGCGCAGACGGAAAGAAAAGGTACTTCGCCAGGCGCCACCCCTCCTGGACAAGGTGGTGATTGCTCTTGGAGATCTGAAAATTACGGCAAGAGATGCAGAAAAAATGTTAGAGAACTTTCCTCCTCAACAGCGGTCGTTTTATTCAGGGGCTGGCAAAAGACAGCTCGCAGATTACATCATCAATAGCAAACTTATTGACAACGGAAGCCGAAAAACGTCATCTGGACGAGAGTGAGGAGGTGAAAATACGTCTTAACATCGCGCGAGACAGTATCCTCATGTATGCGGCCCGGCAAGAGCTGCAAAAGGAAATGACCGCAACCGCAGAAGAAGCCCAAAAGTTCCTGGACGATAACATCACAAAGTATGAGGAAGCCCGAGTCAGGAGGATCGTATTCCAGGCGCCCTTTAGCCTTCCTAACAGTGGTAAAGCAGGGATGGAGCCCCCTGCGACGAAGGAAGAAGCGCTTGCCAAGGCAGAAGAAATACGGAAGAAACTTCTCGAAGGCGCAGACTTCGAGGAAATGGCGGCTAAATATTCCTCAGACCCCTTGTCTTCAGGAAAAGGCGGGGACTTAGGTTATATCCGGAGAGGCACCAAGACCCACCTGATTGTACCGCCTCTCGAGCAATTGATTTTTTCGATGCCGGTCGGATCGATCAGTGAAGTACAAGCAACTGCATTGGGCTATGAAATTGTCAAAGTCGAAGACCGGAGGAAGCCTAAGCTCGAGGATGTTCGCAAGGAGATTGATACCGAACTGCGAAACCAAAAATTTGAAGCCTTTTTGAAGGAAATGAGAAACGGCCAAAACGTCCAGATTGATGAAGAGTATTTCAAACCCGTTGTTCGCAACCAGTAACTAATATAGGTATCGACGCACTAAATATTGCTTGTCAGTAATACTTTACCCCCCAGTACTCCCCCTTGACAATCAGAGCATGGTCCATTTCTTTTTGTCTGAACACAGGGGGTGAATATAGTCGACTGGGAGTCCCCCAAGCTAGCTCCCCTATTGTGTCGAGAATAATTGGATTGGCACGAACGCAACCAGATTCTCTGATGCTCGTGAGAGAATTTTTCAAACCTCAAACTAACATTTCTGGCTTTGGATCCATCAGCGAGTAGCAGCAATGGGCAGCCTCTCCCAACTTCTTAATCATGTCCGAGGACCGGGTTCGGCATTATTATTTTGCCGCATCGACAGCAATGGTTGTATTCATTGTGGCGGTCGACGCTTTGAACGACGTAAGATCATTTCGAGTGAGCTGGCGGCTAGCTGGGAATTAACTGGGAAGGAGAGGAGCTGGTTTGACGAGCGGGAAGGACACATTTGTCAAAGTTGCCAGATGTCCAAGCGCGTCAGAATGCTGCTGTGGAGCATCAAAAAAGTGTTTCCCAGTTTAGTTGAGCTGCGTGTACTCCATTTAAACCAAACGAATCATCTCAGTGCTGCACTGTCGGGAGCAGCTAGTTTAGTGGAAACCACCTATGATTCCGAGAGAGCCATGGGCGAAGAAATTAACCGGCTTATCAATCTGGATTTTTGCCAACTAACATTTCCTGATAATTCCTTTGATCTGGTGATCCACTCGGAGACTCTGGAACATGTCTACGATTTTAAACAGGCACTCAGAGAAGCTGAAAGGGTGCTCAAGCCGGGAGGCTACCATTTCTACACCGTGCCGGTACTTCATGATCGCGTCACTCGTCAAAGAATCGTCAGAGGCCCTTCTGCCGAAGTAGTGCACAAGCTTTCTCCCAGTTTTCACGGAGAACTCGGAGAGTATCCTGTGGTATGGGAATTCGGAGGAGATTTCATCCGGAGCAGGGTTAAGCCGACGTGCCAGATTCATTATGACAATTATTGGTTCAACCGGACTATCTTTACGTTGGTTGAGCAGAAGCCAGCTTGAACATTGACCTATTTGAAGGCGACAAAAATCCCGCGGTCGTTGTTCAAGTATTGAGGGTTTGAACCAGGAGGGACAGCGAGCTGCAGGACGCTCGAGAAACCTGCTGCAAAAAGCATCTGCCTGACCGCGGCCGCGTTTGGGATAAAGCTTAAATTTTTCCACGAAGCCAAGTTGTTAATTTCAGAGTCTTCCTGCTGCAGCAAAGCGACACTTGCCGGCAACTCCAAGGTAACTGAAGTCTGGCCCCAACCTGTTTCTACGGGCTTGTTTTGACGCGTTAGTTGCGTATCGATCACAACGAGCGTCCGTGTAATTCGGTAAAGGATCCGAAGGGCTCCCATGGGATTTTCCAAATGGTAGAGCAACCCCAGGAAGAGAACCAACTCATAGGTGTCGGGTGCATCCTGATTCAGCAGGAAATCGCCAGCCTCAAAGCGAAGGCGTTCAAAATCCAAACGATAGAGTTCCTGAATCGTTTTGGCCCTTTGGATGTTGAGATCCCGGATGTCGATCCCTTTGACGGTAGCTCCGCGTTGGTAAAGCAACTGCGAAAAATAACCCTCGTTACAAGCTACATCCAGACAGTGCCTCCGTTCCAGCCCTTTGGGGTACAAGCGATCGATTAAAGGGAAGATCGCTTTTTCGCGGGTCTCATGCACGGACCGAAGTTCTTCAGTCAGTAGCGGTGTTTTGATTCCGTCGCCCAGATCAAATTCGTACATCCAACGAGGCTCGCTGTTAGCAAGAGTCTGTTTTTCTTCCCTTGTCATTTCTTATATTCCCTTCGGTTGATGGGTCATTCTCATGACCAGCCGCTGTTTCAGGGCAGGCGCCCTGAGCAGGCAAACGAAATTTCTCAAACTAACCCTATCCCGGGTTTCCTCGGTGATGAGAAATCCAGGCTGTACATGCGGGTATTATACACACAATCGATGTCTCCTCTACAGGCTTGATTCAAAGCCCCAGCCTTTCCCTTTCGTATCTTGAGGCGTTGTGAAGCGCCAAGAGTTGTTTGTCTAGTTGAGTGTGATTCTTAGAAAACCTTGTAGGAAGAAATAGAGAGCTTGCAAATCCTATCCGGTGTCGTCCACAATTCCCGTGCAAAGATAACCCCGGTCATTTTTAATTCTTAAGGAGGACACATGATTTACGGTTTAAGAAAAAATGCGCCAGCGAAGGTAGGCTGTCTTCTTCTGTTTTGTGGAATTTTCTGGCTTTCATCAACTGCGCCTTTGGATGCACAAGTAAAGGGGTGGAAGAAAGGCCAGGGATGGGGCTGGATCTGGGGTCAAGAAGATGAAGTCGGATCCCTCAACGCGATGACACCGGAAATGACCTTAAAGGCTGTTAGCCTTGTCAAGCAGGGGAAGGTGTACGACTTGGGGATTACTTATGACAGGACGTCTTTCAAATGGCCCGGACATTCACCCGGAGAAATCATGATTTTTCGCTCACCGGAAGGTGTGAAGAGACAAAAGGATTTAGATTTTACCCTTCCGAATGTCAACAAGGCGGGAATCGGCTGGCACAGTTGTGCACTTTTCATCAGTGACAACGTCGCCACACAAATTGACGGTCTCGGTCACATCACAACGGGAGATGACAATCATTGGTATAACGGTTTCAAAGAAGCGGATTGGGGTGGCAACTGGGGAATTCGGAAAACGGATGTGACGACTATCCCACCCATTGTTGTGCGAGGTATATTGGTTGATGTGGCAGGCTTTTACAAGATCGATGCATTGGAAGCGCACCATGCCATTACGGTTGAAGATCTCAAGAAAACATTGGAATGGGAAAAGGTGGATATCCAACCCGGAGATGCCGTTTTCATTCGGACCGGGACCCTACGATATTGGGGGGAGACAGGAAGCGATCATGACAAACTGCTTGCTCATGATTCGGCCGGAATCAATCTGGAGGCAGCCAAATGGCTGGTGGAACAAAAAGGGGCCATCTTAATCGCGTCAGACACCTCGGGGCTGGAAGTTTCTCCTGCACCAGCTGGAAGTAGCGCATTCATCCCGGTCCACCAGTACCTTCTTATTGAACAAGGAGTTCATATAGGCGAGTTTCATTTTCTGGAAGATCTGTCCCGAGACAAGGCCTACGAGTTTTGTTATGTTGCCTCGACGAATAAAATCAAAGGGACTGTTGCTGGTTTTACAATGAGACCTCTGGCGTTGCGCTAAGGGTGCATTTCGATTGCCATGGCTAACTGGAAGGGATGGCGTCCTGACGTCTAAGGACTATCGCAAGAAAAGTTCGGCATTCGCTGAAAATGACTTTTCGTTCTGCCAGTAAGAGAAGTGCAACGAAGATGATCAGCCCTGCCAGAAAGAGACCGATGACTGAAGTCCAGGAAGGCAACAATAATGATTTCAATAGAAAGGTGGCCGCCCCAGCTAAGGCACTGAAAATAAAGGGCTGATAGAAGCTTGACACCAATTTGATCTTGATAGTCCGATTTAATTCCAGAACCAACCATATGGAAATGGGGACGACGCTAGCGGCGTAAGCGAGAGCAATTCCTGTAAACCCAAAATAAGGAGTCAATGCAAGAGCGAGCAGCCAATCCAATAACGTCCACCAAATCAGAATCCTCAATGACTGCTTCACCATACCCAACGCACTCAGAACGCCGATAATCAGGGTCGTGAAATTGGAGCCAATCATGCGTACCGAGTAGGCGTAAAAGGCAGGGATAGCAGGACTCCATTTGTTCGTGTAAACGACGGCGACGAACTCAGGAATCAATGCCGCGAATATCATGATAACGGGAAGCGTGAATATGTTGACGTATTTAAGAATGAGTTCAGTCATTCTTGCGGCTGCTTGCCTGTCATTTTGAACCCGTGAGATGGAAGGGAAGGCAACTCGAGAAACAACCTGGGCAAAAATTTGGCTTGTGTAGTAGGTCGTATTCTTCGCCCAATTCAAGTAGCCTACCGATTGGGCTCCGAAAAGTGGCCCTCCCAGAATAACGGCGATGTGGTCGCGAAATAAAGACGTCAAAGTGGACAGCTGGAAAATGATACCAAAGTGAAGAGTATGTCTCATTCCCTTAAGGCGAAGTTTGAATCGGACTGGCCAAGGTGCTTCGCGGAAGGCAACCCAGGCCTTGACTATCGTACTGAGCGTAATCGCGGCTATAAAGCTCCAGGATTTGCAGCCCAGATAGGCCAATGGGACCGCGGTCGCAACGTAAGTAAGACCCCGCAAGATATCGATTTTCGCAAAGACCGCATAGCGGAGCTCTCGCTCTAACTTGACGCTGGACATCGTGGCGAAGGAACTGATCCATGGGCAGACCAGCAGAACGAGGAGCTTCCAACGAATGCCAGCGTCGAGGCCGAGGAGTGGAAATAGATAGGGAGCCAGGAAGAACGTGAACAGCACCAGCGCAGTAATTCCCAGGATCTGGAGTGAAAATAAGATTTGATATTCTTCGTCACGAGGTTCTGCCTTTCGCTGAATCAATGAAGCCGCCAGGCCGACTTCTAGAACGCCAGCAAGAGTCACCGTGACAAAGCTTGCCAAGGCATAGACTCCAAAATCCTCAGGAGTAAGGAGACGCGCGAGACAAATTTCTCCGACGAGGCCAATCGGGTAAAGGATAAGCGTTCGCATGACCATGAGGGATACCCCCCTCATGGTTTTTGTGCTGATCTCGCTGGACCGTTGTGATTCAGAACTGTCAGTCATGCAACGCGATCCTTACACACCAGTGAACTTTGTCGAAAGCATAGGGAAAGTGAGAAGAATGTGTCAAGGAACCCAGAAGTGAAAAATCGTGAATCACTCATTGAAGATTTTACCTGCTGGTGCACTATGCTGGCAGTTGTACTCCCCGTGATTTCCATCGCAGGATCCTCGATATGCTTATCCTTCGGCATTATTGGGTTTCTCATTCTTAAAGCCCAGCAAAGAAATTTTCAAGTAAACTTTCCTCCCATCAGGCTTCCACTCACTTTCTTCATTGTTTCAACTCTCGTTGCGCTTGCCTTTTCTCCTGAACCTGGGATTGGACTTCCTCCCATCAACAAGTTTTGGCTCTTTGCGGTGATCCCCCTTGTCTGCAGTCTTTTTACAGAAGGGATGGTCCTAAGAGCTTATCATTTTCTCTTTGTTCTAGCGCTGCTTGCGGCTTTACGATCCATTTACCAATCACTTCATTTTCTCCATGGAGGGTCGTTCAGAACAACCGGCTTTATGGGGCATTGGATGACCTTTAGTGGTGAGTTGATGCTGGTTTTCCTAGCCCTCGTGGCATATATTTATTTTTCTCGCCCCAGAAGGGTCCTTGCCTGGGCTGCTCTGGCTTGCGTGCTCGGAGTGGCTTTGGCGTTCACATTTACGCGCAGTGTATGGATCGCCACGATTGTGGGTCTTTTCTGTACACTTGCGATGGGCAGGCTAAATTGGAAAATACTGATGGCAATGCTTTGCACCCTTACTGTTTTATTGGCTATTCCCGGACCATTTCAAAGACGATTCGTGAGTCTCTGGGACTCCTCCGATCCGTCCAATTACGCCCGCCGGGCGATCTGGAAGGCAGGCTTGAAGATGATTGCTGCTCATCCTTTAACGGGTGTTGGGCCTCAAAGAGTCTCTAAAGTCTTTTATGATTATCACAATCATCCTGAAGATCGTTATCGTGACGGATTCTACCCCGTTCACCTCCACAATAACGTTTTGCAATTTGCTGCGGAAAGAGGGATCCCGTGTGCCGTTGCCTGGCTGTGGCTGATGGTCAAGATCGGAATGGACCATTGGAACAGTTATCGGCGCTTCCTTGGTGACCCTTCGAAGCAATCCATTTGTGCAATTGGATTCATAACAGTCGTGGTCCTTTTCGTGGCCGGACAATTCGAATTTAATTTTGGAGACTCTGAAGTTTTGGTCATCTTTCTCTTCCTCGTCACCGCTCCATATGTGCTCACAACTCGCCACAGTTTTTCGCTCCCTCGAGAGTCGGGCGCGCCAGCTCCTCAAGAATGAAGCAGTGTATTTTGAACATCCTTATTTCCTGACCGTCGCCGTTGTGATGTATTTGTCAAATTGGATCATGTGGTGTCCTTTGTTTTTCCCCAACTGGAATGGTACTGAGTAAGAACGGCGTGAGAGTAATCTCTTCCTTGTGGCAGCGGTCCAGCAATTATCGAGGGGATTGTCCCTGTTCGATCGAATGGAGCGGGCATCCCTGGCTAACCCTAGCAAGAAGATTCAGTAGACATGAGACATTTGTGTCACGCTGCTGTCATTTCCAGTCACCTGTTTAATGCCCGGTTGCTGCCCATGAATACACTAGGATATACTTTGAGTTTGCTAATGCGGAAAGCTTCGCGAAGTGGGGGTCTTATGCTCCTCATCTTTGTGAGTGAGGGGGGGGAAGGCTGATGCCTGAGCCGCAGAAGATCATTTTTTTCTCCGATGCGATTTTTCTCGGTGGGGCCGAAGAATATCTCAAATTGCTGATTCCGGGTATTAGCCGGGAGAAATATCAAACTAGAGTTGCCCTTACCCAAAGGCCTAATACTCTCCCTCTTGCCGATTTTTTCCAGAAGGCCCAGATCCCAGTTGACTATGTCGAAACGCACGGGCGTTCCCCTCTCACCAATTTCCTGGTGCCATTCCGATACTTTCTTGAGCAGCGCCCTACGTTGGTTCATTTCAATCTCAACAACTCTTTTGGTTGCTTCTTTCCTATTTTAGCGGCTTTCTGCGCCCGTGTTCCGTGGCGGTTGGCGACGGAACACCTTGCATTTCAGTTGGCATCTGGAAAAAGAGCCGGAGTCGGAACCAAAAAGCTTGTCAAAAAAATCATCACTTTTTGCCTGCATTACACGATAGCTGTCTCTCAAGCGAACAAGCGGCTTCTCATCCGCGACTATAAGATTGATCCTATTCGCATCAAACTGATTCGGAATTGTATCGATGTCTCAAAATATCAGTTTTCTGAGGAAGGCCGTAAACGCGTTCGTGCAGAGTTCGGGATTGGCGACAATCAGTTCCTGATCGGCACGGTAGCACGGTTCAGCGCTCAAAAAGGACATGAGTATACCATTGACGCCATTCCAGGAATCATTAAGAGCTATCCGCAGGCTCGATTCCTTTTCGTGGGGGATGGCCCGCAGCGTGACAATTGCTTGAAAAGGGTAGAGACATTAGAGCTTTCCGCTTACGTGATTTTTGCCGGTGAGCGGCAAGACATTACCGATATTTTGTCGGCCCTGGACTTGTTCTTGTTGACTTCAATCTATGAAGGCTTGCCGCTTAGTGTTCTCGAAGCCATGTCGGTGGGAGTACCTGTGGTTGCCACACAGGTGAGCGGGACGCCCGAAGCAGTCCTTCATGAGCGGACCGGCCTGCTCATTCAATCTGCGGATTCAGGTGCTGTGGTTGAGTCTGTCGTCCGATTGCTGGGTGACTCAGGACTCCGGGAGGGAATGTGTCGTCAAGGTCGGTTGCTCACAAAGCACCACTTCAATCGAAAATCTCTTATCAAGCAGGTCGAAGAGTTCTATGACCAGTTGATTGTTCCCACCAGGAGTTATGACTCCGTAGATTTGGCCCGGGGTTACAGGCCCACTAAAGCCTCGATTATTGTCTTGTCTTGGAATAAGAAAGAATTGCTTCAGGAATGTTTAGACGCCGTAAAGGAAGCGGTCGAATTTGAAGGTGGAGACCACGAGATCATCCTGGTCGACAACGGAAGTACCGATGGGTCGCAGGACTACGTTCGTATCCATTACCCGGACATCCGCCTGATAGAACTCGACAAGAACTTTCGCTTCAGTCGTGGGAACAATATCGGAGTTCAATGTGCGAAGAATAATATTGTTGTTTTGTTGAACAATGACGTGATTGTGGAACCCGGCTTTCTGGGTCCATTATTGAGAGGGTTTGATCAACCGGATATCTTTGCTGTGACTTCGCAGATTTTTAATTACGACCAATCGAAGATTCGAGAAGAGACCGGTAAGACATTTGGAACTATGGTCTTTGGTTGCGTTTATGTGGGACATTCCCAGCCGGGTGAACAAGATGAGCTGCGCCAATACGTGCCTGTGTTTTATGCCGGTGGAGGATCGAGTGCTTACGATCGAGCCAAATTTCTGGCGCTCGGGGGTTTTAACGAGATCTATAATCCAGGTTATGTCGAAGATACAGATCTTTCTTATCGGGCCTGGAAAGCAGGCTACCGCGTCCTTTTTTCCCCGGCGAGCAAGGTCACGCATAAGCATCGCAGCACCAATGCAACCAAGCTCGGAAACAGAAAAATTGATTACCTTATCTGGAGAAACCTGTTTGTTTTTTTCTGGCAAAATGTGACTTCCCTCCGGATGTTCATGAATCACCTGGTGAAGCTTCCATTCCGAATTCTGTTAGATCTGAGTCGAAGGCGTTTCGCCATTCTCATGGCATTTCTTGGGGCGCTCCTGAAAATTCCCAGAATCCTCTGGAACCGGTTAAGCTCCAATCGGTTGTTACGGCTTTCTGATGAGGAAACCTTGGCAACCATCGATTCGTGGTTCCTCTATAGGCACAAGTATCTACTTAAGGGAAAGATCCATAACCGACCCAAGAAGATTCTGATTGTCTCGAAACGATTGCCCAGGCTTGGGCTCGACGGGTCATGGGTCGTAGTTAATTTGATTAAAGGATTATCAGCCCGTCATGAAATCACTTTGCTTTCTTTTATGGAAACGGACGAAGAAAAGCAGCACGCCGATTTTCTTCGACAATACTGTAAGGAAGTCAAAACAATTACACTGCATCCCTACAGTGATGAGTTAAAGAGCTCATTTCTTTTCTCTAAAATCTTTGCGGTAATCAATGCGTGCCTGCTCATGCGCAAAGAAGTACTCAATCAATTGAAGAAGGAGGATCTTGATCTCGTGCAGTGTGAGTACCTGCATACGTTGAACTTCATTCCCGATCTCAGTGAGTACCCGAGCCTCTTAACACATCATGAAGTGTTGAGTTTGGCTCACAAAAGGAATTTTCAGCTAGCCTCGGGGCTTTATCTCAAAGCAAAAAGGTTCTTCAAATGGAAACTGGTGGAGGCATATGAACGTCGTCTGTGTCGAAAGGTCAAGTCTGTTGTTGCTTTGTCTTCGGTCGACCGGGATTACTTGGCAACCCGACTGAAGTTGGTCAACATCCGCTTAGCGCAAACGGGTGTAGATACCAAGTACTTCGCACCCTGCCCAAATTGCCAGGAAACGCCGAACAGTCTGATTTTCATAGGATACTTTAAACATCCTCCCAATGTTGAAGGACTTCAATATTTCTTCCAGAAAATTTGGCCGGGGATTCTCAAGGCGGTACCTGGCGCTAATATCACGATCATCGGCCGATTTCCTCCACCCGAAATTCTAGCCTACAGTCATCGCGATTCCGTCGTTTTTACCGATTATGTTCCGGATGTCCGACCTTACTTGCAGCGGCACTCTGTTTTTGTCGCGCCAGTCATCGGCGGCGCTGGATTACGTGGGAAGATCCTTGAAGCAATGGCTATGGGAAAACCGGTTGTCGCAACGAAGCGATGTGCGGAAGGATATCCCTTCGAACGCGGTCGTGACCTCATGATTTCAGACACTCCTGAAGAATTTATCCGTGACACGGTCACTCTCCTCCAAGACCCAGACCGACGGAGGAAAATGGGAAATACCGCACGCTTGCGAGTTGAAGAGCATTTCGGAGTGGACCAGTTGACCGAAGTATTTGAGCGAATCCATGAAGATGTCATGCAATGAGCCTTCTCTCCGTCATCATTGTCAACTTTCGAACTGGAGACTTGTTGCAATCATGCGTGACAGCTCTTCTGAGCAGCGACATTGTGGTTGACGATCAGATTTTTGTCATCAACAATGGGGCCCCGGAAGAACTTGCATCTTTTGGTGGAGCCGATTGGCCGAACCTTCGGTTGATTCAAAGCCCTTCAAACTTAGGATTTGGCCGTGCGGCAAACAAGGGATATCACTCGAGTCAAAGTGAGTATGTCCTATTGTTGAACCCGGATGTCCGGGTCGAACCCCAGGCTGTCCGTGTGCTTCTGCAAACGATTCAAGCGGACTTGAAAGCTGGGATTGTCCTGCCAAAACTCAAAAACCCCGACGGCACAGTGCAGTACTCCTGCCGACGTTTTTACTCCTATCAAACTTTACTCATGCGTCGAGGACCTTGGAAAAACAGGTTCACCAACCACCATCTAATCCGGCAACATCTCATGATGGATTGGGATCACAATAACCTGATGGCCGTGGATTGGGGATTGGGAGCTGCCATGATGATTCGCCGGTCGGCCGCGGGTCGCGAGCTGTTTGATGAACGCTATTTTCTTTATTTCGAGGACGTCGACTTGTGTTTCAGAATTCATCAAAATGGTTGGAAAGTTGTATACAACCCCGCCGCCGGTATGGTTCATCATCATCTAAGAGAAAGCGCAAAAGCATTTTCCTGGAGAGCGAAACGATATCATTTCCTGAGTATGATGAAATTCCTATGGAAGCATGAATTGGGGTTAAGAGAAATGAGGTGCAATGAAAAGGTGGATTGAATCGCCAAGATTGAGGTCTGGATACTTTTTCTGCCTTTTCCTTATCGCGATGGCGGCTTTCATCGAACAGGCCCAGGCGTCACGAGCCAGCCAGCTGGACAAGGCACAGGCACTCTTGAAAGAGGGTGACCTGTCCGCGGCCAAAGCGGAAGTCCGGCGAGTCCTCAAGTTGTCACCGGATTCCGTCCAAGCCTCCGTGCTATTAATCAAGATCTTACTCATCGAGGATGAACTAGACCTCGCTTCAGAACAGATCAAGAAAACATTGGGCCGCAACCCAAATGATCCATCCGTTCTTACGGCATATGGGATGTACCTTCTCCGGGAGGGTGAGTTTCAAAAGGCAGAGGCTCAATTAGAAAAGAGTTTGCGGCTGAATTCAAAGCAGGCCGAGGCACATCTCGCGATGGGTCGACTCTCGCTGAGTCGACTGCAGTTTGACCAGAGTTTAACGTTTTTCCAGAAGGCCATCCAACTGGCGCCGGAGATGGCAGATAATTACTTCTATATCAGCGAGGGTTATGGAGCCACTCGGAACTATGTGGAACAGACGAAGGCGCTGGAGAAATATCTGTCCTTGGAGCCGAGGTTTTATCCCGAGAGAGTGCAAAATGCCGAAGCACTCCTCACGTTCTTTCGTAGTTTTGAAAATGAAGTGGTGGGAAGGGTTAAAGACTCGCAACGGAGCTATGAAATATCCGCTCAACCTTTCTTTGGACTCATGATCATCGAAGCCTACATTAATGACTCCGGCCCTTACCGGTTTCTCGTCGATACGGGGGCAACCTCCACGGTCATCTCGAATGAGTTAATTGATCAACTGAAGATTCCAGTCATTGCTTCGGCTGTCGCCAAATGTGTTGGAGGTACGGGGAAAACAGCCACCCACTTGTGTAAAGCGGCCAAGTTACGATTCGGCCCGGTCGAAATCTCGAATTTGCCAGTTTCTTCATTTGACAACAAAATCTTCCAAGGACTGATCGACGGGGTCTTAAGCACTTCTGACTTGGCTGATTTCTTGATCACTTTGGACTACCCCGGTCAAAGGATTCTTCTGGAACCGAGAGGGCCGGAGAAGGGCGATAAAATCCGGCCCGTTCTTCCAATAGATGTAACAAAACTTGATTTTAGGATTTTTGGAAATCTGATCTTGCTGCCCGTTTCGATCAATGGACATGTCAACCGGAATTTTCTTTTCGATACGGGCGCGGTCATGAGTGCGCTTTCTAAGCGGCAGGCGTCTTTTCTGGGAGTGAACGAAGAGACTCCAAATGCCAAAGTCGACATCGAGTTTGCCGGTGCTTGCGGTATTGCCCATTCGGTTTTGGGAGTTGACAAAGTCCTTCTCAGTCTTGGCAAGATCAAGCAAGATTATGCAAAGATTTTGGCCATCCACCTTGGCGAAATCAGCAAGGAAGTGGGCTCTGAGATTTCGGGTATTCTTGGAGCCGATTTTTACAGCAAACGAGTAGTCAAGATTGATTACCGACAAGGAACCATCAGGATTGAGTGAGCTCTTGTCGTGTAGGTCGCCCTCCTGCATCACTTTTGCAGGCCAGAGGCCTTCACGACAATGGCGAGGGCGTAGATAAATATGCTCTGGGATTTTGATCGCCGCATCGACCGCCGTTCGAGTGACAGTGTGAAGTGGGGGACTTATGAACCGGATGTCTTGCCGATGTGGATTGCCGACATGGACTTTCCCGCCCCTCCGGCAGTTCTGCAAATCCTGCAAGATCGTGTGGCCCATGGAGTTTTTGGTTATGGCAAGCGTCCTGCAGCGTTGATTGAAGTAATCCAAGAAAGGCTCAATCGTCTTTACCATTGGGCTGTTCCCGCGGAAGCCATCCTCTTCACACCGGGAGTGGTGCCAGGATTCAATCTGGCTAATCGCTCACTCAGTAAAGCCCATGGCGAAGTATTGATTCAGACTCCGGTGTACCCGCCATTTCTTAAGACAGCCGGCCATTCAGGGATGAACACGCGGATCCTGGAACTCTCTCGCCAACATGAAGGCTCCTATAATGTTGACCTGGATGCGTTCAAGAAGGCAGTCGGCCCGCAGACGAGCAGCTTCCTTTTCTGTAATCCCCATAACCCCGTTGGACGTGTCTTTCAAAGGGATGAGCTAGAGGCCATGGCGGATGTCTGTTTGCGCCACCGTGTGCCTATCATTTCCGATGAAATTCATTGCGATCTTGTCTTCGAAGGGCGTCAACATATCCCGCTGGCTTCCCTCAGTCCTGAAATTGCTCGCCAAACCTTTACGCTAATGTCCCCCAGTAAAACGTTCAATCTGGCTGGATTGGAGTTTGCTATTGCGATCATCCCCGATATGGAATTGCGGCGCAGGTTTGAAGCTGCCCGTAGCGGCATGGTTCCTGTATCAAATGTGATGGCATTCGTAGCGGCCCAAGCAGCCTATCAGGAGGGCCAGGCTTGGCTTGAAAGCCTCATCCACTATTTGGAGACGAATCGGGATTTTGTCTGGAACTTTGTCCTCGAACGATTGCCCGGCCTTACAATGACGAAGCCAGAAGCTACCTTTCTGGCTTGGATTGATTGCCGAAATGCTAACCTTCCTTGTAACCCGGCCCAATTCTTCCTGAAGTATGGACGCGTCGCTCTCAATGATGGCAAGAAATTTGGACCGGGAGGGGAAGGGTTTGTCCGGTTGAATTTCGGTTGTCCCCGCTCACTTCTTGTCGAAGGTCTCGAGCGGCTGGCAGCGGCTCTCGCCAATAAAGATCAAAAGTGAAAGCAGGAATTCGCTGTCAATTCGCTCATGAAGAGGGCAATGGCTTGAATAGGGGATCCACTCTTTAGAAAAGGGCAGCGGAGACAATCAACCTCTCTGGATTTGTCGATTATCCAGCTGGTCCGCTCAGAGTAAAAATGTTCTCTCATCGACCGCTTGAAACCAGAAACCTGTCGGTAGACTCGTAATCGATTTCAGAGATCGGGGTGTTCAAGTAAAATGAAAACCAGTTCTTCAGACTAGTGTAACTCTCATCATTAATACTGAGCTCGTTCTTCAATCGATCTTCTAATCGCAGAAAAGATTCCTGAAGCAGTTCTTTTGCAGCTTGATTGACAAAACTTGATCGTAGAACCAGACTAAAGGTCCCCTGAAATTCCTTGAAACTGCTCTCCAACTGTTGCGATGAGAGCTCGACGCGTCGAAGTTGTTCCTCAACGACCTTTCTTAAACCTTCGATGTCTTGCATGTAAGCTATCCTTATGTATAATTTTTTTCGCCACCGAGAAGCAAAGTTGAGAAATCTTCCGTCCGGATTTCCACCTTTGGCCTTCCCGCAGTGAAAACAATCAATGTGTGCGTCTGGTTTTAAAGCAAGACCGCTGCCAACCCTACTTAGTCATCACTAATGGTTGGCTTGTCAACCATTTACGCATGAATTAAGGTTCCCTTTCGACGGAAGACTTTCAGCAAGCCCATTCCATATTCGAGAAATGTTTTACAATTTTTCTGCAGCAAGATTTTTCACTCTTCATCCAGTACACGGACCATAGTTGCGGACCTCACCATTCCGTTGTCGGCGAACTTCCAGACCACTTTCTTGTCGCGAGGAATTTCAAAATTATGTGCTCCTTTCCCTTCCTGGCCGCGCAGAAAGTTTCCGATGACCCAATTGCCATTGCCCAATTCTTGCAGGCTGGTGATCCAAGTGAGATTCAACTTGGGAACTTCCCGAGCGGTCACAACCCAGACTATACGGTGGTCAGATGTCAAATCAATGACTCGGCACTGTTTCCCGCAAGCAATGTGGGTATTGCCATTGGAGAGAGGGAGGGATTCAAAAACATCCGCGAGTCCCGTGTATTCCCAAAGTACTTTCCCTTCTGCATCCACCTCTCAAGCAGCTCCTTCCGCCTCAATGGCAGTCAGAATATGATTATTGCTCAGCTTGTGGATATTTCTGATTTGTCGATGGTAGGGCTCTCACTTGTGGGCAATGGCACAGTTGAGACGATCTCTCCATACCTCGTTTGACCCTACCGTCAAGATCGCGTTTGTGGCAATGCGACTACCAGGCAATAGATTCTTCGGGGATGAAGCGTTCCACCTTGCGCGAAGGTGCCTGTTGGGCCGAGTAATAACTCCGTTGGTAGAGTGGCCCATTCATGCCCGGAGGGTCAATGCTGACCACTGTGTTGCCTTTTAGGCTTAACGTGTAGGGAGTGTTGCCAATGGTCTCTTTTGTACTGCGTTCGGGAATCGGGAAAGTGACGGAGACAATCTCACCGGGTTTCGCGCTGCCTAAGGCCAGATAGCGGCTCTCCCAGCGAATCTGCCGTGGCTGCCCATTGTTCCGCAGCACGATATCAGGGCTGTGGGCATTAATCCACTCCGGGGCCCTCACCAGCACGTTCTTTACAGCCTTTTTCAGCTTCACTTCGATACGCCCTTGGTACGGAATATGGCTGTAGACGTCGGCCCATGGGGAAGCCCGATTCAAGAGCAGGTTTACTCGGAACGTTTCATCATTAAAATCCACCATATTCTCCCAGATGTAGTACAGCGTTCGCATTGAGTTGCCTGTACAACAATGGACAATTGAGGAGGAATCACGGTCCGCGGAAAAGACATTGAAGTCATTGCCGGTCGAAAGGCCTGCAAATGCACCCATATTCCGTTCCGGAACATGGTCACCCGTTTCATTCCAAGCTACAGCTTTCCGTGGAGACCGATCGGCGAGGCGGTAGACCCAGTCTACGTTTGTCAATTGAGACTCACTAAAATGATTCCGAATCCAACGGTCTGCATCATCCCAGTAGTCTGCTGTACCTGCCTTCGTCAGCTTTAGTGCGATCGCGATCATGTCGGCGATTGTGTCCGCCTCACAACGGTCATAGGCCGGCAAGAACGCTTCGGGAAAGAAGCCCACGATAGGCGAGCTATTGGCTTTAGCCCACTCGTAGCCGCCTCGCACGAATCCAATTAACTCCTGGTCTCCCGCGACGATGGCATACTCAAGTGTGCTTAACAATCCCAGGGCGTGAGCGTGCCCATGCCCGCCATGGACCAAATCTTTCACATTCCATCTTTTCAACCACCATTGCCTCTCGTCCGGGCCGACTAACCAGCGGCCATCGGACTCATAGTACTGGGCATGAAAGCGGATATAGTTGGCCAGCTTGCCGGCCAACTCCCAAGCGGGTTCGTAGCCCGTAGCCCGATAAAATTGTGCAAGCCCCTGAATCATCCGGCCGCTACTCTCTTCAGCGATGAAACCGGCGGGCATGGGCACTTCAGCTCCGTACTTCCCGTAAGACTCCAAGCCTCCGCTCCGGAAATAGGCATAATCTCCGCGGTCCACAACAAGCTCCTTCAGGCGCTGAATCATTTTTTCATTGGCCGATTTCCACATGGGGTTTTTGTCGTACACGTAGTAGAGCGTCATCGTCGCAATTGCCCGTTGGCAGGTATAGACACTCCCTACTTGGGCGACGGTGTCTTCCTGAATTCCAACAGCTCTTCCGTTCGCGTTCCAGACCGGGTCAAGATAAGATTTCGGGACACTCAACAGACTCCAAGGACGTCCTTTCATCGGGACATAAACCAGTCCGTCTGGACCGATTGTTTTGAGCAGTGCCTCCATCCAAATGGGATCGATGTGTGAGTTCTGGCTACTCCCGGTTGCGACACGGACTAACAGCAATGCCTCCATCATCCCTTCGACAAGCTGAACCCAGTCATTGAAGTTGTGAACCATGATTGGCGGATTCCGGAAGAAATCGGCAAGCCAGTAAATCTCCTGATCGGCGTTGGCGTCGGCTATCGAAGTCAGGCTGTTAATGCCCAATTTGGCCCGCTCGGCAATGTCCAGGGTGTCGGGCACGCTATCGTCATACCGAACCCCTTTTACGGCAGCGACTTCAAAGGCGGGGATCTTTTCACGGATGTATTGGACCTTGAGCTTACCGGGTGGCAACTGCTGTGGCACGTTGTAAGTTTGAAAAAAGGAGTTTGGCTGGTCGGTCTCTTTCTTGCTGGTGCAACTGGCTGGCAACAGGGCGGACCCGGCAGCCAGCAGCGAGGTCTTCATAAATTTCCGCCTCTTCATATGATGCCTCCTGGAAAAAAATATTAGAAGCTACCTGGAGCCAATATTAGATGCCATTCCGTAGGCTACAACCAATTATCTGAAGGCTCTCTTGATTACTTCGGATCCATTCCATCGCAGGATGCTGGAATGACTGAACCCATGCCGCCACTTTATCCATGCCCTGGAATCAATACAACCACTATCTATATTTTGAGGGCTAGAAAAAAATGGTCAGGGCTTAAAAGTTGGCATTTCTGCAGACTTTCTCTTTCTCTCTTAAAACCCGCGTAAATACTTGGTTGAAAATCGTCTCCCTGCAAAGTAAATCGGCCTTGCGAGGACTTGCCGAACAGGCTAGGATTTCACTCATTCCTTCCGATTACGCCGCAGTATTATCCAAACCGCGAAGGATTTAATCCCTGGAGGGACCATGTCCAAGCTCGAGAGGCTAAATCGACGTCAATTCCTTGTTACATCCACTGCAATTCTGGGAGCCGGGGCTCAGGAATTCGAAGCGGGTACCCTCAATGCGGAAGAACATAGACGCAGCACCGAAAAAGAGAAACAAGCTGCTTCGAATGACTGGCTTGAGTTAAATGAATTGTATCACCAGGGTCCTCAACGAACGTTCCAAGGTAATCAGACGCTTCAAATTGCCATGCCGCTGGGTGGGATTGGGGCCGGCTGTGTGTGCCTGAACGGTTACGGAGGGCTACAGGACTTTTCGATTTTACATCGTCCCGAGGACGACCGCCAGAGCAGACGGGCACTCCAACATGGAGACTGCCTTTGCCATTCTCCATTTAAGAGGCAACACGCCAGTGACACGTCTCGTAGAGGGACCCTTTCCACCCGAAAAAATCTTTGATCAGGGCCTCCAAGGTCAGGGTTATCGTCATGGTGGGCATGAGGGGTTCCCGCGCTTCGCCACCTGCGTCTTCAAGGGGGAATATCCGTTTGGCGAGGTATTCTTGCAGGATCCCAGGATCCCATTGGAGGTGCGGGTGATGGGATGGAACCCTTTCATCCCGCTGGATGACAAGAACTCCGGCATTCCATGCGCAGTCGTGGAGTACAAGCTGGAAAACAAGTCCAAGAACCCTGTAGAGTTTGATTTTTCTTTTCACCTTTCTCATTTGGCGCCAGGATGCGGCCGCGAAGGAAAATCGAGTCGAAATAGTGAAATCCCCGGTAAAGGAGTCTTCTTCTCTAACACGGAGGATCCGCAGGCGGAGAGTTTTGGAAGCGCCAGTCTGTCAGTGATTGGGTATGAGCCGGCCATTAAAGCCATGTGGCTGCGCAGCCCGGGATGGGATTTTGATTCATTGTCGGCACTATGGCGTGAAGTGTCCGCGGGAGAATTCACCGTGAACAAAGGTTCCAACGCCATCGATACAGAAGGGCGAAACGGTGGATCGATTCTGCTGCACGGACGCCTCCCGGCTGAGGGAACAATCACTTATCCAATCTTAATCACCTGGTATTTCCCGAACTCATATCTGAGGGTTGGAGGGATCTCAACACCCCAAGTGGAAGAGTGTAAAGACGATTCCGGGCGCTGCCACCAGCCGGAAGGGGCTACCCCGGCATGGCGGCCATACTATACCGCGAACTGGAAGGATGCCCTCGACGTAGCGATATACGTTCATGATCACTATGCCTCGTTGCGTGAACGCACCGTGGCTTTCAAGACCGCCTTATTTTCCTCCACTCTCCCGTCCACTGTTCTCGAAGCGGTCTCGGCCAACCTCGACATTATTAAGTCGCCCACGGTATTGCGTCAGGAAAATGGAAACCTGTGGGGATGGGAAGGCTGCTTCGATGATGCCGGTTGTTGCCACGGGTCTTGTACTCATGTCTGGAATTATGCTCAAGCGATCCCTCATCTTTTCCCCAAACTGGAGCGGACTCTGCGCGAGCAGGAGTACGAGCGATCCATGAATGAAGAAGGACATGTCACATTTAGAGCTGCCTTGCCGGACGGCCCTGCCAAACATGACTTTCATGCCGCTGCGGATGGGCAACTGGGTGGAATCATGAAGGTGTATCGCGAATGGCAGATTTCGGGAGACACGCCGTGGCTCCAGCGCATCTACCCGCTCGTGAAGCGAAGCATGGACTATTGTATCCGAACTTGGGATCCGGATCTGCGAGGCGCCTTGTTTGAACCTCATCACAATACCTACGACATCGAATTCTGGGGGCCGGATGGAATGTGTACGACCATTTACATTGGTGCCCTGGCTGCGTTCGCCAGCCTAACTCGAGCTGTTGGCAGGCCTGAAGACGCTGACTACTATGAGGAACTTGCAAAGAAAGGCGCCCGCTTCGTCGACACGAGCCTGTTCAATGGCGAGTACTATGCGCAGCACGTCCAGTTTGAAGGGTTGAAAAACCGCTCCTTTAGCGGACTGATTGCCTCGGTCAATGAGAACAGCAGCGAAATGCAGCGGCTTCTGAAACGAGAGGGACCGCGCTACCAATATGGCAGCGGATGCTTATCTGACGGTGTCCTTGGGGCTTGGATGTCGGATCTTTATGGTATAGAGATCCCCCTCTCGCGCGAAAATGTCCGGAAGTCGCTCCAGGCTATTTTTCGGAACAATTTTAAAACCGATTTGAGTGAACACGCCAATGCCCAGAGACCCGGATATGCCATGGGACAAGAGCCCGGGTTGCTCTTGTGTTCCTGGCCAAAGGGAGGGAAACCGACTTTGCCTTTTGTTTATTCTGACGAGGTCTGGACAGGAATTGAATATCAAGTTGCTTCGCACCTCATTTTGGAAGGGTTCGTGAAGGAAGGGCTAACTATTGTCAAAGCCCTGCGCAGCCGTTACAACGGCCGTGTTCGGAATCCGTGGAATGAATACGAATGCGGAAACTACTACGCCCGTGCCATGTCAAGTTATGCTTTGCTGGCTGCTTTGGCAGGTTTCCGTTACTCAGCGGTTGAGAAAACGCTATGGTTTGGACCCCAACTCGAAAACCGTCCATTCAAGGTGTTCTTCTCCACCGCCACTGGATTTGGACTGATTGAATTGGACACGAAGGCCTTGCATGTCCGGATGATAGAAGGAGAGCTGACGATCCAGAAGCTGGTGCTTCAGCGAGGTGCAGAGAGAAAAGAATCCGTCTGGAGTGTTGTGGCCAAATCCGGACAAACATCGAGCCGAACTCTCGACTAAAGCCTGGGATGGCGTCGCTTAATTCCTGCTTGGCTGCTAGTTCTAAGTGATAAAGAATGGTAGGCCTGGAGGGAATCGAACCCCCGACCAACGGTTTAGGAAACCGCTGCTCTATCCTTCTGAGCTACAGGCCCGTAAGGACTTAGTGAATTGGCAGGAAGGCTGGTGGCTGTTGTGGTGTCGGTTGCGCCGGTAGAAACCAAGACATTGACCGCATTCTTTAGGTACGTCAACCAGTCAGAATGCTTGATGTCGTTCTTTAAGTGGTTGTCCATCTTCCCGCCCAAAAAAGACAAAAGGATTATGAAGCATTCTGGGCTGTCTTTTCAAGGCTTCAATCACAACCTGATTCATTGGAATCCGGCGCGCTTCCACCGGCTTGGATTCCCTAATGGAGATCGGCCTTTGCTCAAGATTGATATCGGACCATTTCAGGTTCAACTGGTCTGAGTTCCTCACTCCGGCGTGAAGATTGATTAACACTATGGAATGGTGACCCTTTGGGAGGGTTTTCATAAGCTCGGCTTCCTCGTCATCAGTAAGCCAACGGACCCGAGCGTTGTTTTCCTTGCTCAATTTCACCGTGCTTACCGGGTTACTTTCCACCTACAGGCCTCGATATCGTTGGCTGTCACAGAACCCGCTGGAAGGCCTCCAATCTGTTCCTTGAACCATCCGAGCCGCTGCTTGACATCATCCAAGGGTTTCAGCTTTCGAGCTTCTCCGGCTTGTATATAGCCCTCAAGGCTAACGACAGTCTTTTTGGAATCATCATAGTATTTTGGTGGGTAAGCACACACTAGCATGCTTCTATGAGGGAAACCATCCCTTACATCAGATTGCTAAGGCGAAAAACAAATTCATTTATAGGGAGCGGGATTGATCCTATTCCGTATAATGATCATCTTCAGTAAGCAAATCAGCTCTCTTACAACCTTCAGTTGTGATCAAACAATCAGAATTATGAATCTTTTCCACTGGCGGGATGCCGATAACCTGGTTACGCCCATTTTGTTTTGCTTGGTATAAGAAATTGTCGGCTTCTTTGATCAATTCACTTTGAACCTCATCAAGAGACAATGAGCCATCTAAACTTGCCTGTACTATACCAGCGCTAATGCTAATGTACCTGCCTTCAATTTCAAGGGTCTGACATACTTTCTGTCGAAGTTGTTCCATGATCATAAAGGCCGTCACTAACTCTACGCGTGGGAAAACTACCAAGAACTCTTCTCCGCCCCAGCGGGCAACAATGCAGCTCTTGCGAACATTGGTTCTGATTAGGAAAGCTATTTTCATAAGCACAGAATCACCTGCAGCATGTCCAAAGTTGTCATTGATCTCTTTGAAATGATCAATATCTAGGATACACAGGCAGAGCGGATAGCGAAGTCGTCTGCTATTAGCTAGCTCCACTGAGAGCCGTTCTTCGAGAAAATGACGATTGTAGAGACCAGTCAGTTTGTCTTGGTAAGCCTTGTCTTGAAGAGCTTTGAGAGACTGGAGGTTTCTAATAGCAGTTGCCAGATGCCCGCAGGCGCTTGAAAGTAGGGAAAGATCCATGTCGTTCCAAGTGTAATAAGACACACACTGCTGAACAGCTAAGTAACCAATTGTTGAAGATTTATGGTTCAGAGGGAAGCCTAGCATGCTGTGCACTTGATATTTTACTAGGAGCGGCCACGCCGCAGAGAACGATGAGTCTTCCTGCATTTTGGCACTGATTGCTGGTGAGTCCGAGCCGGCATTTGTTTGCAGCCAATCTAAAACAAATTGCTCCATTTCAGGGTCCAAGGATTGGGCTGCCCCTTGATCGTGATATTCATAATGAATGTATTCCTGCTTTCCTTCATCCGCTAGATAGATATGACAACGATCTGACTTGAGCTCATCAAGCAATTTCTGCGCAGTGCGCTGGAGGATCTCCTCGATATTACGTCCCTGGTAGATAACCTTCGTCAATTGCTCAGTTCTCTCGGCAAACTTACGGCCCTCAATATTGGCTAACTCCTCCTTTGCAGAGTCAGAAAGAGATTCTTTAGCTCTTACTTCAACGTGAGCATCTATTTCTCTCTGTAGGTGTTGTGCTCGCTTAGATTGACCGGTTAGTCTGTAAACCTGATGCAAGGCTTCTTTGGCAGGAAGATAGCCCGGGTGGTCTTGCAGAATTTTTTGCGCCAAGACTAAAGAATCATTGTAATTGCGATACTCAATCAAGAGCTCCAGCTCAATCATTTGGGCACATAATTCGTTTTCGTTCAAGGAACCTAACATCAATAACTCCGATAGATAATATTGATCTTGATGATGAAAATGATTTCTTCTAAGTAAGCTTCGGTAAATCTCTTAGGGATCTTTAGCTTAGACCCTGGGTATGATTCTCGATTTGTTGATTCCAGAAATCGGAACTTTTCAGATTGAATTGCGCTAAAGCTTTCGCCTTTCCTCCGGCAAGATCTCATCGGCGTCAAAAAGGCTTGACCATGTGAACAAACCCAACAATCCAAACTGACCCCCAAGAAATCAGACTCCCTTTTGGTTATCTGGTCACCCGCAGTCCATACCGCAAATAAAGGTAAATTGAATGCTTCAGGGAAAATTCCTACCTCCTTATTTGGATAAAGATTCACACATAGATTACCTCCAGGCCTCGTAAGTTGTTGGTTTCTTGTGACTGCCGATTTGGATGGTTGCTTGAACTTCAAGAAGGGAGGAATGCTATGAAAACCCTTCTGACGATACTAATTTTCGTTCTGGTAGGTCTCGGGATAGTCGGGCTAATTCACGGTAGCCTGTCCATCGTGCTGACGAATTTCACAGAGATCAAGTATGATGCAGGGGTAAGCATGGTTATTTGCGTTTATGCCGGTCTCGCCGTCTCTTCGCTTTATGATCGAGTTTAGGCAAACCAACCAATCAACCGCTTACCTGCATCCGCTTTCCTCCAATAGCAGCGATATTTGGTCATTTCAAGCGGGTTCAATTCACCAGTTACACGGCTTACTGGAAATTGACTGCTGTTCCTATCCCAAGCACCACAGCCAAAGCGCGAGTAACATAAATCTAACAATACTGTCATTGGCTTCCATTCACCCTTATCAACTGTGCCAGCATCTGTTTTTCCTGGTCAGTCAGACCAATGAATCGGAGGGCGAAACCAAGGTTGTCCTGATGGTAGACAACTTCTCCCTGGAGCGGCATCCAACCCCCCGTCGGCAGTTGGATCTCAAGGCAAATCTTTTCACCAACGGTCACTTGCCCAATCGAATCGATGTAGCATCCGCTCAGACTAATGTCGGTGGTACGCGCGCCATGTTTACCTGATAAACTCTCCCATCGAATTTCAAGGAGCATGGGCATGCGCTGGCTGGATCTGCGTTCGCTCAAATTAACCTCCCTTGTTTATCTTGCTGTTTGTACTAAGAGGCAGACCTGCTGCCCCACACGAAATAGAAGAAATCTTGACTACTCATTCCGATTTGCTTTCAAGAATACACCCCCTTTAATTCCTTCGGGGGAGTATGGTACCGTTTTGATGGGGAGCCGGGAAGCCATACCCTTTGCTGAACAAACCAGTGGCAGCTCTGGTGGCAGTTGGATCGGTAATTTGTCGTAACTTCTTGCAACACCTTCACACATCCAATAAAAAACGGAGTTTTGAAACCCCTTAACCCGTGGGCTTCTTCGCTTCCCTTGCATCTTATTTCCATATTGTGCAACAACCTGACCGGTTGCTTTTTAGGAAACAGTTGCTCTATCCTTCTGAGCTACGGGCCCGTAAGGACTTACTGAAGTGGCAGGGAGGCTGGTGTCAGTTGGGTTGCCAGAAACCAGGACATTGACCGCGTTCTTGAGGAAATCGGGAGCAAGGTGCGCGTAGCATTCAGTCATTTCCAAAGAGTGATGCCCCATCAGTTTGCTCACGGTGTACAGGTTAACACCTTTCATCACTGACTGGCTTGCAAAGGTGTGTCTCAGGTTGTGCCAGCGTAGATTCTCAATTCCCGCAATCTTCAGGTACTTAAACCAGTCAGAATGCTGGATTCCGTTCTTGAGTGGCCTTTCAGCTTCCCGGCCATAAATGACAAAGGGATTTTGGAGCATTCTGGCATGACTTTTCATGGCTCCTTTCACAACCTGATGCATCGGAATCCGGCGCGCTTCCCCTGACTTGGATTTCCTCCACTTCGTCAAGCAACTGCTCAGTTACCTGATGATATTTCTCTGAGCCCGTTTTCCTCGGCGAGCCTAATTGGATTCTGAACTAGTCGCCCCCCGAAGTGAGCTAACGTTACTACTTGCCGTTCTGAATTCCTGCCCTTGGGAGAATCACACAAAATCAACCAAAACGGATTTGATCTAAACACATCGTCCTGCGAATCAGACGATTGAACACGCTTGCTGTTATTTTATCGAATTGAACTGCTGTCCCCGAATTAGCCTGCCCCGAAGTTCTTCGGATAGACAATGGCAATATGCCTAGAAGGAAGGTGATTTCATGAGCATTTGAAGGGCTTGCAGTGCTTGGGAATGGTGTGGATTAAGAGCCAGCGCCATCTTGAAGTAGCGGATACCATCCCGAAGATTTCCCTGGTTATTGAGCAACGCACCAATTTGAAAATAAGTTTCCGCATCGGGCTGAATATCCAACGATCGTTGGTAGGCATCCAGCGCTTCACTGGGTTTACCTTTCTCGGCCAAAAGCGCTCCCAAAGCGCGATAAGCTGAAAAATGGCTTGGATTATAACGGATAGTTTGCTCGAATTCAGCGGTAGCTTCCGTCTTTCTGTTTAGGGCATAGTAGGCCAATCCCAAATTATAGTGAAATTCAGCCGTTTCAGGAGCGATTTGAAGTGCCTGCTGGTAAAATGAGATGGCTTCACTGTTGAATCCTTGAAGGGCTTTTTGAACCCCTTGATTATGGATCGTACCGGCCAGGTTGTCTCTGGCGTAGGAGTATTTTGGGTTGAGCTCCAATGCCCGCCGGAAATAAGAAATAGCCACTTCATTTTGCCCCTTCTCGAACGCGTCTTTGCCCAAACCAGTTAGCGCCACATAATTACCTTGTGTGACTTCTAAGGCATGAGCAAAAAGGGAATGACTGTCTTTCCAAAAACTCAGCTGTCGGTGAGTTTGAAAGGCAAGCAGCACACAAACGGCCAAAAATAAAACCACTGCGGATGTTTGACATGCAGGAAACCGGCCTATGATCCATATTATTCCCCAGACTATTGCAACGAAGATGCCAATCATTGGAAGATAGGCATAACGGTCAGCCATTGCCTGATCTCCGACCTGCACAATGCCGATTACTGGCACCAGTGATCCCAAAAACCAGAACCATCCTACGGCCAGCCAAGAAAGCTTGCGGATGAAAAAAACAGCGGCGGCTGTGATGGACCCCAGCAACAAGAAAGCCCAAATCACTTTCCACATAGGAAGCGTATCGCCAGGATGCGGATAAAAAACCGCTAGTGACACAGGCCAGAAGAGCTTTCCCAGGTAGGCAACATAGGAGACGACCGCATTTTCCAGACGCACTCGTATTCCAAGATGCGCCATGGATTTAACAGCTCCACCCAGACTCTGCACATAGACCGTCACCAGACAGCTCATTAAGGCAATGAGGAAGAAAGGAAGTTTTTCCAGAATAATAGACCGCAATGTCAAGGCATTAGCCGTTGAAGCTGAGAAAGCCGAGTTCTGCTGTGGGCAGAAGGTGGCGGCTTCAACAGAATTCGCTTTTGCGCCTCTTTTTTGCTTTCGCTTGGCCCTACGCTTTTTTTGAGACGCCAATTCAAGATTTTTTCCTGGTATTGCTTCAGTCTGAGGAGATAAGGCAGCTTCCTTCATAACTATTTCAAATCTTCCTAAAGGCCAGAAATCGAGCAATAGCATGAGGAATGGCAGAGTCACCAGCATTGGCTTGGCCATTAGGGCCAGAGCAAAGCAAAACAGGGAGGCTCCATAAAGTAGTCTTGAAGACTGGCGTACATGGCGGACATAGCAGATGAGCGAGAGCAGTCCAAAGAAAAGGCAAAGTAGGTTTTTCCGCTCAGCGATCCAAGCGACAGAGTCGACCGACAACGGATGCAATGCAAATAGCGCAGCCACGCAGCCACTAGCGCCCACTTCACCGGTCATCATGATCAGAAGAATGAATAACAGCAAAACATTCAATAAATGAATGGCCAGACTGGTGAGATGGTGTCCGCCTGGTTTGAGCCCAAAGAAAGAGACATCCAGGGCATGCGAAACCCAGGTTATAGGATGCCAATTAGCCACCATAGTAGTTTGAAAGGCCCAGCGAAGCGTTTCCAAATTGAATCCCTCCTTGATATGACTATTGTCCACCACATAAATATAGTCATCGTGGCCTACAAACTCATTGGTTCTCACCCTCCAATATGCCGCCAAGGTAACAAGAAGAAGCAAACCCGCAATGATTTTTTTATTTTGAAAGAAATTGGGAATCAATGGTTTCACATGAAATTCTAGATACTCTCAGTGTGATGTGCAGTGGGCCCAACTCCTGTAGGGAGCCACATCTCGGTGGAATAGCCGTCGGCCTTGCTCCGAAGCCCCCCGTATCGGTCTTGGCCTTTGGATTCGACTATGGCTTCTTTCCAGAATGCAGAGAAAAACAAATCGCTTAGGGTTGATTCCATAGGTTTATCCTTTTTCAGGCGCGTCAATGCCCTTGATCCTCACTCACTCCCCATTCCCATTGTATATCACAGTGAGGGGGTCCCCATCAGAAATGCGGACAGGACAGTCATAGAAATCGCCTGTACGCAAGTCGGCGTTCAGCAACAGAAAAGTAGAGATTCCCAGCGCAGCGACAAGGGGCCGGAATTTGTCGCCCAAGTTCTCCAAACCTGGCTGAAGAGCCAAGGTATTCAGACCTTCTTCATTCACCCGGGTCGTCCCTGGCAGAATGCCTACAGGGAAAGTTTCTTGAATGCCTTAACTGGGAACGGTTTTACAACCTGATCGATGCCCGCCAAACCATCCGTCAATATCGAGTCTATTACAACGAAACACGGCTCCACAGCAGTCTGGACTATCGGACTCCTGAGGAATATCGTAAGAGCGCAACCGAATCCCAGGGGGTGCTTTCCCCCCAGCACCCCCGATAACTGAACCGAACGATTCCCTCTTCAGGAGAGATTTGTGCTCAGGGGCATTGATTCTTGATAAGATGTTGTGACCCAAAACCTAACATTCTCATTGGTCCTATTTTGGCAAATAAGTAAATATATCACTCAGCGGACTTTTTGGGGGGTGATAAAAAACGATTCGAGCGCCTAGGCCGCGGCGGACTTCCAACGTCTTTGCACCTGGTGAACAAAGGTTTCCAATTGGATGCGCTGGGTAGGGCCTTCTGAATTGCTGTAGACTAAAGTGATAACGGGGGCTTGCCCGAAAGCTGCCCGGTTTGAAGGGATCACTGAGGTTGTAGCTGTTCCAACCATGCAGTTAATGCCCGCTGCATTGATGACTCCAGCGGCGCCGCGTCCCAGAAAATCAGCAATTTTTGCGACACACTGCCCAATGAGAAAATCCGTGCGCGGCCCTTTAAGGAGATAGCCTGCACCCAGGGCGGTGGCCAGGACCTCATTCACTAGTAGTGCCGCCTCGAGACTTTTAATGGAGGATTGACCACTACCAGTGACGGCTACTTTGAGCTGAAGCGTGTTAGGAAATTCACTGAGAAGGGAATCGAGGGTCTGCAGCAATGAGGTTTTTAAGTATCCTCCGGTAGGCTCACAGAGTTGTCGCAACGGTTCAAGAGCTGCAGTACATAGGAGAGCTTTAATGTTGAAGGAACCAAAGTCGATACCCAGATGCAATGCATTTGAGTCAACCATTGCTCCCCCTTCTGACATACCTGAAGTCAGGTTACTTCGAGGTTTGGAGCAAAAAAAGGCTTGTTGCACGCACCAAGTCGAAGCATCACCCCCCTATTAAATCATAAGATTCGTCACAATGTGAGTCAACCTGGAAATGGCGACATGGGTTTGATTCCCACATTCCACTCTCTAAACTCCATGATTTTTCAAAACTTGGTTTTTCTTGCGCGGAAGCTTTAATAGGAATGAAAGTGCGCCAGGTAGGCATGAAATCAAAGAAGTTTCTTACCCTTGCGGCAGTCTGGCCCGACGCGATATGCGACGATTGCGACGAAAAGCTTACACGCCCATTAACCGTGGAGACCTCTTCTATTCCACGGTTACACTCTTGGCCAGGTTGCGGGGTTGGTCAACGTCACAGCCCCGACGGACCGCAATAAAATAAGACAGCAACTGCAAGGGAACTATTTCTAGGATGGGCAGAAGAAGGTCATTGGTGGGTGGGATTTCAAAATAATAATCAGAGGCCTCAATGGCCTCCTTATTGAAAGGGGTGACAATAGAGATCACGATGCCATCTCGAGCCTTGACTTCTTTGATATTGCTTAGTGTTTTTTCGTAAAGCTGAGTCGACTTCGGGTTGTTGATGTTGCTGGTCGCAATGACGACCACCGGGAGAGTCTCGTCAATCAACGCATTCGGGCCATGTTTCATCTCACCGGCAGGATAACCCTCAGCATGAATATACGAAATCTCTTTTAGCTTGAGAGCCCCTTCGAGAGCAACCGGATAATGAATTCCTCGTCCCAGATAAAGAAAATTTGACGAGCGGAAAAAACTCTTGGATAGCTCTTCAAGATATTCAATCTTCCCGAAAATCGATTCAATCTTTTGGGGGACTTTCGTGAGGTCCTCAATGTATCCTTGGATTTGCTCATGAGTTAGCGTTTTCCGCACATCTGCCAAGAACAAGGCCAGCAAATATAAGGCGGTGAGTTGCGAAGTAAAGCTTTTCGTTGCAGCAACACCAATTTCCGGACCAGCATGGGTGTAAAGTACTCCATCTGCCTCGCGCGTCACCATGCTTCCGACAACATTACAGATGGCAATGTTGTAGGCCCCTTTTTCCTTAATCTCGCGTTGGGCTGCCAACGTGTCAGCTGTTTCACCGGACTGGGTCACGACAACTGCCAGCGTATTTTTAGGAACGACCGGTTCCCGATACCTATATTCCGATCCATAGTCGACTTCTACCGGCAGGCGAGCCAGACTTTCGATCATGAATTTTCCAGCTAGCGCAGCGTGCCAGCTCGTACCACAAGCCAGGATGCGAACATGTTCGAGCTTCTGGAAGGCTTCTTCCGAAATTTTCATCTCCTCCAGGAAGACTTTTCCGGTATCTCTCGAAATCCTGGCCAAGGTCGTGTCTCGGACGGCTCGCGGCTGCTCGTTAATTTCCTTGAGCATAAAATGCTTGAAGCCACCCTTCTCAGCCATAATGGGGTCCCAAGTAATTCGCTGCGGCTTTAAGCTGACCGGTGTGCCATCCAAAGTCGTGATTTCAACCTTCTGAGGGGTAATCACAGCCATCTCATGATCAGCCAGGAAAACGACGTCGCGCGTGTGCGCCAAAATGCCGGGGATGTCTGAGGCCACAAACGATTCATTCTCTCCCAGTCCTACCACAATAGGTGGCCCACAACGTGCTGCGATCAATTTTTCAGGGTCGTTGACGGAAATGATCACTACGGCGTAAATTCCCGTAATTTCATGCAAGGTGTTGCGGACGGCCTGTTCCAGGGATCCGGTAAAGTGTTTTTCAACAAGATGAGCAATCACTTCGGTGTCCGTTTCGGTGACAAAGGTATGACCTTCGGCCGCGAGCATTTTCTTTAAGTGACAGATAATTCTCGACGATACCGTTATGAACCACGACGATCTGTCCCTTACAATCCCGGTGTGGATGAGCATTTTCCTCGGTAGGCCGGCCGTGAGTTGCCCATCGGGTATGACCGATCCCGTAACTTCCGGTGCAAGGATTCAGGCGGAGCACTTCCTCCAGATTTCTCAACTTCCCCGAGGCTCGGCGCACATGGAGTTGGTTACCGTCAACTACGGCAATGCCTGCAGAGTCGTAACCACGGTATTCCATCCTTTTGAGGCCTTCTATCAACACAGGCACAACTGGTTTTTGTCCAAGGTAACCCACGATTCCACACACGTGATTTACTCCTTCAATTTCGATTGTCGCTTATTCTTAGCCCAACCCTCTTTATTTTCCTGGGGACTGCGCGCGATTGCCAAAGCATCTTCCGGGACATCCCGTGTAATCGTGGAGCCGGCCGCGACGTAAGCCCCTTTCTTAACGGTTATCGGTGCGATCAATTGGGAGTCACTACCAATAAAAACAGCGTCTTCGATCGTGGTTTTGTGTTTTTGGAAGCCATCATAATTGCATGTTATCGTTCCGGCCCCGATGTTTACGCCCCGCCCGATTTCTGCATCGCCCAGATAACTCAAATGCGCTGCTTTGGATTTATCGCCAATGACCGATTTCTTGATTTCGACAAAGTTTCCAATACGAACCTGCTTACCGATATCCGTGTGGTTCTTCAGGTGAGCAAACGGGCCTATCTGAGACCCTGACTGGACAAGGCTTTCAGAGATGAGGCAGGAATCCAGTACGGTCACATTGTCCTCCAGAGTGGACGCGGAAATCCGGACGTTGGGATAGACCACGCAATCGGAGCCAATGACCGTTTTTTTTTCGAGAAAAACGTTGGGGTAGAGAATGGTGTCTTTTCCCACAACGTACATCTTGATCGACATGCGTGGATAGGGGGTCCAAGATGGTGACTCCGTCGGCCATGAGTTGATGCAATTTTCGTTCCCGGAGCAGGCCTTCCATTTGGGCAAGTTCGGCTCGGCTATTGATCCCAATGACCTCTCGCGCATCCTCACAAATCACAACTCCGGCACGCAACCCTTTCTTCTTCAAAAGCTCGACACAGTCAGTCAGGTAGTATTCCTTTTGAGAGTTCTTGCAAGTCAGTTCGTCGATGATTTGTGCCAGGGCGGTTGTTTCGAAGCAATAGATTCCAGTGTTCACTTCCCGGATCTCCAATTCTTGGGAAGAGGCGTCGCGCTGCTCGACAATTCGTTCCAACTCTCCCGCCGGATTCCTCAGAACACGGCCGTAACCCGTAGGATTGGGCAGAAACGTAGAGAGCATCGTACAACTGCATTTTGAGCTGGCATGGTGCTTCGCCAGCGCCGAAAGCGTGCTGGCGGCAATCAACGGAACATCCCCTGAGAGAAGCATCAGGGTGCCCGGTTCATCTTCCCAGAAAGGCCGGGCCGTCTGCACAGCGTGTCCGGTACCGAGTTGGGGGTCTTGGACTACAAATTCGAGAGGATGCCCCCCAAGCTGCTACTTTAACACGTTCAGCTTCGTAGCCGACTACCACACCGATCTTTCGAGGGGCTAGGGATTGTGCGGCAGCGAGGACATATTCAATAAGCGGCTTGCCTGAGAGAGCATGGAGAACTTTTGGGAGGCTGGATTTTAGTCGTGTTCCTTTCCCCGCCGCTAAAATCAAGACGATCAGGCTATTCATAATGGTTCCCCTAAGACAGGGACAACAGGGTTGGCCTCGAATCCTTTTCGCTCGGCGGACATTGCCAATTCGAAGATCGCAGTGGCCAACTTCATAGAATCATGACGGACTTTGTCCCCTTCGGCGAGCAAATCTTTAAACATTACCTGGACACCATAATCCCCCATAGCCTCTACATCGATCTTCGTCTGGTCTGCTGCTTCTTTTCGGTAACTGGCCCGTTGTTCAGCTGAGATAGGGGTATTGTTGCAGAGGAAGTAACTAAACAGGTCTTCCCCGCAGTGTTCGCGAACGGCGCGAAGATGGTCGGAGGCAGTGAAGCCAACGGTTTCCCCCTTCTGAGTCATAATATTCCCAATGAAAACCTTGAGAGCGCCGGATTGGCGAATGGCTTCGGGGATGCCACTGACGAGAAGATTTGGCAAAAGGCTTGTATACAGAGAGCCTGGTCCCATCGTAATGATATCCGCTTTATCAATCGCTTCTAGGGCCTCAGGCAGAGGGATGCATTCTTCAGGAAGGATGCTGATGTGGCGGATTCTTCCTGGGGAACGGCCGATGAGCGATTCCCCGTATAGAGCGATCCCGTTCTCGAGTTCTCCAACCAAATGAACATCAGCCATTGTTGATGGGAGAATTCTTCCTTTGATGGCTAGAACCTCGCTGGTCAAACGAATGGCTTCCAGAAAATCTCCAGTAACATTTGCCAGGGCCGTGAGAAATAGATTCCCAAAACTGTGCCCCTGCAATTCTCCTCCACCGCTAAACCGATATTGGAAGAGCTTAGCCATTAACAGTTCGTCTTCCGACAAGGCGACCAGGCATTTCCGAATATCTCCAGGGGGAAGCATTTGAAATTCATCGCGGAGACGTCCGGAACTACCGCCATCATCCGTTACAGTAACAATCGCCGTGAGGTCCTTGATAAAGGGTGAAATGAGCAGGGGTGGTTCTTTGGGGCTCGGCTTTAAAACAAACTGTTTCAGACCCGAAAGTAGCTGGGAAAGACCAGTACCTCCCCCAATAGCGACGATATTAAATTCAGCGGAAGGCAGATTGTTCACAAGAGACTAATCGGTTGGTGGTACATAAACTTCATACGAAATCGGCCACAACCGGGTACCAACTAATGATGATTATGGTGTCACGGAGCCAGAACGATCCGGGAAAACCATCGTAATGAAGCGCGAATCCTCCTTGAGAGGGGCAAAATCCTCATCACGTTGTGCCAGAAAACGGTTCTCAGGTTTTAGATTGATGGCTTCGCGCAGATCGTGAAGCGCGCTCTCCAAGTCTCCTGTCTTGCAGTTAATTGCTGCTAATGCATAGTGCACATAATCGCACGAGGGGTCATACTTCAAGGCCTTCTGGAGGTGTTCAAAGGCCTGTTCGTACTGCCCTTGATTGTAGAAAGAGATTGCGAGGTCATAATGCTCGTCGACCGAGCGAGGTGAGGGAGGTTTTCGCGCACTTTTTTGCTCACACAATCGAATGTGGATTCGAGTCCTTTCAACAAGTTCCTTATCTTCTTCAAAAGTGTGGATGATTTTTTCGAAGAGCGCTTTAGCTTTATCGAACTCCTGCGCGTACAACAATTTTACAGCGGTCTCATATTGTTTTAGAGAAGCGGTTCTGGATGGACTAACCCTGCCATTACGATTGGTAGATGACTGTGAGCCGCGCCGGATCAATTCTTCTTGTAATCTTTTGATATTTCTAGTCTTATTAGCCTGTCGGGCTGCGGTTTTCTTGCCCGACAAAGGTTTACCCAGCGAATTCGCTTTCCTAATGCTCGTTTTCGTGCGGGGTTTAGTCGTTAATCCTTTTTTTTTGGCAGGCTTAGAAATCTTCGTTGAGGACGATCTCTTTGATCCGCCAATCTTGCTGGACTTTGCCAGACTCTTCTTTTGGCTTTTTGATGGCTTACGCATTTTGCTCCTCTATCCTCTTGATATTTTGTGACTTAGAAGCGGAGTCGTTAAGGACGGCATTTGCTTGCGAAGAATGAGTCCGTCTTGTGCTCGATAAGGAGTGAAATACGCAGTCTGAATGATCAATCTATCGACCTTTTTATATCAGGAAAGCCTTGCTCAGTCAAGAGATTGGAGTGACGAGCAAATCTTACCTTTGAATCTTCGAGAGTGCACCGGTCGATCACTTTTTCTAAAGTTCTCTCCAGTAAGAGTCGATGTTTTAAACGGCAAGAAAGATATTGCAGACAAAAAGACTTATGTGTTAAAAGCCAGGTCATTCCAAGAGGGTTGGACTCGCTCTATCGGCAGCAAAGATCGGTAATAGAGGAGAGACAAAAAAGGCCCAATGCTGTTCGTTCCACCAAAAACTCACTTAGATCTAGTCGTAATGATCGCAGGAGAGGCGAAATAAGCGCATGACGTCTCCCGACATGATCATGTATGAAGATGAGTATCAGCGCATAAAGGCTGTAATTGCAAAGCTCAGAAATGAGTCCAATGCGAAACTCGTTTTCCTGGTTGATAAGAATGGACAGCAGATTGCTGCCCAAGGGCAACTTGAAAATTTCGATGCAACCTCGCTTGCTTCATTAACTGCCGGAAACGTTGCGGCAACCGATGGGCTTGCCAAGTTGATCGGTGAGAAGGAGTTTTCAATACTCTTTCACGAAGGTGAACGAGACAATATTCATATTTCGATTGTTGCACAAAGAGTGATTCTTGTTGTGATCTTTGACAGCCTTTCTTCGCTTGGACTTGTTCGGCTCAGAGTCAAGAAAGCTTCAATTGAATTAACCGATGTGTTTGATAAGATTGTTAATAAGATTAATTCAGAGCGGGATTCTGGTGCCCTGGATATGGAGTCTCCTTTCGCCGAAATAACCGATGAAGATATTGATAGCTTGTTTACCCAGTAAACCCATGCGGGGTTGTCTCAACGGAGGCTACAGCAGGATTGAATATAGTCAGATGTAACATTATGATTTATAGAGGGTGACTGTAAATTGACCTTCATTAACTACGCATCGAGAGAAATTAACTGCAAGATTGTCTATTATGGTCCAGGGTTAGGGGGTAAGACTACGAATCTTCAGTATATCTACGATAAAACAGCTCCCAACGCCAAAGGGAAGATGATCTCGTTGGCTACTGAAACGGACCGCACCCTATTCTTTGATTTTCTTCCGCTTGAACTAGGAAGTGTGCGAGGGTTCAAAACCCGATTCCATCTTTACACTGTACCCGGGCAGGTCTTTTACGACGCCAGTCGAAAACTGATCCTGAAGGGGGTAGATGGAATAATCTTCGTTGCTGACTCCCAATTAGAAAGAATGGACGCCAATATCGAAAGCGTCTACAACCTGGAGCAGAACCTCAAGATTCAGGGATATGACTTGATGAAGATCCCTTTTGCATTGCAGCTAAATAAGCGCGACCTGACCAACATCGTATCGGTTGAAGATATGAAAAAGGAGCTCATGCGGAAAGGCGAACCCGTTCTGGAGGCAGTAGCATCAACGGGGTTAGGCGTATTTGACACGCTCAAGGCGGTTGCCAAACAAGTTTTGATCGAACTCAAGAAAGGTTAACCCTAGCCTTTGACTTCCCCTTGAATGGGAGTGAAATTGGTTCACTCTGGTTAGATAAACCTATTTCTATGGATATTGTATTAACCTCTGCCAGCCCTTTTTCAGGCGTCGATTTCGCAAGAAGATAGAGAAATCTTCGAAAAATGTGTTGTACTCTAATCCTTCCTTAAGATGTTGCCCTCGCGGAATTGTAGCTTTCCGCTGGATTCTTCTTATTCTTTTTCTTTCCCCGACTGCCGCTTTTTACTTTGGGCAAAATAAAGAATCCACATTCTCCCCTCCTCTCATTCAGAATGTCGAACTGCTCAATGGACTCCATCTGCTCACTGCCGAGGTTCCGGGGAGCGACCGTGTCTTTATCAACTTCCTCATTAAGTCTGGCTATGGAATGGACCCTGACAAGAAACAAGGAGTTGCTTTCCTTGCAGCCCATGGAATACTCGAAGCCAATCAGAAGGTTACTCAACAACGGTGGAAAGATGAACTCGACTTTCTCGAAGCTATTTTCTCGATCCAAGTGGAAATGGATTCAACTCTATTTCGCGCTGAGTTGCCAGCGAAGAATTTGGAACCTTTCCTCAACACGATCGCCAACTTACTCGTTCGGCCTATTTTTCAAAAGGAAGGCTTGGACCGGATGAAAGAACAGGTAGGCGAGTCCGTGTCGGCTTCACCTACCGAGTTTTTGTCCAGCCTACTCGACCCAGAGCTTTTTGGGGGGGGCTATTGTTCTCACCGCCTTATAGGGGATACAGATACTCTGAAGGAAATCGAATTGCCGGATGTGCAGGCATTCCATGCTGCCTATTACTTGCCGAATAACGCCGCCATTGCTGTAGTTGGGCCGCCCAATTTGTCATCGTTGGCCGCTTTAATCAGGGAAAAGTTCGGAGGGTGGACCAAAGGTCCCCAGCCACGTTTACCAGACCCTCCCAATTCAACACATATGGATACTGAGATTCGCATCTTTGAAAAGAAAGAAAGCTCCGAGGTTAGCTTGTTGTTTGGAAACAAAGGTCCCTCCAGGCAAACACCTGATTATTACAGCCTGGTTTTGTTGACTCAACTCCTGGGAGGCAATTCACAGCAATCCAAGCTCAGACAAGAATTAGATCGCGGCGGAATCCAATATCAGTCTATTCGATGCGATCTGCAGCTTGGTCTAACTTGTGGAAAGCTCAAAATATTGGCCCAGGCCCCCCCCTCCTCCATCAAACCCATCTTGCAGGCTATTCAACGAGTCATTGATGAGTCGAAGGCCAATAAGGTTTCAGATTCAGTTCTAGACCGGGTGAGGCTTGAGGTCATTGACTCTTTCCAGAAATCCATAAGCTCCCCCCAGGGCTTTGCGCAGGCGATGGCGGAAATAGAGCTTCAGGGCCTCCCACGAGGTTACCTGCTGAGTTTCCCGCGGAGTTTGGAAGGAATTACTGTGGATCGATTACAGGAAGCGGCCAAGAATTATCTGACTCCACGGGGCGCGGTTGTTATCATGGGGGACAAAGAGAAGATTGAAGAGGCGTTGCATTAACTTCGGGAGGGGGCCCGCGCATCGCTTGAATAGCCCTTTAGCGGCGGGGAATCTGATAGCGCTTAAGATAATCTACGTTATAGCCAGGATCCTTTGTCTTAATTTGAAGCTTCAGGTTGTCGCCGGGCTTCTTGGAGCTTGAAGAGGTATACTCCAGCCGATACTGGTTTTTTAATGCAAAGACGATCTTGGGAAGAGCGTCTTCGCCTTGAGCGGTGGAGTCTAGAGGCAAGATAAAGCCACCAGATTGTTCGGCGTATACCTTGATGGCTGTCCCCCGGATACTAAGGCTCTTCAGCCAGTCGATCGATCCTTTGAGTCCCTCTCCTCCTCCGATGTCTACCGCGAGAGAATAGATCGGATACCCAAACTTGGCAATGTGATCCAGTGTGGCAGGACCAGCGACATCATATCCCGCCGAAAGAAATAGCAATACTTTTTTCGCATTCCTTCCCTCTCTTACCTTAATCATTCCCCGATCCAGGGCCAGTCCGGTAACCGGGTGGCCCCCCGTACCGACATGGTCCACAGGTTCTTCTAGGTAGTCTTCCGGTGAGACGAAATCGACCAATTCTTGAGAGTCGTCACTGAATCCATTGACAAAAAGTTCATCCGGGCTCTTGAGTTTTCCGGCCAGAGACTTGAGCCAATTCAACGCGAAACTAAGCCGCTCGCCCGCCATATTCTTACTGGTGTCCAGTAGCACCCCGAGAGATATTGGCGTCCCTTTTTCAAAACGAAAGGAAGAGACGACTTGAGGCTTATTTTCTTCGAGCAATTCAATGTCGCCGGAATTCAGGCTTTCGACCGGCCTGCCCTGTGTGTCGTAAACTGAAAGATAGAGAGTCACGACTCGCGCTTTAGATTCGCTGGAACTAGGTCGGGCCCAAAACGCAAGAATCAAGACCGGCAGGAGTTCTGCGATCCGCAGGATCAGCAGGGAAGAACGTTTCGAAGGGTGAACCAGATAAGGTCGCAAAGGGAACCCGTTTTTGGGAGATGATCGTGTTTTGCCAACATCATCAAGATAGCACAAAACCAATTTTCCCTAAACCGAACAAGCAATGGAAATTTCCCGCGACTGCGGGCAAACTCCGATGCCGGAAAGAACCCATCTCTCCCGAAATTGAAAAACTTGCTTGAAGAAAAGAGGGGAGCCGAGACAAAATGCCTCGGCTCTTTTGGGAAAGGACAAAGTAGCGGGATTTAAATCGCAAATCCTAAAATCAAACCCGGGCTGTATGCCCGTGCTTGCTTGGCTATGTCAGTGCAATCATCCAACCAAAAACGTATCCCCAGGCAAAAATCACGAACAGCTTGGAATTGAAGCGCTTACCTTAAAAGTATGGAACCGTCTCAAGGAAGAACGATACTCAGCCGAGGAAAAGGACACAAAATTGTCACTTCGAAGATGACATTTTGTGTGAGGCATACTTAGGGAGGTTGGAACTGCAGGGTTACTTTAACATAAAGAAAAGGGCAGTCTGAGCTGCCCTTTTGATGGGGTCGACCGGCCACTGGAAGCTTATTTCTTCTTGTTGACCGCTGACTTCAATTCGGCTCCGGGGGTAAACTTTGCTACCTTCTTGGCAGCAATCTTTATCGGCTTCCCTGTTTGGGGGTTCCGTCCGGTTCTTGCCTTCCTGTGTCCTACTGAGAAGGTGCCGAAGCCAACCAAGGTCACTCGATTCCCCTTCTTCAGCGCCTCTTGAACTCCATCCAAAACGGAGTTAATGGCAGAATCTGCCTGGGTCTTATTGATGCCTGCATCCTTCGCGATTTTTTCAATCAGGTCTGCTTTATTCACGATGTCCTCTCCTTTTTCCTTTCGTTCGAGATAAGAACGCCTTCTGGCAGCGCATCTGCGTTATACAATAGCGAAATCCCCTTGTCAATGGGATTTCCAAAGAATTTTGGGTGGAATGCCAGACTGTTCGGCCTATTCAAGAAAAATGACAATCTTCTCTGGAACTCAAAAATTCGGTTCTCGGCTAAAATTCTTGTTAGTCATTTTCCTTTTAGGCCAAATTAGGAAAAGGGTGATGCCGAGAATTCTCGCAGGGGAGCAGTCAAACTCACCGTGCGTTTGCCAGCCAATTTCAGTTGACACTAGATTTCCAAATTCCGATAATCAAGAGCAATTACCATAACGTTATCGCATTCAAGTTAAGGACATATCTAGAAAAGTCGCTTCGGGGAATTATCCAACTGATGAGCTCGGTTTGGGAGGTTGATCGTGAGACATTCTAAAGCTTTGTTCTTGTTCGCATTTCTGATCGGATCTCTGGGCATCTCAGTGCAGGTAACCTACACGCAGGAGGCCAGCACACAGAAGAAGACAGAGAGTCAGAGTAAAGAAGAGCCTAAGGAACCAGAAGCCGTTGATATCGAAGACGCCACAAAACAAGCGCAGAAACCCTTGCCGGAAGTTGGATACACCAAAGAGGAGTACGAAGAATTTAATAAAGCATTGACAACCCCCGATCTCAAAAGCCGGGCCGAAGGCTTGGCTAGGTTCATCAAAGCCCATCCGAATTCAAAGCTCAACGAATATGCGAATGGCCAATTCGCTGTCATACAGCGCCAACTTTATGAGCAGAAAGACATGGTCAATCTGGCAGCGGTAGCAGAAATCTATCTTCAGCTAAAGCCCGAAGATACAGCGACTCTCGGCTATGCGACCGAAGCGAATTATGCAAATAAGGACTATGCCAAGGCGGCCCAGTATGGGGAATCCTTTTACAAAGCGAAACCAAGTAAAGAACTGGCCCAACTTCTGGCCTTTTCTTTTGAGCAATTGAAAAATGAACCAAAGTTTGTTATTTACGCCGAAAAATGTGTTGCAGAAATGCCGCCCAAAGATGGCTTTTTTTATGCCGCCAAACTTTCGTTTATTTTTGCGAACCAGCGGAACATCCCTAAGGCGGCAGCCTATTCTCAAAAGATAATTTCAACATACGGAGAAGGGGAGATTCCTCCGGGATACACGGCCACGACGTGGAATCAGGAAAAGGCGCGATCTTACGCAATCATAGGCAGGAATTTCTACGATCGAAAGCAATATGCAGCAGCAGTCGGGGCATTGAACAACAGCCTTAAATACTTTCCGCAAAATGATGAAGCATACTATTACTTAGGAATGAGCTATTGGTTTGCGAGTGACACATATAATGCCCAGAAGGCTCTTGCCAAAGCGGCTCTTCTCAATAAGCCTTATTCAAAAACAGCGCGGGCTCAGCTTGAAAACCTTTATAAGCAGCTTCACAACGGCTCATTGGACGGAATCGATGCAGTGCTTCGGGCAGCGGGTGCGGAAATGAAATAAGCAGTCGTTCATGTAAATTGTAATTCACTCTCTTGAGCTTTACTTCCCCTCCACTTCCACTGTTGAAACTCACGACTGGATTTAATAGAGTAACGGGCTTGATCCTTGTTTCGAGGTGATACCCGTGGAGATCGGAATCGTTGGGTTTGGCCGATTTGGCCGGTTTGCCAGTGAACTTCTCAAGCAAGATTTTAAAGTCAGTGTTTTTGACCGGGAAAAGATCACTCCTCCGCGGGGCATCCATAGCCTGTCTCTAGGGGAAGTTGCCTCCAAGCCAATCCTCATTTTTTGTGTTCCTATTTCTCAAATCGAATCGACCTGCAACGATGTGCGGCCATTTCTTTTTCCGGGACAGCTCGTCTTGGATACGTGTTCCGTCAAAGTTTTTCCGATTAGAATCATGCGGCGCACCCTGCCTCGATTTGTTGAAATTGTCGGGACACACCCCCTTTTCGGTCCTGACAGCGCCAACCGTGGAATTCGTGGCCTCCGGATTGCCCTCTGTCCAGTGAGGTGCCTTCGCTTGCAGAAAATTGGGGCCTACCTAGAAAAGAGAGGTCTGCGCGTGATCGTAACGACCCCGCAAAAACATGACCAAGAAATGGCCAAAACACAAGCCCTCTATCATTTTCTGGCGCGTGGGATTGCAAACTTAAAGGTCACGGCTGGAGCGTTGTCAACACCCGGCCCTGCCAAGCTGTTCGAAGATTTTAAAGATGTGCAGAATGATTCTCTGGAGCTCTTTGCGGATTTGCAAATTCGCAACGACCATACAGCGCAAGTGCGGAAACGTTTGCTTAAAAGCTTAACCCGAATCGACGAGGAACTGACTTCAGCGAAAAGAAAGCGAATCAGACGGCCGTAGACATTTACTTTTTGCTCGGATCCTTCAGAAGATTCTCAGGACTTCGGTTTGAATAGGATCGCCTGTGACAACAGGTTCCTCGCGGTCCAAGTAGACATTGACTTCTGAACGGATGCCAAAATCCTTCAAGTAAATTCCTGGCTCAATGGAAAAGCAAGTGTTGGGGATGAGAAGTCTTGCGTCTTTCGTCTCCAAGCTGTCCATGTTGGCTCCATTCCCATGGTCTTCTTCACCAATATTGTGTCCCGTTCGATGAACGAAGTACTCCCCATAACCCCTTTGGGTGATGTAGTCTCGGGAGACCGTGTCTACCTGCCATCCCTGAAGATTCGGTGTCTTGAGGTAGTGGGCTTTGACGTAGTTCATCGCGGCATCTCTTGCACCACTGACAATCTCCCATATATTTTGTATTGACTCAGGAATGGACTCACCAAGGTTAGCGACCCAAGTATAATCGGCATAGACCGAGTTCTTCTCATCCAATTTTGCCCAGAAGTCAACAAGGAGGAAATCGCCGGGCCGGATCTGGGCCGAACCCTCCCGGCTTGGTTCATAATGCGGATTGGAACTATTCTGATTAACTGCCACGATGGGAGGAGAAGAAGTCGTCAAACAGTGCTCTTGGTACCGTTCTAGCATCTTCTGCTGGATTGAATATTCTGAGATGAGTTCGTTGGTTCTTAGTGCTTGCCGGATTCCTTCCAATGTCTCTTGGAGGATATTCATGAGACGACGACTTGCTTCCTGATGCATCTGAAATTGTTGGGTGCTCCATCTTGCCTCAAAGTATTGGACGAGGTTGGCGGAAGAGACCACTTCCTTCCCAAGAGATTTAATTAATTCAATCGTTCCGGCATCAACTCTGGATACATAAGGGATAGCACAATACGGGGAGTATTCCATCGCGATGGTCTGCGATCCAGACAGGTGACGATTGAGCTCGCTGACCATTTCCTGCCAACTCCGGAAGGTATCAACGTTTACACCTAAAGAAGAAAACGCCTGCTGCTCGATCTTGTGACAAAGTGCCAGCGGTTCTCCCGTCCTCGGGATCCAGTAAAACCATCGCCGTGTAATCAACTGGCCCTTAATCCCCAAGAGTTTTCTGGCAATTGGATTCGTACCTTGGAAATCGTAGAGCAACCACCCCTCGATTCCTGCCTGATTCAATTGATTTTGAACCTCAAGAATGTTCATTGGATCAGCTCCATGGTGGATTTAGCTTGCGATGGAAAAAGGGAAAAAGGCCTACTTATAACCCTTGAAACGGACCATATCAGGCGATCAATTCGCTTGACAATAGGTTTCCTGGAAGATAATCTTTATTGTTTTTATTCGCTGTCTGGGTGCTGTCCCGGGGCATTTTTGCGAGATCTTGCGTCGTCGATTATAGTATTGATTGCAGCACAAAGGGATCTTTTTTCCATCTTGCCATTTCTGATTTTCGATTCCCGGCAAGCTGAGGTCTAACACTTAAGGAGAATCTAATCCCATGAAATCCGAAAGGATGTTGTTCACGAGTGAATCTGTCTCGGAAGGTCATCCCGATAAAGTAGCTGATCAGATTTCCGATGCGGTGTTGGATGCCTATTTAGCTCGCGACCCGGATTCCCGGGTCGCTTGTGAGACTTTAGTGACAACGGATTTCTGCGTTGTTGCCGGGGAAGTAACTTCCAAAGGCAGCGTAAATATTGAACAGGCAGTTCGCGACTCAATCGAGAAGATTGGTTACGTTGAGGAAGATATTGGCTTTAGCCACAGAAGCTGCGAGATTTTGGTTAAGATCCACCCCCAGTCTCCCGATATCTCGCAGGGTGTGACAGAAGGTGAGGGTTTGTATAAGGAACAAGGAGCGGGGGACCAAGGCTTAATGTTTGGGTATGCCTGTGATGAGACTCCAGAAATGATGCCCAGTCCAATTATTTTCGCCCATCAGCTAGTGGAAAAGCTGGCTGAGCTCAGGAAGAGCAAGACTCTGGACTATATTAGGCCGGACAGTAAGAGCCAGGTCACCGTGGAATATGTGGATGGTAAACGTGTCCGGATTGATGCCATCGTCATCTCGACCCAACACATCGATTCGGTTCCTCACCGGAAAATTGAGTCAGACGTTATCGAACAGGTCATCCGTAGAGTGATCCCTCCGGAACTGCTGGACTCCCAAACTAAGTTCTACATCAATCCAACCGGAAAATTTGTAGTAGGGGGGCCGAGTGGCGATACAGGACTGACCGGCAGAAAGATCATCGTTGACAGCTACGGGGGTTGGGCTCGGCATGGAGGAGGAGCCTTTTCGGGAAAAGACCCTTCCAAAGTGGACCGTAGCGCCGCCTATGCAGCTCGCTACGTAGCCAAGAATATTGTGGCCGCCGACTTGGCGAAGAAATGTGAAGTACAATTGGCCTATGCCATTGGGGTTGCTAAGCCGGTTTCGGTCCTTGTGGATACTTTTGGAACAGGCAAGCTAAGCTCCATGGAGCTTGAACAGATCATCGGAGAGGTTTTCGATCTGCGTCCCAAAGGGATCATTCAAATGCTGGATCTCAAGAAGCCAATTTACTTCAAAACTGCAGCTTATGGACACTTCGGCAGAAAACCCGGCGAGAAAGGAGCCTTCAGCTGGGAAAGGACTGATAAGGCGGAACTGCTGGCTAAACTGGCTACTCAGACTACTATGGCATCAAGATAATTTAATTCTGACTGGATATTCGGCCCAATCTATACGAATAGGCCTTCTTTTTGGCATACCCCCCAGCTTCATTTTGACTGAAAATATTGGGTTAAGTTGTAGACCCCTATCGCAACGAGAATTAAAGGCCAGCCTCGCAGGAGAAACCGCATAGTCTCAGGGACAAACTGGCTTACCTGGAAAATGACCCCCAGACAGACTGATCCAATCCCAACTGTCATGGACGAGAAGCGCATCTTTTCAAACGGGGAAATCAATTTGACCCCGTGCAAGCCCATGACACGCTTCTTTGCGACATGATAGGCCTCAAGTGGCATATAGAAGTACATTAAAACGGCCAAAAGTCTTAGGGAAGAAGTCGCAGGTTCGGTTCCAGTCACCCTTGCAAGCGAGATCAGACCTCCGAAAATGAGGACATGGAGAAGGGCTTTCCAGTACTCCCCATTACAAATCGCGCCAACCCCGGGAATAAACCCCAAGGCCAAAGAGACTCCTGGGGAACAATAGGGATATCCCTGCTCGACGTAGGGAGCCCGTCCGGAATTGACATACCTAATAGCTTCGGGAGTAGGGACAGTATGATTAGCCACACTTGATATAGAGTTCTGGGCGCTATTGCTTTGGCTCGCAAACGATTGCCGACATTTCTGACAAAGTGTTCGTGCCTCGGATATCACTATGCACTCCTGGCAGAGCGGCGTGCCACAGTTCGAACAAAAGGACACGGCTTCCACGCCAGGATGGATTGCGCACTCCATACCTCCTCCTTATCCGGTCCTGCTCCACAGGCAGAGGATGGTCTCTCCGCTCTAATTCTCAATACGAGATATGAGACCCAAAAGTTCAAGAGGCTTTTGATCCATTGAATTTGATTACACTTTCTTGAGAAGTATTTCGATTACGTTGTGTTTTAACAAATAGGACCGCTGACTCTGAAAGCCTTCGAATAACTGCGACACATCTCTAATTTGGAAAGCTTTTTTGAATTCAGTTTTCAATTCTGTCGGGATGTATTCTAAAGAAGATTCATTGTGAATACGGTATTTGTGAATCATGCCAGGACCAGTTATTCGGTGAGTATGAAAGAAGGCCATGACCAGGCCGCCCGATTTCACCAAGGAGGATATCTTTCTCACAAAGACGCCGGCAAATCGAGGTTCGATGTAACATAAGTAGTCCCAGCAAATCAGACCATCGAGGGAATTGACTTCATAATCAAAATTTTCTGCAAAGAAAGTGGGCTCATTCAGCGTAATTTTCCCATCGAGTACCAGAGAATACTTGGGGTTGAGGTAAGAGGTAACAAAATCCTCCATATATACCTTGATCCCATGGTTTAGAAAAAACTCCAAGTTGGAGCCGACGACAGGTCCAATATCCAAGATCGTTGGCGTCGGCATGGCCGAGATCCCTTTGATAAAATCTTTCATGACATGAGTGGGATGAGTGGGATGCGTCGGGTGAGTTCCTTTTTCTGAACTTTTATCAGACCCGGCCTGTGCCCAGGCTTTACCCATCATCGCGCTCAATTTGCTAAATGGCTTTTTCATTTTGAAGGGTTAAGGGAAGTCTGGAGGAATAGCTGTAGAATGGGACCTCAAGCTTTTGTGACTTCCCCATATACGCGTAAGAACACAACAGCCGCAACCACCGCGAGTCAAGTTCCACTTCGGGTGGGGATCTCTATCCGGTGGTTGCCAGACCTAGCTCGTACATTATTTCATTTAAACTGCGGCTTAGGTGCAATGGAGGATTCGATGCTGACCTTGGCAATCTCGGCCCTCTGAAAGTCGGTTTTCTTTGCCACCTCCGGACCTTTTTGCATGTCAACACTTCCTTTCAAGTGAGCGCCATCTGCTATAGAGACACGGGGAGCTTTGATGTCGCCAGTCACGGATCCGGAGGTTCGAATTTCAATCATTTCTCCGGCGGATATGTTTCCAACAACACTCCCAATGACTGTCACAGCCTTGGCGTTGATCTCCGCATTAATTTTTCCGTTGGGACCGATGACCAGATTGTGATCTTTTAACTCAATCTTGCCTTCGACGCGACCTTCAATCGTTAAGTCTTCGTCTCCGGTTAATTCCCCCTTAATAAATACCGATTTCCCGATATTGACGATGTCCTCTCGAGTGGGGTTAGATCTGGGTTCGAAACGTGGTTCCATAGGTTTTTTCTCCTCGAATGTTGACATGGGAATTTCCTCCTTTTTCGCAGCAATGGGTTCCTTCTCTCTCTCCTCCTCCGGTTTCCTACTTTTCCACATGACTCCTCCTCAACACTGGCAGCCGTCAACTAGGTCTAACATCGACGATGAATACAAATCTCAAGCTGTATTGATACTTTAGCATAAGCAAAAAAACAATTCGTGAAGTAAATCTCTTCCTGGGAATTTTTGTGAATAAGGGACTGATTTAGATGCAATCGTGTTGATACAAAAGGGTTATCGGCAATTAGACCCAGAAAATGAAGAGAATTAATGGAATCCACCCCGGCAAACTCCCTCAGTCTAAAGCGGAATAAGCACGGTCGAGCAACTCAATAGGGTGCAAGACTTCGATGCCCTTGAGACCGGCCCGCGTCAAGCCATAGGCGATTTGCAGGATACAACCAGGGTTTCCTGTCGCGACGATCTCCACCTGAGCCCTATGGATATCGTCAATCTTGCGTTCGAGGATTTTCATTGAAAGCTCGTGATGTGTGAGGTTATAAATCCCCGCACTTCCACAGCACTGATCCGGTGTACGCAATTCGACCAGTTCCAGTTCCGGGATGAGTCGAAGCAAGTTCCGGGGGGGCTTGCTGACTTTCATGGCATGGAGGAGGTGACAGGGATCATCGTAAGCCACCCGTGCTTTGATTCTACCGGGTTTTGCCAACTGCGGAAGTCGATCCAGAAAAGACGAAATGTCTTCTACTTTGGCGGTAAATCTTTCAGCCCGATCCCTGAGCTCGGAATCATTTGAAAACAAGGCGGGGTACTCCTTAAGCTTGGCGCCACAGCCCGAAGCATTTGAGAGAAGGACGTCAACCTGATTTACCTCGAAGGCTCGAATATTTCTGAGGGCCAACTCGCGTGCTGTATCTACGATTCCCGCATGACAATGAAGGGCTCCACAACAAGTTTGGTGTTCCGGCACAACAACTTCACACCCATTTCTTTGTAGCACTCGAACCGTGGCCTGATTAATTCCCCCAAAGATCTCATTCATCACGCAGCCGGTCAGTAGGCCTACACGATAATGGGCTTCGCCTAGCGAAGGGAAAACTTTACCCAAAGAAACATGTTGCGTTTTTTGGCGCAAGTCAGGCAGTAGTTGTTCCAATTGATTGAGTTGCCCCGGGAAAAGCTTCAGAACTCCCGTTGCTCTGACAACTTCTTGGAGGCCTAGCCACTGATAAAGGCGCAACAGGGTAAAGCTGCAGCGTAGCCATCGTCGTGAAGGAAGGATGAATTTGAAAAATATTTTTCTCAGAGCAGAAATGACCAAAGGACGCCGAAAATTCTGCTCAATCACCTCGCGAGCCTTCTCAACCATCTCACCATATGGAACTCCCGAAGGGCAAGCCGATTCGCAGGCCCGACAGTCTAAGCAAGCCGAGATGTGGTTCACAAAACTTTCCGATACACTCAATACTCCGCGCTCCTGAGCTCGCATCAAATAGATGCGACCCCGCGGTGAATCGGCCTCCTGTCCGAGCGCTATGTATGTTGGACAAGCTTGTAGGCAAAGTCCACAATGAACGCATTCCGGAGTCAAGTCGGCCCGACCGATCCTTTTTTGCGTGGATTCATAGGTGGCAAGCATGACTTAGACGATGTACCTTCCTGGATTTAAGATTTTGCGAGGATCGAACCGATTTCGGATTGATTGCATCAAAGTCTTATCTTTGTATTCATATCCCCAAACATCGACGGACTTCTTTAGATCGGCTGGTGCGGACTCCAAGATGACCGTTCCTCGAGCTGGTCTCAAGTGCGTCCTCAAGTACCGAATATGATCAGTCATTCCCTGAATGGCAGATGGCAAAGGGTCGTAGTCGTAATAGGCTCGAATGATACCGATTCCCGCATGAGCTTTGATAAGGGTTGCAGGGGACGTTGCTTTGCCGTAGGATTCCAGTCTTCGAATGCAGTCAAACATTCGGGAGGAGCCGCAATTGATCTTTAACTTCACCTTGGGCGTGCCGCTGGATTTTAGCCAGGGCGCGTCCTCCCGCAAAAGTCTCCAGATTGGTTCCTGTTCCGATGCTGAACTCAAGCTTACCCCTTGTATAAATAGCTCTTTCCAGATCTCTTGCAATTGTTCAACTTGCCAATCCACTGCCTTTTCCAGGTCCATGAAGCGCACCAGGAACATATAATGCTCAGAGTCCTTGACCAAGGGCCGTTGCTCATTGAAGAACTTTGTTCCTTGTGGATTCACCAACTCGAGGGCGGCTGGAGTGAGTGGCGAATGAATCAATCTTTCCAATGCAACTCGCGCTTCGTCCAGTCCCTTCAGTACGACCACGATGGTCTTGGAAAAAGGTGGGATTGGCTTCAGCTTGAAAAAAAAGTCGACCAGTACTCCTAGAGTTCCAAACGAGCCTACATAGAGTTTGCACATATCGTATCCCGTGACATTCTTGACGACTCGGGACCCAAACTTTGTCCATTTTCCATCGGGCTGAACCAGGCTGATCCCAATCAAATAATCCCGAATAGTTCCTTGAGCGAAGCGGAGTGGGCCAGAAGTGTTGGTTGCGACAATACCCCCCACCGTTGCCTGTTCGAACCCATCGGGGTCAATGGGAAGGTAGAGACGATCTTGAGCCAGACAATTCTGGAGATCTGCAAGACGGCAGCCGGACTCTACTTTCACTACCAAGTCCTGGGGCTCATATTCTGGAATTCGATTGAGTTTCCCGAGGGACAGGGCCGCATCGTAACGTGGAATGAGATTTCCAATATGCTGGTGTATTCCGGCCCCGAACGGGACAACGCTCCATTCCCGAGAATTGGCCTCTTGCAAAATTTCCCCGATTTCCTCTTTAGTCCCGGGCGCAAAAGAGTGTTGCGGGAGCATGCCCTCGACCGCAAACTGTACCGGAAAACCGGATCCCTCCGGGGTAACTCGAGGGTGTAAGAAATTATCAGGTGGAGCTCCGTCCGTCATGGAGTTTCCTTTTTCAGCGGTTCAGAACCGGATCATTCCCTCGACCGCCGAATAATTGGGTTTCTCTACGGCAGGCGGGTTCCATGACATTTCTCCGCAACCTCGCCGAACCGGAAAAATCTTTCCTGGGTTCGCCAGATTGTTGGGGTTGAAGACGTCTCTTAATCGTTGCATCACATCCAGCTCGTCTTGCGAGAAAAACAAATTCATAAATTGCATTTTCTCCAACCCAATCCCATGCTCTCCGCTCAGGGCCCCTCCGACATTGACGCACAGCCCCAGGATTTCCCCGGCCAGCCCTAGCACTTTGTCTTTGGCCCCCGGCTCATCGTTATCGTAAAGGATGATGGGGTGGAGATTGCCATCACCCGCATGGAAAACATTGGCCATGCCCAATCCGTATTTCTTTCCGAGGACATCGATTTTCTGGAGAATCTCTGGAAGCTTGCTACGCGGGATCACCCCATCCATAGTGTAATAGTTTGGACTGATTCTTCCATAGGCGCCAAATGCGTTCTTTCGCGCGGCCCAGAGTTTCTTTCGCTCCGCCTCGTCTTTAGCAACTCGAACTTCCCGCACCCCGGTCCGTTGTACCACTTCGACAACGCGCTCGACTTGTTGATCAATTCCCGCCTCAATTCCATCCAGTTCAATCAAGAGCACGGCATCGGCATCCCTCGGGATTCCCGTTGCATACGGGCCGCTTTCAATGGCTTCGATGGTTTTACGATCAATCATTTCAAGAGCTGCCGGTACGATCCCCCGAGAAATGATGCCGGAGACGCATTGGGTCGCCTGGATGACGGAATCGAAGACCGCCAGCAAGGTCTTTACCGCGGGAGGAGTATAGAGCAGGCGAACCGTCACGTTTGTGGCAATCCCGAAAGTTCCTTCTGAACCCACAAAGACCCCCACCAAATCATAGCCGACGGGGTCACCTGCCGAAGTCCCTAATTCGTAGATCTCGCCACTAGGCAAAACCACTTCCAGAGCCAGCACATGGTTGGTGGTGACACCGTACTTGAGAGTATGAGGGCCGCCGGAATTCTCGGCTACATTCCCTCCAATTGTGGAAACCATCTGACTAGAAGGGTCCGGGGCATAATAGAAATTTTTTTCTCTCGCAGCCTGGGTTACGTGCAAGTTGACGACCCCCGGCTGAACGATCGCCAATCGATTCTCATAGTCTAAGCCCAAAATCCGGTTCATTCGTGAAAGTTCCAAAATAATGCCACCCTCGACCGCTACTGCGCCGCCGCTTAGACAGGTACCCGCCCCCCGGGGAAGAAAAGGAATATGGTACTTCTTGGCGATCTCGACAATAGCAATGATCTCTTCCGTGGAAGAAGGGAACACTACAAAATCGGGAAGTTTCGGATGTAAAGTCAGCCCATCGCATTCATAAACAATCAGTTCCTCAAGGGAGTAGAGAACGCGCTCCTCCCCCAGAATTGACTGCAATGAGTGGCGGATCTCCGCCAGTTGCGAATGTGTCTGGGATGAATTCATGCTGACCATTGTTCTTGGATTATAGCGTAAGATCCTGCTTATAGAATGCGATTGTTATAAAGCTCGAGCTTATGCAGGCAATTACGAATCTTCATTCCTGATGAACGCAATTCAACCCGTTACCCCTCTAGCGGGAGGGAGCTTGCCTCAATCCACTTCAGTGGAGGAGCATGGGGCCGACTTTATATTTACAATTTAGAAAATCGAAACGGGAATTGTCTCCATATTCATAAAATGGATGATTGGCTCTCTGTGCGCAGAGGGCTTCTCCCAAACTCTATAACCGATCCCCTGCATTGACAGGAAATTGCTGCTGTTGTACTTTAGTCGCAATTGAATGGTTCACGCAATAAGGCTGGCGGTGCCAAGTTCTGGGCTGTCAGCTTAGAGGAGCCCATGGCCGAAAATCCAACACCTCTCTTCTCATCACTCCGGGTTCCCATTCTTATTCTTGCGGTCCTCCTGATGGCGGCTCCGACTGGATGTGGGCAGAAAGTTTCCAATTCATCTTCTCAGGCAACTGCAGCCGAGGCGGAGAGTTACAAGTCAAAAATTGAACTGACCCATATCGGTTTGGCAAAAGGAGAAAGCTTCCTCGGGGATCATGTCTATTACATTGAAGGTAAGGTCAAGAATCTAGGCAATCGAGTGGTACAGCGAATCGAGTTAAACTTTTTTTTCAAAGACAGTTTGAATCAGGTTGTCTTGAAAGAATCCCGCAAGGCTCTGGAATATAAGGGAGGAGGATTAGAGCCCCAACAATCGAACAATTTTCAAGTTGCTTTCGAACACCTGCCAAAAGATTGGAATCACATCATCCCTGATGTAGAAGTGAACAAAATTGTCCTGAAATGAAAAGCTTCTCCTGCAGAACCTTTTCGAACAGCCTTACCTTCCCATTTTCAGCCGGTCAATCAAATAGTGTGGAAGATGAGCGTTTCTCATTTTCTCCTGGGTTTTTTCCAAGGGGTATTGAGTGCGGAAGTAGCGGACCAATTGATCTTCCTGCTCATATATTGCAAAAGCGGCTCTTGGATCGTGGTCCCGTGGTTGACCGACAGCACCTGGATTAATCATATAGACATGGCGTGGATCGATCCGGAGTTGACTCTCTGTCGCGGCTCCTCTGGTTTCCGGATTTAAAACCCCTTGCCGCCCGTCTTGAAATTGGACAAAACCCCCTTGAATATGGGTATGACCAATGAAGGTGACTGGAAAGTGAGCGAGAGAAAAATTGCTGGAGGCATCCTCCAGATCGACAAGGTATTGGTCTTCATCTAACAAGGAGCCATGAGCCAATGTAAATCGGTCCAAATCAAGAGGGCCAGGAGCGATAGTCCCAATGTAGGTTTGGCTCTCTTCTGAAAGTTGCTCCTGGGTCCAAACGGCGGCTTTTTTGGCCATCGGGTTGAACATGTTTAAGTCTACGAGACCGAGAGCCGCTTTCTCATGATTCCCCCGGATAATTGCGGGGTTGATTTTGCGAATTATATCCGTTACCGCATTCGGGTCGGGGCCATACCCAACAATGTCCCCGCAGCAAGCGACCTGGTCGTATTTCCCATCGGCCGCGCTGAGCACTGTTTCCAACGCCTCCAGGTTTGCGTGAATATCGCTGATGATCAGGAATCGCATCAAGTTTTCCCCGCTCCAACTTGCCGGGGAAGCTCCTATTTGCTTTCAAATTTTGTCTGTAACAAGATGATGATCGTGTTCCATGGAATGGGATTCGAGCACTGTTCTTTAGAAATCAAAACAATGGCTCAGCAATCAATCCCTCGATCATTCAGCTCTTGTCGCAGCTGCTTTTCTGACTTGAATTGAATGGCCTGGATCCCAGCTGCGCGGGCCCCTTCAACATTTTCAATACGATCGTCGGCGAAAAAGATCTTTTCCGGGACTCCACCCGCTTTCTCAATCGCCAGCTGAAAAATTTGTGGATCTGGTTTCATATATCCTACTTGATAAGAGAGCAACCGTTCTTCAATCTGGCTCAGGATTGGAAATCTTTCTACAAGGTACTCGAAATGAATTTCGTTGGTATTGGAAAGCAAGATCAGGCGGTTTCTTCGCTTGAGATTCTGTAAGAATTCTTCGGATACAAGAGGTTCCGGCAGAAACATCGAACCCCATAAAATCCGGAACTCATCCAGTGAAATTTGTATCTCCAACGCCTCACAAATTATCTTGTAATATTCAATGGCCGAAAGTTTCCCCGTCTCAAACTCAAATAAGAGTTTGGGCTCCGACAAAACCTTGGCTATTTCAGAAAGGGGAAGGGGACTGATTTCAAGTATCCTCTGGCCGGCCACGGCATAATCAAAATCAATCAGGACCTTTCCCAAATCCAGATAGACGACCTCAATCATCCCCGCATGGTACCGAAACCGCAGCGAAAGATGAAGCATGAATTGCGAATACCAGGATGAACAATAGAGAGACTCTGACGAGGGGGAGGCGTCTTGGCCCCCAAGCTCCGGGTGAGGAGCCAGAAGATGGCCTGCACCATACGAAAAGCATTCAACTTAAGTTGATCTAGGGCCTTTGTGTCCGAATTGTCCTATAGAAGGCGTCAATCTGAACATATGCATTGGCGGATGGAATGAACTTCCGGACCATCGTCTAATTTTCTCGCTTCGCTTCATCCGGTGTGAGGAGCTTGTCTGTGATTAGGAGTTCAGCGACCTGCAAACGTTTGACACTCAGCTCTTCGATCTCGAGCAAACGAATGCGGGATGCTCTAATCGTCAAGAGACGGACAGCCAAACGACCAATTGCCAATGCGCCAATGGCTATGGCCCCGAATGCCAAAGCACCCACCGCTAATGCGCCAATAGCCTGGTTTCCCACAGTCTGCGAACCGACTGCTTGTTTAGCAATGGCCTGTGCGCCGATAGCTTGCGCCTTAAGTGTCATTCGGTTTCCTGTGTTTTTTGAGTCCAAGAACTCGATCAGCTCGGTGTTTGGCTCGTTGGCTTGGTATTCTTCAGAGTTCATATTTTACTCCGTCCGATGATTGCTCATTCATTGGGATGAGGTGTTTGGACGAACGATTCTCGTATTATAGAGAATAGCGCCTCATAGTAAAGAAGTCGATGGGCTCTTGGTTCAGCTGATGGGCTTTTCAGCCATTGGCTGAATCGATGGGTTCCAGGAAGCTTTGGGTTGTCCGTTCTGTCAAGGACACGCCCGATATGATCAATCCTTCTGTCGTGCTAATAGGTTGGTCAGTGAGGTTACTGAGACCAACCATTCGACCCATTGATACCGCTTGAGCTGTCAGCTGTTGGGGAGATTTGAGCAGGAGACAACTCATATTGAATTGAAGCTCGGGTTCACTTCAGGGCTATACTAGCCCCGAAGTCTTCTGCGGAAAAGGGATCCGGCTAATTCGCTCTTTGAAATTCGATCTCGTCATCGACCTGAATGGAGTCTCGCAATGCTTCGCCGTCGACTTTAACCATGTCGGCTTTGGATTCGAATTTTTCCGTATACATCTGCGAATCGGCCACGGTGAAGAGATGGTTCAAATCGGTTCCGTCTTGAGGATACATTGAGATCCCTACACTGATCCCGAGCCGCACTTCTTTTCCAGATCTCACTTTTAGCAGCACGGATTGAACCGATTTTCGAATTCGTCCTGCAATCTTTTCAGCTGTTTCACGTTCTGCGTTATACAGGAAGGCCACGAATTCGTCACCCGCGTAGCGAATACAAGTGTCATATTTGCGCATCTCTTTTTGCAGCACTTCACTCACCTTGACGAGGACATCATCCCCTACTTTATGGCCATATTTGTCATTAATTTCTTTAAATCGATTCAAATCCATGACGAGAATGGCCATTTTTTCTTTGCTGCGTTCGGCTTTCTTCACGTTTTGTTCGAATGCCATAAACATGTAGCGTGAATTGGGCAGCCCGGTGAGTGGATCGGTCAGCGAATTCTCTTCGAAGTATTCGAACGAGATAGCATTTTGGACAGCGACGGCAGCCCGCTCGCTGATGGTCTCCATTAACCGGAAATGATCTTCCGTGTAGGGTTCGTTGTCACGATTCGTAGAGTACAGCGCAATCGCTCCCAGGACACTATTCTTTACAGTTAGCGGGAAGATCATGGCGTTGGCCAGTTGATGAGGTTTTTCCATGAAGGCCAGGTTCTTGAAATCATTCGTTGGGTCATTATTGACCACGGGCTGGTTGAAGGCGATGGAATATCCCGTCAGACCCTCCCCTAACGCCATCCAGTTCTGACTTAATTGCTCGGAGAATTCTCCGGTGACCATTGCCGGGTAGATCATATCGGTCTTTTTGTTCTTCAAGTAAACGACACTACTGGTGAAGGGAACAATCGATTGCAGCTTGCTGCAGATGATGCGCAACGTGTCGTCCAAATTTAAGCTCTTCCCTACAGTTTGAAAGATCTCGTGCAAGGCGTAAATCTCGCGGTGAGTCGAGGCGATTTCCGTGAAGCCTTTCTTCCGCAATAAGAGTTTTTGATCCTCGACTGAATCCGGTGAGGCCTGGGGGAGATGAGTGTTGTTACCATATTTACTGATGTCGAGCAGCGCTACTTCTTCCATCAGCTTTTTGGCGACACGCACGAAGGCCGCAACGACTTTTGGGTCATAGTGCATTCCAGATTCATTCTGAAGAAGGTCAATGGCTTCCGAGGATGTCAAAGGTGTTCTGTAAGTTCGCAAGGCGGTTAAAGCATCAAAAGTATCCGCAACCGACAGGATTTTAGATCCGAGGGGAATCTCGTCACCCTTCAGTCCATACGGATACCCCGACCCATTTTCCCGTTCGTGGTGGTAACGGATGATTGGTACCACCGGGTACGGGAATTGAATGGGCTCAAGAATGTTGGCACCGATCTCAACGTGGCGTGTCATTTTAGCAAATTCTGAATCAGTCAAACTTCCCGGTTTCGAGAGGATATATTCAGGGATTGCAAGCTTTCCGATATCGTGCAGCAGTGCAGCGGCTCTTAGAGCATCGAGGTCGTCGCTATTATCGATCCCCATGCTCTTTGCGATCCCGACAGCGTAAACCTGGACTCTTCGTGCGTGTCCGTGAGTTGAATGATCCTTGGCATCAATTGCCAGCGCCAGGGTTTCAATAATCGACATCTGTAACTGGGAATGTTCCGCAAGTTGGCGTGAGGCTTCGCTGAGACGGGAAGAATAGACCTTGTATGTAGAAAGGGCAAAGAGGGAGAAAGGAACAAAGAGTAGGTAGATTTGATTCCCCAGGGATGCGGCAAACATATTCAATAAGCCAACGGCGATTGAGATGGACAGGAAAACCAGGCTGGGAACCATGTAATCTTTCTTCCATTCCTCACCAAATCTGACCCCTCTGAATATCTTTGCAGCGGTAATTCGAAGCAAGGAGTAGCAGAAATAATAACCCGTTACCACAAAAATGATGGGCAGTAAGGAGCCATACCGAGCAATCTGACTTAAGGAATTATTTAGAATAAAGATTTTACCCATTAGACACAACGCAGCCAGGCTCGAGAGGGCATCAGGCAGTTTCTCGACTAGTTTCATCTTAGAAAGTCGATATGTCCGGAACATCCACCAACTGAACGTGAGCATCGCGACTAGATAGGCATTGGATGGTCCGATCCAAAAGAAGGTGCCGAGAAAGATTAGATGGTAATACCGAAGATTTTTGCCAACGAATGGCAGCATGATGCTCGATTCCTCAAAGTAAAAAGCCAGAACGATCGAAAACATTGCTAGCAGATTCCAGTCTTGGCGACAATTTAAGGATTCCCATAGGAATGTGACAGCGAGCGCAGCGACGCTGAGAAAAATCGTGCGGCCTTGATATCTTTTGGGAGAGGTCGTATCAGAAGTAATTAGCATATAATCTCCGAATTGGCTTCAGGTTCCACAATCGAACACACCCGATTTCGCCCGGTTCGCTTGGCTTGGTACAAGTATGCGTCGGCCTTCTCGATGAGTTCTTTTTGAATGACGTCAAGATCGATCTGGTTATCTAAAGAGGCTTCTTGGACACCAATGCTGACCGTGATGGGATCCCCTGCTTCCGTGGCAAATGTTTCACTGACTAGTTTGCGGATACCATCCATGATCTTATGAGCTACATCCGACCCAGTGTTTGGTAAGATCACCACAAACTCCTCGCCTCCATAACGAGCGATGACAGAGCCTTTTCTCAGGTTCGTGCTCAGAACAAACCCAAGTTTGCAGAGCACTTTGTCTCCTGCTGCATGACCAAAAGTGTCATTGACCTTCTTGAAATAGTCGATGTCTAACAGAGCCAAACTTAGGGGGAACTTCTGCTGGCGTGCATTGGAGAGTTCAACTCGCATACGTTCTTCAAAAAAACCTCGGTTGTACACGTTCGTCAACTTGTCCGTGATTGCCAGTGTCTGCATGGCGCTGAATTGACGCGCATTGCTAAGGGCTACCGCAATATGTCCGGATACCGTAGAGAAGAGAGTCTTTTCAGATTCTGTCCAGGCAATGCCCTTGGCGCACCGATGAACTGCAATGATTCCGATAAGCTCTGATTTATAGAGGAGGGGGAATACCATGATGCCGTAAATCTTGAACTCATCCAGGACCGCTTCATGGGCTGAAAGGGAAGGATCGCCGAGCGTCTCGTCAATGGCAACCGGCTCCATTCCATTCGAGACCATTTTAAGTAGCAGATAATTCAATTTGGCTGTTTTCTGGGCTGAGCAGGAACTAATTCCTTCGTCGCAGGACTCGAAATATTTGGCTACGGGTTTTTCTTTCCCTAAGGAAATAATGACGCAGCGGTCTGCAGGGATGTTTTGGACCAATTGCTGAGCCGAGGTCTTTAGGATGTCGGATAACTCATTGGATTCGTAAACCATCTTGATAATGGCGTCGGTCTTTTCCACCTGTTTCCGGCGAGTCTGAGACGCATCTTCCTCAATGGCCCCATTCTTAGTGGAACGTTCATCTGCCAATTGAGCGGAAATCAATGCAATCTCCCGCGCAATTTCGTTGGCTCGGTCAAATTTGCCAGTACGCCGATAGATGTCTTCAAGACTTTGTTTGGCAGGCAGATAACGTGGGAAGCGTCCAATCGCATCTTCCAGAAGCTCAATGGCTTTGGCATAGGATTGATACTTGATGTAAAGTTCCGTTTCTACCATCAGATCTAAGACTTCGTTTTCGTATGTCATCTCTTCTGTCCTCACGTTATCTCTCCTCAAATTCTTCTTGTCAGTTGCCCTGCCTGGATCAACTTGACATCCATTGAATAGCATATGGCCTGCCAAAATTAAATTGTTTGCTTTCTATAACTTAATAACATTAAAGATGAAATCGGTCACTTCGGGTCGGACAAATTGTCCGAAAAGCCACCACCCTGGAATGCGAGCTACTGCTTAGAAATGGGGATGGAGAGATTATTGGAGAAAAGGCCTTACTGGTTTAAAGGGGGCTTATCAGGCTGGCGGGAAATAAAGATATTGAATCATGTCTTTCCATCATTCTCCGAATGGGCCTATTCCGGCGAAGAAGGTATTTTTGCTTCTTTATAGTGTTCCTCATTAATATGTCCGTACTGAATCATACGGTCAAGGATGAGATTAAATCGAAGCTGAACGCGTTTGGAGGGTTGTTTTGGATTCATTCGACGAGGGTTAGGAATGACTGCAGCCAGCAACACAGACTCCTTCACATTGAGCTCCGCGGTGGTTTTGTTGAAGTAAAAGTGAGAAGCAGCCTCTACGCCATAAATCCCGTCTCCCCATTCAATTACGTTGAGGTAAATTTCCAAGATGCGACGCTTGGTGAGCGCCTCTTCCAGCCTTCGTGCTATGAAAAACTCTTTGATTTTGCGCAGTGGGGTCTTCGAAGTGGATAGAAACAGGTTTTTTGCAAGTTGTTGGGTGATCGTGCTTCCTCCGCGAACAAAACCTCTCTGCTCCCAATTACGGATAAACGTTTCTTTAATTTGATTGAGATCGTAACCTTCATGTTGATAGAAGGCATCATCTTCTCCTATCAATATAGCTGTTATCAGATAGTTGGGAACCAAGGAAAGAGGCACCCACTTCTGAACACGGCGGAGCTTTCGCCCCCCAACGCGGGCTTCTTCCTCACGTTGTCGCATGAGATTAGTTTCCGGGGGATTCTCTTTGCGCAGATAAGAAACATCCGGGAGAGTGGAGTATTCGTAACCAATGTATAAGAGGAGAAGGCCTGCAAGCACTAGAAGAGTCTTCTTCATGTCCTAAACAGGGTTATCCATCTGCCTTCATTCGCAGGGATTCTTTCCTTAAACCTTTTCTGCCAATATCCCGGCGATAATGCATTTGATCGAAGTAAATACGGTCGATGGCCTGGTAGGCCAAACCGATGGCTGCATTTAAGCTCTCGGCTTTTGCGGTAACTCCAAGCACTCTACCACTTGTTGAAATCGGCCGGCCGCCTTGATTTTCTGTGCCCCCATGAAAAACCTTAACGCCTGGCAACGCCTCAGCTTCGGCAATCCCGCTAATTGCTTTCCCTCTATCGAAATCTCCGGGATAACCACCTGCTGCCAGTACCACGCAGATACTAGCATCCTGGTCCCAGTCTAAAGTGATTGCCTCAAGATTTTGATCACGGATCCCCTCAAACACCTCAACCAGGTCACTGTTTAGCCTGAAGAGAATAGGTTGAGTTTCTGGGTCTCCGAATCGTGTGTTATATTCCAGTACGCTCATACCTTCCGAAGTCAACATTAGGCCGACATAGAGAATCCCTCGAAAAGGAGTTCCCTCCGTTGACATCCCTTCCAAGGTAGGTTGGACAATTCTTTCCATGACTTGCTGGCATGCGGACGGGTTTAAGATCCAATCAGTAGAATAAGCGCCCATCCCTCCTGTATTGGGCCCCTGGTCATTATCAAATACAGCCTTGTGATCTTGGGCAGTAACCATCGGGAGCGCATGAACTCCGTCGCTAAAAACAAGGAATGATATCTCCTCTCCCTTAAGAAACTTCTCGATGATAATTTTATCTCCAGCTGAGCCAAGCGCTTTTTCAACCATGATCTGGCTGATGGCCAACTCTGCCTCTTCGCAGTTTGGCGCGATAATGACGCCTTTTCCAGCCGCTAGGCCATCTGCCTTAATCACGACTGGGAAACCGAAATGCCCGCTGCGCACGATTTCCAGCCGCTTCCTTCCAGGAACCCGTTTTCTCAAAAGGGCTGGAAGGGATGCCATAACGCTGCATGAACTCCTTTGCAAAAATCTTGCTTCCCTCCAGGCGAGCAGCGGCCGCGTTGGGCCCAATGATCGCCAGTCCTTTTTCCTCAAAAACATCTACAATTCCCAGAGTAAGGGGGAGTTCAGGACCCACAACGGTCAACTCAACTTCCTCTCGCATTGCGAAATGGGCCAGCGCCTCTATTTGATGAACCGCCACAGGAATATTCTGCGCAACCTCGGCAGTACCTCCATTGCCCGGTGCACAATAGATCTGGGTAACTCTTTTGGATTTCTTGATCGACCAGCAGAGCGCGTGTTCCCGGCCCCCCGATCCTATCACTAGAATTTTCATTAATTACCTTCCGCAATTTTACGGGGGTAGAGTCAGACCATCAAAATAATGGACACGAGCATTAAATTCAAGAAGTGCTGAACGGAACCCGTCAGAAACAAATAAATCAACCCAAACAGCCCAATCGCTTCGCGAAAGAACATAGATTAACCAATGACCCACCACCTTGTTGAAGCTCATCTGCTTCAAAACCTCTTGCGGAGACGGAGGGACCAAGGGAGACCGATAGTATATTTTCTTCCGCAGCATAATGATCAATACGATGAAAGCAGCGCTCAGGAAATAAAAGCCCTTAGTGAAGATAACGGTCTCCTTCATCTCGCCTGAAAGAGCAGGGGTGGGGCGTAGCCACAGTCCAATCGCGAGATAAATCACCAACGATAAAAACAATCCGAAATAGATTGACTGCAACTTTCGGAATTGCTGATCGCTCCCGCAAATAAAATTTTGGCTCCGCCATCGCAATCCGTCTCTTTTCCATCTAGCCCAGCCGAATGCGGCTCAATCCTATAGAAGTTTCTTGCGACAGACAACTGGATTTGGAATCGGCCATTAAGCAGGAATCAAATTGAAAAAGGCTAGGAAACTAGAGGGATTATTCCTGGCGAGGAGAAGACTCAGGAGGGTTTTTGAATAATTGGCAAGACTTCGTTTAGGGAACCTGACCGATAACCTTCCAGATCGATAGTGACGTATTTGAATCCCAGAGCCTTGAATCGTTTTAGCAATATATTGGACATTGTCATGTTTAAGGCTTTTGGCAACTCTGCCGAATCAAATTCCAAACGTACAAGCTCTCCATGGTAACGAACTCGGAAGATACGAAAACCAAAATCCCGCAGGATCATTTCGCCTTGGTCGACCACTGAAAGTCTCTCTGCTGATATTGAAGTCCCGTAGGGGAAACGCGAAGACAAGCACGGCAACGCCGGCTTTTCCCATGTTGGGAGACCTGATCTCTGAGAGAGTTCTCGGATATCTAGTTTAGTCATTCGGGCTTCCAACAGCGGGCTGCGGACTGAGTATTCTGATGCAGCTTGACGTCCCGGACGAAAATCTTGGAGATCGTCATGGTTGGTCCCGTCCAATACAGCCTCATAGCTACCCTCCTTAGCCAGCTCCCAAAGCTTCGAGAAAAGTTCACTCTTGCAGAAATAGCAGCGATTGGGCGCATTTTCGCGATATTCGGGGTTTTCGAGTTCATTAGACTCGATAAATCGATGATTCAAACCAAATTGAATCACGAATTCCGCGGTTTCTTTCTTCTGAAAAGATGGGTAGGACGGACTTATAGCTGTGACACAAAGCGCATCTGGTCCAAGGACGCGATTTGCCATAAACGCCAGATAGGAACTGTCGACACCTCCGCTAAACCCGATGACTACCCGTTTCAGTTCAGACAAGATTCGGACTAATTGTTCCTCCTTTTGTGCTGCGGATAAAACGGGGATTGTCTGAATTTCTAACATGGGATCTTTGGTCTTTGCGGACCGCTTGGGCCATTGAGTTAATGCTATAGGGTTCGCAATACTGATTCTAACACGTCGATGGACTTTCCGTATTCCTCGATTTCGATATGTTCATGCGGAGTATGGTCCAGTGAAGAATCGCCTGGCCCGTAGGCGAGCAGAGGGCAATTCCACTTCGGTGCTACGACATTCATGTCAGACGTACCAGTTTTCACTTTGAATTTGGGAGATCCTTGATGAGCTCGAATCGATTGGAGGAAAGATTTGACCAAAGGATTCGACTTCCCCATTCGCACTGCAATTTCCTCGCCCGAAAAATTGAGTTGTGCAGATCCGGCAGCTTCAATCAGAAAATTCTTGAACTTCTCCAATGGAAAATCGACCGGCAAGCGGAACCCAAGCTTTACTTTCGCCCGTTCATAAATTCCGTTGTTTTCGGAATTAAATGAGCGAATGGAAGGGTCAACCGTCTCAAAGCGTCCCTTTCCTTCGTTAAGAGGTTGACACCAGGCTTTGATCTGATTCCAGAAGTCGATGGTTTCCTCACAAACCAACTTCCCCTGCGCCGCCGTGTGCTTCATTGGGATTTCCAGCTCGTAATCCAGCAAGAGGCGCCCTTTATACCCGAGCGTTATGGCATCCCAACTGCTGGGTTCACCAATGAGGCAGAAATTTGGAGATGGGAATCGTTCGAAGGGCTTCGTGAGCGCCGCGCGATGTCGCAGCTTCTTCTTCAACGGCGGCAATCAAAATGATTTTCTTGTTCAAGTGGTCAACTTGATTGCGAAGGCGGCTGGCAGCACTAATAAAACAGGCCAAAGGGCCCTTGGCATCGACTGCGCCACGGCCGAAGAGTTTACCTTCTTCTATTCTCACCCGAATGTCTCCAGGGACAGTATCCATGTGGCCCAGCAAGACAATTGTTTTCTCTCCAGAACCTAGTATGCCAATGGCGTTGCAGACGTCGTCCTGATAGGCATGAAAGCCTCTTGCCTTTAGAGAATCAACCAGATAGGCAGAGAGTTTTGCTTCGTGGTGAGAAGGGCTTGGAATATCGACCATTCTCACTAACAGATCCAGTTCCTCTTCACTAGGGATTTTCCGGCCGGCCATTGAGTTCGTTATAGTTGAGTTGGGTTGCTGATCCAATGTACTCACACCTTTGTGATTTCCAGTTCGTTATTCTTATGCAAGTAGGGGATAAGTGAAGCTGAGGGGCGTCTCCGGTAGAGTAAAAAGTCGGCCGGCAAGAAGTAGGTCTTACCTCAGCCATTCCGGAAGTGCATGAGCTTTCCGGGCCCGTTCTTCCAGATCTTCAATATCTCGAGATACCTGAGATCGTTGCAGCTTTAATTCATCGATCTTCTGCTGTAACTTAGCCTGAGAATCACCGGAGCTCGTATGCAGTTTACCACTCTTGGAGACTTTAAGTCCGCTACTGACGGTTTGCCCAGCCTTCTTATTTTCCAGATCGGCTATTTTCGAATCCAATAGATTTAATTTACTGCGGAGTGGATGCAATTTTTGCTGCCAGTACTCGCGGTCGTGTCCGTGAATGTCGCGATAATCCTCCAGTTCAGATTTTGAGCTTCGGTTTTTTCCTGAATTATCTGTCTTCGCTGCGTCTTGGTTTATTGGCTGAGTCGTCTTAAGGCGCTCCAGATCACTGTTGGTGTAGACTTTCTTCTCTTTGCTTTCCGATTTAGAAGTTTCTTTGGAGTCCCCTGTGGAAGTTTGTGTCTCCGATGCCGGATAGGATTCGACCAGCAGTGACCAAGCCATAAAGATGCAAAGTGAACAATGCTTTTGAAATGGAGAGGTGCGCAGCATCGATTTCTCCTTTCAATCCAAATGTAGCACCAGACTAAGGTAGGCAATCACCTGAGGTCATCGAACGAAAGGGGAGCAGGTGTTCTTGGATCCAATGGAACTATTTGCGGCAGTCTCCCTAGGTCAAAACTTCTCCGGTCAGCTCAGCTACCCGGGCCAAATCTTCGCGATCGATAACCAAAGGAGGTAGGTAGCGAATCACAGTTGGTCCGGCCCCCAAGGCGAGGACCCCCTTCTCCATCAATTTCTGAATATGAACGCCGCTCTTTTCCTTGAGCTCTATCCCAACCATCAACCCTAAACCACGAACCTCGCGGATTCGGGTAGATTTGATCTGCCTTAGCATGGCCATGAACTCACTTCCCAATTCTTCGGCGCGAGAAGCCAGACTAAAATCTTCCATGTATTGAATTGCTGCAGTGGCCGCCGCGCAGGCGAGAGGGTTGCCGCCAAAAGTCGAGGTGTGAGCAAGCTTGAATAGCTTTGACGCTACCGCTTCGCTGAGGCCAATAGCACCCATGGGGATGCCGCCTGCGAGGGATTTAGCCAGGCACAGAATGTCCGGTTCTAATCCAAAATGTTCAAGCGCAAACATACGACCCGTTCTACAGAAACCGGTTTGCACTTCATCGAGGATCAAGAGAGTTCCTTTTTCCCGGCAGTGCTTCTGGATACCTTGGAAGTAGGCACGAGTTCCCGGCCGCACGCCGCTCTCCCCCTGAATTGGCTCTACGATGAACGCTGCGGTTTTTTCGGTAATGGCCTCAAGAGCCTTTTCGAGATTATCAAATGGGACATGGGAAAATCCCGGTAGCAAGGGTTCGAAAGGTTGCCGGTACTCTTTATTCCAAGTTGCGCTGAGAGCGCCAAAGGTCTTTCCGTGGTACCCTCTCATGGTGGCCACAATCTCAGTTCGGCCAGTCGCCAATCGAGCAAACTTGAAGGCTCCTTCTATGGACTCTGCCCCAGAATTACACAAGAAAAATCGAGAGATCGGAGAAGGGCAGATCCGGCCGAGTTTTTCCAACAAGCGGGCTCTCTGATCGTTGTAGAACAGCTCCGTACAATTGATTAGTTTTTGGGATTGTTCTTGAATGGCTTTGTTGACGTAAGGATTTTGATGCCCAATGTTTGCGGCTCCCTGCCCGCCGACACAGTCGATATATTTTCGTCCGGACTCATCCCAAAGGTGTGCGCCCTGACCCCGGACGATGACGATTGGACGTTTGTAATACGTTCCAGCTCCGTGTTGATCTTCAGTCTCTCGGATTGTGGCAGAGGTCAGAACTTCTTCCAACATGTGGGCGTGCTCCTAGTAAGACGTAGTCAGGCGACCGAAAGGTCGGCATTTTCGGTGGATGGATTCAGAGCATCGTGGAAAAAATCCTCAATACGCTCCATCACTTCTCGAGTATTCTCGGACTCGTAAATCGACTTCCGTAAAGCCGCTCCATAAGGGATTGCATGAGTGAACCAAGAAGCAAATTGCTTCATTTTCCCAATGGCCCCTGGCGTTTCTTCTTCAAACAGTAATAGGAAATAACTCTTAATGAGGTTGTATTTGTCTTCCACCGTGGCTTGTGTCGGGGGTAGTCCGCGTCTGATTTCATCAATCTGCCGGAAAATCCAGGGATTGTTCAGAGCACCTCGACCGATCATGACCCCATCACAATGAGTTTCTCGCATCATTCGGAAAGCATCCTCCGGGGTCACTATATCACCGTTACCAATCACCGGGATACTCAAGCTGCTTTTTAGTTCAGCGATGAGGCGCCAATCCGAATGACCTGAGAAACCCTGGAGTCGAGTTCTTGGATGAAACGCAATGGCATCCACTCCAATTTCTTGTGCCATCTTCCCGACTCGCAGAGACACGATTTCGTCTTCGCTCCAACCGGCCCGGATTTTAATTGTAAACGGGAGTGTAGTTGTTTTTCGTATCACCTGGAGGATCTCATCCAGCAATTTCAACTCTCGCAACAGGGCAGACCCACCGCAAGCCTTTACAACTTTCTTCGCAGGACAGCCAAGATTCAGGTCTATCGCGTCGAATCCCAAGTCGACAACCATCTGGGTCGCATCAGCCAACCGGGCCGGGTCAGATCCGAAGAGCTGGGCAGTAACCGGCCTTTCCTCATCGTGATAACAAAGCATCCGTTTGCTTTTAAGGGAGTTACGAGTTAGCCCCTCAGCGCTTGTGAATTCCGTCATCACCAACCCGCAGCCTCCCAACCGCTTGATCAGTCGGCGAAAGACACTATCGGTGAGCCCCGCCATGGGGGAGAGAAAAGTCGGCGGATTGACAATGACGTTCTGAATACGAAGAGCGTCCATAGTTCCTCAAGGCTTCGGTCGCAAACTCTCACATTTTAACTTGCCTGATCGTTCAAAGAAACAACGAAAACGGAATTGTCTATTTTCCAAATTTATTCGAAATGGTCTCATTTCCGGTGCCGCCATCCGAACTATCACAGGTATAATTCCTTTGATTGCCAAGTTTTCAGCGCGGGGTAGTCGTGATCATTGATTCCCACCATCATCTCTGGAATTTAGGGCTCCGGGATTATTCCTGGATGTCTCCTGAATTGAAACCGCTTTTTCGGAATTTCCTCGTAGACGATTTGATCCGGACAGTCCGCCCGTTCCACATTTCTGGGACTGTCGTTGTTCAAGCCCATCAGAGTGTTGAAGAGACTCATTGGCTGCTGGATTTATCTCAGCAGACCGATTTGATCCGTGGAGTCGTTGGCTGGGTGGACCTCAAGGACCCTGATCTTCAAAAGACTCTCGAAGAGCTGAAAGGTAGCCAGAAATTCAAGGGAGTGCGACACCTCATTCAAGACGAACCAGATGTCCACTGGATGTTACAGCCGGAAGTGATTCGAGGTTTGAAGATGCTTCATGAGGCCAGATTGACCTATGATCTCCTTGTGAAGCCCCACCAATTAGAGAATGCATTGCGCTTGGTAGATCGGCTTCCCGAAATGCCAATCATGGTCGATCATATCTCCAAGCCTTTCATCAAGGCAGGGATCCGAGAGCCCTGGGCCAGCCTAATGAAAGAACTGGCTCAATCGCCTCACATTTACTGCAAGATTTCCGGGTTGATCACCGAAGCCGACCACCAGCACTGGAAAGAAGCGGATTTTATCTTCTATCTGGAGCACATTCTTAACGTCTTCGGTTGGGATCGGATCTGCTGGGGAAGCGACTGGCCGGTATGCCTTTTGGCTGGTGGTTACGGCCAGGTTTTGAAATTGCCGGAAGCAGTCCTAAGAGCTAACGCGAATCAAGGCCAATGGGATGCCTTCATGGGAGGAAATTCTTCGAAATTTTATCGTCTCCTCTAGCGGATGGATCGATACATTGGAAGCAAATTCTACAATGGACAAAGAAAACGTGTTGGAGCCTTCAATGAATAAATATAGGAATAAGGCCTTTCGAAAATCTCCTCTTTTGTCCTTCTATTTCTTGCTTTTATTTTTCCTTTCCAAAGGCTCTTTCCTTTTTGCAACAGTCGAATTTGCCCCGACTTCCAGCCCCTGCCATGTCTATATGGATGCCAAAATAATCATGACGCTGGAGCTTACTGCTAAGAAAGAATTTTGGGTGGAATTGGTAAACATTGGGGATATGCGAAGGTGTCTCTCCATTGAGAACATCACTATGCGAGCCGATGACGGCACCATTCTCAGATTTGACTCGTTTCTCTATGACGGGGCAAAGTCCAAGACAGATGGTGGTGTGCGGGCTTGCGTGACTGCGCGGACCCGACGCAGATGGGAATTAGGATACGGTTTTGTTTGCCCGCAAGCCGTGCGCAAGGTCGTCTTCTTGATAGGGAGCCAAGCATTCAGACTTCAGCCGATGAGTCCCTCCGAGTTTGAGGAGTTCAGCAAAAACCTGGACAAAATCAACCTCGATGTAGGAAGCGAGTACCTGAAAATCTTCGATATGCGAGTCAAATTTGGAAGAAATAATTACGGCTCTACCGTTCGCTATCGAAGAGTAAATGTCCCTCCCACCAGTGAAGGCAGTCGCGGTCCGATTACGTTATTGAGCACCACCCCCCCCCAGACCGAACAAGCGCTCAAAAAGAAGAAAGGAGGAGAGGTAGAGATTTCGGTGAAACTAAATGAAAAAGGGGAAGTGATTGAGGCTAAGCCAGAGAATACTTTAGAATTTGGGCTTACTGAACGCGCTTTGTATGAAGTGAAGAACTGGTGGGAGTTTGCTCCGGCTTTTGAAAGTGGAAAACCCGTTGCCTCTAACCACACCGTTAAAGTGGTCTACCGGATCGAAGAGAAAGAGGAAGAGGACTAGGTGGATTCTATCTCGCCTAAGGTTATTTCCAGCGCAATGTGATTATCTTTAGTTTTCGAGTTAAAAACTTTTCTAAGGAACCCCAGCCCAGTGGGGCAAAGGAGACAAGTAATTCGGGAATTCACGATTGACATTCCAAGCGCAAGGCCTCGACTTCTTCGCGAGACGGGACCGAGGCTTGAGCGCCAAGTTTGGTAACACTTAGGGAAGCTGCGATGTTGGCAAAAAGAATCGCTTCATCAATCGATCTTCCTTCCGCCAAGGCAACGGATAGGGCCCCATTGAAGGTGTCACCCGCAGCCGTAGCGTCAATGGCCTGAACGGTTCTGGCCGGAAAATGCTGGCTCCTCTGGCCATCTGTATACCATGCCCCATTTTTGCCCAATTTCAGGATGACCTTTCGAGGTCCCACCATTAGGAGCTCCCGGGCCACGTTAGCCGCTTCTTCAATGGGGATGCTATTCCCCGTTCTACCCAGCAGGTAGAGCGCTTCGCTTTCATTGGGAGTCAAAATATCGATTTGGCTAAGCAGTCTGGGGGCGATTGGCTTTGCCGGAGCCGGGTCAAGTAGCAGAAAGGCATTCTGGCTGCGGCCGACGGTGATGGCACATTCGACGATGCTCAGTGGAATTTCGAGTTGAAGAAGGATGTAATCAGGGCGAATTTCACTCAGAGCCCTCATAACATGTTCTGAATCCAAATTCTCATTGGCTCCTGGTGCGACCACGATCTGATTCTGGCCACTCTTTTCTACTGCAATGAATGCGATACCGGTTGGGCCGTAGGAAGTTTCGAGGACACGAGAAGTCTCAACCCCGACAGACTTGAGATTATTGATTAAGCGCTGTCCAAAAATATCCTGACCCACGCAGCCGATCATCCCTACATTTCCGCTCAATTTGGCCACAGCATAAGCCTGGTTAGCGCCCTTGCCCCCGGGAAGCATCTCAAAGCTTGAACCAAGAATGGTTTCTCCTGGCATGAGGTAATCGTGCGACATGGACAAAAAAATCCATATTCAAGCTGCCAATTACTACGATTCTTACTTGGCATCTCAAATCCTCTCCTACCCGGCGACCGCATCCTGTTCGTCTAAATTCTTCCGGACGAGCCCTTATTTTTTCGGGGCTTTCATGTGCTGGTGTATATGAACTGACTCAATGCGATACGTAGGTAACCGCCGAAGTAATGCTGACTTTCCTGGCCTTTGACCGGGGATCTGCATCCTCCCGCAATACCAGTCGCAAGGTGTGTTTGCCTGGATTGAGCCCAAACGCATGCCAAAGATCATTGTCGTTGGTTCGTTCGATTATGTAAGCATCGACTTCACCTTTTCGTTCGCCATCCAGGTAGAGATCTGCACGCCCTCCGTCTTGTGTGCAATTGCCCACTACGGCAATTGCTGTTCCTTCAAAAATCAGAGTGGTTTCGGCTCCTGGGGTACTGCTTGTTTTCAAGGCTATGAGTCCATCAGTGTCCCAAAAATGTTCCTCTGTCCAATTCCCCGTCCAGGTCCAGTTGGGATCTAACGGGTCAACACGTTTAACAGGGATTCCCATGTCCCACTGCTCAAGTTTTGGAGGTCTAGGGGCTTGAATCGGAACTGTGATCTCATCTCCCAGGACAACGCCGCCTGCCATTTCGATCACCTTTATGGCCCGGGCCACCGTGGACCGGGTAATGTCGTTTAAAGACGATTGGGTGAAATCAAATTTTTGATCTGCTATGTGGGGTATTCCGGCTTTCCATTTCTCGGGGATGCCGGAATAGCCCAGGACGACTCCGAGAATTCCCATGGCATTGGCCGGGTTGCAGTCCGAATCTTGTCCGGCTCGTGTCGTGATCTCAATGGTCTTGGCAAAATCGGACTTCCCATAAAGCAGACCCAGGGCGATGTAAGCCCCATTAGTTTGGCATCAATGTTGAATGGCTTGAGAGCGCCGTCCGGGCAAGGATCATTCTTGTCCCATTCGTTTTCAATGAATGTCCACGTTTTCCTCCAATCCTGGGGAAATTTGCGGTGCCAGTTGACGACGCTCCGAATGATTTTCCCATAGCCGCTCTCAGCGGGGATGCAGCCTAACCCTTGTTCTGCAACCTTGTCGATATCATTTTCAAAGAAGGCCGCCGTATACATCCCGCAAACAAACATGCCCCCGTAAAGGCCATCGCCGTAATTCATCACACGCCCGACACGGTCGCAAAACTTATTGGATTCCTGAGGCAGACCCGGAGTCATGAGGCCGATAAAATCAGACTCGATTTGAAAATCGATATCATTGGCATGAATGTTGTAGAGCGGATTGCCGGACATCGGGGCCTTGATCCCCCGATTCAGAAGGCGTCGAGCCCCCGCGTTGGCGTGCCATAAAGAGTATTTAGAATCTTTAAAAGCTTCACCGAATTGTTCGGTCGTGGCATCCAGCCCGAGTCGATCCAGTGTTTCTGCTAATGTCATGTCGACGTAGAGATCGTCCTGACTTAATGCGTTACTGACTCGTTCGGGAATCCAGGGCAGGTTCCCTTCGATAATTTTTCCATTCGAGCGAAATTCGGTGGGAGCGCCAAAGGAAACTCCAATCATCTGACCGGCCCAGCCTCCGCGGATTTTGTCTTCGAGCGTTTGAAGGCTGATCTTTCGTGTAGCCACGGCCGGATTGCTGGCCATGCTTAGACCCGTCCACACGATCAAAGTCAGGAAACCTGAAAGGATGATTCCCCTGTCTGACATAAGCCCTCCATGTTCAGGCAATGGGCTACTTGCAAGAAAAAATCTGAAAGAAGGAAAAATTAAAGATTATGGAGTATAGATTGGTCCCGTGCGGGTTAAATCAAAAGTGCCTACGGCACTCCGATTCTTTTCATCGAAATAAAGCGTGTCGCCTTTCAAATGGCCAGTCTTGAAGAGAGCCGATGAAGCTGTAAACAAAAAATGTGTTATCTTGGTCGAGCGAATCGGTAACCTGAAAGTTGTAGAAATCGGTGATTTCTCCCGCAATAGAGAAACTTCGATAGAGTGTTGGAAAGACGCCGCTGTTGATATCCAGAAATCCATAGATCATGTCCTGCTCTTGAAATAATGTCAGCGTAGCCTGAGCACTAATCAAAGTCCCCGCTAAAATGGTTCCGTCCCAAATTCCGGCGACCGACACTGTATCGGCTGTTGGGAGCGCAAAAGCCGGGAAAAACCCTCCCGTTTGATCGGTGCTCTGAACCAGCGAGTTGGCAATGATACGAGGTGCTCCGGTGTTGTTCGGGTTTGGATCTGTGACTTCAATGATGATGGGGCCATAGGAACTGCCACGGATGTTGTTGTTTACATACATGCCGTTTACCGGGATAGAAGCCGTCTCCGTGCCAACTAAATTTCCAGCAAAATCATAGATCTTAATCAGCAGTAAGCCATCATCATCTCCCACGTTGACAACCGTAAGGTTGGATTGGAAAGTTCCCGATATTCGTCGTCGACTGGATCATCAAACGGGTTCCGGTGCTCTCGAGATACGCAACAGGTTTGCCGATCTGATCGGCGACAGCCAGTTCAATACTGGGATCATTGGTTGCATTGTTGATCACAGAGGCCCAGGCCGTGAGGGGTTCATCCGAGAAGATGACCAACCAACCGACGCTGATATTGGAGCCGAGCGTAGGAATGATGTCATTGATCTGTCGCATTGCATTGGAGCCAACAACATAGTTTCCCGTTAGCAGCGAGATTGCCTTGGGTGTCATATAATTGGACAAGCACATTCGCACTCGGGTTGGGCCGCTGACCAGTGAGTCGGTGCTGAAGTTGTTGAGCCCCAGGTTGGTTCGTGTATTCAAATCATTGACGACAGAAGGAATCAGGCAAACATAAGAATAGCCGATTCCAGGCCCAATTAACTTGCTTCGCAGGATATCTCTCATTTCCTTCAGCGAACGGCTTGATTGATTGGGTGTCGGACTTTGAGTGCTGAGTGGAGAACGTGTAGAATTTTTCTGAAGCTCGCCAGCAAAGACGTTTGATAACGACCACATCAAGATGAATGTGATCATGATTCGTAAATGTCTTGTCATAAATCCCATCTCCAGCCCTCCCAATATTTTTCTTTCAGATCATTGTCGCACTAAAAACAAAAAAATCCACCCCGTAGGGTGGATTTTCAAGGCCTGCCCTGTATCGTATGAGATCTCAGAACCGGCGTGAAATCGCGGCAAACTGAGCTTCGTCAATTTTGATCTTTCCGGCCTTTGTCATCTTTTCTTTAAGAGCCTCGGTGTAAGCCTCAAAGACCTTCTCCTTCTTGGGGGCGGCCAGGCTGAGTCGAAGATTTTCTTTAGTCTTAGCCAGTTCGTTCATGTCGACGGCCTTTTTTTCCACGAGCTTGATAACGGCAAATTTCTGTCCTAATTGAACCGGCTGGCTCACATCACCTGGATTGGCTGAAAAAGCAAAAGAGTCGAATGGTGAGCTGGAACCCAAGTCCTTAATGTTTCCGTTACGAGCGAACTCCTCAGCGACTTGCACGGACACTTCGTATTCTTTAGCCAATGACTCAAAAGATCTCGATCCCTTAGCCTTATTCGAAAAATCCTGTGCTTTGGTTTTCGCAATGTCTGAAGCTTTTGAGCTTTTCAATGCATCCTCAATCTTAATGCGTACCTCCTCTAGGGCAGGAACGTAAGGTTCCTTAGTCCCAATGAGTTGACAAAGCGCGAAGCCGCTTGGGATTCGTACTGGAGGACTGATCTCATTGGGTTTCAATGAAAAGACTTTAGATGAAAATTCCTGAGAATTGCCCATGGCGGGAACAACGGCGCCTTGAAGAAAGAACGGCGTTTCCTCGGTCTTGAGTTTTAGTTCCGCTGCCGTTTGCTCCAGCGTCTTGTTGTTCTTGGTCAGATTGAATGCCTTGTCAGCCAATTCCTGGGCCAATTGCTCAGCTTTGCGCTGTTGCAAAGTCGGACGGATCAATGTAGAAACTTCTTCCAGACTCTGAGTATGGGCCGTTTGCTTCTCCAGTGTCTTTAACAATGTGGAATCCATACTTCGTCTTCACCAAGTCACTAATCTCGCCTGGCCCCAGCGAGAAAGCCGCGTTTTCAAATTCTGGAACCATGGCCCCTCGGCCAAACATCCCTAGGTCACCCCCATTGCCGGCCGAACTATCTTCTGAATATTTTTTTGCCAGCTCCGAGAAATTAACTACCCTTCTTGGCCTGACTAAGAACTTCCGTTGCTTTGGTCTTAATTTTTTCAGTTTCCTCAGGGGACTTCCCTTCGGTCTTAAACAGAATATGGGCAGCGCGCACTCTCTCCGGCAACGTATAGGTGGAAATATTCTGTTGGTAGTAACTCTTGACTTCTGGGTCAGAGATCTGAACCGAATTTCGTAGGTTGCCAGTGTCAACATAAAGGTATCTTACTTTCCGTTGCTCGGGAACGCGGTAGTTCTCCTTGTTTTGATCATAATACGCTTTGATATCGGCATCCTGAACGGTCACCGATTTTGTATAAGATGAAGGGTCAAAAATCACGTAACTGACTTTTACCTTTTCATTTCGATTCCGAAATTCTTCCTCCAGTTCTTTGTCCGAAACGGTGACCCAATCCGTGATCAAGTTCCTCAGCTTGCCCTGAATAATCTCTTCTCGCACATCATCCTCAAATTGCTCAGGGGTTAATCCGTTTTGTTTAAGAATCGCTTCGTAACGGCTGAACACAAAATTACCTTTGTCTATGAAATAGGGGAGTGCGCGAATCCTCTGTTGAATATCATTGGATGTTGCGTCGATGCCTAAACGTTTGGCATCGGCCAGCATCGTCTCTTTGGAAATCAACTGATTCAAAATTTGCCGGTCAATCTGCAGCATCTTTAGGAACTGCCGGTCATACGGGGACTTGATTGGACCGTAAGAAATCGCTGATAGGCATTCGTAAATTCCTGAGCCGTGATCTCCGCCCCGGCCACCTTAGCCACGGCCGTACTTCCCATTCCACCGCCCCAAACGCCGCCAGGCATTCCCGGGACCAGATAGGCCACTAGCCCAAATATCAAAGGCACAAGCAATAAACTAAGTAACAACTTCTTTTCCCTGCGCATGATGTCTAAAACCATTGCTTAAACACATCTCCTTGACTCGAAAGTCATTATTCCAAATGCATCTAGGGCTTCGATCTCCCAAAAGCTGAAAGTTTAGAGGATAAAGGTGACTTTGTGCAACGGAAATGCGCCAGCCTGCGCTTTTCCCTGAAGAAGAAGGACATTTTTACCGAAAAGAGTAAGCGTTGAGTAATTAAAATCTCTGTGGTACATTAATCAGCTCGAAGTAATTGAATTCTCAATAAATTATGGATTTGAGGGCCAGGAATCCCAAAAAACTTGAAATCTACTGGTTCACGGTTTCCTACCGGCAAATCACGTTTTGGGTTCTTAGCCATTTCTCTGGTTGCCGGTCTTGGAGGATTTGCCGTATTCAAGGAATACGTCGTCCGCCGATTTAACCAGTTTGTCAATGATGAAACCATTTCGAAGAAAGCAACCACCAAAAAATACGGACACTTTAGTGGCATCGTAGGCACAGTCAAAGTTAAGAAGTATGACTCTGTCCAGTGGGTAAATGCTGACCAGCAAACCTTGCTCGAAGAAGCCGATTATATTCAAACATTTTCCGATTCTTTTGCCAGTATTGTCTTCCCGGACGGAACAACATATCGGATGAAGCAGGATTCGCTCATTGTCGTTCAGGAGAACTCTGAGGACCCTCAAACTCTGGCCAAGAAAGTGAAGGTTAGGGTAAGTTCAGGCGCCATTGATCTGTCTACTTCGCGTCGTGAGGCAAACAATTCTACCGCAGCGGTGTCTGCTGCTATGGCGACAGCTCTCGTAAATCCTGAATCGAGGATGGCAGTAGAGTCCAATCCTGACAAAAAGACGGCACAGTTCTCTGTCCAGAGAGGTTCTGCCAAGATTGTCAAAGGGAATGAGACGATTCAAATTGGAGCTTATGAAAGAGTCGTTGCCGACCCCTCGCGTCTCATTAAAGAGAAGGTTTTGGCGCCGCCGGAGCTCTTGGCTCCTAACAACATAAAACCTGTCTTAGCACGTGATGGATTGTCGACTAAGGTGGAATTTAGTTGGTCTCCGGTCCCCGATGCCATTGCTTATCGTTTTCAGGGTTTCCAATTCATCGGTCTTTTCAAAGGTATTGAAAGATGAGGTCGTCAGGGCAAGCACGCGATATGTCCTGTCAGGTCTGGAAGAAGGTACGTACTATTGGGCTGTCAACTCCATTGATGCCAAGAACCGCTCGAGCCGCGAGAGTGACCCGAATAAGTTTACCGTGATCAATAAATCGAGCAAAGAATCGGACATCTATTTGACGGTGCAAATTATCCGCATCTCGAATATTTTCGAAATTATTGGTCGAACCGACCCGGGAGTATCAATCCTCATCAACGATGAGCCCGTGACAATCATGGAAGCGGATGGGTCTTTTAAGCACTTCACTTCTCCGTTACCCCATAAAGGTAAGAATCTTATTAACATCACTGCGCAGGATCGAAGCGGAAATTCCAAAACAATCAAAAAAGAAGTTTACGTCGATTAACATCATACCGACTGCGAGGAGTTTTATTACTGAATGAACTTTCGATCATTATTCCACCTTTTCTCCAGCGATCTTGCAATTGATTTAGGGACTGCCAATTCACTCGTCTTTGCCAAAGGTAAAGGGATCGTAGTGAATGAACCTTCCATTGTTGCCATCAACAAGGTGACCGGGGAGGTCGAAGCGGTTGGTAAAGAAGCCAAAGAAATGCTGGGCCGCACACCCGGCAATATCGTAGCGATTCGGCCACTGAAAGATGGTGTCATTGCGGATTTCAAAGTGACTGAAAAGATGTTGAATTACTTTATTTTGAAAGCCCATGGCCGCAAATTGCTGGTTCATCCCCGCATTGTCATAGGGGTGCCCTCCGAAATCACCCAGGTTGAAAAGAGAGCCGTGATCGATTCGGCTTTTCGGGCAAAGGCAAGCGAAGTCTATCTCGTCGAGCAGGCTATGGTGGCCGCGATCGGGGCCGGACTTCCAATTACGGAACCTTCCGGCAATATGATCGTCGATATAGGAGGAGGGACAACCGATATCGCGGTAATCTCTCTCTCTGGGATTGTTTACAGCCGTTCGGTTCGCTTGGCTGGGAATGAAATGGATGAGGCCATTACTCAATATATCAAGCGGAAATACAATTTGCTGATCGGAGAACGCACTGCAGAGCAGATCAAAATCGAAATAGGATCGGCTTATCCGCTCGATGAGCCCATTTCGATGGAAATCAAGGGGCGCAACCTGATTGAAGGGATACCCAAAACACTTCTCATCACCGACGATGAGATTCGCGACGCCCTTTCGGAATGTGTAGGAACAATTGTCAACGCGGTCCGAGTCGCTTTGGAGCGGACTCCCCCTGAGTTGTCCGCCGATATCGTGGACAAAGGTATTGTGATTACAGGTGGGGGGTCGATGCTGCGTAATTTGGACAAACGGATCAGAGAGGAAACCAGTCTTCCCGTCACGCTGGCCGAGGATCCTCTTTCCTCAGTGGTATTGGGAACTGGCAAGATGTTAAGCGATTTCAACCTCTTGAAGAAGATATCGATTGATTCATTCTAGTCGGATGGTTGCGGTGGGTTTACAGGCTGGAACTATTCCCCATGAAGCAGTTTTTCAAATCACGTACGGAGCTTATTTTCCTTGCTACAGTCCTCTTCGCCCATCTCCTCCTACTTTCCACCCGTTTGACCCAAGCCAAAGAGACGCCACTACTGAGAGGATTGGCCCTTGAGGTTGTTGCCCCATTTCTAAAGGGGGCCGTAGGCAGCATTTCCTCTGTGTCGAATGTATGGAAGGGTTATATTAACCTGCGTAATACCTATCAGGAAAACCAGCAGCTGAAGAACCAAGTAGCGGACTACCGAAAAACCATTATTGCCTATGAGGAGCGGATCAAGGAGTTCGATCGCTTGAAGACGCTCAAGGAACTGCAGGACAGCCTGGTAATACCCAATGTTCGAGCAAAAATCATCGGTGGCGCTGCAATGCAATGGTATAGCTCACGAATTCTAGATCAAGGGTCCGATGCAGGCATAGCGAAAGACTATGCTGCAATCAATGCAGAAGGCGTTGTAGGTCGTATCGTTCAGGTCTCCCGGAAGGCTTCTGTTTTGCAGTTGATCACCGATTTCGACAGCGGAGTCGGGGTTCTCTTGGAGAATAGCCGGGCTCAAGGAGTGCTGAAAGGAGAAGGAAACCGGCAAGCTTATGTGGAGTACATTGGTTCCAATGAGAAAGTTGTTGTCGGAGAAAAAGTCCTGACCTCAGGATTGGATCAGATCTACCCTAAAGGGTTGCTTGTGGGTTATGTCATCGGCTCTTCCCAAACCAAACAGCTCTTTCAGAAAATCGACGTCAATATTTCTGCCAACGTCTTGAAGCTTGAGGAAGTCCTGATCCTCAAGAGGGAGTCACAAGGATAGATGTCAAGTTTTATCCGAATTGTACAAATATTGGTACTTTTGGTTACAACCGTTTTTGCTCAAGTTCTGGCAAACCGCTATTTCCCTTTCTTGTATTTGGACTTCCCTTTGTTCGCTGTCCTCTATTTGACCTTAGCGGAAGAAAGCTTGGTTTGGATGGTGGTTTCTGGAACAGCGGTCGGCTTTCTTCAGGACAGTTTTTCCCCGGGCTTGCCTGGGGTAAATGGTTTTGCCAAAATTTCTGTCGGATTCGTGGCCTATCTGGCCAATGCTTTCATCGCCGTTGATCGGGTCGTTACTCGCTGGATCATCCTTTTTGGGTGCTCGCTACTCTGCTCTTTAGTGGTGTTGGTATTGAGGATATTGTTCTTAGATCGGAGTGAAATCTTTTACTGGCAGCGGCTCTTATGGAGTAGTTTGCTCAACGCCTGCATTGGACTTCTGATGTTCTACTTGCTAGATAAGCTCTTCCGAGCTAAAAATGACTGAATATGGGGCTCAAGGATTTTTACGAAGATAAGAAATTTGTATTGGGTCGATTACCTTTCATCCAGTATTCGGCTATTGCTGTTTTCGTGTTCTTATTCCTTGGCATCTGGAATTTACAGATCCTCAAAAGTAAGTACTACAAAGAACAGGCTGAAAAGAACCAGGTCCGTTCGATCACTTTGACGGCTCCTCGAGGCAAGATCCTCGACCGGAACGGTCAGATTATTGTCGATAACCGCCCTTCGTTTACAGTGTCTCTTACCCGTGAAAATCTTCCGGGCATTGAAGGCTCCCTTGAGCTGCTGGCCTCCGGATTGAAATTGGACTTTGGGATTTTTAAGGCTCAAATTGATCGCCATCGCCACCAACCAGGCTACCTTCCCATCACCATCAAGGAAGGTCTAACTATAGAAGATTTGTCGTTCTTAGAGTCCCATCGACTTGAGTTTCCGGGCCTGGATGTGACTCGCCAGCCGAAAAGATTTTATCGGGAAGGTCAGTTGGGGGCTCATTTGTTAGGGTACGTAGGAGAAGTCTCTGAAAAGCAGATCGGAACGGAGGAGTTTAGTTACAGCAAACTCGGTGATATTGTCGGGAAAGCTGGCGTCGAACGCGTTTACAATCAAATTCTAACAGGAATCGACGGGCAAAAAAGAGTCATCGTAGACAGCCGAGGTCGCGAAGTTAAGGTCCTTGATACCATCGAACCCATTCCAGGAAATGATTTGCGCCTAACGGTCGATCTGGATATACAACGTGCCGCGGAGAATGCTTTTCAGGATAAAGCTGGATCTGCAGTGGCTCTCGATCCTCGCAATGGAGAAATCCTATGCCTAGTGAGTCGGCCAGCATTTGACCCCAACAGTTTTGCCTCTAGGATTTCTAAAACAGAATGGGATGATCTCATTTCAGATCCAAAAAAACCGATGCAAAACCGGGCCATTCAGAGCCGATTTCCTCCAGGGTCTGTCTTTAAAGTGATTTTGACCATAGCAGGGCTTCGGGAAGGAATTTTGAGCCCGGCGTACTCTGATTCGTGCTCTGGGACGACAGTCCTCTATGGCCGACCTTTTCACTGCTGGAAAAAAGGTGGCCATGGCCGAGTGGCCCTCCATGAAGCCATTGTAAACTCCTGCAATATATTCTTTTACCATGTGGGGCAGAAATTGGGTATTGATAAGATCGCTTACTATGCGACTCAGATGGGTTTGGGACAGAAAACGGGAATCGATTTACCTGGAGAGGATACAGGGTTGATTCCTTCCCCGGAATGGAAGAAGAAAGTTTTGAAAGCGGATTGGTACCTCGGCGAAACGATCTCCGTGGCAATTGGGCAGGGGTATGTCGCTCTGACCCTCATCCAAACTGCTCGAGCCTTCGGAGGTTTTGGAGTAGGTGGAATCTTGCATACTCCCCATACGGTTTCCAGTGAGGAGTTAGCAAAGTGGGGCAAGACTGTAAACCGATCCACCGAAAGCCGCTTTGAACTGGATGAGCAGACGATTGACATTGTCAGCAAAGGGCTTTGGGGAGTTGTCAATGAGTGGGGTACTGCGCGTAGAGCCATGATCCCGGGTTTTGATGTCTGTGGCAAAACCGGGACTGCCCAAGTTATTGGAAAAGAGGCGCAGTCTTCGATGGGAAGCAAGAAAGAAGAGTTCGAAGATAATGCCTGGTTTGTCGGCTTTGCACCTGTGCATTCCGCTGAAATTGCCGGAGCGGCTTTCGTTGAGCACGGGGGGCATGGCGGAGAGGCTGCAGCACCCATTTTGCATGACATTTTTAAGGTTTATTACGATAAGAAAAATAGAGGGAAGGGCGAAATTCAAGTCAGTATGGCCCAGCCTCATTGAGACATGCTTGGAAAAACTTCACTATATTTAAAAGACTTTGATTGGTTCATTTTTCTCCTGGCCATTATCATAGCATTTGTTGGCGTGGTCGAAATTCACAGCGCTACTCATTATGATAGGGCGGAGAATTTTTATCTAAAGCAAGTTTACCGGATCCTTATCGGTCTTGTGTTGATGATCCTGGCAATGAGCATTGACTACCACACTCTGGCTGAGAATGTCCCCTATTTCTATATTGCGGGCATCCTATCTCTATTTTCTGTCTTGCTGCTGGGGCGAAAAATATCAGGGAGTAAGAGTTGGATCTCTGTAGGTGGCTTTGAATTTCAACCCTCGGAAATCGTTAAGGTCATTGTTGTTCTGGCTTTAGCCCGATTCCTTTGTGAGATCCGAACAGAATATCTCTCAGGAAAGGAAATCTTGAAAGCCTCTGCCATTTTTGGGTTCCCGGTCTTACTTATCATTCTTCAACCAGATCTTGGGTCTGCCTTGACTTTTTTCCCAATCTTATTAGCTGGCCTGATTCTGGGCGGACTTCGTCCCAAATGGGTCATTGGAGCCATAATTTTGTCAGTTTTTGTCATTGCCTTAGGGTGGTATAATCTTAAAGTTTACCAGAAGGAGCGGATTTATACCTTTTTGGAGCCAGAAAGAGACCCCCAAGGAACAGGCTATCATTCAATTCAGTCAAAGATTGCGTTTGGTTCAGGCGGATTTTGGGGGAAGGGAATTGGGAAGGGAAGCCAAACTAGACTCGGATTTTTACCCGAACGCCACACCGATTTCATTTTTTCAGTTGTTGGAGAAGAACTTGGTTTTGTGGGCGCAGCGACAATGCTGATTTTGTATTTTCTCATTACCATGCGCTCGATTCATGTTGCTCAGACGGCAAGGGATAAACTGGGGATCTATATTGCGGTGGGGGGGACCAGTGTGATGCTCTTCCACATTCTGGAAAACATGGGGATGGTGGTTGGATTAATGCCAATCACGGGAATCCCTCTGCCCCTTTTGAGTTATGGAGGATCTGCGATTCTCTCAACTTTTCTTTTCTTGGGTCTCATCATTAATGTCAGGATGAGAAGATATGTGAACTAGGAGTTTTCTATCCTGCGATAAGAATTGAAGTAATTTCACTTTGATTGGTCTTGTAAAGCAAAGACCATAAAGATTCATCTTTGGATGACGGCAGCAGGCTTTAGATGCCACTGCCTCAAAATATTTCAAGAATTTCTGGAAACACTCAAGAGCTCTAGCGGTTTCTCCGGTGTTGTCTTTTCATCCGGGGGAAGGTAGTGAACAACAAAGCGTTTTAATTTTCACTTCTTGGACAAGTCTGTTATGGCACTCCCCAAAAAAGGCCTGCTTGATCCAACTTATTGTTTCATTCCTTCCCGGCTGTTTGGCTCCTCGGCGCTCCAGGATAGAGGAGTTTTGAATGTCAAAAGAGTTAGTCATCTCGATCACCCCCCAGGAAACCAAAGCGGCAATTATCGAAAACGATCAGGTTGTCGAAATTCACATCGAAAGGGACAAGGAACACGGAATTGTTGGAGCAATCTGTAAAGGGCGAGTTACAAAAGTCCTTCCAGGGATGCAGTCCGCATTTGTCGACATTGGGCTGGATAGAGATGCATTTTTATATGTTTCTGATTTTTTTGAAGATACTGAAGAGTATGACAAGCTAGTCTCAACTGCAGAAGAGCAAATAGCGGATTTAGCTAAGCCGGCAATAACCCCGGCGGCGACCGCTCCTCACCCACCTGTTGTCTCACCTGAAGTTGTTGGCCCTCCGTCAACTTTTTTTCGATATGCGGATCGTCGAGGCCGTTCACGTCGAGCCAGAAGGAATCGCCTACGCGCGAAACACCATGAGAACCCCGTTCCGGTCACTCCGGTGGAAACGACGGCTTCTGTATCCCGAGAGATTGCCGTTGTCCCGTCATTACCGGAACCAGCGATTTCAATTTTGCCAGGGGAATCTTTGGCAAAGTACCAGAATATTTCTCCTGGCAGCGATGAGAACAACTCTCCAGAGGAGAGAAACGCGGCTCACGAATATGGGTCTGAAGCTGACTGCAGCCCTCTTGACATGCATCTGGAGGGAGCAGCAGCCCGACAAGATGAATTGAAATTGCCTGAACTAACCAGGAACGAAATCGATTCGTTGGAATATCCTGTCGATGCCTCTGTAGAAAGTCGGGATGCCGCAGGAAAGCCTTTCTCCCGAGAAATCAGAAACTCTTCAGCCGACATTGCTTTCGGAACAATTCCCTGACGTTGTACCGGTCTCTGCCCATGAATTGTCTTCATTTGAGCAGGATCACGAGCGCTCAATGGAAATGGATGAAACACCTCCTGTAGAGGCGACTGAAGAAGATTTGGTAGAAGCACGAGAAATCGCTCTCGAGGGGGCAGCCGATATCCCTTCTCAATTCAAACCCTCTCAGACTGACTCTGATAAATCCGCAGAATCGCCAAAAATTGGATCCGAATTCCCTAATACAGAAAGCTCTGCCACTTCGCGTCCAGATGTTCCTGAAAACGTCACGACAGCACCTGCAGCTTCTCGAGAGGTGCAACGCAGTACTTTTCCTGCCAAGGCGGGAGTCCGTAGTGGCCCAGGCACATCGAAATTCTTTCGACGCCCCAATGAGCGGCGAAGACGACAGGGGGGGGCCAAGTGCAGCAGCGGAATGAGGAGAGCGAATCTCGTTTCCCATTGATCGCCGATTTGCTGAAAGAAGGGCAGGAAATCCTGGTTCAAATCGCTAAAGAGCCATTGGGAACGAAAGGCGCCAGAATCACTTCCCATATTGCTCTGCCTGGGCGCTATTTGGTCTATATGCCTACAGTAGATCATATTGGGGTTTCCCGAAAAATTGAATCGGACGAGGAGAGACAGCGGCTGAAGAGAATTATCCAGCAACATCGGCGAAGTGATCTTCCCGGTGGGTTCATTGTACGAACGGCAGGTGCGGGGAAAGGTGAAGACGAATTCGTCTCGGATATCAATTTTCTCTACGCACTCTGGGCGGAAATCAAGACACGTGCCGACAAAAAGAAAGCCGGAACCATCATTCATCGTGATCTAAATCTGGTGCAGCGTCTGCTTCGTGACCAGCTTTCCTCTGATTTTGCGACCATTCGGGTCGATAACGAACTGGAGTTTGCCACGATCGTTGAATTCATCAACCGCTTTCAACCCTCTCTTGTCAATCGAGTCAAGCTCTACGCCAAAGACACGCCAATTTTTGAAGAGTTTGGCGTTCAGAGTGAAATCGATAAGGCATTACGCAATAAAGTATGGCTCAAATCTGGCGGCTATATTGTGATTGACCAAGCGGAGGCGTTAGTAGCCATCGATGTCAACACGGGTAAGTACGTAGGAAAATCTAACAAACTTGAGGATACGATTGTCAAAACGAATATTGAGGCGGCTAAAGAAATTGCGCGTCAGATACGATTGCGCGATCTCGGGGGGATTATTGTCTGTGACTTCATCGATATGGACGACAGAAAAAATCGGCTTAAGGTGACACAGACTCTCGAGGAGGCTTTGCGGATTGACCGGTCGCCTTCAAAAGTCCTGCAATTTAATGATTTCGGTTTGGTTGCCATCACACGTAAGCGTGTCAAGCAATCCATTATGAGAACTCTGTGTGAGCCTTGTCCGAGTTGTTTGGGATTGGGAATGGTGAAGTCCACTCAGACGATCTGTTACGAAATTCAAGCCGAAGCCAAAAAAATGGGCAAGTTACTCCAGAACAAAGAAATTACGGTCCGAGTCAACCCGGAAGTGGCGAAAGCCTTGAAGACGAGCGAAATCTCCGTTGTGAATGAAATTGAATCGGTCTTAAAGAAAGAAGTTGAGATCAAGAGTGATCCCTTGTTGTCTCAAGAACACTTTGATATTTATTAGATTGCCGAAAAAAAAATTGGTTCCCGCAGGCCACAGCTCATCTTGACGCTGCGGAGCGTGAGTACCCAGTTCAATGGGTATTTACCCAGACTCCCTTTGGTAGCCTGCATCTAGACCTACGCCTCTCCTTATCGTCGCTTTGCCCTTGTCCTTTTTGCTTTATGTTTGAGAAATGCTTTGGCCGAATGGCCGGCTACGACGCAAAGCGCCTGCAAAAAGATATATTTGCCGGGATCTTGGTGGGCATTGTTGCGTTGCCTTTGGCCATGGCATTTGCGATAGCCAGCGGTGTGACCCCTGAGAAGGGACTTTTTACAGCAATCATCGCAGGCGCTGCCATTTCCATTTTTGGTGGATCAAAGGTCCAAGTCGGCGGTCCTACAGGGGCAATGGTCGCCATCCTGTCTTTGATTGTCATTCAATATGGCACAGAAAATCTGCTTCTGGCAGGCTTATTAGCAGGTCTCATGCTCATTGCAATGGGGGTTCTGCGCGCTGGCGCGATCATCCGCTTCATTCCTTTTCCAGTGACGACAGGTTTTACCGCCGGCATTGCCATTCTCATCTTCACAGGACAAATTAACAGTTTTCTGGGATTAACGGGCATTGCTCGTTACGGTCATTTTCATTTGAATTTCTTAGAGACAATCCTCAATGCCCCTCATCTCAACTTACAGGCCGTTGCGACGGCCCTGATATCGCTGGCTTGTGTGCTCATCATCCCTCGCTTGACGGAGCTGGTTCCAGCTTCCTTAGTTGGCATGGTCGCTGCCAGCGTGATTGCATACGAGTTGGGATGGAACGTCGAAACCATTGGCAGCCGGTTCGGAGGCATCCCGAGAATGCTCCCAATGCCGAAATTTCCTGACTTATCGTTTACGTCTCTTCTCCATGTTCTCCAGCCTGCGTTTACGATTGCCATCCTCGGTTCCATTGAAAGCCTGTTATCCTGCGTGGTTGCAGATTCAAAAACCGGAGAACGGCATGATTCTAATAAGGAACTGATCGGACAGGGCATCGCCAATTGTCTTGCCCCGATCTTCAGTGGGATCCCTGCCACAGGGGCCATCGCTCGAACTGTCACCAATATTCGGAATGGCGGTAATAGTCCTGTCGCTGGAGTAATGCATGCGGTAACCCTACTGATTATCATGGTGTTATTTGCACCTTGGGCAAGCCGAATTCCACTTGCCTCCCTGGCTCCAATCCTTATGGTGGTCGCCTGGAATATGTCAGAGGTCCATCAGATCGCTCACCTCTTGAAAGGGACACGCAGCGATATTGCTGTGCTGGTGACTACCTTGCTTCTGACCGTTTTTGCCGATTTGACCGTAGCCGTTGAATTTGGCCTGTTGATGGCGGCGGTTCTTTTTATCAAACGGATGAGCGACATACAGCGGGTTCAGAAGGTGCTCCCGGATTCCTCCGATCCGAAATGCAAGGTTCGTGCCATCGATGACAAGACAGCCGATTGCCCTCAAACCACCATCCTGACGGTGGAAGGGGCACTCTTCTTCGGAGCGGCCCAAAAATTTGAGCAGGACACCTTAGAACACATACCCACGATGAAATCATTGATCTTGAGAATGGGCAAAGTTCCGGTGATTGACGCGACCGGAGAAAAGGCGCTGCGTTCCATTTGGGAAGATAGTCAAAAACACAAGGTTGTATTATTGATTAGCGGGCTTGAGCCCCAACCCGCAGAGGTTTTGAAGTCAACAGGTCTGCTTTCGCTGATCGGAAAGGAAAACATTTTTGCCCGTACAGGTCCCGCCCTTGATTTTGCCATTTCTCGAATGGATGTGGAGAGATGCGCGGAGTGCCCAAGTTATGTCTTTCGAGAATGTGAAGATCTCAAATATCGAGGGTTGCAGCAATTCAGCAAACAGCAGCAAAATACGGTCGGGTAAGGAATTGAGAATTAAATTTCCCGCCGCCCTTCAAGTGCGCGGGAAATGGTGATCTGGTCAGCATAATCCAAATCCCCACCTACCGGTACACCCGTTGCGATTCTCGTCACACGCACATTCAATGGCCGGATCAACCGTGAAAGGTAGAGTGCAGTGGCTTCACCTTCGACACTAGGGTTGGTGGCCAGGATTACCTCTTTGATGTCCCCATTTTTGATCCTTTCCATTAGCCCCTTGATTTGGAGTTGATCCGGGCCAATCCCTTGCAAAGGTGAAAGGACACCTAATAAGATGTGATACGTGCCTCGATACTCGCGCGTCTTTTCGATGGCGAGAACCCCATGAGGTTCTTCAAGGACACAAATGACGTCTCTATCTCGCGATGGATCGGCACAATAGCGGCAGGGGTCGTGATCTGTGATGTTATTGCAGATTGAACAATACTGAATAGCTTCTTTCAAGTTGAGAATGGCGTGAGCGAGCTTCTCGGCCTCATTTCGGGGAATTCGGATGAGGTGGTAGGCCAGTCGCTGGGCGGTTTTTGAACCAACCCCGGGAAGTTTTCGAAGCTCTTCGATTAAAGATTCAACAGGGGGCGCGTAGTCGCGCATGGAGCCGCCCTTGTAGAAATGGCCATGATGCAAATTAAAAGAGTCCGGGAATCTTCATGCCGCCCGTGAGATTCCCGATTTGGCCAGAGAGTTCTTCATCCACCTTACGTGCCGCTTCATTGATGGCTGCCAAAATCAAATCCTGCAACATTTCGACGTCTCCGGATGTGATGGCATCAGGCTCGATTTTTACACTGAGTACCTGTTTTAGCCCATTCATCTTGATGCATACCATGCCGCCGCCAGCAGTGCCTTCGATGGACATTTCCGCCATTTGCTTCTGCAGTTGTTCCTGCATCTTCTGAGCCTGTTTCAACATCTGCTGCATGTTCTTCATGATGGTCCCCACTTTGTAAAGGTATTTACATATTCAAGCGCAGCTTAAATACGTGATTTTTCAAAATGATAGAGAGTGATGATCACCGCTTCATCTCTTTGATCTCAACGATTTCTCCCTGAAAGGTGTCCAGGAATTTTTTGACATCCGAATCTTTTTTAATTTGCTCTATAAGATCCACTCTTGAATCCGTTTGATCTGACTCGGATTGTTTTTCAATGGCAGTCCCCGAGTTTCCTTCTCTTAAAAGTGTCAGTTTTATCAGTCGTGGCTTTCCAATGATTGAGCTCGCAACCTGCTGGACTAACTGAAGATTTTCACGGGCCTGCAGCATGTCGTAAGAAAACTTCTCTCTCTCAAGAAAGACGACCTCTATTTCTCCGTCAGAGAGCTTCATGGCGACGGCATGGTCAAGAAGAGCGGAAATCATAGGAGACTTCTCAAATACAGCATGTCTTATTTTCTGAGAAGGCTCTTCCAGTTTAGTCTTGCTAGGCAACTCTGGATCAGGGCGAACCTGCGGTTTAACAGCTGCGGCTGCGGTCAAGCCTTGAGAAGGGTTAGGTTTGAGGGTGCCAGCCGATTTATTTCCAGAAGGAGAATTGGAAGATTGTATCTGCGGAATCCCACCAAGATTTGTCAGCAACTCTTCAATGGCGACCATCTTTTTCGCCTGCAGGATCTTCATGAGCCCCATCTCCAGCTGGAATCGAGGTTGAGATGACCAGCGCATGTCTGACTCTGTTGATACCAGAATACTAAAAAAACGGGTCAAATCTTCTTCCGAAAAGTAGCCGGAGAACTCATGACAGCGTGCCATCTCGGCAGGAGCCAAAGGAATTAGCTGGGGATCTTCTCCGATGATTTTCAACATCATGAGGTTCCGAACGTGTGCAATCAATTCTCGTATGAAGTGCTGAAGATTGAGTCCACTTTGGGAGAGTCGTTCCACCAGCTGAATTAATCCTCGAGAGTCGGACTGAATTATTGCCTGTGTAAATTCTTCCAACATTTGGTGTGGGACTACACCCAACAAGTCTTTTACGAGCTCATCGCGAATTTCATTTCCACAAAAAGAGACTATCTGCTCCAACTGAGACTGAGCGTCCCGCATGCTTCCTTCTGAAGCCCGGGCAATGGCGTGGAGCGACTCTGGGCTGACTTGTATTTGCTCCCTTTCCGCTATGCGAGTTAACTGGTCAAGGATCTCTTGATAACGGATGGCGCGAAAGTTGAAGTGCTGGCAACGCGATAAGATCGTGGATGGGACCTTGTGAAGCTCCGTGGTTGCCAGTATGAAAACGACCTGGGGAGGAGGCTCCTCCAGGGTTTTCAACAAAGCATTAAACGCTTCTGTAGTGAGCATGTGGACTTCATCAATAATGAAAATCTTGAATCGATCTTTGGCTGCAGCATATTTGACGTTTTCTCGCAGTTCCCGGATCTCATCAATGCCGCGGTTGGAGGCCGCATCGATTTCCAAGACGTCAATGGAGTTCCCAGCAGTGATTTCCTTACAGGTATCGCACACGTTACATGGAGTAACTGTCGGGCCTTGTAGACAATTCAATGCTTTTGCCAGGATCCGGGCCGTGGACGTTTTACCAACGCCACGGGCTCCCGCAAAAAGATAAGCGTGTGCGATTCGGTTTTGCTCCACCGCATTCTTCAGCGTCTGCGCGATGACATCCTGACCCACAATTTCATCAAATGTCTGAGGGCGCCATTTACGTGCAATAACTTGATAGCTCATCAAATTGATCGGGAAATCAGTTCTTTGAAAGGAGATGCAATGTCAGCAAGGGTCTTCTAAACTTAAGAATCTCCCCTGATTGAGCGTGAGCAAAAAGAGCTTGCGAAGACTGGCCAGGCCCCGGGTTGTTCCGCGGCACATCCGGGTGTCTACTACCGTTGCTTTCTTCCGAACCTGGCGGGGTTTGCAGATCCGAATTGCACGGAGCCCGAGACCTGAATGACAACACACATCTTGGAAAGACAGGCGAAATCTTAATGAAAAGGTCATCGTGTGTCTAGCGAAATTGGATGGTGTGGATGAGCGAAGCAATAGCATAACAGGATGTAGGGCGGCATTCGCACCGCTTCTCAATGCAGGACCATTGAGAGGCCTTCCATCAAAAAGAGCAACAGGCTAAAGATTGGCATAAAGTTGCTTACAAGGTATAGTTTTCAAAAGAATCGATTGCCACCCCTTCCTATCCTGCTGCCCAGAATCGGACATTTTTTTCTCTTTTTCCATTTCTTTGCCCCAGTATCCCGGAGTTCTAACCTAATCTAAGTATTTGAAATTACAATTGTTAGTACGAGTTTGCCACTAAAACTAACATGGTTAAAGTGTATTCCAAATTTGGTGGTCGGCGTGCCAATGAATGCCTTAGTAAAGATCGGAATTGCTCCTGCAATCTTCAATTCCAGACAGGTCCGAGCTCATCGCAGCTCCAATTAGGATATTATCTCCAAGGATCGTATGGTCAAAGAAAATCCACTCAGCAGCTATCTTAGTCAGTTGAATCGGGAGTACAACCTTTCTACTGAGTTCAAAGCACGGATAGCCCGACTGATCGACCGCTTAAGTGACTTGAGCTTGGCCCCAGAACAGATTGAGCTTCTCGCAGATAAGGTGCGGGATACATATGAGAGACAAGTCCTGGTGGAAGCCTGTCGGGAAGAAAGCAAGAAATCACTGGAAAAAATCCAGACTGCTATTAACGCCTATTCAAATGCTCTAAGCGTTATCAACCAGCGCCTCAGTCAGGCGGAGACAACCTTGGAGAATGTCTTGAAAACGGCTCCCCCTGTTTCCAAAGCAACTTCAGAAAAAGGGATCTTGCCATTTGAGAAGGAAAAAGCTAAGGCGTTAATGGCATTTGCCTGTCTGACCAGCAAAAATAGCCGCATTCATTGAACGCGAAGAATTCTGCCTCTGCAGTGAGAAATTGACCTAGCGGAGATGCTGAAGAACTCTGCGGAATAAGGCAGCCCGCACTCAATCTGTCTCTAGCCGTTGCCGAAAACGGTGCATTGCGATAGTCACGTACGCATCATCATATCCCACCGACTACTCCCCCAGCTCTATGTCTCCCCGTTGATTGGCATGGAAAATGCCATCCGGTTCAATTCTTGAGGGGTGTTTATTCGTCCGGAGATTGGGAGCTCTTGTAAATATCAAACAGGAAAGTTTGCCCCCTTTCCTTGCTTGAGGAATAGCGAATAAAAGAAGGCGCTCATTTTGGAGGGAACTACTTGAGGGTGAAAGGAGCCTTCAAAACAACCTTACCCCAAAGCAATTCAATTTCAGCATCATTGCCCTTCGCTGCCCGGATCAAGTTGATCGTAAACAATTCCACGCTTTCATTACTTTCTGAATAGGTCAAGGGAACATCTTCGAAGTCGTCGATTGGCTCGTGCTGTGTTCCCCATTGGCCACTTTTCCTGTTGAAGATCAACTCATAGGATTTGTCTCCCAGTTTTTTTAACCAGAGGCTATAGGTTCCTTGGGGGACGGTGATTTTATTGAAAGAGAGGTTTGCACTGGATGTCAGTGTTGTAGACTTGTCCGCTCCCAACCTCCAGAACTTATTAACTTCTAATTGCGCCAACATGTCGCGCCCTTTGAGGGAAGGCCGCCCGTACTCCACAAAGATATATTTCCCTCCCATTTCAAGTTTGCTGGTAGTCCTGGGGTTCTTCTGCGAAAAGAGCTCTGTGGAGAATTGAGCAACCCACGTTAAAGCAAAGAGACACAGAATCATCCTCTTTTTCATACAAGTTCCTCCGTTCCTTTAAACTTGTCTAAGGTGTGACCAATGGGAAGGAATAAAGCTGAGTATCGGTTTTTCCCAGGGAGCTACTTGCGCAAATAGCTATCGGTTTTTTCCAGCCAGTCGGTACGGATTGGGCTAAAAATATCGTATACCAGGGTGTCTTCCAGTGCCTCGACCGAATGAACTTTATTGGAGGGGACCAGTACCATCTGATTACTTGTCACGATCCGTTCCTCCCCGCCAAGTTTGAACTTCACATTACCGGTAACGACCATGGACAATTGTTCACTTTCATGAGAATGCTCTGGGACGAGGCATCCCTTCTTCAGAAAAAGTTGGGCGATCATGATTTTTTCGCCATTTACATATTTTCTCGAAAAGTGCGGATTCAGCTGTTCCTGTGGGATCTGGTTCCAGTCGAAGTGAGTCATTCGTTCTCCCGTTTTGAGCTGACATTTAAGAGTTCTTAAAATTCGCCAAGATTACTTAGTGAGAGGCGTCATTTGCTCGCGAAGGGTCTAAAGAAATGAGGTGAAGGTCCGGCAATTTTTTCTGGTTTGGCAGCCAACGGACTCCTGCAGCCCTAAACATCTTACCAATGTCAACGTCCTCATCGACCCGGACAATGATTCCTTTAAGGACCAAGGGGCGCGCCATGCGAAGTGGCAGGCTAACGTTAAAGGTCATTTCCATCCCAACCTTTACTTCTGACATTGTCAAAAAACAGGCACCGGAAGGACTATAGTCTTCCAACCGACTCCCTTCGTGGATCACAGGCTTTGATCCCTGCGTGCCTACGCATTCCACTTTCCAGGTTACTCTGGCGCGCTGGTGAGAGCGCTTTTCCGTGAAAGATGTGGCCATGACTCTCTCCAATAGAAAAATAATATAAAGTTTAGCAACTTTAAGTATTGATGTCTAGGGAGCAGATTATGCCTTGCGCCGAATTCCTGCTCAAATAGAAATGATTCTGTTATAATTGGGTCTAATCTTCAAAGGTTGGAGTCCCCTAATGGATAATGAGAAATTGGAACAAAAGAACGAAGTCAGCCACGAGGAGGATTTTGCTGCTCTTCTTGCAAAGTACAACGAAACTGCAACGCAATTAAAACCCGGAAATATCGTACAAGGTAAAATTGTCGGGATCTTTGATACGGATATATTAGTGGATGCTGGAGGTCGCTCTGAAGGCATCTTGAAACGAGAAGAGATCACCGCCCCTGATGGGAGCTTGATGTATGGAGAAGGGGATACAATTCTTGTTATGCTGGAGAGCGGAACCGGAAGTGATCAACAGCTCCGCGTGTCTTATCGTAAGGCCAGTAGAGCCAGGAGGCAGGCTGCTATTGAGGAAGCCATTGTTGCTGGCAAACCCGTTGAAGGACGAGTGACCGAAATTGTCAAAGGCGGATTACTAGTGGATGTCGGGATGAGAGCCTTTGTCCCTGCCTCGCAAATCGACGAGCAATATGTTGAAGATCTCAAACCCTATATTGGCCAAAGCTACACCTTCAAAGTCATTCAACACGACCTACCAAACGGAAAGTTGATTCTTTCTCGAAAGGCAATTCTTAATGAAGGAAAAGCCGAGAAACGACGGGAGACTTTAACGACTCTGACTGAAGGCCAACATCTGCACGGCGTTGTGAAACGAATGATGGATTATGGAGTGTTCGTGGATATCGGCGGCGTGGAAGGACTCCTGCATATTTCCGAGATGTCCTGGCGGCGTATCCATCATCCTACCGAAATGTTTAAGATTGGGGACCAGATTGAGGTCGAGGTCCTGAAGTATGATCGCGAGAAGAATCGCATCTCCCTTGGTTTTCGGAAAATGGAAGACGATCCCTGGCTGAGAGCCGCGGAGACTTATCCTGAGGGAGCTCTGGTTCGTGGGATCTTAAGAAAACTGGAGAATTTCGGGGCTTTTGTTGAATTGGAATCTGGCATTCAAGGGTTGATTCCGGTTTCTGAGATCTCCTGGACACGCCGGGTGAGTCATCCGGACCAAGTCTTGAAAGTGGGTGATGAGGTCGACGCTGTGGTGACTCGCATTGATTCAGCGAATCGAAAGTTGTCACTGAGTCTGAGGAGAGTAACAGAAAATCCATGGGAAATATTCGCCCGTGATCATCAGCCCGGCCAAACAATTCGGGGCACGGTGTCACGTGTCGCTGATTTCGGTATCTTCGTTGAGATTGCCGAGGGTATTGAAGGGCTTGTTCATATTTCGGAAGTCGCTGAGGCCCCGAGTAAACACCTGCTTACCAATTTCCTGCCCGGGCAGGAGATCTCTGCCAAGGTGCTCGGTGTGGACCTTGCCGGACGTAAGATCTCGCTCAGTATCAAGGCAGTTGCAGACGAAGGAACTCAGGGTGCTGTGAGGGAATACCTGGAGGCGGCGGTCAATAGCGGAGGACACAGTCTAGGCGAAAGTTTTCCTCAGGAGCTGCGTCAGAAATCTCACACAGCAGACTGAGATTTGGTGGCTTTCCAGAAGGGAGAGATTGGATCTTCCTTCTGGTTTCGTAACGCTAGTTTGCGCCTCCCTTGATATTGGACCCATCGATTCAACCCATAAAGGATTAGGACTACCACGATAGCCGGGTTTCGATAGAGGCTTGGTTCTCGGCATTTACTTAATCATGCCTGAAAAACGAAGTGTCAAAATTGGCGATCCGGCTCCAGATCTTGCTTTCCTCACACTGGACGGAAATGAGATTCGGCTGAGTGAATATCGAGGGAAGCGTGTGCTGTTGTTTATCTGGGCAACATGGTGTAGTTGCCGTGAGCAGCTTGCCGAATGGCAGGAATTCTACCGGGCGCATAAGAATGGCGGCATCGAGATCATTGGAGTCGCGATGGACGGACAAGGCGCCGCCGTTGTGAGACCTTTCGTTGAACAAGCGAAAGCGGAGTTTCCTATCGTTGTCGATTCTGTAGATTGCTTGTGGGATCTGCTGGGTTTTGATTATCTCCCCAATGGCTACTACATCGATGAACGCGGTGTCATTCGCTATCTCAAGGTAGGTGGTTTCGATATTCGGGACAACATCAACCGAAAAATTATCGAAGATCTGATTTCAGATAAATGGGCAAAGCAGCCCAGCCGAGTCCAGGAACGACCGAGGTTGTCCTTTAAGAAAGAAGTTACTGATCTTAAACGCCAAATCAAGGCTTCCAGCCGCGGAGTTGAGAAGCGACTCAAACTATGCGAGCTACTCGTAAAGACAGATCAGCATAAAAAGGCGGCCAAAGAATACGACGCGATTCTTGCTGTCCAGCCCAAGAACACCAGAGCCCTATTTGCACGAGGAGCGGTGGCCATTCGTTTAAGGAAAGTCCGTGATGCAGTGACCTTCTGGCGGAAAGCTTTCAGCTTGGAACCAAACAACTGGGTGATTCGCAAACAACTCTGGGCTTTGGAAGCTCCGGAGCGTTTCTATCCTCGTATTGACCATAACTGGCAGAATGAACAGATCCGGAAAGACGAATTGGAATTAGAGACCCACCTGAAGTCACGCCCCAAGGCCAAAGCCCACCGAATTTAATCTTGGTCTGAAACGATCCGGAAAAGTCTGACCAACGAAGAGTATCATGGCACGCTTTTCTCATTCAGACCTTGGGAAGAGGGCTGGTGGTCGGAAGAGCATGGTGATCCACTCGAGGCCGTGGAACTCGAGCTTGGAATTCTTCTACGAATTGGACCAGCCGGGAGACCGCTTCCTCAAGAATGCGTGCTCCCTTCTCTACAGTAGCTAAAGTTGGCTGACCAAATACGCCCTCCTCCACAAACGTGCTAGTCCATTCGACTAAACTCACCGGCCCGGAGCCGAACGCATCCGCCCATTGAAACCCCGTCGCTCCTTTCTGGTTGTACCAGGCAATAAAATCTTCGGCACGGTCCATCTGAACTTTGTCACTTGCCAGTTGAAGATACGCCGAAGTTTCGATTTCGCATGCGTGACCGGACCCTCCGGGAAATACAGACTCTCGGAAGGAATCCACGAAGTCAGGATTGACCCGAAGCATATTCCACCACATAAAGGAAGCCACGAGAGCGTCGGTCTCCATAACGGTTTTTCGGCTGACTACTTCAAGCAGGGGCGTATTCCCCCCGTGTCCATTCACGATGACAACCCGTTTAAATCCGTGGTAGGCGAAGCTTTTGCACACGTCAGCGCAGTATTCGACAAAGTGATCATAAGCTACGTGCATGGTCCCCGGGTAATCCATGGCATTGATGTTGTAGCCATAGGGGATTGACGGAGCGACTAGGATTTTTTGAGGCGCACGCCGTCCCGCTTCAAGGCAGACACTTGTAGCCAAAAGATTGTCAACGTCCAAGGGAAGATGCGGTCCGTGTTGTTCAGTTGATCCGACTGGGAGAAGGATCACTTTCTTCATTTTGACGGCCTCGTTTACTTCAGGCCAGGTGAGATCGGAATAAACGTACTTTTCGGCAACGAATTTCGTCATTCAACAAATTCCTCCACGTGGTTCAAATGCAAAGCCTGAACGAAACCAAAATATCTCAAATGATCGGCAAGGATCAACAAGCATCGCTTCCTGCCTATGGCTCTGAACTTAATCAAATAACCGATGCGAGAAGAAGAAAGGCGGTCATCTCGAAATATTCAAGAGGCTGCTCAGGTTTCGAAAAGCCATAACAACAGCCTCATCGACTTCAGTCAAACTAGGCCATCCTTTCTCTGTGAATTCAATTTCAATGCTCATGGGGCCTGAATAGTTCGTGGCGGAGAGCGAATCCAGTATCCGCCGAAAATCTATCTCACCGGTGCCGATGGGAGGGAAATTCCAAACTCCTCTACCTCCGATCTTGTCCTTAAGATGAATGTGTGCCACCTCTGGTAAAGCTTCCATGAGATCGTCATAAGGCGAAGTGTCAGCAAAATAGAGGCTATTCCCCGTATCGTAATTAATCTTGACGTTGGGATGATTGACCTTTCGGATCAAATCCAGGCTCTTTTTGCCTGTCGAGGTCAATGTGCCATGAATCTCCAGAGCCAATACGACGCAGCATTGCCTGGCATAGTTCGCAATTTCTGGAATGTTCTCCAGAAAGAGAGACTCGTTTTCGTTATCGTTTAAAGGTCCGCCGACCGCCGTGTTAACGATCGACAGTTCCAGTCGTGAAGCCAGGCTTATTGCCTGCATCGCGAGCTTGGACCCTTCTCTGCTGGTTAGGTCGGAATGAGAACTTAAACTGCACAATTGAAGGCCAGCACTCGCCAGCTTCTGTCTCAAGGTCTCTATTGCAGTGTCATCCATGTCGAGTGGGATGTGCTGACATACACCTGGGATGGAGGCGAGCTCTACATATTTGAATCCGGCCGCCCCAATCCCATGGAGTGCGTCGTCCAAACTGTAAGGAAGGTAAGTCACCGTATTGACTGCGATGATGGGGAATCGGTCCACCTGAGGCTCCTGCTCCTTGTTTCGACACGAACGTCAAACTTGCGAAAGATGGACCGCCTCTCCTCGACGTGCGGACTCGTAAGCGGCTTGCATCAAACGAACATTCTGAAGACCCTGGTGGCCATCACACAAAGGCGCCCGGCCTTCAAGAATACATTTGATGAAATGTTCGATCTGAGAGGCGTACATGGGCATTTCAATGTGAGGCCTTGAAGAGGGCGCCGAAGGGGTTTCCCACCTCCAGTTCCCCTCAATCTTGCAATACAACTCAGTCGGAAACACACGTGCGTAACCCTCTGTTCCGAATACCTCAATGGCTCCATGAAGGCTATTTGCAAAGTTATGATACCACCCTGCTTCAATACAGCCTGTCATCCCATTTTCATATTCAATCAGAACGCTGGCGGTGTCCTCCACTTCGAGCTTGTGGAAATGGTTACCGGTGAGAGCAAAAACATGCAGAGGTCGAAGTTGATCGTTAAACAGAAACGAGAGTGTATCTACTGAGTGAATCCCAATGTCTGCAAAAGCACCGCCTCCAGAAAGTTCAATCTGCGTTCTCCAACTTCCTGCTTGTGGCCCCCAACCAGCCGGAACGGCATGGGCTCTGCACTTGAAGATGCGGCCGAGCTTTTTTGAGTTGACGACGTCACGCAACCATTGCATCTCTTCGTTTGAGCGCCACACGTGAGCAATCATCAACTTTCTACCCGAATTCTCGGCTGCTTCAATCATGGATTCTGCCTCTGCCACCGTCCTGGCCATGGGCTTTTCGCAGAGTACATGTTTTCCAGCTCGCAGCATTTTGATAGTTGCTGGAGCATTTAAGTAGTTTGGCAAGCCGATCACTACGGCATCAATATCGGAGTCTTGGGCCAGCAGGTCAAAGTCCGTGTAGATCTTCTTTATCCTGAAATCCTTTGCCAATGCCTCAAGTGAGGCAGAGTGCAGATTGGCTGCACCAACAACATCCGCCCTGGGATTTTGAATCAACGCAGGCAAATGAAACTCGCGGATGATGCTTCCTGTGCCTATAACTGCAAACCGCAGCTTATTCATCATCTGAAATGATCACATCTGGCTAGGTTAATTGGACCAGGACCATGGAGAGAAGGTGGGTGCGTGCCTTGTCATAAAATGATACATCAAGGAAGCCACTTCAGATCAACTCAGCACCGAATTATCCCGAATTCCGAAGTTGCGTGAGGTTCACTAGATGGGACCCGCACTCCTCGCGCGTTCAAGCTTGCGCCGGGGGACAGCGGTCCCTCGCGCCCGCTCCACCCCATCTGCTGGCAGCTCGTAGATACGTTAGTATATTTATGAACCGGAGGACTTAGAAACTAGCCACTACTTTAAATATTGAGCGGCCACACGTCGGAACAGGGCTGCACGTTCCTCAACCACATCCAATCCGTCCTTCATGGTTACACCGAATGATGAACTTAGTCCTGGATCAGATACCCCAATGCTGATATTGAGAGATCTGCCCAATAGGTCGTCTGTCTGAGGGAGCATTCCTTTTCGATATTGCATACTCCCGCCCTTGCTCGTGTAATAGGGGCAGGAGAAAGGACATTTTTCACTCGTAATAGTCCGCTGCTCCATGATCTGCTCCATGTTCTTGTATACGTGCCAGCCTGCTTCTGCCGTTACCTTGGTTCCCAGCCCCTTTGCAATTTTCTCGGCAATCTCGGCGCTCGGCAGAATCACCGTCAGCATCGTGGCGCAGTCTCCCTCGGGATCGGGCAGTTCCCTAAACTCCAGGCCGGGCAAATCGGCAATAATCTCCTTGTAATACTTCTTGTTGGCGCGCAGGTGACTGAGGATCCGAGGAAGCTTCCTGAATTGGGCCAACAACACGGCAGCTTGAAGTTCGGTGAATCGAAAGTCGAGCCCAATAAACGGACGATTGCCAATTTCCACTCCGGTTCGAAGGGGCGAATGGCCCTGATCGTGAAACGCGAAACAGCGTCGGTAGAGATCTTCGTCATCTGTAATGACCATTCCACCGTCTCCAGAGGTTATGGTCTTGTAGACGTTAAAGCTGAATGTTCCGATCTTCCCAATGGAACCTACAGGCTTTCCCTTGTAACAAGCTCCGAACGCCTGGGCACAATCTTCAACTAGCGGCAAGCCATGTTGATTGGCGATGTCTCTGAGTTCATCAAGGCGGGCAGGGTTCCCCATCATATGGACGGCCATAATCGCTTTAGTATGCGGGGTTATTTTTGCCTCTACGTCTCTCGGATCCAAGTTGAAAGTCCGGTCAATCTCGGCCAAGACCGGGATGGCCCGCGCATACACGATGGATGAGATGCTTGCGATAAAAGTGTACCCCGGGACAATGACTTCATCCCCAGGGCCGATTCCCAACCCGCTCAAAGCAGTTAACAGAGCCGAGGTGCCGGAATTTACTGCGACCGCGTAACGGACGCCTGAGTAGCGAGCGATTTCCTGTTCGCATTGATAAACCTTTCCCTTGAAGCGAGGATCTACTTCAGTTCCCAGCGAGACACCATAACGGAAGAGATATCCTTCCCTTAAAACTTCAAGCACTTCCTGAATTTCTTCCTCTCCAATGAGCTCCATTCCCGGACCCGGCATACCGCTCACCCTCCTATCGAAAAGACATGCACAACTTCTAGTGGAGCAAGTACTCCAAGAAACCTTTCAAATCGCGAGCCGTCTTCCAAGGATCGAGCTCCCAGTACTTTGGACTTAGCAGTTCGCAAGACCAACAGCCATCGAAACCGGTGCTTTGGACGGCGTCGACCCATTCCTTAAGGGGAATCCGACCCCCTCCGGTCCACACATCCCGGCCTCGCTGCTCGTGTGTTCCGCGTTCACCCCACTTTTCGAGAGAATCACAAAAGTGAACGCAATAGATCATGTCCTTCTGAAGTTTTGCGATCTCGTCTGCAGTTGTTCCGCTGTCCCATAGATGCCAAAAATCAACCACGAGACCAACATTATTCTCGCCCGCTGTGTCGATGACTTCGAGGACTTGGCTAAGCTTATGAAGTGGCGTCCATGTGAGAGCTTCGAGGAAAAATCGAACTTTGTGTGCCTTCCCGACCTGGGCGATCGACCTCAAATTCTTTGCGGTCTGCTCGCGGAGTTCCGGCCAAGGAATGTCTCCCAGTCCCTTATAGGGACCGTTTGGATCAAGCGGTCCTGTCAGTAACTGTACCATCGGACAACCCAATTTCTCCGCCAGAGAACAGAGTACCTCGCATTCTTCCAGGAGTGCGGCCTGTTGACGTGGATCCTTTCGCTCGATGTCCTGGACATAGGTCAGACCGACGGGCGGCAGGTCTTTCAACAAGGGCAAAAGGCTTTCGATTTTATAGCCTTGTGCCAGGTATCGCTTCAATTTAGGACCATTAATTTCGATGCCGGAGTGGTCTGTCTCGGTCGCAACCCGAATGTCGGTGAGCAGGTTGCAGTGCATGGTCACGAGACTTTGGAGAGCAATGAACATGGGTGCTACCTTTAGGAGAAAACCCTACAAGCCGCAAACCAATGCCAATCATTCTTACTTCGTGGGTCCTTTCGAAAACTTTTCCTCAAGTTCCCCTAGTCTGAGCAACAATTGATCAATTTGTTTTTTCATTTCAGGCAGTCGGCCGAACAAAGCATTGAGTTTCTTGTATTCCTGGAGAGGGCGTACCGGAACTCCCCAGTAGACCTGTCCTCCGCGGACGATTTTCCCAGGCAAAACACCAGCTTTCGAACCGATTACGGCACCGCTCTCCACGCGGGCATGGTCACCAAACCCCACTTGCCCGCCAATGATGGCATGATCCTCAATCACGGTGCTCCCTGAAATGCCAGTTTGGGCAGCAATGACGACTCCCTTTCCAATCTCGACATTGTGGGCAATCTGGACGAGGTTATCGATTTTGGCTCCGGAACCGATCCGAGTGATGCCCAGGGACCCTCGATCAATGGTAGTATTGGCGCCTATTTCAACATTGTCTTCAATGACGACACTCCCAACCTGAGGGAATTTGACATGCCCTCTGCCATCAAAGATGTATCCGAATCCATCACCGCCGACCACAGCTCCCGCGTGTAATGTCACATAATTTCCTAATTGCACTCCAGGGTAGAGGATCGTTCTTGGGTGGAGGATGCAATTTTCTCCGAGAACACAATCTTCCCCGATGCTCACTCCGGCCATGAGAATTGATGATTTGCCTATTCTCGTCCTTGCTCCTACAACCACATAGGGGCCAATCTCTACGGCTTCCTCTAGGATGGCTTCTGGATCGATCATTGCCGTCGGATGAATCATTCCCCGACCCATTGGTCGCGGAGCCAATAATTCGGCCGCTCTGGAGAAATCCAGTTTCGGTTTTTCCGACAGGATGGCATTCCAATTCGAGTGAACGAGTTGTCGAGAGGTCATGATGCAGCCGGCTGGAACGGGATCGGAAGAAAACCCGGCAGGCTTCTGCCCATCAACAAAGATCAGAGACGCGTCATCGGCTTTGTCCCAGCCGGAAACGCGGGAGAGAATGTGTTCTCCGTCACCCTGAAAAGCCAACCCGAGACGATTGGCGAGTTCAGCAATGGAGTATTTCATGGTTCAACAAAAAACGCAGGCCACTGGGGCCTGCGTTCCAGTCATTTCACGGAGATGCTAAAACGAGACGATTTGAGGAAAATCTATTTCCCAGTACGAACGGCTGCGAGAATCTCCCGATCCTTTTCCGAAAGCGCTGGGTTGGAGGTACAGCAACTGCCTCCTCCCGAAGCGGGTTGAATAACTGGCAAGATCAAATGGTGTTGATCGGTTTTCAAAGGAACGGGTTTCCCCTTTGCGAAGATCTCATGCCTTCCCTCAGTGCGATGCCATTCGGCGAGGGTGGCCGTTTGGTGCATGTTCTCGATGATCTGCCGCCAGCCGACCCCGGTGTTGTAAGCACAGAAGGAAATCTCTCCTTCCTGAGTTCCGTAGGGAATCACGCACATTTCCGTCCGGCGAAAATCGTATGTCCAGAGATCCTGGAACCACATTCCTTCAACACACAAAATGCGCCAGTTATCATTCTCACTTTGAATCTTCATGCGATCATTTCGATCACTGTTCGGCGTGGTGGAACTAGGCTTGAAGAGGTTAACAATCTGTTGAATGGGGAACCCTTCTGGCGCCTTGTCCGCTTTGTAGTTCCGCATGATGGAGAGAGCCAATTGAGCCGCAGTGAGCGCCTTCCCCCGAGCCGTGTCTGTGATCACGGCCACATCACGGATAAACTGTTCATAATCAAAGAACTTATACAGGGGAGTAAATTCATGGGTTTGGCGATTCACAACCAACAGCGAAAAAATCCCGCAATTAGGGTGACAATTGCAGGCACTCCAACCCCAAGGAGCATCGGCTCCCTGCAGCAGATCCATGACACTGGTAAAAGCACTATACGAAGAAAGAGGGAACCAGTCGCGCATAGGATCCCAGTCAGAACCCAGCTGCGCTTTAAGGTCCTCAGTCATCTGGGAGAGGGTATAGCGCTGGGCATAGCGAGTTTCATCGTCAATATCTTCGTCTCTTCCGGTAAATGACACAGGCTGAAAGGCGATAGTCTGTATCTTGTCAATGTTACGCACTGCAAAATCGACAATGGCCCCAATCCCGTGGTTGTTCACGCCGTTGACAATCGTGGTGACGAGCGTTGTTTTCATTCCGACTTTGGCCATGTTTTCGATGGCCTGCAATTTGACATCGAAGAGGTTTCCAACCCCACGATGCTGGTTGAGTTCGTTGGTCGTGCCATCGAATTGCAGGTATGCGCCATGAAGGCCAGCCTCATGGGCCTGGCGAGTAAATTCTTCGCTCTGAGCGAAACGAATTCCATTGGTAGCAGCCATGATCCGGTAAAAACCGATCTTTTTGGCGTAAGCAACAGCTTCCAAGAAGAAGGGAGAAATTGTGGGTTCTCCGCCCGAGAGAAGGATAATAATCTGACGCTTCGGCTTGAAGGAAATCGCCCGATCAAAAATTGCTTTGATGTCTTCCCATTCAGGCTGATGCACATAACCCACCTGGTTAGCGTCCATGAAGCAAGGGTTGCACATCATGTTGCATCGATTCGTGAGGTCAACGGTAAGAACCGCCCCACGGCCGTACTTAATCGTGGAAGTCCCGTGACGATGAACATCATCATCCTCGGCACACTTGAAATCACGCCCGAAAAAGAGGCTCTCAATTCTGCGAGAGAAGGCGGGACTGGTAGATAAGACGTCTTCAAAGGGGCCATGTTTTTCACAAACCTTCCTCATCAAGACACGCCCACCCTCTTCGATAATTTGAGCTTTGATTTCTCCTGGGTTTTCGTTGACCAGTGAGGAAATTTCAGTTTCTCCCCGGATGATGGCGCTCCTTACTTCAGGCACACATTTGGGACAAAGAGAATCCGTCGAGCGAGGAAATCCAAGGGTTGGAGCGGACCGTTCATGACTCTTTAACATCTTCCCTGGCGCCCATTTAGGAGTTGGCAGCTCACCCTCCGGCAAGCGTCGGTTAACAGCCTGAAACACTTTCCAACTCAAATCAGCTAAACGAGAAACAATTGCGGAACCTGACCATAATCCCCGGACAGCCTTATTGTCCTTGTTCTGGAACATGTGGTCCGTATACATGAATTTCCTCCACTAGTGAAAAACCAAGGGCGCTAAGGTCATTCTATCGTCAAAGTCGCCCGGGGTCGTTAACCCCTAAATCTTCAGCAAGAAGCCTCAGTGCGAACTGAGGAAGACAAACAATAACTCCAAAAGCTATCAGTATTTACGCTTCAGGTCTAGGGAATTTTTCTGGGTTCATATCGTTACCTTTAAGTTACCTTTGATGGGTATCTTCCGGACGAAACTCCCTTATCTGAGCATAACTCTGTAAATTCTAACGGCGGCTGGCAAAATATCAAATAACAAGTTGGGCGGGAATCCATTTTCGGACTGAGTTGATCAAGAAAAAATTGCCAACTTCTACTAACTCAGCTTTCGGGATGACTCGTTCCTGGATTTTGCCTTGTTGAATCAACTCGTCCCGAAAAGTGCCTGCTAAGAGGCCGGATCTTCTTGGAGGAGTCCATTTTAGCCCAGCGGTCTCCAAGACAATATTCGCAATGCTAGACTCACAGGCCTCCCCTCGCTCGTTCCAAAATATCAAGTCGTCACAGTCCGGTCGGGTAGCCAGCTGCGACTTCATAAATTTCTCGATGAGTCGTCTTGTTGAACAAAAAAGGGTCTCTGGAATCAACTGGCAGAGGCGCCAAAGCCACAACAAGAGGAGAAGGGGCACTTGAAGGAAGTGGGGAAATCTCCGTCCGAATCTTAGTATCTCTTGCGGACAACAAGCGAACTTTCCAGTTGCCTTCTGGGTGATCCATCCTGATGCGGTTCAATTCGTTCATCACGACGGATTCCTTCCAGGCAAACCCAAAATAGCGTGCCGACTTTTGCATCCGGATCAAATGATTGGAGAGCAAAAAATACTGTCCGCATTCTAGTAAAAGGGTTTCAAGGAGCTCAAATTCGGGCTGCTGGCGGTTGAGGAACTGCGATTTGAGCAGACACTCGGCATATTCATCCTCGGGGGATGAATCTATCGTAATTCCCCCACCGACCCCCATTCGTGTTTCTCCTGTCTCCTTCTCGAGCCATAACGTACGTATGGCCACGTTGAACACACAATCGCCACCTGGACGAACGAACCCCATCGTCCCCGTGTAGATGAATCGTGGATCCGGTTCCAGTTCTCGAATGATCTCCATAGTCCGAATTTTCGGAGCGCCGGTGACCGATCCACAAGGGAACAAAGCACTCATCAACTCCAAAAGAGTGACAGTCGCCGGGATCGTCGACTCAATGGTAGACGTCATTTGCAACAGCGTTTCATAGCTCTCTACCTGGCAGAGTTCGGTCACACAGACACTTCCAAGGTCCGAAATCTTCCCCAGATCGTTTCTCAGCAGGTCGACGATCATAATGTTTTCAGCCCGGTTTTTTGCGGAAGATTTCAATTGCTGAATCTGCGATTCATCCTCTTCCAGCCATCGTCCGCGTGCGAGGGTTCCTTTCATTGGGCGAGTCTGCAAACGGTTTCCCTGCCTTTTAAAAAAGAGTTCTGGGGAGAAAGAAAGGACTTGAAAGAGGCCCAAATCGAGATAAGCGCTATACCCGGCGCCTTGATTCGCACCCAGACGCCGATACCATTCCCAGCTGTCACCTTGAAATTTCGCACTAAGAGGAAAAGTGTAATTGACCTGGTAGGTATCACCCTGTGAAATATAGTTTCTAATTCTCGCGATGGCCGCGGTGTAGGCTTGTCGCGAAATGATTGGATTCCATCCGAGTGGTTCGAAATGCTTCTTGGAGGGCCCTGGCTCTTGGGGGGGGCATTCGACCCGGTCAAAGGTTGCCACCCAGACAAGAGGAAAGTTTCCCGGAGGGTGGACTTTTATGGCTGGGTCGAAGACAGGAGACGCTTCGTAACTAATCAGGACCACCGCCCATTGTTGCTTGCGGGCGGCTTCCTCAGCTTGCTTCAGTACTGGAATCACATCCTGAAGACTGTTTGTCTGGTAAACTGCCAAGGGAGAGTCGAAATAGGCTGCCCACCCGGGTTTCTCGCGGTTGAAGGATTCGAAAGCTGCGACAGGCATCGGACTAAATTCTCGGGCGGTGCTCGGAAAACGCCAACCGATCGCCCGGAAAATATTCTTTCCAGCGTCTTTCCACTTGTCTGGCAATGTCAGGATCACTGACGAGTTCTGCCGGATAAGTGGGCTTGTGACGTGCATCAATGACAATCGGGCTTTGATAACAGAGGTGGTGACGTAGAACTTGAGTTTGAGCGGCATAGATATCAGCAGCCGGCTCAAATTGTGTAAAAACCGACCAAAGGAACAAAGCGGAGCTGTCGGCGATTTCAACTTGATCCGAAAGTATAACAAGTTGCCAGTCTTGGAAACCCTCCCACCGAGCGATTCGCTCAGCCTGCTTTGGATCTGCAGAATATTCCAGACCTTGGACGACCAGACAACCGGGACAAAATACTCGAACGGCCTGTATATCGGCAGGTATGGGTCCTTGAAATTGCGCTGGCAATCTGCGAACAGACTGACCCAGGCCCAACAAGATGGCCTTGCTGCCCTTGTTGATTTCCGGTCCACAGTAATCCAAGGTATCCATGGACAAGTTTGCAAAAATAAAGAAATCTGTTTCCCAATGGACTCTCTCGAGAATATGGGTGAGGACTTTTGGGAAGACTTTAAGGTCAATGGCAGTATCTGTGGCCATCAGAAATTTAGTGAGAGAGAGTTGCCCTTCTCCTAGGATGCGAAAACAGGAGGCCATGGCTTCTCTGCCGTATCGTTCCCGGACTACTGCTGCAGCCAGTGAATGAAACCCTGTTTCGCCATAGCTCCACAAATCTCTCAGTCCAGGCATGACGAGAGGGAAGAGCGGGCTCAGAAGTTCTTGTAAGTAATCTCCAATGAAAAAATCCTCTTGCCGGGGTTTCCCGACCACGGTGGCCGGGTAAATCGCATCCCTGCGATGATAGAGGTTCTGGATATTAAAAACCGGGTAATCGTGCTGTAACGAATAGTAACCATAATGATCCCCAAAAGGTCCTTCCGGCATCCGCAGCCGTGGTGGCACGAAGCCCTGCAAAACGAATTCTGCTTCAGCTGGAAAAGGATGGGGGTGTTGTGTTATCCGGCTCATCGGTAATCGTCCTCCGGCCAGAAGGGAGGCCACGACCAATTCTCCCACGTTTTCCGGCAGCGGAGTAATGGCTGCCAAAATGAGAGCTGGAGGGCCTCCGAGAAAGACACTCACGGGTAAGGGTTCATTGAGTTGTTCGGCAGCGGCGTAATGAAAACCTCCCCCTTTCCCAATCTGCCAATGCATCCCTGTCGAAGTGGCATCAAAGCGCTGCAGGCGATACATGCCAAGATTATGTCGTTTATCACCGGGGTGTTCCGTATAGACAAGCGGCAGCGTGATGAACGGGCCTCCGTCGAGCGGCCAGGTTGTGAGGATGGGAAGCGCATTGAGGTCTATAGGGGATTGGGAGACTTCCAAGACGGGAGCTCGCACGACGAAACGAGTGCCGAGCTTCAGGGCTTCCCAGCCCAGATTCTTATTTTTCCAAAGCTTCGAGAGAGAAGGGGGGAGAAGCGTTTCGGCGAGATGGACAACTTGTTTGATCAATTCCAACGGTCGCTTGCCAAAGGCCAGCTCGATCCGCTTTGGCGTTCCAAAAAGATTAGTCGCCACTGGGAACGGACTCCCTTTGACGCGTTCAAATAGGAGCGCAGGCCCACTTTGCTCTATTACGCGACGATGAATTTCAGCAATTTCCAGGTAAGGGTCGACCTCGGTACTGATGGCGACAACTTCTCTCTCTGTACGAAGGAGGTCCAGAAATTGTCTGAGGTTTTGATGGCCGGCCATGAATGTGTCTCGTTGACAAGCAGAGCAGAAGAGATTCCAGTAAGTGGGTCCAGTAGCTTCAATGACTGTTCAGCCAGGACCAATGGTTAGAAAGAATATCACGGATTAGCGGAATTGCCTGCAGTGATGCAATTTGGGAGGGAGTCAGAATTGAAGCGATGCTCCCCGCTTTTGGCGGACATCGCCTTGTTGTTAGGCAAACATGCATGGGGTTGTATTTGATCGCCTAACTATGGTCTGATCACAATTGCGGAGATGACTGTCTAAAGTGCCCCCGTTAATCCTATTGTTTCCATTTAGCTGGCCACAATATTAATGCAGTTCGAATCTTGATTACCCGAACGGATCTGAAAATTTCATTTAAACTGACCAGAAGAGAAATCTGAAGTCTTCTCCGTCTTTTTAAAGTGTTCGATGTCTAGAGTCGAATACAATATAGATGTAAGATCATTAAATGAAACTCCAAGAATGCAAGCTGGTGAACATGACAATGAAACCCTCTGCTTTTCGCTTTCTCACAATAATCCTAGGACTGAGCTCTTTCTTCAGCACAGGACTCTCATCTGAACCGATTCAAAAAGGTCAGCAGGCGGAAACAACTGCCTCGGCTCCACCGACTCCCCCTATGAACGTTGACGACTCGCGACTTCTTGTTAAGGCGATTCCCTCGGTAGACATCCCTAAGACGTTAGGTAAATGGAAGCTACAGGATTCGGAGCTTGCGATGTTACGCCAGTGGTCTAAAGGGCTCGCGGAAAATTCCAACAGTATTGATTTCCTTCCAAAGTGGACCGTTCTGATCCAACAGGTTTCCTCAAGGAACAAAGTTCTGAGAAGGCCTGATCTCGCCCCGCTGATTCAGATGGTCATGTTGGCGGCATTTGAGCAAGCGCAAAAGGAAATTGCAAGTGGCTCCCCAGAGGGCGGAAATAAGAGCAAATTGAGAAAGCAGTTTGCAGCGAAGCTTCGCGAAAACCTAACCCAGGCACAACAGGTCGAGAGTCTCGCTCGGTTCGCCCGAAGTGAGATGACGGACCCATTAACCGGTTCCGGCCTCGGATTACCTACTGTCCAGCGCATGCTTCGCAAGTGTAAAATTCAAGATCAAGGGGAAGGGAAGATAGAATGTAATGAGATACTAGTTTCTACAGACTACGAGCTGAAGGACTATATCTCCTCAACCCAAAATCAGTTAAAGCAGGTCGAAGATGAGCTTAGTCGTGCTCCAGGGGATAGTCAGACCCAGGGAGAAGGGGGGAAAGCCCGGTTATACGCCCTTTCTGAGGTTGCGCGACAAATGCATGATGCTGTAATTCCCTATATGAAAAAATAAGGTCTAATCCACGCCCTCTTTGACAGATGTGGATGACTTGATTATATTGATCCATACAGTGCTGCAGCGCCTATGATGGGAATTTGCTAACTCCCCGAAATGCTTGCAGTACTGAGATGAAATCGATTCTGGATGGACCTTTTTGATGTCAAGACTATTAAGGTTTTCACTTTGGAGTTCCCATGCCAATTTATGAATATCACTGTTTGGATTGCGGAAAAGTTTTCGAAAAGATTGTATCGTTACACACGGAAACCATGAACTGCCAGAGTTGCGATAGCGATCATGTGGAAAAACTGTTCTCGGCTTTTGCCGTACAGTCCAGTGATTCAGTCTCCGCGAATACCTCTCAAGAAGGATGTACCACATGTGGGGCAGCGAGGCCCGGCATGTGCCGGGAAATGCTGAATTAGCTATTCACAGGAATTAGATTCTTTTCTCCCCTTCGCTCTGAACACTTTGGAAGCAACTACACTGCGAGAGCCTCAACTCATCCCATCGAAGCTCTCCTCTTCCGAAACAAATGCTCCAATGTTTCCACGAATTCGAAACACGAAATGCGGTTTTCATACCGTACGTCGGGTCAGTCGGTATGGCCTGCGCCCAGCTTGTCAGGAGTATTGAATCACCACTGGTGTTTCGTTGTCCGGCGGTAGGCCGTCTACGTTGGGGAGGCGGCGACTGGGTATATTGATATTCGAGATATTTATTCTTTTCTTGTCGCCAGCCCGGTCTGAAACAGCCCGTCCCACCTGCCGTCTCCTAATCCCGACGCAAAAGATTTACCCAGGAAGCGTATTCCTTGCAAAAGCGCGGTGTACGGGTGCGATTGCCAGTGCAACGGGAACGTTTTGCGAGCGACGCCTGGTTTTCTTCTCTGGAAAGAAAAACACTTCCAGTTATGCCTTTGTAGGCGTTGATTTAGAGAGCAAGCCTGCCGTTTATCGTTTTGAGGCTCGAGTGGAACTGGAAGGCTCCGGAACGGTTGACCTAAAGGAAAGCTTAAGAGTTTATCCAAAGCGGTTCCCAGTGCAAAAAATCACGGTAGCAGAGAAGTACGTGCAACCTAGCCCTGAGGATCAAAAAAGGTCAGCGGAGGAAACGAAGCGGTTGGAATCCATTTGGGAAACGGTCTCCACTTCCCGATATTGGGATGGGAAATTCAAGGTGCCCTTGTCCAGTGAATTGACGAGCGGTTTTGGGCGGCGGCGCGTGGTCAATGGGCAGCCGCGCTCTCCTCATTCTGGGGTTGACCTGAAAGCAGACACAGGGACGCCGATCCATGCGGCCAATAGTGGGAAAGTTGTTCTCGCTGAGGACCTGTTTTTTAGCGGCAATACCGTCGTGATTGATCATGGGCTGGGCTTATATACGTACTACGGGCATTGTTCAAAGCTCCTGGTCCAAGCGAACGAAATGGTAAAATCTGGCCAGGTCATCGGGGAAGTTGGTGCTACCGGTCGTGTCACCGGTCCGCATTTACATTGGGCCTGTCGCCTTAATAAAGCACGAGTGAACCCCTTGGATTTACTTACCCTTGAGATAATCGATTAAGCTGCTCAACCTTGGTGTCAGGGAATTTTCCTTGTAGATCAAAGGAACCGCAATCTTGGATTTAGCAGTTCCCGCAAACCATCCCCTAATAAGTTAAAAGCAAGTACCGCAGTCATAGTCGAGAGGGCAGGAAACACGACAAGGTGAGGTGCATCAAACAAATGGCTTCGGGCGTCATTTAACATGGCTCCCCAGCTGGGAAGGGGAGGCGGCACTCCGAGCCCCAAAAAGCTCAACGACGCTTCAGCCAAGATCGCACCCGCAATGCCGATACTGGCTTGAACGAGAACAGGCTGAATAATATTCGGAATCAAGTGTCTCAAGATTATATGTAGATCTGTCCCACCTAAAGATCGCGCTACTTTGACGAAGTCGAGCTCTTTCACTTTGAGGATCTGCCCGCGCACCAAGCGTGCATAGCCAACCCAGCCTACAATCACCAGGGCCGAGATGAGCTTTCCCAGGCCGGGCCCCCAAAAAGCGACGAGGGCGATAGCTAACAGGATTCCTGGAAAAGCCATCAGAACGTCGGCGACCCGCATGAGCACTTCATCGACCCACCCGCCATAAAATCCCGCCAGGATCCCCACGAAAAGTCCAATTCCGCTTGCGAACCCAACGACCGAGACCCCCACGAGCATTGAAATCCGACTGCCATATAAGACGCGGGAAAAAATATCGCGACCTAATTCATCTGTCCCAAACCAGTGATTCCGGTCTGGAGGCATGAGCCGCTGGGGCAGATTCTGGAAGTCGTAATCAAAAGGAGCAAGAAGCGGGGCAAGGAGTGCCAACAAAAGAAGTAGCATGACAATCGATCCGCCAAGGAGCGCCAATGAATGGGATTTCATAGGGCCATAAGTTTTCGAGAGGTTTCTATTGATATTTTATTCTTGGGTCAAGCAAGCCATATACCAGGTCAGTCAACAAATTTGCTCCTACATAGGTCAGCGCAATGACCAGGATGCAACCTTGAACGAGTGGATAATCCCGTGCATTGATGGCTTGCACAGTAAGACGCCCAATTCCTGGCCATGAAAAAATAGTCTCGGTAATGATGGCCCCAGCCAGCAAGGTTCCGAATTGCAGTCCCAGCACCGTAATAACGGGTATCAAACTGTTTTTTAAAGCGTGTTTCAAGTAGACCCGGATTTCACTCAGCCCTTTGGCGCGTGCCGTCTTGATATAATCTTCTTGGAGTTCGTCAATCATCCCGGCCCTGATCATCCGGGTCAAAATGGCTGAAAAGGCCAATCCGAGCGTCAATGCAGGCAAGACATAATACGTGGGTCCTTGTCGACCCGAAACTGGAAGCCAGCCCAACCAGATCGAAAATAAGACAATGGCCAAGGGCCCCGAAACGAAGTTTGGCAGCGAAATCCCGAACAAGGTGGCGGATGTGATGGCCCGATCAATCCAGTGACCGGCCCGGGAAGCGGCAAGGATTCCTGCAGGCAAGGCGAACAGCAAACCTATGGCCAGGCTCAGAAAAGCAAGCTGAATCGTGGCAGGATAGCGTTCCCAGATGATGCGTGCGACGGGTTCGCCAAAGCGAAAGGAAGTGCCCAGGTTTCCTCGCGAAAGGTCGGATAAATATTTGAAACATTGTTCCCCGATCGGGCGGTCTAAACCCAATTGGCTTCGCAAATTTTCAATGTCCGCTGCAGGCGCGCCATCTCCCAGCATGATCTGAACGGGATCTCCTGGAACAAGATGGACAAACGAGAACACCAAAAGAATTACTCCAAGAAGCGCTGGAATTGTGAGCAGAAGTCGCTTGATTATAAAGGAACGCATAGGATAATGATTATTCGGTATCAAGTTGCAGAAGATCGTGATGTCACGGGTCCGGCTGGAGTCGGCCGGGGCCAGCGTCCCCGGCTACAGCAATGAACGCAAACTTGAACCGCTTCCCCATCCGAAGAAAATTGAAATTGCCGACCCTGTCAAAGCATCGGGCCCGTGCGCCAGATGGCGAATTCCCGGTGCCCGGTAATTTCATTCTTAGTCTTTTCCCCTGATGCCACAGACAACATTTTTTCGAAAATCTTCTGGCCAACCTGATCGATGCTTTCTATCCCATCGATAATGGTTCCCGCGTTAACATCCATGTTCTCTTGCATATGTTGGTACATCCGAGAATTTGAGGCAATTTTGATCACGGGAACGATGGGGTTGCCTGTGGGAGTTCCTCGGCCGGTTGTGAAACAAACTAGATTGCTTCCGCCAGACACCAAGCCGCTGACGGATGGCGTATCATATCCAGGAGAATCCATGATTACGAAACCACGGGCTTTTACGGGTTCCGCATAATTGAATACCGCACTTAACGGGGTCGAGCCAGCCTTTCGAACGGCTCCCAAAGATTTTTCAACGATGTTCGTGATTCCTCCAGCTTTGTTACCTGGCGCGGGATTGTCATCAAGGGTTCCACCCATGGCTCCCACATACCGCTTGTATCGTTCGATAATTTTCAGTAAATCTTCAGCTGCCTTCCGGTTGCCGGCGCCGCGCATGATGAGGTGCTCAGCCCCATAGATCTCAGGGGTTTCCGGTAGGACAGTAGTACCTCCACACCTGACCAATAGATCGCTGGCATGCCCCAGGGCCGGATTTGCAGAGATTCCAGAGTAAGCGTCAGACCCGCCGCAATTCAAACCGAGCAAGACCTCAGACGCCGAAACATTGCTGCGTCGGGAGTCCCGGGCCTTTTCGACGAGTTCGTTAACAATCTCGATCCCCTGTGCGACTGTTTTAGAAGTTCCTCCGGCGCCCTGCACAGTCAAATACCGAATTCGGTCTTTCGTATTGGATTGAAGAGGAAAAGGCAAACTCGACGAACAACCTTGAATGCATTCGATGTTGCTCTCTTCGCAGCCTAAGCCCAACACCAGGATACCGGCTACATTCGGATGGTACATGATGCCATGATAGATTCGCATCAACTGTTCCATGTCATCGCCTTTTTCACCCCCACACCCTTCCTGGTGCGTGATCGAAATGACTCCATCAAAGTTTGGATCGCCTTTGAACTGATTCTCAAAATGCCTACCGATCAAATTGGCTGGATGACTGGAGCAAATTACCGTCGAAAGTACTGCGACATAGTTGCGAGTTCCAACACCTCCCCATGGACGGACGTAGCCTTGAAATTGAGGAATCTCTGCATTTGAGAAGTAATCAACCGGCTTCGAGACCACACAGTACTCGTATTGGCGAGTCAGATTCTCAATCGTCATATTGTGGACGTGAACCGGGCTACCTTGAGCGATATTTTGGGTTGCCGCGCCAATGATTTCTCCGTAGCGGACGACTGCTTCTCCTTTGGCGATGGGTTTTAGAGCGATCTTGTGTCCGGGAGGTATCGTCTGCGCTATTGAAAGCTTGGTTCCGTTCAACCTCAACACTGTGCCCAGTCCTATGGAGACTTTGGCAACGGCAATATTGTCGCGAGGGTCAATGACAATGGCTTTTTCGATAAGTGGGATCTCATTCATCGTTCCGTATTCCCAAACCTTTCTTTGAAATTATTCAACCCCATACTAGCAAAAACTCTTCCAGACCCGGTCAATTAAATTTGATTTGAATTTGACAATCGAGGTCCCTAATTCCGATGATGCAGCTTGAATCTCGACCCTCTCGCGTTGTTTGGCGAGGGCCACGATAAAATACTTAGTCAATCGGCGGGTCATGAGCCTTCGAAAGTCATCTCTTGTGTACACGAAAGTTTCCAATCCAAAGCGTCGCTGGCTTCAATCTCATCTACTTGACTGGTATTACCCGAATCGAAGGCAACTGCCCTGGCGGGGAATTCACGACCCCTATAAAGTATGGATTTCAGAAGTCATGCTTCAGCAGACCCAAGTTAAATCAGTCATCCCCTATTATGAGAAGTTCCTCAAGGTATTCCCAGACCTTCCAGCACTGGCAAACACAAGAGCCGACAAGCTTCTGAAATGCTGGGCAGGATTGGGGTATTACTCTCGGGCCAGGAATTTAAAAAAGGCCGCTAGGGTCATTATGACTCAGCATAGGGGTAAATTCCCTGAGACATTGGAGGCAGTTCATGCTCTTCCTGGAATTGGCAGATACACTGCTGCAGCAATATTGAGTATTTGCTTTGGAGAACCTCTCGCAGTATTAGATGGGAATGTGATGCGCGTTCTGGCCAGAGCTTTCAAAATCCATGCCAATATTAACGATGGCGATGTTCGACGGCAGCTCTGGCAGCTGGCACAAGATCTGCTGGACTTTGAGAAGCCGGGAGATTTCAATCAGGCTCTCATGGAATTAGGGGCTACGGTTTGCACGCCTAGACAACCAAAATGTTCCAAGTGCCCATGGGAAAGGAAATGCCTTGCCAAGAGAGCGGGCATTCAGGAGCAATTACCAGAAAAGGGGAAAGGACAGTCTCTCAGAAGATCTTTTCACGCCACAGTCGTCCTTGAGCATCGGGGAAGGTACCTCCTGATCCGGCGTTCAGGCAAAGGGCAGCTCCAAGGATTTTGGGAGTTTCCTAGCCTTGATCTAAGAGGTGCTCGAGCTGCAATCTCAAGCATCAAAAAACACTTTCAAAAAAAATATGACCTGCAACTTTCAGGCCTAAGACATATAACCCAAATACGTCATTCAATCACGACTCGACGGATGGCCATCGACGTCTTTCGAGGTCAGATCCGAGAAGGCTATTCATTCCCTGGACCGGAGAAAGATGCCCGCTGGGTTAGATCGGCAGAGCTGGGGCGCTACCCTTTCTCTTCAGCCACCATGCGAATTTTGGAAGAGCTGAGTCAGAAATGGAGGCCAATAAGGCCTTGACAAATTCTCTCACGGAGTCAAAATGATGGGGCAAATGGGCGCTCTTGCACCCTTTAAGTTTGTCATCTTCCTGCTTTCTGAATTGGATAGCAGGATCTTGATGGGATTCATCCAGATAAGGAGAGTCGTAATGAGTGGCAACTTGGTGGAGTTTACAGACAATAATTTCGATCAGGAGGCATTAAAATCAGAATTGCCAGTTATGGTAGATTTTTGGGCTCCATGGTGCGCTCCGTGCCGCATGGTGGGTCCAATTATTGACGAATTGGCCAACGCCTACTCCGGGAAAATAAAGGTCGGGAAGTTAAACACAGATGACAATCCGGGGATTGCTAGTCGGTATGGAATCATGAGCATTCCAACAATTTTACTATTCAAAGATGGCCAAATTATTGACCGAATTTCCGGCGCAGTTCCAAAGAAGGTTTTCGAAAGCATGCTTGCTACCCATGCCTAAAGGTTAGCTGTGAGAACTTGGGTCGAAACAGCAAAATTAGACAATGTGACAGATAAAAGCCTAAAGTCGTTTCGACCTGAATCCCATCCGGAGCCGAGCGTGCAGTCCACACAATTGAAAACCAAGGACGTGAGTCAATACTGTCCCCAGTGTGGATTTGAATTGACGGGCGACCACTGCAAGCTGATCTGTCCTCGTTGTCATTATTTCATGTCCTGTTCCGACTACTACTAAACCCGGTGCAGGACCAATATGAATGATTCCCTAAAAGCCTGCAGAACATGAGGACAAAGAGGCGGCAGTACTGCCTCGATAAGATGGCTGGAAAATCGTCGAGACTCATCCTACCCTCACTCCTAATTGGTTTTTTCCTCTACATTCAGTTTTTCCACGGGCTTGGCCAGCTTGGGCTGGTGGGTCCAGACGAACCACGTTACGCTCAGGTAGCCAGAGAGATGGTGGTTTCGGGAGACTTCATTACTCCGCATCTCTATGGAAAGCCTTGGTTTGAAAAACCTATTCTATACTACTGGCTAGCCGCGCAGTCTTATCGAGCGTTGGGCATCTCAGAAATTTCGGCGAGACTCCCGGCAGCGATGAGCGCAATCGTTCTAATTTTCACCGTGCTAACGATCGGTTGGAAATGGCGGTCTCCCCAATGCGGGATTGTGGCAGCTCTGATGCTTGCTTCCTCGCCGATGTGCATCGCTTTTGGTCGAGCCGCCTCGATGGATATGCTGCTAACCGCAGCTCTAACTTTGTCATTAGCTGGATTCTATTTTGGATTATCCATCACAAGGAGAAATGGCAGCGTAACACAGCTTCAACAGAGGGAGTCTCCCAGGATATGGCTTTGCGCTGCCTATTTCTCATTGGGGGTAGCCTTACTGGCAAAGGGCCCTGTAAGCTTAGTCTTGGTGGGTTTCATTCTGATCATTTTCTTTACCCTCCGGCCAGAAACTTATTCGTGGAGAAAGTTATGGCTGATTCCAGGCGGATTCCTCTCACTTGCTGTCGCTTTACCTTGGTATGTTCTTTGTTTTCAAGCTAATGGATGGGCCTTTATCAGAGAATTTGTTTTCCAGCATAATCTTGCGCGCTTTGCAACGGATCGATTCCAACACTCCCAGCCAATCTGGTTTTTCTTATTCGTCATCATCGTTGGGTTTCTTCCGTGGACTCTTCAATTCGGTGCCGTATGTATTCAGGATCTGAGGAGATTGAGGCGTTCGGAATAGACGCGCCTCCAACTCGGACACAATTTTTTTCTGGTTGTGGGTTATTGTCCCTCTAGTCTTTTTCTCTCTTTCCCGCTCGAAGCTTCCGGGTTATATCCTTCCGATATTTCCTGCTATGGCGCTATTAACGGCCTCTTACTGGGAGGATCGCTGGAAAGAGCCCTCTCCGCAGCCTGCACAAGATAACCAACCGCGGGTGGAACTCTTCCAATCAATTCTCATGATTGCAGCAGGTCTAGGACTCTTAATTTGGGGGCACGGGCTTAATCTTGTTGCTGAGCTGTCACTCCCGCTACTGTCTTGGCTCATGATAGGTATGGGATGTGTCGGCTTTGTCCTGATCTTTCTCGGATATTACCGAGCTGTATTCATATGCTATCTTGCCGGCTGCTCTCTGGGTGTTCTACTGATCGTTCATCAAATATTTCCGCAGATTGATGCCATCGAATCCTCTCGACAGCTTGCTGCTAAACTGGAAAGCGAGGAATACCAGGGAGAGCCAGTATTCGCGTACGGGGTTTCTCGTCGCTTTGTATACGGACTCAGTTTCTATTTGAACTCTGAAGCTCACATCATCTATTCGCTGGATGAAGTTGACACGCGAGACACCAAGTCCTTTTATTTATTGACCTCGGCTATCAGCCAATGCGACGGAGTTTGGTCATCGGTTTGAAGTTGAAAAAGAAGTCCCCTTCCATATGCAACGGGTATGGAAGCTTCACTCAAATGAAGCAGGGAGTGCCCGATGAAAGTTTAGGCGAGTCGGCGAGGTTCTTTCTGAAGGGAGAGAACAAATCACTGATGCCCTCGGATGGGCATCCTTTTCTTAAAGAAGTCGACTACCTTGTACTCGTAATTCTTTCTCTCAACATCGTATAAGATACTGGTCTTGGATCCCTTCAGGCGCAGAAGCTCTTTCGGGTCAGGTGCATGGTTGAAGAGGTTAAGTGCCTGTGCCTCCAATCGTGGAGTCTCCTCGGCGGTGATGAATAGCTTTTCACAATTTTGCAAAGAGTTTAAATTGTTCAGTAAATTATCTTTCGGATGACCTGAGGAAAGAGAGATTAGCCAGAAACACCCCCTGGTCATCGTATTTAACACTGAGTTATTGACCCCTAAAATCGAGGAAGTCTGGAGATCAAGAAATGCGTCGGGGCTCTCGAAGGGGGAATCTACCACCAGCACTTTGATTTTTTCGTTGAGAATTGCCGCCGAAAGGGCTACATAGGCACCCAACGTCACTCCCCACACTCCCACCCTGTTCGGATCCACATCTTTTCTTTCTGTAACCATCTGGATGGCTGCAACCAAGTCTTGTGTTTCATTGATTCCGAGCGTGCTTATTCCCACCGGACTTGTACCGTGGGCTCGGAAGTCAAACAAGAACAGATTGTAGCCATTTTCCTGGAAGGTAGAAGCTAAAGTCAAAAGTTCTGACCGGTTGGACTTATAGCCATGGCACAAGAAAATAACTGGAGCGCCTCGAACCGAAGGGATAAACCAGCCTTCCATTGATACTTTGTCAGGGGTTGTAAACGAGAGAGACTGGAAGTTCCTTAGCAGAAAGCTACCGGGGTCTATCGTCTCTGCCAAGCGGTTTGGAACAACAGCTCGGTAAGCGGAAAAACCTGAAAAGCCGACTGCTAAGATCAACACAAAAAGGACGATAGGAAGAGTCCTGATCAGAGTCTTCCCAAATGTCGATTCTGGATACCGGATTGTGGCGATGATACGGGTTAGGAAATTCATGATTCGTCGGCAGCCCAGCGACTCCAGGGGACCATAGGATGGCCAATATAGCACACTCAGTCTAAGTCATATATCGGCAATACTTAGCCAACAATTACCATCCTGGCTGCGATACTTTTTATAGTGGATTGCTTCTCCCACCGCTGTCTCATTGAGGCAGGTCATTCCATGAAGAAGTTTGGCAAAATTCGGGAATCACCGATACACCAGAAGTCACATCCAATTGGAGGGGGGCTGAAAGTACGGTTCTACTTCCCAGTCACCTCCTGGACCCTAGAGATTCTAACATGCCGGAGCACTCCATCTAAGTTTCCTTATATGGATGCCTGGTTGGTGACTCGGATTCTGATTTTAAGAAATGGATTCCAGCGACAACAGATCTTCTGGCGTATTGATATTTGTGAAAATCCTGGCTGAAAGACCAATCTCGGAAAGTTCTTCTTCTCCCAGATAAATTACCCGAGTTCGATCGAGAAAATCGGTAATCTTATAATAGTGCAAGCCCATATTTCCCTCGATCGTTGGAATTCCGCTCTTGGAATAGACGGCCGCCAATGGCTCAACCTTCCCCTCTATGAGCCTCATGACAGCGGCATCGGCATCCCCAATCCTTTCAAGTAATAGCCGGAAAAACTCAGGCTTCATAAGTGGCATGTCGCAGGCCAGGAATAGATTGTACTTGTTTGTTGAGATATTCAGTCCTGTGTAGATGCCGCATAAAGGGCCATGAGAAGCTACCCCATCGGGGACAACAGGCTTTTTAAGGAATTCATATTTGCGAGGATCACCAATAATCCGGATGTCGACAGTAAGTTGTTGGAGAACATCGATGGCGTACTCAATCAGATAATGATCGCGAAAACGCAACAGGGCCTTATCTTGCTGCATCCGGCTGCTCATACCGCCAGCCAGAACAAAAGCAGAGAAGAGCCCGATGGAGCTTGGCATAAATCTCTCAGATTCTTTGGAGAGCATGGAGAACCTTCTGCTATACTCATCGTTGGGTGTAATGAGCGTTCTCCGATCAATACTATCAAATAACTTGATTGACCCTAACAATCAAATTTATCGAAAAGTACTTGGAAGCAAGGGCTAAGTGGAAGTGAATGGATTACCGATGAGATGCGTAGAATGAAAATAAAGATTCGATGGGTTCCTGCATTGTCGACCTTACCTAAATACCTGGTTCTATTAGTTGTTCTACTGCTCCTTTGTTTGAAGGGACCAGTGTTCCAGGCAGAATCGACTCGCCTTATCCTACCGCTATCGGAAATCAAACCAGGGATGAAAGGGACTGGAAAGACGGTTTATTCCGGAAGCCGAATTGAAGAGTTTCAAGTCGAAATTCTCGGCGTGCTCGAAAATATACTCCCGAGACAAAGCGCCATCCTTGCCAAACTATCTGGCGGCCCTCTGGAGACCACTGGTGTCATGGGCGGAATGAGCGGTAGCCCCGTCTACATTGATGGAAAGCTTGTCGGAGCGGTTGCGTTTTCGTTTCCTTTTTCGAAAGAAGCTATTGCCGGAATTACGCCGATCGAGCAGATGTTGAATATCTTTGAGAAGCCTGACGGGCCGGTCCGGATCGATCCTATCAAAATCGAGGTATCCACAGTGCCTCCCTTTCGTACTGTGAAGTTGTCACCAGCCCTGGATCTTGACAATTTCGGACCATTTGGTTCCTCGAAAACAATTCATTTGTCGAATTCATCGGTTGGATCTTTTCCTGGTTTGACGCCTTTTGCAGGTCATTCCATGCAGTATATCGACACCCCGCTTTCTCTTTCTGGTTTCTCTGCCAAAGCCATTCAGTATTTTTGGCCTACTTTTCAGGCTCTGGGGATGACCCCTGTTCCAATGGGCGGGATGACAGTTGGGCGGTCATCTGACATTATGGCGGACGGGGCAGATATCCAGCCCGGCTCGGCATTGGCGGTGCAGTTGATTCGCGGTGATCTGGGGGTTGGCGCCAGTGCTGCCGGGACCGTCACATTCCGGGAAGGGAATAAGATTTATGCGTTTGGCCACCCCTGGCTTTCTGTGGGACCGGTGCAGTTGCCTTTTTGCAAGGCCAATGTGATCTCTCTCCTGCCTAATTTGAACAGCTCATTCAAGATTGCGGTGCCGACAGAGTTGGCTGGGGCTATCACTCAGGATCGTTCACAAGGCTTGTATGGAACCGTCGGCATGTTGCCGAAACTCATTCCCTTAACGATCAATTTGAAGTCGAGTCGAAATCGGATGGAGACCTTCCATTTCGAAGTCGTGAATGATCGCTTCCTCTCTCCGTTCCTGGTCAATTTTGCTGTCTTCAACACCCTGACCTCTTATGAACGGGCGCTTGGTGAAGCAACACTTCAAGTTCATGGGAAGATCACGATCAAGGGTCAGCCAGAGGTGAAATTTGAGAATACCTTTTCGGGTGAGTCCAATTCCCATGTTTTTGCATCACTGGCCGTGGTCCAACCTCTCAGCTTCATCTTCGCGAGCGGATTTGACAACGTGAATGTAGAGAATGTGACTGTGGATATCACTTCCATTGACGAAAAAAGAACGGCCATCCTCGACCGGGTCTGGGCGGACCGCGAACAATTGAGGGCAGGGGAAACAGTCATTCTTTCAGCTTTCCTGCGGACGGCAAATGGCGATGAGAAAGTAGAGCGTTTTCCCATCACCATCCCGGCTGATATGCCCAGTGGAATATTGCTTTTGACCGTGGCGGATGGCCTCACGCTGACGAATGTAGAAAATCGCATGTTGCGGCAAACCTTCATGCCGCGCGACCTGGATCAGTTGATTCGTGCGATCAACAACATCCGCAAGAATGACCGGGTCTATGTCAGATTGCAGAAGCCGGAACCTTCCGTGATGATTCGAGGCGAAGAGTTCTCAAACCTGCCACCATCTTTCAGCCACGTGATCACTTCGGACCGGAGTTCGAGTAGCAGTCTGATTAGCCTGCGATCGTCCAACCTCTACGAATACGAATTGCCTTCAACGCCGTTTATGATTAGCGGCCAGCGAATCCTCACCTTGGAGATTTTGGATTGAATAGCACCCTTAGTCCGGGACAGATGATCTGTGGAATTTGATAGAAGGACTACGATTCACATGATTTACTTGCCCTCACCTTGCTTTCCGTAAAAGTCTGAACCCCCAATTCATGCATTGGAGAAATCATGTATCCCATAAGATTTAGAGCCCTTCCCTTGATTATTGGTTTCCTCGCTGCTTCTGCCCCTGGGGCTCTCCTAGGAGTCTCCCCTTCATTTTGGACGAACTCCACCTTTAATGAATTCTCTAAGGGGACTCTGAAAGGACTCACCTTGAATTCTGAAGGGCGAATTTCACTTTCTCCAAAATTCGACTCTGTCTTTGATACCGACCAAGCCCTCATCTGGTCGGCAGTATTTGACACAAAGAAGGACCTCTACGTCGGGACGGGGCATGACGGAAAAGTTTTCAAAGTGGACGTCAACGGCACTTCATCGATTTATTTCGATGCGGCTGAACTCGACGTTTTAGCCCTTGCCCTGGATTCGGATCAAACCCTTTTTGTGGCGACTTCCCCCGACGGGAAGATTTACCGGGTTAGTGGAGAAGGCAAGGCGACTGTTTTTTTTGATCCTGAGGATAAATTCATCTGGGACATGGAATTTGACAAAAAGGGGAATCTCTTTGTAGCTACAGGCAATAAAGGCCGGATTTACAAGGTCAGCAAAGATGGCAAGGGGGAGATTTTTTATGATAGCGGCCAAGCCAACATCCTTTGCCTCGCGATCGATGAACAAGGGAATGTTATCGCCGGCAGTGATCCGGATGGCTACCTGTATCGGATCTCACCAGAAGGGAAACCTTTTGTTCTTTATGATTCCTCAATGCGTGAAATTCACGAAGCGCAAATCGATTCCAAGGGGAATATTTACTTCATCGGCATCAATGCATCGCCCTCCGGGGCTATTCCCCAGTCCAAGGTGAATCTGCCTGAGGGAGCTCCTTCTGAATCGATTTCGGTAAGTGTTTCGGTTACCGGTTCAACGGAAAGAACACTTGTGGAAGAGCCAACCCCGAATTACCGAACCCCGGTTACTCGGCCGGGTCGCCGCGAATCGGGAAATCTAAGAAGTGGCATTTTTCGCGTCTCCAAAGACGATCGCGTCGAAAGCCTGTGGGTTTCTGATTCAGAAACGCTTTTCGGACTCAACTTGAGGCCCGATGGCAAAGTACTTTTATCTACGGGTAACAAAGGCAGAATCTATCTTTTGGACGATCTGAAGAAACCCACTCTCCTGCTCGAGACCAACGAAGAACAAACAACCCGACTCATCTCCGGGAGCTCTGACGTGTTTGCCTGCACCAGCAATCTGGCAAAAATTTATCGGCTCAGTAATGAACTTAATAGCCATGGGACTTACGAATCCGATGTCAAAGATACTCAGACGATTTCAAGCTGGGGGCAAGTCCACTGGAAGGCCGAGGTTCCTAGCGGCGCCACACTAAAGGTGTACACCCGTTCCGGCAACACCAAGAAACCGGATAAATCCTGGAGCGACTGGTCGAAGGCATATACGAATCCCGAAGGGGAACTGATTCAGAGCCCAAAGGCACGCTACATTCAATACAAGCTCGTTCTGACGACTTCTGGGAACAATTCGGTGACATTCAATGAAATTACCCTGCCCTACTTGCCGCAAAATCTACCGCCTGAAGTAAAAACCATTAATATCCTGCCGCCGGGCGTGGCGTTCCAAAAACAGCCGGGCGTTTCGATGTCCAGGAACCCTTATTCGCAGACAGACCAGGGCGCAGCCATAGCGTCTGGGGCCAGTGATGCCATTTCATCTTCAGGTCCCGGCATGATCCCGCCGCGGCGGGTTTATCAAAAGGGAGCCATGTCTTTTACCTGGGAAGCCGAGGATCCGAATCAGGATGAGTTAGTGTTCTCCATCGATTTCCGCGGGGAAAAAGAATCTGAATGGAAACCCTTGAAAGAGGATGTGGACGAGAAATACTTCACGTTGGAAGCAGATAGCTTGCCGGATGGGAAATACCAAATACGGATAACGGCCGATGACTCCCCATCCAACCCCCTAGATCGTTCCCTTTCCAATTCACTGGTTAGCCAATTCTTCGACATCGATAACATCCCGCCCCGAGTGGAAATCTTGTCTCAAACGAGCCAGAATGGGACGGCTGTTGTTCGGTTTAAGGGCACTGACCCCTATTCTCCGCTGCGTCGTGCCGAGGTATCGGTTGACGGGAAAGAGTGGGAGATCATCTTTTCGGTTGATGGAATCGTGGATTCAAGAATCGAAGAGTTTGAGATCAAAGCCGAGAAACTCGATCCTGGGGAACATTTCATTGCTTTGCGCGTTTATGATTCCGCGGGAAACATAGGAATTGGTAAAGCTTTGCTCCAAGTAAAATGAACCGATATGCATGTCGTGCTGGTTGAGCCGGAAATTCCGCAAAATACCGGTAATATTGCCCGTCTCTGCGCCCTGACGGAGTCACCCCTCCATTTGATAGGCAAGTTAGGATTCTCTACCTCAGACTATTATCTGCGGCGTGCCGGTCTGGATTATTGGGAGAGTGTCACGGTCAGTTACCACGATTCCCTCGAGGAATTGACTCAAACGGACCATGCCGGCCGCTTTTACTATGTCAGCACCAAGGCCACCCGACTCTATACGGACATTCAATATGGCTGGAATGATTACCTGGTATTTGGAAGTGAGACCCGTGGGCTACCCAGGGAGCTGGTGTCAGACAATCCTGACTATTCGATTAAAATCCCTATGTGGGGGACAAAACCACGGAGCCACAACCTCAGCAATGCCGCTGCCATTGTGCTCTATGAGGCTTTGCGTCAGATCAAAAAATTTTGAATCAGAGGGGATTTCAGGGGCTAGTATTCTTTCACGCTGACCACTTTGCCGCTTTGGAAAGTCACGAAAATCACCTTCTGAGGTTTTTCACCGTAAACCCATTCCTCGGTTTCAACCTCTCCTTTTCTTTCTCGGATCTTTCGAAGGGGCCGTCCCAGGGCCGCGATGACGAGATCTTTGTCCATGCCGACGACGGCTCTCTTTTCTTTGACCGCGTCCTGAAACTCTTCAGGAATCGATTCGATGAAGCTCTTTACCGCTGACTTCTTGCTGAAATCCAGTACATTTGAAAGGATCTGCCTTACTTCCTCTGGGGATAGTTCCGGAATGGATTTGGCAAACTGGATATTCACAGAAGATCCTTGCGGAGGCGCGTCGGAGGTTGGGTCTGCTAGGGTACGCCCCCCTCCGCTGGAGCCTACCTGAATATGCTCCAGGAATCGTTTCTTTTTTCTTCCACCTCCTCCATTGATCTCGAAAACGATCTTGTTAGGCAATATATTAATTTTCGTGATCTGAACAGTGATGCCGGGTGCAATAAACTGCCCGGCTGAAAGTGAAGCTTCCTCATTTTTTTTCCAATCAAATTCCCCATTCGAGTTAATAGTCAGACCTGTCTTGTTGATTGGAAGCGGAATCTTGAGGGCTACGTATTCGCTACCCAGGGTGCGAATAATCTTGATCCTTGAGTCTTCTGACAGGCTGCTCGATGTATCGGCATTCAGGAGGATCCCTGATGTCAGGAAGGAAAGCGTAAAGAGAAGTAACCAATATTTCCCAAAGGTCATGACTCCTGCCTATACCGAAACTTGCTTTACTCAAATTATAGAACCAAATCGAAGGACCGACTCAATTTTCTTATCTGGGCAACGAAGAACCAGGAATTGGAAGGAGGGAGGAGTGGGGATTCAGAGCTTTGGTTCTAGTTGAAATCTTGCCAAGGTGGCTTTGGATCGAATCGCGTCAATGTGGCATCAAATAAAAACCTTTGCGATAGCGGATATCTTCGGCTTTGGAGTCCTTATTCCGAATACGAACCGTCAGCTTTTGAAATGTGGGCTCCTTCACGTTGTCACGGGGAACGAATCCGAGCACATATTTGTTTCGGGCCATTTGCCCGGTCTTCTGATAAGCGGCCGACAAACTTTCGTTTTTAACGGGGAAAAAAACTGACCCCCCGGATGCGCTGGCGTATTTTCCAAGAAGGTTGAGCTTTCTATAGAACAGAGAACTACCTTGGGCAATAGCATAAACTTGGATCTCTGAGCGCACAACGGCCCCGATGGCCTCGTCATACGAAACACGGTTACCTGGCGCATTCTGGCCATTGGATATAATCACGATAATCCCGCGCCGTTCCTTGCTCCTTCGCCGAAGCTCCATGGCTGTATTGAAGACCGCATCATGGATGTGAGTGTTCAAAGTCTTGGGCGGAGGCACCCTCCCTTGTGCGCTATCGATGACCACCCCATTGATCTTTGTATCCCCTGTTCCGCCACTTCCAGAGAATGAGCCCTCTCCAAAAGTGGATCCTGAACCACTTGCAAAGCTTAACTTCTTGAGCGAGGCTAAGACTTCTTCTTTGTTAAATGTGAAATCCTGAATTTTGTCTGAGGTGTTTTCGAATTGAAAAATCGCGATTTCATCAAAGGGGCTGAATGATTCAACCAAAGAGGTCAGAGTATTCTTGATGGAAGAGAGAGTTGTCGATTCCATTGACTTATCAATCAGGATGGCGACCGATAATGGGACAGGGTCGGATGAGAAATACGTGACTGTCTGCGGGACACCTTCGACATAAAGTTCAAAGTCTTCTTTGGTCAAATTCGAAATGAGGTTCCCATCTTTATCCTCTACAGTGACGGGGACAATGACAAGTTCAACCGGGACTTTCAAGTGATACGTGTCATCTTTTTTTTGAGCACCGACCAGGCTCGGGAATATCACCCCACCCACGAAATAGACAACCAAAAGAGGAATAATCCCCTTTCGTAAAGCATTCATAATCTGAAACCTTGGTTGACTCATCAGACTTTATCGACCCTGAAAAAGGCTGCAAGCGGATGACTGAAGAACGCTATTCAAAATTCCCCAGATGAATCACCACATCTGAAAAATCATACCATAGACTCGTACAAATTTTCACTTTTGGTAATAGCTAGCCATTGTCTAGTCCACACTAATATGGGCCATAGGGTTTCAAACTCGAAAGGAAATTACAAACAGATGCGTTTACTCAGACCGGTCAGCAGGCTAAAAAACGCTGCTTATCCCTCGGAAGGAATAAAGTAAAGGGCTTCTTTTACCGATTAGAGAAATTGGATGTCATTAATAAGGAAGGGATTATTGTCTTAAGGAATCTCCCCTGACCCGATGATAATTCTGCGGATGCAAATGAGACAAAAGGCCTAAGCATGGCAAAGAAAATACTTATCGTCGACTATGAGCGGAATTCGATCGAATATATCCAGGATATCCTGAAGGAAGAAGATTTTTCTCTGCTTACAGCCTCTGATGGCCAGCAGGCTTTACTTACATTCGAAAACAATGTCCCTGATTTGGTACTGACAGCCGCACTCTTGCCAAAACTCAATGGATTTGAACTCTGCAAGAAAATTACAAGCGGGCAATTGGGAGAGGTTAGACCAGTCGTCATGTACTCAGCCATCTACAAGGCAGAAAAATACCGCAAAGAGGCCATCTTTGGGTGCGGCGCCATCGATTTTCTGGAAAAGCCTATCCCTAAATGGCAATTGATGAAGGTGATCAAGACCGCTTTATCAGAGATCTCTACCTCCGAGGTTCAAGACGAGGGGTTGGTCGATTTCCCGAATGTTCTTGATGAAGCCTCCGGCTTGGCAGCTACTACCCCTGTGGAGCAAACTGTGGGGCAATCGGACGAGGACCTTCTGGATGTTGAAGCTCTTTTCGAAGAGGAAAAATCCGCTCTTAGCAGCAAGAAAATGGATCAAAAGATGACTTTGCATTCTAGTGCCCCCGCTTCGGCAACATCGAATTCCTCGCTCATTGCGGCCATTGGAACAGAAGAAATTGATGCTGCGTTGGACGCCTTTCGAATTGATTTGGAAAAAGAGATCAATCTCAGGGAAGAGAAGAGGGCCCAAGAGATCGAAGAGGAGTTATCGCTGAAGGAAGAGACGATCTTAGAATTTGAAGGCGCTCAAGAGGCAACCTCTAGCGAACAACCTGTCCGGGCACAAGGCATTTCTGCCGACTCTTTCGAGCTGGATGAAATCAGTCTTGATCTCCAACCCGTCAAAGAACATATTCCATCCCAGGAACCGGATCAGCCGACCTTGCTTTCCGAAAGTGCAAAATTGAAGAAGGAAGATGAATGCCTACCTTCATTTGGAGCCACGAAACCCGAGGGATTTCACTACTGGATTCCTTTAACTTTGCTTCTCGTTGTCCTTTTTTTCATGTTTATCTTCCTGCGATAGTATTTTCGAAGACTTATCCACGAGGCGCGTAATAGCCCTTCCGATATTTCAATTTCACATCTTTTCGGGTTGTCTCAACTTTAATACTTCGGAAGGCCCCATCTTTGGTCGTATTGGTTGAGCGGTAAGCGAGGGAATATTGGTCTCTCAGTTCCTCGGTGATAGTCTTGGAAGTTGTACGCCAGATCTTCGATCTTCTTTGGGAAGAAAAATCGCCCTCCAGATTCTTCTGCATACCGCTTAAAAATTTTGTCCAGTTTTGGATTCTCCATCCCGAAAAAACCGCTGGAATTAGTGCTGATCGAGAAGACGGAAACATCGGTTTGCAGGATGACTTGGAGGGTCGAATCGAAGGTTTCATAACTCATGTTGTCATCTCCATCGCTGATAAATATCAGCACGCGACGTTTGCCCTGCTCCTTCATTAAGTATTCTTTACAGGCCTTGTGAATCGCATCGAATAACTTCGTTCCCCCACCGGTCTTTAGCCGTTTGATGGCACGCGTCAGGAGGTCCGGGTCGTCCGTGAACGGCTGCAACAAATCGATCGTGGAATCAAAGCTCATCAAAAGGCAGCTGTCCTTTTTGCGGCGAACCGCCGTTTGAAAAAAGTCAATAGCCGCATCCTGTTCAACCTTAAACTTGGACCGACTGCTTGTGCTCGTGTCAATAAGCAGGGCAATCGCAAGAGGAGCATCCGGGTCGTGGGAGAAATTCGTGATCCGTTGGGGCTCGTTATCCTCAAAAACTTTGATCTCATCCTGGCGAAGATCTTTGATGGGGTTTCCTTTCTTGTCTAAGGCAGAGAATGGAACGTTGACAAGGTCTACATCAATGGCAATCGCTTTGTTGCCAGATGGGTTATCCTCTGCGGCATCGACCTTTGAGAGAAACTGTAAAGGCCATTCTCCATTGGAAAGAAAAATGATAAATGCCGTCAAAGCCAGGACCTTAAGTACCCAATTCGATTTCATGCCTCTGCCTCTATCCCTTTCACTTTCCCCGCTGATGATGAGGAATCCTTGGATTATAGGTGGATGACAAAGACCCGTCAACCCGTCCCTGATTGAGGCAGTGGAGAGATAATCACTAGAGGGAGAACTCCGCGACGCCAGCCGACGTCTCCATCTAGTGTGGGTATTGCGAAGCAGGTAGCCACGATTGAGCGGCGCATTTAGCCAGTTAATCGTGGATCACAAGGAGTTGGCAATAAAATCGCAGCAGCTCGAATACACAATCGTGCGACACAAGCCCATGATAGCCGCAATAAGCGCGTCAATCGTGGCTACCACAGAATGGATGTAGATTCTTCTAATTTGGAGGAGCACATGTTGCAACTGGCCCCGCTAGAGCCGGCTTGGGCCAATGTCCCCGGCTACAGCCCGGCGTGAACTCCGATGTGTAATTTGAGTAGTACCTGAGTAGAGGATCAATCATCCCCTTTGGATGAGAGATTTCCAAGTAGGGCCTCTCGCAGCCTGGCGAGGAACTGAGTCAATTCAGAAGAAAGGTCGCAGCTAAACGAAAGCCACTCTCCACTTCGGGGATGAGCGAACTGAAGCGAGTAGGCATGCAGAAAATTTCTGTTTAGGGTAAGGATCCCTTGGTCTGTTCCAGGTAATTGGATTCGGGAAGGAGCCCCATAAAGGGTGTCCCCAACAACCGGATGCTTGATCGACGCCAAGTGCACCCGGATCTGGTGAGTTCTGCCGGTTCGAATGTGCAGACGAACGAGAGAAAACTTGGCCAGCTCTTCGACAACTTCATAGTATGTATGGGCTACTCGTCCGCGAACGGATCGGGTCGTCATTTTGATTCGGTTGCGAACATCTCTCCCTATCGGGGTTTTGATTTCTCCACGCGGCTTTTCGAAGAGTCCATGAACCAGGGCCCAATAATGTTTTTTTACAGACCGGGATTGGAACTGTTTGGAAAGGTTAACATGGCTCAAATCGTTTTTGGCGACCACTAGCAGCCCGGAGGTTTGTTTGTCCAGACGATGAACAATTCCCGGACGTTCACGCCCTGCGCTTTCTGAAAGCTCGGAGAAGTGGTTCAGCAGAGCATTGACTAGTGTTCCTTGCCTGACGCCAGCTCCGACATGGACGACCATTCCGGCCGGTTTGTTGATAACTGCCAGGTCAGCGTCTTCATAGAGGATACTTAGAGGAATGTCTTCTGCAAAGCCTGCGGGCGGGGTCGGGAATGGGATATTAACAGAGATTTTCTCGCTGCCGCGAATCTTATAACTACGTTTAGCCGTCAATCCGTCGACGAGGACGCATCCCTGATCAATCCATTTCTGGATCTGTGAACGACTTCGTTCCGGCAACTGGCTGCAAAGGAAGTGATCCAAGCGGCAATGATGATCTGCTTCTTCAGCAATGAAAGTGCGTAAATCGATAGAGGGGGTCACTTCGATCGAGCCTGAGCTTGGTTCGGAAGTTGTTGCCGTTTCAATACAGCAAACAGGACAGCCGCACAAACCATCAAGACCAGGCTGATGAACTGCGAGGTAGAAAGCAATCCGTCAAACAGGAAGCCTCTTTCCGGATCGCCCCGGAAAAACTCAATGACAAAGCGGCTGGCTGAGTAAAACACGAGATAGAGGATGAAGACCTGGCCATCAAAGCTCTTCTTTTTCAAAGCTGTCCAAAGAAGAAAAAAAATCACAAGATTCGTTGCTGCTTCATAGAGCTGTGCAGGATGAAGAGGAATATCTAGGGGCACGCCGACCGTATCGTGGCTGTAAGGATTCTTGAAGGTGACTCCAAACAGTGATGTGGTTGGCCGGCCATAGCAGCATCCGGCGGCAAAACATCCGAGCCTGCCAATCGATTGTCCCAAGGCAATACCCGGAGAAAAAATGTCGGTCATTTTCCAGACCGGGAGCTTCTGATTACGGACGAGACTGATTCCTACAATAGCCGCCACCAGGAAACCTCCATAATAAACGCCCCCCGACCGCAAGGTGGCCAGAGACAAGATTTCAGAAGGATTCTGGGAGTAGTATGTGAATTCCGTGATGATCAGGAGCAACTTGGCCCCGACCAGAGAACTGATGGCGATATACAGTCCGAGATCATAAACCTTGGTGGGGTTTATGCCTTCCCGCTGGGCCGCCCGGGCGCTGACATACAACCCTGAGACAAAACCCACGGCAAGAAGAAATCCATAGGTGTGAATGACGAACCAGGAATATTCAAAAAGCTTCGGGAACAAGGTTGACCTTTGATACCGCGTCTGCTCTTCTGGACGGAGGAGCCGTTCTAAAAGTGGCCTCTATACCATGTTATTTAATGAGAATCGTGTCTGCATTCTCCACTGGATTCTTCTGGGTCACTGCTTCGAGCAGTAACAATCCAATACCTGCTGAAATAGAGCTATCCGCAACGTTAAAGGTTGGCCAGTGGTAGTTTCTGTAGAAGACATCGATAAAATCGATGACATATCCATAGGACAAGCGATCAAACAAATTTCCCGCCGCTCCGCCTAACACCAGCATCAGTCCGATCTGGAGTTTCCAATTGCTAGCGGGTTGTCTCAGCGAGAAGAACAAGATGAGGATGAGCGCTAGAGCTGAAGAGAGCGTGAGGATGGTCGGCATCCATGGCGAATCACTGTTGGCCAATAGGCCAAAAGCAATCCCTGTGTTGCGTGTATGAGTCAAGTCAACAAACCCCGGCACCACAGGCTGGGACTGAAGCAAAGCGAGGTGGCTCTCAATGAGGACTTTCGTCCATCTGTCTAGAGCAAATAAAATTGGCGGAATGAAGAAGTAAAGATACCGAGTCATAATCCCATTTCTTTTAACGAAGCAGAACACTTTCCACAGACCGTCAAGAATTTTGGATCCTGACCGACTTCTAGCGAATAGTTCCAGCAGCGCTCGCATTTCTGACCCTCGGCCCGGAGGATCAAAACCTGCATCTCACCGTTGTCCAGGAAGTAAGTCCCTTTGGACAATTCGTCTTTGATTTCCACCTGAGACACGATGAAAAGAGCGGGCAAGGAAGCCTGGTATTTCTTGAGATTCTCAAGGGTCCCAGATTTGGCTGCAATCTGTACTTTGGCTTCCTGAGCACTGCCTAGGAACTTGTCTTTCCTCGCTGTCTCGAGGATCTTCAGGACCTCTCCTCTGAGTTCAATGAGCCTGTCCCAGTCCTTTAACTGAACGAGTGCTTCGGGAGGGATTCCTGCAATCAGTGTATCCGGTTGCGTGAACAAGGCCATGTGGACGCTAGCCTCCCGGCTCTCAAACTGAGAGAGGCACTGCCAGATCTCGTCACAGGTAAAGCTATAGATGGGAGCCATGGCCCGGGTGAGAGCTTCAAGAATTCGGTACAGCGCCGTCTGAGAAGAGCGGCGAAGCAACGAATTGGGAGCGGCCGTGTAGAGCCGATCTTTCAAGATGTCGAAATAAAGGGCACTCAGCTGAACGGTCACAAATTCGTTTATCGCATGAAAGATGCGATGGAACTCATAGCCCTCGTACCAATCTGCGATTTTCTTCAGGAGAGAAGCGGTCTGGTTGAGGGCCCATTGATCAATGGGTGAGAGAGAAGATAGTGGAACGGCATTTGTTTGCGGGGAAAAGTCATAAAGGTTTGCCAGCATCCATCGAGCCGAATTACGGAATCGACGATAGAACTCGGAGAGTCGCACCAGCATGTCTTTGGAGATGCGCACATCCTCTTTGAAGTCACTGGCGGCGACCCAGGCGCGCAATATCTCTGCCCCATTATCCTTGACGACCGATTGTGGTTCAATCACGTTCCCCAATGATTTGGACATGGCTTTTCCTTCAGCGTCCAATGTCCAGCCATGAGTGAGAACCTGCCGGTATGGTGCCAGATTGCGCACTCCCATTCCGACCAGCAGTGAGCTTTGAAACCACCCGCGATATTGATCGCCCCCCTCAATATAGACATCAGCCGGCCAGGGGAGATCACTTCGTTTCCCCAATACGGCTTCGTGACTGGACCCCGAGTCGAACCACACGTCCAAAATGTCTGTTTCCTTACGGAAATTGGCTATACCACAATGAGGACAAACAGCGCCCTGCGGCAGCAACTCGGCAGGAGGATGACGGAACCAAGCATCGGATCCTTCTCGTTCAAAAATCTCAACGACCCGATCCATAAACTTTTTTTCCAGGATCGGCTCGTTACAGGAATCGCAATAAAAAACAATGATGGGCACACCCCAGACACGTTGGCGCGAAATGCACCAGTCCGGTCGGCTGGCAACCATATTCGAGATGCGTTCTTCGCCCCATTCAGGTATCCAGCGAACTTTTCGGATCTCCTCTAAGGACAACTGCCGCAAGTTTGCATATTCCATGGAAATAAACCATTGTGAGGTAGCTCGGAAAATAACTGGATTATGACAACGCCAGCAGTGTGGATAGGAATGAGCCAGGTTTTCGCTTGCTAGTAAGGCGCCTTTGGCTCGAAGAAGTTCAACCACAGCGGGGTTAGCCTTGAAAACATTCATTCCAGCGAAAAATTCCGTTCCTTCGACGAACTGTCCAAGACTGTTGACGGGGCAATAGATGTCCAACCCGTAGAGTTTTCCGGTGACATAGTCTTCATGGCCGTGCCCCGGGGCGGTATGAACGCAACCCGTGCCCTGTTCCAGCGTCACATGATCGCCTAAGACGAACAGAGAATCTCGTTCTAGAAATGGATGCCTGGCTTTCAATCGTTCCAAACTTGATCCGGGAAATTGAGCAATGACGCGTCCGGGAGTAAATCCGCATTGCTTTGCCGTTCGCCTCGACCAGATCGCTGGCCATTATGTAGACTTCTTCGCCCACTTCCACCGCGGAGTATTCCAAATGAGAGTTGAATGCGACGCCCAAGTTGGCCGGCAGAGTCCACGGCGTCGTGGTCCAAATGATGACGAAGATCTTTTTACCCGCTAAATCAGGATTGAGGAACGAGAGATCGGATACCACGGGGAATTTGACGTAGATTGATGGGCTGGTGTGATTCTCGTACTCCACTTCCGCTTCCGCCAGCGCAGTTTGGCAGGAGATACACCAATGGACGGGCTTTAGCCCCTTGTAAATATAGCCCTTCTCGACGAACGTAGCGAAGGTCCGAGCGATGGCGGCTTCATAGTCGTAGCTCATGGTCAGGTATGGACGGTCCCACTCGCCCAGAATACCCAGCCTCTTGAATTCCTGTCGCTGTAACCCGACATACTTCTCGGCATACTCCCGACAGGCCTGGCGCACTTCGGTGAGAGAAAGGGAGGATTTCCTCTTTCCCAGATCCTGATCCACCTTGATTTCGATTGGGAGACCATGACAATCCCAACCCGGAATGTAGGGGGCATTAAATCCCAGCATATTCCTGGACTTTACTATGAAGTCCTTGAGAATCTTGTTTTCTGCATGGCCTAAATGGATATTCCCATTGGCATACGGGGGCCCGTCGTGAAGAGTAAAAACAGGGAAATTGGCATGGGTTTGGCGAATGTTTTCATATAATTTTATGCTTTCCCATCTTTGCAATATCTGGGGCTCGGTTGTCGAAAGATTGGCTTTCATGGGGAAGGCAGTTTTTGGCAGATTGAGTGTTTCTTTTAGCTCCACTTTAACTCCCTCGTCAATGCCCTTCCTGGTAGCGATTGGGGCATTCTAAAAAGACGCGAATTATAGTCGATGTCGTCACAATTGTCCATGAATGGGAGATTTAAGTAATGGATTGATAGCCAATCAAGTTGTTGTCACCACAGATGTTCTGGGGGAAATCACGGGGATGGACGGGAAGCCGGAGAGCCGCCCCTGGAGAAGTACAATTTGCTTTTCAAAAGGAAACTTTCTGTTAGAATTAGCGAGAGGTTACTCAGCGGGGCACTTTCCCTTAGAGCATTCACTCGAATAGATGAATTTTTTGTTCCTCGTACAACGAAAAGAGGAGCTTTTTCGTCTAATTTGCTTGTTACGGTTCCCCCTAGTAGCTCGCAAGTGGAGTTTACATGAATCAAATTGAAGAACAAAAGGATCTCATCAAGTTCTTAGAGTCCGCTCTTCAAGAAGCAGGCAGTAACTCGAATACAAGCCCCGAAAAGTTAGGGATGATTCAGCGGAAGCTGGAAGAAGCCCGCCAAAATTTGTACAATTTAAGCCCTGGCGCTGCCCAGGCTGGACCTGCCCGAGTTCTTGAGGCTCCAGTGCAGCCTTTAGTGTTTGCGCCAGGAGTAGGCGCGCAAACGACACGGCAACCCGTTGGCCGCTCTGCTGCGGTTGAAACCGAGCCGATGCCTAAGGTCTCTGTTGTTCCGTCAGTTTCCGCTCCTCAAGCTGTCCCTGATGAAAATCCCCACCACGAATCCAGCCGCCCTATCGATCACTCCGCTCCAATTCTTCTACCAGACTTGAATCTTCAGCTACAGGTTGATTCCCGGCTCAAAGTCTTCTTGAATAATCTGAAGTCTTTATTTGTTAATGAGACGAAGGTCTATCGCATCACTTCCAGACCTCTCGAAACGAATCTGATGGTCGAGGCGGTTCCCTGGTACAAGACCCTTAAGGGAAACCTGAAATCAGTTTTTCGCCCCGAAGCAAAGAATTATGCTATCTCTTCGAAACCCATTGACACAGATCTAATTCTCGAGACAAAGCCTTGGTACTTGACTGTCTTTTCCCAAATTAAGTATCTATTTGTCCGAGAAGAGCGGCCTGAAATCCTTGTGACCGCTCAACCTGTTGAAGTCGATGAGATTTTCAAAGAATATAAATTTCGCTCCACTTCCCTGGTCTACTCAACAATCATTCACATCTCCATGGTCTTAGCGATTATTTTGGTGCCGACCCTGCTCATGAAGGGTAGACAGAACGCTCAGGCAAATTCTACTCATGTATTGTTGGTAGAACCCACTGGGCTCGTCAATTTGCCTCCCAAGTCTGAGAAGGCAGGCGGCGGCGGAGGGGGTGGGCGGAGAGAACCAACTCCTGCCTCGAAGGGGAAATTGCCTAAATTGTCTGATAAACAGTTGACCCCTCCAACACCCAAGATTGTTAATCCAGATCCTGTCCTGCCCGTGGAGCCGACCTTGATTGTTCCGCAATTAGCCCAGCTACCTAATGTGAATTTGCCTAACTATGGTGACCCGCTGGGAATTCCAGGCCCTCCTTCCAGTGGTCCGGGCACGGGCGGCGGAATTGGGACCGGCACGGGTGGCGGAGTTGGTCCTGGGAAAGGTGGAGGTTATGGTCCAGGTGAAGGCGGTGGTGTCGGAGGAGGCGTATTCCACGTGGGTGGCGGTGTTTCTGCTCCTTCCGTCGTGTTCCGTGTTGAGCCGACCTATTCAGAAGAAGCGCGGAAAGCAAAATACCAGGGTGTTGTCGTCCTTTCCGCCATCGTTCGAAAAGATGGAACGATTGAGATTCAACGAGTCGTTCGCGGACTCGGATTAGGTCTCGATGAAAATGCTATAGCCGCCTTAAGGCAGTGGAAGTTTCGCCCCGGAATGAAAAATGGGACTCCCGTTGACGTGGCGCTGAACATCGAAGTTAATTTCTCCTTGCGTTAACGAGCATTTCAGTTGTGATTTTCCCGCATTTAATTCAAAGCCCGATACCCTCTCAGTAAGGTATCGGGCTTTTTTGTAGGTCATCTTATAGCTTTAGGCAGGTGTACCACTCCACTCTATGTGAGGGCGGCGTACGGGGAAAATAGTTTGGTCGGCCGTTCCTAAGCGTTTTGACGTTTCGCCATTTCAGCAAAGGCAGCTTTGGCTCGGCGCGTCATCTCTTCTTCTGATAAATCCTCGGTATGGGTGCCGATCCCCCATTCATGCCCGAAAGGATCGACGACCTTTCCATATCGGTCACCCCAGAACATATCCATCACCGGCATCTTCACTTGAGCACCGGCCGTCAGTGCACGCTGAAATGCAACATCAACATCTTCCACATACAAGTGAAGCGACCCGGTGCTTCCTCCAAGGCTCTCCGGAGAACGGCACTCCATGCCTGGAATTTCATCGCTCAGGTATACAAATGAATCACCAATCTTCAACTCTGCATGCATAACCCCTTTGCCATCGGGGCCCGGCATGCGGCGCTTTTCGACTGCGCCGAATGCTTGCTTGTAAAATTCGATGGCTTTGCTGTCATCTTTGACGGCCAAATAGGGCGTCACCGTGTGATGCCCTTCAGGAACCGGCTTTGTAGGTCTACTCATCATGAAATCCTCCTTGAAAGAAATTCAGCTCAAAGGACCTCTCCTTGACTTTTCGTGGGGTCTCATCACCTCATGATAAAATTGCTGCGGCATCTCAATCCATAACTGCATAAAGTTCCTAAGTGCGGACCAAGTTAGAGCAGATTTGGGGCCGATTTTCTCGTCTCTTTAGAACACAGGCCCTTGAGGCCGAAGGCTAGCCCAGCCAGCGATGCTATCAACAAGGGAAGAGGCAAGTGCCCGTTGTGTCCCGTCGAAAAAATCGACGACACCGGATTGGAATTGACAAATATAATGGCTGCCGCGTTGATGACCGCATGCGCCAATATAGAATTGAACAAACTCCCACTTCGATAGACGATGAGCGAAAGCACAATTCCGGCCACGGTATTGTTCAATAATACACTGAGCTGGCGATGAAAAACTCCGAAGAGAACCGATGAAAGCATGATTGCTTGGCCAACCTGATTGGGTTGGAGAAGTCGATTGAAAATGAATCCCCGGAACAAAAATTCTTCGCAAAATGCGGGGACTAGGCCGATTGCAAGGAATGTCCAGCCGAAGTCGCTTGCGGTATTGACCTTTAGAAGTTCCAGGATCGAGAAATCCTGACCGAAAACCTCTCCAAGAAAACGAGATTGTAAATAGGCCAGCTCTTGCAGAAGCCCAATCAGGGAAATGGCTACCAATGTACTAAATACCAAATTCTTGAATGAAGTTCGTTTTAGGTTGAATTCTGTCCGAGCGTCCAAGTTCAATTTTCGGGCCATGGTGAAGGGGACGCCAAAAACCAGCCCGATCTGGAGGAGGACAGAATAAGGCAATGCGTGATTGGAGTTGATTCGAGGGACAAAGAATTGGGATCCTAGGAATACTATCGAAAAAATCAAAAGCCCTTGCGAAACGGGAGAATGTAAAATCAACAGGAATTGAAATCTCTTAGACATTCTGTGGATATAGGAAAATGGGGGACTACTCTTGAGAGATGTAGAAAAAAGAAGAAGAGCTTGCTCCTATTCCGTCACCGGGCATTCCTCAATTCTTCGCATTGGGAGCCGGTTGAGAAGGATCTGAAAACAAGCTTTCGTCAAGAACCGTTTTTGAGTCAATTTGGCCCACTTTGATTTTCGAAACTTTCCCTCCTTGGGTCGATACAATTTCGACAGGGATTTTCAAGCCTTCATTGTCACGGTACTCCATGTATTTGGATGTTCCATGGAAGATGCTTTTACCGGTTGCGGATTCCCTCTCGCTTTCGAATTCGTATTTGTAGACCAAATGGGTACTCAAGTCGAATGAAAGCCGGCCCCGGGTATATTCCCCTCCGAGGAAGCCCGATACATCAACTTCATCGAGTGCATGTCCGTCTTCTTCTGTCCTGCCGTAATAGCGGAATTTTTGAAAAGCTAGCAAGAGCAAATCCGGACGGAGTTGCGAGATCACTTCCGCTTTCAAAGGTTCCAGATTTTTCTTCGTGAGGGAAAGGACCGTACCATCGATTTTCAGCCACCCGTTGTCGTGATTAAGAATTGTCACGGTGTTTGTTTTTTCCCCGATCACATCGGATCGGAAGAAATCCGAATCCTTGAAGTAAGCCTTAACAAGGAGAGGCTTGGCAGAAGATTCACCCGTCGCTTGAATCTGATACTCAAGAGTGGTGTTTCGAAAGGAGAGGGATTTGTTCTCCCCGCCGTAAGCTGCCAAAGACTTCCTGACAATTCCTTCAGCCCGCTCCGCGGTGGCATCTTTCTCAAGACGCTGTCCTTGGGCTTCTAAATGGAAGGAGGTTTGAAATGTGCTACCCATCAAGACAAAGAGGGTTACGAATCCGAAAAGTCGGTCGGTCATTTTAGCCCAAAAGAAATAAGGGAACGCATATGCTCTGAACCGGTTCTTAGCCTTTGGGGGCATAATAGCCCTTTTTCGCTCTTACTTTGAGGCCTTTTTGACTGGGGACGTTAATTTTGATGGACCGAAAGCTGCCGTCTTTGGCGGCGTTGGTCGACGTGTAGCTAATTACGTATTGACTGCGCAGTTCTTCCTGGATGGCATCGAAACATTTTTTGAAATCCTGGGCTTTTGATGGGAAAAAGGCCCTGCCCCCGGTAGACTCAGAATATTTTTTCAATATGCTGGAGTCGCCACCGCCCATCATCATAGGACCCACAACCGGTGTCGAGATGGCAAAAATGATGATATCTCCCCGTTGGGCTGCTTCTAAAGCCTCCTTCATTTTCAGCTTACTGGTCGTGTCGCCTCCGTCGCTAATCAAGATGATTGCTTTGCGCCCTGTTTCCCCTTTGAGCTTCTCATCCGAAGCTAGGAATATGGCGTCATGAACCGAAGTCCCACCCCCAATAGAGACAGACCGAATGGCCTTTTCCAGCCGCCGTAAATCCGATGTGAAGTCCTGAAGCAACGTCACGCTTCGATCGAAATTCATCACTAGAGCCAGATCTTGTTTTCTGAGCACAGCCCGGAGAAATTCCATGGCTGTAGACTGTTCAACCTCTAGGATGGGCTCCACACTCGGACTCGTGTCAATTAATAAACCCAGAGTCAGAGGCAACGTGACTTCCCTGGCGAAATAGGAAATCGTTTGCGGCTTGCCATCCTCTTCAACGAGGAAGTCCTCCTTGTTGAGGTTTGAAACGAACCGGTTATTGCCTTCGGAAACAGCGAATACAACATTGACAAGATCGACGGAGACCTTCAACGTCCCTTCAACTTCCGGAGGTTTTTGGGTTCCCTGAGGCGAGAGAGACGTGACTACAAATCCAAGGATCAATAAAATAAACAGAATAAGGGTTTTTTTCATTTCAGGCAGGTCCTGGGACCGTGACGAATTAATGATTCATGAGATTCCGAGACGAATTATAGGCGACGATGAAGAGTCATGCAATGCTCGAGACAAATCATTCGATGCTGACCCACCTAAAGTCGGTTGCTTTTTCCAGAGGAATAGTTCCTATAATGGTGTGCAAGCCTGGAGGAAAACGATGAGAGACGCAGTGATCCTGGGGGCTCTGCGAACTCCTATTGGCAAGTTCATGGGAGGATTGAGGAGTTGCTCTGCCATCGAATTGGGGACGACAGTTATCGAAGCATTGATTCGTCGTTTCTCTCTTCCGGTTGAGCGGGTGGACGAGATTATCATGGGCAATGTCGTGTCTGCGGGTTTGGGGCAGAACCCGGCTCGGCAAGTTGGGTTGAAGGCGGGACTGTCTCCGCGAGTGGCAGCCTTAACTATTAACAAGGTTTGCGGATCCGGACTAAAAGCGGTCGGGTTAGCGGCACAATCAGTACAGTTGGGAGAAGCTGAATTGGTTCTTGCAGGAGGGATGGAGTCCATGTCTAATGCGCCGTATTTGCTCCCCCAGGCTCGTGAAGGGTTTCGGATCGGCCATGGAAAGGCGTTGGATTCGATGATTCAGGATGGGCTCTGGGATGCTTTCGAGGATTTTCATATGGGGAATACCGGCGAAATTGTTGCCGAGAAATATCAAGTCACACGACAACAACAGGATCAGTACGCTTTAGATAGTCATCGCAAGGCAGTGCGTGCGATCCGAGAGGGAAGGTTTCGGGACGAGCTAGTTCCTGTCGTGATTCCTCAAAAGAAAGGGAACCCGATCTTGATTGAAGAGGACGAGTCCCCACGTGAAGACTCAAGCCTAGAAAAACTGAGCGCTTTGAAGCCGGTATTTAAGAAAGACGGGACTGTAACCGCAGGGAATGCCCCGGGAACCAACGATGGAGCCGCAGCGGTTATCGTCTCTTCTTTGAAGGCCGCACAGGAAATGAATCTAGCCCCGCTGGCCGAAATTAAAGCGCAGGCGGTGAGTGGGGTGGAACCCCGCTTTGTGATGATGGCGCCGGTTAGCGCCATCGGGAAACTTCTTGAAAAGGCTGGCTGGACGTGCGATGAAGTCGATCTTTTCGAAATCAATGAAGCATTTTCTGTCCAGGCCGTGGCCATCATTCAGCAGTTGGGGCTGGACCCGGCGCGAGTAAATGTGAATGGCGGAGCGGTGGCTCTCGGGCATCCAATTGGTTGCAGCGGCGCGCGTATCCTCGTGACGCTACTGCACGAAATGACCCGAAGAGGCTCCCAAAAAGGCGTGGCTGCCCTTTGCCTTGGAGGAGGCAATGCTGTGGCAATGGCCGTGCAACGGACACTTTAGTTTTTGAAGCGTATCCCAGGTTGGCCAAGAAAATTCGACACCTTATGAACAGTCATTGGAACCGAATTGGAGTGGTCGGTGCAGGAACGATGGGGAGTGGGATAGCCCAGGTCTTTGCTCAAAAAGGCTTCTCCGTAATTCTCAGTGATTCTTTGCCTTCCCAGCTGGAAAAGGCTTTGAAGTTGATTGATAAAAATTTGGGGCGGGAAGCGGAGAAGAAACGCATTGACCCATCCATGCGAGAGTTGACCCTGCAGAATATTCAATCGCGTACGGATCTGGGTTCCCTCGAGGAAGTTGAACTGGTAGTCGAAGCAGTCAGCGAAGACATGGAACTGAAACAGAATATCTTAAAGCAATTGGATCAAATGTGCCATTCGCAGACGATCCTGGCTACTAACACTTCTTCCATTTCGATCACACGTCTAGCGGCTGCGACGCAACGCCCCGATCGAGTTATCGGAATGCATTTTATGAATCCGGTCCCGGTTATGACATTAGTTGAGATTATTCGAGGCCTACAGACCTCCCCGCAAACCGTTGCCAGCATTTTGGCCGTAGTCAGCCGATTGGGAAAGGTTCCCGTAGAGGTTAAGGATTCGCCAGGATTTGTTTCCAACCGGATCTTGATGCCCATGATCAATGAGGCAGCCTTTTGTGTATATGAGGGTGTGGGAGATCCGGAGTCCGTTGATTCTGTGATGAAACTGGGAATGAACCACCCGATGGGTCCGCTTACTTTGGCCGATTTGATTGGGCTTGATGTTTGTTTGAATATCATGGAAACTCTGTACGAGGGTTTTAATGATTCGAAGTACCGCCCTTGTCCGTTGTTGAAGAAGATGGTTGCCGCAGGCAAGTTGGGTCGCAAAAGCGGAGAAGGATTTTACCACTACGCTCACTAGGAGGAGAAAGGGGTGCCCGTCATTCTCTGTCAGAAATGCGGAACAAAAAATTTGATCGGCGATGAGAGCTGTTTCAAGTGTGGAACACGGCTCATGATCTTGCCTTACGCATACCGGCAAAACATGGGAATGCCCATTCTGGATGAACACTTTCTTGAGCGCATCAGTGCGCTGGAGTATTCCATCGGTCGCATCGACGAGCGTCTCAACGAGATCTATGACCTGGTTCAACAACTGGCCACAGACAGCTTTTATGACCATACGATGATCGAATCTATTGCGGATGCGTTAAAGCGTGTTCAAATCGTCGGCAAGCGGGATCTGGAGAAGGATTGGCAACGGCGGGTTGCTCAGCGATTATGGGAAAGTGAAGAGCGTGAGAGATTTGAGTCCAGCAAGAAAACCTTCATCAACGCTTTTCGAGGCAGAGATAAGAGACTCTTTTCCAAATTGATCGAAGAGTGCACCCAGCACTTCTTGCGCCGCCGATTTCGACAAGGCTTGAAAGCCTTGGAACGGGCGTTTACTACGGATCCGCAGAATTGTGAGGTTGGAGTCTTTTTGGGGAAGATCTATTACGAATTTGAGAATTTTTCAAATGCAGGCAAGTGTCTTCGGAAGGTGCTGAGAAGTAACCCGCATCACTTTGAGGCCAATTTGCTAACCGGATTGCTGGCCAAGCGAAAAGGCGATTTCGATAGGGCAAAGCAATACTTGGGAAACGCTGTTGATATTTGCGGGACGTCGCTGGCGGCTCATGTTTTTCTGGGATCTGTGCTCGTCTCGCTGGGAGAAGATGACCGGGCGTTGGGCCATTTTTCTCACGCATTAAACCTCAAACCATCTCCACAGATGCATCTGGTGGTGGGGTCCATCTACTCAAGGCATGGGTTGTTGCGATTTGCAATCAAGCACATGAAAAAAGCCATTGAGATGGACCCTCTTTGTCACGAGGCTTTTTTCCAGCTGGGTCTGGCATTCCTGGAACAGAATTGGAAAAGGAAAGCAAAAGAGTGTATCCAGAAGGCGGTTCACCTGAACCCCAAAGAATCCCGATACAAAAATGCTCTGGATCTTTTTCAGCCAGATCCGATAAAGGCCCCTTCACTCACCGATCTGAAGCTCAATCCAAACTTAAATGATGAGAGCTTGGAGTTTCTTGTTAAGGATGAACTCCGCTTAATCTTCCGTCATTCCGAAAACGATTTGAGCAGGAGTGGAAACGATGCAGAAAGCAATTGACTCGCCTGCGTATTTGCACAACGACATTACTGAAGATGAGAAACGACGATTAAATTTTTTCAGGGGGTAAACCATGGCGGATGAAAAGGCGGAGCGAGGAAAAGCGATAGACCTGGCTCTGGTACAAATTGAAAGGCAGTTTGGTAAAGGGTCTATCATGCGATTGGGTAGTCGGGAATCCGTCGCCAATGGGGGCATCATTCCCACGGGATCTTTAGCTCTCGACTCAGCATTGGGAGTGGGTGGTGTCCCGCGTGGGAGAGTCATCGAGATCTTTGGGCCGGAGTCCAGTGGTAAAACAACTCTCGCCTTGCATATCATTTCTCAGGCGCAAAAGACCGGGGGCATGGCGGCGTTCATCGATGCAGAACACGCCCTCGATTCGAATTATGCGAGACAGCTTGGGGTTGATGTCGACAATCTACTCGTCTCGCAGCCGGACAATGGAGAGCAAGCGCTTGAGATTTCCGAAATGCTGGTCCGAAGTGGCGCCTTGGATGTGTGTGTCATCGACTCCGTGGCTGCCCTGGTTCCTAAAGCCGAGCTTGAAGGAGAGATGGGTGACTCCCACATGGGGCTGCAGGCCAGGTTGATGTCTCAGGCACTGAGGAAGTTAACCGGGATTGTATCCAAATCGAAGACTTCCCTGATCTTCATCAATCAGATTCGTGAAAAAATCGGCGTCATGTTTGGAAACCCTGAGACGACGACAGGTGGCCGCGCTCTCAAGTTCTACGCGTCAGTTCGAATCGATGTCCGTCGTATCGCTTCAATTAAGGATGGAGATGAGGTTACCGGAAGTCGCACTAAAGCCAAGGTTGTAAAGAACAAGGTCGCTCCGCCGTTCAGAGACGCGGAATTCGACATCATGTACGGAACGGGAATTTCGAAAGAAGGAGATCTGATCGATCTTGGAGCCGAAAAAGGCATTCTCGAAAAAAGTGGTGCCTGGTTCTCGTATAAAGGAGAACGTTTAGGACAAGGCAGAGAGAACTCGAAACAGTTCCTTAAGGACAACTCCGATATTAGCCGCCAGATCGATGAGGATTTGCGTCGAGCGTTGAACATCCCGATCGCTTCCACTCCTGAGTCGGGAGCGCAGCCACCAGTTTCTCCAGAGGTTGTAAATAAGGCAAAAGCTAGCCGCGGGTAGAAACCAGCAGTACGTCTGACAAACGCAGCTCCAATTAACTAGAGCGCATTTGTTTATTCTCGCCTGGCATTCCCTCGTCTCTTGTTACTACGCAAGTCCCCCTAATGTTTCCCCTAAAACTTGACGAATCAATTACTTGGTATAGTATTCCAAGAATCTCCGTTGCCTGTTGATCCCAAAGTGACCCTTCTAACAAAGAACGATATTCAACCTCAAGAGAATCTCCTCACGGCTGTGTTCAATCGAAGTGAATTTTGGGTCTTCCTGATTGTGTTACTGAATCTTCTGTTTTTTGCCGACGCCCTGTTTACCGACAAGACATTCTTTTTTCGTGATGTGTCATTTTTTCACTACCCCTTAAAGCGTCTCGTCACTGAAGCGTACGCGCGGGGAGAATGGCCACTTTGGAACCCATACATCCAGTTGGGACAACCCTTATTGGCGAACCCCAATTCGATGGCTCTCTACCCGACTCAGATTCTTTTTCAAATCTTATCATTCGGAACTGCGTTCGAATTGCATTTTATCCTCCACTGTATCTTGGCAGGGATTGCCACTTTTTTCTTGGGGAGAAAGTTGGGGCTTTCTGCGTTTTCTGCCTTTCTGTCTGCCGTAATTTATAATTACAGTGGCGTGACGCTTTCCTTTGTCAATCTTTTCAACATTCTTCCTGTTGTTGCCTACTTGCCCTTGCTAACACTGCTTCTGCTTCAACTATTGGAAAAAGTGACTTTTGCGAGACTTGCGGTTACGAGCCTGGTCTTCGGTTTCTTTTTTCTACTCCTTGAGCCATTGTCATCAATTGCCATTGCTCTCTTTCTTGGAGGATTTCTCGGAGCCTATTTGTATTTCTCTGGAAAGGTAAGCTCTGCAAGACTTCGGCCGTTGGGGTGGGCCTTACTGGCGAGTTCATCAGGGGTGTTGCTAGCAAGCATTCAAATCTTGCCGACACTGGAACTGATTCAACATTCGGGTCGCCGAAGTGGGCTCGACTTCGAAATGGTGGCTGGTTGGTCCATGCATCCAATCATGCTCCTCCAATTAGGGATGCCCCGAATCTTTGGTGATTACTTCCGATTAACACAGTCCTCCTCCTGGGCCAGCGTGTTTTTTGAAAACCGAGAGCCTTATCTTCTTTCTTGTTATTTGGGGATGTTCCCCTTACTCCTTGCTGTCTTTGCAGTTTGCAATTCCGGAGTCAGATGGATGACCCGGACTCTGGCTATGCTATTGGGTATCGCTCTTATTCTTGCAATCGGGAAATACAGTCCAGTCTACCCTTGGTTGTTCCATCATTGCCCGCTTTTTCGGTACGGGCGTTACCCCGTTAAGTACTTACTTGTGTCCAATTTTTGCATCTCGTTGCTCGCCGGTATTGGTTTTGACAGAATTTGTGAAATGCGCAATGAGTACACGATAAGACAGTTGTTTAGGAAACGAGGGTTCAACGCTTTCTGTTTCATAGCGGTGATCATATTCGTCATTGCCGCGGGCGCCATGTGCCTTTTAGAGTGGCATAATGTGAAACGAGGTACTGATGGGGCCGAATATTTCCAGTTCTTTGCTCAAGGCAAAGAACTCCTGCTCAGCAAATTGATACTTGCTGGCTCTGTGCAGCACTTGCGCATGCAACTCGGGCTTTTTGTGATATTTCTGGTTTTGGTTTGGATCCGGAAGATTCGTTGGCAATTTTTGCAACTTGCCACAGTCCTAATTGTCCTTTTCGATTTGCTGACGAGTAACTTTTGGATTAATCCTATTATTCGCGATGAGTTGTATGAAACGGCTCCAGCTGCAGTCTATTTGCAGGAGAAAATGAAGCAAGAAGGTTTGTTTCGCATTTATTCTCTTGGGAACCCGGAAGCAGAGAAGGACCCACTAATGCTTTTGGGACAAACTGATTCCATTGCCTGGCAATTTCTTTATCGGAAGCTGACACTGGCCCAATTCCTATCGGCCAAGGACCATATTCAATATTCTGTCTTCCAACCTGTCGACCGATTAGAAACTCTGCCCAGTCAGGCGATCAACGTAGAGCTCACAAAAGCCGGTTCGGTCGAGGAAAAGCTCAGCTTGCTGGGTGGGTTGAACGTGGGCTATGTGCTCGCGGTACATCAGATCGATAGTGGGCAGGTCGCATTGGATTCGGAGTTTGAGGTCAACAGCCCGCAACCGTTGCGTTTGTACAGAGTTCTCAACAAGTTGCCGAGAGCATTTCTGGTTGATCCCAATAGATCCCAGAGTGATGCTCTGGCGTACCGAGAGTATCTTTCCGTACAGTCACAGTCTCTTTCAGGGAAAATAGACGAACGAGAAACTCGTCAAGCCTCGTTCGGGACAGTGAAGATCTTGAAGTATTTACCGAATCGTGTCGAAATGGAAACGGCGACAGACCAAAAGAGAATCCTGGTGTTAGTCGACAGCTACTATCCCGACTGGAAGGCAACAGTCGACGGCAAAGATGTTCCTGTGATTGCAGCCAATTATGTTTACAAAGCTATCGAACTACCGCTTGGCCAACACAGAATTTCAGTCTACTATCAGCCCAAGTCTTTTACCCGTGGCCTATATTTGACACTTGGCACTATCCTGGCGTGGCTACTCTCGTGGCCTGTATGGTGGATTTCTTCAAAGAGAGGGACAGCCCTTAGGCATGCTTTGGCGTAAAACGGGGACCCGTTCGAAGCTTTCTAGAACGAGCTCAACGGGACTCCTCCTTCTCGGATTTGTCTTTCTGGCCCCGGTTGTCTTGATGCGGGGTAAGTCTGTCACCTTCGATGAAGTGACTCATTTGCCTTCTGGATACTCCTACTTAGTGCAGCATGCCGTCCGATATAATCAACAGCACCCCCCTTTGATCAAAGAAATTTGCGCGTTACCTCTTCTTTTGATTGGGGTCAAGACCCCAGGGAGCTTTCCCGATAGCGAGTGGAATTTCGGAGAAGAGTTCCTCTTCTCCCAAGATGCAGACAAGATTTTGTTCTGGGGACGATTGCCGGCAGTACTCATGTCCGTCGGGCTGGGTCTTCTGATCATGTGCTGGGCGACGGATCTGTGGGGGAAATCAGCCGGTCTCTTTGCCTTGTTTCTGTATGCCTTCGATCCTACAATTACGGCTCATTCCCAGCTCGTCACGACCGATATCGGAGTGGCCTTCTTCTCCACCCTGTATTTGTACTCATTGAGGGGATATGTTTCGGATCCAGGTTGGAAGCGGCTCTGCCTTGCCGGACTATCACTAGGAATGGCTCTGGGCTCAAAATTTTCTGCCATCGTTCTTCTCCCTATCTCAGTAGTCCTGATCATTATGAGTAGCTGGAGTGCCTTAGTAAATGCAGGGGTGGAAACTGCCAGGAAAGGGCCGGTAGAGACTAAGCCATTGATGACTGACAAGCTGCTAAAAAGCCTAGGGGCTCTATTCATGATGCTCATTCTAGCGGCTCTTTTTTTGTGGATCATCTACTTTTGTCCCACCGACCCGCAATTCTATTGGAAAGGCATCAAAGCGGTAAACCAGGACCACGGCAAGAATCCCTACTTTTACCTCATGGGAGAACTAAAACAAGGTGGATGGAAATACTATCTCGTGGTTGCGTGGCTGGTGAAGACCCCCATCCCGATAATTCTCTTACTCGCTGCAGCATTCGGGCTTTACCTTGCGCATCGAAGAGCTAGTTTATTGGAAGAGGCCTTTCTCTGGGTCCCGTTTTCTGGATTTCTAATCTTTTACTCTCTGTTCGGCGACGACATCGGAATTCGCTACTTGATTCCATGTTTTCCGTTTATGTTTGTTTTTGCCGCCAGACTTGTCCCGTCTCTCAAGGAGATGGGGAGGCCTTTCCGAGTAGCATTCATTGCGGGTCTCCTTTGGCTAGTCACAGAATGGGTGAGTATTGTACCGGACCATCTATCTTACTTTAATCAAGTTGCAGGTGGACCAGAGAACGGTATCGAATGGCTGGATAATTCGAATGTAGATTGGGGGCAAGGCTTGAAACAGCTCAGAGCGTATTTACAAACACATCGGATTGAAGATTATGCCTACTGTTATTTTGGAACGGGTAGACCCCAATTCTATGGGATCACTGGAAGGCGAATTACGGACATGGATTTTTTTGTTCGTCCCACGCGAGGGGTAGTCATCCTGAGTGCTCAATGCATTCCGCGTGGTCGGAATATTCTGGACAAAGTATTTGGAGAAAACCCACTCAACTGGCTGCGTCGTCAAAAACCCGTAACCATTATAGGGCATGCCTATTATGTTTATGAGATCAACTAGTACCGCTTTACGGTGCTTTCTGACGAGAGCCCGATTTCCCCAGTCTCTGGATTCAAAACATAAGGAAAGCCTTTGGGATCGAGTGGCAGCTGCTTGAAAAGCCCCAACTGGATTAATTCTTGCATAGATAACACTTTTCTTCCTGTCTTTGCCTCGACTTTGCTGACCACGCTTTTCAGGATATCGATGTCATCGAGGGCCTGCAATCTCAGTAGATTTTCCTTCGCATTTTTTTTGATTGGTCCACTCTCAGAAGTGTCGTAAACCTCCTGCCAGAGGAATTTCGCGGTTTCCCGGCTATTCCCTTTGGCGAGAAGTTCAGCAGCAAATGTCTTCATCCACTTGGCAGATTTGGGATTTTTGCTTCCTTCAAGAAACCATTCTGCCGCCTTCTTGTAGTCTTCCAAGTACCAGTAGTATACAAATCCCAAATCCCTGTAGAGTTGCCACTCATTTGGATTGTACCGAATCCCCTTTTCAAGCAGACTGACCGCTTTTTCTGGCTGCTGTGCTCCAATGGGTGATTTTTCAGACAGGAAAATGGATCCGAAACGATAAGCGTGGAGTAATTGAGGATCGAGGGTTGTCGCAATATCGATTAAGGGCTCCAACAACTCGAACTGTTTTGCATCCTGGAGACGCTTCCCCCCATAATACTGAACCGCCCTCATCCAGTAGATGTCGGCAATCAAGCCGTAATGTCCCAGAGAAAGAGCCTTGAGCGCTTTTCCTGAAGGCAAATAGAGGGCTTCTTCAGGACGATGAATTAATCCCATTTCCGGTCTATAGCCGACTGTAACCAATAGATTCCCAGGCAGGCAACGATGAGCAGCAGCAGGGCGATGAGCTTCATTTAAAATTTCTGCGTTCAAAGATGAGGATGGAAATCAGGACCACGGCCAAAGAATAAATCAACCCATAGAAAACCGTTTCCAGATACAAATGGGATGCCATGAAATCGCCATGCGCAGTTGACGAGATCACATCAAAATTCTCAAAATTCGGCAGCAAGTAATATAAGGCCGAGGAAATAACTTTGACTGAAAATGAGCCACTCGCCAACCCATAGGCATGGATGTCCGCATTGAAATGGCCGATGACGAATAGAAAAAAGGTAAATAGTGCTGAGAGTGCTGGGGTCGAGAAGGTAGAAAAGCATAAAGCAATGGCGACGACTACCATCAGCTCGATCAAGATCAAGGCCCCGGCAAATAGGATCTGGATGTCTCCCATCTGAAAAGAATGTCTCAAATAAAATATGGAGGCGTAAATGCCAAAGATCATTACCGAGACATTGACGGCCAAGGTGTATACCAATCCAAGGTATTTCCCCAGGATGAATTCGTAGCGGGCTACCGGCTTAGCCAGAAGACTATAGATTGTCTTCTTATCTATTTCTTTGTGAACCAGCTGAATGCCAATGAAAATCGAAATTAAAGTTCCAAATATGGAAAGGGTGCTCAGTCCCAGATTGATAATAATCTGTTTGACATCGCCAATTGTGATTGAGCTTAAGATGAGAGAACTGGCGATGATCAGGACGGCGAAGATGACGAGGTTATAAAGGACTTTGTCACGTAAGCACTCTTTGAATGTGTTCTTGGAGATTAAAGCAATCTTCATCTTTCAATCACAGAGCCTCAATCATTGATCGGACTTCAGAGTGGCATCTGGTACTTTCCTCGGTTTGCCTTTGCCCACAACGGTAAAGAAGTAATCCTCCATTGTTTGACGGACGGGTTAATGGAAATGACCTTTCCCTGGCCTGCTCAACTGGACTCACGATGTCACTGAGTTTTGTGTCGGGGTTGACTTCCAAACGAAGGATTGAGCCACTCTCGGTGATCGAGGCGGACGGATCGAAAAGACTGCGAGCCAACTCATAACTCATTCCAGAAATTAAGATTTCAATATATTTTACTTCTTTGGAAATGAGGTCGGACAGTCTTCCTGAACCGATGAGTTGCCCCCGGCTCAACACGGCAACGCGGTCACAAAGTGTTTCAACGTCATTTAAGATATGAGTGGAAAAGAAAACGGTTTTCTTCTCGCTTTTTAGCTTGAGAATGAGATCCCTAACTTCTCGTCTCCCCAAAGGATCGAGTCCTGACATGGGTTCGTCCAGGAAGATGACCTTTGGGTCGTTGATCAATGCCTGCGCGATTCCAATACGTTGGATCATCCCTTTCGAAAATTTTCGAAGTTGGAGCTTGCGGGAATGGAAAGTATCCGTCAGCTTCAAGTAGTATGAGACACGCTCTTTAGTTTCTCTTGCTGAAAACCCCAGGAGACCCGCATAGAAAGAGAGAAATTCCTCGGCAGTCAAATACTCATAAAAAAAGGGATTTTCGGGAAGGTAGCCAATGAGCTGACGTGTGGAAACTTCGGAGACAGACTTGCCAAGAATTTCGGCTGTGCCTGATGTGGGAAAGATTAACGACATCAATAATTTCAGTGTCGTTGATTTGCCGGCTCCATTGGGTCCAAGATAGCCAAAAACCTCGTTCTCATGGACTTGTAAAGTTAGATTTTCAAGGGCGACAACCCGTTTTGTCTTCCAGAAGCCCGCGGTGTATGTTTTGCTTAGCCCCTTAATTGAGACGACAACCTGCATGAAGCAACCCCAAGAACTTGAAGAGATTGAAGATCTAGCGATATCGTCAGCTCAACGATAATGGAGCGGAATCAAAAAGTTGCGCGAGTTCTTATCCCGGTGACAGTGACATAGTATTCGTCTGGGCGGGGGTGAGTCAACTATCAAGCCTCATGAAGCCAGGAGCTGAATAAGAGTTTAATCCTATCCAGCTCCCCCTCATACATCTAGTTGCCGATGGCTCCTGACGTTGAATCCGCGGCTGCCCCAATGGCAAAGCGAACAACCTGGGTCTCGTCGACAAAGAACTGGCGGGCGCCGGTTTGCGTTGCGCCGGTCGATACTGACGGAGTCCCGGTCGACTGTGAACTGTAAGTCGGTGGAAGTCCCCGGAGTCGCAGCGAAAACATAGCCACTCTTGGTTCCACTTCCCAGCACGTTATCAATAATGCTGTCGCCGGAAAGACCGGCCAGGTTAGTGAAGTTGCCATTGGTGGAACGATAGAGCAACTCTCCACTACCCAAGAGTACGCATGGAAGCCGTAGCCGATCCTTCGTTGGCCGAGCGTCTGGCCCTCAACAGGTTCGGGATAGCAATAGCGGCAATGATCAAAATGATCGCCACAACAATCAACAACTCAATTAATGAAAATCCTTTACTATTTTTTGTTGCTTGCATTCTATTCCTCCCTATCGCGTAAGTTTATTGACAGGCTTGCAATTTAAACGTCCTTTCCAGTCTCCCCCCGCCTATTGTATGGCATGAATGACAGCGTGAGCCCTCATTAATTCATACCATTGTACTCTTCCCCCTATCATTGGGAAAAGTTTCATTTTGCCGGGCCCGATGAACACGGAATCAGATTTGAAGAGAAAAAGAGAACGGGTGGGAGAAGACTCCCACCCGCAACGATCAGGCGCTGGCAAAAAGATTAAAATTAGTTCCCAATCGCTCCTGAGGATGAAGTAGCTGCTGCCCCGATGGCAAAACGGACAACCTGGGTTTCGTCGACAAAGAACTGGCGGGCACCGGTTTGCGTGGCGCCGGTCGATACTGACGGAGTTCCGGTCGATGTGAACTGCAAGTCGGTGGAAGTCCCTGGAGTCGCAGCGAAAACATAGCCACTCTTGGTTCCACTTCCCAGCACGTTATCGATAATGCTGTCGCCGGAAAGACCGGCCAGGTTAGTGAAGTTGCCATTGGTGGAACGATAGAGCAACTCTCCACTTCCAAGAGTACGCATGGAAGCCGTAGCCGATCCTTCGTTGGCCGAGCGTCTGGCCCTCAACAGGTTCGGGATAGCGATAGCGGCAATGATCAAAATGATCGCCACAACGATTAACAACTCGATCAACGAAAACCCCTTGTTATTGTTCTTCCTATTCTTCATTTCTAAATCTCCTTTTTTTATTGGGTTATTGGAATGGGACACGATGCGCAAGAAATAGTTCTGCTAAATCGGCGGGCTCGATGAGTCCGCAGCCCCTGTCAAATTAAAGCGAATAACTGCAGATTCATCCGAGTAGTAATGCCTAAACCCGGTGGCTGAAGGACCTATCGATAAGGCCGGCGTTCCATCAATCGTGAATTGCAGTCCAGCGGAAGTGCCGGAACCTGGAGTTGCATTGAATCTGTAACCGCTCTTGCTTCCAGCTGCTAAGCGATTGTCAGTCAAATAATCACTGCCCAGATCCTGAAGGTTTGTGAAAATCCCGTAAGTATTTCTGTAGAGATTTTCCGCGCTGATGACGGCTCTCACCGACGACGATGCCGAGGCTTCATTTGCTCTTGAGAGCGCAGCCAGATAATTCGGGACGGCGATAGCTGCCATAATGAGCATCAAGCCCATCGCGATCAACAGTTCGATCAAGGAAAATCCTCGAGACTTACTTGAGTGCCCGACTTTCTGGATGGGTTGAATGGCATTCATCTTGTTTAATCCCTTTACTTGATTTGGTTTCGATGTTACTAAGCCAAACATTTTTATCGTCCCCGCTTCAATGGACCATTAGGCAGATGGAATGCCGATTTCAATTTTTTCTTTGATTGATCGCCAGAAAAATCTTAAGTCTAAGGTAATCTATTTATTTTAATAGACTTAAGCTAATGATGAGATTGGCTCTAATTGTGAAGGCACCTGAACGACTTTTGGAACAAAATCACCGGCCTGACGAATTTTGTCAATCGTTAACTGCAGTTTTTTGTTGCTTTCATTGGGCAGGACGGTGAGTTCAATGCTGATATCTTGGCTCTGCTGGAGACAATGCCTGAGCCCGCCGCTTCTCGACAATGGATGGTTCGTCTTCCCCCAGTGCCGTCAAGATCCTGCTGAGTTGAAAATGATATTCCGAATTATAGGGATCTAATTCAGTTGCTCTCCGGTAGTTCTTCTCCAAATCGAGCAATGTCGCTTGATTCAAGTTACCTTTGTCGAAGCTGTTCCTGAGTATGAGGTTCGAGTAAAGAAAGACGAGACTGGCGTCTCTCTTCTGAATGCGCATTGCCCGTTCCAACCAAGCTTTGGCTTCCGGAAAATCCCTAGCCTCTGCGTATTCGATTGCCCGCGTTGCGAGTGTCTGCGCGTAATAGCTTTTGACAGTATAGATACCCAGGATAGTAACTGAGACAAGCAAGGCGAGGAGAAAGGCTCGTTGGAGAACAGAAGGGAATCTTGAATGCCCAGCATTGATTCTTGTGTATGGCCGGGCCTGCAAAAGATACAGGGCTAAGAGAAAAATGCCGAGACCGCCGAGGGAAGGGAAGTATAGATTGATATCAATTAGATTATGAACCAACCAAGCCGAGAGTGAAACAAGCAGACTGATTTGCAACAAGCCAGGCTGTTCAGGATCTGATTGTTTCGCCGGCCCCAAGCGAAGCCAGCCTCGGACCAGAAGGACTGCCACCAAGAGGCTAAACATCAAAAAAGGGATCCCACATTCTGAAAGAAGTTGGAGAAAGGTGTTGTGAGTGTATTGCGTGACGTTCACAACCGATTGTTGATAAACAGGATTGATCGTCCCGTAATTCCCAAGACCTACCCCGCTCCAGGGGAAATCACGAAATATCAACAGCGCCACCTTAAAATTGAGGCACCGGAGTGTAATGGGGTTTTCATAAATAGAGAAGTTCAGCAAACCGAATCCACGACGCTTTGAGACCCAGAAGATCCAAGCGCCAATCGCCAATGCAATAAAGATCAACGGGAGAAGCACTGAGCGAAGGGACATTTTCTTTTTTTTTATCCAGTAACTGCTTAGGAACGAAACAGAGACAAGGAGACAAAGCCACCCTCCGAATGATTGGGTCAGGATCAAAACCACTAAGCCTAATGCCACTTGAAGTATTAGGGCAAAGCGAATGAATGGGTTTTGAGAAATTATCTTCAAGAGGACTTCTGAATTCCGCCATTCCGCAGCACAGATTGGGTTGGATGATAAACAGGCTGAGTATGCGAGAAACAATTGAAGAGGTAGCATCATACAGACAAATCCCGCCAGGGAATTGGGAAGGGCAAAGTTTCCGAAGACTCGCCCGGATGAAACACGAGTCAATAGCGCAGACTTGAAACCTGGGTCCATTGACTCGGTATGAGCCAATAAACTTTTGAGTTTGGATAAGCCAATAAAGTATTGATAGACGCAATATAAATTGACCACGAATGCAACGAGACACAAGAAGATGATGGCCCGCAATATCTCAGCATGTGACGGAATGGCCACGTTCAGATAAAAAACAAGACAAGCAAAGCCGAAAAACAAAACAAACAGTTCTAAAGAACGGTGAGCATTAATAGTCGAATAGAAGGAAGGAAGAATAGCCAAGAACGGCAAAAAGGAAATCAGGAGATGCTTCTCAATTTCATCATCTGTGGGGGATCGGAGTTCGCAAATGCAGGCTAAAAGCGCTGCCAGCAAAGCAACACTGATCAGCAGATATTTGGACTGAAAAAAGATTTCACCGGGATAAAAGAGGTTTGCCGAAAGAGCAAAGAGGAGCAGCACAAAAATCCAGGACTGCATCCTTTTTCTTGAAACTTCAAAATCAATTGATCTCTGCCCCGGACTGAATGGTATCCCTTCCTGACCCAACTGGCCTTCTACCGGCTTCGCTCCAGAGAAGGGTGGGTGGGAGTGGCTGGGCATGAGATTCTACCTCTCGAATCGATGTCTCTGGGGGCTTTCAATGGGTTTAGAATTGTGCCAGATTGTCGTCGGGATCGTTCCTTAGTTTGCAACCTGGACCTGCTGGGTTGCCATTTTCTCGCGAACTGCCGCTGAAACGGCCTCGATCTGCTTCACCATCTCATCCCCTGGCCTGGCCCGCTTTTTGGCCTCTTCCCAAGCCATCAGAGCTTCATTGTATTGGCCCTTCGCCTCATGGCAGAAGCCCGTTCGAAAGTACCCGTCTGGTAGGTCGGGAAATTTTCGAATCATGTTCTGAGCTACTTCCATGGCGGCGTCATATTCACCCATCCGAAGATAAAGCACAGCGATATTGTCCTGGGAGCCAATGTTCATGGGATTAACATAAGTGGCTCTGAAGAACATGAAAAGGGCTCTACGCGCATCCCCTTTACGAACATAGACGGAGCCGAGGTTATTTAGAGCCGTATCGGCATCCGGGTTGACGTTAATTGCTCGATAAAGGCGCTCGATCGCTTTATCGAGCTCCCCTTTTTCAATGTAGTACCCACCTAGTCCGATTAACGAGAGATGATACGCTGGGTTAATGGCCAACGAAATCTTATATTCCAGGCCAGCACGATTGACCAATCTTTTGGAGTAATAATAAAGCCCCAAATTGTAATGGGCGACCTCATTATAGAAATTCTTTGCGATGACATCATTCCAGAGGGCAGGGGTGTTCTTCCACGACTTTGCTTGATCAACCGTATTATAGACAAGCACTCCGAGCCAGAGTCCCATGATTCCAAGGCAAGTCCCTCTAATCAGCTTCCATTTGTTCAGGGCATCAAAGACATACAATAGAAATGATGATAGGAGTATCCAGATTCCAATCTCCGGAATGTACAAATATCGGTTAGCCATGATTACCGGTAAGGGGACAATATTCATTACCGGGATCAAGAAAATTACGAAGAAGCCCCACCAGAACAGAAGTTTTTTGGATTTCAATAGAAGTACAACCGTGATTGCCAGTGATAAGAGAAGAGGGATCCAATATCCGATATCCCGGAAAGACGGGGCTTTCAGGGCAATATACAGAGCCGACAACTCTGAGGGCCAAAACATCAACATGAAATATTGCCGGAATAAATCGCCAGCCGCAAATAAACTGAGCAATGGACCCCCGGTATGGTACGAATGCAAAGCCGATCTTGCCCCCGCAGCGTTGATGGAAAAGAAGGTGATGACTTCAGCTGAGGCAATAAAAGGGATCTTGTCATAAAGAGTGAGCTCCCTGACCTTCTTTCCATGGAAACAATAATCATAAAGAAGGAAGACAAGAGGGCCTACCACCGTACTTGCTTTAGAAAGAATCGAAAGCTGAAAGAAGAGGAGGGAACCCAAATAATGAGGACCTCGAGCCAATTTCGCGGTAGCGAATGTATTGATAAAAAGAAAGGAGAAAGAAGAAAGTGGCCAGCAAGTTTTTTCGTTCGGATGTCCAACTGACAGACTCCACGTTTACAGGATGAACCGCAAACAGCAGAGCACTCAATAAAACCACTCGTTTTGAAATGCCCAATTTGAGGAGCAGAAAGTAAAGGGTCACGATACAGGCAAGGTGAAGCAAGACATTGTGAATGTGGTAGCCAGCCGCCTTAAGCCCAAAGAATCGGTAGTCGAGTGCGTAAGAAAGAAGAGTTACCGGAGCATAGTTCGCGAAATATGGCTCGGTGAGTATCCTGTTCAGATTTGTAAGGCTTAGAGAGCGGATCAGCGGGTTATTTAGAATGTATTCGGGATCATCCCAATTAGTGAATTCCTTTGGGAGGGAAAAAAGATATAGAAGAAAAGTAACTAAAAGGATAACGCCCAACCCGCCGTATTGATCTCTTTGACGGGGAAGCCATGCCTTCAGTTTATCTGCCGCGTAGCCTGGCGCAGTCAGATGAGATAGAGCCTCCGGAGCCGAATTCCTAGAGATTCCGTTTCTGTCGGCGGACGTAAGGCCATGGAAAGAAGGGTCCTGCCAGGTGTCCATTGTTACTCGACTCTAAACTGCTACTTTGAATTGTGGTCCATTCGTCCCCATATTTCTTTTCCCTCATCAACGCTGGAGCGTAGTTCAAATCTGATGGACAGAGACATTGGGGAGACAAAATCACTGTATCTGTGGCTGCCTGCGCGCTACTATACGAAGGACCCCGCCTCTTCCCAGCAGAGCCTCCACAATTGAAAAACCTGTTGCCGGCGCCACCAACAATCCAGCCATCAGGAATTGAAGAACTTTTTGGTGCCACGGCAGTGAAATTTCTCTTTTAAGCAGCCGATAAAGCAATTCCGTCGGGAACCCCAAAAGGTTTAAGGAACTCTGTAATGCCCCAAATGGACACTGCTCCCAAGAATAAGTGCGCTGCTCCCTAACTTGGAATCGCGATTTGCTTAGTAATTCATTGAGGCCCTTTTTACTGAAATGGTAGAGGTGCCGGTCAAGATCCAGGTGGAACCAGTGTTTTCCTGAGAATTGGGATTGAAGGCTGCTGTAATTTGGAACTTCCAGAAGTAATAGCCCTCCGGGTCTTAGGATGCGATTTATGAGACTCAAGCATTGCTCAGGCTCTTCCAAATGTTCCAGCACATGCCACAAAATAACCAAGTCGAAAGAATGGGGTTCCAAGCCACTCTGTTCCAGTGGGGTGGTGTAAATCCGCAAACCAACGGTTTTCCGAGCTCTTTGGGCGGCTAACTCTGAACGCTCTGAGCCGTGACATTCATGTCCTAACTGGGCGAGTTGTTTGAGAAGCAGCCCTCTCCCGCAGCCGATCTCAAGAATCCGACTATGAGGGCCAACCATTTCATGAATTCTTCGGGCGCGTCTCCCTGTGATCCAGCCAACCAGACTTTCAACTACATGCAGAAACTTTACATTTTCCGGGCCGTAGTATGTTTCTGAATAATGTTTCTCGAGTTCAGCAAGATTGGGTCGCGGATAAGTGTAAGAAATCCCGCATCGTTTACATTGAATCAACTGAATGGCTGGCTGTATGGTTGGGGAAACTAATGAACTCCAGAGAATCACAGGCAATACAGGGGGTAAGCTTCATTCTCTCTAGTTGAATTGTTTGAACTTGATGATTCTGCATTTGAAAAGCAGGTACTTGAGAATAGTAACCAGAATGGAAAGCCCATAAATGACACCGGATTTAAAGCTCACCGAAGAAGAATCGAAGGCATAGCGGGTTGAAACAGGGATCTCCTTGAAGCGCAGTTTCTTCAGGACAAACTGAACCAGGATTTCATTGTCAAAAACAAAATTTTCGGAATTGGCCTCAAAATTGACCGATTCGAGAGCATGGCGGTTGTAAGCGCGATAGCCGGTATGGAATTCCGTAAAACTGAGTTCCGAGGACAATATTCTCCAGACCCGTGAGGAAACGGTTTGCAACATATTTGTAGATGGGCATTCCCCCTTTTAAGGGTTGTCCCAACATCCTGGATGCCAGTACGACGTCCGCCTCATTCCTCAAGATAGGTTGGACGATATCTTTGGCAATGCTTGGATCGTATTGATAATCCGGGTGCAACATGACAACGATATCCGCACCTTCTTTCAATGCCATGGTGTAGCAGGTCTTCTGATTGCCTCCATAGCCCCGATTCTTCCTGTGGCGAATGGTGGTGATGTTCAGTTTCGTGGCTACTTCCATTGTGTCGTCCGAGCTAGCATCGTCGACTAGGATAATCTGGTCATAGCTTCCTTTTGGAATAGCATAGTAGGTTTTTTCAAGTGTCAGTGCCGCATTATAGGCAGGCATGACGATGACAATCTTGGGTTGCATTTTGGGATGATTTCTCGCGTGTTGGCTTATTCCGCTCGGCCGACTTCTCGGCCTTAACAGTCATTTCTTTTGTGGTTAGCATAAGTTAAAATTTCTTTTAAAGCATCCTTGAAAACCACAGGCTAAATTCTGAATGGGAAATAGGTTCTACTTAAGTTCTCACCGGATTTGCCACTAAGTCAGAATAAAGCGCGGAGTAGTCGTTTAACATTTTTTCCAACGAAAAACTTTCAGCAATAGTTCGGCCCCGCTGGCCCATTGTTGTCCGGAGGGTCTGGTCGCGGAGGAGATAAACGATTCGGTCTGCCATTGCATTTGTCTCCCCGGGAGCAACAAGGAAGCCGTTTTCCCCATCCTGCGTGATTTCGGGTACCCCATCCACATTGCTCGCAACAATGGGAACCCCGGTAAGAGCCGCTTCAACGAGAACCCTGGGAAGCCCCTCCCAAAGAGAGGTCAAATAGAAAGACATCAAATGTCTTGAGAAGGTCCGGGATATCTCTTCTCCATCCCAATAGCATAACTGTGTCTTGAAGTTGGAATTGTTTTATTAGCATTTCCAACTGCGGTCGTAGGTTGCCATCCCCCGCGATGACAAAACGAACTCCAGGCAGCATTTTCCGGATCTTATAGGCAGCCTGTAAGAAATAATGCAGCCCCTTCGAAGGCGTAAACGAAGCCACGTTCCCAACGATCATATCGGTTGGAGCCACTCCTAACTCCATTTTTTTTTGGGTTTCGACCCCTCTGACTTTCCAAAAAGGTTGAGGTCAACTCCAGACCGGATGAGGGAGCAGTCTTGTCTTCGAAATATCTTATAACTTTCTCCTTTGATTCGGTTCCGATCGGAGACAGCGACAAAGCGGGTAGTGATTTTTGCAGTTAATCGCTCGATCTGGACATAAAGCTGTTTTTTAACGATGCCATGGGAATCACTGAAACCAAATCCATGAAAAGTATGCAGAATTACAGGGATTCGGGCGGCCCAGGCGGCCCATCTTCCTATGATGCCCGCCTTAGGAGTGTGAGTATGGACCAGATGAGGTTTTTCGGACTGAAGAATTTGCCGAATTTTCTGGGTTGCTTGCAAGTCTGACCAAAGCCCGCTCGGGCCGATGTGACGCAGTAATTCCGGAACTTGATAGTGCTTGATCCGTCGAATCTTTGCTAATTCCGGAAGCAGTAACCCCCCTGGGCCGGTGATGACGATCTGCTCGAAACTATCTGGGTCCAGCCGATCTCCGAGATAGAGGACCGCTTGTTGCGCGCCACCAAGATCCATCCGGGTAATAATCCGAGCAATCTTGATTTTCATAGAGTCATGTCGATCTTCTTCAAATAATACGCAATCGACAAACAACCGAAGAATGTGGCGCTTACAATGAAACAAACTTCCTGCCAGTTCAGTCGGGTCAAGAGTAACCCCAATGCTCCAAGTGCGATCGCAGCCACGTAGCTTAGGATTACCGTCTGTCCGACGTTCAATCTCCATTTGCGGAGTCGAAGCGCGAAATGGTCAGGGCTCCCTTGCATAATTGGGTTTCCACGTCGAAATCGGAGGTAGATGACGAGGAGCATATCAAAGATGGGTACTCCAAGAATGAATATTGGCGCAAGACTTCCCAATAGACTGAATCGCGTATAGGACCCATTCATGGATAGGGCTGCCAGCATCAACCCGATAAATAAACTCCCCGTGTCTCCCAAATAGATTTTTGCTGGGCGGAAGTTGTATCTTAAGAATCCCACCAGACTTCCCACAAGGGCGATCGATAATGGAACAATAAACTCTCTACCGCTTTGAAAATTGATCACTACCAGGAATACCGCAGCAATCGCCCCCACACCGGATGCTAAGCCATCCATGATATCGATCAAATTCAAGGCATTGGTGATTGCCATAACCCAGAGTATAGTGAGCGCTATCGCAAACCAAGGTGGAAAAATGGAGAGCTTAATATAGATCGATGCCTTGACTAGAACGGCTGCCGCGATAAACTGCCCTAATAATTTAATTTTTGGACTCAACACGCCCAAGTCATCAATCAACCCCAAGATGACTACAATGGCACCTGCCAGCAATATTCCTAAGACTTCACGACTATATTGATAGATCAAAGCAGTCGTGAGAAGAAAGGAAAGATAGACTGCTAATCCTCCCAGATAGGGAACCGGTTCCTTTTGTTTCTTCAATAAACTGTCGGGCTTGTCCATAATTCCAAACTTCAGAGCCGCCTGCCGACACACAGGCGTCAAATAAGAGGACAGCAAAAAGGCCAGTATAAAAGTCGCGACGTAGATTAGCATGAGGAATGACCCAGACCAATCCAGCGAGTTGAGTCCGAGATCGTTCTACCCCTCTCATAAGCTCTCTTTCTTAAACGGGGCAGAATATAGGCAAATTTACCCGCAACAATGTTTTTTGGACAACAGTTCTTCATAAAGATCATCGTATTCTTTAAGCATGCTCTCGAGACTAAATTCTTTTCGAATTCGATCATACGCCAAGGTGGCCATACATTTTGCTCTTTCGGGGTTTAGCAGGAGCGAGCGAATCGCATCTGCAAGTGTGGACGGGCTTCCTGGCGGAACAAGTAGGCCGTTTTCTTCATGGCGTACCAACTCCCCTACGCCACCCACATCGGAAGCAACAACTGGAACGAGCGCGGCCATTGCTTCCAATAAGGCATTGGGGAATCCTTCATAGAGAGAAGGCAAGACAAAAACATTCATCAACCTTAGACAATGAATCGGTGGGTTCTTTTGCCCCGCAAAAATAACGCCTTGGGAGACACCTAGTGCGGTTGCCTGATTGGCCAGGTTCGCTCGCTCCGGTCCATCTCCTACAACCAACAACTTCAAATCTGGAAAGTCGGCTCGCAACAGGGCGAAGGCATCAATCAAATACCGAATCCCTTTTTGAGGATGAAGTCGCGCCACCGTTCCGCACACGATTGAGTGTGGTCCGATACCAAATTGTGAGGCCGCACTGCCGTGATCTTCGGCAAGACCTCTGGAAGTAAAAGTAGAGAGATCAATTCCATTGCGAATGACCCGAATTTTTTCAGCATCGATGTGGGAACGTTCACAAGTGACTTCCTTTACGCGCTCTGAAACCGCTAGGTATTGAGTAACGAGAGAGGAAGTTAGACGGTCCAAGAAGAAATAAATGGGACGGTCGTTTTCAATGATTCGTATCGATGAGATGTTAATGGAGACTCGACAAAGACTTGCCGCGATGCGGGCTAGGAGATTGGCGCGAAAAAGAAAGGCGTGAATAACCTGAGGGCGAAAGGATCTAATGTTACGTATGAGTCTAGGAAGGGAAAATAGGTAGGAAAAAAAACCATGAAAGCCAGAGTCATTTGCCAGATCTAATGAGTAAACAGGAATCCCGAGTGATTCGAGTTGTTCTCCATAGGGTCCTTTGCGTTTCAAAGAGCAAACCGCGACACTCACTCCCTCTTGATGGAGATGTTCCGCAATAGCGGAAAGTATTTTCTCGGCCCCCCCAATATGGGTGGTAGTGGCAATGAAAAGGATTCGCTTCAGGGGTTGCGACTTTGAATGCATCATTGCTTGTTCCGCTTATACTCCCCATTCCACTTTGGGTCAAAGGGAGAATGAAGTGACTGCCTGCCTCTGTTCCATCGAATTCAAATCTCAAGGTGTTGTGCTATTGGAGTTGCACCATCCACAAAAACTTGATGCCATATCTCCAAAACCAGCAGATTCCATATCTTGTAAGCATGGTCCCTTCTACCTGCTGAATGTTCCGACAGGAGCCGCCTCACTTGTCCAGGCTCGAAATAATTCCTTTTGAGGCTTTTCTCACTCAAGAGCGTACCCGTGGCAAATTCCCTCAATGGCCCACGGAACCAGTGGTTCAGGGGAACGCCAAACCCCATTTTCTTTCGATTCAGAATGTCGCGAGGAAGAATCCCTTTTAAAGCCCGTTTCAGCAGATACTTTGTTTTTGTTCCACTTAATTTAAACTGAGCGGGCAAACTAGCCGAGAACTCCACAAACTTGTGGTCCAAGAAAGGGGATCGAAGTTCTAGCGAATGGGCCATGCTTGCAATGTCAACCTTTGCCAAGAGGTCGTTTGGCAGATAAGACTCATAGTCGGTTCTGGAGATACAATCGATCCAGTGTAGAGACGATCCCTGTTCCAAAAGGGAGCCTAAGAAACGATCTGCAAGGGGATATCCATTGAGGCGTCGGGTAAATTCGGGAGTATAAAGGGCTCTTTTTGAATTCTTGTCAAAGAGAGTCATTAACCCAAGATAGTCCGTTGCAAAATCTCCGGAACTTGTTTTCAAGAATCGTTTAAATTTCCTCAAAAGATTGCGCTTTTGTGCTTGCTCAGGAAGAATGTCGCCCAGCCGTTGAAGGAACTGTCGACCTCGCGAAGGCAGCTGATTCAGGTAGGAGAAGAACTGCATAGCCAAATACTTCTCGTAGCCTGCGAACGCTTCATCTCCGCCGTCCCCGTTCAGGGCTACCGTCACGTGGTCCCGTGTCATTTGAGAGAGATAATAAGTCGGAAGGGCTGAAGAATCTGAAAACGGTTCGTCATAGTGCCAGACAAGCTTAGGCAAAATCGCTATGGCATCAGGTTTTACTACAAACTCGTGGTGATCGGTTTGGAATAGACCTGCGATTCTGCGAGCGTATAAGAGCTCGCTGTAGTCATCCTCCTCAAACCCAATTGAAAATGTTTTGACCGGGGTATTCATATTTCTTGCCATCATTGCGACGACGGCGCTCGAGTCGACTCCTCCACTCAAGAATGCCCCTAAAGGGACATCACTCTTAAGGCGAATGCGAGTAGATTCCTCCAGCTCGTTTAAAGTTCTCGTTTCCAGCTCTCTCGTTGATTGAAAGGAGATCTTTTGTGAAAAATCCGGCTCCCAGTACTTCGTGAAACGAAATTCATTGCGTTTGCAAATAAGACGATGGGCAGGGGGTAGTTTTTGGATATCTCTGAAAATACTGCGTGGGGCAGGGATATATTGATAGCTCAGATACTGATCGATGGATTGTAGGTCAATCTCTTTGGCAACTCGAGGATGGAGAAGTAGCGCTTTCATTTCCGAAGCGAAAGCAAAAACCCGAGAGTCTCTATAATAGTAGAGAGGCTTTTTACCAAGGCGATCGCGAGCCAGAAACAATGTCTCGTCACGTGAGTTCCAAATCGCAAATGCAAACATACCGCGCAATCTGTTAACGCAGGTTTCTCCTTCAGTTTCAAACAGATGTAGAATTACCTCCGTATCCGAATTCGATCGGAACTGATGCCCGTGATTCTCCAGTTCTGGTCGCAGTTCCTGGTAATTGTAAATTTCGCCGTTAAAAACAATCCACAGGGTCTCATCCTCGTTGGGCATAGGTTGGCGGCCTGCTTCCGATAAATCGATGATACTGAGGCGCCGGTGTCCCAGACAAATCGATTGATCCTGATATAGACCGTCCTGATCAGGCCCACGATGCTTCAGACGTTCCCCCATTTGCTGGGCGATACGGCTGTCCAAGGGAGAATTCCTATCTAGATTGAAACTGCCAAAAATGCCGCACATTCGTCACAAGTACTCCGAAGTCCTACACATTTCAGACTTCGTGAAAGCCATTGAGTGGAAAGACAATTTAGGAGGGATCTGCTTTAATTCACCGTCGGGCGAAGAAAGATAATTCTGTTTCCTATCGCACAGGAATTTCTGCTTAATTGTTTGGCCCCAGCCATTCTTGCAGCAGAAGGCAGAAAAAGAAACATTTCATTCCAACTTCCTCCTAACCCTATTTATTGTATCGTCGACTGGAATGATTAGCATGAGTGGCAATGTCAAGAATATACGGCCAATGAAGGAAAAGTATTAGGCTAGGAATAAACGCTCTAAATCACGAGGCAAGGTGATATTCAAGCGATCCGAATATGAATACGGAAGGCCACATTGTTCGGTGTAAGATTGCTTGGTCGAAAGTTGCAACCCACTCACTATAATATTAGTTTCCGAATCGAAAAATCATGAGAAAGAAAAAACCAAGCCTGAAAAATTTCGCGATGGCAGTTTTCCTGGTCGTTGGTCAAATCCTGATTTCTGTGTTCGCATATTCGCAGATCGCTACCCCTATCATTCGAGTCCCACGGCTTGAAAGCCCTCCCAATATAGATGGTGATTTGTCGGATTGGAAGCCTTGGGCTTTTACCGACGGACTCTGGGATATTTACCGAGTTCAACAAAGCCCCTGGTATGAGCCGGACCGGAATCGACTCACAGACCATGGCAATGAGCCATCACCCCAAGACGACCTAAATGCTCGGTATTTCATCGCGTGGGATGAAAACCATTTGTATTTTGGAGCCGAGGTCCACGACAACGTCAATGACGTTGCTGATCCCGCTCCTGAGGACAAACGCTGGTACTTTAAAGACTGCATCTGTTGGTTCATTGAAGCCCCCCGGGACGAACTTCCTGAGTCATTTGGTCAGGGAGACAACGCCTTTTGTTTTGTAATCGATGCTAGCCACCCGAAGAATGGTGCTTGGTGGCGTCACGGTGCTCCGGGAAAGACATACATTGAAGAACCCATCCCACAGGGTGCCGTTGATTACTCAATTAAGATGAACCCATGGGGGACCGGGAAAGGTGACTTTATTCTCGAGGCTCGGGTGAAGATGGCTGAGACGTTGAGCAAAAGCGACCCCAATTGGCACAAACCTAAAGTGGGAGACGAGTATGGATTGGAAATTGTCCATACGGACCCGGACGGAGGTGATTATGGCGGACATCTGCTCATTTACGGCAAAGGGGATGATGATTCTACCTGGGGGAAGATGATTTTGACCGGGCCAATCCAGCCGGTAGAGAGGAAGAGAAATTAGAGCCTGACTGCTAAAAGTACAAGTCACACCTGCGGCCAGAAGGAGCTAATAATCAACTTCTGCTGCACCTATGGACGGAATCCCTCCCAGCTGATTCGCCGCCCGGCAAATCTACCTCTTCACAGGAATCAATGTTGGGTCTCAGGAATGATGGGAATTGCTGCTATCAGGCACTCGACTCCTGATATACCTAGGATAAATCTTGCTAGATCAATTACCGATCCCAATCGTAGGGCTTATACTTTTCCACTTTCTCAAAAGCATCGGCGATCAGACGGGTGTCTAGACTGTCGACGGCGAGTGCTCCGGCCTGCGAAAGATACCGCCAGGTTAATTCATAATCTTGTTTATTTAGAACTGGATAGCTGCGTTCCAGCCCGTCAAAAAAAGCCGTCAGTCCGACGCTTACAAAAAAATCCACAGCGGCTCCACGACTTTGTTCCAGGCGATTGGCATCCCATAAGTAATTACTCGCATTTGCGGTTTCGATGTCATCCACTACTCTCTCTAGATCTTCTGCGCGCAATTTGAACCCATCTAATTGGGCACCTTGCTTCAAGGCAAAGACCATCCAGCAATGGCTGCAGGACGAGTAGCCGCTGCGAAGCACGTATTCCCAGATCGGAGCGGCTTTTAAAAGTTTGCCGCATTCCGGACAATTGACTTCATTCAGAAAATCTGAGAGTTCCGAAAAGATCCCGTCACCACGGTCTGCCATGGAAAATCGCTCCTTTCAAGAAAGAAACCTTTGTGCCTACTGAAGATCTATTGCCATCAGCTTGGCACCCTTCCGCTGAAGAGCCAAAAATTGAATGCCAATGATTGTTTTGGCGTCGCTAATCTCTTGCGCTGCGAATCAGCTCCAATAGCTCTGGAAGTGTAAAAGAGAGAACTTCGAGTTCTTCATCATGGTCTCCGCCAGCCTGGCACGGTCGGAGGTCTTCACCCAGATAAAGGTGAATTTTTTCGTCACAAAATCCAGGTGTGCTGTAAAATTCAGCTATCTTTTTTAGACTGCCGGCGGTATAACCTACCTCTTCCTCAAGCTCCCGAGCAGCAGTCGTTTCGGGTGCTTCCCCAGGGTCGATCTTTCCTGCGGGTAATTCAAGGAGAATTTCCTGCATGGGATAGCGGAACTGTTTCACCAGGAGTATCTTCCCGTTGGGGAGAACAGGTACCACTGCAGCCCCCCCGGGGTGATGGAATACTTCCCGGATTGTCTCAATCCCATTTGTCGTTGTAATTTCATCAACGATCAAATTGACAATGCGCCCTTTGTATATTTCTTGACGTTTCTTTAAAGAGTGCGGGATTCTCAAAATAAAACCTGCCTGCTGGCTCGGCTCAGCATCTCAAGACGCAGTCTAAGCGGGGAAAAGGGTAAAAAAAATCCCCAGTAGGAGCTGGGGATTCTAGTAACGACTGACTTTAAGGGGCTCAGCCTTCTAATAGGGATCGGAAACCTGGGAAACGTAAAACATACTACTGACACAGGGCACTCCAGTCCTATTTCTCTTTTTCGTCTCCCTGCTTGGCCTTGGATTTTTCCGATTTTGACTTCTCGCCAGCTGCTTTAGCGACGGCAGTACGCTCTGCTTTCTTGACACTGAGCTCACTCCCCAGCAGTTCGATGACTGCCCGGTCAGCTCCGTCGCCTTTGCGATAATCCAATTTGACAATCCGTGTATAGCCGCCGTTACGATCTGCAAACCGGTTAGCAATAATGTCAAAGAGCTTTTTGACGGCAGCTGCATTCAGGAGTTGCGCCGCAGCCTGTCGGCGGGCGTGGAGCCCTCCATCTTTACCCAAAGTAATAAGCTTTTCAGCTACCGGGCGCAGTTCTTTAGCTTTCTCAACGGTGGTGGTAATTCTCTCATGCTCGAAGAGTGAAGTGCACAGATTTCTTAACAAAGCACGGCGATGAGGAGTCGGCCGCCCCAACTTTCGACCATGGACCCGATGTCGCATTGGCAATATCTCCTTACAAAATCAAGACGGGTAAACTGCCGGCTTCTGTCCGCGTCCTTTATCTTTTCTGGACGACTTGACTCAGGCACGGAAAGAAGAAACGGTAGCCTTATTCACTCTTTACTGAAGCCGCAACGGGCTGGCCCCGCTCGTCCAAAGTCATCCCCAAGCTCAAACCCATACTCGCAAGAATCTCTTTGATCTCATTCAGCGATTTACGGCCAAAATTCTTAGTCTTCAGCATTTCTGATTCTGATTTTTGGACCAGTTCCCCAATCGTCTTGATATTGGCATTTTTCAAGCAATTGTAAGAACGTACAGAGAGCTCCAGCTCCTCAACCGATTTGGAGAGGTTCTCGTTAATCAATTCTGCCGGTTTTTCGAGCTTTTCTTCTCGGGCTTCCGGCTGCTCCTCAAAATTGATGAAAATGGACATATGGTCTTTGAGAAGCTTGGCAGCAAAACCAATCGAGTCCTGTGGTGTGACGCAACCATTGGTCCAGACATCCAGTGTTAACTTTTCATAATCCGTGGTCTGCCCGAGACGCGCCGGTTCGATGGTGTAATTAACTTTCTTAACTGGGGAGTGAACCGAGTCCACCGGAATGTAGCCAATCGACAAATCTTCGTCAAAGTTCTTATCGGCAGAGACGTAGCCACGCCCGTTTTTCAGTCGCATTTCAATGGAGAGCTTTCCCCCTTCGCTAACGGTTGCCAAATAAACACTTTTATCAAGAATCTCAACATCAGCATCGGACTTTATTTGGCCCGACGTCAAAATTCCTGGCCCGTCTGATTCCAGATAAATTGTCTTAAAGCCTTCGGAATTTAGGCGGAAGGGTACTTGCTTCAAATTGAGAATGATATCCGTGGCGTCCTCGACGACTCCCGGAATCGGAGAAAACTCGTGCAAAATGCCCTCAACTTTGAGAGCGGTGACAGCTGCCCCTTCAATCGATGACAACAAAACCCTACGCAAGGCATTACCGATCGTTGTTCCAAACCCACGTTCAAATGGCTGGGCGGAAAACTGACCATAATTTCGGTTGTTCTCATCAGAAACAATGGAGAGTCTTTTGGGTTTCTGAAAACCTTTCCATAACATAAACAAAGCGGCCTCCAAGATCTTGTCGTTAAGGACAAGATTCAATGTGGTAAATTAAAATCCCATTGTTCCGAAAATCTTAAGATGTAAATCCATTACTTGGAATAAAGCTCAACAATCAATCGCTCTTGTACTGGGAGATTGGTATCCTCACGCTTCGGTAAGGCCAAAACTTTTCCGGAGAATTTGGTGCTATCGAGTTCCAGCCAACTTGGGACGCCCCGGCTTCCAATCATCTCTACTGCGTTGACGACCGTGGGTATTTTCTGACTTTTCTCTGCCACTGACACAATGTCGCCGGGCTTGACCTGGAAAGAGGGAATGTCTACCTTTGTGTTATTCACCCGCACATGGCCGTGGCCGACTAACTGCCGCCCTTGAGCCCGCGAAGAGGCAAAGCCCAAACGGTATACGGTGTTGTCAAGGCGCCGCTCAAGCATCTGCAAAAGCAGTTCTCCGGTCACACCCTTTTGCCCAGCCGCCTTCTCGAAATAATTGCGAAATTGATTTTCCAGAAGTCCGTAGATTCGTTTAACCTTTTGTTTTTCACGGAGCTGAAGACCATAACCAACGATCTTGGATTTTCTAGCTTGCCCATGTTGGCCGGGCGTGAAATTTCGTTTCTCGATGGCGCAAGAGTCCTTAAAACAACGATCCCCTTTGAGAAATAACTTCATGCCTTCTCGGCGGCATAATCGGCAAACAGATTCTCGATACCTTGCCAAATTAATCCTCCCGTTCGACTAGCTTTCTTATTTGAATATCAAAATCTCTCGTAAATGACCGCATTCTCTGATGAAGATCGCGGAATCAAAAACCGCGCAACACCGTTAAACCCGCCGTCGTTTTGGGGGGCGGCACCCGTTATGGGGAATAGGGGTGACATCTCTGATGGATTTCACTTCTAACCCAGCACTCTGTAACGCACGGATTGCCGACTCACGACCAGACCCTGGCCCTTTGACCAAAACATCGATTGTCTTCATACCACATTCGCGGGCCCGAGAAGCAGCTGACTGAGAGGCCTGCTGGGCTGCGAATGGGGTCCCTTTTCTCGATCCTTTGAATCCCAATGATCCGGCGCTTGACCAGCAAACCAAATTTCCTTGAGTGTCGGTAATACTCACAACCGTATTATTGAAGGTTGCTTGAATGTAAACCTTCCCATTCAAAACAATCCGCTTTTCCTTCTTCTTGAATGTCTTCTTCTTGCCGGTCTTGGTTGGTGCCTTCGCCATTTCCCTCCGACTCCTCTATCGTGGAATCCTCAATAACTCTTATGTCTTCCCAGTGGGTTTCTTCTTTCCTGCAATAGCTCCCTTTCGTGGTCCCTTGCGAGTTCTCGCGTTGGTGTGGGTTCTCTGGCCACGAACCGGCAAGCCTTTCCGGTGGCGCAACCCGCGGTATGAGCCAATTTCCATTAACCGTTTGATATTCATCGAGACTTCCTTACGAAGGTCTCCTTCGACGGCCCCTTGATCTTCGATGAGCTGGCGAATTTTCGTCACTTCATCTTCAGTCAAGTCTCTAACCTTAGTATCAACGTTAATGGCAGCAAGCTGGCATATCCGGGAAGCACGGGATCTGCCGACCCCATGAATATATGTCAGCCCAACTTCTACCCTCTTGTCCCTCGGCAAATCAATTCCGACAATACGTGCCACTTTTCCCCCTAACTCCGGCGCAGTCCATTCAATCTGTGGTCAGGGAACAATTTATCCCTGCCGCTGCTTGTGCTTAGAATTTGTGCAAATAACCCTGACAACTCCACGACGATGGATGACCTTGCACTTATCACAAATCTTTTTTACGGAAGACCTGACTTTCATTGGTTAATCCTGAATAAATTTACTTGTAGCGGTAGACGATTCTTCCCCGGGTCAAATCGTAGGGAGAAAGCTCAACCGCAACTTTATCGCCCGGAAGAATTCGGATAAAATTCTTTCTCATTTTCCCGGAGATGTGAGCCAGAACGACATGCTTGTTTTCAAGCTCCACTCGGAACATGGCATTTGGCAAAGGCTCCAAAACGGTTGCAACCACTTCTATGGCTTCTTCTTTTGACATTCGAATTCTCTACTCGTATCCGTCCGACTAAACAAGAGTCAAACACCACAGTATAAGCCAGAACTGTGTTTATTTTCAAGCGTCTACCGTTCAGGCAAGGGCTTTTGGGTTGTCGAAGCTACGCCTTTCTCCCTCGAACTCTTCGGCCTCGCGGTCCCAAGAACCCATCGTAGTGCCGCATAACCAACTGCGCCTCAACCTGTTGCACCGTGTCCATGGCAACGCCCACCACAATCAGGAGGGAGGTCCCTCCAAAGTAAAATTGGACACCCATCCCGTTCAAGACCCAGCTCGGAAGCGTCTCAAGGTAACGCCCAACAAAAGGGAGGTGATGAACGTGGAAGCCCGAGATCATAAATTCAGGAATAATTGCGATCATCGCGAGATAGATGGCGCCGGCAAAGGTGATACGGTTGAGAATGGTTTCAATATACTCGGCCGTTTTCTTGCCCGGGCGAATCCCTGGGATAAAGCCCCCGTATTTCCTCATGTTATCCGCTACTTCGTTGGGGTTGAAAACAATTGAGGTATAGAAATAACAAAAGAAGATAATTCCGGTGATATAGAGCAAGTTCCACAACGGTTCCCCAATCCGCAGAGCTTCTGACATATTCCGGAAGAACCGGCTGCCGGGGAACAGGTACCCAAAAGTTTGCGGAAAGGCAAGAATAGAAGAAGCAAAAATAACCGGTATCACTCCACCGATGTTGACCTTCAATGGAAGGTGGGTGGACTGGCCTCCCATCACTTTTCTTCCCACAACACGTTTGGCATATTGCACGGGGATTCTGCGCTGGGCGCGTTCAACCATCACGATAAAGGCGACAACCACTACCATCATAGCCAACAGCAAGATAACAACAAGAGGGGACCATTGTTGGGTGGCGAGCTTAGAATAAATCTCAGCTGTGGCATGAGGCAGTCCCACCACAATCCCGGCAAAAATAATTAAGGACATCCCATTGCCGATGCCGCGGTCGGAGATTTGTTCTCCTAGCCACATGATGAACGCCGTTCCAGTGGTCAGGGTTAAGGCGGTCATGATTACGAAGTGGAGTCCAGGGCTAAGAACCAGGCGGTCCGGCATATTCTGAAACGTCACCGCAATTCCAATTGACTGAACCAGACTCAAGACAACTGTCAAATAGCGAGTATACTGGGTGATTTTCTTTCGCCCTAGCTCTCCCTCCTTCGACAGTTTTTCAAGATAAGGCCAAACGACCGTAAGGAGTTGAAGAATGATGGAAGCGGTGATGTAAGGAGTTATCCCCAGAGCGAAAATAGTGAAACGTCGAAGATTCCCACCTGAGAACAAATCCAGAAAACCAAATACGGTTCCGCGATTTTGCTCGAAAAAACGGGTGAGAACTTCCGTGTTAATTCCCGGTGTTGGGATCACGGCTCCCACGCGGTAGACTGCCAGGAGAGCAAGCGTAAAAAAGATCCGCTTCCTCAGATCGGGCATGCTCCAAATATTGCGAAGACTTTCAATCACTTGAGAACCTCAAACGTCCCGCCCGCCTTGGTGATCTTCTCCTGCGCACTCTTACTAAACAGGTGAGCTGCAATGTTCAATGGATGTTGAAGTTCTCCGCCTCCTAGAATTTTCACACCATCACGAATCTTTCGAATGACCCCTTTTTCAAGGAGTATGTCCGGTGTAATGTGGGAGCCAGCAGGAAACTCCTTCAATCGATCGAGGTTGAGAATTGCATACTCCTTACGGAAGATATTGGTAAACCCTCTCTTGGGAAGCCGACGATGCAATGGCATCTGTCCGCCTTCAAACCCTCGTTTGGACCGGGCTCCGGAACGTGATTTTTGCCCCTTGTATCCACGACCTGCCGTTTTGCCAAGACCAGAGCCCATTCCCTGCCCACGCCGTTTCTTCGGTTGGGTTGAGCCGGCGGATGGCCGTAAGTTATTTAGTCCGATCATGAAGCCATACTCCTGTCCATTGACTATTCCACAACCTCTACCAGATGCAGAATCTTGAAGATCATGCCCCGAATTGCAGGCGTATCGGGATGGGTAACGACCTGGTTCAATCGTCGGAATCCCAGCCCACGGATGACCGCCCGTTGTTTCATAGGGCAGCTAATTCCGCTTTTCACTAACTTGATGTTCAACTGTTTACGTTTGGCTGCTTTTGGGCTCATACAGTTTTATGCAAAACCTCTTCAATGGTTTTTCCCCTTAAACGGGCCACATCAGCGACATCTCTCAATTGCTGGAGCCCATCAATGGTCGCTTTCACAACATTATGTGGGTTGGGGCTGCCCAAGGATTTGGTCAGAACATTTAGAATCCCTGCAGCTTGGATCACCGCACGAACAGGCCCGCCCGCGATTACGCCAGTCCCCTCAGGAGCAGGCTTCAATAGCACACGCCCAGAACTGAACCTCCCGACAACCTGATGAGGAATCGAAGTCCCTAAAATGGGGACCTTGATCAAATTTCTCTTGGCCGCTTCGAGAGCCTTCCGAATAGCTTGAGGGACTTCCTTTGCCTTCCCGCTTCCGTAGCCGACGATTCCATTCTCATCACCGACGACAACTAAAGCGCTAAAACTGAGGTTCTTGCCTCCTTTTACAACCTTCGTAACTCGGTTAATGGAGACAACCTGATCTTTCAACTGGAGGGTGCTCGTGTCGATTTTTGTTTGCATAGACTTAAGTATTCTTATCTAGAATTTTAGGCCAGCTTCTCGGGCCGCTTCGGCCAGAGCCTTCACACGACCGTGATACTGATAGCCGCCTCGATCATAAACCACGGTTTCAATTCCCAGGCTCTTTGCCCTCTTGGCAATCTCTGTCCCAACAACCTTGGCGCTGGCAATATTTCCTCCAGACTTGTTTTGGGCACGGATCGTTTTATCCAAGGTAGAGGCTGAGGCCAGTGTAATCCCCTTCATATCGTCAATGAGCTGGACATAAATGTGAGTCAGCGAACGATAAACATTGAGACGCGGGCGTTCAGCAGTTCCATGAATTCGTTTGCGAATTCGGGTATGGACCGCCTGTCGCTTGATGTTTTTTGAAAAATGCTTGGCCATGCTGACTTATTGCCTCCGAATGTCTTCTCGCGATGAAGAACTATTTAGCTCCAGTCTTCCCGACCTTCTTCTTAAGAACCTCTCCAGCGTAGCGAATCCCTTTGTTCTTGTAGGGATCAGGTTTTCGCAAGGCCCGAATGGTTGCCGCTGTCTGCCCAACCTTCTGCTTGTCGATGCCTGAGATGAACAAACGAGTCTGTTTTTCTATGGCAATATTGATTCCCGAGGGGATTTGAAAATCAATGGGGTGGGAGAAACCCAGACTGAAGACAACGGATTTTCCTCTGACCTCGGCTCGGTAGCCAATCCCCACGATTTCCAACTCCTTTTGAAATCCATCGGTCACGCCTTTGACGGCGTTTGCAACCAAGCTCCGTGCCAGCCCGTGTAAGGCTTTCTGCTGTTTCGTTTCCGCACTTCGAACGGCGATCAATTGACCGTCTTTCAATTCAAAACGGATTCCGTCCGGGACAGTATTTGACAACTTACCCTTGGGGCCCTGAACATCCACTTGATTCCCCGAGATCTGAACCTTCACATTCTGAGGGATTGGGATTATCTTGTTTCCTATTCTCGACATAACCGGATACCAACAGTCATTAAGATTTAAGACGTCCTCTAAGGGTTGAAGGCCTTTTCAACCCTAAGTAACGCTCATTATTCCAGTGTTCAAATCCATCTACCAAATGTGGCAGAGAACCTCTCCACCCAGCCCTTCTTTGCGGGCTCGCGCGCCGGAAAGTATCCCCTTCGGCGTGCTCAAAACGCTCATCCCCATTCCTCCGAGCACGGTGGGAATAGTCTTCTTGGCCGTATACACGCGGCATCCTGGCCGGGAGATACGCTGAAGTCCGGAAATCACGCGTTCTCCCTTGCTGCCGTACTTCAGGTAAACTCGGAGAACCGACCTCTTCCCTTCGTCGGTCACTTTGTAGTTGGTGATGTACCCTTCTTCTTTGAGCAGCTTGGTAATTTCCACCAGTAGCTTGGAAGACGGGATATCCACCTTCTGATGTTTCGCCTGGATGGCGTTGCGAATGAGGGTCAAATAATTTGCTATAGGATCAGTAAGACTCATGTATTCAGTGACTCCTTCAAGCTGTCCAGTTCGATTGTCGAAACAACCTTACCAGCTTGACTTAATGACTCCAGGTAATTCCCCTCGGAGGGCCAGCTGTCGGAAACAGAGCCGGCAAAGTTCAAACTTACGCAGAAAACCACGAGGCCGGCCGCAACGCTTACAGCGATTATGCTGACGCACCTTGAACTTTGGTGTCTTTCGGGACTTTGCGATATGCGATGTTCTCGCCATAAAAACCTCAGATAAAGTGACTGATTAATTCCGAAACGGAATTCCGAGAAGGCGTAACAGGGTCCTTGCCTCATCATCCGTTTTGGCTGTAGTGGCCAACGTGATGTTCATCCCCTTAATCTTGTTTACCTTTGCGTAATCGATCTCCGGGAAAATGAGCTGATCACGAAGGCCAATCGTATAGTTTCCTCTTCCATCAAAAGACTTCGTTGAGAGACCCCGGAAGTCCCGGACGCGGGGCAGGGCAACACTAACCATCCGATCCAAAAATTCATACATCCGTTCGCCGCGTAAAGTGATCATGCAGCCGATGGTCATCCCTTTACGCAATTTGAAAGAGGCAATTGATTTCTTGGCCCGTGTAATCACTGGACGCTGCCCCGCAATCAGGCTAAGTTCGTCAACTGCCGCATCGAGTAACTTCGAATTCTGAATGGCTTCCCCCATCCCGATGTTGATGACGATCTTTTCCAGCTTGGGAATAGCCATCACATTCTTGTAGCTATACTCTTTCGCCAAGGCTGGTACGATCTCTTTTTGATAACGTTCCCTAAGACGACTCATCGGTCCGACCTCTCTTGACTCTGGCTGCACTCCGGCAGATTTACTTATCTAACGAACTGCCGCATTTCCGACAGACGCGAATTTTTTTCCCATCGGCCAGGATGCTATGCCCGATTCGGGTTGGATGATTGCAGGAGCCGCAGACAATCATGACGTTTGAAACGTGAATAGCGCCTTCTTTCTCAACGATTCCGCCCTTGATGTTCTTGGAAGGGTTTGCGCGGGTATGGCGCTTGAGGAAACTGACCCCTTCCACGATAACTCGGTTCTTGCCGCGGATAACGCGTAGAACTCGACCTACCTTGCTGACGTCTTTCCCCGCGATCACCTTTACTTGATCGTTCTTTCGAAGTTGAATCGGAACTGGCTCCGCCACGTTAAATGACCTCCGGCGCAAGTGAGATAATTTTAACGAACCGCTTTTCGCGCAATTCCCGTGCGACTGGCCCGAAAACCCGGGTGCCAACGGGCTCGTTGGCTTCATTGATCAAGACGGCTGCGTTCTGGTCAAATCGGATGTACGAACCATCTCGGCGTCGATGTTCTTTCCTCGTTCTGACAATGACGGCTCGCACGACATTGCCCTTTTTGATGTTCCCATCGGGGGTGACTTCCTTGACGGCAGCCGTAATAATATCGCCTAACGAGGCCTTGCTGCCGGTCGAGCCCCCTAGGGGCAATATACAGGCGATCTTTCGTGCCCCTGAGTTATCTGCTACTTCCAGGACCGTTCCCATCTGAATCATTGTGAGTTACTCCTCAATCTTGCAAGGTACGCCCCTAAGACCTTAAACCTGGCTAGCCTTCCGAATGATCGACTGTAAGCGCCAGCGTTTGTGGCGGCTCAAGGGTCTCGTCTCCTCAATGGCCACCGTATCCCCGATGGCACAGGCGTTCTTCTCGTCGTGAGCCATGAACTTTGAGGTTTTGGTGACAATGCGTCGATACAGCGGGTGGGGAACTCGACGTTCGACCGAGACGACAATAGTCTTGTTCATCCGGCTGCTTGTGACCACTCCGACTTTGATGGTTTTCCCTTTGGTCTTCGAAGGAGCGGGGGTTTCCTGTGTTTTTTGATTCTCCATATCCATTATTCTGCTTTCGCGACGTTAGGCTGCTTTTTTTTCTCAGAGGGGGTGCTTTTCAGCTTACGCTCTTGACCAATGGTCTGCATCCGGGCGATCTCCTTCCGCAAAGACCGAAGTTTGCTCAGTCCTTCAGTCTGGCCGGTCGCCAGCTGAAATCGCAACCGGAAGACATTTTCATGTGATTCCTGCAGACGAGACTTCAATTCCTCATCAGACAACTCCCGGATCTTTTCTGCTTTCATGAGACTATTCCTGTGTTAAGCGGGTTATAAACTTCGTATGAATTGAAATCTTATTCGCTGCCAAACGCATGGCTTCCCGAGCGACTTCTTCCTTGACGCCTTCCATCTCAAAAAGGATCTTGCCAGGACGAACGACTGCCACCCAGAATTCGGGAGCTCCTTTACCCTTTCCCATGCGTGTTTCCGCCGGCTTTTTGGTGACAGGCTTATCCGGAAACAAGCGGACCCAAATTTTCCCTCCGCGCTTGATGAAGCGGGTCATGGCGACGCGCGCTGCCTCGATCTGGCGATCCGAAATCCATCCCGGCTCCATGGCCTTAAGTCCAAATTCGCCAAAGGAAATGTCTGAACCCCGCCATGCCTTGCCCTTCATCCGACCGCGCTGCTGTTTGCGGTATTTGACTTTCTTCGGCATCAACATGCAATGAATCTCCCTAACCCAGGATCGGGCTTATAATCGGCTCCCCAAAGGTACCTTCTTGACTGCGGATGGGAAGACTTCCCCTTTATAGATCCAGACTTTCACGCCAATGACGCCATAGGTCGTGTTGGCTTCGGCAAATCCATAATCTATGTCGGCCCGTAAGGTGTGCAAGGGAAGCTGACCCTGCAAATACCATTCCGTCCGCGCGATTTCAGCTCCGTTCAGCCGGCCCGCACAATAAACTTTAATTCCTTTGGCGTTGAATTTGAGAGATGTATCGACTGCCTTTCTCATGGCGCGGCGAAATGCGATTCGTTTCTCCAGTTGAAGAGCGATAGACTCTGCCACCAGTTGGGCGTCCAGCTCAGGCCTGTGAATTTCATTGATGTTGATGAAAACTTCACGATTTGTGCGCTTCTGCAAGTCGGCCTTCAGTTTGTCGATCTCGGACCCTTTGCGTCCAATAATGATTCCAGGGCGAGAGGTGTGAATCGTAATGCGGATCTTATTTCCGGGCCGCTCAATCTCGATCAACGAAACACCCGCGTGCCCGAGCTGCTTTTTCAGCTCGGCTTTCAGCCGGAGATCCTCATGCAGCAAAGTGCTGTAATCCTTCTTGGCGTACCAACGCGACTTCCAAGTTTTATTGAATCCTAATCGAAAACCGTACGGGTGAACTTTCTGTCCCAAAATGTCCTCCCTAATGATCAGAAACGTGGATCGAAATGTGACTCATCCGTCGCTGGATCCGAAAAGCGCGGCCCATCGGAGCGGGGCGTACCCGTTTCATGCGCGGGCCTTCGTTGACGTAAGCTTGGCTGACCACCAGACTATCGACATCGAGTCCCTCATTCTTCTGCTCCGCATTCGCAACTGCTGATTTGAGTACCTTCTCGACTTCCCTACAGATCCGCTTCTTGGTGTAGCGAAGGATAGTCAAGGCTTCCGAAACATTCTTCCCGCGGATCAGGTCGATAACCAGGCGTGCTTTCTGGGCGGATCCCCGAATGTACTTTGCGGTTGCATGAGCTTCCATAGAAAAACCCCTTGACGACAATAATTTAACTCGGCTTCGGTGCAGGCGCTGGTGCCGGAGAAGCGGTTTTCTCGGAGGCTGCCTTGGAGCTGTGCCCTTTGAAAATCCGTGTCGGAGAAAACTCTCCGAGTTTGTGCCCAACCATATTCTCGGTGATGTAGACCGGAATAAACTTCTTGCCGTTATGAACAGCGAGCGTATGACCCACCATCTCCGGGATCACCGTCGACCGCCGGGACCAAGTCTTGAGCACCTTCTTCTCAAACTTCTTATTCATGGCTTCGATGGTTTTGGCCAGAAAATCATCTACAAAAGCCCCTTTTTTAACCGAACGCGCCATCGATGTCTCCTCTCCTCCGCATCAGCTAGTTGATCCGTCTGATGATCATTTTGTTTGTTCGCTTGTTGTTGCGAGTCTTGAATCCACGCGTGGGCTGACCCCAAGGGGTCACGGGATGACGTCCTCCCGAGGTTTTGCCTTCTCCACCACCATGTGGATGATCCACTGGATTCATCGCGACACCACGAACGGTCGGTCTTATTCCCAGCCAGCGCTTCCGGCCGGCTTTTCCAAGACTTACGTTGGAATGATCCAGATTGCCCACTTGGCCAATCGTTGCCATGCATTCAATGTGAATTTTGCGAACTTCGCCAGAAGGAAGTTTTACCTGAGCATATTCGCCTTCTTTAGCGACCAATTGGGCTCCGCTTCCAGCCGAGCGAACCAGTTGTGCGCCTTTCCCTTTGCGCATTTCGAGATTGTGGATCGTAGTGCCCAGAGGAATATTCTTCAAGGGTAGAGCGTTGCCCACGAGGATGTCCGCATCGGTGCCGGAAACAACCGTGGCCCCAACCTGCAAACCAATCGGCTGAAGTAATGTAGCGCTTTTCGCCGTCAGCATAGTTCAGCAACGCAATTCGGGCTGACCGATTCGGATCATACTCGATGGCTGCCACCTTGGCAGGGACTCCCATCTTGTCACGCTTGAAATCGATGAGGCGATAAAGCTTCTTGTGACCTCCCCCGCGATGCCGTACCGTCAATCGCCCGATATTGTTTCGTCCCCCGGTTCTCAACTTCGGCTGCGTAAGGCTTTTTTCCGGTTGGGCTTTCGTAATATCGTCGAAAGTCGTAACGGTCTGAAACCGCAAGGAGGGGGTAATCGGCCTGAATGACTTGAGACCCATATTAGATATTCTCCGCGTAGTCAATCATCTTCTCACCCGGCTTAAGCCGGACGTAAGCTTTCTTCCAATCGGATTTATAACCAACAAATCGTCCTCGGCGACGCTGCTTCCCCTGGAAGCTCATGGTCTTTACCGAGGCGACTTTGACCTTGAAAATCTTCTCAATAGCGTCCTTGACTTCCGCCTTATTGGCGTGAACATCGACTTCAAAGCAAAGAGTGCCGTTTTCTTCTTTCTGGTCCAATCCCTTTTCCGTAATGATCGGCCGCTTAACCACCGCAGAAGACGTTCTTCATATATTTAGAGTCTCCTGCAATCTCTGGATGGCAGTCTTCGAGAAGACGACCTGCTCGTACTTTAGCAAGTCATAAACATTGACGTCTTTATTCTGCACGAGCTTGACATCAGCCAGATTTCCAGCGGCGCGCTCGAGGTTTTCATTTTTACCGGACTCCACGATCAGCAACTTCTTGCTGAGATCAATGGTATTGAGCACTTTTCTGAAATCCTTAGTTTTGTGTGAGGGAAGAGCGAACTGGTCAACGACTACGATAGCATTCCCATTGTATTTTTCAGTCAGGGCAGAGCGGAGGGCCCCTTGAATCATTTTCTTGGGGAGGTGGAAGGCATAAGAGCGGGGTGTCGGTCCGTGCGCGACACCGCCGTGACGCCAAATAGGGTTACGGCTGCTACCAACCCTTGCTCGACCTGTTCCTTTCTGCCTCCAGGGCTTCTTGCCACCGCCACTGACAGCACCCCGATTCTTGGTGGCATGGGTGCCTTGTCTCAGACTGTCCAGATAATGTTTTACCGCAGCGAAGAGCAGACTCTTATTGACTTTTGATCCAAAGACACTGTCATAGAGCTCGATCTTGCCGATCACTTGATTCTTGAGATCTTTTATCTGTAATTGTGGCATCTTCAATTTCCAATTCTTAAAAATGGCGTTTTCGCCTGGCTTGCCTTTATGGTCATATCCTTTTATTCAACAGGGAATTTGCCGCCGAACGGACTCAGGAGTCCTGCCGTGTTCCCACCCACCCCAGTTGGGGGTCAACTTTTCTTCTTAATCAATAAGTACCCGCCGTTAGCGCCGGGAACTGCGCCCCTGACCACCAGAATATTGTTTTCTGCGTCAACTTCGATCACCTCTAAATTCCGCATCGTGACCCGGTCCTGTCCCATGCGGCCGGCCGCCCTCATCCCTTTGAATACTCTCGATGGGAATGCTGAAGAGCCAATCGACCCAGGAGCCCGATGGAACATGGAACCGTGAGTCGCAGCACCGCCGCCAAAATGGTGTCGCTTGATCAAGCCTGCAAATCCCTTCCCTTTGCTAATGCCGATGACATCCACCATATCGCTAGGAGAAAAGAGATTCACCAAAACCTTTGATCCGACTGCGGTGGACTCGCTTGATCTTTCAAGCGAAATTCTTTGATAAACTTAACCGGCGGAACATTGGCCTTCTTGAAGTGTCCTTTCATTGCTTGGTTGACGCGGTTTTCTTTAACAAATTCGACGAGTCCCAACTGAACGGCATCATACCCGTCTTTGGCCGCAGTTTTCTTCTGAACGACCACGCAAGGGCCTGCTTTAATGACGGTTGCGGGCGTGACAGTACCGTTTGGGTCAAATAACTGCGTCATCCCTATTTTCCTTCCCAGAATGCCATTAATCATAAGTGCGGCTCCGATTTACTTGTGCTCCTTGCCGTAGGCCTTGATCTCAACATCGACGCCGGCTGGCAAGTCCAGCTTCATCAATGCATCGATGGTCTGCGGTGTCGGTTCGAGGATATCCAAGAGTCTCTTGTGGGTGCGAATTTCAAATTGCTCTCGAGATTTCTTATCCACATGCGGGGAACGGAGGACGCAGTATTTGTTCTTTACGGTAGGCAAAGGGATAGGTCCTGCCACACGGGCACCCGTTCTCCTGGCCGTATCGACGATTTCCGACGCAGATTGATCCAGCACTCGATAGTCGTAAGCTTTCAATCGAATTCTTATTTTTTCATTCAGCATAGTTTTAATAATCCTACTTGGTCTTGCATATTGGCGTTCGACGGGACACGCCAAATCAGTGGATTCTCAACCTGCGTCGTCAAACAATTGAGAGAAGCAAACGGTATCGTCCCGAAGATGATGGCACTGTAACTTACAGGATGATATCGGTTACGGTGCCGGCGCCGACCGTGCGGCCCCCTTCGCGGATGGCAAAACGCAACCCTTTCTCCATGGCAATCGGGCAGATCAGCTCAATCTCCAACGACACATTGTCGCCCGGCATCACCATCTCCGTCCCCTCCGGCAAGGTCGCCACTCCCGTCACATCCGTCGTCCGAAAGTAAAACTGCGGCCGGTACCCCTTGAAAAACGGCGTGTGCCGCCCCCCCTCTTCCTTCGTCAAAATGTAGGTCTCCGCCTTGAACTTCGTGTGCGGCGTAATCGACCCGGTCTTGGCGATCACCTGCCCGCGCTCCACGTCATCTTTCTCCGTCCCGCGTAACAGTAACCCGACGTTGTCTCCCGCCACCCCTTCATCCAACAACTTCTTGAACATCTCCACACCCGTCACCACCTTCTTCACCGTCGGACGGATCCCCACAATCTCAATCTCTTCTCCTACCTTCACCTTCCCCCGATCCACCCGCCCCGTCACCACCGTCCCTCGTCCCGAGATCGAAAAAATGTCTTCAATCGGCATCAAAAACGGCTTGTCGATCTCCCGCTGCGGGATCGGGACATACGTGTCCACCGCTTCCATCAACTCTTCCAACGCCTTCTCCCACTTCGCTTCCCCATTCAACGCCCCCAGCGCCGAGACCCGTACCACCGGAATCTCATCCCCCGGAAACTTGTAGCTCTTCAGCAATTCCCGCACTTCCAATTCCACCAAATCCAATAACTCCGGATCATCCACCGCATCCACCTTGTTCATCGCCACCACGATGTAGGGCACCCCCACCTGCCGGGCCAACAAAATGTGCTCCCGCGTCTGCGGCATCGGCCCATCGGTCGCCGCCACCACCAAGATCGCCCCGTCCATCTGCGCCGCCCCCGTGATCATGTTCTTGATGTAGTCGGCGTGCCCCGGACAGTCCACGTGCGCATAGTGCCGCTTCCCCGTCTCATACTCCACATGCGCCGTCGCAATCGTGATCCCCCGCTCCTTCTCCTCCGGCGCATTGTCGATCGAATCAAAACTCCGAAACTGCACCTTCGGGTTGTGCTTCCCCAATACCTTCGTGATCGCGGCCGTCAGCGTCGTCTTCCCGTGATCTATGTGCCCGATCGTCCCGATGTTGACGTGGGGCTTGCTTCGATCAAATTTCTCCTTCGCCATCGCTGTGTCTTTCCTTTCTCTATCAAATAAGGGCGATTCCCGAATTCAAGGGGAGGGTCACACCCTTCCTTGAACTCGAGCCACGATTTCGTCACTGACCAACTTCGGAGCCTGTTCGTAATGATAGAAATGCATCGAGTAAGTGGCTCTTCCTTGAGTCTTGGAGCGGAGATCAGTGGAATAGCCAAACATGTCGGAAAGCGGGACGTAAGCCGTGACAACCTGTGATCCTGCACGTGGTTCCGTCGTTTCGATCCGACCCCTACGTGAATTAAGATCTCCAACCACCGGGCCCATAAACTCTTCGGGAACGACTGCTTCGACTTTCATGATTGGCTCGAGCAATACGGGTTTTGCTCTTTGGCAGGCTTCTTTTACCGCCATCGATCCAGCAATCTTAAAAGCCATTTCCGAGGAATCCACCTCGTGGTAGGACCCATCGTACAGTGTCACGATGACATCCTGGACTTCATAACCAGCCAGAACTCCTGTCTCCAGTGCCTCACGAACCCCTTTCTCAACGGCGTTCACGTACTCCTTTGGCACCGCCCCACCCACAATCTTGTTCAAAAAATCCACGCCTTTGCCGGGTTCGTTGGGCTCCACAGTGAGCTTGACATGTCCATACTGGCCTCGGCCACCCGTCTGGCGGATGAATTTACCCTCGGCATCGGCCTTCTTGAGAATGGTTTCGCGATAAGCGACCTGAGGTTTCCCTACATTGGCGCTGACTCCAAACTCGCGAAACATACGGTCGACCAGAATCTCCAGATGAAGTTCTCCCATCCCGGAGATGATCGTTTGCCCGGTTTCCTGATCGGTTTCTACCTTGAAGGTAGGATCCTCCTGGGCCAGTTTACCGAGAGCCATCCCCAATTTTTCCTGATCGCCTTTGGTCTTAGGCTCAACCGCGACCGAAATCACGGGAACCGGAAAATCGATAGCTTCGAGGATGACTGGATGCTCTTCATTGCAGATAGTGTCGCCTGTGGTCACATTCTTCAAACCAACCGCCGCAGCAATGTCTCCCGCATAGACGTCTTTGATCTCTTCTCGCTTGTTGGCATGCATCTGCAGCAGGCGTCCAACGCGCTCACCGAGATCCCTTGGCAGAGTTGTACACATAGGATCCAGATTTCAGCATTCCTGAATACACTCTGACGAAGGCGAGTTGACCAACAAAAGGGTCGGTCATGATCTTGAAAACCAACGCTGCAAAAGGGCTCGCTGTCATCGGCCTTGCGGACAACTTCTTGAGAGCCGTCCGGGGTTGTGCCCACTACCGGAGGGAGGTCAAGCGGGGAAGGGAGATAATCGACGACGCCATCCATGAGGGGCTGGAGGCCTTTATTCTTGAAAGCAGCTCCACAGAACACCGGGGTCAGAATCGAATTCAAGGTCGCGTGCCTGAGAGCCGCCTTGAGCTCGTCCACCTGTGTCTCTTCGCCGTCCAAGGTATTTTTCGAGCAGCTTCTCATCATGTTCGCAAATCGATTCGACCATCTTTTCACGATAAAATTGGGCCTCGTCGAGGGAATCAGCCGGAATGTCCTCTACCTGGTACATTGCCCCCAGCGTGTCGTCTTTGTAGACGATAGTCTTCATCGACATCAGATCAATGACTCCTGAAAAGGTGTCTTCTTTGCCCAGGGGAAGCTGAACGGGCACGGCATTCGCTCTTAACCGACTCTTGACCATGTCCAGGCAACGGAAGAAATCAGCTCCTACCCGATCCATCTTGTTAATGAAAATAATTCGTGGAACCCGGTATTTATCGCCTTGTCGCCACACGGTCTCCGTTTGCGGTTCAACGCCTTCAACCGAACCCAGTAAGCAGATGGCCCCGTCCAGGACCCGGAGACTGCGCTCGACTTCGGCGGTAAAATCCACGTGGCCTGGTGTGTCGATGATATTAATCCGATACCCCTTCCAAAAACAGGTCGTGGCTGCCGACGTGATCGTGATGCCGCGTTCCTGTTCCTGCTCCATCCAGTCCATAGTGGCGGTGCCTTCATGCACTTCCCCGATCTTATGGGTGATACCGGTGTAGTAGAGAATCCGCTCCGTCGCCGTTGTCTTTCCGGCGTCAATATGAGCCATGATTCCGATATTCCTTGTAAATTTAAGGGGGGTGAGGCGTGCCATTTTATTGAATCAAGAAAAAATCTAACGAACAACCGGTATCTACCAGCGATAGTGAGCAAACGCTTTGTTGGCTTCGGCCATCTTGTGAACATCTTCCCGCTTCTTGACCGCTGAGCCGCGGTTGTTAGAGGCGTCAATCAACTCCATGGCCAATTTCTCTTCCATGGATTTTTCCTTCCGAGCCCTCGAGAAAGTAACCAGCCAGCGAATCGACAGGGAAATCCTGCGATTCGGATTGACCTCGACGGGAACCTGATAGTTGGCGCCGCCAACACGACGGGTCTTGACTTCCAAGACGGGCTTCACATTTTCAACTGCCTTCTTAAAAATCTTCACAGGATCGTCGCTGGTTTTCTTCTGAATGATATCCAGAGACTTGTAGAAGATGTTTTCCGCAGTGCTTTTCTTGCCATCCCACATGATGCAGTTCACGAACTTGGATACCAGCGTACTGTTGTACAGTGGATCCGGAAGAACCTCGCGTTTGGGTACATTCCCTTTTCGCGGCATAATACCAACCCTTTCGAGAACGCCTTGCTTGGGGCGTTTTCAATCAGTTCAGACTCGTGTCAGTGGGGAGAAAAACTATTTGGGTCGCTTGGTCCCGTACTTAGACCGGCTTTTCTTTCGGTTCTGGACACCTACCGAATCCAAAGTCCCTCGCACCACGTGGTAGCGAACGCCAGGAAGGTCCTTCACGCGCCCACCACGGATGAGGACGATGGAGTGCTCCTGCAGATTATGACCAATCCCCGGGATATAGGTCGTGACTTCGATCCCGTTGGTTAGACGGACGCGAGCCACTTTTCGAAGAGCCGAGTTGGGTTTCTTTGGCGTCGAGGTATAGACACGAACACACACCCCGCGTTTTTGAGGGCAACTCTGAAGCGCAGGACTACTCGTTTTATATCTCGGTTTTTCCCGACCCCTTCTGACCAGCTGGTTAAACGTGGGCAAGACTTAATCTCCTCGAAACAACGAACTTACTCCCAAAACCACCCCCGCCCGATTTCGTTGGGCGAAAAACCCTGGAAATGTATCAAAACGACCGCATGGGTGTCAATTGAAAATTGATCTTAATTACACTTTCATAATCTCTTCTTCCTTCTTCTTAGCCAACTCCTCAACCTTACCGACCATCTGGTCCGTGAGTTTCTGGACTTCTTCTATCGCTTTTCGTTCGTCGTCTTCAGAAATCTGTTTTTCCTTGAGCATCTTTTTGAGGACATCATTTTCGTCTCGCCGGATATTGCGGACCGCCGTGCGATGGTCTTCCAACACTTTCCCTATATGTTTCGCCAGCTGCTTGCGTCTTTCTTCAGTAAGCGGCGGAATGGGAATCCGGACAATTTTCCCGTCATTACTGGGATTGAGGCCGAGGTCCGAGGATCGAATCGCTTTTTCAATTTCAGCTAAAATTGAAGCATCCCAAGGCTGGGCTGTGATCAATGTCGGTTCCGGCACCGCGAGCGTCGCGACCTGATTGACAGGAGTGGGCGTGCCGTAATAGTCGACCTTGACATGGTCGAGCAGCGAAATGTTGGCACGACCCGTCCTGACCGAGGCCAGTTCGCGCCGCAGATCTTCAGCAACTTTTTCCATCCGGGCTTTTGTCTTTTGAATAAGCTCCTTGGTCATAGTCATTAAACCTTTACAATCGTTCCGATTTTTTCTCCTAACAGGACACGCTTGATATTTCCGGGGTGAAGAAGATTAAAAACAACGATAGGCAGGCTGTTATCCATGCAGAGGGAAATGGCTGTGGTATCCATGACGCTGAGTTGCTGGCGCAGCACGTCAATATATCGAATCTCCGTGAACATAGTGGCTGTTTTTACCTTGACCGGGTCTGCATCATAGATCCCGTCGACTTTGGTGGCCTTGAGAATGACTTCTGCCTTAATCTCCATGGCGCGCAAGGCAGCTGCCGTATCTGTCGAAAAATAGGGATTCCCTGTGCCGGCGGCAAAAATCACCACGCGTCGTTTCTCCAGATGACGAATAGCGCGGCGACGAATATAGGGCTCTGCCACTTCGCGCATTTCAATGGCCGAGACGACCCGCGTATAGATCGAGATCTTTTCCAGAGCATCCTGCAGAGCAATTGCATTGATCACAGTTGCCAGCATGCCCATCAGATCTCCGGAAACTCGGTCCATTCCTTGCGCTGTGGCCGACAAACCACGGAATATATTCCCACCACCAATGACAATGGCGAGTTCGACCCCCAAGCCGTGGACTTCTTTGATTTCTTCGGCAACGCGGGCTGCCACTGCAGGATCCACTCCATATCCCTGGCTGCCCATCAGAGCTTCTCCACTCAACTTTAGAAGCACCCTTTTATATACGGGGGAGGTCATATGTGTTAACCGATTTGGGAGGCAACCTCAGAGGCAAAATCTACGGTTCGTTTTTCTAAGCCTTCTCCAAGCTTGAACCGAGAAAACCTTCGGAGACTGATGTTTTCCTTGATTGTGGCGACTTTTTCGGTCAGTAGCTGACCGATCGTTAACGTATCATTCTTTACGAAAGGCTGTTCATAGACGCAAACTTCCGCCAAAAACTTGTTAAGCTGCCCATCGACAATTTTCTCGATCACGTTCGCGGGTTTCCCCGATTTCAATGCCTTTTCGCGATGAATCTCCCGTTCCTGGGCAATGACAGCCTCGGGGACATCTTCCCGGCGCACATATTTGGGGTCCATTGCGGCGATATGCATGGCCAGGTCCCTGGCCAGGTCCTGGAACTCCGGCATTCTAGCCACAAAGTCGGTTTCACAGTTGAGTTCAAGCAGAACACCCAGCTTGCTACCCGGGTGCAGATAGGACATGACAATGCCGTCAGAGGCGATACGCTCTGCCTTCTTAGCTGCAGCTGCCAAGCCTTTTTTCCTCAGGATAACGACCGCTTTGTCGAAATCTCCACCGCTTTCACCCAGGGCATTCTTGCACTCCATCATACCGGCCCCCGTGGCCTCACGTAGTTTCTTGACCTGTTCTGCAGTAATTGCCATCAAAAAATAACTCCTTTTCGCGAAACAAGGGTGAATTATAAAGGTTGGGATATCATGGAGAACGCCCGAGCTATGGTGTCAGTTCCACCGACATGGACGGAAGAGGAGGATATTGCCTTTGCCTTGCCCGACACAATGCGTTGGAATTGAGTTAAAACAGGTATTTCGAGTGGGGAATTGAGGAGTTAACTTAAAGTCGCGGGCAGTGTACCTAGCCCCGGTTGGCCGGTCGAGCCTCCCGATGCTCCTTCCGGAGCTTCTACACTGATCCTTGGTTCACCAACTGCACCAACACCCTCTTTACTGCTCGAACCATTCCCTCTCGGCTCCGTTGTGCCGGAAGCACTCGTTTCCGAAACCGCTCCAGCACCTTCCTGGTCTTCAGCCGCCCGATCCTTCAAGGTCGCGGCGCCTTCAATCACCGCATCGGCAATTTTTGACACAAATAGCTTAATCGCCCTTAAGGCATCATCATTCCCAGGGATGATATAATCAATGTTGTCGGGGTCGCAGTTGGTGTCGACCACCGCGACTACAGGGATCCCAAGCCGGTTGGCTTCTTTCACAGCAATCTCTTCATTTTTTGAATCCACGATGAACACAATTTGGGGAAGTTTGACCATGGACTTGATCCCTGAGAGATTCTTCTCCAAACTCTTGCGTTCGCGTTCCAGCCGCGATACCTCTTTCTTAGATAAGAGCTGGTAGCGTCCATCCTGAGACATCTCCTCCAGCTCCTGAAGACGTTTGATGGATTTCTGAATCGTCGAAAAGTTGGTCAGCAAACCGCCTAGCCAGCGTTGATTGACAAAATACATTCCGCAACGCTGAGCCTCTTCCGCAATTGCCTCTTGCGCCTGTCTTTTGGTCCCCACAAACAGGATTCTTCCGCCCTGGGTGGTACACTCAGTAACGAATCGAGTCGCTTCCTTGAACATGCGAAGCGTTTTCTGTAAATCAATGATGTAGATCCCATTCCGCTCTCCAAAAATGTATTCCTTCATTTTCGGATTCCAGCGCTTGGTCTGGTGTCCAAAATGAACACCAGCCTCCAGTAATTCCTTCATCGATACAGATGCCAAACAAACCTCCCGGAAATCCTTAAATATTAAGATTGTCCCAAAATTTGGAGGAAGACGATTCGACCGTCGCGCCTCTCTACTTTAACGCTTGGAGAACTGGAATTTCTTGCGGGCGCCTTTCTGCCCGTATTTCTTGCGCTCTTTAATGCGCGAATCGCGGGTCAGGAAACCGGCTTTCTTGAGCTTCTTCCGGAGTTCCAAGTTGTATTCCTGAAGTGCCCTGGAAATTCCCAAGCGGACCGCTCCTGCTTGTCCGGAGGGGCCACCTCCACCCACCTTTACCAGAATGTCAAATTTGTCCGAAGTCTCTGTCAGTTGAAACGGTTGATTAATGACCATCCGGAGCGCTTCATTCTTAAAATAGCCTTCAAACTGGCGATCATTAACCACAAAACTGCCTTTTCCAGGACGCAGGTAAACTCTCGCTGTTGCCGATTTACGCCTGCCTGTACCATAATATTGAACGAGTGCGACCACGCCTAATTTCCCCCCACAAGATCAATGAATAACAGAAACCATCGGCTGTTGTGCCTGATGGGGATGAGAATCTCCAACGTAAACCTTTAGCTTCGAGGCCATGGCCCGACCAAGCTTATTCTTCGGCAGCATACCCTTAATAGCCTGTTCAACCATCCGGTCAGCCCTCTTAGCTTTCATCTCTCGGGCAGAAGTGGATTTCATTCCGCCAGGATAACCGCTGTAATGGTAATATTGCTTTTGATTTAATTTTTTCCCGGTCAATTTCACTTTTTCCGCATTGATCACGATGACGTGATCCCCTGTATCCATAAACGGAACCCAGCTAGGGTTCAATTTCCCGGACAGAATATTGGCGACATGAGTTGCCAGACGGCCAAGGACTTGATCCTGAGCATCCACGACGAACCATTTGTGGCTGATCTCTCCGCCCTTGGGAAAATAGGTTGACATACGAATCCTCTATAAAAGGGACACAATCGCCCAGTGTGCAAAGTAGAAAAAGTAATCGATTCGGCTGCCCCTTGTCAAGAGAAACATTATAAAGAAAAAACCATTTAACGGCAGGCGCAGTTTAAGGTTGCAAAGTATCGGGGTAAATGAGCCTTACGATCTAAAAAAGGCTGTGGAAATGCTCCGGAATCGTGAATCTCCCCAGGATAGTTAGGCCTCGCTTACAATGACTCGATAGGGTCGGAAATGCATCGAACAACTCCAGCCCATCTCTCGTATTGTAATGGTGACGGGGAGGCAATTGTTTCTTTTACTGGAGGTAATCTTTGGCGAAGAAGAGGATTTTCACCTTAACTTTCCTGGGTGTTGTATTCCTCCTCATTCTTGGGGGTGGTTATTGGGTTTTTGCAGCGCTTTTCAAGGTTGACAAGTCCATTTCTCCTGAAAAGCTGGCCAAAGTGGAGAAAGGAGCAATTGCCAGGTCCGTTGTGGCTACGGGAAAGATTGAGCCGCTCTCTAAAGTGGAAATCAAATCTAAGGCCAGCGGAATCATCAAATACCTCTATGTGAATGTAGGCGATAGGGTTAAAGCAGGCCAACTTCTTTTGGAACTCGATAAGGAAATTCTTGAACCTCAGCTCAATGAGTCCAGGGCTATTCTGAGTGCTGCTGAAGGAAAACTCCAGGAAATCGAATCCCAGGAGAAAACTCTCCGGGCGAGTCTCAACAAAGCTCAGCTCGAAGCTGAAAATAAAGATCATGAGTACATGATCAAAGAATACCGGCGGCGGAAAGAGCTATTCAATCAAGGCCTCATCCCGCGTTCGGAACTGGACAGCATCGAACAACGTCTCAAATCCACCGAAACCACCAAGAAATCTCTGGATGCCGAAGTTACCGTCAAGGAAGCCGAACTGGAGCAAGTCCGACAATCTAGGCATAAGGCGAAAGCGGAAATCCTACAGGCCCAGGCGATGGTTGAACGAGCCGAAGAAAATCTTAAGTACGCTTCCATTCGCTCCCCTATAGACGGCGTCGTGCTGAGCCGGGAAGTCGAGGTAGGAGATGCTGTCTCTGCGATCCTGCAGCTCGGCTCCTATGCCACCCTCATCATGACGCTGGGGGATGTCCAGGAGGTCTATGTCAAAGGCAAGGTTGATGAGACCGATATTGGTTTGGTGAAAGTGGGCCAACCTGTCCGTATCACAGTTGACGCTTACAAGAATCGCTGGTTCCAAGGAAAGGTCTATAGGATTGCCCCGATGGGCGTCGAGAAAGACAATGTGACCCGCTTTGAAGTCCGGATTTCGGTGCTAAACGACATCGATCTCCTGCGTGTGAATATGAGCGCCAATGCTGAGATCGTTCTCGAAGAACACCAGAATGTCTTGTTGGTTCCAGAAAATTCGATCATTTATAACGAAAAAAGACAGACCTTTATTGAAGTGCCAGATTCCTCGACTCGTAACGGACGCCGTCAACTACCCGTGAAGTTGGGACTTTCCAATGGGGCTCGCGCCGAATTGCTGGAAGGATTGAAGGAAGGGGATCCAGTCGTATTGCAGTAATTGTGCATTACTAATCCACCAGGCAAGAGAAAATATGAATCTTGAGGAACGCCCTGGGCGCGTAGGCCCTTGATACAGCCCCAAGCCTATAAGGGTTTCAAATAAATTATGTCAAAGGGTGGGTATTTTCACAGTTTCAAGTGGGAGGAAGGATCCTCCGGTATTTCTTTGGGGCGGAAACGCGATGGAACTTCTCAAGCAAACTTGGATCACTTTAACCGCCAATAAAACCCGAAGCTTCTTGACCATGTTCGGGATTGCCTGGGGATTGGTCTGCCTGATACTGATGACTGCCGGCGGAGAGGGAATGTGGGTTGCGCAACGCATCAAGGCAAAAAGCCTGGGGCAAAATATCCTTATCGTCTGGGGAGGGATGACTAGCAAGACAGGCTCTGGGACTCGCGCCGGCAAAAGTATCTTCCTGACTCTGGATGACTATTTCCTGTTGAAACAGAAGGCGACCTATCTTCGCCGGCTCAGTCCTGAAATCGAACGCAATCTTTCCGTCCGCTCCAGGTTGAATGAAGGTACCTTCGACGTTCAGGGAGTCTTTCCTGACTATATGCAGATGCGTACGATTGATTGTCCAAAGCGGCGGGAGGCGTCTCCATGAGGGAGACAATCAAACTGCCCAGCGGGTTTGCATCCTGGGAGAAGAAGTGAGGAAACAACTGTTCAACAAACGTCCGGCCTTGGGGGAGTCCATCTGGATTGAAGGTTTTCCGTACCTGGTGATCGGTGAATTGATCCATAAGGACCAGAACAGTGACTACAATGGACCAGACAACATGAAGATTTTCATCCCTTTCTACTCGCTTGCCCATGATTTCCCGTTGCTAAATGCTCCAGAGGGGAAGTTTCAACTCTCCAATCTAATTGTGCAACCCTTAGAAGAAACGCTGGGAGAAGCGGCCGAACTACAAGTGCGAAAAATTCTGGCCGAGGCCAAAAACTTTGATCCTCTCGATAAAGACGCCCTTCAAATTTGGAATACTGTGAAGCAGGCGAAATTTATCCACCAACTTTTTTCCACAGGACAAATTTTTTTGGGGGCTGTGGCTGTCATCACCTTAATCCTTGGTGGGATTGGTGTCATGAACATCATGCTGCTTTCCGTGACCGAGCGAACCAGGGAAATCGGCATCCGAAAAGCTTTGGGGGCGACAAGTCGCAAAATTCTGGCGCAGTTCTTTTTGGAGTCTTTAACTCTCACCCTCGTCGCGGGGCTGGCTGGCTTAGGCATGGGATGGGGACTCTGTTGGCTCATCAACCAATCAGTGAAAATCGATTTCTTTGCGGGAATGATCGTCACACCAGGGCTAGGACTTTTGGCTTTTGGATTCTTAATCCTGGTCGGAGTTCTTTCCAGCATTTACCCTGCCTTCATCGCTTCCCTATTGGATCCCGTAGAGGCCCTGAGGTACGAATAGATGCTTTCGGAGATCGTGAAAAAGGCCCTTTGGAACTTAAATGTTTATCGAAAACGCTCCCTGATGACCATTCTTGGAGTCGCTTGGGGAATTGCCTCTTTTATCCTGCTGATTGCCTACGGAGACGGATTTCAAAGAGCCATGAATCTTGGGCTGAGTTACTTCGGCGATTATGTCGTCGTGATCTGGAATGGACAGACCTCTCTTCAGGCCGGAGGCTCGAGGTCCGGGAGAATCATTCGGACGACACCAGAAGACGTTGAGAGTATTCGACAACGGGCCACCTTGGTAAAAAAAGTTAGCCCTGAAGTCTTCGATCATATGCAGCTTCGCTGGGGAGACCGGATTTCGAGTGCGGGAATCCGAGCCGTAAATCATGAATATGGAGTCATTCGAGGCATGTTCATGGGGGAAGGGCGTTTCTTAAATGCGGATGACTTGGCTGCCATGCGACGCGTTGTTGTACTAGGGTACGATTTGAGGAGGAAGCTCTTCAGTCGTTCTCCAGCCATCGGTGAAGATGTTTTTATCAATGGAATCCGCTTCACGGTCATCGGAGTCCTGAAGAAGAAGATTGCCATTTCGAATTATTTTACCCAAGACGACATTTGTGCCCTGATCCCGATCAATGTCATGGGAATTCTTACGGATATTCGCTACAACAGTGTCCTGGTCTTTCAGCCCGTCAATGGCATGATGGAGGAAAAGGCCACGCGACAGGTCATCAATATCCTTGCCGAAATTCATAAGTTCAATCCCGCTGACGACAAGGCCCTTTTTGTCCGAAAATTCAGTATGGTGTTGGGAATCGTCAATGGACTGAGTACTGCCACCAAAGTCCTTCTTATTCTGGTAGGATTTTTCACTCTGGCAGTTGCTGGCGTAGGGATCATGAATATCATGCTCTTTACAGTCCAGGAGCGCACGCGTGAGATCGGTTTATTGAAAGCGCTGGGGGCGAAGCGCTGGCAGATTAGGATGCAATTTTTGAGTGAAGCTTTGGCGATGAGCTTTATTGGGGGGCTACTAGGTTATATTCTGGCTGCCTTAATGGCCCGTTGGATAGGTTCCATTCCTTTCCTAAGTGAGCTCTTTGAAGACACCAGCCGACAGGGAGATATTTATCTTCTGATGGATTTACATTCTTTCATTTTAGCTTTCTCCACGCTGACCATCGTCGGACTCGCGTCTGGGCTCTGGCCAGCCCTCAAAGCGGCTCGTCTCAATCCCGTGGAAGCTCTTCACTACGAGTAGCAAAACGTCTGAAGACTGACTGGATTTGGCCATAATTCTTTTCCCAAGTTTTCAGGTCTTCGATCTGGATTTGAAAATCCGGGTTGTGTCCACGTTGGGATGAGACAACTATCACCACTCCAGGTCCCATCAGTCTTTCCAGCGGTACAGCATCAAGGGTGTTTCCTTCCTTCGAAAAATGGTATGGAGCATCAATATGAGATCCCCCCATGCTCAGCGGTGGCGAAACGATTGGCAGAATAGAACTGACCTTTTTCAGTCGTAACTTCAGCCTCACGCTCCAAAAGGAAGCCATTTTCTGTCGGTCAGTAAATGGATTGATTGTCGAATGAATAAGTTAGGTCCACTGGTCGACCCCAGAGGTTCCTGCTCCGTTATGGAGCCGTTCAAACATAAACTCTAGTGGCCTAAATATATTGACCCTGATTTTCAGTGTGTGCTCCTCATCTTGGAAATTGTTATTTTCCTCTTTTCTGCGGGGTTCATGTAAAATAGACGTTTCGTTTAATCCCAAGGCGCAGGGAGCTTCTAATGCAGCCTGTCAATCTCGATCAGAATGCGGAAATCGACTTAGAGAATCCCAGCTATTTTATCAACCGAGAACTCAGTTTGTTGGAGTTTCAAGTTCGGGTCTTGGAAGAGGCTGAAGACCCACGCAATCCGCTTCTCGAGCGGATTAAGTTCATGTCTATCGTCGGGTCAAATCTCGACGAGTTTTTCATGGTTCGGGTCGCCGGCTTAAAACAGCAGATCGACGCCGGGGTTCATGACATCTCTCCGGATGGTCTCACTCCTTCGGCTCAACTGGTGGCGGTTCGCAATCTGGCTTTGAGAATCATTGAGCGCTCGCGAAAGTGCCTGGTTGAGGAACTTCTTCCAGCGCTTCAAAAAGCCGGGGTCTACGTTTTGGAGTATGGCAATCTGAATCAGGATCAAAAGGCTGAAGTTGACCGATATTTTCAAGAAACAGTCTTTCCAGTACTGACCCCCCTGGCATTTGATCCGGGACGTCCGTTCCCTCACATTTCAAACCTCAGCTTGAATCTGGGCATACTCATCCGCGACCGGGCTGGAGAAGAACATTTTGCTCGCGTCAAAGTTCCCGGAACCTTGCCTCAGTTAGTTCCCCTTCAAAATTGTGTGGAAGAGAGGGAACTCAACTTGCAAGGTCCGAAGTGCCACTCCTTCGTGTGGCTTGACCAGGTCATTACCGCAAATCTAAAAGCTCTGTTCCCCGGGATGGACATACTGGAAGTGCATCCATTTCGTGTTACTCGCAACGCAGACATGGTCATCCAGGAGCTTGAGGCTGACGACCTTCTTGAGACCATCGAAGAAAGCGTCCGACAGAGGCGTTTTGGTACGGTTGTTCGGCTGACAGTCAACAAGTCTATGCCTGCCCATATCTTGGAACTCCTGATGAGCAACCTCGAAATTAGCGTAGGAGATGTATACGCTGTCGATGGTCCTTTGGGGATCAGTCGTTTGATGAGCTTGTACCAGTTGGCCCGCTACGATTTAAAGGAGGTGTCGTTTCTCCCCGTAATTCCGCAGGGGTTAGATCATTGTGTCGATCCGAATGAATTTTTTTCGTGCATCCGGCGTGAACCCATTCTTTTACACCACCCGTTCGACTCTTTTACTCCCGTGGTCGATTTTCTCCAGGCAGCCGCAATTGATGATGACGTACTGGCAATCAAAATGACGCTGTATCGCATCGGGCGGAATTCACCCATCGTCGAAGCACTCTTAAAAGCTCAGGAAAATGGGAAACAAGTAGCCGCCCTCGTAGAGTTGAAAGCGCGATTTGACGAGGAAAGCAATATTCACTGGGCCCGTGCACTGGAGCGTGAGGGAGTACACGTGGTGTATGGCTTGCTTGGCTTGAAAACCCACTCCAAGATTGCCCTCGTCGTTCGCCGCGAGGGAAATAATATCCGCCGTTATGTTCATCTCGCCACAGGAAATTACAATCAGGTGACTGCCCAGCTCTATACGGACTTGGGATATTTTATCTGTGACGAAGAACTCGGAGCGGATGCTACAGACTTGTTTAATTACCTCACCGGCTATTCGGCTAAGACCAACTATCGAAAGCTGCTGGTTGCTCCCATTAACTTACGCGATCGCTTGGAGAGCCTCATTCGCCGGGAAATCCGCCATCAACAGCAGGGACGGCAAGGGAGGCTGATCTTCAAGATGAATTCATTAATGGATACATCCATGATTCGCTTGCTCTACCAGGCTTCCCAGGCGGGTGTGCAAATTGACTTGATTGTTCGCGGGATCTGCTCTTTGCGGCCGGGCCTTGAAGGAATTAGCGAGAATATCCGGGTACGGAGTATTGTTGGACGCTTTCTGGAACATAGCCGGATTTTTTATTTTCGCAACGGTGGGGATGAGGAGATCTATTTGGGCAGCGCCGACCTGATGCCGCGTAATCTGAATCACCGGGTTGAGGTTCTTTTTCCTATTGAGAGTCCTAGGCTCGTCCAATATTTGAGAGAGGAAGTCCTTGCGGTTTATCTGACGGACAATCTCAAGGCTCGGATCATGCTGAGCGACGGTAGTTACATGCGGCCCACCCCCGTCGAAAGCCAACCCCTGATCAACAGTCAAGGCTGGCTCTTGCGTCACGGGCTTGGCAGGACGAGCTGATCGGTTTCCGGAATCCCGTACTTCTCATCGAGCTGACGGTAGTCTCGCGCTCCCCGGCCATTCCAATCCCAAACGATCTTTCCGCCTTTGAGGGTCATTTCACAATTAAGCCGTTCGGTTCCTTCCACTTTGCCGCCAAAAGAATCCACATAGCCGAAATGACCGGTCATTAGGTTCAACACAGCGATATCGGCAATCTGTCCTACCGACAAATTCCCGAGTTCAGGGTGATGAATCATCATTGCAGGGTTTATAGTGGACTCGCGAATCACTTCAACAAGCGGAACGCCCAACACCAGCATTTTTGACATCGTGGTGACCATATCCATCATCCCGGCATTCATGCTTCCGGTATGAAGGTCCGTGGAAATGGAATCGGGGAAGAATCCGAGATGAACGCTGGCAGCGGCATTTCGGAACACGAAACTTCCGCCCCCATGTCCAACGTCAAACTTGATTCCCTGCTTCCTGGCTTTCTCCAAATACGCATAGATTTGTCCATTGTTGTCCACATAGGGGACAGGACCTCGGTAAATGTGGGTGGCGATATCTCCAGGGCGCAATTTTTCGGTGACCAGGCGGAAGAAGGGCCGTTCTTGTCGGAAATACCCGAAATCCACCATGACAGGAAGATTGACCAGAGTCCCTGTTTCGACGGCTCGCTCGACTGGAGTCCAGTCTGGTCCATGGTAATGGGCCGTTTTGATGCCTACGATAACGTCACTGTGTTTCCTGGCCATATCAGCGGTAGCCTGGGGTTCCATATCCTGAATGTTTTGTTCAATGCTGTCGCTGACCATTCCTAAACCCACGATATTCAACAAAGCAAACACTCTCGTTTTGGCACGATCAATCACTCGGTTTCGAAAATCCTCAAAATTTCGCCACCCGGAACTGCCTGCATCGACCATGGTCGTCACGCCAGTACGAAAACTAAATCCGTCCGGCAGGACACTGTTATCTCCAGCCCAGGCATCTCTGAATCCAGAAGTGGCATAGAGGTGGGTATGGATATCAACCAGACCCGGTGTCACATACAGTCCAGTGACGTCGATCACTTTTTGAGCGTCTGACGCAGAAATGGTTTCCGCAACCGCGGCGACTTTCCCATTCAAAATCGCAATATCACGTTTTCCGTTCACACCATTCTGAGGGTCAATGACTGTGCCCCCCTTGAGGAGAATCTCGTAGCGGACTTCTCCCGCCTGGATACCCATCGACAAACTCCAAAGTGAAGCAAATACCCAAGTGGTCAGTGTAATAATAAGGTGTATTTTCATGACTGAGTTCTCCGGGAGCCTACCGCTGTTGAGAAAGTAATATCATTAGCAAGAAAATTAAGATCAGAAACACCACAAAGGCAGAGATCTTCAGTAGACTGTACGGACGATCCCCCTGAACCTCCCCTGTCCTGGCGTTCACGACCACCTGATAAACCCTGTCTTGGAAACGGTAGGCGCTGATCCAAACGGGCAGGAGCAGGTGTTTGAAGGTGATCGCTGAATAGGCCGTTGCGACTTGGTGGATCCTTTGCTCGTCACCGCCAATGTCCTGTCGGATATCACCCGTGATTTGTAAGGCCATGAATTGTTTTGCATCCTCAAAGCCTTCTTTGGGATCGATTTGATAACGCTGTGCCTTAAATCCGGAAAGATAGGCCGGCTGATACGGTTTCAACTCATTGAGGTCCCAAGGTTCCAGAGATTTTATCCGCGCGGAAGGAATCGAACGTGTGGCTGGTATGAGCACGTCGTCAAACCAGCGTTCAACTTGACCAGATGCAGGATGCCAGAGTGTCTTTCTTACCTGGCGAGTCTTGGTCACATTTCTCCCCTGCTCATCCCTGCCCTGGTAGGTTTCTGTCTCCCAATAATATTCTCCGCGTTCTCCTGCGTAATGGCTGAGAGTATGAGCATCGAAAGTCCAAAATGGCAGGTAGATTCCACTGACTCCTTCCTGTCGGGCAAGACGGACTAAAGCATTGGGTGCAAACCATCGGGATCCCAGCCAGGATTTAAAAGCCTCAGAGGCACGTGCTTGGGGGAAGCTGAAGGGTAAAATTGATTCGGGGCTAGGATGGGGCTTGGAACAGACGGTTGGGCCACAATCGGCGACGCGCAGAAATCACATTTTCCCGCGACAACAGGCGGCGTAAAGGAGACACTGGCTCCACAACTGCTGCACTGGACTTCCAAAGCACCGGTCTCGTTCGCCTTGAGTTGTGCGGGATTCAGATTCAGATAATCGAGGTATGATCTTTCTTGAACTTCGCTTGCATTGGCCGGAATCTCTTCCTTGCGGCCGCAATACGGACACGTGAGGCAGCCTTCTTTCGGTTCAAACAGCAACTCGGCGGAACAACCCGGACATGGATAACGGCGAATTTTTGAGGTCCCAGAACTGTCGGCAGCAGCCATTAAGCTTTCCGCTCGGAAATTTACTTAATATTCTCAAGAATTTCATACAGCCATTTACTAACTATCATATTTGAAACTCAATTGCGAAACTGAGTAAAAACCATCTCAGACAAGCTGTTACTTCTAATCACTAGTTTTTACATTGAGTTCCGGGATTGATGTCCAGGCAACCCCAACTGAGGGGTTGGTGAACCCGCCCCCATTTCCTTTTTTTTCTACTCAACACGAACCTGCTGAATGGTAGCTCCGACCCCACTAACCTTGACAATTCAGCCAAAAGCGGATACTTTCGCGCTCGGGGTGCAGGGTTTCGCCAGTTGAGAACCATAAGAATGCTGAAATCATGGGGAATTGCTCGCTTCATAAAACCTTACCTTTATGTGTTGCTTTTTGCCTTGGTTCTCATGGGAGCCACCGCATCTCTTGAAGGCCTACGTGCTCTGCTAGTTCGCCCAATTATTGATAATTTATTAACCCTCTCCACAAGTTCTGCCCGCATCGAACTGCTTCCGAAATCTCCTTTTCTAAAAGGAAAGGTTTATCTTGACCAGATCAACCCCTTTCCACATCTCCCGTTGGCGATTGCAATTGGATTGATGATCGTGGGTGCGACATTGATCAAAGGGCTGACGGAATACTTCTCGACTTATCTTCTGAGCTATTTAGGCCAGGGTGTGGTGATGGATCTGAGGAATGCCGTCTATTACCGGGTCATTCATCAGTCCTCAAGTTTTTTTCATACCCATTCCACTGGCCAGCTTATCTCTAGGATTACGAACGACATCGAACGAATCCAATTTGCTTGTTCGACCACTTTGGCTGACGCCTTAAAGCAGGGGCTCACCCTTTTGGTCTTCCTTTACCTGGTCTTCGCCATCGATTGGCGACTCGCCTTGATTTCCCTCACTCTGGCGCCTCTAATCATTTATCCATCCAAATATCTTGGGGAGAAAGATCCAGAAGACCAGCCGTTCCAGCCAGGACAAGATGGAGGAGATCACGAATATCCTCCAGGAGACGATTGTTGGCCACCGGATCGTCAAAGCTTTCGGAATGGAAGGGTTTGAATACAACAAGTTTAAAACAGCTACTCGGCGACTAGCCAGGATTAATCTCAGTTGGGCCAGGATGCATGCCATCACGTCTCCTTACATGGAGCTGGTTGGAGCGATTACCATTGTGGGTCTCTTCTATTACATCCAGAACCAGGTCTCGCGTTCTCACCTGACTCCTGGCATGTTTGGGGTTTTTCTAACTGCATTGGTGGGGTTGTATGACCCGGTTCGACGCATCAGTGGGATCTACAACTCCTTCCAGCAAGCGATTGGAGCTTCAAGTAAAGTTTTTGAGATCATGGGTGAGAGACCGGACGTCTTCTGAGAAACCCGGAGCTCCCGCTTTGAAGGGATTCCGGGATGAAATAGAATTTCGCGATGTCAGCTTCAACTATAGTGATAGCGATCTGCCGGTCCTGAAAAATGTCGACCTCTGTGTCGCTTCAGGACAAGTGATTGCCCTGGTAGGATCCAGTGGCTCAGGGAAAACTACCTTAGCGAATTTAATCCCGCGATTTTTCGATCCCACTTCAGGTCGAATTCTCTTTGATGGGATTGATATTCGCGATGTTTCATTGAGTTCTTTGCGAGCCCTTATTGGGATGGTCACGCAGGAAACGGTGCTTTTTAATGATACGGTCCGCAACAATATCTGTTACGGAAGAGATCAGGTGAGCGAGGAAGAAATGATTGAGGCGGCCAATGCCGCCCTGGCCCACGAGTTCATCCAACAACTCCCGAATGGGTACGAATCGGTGATCGGCGAACGCGGGCAGAAACTTTCCGGGGGACAGCGCCAGAGGATTGCTATTGCGCGCGCCATTCTCAAGAATTCCCCCATATTGATCCTTGACGAAGCGACTTCCTCCCTCGATTCAGAATCTGAAATTTTGGTGCAGAAGGCTCTCTCCAACCTCATCAAAGGGAGAACCGTTTTTGTCATTGCGCACCGCCTCTCGACAGTCCGGCAGGCAGATAAAATCATTGTGATTGATCAAGGCCAGATCAGTGAGGTTGGTACCCATGCTGACTTGGTAGAGCGAGGGGGAATTTATCGTCGGCTGCATGATTTGCAATTTGCCGATTTGGACTCTGCCTGGGTAAGTTGAAGGGAAGCGGACAGTTCTTGTTAATCGCAGAGATGGGGATTCTCTGCTTGTCTGATGCGTCTCAACGATAAACGCTCCAATCATTTGGAGGAGTCCAGCAGTTAGAGTGCGCCGTCAAATCGATGAATTGGGGCGCATCCGCAACAATAGCAGCCCGGGAACCCTATGCCGGCTCAGGGTTGCATAACGTTGGATAGAGCCATGGGTGAAGGAATGGATCTTCCACCAGGAGCCTTAGACTGTGATCAAGAGCATGACGGGTTTTGGACGTGGGCGTTTCGAAGATGGACGATTTGTGTGCACCGCTGAAATCCGTGCTGTCAACCATCGTTTCCTGGACATTCATATCCGGTTGCCAATCGAATTGGCTAGTTTTGAAATTAAGATCAAGAAGCTCGTCCAGGCGCGAATCAAGCGCGGACGGCTGGATGTAATGGTCACTCTTGAACAAAATCAAGTGTCAGACGTTTCCATAAATGAAACGCTCCTTCGTGCCTACCTCGGGGCAATGGAGAAGCTCAGAAAAGAATATGGACTTTCCGGAGAAATTGATTTGATTCAACTCTTGCGTATCCCTGGAATGCTGAATCTTGAGGCAATGACCATCAAAGAAGATGCCTCCAGTGCTTTGGGAAAGACGATTGAGAATGCAACCGAAGCAGCAGTGGGGAATCTCGAACAAATGCGGATTGAGGAAGGACATCAATTGGAAGCGGATATTCTTGGCCGATTGGCATCCATTCAAGAAAAAGTCAGCAAGATTAGCAATCTCATGGAAGGAACTTTGGAGGCTTACCAGGAAAGGCTAAGGACCCGTCTGACGGAACTCCTACGCGGTGTATCACTGGAGTCCAACCGGATTGCTCAAGAAGCGGCCCTCTATGTTGAGCGGAGTGATATCACGGAAGAGATGACTCGCCTCCACAGCCACACGAGCCAGTTTGCCGAGATGGTCCGGAATGGGGAGGAGGTTGGGAAAACTCTGGATTTTCTGTCTCAAGAGATGAATCGGGAGGCCAATACCATCCTTTCCAAGACGACGGGAATCACCGGGAATGGTCTGGAGATCGCCACTGCGGCCATTGGCATAAAGACGGATGTCGAAAAGATCCGCGAACAGATTCAAAATGTAGAATAAGCCAGGGTTCAAAGGCAGAAAAATCGTGGAGCGAGGGAAAGTTTTTATTGTTTCAGCACCATCAGGGGCAGGGAAATCGACCCTTGTCAAGGGCTTGATTCAGCTTGTTTCAAACCTGGTATTCTCTGTTTCTTACACAACTCGGAAGCCACGTGGGCAGGAGTTAACTGGAAAAGAGTATCATTTTATCGATCGAATGGTTTTTGAAAAGATGATTGAAGAGGATAAGTTTGTTGAATACGCTAAGGTTTTTGATCACTATTACGGAACAGCCCGTGAGTCTCTGGAAGAGGTTGTGGAAAAGGGGAAGGATATCCTGCTTGATATTGATACCGCGGGAGCTGCTCAAGTACGAAAAAAGATTCCCGAAGTGGTTTCCATCTTCATCATGCCACCCTCCTACGAAGTGCTTCGAAAACGACTGGAACACCGCCAACAGGATAATCCCGAAACCATACAGAAGCGGCTCCAGTGGGCCTCAGAAAAAGAAATTTATCAATACGAGAACTATGACTACGTCATCATTAATGACGAATTTTCCCAGGCGATGGAATCGATGCGCAGCATCGTCCTGGCCGAACGGTGCCGGAAAGGCCGCATGACGCATCGGATTCAATCCATCATTCAAACCTTTGGAGGTACATAACTTGATTCGCAATATAGGAAAAATTGACAGCAAATACCGGTTTGTGATTATTGCAGCAAGACGGACTCGCCAGCTCCAAGCAGGAGCTCTGCCCTTGATTGAGTTGCCAGGACGGAAAATGACCCAAGTGGCTCAAGAAGAGGTATCGCGAGGTTTGGTGGAATACGAAGTCAAAATAGGTCCTATACCGGCAAAAAAGAAGGGCCAGAAAGGAAGTAAAGGGCACTAATTTCTTTGCCGGTCGACCTGAGACCTGGGGTCACTATGAGAGTGCTACTGGGAGTGAGTGGAGGGGTTGCAGCCTACAAATCGGCAGAATTGGTCCGGCTGTTGCAAAAACAAGGTTGTGATGTCACTGTTGTACTGACTGAAAATGCCCGGAAATTTGTCACGGCAACCACTCTGGCGGCGCTCAGTAAGAATCGTGTTTATACTCATACTTTCCCGGATGAAGATTCCGAAGCGGGACTTCAAGTGGCGATCGATCATATCCACCTGGCCCGTTCGGCGGATCTTTTTCTGGTGGCTCCTGCCACGGCGAATATCATTGCAAAATTTGCCAACGGAATTGCCGACGATCTGCTCTCAACTCTTTATCTGGCGGTGACTTCACCGGTCGTTCTAGCCCCGGCGATGAACGTCAATATGTGGCACCATGCCGCTGTCCAGGCGAATCTGGAAAAGCTTCGCTCCCTTAAAGTCACGATCATTCCCCCAGAGGAAGGCTATCTGGCAGAAGGGATCATCGGCATAGGTCGTCTGGCAGCCCTGGAGCGTATCGTTGAAACCGTCGTTGCCCTCGGTTCTCCGGCGCAGGATCTGGCAGGTGAAACGGTATTGGTTACAGCCGGCCCCACTTGCGAGGAGATTGATCCGGTGCGATACATCACGAATCGCTCCTCGGGGAAAATGGGATACGAAATTGCCAGAGCCGCTAAGTCGCGAGGAGCGAAGACCATCCTGGTCAGCGGCCCGACGCACCTACAGCCGCCTGAGAATGTCGAATTCATCGCCGTCCGTAGCGCTGAACAAATGCGCGAAGCGGTCTCGCGAGAGTTTCCGCGAGCCAGCATTCTAATCAAAGCCGCGGCCGTGTCAGATTTTCGGCCCAAGAACAAGGCGACAGGGAAGATCAAGAAATCAGCGCATTCCATGACTCTTGAGTTAGTCCCCACGGTCGATATTCTTGCTGAACTGAGCCGGCAGAAGAAGGACCAGATTATCGTCGGATTTGCAGCCGAGACCGATGATACGCTGGAGAATGCCAGGAAGAAATTGTCGGCCAAGAAATTAGATCTCTTGGTCTTAAATGATGTCACTCAAGAAGGGGCGGGATTTGATGTGGACACGAATATTGTGACTATCCTGACCAGGGAGGGCGGCGGTTTCAACTCCGATAAGCTTCCCAAATCAAAAATTGCTCATCTTATCTTGGACAAGATTGTCGAATTCAAGCAACAACGTGGCTGAGGAATCCCAACAATTCTATCTCGATCAACTCAAGGCGCGGCTTGAGTATTACCGGGAGCTTGGAATCGACGGCCTCAACGTTCAAAAACCAGGGCTGACAGAGTCTCCGGAATCCTCTGAGCCCGAAGTTCCTGTTATCGAATCGTCCCTCTCTTCTCATTTAATGACACCCAAGACACTGGATCCGGATTCCAAAGAAAAATCTCGGGAAATTCGCGAGACTGGTCCGTCTCTCTTTACCTTTTCATCTCTAACTTCGGGGAAGCAAGAGACTCTGGAAGAAATCCGGACAGACCTGGGAGACTGCAAGCGGTGCAAACTCTGCTCCACGCGAACGAATATCGTTTTCGGATCAGGGGATTCCAAGGCGCGTCTCGTCTTCGTGGGAGAAGGTCCGGGAGCGGACGAAGATCTGGAAGGGCTCCCATTTGTCGGCAGGGCCGGACAGCTCTTGACGAAAATCATTGAAGCCATTCGCCTCACCCGGGACCAGGTCTATATCTGCAACGTAGTCAAATGTCGCCCTCCCAACAATCGATTTCCGGAACCGGATGAAGTTGCGGCCTGCTCTCCTTTCTTGCTCCGTCAACTGGAATCCATCCGGCCAACCGTGATTTGCTGCTTGGGAGCTGCGGCGGCTCAAACAATTCTGCAGACTAAAGCCCCAATCGGCCGGCTGCGCGGACGCTTCCATGATTGTTTGGGAACCAAGGTCATGCCCACCTTTCATCCCTCCTACCTATTGCGGAACCCCGAAGCCAAACGTGATGTCTGGGAAGACATGAAGAAGGTCCGTGCGCTGCTGGATCAGTTGGCGCCTGGTACGATAGCCGCTAAGGCCGACGCCAGCTGAAGATGAGGCCTTGAAGCGGCTTCATAGCTCAACTGTGGAGGTTCCCCAATCCGGCCGGTTGGAGCTCACATGCGAAGTTTGCATGCTTTCGAAAAGGATGTAGTCACTGAGGCCAGGTATTTCGGTTAACGACTGACGCGGACATGCAAAAAAACACATGTATGCGCCACCCTGTGAGTCGGACCGCTGTCCTCCCGCACGCTCGATGAACGCGCGCGGTGCGGCGTTACTTAGTCGGGATGTTGCCCACCGTCCCCACGGCATTAGCAGTGACCTCCTTACCGAGCGTGGAATCAATCTTGGCCTTGCGCAGGTCGTTCCCCAAAAGATAGATCCCTCCACTTTCCTTTCCTGCTACTTTCAGAAATGTCTTCGTGCCATCAAGTGCCTGAGAATTGCGGACGATGGCATCGGTGACATTTTTCGAATCCCACGGCGGGTGCGTCACGCTCCGGCCATGCCGGGCGGCCGGAGAATCCGTCGACCGTAAGTCTGTTGACACCCTCGAATGACAGTGCGCTTTCCCACTGGTCAGCGACAGGTTTCTCCCAATTGACTTCGATGTCCTTCAGATTGAGATTCTTCACCCAGCGAAAATCTAGTGCGTGTGTGGTCAGTTCGTACGGGGCAGCTGGGATCGGTTGAAAGGAACAGCTTCACGTTTTCGAGGGTCACGCCATCCAGCCAGCTTTCCGGATGACCGGCAATCAAAGAGCCCCCTTGAACGTGGGCGATCACGTTGTGGATCATGACATTGTGAATCGATCCTGGAGGCGCTTCACCGGCCTTGGGGGGCTCTTGATTCCACTCACTGAGCCGCGTGATGCGGAAATAGAACGGTTGGCCGTCACCGTCCCAGAACCACTCGTAGCGGTGTAGATCCATGGTGAGGTTGGAGATCACGACGTCAGCAATGGTCCCCCCCATCGTCGTGGTTAAAACAAATCCACGATTGGTATCGTAGATTACGCAGTTGTCGATCGCAATATTCCGGATTCCGAGCTTGTTGCCTTCGCTGAACTTGACGGCCGCAGAGGCCGAAGACAGAATGCAATTGGTGACGGTAATATTCTCGCAAAGGCGCGCCGGCCCCCAGGAGTCCGTGGAGATAAAAATGATACAATCATCCCCCGTCTCAATACGGCAATTGGCGATTCGGATGTCTTTGCAGCCGTCCATATCGATGCCATCCGCCCAAACCGCCTCCTTGAGGCTCGTATAGATATAAAGCCCGTCAATGACCATTCGTTCGCAAGCATAGAGGGCCATTGTCCAACTGGGCGAATGCAGAAACGTCAGTCCGCTGATTTGCGCATCCTTACATTTTCCCAGCCACACCAGGTGAGGAAAAACTTCGCGCTGGGGGAAACTTTTGGGAAAGGAACGCATCAGCGACTTGCCAAGTTTCTCCATCATGATCTTGTGGTTGTAGCCGCGTTCGAAGTCGTCTGGCCGCCATTCGTACTCAGCTTGGCCGTCGACAATGCCTCGCCCTTCGATCGAGATGTTTTCGAGATCTTCCCCGTAAATTAAAGCCGCCTTCGAGGGAATCTGCCCGTAGTCGTAGACCATGGGGTCCGGCGAAGCGATGAGCCGCGATCCCGCTTCGATGTGAAGACGAACGTGACTGCGCAGATGAATAGTTCCCGAAATGTATTCTCCGGGGGGAAGATAAACCATCCCTCCCCCGGCGGCAGCACATGCATCAATCGCTTTCTGAATTGCTGCACGGGCATCGTCAGATCTCTTCCCGGTCGCACCATAGTCTTTCACATTGAATACCGTTGTCCCTGCGGCCAGGCACTCTGAGCTTGCCGCAAGCATTCCGAAGAAGCTGACTGCTACAATCCATTTTTTGATCACAAATGAATTCATTGGATTCCTCCTCGGGCTTTTGACAGGGGTAATATTTCTAGTGGTCTGGCAGGGGCGGTCCTCGGTCTTACGGCCCGATGTTGTGGATTGCCTGGATGGTGTTGCATTTCACACCCTGATCGCTTTGATACGGGATTTTGGCGTTTCTGAAATCGTTGGCATCCAAAACGATATCGTGGCTCTCTTCACCCGATATCCGGAGGAACACTTTTGTCCCTTTTGCTGAGCGGGAGTTGCGGACGATGGCGTCTGAGACGTTTTTGAAGACCACGGCGGGTTCATCTCGCTCGGGCCAGGCTTGGCCGCCCGCAAAGCCATCAATGCCGAGCCCCTGGACGTCTTCCAAATAAAGTGCGCTCTGCCATTTTTCCGAAGCAGGCTTTTCCCATTGAATTTCAATATCTTTGAGCTTCAAGTTCTTTACCCACCGGAATAGCATTGCGTTCGTCATCCGGTCGAATGGGGCATTCGGATCGGTTGCGATGAAGAGCTTTAGGTTTTCGAGGGTCAGTCCGTCGATCCAACTGGAGGGGTGCCCTTCAATGTGGCAGCCCCCTTTGGCGTGAACGATGAGGTTCCGGATGACCACATTGCGAATCGTACCCGGAAAAGGGCCTTCCTTCTGGATTGGCTGGCCCGTCCATTCGTTGCGCCGTCTTACTACGAATCCCATCGGTCCGCCCTGGCCGTAATACCAGCCAAAGCGCCGCAGGTCCATGGTGATATTGGATATAAGAACGTCACTCACAAAGCCGCCGTCAGAGACCAGGAAGGCGAAGCCCGAGCTATCATCCGAGATGACGCAGTTGTCCACGACAACATTACGGACTCCCTTGATGTTGCCTTCACTGAACTTGATGGCGTTGGCGGAAGAAGAGAGGCGACAATTGGTGACAGTGACGTTTTCGCAGATGCGCGCCGGGCCCCAGAAATCACCGGAGATCAAGACAATGCAATCATCTCCAGTCTCGATGGTGCTGTTAGCAATGTGCGCATCTTTGCAGCCGTCGAGATCAATGCCATCCGCCCAGACAGCTTCATCCAATTTCGTGTGCATGAAAATGCCATCGATCACGATCTGTTCACAGGCGTGGAATGCCATCGTCCAGCTCGGCGAATCAATGAACGACAGTCCTGTGATGTGGATGTCCTTGCTCCGCCCCAACCAAACCAGATGAGGGTAAACTGTGCGGCCGGGATGGCCTTTCGGGAAAGGTCGAAGGATGGATTTGCCTTGGGCGAGCATTAGTTGTTTGGATGTGCGGAGAAAGACGTCTTCAATGTCATCGGAGCGCCATTCATACTCGGCCCGGCCGTTCACCGTCCCTCGTCCCTCGATCGAAACGTCCTCCAAGTCTTCGCCGAAGATCAACGCGGCCTTCGAAGGAAGGGGTTCGCCGTTGAAGGCCTTTGGGTCCTGAGAGGCGAAGAGTGTAGCGCCCGCCTCGATGTGAAGGCGGACGTGACTGCGCAGATGAATGGTTCCAGAGGTGTACTCTCCGGGGGGAAGGTAGACCATCCCGCCGCCTGCGATAGCACAGCCCTCAATTGCTTTCTGAATCGCTGCGCGGGCATCATCAGATCTCATCCCAGTTGCACCATAGTCTTTTACATTGAATACCCCTGTCCCTGCGGCCAGGCATTCAGAGCTCACCGAAAGCATTCCGAACAAGCTGACTGCCACAATCCATTTTTTGATCGCAAATGAATTCATTAAGTTCCTCCTTGGGTTATTTACAGGAGTGACATTTCCAGTGGTCCGGCCGGATGGAGAAGACAGGCGCAGTACACATGTCTTCGGATTGAATGCAGGCGCTGAGGCCAGGTCTTTCGATTCAACCAAAGATTTGACTTTTTGGTTTTACTGCGTTTTGTTTCGTACTATTCGTGTGAAAAAATTGCGACTATTGGAACGAATGCTCTTGGACAAAGGACTGAGGTGATTCCTGTTGATGATGCTCACTACGCGCTCTTAACCGGGAAAGAACGCCATGCAAATCCTATCACAAATACTGAAGGCCACGTTAACTCTCGCGAGCTCAGTCGGGGGGACACGTCAGCCGATAATTTGCTAAACCGCATCTCGACTAACGGCCGAGCAGAAATCCCTTGAGCCAGCCTATTGACAGGGCCATAATGAAAATTCATGAAAGCTGGCATGAAGCGGCTGCAGGAAAAATGTTCAGGCAACCATTTGCCAGGCGAAAATCAAAGCTGTGATCCCTTAATCAGCCATTCCTAAGCTCAAAAACCAATAAGGCATGTTCCTCGAAGTAGCCCTGCCGTTACCACTTCATCGGACCTTTTACTACCGATGCGAGCAAGAAATCTTTGATATCGGCTCAACCCGCCCAAAGAGTCCTCGTCCCTTTTCAAAACCGGAAGATGATGGCGTTTGTGGTGAAAGCTCACGCTCAGCTTCCCGCAGAAATCCAGAGTAGTGTCGCCATCAAGGATATTCTCAAAGTCGTTGACCCTGTTCCGGTAATCCCGGCTAGTTTGTTTAAACTCAGCCAATGGATTGCGGAATACTATTTTGCCTCTTTAGGAGAGGTCCTTAAGGCTTGTTTGCCGCCGGGGGGCAGTCTCAAAAGCCAGAAACGCATGACAATCACGCCTCTAGGAGAAGAAGTTGCCGAGGCTGATGGAGCATCCACTCTTAATGAACAAGAAACACAAGTTCTCAGGATTCTCGCACAGAAGAAATCGCTGACTCCACTTGAGCTCAAAAAAGAAACCGGGATTGCATCGGTCGATCGACTGCTCATCAAACTTGTTTCAAAACAATGGGTGACGATAGACCATTCCTTCAGCCCAAGCAGCTGTTCAGAAAAGACGCAGCGCCTGGTCTCTCTGGTCCCTTCGGATATTGCCAATCCGAAGGCATTGAAGCTCAGCGCCAGGCAGCTAGAAGTTTTGGAGTGCCTCCAGAATAGAAAAGAGCCGATGGCTCTTACCGAGTTACTCGCTCAGCTAAAGGTTTCTCGGTCAACCGTCAGCACCTTGGAGAAAAAGGGCCTGATTCGAATCAGCTCAGAACGTCTTCAGCGTGACCCCTATCGAGAGATCGGCCAGCCGTCATTCTCCGTTGCGCCTGAACACACCATCGAGCAAAGAGCTGCCATTGCAGAACTGAGCAAGGCTCTGCAAGCTGCCTCTTTTTCCTCCTGGCTTCTCCACGGCGTGACCGGAAGTGGAAAGACTGAAATTTACTTGACACTCATTGAGCAGTCGCTGGCAATGGGGAAAACTTGTCTGATATTGATGCCGGAAATCGGGCTCACTCCCCGGGTAGCCCAGGAGTTTCGTGGGCGCTTGAAAAGTGCCTCGGCAATTCTTCACAGTGGATTGTCGGATGGCGAGCGATTTGATGAGTGGTGGAGGATACGTCGAGGAGAAGCCAAGGTTGTGATCGGAACCCGCTCGGCCGTTTTTGCTCCGCTCCACAATATTGGCCTCATTGTTGTGGACGAAGAACATGACCCCTCGTTCAAGCAGCATGAGAGTCCACGTTATAACGGGCGGGATACGGCTTTGGTGCGAGGAAAGCAAGAAAATGCTGTTGTTATCTTAGGGTCCGCGACTCCATCCGTTGAAACTTTTTACAATGCGAAGAACGGAAAATATCAATACCTCCGACTAGCGTCACGGGTTCAAGACCGCCCTCTTCCAGATGTCACCCTAGTGGATATGCGAGAAGAGTTCAAGACCGGAGGGAAAAAGCCAACTCTCTCCAGTGTTCTCAAAGAGCAGATCCAAGCACGACTGGCGCGAAAGGAGCAGACTCTCGTACTCCTCAACCGGAGAGGGTATTCGGCGAGCGTTCTCTGCCGGCATTGTGGACAGAGTATTCGCTGCCGGAATTGCAGCATCACCCTCACTTATCATCAATCTAAGAATGGTCTGGTATGTCACTATTGTTCCTACGAACAAGCTGTTCCAGGCAATTGTTCGGCTTGTGGCAGTGAGCATCTCTATTTTCTGGGAGAGGGCACAGAAAAGATTGAAGTGATCTTGGATAAAATCTTCCCACAGGCTCGAATTGCCCGCTTGGATCGAGATACCGCGCGGAAGAAGAATGCCCATCTGAAGATCCTGCGGCAAGTGCAGACTGGAGAAATTGATATTCTGACCGGAACGCAGATGATTTCGAAAGGACACGATTTTCATCAGGTCACGCTGGTGGGAATTCTTTCGGCAGACAGTATGCTCTCATTACCCGATTTTCGAAGCGCCGAGCGCACCTTTCAATTATTTACACAGATGTCAGGACGGGCTGGCCGTGGCGAGCTCACGGGACAGGTCTTGATTCAAACCTACTTCCCGGAACATTACTGCCTGCAATTTGTCCGAAAGCATGACTATGAAGGGTTCTTCGAAAAAGAACTCAAGTTCCGAAAACTGATGCACTACCCGCCGTTTACGGCCATGGCGAATATTTTGTCTCGCGACCGCAACCTGGATCGAGCGGTCAGGCTTATTAATAGCTTCGCTGAGGTCTTATCCGGCCTCGTGACGGCCGACACTCGAATTCTCGGGCCGGCCCTCTCTCCGTTAGCAAGGCTGAAGAACGAGCATCGCTACCAGATCCTCATCAAAGCAAGAAACCGCCAGACTCTCAAAGCGCTGCTGCAACGAAGCCTGGCACAAGGGTGAAAAGCAAGGAATCGATTTTAGACGGCTGCAAATCGACATTGATCCCATCGACCTGATGTGAAGAAAAATCAAATCATTCGAATTGGGGTGGGAGAAAAACTGAGGAGAAAGATGATGAATCCCAGCACAGCGACTACCTTGCGCATGGTCCCGAGAGGAGCTTCATCATCCATAGTCGGCGGATGGTTGATTCCCAAAACCAAAGGGATAACAGCCCACATGAGCCAAGCGGTCCAAAAGAACATCAATACCGGAATCGCCCCAAACACAAAAAGTTTGGATATCAGACGATGTCGGCGCCCAAACAAAGCGTAAATGATGTGCCCGCCATCTAGTTGACCGACCGGCAAAAGGTTTAGTGCGGTGGCAAAAAAACCAACTAAGGCAGCAAACGCAACCGGGTGATAATTGATGTCCATACCCGCCGGGAAATGCAGCCCGAAAATCCGCGCCACAAACTTAAACATGAGGGACTCACCGAACAGAAAATACGAAAATCCGGGTTTCATAGGGGTCACTTTTGAAAAAGGAAGTGACATGATCAAAGCAGGAACGGCTACGACGAATCCGGCAATTGGTCCTGCGATCCCGACGTCAAAGAGAGCCTTTCGATTTTCAAATTGCGAGCGAATTCGAATAAATGCTCCTAAGGTCCCGATAAGATTCGGAAAAGGAATGAAATACGGCAGGGTTGCGCGAATCCCATAGTATTGGCAGGCGAGATAATGGCCCATTTCGTGGGCCATCAAGAACCCGAGCAAAGTGAGGGTAAATGGGAAACCGCTCAGAAGCATGGAAGGCTGCTTCATCAGATGCCCCAACCCGCCAATGACTTCATTACTCGGCCCGTTGATTCTGTAATAGTAGTTGTACTCTGCCCCCACTGATAGAGTCGAAATTACCGTAATAACGAAAAGCAAAAGACTTAACTTGTATTTCGGACGATACAATGGCTCAAACAAAGTTACCGGGTGTGTCTGAACCAAGGGTTCAAATCCATCAAGAGGAGACTGGGGAATGTCGGGCATGGAAAGAAAAAAATCGAACTAAAAAAGGCGAGCTCTTAACTCGCCTCTTGAATAGCAGGATTGTTTCGGCAGGCGTAAACTCTACAAAGAGGTGTTGCAACGACTGAATCTAAACGAGATCAAACCGACTGCAAATCCTTGCCCGGTTTAAACCTCACAGCTTTCCCAGGAGGAATAGAAACTTCTTCACCGGTTCGGGGGTTTCTACCAATCCCGGTTTTGCGAGGTTTGATCGTGAAGACGCCGAACCCGCGAAGTTCAATACGATCTTCGCCCTTCAATGCAACTTTCATCGCATCAAAGACGGTGTCAACAGCAAGCTCTGCTTTCGCTCTGGGAATGCCGGTTCGTTCAACCACCTGATTGATGATATCTAACTTGATCACAACAGACCTTCCTTCATCTGAGTTCAAACGCCAGTCTAGAGAACAAGTCCAATATTGTCAAGAAGTCTGGAGATCTGAAATTAAATTTGCTACCCTTTCTGTTAAACTTGCCTCGTCTTCTTTCCATTGACCGCACTGTCTCTATCTTGGCATCTTCTATTTGAGTCTAATCCTTTATTCGGCAAATAGTTAGCGGAATTTTAGTTTTTTTTATACTTCAGGGCACCATAAGCCCTGCAGAACGGCAGGGCTCCGCGTAGGAAATCGATGACTCGTAAAGCTATCAAATCATTGGTGTTCGACGGAGACGTGAAAAATTCACACCTCAGAAAGAGTCGAGTATAGGGGGGGAAGAAGTTCCGCAAAGCGTTCATTGCTGAACATTTGCTTACCTTTTTGGGCAATACGTTCCCTCTGAACAGAATCGGTCAGTGAATCCAATTCATTCCATCGTGCGTGTAGTTCTTCTTCCCATTGGCTCCCTTCTAATACAATACCTAGCTTTTCTTTCTTGGCGAGTTCACTGAAGTCGCCAATGCCTGCGGTCATCACGACGGGAAGTCCACATAATAAGTATTCTGCAAACTTTGTGGGTGCAGCGACCTGATTGACAGCATTGGATTCCCTCAGCAGTAGTCCCGCATCTGCGGCGTTCAACCAGCGAGCCATCTCGTTATGGCTAGCGCTTCGAACTGAGCAAGTGCCCGGTGAAAGTGATCTGTAAAGGTATTGTTCAGCCTCGGTGCTCTGGGGTGTAATCAATAAAAGATGCAATTCAGGTCGTTTCTCCTGGACCTTGCAGAAAAAACCCAGCAGAACCTCCAGTGACTGATAGGCCCGAATGGATCCTGCATAAACAAATGTGAACCTATCTTCAATGCCTAACTCCTTCCGCACCGCACTGCGCAGTTGTGGATCCCAGTAGAACTTTCGAGTGTTAGCCACTGTAGGGATCACATGAATTTTTTGGAAAGGGACCCGGTATTCGCCGATGATCTTATCCCGCATAACCCTCGAGACACAGAGGATGGCGTCTGACTCCTTTACGGCCCGCATTTCAATACTTTTGAGCTTTTCGTATTTTCTTCGGACGGCTTTAGAACGAAGGTCCCTTCCTGATTTTTCAACACTGAGCAGGTACTCAGCTGGAGTGTCTCCGCGCATATCAAAGACGACTTTTGTTTTCGGAATCCAACTCTTCAACCGAAGGGCAATCAACGCAGATGTTTGCGTCCTGGCATGGATGAAGGTTCTGACGGACTGGTCTCGTGGTTTAGCGATCCAATAAAGCTGCTGCTGGGGAACCCAAAAATCCCATCCGAGGAATGTCGTGATCAAGAAGCGAAAATGGACGCGACAGTTGAGTTGTGCTCGAACCTCATGCAACCGCCGCAGATTTCTCCTCCAGTTTGGGAGAATTCCCAATAATCGTTCGAATACCACCAGCTCGAAAAGAATTCCTTGACCTTCCATCATGTTGAGATAGTCCACGACCTGGGAATCAAAGACCGTTGGTGGAAACCCCTCGGAGACAATGTAGAGAAAGCGAATTGAGCCGGACTGTCATTTTCTTGGGTTGCGTATTCATCGAGTAATCTTGGCCATTCAAGAGCGATCTCGTTAGGTTGAATTTAGCTGCAGATGGACGATTGTACCCCGTGGATGATGTCTATCATTCCGACTCCTGTCCGCCTGGTGTGAATTCAAATCGAACCCGGAGTGGCAAAATCATGCGCGCTCTTAAATGAATGGTGCTAGAGGGGATCTTGACTCCATAACGAGGAGAAATCCAGTCATCTATGAGCTCGGCGGTCATCCCGTTCATCGAATCACAAAGTCGGAAGATGATCTGGTCATTTTGATGACCATGAATCATAAGCCCTTCCTGAAGTGATTCAAGGATCGGCTTCCCGCCCAGGCTCGATGCGGACTCCGACTCCTAGATGGAAGTACCAATCCAAGTCATGGGGCTGAGTCCCTATGAGCTCATCGATGAGGAGCCATTGGATGGGTTTTTTGCAGAACCGAAACTCTCGGACATGGGTCACCGGATCCGGGAGACGATGGTACCCCTCATGGGAAACGCGAAGAACGTCAGATTGAAGGTTTGATTCCCATCGCCCCACCTTTACTTTGGCCTCATTTCCGATTGTCCACAGATTTGCACCCTCGCCCAAGGTGTTTTGTTCCACTTGGTCAACGCAAACGGTATTGTGGGCAGCTGTGCTGCGAAAACGGTTCCTTGCCTCCGGGTCGGCGGAATAAACGTAAGCGCCGCTGTCACTGAAGAAGGTGGTGTTGCCCGAATACAGCTCGAAGCTCAACCGGTCATTGTGATCGTGGCTTCCACGGCCACGAATCCCGATGTCCGCCGCATCGACAAACAGGTAGTTTTGATGCTTCCTCATGACAAAGAATTGGGCGTCAGTAAACCCTCTTGTTTCAAGTGGGGAGAGTTTGCATCTAGCTCCAAATACCCGGCTGCTGCTGCGATCCCTCCCACCCAGACCAGGGATTCATCCAGGGATCCCGCCGCTGCTTTCATATCGGACCGAGCAAACAGGGAAGCCCCCAGACAAAGGACATACCGATGAGAGTCAATCGGGCTCTCATTCCAAATCAGCAAACGCCCGTCGTCTGCATCGCCTGATAAAGGGTGTGTTCCGTCGGGTTTGGTGTAGTACAGCACGTACTCGAACATCTTTTCGAGGCGTTGCATGACTTTCTCGGGGACCGAAACACCCTGGTCTTTGATCACCAGAATGGAATAAAGAAAAAGCTCCAGAACAAGACGGTGGTAGGAAACAGAGTGTTCGTAATCAACGCCGGAGGGATAAACCTGCTCCTCGATCTCCTGAAAAAGCTCGCTGCTGGCAAATGCCATCCATTGCCGAGATTCCTTGAAAAAGGGGCAGGCGGAGGCAATGAAAATCAATCCTGCCAGATTAGAAAGATAGTGGTTGCTGTTGAGCCGTTTTATCTCCCCGTCGATAGGAGCCTCATAATACTCAAGGTTTTCATTAATGAATCGACCGTGGCTAAGCAGACTTTTTGCCAATCGCTTCTGAAACTCAAGCGAAAGCGAAGGGGATTGCTGGAAAAAACCGTAGGCAGTCACCCAGTTCACGGCGCGAATCGCCACGTCCATCGCGCAATCCCAATTAATACTAAACAAGGGTGGGTTTTCATCCATCCAATCATTGAGTTGGTGGACAAATTCTAGAGCGAACTTTTCGTCCCCGGTTAACCAATACGCCTTTCCAAGCAGGGGTAAATGTTGGAAGCGAGACAACTCGCGGGTGACTTTAACGTCAGAGTGATCATTCAGCCGAACCCGAACATAATCTTTGAAGTAAGTTCCCGGTTCCCAACGATATCCCGACTTGAAATCTCGGTGCCAATCGATCTTCGGGCCAAGATCCACCTTGCCGGACCCCAACAAATCGAAGCGATGATCGAGAACCTCTTCGGCTTGGCAAATGATTTTTTGCTTCAGGTGTGGCAGCCAGTGGTTCAATTCGCTGACAAAAACGGCTGCCGTCGTTTGGCGGGTCGAGAAGAGAACTTCCATCGGCAACCGGGAGTCGTTGAGGTTACCTTTCAGGTTTGGAAGGGAAATGGCCCGGAAGAAATCAGAGTCAGCGATTTCTCCACGATGTTTCATAGCATCACTGCGCAAGCGGTACTCTCTCAAAGCGCGCTGTGCTGCCCGGTAGAGGACCTTGGGCAAACGTGTTGGAGGAGTGGCAATGACCTTTTTCAAGAAATGAGTCAATCGCAAGGGCAACACTCCATGAGTTTCTGAATGATGCGATGGGTGTGTTCTTGCCAGGTATATTTCGCAATGACCTCTTTGCGGGCTGCCTGTCCGAGTTCCGTCCTGAGTTTCTCGTCGTCTACGAGTGTTTTCAGACCCATCCAGAGCGATTCCGTGTCTCCTGGTTTCACCAGCCAGCCGGTCTTTCCGTGTTGCAAGACTTCTCCAATCTGATCCAAATTCGAAGCAACAATTCCTCTCCCCATCGCCATGTACTCAAACAGCTTCGTCGGAGATCCGAAGAAGGGGGTGCCGTCCGGATTCGGTACGTGGGGAGCGACGAGGATATCGGCGACCGCCAGATACTGGGGACCCTTCTCTTGAGGGATGAGCCCAGTGAAAAGGCATTCCTCGGTAACGTTGCTTTTTGCCGCTATTTCTCGGGCATCCGGCATCCTCATGCCATCTCCAATCATCAACAAGCGAACCTTAGATCGATAGGCAGGGTTTTGTTTTAGCAATTCGCCAAAGGCTGCAGACAGGACCTCTGCACCGTGCCATCTTCCGAATGTGCCAATAAATCCAATGACGGTCTTGCCATTAAGCTGCAATTGCTGACGAAGCTGAGAACTGTCGATTTCAGGTGAGTATCGTTGGGAATCAACGCCGTTCGGATTAACCAGAATTTTTTTGGCATCAATTCCGCGCGAGATCAGCTCAGCCTTCAGTGGATCACTGACGACGACAATCACGTCTGCGCCCTGAAGATTGAGCAGTTCGATCTGGCTAGACAACTGTTCATACCGTAAAGCTTGTCCCCAATGACGATTGATCCAAATCTCCGAGCCGTTATATTCGAGGACAAATGGGATCGCAAAATGCTTCGCTAATTTCATGCCCACGAAGCTATTGAGACTATACCGTTGATAGACAAATGAAAGCCGCCGATTCGAGAGAACGCGTAAAGCTTGTTTGAAGATGATTTCGTTGATATGAAAAGAAGGAAGCTCCCGGAAATTCCAAAACGAAGCGTTGAGACTAAACGTGTGAGACTCTACAGTGGGGGAAACCATCGGGATAGGGTCCGTCGTCAGAAAGATGGGGGACCTAGCAAAACTCCGTAATTGATTGAGCACTCCGGCAATATGTCCTACAGACCCTCCCGAAATCACTCCAAAAGAAAGATCGGTTCGGAGATAGACCGGTGAAGCCCCGAGATCAAGTTTAGGAGTGACCAAGTTTTTTTCTTTTGTTTGAATATTGAAAAGATCGACGTCTTTCTGGATGGTTCGTAGTAACGCAGGCTTATGGAAACTATCTTGGAGCAATTGGCGACTAAGGACTAGCCATTGGGACGCCCCAATATTGTCACGACCACCGAATCGATCCTCAAAGTGACATGCCCCATGACTCAAAAGGCGCAAGAGCAGGGCCGTAAGAAAAGGCTTGGGCAATAATTCAAGACGATAGGTGACCAAACGGGCGGAGTTGTAACGAAAAAGATGAGGCCAAAATTTTCCGGCAGAAAAAAGCTCTTTGAGTTCTTCAAATGAGATGACACGGTCAGGCTCTGATGCCTCAACGGACGGTGCTGTCCCCTTAATGATGATGATTGACGGTGAACTCACGATCGCTCAGTTTGAGGGAGGGTCCGGGGATGATGAACGCGTTTCCAAAACAAAATCCGCTGGTTGACGTCCGTCCGTAAGGCATATTTGAAAACCCTTCCGTACCAGGCGGCCGTGTCGTACAAATGATATTCTCTTTCGATATAACGCTGGTCCGGATTCTTTTTTGCAGCTGCCAATTCAGGCCGGCGGAAAATGTCTTCGACCGAACATGAGATGCAAGTATTGGCCATGGGATCGAGGATGAGCTCCCTGCCATTCAGTTCAACGACGACAACTTCGTGAGAGTCGATCCGCTCTTCTCCTCTCCCCTTCGGGTGATTTTTAGCCAGCATGGTTAACCACTTCACGGGATAACCCTCCTGTTGAAGAAGCTTGCCAAGAACCACGGCATATCCCCAACAGTAGGCGTAGCCTTTCTTAATGATTTCGACAGGGTCATTCCCTTTAGACGATTGCTCCGGGCTAGAGTTTCCGGTAAACCCAACTCATCGCCTCCAAGGCCCGGCCCAGACTTGAAGCCCCCTCCTCCACGTTTTTCCATGCTCGGACAAACATCATTTTATCTTGAGACGGAGGATAAGGTGGCATTCCTAGGCCCCGAAAAGTATCAAGCTCACGAATCTCGATGTTCACGAATCCAACCTTTTCAAGACGCATCAAGACTTCATGGGGCACTGTTTTCCAGGTATGGTTCTCGCAGATTTTCAGGGGATTTCGACCATCGCTGGGAAGGGCAGCCACCAGAACTCCGCCATGCCGTAGCACTCGATAGACTTCAATGAGAGTGCCATCAACGTCAAAGGCATGCTCTAGGGAGTTATCGGCATAAACACAATCGAAGGACTTATCCGCAAAGCTGAGATGACCAAAGTCTTCAACTTTGAAATTCACTCGCTCTGAGCCGTACACGGCCTGTGCTTTGGCAACAAATTCAGTTCCACAATCCACTCCAGTGACGTGCATCCATGGATATAACGTGGAAATTCGGTCCGACCAGTAGCCTGCGCCACAGCCAAGGTCGAGAATTGTCTCCTGATTCCACGGAATGAGCTCCTGAAGATAATACGATTGGGCATCATTTCGGGCATCCCCCAGGATAGCGCTCCGTTCCATTTGAACCTGATAAATCGCTTCTTTAGCCGCGGATTGGCGCTGCGCATGGGCTAAAAGGTCTTCGCGAGCCAGAGAAGCCATTTTAGAAAGAGTGATGAACTCAAACCGGCCGTCTTTCTTTAGCCTTTCTAGGTTTGACCGGATGTCATCGAAGCGAAGCTCTGATTTGGAATGCCCTATCAGAATGTAATACTGCTGTGCGGCAAGAGTTTCCGGACCATAACGGGTCATAAAATGGGCGAGCGGTCGTGGAAAAACTTGGTTCAACCATCGATGAACGGGCTTTAAGCGAAAATAGACGGTACACAACATTTCTCGAAGACGCTGAATCTTTGGATCGTCTCTGCCGGTCTGAAGCGTTCGGTTGCGGTCTTCCAAAAATTTCACCAAATGGCCGGCAAAGCGTGCGCCTTCCGATCCATCGAGAAACCAGCGTTGATCCGGGCTGTAGGTGAAAACAGGCAACTCAACAATACCCCGTTCAGCGGGTGGGGCCTTAAGTTGAGGATCATAAGCATTCGCAAAGTATGGCTGATGTTCAGAATAAGCGAAAGAATAGTCGTAGCCTCGTTCCCGAGAAATTCCACCCGCATACACAGAAGAATCACAATAGATCTGATTGGCAACGAGCGCGTCATAAAGGCGCCTGAATGGCTGGGCTTGATAGGCTCCGGCTCGAAAGCAGGTAACTTGATACTGAGGATCGACGGATCGCAGTAAACACTCGAGGGCCTGCTTACACCGGCCGATCAGCTCGGTGAGATCTCCCGGATAGTCGTGTGCCTTGCTCTTCGACCAATCCCAGTACCATTCACCATCCTTGGAACTGGCCCCCAATTCAGGCAACCAGCAGGGATGCAAGTGCAACTGCACGTCATGTCCGGATTGGGTGGCGTGAATCCATTGATTCTCCATCTGGGCAGCCAATTCAGGCCGATTCGTGCGCAGCCAGAAATACTCTCCCATTTCTGCCATGAGGGTAATCTTGGCTCCTGCTTGACTGGCTATAGCCAGTAATTTGTCGGTCGGATTCAGCACATCTTGTTCCCAGTCAATTTGCTTTCCTTTCGGCACAGGATGCCATGTCTCATAATCGATTGTGAGGGCCAAGTAGTGCTGGATACTCGCGTTTGCCATTATTATTTTTGACACTCCACAAAGATGAGTTCTCTGAAGGAGGGCATTTGCGAAAGCAAATGGAACAATAGCGAGGGGTTCGCAATTCTCCGGAGTGAAAAATTCGTGCTGTAGTTGAACAATTCTAGCCCCTTGACGCGGAAGCCAGCTTCGCCTAACACAAAGCGCAGATCCGCTACACTGTATTCGCGATGATGTCCAACAAATGGAATGCCACTTCGATATAGGGTTGCGATTGGCTGTTGGATGTGCTGGCCCTTCATGAAACGTTGAATATTAAAGGAGAAATAAAGGTTTGGTACATCCACATACAGAATTCCATTTGAATTCAAGTTCAGATGGATATTTTCCAGAAGAAATCGGGGGGTATGGGGTAAGTGTTCCAATACTCCCAGAAGGCTGGCGTAGTCATACCGATCTGGCAGGACCATGTTTTCTTGAGTCGAAAGATTGTGATTGAGAAACCGAATCCCAAATGTGTTTGAAACTTGAGTATACATTTGGTGAATTTCAGGTGGATAAAACGAAAAATCTTCCACGATCGAAACGTTCATACCCATCAACGACAAAGCAATCGGGAACGCGGGAAAAAGACAACCAATTTCCAACCACTTTGCACCAGATATTAATGATTGCCGAAAGATTCGGTCATAACGAATCGCCGACCGTTCGAGATAAGAGACAAAATCAAAAGGGCGATCCGGATCCATTGATAGGTCAAGGGCTGCTATTTTCTTGCAAACGTCACGCGTGATGTAAGGCTTCAAAAAATGAATCGCATCTTGGTAAGAGTCTGCCGTAATTCCTAATTTCATGACACACCCGCCATTCCTGTTTGGAGGGGGAATAAACTCCCTTCAAAGGCTGAACTGGGCGTCCCGCCAAATCGGCTCTTGAATCGGGTCAGCGTAACTGTCTTGGAATCTGTATTCTCGACGAGCTTGGCCCCTCCCATGTCGTAGCATTTGACACCCAAGTCGCGCAATCGCAACATGTTATTGAATTGCAGAAAAGTGGTTGCACCCCTTGGCTTTGGGCTTACGCTCGCACCGTGAAGGTAAAAGGCATTATCTCCATGGTGAATGATGATCGAAGCGGTAACCAGTTTATCTTCTACATATACCCCCGAAATGAATCCCTTTCCATCTGAGACCAGATGGCTCTCAAGATCTTCGAGGTAATCTTTGGGATGACCCTCGAGACCCGAACGCCCATAGGTCGCAGCTGACAACGGAAAGTATTGGCTGATTTGAACATTGGGGTCGTACCGAAACGACTCCTTGATTGCCTTCCGCGTATCATTTCTGTGCGATGCATGAAAGGAATTAAGGATCGCTTCATCACTGGCATCAAGCCGGCTAATGTACGGAACACATTCTGTGATGTTTTGAAATGCACTCTTTTCAAGAGCGCTTCGTGTAATGCCTCTTACCAAGGCGTGATTGAGCACGAGGATGTTCATCGGATTAAATGAATGTCTCAGGAACTGTATATAACTCGAAAAGATCTCGTCATAGTAACTTGCATGGGAGTACAGCACTTGCGGCCCGCACTGGCTGAATAGGTAACATTGAAGCAGCTTCCGAAGTATCCTCCTTTTACAAAGAAGCCATTGAGAGACTTTTTGTTTTTCGATTCGAGCTTCCAGAAATAACGGAGAAGAAAGACGCTTGCGATAAATGTGTGCATAGCATGTGGTATTAGCTGGATGAGCGGAGGTCCGGTCAAATTCATCCCAGCTCGTCATTTCTGCACTTCCCGAAGGAAGGAGCCTAATTTCGATGTTCTTCGAGAAATCTTGCAAGTTTCTCGTACTCCTTGAGATTCAGGAATTCATCCAAGTGTATTAGAAGGACCTTATTGGCCATGAAGGATACGTTATCAGTTTTCTGTCCTTGCCAGCAGTTTTGAAAGGCCGGCCATGTTTCAAGCAATCGGATTCCTCTTTGCCTTCCTGCCTGAATCACGGAGTCTTTATCTTTCACCTGCAGAGGGAAGTAATTACAAGTGGGATCTATTCCTTTGTTGAAGAAGATGGCCGGAATCAGAGCCGTTAGCTTGGTGTACAAATCCTTTCGCTTTCGCATGACAAGGTCCATTTGCTTAATAGTCCGCTGAATGTATTTCCATTGTAGCTTTGTCATCGAGATATCCATTTCGATGGACGAATTGCCACTGCTTAGTTCTTTGATCTGATAGAAACGACCGTTAACCTTCTCGACCTCAAAATGCGAAACCCGGCGCAGCAGAGAGAGGGGAAGCCTTGACACCATCAACAGCCATGACGTCGAGTGGTTCTGACCGGTGATCTCCCGGTACCGATCCGCCATATGTTTAAAGGCTTGCTGATTCTTGAAAGCTTCGGCCTTGAATTCTTTCTTGCGAAAAAGATCTTGAAGTATGGCAAAGATCTTCAGGTCATTGGTCGTAATACATCCTCCACCCGGATTCATCATAGTCTTGGAGAAGGAGTACACGGATAAGTGGCCCCAGGAACCCGCTAATCTATTGTCCCAGCGCGCTCCGAGTGAGTGAGCACAATCCTCGATATGGACAATCCCCCGTTGTGAACAAATTCGATTCAGTTGGTCAAGGTTTGTGGATAAGCCGCCATAATAATGATGGCTAATGACGGCTCTCGTTTTCGGACTGAGTTTCGTTTCCAGTTCCTTCAAATCCATGTTCAGCGTGTCGGACACAACATCGACAAATATAGGTCTAGCGCCGGCCTGCACAATGGCATCGATGACCACGGTGCAGGTAAAAGCCGGTAGTAATGACTTCATAGTCTCTTTCTGGATTAAAACAAGCCCGCAGTGCGCCATAAAGTGCAGTCCGTGCGAAGGTGGTATAGAAGGCAAAATCACCGGCTAGATCTTTACTTAGTGATAACGGCATCATATCGAAACATTTTGTGGAGCATCGGTTTCTGGGGACTTAGCTGCAATAGTGCCTTGAAATCTCGACATCCGAGCTGCTGAGACCATTTCATGAGCTGGTGAGGGTCGACAAAAAGATACTCCGTATTTCGCCGGCCCCTCATTCGGTTCAACAAACTCGTCAAACGCGACCTACAGCTCAAGGGGCGTTGATTACGGGTCCAGAGATCACTTAGGTAAGCATTAAAAAGATCACCGATAAAAATGAAGCCGCCCTGCTTGCAGACGCGGATCATTTCGGCAAGGTACTTTTCGAGATAACCTGAGCTGGGCAGGTATTGGACTACGCTGTTACAAATGACCTTGTCAAATGTTTCGTTTCCAAAGGCAAGGGCTGCTGTATCCATTTGTTGTACAAATAGGTTTTCCTTGGGAGGAGCCAGCTTAAGCATCTCCCTGGAAATATCCGTACCAACAGCTACTTTCACTCTCCGGGCAATGCGTTCCAAGAGCAGTCCCGATCCCGCTCCGATTTCCAGCACGATATCGCGTGAATCGAATCCCAGTTGCAGATCGATGTGCCCATAGATGTCATCGTAGATCGATTCGGAGAGTGGCTCTCCGTTAATCGTATAGTGCACCGCCTTCATCCGATTGTCGGTCGCAGCAGACAAATCCCATGATCTCTTGATTCCTTCCAGTTCTTTATCCATGGCTCTGTTTTTGCGCATAGGCGCCAAACGCGAGGAAACTCATTAAATAGGTTGCCGATGAGATAGCTGCAGCGCCCACGATTCCCCATGTCGCTAGAAACAATACATTCAAAATAACATTGGTCGAGATTAGCAGCCCCCAAATATAGATCACTTGGCGGGGCATTCCTGAGCTTTGTAGATAGAGTATTGGAAAAGTGGAAATCGCCCAGAAGACAATACCAGGCATCAACCAGATAAAGGCCGGAACGGCGGGCAAGAAAGGTCTCCCGAATAAGATCATTACAAGTGGCTTCACAAATAATGCTCCCAGGCTGCAGATGACCATCATGAAAGCGCCCATTAGGGCGGTGATTTTCTTGACGTACTCCCACTTCTCTCGATTATTGGTCATAGCAGAGAGTTTGGGGAAAAGTATGGTTCCTGTGACGGTAGGCAATAGATAAACCATGTCTGCCATTGTTCCGGCGATGGAATAATATCCCGCTTGTTTTGCACCCAAAATGTACTGCACCAGGAGGAGATCCAGTCTCAAGACTAAATATGCCCCAAAGGATGCCAGAAATGACCGAAACCCATACCCCAAGTGGCTTCTTAACAACTCAGTGGAGGGCCAGCACCAGGCGGATAACTTCTTTCCCAGATGCACGAGGCAGCAAAGGAATGCGGCCAACAGAGCGATCAACTGAGAACAAAAGATAGACTCCACAGTGACCCATTGAAAAAAGATGACGGCAGTGATTAAGGCAACACTTAAGATTTTGCTCAACAACTCGATCAAATTGAAAACACGCACCTCTTGAATCCCGATCAAGAGGTTTTGAAATAAGAGGTAAGCAAGGCCAAGGGGGATGGAGATCAGGGCGAGTGTGAGGAGATGCCCTTGCAATGGTGCAAAACGAGGCCAGAGAGAGAATGCCAACCCGGCAAGTAGAGCACCAGTTCCTCCGAAAGCAAAACTAACCAGCAGGGTGTTACTCACCAGAAAAGGGAGCAAATTACGATCGCGGGAGACGAAGTAGGTATTGGAAGCGTGGAGACCCAAATTCCCAAACTGCATACCAATTGCGCCCACGGCGAGTGCGACAGCATAGAGCCCTCGGCCTTCAGGGCCGAGGATTCTAGCAACGATGACAGAGGTTACCAATCCAATCCCGATCAATAGGATTCTTGTAAAAAAGGTCTCAATGATTTTTTGGGAAAGGTCGGAGTTCACGGCCTTCTTAAAGAAGGGGAACATGAATTCTTGCAGCCAAACCAGCGACAACCTTGTCGGGGTTTCTGTTCTTGCCATCAAGCCAGGTATTCCTTCCACCACAGAGCAAAATTTAATAGATACCATGCCTGGGAGTGGTGCCCCTGATCCAACAGGCGATTGACCTCTGTTTTGTCGAGAAAGTCGCTGTTCTCGCAACACTCATTCAGCTCTTGTCTGGCCCGCTGCCCCAATTCTCCAAAGAACCATTCGTAAATGGGGACACCGAAGCCTTGTTTCTTGCGATCGATCAACTCATCGGGAATGATCCCCCGCACGGCTTTCTTGAGGAGGTATTTCAATGTCCCATGCTGCGTTTTTGCTTTTTCAGGAATGCCCAAAGCCATTTCGACAAACTGGTGATCCAAAAAAGGGACTCGCCCCTCAAGGCTCACGCCCATGCTCATCTTATCAACGCGCATCAAGAGCAGTTCAGGCAACCGGAGTTTTAAATCCAGATAGCTCATCCAGTTCAGGTGAGATTTTTCCCAGGCATTTTCCTTAAAATGTTTGTAGATGGGGCGAATCGCCTCCCAGGAAGAAAAGTTTGAAAACTTCGCCCGCAACCGCGGAGAAAGCACCTTCTTCTTTCCGGTTTCTGTGAATGCTTCTGCCCCGCCCCAGAAAATGGGCTGTTCTTCTGCCCCGCGCCGAAGCCACTCGTAAGCGAAACCTTCATCTTTGCCAGCGGATCGAAGAACTGCCAATGCGGTCCGTTTGAGTACGGAGGGGACTGGCCAATCGTTATATTGCTGCAGGCGCAATGACTCCTTCCAGCCCGGATAGCCCCAGAATAATTCATCGGCCCCTTCCCCTACTTGACAGACGATGACTCCATGATCCCTGGCCAGCTTTGAGACGTAATAGACGGGGACGCACACGGGATCCGCGATGGGCTCGTCCTGAAGTCGGATCATCTCAGGGAGGAATTCGATCAAATCATTCACAGTGAGCAGACGCTCGTGATGCTCGGCATGGACCTTTTCAGCGATCAACCGGGCGTAATGTAATTCGTTCTGGTAACTCTGGTATTCGCCTTGGTAGCCGATGCTGAATGTTTTTACCTGACCATTTCCATCTTCGGAGAATAATGCTGCATTCGTGCTGGAATCAATGCCACCCGAAAGAAACACTCCGACCGGGACATCGCTCACTTTGTGGATTCTCACCGCTGTTCGCAGTTCGGAGAGGATTAATTCGGCTAGCTCGTTGTCATTCCGAGTGCTGAGTGGTCGAGCATGGTCCCAAACATCCCAATAGCAGTGTTCAGAAATTCGTCCCTCTCGATCTGCTTTAAGCCAGGTGCCGCAGGGAAGCTTGCGAATCCCCTCAAACAGTGTCTGAGGAGCAGGGGTGGTGAGGAAGGAAAGGTAATGATAAAATGCTTCTTCACTCACAGCCCGAGGCTGTTCAGGATCCTGAAGCAACGCCTTAATTTCAGAGGCAAAGGTGAGCCGTTGATGATGTAGGCTGTAATAGAGGGGTTTGATTCCGATGCGGTCTCGTATCAACCACAACTCCTGCCGATTGGCGTCCCATAAGGCAATCGCAAACATGCCACGAAAACGTTCAAAGCAGTCAATCCCCCATTCTTCAAAGGCGTGAAGGATAACTTCCGTATCGGAGTGGTCTGTCTTCCAGCGGTGACCGCCAATCTTTTCCAATTCGGCGCGGATTTCGGCGTGATTGTAAATTTCTCCGTTGAAAGAAACCCAGAGGTTCCCTTCTTCGTTTGACATCGGCTGAGCAGCCATCTCCGAAAGATCGATGATGGAGAGCCGACGGTGCCCTAGACCGATCTTGCGATCCGCCGATATCCATACGCCCTTGCCATCCGGTCCGCGCAATTGCATGGCATCGCGCATGCGGGCGAGGTAAGGTTCCTCAATCCGGAAATCACTTTGTTTAAAGACAAGAGTACCGACGATTCCGCACATTTAGAGGGACCCTGCAATAAGTTCTTCAACTTCGATGGCAATTCGGGTTGCCTGCGCTTGCTGCCAGAAGGGAGCGGCAAGCTCTCCGCCTCGACGGATTGCAGTGGCAAACGCAAGGAGTTCTTCTCGATGGCCTTTATTCTGAATCTTCGATGCTTCCTGGCTCGAATGAATACCCTTCAGCGAAAGTTTCTTAAAGTCTTCCATAACGATGACTTTCCCTTCGCAATAGATCTCCAGAAGCTCCTTCGGATACTCCTTCGCACCCATTGCGGTGTAAGTGAGAGTAGCCACCGATCCGTCTGCAAAGCTAATCGTGGCAACGAAGTTATCAAAAAGACCATATTGGGTCGAACCGGGAGCAATGGGTTGAGCTTGAACTCGCGTGACCGGCTGCCCGGTCAGAAAGGTAAATAGGTCATAGATGTGGCAGGCTTCCCCACGATTTCGGCCCCCTCCCTCCTCGGTGTGAACCCAATGACTCAAGGGAAGATAACCGGCATTGATCCGATAATTCAAAATCATCGGGCTACGGCGTTCCTTGAGCCATTCTGCAATCTTGCGCGCAAAAGGAGAAAACCGGCGATTAAAACCAGTGAGTAGCACGGGAATTTTTCTTTCTCCATTCGTAGATTCGAAGAAAAGCTCGATCCTTTCCAATTCATCACGATTAAGCGCCAAGGGCTTTTCAACCAGAACATGCTTCCCAGCCTGTAGAGCCTGCAAGGTCTGGCTTGCGTGAGTGTTGTGCCGCGTACAGATCAAGACGGCTTCAACTTCTGGATCCTCGAGAACTTTTTCAAAATCCGTTGAGGCATAGTGCGCGCCAAAGTGTTGAGCTGCATTTCTAGCGTTGGCCCCGTTCCGACAAACGACAGCCTCCAAATCATAGAATTGAGAGAGGGTACGGAGATTTGGTAGGTGAGTCCCTTTTGCGAATGCCCCCGTTCCAATCACAGCTATTTTGATCTTTCCTCCTTTTGTTTCTTGTGGCATTACCGGTACTCTTGACTGCAGTTTTTTAGTCAGCGTCGTTTCATCCGACTTGGGGTAGTTAAGGATGACGGCGAGAGGTCGGGGAGTATCTTTCTGGAGCGATTGGAAGGCCTTCTCAGCTTCAATGACCGGGAATTCCCTGTCAATTAATTTCGCAAAATCTAAGCGCTTCTCGGCCAACAGGCGGAGGTATTCCTGCATATTTCGGGTCTCCGTCCAGCGCACATACGCCAACGGATAGTCGGCACCGCGTTCCTCAAAGTTGGGATCATAACGTCCAGGCCCGTAAGAACACGAAATCAGGAAATCGATCTCTTTCTCATAAAATGGGGACCGTCTAAGGGTGAGGCCTACATCCCCGACGACAACCACGCGTCCCTTCTTTCGTGTGATTAGCATCGCCTGTTGCACAATTTCACTTTCGGGACTTGCCGCGGTGATCACGGTGGCATCAACTCCCACCCCCTCGGTCAATTGCATGACCTGGTCAACAGGATTGTCAGCACTGTCAAATCCGGCATAGATTCCCAATGTCTTCGCGACGGCGACTCTCGAGCTCACGGGATCAAAACCAATGACCCGTCCTCCGGAGAGTGTTAGCAATTGTGCCGTGAGTTGCCCCACCAGACCCAGACCAATAACGGCAATGGACTCACCCAGATTGGGGGTGGTTCGCCTCACACCCTGAAGCGCAATCGAGCCCAATGCGACAGATGCGGCATCTCTTAATAGGCAGCCTTCGGGGACACCCACGGAAAGATTTCCTGGAACTGATACAATCTCGGCATGACTGGCCTTTCCCGCCCCAGCACAGGCCACCCGCATCCCCGGGCGGAAACCGTTCAAGGCTTTTCCCACTCGGATGACAGTCCCTGAACAAGAATAGCCAGTGGGCATCCCGGAATCCAGTTGGCCCCGAATGGACTGCCAAGAGCGCGTAAGGCCTTCTTGGGCGATTTTATGCACAACCCTTTCTACAAGTTCAGGCTGTTTCAGGGCTCGTTCCAGGAGCGACTGCTTAGATTGAGTGATGCCGGCTGCTTCCGTTCCTGAACTGATCAAAGAATAGGCGACCTCGATCAACAGGCTATTGTCATCACAGACGGGTGCCGGAACCTCCTCCACTAGGACTTGGCCTCGCTTAATAAAGACCTGCTTCATTGGCTTGTCCTCTGTATCGATTTGAGCCGCAAATGTTTCATGAAGGGGTTATGATATAGTTTAAATGGTAGATGGTGCTCCCTATACCTTTGCTTCGATCGACTTCTTTCTGTAAAGAGACATGAAATCAAATCTTCCCTCGACGAGTCACTGGCTTAATCGATGTATCCTCATGCTCTTCCTGCTATCTTCTGTCCCGATCCCGGGGGCAGTAACTGATTCAGACTTAGAATCTTCCATCCGAGGACTGCAAAAGAGATACTCAGCCATACAAGACCTTCAGATGGAGTTCTTTCAACACTACAAAAATCCGCGGCGAGCCCCAAAAACAGAAGCCGGAATCCTTTTCTTGAAGCGACCCGGAATGATGCGGTGGGAATACAAGACTCCCACTGAAAAATTGTTTGTTTCGGATGGGAAGTTGATCTACTTCTACCTTCCAGGAGAGCGCCAGGTTCAAAAAACCAAGGTTCGCGAAAGTAGCGACCAGCGCATTCCTTTCCTCTTCCTGCTGGGCAAAGGCAACTTGAAAAGAGATTTTTCCAAAATTGAATGGGTCTCCGATATGGAACCCGTTTTCCCAGGAAACAAAATGATTTATGCCTACCCTAAGCAAGGTATCGACGATTTTTCCAAAATCCTTATGGAATTTGACCCCTATCGTTATCAACTACAGCGGGTTACAGTTTTCGAGATTGATGGAGCGACGAGCGAATTCGTCTTCAGTAACATTAGGGAGAATATTGGCACAAAAACTACTTTGTTTAATTTTAAGATTCCGCCAAATGTCGAAGTTCTGGAAAATGAGAAGCATTCTGAAATGAATTCGGGAGGATAATAGCCGATAAGTTAGAAGAAAGGGAGTAAGTTCAGTGGTTTACTTCCGGCATTTATCCTCTGAGACGACTGGCTATCCGGTCCGAATGCCTTAGTTTCTTCAAAAGAGCCTATCTTTACGAGTATTATGGCCGAATTTCACTGCCGCTATGCAAGTAACAATGGGGAGATACTGACAGGGACCTTTAACTCTCCGTCTGAAGCGGACCTCCGCCACCGTTTAAATGAACAAGGATATTACGTCTACTCCATCGCGGAGAAGGGCGGAATGCTTGCTTTAGGGCTTGGCTTTCAACCTCGTCCAAAGAAGATTAAGAATACCGATTTCATAATCTATAACCAGCAATTTCTTGCTCTTGTCCATGCCGGCCTCCCCATTCTCAAGTCTTTGGATCTTCTCACGCAGCGTGTCAAAAACCCGCGTTTCCAGTTGCTTTTGACAGATATTGCCGCGCGGGTCAAATCGGGTGCTCTCCTTTCGGAAGCTTTCGAGGCGCAGGGCGTATTTCCCAAAGTCTATACCGCTTCCTTATATGCCGGGGAGAAAAGCGGCAACCTTGAAGAAGTGATTCGACGCTACATTGAATACCAGAGGTCCATTGACACGACGAAATCTAAAATAAAGTCTGCCGTAACCTACCCCTTGATCTTGGCGGTCCTGCTTGTAGTCCTGGTTACTTATCTACTCTCGGTTGTCGTTCCTCAATTTGCTACCTTTTATGAGGGGTTGGGTGCCAAACTGCCGGATACGACAATCATGTTGATTGCGGTGTCTCGCGCCATTCGTTCTCAATTGCTGACGGGAATTCTGGTCTTAGCGGGCTTGATCATTGGCATCCGGATCTGGAGTCGAAGCCCAAGAGGCGGGATGACATTGGATACCATGAAATTGAAGTTGCCCTTGATCGGTGACGTGTGGAACAAGTTTGCTTTTTCGCAACTGAGCCGAACACTCTCTACCTTACTGTCTGGGGGAATTCCTTTGGTGAATGCCTTAGAAATCGTCGCAGACTCCACGGGAAACCGGCTGGTTACGAATGCCATGCGCTCTGCTATTGTCTCGGTACGTGAAGGTCAATCGCTCTCAAAAAGTTTTGAAGCGAGTCCAGTTGTCCCCGAATTGGCCATTGAGATGGTGCAAGTCGGTGAATCGACCGGGTCCTTGAGCGAAATGCTCAGACACGTGGCAGATTTCTACGATGAAGAGGTGAATATCAGGTTGAACCAAATATTTACTTATATCGAACCCGTTCTCTTGGTTATCCTGGCCACGATTGTCGCATTTGTTTTGATTGCGCTTTATTTACCCATTTTCAATCTGAGTAGCATGATTCAGACGTGAGAACCTTGCATGAACCAGAAAATAAACACGAATACAGACGTCCGACTTCAGTCCAAGCCGGAACAGAAGATCAATCCCGAGGATGAAGAAAGAGCAGCGAAGCGACTCTCGGAGCGCTATCGGTGTGAATATGTTGATCTGAGGAATTCAGTTATCGATCCCGAGCTATTTCGGACGATTCCGGCAGAGCTCATGTTCCGCTACAACTTTGTTCCGTTGAAAAGCCTCAACGGGTCTCTGCTGATCGCGATTGCCGATCCCAGCGAGTTGTTACTGACCGACGAGCTAGCGGAATTGTTAGGGAAGAAAATCGTCGTTCGAGTTGCTACGGGGTCGCAAATCAGCGACATTCTCAAGAAGAGTGAATCTTCACAGCGGGTGCTTGAGGAGGCAACGGAAGGGTTTACTCTGGATCTTATCAAGGAGGATGAGAGCGGGGATGAAACGATTTCGATTGAAAGGCTCACAAGCGAAAGTGAAAGCCCCATCATCCGGCTGGTGGATTCCACGATTTTTAATGCCTTGGAGCGACGTGCCAGTGATATTCATATTGAGACGGAAGACAATGATGTGATTATCAAATACCGGGTCGATGGTGTCCTGCTCCAGGCGATGCAGCCTATTGCCAAAGAGCATCACTCGACGATTATCTCGCGGATTAAGGTAATGTCGGAACTCGATATCTCCGAACGGCGCGTGCCTCAAGACGGTCGTTTCCGGGTACGTTATAAAGGCCGTTTGATCGACTTTCGTGTTTCCATCATGCCTTCCATCCATGGGGAGGACGCCGTTCTTCGAGTCCTGGATAAGGAGGCTATGAGTGAGAAGTTTAGTCAACTCAGTTTGGATGTGGTGGGGTTTTCGGACGCCGACTTGAAGAAATTCCGTCGCTACATTAATGAACCCTATGGGATGGTGTTGGTGACCGGACCCACAGGAAGCGGGAAAACAACAACTCTCTACGCTGCGGTCTCGGAGATTAAAAGCTCTGAACACAAGATCATTACGATCGAGGACCCCGTTGAATATCAGCTCAAAGGCATCACCCAGATTCCCGTAAATGAAAAGAAGGGCCTTACCTTTGCCCGAGGGCTAAGATCCATCCTTCGTCACGATCCGGATAAGGTCATGGTTGGTGAAATTCGGGATGCGGAAACTGCACAAATCGCAATTCAGTCGGCTCTCACCGGGCACCTGGTCTTTACGACGGTGCATGCCAATAATGTTGTGGATGTGCTCGGTCGATTTTTGAACATGGGGGTGGAGCCGTACAACTTCGTGTCAGCACTGAACTGCATCCTGGCACAGCGTCTTGTGCGAGTAATTTGTGAGAATTGCAAACACCCCATCAAAATACCGCAACAAATTTTGGAGGAATCAGGCTTGGATCCCAAGGTCTATTCTGACTATACCTTCTATGAAGGGGCAGGGTGTCTGGATTGTAGTGGGACCGGTTTTCGCGGGCGAACCGCCATTCACGAGTTGCTGGATCTTTCTGATCGAATTCGGGAAATGATCCTTGAGCGCAGGCCAGCTTCTGAGATTAAGCGAGTAGCCCATGAAGAAGGAATGACCTTTTTGCGCGAATCTGCTTTGGAAAAAGTTTTTGCGGGGATCTCGACCATGCGGGAAATCAACAAAGTGACGTTTATTGAATAGCGCAAAGTGGGATTGGTCTCATTGACAAATCCCCTGGATGACTTTCGCTAGGGTCTTGAGTTGAAACAAGATGGGGTGCTTACCCCCCCTCAATGTAGAGGGGGAGCCGTGAAGTCCTCATAGAGAGAAGGATGGGATGCTCCAACAGCGATTAAGAGGCAAAATCCAGCGGTTTTTTGAGCCACAGCTCCCTGCGGTTGCCTGTGAAATTTCGCGACAGGCTGTTTCGCTCGTCCGTCTGGATTCGAAGCATTCGAATCTGATTGATCGGTTTGCCGTGATTCCTTTGCCCCAAGGTCTCATTGTCCCGTCTTTGACAAAACCCAACATTGCTTCTGTTCCTGAATTCGCAGCTGTCTTGAAGACTGCGATTGCTAAAGCCGAAGTCAAATCGGTGAAGGTGTCCCTCGCCATTCCCGATGCATCGGCAAAGTCTGCGATCCATATCATGGATACGCTGCCCTCCAGCGAAAACGACAAGCAACAGCTCTTGAAGTGGAAACTAAAGAAAGCAGTGCCATTTAATGTAGAGGAAGCCCATCTTTCTTATTGGGAAAGAAAAACCATAAATGGAAAGCATGTCCTCCTGACGGTTTGTATATGCCGGGAAGTCTTGAATCAGTTTGAAGAGGTTTTCCAGAAAATGGGAATTCAGGTTGGGTACGTTACTCTCTCTTCATTTGCGGCATTTGAATTCCTGGCGCACTTTGATCCTGAAGCTGTTCAAAAATCAGTACTCCTGCTTCGCATAGGGGCTACAGACACCTCTTCGTTGATCATGCAGGAAGGGAGAGTTTCATTCTTCCGGCATTCCGAGAGGAATTCGGATGAAGAACCCGCCACTGCTCGGACATCTCCCAAACCGACCCCAATGCAGTACCAGGAGATTTATGACGAACTTTATCCTTGTGTCATTTATTACCAGGACAAGCTGAGTTCACAGTCTCTCACCAAGATTTACGTGGCGTGCCATCAAGAAGTCCCAGTAACCGTATTGTCCACTCTTTCAGAGACATTTCAAACCCCGGTTGAATTCTTGGATCTGATGAAGTGGGTTCATTCTCCACAGCACGCCGAGTTGAAAAGCCTGAGACATCAAGTATTATCGTCTCTAGGATTGGCTCTAGGGAGGAACTGAATTGATGAAAATTGATATCAACCTTTCCTCTCGACCTTTCGTCAATTATCGCAAGTTCTACCTCATTGCGGGTTTCCTGCTGGGCCTGCTTTTGATCGTGTCTTACTGGAACTTTTCTGAATATCGGTCCAGCCATAAACGGCGCCAGGCTTTTGTCGAGAGCTTGTCGAACGATCAAATGAGGCTGGAAGCAATGGGAAAGGAAGAGGAAAAATTGTTGCGGTCACTCCAGACAGCAGAAACTTCTGATTTCTTAGACCGGGTTGAGTACATTAATCAAATCATTAACCGGCGAACCTTCTCTTGGACACGCCTTTTGAATGACCTTGAAAAATTGACCCCTCCTAATCTTCAACTTGCCTCTATAAAACCACAGGTTCGAGGGAAAGATCTGGTGATCGAGATTGTGGTAAAAGGGCGAAACACTCAAGAGATGATTCAGTTTGTGTTAAACCTGGAAAACTCCGGGAAGTTTATCGATGTCAGCCCCATGTATGAAGACCTTTCAAAAAACCCGGGGTTCGTTGGGAGAGAGATGGGAGTTGTCGTGAAATATTTAGGTCAAATCAAGAAGCAATCTTGAGCGATGGACATTTCTAGAATTTCAAAAAACCGAAAGCGGCCGTTGAATATCGTTCTTAACGAAAGAACTCAAAAGATAATTTTCTCTGTGCTGATAGGACTCCTTTTCCTGAACCTTCCGGTGTATTTCTTCCTCGTACGCACGGAAGTCGAGGCGGCTAACGGAGAAGCTGCGCGACGGGAACAGATGCGCCTTCAGTTGAGTCGCCGAACGGCTACCTTAAATGCCATACGAGAGATTGCCAGACAATTCAATGAGTCTCATCTGCGTTATCAGCGATTCACGGACGAGTTCCTTTTTCCAAGAGGGAAAATGGCTTCCGAGCTCCTTCAGGAGCTTGACCAAATTTCAGCCGAAGCCGGGCTAACCCGGAATCGTGTGGGCTATCGCGTGGACCAGGAACCGGTTTTTGGCTTGCAACGGATAACCATTACTTTGCCCGTTGAAGGTAGTTACGCGAATATTCGGAATTTTCTCAACATGCTGGAGAGCCATGAGAAGTTCATCATGATCGATTCAATGGCCTTGATTTCCGAAAGAGAAGGGACTGGGACGATTCGGTTGGATGTCAGTCTCTCTACATTGTTCCCTGAACAACTATGAAAGCGAACCGAAAAAGAAAGCAGCTCATCCTTTTGGGAGGACTCTTCCTCATCTTGCTGTTTTTCCTCTATCCGTTGTTCTTCCAATCCAATGACACTCCGGGGAAAAATTCGGTTGGCCAGGCAGTCAAATCGCCGGCAGTTCTTGATCTGAAGGATATTTATTTGAAACGGAACCCTAAGAAATCCGGAGGCAGAAAAGAAACTTCGTTTCAGGACATTGATCCCACCATTCATTTAGAGCTGTTGGAGAGTTTTGACCCAGGGAGTCCATTAAATGCGAGAAACATGTTCTCCCAGGAGTCGGCTCCCTCAGAGCGGATACCTTCTACGGGGAACCTACGCAATAAAAGACCTGCTGGATCTGCAACACCTGAGAGACTTGATAATTCCGGAACGAGCAATCCCGTTCCGGGGCTTGGGCGAGCACCAATGGCGCCATCAGCCGTCATTAACTTGAAGTTCTTTGGCACCGCCTTCGATCCCATGCGAAAGAAGCGCCAAGGATTTTTTTCCGAAGGAGATACGGTATTTTTCGCTTCGGAGGGAGATTTGTTGGCTAGTCGCTATCGTATTATTAAGATCGGCGATACGACAGCTGAAATTGAGGATGTTGCGTCAAAATTACGCCGTCAAATCAATCTCACGACCCAATGACACCAGGGTGACCCTTTGCAACGTCGATTCTCGCCTTCTCAGCTTAACAGCTAGACTAGGGTGATCAGCCTCAGCCTTGCCGGAGGATGGGACGTCGAGCAGCGAGCTACCCGAAAACAGTAGAGGCCAAAATTGAAACCAAAAACCGGAACAATCCGAAAGGCCAAAGTATTGACATCTGATTCTTGCTGTAAGGTTAGAAGTGAGCGCGGGTTCATGCTGGCCGTCGTGGCCGTTTTTACTTCCGTGCTGCTAGTGACACTCACCGCAGCAGTGATTAACTGGCAAAAGGCCATTCAGCGCGAAAGGGAAGAGGAGCTGATCTTTCGTGGAAAGCAATTCATGCGAGCGATCGAACTCTGGCACCGGAAATTCCCGGGGACGTTTCCGACGACTATCGATGCATTATTAAGCACGGATAATACCCGGTTCTTAAGAAAGAAATGGAAGGACCCGATCACGAATGCATTTGATTGGCGGCTCATCAAAATGGGGCCCGATGGCTCCATTCAGGGATTAAGCCTGCCGTCTGGGGGCAGTTCTTCAGGTTCTTCGCCATATGACTCGCAGTCTCAAGCCAAGTCAAGTTCTTTGAGTTCTGGGGCCCAGCCCCCATACGGTTCACCAGCTTCAGGATCTGGATTTGGAAACCAGGCAGGGGCTCAAGGTATTTCCAGCAATCAAGCTAGTGGGAATATTGGTGGGAATTCGACCCAATCTCAAAGCAGATCGTCCTCATCTCCATTCACTCCGGTCTTGGGAGGAATCGTGGGGGTGGCCAGCTCCAGCGAGAAAGAGTCGATTAAGATATTCAACGGAAAATCAAAATACAGTGAGTGGGAATTCGTTTTTGTCACGGGCGGTTCCGTGACGGGAGTGGGCCTGCCGCAGGGCCAGAATCCTCCAGGAAAAATTGGCCCTGGGCAGAGTGGCGGCGGGGTTTCAAACCCTGGTGTGGTCACCCCAACGCCTAGACCTATACTGCCAGGCCAGTCTCCCACGCAGTGATTAGAGAATCCATCAATTTATAGTTCAGATCACCGTTCCGTTCGAAAGGACTGCGCCTTTTGGAATGACGGTGATTCGATCTCTCACGTAATAATTCGGGCTATCGAAATAGTCCAACCCCTGAGAATTAACGATCTTAACGTTATCCCCAATGCGGGCGTTTTTGTCGATGATCGCGTCGGTGATTTCCGTATTACTCCCGATCCCAATGTTCGGTTGTCCAATGCGCACATTTCCTTCGATTTCCTCCACCGTTTCATAATAATCCGCGCCCATGATGTAAGAATTGGTGATCGTTGTCCCTGCCCCAATTCGACTGCGGAGGCCGATAATAGAGTGCCGGATATCCGCTCCACTCAGAAAACATCCGTCAGAAATTACGCATTGATGTAGATTGCAGTCGTTGACTTTTGAGCCTGGAAGAAGTCTGGCGCGGGTATAGATAGGATAGCGAGAGCTATAGAAATTGAACTTGGGCAGGGTTGACGTTAAGTCCAGGTTGGCTTCATAAAAGGACCGAATCGTTCCGATATCTGTCCAATACCCAAAGAATGGATAACTCATGACCCGATACTTGTGAATCGACTCCGGGATGATGTGTTTCCCAAAATCGTGTTCAACGCTGGCATTTAAGATTTCGATCAGCATCTGTTTGCTGAAAACATAAATCCCCATTGATGCCAGGAAAGCCTTTCCCTCGGGAAATTGCTCGGTCAAGGAACCAGCACTGAGTTGACTTTCCAATCCGCTCAATTCTTGTTCCCCAGGCTTCTCGTGAAAATGGACAATTTGATTGTCATCTCTCGTTTTGAGAATGCCAAACATGGAAGCCTGGTCTCGAGGTACGGGAATTGTCGAGACAGTAATATCTGCGCGGCTCCTGGAGTGAAACTGCAGGAGCTTTTGAAAGTCCATTTGGTACAGTTGGTCGCCAGATAGAATCAATACATGGGATGCTTCAATGTCCGAAAAATGGCGAATGCTTTGCCTGACAGCGTCTGCCGTCCCCTGGAACCAGTTCTGGTTCTCCGGGGTTTGCTCGGCCGCCAATGTGTTTACAAAGCCTTGCGAAAAATTGTCAAAACGGTATGTTCGGGCAAGGTGTCGATTGAGTGAGGCTGAATTAAACTGGGTCAACACAAAAATCCTGCGAATGTTTGAGTTGATACAATTGCTGAGTGGGATGTCAACGATTCGATACTTGCCAGCAAGCGGAACCGCTGGCTTGGACCGGTACTGGGTTAAAGGGAATAAACGTTCCCCTTTCCCCCCCCCTAATACGATTGCCATGACATCGTCAGGAACTATGCTCATCAGAAGGACGCCTCTTTGAAATGCCACCCAACTTGGCAGGATTATAAAGCAGGGTGTTCAAAAAGGGGTGAGAAAAAAGCCAAATACGGACTGCTCGAGGTTCCGTGGTCGAAGGTTTGAGGCAATTGGTCCAAAATCCAAGGTCGAAAGCCTAAAGTCTAAGGTCCAAAGTCTAAGGTCCAAGGTTGAGGGCCTTCAAGTTTACAGAAATTGTTGAGGTTGACTCCCTGCCGATTCGAAGTGAGTACGGGTGCTGGCCATAAACCATTAAACTTCCACATTGGTCCCAAAACCACTTGATCTTTAGTCCCGCACTCTAAATTTCAGACTTCAGACCTTGGACCTTAGACGTTGGACCTTGGACTTCCGACCTTAGACCTAAGACCATTAAACCTTTGGCCCGAATGATCGGTGATGCTATGGAGACTTCCCTTGTGCTATTTTAGAAATCTTTGCTGATACTTTTATTTCTCCAGTTGAGGTGACGGCGTGAATACGATCAAGAAGCTTCGCAGTGCTGATTGGTTTGGCCGGAAGGACAAGCTCGGATTCGTCCATCGGTCCTGGATGCGCACGGAGGGATTCAGCAGTGCGGTGTTTCAAAACAAGCCGGTAATTGGGATCTGCAACTCCTGGAGCGAGCTGACAAATTGCAATGCTCATTTGCGACAAGTTGCTGATGCCGTGAAGCGCGGGGTGTGGGCGGCTGGAGGGTTTCCTCTAGAGTTTCCGACAATTTCCTTGGGAGAACCTTTCATGAGGCCCTCCACCATGATGTTCCGCAACCTCATGGCCATGGATGTTGAAGAGTCGATTCGTGCGAACCCATTGGATGGAGTCGTCTTGCTCTGTGGCTGTGATAAAACAACCCCTGCCCAACTCATGGGGGCCATCAGTGCAGATCTGCCCGCGATTATGGTGACCGGAGGACCCATGTTGAAGGGAATCTGGAAAAATCAGGAAATCGGTTCCGGTTCGGATGTGTGGCATTTCTGGGACGAGTTGCGCGCCGGACGCATCAGTGAAGAAGAATTCTGTGAAATTGAAAGCTGCATGTCGCGCAGCGCCGGTCATTGCATGACGATGGGAACTGCCTCGACGATGACCAGCATTGTCGAAGCTTTGGGAATGACGTTAACGGGTTGTGCCAGTATCCCAGCGGCAGACTCACGTCGTTATTCCATGGCTGAACAGAGTGGTGCCCGCATCGTTCAAATGGTTGCGGAAGATCTTCGCCCGACAAAGATTCTGACTCGAATGGCTTTGGAGAATGGGATACGAGTCAATATGGCCATCGGGGGCTCCACAAATGCCATCATCCACCTGGTTGCGTTTGCGGGCCGATTGGGTCTTGAGCTTCCGCTAGATCTTTTTGACGAGATATCTCGAACGACCCCATTCCTCGCAAATATTCGTCCCTCAGGAAAATATTTGATGGAGGATTTTTTCTATGCGGGGGGTGTCCCCGCCGTGATGAAAGAAATAGCACCACTCCTTCATGGAGGAGCACTCACCGTGACGGGCAAAACCGTGGCGGAAAATATTTGCAATGCGCAATGTCATAACCCCGACGTGATTCGTTCGATGACGAATCCCATTCAGCCGCAGGGGGGCACCGTGATTCTCTATGGAAACTTGGCCCCAGGTAGCGCCGTCATCAAGCAAAGTGCCGCCTCCCCAAAACTGATGCAGCATACGGGGAGGGCCGTCGTGTTTGAAGATCATGAGGATTTGAAGAATCGCCTTGACGATCCCAACCTGGACGTCGATGCCGATTGTGTTTTGGTGTTGAAACACGGAGGGCCCATTGGGGCACCTGGAATGCCCGAATGGGGGAACCTGCCCATCCCCGCTAAGCTCCTGAAGGAAGGGGTGGAAGATATGGTTCGAATCAGCGATGCGCGCATGAGCGGAACCAGCTATGGAACGGCTGTCTTACACATTTGCCCAGAAGCAGCAATTGGTGGACCTCTGGCGGTGGTTCAGAATGGAGACTTGATTCAGCTCGACGTTTTTAAAAGGCAACTGAACTTGCTCGTGCCCGAAGAAGAGATCCAGCGGCGGCTCGAAACCTGGGAGCCTCCCGCTCCCCATTATGACCGGGGATACGGGAAGTTGTTCATTGAAAATATCCTGCAGGCCAACGAAGGGTGTGATTTTGATTTCCTGAAATGGGCGCCCGAGCCAAAAGAGCTGGTGGGTTCAGAACGTTCGATAGCCCGTCGCGCAACCCACAAGCTGCCTTTGCAGTTTTAGCGCAGAGAACTTCATTTTCTCTTCTGCAATGTTCGCAATCGCCTTCCGGCTTCAAGAAGCGTTTCATCTTTCTTGCAGAAACAGAAACGAACCTGCCGATTTCCATCGCTTGAGTTGTGATAGAAACTGCTTCCCGGAACCGTGGCCACACCTACTTCCCGTACCAGATATTCAGCAAACGCCACATCGTTGGGGAACTCAAAAGACTCAATGGAAGTCATAATGTAGTAGGCGCCCTGAGGGATGAAGCATTGGAAGCCCACTTCGCGCAAAATCTTCAACAATAAATCACGTCGCTCCGTGTATTGGCGGCGGAGTTCCTGGTAATACCCTTTGCCCGATCGCAAGGCGATGGCCCCGGCCTCTTGGAGTGGGTGGGCGGCGCCCACCGTCAGGAAATCATGCACCTTGCGAATCGCGGACGTGAGTTGCGGGGCTGCCACAACATATCCCACTCTCCACCCTGTTACGCTGAAGGTTTTTGAGAGACTATTGACTGTGATGGTTCTTTCCCTCATCCCGTCCAAAGTCAGCATCCGGACATGGTCACATCCGTCATAGACAATGTGGTCGTAGATTTCATCAGTAATGGCCACGGCGTCCCATTTTATGCAAAGGGCAGCAATTTGCTCCAGTTCCTCTCGCCGAAAAACTTTACCGGTTGGGTTATTGGGCGTATTGATGATAATGGCTTTGGTGTTAGGATTAAAAGCAGCCGCCAACTCCTTCGGATCGAAGCTCCAGTCTGGGGGACTCAACTTGACGTAGCGGCGAGTGGCCCCGGAGAGAATAGCGTCCGGATTATAGTTCTCATAAAAGGGCTCAAAGATAATCACTTCATCACCGGGATTGATAATGGCCAGCAACGACGCGATCATTCCTTCGGTTGAGCCGCAGCACACCGTGACTTCGGTCTGTGGATCAAAATTCAATCCAGTTAAATCTCCTAGCCTTTCCGCAATGGCATGGCGCAGGTTTGGCGCGCCCCATGTAATACTGTATTGATTAATGTCATTTTGAATCGCCTGGATGGCGGCTTCTTTCACTGTGAGAGGGGCGGGGAAGTCGGGGAAGCCTTGTGATAGGTTAACGGCATCGTAGAGTAAGGCCTGCCGAGTCATCTCGCGGATGACGGATTCAGTGAACTGTAGCGGTTTCGATGAGATGAGCTGCTTCATGAGCCGATGTACTAATTGCTAATGGATCTCGTGTTAGACACATCCACAAAGGTGGTCTCTGTCGAGGCCATACATTCGTTTGCAGGGAAAGCAAAAGTGTTAATCACCGCACCCTTTATCACCGGTCTTGCGCCAGCGGGTCTTCAGGTGACCTAACGGGCATTCCCCGTTTAGGCGCATTCGAGCCGCTGTAAAGTTTCCGATAAAACCAGTAATTTCGATAAATAATTTTGACGTAGTTGCGAGTTTCCGTGAAAGGAATGGTCTCCACAAATTCTGCGGTGTCCGCATAATCCCCTTCACTTAACCAAGACTCGACCCGACGTTCCCCGGCATTGTAACTGGCCAGCGCCTTATCTTCTTGCCCGCCAAACTGCTTCAACAGGTCAGCAAAATACCGGGTTCCAATGCGGATATTTAAGTCCGGATCCTGCAGCCGTGAAACACTGGGCTTGGGTATTTTCATTTCCCGCGCGACTTTCCGGGCTGTCGAGGGTAGAAGCTGCATGAGTCCATGGGCATTGGCGGCAGACACCGCGCGAGGATTAAATATGGATTCCTGCCGAATTAATCCCAAGACCAAGTAGGGATCTATCTGCTCGTGCTGGGCTTCACGCGAAACGGCAGCCTGAAAATCAACGGGATAAAACATCTGCCAAACGTCTTCAGGCAAAGAAGCATAAGCTAACTCCGTATAATTCGGCAGCAGGCGACGTAGTCTTTGGATTGAGAGGGAAAAGTTATTGTCCAGATAAAAGAAACGCGCCACTTGAAAGTCGATTGACGGCGAAGAGCCGTAAACATGGGACCGCATGAGCTCTTTCCCGGCAAGTTCAAAAAGTTGCATCGACACTAATGCCTTTACTCGGGGCCAAGTTTCAATGAGTTTTTGACCTGAAACCATGGCGTCGACTGCAGTTTCCCGGCCAGAAACGTCAGTTTTAACTGCCGTAGGGTTCTCAGTGGGAGCTCCCGGTTTCAAGACCTCCAATCGCTTCTCAGCCATCTGCCCATAGAAGTGATGCGGAAATCTTTGCTGGCTCTCCTGGTATAGCGCAACGGCTTCAGAAGTCCTTCCAAGTAGCTCTTGGCAGCGTGCGGACCAATACATGACGGCAAGTCGATACTCAGATTCACGGAAGCGATCCCGTTGGCTAAGAAACATATCGAGTGCCAGTTGATATTTCTTTTCTCGATAAAGCCGCCAGGCGATTCTCCATAGAGCATCTTTGACATGCCTGCCATCAGGAAATTTATTTACGATTTTCTGATAGTAGCGGACGGACTCATCTAGATTCCTTTGGACCAGATTGTAATTGCCGATACTGAAGTAGGCCTCTTCCAACCAGCGCGAGCTGGGAAAAAGCAATTCCATTTTCTCAACGTTGCCTTTGAATTGGGAGTAGTTCTCAAGCTTTCGATAGCATTCACCCACCGTGAAAGCGGCCTGAGCTGTCATTTCGGATTGGGGCGTATTCAACTGGCTCAGCGTCTGGATCGCATCATAATATCTTTTCGATCCGAACAACGACATCCCCAGCCAAAATTGAAATTGAGCAGTCCTGCTGAACGATGGGTCCAACTTGGCGAGCTGTTCCAGGTCTTTCAAAGTCTCTCGATAGCGTTTGCCAGCGAAAAGGTTTTCGATCCGGGCAATCCTCCATTCTTGCGGTATATCCACTAACAGACCCGGGTTCTGTTCGCTCAGCTGTGCCAGTCTTTGCTCGACGGAGTCCCCTTCAGGATAAAGCGGGAAGAAAAAGTGGATTCGAGTATAGTTCTGCAATGCAGAAGGCCATCGCTTTAGCTGTTCAAAGGCCTGAGCCTGATAGTACAGAGCCTCGGGCTGTGACTCGAGGTCCGTCATATTTGAAATGGAATCCAGAACTTGCTTCGGTTTTAAAAGCGCGAGGGCATTTTCCCAATACAATTTACGCCCACGTTCCAAGAAAGGGCTATCTGGATAATTCTTCAACAACAGTTCCAATTTCTCCTGGCTCTTTTCTTTTTGATCTAGCTGGTTCAGAGTGGAACCCCAGTAAAAAAAGATATAATCTTCAATAAGGAGAGGTTCTTGCGCAGCTAAAGAGAAATACTTTCCTGCGGAATCGAATTTCTTTTTCTCGAAATCTTGAAATCCAACCAGAAAATACCCTAGCCCGGCCCATTCACTGGCATCGGGTTTCTTGCAGAATTTAAGCAACAGAGTTCGGGATTCCGGGCTCTGCTTCTGACGAAAGTCCCGGCAAAGGCGTTCAAAAGCAAGCGAATTTTCAGAGGGAGTGAGTGTTGCCAGAACGAGTCCGGGGTAGAAACACGTCAGCGTCAGCAATAGAGGAAGAAGCCTCCTCAGATTTGCCACTAGGCCCCTCTCCGCTTGGGCCCGAAGCCCTTGATTCGAGAATCTCTTGGTGTTTCTTCTTCTCATAGGGAGGTCAAGAAGAGCAAAACATTTGGTTCCGACAATCCTTTAATATCAAGTTTCCCGTGAAAAAGACGAGAGGACCCTTTCGGGAGTATTCTGTTTCGCCCTCTTAATGTCGGGCCAATAGTAGGTCAGCAAGCGGAAGGCTGCAATAGTTTCGTGAAGGGGGTAGGATGAGGATCTTTACTGCCTAGCCAGAATAACAGGTCCGGGACATTCGGCTCCGAGCAGCGCAACCTGGTTTTCAGCAAGGATCTTGACGAGTTCGTCGTAGAAATAATCGACTTTAGCGGCAACATCCGGCGAAACGCGCTTGTCGTACATTTCCCGGCTTTTGTCGATATCATCTCTGAGCAACACATACAGGTTCTTGTCTCTTCGTCCGGCATGAACTTTTTGTTCATTGTAGAGCTTGATTTCTGAGACGAGAAGCCGGGCAAATCGCCGTGCGTCATTGTGAAGTTTTTGCTCTTCGTCGCTGAGAATTTCCAGGGAAACCGGTGTATATGCGGGCGTCTCCCGCTGAGGCTTTGTCTCGACCTGCGGTCCCTCCACCCCGGCGGGTCGGGAAGTTGAGGCCGGAGGCGGAGTGGTGGCACTTTCTTCCAGAGTTTCAGCCAGTTTTGAGTGTGGCGCGATGATGGGCTCTGGAGCAGGTTCTTCCTTCGGCAATGGCGCTGCTGGAGTTGCAACCTTGGTTTCAGGCCAGTGTTTTGGCACCTCATGAAGTTCACCCGCTTCGGTGACTTCACTGACCTCTCTTGCCTTTTCGGGAGCTGCCTGTGTGTAGTGAGCCGATTCGACCGGCTTGACACCCAGTTTTGCTCGGGCGCTGCTCAACTCAACCGTCAGGCTGACGACCGTGGTGACAATCTTCAAGGCGTATTGATCGACGTGGTGCGTAGTCCCCATGCCGGAATCAGCATAAAGAACAGCCACGGCCTTGTCTCGAACCACGAGTGGAATGGCACAAGCCACTTCTGGGGCCACCGGCCCGAATCGGGATACCAGGTCCAGCATTTCCTGATTCCCGGCGGTCATTCCGTCAAATGGTGTGCGGCTTTCTGCTGCACGACGAAGCGGATTATCGTGTTCGGGCAAGAAGATGACTGATTTGATGGATGCATTATTAAACTCGCCTTCAAATCCGCGGGCTTGCCAACCTAGGAGATTGCCGGATTTCATCACAAACAAAGCGACCCGCGACGCAAAAAGCGAAGCCTTATCAAGGTAGCTCGTGAGGATCTCGACCTGACTATTGTTCAGGCTAATTTCCCGAAGGGCATTGTTGAGAATCTCCATTCTGGTATGAAGTTTCTCCTGGGCGAGCTGCATTCCACTTTCTTTGGCCACGCCCAGGCGTGGCTCCAGCTCAGCTTCAATTTCCTGACGCAATTCAACTTCTAATTGGCTGCGTAATTCACCCTCAACTTTCCCTCGCATTCCGGATTCGATGTGGGAGACCTCGGTCCTGAGGTCATGCAGTAATTCTTCCTCGACAGTGGTCAGAATCTGGCTGACATGGTCGATAATCGTCTGGGCAGACTGCTGAAAATTGGTTCGAAATTCCATTAAGTCTTTTCCAACAGTCGATACCCGGTTGGTGACGGTCTTTTGCAGAATCTCGCGGAATTTGTCTTCACTGAAGTTTTCGTTTTCCATCGACAGCCTATCTCCCTTCTCGGCACGAGGAACAAATAGTGTTTCTAAAACCGAACTAGAATGTTTTGGAAATTCTAAGTTATATCCACTCCGAACTAGCAGGTTTGTTGATGACCCCAGCAAGTAGGGTCCTACCTTAATTGATGCCCCCGAATTGAAATCTGGCATCAAATAATTGCTTCCGAACTATCCAAACGGTAATTTAGGTGTTTTTCTTTAGAATTTGTTACAAAGAAAATTCTTAGGGGTCTTTGTTCCACAGTCTCACTTGACACTTTAATGAACGGCTCCTTATAATGCAAGGGAAGCTTTGAATCCGGGGGCGAAACGGTTTCGACGGGATTACAGGGCTGAAGATGCGTGCCGAGGACCATGCCCTCGCTAAAAATATGGAACATAACTTAACTGCTGATCAACAATTAGCGTTAGCTGCCTAATCAGGCAGCCGTCTCCTTTACTGGTGCCTGTGCAGTGAATGTGGGGCGTCGACAAACAGGATAGCTGGTTGTAATTGTTCGGGGACAACTGGCGAAACTTACCGGACTAGCGGTTTGGCAGTCTTGCCGTTTCTGCGTGTCAGATCGTGAAATAAATTGAAGCGGATACGCCCGTAGATTCTTCTTGCTGAGTATTTTCGGACGCGGGTTCGACTCCCGCCGCCTCCACCATTCTTCTTCCAATTGTCGAATGGAATTATGCACGAGGGGCTCTGTATGCCGCTCGCTGTGGATCACTTGTCTCTCCCGCCCGCCGAATATCAGTTTCGAACTTGAGTAGGCAAGCATCAATGCATTCAAAGTCGGGTGATTGTCTTTGGTAGAAACATCAGATTAGAACGAGAGAACCTTACTATCCATACCAGTTGCCCACTACCCATTTTGGCAGGTGGGCGGAGGAAGTTAATAGCATGAAGCGGGCCCGTAGGTTTCGTATGAATCTCCTATTTCCCCTTTGGTTCAATCAATAAGCCCATTAATTTCACATCCCAGTCGGCTCCAACAGGAAACTGGAAGCTCAAAGAAAAAGTGGAGGAAACATGATGAAGCGGATCGCAGTATTGACAGCAGTAGCTTTGAATGTGTGCGCGTTCCTGGCATTTGTTCCGAAGTCCCATGCCCAGGCGCAAACTGCCGCGCCGGCGCAAAGTGCGGCCGCTGCTCAGAAGCTAGAAGCAATAGCCAAGCAGCTCAATCTCACCCCAGAACAGAAAGTTAAGTTGATGCCTATCCTCAAAGCCGAGGCTCCCAAAATACAGGCCATCAAAAACAATCCCTCCCTCGGCAATCTGCAGAAACTCGAGCAGATCAAGGCGATACATACTGAGACCGCTCCTCAGATCCAAGCTATTCTCACGCCACAGCAGTACGAGCAGTTACAGGGAATTCGTCGACAGGCCTTCCAGCAGTACATGGAAAAGAAACGAGCCCAGCAGAATCAATAAGCTCAGCATCAATGGGGTGTCAATGGACGTCGTCTTTTGGGGCGAGCGTTTGGTTTGGCTAGCTCACCTAAGCCAGATCCGCCCCATTTCACGGCCTTCAGATCCAGAACGAAAATAGAGTACAGTACGGGAACCAGCAAGAGTGTTATGAACGTGGCGACACCCAAGCCGCCAATCTGGGCGTAACAGAGAGGCTGCCAGAGCGGTCCTCCGTGGACCGCCAAGGGGAATAGTGCCAGGATCGTAGCGCCAACGGTAATCATGACAGGTCTCAGCCTGACGATACCTGCGTCCAGCAGGGCCTGCTCAAGGGGCTCGCCCTTTTCGTGCATCTCTTCGATGAAATCGAAGAGCACAATCACGTGGCTGACGATGACGCCGATCAGACTTGCGATCCCCAGAAAAGCCATGAATCCGAAAGGGGCGTGCATCACATAGAGGGCAATGAGTGCACCCACAACGCCATACGGGGTAGCCGCCAGCACAAGCAAGGGTTTGATCGAATGACGGAATTGAACCGCCAGCGCGAGAAAGATCAGGGCTATGGAAATCGCCATGATGACGGCAAGATTCCTGAATCCCTGTTCCTGTTTGGCTTGTTCGCCGCTGACAACGATCTTATAGCCGGGCGGCAGAGTTTTCTGCAATTCTCTCAATTTCGGCGCGGCGGCAGAAAAAACCTCCGAAGCGAAGCACACCAGATTTCATAAAACTCTGGACAGAAATAGTGCGGAATTGTTCCAGATGTCGAATCCGAAGAGTCTGCAGGTCGTTCTTAATCGAAGAAACCCCCAGAAGAGGAACTCTGTTATTGGATTGAGAGTCATAGACGTAAAGATTCTGGATGTCGGATAGCGTTTGCGCGTTCCTCCATGCGCAGACGGGACACAACCGGGATCTGCTCATCGCCGCGACGAAGGGTGGTCACTCCAGTACCGCTCAGTGCGGTGCTCGAAGACTTGTGCGACGTCCTGATTGGTGACGCCCGCCAAATTTGCGCGATCGGGATCTACCTTGAGGATGACTTCAAACCCATCCTGTCCCCAGTCGTCGCGAACTCGCGCGGATACCGGAGCACTATTGAGAATCCCGGCGACCTGGGAAGCGATCGAGCGAAGGGTACGAATGTCTTTTTCTTCATCTAAAGCATTGATATCGGCTAAACCGGTAACGCGTAGTTCGACTGGGTAATCTACTGGATTGGTCTGGAGTTGCCGGACATCGACTCGTACCCCAGGCACGCTCTGCGAAATCGCTTCCTGCAGCGGCCCGACGAACTTGGGGGTGTCGTCCTTATCAAATAACTCGATGATAATTTGGGAATAATTGAGCTGCTGAAGCTGGGGGGTTACTGAGAACCAAAAGCGCGGACCGCCGCCACCCTCGAAGGTGGTGAGCGATTTTAGTATTGGGCGAGGTTTGCCGTCTTTGCCGGGATGCTCCTGGCCGTATTTCTCCGCTGTTGCCTGAACCACTTCCTCCACCTGCATGGCAGCCTGATTCGTCACAAAGAGCGGGACGTCGTTTGGAAGCCAGATGTCGAGAAAAGACAGATATTGAACATCGTCGGGGAAGAATTGTGTCTTAAGCCGGTGCCCGAAGAATCCCCCGAGCCCCAGAAAGAGGAGAGAAACCGCGAAGGCTTTCCAGCGGTGCTCGATGGCAATCTGTCCAACGCGGTAGTAGAAGCCGCTGAATCCGCGCGTCCGGCGCTCCTCCATAGTTCGCTCCTTCTTTTTCGCAGGGCGCAGCAGATAGTAGCCAAGGAACGGGATGAAGGTCATCGAAACAAGGCGGGAGGCTACCAGAGCGCAGGTCATGACGACGGGGAGACTGTACAAAAATTCGCCTGTGGTGCCGGTCAAAAACAGGAAAGGGAGATAGGCGACGATGTTAGTGATCGTGGCAAAAAGGATGGCATGGGCAAGTTTCGTCGGCCCAAGCCATGATGCGATGACCGGCGGGTGATGCTCTGCGAGCGATCGTTTGATGGAGTCGCCGGCAACGACGGGATCGTCCACTAGCAATCCTAGAGCGATGATCAGCGTTGCGATGGAAACCTGCTGAATGTCGATTCCGAGTAAATGAGCGAATCCAAACGTCATCGCCAAAGTAATGGGGATCGAGAGTGCCATGAGCACCGCCGAACGCCATTCCCAGAAGCCGATAAGAGAGACAATCACCACAAGGCCGATGGCTTCGTAAAGGGCCTCCATGAACAGGTCTACATTCTCCTTCACTTGGCGCGGCTGGTCGGAAGTAGCCGCAATAATCAGGTCTACCGGCAATAGAAGCTTGGTCTCCTCCAACTTAGCCTGAATGTGTTTGGAGAACTCCCCAATCTGCTCCCCTTTACGCATCTGTACGGAGATCGTCACTGCGCGGGTGCGCTGCCATTTCCCCTCGGCATCCCTCCACGAGTAGTAGTTCAGGTAGCGAGCAGGGCTTTGATATCCGCTACGGATATCCACAAGGTCTCTCAAATAGACAGCCGCCCCAAATCCCGAAGAGCCGACAATCACGTTTCCGATATCTACGGGACTTGTAAATTCCCCTGAAGGATCAATCAGAATGTTTTTCGATCCGGCCTCGAGCGCGCCGCCCGGTAAGGTGATATTTCGGGAATTGAGAATTCCCTTCAGGCTGGAAGGTTGCAATCCATAGGAAGCCAGGCGTTCCTGTGAATAGTCGAGATAGATCTGCTCTGGAAGAACCCCATTACGGTCCACGCGTGAAACTTCAGGGGCGCCGGGAAGAGCTCGAGACAACAAATCGGTAAATTCGTCTAGCTGATGATACGTGTATTTATTCCCTGGAGCCGCCGCCAGTAATGCTGCCACCTGGCTGGGATCGCGGACTACTACCGGTGGCCAGGCATCAGGATGAATTTCTGATTCGTGTAGCCTTAACTGGACAAACGTTCTACCGAATGCGTAAATTTCCGCGTCGCTATTGTCGGTCAAAGCGTCGGCTGCAACAAAGCCTGGGCCATGAATAATCTGCGTGTGCCGCAGCAGGTGATTGGCTTCTGCAGACTTGACAAACAACCGGAGCGTGCGTTCCACAACATCTTCCGGGACTGACTCAGGAAAACAATAAACGATGGATACTGGGTTTGCATCGGATTTATTGTGTCTCTGCGCACGGTTTTTCAGAAGAGACTGTTCTACCGCCCGCCCGCGTACAGCGATCGTCGTGGCGTCCACCAAAGGACTGGCCACCGTCAGCATCATCGCAGCCGTATCGCCAAAGTCACTGTTGAAATTAATGGGACCGGCGCCCTGTGGGAGACTTAAGGAATTCAGCTTCAGATTCATGTCGCTGAACTCTTTCTTGGGATCTGTGATTTTATCGGAAAGCTGCACTTGGACAATTGAGAGGTTCGGCATCGAGAGGGACTTAATGCCGAAGTCAGCGGGGAGGGGGGGGCGGATGTATGAATTCTCTGCAAGTGTCGATTCAATGGGGCGTGTGACCAGTTGTTCCACTTGCATCGCGGTTGCCCCGGGCCACTGCGTGATGACCGACGCCACCCGGACTGGAATATCTGGATCTTTCCGTTTGGGCATTTGAGTATAGCCGTAAATGCCCAGGCCTACCGTGGCGAGTAGCAAGATCCAGGAGACCTGCCGGTTTTCGACGAAATAGCGAGCGGTGTTGTGCTCGTTCTGGATGAAGTCTGTGTCGCTGCGGTGTGCCATCAGTTCAAAATCTACGGATTAGGTGAGTTAAGGAATAATCCGGACCAACTGGCCATCGTGCACCAAGGTTGCGCCATTCGAAATGACGCGTTCGCCGAGAGCAACTCCACTCGTAACCGCCACTTTATTTCCATAAGCCCCTCCCGTTTGAACTGTTTTCCGCTTCGCCACCTCTTTGTCGCCTTCTATGGTGACGATGAAAACGTTCAAATTATTGGTGCCATCCGAAGGGGAAACAATGGCGCTCAAGGGAACGACGAGAACGGGATGACGACATTTGGCTTGGCCCAGGTCGAGTGTCGCCACCATACCGGATTTCAATAGCCCCTGGGGATTGGGAATAGTGACCTCCACCTGGAAAGTGCGGCTCTTCTGATCCGCCTGCGGGGAGATGGCGGTAATTTGACCGATGAATTCCTGAGGATACGTTTCCGTGAACACGCCTTGTTTCTTCCCCAGATGGACCGATCCTAAAACGGTGTCTGGAATACCAAAGACAGCTTTCACTCGCTGGGTATCCCCCAGTGTGAATCCCGTAGTGCCGGCGGCGACGAGAGTCCCGATTTCCACACTACGGCTCAACACTTGACTATTCATAGGCGCACGCAACTCGCAATCGGCCAACGACTGCTGAGCCTGAGCTAGGGCTGCTTCCGCGGTGGTGACTGCACCTTGGCTTGAGTCGTATTGCGATTTGGCCGAGTCGTAGTCCGGTTGTGTCAGAGCGTTGGCCGCATACAACGCCTGGGCTCGGTCGAAATTCTGTTTAGAAACTTTCGCATTAGCCTGAGCCTGTTCCAATTGTCCCTTGTATTGATCGGCAACGTTGCGGTAGTCCTCCTGCCGGACGGTCGCGAGCACCGCGTCCTTTTCCGCCCAATCGCCCTGCTGGATGTTGCGTGTCCGTCCGTCGGCCCCAGTACGCTGTAAAATACTGGTGACATATCCCGCGGACTTGAAAGAGAGCGAAACCTGCACATAGGGCACGATGCTTGCCGAATAGTTCACCCCTTCACTCCCGACGTATTGCTCAACGGCCTCAACCTTTACGGGTGTCGGCGGCGTTTCCGCCGGCTTCTTCTGCGCTTCACAGCTCACCAACACTCCTATCACAACCATTCCAAGGAATGCCGCAAAGCCGTTCATGGTTTTCCGATATTGCGTCATTTAGTCCTCGCCCAACGAGTTTTCAAAATCCGACCGCGCAGTCCAAAACGCGGCCAAGGCTTGCTGGTATTGTGCCGTCATCTGCGCCATTGTTGCCTGTTCACTCATCATGCTACTGAGAAGCACCGCTTTTTGTTTGTATTGCTCCAGCACGACTTGGAGCTTTTCCTTCTCCGCCTGCTGCGCAAGCTGCGCCACCTTGACATTCGCACGGGCCTCGCGAAGTTTTCGGAAGCGGTTGTCCACATCCATGATCACCTGGCTTTGTGTTTCCGTCAGATTCAGCTTAGTTTGTTCAATACCCCTCTCCTTTTGCGCGAGCAGATGCTTCTTGTTACCCCAGTCATACAGATCCCATTTCATCATGACCCCGAGGGCATTAATGCTCGACGGAAAGCCTTCAATGGTAAAGGGTGAAAAAAATAAGTATTGAATGCCCACTTGCGGGATGTACTGGGCTTTTTGAAGACGCCTGGCGTACACGGCCTGATCAATCTTGATTTTTGCTTGACGAATTTCCGTGCGATTCCCGAGGGCCCTCTCCCGGGCCATCTCCAGGTTCTTTTCCTGGGGCAATTCTTCAGGCACCCCACTCAATCGGAAGCCCGTGCGAATGTCCCTCCCCATCAAGTTGTTTAGGTTTTCCTTCTGGGTTTCAAGGGTGTCCTGCAGCGTGACAACCTGGAGCTCTGCTTGGGCGAGTTGTGCTTTGATGCCCGAACTCTGATAGGGTAATGCGGTCTTTTCCTTCACGTATTGATCGGTCGTACGATCCATCTCATGGAGTGACTTCACATTTTCTTCAGCCGCATCGAGGGCGCTCTGCGTCTGCAACATTCCGTAGTACGCATCTTTCACGGAATCTGTGGTTTGTTGCCTTTGCTGGCGCAGCTGTTCCTCGCTCAACTTCTTGCCGAGTTGAAGCGACGCGATGTTTAAGTGAACGCTATAAAGCTGTGAAAGCGGTTGGTAGACTTGAGCTAAACTCATTGCCGAGAATTTCGGGTCAGTCGTCACAAGCACATTGTTCGATGGTACCGGCGTACTGTTCACCTCTCCGAAGACCCCGCTTGGATAACTCACGGTGACCGGTGTGAGCAAAGAGGCGCCCGTCAGCTCGATGTTGAATTGTGGATATCGTTGCGTGCGCGCTGCCAGGATCTGATCATTCGCCTGCAACACGCTCTGGTACGCAATCTTGACTAGGCGATTATTCTCCTGCGCCAAGGCGATCGCCTGTTCAAGTGTGAGGACTTCGGGCTCCGCCGATTGAGTGTCCTGAGCGCGAGCGGAGAGGTCGTAGCTGACAAACAAGAATAACACTAAGAAGCGGGAGAGTCTCAAGTGCACGCTCCTTACAGACCAGTATTCCTCTTCGATATAACTAGGAGTGGATTCGAATTTTTGATGATTTCCTACAGCGCAAATCTAGCGGCGGAATGTAACTTGAAGCGCAGACTCATGTCAATCTGTATTCGCCTTTCTTTGGTGATACCGTGAGGGAGGCTAATCCAGTTGTCCGTAGAAGTAACACCCGAAACGGAATTACCTTCTCCTTGAGAGGCTGTTCACTTCAATGGTTGTCGATTTTCTCGACCTAAATCTTAATGACCAAAAGGGGCCAAATCTAGTAGTGAAAGGTGCCAAGGCTTACACCAGAACCTCTTTAATGGCTCGCCCCGACACGTCGGTGAGTCTAAAATCGCGTCCGCCATATCGAAAAGTCAATCGGGTGTGATCAATGCCGAGGAGATAGAGGATAGTCGCATGAAAGTCGTGAATGTGCATGGGGTCTGATGTGACCTCTATACCGTACTCGTCGGTTTGTCCGTAAATCATTCCACCTTTAACGCCAGCACCGGCAAGCCAAGAGCTATAAGCGCCGGAGTGATGACCTCGCCCTTTTGCGGCAGCTGATTCCGCGAACGGTTTCCTGCCGAACTCTGTAGTCCACACCACTAGTGTGTCGTCTAACATTCCTCTCGACTTCAAGTCTTTAAGCAGGCCTGCAATCGGTCGGTCGACGTTTTTGGCTAAGGGTACGCACGACTGCATGTCTGTATGAGCATCCCAGTTTTTAGAAGAACCTGAATCGATGAGTTCAATGAAACGCACGCCTCGCTCCGCGAGTCGTCTCGCCACCAGACATTGCCAGGCAAATCCCATCGTAGAACCGCGCTCAAGGCCGTAGAGCTTTAAGGTCGAGTCGGATTCGTTCGAAAGATCAAACGCTTCCGGGGCCTGCTGTTGCATATTGTAAGCGGTTTCAAAAGACTTAATTCGCGCCGCCAGAGAGACATCTGGTTCGCGTTCGTGCAGGTGCTTTTGGTTGAAGAAATTAATGAGCCCAAGCTCCATCTCCTGAATCTCTGGTGAAAGCGCTCGCGACTTCAAATCGGGAATGGGTTCACCACCGGGTACGATTCGGGTTCCCTGATGAACGGCCGGCAGAATGTCCGATCCCCAAAGTTGGCTGCCTCCGTAGGGCGTCTGTGGGGCAATGACGATAAACGAAGGCAGGTTCTGGTTGGACGTTCCCAGTCCATAACTCACCCAGGCTCCAATGCTAGGCCTGGTAAAGCTAACCGAACCTGTATGGATCCCAAGGGTGGCTTCGACGTGATCCTCGTTGTCGTTCTTCATGCTCCGGATGATGCAGAGGTCGTCTGCGCAATCGCCGATGTTTGGGAACAGATCACTGATCTCGATGCCGGACTTCCCGTACCTCTTGAAGTTCCATTGGGGCTGAGTCAGGAATTGATCCTTTTGGACGGTCTTTCCGCGGTCAGCAATGAGCTTGGGTTTGGGGTCAAATGTATCAATGTGCGAAACTCCGCCGCTCATGTGCAGGAAAATGACACGCCGAGCTCGCGCAGGAAAGTGGGGGGCTTTGGGTGCCAGTGAGCTAGCGTCAACAGATTCCGCCGGAGGCCCGTCGGCAAGAATCTCCGACAAGATTGCCGGAAGGATCAGCGGAGTTCCCACGAGGGAACGCAAGACCCCGCGTCGAGTAAATCCTGAAGTTTTGCGCTGGATCATTGTGCCCCTCCTTAATCAATATAAATAAACTCATTGCTCGCTAGCACGGCGCAAAGGAAGCTAGCCCATACCTCACGCGGCAACTGGCCGATGGTCACCCCTGAGGCAGCAAGCTTTTCCCGACTTTGGCGGCAGTAGTCGATCGCATGAAGGCTCTCTTCCGGTGTGGGTAGCCGGGCAAATGCCAACTGGAAAGCCAATTTCAAACGACCCGTGTCAGTGGGCGCGCTTGCGATCAAACGATCGGCAAAGTGCAGCGAGCGTTCGTGGATGAATTCACTGTTCATCATGTAAAGCGCCTGCAGCGGTGTGATGCTGGCTGTTCGCAAGTCCGTGCTGACATTGGTGTCGGCGCCGTCAAAGATCGAGAGATAGGGGTGTCGCTGGCTTCGCTGGAGCATGAGATAGACACTCCGCTTGTTGGTAGGATATGAAGCTTCGAACGGCTTGTGCTGGGACCAGTTCCAGTCTGCCGGGTGGGGGAAGGGATGTGCGCTCGCCTCTCGAGGATCCAGATCCCCGCTCACGACTAACATGGCATCGCGGATGGATTCCGCATCGAGGCGCTGCCTGTCGAATTTCCAGCGCAAGTCATTGGTGACGTCGGTCTTGGCATTCTCCTCTCCTCTCTTGCTCGAAAGTTGATAGGTCGCGGAAAGTAGAATAAGGCGGTGCAAGGCTTTGATGGACCATCCACTCTCGATGAAGCGCGTCGCCAGGTAGTCGAGAAGCTCTGGATGCGTCGGAGACCGGCCGCGTTTCCCAAAGTCACTGGGAGTCATGACCAAGCTTTTGCCAAAATGATATTCCCAGATTCGGTTAACCATGACGCGAGCTGTCAGTGGGTTATTCGGGCTGGCAATCCAATTAGCAAGCTGCAGCCGGCCACTTTGCTTGCAATTGGCAGGTAACGGTTCTCCTCCCAGGATCTGCAGGAATCGGCGTGGCACGAGGTCGCCCGGTTTCTCGGGGTCTCCGCGTAAGAGGACTGCGGCGTCATGCGGCTTCTCCTCCCCAACGGCAAAGGCGCTTTCTACTATAGGCATTGCCTTCAAGATGGCCAGGCGTTGCTTCTTCAATTCCGCAATTTCCAGATTGAGGTCTTCAACCGTACGAGCGATAGCCTGTGTGGGCGGCGAAGCAGAATTTACCTGATCCTTGATGCCCTGGGTCCCGGTTCCTGCCGTTGCCAACGCGTTCCTTTTCTTTTGCAATTCTTTGATTCGTTCCTCGAGATCTTTTAGTTGGTCATAGAAAGGTTTCGAAGCGGCTTCATCCTGTGAAAACCGGAAAACCAAATCCCACTGCTCATTGCGCGTTTCTGATCCCGCATAGGGATAGCGCGTACTGTCTAGAATACCGTAGAGGGCATAGTAGTCTCTGTTCGAAATCGGGTCGAACTTGTGATCATGACAGCGTGCACAGGAGACCGACAGGCCAAGAAAGGTCTTGCCCAAGTTGTCAATCGTGTCATCAATCGTCAGGTGCTTTTGTTTTTCTGGCTCCGTCCCAAACCGTTTGGCGATTGCGAGGTAACCGGTCGCCACGATGTGCTCCCAATGCTCCGGCTCCGTTTTTGCCGGCAGAAGATCGCCGGCGATCTGCTCACGGATGAACTCGTCGTAAGATTTGTCGTTGTTGAGAGAATCGATGACGTAACGGCGATAGAGATGCGCCTGTGGTACAGGGTAGTCCGCATTATCGCCTGCAGTATCTGCGTAACGCACTAAATCGAGCCAGTGCCGGGCCCATCGCTCGCCATAATGGGGCGAGGCTAGCAATCGATCGACGACCTTAGAGAACGCATTTACGGATGCGTCGCACATAAAGGCTTCGACCTCTTGGGGAGTTGGAGGAAGCCCGATCAAATCATAGCTCACGCGGCGAATCAACTCTCGCTTGCTCGCCTGCGAAGTCGGTTTTAGCCCCTTCGATTCAAGTTTCGCGAGAATAAAGTTGTCCACCTCAGTCTGAGCCCATCTTTGATCTCTGACCTTGGGGACCGCGCGGTAATTCAAAGGCTGAAAGGACCAGAAAGTTCTTTGTTCCGAAGTAATCTGGTAGTCAGCATCCGCCGCCGTGATGGCCCCACCGGCCCAAGGCGCACCTTGCATTACCCAAGCTACAAGGTTGGCTTGCTCCTCGTCCGAGAGGGGTTTACTAGGAGGCATCTTCAGTTTGTCATTCTTGTGTTCCATGGACTGGATTAGCAGACTCCGCGCCGGATCGCCGGGAACCAACACGGGTCCTGAGTCTCCCCCTTTGAGCATGTGCTCTCGGGTGTCCAGTTGAAGGTTGCCCTGAGGAGAAGCACCATGACACGGCAAACAGCTCTTGGAGAGCACGGTCCGGACATGGGCGCTGAAGAATTCCTCAGGCGATTCGGGCCAATCCAGTCCATTCTGAATCCACTGTGTGAAATTCTTGATTACCTCATCATCAAGCTTCGGGCCGCCAAGCGGCATCTTTAACCGCTCATGGGTGTGACTAATAGCTTTTAAGAGAAGACTCCGTTCGGGATGACCGGGGACGACGACTGGGCCGTCATTACCACCTTTCAGGATATCCGGGCGAGAGTCGAGGCGCAATCCGCCGCTTTTGAGACTGGCGTGGCATGGGTAACAACTTGTCGAAAGAACCGGTCGGATCCTTTTTTCAAAGAACTCATTCTTTTCAGAGGATTCTCCGAGCCCATCAAAAGTTAAGATTGGAAGAACCAGTGCGAACAGAACAAGTCCGTCAATCGTCCTTTTGGCCCTTGAAGATGGATTGGTAACCATAGGGGATTGTATTAAGTATATCCTTGGATTCCTGCATCCGGCATCAAAATCGACTCGTTAATTGCGGCTGGAATTTGATTATTTTCTCTACTCTGAATCCCAAATTAATTCAATCGAAGTGGATACCGGCCGAAAGTCTTTGCTGTTTCATAAAAAGTCAGCACATTCTGGATCGGGACATCTGGCTGAAGGTTATGTGCTGGGGCAATGATCAACCCTCCACCCATACCTGCAGTGCGCAAGCGCAGCTTCACTTCATTGGCAACATCTTCAGGAGTGCCGAATGGGAGTACCTCCTGGATATCGATGGTACCCCAGAGGGTGAGGTGTTTTCCGAAATCCTTTTTGATCTGCGCCGGATCCATCGATTTTGGCTGAATGGGGTTGAGAATATCGAGCCCGATCTCAATCAGATCCGGGATGATCGGAACGACATAGCCGTCCGTATGAAACGCAATTTTGACCTGGGGATTAATGCCCTTCCATTCCGAAAAAAGCTCGGCGTAGCGAGGCTTAAAGTATTCACGGAAAATAGCGGGTGAGAGAAGCATTCGATTTTGGGTTCCGAAATCGTCCCCAATCCAAATAATGTCCACACCGAGCTCAACAAATTTCCTGCCGGCTGTCCGAATCCACCCCATCAGTTTCTCGATGTAAGCATGGGCGAAATCTTTGCGGGAAACCAGGTCCTCCAAAACATTTTCCATGCCGCGCAAGTACCAGGCGAGTTCAAACAAAGTACAGGCCAGTCCGCCCATGATCCCGTATTCCTTGCCATGCTCGGCAATGAGCTTCCGGACACCGTCATAGCGGTCTTCGTTGGAGAAATCCGGCATATTAAACTGTGCTGGATCAGTGATATTGGCCAATGGGTGCTCGGCCATCTCGGTGAAAGCTCCACTCGAAACGTGTTGGATCCATCTCCAGCCGATGCCCCATTCGTCGGTGTACTGTTTGGCCGGGTTTGCATAATACCCCGTGCACGGGCCCATCCAAGAGATCAGGAAGTCATGGTCCATGAGAATGGGGAGGGGGCCTCCGGCAGACTTATAGGTCTCTGTTTCAGAAGAATCTACACCCAGATGGCGCAGGAGCCGCCGTTCGGCCTCAGGGGTATACCACGCGCATATCGGTACTCGATCGGGTTCTTGATGGTTAATGGCGGTGAGGAGTCTTTCTTTGTGGGTCATGGCAGTGGTCCCTCTCTTCGGTTTGATGAAAGAAGTCAGATGCAGGCCTGCCCGGGAATCGTCCTAGCAACTGGTTGCGAAGTGATCCTCAGTCTCAAAGATCGGTCGGAGGGCAGAGAACGGAAGACTTTGGTGTTTTCATCTGTTCAACATTTGTTAATAATCAAAGGCGACAGGTCTGAAGCCTGTCCGACTTTTGAGCAATCCGTCCCTATTCTATACCTCTAAGACTCCATGTCCAGTCGCCTTTTAGCTGTCGGCAAGTTTCTGGTTTGTCTCCTGATTGGGTGGGTTGTACTTGGCCCCCCTAAAGTGGCCAATCACTTTCTCAACCAGTTCCTTCCTGCGAAGGTTTCGGCAATGACTTCGGCAGAACCTGGTCCGCTGTGGGGGAAAAAAAAGACTAAAATCAACCTCGCTGCTTTAGCTGATGATCAGGGAACGCGAATCACGGTTCAGTTGGGTGCTCCATTACTATTGATGATGCGGCAGGAAGAACTGCGGGTTATTTTGCTCTTCGGCGATAATGCAGTCGAGTTATCCCAGAAGGATTTCCGGTACGAAGATTCATTAGTGAGTTCGATTACCCTTGATCAGTCTCCGGGGTTGAACCAGTTGTCAATTCAATTGGCGAACCGGAATATACAAACTCGATTGTCCCATTTCGATTCACAAAACGTCTACCTTTTGGAGCTGAAGAAGCAGGAGGTCCCTCCCGCTGAGTCCGGAGGAACTCCCACTCCTGAAGAATTGCCACTTCCCACCCGGAAGGATACCTCGAAGTGGGGACACATCACGATCGATGCGGGACATGGTGGCCAGGATAAAGGAGCCATGATCAAAGAAAATCTTTTTGAAAAAGATGTGACGTTGGCGATTGGAAAGAAACTCCGCTGGGCGCTTCAGACCCGGTTGGGGATTCCTGTCGAGCTGACTCGAACGGAGGACCAGTCTTTGACATTGGAAGAACGTGCTTTGGCTGCCAATCGGGCTCAATCGGATGTTTTTATAAGCCTCCACATCGGCAATAGCAATTTGGGTTATGAACCTGTGAGTTATGCCTATACATTGAAACCAAGGTGGACAATTTCGGTGGCAGGGGAAGAAAGAGAAGAATCGGATGTCAGCAAACTTTTTCTTCCTTGGGAAGAGTCTCAACGAAATAATCTTCTCCGGAGCGAACGCCTTGCCGAACTGCTTCAGCTGGAAATAAATCGATCGCTCAATGGAGGCAACAGCTCATTCCGCTCTCGGCAGGCTCCTCTCCGACTCCTCACGCAATTGGCCATGCCCGCTGTTCTGATTGAGATCGGCGACGCCAGTTCAGCCGAATTTAAAGAAATGGCAAGCAAAAATCAGTTTCAAAATCTCGTGGCAGCCACGGTTTCCATTGCCGTTGAAAAATTTCATTCACAGCAGACAAGACATTAGAAATGCCCCGACATATTAAATTTGGACTCATTGCGTTACTGATCATTACCCTTGCCGGTGTTTCCTTTTATTACAACCTTCGCAAACGAATTCAGGAATTTGTCCAGCGGCCCGCTGAGCCACCTCAGCCCTATCTCGCCACTGGACCGGTGATTTCTGACTCCGCCCTTCCGAAAAAAGTCAGGCTTTTTTTCCCCTCCAGGGAAAGAGAAGGATTCCTCATGTCTGAAGAGCGGGAGATTCGGGCCTCCGAGTTGGGCTCCATAGAGGCCAAACAGATCGTCGCTGAACTCATCAGAGGGCCTGGCAGCGCCGGTGGTCCGGCGCTGCCACGTGAAACAAAATTGCGCGAACTCTTCATCTTAAGAGAAGGATTAGCTGTGGTTGACTTCACGAAGGAGGTCTCATCTAACCATCCAGGAGGCATCACTCAGGAATTGGCTTCTGTTTATTCCATCGTCAATTCGCTGACCCAGAATGTTGCCGGTATCAAGAACGTCCAAATCCTGATTGAGGGAACTGATGCAGAAACACTGGCAGGACATGTTGATATCAGCCGCCCTATAGCAGAGGATCTCTCGATGACCTCCATTGCTCCTAGACTTTCTAAACCTCTGGGAGAATGAGGGAGAACAGCCAGAAAATCCACCGGCTCATGAAAAACAACGGCTCTAATCTTAACTTACGGGGCTTTTGGGGTCTGTTCAGAGTACAATGAGGACCGATCCGTGGACGAGTGAAAGTGGCGCTGAGTTGCTTCTTGTCCGGATCTCAGGAAATGCCGCCATGGCTGGCGGTGTGAAGAGCCCGAGACATTGAATTGGAAATCTGACTACAGATTAATGAAAGATCGTGAAGAGGGAGATTTATGCGTGTGGATGGTAGAACGGCCGATCAGCTTCGAAAAGTGGAGATCCATCCGTTTTTTATCAAAAATGCTGACGGTTCGGTACTGATTACAGTTGGAAACACACGAGTCATTTGCACGGTCAGTGTCGAAAACGCAGTTCCACCATTTCTGAAAGGGCAGGGAAGAGGCTGGGTTACCAGTGAGTATGGCATGCTGCCTCGAGCAACGCAAACGCGGACGGCGAGAGAAGCAACGAAAGGAAAGCCTTCCGGTCGTACTCAGGAAATTCAGCGTTTGATCGGACGATCTTTGAGAAGTGTTACCAGCATGGAGGAACTCGGAGAACGAACACTTTGGGTGGATTGCGACGTGATCGAAGCCGACGGCGGCACTCGCACGGCCTCGATTACGGGAGGGTTTGTAGCCTTAGGCTTGGCCCTGCAGAAACTGGTGCACGAAGGAACGTTGGAGAAAGTCCCTCTCAAAGACTACGTAGCAGCAACAAGCGTTGGATGTGTGGGGGGCGAATTGTTGCTCGATCTGAATTATGAGGAAGATTCTCATGCCCAGGTTGACATGAATCTGGTGCAGACCGGTGAAGGGACATTGGTGGAGGTGCAAGGAACAGCTGAAGGTAGTCCCTTTGGAAAAGAAATTCTTGAAGGATTGATCGAATTGGCTTCCTCTGGGGTCATCCGGCACTCATTGAAATTCAGAAGAAACTTGTGGAGTGGTAATCCCTCGGATGCACGGACATTTCCTCACCTTGTGGATCTCGAATCCTGGTCATCCCACCAGGCACCCTTTATCCTCTGCAATAAATGTTCGTACGACTAACTCGCCTCGAAGTCGGTGCATCTTTCTCACCTAATCAGTTTTTTCAATTTTATGAGCGGAACTCGCTCGCCTTTCAAGAATCTTTACAACTCGGAATGAGTTGTTGGCCGGGTCCCCGACCGACGAATATATTCACAGCTTCGAGAGGCTGGGATGGGGTTAAGTTGTTACTCAATCCGCATGCTTGTCAAGTCGAAGGGAAAGACTGACAGGACCATCTGCCGATGCTTTTTCAAACAACATGAACTTCTGCTATCGCGACTTACAATCCTGGTAAAATTAAAGAGTTTCAACATTTCCTCAAAGGGCTCTTTTCAGTTGTCGGCTTGGAACAATTGCCTGAAATTCCCAAATGTCAGGAGATCGGGGATAGTTTCGATCGCGATTGCGCGTCAAAAAGCTCTCCACTACAGCCAGTTTTCGGAATGGCTGATTTTGGCGGATGACTCTGGTTTGGAAGTTGATGCGCTAGGCGGCCTGCCCTGGAGTCCATTCCGCCCGTTTTCTCGGCGAATCAGCCAGTGACGTAGATCGTTATATGGAGGTCCTTCGCCAACTTGTCCGAGATCCCAGATCCCCAGCGGATGGCGCGCTTTGTTTGTTGCCTTGCATTAGCTCAGAAAGGCGAAATCTTGGGAGATATTTCGTGGGGTTCTTGAGGGGAGCATTACCCGCGAGCCGAGGGGAAACGTAGGCTTTGGCTACGATCCGATTTTTCTAGTCCCTTCGTTGCACAAGACGGTTGCGGAGTTGCCGATCAAAGAGAAAGAGCAGATTAGCCACCGCGGCATAGCTCTTCTGGCGATGCGGGAACTTTTTCCTCAATAGTCTGGAAAAGGACTCCCAAACATGAGTTCGGTCTAGATGTAAGGTGGATTCCACTCGTTGACCGAGAGGGAAAGCTCTCGGTAAGGGCCTTTTAGAACTGGGCTAGCATGAATTCGGGTCAGCGGGGGTGAACGCCGGCCAGCAAATTCACTTGACAGAAATTCTCCGTATCCATTACTGTCTTTCGCTGTTTCAATGAGCCGTCGGGGCGTAGCGCAGCCTGGTAGCGCACCTGCCTTGGGCGCAGGGGGTCGGAGGTTCAAATCCTCTCGCCCCGACCAGAATGAATAACTTACAGACGCCCAAAAAAAATTACTCGGCAATACTCGGCAATTCAATTTGGACTTTGGCTTTTCCACTCGATTTACCTCCTGCAAAGATTGCTTTCTTTTTCGCATTGTTTTTTCCTCAATTCACTCTGCTGTTTTGATCCGGATTAATCCCAAATAGTCTCTGGTGTAAAGCGGCTACGGTTTGTCGGACGCTCTCAGGGATATTCTGTGTATAGATGTCCAGGGTCGTTGATGCATGGGCGTGTCGCAACTGTGTCTGGGCGTCTTTCACTGTTCCCACTTGGTGTACCTGAGTGGCAAAGGTTCGACGCAGGCTCTGAAACGTGAGGCCTTCAATCCCATGCTTCTTTGCTAGTGGTTTCAGATAACGGCGAAGATAGCTCCTGCCATCCATCGGCTTTCCTCGATAACGAGCCTCGAATACGAAATCTTCTGGATCGGCATGTTTGCAGGATTCTTTCCACCTGGCCAATTCGATCTCGAGAGAGGGCGGAATGGAAACATGAGCTCGGCTTGATTCGGTCTTTGGGTCCTGCAATTGATTACGGTAAACAGCTTCATCGATCTTGATTTGTCCTGGTTCAATGTCGCCCCAGCGAAGGGCAAACAGCTCTCCAGGCCGAAGCGCTGCGACGACGAAGAGTTGGAAGATTAAACGGTCTTTGAAAGACATCTCGCTCACGAGCTTTCTGACCTCCTCGGGCGAATGGTTTCGTTTACAAGGCCTGCGAGTTTGAGGCATCTCAACTTTTCGAGCTGGATTTTTGGCAATGAACTCCTGATCGACTGCCTCCTCGAGAGATGCGTTGATGTACGTAAAGGCCTTGTCGACCAACGAATCAGAATAACTTTTTGACAATTCATTCAAGTGCGTCTGGATATCAAACTTGTTGACGTCGCAAAGACGGATATCTCTAAACTTCGGGAGAACGTGTTTATCCATGACGAAGGTGACCGCATCGCGTTGTGATCGTTTCCAGTGGGATTCCTTCAATGGCAAATATCGAAACTTCCAAAACCACCCAAAGGTCACCTCGGGATCGGGCCTGGGAGTCCCCGTTCCCGTTTCTTTAGCTATCAGCGTGAAAAGTTTATCCTCGGCTTCCCATTTCCTCATTTGGGATTTCAATCCAAGGATGACGTACTTCTTCCGGCGCTGCTCGCGTCCGTTTTCATCCAGAATATAAACATGGTAATGCCCCGCCCACTTCTTGGTGCCTTTCCCGACCTCCGACACGTAGCCCCTCTGATGTCTGCTTTTTGGCATGTGAATCCCCACCTTTCTTATTTCGAAATGATGGGGTAATGCTATTGTCACTTGCTCCATTTTTCAATGAACTCCTTGATTTTTTCTGGATCGAAACGAATCGGAGAGCCTTTTGAATTACCCAGCTTTACTGCAGGCAGCAAGGGTTTGCGTCTTCCCGTTGCATGGTCACGAACCCAACCGGTAGAGACATTCAGCATTTTGGCCACTTCTTGAACGGTCAACAATTCATGCATCGGCTCTGCTCCTTGCTAGAAAATGAGAGTTCCTGTCCCGGCGGACTAAACCCCATTGCTTTCAACTACACATTTGTAAAAATCAACTTGTTGTCTTTTTGGCCCTTGATATCACTTTCCCTGCTAATGAAGGCATCTGCGAATGAACTCCCGGACTTCATCCGAAGTGAAGCAGATTGCTTACAAATTCTTCTTAAGGTTGAAAGTTTTCTCATGGCTGTAACGCAGCCAATTACCGAGAGTACGAAGAGGAATCCTGAAGGATTAGAAAAATTCCCCCTATACTTATAAAGAGGCTTTGAGAAGGCAAAACCTTAAGAAAATATTTTCTTTGAATCTTAAAGAGGTAGTTGGGCGGAGGGAAATACCTCTCTCAACACGCTCATGATATCTTGCCTCCAATGTCATGCCTCTTTGACGGGCAGAAACAAGAGTCAAATTTATTTGCCCCTCTACTTATAGAGAGGCAATTCGGAGGCAAAACCTTAACACAATATTTTTAGAGCCAAAGTTAAACCCTTTTGTTTGATGGTGTTCTCTGCTTCTCGGGTCCAGGTTGGGAGAACGAACAAAACTCATTGGGGCAATCGATTAGCGTAAGTTTCTGTCGTTTGGAGAGCAACAGGCTGAAGGTTTGGGTATTGTCTTTCAGCAATTAGAGGAAACTCAAACTCGAGGAGGGCAAAGGTCGGGTTTATGGCCTGTACTATCCAGACATTTATCAATGCTCGAATCTTCTGGCGGCCAAGTGATATGGAAATGGCAGCGGATCATCTTGGCAACAACCGGCACGATATAATTTCACAGTCCCTCTCTTGGAGGTTAGATGCACACGGAGCTCAGCAATTCGCAGTTTCCGGGTACGCTACTTTTCACCCAAGTGCATTCTTAAACACTACGGCGTTTAATGTGGGCAAGAGTGGTGCCGGGATCTGAGGAGCGAGGAGAAACCCGAGAGAGGATGGACTATCGTTAGCAGTCGAAGGATTCGAGCCTGTCGGATCGGATGACTTTGCAGCCAGGTAGTAGCAATGCTTGAGCATCCCTCCCAATGGCTGGTGACATTGAACCAGTCCTTCAGTGCCTGGGTGGGTCTCCCGCCCATCTACAGCGCTACTGTATCACCCCAAAATGTTCGGCGGACCTGGGGGAGATTCACAACTCTTCCCTGACTTCCTCAGCCATATCAAGTTTCTTTATTGTTTCCCGACCCAGCAGCAGGACGAGGGCAGGGAGCAGAAAGATCGTGGCGATGAAATTGGCGCCCATGACTGCAGCAGACAAAAGGCCAAATTGGGAGACAGGTACAAAACGCGATGCGCCGAAGATGAGGAACCCGAAGGTCAGGGCTATAGCCGAGGATATCATGGCGCCTCCGGTACTCATGAGGGCTTCTCGCATGGCATCAGGTACCGCCAAATTCCTACGATTCCTGTGACGGCGGAAGTGAATAAAGTAATGAATGCAGTTGTCGACGGCAATGCCGATCGAAATATTGGCAATCACACTTGTATTAATATTCAATGGGGTTCCCGTCCAGCCCAGGAGCCCAAAGAAGAAAAGAACGGGCAGGCCGACTGGAATGAGAGAGAGTAGGCCCACCTTAACAGATCGGAACAGAACGATGACGATTGCCGAGATCAGTAAGGTGGAAAGTAAGAGACTTTCTACTTGCCCTTCAGCCACACTGTCTGAAGTCTGATTCATCAAAACCAGGGTTCCTGTCGAATGGACCTGTACGTCAGGCGGAAACATTTCCTTACTTTGGCGTTCAATCCGTTTGAATTCGCTTCTGAGTTCTGTCGATCGGAAAATCCTGGTGCGAACCAGAATACGCATGGCCCGATGATCGGAACTGAGGAACTCTTCTGTCACGCTACTGGGGTCCGATTCGGCAAATTCCACCAATTCCCGGATGACTTCCGGGTCGGAAGGCAGAACGTAAAATTGGGGGTCATCGGAATGAAAGGCGCGGTTCAACAACTTCAGGCTGTCGGTGATTGAAAGAGTCTTATCGACCCCTGCTGTCTGGTCGAGAGAATTCTGGAGCGAATCAGATGCCTTCAGGACGTCGGGATCCAGTACCGAGCGGTCTCCTTGAGTCTCGATCACCACAGAAAATGAGGCCAGTCCGGCCAGGCGGTTAGCAAAAACCTCTGATGCCTTGGCAATTTGGGAAGATTTACGAAAATAGCCTAGGTAGTCCGTATGAACCTGCAGGTGATAGAGTCCCCAGAGTGCCCAGACCGTGCAGAGTAGGGCAGCCCCATAGATCCAGGGTGCCCGGCGAAAATCAAATCGGCCGAGTTCTCCCATCAGATAATGCCGATGACTATCCTCGCGACCCGGCACTTCACTCAAACGGGGTATTCGATGGTGCCACAGAAGCAACGGCACCAGCGTCATGCAAAGGAAATAACCCAGAAATACTCCCCAGGTTGCAAAAATTCCAAAATCCTGAATGGTCGGGATGGGACTGATGACTAGCGACCCAAATCCAGCCATGGTCGTGGCGGCAGAGATGAGAATGGCAACATGGGTATAGCTGAGTGTTTCGAGCAATACTCCCCGATAACTCTGCTTGTCCAATGGCGCAATCGGAGTGATGGATTCGTGGGCGTTGAGGAAGGAGTTTTTGTCCCTTAACTTAGGTGTGCTTCCCGCACGCCGGTAGGCCCGTAACAAGGCGCGATAATATTGGGTAAGGAAGTGGATGACATAGGAACTGCCGTTCGCAATCAGGAGAGACGGAAGGGTGAGGGTTGTGATCGTTAGGGGACGTCCAATGAGTGCCATGGGTCCCAGGGTCCAAAGCAGGGCGATCAACACAGCCAACAGAGGTAATGAAATCCCGCGCCAGGAGCGAAAGCTCATAATGAGGAGCCCCATGACCAAGATGAGAGTTAGCGGGGTGAAGAGCTCGAGGTCACTGATCATATTGGTCGTGCCCTCAAATTCCATCTCCGGCAGGCCGCCAATGAACACCTCCGCGTGTTGTCGCAGCGGATCAATGATCTCATGCACTCTCTGGGTGACGAAGCGTCCTTGGGAAAGAGCCTTTTTGTGTTCGAAGCTTTCCAAAAAGACCAGGATCGATGTGCTCTGGAGGTCCTTCGAGATGACATGCTTCTCCAAAAGGGGGTTTGACTGGATTCGGAGTCGAAAGTCGTCAATGTTTAACAATTCCAGGTTCGCTGGAACGAGGGGCTTTATTTTGACTTCGTCCCCTTGGCCTTCAACATCCATTAAATTTGTGAGGCTTATTACCCGTTTGACGCCTTCGACCCGCTCAATTTTAGCCGTAACTTCCCGGATGCGCTCAAGCATCGGGCGTTTCAGAAGATCATCACTGGTAATCCCGATGAGAAGGATTTCGTCGTTACCAAAAATCTTCTGGATCTTTTCGTGATATGAATTCTGTTTAGATTTAGCTTGAATAAAGGAGGATGAGGAACTGTCAAACTCCAGGTGACGTAAGGGAATGAGCCACCCGGCACTGAGAAGAAGAATGAGGGACAGACTCCAGCGGGAGTGGTCGAGCAGCCAGGAGCAGATGCGAGCCATAATGCGAACTTATAATGGAAAGCGATCAACAGAGTCAAATAGTAATGTTGCCTGATTTCTTCTCATGCTTTTCTATCCGAAAAACCTCAGGGCAGGTGATTCTGCGGCAGTCGGTCAAAGATTACCGCGAGTCCCCGGCACTGGTGGAACCGACGTCTCACAACGCAAGGCATATCATAGGTTAAGTTGGCTCTTCGAAAGACGGACTCTTTTGTTTTTATTTTTTTGAGTATTCCAAAGGGTTGGAGACAAGGCGCCAACTGAACATTGCGCTGATGCAGTCCACCGACAACCGGGCTCCAAACTAGGCGACACACTCCGATCACGGGTTCTGGTTTGGCTGCGGGAAAAGGTGGATCGCCGTCTAATCCTTGATGTGGCCAAGTGAATTGGTAATACTCCTCGATGATTTCCTTCATAATTCGTTTTAGATGCTCTTCGCTGAGGATAATCACGTGACCGTGGTGGTCATATCAACCATCTCTTATAAGTAATACTTATATTATTGACAGTATTGTTACTTAGATAATAAGATAACCGCGTTGAATTCGATTACTATCGGAAGGCAACCCATGCGATCAGTCGGCGCCCGATCCAAGAATGAAGAAGGTTCCGCCAAAATGCAGCCGCTGGACCGGGAGCACTGGATCAAGCGAGAGCCGGTAACGAAATTGGGGCAGCGGATCGTCAGTGCCACTGTCGAGGAGTTTGCTGCTAAAGGAGTGCTGGGGGCGCGGGTGGCAGAGATCACGCGACGGGCCGGGACAACCGATCCAGCCTTTTACCGGTACTTCGCCGGAATGAAGCAGGCGGCGTTGTTTGTGATGAGCGAATACTACTGGGCACCATTGAATCTGCGTATGAAATACTACCGGCAGATCACCAGCGACCCCGTACGGTTGTTTATTGCTGCAGTGACTGCGCTCATCCAATCCGCGGCAGATGACCCGCGACGCCCCTGGTTGGCAGAATCTAAAGTATTCCGTATTGTGGTTGCTGAAATGCGCAACCCAGCGTTGCTGCCCGAGTCTATGCTAAATAAGGAGTATCTAGACTTTGTCGGAGCGTTAGAGGGAATACTAAGGAGGGGACAACAAAAGCGGCTGTTCTCCGCTAAGCTTCCACCAGCAGTACTGGCCCAACTCTTGGTAGGGACACTTCACAGTTTGTTAATGCTGAATAACCTCGCCTTCCAGCCTACAAGCGTGAAGACCGACGAGGTCAGGGAAGTAGCCAGGCAGCTCATAGGTCTCCCCACGGGAGCAGACATTAAGTCAAGAGCAATCAATTAGCAAGTCATCGGTCCGCCGCACCGCCCTGGCGGAAGGTAAGAAATAGGGAGGTTGTGATGATAGCCATCATAATCTGTATAGCGCTGGTTCTGACACTGTTACTTTTTCATTTTCTGAGACGGTGGACTTCCAAGAAGCAACACGAACTTAGCGAACAAGAGTTTCGAGTCTGGTTTCAGAAGAATTATCTTGGAATGAGCCACTCACAGAAAATGTCGTCCGAACAAACTAGCCACTCAAACGTGGTTCAGGCTGCCAAGCAGCGTTAGCTGAAATAGGTTCGTCGTTCAAAAGTCTCTCATAGTTATATTAGGAGCCAAGAATCATTCCATTACAGCCCAGTCCCATCGAAATCCTGGCAACTGTGCTATTTGCCGTTGCCGTGCTTCATACCTTTTCGATCAAGATCTTCCACCATTTCGCGCTAAAGTTTCCAGAGGGTTCGGTTCAAGAGAACCTATTGCATCTCCTGGGTGAAGTGGAAATCGTCTTTGGCCTATGGGCGGGCGTATTGGTTGCAAGCATCGGAATTCTGAACGGAGGAGAAGAAGCTGTCCGATTTGTTGAAGGCGCCAATTTCACTGAACCTGCTTTTGTTTTCGCCATTATGTCCGTTGCGGCCACCCGCCCAGTCCTTGAGTTCGCCACAGCCATGATCAGCCAAGTGGCGAGGCTTTTACCCCTTCCCCGAGAGATTTCTTTCTATATGGTGACGCTTGTGATGGGTCCACTGCTGGGTAGTGTCATTACTGAACCGGCTGCAATGACGGTGACTGCCTTGATCTTGCGAGATCGCTTTTTACGCGGCAGATGTCTAATTGGTTCATGTACCTTACTCTGGGAGTATTGTTCGTTAATGTCTCCATAGGGGGGGTTCTTACTCCCTATGCTGCGCCACCGGTGCTAATGGTGGCAGGCACCTGGAATTGGGATTTCAGCCATATGTTCTGGCAATTCGGCTGGAAAGCAGCCATTGCCACAATGCTCAACACCCTCTTGGTGGCGATCCTTTTCTGGAAGCAACTGAAACAATTGACTCCAATCCAGTCATCCAATCAGGTGCCCCTGTCGCCGCTGTGGCTGCAGGTCCTGCACCTGATATCGTTGGGACTGATAGTGATGACGTCACATCATCGAGCGGTGTTCATGGGGATTTTTCTTTTCTTTCTCGGACTCACGACCATCACCAAGGAATTTCAAGAGGAGCTCAAACTGAGACAAAGCATCTTAGTGGCATTTTTCCTTGCAGGATTGATCGTATTAGGGGGACTGCAGCGCTGGTGGTTGGAACCACTCATTCGAAGCTTGGATACGCTGCCTCTGTTCCTGGGGGCGGCGACCCTGACGGCCTTTACCGATAATGCCGCCTTAACTTTCCTCGGCTCACAGATTCCCAACATGGGCGATACGCTCAAGTACGCGCTGGTGGCAGGGGCGGTTGCTGGAGGTGGACTGACCGTTATTGCGAATGCCCCCAATCCTGCGGGGTTTGCCATTCTACGTGAGAGCTTCGGCCCCGAGGGGATCAGCCCAGCGCGGCTATTCGCGGGCGCTTTGGTCCCCACACTGATTGCGCTGGCCTGCTTTTGGTGGTTGCCGTTTGTCTAGTACCTTGCAAAAATTTCTCGCTGTCGAGCCTTCATTGATTGACTCAAGATATTTCGCATCTATGCCTCTTTCTGCCCTGTCTTTTTGATTCAAGGTAACCTCGAGGCGAGGACCTTAAACTCGGAGCGGGGCTGCCGCCAATCACTTGGCTGAGTTGTGCTCCAAAATGACATTTTACGAGGTGACGAGAAGCCTCAATTCACATTATCAGGGGGCTGAATTCTAGGCTAATCTTAAGCGGTTGTGCCCGCATACCTCCCCGTCTTGCACAATCAGAAAATCCTGAGTCACCGTAGTGATGAAACTGGCAAGCCACCACCAGTAAAGGATGTGCATACCGAGTGATGTTGAGATGCAAAGCATGCTAAAGATGAGTGATAATTCTAACTTAAGGTTACTCTCTGGCATCGTTCGGAAAATATTTGATCCAGTCTGCCTTAGTACTCTTCCTGTGATCTTCCAGAGGGGAAGATGATGAATATCAAAGGAAGTCTCGGTGCTGAGTATGATGGCGCAGATCATTGCCGCTTCTGTGTCTGGGCCCCCCAGGCAAACGCTCTCGAAGTTCATTTACTCGAACCGATGGATTGTTTCCTGAAAATGGAGAAGAACCATTCAGGTTACTTCACCATTGAGATTGAGGGGGTTAAGCCCGGGACCCTTTACTTGTATCGGATTGACGGCTCCAATGAACGGCCTGATCCAGCCTCAAGATTCCAGCCTCAGGGGGTGCATGGCCCCTCCCAGATAGTCGATTCGCGTTTCACATGGAAAGACCATCAATGGCACGGTCTTCCACTTCAAAATTACATCCTATACGAGCTTCACGTAGGAGTTTTTTCGGAAGAGGGAACCTTTTCTGCCATTATTTCAAAACTTGCTCAATTGAAATCCCTTGGGATAACCGCTATCGAGCTGATGCCAGTGGCGCAATTTCCCGGTAGCCGGAACTGGGGATATGACGGGGTCGATCTGTTTGCTCCCCAGAATTCTTACGGTGGTCCGGACGGATTCAAAGAACTAGTCAATCGGTGCCACCACCAGGGAATTGCTGTGGTATTAGACGTCGTGTATAACCATCTAGGGCCAGAGGGAAATTACCTTGCAGACTACGGCCCTTATTTTACTAACCGATACGAGACTCCGTGGGGATCAGCCATTAACTTTGACGGGCCGAACAGCGATGATGTCCGGCACTTCTTTGTTGAGAATGCGTTGTACTGGGTCAGCGAGTTTCATATCGACGCCCTCCGTCTAGATGCAATCCATTCCATTTTCGATCATACCGCTGTTCCTTTTCTGCAAGAGCTCGGCGAGGCCGTTCACCAGCGAGCTCAAGAGCTTAATCGTCAAATTTACGTGATACTCGAAAGCTCGCTCAATGACACTCGAGTCATCCGCGAAAGAGAATTGGGGGGATATGGACTTGACGCACAATGGAATGATGATTTTCACCATTCTTTAAGGACACTGTTAACCAATGACCGCGCCGGATACTATTGTGATTTTGGCGAAATCCGGCAATTTGCTAAGGCATACCGTGAAGGTTACGTTTATTCGGGAGAATACTCCGGTTATCGTGGTCGTCGTCATGGAAATTCGTCAAGTTCCATTCCCGCCGAGAAGTTTGTTGTGTATTCACAAAACCATGACCAGGTAGGAAACCGTTTGCTGGGAGATCGTCTCACCCAAATGGTTACGTTCGATGGTCTGAAACTAGCTGCCGGCGCTGTATTACTTTCCCCGTACATCCCATTACTCTTCATGGGCGAAGAGTATGGGGAGACTGCTCCCTTCCTGTATTTTGTCAGTCACTCCGACCCCGTCTTAATCGAAGCTGTGAGGATGGGAAGAAAAAAAGAATTTGCCTTCCTTGCCTGGAAAGGTGATCCCGTTGACCCACAGGACGAAAACTCGTTTCTGAGGTGCAAACTTGATCATCGGCTTGCAGAGAGAGAGCCGAATAAGATTCTTTTGGAATTTTATAAGGAACTCATCCGGTTGCGAAAAAGCCAACCAGCCTTGGCACTCCTGAGCAAAGAGAATATCGAGGTCGTCGGAATGGAGGAACAAAAGGTACTTTATTTGCGGCGGTGGAATGGGGATGAAGAAATAATCTGCGTTTTCAATTTCAGTAATGGGAAAATTTCGGTTATTCTTCCGGTCCCACCAGGTCGTTGGGTTGCCTTGCTGGATTCTTCAGAGCATCGGTGGTTGGGATCTGGAAGCTCCCTCCATGAAGTCCAGGTCTCAAGGGGAGAAGCCACTCTTTCCTTGAATCCCAAATCCTTGGTAATGTATAAAAGGGTTGTGACAAGGGAAGTCCCCTCTCAGTAGAACCGTCGTCCAGCGATCTGCAAATTTTCATCGAATCTCATTTTTCTCTAACAATCGGACGCTGGGTGTAGAAACAACTCGCTGGGCATTGATCGTCCAGACGGTCTTTAAAATTCGCCCAGCTATTTCCGCCGACTCCAAGTAAACTACCTCCTGCATTCAATCCAATCAGACCTGAGTCGTAATATTGTTGTTGACCAGCTCCTACAAATTGACAATCCTTCACCCATGAATCATGTGTGAAGTCAAATGGTGATTCACTCATGAGAATCAAGTTACAATCAAATAATCAGTGAAATCACTCCAGGGCTGTATGGTTCATTCACGGGAGACAGATTAGAATAGAAAGAGGGCGGTCTTAGATCACGCCTGGTGGAAGGGGATGGTAGAAGGCATTTTCCCCGACCGATACCGGGCGCTTCGAGAGGAGGTTCTATGCGTTTATCTGCAAAAGCTTTGGCATTTGCTATGGGTGTTCTTTGGGGAGGAGGCCTATTGTTCGTTGGACTCATCAACTTGGCCTCGCCGTCTTACGGGATTAATTTTCTAGCCGGGGTGAGCTCCATCTATCCTGGGTTTCATGCCACCCGTACTTTGGCAGATGTCCTGGTTGGCACCGGTTACGGAGTCGTCGATGGTGGAATAGGCGGTTTCCTTTTCGGTTGGCTTTACAATGTCTTCGCTGTTTGAGGAGCCCGGAAAGTCGTCGAAATTTTCGAACTAGGTGAAATCAAGGTTTATACTCTCCAAGGGATCGATGTTGACCTTTATGATCGTGAACTTATTGTCTTACTTGGGCTCCCGGGAAATGGCAAGAATACATTACTTCACGGAGACGTACCGGTCAGAGATACCGCGAGACCACGAGATACATTCGCTACAACCTGTAGTCGGGGAGCTTGATGTCGTCGCGCAGTTCGCGGCCGATGAAGAAATCCGCAACGAACGGGAGCCGCAACAGCCGGGTGACAAGGTTGCGGAACGTGATGCCGAAGGCGGTCTTCGGGGCGAATGAGGAAGCGAATTTCGCTGCCGACTCCTGCTTGCGCTTCAGAAACGGCATCATGCGCTCCTGATAGCGAGCGAAGGCCGCGCCGTGATCGCCCCCGCAATCGCGAAGTTCGCCCGCCAGCACATAAGCCTCGGCCATCGCCAGCCCCGCCCTTCGCCGGCCAGGAGGGAGACACAGGCCGCGGCATCGCCGACCAGCGCCGTGCGGCCTTTTGTCCAGCGATCCATTCGGATCTGGCTGACCCGGTCGAAATAGATGCCGCTGGCATCCGCCATTGCCGCAAGGATCCGCGGGCACTCCCAGCCGACATCGGCAAAGACGTTTGTCAGTACCGATTTGCGTTCTTGCTCGGTCGAGGGGCTTTCGGCGGTCAGGTACTCGTCACGAAAAACGAAGAGAAAGAGCGTCTTGTCGTCGCGCATGGAGAATCGTGAAATCTGTCGTCCCGGAACCCCGTGGCTGAGATAGACGAGTTCATCGCGCGGCCGGTAGCCCTCGACCTCGAACGCGGCGACGTGATAACCGAGTGACACCTCGACCCCCGCTTCGGGCCCGAACGCCAGCTGGCGGACGCGCGAATGCAGGCCGTCGGCGCCGATGACCAGATCGGCCTCGCGCGGGGCGGCATGATCGAAGCTGACCCGCACGCAGTTACCCTCCTCCTCGATCCTCGCGACGGAGTCGCCGAAGATCGTCTCGACCTTTCCATCCAGTCGCACCGTAGATCGTCGCCGCAAGGTCGGAGCGCCGCAGGCTCGTGAAGCGGCCGTTGGTCAGGCGGTCGAAGACGTCCGACCGAGAAGCCGCCGCTCTTGCGGCCGTGCGGTCCACGAAGCGCACCTCCCTCACCTGGTAACCCAGCTCTCGGATCCGGGGGATCAGGCCCATCTTTTCGGCGATGTCGTAGCCGACCCCCCAGAAGTCGATGACATAACCGCCGCTGCGAAGCTGGGGCGCCGCCTCGACGAGCAGCACCTCGTGACCGGCTTTCCGCAGCCAGTATGCGAGTGTCGGACCGGCGATGCCCGCCCCGTTGATTGCAATCCTCACGTACGCCCCCCTCGGACCCATCGGGCCGCGCGGCAAAACGTTCCCTCCCGAAGGATTCCAGATATGAGATCCCCAAGTTTACGATTCATTTCCATTCCGCCGACAACAGGGCTCCGGCTGAAGAGGTGTACGCGGTAGTGAGTTACCATGGGCATTGGTTCTGGATTGATGATCGTGACTTGTCGTCCAGGCGAGGCCTGGCCTTTCTGCTTGGGCTATTCACATTGGCGGAATCTAGTCCAATCGTTCCTCCCCCATCGTTAACCACTTCCAGACCCTGACATAATGACAGCCGGCCCACTTCCATGTTGTCTGTCCGGGGCTAGGCGGCCAAACCGCTTTCGCTGAAATGAACCTCGCGTTCAAACATCATCTATCAAATAGAAATCAAAATTCATTCCGCTACTGCCTAGTCCCATTGCGATTTTGGCAACTTGGCTGTTTGCCATTGCCTTGCTTTATAAATTTACGATCACCCCCTTCCACCATTTAGCGCTATGGTTTCCGTAAACCTCGTTTCAAGAAAAGTTATTCAAACTCCCCGGCAAAGTAGAGATCATTGTTGCCTTTTGGGCCAGGGTATTAGTAACAAGCATTGGAATTATGAAAGTCAGAGAAGAAGCTGTCCGATTTGTTGAATGCTCAAATTCTACTTAACGCGGTCTTGTATTCACCATCTTATCCCTTGCGGCCCCCCCGCCAAGTGATTGGACTAACCCGTGAACTGGACTGTGCGGCACCGGGTTAACGTTTCCCAACCTGCCTTTACAAACTAGATTAGTCACCCAGCACAAGTGCCAGAACGTTATACTTCGTGGCAATTCGCGACATCAACAATATTATGCTGAGAGGTAAGCTCCCGGGTCATCGAAGTGGGATTTTTCGCCTTTAGGCCATTGATAAAGGACGCTTGTATCAACCACAATTTTACCCTCGGGATTCAATTCAATTTTTGCCCGATCCATGGGGCGGGGGGCAGGACCCTCGAAGTTAATTCCATCGTTGTCGTACCCACTTCCATGACAAGGACATTTGAACTTGTTTTCACTAGGCTTCCAATCAGGCGTACATCCAAGATGTGTGCACCGAGCATAAATCACGAAGATCCTACCTGGATCATGCACCACCCAAACCCGGTAATCCTTTTGGAACTTGGTGTGTACTCCAAAGCCAAAGTCCGAAGGGTAACCAATCGTAAATACGGTACTGGGCTCGTACAAAACACGCGGGAAGAAGAAACGCAAGAACATGAGGAGATTCGTACCTAGGAATCCCAGAATACAGGTAGTGGTGATCCATCTCCTGCGCTGAACGACGTCCAACGGCTTCCCGCCAAAAAGCTTCCGGAGAAAAGAACCAAAGGTAATTGTTCTATGAGCCTCGCGGATCGCACCAGCACTTGAGAAAGTCGGTATATTGGGGGCCGTAGAGGTAGGAGAGCCTAACTTTGAGTTTAGCATGTTTTCACCTCTTCACCTTGCAGATGAAAATCAGGCGATTGAAAGTAACTCCCGGTTCAGCAACTTCCCGATCTCGCCTCTTTTCATCGAGAATGGACATAGCGTCCCATCGCGCTCGAGCGGAGAATCGGGGTAAATGCCTTCCATTCCGGATACCATCAGAGGACACAGATCAACAGCATGAAAAACAACAAGGTCGGCATTGTGCCGGCCTGCCTCAGCGGCGCCAGACTCAACCGCAGGGAGGGATGGATCAGAAAAGTCGGTAGCGGTCAGTACCCTTCCCAGAGAAGAGGGCCTTGCCACCAAGACGGGGCAGTGCACGTATCGTACCACCAGCTCTGCAGCTCTGCCCAACATTGGCACCCCTTGGCGATCAACCTTTCCCCCGACGACTACGGCTCCCGCGTCAATGCTTTCGGCCCCTCGGAGTATTCCTGCATAAACTGTCCCCTGCTCGATTGTAATGACGACTTGGGTTGCTATACGACCTGCCACCTTTTGAATGCGCTCCAGAAGAGCGCTGTAAACCCCAGCCTCAAGTTCGGCGAGCTTCAGAGCGTCGTCGAGACGAAGGTGCGGGAACAGAGGCCTCACCTCAAAAATTTCGGGGAGAGCATGGCCGACATGGAGCTCGACGTTGTATGAACAGGCAAGGTTGTGAGCTTGCGGAAGGGTTTCATGGGATCCTTCGTCAAAAGCCACGGCCGCCATGATCGGACGATTGATCTGAAACATGCTCTCCCTCCTCAGAAAAGCCTCTTCATCATAGATTCGATCCAGTTCTGCGGCACTGAAAGTCACGCTGTCGAGAACCCGAATACGCTACTTATTAAGATTCCCCCCAGCAGGCTTCGGTTGCACAGGATTGTCCCCTCGCCTCTGACAACCTCTGCGATACGGTCTTGGAATGTCAATGCAACGAATGGTCTTCATACTGTTTACAATTCCGTGCGCTGCAACCTCTTTGAACTTAGATCAAGCGTATTGAGAAATGATTGAAATCCGGCAAAGATGGGATTTCGCTGGAGAGTGGGGTAGCACGCTTTCCCCTGCAGCTTACGTTCCAGGTCGTTTTCGCGAACGTGGAGCCAGGTAATCCGCCCAGCTGTTTCCGCCGACTCCAAGTAAATTACCTCTTGCATCTAATCCAATCAGACCTGAGTCTTAATATGGTTTTTGACCAACCTCTACAAATTGATAACCCCTCCGTGAATCAGGCATGAAGTCGAATGGGGATTCATTCATGAGGATCAAGATACAGTCAAATAGTCAGGGAAATCACTCTAGGGCTGTATATTTCATTCACGGGAGAGAGATTACAATAAAAATGGAGAATCTAGCTCACGCTTGGTGGAAGAGGGAAGTAGGAGGCATTTTCCTCGACCGATACCGGGCGCTTCGAGAGGAGGTTCTATGCGATTATCTGCAAAAGCTTTGGCATTTGCCATGGCTGTTCTGTGGGGAGGGGGCCTTTTGTTCGTTGGACTCATCAACTTGGCCTCGCCTTCTTACGGGGCTAATTTTCTGGCCGGGGTCAGCTCCATCTATCCTGGGTTTCATGCCACCCGAACTCTGGGAGATGTCCTGGTTGGCACTGGTTACGGAGTCGTTGATGGGGGTATAGGCGGTTTCCTTCTTGGTTGGCTTTATAATGTCTTCACAGGAAGAGGCGACCGTTAGTGATGCGCTCTCGTTACTCCAGCTCCACTTGCCTTGCCGTCTGATTGGTGCGGCGGTTTTCGGAATCAATCCAAGCACGCCCGGCAAACTCGAACGAGTCTTGCATCGGCGATCATGTCGGAAATTATTAGCAGTTCTTTGGAAAACGCCCCCGTCTTCAATACCCGCGAGGTCGTCAAAGTTTACGACGTGGGTGAAGTTTAGGTCTATGCCCTCCAAGCCGTCAGTTGCGACCTTCATACTCGTGAACATATCGTCTTACTTGGTTTTTCTGCCTAAAATCCCATCAGGGCTGTATTGTCGTTCACGAGTGAGCCTAGTAATGTTGGATTGTAAGGGGGAAAGAAGTTTGGCATGCAGCTTGATTAGGACTGATCTAAACGTTGACGATTTCTATTTTTGCCTCGTCCCTGACTTTTAAGGAGTTTTGTCTTGTTAGGACTACTTATATTGGTGGCTTTTTTCCTTGTCATAATCGCACTTCATTTTCTCAGGTTAGTGACTTCGAGAAAGCAAGCAGAACTGGACCCACGTGAGTTTCAGTTGTGGTTTCAACGATACTACCTTGGAATGACTGGCTCCTTGGACGTGCCTGCCGACATCTCTCTACGGCATGAAAGACCAGGAAAAATCGGCAACTGGATACAAGTATCAAGGCTGCATTCAGATGACCCAATCAGTCATCCCCATCGCCACTAGCCCAGGAGGACGTCTTTTAATAGCTTGCCAAATAAGGTGAGGCGCAAATTGATGATGAAATGCGTTTCGAGTTGAGGAAGATGTATGATCAGGAATTGCCAAACCTGATAACCGGTTTGTTCGTCTTAGGCACCCCCAAAATATGAATTTGCGTTGCATCAATAAGAAAGACACTTTGAATCTTGCAACTTAAAAACTACTTTAAGGATAACTTCGCGACCACTCTAGAGAGCACTTCATCGCCTTCAAATGAAGTTCTACATTGGTCTTCGCATTGCTTCCAAAGATTCTCCAACATGATAAGATTTGCCTCGGTGTTCTCACTAAGAGCCTGCTGTTTTGGCTTAGCGACGAGAGCTTTCCGGGCTGATTCTAACAATTCCCGCGACGACTCAGAAGGAACATTTTCTGATTTCAAAAAACAGGAGTCCAATGCGTGGAGAGTCCTTTCCAATAACGACCGGCTTCTGCGATTGCGTTCAGCTGAACTCAATCCTCGAGCGGTTGGGTCCAGGGCTGTGATTTGGGTACAAACCTCAAGACGATTCTGAAGTGTCTGGTCATCCGGGTTTCCTCTTAACGCATTACGAAAGGCTTCTTCTGCAGAGAGATAGTTCTGTTGCGCAAACTCAGCCTCACCCAAGCCAGCATAAGCTTCGGCGTCTTCTTTATGTTGTCGCAACACGCCTCGAAAGAGCTCTGCCGATTCCTTTGCTGCGCTCAAATCAAGCAACAGGCGGCCAATTCGCTTCTCGAGCGGTTCGTTGTTATGTGCTTGTTCCGCCAGCGACAGAAGTTCCGTCGTAGCCTGCTTTTTGTTGCCATTCTTGAGCAGGAATTCAACGAGCTCAAAACGGACCTCCGTTGGATTTTCTGGCGAATTGCTCTGCCAATGACCATAGATCGCGCGATGATAATAGACCATGGCTTCTTGGTTTTTGTTTTGCTGAGCTGCCATTCTTGCCAGACCGAGATTTGCGACCCCATTATTGGGGTCTTCTTGCAGTAATTCGCGGAAATAGTCTTCTGCTTCATTGGGCCGGTTCACCTTCAGAAGTGTCATCGCCAACGCAGTTCGATGCTCTCGGCTGTGCGAGACGGACAGTGCATTGCGGAATTGCTCGACGGCATCCTCGTTCCGACCCTGCTGCACAAGTTCATTGCCAACCTTAAAGGCCTTCTCTGCCTGGGCCCGTCTTTCTGAGTGGTAATAATAGATAAAGAAGCCGGTTAGCAAAAATAGACCGATCAGCGCAGCCGAAATACCCGCTAACAGTGGCACAGGAGAAGTACTTGGCTCTTGGATAGTCTCAACCGATTGGGGAGATTGATTACCGAGGCCGTAGGAATCCATGATATCTTTTAATGATACGGTACCCTTCAGTTCCCGGAGATTAGACCGGCCCACGACCGGAAGAATTTTCAATCCTGTAGCTGCCATTCTTCGCATGACCACATCTAGTGGATGATCGTCGTGGACATGAGGAAAATTTTCTGCGGTGAGAGGTGAGTCTGAATCAAGTAGAGCCAGAAGGTCGCCCAAAGACGTTTCACCCTGCCCTGCTTGTACGGCTTGCTCCAGTTGTTCCAGCGATATCATCCCCAACAACCCGTGCTGGCCAATCACGGGCCAAGCAGACTGATCTTCCCGATTTAGCATCGGTAGGACAGATATCGTTTTGTCGTTCGCATTGAGAATTGTTCTGGCTGGATGCATGGCGTGTCTTGCGATCAGAAGCCCTTCCCGCTGCCGGACATATGAGGGAATATGAATTCCTTCCTGATGCTGCAGGGCCTCGTAAATTGGTTCACGCTGAAACCGGTAGGATATAAAGTAACTGAGCAGATTTGAAATCATGAGTGGAACAATGATGGAATAATCACGCGTGACCTCAAAAATCATGATGACTGAAGTCAAAGGCACCCGGATGATCCCGGCAAACGCCGTTCCCATCCCTACCAAGGCGTAGACTCCGACACTGCCCGTGTAATCTGGGAAAAAGTTGTGGGCCACACTGCCGACTGCCCCACCCAGCATGGCTCCTATGAATAGACTTGGCCCAAAAATTCCGCCTGCATTTCCCGATGCATAACAGGTTGCCGTGGCAACGACTTTGAGTATTACAAGCAATAACATGATCCTTAGAGTCAACTGCCCGTTGAGTGCTCTGCTCACATGCCCGTACCCCACACCCAACACCTCTGGGACAAACCACCCCAAAATCCCAACCAAGGTTCCCCCGACAGCCGGGAGAAACCAACTGCACCATTTGGGAAAAGACATGAAATATTTGCGGAGATAGAGGAGAAGCTTAACGAAGACCACGGAAACAAGCCCACCCAAGATTCCAAGCACGGCGTAATTCAGGATCTCCCCTGGATGCACAAGCTGGTAGGCAGGAACATGAAAAAGCGGCTCATTGCCGAGAATCGTACGCATCACCATCCAGGAGGTCGCAGAACCCAGAACAATCGAACCCAACACTCGGGCGTTCATATCCCCCATGACCTCTTCGAGAGCGAAAAGGACGGCGGCAATCGGCGTGTTGAAGGCGGCCGCCAGCGCTGCAGCTGCCCCAACAGGGAACAGAGCTTTTACTTTGTTTGGATTTAATCCTAGTCTCCGACCGAGGACTGAAGCAATCCCTGCGCCTACGTGTACTGAAGGACCTTCTCGCCCTAGTGCGATTCCACTAGCCAGGGAGATTGAAGAACAGATGAACTTACCTACAGTCGTACGTAAGCTGATATAACCGTCATGAATAAAAAGAGCGGCCTTGGTTTGGGGAATTCCGCTGCCACGTGCTTGAGGGAAGTATCGCTGAAGCATGAGCCCTGCGATCAGAGAGCCGAGAATTGGCACAAGAAGACGTCGCCAAGCGGCGCCCCCTGCAGGGTACATCCGAGAAGCCAGGTTCTCGGTTAACAGGATAAAAGCCACGACAACCAATCCCACTGTAGCGCCAATAATGAGTGTTAAAACAAGAAGTATCTTATCCTCGTGCTGACGAATTGTCTCAGCGTTGGTCCAAACGCGAAACCAACGTACCCAGAAAGGTGCGGGTGTGTTCTCTTTTTCCACGTATTCCCCCAGACCTAAACGCAACTGCAAAAGGACCGCCATCTGGCGGGTCTTAGTGAGCTGATCTTGTCGCCTTCAAGGCTGAACCATCTGCCTTCTTTTCTAGGATAAAATCAAAACCTGAGATTTTCATTATAAAGTATCAAGCAGAGCCGGAAGACCTCCCCTTGACATTCTCGCCGCATCCAATCCTATGCTGAATCTGCTTGCCTTCGTAACCTCTACAGACGTTTTCCCGGCAATATCCCTCCTTCCCTGTATTGTACGCACTCTTATTGTCTTCTAATCTATACATTACATTGGAAGGAGAATCGCAGTAAGGCGATAACTGGGAACGAGAAACAAGTGGGCGGAGTGAGATTTTTTTTATTGATTGTCTTGATTGCGCTGGGATTAATGGGAGTTGGGTTGATGGGGACTGCCTTGCTGACATTTCTTGGAAAAGACAAGTTCTTCCGCCATCGATCTCCAAGATAAGGGCATTTCGTCCATGCTCAAAATCTCAAAGTTAATGAAAGGGCAAGCCTATGGCAGATTTCTATCAAACTGGGGTCGTCACGACACTACACCGCTTCAAACCTAATAATGACCTTCCCCATCTTGAGCTAGAGCTTGAGAAATTCTCAAAAACCACTTCAATCTCCTTAGTCTTGCCGGCTCTCTATTCCGAGTTTCAAAGGCCAGCGATGAAAAGGATCCTCGAGGAGCTGAAGCGGGTTCGCTATCTGCGTCACGTCGTTTTGGCCCTGGCCAGAGCAGATCAGCAACAGTACGAAGAAGTCAAATCATTGCTCTTCGATCTCCCGCAGGACGTTACGATCCTATGGATTGACGGAGATCGAATTCAAGCTCTTTTCAGATCTTGGAAAAACAGGGCCTTTCGGTAGGAGGCGATGGCAAAGGCAGATCCTGTTGGCTGGCTTACGGTTATTTGTTGGCCACAGCGGATTGCGACGTGATCGCATTGCATGACTGCGACATCGTGAACTATGACCGCCTGTTGCTAGCCCGCCTTTGCTATCCAGTAGCCCATCCAAACCTTGGATTCGAGTTCTGCAAGGGGTATTACGCGCGCGTCACCGAAAGGATGCATGGGCGCGTGACTCGGCTCTTTATGGCGCCGCTGATCCGGGCAATGGAAAGCATGTACCCGACGGCGCCTTTTTTGAAATTCCTGGAAAGCTTCCGCTATCCTCTGGCCGGCGAATTTGCCATGAGAGCCGATCTAGCGCGTGTGAATCGAATCCCGGGTGATTGGGGCCTTGAGGTCGGAGTCCTTGCGGAAATCTTTCGCAATTGTGCAGTATCCCGAATCTGCCAGGTGGACCTTGCCGACACTTACGAGCATAAACACCAGGCACTGTCCGAAGACGACCCCAGTAAAGGACTGCGCCGCATGGCGACTGACATTGCCAAATCACTTGTTCCGTACTCTTGCCGCTGAAGGATTGGTTTACGCCCAAGGCTCATTCAGGAGTCTGGGGGTGCGCTATGTCCGGATGGCAGAGGATACGATATCCCGTTACTACGCAGATGCGATGCTCAATGGGTTGAAGTTTGATCGGCATGGGGAGGAGCTGGCGGTGGCTACATTTGCCAGAAGCCTGCAACAAGCGGCCGAAGAATTTACTCAGGATCCACTCGGACTTCCGCTTATCCCCAACTGGAACAGGGTAGTTGCAGCGATCCCTGAATTTTTTGAACTCTTGCGAATGGCCGTGGTTGCAGACAACAGATGGGCTATGGAAGCAGAGGAGATGAAATGCAGGAGCTAGCAGTGCCGGCCGAAGCTGTTCAGGCGGCCAATGATCTGCGCCAGGCGGATATTGTCGTCGGGATTCCCAGTTATAACAACGTTCGAACCATTCGCCATGTCGTGCAGGCTGTCCAGACGGGATTGAGTAAGTATTTCCCTCAGTTCAACTCGGTGATTATTAACTCGGATGGTGGCTCGAAGGATGGGACCAGAGAGGCTGTCTTGTCTACCCAAATCGAAGACTCTCATCTGTTGCTTCTCCCGACTCCACTATTTCCGATACACCGGCTCTCATTCCCTTACCATGGAATACCAGGGAAGGGCAGCGCCTTCCGCATGATTTTCCAGTTGGCTGAGATGTTACAGTCCAAAGTATGTGCCGTGGTCGATTCGGACTTGCGTTCCATCACGCCAGAATGGATCGATTCGTTGGTACGTCCCATTCTTCTTGGCCAACTATGATTTTGTAGCACCCTATTATCACCGTCATAAATACGATGGGACGATCACCAATAGTATTGTTTATCCTCTGACTCGATCTTTATACGGGCTCGATGTGCGGCAACCGATCGGGGGAGATTTTGCGATTTCGGCTCGCCTGATTTCTCGCTATCTCAAAAGAAAGGATTGGGAAACCGACGTTGCGCGCTTTGGCATTGATATTTGGATGAGCACCATCGCCATGGCTGAAAGATTCCGGGTCTGTCAGAGTTTTCTCGGAGCGAAATTGCACGATACCAAAGATCCCGGCTCTGATTTGAGCGCCATGCTGCACCAAGTTGTCGGCAGCGTCTTCACTCTCATGCAGGAATATGAACCTGTTTGGGAGAAGCAGAAAGAGAGCGAACCTGTCGACCTCTTTGGGTTTCGCTTTGATGTGGGTTTGGATCCCATTGAAGTAAACGTGGATCGAATGTTGAGAGCTTTTCGGAGCGGCTGCCAGGAATTGGGAGAAATATGGTCCTTGGCTCTTCAGCGTGATACCTATGAGTCTATTTTGAAAAAGGGTTTAAATATGGGCAGCGATCCCGGAGAATTTCATCTTGAAGACGAACTGTGGGTCCGGGTGATCTACGATTATTCGGTTGCCTACAAGGACCAACCGATTGAGCGTGGCCATTTGCTCCGCGCCTTGACGCCTCTCTATCTGGCTAAGGTTGCCTCATTCGTGCTCGAAACGGAACACATGCTGCCCGCTGAGTTTGAAGAAAAAATTGAAAATCTATGCATTTGCTTCGAGAGGCTAAAACCTTATTTGGTATCACGCTGGAATGGCAAATTTGGAGAGAGAGCACAATCGAAGACTGTGCCCGGTGTTCGCGAGGCCAAAAAGATGCAAGCAACAACCATGGGGGTATAATCTATGTTCGAAACTCTACGTCATATCCTGGAAATCACTCTCGAGCGGCTTTCTACCCAAATCACGACTTACCTGCCGGGGCTTCTAGCCGCTTTAACCATTGTGTTGGGGGCTTATGTGATGGCCCGTTTGACCCGCTGGGTGATGAACAAGATCTTCAAAGGGATGGCGCTCGATCGCTTTTTACAACAGAGTGGTCTGTCAACCCTGTTAAGCCGGTCAGGAAGTTTGCACTCAACACGTCTCGTTGCAGAATCCGCCTACTGGGTCATTCTCCTGGTGGGCCTGTTAACGGGATTGAGCGCTTTTAATACCAATATCACGACACGCATGACCGAGACGGTTGTGCTCCTTTTTCCAAAACTAGTCACAGCAGCAGTTATCCTTCTCGCAGGCGCCTGGCTTGGCCAATATCTTGGCCGAAGCGCACTCGTGTGGGCTGTGAATGAAGGGCTTCCCTTTGCAAGACGAATAGCAACTGGAGTACGAGTGGCAATTCTTTTTGTAGCTGTCGTTGTGGTTGCAGACCAGGTCAACTTTGCTCGAAACGTCTTTCTTTCGGCATTTCTGATTTTCGCCAGTGGAGCAGTCCTCACAATCAGTTTGATTCTTGGACTGCGAAGCCGTGACTGGATCAGTCAATTCAAGCAGGACAAGGACTCCCATTCTGAGGAGCCACTCGAGCGCTCTTTCCGCCGTCATATTTAGCAGTCATGTGCGGCATGCCCTCATAGAGAATATGATGAGAAACGGATGAATCGTTACTTCGCCACGAAAGGAGAGGACAGGCATGAATGATACGAGAAGAACCGATCACGTGTGGTCAATTATTCTGTCTGGAGGAGAAGGCGAACGACTCCGCCCTTTCGTTCAACGCTGGCTTGGTCGCCCCAAACCGAAACAATATTGTACATTCGTGGGGAAAAGATCGATGTTCCAGCATACGATTGCCCGGGCAAATCTGATCAGCGAAGCAGAAAGGACGGTCACCGTAATCAGCCGTCACCATCTCTCTGAGGCCATACTGCAGTTAGACGATAAAAACCATCGAAATGTCATCCTTCAACCTTCAAATCGAGATACTGCGGCAGGCGTTTTCCTTGCACTTTCTCATGTGAGTGTGCACGATCCGTCGGCAACAGTTGTCATCTTTCCTTCGGATCACTTTGTTTTTCCGGAATATCGATTGCTCGAAGCAGTCAGGAGCGCGGTTCGGGCCTCAAATCTCATTTCCGGAAAAAGTGTTCTTGTTGGGCATTTCGCCCGACCATCCTGAGGTTGATTACGGTTGGATAAGGAGACGGAATCAATTGGGCTGGGCCGATGAGTTTCGGGTCGATGCAGTCGAATCCTTTTTGGAAAAACCGTGCCTGGAAGTTTGCAAAACCGCCATGAAATCTGGAGACCTCTGGAATTCCATGATCCTTATTTCCAGAGCGGAAAATTTATGGAAATTGGGTCGACAGGCCTTTCCTGACATTATTTTTTTGTTCGAGAAGTATAGGGAAGCGATTGGATCAGCTCATGAGAAAGCAGTTCTTAATTCCATTTATGAATCCATGCCGAAGAGAAATTTCTCGGCAGATTGTTTACAACGCATTCCAGCCGAACTTGCGGTCATGGAGCTCAATGACATCCTTTGGTCTGACTGGGGTCGTCAGGAACGGATTGTGGAGACACTCCGGAGAATCGGCCGAACGCCCTCTTTTGGAGTGTTAGGATTGAGAGAGCCCGAAAGAGATTATAAGCCGTTGGGGCAAGTGAAATTTAGCAACGGATAGTTCGAAGAGAGCATTAATCCTTAAACATTATGAACATGGATTCGCTTTCAGGATACTTCAAGCATTGGAGAGGGTTGCTCAGGGAAAAATGGGGGACAGTATTTCACAATGAATCAGCTGTAAGAAAAGGAAAAGAGGAACAACTCCTCGGATCGATTCAAATGAGGTACGGAAGGACACGTAACGACGCTGCGAGAATCAATAGGAAGATGGGACAAAAAACCAGTGAGAATTCATTAAACCTTCATGGCTTACGAACTCGATTTGTATGTATGTGGTCGGTGGATGTTTTGCCAGAAGGGATTTGTGAGTTCAAATACCGTGAGCTCCGATTTCAAAGCCATTGTTTCCTTTGGGGAAAATCCAATCTTAATGTCCGGCAGAGATCATCTCTAGAATCGCACTGTTCCATCCTTCAGGGCCTGACTTCGAGGTGAGGCGTGCTGCTGGGAGACTGTGAATGATTTTTTCTGAGTGAACTGATCTAATCAGGATTGGTACGTCGACCTCTCGCAAGTAGGGTAAATCGTTGAAGCTGTCTCCCAACCCAATTGTGTAAACGTGGGGGTCAAGCTGTCGATAAAGGTCAGTTAGAATCTGAACTGCAACTGCTTTGCTGTTGCGTCCCAGAATATGGTAGAACCGCCCTCCCCGGGTCCACTTCTTGCCCTGCTCTTCAATGGCCTTGAGCAGAAACTGTTCTCTTTCAGAATCCAAGATCTCAAAAGGCTCGTCATATTGCCGCCTCTTGGCAGCCGCCGCTTGCCCCATGGGAATACCGCAAAGAGCACTGACTTCTTCAACTGTCATCTCGTGAAATCCTTTCACTTTGCATCGACTTCTCTCAGATGCCAGCAATAAGGCTGAGACCAGCGATTCGTATGGTTCACCAAGTTCAATGAGATCATAGCCATCTCGTGGCTTGCCTCTTTGAACTGGGAAGGGGAAATAGGCTCTTGGGATAAGAACTGCTCCCCCATTTTCCACGATGAAAGGATGTCGATTGCCCATCTTTGTGCGCCAGAATTCTGCTTCTGATCGGGTTTTACTGGTAATGAGGATGAGTGGTATCCTTTGAGTGTAGAGTTTGTCGAGGGCTGGTTGGGCCGGCAGGAATGAATAAGTGTCGTGATCCAGCAGAGTCCCATCGAGATCCGTATAAACAATTCTCATCATACTTAAAGCATAGCAGGGGGTTATCAGTTGATCTATCCAGTCATGGTTGTATTTAATATCTCAATTCCACAGTAGGCCAAGAGGATTTTCATGACACGACGGTCGTGGCCTGTCCTGACGCTCGGTTTTGGAATCTTGCTGACACTAATCATGATCTTGGGCGCAGAAGCGATCCGCAGAGTCCAGCGAATCAATAGCGAGATCGCTTCCATCCAGCAAAGATTTCAACACAGTGACAGCGTCTTGAGTCACGTGAGGTCTCAGGTTTATCTTTCTGGAATCCTGATACGTGATTTCTTGCTTGATCCTTCCAGCTTAGGTGGTACTTCCATTAAAGAACAGCTTGTCGAGAATCGCTCCTCTATCGACCAGCAATTGGATGGACTTGAGCCGCAATTGAATCCTTATGAAGCGGAACTGTTGAAGCGCCTGCATAAAGAAGTTGATCTTTATTGGGAGAGCATGGACCCCATTTTTTCCTGGACTGTTCAAGAAAAGGCGGCGTTGAGCTCCTTTTTCTTAAGGAAGCAGGTCTTGCCACGTCGTGAGGCAGTTCTATCCATCGCCGACCAAATCCGCAAAGTGAATGAATCCAATTTCGAACGCCAACGAGAAGGGGTTCGTGAAAGCTGGGCGAATTTTCATGCCTTTTTGCTCCGAGATGACGGGCATTTCTTTGATTCTAGGTATTTTAGTTGCAGTCGTAAGCGTCTTACGGATTCATCGTCTGGAATTCCATTCTGAGCAGCAACGGCAGCAGTCGGAACAGTCCAAAGCGGACCTGCGCCGTCTTTCCCAGCAATTAGTACGGACCCAGGAACACGAGCGCACGTTGATCTCCAGAGAATTACATGATGAGGTAGGACAGATTCTGACCGGCTTGAAAATGGAACTGGGAAACCTGGAAAAAGTTCGACACACCAATGGGCCCGAATTCCGAGAACACCTGGAAGGAGCCCGCAGTCTCGGTAGTCGAGCTCTTGACGTCGTTCGCAACATGGCCATGGGACTCCGGCCCTCCATGTTAGATGACTTAGGATTGGTGCCGGCCATTGAATGGCTGTCTAAGGAATTCTCCCGGCGAAGCGGAATTCCAGTTGATTTGCAGATTGACGGCAAACTGGATCACCTCTCCGACAGGCACCGAACTTGCATTTATCGAGTAGTCCAGGAAGCGTTGACCAATTGTGCACGGCATTCTCAGGCAAAGAATATTCAAATCAGCTTACATGGCGACAAAGACTTCCTTTCATTAGCCATTCGGGATGACGGGGTCGGGTATGACAACGCGAAGAGGTATTCCGGCGGTATAGGGCTGATCGGTATAGAAGAAAGGGTTCAAGAACTGAATGGCACAGTTGAGATTGTCTCCCAAACACACAAAGGGACATTGGTCCAGGTGAAGATTCCCCTTAGCGAGGAAGTGGAAGTATGAAGCCCATCCGTATACTCCTGGCTGATGATCACGGCGTCGTGCGCAAAGGGCTGCGTTTCATGCTGGAGCAGCAACCGGAGATGACGGTAGTGGGAGAAGCCGGCGATGGGAGAGAGGCTGTGAAGCTGGCCGCAGAACAGAACCCTGACGTCGTAATCATGGACATTGGCATGCCAATCCTCAACGGGATCGAGGCGGCTGCGCAGATTGTGAAACGAAATCCAGACATTGGCGTGATTTTCCTGAGTATGCACTCGGATGAAAGCTATCTATTACGAGCCTTGACTGCGGGAGCCAAAGGCTACTTGCTGAAAGATTCAGCAGAAACTGATTTGGTGAGAGCTGTGCAGGCTGTCGCTGCCCACAAGCCTTTTTTCAGTCCGGCAATTGCCAATACCCTTCTTGAAGATTACTTGCGCCACCTACAGCAGAAAGGGATGCAGGACTCTTACGAACTGCTTACTGAAAGGGAGAAAGAGATCCTGCAACTCATCGCTGAAGGCAAGTCCAACAAAGAAGTGGCAACATTGTTGAACATTAGCTTGTACACCGTTGAAACCCACCGCACTCATATCATGCAAAAGTTAAACCTGCATAATACGGCTGAGATCGTATTGTATGCAGTTCGCAAGAAAATCATTTCTTGAAGGATAATAAAGATCACCCACTCACTGAATCTAAACAGGAAGATAGCATGAGGAGATCAAAGTATGTGGGTAGAGGGTCCAACAACGATCAGAGTGTGAACCCGAGCTCAGATAACACTTATAAGCTGATAGAAGCGGTGGCTCCAACGGATCGTGTCCGACGGGCCTATGATTTGTGGAGCACAATCTATGCAAATGTCGCAGGACTGCTAGAGCATGGACCGCGTTTGCGTGGACTTGAATTAGCTGGCATTTGTCGCCAGGATGCCGTGCTTGAAGTCGCCGTCGGAACCGGAGCCATACTCCTGGAAATATTGAAAAAGGTTGATCGTGACAACACCGTTTACGGGATCGATCTATCGCCAAGAATGCTTGAAGGAACTCGACAATACCTCCACGGTGCAGGCTACTCTAATGTCCGTTTGGTTAGGGCTGACAGCCGACATCTTCCATTTCTGGATAAGACATTTGATCTAATCTACTCCAGCTATCTGCTAGACCTTTTGGAATTCAAAGATATTTTGCTGACACTAGGAGAATTCAAGCGAGTACTAAGACCAGGTGGACGTGTTGTGCTTGTCAATTTGAGCAAGGAGAATCCTTTTAGATTGACGTGGCTGGAAAGGTTTTATACTTGGCTTCCAAAAGCTTGTGTGCCTTACATATTGGGGAGTTGCCGTCCAATCTTGATTGAAGATTTTGTCAAGACGGTAGGTTTCACTAATACTTCAAGAGAATTCATGAAACGGCTGACGCATTCAGAAATTTTGACCGCGCGAAAGCCGGCTTTCGAACAAGGATCTTAGTTCTAAGTTTAGTGGAAAGGAGAGAAAGCAATTGGGTTGGATTCCTGTCCAACCCAAAAACATCAGGGTAGTTTGGAAAATCTCTTTCCAATCTGCGATGAAAAAAGCTGCGAATAATAATAGCAAATCAACACCCAATCAGCTCCGGCCCGCAGCAGCCTGTTCAATGAGCCCTGGGGAGACCAGGTCTCCCCTAGGTTTCATCCTCTCAGCTAATTGATTCCCTCTCAGAGAACGAGTGAAAAGATTGGCACCGACACTCTACATTTCTCGCGATAGAACAGAATTAGATCACGCCGTCATCAGTTGAAGTGTGTGAGGTTGTTCTATCAGTTGCGTATGACTTGCTAACGCGATCACTTCCTTCTACCAATCTTCTTCGTTTAAATTAGAAGTCAAGAATTTGACAAAGAGATTTTCGACTCATAAAGGCAACAGTTCAAAAGTAAATCTCACAAGTCGATATGTGCTTCCATGCGTCTTGGAATATTTGGGGTAACCGTTGGCATTTATCTCTTTAGATTAGGTTGAGCCTCAAGATCATATTGAACTCGAGCATCCCGAAGAGCTAAGGAGTCATGATGACAAATTCTCTAGAAAACAAAGTAGCTGTGATTACTGGTGCCCAAGGTGGTCTGGGTAATTTCATGAGTGAAGGGTTTCTCAGTGCCGGCACTGCGGTTGTCGGAGTGGCCCGGTCGATCCAACAATCCGCCTTTTCTCATCCAAAATTCCTCGCATTACCTGCTGACTTGACACGCGGGGATTCCTCCAAAGAATTGGCTGCGAATGTGATCGCCAAATTCGGGAGAATCGACGTGTTGGTTCATGTCATGGGTGGCTTCGCCGGGGGGGAGCTAGTCGACGACACGGATGATGCCACCTGGGATAAGATGATGAACCTCAATGTACGATCTGCCTTCAATATGGCGCGTGCCGTTATTCCCCATATGCGGAAGGCTAAGCACGGCAGGGTAATTGCCATCGGGGCTCGTTCAGCCGTGGAACCGAAAGCCTATCTTTCTGCTTATTGCGCGTCAAAGGCTGCTCTCGTCTCGCTGATTCGCACGGTTGCACTCGAAGGGAAGGACGACGGCATTACGGCCAATGTCATTTTGCCGGGGACTATGGATACTCCGGCCAATCGGGCCGATTCTCCGACAGCCGACACTTCTAAGTGGGTACCACCGTCAAAAGTTGCTCGTGTCGCTTTGTGGCTGGCCTCTGACGAGGCCTCCGAAATTAGCGGTGCACTCATTCCTGTCTATGGTGCGGGGCTTTAGTTATGTCCATCCAGATGGCCAATCTCATCGTGTGGTTGTTCACTGCTTATGGAGTCCTGGGGGTACTTTTTGCGATCCCATTCTTGATGGTTGGAATCAACAGAATGGATTCAAGAACCAAAGGAGCGGGTCTGGCATTCCGATTGATTGTATTCCCTGGCGTTGTGGCATTGTGGCCACTACTGCTCCACCGTACATGGCGCGGAGGCCCAGCAAAATGATTCAACCATTGCGACGTTTGCATCTTCGGATCGTTATCGCAGCTTCTGTCGCCTTGCCACTTGTCTTCCTCTCGGGACTGCTGGCCCGGAGGCCCTTTCCGTTGGTAGAGATTGACCTGCCGCGGCAGGGTGATTGGCCTGCAGAGTTCTCAGGATACCTAAAATCATTTAAAGAAACACTCACCCCAGACGCACTGGTTTACTGGTCGCCTCTCAATCCGGCAAGCCAATCCTTGCCGCCGGAGGCGCGCCTTTTGGGGTCTCTCCACGGTAGCTTCGTCTCAAATGCTTTGCTTCCTACGGATGGCTATCTTCTGTTGTATAGCCTTGCTCAGCAAAAGGTGATTGCTGCGCTGCCCTTTGCCAGGAAAGAGAAACTGCCATGAGCTTGCAATACCGGGCCATTGGGTGGAATCCTCAAAAACGGAACTACGATTTGATGCTTGCGTTCTCAGTTGCAGGCTATCTAGCGGTCTTCGTTGGCCTCGGCGCTTGGATTCATCCGTATGTGACGATCGAGACTTTATTGATTCGAGGTTTCGGAACGGCCAGTTTCCTCCTACTGCACATCATTCTTTGCATCGGGCCCCTCTGCAGGCTAGATCCACGTTTTCTTCCTTTGCTCTACAACCGACGTCACATGGGCGTGACCATGTTTTTGCTGGCGCTGGCGCACGGGACATTTGCACTGATTCAGTTTCATGGCTTAGGGAACTTGAACCCGTTGGTGAGCCTGCTGACTAGTAATCTGAAATACAACAGTTTGCCGAATTTTCCCTTTCAGCAACTCGGGCTGATGGCTCTCCTCATTCTCTTCATGATGGCAGCGACGAGTCATGATTTCTGGCTGTCCAACCTGACTCCTCCAGTGTGGAAACGGCTTCACATGGGAGTCTACCTGGCTTATGGGCTATTGGTGGGGCATGTCACACTGGGCGTGCTGCAATCCGAAACAAATTCGATTTTGGGATGGATTGTCGGACTCGGGTTAGCCGTAGTCCTGGGGCTTCATATTGCCGCATCCGTCCGCGAGCGTCGGATTGACAACCTTAAACATGTCGCAGATGGGGAGGGGTTCGTCAGAGTATGCACTGTGACCGGTATCCCGAACAACAGGGCAAGAGTGATTTCGCTCGGGGGAGAAAGAATTGCCATCTTTCGTTATGACGGCAAGATTTCTGCTCTATCAAACGTTTGTGTTCATCAAAACGGGCCTTTGGGGGAAGGAAAAATCATAGACGGATGCGTTACTTGCCCCTGGCATGGCTACCAGTACCTCCCGGAAACCGGAGTTTCTCCCCCGCCTTTCCACGAGAAAGTGGCCACATTCCCCACGAGAGTTATCGATGGCAATGTGTTTGTACATTCTCGCCCTTGCGAACCGGGTACAACACAGCAACCAACGCTAGTGGACAAAAGGTCAGAAACTCCTGATCAAGATGAATTTTACATCGGCTATGAACCCAAAGCGCCTGCTCTGTTAGCAAATCTTCTTAAACGAGTTGTATTGGGCTTGAGTGCCGGCGCTGTGGCTGTGGCTGTTGTTCTTGTTTTGGTCCAGCACCCTTTCGAGCCGAGTGCTTTTGAGTTCCAAATCTACCGAAATTTCGAAGGGGTATTTCTAGAGGCTCCATTACCCAGCCTCTTGACCAAACGTCCCGGAGCTCAGGAGTCTTCTCATGATGTATCACGTTACCTTTTGGTTGCACCTGGAAAACATGGCGTTGACCCAGAACTCGCTGGCTTTCATAACAAGAAGGTCCGACTTCAAGGGGCCCTCATTTATCGCGATGGGCTGACGATGATTGAACTACTTCCCGCGAGTCTGCAGTTAATGGACGCGGGCTTGGGTGAGATCAAGTATCCAAATACTGAGGATTTGGGGACATACACCTTGAAGGGCGAGATAGTAGATAGTAAGTGCTTTATTGGGGTGATGAATCCGGGAGATGGAAAGGTTCATCGCGACTGCGCCGTTCGTTGTATCAGTGGAGGGATTCCTCCGGGTTTTCTTGTTAGAAACCAAAAGGGGGAAGCGACTCTTTTGCTGCTTCAGGGAGCGGATGGCCATGCGATTAATAACGAGATTTTAGATCGCGTCGCTGAACCAATTGAAATTAGCGGCCAAGTGATAAGATTAGGGGACACCTTGATTCTTCGATCTGAACCGGGAACATTTAGAACTATTTCATCCACTAGAAAGTAAATGATTGGCAGGAATTTGGCTATTTTCGAGGCGTTGAGCCAGATTTTAGGCCAAAGGGCTCCTTCTTCATCATTTCAGTCACAAATTTTCACTTGTCTGACCTTACCACCAGGTGAGCACCAACTTATTGAATAGAATACTAAGGTCAGGGGAACGATCTCTAGCTGGCAAGATTTTCGAACTCGAGTTGAAAGTAAAGAGCAAGAGCTATTGAACAACAATTATCGGTTGGGTATTTTATTTCCAGATCTTCCTCAATTGTCGGGTGGCATAACTTCGTGTGAGTTCTCCGAGGACGATCGGAAGGGATTCACGTTCGCGCCGCAAGACCAAGAGGGTTGCATCATCCAGTCGAGCGTCGCCCCGAAAAGACTGTAAGCGCTGCATGATAGCTTTCCCGGTTGCTTCAGGACTGTCAGTCGGGGCAAGACGAGCCCAATCCAGAAGCCGCTCACGTCCCAAATCTTGGCCGCTTGGATTTTCGGCCTCAGTGATCCCGTCGGTATAAAGAACGAGTATGTCTCCCGGTGTCAATGTCACTACCGTTTGCACATAAACTGTTCCAGGAATAAGCCCGACCGGTAATCCTGAGATCTTCTTTGATTGAGGAGCAGTCACTTCTTCAAGCCAACGCCAAATGCGGTTGGCAGCCTGATACCAGAGGGGAGGCAAGTGACCGGCATTACTGAACGCCAGTCGCCCTATGAGGCGATGATAGCTCAAAAATATGGCTGTTGCATATTTCCCCTCACCATCTTTGCGAAAGGCTTTGTTCACTTCGCGCATAGAGTCTGTTTGGTCCCAGGCATTCACATTTTCTCGCATCAATTGATGAAGTATTCGTGTTGCATGACTCACCTCCTGCCCATGTCCACTGACGTCAGCCAATGCCACTCGGGAAATCAAGTCAACGTCGCACACAGACAGAAAATGAAGATCACCCCCCTCTTTCTCGTTGACTGGGACTGAGGTCACCCAACCAGATAGTCCGGGCATTTTGATGCTGCGGGTTACCTTCCGGTTTCCACCCCAAACCTCGGTACAAGCGAGGATATGAGGTTGTTCTTGCTCTGATTCTAAAATCAACAAGTCTTGTGGATTGCCAAGAGGAGCTTCTCGATGGGCCAAATCCGGCGGCACCTCGGTCATCATCTTCGGGTGAAGTTCTTGAGAGTTCATGCGGTTTGAAATTTGCGAGAATAGTTCACTAATAAGGCACTAGAGACTATACGTAAGACCTCGTGCGTTGAATAAGGCTTGATGAGGACATCAAAGACGCCCAATTGAAGCGCCTCATACCATTCAGAATCCCTTGCTTTTTTCGAAATAACAACAAGTTGAGTGAGCAGTTTCTGAGAATGAATCCGGTCCAGGAGGAATTTCCACACTCCTAAACCGTTCTCGGAGTCACAAATCACCAGATCGAATCCTGTCAAGTCCAGCTCAGCTATCTGAAAATCGCTGATCGAGTGTCGGAAATCAATTCGATGCCCCAACCCTTCCAGTCTTTGCTTGAGTGTCCGGGTGGCCTGGCCTTCTTCGACCAAAATCAAAATAGACTTGGAACGGTACAAACTTCCGTTCCTCTTAGATGTGACACTATTGAGCATCGTGAATCTTCCTCCTTGCGGCCACGATTTTCGATTACAGCCATTCTGGACTGTCTTTGTTGTGCGCGCACCAGTAGATAAATCCATGAGGGCCCTCACCTTTCTTTTAAAGGGACAAGCTAACCGCTTAGTGTAGATATCCCAAATATTGGACAAATTATTCCAGCGCCTTGACGGAAGGGTCGATTTTCTCACGGTCGGAAAGAAAATATCCGCCCGACCGGAATAAATCTTGCCTATCGTTGGCATGAACACGATGAAAATCATTCCTGGTGAATAAATGCTCGATTCTCTGAAAAGACACTGGCCTGAATATTTGATGGAAGCCGCAGGATTAGGGATTTTCATGATCTCCGCTTGCCTTTTCGTCGCCCTCTTGGAATACCCCGATTCTCCAGTGCATCGGGTCTTAGCAGACTCAACTCTTCGGCGTGTCCTCATTGGAATCGCTATGGGACTCACGGCTGTAGGAATCGTGTATTCCCCGTGGGGAAAGCAGTCTGGAGCCCATTTGAATCCATCTTTTACGCTGACATTCCTTCGGCTGGGAAAGGTGGAAGGTAGGGATGCGATGTTTTACGTAATCGCCCAATTCATCGGAGGAGCGACCGGAGTCTGGCTGACAGCGAAAGTTGTGGGAATTCCTATCAGCCACCCATCCGTCAATTACGTTGCCACGGTTCCAGGTACTTATGGACCGGCTGTAGCATTTTGGGCTGAGTTTATCATTTCATTTTTGATGATGACGGTGGTTCTCAGAGTGTCGAATCATCCGCAACTGGCCCGTTATACCGGCCTTTTTGCAGGGGCGCTGGTAGCCATTTATATCGGCTTCGAGGCGCCGCTTTCGGGGATGAGTATGAACCCTGCCCGCACATTGGGATCGGCCTTCTTCTCAAAAGTATGGACAGGATTGTGGATTTATTTTACGGCCCCGCCCCTCGGGATGTTATTCGCCGCGGAGGTTTACCTGACAGAAAAGGGAAAGGCGGGAATCAATTGCGCCAAATTGCACCATCAAAACAATAAGCGCTGCATCTTCTGTGAATATCGGAATAGCCGCCTTGAAAGGGATAGCAAAGCTTCACTCCGGCTCAAAGAGCAGACGCTGGCCAAGGGACAGCCGGCATTCAAGCTCCCTCCCGATGCAAATGGTTCGACAGAACTCCTGCAGAGGCCTTAGTAGGAGCGTTTTTGACTACAGCAATACAAAAGAGAACATACTGAAGGAGAGCTGTCTAAGGAGAAACGTATGCAGTCTCAAAACCATTATGACGTGATCATAATCGGAACCGGAGCAGGGGGAGGCACATTGGCACATCGACTGGCTCCTTCCGGAAAAAGGATCCTATTGCTCGAGCGGGGCGACTATGTTCGACGTGAGAAGGACAATTGGAACAGCAAGGCTGTCAACGTGGACGCAAAATATAACACCAAAGAGCTGTGGTACGACAAAGACGGAAAGCCTCTTCATCCGCATACCAACTACAATGTAGGCGGAAACACGAAGTTCTATGGAGCCGCGCTTTTCCGTCTGCGCAAAGAAGACTTTGGAGAAATCCGGCACCATGACGGGATTTCTCCCGCCTGGCCCATATCTTACGAGGAATTGGAGCCCTACTACCTGGAGGCGGAGCACCTGTACCAGGTGCACGGTCTACGTGGAGAAGACCCGACCGACCCGATTGCTAGCGCCCCCTACCCGCATCCACCTGTCAGCCACGAGCCTCGCATTGAACAACTAAGCGAAGATTTCGCCCGATTGGGACTCCGGCCGTTTCATGTGCCCCTCGGGATTCAGCTAAATGAAAAAGATCAACAAGCCAGTCGATGCATCCGCTGTGACACGTGTGATGGCTTCCCTTGCCTGGTCTACGCCAAGTCTGACGCCCAGGTTCTTTGTGTAGACCCTGCTTTGCAACACAGTAATGTTAGCTTAATGACCGGCGCGTTCGTCAAGCGATTGGAGACGAGTGCTTCAGGCCGGGAAGTAAGCCAGGTGGTTGTGGAACATGACGGAGAAACCATAAACCTTGCCGCTAATATCGTTGTAGTCGCCTGTGGAGCCATCAATTCGGCGGCACTCCTTCTCCATTCTGCCAACGATAAACATCCCCGCGGACTCGCAAACGGCTCGGATGTGGTGGGACGCCATTACATGGGCCACGTGAATTCTGTCTTGATGGCCATTTCAAAGTGTCCGAACCCGACTGTATTTCAGAAGACATTGGCTGTTAACGATTTCTATTTTGGCTCCAAGGAATGGGAATATCCAATGGGTCATATTTCCTTTGTCGGCAAGTTAGATGGGATCACACTTAAGGCCGGCGCACCTGCGATTGCTCCCGGCTGGACACTCGACTTGATGGCAAGTCACTCGCTGGACTTCTGGCTGACGTCTGAGGACCTTCCCGATCCCAACAATCGCGTCACTCTCGACCGCCAGGGGAACATCGTCCTTTGCTACCGTCCCAACAACGAGGAGCCTCACCGGCGCCTCATCGCCAAACTCGAAAGTCTTATGAAGCAACAAACGGAGTGTTCAATACATGGTCATGAGTGCCACCAAGGGCTTTTTTCCAGAAACTTGTATGCTGGGCAACGCATCCCTCTGGCAGGAGTCGCACACCAGAACGGGACGGTTCGATTCGGTCGGGATCCGAAAACCTCGGCGCTCGATTCAAGCTGCAAGACTCACGAGCTAGATAATCTCTATGTGGTTGATGGGAGTTTTTTCGTGTCCAGCGCTGCGGTGAATCCGGCGCTCACTATCATGGCCAACGCTCTTCGGGTTGGGGATCACCTCTTGGAGCGAATGAAATGAAGAAAAGTGACAGCAGTCGACTAAAGAATTCCGATAGGCGAATGACGCATGACTCAGCCCCGGCGCCGGCTTGGAAATGGGCAATCCGGAACAAGATCCTGCGTCTGAAGAGACTCTTCTGGGTCGCGCTCTTTTGTTCTTCCTGTCTCGCTTTTGTGGCTCAAGCGGCTGATCCCAGTCCCCTGGTACATTCTGTTAATACGGTTGGGATGACCGTCAGTGATGTTGACCGTTCTGTCGAATTTTTCTCAAAGGTACTCTCCTTCGAAAAGGTCTCCGAGGTCGAAGTAACCGGGCGTGACTTTGAGCAACTGCAGGGAGTGTTTGGATTGCGCATGCGTCTCGTTCGCATGAAATTGGGAGACGAATTCATTGAGTTGACCGAATATTTGGCCCCTCGAGGCCGACCGTTTCCTGTCGACACACGGAGTAATGATTGTTGGTTCCAACACATTGCCATCATCGTGAGCGATATGGGCAAGGCTTACGGCTGGTTGCGACAACACAAAGTCGAGCATGCTTCCTCTGGGCCACAGCGCCTGCCCAGTTGGAACAAGAATGCCGGAGGGATTCAGGCTTTTTACTTCAGAGATCCGGACGGTCATTTTTTGGAGATCCTTCAATTCCCCCCTGGGAAAGGCAATCCCAAATGGCAACGCACTGATGGCGCGTTGTTTTTGGGCATCGATCATACTGCAATCGTCGTAAAAAACACTGACGCAAGCTTGCGATTTTATCGAGACACGCTGGGACTCGCAATTGCTGGAGAAAGCGAGAACTACGATACCGAACAAGAACATCTCAACAATATTTTTGGTGCCAGGCTGCGGATTACCAGCCTCCGGGCAATTTCCGGACCTGGAATCGAGCTTTTGGAGTACTTGGCACCGCGGGATGGGAGACCTAATCCCCAAGATGAAAAGGCCAATGATCTCATCCATTGGCAGACTCAACTGCTCACTCGGAATGTGGAAGATGCCATCCAATCTTTGTTAACAGCAAAGGTGACTCTGATTTCGTCCGGTGTCACAACCTTCGAGGAGAGGAGTTTGGGGTTCCGAAAAGGGTTCCTGGTCCGTGATCCTGATGGCCACGCCATGGAAATGGTCGAAAAACAAAAGGAGAATCAACCGTGACTGAAGAAGAGAAAAGGCTTCGAGCCGCAGAGGAACGGAAAGAACACTGGAAGCGCTGGGGGCCCTATCTCAGTGAACGCGCTTGGGGAACAGTCCGGGAAGATTATAGTCCTAATGGTGAAGCCTGGAACTATCTCTCGCATGACCAGGCGCGCTCAAAGGCTTACCGATGGAATGAAGACGGTTTAGCAGGAATTTCAGACAAACATCAGTACATCTGTTTTTCTCTTGCCCTCTGGAACGGGAAAGACCCCATCCTTAAGGAGCGTCTTTTTGGCGTGACGGGAAGCCAAGGAAATCATGGCGAAGATGTCAAGGAGTGCTACTTTTACTTAGACAGCACTCCAACTCATTCTTACATGAAATATCTCTATAAATACCCTCAAGCCGCTTTCCCTTATGCCCAACTGGTCGAAGAGAATGGCCGTCGCGACCGACGAAGTCTGGAATACGAACTCATCGACACTGGAGTTTTCAATGAAGACCGTTACTTTGATGTTTTTGTCGAATACGCCAAAGGTGGTGTGGAAGACATTCTAGTCAAAATCAAAGCCATCAATCGTGGTCCCGAGACCGCCTACTTGCATCTTTTGCCCACGCTCTGGTTCCGCAACACTTGGAGTTGGAATGGACGAGAGACAAAGCCAATCCTTTCCAAACTAAAAGATTCACGCACGACGGCAATTGCGGTCACTCATCCCGTGATGGGTGAACGCCGCCTTTACTGCGAAGGTTCCCCAGAATTGCTCTTCACCGAAAATGAGACGAATTCTCGCCGGCTCTATGGAGTGGAGAATGAGTCCCGATTCGCTAAGGATGGGATTAACGATTACCTCGTTCAAGGCATCCAGGAAGCAGTTAACCCAGATCAGATTGGGACCAAGATGGCCGCGTCCTATCCCATGTCCATCAAACCAGGAGAATCAGCAACAGTCCGACTTCGTCTGACTCTTCCGAATATCTCGATCTCTGCAGAAACCCTGCTCGAAAAGGATTTTGACCGGATTCTTCTTCTGCGCCACCAGGAAGCGGAAGATTACTACAACACCGTCATCCCTGCCGGCTTATCCTCTGACGCCAAACAAGTCATGCGTCAGGGGTTTGCAGGATTGCTCTGGTCGAAGCAGTTCTACCACTACGTGGTCAGGGATTGGCTGGAAGGGGATGAGGGGGCGCCACCTCCACCGCCAGAACGATACAGCGGCCGTAATCACGATTGGACACACCTCTATAATGCCGACGTCATTTCGATGCCTGACAAGTGGGAATACCCCTGGTATGCCGCCTGGGATCTGGCGTTCCACTGTGTTCCCCTAGCCTTGGTCGATTCCGACTTTGCCAAGGAGCAGCTCCTCCTGATGTTACGGGAATGGTATATGCATCCCAACGGCCAGTTGCCGGCTTACGAATGGTCCTATGGGGATGTCAATCCCCCGGTACACGCCTGGGCTGCCTGGCGTGTTTACAAGGTTGAGAAGAAGCGGCGGGGAAAAGGAGACATCGATTTTCTGAAGCGTGTCTTCCAAAAGCTATTGCTCAATTTCACCTGGTGGGTAAACCGAAAGGATGCTGACGGGAAAAACATCTTTCAGGGGGGCTTTCTGGGCCTGGACAATATTGGTGTCTTCGATCGAAGCGCTCCACTCCCAACCGGAGGGCATATCGAGCAATCGGACTGCACTGGGTGGATGGCGATGTATGCCTTGAATTTACTGGCGATTGCCATGGAACTGGCTCACGAAGATCCTTCCTACGAGGATGTGGCCAGCAAGTTTTGGGAACACTTCGTCTACATTTCGTATGCCATGAATCACCGTGGGCATGACGGCATCGAGATGTGGAATGAAGAGGACGGTTTCTTCTATGACGTGCTCCATCTTTCCGAAGGGAACAATTATCCTTTGAAAGTGCGTTCCATGGTAGGCCTGATCCCGCTGTTCGCGGTTGAAACCCTGGAACCGGAAATGTTAGACCGTCTTCCCGGGTTCAAAAGACGGCTGGAATGGTTTACCACCTACCGTCGGGATCTCACCACCAATCTCGCCTCCATGCGCAGACCCGGGATGGGTGAGCGGCGATTGCTTTCGATTGTGGGCCGGGAGCGGCTGCGCCGCATCCTGAAAGTGATGTTGGATGAAAAGGAGTTTCTCTCGCCCTACGGCATCCGGGCACTTTCTCGATACCATCTGGACAATCCGTACATGCTTCAAGTCGACGGGCACGTGCACCGCGTCGATTATGAGCCAGCCGAATCCAGCTCGCCGTTGTTTGGCGGCAACTCCAACTGGCGCGGCCCGATTTGGTTTCCTGTAAATTATCTCTTGATTGAATCATTACAGAAATTCCACCACTATCTTGGAAGCGAGTATAAGGTTGAGTGCCCTACCGGCTCCGGACAAATGATGACTCTTTGGGAAGTGGCCGCTGAGATCTCCCGTCGGCTGAACCGCATCTTCCTGCGAGGAGAGAACGGTCATCGACCAGTGCACGGCGGGGCTGAGAAGTTTCAGACAGACCCGCACTGGAGAGACCTCGTCTTGTTTTACGAATATTTCCACGGCGACAACGGCGCCGGCATTGGTGCCAGCCATCAGACAGGCTGGACTGCTCTCGTGGCCAAACTCCTGCAGCAAAGTGGCGAGTAAAGATCGGTTGTCAGCTCACGGTTGCCCACCGACAGGCGAGCGTGCGTCTTTTCTGTTTTGTGATTTCCTTGAGATAGTTTGCCTATTTTGTTCGAGCGGGATTATTTCTTGAGGTTTCAGGCATTCAATAGATGTAAGGCAACACTCAAGAAGATTCGCCAAGGGAGATGGCTATGAGGTCTGGATCAAAGACTAACTCGTCTCATATAACAGAATTTAGTTTTGCAACATGGATCACATTGCTGCTGCCGTTTGGCAGTGCTTTTGCCGTCGATTCGATCAACAAGAATTCGGAGGGAGTAGCCCTCAAAGAATTTGACCCGGTCGCATATTTTACAGAAGGCCAACCCACTAAAGGAAAGAAAGACTTCGAATATCAGTGGATGGGAGCAAAATGGTATTTCTCCAGCGCTACCAATCGTGAGCGCTTCATTGAAAATCCCAGACAGTATGTTCCCCAATATGGAGGATATTGTGCCTACGCGGTCAGCAAAGGCCATACAGCCGATATCAGTCCCAAAGCCTGGAAAATTGTCAATGGTAAGCTGTATCTCAATAATGGCTGGTTTGCGGCAAATCTCTGGGAACGGAATATCCCAGAAAACATCGAAAGAGGGGATAAGAATTGGCCCAAAATCCTTAATCAAGAGTCTAACACTCAAAAGTGAGACAAAAATTGCAAACCTGTATCACGAGAGCATTGCTATGAAAGCTATTGCCGCTTTCGAGGAAAACCCAACTCATTGCACGTCGTAGAATTATCAGAAATTCTTCCAGAAGCTGACCGAAGCCAAGGGTGCCATCAAGGTGTTTTGCTAAATTGCCGCTTGAGAACAATTGATATTAATCCAACGAGGATTCACACATGCAGATGACACATTCAGAAGAAACCAATCAAATAGTAAAAGAGATGCCTCAACGCCTGCCTAGTAAGGTACTCAAAGGACAAAAGGCACTTGTGACCGGAGCGAGTTCAGGCATTGGGAAAGCCATCGCCATAACCCTTGGGCAGGCCGGCGCGGATGTAGTGGTGAATTGCGGCAGAAACACCGCTGAAGCCGACAAAGTTGTGGCTGAAATCGAGCAAGCCGGCAGTCAGGCCCTTGCTTTCCAGGCTGATGTGAGCCAAGAAGAGCAAGTGCTGGCCATGTTTTCCGAGATGCTGAAACAGTTCGGCTCTGTAGACATCGTTGTCAACAACGCGGGTGTGCAAAAGGATGCGCCCATCGATCAGATGACGGTGGATCAATGGGACCAGGTCATTAACATCAACCTGCGCGGACAGTTTCTTTGCTCTCGCGAAGCCGTGCGGAACTTCAAGCGTCAGGGTGTCCGGAAGGAGGTATCCTGCGCAGCCGGTAAGATCATTTGTATCAGCTCGGTGCATGAGGTTATTCCTTGGGCAGGTCACGTTAATTATGCCGCCTCGAAGGGCGGAGTGATGTTAATGATGAAGAGTATCGCCCAGGAGGTGGCTCCGCTCCGGATTCGAGTGAATAGCATTGCGCCAGGAGCCATCCGGACCCCGATTAATATGCAGGCTTGGGATACGCCTGAGGCCTACAAGGACCTAATGCGGCTTATTCCCTACAAACGGATCGGTGAACCCAACGAGATCGGCCGAGCGGCAGTTTGGCTGGCCTCGGATGATTCGGACTACATGACCGGCGCCACGATTTTTATTGATGGCGGAATGACTCTCTATCCCGGGTTCGAGACCGGAGGATGAGAAATTAATGTTTTCCCGATTTTTTCCTGGGATAGGACGAGTCTTCGAGTCGAAGGAGGCTTTAGACACACCGTGCTGACCAAAACTCAAAATATTACGAGTTGGACCCTTCAGCTCATTGCCGCAGCCATTCTCTTTCAGACTCTGTTCTTTAAATTCTCCGGCGCCAAGGAGTCCGTTTATATTTTTTCAACGCTCGGGTTGGAGCCCTGGGGGAGGATCGGATCCGGTGTCATCGAGTTGATTGCTTCAATTTTGTTAGTGATTCCTGCGACGGTTACGCTCGGAGCCATGCTATCGATCGCTGTAATCAGTGGGGCGATCATTAGCCACTTGACGAAACTTGGAATCACACTTCCCGCAGTCGATGACCGGGGAGAGCTATTTGCACTGGCGGTGGTTGTTTTCGTGGCCTCCGCGACTATCCTTTTCATTCGTCGAAGTGAGATCCCAGGAATTGGAAGTAGGCTCTAAATCAATTTCTGAATGCTTTCGTCGAGAGTCAAAATTTACGCATCTGGAGTGTTTTGGGAGAGAAGGGCTTTATCATTCATCGGATCCTTCCTAAATATTTCCTTGATTTCCTCTGTTACCTTTCCTGCTTGCACTCCAATCAATTGATAAAGCCCTGATCTCAAATCGGACCAGGATAAGAACTGCAGCGTGCTTAGTTGGAAGATGTTTGCGGCAGAGCATAACCAATAGCGTCCTTCAGCAACAGATTAAAGTCCTGGGTTTGCCTGGATTACAAATTCCAACTCTGAAGGAGCAGGTTGTTCACATAGCCCAAATTCGGAAGTTCCGTGGGTGCAATTGCTCTCAATTTGCAAATTTGGCCAAAGGTTCTAAGTCGCCGAAGCCTTTCTGCTGCATGCCTTTTTCTGTCGCGTTTTTCAAGGTGATTCAAGCCTTAGGGGAAGAGGCGAATTAAAGAGAATGATCATCCAAGCAGAGAGCGGAAGCATTTGCTTTCTTAGTCCTGAACATGGAGGGCACACGACTGCGCTTGAAGTCCAATACGAAACGCATCAGCTTGGACAACGAAGTCGGTGGCACTCCGCGCAAGCGATTTTGAGCACCAATTTCAAAGGCAATCCGCCATTGTTGAAACAGGACCCTGTATGCCTCGACAAGACTGTTCCGGGGGTCATAGATGTGAGTAGCTTCGGAAGTGACGCCATTCAGTTCAACGATTTTAAAATTGCGTCCTTTTCTGAAATCCTCCACAGACGGAACGCGGATATCGAACCTTCCAAAATAAAACCCATCATAGCTCTTGCTTATCGAGTCGAACACCTGTTCAAGGGCTTCAGTCTTACCCCAGCACCCGTTCAGGAAGACGGCGCCTCGGCAATGAGTCCCCAGTTCAACCAATTGCAACTCTTCACCAGGCCCGAGCACTTCCCAAAGACGATTGGCATGTTTCTTAAGAAAGAATTGTGCCATACAGACAGTTCGTGTATTTCCAAGGATGAGACGTTCGAGGCTGCTTTTGCCATCTCCGATAACTGTCGGGAACCTTTTTTCGGTTATTGAAAAAATACAGCCCCGAGTCGAATCAGGGTATCGGTAATAGAACACTCCGAATTCCAAACCGGAGATGTATTCCTGGATGATTGTCTTGAACCGTGCACTTCTCAGGAAATTCACCAGTTCGGTGTCTGATCGAACGACTATGACTCCCCAACCTCTTTGCCCGGCATCAGGTTTTAGGACCACTGGGAAATCTAGACCATGATGGGTCATGAATAATCGCGCTTGATTGAGTCGAGCTTCGAGGCTGTCCGAAGCCTCTATAGCTGTGGCTTGAGCTACGAACTCATTGACCCCTGACAACCCCCGCAGGATTTCAATCTTAGATTCTCCAATGAAGCCTCCCGCAGGCATGACGGGATTTGCAGCCGTGAACAGAGTTAGGCTGCGGTGCTTCAAAGCAAGAAAACCAATGTTGCACACTACCGGCACATAAAATATCCAGGGGGGCCAGAACTCCCAATGGGTGAACCGTCTCCAACGGGAAAGCCACAGGCGGCGGCCTTTGAAACTCATCAGGGAGAGGAGGAGTCGTGTCGCCAGAAACATCACGCCGCCGACCATGAGGAATTTCAATGCGAAATGATTTTCGATGAAGACGGCATTTCGGGTGACCTCGCCACCCAGTCCTGCTGCAGCCCCCACCAGGAGAGGAGTCCAGAGCAAAGAGGCGAACAGGAAGTAAAGCGCAAATTTCCAAAAGTTCGTGGCGAGAAGGCCGGCGGCAAAGTACGTGGGCAAACGGGTTCCAGGAATAAAGCGACTCACGAGAATAACCTTCATACCTTGGCGTGAAAACCAGGCAGAACTTTTTTGAACGTCCTCTTCTCGGATAAACCATTTCAGGGGTGCTCGCTTTAATACAGATCTCCCCAGGACTCTCCCTACCCAAAACAGGAGCAGGTCTCCCGCATAAATTCCGAGGAAACACGCGGAGGATCCAAAAAGGAAGCTGATCCTGCCGTCAGCAATCATGACGCCGGCAGCAATACAGGTGAGATCTTCACTCAAAAGCGTCCCTGTTGCTAGTACCAGAACTAGAAGGATGGCCATCATCGTCATGCTACAGCCAGCAAAATGCATTCGTCCGGGGTTTATCCGCTCCAATAGAGTCGAGTCATGCGTTACTGCCCTTACAGCAATGGAATTGAGCCCAACGGAGGATTGGGCCGGTGGGTGGAGCATCCAAATCCAACAAAAAACAAGGAGGAGCCATAAGGAGAGTTCAGCAATCTCCCAGTGCCTCAATTGTCCTTCTGAATTTTCAGAAATTCTAGCTTGACGCAAAGAACTTCACCTCTTTCGCCTTTCTTAAATCAATGCCAAGCACGAAGCTCATTAGACCTCGATTAATTTGTCAATCGTTGGAAGAATAATTGTCTTTGATCTCTTTTCCTGCCTTCCTTTATGGTCGGATCCTTTCTGCTCACAGGGGGCTCCGGAGAAATAAGAAAATTCAGTGCGATCTCTAGCTACTCTGACGCAACTGAAGCTGACAGTCGATGCGTCTTCGCGATGCATGCAGGGTGAGTAAGGCCCTCGATAGGGGAGGTGACTGGCATGGAAAGTGTGGAGCCATTCTGCATCGCTCTGTCCCCGTTCTGACCTCATTCTGCCAAACAAGTTCCCGCGTTCAATTTCAGCACCTCTTTGGTCGTATGAAGAAGAGACTAATAACATGAAGTTTTCGCCATTGAATTGATGGGATAACTGGCGTCCTCTCCAATCCAATAGGAGGGCGGGAGCATCCGGTTCCAGTGCGAGAAGCGTAAAAGGCTCATACTGCTCTAAATAGGAACCGCTGACTCGTTCCTGGACTTCCATCAGAGAAGGGGAGTCCACTAGATCAAACAGCAACAGGCCTCGACTCCGGTACACCCTCTTTTCATCGTTGGACGAGCCAGGAGTGACGTATCGATTCAAGAGGCAGAGCGAGATCCGAAAGTGATTCACGGCAATCCATGTGCCACCATGATTCCCGTCTAAGGGAGCGATGTAACTCACTCCAGATTGAGTCTGCTGCAGCGGAGCAGTCCCTGGCAGACGCGTGTGACGCTCATCCCGATTACACAATAATTCATATCCATCGTTGGATCGGAGCCAAGTTACTGTGCACATGAGACGGCGCTCCTCCATCGCCTCAAAGTTGAAGGAGCTACTCCAAACTCTTCCGCTAGCTGAAAGCCTTTCAGCTGGAGCATAATTGCAATTAACGCATAGTGATGAACCGTGTGACTCACCAGTGCCTGCAGCTCACGTTGGACAGAAGAGTTACTCCACGAAGATGGGCTTTCATGTTCTTCATCGTCCTCCAGACGGACCAAGAGAGGCATCTGGCTGTCGATCCGCGAGAGCCCTTCCAGCCTGTGGATGGCACTTTGAAACTTTGAGATGGCTATCGTCCGGTCCTTTTCGATCCTTCCGTCCCGATGCCGGTCATCGTAATCAATACATCCCTTGACGATCCCATCCAGGAAGGACTGATAGAAATCCAAACAATGGCGGAAGTGGCTCCCGATGCCATACTCCGAAAACGGATGCTTCACCTCTTTATAACTACTGTCTTGAAGTTGATTGAGCAAATTCAGCCCTTGTTTAAGCACATCGATATTCTCTTGGATCAACGGGTTGTCGTTTTGCATTGTTCCTCTATCATTCCAAGGTAACCAAATTCTTCTTGAATGGCTTGCCACAATCGCCTGGCAAGAGTCTTTCGATCATCAGCACGAATCGAGTGAGAGCCGAAGACGACGTGTGCGTCGAATGTTTTCAAATGTAACAGCCGGTAGAAATGGGACAGAAAAGTCATGTCACCCCACCAACACACGGCCAAGCTTGCCGGCGCTTGATCCGGGGGCGTTCGGTAAGATACTGCTGCATAAGAGACGGGGTAGGAGGCTCTGACGGCTGGTTCCAAAAGCGCGGAATGGAACGGCAAGACAGTGTTTCCGGCACTGCTTGTTCCTTCGGGGAAGAGCAATACGGCCTTCCCTCCTGCCAGTGCGCTTACCACAATATCATTGACTCTCAAAGCATCCTTTCTGAGAGTGCGATCGACAAAGATGGTGCCCATCCTTCGACATAGATGGCCAAGGATGGGCCAACGAGCAACCTCATGCTTTGCGACAAAAAGGCAATCCACCTGGGAGGCAAAGGCTAAGATATCCACATAACTCAAATGGTTGGCGACCAGGAAGAAGGGGGATTGTGGCTGTGTTCCCTTTACCGAGATCTTCATGCCCAAGATGACTGCAGTCACCTTGGCCCAACGACGGAAGTTGAAATTACGCCAGGCGTAAGATGCTCTCACGGAAGCGAGTAAGAGAGGAGAGACCATGATCCACAACAGATAAAACAAAGCAGTCACCGAGCACAGGGCTAAGATGCGGAATATCGCTCGGCTATGATGAGATAACCCGTGCATAGTCTAAGATCCAAATAACATCCGATGGGCCTTACCTTCCATGGAGTCAACGTCGAAAATCACGAGAAAATCAATCGTTTTGAACTGGCGGTCAATGGCTGGCGGACTGCAGACCTTGGCGCCAAAACGCAAGTAAATCTTAAATAGCTTTGGAAGCTTCACTTCACTGTTGCGGTTTGAGGTCCCAATAGAGGGGAAACACTCAAACCCAGACCTGGATATAACCTGGAAACTTTCATGCATGTGACCGTTCTGCTGAAGAAACTCGAAGACGTGATATCCCTCGGTTTCATCTTGACTGGTTAGGGAGCAACAGCCGAAAAGATAACGTTTCTGGTTGTATGCAACGTATCCTGCGATTCCCTTCCACAGAAGAAAAAGGACCTGCGTGTTTCGATGTTCTTTGGCAATGCAAGCTCGCCCCAACTCTACTGAGTTCTTTAATACCCCGGAAGGGAGCAATGAAAGATCGAACTCGGTAGCTGAATAAAACCCTCTTGTTCCCGTTGCCACCTCCCAGGTCTGTAATCTGTACGTGCCCACAACCTGATCCTGTTTTCGATCGAAGACGACCAAATGGTGGCAACTCGCATCATATTCATCTTCGTCCTGTTCCACTGCAAACGACGACTCTAATCCTTCCCCCAACTCAAGATTGAAAACCTGAAACCGTAGCCTCAAGGCTGCTTCCAAATCCTGACGAGATCTCACATAACGAAGAAGGTAGCGCCCTTCGTGGTACTCTGCGTGCGGAATAGCCGCGATGTGTGTCGGGTATCCTTCCCCATGCGAAGATAAATCTGGTTTGGAGGATATGTTTAATTTCTGGCTGTGAAACATACCGTCTTCTCCCGGAAAAAATATGAGTTGGGTATCGATGGGTTGATTCCTGACATCAAACACCTTCTTCATCCTTCCCTCTTCCGATTCCCTTGCTTGTTCACCTATATGTGCATGGGACAGGCAATTTATTCCGTAAATGACGTATTAAAGTGTCTATTTCTCGTTGCCTCAAATTGAAACCGAAACTAGGTAGGGGGGCACGCCGTGATCGCCGATTTTATTTTCCCGACGGACCTCTTTTTCTCGGAACGGAAAATTGCATGCGCATATTTGCCTGGGAGTTACGAAGCAGGTAAATTAATAATCCCTAATCGACATATAGAGTTAGCCTTATTTTTTTGGAAATTCTTAGAGGTTACTGGAATATTACGCCCTCAGTCGGGTATTTAAATGGTGGGAATGGATTTCCAGGGGCTAACGCAAAGCAAAATCTTGATGAGGTGCAGGGCATCGTGTCCGATCCAAGGAAAGTAAAGGAGGCAAAACAGGTTTGATGAACGTGATACCCCTGCAAGACAAATTGTGCGAGAGAACGCTAAAATACCTGGATGCTTATGTTGGTAACGAATTAATGGTAGAGACGAACCAGGAAATCTTGAATCACCTGGAAAATTGCCGACGATGCTCCGAGGCTTTGCGCGATAGACTTCGCCTGAAGACTCGTGTACGGGAGGCAGTCCAGTCGGAGGAAGTTCCTGCCGGGCTTCGTGAAAGGGTTCAGGCTACGGTTCGAAAAGAAGTTCCTGCTCGCGGAAAGCATGTTGCTTGGAGCCGTTGGGCTCTGGCTGCGGCTGCCATGTTCGTAGTCTGTTTGAGTGGATGGGCAGGATTTCGTCTTTATAAACTCAATCTTGATTCGAGGGCGGCTTCACAGCTTGCTCAAGAACTCAGTCTTTCTGAACAGGTTGCTGGCATATTAAGGATTGGGGTAGGCGATCATATTCATTGCGTGATCGATTCCCATTTCGACCAAATCGTGATGACTCCCGAAAAAATGGGCGAAAAAATGGGACCCGAATATTTTGGATTGGTTTCCTTGCTTAACGAAAAGATTCGCGGCGGTTTTGCAGTTTCCGCTGGCCATCGGTGTCAAGTCAAGGGCCGGGAATTCATTCATATGGTCATGAAGCATGAGGGGCAGGCAATTTCTGTAATTATCACGGAAAAGCAAAATGTCAGTTTTCCGGCAAGTAGCCGGGTAAATAGCATGAATGCTCAAGGGGTAGCTCTTCATCAAGATCGCATTGAGGGACTAGAGGCGGTGGGGTTTGAAACCAAGAACCATTTGGCCTTTATAGTCTCAGCAATCGATCACCAAGAGAATTTCCAGATCGCATCTCAATTGGTTCCAGCAGTTAGCGGGTTTCTGGACAGGCTCTAGCCATTCTTTACCCTTGAGAAGCCAAGAGACGCAGATGAGGATTTCAACTGGACTTTTAATTCTCTTGAAGCTTCACAACAAGTACCCTGTTCATACCCTCGCTGGCTCCGTCTGATGACGGACAACCATTAAAGTCGGCGCAATAAAGCGTTTTTGGATTGGTCTTAACAAAAGGTTGCCGATTTGGCACCACGATATATCCTTCGTCTTTTGAGCCGTACCGGCGGTTGCGCTGGTTCCCCCAAGACCACCAATGGGCAGCAACATAGGCGCAGAGGACTGCATCGATCTGGTCCTCGACAGGCTTCAAACTCCCGTTTCGGGGAACCGAGGGCAACGTTAATTGCAGCACCGGATCCATAAAGGGCAGACGCAAAACCATCAGTTTGCGCAAGCGACCGAGTTCGCTGGCTCTCTGGTCGCGACGGCCTCGCTTGTATTTCACAATTCGGGGCAGATCGAAAAGATTGACGGCAGCAGCATGGGGATGAACTTCGATCTGAAAACGCCCGCTCTCTTTCGGCATCATATCCGCACCATGAAGGAATCCCAGAGCGGAAAGGCCATGGCTGAAAGCTAGAACGTTCGGAGCGAATGGGCGCCCGAGATTCGCTGCATGACAACCCGCATGGAAGCGGCGAAAATCGCGATTTAACTCCCGCTCCGCAAGGCGGATGCTGGTCTTATTCCGGATGACCAAGGGAGCATCCACGGCCACTACCGAGTTGCCACTGCCAGCTTGGGACTCAATCCAGTGCAAGATTTCATTCGAATGTTCAAGGCGGCTGACACATTGAAGGTGCAATCTGCCCTCAGTAAGATTGACTGAGGCCAGCCCGCTAGGCTTTCCGTACCAGCCAAGGTCCACACCTATGAAAGTATGCATAGATTTCGGTTATCCCCGCGGAACAAACTCTACTCGATCACCGACTGTGATGTGCCCGGGAGATACGACATAACAGTTGAGCCCCAGCCGACCGGCGAACTCCTTTTGGACACGTCGAAGAACGTTTAGGTCCTGTTCCTGTGTGTCGGGATCGTAGGTCGTCATGATGCAGCGCGTCCGAAGGTCCTCGATTCCGATCACCACCTCGTTGATCCGCAGGGTACCGCCCTCCCATTCACGTTCGGTAAGTCCTACAACACCACCAATCACCAGGTTGGGACGAAAGCGCCGCCAGTCATATCCAACCGTCTCGAGCATGCCGTCTGTGGCCACCAACAATGGAAGTATGTCAAAGCGTTCTTCGGACTCACTCCGGACGAGGTGTGCTCCCTTTCCGGCCGCTATTTCGACCTCAATGGCGACATCGGCAGAACGCCAGGCCCGTCCGTCCACTTTCGGATCGCCATCAGGACCGAGCGTGCCACGATGACCCAACAACCCCGGTCTAGTTCGCGCCGTCACGATCTGTCTTGCTGGGTTCCGCACTTGTACGATCCGGTCTCCCGTGATGCCCTGATCTGTCAGATCGGCACTATCCAGAGTTTCACCGGCCATTGACTTTACGGGATAACGCCAAATCTCTTGCACCCACAAGGTTTTCGACCTCTCTTCTGCTCCATTGTGTCTTGTAGGTACGAAACCGCAGATTCATCCTTGGAACTCAAACTCTGCGGACCGTACCCATCAAGGTGTCAAGCGGCTTTCTTTCCGCGCACCTTCTTGTCGTAGAAGGAGCTGATGAAACCGGCAATCTCGTCGCAATGGTCTTCGAGTGCAAAGTGGCCGGTGTCAAGCATGTGCAGTTCTGCGTCCTTAAGATCACGTAGGAACGCGCGTCCTCCCTCTTGGGTGAAGATAGGGTCATTGGCTCCCCAAACCAATAGAGTTGGGGGTTGATGCTTGCGAAGGTAATCATGCCAGCGAGGATACTGTTCCACGTTGGTGCGGTAGTCGTAAAACAGATCGAGTTGAATGCGATGATTCTGCGGGCGGGCCAAGAAGAATAGGTCCATTTTCCAATTGTCCGGGCTGATCTTTTCTGGGTTGCGTGTGCCTTCACTGTAAATCCAATTTACTCCCTCGGGGGTAAAGAAGCCGGCCAGCGGCGCCTCTGTTTCCGGGTTGCGATTCTTCCAGAGGGCAGTTCGGAGTGCGTCCCAGACGCCTGTGAAACCTTCCTCATAAGCATTGCCGTTCTGACAAATGATTCCTTGAATCCATTCTGGATGTCGGAGGGCGATGCGGAAGCCCACGGGAGAGCCGTAGTCCTGAATGAACAGCATGAACTGCTTCACGCCGAGTGAAACGAGTAGTTTCTCCACCACCTCGGACAAATTGTCGAAGGTGTACTCGAACTTGTCGGGAGAGGGAGAATCGGTATTGCCAAAGCCGGGATAATCCGGTGCGATCAAGTAGAATTTGTGGGCCAGCTTCTCCATCAGGTTTCGGTACATGTGGGACGACGAGGGAAATCCGTGGAGGAGAACCATTGCCGGGTTCTTCGGGTCGCCAGCTTCTCGGTAGAAGACCTTCAGGCCATCGACGTCTGCATACTTGTAGTTCATGGCGGTATTCCTTTCGATTTGAGTGGCTCAGGAAACATGTCCTCCTGAGTTCGATGGTAGTAAAGCATGAGGAAGGCCAAACGAACATCTATTTGAATTCAATGACTTGCGGAATTTAGACAGGATGTGTATAGTGAAATATCACGAAACTGGATAGTATCTGACAAGAATTTGTGATTTTTAACGAGGTAATTACATGGACCTTCTTCCAGTCATTCTTTCTATTGCGCAAGCGCAGGGACCCTCTTCCGTTTTAGGACAGATTATCAAGGCGATCATGGCAAACGAGCATGTGGCGTTGGCGCGGATCTGGTTCCTGGATCAAGACAGGAACTGCCCCATTTGCAAAGGACCTGTAAGCGGGGAGAGTGAAGAAACTGCGCTTCACATGCGAGCGAGTGGTGGGCGGCCGCTCGAAACTGGTGCCGACTGGAACCGGATCAGCGGCTCCCATCATCGCATTCCACTCGACGCCGAGAAAAAGCTGGCCGAGATGGTACGCAGCGGAAAGCCTGTTCTGATTCCGGACATCGCTTCGGATCAGGAAGCGTTGATCGATCGTGAGTGGGCGAAGCGCGAACGGATCGAGGGTATCGTTGGTCATCCTCTGCACTTTCGTGGTGGCATTGTTGGAGTATTAGCGGTTTTTCTGCGTGTGCATCCGAACCAAGGCACGCTGGAGTGGCTGAACAACTTCGCCGCGCACGCGGCCATAGCGATTGGGAATTGCCGTGCGTTCGTGCAAATAGATCAACTGCGTCAACAATTGGAATTGGAACGGGACTACCTGCGCGAAGAAGTTGTCGAGGCTGGCGAATTTCGCGATATTATCGGTCAAAGTCCCGCTCTGATGCGCGTACTCCAGCAGATTGACTTGGTTGCCCAGACCGAATCCAGTGTTCTCATTCAGGGCGAATCGGGCACCGGCAAAGAGTTGATCGCAAGAGCCATTCATCAACGCAGCCGACGCGCCAACAAGGCCTTGATCCGGGTGAATTGTGGGTCGATACCCAAAGAGTTATTCGAGAGTGAATTTTTCGGGCATGTGAAGGGATCGTTTACGGGAGCGATTCGCGACCGTGTAGGGCGATTCGAGCTAGCCGATGGTGGGACGTTATTTCTGGACGAGGTCGGTGAAATCCCACTGGATCTTCAGTCAAAGCTGCTTCGCGTCCTTCAAGAGGGGGAGTTCGAAAAGGTAGGAGGTGAAGCCACCCGTCACGTCAACGTCCGGATGATCACTGCCACTAACCGGGATCTGAGGACGGAATCCGAGGAAGGCCGGTTCCGTTTGGACCTCTTCTACCGGCTGAGCGTCTTCCCGCTGGATCTTCCCCCACTTCGGGACCGGCGGCAAGACATTCCGCTCCTCGCAGCGATGTTTGTGAAGCAGGCCTGCACCCGGCTTCACTTGCCTGAGGCGAAGCTTCCGCTGAGAGAAATGGAGCGGCTGCAGCGATACGACTGGCCGGGAAACGTCCGAGAGCTACAGAATGTGGTGGAACGTGCTGTGATCCTCGCCAGAGGTCGACCGCTGCAGTTTCAGCTTGAGAGGGGTCGCGCACATAGGTCGCTTCCCGCAATGCAGGAGCAGTTTACGGAGTTTTATACGGAGAGCCAATGGAGGGAGATGGAGCGGGAAAATCTCCTTAAGGCTCTCAAGCAGGCTGGCGGCCGGGTGTCAGGTGAAGGGGGCGCTGCGGAATTGTTGGGCGTCAATCCGAACACACTGGCTTCACGTCTACGGGCACTTGGGATGACGAGAAGCTTCGTCGTTGAAAACGGATCGCCGTCCTAACTGGTGCTGTCCTGTACCGCAAAACGGGTGTTGAAAACTCTTGTCCTTAGTCGTTCTAGGGGTGCAGCGGCTTTTTTAGAAACTGGCAAGTTGGGTGAATTATCGGGTAAACAACAACTCTGGCGTTCGGCTTCCGTGGCTGGTTTGACGACTCCGTGGTTCTTGAATCTCCTGAGAGCTGATGTTAGCATGTTGACACGCTTGGACATGATGGTCAAAGGCGAAAGCACATCGGTACTCCAAAAGTCTATTTTGAGATGTATTCCCTTAGAGGAAACCTCATTTAGACACAACGGTCTCCACTGCTAATATCTGGCTCGAATGAATAAAGTGACCGGTGCTTAAGTCTTGCCTTGATACCTTCGGTTCAGAAAGACAACGCCAGAGAGGTTGCTTTGACCATTTCCGGTTACGAAACTTTCGAGGAACTTTCTTCTTGTGAGTGGTATAGCCTTTTCAGGGGAAGGGCCACGAGAAATGGGTCACCTGTTTTCTTGAAAGTGCCGCCATCCCGTTCTGCAAAAACATCAGACAGAGAGTTATTCAAGCGCGAGTTCGATCTGCTTAAATCTCTGACTGTTCCTGGAATTCCACGAATCTGTGAGTTTATACTTAACAAAGAAACTTGCTGTCTCGTTTTTGACGACTCTCAGGGGAGACCACTCCGGGAATTTTTAAACCTGGGCAGGATGCGGATCGAGTCCTTTTTTAAAATAGCTCTCCCGCTATCAAGGGTACTGGCTGAACTGCACCGTCAAGGCATTATCTGCAGGGGCCTGTGTCCACAAGCTATTTTGTTTGAACCACCGACAGGGAAGGTGACCCTGATCGATTTAAGCTTGGCGTCGAGGGATTCGGGTGAAGCTCCAATTCCACTCCCTCTTCATTCCTTGCACAACTTGCTCCCATATGTGTCTCCAGAATTGACAGGGCGGATGAACCGGGTTGCCGACTATCGGACGGACTTCTATTCTTTGGGGATCCTATTCTATGAGATGTTGATGGGGACTCCCCCTTTCTCTTCGAAAGACAGCCTCGAACTGATTCATGGGCATATTGCCAAAATTCCTCATTCTCCGGCTGAGGTCGATCCTAAAATCCCTGAACCACTTTCGCAATTGGTGATCAGACTCCTGGCCAAAACTGCTGAGGAGCGTTACCAGAGTGCTCTGGGGATTGTGAATGATTTAGAACATTGCCAACGAGAGTGGACCGCTTCCAGCTCTGTCGCCCCTTTTCATTTGGGGCAGCAGGATGTTTCAGACCGCTTCCTCATCCCTCAAAAACTTTACGGTAGGGATGCCGAAGTTCGAACTGCTGCTTGAAGCTTTCGATCGGACCTGTCAAGGCCCACCAGCCATGGTGTTAGTGGGTGGGTATTCTGGGATCGGAAAAACCTCGCTGATCCAGGAACTTTACAAACCCATCGCTTGTCAGAGGGGATATTTCATTGGTGGAAAATTCGATCAGGTCGTTCGGAATGTCCCCTTTGGCGCTTTGATCCAGGCATTTCGAGCGCTCGTCCAGCAATTGCTTACTGAAAGTGAGGATCGACTCACCTGGTGGCGGGACCGTCTGTCGAGAGCCCTCGGGGCTAACGGTGGTGTCTTGGCCGAGGTAATCCCCGAGATCGAGTTGATCATCGGCAAGCAGCCCACTGCACCTGCCATTGGGCCGACGGAGGCATTGAATCGCTTTCAGCTGGTATTCCAAAATTTTGTGGGAGCTCTGGCCCGACGAGAACATCCGCTCGTGATATTTCTGGATGATTTACAGTGGGCTGACGCAGCGACCTTGAGTCTGTTTCAGCCTCTGCTTGTAAGCCAAGATATTGAGTTTCTCTTTTTGATGGGCGCCTATCGGGACAATGAAATTGATCCGAGCCACCCGCTGGCCCAGACCTTGAAGGCCTTGGAGTTGAACGGTGCAGAACTGCATCGCGTTTTCCTCGGACCGTTAGAACTCTCCGATCTTACGCTGTTCATTGGTGACGCGCTTCATGGTGAAAACTCAGAAGTAGAGCCCCTCGCCCGCTTGGTCATGGAGAAGACCGAGGGCAATCCTTTTTTCGTGATTCAGTTCCTGAAAACACTCAAACAAGAAGGATTTCTTCAGTTCGATTACGAACAGGCAAGGTGGACTTACCAGCTGGACATTATCCGTCATGCTGCCATGACAGATAATGTCATTGATTTGATGACTCGAAAGATCCAGCAGCTCTCACAGGAATCTCAGCATACGCTTACTTTGGCAGCCTGCATTGGAAACCTTTTCGACTTGAGTACACTCGCAACGGTTAGCCAGCAATCTTCCGAAGCGGCAGGTCATGACCTTCAGCAGGTTCTGGAAAACGGCCTTGTCTTACCCGTTGCTCCGCCCTACGAAGATCTTTCTGCCCAAGGAGTCGATTCGCCGGGCTCGAACTCTTCCTATGTATTTATGCATGACCGCGTGCAACAAGCTGCCTATTCCTTGATTCCACCGGAAAGAAAACAGCTTGTTCACCTAACAGTGGGCCGCTTGTTGTTGGAACAATCCAACCTGGGGACTGGGGACGAGAAGATCTTTGATATCTTGCACCATCTTAACCTTGGAAGCAGTCTAATTCGTGACGATGACGAACGTCTCGTTATTGCTCAACTCAACCTCAAGGCCGGTCAAAAAGCGAAATCTTCCACTGCCTTTGAGGCAGCTCTACAGTATCTCACGGCAGGGCTGAGTCTTCTTAATGAGGCCCATTGGGTTTCAAACTATGCCTTGATGTTCGCGCTGCACATCGAGACAGCCGAATGCGAATATCTCTGCGGCCGTTTTGATGAGGCGGACCGCGACTTCGAGTTACTCTTGAAACGCGCCCGCACACGCTTGGACAAAGCTCAAGTGTACGGCCTCAGAATTCTCGAATACGAGAATCTGTCCCGATATTCAGCTGCCGTTGAGTGTGGCCGGGAGGGCCTCGCGCTTTTCGGGGTTTCCTTTCCTAATACTCCAGAAGGGAAACAGGCTGCCTTGGAAACGGAGCTTTCCGTGATCAAGGCGCTCCTTGGAGGACGGCCCATCGATGCTTTAGTCGCACTCCCGGTCATGGAAAACCCGGAGAAAAAAAGTGTGATGAAGATTTTAACTACCGTTTGGGCTTCCGCTTATATCGGGGGAGATCAAGTCTTGACCTGCCTCATTTCGGCCACCTTGGTTCGCTTCTCACTGGAGTACGGCAACACTGAGGAGTCCGCCTATGGCTATGCAACGCACACCATTACAGTCGGTCCTGTCAAGGGTGACTACAAGTCTGCCTACGAGTGGGGCGAGTTGGCTTTGTTGGTCAACGAACGCTTTAATGACCGGAAAGGGAGAGCCAAAATCCATCAGCAATTTCACGCCCACGCCAATCTTTGGCGGCGGCCTTTCCAAACTTGCGTGCCGCATGCCAGAGAAGCCACTCGCTACGGTCTGGAGACGGGCGATTTTGCTTACGCTGGATACGGGGCTTTTACAGAGTGTTGGCATACGCTGCTGGTCTGCCGGAACCTGGAAGAGTTCGTTGGAGACTGTTCGTCGAGCCTTGCCCTGCTTGAAAGACTCAAGATGACCGGCCTCATCCCAGCCCAGAAGGCCATCCAGAACTGGGCTCGTGCCCTTCAAGGCCATACTGCTCATCCCACCTCGTTTTCAGATGAAGGCTTCGACGAAAAGGCCTTTATTGAAGCCTATGGGAACCATCCCTTCCGCATCATTTATTACTACATTCTCAAGGTGCATCTCTGCGTCTTATTCGAAGAATTTGATCAGGCTCACGTAACCGCAGGCCGCGCTCGAAGAATGACTCATAACCTGTTGGGGACGATTTGGCCAGTGTACTTCGACTTTTTTGAAGGTCTCGCTTTAGCCGCAGTTTGCGGCGAGAGGAGTAAGAGCGAGCAAGGCATAATTGTGGGAGAAGTGGTGAGAATCCGAGAGTCTCTCTCGTTGCTGGCCGACAACTGTCCAGAAAACTTTCGCTGTGCGGCGCTACTGCTCAGTGCAGAACTGGAGAGCATTCAAGGGAAAACGTCAGAAGCCAACGAGACCTATGAGCAGGCCATCCAGTACGCCCGCGTCACGGAGAATCTTCACAATGAGGCGCTGTCTTGTGAGCTTTATGGCCGATTCTGGAGACGGAAGGCGAATCGCGATGTTGCTTCCGTGTATTTCGAAAAAGCGCGGCAGCGATACTCCCAGTGGGGTGCCATCGCGAAGGTCAGGCATCTTGAAGAATCGCTCTCCAACCTGATGCTGGGTCCAATATCCGTCATGCCTTCGCAGGTGCCTGTCACCGCTGAGTCAACGGAGGCCGTTGATCCTCAATCCGGTACTCCGGTTTCTCTTGACATCGTGACTGTCACGAAGGCCGCTCGTGCCATAGGTATGGAGATTGAACTGGAGGAGCTTCTTCGAAAGCTCATGAAAATTGCCATCGAAAATGCCGGGGCTCAACGGGGACTCTTCTTGCAAGAACACGAGGGCGGGCTCGTGATCCAAGCCGAAGGCAGCGTTGATCAGGATTTCGTTTCCGTCCTGGAAGCAGTTCCCGTCGAAAATAGTAGGAAACTTTCTCTGGCTATCGTCCACTACGTTCAGAAGACCGGCAAAAGCGTGGTCCTCGGCGACGCCCTTGCCGATGATCGATTCTTGGGTGACCCGTATGTCGCCTCGACTCGTCCGAAATCAATTCTATGTGTGCCGGTTGTGCACCAAGGGAAGTTCAGTGGAATCCTCTATCTTGAGAATAATCTGGCCGCCAACGCCTTCACGGCAGACCGGACGGAGGTGATGCACATTCTTTGTTCGCAAGCCGCCATATCTTTGGAAAATGCCCGACTTTACAATGACATGAAGCAAGAAGCTGCGCGACGGCAACAAGCTGAGCAGATGCTGCGATCCCTTACGGAAGGAACGGCTTCGGTAACTGGTGCCGATTTCTTCCGATCGCTAGTTCGTTACCTGGCCTCAGCACTCCAAGCCCGTTATGCTTTTGTAACCGAGTGCAAGCATGGAGAAAGGCTCAGAGCAAGAATGCTCGCCTTTTGGACAGGGGGTAGTTTTGGTGAGAACCTTGAGTACGACGTTGCTCCTACGCCATGCGGCAAAGTTTTGGAGGGGCTGACCTGCTATTATGACAATGATCTTCAGATTCTTTTTCCAGATGACAAGGATCTCGTCCTACTAGGCGCGCAGAGTTTCCTGGGTGTTCCCATATTTAATGCAGCGGGTTCCGTCATTGGCCACATCGCCATTCTTGATGACAAGCCGATGGGCAAGGACCCCCAAGGAATGCCGGTCCTAAGAATTTTCGCTGCTCGAGCTGGTGCAGAAATCGAGCGCTTACATGCAGAAGAGAATCTGCGGGCTGCCCTGGTCGAGGTCGAAACACTCAAGAATCGACTCCACGCCGAGAACATCTATCTCCAGGAAGAAATTCGCCGAGAGCATAATTTTGAAGAAATTGTCGGCAGTAGTCCTTCTCTGCTGGGATTGTTGCGGCAAGTTGAACAGGTGGCTCCCACGGATTCCACAATTCTGATTTATGGTGAAAGCGGAACAGGCAAAGAACTGATTGCACGCGCCATCCATGACAGGAGCTTGCGCAGAAAACGTCCCCTTGTGAAGGTCAATTGTGGAGCCATCTCAGCCGGTCTCGTTGAAAGCGAGCTCTTCGGTCATGTCAAAGGGGCTTTTACCGGGGCCATCGAGAATCGCAGTGGACGATTCGAATTGGCCGACGGAGGGACCCTGTTCCTCGATGAAGTCAGCGAACTGCCACTGGAGACCCAAGTGAAACTGTTGCGAGTTCTACAGGAACAAGAATTTGAACCCGTAGGGAGTAGCCGGACGTTGCGTGTGGATGTCCGGATCATTGCGGCAACGAACCGTAATTTGGAGGAGGCAGTGCATTCGGGTCACTTTAGGTCGGATTTGTTTTATCGGCTCAATGTGGTCCCGCTCACACTGCCGCCTCTACGCGAGCGCCAGACAGATGTTCCTCAGCTTGTAATGTTCTTTCTCTCCCGTTTTTCAAAGAAACTCGGCAAGAAGTTTGATACCGTTTCTAAGCAAACGATGGATCGATTGATCCAATATCAATGGCCCGGCAACATCCGGGAACTACAGAACCTCTTGGAAAGAGCAGTCGTGTTATCGCAGGGTTCGGTTCTGACGCTTCAGCCCGACCTTTTCCCTGCGCTGGGATCGAGCCGAGCATCAAAAGCCACGGCTGCGGCAGTCTCGCCTCCTACAAACGCCGCTGACCCTCCGGTGCTTCCGACAACTCCGCAAAGTCCTGCTCCTGACCCGGCTCTAACGCTGATGGAAGTCGAGCGCCAACATATTCTGGAGGTCCTCATTCAGACAAAATGGGTTATTGAGGGAATCAACGGTGCTGCAAGGGTTCTCAACCTCCACCCCAACACTCTCCGCAGCCGGATGAAGAAACTCGGCATTCAGCGTTCTGCCCGCTGATTTCCAAAAAGTTCGTCTTTTCATCAATTCGGTCACAAAAAAGGTGAAACGCTCACTTAAGAGCGCCTTAAGGGAATCCTACGTTGAAGCGCATGATCCACCCCGCCAGCAGGTTGTTCGAAGTCGGATTACTGGATCTATGAAATGGAGCATTCAGCCCCCAAATTCAACTCGCCTGTCTTCCTGACCCACTAAATATCGTGGTTGCCTATGGATTACGCCTCGAAACCACTATCCTTTGGCCACGAAATATCGTGGCTCTTGGCTCATGCCTTTGGCTTTAAGAAAAAATAATCATCATATTTATCAATAATTTATAAGAGTTTAATGCAGATGCATTTCTTCGTGGCTACTACTTTGCATAGACCCCTTTCAGTAAGACAGAGAGGAATTAACGAATGGTAAAGATCTCAGAAGTACCCACGGCGAATGGAAACAAGGTTGTCAAGCTTGAAGGCCAAGTCGTGGGCCCATCTGTAACGGAAGTTGAAACATACTGTCATCGATTTCTAGAAAAAGAGGGATCACTGATCCTCGATGTAGGAGAAGTGCTGTATCTGGACAGGAGTGGCGTAAACCTGTTTAAGGATTTATTAGAGCGACAAGTCAAACTCATCAATTGTAATGCCTTTCTTACAGAGTTGTTGAGATCGGCCGCTGGGTGAGGACCGACGAGAGTATCCTCGATCCTAGGAGGCTTTTTATGGTTGCAAAGACGCGTGGTTTCGGTATGGAGGCCTTTGAAGCCGAAGCGCTTCCCCATTTTGATGATCTCTATAGAACGGCTGTACGGGTCATCGGAGATCGTGCGGAGGCTGAAGATCTAGTCCAGGAGGCTTATCTCCAAGCCTGGAAATCATTCCACAGGTTTGAACTTGGGACCAATTGTCGGGCTTGGTTATTCAAAATTCTTTTCCATGTAATCCATCACCATCGGCGAAAATGGTTCAACTTCAAATGGGTGGAGGATGGTGAAGAGCATCTGAAGCAATCCTTGGCATACGAACCGCCTGTGCCTGAAGAGATCACTGACGAAGACCTCTTGGCTGCACTCAATCAGGTTCCGGAAGCATTCCGTGAAGTTATTTTGTTGGTGGACGTTCAGGAGTTTTCCTACAAAGAAATTTCCGAAATTTTGAAGATTCCCATCGGCACCGTGATGTCCCGACTGAGTCGGGGGAGACAGGCTCTGAGAAATCACTTGACCTCTTTCCCCGATCACATCGGTTTTCAGAGAGCGGAGGTATCACACAAGAGTGCTCAATTGGGGTAAGGCTTCAATGCAGGCAGTGTTCAGACCCAACCAACGGCAGTGCCTCGATTCCCTCCTCAAATAAACATCTACATATTTTCAGCCGTCCTTCTAAGGGTAGAACCTTTGCGTGGGACCGCCGTTCCCTTGTGCGCTTTTTAAAAAGTGCGTGGGAATGCCCGCTCCACCTTCTCCGTTGGCAGCTCAAGGCTGCCTCAGTGTATTCGAGAAATTAGTCCACAGTGCCAGAAATGGAGGCGGTTTTCGTTTCTGGAATAAAAGCGCTGCCGTTCAGCCTTCTAGTCTCTGAAAGGACCGTCGATTGGAGACAACGGAATGAAACTCGTCAAAGTTTGGGACAGCAATTGTGCAAAGACCCTTGCCCTATTGGACCACTACCTCAGTAAAGAGCTCACTTTTGAATCCACCGAAGAAGTGGTCAGGCACCTGGAAAGCTGCCCGCAGTGCCTCGAGGAATTCAAATTCCGGGAAATGGTAAGAAACCGTATTCGGGAGTCCATTGAGAATGAAAAAGCGCCCCCTGAGCTGAGAATGCGCGTCTTTCGATTGCTTCGCAAAGAAAGAGGTTCCAGGGTTTTACGGACCTTTGGCGATCGGAATGTGCTTTAACGAAGAGTGCATATTGAACTTTGAAAATATCAACAAACAAAATGATTGGGAATAAATCCAAGGCGTCGGAAACATTCATGCTGCAGAACCTGGCAACAGGGGCCATCCCGAATACAGGCATGGCAATATCTCAAATGAACATAGAGGAGGAAAAATCCATGCGCATCGCGCGTTCTCTGAAAAACTTCATCATCCAGACTGGTTGCCTTGTGGTTATTAGTCTGTTGGCTATCGGCAATCTCAACTTCGCGGACCACCAGCACACAAGCAGTCCATTTCAAGGTCCTAAAGCAAACACCGGGACAGTGACCTATTCCAAGCAGGGAAACATGCTTGTCCTCACTCTGTCCGACGATTTCGTCGTCCCAAACACACCCGCTCCCCATTGGCAGGTTGTGGATTCGAAGGGGAATGTCTATTTGCTCAATCTTCTTAAGATCAAAGGCGACAAGTTTAACAAAAGCATCACGGTCCCTTCTTACGTGATGGACGTGGCTAAAGTGCAGATCTGGTGTGCGTTTGCGGAGGTTCTGCTCGGCGAAGCCAAATTTGCCGACCCCATTAAGTAATTACCCCTATCTCTGAGGCGCCGGTTGGCCGACCCGACTGGAATCAAAGGGGCGGTCCATCCCGGGACAAAGGCAGCCGGCCCTCAATCTTAATTGTGAGGACCGTATCATGAATATCTCAAAAAGCATTTCAATTGCTTCCCTGTTTTTCGCAATGACAATTGTCTCCAACGCCCAGGTCGCCACTAGAAAATCTCTGACGCTGGATGGGGCCAGGAAGGTCATTGTCGCGGCTGCGGCTGAAGCCAAGAAGCTGAACGCACCGGGCGGTGTTATTGCAGTGGTCGATGAAGGCGGTAATCTCATGGCGTTGGAGCGACTGGATGGCACGTTTGCAGCGGGAGCCAACATCTCTATTGGCAAAGCCCGCACAGCTGTGCTCTTTAAGCGGCCGACTAAGGTCTTTGAAGAAATTATCAAGAATGGGCGCACGGCGATGGTTGCCTTGAATGACTTTACTCCATTGCAAGGTGGCATCCCGATCATGATGGATGGAGAGATCATTGGCGGAGTCGGAGTCAGTGGCGCTGCTAGTGCTCAACAGGATGAGGAACTCGCGATCGCTGGCGCGAATGCCGCCAAAGAATTTGCCAAACCGCAGGGCGTGACTTTCTTCGACAAACAGAAAGTAAAGGAAGCATTTGCCAAAGGAGCTGTTCTGTTTGATGACAGTGACAAATACATGGTGCATGCCAGCCGTCGCGACAAAGCAGGGATGGCCGAAGTCCATGTGAAGGATGCAGACATCATCTACGTGTTAGAAGGGTCTGCAACTTTTGTCACCGGCGGATCTGTTGTGGATCCGAAGAACATCGCATCCGATGAAATTCGCGGGAGTCAGATTGAAGGGGGGGAGGCACGCCAGATCAGCCAAGGTGATGTGATCATCGTTCCCGCCGGAACCCCGCATTGGTTCAAGGAAATTCCAGCCCCCATGACCTATTACGTCGTAAAAGCGCGCTAAGCGGGTATGGCGGTGGTAGTCATGACCGGTGAGTCTATATAGAGGGGGGTAATGAGCGTGAGACGGATTCTTTTAAACGGTGCGGCAGTTCTGTTAACGATCTTCCAGTATCCCGCGCTATTGCACGGTAACGGTTGGGAATCGCCTACCGGACCGCCAGACGCCTTCATCAATTTGGCTAGCAAAGATGGCATCGAGAGTGTCAAAGGGGAATGGCGTTACAGTGACACGAAGATCATCGAGGTGGACTTCAAGGGTCCAGGAACAGACGGTCAGCCAACAGGTTTACCGCTAAAAACTTATGATTATGTGCCGCATGCAGGAGGCATCGACTTCGATGATTTGAGCTGGGCCGTATTGGATCCAAGCACTCTGGAGAAACGCCGTTCCACCGGGAAGATGTGCTTTAACTGGTATCGGATCAAAATTACTATTCCTGATCAAGTCGGGACCTTCGATCCAGCTGGTTCGACGGTAGTGTTTGAGACTTCTTTGGACGACTATGCTGAGATTTGGGTCAACGGAGAATTGACGCGAGGACTTGGGCAAAGCGGAGGCTCGGTCATCAGTGGCTGGAATGCCCCAAATCGACTGATTGTGGGGCGAAACGTCAAGCCAGGCCAAAAGATACAATTGGCCGTTTTTGGCATTAATGGTCCGATCTCTAATCCCCCCACCAACTACATTTACATGCGCTTTGCTCGGCTTGACTTCTACAAAGGAAGCAGCGTTCCGCTAGCCGAAACTCCGCGGGAGGTCAATGTTGAGGTGCTCCGTCTTGACCCCGCGATCGATGAGGTTGTTCCTCCAAATCCGAAGCTTTTCAAGCTTGCCGAAGGATTTCAGTTTACTGAAGGCCCGATTTGGGTGCGGGAAGGAAAATATCTCCTCTTCAGCGACCCGAATCACAACACGATTTACAAATACATCCCCGATGGCCAGCTCTCTGTATATAAAGAGAAGAGTGGATATGACGGCGCCGACATCGCAGAATATGGCCAACCAGGATCGAACGGGCTGACGCTGGACCCGGAGGGTCGCTTGACCATCAATCAGCATGGAAACCGCCGCGTCGTCCGGCTCGAGAAAAGTGGTCAGTTGACAGTACTGGCGGACCATTACGAAGGCAGGCGTCTCAATAGCCCGAATGATCTCGTCTATCGATCAGACGGGACACTCTACTTTACCGATCCGCCTTTTGGGCTTCCTAAATTCTTTGATGACCCTCGAAAGGAACTTCCTTACAGCGGGGTCTTTTGTCTGTACCAAGGCAAATTGAAACTGGTCAGCACCGATCTGAAGGGCCCTAATGGCATTGCCTTCTCCCCGGATGAGAAGTATCTCTATGTCAGCAACTGGGATGAACAAAAGAAGGTAGTCATGCGCTATGATGTCAGCCGAGATGGCAGCCTTTCCGATGGAATCGTTTTCTTCGATATGACGAGCGCCAAGGGAGAGGATGCACTTGATGGGTTGAAGGTGGATGCACAAGGGAATATTTATGCTTCCGGTCCCGGTGGTTTGTGGATTTTGTCTGCGGCAGGAAAACATATTGGCACGGTCATTACTCCAATGCATCCGCATAATATGGCTTGGGGAGATGAAGATGGGAAAACGTTGTATCTGACGGCCCGAAGTGGACTCTACCGAATGCGGCTGAACGTCGCTGGTTCTTTTGCCACCTTAACCCGGTTAATCAAATGAGACCTTCAATAGAAGACCAATCAGACCCCCTTGGGGCAGACCGTTTATTTTTCACATCGCTGGTACAGGCCAGAATGGAAGTTTTGAATCGACTTTTGTCGGACGATTTTGCTCTGATTGATGTGATGAGCGGATCTGAGGTCACAAAATCCGCATTTCTCTCGGTAATACAGTCAGGCCAGCTTCAGTTCGAAGCCATTGAGCCGATCAATTCTCGACTACGCTTATATGGCACAACGGCCGTAATTAACGGCCAGACCCAGATGAGCGGACAGTTCGGAGAAATGCCTTTCACGGTTAAGAGCCGCTACACCCATGTATATGTTGAGCAGCAAGGCCAATGGCGCATGGTGGCAGCGCAAGGGACGCAGATAGCGGCTGAGCCGGATCAATCGAAGACCTGAGTTTGGTCACAGGCTGGGTTTTTATGGCGGGTCTCTGATCTGTATCAGCGAGTCTTGGGCAATTCCTGGAGGGCGTCAATAAGAAGCTCAGTATAGTTTCCCGGGGGTAGCGGTGAACTTTGAGGCCATTTTTCAATTTTTTGGCGGACTCACCTTCCGACAAGCAAGCTGGTTATTCCCGGTGGTCTTTGTAGTGCATGTCTTGGAAGAGGCGCCGCAGTTTACTGCCTGGGCCCAGCGTTATGCTTCCCCGAAATTTACCCGAGCCGATTTCATAAGAAACAACTTGATGGGAATGGTCATCGCCATTGTCTTTTGCCTTGCGGTCTGGCACTCCCCGAACAAAATGACCACTTGGTTGTTTTTTGCTTTCGGTCTAAATCAAAGCCTCTTGAATACTCTTTTTCATATCGGCACCACCGCAGCCTATGGTATTTACTCGCCTGGCCTGATCAGCTCTTTGGCACTCTATCCCTGGTTGTACTACTTCCTAAGCCGCCTTGCCTACCAGCAAGGCTTGATCAACACGCAAGAAGGCATTATTGCCATTGTTGTCGCTTCGGTGCTTCACACGGTAGTCGTTGCCCGGCAAGTCTACTTCGTCAAGTTCACCTAGAGAAGAAATCGAACGCCGCGTGGAGCAGATATGCGTCTTCTGTATGTCTACAGTGAAGAAACCACTACGAATTTTCCATATGGATAAGGCCTAACACCGAAAGAATGCTTGTGATCGATGAGATTGAACAGTTGGTGGCTGCGATACATTTCAGGCTGAAGAATGTGGGACAATCAAGAAGTCTGCTCATCGGTATCACTGGCATCGACGGTTGTGGCAAAGGGTATTTGACGGGAAGGATCGTAGCAAAATTGCAGCAGCAAGGTCTCAAGACAGTGACCATCAATTTGGACGGCTGGCTAAACCTCCCTGACAAACGCTTCAACAAAAATAACCCTGCCGAACATTTTTATGATCACGCGATCCGTTTTGATGAGATGTTTCAGCAATTGGTCTTACCGTTAAAACAAAATCGTCAGCACAGCATAGCTGCAGACTTTGCCGAAGAAACCTCCACCGAGTACCGCAAGCACACCTATAAATTTGAAGAGGTCGAGGTCATTGTCTTGGAAGGCATTTACCTGCTTAAGTCTGCGTACCGTCGTCACTTTGATCTGACCTGCTGGGTTGAGTGTACGTTTGAGACGGCGCTTGAACGCGCACTATTGCGAAGACAAGAGGGGCTACCTCCTGCTGAGACGATCGTCGCCTATGAGACCATTTATTTCCCAGCGCAACGAATCCATTTCATGAGAGACAACCCAAAGGCCGCTGCTGATGTGATCCTCAAGAATGACCCACGGCTCGCGGGGATGGGGCATCCATTCTTGTGAGTTGACCAACGCACAGTGTCTACCCAAAAAACCTCATACCCTTTTACTGCCAACAACTCTCAAAGGTTATCACGCCCGATTTGCTTCTGGGAACTTCAGGTCCTGAAGACCCTCCAAACCTTCTTTCATCCTGACTCGGAATCTTTGCGCTTCGCCAAGCAGTTGTTCAGTTACTGGATGATCTTGCTCTCAGCATTATTCCGCCGGCTCGCCGGTGTAACTTAGTGGCGAATTCCCGCTTCGGGAGTATACATGAGTACACAAATGTGCCTTGAAAGGGAGTCTTTATCATTCGCCTAGGTCCCGCTCGTCTGTCCAATGACGCAAGTTAACCGGCCCGGCGATGGGTCCGTATTGAACGTTTGGTTAGGCCTGTTCACTGGCAAGGCCGTGGTCACTTCGGAAGCTTTGACGCGAGCACACTCACCTTCTCAATTGCGGGAGGCTGCGAAAAAAGTTCAGAAGCCCGCGCCATCAATGCCGCGGCAACGCGGCCCGACAAATGAGTTTGGCGGCCGGCTTCATTCGGAAATGCGTCGAATATTCCGAACGTCGATGGTCCAATCTGGATCGCGAACCATGCAGTCGTCGCCGGTTCCTCCTCAACAATTGATAATCCGTCACGAAGAAATTTCGCCACGTCGGGCTCTTTTCCGGGTTTCGCTTCTAGTCGAACGAATAGCGCTACGGTAACCATATTTGTCTCCTCCACGTTCAGAACGCTGCAACGATACAGTCAAGTCCGGATCTCACAACATACCTAAAAACGCCTGGGTTCAGCGGCTTCCTCGAAGTGAAGCTGTAAGGAAGTCTGCTGCAACCCATTGTTGGCCGCCCTCCTTCAAACCGTAAGCCGTCTACACACTTTCATCGTAACAGACCAGCTCAACTTCATTTCCTTCCGGATCGTTTACGTAAATCGAGCGCCAATGCACCCACGCATGTTCAGCCGTTTTCACCCGCAACCCCAGTTGCTCGAGTCGCTGCTTCTCGGCATTGAAATCCGCCAGTGGTATCTCGAAAGCGATGTGATCAATGGTTGAATTCTCTTTACTTAAGCCACGATAGCCTCGTTCTGCTGAACGATCAAACAAGGCCAGAACTTGCGTGTGCCCACCAAAGCCTTCGGCGATACGGAAGAAGGCCGCATTGGGGAACCTTTTCATCAGCTCAAGACCGATGGTTTCTTCATAGAATTTCTGCTGCGTGTCAAGGTTGGTGACACGTAAGGCAATCTCTCCAAGAGCCTTAATAGGTTTGTTCTGAGTATCCATGACAATTGTTCCTTTGTGAGTAATCACGCCCGCCCTCACTAACTTCGAGCAGGAGGGCAGTTAACCAGCCGCCCAACTCTTGTTTAGGCTGACCTAGATAAAACCGGTCCTGGTCAGCCTAAGACGAAGCCGCAGATAGCAAGCTGCGGCGCCAACCAGTTTGTTTCTAACGACTTCTTCCGAGTTCGTTAACTTTCCTCTCAGTTTTAGGCCCACCGGTCAGTCTATAAAATCCCGCCCATCTCAGTGGAGAGGGCTTTACTTTGGCCAGCTTTTATGAGCGAATCAAATCCTCAGATAGGCTCTTTCAAAAGCTCCTCAACGAATTCTGCCATCGTCGCTTCTCCATCCCCTTTCCCATAGTTGAGTTCACCAATCCACTGGAAGCGGATCCTTCCTTTTTTGTCAATCAGGTAGACGGTTGGCCAAAAACGCTGCTGCCAGCGTCTCCAGTTCGTCCCCTCCTGATCGAGCAAAACAGGGTACTCGATACCCAGTTGCTTGACGCGTCGAATAACGTTGGCTGTGACATGTTCCTCTTCGGTTTCAGGAGTATGAACCCCGATAAGGACAATTCCCTTTTCGGCAAACTGCTTTTGCCATCGAGCATAGGACGGCAGATTATGCTTGCAATTGATACAGCCGAAGGTCCAAAAATGGACGATAGTTACTTTGCCACGACGCGAATCCAGTGGGATCGGATTGCTGTCAGGAGTGTTTAACCAAGGCCCACCGACAAGTTCGGGGGCAGCAACATTCATGATTATGGGCTGACTTGCTGGCTGGCCTTTCACGGTAATAACAAAAAGCAATGTTGCTGTCGCTAGTGACAGCAAATCGATGATCAGTTCGAAGAAGAGATAATTCAACGTCCAACCGCGTGCTCGCATTTTATTTATCCTTTCACCGAGTTTGACAGTTGCTATTCACATCTAAATCTCTCCTATCTGCAAAATGCCAGGCAACTGGGTAAATATTCCTAAGAATGCTATAGGCAAGATCCAATAATCGCTTCTCTAGCCGAAAACCTCATAATCTCTTACCGTTAACAACTCGCAAAGGCTGTCACCCCCGGCTTCCTCCTGGGAATTTTCTGAGGATGAAGACCCGTCAATCATTCTTTCACTCTTACTCGGCTTCCCGCCTCTCGACAGATCCGTATGGAGGGAGTTTTGGAGGGCTCATCTGCGCTTGGCAGCACTCCAGTGGTTGGGTAATGGTGTACCCGGAAACTCGCCGGTCCTCTACAAATGATTAGCCCAACCGATCCTTCAGCGAACTCTCCTTCAGAGACCTGAAGTTTTCTGTCAGGTCAGGAGAATTTGTCCAAGCCCTCTGTAAATTGACTCAATCGCGCGTCTGTCTCTCCCGCATTGGCTCGAATCAATTCGGAGTTAAGGAAGGGCCGCATCTCAGGATTCAGCATTATGCTCACCTGGAACCTGCTTGCGCAGATGTGATTGAAAGCTGGGATCAGTTCGGAATCAGTTGACTTGCAATAAGCCTTCGGCTTGGCGAGCGTGATGGGATCGATCTTAATCATGAAGGTCTCGAACGTGACTTTAAGCTGAGGCTTAAGCCTGGGACCATTCACTATGGCGGACATGTCAGCAATACCTCTCTTTCTGAATTTCGGTATTACCGTGGTAATACCGAATTCTCCTCTTCTAACGTGTGTGCGGTATTACTGGCGTAACACTCGAAGATTTGGTGAAGGGGACGAAGAAGGGGCGGTGGCGACCTCTGGAGCGAGGCGGAGCCAAGCGGAACCCGCAGGGCAGGGTGGCGGCTCAAAGCCGCCAAATTGGGGGTCGCCACCGCCCCTTTTCGTCCCCGCGAATGGTCCCACCGGAACGTGGTTTACCAGGCTAATTTACCGTGGGACACAGTCTTAGCGACTTCAGAGAGGTGAACGACAGGACGAACCAAATGGTGAAGACTGCTTTTTGCCGGTTTGTCACCTGTTGGAGCCCTCCTTGTCGCCATAAACGTCCTCGGATCGACGTTGATTCGATACGGAAGAAACTGTCCGCGCGGGGAATATGCCTTCAATGTTCCAGCACTTCTTCTGTCGTTCGCTGCCTGGTTTTTCCAGTCCTGATAGAGTGATTCGTAGCGGCCCCCGCCATACTTCCTCCGAGACTGATTTAGGTAAATAAGCCCCTCGGAATCCACCTCCTCATACTCTTCCCGCTCCCAGGCTTGCCTCAACTGGAAGTACCGGAGCAGTTCAGAACTCTCTACCCGGCGCCCATTTGGTGAGGACACTATGGCATGGAAGTAGGCTTCGACTTGGGGAACGTGAAAGGAATCCTGGTGAATGTAGACCATGCGAACTTCCTTCAGACGTCGGAATAACCTACTGTAAGCGAGGAGATGAGTTCGAAAATCTTCCAACTGTGGCAACTCTCCAGCACTCACGAACGTGAAGTGGACCACAGCCGCGGGGGAGAGAAATAACGGAAACTTGTCCACGAAGTAGCGGATGGTTTCAGACTTTCCGGATATTGACCGATACACTCTGCCCGGCAAATCAGACAGCGGCACGTTGCAGTAATGGCTGAAGTAATCCACCTTTTTCTGCTCGGTGGTGAGGTAGGTGTTCCTTGGATTCTGCAGAACAAAGTCGAGCGATAGGAGTTTGGTCTTGACGTAATCGAGACCATGAGGGCGACGAAAGCGAAGATCTGGATGACCGATGGTCCTGTAGATCCACTTCGAATGAAGGTGATAAACAGAGATCTTGCCGGCCAAGGGGACCGTCCGGCAATGGCCGTTTCTGACCAATCTGCCCAGGAAACTCGTGGCATGCTTGCCACTCGAGATGCCGGCGAACAGGAGATACTGTCTGCGCAGAAACACTCCTGAATGGAGTGCCACGAGGCGAATGAAGTTGAATTGCAGGGCCGTATAACCAAACTGCTTGAGTCGCTGAAGAGGGGATTCGTCGTTCATTGTCATTCGCTCCTTCCGTTCATTGGCTGATGGTTGTCTCTTGTCTTAAGCAGGAGACTGATCACCTGTTCAAGCCTTTGCAGGGTGACACTTCCTCCCAGCTTGGAATTAGCTACCTCTCGAATGGTTCCGAAGAAGTAGCGAAATGAATTGATTTTCCTGGTTCCTTTGCTCGAAGCTTTTCGATAGATAGCTGTCATGATTCCCAGCTTGATAGTGTTTGGATCGAGGGAGGAGATTTCTCGAATTGCCTTGAGATCTTCTTCACTGACCGTATTTCTGGTCCATTCACGGTAGAAGGCAGCGATGTTTTCCACAGCGGATGATGATGGTAATTTATTTATTTATCATCATCATCAAAATCATCAATCAATACGTGGTTAACTGGTTGACCACTGGTTAACCAATCCAGGGCCTTTTCGACGGCATCTTGGAAATCGATTTTGTTGATGAAACACCAGAGTTCGTATTTGTGAAGTTTCTCGGCAGAGATTCGAATCCCTTTCAACTTTCTCTCTCTGCGCGACTTGAAGTGACTCTCGTCTTTCACAGGTCGCTCAGGACCAGAATTTATTGTCTCATTGTGGTTAACCATGGCGGGCTGGTTATCCAATCTTTCCTGGTTAGCCAGAGTGGTTAACTGGTCAACCACTGAAGGTAGGATTTCAGACACTTTGGTTAGCTGGTTAACCATTCGAGGCGATTTTTCCACAAGCTTTAAGTTGCAGTGCTCGTCCCTGTCTCGGAGTGAGCGTATGGATCCTGATTGATCCTTTTGATATTCAGTATATGGGCCAGGAAGAAAAGATCGGCGAGAGATATTATTCTTGAGGGAAGGAGAATTCGGAGTCTCTCGGCTTACTGGCTTTAGAATTTTTCTCAACCGGTAATGTGCTAAATGAGAATCCTCAGACAATTGGTCAATGCAAATATTCTCGGTTCCTAGGTGAAGCATGGCGTTCTCGTCTAGTCGCATTGATACCCCTCTGATTGATGAGCAAGGAATCTATTTGCATGATTCTCGTGAATAGGAGTTGGGAGAAGAATGTGACATGCTTGCCAAGAGAAGGATAGAACTAGAAAGCATAGCGCAAAGACTAGCGTTTCTAGCGTCGAAACAAGTAGCTGAATATGCTCTGGAATGGTGCTTAAAGGGTGGGGAAACTTTAAAATTTTTACTCGGCAAAATACTCGGCAATACGCGCCGCATGATCCGCTAAGTGCTTGATAAACCGTTGCAGGCCTCTTTCGTAAGTCATTGAAACTACGTCTGAGGCCTGCCTTGGGCGCAGGGGGTCGGAGGTTCAAATCCTCTCGCCCCGACCAGACTTATCAATAACTTGCGGAATCGTTCTCACCTTTATGAAATTCCCTTGTGACACATTTTTGTCGCCCCCATTTGAAACCCCATCACCCCCCCAATTTAGCATGACGGCCCGGGTTTATCTTCAATCGTTCATTGACAGCGAGGCAGGGTTGTTTCCAGCTTCTCGTCACACCTCCCACTTTGCCTTCATCCGAAATGTTGGAGTTGGGGCTGATTCACCGCCCTACGGAAAATTCGCCGAAAACAAAACAAATGACCGGGCCTGCTGAAGGTAGGTTCGCTTGCTTGCCGCCTTGAGCAGCAAATCAGCAGACCCATATGTGCTCCTGACTCTGCTGTGATAGTGAACAGTGGCCCCAGAATCAGTCTTACGGGGGTTTTTGAGGTGGACGCGATTGAAAACCGAGAATCTGCCCTTTGCTCCTTGCTTTTGACCATTGAAGGTAAAAATCCCCACAAGGTTTTCAATTCCTTTTAGGATGCCTCTGGGTGTGAGGATTGACTGTGGCCCGTGTTGGCAAAAGTCTTGCGAACCGATATCCGCAAGAGAGAAAAAATAAGATCAGGTGAATTCACATTTAAGTCCGGTGGTAACTGGTTCTTCTCATAGTGAAGAAAAAACATTGGGAAGCGGAGAAGGAAAAATGAGACTGGGACGTATTTTATTCTGGTTGACCATGTTAATCCCCTTGACGGTCTTTTGTGGATCGACTCTTCTGTTGGGTTACCATTCAGGCCCGGATCCCCAGCTGACCGCAGGATTCGGGGAAAGGACGTGTAGAAAGTGCCACACCAGCTATGTCTTAAATGAAGGGCGGACTGTTGGTGGTGTCTTTCACATCCTCGGAGTCCCCAAAGTGTATGAGCCCGGAATGACTTATCCCTTGCGTGTTGTGATTGGGCAGCCTGGAAAATCCCGCTGGGGGTTTGAACTGTCGGTACGTTTCAGTGCGTCCGGTCAACAGGCCGGCCAGTTGGTTCCATCGAATCCATTGACCCAGGTTAAAGAGAGTGCCGGTATCCAGTATATTGAGCACACAGCTGCTGGAACCAGGGAAGGCACGAATGATGGGCCCGTGGAGTTTGAGTTTGACTGGGTTGCTCCATCTCCCGCAACGGAAGCCGTTCAATTCAATGCGGCGGGCAATGCCTGCGATGAAGACGGCACCCCCCTAGGGAGATTACATTTACACAGAGGGAGCCTACAGTGGAGTCTCTGGCCAGGCTGCCTCAAATGTAACGCCGACCTCGCGGGGAGCCGAATCAAAGGGCCCTGTACGTTTGAGTGAGTCTTCCAGGCTAATCAATCTTCCAGCACCAGTGGATCTGAAGAGGAATTCCATGGAGGTCCTCATTCAGCACCGTTTCCTGCAATCTCTTGCTGACTCAAGTCCGGGAGATGCGTTTGGTATTGATTCGGGCGCGAACATCAACCTGGGATTCAATTACGCGTTCACTGACCGGTTCAGCTTTGGGGTCTCCCGTGCGCGGTTCAACGAGATAATTACCCTGAATGGAACCTATGAGATCCAGACCAGACCCGGCTCCTTTTGGAAAATGAGTCTCTATGGAGGGGTTGAGGGGACGCAGAACTTCGAAGGTCGTTATTCTCCATTCCTGCAATTGACCTCCTCTTTCGATTATAGGTTCCTCCGTTTTTACCTTACCCCCACCCTTGTCTTTAACTCACGCAATTTCTTGGTTCCCCAGCGGAATTACAGGCGATCAATCCGCAAGCGAATCATACTTTCTCATATCGGCGTAGGGGCAGACATTGCGCTCAACAGGACTTTCTCGCTACTTGGCGAAGTGGTGCCGAGGGTGGCCGGGTTCGGAGGATACTATCGGAACGATTACCCTTCAGTGTCAGCCGGCCTGACGATTCGATCCTGGGGGCACGTATTCACCATCACGGCTTCTTCTAGCCGGGATTTCACCCCAAACCCCTATGCCGTGAACTCTGGTCTGCATGATCTCTCACTAGGATTCAACATCTACCGAAGAATTCGCTGATCCAAATAGGGTCGCCTAGCGGCTCTACTGAAAATGACTATAGGGGTGCCAGACACACGACAACGGCCGATGGACAACAACTACCCCAATTTACCTCACAGTCACGTTTTGATTTTGAGTGAACCATGGTAAAATCAAGAGAAGAGAATCCCCTTGATGTCTCGGTAGTCTTAACTGCTGCTATGCCAGGAACAATATCGAATCCTTGCGTTGACCCGGGAGGGGCGAAGGAGAATGCTCGTCTTCGTTGATTGGAGCTCTTGCCTTCACTCCGCACCTCCCTTAACGGATACCGTCTTACGGAAGAGCCACCACTAAAAGAGATGATGAAGTGGTTCCCCCCAACCCGGATCCACTTCTACTTGGAGACAATATGCAGGTTTCGAAGGGTCACTTTTTCTTATTTGTTGCTGTCGTGGGTTGGCTCACAATCTCCCCTCTTTTGGCTCAAAAGGAAACAGCCAGCTTGAGTGGACTAGTGCAAGATCCCTCGGGTTTGCCGGTTTCGTCAGCCTCCCTCTCGGTGAAGGGTTTGGACACCGGCTTCAAGTGGGAAACCGAAAGCAATACCTCCGGCTATTATTCTTTCCCTTACTTGAAGCCGGGTCAGTATCAGATTCGGATTAACAAGGCATCCTTTAAGGTAGTCACGTCCACATTTCGGGCCCAGGTTAATCAGGCTATCCGAATGGATTTTCGGTTGGAATTGGGGGAAATATCGGAGCAAGTGAATGTTTCAGCCTCCGAAGACCTGCTCCAGGTGGAGAACATGGCAGTCGGCGGGTTGGTCGATCAGATCAGCCTGGAAACCTTGCCGGGGAGAAACCTTTCAACCATTCTCGGTATGTCGCCAGGTGTGACAGATTTGTCGCAGCAGGGGTACACGGCTAATGGCCTGACGGCATTACAGCCCGGTCGCGGCGCTCTTGCCCAGAACCTGAACATCGGCGGCTACCGCCAGACGGGTAACTACTACATTCTGGACGGGACAACCAATACCGATGGGCACATCAACGCTTATGTGAATGCCCCATCGGTTGAGTCACTCCAGGAACTCCGCCTGCAAACTAGCACCCATTCAGCCGATTTTGGAAATGTGGTGGGTGGAGGCATCAACCTTGTCACACGCTCAGGGACGAACCGGTTGCACTGGGAACTGTACGACTACCTCGGGAATGATGCATTCAATGCTCGGCCTTATAATTTCAATGAGGACCAGGGTGTCTTGCCCAAGCTGCCGGTGCGACAGAATCAATTTGGTGCCAGTATTGGCGGGCCCCTGCGGCTTTCGAAGTCCACCCCGAAAACAGCCAGCACCTTCTTTTTTGTTCATTACGAAGGGCTGGAATCCAGAAGCCGATACCAAAACGTGGCGAGCGTTCCTACCGAAAGCGCCAGGCATGGAGATCTGAGTGATTACGGGGTAGCAATTTATGATCCAAGTACCTTGACCCAAGGCGTGCGTCGCCCTTTTCCCGGAAACACCATTCCGCAAGCTGAACTTGATCCAGTAGCGCTCAAACTGCTGGCTTTGACCCCGCTCCCGACAATTCCAAACCAGATTATTAACAACTATGTGGCCAATCAGCTAAGTCGCATTCACGATCACCAAGGCAACGTCCGCATCGACCATCAATTTTCTGAAAAGGACTTTCTTTCCGGGGCCTACCATTTGAGTGATGAGAAGTTCAACCAAGATGGAATTTTCGGCCCCATCACCGGCACCACCACCACGGTTCGCGCCCAGAACCTGTCGTTAAGCCATACCCACACCTTCAATCCAGAAACGCTCAACAACTTTAAGTTTGGTTTTAACCGCCTAAAAGCTATTGACGGCATTTACAATACAGGGACCCAAGATATTATCAGCCAACTGGGGATTAACGGCATCCCGAGCGATCCTGCCAACAATGGTTTCCCGGAGTTTCGCTTGGGTTTCCTTCAAATCCCCAGCGACGATACTAATCGGCCAACAACATTGAGGGACAACACCTACCAACTGATTGACACCTTAACGACCATTCGAAGCCGTCACCAATGGAAATTCGGCGCCGAATACCGGCGGTTTGAAGACAACTTCTTACTCTCAAATTACTCTCGTGGGAGCTTCCGCTACAATGGGGTCTTTACCAGTGGTCCAGACCCTATCACTCCGACCGTGAATACCGGCCTCGCTTTGGCAGATTTCCTTCTGGGGTACCCTCAAGAAGCTGTCCGAACTGTGGGTTCGCCGCAATCCTATTTGCGTAGAAACGCTTACAGCTTGTTTGCGGAAGATATGGTCCGGGTGACTCAGAAATTGACTCTAACCCTGGGATTACGATACGACTATACTTCGCCCTTCAGTGAGATTCGCAACAACCTTTACAATTTGGATTTTTCAAATCTGCCGGCACCTCCCAAACTGATCCATTTGGGTGTCGATTCGAGCTCTCTGCCACAGGATGGGGTTCGCTCCAATGGCAAGAACTTTGGTCCGCGAGTGGGTTTCGCTTACCAAATCAATCCCAAAATGGTTGTGCGGGCCGGGTATGGAATTTTCTATGTCCAGGAAGTGGGGGCTCTCTTCTATGGCATGGTGCGAAACGGTGTCAACACAGAGTTTCATGACTCTCCGGTGCTCCAGCCTTCTCTGACTACGGCCAATTCCTTCTCTTCAGCCGGGTCAAATTTGCCAAGCTATACCTATATTGACCCCAACAGCTCGACTCCTTACGTGCAGCAGTGGAATCTTGGAATCCAAAGGGAACTTACCTCAAAACTGAGCCATTGAAGCTGTTTATATTGGCAGCAAAGGGACTCACCTGTTCAGGTACCGAAACTGGAATAACGCCTATCATGTGGAAACCGGAGAAAACCTGCCGCCTCGTCCCGGAGACCTGCAACAATTGAGGACTTTCCCCTCGTTGGGGCCTATTCTTGAACAGGAAACCAGCTCCAGCTCGATTTACCATGCACTCCTTGTGCGGCTGCAAAAGAGCTTTTCAGCGAATTTGAGTTTCATCACTTCATTCACCTGGTCGAAATCCATCGACGACTCGGACGTCCCCTTACCAGGACTTGTATCAGAGCCCGGGTCCGCAGGATGAGAGGAACCTCAAACTGGAGCGTGGACTCTCAGCCTTTGACGTACGGAAACGATTCACTTCAGGCATTGTTTACACTCTGCCGTTCGGCACCGGTCAGCGGTATCTGGGTCGCGGAGTTCTGTCGCATTGGATAGGCCCATGGCAGATCGCAACTAGTCTAGTCATGCAGGACGGGTATCCTCAAGACTTGCGAGGATTCATCACCATGTCGACGATTGGAGGTTCCTTGCAACGACCCAATATTGTGCCCGGCAAGTCTTTGGTCCTGTCGGAAGACGCCCGTCGAAATCTCCAACCCACTCCAGAACTTCCTCATCCTGAGTTTCTTTATTATGATCCTTCGGCGCTCTCCACCCCCGGTCCCTATGAACTCGGCAACGCCGGGCGCAACATCGCTCGTACGCCCGGTGCCGTGAATTTGAACATTGCCATTTTCCGGAGCGTGCCCATCCGGGAGCCGCTTGAGTTGTTATTCCGTGCCGACTTTTTAAATGCTCTCAATATCGTCAATCTGGGAATCCCCAACCCCAGCTATGAATTTGTCGGCTTTTACGGACAACTGGTTACGGCCGGCCAGATGCGGGCCATTACCCTGTCGCTGAAACTCAGGTTTTGAGGAATGTCGGAGAAACCAGAGCCAGGCAGGCAATTGGAGACAAAGCCAAAAAAAACTCACGATATGAAAAAAAGTTCTTCGTGCTAGGTATCCGAAGTAAATCAGAAAATGAAAGCTTCGGAGAAGGACTCCCTCTTTCCTCATCAGGAAGATAGATTCCCGAGACTGCGAGTGGAATATGCCTGGGGAGAAGCCTTTGTCTCAGAACTCCCCATTGGTCAACTTTCCTGTCCAGTAAGCTCAGATGCAGAAATATGACATTCTTGTTTCCCCGGTACCCGTGGGGAGCATCCCGAAACCCAAAGGTTTTAATCCATCGTTCTGCCCCCGGTATTAGATTTTGACGAATCCAGCCTTCCAACAGGACGCTGGTTTCTGGTTGAAAAAGCCTAACAGTCAAGGCAAAAGTCGAGCCCACGATTCTGGAACTGTTTGGACATTGATTCAACCAGGCCAGAAATCCGTCCCAAAACTCACGGTTGCCTCTGTTGTCGTGAAGGAAATAAGCCAACTCATAGAGATGGGAGAGCCGGAGATCGCTCCTTAGCAGGTGCCGGCAACAGTGCAATGTCAGGTAGAGCAATTCGTGGTTCAGCGGAAGAACGGGCACTCTTAAAGATTGATACTCTTGAAGGCTGGTTTTCTCCCAGACATCTTCGAAGAGAAGAACCGGGATTCGCTCAAACGATGGATCCCACAGCTGGTAGTGAACCTCTATCCCTGGCGGAATCTCAGGATCAAAGTAGTCCCCACGCCATTGCCACCCCGTTTTCTTGACCAGCGGTGGGAGGTGATCCGTTCTTTGGCTCTCGCTGCGATGTGCGGGGGTATAGCCTAACTCCTGCAATCTTGCATAGGTCCTTATCTTGTCCTCATCTCCCACAAGAAGATCAAAGTCATATTGGACCCGATGTTCCGGTCGCTCGATGAAGCGGGGACATAAGAGCAGACCTTTCAGATTCACATACCGAATTCCTGCAGCCTGCAAGTGCCGGTTTATCTGCAGAAATTCCTGTTTAAGTACTTCAGTTCTGGTGCGGTTACTTTTCAGATTCCCTTCGAGCCGCTTCTGAACAAAAGCGGGCAGGGTATCGAAGTGGTTTCGGTGCTGGAGCCGTGCCCGCAAGTGAAGAGTTAGGCCGGCCATGTCGGTGAAATTCAGGATACGTTTCCACCCGGGGGCATTCGCTTTTGTGCAAAGCGGGGGATGGAGATTCTCAGGTCCTTGAAAGCCAAGGTACTTCAGGATGTCATGCTCGATAACTCGGCTCATTTGTTGCCTCCCCCCTGCTTGGAGGCATTGAAATCCTTTAGTGTCCCTTCAAGGTACCTGATGAATTCCCCGCGAAACCGCTCCTCTCCAAAACTCAAGGTCTTTTCCCGGATTCGGGCAGGTACAAATCTTTGTTCAATGGTTTCGAACATCTCGACTGCCTTGATCAAGGAAGGAGCACTCTCGTCGGTGAAAAACAGGCCGTTTAGCTCAGGATCTACGATTTCCGTCACTCCTCCTCTGGCGAGGGCAATTACTGGCCGCCCACAGGCATTCGCTTCCACCACCACTATGCCGAAATCTTCTTCTCCGGGAAAGATTAGAGCGCGACATTGGCTTAAAAGCTTTGTCCAGTCTTCGTCCGATGTCTTTCCGAGAAACCGCACGTTCCCTCGGGCCATTCGTTTGAGTCGCTTATATTCGGGGCCTTCCCCAGCAATCCAGAGGGGCCGTTGAAGCTCGTTGAATGCTTCAATGGCTAGGTCAACGCGTTTGTAAGGGACCAATTGTCCGGCAACCAGATAGTAGTTTTGAATGTCATTCCCTATTTCAAACCGTGAGACTTCGACAGGCGGATAGATTACGTTGGCCCGGCGACGATAGTACTTATGAATTCGAGCAGCCACACTCCTTGAGTTAGCCACAAAGTAGTCAACCCGGGATGCTGCGGCATGATCCCAAAGCCGGAGATAATGCATGCTCAATGAGAAGAACAACCGTTTCAGGCTGTTATCAATGGAATCCCGATAAACTGGGTAAGCAGTCCAGGCATAACGCATCGGACTGTGACAATAGCAGATATGACAGGTTTCCGGGCGGGTAAGCACGCCCTTACAGACGGCTGCGTCGGAACTCACCACCAGGTCGTAGCTAGACAAATCAAAATCTTCAACGGCTAAGGGGAAGAGGGGAGCGTACCAAGGGTATTGGTGAACGGCCCCTGGAAGTTTCTGAATCCATGAAGTCGTGATCCGGTGATCTTTCACGGACGTGGAAAGGATTTCTGAATTGCAGACAATAGTATAGATGTCGGCGTGAGGGAACAGTCGGCAGAAAGCCTCGAGGACCCTCTCGCCCCCTCGTCTTGCGGTAAGCCAGTGGTGAATAATCGCCACCTTGAAGATGATCAAAGACCATTTCTGGACTCTCCTGCTCAACTCATTGGCTGGCCAAGCGAGGAGGATTCCTTTTTGCGAGCCAGCTTCAGGGCCAAGGCAAGATATAGAGAGAAGATCAGAGCATTGGAAGGGATATGAAAGTTAAAATCGACGACACCGTGGCAAACTAGTGCAATGAGACCCGAAACCAAGCTCCAGCCGAGGATCTGGAATTCCAATTCACTCGACTGCTTGAGTCCCCTGTAAAGGAAGGCTCCTGTTCTAAGCATTGCCCACACTAATATAATGAATCCTACCAGGCCACATTCCACAAGAAACTGCAAATAATCGTTATGGGCATATTCTACTCGAGCCGGTTGAGGAATGCCGGCCACCATGACCAGGTCTTTCGCGGGCCGGTAGTTGACAATTACATCCCGGTAAGTTCCTAGGCCGGTCCCCCACCAGGGGAAATCCCGAACAATCCGGAGGCTGTCTACCCAAAGCTCAAAGCGCTCAGGTGCATCGCGAACCGAGTAGGAGAAACGAGTGGAAATCTCTCTGCTCAAGCCGGCAAACACGAGGACCAGCAGCATGCCAAAGATCAAGTTGATCTGCCGGATCCCCAGGAAACCGCTTCTGGTCTTTAACAAGAGAAACACAAAGCATACCTGTGCAATTAGGAAGGATACCAACCCGCCCCGAGACCTTGAAAAAACCAAGGCAGTTAGCATCAAACTGATTGAGACAAATAGGAAAATCAACCCCACGTACTCGCGTCCAGGCAAAACCTTCCATCGTCTTTGAATTTCCGAGGAAAGTTCGCGCCGGGCAGACAATTGCAGAACAGAGAAACCGATGGCCAGGGGGAGAATCATTTCCATCAATCCGGCGAAATGATTGTGGTTTATGTAAGTACCGGTTACTTCTTCCAGATAAAAAGTCTTCCTCAGCCAGAAAATACGCTGAGTCCCGGCCACGTATTCGAACAGCCCATAGACGGCTTCAAACGTGCCCAACCCCAAGAGCGTGATCAACAGAGTCTTGAATCTCCATTGCTGCAGACGGGTTCCATATACGGCCATTACAAAGAGAATGCAACCGGTCAAAAATAGAGCCACCGATGCTGTGGACGAGGGGGAGATAGAAATTGCTGTTAGGCTGTTAGAAATTGGGAAAGTACCCGGCGTGATCTTTGAAATTACGGCGTTCTTAGTGGTGGCGGGGGATAACCAGTCTCTCCAATTTGTAGGGAGTGGAAGGAGTTGAAAGAAGATTAATAGGAAAAACAACAAGGCACACGACAGGAAGGGGACCGCTACCCGCCGAACCGGTTTGCTTTGGAGCCACTGGAAAAGCCACGCCAGAATAATTACAAGAATACCCGCGCCCATAATCTTGCGGGACCAAGGCTCCACAGCACCATAGGCCAAAGGGGAAAACACCGTTAGGAACAACGTCACGGAAAAGATAACCTGGGCGCAGAGGTCGTGGCGCAAGTGAGCAGGCTCCTGGGATGGAATCCCGTTAGAGTGTTTCCATGGCCCACGCCAACTGATCTGCTCCAGTGGGGGGAATAACGCGATGTCTCCGTAATACCAGCACAAACGGGACGATCAAAGCCAGACCGATGAACAAGAGGTTGTTGCGGATGTCGCTGATCGCCGGGGCGATTTGTGAGACACTACCCGACGTTAAAGCTGCAACCCCGATTTCGAAGCTGGGGTCATTAGTACCATTGTTAATCTTGCTAGCCCAGGCGTGGATTGGCCGATCGGATTTAATCTGAAGATAGGCATTTGTGCCGCTGAGTGCTGGGATCGCACTAGTCAAGGGACTAATTTGGTTCATCCCATTTCCGGGCACTTGCACATTGGCACTACCCAGGATATTTCCAGAATCGTCATGCAGCGTCAGCGTCACGTTCGCCGGAGTGGCATCGATAGTATTCAAACCGAGGTTCGTCCGGAACGCCGCTGTGTCAATGACTTCGGGGATGAACCCCTCCATCCACGCCGATTGCACGTTCACTCCCGGAAAGAACCCAGCAAACCCTTGCACACTTGTAACCTCGGAAACCGCACAAAACTCCTGGTTGTTGCTAGACACAATTGTGATAGGCCCGAAATCTCCTATTTGGGCACCCATTTCACCCAGAATGTCGGTGCTGCGGAATTTACCACCTACGTTGAGCGTGTGGTTGATCGGGCTGCCAATAATGCTGCCGTTGGTCCTGCGGGCTGTGATTGTGATGTTGTTGGCCTGGCTGCCGAGATTGACCACCGCCAGAAAAGAAGTGAATTTGTCAGTATGGGCTGAGGATGGTACCAGTAACTTGGTTCCTGCATCCAACCGAATTTGCTGGGCCACCAGACCCTTCCCTGATAGTGCCAAACATGCCAACAACAAAAGAGCACTTCTTAAGATTTTCATGAGTCTACTCCTGAAATTCAGATTCAATAGCCACGTCGCGAACTCCGAATTGAGGTACTTGATTTAGAGTTTCTCCACTAAATCAACAATACAACAATTTTATCCTCAAAACTTACCCACAGTCCAATAAACCCAACTGAAATTCCTGCAAACTCGGTCGAATGGTCAAAATTGGGCATCAATGGTAGCCTATCAAGTCTCGCCCAGACAGCTGGCTATCTCATCCATTATAACGCGTTGAAACCGGGTACGGGAAAACTGTTCTATTGCTTTAGCCCTGGCACGCAGCCCAAGCTGCCGAACCAGTTCAGGAGACCGAAGCAGGACCAACATTTTTCGGGCAAGGGCTCCATAATCGTTCGGTCCATACAATAGTCCGGTCACAGAGTCATCTATCATCTCGAGGGGACCGCCCTGAGCCGGAGCAATGACTGGTTTCGACAAAAACATGGCTTCAATCAGGCTTTGAGGCAGAGCCTCGGGGCCAGTTGAAGCGTTAATCACCCCATCTAAATTCTCAATACATTCGCGAATGTTGGTCTGGTATGGAAGGAAGAAGGTACGGCTCTCCAATGTGGTATTGCGGACCTGTTCCTCCAATTCTGCTTGATAAGCTATACCGGCCGTGTCGCCTTGAACTGGACTTCCGATTACGAAGAACTGTGCTTCCGGCGCCTGGTCAACGATGCTTGCGGCCGCGTTTAGATACTCCTTTTGCCCTTTAAAGGGTGTAATTCTTCCGAGGATCCCGAATCGGAACTTACTATCTCCCGCATCATGCTCTTCTCTCGAGCGTGGTCCATGATCTGCTGGCGGAACCCAATCCCAATCTGGGTGAGGGTTATATAGAACTCGAATTTTGGATTTCAATTGAGGAATCCCTGCCAATAACGGAGCGGCTGCAGCATGCGAGCAGAGGATGATCTTTGAAACCCAGGGAGAGAAGAAGAGAAGCAGACGGATCTCGGCCTCGTTTGTCAACACGTTGTGGAGATGCCAGATCACGCGCTTCCGCAAGAGGCACCCTGCCAGGGCCGCAGCAACAAAGGTACGGGGACCGTTTGCATAGAACAGGTCACATTTCCAGCTCCGCGCATATCTCGCCAGGTACAATACACAAAGTAGCGTCCGAATCCCAAAGCGAAGTACATCGGAAAATGTCTTTCGGGAGGAATTATAGTTCCCTAGAGGAAGGTCTGCCACCTGGACTCCCATCTTCAACAAGGCTTCTCTAAAGGGGCCAGGTCCATTAAGAGCCACATGGCAGCGGAACTGAGAGCGGTCGAGGGAATTCAGTGTTTCCAGCAGGACCTTCTGCGCACCGCCGAAATAGGCAAACTGATCGACAAAAAGCAGATTCCCGGTCATGAACACGATCCCGATCAGATCTCTCTTGCACTCGGCGAAGAGCGAAGTGCTGCAACGGTTGATTGTGCTTCTTTACTATGCCAGGGATGTAATACCCAGGCAGCGAAGGCGAAATACAACACCAGATTCCTCCAATAAGTCAGAATATCACCGGTTAGCATCTGTACCATTTGTCCACACCAGAAAGCCAATAGAAAGGCGGCATAGTGGCGACGCACTATTGACAAGGTTTGACTGGCCCGAAATAACCCATGAAAAAGAACTCCGAAGAACCAAAGTAATGAGGTCAAACCCAGAATCCCCGTTTCGAACAACAGGCTCAAATATGCGTTGTCCACAATGAGGCTTGAGCCAAAAAGATTCGAGGCGGAGACGCTTTTGTAGCCAATTCCAAATAACAACAACCAAGGGTAATCCCCGAAGAAAACAAACATTGTTTTCCAGGTTTGCCAACGACCACTGCTTGCCTCGTTCGGATTACTCCACAATTCCAACAAAGGGCCTAGTCTTCGTTCAATGAGATTTGTCATCAAATCCGGGGACCATTGATAGATCAGAAAAAGAAACGCCCCCGAAATGAGGATAGCGGATAGCAGAAGCCGAAGTTTAAATCGGGGTTGAAGGAGAAGAAACACTCCTAGGGTCACAAGCCCATTAGCCCAGGATCCTCGAGAATAGGACAGGAAAAGAGCCACTGTAAAAACTCCCGCCATTACTACCAGGACAAATGTAGGAAGTCGAAGCTGTCTCCGGATCTGTGGGCTCATTGTCACCAAACAAAGGCTCCAGAAAAATGCACACAGATTACCAAAGCAGCTTGCTTCATAAAAGATTCCTTGTGCCCTTCGGAAGCTGCCTCCGAGGAGATAGATGTATTGATCTGCAAACGGATGAGAGAGAGGTATTGGAAAGTAGAAGTCGAAAATCCCATAAGCGGCAGAAAATGTCCCGAGTATTAAGATAACCCGGAGAAACTTGGTAAAGGCTTGTTCTGTGGTAACCAGGAGAAAACCACGCAGCCACAAGTAGATCAGAAAAGGCTGCAGGATTAGCAGGAATCGAAGGCAACTAGCGAACCCTATTGAAGAACCGGAAAGCCAAAAAGCAAAGGGGAGAGAAAATGCCAACGCCAGGAGAAAGCCCCCTAGGCTTTCTGTAAAGAGATCCGGCTGCCATTGAAAAGACTGGTACCGGCTCAAGAACACAATTCCTCCCACCAGTAGAATGACGTGGGATACGAAGAATGGGACACTGCCTCCCCAGCGCTCGGGGTAGAAGGGGGGAAAGGTGAGAACAGAGAAAATATACAGGTAATGCCAAGCCGACAGGGTAGGTTTCCAAATCACAAAAAATACAAGGACCAATGCCAATAGGAGCAAAAGGACAGACTCTTCTCCAGGCATGAAAGCCACGAGCGCGCTACAGCCGATTACGATGATTGCGCAAAGCAATAGAAACCAGGACGGAAAGGCTGATGGTAAGCTTCTTTGTACCATCGGGTTTTGTAGCATACGATTTTTTCCCCGAAGCGTTGACCCGCTTTGTGGTGGAGAACTTCCTTTAAAGAACGTGCCCGGGGCGGAACATCCTTCCAACAGTCTGATTCTTAACTTATGGACGCTGGCGAACTGCCGGGACGACCTCTTGGCCATGCCTGGTTTGAGCGGGAGATTCCAAACGGTGAACGAAGAGGCTGAGGGGAAGCGAAACCAGAAACCCCAGCAACCCACCGAGAATAATATTCAACGCAATCCAAGGTTTGTTAGGCTTGATCGGAGGAATGGCGGGGGAGATGGCTGTCAACTCAGTCGAGCGCGATCCAACTGCCTGAGGGATCTCTTGGTACTTCCGGGCTAAGGATCCATAATTGGACTGGGCAGTCTCATAATCGTGAATGAGCTGGCTGTAACGATCTTCTGGAATTGCCTTCTCTTTCTGCAGGTGCGCCATCATCTTCCGATCCCTTTCCAAAGCTGACTTCAATGTCTGGATGGCTGCATCGATTCCTGCGACCCCTACACGTGTTTCTGCAACCTTATCTTTGATGTGTTGGGCACGACTTTCTGTGTCGGCAGCCCCAATGTCCCGGAACGGTAAAGCTGTCTCCATTCCTTCTGTTGTCATTCGCGAAGTGCTTTCGTCCCTCTTGAATTCCAGTAGTAGTGCGTCCTTTCTTGCCACTGTTCGGGCCCGTTCGACTTCGAGTCTGGTTAGTTCCATCTGATTCCGGCTGCCCGATTCCTGCAAATCAGAGATTGTCTGGCGGAGGGTTTCGAGGTTTGAACTCTGATTGAACTCAAGCACCTTCTTTCTTGCCGATTCCAGTTGTTGAGAAGAGATATTGAGTTGTTCCCTGAAAAGGGCTTGAGCTTTCTGCACGTCTTGAGCATTCAACTCCTCGTTAATGCGGACAGCACTGGCAACAAAGAAATTGACGATTTCTGCCGCTAGACGCGGGTTGGGAAATTCGGCGCTCACCTGCAGCAACCGGGTGTTCTTGGACCATTCTACTTGAAGGATTTTTTGCCTTTGGAATGCATCTACGGTTAACGAATAGGGAGGATTTTGCAGCCCGAACTTTTCCAGAACTTTGAGAATCGTCGAATCGTTGAGGATGAAAGATTCATAAGAGCGTAGAATTTCGTAGTAGACATAATTTGGAATAGTGCTTTGTGTGGCCTCGACTTTAGACTCTGAAAGCAAAAGGTACGTGCTGGTGCGGTAGACTTTCTTTTGAAGCACGCTGAATAAGCCGGTGACAGATTGCACACGCAAGAGTCAAGCACAGGATCAAACGATAGTGCAATCTCAAGATTTCCCAAGGATTTTCGGTTTTCGTGTCCAAAGAGGGGTTGTCCATTCAAAGCCCAGATCAATGAGCGTTCCGGTGATAAAAGCCGCGCGTCAAGGTCAACAGCAGGATCTTGATGTCGAGCCAGATATTCCAGTTCTGAAGGTAGAAAAGATCATGTTCAATACGCTTCTCAATTGAGGTGTCTCCCCGCCAGCCGTGCACTTGGGCCCAACCGGTTATCCCGCATTTAATATACAGCGTTTTGCATACTTGGGGCTATTCTGCATGAACCGTTTCACATAGTAAGGTCGCTCAGGACGAGGCCCGACCAAGCTCATCTCCCCCCGGAAAACATTCACGAGTTGAGGCAATTCGTCTAGGCTGGTGCGCCTCAGGAACCTTCCCAGGGTGGTGACCCGCCCATCATTGGGCCGAGTCCATTCTGTGTCACTGACCTCGGGAGGAGACGGAATCATGGTCCTGAATTTGTATATCCAGAAAGTCCTGCCGTTTAATCCAACCCGTTCTTGCTTGAAGAGTACGGAACCTGGAGTTGTCAACCGGACCAAAAGCGCCAGGAGCAACAAGATTGGAGAGAGGATGGCCAGTAGAAGAATTGCCCCGGAAATATCGAGAAGGCGTTTCAGGAAGAAATAATCCCAGTGCTTAACCGGTAGATCAGGGGCCGAGAGTGAACCACTGTTGAATCGGCACCTCCCAGGTGAGATTGGATGCTGACGGTATGTCTGGTTTCTTGTAAAACATAAAGTAAAAACAAACTGAAGCGGCGAGCCCCATCGAGGCGACTATGGGAAGCACCAATGGATATCCGACTCGAGAAATGGCCAAGCCGGTTAACCAGACGGCAATAGCCTGAACAGAGAAAAAAATCAGGTATCGTAACGAAGAAACGACAGCTCGTTCTTTTTCTAGGACCGAATCCATAATGAAATTCTCAAGAGCGGGCTCTGTCATTACCTGGAAACTAAGATACACCATATACAATGCGCCAGCCCACAGGATGTGTGGCACCATCACTAACAGCGGCAAGGCCATTGCCGAAAGGAATTGTGTGGCGGGGATTGCCCTGGATTTTCCCAGGCGGGAAACCAGTAGGGGCATACAAAAAATGGCTGAAACCTGGCACAATTGGGCTAGGGAAAAGATCCAGCTAATTCCAGCCAGAGGCTGGTGAAAGTGCGTGTGAAAGAACACGTTGAAGAAAGGAGAAAAACTGCCGACAAAAAGGCTCCAGAGGATCAACACGATAGACATCCGCCCAACAAACTGGCGACCTTCGGCCGTGAGGGGAAGCCCCCTCTTTAATCCAAAAAAAGGGAAAGGAGCACGGTCGGCCGTAGGGACTTCCCTAAGGAAGAGTAAAACAATAACAGCTAACCAGGCGACCGCAGAACTAGCGAAGAGCAGACTCTTTTTTCCCACCAATTGGCTAGGGGAACTTGTTCCCAACCAAAAAAATGGATGTCTCGAGAAAAAACCAACCAGCAAACCGGCCAGAACTCCCGTTGCAATGGAAGTCCCATGCCACAAGCTGAATGCCCAGCTACGTACCTGGGAATTCGTAGATTGGGTGATGAAGGGTGGCGATGCGACGATCCAGGCGCCGATTGAGGCCCCGTTAGCAAAGGCCAGGCATTCAAGCAGTATCGGAGAAACCAGAATCACTCTGCCCAAGAGGGCGAAGCCCGTTAAAATTGCACCGGAAATAAGGATTTTCTTTATCCCTACGCGGGTAATGAGCCATCCGGCTGGTAGTGTCACGGCTAGGCTGCCAAGAGTAAATGCCGCAGAGACCCGCCCCACGAATGCTTCATTGAAACCAAGATCTAATAAATAGAGGTTGTAGATGAGGAAGTAGGCCATCAGGCCAAGAGACCAAACAGCTCCTGCAGTCCAGTAGACCCAGAAATTCCGAGAAAAGTTCCTCATTGCCGCACAAAATCCAGTCACAGCTCGTCAGTTCCTTGAGATCATTAATTCTGATCTAAGGCGGTAGCTTTTTGCTACCACTTTCTCAAGCTTGGACATTTTGATATCGAATTCAGCCTAACCAGCAGATGAGTGATCTAGGGAATATACCTATGTCCGTCTGCTCTGATTCTTCGCTATTGGATCGGTTCGGCAAAGAAGAATGAACTGGTCGTCCCGACACTGCCACTCTGGGTGGTCAACGGCGCATACACTTTCGATACGGCTACGAAGTGAGCTACATTGGCGCCACTGGATCTGAGCTCGATGGCCCCCACAGCCCCATTGACGCCCAGGAAGCCGTGGATGTCCTCTACATGGAAGAACCCGTAAGGAGCTAATGCAACCGTCTTGATGACCCGCGTCGTTCCACCGTCGTCGCGTAATTTGATCTCGATTTCATTTTGTGACTTGTCATCGTTTACCAGGGTCAGAGTTGTCCTAAAAGCCCCAATCGATGTGGACGTAGGCAACAGGAGATGGGTTCCCCGCCCCCTTGTACCCTGGACCACCGAAGAAGAGTTCGTGGAGTTATCAATCGGAGTAGTCGCCATGGACAGGGATTGCGTGGATTCAACCTGCAAATAGCCGGTCTTATGCGTTGGAGCCGTACTTTCCAAAATATCCCGCAAAACATTTCCAAGCTGAATCCGGCCATTGCCCACAATGGTGTAAGTCTTAGAGCCAATCACCGTGCCACTGGCATCGACAAACGTGACCGTTACCGTAGCTTGATTAGTGGTCATGTTGGTCAGAATCAGATTAGTTCTGAAACTATCGTCATCGACGACGTATGGAATGAATTGAGCGGTTGTTGGGGGCGCCGGCGTCTGATTGGTTGTGTAGGTGAAACCTCCCGTTAGGGTCACGGATTTCCCGTTGGGGACAGAAACGATAACATCAGCCGGTCCGGGAGTGGCAACGGCAGGAGTAACCGCCGTGATCAAATTGTCCTCGACCCGAACGACGTTGACCGCAGCAATTCCTTTGATCGTTAGAGTCGCATCGTTAGAGATGTCGGTCCCTGAAACTCGAATGGGCGTCCCGCCTGTGACTGGACCAGAATTTGGAGATATCCCGGTGATGCTAAGGCTGTCCCCTTGGGCTGCGGGCCCGGCAGTGTGGCTCCCGCCCGCTTCAATCCAGGGGAGCATGAGAAACAGGCTTAAAAATAAAACAGTGCTCATGATGATGGGTGATGTGGATCGACTAGGTTTCCTTTTCATTATGATTACCTCTTTACGAAATAGTATTGATTGTGGGGTGTTGAATATAACTCCAGTCTTTGATTGAAGTAGGATCTATCTATTCCGCTGGCTCCGGCTCCGCTTATTTTGGCTCGTTGCCTCTAATCTGGCTCCAGTAGCGGCTTTTCAAGAGTCATCAACTTGGGAGTTTACACTATCATCGTTTCTTGCACAATGAAAGACTCTTCACCCTGAGTCGTCGTAATCAAGCTCCAAAGCGTTCTCAATCGACGTTGAAACTGTAACGAACGCCATTTCTTTGATGCTGAAGGCAGGACGGATAGCTTGTCGTCGTGACGCTTACTAGAATTATTTTCCAGCCTTGACATATTGATCCAAATCTCGGACCAGACGATAATCCGGCCGGCCTTAGAGGGTTGCATGAGACAGCTAGATGCACTCGTCTGGTCAAAAAACTCGATGGTGTTGAGACCCCGTGATTTAGTCTCTCTTTGTTTCTCTGCAAATTTCGTTTTCTCATCTTCTGATACGTGTCCACCCGAAAAACTTTATAGCCTCTGATTTCTAACTATTTAGATAAGTCGCGAAGCCGGGCGGTCTCTAGCTAACTTAGGGCATGAAAACACTCGAAACCTTCTTTCGCCAGCGCGCTCACTTTCTTCCAGGTGAATGCCTCGCCCCTTAAGACACCGAATTGGGGGATGTGGGGTAGATGGTTTCCCGAAGTCCGGTTCGTGGGAACTGAACGAGCTTTCAGTCTGATGCAGCCGCCAGCACCAATCATCAATCAATGTTGCCGGCACCTTTGGAATCGTCCACACTGAAAGCTGAAGCTAGGAGAAGCCGGTGAATGGGTACATCCCCCGCCGGAGCTTTATTCGATATGGCCGTTGCTCGCCGCCATAGCCATTCGAACGGGAATGTCCAATCTGAAATTCCGCGTGGGCAGGAGGATTGGGAGTGGGTCGCTTGTAGCAGACGCATGGAACGATGCGGTTGACATTCTCTCTGCCGCGGCCGCGCTGTGTGCGTTGGGCCTGACGCTGTACGATCCAGTCCGGTTCTTGCCTGCCGATCACTATGGCGGGTTCACGGTGGGGCTGTTTGTGATTTACACCGGCTTGCGCGTGCTTCGCGACACATCGCTCGATTTGATCGACACAATGCCTGGGCTAGAAGAAATCGAGCGCATAGAGACCGCTGCACTTCAGGTTGTAGGAGTTCGGGACATTGAGAAGTGCTACGCGCGAAAGACCGGGCTCCAGCGTCACGTTGATCTTCACGTCGAAGTTGATTCGCAGATCACGGTTGCCCAAGCACACGACATCGCTACCAATGTCCGGATGCACATCCGGCTAGCCCTTCCCGAAATCGCAGACGTCCTCGTTCACGTCGAGCCTTCCGGCATCGAGGAGCCGGATCTTGGCCAAATACGCGGCGCAGTCGGACCGCGAGGGGATCGGTGACACGAACATGCCGGCAAGGCGCGCGGCAAACCCGCAAAGACTGATTTTCCTGCTGAAGCCCCTCGCTTGGTCGTTAGTCGGTTAACCGGAAAGTGAGAGCAACTGCTGTTGGATACCCACTTATACTACTTGTGCGGCGTACGTAGAGGTTTGATCCAATCGAAGCAAGTCATCGAATGAACCAGTTGGGGTTGTTGGTTCAAGGTTTTCAGCCCGCGGCAGAGAGATCTTTCCGCCTGATCCAATGAATCAAAGGTTGAATTGCCAAAGGCATAATCCCGGAAGTAATCCCAAATGTGCTCCGCTGGATTGAGTTCCAGGCAGTAGGGTGGCAGCGGAATCAACCGGATTGTCTCAGGAACCATCAGCGGGTGAGCTCGGTGCCAGCCGATACCTCGTTCGGTGGTTGTCCCGACTCCTACGGGTTGAACTGTGCCCGAGGCATACTATAACATCGTCCCCGCATCAGAGCTCTTATAGAGAAGACCAAGGGACATTCGAAAATTAAGTTCAGAGAGTCAAGGAGGTCACATGAGTTCTGCGCGACTGCCAGCGGTTTGGCTAATGGTGGTACTGTGCGGTTGCACGTGTTCTGCCGTGGCCTGGGCTCAGAGCCGTGCCATGGATACTGGTCACTCGACGCTAAAGGTCCGAGTTTTCAAATCGGGCATGCTTTCTGCCTTCGCTCACGATCACGAAATTGAGGCGCCGATTAGGCAGGGAAGCGTAAACTTGTCCACGAAACCAAGCATCGAGTTGTGTGTGGATGCGCGCAAATTGCGTGTTCTGGATCTAAAGCTTTCCCCAAAGAATCGCGCCGATGTTCAAGAGACCATGGAGGGTCCCCAGGTTCTGGACAGTAATCGTTTCACTGAAATCTCGTTTCATTCGACTGCTGTGGAAAGCAAGGAGAAGGAGCACTGGACGGTGCATGGGAATCTAACTTTGCATGGGCAATCATCCCCTGTTGTTGTCGACGTGAACCTCAGAAACGGTCACTACCTGGGTTCCTCCAGACTCAAGCAGCGCTCATTTGGGATAACTCCCGTTAGCATCGCGGGCGGAACAGTGAATGTGAAAGATGAGGTCGAGGTGGAGTTTGACATTATTCTCATGCCATAGATTTTGACGAGTATTGTTCCTTAGATGTCGTCGAATTACCAACCGAATTAACAGAACGCCCCTATCTTTTGCAAAAAAACTTTGGCAGCAAAATCGGGCGATCTGCGCCAACTCTCGTTACCAGGAAGATTGAGAATGTCGATCAATCTGATTCATCGATTCCGCTTGTGACGGCTCCGGTAGACACAGATGGACTTTTCGGGAGGGACAGCCGCAACTTTAGCACCGGTTGTTTTTCTGAGGAGGCTACTTCTTCACAGATAAGAAATATCAACGATCTGCCTGACATAAAAAAGGCCGACTGAATGTCGATAGGTCCAGGGCGAACCGTCCAGGGCGCGACGAACCAGCGATTCGAGTTCCGCCGGTGTGTAAGAACGCCGGATCGAGGAAACTCCATCCGCCGCGTTGATCCAGTGAATAAATGGCGCCACAAAGCAGCGGAAAAGCAGGAGGGGGAGTGGATGCCGGACAAGATCCAGGATGACAAAACGCTTACAAAAGCGGCCTACATTACGGATTAATTCTACCACGTGCTCATCCCCAAGGTGATGGGCCACGCAGACGGCCAAGGCGACGTCGCAAGCGGGCAGCGGATCGCGCACAGCATCTGCCTGTATGATCGGAACGCCGGAGTGGAATGTGCGGGGGACCCTCACGTCCACACCGACCGTCTCAACTTCCATCTTGCGCTGAATCTCTAACAGTAACTCGCCACGGCCACAGCCGATATCGAGAACGCGGCGTAATGGATTCGTATTTCGCCCTAACTCGAAGACCAGAGCCCTAATATTTCCAAGGAACCTGTGCGTTCGAGTGAGGTCCTTGTACACCAGGATTAAAGTTTCCTCCGGCAAGTTAGGATCGTCCATGATTTCCTGATCAAACGATCTCTTCATTTGCTCCGCTCATTATTATGCAAAATTCTGCCGTTTTCATGCGACGAGAGTGCCGGGCCGCGTCATCCGAAAGAGGTAGCGGGCAGGGATCAGCGGGCCCAAGCTCTGGGCCAAACCCGCTTCCAGGATCGTCCGGAAGAGAGTGGCCAGATAGAAAGGCCTGCGGACTGCCCGGCGACAATTTGAAAGGTAATCTTCAACTGAACTCCGCCGGGAAGCAGCCAATCCAGCCATGCGACCGGTACCAACAGCGTTCACCAGGCCCATCCCAGTGAACGGATCGATGAAACCCAGGGCGTCCCCTGCAGGATAAACTTCCCTCCCAGCGAAGTGCTGCCACTGTCCGCCATACACCAATGGCCCTGCAGTTAACCACCGGGAAACTCGAGTGAGAGGGCGTACCCGACAAGCCAAAGGCGGCCACCCGCTGAGCAGATCGTCTATCAGGAATTCACAGGCGCGAAGGACGCGCTCCGGCGCGATCCCACAGATATTTGTAATCCCATTCTCGACAGCACTTACGCCAATGTAGCATCCGCGAAAAAAGAAAAGCTCGACGGCGTCGTTTACGGGTCCTTCGAAATGTGCCTTGAATCCAAACAACCGCCGACCTGCGACTGCGATCGATTTTCGTCCCGTGGCGAGTATCAGGCAGTTGTAGCTGTTAGAGTCGACCGGAGCAGCAAAGTTTTCGGCTGCTACGCGCTCCCGCGTGGTTGTTGCACCGAGTGCAATTGCCTTCTCAAAGAGCAAACGGTCAAACTCATAGCGACTCAACCCGAATGCGCCATCGGGCAGTTGGCTTTGGGTGGAGCGGGCGCCAAAATGCAGAATCGATTTTCTGATGGGTACCGGCCCGAGCCGAAGAAACTCCTGCAAGATCCCTAGCGATTCCAGAATTGGAGCAATCTCAGGCGAGAGGAATTCACCGCAAACTTTATGGCGGGGAAAGCGGGACTTTTCGAAAATATGAACGGAACGGGCTTCCGACAGCGCGGCGATTGCGGCTGCGGAGCCCGCGGGTCCACCACCCATGATGTGAACCGAAACAGAAGAACCCAACTTTAGTACCTCAACAGCTGGAATGGCTAGTCACGCAGCTCTTCCGATCACTACCATTTTGAAAAATATTGGGTACACCCAGAAAAACCTCAGGGCAGTCTTGACTACAAGACTTGTCGCGCTGCAAAACAGGCGGATCGCACACGGTTGCTGTCATTCTCCCGCATTGAACTGCCGACCCAGAATCAGCCTGCCCCGAGGTTCTTCTGGGGTGGAGGCAGGATTGCTTTGGGTGGCCGTCGATTCTAATCGCTCGCTAATCGATCGGTTCGGCAAAGAAGAATGAACTAGTTGCCCCGACACTGCCACTCTGAGTGGCCAGCGGGGCATACACCTTGGATACGGCCACAAATTAAGCCACATTGGCGCCACTGGATCTGAGCTCGATGGTCCTGCGCTTTCTTCTTATGTTGCGACTTCCTTAGCCTCTAAAGAGGAGAAGTTGCAACCCCATGACAGGTGTTAACGATAACAAAGTCCGCTTGAGCAGAAAGAGCATCATAGCTGAATAGTTGAAAGCGATAGATGAAAGGTTAAAAGAAGCATTGACTGAAGGAATAAATGTACGCAGTAGCATTACGCCGGACATCAGGGCTCAGTTTTAACAGAGCCGGGTTCTGTTGCCATATCTCGAGGCGTATGGAAGAATAATAAAAACTGGTTGAAATCCGCGCTGTCGCGTAGCTTCGATGATGGAAGCGTCTTCTCAGTGTGGCCTTCAAGGTTTCCAAGGGCTGCCAGGAGAAACTATGAGTTCCCTTCGAGAATTAAAAGGAAGATTGCAAACGGCTTCTCGGATCGGGAGGTGCTTGATTTCGTGGCAGCCACATCTTCTTGCGCGGATCCTCGTGTGCTTGCTGTTTTCCCTCTTCTGTGGGGATGACAAGTTAATCTCAGCTAGTGAACGGCTCGGCCTTCAGGGTATTGGCGACCTAGGTATAACCAATACGGGCATCCCTTATACCTATTACTACCCCTCTACGAACCGCCAAACCAATCTGAACGGCCAGTTCATCCTGCTGGGATCTCTCCGGATCACCGATTCTCTTTACGCCTTCTATGAAGGCAGAATTTACGACGTGGAGGGGTTAAGCGGATCCGATCCTCGAATTCAGAGGACCTATGAATATCCCGTGAATCAAGCCTATATTCGCTACAGCTTCAAAGCTCCGTGGGTTTTGAATATTCAAGTCGGCAAGTTTGGGACTCCTTTTGGAGAATTCATTTCCCGAAATTATCCCAACCAGAATCCGCTGGTCGGTTCTCCCCTCATCTACTACTACCGAACGGCGATCTCAGCTTCCCGTGTTCTGCAGAATCCCGCGGACCTGCTGTCTTATCGCTATCGTGTCAGAATCCCGCAGATTTATGCTTATGGAAACGAAGCCGGGTGGCTGCCTTTGGTCAATTATGCCTACCCCACGGGGATCATGGTCTATGGGAATACGAAGCGTTTCGACTATCGGTTCGCGGCGGTCAACAGCTCCATCTCGAATCCCCTCAACCTGAACCAGTCAGGACAAAGGGCCCAGTGGATTGCAGGGGGCGGCTGGACGGATCATACCGGGTTTGCGGCTAGGGACTTCGCTGACTGAGGGCCCCTACCTGGATGGTTCAGTGAATTCTCAGCTTCCAGCGGGGACATCGCTACGCGATTATACCCAAAAGGCGCTGGATTTCGACTTTGAGTATACACTCCACCACCTTGAGATGTCCGGGGAACTCCTATTTACCAATTTTAAGGTTCCCAACATCAACCAGCGGCTTGGAGCCACCGGTTATTACGTGGAATTAAAGTACACTTGGGCCCCAAGGTTTTATACCGCACTGCGCTGGAATCAAATTTTCTTTGGCCGAGTTCGACCGAGCGCTGTTTCTCCTTATGAGGAACCCACTTACCCTGAACTCAGCAATTCTGCGGGCGTCCGTTTTGACTACAATGTTAATAGTCTGGAAGTTGGACTTGGCTTTCGTATTACTGAAAGGCTTTTGACAAAGGTGTCTTGGCTGCATGACCGAACCTTGGGAGGGTTAGACCCTCGTAATAATGTCTTTGCGGCACAATTGGTATACTCATTCGACATCATCGATCTGCTGAGGCTTAAATGAAATCTCACTTGGGAAAAGGAACCCATTTTGCTGTTTCTTTATACATGTATTATGTCGCTCTGCAGTTATTATCAGTCTCCATGGGGACCCTTGTCTTATCATCTAGCAAGAATGGCGGAAGCCTGTTGGGTTGGGCTCGAGAAGAAGCTGTGGAGTCGCCAACGACTTTAAATCAAACATTCGGCCAGATTCGAGGGATCGTTCGTATTGAGAGTCGGATCAAGTCGAAGAGCATGGCATTTAACATCTATTCCCGAGGCTCCCATCCACTTCCTGTCAGTTCACCAGTGCCAGCCGTCAACGAAGTGGAGAATGTGATTATTTATTTGGAAGGAAGTTTCTCTTCAATGTCATCATCGAACCGCGATCTTGTTAGAGAAAAAGAAGAGGCAACGGAAACAAGAAGTCCGGAAGTCGACCGGTCTAATCCGTCAATTCGACAAGTTAATGAGACCTTCGTGCCGCATGTGCTTCCCATCATAGTGGGCACCACGGTGGAATTCCCGAACGGCGATCCTTTCTTCCATAATGTATTTTCACTCTCCGGTACAAAGAGTTTTGATTTGGGGCGCTACCCCAAGGGGCAGATACGCGCAGTCCGGTTCGACAAGCCAGGAATTATCAAAGTGTTTTGTCATATTCACTCCAATATGAGCGCTGTGATCCTGGTGTTTAAGCATCCGTATTTCACGGTTCCCGACAGCGGGGGGCAGTTTCTCCTTCCTGCTGTTCCTATCGGGAGCTACACCCTGGTATGCTGGCATGAACGGCTGCAAGCGGTGAAACGACCCATAACCGTCAAGTCAGGGGAGACAATCTCTGTGGATGTGGTCTTATGAGAGCCTTCAAGCTTCGAACCAAGATCATAGTCACTACCGAGTTTCTGATCGTCCTGGTCATCTCCGGCTCCTTCATGCTGGTAAATCGGGTGGTCAAGCAACAGATCAGAACGCAGCTGGTGCGTGACTTGAAGCGTTCCCAGTTGACGCTGCAGCAGGCTCAAAAAAACCGTCTCCACGAGTTGGTCGCCTATTCGATTATCGCCTCTGAGAACTCCACCCTGAAAGCTGCTATTGAAACTTTCCAGACCGAAGGCGGCGCAAACCAGCGATTGATCGAGCAGTTGAAGCGCACCGTAGACAATGAAGCCCGGAAGCTCTTTTCAATCATGGCCACCAACATCCTGATCGTCACCGCCAACAATGGCGATGTCATAGCCCTCCAGGGGATTCCCTTGGCGCTTGTCCCGGAGAACCTCAACTTGTCTCAACAACCGTCGGTGGTCAACAGCCTTAGCAATACTCCCGAAGATTTTGAAAAGGCGGCCAGTGTGTGGCGATTTCGGGAAAAGATTTATCGCGTTGTTTCGGTTCCAATCTTGCTCGAAGACATCGTGGTAGGTACCTTGAGCAGCGGCTTTGAAATCAGCCCCGAACTGGTCCGTTCCATTAAGGCCAATATAAACAGCGACATCGTTTTTTACTCGGAGAACACGATTATAGCATCTACCTTGAATTTCGCTCAAAACCAGGCCCTGCTGAATGCTGTGCGAAATGTTGATTCGTTCGGTGTGAGGCCCCCCGAAGTTCAGCAATCTGAGCTGGTTTTAAACGGGGAGTCCTTCCTGGCACTTCGCATTCCGCTGGGTGAGGCATCCAGTGGCAGTTTTGTGATCTTGAATTCCATTGATCAGGCCATGCAGGGAATTACGGGAGGAATAAAGCAAAGCCTGGTGCTGACCGGATTGTGCTCAGTCATTCTGGCCATGATGCTGAGTTGGGGGCTCAGCCGATCGTTTACCCGGCCGTTGCTGAATTTTGTGGATTTTATACAAGGCATTACCCAGACAGGTGATTTGAACAAGAAGTTCTCCAGTCCTTCTCCCAATTATGAAGTCGATGTCCTGGCCCGATCATTTGAAAACATGGCCCGCTCTCTAGAGGAGTCCCAGTTCCAAACCGCCCGGTATCATGAGGAACTTCGGCAAAAGCAATCCCAAGAAGAGAAACTCAGAACTCTGGCGATGCGTTCGAGGCTGGACGCGTTGATTTCCCAGGTGAATCCCCATTTCCTCTTCAATGCGCTCAATACGGTGGGAGTTTTGATTGATGAGAACCCTGCTGAAGCTCAACGTTTGACTATCAAGCTGGCCAATATCTTCCGGCGTACTCTCCAGGTCTCCGAAAAAGAAATCATTAGCCTCCAGGAGGAACTGAACTTCATCGCCGATTATCTGGAAATCGAAAAAGCTCGCTTCGGGGAGCGCCTTCAGGTCGTCCGGAATGTGACCGTTCAAGACGCCCAGATCCCCTGTTTCACTCTGCAGCCCTTGATCGAAAATGCGATCAAACACGGAGCTGCCCCGAAGATCGGGACCACGACGATAAGTATCCAGGTAAGCCAGAGTAATGGCCGCCTCTCTATCCGGGTTAGCGATAACGGGGTGGGGATCCCCCAACAGAAAATGGAAAACATCCTTGAGCGAGGCTATGGTCTTCGAAACCTGATTGACCGATTGACAATTTTGTATCAATCGGATTTTTCCTGGAAAGTGGAGAGCGAATTTCAACGGGGAACAACAGTCTCGTTGGAACTCACCTGTGTTCCCCCTCCCCTTTCCTCTCTTCCTGTTGCATGAATTGTCGTCAAGACTGTGCACGCCAACAGGCTTTCTTCAGGCTGGCCGGATAGATGCGTGGCTGAGACCCTCGACATCGACACACTAATTTTCGTCGCCTCAGGACGACGCAACCTGGGGATCCGTCTAGTTCACCAGGGAGTTGACAGGGGCTTTGGCATTCGCCCCCAGCAGAGTATTGTCCAGCGGAGCATTAAGCTGGATAATACCTTGTTGACGCTGTGCCAGGCGAGAGCAGTTCAGTTTTGGACTAAATGGACCGTGGAAGCAGTCGAAGTCGTCGCTTTGCTGCCAATCTAAATGAAACATATTGCTCTTCTATCCGAAACTTTTAAAGCTAGGAGGCTTTATGATCCGGACGCTGATTGTTGATGACGAAAAAGCCTCTCGGGTGTTCCTGAAGAAGCTTCTAAAGGCATATCCTCAAATTGAAGTGATCGATGAAGCGGAAGATGGACTTCAAGCCGTCGAAATAATTGAAGAAAAGAAACCGGATCTGGCATTCCTCGACGTCCAGATGCCCGGCCTGAATGGGTTTGAGGTGCTTCGGTCTCTGACAGGGGACCCGAAACCACAGGTCATCTTTGTGACGGCTTATGACAAATATGCAGTGAAAGCTTTTGAAGTCAATGCAGTGGATTACTTGCTCAAGCCCATTGATCAATCACGGCTCCAACAAGCCATAGAGAAGCTCACACAAGATAACAATCAAGCGGCACTTAGCTACGAAAAGATTCGCGCGTTGCTTTTGACTATGGAAAGACCAAAAAGCCCCCCGCCTCACATCCCCCTGCGCCGCGGCAAGAAGATCGTCTTGATGAACCCTGCTAATATCTATTACATCCGTTCGGAGCAAGGAGTCACGATTGTGATGACTCTCAGCGGAGAGTACTGGAGCAGCTATACTTTAGCCGAAATTGAGGAACTCCTGGATGAGCAGATCTTCTTCCGTTCCCACCGTTCCGCCATTATCAATCTGAATAAGATTAAGGAGATTGTCCCGGCCGAGAGTGGAGTTTTTGATATCTACTTGGCTGATTTGGACCGGGTCTGCATTCCCCTGAGCCGGGACCGGGCCAGGATTCTTCGAGAGAGGTACAAATTCTAAACCACTCACGCAGGCGGTCGGTTGATCCGACACGAGGGTCCCGGCAGGAAGATATTGGGAAAGCAGTTTCCCCGGCACTGCGCGGTCTCGACAGAGTTCAAGCTTGTTGGTTTCCGACACTCAATTCTTAAAGGGAAAAGGACGAGGTTCTAAACTATGATATCTCAATCCGGCCGATTCTCTGGCCGCACTAGATCTTGAGTTTCATTCAGTCAACCTAAGAGAAGTGCCAGGAGAGTTCCGGTAACTAACTTAAGCCAGCACCAGAAGCCTATAGCCCAGTCGGGAACCTCGTTTCGCAGCCTCAAGCTGTGTTGTCATGTCTCGCACAACGATTGGTACAAAACTTCAGGCTGTTCACGACGTGAAACTCGCAGATTATAATGACTAAAAGCAACATATCCTCTACGAATACAGCAAACGAAATTCATGCACAAGCGCGATCCAATTCTTGACCCTCTTTTTTGGGGAACTCCCGTTCGGTTTTGTGAGAGCTTTGCTCCGTTGGGAAGCATTTTGCAAGTTGAGTCAAATCACGAACTGGTTATCGAAGCAGCCAGGCAGAGTTTTGGACGATACCCTCCCCCACCCTTGGCGCGGCAACCGGATTATCATATTCGGCTTCATATCGACCCGGTCTACCACCAGTCGAAGCCCTGGCCTAAACCCAGTTTCCGAGCTCTTTGGAGTCTGTTTCATGTCGCTTGCGGCGAAGCAAGTTTTGCAATTGCCGATCTGAAATCGCGCCGGGCAGGGGGGTTTGTCTCGGCGGAAATTGCGGAGGATTCGTCGTTTTTTCGAAATGCGTTTCTCGAATGCCTTTTCTACGTTCTGGCTACCCAACATGCCTATACACCGGTCCATTGCGCGAGTGTCGCTTTAAAGGGCAAAGGCGTTTTCATTTGCGGCCCGTCGGGTGCCGGCAAAACCAGTCTGGCCTATGCCTGCGCTTGTGATGGAATGCAGATACTCTCTGACGATGTGGTGCACGTGCGTGCAAACCCGGGATCGGATTCACTGACAGTCTGGGGAAACCCCTGGCATCTTCGCTTGTTACCAACCGCCGTAGGACTTTTCCCTGAGTTGGAGGGGAAACCTGCCCATTTAAGAAGTGATTACGAGCCGTATCTGGAGATTGACATGGCCAAGGAGTTCCCTGGACAGACCATCACTTCCTGTCTTCCAGCAGCCTTGGTCTTTCTTGAAAGAAATCAGCGGAATGAAACCCGACTGGAGCCAATCAGTGCAGAGGCCGCTTACGACCGGTTGAAACTCGATATCTTCCTCACTGAACAATCTGCGTGCCGAAGGCATTACCGTGTGCTTCGTAAGTTGGTGCAGGCACCTTCTTATCTTCTTAGTTACGATGCTCGCCCTTCCCAGGTGGTCGAGACCTTCAAGAGACTTTGCAGCTAAAAAGCACCAGTGCCAGTCGAAAATTGGGCCTTTAGTCCTGAATGTTGACAATTGCATTGCCAGGGGTTTCCTCATTAAAGAATTCTCATTACGTGGAAAAGTAAGCGAGAAAGATCAGTGTTTAGGAGGAAGGGTTTTTGCTCAACGCAATATATATAAATGGGCGCCCCGGCAAAGAAGTTCACGTTAGAGATTCAGACTCCTCGATTGACAATTCGGCAGACCCAAATCCACCTTTCAGAAGGAGCTAAGTCGTGGACAACAGTAACGCAGCAAGCTATTCTGTTGATCAAGGGCTCTCTTTTTCATTAGAGTAAAGCATACATCGGTCTCAAACTGAGAGTTGCCTTTCGTGCACACATTCAACATTCGAGGTGGAAGAATGGGGACTCGTCAAAGCCGCGTTGTTCTCCTTGGTTTTTTGTTGGCCGATCTGATGCTGGCCAGGTTGATTGGGGCGGACTGGCCGCAGTGGCGAGGACCGAAATCAGACGGCAGCGCCCCGGCGGCTCACGATCTGGCCGTGGATTGGAGCCAAACCCGGAACGTTCTTTGGCGTGCGAAAACGCCGAGCTGGAGTGCGGCCACTCCTATCGTTTGGAAGGACACGGTGTTTATCACTTCAGCGGAAGAAGGATTTTCGCCGCTGGGTGGCGGCAATAGTAAGCACGGCGCAGGTGAGCTGGGTCCAGACAAGGTCTTCCTGCTCGCCTTGAACCGTAAGGATGGCTCGGTCCTTTGGCAACGGCAGATCGATAGCGGAAACCAGCTTTTCCGAAAGCAGAACTCAGCCTCTCCTTCGCCGCTCACCGATGGCCAGCTCGTCTGGAGCATGACCGGGAACGGCAAGCTGGCCTGCTTCACGATGGATGGCAAGGAAGTCTGGAAGCGGGACATCCAGGCAGACTATGGGCGCTTCGGCCTCAACCACGGCTACGCCTCCACTCCGTTGCTGCACGGAGATCGCCTTTACATTCAAGTACTCCATGGCATGAAGACCGACGACCCGTCGTACGTGTTTGCCGTGGACAAAAGCACGGGCAAGACTTTATGGAAAATGGAGAGACCCACGGATGCCGTGCAGGAGTCGCCCGACAACTACGCAACCCCGCAGATCGTAACCGTGAACGGTAAGCCGCAACTGGTGATTTCTGGCGGCGACTATGTTACCGGTCACGACCTAGGGAATGGGACGGAGCTGTGGCGGATTGGCGGCTTCAACCCGACGAATAATCCATTTGGCCGCACCATCGCGTCGTCAATCGTAATTGGCAGCAACGTGTTCACGCCCAGCACGCGCGGCCGACCATTTATTGCTTTCCGCGCTGGTGGCTCCGGTAACATCACGGGTAAGAGCGAGCTCTGGACGAATAATCTGGGTGCCGACGTGCCAACGCCCACAACCGACGGCAAGTATATCTACGTTCTTGGCGACAACGGCGTGATGAATTGCCTCGAAGCCGATACAGGGAAGGTCGTGTACCAGGGACAACGCGTGGAGCCCGGCACTTACAGCTCCTCCCCGCTGCTCGCCGATGGCAAGATCTACTGCATTAACGAAGAGGGCACGACGACCGTCGTGAAGGTGGGACCGGCTTTTGAGATCCTCGGTGTCAACAAGCTCGACAGCCACACGCTGGCCAGCCCAGTGGCCGTCGATAACCAGATCTTCATCCGCACCGCAGACTACCTCTACTGTATCCAGAAGCGCTAGCGCTGGCGCTCGACATATGACGACAAGACCAACCCATCCTTTTCGTGTTTGACTAGAACTAGCGGAAACGCAAATAATATGTTTTCTTCCGAACGCCGAGCCCGCGGGACCAAGCCACTACTAGCTAATGAGGCATGAAGAAGCCGGTTACGGACTTCACCTGTGGTAGGATGATAGCTACCAGTTTGAATGACACCTTAAAGGAGAGGGAGCATGAGCAGATACACAACTTCATTGGGGATTTTATTGCTGTTCGTTGGTTCGCTAACAGCCGCCGAAAAGGGGCCGAAATCAGCGAAGGCAGAGCTTAAAAATGCGCAAGGTCAAAAAGTGGGGAGTGCGTCTTTCAAGCAGGCTATTGATGGGATTGAGGTTTCCCTTAAGGTATTCAGTCTGCCACCCGGCACGCACGCTTTTCACATCCACACGGTAGGCAAATGTGATCCGCCCGATTTTAAATCGGCTGGTGGGCACCTCAACCCCCAGAACATGAAACATGGCTCGAAGAATCCTTCTGGTCCCCATGCCGGTGACATGCCTAACATCACGGTCGGCAAGAATGGCAAGGGGAAGTTAATGATACTGAACAAGCGAGTAACTCTAACTGCGGGTTCAAACTCCCTTTTTCATGAAGGGGGTACTGCAATTATCATCCATGAGAAAGCAGACGACGAAATGACCGATCCTACGGGCAATGCAGGGGACCGAATTGCCTGCGGAGTGATCATGAAGTGAAGATGGATGACGGCAAGGCCAAACGAAGCATGAAGAATTGTTGAAGCCGAACTGATTTTCAACTCCAGACCACAGCATCCGGCTCCTTAAAACTTGGGGGAGCCCAGAACTCCCCCAGGTCTCACCCTTTCCTACTGATAGATTTTCCATTTGACCACGAGCGAAAGGATTGCCGCCGATAATTCTACCCTTTTCGCCGCAGATCAGAATCAAATCATAGCCTCAAAAGTTGATACGGGTACGGGCGTTCTATCCATCCCAAAAATATTTGGAGGGGCCGTATTTCTGCATTCATGTCTGGATGTTTGTCAAGCCGACCCTTACGCTCATGCTTCTGGCGAGCGTAGTTTCCGCGACACTGCTCGTGCTGATTCCTTAATCTTCAGGTGCGAAGAACAACCGTGGTAATAATTGTGGGATGAGGCCAAACGTGTGGGACAAAGCTTTCAGTTGGAGACAAGAGTTGTGCCGAAGAGCTTCAAGGTGTTGAAAGGCCCATCCGGAAATTCTCCGGAGTTTTCAAACTTCGGCCCAATCTTTTGAATAATCCAATCCTCGTCTTCCATGATGCGAGCTTGCTGCAGCGAAGACTTGATTCGAGCGAGGAGTCAAGCGGGCACGAAAGCTTGTGTTGGCGAGTAATCAGGGGAGGTCACCATTAGAAGACCGGTAGCTTCAACTAACGGCTCTCTCAGTCTTTTGCTTCGAGGCAGGGCCGATTCTAAACCACGCGGAATCCTCAGGGGTTCCAGAGAAGGGACCAGGAGCAAGTTCGAGGGTTGCAGGAGGGGAATCATCACTCATCCGATGCTAAGCTCGTATGAAAAAGAGCAGTAGTCGGTACTCCGGACGGCATGTCCATAGGGAGACTCACGAATTCAGACACTTGTCCCCTTCGCCGTTCAACTGAGTCTTTTGAGCATTGGTTGACTCTAAAATGAAAACCGTGCACTGAGCTGAATCTGCCGACCCGGAGTGGCGGCTTCAGTGATCGTACCGAACTGCGGTGTATTCACGAAGCGGTTGGGTGTGCCGAGATTCACTTGGTTCAGCGTATTGAAAAATTCAGCCCGAATTTGGAAGCGAAATCGTTCACTGGTTCCAAATTCGCGAGCCACCGCCATATCAAGCGTTTGCATGCCCGGCCCGTAGACCGTGTTCCGCCCTAAATTTCCAAACGTGAAGGCCGCGGGTGTCGCGAACGCCGATGGGTTAAACCACGCGTCAGCATTGCCGGTGTTCGGTCCGAACACAGGTTGTCCCGTGTAGTTGGCGCGAATGGGATTCTCTCCAAGCACTGTACCGGAGTTTGCCGTGTCACCAAATACCGAAATAGTGAACGGGAATCCGGTTTGAACTTGATAGATGGTCGCTACTTGCCAATTGCGGCTTAGTATTCGGACTGCCTGAGAGCCATTAATCTGAGGAATATTATAGACGGCGCTGAGAGCGAATCGATGACGCACATCGCAACCCAGTCCTTTTTCGCCAATCAAGTTATTGTTATTCTGGGGAATTGAGGATTCAAACATAGGGGAACGAAAGTCCGGGGCGTCCGTCAAGTTCTTGGACCAGGTGTAATTAGCCAAAAATGTAAAACCATCCGCATAACGGCGGCGAACGTTGACATAACCGGCGTTGTACCAACTCCGGGCTGAGTTTTCCAGAATATTGATGGTACTCACAGGAAACGTAGTACTCAGAACTGTAATGTCGGTAGGGAGCACCGTTCCAGGCAAGAAGCTTACTGTTCTGAACGGCCGTCGGGGACCAATGGGGCCAGGACCGGGTAGAGCATTGTTAACGAGGTGCGCTCGTTGAAGGTGGAGTCCATGGCTCCCCAGGTATCCGATCTCAAGTGTTGTCAGATTACCAAGGCTTTTCTCGACTGAAGCACTCCATTGCTCGATGTATTGTGGCGGACCGTGCAGATCCATCGAGGCAAAACTCACTGTTGTCAAACCTAGGACCGGCTGGCCGAAGTTAAACCCGGAAGCAACCAGCGTGGCAGGCGGGGTGAAGTTGTCGGCTTGTTGGGTTTCGGGGAACACATAGGGAACGTTGTGGCGCTGGTTGCACCATGTGTTCATATCGACCGGTGTGTAAAAGATGCCGAAGGCTGCGTGAAGTACGGTTCCGTGGCTTGGTAGATAGTGGGAGACGCCAAAGCGCGGAGCGAAGTTCAGCTTGTTGGAATATCTCAGGCCTGTGGGGTAGCCGAGTTGTCCGCCTATAAACGCATCCGGCTTCCCGTCCTGGAAGTCGAGATTACTATTAGTATACCGGATGTCGGTCAGCGGGCTCATGTATTCATAGCGCAGCCCCATTTCTAAAGTGGTGCTCCCCGACAGCCGGAAACTATCCTGTACAAAGCCGTCGGCATACCATTGGCGAAGCTGCATCTGGGGAATGCCAGCCTGGCGTTGCTTGACTGCAGGCAGTCCCAGAAGGAAACTGGCTAATGCTGAGCCGGTACCATCGTTAGTAGCAGTTTGAGTCGTGTAGCCGTTGGTCATCTGATAGTATCCGCGATTCTGAAAAAACCCCCACATTGGCCATATAAAATAACGGAAGCTTCCACCAAATTTGAGCCCGTGACGACCGCGCTGCCAAGTCAACACGTCGCGGGCTTCCAGGATCGTATCCCAGGCATGCATGGGAGTCGCAATATAAGAATCACCCATTGGGGAATAACCTTGCAAATTGAAGTAGGGTGCACCATATGCCCCCTCCCCCCGTAACCGATTCCTTTAATCCCCAGCTCACTGACGATATCGTTGCTTTCGCTATTTTCCGAAGAGCGGTGCATTGAAAGCCGCGAAATGCTGATTGCCGCCATGTTCACCATCACTGGGCTCATGACGTGGTTCCATCCGATGCTACCTTGTTGGGCAAAATTGTCATGGATCGCACCGAAGCCAGGCAGATTTTGGGGCGTGAAGCCATTCTCACCACTCAGGGAGTAACGGAACCACAAGTTATCGTTTTGGCTGAACATTTGATCAATCCGGATCATGCCTTGGTCAGTGAGGTGATGCTCATTACGAGTGTCGGTATAGTTATTGCAGTCAACGCCCGCCCCTATGACTGTGGGCTGGCCCATCATTGTCATTCCATCGCAGCCATTCATTCCCATGTCCATGTTGGGACGAGGCACATATTTCGCGAGGAATTGAGCAGTTGCAGGATTAATCATGTTTGATGGGATCACGTTGCCGGGGAACGTGTCGCGCAAAATCTGCGGATTAGAAGGACTAATCGGCTTTTTGGGATCGTAGTTCGGGTTGGGGTGAGAACTGAACGGGTTGTAGATCGTAACACCGCTCATGCTGAAATCACCCATGGTCTCCATTTCTGTAGGAACCGTATCAATCATGGTGTCCGCCTTCGAAAGCCTCAACCCCTCATAACTCATAAAAAAGAATGTCTTGTTGTGGATGATAGGACCGCCAAGGGCCCCTCCGAAGTTGTTCTGAACCAGAAACTTCGAACCCATGTCGTTGAATGTATGGGCATCGAGCGCCCCGTTTCGCAAGAAGTCGTAAACAGTCCCATGGAATTGATTCGTCCCAGATTTTGTGACAATGTTGATCTGCCCGCCGCCAGCCCCACCCATTTCTGCAGAATAACTCCCAGTCTGGACTTTGAACTCTTGCACCGCATCAGGCGACGGGCTCAAGTTTAGCGTGTTAAAAGTAGGATCAGTGTTGGTCGTACCATCAAGAAGAAAATAATTTGCATTGGGGCGGTTGCCTCCGATGCTGACGGCCGAGCGCTGGCCGGGGCGCCAGTAGAGTGAACTCATGTCGCCAGCTTGGGCTCCATGGCTGACATGGGCCCCCGGAACTGTTAAAACCAAATCAATCAACATCCGGCCGTTGAGCGGGAGGTTTGAAATGGAGGTGGGTTCGATGACCTCGCCGACACTCGCGTCTGTCTTGGCTATCGGTTCTGCGCCCCCGGTAACTTCAATGGCTTTAGCAACAGAGTCCAGTTTGAGGGTCAGGTCAAGGCTTAGCCTTTGTCCGACCTCGAGCCGAAAGGACTGATTGGTCTCTGCAAATCCCAGCGCCTTGACGAGTAATTTGTACTCGCCAGGGGGCAAGCCTGGAATCTGAAAGATCCCGTGCACGTTAGTGCTCGCGGTCCGCTCTGCAAGGGTTGAGACTGAAGTTAGCTGGATGCTAGCACCAACGATGGCGCCCCGCCCGGGGTCCAGAACAGTGCCGCTCAGTTCCGCATAATTACTCTGGGCAAACACAGGCAAGGAAACTAGCATGAGTATAAAAACCACGGCCATCTTCACGGTGACACCTCCATCGAAGTAGAGATATTCAAACCCTTTCTCCGGACTTGCACTGGCAACCGATCGCACATGCCTCCCGGCGCAAGACACACAGTTCTACTTTCAAGTCAGGAGCTAGCGGAAATCATCCACGGAATTCCAAGAACCCTACTAGGACATGGCTTGCTGGTTGTCACACTTATGTAAAAAATTGTCACAGTAACGTAAAAATTGACCCAACGGTAACGACCAATTGATTCTTGGGCTGCTCTACACGGCGAATATTCACGTCTATGGGGCATCCTGGGCCTCGCCCAAATGTCCTCTTAGGAATTGTCATGAATAGGCGGATTGCCAGATTCATGGAAAGCGAAGCTTATCTTATATGGGGGGGCCAGGTTTGATTGCTGTTCTGAACAGGTTTCAACACTCGAAACTTGAAATGGTGGCCCATTCGAGCAGGTGTTAGTTTCCGAGTAGGCCGTAACACAACGATTAGCCCAACTTCGCCAGTTTGAGTTTTCTTAGAATATTTTTTTGGGGAGTGTGCGTGTAGCGGTGAAAGCTCAAGTGAGGGGTGGATCACAAGTTATTGAAAGATTTCGCACGGCATGGTGCCATGAGATGTGTGGCAGAAATGCAAGTCGCCTCAACCTCCGCGAATCGCCCAACCGAGCATGAGCAAGCCGCTTGCTGCAATCCAACTACCCACGACCCGCATGGCGATTCGTCCCCACTCCGCTCGCAATCGCACCACAAACGCTGCAGCCAACGCCACGAGAGCAAACACTGTGAAAGCTAATCCAAGTAAAGCAATGGCGGCAATGTCGAACTGTCCCATTCCGGTGCCGTTGAGGTAGCCATTGTAGACCCCAAGCAAGACAGCCAATGCGGTGATCGCCCGCAACGAAAGCTTGGCGTTCGAGGCGACTCCCCAACGAAAGCTTGCGTCCGAGGCGAGCAGCACACCGAGGAGGATAAACCATACTGCTGATACCACGGGACTGCCAATTCTAGCGGCTGCGCCTGTTCCGATAAGACCGCCGAATAGCCACGCCGTTGGAAGCGTAAACAGTGCCCGCCGTCCGTACGCCGTCCCACGCAGACCCACCAAGAGCGCTAACGCCAGCGCTGGCACGAAGTCCTCCGGGCTCATCAAGAAGTGCATAAGGCCATCGTAGAGTGGGCCCATGCCCGTGGAATTCAGATGAGCTTCCGCCGTAAGCGGACACATGGCGAAAGCCAACAAGACTGCGCAGAAAACAGGAACACGAGATCGTTTCATGCGAACGCTCTCCACATGAAGAAGACACCACCCACTGCGACTAGGGCACCGGCAAGCCGCAGCAATCTTTGTCCCCACACCCATCGATGGACCGCTCCGATACTGATTCCCACCGCGTGCAAACAACCCGTCGCAATCACGAAGCCCATGCTGTAGAGCAGGGCACTTTGGCCCGGCGGGAGTTCGGTGCCGTGGGCGTGCCCATGGAAAATGGCGAAGAATCCAACCATTAGGGCAGCCACTACCAGAGGCGGGCGGATCTCAAACATCACAGCGGAGCCGAGTAAGATAGCGGATGCGGCAATCCCGTATTCAATGCCGGGTAATGGTACGCCCATGAGCGCGAGCATTCCTCCCATCGCCATCACCAAGGGAAACGCAACCGGCAGTAGCCACACTGCGGGAGCTCCGAGCTGTGCGCCCCAAAGGCCCACGGCGACCATTGCCAGCACATGGTCCATCCCCGAGATGGGATGACGAAAGCCGGTCAGAAAGCCGGCGGCCTCGCCTTTTTGCGTATGCGCAAATACAGAGACGGGCCAGAACGCGAAAAGAATCACAATGATGGAGGCAAGATACTTGATACGAGAAACGAGATGCGGGATACGAGAACGAGATGCGAGAAACGAGATGCGGGATACGAGAAACGAGATGCGGGATACGAGATGCGGGATGCGGGATACGAGATTTCAGGTACTCGCGCACGGCCACTTACATTTTCTATACGGTATTTCGCATCTTCCATCTCGTATCTCGTATCTCCCATCGCTTATTAACCCATATCATATCCGTCACTCTTCTTCATCTCGCTTGTACTCGGCGCTATCCTCCCGAACCGAACGGTGCTGCAACTCCACACCTTGAATGAAGTGGTTGAGTTTTCCACCTAAATGGTTCAGCTTTTGATGAAGCCGCTCATACAAAGCGTCTTCCGCGAGAGATCCAGTTTCGTGCAGGGTTTCAAGGTGATCAATTGTCTCATCGCATGAGGCGTGTGCATAGGTCAAAAAGCGCACGAACTCCAACTTGTACCTTCGCCTCCCATATCCTTCGACAATATTGGATCTGATGGATTTAGCTGAGCGGCGAATTTGAGACGCTTCTTCATACATTTCCAGCCTCGGCAACGACTCCAACGTCATGTGATGAATCTCAATCGATAAGTCGCGAGCCAGTTGCCAAATCTCAAGTGTTCTGTAGCTCATAATTTAATAAGAAGCCTGATACGGGGTACGTGATCCGGGATTCAGGATGTCGAGATTTCGCTTTTCACAACTCGCATTCTCTCGCATCCCGCATCCCCGCATCTCGGATCTCGCATCGCATCATCCTGTAATCATCACCGCCACTCTTTGAATAGTCCAAAATGCGCCGAGCCCACCCACGGCGTATCCAGGAAGTGCCTGAGCCCACCGTGGCCAACGGACTTCGAGTATAGAGAAAGAACGTTCCAGCGCCAGGACCAGCAGGATGAAACCAAGTTGCCCGAGCTCTACACCAACATTGAAGCTCACCAGCGCGAGCGGCAACTCCGTTCGCGGCAAACCGGCACTCGTGAGCGCGCTGGCAAACCCGAAGCCATGCAGCAGCCCAAATGCAAAAGCCACCACCCAAGGATGGCGGATCGTGAAGCTGGTCTCCCCGCGCCAGGAACGCACAATCTCCGGTCCCAGGAAAAGAATGCTCAGAGCGATTGCGGCATTCAAAGGAACTACCGGCGCCTCGGCATAGCCCAGGGTCGCTATGGCCAAGGTGATGCTGTGCGCCACGGTGAAGGCCGTGACCGTCTTCAGTAGCATCCAGCGATCTTTCACGATCAGCAGCAGACCAAGCACGAAGAGCAGATGATCGGCGCCGAAGAGGATGTGCCGGATACCCTGCACGATGTAGGTGCCCATCACACCCAGCCTGGTTTGCGAAGCGGCAAGCTCCACCCATGGTTGCGAAGGGTGAACGATGGTTGTCCATTTCCTGCCGTCGAGCATCTCAACGCGGACCACGACATCGGTGATTGTCGCTTGCAGCCCAACGAATTCGATCCGCTTTCCGGCCAGCCCATTCGGCCCGGCATTCACCCATCGGCGCTCCACGAGGGAATCCGCCAATTCCTGGACGGTGGGCTCCTTCAGGTTCTTCGAGTCGTCAGGCAATTTCAGAAGGATGGGCAGACGCATACCTGCAAGAACCGGTGTGCGCCAGAGGACGCTGAACTGATCGGGCTCGGTTTCCTTGATCTCCAGGTAAGCAGGGCGTGCTTCGTGGGCAAAGGCAGGGGACACAATAGCAAAGGAATGATTAGAGACAGGAGGTATGGGATAGAGATAGCGAGACCGCTAGATGCTGGCCAGATGCGCAAAGGATGCGAGATGCGAAATGCAAGATACGGATTCGGGATACAGAATGAAAGGCTCGAATACGCGATTCGAGCTCCTGCTCCTCGATTTCATGCTTCTTGCATTTACGTCATCTGGCATCCCGTATCTCGGACCTCAACTCTCGAATCTCGTCCTCTGTTCTTCCATTTTTTTTCATCGCAACCCATTTGCCGCATCTCGCATCCCGGATCCGCATCTGACGTTGCTCCGGCGTTCGCCGCTCACAGCGGTCCCTCACCGGATGGGGCGGGAACCTGCTTCTTGAGGGGAGGTGGAGGAGAGGTGGGCTGCGCCGATTCCTTCGCGGGAGGCGCAGGTAGAAGCACGATGTATTTGGCGCGCATCGCATCATAGGCTTTCTTCCAGGCCTGAGCTTTCTGTTCCCCCAGCCAGGCGGTCTTTACATCCGGCTCGACTTCTTCAAAAGCGGGAATGCGGCCTGGGATCACGGTATCGACGAATACACAATGCCAGCCGTAGCCGGACTCAACCGGCCCCTGCCATGAACCGGGCTTCAGCTTCTCGCAGGGTCATCGCGAACGGCGGACCGAACTCCTTGGCGATCGCCTCGGGAGTGCGGTCACCGTAATAATTCTGGAACATGAATGGATCGGCGAGGGATGCTGCCAGTTTCGAGTCTTCCGGCTGGCTGGCGATTTTGGCCAGTACCTTGGCGGCATCTTCCTGCGCATTCTTGCCGCGCTTGTCGGGTGAGAAGTAAAGATGGCGGAAGCTGTAGCGGCCCGGCAGGGCAAACTTGTCTTTGTTTTTGTCGAACCAGGCCTTGAGCTCCGCCGTGGAAGGTTCGTGAGCGGCGGCCACGTCTTCGGCGAGGAACTGCATCTTCTGCGCCATGCGGCGCTTGACGATGGTGTCGTCTTTGTCGAGGCCCATCGCAATACCTTCGCGGTAAAGGACCTCCTCGCGCACCTTGTCCTCGACCATCGCTTGGAACTCAGCCGGAGTCGGCTGGCGATGCCATTGCGACTCGAAGTACATGTCCATCTGCCGAAGTTCATCGAGGCTCAGAATAATCTGCCGGGACGATTCGACTCCGCCGCGGCCGCGATGCAAGTAGCGTAAACAGCGAACAGCGCGACCCCGAGGAGTAGAAAGTGCAGGAGCGGCTCGCGCAGCCAGCGCATAAGGAAAGGAACGACGGAACTCTTCGGCCTAGATTCCGAGTCGGAATCATGCTTATCTGGAACGATGCCTACAGAAATTTCACTCACTCAATAAACAACTCCTATGGCTTTGCCGGAGCGTACCAAATGGGCGACGTCCAGGCACGCTGCTGCACAGTGGCCGCGACGTTTGGGTTGGGAGGCAGGTTCAGCTCGGCGGCCCAATAGGTAGACCACCGTGGAGTTGGTATTTCCAGGACCCGCGCATAGTATGTCGCATAAGCTTTCGGATCGAACGATGGATCCCTCCACATAACGGCCAATTCGGCTGCGCCGATTGAGTTCGTGTACGTGGAGGTCTTCACGTCAACCGTATTGCCAACGGCTGGGACCTTGCCGGTTTTTGGATCGGCCTTGCGGTCCCCGCTCCAAACGACGTCGTAAACGGTTTCCTTGCTCTTACCATCCCTGGTCGAAATCTTGATGATCTGAACGCGATCGAGATTGCCGCTGTTGGGGTCTTTGATGGCGTGAACGACGAACGTTGGAACAGCTGATCCTGACGTTGCTGTAAGGTCGCCACCCATGGACACGCCGCCATTGTATGCAGCTTTTACCCAATCTGCCTGTTTGGTCATGTCCTTGGGATAATTCCAACCGGCAAACATGCGAACCTTGATTCGGGTTCCGGACGTGCCGAATGTCTCCTTCCGCTTTAACGCCGCAAAGATGGATTCGCGGGTGTTCTCCTCGGCCCAGACTCCGGTGAGTCCGGCTGAACTGAGAGCGGTCAGGGGTTCCCCGCTGACCGAAGTAGTAGAGGTGATCACGGTTTTAGGATCATTGTCCTGGTTGCCGTGCGAGCCCGGATAGTTGCTCGGCTCAGTGGACGAAATACCGGAGTGGAAGTCGGTCCCGGCCTCGATGCCGTACTTGAACGGATTGACGCCCAGCTTGGCCTGCTGCTCCTGTCCTACGCCGTAAGCCTGACGCAGATAGCTCCCGGTTGCGGACTTTGCCTTGACATCTGGTGCCAATCAGATAGGGGAACATCTCGAAGTTGGCGAATTCGTCAGTGGGTGAAAGCGCCGGACTCGTGTCGCTCTGGCCCTTGGCCTGAATAATCTCGGCGAGTGGTTCGTTTGCCATGCGGCGCTCGGCGTAATCGCGGGTAATCGGCTTGCCCGACATGTCGCGCGGTGCTGAACATCAGGCCGTTGCTGACGTTGGCGTTGTGGGGCACTGCAATGACGTCGATTCCCTGCTTGCGTTGGTGCTTCCAGATATTCCCAAAGCTTTTCCGGATCTTGCGAGTCGAACGCCGAGAACGGCATCTCCGGCCCTTTATTGGCGAAGATCACGCAGCGATGCAGGTTCTGGAACTGTGGGGCCGACGTCCACTCAAATCCCACGAATGTCGTGAACTTCCCGGGCTTGTAGTACTTGTCAGAGATCGCCGCGTATTTCTCCCATGCGGAGCGCAGCAGTTTTGGGGTCGTTGAACTCCGGCAGAGGCTTGTTGACGACGGTCAAAGTCGGGCGATTTTCTGAAACGCTTCGCCCGATACCTTGGGATTGGGGTTGGTCATGATGGTGTACCACTCGGACTTCGCGAATGGGCCATTGGGATCAATCGTGTCGCGCACTACTCCCAGATACTCGCCGTGGTCGGTTACGGCAAGGAAGTCGAGCGGCGCGATTCGCTTTTGAGGCTTTCCCATGTATTTCACGGTTTCACCCATCGCATATTTGTATGAGTCCTCAGGCGTGGTCCTGGTGCCGAAGGCGAAGGCATCCATGGAATATCCGCTGTGCAGATGCAGATCTGCCGAAATAGGCATTACGCTCTGGATTTTTCTCCTGCGCAGAACACCGCACTAATACCCAGCGTGATCGCAAGTATCAGCGACTAATGCCACCACTAGGCATGCTTTCGCTTTCATATGTTCTCTCTTTCGGTTCTTAGTCGACGGAAAATTGTGTTCACGTATAAATGGGAACGGTTCCGTCAGGGGAAAACTGACGAAAAAGTATACTTAGAGTTGAGGGCGCAGCAAGCAACTGGTCACTATGAAGAATGTAAACTCAACCAGATCCTGAGCGAAGTCTTGACTCCCCGTTCACCACCATACGTGAGAACTTATCAATTTTGGAGTGCGGTAGCTTGCTACCGCTTTCCCTCAGGTCAGCAGCTCGTTGCACTAGCGACCGCCCCTCTTAGGCTGAGGAGAAGACTATTGATTCCCCTCCGACGGAGGGGGTAGGGGTGGGTCGGTCTTGAATGCAACCTGAGCTCAAACCCACCCCTGAGGGCTCTGCGAGCCCTCTCTCCCCTCCCGAGAGGGGAATTCAAAAGCTGCCAAGCAAAGACGGCAAATCATCAGTTCAAGTCCTTATGCCGCCGGCGTCTTTTCTTCTTTGATTCGCGCGCGGCAGAGAACAACGACGAGGATCGCATGGACCACAACTGCCGGCCACAATAGCAACCCAACCACTTCTCCGCGGACGCCGATGTAAATAAGGTACAGCATGGCGAGCGAGCTATAGGTCACCATCCCGTAAAACGCCCGCACTGTAGGGTTAGCCGGCCAGCAGGCGGCCCCCAATCCGATCAGAGCAATGCCCGCGAGGCGGCTCATGATAACGCTGGCACCGACGAGTTCTGTGTCGAACAGCAGCCGGACGACGATTGGTGGATAGGCGAGCAAAATCACTCCCGTGCCCGCTTCGGCCAATGCCGCGAGCATGAGGATCTTTTTCATTGGACCTTCCTAGATTCAATCTTTTTAAGAAGTCTGATTATAATAGGTGCGGAAGTAGGACACCTAGGGCTAACCGCGCCCCTCACCCCCGATCCCTCTCCCCGACTGCGGGCGAGGAGAGAACACGGAAGTTATGCCCTCCAACACTGCTCGATTAATAGTCAGGTAGGCGTCTTCCTTGGCTAAGCCAGGCTCCGTCAGACATTCCTTTATTGCACCTTCTTGATCGGCGGATTCTTGTAGTTGCCGTTCAATGCATCTTCTTTTGGCCAATAATTGCGAATGGTGCTGTTGAACGCGCCGGAGAAGTCGGCAGCTAGTTGGATTCCTTGTCTTTGCCCGGCGAGTCAGCCTGCAGAATTGATATCGAGCAGAGCCGTCTTGGTTGAACTTGTACGCGATCATCCAAGCGAACGTGCTTCCGGATCGCACGCAAGAATCGCAAAACTAAAGCGCTGCCGGCCAGCCCAGCGATTCTTTCTTACTTCTGGCTCTACAGCTTCTGCTTTATCTCGCTTTCCACCTTCTGCATCACCTGGCTCGCCATCTTCTCTATCAACTCACGCCGGTGCTCTTCGCGTATCGCCTGGAACTTCTGCTGTTGCTGCCGGATCCAGGAGAGGCGTGATTTTGGCATCGACTTCGCGCTGCGATTTGCTTCAACTGCTCCACCTTCTGCAATGGCCTGAGAGAGGTGTTCTTCTTCAGCGCCTCCAGTTTCGGCGCCTCCTGCTTCAGGAAGGGGACGATCTGCTGTTTCTGTTGTTCCGTCAGCCCCAGCTCAATCGAGAACTGGTTGATCATTGCCGTCAAGCGGATTGATGACGATCTGCGGCGTCGGAATCATCTCGTAGTTGGCATAGCCGAATTCGTTGCTGCGTGCGCCGTAATAGGTGTCGCCCAGTTTGTAGACCGTGACCGCAAAGGGATCCTGGGAAATCGTTGTCACCACTTTGCCGTTCTCAATCTTGTACGGCGTGGTGGTTCCCTGGTAGCCGTCGCGCACCGGGTTGCCGACGCTGCTCGGGGTTGTGGCGCTCCTGCCAACATGCCAGACGTTGCTCTGACCTTCGGCAGTGTAGCTGACGCTGAACTGCTCACCGGTCACGTTATTGCGCACCCAGAAGGCTTTGCCCACGACGAGCGCCTTGAGTTGGGCGTCACCCAGCGCGGTTGCGCCTTTCTGTCTTGAGGTCGGCCACCGTCATGCCGGCGGGCGCATTCTTGCGCGCCTCAGCGCTCGGGGTGTACCAGATGGGCGAACTCCAGGCGCGCTCCTGGCCGGTGAGCGGCACCACGTCGGGCGGCGGAACCCCGGCCTTCACTGCCTGAATGAGGGTCCAGCGCGGCGTGGGGATCTCCAGCACGCGGGCGTAGTAGAACGCATGCAGGCTGGCATCAAACTCGGGATCGGTCCAGACTGTCTTGAGTTCCGTCGAACCGACGGTGTTGGTGTAGGTGGCTTTCTCCAGGTCCACGGTGCTCTGGATCGCCGGAACCCTGCCCGACCACTTATTGGCCTTGCGGTCGCCGGACCAGGCCACGTCGAAGATCTTCTCGAAGCTCTGGCCGTTCTTGGTCCAGCCCTTGATGATCTGGATGCGGTCGAGATTGCCGGATGTCGGGTCTTTCACCGCCCAGACAACGAACGTCGGAGCCATGCCCTTCATCGGAGGCAGGTCGGCGCCCATGGGGACGCCGTTCGCATAGGACTGGTGTACCCAGTCCCTGGCGTTCAGGATGTCGTTGTTGTAGCCCCAACCGCCGAAGAAGCGCACTTTGATGTGCGGGCCGCTGACGCCGAAGGTTTCCTTGCGATACATGGCGTCCCAGAGGGAGGCGCGGGTGTTTTCCTCGGCCCACACGCCGGTCAGTCCGCCCGGGTTCTCCAGGCGCACATCGATGGTGTTTCCCAGCATGACCCCAGCCAGGCGCCTCTCAACGGTTCCGTCCGCCTCGGCGTGTCCACCATAGAAATTGTCCTGACGGTAAGGGCTGCCGGTGTTGTGGGAGTCGGAGCCGCCGGCCATGCCGAACTTGTAGGGGTTGTAGCCGCGGGTGTCCTGCATGGCTATGCCGTCCTTGTAGGCCTGGCGGGCGAAGCTGCCGTGAATGTGATCAATGCGGCCGACGTCTGGCGGAAGACCGAGCAGGCCACTGAAGATCTCGTAGTTGGCGAATTCGTCGGTGGGAGACAACAAGGGATGGGTCTCGGACTGCCCCTTGATCTGCTTGATTTCGACCAGGCGCTCGTTGCGGTCGCGGGAGGCTGCCCAGGCCGCATCGATGGGCCTGCCGAAGCTGTCGAGGTCGACGGGATACATCCAGCCGTCGCTCACATTGGCGTTATGCGAAATGGCCAACAACTCGTTGCCGGCCTTGCGCTGGGTGTCCATCCACTTCCAGAGGTCCTCGGGATGGTTGGAATCCATGGAGCTGAAGGGCATCGCCGGCACATTGGTGCAGTCGCGGAAGAAGATGTTGCGATGCAGGTTGCGGTTGTTGGGCATGGAGGTCCACTCGTAAGAACAGAACGCGGTGAACTTGCCCGGATGATTGTTCTCCTCGGCGATCTTGACGTTTTCCTTCCAGACGGTGCCCGCCACTTCCGGTGTCATGAAGGCCTTGATCGGAGGCCGGCTGGTGAGAGAGAGGAGATACAGGAAGACCTTCTGCTGCTCCGCCGGGTTGTTGGGGTCCTTGAGGATCAAGGGCTGCGCTTCCGGCATCTTGCTGATCGCCGAACCCGGGGTGTTCGCTTCCTTGGTGACGCCGACGTACTCGGAGTGGTCGGTCACACCCATGAAGTCCATGGGCGTGTCGATCTTGATGTCGTAGCCCATGGGATGCTTGATGGTTTGGCCCTGAGCATACTTGAGGGCGTCGTCAGGTCCGGTGATGCGGTTGCCCATCACCCAGGCGTCCACCGACCAGCTGGTGTGGATGTGTTCCTCACCGAAGTAGGCGTTGCGATCGGGGTTGCGCTGCGGCGGCTGCTCGGTCGTGGCCTGGCCAGCTTGGCCGGACCGCTGCGCCTCTTCCGGTGTTTGAGCTGTCTTACAGGAAATCAACCCACCAAACCCGGCGAGGATGAACATCAAACCCGCGGTTACTGCAGTTTTCCTTTTCATAACACCTCTCCTTCGGTTGTGTGTCTACAGTTATGATGAAGCAAGGTTTAAGGGAAACGTCCTAGTCAGGGGAAACGAAGGGAGAAAGTATATTTAGAAGTGGAAGGCGAACGCAACTAGTCTTTAATTACAGGAAATAGACTCGATCACGCCGCGCAACAAGAGGACATTGGCTCTCGACACGTGTTGCTGCTCTTGTCACCGAAGCACAAGACTTTATCTATACGATGGTGAATGTGGCTCTCACTTGCATTCTCTACATGAATGGATTTATCTTAATTCTCTTCCAACAGAGAGGTGCAGGGTTGGGTTTGTCTGACAGGAGAATCCATCGTGACTGAAGAAGAGAAAAGACTGCAGGCCTCAGAAGAACGGAAAGCGCACTGGAAGCGCTGGGGGCCCTATCTCAGCGAACGGGCTTGGGGAACCGTCCGGGAAGATTACAGTCCAAATGGTGATGCCTGGAACTATCTCCCGCACGACCAGGCGCGTTCCAAGGCATACCGCTGGAATGAAGACGGTTTGGCCGGGATTTCAGACAGGCATCAGTACATCTGTTTTTCCCTGGCTCTTTGGAATGGGAAAGATTCCATTCTCAAGGAACGTCTTTTTGGCTTGACGGGAAGTCAAGGGAATCATGGGGAAGATGTAAAGGAGTACTACTTTTACTTAGACAGCACTCCTACGCATTCCTACATGAAATATCTCTATAAATACCCTCAAGCTGCTTTCCCTTATATGCAACTGGTCGAAGAAAATGGCCGTCGCGACCGACGAAGTCAGGAGTACGAACTCAGTGACACCGGAGTCTTCGAGGAAGACCGTTATTTCGATGTTTTTGTTGAATACGCCAAAGGCGGCGTGGAAGACATTCTGGTCAAAATCAGTGCCATCAATCGTGGCCCCGAGACTGCCCACTTGCATCTTCTGCCCACGCTCTGGTTCCGCAATACCTGGAGTTGGAATAGTCGAGAGGCAAAGCCAATCCTTTCCAGACTAATAGACTCGCGCCTGACGGCAATTGCCATTACGCATCCCGTGATGGGTGAACGCCGTCTCTACTGCGAAGGGTCTCCGGAATTGCTCTTCACCGAAAATGAGACGAACTGCCGCCGGCTCTATAACACGGAGAATAACTCCAGATTTACCAAGGACGGCATCAATGACTACATCGTTCACGGCATTCAGGAAGCAGTTAATCCGGATCAGTTTGGAACTAAGATGGCTGTTGCCTATCCCATGTCGATCAAACCAGGCAAATCAGCTATCGTTCGACTTCGCCTGACCCTTCCGACCTTCTCTGACTCTGAAGGAGCCCTGCTCAAAAAAGATTTCGACCGGATCTTTGCTCTACGCCAGCAGGAAGCGGAAGAGTTCTACAGAACCGTCACCCCTGCTGGCTTATCTCCCGACGCTATACAAGTCATGCGTCAAGGATTTGCGGGCCTGCTTTGGTCGAAGCAGTTCTATCACTATGTTGTGAAGGATTGGTTGGAAGGGGATGAACGGGAGCCAGTCCCGGCGCTGGAACGATACCATGGCCGTAATCACGAGTGGACACACCTCTATAACGCCGATGTCATTTCCATGCCTGACAAGTGGGAATACCCTTGGTATGCCTCCTGGGACTTGGCGTTCCACTGTGTGCCCCTGGCTTTGGTCGATTCTGACTTTGCCAAAGAGCAGCTCCTCTTGATGTTACGGGAATGGTATATGCATCCCAATGGCCAGTTACCGGCTTACGAATGGTCCTATGGGGACGTCAATCCGCCAGTGCACGCCTGGGCTGCCTGGCGCGTCTACAAGATTGAAAAAAAGCGGTGCGGGAAGGGAGATATCGATTTCCTGAAGCGTGTCTTTCAAAAGCTTTTGCTCAACTTCACTTGGTGGGTCAACCGAAAGGATGCAGAGGGCAAAAACATCTTTCAGGGCGGCTTCCTGGGCTTGGATAATATCGGTGTCTTTGATCGAAGCGCTCCTCTCCCAACCGGAGGGCATATCGAGCAGTCTGACGGCACGGGTTGGATGGCCATGTATGCCCTGAATTTACTGGCGATTGCCATGGAGTTGGCTCACGAAGATCCTTCCTACGAGGACGTGGCCAGCAAGTTTTGGGAGCACTTTGTCTACATTGCGTATGCCATGAATCACCGTGGAAATGATGGCATCGAAATGTGGAATGAGGAGGATGGTTTCTTCTATGACGTGCTCCATCTTTCCGAAGGGACGAATTATCCTTTGAAAGTGCGTTCCATGGTAGGACTGATCCCACTGTTCGCGGTTGAAACTTTAGAGCCGGAAATGTTAGACCGTCTTCCTGGATTTAAGAGACGGTTGGAATGGTTTACCACTTACCGTCGCGATCTGACCACTAATCTGGCTTCCATGCGCAGACCCGGGATGGGGGAGCGTCGACTGCTCTCTATCGTGGGCCGGGAGCGGCTGCGCCGCATCTTGAAAGTGATGTTGGATGAAAAGGAGTTTCTCTCACCCTACGGCATCCGGGCGCTCTCTCGATATCATCTCGACAATCCGTACATGCTTCAAGTCGACGGGCACGTGCACCGCGTCGATTATGAGCCGGCCGAATCCAGCTCGCCGTTATTTGGCGGTAACTCCAACTGGCGCGGTCCGATTTGGTTTCCTGTAAATTATCTCCTGATTGAGTCGTTACAGAAATTCCACCACTATCTTGGATGCGAGTATCAGGTTGAATGCCCCACCGGCTCGGGACAAATGATGACCCTATGGGAAGTGGCCGCTGAAATTTCCCGTCGGTTGAACCGTATCTTCCTGCAAGGAGAAAACGGTCACCGGCCGGTGCACGGTGGTGCTGGGAAGTTTCAAACGGATCCCCATTGGAGAGACCTCGTCTTGTTTTATGAATATTTCCACGGAGACAACGGCGCCGGCATTGGTGCCAGCCATCAGACAGGCTGGACAGCCCTCGTGGCCAAACTCCTGCAACAAAGTGGCGAGTAAGGATCGGTTTTCTGCTGACGATTGTCAGCGGTTTGTCGCTGTCCAACAATTATCAGGAGTGTGTTTTCCACAGTCTCGCATAGGCATGGTGTCTTAGGGATTGCAATTGGGATTACAAGCTGTCCAAGAATTGAAGATCGTGTAAAATTCCTCTATAGCATGTTTGAGGATATTTCTCTCTCAGGTGGTCGGTGATTGATCTGGGAGAAATTGCGGGATCCCATTTTTGCTGAGGAAAACAGATTATTCGAACGGAGTACAAAATGGCGAAGAAATCGATTCTGATGCTGGTTGGTGACTTTGTAGAAGACTATGAGGTGATGGTACCCTTCCAGGCACTCTTGATGGTCGGGCACAACGTACATGCCGTTTGCCCGGGTAAGAAAGCCGGACAAAAAGTTCGGACTGCAATTCACGATTTTGAAGGTGATCAGACGTACAGCGAGAAACCGGGGCATCAATTTGCGCTCAATGCCACCTTTGATGATGTGAGAGAAGAAGACTATGATGCGCTGATTGTTCCGGGGGGCGAGCGCCTGAATACCTGCGTCTAAACCCAAGGGTGCTAGAAATCGTACGACACTTTGCAGCAGAGAAGAAGCCCATTGCCGCGATTTGCCATGGTGCTCAAATCCTCACGGCCGCAGGAATTGTGGAAGGAAAAAACATAAGCGCCTACCCGGCAGTTGGTCCCGAAGTCAATCGCGCGGGCGGTAAATATCGGGAAATTCCTATGGATCAGGCCCAGGTTGATGGAAACTTTGTCACGGCACCAGCCTGGCCTGCCCATCCGGCTTGGTTAGGGAAATTTCTCGAAGTGCTGGGCACATCCATTAAGCTCTAAGAGCACTTTACGTCACTTGGACAACTCAACTGCCATGTCCCCCCTAAACGACAATCCATTTGCAATATTAACGGCCGTGGTCGCACCGGCTGTCCTTACGAATGCCGCCTCAGTCTTATGTCTGGGGACAAGCAATCGCATTGCTCGAGTCGTTGACCGAACCCGAGTCGTGGCTGCCGAGATCGCTTGTCTCGAAGTAGGGAGTGCGGAGTACAAGGTGTGGGTCAGCCAACTCGAGCGGTTGCAAGTACGGGCGCGGCTACTCTTTAAGGCATTGCGCATCTTGTATGGGTCACTCGGAGCGTTTGCTGCGGCCGCCTTGATCTCCGTCATTGGATCCGCAATGGCCTTTTATGGCCAACAATTCGCGTTTCGCACAGCCGCTGTGTTAGGACTCGCAATTGGTACATTCGGGGTCACGGGATTGGTTTCCGGCTGCATGTTCATGGTCCGTGAAACGCGATTTGCCCTGGAAAATATCGCAGAAGAGGCGGAATGGGCACGCAGGCGATACGGATCGGGTGATCAACCGTCTACAGATTGACTCTGGAAAATGTCGTGTGGGCGAATGGCTCGTGAAATCGCATCAACCCGAGCGGTCGCGAAGCAAGCGCAGGAGATCCGGACTAGCTGGGGAGGGTGCAAGACTTTGAGACTCGGCCGGCTCGATCACATCGCCTTCACCGGGGGCGAGGAATAAATTGGACTCAAGGCCATGCTGCTTTGTATAGAGCTCGTAATAGCGGCCTCCTGCGGCATATAACGATTTGTGCGTACCGTGTTCCACGATTCTTCCAGCCTCGACAACAAGAATCTGATCGGCGCGACGGATGGTTGACAATCGATGCGCGATGACAAACGTTGTGCGCCCACGCATCAGTTTTGCTAATCCTTCCTGGATCAGCGCCTCGGATTCGGAGTCCAGGCTCGAGGTGGCCTCGTCGAGAATCAGGACACGCGGATCACCCAGGACAGCCCGCGCGATCGATACCCGCTGCCTCTGACCACCACTCAGCTTGACGCCCCGCTCGCCGATTACCGTGTCATACTTCTCCGGGAAGCGCTCAGCAAATTCGTCCACGCGCGCGATTCGGCACGCGTTCAAAATTTCGTCCTCACTCGCGCCCGGGCGAGAGAAAGCGACGTTCTCACGAATACTGCCGTCAAACAGGAACGATTCCTGTAGAACAACACCAAGGCGCGTACGGTAGGAGTCGAGGCGAACGGTTGCAAGATCCTCATGGTCCACCAGAATGCGCCCCGACGAAGGTACGTGAAACGCGGCAACCAGCCCGATGATCGTAGACTTACCGGACCCTGAGGAGCCCACGAGCGCGGTCACGGTTCCCGGTAAAGCCTGGAAGCTTACATCCATGAGCACTGGCTTGTTTGGTTCATAAGAGAAAGTAACCTTCTCGAAGGCAACTTTCCCCTCCATGCCGGCGAGAGTGACGACTCGGCGCGGATCTTCGTCTTCCGGACGTTCATTGAGCACTTCGCGCGTACGCTCCAGTCCAGCGATTGCCTCAGTCAATTGCGTGCCGATGCCGACGACTTGAATGAGCGGAGCCACCATGAACGCCAGAAACATGGTATAGGTGAAATAACCGCCGAGTGTGAGCGATCCCGAGAGGACTTGATGGGCACCAATCCACATTACGAGGGCGCCGGCGACGCCGAGCAATGCGGTCGTCGAAAAGCTCATCATGGACAGGGTCGTCAGGGTACGCAAGACGTTGTCGAGCAGGCGCTGGACACCCTTGGAGAATACCAGGTGCTCTCGCTGCTCCGCGTGGTACCCTTTCACCACGCGCACGCCTGCGAGCGATTCCGTTAGCCGGCCGCTGACCTCGGCATTGATCTTTGAGCGCTCGCGAAAGATCGGACGGATGACCCCGAATGCTTTCCGTAGCGCGAAAACGCTGACGAGCATAAGCGCGATCGTGACGCCGGTCATTGCTGCGCTGATGCGAACGAGAACCACCAGAGCGATGGAAGCAGTCAGCAGCCCTCCCAGAAACTCTACGAGGCCTGTTCCGATCAGGTTTCGCACACCCTCCACATCGTTCATGATCCGCGAAACGAGAGCCCCGGATTTGTTAGCGTCGTAATAGGCGACCGGCAGGCGTCCAACGTGTTCCTGAACCTTGCGGCGGAGCTCGGCAATCAGCCGTTGGGCGGCCTTCGAAAGCAATTGAGTCAGCGCGAATGAGGTTACGCCCTGGATCAAAGTGGCCGTCAACACAGTGGCCACCAACGGGAGCAACAACTTTGTCTGCCGTTTTCCGATGACGTCGTCGATCAGAAATTTGGCCGAAGCCGGCAGTACGAGTCCTGAGACGCGATTGATAGCCATGAGAAGCAGGCCCACTGCGAGCAGGCCGCGGCGTGGCCGCAGCAATGCCCAAACTTCCGGAAGCTGTTTGAGCAGCTGGGTGTTCTTGGATTCGCTGGTTGGGATTCGCGCCTCCCCTTTCATATTGATTTAATTAAAGACCCCTTATTTCCAGAAACTCATTCCGCTGGCAAGCGCAAACCAATTTCCAGAAGTGCTCAATGCCTTCTTGGTACTCGGCTTGGCCCGATAACGCGTGCTGGCTCGGTTCTACTAACAGATCACCGTGCTGGCGGGTTTTCCCAGCCAGGCCTTTTTAAGCTTAACATGGGTGAAGTGGCGGCACATCGTCAAATGGTCGGGGCGACTCGCTCAATGACCTAAGATGCAAGAGAAGGGAAAGGGGTAACGATTGAATAGGTGTAAAATTAGGGCGGGTTTTTGGACTGCTGCCTCAATCTTGCAGGTTGTTTCAATGGAATTCAGAGTATGGTGAAACAGGTGGACCACATAGGGTCGAACGCTTTCAGGTTTAAAATTCTTGACAGAATCGAAGCGAATGACTCAATGATCGGCGGCGAGCGCCGGAGCGATCACGTCCCACCATCTCATCGCAGCCCCGAAAGTGTCTGGATTGTCCTTTTCTAGATTTGTTCGATTTTGCCGGCGTTGAATAACATAACCAGGGCCAATACATAAGCCATCGCTGTCCCCAGAAACGCTGGCCCATAGCCCACCAAGTCCACAGATCGGCCGACGAGCGGTTGTGTCAGCGCAGCCATCAGCGTCCCCACGGCTCCGGTCAAACCGTACAGGGTGGCCAAATGTCTGCGAGGCATGACTTCGGTAATCACGGTTTGCATATTGGATGACCAAGAAAAGTGTCCGAACAACGCCAGACTGACTAGCGCGAGAGCCAGATGATGGGTCGGAGCAAGATATGCTCCCGCACCGATAATGGTACAAATTGCCGAAAATAAAAGGGGGAGTTTACGTCCCCGATCCAGTCCCAGACCGCGCTGGATGAGGGCACTGCTCAGCCACGCCCCTCCTATAGCCCCCAGATCCGCACAAAAAAATGGAATCCAAAGTAGCTTCCCAACCTTCTCCAAATCATAATGCCGGACAACTTGAAAGTACCCAGGCAACCAGAACAGGTAGAAGAACGTAACGGTATCGGGAAAGGCTCGCGCCAATAAAAATAACCAGTACTTTCGCTTTACCAGAACCTGACCCAACGAGGAACTCCCACAATCCAAAGATTCATCTTTCCGGCCTTGAGCGGGAGCCGGGTCCGGCATTCCGTATGCCTTGTGGATGCGTTTGTGAAATAGCAGCCAGGGAGGAACAATGAAGAAACCGACAGACCCGGTTACCAGAAAAGCCATGCGCCAGCCATAATGGAATGTGATCCAGGCTACAATCGGGGGAGTCAAAAGCATCCCCAGGCTTATCCCGCACATCAGAAGTCCCACAGCCTTGGCGCGATTCTCTGGAGGAAACCACTCTGCAATCCCTCGCATCGCCGTGGGGAAAAACCCTCCTTCGCCCACACCCAATAGAGCCCGAAACAGGCACAGACTGGTGATTCCACGCGCGACCCCGTGCGCCATGCTGGCAAGGGACCAAAAGATGATGTTCAGGGAAAATGTCCGGCGACTACCCAGCCGATCGGTGAGTTGGCCTCCCAGGATGTAGAAGATCATGTACAGGATCAGGAAAGAAGTGGTGGCCAGACTGTAATCTGTATTCGTGAGTGAAAGGTCCTTGCGGACTTGAGGCATTACGACGCCAAGCACCGCTCGATCCACGTAGCTCAACACGGATCCTGCGAAAAAGAAAACGGCAATGATCCAGGCAAATCTCCGCTGTTGTGCCAGTGTCACCATCATGAATCAATCTCGTCCCCTCTTCATTTCTTAAAAATTCTTCGAGTGCCCTCTTTCCTTAGTCTTTCCAAACCTAGCTTAGAGCAAGCGGGTCTACACAATCACAAAGCTATGTTTTTGAAGGCAGGATTTTCTTTGGCAAGAGGTTTCGCCCCTTGCGCTCCAAAGCTTCGGTGTGAATCGGAGATTCGCCGTAGGCTAAGTCGCGGATGGGCGGATCGGAGACCTCAAAGTTTCCATGGTCGTCTTTGCCGCGCACCAGGAGAACCAGGTCACGCTCCAGTCTGTTCTGAATAACATCCGGTGATATATAACGAATGGCCAGACCGATTCTCGGGCTGTCAGAGTTATTCGGTCCCGACCCATGAATGATTCCGATATGATGAAGCGACAATTCGCCTGGGCGCAGGATCAGATCCACGGCGTGCGCTTCATCCACCTCGACTGCAATTTCCTGGCCCCGTGACAGCATGTTATCCGGTCCATAAGTCTCTCGTTGCGGCAAATTTAGGGTCTTGTGAGTCCCGGGAATAACACGCATGCAACCGTTCTGCGGCGTACTCTGCGACAGCGCAATCCAAGCAGTCGTGACATTGGGTGGCGTCAACCCCCAGTAAGTGGCGTCCTGATGCCATGAAACAAAGGCCTTGTCATGCGGGAATTTGGGGAACCATTGGCTGCTCCAAACCATGATGTCAGGTCCGAGAACAGACTCCACTGCGTCGAGAACACGAGGATGGGAAACGATCTCATAGACCCAGCGCAGAAAAAAATGGGTCTCGCTCATAAAGGTACGCCGGTCCCTGGGGAGCAGTTGCTTGAGGCGCTCGCTGTGCTGCTCATAATAGGACATGAAAGAGTGGCACAGCTTGGCAGCCTCATTATCTTGAAGGGCACGGACCGGAAAATGATAGCCGTAGTCGTGATACGCACCCTGTTGCTGAGACGTCAAGTAATTAGGTGGAGTTTGCATGGTCTCAATCCTTTTTCCTTGGAACAATTATTTTGCGATTCTTACTATGGGCAATCCTGAGGCTCCTTTCGGCACAGACCATCTAAGAAGAACGACCTTCAAACTGCCTCCAATGACGCGGGGTGGCGCAGACACGCGTCCTCTGCATGTCTGCGAGGAAGAATTAAGTTCGAGGTTCTATCATTTGAAAGGCGGATGCATCTTGTCAATGGAAAAGCTCCTGTGAGGCAACACTTTTCGAAGACATGCAACCTGCGCATGTCTTCGCCACCCAGCGGTTCATTTCAGGGCTGTTGACCCGCTGAACGTCCCATTTGCACATTAGCGAAAGTATTTCTTGAGTAGCGCCCAATAGTTGGACTCCCAGCCCTCTGCAAGATGGTCGTGTAAGCCCTCGGGGAAGCCGATGTGGTCGAAGACCAAGTGTGTTCCAAATCCTTTCGGTTTTAGCTCGAATCTCACGATGGAGTAAACCCCTTCGGGCCAGGTCACAACGCGCCAAGCCTGAACAATCCTTTGATTCGGGACCACATTCCAGGTTCCGGCCGACTATGTGGCCGTTGAACAGCGAAAAGGCGCCGCCAACTTCGCGATTAATCTCAGCTTGTCTTCCGGAGAACGCACTGAATTGTTTATTGTCCAGCAGTGCCTCGTAAAGCCGTTGAGGGCTTGCCTTGAAATCGACTTCTTCATGGATCGTGATTGAATGGATTGCGGGGCCCGAACTTGGGTGTTCGGACACGGTCTGCTGATCCGTCCAGCCATAAGCTATTCCTACCGCCCCGAGGGTGATTACTATTCCCAACATCCAATAATTCCTCATCTTTGCCTCCCTAGAGCTTCTCCGCAAATTCTAGATGCACTAGATGTCACTTGGCTGTCGGCGCTTAGTCAACTGACTGGAAACCTGGGTGAGGCAGCACCTTGACTCCGGCGTACACCGACCAGATAGCCGATGAAAATCCCTACCATCAAAAGATCGATTGCGATGGCGACGCCAGCCTGCTGTCCGAGATATTGGCTACCATGGAAGAGAACAAGGCTTATGAAGACCAACTTGCTGAGGCCAGCGACAGTGAGAACTAGTGGTCGACTCGGAGGATCATACGCACCATAGATTAGCATTGCTCCCACGAGCGCAATCAACGCCCCCCAGTTTCGCACGACGATTTCGGCCAGTGGACCATCCAGCGTCTCTCCGAAGGTGGAACTCAATGCGGCTTGCGGCGCGATTGCGGCATAGAGCATCGTGCACGTAAGCGTGCCCGACACGAACATGATCAACTTCATATTGGCGATGATCCAATGCATGGTTCCTCCTAGTTTGACCTTTGTCTTTCGCGCAAGCTCATCTATTGCGGCGACCGGTGAGACGATGGGCCCTGACAGGAGGCGATGCCACCGCAGTTAGGTGGTCCCGTTGCTTTGGCTCGTATAACCTGCATGCCTCCCGTTCCTTCCTCAGAATCACTACTCCTCGTTGCGGAGCAAAGGCTTTTTCGTGTACTGCAGGGGGTGATCGCATCGTATCGGGCCAGCTATCTTCCAGCTTCACTTGGCCTCGGCGGCGACCTACGAGGCGAACAAAGCCGAGGTACCTGCCAGCATCGGCTTCCAGCGCCTTGATTTCCGTGCTGTTGTCAGGATAATTTGTCCGGTGCCAGTCCAGCCAGACTTGCCAGCCATCCGGCATGGAATCGGCCACTTCAATGTCCATTATGCGTGTCCGCTCCCAGTGCCGGCGCCACCAAGCTGCCGAATGCAGGCACCAGAGATCCTGGGTCCACCACTCTTGAAGATGATCGGGAACCGGACCTTCGATTTCCTGTACCAGTCCGGCCCCGGCAATTCCCACCCGGCCGCCCGGCTTCACAAACTGAGCAAGGTAGTTCAAGTACAGGTCGTCCGTCCCGTAGTAAGGGAAGGAATCAATGCAAACGATGGCGTCGAAGAACTCCGCGGCGAACGGTAGCGACCGGGCATCCGCATGGATCGGAAAAACGCCGTCCTCGACGCCAGCATCCCGGATTCGCTGGATGTTCTCCGAGGCGCTGAACCACAGGTCAGTTGCCCAAACCTGTACCCCAAATTCGCGCCGCAGAAAGATCGACGATGACGCCCGTCCGCAGCCAAGGTCCAACACCCGCATGCCGGGTTGAAGGTCCAGTGCCGTCGTGAGCCACTCAGTCAGCCACAGTGCATTAGCACCACCACTGGCGTTGGCCAGGATCCATTCGGGGTGGTATTGCGCAGAGCGGGGAAATCGCTCGGACATCTGCCGATTGTTTGGGTTCATGCGGATCTTTCTTCTCGAACGATTACTTGGTCGGAGCCAAACGTGTTGTTCCTGTAGGCTACACCAGTTGCAGGCAAAGCCGCAATGGCTTCTCCAGCTTTTCTACCGAGAGCAGATTGATATCCGGACATTGAGTTTAACACTTGCATGCTTGCCGCGCAGATATAGACGGTGCTTTGCGGACTATGCCCACCGAGTATAAGGCTTTAAAGATGTATTCGACATGTCTCACACTCCGCACCTGCTCCGGTTCAAAATGTGGGTGCAGACCATCACCGTTTGGAGGCTAAACCCAAAACGGGTTTCTTGTTTAGAAAGCGTATTGTCGGGTTGAAGTTGTGCAGTTAAAGGCCATAATTCCTATTTTTCTTCATAGAGGGCTTTAAGGAATACACTTGTATTAAAGGTGGGCTACCTATCGCAGGAGAGTTCACACAACCGGGCTTCATCAATGTCACCCATTGCCGACGGAAAATGATTTTGAGTTCGGGCTCCACCTAAGTAAAGTAGATTCTCTCACGTCCTTTGGGACAAACTCTCAGGCGGGTTACCTGATTCTGTCTGCACGAGAAGGAGATCATGATGGGCATTTCGCGAAGGGCGTTTGTGAAGGGAGCTTTTACAGCGAGTACTTTGGCGACTCTGCCGGCCCGTCTTGGAGGGGAGGGGCAAACGGCTCCGCCGCGCCCTGCACCACAGTCCGCAGCTCAGCCTGCCGCACCACAAATCAATTCGGTCGCGCAGGACAGTCTCTCCCTGAAGAAATCGATGGACCTGGCAGGAGAACATCTGCTGGCTGCGCTTAATCCCAACGAGAATTATCTGCCGTACTTCATCATGAAAATCAGTAGGGATTACAAGGCAACCTACGAGTTTACATGGCCTGCGCATAACATTGGCCGCTGGCTGGACGCGATGCTGCGTCTCGAGAATGCCACAGGGTTCGCCATTCCCGCTCAACTGGAAGCGGCCATGCTGGCGAATTTACGTTTGTTTTTTAACAATCCCGACAACCTGTGTCTTCCGCCACCTCAATACGCACAACTCAGCGAACCGCCCAACCAGCTCGAGATCCACTCCATGCGAGAAAGTTTACTGGCCCTGAATGCCCTGGCACGTTTTCGAGGCAACCGCTGGGCTCTGGAACAGGCCCACCGGATGATGGAAACCATCTGGAGAGTGTCGCGCGCGAACGGCGATTGGGACTATGACGGGCTCGAGGCGGCCCGGCACATGAAACGCCCTCCGCGCATGGATCCCACCCAATCGCACGGTCGCCTCATCGAGGCGCTGGTCTGGTTCTACGAGACTTCCGGTGACCCGCTTGCTCTGAAACTGGCGAATCGTTTTGCCGAGTATCACCTGGAAAATACGACTTCCGCCGACGGCACCCTGAACCTGGCCTCGAAGGCCGACCACACGCACTCCTACCTGGGCACGTTGCGAGGGCTGGTGCTCTTCGGCGAATTGACCAATCAGCGCCAGTATATCGAGCGCGTCGCCAGGACGTATCAGACCTACGTGTTAGGGCGTCTGATCAAGCCCAGCGGGGTCATCTCCCATGGCATGCAGGAGGAGGGAAACGCCGAGCCCGCCTCGGCGGGGGATGTGGTGCAACTCGGGCTGTGGCTGGCTCGGCACGGATACACCGAGTTCCTGGAAGACGTGGAGCGGCTGGTTCGATGCCGTTTGCTTCCCTCCCAGATCGTTCAACGTCCGGGGTTGAAGCCTGCCGTTCAGGATGGCTCCGATGCGCACGCCGATTTGGATGCACGGGTGGTCGGCGGCTATGCAGGGATGCATGAGCCCTATTGGGGCAGAAATCCTGCCACCGACATCACCTGCGCCGTCCTTCATACCCTGGTTGATGTGTACCAACATGTGGCGGTTCCGGGTCCCATGGGGTTGGTTGTGAACTTTCATTTCGATTACGAGGATGACAAGATCCGGATCAGTTGCAAACGGGGTGAGAGAGCTCAAATCACCATTGTGCCGAAAATCCGGCAAAACGTCACGATCCGTATCCCGGCATGGACAACTCCGGATTCGGTTCAGTTCACAGTGAACGACCAGCCGTTCAATCAAACAAGGATTGGCAGGTTTGCCTATATTCCCCGTGACGTTTTTCCCGCACCCATCCTGCTGCAGTATGCCCTGCCGGTTCGAAAAGAAGTCGAGAGAATAGCGGGCGTTGATTATACCCTGACCTGGAAAGGAAACAGTATCGCCGGAATTTCTCCCAACAGTGATTTCATGCCCCTCTATCCCACCGCAACAGAATGAAGTTACAGCGCCTCGTTTGGCTGAGATGTGGACGTGCAATTGAATTAGGTGATGGCTACCCTGTCATTCGATTCGAGGGCGGCACAGACCTTGTTAAGGAGGCGGTGAAAATATCTTGCAGGTTTATTTGCGGGGGAAGGCGAAAATCTAGCTCACCTCTTTCCAGGTTCTTGAAAAATAGATCGCGAGATCGACTCGGATTTTCTTCACCAAGGCAATCGTCAACGGTTTTCGGCGATACAGAGCGCTGTTCCTGGCGCTCACTGCGGATTTAGTCTACCTCAGCCAGGCCATGTATCCTATTGAGCCGGTCAAGCGTTTCATGTCAACGGGAATGATACGAAATCCTTGTGTCTGGCTTTTTCAAATCAAACTAAAGATAATATCTACGTTGAAATCGAAAGACTCACCAAAATTTTCAAAAGCCATCTTGAATGAATGCCAGCCTCAAGCCCTCGATCAGTGTTGTTATCCCTTCGTGGAACGGCAAAATGTTATTGGAAGAGATGTTTCCTGCTCTCCTGGCCGCCACCCATGAATTTCATCAAAAGACCGGCGGACCTTGGGAAGTGATTGTGGTGGATGATGGTAGCGTTGATGATACTATTCCCTGGATCGAAAAAAATCCCGAAAAGAACATCAAGGTCATCACGCACAGCAGAAACAGTGGTTTTGCTTTCGCCTGCAACTTGGGTTTTTCCGCTTGCCGTTACCAGATCGTGATCTTGCTAAACAACGATGTCCTTGTAGATAAGAATTTCATCTTGCCTATGATCTCCCACTTTGAAGACAAGACAGTTTTCGGGGTCACCTTTAAGGCGTTAGGACGTGATCAATCCACTTTTTGCAATGGGGGAAAATCGGCGAATTCCGTATGGGGTTTTGGAAAGCCTTCCGCAATTATGATGTGTCTAATGGTCAATCCGAGCCCGGCGGAAGATCCAGGTCCGTTTTACTCGTTTGCGGTGTGTGGGGGATTTTGTGCCTTTGATCGGCAAAAACTCCAGGAGGCCGGTGGTTTTGAGTCTCTAATGTCCCCGTTTTATTGGGAAGATGTGGAACTCTCCTATCGTGCCTGGAAACGAGGTTGGGTAATCCATTATGAGCCGAAGAGTGTTGTTTACCACGACGCCAGCACCACGATTTTGGGAGCTTTCAATCGATTTCGCATAGACCGAATCAACACCCGGAATCGCTTCATCTTCATGTGGAAAAACGTCCATGACCCTGGGATGTTGATCAAACACCTGGGAGCTATCATTTTGTTAGTTTTGCAGTCGCTGTTCACTTTCAGAGCAGCTTTTTTAGCGGGGCTTTGGGACTCCCTTTGTTTATTACCAACCATCATTTCGAAACGAAAAGCAGAGCGACAGTGCTGCCAAAGTCAAGGATACAGACATTCGAAAGTTGTTTTGGGAAATGAAGAAGAAGACCTTTTGTTTTGCTGAAGTAGAAATCAAGCGGACCCATTTTTCTTGAAGGCATGAACCTATGAAGATCCCTTCTGCTTTGAAATCCCTAATCAGTTTCCTCATTTTATCGTCGTTTCTCCTTCCCCTTTATGGTCAGCACCCGGCGCGCGTTGAGGAATTCTCACCGCAAGGCATGGTAAAAAATGTGCGCCAGGTGCGAGCCCGTTTTTCGGAGCCTATGGTTCCATTAGGCGACCCGCGGGAAACCGTAGCCCCCTTCGTTATCAATTGCCCGGAGAAGGGAGCCGCCCGGTGGGCGGATGGCTCCAATTGGATTTATGACTTCGATCGTAACCTGGGCGCCGGAATTCGGTGCGAATTTCGAGTCAAAGAGGGGCTGAAGACACTGGCTGGAAACCCCGTTGGGGGGCAACAGGTCTTTACCCTTTCGACGGGAGGACCGTCCATCCTCTCGTCTGTGCCTTACCAGGGATCACAGTCCATCGATGAAGAGCAGATCTTTATTCTTGAACTAGACGGAGAGCCTACTGAGGCTTCGGTTCTGTCTGATGTTTATTTCACGGTGGTGAATATTGGCGAGCGGATTGGTGCTCGTATTGTTTCAGGTCAGGAAAGAGAACGAATTCTCAAAACACAAGGCATGCGTCGGGATACCGCCCCACATCCTTTTCTTTTGATCCAAGCCAAACAACGTTTCCCTCAAAATTCCAAAGTCAGCTTGGTGTGGGGGAAAGAGGTCTCCTCGCCAAGCGGGGTCACTAATGTCCAAGATCAGATTCTTCCGTTCCAAGTACGATCCCCGTTTCAAGCTATTTTCAGTTGCTCAAGAGAAAAACCAGAAGCCGGCTGTGTCCCGATCTCACCGATGAGAGTCAGTTTCTCTGCTCCAGTCTTGTGGGCTGATGCGCGAAAAACGATTCTGAAGGGGCCTGGAAGCCAGCGCTGGCCGGTTGAGAGAGAAGAGGAGGCTGATGAGGAAGGGAAGTATGTCCAATCAGTCCGGTTTAAAGGTCCCTTCCCGGAGAAGACAGAATTTCAAATTGAACTAGCGCCTAACCTTCAAGATGATGCAGGACGAAAGCTCGAAAACGCCAACCGTTTTCCGCTGTCAGTCCGGACGGATGAATACCCTCCACTGGTGAAGTTTGCCGCCCACTTTGGAATTCTGGAATTAAATGCAACACCGTCTGCTCCCCGTTACTGTGAGAAACGTCGAACCAACGATCGCGGGACAGATGTTGGAAGTCGAAGAGGGGCAATCGAGCATCCAACACTCTGATATCAACCAGAAAGATCAGTACCTCACCGAGGAAATGCGGGGGATGATTTTCAAGGTGCCATTAGACCGACCGACCCAAATTCTTTATTGGTTGAACAAAATTGATTCTCGAAGCTGGGATGACCGGGAGCACTCGATCCTAAGCGCGGCGGCTGCAGCCAAGGCAAAAGCCTTTTCTCTGCCCAAATTGCACGGTGCTAAAGCCTTCGAGGTGATCGGAATCCCTATGCCATCCCCCGGATTCTATGTGGTGGAGGTCAAGAGCGAGCTTCTTGGAGCTGCCTTACTGGGATCTCCCAAGCCAATGTATGTTCCGACAACGGTGCTGGTCACAAATCTCTCTGTCCACTTCAAATGGGGAATAGAATCTTCGCTCGTCTGGGTGACGACGCTGGACAAGGCCAAACCTGTCAAAGAGGCCAGCGTCCAAATTCGAGACTGTCAGGGCAATGTGCTGTGGGAAGGGTTGACAGATCAAAATGGGATTACCCGCGTGGAGCAACTTCCTGAACTCAGTGCGATTCCGAGGTGTTCGTATCGTTCTTTTGACAATGGCCTTATTGTCACGGCACGTCTCGGAGACGACATGAGCTTTCTTCACACCAGTTGGAACGAAGGGATCGAGTCGTGGCGGTTTCAACTTCCCACAGAATACAACCCAAGCCTTATTGCCGCTCATACCATATTCGATCGAACTCTCTTCCGGGCTGGAGAAACAGTGCACATGAAGCACGTTCTCCGAAAACACGTGACAAGCGGTTTTGCTCTATTGCCCGAAACCAAGCGCCCGGCTTCCATCAGGATCCAGCACCTGGGTAGCGATCAAAAATACGATCTCCCGATCCAGTGGGATGCCCATGGAATTGCCGAGTCCACATGGACGATTCCCAAGGGAGCGAAACTCGGGCAGTACCAGGTGAGTCTAGAAACATCGAATAAGCGGGGAGGGGAATTCACGGGTCAGTTTCGAGTAGAGGAATATCGCGTCCCACTGATGAAGGGGAGTATCGTCTATCCTTCGGATCCGCTGATTTCGCCTTCTGAAGTGCGAGTTGACTTAAGTGCCAGCTTCCTGTCTGGTGGTGCTGCGGGGAATCTACCAATCAAATTCAGACATCAGCTTGAGCCACGATACATACCGCCTTTCGAAGGATTTGAGGATTTTGCTTTTTCGAATGGAGCGGTTAAGGAAGGTCTCTTCCGCGGGGGCGAAGAGACTGAGGACCAAGTCGAGAAAAAGCGACTCGAATTGAAAAGCATCAGTCTGACACTGGACAAGGCAGGCTCCGTTCGTACCCAGATTACCGAGCTGCCAAAAATCGACAAACCTAGCGAGATCCTCAGTGAGCTTGAGTTTCGAGACCCTAATGGAGAAGTCCAAACAGTCTCCGCCCGAATCCCATTGTGGCCGGCTGGTTGGGTGGTGGGAATCAAACCGGATTCATGGGCGCTATCCAAGGAGTCGCTCAAATTTCAGGTGGCAGTGACTGATTTGAAAGGCAAGCCTGTGCCCGAGGCTTCTGTAAGCGTTGACCTTTACGAACAGAAAACTTATTCGCACCGAAAGCGCCTGGTGGGAGGATTTTATGCCTACGAGCACTCTTATGAAGTGAAAAAGATCGAAAAGCTGTGCGAAGGGAAAACCAATCAAAAGGGGCTGCTTACTTGTGAAGCCACTTCGCCCGTTTCCGGCAATGTCATCCTCCAAGCTTCCGTCAAGGATCCGTCGGGTTTGGAAACAACGACGCATCAGGAAGTCTGGGTGGCTGGGAAGAATCAACAGTGGTTCAGAGCCGCAGATGATGACCGCATTGATGTGCTTCCAGAGCGAAAACGATACGAGGTCGGTGATAAGGCCCGATTCCAGGTCCGAATGCCGTTTTCCGAAGCGACAGCACTCGTCACGATCGAGCGGGAAGGTGTTGGGGAGGCCATGGTCCAAGAGCTTTCAGGCAAAGAACCGGTGATCGAGATTCCTGTCAAAGGCAGCTTTTCTCCCAACATCTTTGTGTCCGTCTTACTCGTTAGGGGGCGTGTCAGCGGAGTGCAACCGACGGCCACGGTTGACCTGGGACGTCCCGCCTATAAATTGGGAATTGCGGAAATCTCTGTGGGTTGGCGGACCCACGAATTGAAAGTTAAAGTGTCGCCCGAGCAGCCGATCTATAAGATTCGAGAAAAGGCTCGAATAGCTGTTTCCGTGAGAACGTTTGATGGCAAACCGCCCGGACCAGGAAGCGAAGTTGCGATCGCGGCCGTTGATGAAGGCCTTTTGGAATTGATGCCGAATAGCAGCTGGCAGTTGTTGGCGGCGATGATGGGGAGACGAAGTTATGGCGTTCAAACTTCAACCGCCCAGACTCAGGTAATTGGGAAGAGGCATTTTGGCTTGAAGGCATTACCCAGTGGGGGTGGTGGAGGGAAACAGATCACCCGTGAGTTGTTTGACACATTGCTCCTATGGAAAGGCCGCGTTCCGCTGGATGCCAATGGAGATGCTTCCATTGAAATCCCATTAAATGATTCTTTGACCAGCTTCCGCATTGTGGCTGTAGCGATTTCAGGAGTGGATCAGTTTGGAACAGGGTCTGCATCAATACGATCGACTCAGGACCTGATCCTGCTCTCCGGCATTGCTCCTGTCGTCAGGCAAGGGGATCAATATCGTTCGGAATTCACCCTTCGCAATACTACGGACCATGCCATGGAAGTTGATGTGTCAGCGCATGTAAAGGAATTGAAGGATTCGCTGACCCCCCTTAAGGTGTCACTAGGCGCCGGTGAATCTCAAAATATTGGCTGGAATCTGTCAGCTCCGGTCGGAGTGGATGCACTCCGCTATGAACTGGGTGCAAAGGCAAGCGATGGATCTCACGACCGGCTGGCTGTACAACAGAAGGTAGTCCCCGCTATTCCCGTAAGAGTCTTTCAAGCGACGCTCACACAAGTGGACCAAAAACTAAGTGTTGAAGTAGAGCGGCCCAAAGATGCGCTTCCGGCACGCGGCGGAATCCAGGTTATCTTCCGACCCACGCTGGTGGAAGGGATGTCGGGTGTTGTGGAGTATATGAGGGATTACCCATACATCTGCCTGGAGCAGGAAGCTTCCCGAGCGATTGCATTGCGAGATGAAAAACGTTGGAAGAAAGTGATGGAGATTTTACCTTCCTTTCTTGACTCGGATGGCCTGGCAAAATATTTCCCGACCTGTTTAAGTGGGAGCGACGTCTTAACCTCCTATCTTATTTCCATCGCTCATGCGGCCGATTGGAAGATTCCTGAAGCGAGTGAAGCTAGAATGGCAGCGGGTCTTAGAGGATTTATTGAGGGACGTGTCGTGCGTTATTCTTCTCTTCCGACGGCGGACTTGTCCATTCGCAAGCTGTCGGCGGTCGAGGCCCTCACACAATTGGGTCAGGCCGAGCCGAACTTGCTGTCTTCAATTACAATCGAGCCAAACCTATGGCCCACTTCAGCGGTGATCACTTGGTTTAATATCCTACAAAAGCTCTCAAACATTTCGGGCCGGGTGGACAAACTCAAGACGGCCGAACAAATCCTGAGGTCCCGGCTTAATTTCCAGGGAACGACAATGGGTTTTTCCACTGAACGATCGGATTTTCTCTGGTGGTTGATGGTCTCCACTGACACTAATGCCGTCCGACTTGTTCTGTCCTTACTGGACCAGGCTGCCTGGAAACAAGACCTGGGGAGGCTCACCCGGGGAGCTCTCGGCCGACAAAAGCAGGGCCGATGGGATACCACCGTAGCAAATGCTTGGGGGGTTCTGGCCATGGAGAAATTCTCGAAAGTCTTCGAGAGCGTTCCGCTATCTGGCAGCAGCACGGCATCGCTTTCTGGAAAGACGGAAATCCAAGACTGGAATGTATCTCCCGAAAGGAAATCAGTTTGACTTTCCGTGGCCACCGCAACGGAGCCCCCTGTCGATTACCCCAGCCGCCACAGGAAGCCCTTGGGCCACCATCCAGAGCCGGGCAGCCATCCCCCTTAAACAACCCTTCTCGACTGGCTATAAAATAAAAAAGACATTCTCACCAGTTGACCAAAAGACAGCCGGATCGTGGCATCAGGGAGATATCATCCGGGTTAGGCTGCAGATTGAGGCTCAAACCGATATGACCTGGGTGGTGGTCAGTGACCCCATTCCAGCAGGAGCCGCGATCCTTGGAACTGGGCTGGGCCGGGATTCTCTATTAGCTACCCAAGGAGAAGTCCTGGAAGGCTGGGTCTGGCCGGCATTTGAAGAACGATCCTTCGAAGCTTTCCGCGCTTACTATGAATATGTTCCGAAAGGAGAATGGACGGTAGAGTATACGATTCGCCTCAACAATCAAGGACTCTTCAACTTGCCGCCGACACGTGTAGAGGCGCTGTATTCCCCTGAAATGCTAGGTGAGATCCCTAATGAAGCGGTAAAGGTGATGAATGGGGGCAACTAGGGAATATTGGGAAATGGATGGGGTAATGCCCCAAGCCCGAAGGGCTTGAATGTGAATAGCCACGGGTGAAAGGCGGGACGATGGTCCCGACGTGAAACCCGTGGAAGAGGATCAATCACATAATTCAACCCTGGAGGGGTTGAATCTGAATCGAGGGATGGAATAATGTCAACCTACACCCAAATCCTCTACCATATCGTTTTTTCAACTAAGAACCGGGAAAGGACTCTTTCCGCTGATCGAAGGCCTGAACTTTACAAATACATCTGGGGTGTCATCCAATTAAAGAATTCCCATCTTTACCGGATCAACGGTGTTGAAGATCATTTTCACATCCTTTCGAGCCTGCATCCGAGCGTGGCGTTATCCGACTTTGTGAAAGACATCAAACTAGCAAGTTCAAGCTGGATCAAGAATCACCGGGTGTTTCCTCGTTTTACACACTGGCAGGAAGGCTATGGAGCATTTACCCTATCGATCAAGGAAAAAGATGCACTGATCGAATACATTAAGGGTCAGGAAGAGCATCATCGACAGGTTTTTTTTCAAGAGGAACTGAAGATATTACTGACAGACGCTGGCATTGAATTCGATGAACGATACCTGATTTGACAATCAGTTCGACCCCTCCAGGGTCGGTCGGGAATCGGTTCACGGTTTCATGCCCACGGGTTTCGCTTCGGGGCTGCCGCCCCATGGCTCCACCCGTGGCTATTCATTTTTGACCCCTTACGGGGTCGGTTGGCAATTGGTTCATGGGGATTGATTCAAGGCCATTGCAGTTAGAAAAGTTCGGATCAATTTGAATGAGAATTTTTAAGAACCGCAAGAATCCCTGCAAATATCTGACCGCCTTGTTGGCCATTCTGCTGACATTATTGATAGTCCAGGCTCTTTGGGTTTCCCTCTCCCATAGTTCTTACCTCATTCCATCCTTTCAACACGTCCATGACTCTTATTCCGGGACAGAGGCGTTGTTGCTGGATCGCCATCGTCATGTTCTTCACGAAATCAGGATTGATCCAAAGGGTAGACGCCTCAATTGGGTCAGACTGGCAGAAATTTCTCCGGCGCTCCAGGCCGCTGTCATCAACGCTGAGGACAAAAGGTTTTATGAACATCATGGCGTTGATTGGAAGGCAAGCGGAGGGGCATTGATGGGCCGAATCTCCTCCACAAACCTGCGGGGGGCTAGTACCATTACGATGCAGCTTGTCTCAAAGTTGATCCCGGACTTACAACCCCAGAAATCTCGTCGCTCACTCTGGCAGAAGTGGAATCAAGTGCAAGCCGCAAGGAAGTTGGAAAAGGGCTGGTCAAAGTCAGAAATTCTGGAAGCCTATCTGAATCTGGTCACCTTTCGAGGAGAATTGCAGGGCGTTGCTTCGGCTTCGAGGGGTCTGTTTAATAAAAGGTCACACGGATTGGATGACAGTGATTCAGTGATCCTTGCCGCTCTCCTGCGGGCTCCCAATGCTTCGATTGATGAGGTGGTGCGTCGTGCTTGTGAACTTTCCGAGGGGATGAACCTACGGCTGAGCTCCGCGACAATCCTCTCGAAGACACGAGAGGCACTGGCTACCCCCTACAAGTTTGAGCAGGAGATTGCACTGGCTCCTCATGTTTGTCAGCAACTCTTAGGATCACAAGCCCTGCAACTCAAGGGGCGTACCGCCGAAGCGGTATGTACCCTAGATCGAGAGCTGCAACGTTTTGCATCTGAGACGCTACAACAACATATTCTGTCGGTACAAGGACAGAATGTGCATGACGGAGCGGTATTGGTTGCTGACAATAAGAGCGGAGAGATTCTTGCGTATGTGGGCAACGTTGGAGCCTTGGCCAGTGCCCGTTTCGTGGACGGGACTCAAGCGAGACGTCAAGCCGGCTCAACATTGAAACCTTTTCTCTATGGTTTGGCGTTTGACAAACGAATCGTAACACCGGCCTCACTGCTGGATGATGCTCCGCTGGACGTGCCTGCGATGAACGGGATTTACCGTCCGGAAAACTACGATAAGCAATTCCACGGTTTAGTCCCTGCCAGGACAGCCCTGGCTTCCTCCTTAAATATTCCAGCCGTCAAGGTTTTAAACCTAGTTGGAGTGGAGTGGTTTGTGCAGAAGCTCGGAGACTTTGGTTTTGAAGACCTTCAGTCCGCGGATTTTTACGGTTCTTCACTTGCGCTGGGGGCGGCGGATATAACTCTTTGGGAACTGGTCAACGCCTATCGATCACTGGCAAACGCTGGTGTTTGGACTCCTCTCCGTCTCACATTCGAGGAAAATTCCAGACGTGATCAGGCGGACGGTACTCTCCGCCGAATCTGCTTTTCTTGTCTCCGATATTCTTTCCGACCGGGAAAGCCGAAGCGAAACTTTTCATTTAGAGAGTCCGCTCTCAACCCGGTATTGGACAGCGGTCAAGACCGGGACTAGCAAAGATATGCGCGATAACTGGTGTGTGGGTTTTTCGGACCATTACACCGTGGGGGTCTGGGCAGGTAATTTTTCAGGAGATCCGATGTGGAACGTCAGTGGGATTACAGGAGCTGCGCCGGCTTGGATTGAAATCATGAACTGGCTTCACCGTGGCCTGCCCAGTCACTCCCCTGAACCTCCGTCCGGCGTTATTTCCCGTCACATCGAATTCTCTGGCCATGGCCAAAACCGCTCTGAATGGTTTCTAAAAGGGACCGAGATTACTGAAGTACAACCCGTTTCCAGCCCTACTAACTTCAGAATTGTTTATCCAGTGGCCGGAACCATTATTGCCCTGGATCCGGACATTCCTGAAGATCAACAAAAAGTCTTTTTTGAATCTCGTCCGAAAGACGATCGCCTCAATTGGAGGTTAGACGGGGTCGAAATTGGACGTGCCGGTTCGGTCTTGCTTTGGACTCCTCAAAAGGGGAAACACGCTCTCGGTCTGATCGATGAGACCAATCGCCCTCTGGATTCAGTAGAATTTGAGGTGCGAGGGAATCTCAATGTTCCGCAGTCAGCCAATTCTTCGGTAAGTCGGAAACTCTCTGCAGAATAGAAATTCAAGAAATGATTGGTGCCCTGAGATGGAGTGGGGTATCTGATGAAAAGACGTGAATTCATTAAGAGTTCGGCATTAGCCGGAGGAGTGCATTATTTTCTGAAGCGGGACGAACTTCTCGATTCGGCAGCTACCCGTTTGCTAGACGATCCCATTCAAGCAATTCCGGTCGATTCAACAGAGCTTCCTGATCTTCAACCGGCACGATGGATCTGGTATCCTTCCGGCCGTTGCTTGGCGAATACCTTTGTCTTATTTCGCAAAAGCCTGTATCTGCAGAATCGGCCTCAAAGAGCGCAAGGATGGATCGCAGCTGACAGTCGATATCTGCTCGAGGTCAATGGAAAGCGGATTCAATGGGGCCCTGCGCCTTCGGATCCGCGCTGGCTGGAAGCAGATCCGATAGATTTCACCAGAATTCTGCAAGTCGGGGACAACACCATCGGTGCTCAAGTGCTCTTTTTTGGCCAAGGCGACGGCACCTCCCCCCTCGGCAAGCCTGGTTTTCTTTTTTGGCTGGAAATCACTTTTGATGACGGATCCCATACAACCATGGTTTCAGATTCTTCCTGGAAAGCCATGCTGCCTCGGTCCTGGAAACCGGGACATTACAAGCGCTGGTATGTGCGCTCATTGCAGGAAGAATTTGATGCTCGGCTTTTCCCTTACGGCTGGACAAGTCCAGAGTTTCACATGGACTCAGACTGGCTTGACGCGATGCCTTTGGATTGTGCTCCAAACAAACCTCCTGTTTGTTCCAATTATCCCGAGTATCTATTAGACACGAGCGGGGAACCCAGCAATGCACAATTGCGACCCCGCAGCATTCCGCAGATGAGCGAGTCGCTTCTCCCCGTAGAGAAGCTGGCTGAATTCCATTGGATTACGTGGGTACGTCCGCCGGAGGAGTATTTTGAATGCCGGCCTCCCGAAGCCTATCAGGCTGAGCGTCAATCCTCGCCCGGGGAAGTAAGTCCCGGTATTTGGAGGTTGCATCTCGATGGTATTCGAGGTGCTGCTCTGAGTTTTGTATTCGCCGAACAAGTTGTCGGTTGGCCCTATTTTACGATTGAGGCGCCGGCCGGCACAATCATTGAACTCTTGGTTCATGAGGCACACTCGGTGGATGGTCCTCCAATCTTGAATACCCATTTCGAAAGTTGGTCCCGATTTGTCTGTAGAGAAGGGAAAAACCGCTTTGAGACGTTTGATTTTGAAAGCTGTCGATGGCTTCAGTTACATGTTCATCATGGTCGTGGCCCGGTGACCATCAGCGACGTAGGAATTCGCCGCCGTATATTCCCTTGGCCAAATGTGCCTCATGTTCGCTCGTCCGAGCCGGCGCTGCAGCGTTTATTTGATGCATCAATCAATACTCTAAACAATTCAGCTCAGGAAAATATTGTTGATGGCATGGCGCGAGAACGACAGCAATACAGCGGAGATTGCGGTCATCAGCTTCATGCCATTTACTCCACCTTTGGGGAAACTCGTCTTCCCGCCCGTTATTTGGCGACCTTCAGTCAAGGGATAACCCTCGACGGATATTTTCTGGATTGTTGGCCCGCTTATGACCGGTTGGCGCGATTGATGGAACGCCAGCTTCAACTGACCCGTTGGGGGCCTATTCTTGATCATGGGGTGGGGTTCAACTTCGATTGTTACTATGCGTATCTCTATAGCGGGGACCTGAAGGTTCTCAATGAACCTTTTCCAAGACTCTTGCGTTTTGCTCAATACCTGAAAAGCCTGATTGGTCCTGATGGTTTGCTGCCCGTGGAAAATATTGGTGTTCCATCGGTTTGGATGGATCACGATGCCTACCGGCAGCAACGTCACAAACAATGTGCTTTTAACCTTTATGCAGCCGCCATGTTCCAGCATGCACTAGCTCCCCTCTGTCGTGTGTGGGGTGAAACACAACGCGCAGAGGCGGCTTCAGCCCTTGGGCGGCAACTGGAAGCGGCGGTTGTGAAGAAATTTTGGAGCCAAGAAAGCCTTCTTTTTGTCAATAATCTCCCCTGGTTGGCCGAGGAAAAAGAGATCCGCTTGTGTGACCGTTCACTGGCGACGGCCATCCTTTTCAATCAATGTCCTGAACATCAGCACAAGGAATCATTGCGTATCCTCGCTCAAACTCCGAATGAAATGGGACTCTCCTATCCAGCGAATGCCGGATGGCGCTTTTGGGCCCTGGCAAAAGGCGGACGGGTTGACGTCGTTGTCAAGGAGCTGCGGGAACGCTGGGCGAGCATGGATTCGGTGCGTCTCAACAATGCGCTTCAAGAAAACTGGTATGTTAAGTCAGACTCCAACTCGCAATGGAGTCATTGTCCTGTAGTCCCGCTCTACGTGGCCATGATGAACCTCGCTGGAATTCGACCCATCGAGGCGGGTTATAAACGGTTTGAAATTTACCCTCAACTGGCGGATCTGGAGGATCTTGAATTGACGACCTACACCCCCCAAGGGCCAATCGAATTCTCCTGCAGAGGGAAGAGAGGCGACCGAACACTGTCGCTTGGTCTGCCTTCCAACGGACAGGGTGAGATCGTCTTACCTGAAAGCGAAACCATATCATTACTTCCGTTGACAGGCTTCGCACCTATCGGTCACGCCCGATACCAGTTGCCTTCAGGAAAAAAGGCGACACTCCACTTACAATATCTGTAACCTTGCCTTCCTTACCTGGAATGCTAGACTTCGTCCAGCTTTCTGAATTGAGGTCGGCTCTAGCAATTGGCATTGATGCACTGCGGCGTTATCTTAGACACTCTTTTTACTCTTATGAAGCGCCATGCGTTGGGACTTTTTTGGGGAAAGACGGCTTCCAATCTATATAAACTCAAGCGCGATTACTCCAAGCTCCGATGTATAAACTGTTAAGAGTAATTCCCCACTTTCTTCTCGTTGTTGGGTTACTCCTCGTTTGTGTGGGGTTTCAATCCTATGAGTTTGATCATTCCTGGCTCGCAACACAATTGAGCCAAACGGGCACTCTGAATGAGAGGATTTTAGAAAAAGTTCGATTGGTTCCTGCAACTTTAGCCTTATGCGGAGTAGAAGCTATCGTGCTTGGGCTTTTCTTGCTGGTTTCACGAAGAAAAGTTCTAGCTCAATATCTGGAAAGACGTTTGGGTCCCGGATCAAAGGCTGTCGTCCTTTTAATGCTCGTGAGTCTGTTGATTTCCATTATGGCGCTGAATTTTGGGTGGATTAATCTCAGCAGCCACTTTCGGTTATCAATGGGCAAGGGATCGGGAGAGTTTGCAGTCCCCGAATTGAGCGAGCTATCCTCGCTGGCGGAAATACTAAGAGAAAGAACTCCTGAAGATGCTGGCATTCTGATCAGGACCCGGGCACCAATAAAATACCTCTTGAACTATCACCTATTCCCGCGTCGGTTTTACATTTATCCCGAGCCGAACGCGACTATCTCCGAGATACCGAGCGCGTGGCTACAAAAGCATGCCATTACTTGGACCCTGGAAATCAACGACGGAGACACAACAAAGTACCAACTCCTTCCTCTGAGAACCGAGATACCTGCTGAAAAAGGTCAGCCGATCCAGGGGAAAAGAGATTGGGCCCTCTACATGAAGCTCATCCTCGCTCTCACGCTCATTATGGCTTCGGGGCTTCTCACCCTTCGCTGTATCGCCCGCAATCGACATGAGCTGACGACCCTGGAAATCTTCTCCTTAGCGTTTGGCATCGGGCTTGGCTTTCTGAGTTTTGGGTTATTTTATCTAGCTTATTGCCATATCCCTCTGGATAGCATGCGAGTGCGGCTTCTTCTTTCAGGATTATTCCTGGGTCTCTTTAGCCTCAGTCTGTTTTTGGGGCGTGAAGGAGTCCAGGAAAGCGGCCTTAGTAGAAATGAAAACAAAAAGCAGCGCTTGAATGGTCTCGAAATTGGTTTCTTACTAATCATAGTAGTTTCCTCGCTGCTGATCTTTTTGGATGCTGTTAGCAATCCTATTCTTGGATTTGATGCAAGGGCTATCTGGGGGATGAAGGCTAAACTCCTGTTCACAGAACAGCAAATTTATGGGGAAGCATTTCTTGACCCAGCCCGCTTGCATGCCAAGCATCAATACCCTCTGGCTTTACCGCTTGCTCAGAGTTTCATTTACCAATGGACCGGTCGAATCGAAGAACACGCGGTGAAAGTGCTCTATCCCTTGTTCTTTCTCTCGCTCGCTGTTTTCTTTTATGCGAGCCTGAGGAGATTTTTTGGGAGGAGTTATTCCTTGTTCGGCACCGCATTCCTTTCGAGTTTGCCGGCCTTTACAATCTTTGTGAATGGTGGAGCGGCCAGTGGATACAGCGATGTTCCGCTCGCTTACTGTTTCACAGTTTTTGCCGTTTCTCTCTTCAAATGGGTGTCTGAGAGGAGACGAATTGATTTTGTAATCACATTTTTCTTTGCGGTCTTTGCGCTCTTTACAAAAAATGAAGGGTTGCCATTGATTGGAATTACCCTCGTCTGCTTCACTTTTTTGAGGACCAATGGCTTCAGAGACCTGCTGTTCAGGTTGAAGTACGCCAGCATCTTATCTCTATGCTCGGCGCTGGCTCTGGCGCCCTGGTATCACTACCGGTCGCGACTGCCCCAGATTGAGGAGGATTACTTCTCTCTGCTGACGCTGCCCCATATTGCTGCCGGGATGGAGAGGCTCGCTTATATAGTCCCCTCATTTCTGAGAGAGTTTTTTTTGAAACCGCATCTCTGGAGTTTACTAGGTGTGTGTCTGGCGTTTGTCTTCTGCTTTTCTCCGGCACGGGCACTCAGAGGGCCCCACTCGGTCTTTCTCTGGATTGCTTTCTTCTATGGAATTTTCATAGTTCTGATCTACCTCATCACCCCCTGGCAAATGGAACAGATAATCCCCCTCTCTTTGACAAGGCTCCTGATGCCATTGGCCCCCATCACAACTTTATGGATGCTGTTCCAAATTAAAGAGACCAATCTCCTGCCAGAAGAATGGATCATGGGTTAGTACGCTTGAGGGGGCTTGACGGATTATCACTTCTTTCCCAGAGGGAATTCTGTCCGCTCCCGGTTTTTCCAGGATGGCAATTAGCGAAAGATGAGGTGACGAAAGCCACGTTTCCAGTTCTCGAAATAGTGGAAACGTTCGACGCTGGTTCTCTTTTTGGAAAAAAACGAATGTTTGCCAGAAGCACTTGTAACATTGACATCATCGCATCTATTGCTAGACTTCACGATGTTGGAAAGGTTTCGCTTTTCGTAGCTTCTGACGTCAAAGGGCTTTTTTGGGGGGGAAACAACTTTTCCTTCTTCTCTTCCGACTTCCTGCACGACGTTTCTTTTTCATGAGTAAATCCGATTTGTTGGTACCGTGAAATGAATCTTTCACTCACTCCTCTTGACTGGATCGTCTGTCTATCCACTCTGGGCGGCAGCGTTGTCCTGGGGTTATTTGTTGCTTCTCGCATTCAAGCCGGCGCTTCGAGTGCCAATTTCTTTCTGGCTGGACGTCAACTGACTTGGCCGGTTATTGGGGCATCTCTTTACGCAACGAACATTGGTGCTGAACACCTCGTAGGACTTTCTGGTGATGCTTACCGTTACGGGATTTGCGCGGGCACGGTCGAATTGACCACTGCCCTGTGTCTTGGGGTAGGCGCAGCCGTGCTTTTCCCGTACTACATCAAGAACCGCGTCTTCACGATTCCTGAATTCCTTGAGATCCGGTACCACCCCATCTGCCGGGTCTTCTTTTCGGGGCTCATGTTGTTGATTTGTGTGGTGACGAAGATGGCCTTTACCCTCTACGCCGGAGCCCTGGTCATGAACAGCCTTTTGGGTTGGAATGTGATGGCAGTTGTGATGGTGATCGGCATCCTCACCGCCCTGTTTACAATGAAGGGAGGCTTCGCGGCCATTGCTTATACCGACACGATTCAGACCACTATCATGATTGTCGGTTGCGGCATCATGCTTTATCTGGGACTGGACAGAGTAGGAGGCTGGCACGGGTTGGCCCGTATGGTGCCTGAGGCCATCCGGATTGCGAAGCCCCATACCGATCCAAATTATCCTTTCTGGGGAGTCATTGCCGCCGCGGCGTATGGAGGAACTTTTTATTGGGGGATTGATCAAGTCAACGTCCAGCGCGTTCTTGGAGCAAAGGATTTGAATCAGGCGCGTTGGGGAGCTATGTTTGCTGTCCTGTTGAAATTGACTCCGGTTTTTATCTTTGCTTTGCCGGGCGTGATCGCATTGGCTCTTTTCCCTGGACGTGAACCCAAATTGACCTTCGTCACTCTTTTGAATGATCTCATGCCAAGCGGGTTAAGAGGACTTGTACTCTCAGCTCTGCTGGCGGCATTGATCTCGTCGCTTGATGCTGTGATGAATTCCATTTCTACGATGACAGTCACGGGATTTTGTCGTCCGTCTGCGACCGGAAACCAGCGAAAAAGCACAGGTGGTTATCGGTCGTGTGGCCATCATGGGAGGGACAATCCTTGGCATTGGAGCTGCCTACCTCGTTTATATCACGCCGGAAGGGCTCTACAAATATCTGCAGACCATTTCGATTTACCTCGTGATGCCAGTCATGCCGGCTATCTTTTTCGGAATTTTGAGTAAGAAAGTGACTTTCAAAGGAGCAATTGCGTCCGTTCTGGTTGGTGCAGTAATGGCTGCCGTATTTGTTTCGGATCAGTGGATGGGAGTGGAAGCCGGCACTCGCTGGTTCCCGTGGATCCACAACAGTTTGACTCTGAACTACTCTTTTCGTGGCCTGTGGGGAACGCTCGATCATCATTGCGACTCTGTTTATCGTATCTGCATTTACCGAGAAGACGGCCCCGGAGAAACTGGAGAAAACCACGATTCAATGGGACGCAAAGATGGAGCCTTTCGTGGGACTTTCAGACTGGCGCTTGCATCTGGCCCTCCTGTCAGGCTTAACTGTCGGTCTCTATGCCTGGCTATGGTAAGGGCATTCCCGAGCAGGAGCGCAGCAAGAGCATATGGACTGGCTGGTTCCAGTGAAACACGCGTTCCATCGCTCGTTCATCGAGCCTGCGTCGAATCGCCCGCTCCACCGGGTAGCGTTTAGGCTATTCCGAATTCAGGTTGAATTGAGATCCGCTCACCCGGTTGCCTCTAGTCGACTGTCCTGGGGGGAAGGCCTATGGGGCATAGTTGGCTGCGGGAATGAAGCTGCCATCGTTTGATGTGTTGTTAACCACAACCGCATAACAATAGGCAATAGTAGTTGGCTTCCAGATAATATAGCCCCCGGTGACGGCCGTACCGAGCGGCACCTGATTCCAACTTCCCCCTGTAAGAGTAATCGAAACGGTTTTTATTAACTGATTCGAGGAATCATAGACTTCGGCCACGACAATATTGGCGAGAGATGACGCGTTAAAGCATCCGATATTGACGCGGTTGGATGAGTCTTGAGTGATGCCGGTACTGTAAGCATTGGTACCCGGCGAAACGGGATCCAATGGAATTCCGTTCATGACAACTGTCTTAAATCGCCCATTCGGACCATCGATATAAACTTCCGAATTCACTAGGAAGAGGTGGTTGACGTTTCCTCCGGGAATCGACAGGCTGTCAAAATTCACGGCGCCTGCACCGGTGTAGGCAAAGACTTCCTCAAGAAAATTTTCATAATTTCTAATTTGGCCGGCAGACATGTTGATTAACTTTTGATCAACCAGTCCATTGATGGTGTAGAGTGTCACTTGAATGGGATAGGCGAAAGCGGTCGGATTGAACACGACGACCTTGGTCTTGAATATGCCTCCGAGCGCTCCTGGATTATTGGCCATTGTGGGAACGGTGATTTGGGGTGACGCAGCTGCGACCTGAGCCCTGGGAGGTGCTAATTCCTCGGCATAGGCAGGTGCAAGGAGAAAGAGGAGAACAAAAACTGTACGCATTGTTTCCATAATCGTTTCATCCTTTCAATCGCGATGATGATAAACTCAATTCCATCGACACGCCGATGTGATGAGTCTGGCTTCTGTCACTTTCCTCATGATACTACGTGTATACTCCTCAAGAGTTAAAAATCTCATGTTACTCCACTAACGGGCAGAAACATAGCCGTGCTCAGACTGGTTATCATCTTATCAAACCTGGTTGTAAATTTTCCATCCTCATCAGCGGGCGGCGTCATTCATTTGCCTTTTGGTGCCATTGCCAAGCGGTGCCGATGATGTCCTCCAACGTAGGGAAGCGAGTTTTCCAGCCCAAAATCATCTGAGCTTTTTCGGAACTTCCCACCAGCACCGCAGGATCCCCCGAACGCCGGGGAGCTCGTTGGGCTTCGATTTTTTTCCCCGTTATCTTCTCGGCGCATTCGATGACTTGCCTAACGGAATATCCCTGACCATTTCCCAAGTTAAAAATCTCGCTGCCCTGTTTGGCCTCCAAATGCTTCAACCCCAGAATGTGGGCATTGGCCAAATCGGTCACATGGATGTAATCCCGAACACATGTCCCGTCAAAGGTATCATAATCGGTTCCAAAAATCTGGACGGCTTCTTTTTTTCCTGCGGCCACATCCAGCACCAATGGAATGAGATGCGTTTCTGGTTCGTGCCACTCCCCAATTTGGGTTTCGGGATCTGCACCGGCGGCATTGAAATAGCGAAAGATGACTGATTTTAGGCCATGTGAATTTCCAAAATCGCGCAGAATCTGCTCCACCATGAGTTTGGAGCTTCCATAAGGGTTAATGGGATGCTGCAAGTGCTCCTCAGTAATTGGAATTTCCTGAGGATGCCCATAGGTAGCGCAGGTTGATGAGAAGATGATCTTGCTGACACGAGCCTTAAGCATAGCCTCGACGAGGCTCAATGTGCCGCACACATTATTGCGATAGTATTTGCCCGGGTCAGTGACCGATTCACCCACATAAGCAAATGCTGCAAAGTGTATGACGGCCTCGATGGAGTCTCGTGAGAAGATATTTTCAAGCAAAGCACTATCCTGCAGGTCTCCTACGACAAGTTCGCCGCCCTGGACCAACTCACGGTGCCCATGGATCAGGTTATCCAAGACGACGGTGGAGTAGCCAAGCTTCAAAAGCTCCTTGACCGTATGAGAGCCCACATAGCCAGCCCCTCCCGTGATTAAAATCTTTTTCATCTTTGGCCTCAAATGGATGCAATATTGAAGAGCTGATGTGCAACCCGACCCAACATAAAATTCCTCCTATGATAAGGTTGAACTTCAATCCCACTAAGGAAAAAATGGAGCTTGCTTGGAGAAGACCTCAAGTCTTGATCAGCCAATTTGAAAACAAGGACAATTCATTATAAGATTGCGCGTTTGATTGTGAAGGCAACCATACCATGTGAGGAACTCATGACAAGAACTGAACTTATCCAAGCACTCAATGACAAAGCCACCCGACTGCGCATTCATTCTCTTCGCTCCACTGCCGAGGCAGGCTCCGGTCATCCAACTTCCTGTATGTCTGCGGCAGACCTTGTTTCGGCCCTGTTTTTTTCAGTGATGCGCTATGATCCGGAGAATCCACGAAATGCCCGGAATGACCGGTTCATCCTTTCGAAAGGGCATGCTGCCCCTGTCCTCTATGCAGCCTGGGCCGAAGCTGGAATTCTTCCGGTTGATCAATTACTCACTCTACGCCGGCTGGACAGTGATTTGGAGGGTCACCCGACTCCTCGTCTCAAGTGGGTCGATGTCGCGACGGGTTCACTGGGTCAGGGGCTATCCGCGGGTGTGGGAATCGCCCTCAATGCCAAACGCCTTGAGAACTTGGATTATCGGACGTATGTCTTGATGGGCGACGGAGAGACTGCCGAAGGAGGGGTTTGGGAAGCCGCGGCTCTCGCTGCTTATTATCAACTGGATAATTTAGTCGCCATTGTCGACGTCAACCGGCTTGGGCAGAGCCAGGAGACCATGTATGGAGAAAATGTAAATATCTATGCCAAGAAATTTTCAGGATTTGGATGGCATGCAATCGTTATCGATGGTCACGATATGGGTGCGATCTTGGATGCGTTTGATCAGAGCCGCAGTGTCAAGAATTCTCCGGTAGCTATCATTGCCCATACCAAGAAAGGGAAAGGGGTCTCTTTCCTCGAGGACAAGGACGGCTGGCACGGCAAACCGGTCAAGAAAGGCGAAGAACTGGAAAAAGCCTTAGCGGAATTGCCGCTGAAGGGTAATCCACCGAAGCTTCTGATCACAGTCCCTTCTGGAGCCAGCCAGCCGGCCGCCGTCGTGAAGCACACTTTGGAGGCGCCTGAATACAAACTGGGGGATCTAGTGGCCACCCGTGAGGCCTACGGCACTGCGCTCGTAAAACTGGGCAAGGCAAATTCATCCGTTGTTGCGATCGATGGAGACACAAAAAATTCGACTTTTGCGGATCGATTTATGAATGCCTTCCCGGACCGCTTTTTTGAGGGATTCATTGCAGAACAAAACATGGTGGGGGTGGCGGTCGGACTCTCCAAGTGCGGGAAGATCCCATTTGCGTCAACATTTGGCGCTTTTTTTGGACGATCTATGGACCACTTGAGGATGGCTGGGATTTCGATGGCAAACATTAAGTGTGTCGGGTCACATTGTGGGGTCTCGATTGGAGAGGATGGACCTTCTCAGATGGCCTTGGAGGATTTGGCTTTTTTCCGCACCCTACCACAGGCTGTGGTCTTCTATCCTTGTGACGCTGTTTCAACTGAAAAATTTGTGGCGTTGGCTGCTGACTACCAGGGGATTGTCTACATACGAACCAGCCGTCCGAAGACTCCTGTGCTGTATAAGAATGAGGAATTGTTTCTTATCGGGGGGAGCAAAACGGTTCGGTCCAGTGCAAATGACCGGCTGACGGTCGTTGCTGCAGGAGTCACAGTTTGGGAAGCATTGAAGGCGGCTGATAAACTGGCGGTGGAAGGGATCTCGATTCGGGTTCTGGATGCTTATTCAGTCAAGCCAATTGATTCAAAAGGGCTGCAGGAAGCAGCTGCCCAGACCAACCGTACCCTGCTGGTTGTTGAAGATCATTATTCCGATGGTGGTCTGGGGGATGCTGTCTTGAATGCAGTGGCAATCCACGATGTCAAGGTCCACAAATTAGCCGTCCAGGAAGTTCCGCGCTCAGGCAAACCCGAGGAACTGCTGGATCGATATGGCATCAGCGCCGCCTGCATCGTGAATAAGGTCAAAGAGCTTGCTTGAGACCCCTTTAGAGGGATACGAGAGAATCCCTCCGCATCTGCCCCGCCTCAAATTCCAATATTCAATGCCGACCTGGCTCCTCGCCCAGTTGCGATCCCAATGAATTATTGGCGCAGGGAAAGGGCACGACAATCCGGACGAGAGTTGTGTTGCACCCCTTCAGGGTGCCCTTTGTGGGTGGCCCGTGACCCAGGGCGCCGCTCCGGGCTTCGCCCTCCACTCTGCCCTGGGCTATTTTCTCTTGCCCTTTCAGGGCAGCGGAAATGTCCAATCTCCAGGGCCAGGACACCGACCCGGCATTAACGTCACCCAATATATGAAAAGCAAGATTTAGCGAATGGGCTAGCTTCAGGTTGTCAACAGTTGCGAGACCTGCTGATAGAGTCGCTGGTCATTCCAGGTATGAAGGGTTTTCAGGTTTTCCAGTTGAATACATTTTTCACGGTAAGGCTCGAGTAGTGGAAGAGTCTGCATGGCATTAATGGTTGCGGCCTTATCTTCACGGTCTAAATGAGGATTGATGACGACCCAGTCGGCCTTTGCCAGAAATTCCTCTGTGTCTGATTTCCAAGAGGACTTTGGGAGCGAGGGATTAAAAAGAAACAGCCGCATCGTGGGTTCAAGAAAACGAACGACGGTGTTTCCTTCCATTAGATGCGGGGTTCCTGAGTTGATGCAGCGGGAAAAGAACTCCTCGACCATCTTGGGATACCCTTCATGACGCGCCACGCACCAGAGGGTTTGAAGTGCCCCAGCTTTCCAAACCTTGCCTGTGTCGGTGTCAGGCTGCGAAAGTATCGTGGGATCATCACAAATGAGATAGTCCCCTACAAGCCTGTGGCAGGCGCAATCATGGTCTTTGACCGGACAAAACTGCTCTTCCTTGTAAATCGTCGTAAATTTTGTCACCGCAAAGAGATGGGGGAATGTATGGAGCAGTGCCAAAATCAAGGAGGTTTTGCCTGAACCGTTACAAGGGGCGGCAATCGAAATAGTCTTCATTGCTGAAATCTTATTGTGTCTCTCTGGTTCGTGCAAATGGGTGGGGGACAACGAACATTTATTCTTTGGGCCAGAACATCAGTATTTGGCAGATCAAGGCAGGAGTCGGATGACCGTTGCTTTTCGAGCCATCGATTTCTCATCAACATCGTCTTTGACGGTAACCGCCACCCGTGTGCCGATTTGAAACGCTTTTTCATTTGCATTTTCCCCTGACTTCCCACGAATAATGGTTTCTTTGCCGAACACAACGGTCTGAGTGAGAATAAGCTCCGAGGCTCTGACCTCTTCGACGATCCCTTCAACGTCTCCCGGCAAAAATCGTGTTTGAACTACAGACTGAGAGTCTTGCAGGCCCACGGGGGAACTCGTCTGTCCGCCTCCCGGCTGGCCGGCGGGAGGGATACGCCCTCCAATACCGGGGCTAGCTCGACCCTGACCATCAACCCCACTTCCTCCCGGGTAGCCAAGCCCTCGGGCTGGATCTCGAGTGTCTGGCCCTCCAAAGTCAGCAGTTGGCGCGCGCGGTGAGCCGGTCTCCCGAGACGAGTGAGGGGCTGCCGTTGAGATCAAGAAAATGCGGCGGGTATCGTAGATTCCGTCGGCTAGAGTGCTTCCCTTAGCGTGAATGCGGTCTCCCGGTTGCAGTTGGGAAGTGTTGGAAATGGCTCCAGGAAGAAGACTCCAGGTTGAATCACTGAGCCGCAAGGTCCGTCGCAGGGTCAGTGTCTTCCCTGAGATCTTTATGATTTCTCCGACGTTTTCCCACGTGTGGACTCCATCTTTTTTCACGACTGCAGGTAGGGTTCCGTCCGCTAGGAGGGGAAGCGTGAGGAGAAAGAAGATACTTGTCATGAGCCAGGACTTCATGCCAACTCCAAAACGATAATCGTATCGATCGGGTCGAAAGTTTCCTGCGCAAAGTTGATGACCAACCCCACCCCGGTATCAACGATGTCAACTCTGCGCCCCGACTTCATGAACTTCGCGCTGCGAATCAGTCCCTGCATTTTCGGGAGTGGTAAGAGTTGGTCCTGCCAATCTAAAATGTGCAAATAAACTTTGTTTCCTTTCTGTGTGCTGACGCCCCACACTCTCGGAGTGATCGGTCCTTCGCGTGTTCCATAAATACTTTCCCCGTAACGACCGAGCCATTCCCCCATGGTTTTGAGGCGAGTGACGAATTCCGGCTGAATCTGGCCGTTGGGCATCGGGCCCACATTGAGCAGGAAATTCGCATTGTTTCCAGCAGCCTTTATGAGGTATTGAATCAATGTTTTGTCACTCTTGAAAGTTTTGTCGTTTTTATTGTAACCCCAGGATGTATTAATGGTTTCGCAGGTTTCCAAGGGCAGACTTCCAATTTCGGAGTTGAGACTATGTCCGGCTGTATTACTGCCGGGCAAATCTTTTTCGAACATCTGAAAGTCTTCGCCAGGAAAAGGCTTCCGATGATGGTTATTGCCGATCAATGCATTGGGCTGCAGGTCATGAATGAGTTTGTAGGTTTGCTCTAAGCGCCAGTCCGCGTCAGGTTTGTCCCACCAGCCGTCAAACCAGATGCCGCCAATCTCACCGTAATGGCTACACAACTCTTTTAACTGATTGTCCATATAGTCCAGATAATTATTCCAGACTCCACTCCCTGGCCTTCCTGAATTCTCCCCCGTTCTTCCTAATGGAAAATAGTCCGGGTGATGCCAATCCAGCTGAGAGTAATAGAAAAACAGCTTGATCCCTTGTTTCCGGCACTCGTCTGCTAATGCCTTTAAAACGTCTTTCTTATAGGGGGTTTGATCGACAATATCGTAGTCTGAAACCTTCGAATTAAACATCGCAAAACCATCATGGTGCTTACTCGTAATGGTGATGTACTTCATCCCTGCGGCTTTTGCCAGGCTAACCCACTCGGCGGCATTGAAGTCCGTCGGGCTAAATTGCGGGGGCAGCTTTTCATAATCGGTGATGGGCATCTTGTTGTTATTCATCACCCACTCCCCTTGCCCCAGAACGCTGTATACCCCCCAGTGGATAAAGAGGCCAAATTTGGCGTCCTGAAACCACTGTTTGGATATTTCATTAACACTCAGAGGGGCTTTTGGAGTCTTTTTTGGAGCAGAACTATGATGCGACGAGCTTTTCTTGGAGGACTGGGCCTCGGTCGATGCTATTTGAGGAAAACAGATGGCCATCAGGAAGAGCACGGTGATGAAAAATCCGCATGGAACGATGCGGCCTGCTCTAACTTGCTTGTTTCCAGAAGAAGAGGTCACCCAGCGAAATATATTTCTTTTTGGCCCCATGAGGATTCTCCTTTTTCCAGATAAGGTGAGAATGCATCAAATAAATAGCTCAGAAGTCCTGACGATAGTCAAAAGGTATCCAGTTTCCCCTCCCGCTCCGTTTTGTGATGGCTGGCGGGTGCCTGGCCTGTTGATGGGTACCCGCCAACTCCTCTGTATTAGATACTGCGACTATTTTGGTTTCAAGGTGATTTTTGTTGAGAGACGATTTTAGTCCAGGCATGATGTCTCCCTTGGAGGAAAATTTTGAACCGTCTTTTGCAACAAACAGCGATCGCAGTGTTCACTGATTTTGATGGAACCATTGCCCATCCTGATACCCTGAACCACTTAACAGAAGTCTTCGCCGGGGTTGAATTTCGGAGAGAGATTGGAGGAAAGATCTATTCGGGCGAACTCACTCTCCGCGAGGGGATCCGATTGGAAGTAGCCAGCATCCGGGGCAGCCTTGACGAAATCTTGGAAATATTGAATAGGGATGTAGCCATCGACACGACCTTTATCCCGTTTGCCAGTTGGTGCCAAGAACGCGGGTCCCCTCTCACAGTGCTCAGCGGAGGGATGCAGGAGGTCATAGAGAGCCTCCTGTTGCCCTATGGGCTGGAATTTGTTCGAATTCTGGCCAATCCCATCCAAATTAAAAATGGACATTGGGACCTTCAATTCCGCGACGAAACTCCATGGGGCCATGACAAAGGAGCAGCGCTTCGGATGGCAAGGCAATCGGGCTACGCAACCGTTTTTGTTGGCGACGGCCTGTCTGACCGGGGGGCAGCCGTTGAGGCTGACCTTGTCTTTGCCAAGGCAGGACTTGCCCGTTTCTGCGCGACCGAGAGTATCCCGTTTGAAGAGTTTAAGGATTTCTCGCAAGTTCAGGATTCAATGGTGCGAAAGCTCGAGCAAAAGGGCTAACCCCAAATACATAAAACACATTTTAGACAAATCGTTCCAGCGACAGTTGGGGATATTAGCACTAGGAAAGCAAGCAGAGTTAAAAGAAAGTGCTCTGAATCTTAATTGATAAAGCCTAAGCAGTCTTCTATGATTCGAATTCAAAAGGGGCGGTCCATCCCTATTGCGAATGCCGGCTGCGCAATTCATGGATGAGGTTTCAATCATGCTGCTACAGAATCTGCGTGAAGAGGTATTAGAGGCAAACCTGGAGTTGGTGCGTAGGGGCTTGGTGCTCTATACCTTCGGAAACGCAAGTGGTATCTCCCGTGAAGAAGGGCTTGTGGTCATCAAGCCGAGCGGAGTCCCTTACGAAGAGTTGAAAGCCGAGCATTTGGTTGTTACCAATCTCGAGGGCACCATTGTCGAAGGCAACTTGAGACCCTCCTCAGATCTCCCTACTCATCTAGTCCTTTATCAAAAGTTTCCGGAAATCGGCGGCGTCGCGCATACCCATTCCGAATATGCCACTGCCTGGGCACAAGCCTGCAGGTCGATTCCGTGTTTTGGGACGACTCACGCGGACTATTTTCACGGCCCGGTGCCGGTAACGGCGGTGTTGAAGAGAGGAAAGATTGTCACGGACTACGAAAAAAATACAGGGAAAGTCATCGTTCAAGCTTTAAGGGATCTAGATTACGCGGCAATTCCAGGAGTTTTGGTTGCAAATCATGGTCCATTTAGTTGGGGGCCGGATCCTCGAACGGCAGCGCATCATGCGGTAGTTTTGGAAGCCATTGCAAGAACCGCTTACTTCACCTTAAGCATCAATCGTGGAGCACAAGCCATCAGCTCCGAATTGCATGATAAGCATTATCTGAGGAAGCATGGTAGCCGCGCCTATTACGGGCAAGTCAAGAAAGAGAAGTAATTTAGGCTTGGGCGGCTGAGTTGTAATTAAGCGAGTGGATAGAAAGGGAGTCCTATGTCTAAGAGAAAAATGACCCTGGGGCTGATTGTAGGTAACCGTGGCTTTTTCCCCGATCACCTCGCTAAGAGCGGCCGGGAAGAGATGCTCCGTGTTCTAGGGGGAGCCGGCATCGATGTGGTGACATTGAGTCCGGAAGAGAGCAAGTATGGAGCAGTGGAGACCCGCGAGGAATCCAAACGCTGCGCTGACTTATTTAAACACAATCGGGACCGTATCGACGGGGTGCTCGTCACCTTGCCGAACTTTGGCGAGGAGAGAGCAATAGCCGATACGCTTCGTCTGGCAGGTCTGCAGGTACCTGTTTTGATTCAGGCGACGCCGGATGATCCCAAGAAGATGACCATCGCGTCCCGGCGAGACAGTTTTTGCGGCAAGATGTCTGCCTGTAACAACCTCCGGCAATATGGAATTCCCTACTCAATTACGACTCTGCATACTGAAGCCCCTGATTCAGTTGAGTTTGCCAAGGATTTGGATTGGTTTACCGCGGTTTGTCGGGTAGTTAAGGGCTTTCGTCATCTGCGCGTTGGTGCCATCGGGGCGCGTCCGGCGGCGTTTAATACCGTGCGTTACAGTGAAAAAATCCTGGAGTCACATGGGATCTCAATCGAAACGCTGGATCTCTCTGAAGTGTTGGGTCGTATTGAGAGGATGAGTGACAGCGATGAGTTGGCCCAGGCAAAGCTTGCCGCTATTCAGGAATATGTCACTACAGGTGGAGTACCACAGCAGGCGTTGCTCAAGATGGCTAAGTTAGGGGCCGTTGTCGATCAGTGGATGGCGGCCACTGAGGTGGCCATCAGTGCCGTACAGTGCTGGACTTCGATTGAAGAGAACCTCGGAGTCGTGCCTTGTACCGTAATGAGCATGATGAGCAATAGCTTGTTGTCGAGTGCGTGTGAAGTGGATATTTGTGGAGTGCTTGCCATGCATGCCCTGCAGCTGGCTTCAGAAACTCCGTCGGCATTGCTGGACTGGAATAATAACTACGGCTCCGACCCGAATAAAGCCGTGTGTTTTCATTGCTCGAATTTGCCCAAGCACTTCTTTCGCAGTGTCAAGATGGATTACCAGGAGATCATCGCGGGCACAGTGGGAAAGGAGAACACTTTTGGCACGTGTGTAGGATTGATCAAACCAGAAAAAATGAGTTTCGCACGATTTACAACCGATGATGTGGCGGGCAGAATTCACGGCTATGTTGGCGAAGGCGCCTTTGTCGATGTGCCGCTCAACACTTTTGGTGGTGCGGGCGTGGTCGAAATTCCAGAGATGCAGAAACTACTGCGCTACATTTGTGAAAATGGCTTCGAACACCACGTCGCTGCGAATCTGTCCACGGTGGCCTCTGCCGTCCAAGAAGCAACCACCCGGTATTTGGGGTGGGAAATGTACTGGCACGAAGGACATTAAGGGAGATTGGTTATGGCCATCGTGGCTGGAGTTGATTTTGGAACGCTGAGTGTTCGGGTTTCCGTGGTCGAAAATGAGCGCGGATTGCTGGGGTCGGCCGTTGCCGAGTACCCATTGCATAGGAAACGGGAAGACCCGGAATATGCGACCCAGTCACATGAAGACCACATGCGTGCTCTCGCCGCCGCGACTCGCGAAGCCGTGAAGGAGGCCGGAATTTCGGGTCAGCAGATCGAAGCCATTGCCCTCGATACCACGGGTTCCTCGGTGGTTCCGGTTGGGAAAAACCTGCAGCCGCTTGGCGAGTACTATTTGTGGTGCGATCATCGAGCCAAAGGAGAAGCGGCTGAGATCACCGAAGCGGCCCACCGCGAAGGACTGGAAGCCATTCAATGGTGCGGCGGGGTTTACTCGTCGGAGTGGGGTTTTTCGAAACTGCTGCACTGGCTCCGCCATCATCCTTCGAAGCGTTCCGAGTTTGTTTCCGCGTTTGAGCATTGCGATATGGTGGCCGCAACGCTGTGCGGCATCACCGATCCCAAAAAGGTGAAGCGCAGTGTTTGTGCCATGGGCCATAAGTGGCTATGGAACCCAGCTCTCGGAGGCCTGCCATCGGATGCGTTCTTGCGCAAAGTGGATCCATTGCTGGCGGGAGTTCGGGAAAAACTGGAAAGCGAAGTGGCGACCTCTGACCAGATTGCCGGAACGCTTTCCCCTGATTGGGCGGAAAAACTTGGTCTAAAAACGGGTATTCCAATACCAGTCGGTGCCTTTGACGCGCACTGGGATGCAATCGGAGCGGGCTGCCGCACCGATGATATGGTGAACGTGATCGGCACTTCGACGTGCATCATTGGGATCACGCCCTCGGTGAACCTCGTTCCAGGAGTTTGCGGGGTGGTGCACGGAAGCGTGCATCCCGAGCGGACTGGCATCGAAGCCGGGCTCTCTGCGGTAGGTGACATCTTCAATGCCATTGCCAAACGAGCCGGATCGGATGTGAAGACTCTGAGCCAAGGTTTGGAGAACTATCGTGCCGGCCAAACGGGGTTGCTGCGGATGACATGGGACAACGGGGATCGAACGGTTCTAGTCAATCCGAACCTTCGAGGGATCACGCTGGGATGGAACCTGCAAAGCAGCGCCCAAGACGAGTTGTTTGCGGCCATTGAAGGCACGGCGTTCCACACCCGGGTCATTTTGGATCGTATGGCTGGACATGATGTTCACATCAAACGGGTCATCAATGCGGGAGGGATTCCTCAGAACAACCCGCTATTGAATCAAGTGTATGCCAACGTGCTGGGGCGTCCGGTGTTGGTTCCGAGCAAGAAAATCGTAAGCCTAGGTTCCGCGATTTTTGCGTTTCTAGCTGCTGGAACGTTTAAAACCATTGAGGAGGCACAAGACAAAATTTGTCCGCCTCACAATGTCTTTGAGCCAAAAAAATCAGAACAGCTTGTCTACGATGACCTTTACTCACTGTTTAGCAAACTGTATTTCGCTTTTGGCGGGCCAAACACGAATGCATTTGCGGAAGTCTTGCCAATGTTGATCCGAGTGGCCGAAGGCGGCAAGAAGAAATTAATGAAGACGCATAAATGTTGTTTGCCAATTCTTCTTCACCCCCCTGAAGTCCCCCCTTGCAAAAAGGGGGGACAATAATTGCGACCAATTCCCCGGTTTATACAGTGCAAGGAGGGACGCCTGTGTTTTTATTTCCTCATTGTTTGATGGCTGATCGTTACCATAAGTCAGGCGACTGCTGGATGCAGGGGACACCTGAAAGCCCGACGGTGAGCCAGTTCTCGGCCCTATAGGGGCCAGAGATTGTAGCCCAGGGCAAGCGCCTGAGCGCGCCGCCCTGGGGTGAAGGAACAGCCGAGTTGCCCCCTCTCCCCCGCCTTGGAATCCTTGGACTCCGTGAAACATGCTCCCAAAGCGGGGGAGAGGGGAAGGGGAGTGGGGGGCAATGCTGGATTTGTCACTTTGTTTATTGCTTCTGTATTAGTTTCCTTCACCTCCCGCGAGAAGTACCTTTCCTTCTGGATATCTTTCCCACGTGCGGTCGTGCAGAAACAGTAGTCGAAGAAGCGTCTTAGTTGGTTAGGAGAATCAAATCATTCTGTCAGGAAAATTGGCTAAGGATCTAATCGCATGTTCAGATCAATGAGTTCAGCAAAAATCTTCGGATGGCTGATGTTTTTTCTTATTTTTGTGGGGTTGAGTCGTTCCCCAAGGGATTGCACAATCTTCCCTGGCCCAGGAAATCAATTCGCGTGTCGACCAGGAATACGAAAGCCTGTTCCAACTTTATCGCCATCTCCACGCGAATCCAGAGCTTTCCTTCCAGGAGGCAAAAACCGCAGAGCGAATTCAAAAAGAATTGGAGTCGGCAGGTTTTCAGGTGACAACCGGAATCGGAGGGTTTGGGTTGGTGGGTGTTCTCAAGAATGGAGATGGGCCGGTGCTCATGATTCGTACCGATCTCGATGGTTTGCCGGTCACCGAGCAAACGGGTTTGGAGTATGCAAGCCGAATCAAGATCCGGACGGAGCAGGGAAACGAAGTGGGGGTCATGCATGCCTGCGGACATGACATCCACATGACCTCGTTTATAGGTACCGCCCGCCTGATGAGTCAATTCCGGGAGCATTGGCGAGGGACTCTTCTCATGATTGGCCAACCTGCCGAGGAGCGAGGCGGAGGCGCCAAAGCAATGCTGGAAGACGGACTGTTTCAGAAATTTCCTCGACCGGATCATGTTCTGGCGATGCATGATAATGCCAATTTGGAAGCCGGAAAAGTTGGCGTTGTTGAAGGAAATGCCTTGGCGGGAGTCGATTCGGTTGATTTGACGATTCGAGGCGTCTCGGGCCATGGGGCCTATCCGCAAGCCACAAAAGATCCGATCGTTCTCTCGGCTCAGATTATCCTGGCGCTGCAAACCATTGTGAGTCGTGAAATTCCTCCCATTGAACCGGCCGTTCTCACCGTCGGGTCAATTCATGGAGGGACCAAGCACAACATCATTCCCGATGAAGTTCGGCTTCAATTGACCGTCCGCTATTATTCCGATTCTGTGAGAGCCACGATTCTCCAGGGAATTGAACGGATCAGCAAGAATTTTGCCCTGGCTGCGGGGGTTCCGCAGGACCGTTTACCGGTCATGAAGGTCAGCGAATCGATTCCTCCGACGATTAACGATCTGCAGCTAGCGCATCGGATCCAAATGGTGATGGAATCGGTGTTGGGGAAAGAGAACGTCGCAAATCAGGGGCCGGTCATGGGAGGGGAAGACTTTGGATTCTTTGGCAGGACGGCGGACAAGATTCCGATCTGTATCTTTTGGCTTGGAGCCGTGAATAAATCCCGGTACCAGGAGGCGCAAAAACCAGGCAGCCCCCCGTTGCCTTCATTGCATTCCAGCCTGTTTGCTCCCGATCCGGAGCCCACAATCAAAACTGGAGTGAAGGCCATGACGGCTGCAGCTCTGGCGTTGCTTGAAAAACCATAATGCAGAACGACAGCAGTAGGCAGCGACCAATCTGCCTTCCGCTTTCCGCCGCCTGCTTTCTGCCCACTGCCTTCTGCCTACTGCTTCCTGCCTTCTGCGTTCTGTCCTCTGCCTCATGCCTTTTCACTTTGTTGCTGATGAGGTTCGATGTGAATCAACACTTCGGCGATCTGAGGGATCTTTTCCCGGATGGTGTCTTTGACAACATGTGAAAGCGTGTGTGCTGATTCTACGGTCCGGTCCTTATCCACTTCAATATGCATGTCCACCCAGTAGGACAGACCGGCTTTTCGCGCGAGAACCTTTTCTACAGCGAGTACCCCCGCACAACTGAGAGCCACTTCCTATGATTTCGCTTTGAATGGCTTCCCTAGGGCTTGCGTCCATCAATTCATCGATGGCAGGCCGGAGGAGTCGAATTCCGTTCCAGGCAATGATCGCACTGGCAAAAATAGCGGCATAATCATCCGCCACTTCATATCCTTTTCCGCCTACGAGGGCAATCGTGATGCCGATGGCTGCGGCAGCCGAAGTAATGGCGTCACTTCGATGGTGATAAGCGTCCGCACGAACCGCCGTGCTCGTGACTTCATTCCCCACCTTAAAGACAAATCGAAACCAGCTTTCTTTGATGATCACGACGATGAGCAAAACCCAAATGGTAAAAGCCTTGGGCGCATGATGCGGGATTTGAATTTCGCGAACCGCTTGAATGGCGATTCCAATGGCGGCGGCCAAAAGGATCAGTGAGACAAACGAAGCGGCCAGCGGTTCGGCTTTTCCATGGCCGTAAGGATGATCCGTATCCGGGGGTTGCAGCGAAAGCGAAAGCCCCCGCCAGACGACAAAAGAACTGAAGATGTCTGTCATCGATTCGACAGCGTCGGCAATCAAGGCATAGCAATTCCCCAGTATCCCGGCGACCAGCTTTACGATGGCGAGTGTCCCGTTAACCAGAATTCCCAGGAGTGCCGCCCGAATGGCTGTCGTGGCTTTATTTTGCTGCACGCTTGGCTCCTCCGGGCGCCAGGTGATTCCATCCCACAAGTCCCGCCATTTTTTCAGACATGCACAAGGGAAATCAATCAATTAAAAGAGCTTCGGCAATGCAACCTCCATTTGTCATAATACTCGCTGTGAACTCGGATAACCGAGTCAGTACCACCTTGCCGGAGGCGTAAGCCAAGACACGTCCATGAATATTGAGATTGCCATGTGGTTAGGGTTCACGCTCTTTGTCATCGTGATGCTGGTTGTCGACCTGGGGGTATTTCACCGGAGCGCTCATGTCGTTACGCTGAAAGAGTCTTTAGTTTGGTGTGGCGTTTGGATCGGCCTGGCGGTCGTATTTAATCTGGGGATCTACTATTGGCGAGGTCCCGTTAAAGCAATGGAGTTCTTAACGGGCTACCTGATTGAAGAGGCGCTCAGTATCGATAACCTCTTTGTTTTTATCATGATCTTCGGCTATTTCCGGGTGGATCGACGCTATCAGCATCGGGTGTTGTTTTGGGGAATTCTGGGCGCCATTGTCATGCGCGCCTTCTTTATTGTCATGGGCATCTCGTTGCTCCATCGCTTCCATTGGATCATTTACATTTTCGGAGGGATCTTGATCATCACCGGGATCAAGATGGCTCTGCAAAAAGAAAAGGAAATACACCCTGAAAGAAATCCTGTGTTGAGGCTGTGCCACCGCTGGATGCCAATCACCAAGGATTACGTGGCGGGTAAATTTTTCGCGAAGTTGAATGGCAAGACCATGGCGACTCCTTTATTTGTCGTCCTCATCCTCGTCGAGACCACGGATCTGGCATTTGCTTTGGATTCCATTCCTGCAGTACTCGCCATCAGTCATGACCCTTTCATTGTTTACACGTCCAATATCTTCGCCATTCTAGGGCTGCGCTCCATCTTCTTTGCCCTTTCAGGAATTATTCAGCTCTTCGGTTATTTGCAATATGGACTGTCGGCCATTCTTGTCTTTGTGGGACTCAAGATGGTTTTCTCAGATCTTTTCAAGATTCCGGTGGGGATTGCGCTTGTTGTAGTGGCTGGGATTCTGGCTGTTTCCGTCATTGCTTCGCTGATCTGGAAACCAAGGAGAGGGTGTAGGAGGGGCCTTTGGCCCTGGTCGAAAGAGATGAGGCTAGCGTAAACTTGGATTGAACGAATAGGGCTTGATATCTGGTAAGACGAGAAGCGATTAAGCCCTTAGGATAAGTTGCAGAGCTCGGACATAACCGTGTTGCCCTTGTTGGGCTGCCTGGCCTCGGCAGGATGGCGACTCCCCTGGTATTTTGCCAGCAGCTTCGTCTTCTTCTTAACTCTTGTGCCTTCGTTGGTAAGTGCCGACAGTAGACCCCTTTCCCCCGACGACTCGGTAACTCTCGCCGACCCATTTTCCCGATAGTTTGAGAGGCGGCCCCGCATCGTCAGTGAACTTGATGCTGGCCCAGCCATTCGCGCCGATCCCGTAGTGTCCAGGATCCTTGGTTGCGAGCGCGGCTATCTCTTTGTGTGATTCCCGAGCTTAAGTCTTACCTCCGATGAACGAACAAAGACGAATGCCTTTTTTCGGATCAGGACGGTCGTGCTTTCGAGGACCGTTCCCTTGCACGCAGACGTCTTCCTCAGTTTCCGGTAGCCCAACGCTTTTTAAGCAGCACCTGAGTTGCGTTTCTGGCTGCTATCATCCGCATCGTCATGGCAACCTCCGTGTCTTGCCGCACCGAGCCTACTGTCCGTTCAATGTTCACGCTCAGGCGCGTGCATCTTCGCATGTCGTCTGCTGTGCGTGGTCAGGTCCAGGATACCCGTACACGTACGAAGCCGGATTCATCAGCATGTTTCCCCAAAGCATGAACCGGGATGCGTCTGGTCATGCACCAAAGAGCCAGAGCTCTGCGACTTTGATTTGAGGAATCCTGACGGCGTCCAGTTCTAGGCGGAACTGGCGGTTGAGATAGATCGCAACAACGAGATCGCGCGAATCGACGTACTTTCCGAGTTTCTCTAGTTCTGCCTGCAGGCAGCCGCTCGGATTCAGATGCTCTGGAACGAGTTCTTTGATCTGAATCGGCGTGTAGCACTGAATATCGCCGACTACGTACTGTGCAATGCAGTCGAAGTCTTGGTCCTCGACTGGGGCCAAGTAGACTTCCGTATGCAGCACCGACGAGCCGATACCATGAGCGAAAAGGCATGCCTGCCAAAGTGTCCACCATCGCCCTTGGAGTTTGTTAGTTCGTAGGTTGCGGATCCGCTCATCAGTGTCGGACATTGCCAGAGCGGCACGGAGCGGTGCGACATTTACTAGGTAATCGCGTGCACTCCGGTAATTAAGGGCCACCCATTCTCTTGGGAAATTGGTTTCCATGATTGTCGGTCTAACGATGGCAGCTAACCGGCTGCGGAACCCCACCCGAAGGGTTAGGCCGTTGTGGGTCATCAGCGCCAAGGGACGGGAAAGCGGACCCTGTAGCGGTATCGCTTGTCAAGTAGCACGAATCCGTTCGAATGAGTACCATGTTCGTTTGGGTTGAGGATGGACGCCTTGCACGTCCTCGGGGGTTTGTGTTTTTGGCTGTTCCGATTCGATCATCCGAAAGTGAACCGTGGCATGGGTTTTTTCACCTTCTGGAATGAAGATGGGAAGATCGATTTCAACCCCTGAAGCCACGAGCTGTCCAGTGCTCCGGCATCACGCACAAGCATCTGGATGTCAGCCGGGTTTTCCGCAGAGTAGTCTTTCCCAGTAGGTTTTGGAGAACGTAAAAGAAAACCGGGTCTCTTTGCCACGATCGCCTTCAAGTAGGCCGAACGGAACTTGGCAGTGAGAGCATGGTCGTTCCATTCTGATGACCTTATGACGCGAGCTGTAGAGAATGCCGACCGCCACGCCGACACCGAACGCCATGGCGAGTGAAACCACTGCGACGATGAGTAGAACTTTTCTCCTCATTTTTCTACCAATGCGGTTGTTCGTCTTTCGGTCGGGACGACAAGTCTAGGGAGGCCAAAACTAATTATTAAGCAGAATATCGGCCGCTGCCATATTCGCGAGTTTTCTGTCTGCTCAACTGTCTCCTGAAGTATGAGTCAACACGACTTACTTAAGTCAAAAACATCAACAAGAAATTGATATGTAAAACTCATTGTCATGCACGCAAACGAATTCTTATTAATTTTCATAATCAAGAATTTTGACTATTCCATTCAACATGAATCAGGCTCCTAAGGCTTTTTGACCGACTGGGAGAGATCTTCGGAACACGGCGTCGTATTTTTAGAAATGAGTAGACCTATGACAAAGCGGATTAGAGATATCGAATCGGTTTGGAAATTCCCCCCACTCCCCCAACCCCTCGCCCCCCGCAATAGGAAATGGATTCGAGCCGTGGTGAGTTAGGCTGCGGGGGCGAGGGGGGGAACTAAAGGCGACCCTAGACCCAGGGCGACGGTCGCAAAGCTCCCTTGCCCTGGGCTAAAATCCGCGGCCCTTAGGCGCCCAACAAACCCACTGCGGTACCACTCCGCCGGAGGGGAATCAAATTAAACCAACGAAGGGTGGGCGGAATTAAAGTATGCGAAGCGTCCCGAGAAGACGATTGGTATTTGAACAGTCGCTTGAGAAGGGTGCCATTTCCGACCTGGATAATTGAGCATTGAAGTCTTTCACACTATCTGCGGTCGCAGCATAGAGCTGGGCCAAAGCTTCTTCGGCCAACTCGTGTTTGGGAAGCACTGCCACTTTCCCTTGCTCAGATGGACTGATATTTGCCTAGCTTATTGAACTCCCTCGCGTG
>CAWEPG010000002.1:0-906877 GCA_963810905.1 uncultured Acidimicrobiia bacterium | reverse complement strand
AAGGTCGTTCAATTATTCAACCACGAGCAAAGCAGTTTTCAACAGTTTGAAGGGATCAACCGATTGCATCTTGCCGCCAATATGGATTCCGTCTTGGCTTATTCGTTGTTTTATCCGGCTGTCGAAATTGTCAGTGCGGTGGCAGTCGCCTTAATTATCTGGTACGGCGGCGGACAAGTCCTCCACCGGGAGCTCAGCTTTGGCGCACTGGTTGCCTTTATCCAATATTCGGAAAAGTTTTTTCGTCCTATTGCGGACCTGAGTGAGAAATACAATATCCTGCAGGCGGCCATGGCGAGTTCCGGAGCGAATCTTTAAGTTGCTGGACGTTCCCGTGGACATCAAACAGCCTGATCTACCCATTCAGCTCAAACAGATCAAAGGGGAAATCGAATTTCGCAACGTTTGGTTTGCTTACAATCGGCTTCCTATACCACCTTCCGCAGAATTAAGAGACCGGGCGGCAATTCCAGGGCAAGGACCAGCCACACTGCCGGAAGGGCACAAGAAGACAAAAATTGGGATTGGGTTCTGAGAGATGTCTCCTTCAAGGTTGAGCCGGGTCAATCCGTGGCCATCGTGGGGCACACGGGGGCGGGGAAGACGACGCTCACCAATTTGCTCATGCGCTTTTATGAAGTCCAGAAAGGACAGATCCTTTTCGATGGCGTCGATATTCGACAGATGGATCTGAAACAATTGCGCAGCTCTTTTGGATTTGTCTTGCAGGACGTCTTTCTTTTTTCGGGCAGTATTGCCAGTAATATTCGTCTCGGAACTCCATGGATTACAGAGGAAGCGATCTATCGAGCGGCACAGGATGTTAATCTCCACGAATTTGTGGAGGAACAGGAGGAAGGGATTTATGAAGAAGTCAAGGAACGTGGGAGCACGCTTTCAACCGGGCAGAAACAGCTGATTGCTTTTGCGCGGACCTTGGCCCATGACCCGAAGAATCTGATTCTGGATGAAGCCACTTCCAGCGTCGATACAGAAACGGAGTTGAAAATTCGGGATGCCATTACGCGACTCATGAAGGGGAGAACTTCCATCATCATTGCCCACCGGCTCTCGACCATCCAAAATTCGGACAAGATCATTGTCATGCACAAAGGTCAGGTCAGAGAAATGGGAAGTCATCAAGAACTTCTGGCCCGTCGAGGGATCTATTACAAATTATTCCAATTGCAGTACAAGGATCAAATTCTCGCGCAAACCTAATACAGACACATGAATTATTGTTTACCCATGATTCTTCACCGCCCTAAAGTCTCCCTTGGGCAAGCTGAGCGTGTCCCATATCTTTTTGGCGAGACACGGGGGATGGCAGCAGTCGCCGGGGAGTCCCCGAAGGGGACCAATATGAGTAGCCTCGGGTGGCGTAGCCGCGCCACCCGAGGGGACGTAATGTCAAGAAGATCCGACCCTAAAGGGGTCGAAACAGATAGCTTGAGCTGATCGTACGAGGTGGTTCTAACCCCTTCAGGGTTGGATGCAGAGCCTTTTGATCACCGTGGGTCTCGCTCCGCGTTGCTGCGCTCGACCCACGGCTATTGAGGTTGGTCCCCTTCGGGGACTGCAGCTAGCTCCACTAATATGCCCAGTTGAAATCTTGTGGGCCATGATCAGCCCTTAGGGGTGGGTATCATTAGCACTTGGAAAGCGGGCATCCCGCCCGCTTCTCGTCATCAACGGATCTCCCTCTCCAAATTTTTCACTTCTTTTTGGATTTCCCTTGAAGGTAGATGGATACATCCACGATCCCTCTATCTTTATCATAGATGAAATTGACATCATCTCCCGTAAGTACCGGGGTGGTTCCCAGCGAGTTAATGGTTTCGAGGCAAGCATTAAACGCCTTTTCTCCGAAAATATCGCCGGGTTGAAAGGGAAGGGATTCTCTCAGGAGGGATTCTCGAATCGGAGAATCTCCGACCAAAACAATCTTTCCAAGATGATATTGTCGGCCCTCGACGATGCTAATTTTGAGGTCGGCCAGGGTACGATTGTCAGGGGCGTCAAGATTGGCCTGGATCACGACATCCAAATACCCGAGTGTCAAATACGTCTCACGCAATGCCAGAGTTCCCGCATTCAACTTCGAAAAATTGATAGGCATATCTTGTTGAAGGTTCAGCATGGCAATGACCTGATCCTGAGGAAGAGCCTTGAGACCTTCCACCTTAATTTGTCCGAGGTGGTAGAGGTTTTTCTCACTGATTTTAATGACCAGCTCCATTTTTCCTCCGGGAGAGGCAGGCTTTCCCGCGGCAGAACCGGAAAGAAAATTGAATTCAGGCACCTCGATCGTCACCTTGACAAACCCCCTATTCCGATAAAACATCTGGATCATTTCGAGGGCATGATTTATTCGGTTTGTGTCATAGATGTCCACTTGAGCGGCAGAAATTTGTGCCGTCACGGTCCCCGCGCTACGAAAAATGGCGCGAAGGTCATCTGAAGCCATCGCGCGGTTCCCTACAAAATGAATATTCTCAGGCAAAAGCTTGATCCCCGTGAGAGGTCCATACTGTGCCTGGGTTAGGGTTGTTAACATCACGGGCCAGAGGAAACTTCCCAGCAAGATTCTGGCGAAAAGTGAAACTGGAGCCCGGACAAATAATGGTCTTTTCATGCTGTTGACGGATGGAATATTCTTAACCTTATGGATGAAGGAACAAAAAAGAACCTGAGTGAAAAATTAGCTAACATCCCGGATGAACCTGGAGTTTATCTGTATCGGGACGTCAATAGCAAAATCATTTATGTGGGGAAGGCCAAGTCGCTTCGTCACAGGGTTCGCTCTTATTTTCAAGAATCGCGCCAGACTGATTTCAAGCTGGATTACCTCACAGCCGAGATAGCAGATGTCGATTTTATTGTCGTTGACAATGAAATGGAGGCTCTGGCTCTCGAAAATAATCTCATTAAGAAACACAAGCCAAAGTATAACATCCTGCTTCGTGATGATAAGACGTATCCCTATATTAAGCTAACGGTCAATGAGGCATACCCGCGCATTTTCGTGACACGTCGCTTGAAAAAGGATGGAGCCCTTTACTTTGGACCTTACTTCCCAGCCAAATTGGCCTACCAAACTTTGAAACTGATTTGTCGCCATTTCCAGATTCGAACCTGTTCGATCGATGTGGATGGAAACCGGCCGCGAGTCTGTCTGGATTATCACATCAAACGATGTATGGGGCCTTGTGTGGCTACAGTCTGCAGTCAAGAAGAGTATACGGGCCGAATCCAGGACTTAAAACTTTTCATGGAAGGGGAGCGAACCGACCTAGTCAAGCGACTCCGGGAAAAAATGCGCCTGGCAGCGGAAGGCGAACGGTTTGAAACGGCTGCCCACTTGCGGGATACCATTCGAACCATTGGACAACTCTCAGAGCCCCAGCGCATTTCTTCCAATCGCGTTAGAAACGTTGATATTTTTGCGCTGCATTCTGAGGACGGTCGTGCTGCCGCGCAACTCTTCCATTTACGCGGAGGCCAAGTGGTTGACCGCCGAGAATATTTCTGGGAAAGCCTGCCTGTCAGCATGGGGGGCGGAGAAATTCTATCTTCATTTTTGAAGCAGTATTATTTTTCCAATACTGAATTCACGCCTGACGAAATCTATGTTCCGATTGATTTTGAAGATAGGACATTGCTTGAAGATTTTCTGAAAAACCGCAGCGGGCGTCGGGTTGAGGTTCAGATTCCCCAGCGAGGTTCCAAGAAGGATTTGGTTGAGCTGGTCGTGAAAAATGCCCGACTATCCTTCGACCAACGTTTTCGTGTGCTCCAACCATCCGGTCACGTGATCGCTGAAAATGTCGCCAATCTCTTGGGATTGGAATCCCCCCCACGGAGGATCGAATGTTTTGATATCTCCAATATTCAAGGCACGGATTCTGTTGCCTCGATGGTTGTTTGGGAAGAGGGAAAGATGAAGAAGAGTGATTACCGCAAGTTCATCATCAAGACGGTGGATGGGCCGGATGATTTTAAGAGCATGCGTGAAGTGGTCTCGCGGCGTTATCGGCGACTGCGAGAGGAGGGGAAGGCCTTGCCAGACCTGGTTCTTGTGGACGGGGGGATTGGCCAACTCCACGCGGCTGCGGCTGCTCTGGAGGAATTAGATTTGCCCACTCAGCCACTGGCCAGTATCGCTAAACGGGAAGAGATTATCTATGTCCAAGGAAGCGAAGAAGACCCCATCGTCCTTGAAAAACACTCTCCGGTCCTTCGTCTTATCCAACAAATCCGGGATGAAACCCACCGATTTGCGGTGACTTTCCATCGACTGAGGAGGACGAAACGTACCCTGACGACCGACTTGTTGAGGATTCCTGGCATTGGAGAAAAAACCTCAAAGGTGTTGCTCCGGAAGTTTGGTAGCTTGAAAAACATGCGCACCCTATCTTTCGAAGAACTCTCAGAAGCCATTTCACCGGCAGTCGCTAAAAAAGTTTTTGATTATTTTCACCCGTAAGTGGATGCTTTCTAATCGATTGTGATGGCAGGGCCAATATGTTAGGATGACTATTGGAATATTAAGTTGTTGAAAGTAAATCCAACGAGGAGGTACGGACGATGAGTGATGGAAGTGATCGTCTTTCGAAGCTTGCTTTTTTTCTGGTCGGTGGGGGGATTGGGGCAGTGATTGCCTTGCTCTTTGCACCTCGTTCGGGGCGCGAAACCCGGGATATCATCGCGCAGAGAGCGTCTGAAAGCAGGGAGCGTGTCTTGTCGACCAGCCGCAATGTTGGGGAAAAGGTCTCGACCTATATTGAAAAGGGCAAAGAAGTCGTCAACACGCAGCGAGAGCAAATGGCGGCTGCGATTGAGGCCGGTAAGCAGGCCTATCGTGAAGAGAAGGCTAAATCCCAAGTGGGCCCCGAGTAGGATAATGGGGGCTCTCTTGACTGGGCTGATTGTTTTCACAAACAGTAAGTCGGTTTCCTTCTTACTTCTTGTTCTTCCTTGATTTTGAATACTGGAGCCTACTGTGGAACGTCTGGTTGATTTTATCGTGATTGTCACGTCCATCCTTCTCGTGACACAAGTGCTTGTGCTGATAGGGATTCTCCTGTCCTTTCGCCGGCTTACGACGAATTTAGACCGCATGCGAACTAACCTGGAGACGAGAATTGAACCGGCCATTGATGACTTCAGACAAGTTTTAGGGGAAACCAAGAAGGTCCTAGTGGGTGTTCAAGTCATTGCTGATAATTTTGCCCAGGTGAGTGAAACGGTGAAGGATCAAGTCCAGCGGGTCAATGATGTCATCGAAGATACTACCGATCGGGCCCGGCTTCAGATTGCCAAGGTGGATGAAGTCTTTTCGGATGCTGTGGATCGAATGCAAGCGACGACCGAAGTCATTCAACAGAGCGTTCTTACCCCCGTTCGAGAACTCTCCGCCTTGATTGCCGGAATCTCCAGTGGTATGCAGTTTCTTTTTTCAAAGAGGAAAAACCACGTCGACGAAGTTCATCAGGATGAGGAATTGTTCATCTAGGCCCGCTTTTTTCCGCAATGCCCCCGCCTTTCTGGCAGAAGTTCCTAAGCTTTTACCCCTCTTGCACCGTTTCCTATTCATTCATTGAAACCATGGCGCGGAGATAATCCGCGCCATCCCGGCAGCGAAGGATTGATCTGTAGGAAAGAGCCATCCTGTTCTTAGATTCCAAAAAATCGCTGGAATTCATCCGATTTCATCAGTCGACCCGCCTGCTCTTGTCCCCGCTGAAATGTTCTTAGGATGACTGGATTGTTATGGCAGAGAAAACCAGCTTCGATTTTGTGGTCTGGATATATGACCAGGAGCCGATTTTCCTTCTTGTCTTCCTGGACAGAACGGTAATGATTCAAGCTTCGTAGTCGGGAACTGGTCTCCCAAAGTTTCCCGCGTGGATCGCAGGAAAAAATGATTGTCTTTTCGGCCCTGGCCCATTTTGCGACAGGTCTGAATCGAGCATCTTCTTGGAAGAGTGCCATCGGCATCTTAAGCCCAAAACTTCCATCCATGAAAATGGCCCTGGCATCGCCGGTATAAACAGGGGGGACCATGTTTCCATTCGCATTGATCGGATCGGGTTGCAATGGAACTCCCATAGCTAAGGGAACCAGGCAGGAGGCTTCGATGACGCGGTGGTAATTTGCGGGGGTGAGAGGACGAACACAATCCGAGTGCAATGGGTTCGGGAGCGGATAGGCGAACACGACGGGGTCCTGTCGATAGTGGCGTGGAAGGTACTTCAGCGGTTTGGGGATCTTTCGAAATAAGGACTGGACGAACAAACGAAAACTGTCTTGCCGCGTGAATGGCCCTCCATCTTTTCTCCGGACACGCGTTGTAAAGATCAATAGTTTCTTTTCCGCTCGGTTGTTGAAGACAGCTCCGACTTCGCGGGGGCCCATGACATATTCAATGGACTTGATTAAATGCAAACGGAATTGGCTGAGCCCCCAAAAACTCTTGAATTCCTTCGGGACCTGACTTGCCGGTGGGAGTATTTCTTTCCCCCAATTCGTCCACCCTTTGATGACCGTTTCCTCTGTTTCTGTAGCGACGTCAGCGGCTGCATACCCACCTGCCGAAGCGCCCATGGAAATATTGGGGTAGCAACCGTTTTGGCGTGCCCAACGCATGAGTTCGTAAATGACTCCGCCTTGCCAAGCCCCGCGACCTGCTCCTCCCGAATCAAGGATCCATGAGTGAAGTGGCTGAGTCCTCATTGAGTTCAAAGGCTATATGAATGATGAATCCAAGTTCTGGGCTAGAGGCCAGCAATCTGTCTTAACATTCTGGAACTGAGCATCCAATTCAGATTTCCAATGCCGACGGGAGGAAGCTCGGTTATTTCCAGAGAGAAAATCGAACCTTTTTTAAAAGGTAAAGATCGGCTCGAGTTGCCGGTTAGCAAATGCGAGGCAAGAACTCCAATGCTTGGCTGGTGTCCGACTAGCAGGAGAGACCCTTTCTCCGAGTGGGCACCAAGCCGCGCACAGACCGATTCGGGGGTTCCTTCCGGTTCCAATTCATCCCAAATGTCAATGGCCGGTTTGTATTTGAGGACTTCCGCGATAATTTCAGCAGTTTCCTTCGCGCGGATCAGCGGGCTACTGACTATCAGGTCGAAAGAAACCTGCAAGAGCTTTAATCCCTGGGCCGCACGGCGCAACTTAAGCTCTCCTTCAGGGGTTAGGCGTCTTTTCTCATCTCGAAAATCATTCTCTTCCGCTAAAGGAGCGGCAATTCCGTGTCGCAGTAAATGGATATTCATCAATCCTCCAATGTTAATGCCCCCGATGGAAACAGCAGCTTGCACGATGGAGGCTTAGCCTAACGGCAAGCTAAAATAAAAATCCGAACCTTGTCCCAAAGTACTTTTGACCTCGACTCTTCCCTTGTGTGCCTCAACGATATGTTTGACGATAGCCAGGCCCAATCCTGTTCCTCCTGGTTCATGCGAACGGGTCTTATCGACTTGGTAAAATCTTTCAAAAATTCTGGGTTGGTCTGAAGAGGGAATGCCCATACCGCTGTCAAGGACATGAATGACGACGGTATTGGTGTCCGAATGCAAGCTCGCTTCCAGCGAGACCTTTCCTGCATCAGGGGTAAACTTGATCGCATTATCCAGCAGATTGAACAGCACTTGAATGAGTTTCTCCCGGTCTCCACGAATCCTTGGTAAAGCTTCAGGGATCAAACAAGCAATCGTCTGCCGTTTCTCTTCAGCCAGAGGTTTTACACTCTCGATGGCCTCGTGCAATAGGGAAGGGAAATCGATATCTTCATATTTTAGTTGAACCGATTGGGATTCCAGGCTGGCCAATTTCAAAAGGTCTTTCGTGAGGTCGGAGAGGCGAATAGCATGGGACTTGATGACCTCTATAAAACGCCGGTTGTGAAGCCCGTCGTTTAGGGCTCCATCCAGCAGGGTTTCGGCAAAACCCCGGATAGCGGTGAGTGGGGTCTGCAACTCATGCGAGACGTTTGCCACAAAATCCCTTCGAACTGTTTCCAGCTCCTTTTGACGCGTGATGTCATGTAAGACGGTGACAACCCCGCCATTTTCTTGATTGGAGTCGCTCAAGGGGACCGCCACCACCTCAAAACTACGTGTGTTCGTAAGCGTGATGTCGATCGTGGAAACGATCTCTTTTCTTTCCTTGAGAGCCTTGTCAAAGATTCCTTTGAGCTCTGCGTTGCGGACGACCTCGATAACTTTTTTGCCGAGTGAGGTTTTTTTATCGATCCCGAGGATTCGCTCCAGAGCGGGATTGATTAACGTCACGCGGCCGTCCAAATCGGTTGCCAAAACGCCGGCTTGCATGCCTTCCAGAATAGCCGTAATGGTCTGTTTCTCAGAACCGAGCTCGACAATCATTTTTTGCAGTTGTGTTGCCGTTGCGTTGAGAGCATTGGCAAGCTTTCCGAGTTCATCACTCGCTTCCTCATGGATCCGGGCATCCAGATTCCCCGTCCTGATGTCTTCCGCAAACTGGCGGATTTTTTCAATTCGATTCGTCAGCGATCGGGCAGACAGGTAGCCAAGGCATACGGCGATGAGGAAGAAGAAAAAAGAAATGAGGAAGAGGTCCTGTCGTGCGGCCCGATACCCTTCGGTCACTTCTTGGAGTGGAAGGGCTAAACGCAAGACAATCGGTACCCGATTTGCCCCCGAGACGAGTGACGCAACATAGAGTTCGTTTTTTTTGAGGGTGTGGCTAAAACGGATGCTGTGTCCATTACCCAGTTGGAAAGCCGTGTGAACTTCAGGCCGGTTCAAGTGGTTGTCCATATGTTCCGGGATACCCTGGTTGTCTGCCAGGACAATTCCCTGCGAGTCAATGAGTGTGATTCGGCATCCCGTGCGTTGCCCGTATTCTTTACTCCACGGTTGGAGAGTGGAGGGGGAAAAAGGATACGGGAGACTGCCTGCCAGAATGAGAGCCATGCTCTGCAACCGGCTACGTTCGAATTGCAAATAATTTTCATGAATGCGGATCGTAACGGTAGTCAGCACGGCCAACATCATCCCCAACAGCAGGATGACATAGGAGGCCATGATTTTGAAAAACAGGCGGCTCTTTATGATGGCCATTCGAATTGATACCCTACCCCCCGGAAAGTCTTGATACAAAGGGGGAACCCCGGAATAGTTGCGTATTTGGCGCGGAGTCGGCGGATGTGAACATCCACCGTTCGAGGTGTGACAAATGATTCATTCTTCCAAATCCGTTCCAGCAGTTCCTCGCGGGTAAATACCCGGTTTGGATTTGATGCGAGCAGGTAGAAAATTTCAAATTCAAGTGCGCTCAGGGAGATGGGAAGATCGCCAAAAGAGACGCGGCGCTGCAGGAAGTTAATTTCGAGATCATCATAAATCAAGACTTTTTCTTTTGGTCGTTCGGGCAGTGCTCGTTTCAAGACTGCTCGAATTCTTGCGATGAGTTCTCGGGGACTAAAGGGCTTGGTGACATAGTCGTCGGCACCCAATTCAAACCCGATCATCTTGTCAATCTCTTCTGAACGCGCGGTTAGAAAGATGATCGGAATCGGTTCTGTGGAACCATCCGATTTCAACCGTTTGCAAACCTCTTTTCCACCCATCCCCGGGATCATGACATCGAGCAGGATTAGATCCGGCCTAAGTTTTCGTGCCGTTTCCACCCCAGTATTTCCTTCGAGACAGAAAGCCAATTCAAAGCCCTCTTTTTCGAGGTTGTACCGCAGTAACTCCTGAATGTCACGCTCGTCTTCGATCAGGAGTATTCTTGGTTTCAATGAACACGCTCCTCGCAACAATCCTCAAAAAGTGTAACACAAGGGAGCGGAACGACAGGCAAGTTTGGAAGACGTCAAAAAAAATTGGCAACGTATTGACAAAACCTTTATTTCAACTACAATGCGCTTGCTTCCAGAACGTCTCGATTGCGCGACTTTTTTAGAGCCTCAATTTTCGACATTTCAATCGCGTACATTAAGCCATTGCAGGTCTTTGTGGGTAGGTTTTTAGTTTCCACTGGAGGAGAGAATGGCAAATTCCGAGGGCAAGGGTGAGACGGCCCCCTCAGCTCCTATTACCCCCCCCCCTGTCGTGTCCGCCGAATCGTCCGAGGTTGTACCAAAGCCTGGCAAGTTGTCCGTTCTGATTACCAGGTTCAAAAGTTTTTTCAACAGCGGAGAAGCCATGGATGTGGTGCCAAGAAGAAGGCGAATTGCGACCGCCTGCATCCTGGGCTTTTTGGGAACCAATTTCTTCATGTTCCTTCGTTTTTTCTTCCCTCGCACCCTTTACGAACCGAAGACCGTGTTCCGAATTGGCTACCCGTCGGATTTTTCCTTTGGAGTGGATACGAAATTTCAAAAGGATTATCGAATTTGGGTGGTTCGAGACGCAGAGAGTGTTTTTGTGCTCTATGCCCGTTGCACTCATCTCGGTTGCACGCCTGACTGGAAACCCAGTGAGAATAAATTCAAGTGTCCCTGCCACGGCAGTGGCTATGACAGTGCCGGAATTAACTTCGAAGGTCCCGCGCCCCGGCCACTGGATCGTGCCAAAGTCGAACTGGATGCTGAAGGCCAGATCGTTGTTGATACCAGTGTCCTCTATGATTGGCCCAAGGGCGGCCGCACCCATTTTAGGGATCCTGGCGCGTTCATTGCGGTGTAATCAGGGGGTTTCCACGGTCTCAAGTCGAATCCAATAATCACCTCTGGAGAATTTAGCTATGGCAGACGAACCCAGGGATCAGAATGCGGAAAAGAAAGGGATGACGACCTTGTTGGAAGAGGTCCGTGGGGAAGTCAATGTCCTGAAGCAAAAGGGAATCGAAGACCTGAATGCGCTGAAGGATGTTGAAAAGACGCAGCTATATAAATCTATTTTCCGTGTTAAACATGATGACAAACCTCGAAGCCGGGCGCTTGGCGTGCTATCCAACGTTTTTCTCCATTTGCATCCAGCCAAAATCAATCGGGATGCCGTCGCCTACAATTTTACTTGGGGGATGGGTGGAATTACGTTTTACCTGTTCATCGTGCTGACCTTCACCGGTACTTTGCTGATGTTTTACTACCATCCCACCAAAGTTCAGGCTTTTCGCGACATTTTGTACCTAGAGCACGATGTCCCGTTTGGCAAGTTACTCCGGAACATGCATCGGTGGGGAGCCCATTTGATGATCATTACGGTTTGGTTGCACATGTTCCGTGTTTTCCTGACCGGTTCTTACAAGAAACCTCGTGAATTCAACTGGGGCGTTGGCGTCATTCTCATGCTGTTTACCATGCTTCTCTCCTTTACGGGGTATCTTTTGCCGGATGATCAATTGGGTTTCTGGGCCGTCACCGTCGGCACCAACATGGCCCGAGCGACCCCTTTGTTAGGACATGAGGGACCATTCGGCCCGCTGTTGGGAATGACCCCGTACAACGACGTCCGATTTGGATTGTTGGGTGGTTCAATCGTGGATTCCAACGCATTGCTGAGAGCTTACATTTGGCACTGTATCGCCATCCCCATTATTGCTTCTGCATTTATGGTCGTCCATTTCTGGAGAATACGCAAAGATGGCGGGATCTCCGGTCCAGCTCCAATGATGTTGGCTTCCGAGATCAAAGAGGAAAGAAAGATCTGAGGATTCGCACTCAAGAAGTGGAAAAACGGCAGGAGCCTTGAGAAGCATTATTGGGATTGGGACTTTTTGAGTTTCAGCAGTCCGCCATCCGGCATTGAGAAGGGAGGGTTGATTCATGGACTGGGGCCAATTGTGGGAGATCGCGTCTGCTCCGGATAATGTGCCGATTGTTGCGCTCATTATCTTGGTGCCCTTTTATACCTGGTACGGCTTGCGTCAGTCGTTTGCGAACGACCGGCTTATTGCGCAACTCGAGGCCGATCCACAGATGGCCAAGACCCACCACCGCAAAATCCAGTTCTGGAAACCAGGCTGGGAGAAAGAAGTCCACGTTTGGCCTTTCTTGTTGAGAATCGAATTTCTCTCCGCGGTTATCGTCACGTTCATTCTCATGGTTTGGTCCATTACGCTCAATGCCCCGCTGGAGGAGCCTGCCAACCCGACGCTCACGATGAACCCTTCCAAGGCCCCCTGGTATTTCCTGGGATTGCAGGAGATGTTAGTTTACTTCGATCCCTGGATGGCAGGGGTGGTTCTGCCCAGCCTTATTTTAGTTGGTTTGATGGCCATTCCTTACATCGATGCCAACCCTCTGGGGAATGGTTACTACACTTACAAGCAACGCAAGTTTTCCATTCTGACTTTCTGTTTCGGATTTCTCTTCCTCTGGCTATCCATGGTCGTAATTGGGACCTTTATTCGGGGGCCGGGCTGGGTCTGGTTCTGGCCAGGGCAAACCTGGGATCACAATCGTGTTGTCTTTGAGGCAAACCGTGATCTCCCGGATATCTTCGGGATTACCGGTGCATGGGGGAAAGGAATTTTCGGAGCGATTGTCATGGGGGTTTATGGGGTCCTGACCGCAATCGGTATTCACAAACTCATGAATTGGAATGAATTCAACAAGAAGATCTATCGGAGAATGACTTTTATCCAATATGTAACGCTGCAGTTTTTCCTCATTACGATGATGCTTTTGCCTGTAAAGATCATTGCCAGGCTTGCTTTTCGGATCAAATATATTTGGATTACGCCTTGGTTTAACATCTAGGAATCAAGGTAGGAGGACACCTTAGGTGCCAGACACCCCTTCAGTTGATGAAAAAGATCCGGTTGTAACTCAATCTCTGAGTGCCCTCATTGTTTTCTTTTCTCTGCTGTTGATCCTTTCGCTGGTATGGGCGGTCTATGACGAAATCTACGGGCTTCGCCCCTGGAAGCGATTCCAACACCAATTCGTTTCGAAATACAGCTCATTGTTGGAAAAGATGAAGCCCCGCCAGTCTGCTGCTGAAAAGGCTGTGCGCCAGTCCGAAGAATACCGCCAGCTCGAAGAGAAAATGAATCAGGCGGAAGCTTCGATTGCCCCCAAACGGAAAGAAATTGATCACGCCATCGACCTCACAAACCGCCGCTTGGCCGCGATTACGGAACCCTTTGCCTTGACGCGCAGCGAAATTTCAGCCTTGATGTATCGCATGGAAACGGCCTCTTCCCAAGGGGCCAGGGAATCTTTGAAAAGAGACATTGAACAGATCAAGGTTCGCTCTCTCAAACTAACCCTGCCGAAGCTTGAGACCGGAGATGAAGAGAGCGTGCGGATGAATTTTCGCGAGCTCGAAGACGAATTCAATCGCTTGCAGCAACGGAAGACACAGCTTACGGTCCAGCGCAGCGAACTCACCCAGCGATCCTCCGAAATCAAGCAAGAAGTTGACGCGTTCATGAAAGATCACTTGAACGGGTTGACGGCGGCACAAGTGGACGGTTTGATCCGGAAGATGCAGAATTTTAGCTTCGATATCAAGCAAATCCATGTGAAGTCTGTGGATTTGGTGGATCGTTGCGAAAGTTGTCATTTAGGAATTCGAGAACCCGTCACGATTACGGCAAAGGAGATGGGCGGAGAGCGTGCCTTTACCAGTCACCCCACCAAGGAATTATTGCAGATCCATGATCCGGAATTGTTTGGCTGCACCCCGTGCCACAATGGGAATGGCGCCGCAACCACCAGTGTCGAAAAGGCGCACGGACGTTACGAGCATTGGCTGTGGCCCATGTTTCCCAAAGTGAATACGGAGGCGGGCTGCAATCAGTGTCATGTCACGGATCTGGTGTTGGACCATGCTCCTACCCTGAATCGAGGGAAAGAGTTTTTCCGTGTGCGAGGCTGCAACGGCTGTCATCGCTATGAAGGTTTCGATACGGAGTCTGAAGCTTTATCTTCAAATCGCAATGCCCTCCGGCACTTCGAGACGGACAAGAAAGAATTAGAGAAAGACATTAACCAGAGTCTTCTGGATGCGGATGCAGCTTCGGATAACAAAGAGGCCCAGCGTCTTTATGCTCGGGCTGACGGCATGCGGCAAAGTATCAGCAACATCAATAACCAGGCTGAGCAGCTCGACATTGAAGCGAAAAGTCTCTTGCGCGAAGTCAAGAAGATTGGACCGAGTTTGAAGGAAGTACGAGTCAAGATCAAGAAAGAGTGGATTCCTGTCTGGCTCGAGAATCCTCATGCCTTTCGTCCCACCACTCGCATGCCGGCGTTCCGGTTGAGTCAGGAAGATCGCGAAACCATTGCTGCCTTCATCTGGCAATCGGGAGTCCAAGGAACTCTCCAGGCTCAGAAGCCTGGTGACCCTGCCCGTGGGAAGGAGCTGTTTGAGATCCGCGGCTGTCTTGGCTGCCACTCCGTGGGTGAGGGTGATAAGCTAATGGGTGGGAGATTTGCGGCAAACCTTGCGCGCGTTGGAGAAAAAGATCATTACGAATATCTCGTGCGCTGGATTCATAATCCAAGGGAGCGAACTCGTCCCTACTGTACTTTTGAAAAAAAGGATATTGGTCCTGAAGATTACGCAAAAAAAGGGCTGCCCTTTGTCTTCGACCTGGACCATACCCTCTGTCCCAATGATGGGCATGAACTTCAAGTGCAGCAAATGACGGTGATGCCCAACCTCCGCTTGACCGTGGAAGAGTCCCAGGATATTGCCAGTTACTTGATCACCTTGAAAAGGCCTGATGCTACTTATCCAGCGGCCAACTATCTCGATGATCCCTTGCTGAAGGAAAAAGGAATCAAGCTGGTCAGGCATTATGGCTGCGCCGGTTGCCATGAAATCTCCGGGCTTGAAGATGAAGGGCGCATCGGAACCGAGTTGACCAAAGAAGGGAGCAAACCGATCGAAAGAATGGATTTTGCTCTCCTCACGGAGGACGCCAAGAAGAAAGGTTGGTACAGCCACGTCGGGTTTATTGAGCACAAATTGGAGAAACCGGAGATTTATGACGAGGGAAAAATCAAGGATCCGCTGGAAAGCTTGCGGATGCCAAATTTCAGACTGAACCAAGACGATCTCAACGCGGTGACTACATTTCTCCTGGGGAGTGTGGATTCCAATCTTCCCCCCCATTACTTCTATAACCCAAAGGGTCAGGGAAAAGAGATCCGGGAAGGGTGGTGGCTGATTAATAAGTACAATTGTATGGGATGCCACCAGTTGAGAACCATTCAGAAGTCAGTCTTATCAGGGCTCCCGCGCTATCAAGATCCTGATTGGAAAGAACAGTTGCCTCCGACACTCATTGGAGAGGGCGCCAGGGTGGATCCAAACTGGCTCGTGCGTTTCTTGTCCAATCCGGCACTGAGTTCAACCGATTTGAACCGGGACGGGGTGAGGACTTACTTGAAAGTCCGAATGCCCACTTTTAGCTTTTCCGATAGCGAGATTGGAAAAATTGTGAGATTCTTTGTAGCTCTTGCAGGTCAAGCGCAGCCCTATCTCCCCCCTCACTTGGAAACGCTCACGGACAAAGAGAGAGCCATGGCCCGCGACTTATTTACTTCCAAGGCAGCTCCATGCCTCAAATGCCATGCAACGGGAGATCCCGCTCATGACCGTAACGCCACAGCCCCCAACTTTCTGCTCGCTAAAGATCGTCTCAAGCCGGGCTGGACACAGCGATGGATTACAGAGCCGGCTATGATCGCTCCGGGAACGTCGATGCCGTCGGGGTTATTCCGTCGGGAAGGCGAACGCTGGGTATTTGCTGGACCGCTTCCCGCAAGTTTTACGGGGTACGAAAAGGACCAATCCCAGCTGCTGGTTCGATACATATTCCAGCTCACTCCGGAAGAACAACGTCGGCTGGCTGGAAGTAATTCTTCCCCAACAAAGATTGCAAAGAGGTAAACCATTCCGTCTTTTAAATCTTTAAAGAGAGGTTAATAAATCCCATGAAAGGAAAAAATCGCGTTATCTTCCTGGCCTTTTCGCTGTCGATTTTCATTCTCGTTGCCTGTGGCGGTGGTCAAAAGCCAACCGAGTCTGGAGAGACCAAACCAGCCGAATCTGGAGCGCCAGCGGGAGTCGTAACCAAGATTGATCCGGCAACGGCGGGAACCATTACCGGGAAAATCAATTTCGAAGGAGAGGCCCCCAAGCCCCGTCAGATTCGTATGGATGCGGAAGCCTCCTGTGCAGCACTTCACAAGGAGCCTGTCTATGCGGAAGAAGTCGTCGTCAATGACAACAAGACTCTTGAATATGTCTTTGTTTATGTCAAGGATGGACTGGGAGACAAGGTGTTTGAGACCGCTTCGGAACCGGCCACTTTGGATCAGAAAGGATGCCAGTATCATCCTCATGTGGTCGGAGTTCAAACAAACCAGCCGGTCAAGATCTTAAATAGCGATCCTACAACCCACAACATTCACCCCGTTCCGGCAAATAATCGGGAGTGGAATACTTCCATGTCGCCCGGAGGGCAGCCGCTCGATCGGACCTTTGCCCGGGAAGAAATCATGATCCCGGTCAAGTGTAACGTGCACCCCTGGATGAAGAGCTACATCGGAGTTGTGAAACACCCGTTCTTTGCAGTCACTGGCAAAGACGGATCCTTTACGATTAAGGGCTTGCCTCCAGGAGAATATACGATTGAGGCTTGGCATGAAAAACTTGGAACGACGACCCAAAAGGTAACCGTTGGCCCACAGGAAACCAAAACCGTTGATTTTACGCTCTCAATGAAAACGGTGTCCTAAAAGTATGAGTCTCTGGCTTCACCGTTACATTCTGTTCACGGCCTTCTGCACTTTTTTGCTCCTCATTGCCGGAGCTTTAGTGACCGGCAATGAGGCAGGCTTGTCTGTACCAGACTGGCCGCTCTCTTACGGATCCCTCACTCCGCCCATGATCGGAGGAATTTTCTATGAGCATGGGCACAGAATGATTGCCAGCTTTGTTGGCCTTCTGACCGTTATCCTGGCTATCTGGATCTGGAAACAGGAGAAACGCAAGCTCGTTCGCATTGTGGCATTTTCCGCTCTGGGGGCAGTCATTGCTCAAGGGGTATTGGGTGGGCTTACAGTCCTTTTATTCCTGCCGGCACCAGTCTCCGTGATGCATGCTTGCCTGGCGCAGACTTTTTTCTGCCTCGTCGCGAGCTTAGTCCTCATGACATCGAAGAGCTGGCAAATAAAAGTTGAATTGGAGGTGGAGGACAGGAAGCAACTTTCTTTAAGGAAAGTCGGTGTTCTGACTACGGCCGCTATTTATTTGCAGCTGATTTTGGGGGCGGCCCTTAGACATTCGAAATCGGGCATTATATTTCATGTGGCGGGGGCATTCCTGGTCGCCTTCTTTATTCTTTGGTTCATCGGCCGGATTTATAAATTCTTTGAGCATCGCTCGGAACTCTTCAAACCCGCACTCATTTTAGGCTTTCTCCTGATAGTTCAAATTTCCCTTGGGATCGGTTCTTATTTAGTCAGACTCACGAGCCGCGATGATGTACAACCCTTGCCGCTTCCGGTTGCCGTGACCACGGCGCATCTGGCCGTAGGAGCCTTACTATTGGCAACCTGTGTCGTGTTGACACTTCAGGTGTTCCGGATATTAGCGCCAACGGCTGCACCCATTAATCTATCGCAGGCGACCCAAGAGGCATCGTGACCATGAATGTTGAGGGAGAAATGACTAAGGTTGAGATTTCCGCAATTTCAAACAGAGCCGATAGCAGGTTGTCCCGGGTGTCGGATTATTTCTGTCTGATAAAGCCCGAAGTGACTTTTCTCGTCCTTATTGCTACTGGTCTTGGCTGTTATATGGCTGCCCAGGGGGCTCTGAGTCTCTGGACACTTTTCCATGCGGTTCTTGGAACCGCGCTGGTTGCCGGCGGCACCGCCACCTTAAACCACTATATTGAACGGGACCTGGATGGCCGCATGCGACGCACGGCCCAGCGGCCGTTGCCTTCGGGTAGACTTAAGCCACGAGAGGTATTGAATTTTGGAATGGCTTTATCGGTGCTCGGAGGGGCGTACCTGGCTGTCTTTTTGAATCTGCTGACCTGTGCGATCGGACTTGTGACTCTGCTAAGTTATCTTGCTGATCTACACGCCCCTGAAAAGGAAAACCAGTTGGGCTACCTTTATCGGGGCCTTCCCAGGGGCGGCTCCTGTGCTCATGGGCTGGACGGCTGTCAGGAATAGTGCCGGGCTTGAGGCATGGGTGCTATACGGGTCTCCTATTTGCCTGGCAATTTCCCCATTTCCTGGCGATTGCCTGGATCTACAAAGAAGATTATGCACGGGCTGGATTATTGATGTTACCGCAGCGGGATCCCAAGGGTAATCGGGCATTTCTGGAAGTCCTGGCGACGTCATTGGTCTTGATCCCGCTGAGCCTGACCCCGACAATTCTCGGCATGACCGGAAGCCTTTATTTTTGCGCGGCTCTTTTGCTCAGTTTGAGTTTGCTATTTTTTGCTTTGAGGGCCTCGGTACTTCGATCCCGATTGCAGGCCAGGGTGCTCTTGCATGTGACTGTCATCTACCTCCCTCTCATTTACGCGATGATGGTCATTGACAAAGCATGAAGTGAGCGGATCTCAGATAATTTCGCTTGTTTGCCCATACCTTCTCTCGTATCCGAGCTACTGGGCGAATAACCGTCTCTTCGTTGTTTCTTCTGCCTGTTATTATTCGTGCTTCGGTTGCACAGGAAACTGCCGGGTATGGTGTTTACCCTTTTGTGTAAAAGGAGAACATAGGATGTCACGCGCTCTTGCCGTCATCATCTGGCTAATTACGCTGTTTGCCATAGTACTTTTTTCGGGAAGGTATGGTTGGTTTCCGGAAGGGATTTCGGAATTCGCGCCTGGGATTGATGCTCAGTTTATGAGGACTTTGGTGGTCGTGGGCATAGGCTTTGTATCCTCTCAGGTACTGCTTGGGGCTTTATGTCTGGAAGTATCGTGACCGTCCGGATAGCAAGGCTGTTTATACCCACGGCAATACAAAACTCGAAGTGCTTGCCATGACGGTGACTGCCGTCACTTTCGTCATCATTGCTATATTGGGACAGAAAGTGTGGGCGCAACTCCATTTATCCGAGTTCCCCGCCAATGCTCTCCAGATGGAGGTCACAGGCCAACAGTTCGTGTGGAATATTCGATATCCAGGCCCCGACGGAGTCTTCGGTCGCACCGATCCGAAATTGATAAATGATCAGGAAAACCCGGTGGGCCTCGACCCCAAGGATCCTGCTTCCAAAGACGATATTGTCAGCGTTAACCGCATGGCTATTCCTGTGAATCGTGACATCCAGGTTTTTCTGAGATCGAAAGATGTCACGCACAGTTTTTTTGTCCCGGCATTGCGCTTTAAACAAGATACCGTCCCTGGGCTTCGAATCCCGATCCACTTCAAAGCCTTGAAAACGGGTGAATATGAAATAGCATGTGCTGAGTTGTGCGGCCTAGGGCATTACAAGATGAAAGGCTATCTGATGGTTTTACCAGAAGACGAATTCAATGCCTGGCTCAAAGAGAGAGCCTCGAACTAAGAAGGGGAGAAAAACGTATGTCTGAGACTGCCCACGCAGCAGTGCATGAGGCCCCAACAGGGTTTATCCGCAAATATATCTTCAGCCTTGACCACAAAGTTATCGGGATTCAATACTATTTCCTGGCTCTGATTGCGGCTTTTCTAGGAATGAGCCTATCCCTCATCTTCCGGCTGCGTTTGGCCTGGCCGACCGAGACCTGGCCTATGCTGGCCAAGATTTTTCCAGCAGGATTTGAGGGTGGCCCGATGACTCCGGAATTTTACCTTGCCATGCTGACGATGCATGGAACCATCATGGTTTTTTTCGTCTTGACGACAGCTCCTCAAAGCGGTTTCGGCAATTACTTTCTTCCCATTCAAATCGGCGCCCATGATATGGCTTTTCCGACGCTAAACATGCTGTCCTTCTGGGTGACGTTTGTCAGTATGGTTGTCATGGTGGCTGCCTTGTTTGTGACCGGTGGAGCTCCGATTTCCGGATGGACAGCCTACGCTCCATTAAGTGCAGTTGGTCAAATTGCAGGTCCGGGGTTGGGGACAGGGCAGACGCTGTGGATCATTAGTATCGCGATCTTTTGCGTTGCCTCTCTGTTAGGTGCTTTGAATTTCATCACTACCGTGCTCAACATGCGAGTCAAAGGGATGAATTTGATGCGCATGCCTTTGACAGTTTGGACGTGGTTTACGACCGCCATCCTGGCTTTGCTCTCCTTCCCGGTATTGTTAGCTGGCGGGATCTTGCTTTTGATGGACCGACTGGGCGGAACCAGCTTTTTCATTCCAGGAGGTCTTGTCATCAGTGACAAACAGATCGCGCACTCGGGGGGATCTCCCATTCTTTGGCAACATCTCTTCTGGTTTTTTGGTCATCCGGAAGTCTACATTGCGATTGTTCCTGGAATGGGGGTTACTTCTCAGCTTTTGTCAACCTTCGCCCGGAAACCCATCTATGGTTATCGGGCCATGGTCTATGCCGTTTTTGCTATTGGGCTGATGGGGTTTTTTGTTTGGGGCCATCACATGTTTGTCAGCGGGCTTAGTCCAATGTCTGCCCTTGTTTTCTCCATGCTCACGCTAACGATTGGAGTGCCGTCTGCCGTGAAGACGTTCAATTGGCTGGGGACTTTGTGGGGGGGGAAATATCGCTTTTGCTCAGCCTCTCTTTTTGCCGTTGGTTTTGTTTCCTTGTTTGTCTCCGGTGGAATTACCGGAATCTTTCTCGGCCAGACATCCATTGACGTTCCATTGCATGACACTTATTTCCCGGTCGGTCATTTCCACCTCATTATGGGCGTGGCGGCCATCTTTGGCATCTTTGCTGGTACCTATTACTGGTTCCCCAAAATGTTTGGACGCATGATGAACGAAACAATGGGCAAGATTCACTTTTGGATGACTTTCGTGGGGGTCAATGCCATCTTCATGCCGATGCACATCATGGGAATCATGGGCCATCCACGCCGATACGCGCAGGCTACGGAATTTAAGTATTTGGCGGGGACTCAAGCTTACCATCATTTCATTACGATTGCGGCCTTGATCACAGCGACGGTTCAGCTCCTGTTCCTGATCAATTTGTTCTGGAGTCTCTTTAAAGGGAAAAAAGCTCCCGACAATCCTTGGCATGCAACCACTCTGGAATGGACCGTTCCGTCTCCACCTCCGCATGATAATTTCGGCGGCAAGATCCCGGTGGTTTACCATGGACCATATGAGTATTCTGTTCCTGGAGCCCCCACGGATTATGTGATGCAAACCGATCCACCACTCCAGGTGAAAGGGTGAGGGATTCTTAGACCTCGACTGAGCCATGGGGAATTTTGCCGGAAGGCATCTTTAGATCGGAAAACTTTATGCCGACAGTTATATCGCCTCAGGAAGTGGGTATTGCTATTCAACCGGACCATAGTTCGGGAGGAGGCGCTGGGCCCGGATCAAACGGATGGGATGGGGACCGTCACGGCTGGGATTCGGGAAGTGGTTTCCCGCAGACTTCGCCTGACAGCTACCGTCTCGCCATGTGGCTGGGCGTGGCTTCCATCCTCATGCTTTTTGCCGGCCTGAGCAGTGCGTACATTGTCCGGCAGGGTGCTTCCGGAGACTGGGTTCCGATTGCGATTCCGCCATTATTGCTGCCCAATAGCCTGTTGCTTGTCTTTAGCAGTGTCACGCTGAAGCGTTCGAGAAATCTGTTGAAGAAGGATGGGCTCACATCGGCCGTGAAATTCTGGTTGAGCCTGACGACTCTTCTTGGAGCCTGCTTTCTGATCGGCCAGATTTTTATCTGGAAGGAATTATCGGCCCAGGGCATTTACTTGAGTTCTAATTCTCACAGCTCATTCTTTTACTTGATGACAGGGGCACACGGCTTTCATCTCGCAGGCGGAGTCTTGGTGCTCTCCATTCTTTCCATCAAGGCTTGCAGACAAGTATTTGCCACCGAGTCGTTGCGAACTCTGATGGATGTCACTTCAATCTACTGGCATTTCATGGACGGATTGTGGATTTATTTATTCCTATTGTTGTTTTTCTGGAGGTGAATGCATGGCCAACGCGCATGCGGAAGAATTGACGTTGCAGGAATGGAGTGGAGGAGTTTCACCCTACGATGTCAATCACAAGAAGCTTGGAATGTGGCTGTTCATCGTGTCAGATGCGCTGACCTTCACGGCGATCTTAATCGGTTACAGTTATCTGCGCATGGCCACGCCTCATTGGCCGACCCCGTTTCACCTTTGGCCCAGCATCGCCATCTCAACCTTAATGACTTTCTTCCTCCTTTCCAGCAGCCTTACCATGGTGCTCGCCGTGAAGGCTTCCCAACATGGCAACCGGAGTGCAACCATACGCTGGCTCGGATTCACGATGTTTTTTGGTCTTTTGTTTATCCTGTTGCACGCCAACGAGTGGAAAACTCTGATGGAAGAAGGACTCACGCTCACTAACAATCCTTGGGCGAAAGACGTTCCATTATTCGGCGCGACGTTCTTTGGAATCACGGGACTTCATATGTTTCACGTATTTACCGGAGTCCTCTACTTGGGCGCAATCGCAATCGGAGTGGGGAAGAAACGATTCAATGCCGATCATGTCGAAGTCTGCGGGCTCTATTGGCATTTCGTGGACCTGGTCTGGATGTTCGTGTTTCCCCTGATTTATTTGATGTCCGTGAAGATGCACTGATCCCAACGGCAGTCTATAATCCTCAATATGATGAAATCTCAAATCTGAAGTGGCTAATTTTAACTCTGGAGGCAAGCTTTGAGCGCACATTCTGAACGCAGTGAACCGCATATCATAGGGAACGGGTTAGTGTTTGGTGTTTGGGCCTCGCTGCTCTTTCTCACTGGAATAGAGGTGTTCCTGGCTTACGAGCATTTGCCCTTAAACCTTATGCTGGTTTTGCTGATGGGAATTTCGCTGGTGAAAGCCGCCTTGATCGTGGCTTACTTCATGCATTTGCGTTTTGAGAAGAAAAGCCTGGTCCTGACTTTAATTCCCGCTTTGGTCGTCGTGGCTTCGACCTTGGTGGTGTTTTTCCCAGACAGCCTGCGCTTGTTGAATATGCGCCCTTGGTAGCAAGATTTTCCTTGTCCCCGGTTGCTAGCACAAATGCCCTAGGGTTGGTGACGATTTTTCCCGCACCGTGTGAAGTAAAAGAAGAAATGATGCTACGAAGAATTAAGAATCTCATTCCTGTACTCCTGTGGGTTGTGTTGTGTTTTTGTGCCGCTTCTCCTACCTTCGCTCAGGGATGCGCCATGTGCAAGACAGCGGCTGCATCACAGTCTGACCAAGCGACTCAAGCGCTCAATCGAGGAATCTTGTTATTGTTGGTGCCTCCAGTGACCATTATGAGTGGGATTCTCGTTTTTGCTTTCCGCTGTCGCAACTTGCCCCGCCCGTAGAGTTCTGCTATGACCCAGACGTGAGCCAATCTCTAGCCGTTATCCTCGAAAATGTTTGTTTCTCATACCCTGCAATCCGGACCAGGCCCGCGCTGGTAAACATCAATTTGACGGTCCATGAAGGAGAAATATTCGGGATTCTGGGGCCCAACGGTTCTGGAAAAACAACCCTGTTTCGAATCCTGGCGACACTCCTCACTCCCTCTTCTGGGAGAGCGCAGATACTTGGAATGGATGTCTTGACCGCTTCGCATTCTGTTCGGGGGAATATAGGAGTTGTTTTCCAGAAGCATAGCCTGGATCAGAAACTCACAATTTTCGAAAACCTGGTCTGCTACGGTCATCTCTATGCGATGCGAGGTCGGCACCTGAAAAAGCAGGCCGAAGAAGTTTTGACTCGATTTGATCTGGCTGACAGGGCTACCGAGCTGGTAGAAACTTTGTCAGAAGGGCTGAAGCGTCGAGTTGAGCTGGCCAAGGCCTTTCTGCATCGACCTCGAGTATTGATTCTGGATGAGCCGACGGTAGGGCTAGATCCGAGGGCAAGACTTGAATTTTGGAAATGGTTAGAAGTAATCCATCTGAGCGAATCAGTGACTATCCTTGTCACTACTCATTTAATGGACGAAGCGGAGAAATGCCACCGGTTGGCTTTTCTTAACCGCGGGGAGTTGGTGGCCATGGGCTCTCCTAGCGCACTCAAGGAGCTTGTCCGCGGAGATGTGATTACCATTCGAACCCACAATGTGGATTCTCTTTATGCCGCTGTCAAAAGGGAGATCGACGTTTCCGTGAGTGTGCTAGGTAGTATGCTAAGAATCGAATGCCAGGATGGGCACGAATGGATTCCCCGGCTGGTGGAATCTTTTCCCGGGCAAATCGATGAGATTAGTCTTGCAAGACCGACGCTGGAAGACGTGTTCATCCATGTGACGGGAACCGGGTTTGGCTTGTCCGAAAATGGCATGCCCGAAGGGTGACCAGAAGTCGGATGTCGGTGCCAGTGTGGGTGCCTGCTTGATAGTTTTTCCCGGCCCGGATCAATAAGATGACCCCAGAGAGAGACAACGAGCCGCTCTTTCGTGTAGCATAAAAATTGATCCGGTGTTGGTTCGATCCTGGAGAAACCATGTGGAACTGGAGATAGAAGTTAGGAAATAGGAGCTAAGCATGATGCTAGAATCAATCATTCTGACGATTTTCAGCGCTGTATTCGGACTCGGCTGCCTCATCGCAGCAGGCTGGCTGGTCATCAGCAAACAGTTTGCTACCCTCGACGGCATATTTCTGGCTTTGGTGTGCCTGCTGCTGGCCCTCATCTCATTCCTGAATCTAGCTTGGAGCTTGCGCAGCAAAGAATTTCGGCAATGGTTGAATTCCCGAAACAAGAATTCGGAAGCCCACTGATGCGCGTTGATGGCAGAAGGTGAGTCTTGCCCGCTCGACCCACCCTCGAGCAAATGCTTCCGCCTCAATAGCTTGTTTTGCTACGCGCGGTGGAACGCCCGCTCGCGTTCACTGAGCTGCGCGGAGGACAGCGTCCCACGCGCCCGCTCCGCCGGGTGATGCTAATGCAACTTCGGGATTCTGACTAACTCCGTTCCGGTTCAGTTTATTGTTCCTCCTTAAATCAATATGGTTTCATCATCCATCCTATCCGCTTTTTTTCTTCCACTGTTCTCCCTCTGGAAGCGAGAGGTAGTTCGCTTCTTTCGGCAGCCCAGCCGTGTGATTGGGGCGCTGGGAACCCCCCTGATCTTTTGGTTTTTCATGGGATCAGGGTTTGGGAATTCCTTCCGCGCTGGCTCAGGTCCGGCTAATAGAGACTACCTCGCATATTTCTTTCCGGGATCCCTGTTAATGGTGCTGCTCTTTACCTCGATTTTTTCCAATATGGCACTGATTGAAGAACGCCGGGAAGGATTCTTGCTCGGTGTCTTGGTGGCGCCGCTTTCAAGGCTAAGTTTGGTTCTGGGGAAAATCTTAGGAGTGACGACGTTGGCAGTTCTGCAAGGGTCGGTCTTTCTATTTTTGGCTCCATTTCTGGGTGTTTCACTGAATTTCTTCCAGCTGAGTTTTGTTTGGAGCATCATGATATTGATCAGTTTGGCTCTCAGCAGTTTAGGCTTTGCGTTTGCCTGGCAACTCGATTCCATTCAGGGGTTCCATGCTGTCATGAATATGGTGCTGATACCCATGTGGCTTTTGTCTGGAGCCCTGTTCCCTATTTCAGGCGCTTCGACGTGGGTGCGACTCATCATGGTTGTCAATCCTTTAACGTATGGGATGACAGCCTTGCGCCAGTCTTTGTACCTCAGTCAACCCTATCCGGAAAATTTGGAAATTTGCAGCTTGCCTTGGGCTATCGGGATAACGATGGTTTTTGGAGCCGCCCTAATCTTTGTCTCTTGCCTTCTGGCCAATAGGAAAAGAATCTAATGGATGAGAAAGGTCGGTGGATTCGGAGAGTGATGCTGTGCGCCGGGGTAGTTTTGTTACTAGGATCCCTAGTTGCCCTGTTCTGGCTCAACTACAAATTAAGACAGATTCGAGAGCAGTCCGGCTCTCCTGCTCTCCCCGTAATGGTTCAGCTCCCCTCATTCTCATTGATGGAGAAAAGCCGTAAACCGATGGGCCTGGATGAACTCAAGGGATCGGTTTGGATTGCAGATTTCATCTTTACCCGATGTCCTGGACCCTGTCCGATGATGAGCTCCCGTATGTTCAAATTGCAGGAGGCCTTCAGAGACGCGGTCTCATTAAGGCTGGTTTCGATTAGCGTGGACCCCGAATTCGATACTCCCGAAGTGTTAAGTGAATATGCTGAAAGATTTCAGGCCAAGGAAGGTCGATGGTTTTTTTTGACGGGCGAAAAAGCAAGAATCCATGCGCTAGCCCAATCGGGTTTTCTTGTCGGAGACGTTCAGGATGTGACCGTCCACAGTACTCGTTTCATTCTCGTTGATCGTAAGGGAAGGGTCCGCGGGTATTATGACAGCCAGGAAGAAGAGGATATCCAGAAGTTAATCCACGACACAAGATTATTGCTTCGGGAGGTTGACTCGTGATCAGTGTGACTGACTTCCCTCTAATCAATGCCGTGCTGAATGGAACGAGCGCGACATTGCTTTGTAGCGGATACTATTTTATCCGTAATAAGAATGTCGCCCTCCACCGTCGCTGTATGCTTCTGGCTCTTGTTTCTTCTACGCTTTTCCTCGTTTCTTATTTGACCTACCATATTGGGTTTCACGTGGGTTCGGTTCATTATCGAGGGACCGGATGGACCCGCCCGGTTTATTTCTCAATCCTGCTGACTCACACGATCCTGGCGGTCGTCATTCTCCCTATGGTCCTGATCACGGTCACGCGCGCTCTCAAGGGGCGTATCGAAAAACATCGTCAAATAGCCCATTGGACACTACCGCTTTGGCTTTACGTGTCTGTGACGGGAGTCGTCATTTACTGGATGCTTTATCATTAAGACACTCATGACAAGTATAGCGAGCCCACAATCAAATCCGCCGGAGAAAACAATGGGGAAACGTGTCACCCTGATCATTTATGGAGTGGCTTTCCTGATGGTGCTGGTGCCTTTCCTGTTTTGGAAGGGGACCTGGTTTGGCAGACCGTTGAGCGATCAGGAAATGGTCAATTATTTAGCGCCAGATGCCAAGCCACGAAACATTCAACATGCGCTCCTGCAGATTTCAGAGAAACTTTCTCAAGGGCAGAAAGAAACAGTCAAAAAGTGGTATCCACGCATGTTGGCGTTGACGAACCATCCTGTGCCGGAAGTGCGGGTGACCGTTGCCTGGAGCCTGGGACAAGACAGTCAGGAGGCATCCTTTCATGATTCTCTACAGGAACTTCTAAAGGACTCCAATACTCTAGTGCGTCGCAATGCGGCGTTGTCTTTAGTGCGTTTTGGAGATGGCAGCGGAAGAACTGAGCTCGTCAGCATTCTCAAGCCCGTGCCTCTGTCGTCACCCCAAAATGGCGTCATTACCTTCCGCCTCAAAGAAGATGATTCGGTTAGCCCCGGCACGTTGATTGCCCGCATTCGTACAGGAGGTGGCGGACTCGATGAATTCCGGTCACCGCTTCCGGGTTTTCTAGAGAAGAAATTGGTCGAAGACGGGAAGGAGATCGTGGTGGGCGAGAAGATTCTGCTTCTCTCGCCTACCGAAGAAGAAGTTTGGGAGGCACTGCGTGCGCTTTATCTAATCGGCCAGCCGGAAGATATTGTGGAAATCGAACCGTTTACGGGTAAAGCTCCTCACATGGCAGAGCGAACCCGACAACAAGCGCGGTTAACCGTTCAGGCCATCCAGAAAAGAACTTCCAACTAAAAAGGGACTTTCCAGGGATAGATGCCTTTGGCTTCCATCTTCTGATTAAATGGTCATCTTCCCGACTACGGCTTCAATCTCCTCGGTAGGGACCATGTCGATCGCGTCCCAAGGACACCCATCCAAGAACGAACCATCGGGCCCTTTAGAGGTACACTTCTTGCAACCGATGCAGAGGAAAGGGTCAACTTCGATGTGTCCAAAGGGAGGATGATCTTCATCAGGTACCCAAAACATGCAATCTTCCACTGGGCAATAAGGGACACAGGCAGGCGAGCCGGCACAACCGGTGCAGCATTCCGTTATGATTGCAATTTCCTTCGGTTTCTTCTTGCGAGGGGTATTGATCCCTTCAGACTTCGGCTCCAGCTTGTCCAACTGTGAAATGGTATCGAGTGGCAGCATTCTCTCTCCTCAAAGAGCGCTCGTATCTCGCATGAAGATCTTTACGGAGTGTGCGAGAATCAACGAGTGAAGACCTTGAAAAATATAACATCAATCGGGAAATAGTCAATTGGAACGAGGTGCAATCTGAAGAGGGCCAAGGGAAAGGAGCAAGGAATAAGGAGCGTATCTGAAGATTTCAGGATCTGAAGAAAATCACAGGGAGCACTGGGGGAGATTAAGAAAGGAGGGCGATTCCAATCTCACGGAGTTCCGTTCAACTCCTTGTTCGTTTGACTTACCCATACTTGTTATACAATTATTTTGATTTTATGATCGCATGAACATGAAGTTAACAAGCCAAATCGACACCATCGCCCGCAACTGCTTTGCCGTGAGGCTGCGGTTGCTGAATCGGGTCGTCACGAAGATCTACGACGGTGCCCTGCGCCCGCTGGGTCTGAAGGCCAGCCAATTGAACATCCTCATTGTGACGGCCAAGCTCGGACTCGCCCGGTCAGCCCAGGTCTGTGAGATTCTGCAGCTCGATACGTCCACACTCAGCCGCAACGTCGAACGCATGCGGGCCCGTGGCTGGCTGGAGGTGGTGCCCGAAGAGGATGCTCGTGCTCAACCGTTCCGGCTAACGCCTCAGGGGAGGGGGCTGATTGAGAAGGCGGTCCCGGCTTGGGAGGAAGCACAAGGGCAGGCGAAAGAGTTGCTCGCCGAGGAGGGAATTGCCCTGCTAGACAGAGCGGCCAAGCGGCTGCGACAGGCAAAGGCAAGAATCTGATCGCCCCGTTTTTTTGGACAAATAGTTGCATATACAACTAAGGAGGCATCATTCATGAAACTAACCGAACACCCAACTGTACGACGCTTCCACGAGCAGAGCAGCAATCTTCGGACGTCTGAGTCCTCGAACCGGCTCGATGCCGCGTGGCTGCGGCAACTCTGCCTTGACAGCGGTGCCGACGACGCCGGACTGGTCGAGATTAGCCGTCCGGCCCTGGACGAGCAGCGGGCTGATATCTTGCGCTATTGGCCACCCGCGAGAACGCTCCTGAGCTTCGTCTGCCGTATGAATCGAGAGCCGATCCGCAGCCCGGCCCGGTCGGTCGCCAACCTCGAATTCCACCATGTCGGCGATCACGTGAATGAAGTTGCCCGCAAGGTCGTAACGACCCTGGAGCGTATGGGAATCCGAGCAATGAACCCGGCGATGGGGTTCCCGATGGAGATGGATCGATTTCCGGGCGGGAAGATCTGGGTTGTGTCGCACAAGCCTGTGGCAGTCGCGGCGGGCCTGGGTCACATGGGCATTCACCGCAATGTGATCCATCCCCGGTTTGGGAACTTCATCCTGCTGGGGACGGTCCTGATCGGCGCCGAGACAACGGCTTACCACCAGCCGAGTGGCATACAACCCATGCTTGGAATGCAAGCTGTGTGTGGCGGCTTGCCCCGTGGGGGCGATTTCCCCGACCGGCCGATTCAACTTCTCAGCCTGCCAGACCCACAATTACCGCGAGTTCATGGGTGGGTTCACCGATTGGGTCGAGCAGATCGCCGACAGCAAGGACGCGCTGGACTACCGTAAACGGGTGGCTGACCCAGAATCGGTGTCGATGTGGCAAAGCCTCGGCTTCGGCCCCAACTACAAGGCAGCCTACTGCATGAGCGTTTGCCCGGCTGGGGATGATGTTATCGGTCCGTATCTCACCAACGAGGCCGGACACCTGCGGGAAGTAGTTCGACCATTGCAGGAAAAAGAAGAGACGGTATATGTGGTCGCTGGCTCAGACGCCGAGGGGCATGTGCTGCGCCGGTTCCCAAAAAAGAAGGTCAAACGAGTTGGCAATGGCTTGCGGCCCCGAACGATTCAGCGGTTCTTATCAGGGCTTTATCTCACGTTTCAGCCGGGGAAGGCGGAGAAGCTAAACGCCATCTACCGCTTCACCTTCACCGGCAAGGAGGGAAAAAAAGCAACCGTTACAATCCGGGATGGTACATTAAAGGTGCAAGACGGCTATCATGGCAAAGCCGACCTGCATCTGATCGCCGACAGCGAGACGTGGCTCGGCTTCCTTGCGAAAGAACGGAGTCTGATGTGGGCCTTGCTGCGACGGCGAATCCGCTTCCAAGGATCGCCGAAATTGCTAATCGCTTTCGGAAAATGCTTCCCGTCGTGAACTTTAAACAGAAAGGACACGTCCATGGAGAAATTTGCACCTCTGGCGGAAGAGAGAATCGTTGCTCTAGGACGTAAGCGAGAAACAGCAGTTGAAGTTGGTGGAAGCAAAGAGGCGCATTTCAGGGGCCGTCACGCTACACTGTCGTTCCCCACGATTTCAGACAAGGCCAAACGGCGATCCCCAAAAGGGATCCAACGAACTAACCCCCAATGGGAGTGGCCTTTGAAATCGCTCCAGGGCATTGTAGTGGCATAGACGATGACAGCTAGCCACACGATCCAAAATGCGACCCATTTTCGCCTGTCGGATCTCCACCAAGAAATACGTTTCTTTTCTATCTGTTCCAAAACTTCTGTTGCTTCTTCAGCGCCGAAATCGTGAGCCATGGTGGAGGATATATTGGGCCCTAACAGTCAATTCAACCTAGAGGTTTTTTTTGAGCCTTGACAAAGAAAATTGTACCATTGAGATAGTCACTCGAGTCGGATGGTTTGTTGTATCATGCCATTGTCGATCATCTGAACGGCGTGACTGATCCCGAATTCCGATAAGGAATAGCTTATGGAAAAAACTCTCCTCTTTTTCTTGATCATTTTGGGAATTTTGTTCTTGTGTTTGGGCCTCGGAGAAATGATCCGCTCCCGAAAACAGCCCCGTGAATTTTGGATTTTAGGTTTGGGAGTAAGATCGAAAGCTGGGGCTTGGTGTATGGTGCTTATTGCTGGAGCCTTTTTTGGGCTGGCGTACTCTTTTCATAAAACGGAGGCGCTCCATCGTCTACTGCGGTCTGCGGGAGTAACGAATAATGTGGACCTCAGTGAATATATTCAGGTTCTTGAGCAGAATCGAAAAGAACTCGAAAGGCTCAAAGTCCAATCGGACACACTGGCGAGAGAAAAAGAGGATTGTCAGGGGATTGTCCGCAGACAAGGGCTTGGACTGGCCAGCAAGAATGATGTGGCTGCAGAGCTGAAAGCTTCTCTGAGCCAGCGTCAGAAAGAAATTTCAGGCCTCACGAAAACTTTGGGAGAAGCCCGGCAAAAACTGGAGTTACTGCAAAATGATTATGAAAAGCTGCGCCTCGATGACGAGCAGACTGTTGCAAAATTGCAGGAACTCGATTCAAAGGTGTCTCTGATTCAGACTGAGAAGATGGCTCTGCAGCAAAAATTGGATAGCAGTTTGAAAACCAGCGATACCGAACTTAAAAGGTTAAAAGAAGAAAATATGAAGTCTCGAGCCCTTTACAAAGACCAAGAGCGGAGATCCGACTTGCTCCGGCAAGGGCTTCTTCTGCACGAAAGGAATGATTGGACTTTGGAGCAGGAAGTTCAAAGACTCTCGACACTGATTTCAAGTCAACTCGATGTGAACTCTCCCCATCAAACGGATATCGCCCGTTCAATCCAACGAATCCAACAAGTCTTGAGGGATGGGCAGGTCGTTACAAAGCAAACCAAGGCGACTGATGGCAAAGCCCCGGAAGCTGCAAAAGACAAAGCCGATCCCAGCCCAGGGAAAAAGCCATAATCAATCTAATCCCCCTTTGAAGGGGGCGCAGGGGGATGTTCTGTCTCGATTTTCCCCCCAAGACAATCGTCTTCTCCTCACTCCTTAAGGCATGTAGATTCTGATGGGATGGACCAAGCGATAAGTACCCGTCGTCTGAGCGTCTTTCGGGGCTAGCGTGATTTCGATATCTGCGTAACGCCCTTTGGCTGCCGTCAATCGGAAGCCAAGGAGGTAAAAACTCTGAGCCCATTCAAAGGCTTCGTGGATCGTTGATGCGATATCACCGATGGATTTAGACAGCAGGCATTTCCCGCCTCCAATTTCTGCCAACTGCTTCAAGCCATTCTGGTAGGCCCTGTTTAAGGGATCCTCGCCAGGAGCGATGTGAACAACCAGAATGGGCACCTGAAACTTTGAGATGGCTTTGCTCATCCGGGTGATCTTCTCTTGTAAGGCTCTACCGGCGAAACGTCTGCTGAGATCCCGGCTATCACTGGCATTGACAGGGGCATTCAAATAGTCCGTTTTGTAATTTCCAATATCGCTATCGGTAATAAAAATCACGGCTACGCGAACATCACTTTTGAGCAAGACACTGGTGGCCAAATCCGCCACCGGAAGAAGAGTGTCTAGAAGGCCAGCTTTTCCGATCTGGCTCAACTGCTCAATTTTCTCAGTAATTAGATCCCGGGATGGAGTCGGCTCCTGGATGACGGTGATCTGCTCGTTGGCAGAGATCAGGCCTACCCAATACTGGCTTCCAAGCTCATGGATTTCATGGATCACGGCGTTCCGAGCTTCCGTTATATTGGCGACATCGCCCACGGCATCCAAGGCGACAAAAAGCATCGTTGGGCTCTTAGGGCCTCGGAGGCTGGTTGGCTCTATAAGCAATTTCCCATGGTTAATTTGGAATTCATTAGCGGAAAGATCTTGAGGGAGCGGGTTCCCGTTTGTTTGAATCCACACGGGGAGCCTGAAAAAGGCCGAGTCATTGGTCCCTTTCTTGGCAGCGAGGGTCATCGCGTGACTGACGATGAGAGCGAACAGTCCGATGATAAAAAACTGCGCAGGCAGACCCCACTTTCTTAGTCCGCGGTTCATACCAAAAAAACTCCGTTCTAAAAACTAAATCTCACCCCAATTTGCACAACCCGGCCCCCGGTCGATCCAATGATATGACCCGCGTTCAAATTAGGATTCTCTAGTGAGCCAATCACCGGATCCGGGCTATTCCAGTTTCCATGGTTAAAGGCATTGAAAGCTTCGACAACAAGTTCCATCGTCCAGTCGTCTGTCACTGAGATGCGTTTGTTCAAGGATAAATCAAAATTTTGAAATCCAGGGTTACGCAGACTCGGATGAGTTCTGGGCCCATCTCCTAAAGTGAAGTCGGGAGGTTGGATAAATGCAGCCGCATTAAACCATTGGGAGGGAGTTGGATTCTGAACATGTGCCGAGATCCCAGGAACGATATTCACCCTGAGACTTTGGGTGACATTACCGGTGTTATTAAAGAGGGGCACCAGATCGATGGGTGTTCCTGAACGGAAGGTGGTGAATCCGCTGAGACTCCATCCACCGACGATCTCCCCTATCCAGCCTCCTTGGGTGAGGTAGGTTCTACCTTCTCCAAAGGGGAGTTCATAAAGGAAGTTGAAAGTGAGCTGATGAGTAATATCGTACGGAGCAATTGATTTCTCCGGTTTAAGATCAAGCGCGTTCTGGGGGTGGGCGCCCCACAAGATATCTTGCAGCGTCTTACTCAGAGTATAAGCCCCGCTAAAATTCAAGCCGTGAGAAAATCTCTTTTCAAGCCTGAATAGTCCGCTGTGAGTCGTGCTCGAGCCAATTGGGTAAGTCCAACCTGGGGTCAGGGAAAGAAACTGAGGGTAAGGTCTGAGAGAAAGGTTGAAATCGAGATTATACAGCCGATTACCATAAGAGAGATCGGCAGGCTCAATAGGGCTCAACTCAACACCACCTCCCGTGTACTGGTGGACCCCTCGGTGTCCGTCATAGGCAGCTCTAACCACAAAATCCGCCGGCAGGTCTCGTTCAACTTCTAAGTTCCAGTGTTGCTCATAAGGCAGAGTTCCTGATGGGTCCACATAGTCGGCTTGCAGACCATTTGCGGCCGTAGGGGTCAGGTCGGGTGGATAAACGAAGTTTTGTGGGTACCCTTCCTGGAGAGTTGTTGCTGGGGCGAGTTGATCGTTGGGTGAAACCAGGACAGGCGAAGCGTTAAAGCCAAGAGTTCCAAATGCCGTGGGGTAGAGCGGGAAGTAAGAATAATTCAACGAATAACCTGCGCGGATCACGGTACGACGGCTCCCCCAAGGATTCCATGTGAAACCCAAGGCGGGTTCCCAATTGTATTGTGTGTGCGAAAATGTGTTGGATACCCCGTTGATACCAGCAAACACCAGAGCCCCTGGCTTATCGTTGGCAGGATTGAGAACGGAGAGGTCAATGGTGGACTGTTGGTCGTATTTCTCGCGCCGCGGCGAATCGATCTGCAGTCCAATACTGGCCGTCAAACTGAAGTTGGGAGTAATCTGATATTCATCGCTGAATGTGAGCTGGTATTCATCCGATCGAAAATAGGATGGCTGAGGCACAATGGATTGCCCTGCTTGACTTACCCAACCCAGAAGAAACTGGGCAAAGGAATTCCCGGTATTATTAATTCCCGGCAATCCGGTCAGCTTGCCATCAAATTGGAACTGGCCCGAAGGATTTTCAGGCAAATACGAATTCACTTGGCCCCAGAATGGTGCAAAGTATAACTTCAAGTTATGCTTCTTGTAGCGAATGCTCAAATTCTCCGAGAAGCTATAATTGACGGTTTGGTCATGGACGAGTGAGCCGGGTAGGCTCCCAATCGGAACATAATTGGAAAGATCAAACCGAGGGAAAGCCCCTGCTTGCACTCCGTTCAATCCCAATTCTGAGGCGAAATCGATTTGGGAAGTGTTTTCTGCTAAGGCCGTGGAATAATAGTTGGCACTCATGCTGAACTGATTAATCAGAGTCGGAGAGATATTAAATGTCTCGACGAAGCTTGCCTCCCTCGAACTGATCAAGCGAGGAGGAGTTCCTGGGTTGGCGATATTATTAATGATAGGAGCGGCTTCTCTCAGTCCGCTCGAAGAGCCCGCACTAAAAGTCATTTTGTGCTTGTGACCCTGGCTATGATCAATTTTCAGAACGATGCCATTGGGGTTATTGATTTCATCTGCATTGACGAAATAATTGTTGCGCAAAAAGGGTCCAACATTTGCATTTGGCAAAGGATAGTAAGGCAAGGTGTTCAACGCTACTCGGATCCATTCTATTCTTTGGGATTGTATTTCCCGGGAAAGGATCGCGGAGATACTGCTGATTCGAAGTTGAGACCGGTTCCTGAGGGTTGAACTGAGGATTTGGCCGAGTTGTGGTGGGATCATAAATTGTGATCGGTTCCCCGGCATTGTCAACCAGGTCGCTAAAATCACCCTGTTGCTCTTGGGTTGTCGGAATATTGAAAAGGCGTGATCGGGCAATCTTTTCTCGAGTCCCTTCGTAGGTTACCGAGAAAAACGTGCTTTCGCGTTTCTTGAGGAGTTTGGGAATCCACAGTGGGCCGGACAAATTGAAGCCGAATTGGTTTCTGCGCAGGATCGATTTGGATTCGCCCGCCTGCCGGACTTGATGCGGAAGGGCATCAAACGCCTCATTGCGCACATATTCATATAGATTTCCGTGATAGTCTTTGCTTCTTGAGCTTACTTTGCTACTGGGTTCCAGATTTGTAGAGCTGACTCTTTCAGCCTGGATTCTAAATTCCACAAGGGCTTTCTCGAGCTCTTCCTCTACAGGCTTCTTTTCGTCCAGCCGGCCATTTTCCTGGGCCTCTTCTTTCCTTATTTCAGGAGGGCCTTTGGATTCTGAGTCTGTCGGAGTTTTTATTACGTTCTGAACTGCCGGTTGAGGGGCAGGGAAGGCGACAATGGGAAGGGTGCACAAACAAATGCAGATAAGAACGGCATTCGAAATAGAAAATGCTCTTGGTGCCCATCTTTCGAGTGTCATTACGGATGCCTTCTTCAGCTTGGAACCCTCCTTAGTTTCCAGTATCCAGTATCATCCTTTTTGTTGTCAACCACGCATACCCGACGGTCCTTCCAGGGTGGCCTCAAGCTTGCAATGGAAGAGCTTGGAATATTGGGGAAATCTTTGCACGGCAGACAGCCTTTTGTACGAGAAGGCCCTCTATTCTATTCGGTTTTGAATTGAAATCTGTTACTCTGTGCCCCAATTTTCAGTGGGAAGGTGTGAAGAAATTCAATTTTGGTTCCCCTCCCTGATAAGAAGGGGGCGAGGGGGTGGTCGTAATTGCTTCTGGACGAACTCCCTGGTGTCCCCCATAACCAAGGGGTACTCTTGCAGAGCGACACCGAAACCAATTCTTTCACACCTCCGGGCTGAAAGGTGAGATGAAGACAATTCATTTTGTGATTTTAATCTGAACTCCGAAAGCGGCGCATTGATGCAGGACCCGGTTCACTTTTCTACATTTAATCGACGGCAAGCACTGAAATCCTTTGCGCGTTTTGCAGCAGCTGTTTCCTCCTTTTCTGTGCTCGATGGGCTTTCTCCTGAGGCGGCCTTCGCCGTTGGACAAGAGATCCACAAGCATCTGCCTCTAAAGGGGAGTCCCGAGGCGGTTTCTCAGGGGCTGTTATTGTTCGACCCCCACCAAAATGCCACGGTCATCGTAATCAGTGAAATGATTATCCCCCAGAGCAGTACTCCGGGTGCTAAGGCCGCCCGAGTGAATGAATTTATCGACGTCTTGCTGGCATCAAGGCCCAAGTCGGAACAAGACAAATTCCTCGAAGGCCTGAATTGGCTGGACACACGAAGCCAGGAGCTTTTTGGCCATTCTTTTGTTGACTGCCCTCCCGAGCAGCAAAAAGATGTACTAACTCGTATCAGTGTTGTCAATTCAGCTGAAGATGTTACAGGTCAGGATTTCTTTGAGCTCGTCAAGGTTCTGACCGTTCTGGGCTATTACACTTCCAAGGAAGGCATCGAACAGGAATTGAAGTTTGAAGGATGGGTTGATTATAAAGGTTGTACGCATCCAGAACACCAAGGTACTGAAAGACAAGGTTGAAGAGCTTAAAAATAAGGAACAGGGAACAAGGAACAAGTTGAGGTAAGTCAAACTTCATGGCAATCAAGCTCTATGATGCAATCGTGATCGGCTCTGGCATTACAGGAGGGTGGGCAGCCAAAGAGCTAACAGAGAAAGGACTAGAAGTCTTGCTCCTTGAAGCGGGGCGCACCATAGATCCCAGCATTGACTATTCCGAACACAAGATGCCCTTTGATGTACGGTATCGAGGACTTACAGATCTGAAATTCATGGAGGACAATTATCCGATTCAACGGCAGTGTTACGCCTGCCGTGAATACAACCATCATCTTTTCGTAAAGGACAAAGAGAATCCCTACACCACTCCCGCAGATAAACCTTATCTCTACTTCCGCGGGAGACATGTCGGTGGGCGATCCATCATGTGGGGCCGCCAGGTCTACCGCTGGAGTGACCTTGACTTCAAGGCCAATGAGAAAGATGGTTGGGAGATTCCTTGGCCGATTAGCTATAAAGATATTGAACCCTGGTACGACTACGTTGAGTCATTCATCGGAATCAGCGGCATGAAAGAGAGCATCCCGCACCTTCCGGACGGGAAGTTTCAGAAACCGATGGCCATGAGCTGTGGTGAATGGTTGCTGCGCAATCGCATCCGGGATAAATGGAAGGGCGAACGGATTTTGACCATTGGCAGAACCGCCATTTTGACCGAACCTTTAAACGGGCGTGCTCCTTGTCATTACTGTGGCCCCTGCGAACAAGGCTGCATCACGAAATCGTACTTCAGTACACTGAATTCAACCCTACCCGCGGCCCAAGCGACAGGCCGGCTGACCTTGCGGCCCTATAGCGTGGTTCGCAGTCTGACCTATGACAAGAACACCAACCGTGTCACTGGGGCTCAAGTGGTCGATGGCGTCTCGATGGAAGAATATGAATTTCGAGCGAAACTGGTATTCTTATGTGCCTCAACACTCGAATCGACCCGGATTCTATTGAACTCGGCCAATCCTCGCTATCCCAATGGCCTGGCTAACTCCAGCGGGGTCTTGGGTCATTACTTGATGGATCATCTATACGGCTTGCGGGCTAAAGGAGATTTTCCTGGACTTGAAAAATATCAAGACGTTGGGCGACGCCCCAATGGGATCTATGTTCCACGATTCCAAAACGTCAAGACCAAGAATCCAAAATTTCTGAGAGGCTATGGATTTCAAGGTGGGAGCCATCGGCCAGGATTTAAAGGGGCATTTCAGCTACCTGAACTGGATACACCGATGCCATCGGGGTTTGGCGTAGAATTCAAAGAGGCCATGACAGATTCAGGCGAGTGGTACGCTTCTCTATCTGGCTTTGGTGAATGTTTGCCCTACTTTGAAAATAAGGTTGAGATTAATAAGAATGTCGTGGACAAATGGGGTATCCCGGTTCTGCACATCAGCGCAGATTGGTTTGAGAACGAACTTCAATTGTACAAGGATATTCGCGTACAGGCTGCAGAGATGCTTGAGGCCTGTGGAATTAAGAATATTCAGACTTCTGGGACTTCAAAACCCGCCCCTCCTGGAAAAGGAATTCACGAAATGGGGACCGCCCGGATGGGGGAGGATCCGAAGAAGTCTGTTCTGAACAGATGGAATCAGACGCACGATATCCAAAACCTTTTTGTGACCGACGGTTCGTGCATGGTGTCATCCGCCTGCCAAAATCCCTCCATAACCTATATGGCGCTAACGGCTCGAGCCGCGAATTATTCAGTGGACCAGATGCGAAAGGGTGAACTCTAGGAGCTACTTGTTACAGCGATTCCCCCTTTGAAGGGGGTGCAGGGGGATGTCCTCGGTATCGAGTTGCCATTGGTGGAAGGCCCACGCCCGCTTTACCTGAAGTCCTCCCAACCTGCGCATAACGATTCCCCTTTGAAGGCGTTGCACAAGTATGTCAATTGGGAGAGATGAAATTGCTGGAGGAGTTGATCTTGCCATTCGAGTGATCATGGACGATCTATTCCCCCCTTGAGGGGGGCGTAGGGGGATGTCCTTGTTCAGGCTTTCTTTCTCGGAAGAGTCGTATTCTCGCATTGCTCGATCCTCCAACGAAACAAGGTGGCTGGAGCGCGGAGCTCCGAGACGCCGTTTCCACATGAAACCTCTTCTCTTGGTTCTCCGGGGAATCACTCTCTCACCTCAAGAGCCCCCACCTCTTCGAGGTATAGGAACGAATTTTCCCATCAATAACCTCCAGGTACAGGGCGTCAGTGCGTGGTTGCGACTGAATAAAGCGCAGGCCAGCTTTCGGTCCCATCACGCAGAGTGCGGTGGCCAATGCATCTGATGCGGCCGCATTTGTGGCGACGATGGTGACACTGCGATTGCCTAACAAAGCCATGCCTGTTCTGGGATCAACAATGTGGGAATAACGTTTGCCTGAAATCTCGACAAATTGCTCGGCATCTCCCGAGGTAGAAACTCCTGCATGGCTCAACAACAAAGGTTTAAATGGTTTCGCTTTAAAGGCTGGGCCGGGGTTGATCTCGACACGCCAACCAGATTTCTCCGGTGGGGGCGCACCTAGTGCAATATCGCCTCCAATGCCCACGAGAGCCATTTCAATCCCTTTACTCTGAAGGGCTCTCAGAGCCTGGTCGGCAGCATAGCCTTTGGCGATCCCACCCAGATCCAATTTCATTCCAGGAATTGAAAGATGGGCTGTTTGAGACCGTGAGTCGAGTTGTAATTTCTGGTGCCCCACAAGTTACGGGCCTCTGCCAATCGATCAGGGGTGGGCAATTCTTTTTGCCTTCTAGCTCGACGCCACAACTGAACGACTGGTCCCACGGTTACGTCAAAAGCCCCCCCGGTTTTTTCTGCGAGAGTCTGACTTTCCCACAGAACCTCGAACAAGTCTGGGCTTACAGGCTTAGGCGATCCCAATGCATCGCGGCAAAGTTGGTTCAATTCGCTCTCAGGGCGATAATCACTCAGCATGTTTTCCAACGCCGTCATTCTTTCGAAGGCGGTCCTTGAAGCCTCCAACGCCAGCTGCTCATCCGGCGCATAAAGCACAATTCGGGCAGTCGTTCCCATGATCGGCTCGGTAAATTCAAAACGCTTCAAAGGGGTTTGATGTTCATTGCCCAATGGGCTGATTGTCATGGCCAACCCAATGGAAAGAAAAGACATGAGTGAGCGAAATGCTCGCAGAAGAGGAGGAGGTCTGAAATTCAAAGAGCGATCGTCTTGCTTCAAAGAAATTCGATCCATTTTGTAAACCCAACTAACGGCTGAGATCATATGGGTTCTCTCGCACGACGGTAATCAACAATTCATTTGCATCTCTCGAAGTTTCTCTTTGAGGCGTTACTCGTGGATGCTAGAATTTACGTTTGATCGAACCAGCTCGAAGTGACGCAATGCCTGATTAGGCTTCGGCAGATCTGTTTTTCAGTACTCTCTTTCATCCATTCGGCCATAAATCTCACCGGCGGGAAAAGCAACAACACGGACTTTTGTAACATCGTACCTGAAAGGCCATGGTATTTATGAAACTGTGTAGCAAGGAGCCCATCCGATGAAGTTGCATTTTCTCATTTCGGGAACTATTTTTGTCATTTTTGTCCTGTTCTTTGCTGCAGCCAACGAACGCCCTGGGCTGGCCGTTTACGGTGAGGACTCAAAAAGTCCCAAGTCAATGCAGCCTTATGTCGAAACCATCCCTGGTACCGCTGTGAAATTCGAGCTGGTCCCCATACCGGGTGGATCCTTTACGATGGGCAGCCCTCCCAGTGAGGCCAAGCGGTTTCCGGATGAGGTCCCTCAACACGAGGTAACCATCCGTCCCTTCTGGATGAGCACAACCGAAGTCACCTGGAACGAATACGACCTCTTTGCTTTCAGTTTCGACATTAAAAAAAAGAAGCAGCAAGGAGTTGATTTGAACTCACAGCCAGAAAGCGAAAAATCTGCCGATGCTGTGACCCGTCCGACGCCTCCCTATGCCGATGAGACTTTTGGCTTGGGTCGAGAGGGTCAGCCGGTCATTTGCATTACGCACCATGCGGCAATGGAGTATTGTCGCTGGCTCTCCGCAAAAACGGGAAAAATCTATCGACTACCCACGGAGGCGGAGTGGGAATATGCCTGCCGCGCCGGCACCCAATCTGTTTACTCTTTTGGGGACAATCCAGCCAACCTCAAAGATTATGCCTGGTATGTGGATAATTCGGGCGGCAAGCCTCAAAAGATTGGAACGCGAAAGCCGAACCCATGGGGTTTATACGATATGTACGGAAATGCTGCCGAATGGGTCCTGGATGAATATGACCCGAAGTTCTACTCGACATTCAAGGAAGGTAGTTCGGTAATTTCTCCTGTTTTTATCCCAACGGAGAGGCAATACCCCCATGTGGTACGAGGTGGTTCCTGGGATGATGAAGCATCCATGCTCCGGTCGGCGGCCCGCCGGGCTTCCAACGATGATTGGAGTATGCTCGACCCGCAACAGCCGAAAAGCATTTGGTGGCATACCAATGCGACCTTTGTGGGCTTTCGCGTCGTCCGGCCTTTGGAGGAGCAAGAGAATTTGAAGGGATTAAAATCGAAAGTGACTAAGGAATAGAATGAATTTCTGAATCATAATTATCGATGTCTGCGAATTATAGTGACTACTTAAAAGGCCGCTTCGCTTTATAATTCGCCCCTCACCTCGCCTTCGGCACCCCTCTCCCCGTGTGGGAGAGGGGCTGGGGGGTGAGGGGTTCGTCAGTATATTCTGCAATCCTCATTTGATTAAAAGGAGAAAACAGATCATGAAGAATAACAAAACAGGTGCAGATAGTCTTGCCTCCCGTCGAGAATTTCTGAAGCATTCGTCGGCTGCGGCGCTTGCAGCTTCAGTTGTCTCTCGTTTAGGAGATTTGCCGGCAGTGCACGCGGCCGGAAGCGACATGATTCGAGTCGGCTTGATTGGCTGCGGAGGCCGCGGCCGAGGTGCGGCCGACCAGGCACTGCATGCGGCGCCCAATGTCAAGTTAGTAGCGCTGGGAGAACTCTTTCAGGATCGCTTGAATGATGGTCGTAAGTTCCTCATGGAAAAAAATCCCAGCACTGTAGACCTTCCTCCAGACCGATGCTTTGTGGGATTCGATGCCTATCAGAAAGTTCTGGCTTGTGACATCAACTACGTCATTCTTGCCACCCCTCCCGGCTTTCGACCCTTGCATCTTAAGGCTGCCGTTGCGGCAGGGAAGAACATCTTTACAGAAAAACCAGTAGCCGTGGATGGTCCTGGCATCCGGACTTGCCTGGAAGTTTATGAAGAAGCTAAGACCAAAGGCCTATCCATTGCGGCAGGCACTCAACGCCGGCACCAGAGGAGTTACAAAGAAGCCATGAAGTTGATCCATGAAGGAGCGATCGGAGACATTGTGGCAGGGCGCTGCTACTGGAATCAATGGGGGCTTTGGAAAAAAGATCGCCAGCCTAGCTGGAGCGATGTGGAGTGGCAGCTCAGAAATTGGCTTTATTTCACGTGGCTGTCAGGGGACCATATTGTCGAACAACATGTCCACAATCTGGATGTCATCAATTGGGCAACGCAAAGTCATCCGGTTCGGGCCGTCGGCATGGGTGGAAGACAAGTCCGTACCGGCCCCGAATACGGCCAAATTTTTGACCACTTTGCCATCGATTACGAGTACCCGAAGGGAGTGCACGTAATGAGTATGGCCCGCCAGATTGAAGGCTGTGAGAAAAACGTTTCGGAAGCGGTGGTCGGCACAAAGGGAAGTGCCGTATTTGAAGATCGCCACCAATATGTGATTAAAGGGGCAGTAGACTGGAAGTTTACGGATAAAGAAGTGGATTCTTACCTACAGGAACATATCGATCTCATCGACAGCATTCGCAGTGGGAAGCCGATCAATGAGCTGAAAAACGTGGCTGAGAGCACTCTGACAGCTATTATGGGCCGGATGTCTGCTTATACCGGCAAAGCAGTTACCTGGGAGCAGGCCCTTAATTCTAAGATTGATTTGATGCCTAAGGATCTGACTTTTGGAAATCTTCCCGTTCCACCCGTCGCCGTACCTGGGCAGACCGAGCTGGAGTAACGTTCCAGACATTGTGGCGACAGGCCTCCTTGCCTGTGTATAAACTAACAGAGCACCGGAATTGACAGGCGGAAGGAACAGCTCAAACCTTACTGGGTGGAGCGGACGAGTGGGATTTTTATTGAGCTGCCTCTTTTGGGTGGAACGCACGCTCCGCCGCGCGTTCACGAAGCGTGCTCGGGAGTGTCCGCTCTTTCATTAACCCCTCGATTCATCGAGGGGTAACGCAAACCTGCATTGGCGGCAAACCATTTTAACGGTTTCCACAAACGCTCTCTTCCGAGTCAGCGCAGCACTTCAACCTGAATGCCCACCCTGAGTCTCGACCACAAACGGTCAGCAGTCACGACAATGCTACCGCGAACTATCCCCAATGCCAGACAGCATCGATCGCCCAACGAGAGGCCCAGCTTCTTAGTGGATTGCTTGAGAGACCCTGCCACCCGCGCCATTTCCAGGTCAAAATCAATTACTTCCAGGTGCAGCAACTCCATGCTAGCTCTCGCATCCGCAGCGGTCATGCCAGCATCCAATAATTTCCCAATGGTTTCGGCTATGTTAACGGTGCTAACCGTCGCCTGACCCAGGATAGCCTCGACGCGCTCCTTACCGGGTTCTTGATTTAGAATCGTTAATAGAGCTGAAGCATCCAGGACATATTCACTCATTGGCTGCCTCGCCTCGTCGTTCCCGGATCAGTTCTCGAACCAGAGATTTCCTCTCAGAAACGTGCTTTCTTACCAAAGCTTGCGCTCTCTTGACAGCTTGGCCACGCGTTAGAATGTGGACCTGACCATCGGCGAAACGAAGGATCACCTCGTCGCCAACTTTAAGCCCCAGAGCTCGCCGATAATCGGATGGGATCACAATGCGCCCACCTTCAGAAATCTTGCTATGAACGTCCTCCATGCCTGTCACCTCTCCTAAGTATGTCATTATTAACTAGCATACCATAAATTTACCTATATGTCATTTCTATTGGCTCTGTCATCCAAGGTACTAGAGGCCCAAAGACATCCAGCTACACCCCCTTCAAAGGGGGAATCGTTGCCTGGCGGCCTGTCTCTAGCTCGTGTATTTGCGCATGAAAGCAAGCATCTGGGGCCAAGCCGATTCGGCTGCCTTTAAATTAGCCCCATCCTGTGCCGACTGGGCTCTCAAGAAGGCGTGGCCGGCGCCTTTGAATATTTCGACTTGATAAATCTTCCCCAGTTTTTTCATCTCGGAAGTGGCGGCATCGATGGTGGCATTCACCCTGGCGTCATTCTCTCCATACAAGCCCAACACGGGAGCTTTGATCCCGGCCAGAGCAGCGGTTTCGGGAGAAGTGCCGTAGTAAACCACTGCAGCTGAAAGCCCGGGCTGTTGGGTGGCATAGAAAAAGCTGGTGGCTCCACCCCAACAAAATCCGATGGTTGCGATTTTCTTGTTTCCAGCCGGGATTTTCAACGCATAGTCATAAACCGCGTTCAACCGGGCGAGAGTCTCATCGGGCGTCAACCCTCGAACCATTTTGATCAACTCATCTCGGCTGGTGACGGAATCGGTATTGCCTCCTCCGGGTCCTTTGCCGGAAATCAAGTCGGGCGCCACTCCAATAAATCCGTCTTTGGCCAGTTGATCTGTGACTGCGCGAATCCACTCGCTTAGTCCAAAAATTTCATGAATAACAATCACCACGGGAGCCTTCTCTTTCCGCTCAGGATAGACCACCCAGGTTCTAATAGAGGTCTGGCTACCAGGCAGTTTGATATCTACATACTCACCGTGCCGGGGAGATTTTTCCAAGGCTGCGTGAGCATTGTCTTCAGAAGGGGGGAGATTTGCATCGCCAGGCGACGTTGTCAGCGTGGCTTGTTGCAGAAAGAAAAAAATCAGGAAACAGAGACAAATCAGAAGAGTCTGCTTTCGCATAGAGGCCTCCATAAGGGGGGATGGGACTCGCAAAGGTTTTTGTTCTTTAGCGTATTAATAATAACGAATCTATATTTGATCCCTATTAAGGAATGTGCAAGAAATATCTATCCCCTACTCCCCAATCCCCTCTCCCCCGCGCTGGGAAAGCGTTTCACTGGACCTAAAGACCACGGGAGCGGGGTCATCTTGGTCGTTATGTCTCTACCCAGGGCGGCGCGCTAACGCGCTTGCCCTGGGCTACTTTCGTTGGCCCCTTCAGGGCCGAAGACTGGCTCGGAGTGAGGCTTTCAGACACTCCTGGTGTCTAGAACAAAACATGCGCAATATGCTTAACCCTCAGGGTAACGGGTGGAGCGAGCTTGCGTGGGCACCGTCTGTCCCCCTGCGCAGGCTTCGCACGACACCTGAGGACATCTCCCTGAAGCCTTCTCAAGGCTTCAGCCCCTTCGAAGGGGGACTCTTCCCGATTCCCCTTGGGAATGCAGATACGAGTGGCCCTGATCTAGGAGAATCGTCGCGAAACTTAGTGGTTTGTATTAACAACCCTCTTGCAATGGAACGATTCTGACGCGTTCATCATAGAGGGCGCCCCCTTCACCAATATCGGTTGTCCGGGCACGCAGAAGTGCATTAGGGCAGCGACCCGCGTGGAGGTGGCCCCCTTTAGGAATCAGGACGACGTCCCGGCGTTGCCTGGAATCGTGGCGAATTCGAACGACAATCGAGGAAATGGCCGACTCCAGGCGAGCCAGTTCTCCATCGGGTATTTCGGGTACCGTGTCTGGATGAATTGTGGCAACGGCGTAACCATCTTGATTCATCGCCCATTGTGATGACTGAGACTTCTCCGTCGAAATTGACATGAGGGAAAGAGGAAATTCAAGAGATGATTCACTGGCAGCGGGGCTTTGTGTAATCAAGTTGACCCGGCCTGATGGGGTAGGAAAGCGCCGGTCTTTGAAGAGAATTTTCGGAGGGATTGGGTTGCGGACGGCACTTTGCTCAAGCATTTTTAGGGTCACTCCCCGCGGTTCGAGCTTGGAGGCAATCATCCGCTGTTTCCATTCCCGTGCTGATCCAGCCATGACGTGGCTCAATCCCACTCGCGCCGCTAAGCCCTGCATTATTTCTAGGTCGTTCTTGACACCTTCTGGAGGTTTGACTACTGGTGTCGATGCCCCAATCCAGTGGTGGCCATAGGCGCCTAGCAAATCATCGTCCTCTAACAAGGTTGTTGTAGGCAAAACCAAATGGGCCAACCGTGCGGTGTCGGTGAGGAACGAATCCACGACAACGATGAATTCCCTAGAACTTAAGGCTTGGAACGTGGTCCACGACTCGGGCAGCATTACGACCGGGTTCCCGGCGGTAACCCAAACCGCTCGGATCGGCGGATCTTTCATATTCAGAATTTCTGGTCCAAACAACGGCTCACAAACTGTTCGCGGCGCAACCGCTGCCCCCTTAACGCAAGAAAGGTCGAATGCGCCACGACGTTTGAAATAAAATGAAACTCCTCCCCCTGGGATTCCAATATTACCGGAGATCGAAGAGAGTGCATCGAGAGCTCGAACAATTGCGCCTCCATTTCTCCGTCGACCCATCCCCCAACCCACCAAAATGGCTGTCGGTCTTTCCAGTCCCAGACGTCGGGCCAAATCCAGAGCTACTTCCGTAGCGACATCGGCCTCTTCGCACCATTCGCCTACGGTCTTCTGGGCAAATAGTCTACGAAATTCATCAAAGTGCTCGCAGTACTTCGACGCCTCAGGATCGGTCCACCCCTCACGAAAAAGGATTTGCGCAACGGCCATGGCCAACGCGAAATCACTGGCTGGACGCGGCTGAATGAATTTTTCGCAGAGATTGATTGTCTTGTGATAAACGGGATCGATCAGGATCAGTTTCGCGCCTTTCGCCTTGGCTTCCATGAGGACTGGAACGGTGTGAGGGCTAGAGGTGAAGACGTTTTTCCCCCAGAGCACAATATTTTTCGAATTAAGGAGGTCAAAGAGGTCATGACTGTCCTCTTCACCGAAGTCGAGTTCCTGAGCAGCATCTCCCGCTCCGGAACAGATATCGCCACGTTTGATCGTCACGGGGCCAAACTGCTCGAAAAAGTAGTCGCACAAAAGTTTCAACATGCCGAGCGAACCGCCGCTGCGGTAGTGAAAAATCGCCGCGGGTCCGGATTCGTTTCGAATCCGCACCAGTCGATCGACAGCCATATCCAATGCTTCATCCCAGGTGATCGGATGGAATTTCCCGTTATGGCGCAAGAGCGGCGTTTTGATTCGCTCTGCAGAGTATTGGGTTGAGAGAAAGAGACTGGTCCGATAACAGAGGAACCCGCGTGTGACGGGATGCTCTTTGTCTCCGCGTATCTTGGTCACTATCCCGTCTTCTACAGTCGCGACAATGCTGCAGGCATCAGGACAATCACGGTTGCAGATGGTTTTTCGGGTTTCTATCATAGGTTTAAGAAAACATAATACCCGTCTTTCGCTGCGAGTCAAAAAAAATGGGTGCTTGCTCCCCCAATCATCCCATCCCCCCGATTCTTTGGGCCAAACTCAGCGGTCCCTGAGTAAGATTCACCAATTTGTACATTACCCAAGGAGGCACATATCAGTCAGGCGAACTGGCATGAACTGCTTAAGACCCTGCGGATATTGAGCTTCGCTGCATAATCTCAGACAAGTTGCAGAAAAAATGAACACTGGCAAAGTAAATGCTTCCCTCAACCCAGTAGCTGTAGCTGGGACCGTTGGTCCTGATAATATAGACCCGGGTCATCAAACCCGGCTAAAACGAGTTTTTCAGAGAGCTATTTGGCGATCACATGAAGTTGGCAGATTGTAATTAGACCTCAGGCTGGGAAATCAATCATCAACATTCAAGTCATTCAATGGATTCATTTTGGAAATTTCTCCTGCAGAATGTTAGAATGAAATTGGTTAGCATAAAGGTGTGAGTTTCCTGCAGGGATGGATTAAGGGGAAAATGACAACATGAACCAACGGGCAATTAAATTCCTGGTAGGCAGTCTCATCATTGTTGGGGCCATAATTTGGCTTGGCTTCAGTGGTTTCAATGAAAGTCTCGCATACTACAAGACGGTGGATGAGCTTAAGCAGATGAAGGGTGACGCATTCAACAAACGCCTGCGGGTGGCTGGAAATGTTGTCAACGGAAGCATTGAACAGGTTCCAGGTGGGGTGAATTTCAGACTGGAGCAAAAGGGCGAAATCCTTCCTGTCCGATATGTAGGAAAGGATCTTCTGCCGGATACCTTCAAAGACGGAGCTCAGGCTCTGGCCGAAGGGCATTTGAAGGCTGATGGAAGTTTCGAGGCCCTTAAAATCCAGGCAAAATGCGCCTCTAAGTACGAAGCCACCTATGCAAAACCAGGAAAGAGTTGAGTAGGAATCGATCAACCTGTTAAGTTGCAATCGGAACTGAATTTTAAGCCTCGCACTCTGTTTGTGCTCGCGTTTGAAGCTGCCATTACAACTCCATCAAATCTACTTCAGAGTAAGGATTAAGAGTTATGCTCACCTTAGTCAGTGATTTCGGGCAATTCTGTTTGCTTTTCGCTTTTTGCCTCGCCTGCTACGCTGCTGTCGGATCATTCCTGGGGGGGGCAATAGGACACCGACGATTAGTCGAAACTGCTGAAAATTCCGTTATCGCAATGTCCGCCCTTGTGACGCTTACTGTTTTCTCACTCTGGTATCAACTGTTAAGCAATAATTTTAACCTTCAATTTGTAGCTCAAAACAGTAGCCGGGCCATGCCCTGGTATTACAAGTTTGGAGCTCTTTGGGGTGGGCAGGAAGGATCGCTAGTCTTCTGGTGTTGGATCCTGTGCATTTATGCTCTTGTCACCGTTTTGCAGAATCGCAAGAGAAACCGTCATCTCATGCCTTATGTGGTTGGCGTGATTGCCATAGTTGCTGGCTTTTTTTTGCTTTTGAACAACTTTGTTGCTAACCCATTTGACCAGATTGGTGTAATCCGGGCAGGAGCGGCAGCCACTCCATTTACACCCATGGATGGCCGGGGACTCAATCCACTGCTGCAATATTGGGCCATGGTAATTCATCCTCCTGTCCTATATACCGGGTATGTTGGATTCACAATCCCATTTGCATTCGCTATCGCGGCCTTGATCACGCGTGACCTAGACGACGAATGGATTCGAATAACTCGCCGCTGGATGATGGTCCCCTGGCTTTTTCAGGGCATCGGGGTTTTATTAGGCGCCAAGTGGGCTTATGTCGTGTTGGGTTGGGGAGGGTACTGGGGTTGGGATCCGGTGGAGAACGCCTCTTTGATGCCCTGGCTGACGGCCACGGCATTTCTCCATTCGGTCATCATGCAGGAACGGAAAGGAATGATGAAGATTTGGAATATGGTCCTCATCTTATCTACCTTCCTGCTCTGTATCTTTGGGACGTTCTTAACTCGCAGTGGCATCGTTTCTTCGGTCCATGCTTTTGCTCAGTCTCCGATAGGCCCCTTCTTTTCGAGCTTCCTGTTCATTTTGATTGGGTCCTGTCTCTACCTTTTACTGTCGCGGCTCGATGCTTTGAAAAGCGAAAATCGTCTCGACTCCGTGGTCTCTCGCGAAAGTAGCTTCCTCTTCAACAACTTAGCATTGCTCGGTTCCATGTTTGCGGTGCTCTGGGGGACTATCTTCCCGATCATTTCCGAGTTTTTCCAAAATGAAAAAAGGACGGTCAGCGCACCTTTTTACAACAAGGTAGAAGTGCCGATAGGGCTCTTCTTGCTTTTTCTGACTGGCGTTGGACCCTTACTGGCCTGGCGGAAGACCTCTGTGCAAAGCTTGAGAAGAAATTTCACGGTGCCTACCCTCGCCTCAGTTGTGGTTGGAATTTTATTTTTAGTTTTTGGCATGCGAAATTTTTATTCCTTCATGTGCCTGGTCCTGTGCGTGTTTGTGGCTTGCACGATCCTGGCTGAGTTTCATCGGGGTGCGCTGGCTCGCCGCAGGCAGGGAGAAAGCTATGCGCAAGCGCTCTGGATTCTGACTTTTCGGAACACGCGTCGTTACGGTGGTTATGTCGTGCATATGGGAATGGTATTCCTCTTCGTAGGGTTTGCAGGTTCCGGATTCAATCGTGAAGTTCAGAAAGAAATGGTGAAGGGCGACAAAGTTGAGATTGGCGGCTATACACTGAAACTGCAGGATATTAAGGAAACGCAAAATGCCAACTATATTTCTGAAGTGGGAATCATCAAGGTTTATCGAGATGGAAAAGAGATCAAGACGTTGAAGCCTGAACGTCGCTTCTATCGTTCCAGCGAACAAGCCACCACCGAGGTGGCTTTGCGCTCGACCTTGAAAGAGGATTTGTATGTCGTTCTGGGTTTCAATCAGGAAGGAAGTCGAGCGATTATTCACGTCTTTCTGAACCCTCTGGTTGCTTGGGTCTGGCTAGGGGCGTTTGTGTTTATGGTGGGAACCTTGATTTGTCTGCTTCCCGACCGGCATGAAAAGACCTTACGGAAAGAGCAGGAAGTCAAACTGGATGTGAAGGAACTCCTCGTAAAGGCGTAATCTGTGGTGGGCACAAATGAAATTCCCAGGGTGCTTTCAAAAACTTACTTCTGGAAGGACTTGTCGACAGACATTTTCCTTGTTCGTCCTCCTGGTGATGGGATTTGTCCCAGTTGCTACACGCTCAAGTCTTTCCCCCCGAGGTCAAAAGAGTTGCGGATGACTTCGTCTGCCAATGTGGCTGTAATCATCAGCTCTCAGCCTGTGGGATGGTCAACTGTGGGTCGGCTGTTCCCCTTCAAGAAGAAATCCAGGGGTACCTAAAGCAGGGCAAATCTCATCAAGAGATTCGGGACATCTTTATTTCGAAGTATAGTAATTTGATCTTGAGTGCCCCAACAACGCATGGGTTTGATTTGACGGCCTGGACCATGCCGTTTGTGATGCTGTTCCTTGGTTTTGTGCTGGTATACTTCCTGATCCGGGTATGGGCTCGGCGGAAACCGGCCCTGGCGGTGGGAGGTCATGGTGCAGCTCCTCCAATCCCGGATACCTACCAGCAGCAGATTGAAAAGGAATTGAAAGACTTCGATTCTTGATCGAATTGGAAGGACAAGGATGACTTCGGTTTATATTGTCTGCTCACTGGTTACCTTGGCGACATTGTTGCTAGTGTTTCGCCCAATGTTGGCTACGGCGAGGAATCCCTTGTTGGGAAGCCTGGAAGGGAACCCGAGCCCTCTAAAACGTCTCCTGAGAAAGAAAGAGCAGAGTTTACGAGAACATCAAAGACCTTGAATTTGAGTATAAAATGGGAAAACTTTCAGAAGGTGACTACGAGCGATTACGCGAAGAATTCAGTCACGAGGCTTACCAAATCATGCGTGAGATCGAATCCTTAAAACCTGAAAATCTCCAGAGCCCTGGGGAATCCAAAGTCGTGGCAGTTCTTAAGAGCGGCAAAAAGTCCAAGAAATAGCCCACCTGTGACTATCTCAGCAATTCGATTGGTTGTGAATGACTCCTACTAACCCTCTCGCCGCAAGGACTTCTTCTACACTTGTTCGATATTTTTTCTGCTTCGTTTCTTTCTTGGGTTGCCTGGCTTCTCCTGCCGGCCTTCACGCCGAACGCGTCTTGCAGGGGGTGCTCATTAACGGTACGAACAACCACCCTGTTCCCAGTCAAAAGGTTGAATTGCTAGTCCTCGGTGAAGGCATGCAAAATAATTCGGAAACCATCACGAACGGTAATGGCCAATTTCATTTTACCCTGGCTGAAGGGGTCCAAACCCCGCACTGGTTGCTGCGTTCAATCTATCGTGGCGTGAATTACAACCTTACGATTACGCCGGATCAGAACCTGAGTTCTCCCGCGAGATTAATCGTCTACGAACCATCCGAGAGTATGGAAGGAATCCGGGTTTCTTTACCCGTGATGCTGGCGCAGGCTAGTGGCAATCAACTCTTTGTTCAACAGCAATACCTCTTCACGAACGAAAAGGATCCCAAGAAAACCTTGGTGCTTCCAGGCGGGACGTTTCTGTTTGATACTCCTAGTCCCGACCTGGTCAGCGAACTCAGTGTGGCGGTCGTGGGTCTTGCCGGAATTCCGCTGCCTCAGAAGCCTACCCCACGCAAGGAGGGCGGGTATGCCATTCAATCTCCAATGAAGCCCGGGGTCAATGAAATCAGGATTTCCTACAAAGTAAACTACTCGACGCAATCAGCGAGATTTCAAACAACGGTTTTTCTACGGTCCGGAAAAAACCCGATTGCTGGTCCTTCCGGCTGATCTTCAGCTCACAGGGCAGGGGATAAAACCAACTGGCCCGGATTCTCTCACCAAAGCAGCCTCTTATGAAGTTGTCTCTGCCGGCAAAGAAGCTCAATTGAATTTCAGGATTTCAGGGGATGCTCCACAAATTTCAGAGGAGAGTGAGAAGGGCTCGGCGGAAGGTATGGAGCAAGAGTCAGACACTTCCGGGATTAAGGTGGTTCGCCTCCCAAACCCGGTTTTCGAGATGAAGGTTTACGTCCTAGCGGGTTTCGGTGCTTTGTTCGCGTTGGTGCTTGGTTTTGCCTTATGGCAGAAAGCCCAGTCCAAGACGGAACTGAAGCGTAAGCACCGATGAGACGGAGAATGCTTCCTTTGGCATTGATCGTGGCTTCCCTTTGGATTTGACGGACAAACTTTTTTCCATGACATCTCCAAATCTTCAGGTACCCCCCTGCGTTCAGGTTGAAAACGTCGAGAAATGGTTCGGACATACCGTAGCTCTTCAGGGGGTTAGCCTGACCGTTCATCCAGGGGATTTCGTCGTTTTTCTAGGGCGAAACGGGGCAGGAAAATCCACCTTATTGCGGGTGATCGCTCGAATTGTGAAACCCAATGTAGGCAGGGTGTCTGTGTGTGGGATCGACGTGCTCAAAAATCCCGAAAACATCCGTTCACGGCTCGGATTTGTGGCCCATAGCAGCTTTCTCTATCGTCATTTAACCGCCTTCGAGAATCTCTTATTTTTCGCCAAGCTTTATCAAGTGCGGCATCCTGAGAGCCGGATCCAGGAAACACTGCACTGGGTTGGGCTGGAGAAGCAGGCTCATCGTCAAATAGGCGGGTTCTCTCGAGGAATGCAGCAGCGGTTAGCGATAGCGAGAGCGGTGCTTCATGGCCCGGAAATCCTGCTCTTGGATGAGCCGTTCACGGGCTTAGACTTCGAAGCCGCCGAGTTGTTAGGGCAGTGGCTTAAGGATTTTGTAGGGAATCAAAAAACGGTGATCATGGCAACGCATGATTTGGAACAAGGCCTGGAAGGCGCAGGGCGGTGGGTCATCGTTGAGCACGGGAGAATTGTAGAGGAGATGAGGGAAGGCTGTGCTTCGGTTCGCGAAAGATACAAGAGATTCCTAAGAGAGCGGCCCCGTGAAATTTCTTAGCCAATCGTTCACCATCTTCTGGAAAGATGTCCTGATAGAATACCGGACGAAGGATGCCTTGACGTCCATGTTGATGTTTGGACTGCTGGTCATCTTGATGTTTCATTTTGCTTTTGAACCGGATAGCCAGGAAACGGAAAGATTCGGTCCTGGACTTCTCTGGATGACTTTCATTTTTGCTGGAATCCTGGGGTTGAATCGATCTTTTGCCGGAGAGAGGGAGAACGACTCCCTGCAGGGATTGCTGATGGCTCCAACAGACTGGGGCACTATTTTTGCAGGTAAGATGTTGGCCAACTTAGTCTTCATGCTGATCGCAGACGGCGTCATTCTATTGTGTTTTGCATTGTTTTTTAACTTTGATTTGTTGCCAAGGATTGGCTGGTTGTCGCTGATTACATTTCTGGGAACGCTAGCCTTTGTCTCCGTGGGCACCATTCTTTCCGCCATTGCCATGAATACCCGGATGAGTGAGGTCATGCTTCCAGTGCTGCTCATTCCCGTCGCCTTGCCTGCCGTGGTTGGGGCAGTCGAATCCACTGCCGCGGTCTTCACGGACCCTCCCGGTGAGGCGCTGGGTTTCTGGTTGAGATTTCTAGTAGTCTACAATGTGATCTTCGTGACGCTCCCTTTCCTCTTATTTGATTTTGTATTAGAGGAATAAAAAATGAGAAACTGGAAGGGATCAACCAGAGTTACCCGTCAGATTTGGGGTTAGTCATTGGAGCATTGGACCCCGGCCATCGCCACTATACATTGAATAGGACGATGCATTTTTTTTGAGGAGGTTGAAGTGAAATCTCAGAGAGTCCTGGCACTCTTGACCTTTGTCACGATGCTCTGCGCCATCTATGCCATCTTTCTCTACGCGCCTACCGAGGCGACCATGGGCGATGTGCAAAGGATCTTCTATTTCCACGTTTCTTCAGCCTGGATCTGTTTCCTGGCCATCCTTTCCGTTTTTGTTTACAGTGCTCTTTTCCTAGTTACAAAAACTCGGGAAATGGACATTAAGGCGGCCGCCGCTGCAGAAGTCGGCGCCATTTTTGCCACTATCGTGCTGGTCACTGGGCCCCTCTGGGCGAAACCCGTATGGGGAATTTGGTGGACTTGGGACCCGCGGCTAACTTCGATGTTCGTCCTTTGGCTGATCTATCTGGGCTACTTGATGCTCCGACGCCTGATCGAGGCTCCGGAACAACGGGCCAGGCTGTCGGCCATTTTCGGAATCCTTGGGGCGATTGATGTCCCGATTGTTTACATGTCGAATCGCTGGTGGCGGACACAGCATCCTTCCCCGGTGATGGCCGGAGGTCAAGGGTCGGGGCTCGATCCCCATATGAAAATTGCATTCTTTCTCTCACTCGCTGCATTTACTTTTTTCTATTTTTACCTGTGGAGGATTCGGACCAATCTGGAGAGTTCACAAGAGGCCGTTGAAGCCTTGCAGCGACAATTAGAAACCCAAACAAGGGGGACCTCATGAATTATTTGTTTGCCGCATATTCAGCGATTTGGATTTTGTTATTTGGCTACATTTTTAGCCTTTCTCAACGGCAGCGCCGGGTTCAGGAAGATTTGGCTCAGGTTCAAGAGCGGTTGGGTCAAAAAACGAGATCCTAGAGGAAAAAGGACACCTTATGTCTCAGACTTTGGAAAGTCAGACAGACGTTCAAGAGCGCGGCGCAAACCAACAAGTACTGAACCGTCGCCTTTTCATGCAACTTCAAGTATTTGGGGGCTGCCTGGATCCCGGAAAACTGGTCTCAACCCTCGAGCTGCGGCGCACACAGGCAGTACTCTACCAGGACGTGAACGATCCTCGAGGTGTTGGGCTACTCACGATGCATGAGGATCCCGTTTTCTTTGTGACGACCTTAAGGGATCTAGTGAATACAGACCCTTTCCGCAGCCTCAATCAAAAATTAGAATTGACGATGCTGGGGCGCTCCTACTCTTCGGGATATGAACCGGATCTGGAAGACTGGCTTTTGAGCAAACCCCGGCGAACGGTTCTGAATCCTTCCTGGCCGTGGGCCATCTGGTATCCCCTGCGACGATCGGGAGCTTTCGCAAAGCTAACCCCTCAAGAGCAGGGGGGCATCCTGAAGGAACATGGCACGATCGGGAGAGCTTACGGGGATGCCGATCTTGCCCACGACGTTCGACTGGCTTGTCACGGGCTGGATGCGAACGACAATGATTTTCTGATTGGCCTAATTGGCAAGGAACTTCACCCTCTTTCACACATTGTCCAGACCATGCGTAAGACTCGCCAAACCTCCGAATTCATCCAGTCTCTTGGACCCTTTTTCGTAGGCCACGCGCTTTGGCAGAGCCCAAGTCCATAATTCTTTATTTTGGTTCATGCAAGATAGTATCAACAGGCCTCCAGGCCTGTTGTCCGGGGCCAACGTCCCCGGCTACAACTGATCCCTTGCAACACCGGCGACTTCAAACCAAGATTCTTCGACATTTTCATTCCGGGTTTTTGAAACTCCGGTTTGTCTGTCCGATACTACAGATAAATCTGTTCGCTTTCCTCTTATTGTCTGCACAGGAACTACCACGCCTTGCAACAAACATGACGGAAGGTCAGACCACGGAATGGAATGCTTTCTTAAACGATGTCCGGAGGAAAGCGCTGCAATTCACCGACGATTTGCCAGATTTTGTTTGCCAGCAGATCACCCGTCGCTATAAGGATCCTCACGGTGGCAATCAATGGCAGAGCCAGGATATTGTGGAATCCGAAATAGGTTATAACCAAAGGCAGGAGAATTACTCCAACATTAAAATTAATGGAAGGTCGGCTATTAAGCGTTTTGAATCCCTTGGTAATATGATCTCGATCGGGGAATTTGGCAGTATCTTGCGTTCACTCTTCATTCCCGAAACACAGGCGAAATTTTGGAAAGACCGCGAAGAGATATTCCGAGGGGTTCAGACCATAGTCATTGGATTCTCAGTGCCGAAGGAAAGCTCAGCCTGGACACTATCCTACAAGCACACGCATTCCCTCAAGGTGGCCTATCAGGGAACGGTATGGGTAGATGCGCGAAATCGAAGCATTCTCAAGATCAGTCAACATACAGCCCAACTCCCCAGAAACTTTCCAATTCTCTACTCAGAAACTACGACTGAGTATGGTTATAGGGATATTGCCGGTTTGGAAAACCAGTCCTTTTTTCTTCCCATAGCGGCGGAAGTCGTGATTCGGGAAAACCAGAATCGATTGAGTTCGCGTAACTTGGTTGAGTTTCGTGAATTTAGAAGGTTTACTGCAGACGTTAAGCTAAAAGCAGATTAAGACTAAGTTGCAATCCAATCTCCGGGTGGCGCAGACATGTGTCGTTGACATGTCTGCGAATAAAAAGGACGAGTTTAATGTTTGGAGCGAGAAGAATGAATTGGAGAAACCGGAATACATGCGGCTGAACCCCGCCATTAGATAGGAAGTGGAAAAGCGAAAGTCCAGGAATCGGTCATGTTGGCGATTCTGCCTTCTGGACGATAGGAAGCTTCTCGCTTTAGACCGTTTGCCCTAACATCCTATATCACACGGACATGTCAACGACACATGTCTGCGCCACCCGAAGGATAAACAGCTCGTCCCACTGCGGCATCAGGTAGGACTGTTTCGCCGACGCGCCGAAGAAAGCGCTTGCTATACCTGAAGATGCTCACCAGGAATTCTCGGTGGAGTGAAAAAGTTTTTCACCGTACAGCTTCTTCTCTCAAAAGGTCTCGGGCAGCCATGACCTTTTGTGGTATCGGGCCGTTACGCATATAAAATCCGGTCATGGAGCTCTTGTGCAGGTTCCCATGAGTCGAGCGCATGGTTACGAGACTATTAAAGAAAGGGCTGCCATAATGATAACCGTCTTTGAAACTGACAATGAGGCTTGCCCGGTTTGTGACATGGTTCGTGACGCCGGAATAAAGGGCGTTCACGGCATCCGCGTATTCATGTTCTGCCGTGTAGGAAAACCAATTTTCACGTGAGGCATACCCATCGGATTCGATTACTCCGCGCTGTGTCATTTGCGCGATTATAGGATTGAGGTCAAGAGGGTCTCCTTTGAGTGCTTCATACCGTAGCCGATTTCCTTCATCAGACGCACGGATCAGAGCTTCCCCTTTCGAAGATAACAGGCGCACTTTCCCATCATCCAGGTAAGCAACGAAATCGACTGCTTCGGAATCGGCCAAGATCTGGCTCAGTCTCTTCGTATTTTGGCTCTGCGAATATACCGGCATCGCTCCCACGAGGCCGAACTTTGGAATCGCCACACTCCATTCATCTCGAATAGAAGACTCGATTCGAAAACCGAACTGGGCCAGGTATCCATCCAGGTCCACGCGATGATTTGTGACGTGGCTATTGCCATGGTCTGAAAAAACCAAAAAGTCTAGGTTGCCCTGATAACGAACAAAGATTTCCCTGAGCATGCGGTCCGTTTCGACCATGAATTTCAGGAATTCCTCTCGAGTCAGAATATGACAGATGGCATCGGTAGAGCAGATGTGTGATTTGAAAGTCAGGAACTCTTTCTCAGCGAGCCTTTTGGAGAATCGGCCTAAATCGGCATGATACGTCTTGAGGGGGAGAATATAAGCCAACCCTTTAAAGATACCTGGTTCGTCATAATCGAGAGCGTCAAGATACGGCATCCGAACTTTGGATACCGTGCTGAATGCACCACCGCCTATTTTGTTTTTGGCAATGTCAAAATAAAGATTCTCATAACCGGGTACAGGTGCTGTGTGCAAAACACTGGTTATGGCGACGTCGCTCAAAGAAGGGAATACGCTAATGAGCTTACCGGGCCGGGAAAATTCGCGAAAATACCCTTGATCCCATAGATATGCCATATCCTCATAAGGGACCCCGTCGAGACAAACGATCAGCTTCTTTCGCCTTGTCTCACTTGTTGCGGTGTCGGAGAGGTTGACAACTCTTCCATCGGGATTCCCCCACTGGATTTGGTCCACACGGCCATCAGAGTTGGTGTCATTTTCAATGATGGTTACCCCGCTCTTGGTATCCTTAAGACGCCAGCAATCAATGCTTCCGTCCTGGTTGCGATCGATTCGATCGGTAAGAATGACCTGCCAAGGGAAAGGCTGCCCCCACCTCGCGATTGCCAAGGTTACCCACAATAAAAAGACGGCCATTAAGAAAAACGATATTTTCCGCTTCATTTGAGATTTAATATTTGCTCCTGTTAGTCCCTAGGGAAAACTAATGTGAGCGCATCCTCCTGAATTTCGAACTCCTGGGGTAAATTTCCAATCAGCTCCCCATCCACCTGAACCATGACCTGGTCTGGTCCAACTGCCTTGATCTCCTTTCCTTGAAGAATCGTCACATCCTTCAGAGACTCATGTTTGCTAAAACTCGAATATAGCAAATAGGTGAGGTACCGCCAGCGGTTCATGCTGTGGAACAAGCAGATTTCAAAAGTATCAGAAAACAAACTGGCGCGAGGGGTGAGTTGAAACCGGCTGGCGTACCATTTAGACTTGCTGATGATCGCAAATGTACAAGAATGAGAGTGCCCGTCCACTTGTATTTCAAAGGGAAGAAAATGATATCGGGCAAGTTGCTGAAACCCTGCCAGCCAGAAAGCTCCTTGTCCAATTTTCCGCTTCAAATCGGGATCCACTGCCTCGACTACTCCGGCGTCAACACCGATGCCTGCCATTACGGCAAAGTGGCGAGCGCCGGCTTTCCCCAGCGAAATTCGACGCAGCCTTCCTGTTCGAAGCAACTGGACACAGTGACCAAGATCTTTGGGCAAACCGATCTGATTGGCCAGCACATTGGCCGTGCCGCCCGGGAAAATCATGAGGGGCACGTGGCTCCCAGCCATTCCGCAAATGATTTCATTAATTGTGCCATCACCCCCACAAGCCACAACGAGTTGGCATTTGGACTCAACAAGTCCACTTGCCAGAATTGTTGCGTCCCCCGGTGCTCGAGTAGGAAGTAACTCTAACTCAATTCCTTGCGCTCTGAAGGCGTTCTTAATGAACTCGACTTTTCCGCTCCCCTTCCGCAATCCACCGGCAAGAGGGTTGTAGATCATGACACCTTTGGAGAAAGGAGGGAGCCGTTCTTCTGGCGATTGTGAAGTAAACTGAATAACTTCCCCCAGTATCTTCTAGATTTAGTCTGTCAGCAAACTTCAGAAGGCAATTTCTAGTGTGGTCCAAGGTAGGGGCTGGTCAAGAATTGTTGAGCTTTTCGATGCGTGTCTTCCACATTGGGCAGACCAAGCGTTGCACGATAGTCTGCCAAAGCCGAATCCCGGTTTCTTAAGAGATCATTGGCATAAGCCCGCAATAAGAAAGTACGGGCAAGCAAATTATCGTCATTCGATTGCAAATCGAGTATCCGGCTGAAGCTCTTAATTGCGCTTGCTTGATCTCCCTTCTCGAGTTCGAGACGCCCCTTTTGGTAAAGAGCGTAACCCTGGCCTGCCCGCTCGCTGCTGGAGCTGGTTTGATCAATCAATTCTGAAAACTGCTGGATCCCCTCATCCCATCGCTTTTGCGTCATGGAAGGAGCCGCTAGCCACGCATAAAAGACAGGATTTGAAGGAAACTCTGCGATCAATTGCCTTAAGATTTTTCGATATTCCACCCATCTTTTTTCGTTCAAATAAACGCCGAGCAGCACAGTTCTAGCTTCAATTTGGCCGAACTCACCTTTTGCTGCCACTTGTTCTAGTTGCTTAATGCCTTCGGTTTTATTTCCTGGAGCACTGAACATTCCGACGAAGGGTTTTATGACCAGAGGAACAGAGCCCGCAAAATAGTTATATGTGCCCAAACCGATCATACAATCGACATAGCTCGGTCTGAGGCTGTGAGCCGACTTAATATATTTGTAGCCTTTTAGGCCTGATGACATGGCGCCAAAATAGCTCTTAGAAATATAAACGTTAAATCTCGTCTGATTGCCATAGGCCCCAGCGAGGTAAAGCAGGGCATAGAAATCTTTGGGATTTCGGCCCAAGCTTTCTTCCCCTTTGAGCAAAGCTTGTTCATGAAAACGGCGAAACGTTTCTTTGAGCCCTTCATCCTTGGTGTCCATCAAAGCTCTCCACCAAACCAGCTCAGCCTTATGCATATAACCAATCGGGTGGTCCGGGAAGCGCCGAATAAGATCGTCAAAAAGGTTGTCAGCCTCTTTCAGGTCGTAATGGTACATCCTATTGAGTCCCTTTCGCAGAATCTGGGCCGTCTCGGGAGTCATCTCGAAAGGATGGGAATCGGCGACGAGCTGGCTCGAGTAGAGCCAGCAACAGAAGAGGGCACTCAAGCAAACGATCGGATTTCTTCGAAGACAATGACAATTGCTCAATATCATTCTCCTCTGTGAATTCCGAGTTCGCGCAATTTCTGCTGCAGACTTTGGCGGTGCAGGCCAACCTGTGCCGCCGTGCGACTAATATTTCCCTGATTCTCCTGAAGCCGTGCGGTTATATAGCGTCCCTCAAACTCATGTTTCGCTTCTTTATAGGGTAACGCAAAGAGCCCTTCGACACCGGGGTGATCCTTGTCCAAAGCTCCCTTCGGTTTTTGATTGGGTCTGCTCTTCAAGAGTTCTTGTGGCAAATCGGCTGCTTCGATTTTCCCCGACCGGTTCAAAACAACACATCCCTCAATGACATTTCTGAGTTCACGGACATTGCCAGGCCAATCATACTTCTTCAAGCACTCCAAAGACTCTGGGGTCAGGCGGATCGTGTCCTTTTTGTGCCGTGCCGAATACATATCGAGATAGGTCTGGATCAGAAGCGGCAAATCCTCCCGCCGTTCCCGCAAAGGTGGAATCTCAAGTGTGAGAACTTTCAAACGGTAAAAAAGGTCCTGGCGAAATTTTCCGTCGTCAACCTCCGTTGTCAGATTCTTATGCGTCGCGCTAATAATTCGCACATCGACCGGAATGGACTGGTTTCCTCCGAGCCGCTCGATTTTTCTCTCTTCAAGGGCGCGGAGAACTTTAGCCTGAGTGAGCGGATTCATATCTCCAATTTCGTCGAGGAAGATGGTTCCTCCGTGAGCCAACTCAAATTTCCCTTTTCTTAAGTCCTGGGCACCGGTGAAGGCTCCCCGCTCATGTCCAAACAGCTCACTTTCGATCAGCGTGTCTGGAAGCGCGGCACAATTAACCGCGACAAAAGGTCCTTTTTTCCTCGGGCTGCGATCATGTATTTCCTTTGCGAGTAACTCCTTTCCAGTGCCACTTTCACCGTAGATCAGAACAGTCACATCACTTGATGCCACTTGATTTGCCGTCTCAAAAAGTTGCTGCATCCGGGCACAATTCCCAACCATTCGTCCGAAATTACCCTCAGAAAGGATTTGCTTTTTGAGCTGTTGATTCTCAATTTCAAGCTTGACCCTTTCCATGGCCCTGATGACAACAAATCGCAGCTCATCAATTTCGAATGGTTTCACGACATAGTCGTAAGCCCCTGCTTTCATGGCTTCGACAGCTACTTTGACGCTTCCAAATGCCGTAACCATGAGAGCCAGCGGCTTCTGAGGGTCATCTTTCAAGCTTCGGAGCAAAGATAGACCGTCTTCACCCGGCATATTGATGTCGGTGAGCATAATATGGGGACGACGGTTTTTGATGACATCCCGGGCTTGTTCGGCGCTGGAGGCCTCCAATATTTCCGTCGATTTGTTCTCAAGGACACGACGGATACCGTAACGTGCCGCTTCCTCATCATCAACAATCAAGATCTTGAGCATGGCACCCTCGAAGGTACTGGCGCAAACAGTACAGGCATTCCTGAGGCAAAAAGTTCTCGCATCCCTGGGCCCACCGGCTAAGAGGTAACATGTGTTCTTGTTCACATGTTATTAAAGCTCGAAATCGTCTCCATCCCATTTTCAATGCCTCTCAGAGAGGCAATCGCACCTCAAAACGCGTTCCGCCACGATGGGAAATCGGACTCAAACATTCAATATTTCCCCCCAGGTCTAAGACTCGACGTTGCACCACGGACAGACCCAACCCTGTCCCTTTTTGCTTAGTGGTAAAAAATGGTTTGAAGATTTGTTTCAAAATCTCGGGGCGAATCCCTTGGCCCTCGTCCTCCACCTGGACCAAGACCACGGGTTGCTTTTGATTCCTCACAACCTCTCCCTTGATGGTTACTCGGCTTCGATCCGGTGTTGCCTCCAGCGCATTGACGATCAGATTTTGGAAAAGTTCTACCAGGACTTCATCGTTTCCTTTGACCCTTAAAGGGCGCTCGGCCAGAAATAAATCCAGTTTTATTTCTCTTTGGTCTGCGTCAGGAGTAAATATTCTGACAACCTTCTCCAAGACTTCCGCTAAATCTACGCCGGTGTTTGAGAGAATAGCAGGTTTCGAAAATTTGAGTAATTGAGTGACACTGGAGGTCAAACGATCGATTTCACTATTGATCAAGGATAGATCCCGGCTGTATTTCTCCGCGAGCTCCCCGTCTTCCTGCATCAGCTGTACAATCGTTTTGATAGAACTCAAGGGATTCTTGATATTGTGAGCAATGGATGCCGCCATTTGCCCCAAGCTGGCCATTTTGGAATGCTCGGCCAATTCACGTTCCAAGCGAATCTTGCCCTCCAAGAGCTGGCAGGATTCAATGGCTGCGGCAATTTGCGGCATGAGGTACCTAAGACCGGCTTGTTGTTCGCTATTGAGCTTTTCAGGGTCTTCCTCAATCTGTATCTTCCCGCTAATTCCTTTTCCTTTCAAGCGTAGAACCTCATCTGCATATGCAGTCATTCCGTTATCCTCACTGACCCATTCGCTTGACCCTAACGGTTTTGATTCAAGACTGAGTCGGGGATTCTTGAGGTCCAGTTCCTGTTGCAGTAAATCTTCTATCAGGGGCAGAAGCTCTTGGATCTCCATCTTGGACCTCGATATTTCCTCCACCCGTTTTGCCATTCGTTCAAACTTAGAAATCTCGCGTGAAAAAAGTCGATCGAAAAACAAGTCTATCCAGCGCGTCAACGGCTGCAACAATGGGAACAGAACTAGGATCAGGATTGCTTCTGCCAATCCCTCCGGCAACTGATTGAACGTCATCAAGTCTCTTAACCAACGAACGCTAATTAAGTAGATCAACAAAAGGAAAGCCGCGGCAATGGGGAATCCGATGCCTCTTTGGACAGCGATTTCCAAGAAGCTGTGGCGGAAGACGTAATAACCCAATAGGCCGCTTGGCAAGATAGACCAAAGCATTAAAATGGCTTCAAATGTTCCGCCGGTTTGAAGTTGGACATTGAAGTCAGAGATGAAATAGGCATAAAAAAAGAGGTAGGCCACCGATAGAAAAATGAGGGTTAAAACCGTGAACAGGATACGCTCTTCGCGGGTCTTGATCTGGAATAAGATCTTTAATTCAATACCCGTCGAGGCAATCAACGCAAAACAAAACCAGCCCGCATAAGGTTGCACATAAATAGAACCAGCCAGGACTGAAGACTGCGGGATATAAGAAGCGACAAAATTCCATAGGGCAAAGGGCAAGAACAGGAGCGGCGCATAAAGAATCGTCTCTGAGAATTTTGTGACCTTAAGGATGGGTGAGGTTAAAACCCGGCGTTGAAAAAGGAGATGAAAATGGAGAAGCAACGAAGGAAGAAGGGCGAAAGTACAGAAAGCCAGAGGCGCCACCACCAAATCCAAGAGGAACTCACTCAAGGGGTTGGCCGTCTTTTTGAAAAGAAGCAACAGGAAGTTTGAGAAGTTCCAGACGAAGAAAGAGGCAATCAATGCGAAGAAGACCCTCTCCAACCTTTCGAGCCTTCGATTGCGCTTGACCAGAGTAAGGAGTGAGAATTGCAGTGCAGCACTGAGAGCGAATCCGTAGAACTTAAGTTCTGCGATCAGTTCCATAGGAAGCCACACTTGACGACCAACAAGCCCATCCTGTAGGGACGAAACCTTCGCCAGCGACACCAAGACGCAATTCTGCGTCGCTCATCGGATTCCTCTCCACCCTGGATACGCTGGAATCTATTCCAAAGGGTAAGGCGTCCGTTCGCAATGGCGAGGAACTCTGAAGGATATGTTCGCCGCAGTGAGGTTTTTACTTTGGCAGCATCCAACTGAGCAGGAAATCGACACAACCTGCTCAAACCGTAAACCCACCCGCCATTTCGAAGGCGTGCGCAATATTGAGTAGGCGCGATTCATCAAAGTGCTTTCCCAGTAATTGCATGCCGACTGGCAATCCCTGAGCATTTTTGCCACAAGGAACTGAGATTCCCGGGATACCGGCCAAGTTTGCCGTTATCGTAAAAATATCAGAAAGATACATGGCCAGTGGATCATTACTTTTTTCGCCCAAACGAAACGACGGAGTGGGTGAAGTCGGAGAAACAACGACATCGACTTTCTCAAAGGCTTTATCAAAATCTTGCTTGACCAATGTGCGGACCTTTTGAGCTCTCAGGTAATAGGCGTCGTAGTATCCTGAACTGAGCACGAAAGTTCCCAGAATGATGCGGCGTTTGACTTCAGCCCCAAACCCGAGGTCGCGAGTCTGACGGTACATTTCGGTCAGACTGCCACTACCTTGAATACGCAAGCCATATCGTACCCCGTCAAAGCGTGCCAAATTAGAGCTAGCTTCAGCCATTGCTACGACGTAATAGCAGGCAATAGCAAAGTCCGTATGGGGGAGGCTAATTTCAATCAATTCGCAACCCAAACCCTCCAGCACTTTAAGACCAGCGCGTATTTTAGAGTCCACATCGGCTGTAATTCCTGCTTGGAAGTATTCTCGTGGCAATCCAATCTTGGTCCCCTTGATATTGGCGTTGAGATGGGCCAAATAGTCTGGGATCTCGACATTTAGAGATGTTGAATCATGCGAGTCCTTGCCGGCAATAATCCCTAAGAGTAGAGCCACATCTTCCACGTGGTTTGCGATTGGTCCGATTTGATCCAACGATGAACCAAATGCCACCAGTCCGTAGCGCGACACCCGCCCATAGGTTGGCTTTAGCCCTACGACGCCGCAAAAAGATGAAGGTTGGCGGATGGAACCACCCGTGTCGGAACCTAAAGCGGCAACAGCCATTTGACCCGCAACCGCCGCCGTTGAACCTCCACTTGACCCACCGGGTACATATTCGAGGGAGAGCGGATTGCGTGTTGGGAAGAAAGCTGAGTTCTCCGTGGAAGATCCCATCGCAAACTCGTCCAGATTTGTCTTGCCGATGAATACAGCGCCAGCAGACGATAGTTTCTCAATGACCGTGGCATTGTACAGGGCAACAAAATTTTCAAGAATTTTCGAAGCACAAGTACAACGCTGGCCCTGAATCAAAATATTATCCTTTATAGCAATGGGAATTCCTGCCAGCGGGGGCAAAGTTTGGCGAGCGGCTCGCCGCTTGTCGATTTGTGCGGCCTGGTCTAGAGCAATGTCGGGGTTGTAATGAATAAAGGCATGAATTTGCGGTTCGTGATCCTCAATGGATTTGAGGTAAGACTTACAGATCTCTACAGCCGAGATTTCTCCATTCTCGATCGAGGCCCTGATTTTAGATATTCTTGTTTCCGATGGATCCACAAACACTCCCCTTTTTAACGACATTTCCCACTATTCCATGGAAAACTGGAAATTCTGGATTACCGATCCGCAATGACTTTGGGAACCTTGAAGTGCCCTGCGCCCTTTGAGGGCGCATTTTGCAGCGAATCTTCTTGCGAGAAAGTAACCTGAGGCGAGTCATCCCGCATGGACTCTGTGCTGCCTTTAGCGTAAACCACTTGAGCCGTGGGTTCGACCTGATTCGTGTCCACTGTATTCAATTGTTCCACATATTCCAAGATGGAATTCAATTGTCCGATAAACGTATTTTTCTCTTCTTCGGTGATAGCCAGATTTGCCAGCTTGGCTACATACTCCACTTCATTGGGGCCAATTTTCATAAATATTCCTTATTTGTTTCGTTGAAGGTAACTGGAGGCAGCTGCAATCAAGCTGTCGCGAAGACCTTGGTCGGAAATGTCCGCTACTGGTAAATCCAGTGGCTCTGCAACTGTTTTTGAATCGGCTTGGGGTGGGGCAACAGGAAGAATTGTGAAATTTAGGTCGACTCGGAACTCAATATCTTGGATCAATCGAAATCCGGCGTTCTCGTTAATTTTTGTGACAATTTCGGTTCTCATGAGGTGTAATTCTTTTCTCCATGCCTGCGAGGGAACTATAACGATCAACGTCGAGCGGTATAATCGCAGTGGTTTTGTGTTCTTCGCCAGCCCTTCTCCCACTGCCTGTTCCCAGAGTGCCAGAGCTAAGGACTCCTTCAGTTCCTGTCGCTGCGGGAGTAAATTGACTGCATGACGGAGAAGAGTTCCTAACTGATCCATGATCGCCTTATTCCGGTCTTCTCATTTAATGGTGGTGAACCAGAACCCTTGAGCGCTCGTTTGGAAATTTCGCCCCGTACCGTTTGCGCCATTCGGTGGCCCCTCGGCCCTTTTAGGAAAAGGAGATGGGCAACAGCGGCTAATGTTTTACTTTTGACCAATAAGTTGCAAAATCAAAATCTGGGCTGTTTGATCTCGTGTGGCATTGCAAGCACGCTGATGCATTGAGTTTGAGCATCTTAGCTTCGGTCGGCTTGGCGCTATGGGCTCGTCCCGAGCCGTGGCAAGCCTCACATTGAACGTTGGCCAATTCCGGTGTCTGATTGAGATCTTCGAATCCTCCGACATTCCCTTTGCCGGTCGTATGGCAACCCACGCAGGATGAATCAAATTCTCTCTTCACCTGCTTTAGAATCTCGATGGCTTTCGCGTGCTTGGAGTGCTGCCAAACTTCGTAGGCCGTTGCATGACAACTCTCACAGGACTTTGCGGTGAGAAAAGGCGAATTGGCCCGGAGTCCTGATGAGGCCGTTATCGGAGGCTTCTCATTCACCAGAATCCGCTGTTGTGCGGTAATTTCTTCTTTGGCACGTGCCACGTAAGCAGCCATTTCGGGGTCATCCTTTCACCACTTTTGTGAGGGCATGATTGACGGAATTCGACTCCACTTTTTCTTTCCCCGCGATGCGTAATCGCAACTCGCCAAGAATTCGTCCTTCATCTTCTGCGTAAATGATCGTGGATTGATTGATCTTGGCGGGCGGGTCACTCCACTGATGCTTGAAACCATTCAAAATAACATCGACCTCCGGATTATCGACTGCCAATTGTATAGAGTCTTTAGATGGCATGCATGCCAGTACGTATTAGAAAATCACATTTCTTCCGGAGTTCTGGAATCCATTGTTTGGCGCTTTCCATCGGATCGGCCCAAAGATAACCCTTCTCATCTGTCTTGTAGAAACTTTCCCGCGACGAGAGGCCCAAGAATCCGAGCCGGAATTCCTTTTGTATCCCTGGCAAGGTGATCTGCTTGACAACATAAGGTTTCAGGAGAGGAGAATTTGTCTTGGAAGAAATCAAATTCGCAGAAATAAATCGGTCGTCTTGGTTGAAGTCAACCCCTTGAGCCTTCAGCTCATCGATATCGGATTCGGCTACGTTCAGGACTTCAACCCCCAGTTGTTTCATTCCTTGTAATACCCATTTGTTCTTAACTTTCCGGTCCGGTCCAAAGTTCTGCATGTAATTCCCGATCTCCACTTCCATCCTAAACTTATCCGGATATTCGGAATGAATTTCGTTTAGAATCTGAGCACGGCGAGCCAGACCGCCCGCGGGGTTGCGCGGTCAGCCACAAGGTTCAATATTGCCTTGAATGTTCCCAGTAAAAAAAATGCTGATATCGAAGCTGGAATTATCAGGAGCAGGATTCGGCGCCTCTTTGATTTGCCCCTTTATTGAGGCTGCGATGCAGACTAAAAACAGAAACAAAATGACAACTTTCAGGCAATTCTTGGATTTTTTCATCTACGCCCTTCGCAATTGGACTCCAGAAGTTTATGTATCATACCGCTTCTAAGCTTGTAAACTAAACTTGCGGATCAAAAGAATGACTCAAAATAGACCCTGGGTTCTCGCCTCAAGTTCTCCCCGACGCCGGGACTTGCTCGGCCTATTGTGCAGCAATTTTGAAGTGATTCCCAGTCAGATTGAAGAAATTCAGCAGCCTGGGGAATCTCCTTCCCAGATGGTTCAGCGATTAGCCAAAGAAAAAGCCATGGCGATTCGACCAATCCGACCTGAATCCGTGGTCATCGGCGCCGATACTGTCGTTGTCTGTGAAGGTCATATACTGGGGAAACCCGCTAGCCCGAAAGAAGCGCGATCCATGCTTCAGAAACTTAGTGGCCGGTCCCATGAAGTCATTACGGGGCTATGTGTTTTAAAAGGAGAAACCGTCGTTGTCGATGCCGCCCGTACTATCGTCAGGTTCAGTCAGCTCTCGGGGGAAGAAATTGAGGACTATCTGGCTACAGGCGAGCCATTTGATAAAGCTGGGGGCTATGCGACTCAGGGGAAGGCCGCGCGCTTTGTCGAGGGAATCGAAGGTTGTTTTTTTAACGTTGTGGGATTGCCAGTTTCATTGCTCTATCGAATTCTGAGAAGTCCTGAGTTTTTGCCCAATGGATAACCTTTGTCTTAATACACTCTTTCGGGAAATTCGTCCCATGCTGCTCGACCGCTCTATCCAGAGAATTCGGTGTACGTCAGGTCTTATCTTCGCCCTAAATCTACGCCCAGCACCCCCCAGGAGTTTTATTATCTCACTGGTTCCAGCCGCCCCAATCCTGTTCCATTCGGATCGGGAAGTTCCATTGCAGTCAGAGCCATCAGAATTTTTGATGCTTCTCAGAAAGAAAGTTCAGGGAGGGAGAGTGGTTGAATTCAGCAAAGAAACGGCCGATCGCGTTCTTATTCTGGAAGTTGAAAAACTTTCCCTTTCAAATCAGCTAGAGCGTTTTCGACTCGTCATTCGACTGATACCCCACATGCTCAATTTGTTCCTCCTAGATGCCTCCGATGAAGTGATTGGCTCGGCTTTCCCTATTGCAGATAGAGGAGGAATTGGGAAAATACTCTATCGGCCCGTTCCCGCTGCAGGCAAATACCTAATGGAAGACATCACCCAATCGCAATTCGTAGGTCTTTTGGCTGAAGCAACGACGGCACAAGCTGGTCTCGATCCAGCAACAACCGCCTCAATTTCTAAGGGGGAGGGAAGTCATGGCCCAAGCCTTCAGCCCTTGAGCCTCGACCCACTGGCCCAGATATCGGGGCTTACCCCTACTTTCAGACACGAATTGCAGCTCAGGCGATGCTCAAAAATCGAATCATTATGGACCGAGTTTCAGTTACTCTGCCGACGCTTTTCAGTGGGACCTTTCAGTCCTCGGATTTACTTCAAGTCAGACCCTCTGCCCGAATCGGCAAATCAAAAGGAAATCAGCCTTCTTGGTCATCATCCACATGTTTCCTCTCCAATCCCTCTGGAACATCTTGCCTCTTACCCCCACAAAATCTTTCGTACTATGAATGAGCTTGCCGCCGAACTATTTCGAAATTCACGCGCCGCGGGGCCGGTTCAGAAGAAGGCGCAGACTCTTAAATCCCAACTGATGGCGGCTCTTAAGAAGAAACATCGACTTAAAAAGAGTCTAGGTGAGGATTTGCAGAAGAATTTGGAATACGGAATTTTTCAGAAATATTCCAATCTTCTTTATGCTCAACCCGGTAAGACAGAAAAAGGAAGTGTCCAGAAGACAATCCCGGATTTGTTTGATGTGTCGATGCATGAAATCGAGATTCCCCTCGATCCCCAGCTCAGTCTCATCCAGAATGCAAATCGTTATGCCCGACTCTTTCAAAAGGCCAATCGTGCAATCCCCCTGATCCAGAGACGTATTCACACAGTGGACTTGGAAATTTCAAACCTCGAATTACGTTTGGATCGCCTGGCCCGTTCCGCTCAGTCGAGCGAAATATTGGATGAAGTGCATTTCCAGACCCATACCAAAGATATGACAAAGAATCCTTCCGAATTTTCAACACTTGGAAAGCACTCCGCTCGCCGTCACAAAGGACAGACCGAACGGACTTCAATCAAGAAATCAGCCAAAATTTTTTCGTCTACCGATGGAATGGAAATCTGGGTGGGGAAAAATAGCCGTGAAAATGATGTCCTGACATTTAAATTGGCAAATCCAGACGATTTTTGGTTTCATGTCGCCGACTATGGAGGCTCGCACGTCGTCTTACGCAATCCGGAGAGGTTGAGATCTGCGCCGCAACAATCCCTCAAGGAAGCCGCGGAAGTGGCCGCTTATTTCAGTCAGGCCCGGAATGCCAATAAAGTTGAGGTCCATCATACACGGCGTAAGTACGTGTCTAAACCAAGAGGGTCCAAGCCCGGGCTCGTCCAATTAAAGGAACACAAGACCGTAAGCGTGCGTCCCCGGTGTGAGTTGTTCACTAAAAGGAGACTCCTCCAGGTCTCGGGAATCCAAAACTAAAAATTAATCGATAATATCATTCCAGCGAAAATGGAGATCGGCCTTGATTCCTTTCAATTTGCATTGACCTCTATTCAAGGTATAATCGGGCTCCGCTTTAATAAACGATTGTCTGTATTGACGATATCAATAAAAGAAAGGATTGGAAGTACAGGCATTAGTCTATGACAACCTTAATTCAGAAGATTCAGGATAAGAAAGTCCAAGTCGGTGTCATTGGCATGGGATACGTCGGACTTCCACTCGCAGTCGAAATTGCGAATTCCGGGATTACGGTGACTGGAATAGATGTCGTGGCTCCAAAAGTCGAAGCCATTAATAGGGGAGAATCCTACATTTCGGATGTGCCCTCTATAAAAGTGAAAGAAAATGTGTCTGCTGGCCGGTTTCGAGCCGTGACGGATTTTGGAGTCATTAAAAAGTTAGATGCAATCATCATCTGTGTCCCAACGCCTTTGAGCAAGACCAAAGACCCGGATCTGTCAATGATTGTTTCCGCGGTCGATCGAATCGCAGAAAATCAACGGTCCGGATCAGCTTATTGTACTCGAGAGCACGACCTATCCTGGAACCACCGAGGAACTCATGCTGCCCAAATTGCAAGAAAAGGGCTATAAAGTGGGGAAAGATCTATTTCTGGCATTCTCGCCGGAACGGGTTGATCCTGGAAATCCAACCTATAATACTTTTAATACACCCAAGGTCATTGGCGGAGTGACATCTCAATGTCTCGAAGTTGCGGTGACTCTCTATCGGAATTTCATTCAGAAGATCAGTTCCAGTTTCATCCTCTGGCGCTGCGGAAATGGTAAAACTTCTTGAGAACACATTTCGAAGCGTTAATATTGGTTTGGTCAACGAGATGGCTCTGATGTGCGACCGCTTGAAGGTCAATGTCTGGGAAGTCATAGAGGCAGCTGCCAGCAAGCCTTTTGGGTTTATGCCGTTTCAACCTGGGCCGGGATTAGGCGGCCACTGCATTCCTATTGATCCCCTTTATCTTTCCTGGAAGCTCAAGACTCTGAACTATCGAGCCCGGTTTATCGAGTTAGCCAGCGAAATCAATGCGGACATGCCGCATTATGTAGTGAATAAGGTGAATGATGCCTTAAATGATTTCAGTAAGTCTGTGAAGAATTCCAGAATTCTCATCATGGGGGTCAGTTATAAAAAGGACATTGATGACCTAAGGGAATCCCCAGCATTGGATATAATTCAGTTACTTCAGGCACGTGGGGCCAAAGTGATGTATCACGACCCTTATGTGCCGGAAATTCAGTTTGACAATACAGCTCTGAAATCGATCTCTTTAGAGGAAGGCCTCCGGATGGCGGATTGTGCGGTGATTGTGACTGATCATAGTTCCATTAATTACGAGAAGGTCGTCGAGCATGCCCCCGTAGTCATCGACACCCGGAACGCGACTCGAGGCATGCATAACCCGAAGATCATTAAGCTTTAATGAACCTCCCAAATTTTTTGACGATTTCTCGCATTTTTGCAGTCCCTTTACTGGTCGTGGTTTTGCTGACCCGGGTCTACAATCCTGCTCGTGAAGTGGTCGGCTTATCCATCTACCTTGCCACCCTGATTTTTCTAATCGCTTCGATTACCGATTATTTTGATGGATACCTTGCCAGGAAGAGACAACAGGTAAGTACCCTGGGCATGCTGCTCGACCCGGTGGCTGATAAACTTCTCATCTCCGCTGCCTTCATTTCGCTAGTGGAATTAAAATGGGTTCCCGCCTGGATGGTGGTGATCATCATCGGTCGAGAGTTTGCAGTTTCCGGCCTGCGCAGCATTGCAGCTTCGCAAGGATTTACGATTGATGCGTCAGACCTTGGGAAGATGAAGATGGTGACACAGGTTGTGGCTATTACCTTGACCATTTTACAGAACGTATTTCATTGGCTCATTTTGTTTAGCAAACTGGCGCTCTGGCTGGTTGTCATTATTGCTTTGATCTCTGCAGTCGATTACTTCCGACGGTTTTGGAAGAAGGTGGATGATCGTGTGAAAGCCCGCCAGAGGAGGAGACTGATCGTCCTCAAGAAGAGGCAACGGGATGTCCCTACTCACTGAATCTGCACAGAGGGAAATCTTGACCTTGGCGCGGCGGTCCGTCCAAGACTTCCTCCAAACCGGGAAAAAGAATATTCAGATTTCCAAAAATCCTGAATTGCAGATGCGATCGGGAGTTTTCGTCACACTCCACAATGGCGAGAAGCTACGCGGCTGTATTGGCATCATCACCCCGACTAGACCGCTCTTCGAAACGGTTCAACAGTGCGCTGCCTCAGCAGCGACGTCAGACCCCCGATTTAATCCCGTTACCCCTTCTGAATTAGAGGAGATTAGGATCGAGATCTCGGTGCTTTCTACCCCGGAACCCCTGAGAGACCTCAGTCAAATTGAATTGGGAATTCATGGGCTGATCATCAGCCAAGAAGGACGGCGTGGACTATTATTACCCCAGGTTGCCACGGAAAATCATTGGGATCCGGAAACGTTTCTCGCTCAGACCTGTCGAAAAGCGGGATTGCCCTTAGATGCCTGGCGAAGAGGGGCGGAGATTTTGCTGTTTAGAGCCTTCGTGTTCGCGGAGAATTAGGTCCTCGTGTTTCTCTGTTCTAAGGGATACAGAAAACAAACGGATCGACGTCCGACCTATTCCAACTCCACGTCATCCCCAAGAGTTATATCCTCGGCGCTATAGGTTACCAGACAAGTCGAAGTCTTCTCATCTACGCGCAACACCACTGCTTCGCCGACGACCTTTCGAACTTCTGCAAAAGATTCCCGATGCTTTCGATAGTCATCAATATTGAATAGACTCATATTCTTCTTGGTAAAAGGCCGCGAAATGCGCAAGTAGTCGCCTACCTGGACATTCTCTTTGTGCCCCAGATCCACGAACACCACATGGCCATCCCCGACTTCAGTCAAAAACTCTTTGGTCATGAAAATTTGGCCGTGCGTTTTGCCACTCGGTGGAGCAAATCTGTCGAAGGCGACTGCTTCACGCCGAGGTGGGGAGATGCGGTCTTCTGCAGGTACTGCCTGATCATCCACGCTAATTTCACTGCATGCAAAAATCACCCGAGCGGTGGCTGAATTTTCCTGGGCAAACAGAACCCGCACTCTGCCGACGTCAATGTAATAGTAGCCATATTTGGATTTCGATTTGGCGGGATTGAATTGCGATCCCCATTTCCCGAAAGAATTATCCTGCCGCACGATCTGTAATTCGTCCCCTGGTTTGATTCCAGCGATTGTACCCTTGCTGAGGAAGATAATATCCTGGTCGCTGAATAAGGCTTGGTGTTCAGACCCTTCGCCTCCGATCACTGCCGCGATGAGGACTGAGCTTCTCTCCTGAAAAAAATCCCGAACAGTACAAATCCGTATACAGCGCAACTGGAGGCGGGGCCGGCCGAGCGGCAGCCGGTATAAGGGCTGGCTGAGAGTCTGCCGGAGCAGGCGCTGATGCTGGAGCGGGTGAAGTCGCCAGCTGGCGATTCAGTATTTTGGACAGTTGCAGGTGCCGGTTGAGCCACGGGTTGTTCTGGGGGTGCAGGTACGGCGGGTGCCATGACCATAATTTTCTTCTTAATCAGAATCTCATCGCCAGGATAAATCCAATGGGGATTAGCCACATTGGGATTCACTTCCCATACTTGAGGCCAGAGAAACGGGTCTTTAAGATATTCTTGGGTAATGGCCCAAAGTGTGTCCCCAGACTTCACAGTGTGAATTTCGTAGCCCTCAGTTTTCCCAGCCGATGCATTCGCAGTCCAGTGACCATTCTGTCCTTGCTCCAATTTCCGGGGAGGGGAACCTTGAGTAGGATATGACTTCTCTACCGGCTTCGTCTCCGAGTAGAGAAAGGAGGCCATCAATAACAAATTCAGCGAAATCGACAGGTGTTTTGAATATTTAATTTTCACCACACGTCACCTCGAACTTCTTTTAGAATCATTTTGACGATTTTTCCAGGAATTCCCCAATTTCCCATCAATAAGAGCACCCTTCCTTGCAAATACCGGAAGCTATTGATTCTGAAGCACCATGTATTCACGACGCTAACAAATGGCTTTGGAATTTGTCAAGCAGCTAACCATCTTTGCGCCTTTGGCCGCTTGTGCTAGACTTCCGCTTTTGCTTCACTTTGTTTATCGGAATAAGGAAGACATCCCTTTAAACTTTAGTCCTTCAGATTCAATCAGCTAAATGGCAATAAATTCAAGGGATAACAGGAACCCTATCTGTGTCGTTGTTTGTGAAAGAGACGAAACAGCTTTGGAAGCTGCCCTCCAACGATTAGAAACTCCACCAGGCTTTATCGAGATTCGGCTCGATTACCTGCCCGTTCATCAGATTACATTAACTCGACTTGGGAAATGGATTAAACTTGCTGGAAATCCAGTCATCTTGACTTTCCGCCGCAAAGTTAACGGTGGAGAGTATGAAGGAACCGAGGCAGAGCAGATCGGGGTTTTGAAATCCATCCTCAATTGTGGGGCCGCTTATTTTGATCTGGAGATTGAGACTGTTGAGAATTTTCTTAAGGGAAGCTTGGAATCTCTTAGAACCGGGCAATCCCGCTGGATTGTTTCCTATCATGACTTTCAAAAAACTCCCGCCGACCTAAGTTCTGTCTTCAGCCGGCTATGGGCTTCTAACCCGGATGTAGCGAAGATTGCAACCAAGGCCTCCAATTTCGCGGACAATTTTCGGCTGTTAGATCTCATGGATTACCCCAGACCCGCCCATACAGGCCTAATTTTAATTGCCATGGGGGAGATCGGCGAATATTCTCGGATCATAGGCCCAAGTCGTGGATCCCTTTTGACTTACGCCTCCTCTGAGAAAGGAAGGGAGAGCGCGCCGGGCCAATTAACAGCTAGAGATCTTGCCGAGCTCTACAGGATCAATGAGATCCAGCCGGATACGAAGATCTATGGAGTCATTGGGTATCCCATTCGACACTCTTTGTCCCCACATCTTCATAACGCTTGTTTTCAAAACTTCGGGATGAATGCCCGTTATCTTCCCTTGGCCGTCCCCGATTTAAGCGATCTTTCTGGCAAATTGAAATCGTTCTCTGGGCTGAGCGTTACGATTCCCCACAAGGTTTCGATCCTAAAGTACACGGACTTTCAAGATGAAACCGTTCGAGCGACTGGAGCTGCGAATACCTTGGTGATTCGAGAGGACCACGTTGAAGCTTATAATACGGACCTCGCCGGCGTCTTAAGAGCCATACGAAAGCCTCTGGATGAAGGCATCAGGCGTGCCACATTGCTAGGTACGGGTGGGGCTGCTCGAGCAGCGGCGGTTGTTCTGCAGCAATTTCATTGTCAAGTGAACGTGTTGGCCCGCGACCTAGAAAAGGCGCGAGTTTTTGCCAATGAGTTTGGTTTTTCTTTTGATCGACTGAGCGAGGCCTCCAATTACGAGGGAGACATATTGATCAACGCTACCTCCGTTGGAATGTCTCCCAAAGAGGGGGAAACTCCAGTTCCCAAGGAAGCAATTCGTTACCGTTATGTATTTGATATGGTCTACAATCCCTTGGAAACGCGGTTGCTTCAGGAAGCCAAAGGCCGAGCCACGGGCATTAGCGGACTCGAGATGTTTCTAGGGCAGGCCGCTCGTCAATTTTTCTTATGGACTGGTCAAGAGGCCTCTCTCGAAGTCATGAGGGAAGTGGCTCTGGCGAGGTTGCGCAGGGAGTAAATGGGACTGGATGATTTGGGACATTCGGAATGCCCATAGATCTTGGGCCCAGGCAAATGCCCATCGAACATGGCCACCCCCTCCCACCTTGAATTCAGGTCCTTGCCAGCAGGGCTCAACGAGTTAATGACATGATCCCTAAGATGACCATTCAAGTTCCTGCCAGCACAACGAATTTGGGTGCCGGTTTTGACACCCTTGGCTTGGCGTTACAACTTTACCTTAAGGTGGAGATTGAAGAATCTCGCGGCCCAGATTTGTCCTTCACGATGGATGGAGAGGGTGCTGCAGACTTGCCAACAGGTGCAGAGAATTTGATTGCCAGCGTAATGCGGAGAGTCTTCGAAATTGAAAGAAAGTCTCGACCGCCGCTGCGCTTTCACGTTTCCAATCAGATTCCCATTGCTCGAGGCCTGGGTAGCAGCGCAGCAGCCATTGTCGCGGGGATCAGTTGCTTTGAAGCGGTTACAGGGAAAGATTTGACAACTGAGAAATTCTTTCGTTATGCCTTTGAATTTGAAAACCATCCCGATAATATCACGGCTGCCCGTTATGGGGGCTTTACCGTCAGTTGCGTCGGAGCCGATGGACAGGTCACCTTTTCGCGATCTGTGATGCTCGACCCATTAAAAATACTTTTGACCGTTCCGGAATTTCATCTCCAAACAGAAAAGGCAAGAGCCGCCATTCCGAAAGAACTTGCCTTGCAAGACGCTGTCTTCAACATCCAACGAAGCGCCTTGACGGTAGCAGCTTTCCTCAAAAAAGAGTTCTCTCTGTTAAAGGAAAGTTTGCTGGACAAGGTGCATCAGCCTTATCGGGCTCCGTTGATCCCAGGCTTCAGCGAGGTCCTAGCCCTTAATGAGGAGTCCATACCGGGATTGATTGCAGTTTGTTTAAGCGGCGCAGGCCCGAGCGTGCTGGTTTTTGCGGAAAATAACTTCGAAGCAATTTATCAGCGGATCGCCCAGATCTTTGGAAAGCACGGGATACGCTGCCGACGATTTGATCTGCTGGTAGATAATCAGGGTCGAGTGATTTCATGAAAACACTGACACAGATCCCCCTAGGAACGCAGGTCTTGTTTGGAAAAGCGGCCAGACGGCGCCGCCAGATCGAACGAGCCATTTTCTCTGTATTTGAAAAATGGAAATATGAAGAAATCATTCCCCCGATTTTCGATTATTACGACGTCTTCAGCAAAGGGATGGGGGTGGAACTGGAGGATACGCTCTACCGCTTTATCGATCGTGAGGGGAATATTCTTGCTTTACGACCTGAATTTACCTCACTGGTGGCCAAAACGGTGGCTACGCGTCTCTCCGACTTGCCGAAGCCATTAAGATTGTGCTACTGCGGTGAGGTCTTGCGTTACGAAACCCCGCGAGGCGGGAGACAGAGGGAATTCTTTCAGATCGGCGTCGAACACGTCGGAGGAGAAAGAATTGCTTCTGATGTGGAGATCTTACGGGTTGCCATTGAATCGCTCCGAAATCTAGGAATTAAGAAGTTTCAGATTAACCTGGGGGAAATTGGATACTTTGCCGGAATCGTTGATCGAATCAAGTTCAGCCCAGAGGACCTGATCAAGATTAGAGACTTCATCGATCTGAAAGACTTGGCAGGGCTTCAGACCGAATTGGAACGCCTAAACCTATCGGACCGTAGGCGTCACATCCTACTTTCACTTGTCCATTTGACCGGCGGCCAGGACACAATCCAAGCGGCACGACAATTAGTGTCGAACGAACGCTCCCATCTGGCCATCGATCACCTGGCTGGGATCTATGCGGAATTGAAAAGACACAAAATCGATCAATACATAACAATTGACCTCAGCGAGGTTCGGGGAATGGAATATTACACGGGCACGATTTTCAAGATATATGTACCCAATCTCGGATTTGAAATCGGTGGAGGGGGAAGGTACGACAAGCTGCTCAAGAATTTTGGCTGCGATTACCCCGCGGTGGGATTCTCTTTCAGTTTGGAGCGACTGATGTCGCTAGAAAAGCTGTAACGGAATAGCATTGGCCATGGGTGAATTTGCATTCATCTGAGATGGTTTTTTGAGGACGGATGTGACGATATCTAAAGAGATTCTAAATGTCGCTTTATCCAAAGGCCGCGTTTTTGATGAATCACTGAAATTGTTACTGAAGGCGGGGATTGAACTCGTTCCAGAGGATATCAACTCGCGCAAGCTGGTGGTGTCTGACACGGACAGGCGTTTCCGTTTCTTCTTGCTCAAACCCGTCGATGTTCCAACATACGTCGAATATGGTGTCGCCGATGTGGGCATTGCCGGGCGTGATGTTTTGCTAGAATCGCGTGCGGATATCCACCAGCCTCTCGATTTACGGATCGGGCGGTGTAAAATGGTTGTAGCCGCTCCTAAAGCGACAGCCCGCGAAGACTACAAATCGCTTTCAGCAGTCCGAATCGCAACAAAGTATCCTCGATTGACAACCGAATACTTCACCCAGCGCGGGGTCCCCGTGGAAATTATTACTTTGTCTGGCAGCGTGGAACTTGCACCCTTGCTGGGCCTGTCCGATCGGATTGTGGATCTCGTATCCTCAGGACGTACTTTGGCGGACAATGGTCTGGAAATCATTGAAACTATTGCAGAAATCTCTGCCCGTCTCGTAGTTAATCGAGCTAGCTATCAAGTGAAACGAGCAGCGATTTCTGAGGTCATTGAGAGACTTTCAAAGTCCATTGCAGCGCCCCAATAGTTTATTACCTAAGCACCGGCAGAATGACCGCTGAACCCCTTTTTGCTCCATTTCACCGGGGCATAATGGTCTGAGTTTTCGATGATTCCAATTTTCGACTTCAACACCCCTAAATTTTCACGGTATTTGAAAAAAATCAACCTTCGCAGTGTAGCTGTCAACGCTGAGGTCCAACCCCTTGTGTTCCAGATTATTGAGCAAGTTCGGAAGCGGGGTGATGAGGCGCTGCTGGACTACACACGAAAATATGATGGAACTGCCTTAAAGAACTTGAGGATTTCTCAGGGAGAGATCCATTCACTGGCCAAGTCTGCCGATCGAGAATTGCTCAAGGTCATCCGGCAAGCCGCCAAGAACATTCGCCGTTATCACCGGCATCAAGTAGAGAAATCGTGGGAGTTTGAAACGTCGGATGGAGTTCGTTTGGGGCAACGGATTAGCCGCTCTTCGATCCGTGGGCCTCTACGTTCCCGGAGGAACTGCCGCCTATCCGTCGACGGTTCTCATGAATGCCATTCCCGCACAAATTGCCGGAGTTGAGAGAATCGTTGTGGCAACTCCGTACCATCAGTTTAGGCAAAACCCAGTGATTGCCGCTGTATTTCAGGAGTTAGGCCTGAAGGAAGTATATGGTGTCGGAGGAGCTCAAGCCATCGCAGCCATGGCCTATGGTACGAAGTCGATTGCCAGAGTGGATAAGATTGTGGGACCTGGCAATATTTATGTTGCCACAGCGAAACGGCTCGTTTATGGCGTCGTCGACATTGATTCCATCGCCGGCCCCAGTGAAGTCGTCGTTGTGGCCGACAACGCCATTCCGGCAGAATTTGTGGCTGCCGATTTGATGGCGCAGGCCGAGCATGATCACAATGCGTGTGCGATTGGTATCGTCCCAACCAAAATGTATGCTCGATCCGTAGTAACTGCCGCTGAGAAGTTGATCAAGACTTTGAAGCGCAAAGAGATCATTTACGAATCCTTAAAGAACTTTGGTGCCATCCTGGTCATTCCGGATTGGGATCAGGTCGCGCAAGTGGTGAATACCATAGCTCCTGAACATCTTGAACTACTTCTTAAAGGAGCAGAGGCATTTTCGGAGAAAATTCATTCTGCAGGAGCGATCTTTTTTGGCGCTTTTTCCTGCGAAACGGTAGGAGACTATTTTGCCGGAACCAACCACGTCTTGCCCACGTCGGGTACCGCCCGATATGCTTCTCCGCTCGGAGTCTACGACTTTCTCAAGAAAACCAGTTTGATCCGATTATAGTCGGAGAGCTCTCGAGAGAAATCATGCTGCGATTGAAAGATTCGCCATGGCTGAAAAGCTTGATGCCCACGCGCTAAGTGTCGCGATCCGGATGAAGTAATAGGTGCTCTTCTATGTCTGAAACGCTCGTATTGCCCGGACTGAAAGGTCAAGGGAAGATTGAGCTCGATCAGGTTCGGCGGAACTTGTCCACTGCCGCCCTCTATGAGGAAGTCATCCGGCTGGAGGAAGGGATGATTTCCCGGAGCGGAGCAATGGTTGTCAACACCGGTGTCCACACGGGTCGATCTCCTAGCGACAAATTCATTGTTCGGGAACCGACTAGTGAGCCACACGTTGACTGGGGAAAAATTAATTGTCCCTTCGAACCGAGCCGATTTGATGCTTTATATGAGCATCTTCTCCATTACGTTAATGGAAAGCAACTCTATGCGCAGGATTGCTGGGTCGGGGCATCCCCGCCCCATTCTCGCCCGGTCCGAATCATTACCGAACTTGCCTGGCACAGCCTGTTTTCCCGTAATCTATTCCGAGTCCGATCGGGTGAGGATGCCGACATTCCCCCAGAGTATACTGTCATCGATGTGCCCGGCTTTGAAGCCGATCCACTCCTGCACGAGACCAATACCGGTACGTTTATCCTGGTCCACCTTGCCAAGAAGTTAGTCCTCATCGGGGGCAGCAGTTATGCCGGAGAGATCAAGAAGTCTATCTTTACGATCATGAATTACCGGCTCCCGCTAGACAAGATTCTCTCGATGCACTGCTCCGCCAATATTGGAGAAAAAGGAGATGTAGCCTTGTTCTTCGGGCTTTCGGGGACGGGTAAAACGACGCTCTCAGCGGATGCGGATCGCGGATTGATCGGAGATGATGAACATGGTTGGAGCGATGAGGGCATTTTTAATTTTGAAGGCGGTTGCTATGCCAAAGTGATTCGGTTGTCTGCTGAAGCAGAGCCAGAGATCTATCAGTGTTCGCAACGTTTTGGCACCGTGCTGGAAAATGTGGTGTTGAATCCGACAAGCCGGGAATTGGATTTCAATGATTCCAGCCTTACAGAGAATACGCGTGCCGCTTACCCCTTGGCATCCATTCGTAACGCTGTAATCCCCAGCGTGGCTGGGCATCCCGAAAATATCGTGATGCTCACTTGCGATGCCTTTGGCGTTTTGCCACCTATTGCGCGGCTTACGGAAGCCCAAGCGATGTACCATTTCCTCTCAGGATACACCGCGAAGGTGGCCGGGACCGAGAAAGGATTGGGTCACGAACCCTCGGCAACTTTCAGCACCTGTTTTGGCGCTCCTTTTATGGCCCTTCGCCCGAATGTCTATGCCGATTTGTTAGGAGAAAAGATCGCCAGGCACCACGTCAACTGCTGGCTGGTCAATACAGGATGGAGTGGCGGAGAATTCGGGGTGGGTCATCGGATCAAGATTGCCTTTACCCGAGCCATGATTCACGCGGCGCTCAATGGAAAATTGAATGGAACTCCTTCGATTGCCGATCCGATTTTCCGCGTTCTCGTACCTGAGCATTGCGATGGAGTACCCGGGGAAATTCTTCGTCCGAGAAATACCTGGACGGATCAGTCTGCCTACGACAGGAAGGCCCATTATCTCGCAGGCCTCTTTCAGGAAAACTTTCAACAATTTGACGGGGTCGTTTCTCCCAAGGTTCGCAACGCCGGCCCTAACGCTCAGTAATCTCCCGGATATAGAGATCCTTAAATCGTATCTTTCCTTGTCCCCCGCTATGCAGTTGCAAGGCAATCACCCCATTGGTGTATTTGGGTGAAGGGTCTGTGTAGTCCACGATCTTTTTCCCGTTAACAAAGGTCACGATGTGATTTCCAGAAACAATAAACTGGACGTCATTCCACTCCCCAACTTTCATGGCTTTTTCGCCTGCCGCATCGGGTTGGACTAACCAACCTCGGCCTTCTGACTCGTACAGACCGCCGGTGTGCATACCTGGGTTGGGGTCTACCTCTACCTGAACGCCTTTAATGTCGACTCCCTCGATGCTGGAGTGGAAAAAAATCCCGCTATTCCCCGTTGCTTCAGCCCTGAACTTTACTTTCATTTCGAAGTTCCTATAAGTTTTTTCGGTCGCCGAGATAACCATAGGCCTGAGTTACCGCCTGGCCCAGAATTTCCCCTTGATCGACGGCCCATCTTTCGGCTCCGTAGTTTTTCCAGCCCGAGAGGCTCTTGCCATCAAAAAGCGGGACCCATCCGGATTCGTCCATGCCCAGCAAAATCGAGCCCATGGCTAAGAAGATCAGGATGAAGAATTTCTTTGGAGAACGCATCGCTTACCTCAATTCGAGGATTTAGGGATAGTTGACTGACAGAGGATTCACCAGATCTTGTGTGCACGATACTATGCTAAAATGCCAATGAGGAAAAGAAAAGTCTTAAAGGTTGGGCCCAGGAAAGTCTCGATATAGTTTTCACATCATCTCCTGCGCTTATTTCTTGATCCAGCTTAAAAGGAGAACCCATGCGAGAGTTTGCCTTCAGGATAGCCGTTGCCGTTATTTCCATGTTGTTTGTTGCACCTGTGATTGTTGCTCAAGCACCAATCGCCCAGACTCTAGCTCAAACGAAGACAATATATGTGGTGCCTATGCGAGGCGGGATGGACCACTATTTGACTAACGAGCTTGTTCAATGGGGGAGATTCCAAATAACGGTGAATCCTCAGCAGGCGGATGCTCTGCTTTCGGAAACCACCAAAGTGAATATTGGAGCCCTCATGACGGATCCCCAGAAAGTGCAGAAGGCGTTCTCCACTAAGGGAACACTCTTCCTCATTGATCCGAGAACTCTACAAGTGCTTTGGAGTGTTTACAAGAAGCCAAACGAGCCCTTTATCCTTGGAGGAGACAAGTCAAACCCGGAACTGGCGCATGACATGATCTCGGCGCTCAGGAAGGATCTAGGAACTCAGAATCAAAAATAAAGTTATCTTTAGCTGAAGATTGATTTGAAGGGTGCCCGGATTGGTGAGGATTTGGACTAGAAAGTTGAATTCTTAAATGCTTCACCAGGTTTGTCAAAACCAAACCGGGGAAGGGTTTTGACGACGCATTCCTCGCCCCGGTATTCTAAAAATTCCATCGCTTCGTTTGGTGGAGTGCCCCAAATGGCCAACTAGGAAGGACAAGCCACCGATGAGTTTTGGCGATAGTTCTAGTACCTGGAGCGCCCCCCTCCACCGCCACCACCTCCGCGACCCCCTTTTCGACCACCGCCCCCGCCTCCACCGAAGGGAGGACGTTTGCCAAAGCGCTTTCCGCCGCCGGCTCCTCCTCCACCAAATGGTTTCTGGGGTCTGGCTTCATTAATAACCAATTGGCGGCCCTCAATGGATTGACCATTCAATTCCTGGACGGCTTTTTCTACATCCGTACCGGCTACTAGCTCGACAAAAGCGAAACCGCGGGGCAATCCAGTATCCATGTCCCGAATCAGCTTAATGTTATCAACCTGATATTGAGAAGCCGCGAAGAATTCTTCCAGGCGAGCCTCAGTCACGCTCCTGGGCAGATTGCCCACATATAATTTTGCCATAATTTTTTCCTCGATATTTCAGAGTGATGCAACAATCTCAAGATCAGGATGACATCATCGATCCCGAATCGGGAGGGAAGCACCTTCGATTAGATTGGTTTCTGGAAGCCTTCTCCTGAGCTGTCAGGGAGCTAGATTTTGACTACGTCCTGGGCCTGCAGTCCCTTGGGTCCCTTGGCCACAATAAATTCGACTGTATCGCCTTCGTTCAACGACTTGAATCCTTCAGCATTAATGGAAGAGTGATGGACAAAAACATCCTGCCCGGACTCTCGCTGAATAAACCCATATCCTTTTGCATTGTTGAACCACTTCACAGTTCCGCGTTCTTTCATACTTCAATCCTTTCCGTGAGAATCCTGACCCCATTTTGTAACGCGTCCAAAAAACAAAAAGGCCACAAAATCAAGGGAATTGCAGCCAATCGCCGATGTAACGGATTACAAGTGCCTGATCAAGTCAACTTACTATACCTTAACCACTCTTATTCAACAATCGTTTTTGTACCAGAGAGGTGCAGGAATGGAACATCCTCCATTCCTTCTGAATGGATGACATCTATAGTATGATTTCCCCGTTTGGCCAGGCTTAAGCCTTTAGCTTCCATTGCTTTCGACAAGGAGGAGCACCCATGAGACGCCGGAATTTCCTGAAATCCTCCGCATTTGTTCCTTTAGCGGCCGGATTAGTCAGTAGTGAACAAGCCGCCGCTCTTGCTGTGTCTTCACAGCCTGTCCTTCCTTTCCTGGCTGAAAAGAGCAATCTGAAAATCACGCAAGTCCGAATGGTCCGGACCCGGCCCAAACGGCCAGTCCCGTCTTATTCGCCCGCTCCAGGGTCATGGTCTGTCATTGAAGCTGAAGTCGCTAATCCTATGTCCATTTATCCGAAATATAAGCCCAAACGGTCCTTATTCATGGCGAATGATCTAGGTCCGGAAGCTGTTGAAATCACAACCGACAAAGGTTTGACCGGAATTGGATTCGGCGGGCCAGGTGCAGGATTTGTGATCGAGAAACATCTTTCTAAACTGCTATTGGAAGAAGACCCCTTCAATGTCGAACAACTCTGGGACATTCTCTGGCGATCGACTCTTTATTATGGACGCAAAGGATTAGTCGTTCATGCCATTAGTGCCATCGATCTTGCCCTTTGGGACATCATTGGGAAAGCTTTAAATACCCCAATCTATAAACTTCTGGGCGGAGCAACCAGAGAGCGGATTCCTGCCTACTGCACTGGAAATGATACGGAACAACACATTGAGTTTGGATTTAAGAAGCTGAAACTGGCTGTACCTTACGGCCCCGCCGATGGTCGTGAAGGGATGAAGAAAAACGTGGAACTGGTGAAACGAACCCGCGAACTATTGGGGCCAGATGGGGAAATCATGCTGGATTGCTGGATGGCATTCACTGAGCCATATGCCATTGAACTAGCTAAAATGGTCGAACCCTACAGAGTCTACTGGATGGAAGAATGTCTCCCTCCGGATGACTACGCAGGCTTTGGACGACTGAATAGCGAGATTCATTCCACTCGGATCGCCACCGGCGAACACGAATACACTCGGTATGGATTTCGCCTGCTGCTTGAATACAAAGCCGCCAGCATCTGGCAACCCGACATGAACTGGTGCGGAGGATTAACAGAACTAAGACGGATCGGCGCGTTGGCGGCGGCTTATGATATTCCGGTAATTCCCCATGGTGGATGGCGAGGTGGGGGACCGCATTACATCCTGTCTACCCCGAACAGTCCCTGGTGTGAAATGTTCCTGCCGCCCCCGGGAGGCCCAAAGGAAGTGTATAGCCGATTTGAAGAAGAAAATAACATTACTCGTGGGCCGGAAGGGATCTATATGCGGCCCTCCGACCGCCCCGGATTTGGATGGGAACTGGAAGTGGAGTAGAAGCAAAACATTCGGCAAGGAACGATGTAGTGATCAGTTTCCCTTCAGGCGAACGTTTTGCCTCTAAAAAAGGGGATATCCGTATCCCTGTTTGCAGCCAAGGAAGGGGTGTTCAGCATGTAGAAGCATGCCCTACGCTAGAATCTCTCGAATTACATTTCCACCCACGTCCGTCAACCTGAAGTCGCGGCCACTATAGCGGAACGTCAGGCGCGTGTGGTCCAAACCTAACAACTGAAGCACGGTGGCGTGAATGTCATTCGGTGTCACAGGATTCTCTACCGCTTTGAACCCGAATTCATCGGTAGCTCCGTAAGTCATGCCGCCTTTGATTCCACCACCTGCCAGAAGCATTGAAAAGCCATGATTGTTGTGATCCCTCCCATTTTGAACCGGCACCAGGCCGCTGACTTCCACGGCGGGAGTCCTGCCGAATTCGCCACCAATCATCACGATGGTTTCTGAGAAGAGTCCCGTTGCCTTCAAATCCTCCAAGAGCGCCGCAATCGGACGATCTGCTTGATTGGCCAATAAACGATGGCGCAGAATGTCCTCATGATTGTCCCATGGTTGTCCGGCGCCAAAATAGACTTGAACCATTCTGACGCCGCGCTCTATCAGACGCCGGGCCAGCAGACAGCCCCGCCCAAAATCTGAATCACCATAACGTTCACGCGTTCCGTCACTCTCCTTGCGGATGTCAAAGGCCTCCATGGCTTCTGTTTGCATATGATAAGCAATTTCCATCGCTTGGATGCTCGAGTCCAATTTCGGGGTCTTCAATCGAGTTAGTGCTTTGAAGCTGGTTCAGCTTGGACAACAAGTCAATTTGTCGCCTTTGCTCTTCTAAACTCAGAGACCTTGTTTCGAAGGTGTTGAATCAACTTTTCCGGATCCGATTCGTTATTGGCGAGGTAAGTTCCCTGGTATACAGAAGGGAGAAAACTAGAGCTCCAAAGCTGTGGCCCGACTACGGGGAGCCCGGGGCACAAAACTACAAAGCCGGGCAGATTCTGGTTTTCGCTCCCTAGGCCATAAGTAATCCAAGACCCCATCGAGGGATGACCGGGAAGAGGATTGCCGCAGTTGAGACGAAACAACGAAGGTTCGTGATTTGGTCGGTCGGTGTGCAGAGAACGAATCACGCATACGTCGTCAATTTTCTGCCCGAGGAGAGGGAAGATTTCACTCACCTCGATCCCGCTTTGACCACAACGGTTGAATTGAAATGGGCTACGAAGAAGGTTTCCGGTCCTTCTTTCTGTCTCAAGATTCCCGCTCGGTACGGGTTTCCCGTGGTACTTCCCCAACATCGGCTTAGGATCAAAAGTGTCTACCTGCGAAGGGCCCCCGTTGAGGAACAGGTAGATAACCTGCTTCGCTTTTGCCGGAAAGTGAGGCGCCTTCACATCGAATGGGTTCGAGGCGAATGCTGGACGGTTCAACAGGTGGGCAAGCCCAACCATGCCAAAACCACTGCCCATGAGCTTGAGAATTTCACGGCGATTCGTCACGAATTATTGCCTTTCATTGAAAGGAATCAGTTTCTCATCAGAAATTCATTGGAGCTCAATAAAACCTGGGCGTACTGTGCTGACCCATTGGAGCCGGATTTTAGAAATTCTTCCCCGAGCCTCAATTCCTCTTCTTTGGGTTTGCGCTGGAATAGCAATTGATAGGCCTTTTGAACGAATTTCCCAGGATCCATTCCGCCTTCACTCCCAATGCGCTGCGCCAGTGTTTCTGACGTGCTCAGGATGAAGTCGCTGTTTAAGAAAAAGAGACGCTGTAGGGGGGTATCAGTACTGATTCTTCCTTCGCTTGTTGCATTAGGGTTCGGGAAGTCAAACAACGCCAGGGTCCCGTCCAATCTCCTTCGGCTGACGAATCCATAGACAGTGCGCTTTAGATTTTTGTTATCAGTCAGCCTAAGGGGGACGGTGTCCCCCGGTGAGAGATCCAGCTTGCCGGCAACGAAAAGAATAGAGTCCCGGAGAGCTTCAACGTCCAAACGCCGCTGGTTGGCTCTCCACAACAGCCGATTGCCTGGATCCAACGCAAAGTTCTTCTCAGCAAAATCCGTACTGAGTTTGTAGGTTGACGAAAGCATGATTGTTCGATGCAGGGCTTTGAGAGACCACCGTTTTTCGATCAGGTAAGCCGCCAGATAGTCCAACAGTTCAGGATGGCTGGGCCGTTCCCCCAATTGGCCAAAATTGCTGGGTGTTCGAACCAATCCTTCCCCAAAATGCTGTTGCCAAATCCGATTGACGATGACGCGCGCAGTGACCGGGTTCTGAGGACTCGCGATCATTTCAGCCAACTCGAGTCTTCCGCTCCCTTTCGTGAAGGGAACTCGTTCGCCGTTGGACAAGATTGCCAAAAAGCGCCGCGGGACCTCTTCTCCCAGGTTATCCTTATTGCCGCGAATATGAACGTGTTCATTGGCAGGCTTGTCGATGTCCTGGATAATGTGTACGTAAGGATAAGCTGGCGGCAGCTTTTCTTTTAATGTTTCCAATTGAGCGCGAAGCATTTCCAGATGAGATCTCCATTCGCCGCTTAAGAAGCGATCAATCGGCGTGCCGGTATAGCGCAAGACACCGGGGTCGTACTTAAAAGAACCTTCTTTGCTCCCCTCTCCAAAAAAATCGCGCCACAAGCCGTATTGATCCCGATCTAGCGAAATGAGATTCGCCTGCCGAAGCAATTTCACATCTTTCTCCCCGCCAGTAGTGATCAGATTTTTCTGATCGATTTCCTTCTTCTCTCGAATAACCACCAAAAGCCGCCCTTGGAATTTCTCGGCAACGGCTTGGAGCTGTTCCGGGTTCGAACCGTCTTTGGAGAGTCGATCCCATTCTTTTAGAAAAGGATGCTCTCGCAATGAAGTGGTCAAGTACCTTACCCAGCGCTCCAGAGTCTCCTGGTCAAGAGCCTCGGCCTTGGCTACTTCTGAAAGGCTGACTGGCGGATTGCCGGTCAGCCGGCGCGTCGCAAGCATATAGCGAGCGGCTTTGGCAGCCAGGATCTCCGCTAGTGCAAGACTCTGATTGTCGACGAATTCTTTAATGGATTTCTCAACCTCTGTAATTTTCTTCTTGTGGTCTTGATAAAGATTGACCTCTACGGAGGGGGCCAGAGGAAATTCAGCCAGCTTTGTGCTGTTAAAAATGCCGAGCAAAGAATAATAGTCTGCGGTCGGGATGGGGTCGTACTTATGGTTATGACACTGGGCGCAAGCCACCGTCAACCCGAGGAAACCCCGAGTAGTCACATCAACACGGTCGTCTTGAAATTCGGGGCTCAGTGCGTAAAAACCAAGGCCCGGAATTAGTTTCGACGGATCCGCAGCTTCTAATTGGTCCCCGGCAATCTGAGCTTTGATAAACAGGTCATAGGGCATGTCTTCGTTAAACGCCTGGATGACCCAATTTCGGTAACGGAACGCGTTCGGATAAGGTTCATCATTCGTGGAGTTGAGCTGATCGTCGGAATATCGGGCAACATCCAGCCAATGTCGCCCCCAGTGTTCCCCGTATCGCTGTGACGCCAGCAGCCGATCTACAACTTTTGCAAAGGCTTCGGCAGAACTATCTTGGATAAAGGCCTCAACCTCTTCTGGGGTAGGAGGCAGACCAATCAAATCGAAAGATGCTCGACGAATGAGCGTGCGCTTATCTGCCTCCCGCACCGGCTTAAGCTGTTGCCCCTCCAGTTTTGACAGCACAAAAGCATCGATAGGGGAGATGACCCAGGAGGAGTCGCTTACTTTGGGAAGGGAGGCTCGATGGACCGGTTGGAAAGACCAGAAGGCTCGTTGAGCCGGCGTGATCACATACTCTCCGCGTTGTAGAGAAGAAGTTGTTGGGTGTTGCGGTAGTGGCTCTGGCCAAAAAGCCCCCGACTTCACCCATTCCGTAAGGATAGCAACCTCGGCCTCTTTAAGTGGCTCGGTTGGGGGCATTTTCAAACGCTCGTGGCGGCCGGTAATTGCTTGAACTAAAAGGCTTTTTTCGGGATCGCCGGGAGACACTGCAGGTCCGCTCTTTCCCCCCTTTAAAAGTCTTTCCTTTGAGTCGAGCCTCAGATTCCCCATTTCCGAACCGGTATGACAGGGATAGCATTTCTCAGCCAAAAGGGGTCTAACTCGTGTTTCGAAAAAGTCGGCTTTGGATTGAGGTTCGTCGCCGCTGAGCTGCCCTAACCTTGAGATCATCAGCCAAAAGACGAGCAGCAGGTATTTTTTCCAAATCATGCAGGGTCACCAGAATTTGCGCTTCTATGTTAAAGTTACCTGTATGCGCTGACTTCTGTCAAGGTTGGGCTTGCTTCTGGCAATTGTGGAGATGATTTGTGAAGACGTCTTGGCTTAGAATTCTGACCTTTATGGGAATGCTCTTTCTCAGTTGTGCAGGAAGCGGCATGGGCAAACCGATCCCGACAACAAAAAAATCAACCGGCGACTTGAACCAACTTTTGAAGACCTATACTCAAGCCTTAACTCTTGCGGAAGAAAACTACGCAGACTCGGTGAATTCCGAATCCGCCATTTATCGTTCTATCTTAGGGATGCTGCAAAGGCTTGATCCCCACTCCAGCTTTTTCGATTCCAAGACCTATCGTCAGTTTCGAGAAGACCAGAGCGGAGACTTTTTTGGCCTTGGGGTCAGCATTACCTCGATTGAGGGCAGACCCACGGTTGTTGCCACCCTTTCGGGAACTCCGGCCCACCGGGCCGGAATTCGTTACGGCGATGTTGTTCAGGAGATCGATGGAAGGCCCACTCAGGGGATGACTCAAGACCAAGTTGTACAGAAATTCCGAGGTCCCATCGGGAGTCCCATCCATCTGACCGTTGAAAGGGAAGGGTCACCAGATTTATTACACCTTTCCATTACGCGAGGCGTCATTCCGCAATCGAGTATTCCTTTTGCATTCCTCATCCGGCCTCATGTGGGCTACATTCGAATTGAGAGTTTCACAGAGACCACCGAAAAAGAGTTAGACGAAGCTCTGGCAAAATTGGGCACGGGTATGCAGGGCTTAATCCTGGACTTACGAGGAAACCCAGGAGGGTCTTTGCAAGCCGCCATAGGAGTGAGCGACAAGTTCTTGCATATGGGGCAGGAAGTTCTGGTAACCAAGGGCAGAATGACAGCTGCCAACAACCGTTACGTTGTTCCCAAAGGAGCGTCTGAAAGCTCTTATGCCATGGTGGTACTCATCAACAACATGAGTGCCAGCGCAGCAGAGATCGTGGCCGGAGCGATTCAGGATCATGATCGTGGGCTGATCCTGGGGGAAACCAGCTTTGGCAAAGGATTAGTACAGACCGTTTTCGATCTCAGTCAGGGAGCAGGCGTCGCCCTCACGACCGCCAAATGGTATACGCCCAGTGGACGATTAATCCAACGCGACTACTCAAACAACTCCTATTACGAGTACTTTAGTAATCGCGAAAGAGATACAAAAGCCAGCGTAATCTGTCATACCGATAGTGGCAGAGAGGTCTTTGGTGGTGGTGGAATCAACCCGGATTTCAGGTTTTCGGATCCACCGCTCACCCCTTTTCAGATTCAATTATCGAATAGCGGTCATTTTCTCAACTTCATTCGACGGTATCGGGTGCATCATCCCCAACTGCTTCAATTGCAGGCGGATGACGCTCTGCTGGCGGAATTTAAAGAATTTCTGCACGGCCGGGCTTTCCCGCTCGAAGCCTCTACATTCCTGAATGAACGTGAATTCATCACACGTCAATTGCGCTATGAGTTCACTCTCTCCCAGGCCGGATATGACGAGGCTCAGAAAATTCTCCTGGAAGGAGATGCTCAGGTTTTGAAAGGAGTTGAATTGCTTCCTGAGGCCAGAGCCCTCTTTCAACACGCCGAAAAAGTGTTGGCGAGCCAGAAAGGTTCCAAAACGATCTATAAGTAATTTTTGAAAGTGTGGGCCAAGGTCCTGTAGCGGCTTCCCTCACGCCAGCGCGGGAGGTGACAAGGGGATTGCACACCTGTGGAGGGCGAAGCTCTGCGACGTTGGGTGGCTCACCCATGCGTCCTCTGCATGTCTGCGGTGAAGAACCCAGCTGGGAGGGTCTATCATCTAATCAAGGAAGAGCCAGTCAGGGACAAGGACAGCAGAGGAGAGAGAACAAGGACTGTAAGGTCGGACCAAGCTAAGAAGATGTCGGATGGAGAGATCTGTTCCAAAAGAAAGTGTTTTCAAAGCTTAAACAGCCGGACCTGCCCCCTGAAATGGGTACCAGAAGGAATGCTAGAATTCCCCAGCCCTTGACCCGCTCCCGCCCCAGAAAATCAGGTAATACCGGTGAGCCCTCGCTATGATCAAGTCCTCGTCGTAGAGGTGCCCTATCCTGGCTGAAAAAGCGTATTTAAGGCCGAAATTCTACCTCATTTTTAGACGGATTTTCAAGGTATTCAACGGTTTCACGTGGTCCGACGCATATTCCACCCCCAAAGATAGGCAGACGCATGTAACCTTCATGCCATACCCCCCAGCGAGATGTGATCAGGGCGTGCCGCAAAGTGTTCCGTTGATATCACACTGGGGAGTGATGTTCCTGTTACGCTGCCTTTGGTTCAGGCTATAAATTTCGTCATTCGTCGGCGCTTCCGGCTTACAGCCACAGATTTGACTTGCGCTACAACTGTACCCAACCTCGGTTTCGAGCCGGAGGATCTCGGAGATGTTGCCGTTTTGATTAAGGCCCGAGCAGGCATCTTTCACGATGTCGTAGTCCTTACCCGAAGCTGTGCAAAGGGCCGCATCACACGTGAAGCCCACCTCCACACCGGCCTGTTGACTTTCGCGATACTCGGTGCATACCTTCTCGCAGCTGATGTTGCCGGGTACCGAAGGGATAACAGGCGCCGGCGGATGGCTGCCCGGCTCCTTCGCCAGCAGTGGACAGCCCTTGTCGTTGGGTACATCAGGAATGCAACCGGGACTGGGGGTCGTCTCGGCCTGCAGCGGGGTGAAGGCGGCCGACCAGACATTGTCGCCCGGTTGACCCTTTCCGATATTACACTTCGCCCCTTCCTTACCCACTTGATACTGGCCATCGAACGTCGGGCAGGCGCATACATCGACCGGATACGAACTGCACACTTTTCCCGAGCCATCACAAATCTCGACAAATTTGTCTGTTTGCTTGCAGGGAGCTGTCATGCAACCGGCATAGAGAGCTTTCTCACAGGATTTATCCTCGATCTTAAATCCTTGTGATGAATTGAGCGCAAAGCTAAATGTTGAGATCCTGTCCGCGCCATTCTGGGCGAACAGGGTGTTGTTGTTGATGGCCGTGCAGATCGGCGCCATATTCGTCTCTCCACGACAGTCGATGCCGTCCTTGCCACACGTCTCGACGGTCTGCTCGTACAATTTAACGTCGAGGATGGAATTAATGTCGACAAAGTAGTTCCCGGGAGGAATTTCGACACAACTGCAGTTTGCGAACTGGCCATCTTGCGTAACCTCACAGGACAGATCCGGTTGGGACTTGCCTTTGGGTTCGGGACCGGAGTAGTAACAGAGAGCGATCGGCCCGCCCTTGCAGGGAAGAAAATTCGCCGGTCTCAGCAGTATGTCCGCTTTGGCTGGACCGAAGGGAGTCGTAAACAGCGGATTGGGTGCGTAGACGACCACCGGCCCCTCGGCATGGCTGGCGTCTGGGACACCAAGGGTGAGTAACATGCCGACGAGAAGGCCCCAGCCTCTCAAGCGTTTTCGCACCGTTTGCATCTGCTTCTCAGGTTCCCTGCTCCGGCGTTGAAACGTTTGATGTGCACGCATGATCAGTCTCTCCTTTGCAAATACCTATTTTCAAAAGTATAGGATTTTCAATAGACACCCACGATCTGCACTGCGTTGATCTTAACAAAGAAATGGATGACATTAGTACTAAGTTTCATAAATTCGAGTTAATTGCTGTAGCCGGGGACCTTGACCCCGTACTGCACCAGCGGGGTCAGCTACAACGAGTTAAGGATTCGTGTGCGGCGGTGCCCGCACACAATTCGGGGTTGAACTCAGCCGGGAAAGGATGGAATCAACCTATTTGGAATTTGCACGGGGGCCGGCATGGAGGGTGTTAAACCGGAATGAGCTGGGAGAGAGGTCAGACGAGAGAGAAACGCTCAGTAAAAGGCCGATGGGTCGCGAAGGGCTGAAGCCGGATCGTGCTGGAAACGACTTTTGGGCGTGAAGATCACTGTGGAGTTCGGTTGCGAGACAGAACTCTGCTTGGGCATGAAGAGGCGGTTCTGGCTTCTTCGAGGAAGGATGCGGCTTGAGAGGGAGGGGACGGGGGAGAGGAGGACTGCACGCCGTGAAGGGCTGAGCTCTGCGAAGCCGCGATAGTCCTATGCGTCATCCGGCCTTGTGGAACGCGGCTCTCCAGACCCAATGAAGCACCCAATCGTTGGATGGGGGAGAGGGAAAAGGATTCGTAGCCCCACAAAGATCTGTTAGCTTCGTCTCTCCCAGTAGAGCCGCATCAGCTCATGCGACCAAGAGGGCTGTCGAAATTCTCCTCTGGGGAGAAATTCCGATAATACGGGTTTGATATCAATGACAGGAGTCCCGTCGATCGCGTCCAGTTCGGTGACGAACAGACGACGGCCCTCGCGACGCAAAATGCGGCATATCGTGCTTCCGATCCGATTCGGTCGATTCTTGCTGCGCTGGGCGAAGATTCCAACCTCGGGCCAGTCTGGATTGTCCCGAGGGTGGCGGGCTCCCATGGTAATTTTTGAAGATTCAATCTGATCCAGGAAGAAGATCACTTCTGCATGGGAGAATTCCTCAATCCCTTGCAGTGCTTCAGGTTCAAACCGCTCCGACAGAGTGATGCACGAATCTTCTCCACCCCAGTAATCGTCCTCGACTTTTGTCCGAACCGTCTCAATATACGCTATCGGTTCCAATTGAATTTTCACAGTGAAACCTCTGCCTTTGTTGACAAAATTTAGAGAACTGAACTGCATACGTTGCTATCGATGCGCATCCAATGGAGCGGCATTTAGGCCAAAACAATTTGGCGTATGGACCCTTTACTGTCGCTCGGCCAAAAACTATCGATAGACTTCCACGGAAAGCGTGCCAGATTGCAATTTAATTTGCAATGTTCGCTCTGCGGTGCTGACTGTCGCACCAGAGTCGCTCCAGACCGCGATCCACTGCATGTCGGTTGGGTTGCCAGAGCACGTGAGGCGAGGCTTACCGATCCGCGAATGAACGATAGTCCGCTGGCAATCCGGTGGTGAGGTATCCATGCCGCCCATCATCTCCCGCGCCTTCGCCACTCCTGCTTCACCCTGCTTGAGGCGAACCTTTTCGAGATACTCTTGCACCATCTCTCCCGGCACCGGTTTTACAACAATCAGCACCTTTTCCTGCTCTCCGACTGAGCGGTCGAGATATTGCGCTAATTGATAACTCATCTGTAAGTGTGGGTCCGATGTGTCTCTTCCGAGGAAGCGGTGCGCATCGACGACGCACCAGATCAGGCCGAGTATGGCCAGCACACTCGCAAACCACGGCCGCGGACTGAGCCTCAATTCTTCCAAGCCTAAAGCGGCAAGGATGAGGACAGCAGTAATCACGATGGTGGCTTCGCGCGATGCCACAAACCATTCAGGGTTGGGGGAAACGCCATGTGACGAGAAGAGGATCGAAAGCAGAAATAGACCCAGGAAAGCAACCAACAGCCTCACACGCTTGTCTCTAATCATATTCTTTCGGTAACTGTGCCAGAGTCCTACTATCGCCAGCCCGAGGACAGGAGCCGGTGTATTCTTTATGGTGATCCACCCGAGATAGACCCATCGCATCAATCTCCACGGTGACCTCGGCCATTCAATGACATAGGTTCCCGGAGCCGAGAGACCCAGATGAATAAGAATCCACGCCACAGGAACCCAGCCAAAAAGCAGGCTCGCGCGCACCAGAGCAGCAGCGTTTCGACCACGTGCAATTGCCAGCAGTGGCCCGGCAATCCAGGCTTCGTATCTCGTCAGACAAGCCAATCCCAGGCTCCAGCTGGCCGCCACCCACTTGTCGCGAAAAAAGTATGCGAACGCGAACAGCAGACCCGCCAACATCAATAGCTCCTGGAAGGGCACGATAGAAATTTCCACCAGAAACGGATTCGCTGTGAAGAGCAGCGCGGCTATCACTCCGGTTCGCTCGCTGACGAAACATCGGATCAGCCAGTAAAAGCCGAGGCCGGCAGCAGCTCCGATCACGGCCATTAAGAAACGAACGAACAGCAGGTTTGGAGAAATGAGCGAAACACCGTAAATCAGTGCTTGCAATAGCGGCAGTTGGTACGAAAGTAAAATGTGATCCCGGTTTGCCAGCCTCAGAACTGAATCCCCGCCGAAGACAATAGGGTAGGTATGAATCAACCAGATTCGAAGCACCAATCCTGTGATGAAAATAACCGCGGAGTTTACCAGCGTCGTCGATACAATGCCATCCATGGATGTGTGTATTTCCAGTCATGCGGGGCACCGGACTCCCCAAAAGTTGCCCAGGCAAGAATCCGGGAAATGCGTGCCTCGGCGATTTTCTCATAACTATTCTTAAGTAGCGCCTGTGTTGCTGCAGGATACTCTTGGGTTGGCAGGTCCGCCGTTAATACCCAGGCAGGGGGATCTTGTGTGAGATCCGCGAAAAAAGGATTCGGACCCATGGGATAGATCTTGCAATCGAGCGGTGGCAGCTCTCGTATTAGCCGTGAAACGGTCGTTCCAGGTGGGACGGTGTCGAGAATCACATGTAGAATCTGGTTGGCTGGATGAGACGACGTCATGTAGTGAAGCTGCGCCAGGCTGGCGCAGACTGGAAACACAAGAACCGCGCATCCTGCCAGCCATTGCCACCCTTGACCGAACGTTGCGATTGCGATACCCGCGGCTACCGCAAGAAACGGAAGCAGAGGGATCAGGTAACGCAGCAGAGGCCAGCGAAGGGGGATCAGGCTCACGATCATTCCTGCCAATCCTGTGAGAACCAGCCAGTCCGCTGGATCGTGCCTCCGCACCAATTTCCAGATTCCTGCGACAACCGCTCCGAGCGCCACGGGTCCGATCAGAAATCGCGCCGTATTGATAAACGACAACCACAACAACTCGATTGCCGAAAGCTTAAATTGCGTCGGCGTTTGCGCAACGAGGTGCGGCTGAATCTGTTGGACCATCGCCGGAAACCTGGTCAAGAGATACGGTTGGCCCACCATGCATCCCGTGATGGTTCCCATACTGATGAAAGCAGTGGCTCGAAAGCGGAACCGGCTGGTGGCCACGACGGCCGCGAGTATCGGTAACACAGCAAAGATTGCCGGATATTTCGCAGTTACAGCAAGCCCGCCCACAAATCCAAGGGCAATCAATCGCCAGGGTTGCCAATGTTTTTGTGCCCGGGCACCCAACCATGCCGTCAACGTCAGCAGTGCCATCATCGTCATGTCGACGCGAATCTGGGTTGAACCGAGCAAATGCACCGGAGATACGGCCAGCACCGCCGCCGCCCACAGAGCTGTTGATCTGTTCTCGATCTCCCGGCCGAGCAAGTAGACCAGTATGATGGAAAGCAACCCTGTCAATATGGAAAGCATCCGCCCTGCCATATACACGCGCTCAAAAAAGCCTGGAACCATTTGATAGTAAGCCTCGCGCCAAGGACCTCGAAACATACCGACGGCCTGAACCAATTCGAGCCAGACTGCAGTTATCTCCAGGTGAAGCGTACCCCAGTGATACATGTGGACATCGAAATCAAGCTTCGCTGGCTGCGTGAACGAAGCACTCGTGAGAATATCGTCTTCATCGAATGAGTAAGAACTGCGGATGTCTGACGCAACCACATGCGGGATCGTTGGAGGCAATCCCCACCCAATCGCCGGCAGACGCAGCGCGAGTGCGCTGGCGAGGATAAGCAACAGCGCTGCCAATTCTGGGCGGGTCACGCTGGGAGCAGATTGATCCATTCAAATTCTCTCTGCTTTCATTACATGAATACACTCACCCAATCTCAGGGTGCCAATAGAGAGAGGCAGTCCATCAGCTCACGGACCGAAGCGCACTTGAACGCGCGCGGGAGTACGGCGGTCCCACACTCGCTTTCAGCCTTCCTGCAGCAGTTCTTGCGGCGATCGAGTGGAGATCTATAGTCTTGTCTGATCCTTGCCGGACCCTGCCGAAGGGGATCGTACCAGGTTCAAGCTCTCGATCCAGTGAATTTGTAGATCATTTGGTGCCAGTACGGATCATGCGCGTATCGACAGGTTGAGGAGTTGTCCTCCAAATGCTACATGCCGCTGCGGTCAGGTGCAACGCCGGGTTCGGAGGCATGCACGTCATCTGCAACCCAACGAGGCAACTCAACTACAAGCCAACGCAGCGGTTCTCGGCCAAGAACACTGGCCGCTTCATTGATTGAAAACCACCGTCGTTCCCGGTATCCCAGTTCAAGATATTGATCACGAAGGCCCGTGACCTCCATCAAGAGGACGTGCACATGGTATTCCGTGTCTGCCCGCCGATAACTGAATTCACCAACAAAGTCTGGGCCAAGCCGTCCGTCCGCGCCTGCCTCTTCCAAGCACTCGAGCCGCGCCGCTTCATGAAAGTCGTTTCCGTGGTCCGCAATCCCACCTTTGGGCACTCCCCAGCTACCGTCCGGAAGTTTTCGAATCAGGAGCACGTGGAGGGAGGGATTCTTTTGGAACGGGATCACTGCGACTTGTTGTACGGTCACGATTGAAGCTCCTGTACTGGTGAGCAAGCTATTGCTGCTTGCTCTATTGTTTGTAGCCCAAACTTAATTTGCCAGTCACTTAAAACGCATGGATCCTATTTTGCTTCAGCTGTTTGACCTAATCAAGCCCTGATCTCATGCGCGAATAGGAAGAGTATTGCAACCTCAACTGCTGTGTTAGGTTGCACGATCCACCAAAATGCGTGCGCGGGGCTGTGAAAGTCATACCCTCCCGGCTCAAAAACGTGAGGATGAATCATTATCGTTGTCACGTGTCAATGGCCCGCCACTCTGAAGTCCACTACTTAAGAAACGGGGGACGAGCATAAGGATCCCTCCAATAAATAGTTGCAAACGATATTAAGGCGCACTTGAGAAGAGCGAAAGTTGGGCACCTTCTGCACGGCGGAACGAATCAGTCGACAGGCGTGGAGAGTGTCGAGAGATATTCGCCTTGGTGCAGGAGACCGAAAAAAGCTTTGCCACCTGTTCGGCAAAAACACCTTCTCCTCGCATCCGCGACTTAAACCTCGAGTTGTACAGTTTCCCCCCCCTCATCGAGCGAATCCGATTTAAGACTCGCTTCATCCGGTCTGGGTAATTGCGGGAAAGCCATTCTTCAAACAGCTCAGCAACTCCATGTGGAAGACGCAGGAGAATATACCCCGCGTACAACGCTCCAGCCTTCTGAGCAGCCAATAGGATGTCCGGGATCTCATGATCGTTTAGCCCGGGAATGACCGGGGCCACCATGACTCCGACCGGAATGCCGGCCCGTGAAAGCGCCGTGATGGCTGCTAATCGCCGCTGGGGGCGGGAAGTGCGAGGTTCCAATGTGCCAGTCAAATCTTCTTCTAACGTGGTGATTGAGAGAAACACAGCGGTCGCCTGATATTGGGTCAGTTCTGCCAGAATATCAATGTCCCTCGTCACGAGAAAGTTCTTGGTGATCACGTAAACGGGGTTTCGATACTCCGCTAAAACCTCCAAACACTTGCGAGTGAGCTGAAATTGACGTTCCAACGGCTGATAGGGATCGGTGACTCCGCTGATCGCGATGGTTTGGGGGACCCACTTCGAGGAAGAGAGTGCTTCTCGCAAAAGGGCGGGAGCTTCTGATTTGACAAAGATTTTCGTTTCGAAGTCCAAACCTGCAGAAAAACCGAGATATTCGTGGGTCGGCCTAGCATAACAATAAATGCAACCATGCTCGCATCCCCGATATGGGTTGATGCTCGCGTCAAAGCCGATGTCAGGGCTTTCATTATAGGCAATGATCGTTCGTGATGTGTCTTTGAATACCTGCGTCTTGGGACGAGATTCGTTAGGGTCGAAGGTTTCAGGATCCGGCTCGTAAGCCAGTCGTTCAAACCGATTAGCTGGATTCTCCGCTGCCCCGCGTCCGCTAATGTTCTGTGGCGTGGGAAGATGGGGATCTTTTTTGTTCATAGGGCAATACAGAGAAATGGGTGGATCTATAATTAGCCATTGCGCTTTATTTCATGTGGACAGAATGAGTATCTGCTATTCGGACAGATGGACGATTATTTGTCGGTGACCCCGGTAGTGACGATGTTCCCAAAGGTAAATCCCTTGCCAGGTCCCTAGAGCCAGCTGTCCATGTAGGATTGGAATAGAGACTGAAGTAGAAGTGAGGATGGATTTGATGTGGGCGGGCATATCGTCGGGCCCCTCAACGGTATGGGAATACAAGGGATCATCTTCTTTTACCAGGCGATTCATCCAGCGTTCTAAATCGCTGCGAGCCGAAGGGTCGGCGTTTTCCTGGATAATCAAGCTGGCTGAAGTATGCTGAATAAAGAGGGTACACAAGCCCTCGTCCATTCCACAGTCTTGCACCATCTTCTCCACCAGAGAGGTGAATTCGTGAAGTCCTTGACCGGATGAATGAACAACTAGGGTCTTTATCATATGAAGACATGTTTAAGGTCCGGTGGCACGCCATGGCCTAGCCCAGAGATGGAGCGCAAAAATCAAAAGCACGAGTGATGCGGAGAGGAGGCAGTAATCACAAAACGCTCGAATGACGAATGCCTGCAGATAGAAAAGATACAATGTGGTTAAAAAAGCCGCCGCCGCGGGAATGAACGATATCCGAAGGGCCTCGGGGTAACCGTAGAAGGCAAACAAACTGGCAGCGGCAATAGTCAGGTAGAACGCCAAGCCAAACCAGGCAATGGAAATACCGAGGAATCGTGCATACGGACTGCTCAGGACTTGGTCACAACCCCCAGCAAAACCACAAGGAATGAGGAAGCCTTGGGAGGCATGAAAGGCCACATAACTGGAGTCCATCATCCCCAGAAAGGCCGCAGTCGTGAGTGCGGTATAATTCCACCAGCTGATCTTCATTGTGCGGACTTGACAGCTTTGTCAATGAGTTCCTGAAACTCTGCTTCCGACTTGATCTTATCCATCAAACTGCCGTTGAGAAAGAAGGTTGGAACGGAATGCACCGACGCCAGCTGCCCCTCCAGCATATCTCGATAAATTTTATTCCGAGTTTCGCTATCTGTTACATCGCTGCGGAACTTATCAGGATCCAGCTGCAGCTCGGCAGCATATTTAGTGAAAAAAGTCATGGCGTCGGGGACGTTGGACCAATCGGCTTGTCTTGAGAACAACAACTCAGACATCTCCCAGAATTTGGCTTGCCTCCCTGCGGCTTCGGCTGCTTGAGCGGCCAGCATGGCATTTCGATGCACATTTTGCATCGGGTATTGTTTGAAGACGACCTTCAGCCCATGATCGTGCTTTTTCAGCACCTCGACGACTTTCAACCGTGCCATTGCGCAGGAGGGACATTGGTAATCCCCGAATTCTACTAGAATTGTCTTAGCGCTAGGGTCCCCTTTAAACCAGCCTTCCGCTGTGATGACAGGTTTTGAACCCGTCGCTAAGGGAGAATTTTCCTGTGCAGACGCAGCTTGTTCGCCGCGGTGCGACAGAAGAAATGCTGTCGACAGGGCTACAATAGCCAGAACAGCCAAAACCGACAGCGGTTTGATCATCGATCGACCATCCGAATTCTTTGGAGATCGAACTTCGAGGTCTGATTTCCAGGAATTATAGTTCTTTGCCATCGACTTAATTAACTCCTTCAATAGAGCGAGGTTTTCAATCCAAAAGGTGCATCATTGCGGTCCCACCACAATATCATCGGTATCGCCGGGGATTCCATCAGGCCCGGACGATGAAATTTTCCAAGTTTGAGGGTCCGGACTTTTATAGATCAATTCATGGTTCCATCCGTCATGGCGAATAGCTTCTGACATATAAGCCGGAAATAAGATATCTGTGAGTTTGACAATGTTGTCGGCCTGCGGGTAGTCTCCGTTCTTTTCACGGTAACGTTCCATTGCCTGGCGAAGCTTTTGTAAATTGTCGCGTGTGTTCTGAGCCCTCACCTCGTTCATGGCGGATTGAAAGTCCTTGACTGAAACCCAATCCCGGTCCCCCATTCGAATTGAGTCTACATTCCAATCCCCATCTTTGGACTTTGAGAGGTGAAAAGTGAGCTCGACGTTTGCCTCAGCAACAGCCTGGCTCTGTCCCGAAAAGCTTACCTTCCCTACAGCAATCTGGTCGTCTTTTAAATCAATCAGATTCAGCTGCTGGATCTTGTCTCTGATCTTGTTCTGGCTTAGCTTTGGCTGAGAACCGCAGGAACTCGTTATCGACGAAAGAAAGACCATGAAACTCAACAGCCACAATCTCATAGCATTGATCGTAAGGAGACATCCGCATGGGTGTCAAGAAAACTCTTTCTGCTCAAGCAATCCTTGACCCGATGAGAAATCGCCCTGGCTCGTAAGGTTTAGAGGAAAGACTCGATGCACCTTGCAGGATGATTTCCCTTAACATCTTTCCTGTAATACATACCAATGGGAGGCAGTTGCCACTGAACCCGGCTGCAATAAGTACATTCGGATACCCCGGCAGGGGACCTATCATTGGTCTAAAATCGGGCGTAAAAGCCATTGTGCCTCCCCAAGCTCTTTCAATCGAAATAGGGCTCCAAAAAGGGAAAAATAACTTGAATGATTTCAGCAGAGCCTGCTGGACCGAGACTGAGGTCTCAACCGATTCGGTCCCTCCGCCATTAGGCACTTCTTCCTCGAAACGGCGACACCCGCCGAAAAGAATATTCCCATTTTTCGTCTGCCTCCAATACTCCAGATCATAGTTCGCTGCACAGGCAAACGGAAATGATGCAGGGAGAGCATCCGTAAGGAATGCCTGGCCCCGGGTCGGAATGATTATGGATTTCAATTCAGGAATTAACTGAGCAGCATAAGCGTTGGTTGCCAGTACGATCTTCCCGCTGTAAAGCGTTTCCTGGCTGGTCTCAACCCCAATGACTTGGTTCTTGGAATCTCTCAAGAACGAATGAACCTTAGAGTTCGTGCAAATATCCGCCCGCACCTTCCGCGCTATTCTAGCGAATTCAGCAGCGAGTTTAGGAGGACTTAGCTGGGCGTCCGATGGAATGAACCGGCCGCCGGTTGCCTTCGTTGTCAAACTGGGCAGGTGTTTGCGCAATTCCGGGGCATTCCACAACTCAGCGGAAAGTCCAGCCACATTCATTTTTGAGACTTGCTTTTGAGTAAATTCCCAATCTTCTTCAAAGGAAACATACAAACTGCCACCTCGAAGGTAATCAATTTCCGCATGGTGGTCTTGAATGAATTGTTCCAGTAGTTGCTGGTTGGCAACGAGGTGTGGAACAACCTCTTCCGAGAAGACATCCGTTGCCCCTTTCAGGAGTAAGCCTCCGCCGCGACCGGATGCGCCTGATGCAATCTGCTCGCGTTCCAGCAGCAAGGTTTTTAGTTTATGCCGGGAAAACTCGTAGGCGCAATGAGCGCCAACCATCCCACCGCCTATGATAATGACGTCATACATAGGATATATCGAAGCTTGGTATCCTATCTGAAGAATACTCCGCCGTTTTTAATTTAGATTTTCTAATGTTCTTGCCGGAACTCACCCCAGTGGCTAAAGCACTCTGCCTCTTTCAAGAGGGGTTTCTTAAAGAAGATTCATTCGTCATAGTTCTCCGTTCAATTCCTATTTTCCGTCGAGAAGTATATATAGATGAATGTTGGCAAATGGGAATTGACCTATGACAAATAGGATTACCGCAGATGAGAAAGACTCTCTCCTGAGGGTTAACTGCTTCCTTCCACAATCTTCAGGGGCTTTAGTTATTCTCCTCCCCCCAAGGGAAGGTTTAAAGCGGTTCCGCAAGGTTGGGGGACCGGAGAACCGGAGGCGCGAAAGAGGGCCCTTTCTTTAACTGATTTCCCGAGATGAATTGTTATGGAACTGACTTCAGGAAAGCTGCGACGCGGTCATTAAATTTCTTGGGGTCCTCCATGAAGAGTGCCTGCCCCGCGCCTTCGAAAATGCTCAGTTCGGAATTAAGGATCGCACCTTTCATGTTTTCACCAGCGCCTCTATTTTCCCCGGTCATGATCAGGAGTGTGGGGACATTGATTTTCGAAAGGATAGGACGTCGGTCCGAGTAGAAATAATCGTAGGCCAAAACCGTTGCTACGGAAGTGGGCGTCCGCATCGCTTCGTTTACAATCCATTCCAGCTCAGAATCTGACCGGTCCGTTTTAAACAAGTTGTCGACAAATTGATTTGTCTGGGCCGTTCGCTGGTTTTCGAAGCCCATTAAAGTCTTATAGGCCTCGTCAGCGGACATTCCATAGGGCCAATCTTCTTTTTTTAGCATGCAAGGTGACCCATCCACCAGGATCAACGCATTCAAACGATCATTATCGTAGAGATTGACATATTCCAGAATTGTGGCGACTCCCATCGACCAGCCAATTAAAGTGACTCTTTTAAGATTGAGTTCCTCAATTAACTTCCTCAGATCTTTAGCGTGCTGCTGAAGACTATTTCCAGCAACAGCCTTGCTGGAATTCCCGTGACTGCGAGGATCAATGGTAATAACGCGATAGGATTTCGAAAGAGTACTGACCTGTTCTTTCCAAATCCCAGACGTCAACGTCCAGCCGGGGATGAAAACGAGGGGTTGCCCTTCTCCGGTCGATTCATAAAAAATCTTGACCTGTGGAGCAACCTCAAGGAATTCGGCGCGGAGGTTGGAAATCAAGGCGCCAAGAAAACCCAATAGGAGCAAAATTTTCTTGAAACTGGGGGAGTCGGAGAACTGCACTCTTCCCTCCCAAACGTCACTTGATGCCGTATCGATCGCCTCTAACGCTCATGCTTTGCTGGATACCGGTTGAGACATTAAAGGCTGCCTCGATTTGGGGTCGAAAGTCATCTGGAGTTTTGTCCATTGCACTAACGAGGGTGGAATTGTCACTCCGCATGGCCCTGAAGAGCGTTTCTATCATCTTCCTGCTAATCTTGGGATCAGAAAGAGCCCCGACGACACATTTTTCTGCACCGGTACAGGCCACCTGATAAGCTCTTACGGCCTTTGGAGTGTTTTCTTTGTCTTGTTTGCTGGCAGATTGGATGAGCTCTTTCAGGCGATGGGAAGCGATTTCGAGATAGGCTTTCAGTTTTTGCTCGGGACCCTTAGCCTTGGCGAGGGTTTCATTCTCTTGAGTCGTCAGGGCGTCTTCTTCTTCCGAGGTTGCCAGCAAGTTTAAGGCTGGACTCAAGGCAAATAGGAGCCACAGAGTAGCAATGAACGCAGCCATTGAGAGAGGGCGTGAATGGGCAATTGTTCGAATTGTCAACTGACTTTCCTTTTTCCCATTGGAAGATATGGTGCCGGGTAAGTTGGCCCTGTATAATCTGATCTCGGCCGGATCAATCGATTGTTGGCCAGTTGTTCCATGATGTGCGCCGTCCAGCCCGAGATTCGACTGACGGCAAAAATGGGGGTAAATAAATCAATCGCTATCCCCAACGTATAGTAAACCGTGGCTGAATAGAAATCCACATTGGCGTTCAATTTCTTCTCTTGTTTTACGATCTTTTCAATGAGATGAGACATTTCAAACCACTTTGAGTTTCCGGTACTCCGGCAGAGGTCCTCGGACATTTCCCGCAGGTGTGTCGCACGAGGGTCTTCCGTGTGATAGACACGATGACCAAATCCACTAATTTTTTTCCTGGAAGCGAGTGTTTCGAGAATGAAGGGTTCCACTTTGGCGAGCTCCCCTATTGTTAGTAACATCCGCATGACTTCAATGTTGGCGCCCCCGTGGAGAGGCCCCTTCAACGCTCCGATGGCAGAGACGACAGCGGAATGAACATCGGATAAGGTTGCGGCGGTCACCCGAGCTGCAAAGGTGGAAGCATTAAACTCATGGTCCGCATGCAGGATGAGAGCAACATCTAACGCCCTTTCGGCGGTAGCATCCGGCTTCTTGCCGGTCAGCATCTGGATAAAGTTAGCGGCATGCCTCAGCTGAGGGTCAGGACGGATGATGTTAAGCCCTTTCCGAATGCGATCGGTTGCCGCCACGATGGAAGCCACCTGTCCGGTAAGCCGATAAGTCTTTCTTAAATTGGCTTCGGGCGAAGCGGATTCCCGGTCTGGATCATAAAAGGCGAGAGCCGAAACTGCCGTTCGCAAGATATCCATCGGGTTCGCATCTTTTGGGAACATCCGAAGGAAGTCAATGATCTCCGGAGGCAGAGTTCGATTTCTACCCATTTCCGCCGCTAGCGTGGCCAATTCGTGATCAAGGGGCAATCTGCCAAACCAGAGAAGATAACAAACCTCCTCAAAATTCGACTTTTCAGCCAATTCATGAATGTCGATGCCGCGATAGGACAGGACGCCGCGGTCACCGTCGATGTAACAAATCGAAGAACTCGCGGCCACGATGTCCTGGAGACCCTCTCTAAAATTGGACATTAAAAACTCCCTGATGGAAACGATAAGATCTTGAAGAAAACATGTTCATGAAAAGTCAGAAAACGGACAGTGGCCATGAAGCTAAACTCCGATTCTCAAAAGTATATGATGATAAACCAAACAACTCGACTGTGAAAAGGTTTTCGTTACGATATCCGAAATGAAAACAAAATAGTTTAGATATCGGCAATCGAAAATTGCCAGAAGGGCTGGCCTGAGCTCATCGAAAGCGTCGTGAGTGAAGTGCTTGCATTGCGAAAGGGAGTATCTCTACTTTCGGCAGCGCTAATGTGCTGGAGTGATCTTACTGACTTGTGACAAAGCTGCGGTGATGGTGCCAATATTCATTCGAGCTTTCAATTGAACGGGCATTTTCACATGATCATTGGTCACCCAGACAAAAAGCCGTCCCCGGCTCTTGAATAGCCCGTCAAACACTCTGGGTTCCAGCCGAAGGGTTTGGAAAGTACCCACTGGAGTTCGAATTTCTTCCTGAGCCTGAATCTCTACGTAGACGTCGTAAGTGCGTCCGCCGTCGCTGATCGGGAAGTGAATCGACTCTCCCACCTTGAGGTTCTTCGTCCGAACGACGTAAAGAGCCGAGATGACATCCTGCACACAGCCGGGAATAGAACTTTCGACGCGCTTGATCCCCGATTCGGGTTTCGTAAGGTCTTTGTCTTCCATGAGAGCTGTCAAGGATCGTTGGTCAAAGGTCACTACCGTACTGCGGTGACGTCTGCCTTCCAGAAGGTCTTTCATGATGCGGTATGAACAAAGTTCCTTCGTATGAAAAAAGGATTCGAAAACGTCTACGACTTTGAAAAGGCTCGAGACAATCCCCGCAGAACGGACAACCGCGTTAACCTTATACATTTCTTCATTCTGGTACCACACCCGGTCAACCAGTACCATGGTGGCTGTGCCGGCATCAAAAATTTTCCAGTAGACATCATAGGAGAGTTTTTCGCCTACTTCAAATGGGAGAGCAGAGGGGGGAGACGATGGTTTGTCAGAGATCGGGATTACAGTCGGTTGAAATTCGACACCCTTAAGCGGTTTGAACAAAAACAGCAAGCCGACAAGTAGGGAGGCACTCATGAAGCACAATCGATTGTTAGAAAAAGCCATCATGAGTTAGTCAGGATATTCTCATTTTTAAGAGGAGCAACACCAAAGCGCCAAGATATCCAAGCAATGCTTTGTATTCCTTATTGGCAAGGTACTGCTGAAAGTTGAAATGGCCTGGGCTGTATTTGGATGGGGTCAACCGTGGAAAGAATAAGGGAACGCCCGCCTCATATTGGGCGTAATCGCTGCCAAACGTTGACCTCAGGTACTCTTTTTCTTGCAGCATCACAGGGAAATAGGATACAGCAAATAAGATGATGAAGACTGCAGTAAAACTATAACTCCGTGTGACCAGGCAAAAACCCACACCGATAATGAGGCTTCCCAGATAAAGTGGGTTCCGTGTAAAAGCATAAGCTCCCGAGGTCGCGACACTCTGATTCTTGTGCAAGTGACCCGATGCCCAGGCCCGCAAGATTATCCCGACTAGTGCGATCGAACAGCCCCAAGTGAGACTGAGGGGAGTTGGCTGGCACACATAAAAATAGAGAACCGCCATCACGAAGCCGGCTGGGACCCTAATTCTTGAGATCACATCCCTCAACACAACCCCCGCTGGATATTCAATTTCATACGACCCAAGATGAGGTTGAAGACCCGTTCCACATCAATCTTCCGTAAGCACTCATTATGGTAAATTTCACAGCTGCGTAGATAGCAGGGGCCACAAGGGACATTCTCCCACGCTACCCATTCTTCCTGGCCAAAAGGGCCATTTCTGGCAGGGCCGGTGGGACCGTAAATGCCAACGACTGGAGTGCCACATGCGGCGGCAATGTGCAAGGGTCCCGTGTCCCCTCCCACAAATAGTCTCGCTTTTCGGGCCAGGGCAATAAACTGAGGGATGGTTGTGGGGAATCTCGCCGGAGGCTTTTCCTTGCAGCACCCGACCATTCTCTCCACTAGCGATTCCTCTCCAGGTCCCCAGGTTACAACGCTTTCCAGTCCTTGCGTCCGATGCAGCTTATCATGCAACGCAGCATAATTCTCCGGGAGCCAGTTTTTGGTGACCCATCCCCCACCGGGGTTGAGAATAACAAACTCTTGGATTCCGTGCGAAATTAGCTGCTCAGAAATGTAATGCTCATCGGCTTCCGAGACATTCAAGTCGAAATCATAGGTGGGTGTGACATCCCCCAAGCTTCGAACCAAGTCCAAGTATTTTTCTACGACATGGATTGACTGCGGTGAGGGAGAAATTCTTCTTTTGTAAAATACGCGGCAGCCCGGCTCTTTTAACGCATTGGTGTCAAATCCCAAGAAGAATTGCGAGTTGGAAAAATATCCCAAAGCGGCGGATTTCCACAGGCCCTGAAAATCGATAGCCACATCATATTTTCTGGCGCGTAGCCGGTGAAGGAGGGATATTAACTCTCTCAACACTCCTGCGGTCCACCAGGATTTTCTCCAACGATGAGTATCCGCTTCGATTATTTCATGGATGCATGAGTTTCCTTCCAGAACAATGCGCGCCTTTTTCTCGACTAACCAGTCCACCTCGGCATCCGGGAAAGTTCGCTTCAGAGTAGCCAGGGCAGGCAATGTGTGAACCACATCTCCAATGGAACTGAGTTTGATGATCAAAAAACGATGAAGCCCTGGACTCATCATAACTTGGTCTCGTCCGATAGGTCTGCTCCTTGTTGAGGCTCTAGAGAACGGATTAAATCCCTCGTTGAGTGGCTCTTGGGGTCGCCTACTATAGCCACTCGCCCTCCGTAGGCTCTCACAACTTCTCGTTCCGGAACGGTCTCGGTTGTATAGTCAGTCCCCTTGCAATGGACATCCGGCTGGAGACGGGATAACACATTCTCTGCTGTAAGGTCATCAAAAATGACGACATAATCAACACAAGAAAAAGCCGCTAAAATTTCGGCTCGTTCATGATCTGGCATCACTGGACGTCCAGGTCCTTTGAGGGTTCGAACCGAGGAGTCATTGTTGAGTCCAACGATTAACACATCTCCCATTTGCTTCGCTCCCTCTAGGTAACGGACGTGTCCGACATGCAGGAGGTCAAAACAACCATTGGCCAAAACGATTATTTTCCTGAGTTGCTTCAGCTCCGCAGCGATGATTTGGAGCTCTTCAATGGAAACGATTTTTTTTCTTGTTTTCACGAAGTTGTCTGGAGTCTCGAACCGTTAACCCTGTAGTGCTTGGTCCTCAAGGATTGCTTGTCGAAGTTCGTCGAGAGAAACAGTTGCCGTCCCGTGTTTCATGACCACGATCCCACCGGCATAGTTTGAAAGTCTTGCGGCTTCAGGGAAACTCGCGCCGACTGCTAGTGCGAGGGTAAAAACAGCGATCACTGTGTCACCGGCTCCTGTCACGTCTGCAATTTCATCAGTTCCAAAGATGGGGATGTGAACTGACTTCTTGCCAGACTCAAACAGCGCCATTCCGTCTCTTCCCCGTGTGATCAGAAGGGCGCTCATCTTCAGTTTTCTTAAGAGTTTGCGACCTGAAAGTTCCAACAACGCAGTGTTCGTTCCAATCTTGATACCCAAAGAAGCCTCCACCTCCGGCTCATTGGGAGTGGCGGCGGTAAGTCCTTGAAAGTCTAATAAATTAAAGCGCGAATCCAGGGTAATCAGTAAATTCCGCTTATTCCTCTGGGACATCGCACGTACGATTTGTGGCGAAACGAAGCCAAACCCATAGTCAGAGATCAAGATCCCACGACAATCTTTGAGTGCGCGCTCGAGCAGTCTAAGCGTAATTGTTTGAGTCTTTGCCGTGTGTTGAAAGACCGTTTCCTTATCGATCCGTAAGACCTGCTGTCGCGAAGAATGGACAGAACCTGCTGAATAACGAGTCTTGGTTGGGGTTTGGTACTCTCCGAACTGTTGCAGAAGGGAGAGTTGAATTTTCAGGCTCGAAAAATGGTTGCGTAATTCTTGCCCCGCGATGTCTAGCCCGAGGACTCCCACAGGAACGGGCAAAGCCCCGAGTGCACGGAGATTGTTTACTGCATTGGCTCCTCCTCCGGGGACAATCCGAGATTCTTTGTGCCGGAGGATCAGAACAGGAGCTTCTCTTGAGATGCGGGAGATCTCGCCATACACAAATTCGTCCGCAACCAGATCGCCGTAAACCGCGATGGGGCAGCCACGAAATCGGCCAATCAGATCCAGATATTGATCTCTTAATTTTCTTCCCATTTTTACGATCCCCATATTGGCCGTGACCGGCGGGCATTTCACCGGCTTTGTTTCAAGATGATCTCAGTGGCCTCGAGCAGGTTTTTCGCAACCCAGTCCGGCTGGACTTTCCAGTCCTGTCGATGGTACTCAAATTCACCCAAACCATAGCCGGATAAGACAAAAATAGATTTGGTTCCGGCGTTGTGAGCTAATTCGATATCGCTGTAACGGTCTCCGATCATGAACGAACCCTTCAGGTCGATCTCAAATTCAAGTGCGGCCCGGAGAAGCATCCCGGGTTTAGGCTTGCGGCAGTCGCAATCCAGCCGGTAGGGGGGATTTCCAGAGGAAGGATGGTGTGGGCAATAGTAAATAGCATCCAGGTAGGCACCGGATCGATTCAGTTCATCGCGCAGCTTCTGGTGCACTTCATGAATCAGACCTTCTTCAAAATATCCCCTCGCGACACCCGCCTGGTTTGTGACAACAATGGCTTTCAATCCTTTGAGGTTCAGGTTACGAATGGCTTCTCCGGACCAGGGATAAACCTGAAAACGGGACGGATGATTGATGTAACCGACTTCCTCGCTAATAGTTCCGTCCCGGTCGATGAAGACCCCGACATTTTGCATTTGAGAATCAGGAAAAACTCAGGATAAGAACGGAGAGGCTACGCACTTATTTTTTGAAGTTGCTGAATTGCATGGGAGTAAACTTCCTCAACCGAAATCCTTGTCATGCATCTATGATCGATCGGGCATTCTCGCAGAAGGCACGGGCTGCATTCAACTTTTTTCTTTATCACCACAGCCTTAACACTCTTAGGACCCGTTGCGATTTCATCGGTAGGCCCAAAAATAGCCAACATCGGAATTTGCAGGGCGGCGGCCAAATGCATTGGGCCCGAATCGTTGGTGATGAATAAATCGCAGCAGGAGATGAGCGCAATCAGCTCGGAAAGGGTTGTTCTCCCGGAGAGGATTACGGGGGGATGGCGCATCCCTACGGCAATGGCCTTGGCTATGGTGACTTCTGCCGGAGAGCCAAAAATGACAATATCGGTCTTCCTGCTCATTGGCCAGTTGATCGAGCAGCTCCGCATAACGTTCCTTAGGCCATCGCTTGGCTGAGCCGAAAGAAGCCCCTGGATTCACTCCCACAATTGGCTTCCGACCGCTGATACCCTCCTCGAGAAGAAGCCGTCGAGCACTCTCTTTCCGCGGAGAACTGATCTTGAGCCACTGGCCGGGTGGAAGTTCCAAAGGAAGCGGAACATTCGAAGAGGAGACCGATTCGATCGTGCGAGTGCAGCCCAGTAGCCGCTCCACCAGATCCAGATAATAGTAGCTTTGATGCAGGTTCTTGAGGCGGGGATCGATCGTCAACGAATGAGACAAGAGCCAGCCTCGTGCATCCCGGCGATACCCAATCCGCAGCGGGATCTTTGCCAAGTTTGCAAGGAGTGCCGCCTCAAAAGCATTCTGAAACAGGACGATGGCTTCAAATTTCCTGGCCCGCAACTGTTGAATGAGTTTGAGTCTTCCACCAAACCCACGATGCTTCTCCTGGCGGTCATAGAGCAAAACCTCATCCACCAGTTCACAATCTTCATAAATGCCACTGACCCATGGAAGCACCATCAGAGTAATATGAGCCCTTGGAAATCCCCTCCGAATTCGATCCAGTGCAGGCAGAGACATAACGGAATCCCCTACCCAGTTGGTTCCACGAACGAGTAGCCTTTGAATTTTTTCAGCGTTAATGACCGTTTCCATAATCGATAGACGAGAGGAGGGGTGAGAAATCCGTCATTATATTTTTCAATCTCCAATAATGGAGTTACCCAGTTTTTCTAACCGTAATTGTTGTCAAGGAACCATACCCGTCTTCAACGAAAGTCCAGTCTTATTCAGAATGAGTTCGAGAAGCTGATCTGGACTATCAAACTCAAATTCTAGTCTAGCAACCAGAACCTGAAAAGGCTCAAAATCCTGGACACTAAGCTTCCCGGCATCTTTTTCTGTCGTGATCATGGCTTTAATCCCGATGCTTTGACATCGTGATTTGAGCCTCGAGATGTCTTCTGAAGTATAACGATGATGGTCCTTAAAAGGGCAACATTCACGAATATGGAATTGAGACTCCTTAAGTAGTGAAAAGAATTGATTGGGTTGGCCAATTCCCGCGAAAGCTAAGAGAGAGGAGTCCTTAAGCTTTTCCATTGGAGTGGAATCTTTCCCCCGCATCGAGTCCACGGCGCATATCTTTTGCCTGGAATAGAAAACAGGAAGGTCCGAACGGTGCATTTTAACAATCTGCATCAACTCGGGATAGTGCTCTCCTGGCTTGGTTCGTGTCAGTAACACTGCATCCGCCCGTTGAATTCCACTGAGGGGCTCGCGAAGCAGTCCTACGGGAGGGAAAGTGTCGCTCCATGGATTGGTTACATCGATGAGAAGCAAGTTGAAATTGCGAAATAGCCTTAAGTGTTGGTAGCCGTCATCTAGCAGGTGAAGGTCTATTGAAAAATTTTGTTCCAGCCAGGTTCCGCATTTCCAACGGTCCTTTGATGTGGCAATAATTGCCTGGGGCAAATTTTGGGCAATCACAAGCGCTTCGTCCCCTGCCTCTTGAACGGTTGTCAGCGATTTCACGCCATCCGAAACGAGCAAAACGGCTCCCTTATATTGCCCTTTGTAACCACGAAGAATCACAGAAATACGGTAGCCGGCTTTCTGTAACAGATGCCCAATGGCAATAACGGTTGGCGTTTTGCCTGTCCCTCCCATCGTCAAGTTGCCGACACAGATCACAGGTCGTTGTAGACGATGTGTTGTCAAAACATGATTGGCGTAGAGCCAGGATCGAATGCGAACCAGCGCAAAATAGATCCAGCGAATTGGCGCCCAAAGTGCCGGAATTTGCATTTTCTCACTAACTTTCAAGCCAATGTAAAATGCGGATCAGCTGCGCGGATGGATCTGCCACAGCCTTCTTCAAGACTCGCCATGAGCGGTTGTTAAGCAGTCCCTAACATGGTCCAAAATCTTCCGAGTTGCCCCACGGTTTTGAGCCAAAATTTCGCCTGCCCGCATGCCGAGTTGCTTCCTCAAGGGTGGATCTTTGAACCAATTCGATTAATCTGTCCGCTAACCCAGCGGAATCAGGAACCAAGAATGCAGCTTGCCGGTCTACGAAATAGCTTGCGATCTCCCGAAAATTATTCATGTCGGGACCAAATAGGATCGGCTTTTCGAAGAGAGCAGGCTCCATGATATTGTGGCCTCCTCGAGGGACCAGGCTTCCTCCGACAAACACCGCATCTGCCATGGAGTAGATGGCTGCTAGCTCACCCATCGTATCCAGCAAGATGACGGCACAGTCCACTTCCGCTCTGCCCTCAAAGGCAAAATCAGTTCGCTTCTTGAAAGGGAAGCCAAATGCAGTGATGATGCCTTCAACCGCTCTGACTCGATGAGGGTGACGAGGAGCAAGAATCAGCTTTGACGCAGGAAAGGCTTCGGTCAGTTTTCTGAAGGCGGCCAGTACGATTTCTTCTTCTCCATCCATGGTACTTCCCGCGACTACGACGAAGTGGCTTGAGTTCAACCCAAACAGTTGCCGGTAGGAGTTACTTATTCTTTCGATGTTTTCGGGGACATGAAGATCGTACTTGATATTTCCCACAACACCCACCTTCTCCAGTGGAGCCCCCAAGCTGATCAGGCGGTGACGATCTTCCGGAGTCTGCATGAGGCAGAAGCTAAAATCCTTAAGGATCGGCTTCATGAACCAGGTTATCTTTCCGATACGATGCGATCGATTTGTCCGAAAGACGCCCATTAATGAGCAATACAGGGATTCCTGCCAGGCGGCACGTCCTTAGAAAATTGGGCCAGATTTCAGTTTCAACAATCAAGATTAATGAAGGGCGAACAACTCTGAGGCAACGCCGCACGGCAAATTCCCAGTCCAAAGGGAAATAAAATACCTTTGCAATGTCGGCCAGTTTCTCTTGAGCGAGCTTTTGTCCAGTGAGAGTTGTGGTCGATACTACGAGAGTCTTGTCAGGCCACTCTTGTTTTAACGCTTTCAAGAGGGGCAGGATAGCCAGGAACTCCCCAACCGATACGGCATGAACCCAGATGCCTCCCTCAGGCTGTCGACTTAGTTCTGTCGGAAGAAAGCCAAAGCGCTGTCGGAGCCCAGCGAAATATTTCTTATGGAAGATTCCCTGGTACAAGAAATATGGGAGGGCCAAAATGAATCCGACGGTAAAGCAGAAACTGTAGAGAAGATGCATGGAGTGGATTGGTGGTTGCTGGTCTGTAGGCCAAAAACCGCTCCCAATCTAGTTTTTCAAGCTGCCATTATAAACCTGCGATCCCTCGACACCAAGCCAAAAACGTTGACAAGGATTCTTGACAATCGATATATTAACAAGTTCTTGTCGCTTTATGTACAGCCACGATTCGCAGAGGGCAGCTATGAATAAACTTTCGATTAAAGACCTACAACTCAAAGGAAAACGCCTCTTCGTGCGTGTCGATTTCAATGTTCCTCTTGATCAGGAAGGCAGAATTACCAACGACACTCGCATTAAAGCAAGCCTGCCCACGATTCAATATGCTATAGCAAATCATGCGCGGGTCATTTTGGCCTCTCACTTAGGGAGACCAAAGGGGAAATCAAACCCAGCCATGAGTCTGAAGCCGGTCGCAACGGCACTTGAGAAATTACTCCGTCAGCCGGTTCAGATGGCACAAGATTGTGTGGGGGATGCTGTGCTAGCCCAGTCGAAAGCCCTTCGAGAAGGCGAGGTTCTCCTTCTTGAAAATCTTCGCTTTCATTCTCAGGAGGAATCGAATGATCCCGAATTTTCCAAACAATTGGCATCTTTGTGTGACCTCTACGTCAATGATGCCTTTGGAACGGCTCATCGGGCCCATGCCTCAACGGCAGGGATGGTCCCCTTTGTGGGGAAAGCAGCGGCCGGTCTATTAATGGAGAAAGAGCTGACTTACCTTGGAAAGGCCACTCGAAATCCCGATCGCCCCTATGTTGCGATTCTTGGAGGGGCCAAAGTTTCAGATAAGATTGAAGTGATCGAAAATCTATTGGGTGTCGTTGATGTCCTGCTCATAGGCGGCGGCATGGCTTACACCTTCCTTGCCTCGGAAGAGTATGAGATCGGGAAATCGCTTGTGGAGACCGACAAGATCAACACTGCCAGCGATTTGTTGAAGATGGCTCAGAAACGGAAAGTGAAATTGATCTTACCTGTTGACCATGTGGTCACGAGTAAAATTGATGCGTCGGCTGAACATAAAGTGACTTCGATCCAAGAGACGCCGATGGACTGGATGGGCGTTGATATTGGACCGGAAACCATTATTCGGTTCAAACAACAGATCGCTGCCGCCAAGACGATCCTCTGGAACGGACCTTTGGGGATTTTTGAAATCGAGCCATTTGCCCAAGGGACGATGGCCATTGCGCAGGCTGTAGCGGAAAGTCATGCGACAACAATTGTTGGCGGTGGTGACTCGATCGCGGCCATTCACAAGGCTGGTGTGGAAGGGAAGATCAGCCATATTTCTACCGGAGGGGGCGCTTCACTCGAGTTTCTTGGCGGATTGAAACTGCCGGGTGTCGAAGCCCTCTCGGACAAGCCATGACTAGGACTGCATCAGGGTTACTCACATAATGTCGGCATGATAGCATTCTCAACGCTTTCATCCGCCGAGTTGGCAGAATTTCGTTTCAACAGCCTTCAGGTCGAGCGGTGTTGAAAAGTACTGTCGGATAAAAAGAAGGATTGAGAATGTTCCTTTGCAACTGCCAAGTAAAAAGAAGAAAGAACCGAGAATGCGGCGTCCGATAATTGCTGGGAATTGGAAGATGTATAAGACTGCAGGCGAAACAGGTAGCTTCATCACCCACCTGAAATCGCTGGTAGCCAATTCGATTCATTGTGATGTAGTCGTTGCTCCTCCCTTCACTGCATTGGAGGAAGCCATCAAGGCCTCAAACGGCAGCAATGTTTCCATATCTGCGCAGAACCTTCACTGGGAGAAAGAAGGAGCCTACACGGGCGAGATCTCAGCACCCATGTTGGCCGATCTTGGATGTCGGTATTGCATTATTGGGCATTCTGAAAGGCGGCAGTACTTTGGCGAGACCAATCAAACGGTCAATCGAAAGATTCGTGCGGCGCTCGAGGCCGATTTGACCCCCATCGTTTGCCTTGGCGAAATCTTGGCTGAAAGGGAATCCAATGAGACCTTATTAGTCATTCAAACCCAATTTCAAGAAGGGTTTGCCGGCTTGACACCCCAAGATTTTTCCCGTATAGTCATTGCCTACGAACCGGTCTGGGCAATCGGGACGGGTCGGACTGCTACCCCAGAGATGGCAGCTGAAGTTCACCAATTGATAAGGCGGTTTGCCAAAGAGCTTTTTGGCCCGGAAAATGCCCTTCACTTACGTGTTTTGTATGGTGGGAGTGTAAAACCCGAAAATATCCGGGGTCTGATGGAAAAAGAAGATATCGACGGAGCTCTGGTAGGAGGGGCAAGTTTAAAGCCCGATTCTTTTGCGGCTATAGTCAATTATCTTCCGACTCAGTGAAAACTGGGTTTGATGGCTCGATAAATTTATCCTAAGAGGCTTCATGTCTATACTCATTTCGATTATTCATGTTATTGTTTGCCTGATTCTGATCCTGGTCGTGCTGCTTCAGTCCGGAAAAGGCGCCGATCTGGCAGGTGCCTTCGGTGGAGGCGGATCACAGACGGCATTTGGAGCCCGTGGCACCGCCACGTTTCTTTCAAAGCTAACGACGGGCGCTGCAATTGTGTTCATGCTCACATCATTGACCCTTTCCTTGATTACGTCAAAGGGAAGGAGCAGTTCACTCATGCAAGGTTCGACTCCTCCGGCAAAGCAATCGTCGCCCGTTTCAGAAGGAAAAGCTCCAGTACCTCCGGTGCAAAATCCAGTGGCACCCGTTGAACAGCCCAGTCAGACTCAACCTAAGTCCAAGCCTTAGACGGAATACATACCACGAAACATCTTTAGGATTTGCGGAAGTGGTGGAATTGGCAGACACACCATCTTGAGGGGGTGGCGGCGCAAGCCATGCGGGTTCAAGTCCCGCCTTCCGCACCATTTTAAATCAATAAAATCAGTAGTTTACAAACACAAAAAAAATGGCGTATTCCGGCCTACGGATCGGTGATGCTGCTTTGTTCTTTGAAGCTGATACGCATTGTTGACGGCAGGCTGTTCATGTACACCGCGAAAACGGGAACCCATGTGTATTTACCACTAAAGCCTGAAGTCCTTCGTGTAGCCAATCCGATCTACATTAGGTCTGCTTTGGATCAATTTATTATACAGTGGCCGAGAGGTCCAGAAAAATAGTAGTCAAGGCAATACTGGATCAGGACCATTACAAGAATAGGAGGTCTCAAGTTGAGGGGACCTGCCATCCCTCCGTGGTTCATCCTTCTACCTCATGCTGTTCATACTCTTCCATTGCACTACTCCAATAATTTCCAAACACCCACTCCCACGCTGCTGGAATTCACCATAGGGAGCCAGACAAGAGTTTTCTCTGCGATTGAGAACGGAGTCTCCATCTTTCGTTGGTGCAGGCCACGGTTTGAAAAGTTATAAAGAACTACGAGGGGGGCCAACCGTTTCATGGCCACCTCCATTGACTAACGCGTCGGGCATTCTGGCAGGTATCTACTTAATTCTGGCTCTTAAGTTAAAAAGGATGGAGAGTTGCGACTGGTGGAGCATTTCAGGAATGATCGGCCAGAAATTTACTCTTGTGAACTTTGCATGGACAATACCAAAGCTAAGGGGCAAGTAAGTTCAATGGATTCCTCGGACACTGGATTTGATTCCCCAGAAGATTCCGGATCATTTTGCCTTTTTCAGGGGAAATAACCGTTAGCCCTACTTGTATTGGGGCTTGCCTGTGGCCAATGAATGGCTTTCGCAATCCCTGATCATACTTATCGCTGAGCCATACTTTTTGGCCGTCCCACGGGGCGACCTATCTCTGACCTCTTGTTCTCTCTCTCGACTTATTTTGATAACATTGGGGTGATATACTAAAAGATTCCTGCAAAACTCGCTAGATTTATGACTTAACCCGCTCCAAAGTCCCAATTCTTTTCTCAAATGTGGACATCCGTTACTGCAACTCCTTTCCACATTTTGAATCCTCCCAAAGGGAAAATACATCGATGAATCATGCAATTATCTGAAAATAAATGAGTTAATATATAGTCCAGAGTTGACCTCGCTGTTTGGCACGGAACTTGACCTATGTGTCTGCAATTCAATTAGGGGCTTTCAATGAAGGAAGGAGCACAATGACACCCGAGAAGCATTTGGACATCAGGGTTCGGGGTAAAGATATGTTTGGGGCTTTCTTCAGAGAGAACGCACAGCTAATTGCTTTTGATGACAGTGAACTATGCCTTTCTATGTGGCGTCCTGTAAAAGAGAATGTCCTAGTCGAAGTCCAGTTTTACGATCATGAAAGCAATTGGATGCGGGGGCAAATCATGAAAGTGAGAAATCACCTGGACGGTACACAAACTGTGAAAGTAAAGCTGCATTAACTTATGTCAGAAAGACCAGCAGCAAATCGCAGGTGTTCTGCGCCGGATCAGCTATTGGGTGGAAGATGACAGAGACGGTGGGGGCTCTGGAGTGCCAACAATAACTTCCGACGAAGGAGCGAAAACGTTTTTGGAAGAATTTGTCGACTCCCCCGACTTTCCAGCAATCGAACCGAAAACTCTTCTTGAAAATCCCCATTGGACTGTGACCTCATCCTTACTTTTCAATTAATTTGCTCAGTCTTTCGTAGATTTCTTTTAACTTCTGTCTGCCTTCCTCTTTACCTTCAACTCCCCCGGCGCTGAATCGATAAGTCTTTCCTTTGAGATGTAGTTTTAATTTGTCCCCAAATTCGCGTTGCTCAAGTTCAGAGAGATTCTGCACGAAACCATCTTTCGAGCCGCCCGTTGGGACAAATGCGATCACGTAGCCATTGAATTTCAAGGTCCCTTTACAACTTCCAAGAGTGTGGTCATGAATCACTGGAAAGGCCACGAATTCTAAACGCTCAAGTTGGTCTCGGATTTCCAGAGCAGAGAAGGGTAGGTCTTTGTGGGTGCTGAGGATTTGTGACGCAGTGAAATAAACTTGGCGAGCTTCATCATATCTTCCATCCTTAGTCCAACTTTTAGCTTGAACCAGTGCCTGAGCCAGACTGTCCTTCCTGATGGATTGGGCTCTCCGATTGTTTGGATCGAGCTCCAGTACCCGGTTGCTCAGAGAGAAAGCGCTCTCATTGAACGGCAATATGAAATGTCCCGATTCCAGTGCGGCCTCTGCCTTCGAAACGGAGGCGTTTACCTCTGCTACGGCTAGTTCTTGAGATCTTAAGCGTTCCCTCAAGACGCCGGGCTCTGATTGGTCAGGAAAGTAAGTTTCGAGTTGTCGCAACAAGATCTTCGCACCTTCGAGATTTCCAGCCTTAACCATGAGTTGTGCCTGACTGCTTGCTTTTCCCCTTATCAGAGCCAGTTTGTCTTCAGCAAAGGAGCTCTGGGGGTCCAGCTGTTTCAGGTTCTTGATAAATTCAAGAGCATTTCCGGAACGAGGTGGAAAATAGTTAGCGGAAGCAATGGCCGACAAGGTCTGCCGTTTAAGCTCCTCTACCCGTACATTGTTGGAGGAGCCTGCGTTGACCGTTGTCTTCTGATTTAATTGAAGTTTAGCTTTAACAAGTCTCAACCGCTTCAGGGCTTCGTTGATCAGCGGGAGAGACTCTTAGCAATGCGTTGATTCTCTCCTGAGCCTCTTTCCAACGATTACCGTTCACAGTTTCGTCAATCTGCTCAAGAAGCTGATTCCGTATCGACATTCTCAGACTGTTCACTGCTCGATTCTTCGGATTGAGCTTCAGGATGCGTTGACATACCTCAAGCGAATCAATGAGGTTTCCCTCAGCAGAAAGAGATTTGAGAGTTAAAGGGGGGGGATTTTCAGAGATCAGTTGACTTGGCCAAGTTTCCAGTCGCCCTGAAATCAAGCTAGGTTCCTCTTTCTGAAGCGTGATCCTGCTGGAATAGGAGAGATGTCCGTCCTTTTGGATTCGAATTTCATAAATTCCAGGTTCGAGAGACTGCAGTATTAGAGGAGTTTGGCCGCGAACGACTCCATTAACAAAAACCGTGGAACCCGAAGGCTCGGACTGAACAATCATGGCGCCGCCCGAGTTTGCTTCTGATTTCAGAAGCTTGAGTGCGCCCAGAATTAGAGCAAGAGCGATCAGGAAACCTATCGCGGACGATGCTTTCCAGTTAATTACTGTTGAAGTCCAATGCTTAACGGCATCTCCATCAGAGATCTTTTCCTGGGGAGAACTCACTAAGGAGTTATCATTACCTTCAACATTCTTCTCCTGGTTCTGATCTGCAATGCCGAATTCTTTATTGGATATAGAAGGTTCAGAAGAAGCAATCTCTGAACCGGTCGAACTCGATAAGGCCTCAGGAATTGTCAATGTGTTTGGCGTGGTAAATTGGGGTGCTGAGTTTTCACCCTGCAAAGCGACACTTTCCATCTCCTGCTGACTCAATTTTAGGTAGTCCTGGAAAACTCGATCATTGGGATCAAGTTGACACAAAAAAGCAAACGTCTTAGCGCATTCCTGGAATTGTTCCCTATCAAACTGGTCCATCGCTTCTTTCTTAAGGTCCTCCAGATGAATGACCAATTCTTCTTGGAGTTGCTGCTCTTCCATTCGCCTTCGGCACTCAATAGCTAACTCTCGGACTTCCTCAGTCCCGGGATGTTCAGTCAAAGCAAGGGTCATTAGTTCAAGGCAGTCCTCGTAATGGTTGGTTTGGAGAAGGAATTTACCCTTAGTTAAGTATTCACTAACCGGGGCTTCGTTACTCAGATCGTGTTCTTGCCACCGACTCTGGGTTTGGCTAAGTTCTAGAGGATTACATTTGAGGACCGCATTCAGCTCGTCTATGGCGCGTTCGATCTTTACCCGAACTTTCTCCATTTGAAGATGAATGTTCCTGCTCTCTGATTGTTTAAGGGTCGCTTTCTGACCGAGACGGTCAGGCAATTCTTCAATCGCTTTGATAATCGTTTCAAGGTAAGTTTGGACCTCTTCTCGCCCGGGTGCCATTTGCTCGGACGATACGGTGTCCAGGTCCTTCATCTTTTGCAGAAGGAGGTCCAAATCCTGCAAGCTGGATTTGGCTTGTTGCATGAGCTCTTTTAACTCTGCCATAAGAAGTACAACTTCTCCGTATCTCAATTGATCGGTAATTTAGGGTTCAATGATTAAGCAAAACATGTCGAGGACAAAACCAGATTTTGTTCGCTAACAAGACACCGATAGCACAATGGTTTATCCTCGGCTGCCGCCTTTTCGTTCTGCTGGGTCTGGTCAGCGTTGGAGGTGGCACCCAGAAAAAAGGTTGGTCCTAATAGAACGCTAGTGTAATAACATACGCCCATCAGGAAAATCAGATAATGTGCTTTTCTGCCCATGTTGCCGATGGTCCTATTCTTGTGAGTGGGGAAATATGACTGAATACTTGCTTGATAGTGGCTTAATAAGGGCGTTGTAGCTTGGTTTTGACTGATGAGGAAAATTCTTCGCTAACACTTTAAGATCATGGCAAGATTATATTGTCACCCGTGCCAAAGACTAGTTAATGCCAAGCTCGAAATTGAGGTTGGAACAATCATACTTACAATATTGACTTCTGGACTTTGGCTTTTTCAGTTTCCCTTCTACGCAAAGAGATGCCCGATCTGTAAGAGTTCTCATTTGAGTAGATCGGATAAATAGAGAGTCTGTCATGCTTCTCATCGATGTTACACCGCGTAACAATTTCCGCAGAAAAGTATAGAACCGCAAAGAATCGACCCTAAGCCTGTCTGACCAACTAATCTTTACCTTTCCGCCTGACATGAAGGGAATGAAAAATAATGCCAAATTCGTAAAAAATATCGGATTTATTTTGGGCCATTAAATGGTAATATTTTATTGCCATATTCGGCATTTTAGTTAGAGACCAGTCCTATTACTGGTAGACTCGTTTTTTGACACTAATCATGCATTCTTTTCTTTGGTAAACCCATGAGACCTTCAATCAAGTAGTCACGTGTTTTGGAAAAATTTCTTAAGCTCGTTTAACAAAAAGCGAGAACTTGAAGGTGATCGAGAAAAGCGAATGGTATTTGAAATAATCAGCAATTTTGGCCCTCGGGGCATTCATTTGGATTTCTTGTTAGTGAAATTACACTGGATCCCTGAGGAGAGGATCAAAGAACACGTAGGTCAGCTCCAATACGAAGGCATGATTCACGATGAAAACGGACGTTTGAAACTTGGTACAAGAATAGGCTCATTACAGAACTAAATACCCTGGCGATTCCATGCCAAGGCTCTTCCGCAACAAATCACTTCCAATCCTGAGAATGAAAGGAGAAGAGGAACCTAATGAGTGAAAAAGAAGCCACAGCCGAGATACGGCTCCACTCGTACGGTAGCAAAGCAATCATTCGTAAAAAAGATGATTGTAGCTGGTCTGTAGGTCTATTAATCTCTCCAACTAATGCCATATTTGAATTCACACAACCAACTAAAAAAGGGGCCAAAGATTTTGCAGATAATGAGCTTTCCAAATATCATTCTTGCTGTTCCCTATGCGGAAATTGGGAGATCTTCACGGGGAACGCATCTGAGATATTGGAGTTCGGCCCATAAACTTTGCATCACTTCCTCCTTCTACCCTGTACTGTTATACTTTCCTCAATAAACCCTTCTAATCCCTAGGATAAAAGGAGCGGAAGAATCCAATGAGTGAAAAAAGAGCGGTATTCTGGGTTTATGATCAGGACAAAGATTTGTTGGATGGAGATCAAGTTAAAAAGATCGATGATTTTGTAGAAGCTAGGCCGGATTTAGTGTGGAGGATGCCAGAATTGGGGAAATATGGCTTGAAAATCAATGCGCCAGAGGAAATCTTCTCTACACTCCAAGATTTTATCTCCAAAATTAAAAAGGGCCATTTCATTGAAATTGAGAATGACGCAGACTATGGTCAATGCATCGTGAAATACTTATTTAAATCTCTTAATTCAAATAAGCCAACAGCGAATCAAAATGTAGAGTTGATGAAGGACGATTTGGTCTATGACTGGAAGCTTAAGATGCGTACGGAAAAATTGTCTCAGTCAGACCTCGAGAACATTGCAACAAATCAAGTGTGTTATGCCAATATTAAAACGCAGATAAAAGATCTGATTTCCGAATTGGAGAGCCTGAACGCTCCCCCAGAGATACGCCGCCACTCAAACCAAAGCAAGGCAATCATCCGTGAAAAAGACAACGGTAATTGGACTGTTGACATATTATTCTCTCCAGGCACTGCTGTAATGGGTTTTACGAAGTCAGGTAATCAAGAAGCAAAAGCTTTCGCAGATAATAAGCTCTCTAATAATCACATATGCAGTTCCCAGTGCGGAAATTGGGAAATCTTGGCGGATGACGACTTAGAAATATTGGAGTTCGGCCCGCTGACAAATAATTAGCAGATTCCCAATCTATTCTGCGCGTGTAATACGTGTGTACAACTGGCTTTTCTATCAATTCTAGCGTTTCTACCTATTCGTGAAATCAACAACTTAACTGTTATCAATGAGCTGGAAAAGTTCAAGTCCCGCCTTCCGCACCAATTAATTTCTTATTGCTCTTCCGTTGCAAGCCTTCTCATGTAAGCGCGGACCCGATTTCCGGGTCCGCGGCTTCTCTCCTTACAGGTCTCAAAAAACAGTAGAGTCAAAAATCAACTCGGCAATATCTGCGACGTGCTGCTTCCGTAAGAGCCTGAAGTTTAGAGTGGTGAGGAAGTATTCTTACTCGTTTGGCAGTTAGGCGAGACCCAACAAATTGTCGAATGATCAACCCGCGCCAGTTGATTAGGCATAAAAGGTTCCTTGTCACTAGGCAGGCCAGGTGGTTCAGTTGAAATATTATAACTCTGACGGCCACGATTCTAAACGAGGCGACGACTAGCACGGGATTCTGTGAATTGAATGGTCGAGTCGAAATCGTGAAAAGTAAACCCTTCGAGTCCTCTTGTAATCAGGGGTTACGGTGCTTGCTGAGCGGCTTCCCATCGGCCTTTCTCCTTGACACTCTAAAGGTGGGCAGTGTATATTCCTTTGCGAATCAATCAGGAAGGTGCTCCTCCTAGGGCGGTTAGCTCAGCTGGGAGAGCACATCCCTTACAAGGATGGGGTCACTGGTTCGATCCCAGTACCGCCCACCATTGCTAACCGAAAATTGCGGGGTCGTAGTTCAGCTGGTTAGAACGCTGGCCTGTCACGTCAGAGGTCGCGGGTTCGAGTCCCGTCGGCCCCGCCAAAAAGTTTCCCACCGAAAATGAGCCTGCAGAAAGAATTCATTCTATATCTTTCCAAAAGAATCGTTGATCAACTGATCAAGAGAGAAATGATTGAGTTTAGAACACCGGCTTCGTTACAGGAACAGGTCTTGTCTGTTCTAGAGGAAGAGATGTCTCAGGAAGACAAGGTTAATGAAGAAGTTCGAGGCATCCTGAAGGATTATGCCGACGAAATGAGAAGGACGGGAATTTCCTATCAGGAAATGTTTAAGGCCGTTAAGAACAAATTAATCAAGGAAAAGAAAGTAATTCTGTAGACTCGGATGCGACTTTCTCGCGAAAAAATCAATCGACTTTCACATCTCGTCACGGAGGAACTCGTCAAGCTAGATGACGTTGAGTTCGTCGAAGATCGGAACACCATCCGACTTGAAATTGTTAAGATTATTAACGAAGAACTCAAAAAAGAAGAGGCGATTGACAAGGAAGCTAAGAGAAAGATCGAGTCGATGAAGAAAAGTGTTCCGGAGGGCAGCTTGGAGTGGGAAATTCTCTATAGAAAGTATTACACGGAAGAGGTGAAGAAACTGTAGTCTGTTCGTAATAAGGTACGGAATGAGAAAAAAAAAGGCAGCCAAAGTGGCTGCCTTTTTCTGTTTACCGTGCAATTGTAATTCTTAATCAGTCCGTCGTTTCAGTGTCGGACGATCATCTCCAGTATCGGTAGTCGTTGTTGCCGGTTCATCGGAGGCATCATCAGTCTGCCCGCTCGTCCTGCGTTTTAAGGTAGGTTTATTCGATTTTTCGCCGTCGGCAGGTTTTTTCCGGTTCTCCATAGCAATGAGCTTGCCCTTGATCGAGTCAAATTCCGAGGTGTTGATAATGTACTGATCCCGGTTGGGAAGGACACTTGCGATATTCGCTTGAGTCTTCTCAATTCGGTCCTGAGTTGGAGGATGAGTCGAAAACGCTACGGCCAGCTTTCCCGGCTTCTTCTTCTCTTGAGCCTGGATCTTTTCGAAAAAGGAAACAAATGCCGTAGGATCATAGCCGGTCTTGTACATGTATTCCAGGCCAAGGTAATCCGCTTCTGTTTCGGCAGAGCGGCTGAATTGCAGGAACTTCAAGGGAATCAAAAATCCTGCGGCCTGGTAAAGTCCGTAACCCAATCCCCCACCCATGAAGATCAAGGGAATAGTCGCATACTGAGCGATTGTTGCCTTTGTATACTGCTCAGTACCATGGCGAGCGGCCACATGAGCAATTTCATGTGCCATGACTCCGGCAAGTTCCGATTCCTCATCCGCAGCGGTAACCAATCCCGAGTTGACATAGAAAAACCCTCCGGGAAGTGCAAAGGCATTGATCTCATCGGAGTCCACCACTTTTATCGTGAAAGGGACCTTTGCGTCGGAATTACGAACGAGGTTCTGACCCACACGGTTGACGTATTCGTTGATCTCGGGATCGTTTAAGAGTTTGACAGACTTTTCCACTTCCTGGGCCAAAGATTTACCCAAGGCGATCTCTTTTTCAATTGAGATCATGTTCAAGTTTCCCTTGTTTATGTTGCGATTCCCGATCTCGTCCACATCCGAGTTCTTTTTCTGGCTGTCGGCAAAGAGCAAGAAATTGCTCGGAGAAAGGCAGAGAACATACAAGAGAACAAGCACGACTAGTGTTTTCCACGTCTTCATGAAGTCTACTCCTTAATCCACTCCTGCAACTCAAACCGGATTTATCTACTTCTGATACTAGCACCGCATCTTATTTTAAACTAGTGATTCTTGGTCTGTTCATTCTGATGCGGCCAAGGTCAGACCCAGATGTCTCTTGGAAAGCATGAATGCTTGCTATCCGCTAAATTAGAGATGCAGAACTGGGGCAAGGTTGTATCAATATTTGCAAGCTCCTACAGGAACTTTAAAAAAACACTAATCAAAGGGCATCCTTATCCGATTCTATTGAATGACAGCAGAAGGATCTTCCGCCAACTTTAATCCAAAGCTAAATGAAATAACTCAATCGCCATTTTCTGATGAATATTAAGAAAGTTACAATAGGCCAGATGTGGAAGAATGAAGACTCAGGAGAAGTTTTCGTCGTTACATCTCTTTACAAAGATGTTCTGGCTTCTGTTGCAGTCCTTAGACCTGTTAACCAGGCATCCAATCCATCCAACAAAAGGGCAAAAATACTTAAGACGGAGAATGGAGAGGAGTTACAGGGATTTACCACGGCTGAACACGTCTAGCTTGGATTTTATTAGAGGCTGAATGGATGTTTGGGCTGGAACCTAAAGACGTTAACGCGAGCCTTTTGGTGGTCTTCCTCTTTTCCGAGCGGTGTGAGGGCCTTTCTTCTGGGAAACCTTCTCTTTAGAGATCTTTGGACGAGTGGTCTTGGGTAAGGCAGTTTCCTTCTTCGGCTTTTCAGATCTGGCAGAAATCGTTCTCCCTTTCAGAACTCCCTTCTTTTCAGCCACAATGATCAAGTCCTGCCCATTCGGGTCGTAATCCTCAAAATTGAAATTTCGATAACAAGATATCTTACTGAATCCCAATGATTTGAGTGGTTTCTCAATTTCTTTCTTGAAGTGAGGATGAATGGCTGTAGTCTGAACTGTTGTCTCCCATCGATTCTCATGCCAATGATATTTTACAAGATTTAGGTTGACTGATTTTGGCCCATAGTCAAGCAAGCGGAAGAAGAGAGTCTCTTCAGAGCCATTACGAGAGAAAGTAGGGGGAATAAACCGCATGCGATTCTTGAGGATGTGGTCGTAATTCCTCGTTTGCAAAACAAATAAGCCACCTGGATTTAAACACTTATAAATTTCCTGGAAGGTCTTCTTAATCTCCTTGTTCGATTTCAACACTGAGGATGTATCCCCTAAGAATGTAATAATGTCGAAACCCTCCGAGAATCGCTTCGACATAGCCATGAAATCACCCAAGATGAATTCGACTGTAACACCGCAAGTGACTGAATTTGCTCGAGCTTTTTCAATCATTCTGGGACTGGCGTCGATCCCTACCGCATCCAGGCCCAGCCTGCGAAACATAATCACTTGGAAACCTGTGCTACAGCCAACATCAAGAGAACTCTTTAATTTATAATCGTTTACAAGTTTTTTGAAGAAAACGCCTTCCGTGGCAATACGACTGGGCCACGAAATCATTTGATCATAGGAATCGCTCTGTAAATCGTAGTATTCGAGCGTGGAGAGGGGTTTTTGATCCATGTTGTCCGGAAGGGTAAATTTGATACAGACAAACGCTTTGAATCTGCGAAATTTACACCAATCAAAGCGACACTGCAAGGAAAAAAGGCATATCCTGACCCTAGCCGGGTCTTTGACGGATGCCCCTGGTTTAGCGAAGTAGATACTTGGATTTTTGGGGGAAGGAGGGGCTAGCGGAAAGAGGCCGTTCCGGCAAACTGTTTTGATTTAACATCTTTGCCGCTGTCGCAGATTTCTTGCTCGAGCCTAGTCGCCTCTTTCCAGGTAAAAAAGATGCGGTGAATGACAGTCATGTTTGAAAAAAAAGCGATGATCCAAAGAACTGGAGCCATCCGATTAGCAAGCATACCAATGATAAGAAGGACAAGTCGTTCTGGCCGTTCCATGAATCCAACTTTGCATAAAGGGATAAGTGACTCAGCTCGAGCCCGAGTATAGCTCGTCATTAGAGAACCCATCATGGCAACGCCAGAGAGGATGACGTACGAAATCCTCTGTCCTTTGGAATAATAAACCATAAGGCCAAGGTAAATCGCGATATCTGAGTAGCGATCCAACACGGAATCAAAAAACGCCCCAAAGCGCGTCACGTTGTTTGTGATCCTAGCCACACGTCCGTCCAGCATATCGAAGATCCCGGCTCCAATAATTACCAAACCGGCATTAAGAAACCTCCCTTTAGCCAATTGGAAGGCCGCGAAAATAGTGGTGAGAAATCCAATCAAGGTCAGGTAATTAGGATGGATCTTAAAAGCGGCGGCCGTTCTGACGATGATATCAAGGACTGCCCTGCAGATCTTTCCAATGTATTGACTAAACATATCGGCTATTCGGAGACTTCTTCGTCTTCTTCATGGATCGTTTTAAGCCTTAAGATTTCAAACTCCTTCATACCGCCGGGAGTTGCAACTTTGACGATATCTCCTTCTCGTCGATTCAACAAACTTTTCCCAATTGGAGAGGTTGTTGAGATCAATCCCTTTTGAATATCGGACTCTTCAACCGAGACAAGCTTGTAGGTTACTTCGGCAGCTTTTTGAGTGTCAAAAAGAACCAGGGTAGACCCGTAGGAAGCCCGGTCAGTGGGGATCTTGTCAAAGTTCATTAGAGCCACCTCCGAGAGCCGCTTGCGCAAGTGAGCCAGGTTTGCGTTGACGATCTCTTGACGTTGTTTCGCAGACTGGTATTCGGCATTTTCGCTCAAGTCACCGAGAGCGGCTGCCTTCTTGAGTTCTTTGGGCAACTCATTCTTCAGCTCGAATTCAAGCGTGCGAATTTTTTCTTCCAATTTCTTTTTGATTTGTATGGTCATAGCATTTCCCCGGCTCGATAAGCTAAATGGATGCTGATCAATGATCTGAAATCATAAATTCAAACTGGCAAATTGTCAAAGCAGGTCCTATTTCGAAGTTCCCAATCTGACAGCCACGGATCTTATATTCTTGTTGATCTACCAGTTGGAATAGGCTAAATTATAGTATATCAGTAGTTTGCACTTAAATGGCCCAATGGATCCCAAGCCTGAACCCCAGCCCAAATCAGTCCTCGTAATTGATGATGAAGAATCGATGTTGGAAATGTCTCGCCTCATGCTTGAGCAGGCAGGCTATCGGGTAGTTGGGGCTGTCCATGGCAAAGAAGGGCTTCGCAAGGCAATCGAAGTTAAGCCCGGATTAATTCTCATTGACCATTGGATGCCTGGACTTGATGGAGTCGAAACATTCCGGCTCTTGGTACAAGAGCCGCGTTATCAACAAATCCGTGAGACCCCTGTCATTCTCCTAACCGGTAGGGCCTTGAGCAATGACGAAAAACGGGAATTCATGGCCTTGGGGCTGGCTGCCTATCTGATAAAACCCTTTGGCCATCGAGAACTGATCAACGTCATCGATAACGTTTTCATTGCCCACGAATTCAAATTGGAGAACCGGCGTCTGCAGCAGGAGTTGCATGACTCTTTCCTCGAGACGGTGAAGCTTCTCATCAACCTTCTGGCCATTCGCGATCCTGCAACTCAGAGCCATTCACTGACGGTTCTATCCCTGGCTGAAGATGTTTGCCACAAGCTCAACCTATCCGGAGAGGATCTGTACAATATCAAGCTGGCGGCGTTGCTCCATGACATTGGAAAGATCATTATCCCTGAGGATTTACTGATGAAGCCTGAGGGCTTGAGTTCCGACGAGTATGTTCGCATGCATCAGCATGTGCACTATGGTTATCACGCCTTAAATGGAATTTCGAGTCTGGCGCCAGCGCGGGAATTAATGTTCTACCATCATGAGAACTTCGATGGAAGCGGTTATCCCCGAGGCCTGAAAGGAGATGAGATTCCGATTGGAGCCCGTATTGTCGCTGTTGTCGATGCCTACGACGCGATGACTTCCGATCGGCCCTATCGAAAAGGCCTGGCTTCGGTGGAGGCCCAGCGGCGATTGCTCGAAGCCAAGAGCAAGCAGTTTGACCCCAACGTCGTGGATGCCCTCATGAGATGTCTTAAGGAACACCAACGAGCCACGTTCAAAACAGCCCAATCTTGATTCGCAGGAACTTCTTCGGATCCTGTCGAAAATCATAGAGCATCTTCACAAGCTCACTCGCCGCATTGTTCAAATTAATATAGAGTGAATTATCCACGAACAACTTACCTAAGGTGCCTTCCCCTTGGTTCATTTTGTCGGCCAAGGCGGCATATTTGCTCGTGGCGTCTCGAAACTGAATGTAAAGTGAGTCATCCTTTGATATCCTGCCGAGGAATCCCTCTCCTTTTTCAATTCGCCCCGCGACCGTATCAATCCGGGTGAGCAAGGATTCCGCTCGATTGTAAACCGCAGGATCACGTAAGAACTTGCCCAAGGTTCCTTCCCCTTTTTCCACCATGGCAATGGTGCTTTCCATACGGCTGAGAGTTCCGTTCAAGCGATCATACAACTTTGGGTCAGAAATGAGCCGACCCACTGTCCCATCTCCCGATTTGATCTCTTGCAGGAGATGTTGAGCCTCAGAGACCGTTGTATTGACATTGTTGTACAGCGCGGGATCATTGATAAATTTTCCAATTGTCCCCTGCCCTTGATCGATCTTTTGGGTGATCTGATTGATTTTTGTGACCAAGTCCCCCAGGTTGGCGACCAGATCATTGCTGTTTTGAATGATGCGCTTGATGTCAGCGGTTGACGAGCCTTTCACTTCGCCGTTGGGCAAGAGGGGTTTGCAATTTGCTGTCCCTCGTGAGATGTCGATATATTTGTCGCCGAGAAGCCCGATGGAACCGAGCACTGCCACCGAATCTTCGCAAATCATGGGTTCAAATTTTTTCTGAATCTGCATAATGACTTCGACAGCACGATTCGGGTCGGGAGAGGAGGTGAGGTTCACCGTTGTTACATTTCCCCCCTCGATCCCTGCGATCCAGACTAACGAGCCTTTACGCACGCCGTCGGCGCTCGAGAAGAAGGTCTTGAGCTGGTACCGAGGGGTAAAGAAACCGGCACCTCCGCTGATGGCCAACAAGGCGATGATGAGGATTGTGAAACTCGCAATGACGAGAACGCCAACCCTCAACTCAGCCCAAGCCAGCTTCTTTCTTGCCATGGTTCCTCCTTATGCTAGAAACTTCTGAATGTACTCGTTCGGGCTTTTGCGAATTTCCTCATCAAATCCGTCAAAAATTATTTCACCTTCTCGCAGCATCATGAGTCGGGTATTCAAAAGACACAAATAGTTCTCGTCCTCTTTGATGTAGCGCAGCTTCCCATCCCGGTGGCCCAAGAACTCGTTAGCCATCGTAAACGCATCTTTGAGCCGATGGGTGACGAAGACAGAACTCACTCCCTCGAGATCGCGCAATTTGATGACTAGCTCATTAATCGTACGAGCGGTCAGAGGATCGAGCCCGGCAGTCGGCTCGTCATACAACATGATCTTGGGGTTCCCCACTAAAGATCGTGCGATCGCGGCCCGGCGGCGCATCCCGCCCGAAAGCTGGGAAGGCATTTTCTCAAAGGCGTCTTCCAATTCCACAAATCCCAGAGTCTTTCGTACCAGGGAATCGATTTCTTCTTCTTCCAGATCGGTTTGCTCATGCAGTCGATAAGCCACATTTTCCGCGACCGAAAGCGAGTCAAAAAGTGCTCCCTCCTGGAAAACCATTCCGATTTTTCGGCGAACAGGCATCAGCCGAGCTTCTGAAAAATTAGAGACTTCCTCTCCGTCAACCCAAATCTCTCCTTCATCTGGTTTTTCCAAGCCGATAATCAATTTTAAGATAGTCGATTTGCCGGAACCGCTCCCGCCTAAGATAATCCTGGTCTCACCGCGACGAACCTTGAAGGAGATATTTTTTAGGACCAGCGCATCCCCAAATGACTTGGAGACATTCTTAAGTTCGATGGCGGGAAGTGTATCCTGAAAAGGCATTTGGTTCATGATATCAAAGCAGTGCCAGCAAAATCCGGGTGATGAAAAAATCTGTGACAAATATCAGAATCATTGATGAAACAACCGACTGGGTTGTGGATCGCCCAACGCCTTGAGTTCCCCCATAAGTTGATAGTCCACAGTAGCAACCAACCAGCGAAATAATGAATCCGAAGATCGGTGGTTTCACTAAACCCTGAATAAGGTCGTTATAACTGAGTTGTTCGTAGGTGGAAGTGAGGTATAAGCCCGGATTGATTCCGAGAAGAAAATAGGCCACAAAGAACCCCCCCATGACTCCGACAATGTCACAGACAATCGTGACGACGGGCACCATGGTAATCGCAGCAAACACCCGGGGAGTGACCAACTTCCGGGTCGGATCCGTTCCCAGGGCTCTCATCGCATGGATTTGCTCGCTCACTACCATGGACCCTAATTCCGATGCAATCCCCGAACCAATCCTCCCGGCCACAACCACTGCCGTCAACACAGGTCCCAATTCCCTGACGAGTGAAACGGAAACCAGTTGTCCAGTGTAGGCAATGGCTCCAAAGGAAGAGAGAGTCTTGGAGGTTTGAAGAGCAAGGACAGCACCTGTAAAAAAACCAGTCAGCGCCGTAATCACCACCGACCCAACTCCGATAATATCCATTTGTTCAAAGGACTCACGGAGATATATCGGCATGCTGAATAAGTTGAGAATCGAGCGCACACCCATCAGAGTGAACGATTGAACGACAAGGACCGTTTCTTGCAATGAGGTGGCTGTCTTATTAGTCAATGGTTCCATGGGCACTTAAAGTATCAGCAATGCAGCTTTTTAAATAAAGTCACTTGTTAGGATAGCGGTTTTGGTTGAGAATTTCACCTGTACATGAGAAGGGAGATCTTATCGCTGTTTGCTAATTAGAGCGACAATTTTGGAGATTGTTTTATTTGATACTTCGACCCTTGTATATTCATTCAGGAATAGGGAATGTGCAAGAATTGGCCAGCCCCCTGGGGGCAGGGGAGGGAATGGTAATCGAATCCGAAAAAATTAGTCAAGGAAGCTTCCTGAGCCAAAAAGAATTGTGAAATGAAGAACGCGGATGCTATATTTTCAAATTGAGTTCCACCTTATTGAGAGGCTTCTGAGGATGCTCAGATTGTACCCAGGGCAATGATTCTACCTATCCGTAAATACGGCGATCACATTTTGCACAAAGTTTGCGAACCGGTGTCCGTTTTTGATGGAGAACTTGAAAGGCTCGCCAAGAATATGGTTGAAACGATGTATGGGGCCCCTGGAGTCGGCTTGGCTGCTCCCCAGGTCGGGATCCTTAAGCGATTGATTGTCTTGGATGTCACGGTCGGGCAGAAGGAAGGCAATTTAATCACTCTGGTCAATCCTGAGATCATCGTTGCCGAAGGAGAGCAACACGAAGAGGAAGGGTGTCTGAGCATCCCCGAATTCACTGCCAAGGTGCATCGCCCCTACCGAGTCGTTGTGTCCGGAAAAGATACTCACGGCAAAGAAACGGTGATCGAAGGCGAGGGATTGTTATCCCGGGTCCTGGCTCATGAAATCGATCATCTGAATGGAATTCTCTTCATCGATTTAATCAGCTCCATCAAACGCGACATCATTAAAAGGAAGATCCGAAAGAAAGTACGCGCCGGGGAATGGTGATGCGGCTCGCTTTCATGGGAACCCCCCAGTTTGCCGTTCCTTCTTTAAAAAAGCTCCTCGGAAGCTCCCACCAAATTGTTGCCGTATTTACCCAGCCCGATCGCCCCGCTGGCCGCGGTGAGAGAATCACTGTTCCCGCCGTCAAGGTCCTTGCCGAACAGCATGCGATCCAGGTCCACCAGCCGGAGAAGCTCAAAGAAGAAATATGGAAAGAGACTTTCCAGCAGATGCATGCCGATGCCTTTGTGGTTGTAGCCTTTGGCAAGATTCTTCCTCAATGGCTGCTTGAGATCCCACCGCTGGGCGCTTTCAATCTTCATGCCTCGTTGCTCCCAAAATATCGGGGTGCGGCCCCGGTCCAATGGGCAGTTGCGAACGGGGAAAGCGAAACTGGGGTTACAACCATGAAACTTGATCAAGGAATGGATACCGGCGATATCCTGTTTCAAGAGGGGGTTCGCATCGCAGCTCAAGAGACTGCGGTTGATCTGCAAGGGCGTCTGGCCGGAATCGGGGCAGATTTGCTCCTCCATACAATCAACCTGCTTGAATCCAATGAATTGCATCCGATGAAACAAGATCCCACATTAGCGACCTATGCACCTTCTCTTAAGAAAGAAGATGGGCTCATCCGCTGGGAGCAGTCCACTGCTCATGAAATTTACAACCGGATCAGAGCCTTTAATCCATGGCCCGGAACGTACACCTTGATCAATGGCCAAGTCCTCCGCATCTGGAGTGCAATTCCGCAAGAGGTTTCAGTTGACGTACATTCTCCGGGAACGTTGGTCCAGGCTTCGTCGGAAGGTCCTGTTGTCGTTTGTGCTCGGGGATTCTTGAGACTTGTCGAGGTTCAGCTGGAGAATCGAAGGAGGATTTCTGCTACGGAGATGCTCCATGGATTGCGAATCACTAAGAATCAACCTGTTTCGCTGGGAAAATAGACGTGGCCATTTCGCCGGCTCGGCACACCGCCTTCCGAATCCTCAAGAAAATTTTGCTTGAGGAAGGATATGCTTCGGAGCTGCTGCATTCAGAATCAACCCAAGGACTGAAAGAGGAAGACAAAAGATTAGCGACTGAATTAGTTTTTGGCGTTGTGCGCCATTGTCAGTTGCTGGACTGGTTGCTTAGCGCCCATAGCCAAAGGGGTTTAAGTAAGCTAGACCCGGAAGTTCTCTTGGCGCTCCGCCTGGGGACCTACCAGATCCTCTTCCTGACACGGGTCCCTCCCCGCGCCATTGTTCATGAGTCCGTTGAACTCGTAAAGCACGCCAAACTGGCGTCTGCAGCCGGTTTTGTCAATGCCGTCTTAAGAAAGATCGACAAACAGGAGGCCCTCACACGAATCCATGAACTCCCTCTGGACTCAGCAGGTGGACTCAGCATTCGGTTCTCTCACCCGGAATGGCTCGTCGAGAGATGGATTCATCAATTTGGACTGGAACCTGCAAAACGGTTGCTGGAACACAACAACACCCCTCCACGCACTTTCTTTCGGATCAATTCCCCTCACTTAACTCAAACGGCTTTGATGGATAAGTTAACGGAGGCTGGAGTCAAAGTTCGATCCCATCCACTTTCGAACGACATTCTTGAAGTCATTGAGGGAGATCTGCACAAGACAGATCTGTTCCGAGAACATGCCATTCACATTCAGGACTCCGGTTCTCAACTCATTCCTTCCCTTCTCAATCCCGAGCCTGGGGATTGCTGTTTAGACCTGTGCGCCGGCCTAGGCGGGAAATCCGCCGAGATCGCCCGTTTGCAAGGAGGGCGCTCAATTGTTTATGCCGCAGACCTCCACTGGAAAAGGCTTCGGCTAGGGAAGGAAATGCATGCCAAACACTGGCCGTGCCTTCGCTGGGTGGCTGCTGACGCAACCCGGTTGCTTCCGTTCAGAATCCTTTTTGACAAGATTTTGGTCGATGTCCCCTGTTCGGGAACAGGGACGTTGCAGCGCCGTCCTGAGATTCGCTGGCGTCTCCGGCAGACTCAACTGGCAGAGTTTCAGGAACTGCAAGTCGCCTTGCTATCCAATGCCGTGAACCATTTGAAACCTGGAGGAACTCTCGTCTATTCGACTTGTTCCTTGGAACCCGAGGAGAACGAGCAGGTGATCGAGAGGTTGATCCAAAATCAGCCGGCATGCTTTGTGGACCTGCCTCCGGAAGGACCACTGAAGCCACTTTTCAACAGGAGCCGGTTTCTGACCCTCTTCCCTCCAGAAACAAACAGCGATGGATTCTTCGCAGCGATCATTCGGAAAAAAAACTAGCCGCGAATGAACGCAAATAAACGCGAAATGTATCTAATTTGAAAAACTAGAAGAAAATAGGAAATAGAAGATAACAAATAAACGATAGCAAATGGCCAGTTGAGGCCTCATCAAATGGAAAATGAACGATGAACGATGATCAATCAGAATAATCTTGTTCCCTGTGTTCATTTGCGTTCATTCGCGCTAGTCTCCTAGTTGTATTTCTCGTGCTCCCCGTGTTGTCTTTCATTCGATCCGGAAAAACTCACCGGAGGAAGAAGCCGATGACAATCAAAACGCAAGCTGCTGAGAGGCTCAGGCGGAATGTTTTCAAATGATTTGCCTTCATCCAACTCCAGAATTTCGCCAGCAGGATCATCAAAAGAATCATCCCGATAGTTAACGCGATACATTGGTTAACCGACATGGATTGCCTAAAGAAGTCGTACACGGTATCACCCCGAAAAGGCAATCGATAAATAAGAAATAAATGTGCCACATACACCATCAGGGATTCGCGACTCACCACTTGTAACCAGCCTTCCCCGACAAATCCGGCTTGTTGCAGCAAGCGACAAAACACAACCAGGGCCAGCACATATCCCAGACGCATTCCCCAGAAATGAGGTTGGGCGCGGATATTGCTGGAGACGTAGTACATTTGTAAGTGAAGCAGGTGGGGCCAGTGGCCGGCGATGATCAGGAGAATAGCGGCCATGCTTACATACAGGAAGAATTGGCGTTCCTTTTTTGCTTCAATGCATCGTAAGTGCCGCATGGCACAAGCTGCGCCGATGCCAAAGAACCCCAGCCATGGGAAAAGAGGAAAGTAAGAGTAGGGGCCTTCCTGAAGATAACTCGCGAGAGGTACAGGGACTCCATGAGGGAATCGAAACTCCCAAATCCAAGGTGTCACAAAGACAATGGCGAGACTGGACTGCCCACAAGAAGAACTCAAAGGACCCGTCCCGGCGGAAGAAGATTCTGCCAAAAAGGAGAATGAGCAGGCCAATGGCAATGCAGTGGAGGATGTCGACTGTGTAAAACCGTTGCCAGTCTTCCCGGCTGGTCCAGTAACGGACAATGGAGTAGGAATACTTCGGGAAGTGAAGGCAATATCCGAGGATCCAGATCTGGGCGATCCTCCACAGTTGCTTTCGGAAGGCAGGCCCGAACTTTCGAAAATCTTCGACTTTGCGCCGGCTTGCGACGATGAACACCCAACCTGAAACAAAGAGGAACGAGGGGGCAACCAATCCATTAAAGTAGTTGAGCTGAGTGAACCAGGACTGGCTCCTGTTGGCAGTGTCAAGGAAGGCGTTGAAGACGTGGGTTTCAATCATCGCCAGGATGGCAAACCCACGCAGCAGATCAATAAAAACCAGACGAGAAGAGCGGTTAGAGTCCACGTTTAAATTCTATTTCGTGCCGCAGATCAAGTGAGGATAGCCCCATTTACTGGATTGAGAGAACGGAGCTACATTGTATCACGAGATGGAGAACAGGAGATGTCGTCCAGGCAATGCTCTTCCTTAGTTGGATCCAAGAGTCCCCCTTTGAAGGGGGGAGCAGCCGTAGGCTGCGGGGGGATGTCCTGGTCGGAAAGGTTACCCAGTACCGGTTCCATGGATACCCCACTGCAACTCCTTTGAAGGGGAATTTTTCTTAATTCCCCTCCGCCGGAGGGAAGGTGTGAAAAAATCGGAAAAAAGCTTGACTAGCGATAACGCTAGATGTATACTTTCTCCATCTTTGACAGGGAGAATACCACATGGGTTATCAATCCAAAGTTCAAGTCATCGAGCGGGCCAAGGGGCAAAAGCAATTTTACCTGATTTGCCCGGCCCCGTTGGCCCAAGCCCTGGAGATGGAAAAGAGCGAGACCATCGAATGGATCTTGGAAGACAAGCACACGCTGGTCATCAAGCGCATCGAGGCAGCCGCCGCTGCCCGCAAGGGGGCCCATGGACGCTCCTAAGCTTTCTCCGCCCAACCCTCCCGCTCGTCCGACGAGCCGGGTGAAGAGCGCCAACCGAGACCAACTGGTCTTGCGGATGGTGGAGGTGGAGAAGCTGATCCCTCTGCGCCATCCGGCACGGATGATCTGGCAACTGGTCGGACAGTTGGACTTGAGCCGCTACGAGGCGAAGATTGAGGCCGTGGCCGGGCAAGCCGGCAGGCCGGCCTGGGACCCCCAGTTGTTGATTAGTGTGTGGGTTTATGCCTACAGCAAAGGGATCAGCTCGGCGCGGGAGATCGAGCAGCGCTGTAGCTATGATCCCGCCTTTCAGTGGCTGACCGGCCTGGAAGTGATCAACCATCATACGCTTTCGGATTTTCGCAGCAGCCGGGAAGCGGAACTGAAGGAGCTGTTTGTCCAGCTGCTGGGGGTGCTGAGCAGCCAGCAGCTGATTCGGCTGAAACGAGTGGCCCATGACGGCTGCAAAATCCGGGCCTTGGCCTCGGACAAGAGCTTCCGTCGAGGAGGGACGCTGGAGCGCCATTTGCAGCAGGCTCAGCAGCTGGTGGAGCAGCTGAGCGAAGCCGGGTCGGAACAGCTCAGCGCTCGGCGCCAGCAGGCGCAGCAGCGAGCCGCTCGCCAACGGGTACAACGACTGGAAGAGGCGCAACGGCAACTGGCCCAGTGGCAACGGAACAAACCGGACCAATCGCCCGAGGCGGCACGGATCAGTGAGAGTGATCCGGAAGCTCGGATCATGCGGACCGGACACGACGGTTTTATTCCGGCCTACAACGTGCAATTGTCCACCGACGAGCAGGCCGGGATGGTAGTCGGGGTCGCGGTCACCCAAGAGGCCACCGACGTGGCCCAACTGCAACCGGCAGTGGAGCAGATCGTGAGCAATCTGGAGAAAAAACCGGAACAAATGTTGGTCGACGGGGGGTATATCTCGCAAGCCAACGTCGTAGCCTTGAGTCAGCACGATATTGACCTGATCGGCCCTTGGGTAGATCGGAAGGAAAAGGGACGGGAGCAGCTGAAACGGCGTCAACTCGATCCAGCCTTCTACCCAGAAGCGTTTCGGTATCAGCCGGAGCCGAACGCCTATCAATGTCCTGCCGGTCAACGGTTGAGTTATGAAGGAAGCGAAGTCCGACCTTTCCAGACCCGGCATCGCTATCGGGCCAAGCCCTCGACCTGTCGGGCCTGTGCCCTGCAGTTGCAATGTTGTCCGAAAACCAAAAAGGGGCGTTCGCTGGTCCGGATCGAGGCAGCCCCCGAAGTGAAGGCCTTTCAAGAGAAGATGCAGACACCCCGGGCGCAGCAGCTTTACAAGAAACGGGCACCGTTGGCTGAATTCACCAATGCCTGGATCAAAGAGAAAATGAAATTGCGGCAATTCCGCCTGCGGGGGTTGAAGAAGGTCGGGCTGGAAATGTTGTGGGCCTGTTTGAGCTACAACCTTCAGCAATGGATCCGCTGCGGTCGGACAGGGACCGGGAAACCAAGATTTAGCCAAGCTTGAACCAAAGTATCCGGCGCTCCGCGCTTTCCAAGGCGCGGGTGAGGGGGACAAACCCACTTCGCTGGCAGGGAGCTTCGGGTTGGGATGGAGCAATGACATGAAAATGTTCGCACTCAGCTAATTTTTTTCAATCGTAAGGAAACACGGCAATACAAATCCTGATTTTTTCACGCCTTCAGGGGATTTCCTCTTCTTCAGCGGGTGACTGCGGCAACATCACAAGACCGCTGCGGTTGGACAGGCGTGGACGCCGGTCGCTGACCAATCTAGGCGTCGCAGAGCTCCGACCTCCAACCATTCGCCCTTATGGAGGGTCGAGCTCCTGCGAGACCTTGTGCTCGACAGGCCTCCTGGCCTGTCCATTGGCCGAAGGCCAAAATTGGCCACACAGAATTCGGTCCTGTTCTCTGGAGGTGAGGGATATTCCCCTCTCGGGAGGGGGCGGAGGCTTCAGCCTCCCGGGGTGGGTTTGTGGCTGAAGTTATAAACCCACCCCTGATGCTTCGCACCTTCCCCTCCGGCGGAGGGGAATTTCACTCCTTCAGCGAGGGCCTTTGGACGACAGGCGTGGACGCCTGTCGCTACTGCTGTGGTGGATTAAGCCATGCCTTCTGACTGGGAAAAAATCGAACAGATTTATCAAGAGGCCCTGAGCCTGGCGCCAGACGAGCGGGCTGCTTTCATTCAAGCCGCCACCGGCGGAGACGAGGATCTGCGCCGGGAGATTGAGTCCCTCTTATCTTTCGAACCCAAAGCCGAAAGGTTCCTGGCAGGCAATGCCTTGCATTCGACTGCCAAGGGACTGGTCAAAGAGCAGATTCGTTCGCTGGTTGGGCAGCAGATCGGCGCGTACAAGATTCTCTCTCTTGCTCGGGGCAGGCGGCATGGGCGAAGTGTACAAGGCTGTGGATATCCGTCTCAATCGACCCGTCGCCATTAAATTTCTGCTCTCACATTTGTCAGCCCGCCCGGACTTGCGCAAGCGTTTTGAACGGGAGGCTCGATCGATCTCCAATCTGAACCATCCCCATATTTGTACGCTCTATGACATTGGCCAATACGAGGGGTGCGATTTTCTGGTGATGGAATACCTGGAAGGGAAGACCTTGGCCGAGCAACTGAAAGAGGGTTCATTGCCTGTGGATCAAGTGTTGCGATACGCGCTCCAGATTGGCGACGCGCTGGCCCAGGCTCACGCGCAAGGCGTGATTCATCGCGACCTCAAGCCGGGCAACATCATGCTGACCACGCGGGGTGCGAAGTTGCTGGACTTCGGGCTGGCCAAGCTGGAGGCTGAGCCGCAGCCGTCGGGATTAACGACGGTCGCCCTGGCGGCGGAAGGAAAGAGTCTGACGGCCGAAGGGATTATTCTGGGAACCTTGGAATACATGGCCCCGGAACAGTTAGAGGGGAAGGAGGCTGACGCTCGAACCGACGTTTTCTCGCTGGGGACGGTCATCTATGAGATGGCGACCGGGAAAAAGGCCTTTACCGGCGAGAGCAAGGCGAGTGTGATCGTGAGGATCCTGACGGGGGAACCTCCGCCAGTCACGAGCCTACAGCCCTTGACCCCACCGGAACTAGAGGAGGTGGTGGAGAATTGTTTGAAGAAGGACCCAGCCGAACGCTGGCAAAATGCCGCAGAAGTAACTCGCCGACTCAGGGAGATTGCCGGGAACGCAGCGTCTCTCTCAACGCTACAGCCAATCCCTAAAACAGTGAAGGAGGGTTCCGAAGATGAGGTTGCTGGCCGGTCGACAACCTTACCTAATTACGCAACCATCGATAACACAGCCACAGAACATCTGGTCACGGCTGATTCGCTCCCGAGCTTGGCAGCTCAGTTTCTGTCGGAATTCTGTTAGCTCTCATCATAGGAGTCTTTATTCTTCTGGAGAGTGTGGCAGCGCACACAGTGGAAAAACCAAAGGAGATGTCTGTCAAACCGCTCACCTCGTATTCAATGGGATAACCCAGCTGGAGTCTGCCGCAATCTCCCCTGATGGCAAATACCTGGCCTTTTGTTCGAAAGGGAAACTGTTTGTACAGGTTATCCGCTCCGGGGAGAAGCGTTCCATTCCCCTTCCGGAAGGGTTTTACCAGCGGCAGTCTCCTGGTTCCCTGACGGAACGAAGCTTTTGCTCAGCCGAGCCGAGGAACGATGGATTCAAGTGAAAGGTCAGACGACTCAGCAGTCAGACACATCCCTCTGGTCCGTCTCGATCCTGGGAGGCACTCCACAGAAGATCGTGGACCATGCAATATTCCCCTCTGTTTCCCCTGACGGATTGCTCGTTGCCTTTAATCGTTTCGACCTTGAGCGGCAGACCGCCGATATCTGGGTGGTGGGCGCCAATGGAGAGATGCCGCGCCGGATTCGGGCTTCCTCCCAGCCCAACCAGGGCTACTATGCCCCGGTGTGGTCCTCAAATGGGCAACGTTTTTTCTACGTCCGCGACTACAATAAAGCCCAATGGCTCGAAAGCTGTGATTTACGTGGAGAGCAGGTCACGAACATTTTTCCCTCAAAAACGGGCCTGGAGTATGATTACGGTTGGGAAGGCTTTCAAAGTTTTTGCTGGGCTCCAGATGGAAGAATCATCTTTTCCATGAAGGAGAAGGGGCTAACTGCGGCTAATCTTTGGGAGATCAAGGTCGATGCGGCGACCGGCCGACCCTTGAGCCAGGCTCGACGTTTCACGGAGTGGACCAGCTTTAGCACAGTATATATCGGCAGTCTCAGTATTACTGCTGACGGGAAGCAGCTGGCAGTGCTCAGAGCAAATCTTCAGACTGATGTATATGTAGCGGAGCTTGGGCCCGGCGGTAAAGCCATGAAGAATCCCAGGCGCTTGACGCTGGTGGAGACCGATGACGCTGTTTGGGATTGGACGACTGACAGCCGGGCGGTTCTCTTCGAATCGAACCGGAATGGAAACCGGGACCTCTTCAAACAAGACATTGGCCAGACGGAGGCCGAAACCATTGTTGTCAGTCCGGAGAACGAGTCACACCCAAATCTCAGCCCAGATGGGGCCTTCATCCTATACTTGGTTTCAGAGAAGGCTGGCCCCGATGCGACGCGCTTGATGCGGATTCCGGTTGGCGGCGGCCCTCCAGAATTGGTGTTGAGCGGGGAGAAGATTAGGAACTTTTCCTGTGCCCGCGAGGCGAAGCTGTGTGTTGTCGCCGAGGAGGTGGATGGGAAGCAGGTCCTAACCACCTTCGACCCAGTAAAGGGCAGAGGCGACAAGCTTCCATCGTCAGACTATCCGAACTTTGAGAGGGGTATCCTCTCGCCTCAGGGCCGATTAATCGACAAATTGAAGTCGGGTCCGGAAGGCCTCCAGATTCGTGTCCGCTCAGTGACAGGAGGGTCTGCTCAAGAAATCACCTTTAAAAACCTGACTGGCGACTACACATTCTCTGGCTGGTCCACCGATGGAAAGGGAATCTACCTTGCGGAGCATCCCCCTTCAGATTCAAAAGATTTGATTCTCTATGCGGGCTTGGATGGCCACAGCCAGGTACTTTGGAAGCGAGGAGCGAATCGAGGGCAGGGGATTGACTATCCCATCCCTTCTCCCGACGGACGGTATCTTGCCTTCACACTCGGCACTTCTGAATCGAATGCATGGCTGCTGGAGAATTTTTGAAAAGCAGTGAAGAGGTAGTCGGTTTCATCAATGGGTCAAGGATCGAATAACCCACCCCTGGCGCTTCGCGCCTTCCCCTCCAGCTGAGGGGAATCAAGGCCATTCCCCTCTGATAAATCGCACTAACTCCCAGATTCATCGAGGGGTTAATAAAAACGTTGTGATGAACCCCCCTGAAGTCCCCCCCTTGTTCAAGGGGGGACATTTAATTATTCTGTCCTTGTTCAGGGTGGGCTGTGCCGGGGTCTTCATTCACTGAAAGACAGGGTCGGCCAGCTTTGCCAGAAGGATGGCTGAGGCTTTTTCGACGTCTGTGTGGAGTGAATTGCCGTTAGCATCCATGGTCACGATGGCTGGAAAGTCCTTCACCCGGATGTGCCACATTGCCTCAGGCACCCCGAATTCGAGGAGATAAACGTTGATTACCTCTTCGATGCAGCGGGAATAATACTGGGCGGCCCCGCCGATAGCATTCAGATAGACGGCGCCAGATTCTTTCAGGCCAGCTAGAGTCTTGGCTCCCATCCCACCTTTTCCCATAACGGCCCGAATGCCAAATCGCTTGATGATTTCGGCCTGGTAGGGTTCTTCCCGAAAACTCGTGGTAGGCCCAGCAGCAGTCATTCGATAATTCCCGTTGTTCTTCAACACGACTGGGCCACAGTGATAAAGGATCGTGCCCTCTAAGCTGACCGGCGGATCATGTTTCATGAGATAGGTGTGGACGGCATCTCGACCCGTATACATTTCACCATTCACAAGTACGACGTCTCCCACCTTTAACCGTCGTACTTGTTCCACACTCAGGGGAGCTTGAAGCCGGATTTCTTTGCCAGTAAGATGGAATCCTTCTCCGGCACTCATGGGACGAGGTGGCTTCTCCTCGCGATAGAGCCAGCGCTTGATCTCCCAGTGGATGCGTCTAGTACAACTCCTAGGCGGCGAAAGGCCCAGCAATCGTAAGCAACAGAGACGAAGAAACTCGCAGGCAAGCGATTCAACACTCCTACCTTGCACCCAATTAGCGTGACGTTTCCTCCAAACCCCATCGTTCCGATCCCGAGAGTATTGGCAGCACGCATCACATATTCTTCGAGTGCGGCGAGTTCCGGATTCGGATTGGTGTCGTCCAGAGTTCGGAAAAGTTGTTCTTTTGCCCAGGCGTAGCCAGACGTTCTATCACCACCGATGCAAACGCCAATCGCCCCCGCGCTGCATCCCTGACCTTGTGCCTGCCAAACCGCGTGCAAAATGCATTTTCTCACTCCGTCGAGAGTTCGGTCAGCTCTTCCTAGATGAGCTAATTCGCAAGGCAAGGAATATTGGATATTCTTGTTTTCGCATCCGCCACCCTTCAAAATGAGTTTGACTTCAATTTCATTTTCATTTTCCCACTGGTCGAATTGCAGGATCGGAGTACCGGCCCCCGAGTTATCGCCGGAGTTCTTGCCGGTTAGCGAATCGACTGAATTGGGTCGCAATTTCCCTTGCCGGGTAGCCTCGGCGATAGCCTCTCGAATCCACAGCTTCATTTTGATCTGATTTGCGCCAATCGGCGTTTTGATCTTGAATGTGGGCATCCCGGTATCTTGGCAGATAGGACCTTGGTCCTCATACGCCTCATCGATATTGGTTGCGATGACGGCCAAGGCCTGAGAAGACTTTGAAGGGGTCTGCTCTTTTTCTACGGCTGCTGCCATGGCAGCCCGGACATCTGGTGGCAAGTTGGTTGATGTCTGGGTAATCAGTTCTACCATGCTATCCCTGAAACGCAACATAGAACCTCCTTTGTGCCTGGGACGAGTAATGTGTTAGTTACGGGGGGATCCAGCATTGGTAGCCACGACGAATTCGCTTTCAAATTCGTCGCGGGTTGTCCGGACACCGGGGAAAAGCCCACGGCGAGAAAAGCGTTCGCCGTGGCTACCCAAGCAGAACCCATTTCCCCCCATAACTAACCCAATACTGTGACAAGCCCACGACACCTCATGTTAACACCCGGAATAATCTGTTAAAAGGGTCGAATTCTTGTTATAAGCTTGTAGTCAGTTGCAGAAGTCCGTGTAGTAGCTTCCCCCGCTGTCGTTGGTCGGGGTCAACTGCCCCGGCTAGAGCAATATCCATGAATCTTTGAAACTGAGCTCGAGCCATGTTTGGGATGAAAGGCGATTTCATCGATTTTCCACAATCGCCTGCCTTCCGACTTTGAAGTGCAATCTTTGAACCATGCATAAACATTGTCCCTCATGTCATCAGCTTTTGGATGAATCAGTTCAGCTTTGCCCAAGTTGTGGGGCATCGGTTGGTGACGTCCAACCACTGGATTCGCCCGTCCAAATTGCTGAAGGCCAATTACCGCCCCCGTTGATTCCTGACGGCCCAGGACAGGCGGCTCCGCCACCTGCAGCTTTTCACCACTCGACTCCTGGTTCAATCGACCCGAATCTATTGAAACCCGCATTTTTGGGTGCCATCATCTTAGGCGTTCTGTGCGCGGTCCCCCTCGTCAATTGCTGTTGTTTCTTGTGGGTTGGTGGTGCCGGAATTGCGGCCGTTTACCTTTTACGCCAGGAATATGGGGGAGAGATCTCCCCTGGTATAGGGGCTAAACTTGGGTTTCTGACAGGGATTCTTGGTGCCTTATTCTGGCAGGTTCTTGAACTCCCAATTTCCTATATCAAGAGCCCGGAAGCAGCCAGGCAATTGCAGGAGTTGCTCAAGAACCAAAACATCCCTTCGGTGGCCTTGCCGTTTGTTGAAAAGTTCATGGAGATTATCAAAGATCCGTTTAATCCTTTGCTTCTGCTCATCGGAATCAGTTTCAAGTTGTTTGCCTGCGGGATCTTGACCACACTAGGGGGGATTCTCGGATCCGCTTTCTGGAGCAAGCCGAAACCTCCTAACCCTTGATTCTAATTGGTTTATAGATTTCTCGAGCTTCTTAGTCACCCACTCCTGCTAAACCTGTCTGTCGGTCTGCTTTAAACACCCAAACCACTGGCATAACTTTCGTTCCCTCAGATTCGTGCGCACACGGAATTTCCTAAATCCCAAGCTTGGTTCGCTTCTTTATTTGAGCCTATTGCCACAAATCGGCCTACAGTTAAGCCATTCAAGCATTTTTGACCTTGACTTTTGAACCCTTTGGATTTTAGATATAACCAATTTCATTCTAGGTTGATCCTGTGCGGTCCGGTACGATTTGTTGTTCCTGAGAGATTTTGTTGTAGAGCTCCATACCTTAAGTGACCCTATTGATAAGGAGGATTGAGCGTGACCATGGATGAGAACGACAAGCCAGTAGACTTCGCCAATTTGTTCGGTGACACTTCTGATGAAGATAACGAAGAGAAAAGTGTCCCGGTTGCTGTTGAGCCCCCAGCCCCTCCTGCGGTAATTGTTCCGCCCATAGCTGTCGTGGAGCCGCCTGCTAAACCAAGACCAAAGCCGAAGGCAAAAGCGGCAAAGAAAGCTAAGGCGCCTGTGAAGAAAGTTGCCAAGAAAAAAGCAAAGGCAGCGCCAAAGAAAGCTGCTAAGAAGAAAGCGAAGCCCAAAACGAAAAAAGCCAAGGCGCCCGCGAAAAAAGCAAGAGTTGCTTCGAGGGCGAAGACTGCAAAAAAGACGGTAAAGAAGGCTAAGAAAAGAGCCTCAAAAACTGCTAAGAAGAAGTCGAAGAAGTCCAAGAAATAAACGTTGATTTCAGGACTCAAAATGTAAGCCTGCCCTCTGTTTGGGCGGGCTTTTTTTTGCGGCGTCATTCTTGCTTGTTTTCTGGCGATGATGCCAAGGTTTTTGGGAAACAAATGCTGATTGGGATGATTGCCCAACCCCAAGCCCGCTTTGTTTTTTCTCTTGCTCTCATCACGAAGTGAAAGAAATTCTAGAAGGCAGCGCTCAGGAGGTATTTGGTGAAGAAAGTCGTGATTGTAGCTCAAGCCCCAACGCCGCAGGCTCCATACTCTCAGGCAATCATTGCAAATGGCTTCGTATTTGTTTCGGGACAGGGACCGATCGAGCCAAAAACGGGGAAGATCGTGCTGGGCGACATCAAAGATCAAACTCGCTTGGTGCTGGAAAACATTAAAACAATTTTAGAAACGGCAGGCTCCTCGTTAGATAAGGCAGTCAAATGCAGCGTATTCTTGAAAGATATTCATGATTTTGCAGCGATGAACGAAGTGTACAAAACCTATTTCAAGGAAAATCCCCCGGCACGTACGACTGTCCAGGCAGGTGATATATTTGGAGGCATCGGAGTTGAAATTGATTGCATTGCGACCCTTGAGTAATGGGAAGATTTCTACTGGACTGAAGTTGGGGAAGAGTCCCGGTTCCATTTCTAAAATTGAATTTTAAGGGGTGAACACGGGCACCGCGGGCAGGATCTTGCCAGGCGGGGAATCCCCTGCGTAGAGCACTTTTTCCAGGAAAAGCCCCGAAGCGGGTGCCGTCCACTCCCCCGTGGAGCGGTTGGAACGCCCAAGAAGCTGCTGGACGAATTCGGTCTCCAATTCACCTAAACCAATCCGGACAATCACTCCCACAATTCGACGAACCATCTTCCAGAGATAGTGCGAGGCTCCAAGCCGGATGAGAAGGAGATCTTGAGCAACCACAATTTGTGCTTCCGATAATTCGACGAGGGTCGAAACTTGCTCGTTAGCCCGCTCCGTAAACAAGCGGAAATCGTGTCTTCCGCAAAATAGTTTTAGGGCGCTTTCCATCCGCTTGACGTCCATTTTCCCTTTGACCCACCAGACGTAATCCTTAGCAAAAGCGGTTCGACGGGTTGAGATTTGATACAGATAATACCTTGCGATTGCCGAGTGGCGCGCGTGAAAGCGCTCGGAAGAAGGTTCGACCTTCAAGATGTGGATGTCCGGCGGCAATTTCAGATTTAAGCCGTCGCAGACTTGATCCGGGGGGAACTTCTTGAGAGTGCGCAAATGCGCTGTTTGAGCCAAGGCATGGACCCCTGCGTCTGTCCTGCCGGAACCACCGATGTCCACTTCTTCACGAAAGTACTCCTCTGCTGCTTTCCGCAATTCTCCCTGAATGGTTCTTCCCTTTGCCTGTTCCTGCCAACCCAGATAACGAGTTCCTTTGTACTCAATTGTTAATTTTAGTGTTGGCATAGACGCGTAGTCTACCATAGCTGCTTCTCAAAGGAGATCCCCAGAATCTTGCAAGCAAGAGATAACAGAAGATTTGTTTTTATCTCCCTTTTTCCCCTCCGAAATCATTTATAATCCTTTCTATGAAGTCGGAGCCGTCTCTCGAAGATCGTTTTCAAGGCTGTTTCTTAGGTCTTGCCATTGGCGATGCGTTGGGCTACCCCACCGAGTTCCTCTCATTATCCGAGATTCAAAAGCGTTATGGATTGAATGGCATCGAAGACTTGTCAGGGAATCCCGCCTTACACTCGGATGACACACAGATGTCGATGTCCATTGCCACTGCCCTGATTCATTCCGGACACGCTGGTGTTGAGCATTGGATGCAGATTTTGGTTCGGGAATTTGTGAAATGGTTGCGGAGTCCCGAGAACGACCGTGCTCCTGGGAATACATCAATCAAAGGGTGCATGCATCTGGAGGCAGGGATTCCCTGGACTGAATCCGGAATTGTCCAGTCCAAAGGGTGTGGGGCCATTATGCGGGTTGCACCCATTGGGCTCTACTTTCATGGGGACCCCACTGAATTGCGCACGGCTGCCCGGGCTTCAGCGCTTTCCACACATGCCCATCCGACCGCCTTGGTTTGTGCCGAGGTGACGGCATTTTGTGTGGCCTGGGCCGTAAGCGGGATTCCACCCTCGGAATTTTGTGAACGGACCAGAAATCTACAATCTCAATCAATCAGTTCCTGGGATCCTGTCTTGGGTGGGAGTTGGAAGCGGGCGGGTTACTCCAGCCCGAAAGAATATCTGCTTACGGGATGGTCTCAATTATTGTCGGAACTCGACAAGATTTCTCAATCCCTAGCGCAGGATCCTTCGGATGTCTGTGAAATTCTTGGGGGAGGATGGGGATCGGATGAAGCCTTGGCGTGCGCGTTGGCCTGCGTGATCGAATTTCCTGAAGATTATGGCGCAGCCATCAAACGAGGAGCCAATACAAGCGGAGATTCTGATTCAATTGCCTCGATCGCTGGAGCCATTAGCGGTGCATTCCTAGGAACCGAAGCCATCCAAAAAGACTGGCGCAAGCGCATCGAGAATCGCCGGGCTCTCGTCAATCTCTCCAAGAAGCTTTATCTGGCCCACCAGAAATGAGCTATTGGACGGCAAGAATGTAAATCCATCCTCAGCCCTCCTTTTTGACACCAATCCAAGCGTATTTGGTGATAATACGAATCCGGCACGGACCCCCCTCAAGTCCCCCCTTGTGCAAGGGGGGACGACTAAGAAGAACGCAGGGATTCAAGGAGTCAAACATGTGGGAAAACACAGGGATATAGAGACTCTACCGATCTCACAGAATTGACCAGAACCGCAATAAGTACAGCCATGTCCCCCCTTGCACAAGGGGGGACTTCAGGGGGGTAAAGATTTGGCGGCAAACACCAATCAATGCGCCCTGCCATCGGATCTTGCAGGATCCGGCTGTCTACAGATCTGGTCGCATCCTTCCGTAATGATACGCCTCATCATACATGGCGATAATATTTTCCATCGGTGTGTTGACCTGCAGGTTGTGACAGGGAGCGAGAATGTAGCCTGTACCATCGCCTGCTAACGAGTCAATGCAATGGCGAACCTCAAGACGGACCTCTTCGGGCGTGCCAAATGGCAGAATTCTCTGATTCTCGACGGCGCCGTGGAAGCAAATCCGTTGGCCGAAATCACGCTTTAGACCCTCCATATCCATTCCCGGACAAGTCCATTGAACCGGATTTAGAATATCGATGCCCATCTCAACAAGAGTTGGCAAAAAAATTCGGTTGCTTCCATCATCATGGTGGAAAACTTTGATTCCGAACTCGTGGCAGAGTTCAATGAATCGCTGGTGGTGGGGCGCATAGAACTTTTTGTAAAGATCGAGACTGATCATGGGACCTTTTTGAGTTCCTAAGTCATCCGTCACCTGGGCCACATCGACCAGACTGTCACAAGCCTCAAACATCCGACGATGGTGCTCGTAAAAAAAATCAGAGATTCGTCCTAATAAAACATGGGTAAATTCAGGATCTTCCAGGGGGTCTATGAGTGACTGCTCGAGCCCGCGGAGCAGATTATGGAAAAAGAAAGGGGCCATATAGCCACACAAAACGACCTGAGATTCGTGCAACACTCTTGCGTGCTCCTTCATCGAGGAGTAATTAAACCAGTCAGCTTGCGGCCAGGCATAAGCACTCAGATCATCGATCGATCTGGCAAATGCCAGCGGGTAGAAAAACTGCTCGTCGTAATAACCACCTTCGTGAGCCATCCGTTTGGTCCGCATCCCCCAATAATTAATCGTTTCGTCTCCAGGCATTTTAGGAAGGGCCGGGCCAACATACTCCGGGTTGACTGAACCCATCCCATCGATGTGTAACTCAGCCATGGCTGTTGTTTCGTCCCCGAATCGGGCGCGAAGTTTCTCCCACACTTCCGGTGTGGCCCAAATGTCGGTGGGTATGCGATCGATCGGGCGACGATTCATTGCCGCCAGCATCCGTTCTCGCGAGTTCATTGTTTAAGAGTGCCTCCCGGTTTAAATCATTGAGAGTTATAAGGTGAGAGCCCGAGACTTGCTCAGACGAAGTAGCCGCTCTTTGCCGCCAAATTTTCACCCCCCTCAAGTCCCCCCTGTTTGGTTCGGGGGGACTTGAGGGGGGTGCTGTGTCGGATCTGCAGCATGACATATTGCGCTGGTATTAGTCTGTTCATGAAGCGGTCTCATGCCATCCCCTAAATCCATCCAGATTGTCGTCCAGTCCAGTCTTGGGATCAACATTTCAATAATGAAAATAATTCTAAAAAGAATTCCTTATATGCTTTGATGCCTTCACTTTGGCGGGAATAACAAAACCTAAGTGATTGCCTTGCTTTTCCGATAAGCTAGCTAATGGAAGAGCACAGGGAGAAAAACGCTTGACCGCAGAGGAGATGGAATTTCCACGCCTTAGTCTGAGTGTCCGAGCGTATCAATTTGTCGATTACTTTTTTTGTTTTGGCTACGGGCTAATCGGTTTGCAGATCATTCTCGATCTGGCAGGTGCTCATAACGACTGCGGTTTCAAGCGGTTCCTGAACAAGTTAACATATCCTTTGCTTGGACCGTTCGAGGGAATTTTCTCTGATCCCCTTTTCAAGGACCGCTATCGCATCCGTATATCCTATTTTGCGGCTCTTGTGATCTATTCGCTCATTCAACTAGCCGTGTATTACTTCTTCAAGTTACTGCGACCGAGGAGACAAATACTTTAACAGGAAGCGCTGCTTCATTATTGCCGATACCGGGGATCAATGCTAAATTCCGCCTATCTCTAAGAGACGTTGGTAGAAATCTTAAAATGATCTGAATTCTGCCGAGTTGGCCTAGAGACAGTTTCTGATAGATTAGGCGCATCCCTTGGTTACCTTGAGTCTCAGTGGACTGACGGATAACAGGATACTCGGTGCCAGGATCCTGATTCGCAGGGAATGGGTCCTCCTCTAATCCTCAAGCGGGATCTGTCCGATTTTCTTATATAGCCCGGGAGGCAATCGTTTCTTGTTAGAAAAGGAATTTCCGCAATAGCGAGAAAGTTTCGGACTTGGCAAAGGTAGGAAATCCACGGTAGCTTTGTAGAAGACATGAATCGTTGAGACCGCGGATATTGCATAGAGCACGATTCCTGTGAACAACACTCCCTTGCTGCTCCAAGTGGCCCCAGTGGACTCGGGGGATGACAATTCTAAGTTGCGTTTCAGAGGTGCGCGTCGTCATGAATAAACCAGATCCTGATGCGAAAAATACAACCCGTCGTGAGTTTCTTTACTCCATGTCAGCCTTAGCTCTTTCTCAGTTTACGAAGACAGCTCAACCGGTTGCATTGAAGTCATTTGGGATTGCCCAAGCTTCCTTTCGGAATCGTTTCACGCAAGCGGCCCAGGCCAATGAGACTAAAGAGCCAGCAATTCCTGCTGAGAAATATATTGATCTGTGTAAGTCATTTGGCGGAGACGGCTGTCAGTTTGACTTCAGCCTTTTGAGTTCGACCGATGAGGATTATTTAAAGCGTCTCCGGCGTTCCCTCGAAGACAAGGGTATGTTTCTAGAGCTTTCCATGCCAGCGCAGTGGCTTGCGGACCAGAGCACCTTGACCAATGCAGCGGCTGTGGCTAAGGAACTGGGCGCCACTCGCATTCGCGTCGCAATCAACGGGAGGCGCTATGAAGATTTTTCCTCACTCAAACAGTGGAAAGACTTTTATTCCCACTGGTTTGAAGTAATGCGCCAAGCGGAACCCCTGCTCAAGGGACAAGGCTTGATCGTGGGGATCGAAAATCACGGGGACTGGATGGCAGACGAACTTGTGGAGATCCTTCGCCAGATTGGCAGCCCACATCTGGGGGCCTGTGTCGACTTCGGAAACAGCCTGGCATTGCTTGAAGACCCTCTGGAAGTGGCCCGGAAATTAAGCCCCTATGCGGTGACCTCACTATTAAAGGATATGACCATCAGTTCCACTGAAGAGGGATTCTTATTGACAGATGTTCCTTTAGGCCAGGGAATAATCCCACTCGCAAAAATCATGGAAATTCTGCGGAGAGGCCGCTCGGATATCCATTTTTGTCTGGAGATGGTCACGCGTGATCCATGGATAGTCCCGTTCAAGAAGGACAAATACTGGGTCACTTACGAGGAAAAGAACGAGGAGCGAATCGAAAAATTCAAAACTTCCATTCTCAGCAAAGCTTCTTCGACGTCACTTCCTAAGATTAGCGGGATGAGTAGTCCCAGGATGTTGGCCGTCGAAGATGACAACATCCGGAAATCTGTTTCTTACGCGAAGAGAACCTTGGGTTTTTGAGAACTTGTATCGGGAGTACGGTAGTTCTGGCAGTGAGGCAAGAGTAGGTCATCTTCTGACAACTCTGGCGAACGAGGCGGGGAGGCGTTCATGAAATACCTGATGGCTGTGTTGGCCTCACTCTTATCGGTTTGGCTCTTTTATTTTCTTGTGGCGGCATTTTTTGTTCAGTTTGAGTCGTTTCCGATCATTTTAATTTGGCTAGCGAATATTATCCTTTTTTTGCTGAGCAACAGCGTCAGGCAAGTCCTCAGTCGATTCTTTTTCCTCTTGGCCATCGAGACGTTAGTGCCTTCCTTGGCCGCTTTCCTTCACAGCTTCGAAAGTGAGCAAGACCTGCTCGGATCTTTGATGAACAGTGGCCAGGACCCTGCATTGATCCGTTATCTGGTGTCCAGTGGCTTTGACACCGAACGGGTGGTGCTGACAAGCCTTGGATTTACGCTCATTTTTTCAGTCTTTGCGTTCTTTATTTCACCTGAAACGGACCCGTTTAAGTATTGATTCACTCGGCGAGATCAACGCGCGTCAATGAGTTTCTTGGGTAACCATTGGACGATTGCGGATCTCTGGCACACCCTGAAGGCCAATGTGCTGTCTCAATTCCACTTAAAAAGGCGAAAGGCTAGGAAGATTGAAATCGCCCCCCAAGCCGAGACTACAGAGAGCCGCATCCATTGATCCATTAGGCTGGATCCTTCAAGGATAACGGAGCGCAAGGCGTCATTCAGTGCCGTCAAAGGCAACGCATGAATGAAAGGTTGTAAAGCTGCAGGAAAACGATCGGCTGAGAAGAAAACCCCCGATAAGACGTACATCGGCAACATGACCAGGTTGATCAGCCCTGAGATTGTCTCAATTTTTCTGGCCCGGCTTCCGCAGAGAAGTCCAATCCCTGAAAAACAGAGTGATCCGACGAATGCCACGAGCATGATACTGAGCCAGGATCCTTGAATGATCATTCCAAAAGCATAAACGCCAAAAAGAAGAAGCAGAAATACTTCAGTAATCATGAAAACCAGTCGGCTGAAAACCAGTGAAAGCAGCAAATCCAGTCGCCGCATCGGTGTAGCGACCAAGCGCTTCAAGAGTTTCTTCATGCGCATATCCACCAGCCCGAATCCAATTCCCCACATTCCACCGCCCATGAGGTTTATCCCCAACAAGCCAGGGATAAGAAAATCGATATAGCGTGAGCCCGGCTGAGAAATCACAGTGTCTTGAGTGGCAACCGGGTCCTTTCGGCCCGCGGCATTCTGTAAAGCATGATCCACCACGGAGCGCGCCAGCAAGCTGTCTGGGCGAGTGGGATCATAGCGATATTCGTAGCTTTTTCCAGGGATCACGACAATGGCAATTTTTCCCAGACGAAGAGCTGAAGCGGCACGATCCATCGGGAGGATTTGCACTTCCACCCCAGGAGCGTCTTTCAATTTCCCGACGACGGCACTGGTCTCCCCATTTTCCGTAACCGCTACCCAGATTCTTTCAGGTGGGCGATTGCGAAAGGCAATCCCCAGGCCAATGGCTAGAAGAATGGGAAAGCCGAATACCCAGAAAATGACCTCGGGTTCACGATAGAATTCACGAAAATTCCAAAGGATGAGCTCGGCGAGCGGGCTGCGACTCTTCATCAATGATCCCTTTCCATCGGAAGGAATTTACAAAAGCTTAAAGCTGCTGTCTCAGTGTCGTTTTCTCAGAATGTAAATTTCGTTTCTATCAACAGCGTGCTTTTCCCAAGATGTCTCATTCGTCGCGCAAATGCCTTCCGGTAAGCTTTACAAATACATCTTCCAGGCTGGCGTGCCGGGTGGTCAGGCGGGCTAAAGGGATCCTCTTGCTGTTGAGTAAAGAAATGAGTTTGGGGATGGCAAGATGCGGCTCTTGAACTTGCAAAGAGAATCCATCGGGCAGCGCACGGACCGAATTAACCGAATCGAGCTCCATTAAAATCTCAGCGGGAATAGACGCATATAAGTCACCTTCTACGGCAAATTCCACCACATGCTCTCCGCCGAGCGATGCAATTAGTTCACGCGGCGAGCCCAACGCGATGAGTTTCCCGTGATCCACAATCCCTACCCGACCGCAAAGCCGCTCAGCCTCATCCATATAGTGAGTGGTCAGCAAGATAGTACCGCCATGCTGCTGAAACCGATGAATGATATCCCACAGTTGACGACGCGATTGCGGATCGAGACCGGTGGTTGGCTCATCCAGAAACAGGACTTGAGGGTCACCCACTAGTGCGCAAGCCACCGCCAATCGTTGCCGTTGTCCGCCAGATAGCTTATTGACCCAAGTATTCCCTTTTTCAGTCAATTCAACCTCATCCATGACCGCCTCGGGAGTGCGTCCATCCCGATAAAAACTTCGGAAGAGAACCAAGACCTCGTGAACCGTCAGTTTATCGGGCAATTTTGTTTCTTGTAATGAGATTCCCAGCCCTTCACGAAGCTCTTGATCTGTTTCTCCCCAACGTTTTCCGAGGATCTCGACTACCCCGGCCGTAGGCTCAATGAGGCCTTCCAAGATCTCAATCGTTGTGGTTTTTCCAGCCCCATTAGGGCCCAACAAGCCAAAACACTCCCCTTTGTAAATTTCCAGGTCGAGTCCCCTTACGGCTTCTACCCGATTGTCATAGTTCTTATAAAGATTCCTACAACGAATGGCTTCTTGAACCATAAATTTCATATTAGCACAAGCCCTCACCAGGCCTTGGGAATTGGATTTCTGGGTTCGGGTAAAGTCTTCCTAATTCGTCCCACAGATGCTAACATGGGCTGCTTGAATTGCAGGCCTTGCTCTTCTTTGAAGGGCAGAGACCGAGACACATTCATGACGCGGAATTCAATACAGGCTTCTGGAATACAATGAAGAAAATAGGATTTGTCAGTCTTGGATGTGAGAAAAATCTTGTGGATACGGAGGTAATGCTGGGGCTGTTGAACCAACGGGGTTACCAGATCACTCCAGAACCTCAAACCGCCGACATTATCGTTGTCAATACCTGTGGATTTATAGACAAGGCCAAACAAGAGAGTATTGATACTATTCTGGAGATGGCTGAGTACAAGAACTCCGGAAATTGTTCCCGCCTCGTGGTGACCGGCTGCCTCGTTGAAAGATATCGGTCCGAAATTCAGAAGGAAATTCCCGAAGTGGATGCTGTTTTAGGGACGACTCAAATCGAGTCCATCATCCAGCTCTGTGAAAACACAGAGCCGCCGAAAATTGACAATCCTTACTACCTCTACGATGAGCATTCTCCACGCTTGCTCACGACACCCCGGTTTACGGCCTACATTAAGATCGCGGAAGGATGCGACCGTCCGTGCACGTTCTGTATTATCCCTAAGATACGCGGCCACTATCGAAGTCGCCCCATATCCTCTATTCTGAATGAAGCTCATTTTCTGGCGGAAAACGGAGTCAAAGAAATCGTCTTGATTTCCCAAGAGACAACAAAATACGGCGACGATATCGGTCTCAAACACGGGATTTCCGATCTCCTCCGTCAGCTCGCCGCCATTGACGGGCTACGGTGGATACGATTCCTCTACTGCTTTCCCTCTCAAGTCGATGAGTTTCTGCTAGACGTTTTAAGAGAAGAGGAAAAGGTCTGCAGTTATGTGGATATGCCACTGCAGCACGCCAATGGAAGACTCTTGAAATCCATGCAGCGTGGCGGTAATGCCGACAGCTTACGAAGGTTTGTGGAGCATATCCGGCAAAAAGTTCCTGGTGTGACGATGCGAACTTCGATGATTGTGGGCTATCCCGGGGAAACTGAGGAAGAATTTGCTGAGCTCTGTCATTTTGTCGAGGAGATGGAATTCGACCGGTTGGGGACGTTTACCTATTCTGATGAAGAGGGAACTGGCAGTTATCTGTTAGACGGCAAGTTGCCACCCCGTACCATCAACCAGCGAAAGAATCACCTCATGCGATTACAGGCTAAGATCTCGAAGAAGAAAAATCGACAACTCATTGGAAAGCGATTTCCGTTGTTAGTTGAAGGCCATTCCGAAGAAACGGATCTCCTTTGGCAAGGACGCATGGAGTCCCAAGCTCCCCGCATCGATGGGGTAGTCTTAATTAACGATGTGGAAGGAGAAATGCCACAAGCGGGGGAGTTTCGCACGGTTGAGATTGCTCAAAGCATGGAATATGACTTAATAGGCAAGCTGGTCTATTGAGGATTGCAGAATAAGTTGACGACTTTTCATCCCTGGCCTCTTAAGGTGTGAAAGAATTGGAAAACGCCGCATGCGGTTCAGGCTTTGCGAAAGCCTGAAGCCTACAATGATTTAAAATAGTTTAGAACCTTGTTGTAGCCCGGGTCCCCTGACCCGGTGGAATTTTTTCACACCTTCCTTCTCCCATCGGGGAGAGGGCGGTCCGTCAGCTGACGGGCGGAGTGAGGCGCAAGGTGTCAAATGAAACGACCTCCAAAATTGTCACTGATAGATTTGCAAACACCGATAAGTACTGCACATTGCTTTAAATCTAAATTGCATCGTGCCGTTTGTTTTCAATCTTCTCGCCCGCGATTGGCGCATCTTCAGTAACACGGAGAGGACGTGGGCTAATTGTCACCCGATGACGGAGAATGCCCTCGTTACAAATGAGAGCTCGGCCAGCCCCCATGAAATGCCCGATCTGCAAAAAGGAAGCAATGTGGGAAGGAAATACATTTCGCCCCTTTTGTAGCGAACGATGCAAACTTATTGACTTGGGGAACTGGGCCAGCGAAAGGTATCGCGTCGCTCGCCAAAACGAAGAGCCGGAAGACGACCCTAGCATGGAAAAGAATTCAGCCGACGAGCCTTGAAGTTTATGCCCAGTGTCCTTGCATCCAGATGACCACCGCTAGACCCCAAAAAAAATTGGCACTAACAGACCGAGTGGCTCTCTTGATCGCAACGGGATTGGGAATAGGCTACGCCCCTGTGGCGCCTGGAACATTCGGCTCATTCTTAGGAATTCTTCTTATCCTATTGCTCTCCCGATTAGGATGGAAAGACGGACACAGGGTCGCTTTTTATCTAGTTATGGTGGGAATCATCAGCGCCATTGGAATATGGGCTGCTTCAAGAGCAGAGTCCATTTTCCAGCGGAAGGACCCGCCTCAAGTGGTGATTGACGAAATCGTAGGGCAATTATTAACCTTTGGCTTGATCTTCAGGAATCCTGGGTTTCTTATGCTCTTGATTGGATTCCTCTTCTTTCGACTCTTTGACATAGTAAAACCTTTTCCAATTCGCAAGCTCGAAAAGGCGCCGCTTGGATTTGGGATTATGCTAGATGATCTCGTTGCCGGTTTTTACGCTTCGCTGGTTGTCAAAATTTTGCACCTTTTTTGGCCTGATCTAGCTTAGTGCCATTGTGTTCGTAATTGGGAAGATAACCAGGACCTATTCTTGAGCCACTTTCTTGGAGGAATTTTGTTGATCCCCAATTCCGGTGCAGGTGGAAAAAGGAGGGTTCCTGAGCTTTAGGTAAGGAACGAACCTTCGCACAATGATCAAGATTATCGAAATTTCTCCATCGGTAGCCCTTCCTGGGGGAAATGTTCTGATCCACTGGATGGGAAAACCTCAAGAAGCCTTCTCTCGCCCGACCGTTTTTTTTAACGATCTCCCCGCCCATTTGATTTCTGCCTCTTCGGAATTGATTGTGGCGCAGGTGCCTACCGATGCTCGAAGCGGGAAGCTCTGGCTTACCCTTGAGGATGAGGAGAGCAATAGTCTTCCCATTGAGATTGCTCGTCTTTTGGCATCAGATCTCCATCCGGTCGCGAACCCGGCGCTGGATTCTTCGGGGAGCCTCTATACCACTCTCAGTGGACGTCGCGGGGAAAAGGTCAGCAACTCGGTCTTCAGAGTCGATGCCTCCGGCAAAGTCCAGGCATTTGTGAGTGATTTAATGAACCCCACAGGTCTGGCGTTTAACAACCAAGGCGAACTGTTCATTTCAAGTCGACACGAGGAAAATGTCTACAAAGTCTCCCCCTTTGGGGAGAAGAGCATTTATACGAAAGGAATGGGCGTCGCAACTGGGATTGCCTTTGATCGGGAGGACAACTTGTATGTCGGAGATCGGAGCGGAAACGTATTTAAAATTGATCGCAAACGCGAAATATTTGTGTTTGCAACCCTGGAGCCCAGTGTCTCAGCGTATCACCTAGCGTTTGATACCGATCAAAATCTCTATCTCACGGGCCCAACGACTTCAAGTGTGGATCATATCTACCAAATTACTTCAAACGGTACGGTTTCCATCTTCTATTCAGGTTTGGGAAGGCCCCAGGGGCTGGCCTTTGACAATCGCGGCAATCTTTATGTGGCGGCCTCCCTCGAAGGGCGTCGCGGAATTGTGGCAGTGACCCCTGAACGTGAGGCCAGGATAGTTGTCTCTGGAAATAACCTCGTGGGTTTGGCCTTTGGCTTCCATCATGACCTGTATCTTTGCAGTATCGATTCCATCTATCATGTGAACTTTAACGTTGTGGGGAAGCCACTCCCCTAGTTAGTACCCCAATGCGCTAGCACTAAGTTGCACAAATTCGCGGTAATTGTTGTAGCAGAGGTCGTTGACCCGGGTGTGGGGGTTGGACATTTTTCGAGAAGTGCAGCGGCAGGATGCCGCTGCTTCCCCTGAGTGCCCTGTAAGGGCGATCACAATTTTAGCCCAGGGCCAGCGCTCTGAGCCTTCGCCCTTCGCTCTGCCCTGGGCTAGAATCCAACGCCCCGATGGGGCTCTCGAAGGAGGAAGCGGCCTGCTGCCGCTTTATAAATGTCCGAACTCCAGGCCGGGGTCGTTGACCCCGGGCGTAAACAGCGGGGCCAGATACAACACGGACTTCGACAAGTTAGTACTCGTGTACAGAGATCACGGCATTGGGGAGTAGTGGTACCCAATGGCTTTCGGAGAATTGCTGGCAATAAGACCGGGCGATCGTAGGCACATTATTTGATTTGAACCTCGGCCATTCAAGCAATGCCCCCTCCTCAAATGATTAAGAATGCAGAGATTATGGCAATTGGTTCTGAGTTGTTGACATCCAATTGCATCGATACCAACTCGCTGTTCTTGACCGAGCGATTAAACTCGATTGGGATCGAAGTCGAACTGAAAACCATTGTCGGAGACAATGAGGCTTATCTGGAGCAATTGGTTCGAGAATCAATTAAGCGCGCTTCGCTAGTCATTTCGACTGGCGGCCTTGGTCCCACGGAGGACGACGTTACCAAGAAAGTCTTTGCAAGAGTTCTTAAGAGACAAATGGTACTGGATGATCAAATTCTCGATCGCATCCAGGCGCGATTTCGTGCTCGAGGAATGACAATGCCTGCCATCAATGCCAGGCAGGCCCTCGTTCCAGTGGGGGCAACTATTCTGGAGAATGTGGCAGGAACCGCACCGGGCTTGTGGATGGAAGAGGGAGAATGCCGAATCATCCTTCTTCCCGGTCCGCCCAGCGAACTCAAGCCCATGTTCGATACCTCTTGCTTACCCAGACTTGCCGAACTCTCAGGCGGAGCAAGGCTTTTCACTCAAGTTTTTAAGGTGACAGGTCTGAGCGAATCTGCGCTGGACGAGCGAATCTCGCCAATGTACGTCAAATATAAGAACCCTGTCACGACAGTTCTGGCAACCTACCCGAGTGAAGTTCAAATTCACTTGACCGGTCGTGGCAAGTCCGAAGAAGATGCCAGAAAGATTGTGATGGAACTGGCCGACCAAATTGAAATTGAGTTGGGAGATGATATCTTTTCTCGAGGTGAAGAGAGCTTAGAACAGATCGTCGGATATTACCTCCTGATGCGCCGCCATACCCTTGCAGTTGCCGAAAGTTGCACGGGGGGGCTAATTTCCCAGAGAATAACGTCGGTTCCAGGAAGCTCCGACGTATTTCCTTTGCGGAATCACATGCTACAGCAACCAATCAAAAGTTGAATTGGCAGGGGTTCCCCCGCTTCTCATTGAAATGAATGGGGCCGTCAGCCCGGAAATTGCTAAGGGTCTAGCTGAAGGGATTCGCGAACGGACAGGAGCGACCGTGGGTGTCGGCGTGACAGGAATCGCGGGACCTTCTGGAGCCACAGTCGAAAAGCCGGTTGGACTGGTTCACATTGCCCTTTCCATGGCAGATTGCCTGGAGCATCGCGAATTTCGCTTCGGTGGGGATCGCGAGCGAATTCGGCAGTGGTCTTCACAGGTTGCACTGGATATGGTGCGGCGGAAGTTGATGTACTAATGACCTTTCATTGGCGGGAGCTTCTTCTCATAATCATCGCTTATGGCATCGGTTCAATCCCATTTGGTTACCTGATCGTTCAAGTCAAAAAGGGATTTGACATCCGTTCTGTCGGTAGCGGAAATATCGGAGCGACGAACGTTTTGAGAACCGTCGGCCGATCAGGCGCCTTTTTGACGCTGTTTCTGGATGGGGCGAAAGGATTTCTGGTGGTGTGGATTGCAGATTCGTGGACGGGGCACAACCCGGCTGCGATCGGTCTCTCAGCTGTGGCTGTTCTCCTGGGACACATTTTTCCTGTCTTTTTACGTTTTCGAGGCGGGAAAGGTGTTGCGACCGCTCTCGGTATTTTCCTTTATATTGCGTTGACTCCGATACTCTGGGCCCTTGGAATCTTCTCTGCGGTTGTATTGATTTCACGATATATCTCTCTAGGGTCGATTGTCGCTGCGATTGTTTTCCCAATCCTATATTTTTTCATGCAATTTAAGCATCAAACCTCCGTGTGGCTACTCATCTCTGTTTGTTTCTGCTGTTTCTTGGTCATTGTTAAACATCATGACAATTTACGCAGGTTACTTTCTGGGAGAGAAAATAAGTTCTCTGGCCTCACGAGGTGAAGCTTTTTTTTGGGAAGGGTCTGATTATCTTGTTCCAACTGCAAATTATAGCCAGGGGCACGGCCTCTTGCATGTTTCGTGAAAAGTCTTTTCTATGAAAAAGGTTGCTATCATCGGAGGTGGCAGTTGGGGGACAGCTCTGGCTTTGGTCTTATCCCAGAAGTCCCCACAGGTCAGGCTCTGGGTCTATGAAGCGGAGTTGGTTGACTCTATCAATCGGGATCATCGAAATAATCTCTACATGCCAGAGTGTGAGTTGCCTTCGGCGATCCAGGCCACTCATTCTCTAGCTGAAGCTTTAGCAGAATCTGAGATGGTCGTAATGGTGGTACCGTCTCGCCACTTTCGGAAAGTTTCAGAAGAACTGAAGCCTTATCTACGGCCTGAAACAATCGTAGTGAGTGCTACCAAGGGAATTGAAAATCAAACTCTCTGTCGAATGTCTCAGATTCTCGAAGAAGTTCTCTGCGACCAATCCAGATGCAACATTGCGGCGATTTCGGGTCCATCCTTTGCAAAAGAGGTTGCCCGAGGCAATCCCACAGCGATTGTCGTTGCCAGTCATGACAAGAAAACAGCTGAATTTGTTCAGTCCGAGCTTTCGAGCGCGACCCTGCGCCTTTATACCAGTAGCGATATGGTCGGAGTGGAGCTAGGCGGGGCTGTAAAGAATGTGATTGCAATTGCGGCGGGAGTTTGTGCGGGCCTGGGATACGGATCCAATTCGCTGGCAGCGTTAATCACTCGTGGATTGGCGGAGATGACTCGGCTGGTTGTTGCCTGTGGAGGAAAACCGCTGACCCTTGCCGGCTTATCCGGGATTGGAGATCTTGTTTTGACTTGTACCGGGGACCTCAGCCGGAACCGCTCGATTGGAATACAATTGGGACAAGGAAGAAAGCTTGATGAGATTGTCACTGGGATGAGGACGGTGGCAGAAGGGATCCCTACAACCCAGGCAACCCTTGCTCTCGCCAAAAAACATCATGTCGAAATGCCCATCATAGAGCAGATGGATGCCGTACTGAATCGAGGAAAGGTGGCTCGTCAGGCGATTCGTGAACTTATGGAACGACCGCTAAAACAAGAATAAAGAAGAACGAAAGGCGTCACTCAGCTGACGGCTCTGCTTCAATCGGGTCTTGCTATCGTGAAATAGAGCCGGCCAGTCTAACTTTGTGGTTAAACCGTGTTGCAATAAGTCAGCCAACGTTAATTATGCCAAGCGGAGACTCCCTACCTTACGTTTGCCTGATCCTGGTCTCTGGAACCTTCCAAGGGTTCGATTACCTTTAAAAAATCGCGAATGATCTGAGCCGTCAATCCCCAGACCTCTTTCTTTTCAAATTGATAAAAGTAAATCTTTTTTTCCTGTTCAAAACGCTTTTTCACCTCGACTCGCAATAGCCGGTCATCTCGGAAAATGCTCCAAGGAACTCGAAGAATCTCCTCTACTTCGTCCGGGTTTGGTCTTAAGTCCTTTGGAGGAGCAATCCAACCTGCAAACGGCGTGACAATTAGCCCTGTTACGGAGTAATACTCGTCAAATTCCCCCAGGATGCTCACCATTCCCGGCAACAAACCGATCTCTTCCCAAGTCTCGCGGAGTGCCGTGTGAACGAGATCTCGGTCATCGGAGGCCTGGACTCCGCCGGGAAAAGAGATCTGATTTTTGTGGGTCTCCACTTTGTCGGTTCGGAGTGTCATCAGGAAGAAGTTGTTGGAATCCTTCTGGAAGATGGGCATCAAAACGGCAGCCCGCCCTTTATGTTCTTGATTGAGTTTGCGCGGGACGCGCGAGTCAAGTAAGGAGGATATCTGCTGTGCGAAAGAGGGTAGGGGTTCCATCACATCGAAGTATCATTTCATATTTATATTAGCATGAAGCTGTTGAGTGAGAAATGCGAGTACAGTTGCTCGTCCGGTTAGTGCCTTCTCAGCTTCGGGGTTCTATTTTAGCTAGGCAAAACAACCTGACCAACAAAAAATACAAAATGGTTCTGGATTATCGAAAATGGCAGAGACTGAAAGTTGCATCACCGAGCCTTGAAATGGAGCGAACTCAGTCGGATACTGAGTCTTGCTCTCGCAGAACCCGCAGTGCTTATGAAGTCAATTGGCCGGCCAATCAGATCACCTTATCCATCCTGAACCTTAGATTCGTAAGCATCTGGCGACATCCTCAATATATCTCTTTTGGGGTGACTCTGACGGGACGCACTCATTAGTTGTGTAGGGAAGGGGTTGAGTGGAAGAATCTGGTGGTTGAGCCGTCCTCTCCCCAATGGCAGACGGGTCCGTCAACTGACGGATGAAGGGTTCCTTACTAGATTCTGCAATCTTCAATAGATGAACCCTTGTCGAAATAAGAATACTATTAAAAGAGGGTGCCCTCGCAGGAATTGGTTGGATAGACAAAGAATTTGGATGTCGCCGAGAGTGGGCTCATGCATGATCGAGCAGAAGCGCTTGCCGTTGTCGATTGGCTTGCTATGATAGCTACTTAAAATTGAAGCATCGAAGGATATTCGAGGATTCTCCTTTGTATATCTTTGATCACCAGGTGAAGAATATGGCACGAACTGTAATGGTTATCTGTTTCATTTTGGCGTTTATTGTGGCGCCGGCAGCTGGGCAATCATCTCCTCTCTCATTGGAGGACTGCATTCGACTGGCTCAAACGGCTCAATCCGCGATTACTATGGCTCAACAGCAAAGTGAGATTGCCCGTTACAGTCGAACCATGGCTCGATCTGGATTTCTTCCGCAAATTCGATTGGACAATTCCTTCATTTACAACAGCCCCTTACTTTATAACTCAGGTGTCTTCAGCTTCGTCAACTTGAACGGGATACGCGAATATACCTCCCTGATTAACACAACCCTGGAACTTGATACTTCGGGAAGATTGCGGGCGGTAATGGCGCGAGCTCGAGCGGACCAAGACATCGCCGCCGCGAGCCTTGGAATTGCACAACGCGATCTGCGTCGACTCGTTACTGCCGCCTTTATTCAGCTCCAGCTTTCGCGCCATTTGGTTGACGCAGCCCGCAATACATTGGCTGAAGCCAAAAGCTTTGAAGTGCGCACCGAGCTTCTTTTCAAGAAGGGAGAAACAGCCGAAGGCGACTTGTTTAAAGCTTCTGCCCAAGTAGCCTTTTTGGAGCAAGCCCTAAGTGCTGCGGAACTTCAGGCGCAACTGGCCAACCATGCTCTTGCCGCGTTTTGGACCCGCGATGTCAACACACCTTTAATCTTAAAAGATGTGTTGGATCAGCCTGTGCCTCCTCTTCCTGAAGGCATTGGAGAGCAAGGGACTCCAGATCCCTTCATGCGCCGGCTTGAATTGGTTATTCTGGACGCACAACGGCGTGGTATTCTTGCAGATTCTCGCCGGGCTCGAGCCGATCTTTTGCCGCAGGCCAATGTCACCTTTGGATACGGAGTCGATTCAACCCAAGCACTGATCCGTGATCGGGGCTATGCCGCTTTCTTCAATCTCAATATCCCTATTTTTGATTGGTTCAAGGCTCACAGCGCAACCCGGCAATTTCAGATACAGGCGAAGCAAATTGATTTTGAGCGTGAAATCACTTTGCGAACCTTTTCTAAGGAATATTGGGATGCGCTGGATCGCGTCAAGGCGCTTCACTCTCAAATCTTGATGACGCTAAAACAAGTGAAGCTTTCTGAAGAGGACCTTCGGATTAGTCGCTTGCGACAGGAGGGGGGGAAGGGTCGGCTCTCCACGTTGTCGTCGCCCAGGCTCAACTGGCTCAGGCGCGCACCAACTATTACACGGCCCTGGGAAATTTTTGGATAGCCAGAACAGATCTGGAGATTGCCAGTGGGCATTGATTTGAATCCAGCGGCCTACAAAGTTGTAGGCATGAAGAATTTTCAATGCTTCATCACCGCCCCGGCGTTAACGTGACCGTAATCAAAAATGGCAATACTTCGAACTAACCTGTCATATTTAACCCGGATGGCGCCAGGAACGCGGGCGAGAGCAGTGAGTGGGTGCAGTATGCCTAGTGAAGTGGGAACCATTCCATTGAAAGTATTCTCTGTGCTCCGAGCACTCCACTGTGTCCTCCATAATCTGACAACCATGTCAAACGCTGCCCGTTGCGGGCTCAGAATTTGCATCTCCGGTCTTGCGCTCTCATGGATCCTCCTGCTCCTGGGCTGCAGTCAGTCTGAAGACACACTCCCAAAACAAGTGGTTGCCGTCAAGGTTGCCAGGGCAGAGCAATTCGACGTGAGTCTTACGATTCGGGCCACAGCTACTCTCTTCCCCCGTGAACAGGCCAGCCTGGCTGCCCGAACGGCTTCTCCCATCCGCGAGCTGCGAGCCCGCAAAGGTGACAGCGTAACAGCGGGCCAGGTGCTGGCTGTTCTGGAAAATCATGATCTCCAAGCCCAACGGCAGGAGGCCGAAGCCGCTGTCATGGAAGCCCAGGCCAATTTAGAGAAAATTTCAAGTGGCACCGTGGTGTTGGATGTGGAGCGAGCGCGAGGGCAAGTGGCCATCGCTGAAGCAGGGTTGAATCAGGCCCAGAAGAATTACGATCGCCGTGCGGAGCTTTTTGCACAAGGTGCTATTGCGCAGCGAGACCTGCTTCTTAGCCAGACTGAATTAGCCCAGGCTAAAACCGCATTTGATGTAGCGACGAAGACACTGGAGTTGCTTGAACATCAATCGGGTGGAAGAGATATTCGGCAGGCAGAGAGCCATCTGGCACAAGCCAAAGCCCGTTTGCAACTGATTGAAGCCCAGCTTCAATTTACTGAATTACGTAGTCCGTTTGCCGGAAGTATTACCGAACAATTCCTCTATCCGGGGGACATGGCTAAACCTGAAACCCCGATTTTTACGGTCATGGATTTGTCAACAGTCTTCGCCCGAGCTCAGGTCCCAGAAGAGCAAACGGGGTCAATACAGTTAGGCCAGCGGGATTCTTTACCCCTTCGGACAGGATCAGAGTCCAGTTCGAAGGGCGGATCAGTCTGGTCAATAAGGCCGTCGATTCTGTCCGCCGTACGGTCGAGGTCTGGTGTGAAATCTCCAACCGCTCGCGCCAATTGCGAGCAGGTGAATTTGGCACTCTGTCTATTATTACGGGCGTTGCCCCGCAAAGCGTGGTTATTCCGTTAGCAGGAATCCAGTTCGTGGGAGGATCACACGAAGGGTGGGTGATGATCGTCGATGAGAAACACAACGCACACAAAGTGGAGATCAGAGCTGGTGAGAGTCTTCGATGGCAAGGCTCAAATCACGCAAGGGCTCAAAGGCAAGGAACTCATCATTGTGGAGGGTGGCTACGGGCTCCCTGAAGGGACCGAAGTGACATTCACGGAGAAGCCATGACGTCACGCTTGGCTCATTTTGTCGAAGCCCACGGGCGCGCCCTACTGCTTATCGTCTTGAGTTTTGCTCTGGCCGGTCTCATTTTAGTCTTCCGGTTGCCAATCTCTATCTTCCCACAGACTGATTTTCCCCGAATTATCATCTTAGTTGACAATGGTATTGCGCCGGTCGACGTGCAGATGCTGACTGTGACTCGGCCGATTGAGCAGGCCATCCGTATTGTTCCGGGTATTACCGATGTGCGTTCCGTGACCAGTCGCGGGTCGAGTGAGATCAGTGTCTTCTTTCGCTGGGACGTGGATATCTTGAACGCCTTACATTTGGTCCAAGGAAGAATTTCTCAAATTACTCCCTCCTTGCCGCCAACCGCTCGCTTTTACATCAATCGACTGACATTCTCAATATTTCCCATGATCGGCTTTAGCATAACTTCGCCGACCCGAAATACCTCGGACCTCTGGGAACTGGCCTTACTATAATCTTGGCTCCTCGTCTCTATCGGCTGCCAGGGGTAGCGGAAACCCGAATCGTTGGCGGCCGCCCACAGGAATATCACGTGATTGTGAATCCGGAAAAACTCAATAGCTATGGCCTGCCTTTGACGAAAGTCGTCGATGCCATTCGCTCCAGTAACATGATTGCTGCAGCAGGAATGGTGCAGGAAAATTACCACCTCTATCTGACTACGGTTACTGGACTGATGCGGCGCAAGGAAGAAATTGAAGACACCGTCGTGGCAGTGGTTCAGGGGACCCCGGTATTCGTTAGGAATCTGGCTCAAGTTGTCCCCGGTGAGAAACCCATTTACAACATCGTCACAGCCAATGGCCGTCCAGCGGTCCTGATTAATGTTTTGCAGCAGCCAGATGGCAATGCGGTCCAGATTGCGGATGCCGTTAATCAGGAACTTCGTGAAATTCGTAAGAGTCTTCCGCCAGACATTGAACTGGCGACCTTCTATGATCAATCGGTTCTGGTACGAGATTCCATCGGCAGCGTGACTGAAAGCATCTTGATTGGACTGGCCCTTTCCGTTGCCGTTTTGATGGGCTTTCTCAAGAGCTGGCGAACCACGGTAGTGGCTGCACTTGTCATCCCCATTGCAGTCCTCATCGCCGTGGTATTTGTGAAGCTCTTTAACATGAGCTTCAACCTCATGACCCTGGGAGGGCTGGCCGCTTCGATCGGCGTTGTCATCGATGATGCCATTGTCATGGTAGAGAATATTATTGTGCATCTCTCGTTGGGACAACCTCCTGAAGAAGCTGCACGGAGTGCCATCCAGGAGTTAACTCCCGCTTTGATCGGTTCAACTCTGACACCGATTATGGTTTTTGTGCCCTTGGTTTTCCTGGGCGGAATTACGGCTGTCTTTTTTCGTGCCTTGGCCATGACCATGGTAACGGCGTTGCTGGCTTCTTTGTTCCTGGCCATTTTTTTCACACCCGTGTTAGCGAGGTTGTTTTTAAAACGACGGGAAATTCCCCAAGCGACCCCTCTTGGTTCGGAAGAACGAAATCTGTTGGAAGCAGAACAAACAGGTGAGGGAAAGATTCTCCGAGGATTGACCGAGCGTTATGAAATCGCCCTTCACTGGGCACTGATGCATAGCCGAAAAATATTATTCGCTTCCGCATTAATCTTGTTGTCCTCTCTCGTTATCTATTGGCAACTTGGGAGTGGTTTTTTGCCGGAATTAGACGAGGGAGCCTTCGTATTGGACTACATCATGCCTTCCGGTACATCGCTGGAGGAAAGTAATCGCGTACTGCTTCACATTGAACAGTTGCTGCAAGGCACTCCTGAAATTGAAAGTTACTCTCGCCGCACTGGAGCGCGTTTGGCTCTGGCGATTGCTGAACCCAATACCGGGGATTTTCTCATCATGCTGAAACGGAAACGCAAGCGCTCCCTCAACGAAATAACGGATGAATTGCGCCACAAGATCGTGAAGTCAGAACCGGCTATTGAGGTCGAATTCCCACACATCTTAGAGGATCTCATCGGTGACCTAGCCTGGTCTCCGAAGCCCATTGAGATCAAGATCTATCACGACAACGAAGCCACCTACGAGACGGTTGCTCGGGAGATTGAAGATTGGCTTCCGAAGATAAAGGGTGTGGTTGATGTGGTGAACTGGACAGTGGGGGTGGGTCCTTCTGTCAATTTCCGGGTAGACTCGGAGAAAGCCCGACGGGCTGGATTTAGTGTTCAGGATGTAGCCGCCTTGGAGTCCGCCATATTAGATGGTGAGCTGGCTTCAAATATGATTCAAGGGGACCGGCTCATTGGGATCCGGGTTCGCTACCCCGCCGATTTCCGCTCGTCAACGGATAAGCTTAATTCGCTCCTGCTGACCTCCCCGACCGGCACTACTGTTCCTCTTTCCAGTATCTCCAAGGTTGAGGTCGAAGAAGGCCAAAACGAAGTTCGCCGCGAAAACTTGCGAAACATGACAATGGTGACAGCTTACGTTTCAAGCCGGGATCTGGGTTCAGTGATGAACGAAATTCGACGTCGCCTCTTTAAGGAGATTAAGATTCCACCTGGCACAGAAATCGAGTTTGGCGGCCTTTATCAAATCCAACGCGAATCATTCCTCGGGTTGACCCAAGTTCTACTGATGTCAATCCTCTTGATATTCATTATTTTGGTTTTCGAGTTTCGTTCCTTTTCTCACCCCATCGCAATATTGGTCGCGACTCTATTGTGCAGCTTTGGGGCTTTGTTGGCCTTGTTCGTTACGAGATCGACTTTGAACATCGCCTCTTTCATGGGCATCATTATGGTTGTGGGCATTGTTCATAAGAACGGTATTCTGATGCTGGATTCAGAGAAATACTTTACGGCCCATGGACACCCATTGCGCGATGCCATCTTCCAGGCCGGACGACGTCGGTTGCGGCCTATCCTCATGACCGCTCTCGCGACGATTTTCGGTATGCTCCCGCTGGCACTCGGTGTCGGGTCAGGGGCCCAACTGCTGAAGCCTTTGGCCATTGCGGTCATTGGAGGGGTGGCTGTTTCAATGATTCTTTCGCTACTCATTACACCGGTGCTCTTTTGCTGGCTTCGTGAGCGGGGATTATAGAGGGAGTCCAATTACCCTTAATCCCGCTCTGCATTCCATCCAAGTCGTTCTTTAGACCATTCATCCGCTTTCTCCTTTTCACCTCCAAGATACATCCTAAGCTTTTGAGAATAGAGGGTTCAAAATGAAAGGAGAAAGAGATATGACGACAAAGATAGAGCAGAGGGAAGAAGACCTAATCGTCGTAAAGCGACCCGTGACGTTGTGGTTTCTCTCCAAGCTGTACCTATTCCTTACGACCTTTCTGTGTTTGGTTCAGGTAGTATTCGCTCAGCATTACCAGCAGACCAACCTAGTTTCTGACATCCCAGGCCTTGCGACTACAACCGATTCCAATCTTGTGAACTCATGGGGCATCGCCCATAGCGGGGGTAGCCCCTGGTGGGTTGCGGACAATGGGACCGGGGTCTCTACTCTCTATAACGGTGCAGGGCAGGCCAATGCGCTCGTCGTGACGATTCCGGGGATTGGTGGGCCTGCGACCCCCACAGGGATCGTATTCAACGGAAGTGCAGATTTCGAAGTGGCCTCCGGGAAACCGGCGGCTTTCATTTTTGTGACAGAGGACGGCACCATATCGGGTTGGAATCCAGGTGTTGACCTGCATAACGCCATCCAAAAGTTCCCGGCATCTGGAACCTCTGGAGGCGTTTATAAAGGTGCGACAATTGCCTCCGATGGCTTTGCGAACCATCTCTATGTTGCGAACTTCCATGGTATGTCTGTCGATATCTTCGACAGGACCTTCAGCCCAGTCGCTTCGCCGCCGGGTGCTTTCACAGATCCAGAATTACCGACGGGATATGCTCCCTTTAATGTCCAGAACATCAATGGACGAATCTTTGTTACCTTTGCTAAACGCTCGGATGAAGGGGAGGACGAAGTCGATGGTCCGGGTCTGGGATTTGTAGATGCCTTTGATGCCAAAGGGGCACTGCTCATGAGGTTGAAATCGGGAAAGTGGTTCAATGCACCTTGGGGGGTTGCCCTGGCGCCAGATAATTTCGGCAAATTCAGTAATCAGTTATTGGTCGGCAATTTCGGGAGTGGCCGCATCGCTGCATTCAATCCCGATACGGGTAACTTCCAAGGCCTGCTCAGAGGTCCTCATGGGGTACCGATTGCCATTGAGGGTCTTTGGGGGCTGGGCTTTGGCAATGGCGCCAATGCTGGCCCAACCAACACCCTATTTTTTGCTGCAGGGATTGATGATGAGCAGCATGGCCTTTTTGGAACGCTGACTCCGATTGTCAACAAAGGTAAAAATGAGGACCAGGGTGACCCGGAAGGAAACAATGGCAATGGTGACGCGAAAGGCAACAAGGGCAAGGAGGGTGAAGATTAAGAAGGACTTCTAGCGGATTGGAATCGATGAATTGTTGGGCTGATGCTATCGAACGGAGCGGAGGAGACCCGCTCATCCGCTCCGTCTAGTCAGATGAGGAGATTTCATAGAATCCGCATCCCATAATAACGTGCAGCGCTATGGGGGGCGGTGTATATGTAAGCCCGAAATAACGATGCGTTAGTCTCGCATGAGCTGACCTAATTATAGAACCCACTAAATCTGCTATCAGATCACTTCACCACTAGTTTGCCCTTCATTTTCGGGTGGCCAAGACCACAGAATTTACAACAGGCAAACTCAAACTCTCCAACCTTGTCTGCATAAAATTCAATGGTCGCGGGTTCGCTGGGACTGAATTTCACGCAACTGTCTTTGATACCCTTGATTTCGAACCCGTGCTCTTTATCCATAGCTTTAAGGTGGATCTTCAAAAGCGTATTGGCAGGCACCTCGATTAAAGCCGGAGTGAATTCGTATTTCTTAGCGCTGACGTCAAACTCTTTAACACTGCGTCCGCGGGGGCCGCGTTACCTACCTTCACTACTTTTCCACCGGATGGTGTAGTAGATGATTTGTCTTCTGCATGAGTTTGAACAAGAACAAAGAAAGAGAGGCAACAAAGAATTGCCAATGGTAAGACAAGACTATCTTTCATAAATCCTCCTCTTCAATGCGTCTGAATACAATCTATCTCAGGATGGAGCCGCTACTTTTTCAATGTCTGGAGAGTTTTTTCGTGATGCGCTCGCACTTGACGGCAAACCTGGGTAGCTGCTCTGAGGAGCAGGGTGAAATCACAACCCATCAGAACCCATTGCATGCCTTTGTCAACCCATTCCATTAAAACCTCCGGGTCATCCCCAACAGCGACGCCGACGAAAACCCCTGACTGACGAGCTTTAGCGATTACTGTCTCGATTGCTTTGAGCACAGCGGGATGCCTCGGTTCGCCCATGTGCCCCATCGATCCCGAGAGATCATTGGGGCCTACGACAATCCCGGTCAATCCTTGAACAGAAAGAATCTCATCGAGATTATTGACTGCATCGATGTGTTCGATCTGAACGATCACGATCACCGATTCATTGGCTGACCGACAAAATGCAGTGCCTCCTTGCCGTGCATAGTTACTGGGGCGGCGCGGTCCATAACCCCGGATCCCTTCTGGAGGATAACGGCAGGCCGCCACGGCTCGCCGGGCATCGTCAGCCGTGCGGATCAAAGGAACAATGACTCCGGCTGCCCCGATGTCGAGCACTGGCTTAATGATCACAGGGTCATTCCAGGAGACCCGGACGAGAGGTGTCGTCTCGCTTCCTTTGGTTGCCATCACATGCGCTTGAACGGTTTCTATAGAGAGCGGGGCGTGTTCCATGTCGATCCAAACAAAATCCAAGAGCCCACACAACGCTTCCGTGATGGTCGGGTCGCTGAAGCTAATCCCTGTACCCATACAAACCTGTCCTTGGCTGAGCTTGGATAGAAATGAACTGGCTTTTTCCATATGGAGAGTCTCCTATTGCAGAATGGCTCTAAATTCTTTTCTAAGAGAAAGAGAAGACACAAATTCTGAGCGGCTTTCGTGCATCCAGTCGTTTCTGTTCTAGTGATGACCCTTACCTTTTAAGAATCATCCTTTGGATTCCTGGATGATTCTGGACATGTATTCGTAGGTCTCCCAAACCCAGGCGTCCGGATCTATGGGAACACCACAATTCAGCTGGGCAGTCAGGTATCCGTTATAACCCACCTCTTTGAGGACACGGATGAACATCCGCCAGTTAATGGTTCCCTTTCCCGGCACGTTGTGCACCAGTCCTTCACCACTTCCGCTATTATCACTGATGTGGACGTAAACGAGATGCTTCGCTACTTTGCGCACAGAATCAGAAAGGTGGGGGTCTGTGATGTTTTGATCTGCGGTATCGATCATGAGCCGGCAGCTCTTCGAATTAATCTCTTTCATCATTTTCAAGCTGTCGTCAAGAGTCACGATCACACGGGACTCCGAGGGCGCCAGGGTATGAAGGGCGAGAGTGACTCGAGATTTTTCAGCATGCTTTGCGACTTCACTCATCCCCTCCCGATTCCACTGCCACGCTTGTTCAAAGTTGGTGCCGGCCATCATGTGGCCGCTGATCATGTTGATAGCGGGGCATCCGATGTCCGCAGCCAAATCCACACATTTTTTGTAATAGTCGACAGTTTCTTTTCGCACCCAATCTTTGCAGTAGGAGAAGTTGTAACGTCGTGCGAGAGCTCCCCCGTTCACGGAGAGAGCAACGATTTCCAACCCCCGATCCTGGCACTGTTTCTTGATTTCCTTCCGATATGCTTTGTCCCGGCTCAGGGGATCCAGATGAGGACTATCTGCCCAAATGTCGATGCCTTGATAACCAAACTTAGCAGTGCGCTCGATGGCATCTTCGAGCGTGGCATAATCCAGGTAAATCATCGTACATAGCCCAAGTTTTAATGGCATGTGTTTTTCTCCTTTGAATTAATGAAATATCAAGTCAAGGCCTTAGCGCACACTCTTGACACAGCTCATATGTTACTAATACTTGAACGATGTTTTATATATTAATATTGTCAGAGTAAAGCCCGGACACGCGATAGTATCAATTGGAATGAACTTGAGGAACAGGGTATCTCAATAACTCGAAGCAATCCTCACAAGAATTGCAGGTAGTATTTCTTTTGCCGATCGAAGTTTGGATATGAATGAATCAACGATCATTCTCCCGGAAGTCGTGGTCCTGCCGGGAGGCAAATTCCAAATGGGATGTGATCAGGGTAGAGATGATGAGAAGCCGGTCCACACAGTGTGGGTTGACAGTTTCGCGATAGGCGTCTATGCAGTGACCAATGAGGAATACTTAGAATTTGTTCACGATACCAAGAGAGAAATCCCGTCAGCGTCTGTTGAAGAGCGATTTACGCATCCTCGACAGCCGGTTGTCGCTGTGAACTGGTTTGAAGCTATGGATTACTGTCAATGGCTGTCCTCAAAAACAAATTCTGTGGTTCGGCTTCCCACAGAGGCAGAATGGGAGCGGGCAGCGCGTTGCGGTCGAGATCGAATGTTGTATTCCTGGGGAAATGAGGATCCGGACAGTTTTGAGATTTATCGGACTGGCTGGCAAGACGAAAGACCTCAGCCGGTAGGTTCATTCAGTCCCAATGCGTTCGGTATCTTTAACCTTGGAGACAATGTGCATGAATGGTGTATGGACTGGTATGATCCAAAATTCTATGAGCGATCACCCAGTCGCAATCCCTCGAATCTGGAGCCGAGCGCGCGCCGTGCTTCCCGTGGCGGCTCCTGGCGACATCGAATCAAAGTCAGCCGCTGCGCTGCGCGGAGTAGTCTGGATCCCAGTTTCAAATATTCCGATTATGGATTCCGAATTGTAACAACCTTCCCGTCTCCCTCCACAATTCCTTGAGCTAAATGCAGAGTTTCCCCTTGATATATTTTTGAATTTTCTTTCTGAATAGGTCCCCTAGGCTTCCTGCGTTGAAGGATTTGAACTCTAGTTCAAGAGCACGATCAAGAATGAGGTCACAACTCGATTCTTAAAGCGACAAGGCTGCCTGAAGCATAGCCCGGGTATAACCCACATTGTAAGCAAACCCGGCGTATCCGCCTCCCCCTGGATAATAGGACCTTGAAGTTGGGTTGCTCGCGGTCATAATCAATTGCGCGTGGGTGCTCAGGATAGACGAGCCGTGGGTACTTCTGGCGCACCAGTTCCTGCATCACTGCAAACATATTGACTTCACCGTCGTCCAAGAAAACCTCCGTATACTTCTCTTTTGGCACCCGCACGCGCACGTTCCGGAAATGCACGTGATTGATGCAATCTCGACTGCCGAAGTAGCGGCAGACCTCGACGGGGTCCGCGCCCAACTCCTTTGTAACCCCACAATCAAATGTGATCCCATTGGATTTGCTCGGGACGATGGCGATTAGCTTCTTCCAACCTTCAAGGCTTCCCATGATCTGTTGCGACCCGCGGCTGAGAGGCGCAGGGGGATCATTGGGGTGTAATGCCATGCGCACCCCCGATTTCTCGGCTACAGGAATAACCGCTTCAAGAAAATAAGTGATATTTTTCCACATTTCGTCCAGGCTATGGATGCCTTCTTCGGGGAGAGGAGGCAGGTCCTTCATCCGGTCGTAATCGAATGCCGTATAACCGGCCCCAGCCCTTCCAGTTTCCTCGTAGTATCCCTCTATAGCGCGGTGTGCATAGAAGTTGTACTCGATGACCGGCAGGCCAGCTCGGCCAGCTGCTTGGATGGATTGAATCACCTTTTCGATCTCTTCGTCACGGCCGGTCCTTCCATAAATTGTTTTTGGAAAACCGTAAATCATCATGTTTCCCAGGCTGAGACCGCCAGCTTTGAGGCTATCCATGATGGATCGGATCTCACTCTCTTGCCATGGAATGCGGGGCCCGCCCGTGAGCACGTGGTCAACGCCAAGTTGTTTTACCCTGCGCATCCCTGCCTCGTTGAGAGTGCCGGTTGCAAGGAGCCCCAATCCCATTTCCAGGCAGATTTTAGGAGTGTCACTTCTTTCGGAATATTTCTCCAAGTCGGAGTCCCCGGATGCCGATGCCGTCAAAGGAAAAAACGCTAGCGACCCCATTGCCTTTATCATCTCTCTTCGCTGAAACCCAGACTTCATAGGTCATCTCTCCTGTAAAGATCTTCGACTGTGATTTTGCTCTCACGGAACATACTTCGGCAGGCGCCGGAACAGTACTTTTATGTGGGTATATGAAACCAATCTGAGAGAGAATAATCCAGTTATCAGACAACTTAAAGAGCTGATAGCATGACCGAGTTAGGAAATAATGGTCAAGAGTTTAGTCCCATTGGTGAAAAGCAGGGAGCTGCAGGGTCTGCCGTTTTTGCCCGACATGAATTCTAGAATTCGTCACGAACGCGCGACTTATGGGGTTGGATTGAAATGAAGAAAGATCACAGTTTGGGGGGGAAATTATTTGGAACCCTACCCCTAAATATATTCAGCGAAGCCACCTGAAACGATTCATGAGTCTTCATCAAATCGAATCATTTGCGAAACTCCACGCACGATCCGTTGAGGATATTGCCTGGTTTACCGATTCAGTGATCCGATATCTTGACATCCAGTTTCAATCTCCTTATCGACAAGTCCTGAACCTGAATCGGGGAATTGAATTTCCAGACTGGTGCGTCGGAGGGAAGCTGAATATTGTCGAGAACTGCGTTGACAAATGGATCGCAAACCCTGATTCACGAAACCGCCCGGCCATTATTTGGGAGGGCGAAGAGGGTCAAATAGGCCAGCTTACTTATGGGGAATTGTTCAAAGTTGTCAATCAATGTGCCAATGCTCTGCGTGAGCTGGGGCTGGGGAAAGGTGATTTTATCGGCCTCTATATGCCGATGACCCTGGAAGCCTGCATTGCATTATTGGCCTGCGCAAAGATTGGGGCCGTTTGCCTGCCTCTCTTCTCCGGCTATGGTGCCGGAGCGCTGGTCTCGCGCCTGGGACACGCAAAAATAAAAGCACTATTCACTGCGGATGGTTTCTTCCGCCGCGGCCGTGTGACTCCGATGAAATTTGTCGCTGATCAAGCCGCTGAAGAAATTCCTACTTTGGAGCATCTCATCGTCCTGAAACGCACCGGAATCGACGTGGGTTGGAGGCAGGGAAGGGATCACTGGTGGCACGAGCTGATACCCTCTCAGCGCGAGGATACGTTGCCAGCTCAAACGGATGCCGAAGATATGCTGATGCTCATTTATACTTCGGGAACAACGGGAAAACCCAAGGGAGCTGTGCATACGCACTGCAGCTTTCCAATAAAAGCCGCGCAGGATATGGCTTTTGGGACAGACGTTCAGCCGGGCGACGTCGTTCATTGGTACTCCGATATGGGTTGGATGATGGGACCATGGCTTGTTTTTGGTGCGACGATTCTTGGAGCAACCTGCTTCATCTACGATGGCGCATTGGATTATCCGGGGCCTGACCGCTTGTGGTCAATGGTGGAGCGACACAAAATCAGCGTTTTGGGAATATCCCCTACCCTCATACGGTCCTTGATTCCTCATGGCGTCGAACCGGTCAGAGCGCACAACCTCTCTTCTATTCATTTGTTTGCCTCTACGGGAGAACCTTGGAATCCCGATCCCTGGATGTGGCTGTTCGAGACAGTTGGTGAGCGGACAACGTCCGATTATCAATTACTCGGGTGGAACAGAGGTCGGTGGAGGAATTCTAATGGGGAATCCACTTCTTCCTTTGAAACCCACCGCTTTCTCAGCTCCGTGCCCGGGGATAGCTGCCGATGTGGTCGATTCTCAAGGGTTGCCCGTTCGCGAAGAGGTCGGTGAATTGGTTGTTCGCTCGCCCTGGATTGGAATGACGCGAGGGTTCTGGCAGGACGAACAACGCTACCTTGAGACCTACTGGTCACAGTTCAAAAATGTTTGGGTTCATGGTGATTTGGCGGCAGTTGACTCAGACGGAATGTGGTATATCCTGGGCCGCTCGGATGACACTCTTAAAATTGCCGGGCGGCGAGTGGGACCCGCTGAAGTGGAGTCCGTGCTCGTGGACCATCTGGCAGTCAGTGAAGCTGCTGCCATTGGGGTTCCTCATCCTGTTAAAGGGAGCGAAATTGTTTGCTTCTGTGTGCTGGCGCCTGGCTATAGCGCTTCGGAAAATTTAAGCCTCGAACTCCAGAAAAGGGTGGCTCAGGAACTTGGCAAGCCAATGCAGCCCAGCCGGGTTCATTTCGTGCCTGATCTCCCGAAAACGCGCAACTCCAAAGTGATGCGCCGCATGATTCGCAGTGCTTACGTCGGTGAAGAAGAGGGAGATACTTCCAGTCTCGTCAACCCCGAGGCCATTGAGCTGATCCGTCAAATCAAGCAAAAGGACGGGAACTTCTTACAAGATTGAAAACTGTGAAGCCTTCAGGAATTTCCGCAGAAGCAGCTACTGCGCATAGGAATTGGATAACCAATGAGCGGTTTGACTTCGACAAGCCGTTCCGACGGGCTTCGTTCCGTGCCAGGCTTTCTGACCAAGAGCACAGATATGGAGGGATCATGACTTTTATTCCCGCCACGATTACACTCACCGGCCAAATAAGGCTTACCGCACCGATTGCTCGGGTCTTCCCGCTTTTCTCTCCACTTGGCGAAAAGTTGTGGGTTCCAGATTGGAATCCGGAACTACTCTACCCTCCAAACATTGATTGGGCAGAGGACCAGCTATTTCGAACGCGAGAGGAATTGGGCAGTGCCATCTGGGTCGTCTCTGAGCTTGATCTCAAGGCATCTCACGTCGTCTATCATCGCGTTGAGGCTGACCGCTACGTTGCCCAAATTGGGGTTCGGTGCTACCCAGCGAGCGCCGATGTTACAGAGGTTAATATCGTTTACCGCTTTGTAGGTTTATCTGAAAGAGGCAATCAAGAGATCAACGCTATGTCTCAGCGAACTTTTGAAGAGAAAATGGAGCGTTGGACCGGATGGCTTAACGAACATCTTCAAGCGTCCCCTCTAAAATGAACTCTTGGATGAAAAAATTATTCCGCTCGAAAGCGTGGATTGTCCTGTTAGCAGGTTTGTTCTGTGGAGCGGTAGTTTGGTGGCTATCGATACCACTTACGGGGGCAAGAGAACCGTTTGACTCGACTGGAATTTATTATCCGCTTGCAATTTTCATGGCTGGCATCCTTGCCACATTGCCAGCTCCGCGCTGCTGGTGGATGGCAGTCGTAGGAATTTTCTTGGGAGAGCGACTTTACGCGTTTTTGTTTCTCCCCGAGACGAGAACCTGGTTACTGTTCGGAATAGTTGTGAATATCTTAATTTTTTCCTGGCTCCCTGCGGCCTTAGGAGCCGTTAGCGTCTATTTTGTCTATCACCAATTCAATAAGCGCGTCGGATGGCATACATAACTACTTGTAGCCATAATCTTATCAATTACGTTTGAACACGAGGGCCCGAAATGGATTTATTCAAAAAGTTAACCCGGCGTGAGGCTATCAAGAAAGTGGGGACCATTCCTCTCGTTGCCCTAATGGCTCCCGCCCGTATGGAGAGCCAATCGGGCGGGAAACAATTGCCTGGAATCACCGACACAGGAAATCTTCCCAATACTGGATCAAGAATATCATTGAACCAAGCCGTGATCGTTGTTGCCCCCGATGAACCCTCTTTCGTTCTCCATGCTGTCAAGGACCTCGCCGGGTACCTGGGAGAAAATTCTGCCAATCCCATTTCCATAAAATCGAAATTGGCCCGCGAAGCCAATGTGATCATTGCGGTCGGGCGAACGGCGATGCACGAGATACTCCCCGGGATCACGGGGATGGAAGCATTCGGTGACGAAGGATTTCGAATCATGTCCGTTGTGGTCGGTGGGAAAGTCTATGTGATAGTAAGCGGATTTACTTCCAGAGGAACAAACTGTGGGCTTGCAACATTGATGCAGCGGATCCGATTCGAGGAAAATTCTCCTTACCTGACAGGACCGTTAGAGATTAGCAGCAAGCCCAGGTTTACATTGCGGGGGATCCACTTAAATGGTTGGCCCCTCAAAAACCCCTATTCATTTCGCACCTGGCAAGAAAAGGACTGGCAAAGTTTTATTGACTTAACCTGGCTTCAGAAAGGGAACCTCTTTTTTCTGTGGCCGTTCATGGAGATTATTCCAATTCCTCTTTCTCCAGCAGATGAATTATATCTCCAAGAAGTCCGTCGGGTGGTCGAATATGCCCAGAAGCAACGCGGGCTGGAAGTCTGGATCATGCATAGCGCGAATCGAATTGCGATTTCGGATTGCGGTGTTCATGACCCCAAAACTCGTCTCTACTGGGTGGACGAATGCCAAAAGGACATGAATCCTGCAGATTCTGTGCAGTTTGAAAAGATCATGGGACCGTTAGAAGTGTTTTATCGGATTGTGAACAACGCGGATGGCTACTGCATGATCGATTCCGATCCAGGCGGCTGGCCACAGAGCCCAATAAGTGAGCAGGTCAAAATCTTCCAGCGAGCTAGAGCTCTCTTGGACCGGTTTCACGTCAACGGAAATAAGGCCAAGCTCATCGATTGGATGTGGGTGGGGTGGGGGCGGCATAAGTTCTACAGCCCATCAAAGACTGTGGTCTCCCAATATGATTGGACCAGCCAAAACCCGGACGCAAGCGACCTTGCTTTTATGGGAGACACGATCCGCAACTTCAAACAAAACCTGGCGGAACCGTGGAGTCTCATTGCCGGCTTTTCACCTTACCTGAATACCTGCCAAAAAGAAGGCGTATTGGAGAAGACGGTTTTCCTCCCCTATGGCGCCATCGAATTTGAGCCAGCGTTCCCCTCAACAAAAGTCAGTTTGAATTCCATTCGGGGCGCGTTTGATTTTGTTCAAGACCTCCCAGAGCTCCGCGGCGTCATGGGAAACAACCAGACCCCACTCCTGCAGCTTCCGCGCACGTTCTTTTTCTTGTCAGCTGCCTGGGAACTTGACTACAAGAATCGGGGCGAGCGCGAAGTCCTTCAGGATCTTTCCGAACAGCTCTACCCTCAGAATTCAAATTTCATTACCGAGTGTTTTCTAGCGCTGGAAGAAAGTGATTCACATAAGATTGATGACCTGCTCAGGCATCTTCAAACTCTCATCATTGATGGCAAGATCGGAAGGCCCGGAGCCTTGGGACGAAAGCTCTTCCCCGATCCCATCGTCGTAGCAAAGAGTCTTGTCTTTCAGTTGAAGATTCGGGGCGCCCGAGAACGATTCCTGCAAGCTCTGAATGGGGAACCCACTCGAAGTATGTGTGAGACGTTGGTGGGGGACTACCTGGACACACTCCTATCGTGGAGCAAAGAGACAGGATGGGAAGGGATCGTGATCATTGGAACCTGGCGTGGCACGATGTATCAGTCCGACAAGAGGTTCACAGAAGCGTTGTCGATTTTGAAAAGAATCTTAGGCGAAGGTTCCAGCACGACTCATTACGCCGCCATTGATTCATTCTTTGCTCCTATCAGCAGGAGGCTGCGGGAGAATTACGGAGAAGACGAGGTGATGATGAGTTGCGTAGAACCCTTGAAACTCGCAGTCATTCAGGCCCCGTAGCTCTTTTCCGTGTCGAATTTTTTTTGCGTTGATTCGGCAATCTCTTCTTCTCAATCCGGCACCATCTTGTCACAATTTGCCCCGGGAGTAACCCAAGGCTACGCGCGGATCACCCGGACCTCAGAGGCCAGCCCCTTCATTGCCTCTGCGGTGATCAATGACAGTGCCGGCCCGGGTGAACGGAGTGGCGATGGAGCCTCTATCAGCAACAGTGAATGATTCCCCGCCAGGGGTGGTGAGAAATTTGGCTTCAAACACCCTGTGTTGTCCTTATATTTCTTTTGACTGACTCAGTGTAAGTGAGTCACTTTTAGCTTCTACTTTTCCTTTCTCACTCCCTCAGCATTTTTTTGAAAAATTTAGCTAAGCCAGGAGGGTTGGGTGTATTCTGTTTTTAGACAGGATGTCTCATTGGAAATCCTGCTTAGAGTCACTTCCATCGGTTTCAAAAGGTTGTAACCTCTTTCCAGATGGCACTTGACACAGAGTTCGCCGGTGTCTTTTGCCGGAGGAATTCCATCCAGTTGGTCGATATTCAGAATCAGTTTCTTGCTCTCCTGTAAAGGCCCATTGGCATAGACGGACTTGCCGGATCTCACGCCCAAATTTTGGTTGTGCTTAGTATTAAGTGTTTTGTACAAGCGAGAGAACCCCGGCCCACGATCATTTAGCAATCTTCTCAACGAGGTCATCGACGGATCATGATCTCCTTGCTCTTAGTATTCGTGATGTTGACGCCCCAGTTTGGGACGCTGGAAGGGTATGTGTTTGCGGAGAGAGACGGGGGGCCGCCGCTAAGGCGTCTGACGGTGGAGTTGATCGACCAGGGGCGGGCTAAGTATCACGAGACGACTGAAGCCGACGGGTCCTTCGAGTTCAACAAGGTGCAGGAGGGGCACTACACCATCCGGGTTCGGTTCAGCGAATACATTATTGTGGAGGAGGCCGTCACCGTGACGAGCCTAGTGAAGAACTTCGCTGCAGTGATGTTGCCGAAGCGGTGGGCTGGAGCGCGAACATTCAGGACCGTGACGGCGGATCAACTTGCGGTGCAGTCAAACCGTGATTTGCAGGAGAAACTAACGAAAGCGGTTAAGTTGACGAATCAAGGGGATTTCGCTGGGGCGATCCGATTGTATGAGCAAGCCGCGGAGGCTGGTGCGCAGGCCGATATCTGGGATGGGCTGGGACTGCTCTATCTTCGTGTGGGGAGAAAGGACGATGCCTTTCACGCCTTCGAAAAAGCCATCGATCGGGATTCCGAATACCTGCTCTCTTACGCGCATGTAGGCGCCATCTACCTGAAAGAGCAACAGTACAAAGAACTGCTGGCGGTCGCCCAGCGCGCGTTGTTAATCGACCCGAAGTGGCTGACGGGACATGCCTTCTTGGGAGAGGCACTGCTAAGATCAGGGGATCTGGAAGGAGCCCAGCGGGCCGCTGAAACAGCCTCCCAACTGGCACGTGGGAGGGCTTCCACACCCTATTTGCTCTTGGCGAAAGTGCGATGGGCTCGGCGGGATTGCGCTGGCGCGCGCAAAGACATGGAACGCTATCTCCAATTAAACACCTCGGTGCGAGAACTTCCTGAGACCGTGAAGTCTCTTGAGATGCTGGCGAAATGCGGGCCCGTGCAATAAGGCTGGTGCTAAGTTGCACAAATTCCAGGAAATTGCCGTAGCCGGGGATGTTGCCGCGGCCGGCCTTGGCGTGATCAACTACAAGACGGCCTTCTGAAACTTAATACAATCTCTACCGATGGGAGCCCGCATTACCTGAACGATAACGTAGGATGGTGACTTTGTCTTCTTGATGAGACCGGATTGGCTGGAAATAAATGAAGGGACCCACGGCCCGTTCAAGAGCCGTGGGTCGAAGTGTTTTACTTGGCTGCAATGTAAGTCAGCTGAGGCACTCCATAATTCTTCGCAACTTGAAGCTCTTTACTAGACTTTGGCACCTCAAGCACCATCGTTCCTCCCGTCCAGACCTCGGCCAGGAAATACTGATCCCCATAACGACGAAAAACGAACTTTGGCGTCACCTCTTTAGACTTTTCATTAGCTACGGCCAAAAGAGGGGCGGATTCAAGGTTCTCGATCCCTCGAATGATGAGTACGGATGGGTAGTTAGAGTTGCGTGCAACCCCGTAGGATCCCGCTGGGAGTGTTTTGCCGGCCACGGTGAATTCAAACGGGATGTCGCCTCGGAGTATTGTTGCGGTTTGGGCATAGGCAAAACCCGCAGTCAGTAGGCCCAGCACCAGAGCTGGGAATAGTAAGACGGTTAACTTTTTCATGGTAGCCTCCTTTCCTTCTAGTGAACGGATAGTTTAAACTCACCAGCCTTCCTTCATTCATATAGCAGAATGCCATCTTGCTACGCCGCCCCGCACTGGTCTTTTTCCATCGCGGGGAGCGGATTTTACTTCTATCTAAGAATGCGTAGAAGGATCTTAGAAACCCGCAGGTCGTGAAAATATTTTTGACGGGGGATGTGACATCCGCCCGCTTTGTTTAAGGAAGTATTTAGCGGTCATTGAGTTAAGGCCAGTCTTCACGAAACTTCTTTTTTTGCTATGTTTCAGGTGGACACAGGGTCCTTCCGAATGGATCTGCCATTTACTGAAAAAATGGCTCATAGAGGGTAGCGTTAATTTTCCTTGATTTTTGTGGTTGCATGTGTCTACTACAAGGAATACCATGTTGAGTTATGGGATAGTACTTGAGATACAACTCTCGGGCTTCATTCCATTTCATAAACAATCCCTTCGCTTTAAGTATTTCAAGAGCTACTCCTACCTCCAGGGCTTCTCCGTACAAGGGAGGCTCCATGGCAGCGCCATCTCCTCAACAAGTCACACAACTGCTCGAAGCCTGGGGTCATGGTGATCAAAAGGCTCTCGATCAACTCATCCCGGTGATTTATCAAGAACTCCACCGGGTAGCTCACCGTTTTGTGGGTCTGGAGCGCTCAGACCAACCACTGCAGACGACTGAACTGGTCAACGAAGCTTATCTCCGACTCGTTCGGGCCCAGCAAGTCCCCTGGCAGAACCGTACGCACTTTTTGGCAATCGCGGCCCGTCTCATGCGGCAGGTGCTGGTCGACCAAGCCCGGGCTCGCTACTCCCAAAAGGGTGGAGGTGCAGCCCAACACATTCCCCTGGACGAGAAGTTTGAGCTTTCGAAGGAGAAGAGCGCGGAATTGTCGGCATTGGATGATGCTCTAAAGGCTCTGGCCGTTTTTGATGAGCGCAAGAGTCAGGTCGTAGAGCTCCGCTTCTTTGGAGGGCTCACAATTGAAGAGACAGCGGAGGTCTTAAAGGTTTCCCCCGATACGATTATGCGGGACTGGAATGTGGCGAGGTTATGGCTCTACCGGGAGCTTTCACAAACAAAAAACCAGATGGCGATACCCAATTTGCTTCCCTTCGAGGATGGTGAAGCGAAGAACATCAAGGAATAGGAAGGAGGAGATGATAAGGGGACCTTCTTGCACAAGGCCAGCGGCCTTTCCTACAGGCTCACATCTCAATCGTGCTGACAAAATGGAAAGCATGACGTCATGAGTGGGAGGAAAATGGTGGAGCAGAACCGTTGGCAGCAAATCAGCCAGGTTTTAGAAGCTACCCTGGATCATAAAACGGAAAGTCGAGCCCAGTTTCTCGCTGAAGCCTGTGGTGGGGATGAAGAATTGCGGCTGGAGATAGAATCGCTACTCGCTTTCGAGCCGGAGCTCAAAAACTATCTGGAAACGCCGGTACTGTTGCAGATATCGCAGGCTCAGACAGCCAATCAAAAGCAGTCCCTGATCGGTCGACAAGTGGGGATCTACAAAATAGTTTCTCAACTCGGAGTCGGCGGGATGGGAGAGGTCTATTGTGCGCTCGACACACGTTTAGGTCGCGCGGTAGCGCTGAAGATTCTGCCCTTAGATGTGGCACAGGACCAAGACAGGATGCTGCAGTTCAATCGGGAGGCAAGGGCAGCTTCCGCATTGAATCATCCCAACATTTGCATGATTCATCACATTGGCGAGTCGGCGGGCATCCACTTTATTGTTATGGAGTATGTCGAGGGAAAGACGCTGGCGCAACGAATTGAGGAGAGATGCAATCCAAAATCCCACAGAAAGCCGTTACCCCTTCCTCTAGAAACTAATGCAGTTGAGGGGAATCTGCCCGCAAATCGCCAGCCGAGATTACTGGAAATTTCCGAAATCTTAGACTGGGGGATTCAGATCGCAGATGGACTGGAAGAAGCCCACCGCAAAGGAATCACCCATCGGGATATCAAACCTGGCAATATCATGCTCACGCCCCGAGGGCAAGCGAAAGTACTCGATTTTGGACTCGCCAAGATTGTTCGAAAGGAAGGGCAAACGTCGAGCACTGACTTTAGAACCCCAGTATTGGTCGATCCGGGGCTCATCAGGGGTACGGTCTCGTATATGAGCCCGGAGCAGGTCCTTGGCAAAGTGGTGGATCACCGCTCCGACCTCTTTAGTTTAGGGGTAGTGCTGTATGAGATGACGACGGGACGGTTACCGTTTGTAGGAAAGACCAGCACTGAGACGATGGATAAGATCTTACATGGGCAGCCAGAATCCATCGCGCAATTCCGTCATGATCTGCCAGCTGAATTGGACCGGATCATCAGGAAGTTGCTTGAAAAGAACCGGGAGAGACGCTATCAGTCGGCCCGTGAGCTTAAAGTCGATCTAAAGAACCTGAAGCGGGACAGCGATTCAGACCTAAGAGTGTTTCCCCTTCTATCCGGAAGATCTGTCCCTGCATCTCTCAGAATCCGACATTTCGCACTCCGCATCGGAATACCAGCGATCTTCTTACTTCTTGTCGGAGCAATGGTGTGGTGGACCTACACTTCCAAACTACGGGAAAAATCCCCGCCTCCACTAAGAGCATTTGTATTTACAGACTACCCGGGAGTTGAAGGGGGTCCAGCTTTTTCACCCGATGGCAGACAGGTCGCGTTTTCTTGGGATGGCGAAAAGCGGGACAACTTTGATATTTACGTTCGGTTTCTTGATGAGGTGGTCCCCCAACGGCTAACGAATCACCCGGCTTTTGAGAATTTCCCTGCCTGGTCTCCCGATGGCCAACAGATCGCCTTTCGTCGCTTAACTTCTGGAGGCTCAGACATTGTTGTGATGTCCGCACGCGGCGGAAGAGAGCATTTGATTGCTTCGACTACCGTGAGATGGGAACATGAGTGGTACTGGCCCCTCAGCTGGACGAAGGATGGCAAGTTCATTATCACGACGGATAAGGCCAATCCTCAGGCACTCAATCACTGCATTTACCGCTTTCCCCTGGAAATGGGACAAAAAGAACAATTGACCTTCCCTTTGCCCAATCAGGACGACATCACTTCTGCTCTTTCGCCTGACGGGAAAACGCTCGCCTTTGCCAGAGGTCACAACATCGCCGAAGCAGATATCTATCTGCTCTCCTTGGATCCAGGAAAGGCTGGAAGCGAGCCACAACGCCTCACTTTGGACATGCAAGAAATTGAAGGCCTGACTTGGACCCCAAATGGACAAACCATCATTTATTCTTCCAATCGAGGGGGTGGCCTGCGTACTCTCTGGAAGATATCGGCAAAAGGGGGAAACCCCGAGCCTTTGATTGGAATTGGCGATAATGCTTACTTTCCGAGTGTAGCTGCAAGCGGCGATCGGCTCATCTATCAAAGATTGATCTTTGGCTCCAGCATTTGGCGTGTCAAGGGGCCGGGTTCGATGGTGAAACCTCAGCAGCATAAACCCTCTCCAGAGCGTATGGTCAGCCCCAGCCAGAAGAATTTTGATCCCCAGTTTGCTCCCGACGGCAAGAAGATTGCATTTTCCTCGGGCATCATTTCAGGAATTTTTGATCTCTGGCTAAGTAACCCCGACGGTTCAAGCCCAATGCAACTAACGAACTTGCGGTCAAAGACTACCTTCAGGCCCCGCTGGTCTCCAGACGGTACTCAGATCGCGTTTGCATCCTCAAAAGAAGGCAACCTGGATATCTGGGTCGTAAGCGCAGCAGGAGGAGCACCCCACCAGCTGACTACGGAACAGTCTCTAGAAACTCGTCCGAGTTGGTCTAGAGACGGCAAATGGATTTACTTTGCCTCTGATCGAGGTAGAGGGTTTCAAGTCTGTAAGATCCCTGCAGAAGGAGGATCCGCTGTAAGAGTGACACCGAAGGGAGGATTCATGGCCTTCGAGTCTCCCGACTCACGTTGGGTTTATTACGACAAGTTCGGGCAGGAGGGGATCTGGAAAATCCCTCTCAACGGCGGAGAAGAGTTTAAAGTGGTAAATGATGTAAGATCTGGCTTCTGGGCCATGGCCAATGAAGGTCTGTTCTTGCTCCTTCCAGATACGAAAGAAGGCCCCACAATTAGATTCTTTGAATTTGCTACCCGCAAGCTCGTGACGATCATGAATCTCCGAGACTACTTTGGAGTTAATATCCTATTCGACAACGGACTAGACGTCACTGCGGATGGAAGTTGGATGACATTCTCAGTAACCGAGTTTCCCGAATCCAGCCTCGTGATGGTGGAAAACTTCCGCTGATTATATCAAGCACCAGATTGTGACGCAGTCGATCCTTCGACCTGAACCGCCTCCTTGTAGTCCAAGGGAAGCACCTGAAGGGTACATGCCCGCGAGAGAACACAACGATGAATCATCGGCCCCTCTCCCGAATGCGTGAGAGAAAATAGAATCCCTCTCCCCAGCGCGGGAGAGGGGTTGGGGGTGAGGGGATTTTACGCCTGTGGAGGGCGGAGCTCTGCGACGCCGCCGAAAAACACGGCCTCGTGGAACTCGGCCAGAATGCAACTTGGTATGAGTACTCAAATTTGGACACTATTGTGAAGACTATGAGTTAAGATGTGCTTCTTGATTTTTATTTCAAACCCAGCTCAATCGCGAGACGATTATCGTGGAGAGATGAGCTGGAGCCAGTGCTTTGCAGTTCATGCGGATTCTAATGCCGTATTCCGATGAGATAGCAGGGAGGAATCATATGGATTATCCTAAAATGTCGCGAAGAAATTTCAATAAATCGGTAGCCATGGGAGCAGCTAGTTTGGCGATGTCGGCTGGACCGACGGTGCGGAATGTTTTAGGAGCCAATGACCGGATTGGCGTGGGCCTGATTGGGTCTGGTGGCCAGGGCGCTTACAATCTGCGTTCTTTTGTGAAAACCGGTCAGGTGGACGTCGTAGCTCTGGCCGATGTGAATGACCTTCCCCTCAATAATGCCCTGGCAAGTTTGAATCTGCCGGCAGGAACAGTGAAAAGCTATAAGGATTTTCGAAAGCTCTTAGAGATCAAAGAAATTGATGCAGTGATTGTGGCGACTCCTGAGCACTGGCACGCTATCCCCATGATCATGGCCTGCGAAGCGGGAAAAGATGTCTATGTAGAGAAGCCGACATCACACACGATCGTGGAAGGCCGAAGAATGGTGGAGGCAGCCAACAAATATAATCGGGTCGTGCAATGTGGGACACAACAACGGTCTGGAGAACACTTTCAGAAAGTCACAGAAATGATCCGCAACGGGAGAATCGGCAGGGTCACGGCGGCGGAGACTTGGGTTTTGGCCAAGACGTCGAACCAGCCGAAATCACAAACAGCCGTGGAAGATAGTGATCCTCCGCCGGGCTTGGACTGGGATATGTGGCTGGGGCCTGCGCCTTATCATCATTACAACCGGAATCGCCACAAGAGCTGGAGCCATTATTGGGAGACCGCGGGCGGCGAGATCACAAACTGGGCGCCGCATTTGCTGGATATTATTCAATGGGGAATCGGAGCCGATGCTCCCCGATCGGTTGCCACTTCCGGAGGCCAGTTCCTGACTTCAGGAGTCTTTGACACTCCGGACACCATAGAGGCGATTTACGAGTACCCTGGGACGTCGGTCAACGAGAACGGAATTCTGGTGAAGTTCTATAACCGGGCGGGCCGGGGGCCAGACGGGCACACTTACGGCATGGAGTTCTACGGCACCGAGGGGACGCTCTTCGTGGATCGGGAAGGCTACACGATCTGGCCAATGGACTTGATCCACGATGGCTGGGAAACTTTTGGTCCCACCGCTGTAGTGACTGGCGATGGAACCCCCCAACATCAGCCGCACGTGGAAAACTTCCTGGAATGCGTTCGCTCGCGGAAGAAGCCGAATTCGGACATTGAGACAACCCACCGGGCGACCAGTACATGCATTATGGGAAACATTTCCTACCAACTGGGCAGGAAACTGGAATGGAACCGGGAAAAAGAACAGTTTGTCAACGATGCGGAAGCCAACAAGAAACTCACGAAGGAATATCGAAAACCCTGGAATCTATCATAGAGAGCTCATACACCGGTTGTGACTTAGAGCTTCTCGCCAGCTCCACCCCTTTTCGCTGTCAGCTCAAAATTGCTTGAGAGTATTTAAGAGATGGAGCAGGAACTGCTTCATTTCTGATATCCGTTATGAAATATCGGCTCCCCTCTCCCCAGCGCAGGAGAGGGGTTGGGGGTGAAGGGGACCGCGCGCCTGTGGAAGGCTGCAAAAAAAACATTCCCCTCTAGCCTTGTTGCTGCGCCTTTCCAAGGGGGACTTCTAAAGAAGACGGAATTGCCATTGTTCACTGTTCATTTCTCATTGCATTGATGAAGCAAAATACTACCGAGTCTTTTCCAATTTCGGCTTTAGAGCAGTTGCTCTGATAGCACTGGTAATTGCCAGAGAGGAAGATGAGCGATGCGCAACGCCACACGCGCCCGAGGTCTGACTGGAGAGTCTGGCGTGGGATCCGGGCCTACAGAGGCGCAGTGGCGAATCATTGCATTGCTTGTGATTTCGGTCGCCATGAACTACGTCGACCGTGGCAGCCTTTCCATTGCTGCGCCCGATCTCAACAAGGAGTTTCATTTTCACCCGGCCCAAATGGGGGTGCTCTTTTCCGCGTTCTTCTGGTCTTACGCGGGCTTCATGGTGGTGGCTGGTTGGCTGGCTGATCGACACCCTATTTCCCTGGTCTTAGGCGTGGGTTATCTGATCTGGTCCTTGGCTACTTTCGGAACAGGCTTCGTCTCCAGCTTTCAGGCTCTCTTGGTCCTGCGCGTGTTTTTAGGGCTGGGAGAATCCGTTGCCTATCCGGTGTACTCGAAGATTATTGCCGAACAATTCCCCATCTCCCAACGCGGTCTGCCGAATGCGCTCATCGATGCCGGCGCTAAAGTCGGTCCAGCGGTCGGTACTATGGTTGGAGGGTTGATCGCGGCACGCTACGGGTGGAGAATGATGTTTATTGTCCTCGGGATCTGTAGCTTGTTGTGGCTCGTGCCTTGGTACTTTTGGGCTCCGCGAGGCCGGACAAAGACAGGTGGAAATCACACAATAACGCCGAGTACTCAACAATCACCGGGAATTCTCCAGATCTGCCGGCGTCGAGATGCCTGGGGCACATTTATCGGAAATTTCTGCGCGAACTATGCTTACTACTTTCTTCTGACTTGGCTCCCCAGCTATCTCGTGACAGAGAGGAAGCTCTCCACGGGAATGATGGCGGTATTAGCTTCATTGCCATTTTGGGCCAGCGCCAGTTCCTCATTGTTCGGAGGGTGGGCGTCTGACCGCTGGATCGCTCGAGGGGCGTCAGCCACACATGTAAGAAAGACTTTTGTTGTGAGCGGGCTGGTGTTGGGTACTCTCATCTTCCCGGCTGCGTTGGCTTCCGACTTGCGGGTTTCGATGGTGCTTTTAGTGGGGGCCTATTTGGCGTTCGGACTTTTCTCTTCAAACCACTGGGCCATTACCCAGACGCTAGCTGGTCCACTTGGCGGCCGGCAGATGGACAGGACTCCAAAATGGCATCGCCAATTTGTCCGGGGTAATTGCTCCCTACATCACAGGCCTCATCATTGCGCAGACAGGAAATTATTATTGGGCCTTCTCGTCGGCATCGATCATCCTGCTTATCGGCGCGTTCTGTTACCTTTTCGTCGTCCAGGATGTCGTTCCGGTAGAGTGGCCGGAGGGTCTAAGTCCTGTTGAAGGATCGGCGAGGTGAGGGTTGAAAGAAATTGCTATAGGAGAGTCACCATAATCCGAGATTCGGGTCGTGCTCGAATCAAAGGCAAGAATCAGCCCGGCGAATGGTGGCTCATCAAATGAGTATCTTGCTGGATTAACCTTTGGCATCGACTGGTATCGCTCGTACCTCTTGCCAGCTTCCACTCTGCCAGGAACGTTGAAGCGCAGCTTGAACTTTAGCGACCTCCAGAGAATCAGCAAATCCGGGTTCACCTTGTTTGCCCTCAGCAATCGATGTCAGGAATTGGAATGCTTCGATTGTCTTCAGATCCTCGTAACTCAGCCCAATGCCAGGTCCCGGGTTGAAGCGGAGATGGAATGGATGCTCAGGGCTACTGAGTACTCGCACGTAACCCCCTGAGGCATTGTCCTCACCGGCGAACGAGAGTTGTATTTCATTCATACGCTCGAAATCCCAACTCAGGGCTCCATTCGTTCCGTGGACTTCAAAAGCCATCTGACACTGAGGGCCTTTGATAATTCGGCAGGCCTCCAACGTGCCCTGTGCTCCGTTTGTGAAGCGTACCAGCGCTCCTGCATAATCTTCATTGGTGACCTTCCCCTTGGGACCGTCGCCCCCCAGACTGAAATGAGTGCCTACTCCGGGTACGGGGAGAGGCCGCTCCGTTATGAAAGTCTCAGCATTGCCCACGACGCGTTGAATTGGCCCGGCGATCATGTGAGCCATATCGATGACATGAGACAGCAAGTCTCCACTGGTGCCTAACCCTGCCAATTCCTTTTGAAAACGCCACGACAAAACTCCTTGCGGGTTGGTCGCATATCCCGCAAAGAAACGTCCGCGGTAATGAGTGAGCTTTCCGAGTCGCCCATCCTGTATAAGCTTCCGGGCATATTGCACCAGGGGGGCCCAACGGTAGTTGTAACCCACAAAGGATAGGACGCCAACTTCGCGGGCCGCCCGTTCGATGGCGGCGGTCTCTTCAGGGCTCCTGCCTACTGGCTTCTCGCAAAAAATATGCTTGCCGGCTTTTGCACTCGCCTTGGCCATTTCCAAATGGAAGAAATTGGGAGAAGCAATATTAATCACTTCGATTTCTGGATCGTTAATCAAGGACTGCCATTCGGTCGTATAGCGTTCGAAGCCCAGTCGTTTCTGGGCATCCTGGGCCCGGGACTTTACATCGTCCGCGCAGGCGACCAAGCGCGGCTGAAGAGTGCAGTCTGGAAAACGTTCCGCGATTTGACGGTAGGAGCGACTATGCTGGATACCCATCCAACCCATACCGATGACACCGATTCCGATACTGCGTGGCATCCCTGGAGCTCCCCCTTTGTCAGAAAACCTGCTCGATCAATGAGAATCTTCAATCTATAAATTCGCCGTGCATTTACGACCCAAACGGCCAGAGGCTTTGTGCCCGATATCGTACATCTTAACAGGCGTCACCTGTCAATCAACGTCTGTCTGCATGGCTCGCTGCAAGGCTTCGCGCGATGCGCGCCTCAAGTACAGGCCCTCCACTTCTGCCACGATCTGCCCAGTCTCATTGAACAAACGGACGTCCACTGCGAAGCTATCTTGATTCTCAGCCTCGTTCGGCTTGGTAATAATCTGCCCCCATAGCTGGCTGGAAGAACGCTGGTAAACTCCAATTCGCTTCATGCCGACTGGCAAATAAACCCATGTTCTCATTTCCCCAGTCTCAAGCGACGTCGCCATTAAAAGTTGGAAGGCAGCATCGAGCAATGCTGGATGAAATTGATAGTCATCTAGAGCGCCGACCAAGGCATCAGGCAAGCGTATTTGTCCCAGCACTTCGCCCTTATGTTTCCAAATTTGAGTAATCCCCTGAAAGCACGGACCATATTGAAGCCCGAGCTCGCGTGCGCGTACGTAAAATGCATTTGCATCAATCTCTTCTTGACATCGTGCCTGTGCTGCAGAAAGAGAGGTACTATCTAAAATATGTTCTCGATCGGCTTGTCGCAGGCGAATATTACCCGTCGCATGTACTTTCCAATTGTCTTTCTCTGTTAGGCTGACTACCTTAAAGGCTGCCTTTTCAGCACCTTCAGGTGTTAGGATGAGCTGAACAACCGTTGCATCGGGGGAAGCATCTGGCAGAATCAGGGCTTGGTGAATCGTGACCTCTTCTAGTAGATGGTTACCCGGGCCGAAGGCCGCACTTGCCGCTGCGAGTGCCATCTCAACGTAAGCAGTGCTCGGCACCACTACCGTCCCATAGACTCGATGATCCGTTAGGAAGGATGGTGAATCAGCATGCAAATGAGCTTCAAACTGAATCTCTTTCAGAGCAGAGCTCAGCCGTTGGCCAAGCAAGGGATGTAGCGCCGTTTTTTCTGCGCCTTTTTTAGATACTCCAATGCTCCGGCCTTGAGCATGCTTTTCTCCTCCTTCAAGCCAATAACGCTCACGCTGAAACGGATAGGTCGGCAGGGCCACTCGGCGACGTCCACTTGCATAGTCGTGTTCAAATCCTGCATGGTCCACCTCCGCCCCGTGAACATACAACGTTCCCAAACTCTCCAGCATCTGCTGCCAGTCTGTAATATTCTTCCGGAGCGAAGGGAGCCAAACTTGGGTCTGCTGCGCATCCGGGATACATAACTTTCCCATTCCCAATAGTGTTGGGCTTGGGCCAATCTCAAGGAAGAACGTATAACCCTCGCGTTGAAGGGTCTGCATCGTCGCGGAGAATCGGACCCCTTGACGGATGTGATGACGCCAGTAAGCTGTGTCTGGGATTTCATCGAAACTCAGCATTTGCCCAGTCAAATTGGAGACTAAAGGAATGCGCGGGGCATTGTAATCCACTTGGCGGGCGGTTTGCTCGAAGGCATCGAGCATCGGTTCCATCAAAGGCGAATGAAAAGCATGCGAAACGTTTAGAGGCTGAGTCTTCACTTTCTCATTCCGAAGTTTTTCAATCACAGTCTGCACGGTGGCTCGCTCGCCGGATATCACGATATTCTTAGGGCCATTATAGGCAGCGATGGAAACGGATTGAAAATAAGGAGCAATGGCTGCTTCTACGCGCTCTTCTTCTGCGAAAACCACGGCCATCATCCCGTCCCTTGGAAGGGCCTGCATCAAACGACCACGCTCGGCAATGAGTTTCAGGCCGTTCTCCAAGCTGAATACGCCGGCCACGCAGGCCGCCACATATTCACCGACACTATGCCCCAGCACAATTGCCGGTTCTATTCCCCAGGATTGCCATAGCTCTGCCAATGCATACTCAATGGCAAACAACGCCGGTTGGGTATATGCCGTCTCGTCCAGCAATGAAGACGAACCGGATTCCGGGTAAAGCACTGATAGGAGCTGCTGTTCCAAGTGGGGACGGAGCAACTCGTTGCACTTTTCCAATGCCGCTCGGAAAGTCGGCTGAGTCTCATAGAGTTGGCGTCCCATGCCAACATATTGCGAGCCTTGACCTGTAAAAAGGAAAGCCACTTTGGGCTTCTCTGTGCCTTCGATTTGTCCACTCATCACGCCAGGTTGTTTTTGTCCGTTTGCAAAAGTGCCCAGTTTCTCCCGCATTTGGAGGGATGACTCGGCCACAACCGCTAGGCGATGATTAAAATGGGACCGCCCGGTATTGGCGGTGAAACAAATATCCGCTAGTGAAGCTACTGATTGCGTCGTCAAGTACCTCTCGAATCGACCGGCAAGCTCCTTTAATGCCACCTCGCTTTTCGCCGAGACACTAAGAAGATGAAGCGGTCGGTCGACTTCAAGCTTTCTTGGTTGGGCTACAGGCGCTTCCTCCACTACGGCGTGAGCATTAGTCCCGCTCAGCCCAAACGAACTGACTCCGGCAATTCGTCTCTCATTGCCGGCAGGCCAGGGGGTTCTCCTAGTCGGAATAGTTACAGGCGTCTCATTCAATGAAATATGTGGATTGATCTGTTTAAAGTGAAGTAAGGGCGGTATTTCCTCATGCTGCATCGAAAGCACCAATTTGATGAGACCGGCAACACCGGCAGCGGAGTCGAGGTGACCAATATTGCTTTTGGCCGAGCCTATCATCAAACGATTATTCTCTGTTCGCCCCTCGCCGAGCACTGCGCCCAAGGCCCTTACCTCAATGGGGTCTCCAAGAGAGGTCCCGGTGCCGTGAGCCTCAACATAGCTCACCTCCGCCGGTCGGACTCGGGCGTCTGCCAGAGCTTGGCGAATCATCGCCTGCTGGGCCAGCCCGTTCGGAACAGTCAGGCCTCCACTGGGGCCATCATGGTTGACCGCTGAGCCTCGAATCAATGCGAGGATGTTGTCGCCATTTGCAATCGCATCGGAGAGACGCTTGAGAACAACAACTCCGCAACCCTCTCCTCGTCCAAAGCCGTCGGCGGCGGCATCAAAGGTTTTGCAGCGACCATCAGCAGACAATGCTCTGAATCTGGAGAGCGTGATGTACAATTCCGGTGAGAGAATCAGGCTCACGCCACCCGCCAGGGCAAGATCGCACTCGCCGGAGCGCAGGCTGCGGCAAGCGAGATGGACTGCCACCAACGATGACGAGCACGCAGTATCAATGGATAGACTGGGACCGTGAAGGCCCAAAACGTAAGACAAACGACCGGCCGCAAAGCTAACATTGACACCCGTAACAAAATAGGCATCAATTTTTGTGGGATCATCAGCTTTCACATGCAGTTTTGAATAGTCGTCTGTCATAATCCCTATGAATACGCCTGTCTGGCTGCCAGCTAGCTTGTCTGGCGCTTGCCCGGCATTCTCCAGCGCTTCCCATGCCACCTCCAGGAGCAGTCTTTGCTGAGGATCCAGGCTCCTCGCTTCACGAGGAGAAATATTGAAGAATTCGGCGTCGAATTTGTCGATGTCATTCAAAAAACTGCCATAGCGTGTATAAATCTTGCCAGGCACATCCGGATCCGGGTCATAATAAGCCTCGACATCCCACCGGTCCTGCGGCATTTCGGCAACAGCATCCACGCCATTGCGTAAGAGTTGCCAAAACACCTCCGGATTATTGCCTCCACCAGGGAAACGGCACCCCATGCCGATAATCGCAAGAGGTTCCGTTTTCGAACGTTCGATGGCGTCGAGCTTGGACTGCATTTTCTCCAGCGAGAAAAGTGCCTGGTTCAGTGGAGACAATATGCCGGAATGTTCTGAGTTCTGACTCATGACAGTTTCTTCTTTATACTCTCTAATTTCTTGATCAGTAATGCCTCTGCTTCGTCCTCATAGAGCTGTTCGAGCTCATGCAAACCCATCACTCCCTTAGGATCCTTATGTTTGTGGGGCTCCTCCTGAGAGAAGAAACGCGCGGCCAGCACTTCCATGTCAGAAATCTGCCTGATCTGTTCCACATCGACGCCTATCTCACGATCTATCGAAAAGCCAAAGACTGCCACGTTTTGCGAGTGTGCAAGGTTGAATCGAAGTCCCTCTTTGTTTTCAACGAGAGGTTTGCCATAGGGACTGTAGAGGAGACTTAATTCGTTCGGCTGGCTGCCGAGATAATTTCCCAATAGTGTGCGTAAGATTCCACGAGAGACCACAAACTGCTTGCGGTCTTTTTCGAAATGGAATCGGTTGGCGCGGGAAATTTCGTCCTCTGAGAGAAAATCTTCGAGATCCCGCTGGGGGATATCTTTGGAATCTAAAACGGGTTGCCAAACATGAACTTCGTCAGATCTGAGCCTCAATGGCAAAATGGAAGACTGATCTCGAGTCGTGACTCCCTCCCCGACTGAACAGATAAGGTCTGAACGAGGAGCATTGCGAGATTTGTAGAAAGGAGTACCAAGTAATTGGTGCGGAAGGGGGGACTTGAACCCCCACGCCCTTGCGAGCGCTAGAACCTGAATTCACTAAGCTTCACGCGACCAAGTAATACGTATCATGACGGAAGGCACGATGCAAGCCGTTTTTCGAGGATTTGGCGAAAGTTGTAACACTCGATAAGAGGTCGTCACACTCGGTGTTCCAAGGGTAGTTACGTCACAATCCATGTCACAAAAATGCTGGGGGCTGCGAGGCAGGGTGGCGGCCCCCGGCGTACCATCTAAAATGGGTCCCTCGGCTGGCGGTTAAGGCCGTCGAATCCTACCTCCTCTGCGCAGATTTGAGGAGGCACAATCCCTCTCATGTCGCTGGATAAATAGTAATCCAGCCGCTGATCCATCCGGTAGGCTTCTCCGACGCAGAAGAAACGCTCACCAAAGAAGTAGGCTATCGCTCCCCGCTTGGTGAACGAGGTCCTCCCAGTGGGCAATCTTCCTAATTTTTCCAGTCCTTCTGGTATGAAACTCTTCGCCAATAAATATGATGGGTTCAAACCCTGCCGAGATCGCGGCCGACCGAGTATTGGTGGGGAGTGATCAGGGATCGGTTCAATGTCAAGATCGATTGGGAGCATCTCTCAAATAATGTTATCTTTCAACTGACTGACTGTCGATCCGAAAATAAGAAGTTGAACAAAACGTTCCAGTTTTGCTGGCATACCTGTTTGCCTGCCTATGCCGACGAACCCCATCCCACGAGGGACTTTCGTCTACCCATAGCTAAAGAATAACTGACTCGAGTTGTATCTGGCAGCTCAAAACACTGCGCAAACTTCACCAATACCTCCGAAGGAGTTTTTTAATCACACGAAATAGTCCACACCATGTCGCAAATTATCTCCACCACAGTGAATGGACATTAAAGGAAAATGTTTTCCACTTCCTCGAGAGCGAAAGAATTGTGAGACAATGGAGCTATGTAGTTATTCATTTGAAATATTGCAGGTTGCACCTACTGGGGACTATAAGAGCAAGAATCACCTTGATTTGGCCGGTGAATTGTAGGAAAACGTTTCGGACTGTTGCCTTTTTTGCCCGCGCAGGTTGAACTACGTTAATCCGAGAGGCCCTTAGTGTGGGGTGACCAGGCAGAGAGGGCGGACCGACCGGAAATGGATATCATTCCTCACGATTTTGGACTGCCGGAATGATGGCTGTTTCTCTGTTTCTTGGAGAATCTGCGTGTGGAGAGGTTTGTGGAATTGACGATTAAGACCGGTGAAGCTGCTCTGCTCTCTAGTCTTCCTTTTAAACGGACGGACATTGAGCAGACTATACCGGAGCGTTTCGAACAAGTCGTCTGCCGCTTTCCAAATCGCATTGCGCTGGCCGGCCAAGGTCGACGCTGGACGTACCAGGATCTGAACAGGCAGGCAAACCGGATAGCACACGCCATCAGGGAGCGCTCGCACCCCGGTGTCGGGTGTGTCCCCTATCTATTAGATCATTCGCCGGAGATGGTCATCGCCACTCTTGCTGTGCTGAAGGCTGGAAAGACTTACTTAGCCATCCACCCCGGGATGCCAGCCACAGGGCAAGCGGAAATCGTGCGAGATGTGGTGCCGGAACTGATTCTGACGACTGCCGCCTTTGAATCCCGTGCCCGCGAGCTAGCGGCCGGGACCTGCTCCATTCTGAAGCTTGATGAAATCGATGCTGGGGTGCCCGAGGAGAGCCCGCAGATTGAGATATGCCCGCAAGACCCGTCGACAATCTTCTACACCTCTGGGACGACCGGCCAACCGAAGGGAGTAATGAAAAGCCACAGGGCGGTTCTGCATCGTGTGTGGCTCTCCGTACAACACGATGCCATCACCCCGACGGATCGGCAATCTCTGTTGACCCACTGCAGTTTTTCGGCGTCGGAATCGGACATGTTCGGAGCCCTTCTTCATGGCGCCACCCTCTGTGTGTTTGATTTTGCGTCAGAAGGGCTAACGGCCTTTCGGGAATGGCTTGAAGAGGAGCAAATCACCCTGCTGCATCCGCCCGTGCTTCTGTTTCGGAGATTCCTTTCCACTCTGGAGGGGGAGAATCTTGTTCCCCTCCGTAAGGTTAGTGGCGCTGGCTGGAGACGTGGTCCTTCCGGCCGATGTGGAAAAATGGAAGCGGCATTTCGGAGGCTCCTGCGTGCTGATGCATCGCTTTTCCACGACCGAGACCGGCCTCTTGTGTGTGGCTCGCATTGATTCGGATATGGTGCCAGACCTTGGGGTTCGTCCCGGCAGGCCGGCCGGTAGCAGACAAATGCCTCGAGCTCGTTGACGAAGCAGGTCGAGCTCGTCGCCACAGGGGAGACAGGTGAGTTAGTCGTCAAGAGCCCATATATTGCCGAAGGGTACTGGCACCGCCCGGAAGAAACGGCCGCGGTCTTCAAACCTGATCCGGAGGTTCCCGGGCAGCGAATCTATCGAACCGGCGACCTCGGGCGATTCTTGCCCGATGGCAGTTTCGTGTTTCTGGGGAGACGGGATCGCCAGGTGAAGATCCGGGGCTTCCGTGTGGAAACAAGAGAAATCGAATCCGCATTGCTGCAACTGAACGAGGTGAGTGAGGCAGCTATTATAGTAGGGAAAGAAGAAGATGAAGATCGGCTCATCGCATTCGTGGTATTCAAGAATGGGGTGCAGTTCGATCCGTCGGCCCTTCGTGAACGACTCCGGGCGTACTTGCCTGAATGGAAAATACCTGCCCGCTTTCAGTCTATCTCCTGGTTGCCGACGACGCTGACTGGCAAAGTCGATAGGCAACAGCTGGAAAAGCAATTGCACGACTCCCTTCTGCACAAGAGTTCCGGCACAGGGACCCCGGCCACCATCGAAGAAAAGCTGGCGGATATTTGGAGAGTCACGTTGCGGCTTGATGCCGTGGGTTTTGATGACAATTATCTTGACCTCGGGGGAAATTCAATCTCCATCATGATGACCTTGAGCTGGATAGAACGGCTCTATGGGATCCGGATTGCTCCCCCCGAGTTCTTTCACCGCGGAACCATTCGGCAGCTTGCCGAGCTCATAAAAAACAAAATGCTCAAGACGGATTACGGACTCAGGGACCGCGGCGAAGTGCATTGCGCAACTGCAGAGATCACCCCGGCTCCGGGTGCAAGCCTGATTGAAGCAGGAACTCTACAGCGGCCGCTGCTGATTGATAATGTCTCCGATGGGTATCTTGAACTGCTTAACGCTCACGATGTTGATTACATCTTTATCAATCCCGGGAGCGGCACTGCACCGATCCAGGAATCCATCGCGAAATTCCACGCCCAGGGACGCCGGACACCCAAGCTGATCCTCTGTCTTCACGAGTCTGTAGCCATGGCAGCCGCGCACGGCTACTTCATGGTCTGCGGCAAGCCGCAGGTTGTCTTGGTTCATGTTGACGTGGGTACACAAAATATCGGCGCGAACCTACACAACGCACAGCGGGGCCGCGCCGGAGTGGTTGTCTGTGCAGGGAGATCACCTTACACTGTTGATGGCAGTCTCACTGGTGGGCGTAATCGCTATATTGACTGGATACAAGAGCCGTTCAACCAGGCGAGCACCGTGCAGGATTACGTCAAATGGCATTACGAGCTGACCTGCCGGGAGAACCTCAGCGTGGCGGTTCAGCGGGCGTTCCAAGTAGCCGGCACGGAGCCGGCCGGCCCGGTATATTTAACTCTCCCGAGAGAAGTGCTCATGGAAAAGATTGGAAGCCCCGATCTCAGAGCCCCAACGAGCGCCGGCGATTTCGACGCTAATGCCTGATCCCGAGAGCCTCTCCCAGGCAGCGAAGTGGCTGATCGAGGCCGACAAACCTTTGATTCTTGTGGCCTATGCGGGGCGAAATCCCAAAGCTGTGGCCTCTTTGGTTAGACTCGCCGAGATGCTAGCGGCGCCTGTAGTAGAGTCGCGTCACCGGGTTAATTTCCCTTCGAGTCATCCGCTTCATCTCGGATTTTGGGCCATTCGCTACTTGCAGCAAGCAGACTGCGTTCTAATTTTCGATCACGACGTTCCATGGGTCCCGACGCAAGGTCGACCGCCGTCTGAATGCCGAATAATCCACGTGGACATTGACCCTCTCAAACGGGATATCCCAATTTGGGGATTTCCGGTGGATCTAGCTATGCAAGCCGATTCGTCGCAGGCTATGTTAAGCCTGGCCGAGGAAGTTGAGCGGCAGTTGAGCGCCGCGGATCGGACACGGATTGAAACGCGACGCCGTGTCGTGACCGGGAGCATCAAGTGCAAAGGGCAGGGTGGCGGCAGAGGGCCCTCGATCTGGCGGCACGACAGCCGATCGCACCGGAATGGGCCGCGTACTGCCTGAGCGAAATCGTGGATGATGACACGGTGGTCGTCAGTGAGGCTGTCAGCAACAACCCAGTCCTTTGGCATTATCTGCGGCTGGACGCGCCTGGAACCTACTACCAAAGCCTCGGGGCTGGACTTGGTTGGGGTCTTGGTGCCGCCCTGGGAGCCAAGCTTGCCTCCCCCTCTAAAACGGTTATTTGCACGGTGGGAGACGGCTCTGGGTGTTTGGCTCTCCCATTGCAGCGTACTGGGCTGCAGAGCAGTCACCGCAGTCCTTTCCTGACGGTGGTCTTCAATAATCAGGCGTATGCTGCCACCACCGAAGCGATCCTCGGGATAGCGCCGGAGGGCTACTCGAGAAAAACAGGCAACTATCCGGGGTGCGATCTTCCAAAGCCGCCGCTCTATTCCAAGGTGGCGGAAGCGATGGGCTTATGGGCCAGGACCGTGGAAGATCCGGCGAGACTCCAGTCCGTTCTCCGAGAAGCACTCAACGAAGTGCGACGCGGCCGCTCCGCGCTGGTAGACATCTGCGTCTCGTCATCCCGGCCCCAGGAGCGGTCCTCTCTTTCGATCCTGCCGGTCCGGCGAGAAGGGTCTTTGCCTCTATCCTTTGCGCAGCAGCGGTTGTGGTTTCTCGATCAGTTGGAGCCCGGCAGTTCCGCCTACAACATGCCCTTTGCGATACGCCTGAAAGGGGAGCTGCAGGTCGCGGCGCTGGAGCAGAGCCTGGAGGAGATTGTCCGACGTCACGAAGCGCTGCGGACCGCCTTTGTCACCGAGAATGACGAACCCATTCAGATCATCACCCCCATGACTTCTTTTGTCCTGCCCGTGGAAGATCTCACGGCCGTGGCAGAGGAACAGCGGGAAGTCGCAGCCCGCAAGCGGGCCCAGGCGGAAGCGCTGTGTCCTTTCGATCTGGCGACGGGTCCGCTGATGCGGGCCCGGTTGGTGAAGCTGAACGCTGATGAGCATGTCTTGTTGCTGACGCTGCACCACATTGCTTCGGATGGCTGGTCGATGGGGGTCTTGTTTCGGGAGTTGTCGGCGCTGTACAAAGCCTTCAGCCAAGGGGAGGCTTCGCCGCTGCCTCCGTTGAAGCTGCAGTATGCCGACTATGCGGTGTGGCAGCGGGGATGGCTGACGGGGGAGGTGCTGGACAAGCAGCTGCGGTATTGGAAGCAACAACTGGAGGGGGCGCCGCAGGTATTGGAACTGCCGACCGACCGGCCGCGACCGGCGGTGCAGACCTTCCGGGGGAGAGGCGAAGTCTGACCCTTTCGCCGGAGCTCAGTGAGAAGTTGAAGAAGCTGAGCCGGGCCGAAGGGGTGACGTTGTTCATGACACTGCTGGCGGCATTCCAGACCCTGCTCTATCGTTACTCGGGGCAGGAAGACCTGGTGGTCGGAACGCCGATAGCGAATCGGACTCGGACTGAGATGGAGGGACTGATCGGGTTTTTTGTGAATACGCTGGTGTTGCGGACGGATCTGTCGGGGGGTCCCTCGTTTCAGGAGTTATTGCGGCGAGTCCGCTCGACCTGTCTGGAGGCCTATGCTCATCAGGATCTCCCCTTCGAGAAACTGGTGGAGGAACTACAGCCGGAACGAAATCTCAATCGCTCCCCGTTGTTTCAGGTGCTGTTCGTCCTGCAGAACACGCCGCAGGAAGCGATCGAGCTGGCGGGCCTGAGCTTGAAGGTGATGGCGGGGGAAAGAGAGACGGCCAAATTCGACTTGACCCTTTCGATCGTGGACAAAGAGGGAGGGATGGAGGGATGGTTGGAGTACAACAGTGACCTTTTTGAGGGAGAGACAATCGAGCGGATGCTGGGTCATTACCAGGTCTTGCTGGAGGGGGTAGTAGCAAACCCTGAGGAAGGGATCTCTCGGCTGCCGCTGTTGACCGAGACCGAGCGGCAGCAGATGTTAAAGGAGTGGAATGCGACCCAGAGCGAATACCCGAAGAATAAATGTATCCATCAGCTGTTTGAAGAGCAAGTAGAGCGGACGCCGGAAGCGGTGGCAGTAGTCTTTGAAGACCACCGGCTGACCTACCGGGAGCTGAATCAAAAAGCCAACCAGCTGGGGCATTACTTGAGGCAGCGGGGGGTGGGGCCGGAAGTGCTGGTGGGGATCTGTGTGGAGCGCTCGCTGGAGATGGTGATCGGACTGTTGGGGATTCTGAAGGCGGGCGGGGCCTGTGTGCCGCTGGACCCATCGTACCCAACTTGGCGCTTGTTGTTCATGCTAGAGGATACCCGCGCACCCATCGTTTTGACCCAAAAGCATCTGCTGGAACTACTTCCGACAATCCAAGGCCGGGCTTTCTGCCTGGATTCCGACTGGGAGACGATCACGCAGGAGGACCAGGAAAATCTTGCGAACTTGACTTTGCCGGAGAACCCGGTTTACCTGCTCTATACCTCAGGTTCCACCGGCACGCCCAAGGGCGTTGTCATGAGACACCGGCCGATTTGCAATCTGGTCGCCTGGCAACTACAGAACTCTAAGCTTTCAAGATGGGCAAAGACCCTGCAGTTTGCCTCTCTCAGCTTCGACGTATCCTTCCAGGAAATGCTGTCCACCTGGTGCTCGGGCGGGATCCTTGTGTTGCTCTCCGACGATCTGCGGCGGGATCCTACGGCATTGCTCCAATTCATTTCCGAACAATGCATGGAACGGTTGTTCCTGCCGTTCGTGGCTTTGCAAGGGCTAGCGGAAGCCGCGGATATGGCCCAGTTCGTTCCCCACTCTCTTCGGGAGGCGATTACTGCCGGTGAGCAACTGCGAGTAACGCCACAGATCGCCACGATTTTCACGAAGCCTAAGAATTGCACGTTATACAATCAGTATGGTCCAACGGAGAGTCACGTTGTGAGCTCCTTCGCATTGACAGGGTCACCGGAGCACTGGCCCGAGTTGCCGCCGATTGGCCGACCCATCGCGAACACTGAGATTTACTTACTGGACTCGCACTGGAACCCGGTTCCCATCGGGGCGGTTGGGGAGCTGTACGTTGGCGGAGCCGGTTTAGCCCGGGGCTACCACAATCGGGCTGAATTGACAGCGGAACGCTTCGTTCCTCATCCTTTCAGTCCAGAGGCGGGGACACGTCTATACCGAACCGGAGACCTGGCACGCTACGATGCGGATGGCAACCTTCATTTTCTGGGCCGGATAGACCAGCAGGTCAAGATCCGCGGCTATCGGATTGAGCCGGGGGAGATTGAAGCCGCTTTAGAAGAGCATCCCGCTGTCCGACAAGCTGTCGTTCTGGCCCGAGAGGACCAGGGTGGGCGAGAAGCGTCTGGTGGCCTATGTGGTTGGGAAGCCAGGACCGCCTCCCACGTGTCAATGACCTGCGTAGTTTTCTCAAGCAGAAGCTGCCGGACTATATGGTCCCTTCGAGTTTTGTGTTCCTCGACGGGTTGCCGCTGACCCCCAATGGCAAGGTCGATCGAAAAGCCTTACCGGCACCCGAGCTGGGCCGTTCTGGACTGGAAAGAAGCTTCGTGGGCCGCGCACCCCGATCGAGGAGATGCTGGCCAGTATCTGGGCGGAGGTTTTGAAACGGGATAGCGTTGGGGGTTCAGGACAACTTCTTTGAACTGGGGGGGCACTCGCTGCTGGCAATTCAGGCGGTTGCCCGGGTGCGGAGTCGGCTCAGACGCGTCGTTAGTGTGAGCAAAGTGTTCGAGTCGCCGACCGTGGCTGGCCTGGCGGGCGGAGCTGGAAGGAGCTAAGCTAGCACCGGAAGAATGCGCCGATCTGCTTTCTGAGATCGAAGGTCTGAGCGACGAAAAGGCTTGTTCGTTATAGTGGGACGAGGACTCATGGGGGAGTCGGTCACCACCTGATCCAAAGTGGAAGTAGCCGTTGAGGTGCGAGTGGCCTGATGTCCGACTTCAGTCGGTTGGATTGAAAGGTGGCGGCCACGGCTATGCCTGCTTTCATAAAGCGGAATGAGGATGATCTAGGAAATGACTGCGGCAAACCATTTGAGATTTGATACGCTGAGTCAGACCAGACTGAGCCTTGATCCACACTCAACGTCTTGACTCGGTTCAATGGCCTTATTACGGCAAGATCGGGAAATGCAGACAAGATTTCAAATGGGTTACTCTTCCCAACTTCCAGTTAACTGACTTTATGACCGAGTATCCAGTTTGTGCATCAGTAGAGTGGGAAAAATGCCTCCGCTCGGACGGGTGAGCATGATCCGTGGCATCCGGCGGCTTCTCGCGGATGACCAAATAAGGACAGCTAAAAGAGAATTGGGCTATGAAAATGAGGGCTGTACGTTAGCGTCTTTATTTGCCTTAGAGTTTTTTGACCGCACGGCTTGATCGCGGAGACCAATCGAATCCAGCGTGGCTGGGTGAACTACTTTGCTTTTGGGCACTCTAGCCGGTGCTTCTTGTAGATTCGCTGCTAGGCGGGCGCTGGGTAGAAAAGAACATCTGGCGCTACTTGGCGAGAGCGAGACAACACAAGGGTAGCGGATGTCGGAGGAGTGATCTGTGCAGCGCTTCAATTGTGGAGAGGAGAGAGCGAACGATGAGCGCTGATCCTGTTCAATTCACAGATCAGACCCGGCGCTGTTGTCTTCGCCAACTGGTCGACGAGCAGGCCGAACGGAACCCCGATGCTGTTGCGATTCTTGCCCCGGGGCGCAGGCCTCTTACCTATGGCCGTTTGTGCCGCCACCTGGTGGAGGTCGTCGAGGCGCTCAACTCGACTGGGCGTCGGGAGGAATGACCGTGTGGCATTGGTGCTTCCCGAGGGTCCCGAGATGGCCGTGGCGTTCATCACCATTGCTGCCGGCGCCACGTGCGCGCCCCTCAATCCTGCCTACCGCTGCCACGAGTTTGATTTCCATCTCGCCGATTTACACTGTCGGGCGCTGCTGGTGCCAGCGGGAAGTATGTCAGCCGGCAGTCGCTGCTGCCCAAGCTCGTGGCATCCCGATCCTTGAACTGACACCGGGCAGAAGAAGAGGCGGGTCTCTTCACGCTCAAGCACCGTGTTCAAGTGCCCGGGGCCAAATTCTCGGATAACCCAAGGTCTGAAAATCTGAAGGCTGGATTCGCGCAACCGGATGATGTCGCATTGGTGCTTCACACTTCCGGAACAGCTGCACGACCGAAATTGGTGCCCCTGACACACCGGAACATCTGTGCCTCCGCACATAATATTCGCACTGCACTCGAGCTGGTTGAGAGCGATCGTTGTCTGAATGTGATGCCGCTCTTTCACATTCATGGTCTGAGCGCGATCTTTGCTTCGCTCGCGGCGGGTGCGAGCGTCGTTTGCACGGGGAGCTTTTCCGCTCCGCAGTTCTTTGAATGGATGGAGGCGTTTCACCCCACGTGGTATACGGCGGCACCCACGATTCACCAGGAGATCCTGGAGAACGCTGTGCACCATCCTGGCATCATGGCGCGCTCTTCGCTGCGATTCATCCGCTCCGCCTCCGCGGCGATGCCGCGGCAGCTCATGGCGGAGATGGAACGCGTGTTTCATATCCCGTTCATCGAGGCCTACGGGATGACCGAGGCTGCTCCACAGATTGCGAGCAACCGGCTCCCGCCGAGGCAAGCGGAAACCGGGTTCGGTGGGACTGGCCGCGGGGCCGGACGTCGCGATCATGGATGAGGCAGGCAATCTGATGCCGCCGGAGAAGACGGCGAAATCGTGATTCGCGGCACGAATGTGATGCTGGCTTATGAGAACAACCCCGAAGCCAATTGCAGCGCCTTTGTCCGGGGGTGGTTCCGCACGGGGGATAGGGGCCATCTGGATGCGGACGGCTACCTTTTCATCACCGGCCGTCTCAAGGAGATCATCAACCGCGGAGGGGAGAAAATTTCGCCGCGAGAAGTGGATGAGGTCCTGCTGGAGCACCCGGCGGTCGCGCAGGCTGTTACGTTCCCGGTCCCTCATCCTACCCTCGGCGAGGACGTCGCTGCCGCGATCGTTCTCAGGTCAGGTGTTCGGGCGGACTCTCCCCAGCAGCTGAACCTCCGAGCACCTGAACCCCTGATCCAAGAGATCCGCCAGTTCGCCTCGGCGCGGCTCGCCCATTTCAAGGTGCCGCAACAGGTCCTGATCATGGATGAGATCCCGAAGGGGCCGACTGGCAAACTCCAGCGCATGGGATTGGCAGAGGAACTGGGCCTGTGGCGCCAGGCAAGAGGCTGGCCGATTTCACCGCACCCCGCACGCCCGTTGAAGAAAGATTGTCCGAGATCTGGGCCAGCGTGTTGGGTATCGATCGGCCCGGCATCCATGACAACTTCTTCCAGTCAGGGGGCGACTCGCTAAAGGCAGCCCAGGTGTTTTCCCGGTTGCGCCGTGACTTCCAGGTCGAGCTGCCGCTGCAAAGCCTGTTCGAGAGGCCAACCGTGGCGGAGCTGGCCGAGCTTGTGACCCATCCCTGGCCATGCATGTGGCCGATGGAGAGACGATTCTTCTGCTCGCAGAAAGCCCGACTATTCCGCGGAGGAATGCGACCGAGCCTTGCCCGCTGTCATTTGCCCAGCAGCGACTGTGGTTCCTCGACCAGATCGAGCCCGGTAATCCCGCCTATAACATGCATGTCGCGCTGCGCCTCTCACGGGAAGGCTCCGCGAGGAGGCGCTGGAGCAAAGCCTCAACGAGATCCTCCGCCGCCACGAAGCTCTGCGCACCACCTTCCACACCGTCGGTGGGCAACCGGTCCAGGTCGTTTCCCCGATGCAACCCCTGCGGCTGCCGGTGGTGGACCTGACGCGGCTTCCCGTGTCCGATCGCCAGGCCGAGGCTCTGCGTCTGGCCGTCCGAAGAGGCCGTCCGTCCATTCCATCTGGTCCACGGACCTCTCTTTCGCGTCACGCTGTTGAAGTTGGATGCGGAGGAGCACTGTACTGCTGATGACGATGCACCACATCGTTTCCGACGGCTGGTCCACGAGCGTGCTCTATCGGGAATTGGAGACGCTCTACGCAGCGTTTTCGGTCGGGCCGACCCTCGCCGCTGCCGGAACTGCCGATCCAGTATAGTGATTTCGCTGTCTGGCAGCGAAAGTGGTTGCAGGGGGAGACACTGGAGACCCAGCTTGCTTACTGGAAGAGGGCAGCTCGGAGGCATTCCCCCAGTGCTTGAGCTGCCTGCCGACCGACCCCGTCCTGCCCTCCAGACTTTCCGGGGCGCCAGCTACCAAATGGCGATCTCCCGCTCAGCTGACCGAAGGGTTGAAGGTGCTGAGCCAGCGGGAGAGAGCAACGCTCTTCATGACCCTGCTGGCGGCGTTCCAGACCTTACTGCACCGCTACACGGGGCATAATGACCTCGTGGTAGGCACCCCGATCGCCAATCGGTCTCGGATCGAAACGGAGGGCCTGATCGGTTTCTTTGCCAACACGCTGGTCATGCGCGCCGATCTGTCGGGCAATCCAACGTTCTGCGAGGCTCTGGGGCGGGTGCGAGCAACGGCCATCAATGCGTACGCGCATCAAGACCTGCCATTCGAGAGGCTGGTCGAGGAGCTGCAACCCGAGCGCGATCATCGCCACAACCCGCTCTTCCAGGTGATGTTTGTCTTTCAGAACGTTCCGGGCAAGGGGATTCACCCTGACGGGTACCCAGCACCCTTGGGGTCGAATTCGGGATGGAACAGTTGGAGCGTCCATGGAGCCCTTGGATTTCCCTGCCAGCCCGATGGAGGTGAATAGTGGAACCGCCAAGTTCGACTTGACTCTGTATCTGTCGGAAACCGGACAGGGTCTGACGACAACATGGCAGTACAACACTGACCTGTTCGATGAGTACCCGAATTGCACGGATGGCCGGGAATTTCCAGACTCTCGCTGGAAGGGATCGTGGACAATCCCGAGTCCCCTCTTTCCGAGTTGCCACTGCTGAGTGACGCCGAACGGCACCAACTGCTGGTGACGTGGAATCAAACGGATCTGCCGTATTCCAACGATCGCTGTTTCCATCATCTGTTCGAGGAGCAGGCGGAGTTGACCCCCGATGCCCCCGCGGTGCGGTGTGGAGAGGAACAGCTCACGTATAGCGAGCTGAACGGGCGAGCAAATCAATTTGCGCGGCGCCTACAGGGAATGGGTGTTGGGCCGGAAACACTGGTGGGGATCTGCCTGACTCGCTCCGTGGGGATGGTAGCCGCCTTGCTGGGCGTCATGAAGGCCGGAGGCGCTTACGTGCCGCTGGATCCGGCGTATCCAGCGGAGCGCCTCGCCTTCATGTTGGAAGATGCCCGAGTCCCTGTGCTCGTCACTGAGAGAGCGACTGCTTCCGGTTTTGGATTTGGCATTTGGGATTTCAAATGGAGTCATCGGTCAGAAGTCATTCAAAATCGAAAATCGAAAATCCAATATCCCGGCGGTGGTCTGCCTGAAATCCGACCTGGAAATCAATGCCGCAGAGAGTGTGCAGAACCCGGTGAGCGGCGCAAACGCGACGAACCTGGCGTACGTGATCTATACCTCTGGTTCAACAGGGAAGCCAAAGGGTGTCATGATCACTCACGCTAACTTGTGTCACTACGTCCACGCTATGCATGCGGTGCTGGGGATCAGGGCTGAGGATTGCTATCTCCATACGGCATCCTTTGCGTTTTCTTCCTCTGTCCGGCAGTTCGCAGTCCCGCTCTCGTGTGGTGCGTCCGTCGTTCTTGCCCAGACCGAGCAGATCCGGGATCCGCAGACATTATTCGAAGTCATCCGTCAGCAGAGGAGTGTCGATCATTGATATTGTTCCGTCGTACTGGCGGAACTGCAATCAAGTACTGGCAAGACTGGATCCCGCTTCCCGAGGCGGATCTGCTCAGAAACCAACTGCGGCTGATCCTGTCCGCCAGCGAGCCGCTGTTCTCGGATGTGCCCAGGCAGTGGGGCTTAGCAATTCCAGCACGGCGCCCGGTTGATGAACATGTTCGGGCAAACAGAAACGACTGGCATCGTGACCGTCTATCCTATTCCTTCCCAGATGGCGAATCCGTGAAGATCGTTCCTATCGGTCGTCCGATCGCGAACACGCGAGCTTACGTGTTGGACTCCTCACGGCAGCCCGTGCCCATCGGCGTCTGGGGCGAGCTGTATATCGGTGGCGCCGGCATAGGGCGGGGATACCTCAACCAGCCCGAGCTAACGGAGGAAAAGTTCGTGCCCGACCCGTTCAGCCAGATTCCCGGGGAGCGACTTTACCGGACCGGGGATGTGACGCGCTACCTGCCAGATGGAAACATCGAGTTCTCCGGCCGTGTCGACCATCAGATGAAGCTCCGCGGTTACCGCATCGAGCCGGGGGAGATCGAGGCGATCGTTGGGCAGCATCCGGGGGTGCGGGAATGCGCGGTGGTGACTCAAAAGGACACGACGGGGGAGAAACGCCTCGTGGCGTATGTGGTGCCGAACTTCGGTGTACAGGAGTCCAGAGGCTCAGATATTCAGGTGAGCCTTCCTGAACACTTGCGACCGCCTCAACGAGAACACATGACCCGTGAGCTCCGTGAGTTTCTGAAACAGAAATTACCCGAGTACATGGTACCGTCGCTGATAGTAAAGTTGGAGGCGTTACCACGAACGCCCAACGGGAAGGTAGATCGGGAGGCGCTTTGTAAGCAGGCCTGGGACTCCATCAACCGGAGCGCGGACACCCGGAATGGGACCGAATCCTTCAGTCCGGAGAGCGCACGTCCGGAACTGGAAGCGGGGCACGCCGTACCACTTACCCGAGCCGAGGAGGTATTGACGGCGGTCTGGGCACAGGTCCTGGGTGTGGATCGCGTGAGCCTCGACGACAACTTTTTCGACATGGGTGGGGATTCAATCCTCAGCATCCAAATGATCAACCGCGCCAATCAGGCTGGACTGTGCTTGAGCCCCAGGACGTTTTCCAACACCAGACCATTGCCGAGCTGGCACGGGTGGCTGTCGGAAGTCCATTGTTGTCCTTCGCTGCCCAGGCTGAAGATGCAGTAGTAAAAGAGCGGGTCAAACGGAAAGACCCGGCGGTGATGGAAGAGGTGGAGCCTAGAGTCCGTGTTACTGCAGAGAGCCTCCGTTCCTATGGCCGCGAGGCGCTGGAACGAGCCGGCCTGGCGCCTGAAGGAGCGGCCATTGTCACCGAAGTGCAGCTCGAAGCCAGCCTGCGCGGCCAACCGACGCACAATATAGTTGCCATCCCGCGTTATGCCCGGCGTATCGCCGCCGGCACGATAAATCCCCGACCTCATATACGGATCGAGCGCAAGACGGAAATCAGCGCCCTCGTCGATGGAGACAACGGTCCGGGACAGTGGGTCGCTGTCATGGCGATGGAGACTGGCGATCCGGATGGCGCGTGAGAGGGGTGTGGGAGTGGTGGGGGTGCGTCGCTCCAATCACCTAGGTGCAGCCGGCCATTACCCTTGGCTGGCCGCACGGGAGGGGCTGATTGGCCTGTGCACGACGAACGGCCCTGTGATCCTGGCACCCACTGGCGGTATCACCCCGACGTTCGGGAACAATCCGCTGGGCGTGGGCATCCCCGCGAGACGCTACCACCCGATTCTGCTCGATATTGCGATGAGTGTTGCACCCCGGGGAAAGATCGGCCTGCAACTCGCCGAGGGGAAGCCACTGCCTCCGGGCTGGATCCTGGACCGCTTTGGGCGTCCCTCGATAGATCCGGCAGATCTTGTCGCTGGTCTGGGTGTGCCGATTGGAGGCCACAAAGGGTATGGCCTCACCCTCGTCATGGAGGTGCTGGCGGGTGTGCTGACTGGAGCAGGATTCGGCTGGGACCATCGCCGCGAGCACACGCGGCAGATCGCGGCAGCCACCCGATTTCGGTCACTTCTTCATGGCGATCGATCCGGAGCTATTCATGCCGACAGCTGAGTTCACAATGCGTGTCGACCGCATGATCGAGCAGACGAAGGCAGGAGAGCGGGCGAAAAGGTGGAGGAGATCCTGATCCCGGGTGAGAGGGAAATGCGAGCGAGGGAGCGGAACTTGCGGGAGGGGGTGCCGCTCCTGCCATCGACCTATCATGCACTTCGGAAATACGCGCAAAGAACCGGGCTCGACACCGAACTGGTGGTTGCCGACAGATTGGAGATGCATAAAGTGAGAGTGACCTGAGGTTGTACTGAAGTCGGTTGGATTGAAAGGTGGCGGCCACCGCTAGCGCCGCTTCATAAAGCGGAATGAGGATGAAGTAGGCAATGACAGCGGCAAGCCGGTTGAGCTTTTTGACGGAAATCCCGGCATCAAGGTGAATACGGTCGAAGGGTACACAGTAAACGCCAAGGGCTGGAAGCAAATCGGAGCCGTATTGGCCCAGTATGCACCAGGGATAACCCAAGGGTATGCACGGGTGACCCGGATTGCGGGAAACCGGGTAATTCCCTTGAACCGGGGTGCACTCCTGGCACTTTCTGAACTGATGGCGCGGGCTGAAATGCTCGGAGCAGTGGGAACCGGATCACTTTGTCTTCCCTGCCTGTGAATGCGCTGTAATTGACCCAACAAAGCCAATGAAGGGGTGGCGGACAGCGTGGCAGAGTCTAACAAAGGAGGCTGGATTAGCCGGCCTTCGTTTTCACGACCTAAGACACCAAGCCATAACTGAACTATGTGAGAACGGTCTATCTGACATGACCATCATGGGGATTGCGGGGCATGTTTCAAGGGAAATGCTCCAGCACTATTCACATATCCGTCTGGAAGCCAAGAGAAAGGCTCTAGACGGCCTAGAAACGCAGAGTCACACGATTGACACGCCAGCTGAATCACAGCCGGCGCAAAGGACCAATTGAGGGGGTTTGAGGCCACTTATGTCACAATCCATGTCACAAATGGCTTTCCGATCCGAAGGTAGACTTTCTAAGTTGTTGATAGATTTGGTGCGGAAGGGGGGACTTGAACCCCCACGCCCTTGCGAGCGCTAGAACCTGAATCTAGTGCGTCTGCCAATTCCGCCACTTCCGCGCCCAGCTTGTTTCTACCATAGCCCCCTATTCGAGGCAAGCAAAAGATCCTCTCCAGTTTCCCCGTCAGCCTCTGTGAGGAGGATTGGTTTCAATCCATCCGATTCATATCGGGTATCGGGCTCGGCACACGATCCTGCTAGCGCAATGCTTTCTGCCTATCGGTCTTCTGGCCTGAACCATTCTGGCGAGGGCCCAGATACACACTCGACTTCTGGAACAAAACTACCATCCAATTGGGAAACGAGTGCCTCGTGGCCCAGTTTAAAGAACGCTCTCCTTGATTTTGTTTTGAAGACACGAATTTCCTTGAACCGAGGTCGATGACCGCCCTTATCCCCTACGCCCGATCAACTGGGCACCGTATTCAAGTTTACGCGAAAGACAGTTTTTCCCAGGATCAAATCGGATTTGTATGTCCCCCAAAGAATTCTTGATTGTTATATAATTCGAGTAAATTGTGTATCTATATGAATGTCCGGTTGAATCATCGAAATACCTTCCGGTTCAGCATAGATCTGCATAACGGTGTCCCAGTTTACAGGCAAGTCATCGATTAGGTGACCAGCGGCATCGTTGTCCGCAATTTCAGTCGGAGGCGGCACTTACCAATTAGGATAATCCGGTCGCACAACATCTGAGAGCGATGAACATGCTGTATGAGGCCATTAAAAAGCGGGGCTCTGTGGTCATAGTACCCTCATCTGTTGTGGAAAAGATGGGATTAGGTGGCATGCTTGCGACCGCATCGCTAAGTGGGGCGAAGGCAAAATATATTTCGAGGAGGGGATCTATGACTCATTGGAGACGCTCGGAATTCTTTGTCATTAACGGTGTGGTCTTACCACTTGTAACCTGCCTGATCGCGTGGGCTCAAAAGACCACCACATGGCAAGACCCGTCCAAACACCAAGTGCAGTTCGTAACCGTGGAAGATGGCGTGCGACTGGAGGTGCTCGACTGGGGTGGTTCTGGACGTCCAGTGGTATTGCTCGCCGGTTCTGGCTGCACCGCCCATATATTTGACGACTTTGCTCCTAAACTGACCGGCTTTTGTCATGTTTACGGCATCACGCGACGCGGCTTTGGTGCTTCAAGTCAACCCGCGTCGGGTTATGAGGACCAACGGTTGGCAGATGATGTTCTTCAGGTCCTTGCCTTGCTCCATATTACAAAACCTGTTTTGGTAGGTCACTCGATGGCCGGATGTGAAATGACGACAATCGGTAACCAACACTCGGATAAACTTTCAGGCCTGGTTTATCTCGATGCCCTTGGTGACCCAAGAGATTGGACGGCCAGCGATCCTGCTTATATGGAGCTTGCGAAGAGTTTACCCGCTGCAATGTGGAAGCCTCCCCCCTCAGAGGAGGAGCAAAGGTCATTTGAAGGATATCGAGGCTGGCAGATGCGAAACAGGGAGGGCGTATTTCCCGAGTCCGAGTTGCATAACACACACCTGAGCAATCCTGACGGAACAATGGGTGGCTATAAAACTCCCCCGGGCATTCATAAAGCGATTGGGGCTGGCCAGATAAAGCGTGACTATTCGAGAATTCGAGTGCCCGTATTGGCATTTCTCGAGTTCCCCCGATCCATAGATGATCCGCTGCGACGATCTGAATATAAGCCGAAAGACGAGAGAGAACGTGCTGCCATCGATGCGTTCAACAAGGCGACAATGGCCTATGTCGAAAGGTGGGTTAAGAACCTCAAGAGCGGAGTACCTGAAGCGCGTCTAGTTGATTTACCTGGGGCGGGCCACTATGTTTTTCTCACCAGGGAGAGTGATGTACTGCGTGAATTACGTTCCTTTTTGGGAGGTTTGCCTTAGTTGGTCTTATGATTCTGACACCGCCAAAGTCCTGGCCCCTATATTTGATGATGTGGCGCCGAAGGTGCACAATGACAAACGCGGCCTCGTGGAACCCGGCCCTTCAGAAATAGTTTGTCAAATTCCAAGCGGAGGATGGATTTGGAATCCGTTTTTGAGGAGCTCTTCCCTGATCTGTCTCAGGATAGTTAATGCCGAGGGATTGTCTCCATGAATGCAAATCGTTTCGGCATGAAGGGAAATTTCCGCCCCGCTAATCGTTTTCAACTTTCCCTTGAGAACGATTTCCATGCATTGCCGGGCCGCCTGAACAGGATCTGTGATGAGGGATCCCGGTTTCGACCTTGAGGTAAGGGTTCCGTCGGTTTCATAAGTTCGGTCTGCGAAAGCTTCCTCCGCAAATGGGATCCTGGCAGCCTTGGCTGCCGCAATCAACTGTGAACCTGCGGCCCCAAATAGAATCCATTCAGGGTTCAAACTTCTTACAGTACGTGCTATTACTTGGGCGAAATTCGCATTTACGGCGGCTTCGTTGTAGATCCAGCCATGGGGTTTGATGTGGCGAATCTGACCGCCGGCTGCTCGGGCAAAAGCGTCGAGTGCGCCGATCTGGTACAGCAAGAGATTTTCGATATCCTCTGTTGTTAGATTCATCGCGCGTCGGCCAAAACCCTCCGCGTCTTGCGTCCCCGGATGAGCTCCAATCGAAACACTATGACGCAGCGCTAAAGAGACGCTGTCTCGCATCACCTGTGGGTCACCGGCATGGAAACCGCAAGCAATGTTTGCCGAAGAGATAAGGGGGAAAATAGCGGCGTCCCCACCAGACTTGGCTATCCCAGTCCCTTCACCCAAGTCGCAATTTAGGTCGATAGTCTTCATAGACGTGAAAGGTCAGAAAATAGTCAAAGGTCGAAAGTCGAAGGATTACAAAAAGTCCAAGGTCCAAAGTCCAATGTCGAAGGCCAATTGTCGATTGCCGAATGAAACGATTTTAAATTTGAATTTTAAACGTGGACTTTTGAACTTTGACATTTGACTTTCGACCTTAGACCTTGGACTATTTATCGGCCTTCGACCTTGGACTTCTTATTATTGTGACTGCAATGGTAACTCCGCTTCGACAACGGTTTCCTGATAGACGCCTGCCCAGTTGGCGATCAGCCAGACCGCGCCGGTTAGGAACGTCAAAATGCCAGCAATCAATGCAATCGCGCGAATGCCCACATAGTGTTCCCCCACTCCCGCCAGAAGCATAGATACGACCATCGTAAAGATCACCAAGCTGTCTTTGGTTGAAAACGTTCGACCCCGAAACTCGCTAGGGACGATATTCATCAACAAGGTGGTGGCGATGATATGGGTAATTCCCATCGTCACGCGGCTCACTGCGATCCAAAAAAAACCGGTTGAAAGAAAATGGGTGAAGCTGAAAATACTGTAAAAGACTCCGGTCAATGCCATACAAATCCCGATGACCCATTTCGTGACAACGAAGGTCAGGTGACGAAAGTAAAAATTGGCAATTGTGGCGCCGATCATGATCCCGAGACCACCCGCCGAGTAGAGGAGTCCAATGCCGGCATCCCCGGCATGGTAGATGTCCACAGCGAAAACACTGAACAGTATTTGTGCGGCCCCCCCACCAGTGGCCCATCCAACGCCAATCAACACCAGCCCGAGGACAACCGCATTCCTCCAGATATAGAGAATTCCATCATGAAATTCTTTGAAGAATGAAGATGCAGGCTGCGCTTCCGTGGGAGGCCGTTGGGAATCCTTTTCCTGAAATTTCACACGCAGGATAAAAGCGGCAGATCCCAAGAATGAAAAGGCATTTAGGAGGAAGGCGATATTATAGCCGAACCACTGAGTCGCAAAACCACCGATGGCGCCACCGGCCATCTGCAAGACCGCTGTAGTTGAACCCGTCAAGGCATTTGCGGGAGTGAGTTGGTTGGTGTCACAAAGTTCCGGAATGGCTGCGGTTTTGGCTGTAGAAAAGAAAATGGACACGGCGGTGAGGAGAGCACTGAAAAAATAGGCCAGCCAAACTCGTTCATGAGAATTCACAACGAGAAATCCTAGCGCCAGTAAAGCCCGAACGTAATCAGAGCCGAGAAGAAGCGTCCGGCGACTCAGTCGATCCGTAAAGACGCCCGCGAAGGGGCCAAAGATAACGGAAGGAACCGTTCGGCAAAGCAAAATGGCCGTGACGACCAGGCCGGACCCGGTCAAATGCAAAGCCAATCCTAGAACCGCAACATTATTGAACCAGTCGCCCAATTCACTAATAATTTGTCCAAACCACAACGAGCGGAAATTCTCTGTTTGATTTAACGAGCTGAACATACCCCAAAGAGCTCATAGCTGGATTATAGCCTATCCGTTCGAGTTCTTTTTTCATCAATTTGAAATTGTCAATGAAGCCTGCCCATCTTGTCTTCCTCAACCTTGCAGATATGAGCTGGGCTGCTGGAGTTCCCCCCTTTGTTCCATTTATTCTTCGATGCAAGATTCAGACGGTTTGTGCAAAGCGCGGTACTTTCCCGGCTTGCTTGCATTTCTTTTCAAATTCACGGAGTCATGATAGAAGCATCAGCAAAGATCATGAGCTCAGAAGGAAAAATCAATGGAGTCAACCGAAGAAAAGATCCTGGCAAAACTGAAGTCAGCGCCGTCACGTCTGCTTAGTTTCAAGCAACTCATTCGAATACTTGACCTCGAATCGGATCAACGGCATGAGTTGCGGATGACGCTGCACGATATGGTCAAATCAGGAACACTCATCAAATTGAAAGGCAATCGTTATACTCTGCCTGCAGAAAGCCAATTGGTCATCGGTAAACTCTCGACACATCGGGATGGTTATGGATTTGTAATTCCCGAAAAGAAGATACCCCAACTGGAAGGGGATGTGTTCATTCCGGCGCGGTACATGTCGGACGCCATGGACGGAGACAAGGTCATGGTTAGCGTGGAAGAGTCCAGACGGGGCAATCGAACAGCAGGTCGGATTACAAAGATTATAGAAAGGAAAAATCTGACGATCGTAGGGCAATTTAAGCAGACCACGCTGGAAAGCGTTGTCATTCCTTACGATCGAAAAATTCAACAGGAAATATTGATCCGCGATGAAGACAATATGGATGCCCCACCGGATTCGTTCGTCAATGTCGAAGTCACCCATTTCCCTCACGGCTATCGCCAGGTGCGGGGCAAGATCATCGAGATTCTCGGATTTAAGGGTGATTTCGGTATCGACGTCGAAATCATCATACGGAAACACCAGATCCCGGTGGAGTTTCCAGCAGCAGTCCTGAGGCAGGCCGAAGATATTCCGGATGCAGTAGACGCGTCGGAAATTGAAAAGAGGACCGATTTCCGGAAAATTCCGATTGTGACTATTGACGGTGAGACGGCCAAAGACTTCGACGACGCCGTTCATGTTGAAATACTCGAAAACGGAAATTTCTTGCTCGGCGTCCACATAGCGGACGTAGCCCATTACATCAGGAAAGATTCTCCACTCGATCGCGAAGCGCAGCGGCGAGGGACCTCGGTCTATTTTCCGGACCGTGCTGTCCCCATGCTCCCCGAAAAGCTCTCGAACGGAATTTGCAGCCTGAAGCCGAAACTAGATCGGTTGACTTTCTCTATTCTCATAGAGATTGATCGCGCCGGAAACACGCTCCATTATTCATTGCATGACGGGATCATCCGCAGCCAGGAACGGATGACATACACCTCGGTCGGCAAGATTCTGGCCGACCGGGATCCGGAAGAGTCAGCCCGATACCCAACCCTGATCTCTCACTTCGAGCAGATGGAGAAGCTGGCGCTCATCCTGAATGAAAAGCGACGAAGCCGCGGATCGATTGATTTTGATTTGCCTGAGCCGGTTATATCCTTCGATGAAGGGGGCACAATGGTGGGGATCCTCAAGTCCGAACGAAATATTGCGCACCGAATTATTGAAGAATTCATGCTAGCTGCCAATGAGACGGTTGCCCACCATTTGTTTACTCGTAAGGTTGCCTCCCTCTATCGAATTCATGAAACTCCAGACCCAATGAAGGTTTATGAGTTTAATGAAATTGCGCACAGTTTCGGATATAGCCTGGGGAGAATGATCGGGGAAAAAAGTCTCGCTCCTCTTCCAAGATTAAAAGACCGGGTACGGAAAGGCCGAGGTCCAAGAGATGTCTTTTCTACGCGAAATCAGGAATTGCAGGGACTGAACATCAGGGTCTCCCCCAAGGACTATCAGAAACTGGTCGATCAGATCTCCGGAAAGCCGGAAGAACGGATTTTATCCTACCTCATGCTGCGTTCATTGAAACAAGCCTGCTACTCACCGCTGAACAAAGGTCATTTTGGGCTGGCGTCAGCCTGTTATACTCACTTTACTTCACCGATTCGGCGCTACCCGGACTTGATGGTCCATCGCATTCTCAGAAACACCCTGCAATTCGGGACAACGGGCACTGGACCTTCCTCAACAAGAAGTTTTTCTTTTCGGGCCGAGCCTTTGCTAGAGTCCTCTTCGCCGCAACCCTTCGAAGAGAAAACCTCCAAGCGGGCCACAAAGAAAATCCTAAAAGGAGAAGGGGATACTGCAAGTAGCTCTTTTCTTTATAGCTCGGAAGAACTGGATTTGATCGCTTCCCATTCCAGTGAAATGGAACGACGTTCTGATGATGCGGAGCGGGAGTTGGTAAATCTTAAGAAATTGGAATTCATGGCTGACAAGCTCGGTGAAGAATTTGAAGGGATTGTCATTCACATTATGAAAGACGGGATGTTCGTTGAATTAATGGAGCTATTCATCGAGGGGTTTGTGCGGCTCACGACCTTGGAAGGAGATTTTCAATACAAAGAGCGCCCGATCAGCTTGGTGGCGCCAAAAAGCAAAACGGTCTATCGATTGGGAGATAGGCTAGTGGTCGGGGTGGATCGGATCGATCGTTTCCGACAGCGGGTGGATCTGTCCGTCGTGCGGAAGATGCCCTCCTCCACGAACGTTCTGAAGGGCTGAACCTTTGGAGGGCTGAGCTCCACGGAACTGGTCTCAATGCCGTCCGGTTACTGCCTCCTAGAACTCGGCACTCCAGAAACGAGCCCTTTGTTGGCCTTTCCACGGGTGGGATTTGACATTTTTGTCCTGCTCTTCTAAGATTTTCTCGCCTGACGGTTCTCTCTCCCTATGGCGGGGTAGCTCAGGTGGTTAGAGCGAAGGATTCATAACCCTTAGGTCGGGAGTTCAACTCTCCCCCCCGCTACCACATTCTAAAGCACTTACAGCAGAATCAAGAAATCCTCGCTTCAGTTGGTGTCACTTTTGGTGTCACTTGCGCACGCAAGAATATACTGCCCCCATCTTCCAGTGGTCGTTCCATCGGTTGCTTCCATCTCCACCCACAAAGATTTGTCCTCCATTTTTCCTAAACCGATTAGAGCTTGGCTAGGTTCTGATTTACGCTGAAACAGGGCCAATTCACACCACTGCGTATTCATCACAATTGACATTTATTTCCGTGCTTGGCTTGTAGTTCCGTAGGGAATTATCTCAGTTTTCTCTTAGCCTTTTTGAGTTTCTTTTTTGTAATTGAGTGGAAAAGCGGAAAGAATCCTTTTGCCTTCTTGTGGAAAAAAGGAAGAAATCCGTTGCTCTTTTTGGGCTAAAATTACGAACTTCGTATTGAGAAAGCAGGGTTTCCAATATGGCCCTTTTTTTGCTCAACAAGTTGAGAGTGGATCTCTCCCTTCCTCCCAAGGTATGAAACCATGTCTTTCGATTCTGATCTGAAAGATCTAATCAATAACGTCGAATCCAGTCTGCAAGATCTCGAGAATCTTCTTCAAAAGTCCAGCGAGAAGAGTCAAGTAAATCTTGTCGCTTCTGATCGGAAGATACAACCTGAGAATCTGTATCCGAAGATGAAAGAGGCCTGGAGTAGAGCCTCTAATTTGTTAAAGCAGATGGAAACCTCCTATAGGGATAATCAGTTGAGAATTAATCAATTAGGGGAGGAATTAAAAATTCACATTGAATCTCTTGAGCGAGATGCTGTGAATCACTTCAATAAGGGCGAATATCTGGAGTGCCAGGGGATTTTGAGTTTCCTATCTGTAATCAAACCCAATGATCAAAAGTTGGGAGAATATCGGGAACTCTGCCAAAGAAAGATAGCGGAAGGAAACGATGTGTCAGCCACTAGACGCGTCGAGGAAAATTCAATGGATCATGGCCCCAATCCTCTCGAATCCCTTGTGACAAATGGAACGTCGGCTGAGTCCAAACAGGCGGAGCCCTCAAGTGCAGAGCTGTTAAGTGAGGATTCCACACCGGGCAATCTTGCTTTCGATCTTGAAGAGAATGGCCCCATAAACTCAGAATCCTTAATTGCAATTTCTCCCCAATCTGGGTTTCCTGGCATTGAAATGGAATTTCGAATGAATTCGGAACCTCGAAGATCTCTTAATATGAATTGGACAAAGGGACTCATTGCTCTCCTTGCTTTCGCTTTACTGCTATTCGCCGTATATGTCCGAAGACGATCAATGTTCAGTATCCATGAAAATTCGAGCGGGTACTCCAATCCACACAGTACAAACCTTGCGGAAAATGGAATTGAAAGAGCTTCCCTTAGCTTGAACACTCTTCAAGCTGAAAATCATGAGTTTTCTACAGAAAAAGATACCAATGGTACAGTAAACCAAAGACCAGTTAGTGTTCAGCCGACCGATCAAGCAACCTTAGAGAAAACAGAAACAGCCCAGGCACTATTCGACGTAGGAAGATTACAGGACGCTGTTACAACTTGTAATGCCATATTGAGTGTGCATCCGAAAAACGAATTTGCCTTGATGCTGAGAAAGAGGGTCCAAGATTACAATTCTCAGCAAGCAAAACGGAGCTCACCCAAAGACAGTTCTGACAAAACTAGAATAGACCTACACCAACCAGATCAGGCTGGCATTCAAAGAGTTCAACTGAGCCCTCAGCTACGAGAACCAGCTCAATCAGTTGGGATACCCACAAGCACTAACAACGTGAGTCATGGGGACACTGAGCGGCCCGTTGAAGAGAGTGCAGCGAAGCAGCAGAATCTGGTGATTTCCTGGGTTCAGAAGGCACAATCTGCCATGATTTCTGGCCGTTACGTGATGCCTCCTCAAGATAACGTTCTAGTATATTGTAGACGAGCCTTGGCCATTGACCCACAGGATACACAAGCCATGCTTTTGAAAAAGGAATGCTTTGCCAGGGCAGTCTCCCAAGCAAATGAATTGACGAAAAGCGGAAAGTATGACGAAGCTCGGCAGTTCTATTCCTCCTTGTGCTATCTCAGCGAACATGAGGACGGATTTCCTTTTTCTGTACAAGAACTCAAGCAGGAATTGGACAAGCTTGAGTTTAAAGCATATCCGGTGGTTCATCAGCATACGATTGGAAGTTGCACAGGAAGGTTGAGGATGAATGGTTATGTTGTTTCTTTTACACCTACAGTGCCTTCTGAAGAGGGGTTTACCGAAAGACTGACAAAAGTCAACGTAACTGATACTGATGACAAACTGAAGCTTAAGGTGGGTGACAAAACTTACCGCTTTCGAGCGAATACAGTGGAGAATATAGAAGAGAAGCAAAAAAACCTTCGAAACATCTATGGGCAATTAATTCTGCTTCTTTCCAAGGCAAACTGAACCTCTTATAGGCAGACATAGCAATCCCCGCAATTAACGTTCGTCTTGGTGCATATTATAGCACTTGTCCATCACACGAGCGTCGCACCAAGTCATCAGCCCTTACCGCGCGAATCCCAGATCCCCCATACACAGTGATTTTCATCTGCCGAGAGAGAGGGCATTATAAACAGCCGTTTACTTTCCTCGGATTGGCTTTCATAATACATGATTGTCGAATGGTTCCTTTACATTGGAGGTAAATATCAATGTCAGAGTCAATCAAGAGATTAGTCTTTGAAGAAGAAGGGCAAGATTTGGTCGAGTATGCGCTGCTTCTCGTGTTTCTGGCTCTTGCAGCGATTGTCGCACTTCCTGCACTTGGACAGGCCATATCTAACGTCTTTGTCAGGGCGAAATCTACTTTGGAATCGGGGTCTTAAGCGAGCTCTTTTGCGTAATTGCATAAGTTAGAGCTGGTTCTGGGGGATGAGTGTGTCGCTGAGGGCTACGACCACGGGATTCTCGTCCAAAGTTTGAACTGGGTGAGCACCAAGGAAGTAGAGGTCAAGAGAAAGAGTCAGTTCACCTCGTGACCATTTGGGGTTCCGCACAATATTTCCGCTCTAACGTTTTAGAGATCGATCGCCGCAGTTCCTGGCGGGTGGGTGGAACGGGCGTTAGGCCGTCAAACCCAAACAGTGCAGGAAATCTCCTTCGGCATCACCCTTCATGAGTCAGAGACGGTGCGGCAACTAGGATCAAATTATCAGCCAGTGAGGACGAGAGAGGTCTTTATTCTGCTGGAAGTGCGGCTATCACTGGCGGGAACATTATCGGATGAATTTACGGCTGAACTGCTTTCTGCTGGGAGCATTTACTGTTTTGAGTTACTTGCTATGGTCGAAGGTTTGATCTCGTGAAGGGACTTGTTCACAGGGTATAGTAAAGTTAATCCATTTCAGGTCTTGGCGTTGACGCTTGTCATCCTCTGAGTTATTGATTCCTGGTTTCAGCGCAAGCTAGCTTAGCCCCGGAATTGGGAGAATTTCCCCCAAGTTGAAAATACCCTCCTTGTTGCTTTGTGAGTTTGTCTACACCCTACACGATATTTTCTCAACCATTCCGGCCATGACCATTTCCCTGGCCTTTGTTCTTCTCCTTCTTGTCCTTTCCCTTCCCTCGATCATCATCGCGACCACCGGGTGTTCTCTTTTCCTCGCGGAACTCATCGTTCATTAAAGCAAATCTCTCGCCCCTCCCTCTTCTGTCCATGACTACATCTGCAGGTATGCCGTGGTACTCAGACATGAAGCGCAGGTTGACGAGGTTGACCACATCGTCGTCCACGAGGACAACCTTTTTGTAGTTATTCTTGTGTTTTTTGTAGTAACCATAGGCATTCCCGTAGGGGGGGCCCACGCGCGTAACAGGGACATAGTAGATCTCGGGCGTCAGCCCATAGTGGAAAGTTATATCAAGCCAGCTCATCCGATGACGCATCCGAAAGTCAATAATGACCTGCGGATCAACATGGGCTCGAGATGCGAGGAAAAATACCACGGGGAGTTCCTCGTCCTGAATATGATAATGATCCCTCACATACACAACTCGGGATTCGGGTACATGGTAATAATCTCCGATCGAGAGATAGAAATTGTTGTGCCCACTGTTGATCGAGACCCCCGCGCTCACGTTCTGTGCAGATGCGGTTGCCGCAGACATAAGGAACAGCACGACTGCGAACTGGATGACGTTTTTTCTCATGCCTACCTCCCCTCAACCTTCCTTGATCTCAAAAATACCTCTCCATAGATTATCGGCTGACAGGATGATCTTAATTAACCGCTGCCCCCTTTGGCTTATGCTCCGCATCTGAGCAATTGTTGAGGGTCGCCAAGACCTGGGAGAGTCAGCAATCCACTTTCAGTAATGCTCTTGAAGAGAGACTTGGGTATCCCCTTGAAAGTTAAGTGTATGTTGAGGGATTGAGAGGGGAGAGGATATATAAATGAATTGCTTAGGTCACACAGGTACAGTTGGCTTTCAAGGGGTCTTTTACTGCTTAAGACTGTTGCTCACTTTGGACTTAGCCAGGATTTGGGATGGCGTATCCCCTTGAAAGCATGTATCGCAGCCTCGCGATGGAACAATGTGACGGCCTGAACAAGAGGCAGAGGTTTTCCAAAACAGGCAAGGATACCTCCGAACGCGGTTACTAGAAAAGTAAGCTGTTGCAGCCAATAAGGCTTAGAATTCATTGCAGGCTTGCCAACAGCCATTGTAATCTACGGCGATACCAGTATGTGAAGTGAGACTTACGGGCTGGTTTTTCTTGCCGTTTTGGCGAAACTCTAATCGCATAAGCGAATTCTCGTAACACGAGTTTATTATGAACCGGGTAAGCTCATATTTCCTCATTCTCATTGGTGCACCACTTGGCTATATCGCAAGCTATTTCTTTCAGCCGGTCGTCATACGGAGGCTAGTTTCCCTGGCTGAATATATAAGCCATGCTTCACGCGTCCTCCAACCGAACTCCGAGGTATTTACCGCATCGATCTCGCAAACCGCTTTGATTGGCATTTTTCTCGGTGTCGTGCTTATGGGTATTTTGATTTTTATTATAAGGATTGGTCGGGAAGTACATTAACCAAATTATTACTAGACTGCCAATCCCCATGGCACGGAAATGTACAATAGGGAAATGAACTTCCTTTTTACCCAGGAAGTCACCGGTGACTTGGTGGCATTAATATCTCGGCGCCGCTCTTCCTTGAGAAAGAGGGAATGGTGGAGCATTTAAACCATTCGGGAATAAACGCTGCTTCTTCCCAAGTAATATACGAATGCTGGATGGTGGATTAGGCAGGTCTGGGAAATTGCCTTCATGCGTGGACAGACTGGGAGGCCCTCTCTCTCCAATCGGGGATAACCTCCTTCTTTGGGGATCGCTTCTTTTGCGACGGAGACGACTACCGGATGGACCACCGGCTAGACTACTATTTGCCCAGCGACCTGGAGGGATTGTACCTCTTTAAATCTGCTCAAAGAAGGATGTTAAATTCAACGGGCCTTGCTGCCAGGGTGAGGCTCCAAAAATGATGGTACGCCGGGATGCCATGCCCACCTACCTCTCAGTAGCAAGACTATATGTGATGTGACTCTCGCTGGAAGGAACCCCACCTTGTCACTGCCGGTGATCAGTCAGCAGCTATCCAGTTTGGAATCTATTTTACTAGTAATTTATATTTGACCTTGAAAGAAGACTCGGATTATCTCGTCCTCCCTCTTTTTTCAGTCAGAATTAGAATCGATAGTCACCTCAGCTCGCTACGTTTTGCATAGCATTATCTTGAGACTGGCGGAGCCTCACAGCGCCGTTTTCAACCGTTTCGCGACAGAGACTAATTAGGGGCCAACTTGGTCAGCACACCCGTAAGTTCCAGTGCCCCGGAGTCGCTTGCCCCTAAGAACAAGGCTGAAAAAGAGATTCGCTGGCCCGGGCGAGGGACGGCAAGACTTGATCCATTGGGGATTATGAGTGTGTACCTGACTTCGAAGTCCGAATACCGCTTGCTGACCACAACCCGCGAGACATCTTGGACTATTGCAGCATTTTTCTGGCGTTTCGTTTTGAACTTGTGTTTGGATGCGAGGGATCGGGCCAGGTCTTCATCGGTCACAGCAACAGAACAAAGGCCCACTGACGAACCAGCGAGAGCCGGATGGCGGTCGTCGTACGGCTGAAAAACACCCAGAACTATAGCCGACGAAACACCAATCTCTTGACCGGCAAGGCTATTCTGCACTGCCCGCCGTAATGCATTTGCCACAATGACCGTCCGCGTCTTTGGGGAAGCCCCCTCACAATTTTTCAATACATCCTGATAGCGAGTGACCAGCAAGGCTTCCGCCGGATGAGGCGTTGGCGTCGGTTCGAGTGACTGTAAAATCGCTGTCACTTCAAGAGCATCTGGCCGCTGGCGAACTCCTACGGCTTCGGCCGTGAACGAGACTCGCTCGCCTTTGCGGAATGTGTCGAACTGGGCCCGCGTGGGAATGATCACAATATACCTCACGTTGAAGTCCTCGTAACGCTTGCTGGCTACGAGGCGCAGTGTGCCGGTTGCCATGAAGGTGCCGCCTAGCTGCTCAATCTTGAGATTATGTCTCTCACTCACTGATGCCGCACGTGATGGGTCGCTCACAGTCACACCGCACAGATCAATGGATGACCCAACATAGGCCGGATAGGGGTCAGGCTCCCGGTCAGAAAGCTCCTGAACAATTGCAGACGACACTTGGAGTGTTCTCCCCCGGCCAGTTGTACTTGTTAAAGCTGTCCGGACGATTCTTTCCTGCGTGGATTTGGATGCCCCTTTACAGTTTTGCAGGAGATCCTGGTAAAGCGGGACCAGCGCCGTCTCGGCACGAACCTCCGGCAGAAAGGTAACCCACACCATGATGGTCACGAGAACAATCCTGTTTGGCATCTTTTGAATCCTCCTATGCGAGAGCTTCTTGTTGGCCACTCAGTTGGTCGTTGACACAACTACGAGCTTGCGCTACTCAACGGCAAGCAGTTGCGACGCAATTTGTAGGTCGATAAATGACTGATAAGAAATCGCTTTTCAGGCGGCACGGGCACACGCCCGTTCAGACCGGCTGAAACAGCGCTTTCATGAGGAAGAGTGTGTCATAGAGTGGGTGACGAAAGCAAACCGGACATTGTCATACTGGTACAACACAAACCAGACTCCTGGCCGATGTTCGGCGGTCTTCCGCCTCAAGCACTTTTCCATCCATACCAAGCGCGATGGAATGTATCCTAATTGTCCACTCGGAAGGCACCTCCCCAAATCTGCTCAAAAGATGGTTAAATTCGAGGGGCTTCGTCTAGGGTAGGGGTCCTTTCTTAGCATATACGCCCCAGGTGTCACTCGGAATTCTGGTGTCAGTTTTGGTGTCAGTTGGAACCGCAATTTGGGGCAACTCACTGCTACTCTGTGCAAGAGCCAAAGAGCAAGAGACCCGTTTGAAACCCTTGGCTGATGGGCTTCTTGCGAGTCCTTGCGTCAGCGTGCAGCATTTACCAAGCTCAATTGATTAGGATTCATAACCCTTAGGTCGGGAGTTCAACTCTCCCCCCCGCTACCATTTTTTCAATAATTTACAAGCTCCCACTACCTCAGATTGCACATTTTTAAGGTTCGGGTGTTCAGCAGTTTCTAAAGGGTGATGTGATTGTGGGTGTGTATTAAGAGTTCCTGCGGTTGGGCTCCTTTTCTTGAGACGCCCTTAAGAAGCCCTTGCCATATCTATACTTTCTGTGGGTTCATTCAATCAAAACTCTCCCTATTCTGACTTTGTTAAGAAGTTTCCACAAAATTGGCAAAAATTGATACTCGATTCCATAGTTCCAAATATCTTCTCATGTGTGGTCATCCCCAAATGAGAATCACTTACACATTTTGAACTATCTCCGTAAGTCGGTGACCCCCGAAAACATCACTCAATTATCTGAAAAAAAGAGAGATAAAGTATTTTCCTAGATTTGACCACGCCGTTTGGCACGGAACTTGATCTTAGGATTTGTATCCTCATGATGAAGCGCATTCAGAGGAGAAAGGAACACAATGACAAGCGAAAAGAATGTGGACATCAAGGTTCGGGGTAAAGACGTGTATGGGGATCCCTTCAGGATGAATGCACAAGTAATTACTGTTGCTGACAGTGAAATATGCCTTTCCATTTGGCGTCCTATGGCAGAGAATTCCCCCGTCGAAATCAAGTTTCACGATAATGACAGCTTCTGGATGTGCGGGCAAATCATGAAAGTCAGACGTCGATTGGACGGCACACAGACTGTGAAAGTTAAATTGTAATAGCCGATCTCAGAAAATCCGCACGGCATTCAACGGCCGACAACCCATCCAGGTCTTGACGATCTATTAGAACTCGCCCGTCTGAAGATTGCCGACCTTAACCAAGCCTCGAAGAGTCGAATAACTCCGAGACAGGCAGGTGGCGGCTGTTTCCAGCTCCATCAGCCGAGGAACAAATCTAACTACACAAGGTTTGGTACCCTTAGGTCGGGAGTTCAAGTCTCTCCCCTGCTAGCACATTTTCATCGGTTACTTGGAATGAGTCTTCTTCCCCTTCGGGGGCGGCGAAGAACTGCTGGGATGATCATCCCTAGATGGGAGATCAGCGATCGAGGGGTTTGCCTGAACGTCTGTGTAAGAGGATGAAATGGAAAGTGTCGAATAACCCCGCCAGAAATAAATCGCTCGACGAGACAATTTTCTTTGTCAGCCAATACTTGCCGACACGTTCATATTGACGGTCGATTTCAGTTTTCAATGTCCAAAAGTTTAGGCGTTTAGAAGGTGAACCCTGGATGCGCGCAACGGCAAAATCCTCAGCGTCAATCCAAACGGATCCATTCAGCAGATTTCTGCTTTTTCGCTTGGGGCTTATGGTCAGATGATAGCAATTCCGGCCCTCATACTGATCAAAGCCAACAAACCCAAAGTTGTAGTTCACAGGTAAGATTCCGTTCTCAATCTGATCCTTTTTATGGATGCTCTCTTTCTCAGCTTCGAGAATCTTGTCGAAAACGCGCTCGCGAATGAGCAGGGGACCTTCCTGTTTGAGCACCCGCGACTCCAACGACTCCGGCTGCCGGAAGACCGTCATGACATCCATAGTGGATGCGACACCAAAGCGAGGGTTGGCAGCATGAAAGCGGCGCATGGCTTTGTACCCAAGTAAGGATTGCTCCTGCCATTGGCCGTGGGCGACCATTCGGCTCACAATCTGTTCCAGAGGAAGAATCTCAGCCAACGTCTTGGTACTTGCATCTGATCCTGCCGCCTGGATCGAAGATCCATATACCAGGAGAGTCGTCAGGAGAAGTAAAGAGCGGTTGGCTTTGGGGATTGGATTCATAGATAAAGCATCTGGTCGGTTAATACCAGTATTTCATTTTCGAGCCTGGAGGCCCGAGTTCCACGAGGCCGGGTTATTCTTCGGCTTCGTAGAGCTCAGCCCTCCAAAAGCGTCGACGACCCACCCCTGCACCCCTCCGACAGATGGGAATATAGACAAGTCCGAATTTGAAGGAGTCAGCAGCAAGGCTTCGCGGGATGTCTTCTTCTCAACAATCCTATTTGCCATTGGTCAATTACCATTTGCCATTTTTCATTTACGCTTCTCAATGGAAAATTAGAAATGAGAAGTCAACAATGACAAATGAGTCTTCTTTAGAGGTCCCCCTCGCCCTCAGCCCCTCTCGTGCCGGGGCGAGGGGAGCAGAATATATTTATTCCACTTTCCACTTGACCCTTGTTCATGACGAGGTCTTGGGACGAGGACGCCGACTGCGGGAAGGAGGGCGGCGGGTCGTGCCGGGACCAGCCTTTGGGGTGGTCTTTTCGGTGTCATTAACACCAGAAGAAGATTGAGATGACGATGGGCGTGGAGCCGCGCTTCTCTCGTTTGAAGAGATTCCAGGCTTATCCACTACTTCATCCTTCGCGGATTCAGCAAGCCTGGATGGCGCTGTCGAAGCGTCTATCCTGGGCCCATCGGCTTTCAACGGCGAGGGCCTGATTGATCTGTTGACCGGGCTATTTCTGCGGTAACGAGTGTTCGGAACTCGCCGGGTCGTTGCTTTAGTCCCAGTGACCACCTGTGCGGGTGCAGTTCGCTCAGATCCCGTGAGGGGCAGGGCCGCAGGATCTCCTGTTTCAGCAGGCATTGGAACTGGTTGCTCGCTACTGGCAGCTTCACTTGCGGGTGTGATCTCGATCGGACTCTCCGAGACAACAGCTGTTCCGGGTAGAACAGCCGCCTCATCGCTAGCGACGACGGCTGGGTCCTCTTTCGGAACGCCTGAGAGTGGTGATGCGGAAAGTGGAACAGACCGAAGAGTTCCTGCTGGTCGAAATGAAGTACGACGTCCGCGCTCCCAGCGAGAAGAACGTAACCGATCACGATGTTCCTGCTGCGGGGTTGCCTGGGCTGAAGCGGCGATGGCAGCCGTTTCAGAGGCTTGGGCGTTTTCTGCTGCCGCAGAGGTCATGGCGGCTTCCCGATTGGCTACCTCGATTGGAAGTGTCACAATATAGCCGCCGCTTCTCTGGTCTTTCAGAAGTTTTAATAATTGGTTTTCGGCAGCGTCTTCCAATAAACGGGAAAATGTCGGGTATCCAAAGTAAGTTTCATTGAAAGACGGAAGCTTACGGATCAAAGTCTGCTTGATCATAGATCCGTAGATAACTTCTTTCCCCTCGCGCTGCAAGGCTTGGAAACTTTCCAAAACGAGTCGAATCGCTTCCGTCTTTTTAGGCGAAAGTTGGTGCAGTTGCGGATCGACCACTGGAATTGCCGCTGTCGGACGCACCAAATCTTCATAAAAAATAAATTCATCACAATTGTTGATCAAAAGATCTGATGAAGATTGCTTGACGCCGATTCCGATGACATAACGTCCGTTTTCTCTTAACTTGGAAACGAGTGGGGAAAAATCGCTGTCGCCGGAAACGATCACGAACGTATCGATGTGCTCCTTCTGGTAGGCCATATCCATGGCGTCGACAACCATCCGGATGTCCGCACTATTCTTTCCGCTATATCGTGTTTGCGGAACATCGATCAATTCAATGGCCGCTTGATGAAAAGCCCTTTTGAAATCTGAATAGCGATGCCAGTCAGAATAGGCGCGCTTGACCAGGAGCTTTCCTTTTTCGACAAGTCGTTTGAGTACCAGATCAATGTCAAAATTTCCGTACTTACTTTCTCGCACGCCCATAGCGACGTTTTCAAAGTCGATAAACACGGCGATGCTTTTTTCGTCATTTTGCATACAGACTCCTCTAATTCCCCTACCTAATCTTAGTCTAACTTCCTCGCGGGACGAACAAAATAGCGTTATCTGGAGCGTGAAGATTTATGAGACCGATTGTGCATTGTGTCATAGAGCTCCATCAATACAAAATGACTTTTCGAAGGTTGAGCAGAGAACGCATGGGAATAGTGGTGGCGGGAATTTGTGAAAGGATCGCACAGTCGGAATTAAGATGGACCCTAAGACAATAAACCATTCAGAAAATTCCCTGGGTTCCCCACGACCCTTGGAGGAGTTAGGCAGGAGGCTTTTTTGGGCAAATCTTGTGCTGTATGTTAGCATTTACTTGCGTAGCCGATGAGGTATGCCGAATGTCAGGGAATGACTTTTATTCTAAAGAAATGAGACTGAACTTTAGTATTCAAACAGACGCAGTAGGTTTAGGGTCAATTGTCCCCTCACCTTCAGTCCCTCTCCCTTGGGGGAAGGGTGGTCCGTTACCTGAAGGACCGGGAAAGGGGAAACGATTCGAAGATGACGGAAAGTGTAACTTTACTTCGTGCGTTTGTATTAGCTCGTATGAAGGCATCCTGCTTCTATTGAAACTCATCCCTCTGCTGATGTTCATATTGTTATTTACTGCTTGTTCGGGCAATAAAACCAATGCAAAAACGGAAGCGAATCCAGTCCCGGTCAGAATGGCCACTGTGGTCCAGAAGGATGTGCCCGTCGAAGTCAGCGCCATCGGGAATGTGGAGGCCTATTCGACTGTTTCAGTGAAATCTCTCGTCAGTGGCGAGCTCATGGATGTGTTTTTTAAGGAAGGCCAGGAAGTTAAGAAAGGCGAAATACTTTTTAAAATCGATTCCCGACCCTTTGAAGCAGCGCTGAGACGCGCTGAAGGGAATTTGGCAAGAGATCAGGCTCAAGCAAAGCAAGCTGAAGCCAACCTGGCCAAAGACACGGCTCAGGCCAAGAATGCTGAAACGCAGTCGAGTCGTTACGAGAACTTGTTCAAGGAGGGCGTGGTTGCCAAGGAAGTATATGATCAATTTCGTACTAGCGCGGAATCCAATGATGCCACCCTTCAGGCAGATCGGGCCGCTATCGAGTTTGCTGCGGCCACCATTCGTTCAGACCGGGCAGCCATTGAGAATGCTAAACTCGATCTGGAAAACTGCACGATTCGCTCTCCTATCAACGGACGAACGGGGAATTTGATCGTTCATAAAGGTAATATCATTAAGGCCAACGACGTGCCTTTTCTAGTCGTCATCAATCAGATTCAACCCATCTACGTAACTTTTTCGGTCCCGGAGCAACATTTAACTGAGATCAAAAAGCAAATGGCTGCAGGAAGTCTTGAAGTGTCGGTAGCCGTTCCTAAATCTGAAGGGCGTAGTGTGGCTGGAGTGCTGAGTTTTATCGATAACACAGTGGACATGACAACAGGGACGATTCGGCTCAAAGGGACCTTCATAAATAACGAAAAGGTCCTCTGGCCAGGTCAATTTGTCAATGTGACGCTGACGCTCTCCACTCGGCCTAAAGCTCTTCTTGTCCCGTCACAAGCGGTTCAGTCGGGACAGGCAGGGCAATATGTCTTTGTCGTGAAGCCCGACCTCAAAGTCGAATATCGGTCCGTCAATGTCGGTGCTACGGTTCGTAGCGAGATCATTGTCGAACAGGGTCTTACAGCCGGCGAGAGTGTGGTGACAGACGGCCAGCTCCGCCTTACATCGGGGGCTCGAGTCGAGGTAAAGAAAGAGCCGGAAGCAAGCCAGGAGAAAAATCGATGAGCATTGCGGAGATTTTTATCCGCCGCCCGGTGATGACGACACTGGTGATGCTAGGCATTTTGCTCTTTGGCCTGATGGGTTATCGTCTGCTGCCAGTCAGTGACTTACCCAATGTAGATTTTCCCACTCTGCAGGTAACCGCCAGCCTTCCCGGAGCCAGTCCGGAAACCATGGCCTCATCAGTGGCTACTCCGCTCGAACGCCAGTTCTCGACAATAGCGGGCGTCGACTCGATGACCTCAATCAGTGCCTTGGGTCTCACGAACATTACGATTCAGTTTGCTTTGAGTCGGAGCATCGATGCGGCTGCCCAGGACGTCCAGTCTGCGATCACCGCTGCTCAACGGCAGCTTCCTCCAGGGATGCCCACCCCTCCCACCTATCAAAAGGTCAATCCGGCTGACCAACCGGTGATCTATTTGTCGCTGAATTCACAGACGCTTCCCCTTTCAACTGTTGATGAATATGCGGAAACCATGATGGCTCAGCGCATTTCGACGGTCAGCGGCGTGGCTCAGGTGGCCGTGTTAGGCGCACAGAAGTTTGCCGTTCGCGCTCAAGTGGACCCTCAACTCTTAGCCTCGCGGGGGATTGGAATTGACGAAGTGGAAAAGGCACTCCAACAAGGCAACGTCAATCTTCCGACCGGAACCCTCTATGGAAACCATCAGGCATTCACCGTCGAAACCAATGGGCAGCTATTGAACGCAGATGCCTACCGGCCTCTTATTGTGGCCTATCGCAATGGGTCCCCGGTTCGATTGGGGGAACTCGGGCGAGTCATCGATAGCGTTCAGAATGACAAAATAGCGAGCTGGTTTAATCAATCCCGCTCGATCATTATGGCGGTTCAGCGCCAGCCTGGAACGAACACAGTCGAGGTTGTGGATTCCATCCGAAAACTTTTGCCGGTTTTTCGTGCTCAGATCCCGGCAAGCGTGAACCTAGATGTGATTTATGATCGCTCCGAATCTATTCGGGCTTCGGTGAAGGATGTCAAGTTCACCTTGTTCTTGACAGTCTGTCTGGTGGTGATGGTGATTTTTCTCTTCCTGCGAAATCTCTCCGCCACGATCATCCCCAGTCTTGCTCTCCCCATGTCCATAATCGGCACCTTTGCTGCCATGTATTTGTTGGACTATAGCCTGGATAATCTTTCCCTGATGGCATTGACTCTTTCTGTGGGATTTGTGGTGGACGACGCCATTGTCATGCTCGAAAACATCGTTCGACATATGGAACTGGGAGAAGGCGCTCTCGAAGCTGCCTTGAACGGTTCGAGGGAAATCGGTTTTACGATCCTTTCCATGACTCTTTCTCTGGCTGCTGTTTTTATTCCGGTACTTTTCATGGGTGGGCTGATCGGGCGCTTGTTTCGGGAATTTGCTGTAACGATCGGGATTGCGATTCTCATTTCTGGGTTCGTGTCGCTGAGCCTTACTCCGCTACTTTGCAGTCGCTTTCTCCGACCGCCTCGAGAAGAGAAACATGGTCGCTTCTTTGCGGTGACAGAGCAGCTCTTCCAAGGGATGCTGGGAGTTTACGAATGGACTTTACGACGAGTTGTCCAATACCGGCGGATCATCATGTTCGTTTCTGGAGTCCTTTTGGGTGCCACGGTCTATCTCTTTGTGATTATCCCCAAGGGATTTATCCCAAGTGAGGATACCGGACAGATGTTTGGATTCACGGAAGCGGGTCAGGATATTTCTTTTGAAGAGATGAAGCGGCACCAGCAGGCCGTTGCCGAGATCATTCGGCAGGACCCAAATGTCGATTCTTTTTCTTCCAGTGTTGGAGCGAGTGGGCCCAATGCAACGGGGAACACGGGCCGAGTCTTTACCCGGCTAAAACCTCGCTCCGAAAGAAGACTCACCCCGGATGAAGTGATTGAGGAACTACGCCCAAAACTGGCGCAGATTCCGGGCATCCGCGTCTTCTTACAGAATCCGCCTCCGATTCGCATTGGAGGACAGCTCACGAAGAGTCTCTACCAGTTTACTCTCCAGGGATCCGACACCGAAGAACTTTACCGAATTGCGCCACTCATCGAGTCGAAGTTTCGCGGGCTGCCAGGCCTCGAGGATGTCACCAGTGATCTTCAGATCGCGAGCCCACAGGTGTTCGTCGATATTGACCGGGATAAGGCTTCAGCGCTTGGAGTGACAGCAACTCAAATCGAAAATGCTCTTTACGATGCTTATGGTTCCCGGCAAGTCTCAACGATTTACACGGCAACCAATGAGTACTGGGTCATCTTGGAATTGGAACCTCAATATCAGAAGGATCCATCCGCCCTGTCAATGCTCTACATTCGCTCGGCCTCGGGGCAGCTCGTCCCATTAAGTGCTGTGGCTAAGCTGACACGTAGCGTAGGGCCTCTCACCGTTACCCACCTGGGCCAGCTGCCTTCGGTAACCATTTCTTTTAACCTCAAGCCCGGCGTAGCTCTAGGTGATGCGGTGAATCAAATTGAAGAGTTCGTGAAAATCGATCTGCCCGCCTCGATCAGTACAAGCTTTCAGGGGTTCGCGCAAGCTTTTCAGTCTTCAGTGCAGGGTCTCGGGCTTTTGCTGCTCATGGCCATCCTGGTCATCTACATGGTGCTCGGTATCCTTTACGAGAGTTTTATCCATCCAATCACCATCCTCTCGGGTCTCCCATCCGCTGGGTTTGGGGCACTCGTTACCTTGATGATTTTTCACACCGACCTGAATATCTATGCTTTTGTAGGAATCATCATGCTGGTCGGTATTGTCAAGAAGAACGCCATCATGATGATTGATTTTGCCCTGGAAGCTCAAAGAACTGAGGGGAAGAGCCCCGCGGATGCTATCTATGAAGCGTGCCTGGTGCGGTTTCGTCCAATCATGATGACCACGATGGCTGCGCTGATGGGCACCTTGCCGATTGCTCTCGGATATGGTGCAGGGGCGGAAGCTCGCCGTCCGCTTGGCTTGGCTGTCGTCGGTGGGTTGGTGGTCTCTCAGCTATTGACACTCTATATTACGCCGGTCTTTTATTTGTATATGGAGTCGTTTCGAGAAAGGGTCAACCGTTTCAGAGCCCGACACCGGAAAACCAAGCCGATCCAAGACGAACCCACTGAAGATATAGTCACCTTAAAGAGAAGCTAATCCAAACGTGCGATGCCATAACGGATCGTGAAGGGCTGAGCTCCGCGAAGCCGATGTCCTCATGGTGACAGTCGTTCAATGTGCCATTGAGCGTCCGGTTGAAGAGTATAGCGCAAGCGGTCATGCAGCCGATTGGCGCGGCCTTGCCAGAATTCGAATGTCTCCGGCGATAGCGAGAAACCGCCCCAATAGGATGGCATAGGGATGGTTTTTCCTTCATGCTGAAGTTCGAGCTCTTTGATGCGGTTTTCTAACAATTCTGGCGCACCGATCACCATGCTCTGAAGCGATGCCCAGGCTCCCAGCTGGCTTCCTATGGGGCGACTGTGAAAATACTCTTCGGACTCCTCCCTGGATATCCGACTCACTCTTCCATCGATGCGCACCTGACGCTCCAGTTCTGCCCAGAAGAAAACCATTGCCGCATAAGGATTCTCATCGAGCTCTCGGCCTTTTCTGCTCTCATAGTTCGTAAAAAAGACAAATCCCTTCTCATCAAAATCTTTCAAAAGCATAATCCTTGCGGATGGTTTACCCTCCCGGCTTGAGGTGGCTAGTGTCATTGCGGTTGCATCCAAAAGCTCAGCGGCGAGAGCTTGCTGGAACCATCTCTCAAATTGCTTGAACGGGCTCGGATCCAGGTCTCGTTCATGAAGACCCGACAGTATATATTCCCGGCGAAGATCAGAAATAGACATTTTTTTCCACTCCAGACAGTATGATTTCATCCTCGGCTGCAGTGCAGGGCTCTGGCCTGCAGGAACGTCCAAATTCTGAGCAGCACGAACCGATTGCCTTCCCAAAGTTCAAGCTGCATGCCTGTCCAATCGGCAATTAACTTAGGTCATTCCCATGCCGATGTCAGCTGCCCATTGCTATCCACCCAGTAGGGGGCCCATGCTAACGCCACCAGACTGACGGAGATATTGGTCTTTTTCGGCTTCACGACAACTTTCTCCAAAGTCTCCGCCATTGGGTCGACTTTGGATTCCATGGCCGTAGTTTCCTGCTGGAGCTGGGCTTCTAAGTCTGCCATCTGTTGCTGCAATGCATCTACCGTCTCGCTGGCTCGAGCTATATCCTGGGATTCCTTCATCGAACGACTGACTCCGCGGGCTGCGGTGGTGGCTCGCCCCAAGGTCGAAGCGCTAATCGCCTTCCTTCCCAGGAAAGCCCCGAGCAAGGTCGTTCCGAAAGAGATGGCTGTCTGAAGTTTTTGCGCTTGAGCTTGCTGTGTTTCGCGCTCGACGGCTTGTTGCGCACGTCGAAGCCTGTCCTGCAGCGCAGCCAGTTTCGGTGCGTATTGTTGCCGCAGCTGTTCAACCCGGCTATCCCGCTCCTCTCGGGCTGTTTGTTGAAGTCGAATTCGGAAATCACGCTCAGATTCTCCGGCCTTTGAGATTTGACTGAGATTTGAACTGCGAAATAATTCGAGTTTCTGTGTGCGATAAAGCGCATCCATTAAGGAACGTTTCCAAGAATCCATGCTCTTTACTTTTGTGACAGCAGGAGAAAGGGCCGCAAAGGTTGCAGCGGCGGCAGGATCCTTTTCCAAATCTGTATCCACCAGATCAACGCCCAACGCTTCTCCCCAATCGACGGCGATAGCCTGATCCGTGATGGGCGCCAGAATGGCGACAATCTGCTCTTGGTCGATTTTTGCCTTGTTATCGACGAAGTAGACTTTCGCGCTGCCGAATGCTCTTGGCTGATACAAGAGACGGCTTTCCTTTGGTTGGGCTGCCCGAAGCGGGATAAAGAGTTGAATAATTTCCGGGGGAAGCACCGGTCGTTGAGAAGATAATACCGGAGGACCACCGGACAATGGCGCCGCAGGTGCAGGCGTATTAGTTGCCGCTGAAGCCAAAGCAGTGGCTGCCGTCGAGAATGCTTGCGATTGGGTCAACTTCTTCTTGCTTTCCATGAGTGATTTGATTTGGTCCCGCGTGAGCGGTCCTCTTAAATAGGAAAGCGCCCAACGGGATTCGAATACCTCGGGAGCGTCTTCATGAACGTTGTTCATCAGGAAGATGCGGTTGCCCAATCCGGCCATCGTCTCTTCCATCTGCTTTCGGTTAAATTTCATACCAGAGCTTGCGGCCGCGCCTTCGAGTCCTTCGAGCAAGCGGGCCTTGTCCCGTTCGGTCTGTAGCCGGCCGATGAACCACGTTCCGGCATTGGCCAGACCTTTGTAATCGAGATCGACAGGATTCTGCGTTGCCAGCACAACTCCGAGTCCATAAGCTCGAGCTTGCTTTAAAAGCGTTAAAAAAGGGGCTTTTGAGGGCGGGTTAGCGACCGGCGGGAAATATCCCATGATCTCGTCCATATAAAGTAAAGCCCGTAAACTGGTTGTGCCGGATTGCGCGCGCATCCAAGTCACTACTTGATTAAGCAAGATGGAAACAAAAAACATCCGTTCGCTGTCGTTCAGATGGGCAATTGAAAAAATGGATACCCTGGGTTTTCCGGAGGCTGTGTAGAGGAAGGACTGAATATCAAGAGGTTCTCCATCCAGCCAAGTCTCAAAGCCCGGTGCTGCCAAGAGATTGTTTAATTGCATGGCCAACTCAAATCGATCCTTTGAAGAATAGAATGATTCGAGTTCCATGACGCCCACTTTGTTCATTGGCGGAGTCTGGATTTGTTGAATCAAGGCAGCCAAGTCCATCTTCTGGGCTTGACTCCAGGCATTGTTGAGGAGGGTAGAGAGAAGGATATGTTCACGGCTCTGGAGCGGATCGGATTGGATGCCTAGCAATCCCAAGAAGCTGGTCACGGTTGTGCTAATCCGCTCGCGCAATAATTCTTTGTCCTCGAGAATACCGGGAGGAGGAGTGTCTAGTGAGTTCAAAACGGAGACAGGGAAACCGGCTGTGCTCCCCGGCGTGTAAATGGTAAAGTCTGCTGCTTCTTTCAGCCGCTGAATTCGGTCTGGGGTTTGACCCCACTCTCCCAGCCCCTTCTTCCACAAATCAGCTTGTTGCCGGGCAAATTCGAGCGTCGACAATCCCTTCTTTTGAGCGTCTTCAGCGTTAATCCAAGGCTCCAGGTCTTCTCCTCTGAGTTGAGGAAAAGTGAGCAGTAAATTGCTGAGGTCTCCCTTGGGGTCGATCACGAGAGCGGGTATGTTGTCGATTGCCGCCTCTTCGAGCAGCGCGAGACACAATCCGGTTTTCCCGCTGCCCGTCATCCCAACGCAAACCGCGTGAGTAACGAGATCTTTGGAATCATAGAGCAGTAGACCTCCCAGGCGTTTCTTTCTTCTTAAGTCGTATGGTCTTCCCAAATAAAAAGCGCCCAATTTTTCGAAGTCTTGCATGAATCTGAATCTCCTTTCCCACAGCTTACGAGTGCATCTTCCCACAGGCAAGAAGTCGATTTTATTCACAACTACAAAGCTTTGAAATGAATAAAAATTGCAGGAGCACGAATTCTTCCTTACGATGTTGTCCGGGGTAGTATTGCCGAGCATTCGCTGAACAAGGACGTAGTAGGTAAAAGAATCATCGGCTCCCCTCGCCCCAGCGCGGGAGAGGGGCTGGGGGAGAGGGGGTATTCAATCACAAAATTTCAAATCCATAACCTGCCATTAATTTATTGCCCCGAAGAGGCTACAGAGATTTCCCCCCTACACCTCGAGGACTTCTTATGACATTTATTTCCTCATCCTCCTCGCGACCTCCCGGGCCGAGAAATTTCATCCCAGGTCTCTGGTTTGTTGGATTTCGAAGAGACCCCATCCATTTCTTCATGCGATTGGCACGCCAATATGGCGATATTGTTTATTTCCACCTGGGCCCCCAGCGAGTCTTCTTGTTGAATCATCCGGATCTGATTCGAGATGTTTTGGTGACTCATGATGCCAATTTTGTGAAAGGGCGGGGGCTGGAACGCGCCAAATTGCTATTGGGTGAAGGTCTACTCACGAGTGAAGGAGATTTGCATCGCCGTCAACGAAGGTTAATGCAACCCGCCTTCCATCGTCTCCGGCTTAAAACCTATAGCGAGATCATGGTGCAGGCGGCCGATCAATTGCAGGATTCTTGGCAAGAAGGGATGGTTCTCGATCTGGATCATGAGATGAAAGGGCTCACTCTCTCCATTGTCGGCCAAACCCTTTTCGGGACTGACGTTGGGAAAGAGGCTAGCGAATTAGAGGGAGCCTTAACTACTGCCATGAAATTGTGGCGGAAAATGATGCTCCCTTTTGCCGAGACTCTCGAGAGATTCCCGCTTCCCAGTGTGCTCAAGTTTAGGAACGCCCGGAGCCGTCTCGACGAAACAATTTATCGAATCATTGAGGAGCGACGCCGAAGACCGGGTCTCCACAATGACCTACTCTCTATGCTCTTGGCGGCTCAGGATACCGAGGGAGATGGCGGCCAAATGACTAACCTCCAGCTCCGGGATGAGGTCATGACATTGTTCTTAGCCGGACATGAAACAACGGCAAACGCGCTGACCTGGACTTGGTATCTTCTCTCTCAAAACCCGGAAATCGAAGCACGGTTTCATACTGAAATAGATCAACTCCCGAAGGGAAAAGTGTCCTCTGCGGAAGACCTGCCTCTACTCGCTTACACTGAAAAAGTATTTGCGGAGTCGATGCGTTTGTTCCCACCGGCCTGGTTGATTGGGAGACGAGCCCTTCGGGATTACGAAATTCCGCCCTACCGAATCCCTGCTCGTTCTCTCGTCTTGATGAGCCAGTACGTCATGCATCGGGATGAACGGTATTACCCGGATGCATCTCAGTTTGATCCGGAACGCTGGACCCCGGAAGCCAAAGCCGCTCGTCCTAAATTTGCTTTCTTCCCTTTTGGCGGCGGCCCCAGGCAGTGCATAGGAGACGGATTTGCGTGGATGGAAGGAGTCCTGCTCTTGGCTACGCTAGGAAGGAAATGGAAGTTCAGACTCGTTCCTGGACATCGGGTCGAGATGCAGCCCCTCGTCACGCTGCGACCGAAGTACGGAATGAAAATGATTCTGGAAAAGAGATTGAACCGAGTGATCTAACGAAAACATAGTTGACCGGAATTTAAGGATTGAAACTTATTGAGAGAGCCTTAAACGGTTATAAATTAAGTCCCACCAACGGAACTCGAAATCAAAGACTAGTTTTTGGAGGAGTGCGATGGCAAAAGAAAAAAGTGCGCGAGGGGTCTCCCGAAGAGCATTTCTCAAGGTGTCTGGCCCAGTGACAGCCGGAGCGTTGAGCTTGAGCACTAGCTCCATGAAAAATGTCATTGCCGGGCAGAAACAATCTGAAGGGGCGCTGAAATTTGGAATACAAAATAAGCAGTTTAGCTTGGGGCTCTCCTCCGATGAGGGGTTGCAGGTTCATTTGAGACACTTGCCTTCGGGAATTGAACTCGCTAACGGCATCTACAGTTTTTCCTTTGGTACCCCCAAGATGGGTTCTCCTGTCAAAACAGAGGAATCAAACTCGGAAGTTCTCACGGTCAAGGGCTCCTTGAGAGAGGCGATTTCGTTTAAGCATGAATTTCGGCTGCCTTCCTCTCAGCCCTGGTTTGAGGAGAATTTCACAATAACTAACCGCGGGTCTTACCCATTAGACTTGAATCAGATGCGTGGAGGATTTGTTCTTCCCGTGCCTTTTGAGGCGGATAAAGCTTCCGGTCCCCTTAATAAATTCAAGTTCACAGCCGTGCCTTACCGACGCGAGCCTACCGGAGATCGAAAACAGTATGCCGATTATACACTGACGCAGGTGTTGACCGAGCCTAGGTCTTCACGCTTGCGGTCTGATTTCCCGATCCGGCGGGACGGAACCGTTGTCATGACGACAGCCTATGAAACCGGCATTCCGAAGATTGAATTTATGTTGTACGCCTCTGAGGGTTGGGTGTTTACCGATGGGAAGCGGGGATTCTTGATCACCAAATACAACCAGCGTGGAATGGAATGGTCACTTTTGAATCGGGTTCCGGTGTCTGCAGATCAAAGTGGTCTTTGCTGGGGTGGATTTGGCATCTTCGAGGGAGATCCGCAACCAGTGACGATATTGGCCCCGGGACAAACCTATTCGTTCGGGGTTTCGCGGCTCACCCCGTTTGAAGGTGGGCTAGAAGAGGGGTTCTATGTGTTTCGGGCTGAGATGGACTCGCGGGGACACGGCTGCCCAAAAGGCTTCGATCCACCTCTCCAATGGAATGAGCTTTACGACAATAAACTCTATCATCTCGGCATGACCGAGATGGACAAACCGGAGAACCGACGAAAGTATTACCAGCTTTCCGACATGTTGGAAGAGGCGAAGAAGGCCCGGGAATACAGTTGTGAAGCACTCTATTGCGATCCTGGATGGGACACCAGCTTTGCTTCTAAAATTTGGGATCAATCTCGCTTGGGAAACTTGAAAGAATTTAGCGAGAGGTTGCGGGCAGACTTTGGATTGAAGCTTTCCCTCCATACACCCATGTCAGGTTGGTGTAATCCCGTTTCCTACTCGATGGATGCCACGCGAATGGACCGCCAAGGGAACCGGGTGCCATTTTCTCTTTGCGCCGCTTCCAAACAATTTCAGGATGAAACCCTTTCCCGGCTGGAGACTCTGGCGCGAGATGGAGCGACCTTCTTCATGTTTGATGGAACGATGTATCATGGTGAATGCTGGGATCCGGCGCACGACCACCCGGTTCCGGCCCGCCGGGAGGACCACGTTCAAGGGAATCTACGCCTGGCGCGAGGGGTCCACGCCAAGTATCCCAAGGTCTTGATTGAGATGCATGACCCCGTTCTGGGTGGGGCTCGATTGCGGTACGCCCCAACATACTATGGACACGGCCCGGACCCTTATGGTGCAAGCACGACAAGTCCTGCCGGGTTCGATTCGGTTTGGGCATTCGAGCTGATGTGGGATCCTATGGCTGACCTGGTCGGCGGGCACAGCATCGCGCTATATTATTACAATCTGGCCTACTCTCTGCCGCTTTATATTCACATTGACCTTCGCACGGATAACGCCCAAGCCCTCATGTTTTGGTGGAATGCTTCGACCTGCAGGCACCTGGGTATTGGAGGAACCCATCCTGACCCGAATGTCCAAAAGGCACACCAGGCCGCCGCGGCAACTTTTCGTCGCCTGAAGCCCTACTTTGCCTCCGGAATATTTTATGGGATTGATGAATTGACTCACTTCCATCGCCATCCCACCGAGCGCTCAGCTGTGATCAACTGCTTTAATCTGGAAGATCAGCCGGTCACACGGCGCTTCTTGCTAGAGCCCACCCGGTTTGAACTTGATTCTGGTGCGGCGTATCAGGTCAATGGAGGAAACGCACAAAGAAAAAACGGCCGTTACGAAATTGAAGTCAGTATTGCGAGCTACGGACACACACTGATCGAACTCAAGAGCTAACTCCGCTATCAAGGCGGCCTTGTGGAACTCGGTCCTCCAGACCGGATGAAGCACACGAATCCTGCGATAAACATGCCGCCCCAATGAGACTAGAGTTAAATGTGGAAAATGGGTTCATAAGGATGTCGTCCCTAACAGGACTACAAAGTGACGCTTCGCAAAGGCTGGGATAGCATGAAATGGAAAGCCCCGTAGGGGCGAACTCTTTATAGTCCAGCCTGCGGCAAAAAGTATCATCGGCTCCCCTCGCCCCAGCGCGGGAGAGGGGTTGGGGGAGAGGGGGACTTATTTCTATTCCCCACCTTTGGAGGTGGTGTAGGGGTGGGTCGTCAAAACTGGACAGACACTCTGTCGGAGAAAAGCCCACGATGAATGGTGAAAGCGCATTCATCGTGGCTACTTATACAACTGCGAAGCCGGATCCGTTCGACAAAAACCCGGCCTCTTGGAACTCGGCCCTCCAGACCAGATAAGGTATCATCGGCTCGGCATCTGCGAATTCAATTTAGTGATAAAAATGAACCGATTCATCCAATGTATCATCCACGTTTCCTTTGCCTCTTTCTTGCTGGTTGTGATGCTTGGAATTGAAGGATGTCATTTTCGAGAAGAGCACTGGCCAAAACAGGTTCGAAGCAAGGGTGCGGGGGGAGTTGCCTTTGTCGACAACCAGGTTTGCGCGGAGTGTCATCAATTGGAATTCAAAGAATGGTCCGGCTCCAACCACGATCTGGGAATGCAAACTGCCAATGAGAAGACAGTTTTGGGTAATTTTAATGACACCCGCTTCACCTATTTTGGCGTGACATCACGTTTCTTCAAACAGAACGGCAAATTTTATGTCAATACCGACGGTCCGGATGGAAAGATGACCGATTTCGAAATTCAATACACCATCGGGGTCGAACCGCTTCAGCAGTACCTGATTGAGTTTCCCGGCGGCCGGTTGCAATGCCTAACGATTGCCTGGGATACCACCAAGAAACAATGGTTTCATCTCTACCCGGACGAAAAAATTGAATATACCGATCCCCTACACTGGACCCAACGCTCTCAAAATTGGAACATGATGTGCGCCGAGTGCCACACAACCCATTTAAGGAAGAATTACGACTTGGCGAGTGATTCCTACAAAACGGAGTGGGATGAAATCAATGTGAGCTGCCAGGCCTGCCATGGTCCTGGCGAAACCCACGTGAATTGGGCTCGCGCCACGGCCAGGACTAAGTCCAACCAGGTCCGGGACGACTACGACGGAAGCAACGCCGCCAATTATGGTCTTCAGGTTCAATTCACGGGCAAGACTCCGCTGCCTGAGCTTGAAGCCTGTGCGCGCTGTCATTCTCGACGTCACCGGCTCACTTCCGATGACGGGCAGGGGGAGCCTTACTTGGATCATTTAATGGTCGAGACTCTCCGGCAAGGCCTCTATCATTCCGACGGCCAGATTCAGGGCGAAGTTTATGCCTATGGGTCGTTCATCCAGAGTAAGATGTATCATGAGGGAGTTCGTTGCTCGAATTGCCACAACCCTCACAGCCTGCATCCATGGGGTGTGGCTAATAAGTTGTGTGTTCGTTGTCATCAAACATCCCCCCCTTCTGACTTTCCGACTCTAAAATCGAAACAATACGATACTCCAGCGCATCATTTTCACCGCGAGGACTCAACCGGTGCCCAATGCGTGAACTGCCACATGCCGACTCAAACGTATATGGTCGTGGATCCCCGCCGCGATCACAGTCTTCGAGTGCCCAGGCCTGACCTGTCTTTGAAACTGGGAACGCCCAATGCTTGCAATAAATGCCATAGTGACCGCTCCGTGGAATGGGCAGCCCAAGCCGTTGCTCGCTGGTATGGCCCTCACCGGCAACAAAATTCACATTTTGGCGAAACCCTGGCTGCAGGAAGAGCAGGAAGCAAAGACGCTGAATCCAGGCTGCTCGAACTGGCTAACGATCTCAAGCAGCCATCAATAGCGCGGGCTACAGCACTGGAGCTCTTTCGTCCATCCAGCCCGAGTAGTTTGGATGCCATGCTGAAGTTCGCCTCGGACAAAGATCCACTTGTTCGGGTCTATGCGTTGAAAGGTCTGGATCAGGCGGCACCCGAATCCCGAGTGGCAGTGGGCGCTCCTTTGTTGAACGATCCTGTTCGCGCCGTTCGTATCGAAGCGGCCCGGGTTTTGGCACCCGTGCAGACCGAGCAGCTCAGCCCGGCCCAGCGCAAAGCATTTGAATCTGCCAAGCAGGAGTTTATTGATGCGCAAATGGCTCAGTCAGACATGCCTTCGGCCCACCTCAATTTGGGAGTGATGTATGCAAACTTGGGACAGACCGATCGTGCCGAACAGTCCTATCTGACCGCTCTTCGTTTGGATCCTACATTTTTACCTGCTTATGTGAACCTGGCCAATCTCTATAACCAGTTGGGCCGTAATCCGGAGGCAGAGAAGGTCCTACGAAATGCCATAGAAAGAGCTCCGAAGGAAGGTGAGTTGTACTACTCGTTAGGGCTGCTCCTGGCCGAAGAAAACCACCTCCAGGAGGCGGAAGCGAGTCTGGCGAAAGCTGCTGAATTGCTGCCACGCCGTGCCAACGTGCATTACAACAGAGGCCTAGCCTTGCAACAATTGGGTCAGCGGAGTGAGGCAGAAAAACAGTTACTTACAGCCAATCAATTGGAACCTGGGAATCCTAAAGTTCTGAATGCGTTAGCCATTTTCTATTTGCAGGACCAGCAGCCAAAGCAGGCCTTGCCTTTTGCTGAACAACTGGCGAAAATGTTTCCTGCTTCGCCGGGTCCAGGCCAGTTGCTCCAGAAAATTCAGCAGGAACTACCCAGTAAAGATAAAAAAATTCGGTAGAATCACGGCAGTGACGAGTGTTCGGTTGCGCCATTCTTCGGCAGTCGTTACAGCTGGGGACGTTTGCCCTGGCCTGCCTCGGTGGGGTCAGCAGAGACAGGGAATACTGCAACCGAGTGCTCGTGTTCCCTACAGTCGTCGAAGGAAGAATTCATGAGTCATGAACAAGGAATCCAATCAGTAGCATTTAGGCGTGCGACGCTGCAAAGCGAACGATCCCGAATCATTGGACTCCTCATCCTATTGAGTGCATCGGCAGCTGCTTGTTCTTTTTCGCGCCTCAATCAGCACGAATCAGGCAGAAAAGCGGGTAGTTCCCAAGGCCATCTTTCTTGTAGTTGTTGTGATTGCTTATGAAGGTTTGATGCTGAAACAAGTCAGCCGCAAGATCCAGGAGTCGCAAGATTTTCCAGGTTGGTTCTGGGGAGTAAATTTCTTTATCGAAACGCTCTTGCCGACTGGATTGCTCTTCCTCTTGACCGAGAGCCCCTACTTTGGTCCCTATCGAGCGTTGGTTGCACCAGCCGTTCTGGCCTACTTTTTGGGCATGATTTTATCAACCTTGAGACTCAGCCCGCTGCTTTCGCGCCTTACCGGCTTGTATTCTGCAGGTGGTTATCTGGCAGTTGCGGCCTACACCTTCCAGAATTATCCCAGACCCAATATCTATCCCAGTGGTTTTGGTCTTGAAGTTATTCTAACTTATGCGGCAACGCTCTTAATTGGTGGTTTTGTCGCCGGAGCCGTTGCGGGAGAGATTCGGAAACATGTCTTAGCCGCGCTTCGTGAAGCGGAAACTCGGCGGCTGATGGAAAAACTAGAGAACGATCTCAACGTGGCCCGCTCCATCCAGCAAGGTCTGATGCCCGTGCAGCCGCCGCCTGCTGAACATTTTGACATCGCCGGTTGGAATTTATCTGCGGACCAGACGGGAGGTGATTATTTCGATTGGCAGACCTTACCAGACGGACGTATTGTTGTGACGCTCGGGGACTCAACCGGGCACGGCATCGGACCAGCGTTGGTCGCCACGGCCTGCCGTGCTTACTCGCGTGCCTGTTTTCTCTCTGGCCAAGAGATCTCGAAAGTATTGGACCGGATCAACGACTTGTTGGTGGCTGACCTGCCTCAAGAGCGGTTTGTCACTTTCGTGGCGGCCTTATTAGACCCGATTCGTTTTCAGATCCAGTTGTTGTCTGCCGGCCATGGCCCGTTGCTGCTGTATACGGCAACTGACCAGCGAATCCAGAACATCAATCCACAAGGGATACCCCTAGGGTTACTGGCGGGGGCGCCGATAGATTCACCTCTGCAAATTGACGTAGCACCAGGGGATATTCTTCTCCTGGTGACCGATGGGTTCTTTGAGTGGGTCAATGCCCAGGATGAGCAATTCGGAGTCGAACGGATGGAAGAGGTTATCCGCGCCAATTGCCATCGACCCGCCAAGGAGTTAATTTCCACGCTTTATGAAGCGGTTCTCAAATTTGCTGCGGGAACCCAACAGCTTGATGATTTGACGGCTGTGGTCGTCAAACGTAAGACCTCCCGTGGTGACCCTGCGGGATCCTTCTGACCTGTTAGAAAAAATCTGCTCTGAGATCTGTAGGCGAGAAGCTGGATTTGTCAGGGCATGAAGTGTTAGGCTGTGCCTCTACAACTAATTCCCTACGAAGGATGCTTGTCAAAATAAGAATACTCATTTAGACGGTCACCGTCAGAAAGGACGCGAAAGCCAGCGAACGGGGCTTTTTCTTGTTCCTGGTCTTGCTCATTATGAAATTCAACCGATATTTGCTCGGCAGTACGCTGGTCGCAGCACTAGGTGGTTTCTTATTCGGGTTCGACACGGCTGTGATTTCCGGAACCACCGATGCCTTGCGGCATGTCTTCCATCTCACCAGCAGTCAGCTTGGATTTACTGTAGCGAGTGCTTTAATCGGAACGATCCTAGGTTCCATCGCCGTGGGTAAGCCAGCAGAATTACTAGGCCGCAAGAGAACTCTAACGATTTTAGCGGTGCTTTATTTTATTTCCGCTCTGGGCTGCGGCTTTGCCTGGAGCCACACGGCTCTGATCCTATTTCGATTTATCGGCGGGCTGGCCATCGGAGGTGCTTCGGTTGTCTCGCCCATGTACATTGCAGAAATCTCGCCGCCTCAGGCCCGCGGACGGTTGGTGGCCGTCAGCCAGTTGAATATCGTGATTGGCGTGCTTACTGCCTATGCCTCCAATTATTTCATTTCCGCGCAATTTCCCACTTCGGTGGCCTCGGGCACATCGGACGCCTGGCGTTGGATGTTGGGGGTGGTTGCTATCCCGGCAATCCTATTCTTTTTCTTTTTGATCCCGATCCCGGAAAGTCCGCGCTGGCTGGTGAAACGGCATCGGCGAGACGAAGCGCTCAGCGTCCTTCAGAAGCTGGGAAATGAAGATGCTGAAGGTGTGCTCAAGGAAATTGTGGATTCGCTCCATGAAGAACGTGTCAGCATCAATGAACCCTTCTTTACCCGTAAGTACCGCATCCCCATACTGCTGGCTTTCATGGTGGCGACTTTCAACCAGATGTCCGGCATCAATGCCATCATTTATTACACGGCTGATATTTTTCGAATGGCAGGCGCCGGACAGGCCAGTGCGCTATTCCAGTCTGTGATCATCGGATTTACAAACCTGGTTTCTACCCTGATCGCGATGACCATGATTGATCGATTTGGGAGGAAGAAACTGCTTTTGATCGGGTCGGTGGGATTGACCGTCTGTCTCGGCATCACTGCCTATGCCTTCTACAATGGCATTGGAGGCGGATTGGTGCTCGGCAGCTTAATGGGATACATCGCCTTTTTCGGGTTTTCTCAAGGCTCGGTGATCTGGGTCTTTTTGAGCGAGATCTTTCCCAATCGTGTGCGTGCCAGAGGCCAGGCTTTGGGAAGCTTTGTACACTGGTTCTGGTGTGCCATTGTCAGCTGGACATTCCCCATTATCGCAGAGCACTCCGGAGGACATGCTTTTTCTTTCTTTGGATGCATGATGGTTCTGCAATTCATCATGGTGTGGAGGTTCTTGCCGGAAACCAAGGGAGTATCCCTGGAACAAATCCAACGGACACTTGGAATCGAGTAATTCGACTTTTTCACATTTTAGATGGAGTGTACCTTCAAGCAAGCAGTTATGGAGAAGTTATGACCAAGCCGATTGAATCGCGTGTCTTGCCGTTGATTGCCTGGACATTGATCCTCGGAGTAGCGCTCCCCTTGATGGCCGGTGAAACGAAGGAAATTTACACGGGCGCGGCCGTGTCCGTCGGCGGCACGGTTTCCGGGCAGCTTGCCTCAACGACCTTTAATCTGACCATCGAAGGATACACCTCCGATGAAGAGGCCCAGCGATATCTGACGACTTTGGCCGAAGAAAAACAAGATGGCCTGTTGAAAGCCATCTCGAAGCAAAAATTGGGGTTTTTCTCGCTGTCTGGACAGGTTGGACGGACCATTAACGTGGTCCGAGTTCATAATCTCGAGGAAGGCAAACGCAAGATTGTGGTGGTCTTTGAGCGGTGGCTCAAAATGGCTGAAGTACGAAATGGCTATCGCTCCAGGGATTATCCCTTTGGCGTGATCGAAATCGTGATGGACCCTGACGGTAAGGGGGAAGGAACCTATGTTGGCGCGGCAAAAATCCGGTGGGTGACCGACGATAAGACAGGGAAAAAGTCTGTGGAGATCGAGAATTTTGCGACCTACCCAACACGACTAATGGGGGTTACGAAGCGGAGCAAGTGATAGACAGCGGAGCTTAGCCCTCCAAATGTTCAGCGATCTTCTGTACCGGCGGTCTATGACCGCCGTTCGATCCCCCTCACCCCTAATCCCTCTCCCACGCTGGGGCGAGGGGAACCGATGATTCATATGATTTATGATCTGGTCTGGACGGCCGAGTTCTACGCGGCCGGATTACAAATAGGGTTACCGCAGCTTCGCGGAGCTCAGCCCTCCAAGAGGCAAACAGCGGTCCCACGCAGCGGCCTCACCTTTCCTGCTACGAATTAGATCTCGGGTTACGGTATTCATGAAATCAACCAAAAAATCGAAGAAGAAACGACCAGCGACGGGTTCTGCCGGGAGCCCGAATAAGCCCTCTCGATGGCCAATCTATCTGCTCATTACGGTGGGCCTTGTTGTTCTCGGATACTTTGTCATTCGAGAATGGCCCTCAGACCAGAATCAGTCACAGCTTTTGAAGGGACGATGGCTTCGACCGGATGGTGGCTATGTCCTGGAAATCCAAAATGTCAAGCCGGATGGGCAAATGGAAGCCGCTTATTTCAATCCCCGCCCCATTCACGTGGCGATCGCTAAAATGTCCCAGTCTGGCCCAGCAACCAAGGTTTTCGTTGAACTGCGGGATACGGGGTATCCTGGAAGCGCTTACAATCTAGTATATGATCCTGAGAGCGATCAGCTCAAGGGAATCTATTCTCAAGCGGCCCTCCATCAAGACTTCGATGTTTATTTCGTTCGAATGAAATAGCGGATTCATGGATCCCGCGAATAAAGAAAACGCACTATCAAAAATTCCTCCATCCCCTTTAACTCCCCCTTACGTATGTTTCTTCGAGAATATCCCCACCGGTCCTGCAGCCTGCCTTTTCCGTTCGCTAAGGAGGCGTGGCGTATGGTAATCTTTTTAGAATCCCCGCCACTCATGATTCTGTGTGCGCGTGTGTAAGTTGGAACCGTTCAGAATGGGACAAGACTCCATGAAGAGACGCTGGCGAACACTGTTTATTCTGGTGCCATTACTTCTCGGCACTGTGATGGGTCTTTTGCTAGCCGAAGAAACGAACCCGAAAAGTCTTCCTCCAGCGGCGAACACCCAGGTTGATTTCACTCGTGACATCGAGCCTCTTCTCAAGGAGAAATGTCAGGCCTGCCACGGGTCTGCGCAACAGATGTCGGGACTTCGCCTGGATAGTCGCGCCGCCAGCCTGGCCGGTGGCAACAGTGGCGCCGTCATTAAACCGGGGAATAGTGCAGACAGTCGATTAATTCAACTGGTGGCCGGTCTCAACAAAGACTTAAGAATGCCAATGACGGGGGACCCACTGAGCTCCGAACAAGTCGGCTTGCTGCGCGCCTGGATCGACCAAGGAGTCGTCTGGCCAGAACCTGGAGGATCTGTCAAGCCAAGCTCTGCATCAGTACCTCAGCAGACGAAGATCAAACATTGGGCTTTTATCCCGCCTCAGCGTCCCAGACCACCCAGAGTCAAGAATCCCAGCTGGGTTCGAAATCCGGTCGACTCATTTGTCCTGGCCCGATTGGAGAAAGAAGGCATCCAGCCTTCGGCTGAAGCAGATCGGGAAACTTTGATCCGTCGCCTGAGTCTGGATTTGATTGGGCTTCCGCCGACTCCGGAGGAAGTGACTGAATTCCTGGCCGACAAGCAAGCCAATGCCTATGAGCGGTTAGTCGATCGTCTACTGGATTCGCCACATTATGGCGAAAAATGGGCGCGCAGTTGGCTTGACTTGGCTCGTTACGCTGACAGTGACGGCTATGAAGAGGATCGCATCCGCCAAAATGCCTGGCGCTGGCGTCATTGGGTTATTGAGGCCATCAACCGGAATATGCCCTTCGACGAGTTCACGATCGAGCAACTTGCCGGGGATCTCTTGCCCAACGCCACTCTGGAACAGAGGGTGGCAACTGGATTCAATCGAAATACCCTGACGAATCGCGAAGGTGGAGTCAACCGGGAAGAATTTCGGACCGAGCAAGTGGTTGATAGGACCGCAACGATCGGAACAGTCTGGCTGGGCCTGACATTGGGCTGTGCGCGTTGCCATGATCACAAATACGATCCTATTAGCCAGAAGGAGTTTTATCAGCTCTATGCCTTTTTTAATACGGCCACAGAAGCCAATTTTGAGGCGCCGCTTCCGGTAGAACGGGGGCCTTTTCTCCTAAAGCAGCCTGAATATGAAAAAAAACGCGCGACCCTTCTGGAAGAATTCAAAGTTGCGGAGTTACAGGTCGAATGGGAGAAGAAAGTACGTGATGCGGCTGCGCATCCGGGCGTCGATCTCGCGTCGGACTATCAGTTGAATCTGCTTCAGGTCAAGACGGATGGAGGCGAGGAGATTCTCATGCTGGACCCTGAGAACCGTACGCCCAAGCAGAAGAGGATCCTGACGGATCAATTTGTCCGGTCCTCCCGGTTCAATGAACTCAATAGTCGTCTAAATGCATTGGCGGAAGAGTACCCGGCGTTGACGGAAGCACCAGGAATTGCAGAGAACTCTCACCCCCCCAGCACGCATGTTTTGATCCGCGGAAACTTCCTTCAGCCTGGAATTGAAGTTCAACCAGGGACTCCAACAATCTTGCCTCCACTTCCACCGAGTCCCAAGTTTAATAGACTCACATTAGCTCGTTGGCTTGTTTCCAGTGACAATCCGTTGACAGCCCGGGTCACCATGAATCGTACCTGGCAAGAGTTTTTCGGGCGGGGCTTGGTGGATCCCCCGCAAGACTTTGGTCTGAGGTCGAGTCCTCCCACGCATCCTGAGTTGCTGGACTGGTTGGCGACGGAATTCGTTTCCAGTGGATGGGATGTGAAGAAGATGCATAAACTGCTGGTGATGTCAGCCACTTACCGGCAATCTTCCAACGCGAGAAAAGATCTGGAAGCGAGGGACCCGGACAATAAGCTCCTGGCACGACAAACCCGTCTGCGTTTGCCTGCAGAACAGGTCCGGGACGTGGCGCTTGCAGCAAGCGGGCTGTTAAATCCGGCGATTGGAGGGCGAAGCGTTCGGCCTCCCCAGCCAGCCGGCGCCGCAGGGATGAACCCCTTAACTAAATGGAAAGAGAGTGAGGGATCGGACCGGTATCGCCGCGGACTCTATATCTTGTTCCAGAGACGTTACCCCTATCCGCAGCTCGTCACCTTTGACGCGCCGAACTCCTTGAATTCTTGTCCTCGTCGTGATCGCTCGACAACACCCCTGCAAGCTCTAACATTGCTGAACGATCCTGTGTTCTTTGAAGCCGCCCAGGCTTTGGCCGTGCGACTGTTGCAGGAGAAGACGGGGGAGGCGGGAGAGCGTATTGAGTATGCATATCATCTGTGCCTAGCTCGCTCCCCTCGCGCTGACGAAAAAGAGCGATTGATGGAGTATCTCCACGAACGAAAGAAAATGTTAGAACAGAAGCCTGAGTCCATCGAAAAAATCTTTCCCGCAAAAAGTCTGGAAGGGATCGACCCGGCCGAAGGAGCTCTATGGATCGGGATCAGCCGGGTTTTGCTGAACCTGGAAGAATTCATCACAAGAGGGTAGCTATGAACTTTTTAGAGTTTCAGCGTCTTCAAGCACGTCGCGGTTTCCTGCAACAATGCGCGGGCGGGCTAGGAACCATTGCGCTCTGGCATCTGATGGCCGGCGAAGGGAGAACGGCCGTTCCAGAGGGCCTCCTGCCGGACGTCAACCCGTTAAAGCCCAAATCTGCTCACTTTGCAGGGAAGGCAAAAAACGTCATTTTTTTATTCATGGAAGGTGGCCCGAGTCAGCTCGATTTGTTTGATCCTAAGCCTGGGTTGAGCAAGTGGGACGGCCAATCCTTGCCGCCATCCATGACCAAGGATCTGAAGCTGGCTTTTATCAAGCCCGATGCCAAGGTTTGGTCCAGCCCGCGGACGTTCACCCGATCCGGCCAGTGCGGCATGGAATTTTCTGATTACCTGCCTTATACGGCGGCCTGCGCGGATGAAATTTGCATGATTCGTTCCATGGTCACGGATCAATTCAACCATCATCCGGGCCAACTGATGATAACTTCCGGCACAGGATTACTCGGGCGTCCCACAATGGGGGCCTGGGTGACGTATGGGTTAGGAAGCGAATCGCAAGACCTTCCAGGGTTTGTCGCCTTGACTTCAGGGGGCGCTTCTCCCGGCGCCGGCAGCGGCAATTGGGCCAGTGGCTTCCTGCCTTCCGTGTACCAGGGAGTTCCGTTTCGAGGCACAGGAGATCCCGTTCTTAACCTGTCCAACGTTCCGGGAATCGACACTGAAGATCAGCGGATGACACTCGATGCCATTCGCGACTTGAACCAGCAGAGCTTTCTGCGTGCGGGAGACATTGAGATTGCTTCTCGCATAGCTTCCTATGAATTGGCATTTCGGATGCAATCCGTCGGGCCAGAACTACTGGACTTTTCAAAAGAGACCCCCGCTACATTAGAGATGTATGGCGTCAACAAAGAGCCGACCCGCCCTTTCGCTACCAATTGCCTGTTGGCGAGGCGCATGATTGAGCGCGGAGTGAGATTTGTCCAATTGATGCATTCGACTTGGGATGATCATTCCGACTTGAACAAGAAATTGAAGAAGAACTGTGAAATCACCGACCAACCCACCGCCGCTTTACTCAAAGACTTGAGACAGCGCGGGCTGTTGGACAATACGCTGGTCATCTGGGGAAGTGAGTTCGGACGCACCCCTTTGGTTCAGAGCCTTGGGCTTGCCGGAGAGAGTTGGGGCCGCGATCACCACCCACTGGCCTTTACCATGTGGATGGCTGGGGGAGGCGTCAAGCCCGGCCAGGTCATTGGCAAAACAGACGACCTGTGTTTCAACGTCGTCGAAGATAAAATCCACGTCCACGACCTGCATGCCACCATCCTCTATTGCTTGGGATTGGAACACAAGCGGCTCACCTATCGTCACGAAGGAAGAGATTTTCGCCTTACCGACGTATCCGGCGAGGTTGTGCAAAAACTGCTCGCTTGACCGGCCGGCTGACGGACGAGAAAAAACAGCAATAAATTTTCGACTACTCTCTATAGGTGGATTTGTTCGTGACGAAATGCGGACAGGATTCCCGCGCTCCCAGCCGGAATTTTACCCACCCCTGAGGGCTAAAGCAGACTGAATACTAGGTGGAAATTCCGGTGGATGTCATCACGCAATCTCCAGTGACGATCAAAAACTTCCGCTCCTCACATAGAGATGCCTGCAGATATCCTGCCTCCTCAGAAGTGGCTGAGTCTAATCGGCAGCAGACTCGACGCTCTGGTCAACAAGTTGGCTATGGCAGACAGGCTCTCCGGTAGCGATTTTAGTCGCAAAGGATGGCAAACCTATTTACACCAAGGCAACCGGAAAAGCGAGTCGCACATGCAATGTGCCCAACCGAATAGATACAAAGTTCAACATTGCATCGATCAGTAAGATGTTTACGGCAGTGGCTATCGCCCAGCTTGTTCAGCAGGGAAAACTTTCGTACAACGATGAGGTCGGCGAAATTCTGCCGGACTATTCGAACAAGGATGTAGCGCAAAAAGTTACAGTTCATCCCTTGCTCCCATACAGCGGGATTGGGAAGCAAGCGTTGGGGGATTCAGCCAGAGATTTCGCAACGTTGAAGATTATCTCCCTTCCTCTGTAAACGATCCCCTTCAGCCGGAGCTGATCGGCAAGTATAATTACAGAACGATGGCTACTTGTTGTTGGGTGCGGAATCGAGACAGAGTCCGGCGAGGGTTCCTCCAGTTACATCCGCGAACGCTTATACAAACCGGCGGGCATGAGCGATTCCGACAGCTAAGATCTCGACGCCGAGCCGGCAAATCTGGCAACCGGCTACATGGATGTGGCGAACAACGCTCGTCGCATTAACATCTTCGATCTCACCCGTCAGGTCTGCCGTTGGTCTCGGCTATGCCACCGAGACTTGATCGCTCCAGACCAGTTGAGGCAACCATCGGTATCCTCTAGGTCCTAATCTTGACAGCTGGTCTTTATCACGTTATCGTATGACGATATCGAGTATCGATATCGAGAGACTCAGCCATGGATGACCCCGATCTCTACTCAGGCCTAATTCGGCTTCACATTCTGTACCACGCCTCTCAGGAGCCCATCTTTGGTGCAGGGATCAGCCAGGAGCTTGCCCGGCACGGCTACCGACTGAGCGCAGGAACTCTTTATCCCATGCTTCATGCGCTGGAACAAAAGGGATACCTCCGTTCCACAGTGGCCTGGGAAGGTCGCCAATCTCGCCGGTTCTATCGCGCAACGGCCAAGGGGCGGAAAGCTTTATATTCTGCCCGGGTTAAAGTGCAGGAGCTTTTTGGGGAGTTATTGGAAGGGTGATCAGGAGACTCCATGAAGGAAGAATGAAAGGAAAGGTCATGAAAAACGAAACAGCTGGGGATCGACGCGAATTCATCCGTTGGGCCGCAATCGTCGGCCCAGGCCTCGTGTTCTCGGGTTGTGCGGCAACTCATCCAGTGGGGCCAGATCAGAAGAGCAGTTCAACGGAAAGCAAGGAAGAAGAGGTCTCGCCGGCGGAGGACCTGATGCGGGAACATGGTGTCCTCGACCGAGTCCTTCTGATCTATGAGGAGGGGCTGCGTCGACTCACATCGAAACAAGACCTGGACCCTGTCGTGCTGACTAGCTCAGCCGACATGGTTCGCCGATTCATCGAGAATTATCACGAAAAACTGGAAGAGAATCATCTTTTTCCGCGATTTGAAAAAGCTGGAAAACTTGTCGAACTTGTCGCCGTGCTCCGGCAGCAACACCAGGCCGGGCGGCGATTGACAGACGAAATCCAACATCTCGCTACATTGGCAGCGCTCAAGAATCCCTCTGAACGGGTCAAGCTCCAAGGAGTTTTAGTCCAGTTCATCCGAATGTATCGTCCTCACGCCGCCCGCGAAGACACGGTCCTGTTCCCGGCGCTTCACAGTATCGTGAGCGCACATGAGTACGATTCGATGGGAGAACAATTCGAAGACGAAGAGCATAAGCTTTTCGGTGCCGATGGTTTTGAGAAAATCGTTGCTGAGGTCACGGGTCTGGAGAGTAAGTTTGGGATTGAGAATCTGGCGCAGTTTACACCTGCTCCGTGAGAGGAACCGATGTCAGTCATTCAAATCATTATGAGAACGAACGCGCCTGCCGTGACAGTCCTCATCCGCCTTATGGTAGGCGCTGTATTCCTCTCGGAGGGTATTCAGAAGTTTCTGTTCTCAGGCGAGCTGGGTGTGGGGCGCTTCGCCAAGATTGGGATTCCAGCGCCTGAGTTTACGGCTCCATTGGTCGGTGTGTTCGAGATCATTTGCGGCATTTTAGTAATCATCGGCCTGCTGACGCGGTTGGCAGCTATTCCTTTGATCGTCGTCATGCTGACCGCCATCAGCACCACTAAGTTACCCATGCTTGTTCACAAAGGGTTCTGGGCCATGGCCCACGAAGCTCGCACGGATTGGTCGATGCTGCTGGGTTCTATTTTTTTACTCGTGATGGGTGCAGGACGATGGTCAATGGACAACCACTTGGGTTCAAGCCCGGCAGGTTGGCATGACAGAGCCTGAAGATGTCAGGGGCGGAACTCCGCTTCCAGCCGCTCGAAACGCATCCCTGAAAGAAATTGCTTTCCTCTTTCTCAAGTTGGGGAGCATCGCCTTTGGCGGCCCGGCGGCACACATCGCCATGATGGAGGCAGAGGTTGTTCGCCGCCGTCGCTGGTTGTCCCGGGAGGAGTTCCTGGATCTTCTGGGCGCCACGAACCTCATTCCCGGGCCCAACTCGACGGAATTGGCAATCCATATTGGACATCGACAGGCTGGTTGGCCAGGGCTGCTCGTAGCTGGAAGTTGTTTCATTCTCCCCGCCGTTTTCATCGTCTCTGCTTTTGCCTGGGCCTACGTCCACTATGGCTCGCTTCCGGAGATTGCCGGGATTTTATATGGCGTGAAGCCGGTGATGATTGCGATTATTCTGCAAGCCCTTTGGGGACTCGGGCGTTCCGCCCTCAAAACCAGATTTCTGGGAATGGTGGCTATAACGGGCGTGGCCCTCAGCTTTCTTCGGATCCACGAGTTGCTTATCCTTTTGGGATGTGGAGTGGGGGTCGCTCTTCAAGCGGGGATCATCAGCCGGAAGCGCGGTCCAGGACTAGCTTCGTTCTTTGCTGGCTCACCCTTGGCGCTGGCTTCAACGGGGGGAGTTGCCGGAAGCGTCACGACGGCTGTTTCTTTCTCATTATGGCCGCTGTTTCTGTTCTTTCTTAAAGTCGGCTCCGTGCTATTCGGAAGCGGCTATGTGCTCCTGGCGTTTTTGCGTGCCGATCTCGTAGAGCGCTGGCATTGGCTGAGCGAATCACAACTGTTGGACGCCATCGCCATCGGCCAGGCGACTCCGGGCCCGGTCTTTACGACCGCCACGTTCATCGGGTACGTCCTCGGAGGGGCTCCGGGAGCTACCGTCGCAACCCTTGGTATCTTTCTTCCCGCATTTCTTTTTGTGGCTGTGAGTGGCCCGCTGGTTCCCCGGCTGCGACGATCCTTGACCGCTGGAGCTTTTCTTGATGGCGTCAATGCGGCCTCTCTCGCCTTGATGACCGTAGTGACCTGGCAGCTTGCTAAGGCTACCTTGGTGGATATGACGAGTGTTCTTTTGCTGGCGTTAAGCCTAATCCTACTTGCGAGTATTCGCTTCAATTCCATGTGGCTTGTTCTTGGAGGAGCCTTGGTGGGACTGCTGGCCCGCGGGATTCGGCCCCTTTGAGCACTCGCTGGTCCCGATGTGTGAGGGTGAAGAGACGGCGACTACAGGGGAGCAGAGAAAGAACCACCACCCCTTTTATGACGAGGGGAATGTAGAAATCACGGCGAAGCCACGGCGTGAAGCCCCCTCACCCGGTCCTGACGGACCACCCTCTCCCGCTTTGGGGAGAGGGTGAATTGAATTCTTGCGTTATATTCATTCTATAAATAGATCGCCCCTATAGGGGCTGATGGCGAACGAGTAGGACCCCCTTGAATATCAGCTCTAGATTACATACCTTCTGCAACTGCCGTCGGTGCTTCCACTATTTTGCAGGCTTCGGACTGAAGCTGTACCGGCCGTCCCACGCGTAATTATTTCCGCCAGCATATGACACATCGACACGGGCGGTGAACCCGGCCAGTGGGCCGGTTCCGTCGGAAAACGTGCAAAGCCCTGTGGCACCATCCGGATTCAACGTGCAACGGCCGACGGCATAGTCACCGGTCGCTACGTGAAGCACGACGTTACTGTCCAGAGAAATGTATTGGTACTCAGTGGCAAACGGATTGTCCGGGTTTGCGGAAAGGGCAGCCTGCGTATAGAAAACATGCGAACCAGGCGGAATACTGGGAAGGTTAGAGGACACGATCGTGCAGTAGTCGCCAGCGTTGCCTTTGTAATCCGTACAATCCTTGATCACATGGATCGTTCCCGTTCGCCCATCACTGTCTTCCGCTAAGACCGTTATGGTCCTCAGAGCAACGGTCATTACGGCTACTGCGAACAGCAATGCCACGGAAATTACGCCGAATGTTCGATTTGAAACTGAATTGCTAAACATATTTTCTCCTTTTGTGAGGGTTCTTTGGACTCAGCCAAGCCGCGGGGAGTATAATGCGGTGCTGTGTCCGGCTTCCCCACTGTTCCTCCCATGTAATGCATGAACGGTCTGGAAGTCCTCTAAGTGCGATCACAAAACTCTCAAAGTTTTCTAAAAGCACTGTGAGAAGAAGCTTGGTAGAGTAAACACAACCACAAGGAGGTTCTGAATCTGTGGGCAATCCACTCGGCCCTGACAGTGCGATTCCGAGTCGGGAATCACGGCAAGTCTACGAATTCGGTCCGTTCCGCCTAGACCCTGCCGAACGTAAGTTGCAGCGCGACAATCAGATCATCCAGCTCACTCCGAAGGCGTTCGACACTCTGACACTGCTCGTGCGCAATGCCGGGCGCTTGCTGGAGAAAGACGAATTTCTTAGCACGCTCTGGTCCGACAGCTTTGTTGAAGAAGGGAGCCTGACGAACAACATCTCCGTCCTGCGAAAGGCTTTAGGCGAGGACGTCGAGTTCATCGAAACAGTACCTCGGCAAGGATACCGTTTTATCGGACCGGTGCGACTATTACCGGACGAGATAGCACATTCGAGAAATCTGTTCGAGGACAAGCCACCGCTGCAGGAGCCAGCACCAGATCGTTCTCACAAAGCCCGCTCGGTGCCGGGCATTCGGATAGCCTTCCTCGTCGGGGTCGCTTTGGTGGCGGCGCTGGTACCGGCGGCTTGGTATTTCAGATCGTTTCAAAGTTCAAATGTCATAGAGTCGGTGGCCGTTTTGCCGTTCGTGAATTCCAGTGGCGCTCCGGATACCGAATATTTGACGGACGGGATCACGGAGAGTCTGATCGACAGACTCGCGCAGCTTCCCGGATTGCACGTTACGGCTCGCAGCACGGTCTTTCGTTTGAAGGGAAAAGACGCAGACCCGCTACAACTCGGCCGCGATTTGCACGTTCGCGCTGTACTTACGGGCCGCCTGCTGCAGCGCGGTGACAAGTTGATCGTCCGGATAGAGTTAATCGATGTTGCGAGAGGATCACAAATCCGGGGTGCAGAATACGAGCGAGCGCTCGCCGATGTTCGTGCGTTGCAGGAAGTCATTGTCCAGGAAATCTCCAAAAGCCTGCGGCCGCACTTGACCGGCGAGGATCGGAAACGCTTGACCAGAATCTATACCGTCAATTCCGAGGCCTACGAGGATTATCTGAAGGGCCGTTTCTGGTGGAACAAGGGCACAGAGGAAGGATTCAATAAGGGCATTGAATATTTTCAGCAAGCCATCGCAAAAGATCCAACCTACGCGCAGGCGTATTCGGGCATAGCCGATTGCTACAGCTCGCTAGCAACGGGCTTCATTCCAGCAAAGGAGGGTTTTCTAAAGGCCAAGGAGGCAGCGCTGAAGACATTGGAATTGGATGACACACTTGCGGAGGCTCACACATCCCTGGCATTAGTCAAAGCAAGCTATGACTGGGATTGGTCCGGTGCCGACAAAGAGTTCCAGCGAGCCATCGAACTGAATCCGAGCTATCCAGAGGCGCATAGATTCCGCGCAGCAGCTTTATGGCAGGCCGGACGGCTTGACGAAGCGATCGCCGAGACGAAACGAACATTGGAGTTTGACCCGATCTCGCTCGGGCCCAACGTCGACCTGGGTTATGAATTCTTCCTGAACCGGCAGTTTGACAAAACGATAGAGCAAGGACAAAAAGTGCTCGAGCTGGATCCGGACAACGTCGACGCTTACTACTTCCGCGGCATGGCATATACGAAGAAATCCATGTTTAAGGAAGGTATGGCCGAATTTGAAAAGGCCGCGGCGGTCGCACCGGACAATCTAATCGCAACAACCGGTCTCGGATATGGCTATGCGGTGACGGGCAGAAGAGCAGACGCGCATAAGCTGCTGGATCAGTTGAAAGGGTTGTCCCGACAGCAGTATGTTTCACCAATATGGATGGCCAAAATCTATGCCGGCCTAGAAGATAAAGACGAGGCATTCAAGTGGCTGGAAAAAGCATATGAGGACCACTCAATAGTGAGTGTCGGGTACATAAAGACAAACCCGATGTTCGATCCACTCCGTTCGGATCCACGTTACAAGGATCTGCTGCGCCGCACGAACCTGTGCATACCAAATTGTTAACAGCCGCAATCTCATTCTTGCCGGTCGAACCCAGTAAGCCCCTTTAACTTCATCAACAGAGGCAGAACAGCGCTGTGGCCAATGGCGGCCGTCGTCGAACCGCGAGCGGCAGACAACCATGGAAAATTGAAGGTGATGCCTTTCGTGCGAGTCAATAAAACTTTATCATGTGTCATTTATTGGAACCGGATCCCGAGTGTCAGTTGGCGAGTAACCGCCATCCTACCCCTTCCAAGCCTATAACGGATCCGCCCTCATAAACGTTAGAACGCTATCTGGAGTGACCGGCGCCGTGAGGCAGAGGCTTGACGAAATGCGGACCGCCGGTCACTTCGGATAGCGACGTTTGAAGGAAGCCGCTCGCGTTTGCGACGGACGCGGCAACCTATGGGTTTTCAATTGTAACAAGTTGGTCGTGCTGGGGAGCGTGTCAATGATTTTGAGACACCTGCTTAAAGAATTTAGTGTAGCGATCCATCACTCTGGCTCCTCGGTTCTGGAGGGTTGATCCAGACTTTGTCAGGAAGTCGTGGGGACTCCGGCATTTTGCGAACGAAGCGTTCCGGATTGATCCGGAACGCCTGATCCAATACCTTCTGCCGGGCGGCCGACACTTCAGCGGCCTGACCGTAATGAACGACCTGGGGAGTCAACCAGCCGATGGCGGAATGATGATGCGCGGTGTTGTACCAGGCAAAAAACTGTTGGCAGAAAATCCGGGAGTCCTGGATGGAACCAAAACGATCGGAGAACTCGGGCCGGTACTTGAGCGTTTTGAAGTGGGACTCGGAGAACGGATTGTCATTGGAGTTGTAAGGCCGGCTGTGGGTTTTGGTGACTCCCAGATCGGCCAGTAACAGGGCCACCGGCCGGGAGGTCATCGACGAACCCCGATCCGCATGCACGGTCAACTGCCCCGGAACAATGCTTTGTTTCTGGCAGGTTTCCCGAATCAACTTCTCAGCCAGAGTCGCACTCTCCCGGGTGGCCACCATCCAACCGACGACATAACGGCTGAAGATGTCCAGAATGACGTAGAGGTAGAAGTAAGTCCACTTGGCCGGACCCAGCAGCTTGGTGATGTCCCAGGACCACACCCACGGCGTAATTCTCGTCTAGCCTTGTGGAACTCGGCCCTTATCCAATCCAGGTGAAGCATCCGAGTAGAACTAAAAGCAAGAAAATCCAAATCCCAGATCAACGCCCCTTGAGAAATGTGCCATTGTGGAGCTCGGCGTAGGCTTGCCGCAATTCTTCTTCCGTATTCATCACGATTGGGCCCCGCCAGGCAACCGGCTCCTCAAGCGGCTTTCCCGAGACCAACAGGAACCGGATCCCAGCGTCTCCCGCTTGCACCGTCACTTCATCGCCTGTGTCGAAAAGCACGAGGGATCGATTCCCGGTCTCATCGATTGTTGTCTTGTCCGCTGATCCAACCTTTTCCGTTTTGACAGCCCTCGGTTCGGAGGCGTCGCGGAATCTGCCTGCCCCTTCAAACACATAAGCAAACGCATGCCGGTTCGTCTCGACAGGCAGTGTCTTTCGTCGACCGGGGGGCACCCAGACGTCCAGATAACGCGGATCCGCGGCGACTCCCTTCTACCGGGCCTTTCTTTCCCCAGAAACTCCCACAGACGATGCGGACGGTGGTGTCGTCATCGTCCACGACTACCGGGATATCACCGGACAAGACGTCCTGGTAGCGCGGAGCCGTCATCTTCAGCGAAGCGGGCAGATTTGCCCAGAGTTGGAAGCCGTGCATTCGGCCCTTGCCATCTCCTTTAGGCATTTCTTGATGGAGAATCCCGCTGCCTGCGGTCATCCACTGCACATCACCGGCCCCTAACGTCCCCTTATTCCCGAGGCTGTCACCGTGACTCACATTTCCCGCGAGAACATAGGTGATGGTTTCGATGCCTCGATGTGGGTGCCACGGAAACCCGGCGAGATAATCTTCAGGGTTTTCATTGCGGAAGTCGTCGAGCAACAGAAATGGATCAAAGTCGCTCGTTTTTCCAAAACCAAACGCGCGACGCAGATGTACCCCTGCGCCTTCGATTGTGGGCTGGGACTGGGTGATTCGCTTAATCGGTCGTATCGACATTGCTCCTCCTGTGGTTGTTACTGTCAGACTTTACTTTGTGAGTTGTGCCGCCAAACAGCATGGTTAGGTAATCCTTTTCATCAACCCATTCAGGAATTTTACCCACCCCTGAGAGCTAAAGCCCTCTTCCCCTCCCAAGAGGGGAGTGGTCTTAATGCCTCCTCCAATGTCGCTTTCACCTTGATTACCCTCCTATGGCTAACCAGTTCTTGGCTGCAAGTCATTCCTCTATCGCCTGATGTGTCATCAGCATCTTCAAAAACTACGCATTATTAGTATAACATCGAGAAAACTAGTCGTTATTCTCAGGCCCCACTTATGTGCTTAATACGAAAGAAGAAATAGGAATTTTTCAGCCAAGCAGAGTATCGTCGTCTCCTCAAGAGTTCCCCTGAATCTTGATGACACGGAGGCCACCTCCTGGGGTCTTGTCGCGTTGAACCATTAATGCAAGCTCCCCCAAGTCTTTTTCTGTGAAGGTCTTGCTTCCGCCTCCAGGCCAGAGTTCGGTGACTTTATAGTTAGAATGCCCCGCCATTCCCATTTCCTTAAGCGGAACTTGCAACTTGAGATGAGCATCTTGCGTCGTATTTCTATTCGCGACTACCAGGACTGCCGCGCGATCATTCCATCGGATATAAGGAACCGGAACAGCGATGTCTGGTTCGCAAGGCACCGCGATCAGATGGGGTTCTTTGTTAGCAGAGGGTAGAGCCAAGACCGAGGCTTCCTGCTTGCGGACGGCAATCATCGTCCTCACATCTTCGAACATGGAGGCGTGCTCTGGGCTCTGTAACTCATTCCAGTCGAGCATGGTTCCGTAGAGCCAGCGACCCTTGCCAAGATCCTGCCCGCCAAATAGGTGAGCGGATAGCCAGGGGATCGGGCGGTACGTCGCATCAAATTCTTCACCTGCAAAGAAAATCGGGATCATGGGTGCGAAAAGGCAAGAGTAACCGAATAACGCGCGGCTGCCTTGAGCGACGTAAGGATTCTTGTCTGCCGGGAAACCTTCCCAACCCTCATCGTGGCAACTCAGTTGAATACAGGGCCAGCCGTGAGCAAGCGTAGCTAAATAGAGTTGAAGTGAAGGCGGCTTCCCTTCGACGGCCAGAAGACGAGCGTTTCTCTCCCAAGTTGTCTGCCACAGCCCGCCCATATCATCTTTGATGACGACTTCCTTGATGGGCTTCGAGGCCACATTCTCAACCGTAAGCTGGATATCCGGGATTCCATCGGCATGGTCATCATTGATGCGCCGGCAAATCTTGTCAGCAGTCAAGCCGTCCAGCCGGATGTGCAGTAAACCTTGGCCATTGGTGTCGCCGCTTACTCTTGTCCCGTCATCGGCATATTGGATCTCCACCTGGTAATATCCTTTTCTGCCAAAGATTCGATCATAAAATCCGGGTATATCATGGACCAGGTGAGGGTTTAGACTGCCCGGCGGGGGGACCCGCAGCATGCGGTCATGTTGAGTGAAGTCGGTGACTCCCGGGATCACGGCATCATCTTCTTCGAAGAGAACGATCTCATGTCCGGCACGAGCCGCGTTTTGTCGAATTCTCTCCCAAAGGTCTGGCCGGTAAATCCGGTGGTCCAGACGAAACCCATCCACTCCATACCGGGTGACATACTCGGTCCACACATTGACCCACCAGTCATCAAGATCCGTGTGTCCGCCCCGCCAGTCGTAGTCGGCCATCTGCCAGCTGCCGCCGCGAAACCAATGAGGATGTTCTTTGATCAAAAAACTGAAACTGAGAATGCCGTGTACATGGACGTCTAGAAACAGGCGGATTCCGCGCTCATGCGCGTTGGTGATGAGGGCTGTGAATTCCTCGGGAGTGCCCAGGGAAGGGTCAATGGTCTGCGGCTCGATGTTGGCGTATTGAGTCCAGATGTTATAGAAATGATGCGCGTCAGCGAGCGAATGACCGCTGAGCCAGATGCCCGTGATCCCCAGTTCCTGAAGATAGGGCAACCTGGCTTGAAGACTTTTGAAGGTGCCCGACTCGGGTCCATTTGGCGAGGTAAACCCCTTGGTTGCGATCTCATAGATAATCAAGTCTCGCACCCAATCGGGTGAGGGCGGCTGCAAGGAGGGTGTCCCCGTGCCAGCAGCAGCTTCCGGGATGGCCGTGCGCAAGCCGGTTGAGCTTGCCAGCAATCCCGACACGAGAGTGGAGCCGGTAATTAAAAAATTGCGGCGCGACGACCTAGGGCAATTACTGAGATTCTTTCCCACGGTTAGGCTCCTTAACAACGATTTCCACCCAATAGTTTCGACTTGGCTCAGGGGTTAAGCAGAGCCGATAGTAGCCATCTTTGTCCATGGATATACTTTTGTCATCCAAGCGCGCACTCGGATTTCCGCTAATCCACAAAACTTCGAAATCAGCGCCCCGATAATGAATACGAGCCCTGGCTGGGGTGATTCGTGCGGGAACAGATCCTCGGAAGCGAAGTTTATCGCCCTCTAACTCGATCCCTAAGACAGCCTCAAAGAACCCCCAGATGAATCCACCGTTATTCATCAGAAGGCCGCGGCAATTGTTGGGCTCACCTGTCTTTCCGTCATAAGCCTCGAAAAATCCTTCTTCGGTCACCTTGGGACGGGTCGCTAGCAGATCCGCCACGCGCAGAGCACCCGCGACGTCGTTCAGAAGTGCACGTGCCCGCATATCCGGCGCAGCGACCAGCGTCCAGATTCCGCCATTCCAATAATATTCCGCCCGGTTGCTGCACAACCCTTCCCTAAATATGCCTATCCGGACTCGGCAAGGGACAATCTCTTCGATCTCTGCGCGATGAGCCTCCAGCTTCCTAAGAATCCGAACGCTTTGTTCATGGTCGGCGAGTCCGCAGGCCACGGCATGCAGGTTGTTTCCTGTGATCCAGTCGTCATGGCGTGTGCCATCCTTTTCCACCCAGGCGAGAAACCCATCCGTATTGGGATTCCACAGAATCTTTCTGATAGCCTGCCGTACATGGACAGCCTTTTCCAGGTGGCGCCTTGCTTCAGCATTCTTCCCCAGAATATTTTCGAGCATCCCGAGCCGTCGAAGTGCTTCATAGTAAAATAAGGAAGCGCCAAAATCTTTCCAGGCGTTGGCCGAAGTGTCTCCAATATAGGTCACGCTGGAACACGCGCTGCCATCCGGGCCTATTGGTCCGGGAAATTCCTGTGTTCGTCCCTCCGGCAGAAGATCTCCATCCAAATCTCGGGCCGAAAGATAATCGATCACTTCCAGGCACTTTGGGTAGAGGTCTGAAGCGAACTGCCGGTCTCCTGTGACTTCATAGGTCCTGACAACTTCCAAGACAAACTCGGCGGAGCGATCCAAATCGTAGCCCGGATCCGGATTAAACTTCGGAGTACGGCCATCTGCCGAAACCGACCAAGGCACGGGCGGATGCCCCGGAACCGTCTTCACGTGTTTTGCAATTTTTCTCAACTCCTTGCGAAATATTTCGTGCTGATCCTCGCCACCAATAAAGAGCCCAGCGTATAGCCCAAAATATAAATCATTCAAGACAGTGTCAGTGCCCCAACTCCGTCCCGCATCGGCACAGTGAGTTTGATCATTGACTGTGCAGTCCAGGATTCCTGTACGGGATCTAGAGAGGGCGGCCAGCAATTTCGAATCGGCGCATTCCATCAAGCCGTATTTCGCCGCCACCGACTGTTTGGTTTGTCGGGTCTCGCCAGTCATCGACAACAAGAAGGATTCGTGGGGCGGGATGGTAGCTCCGGCAGCCGAGGCAGCTAGTTTCAGGAAATCTCGTCGTCGCAATTCCTTCATTGGTGCCTCCGAAGGACCGACATGGCTTGATTTTTTTGACTTCAAGTCACATTCTGAATTAAAGGTGCTTTGTCCGACTAAGAGAGAATGAGGCTTGTACGTTATCATTCGGTCTTCTGATCTGTGGAAGGCCCTCATCTTCCGGGAAATGGCAATAAAAAGTAGAGTTAACTCTCCCCTCGCCCCACCGGGAGAGGGGCCGGAGGTGAGGGGGACCGAACTTTACTCCTTCGGGATTCCTCAACAAATCTCCGGGTAAATTTACTTGAGTGTCAATTCCAAGGTTGTCGCCGAATGCGCGGGCAATAATTGAGTGAATCTTCCACCTAAGCTAGTAAGTTGCTGGTGTTCAACCTTCACCGGAGACACCCCGAAATTATTCAATGACAAAAAGCTTTCGGAAGCGATTTGCCACAGTTCGCCACCAGGCTCTACGGAGCGGCCAACGAGGTGGATTTGAACGCTCATGGTCTCGGCTTCGTTCAGGTTGAGAAGATGCAAGAACAGCTTATGGCCATCCTCCGAAAGAGTGGCGACTGCATCCAAGTATGGGATGTTCTTCCAGCCTGCTTCGGGAACATCGTACACGGGAGATTGTTGTTCCACCTTCAGAAGCTTCGATCCTGAGTGCGGTCCATAGATCTGCAAAGCAGTACCCGAGGCAGTGACATAAGCTTCCGTGCTGCTGGTACGAATTGCACCCAAACTATTGACCATGTGAGTCCTGCAGGCCAGGGGGAGCCGGTCTCCGAGGCGCATGAACACGTGAAACATTCGCGCTGCAAATAATGCGTCCTCTTGAGGCGGGTTGAAGTCCCCTGCGTATTTGATGATCATATCCACGAGTCGAGCGAAGGAGAAATCCTTGGGTGTTCCCGGCGGCTCAGGACCAAAATTCGCCTCATTCCACTCGTCCAAAGCAATCTGAAGTTTCTTGGTTCCGGTATTTGCTGCGTCGATCTTAGCGATTCTCTCACGCAGAGTTTGCTCGACGAAAATGGGAGCCGCCACCACCGATCGGTAGAATTCCACAGGATGATTGGTATAAAACGGCGACAGGAAACCGAGTGCATAATAATAATGGATGGAGAGAAGGTCGGCATGTTGCCCGCTGATGCGGGCGACCGTCTCGTTCCATTTTCCGGTGGAATCCAGGGTGTCGCCGACGGCGACGATCTGCAGCCCGGAATCGGCTTTGCGCATCGCATCCGCAAATTGATTGAAATACATGGCGTAGCCTTCCGGCGTGGAATGACCCGGCTCAATGCTCAACCAGCTTTCATTACCGACCCCCCAGATTTTCACGTGATAGGGCTCCGGGTGGCCATTGGAAGTACGACGTGCACCCCATTCCGAATTACTGGGCCCGTTACAATATTCCACCCACTGGCGAGCCAGTTCAGGGCTGCCCGAACCAAAATTTACTGTAATGTAAGGCTGGGCCCCGATTAATCGGCAAAAGTGAATGAACTCATCGGTCCCAAAATCACTGGGATCGACCCGGGAATCATAGCCATCCTGATTGGCATAGACCCCCACGGTGTGGGGTGGACGATGGTCTCGCGGACCGATCGCCACTCGCCAATCATAAGTATCCGGATAGCCGCCGCCCGGCCAACGCAGGATAGGAGGATCCATGGTCTTGGCCAGTTCCACCACCTCTCTTCTCAGTCCCTCGATATGATCCCCGGGCATCAAAGATGCGGCGCCGATCCAGACAATTCCGGGATGATTGAACAAGATGCGGAAAACCGCAGGGTGAAGACCATTGACCGGATTTAGTTTGAAATCGTAACGATGCCAATCGCCTGGCTGTAGAGAAGTTTCTGAGCGAGCAAGTATTGTCCCATCCCGCTTCTCCAGGGTGAAAGAAACCATCTGATTGGCCGGATCGGCCCTAATCCAAGCGTACCCAACGTATTCCTTTCCTCCGATCACATCAAATCCGCTCTGCTGCACTCCTCGCCATTCATTGGATGAGCCGGACAGCACAATTCGCTGTGAGGAAACTCCATCGATCGAGAGAGTACGATCGATCGCATAGCTTACATTCTTTTCTGCCGGATCGCCCACCCAAGGCGCAGCGACATTCATCTGTCCGACGGCGTCAAAGGGGTAGAATTTTCTATTCTGCAACAGCTCAGCCCACACACCATGCTCGACGACACGGCCGTAATGCTCAATAAACTGCCCGAAAATTCCCGGATTGATTGCATGCAGTGGAGCTTCCGTATTGACTTGAACCTTTGCCTGAACCTGGGCTATCCCTTGGATCGGAAAAGTCATCAGAATAATTCCAGAGAAGAAATATTGCCATTCGTGGCCTGTGCATTTTCCGCCTTCCTTTTCGATATGATTAAAGAATAAATGAGTTGATGATTCCCTACAGATTCTGCCAATCCCTAACCCCTTGTAGTAAACTCATCTCAAATTGTAGGAGGGTTACTGCCTCCAGGCAAGCTGTGCCTGAATTGGAGCGGGGCTAGCGTGAAGAATAGTTTCAGCTCTCCTCTCCCCAACGCGGGAGAGGAGTTGGAGGTGAGGGGGAGTGAAACACGGCTGGATTGTGGGAAGTAAGGAATCTCCAAAACTAGTTTTTGCTGAAACCGTCGTGGAAATTTCTGGATCTCGACTTCATGAGTGACTATCCACGAAACTTTTTCGAGCTTTCAGCTCCCCTCTCCCGCGTTGGGGCGAGGGGAGCCGAATCTCTTTATGTTTGTGGATGGGAAAGCGGAGCCGAAGAGCTCTTGATAAAAATTCAAGAGCGAGGAAAACAATCATGGAGAGACGCAATTTTCTGAAAGGCTCGCTGCTCGCATTGGGCAGCTCTGCTTTGGCAGCAGGCTTAGATTCCTGCAAACCTTCCGGTGTGGCAAAGTTGAACAAGAGCGCGAAACTGGTGATTGATTACCCCCAGAAGAAAATCCCCGTACTCGAACTCCCACCCTGCCGGGGCGAGTGGTATGAAGACACTATCCCCGATACGCTCGACATTGCGAGCCGCTCCGAACTGGCGATTAATGCGCTGACCGGGATTACCGATCCTGACGCAGACTACGAGGTCTATTGGCAGGCCGAGCTTTTCCGTAATCCTCCGATCATGATGCATGACCATAATGACTGGGTGGAAAGCGTCGAGGGGTTCATGGAGGCGCTGCCGCTGCTGAGGGCCGCGACAGGGAGCAATCTGAACACGCATGTCGATTTGGCTTGGATGCAAGTGAACCTGAAGACCGTTGGATCGGACGGACTGGTCTACGAAATACTCAATGGAACCCCGTGGACCCGGCTCAACCCCTGGAGCTTTGAAACGGTATGGAAAGCTGATGGAAAGAGCACCAGCGCCAAAGATGAGTCGGTGAAACTGGCCACCACTCCGGCGAAATGTGGGCGAGTCATCGGGGCCATGACTGTTTACTACATGCGTGATAAAAATCCCATCTGGACCCAAACGAGTGAGCGGATGATTCAGCGTTTGCTGGAATTAACGGTTGACCGGGGTGACTTTGCGTATGTTCCCTGGGGCGCCTACGAGCCTCACGCAAAATACGGTCACCAAGCAAAGATGCCAACTGGGTTTGACTCCGTCGATTACGGAAACATCCGCATGATTCAGGGCCTGGCGCAATACTACCGGGTAACAGGGTACGAGCCTGCTCGTCACTTAGCCGCGAAACTAGTAGCCTACGGGATGGGACCTGCGGAGTACTATGACGATCAAGGGCGCTTCCTTTTTTCACCTCTGGAACGAGAAGCCCTGATGACCTCAACGCGGATGAAGAGGAATTACCCGGAAGCCAAGGACGCCAAGTTGGGCGGACACTTCCACGCCCATACCATCGGAATGATCAGCATCCTGGAGTACGCGGCGGCGGTAAAGGATCAGAAGGCGCTACACTACATCAACTCCGGATTCCAGTGGGCCACGACCCAGGGTTCAACGCTCGTGGGATTCTTCCCCGAACTTGCCATCAATAATCGCTACCTCACCTGCGAGAGTTGCGAAGTGGCGGATATGATCGGGATGGGTGTCAAACTCTCCGACGCAGGCGTGGGAGATTATTGGGACGACATCGACCGCTGGGTGCGGAACCAATTCACGGAACAGCAGCTGACTGATGCGAAATGGTTTGACGAGCTGGCCAAGACTCAGCCTGTGAAGCCGGTGGCATTCAACGAAACAGCCGAGCGGCTGGCAGAGCGGAATATCGGCGCCTTTGCCGGTTGGGCGAGCGCCAATGAGTGGGCCACGTTGATTGGAATTCAGCAATGCTGCCTGGGCAATTCCGCCCGGGCATTGTATTACGTGCTGGAAAGCATCGTGCAGTCGCAAGGAAAGCAGTTGCGAGTGAATCTGCTGCTCAACCGGGCGACCCCGTGGGTTGATCTATACAGTTACATTCCTTACCAGGGGCGAGTGGAACTGAAAATTAAAAAACCCTCTGAAAAAGTATTGGTCCGTGCTCCCGAGTGGATCAAGAGCGGCAGCCATGAGATGGGCTGTCAAGTCAACGGCATAAAACGAAACTGCCATTGGCAAGGGCGTTATCTGGATGGCGGCCACGCCGTTCCGGGGGACAAGTTCGTCGTCACATTCCCGATCTTAGAACGGACGGTGAAGGAGACGATTGGAGATGTCCCCTATACGTTGACCATCAAGGGCAGCACCGTTACTTCGATTGATCCGCCTGGGCAGATCGGTGCGCTCTACAATCGCGCCTACTTTCGTCAAGAGGAGGCGCCGTTTCGGAAGGTAAAGCGGTTTTTGCCTGAAGAGACTTTTGTTTGGTGATTAGTCCGACAAGCGTTGGTCTTCTGGGGAGGGGAACAACCGTATTGAAGTAAACTTCATCATCGGAGGCCTAATGAAAGGGTACAAACACCGTTTTCACACTTTTCGGCGTCATACCGGTTATCTATTGATCGCAGTCTATTTGTTTCTCGGAGCATCCGAGTCCGGGTGGGCGCAAATTCGCGCCGATTTGCGAGTCAATCCGGCTATTCCACTCCACAAGATTGATCCCCACATTTACGGACAATTCCTCGAACACTTCGGCCGAGTCATTAATGGCGGATTGTGGGCTGAATTATTACGCAATCGAAAATTTTATCCGGTTGATCCGGACCGCAGCCATGTCGCGGATCCCTGGAAACCTGAATCAGACCTCAATGCAGTCAGCTACGTGATTGATCGCTCGATTACTTTAGATGGAATCTCATCCCAACGAATCTCCACTTTCGGAACAAAGTCCAACTGGAGGGGAATCCGCCAAACGGGATTCGATCTGATGGGTGGGAAAGAGTATGTGGCCTATGCCTGGATCCGGGCGCGATCGGGGAACGGGAATGTTTCGTTCCGGTTGGAGTCGACTGAAGGTGTCGCGGCCGCCCATGCCGAAGCTCGGCTGGAAGCAGGAGAATGGAAGAAATACGAAGTTCGCCTGACACCGGATCGCGATTTGCGGCCGGCCATTTTCCGTCTTGCTTTCGACGCTCCGGGTCAAAACTGGGTGGCCGAGGTCTCGCTCATGCCGGCCGATAACATCGGTGGCATGAGGCGCGACGTCATTGAGCTCACGAAGGACCTGGGGCCAACAATCATGCGCTGGCCAGGAGGCGGCTACAGTGATTCGTATGAATGGCTCAAAGCGATTGGTCCTCGCGAGCGGCGACCGCCTCAAGACATTCTGCCTTATGGCCAGCCTAACGGTTATGACAACGGAATTGACTCCGATGATTTTGGGACCGATGAGTACATGAATTTCTGCCGTTTAATCGGCGCAGAGCCTTATATCAGTGCAAATTTCGGTTCAGGAACTCCGGAGATGGCAGCCCAATGGGTGGAGTACTGTAACGGATCTGTTCAAACGACATGGGGTGCTCGCCGGTCGGCCAACGGACATCCCGAACCTTATGGAATTAAGTACTGGACGATCGGAAATGAGATTTGGGGATCGTTCGAACTCGGTTGGATGAACGCAGAAGGATACGCGACTTACTATGCTCCGTTTGCCAAAGCCATGCGTGCTGTGGACCCGACGATCCAGATCGTCGCCGTGGGCATGTTCCATGACCCGAACATCCGGGCGTGGAATGAGACCGTACTCCAGCAGGAGTGGCAGCAGATCGATTTGCTCTCACTCCATCATTATTTTACGGGGCTTTTCGCTCTGCCGGAATGGCGGAATAATCCGCTCATGGCTTACAACGCGATCGTCGCAGAACCAACGATTGCAGAACAGCGCGCCCGTGAAGTGATCTCTCTGATGGATCGGATCACGGAAGGCCGGAAGAAGATTCTCATTGCTTTCGATGAGTGGAACCAATTGACCTTAGATTTCCCTCCACCGGTTAGTACTCCGGAACGGTCTGAGCAAAACCAATTTATCGACCTGATGAACAAGACAGGTCTGGACATCAACTTGACCCATCGGGACGGGATCTTTGGCGCACGGATGCTCCAACTCTTCATGCGACTGGGTGATCGTATTCCGATCGCCATGCGGACTCACCTAATCAATAGCCTCGGATCAATCCGCAGTGACAGCACGCGCTCGTACATCACCGCGTCTGGCAAGGTGATGCAGCTTTACCGCTGGCACTCCGGCACTGAACTCGTCAAGGTAGAACAGCAGTCTCCCGTGTTTGATGTCCCCGAGCAAGGATGGAAAGGGATCTCCTATTTGGATGCGACAGCGACGCGATCAGATGATGGAGCGAAACTCTATCTGCATTTGATTAATCTTCACCCGAATGAACCCATGGGGTTGAAGGTGGCCATCGTCCAAAGCGAAGTAGACCCCAAGGGGGAACTCTGGCAGATTGCGCCGCAGGATTTCATGGCTAGAAACGATTTCGGTGTGACTAACGTAGAAATCACCCATGAACAAAGGAAGGACCTACGTCCGGAGTTTACGCTACTCCTCCCACCCCATTCAATTTCGGTGCTTGAGCTTCAGCTGCGAAAATAGATAAAGTCCCCATAGGGAGGGGAAAGAAGCCGCAGACCTTTGGAAATTCACCCTCTCCCGCGTTGGGGAGAGGGGAGCCGATAATTCTTTATATGAATATACTAAAAGGAGTGCTCAACCTATTTCTGACATTCAACGCTACTCATACTTTGCTCGGCCAAATAGGGTAAGGCCCACCACATAGATCAAACACAATGCGGGAACCAGCATGGCGACTCGCATCCCGATATGGTCGCCAATCCAACCTTGTAACGGCGGAACTACAGCAGCGGCAATGTAGGCTGTGCATAAGAGCCCCGAAATCGTGCCGTGATAACCCTTGAAGCTGTTGATTGTGCCGCTGAAGAGGAGAGGATAGAGGACCGAGGTGAAAAGCCCACAGCCCGCAAAACCTATGGCTGTGACCATCGTCGATCCAAACATGGCCACAAACACACTGACTAGCGCCATCACCGAACAGAAACGCATGACACGGACGGTTCCAAACCGTTTCATCACGGCGCCACCCAGGAGGCGTCCCATGCCTTGCATCCCCAAGAACAGCGCGACGACGAACGCTGGCAGGCTGGGAAACACCTTTCCAAGAAATGTCGTGGCATTTGGGTTTGATACAGCTGCGGGCACACCATGAACATCTTCGAAGAATTTTGGAATCCAGAAATACATCCCTATTTCTGCCGCTGTATAGAGATAAACCCCCAAGCCGTAGGTCAGCAGAATGGGATTGCGCAGCAATTTCCCGATCACATTCAGATGGATTCCTTCGTTGCCCGCAGAACGAGTTGGAAATGTAGACAAGGCGAGAGAGATCAGCAACAAAAGACAGACAACGGCAAAGAAGATGTAGTAGACCTGCCACGGCCGGCCGGTTCCGCGGATATACGCCAGAAGAAAGATGGCGAGAAACCCCCCAAAGGTGGCGCATGCGATGGTGAACGTCAAATTGCGGTGGTAGTTCTGCGGCGTATCGAGTTGTTGGATCATAGGACTGCCGCTGGTTTGCAGCATCGTTATCCCGACACCAATCGTAAAGATCAAGGAAAGGAGCACCAAATAGCTGTGCGACTGGGAGATCCAATAGCAGCCCAATACCATCAGCGATACGCCGGCCAGAATCACTCGTCGCGCGCCGATACGATCTGCCAGCAAGCCACTGGGAATCGCGAACAATGACATGGCCACGGAAGCCGCTGACGATAAGAGACCTGCCACGAAACGACTAAGCTGAAAATCATGGATGATGTCCGGAGTGAGAGCGCTCAAAACACCCATTAATCCAAAAGTGAAATAGGCAAAAAGCATCACCCAAAGTAGGGGGGCAGGACGTAGTTGAGGCACGAAAACCTTCCCTTCGCTGAGAGGGGGTTGAATTCTTAAGGGATTGAGGAGTAGATCTTCTCGACCTTGAGCTTTGTAAAATCTCCTCACCTTAGATTGAGTGCGCCTCTTGGAGGGGTGAGCTCCACTAAATTTTTTTATTGACTGGCACTCGGCAAGGCAAACATCAAAAAAACGATCAGGCTTGCGCTGAGCCATTCGGATTCAGCAAAGGCACTCCTTGATCTCGAAGCCAATGGATCCAACCTTCGAGCTGGTTTAGACGAAGCGGTTGATTGCTCACATTGACAGAGGGTTTCAACCCAAACCGTTCGAGCTTGCTCTTCCCCAGCGGATGGTAGGGAAGTAGCTGAACCCCTGTGAGATTAGGCAGCGAACGGGACAACGCGGCAATCCCTGCTAAATGATCTTCCCGGTCATTAAAACCGGGCACGATAGGACACTGCAGCTGGATCTTGGCTCCAGCATCGTGCAGGAAACGCAGGTTCTGCAGGATGAGCTTGTTGGACTGGCCGGTGAACTCAGCATGGCGGGCTGGATCCGTCTCTTTAAAATCGTAAAGGAACAAATCGACTAGGGACAAGATCCGTTTGAATCGTTCCCTGCTCGCAAAGCCGGCGGTTTCGAGACAGCAATGGATCCCTTGCTCTTTAGCGGCGGACAGTAAGGCAATGGTGAAATCGATCTGCGCCAAGGGTTCTCCGCCGGAAAGAGTCAGTCCACCACCTGAGGCTGTGTAGAAAGCCTTGTCCTGACTAACTTCCTTCATGACTTCTGGCACGCTGATCGGGCGCCCTACGATTTCCACCGTATGCGTATCGCAAACCTCGGTGCAGTGGCCACAAGTAATGCAGTGCTCGCGGTCATACACGTGGGTTATCACCGAGCCGTTGGATTCCGACGCTACAAGATGATGCGCACCTTGCGGACACACTCGGACGCACTCCCCGCAACCCAGACACTTTTCAGGAAGGAAGGAAATGGTCGGAGAAGGGCTTATCCCTTCAGGATTGTGGCACCACACGCAACGCAGGGGACAACCTTTGAGAAACACCGTCGTCCGAATCCCGGGGCCATCGTGGATTGAGAAACGCTGGATATCAAAGATTCGGCCTAAAGGTTGGCCATTGACCTTTTCATTGTCGAACACAGTTTCAGCCTGCGGATTTTCTGGCATGCATTTCCAACCTGCGGCGGCCTGAGACGGCCGCCGGGAGTGTCAATGTTCACAGAGGATTCGGTCCACGACGAACTGGCGCATCTCCGGTGAGAGACTGGCAAAGTAGGCGCTGAATCCCGTCACCCGAACAATCAGATCTGGAAACTTCGAGGGGTCTTTATGCGCCTCGAGGACCTGCTGGTTATTCAAGATATTGATATTCACTTGGGTGCCGCCCAACTCACAATGCCCGCGAATCAAGGCCGAGACCTTGTCCACATCATCGGGGGTATTCGTGAGGCTGGGATCGAGGTCTATCTGGAGTGGAGAAGCGTTTCCGTATCCCGGCTGGACCGAAGCCACAGCCACAGCCAGTGCGGTTGGTGCTCCATCCTTGCGGAAGCCCGGGTCGGGATTGGCGCCGTGGGAGATGGGATCTCCGGCATGCCGGCCATTAGGTGTGGCTCCAATTTTTCTTACCCATCGAGAGGTTGAGCACCCAGGAGAAAAGGCCGGGGATCATCATGAAGCCCCGGGGTGTCGGTTTCTCTTTCACCGTTTCGGTAAAGGCCCGGGAAATTCGAACGGCCCAATCATCGCCTAAGGAGTCGCCGTTTCCGAAGCGCGGAGAGTTCTTCATCATGATGCGAGCCCGTTCACCCTCGGGACCCGCCCAGTCTGATTCCAGGTGCGCGCGCAACTCCTCCCACGTCAGGCGGGGGTGTTTCTCGAGTCGTTCCTCTAAAGCGGCAAACGAATCGGCCGCGGTAGCCAGTGCGGCGCCATCCACTCCGAAGGTATAGTACTCAACGCCGCCGTTGCTGGCGTCGAGCCCTTTTTCAATGGTCCCCTGGCAGAGGAGATCGAGGACAAGTTCCGGGAAATATCTTGTGAAAGTGTTCGTACTGGAAGTCGATACCTTTGGCCACTGTGTCCATCGCAGAACACAGGTGCTGCCGGAATCGCTTCCACAGAACGGCGACGCTGGGCTCGACTGCCGGGTCCGCCAACATCTCTCGGAGAGCAACTTCGAAGATGGCGGCAAGATTCACTTTGACGATATCCATGAGCGCATACTCGCGCCCTGGAATGGCCAGCCAGTGGCAACCCGCGTAGACGCGATCGCGAGCCAGTTCAAGTGGAAATCCATTCGCAGCAAAGCCCGCGACGGTATTGTCCACTCCCAGGAATTTCGGCACTCCGCAACGGTCTTCCAGCAAGATTTCCACGCCACGGCGGATCAAGCGGGGATCCACGTCTCCTGCCAACGCACACTCCAATGTTTGCCGGAATCCGTAACCGGTGAGCCGCTTCGAGGATCAGGAAAGAAACGGGATTGGTGGCGTCCTGGCCGCGGGCATCCGGACCGCCCAGTTGGATGTAAGCGGTATCGCGCACCAGGTGGCACCCGATATGAAAGATGGCTTCTTCATCCGTCAGCCTGCCGGCCTTGGTATCGGCTTCATAGTAGGGCAAAAGGATTAAATCGAGACGGCCGAGAGATCCACTGCTGTTGTACATGCGAGCGATACTCTGGTACCACAGGATCCACTGGCAAGCTTCGCGGAAAGTTCGCGGCGGATTCGAAACCAAATATTCGTTCATCTCGGCAATCTCGAGCAGATTCTGTTTCATCTCCCCGTCCTCGGCAGCCATGCGGAGGGCAGCCTCGGCGTGACGCTGAATCCAGTTTTGCGTACCCAGTACGACGTGCTCCAGCCCTGCATAGAAATCCTCACTCGCGGGATTGCCGGCCCGATACCGATTGATTTTTTCGAGGATCCCTCCCCAGCCAAGTTTCAGCCCCATCTCCATGTCCTGGCACATGTGCTGCACGCCGCCGATGGCCGGGACGGTTTGATACTTGGCATGCTCAGCAAGCAGTTCGGAACAATCGATGTCCGGATTCCAGGCCACCGTCCGGTAGGCCATGAAATTTACCATATACGCTCCGGCGAGAGAGGATTGGGGATCGATATAGACGGGATGGGCTTCGAGAAGTCTGCGAAAGTTTTCACCGGTGGAGCGAGGCCCGAAGAAACCCCCACTGGGATGGTTCGGCGTTGGCCTGAACGTGTTCATGATGACGTCGGTGAAATAGACTCCTGAACCACCGAGAGTCTTAACAGTTTCGCGGATTTCCTTGGGCGGCAGGATGATCGCATGATCATCAAAGTCCATGGCGCCGCGGATCTGCTGCTTTTCAAGCGTCTGCTGCTGTTTAGTTTCGCGAAGGGCTGCCAGGCGGTCAATGGTGGAAGGTTGTTCCATGATTCCTGTTGCTTTCATAAGGGAGGTCTCCTGTATCATTTCTCAAGAATACGAAGGAATGCAAAACTCTACCGAGAAGACTCGAGGGGTGAATCAAACAAGATTAATATTGGCAATGCCGTGCGAGTATTCGGAATGTTGCCCCCGGCATAGAGCAAATCCATCGTTTATAATTATAGCGCCGTACTTGTTCAAATGAATACTAGATTACTCACACCTTTTATGAAAATGCACACAGGTGTGTTGAAAAAATCATCAACCAATTGCCCGTTCAATCTTAGCGATACCTTTAATGCATAACCGAAGTCGTGTTGACAAAACAAATACGCTCCGGCTTAATGTCATCCGCACGGGCAGGGACATCCTTTCTGCCTGCTCAAGAACTACTTACATATTCGTCGGGAGGAAGCCGTGAATCGACCAAAGTACGGAATAATGGACAAAGTTCTTTTCTGGAGTTTGATAGCCCCGATAGTGGCGAGCATGCTCCTGCCGCCCATTTATTCACAAAATGTAGGGGGGGATGCTACGCCAGCGTTTCGCAATCCGTCTTTACCCGTCGGGCAGCGCGTCGATGACTTGATTTCAAAAATGACTCTGGAGGAGAAAGTGCTTCAGATGCAGAATTCGGCTCCAGCCATTCCCAGGCTGGGGGTTTCAGCCTATGACTGGTGGAGTGAAGGACTGCATGGGGTGGCGCGTTCAGGACATGCCACGGTGTTCCCGCAAGCCGTTGGAATGGCAGCCACCTGGAATTCCGACCTCATTTTTCGCGAGGGCCGTGTTATTTCCACGGAAGCCCGGGCCAAGTATAACCAGGCCCAGCGAGAGAATATCCATGGCACTTATTTTGGACTCACGTTCTGGTCACCCAACATTAATATCTTTCGTGACCCTCGTTGGGGACGCGGCCAGGAAACCTACGGAGAAGATCCTTTTCTTACCGGAAAGCTCGGAGTGGCTTTTGTCAAAGGGTTGCAAGGGAACGATCCAAAGTATCTGCAAACGGTGGCTACTCCAAAGCACTACGCCGTCCATAGCGGGCCGGAATCGAAGCGTCATGGGTTTAATGTGAATGCCTCTCCTCACGATCTGGAGGATACCTACTTGCCGGCTTTTCGTGCCACCGTTGTCGAAGGGGGCGCAGACTCGGTGATGTGTGCTTATAATGCCGTAGATGGGGCGCCGGCCTGTGCCAACCCCTTTCTACTCCAGAAAACGTTACGAGAGGCTTGGGGTTTTCAGGGTTATGTGACCTCCGACTGCTATGCCATCACGGACTTCACCAAGGGACACCACTTTACACCGGACGACACGCACGCCTCCATCGCCGCCGTGCGTGCCGGAACGGATCTCACTTGCGGCGAAGAGTATGTGACCTTGGCGAAAGCCGTTCAAGGGGGTCTGATCCAGGAAAGCGAGCTCGACACCTCACTTCGCCGGCTTTTTACGGCCCGGTTCCGGCTCGGAATGTTCGATCCGCCAGGCGCGGTCCCATTTAATCAGATCCCGTATTCCCAGAATGACTCGCCCGAACATCGAAACCTTGCGCTGCAAGCTGCGCGCGAATCGATGGTACTGCTTAAGAATAAAGATGGAGTGCTCCCGCTCAAACCCAACGTGAAAAAGATCGCGGTGGTGGGGCCTAATGCAGAAGCGCTGATTTCGCTGGAAGGGAACTACAATGGGGCCCCATCGAAACCCGTATTACCCCTGGAGGGTATGCGTAAACATTTTGCAGGCAAGGCCGAAGTGCTCTATGCGCAGGGCTCTTCCTTTGTGGCGGAATTGCCCGTGCCAGTCCCCAGTACGGTGTTCCATCCCGGTGCAAAATTGAAGACATCAGGACTCAAAGCCGAGTATTTCACGAATCTTGACTTCACAGGGAAGCCGGGCCTCGTGCGCCTCGACCCCCAGATTCAATTTGACTGGAGTGGCGCCTCGCCCGCACCGGGAATTCCCATGGGCGCCTTTGCCGTGCGCTGGAGCGGAACACTGACTCCACCCGCGCCCGGAGATTACAGCTTCGGAATTGAGCAACCATTCTGCTGGCCTTGCGAAGATAAAGAAAGTTTCAAACTATATTTAGATGACAAGCTCATGATGAGCAGCACCCAGGAAAATCGCAACCCTGTGGTCCCGCAGTTTCAGATACACTTCGCGGATGCTAAGCCACACAGCTTTCGCCTGGAATACACCCACCAGGCGGAATTGTACGCTGCGGGCCTCACGCTGGTCTGGAAGGCTCCTACGGAAGTACTGCGCGAAGAAGCCGTAAAGACAGCCCGACGCGCGGATGTGGTCGTCGCATTCGTCGGGCTTTCACCGGGATTGGAAGGCGAGGAGATGGGTGTCCGCGTTGAAGGCTTCAATGGGGGGGACCGCACAGACATCGGTTTGCCTCGTACTCAGCAGGATCTACTGGAGGCGTTGAAAGCCACCGGGAAACCTCTGATCGTGGTGCTCATGAATGGCAGCGCGCTTGCTGTCAATTGGGTTGAAGAACATGCCGCGGCAATTCTGGAAGCTTGGTATCCGGGCGGGGAAGGCGGCACGGCGATCGCAGAAACGCTTGCAGGCCTTAACAATCCCGGTGGCAGGCTGCCCATCACCTTCTACGCTTCGCTCGACGGATTTCCTTCGTTTGACGAATACTCCATGCAAAATCGTACCTACCGGTATTTTCGGGGCAAACCGCTCTACGGTTTTGGCTATGGCTTAAGTTATGCAAAGTTTGCGTACAGTAAACTCAAGCTCTCTTCGTCCCAGGTGAAGGCCGGCGATCCAATCAAGGTTGAGGTAGATGTGCGCAACACGGCGAAAGTCGCTGGCGATGAAGTGGTGCAGCTCTATCTTTCGAAGCATGAAAATGCCCCAGCGCAGTTGGTGCGGGCGCTGCGGGGATTTGAGCGGATTCATCTTGCGCCGGGTGAGACGAAGCAAGTGACCTTTGTACTGACCCCTCGTGAACTGAGCCTGGTCACAGAACAAGGGGAACACGCCATTTTACCTGGCAGGAATCAGTTATTTGTGGGTGGCAGTCAACCTGGACAGGGTTCATCGGGTGTCGAGGCAAGTTTCGAGACGATCGGCGAAGCAAAATTGCCACGGTAAGAGCTCACCCCGAAGATGTCACACCTATGGGGCTGGTGATTTTTGTCCGCCTGTTCCCGGCGTCTACTTGGCTGCACGCCGGGCTATAAAGATTGCGCCCCTACAGGGCATTGTTTTTCAATTCGTTCCCTGGATCTATTAGGTGCATATTTGGAGTCCCGTTAGGGACGGCATATTTATAGTACGCAATGACCCCGCGAATCGCCCAGCCCCGCTAGGGGCGGCATATTCGTAAAAGATTGAGCTTCCCCTTAACGCTTGCTGTGCAACCAAGGAGGCAACCTTGGCGAACACTTATACGCAAATCTACATTCAAGTAGTCTTTGCAGTACAAGGACGGCAAAATCTCATCCGACCTGAACACAAGGATGAGCTTCAAAGGTACATGTCTGGGATTATCTCTCGACAGGGACATAAGCTGATCGCAATAAACAATATGCCTGACCATTTTCACATTTTAATTGGATTGAGACCTACAGCGGCTCTATCGGATCTGGTTGGCGACATCAAATCAGGATCCTCCGGATTCATAAACGATCGCCGTTGGGTTCGAGGAAAATGTTCTTGGCAGGAGGGCTTTGGAGCCTTTTCATATTCTTATTCTCAATTAGCAAGTGTCATTCGGTACATTCGAAACCAACAAAAACATCATGCCACGAAAAGCTTTCGTGTAGAGTACTTGGAATTTTTAACCAAATACAAGGTGCCATACGATGAGCGTTACATTTTCAAATCTATTGAAGATGAATGACCTATATTCACAAGAAGATGTCGCCCCGATGGGGCTTGTAATTTTGTGTGCACCTTTACCCGGCGCTTGCTTCGCTGCTCGCCGGGCTATAAAGATTGCGCCCCTTTGGGGGCTATGTTTGTCTTGTTGTTCCGGGTTTTGTGTGCTGCAAGCTTGAAGTCCCGCTAGGGACGAGATATTTATGGTACGCAGTGACCCTATGAATTCCCTTGCCCCGCTAGGGGCGGCAAATTTGTAGAACCCTCATCCATCCGTTCGTGGTTATGGATAGGAGAGACGAGCAACCAAAGGATAAGTACGCAAATCATCGGCATGAGGCCAAACCCGATGAATACAGGTACGTAAGAATAATGGTCAACCAGCCAACCGGTTAGCAGGGCGAACACCATCCCTCCAAATCCTGAACCCATACTGGCGAGCCCCCATATCGAACCGACGACGTTTTTTGGAAACCGGTCTGCTGGAAAGGCCAGCATATTGGCCACGCAAGCCGTGTAGCCAAGCATCGCCAATGAAACGAGCCCGATGGCGATGGTTGCGTTCTTGACCAGTACGGCCGGTATCGTAGAGGCCATCAGACAGGCGAAGACCGTCACCGAAACTTTCCGGGCTACATCCAGCGAGACATGGCGACGGATGAGAAACGCCGCTAACCAGCCTCCCATGACATTGCCGAGACAGGCGAACGCAAATGGGATCCAGGCATAACGGCCAATCGCGTTCAAGTCAAAGTGACGGGCGCGCTTCAAATATTCCGGAAACCAGAAAATATAAAAGTACCAAACGGGATCGAGAAAGACCTTGGCTAGTGTAAAACTCCATACGAATCGCGTGCAAAAAAGCCGCCAGGTGGAAAGCGTCAATGGCTTTTCTTCTTGCTCAATAGGAGGCGGGGTATAGTACACGAGTAACCATATTGCTACCCAGATCAGCCCCGTTGCTCCCAGGAACAGGAACGCTGCACGCCATCCGAATTGCAACACAATCCAAACCACCACGGGAGGAGCCAGGATTGCTCCAACTGACGATCCGCTGTTAAAAATCCCGGAGGCCAGCGCCCGTTCAGAAACTGGGAACCATTCTGCAACGACCTTGACTCCTCCTGGCCAGTTGCCGGCCTCACCCATCCCGAGCAGAAAACGATAAACACCAAGTGAACAGGAACCATTAGCCAATCCATGCAGCATGGCTGCCAGTGACCACCAGGTTGCGGTGAGCGCATACCCGAGCCGCGTTCCAAGCCGATCAATCAGCGCGCCGGAAACCCCGTTCATGATGGTGTAAGCGAGCATGAATGCAAAGATGACTCTGGAGTACGTCACGTTGGTCATCTTGAATTGGTCGATCAGGACAGGAGCAACAACGGAGAGGGTCTGCCGGTCCAGGTAATTGATGGCCGTAGCCCAAAATACGAGGGAAATCATCCACCAACGCGTTCGTGGGTTTTGTCTTTTCACAGAGGAATTAGTTCTCGATTTGGCCAAGAGAGCAGCAGGACAGAATTCTTGCTTAACTTGGAAACAGGATTGACCCTGTGGCTAATGTCGGCTCAGGATTTCTTGGCTGCTTGGAGGATGCGGTCGACAAAGCCTCCCGGAGCGCAAAAGGCGGCCAGATCCTTTCCTTCCGCGGCGGCTGGCACAATCCAGAGCAACATGTTTTGAACCAGAAACGTTCCGAGAGTCTTCTGTCCAGAATCGCCGCGAATGACATTGGGCTGATCCCATGTATATCCCCATTCGATGTTTAGGGCGTACTGGCAGCGCCGGATCAGTTCTAGTCCAAATTCGCGCTGTCCCTCATACATATAGGTGGCGCCCAGGATATCGACCTCGGGAACAAAAAATGTATTGATGCCATAACCAATTCCTTCCGCGAGATTTCCTTGCGGTGTGACTACGTCAGATGCTCCATACTTTGTAATCGACGCATTGAGCCGTTGGATGGTTTCGAGCGTAGCTTTGACGCGGTCGGCGCGGAATATCCCCGGCAATCCGTGAAATTTCACCATCCACTGCCCGTCAAGTTGATAGCCAAAGACTAGGTCAGATTTCTTTCCGGTTTTAGGCTCGTTGTAAAGCAAGTAGTAGCTACCGGCCCACATTTTCTCTTCCATGGATCGACTGCCTGCCTCGAGCCAGGCCCGGCACTGACGGGCGAACGCCGTGTCGCCCATTTTATTCGCCATGCGTTCGGCCATCGCCAGTTGGGCCAAATGGATCCCGCCCACATGAGTTACCATGCCGTACAACTGCACGGCCTCAAACCACTCCAGGAGCACTCCCGGTTCCCGCTTCGGATTATAGGGATCGACGTTCCCGGTAGGGACGCTGATGATGCCATCGTCTCCATCTTCGGGCCTCAGGCCCATGGTGAAAATAGTGTTTTTCTTAATTGAAGGATAGAACTCCTTGAGCAGCGGATCCTCACCCACTCGCGTCAGAATGCGATCAACCATATCCACGTAACAGGCGCCATTGGTGGTGGTTTGAAATCCTGGCGAGGGAGTCACCATCTCGGTTCCGGCGGTTTCCAGGTAACCGCCTTTGGCCACCGCGGACACTCCTCCCCACAGCCAGGGCGCCGCCCCGTTTGGGAACTGATAAGCCTTGTAACCCCGCATCTCCGAAACAGCCAATTCCGGGAAGAAGTAGACGAGTGGCAGGTGCGCGTAGAAGATATCCGGGATGACTTCCATATCTGGCCAGTCGATGATGCCGGACATGAATCCGAACAAGCCATCCTCTTTCCGGCACCAGTCTCCGATGGGAGGCTGGGCTACTGCCCAGAAACTGCATATGGGAAAGAGATGCAGAATGTTGACCAGCGCTTCCCTCAACCACACGGGGTATTGGGCTTCGCTATAAATCACCTGTTGCCAGGCGAGGACGCGGCGGAGCAGCGAGGCGTGCTCCCGGCTGACAAATTGGGCCACCTCGAGTGCGTTCTTGAATCGTGTCGTGTACATATGGGCAAAGTTGTGGTCACCTTCGCCGATCCAGAGTGGAGCATACCAGGCCAACACAAACCGGATGACCTTCTTCTCGCCAGGCTGCAGTTGGTAATCCACCGCCATGGAACGGCTGAGATCCATCTCCTTGGCCCGAGGAAGGGCGGTCCCAATCTTGGACCAGGCGTCACCGGAATGGATGACCGTCCCATCCCCTCCAAGCCCCGCGCCGTACCGCGCTTTTGCGCTTCCAATCACGCCTAAAGCATAACCAACGTTGTTTTCCAATTCCGAGCTTATCCACAAACCGGTAAAATCCCCTTCCGATTCGACGACGCGAGCGCGTACTTCCCGTTCAGCCACGGGAAGCCAGGTGTGGGGATTCTTTCCGGGCATGCTCGCGCCATGCAGCATCTTGCGAGGACTTCCGGGCGCGATCTGAATTTCTTCTTGAGTCGGCCCTGGAAAACTGAAAGCAAGAACTCCCTGTTGTGGCGAGTTCGTCTGATTGCGGAGATGCACTTCAAACACGGCTGCGGGTGTGTTACTTGCGGCGGAATCTCCAGTAATAAATGGACTCCATGCGCGCAACCCGACGTGGACCGGAGAGCCAACAGTCTCATATTCAAGATCGGCCACTGGGAAGTGTCCCCAGTAATGGATTTGACTGGGACTTCCCCCGTCTGTGGAGTACCAGCTTTCGTTGGAACTGAGTGATGCTGTAGTGAGCAGCCACATCTGCTTGCCAACAGTAAATCCCAGGAAAGGGAGTTTTAGGGGTCCCCGCATTGGAACAAAGGAATTGAAAATTGAAGTCAATCCAAGCCTTCCGTCCGTCTCGAGCATAAGACAACCGGTGTCGAGACTTCCTAAAGGCATACCAAACGTTGCCGGATTCTTTCTTCCGCGGATGATTCCGCAAACCGGTTTGGAAAAACCTGCGGCAGGGAACTCGGACCATTCGTTTACCTTGAGATTCGTGGGAAAGAGGGAATCGCCTAGTGCCGTTTCTTCGATTCGTGCTGAGAGAGTATCGGCAGCCCCACGAAGCGCAGCGGCAGCGCTTTTTTGAATGTTGCCAAACAACTCATAAGCGCCCGCTAGCGATGCGAACGAACCGCGCAAAAAACCTCGTCTGTCCACTTCATTGCCTCCATGAGGGAACCTCCGTAGGCGGTTGCTTTGCCCTTGGTGTTTGTTCAGGGATATCCATTTTGGTTTCCGACTCGCGGCGACTATACACTGAGCGGCCATTGTTCGCAATCCTCACTGAGACACGGCTGAAGGACATGGCCTCGTGGAACTCGGCCCTCCATACCGGATGAAGCGCTTGATTGTTCACTGACCAGGAGAGGAACAAAAAAAAGAAGTATCGGCTCCCCTCGCCCTAACGTGGGAGAGGGGTTGGGGGTGAGGGGGCATTCACCCGAGTCACCCCCCCGAAGAACTTTAATTTTCATTCGCCCATTCACCGGTTTCAGAAATGTTGTGCTAAACTGGGGCAGTAGATTTTATGCTTGTTCGAAACGCAGTCGCCAGGCCTAACCTGCATTGCCGCTGTTGAGCCGGCTTCAGATCCACCCAGGAAACCTCACGTGAAATCCCCTCGCCGCCATTTTCTTGGCTCTTTGTCTGTCTTGTTGAGTTCAAAACTAGTCGATGCGGTCACGACTCCCCTCTGGAAATGGAGCGGTGTGCCAACCCTTTTCGCTGCCCCACTCCCTAAACCTGATGAAACTTCACCGGTCATTTTTGTGGATGTGGCTGAACAAGCAGGACTGGTCACCCCGAACGTCTGGGGAGGAGTTGAAAGCAAGAAATACATTATCGAAGCTAAAGGGAGTGGGCTCGCCTTCTTCGATTACGACAATGACGGCTGGCTGGATATCTACATGACGAATGGACTCCGATTAGGGGAGACCTACGAGCCTGGAAAAGCTCCGATCCAACACCTCTTTAAGAACAACCGCGACGGGACATTTACGGATGTGACCGAAAAGGCTGGTCTGGCAAGGAGTGGCTGGGGGACAGGGGTCTGCGTCGGCGATTATGACAATGATGGTTGGGATGATCTGTTCTGCTGCTACTGGGGGCAAAACGTCCTTTGGCACAACAATGGAGACGGCACTTTCACGGATGTGACGAAGAAAGCAGGACTCTGGGAAGAACGTGTGCGATGGGGTTCCGGTTGTTCTTGGATCGATTATGATCGCGACGGACTTCTTGACCTTTTCGTTTGCAATTACCTTGAATTCGACATGAAGAATATCCCCGCCCCGGGCGAATCTCGCTATTGCCAGTATAAGGGATTTCCGGTCATGTGCGGACCTCGCGGACTTCCAGGCGGGATGAATATTCTTTACCATAACCGCGGAGATGGAACGTTTGCCGATGTTTCGGAAAAGGCAGGCATCCTGAAACCTGGACCGAGGTATTCCATTACCGCTGTCGCCTATGACTTTGACAATGACGGCTGGCCGGATATTTATGTGGCTGTAGATTCGGCTCCGAGTATGTTGTTTCATAATAACCGCGACGGGTCTTTTACCGAAACGGCTATGGTTGCGGGCTGCGCGTTTAGTGAGGACGGTCAGGAGCAGGCAGGCATGGGCGTGGGAGTAGGGGACTACGACTGCGACGGATGGCTTGACATCTTCAAGACCAATTTCTCCGATGATACCCCTGACCTTTACCATAACTTTGGGGACGGGACTTTTGAAGTGGCCACATTCCCGGCAGGCGTTGGGGTTAACCCCCAATACGTCGGCTGGGGTGCTGGGTTTATGGATTATGACAACGACGGCTGGGTGGATATTTTTCAGGTCAATGGAAACGTTTACCCTGGAATTGAAAAGATGCTGGCCGGCGTAACCTTCAAAAACCCGCGTATTGTTTACAGGAATCTCGGCAACGGGAAATTCAAGGATGTCTCGACCCAGCTGGGTCCTGGAATTAGTGAACGATTTTCCAGCCGCGGCTGCGCTTTTGGGGATTATGATAACGATGGAGACATCGACGTCGTGGTCATCAACATGAATGACAGACCTTCTCTCCTGCGCAATGATGGGGGAAATAAGAACAATTGGATCAAACTTAAATTAATTGGCACACAGTGTAATCGCAGCGCGATTGGCGCGCGTGCGCGTGTGACAATCGGGAAACACTCTCAAATTGACGAGGTCCACACGGGCACCAGCGTTATGTCGCAAAGCGACCTGCGCCTTCATTTCGGTGTCGGCGATGCAAAGGTCATTGATTCAATCGAAATAAAGTGGCCCACAACCTGGAAAACGGAAGTGTTTAAGTCCGTCAAAGTGAATCAGATTCTCACGATCAAGGAGGGACGAGGAATCATCAAAGCTGAAGTGCTTCAGGCGCCGGGGAAACTTGTTGTTGTGAAGTGATTCCCTTGCCGCCTGTCGCCTGGGCAGAAGGGCGTTTCGGTTTAAACAGATGCCCCACTGTGAACATCGCAGCCGGGAACCTGGGCCGCACGCCAACCGGAAGGGGATAACCTTATCGTGTATCCATTTGTGGCGCTGTTTATTAGGGGCTTATGCATAACGATCTTAATCCTGCTGGCCCTTGCCGGTGGCGGGAGAGCCCAGTCCCTGCAACCAGTCGACTCCAACAACAATCTTTCCAATCTAGAATCTTCATCTCTGCTAAGGCCCTCATTTCCTCTTAGAGGGACTGCTCTGATCACGCCTCCACTCTCCGGGGATATTCGTGAGGAACAACGCCAGCAGATAATCCGCTATTACCTCCAGCAAATTGCCGCCACCCCAGCCAAACGGGATAGCCTCTGGCATCCTGACTTCTCCTCGGCTGCTTCTTATCAGACATCCCTTCAAAATCATCAGCACCATCTGCGCGAGATGTTAGGGCTCATCCAACCGAAACTGGGAGCGCCACAGGTCAAGCTCCTGGAGGAAAACAAGAATCTGCGGATTCACGACCTGACCCTTCCAATCGATAAGGAGTTGAGTGTCCGTGCCTTTATTTTCTTACCGCACTCCAGTGCGCCTACGGCCGCCGTCATTGTGATTCCCCCGGATAATCAAAGCCGCGAGGAATTTACCGGGGCTGCAAAAGGGATGAAGCCTGCGAAATGGTTAACCGCGCTCCTTGAGCGAAACATCGCGGTTGCGGTTCCACTCATGGTGGAACGCCGCGATGATCATTCGATCTGCCGGCAGGCCGGTGGGAAGGACCGCCGGCGGGTGTTATGGCGGGCGGGCTTTATCGTCGGCCGTACGCTGGTCGGCCTGGAAGTGCAGCAAGTGCTAGCCCTCCGGGAATTCCTGGCTTCCCAGAAAGAAATCAACGGCAAACAAATTGCTGTGATGGGTGCAGGTCAGGGGGGGATGACCGCGTTGTATGCGGGGGCTGTGGACGAGCGCTTCGCCGCAGTTGCAAGCCTCGACTACTTCCGGCAAAGGGAAAATTGCTGGGAAGAACCCGTAGACCGCGTCCTCTATGGACAACTCAACGAATTTGGTGATGCAGAGGTGGCTGCGCTCATCGCTCCTCGACCTTTGTGGATTGTCACGAAGCCAGGAGTTGTGATTCCTCTGGCCAGTGTAACGGCCGAGTTCACCCGCGCCCAGCGCTTTTACAAGGGGCTGAGAATGTCGGGAAACCTGAAGATCATTGCTGACTCTAATGCTGGTCTCGAAGATGCGGCAATAAAGATCGCTTCGCTGTTTGGTGCTTTGCAGAAAGGGAAGATGGCTGAAATTGGCCTCCACATTTTTCCGGAGCCAATCGAAGCAGCTCGAAACCAGAATTTTGAAGCCCTCTTCGAATATCTCCGACGCCTGGACGCCGCGAGTGAACAAGTCCGGGCAGACTACTGGCAACTCAACTCGATACCGCCCCAGGAACGCCCTCTGAAGGCGCAAAAGCTCCGAACGGAATTGGCCGGCTTGATGGGTGAATTCAAGTTTGAAGCGGTTCCGTTGCGTCCTCGCACGGCGTTCATTGGGGAAACGGAGAAGTTTCTGGCTTATGAAGTCTTGTTAGACGTTGCGCCGGGCATCGAAGCGTATGGGCATCTTCTGGTTCCTCGAACTGTGGCGGGCCAGGTCAAGAAACGCCTTCCGGCAGTTGTCTGTCAGCACGGATTCGACGGCGCACCGAAGTATATCACCGGCATGGGGAGCGAACTCGAGAAGAACGATCATTTTTATCACCGGTTCGGAGAACGTCTGGCCGAGCGAGGTTACGTTGTGTTTGCCCCCTATATGACGGTTCCGGAAGATCATCACCCCCCTAACATTGTGCACCGGGCGGATCTCATCAACCCGTTAGTGCGTCTGACCGCTCCCCTGGGCTTGATGCGCACGAGTATTGAAGTGACGAAGCTTCATCGCGTGGTTGATTTTCTGCAGTCATTGTCTTTTGTCGACGGCGACCGGATCGGTTATTACGGATTGTCCTATGGTGGTTATTCGGCCATCTGGATGGTGCCATTGGAACCACGCCTGAAGTTGGCTGTCATTTCGGCCCACTTCAATGACTGGCAAACAATGCTCACCGATACAAAGCGTTACGGTGACTCCTATTGGACGCTTCCGGACGAGGACTTTTATAACTGGAATGTCCTCAACCGGTTCGTGCATACCCAGCTCATCGCCGCGATGTGGCCGCGCCCGGTATGCATCGAATATGGCTCAAGGGATCCCGTCACGACTCCCGAGTGGCATGAGAGAGCCTGGAAAGAGGTGAAAGCGTTTGGCGACTCGTGGGACATGCAAGATAAGCTTGTGGATGACCGATTCAACGGAGATCACGCCATCCACGGGATAGGAACATTCTTCTTTCTGGACCGATGGCTTCGCCCGGGACGACCGGCAGGACGTGACTATGGCTGCTGCGATGACGAATTCTGCGACAAGACCGTGGCGCCCGGCTTTCATGGATACTTGCCGGCATCCAAAGAATCTGTTCCCTATGCCACGCAACTTTTGAGTTCAGGCCCTATTTCAACGATTCGTGGCAGATTTTACGTTTCTGACGTCAAGACTGTGTTGACGGGAATGGCTTTTAAATTGGCACGCAACGGCAATCCCGGAGACCTTCTCGTACGATTCGGGTCCTCGGAAGGATCGAATGATCTTGGAGAAGCAAGGATCCTTGGGAAAGAAGTGTACCCGCAGCTTGACTTGTGGTACGAAGCGGCTCTCAGCAAGCCTGTTCAGCTGGACCCTGGGAAATTGTATTTCTTTGAAATTGCGGCGCCAGCGGGGCAGGCTCCCGGCGATGGCTATACCATCTTCGGGCCGAAACCTCTGGGCGGTGAAGATGAAGCTTCTCATTTTGGACTTATCATTTCGAACGCTGACGAGAAAGGAAGAGTAATCCACTCTTACGAGAGGGGATTTCTTTATATTCCCCTCCGCTGGAGGGGCTAGGGGTGGGTTTGTTAGTGACGTTAAGCGAGTAGGATGTCAGCGTTCTCAGCAGGAATGGTACCCACCCCTGAGGGCTAATAACGCGTGAAGGCTTCTCAAGCCTTCACTCCCCTCCCAAGAGGGGATTGAGTTGTTCCCACCCGCTTTAGCTGCATAGGCGTGGGTCGCCTGTTGAATATCGGCTGGAAATTGAGGATTTCCCGCAGCTCAAGGGAAGACCACAACAACGAATTCTCGGCTCCCCTCTCCCCTTGCGGGAGAGGGGCTGGGGGTGAGGGGAAACGAACAGCGGTAATAGACCGCTGCTGCAGCGGTGTAGTGGGCCCTTGTTTGATAGCTAGGAACGGCAAATTTCACCAGAGGAGTTAACCTGTGGATCGAAGAATATTTTTGCAAGGCGCCATGGGAGGTCTGAGCGCGCTGGCGGGATGGCAGTCATTTCTCGTGGAGGCCAAAGCTGGAGTCCAGCAAGTGAGTGGGGCAGGGCAGACAGACTTTCCGACGGACGATTACCAGATGCCGGAATGGCTGCATTATGCCCAGCCGGTTTATTTCGATGGCTACTCACCGCCGGTCTATCCGCATGTGGCCGACTTTGACGCCAAACGCCTGGTGGACGTGGTCCTTGAACTGGGAGGGAATCTGCTAAGATTCCAACCCATCGGCTACTGGGCCTATTACCCGAGCAAAGCATTCCGGGTATTTCCTGAACTGGACGGCAGAGACTTGATCAACGAAGTCTCGCGGGAATGCCGTGCGAAGGGCGTTCATTGCTATTGTTACACGGGATATGGTCATCCTCACATGGAAGTTGGCTGGGCCGACCAGCATCCGGAGTATGCCGACTGGGTGATGCGCGATCCAGAAGGGAAGCCTTACGGAACTTATAATCACATCGGCTGGCCCATGCGGCAGAGGGTCTGTACGACGGGCGATGCCTACCGCGCCGGGATCCGCCAGGTGGTCAGAGAACTCTGTGCACATGATATTGACGGCGTGTACTTTGATGCTCCGAGCGGTTTCGGTTATACGGGAGTTTGCTTTTGCGATTCCTGCCGGCAAAATTTCAAGAAATTCAGCGGTCTGGACCTGGATCGCCTTCGAGGATTTGCAAAGTATCAAGGCCTACCTTTTGAATGGGGCGATATGCCGGCCGATACGGATATCGAGGCAATCACCGCCTGGTATGCGTGGGCCAACCAGCAAACCAAAGAAGACCTGCTGGATTTTCGCCAGATCATCCACAGCAGCGGGAAGTTCATGATGTGCCACAACGGACAGGCTTGGCTCGGGACTTCTCTCTTCCTGCAATACCGGATTCCCGAGGGCTTCATGGTGGAAGCGAGTCGGGATGTGCACGAGCGGCTGATGCGGGGGATGAAGGGCGCATCGATGGCGCGGCCGCACAATAAGGTGGCGCAAATGTACCTCGGCGGTTACATGACGTCGTATTGGGAGGAACCACCTCATGAGCGGCCCTGGGTTGTGCACAACACCAACGTGGAAGATGGAGATGAAATCCGGATGGAGGGATTCACGAACCTGGCCTGTGGAAATACTCCACTTTACGCGACAGCAAACCGGTTTTATTTCAAGGTTGGAAGCGGGAGTGCCAAACCTGCGCAGGAAGTGTATGCGTTCATGCGGCGCATTGAATCGATTCATAAAGGCAGCGTTCCGGTGCCGTACGTTTCCATTGTTCCCACCTGGGAATCACTGCAGCTTTTTCGGACGAGACGAAAGAGCTGGAATTGGCCGATGATGACGAGTGCGTTGGGATTGGCCTTGCTCGACCAACGAATCAGCGTGGATGTCAATGTGAGTACGGAGATGAGCGACGCCTGGTTTGAACAGCAACGCGTCATTGCGTTGTGCGGCGCCTCTGGAATATCGACTCGGCAGGCGGAGAAGTTTGCTAAGTGGGTGGAAGGTGGCGGCGGGTTATTGGCGACTTACGATACAGGGTTGTATGACGAACACGGCGAGCTGCGAAAGGATGGGGGGGCGCTGCGCGAGGTTTTGGGTGTGCGAATGATCGGAGAGCCTTCAAGAAGCCAGCCGGAATGTTTTTACCGGGTAAAGGAGGTGCATCCGGCGCTGGGAGAATTGGCGGTCGGAGTCGTCGTGCAAGGGGACGGGCGATTGGTTCCAGCTGAGCCATTGCCCGGAGCCAAAGTGTTAGCGGAGTGCTGGAACCTGGGGACGGGCGAAGTACGCGGCCCGGCGGTGACTTTGAATAACTATGGGAAGGGAAGGGCGATTTACAGCAGCGGGAGCTTGGAAACAAATTACCTCTACGACCGGGTAAAATCAACCGGGGAGATTTTAGGGGCGATGGTCCGATACCTTGGAGGAGGAGCCCCACAATCCTTTACCTTGAAGGCCCCCACTGGAGTGTATGCGGTCTTGAGGCGCGCGCCGAATGGAGATTTGGCACTGTGGGTTCTGGCCAATGTGGGATTCAAAGATGCGGCAGTGGGAAGGATGAGGCAGGAATATTTACCATTGTCCCGTATCGAAGTGGGAATTCGCATTCCGGAGGGGAAACAGGCGAAAGCAATGCGCTTAATGCGTGCCGAACAGTCAGTCCCATTCAAGGTCGAGGGAGGGTATGCCGTTGCGACCATTCCGACGCTTCACATTGCTGAAGTGGTGCATCTGGCGCTGGCTTGATGAAGTTTAATTCCCCTCCTTATTTAAGGAGGGGATACAGGGGTGGAGATTTAAACTTGTTCCCCTCCTTGCACAAGGAGGGGGCTAGGGGGTGGTAAATAAGTGTATATTCCCCTTCCTCACATTGCACCCAGCCCCATCGGGGCGACTTATTTATAGCTCTACGTCCGCTAACTAATATTTCCCCTCTCCCCAACGCGGGAGAAGTTCCTGGGATCCGCGAGGACCATTCAGAATGGCTGGCATGCATTTTATTGGCGGCCAAAACTTAATTTGTAATTATCATCTAATGTCCGAGGTCTTCATCACCCTGGCTATTGCATTTTGGCGAGGATCCGGCCAATCTCTTCAGCCGAGAAAGCTCGAAGTGTTTGCGTTTGAACATTACCCAACGAGCCGAGGCTTAATCCGAGCGCAGTTGCAGTTGCTTCCTCAGGGGCTTCAAATATCAATACCCCATCATATTGGCCCATAGTCCAGTAAACTTCCTTTACCTTCGCACCAGCTTTGTCGGCTATCTTCTTGAAAGCTTCAGCCCGCTTGGCGGTGTCCTTAACATTACGGATTCCTTGATCGGTAAAGTTTAAAAGTAGAACATAGGTTGCCATGGTCTATCTCCTTTCCCAGCCGCCGCATGCCAACCACTATGAACTAATTTGAGAATGATAGCACCGTCAGTCGCGGAAGTTGAAAATTCTTGGGTCATATTGCGTTTCGTTGCGAAGATTAGGGAATCATTGCGTTGGCGGTCAGGGAAAGGACACTTCGTAATTGCGGGCAGGTCCAGTGAAACACAGGGGTCACGATGGAAAAATGTTGGAGCCATTATGGTGTTTCCTCTGTCGCGCAAAAAGGGGTGTTCCGCCCTTCGGACGGGGATTTTCAAGGCATCTTGGTCTAACGACGCGATGTGGTTCCTGGAAGAGAACTTCTGTGCCCTATTCATCGTCTCAATGAGGCCATCAGGCTATCACTCCGCATGGTTACGTCCCGGCAGAGCCAGCTTCCGTTTCGTCTGGCAAGATCATTGGTGCTCCCCAGCGTCCTGCGGTTTCAACTACCGGTTGGCCGACGAACATTAATTTGGATATAATCATGCGCGATTCGATGAACAAGAAGACGGAGGTGGCGACGCTTGTCTAAACAAATGACCAGGTCCGCGTTTGATACCGCTTTAGTGATTCTGTCCCACGTGTACTTTGGTCCACTCGTCCGAAAGCTTGTCCAGAGCGGTGTCCCGGATCTACTTGATGATGGACCCGCGACTGCTGCCGATCTGGCAATGCGTGCGGGCCTGCATCCGTTATCACTCGAAAGAGTGCTTCGGGCGCTTACCGCCTTCGGTGTTTTCAAGGAAGTACAGCCCGGCACTTTCGGCAACAACGAGGCATCCCTTTTATTCCGCAACCGCCCCGGTGGACTTCGGAACTATGCCTTGTTCGCCACTTCCGAACAGTTTCAGAGGTCAGCCGCTGCGCTCGGTCACAGCCTGGAAACAGGGGGAGCCGCACATGACCATGTTTTCGGCCAGACGGTCTGGGATTATATGCGTGATAACCCGGAGGAAAGCGCGGCATTCAATCGTGGCCTTGCGGAGATACGCAAGGACGAACATGGTGAAGTGGCGCAAGCATACGATTGGACAGGAGTGAACACCGTTGTTGACGTTGGCGGCGGTGCGGGTTCACTGATGGCCGCGATCCTGCAAGTCGGTCCCGACATGACGGGTAGCTTGCTGGACCGCCCAGAAGTACTCGAAGACGCCGACCATCTGCTCATCCAGCGTGGGGTGCGCCAAAGGTGCAACCTCATCGGGGGAAGTTTTTTCGATCCAATCAAGGCAACGGGCGATCGATGGATTCTAAGCCAAGTTCTGCACGACTGGCCGGATTCAGAATGTCGAATCATTTTGCGACGATGCCGCAAAGGAATGCGATCGGCTGACCGCCTACTCGTTGTGGAGATGGTAACCGTCCCAGGGCAGCCGAACGTCGCTATCGGACTCATAGACATCGCCATGATGATGTTTGCCGGCGAAGCTCGCCAGCGTACCGAGAATGAGTACAACGAGCTGTTCGCGGCGACGGGTTTTACACTTGCACGCGTATTGCCGACGACCACTACCTTCAGCATCATTGAGGCGAAACCTATCTGAAGGCAAAGGCTTCACCTGCCAGCCAGTTTGAATGCGACGAGAAGCTGGGCTCGCAATACGGCGCTACCGGAAACTTTTTCGTACCCTGGGAAGTAGCGCTGGACCAGGCCGCTCCGGATGAGCTGGACCCCTCCCGTTTAAGATTTCCATTTCCTGTCTGCCTCGACGCTTTCCCGAACACGAAACGCAGTGATCTTGCTAATGAGAGGCAAAGGTAGGGGTTTTTCCAGTGGAAACTGAATGGAGCCCTTGGCAGTTTTAAATTTTGAAAGATCTTCGGCAAAGGCCTTCACTGCTGAGGGCGTGGGATAGAACCCAATATGGTGCTTGAACGCTGCGAATGTGACCAATATTCTCCGATAAGAGAATGCGGGCATTCCCCACTTTAAGCTTTCCTTTGCTCCGGGCGCAGCCGCACGAATGCAGGCGCGCATTTCACGCAGTTTCCCCCGAGCTTCTTTTGGAGCAGCTTCAATATATTCGGATATATTTTGGGGCTTTTCTTTTTTTGAATTCATCGTTTTGTTTTTTATATTGTATCAAAGTTCATCAGTTAAGCGCGGCAGAAGACTTAAATTGCAAACGGTTAAACGCTGCGGTTTTCGCCATAATCGTAGTCATAGACATGCTGGGTGACACGGAAAGATGCTTCTCCAAGAAATTGGAATGCGGTCACGAACTTCCTGACAGGATGCATCCTTACAAGATCATGATACTTGCCGGAAGCAAACGCGACAAGCTAAAGTAGAATCGGAATGATTTCATGAGAGATTTGACTAAATATGACTAGGCCAATTGGAAGAAGATGAGCGGACGGATAGAAATCGTATATTGCACTCAATGCCATTGGCTGCTTCGGGCAGCTTGGATGGCTCAAGAGTTACTCACCACCTTCGAGACAGAGCTGACGGAGGTGGCGCTTGTTCCCGGAACTGGCGGGATATTCGAAGTGCGCTTGGACGGGGTCACTATTTTTTCTCGAAAGGAACAAGGACGATTCCCTGAGTCCAAAGAACTTAAGCAGTTGATCCGGGATCAGATTGCTCCAGAAAAAAAGCTTGGGCATAGCGATCGAGATTGAGTTTGAATGAGAAGGAATCCCCGACACTGACACGCCATGAATTCGGGATTTGAATTCATCAGGACTACCTCAAAGAGTTTGAACCTCGAGCAAATTTGCGCCAAGTTCAGAGAAGAAGCTCATTGTTGACAATAAATTTAATCAAGACTGCTTTAGGTTGGCGGAGAGAGTGGGATTCGAACCCACGTTAGAGTTTCCCCTAAACACGCTTTCCAAGCGTGCGCCTTCAGCCACTCGGCCATCTCTCCTACGGTTCTGCAGAAAACCCGTTGATTGTAATGAAAACCGGAGTTAGAGTCCAGTTCCTTCGGGACGCATGGCGCACAGAGGCTGAGCTACAGGGAAGAACGTCAAGTGCGGTGGGAGAACCCCCCGTCACCCCCAACCCCTCTCCCGCGATGGGGCGAGGGGAGCCGATAATTCATATTGTGTCGCTCTCTCGCGATGATAAGGGGTAGCTGGAAATTCATTATTTTGTCCCTCTCCACGGCGAGGGAGAGGGAATAATTCATTGCTGGAAATCTTACCCGGGGTTTGCTGCGCTGCACCCCGGGCTATAATTAGGTCGCCTCGATGGGGCTTGAGACGAACAATTACAGAATCGATTTTAATATTTGGAATTTGTAGAGAGATGGAACCCTCACCCTTGGTCCCTCTCCCCGCCGGGGGAGAGGGAGATCGGGTTAGTGTTGTATCTGGTTGTCGTGTTTCTGGCGATAGATGTCACGACTGGAGTGATTCAACTCCCGTTGAATTTTTGCGCGTTCATGTGGCGTGAAATTCCCGTCCGATTTGGCTGCCGCTTCATTTCGAGCAATCCGCTGTTGTTCCTTTTCCAGTCTCACGGTTTCATGCGGGGTGAGCTGGCCGCTCTGAACTCCCTGACCGATTCTCTGTTGCTGGTTCTTCTGGCGCTGATTGATGTTCGGCTGGGCGAACGCCATACTTCCGAAGATCAAGAGGGCGGAAAGGCTTCCTGCCAAGGTTTTCTTGAATTGTCCTGTCATCGCGTTCTCTCCTCTGAAGTCATTTTCAATTTCTAACTCGGTTTCTTAAACACGATGCCCTTGGAAAAGTTGCGCCCAGGCAGAACTTTTTCATAATAGATTTTGAATCAGCTATTTGGCGAGAGCTATGAAACTAGCCGCCTGATGAGTTGAAAATCAATTTGCGAAAGCAAGGAAGCCGCTACTCATAGGCCAACGCCTCGAGAGGATCTTTTCTTGCGGCTCGTATAGCAGGGTAGATCGATCCGGAAACTCCACTGAAGAGGACGAGCGCAGAGGCAATGAGAATCCAGCGGAAAGTGATGAGGACCATCTGGGTAGGGATTAGCCGTTCGATGATCATTTTTCCTGCAAACATCAGTACAACTCCTAACACCATGCCGAAGATACTCAGCGCGACCGATTCTCGCAGGATGAGACTGACGATATAGATCTTTGATGCTCCTAATGATTTTAGAATCCCTATTTCCCGGGTTCGTTCACTGATGGTCGTGTACATGGAAAGGAATATCGCAAATGATCCAATGATCACAGCAATGCCGACCACCACTTTGATGAATGCGTCCAGTCCAGCGGGAGAATTGTTCGTCAAAAGTGAAATGAACTCCTGGCTGGAATTGACCAGGTATCCCGGAAGAGTGGCTTGCACTTGAGTTATGGCAGAATCGATTTGGCCAGGGGCATTACATTTGATCAAAGCCATTGACGCTTGTCCGGTCCAGCCAGTTAAGGTTTGAAGGGTCTCGATTGGAATGAAGATTCGAGCGCCTTTCCCGTGACGGACGATGCCGCACACCTTGAAGTTTTTCCCTTTTAGTTCCTGCTCGTCCCCGACTTTGAGCCGCTTCGACTGCGCGTAAAGATCATCTATGATGATTTCATCGGTCTGAGGACCACTGAACGCTCCCCCCGACAGATATGTGAGGCCTTCCGACACTTCAGCATAACTTGGGTAATCGATTCCGTAGATGTTCACCCATCCTGCCGATGTGTCTAATTGCATGAGGACCGGAGTGACCGCTTTGATCTGTTCGATCGATTTGAGTTTTTCAAGATCCGTAACGGGCATGCGAACGCTCCCGGCAGAAAGGATCAGCCCAGAATTGGGGGGGCGCAAGAAGATATCGGCGCCAATCCCTTTTTGGCGTTCGGCAGTCTCCACAATCATACCCTCACAGATTCCGACGACCATCAGTATGAGCACCACTTCCAGGCTGATCGCCAAAATGCTTACCAGCGTTCGGACAGGCCGATGAAGTACATTGGCCAAAACATATCGATTTCTCATGAATCCCTTTTCCCTTCCATTGGGTTACTCAACCGGAATGGTCAAATTCATTCGACCCGCACCTCGCTTCACTTACGAAGGAAATGTTATCACGGTAGGCATCATTTATATTGTAAGAGATTACAGCGCCGATTTAAGAAACTTCCAATGTAGTTTCTTTCGTGGCTTAATTCGGAGGAGCAGTGAGGTAGAGTGCGTTGCATGTTCATTCTCGGGTGGTGAGTATGAATGACTATGGAGGTCCCCCTAACCCCCGTCCCCTCTCCCGCGTTGGGGAGAGGGGAGACGATACTTCAATCTTGTATACCCCTCGCACGGGAAGGAGAAGAAAGCGGCCAGAAAACAGGACAAGAGAGCTGGCGCTCGACACAATTTCTTTTATAAGAAGCCTCACATAATTATCCCGTTTGGTGTGGAAAAAATAAAACGAAAGCCTGAAGCCATACTATCAAAAGAGAATGCATTATGAAGATGACCAGCAGCTTACAATCACTTGCTAAGACCATTGACCATTCCTTGCTTCATCCGACCTTGACCGATCAGGGGATACGCGAAGGTTGCGAACTGGCAAAGCAATACGACGTCGCAACCGTCTGCGTGAAGCCGTATTCGATCCCTCAGGCAAAGTCATATTTGGCCGGATCTCAAGTCGGCGTTTGTGGGGTCATTGCCTTTCCCCACGGGAACAGCACTACATCCAACAAAGTCAACGAAGCCAAAGAGGCAGTTCAGCTGGGGGCAACCGAAATCGATATGGTGGTGAATGTGGGAAAAGTGCTGGGAGGAGATTGGGACTATGTATCCACAGAGATCAAAGCGATTAATGATTGCGTCGTCGGCAATCGCGCGTTCCTCAAAGTGATATTTGAAAACGACTTCCTTGAAGACGCACAGATCATTAAACTGTGCGAAATCTGTAGCAGCCACCGGCCTGCCTTTGTGAAAACTTCAACCGGCTACGGTTTCGTCCGGCGAGACGACGGAACTTATTCCTACAACGGGGCAACCGACCACCATCTCAAATTGATGCGCACGCATTGTCATGAATCGGTTCAGATTAAGGCCGCCGGAGGAATCAGAACTGTGGATGACTTGCTGCGAGTTCTGAAATTGGGAGCGACTCGGATTGGGGCAAGCGCAACCCAGAGTATCCTCGAAGAGGCTAAACGGAGTGGGATACAATGAAAGAGCAAGTAAAAGATGGAGCGGGTACGTGGGACCGTTGTCCCCCCGACGCAGGCTCGAACGCGCGCGGGGAAGACAGTGGCCCCACACGCTCGATGAACGCGCGGCGGAGCGCGCATTCCAGTGCGCCTGAAAGCGTGTCTGATTGGAGAGGTGGAAGTCCTCTTCAGGCATACGCTCTCCGGCCTGTAACCAACTGCTACTGCGTCGCCGCGAGGCGGGGTGGGGAGCTGCAGGAGGTGAGTGATCCATCCGTAGGATAACGAACTCGATTCGGCCTGTCAGAGTCGGCGAGCCTGCTGGAGAAAGGTGAAACCTAGACCCGCGCAAGCGGGAGACTCGGCGAGATGAGGGGTAGCGTGTGAAATCAGCGTCGAGGGCCTGGGGGGTGGTTGGAGACGGAGGGATCGGAAGGTCAGACACGTGAATCAGGGAGACCTGCGGGTCAGCAGAGACGGTGTTCATGTTGCTGGTTGAGGACCGAAGAGCCGGATCAGCAGGAGTCAGAGCGTCCATAGTAGCGGTGAAGTTCCGTAACGGGGATGGAGCGAAGGGACGCAGGAAGGTGGAGACGTGACCGACAGAGAGAAGGAAGACAAACCGGCGGCAGTGTCGGAAGAGACTAAACAAGCCGGAGAGATTCGGGCTCGTTGGGCCTGGGTGGAACCTTCGGTCTGGACGGAACGGATGTTGACGGCCCTCGAAGAGGGGATCAAAGGAGGGAAGTGGTTCAGCTTGATGGACAAGATCTATGCCGAGCGCACGCTGTGGGCGGGTTTCCAGCAGGTCAAAGCCAACGGGGGGGCAGGGGGCGTAGATCACCAAACGGTGGAAGACTTCGAGCGCGACTTGATGAAGAACCTCAAACGCCTGTCGGAACAACTGCGGGAGGGAAGCTACCGGCCGCAGGCGGTACGACGGGTGTGGATACCCAAGCCGGGGAGTGCGGAAAAACGGCCGCTGGGGGTCCCGACGGTTCGGGATCGGGTCGTGCAAGCGGCGATGCGGCTGGTGCTGGAACCGATCTTTGAACGGGACTTTGCCGAACAGAGCTACGGATTCCGACCCAACCGGGGGTGCAAGGATGCCCTGCGCCGGGTGGACGGTCTGCTGAAACAGGCCTACACCTGGATTGTCGACGCCGACCTGAAAAGCTATTTCGATACCATCCCGCACGAGCCGCTGAAGGAACAGGTGGCGGAGAAGGTGTCGGACGGGCGAGTCCTTGGTCTGGTGGAGGCCTTCTTGAACCAACAGATCCTGGACGGCATGAAGAGCTGGACTCCAGAGGGGGGAACCCCGCAAGGAGCCGTGCTAAGTCCGCTGCTGTCGAACCTCTACCTGAGCCCTCTGGACCACCAGATGGAACAGGCCGGGGTGGAGATGGTGCGGTATGCAGATGACTTCGTGCTGCTGTGCCGAAGCCGTGAGGAAGCCGAGCGAGCCTTGGAGCGGGTGCGAGAATGGACGGCGACAGCGGGACTAACCTTGCATCCGGTCAAGACCCGGGTTGTGGATGCGCAGAAGGAAAGTTTTGACTTTCTGGGTTACCGCTTCGACCGAGGCCGGAGATGGCCGCGGGAGAAGAGCCGGAAGAAATTTCGGGACACGATTCGTGACAAAACGCGACGCGCCAACGGACATAGCTTGAAGGTCGTCATCGAAGACCTCAACCGGACACTGAAGGGCTGGTTTGAATACTTCAAACATAGCGGTAAAACCGTCTTTCCAGATGAAGATCGCTGGATTCGCGGTCGCCTTCGGAGCCTGCTGCGCAAACGGTCGGGAGGTAAAGGCCGGGGGCGTGGCAACGACCATCATCATTGGCCCAATCGCTTCTTTGCCGAGCACGGGCTGTTCTCTCTGGTAGCAGCTCATGCCTTGGCCTGTCAATCCTTGAGAAGGTGAACCACCGACTGGAGAGCCGGATGCGGGAGAGCCGCCTGTCCGGTTCGGAGGGAGGGGGAGCCCGACGCTCTCCCTACCCCTATCCCTAACCCGTATTACTCACCACGAATTGGATTTCCTGGGAGCGCAGGCTTCCAGCCTGCATCTTCGCCGAATTTGACCCAATCCGCGACGGGCAGCGAGAAGGGACAGAGCCGGCAAGATGCTGGCGGTCCCAGGGGGTGCCAGCTTTCCCGGTCTCCCGGTGAGAAATGCGGGCTGAGCAGCCAGATGGAGGACTAAGGCAGGGGGTAGCTTGTGTACCGGGTTATTATGGCCACCAGGGGCCAGCCCCGGCGGCTGCAAGTAAAAGTCTCTCTATTCAGGTGACTCGTTAGCTCCTTCAAGAAGACATTAGGCGTGGAGGGCGGAGCTCCGCGATTGACCGTGGAGAGGCATTTCAGCTGTTGACCGTTGAGTGGTATCATCGTGCTGATTGCAATGCTGGGGAGGTGCGAGAATGACAGGACGAGAACGTGTGATTGCGATGTTAGAGGGCAGGGCAGTGGATCATCTTCCTTTAATGCCGATTACCATGATGTTTGCGGCGGATCGACTAGGGGTGAAGTATGGGAACTACGCCCGAGACCATCGGGTGATGGTTGATGCCCAGCTCAAAACTGCCTCGGAGTTTTGTTTTGATTATGTTTCCACAATTTCCGATCCAGCTCGGGAGGCCGCCGATTATGGGGCAAACGTAGAATGGTACGAGGATCAACCGCCTGCCCTGATCGAAAGTGAAGCGCTTCTTTCTGAGAAAAGCCAATTAAGCCGTCTGCAACCACTCGATCCGCGGGGGGGCGGGCGAATGCATGATCGGATCCAAGGAATTGAGCTATTCCGGAAGCGGATCGGGCTTGAGAAATTTGTGGAAGGCTGGGTGGAAGGTCCATGTGCTGAGGCTTCTGATTTGCGGGGAATTAATCGCTTGATGGTCGATTTCTACGATGATCCTGCTTTTGTTCGGGACCTCTTTGAGTTCCTGGTGAATAACGCAATCGACTGCGCAAAAGAGCAGATTGAGGCAGGTGCTGACATTATCGGTGTTGGTGACGCCGCAGCCTCTTTAGTGGGCCCCAAAATTTATGAAAAGTTCGTGTGGTCCTTTGAAAAACAATTAGTGGACGGCATCCATGCGGCAGGCGGGCGGGTCCGCCTGCACATTTGCGGAAATACTCGAAAAATTCTCGACGGGATTGGCAAGCTGGGTGCGACATCGTGGACCTGGATTTCCTTGTGCCTGTCCGGGAGGCCCGTGAACAGATGGGTGCACGACAGGTCTTGTTAGGGAACATCGATCCCGTTAGGGTGCTGCGAAATTGTGATCCCGAGAGTATCACGTCAGCAATTGCGGAATGCCATCAGCAAGCGGGTAGCCGTTATATCGTGAGTGCGGGATGTGAGGTCGTAAGAGACACACCTCATGAGAATGTTCGGGCTCTGGCGAATTATGCTATGTCCCATTGAATTACCGTAGGTGTGCAGTGCTGCCGCACGAATTCCCTTAGTTATCCTTTTTCACGGGAGCGTAAATTGGAGTGGGCATAGCTGGTGATCTTCCCTCCTGTTTCGGGCATCGGCAGAATTTTGCTGGATCCACGTTTTTCTACCTCATCCACCCGGACCACGGCATGCATCGGAATGAAAGTCCGCTCCACGCCTGCAAACTCCCGTTGGAGTGCCTCTTCCGAAGGGTCCACCACGACGGACAGCTTTTCTCCAAAAAGAAGCCCTTCGACTTCAATGAAACCGAATAATCCCCCTTGGGATACACTCCTGGCGTATACCTCGTAGACCTTGCCCTGATTATAAAAGATAACTTTGTAGATTTGTTTTCTTGGAGGCATGGATCCTATTCACTAAATTAAATGAAACGATTGAAAAAAGTAGCCACCGATATCGCCCGAGAGTGAGTGTGGCCTGCTGGCGGGTGCAAAGCAACAGCAAAAACATCTCAGCATCCGTCTCCCCCTGCCCATGTATGAATTGCTTGACCAATTCATGTCTCAGCAGGTTGGGTGGGCGGGATTCTTAAAGGCGGATCGGCCAACGAGGAGATGACACAAATTGCAACCGTATATTAAACTGTTAGAATCAATCTGTCTTTTGAAATGTTTTTCCATCAAGGGTGACCCATGGCAGAAAATGTATTTGAGCGGCTTGAGAGTCTATTGTCGAAACGGGATCCTGAATCCGTCTTTGATTTCCTGGAGGGACAGTTTCGCGAGGAGAAGAGATATCCCCATTTATTCGAGACTTTGCTGATGCGAAAACGGTGCGAAATGGGATTGCCACTGATTCAAACTGGACCGCTTGATCTCCAAGATCCACAGCGCAAGGACTATGAAGAGAGTTTCATCCGTGCCGCTCGAGAAGTTGGGACACTGTATTTAGCCGACGGGAATATACCCAGGGCCTGGCCGTATTTTCGGGCGATTGGGGAGACCGCTCCAGTGGCTGCCGCCATTGAGCGAATCGAGGAGATCGAGGATATCGGGCCGATCGTCGAGATTGCCTTTTACGAGAAAGTCCATCCTGTGAAGGGTTTCGAGCTTATTTTGAACCAGTATGGGAGTTGCCGGGCGATCAGTAGCTTGATGCAATACCCGGGCGTGGAGGGGCGTGAAGAGTGCTTGGCCATTCTGGTCCGCCGGCTGGAGTCCGAGTTGTTTGAAAATTTGAAGCGAACCATTGAACAGGTGGAGGGGAAGTCGCCCGAAGCCCAGAGTGTGTCTCAACTCGTTGGCGGGCGTGAGTGGCTGTTTGAGAATCATGCGTATTATATCGACACCTCCCATATTCAATCCGTTCTGCAAATGAGTATTGACTCAAAGAATGATGGAACTCACCGGCGTGCACTTGAGCTGGCTGAATACGCGACGCACTTGTCCTCTATGTATCAATATGCGGGGCAACCGCCATTTGAGGGCTTTGGGGATTATGCCGTCTATTTTCGAACTTTGCTGGGAATTTCGCCGGAAGAAGGCGTTCGGTACTTTAAGAATAAATTGGAGGCGACAGATCTCGAGCAGGTTGGGAGTAGCCCGGCTCAACTCGTGGTAAATTTGCTGGTCAGGCTGGGGCGTCAGCAGGAGGCCCTTGATGTATACCTAAAATATCTGCGGAAGACGGACCCTACTCAGCTGAACTGTCCCAATGCCGTTCAATTGTGTCAGATGGCTAGCGCCTATGATCGGTTAAAGGAAGTCTCCTTGCAAGACAACGATTTGCTGAGCTTTGCGGCCGCTTCGTTGCAAGCCTGAACGGGCCGACATCACCTTTATTCTTCTAAGCGATAGAATAATAAGGTTGACAGACTTTATACCGCCTCCCTATAATTTCGGTTTCTTTGTGTTGGGAGGGAAAGTTCTTATGCATGCAGTGATTAAGTCCGGCGGAAAACAATACAAGGTATCACCTGGCGATGTGGTTCGTCTCGAGCGGCTCGAAAAAGAGCCCGGGGCTGTTGTCGAATTTGATCAGGTTCTTTTGATCAGCGATGGAAGCAAAGCCACGGTGGGCAATCCTTTGATTGCAAAGGCCCAGGTCTTGGGAACCGTCGTGGAAGAATCCAAGGCGAAAAAGGTCATCATCTTCAAATTCAAGCGCAAGAAGCAGTACAAGGTGACACGGGGTCACCGCCAACCGTACACCGCCGTGAAAATTAATGATATCAAACTAAGTTAATTTTGCTGGGAGATTGAGATGGCTCACAAGAAGGGTGTCGGAAGTTCCAGAAATGGCCGCGATTCTAACGCGCAGCGTCTTGGCGTGAAGCGGTTCGGAGGGCAATGGGTGTCTGGAGGGTCCATTTTGGTAAGGCAGCGCGGGACCCGCTTTAAGCCCGGCCTCAATGTAGGAATCGGTAAGGACGATACGCTCTTTGCCAAGGTTTCTGGCGTCGTTCAATTCCGGGATAAAGGAATGAGTGGGAGGTTCGTGAGCATCACGCCTTCCGCTAGTTAATCTGTATTTCGATCCAACTCAATTGAGTCTTTGCTTCCAAGATCCCCTGTTCTATTGGATAAGATTCCTTAGGCAGGGGATTTGTTTTTTTGTCAGATGTTTTTAGATCAAACAAAAATTAGCATCAAAGCCGGTGATGGCGGATCCGGATGCATGGCCTTTCGTCGGGAGAAATATGTTCCGAGAGGAGGTCCTAGCGGGGGTGATGGTGGGAGAGGTGGACACGTGTACCTCGAATCGACCCTCCGGCACAATACACTCATCCAATTTCGCTATAAGCACATTTTTGAGGCAGAGCGAGGCGAACATGGGATGGGGAGCAATTGTCACGGCCGCGACGGGAAAGATCTGATTATCCAAGTTCCTGTCGGGACCATGGTTTATGACGAGGATCTACAGGAAATGGTCCACGATTTTGCTCAACCCGACGAGCGCATTTTGTTCTGCGTGGGCGGTCGCGGAGGGAGAGGGAATGCCCAGTTTGCCACCTCCACAAATCGAGCCCCTCGACGCTGGGAAACGGGCTTCCCCGGAGAATTGCGCGTTCTCCGCCTGGAGCTGAAACTGTTGGCGGATGTAGGTCTGGTCGGATTCCCAAATGTCGGTAAATCAACGCTGATATCCCGAATCTCAGCGGCCCGGCCCAAAATCGGAGATTACCCGTTCACAACATTGCAGCCGAACCTAGGAGTTGTGGAGTTAGAAGATTTTAAGAGCTTCGTTGTGGCCGACATGCCCGGGTTGATTGAAGGCGCTCATCTGGGCCATGGACTTGGACTCCAATTTCTGAAGCATATCGAAAGAACCAAGCTATTGGTCCATCTGGTGGACCTCTCGGACCAGCACGGGCGAGACCCGGTGGATGATTTTGAGAAGGTCAATCGGGAGTTAAATGAATTTAATGACACGATGTTAAAGAAACCCATGATTTTGGTTGGGTCTAAGCTGGATGCCATGGATGACCCAAAGCGCCTGGAAAAGTTGAAACTGCTTGCAAAAAGCAAGGGGCTTGAATTTCAATCCATCTCAGCAGCTACAGGAGTTGGCATTCAGGATCTGAAGAATAAAGTGGCGCAATTGTTGGAACGAATTGAGCATTAAGGAACCAACATTAAAAGTTAGAACGGCTCCTTTCTCCTCCACGCGGGAGAGCAGCCTAACAATGAATTAACAACTCCCCTCGCCCCAATGCGGGAGAGGGGTTGGGGATGAGGGGCGAATACAAGCGCAGGCAGGCCACCTCCCCCTAGCCCCCTCCTTGTGTAAGGAGGGGGGACGGATAATGACGGTGGTCATAAACCACCGCTACAGGAACACTTCGGGATGGTGGTGCAGAACTTGCGGCTGGGAATTTTTGGAGGGACTTTTGATCCCGTTCATCTTGGGCATTTGCAAATTGCCAAGATTGCCCTGGAGCTGGCGTCTCTGGACCAGGTGCATTTTGTCACATCTGTTCATCCGCCGCACAAATCTGAAAAGACCCATGCCAACTTTCTTGATCGCCATGCCATGGTGGCCCTGGCAGTTAATGGACAGAAACACTTTGTCCCGTCCAGTATCGAAGCCGATCGACCCGGGAAATCTTACTCCATTGATACGATCCACCATTTCAGGCGTTATGCGGGAACCCAGGGGAAATTATTTTTCATCATCGGTTCGGATGCCTTCCTGGAACTCACGAGTTGGAAGGATTACGAACAGTTCCCATCGCTGTGCAACTTCCTGGTATTTGCGCGTCCGGGATTCAGAACAAATGAGCTAGGTCACCCGTTTTACCAATCCTTTTCGTGGAAGCCTTTGACGCGAGGTCGCGTCTCAGGCAGGAAGGAACCGCTCGATCACGGCATGTACTTGGTTCGCTCCTTTTCCAGTCCCATTTCGTCAACGGGAATTCGGCAGAAGGTCCAACAGGGACGTTCAATCATCCGCTTTGTGCCAAAGGGAGTCCAAGAGTATATTGAAAAGGTCGGACTCTACCGGAGTGCATGATTCTTAGAAGGTTGAGGAAATAAACTTGAAAATAAACGATCCATTCATGAAACGAGCCATTGGAGCAGCGCAGGATAAAAAGGCGCTTGATCTTGTTCTATTAGACCTCAAAAAAGTTGGGTCGTTTACAGATTACTTTATCATCTGTTCTGGAACATCCGCTCCACAAAACCAGGCGATTGCAAACGAGATCGAGCTGAGCCTCAAGAAAATGCAGCGACGCCCGAATCATATTGAAGGGTATGGTCAGGCGGAATGGATTCTGTTGGACTATTCCGATTTCATCGTCCATATACTCTTGCCGAAGGCTAGGACTTTTTACAATCTGGAACGGTTGTGGCGAGATGTCCCTCGAATGGATATCCCAGAGGCTGTATAAACACCCTTTTCTTCTTCAGGCAGGGCATCCCCCCGCAGATTGCGGGATGAAGGCGATTCAAGCCTTCATTCTATTTTGAAGGCGGAGTTCTTTTCGAATCTCCTTTTGGGATGGGTTAAGGGCGTGCTCCCGCGCATGCGTTCTACCAATCCAGCGGAGGAGTGGACTCTTCAGTGAAGATCACCTTGCTTTGGGTTGGCAAGACCAAGAACCGTTCTCTTCAAAGCCTGATCGAAGACTATTGGAAAAGGCTTCGCCACTTCTGTGAATTGTCATTGATTGAAATTCGATCTAATCCAGAAGATGATCCCAATGGTCTGATCACCCGGGAAGGGGAGAAGATTCTTGCTAAAATCCAGCCGGAAGATTTTCTAGTTCTCCTTGACCCTCAAGGGAAGTCCTACACTTCAGAAGAATTCTCCGACCTCGTCTCAACTTACAGAGATCGTTCGTTGGCGAAGATGGTGTTTGTTATCGGAGGACCCAACGGAGTTTCACCCGCAATTCGGAAGCGAGCCAACCTTTTGGTTTCTCTATCTCGCATGACCTTCAATCACGACATGGTCAGGCTCTTTTTGCTGGAGCAAGTCTATCGAGCTTTTACCATGATCCACCATATTCCCTACCACAAGTAAAAGAATTTTGTTGAACACGGTTATCGATGAATTGAAATTGGGTTAGGAATTCGCATCTGGAGAAGTAATCGGTTGAACGCCCCCCCATGGATATTTCTACTCAATTGGGGTGGTGTGCAAGATTGTAGAGTTCCCCTCACCAGCCAGCCCCTTTCCCGCAACGAGAGCGGGGGAGGTATTCTGAATTTTGAGTCTAGATCTATGTTAATAGCTAAGCTCGACTCCCTGCATGCACTGGATAAACACATTCCCGGCCCGCCTGGAAGAGAGCCAGGACATTTTCCGGGGGGACATCCGGCTGGATATTGTGGACAGAGGTCAAGACATAGCCTCCGTTTTTGCCCATGAGTTCAAACATCCGTTGGACTTCCTGGCGGACTTGGTCAGGGGATCCCTGGGGGAGAAGATGCTGGCTGTCAATTCCTCCCCAAAACGTAATGCGATCTCCGAAGTCCCGCTTCAGTCGCCCAGGTTCCATGTTTTTTGCCGTCACTTGAACGGGGTTCAAGGCATCGATTCCCATATCAATGAAATCGTTGAGGTATAGATAAACAGAACCGCAACTGTGGTAGAGCGTCTTGGCTTTGGACTTGCTGTGAATAATGTCCAACACACGCTCGTGATAGGGTCGGATGAGCTTGCGATAATTGGCCAACGAACAAACAGGACGATCCTGCTGGCCGACGTCATCGCCAAAGGCGACGATATCGATGAACTCGCCTATTTCTGAAAGCGCTCTGCGGTTTAGCTCGAACAGATTTTCCGCAACGGCCTCCATCAAACACAGGAAAAGATTCTGGTCCTGGGCTAAATCCATGAACCAATTTTCAAATCCGCGCAGATACTGCGTCATGTGGACGACGTGGAAGCGAGCGTTGTAAATCACTGCATAGTCGGTCTGTTCGTGAAGCTGCTTGGCTTTTTCCCGCAAACCACGAAAACGGCCTGGATCGGTTGGATCGGGGAAAGGGTAGCGAGCGATGTGCTGAGGGGTAATGTTGCCGGAAAGTGGACTCGTTTCCATCTCGTAAAAATGGCAACCTGGCGGCTTGCGTCGAATCACACCCCACTCGTCCAACCAGCGTTCCTCATCGAGATCCAGGTCGCCACCCCTGTCGGGTGGATTCTGACCGAAAGCTCTGGCATCCACATCCAGGTACTGAAGCACCCGTTCGTCCATTTCAACGAGCTGCTGCATCCGGTCAACCATCGGGCCGGTTTCGCCGAAACCCAGAAGACGGCAAAGCCTTTCGTAGGCGGGTTTCACCATGCCGGTGAAACGAGCGCTGCCCAAGTCCATAGGTATTCGATCCGGTTCCCGATGATCGAGCGCCGCCAACACCCGTTCTCGATGAGTCATGAGTTCCCTCCGAAGTAGACCTTAGCTCCCCGTAGGACACAATCTAAAATTATTAGATCATAACTAAAAGGACCATTCAGCTTGAAAATGTCAAGAATTCGTTCGTTAATAGAGTGAGGGGAGGCGGGCAGCTCGGAAAGGCTTAAAAAACAAGGTTCTTGTATTTTCCAATTTAATGGCTATAATACTCCGTTTTATTTTAGTGTTACCATTCCTTGTGGAATGGTAGCGTCATCGCACCCAATCCATAGGCTGGGAGTTGATAAGAATGGAATCGAAAAAATACGAACATTTCAAGAAGAAACTTCTGGATAAGAAAACTGAACTTTTCAAAACAGTTTCGAAAACAGAGCAATATGGGCGTGAGGCCGATGAGGATGCGACGCAGGATATTGCCGACAAGGCTGCCAACTCCTATACCAAGGAGTTTCTGTTTAGTCAAAGCAGTAATGAGCGAAGTACTCTTCAATTGATAGACGAAGCAATTCAACGGCTTGAGGACGGAAAGTTCGGCGCTTGCGTTGCCTGCGAAAATGAAATTCAGCAGAAGCGATTGGAAGCGGTTCCTTGGACGAGACACTGCATTGCTTGCCAGGAACTTCAAGAACAAGGTCTACTTCAAGAAGAATGAGGCTCCGGGATTCTCCCCGGCCCGCGCGGAACGATGCTTGAAGACAGTATCCCGAACGATAACGCCGCTTGTTGATTCCCTCCTGAGTATTATCTTTCCTTGTACTTGTCGACTATGTCGTAAGATTGTTGGCGAATCCGCCCTCGGTGTGGTCTGCGAAGACTGCTGGAACAAGGTCAAAGCCGTCGAGGATCCCTTCTGTGTAGTCTGTGGCTATCCCTTTGTTTCCAAATGTGTCGAACCAGGTGCCCTTTGCGGCAGTTGTAGACATCAGCTCTTTGCCTTCGATTTTGCTCGCTCCTATTCACCATTCAACGATCCGCTGAAAGAGATCATTCACCAATTTAAATACTGCGGCCATCTCAGCCTTGCGCGCCCTTTAGGACGACATCTTGAGGCTGTTTATCATTCTTTTCCAGATGGTTTCCGTTCAGACGTCATTATCCCTGTCCCGCTGCATAAAACCCGTGAGCGAGAGCGAGGTTTTAACCAGGCCGCTGAACTGGCAAAGCAGTTGAGCCGCTTGACCCGGCTTCCGGTTCAGTCCGGTTGGTTTGTTCGAACGAGACCGACCGAGGTTCAGGCCGGTCTATCACGCCGGCAACGCCGAATGAACTTGAAAGGAGCTTTTCAAGTTTCTCCCTGTGCCCAGATTGCCAACCGCGACATTCTACTCTTGGACGATGTTTTTACTACCGGAGCAACCCTCAATGAATGTGCTACGATTCTAAAGAGGGGTGGGTGTCGTCGAGTCAACGTTCTGACCGTTGCCCGTGTTACTAGAGACTAACGGTTTTCTAAATTCAGTTTTCATAAACTTGAATCTTGAGATCGTGCGGACTCTTCATCCCCAATCCCTTCCCCACGAGGGAGAGAAAGGCTTTTTGTGACGCAGAACGGGCTCCCCAGATGCTGCCTATCCGAGTTTAACAACTTGTCATTACCGTGTTATGAGTATATCGGCTAACTTTTGCTTGAGGCGGTCATCCCCATTATTATCTTTTGAAAAATGGATCTTGTGGCGGAGTGGCGGCCTCGCCTTGAATCTTTCTCCCCGCCGGCTAAGAGGTAAGGTTTGTGCACTCCTTTTTTTCACTTTGGGGCTAGTTCCTGGCCTGTTTGCACTGCCGCAACAAAAGGAAGCAAGCTCAGGGGCTTCCGCCCCTCAAATCGTTGATCATCTCCCCCCCGACTATTTCCCGATGCATCTTGGCGACCGGTGGATCTATGTAAAAACGGATAGTCGTTACAAGAAGTCGGAACAGATCGTCGTTCAGATCATCAACACTTCCATCATCAAATGGAAAACTTACTATGTCTTTAATCGACTCCCTTTCGTCCCTCGTCTGGAGAATGCCAGCAATGTGCTCGTGCGGTATGATCCCGATACAAAGCGGCTCCTATATTTGGCTGAGGGAAAAGAGCTGGCGTTACTTCCGCTTGGCCCCGGTCTGGATGCTAAATTCGATGCATCTGTTGACGAAAAAGGTAAACGCGTCGTTAGCCGTTTAAGTTACATGACGTGTGTAGACTGTGAGGATCAAGGCATGGAAATGGTGTTTGACCAGGGGATCGGGGTCACCGCCATTCTGATCACTCACGAATGGGGGACGGAAAGCTTCGATTTGAGAGCAGCCGACGTGAATGTAAAGCACTACGGGGAAGTCATTCGAGAGGATCTAAAGAAATCGCCCAAGGAAGCTAATCGTGGCGGGCCCGTAGTCAGCCGTGCCGACCCAGAGATCAGGCTCGAAGTCGAGAAAAGCAGCTCAAAGGCGCGCCTAGTGATGCGGGTGAAGAACCCGACCGAAAGTTTCTTAAGCCTCAACTTCACCACCAGTCAGACATACGATTTCATTATTCGGGACAAAGAGACCGGGAAAGAGGTGTGGCGTTGGTCGAAGGGAAGTTTCTATTCCCGGGTAAGACGGAACGTGGCCATCCTTCCCGAAGCAGAATGGCGGTTTGAATCCTTCTGGAACTATAAGAACAGCAACAGGGATGAGCTCCCGCAAGGTGTCTACGAAGTCAGTGCCGTATTAACGACACGGGAGCCTCGCGAATCGGAGCCAATAACGATCACTGTCCCGTGAGGAATTAGTGGGAGTAGGTGACGGTCGTAATTTTTGACCCCAAAAGACGGTAGCAACAGGCCTGTTTGCCGGGGGGCGTTGCCCCATAAGCGCTAACCTAAGCTTGGATGATGGGTTCATTCCGGGATCCTCGGTTGAGCCGATGACACCCAGAATTGGGAAACGCCAAGAACGCAAAGTTCGCCAAGAGTAGGAGCCTTCATGTCCGCCGATGAAGTAGCTCAGGATATGGTTACGCTGCACTCAAGGCGCCTCGCGCCTTGGGGCCCGGGTTGCTGGAATCGGCCTATCAGCTTGTCTTTGGGCTTGATCATCAATTGGAGCGTGATTTTGTTGCGCGACGGCATGCAGCGGGTAGCCAGAAACCATGCGGAAGAACTACGGGTAGGATAAGATCAGGCGGCTGCCCGCTGTGGATCCTCTTTTCTTGGCGCTCTTGGCGTTTCGTTCTGCCGACGAGAGGCAAGGACGCCTGTCGCGACATAAGATAGCAGCAAGAGGCCTCCCGGTCCGTTGTCCGGGGCCAGCGGCTCCGGCCGGAGCAGCGGAGAGTCTATAGTTCTAAACCCGCTTGGAGTGGAATTTTCCCACCAAGCCCCACAGCATCATCCCATAAAAAGGTAAGAATTGTAGCGCCAGTATCGACTGATTTTGACGCCATACTCCCAGCGTCCACCAATCGATCAGCACATAGTAAGAGAGGCCAATCGTGGAACATAGCAGGAGCCAGGCGGGATTGGGAAAGAAACAGAGGAATGGCACAATCCAAACGACATACCAGGGAAACAAATTGGGACTGCAGAGCAGCGTGATGCCGACCATCCAGTATGACTGTTCTAAGAGACTTGTTTGGCGCCTGAGATTATAAGCGAGCACGCTCAGGAATAAGATCAGGAGAATAGATTCTGCGAAAGCTTCTGAATGGAGCAGCGAAGAAAGCCATTGATAGAGGAACCCATTGAACCGCCACTTCTGACGGTAATGCCAGAGCGCACTGAACAAATGGGGGCCTGCAAACACGTAGGGAAGGCTACCCGTGAAGAGAATGAGTGGAAGAACCCAGAACCTCCCCCATGGGATCTTACGCAAGTAGAGAGGGACTGTCACGAGTGGATACCATTTGCAGAGGAGCGAAGTGCCCAGACTGAATAGCGACCTGTAGGTTAAGTTTCTTTGATAGAACCAGAGGGATTGGAGTAGCAGTGCGACCACCAGCACGTCGTGGTGCCCACTCCCTGCAATCTCGACGATAACCAAGGGATTCCAGGCATAGACGATGATCTGTAGCGGATCTTTCTGATTGGCTTGAAGGAGCAAAAACAAAATCCGAAGGACCCAGAGATCCAATGCGATGAAAACTAGCTTGAACCCCCAAACCGATCGAAAGAGAAAAAAAGTCAGCGCGTTGAAGAGTTGCATGAACGGAGGATAAATAGCGGGGACATCTTTATTATTCACCTTCTCCCAGGTTGCATTGCGGTAATTTCTAAGGAGCTCGGACTGAGGGGCTACTTGATAAGGATTGAACCCCTTAATCTGAATAGAGCCTTCCCATGCATAACGATAGACATCATCCGAGAGAGAAGGAGGAGAAAAGAACATAATCAGTCGAAACACGATGGCGAAAAAAATGATCAGTTTAATAATTCTTTCATTTACTATCTTCATTGCCCTCAGCTGGTTTTTCTTCCGAGGGGTGGTCGCATCTTCGGAAAGGTTAACGGTGTTAAGTGCCTTCCCCTGAGGAGGCGGATCTGAAGCAGACGAATGGGTGAGGTTGGGAGAATTCGAACCACTCCCCCGAATGTTCGCTATCTTAAGGGAAATAAGGTAGATAACTCCCAATAGGAGAAAGTAAAACAAAAATTCTGGGACCTTTTGCCTTAAGTCTCCCAAACTGTATAAAAGAAGATACCCTAGGCAGGAGGCCAAGCCCCAGCCCATCAAACCGATAAACTGAAGTTGGGAAAGAATTTGAGATTGATCTTTCGGAGGAGCAAAGGTATATTTTCTGTTGCTTTGGACAGACTGAATGGGCGATTTTACCGGGTTCAATTCCATACTCAGTGAGTCTTTAGAGAGAATTTGATTTGACAGATCGATTTTTTGAAGGTGAATGAACGATGCTTGGGTTATTAGGACAAGGTCTCTTCTATCATTTGAAAAGATTTTTTGTCCCCTCTGGACCGTATAAGTATTTTGTCGATCATACCAGGGCTTACTACGCCCTCGACACTTTTGACATCCTGATTTTGGTTCCCTACTTTACCATTTTGGTCATTCTGGCGATCTATGGCTTGCATCGTTATCAATTGGTCTATCTGTATCTGAAAAACAAGAAGCCGATCTCCGAGCCTGAAAAATTTTCAAAACTCCCCACTGTCACCATCCAATTGCCCGTCTATAACGAGATGTATGTTGTGGAACGCCTAGTGGATTCCGTGGCAGCAATCCAGTATCCGAAAGAGTTGCTGGAAATTCAGCTACTTGATGATTCAACCGATGAAACAAAATTTATCGCTGAAAAGACCGTCGAGTCCTGGAGGAAAGAAGGAGTCGATATCCATTTCATCCATCGCGACAATCGGCTAGGTTTCAAAGCCGGGGCGCTTGAGAATGGATTGAAGACAGCCAAGGGTCAATTCATCGCGATCTTCGATGCTGACTTTGTTCCGGACCCCGAATTTCTCAATAAGACTATTCATTCCTTTACCAATCCCAAAATTGGCATGGTTCAGACCCGCTGGGGTCACATCAACCGGAATTATAGCCACCTAACCCAGGTTGAAGCGATGATTCTGGATGGACATTTTGTTATGGAACATGGAGGAAGATCGAGCTCCGGCAGATTTTTTAACTTCAACGGTACGGCAGGCATTTGGCGACGGGAAGCCATCGAAGATTCCGGGGGATGGCAGCATGACACTTTGACGGAAGATACCGATCTAAGCTATCGGGCTCAGATGAAAGGCTGGGAATTTCTATACCTGTCCCATGTGATGTGTCCGGCCGAATTGCCGGTTGATATGACGGACTTCAAGAACCAGCAATTTCGCTGGGCGAAGGGGTTGGTTCAAACTGCGATTAAGTTGCTGCCTCAGATCCTGCGCAGCAGCCTCCCGCTCAAGATCAAGTCCGAAGCGATTTTCCACCTAACAGCAAATTGTTCTTACCCTCTTATGGTGATTTTTGCCTTCATCTTTTTGCCGGCTATGATCGTCCGTTTTTATCAGGGCTGGTTTCAGATGTTGCTGATCGACCTGCCCCTGTTCATGGCAGCCACGATGTCCGTCTCGTCGTTTTATATGATTTCCCAGCGCGAGCTTTATCCCGATTCCTGGAAAAAGAGGTTTAAATATCTACCGTTCATGATGTCAGTCGGGATTGGACTTTCGGTGAGCAATTCCAGAGCTGTGATGGAAGCGATTTTGGGTATCAAGACTTCGTTTAATCGAACCCCGAAATATTGCATCGATTCGGCCAAGCAGAATCCTCTTCCATCCGGGAATTACCGCAGAAAAGGTGGATACACGCCGTATCTCGAGTTGTTTTTGGGAGTCTATTTCGCCATTACCGTGATGTATGCGTTCTCGAATGAAAACTACGCCACACTCCCCTTCTTGATGTTGTTTGTCGTCGGTTTCATCTACACAGGGATCATGTCTCTCTTTCAGAACAATCTGCCGCGCTTCCTGAGTTCGAAGATTCCGCACTGACAGCTCCATTTGACAATCTGCAATTGGCTCCGGAGGAGGAAAGCCGGCGCCCAGTTGAGTTTTAACTTGCGGGACCTTTTTGCTCATGTCCAAAAAGTATCTGATGATGGTTTGTTTCGGTGGGCTGCTGTGGCTTTGGTCTAGTCTGGCGCTTCCCGTGCCAATCTCGGCCACTAAGGAAGAATATAAGGCCCGAAGGCAACTTTATTTGGATCGAGTCCATGACGGGGTTACCGTGGTCTTCAACGCTCCGGAAACAGAAGACGAATTCGTCGTGAGGAAGGATTTTTACTATCTGACCGGGTTTTCCGAGCCGGGCGCCATCCTTGTTCTTTCTCCGAATTCAAAAGAGCAGAAGGAGACATTGTTCGTCCCGGAAAAAAATCCGGACAAGGAGCGCTGGACGGGGCCCAGATTGGAAGCGGGACGCGAGGCAGAGGAGATGTTGGGAATCGAACGAATTCTGACAAATAATCATTTTCAATTTGAATTAGGCCGATTGTGTGCGTCGGAAAAAGTGATCTATACTGTTTTCCCTGCGCATTCTCATGGAGACAATCCGACTTTCGAGGATATGCAGGTGGAACGATTGAAGAAGCTATTTCCGTTTTCGCAGATCAGAAATGCAGCGTCGCAAATCGCTTCACTTCGGATAAGGAAATCCCACGCAGAGATCAATTTGTTAAGAAAGGCGATTGAAATTACCTTGGCCGGTCAGAGGGCGGCAGCTTTGGCGATTGCTGACAACCGCTACGAATATGAAGTTGAAGCAGCACTGGAATACGAATTTCACCACCTCGGAGCAGCGCAGGCCGGGGTACCCGTCAATCGTAGGCTCTGGGCCGAATTCTTGCATTTTACACTATGACAAAAACAACAGGATGATGAAAACCGGGGAGCTGGTAGTCGTCGATGTTGGAGCTGAATTCGAAGAGTACACTGCCGATATCACTCGGACTTACCCCGTCGGGGGAAAGTTTAGTCCACGGCAACGAGAGATTTATGACATTGTCCTGGGAGCTCAAGAGGCAGCCTTGAAGCAAGTAAAGCCGGGCGTTCAGATTGGGAGGGACAGTCCCATCTATAAGACTGCCTATGAATACATCAATACTCATGGACAAGATCGCCAGGGTAATTCCCTCGGACGCTATTTTATCCACGGGGTGAGTCATCACTTGGGACTTGACGTTCATGATGTTGTTGGAGATCTGAATAGGGCGCTCGAACCAGGAATGGTGATTACGGTGGAACCCGGCATCTATATTCCCGAAGAGAACCTGGGAGTCCGCATAGAAGACGATGTTCTGGTCACGGAGACCGGTTATGAATTGCTCTCCAAGAATTTGCCTCGAAAAGCAGGGGATATAGAGGCGCTCATGCGCGAGATGAAAGAACGGCCATCCTCCGCGGTGGAGACTCGGAAGCAAGCTCCCGAGCCTGTGAAATGATAGCGGGCTTTTGTAGAGAACGAGTTCCGTGCCTTTCCTTGTTGATTGACCCGGAATCGCTGCAGCCGACGTCCCCTAGCGCTTTGAGAGAATGCTGCGAACGGTAGCATGGCCTGCAAGGGAGATTGCAACGCTAAAGGAATTGACAATAAAATCTAAATGACAAGTTTCAGGAGGAACACGGCATGATTCAGGCAACTGCCCTGAGAAGGGGAATGCTTATCAAGAAGGATGGTGAACTCTTTTCCGTTTTTTCCGCGATTCATAAAACACCCGGAAACCTGCGCGGATTCGTTCAGGCCAGACTTCGCAACCTACGCAATGGCGCCATGGGCGAATTCCGGTTCAGGTCTGTCGACATGGTGGAAAAGGTCTCTCTGGATGAGCATGAGATGGAGTACTTGTACAAGGATGGGAACGATTACTATTTCATGAATACCGAGACTTATGAGCAGACTCATTTAAATGAAGAAGTGCTGGGAGACAGCGTGTTGTATTTGATTCCCAATATAAAGATCAAGGTTGAGTTCTATGAAGGGAATCCAATCGGGATTGATTTGCCTGCGTCCGTGGAAATGGTTGTTGTCGAAACTGAACCCGGGTTGAAGAGTGCTACGGCCTCCAACGTCAACAAGCCTGCCAAGATGGAGACCGGCCTGATCGTGCAAGTGCCACCTTTTATTGACACAGGTGAGAAAATTCGGGTTGACACCAATGAGGGAAAGTATCTCGAGCGGGTACGATAGGGCTGCGCGGGTTCGTTTTGGCGGGGGAGTTAACTTTGGTGCTCCCCCACGGCGGATTCCGAAAATTTCATCAGTTTATTGAGCGCCCGGACGAGTTCATCCTCCTCATCCTGGAAAACCGTGCGCAAATCGAGCAGGAGTTGGTCGTCTTCGACGCGAGCAATCACCGGAGGCTCTGTCTGCCGAAGTTCTGATTCCAGTTGATTCGTCGAATGACTGGAACTGCGGATTGCGATCAATCTCGTAGGGAGTCCCGCTTCAGGGGCCGAGCCACCTCCGATTACCGAGACTCCGTCGATGATTCGGATATCCCAATCCGAACTTATTGAGACGAGCCGCTTCAGAATGGCCCCCGCACGATTTTCGAGTTCCTCGAGACTCATTCCCATCATCCGCCATACCGGAACCTCTTCGCGCTCACTGCCCTTCAAGTAAGAAATCAAGTTGGATTCAAGAATCGTCAAGGTGAGTTTATCGACCCTAAGGGCACGAAAAAGAGGATTACGCCGAAGTTGCGACACCCAGGATGTCTTCCCGGCAATGATGCCCGCTTGGGGGCCTCCTAGCAGCTTATCGCCACTGAAGCAGACCAAAGGAACCCCAAGGTTAAGGCTTGCTCTTGGAGTCGGTTCGTTTCCCAGCCCAACTGATTTCATGTCGATTAGGCAGCCGCTCCCCTGATCTTCCAACAGCGGAATCGCTTTCTCGGTGGAGAGATTCAAAAGTTCCTCTAGAGACGGTTTTGCCGTGAACCCAATCATCTTGAAATTACTCTGATGGACTCTCAGAATGAGTCGGGTTCGATCTGTCAACGCGTTTACGTAATCGGAAATTCCAGTCCTGTTCGTTGTTCCTATTTCTTTGAGAATAGCTCCACTCTTTCTCAAAATATCCGGAATCCGGAAGCCATCTCCAATTTCGACTAATTCTCCGCGTGAGATCAGCACTTCTCCACCTTCCGCCAAGGTATTTAGAGCAAGGAAAACGGCTGAAGCACAGTTGTTGACGACAATGGCTTGCTCACATCCAAGGATGTCCCGGAGCAGTTGATCTGCAAAAACGTCCCGCTTGCCTCGTTCTCCGTTTTCGAGGTTGTATTCAAGATTTGAATAATGCGCTCCTGTCTCCAGCAACTGCTTGATCCCTTTCGGACTCAAGGGGGCCCGACCCAAGTTGGTATGGAGAATCACTCCTGTCGCGTTGATCACCCGCCTCAATCGGGGAGTCGTTGAGCTCGAGACAGATCCTTTTAGAATCAGCAAGATAGAATTTAGAATCTCAGCTTGAGTCCAAACTTGCTCTATTCTCTCAGTAGGTTTTTGCCGAAACCTATGGAGAATATGCCGGAGTTGATTGACGATAAAGGTACGGCTCGTTTGCTCGATCAGCTGAGAGATTTCCGGGTGTTCGAGAAGGCTCTCAACCGAAGGGATTGCACGCAAAGGGTTCGTAAAGGGCTCTTTCATAGTCCGAATTTCATCACAGAGCCCGTGAGTCGTCAACTTTCACGTTGACCCGTTCGATCAGGCGAAGATAAGATGAAAAATGAGTCGTCACTCGAATCCAAGCAGCTTATGACCATACTCAAACAGATCTTGATCCCTTAAGAATCCCCGCTGCAAGGGGAGCAGAGGGACATTGAGCGAAGGAAAGATTAACCGCTACAATGCCATCATCAGCACCATTTAACGCAGATTTTGATCAGGGACTCAACGAAATCGAAGACGGGATTCGAAGGTTGAAGATTGAATACGAGATCTTCTTCAGCGGGGGCTCGAAAAAGGCGCCCTTTGAGCTTCGCTGGCGCATCGAAACCATGATCAAGCGGTATGGCGAATTCGGCAAGACGAGTTTCGCCCAGCGCTTCCGCTACAACAGCTTGGTCGCCAGATTTCACTCTTACAGCGAATTGTGGCGCCGCAATTTAAAAAATAAGGAAGAAGGGAAACTGAGCTATGGCGCGTCAGTGTTCCCGGATCCTGAAACTCTGGGAGATGGAAAAACCAATGGCGACCGCTTGATCTGTCAGCTCATTTGTAAGGATCCCGAATCCGAGGACGAAAAGGTTCAAAACCTGTTCAAAAGCCTGGTTGAGGCTAAACGTGAGTGCGGAGAAAATCCTGAAACCTTGCAATTTGACTCTTTTAAGAGATTCCTCTTGGAAAAGACAGCCAAGCTTAAAAGCCAGTTCAAATGCGATTCGGTCTGTTACGTTATTTCAGTAGAATCCGGCAAAGTTAGGCTAGTAGCCAAAGGGAAGAATTGACGATTCTTTCCGTGGCAATCAAAGGCGCGCACGAAGGCTGGGCTTCGCTGAGGAATCCTACCCGCCCCCAGAGGGCATAACCCCTTTATCCTTGAACTTGTGAGAAGATTTAGCCGCGCTCTATGAGCGCAGGCCAAGCCATTGAAATGAAAAGAAAACGGCGGTCACAGACCCCCACTACAACCATTCGAAGGTTTTTTTTATATTGGTTTCTTCTCGTGCTCATTGGCAATGGATCGGTCTCATCGGAAGCATCGGGACGGCCGAATCCGGCTCCTCAGATTGCACAGGATGCAGCTCAGCTCATGCCTCACTCTTTCCGTGGCTTCCTTCCAAAATACTCTTCGAATCTTGTCATTGGGACAAATCGGTTTTCTCCCCAACCTTTCTTGGATAGTCAGGGGCGTGAGTTGCTTGAGCAAACAATATTGGCCAATCTCGAAGGGATCGTAAAAGTTCTTCGTGGTGCGAGACCCAATTTTTCTTTGGTGATGGAGGAGCTTGGTTTGCTCGCTGAAATGACACTCCTATTAAATCTTCCTGACCTGGAAGAACCCGCTCAGGAAAACTTTCTTTCGCTAAAGTCCGGACTTGAAAACAACACTCCTTCTTTTCGACGGGTAGTATATGATTCTACCGAGTTGGGTCGCGGTTCGGGTTCGGTAAAGGAACTCTTGCAGGCAATTCGCAGTCGCAGGGTTCTCGTTACGCGTTGGTACAAAGAATTCTTTTTCAATAAATCACCGCTTGACCTGACAATTCCCCTAGATCCAAAATCTCCACCTTTCGGGGTTCTGTCGCTGGTCTATTCGCACACGGTTAATGATCTGGCCAGATTGTGGCTCTGGATCTGGCGAGAGGCGAACGGCGACATGGCAGGGAGCCCACTGCTAACCGGTTCAAGCCAGAATTAGGGCATTTCTAAAAGAGCGCTGACCCAGCACCGAAAGAGTTCTGTTCAGAGTCAAAGCAGCTTTGGCCGAAATTCTGCACAGCGGCGCGAATCTCGAAATCGTCCTGGCTCATAACGGTTCTGATCGGTTCGCATCTATTTCCTCAGTTTTGCTTAAGTGCAGCGTGGTCTTTACTAAAGGAGTCGTCCCATGAATACAGTCCGTAGGGCCCTAATCAGTGTTTCCAATAAAAAAGGGATATTGGAATTTGCCAAGGGACTTGCAGCCCTGAACATTGAGATTGTTTCAACTGGTGGGACGGCCAAAGCCCTTAAGGAGGTCAATGTCCCTGTCAGAGAGATTTCTGAGCTCACGGGCTTCCCGGAGATCTTGGATGGGCGCGTCAAAACCCTTCACCCCAAAGTGCATGGGGGAATTCTGGGAATCCGGGAGAATCCGGTTCACCAACAGCAAATGGCGAGCAACGACATTGCTCCGATTGATATGGTGGTGGTGAATCTCTATCCGTTTGAGGAAACGACAGCCAAACCCGGAGCCGCATTTGACGAGATCATTGAGAATATCGATATCGGGGGTCCGGCAATGATTCGCTCCGCGGCTAAGAATTTTCACGATGTCCTGGTGGTGGTCCAGCCGGAAGACTATGATTGGGTTCTGGAAGCACTCAAAGAAAACCAATTGTCGCTCCCAATGGAGTCGAAGTTTCGTCTGGCTCAGAAAGCGATTGCCCTGACGGCCCGCTATGATTCGGCGATTTCCTCTTATTTATCCCGGCTCGGGTATAAGGATGGCGAGTTCAAGCTCACGCAGGGATTTCCGGAGAAGATGTACGTTTCTTTGGAGAAAGTGAGCGATCTCCGGTACGGAGAAAATCCTCATCAGAAGGCCGCTTTTTACCGCGAGTTGACGTCTTTTGATTCGATACTGCCAGATGCCAAGCAACTTCAAGGCAAAGAACTCTCATTTAACAACATCCTGGACCTCAATGCCGCTTTTCAGATTTCTAGAGAATTTTCGATTCCATGTGCCTCCATCATCAAGCACACCAATCCTTGTGGCGTGGGCATTTCCGTAAACTCGCAGTCAGAAGCCTATATTCGTGCCAGGGAATGCGATCCGTTGTCTGCGTTTGGTTCGGTACTTGGCTTCAATCAGGTAGTTGCCAAAGATACTGCCAAGGAGGTGGTTCTTACCTTTGTCGAAGCGATCATCGCGCCGGGATATACTGACGAGGCCCTGGAGTTGTTAGCAACCAAGAAAAATCTACGCTTGATCCAGTATCAAAAAGATCACGTAAAGCTTCATCCTTTTGACTACAAGAGAGTAGAAGGAGGCTTGCTCGTTCAGGAGGCAGATCGGACTGATACCGGGGAGGGAGAATGGAAGGTGGTTACACGTCGTGAGCCAAGTCTAGAAGAGTTTCAAGCCCTCTCATTTGCATGGAGAATCGTCAAACATGTGAAATCGAATGCTATTGTTTATGCGAATGAAATGCAAACTGTAGGAATCGGCGCCGGACAGATGAGCCGGGTAGATTCCGCCCAGCTCGGCATAAGCAAGTCGCGGCTGCCCATCAAAGGGTGTGTCATGGCCTCCGATGCCTTCTTCCCGTTTCGCGATGGGGTGGACATAGCCGCTTTAGCTGGAATTCGAGCCATCATCCAACCCGGGGGATCGCTTAAAGATGGAGAAGTCACTGCTGCTGCCGATGAACATCAAATGGCTATGATTATGACTGGAATGAGGCATTTCAGACATTGACTAGCCAAAACCTGCATGGGATAATTCTTATGCGGACTGAGGATCCTATCGAATGAAAATACAACCCCGAATTGCCCGGAGAGCCAGCGGCCATCTACGTGTGCTGATGCTCTGTTATTTAATGATTTACCCAACCATTTCGTTACTGGGGGGGAGAAAAAGTCAAATGAGGACAAAGCCCAATCCAGCTCACGGGCGGCAGCTTATTATCATTTCAGCCAAGCCCGGCTGCTGGACGAAAACGGCGACTTTCTAAAGGCTCTGGAAGAGTATAAGAAGGCAGTTCAACAGGATCCGAAATCTTCCAACCTGTATATCGAGTTGGCTAACGCCTACCTGCGCCATCGGCGTGTCAGAGATGCGATTCAGGAGGCAGAAAACGCAATCAAAATTGATGAGAGTAACCTGGAAGCCCACCGCCTTTTAGGAAGTATCTACTACCAGATCATCCGGAATGAAGAGACTGGCCGCCAGGCGGGTTCAAGTGAATACCTCAAGAAGGCGATCCAGGAGTATGAGAAGATTTGCCAATTGGAGCCCACAGATACGAGTTCATTATTGATCTTGAGCCTGCTCTACCGTTATGACGGCGCCTCTGACAAAGCGATCGAAACTGCCAAAAGGCTCCTGGAAATAGCCCCTTCCTCTGAATCCGGCTTGACCACGTTGGCCCAGATTTATACCGACCAGGGAAATACCAATGAGGCCATTAATGTGTTTAGGAAGGCCCTGGAAGTCAATCCGAATTCCCCTCGTGTCCTCGAACAGATGGCCTTTGCCTACTTGCAGTTGAAGGACTATAAGAACTCCATTGAGACCTATCGCAAGGCCATCGCTGCAGATGAGGATAATCTGGACTTGCGCAAGGGTTTCGCCTACACCCTGCTTGAAGACAATCAGGATGCACAGGCTGAAACGGAGTTTCTTAAGATTTTGGAAGCCGATCCCGATGACGGGAATTCTCACTTTCGCCTGGGCCAGATCTACCGGAAAAAGAAGGATTATGACAAGGCCCTGAGCGAGTTGACTAAGGCCAGTTCCATTCTGGTTGGGAACCTGGAGGTTTCTTTCTACCTGGCCACCCTTTATGAAGAACTCGGGAAATTTGAAAAGGCGGAAGAACGATTTCAGCAGTTACTCAAACTCATTGAAAAGCCGGCTGGCACTTATACGCCGGGAGAAATCCAAAATCGAACCATTTTCCTGACACATGCGGGGTACATCAGTGAGCAGTTAGAAAAGTATCCCCAGGCGATCACTTATTTCGCAGAGATAAAAACTTTGTCTGCAGAAAATGCTTCAAAGTCGGACAGCTATTTAATTGACACTTACCGGACTGCCAAACAGCTCGACAAGGCTCTTGCCCTCGCCGAAAAAGGGCTGAAAGAATACCCCAATGATCAGGAGTTCAAAATGCTTTATGCCGATGTGCTGGCAGAAAGCGGAAAGTCTGCCGAGTCCATCAAAATGCTACAAGGCATGTTGACCGGCAAAGAAGATGACCAGAAAGTGTATGCCGCGATGGTACAAATTTATCAACGGGATAAGAAATTTAAGGATGCCGAGAGCGTGCTTTTGAGCTCTGAGAAGTATTTTAAGAACAGTGAAACCTTTAATTTTATGCTGGGATCGATTTACGAGCGGGAAAAGGAATTTGAAAAGGCGGAAACGGTCTTTAAGAAGATCCTGGAAAGCAATCCTGAGCACGCCGCATCGTTGAACTATCTCGGCTACATGCTTGCGGATCAAGGCATCCGGCTGGAAGAAGCACTCCAAATGATCAAGAAGGCGGTCGATCAGGAACCTAGCAATGGCGCCTATCTTGACAGTTTGGGATGGGTCTATTACAAGTTGAATCGGAACGACGAAGCAGAGACATACCTCAAGAAAGCATCTGATCGCGTTCGAAAAGATCCCACGGTTCATGATCATTTGGGGGACTTGTACTATCGAAAAGGGCAGTATGAACAAGCCCGCGTCGCATGGGAGCTTTCCTTGGCGTTTGGTCAGGATGAAGAGGAGAGCCGAAAAATCCAAAAGAAGGTTGAAGAGCTGAAAATCAAACTGGCCCAGCTCGAAAAAAAATAAGAGGTCTGCCTCAAGCCGTGAGAGCCTTGCCTCGGCATGGCTCGACAGGCAGAGAAAACTGCCACTTCCTTTGGCTCAGTCTGCGGATTGAGCTTTTTTTTTGTGGTTTGATGAGTGTCGGCGAGGGGAGCAGTGAAACATCAGCAGGTCGTTCTGCACAGTTACGCTAAAGTAAACTTTGGGTTGCAGGTCCTAGGGAAAAGGGAAGACAGCTTCCATGAAATCAGGACCATCCTTCAATCGATTGATTTGCATGACCGAATTGTTTTAGCCCAGCGCCGAGAGCCGGGCATAAAATTTGTTTCGAATTCCCCGGATGTACACCCTTCACGTAATTTAGTCTGCGATGCGATTCGCTTGTTCTTCCGCAAATTGAAGATCCGAGGTGGAGTCAGGGTATATTTGGAAAAGAGAATTCCGGTCGGTGCCGGATTGGGAGGCGGGAGCAGCAATGCGGCAGCGACTCTTCGTGGCTTGTCATTCCTCTACGATCGTTCGTTGCCTGTCAGTCAACTGGTCGAGTGGGGAGGGGAACTTGGGTCGGATGTCCCTTTTTTCTTCCTGGGCGGAAGATGTTTAGGTATCGGGACAGGGGCCGAAGTTTACCCTCTTCAAGATTCCCCCAAACAGCACATTTTACTGGTAGTTCCTTCCTTTCCTGTTGCAACAGCCGCGGCCTATTCACGTTTGAGTTTGAAGTTGACAAAGAAGAGTAGCCTCGGTAAGATTCCAAGCTTCTGCTCAGGTTACCTGAACAGCTTGAGCGGAGTGCTGTCTCTGAGAAACGATTTTGAATCGGTAGTTTTTTCGGATTTTCCTCAGCTCAAGAAAATCAAGCAGTTACTGGTAAAGTCAGGGGCAAGGGGCGCAGGATTGTCGGGGAGCGGTTCTGCCTTGTTCGGGGTTTTTGGTACCAGAAAAGAGCTCTTCCAGGCGCGTTCTAAGATGGAAGCCAGGGAGATTCGACTGATAGAAAGTTGCACATTGAATCGGGTCGAATTTCTGAAAAGCTTTTTTGAGGCTTCTCCCTGAAATTGGGGCGTCGTCAAGCGGTAAGACACAGGTCTTTGGCACCTGCATTCGGAGGTTCGAATCCTCCCGCCCCAGCCAAAATGGTCCCTCCAGACACCCCTCTGGTAATTCCTCACTGGTCGTTTTCCTCGGAAAACCCCAAGAGGTATTGAGCAGTTGTCGAGGATCGCAGCATCAGGCGACAAAGGTCCTCAACGTTGGGATTTCTCCTTAAATTTTTTCATGCGGGACCGGTGAGAGCATTCGGGATGGTAAGGTGAGAGGGCAGCTTCAAGCGAACCAGATTGATCAGACGTCGCCCGAGTTTGGAAGGTTCCAGAGGAGAGTATTGAATCTTTGAAAGACGACGACCTGAAGATATTCACGGGAACTGCGCATCGGGACCTGGCTGAGAAGATCTGTGACTCGCTGGATATCCCATTGGGGCACTCGGCGGTTACTCGATTCAGTGACGGTGAAGTCTATTTTCAAATTCTTGAAAATGTTCGTGGGGAGGATGTCTTCATCATCCAACCGACGTGTCGTCCGGTGGATACCACACTCGTCGAACTGCTAGTGATGATTGATGCCTTCAAGCGGTCATCGGCCCGGCGCATCACCGCTGTCCTTCCTTACTACGGCTATGCGCGTCAGGATCGAAAGGACAAACCGAGGGTCCCGATTTCTTCAAAGTTGGTTGCAGACTTAATCTCCACGGCTGGAGCCAATCGTGTTTTGACCATGGATCTCCATGTGCCGCAGATTCAGGGCTTTTTCGATATTCCCGTGGACCATTTGTTTGCTGCTCCAGTGATGGTGGATTATTTTAACAAGTTGAATCTGTCGGATTTAATTGTGGTTTCCCCCGATGCCGGAGGGACTGAGCGCGCCCGAGCCTATGCGAAAAAGTTGAACACAAGTATCGCAATTATTGATAAGCGTCGTTTAGAAGCCAATATTGCGGAGATCATGAATATCATTGGCGAAGTAGAAGGGAAAACTGCAATCATCGTGGATGATATTATTGACACAGCTGGGACCCTGGTAAAATCTGCCGAAGCTCTCCTCCACCAGGGGGCAAAGGCCGTTTACGCCTGCTGTACCCATCCGGTATTGTCTGGACCGGCGGCTGAACGGATCGGGCGGTCGGGTATCACGGAAGTGGTCGTGACGGATACGATTCCGCTTTCAACCAAGGCGTCAAACGTGGAAAAGATTCGAGTCCTGAGTGTGGCCGACTTGCTGGGCAAAGCAATCCAATCGATTCACGACGAATCGTCTGTCAGCTCTTTGTTTATTTAGGGAGTACGAAATTCGGAATTCAAAACTTCATGATAGGTGCTGGAATGCTGATAGCTGAGCAAACCATCAGAGACTGGTACTGAAAGTAAAGGGGAAAATAAAACATGGCCTTATCGAATGTAACGGCTGAAGTGCGAACCACACGGGGCAAAAATGCTGCCCGGCTTTTGCGCAGAATGGGAATGGTTCCCGCTGTGCTGTATGGACATCAAAAAGCCTCCATCGTCCTCTCGGTTAATCCAAAACAGATCTCGGCGGTCATTCACTCCTCCAGGGGATACAACACGATTTTCACCGTCGATATTAAAGGCGGGGAGTCGACCAGCGTCATGCTGAAAGACTGGCAATTTGATCCCGTGAGCGGCAACCTCTTGCACGCCGACCTGGTGCGAATTGCAATGGACAAGCTGCTCCAAGTCCGAATCCCCGTAATCGCCACTGGCGAAGCCAAAGGGGTTAAGCTTGAAGGCGGTATTTTTGAGTTTGTGCTTCGGGAAGTCGAAGTCGAATGTTTGCCGGCAGACATTCCGGAATCCATCACGATTGATATTTCGGATCTCGCGCTTGGCGCCAATGTGCGTGTTTCGGATTTGCCAGTGGATCCCAAATTCAAGATCTTGTCGGATCCGGAATTGGTCGTTGCCCACGTGGTTTCGCCGAAGGAAGAAAAGGTCGAGGAAGTAGCCGTCGCGGAAGCGCCTGCTGAGCCTGAAGTCATCAAGAAGGGCAAGGTGGCGACTGAGGAAGAAGGCGAAGAGGAAAAAGAAAAGTCTGAAGAAAAGAAGAAGCCGGAGGAAAAGAAGAAGTAGTCAAGTGACCGGCAAGAGGATACCGTTTGCCATAGATGAATCGCAAGAAACTCGTCGTCGGGTTGGGGAATCCCGGCCCACGATATGCAAAGACGCCGCATAATCTTGGATTCGAAGTGGTGGATTTGCTGGCCGCGGATTTAGGCGCGACACGGAAATGGCAGGACGCTGAGGGAAGTCGAATTGTCTCGTGTTCTCTCGAGGAGTGGGAACTGCTTCTGGCAAAGCCGCAGACCTATATGAATTTGAGCGGTGAAGCCGTCGAGTCGTTGTGCCGGGTATTTTCGTTTGCAATTTCTGATCTGATTGTCGTTTGTGATGATTTGGCCCTGCCTGTGGGAAGTATTCGAATTCGGAGCCAGGGTAGTGCTGGAGGGCATAACGGTTTGAAGTCGATCATTGAAATTCTGGCTCGAGACGATTTCATCCGAGTGCGGCTCGGCATTGCGCCGGATGTTGCAATTTCTGAAGCTGCCGAGTACGTGTTAGCTCCTATCTCCGAACGTTTCCGAGAAGATTTTGATCGGCTCATTGTTCGGGGGAAGGAAGCCGTAAAAGCGATCTGCCTCGAGGGTGTGACCGCTGCAATGAACCAGTTTAATTAAACCCGCTCTGTGCTCTGCCTCAATAGGCCGATGCAGAAGCTTGATAAGGAAGATGAGTGATGAGAAATTACGAAATCATGTTTATAGTCAATCCCAGCTCCACTGATGAGGAAATTGACAAACTGATTTCCCAAATGGAAGGCGTCGTGACAGCCTTTCAGGGGGAGATTGTGGGTGTCGAAAAGATGGGCCGGCGAAAGCTGGCTTATAGGATCGGCAAATTGGAAGAAGGCAACTATATCCTCTTCAAAATCAATGCTGGCGGGGAGTGCGTCAAAGAGTTTGAACGGCGTCTCCGCGTGTTCGATTTTGTGATACGCTATATCTCTGTCAGAGTTGACGAGGATTTGAAACGGATGGAGAAAATCAAGGCTGCCCGTCTCAAAAAGATTCGGAAAAAGACTGCAGGGACGAGCCCGGAAGCCGCAGCCCCAGCGATCTGATCAAAACGCACGAAGTATTGTTTTCCTCTAAGTCATCCCGTAAGAATATTGAGGAGTTTTTTCTATGGCATTTGTAAGACGGACAACGAGCACACCAGGCACTCACCCGAAACGCCAATTCATCAGACGGAAAAAGGTCTGTAAGTTTTGTGTGGAAAAGATTGATTATATTGATTACAAAGATACGAGACTGCTGACTCAATTCATCCCGGAGCGTGGAAAGATTCTGCCCCGGAGAATTTCAGGAGTTTGTTCACCTCATCAGCGGAAGTTAATGGAAGCGCTTAAGCGGGCCAGAAACATTGCCTTGATCCCGTTCGTGTCGGAGTGATGATCCCCCACGATCCTCTATCTTGGCCTTTTGAATTCACCAGGAGCATGTTCAAAAATGGAAATCATTCTTAGAGAAAAAGTCGAGAAACTCGGAGGTAGAGGCGACATCGTCAAAGTAAGTGATGGTTATGCCCGAAACTATCTCCTCCCCAAGAATTTGGCGGTGACCGCGAATCCTGCCAACATCCGCTTGGTCGAACAGGAAAAAGCTAAGGCTGTCCGGCGGGAAGCCAAAGAAAAGCAGGAAGCCGAGTTGCTCGCGCAACAACTGGCAAAGCTTGTCCTCCAGGTGAGTCGCAAAGTCGGCGAGCATGATGTCTTATACGGTTCGGTGACATCGATGGACATTGCCGAGCTTCTGTCTGCGAAAGGCTTTAATATCGATCGCAAGAAGATGGATCTCCATGAACCGCTCAAATCCATTGGGCAATTCGATGTCCCCATCAAACTCCACCGTGAAGTGACAGCATTTGTTAAGGTAGAGGTTCTTAAAGAAGAATAGCCCCTTGGGGGCTGTTCTTTAAGATCCGCAGAGGCCTGCATGGCTCTGCCGAAATTGCATTTCATTCCGCTAACGATCCCATCAACTGGTTTCTTCAAGACAACGAAGCGTATGCCCGCCGACCTCACGTTAGACCGAGGTTTACCACAAAGCATCGAAGCCGAGCGCAGTATTTTGGGCGCTGTCCTGCTCGAGAATTCTCTCTTGAATCAGGCCGTCGAATTACTGAAATCGGACGACTTTTATCTGACCAACCATCGGCTAATTTTCGAGCAGATGTTGGGCCTTTCAGAAAAGTCCAGAGCCATTGATTTCCTCACCTTAACCGAAGAACTCGAGAATGCCGGGCACTTGGAGGCCGTGGGTGGCCGCTCTTTTGTTTCGTCCTTAATTGATGGGGTACCGAAGCTTTCGAACCTCGAATATTACGCTCGAATTGTCCGTGAAAAAGCAACTCTGCGGAGACTGATTAAGCGGGGACATGAAATTATCAATTCGTGCTATGACCAGCAAGATGATGTCGACCAGATTCTGGATACAGCCGAAAAGGCGATATTTGATTTAGCTGAAGAAAAGATTCGTACCGGCTTCCAGCCCATCAGCGAGATTGCCAAACAAGCTTTGCAGAAAATTGAAATTGCCTCAAAACGCAAGTCGATGGTGACCGGAATCCCCACCGGTTACACGAAGTTTGATGAGTTGACTTCCGGATTGCAGCCGGCGGATCTTGTGATCATTGCGGCCAGGCCCTCTATGGGAAAGACAGCGTTCAGTTTGAATATTGCCACGTATGCCGCGATTGTAGATAAGCTGAAGGTCGGGGTCTTCAGTCTGGAAATGTCCAGTGAGCAATTGCTCCTGCGTATCCTCTGTTCAGAGGCCCATATTGATTCCCAAAAACTCAGAACCGGAAAATACCTGAGCAAAGAAGAATGGACTAAGATTACCCGGACCTTGGGAGAACTTTCTAAGGCCAGGTTATTTATAGATGATACGGCGGGAATCAGCCTCCTCGAAACGAGGGCCAAAGCGAGACGGTTGAAAGCCGAGCATGGATTGGATCTCCTGATTGTGGATTACATGCAGTTGATGTCCGGTGGAAAAGAACGTTATGAAAACCGGCAGCAGGAAATTTCCACCATTTCCCGGGGACTGAAGGGTCTGGCGAAAGAACTGAATATTCCCGTGGTGGCACTCTCCCAACTCAGCCGTGCCCCGGAACAAAGAACCGGCGATCATCGCCCCCAACTCTCGGATCTGCGCGAATCTGGCTCAATTGAGCAAGACGCCGATGTGGTCCTTTTTATCTTTCGTGAGGAAAAATACAAGCCTACCGAAGAGAATCGGGGAATTGCGGAAATCATTATCGGTAAGCAACGGAACGGCCCAACCGGTATGATCAAGCTAGCCTTCATAGACAGCTTTACTCGTTTTGAAAATCTATACCGCGAAACGGAATAAATGATTTCCCATGAATCTTTGAAAGGTCTCCGTCCAACCTGGGTTGAAGTCGACTTAAAGATCCTGGAATCGAACTATCGAGTCATTCGCAGTTTCCTGCCTCGTGAAGTCAGAATCATTGCCGTTGTCAAGGCTCACGGATATGGTCATGGTGTGATTCCTGTTGCACAAGTCCTGGAGAAAGCCGCGGTGGATGCCTTTGCGGTCGCTATTCTGGAGGAAGCGCTGGTCCTCAGGAATGTAGGGATCCACTCTCCCATCATTCTTCTGAACGGCTTTTGGGAGGGTCAGGAGGAGAAGATCATTCAGCACCAACTCATTCCTACTGTCTACAACCAAGAGATGCTCTTAAGACTGGAGACTGCGGCCTCCAAGCTACGAAAAACCTGCCAGTTTCACTTGAAAGTCGATACCGGGATGTCGCGGCTCGGAATCGACTGGGAAGAAGGGGTGCGGTTTCTCGAACAGTGTTCCCAATGTCGTTGGGTTCACTGTGACGGGATCTACACGCATTTCAGTTGCGCTGAAGATATCCAGAGTCCTTCAACTCGGCGGCAATTCGATCGCTTCAAGAGTCTCTTGGAGCATTTGGGAGAGACCGCTCGCGGGACTTGGTGTCACGCCGCCAACAGCGCTGCCATGATCAATTTCCGCGAGAGCTGGTTCAATGCAGTACGGCCGGGACTGATTCTCTACGGGATCAATCCCATAGGAAGCCGAGAGCTGCACGGCGTTTCCAATTCAGGGGAAGTGAACTGGGAAGGCGTTTTAGCAAGCCTCAGGCCGGTACTCAGCTTTAAAACCTGCGTCGCGCAACTCAAAACTGTAAAGAAAGGGAAAACCATTGGCTATGGAGACAGTTATATCACGACAAGGGATAGCCAAATTGCTACATTGCCTGTGGGTTATGCCGATGGTTTTATGCGCATCCTCTCCAATAAGGGGGCGGTGTTAGTTCGAGGGCAGAGAGCGCCTATCGTCGGCAGGATCAGTATGGATCTTTCGACCATCGATGTGACCGACGTGACGGGGGTTGAAATTGGCGATGAAGTCGTTTTGATCGGCCGGCAGGGTGGAGAAGAGATGGGAGCCAGCGAAATGGCGGCTTTGGCTGGGACCATTCCCTATGAGATTCTTTGTCGAATTGGCGGACGTGTGACACGCGTCTATCGGAGCTAAGAACCCCACACCGTCTGGGTCTTCCAATTAGCCCGAATTCTGAAGTTGGTTTTGCGTTGTCTGGTGGGATTCGCGTTCATTGAGCGTGCGCGGGGGGACAGCGGTCCCACGCGACCGCTCCACCTAGTGATGCTCACGCAACTTCGGGATTCGGGATTAGTAGAATTGTCCCTGAAAAACTAGACTCTGATGTCTAAACCAAAATCTTCCTTCGTCTGCCAGAACTGTGGATATGGTGTAAGCAAGTGGATGGGAAAGTGTCCGGACTGTGGAGAATGGAATTCGATTGTCGAGGATTTCTATTCGGGCTCCGTTAAAAGTGGACATGCCGTAGGCCTTTCGGAAATCTCACGCCCCGTCCGCTTTCTCGAAGTCTCTGTGCAGGAGCATCAGAGATTCTCGACCGGAATTCTCGAATTTGACCGCGTGCTTGGCGGCGGAGTGGTCCCCGGCTCACTCATTCTCATCGGGGGCGACCCGGGTATTGGCAAATCGACGCTTCTCTTACAGGCTGCGAGTACCATGCAACTGGGAGGGAAAAATCTCCTTTATGCATCTGGGGAGGAATCGGAAACCCAAATCAAGATGCGTGGAGAACGGCTGGGGCTGCATCCGGAGCATTTGTTCCTGATGACCGAGACTTGCCTCGAGCGGATCATGGAGGGTATAGAGTCCATTTCTCCCGGTGTGATCATTCTCGATTCCATTCAAACGGCTTATTCCGAAAAACTGAGTTCTTCTCCCGGGTCAATCAGTCAGGTTCGAGAAGTAGCGACTCAGTTCCTCTTTCTGAGCAAACAGCGATCAATTCCCACGTTCTTGATAGGCCATATCACTAAGGATGGTTCATTGGCTGGTCCGAAGTCACTTGAACACATTGTTGACACAGTGTTATACTTCGAGGGCGAAAAGTATCATAGCCATCGCATCATTCGATCCATAAAAAATCGTTTCGGGGCAGCCAACGAATTGGGTGTGTTTGAAATGACGAGCGATGGACTTCTACCCGTCGATAATCCTTCAAAACATTTCCTTGCTGAACGTCCTTTAGGGGCGTCCGGTTCAGTTGTAATCGGTTGCATCGAAGGGACGAGGCCTATTCTTGTTGAATTGCAGGCTCTGGTGAGTGATACCAGTTATCCGAGCGCACGACGTATGGCAGCAGGGGTGGACCCCAACCGGATTTCACTCTTATTGGCCATGCTCGAGAAGAGGCTGGGCTTCCATCTCGCCACGAGCGATGTTTACGTCAATGTCGCTGGCGGTCTGAATGTCAGTGAACCCGCCGCCGACCTCGGGATTGTGGCAGCTATTGTGTCCAGTTATCGGAACCTTGTCGTCGATCCGGAAACTGTGATCTTTGGCGAAGTCGGTTTGACTGGGGAAGTGCGGTCAACGGGTCAGGCGAATCTGAGAATTCGAGAGGCCGCTTCATTGGGATTCAAACGTTGTCTCATCCCTCACAACGGGGTAGGCAAGAGTGAATTTAAGGAAGACGTTGAGCTGGTTCCAGTGCGATCCGTTCAAGAAGCGCTGGAAGTTCTTTTTCACTGAGGAAGAGTCAATGGCAAAACTAATAAATTTACTTCAGAAATTCCTCAGGCTAATTTCAGAACCCCATTTATTCGATAATATCTTCATAAGACTCACTTTCGAGAAAGGAGGGAATCACCTTGCTGGATATCATAATTGTTCGGACTATTTTTGCAGTGGTCATGGTTGTAACAGCCTATTATTTCCGCCCCTTTGGGTTAAACCCTCTCTTGTCAGCGATTTACGGAAGTCTGGCCGCGCTCGCAATTATCCTGTTTGAAGCCCGTCTGCGGAAGGCCTCCCTGAAGCGTTTGATTGGCGCAGCCGTTGGATCGACTCTTGGAATCATGGGAGCTACCATGATCGCTGGGATGCTGGCAAAGACTTCCATTGAACCGCATACGCTTTCATTTCTTGCGATCGGACTGTTTCTGTTCATGGGCTATGTGGGACTGGTCTCAGGGGCGAATAAGGGAGACTTGCTCAATCTCTCGGCTTTGGGAGGATTGTTTGGGGGGGATCGCCCAGGGAAAAAGGCCAATAAGATTTTAGACACCAGTGTCATCATCGACGGCCGAATTGCCGATGTTTGCGAAACCGGATTTGTCGATGGAATCTTAATCGTTCCCCAATTTGTCTTAAGAGAATTACAGCAGGTGGCAGATTCCGCCGACTCCATGAAACGCGCTCGGGGACGGCGTGGATTGGACATCCTGCAGCGAATTCAAAAAATGTCCGGGATCAGTGTTCAGATTGTCGAGAGTGATTTTCCCAACATTCGCGAAGTGGATTTGAAGTTGATCGAGCTGGCCAAGCAGATGGAAGCTAAGATTATTACGAATGATTTCAATCTCAATAAAGTGGCACAGCTGCAGGGTGTCGAAGTATTGAATATCAATGAGCTGGCTAACTCGTTGAAGCCAGTCGTGCTGCCGGGCGAGATCATGAAGGTGTTCATTCTCAAGGAGGGGAAAGAATATAATCAAGGCGTGGCATATCTGGATGACGGAACAATGGTGGTTGTCGATAATGCCCGGAAAATGATCGGGAAGACCATTGACACGGCTGTGACGAGTGTTCTTCAAACCACAGCCGGCAAGATGATCTTCGGTCGTTACGAAGAAAAGCCCCACACTAAAGCGGAAGCAGTGAATCAATGAAAGTTGTTGCTATTATTCCCGCCGCTGGGACCGGCACGCGCATGCGGGCCAGCAGTCCCAAACAGTTTCTCTCTTTGGCGGGCCATCCGATTATTGTTCACACGCTAAAGAAGTTTAAGGCCTGCCGTTTGATACAACGGGTGATCGTTCCTGTCCGGAAACCTGATTTATTGCAATTTCAAGAGGTTGTTGAGAAAGAGGGTCTGTCTCGATTGGTGAAGCTTGTTCCAGGAGGCATTCACCGTCAGGATTCAGTCTACGCAGGGCTTAAGGCGGTTGAAGAGGATACGGATATCGTAGTCGTTCACGATGCCGTCCGCCCCTTTGTTGAAGTTTCGCTCATCGAGGCCGTCATAAAGGAAGCCGAAACCATTGGAAGCGCGATCTTGGCCCTCCCTTGCTCAGATACCGTCAAGCAGATTGAGAAGAATCTTGTTGAGACGACACTGCCTCGAGACAAAATAGTTCTCGTTCAAACTCCCCAGGCATTTCGGTACAACATTTTGAAAGAGGGATTTGAAAAGGCGACAGCAGAAAATTTCTATGCCACAGATGAGTCATGCCTGATCGAGCGATTAGGATATCCCGTCTCCGTCATTCGCGGCAGTGACATGAATATTAAGATTACGAAACCTTCCGACCTACCCCTTGCCGAGCTGTTCATCAAGATCCAGGGAACAGCAACCAAAACGGCCTGATCCCGATTCCTGCATACAATTGAACCCAAAGCGAGACCTGCCTGAGCAAACCCCCCTAATCGTGGAGGGGAATAACTAGTCCCTTGATAAGGGGGCAGAAGGCGTCAAGCTACAGGAGGATGTCTTTCGCGTTGCAATAATCCTATTTGTCATTGGTCAATTCCCATTTGCCATTTTTCATTTAAGCTTCCCAATGGAAAATGAGAAATGAACAGTGAATAATGAGTCCTTTTGACTTAACTTCCCCTTTAGGGTTTAATACACCGTTTGTCTATGCCCACGAGAGGAGAAGGGGATGAGACTTCTGGCTTTTACGGAGAAGGGGCGTCGGTCGATTGGCGCGGAATTGGATTCGGATCACTTAGTGGATTTCCATCTGGCTCATGCAGCCATGCCTACCGGGATGCGAGCGTTTCTGGAGCGGGGTGACGAGGGTTTGGAAGAAGCCAGAGGAATTGTGAAAGCCTCGCCCCGAGAAGCGGTGTTGTTGAAACGCGACGTTCGAGTTTCTTCGCCTCTCTGCACAGCGGAACGCCCGAAGATCTTTTGTATTGGGGTGAATTATGCCGATCATGCCGCCGAAACCGGGTCAAAGATCCCTGAAGAGCCGATCGTGTTCGCGAAATTCCCAACCAGCCTCATCAGCCCTTTAGAAAATATTATCACTCCTCCAAACTCAACCATGCTCGACTATGAAGCAGAACTCGTCGTGGTCATCGGAAAGCGTGCCCGGCGCGTCCGGCAAGCGCGAGCTTACGATTATATCTTTGGTTACACCTGCGGCAACGACGTCAGCGAACGCCAGTTTCAGCGATCTGACCGGCAGTGGCTGAGAGCCAAGTCCAGCGATACATTTGCACCGACAGGCCCCGTCATTGTGACAAAGGATGAGATACCAGATCCGCACGAATTGACACTGGGAAGTAACGTCAATGGTGAAGTCCGTCAAAATTCCTCTGCCGGTCTGATGATCTTTAAAGTCCCCAAGCTAGTGGAATTCATTTCTCACTACCTGACATTGGAGCCCGGGGACATGATCTTTACGGGCACACCTCCGGGAGTGGGACTAGGATTCAAGCCTCCACGTTTTTTGAGTGCTGGAGATCAGGTGGAGATATGGATCGAAAGGATTGGAAGTATTGTCAATACGGTAGTACCAGCGGACTAAAGAAGGAGGCCCAAGTGGCGGCGGGGGGAAACCATGATCATTTTGATTCTAATAACCGTTTCGTTTCACGGGCTATGACCAATTCCTCATTGGCGAGTATGGCAAGGACCTTGACGGGAGAGTCATCCCGGGAAATGATGCCGTCCTGGCCGCGAAGTTTATTTTTCAAAAGGTCGAGCCGAACCCCCAGGCATTCTAGCCCGCTACAAATTCCTGCCCGGACATTGCAACAGTTTTCACCGATTCCTCCGGTAAAGGCCAAAACATCCAACCCTCCCAATACGGCCGTGTAGGCGCCGATGTACTTCTTGGTTTCGTAAGCGAGGACTTTAAGCGCTAAATCAGCTCGGGCATTTCCACTGGCTGCGGCTTCTTCAAGATCGCGAACATCTCCGCTCAAGCCTGAAATTCCTTTCAAACCGCCATTCTTGGAGAGAGCCGTGCGGATCTCGTCGGTTGTCATCCCTTCCTTCTCCATCATATAAAGCAAGATGAAGGGATCCAGATCACCATTTCGCGTTGTATTGGGAAGACCGCACTGTGGCGAAAACCCCATACTCGTGTCGATCGAGATGCCGCCTTTGATGGCACAAATACTTGAACTTCCGCCCAGATGGCAGGAGATGATTCGGAGATCTTCCGCAGGACGACCCACCAGCTGGGGAGCCCGCCACGAAATGTATCGATGCGAAGCGCCATGAAATCCATAGCGCCGGATCGCATGCTTTTCCGACCATTCATATGGAATACCGTAGGTGCGCGCGTAATCTGGTATGGTTCGGTGAAATGCCGGCTCGAATACACCGACGAGCGTTTTATTGGGAAGAAGTTCCTGAAAAATTCGGAAGGCTTCGATATAAGGTGGATTGTGCGCCGGAGCCACCGGGATGTACTCTTCCATAGCCCGAATCACTTCATTGGTCACGATCACTGACTCAGCGATATTTTTGGCATGAACCGGTTTGAATCCGACCGCATCCAGTTGATCTAAAGCGGACAAGACTCCTTCAGAAGGATGGGTGAGAATCTTCAACACATGCTGAATAGCGACCCGCTGGTTCGGACATTCGATTTCTTCCTCCCTTCGAGGCTGGCTTCCCAATTGATAAGAGACCGGAGATTTGGTGCTGCCCACACGTTCCACTTTGCCTACCGCCGCGACGGTTTCGTCCTTCATGTCGAAAAGTCGAAATTTCAGTGATGTTGAGCCGACATTAACGACTAAGATTTTCATTTGGATTTCTTTTCCATCTATTCTAAGTCTCCCAATTTCAAAGCGTCTCTCATGGTTTAAGGGCACGCTCTTCAGGGCCGGGATTGGGCACCCTCATCAGGGAAATAGCAGGTTGTCAGTCATTTAGTATTCTGCACGAGCAAGATGCCGATGGCTATCGAACAAAGCTTGGTTTCCGGGGTTTCGGCCCGTGAGAGCAGGATGAGTGGAACCTTCGCACCGACAACCACACCTCCGGATTCTCCCTTGGCAAAATAGAGAATGGAGCGGTAAAGAATATTGGCGGCCTCAATGTCTGGGGCCAGGAAGATGTCGGTGTTTTCAACCAAGGGGCTGTCAATGGATTTTCTATCAGCAGCGAAACGGCTCAGAGGAACATCGAGAGCGATGGGCCCTTCGACATAAGCCCCGGTCAATTGTCCGCGCCGGTTCATCAGGGTGAGGCCCGCGGCGTCCAGGGTTGCTGGCATTTCCGAGTTTACGAATTCCAGGGCACATAGCGCCGCCACGTTGGGTTTCGCAATCCCAATAGCATGCGCGACTTCTATGGCGTTTCGGCAAAGATCGGCTTTCTGTTCAAGGTTTGGAGCAATGTTAATGGCGGCATCTGTCAGAATCATCAGCCGGTCCAAGCCAGGAATTTGGAAGACGATGACCTGACTGAGCAGACGCCCTGTCCGCAGACCAAACTCCTTATCCAAAACTGCCCGAATCAGAGCCGCCGTGTTGATTTTCCCTTTCATCAAAAGGTGGGCCTTCCCTTCACGAATGAGGGTAATGGCTTTCCGGGCGGCAGCAGCCTCATCTAATTCATGGACGATTTGCTCATCTGAAAGGTGAAATCCCAGCTTCCCGGCAAAGGCGCGGATCTTCTCGGAGTTTCCGATAAAAACTCCTTCGGCAAGCTTCATTTCCTGCGCTTGCTTCATGGCTTCGATCACGTCTGGATCGTGACCGGCAGCGACCGCAACCCGTACCAGGCCTTTTGAAGACGCAGCCCGAACCAGTTCATCCAGATGTTTATACATATGCTTATTTTCTTGTTGCAACCGGTTTGCTGTTGAGAACGGCGCTGGCGATTTTCTCAAATTCGTTACCGCTCAACAGGGCCTTGCTCTCAATAGAAGTTTGCTTCACCTGGGCCAAGATCTCATTAATCTGTTCCGAAGTGGCCGACAATCCTCGCCGCTCCAAGTGCTCTTCAATATTGGCCACTCCACTGCCTTTGCCTAAGGCAACGTCGACTCCCGGTCGCCCAACCACTTCAGGCAGAAAAGGGATGTATTCCAAAGGCTCAATGTTTTTGCAACGACGATGGAACATAGCGACGATCCCTGACTCGATGTTGTAAAGGGAATCTCCGACGATAGGTCGATTCGGAGGAAGGCGGAAACCGGCCAGCTCTTGGACTAGCTTGGAAAGCTCGTAAAATTTTTCTGTCTTGATCCCGGTCTCTATCCCGTAGAGGACCCGAAGAGCCATGATGGTATCTTCCAAGGGAACGTTGCCTGCCCGTTCACCCGTTGCCGACACCGTAACATGAGCCACCGACGCTCCGTTGGCTAGAGCGGCAATGGTGTTTGCGACCCCCAAGCCGAAATCTTCGTGGCAGTGAATCTCAATAGGCTGTTTGAATCGAGCCTTCAGTTTCTTGACGACCATAGCAATTCCTTGAGGTGTGCAAACTCCAAAAGAATCGGCTAACGTCATGGCATCCATGTGCCCTTCCGTAGACACTTTCTCGACGAGATCGAGATAACGCTCTAAATCGGAGCGCGTGCTGTCAATGGTGAAAAAGACTGTGTAGAGACCTGCCTCCTTGGCAGCCAAGGTGGTCTCAATCGATGATTTGATGGCCCAGTCCATGGTTTTTCCATAAGCATTCTTAATGATGTGATCGCTGGAAGGGATCTCGGTGATGATCCCTTTCACGCCGCATTCTTTGGCCAATTTCACATCAGCCGGCATGCAACGCGCAAAAGAGAAAATTTCGGAGGGGAGCCCCAGGGCGACAATATCCTTGATCGCTGCCTCATCTTCGGCTGACACGGCTGGCATCCCCGCTTCGATCCGATGAACGCCAGCTTCTGCCAACTTCTTGGCAATCGCCACCTTCTCATTGCGACGAAACACAATGCCAGTCTGCTGCTCGCCATCGCGTAAAGTCACATCGTGAATTCTAATCTTGGCTGGAAAATTCAGGTCTTTTTGTGCTTCGGGTGAAAAATTCCAAGGGCTTGCAAACCAACGCTCTGTTTTCCATGGCACACTCATAAAATTCCTCCTTAGATTGATGGCAGTAATGATTGAAAGAACTCAAATGACAGCAACCTGTGAATCTAGTCTTAAGGGGAGAGTCGTGTCAAGTCGAAATCACCCGCCAGATAGCGTTCAACATCCCCTTGAAGCAGATCTAAAAGTAAAAGAGAGGCCGTGGGGCGCAGCTCATCTACGAATCTAGTAAAACGGATGGCAAACGAAGAATTCCCTCTCTCCCGCAGGAGTGGAGAGACGATGAGCGGCGATAAAGGGAGGCGGCAAGGCAAGGTGCCTTTTCAATATGGGTTTGGTAGAGCTACGGCTTGCTAGGGTTTTGGCTGCCAGCCTTAGCTACAGGAGTCCTTCCCTGAATTTTGAGGTCTAAGCTTATGACTACATTATCCTCGATTGGATTCATGAACATGTTATGGGTGATCCCATAATCCTTCCGGTCGATAGTATATTCACCTTTTACGGTTCCTTGGCCATTCCCATCTAGTTGCACTGCGAGTGGGATCGTGACGCTCTTGGTAATACCTCGTAATGTGAAATTGGCTTGTACTTGGCACTGTCCAGGACCCGCTGCAGTGGCTTTGTTCGAAATTAACTTAATTCTTGGATATTCCTCTACATAGAAGAAATTCTTTCCTTTAATTTCATCGTTCTTGAGCCTACTTCCAGTGTCAATGCTTGTCGATAACACGTTGAGCGCTAGCGACAAAGTTTTTAATTGGGTTGGATCCATGGAGAGTTTACCGGTCCAGCTGGAAAATACTGTGTCAATCGCCATGAGTCTCGTTTTTACGACAAAGCCGATTTTACTTCCCGGTACGTCTATTGAATAAGCACTCACCTTAGATTGAGGTTTCGCGCTAGGTTTGCGAACCGATGGCGAACTAGGCTTATTGACCGAAGGCGCATTGGGTGGCGTCTGAATCGCCAATAGGGATGAACCGGCGAGAATCATGCTGAGTATCACCATCGAGAGGGGAACCATTTTTTTCATAGAATTGTTCTTGGCTGATTGTTTTTGTGGGATCGTCAATGCTAAAGGCCGAATCTGCTTCAGCCCTTCCGGCAGAAGACCTGGAACAAATACTGATTGCGGGGAGGCTAGTCAAGAATTCGAAACGTTAAAATACCATACTCGCCGGATCGAGAGCGACTCTTTTCGAAAGACCGTATGCAATACTTTATTGAAGTCCGGCTTGATCAGCTGGATCGGGTCCGTCTCCGGTATCATGGGGGTGAAAAAGGCGTACTCTTCCAGGGGACTTGAAGGCTGGATACAGTCGATCGGGCTCGGTTCGAGAAAGGGAGGGGAAACGGGATACATGAGCACCCCCCGAGCCTTCATCGGGTCCCGATAGGCCCTGAAAGCCCCCTCCCCTTATATAAGGTTATGCTATACCTCTCCTTTGTCTCCTTCAAGAGCGGACACAAGTTTTTTTGTTTGGTGAAGACCAGAACAACAAGTCTTTGATCATCATAGGGATAGTAAGCGGTCCAAATAATGATTGGGTTGTGCCCGACTATTTGGACCCACAACTTAGAAACTATCATCCGAATTTCTCCGGAGAGAGTGACCAGTGTGCTAAATGCTTCGGTAACTTATTTACGACCCAGGCTGAGTGCTCCAGCGGACGCACGGCCCCGTCAATGTCGAATTGAGTTCCTCAACAAAAGTAATCGGGTTGCCTTCGGAAGCCACGCTGAACCCCTTTTGCGAGGCATGGACTGCCGACCAGGCTCGCGAAAAGCCCGAGACTCGCCAAAATCGCTCACCGTGGCTACCCCTGGAAGGAATTCGCACAGTGGAGAATTTGCTGCTCAACGACGTTGATGGCGCCTTGTCCTCGGTCGACAGAGGGATTTACAAAATTCAAAAATTGTGGTGTAAGTTAGCTGCAGCACCCGCTTGACAAATAACTCTGGAGATAGATAAGGGGACCCGAAATATGAATATTAGTGGGCAGCGAAGTTTCATATTTGATTGTGATTGCTTCTCTGTTTCTCCTGACATTTGCCTGCTCGAAGGAATCCTCCAAACCACCTGCCAAACCAGCAGTGACAGAAAACCAGCCTGCTCCATCTTCAGGCTGCTCCATCCACGGCCTCAAGTCCTTCGGAAGACTGCCACAGACCAAGAAGAGTCATGAAGAGCTCGGCGCCCTTACCAAAAAATGGACTGGCGACCTGGACGGGATGATTCAACGCCGGGTGATTCGCGTCCTGACGACTTACTCAAGGACTGGCTTTTTTGTTGATAAGGGAACCCAACGAGGTTTGGTCTACGAAGGTTTTCATCAATTTGAAGAGGATCTGAACAAAAAGCTGAACAACAAGAATATTCGCGTGCATGTTGTATTTAAACCAGTGGCGCATGACGATCTGATCCCGGCTTTGCTGGATGGACGGGGTGACATTGTCGCAGCGGGAAAGCTCATTACGGAATGGCGGCGGGAGCAGGTGGATTTTACAAATCCGACTAAAAACCAATGTCTCTTCCATTGTTGTTACTGGACCAGGGGCGCCTCCGATCCATGGGGTGAAAGACCTCGCCGGGAAGGAAGTGTATCTTCGCCTCTCGGGAGTCTCTCCTAAAGCTCTTGAGCAGTTCAATGCCATGCTGGCCAAGGATGGGCTTCCTCCAGTCAAGATAAAGGCCGCTCCCGAAGTGCTGGCAGACGATGACATTCTTGAGATGGTCAATGCCGGCCTGGTGAAGATCACCATCGCCGATGACTATGTCGCCCAGTTCTGGAAACAAATTTTCCCGGATCTTGTGCTTCACAACGATGTAGCAGTAAGGTCAGAAGGACAACTGGGGTGGATGATTCGCAAGAACAGCCCGCAATTGAAGGCCGAACTCAACGCCTTCATTGCGCTTTACCCTGAAGGTTCTTTGAAACGGAACCTGTTTTTTCAAAAATATCTCAAAGATACCAAGTTTGCCCGGCAGGCAACCTCAAAGCAGGAGATGGAGAAATTCAATCGCGTTGTAGAGTACATTCGTAAATATAGCGGCGAATACAAGCTCGATTACTTATTGATGGCAGCGCAGGGCTACCAGGAGTCACAGCTCGACCAAAACAAAAAGAGCGCCGTGGGTGCCATCGGAGTCATGCAAGTGATGCCCGCCACCGGCAAGGAATTGAAGGTAGGAGATATTACGCAGCTTGAGCCCAACGTTCATGCCGGAGTGAAGTATATCCGTTTCATGATGGACCAGTACTATGCCAATGAGCCCATGGACGAGCTTAACAAGGGCCTATTTACTTTTGCCTCCTACAATGCCGGCCCGGGTCGAATCAAACAGTTGCGGGAACGGGCAGCCCAGCGCGGCTATGATCCAAACATATGGTTCAATAACGTAGAAGTCATTGCCTCAGAATCCATTGGCAGGGAAACCGTGCAGTATGTCTCCAATATCTACAAGTATTATTTGGCTTACAAAATGCTCGCGGAACAAGCTGAACAGCGGGAGAAAGTCAAAAAGGAAGTCATTGGAAAATAATAGCTATAATGAGAAGTGCCAATTATTAAAGATTCGAATACACTATACACTCGATAGTTGATTAGCGGTAATTGACTGGAAGCTCTTTGTGCACTTACTCGCATCGGACCTCAAAGATGTCGACCTTGTATTGGGCTGTTAAAGGAATCGTCACTCCTTCCTGGAACTGCTCGCCTGTGAAAACCCCCACCAGATCGTTGCTCATGATCGAGCGGAGTTTAAATCTTCCAGCAGGATAAGTCGGCAGTTTGATCTCAACCTGCGGGAATCTTGGTTTCGTTCTTGAAGATCGCTATGAAACCTTCGCCTCGCCGACTTAACCGGGCATAGCCGTCCCATGCCATGACGTTCGGTTGATACCAGCTCCCCAAGGGGAAAAAGCTCTCTTGAAGGGGCACTTCCCGGCGAAGCTTTTTGAACCAGCGTACTTTTTCCCCGAACCATTTCACCTGTTCGGGAGTCAACTTCCTGATATCGCCCATAAATACGGGAGTGGATCCAATAGCTGTGCCGAAGCGTTCTTCAGGATCCGGCATGTCGGCGCGGACAAGCCCGAGGATCATGCCTTCTGCAGGAATCGCCAGAGACCGGTGGTAGAGCAGCATTCTCGAGTTGCGGGGACCAGCCATCTGAGGAGTGCTATCGTTGACATTCGCCATCCAATCGAAGTCCGCATAGCTCAATACGCCGTAATCAATGATGTGATCCTGGCCCCAGGTTTCGTAACTGATATCCAGCAGAATCTCCGGGTATCTCCGGTAAACCTGCTCGGTCATGCGGCGCAGACCGTCATAGATCCCTTGCAAGGATTGTTCCCGATTCTCATGATGATGTCCTTTGGCCCAGCAGCCGGCTCTCCACCGGCCATAGGGATCAAAAACGGTCATCAGGTCCAACTTGATGTACTGGGGGTTAAATTTTTCAATTAACTTGAGGATGCGCTGCGCCACCCAGTCACAGTAAGGCGAGTCGAGGCACATAAAGCGGTCCCCGTCTTTGGGGAAATCGGATACTCGTTCATTCCCGTCTTCGTCTCGCATCACCCATTCGGGATGTTCCTTGAAAACCTGACTCTCGGGGCTGACGACGACGATGGGGAACCAGAGTCCCAATTTCATTCCGTGGGCCTTCAAGAGCTTCTGCATCCCGGCGAGCCCATCCGGGAACTTGCTCTTGTCAACCTGGCAATCGTTATAGTTGTCACACCATCCAGTATCCAGGGTGAAATTGTCAAAACCCATCGCCGACGCAATCGGGATTAATTCATTGATCGTGGACTCTGTGTAATGCCAGTAAAACGGGTCCCAGGTGTTGAAAAACCAGGGAGGCGTATAGGCATTGCCTTTCTTCAGGATGATTTGCGAGGTGTACCAAGGCATCACCCAGCGGGAGTCCGCCATGCCTCGATCTTTGATGAAAAATGCAATTCCACTTTTAGCGCTGGTAAAAGTCTCTCCCGGCTTGAGGCTTCGCTTGAATGGGAAGAGATCCGTGTCATACATGACACTCACCCCTTCGCCAAAATTGATCATCTGGGTACGCTTGATCCAGCCCGGGGCTTCATTCATGATCACGAACCCTTCTTGGGTGCGGGGATTCATCTCGACGATCGCCGGTTCTTCGACACGGCCTGTGTAAAAAACCTCGCGCGGGTGAACGCCGTAATACCCCCAAATCAATTGTTCACTGGGAGGGGCGGCTACGAGATCCAGCTTCTCGAAAGAGAAGCGATTGAGAAGAACGGATTCTTTGCCGCGATTCGTGACGGATATCCATTTCCGCACGACGGGATGGCCCGCATAAACCGCATAAAAAACGGAAACCTCGATTGGCTTACTTTTTGCCCTGAGTTTAATTTCAAGAAGTTTCCCGGACGGTCTGATTTCAGAAGTCTCGGACCCGATCAGATCAAAATGGGCGGCAGGGCCCGGGGTTGCCCCCATCAGTTGATCGTTGCCAGAGTAAAATTCAAACTCGACTCGCCACTGCAGGTCTTTCCGCCATTCTTCGTCCTTGGGCATCGGAACCAAGAAATTTGTTCCTGTAAGCTTGTGCTCCCATCGTTCGGTGTAGAGACCGTGCATCGGTGCATAGAGCAGACTCCGTTCCACAAGTCCGTTGCCGATTTTCCAAGAAGTGGCATCGTCACCTTTTCGAATATAAGCAGGCTCTCCCTGGGCAGCCGAAAGCAAGGTAGAAAATGAATTTGAATCCTTCATGAATCCGACCTCCTATTGAGAATGAAGAAACTCCCCTCATCGAGTGAGGAGGGGGAGCGTAAAAACCGCTGTCTGCAAAACACTATCCATTTACGCGACCCCTATCTCGATCCATTCGATTAGGGCACCGCTGGTAGCCTTTTCCCGGAGGAGCAGCCGTAGTCGTCCATTCTGCATGATCAGCGGGTTGGTTTTCTTTCCGCCGCCAAAGTAATGCTCAGTCGCCACAACGGATCGTGCTTCTCCGGTCCGCTTTAGTATGAGTTCTCCTTCGCCGAAGGGAACTACAGCCAGTCTGGAGGCTTTCTCAATCCCCTGATTCGTCTTTGAAGCGACCACTACAGACGTGTTGCTTTGGATGAGATCACGAAACTTCCCGGCTCCCTTACGCCCATCGAGGCGCCGTTCCCGTAGCGCCACCAACATCACTTCACCATTCTCAAGGCGGGCCCAGGAGGAAGTATGGGCCCCACGGGCTGGTCCCTGGCATTCACCGTCAATCAGGACTGGGGAAAACACATTGGAATAGCGGATCACATGGGTAAGGCCATTGAATTTGGCTACCCGCTCAGGTGTGGCAAGCGATCTGGGTTCAGGTCCAGAAAAACTGGTAAGATTCCCTAGCGTTCCAATTGCCGCCGAGTCAAACCAGATTTCAGGGGCGGTGAGCCATTCATAGCCGCTTGACCCCCAGGTAGGCATCCCAATCTCGCCCAATAGACTGCTAAAGAAAAATCGGCGATTGGCTTCCAGATCAAAATCGCCCGCACAAAAACCCAGGTCATCCGGGCTGTGTAAGTCGAAATAATCAATAAAGAGAGGGGAAAGAGAATAGTACATCACTACAATATCAGGATTTTCTTCCCGCATGGCGCCCACTACGACTTCCATGGCCTTTAGTAAGATCCGCTCGCCGGCCCAGTTCATGTCCTTTGGGGCAGCCGCTGCCAGGGAAGGGAGTTCATATCCAAAATCGAATTTGATGAATTCCGGCTGATAACGACGGACAAACTCTCTCGCCAGTTTCCGCAAGACTTGCTGGACCTCTGTTTGCGTGCAATCCATGATGTAGAATGGTTTGTCCGTGATGACGTTTTTCCCTATCATGAACGGCTGGCCATCTTCCAAACGCAACATATTGGCGGTTGTCAGTCCCAATGCTTCAGGGTTGCTGCAGCGCATAAAAGCCGCCCAAAGCCCAATCAGATGCCCTTCCGAACGAATGCGGGCGAGAGTCTCTTTAAAATGGGGGAATCGTTCCGTCGAATGAAGGAGGTCTCCATAATTCCGTTCCCAATATCCGTCAATCACAAACATCTTTGCTTCCATCTTTGACTGCTTCATCCCTTCGTAAATCGATAGCAGCATCGGTTCGTCGAACTTGTCCGGCATTTGGTCGCGCCCAAATTGTTCTCCCCAGGTATCGAAGGATGGCGCCAAGGCCGCTGCATTCTTCCGTTCTGAGTTGATTTTCCTTTCGATAATGCCTGCATTGACGAGCGCGAGATAATACTGACGAATGGCTTCATAAAAATTAGGACCCACAGTCCAGCATAGCTTCGCGCCTAATAACAATCTTCCTGGGCCGCGCAAATGCCCCCACAGGTCGCTGCGATAACTCAGGATTGGGCCGTAATGGTTGTGGGCGGTTTCAAACAGATGGTCCGCGTTAGGAACCTCAGCCAGACCGCAACAGAAGGCATTAAGCAGTTCTTGAGGAGGAACATCCTCGATTTTAATGGGAGGGGTTTTTTGATAATCAAACGGCGATCGGTGGAATCCGCAAAAATAGTGAGCCGGGAGTCCCCAGGCCTGAATCTGGAGGACCTTGGGATCGCCAGTCCATCCACGCCCTAGCCAACAAATCTGGTTGACGTTTAAACTAATCTCCCCGGTTGGGATGATTGGACTCATGACCGAAGCTGAACTGACGCCGGGCAAAACCACATAGTCACTTTCCATTGATGGTCGTGCCTGTTCTCCGGTTCCTTGAGCAAAGTAATGCAGCGCGACCACGTCCTCGGCGACGGTGCTTTCATAAACCATCGGGTCCAGCCAGAAAACGTCATGATCAAAACGCCAGGTGACGGATAATTTGGCTGTGCCGTTCAATCCCTCGTATCCAATCCTCAAAGTATTACCTTGCAGGTTGTATCTGGACCCCTTCCCTGAACTGCAGTGGCGAACTCCCTTTTGCCCGACAGGCTGGACGACCACTGCAGGTTGCAAGATCCCTTTTGCGATCAGAAGGCCGCGTTGATCGAGCAAACGAAACTGGTCGGTTTCTGCGGACCACTCCCAGACGAACTGATCTCCCTTTACCTCGATGCCTTTTCCGGTATCCATGATTCTGGGCTGAGAGGCAGCAGGCGATTGCAAAGTCACTGTGGAAAGTAAATAGGCTGCCGTCGAAGCCTTAATAAATTCGCGTCGCGATAAAGACCTCATTCACAAACTCCATTGATACTTTACTGGCCTCCCCTTGTAGGTTGGCTGGCATTCGTTCTCCTCAATCCAACCAATTTGCATTCTCTTTTCTTTGCGCTTCTCAAACAGGTCCATGATCCTTTTCAATTGTTGCGGATTCATTTCTGAAATTCCGATGTCATCCCCGAAAGGACCATTTGAGATGGCGACGGGCACATCAAAAGTCTCCACAGCATACTGTGTGAAATGAAAATTGCTCGCTGGAGCCCAATTGCAGGACCAGAGCACATTGCGAAAATTGGGGAATAGTCCGTAAGGCCAAGCCTCCGGACGGCACCCGCTGTCCTGATAGGTTCCGTGAGCGACCAGGCCGTAGGGGGCTTTCTGGTTCCAGCCACGCACGCCAATGACATCAGAGGCTAGAAAAGCTAATTGTGAGTTGGAATTGCCGGTCAATGTCGACAGTTCTTTGACGAGAGTCATCATGGCCCGGTCGGCATACCCGGGAAATGCTTTTGTCCCTAGCTCTCCCGGATCGATGTAAAAGGTTTCGTCCCAGATCAATCCATCCAGTTCTGTCCCATATTCAGAAATCAACGCTTGCAAGTAACTCTTATAGAAATCTCTCACTACGGGATGCAATGGGGACTGCTGGTAAGTTTCTCCTTTCGTATCCGGCCCTTTCCATCCCCCCTGGGTCAGAATCTTGCTCGGGTCATAAATGTCCTTGGCCCCGGTGCAGGCACACAGTCCATCGGCGAAATACAAACCAACACGAAATCCTCTCTCCTTTGCGAATTGGATGCGCCGATGCATTTCAGAAAGAGACATCTCCACCGGTCGCATCTTGCTAACCGACCGCTTGTGCCAATAATGTTCCGTCCACTCTTCCGGAGCTTCACCGTAGGCTTGAACATCGGGGTCCAATGCGCTCGGAAATGCCACCCAGCGTTTGTCGAGAGCACGCCTTTGATAATCAAAGCTGTACCTTCCGACGACATCGTACCAGCCATGGAGAGCAAGGAAGACCTTCTCCCTATCCAGGCGAGGAATCAATCCCTCGAGCTTCTTGATATCGGCAAACCACCCCTCTCCATTCTTGCTGAGGTAGTCATAATCGACCATGGCCACATCGTGCAACCAGTCGGGGCCTCGCTGGACACCTTCCAGGGAGCATTCGTAGAAGACGCTCACGGCCTTTTGGGTGTCACCGAAATGCAGACCAGTAGACAAGACTCGTTCTTCACTTCCTTGAATCCCGACCGAGCGCGGATAAATGCAATGGAATTGACCGATCTTGTCTCCGAAGGGCAGGGAAAAATACGAAGAGAAGTATGGATCGGCAATTAAAGTCAGATGAAGATCCGTTTGATCGGCGTACTCATCGATCATTGGAATAGCGAGCGCCTGCGGTTTCCCCCCTTCGAACTCGCCGGCGAATTGGAAAAGAAATTCATCCTCGTTATCAAGATCCTCCGATTTGTTGCCGGCGTCCGATTCCGTTCTTTAAAGGGAGAAAGACTTTTCTATCAGGGAAGGGGAGTTGAAGATTGCGCGGGAGTATTAGCTTTACCTTCTCGCGGATAGCTGTGGGAGCATTGATCTTGATTTTCTGTCTGAGATTGGCTGAGCCTTCTTTCAAGGGAAGCAGCGCGATTTCATAGTCTACCGAAAAGGTGAATCGGTCAGAGAAATAATATTGAAAGATAAATGTCGAACCTTCACGACGCGACAATTTCGGTTGATTACAGATGTAATATTTCTTGCCAAGAATCAAGATGCGCGGATGATTGTCCCCCAGCCTGCTGTTGATGAGCTCAACTTTGCCATTTTGCAGGGAGACAATATCCCCTGTCGGCGCAACTTTCAGCTGCCAGCCATTTTCTTCAACTGTCTCTGGCGCGTTCAGTGAGGGAATTCCTAAAACAAACGGAGAGATGACTGTTGAGGCTGCTGTGCTTCCGAGAACTTCCACGAATTCCCTTCTACCGAGTTTCATGTGACCCTCTGACCCTTCTTATTTCAATTGGGCTGATTCGGCTTTGCACCATTCGAGCGGCAGTTTGAGTTTTCTCGTTGAAGATCCTCTGGCTGCCGGCTTCTCAGGCGTCCACTCTGCAACACGAACAGTTTGTCCGTCCGGTTGAGCAACGATCATCTCGAGCCGCTGAGGGACAAACCACATCCCTTCATCGGGAGTAACCAGATTCACTTGGGGAGGAGTTGGAGGAAGCTTGTCTTGCAGAGAAGGTAAATCGAAGGTCCCAAAGGCACTGGTGATCTCGCCTACCTTTTTCCCGTCGGCATGAACAGAGACTGCCCCCCATTCACCCACCTGTGTTCCTTCAACCCGGAGGATGATCTTTTTTGCCCCGTCGATTGAGGGCCGCTCTCCTGGTCTGGTTCTTGTTGGCTCGTCTTGAGGAAAAAGGTTTTCGCGAAGGCGCTCAATTCGGGAGGCATTGGCTTTATCCAAAGCTGGTTCGTGTCCTTTCCCAACGACGAGTACAGAAGCGCTTCCATGATTTGTGATCTCTACCTGAGCTTCAGAAACGTCGTGCATCACCGAAGCCCGACAAACAGGGCCATCTGCGGAATACACATGCGCCCACTTCAGAGCTGCGCCATCCTGGACGTGCAACGACACAATAACGGATTCGGTAGTCGGGACTCGGCGGCTGAGAAAGCGAACTCGCGAAGTGACCGGAACAACATAATTCCCGTCACCGTTGATGTACAGGTTGACGTCATTGGCGCCACTAGCAGTCACGCAATGAGCCAAGAGGACTTGTTCTTTCCCGAGCAACGTTGAGAACAGTGGCGCGTAGATCTCCAGAAAGTCTGCGGCTCGTCGATCGGGCGGCTGTTGGCAAATCGGGAATTCGTGGGCAATCATGTGGGGGAAGACGGCAAACTGCAGCCGCCGCTTAAGCTGAGCTTCAAACTGAAATAGGTCTCCATGATAATTCTTGCGAAAGTTCCAGGCGGAAACAGGACGATACGGCGCCAAATACGACAAGGCGGGAAGAAATTCGATTTCGTAACAATACCCATCGACATCGCGAAGGACCTCGATTCGATAGGAATGGTTGATGAATACCCTTTTCCCGGCATCATGGTTGATGCGGCAGAATTCCTGAACAATCTCAGCCATTGGCACGGCCATGCTGGAGATCGACTTCTCTCCGATCATCGTCAATCCGTCATCGTGCCCATAATCATAGATGCTGGACCAGTCCAGGCGGTCGACGATGAATCCTTTAATTTCCGGCAAACGTTCCAACTGCGCGCGCAGTTGCTCCAGCAGGTAGGAAAAGAATCCGTACCGGCGATCCGGATTCATGACCTTGCATCCTTCCCACGAAATAATATCCTGGAGATGTTTGTCCTTCACCATGGCATTGGGAAACAGACTATTTCGAATTTGTTCAATTCTGGATGAGTTGCCGCCCAGTTCCACTCCGTCGTAACTGCCGGGTCCTCCAAATTCGTTGAGACACATATGGCCATAGACTCCGACCCCCTGGGACTCCATTCCCTTGATGAAGGCTCGGATCTTTTCGTCATTCATCATTTCTCCCAGACGCCACCAATTGCTGTACGAGTAGGGAATCCATTCATTCTCCTTGGGTAGATATTCTCCGACGTGTGTGAACCAGGGGAAGGTCCAAATGTAACGGATTTGCTGGCGCGCCATCTCTTCCAAAGGGGGATGGTCTTGGATGTGGTGATAATAAAAAGCCCCTTCGTAGCGGCTGCGCGGCAATGTTGGGCGGAAATATCTAGGAAAATCATCGCTGTAGACTTTGAGGACGCTGCGGTAGTCCGCCGCATGCGTATAGAACAACAATTTCAATGGGGAGGCCCGGCCACCACCCATTCCCCGGTGTGCCAGAGTGAGCCGTAGATTCCGGCTGTCCGTCCAACTGACTTGAAGATGAGGGATCTGAACATCGGCTGGGAGGGCAATCGTTAAGGCGCTGTCTTGGTTTGTATTGAAGATGCTGACCAGAGGCAGAACGTAGTAAGCGTGAATGACTTCCCAGGACAAACCGTAGGTGGCATAGGGAGCATGGTTGAATGTGGGATAATCGCTGACCTGCATCACTCCCCGGTTGCTGGGAGTAAAGACTTGAGCTGTCGGAGAGAGCACGGGAAGCTCCAGGATGACTTCATGAGCTGCGCGTGGTCCATTCCCCATGAAACTCAATTCCCATGCAAGTCCACCGGAAGTAGGTGTCCAGAGCTGCGATACTTCTAGAGAAAGGGGTTCGAGCTTCGCACAGACGGACACTCCTTGAGGGGTTTCCTTGACGTGAACCTGTGTTAACGATGCTGTATGGTTGGTCGCTTCATTGCGAACCATAAGGCTCATTGGGCTGTTGAGCCATGACCTCCAAGTCCCGGCCGACCGAGTCTCCATTTGACTGAGGTAACTAGTCAGCGGGTCGATACCCCCCTTGATTTCTTTTCCTTCGCTCCAGACGAGGTTTCCTGCTTTGTTTACTTTGTCTTCGGGCATCTTCTTTCCCTGGGCCGACCCGTTGGTCGACGGGAACGGGAAGATCATAAAAACGACTAAGAAAAGGGTTCTCAAGCTCATGCTAAGACAGACGTAAACACAGGCGTAGAGCTTTTCTGGCGGTTGTCTTGACAACTCATCCTAAATTCCGGGGTTCCGATCGTTGACTCTGCCGTTCGGTAATGCCTCACGGGCGTATGCAAAGAGGATGTTTGAGAGTCATTCACCATTTCCGCCATATTGCCCATCAGTAAGAGTGAAGTACTCTGTCACACGCCGACTCCAGGTCAGATCTTTTTCAGGAGCTGACAGCTGCGAGAAGCGCGTTCTTTGCTGCTTGCTCAAAAAATAGAGGATAAATCCGCCGGAAAGCTCTTCGTGGGCAGCCAATTTTTTCACTACTGTTTCTTTGTCGGCTTTACCCTCAAAGTTTCCTGCAGAAAGAAAGTCACTCATGACCAGTTCGTTCGGAGCGTCTCCAATATGGAGATTCGTTAATGGCCTTATAGGGATGATTAGAAGTGAGGCGGCTTCACCCTCCAGGTTGAGCCAATAAAGGTTGCGCTTGCTCAGGACAGATTGCAGAACGCTTAATGAGACGTGTTGCTCAAGGGAGTTCTCGACCCATTCTTTTGGCATCGTAAGATTCAATGCATCTCTGTTCCAAGAGAGTTGTGTGAGTAAGCTGGACAACTTCAGCTTTAATCCAGCTTCAGGTATGCCACACTCCCTGTCTGAATTAAGTGAATAGGTACACCGGATCCAAGACTGGCCAAATTCTACGCGGATAGCTCCTGAGATGAGCCATTCCTTGCTCTTGTCAATCAGGCTGCCCTTGATCGTGAATGGCATGGAGAGAGAATGCTCTCCGTGTTGAGTTGGCAGATACTGGATGGGTTCTACCTGCACCGTCGTCCAGCGTGATTTCTCCGGCTGCATGGCTACGCCATTCAGTGTTAGAAGCTCGTTCCCGAAATGATTCAAAATATGCACATGATAATCTTCACCCCAAGACGCCTCATACTCTTCCTGCACAATCTTGTTTGTCTTTGGCGAAATCGGAACAGCGGCAGTCATCTCAACCCCGGTCTTTTTCAGTAAGTCTTGGATGGAGGAAGAACTGAGAGCAGAAGGCAGCGGAAAATTTCTGTCCCCAATTCGATGACCCGCCGGGTCCAATACTGAGAACAGAAGATGATCTGCACCCTGGGGCACACTGAAGGAGAGAGGAAAAAATGAGGTGGAGCGGGGAGAGATCCGATAGCTTTCCTGTCCGGAAGCGACAATCTTGCCTTCTCTGGTCAGCTCCCATCGGAATATGAATCCATCGAGATTTGTGAAGTTAAATTTGTTAGTAACTCTGAGTGTTGCATCCAATCGCCCTGCCCTGAAACTAGGATTTCGCAAAGACAGCAGCACGGGTGAATAAGCGCTGCGAATGTAGGGATAGACCGGCTTCGCCCGATGCTGGCTATCCAGGATTCCTTCCTCAGGAGAGCTGAGATTCTCTTTCACGAGCTGGTCGTTCCAACAACAGAGGAAACCTCCCACCACAAAATAGGAGCGCTCCCTGAACCTTTCCCATTCGAGATGCAGACTCTTCCCCCAACTCTCGACAAACCCCTTGTCTTTGAGTCGCTTGATTTCATCGGGCACAGCATGGAATTCTCCGAAGAGGACAGGGGTGGGGTAAATCTGTTTGAACTCGACGTGGCTCATCGGATCATAGTGGAGATCCTTGACTCTAGTTCCAAACGTCCAGGGTTTTGCCTCGCTGCTATAAACGGCCACTGGGCGAGTCGGATCGTTTTCACGTAACCAGTCGGTAGCAAGTCCTACTCCTGAGACCGAAGTAGTCTGAGGGGATTCATGCTCGAGGTGCCAGAAAATGACACTGGGATGGTTCTTATGCTGATCTAAAATCGCCTTGGCTCTCTTGGTGAGCTCATCAGCATTCGGACGCGAGTCTACTTCCACATCGGAAACATTTGGGAAGTCAGGAATGACGTAGATACCCTGCTGGTCACACAAGTTCAGAAAATCTTCTCCGAGAGGCAGCCTGCTGCTGCGAACCGCATTAATGTTCGCCTCTTTGAGGAGGCGGATTTCCTGAACCCAATTGTTTTCCCCGTTTTCACCCGCATCCATCGGACTCGTCGGCTTTTTGACCACGCCTCGAATCTCGAGTGGAACGCCATTGACTCGAAGAGTCATTCCGACGACCTCTACCTGGCGAAACCCAATCGCTGTCTTGAACTCTTGGACAGTCTTTTCCGCCTGTCGAATACGGATCACAAGAGAGTAAAGATAAGGAGTTTCAGCTGTCCATTTCTTGGGGTTCTTGACTGGAGAGGTCATCATCACCTGAACAGGCTCATTTCCGACGAGGCTGAGCTCAGCATGAAAGCCTTTGAGGAAGATTTCCTTCCCTTCGGCATCATAAAGAAATCCGTCCACCTGCATATTCGATGGACTCGTCATTTCTGTTGTACGCAGCTTCAGTTCTGCCATCAACATGGCGTCCACGTAAACGGGATCCAATTCCGTCCGTATCCAGAAGTCCTCGATGCGAGTGAGTGGCAAAGAATAGAGATAGGCGTCGTGCCCGGTTCTAATCAGGGAAATCTTGTCAGCATGAAATGATTTTCCCGGGTGTCGCATGGCTACACCTGCCCATATCAAGAGGCATGGAATCAGAAAGGCGATAGGTGAAGGCATCCACATCATTATCTTTGAACAAATAGAAAACCGCGGAGTCAGGCAAAGACTTTGGAACGCGCTAAAGGTTTCTATGTTCCCCGTGGTTTAATGCCTCCTGATTCTCCTTGCAGCTCAATTTCAATCCACTCGACTAGGGCACCACTCTCAGTCTTTTCGCGCAATGGCACTCGAAGTTGCCCTTTTTGAACATCGAGGAGGGTTGTTTTTTGTCCCTGTCGGAAATAATGTTCCGTCATTTTTGCGGAGGAAGCTTTACCTTCCCGCTTCAATGTCAATGCGCCATCCCCATAGGGTACGACTGCCAAATGAGAAGATCGACTAATCTCATCATTGGTTTTTGAGGCCACGACTACCGAAGTTGTCGTTTCGATCTGATCGCGGAATCTCTTGGATCCTTTTCCTCCTGTTAGTCGGTACTCTCGCAGCGCCGCCATAACGACCTGCCCGTTTTCGAAACGGATCCAGGAAGAACTATGGGCTCCGCGTACCGGCCCGTAATAGTCGGCGTCAACGGGAAGAATCGAGAAAGTTTCCGACATTCGAAGAGTTGCTCTCAGTCCATTGAATTTGGCGACACGCTCTGGCGTGGCCAATCCATTCGGATCCGGCCCCGAAAAACTTCCTAATGATCCAAGGGTCCCAATGGGGGCTGAATCAAACCAGATCTCCGGCGAAGTCAGCCAGTCGTAGCCACCCGAACCCCAGGTGGGCATGCCGATCTCACCCAATAGGCTGCTGAAGAAAAATCGCCGATTGGACTCAAGATCGTATTCTCCCAGGCTGATCATCAAGTCATCCGGGCTGTGCACGTCGATGTAGTCGATGAGCAGTGGCGAAAGGGAATAGTACATGACCACGATATCGGGATTCTCTTCGCGCATGGCCTCAACCACGATTTCGAGACCCTTGAGCAGAATCCGTTCACCGGCCCAGGTCATATCCTTCGGCGCCGCTTCATCCAACACGGGGAGTTCGTAGCCGAAATCAAATTTAATGAAATCGGGATTGTAGCGTTTGACAAAATCCTTTGCCAATCGCCGGATCACTTTTTGAACCTCCGGTTGTGTGAAATCCATGATATGAAATGGATGAGACTCTATCGGAGAGGTCTGCCGAATCTCAAATGCTGTGCCATCTGCTTTTCGCAACATGTGGGCTTTGGTCAGCCCCAATTCGGCGGGATCCTCCAAGCGCATAAAGGCTGACCATAGTCCGACGTAGCGACCATCCTCACGGATTCGCTTCAAGGTCTCATCAAAATGAGGGAATCGTTTTGGATCATGGCGGAGATCGCCGTATTTTTCTTCCCAGAAACCGTCCACCACGAAATTGTCGACTTTGATGCCAGAAGCAACCAATCCCTCGTAAATCTCATTCAGCGTGTTTTCATTAAAATTATCTGGATGTTCTTGCCTGGCACATTGGGCTCCCCAAGTATCGAACGAAGACGCCAGAGCGATTTTGTTCTTGCGCACGGAATTGACTTTTTTCCGGATCGCGCCGGCTTTCAGCAGGCCATGGTAATACCGCCGAATTGCTTCAAAATAGTTAGGACCCACGGTCCACAAAAGTTTAGAGCCCAAAATCAGATGTCCCGGACCGCGCAGATGCCCCCAGAGATCCCCGCGGTAATTGACATGAAGGCTGTAATGGTTGCGTGTTGTATCAAAAAAGAGATCCCCGTTGGGCAAATCGGCCAGCCCGCAACAAAAGCTGTCCAGAAACTCCCCTTCGGCGTTTGTCGGCTCCAACGGAACGCTGGGCGTTCGCTGAAAATCAAAAGGTGATCGGTGAAAGCCGCAAAAATAGTGTACTGGTAACCCCCATTGTTGGAGGAACCGCGGAGATTCCAGATAGCCTCTCCCTAGCCAGTAAGTCTCGGCCAGCCTCATGTTCATCATCTTGTCGACGGGGAAAACAGGATTCATCGTGGAGCACTGCATAATCCCGGGAAGAACGAAATAGTCGCTTGTTAGGCAGGGAGCAGTGCCCGCTCCATCCCCAACAGAGAAGTAATGGAGCCTGACGACATCCTCGGCGGTCGAAGACTCATATCGGATCGGGTCTAGCCAGAACCCGTCCTGCTGAAATCGCCAAGTCATCGACAACCTGGCGTCACCATTCACACCTGTATAATCGATGGTCAATTCGTTCCGGTTGATTTCATGTCCTGAATGTTTCCCCGAGTGACAACGCAGAGATCCGGTCTGGCCGACCGTTTGGACGACAATCGCCGGTTGTAGTTTGCCGGTCACAATGGGCAGCCCTTGCTTGTCCAACAATCGCAATTCATCATTCTCAATTTTCCATTCCCAGATGTAATCATTGCCTTCTGCCCTAAAGGTTCCCTGAAATTCTTTCGCTTGGACTGAATCCTTCATCGCTCCTCCAGCTCCACGAAGTTGTGATGAGATTGTAGCTGCGCTCTTTGAGCGGCGACCATGCCGTTGAAACGGAAGGGGGAACCTCCGTTACAGGCCGCCGCCTCAACCGAGCGTTTCACCTCTTCCAGACCCTGAGGACAGTGAGGAAGTGTCGATGTTTGATTTGAGTCAATGCAGTGGGACCCTGCCATGGTTTCAGAGCCTCAAAGTGTTTAGGGTTTTAATGCCTAGGCGTTTTGAGATTGCGGTCACACGAAAGCGAGACTTACTGCTCTAACTTCAGCAAGAATCGCTCCAAATGAAAGAAAGCTCAAAGTGCATTACTCTCTGAACCAGGTCTGATTGTAAAAATCACAATGCACGCGATTTAACCCAAGACTATGGGTGAAATCGTCCAAAACATGGTGAAGGGTAATCTAGGGACACGGAAAATTGGGAAGGGGAGGGAGCAGATGAATCGGCCTAAACTGATTCTGTATGGACAGAGCCAGCCATAGACATCCTGTTTCAGGAGCCTGCAAACGGCTACGGAAGCTAGGGCTCACCAGTTATTTCCACTCAGGGCATCGTTGAGCTGTTTAAATTGTAAAGTCCGCGGTATACTACAATTCCCGCGATGACAAGAAGGAGTCCTGCCGAAGCAAAACCGAACCCCTTGGCGTAGGTCGTTATCCGCTTGACCTTATCGACGATTTCGTGCTGCGCCTTCTCAAAGCCGGCCTCGGCATCATCAAGGAAGATCTGGTCATCTTCCTGCATTCCTACGATCGATTTCCAGATCATGAGGCCAATGAAAACGGCCGTGATTACCCCCCAGAAAATCAGGAGCAAAGTTAACGGAGTGACACCACTCATGGGCTTACCTCCTGTTGTGCTTTCTTATTCGACATCCTGAAGCAGACAAAATCAAATGTCAAGTGAGGCGTATCACTTTCAACAGGTGTGCAATAGTAATGCCATGTGGCAATAACTTTGCAGGACAGCCCATATGGAGGCGTACCATGAAAAATAGGGTTACACGTAGGGATTTTCTTCAAGCGAGCCTTTTCGGCGGCGCTGGGGCATTGATAGGGTTGCCTGGGGTCGAGTTGAGAGCCGGGGCCTCAGATTCCCCAAACGGGATCTGCGTTACGTTAGCAAACCATTGGAGTTATATAGGGATTGGATGGCAGCTGGGAATTGAGTCCAACGTACTCTCCGTGACGGACGCGATGGAGATGGCAGACCGGCCGCCGCATGTGAAGACCTGCATCAATCTGGATGCTCGGGCTTACGAGTTTATGGCCGAGAAGTTCCCGGAGGTCACAGAAAGGCTGAAGAAATATCTGGCCGAGGGAAAGGTGGAATTAATCGGGGGAACTTATGGACAGCCGTTGGGGACGATGTTCAGCGGCGAATCGAATATTCGGCAAATCGTGTATGGTCGGGAAACAATCCGAAAAGCATTGGGGTATGAGATGGTCACATTCTTGGAGGAAGAAGAGTTCACGCATCCGCAGATTCCGCAGATCGCAATGGCAGCGGGTTTCAAGTATGCAAGCCTTGCTCAGGTGGACACCTGGGGTAAAGCCGGCATTCCCATCCTGGAGCTTGTCTCCGTCAATTGGAAAGGCACCGACGGGACGACCATCCCGACTACCCCCAAGAACTCGCTTTATTCGGGCTGGTCTGCCGATCCGAAAGCCTTTGCTGCCACGCTGGCGTCCCCGATCTTCAAGAAACTCCAAGCGCTGGGTAAACCTCTTGTATTCGCCTGGGAAGAATTTGGTTGGGAACCTCATGATGAACCGGCATACCTGACCGGCCCGCAGAAGTATCAGAAATTCATCGAGCAGTTTCCGGTTGAGTTCGTGACTTTAGCAGAATATATGAACAAATACGGGAAGAACCCGCGGGAGACTGTTTATTTGAACATGGACTCTTGGAAAAAACTGCTGACTTGGGGACTGGGCGGCGATCAACTGCGGATTCTCGATCGGAAAGTCGAGGGAACCTTGCTGGCCGCCGAGCGCTTCGACGCGGTGGCAAGCGGGTTAGGAGCAAAAAGCCGGGCAGAGGATTTAACTAGAGGGTGGAAGAATTTGCTAGCCTCGCAAAGCCACGATGTATCGTTATGCGAGTACTCTCGGTGGCAGGGAGATCGCATGGCGCCACTCGACCGGTTGGAGGATTACCATAACTTTACCTGGGGAGGCATTGGCTACAACCATCTCGACGCCGCCCTGAAAGATGGAAAGGGCGTGCTGGATGCCTCACTGGACGCGCTGGTAAAGAGGATCGATTCGCAGTCCGGAAAACAAGGTCAGAAAGTCGTAACCGTTTTTAACCCGAGTGGCTGGGAAAGAACCGAAATAGTGACTACCGGACGGATTTACCCACTGCCGGATAAGATGAAGGGAGTGGTCGTGAAGGATTCAACAGGAAGAGTGATGCCATCGCAAGTACTAAAGCGCGAGGTGAATGGCGAGCAGAACCTGGTAACCGGGGAAGTGGCATTTCGGGCCGAGAAGGTGCCAAGCATCGGTTACGATACCTACTATCTCGAGTTCATGTCTGAAGAGGTGGCTGGCGCCGGAACGGAACTCCAGGTGGATACGGCCAACCTGACGATGGAAAACTCATTGGTGAAAGTGAAGCTCAATCCAAAAACAGGAGCGGTCAGTAGTTTGGTTGATAAGCGCACAGGGCAAGAGATGCTGGACGGGCAAAAAAGCGCATTCCCAGCCTTCAAGGGAAGGGCTAATCCTGAATACCGTTTGCGTATCCGGGAAAAAGATAATGTCGAATTTGATAGTTCAAGTTCTCAAGCCGAGATACGTTGGATCGAAAAAGGACCCCTCCGTGCCACAGTGAAGGCCCGCCACAACTGGCCGCTCTTGAAATTTGAAACCTATGTGACTCTTTATGAGAGAGTCCCATACGTTGAGGTCACTAGTCGGGTGCTGGCCGACGTCCCACCAGCGGCCGACGCAATCGATGAGAATAATCGGTTTCCCGCGGAAATCAAGGAAGGTTACTGGTTCTCTTTCGCTCCCAATTTCCCGATTTCTTCGGTCGTGCGGGATTTCCCTCTGGCCATCGAGGCGACTGAAAAGAGTTATTTTCAAGCCCTGACCTTTGTGGATTTGGTTGGCAAGAATTCCGGCCTCCTCGTCCTGCATCCAGGGACCCAGTATTTCAAACGGGACACGAATGAATTGATTTCGAATTTGATCATGAGAGAATGGGAATCCTATTTCTCCAAGGAGTTTGGTTGGCCCCGTTATTCGGAGTACCGACACGCCTTGCTTCCTCATAGCCTGAGTTTCACAAACGCAGACCGGTTGCGGGCTGCCGAGCAGTTCAGTCATAAGATGATCACGGTGGTTGGGGACTCGCAAGTTGGAAATCTTCCAAAACGGAATAGTTTTGTAAGCATAAGCCCGGAGAGCGTGCATTTGTTAGCTTTGCGAAAAGAAGAAAATGGGGGGACAGAATTGCGCATCGTGGAGGTAGAGGGTCGGGAGACACCGGTGGACCTAAGCTTGGCTCTGCCCGTACGCAATGCAGTGGAAACAAACTTGTTGGGAAAAAAAGTGGCCGAAGTCTCTCGAAGCGGCAGCAAGCTCAGATTTGAGATTCAACCCTGGCGAGTCCGGACCTTCGAGCTCAGTTAATTTTGCATTTCTATAGATGAGCTAACATATTCTTTGATCGGAGCCTTCATCCAACCCGCCCCTGCCTCTCCGTCTGAAGGTCTGAAAACAATGGAGGCTCTGTAGGGATCGGACGCTGTTCCGTTTTCGGATAGAGTTGGGAAGCCGTTTGAATTCAGTCCTATAGGGCCAGCGGGAACGCTGCGGCGAGCGTTCCCTACTACCGATTTGGCGAATTCATTCTCACCTCCACCGCGCCGGAGGGCGAATCAGAAGAGTCCGCCTCGGAATGTGGACCAATAGGCATCCCTTATTTGGTTTGAAAAAGAAAATAATTTGACAAAAAAAGCTTGACTCGAATATTGAATCTGCCGTATAAGTCTAGTGAGCTTATAGACTGAATGAGGTAAATACTCGATGCTCTCCATGAAAGCCAAATATGGTCTCCGGGCATTGCTTTACCTGGCGAAGCACGAGGGGGAAGGGTTAGTCTTGATTTCAGATCTTGCTGAGAAAGAGAATATACCAAAAAAGTTTCTGGAATTGATCCTTCTGGACCTTAAGAATCATGGGATTCTTCAGAGTAAGAAGGGGAAAGGGGGTGGCTATTCGCTGGGAAGAAAGCCTGCAGCCATTAAGCTAGGTCGAGTCATTCGCTTGCTGGATGGCCCGTTGGCCCCATTGCCTTGCGTTAGTCAGACGGCCTATGCTCCCTGTGATGAATGTGAGGATGAGAAAACTTGTGGCATCCGCCTCGTCATGAGAGATGTTCGGGATGCCATCGCCAATATCCTCGACAACACGACCCTAGCTGATGTACTGCAACGTGTCGAGTTGGCTTCAAATGATCCATACGAAGCGCTGATGTACCATATTTAGTTTTTTTTACATTAATAGACTACTAATAAAATAGAGTTAATAGTGTATATGCAATCGACCCCTCGTGAGTTTCCTTTGAGTGAAGTAATCTTCGATCAACCTAATGGGATCAGCAAGGCGGCCATTTTGGAAGTAATTTCGGCACTCAAGAATATCCGTTACGGGTCAGTTGAGATTGTCATTCACGACTCCGAAATTGTTCAGATTGAAAAAAAAGAGAAGTTCCGTATCGGGCAGGAAAAACCTAGAGGGGGCAGTTGATTCAGTCCTCAGCAACTGACGTTTGTATTCATGAAATGTTAAGCCGGTAATGCTGACCATACATTTGGAAGCAGAAATAGAATTGCTGTTCACAAATCAAATAAAAACTGGAGATGACCGGACATCCGGAAGATCCGAATTGGAGAGGAGTCCTTATGAAAAGTCGCGGGTTGTCAATTCTCTTGATCTTTGGTGTCTATTTATTTCCCGCCTTTCAGACTTGCGTTCTGGCCGAGCCCCCCGATACTCCCAATGGTCAATCGACTGAAGAACGATTGGCTGCAATTGAAGGAAAGCTACAGCAATTGGAAAACCGGTTGGATCAGGCGCTCGGAGTTAGTTCCCTGAAGCCAGGCGCCACTGGAGGTTGCGGCGGAAGCAGTTTCGACAACTCCCATCAGTGAACAGCTGGCGGCCTTGGATCAAAAGTTGCGCATTGTTGAGAGGAAGAAAGAGCTTGATGCAGAGACCGCTGCAGCTAAATTGAAGGAAACGCCGGTAGTCACTGCAGGGAAAGAAGGATTTTGGATCAAATCCGCAGACGACAATTTTCAATTAAGGGTGGGAGGTTATGTTCAGGCGGATAGCAGATTCTATACACGAGAGTAACCCCGCAATCGTGCTGGGAAGCAGCACGTTTCTTCTCCGTCGAGTCCGGCCGATTCTTCAGGGCACAGTTTACAAGTACTTCGATTTTAGAATCATGACTGATTTTGGAAATGGCCAGTCAACCGTACAGGATGCCTACGCGGATTTCACCTATTTCCCACAAACCAAATTCCGATTCGGCAAATTCAAACCTCCCGTTGGCTTGGAACGGCTGGTTTCAGGTTCAGAGATGCTTTTTGTGGAGCGTGCACTTGCCAACTGATTTGGTTCCAAACCGAGATGTTGGGGTTCAGGTCTTTGGGGAGAACCTTGGAGGCGTTTTCAACTACTATCTTGGGGTTTTCAATGGCGTACCGGACGGGGCCAGCGGCGATTTGGACACAAACAACACCAAGGACTTTGCCGGACGAGTCTTCTTTAACCCTTTCCAGACAAGCAGCATTGAACCCCTCAAAGGACTGGGTATAGGGCTTGCAGGCACCTCAGGCAGTCAGCAAGGGCTTCTTCCTGTATTGAGGACACCTGCCCAGGCTATTTTCTTCAACTACAACGCGAGTACCGTGGCTAATGGGAACCGTTACCTCTATTCACCGCAGGCCTATTACTATGTGGGCCCTTTGGATTGTTGGGTGAGTATGTTCAGACCGCGCAGGATGTGAAGAATGGAAATACGTTTGGAGAGATCAGCATGAGTGCCTGGCAAGTGGCCGCCTCGTATGTGATTACTGGGGAGAAGGCTTCCTACAAGAGCGTGACACCAAGAAAGATGTTCAATCCTGGGGCGGGAAGTTTTGGCGCCGTTGAATTGGCCGGCCGTTATACTCAATTGAATGTGGACAATGACGCCTTCATCTTGAAATTTGCCAACCCGAATACTTCCGCAAGTCGTGACAGGACGTGGACCGCGGGTGTGAACTGGTATTTCAACAGAAACCTCAAGCTTCAGTTGAACTACGAGCAATCGGCCTTTAAAGGTGGCAATACAACGGGAAATCGGCAAACTGAGAAAGTAATTCTCACCAATTTCCAGATTTACTTTTAGATTTGTTAGGAAGATCCTAAGGAATCAATGCAAATTTATGAGAAGTTGTGACAAATCCTTCTGACAGTCCTTGCCAAAGGAATTTTGTATTGCCGCTGCGAGCCCTTTGTAGGCATGAAGCAATCTCAATGCTTCATGCCTGACCAAGCGGCAATTCTTCACCCCGTGGGAGACGGTTAGGAGGGTTTGATCAAGATTTAGCGTGGTTAATTGAGTGCCTATTTAATTGACAATTCAATCCAGGAGAAAAGAATCGTGCGAATATTTATCACTACACTTGTTGTGGCCTTTAGCCTAGTTTCAGGAGTAACTTGGTCGGCCCCTGCCGGCGGTCCGGTGACTATCCTCAATGTGTCCTACGATCCAACCCGGGAGCTTTACCAGCAATTCAATGCGGCCTTTGCCAAGTTCTGGAAGCAAAAAAACAATCAGGATGTTTCCATCAAGCAATCTCACGGAGGTTCCGGTAAACAAGCGAGATCGGTGATTGATGGATTGGGGGCTGATGTGGTCACTCTCGCTCTCGCTTATGACATTGACGCGATTGCCGAGAAAGCAAGATTACTGCCGAAAAACTGGCAAACCCGGCTTCCCAATAACAGTGCCCCGTATACCTCGACCATTGTCTTTCTCGTTCGCAAAGGTAATCCCAAGAAAATCAAGGATTGGGATGACCTCGTCAAACCCAACGTTTCGGTTATCACCCCGAACCCGAAGACCTCGGGGGGCGCCCGCTGGAATTATCTCGCGGCTTGGGGATACATCCTGAAGCAGCAAGGAGGTGACGAGGCCAAAGCCAAGGATTTTGTGAGCCGCCTTTTCAAGAATGTTCCGGTGCTTGATTCCGGTGCCCGCGGATCCACGACCACCTTTGTAGAACGGGGGATTGGGGATGTGCTCATTAACTGGGAGAACGAGGTGCTGAATGTGATCAAGGAAACAGGCAAAGACAAATATGAGGTGATTGTTCCTTCCATGAGCATTCTTGCGGAACCTCCGGTGAGTCTGGTTGATAAGGTCGCCGATAAACATGGCACCCGAGTTGTGGCTCAAGCCTATCTCGACTATCTGTATTCAGAAGAAGGTCAGGAGATCGCCGCCAAGAATTTTTATCGACCTCGAAATGCTCTAGTAGCGGCGAAGTATACGTCTCAATTCGTGAAGGTAAACTTGTTTACGATTGATGAATTGTTTGGAGGCTGGCAAAAAGCCCAGCAGACACACTTCGCCGATGGTGGAACATTCGACCAGATTTACCAGCCATCCCGCTAGTTTTTAGTAGCGACTCGATTGTCTGTTGGTTGGCAAAGTTCTCGGAGGCTGGACACAAGGGCAAAAAATTCACTTTGACGAAGGAGGAATTTTCGATCAAATTTACCAGCCAAGCAGGTAATTAATCCGAAAGGCATTGGGGTCGTTAATGGCATTAGCATTCAAGCAGCGGAGTATTTTGCCCGGTTTTGGATTAGCGATGGGGATTACTCTGTCCTACCTAAGCCTGATCGTTCTCATCCCCCTCAGTGCAGCTTTCCTGAAGACGGCCACCCTCAGCTGGGACCAGTTTTGGAGCAAGGTGACTGACCCCCGAGCCATAGCCTCGTATCAACTCACGTTCGGGGCTTCCCTGATTGCGGCAGGGATCAATCTCCTGTTTGGTTTCTTAGTGGCCTGGGTTCTGGTGCGTTATGATTTTCCTGGGAGAAAGATTATCGATTCTCTGGTCGACCTACCCTTTGCCCTGCCCACAGCGGTAGCCGGGATCGCATTAACAGCCATATACTCCAGCAAGGGTTGGATCGGACAATATCTAGAACCTTACGGCATCAAAATAGCTTATTCACCGCTCGGCGTCGTCATTGCGCTCACGTTCATTGGGTTGCCGTTTGTCGTGCGGACCGTTCAGCCCGTTCTCGAGGATTTAGACAGAGAAATCGAAGAGGCGGCCGCCAGTCTCGGAGCAAACCGCTGGCAGACCTTCCGGCGAGTCATCTTACCGCCAGTCTTTCCAGCAGCGGTGACGGGTTTTACGATGGCTTTTTCCCGGGCAATCGGCGAATACGGTTCAGTGGTATTCATTTCTGGTAACATGCCGATGCGAACGGAGATCACTCCGTTGCTAATTATCACCAAGCTGGAGCAATACGACTACGCGGGTGCCACGGCGATAGCGGTTGTTATGCTCGTGGTCTCATTTTCATTATTGCTACTGATTAATTTGCTGCAGCGATGGAGCAGCAAGCGCTTCGGTGACGTTAGCAGTTGAGGATTCATCAAACGGTCCTCACCAATTTCCCTAAGAGTACGCTGAAATTGCCTGACATCTCGTCGAGACCGTAAGGCAGATGGATTACACTTCTAACGACCATTGGGGGAATCCGAATCTGTTCGAAGATCTCGGGTAATTTAGGAGAGTCGCCAAGTGGCAGGAACCGTTTCATTGAAGATGCATCCACCGAAAAGGCTTCTTCCGCAGGCAACCCATGAACCTGTCTGGCTGCGCTGGCTGATGATTGGAATAGCCGTGGCGTTCCTGGTTCTCTTTATATTTTTGCCTTTGGCGATGGTCTTCATTTCGGCGCTTGAAAAAGGAGTGAGGGCGTATCTAGGAGCGATCAGTGAACCAGATGCTCTGTCTGCTATTTACCTGACCCTCTTGACGGCTGCGATTGCCGTACCCCTCAATTTGATGTTCGGGATTGCTGCCTCGTGGGCTATTGCCAAATTTCATTTTGTGGGCAAGAGTCTCTTGATCACCTTAATTGACCTGCCGTTTTCCGTTTCACCCGTGGTTTCAGGGCTAATCTATGTGCTGATATTTGGCTTGCAGGGGTTTCTGGGCCCCTGGCTGGACGAACATGACATCAAAATTATCTTTGCTGTGCCAGGAATTGTCCTGGCGACCATTTTTGTGACTTTCCCCTTTGTTGCCCGCGAATTGATTCCCTTGATGCAAGCCCAAGGCAGCGAGGAAGAAGAAGCCGCCCTGACGCTGGGGGCGAGCGGATGGCAGACTTTTTGCCGAGTCACTTTGCCTAACATCAAATGGGGTTTGTTTTATGGAGTTATCTTATGTAATGCTCGTGCCATGGGGGAGTTTGGCGCCGTATCTGTCGTTTCCGGGCATATCCGTGGGTTAACCAATACGATGCCTCTTTATATTGAAATTCTTTACAATGAATACCAATTCGTAGCGGCATTTGCGGTCGCTTCCTTACTAGCCTTGTTAGCTCTAGTCACATTGGGGATTAAGAGTATTGTCGAGTGGAGAGTACGCCAACAACTGGCCCAATTAGAGCCAGACTGGTCGAGTGGCGGAGAATTATGAGTATTGAAGCAGTCAAGATCACGAAGAAATTCGGCAACTTCACGGCTCTAAAAGATGTCGACTTGGAAGTGCCTTCAGGGGAATTGGTGGCCTTGCTAGGTCCATCAGGTTCAGGCAAGACGACGCTGTTGCGAATCATCGCAGGGCTGGAGTGTCCCGATTCCGGGTGGGTCCGCTTTGAGGGAAATGACATTACCGATCGCAACACGCGAGAGCGACAGGTCGGATTTGTGTTTCAGCATTATGCTTTGTTCCGGCATATGACGGTCTTTGAAAATATTGCCTTTGGACTACGCGTCCGGCCAAGGCAATCCCGCCCTTCAGAGAAGGAAATTCGTGCCAAAGTGCATGAACTGTTACGCCTCGTCCAGCTGGAACAACGGGCGGGACGCTATCCGAATCAACTTTCGGGTGGTCAGCGTCAACGCATCGCTTTGGCAAGAGCACTCGCAGTGGAACCCAAGGTGCTGCTTCTGGATGAGCCTTTCGGTGCGCTGGATGCAAAAGTTAGGCAGGAATTGCGGCGCTGGCTAAGGCGCTTGCATGACGAAATACATATTACCAGCGTTTTCGTGACGCATGATCAAGAAGAGGCCCTGGAAGTGGCAGATCGAGTCGTAGTGATGAACGAAGGGGAGGTTGTGCAGGCAGGAACTCCGAACGAAGTCTATCACCATCCCGCAACCCCGTTTGTCTACAATTTCCTGGGGAATGTGAACTTGTTTCATGGCCGTATTGAAGACGACAAGGCGTATATCAGCGGTGCACCAGGGGAAGATAGTAACCAGCCCTCTTTATTTCCGCAAGAAACCGTTTTTTACGTTCGTCCCCATCTTATGGAGATCGATTATAATCCCAATGGCAAGAACCACGTTCGCGCTACCATCCGGCACATTAACTCCGCGGGCCCACTGGTGAAGGTTGAAGTGGTTACCCAGGCCGGAGATTCCGTCCATGTGGAATTGACCCAAGAACGATTCAAAGAACTGCAGCTCAGGAAGAATGATGAGGTCTTCGTCTTCCCGAAGGATATGAACCTGTTCATTGACTATCAAATCTAAAGGCGAGCTTTCCTTTCCTCATCAAGACGAGATCTCCCAACTAGATACCACGCCATTCTCATCCCTCACCCCAACGCGAAAGAGGAACGCAATAATAAATCTTCGTCTTCTGTCGCCTTAGCGCGGGAGAGGGCTTGGGTGTGAGGGAGACTGCACGCCTACTCAGGCTTTACTTTGACCCGACCAATATATCCCTCGACATCTACCTTCCGTTTGAGGTTTTCGCCGGACATTGAGCGGATTGTACCGTAGACAGGGCGCGCGCCCCAAGGGCGGTCGTGAAGTCCGAAGCACCATAGGATTCCTGTCCAGGAGTTGGGATTCCTGCCATCTAAACCGTATTGGTTGTTCAAGAAAATCATTGCCTCCAAAGCTTCAACATAAGTTCGGCTCCACTCGATAATCTTTTTTCCCCAATACATGCGCATGTAGCCGTGAATCTTTCCCACCGTGAGCAATTCCTGCTGGCAGGCGTTCCAGATGGGGTCATGAGTTCGAGCAACTTCGAATTCTTTCAGAGAGTATACATAGGGTCGGTGATCACGGGCGTGGCGGCTTAAGTTCTCTTGCACCCAGCGGGGCAAGGCTAGCAAGGATTCATAGTCACCCGAAAAGCGCGTAAAGTTGTATGACAATTCACGCCGAACGATGAGCTCTTCCAAGAAGGCCTCGGTGGACAGCTCATTTCTTCCTGCCGCTTTGGCTTCTAATGCAACCTCCAGAGGAGAAATCATTCCAAAGTGCAAATAGGGGCTCAAGTTTGAAGTCCCATGAACGGAAGGGTCATTTCGAATCTGGGCGTAGTTTTGCAGTTTGTGGTCCAAGAATTCTTTTAGGTGACGATGCGCCTCAGAACTGCCTCCCTTAAAGAAAATCGAAGGCTTGATTTTGTGGTTGATGGCACATTCTGCCAACCATTTTTCGATAGGCTGCCTGGGCAGTGGAGTATCCTGCCAGTCTACTTTGAGTTTCGAAGAGTCTTTATCAATTGAAAATTTCTCCATCGGTCGTAAATGATCAGGCAGGAGCCTCCGGATCTTGGGTCGGATTGTTCGAGCGGCGTATTCTTGCTTGGTGAATTCACGAAGCGGAATGATGCCATTGGAATCGACCGCGAAAAAAGGGATGTCGATTTGTTCAGCGATTCGAGCATTGTGTCGAGGAATGATAAAGGCCGGGAAATCGTCTGTAACCAGCATTGCCGCTACTTCAGCCAGGTGCAGGACGGTGGGATAACGCTCCTTAGCTTGGCGCTCGAGATGAAAGAGATAACGAATGCCTCTCTCTCGGAAGTGCTCTTTCAACTCGAGAGAATTCTCCAGGATGAATTGGTGAATGCGGTCACAGGCATAGGGATAGTAGTATTTCAAACCTTCGTAGACCAGAAGCGGCAGGTTCAATTCATTGGCCTGTGTAATGGCGAAGTTAAGCGCATGGTTATTTTCCACCCGTTTGAACATCTGCATCCAGTACATCACGTAACGGGCTTTCCGCCGAACTGGGGCGGATTTCAGACAAATGATTCTTTTATTTTCCATTGTTGCTGCGTTCTGAGTTACCTCTTCTCTGTCGAATGAGCGAAAACCCTTCAATACGACCTTTGTTCGGCATCTATGGCCGAAAAGTCGGTTCCAAAGACCAGACGCTAATTGGGTTTTTCCAATGAGTCAAATCTAAATCATGCGCTGCTGAAGAATAACGCATTTCCTGAGTCCTGTCCCAACCAACGGCTGGCCTGAACCTGCAAGATCAAAAGCTGCTGGCTCAACCACAAAATCGCACAATCTCAATTCCACTGGTCGAATAGATTCTTCTTTGTTTTCGCTTGACTGAGATAATTAGATTTGCCAAAATTGGCTTACTTAGATTCGCAAAACAAAGCAACTGCAGAGAGTGCTGCCTATCATTGGTGCGCAAGGAAGTTAGTCCCAATGATTATTGCGGCCGATTCCCTGGCCGGGAGAGAACGATTTGATCTTGGGGAAATGGATTCATATCAATGGAGTGTGCCAGGTACGGGTTAAAGAGGAGAAATAAATTCATGGCTGAAAAGAAAAAACGCAAGCAAGGTTACGGTTGGGTGCCGGATCTCCCTGACCAGCGGGACTTTATGTACGGCGCAGTGCGCAAAATACCGGCAAGATTGCCTCCAAGAGTGGATTTGCGACCGATGTGTTCGCCGGTCGAGGACCAGGGTCAACTGGGCAGCTGCACGGGTAATGCATTGGCTGGTGCCGTGGAGTTCCTCGAAAAGAAAGACAAAGCTCCGTTCATAGACGTGAGCCGGCTGTTCATCTACTACAATGAGCGGGCCATTGAAGGCACCATCAAATCCGACTCGGGTGCCATGATCCGGGATGGCATCAAGACGCTCGCGAAACAGGGAGTCTGTTCGGAGAAGAGCTGGCCCTATGTCATCTCCAAGTTTAGCGTCAAGCCGAATGCGAACTGCTACAAAGAGGCCGCCAATCACCAGATTACTTCGTATCAACGAATCACGACAATGGATGAAATGCGAACCTGTTTGGCCGATGGGTATCCGTTTGTATTCGGCTTTACAGTTTACGAAAGTTTTGAGACGCAACAAGTAGCGAGAACCGGCATCATGCCGATGCCGAAGCCGAAGGAAAGAGTCTTGGGTGGACACGCGGTACTAGCGGTGGGCTATGATGATAAGAAGAAGCGTTTTGTCGTGCGCAATTCATGGGGTACGGATTGGGGGCTGAAGGGCTACTTCCTGATGCCGTACTCCTACCTTGCTGATCGCAATCTCTCCGATGATCTTTGGACAATTCGTTGCGGAGAGGAAATCTAATCCAGGTAATCCGGTCGGCACCCCGAACCAACGGCAACCTAGGGGTGGCACAGACATGCCGGGGTTTAGCATGGCTGCGATGAGTGGGGCTCCTTGTCATCTTGATCTATTCCGAAAGAAAATCGTGGGTGGCGCAGAGATGCTGTGTTTTGGCATCTCTGCGGCATAGGGCGTTTCCAATCTCTATCCGCGGGTGGTGCGGACAAGCTGCATTTGGTACGTCAACGATGAGTCTCGTTTCATATTTGTTCCGATGCCAAAAGGAAAAGTTTACTCCATTCACAATCAGACGGAGACATCAAAAAGCGATGTCTGTCCCAACCGGCAGGCAGGTCAGCGCTTATCAGCACCACCGGCCCTGTCGTTAACGGTTGCAGTGGCGGGCGGGGAAGTCGTCATCAGCGCTGTCCACCCGCAACGAGGCTTCCCACCTCACAACGGCCTATCTTGGGAGCGAAAATAAATGGGTTCTTTGGGTCCTCCGTGGTCCCAACAATCACTCTTCCATTTACTTGGACAGTTCCCTCTCCAAAGAGTGATCCGTCCGGCCTCAACTGAAGTGATATTGGATGGGTGCTGTCTTGAATCTTGAGGAGTGTTTGGTTACCAGTTCTCTGAACTGAATACTCAAGCGCCCGTTCGGCATCTCCGCACGCGATTGTCGCCGATTCAGGGTGAAAGGTTATGCTAAAGCCCTTCTGACCCGCGTATTTGCCGCCCATGCGCAGGCCAGGAGGCTGGGCCTTATCCAGATTCAGCATGTCCTTGAGGGCATCTTTCGTGGTTCCTCCATTCATAAGCGTGGATGCACCGCTGAAGATTGTTGTGATCAATCCGAAGGGACTCTCGATATCTGGAGGGAGCGGGGTCGGGCCGGTGGGAGTCATCAGTCCAAGGCTGCAGTCGGCCGTCTTTGTCACGTAATCAGTCACTGTCCTCGTGCCAGTGGGACCATAGGCCAACTCCGTGGCGTCTTCAGTGGTTGTAAAGACCTGACCATTTCGTTTAGCGTCGGGATAGTTCTGGGCTTCCAGCGGAGTCAACTCACGCTGCCTGGTCGTTTTTTGAGTCGTCATTCCAGAAGTCTGCTCGTTGTGCGATCCCGCAGGGACTTGTCCCGTTACTCTAATGGGTCCCGATCCCGCCAGCTTGCCGTCTTGTCTCAATGTAAAAACAACCGCTTTGGATTCATTTTGAATCTTCACGAGAGCTTGAGTGTCCGTCATCTCTACATCGTAAAGCCGTGGAGCAGGAACGCCACGGCAAACCATCGTGACTTTTTCAGGTTGGAAGATTAGGCGAAATCCTCCGGGGCCGGAGTAGTCGCCGGTCATTCGGAGCCCGGGAGTCGATGGCAGTTTCAAGCTAATGCCCGTCAGTTGGTCCATCCCAGTGCTCATCACTTCCGAAAAGCAGTTTCGCTGACTCCTTCCAGACTCGATGCATCGCCTCATTTCCGCCGTGCTCCCGGGTGTGACTTCCGACTTGCTTCCGGGACTTGCCGTAGGTCCCGTGCTCGCCGCAGCTCCCGTGCTTGCCGCAGGTCCAGTTATTCATCGAGTCGCCATACATCTTTGCTTGGTAGGCCTTATAGTATGCAGCCGAATTGGCATCGGATTTTGCATAGAGATCGCGAAAGCTTGGCGAAAATAACTTAGTGAGAAGCTCGCCCAGCAGTTCACGGTCATGATCGTAGCGATGATCTTCCTTCTTAATCGCGGCATGCCAAAGTTCGGCGTAGGCTTTTCCATACGCCTCTTTTATTCGATTCTCATCCGGCGTTGCTCGCGTGGGTAAGTAACGGTGTTCCAGCCCCCAGGCCAAATCGTCGACCATCTTCATCAACGCCTGGAAAGCGCCCATTTGACGCTCAATAGTGTCTTCGGCATCCTTCCCCATGATCTCGCGCGTGATTCGAGCTGGAACCGGCATCTCGCTCAGATACGACGGATTCAACGCCTGCCCTGGCTGACTTGGCGCCGCAACCTGCTTCCCGCTCGGCGCGCTCTGGATCTTGCAGACTTTTAACCAACCATCCATCTGGCTGCGGATGTTGTAGCGCTCGACGATGAGTTGTCCGTTCTTTTCTTCTCGCCAGAAGCAAACCTCACCGCGGGCGTTAGACTGGCACCGCGTCACGATGTTGTCGGTGCCATCCGGACAATGATAGGGCACATTAAACTGCAGAGGTTCCTGCGCAGCCACAATCGAGGCACAAATCACGACTTCCAGCAAGACTGCTACGATCGTCGGCCAGTAGAAAATACGGTTCGAAGGCAACATTGGATACACTCCTGAGTCGGAAATCTCAAGTAATCTTAAGAGCTACTATTTCTTGTGAAATGCCGGGCGGCACAGACATGCCGGGGTTTGGCATGTCTGTGATGCGTCTCGTTTCAAGTCTGGTTTGACTCTAAAAGGAAGCTGTTGTTCCATCTTCAATAGACACAGACATCAAACCGCGATGTCTGCGCCTCACGCAATTTTGCTACCCGCTCCAGCTACCGACTACGACTTGGACTTCTTCATGATTCCGATGAAACCCGGCCCGATGAGCGAACCGTCCGAAGTACGACGCCGACATGAACAGGTTACCGTAGGGCTGGCTGTCCTTGCCGTTGATCAACGTAAATCGGTTCCCTTCTGCTCGGAAGCGCACCGGTGAATCGCAGGTCCACTTTGGCAGGAACCCAGTCTCCGATGAATTCGGCAGGCACAACGTCTGGCGACTGTTTCGCGGCGGGAGTGCTCTGACGCTGGGCAACCTGCGCAAGCACAGACTGCGGGCCTACTGAAACTGCCAATCCAACCAAGCAGATGCTGAAAACAAGAGTAAAACCGCCAATCCTTCCCGACAGTCTCCGAAACATAAGGGTCTCCTTAGATACTTTGATCATTGATATTCAATTCAAATTCTGAAATTGGTTTTTCGTCTCCAGGTGGTCCGTCATCCTGTCGGACCGCCGTGTGCACAAAGTATGCTCAACGGGGGACATCATTCACCCGCGTGCAATCCAGCCTTCCTTATGCATTGCGCGAAAACCCTCGAAAAACCGTCATACGAGATTCAAATATTTTGGAATCCTCTCGCCAGAATCCTTTTTTGCGCTGGAGATCCTCGAATCTGCTCTGTTGGGAACGCTCGCCGCAGCGTTCCCCAGGCATTACGGAGCGCAGAATTTAATTAGTTTCATCGCTCAACAAGGATCGGAACAGCGTCCGTTCCCTACAGAGCTTCCAGGTTCTCTCCGAGCCGGACATCCCCCGCAGCCTGTGGCTGCTGCCCCCTTCGAAGGGGGATTCTTGAAGCCACCCACTATGAGTGACTCCAGCCATCGGCGCTTTGAGCGGTTTACAAACCTCCGGCTTTTCCTAAGGTACCGGATTCGGGCTGTTCGACGACAGGTCCGAGCCGGCAGTCAACCTGCGCAACCAGCAGAACAAGACCTTATGCAGGTTGGAGATCTCTCGATAGGCCTCTTGATACTTCTGGAAGTCTGAAGGTGAGAAGGTCACGAAGAGGACGCGCTCCAACGTCGTTGCGTTTTCGAGCTCTTCTTTTACAGACTGCAAGGCCGTGCGGCAGGCCTTTTCGATGGGATAGCCGTAAGCACCCGTCGAAATGGACGGAAAGGCGAGGGATTGAAGCCCACGCTCATTGGCAATCCGGATACAGTTTCGGTAACAGCTCTTGAGTAATTCCGCTTCTTCCATGGGATTTTTTCCACTGTAAACCGGTCCAACCGTGTGAATGACAAATTTTGCGGGCAATTGTATCCTTTTGTGATTTTGGCTTCTCCAGTTTTACAACCATGAAGCGTGCGGCATTCCTCGAGAAGTTTGGGTCCTGCGGCACGATGAATCGCACCGTCCACACCACCGCCTCCAAGTAGACTCGAGTTTGCCGCATTTACAATGGCGTCAACCGCCTGCCTTGTAATATCGCCCATGAGGACTTCAATGTGTGTCATGAACGATGACCAACCATTCCGTTACTTACCGGTAACCACTCCATTAATCTAGCCTGGCTTTTGTTTTGAAATTAAAAAGCCGCCTCCTTGTTAAGGAAGGCGGCTTTCTAGACTTATACGGCCGATATGAGGATCATTGACTGCTGCCGATATATGCCCCATCGCCCGTCCGTTGTCCTGGACCGGCGCCATCATTGATCACCGCATAAGTGATGAACGGGTTGTTGCCTGCGGTGCGGCGCACGTGAGCATAACCTTGTTGTACTCCCGGGGCGCTAGTTGAGAATCGTGCCGATCTGAATCCAGCCGCGAGCCTTGAGGACTAATGGGATCCATGGTTTTGACGAGGTTTCCTGTCGCCCCATCATAAAGGTCAATGACAAAGGTGTCATCGCTGGCATCGGTTTCACCGGTATTCACAATGGCGAGATTGGTCCGGTTTTCAGAATTCTGCTGCAATCCAAACACCCAGGCGCTCGTGGTCGAAGCCTGGCCATACGGCACGGCCGTGTAGAAGAGCCCGAAACGCCCGCCGGCGGTGCCTCCTGCCGCGGAAGTTCGTGCACCCAAGACTACGCCGCTGATGTCCCCGCCCGTGGCCGTGGCGAACAGGGCTCCGGCAATGGTGGTTCCCGCTGGGCCTATCCCGGCCACCGCATTGCTTCTCATGTAGGCAAAGATATCCGGAATGATCTGCTGCCGCCCGGCCGGGATGTTAATACTAAAGTGGGCCGTCTTATCAGCTGTCGTGATGGCATCGGCCACAAAGCTGAAATTTACGGTGCGAGCCTGACTGGAAAAATTAGCCAAAACCACTTCACTGATGAAAGTAGTGGTCTGGACAATGACCGGCAAGGTCAAGCCGGCCACCGGGGCGCTGCTGGCTGGCTGCGGAACCACGAATGAACCATCGGAATTGACCTGATCATTGACGACGCCATAAGCATAGTAGGAAGCAGTGCCGGTTATCCGCTCCACTTTGACATAACCGTTTGTCAACGACAGGCCATTTGATCGTGAGCACACCGCTAATCTGATTAGAACCCGCCCGGGCTCAGCACAATGTTAGGGCAGTACTTTGGAGAATGAGCCGTTGCCGTCGAAAACCGTGACTTGCAATGTGACGTTCGGGCCGCCATTAGCGGCCAATATTCTGAAATGCCACATTGGATCGGTCTGTCGCGTTCTGGCGGAACCCGCAGATATAAATGGGATCGGATAAAGCCAAGCTGGCCGGAATTACCGATTGCGAAAGGGCAGCGTCTTTCAGGTGGTTCGTCCCGTTTTGCTTGACATCGGTAATATCATCGCGGACGCGCCTGAGGTAATCCCAATAGCCCGCTGAGGGATCGTAATTGAGTGCTCTATAAGCCAGGCCGGCATGGCCTATCAGACGTTTCCGCCACTGTCCTTCACGGCGGTGGTGGTCCGGGCAATGATGTTGGCATCTGACGCCGAATTGAGATTGGAAATATGAGCTTGCAAGGTCCCGACCCTGTTTCCCGTGGCCGGTATTAAGAGCCCTTTGGAAATCAGATAGTCAATGGAATTCGAAAATATAGACTGGCCAGGAGGAATGGTTGTCGATCCGGTTGTGGTACCTCCGCCATTGGTCGCGGTGTAACTCAAATCAACGTTAGCGGTAGAGGTTCCCAGGATGGTGAACGTCAGCTCCGTGGTAAAGAACGAACCACCGACTCCACTGCTGGAAAGCACGACTGGCACGAACAAGTCGCTTGAAGCGCTACCGCCGCCACCCCCACCGCCGCCTACCCGAGGTCGAGATCGTGAAGTTGCCGTTGCTGGTGTCAGTGGCCGTTCCAGCGGCATCGCTAACGCGTATTTTAACGGAAGTCGAAGCTGAATTGGGAACCGTCCAATTGTAGCTTCCCGTGTTCGGCGTGGAAGCGACGATAGTCGAGTAACTGGTTCCACCGTTGGTTGAAATCTCGATTTTGACATTGTTAACCGTTCCAGTGGTTGTCCAGGTAATGCTGTGGGTGGACCCGACCACCCAGTTTTCGCTGCCATTAGGAGAAGTCAACGGTAAGGGTCGCAGAGCCACCACCGCCGCCCCCTCCCCCACCGCCTCCACTCCCTCCGGTGCCGGTGTAGATAAAGATGCCCTGGTTTGCTGCATACACAGTCGTGTGGTCGGCATGGCTCACCTCGATTTCAGAGGCAGAGAATGGCAATCCGGACTGAGCGATGGTCCATGTCCCCGCAGCATCAGATGTCCGCAAGACAAATCCGTCTACGATCGCAAAGAGAACAGATGGTGTCGTGGGATCAATTGCTATATTGTTGGCGCTGATCAAAAACGGAAAGGGACAATTGAGTGGGCTGCCCGCATAGTGGATGTTTCCGAAGCCTGGGTCTGAATAATTCTTGATCAGCTGGCTCGATTCCGGAAGTGGTGTTTTGCCAGCTACCGCCGTTATCGACACTTTTGAAAATACCTCCGTTGACTGTGGAGGAAGCGACCAAGGAAGCATAGACATTGGCAGAATTAACAGGGTCGACGGCAAGGTCGAAAACACCTAACGTATTGGGTAATCCGGTTCCCGAAGGACTCCAGCTAATTCCACTGTTGTTGCTCTTGTAGATCAAAGCCGGGACCGAGACACCTGAATACAATCCTGCATAGAGAGTGGCCGGGGTCTTAGGGTCGACAGCTAGCGTATTAACGACCGCACCACCACCCAAAGGCAAACCTGTAGTGGAAGAATTCCAGGTCGCGCCAGCATCGGTGCTGTGGTAGATTTGGGTATAGGCGACGGCATAGATCCCATTTGGATCCACCGGGTCAGGCACGAGCACCGTGGGAGCAATAAATCCAAAATTATCCGCGGGGATTGTGGTGAGCGTCCAACTGGTGCCTCCATTGCTGGATTTGTAAATCCCAGGCAATGAAAATATAAAGCCTCCATAAGTTCTGCACCGTGGCATTCTGAATCGAAACGTAAAGGATCCGACTACCCACCTGACTCATCGCCAATCCTTTTACCATCAGGCCCTGCAAACCCGCATTTTTTGCGGTCCAGTTGTTTCCACCATCGGTACTCTGAAAAACTCCCTCTCCAAATAAACCGGCGAAAATCGTGTTCTTGTTGGATGCATCCAGCGCCATGTATTGGACCAGGGCTTTGATTCCTGTGTTCTTGGCGGCCCAGCTCGCCCCAGAATTTGTGCTCTTTAGCACACCGTTTGCCAAGGTTCCGGTATACAAGGTGGCAGAGTTGGCTGGATCGACCTCGATGACGAGAGCACCGTAATCTGAATTGCCCAAGTCAACAGCGTTCCACTGATCTCCGCCATTCGTGCTCTTGTAGAGAACACCAAGCGCGTTCGTGCTTGACGTCGCGATCACATACACATTGCTCGGCGTTTGGGGGTCGACAACCGGATCCGTCAAATTCACTCCACTAATTCCGGTCTTGGAAATTTGCCACTGCCCGCCGCTGTTTGTGGTCTTGTAAACGGCATCCGCCACGGCTACGTAAAGAGTTGCGGGCGTCTGCGGGTCAATCACCGGAGTACCAAGCTGTTGGCCGGTCGGCAAACCCGTTCCGGCGGAACTCCAAGTGCCGCCACCGTCCGTGCTTTTCTGGAGCCCGGTTGTCGTGCTGGCGTACAGAATGCTGCTGTTGGTGGGATCAACTGCCAAAGCGTAAGCCTTCCAAGTTAGTTTCGTCCAAGTCGTTCCGCCGTTGGTACTCTTGATGACGTAATAGTCCAGTGTCGTGCCGACCCTTGTAATTACGGGGGCATAGAGCGTGCTGCTGTTCTTGGGATCGATCACCAACGACTTGGTTCCATCGCCGCAGGGGAGCTTCGTGTCCAGAATGGTCCAGTTGGTTCCTGCGTCCGTACTCTTGATGACATTGCCGTTGCCGATGTAGAGCGTATTGTGGTTGGCGGGATCGATAAGGATTTTGGAACTACCGAAATACAAGTTCAGGTTAGTCCAGCTATTTCCGCCATTGGTGGTTTTATAGATTCCCGCATAATTTGAGAGGTAAATAATGTTGTGGTCCGTACGGTCAACGGTGATCTGAGCAATATATCCACCCTCTGGCCCGTTTCGGGCGGTCCAGTCAAGGGCAACCGCTGTCTGGGGGAAAACAACTGTAAAAATCCCCCACAGGACCACTGCACAAGAGAGCCAAGAAATTGAAGAATTCGTTGTGGCTTTTCTGATTCCAAGTGTTGTCTTCGTCACGGTGATTTCTCCTGTCTATTTTTACTTGGGTTGCAGAGTGCGACTCATTCCACATTTCGCTGTAATCGTACTCTAGCGCTCAGTCACCGGTTTTTTAATGTTACTGGTCTACTTTACGGAATCGTGTTCTGTAAAATCTTTGGTCATGCTTCGATTGTACTCCAAAAACCCAAAACCCTTCTACACCCGGCAAGCAACGCTGCTGGATGTACATGTATCCGGACACATTTGTTGGAGTCGGGTTCAATGTCCCCAACGATAGTAGCCCTCGGGATCTAATGTAATTTCAAACAAGCTTTCCACGTCTTGGTGGAAGTTGCCGATATCATCAGCTATCAGAGCATGGCTTGCTAATTAAGCAGTTTGTCCCCGCCCAACGCCCAGTATTCAAGATAGGGACTGAGGGGGACGATACGATCGTGCTGAGTCTTCAGTCTGCATTACGCAAAAAGAGCTCAAATACCGTCAGCAAATACGAGCAAGATTCATTCTCCCTTGAAAGGAAGGCGGCTTCATCCGTAACACGGCTGACTGGATGATCATTGACTGCTGCCGATATAAGCCCCATCGCCCGTCCGCTGTCCTGGACCGGCGCCATCATTGATCACCGCATAAGTGATGAACGGGTTATTGCCTGCAGTGCGGCGCACCTGGGCATAACCTTGTTGTACTCCGGGGGCGCTAGTTAAGATCGCACCAATCTGAATCCAGCCGCGAGCTTTGAGATTAATGGGATCCGTGGAATTGACGAGGATTCCTGTCGCCCCATCATAAAGGTCAATGACAAAGGTGTCATCGCTGGCATCCGTTTCACCGGTATTCACAATGGCGAGATTGGTGCGGTTTTCAGAATTCTGCTGCAATCCGAACACCCAGGCGCTCGTCGTCGAAGCCTCGCCATATGGCACGGCGGTGTAAAAGAGTCCAAAACGCCCGCCGGCGGTTCCTCCTGCCGCGGAAGTCCGTGCCCCCAACACCACCCCGCTGATATCTCCGCCCGTGGCCGTGGCGAACAGAGCTCCGGCAATTGTGGTTCCCGCGGGGCCTATCCCGGCCACCGCATTGCTTCTCATGTAGGCAAAGATATCGGGAATGATCTGCTGCCGCCCGGCCGGGATGTTAATACTAAAATGGGCCGTTTTGTCCGCCGTCGTGATGGCATCGGCCACAAACGTAAAATTAACGGTTCGTGCCTGACTGGAGAAATTGGTCACGTCCAATTCGCTGATGAAGGCACTTGTCTGGACGATAACCGGCAAGGTTAATCCACTCCCGCCGGTCGTTCCACCTGGCTGAGGGCTCACAAAGGAACCGTCGGAATTGACCTGATCATTGACGACCCCATAAGCATAGTAAGGAGCTGTGCCAGCAATTCGCTCCACTTTGACATAACCGTTCGTCAAGGACAGACCATTCGACGCGAGCACGTTGCTGATCTGATTAAAGGCGCCTGGTTCCAAGACAATCAGAGGCAAAACCTGGGAGAAGGAACTGTTGCCATCGAAGACAGTGACTTGCAAGGTAATGCTCCCGTCTCCTGCAGCTCCCATGTTTTGGAAGGCCACATTGGACCGGTCAGTCGTATTTTGACGCAATCCACAGATATAGGGAGAAGTAGCCGAAATCGCACTGACCGGAATTACCGAATCGGACAGGCCGGCTCCTTTCAGATGGTTCCCGCCGTTTTCCTTGGCTTCGGTAATTTCCTTCCGGACGCTCCTGAGGTAATCCCACGGCCCCGCCACCTGCAAGGAGTCAACTTGAATTGCCGGATAAGCCAGCCCGGTGCGGCCTATCAGAGTCCCACCACTGTCCTTGACTTCGGTTGTAGTCCGAGCAGTGATGTTAGCGTCTAAAGCCGAATTGAGATTGGAAAAATGAGCTCGCAAGGTCCCTATCCTGCTTCCCGTATCGGGTATGGAGAGTCCGATGGTCTTCAGATAGTCAATGCCATTCGAAAACACCGACTGGCCACGAGGAATAGTTGTCGATGCGGTTCCACTTCCTCCGCCAGCGGTCGCGGTGTAACTGAGGTCAACATTAGCGGTTAAGGTACCACGGTTGGTGAAAGTTAACTCCGTCGTAAAGAACGAGTCACCGACTCCACTGCTGGATAGCACGACTGGCACGAACAGGTCGGTTGAAACGCCGCCACCACCACTCCCACCGCCGCTGGTTGAGATCGTAAAGTTGCCGTCGCTGGAGTAGGAGGCCGTTCCAGCGGCGTCGCTAACGCGTATTTTAACGGTGGTAGAAGCAGAATTAGGAACCGTCCAACTATAGCTGCCCGTGTTCGGCGTGGAAGCGACGACAGGCGAGTAATTGGTTCCGCCGTCGGTGGAAATCTCGATTTTGACGTTGTCAATCGTTCCGGTATTCGACCAGGTAATATTATGGCTGGACCCGACCACCCAGTTTTCGCCGCCATTAGGAGAAGTCAGCATGAGGGTTGCAGTGCTACCACCCCCGCCTCCACTTCCACCGGTGCCGGTATAGACCCAGATCCCTTGGTTAGCAACGTAAGCTGCCGTGTGATCGGCTGGGCTGATCCCAATTTGAAAGGGAACAAACGGCAAGCCGGAGTGAGCAATCACCCAAGTGCCGGCTCCATCCGTGGTGCGGAGAACAAATCCATTCACGACCGCAAAAAGAGTTGCCGGAGTATTAGAGTCGATGGCTAAATTAAATGCGGTGGTTAAGAATGGGCTCGGGCAATTCGGTATAGCGCCGGCATAATGAATATTGTCATATTGTGTAGGAGTGTAGCCGGTAATCAGCGGTTTGATTTCGGAGGTAGTGTCTTGCCAGCTTCCGCCGCTGTCGATGCTCTTGAAAACTCCGCCATTGACCGTAGTCGAAGAAAGGACGGCTGCATAAACGCTCGAAGAAGTTTTGGGATCGATGGCTAGGTCGTAGATATCCAGCAAGTTGGGCAGTCCTGTGGACGAAGGATACCACATGATGCCGCCATCGGTGCTCTTATAGAGAGAGTTACCGGATGTAGAGTTATATAAACCCAAGTACAGAACCATCGGATTCTTGGGATCAATGGCGAGACTGTTCAAGAGAGCGTTGTCGGGCACCCCATTTCTAGAAGTAAACCAAGTGGTACCTCCATCGGTGGTACGGTACACGCCGTCAATACCCAGCGCATACAGTCCATCAGGATTGACCGGGTCTGCAACGAGTTTTGTTGGAGCTGATGACAGAAAGTTATCCGGGGGCTGATGGTGACTGTCCAGGTTGCCCCGCCATCGTTGGATTTAAAGATGCCCGGTAGCGAACCACCCGTACTTGGAGTCACGGCGTTATTGACGGAGGCCCAGAGAGTATGGCTTCCGACCGGACTGATCGCCAGGGCTGCAACCTACTTGACTCCCCAATCCCGCATTGCGCGAAACCCAATTGTTGCCACCGTCAGTACTTTGAAAAACACCCAAATCGGGGATGCCTGCATAGATTATGTTCTTGTCGGTGGGATCCAATGCCATATATTCGATCAGAGCCTTGAGACCGGTGTTCTTGGCGGCCCAGCCAGTTCCGCTATCGACGCTCTTAAACACGCCATGCTTGAGGGTGCCCGCATAGAGATTAACAGGGTTGGAGGGGGCTAGAGCGACAACCTGCGCATCCGTCTTCGCATTGGGGGGGCCGAATAGGAGAGGACTCCAGTGCCCCCCCCCATCGATCGTTTTGTAGATGGTTCCAGGGATGTTGCTGAGAGTGCCTCCTCCCTTTACAATGACATACAAATTGTTAGGACTGAGCGGATCAATAATCGGATCCTCAGCCTTCAGACCGCCAAAGGATTGCCACCCATTGCTGGAAATTTGCCATTGCCCACCGCTATTGGTACTCTTATAGACTGCCCCGTCAGCGACTATATAGAGAGTGCTGGGGGTCTTGGGGTCGATCACCACGGTTCCGAGATTGGCAGTGTCCAGCCCGGTTCCGGAAGGACTCCAAGTCACCCCACCGTCGGTGCTCTTCATCAGACCTGCCGTCGTGCTGGCATACAGAATGCTGCTGTTGCTCGGATCGATCGCCAAAGCGTACGCTTTCCAGCTTAGCTGATTCCAACTTGTCTGATTCCAACTGGTGCCCCCATTGGTGCTCTTGATCACGTAGTAATCCACCGTCGTGCCCACCTTGGTGACTATGATGGCATAGAGGGTACTTGAATTATTGGGATCTATGACCAAAGTTTTGGCACCATCCCCGCAAGGGAGCTTGGTATCGAGAATCGTCCAATTGGTGCCTGCATCCGTGCTTTTGACGATATTCCCACCCACTACATAAACCGTGGTGTGGTTAGTTGGATCAAGGACGATTTTCGAAGACCCGAAGTAAGCATGGAGATCGGTCCAACTCGTGCCGCCATTGGTGGTCTTAAAGATTCCTCCAGCGTAACTGGCCAAATACGCAATATTGGAGTCGGTATAATCTACTGCGATCTGAGCAACGTATCCGCCCTCCGGACCATTTCTGGCGGTCCAGTCAAATGCAATCGATGTCTGGGGGGAGACAAAGACAAAAATCCCCCACAGGAGCACTGGGCAAGAGAGCCAAGAGGAAGCCTTCGTTGTTGCCTTTCTGTTCCCCAATAATGTATTCCTCACGATGATTTCTCCTGTTTATTTGGTTAGACGTGCGAGTGCGATTCCTGCCACATTCCAGTATGATCCCACCCAGACGCGATGACGCAAATTATGAATAACGCGGGCCTGTTGTGCGAAGCTGCGTCCTACAAAATCTTGAGTCTCACTTCGGGTTTGCTTCGAGAATAGACAAAGGCTTTCGGCACCCATCTGCGATGATGCCCGGTGCCAATAATTAAGTTGCAGAAGCCAAGCGACAACACCCACTTCTGCAGATTTGTACTCCAATTCAGAAATACAGAAACGTTACTTCGAACTGGCAGCGGAGAGGGGTAGATCGGGCGCTCCGACCCAAGCTTGAACGCCCGCGTTCAACCCTCGACGGCTAGACCGCTCAGAATTGGTAACCGTATTGATGAGACGGCGGACCTACTGATAGACATCTTACGATACACTGTTTGTGACCGCAACCTGATTGCGATATTGGTTATCGCGTGCACGACATTGAAGCCCCGAAAGGGACCGTCTGTCCTCCAGGGTTGTAGGCCGCATGCTCTCATGCGGCGCTTGCGGTAAGTAGTCCGAGTTTTCAGGCCCCGCTTGCTTCAGGCTTCTCCGGCCAGAGCCAGCCAACTGACGAGCCCAGCAAGGGGACAAAGGCGACACACATTACGGAGGGGGCAAATGTCCCGCTCTGGTCTGCGAGACCTCCGATAATTGGATTGAGCACGGCCAGCACGAGCCAGGGGAGGGAACCAGCCAGTCCAACGACTTTGGCCGTATGACGAAGTGAGGTTTCCTGTGAAAGTGCAAACATGTTGGGAAATCCTCCCATGGCTCCTGCGGCCACGATTAAGACCAAAGGGATTGCCAACCAGGGCGCCGGTTTGAACGCGACAGGTATAGCCAGAAGGCAAAGCAGCGACGTGCCGGTACTGACGAGCTTACGGGATCGAGCGACTGTGAAGCCGGCCTGCGTCAGCTTGCGCGTGCAATAACCGGCCAGCATGGATCCCAAGTCAGCTGCCACGAAGAATGCCGCGAGCATCCAGAGCATTTCTCCCTCGCTATAGTGCAAGTCTTTCCTCAGAATGCGAGGCAACCAAGCGCGGAAGAAATGCCAGCAAACATTGACGGTCAGGCTGAGCATCATCGTGATCCAGAACAGCCGGCTCACCAGGATGCGATGAAAGGGAAGCTCAGGCTCCGGGGGAGGATAGTCATTGGGAGGGAGTTTCTGATGCTCGATCTCCCGGGCTCGATCCCCTCGGATAACGATGACCCAGAGTAGAGCCCACAGGCCGCCAATGGCGCCGACCACAACGAAGAGCTTTTGCCAGTTTTCTCCACTCGGACCGATCATCGCCCAAGCCAGGATAGGAGTGACAGCCGCTCCAATGGAGGCCCCGCTGTGGAAGATCCCGTTCGCCAGGCTTCTCGCCTCCAATGGGATGATCCTCCGAACCACGCTGACGGCACACGGCCAGTTGAACGCTTCGGCCGCTCCTAGGACTATGCGACACAGGATCAGAGCCTCGATGGTGTTGACCACGCCTGTCATGAGACCAGCAGCCGACCAGACCAGCAATGCACCCAAATAGAACCAGCGCACATTAAATCGGTCCACCAGGAAACCAGCCAGGATCTGCGACAGTGCGAACGCATATTGAAATGCGGACTCCACCTCCCCATAGCCTCTCTCTTTGCCGTTAAAGAACTGGCGAATCAGGTGGCTTGACGTCGCCTGCATGGTTTGCCGGTCCATGTAGTTAATCATCGTGGCCAGGAAAAGTAACCAGACGATTCCCCACTTCCAAGAGGGGATGGAATTGCTGTCTAAGCTGGTGGACGCCTGAGTAGAAGAGAGAGTCATTGGGATCGCATCGGTACAGAAAGCAACACGAGTGGTTCGATTGAGTGGGCTAGTTATACCCACTTGCAATCAATTGGATAAATAAAGTCGGGGTAGCCTCTCCAGCGGCGGGGGAATCGAAATAAGTCCCCTCTATGGGAGGGGCAGAGGGCTTCAGCCCTCGGGGGTGGGTATAATTACTACTGCGAGCTCGGGCATCCTGCCCAAATTGCGTCACTGATGAACCCACCCCTACACCCCTCCAGCGGAGGGGAATTCAGACTGTCACCGTTAGAATGCAATCTTGGTACGAAATGAACATCGACCAATTTCATGCGTGCGCAGGAGGGGCACGTCAGCTTCCCGTTCCTCGGCCGCTTGCTCAACGGGAACGAATTGCATGGCTTGCTGGGTCAGCCAGCAGTGCGCCACCGTCGCAAATCAGTGTGTGTCCCGTCACCATATCGGAGCCCGTGATCAGACTCACAATCGCATCGGCTACATCTTCGGGTTGGCAGGCTCGCCCGAGCGCACTGGCTGCGGCAAAGCTCTCCCGGGATTCCTCGTACCGCTCCCCTAGTCCCTCCCGCATCCAGCGGCCTTCGATGAATCCAGGCGCCACGGCATTGACGCGGATCTTCGGAGCGAGGACACGAGCAAGCGCCTTGGTGAGATTAATGACCCCAGCCTTCGATACGGCGTAAGGGATTGAGCTTCCTGCTCCATTGAGTCCAGCGATGCTAGCGACGTTTATGATTACACCGCCGTTTGTCTCCATGGCACTCCGGCAGGCCCGGGCACAATGGAATGTTCCCTTCAAATTGACGCCGAGGATAAAATCCCAGTCTTCGTCCCTCACTTCATCGAGGTGGTCGTGCGGGATGAAACGGGTTACGCCGGCGCAGTTCACCAAAATATCAAGACGGCCCAGCTCCCCGACGACGGCAGCAACCATCGCCCGGCAAGCGTCGCTGTTCCTGACGTCTGCTTCCACCAGTAGAGCACGAACACCGATGGCGGCAAGCTCGGCAGTCATCTGGGCTGCTTCTTGCTTCGTGTCTGCAATGTGATTGACGGCGATGGAGCACCCGAGCCGCGCCAAGGCCAAGCTGGTGGCTCTTCCCAGCCCGGTTGCAGCCCCGGTGATCAGCGCCACTTTGCCAGCCACGTTCATTGAGGATCTCCTTGCGGGGCCGGGTGGAAAAGTTTTACGAGCGCCAGGAAAAGGGCGTCCCGTCGTGCCCGGCGCTCAACGAGGCGGCCAGGAGGGTACTCATGAAACCCTTTACCGGTCTTGGCGCCCAGATGTCCTTGATCCACCAGGCCCTGCACCAGGGCAGGGATCTGGCTATCGCTTTTAATCTGCGGAGCCAGATTCCGGAACACGGTCGTTTGGATGTCCAACCCTCCAAAGTCGTGAACTTCCAGGGGACCGACTGCAGCCAAGCGGAAGCCCACACTATCACGAAGAGCGTCATCAATCTCAGCGGCGTTGGCTACACCTCGATCAAGCAAGTCCCATACTTCCCGCTGAATTGCCACCTGAATGCGGTTGACGAGGAAGCCCGGCAGCTCTTTCCGCAGCCAGAGAGGTTGCTTGCCAATCCGTCTCATCAGAGCCATGGTAGTTTGTGTCGTCTCCTCCTGGGTACCGGGTCCTGGAACTACCTCCACGAGCGGTACCAGGTGCGGGGGATTAAACCAGTGCGTCACTAAAGCTCGTTCCGGATGCTGCATCCGAACGCCTGATTGTGAGATGGGGAAGGTGGATGAATTAGAAGCCAGGATTGTGTCACGAGTGACCAAGGTTTCCAGTCGTTCGAATAATTCCTGCTTCATCTTGAGGTCTTCCTTGACTGCCTCGGTTACGAAACCGACATTGGCCACGGCTTCTGCTTCGCTCCCGCAAATCACCAGACGTGACAGGGTTTCTTCAACTTGTTTTTTCGCAATCAATCCCGCATCAACGAATGCCGAGAGATTCGTGCGCACCCGTTCGTGCAGAGACGTCCGCGCACCCGGCTGTTCATCAAAGCAGTTTACCGGATATCCTGCCGCGGCAAAGGTCTGGGCGATCCCGTGACCCATCGTCCCTAGCCCGAGAACAGCCACTCTGCGAATCTTATCGATCGGCATGGTCGCTTCCTATCCCCACGGATCTGGCGCCAGAGCCTGGATATCACTCACCACATCGAGCACCGCCGGTCGTCCGCTTGTCAGGGCTCTCTCAAGCGCTGGCCGGATCTGCGCCGGTTGTTCCACCCGCTCGGCATAACAGCCGAAGGATTCCGCGATCCGAGCCAGGTTCAAGTCTTCGAACTGCCACATCTTGAACCCGGAATCCTGCTTGCCGCCGTAGGCTTGGGCAAAGAGTAAAGTCTCCTGGCTGAGCGAGTGGTTGTTGTTGACAATCGTGACAGTGTTAATTCCATAGCGCACGGCGGTCTCCAGTTCACTAACGTGGTAATAGAACCCTCCATCTCCGCTGAAGCAAATCACAGGCCGGTCCGGGCAAGCACACTTGGCCCCCAAGGCTGCGGGCAGTCCCCAACCCAGCGATCCTGCCGCTCGCAAATACATCTGACCGGGATGGTGGAGTTCCAGGTGCGTCCCGGTCCAAATTCCCGCATGCCCCGTTTCGGAAACAAGCACGGCGTCCGCCGGAAGGGCCTCCTGCAGCTCCTTGCAGATACGCTCCGGACGCATCGGGGTGGCCTCTGACTGACGCAGAGGCTCGACACTGGCTCGCCAATTCACGATGAGCTGTTCCACCCGCTTCAACCAGGTTTCGCGTGATCGGGGATTGGGCATCGCCTGCAGAAGTTGTCGCAGGACTGTTTTGGCATCCCCCCACAACGAGACGGCATTGGGGTAATGACGGCCCAATTCTTCAGCTGCGATATCGAGCTGGATCACCCGAGTTCCTGGGCGAGGAATGCGCCAGAAATTTGTGACCTGGCTGCCTGTCCGGCTGCCGACGAAGAAAACAAGATCGGCTTCCGCTACGGCCCGATTGGCACAGTCACGTGAATAAGTACCTGCGACTCCCACGGAGAGTCGATGGTTTTCCCGGATTGTTCCCTTGGCATTGAGAGAGGTAGCCACGGGTATCCCGTGACTCTCGGCGAGTTCGACCACCTCTTCGCAGGCGCCGGAGGATGTCACCCCCCCACCTACCACCAGGATGGGTCTTTCCGCTGTCTGGAGCAAGTGAGCCGCCTGCTCAACGTAGCGTGGCTCGGCAATAGGGCGAAGCGGAGGAACACAGGCAAACGACGGGATGAAGGGTTCCGTAAACTCTCCTGGGACGTCCACAACCTGGCCGAAATGTCCTGCTATTTCAAGATGAACAGGACCGGGGCAGCCAGAGGTGGCAGAACGAAAAGCCTGTCCCAGCAGATCGGGCAGTCTTTCAACTGTGTCGATACGGGCATTGAAGCGGGTCAGCGGCTCGAAGAGGGGAAAATCGTCAATCTCCTGGTAGACGTGGCGGTGCCGGTACTGGGGCATAGGACCGCCGCTGATTGCAATCACGGGCGAGCAGGCAAGGAAGGGATCGCGCAATCCCGCCGCAAGATTGGCTGCGCCAATTACCTGTGACATGCAGATGCCGGGACGGTGGGAGGCGCGAGCATAGCCGTCCGCCATGTACACGGCCGACTTCTCGCCATGCGTCATCACGCCGACGATGCCACGGCGGTCCATCTCGGCAAGAGCCGGGGTCAACACGACCGGGACAAAAAAAACGTGTGTAATGCCAGAGGCTTGGAATGCCTCCGCCAGATATTGTGAGCCAGTCATGCTTGGCATTCAGGTAGCTCCCAATTGTCTCACCCAAAGTGTGTTGTCAATAAAGTTTCAATATCAGCGCTCAAATGCGGCCTACTATCGATAGGCATCAACCGGTTCTGAATTGCGCAGAATTCTGGTGCGAACAATGAGGTGTAGTCAAGGAGAAAACAGAAGAGAGCAATACGGCCCGTGCTATTGAAAAGTCGCGCCGCTGGGGCTAGTCGTCAAGACGGGATGCGGTTTCTATAAATCGGGAGTTCCTGACAGAGGTGGGGTCGGGTTTTCCACAGAGCCTTATCGGGTGATGAAATGGAGTCCCATTAGGGATGAACTCTTCATAGAACTCGTTTCGCGTATTCATCCCCACCCCTGTAAGGGGCGGGATATTCAAAGTGGGTGATGAACATCGAGACCCGGCTTCGACATTGAACATAGAATTTTGTTGTCGTGCGGACGGCGATCTTACGCGTGCATATCATTTTTAGACGGCCTGACCCCTAAAGATACATGACTGAATTTATGAAATGGAGCAGTAAGCATGAAATTCCTATCATAGTTTGTGCAGGTCCTAACCTTCCTGGAAAGATGGAATTCAGCAATCTGCTCAAAGTGGAATCCCTCCGATTTTAATGGTGATAATGGCCGCCATGATAGCCGTGATAAGCATAATGTGGGCGCGAATAATAGACGAAACTCGGTCCATAATAATAGGGTGAGTAGAAGCCCCCATAATAGAAGGGTGGGGCGTACCCCCCGTAAACTGGCGGAGGATAATATCCCCCATAACTCGCGCGAGGAGGTGGTCCTTGCGGTGGGCCCTGTTGGACGAGTCTCGGTGGTTGGTCGTAATCTTCTTGTCGAACAGGCTGAAAAACATCTCCTGAAGATCCAGTCTGGACGGTGAGCGCGTTCTCGGTCCGGAAAGCTAGCATGTCTTCAGGATAAACCACCGTGGGAAGGCCGCGCGTAACGAGAACGCCAATAGTGGAAGCCGCAGCTCCGGCTAGTGCGCCGATGCCGGCACCATAACCATAATTGCAACTGGCGGCAAGACCAATCATCGCGCCAACACCTGTGGCTGTCCCGATGGCCGCGGCATCCACGACCTACCGAGGTATTCCCTCGGCGCTCCATGAGTGTTGTTTTTACTTGAACTTGCCGGCCATCGACAAGGCTTAGTTCGGTGAGTTCAAGGCGAAGACTGGAAGTTCCCTTTACTCGGCCGGCTTTTTCGGCAGAGGCAACTACCCCGGCAACAGTCTGCCCTCGACGGGCAATCACGAGTCCATTGGCAACGAGCGGTTGAGAGAGCGTTCCGGTGAACACGTCACCTTGTTGATTGCGGTCACTCGAGAGCAATTGATCCACACGAACTGTGATCCATGTGCCGGAGGGAAGAGTGAGTTCCATTGGTGGTGGAGGACCCTGCTGGGGGGCATCTCCGAATCTATGCCACCCTGTAGACGGAGATTCCTCTGCTGGGGGTGGCGCTTGTCCTTGGCCAAACAGTTCACCTCCGACCAAGAATGCCATGAGAATGGCAGGAATCCATTTCAGTTGAGCGTACATGTTCCACCTCCTCAGTTTCTCTATCTTAAGGAGTGCATGTTGGAATGCCATTACTAAATGCTTTATATTCAAGGGATAGAAGGGGAGGAGCCTGGCTGATAATGGCCACTGTGGCTATTTTCGGCCAGCATTTTAGAATAAAGGTGCAGGTTCAAATCCGCCGTCTCTCAATTTGCTTTTGATTCAGGAGAAGTTGTTGAAAACAGAGAAGCCTTTCTGCCCTATCTCATAACTTAGGTCTTTCCAAAAATTTCCACGTAACCTTTTTGTAAGATTTTGCGTCTCAAATCAATAGTCAAGTCTGGCCCAAGGGCTTGCTCAGAGAGTGCCGACTCGTGTGGACGAGGGACATCTCGCGACACGCCCTTCAAAAGGAGAATTATTCCGCTACAAGAAAATTAAGGCTAAAGAAGATTCTTGTCGTATTGATAAGGCAAAGTCCTCAGGAGGATGACACGATGTTTCTCGAGAGGTTATTAAATACGATTCTACGTTGGCAAATCTGCTTTGCAGCCGCCATACTAATTTGCTATGTCCTGCGCATCGGCTGGCAATGAAGTCAAGTATCCTATACAGATGCATTAAATGATGTTGTTTGCCCGTTATTTTTCAACCCCCTCAAGTCCCCCTAAGGTGTGAAGGAATTGTGGCTGCACTCTCTGGCCGCTTGCCAAGCTGTTGTAATAATAAGAACCCGGTAGACACAGGTCGTCGCTACATCCGATTCTTTCACACCTTCCCCGCTCAGAGGATACGCTGACGTACTTGCATCCCCCCTTGACATGGGGAAGTTGCCAAGGATTTGGTTTCGGTGCTAAGCTGCGAGTGTTTCCCTGAACCAAGGGGGGACACCATGGGGGTCGTCCAGAAAGACCTAGGATCACCCAACCATCGTCTAACTTTTTGAAAATAAAGGATATTAATGGCTATACGCAAGTCGGGTTCATGGCGCTGGCCCTTAGTTCTCGTCTTGTTGGGCGTCGTAGGAATTTGGGTGACCCTTCGCGCAGAGGACACGCCTATTCAGAAATCGGTCACGCTCCCGACCTTCTACCATGACGTACTCCCCATCCTTAACAAGCACTGTCAACGATGCCATCGCCCCGGCGAAGTGGCTCCAATGCCATTCGTAACCTATGAACAGACGCGACACTATGCCCGTGCGATCCAGCAAGCGGTCCGTTCGAAGCATATGCCCCCGTGGTTTGCCGATCCACGATTTGGCCGCTTTTCCAATGATCCTTCGCTCTCCGCCGAGGAAATCACGAAGTTATCTCACTGGGCAGATACAAACGCCCCACGCGGCGACCCTCATGACGCCCCGCCCGCACAACCTTGGATTAAAGGGTGGAATATTCTGAGAACAGCCAGACCTTGTGATCAAAATGCCAAAACCGGTAGTCATTCCTGCGCACGGCGAGATCGAATATACCTATGAAATTGTGCCCATGGGATTAACTGAAGACAAGTGGGTGCAGATATCGGAACTCCGACCCTCGAGTCGCGAGCATGTCCATCACGCCGTGGTTTATATCCGTCCGCCGGAATCCCGCTGGTTGCGACGCGTTCCCGTTGGCCTCCCCTTCACGGCCTCGAGTTTGACAGATGAACAGGATCGACGCGACGCCCACGGAACGGACAGCGACATGCTTCTGGTCTATGCGCCTGGCAGCCTGCCGGATCACTGGCCTGACGGCATCGCGAAATTTATCCCGCGTGGCTCAGATCTTGTGTTTCAGATGCATTACACCACGAACGGTCGTCGAGATACGGACCAGACCAGCATCGGCATCATCTTTGCAAAGGAGCCGCCGAAACAAAGAGTCCTGATGCTGCAATTGACAAATTCTCATTTCACAATCCCCCCCGGCGTCGACGATTATCGTGTGGAATCGCGTGGAACGTTGCCCAATGATGCCACTCTGCTTAGTTTTCTTCCTCACATGCATTTACGCGGCAAACGATTCGAATACAATATCATTCACCCGGATGGGAAAATCGAAACGCTCCTGCGGGTCAACTACCACTTTCACTGGCAATTGAGCTACCGGCTCGCCGAGCCGCGCTTTCTCAAAGCCGGCACAACACTTCAAGCCGTCGCTTGGTATGACAATTCAAAGAAGAATCCTCATAATCCGGATCCAGCCAGCGCGGTCACTTGGGGTGATCAGACTTCCGACGAGATGATGGTTGGGTTTTTCGATGTCGCTGTGCCCGCAGCTTTAGATAAGTGGCAGTACTTTATTCGACCGTCACCTTCGCAAAAGGATCTCAGTACTGATACCCCACCCAATTAATTGTAGGGTACGCTCGCCGTAGCCTTCCCGTTTTCGACGGAGCTCTGAATTCTAATTGCATTGCTATTCGACCAGGAACAGAACAGCATCCGTTCCCTACACGTCCACCAATGTTTTCTCAGCTTCAGGGGCATGGAGTGTGGGTTCGTAGGGTGGCGAAGACATGCGCCGTGTGCATGTCTTCGAATTATGTGCGGGTCCCTTCTGCTGGCTTTCAGTCCTTGTTGGCTGCTTCGAGATCGTCCCAACCTGCCCATGACTGCTTCCAACCTTTGGTTTTCCACCGCCAGATAAAGTGAACCGTCAAGCTCAAACCGAGGGCCCCAAGGATCCACATCCAGAAATACGTTGTGCTCCAGAGACGAACGCTGACTCCGACTGCGATTACCCACTTTAGAACTCGAAACCATACCGGTTGGGCTCTGAGGGAAAAGGCGACGCGGATCTCTCGCTTCAATACTTTCCCTACAAGCATCGTCAACCTCAGATTTCCGGAAACAATTTCCGCAGTTGGTCCGGCCTTTTTGAGAGTTTCCGCCAAAAACGGATCCTTCCCGTGGCTGTCTACATCGCGGCGAGTAGGAAAGCGCTGGATATTAAGCCATCCATGAAATCAGCTCCGGACATAAAAGGGGGGCGGCTCGATCCCCAGCGCACGCAGGTAGACGTATCCTTGGCCCCGATGATGGATTTCGTTGTCGATCCAGTAGAGGAGCAGAGCGTAGACGGGCCCCTCATACTGGCCGAAGGCGGTGTCGATCTCCTGAAAGCGTTGCGGCGAGATCTGAGGCCAGAGCGTATTGATTTGCTCGGTCGCCTCGTCCCAGAGACGGAGGACCTCCTCTCGGGTTCCCGGCTGCGGTGCCTTAGAGTGGTGAACAAGATCATCGACCATAGCCCACTTGCGCGTGGCCAGTCCTCGGATGCCTGCCGCCACCATCCCGATCATCTCGATTGCCATCGCCGAGAAGGGGCGCATGCCGCCGATTGAGAAGCGGAAGAACTCGTCCTCGGGAAAAGCCTCGATGACATGGCGGGTCAGTTTCCGGTGCCCCTGCCAGTGCTGCAGGAGCGCCTCAGGGGTAATCACAACGGCGGGAGAGGGGATGTCCGTATTTTTCGTTGTTACGCTGGTAGACATAATTCCTTACCTTTTTTCTGAAATAGCCGGAGGTTCAGCGCACCCCAGGATGCCAAAGTGGTTTTCAGACGTCTGCTCACCATTCATCCCGGAGCACGGTGATTACTAGCCCGTGGCGGATCAGCGTCATCGCTCACCTTGAGGGCCGACCTGAATGTAGGATAGCTCACACCTCCTCGAAGTAGTCGGAATCGACCCTCTTCACCTGATATGTCCGCGTAGTGGCAATACCAACCTCGAAGTCGATCATGAGCTGGGCAAGGCGCTTCCCATCTATCAGGACGACCTTTGGGTCGATGTGCTCGACGTAGGCTACCGCCTCGGCCGAGAATGAGCCGGTCGAGATGAAGACACCCTTCTTTGCCCGCTTGCCATGGAGTGCTCCAACGAATTTCTGGATTTCAGGACGACCGACTGTGCCATCCCATTTCTTGGCTTGTAGGTAGACGACATCAAGTCCAAGTCGGTCCTCGCTGATAATTCCGTCAATCCCCTCGTCCCCTGATTTCCCTACGGCTTGACCGGCGTCCGATCGAGAGCCGCCGTAGCCCATTCGGAGGAGGAGCTCGACGACAAGGCGCTCGAAGAATTCGGACGATGCGGTTTTGACGCGCGTCAACACTTCGGATGCGAGCGCGGCGGTCATCTTCTGGTGAGCATCCTCCAGTGCTTCCTCTGGCGTGTCGGAGTCGGTCGAATTTATCACAGGCGTCGTCGGGTGCACCACCCGTCCCACCTTAGGTGTTCGGAATTCGATGAACTCCGGATATTGTTCAAGAAACTTGATGTCGATCTTTGCGGGCGGCGACATGAGAACCATTTCGCCACGCGGCAATATCTGGAAATGGCCCCGTATCGGCGAAACGAGCAACCCGGCCTGCTGCAAATAGGACTTGGCCCATGCTACACGATTCGCAAACTTCGATTGGCTGCCACTAGGAAGAGGCTCGTCACGGTCTGCCTGGTTGAGCCCGAATTGGGTCGCGAGTACGTCACGCGCCTCAGCAAGCGAATGTGACTGCCCGTCGGTAGCCAGCTTCAGGAGGGGCAGCATTAGAGTCTGGAAGTCAGGCACCGCCACGTGTCATTCCCCTTTTTTCACCAACCATTGATCAACAGGCTGTTCTGTCCTTTACCCATTTTCAATCGATTTGCGTGCCTGTTCTGGAACAAAATGCTATGTCTCTCCCCCGGCAGAAGTCAACGGTGCAGACTCCTGGGTGAAGCGAATCGGTGGATCTTCAAACCTTTCGGATTGGACCAGCGCAACTACAGCTTGCGTCGCTACCGTTCATAACCATGCAAAAGTCATCTCGTAACTAACTCCTGGTGTATTGTCGTTCGGGCATTGTGTTAAGATTTCATAACGTCGGCTAACGGTAAAGAAGTTAGCCCTCGTGAACTCAAGCTAAAATTTAATGGGGTCCACTTCTACCGCAGATTCAAAGGCAGGCGCTGAACCTGGCTCTTTGGTTTATTTTCCCATAACCAGCCGACTCAATCGGCAGACATTAGACTCCTAGAGAGGTGAATGATGGCGCACTCCATTATCGCGTCGGGATTTTTTGTGCTCAACGGCTGGAGGTGTGGGGTTTGCCTGGGGAGGGTCAACGCTTTTTGCAGGTTCAAATCTTCTTTCTATGGGCGCCCAGGGTGTCAAGAAACTCCCACAGGGAAAAGAATTCATTTATGGTGCGGCATTTTTCCGCCCACCGAATCCTCCTCGAGCCCTTCGCCGGGAGATGCTGAAGACGCTTGCCCAGGAGTACAAGTTCAATATCATCCGAATTTATCTGGCGTGGGTCTATTGCAATCCTCAACCCGACAAATTCAACTTTGAAGAATTGAATGAAGTCATGAGTTATTGTGACGAATTCGGTCTGAAAGTGCTCATGGGGGTCATTACCGAGGAAGCTCCTTATTGGCTGGAGCAAGCGCATCCGGAAGCCCGCTATGTTGATGCCAAAGGCAACGCTCAACGGCTTGGGGACAGTAGTAATAATGTGAGCGGAGGATGGCCCGGAATGTGTCTAGACTGGGAACCCGTACGCCTGGCGGCGGGACGTTTCATCCGGGAAATGGCAAAGGTGGTGAGTCAACACCCCTCCATGTATGCCTACGATTGCTGGAATGAACCGCACATTGAACCAGCCTGGGCCCGGAATATTTGGGCCGTGCCGCAAGAGCGGCTCTATTGTTATTGTGATCGAACCATTGCGGAGTTTCAACATTGGCTCGAACAACGCTACGGCACCCTCGATCAGCTGAACGAAGCCTGGGTACGCCAATACCCGAATTGGAAAGCGATTGATCCGCCTCGATTCATGTCCACTTATCTAGACTGGCTGGATTGGCGGCGATTCATCATTGAGCGCAGCACTGATGAAATGCGATTTCGGGCGGGCCATGTGAGAGCGGTGGATTCCAAGCATGTGGTTGAAGGCCACGCCGGGAGGAAGCATCCGCTCGACCCGGTGACCGAAGATGGCGTCAACGACTGGCGATTGGCGGAGGTGGTCGATGTTTGGGGGTTTTCTCATTTTCCTCGATGGGAAAGCTTGCCCGTCTTCTATGGAGCTGCCGTCATGGATCTTGCGCGATCCTGTTCCGGGAAGAAGGATTTCTGGATGACCGAATTACAGGGCGGGCATGGAAGCAACGGACTGTGGCGTAGTCCGCAGATGAGAGCTCAAGACATAAGGCTCTGGAACTGGTTGGCGGTCGCAGCAGGCGCCAAAGGGATCATCTATTGGGCTTATCATGCCGAAGCTACGGGATCGGAAGCCACCGGGTTCGGTCTCGTGGCTCGAGATGGCTCGGCAACCGAGCGCGTGCTTGAAGCGGCTGAAGATCATCGGCTCATTCAGATGTATTGGGATGTAATTCAAAACCACCGGCCCCAAACGGAGGTTGCCATACTTGCGGATGAAGACAACTATATCTTGACCTATGCCATGAGTGGAGCTGAAGTTCCTGCAACGGAGTCAATCCGCGGCTACTACAAGGCTATGTGGAACAGTGATTTGTGGGTCGACTTTATTGAGCCGAGAAGCCTGGGCAAAGCCAACTACAAAGTGCTCATTGTCCCTTGGCATCTGATCGGAAAGAAGGGGACCTGTGAGGCTCTGCTTCGTTTTGTCGAAGCGGGCGGAACTCTCATTCTCGAAACCGGTTTTGGTATGTTTGATGAGCACTGTTTATATAACCCGGTCATCCCTCCCTTCGGCCTCGCCGGGTCTTTTGGCTATCGCGAAAAGGAAAGCTACTACGTCAATAATGGCACTGAGACCAATCCTCTCTCCATCCCCAAAAACCTTCCGCCATCGGACAAGGTATACTATGAGCCGGAAATCCAATTCACGCATCCCGTCCCAACGAAAGTTAAGGCCTACACCTTCCTAACTCCCATTGAACTGAAGACGGCAACGCCAATAGGCAACTATGATGGGAAGACGGTGGCTGCCACAAAAAAAGTAGGGAAGGGAGAAGTCTATTACTTTGGGACTAACCTTGGGGCCAGCATCGCAGGCGGCGACAGCAGAGGAATTGAATTATTGCAAGCCATCCTCGCACGGGTTGTTTCTCCGCCGGTTCACTGCGACACGCTTCGACCCAGGCTGATTGAGGGCGCCGGGCGGAGTTTGCTCGTCATTGTCAACGACAGGGTAGACGATCAGACCGGGACGATTAAACTTCCCCCTCGGTATCATCGAGCTACAGACATCCATACGCAACGTCCAGTTCAGATCGATCAAAACACAATCCAGATCGCTCTGCCCTATCAAAGTGTATCGGTCTTTCTTTTGGAGTAGTGGACATTAAGACGTTTCAGAATTCGATTTATGATGCAGGCCATTCGTCTGCATAATTTAGTGAATAGTCAGTTTTTAATTGGGAGGAGTTCATGTCGCGTCGCGCGTTTTGGTTGGTTCCATTTCTATTATGCTTGATCTGCTTTGCTGCTTTCGCCGGGAATTCAAATCCTAGTCCAAAGCTCAAAGCCGTGCTGGTCACGGGCGGTGGGTATCATGATTTCAAAAGTCTTGCCCCTTTGTTGACCGATCAAATCAGTAAATTTGCAAATGTCGAGTGGGAGGTTCAATGGGGGCCGGAAGCCCTCGCAGACCCCAATTTCGGGAAGTCGGCGGATGTGGTCGTCTATGACATGTGCTTTGACGAAACCATTCATCCTTCCATAGACAATGTCCTAAAACTAACTCGCGAAGGGAAGCCCACCGTTGTGATTCATTGTGCCGTGCACAGCTTCAAAGAATCCGATGAGTGGCGCAGACTTGTCGGTGAAGTCTCTCGTGTTCACGACAAATATCAAGCCTTTGCTGCGCAAAAGCTAGATCCCAATCATCCCGTGACGAAAAGTTTTCCTGACAATTGGCAGACGGCCGGAGATGAACTGTACCAGACCATTCAAATGGGTCCTGACTCGCATAGTTTGCTTAAGGTGGTCAGTCCCGCCACTGGAACGGAGCACATCGTGTGCTGGACCAACCTATACGGGAATGGACGCGTCTTTGGGACGACATTGGGCCACGACATGAAAACAGCACAGCAGACGGATTACCAGCGTCTCGTAGCCTATGGGCTTCTCTGGGCGTGCGGCAAGCTTGATGAACAAGGAAAGCCCTTACCCGGGTATGAGGGTGGAACCAGTCACTAAGAAGATGACGATCGGAGGGTATAAAATGGATCAGAAAGAAAAGTCCAAGAAATTGACAAGTTCGCGTCGGGATTTTTTGAAACACTCCGCTGTTACATTAACTGCGGGGCACGTCCTCTCCAGTTTGGGTCACCTTCCGGCCGTGCATGCGGCTGGGAGCGATCAGATCAAAGTCGGCCTTGTGGGATGCGGGGACCGTGGATCCGGTGCGGCGGCGCAAGCGGTCAGTGCCGCACCCAATGTGAAGCTGGTGGCCATGGGAGATGTTTTCAGGGACCGGCTGGACAAGAGCCGAAAGCTTCTCATCGAAGCTCATGGGGAAAAGATTGATGTTCCCGAGGAACGTTGTTTCATTGGGTTTGATGCAATTGACAAAGTGCTTGCCACAGACATCACCTACGTCATCTTGACAACTCCCCCGGGATTCCGCGCGCAGCATCTCAAAGCCGCCGTGGCTGCGGGAAAACACGTCTTTGCCGAAAAACCAGTGGCAGTGGACGGCCCAGGCGTTCGTCTTTGTCTGGCCGTAGCCGAAGAGGCTAAAGCGAAAAACCTGTATATTGCGGTAGGAACGCAGCGGCACCATCAGACGGGCTACCTTGAAACAATGAAACGCATCCACGAGGGAGCCATCGGAGAAATTGTAGCAGGCCGTTGCTATTGGGACCAGGGGGGCGCTTGGGAGCCCAAGCCCCGTCAGCCGGAGTGGAGCGACATGGAGTATCAATTGCGGAATTGGTACTACTACACCTGGCTCTGTGGAGACCATATTGTCGAACAGCATGTTCATTGTCTGGATGTGATTAACTGGGCCAAGGGAGATCATCCCGTGAGAGCCGTTGGGATGGGCGGCCGCCAAGTCCGGACGGCGCCGGAATATGGACAGATCTTCGACCACTTTGCCATTGACTATGAGTATCCAGATGGGACCCACATGATGAGCTTTTGCCGCCAAATGAATGGGTGCGACAAGGAAGTTTCTCAATCTTTAGCCGGAACCCGCGGGTCCTGCCAGGTGGATCGGTACTCTATCAAAGGGGAGCATGAATGGCGCTTTCGCGGCAAGGACAATGATGCCTATCTTCAGGAGCATGTGGACCTCATTGCTAATATTCGGAACGGCAAGACCGTCAACGAGCTCAAGGGGATTTCGGAAAGCAGCTTGACTGCGATCATGGGTCGAATGTCTGCTTACACAGGAAAAGCGGTAACTTGGGATCAAGCTCTGAATTCCGCGCTTGATTTGATGCCTTCGCAGTTGAGTTGGGGTAAACTACCGGCTCCTTCTGTGCCAGTGCCGGGCCAAACCGAGCTCGTCTAACTCTTATATCTTGACTGGAGAATGCTCAATGCGATTTGGCATCAACACATTTCTTTTTACTTCGCCATTTACCAATGAAAGCGCGAAGTACTTCAAAGACTTTAAAACTTGGGGTTTTGAGTCAGTCGAGATTCCCCTTGAACAGGAATCCCACATCATTCCTTCCTATATCAAATCGGAACTTAAACGATACGGTTTGGCGTGCGGGGCGATGGGGTGCGCCGTTGGCCCTGGGCGAGATCTGAGAGGCACGTGTGGAGGAACAACAAGTCTGTCTGGAGTATATCCATCACATGATCGACATCGCCGTTGAACTTGATTGTCCGACTTTAGTTGGTCCGATCTATTCTTCAGTGGGCAGGGCGGAATTTGTCCCTGAGAAAGAGCGAAAAGCCCAGTGGAAGCTGGTGGTGGGACATCTTAAGAAGATTTGCCGTTATGCGGAAAAAAAAGGAAAAAAAATGGCGTTAGAGCCGCTCAATCGCTTTGAAACAGACTTTATCAACACTTGCGATCAGGGACTTCGGATGGTGAAGGATGTAGGAAGCCCGGCCCTCGGCCTGCTTTTGGATACCTTCCATATGAATATTGAGGAAAAGGATACGGCGCGCGCTCTTCTCCGAGCGGGCAAATCACTCGTGCATTTTCATGCCTGCGGTTGTGATCGGGGAACACCCGGCAGTGACCATATTGACTGGAAAAGCATCGCAGTGGCCCTTAAGAAAATTGGTTATCAACGGGACGTCGTCATTGAGTCCTTCACGCCGGATGTCAAAATCATCGCCCGAGCAGCCGCAATCTGGCGAAATATTGAGCCCAAGAAGAACGACATTGCGATCAAAGGCGTCCGATTTCTCAAGAAAGCCTTGAAATAAGGTGCGACCCAGCAGCCGAGTCAGTCTTTCAAATCATCAGCGCGGGAGAGGGGGAGGAGGGACTGCACGCGAGTGGAAGGTAGAGCTCTGTGAAGCCGCTGTAGCCCGATGCGTGATCCGGCCCCGTGGAACTCGGCACTCCAGGCCTTTCTTTTGTCTGCAAATTAGTCTCAGGAGGTTTTTTTGAGCGGTCAGAGAGAAATTCAAAGGTCCGAACCCTCATCTCAAATCAATCGGAATCGCTTGTATATTGCAAGCTGTGTTTCCATGGTGACTCTGGCTTTGACGTTCACTGTTCGTGGTGACATTTTGGAAGATCTCAGCCGCCAGTTCCAGCTCAATAAAGAACAATTAGGCTTAATTTCCGGAGCTGCTTTTTGGGGATTTGTGTTAGCGATTTTTACGGGCGGACAGCTCTGTGATGTGTTGGGGATGGGAAGACTGATGTCATTGGCGTTTGTGGGTCATTTGGTTGGAACTCTCAGTATCATTCTGGCGGGAGGATTCTGGCCGCTCTGGGTCGGAACATTGATTCTAGGCCTTGCCAACGGGTTCGTGGAAGGTGCCATCAATCCTTTGATTTCGAGCGCGTACCCGGAGCAGAAAACTGAGAAGCTCAATGCCTTGCATGCTTGGTTTCCGGGCGGCATTCTACTCGGTGGCGTCGTAGTGTATGGAATGACGGAAATGGACTTTAATTGGCAGGTGAAAATGGTGTTGATCCTCATCCCAACCTTAACCTACGGACTTATGTTACGAGGCCAGCGCTTCCCGCTCACAGAAAGAGTTCAACATGGGATCCCAGTCCGGGTAATGTATAAACAGGCTTTACGCCCACAATTTCTGGTTTGGGTATTTTGTATGTTCTTGACGGCTTCCACTGAGTTGGGGCCGAACCAATGGATACCTAATATTTTGACAACTACCGCTCATCTGCCCGGAATACTGGTATTGGCCTGGATTAATGGAATTATGACTGCCGGTCGTCTGTTTGCTGGCTCAGTTGTGAAACGATTGTCACCCATCGCTCTCTTGATTGCGGCCGCCTGCTTATCCGCCATCGGTCTGCTTGGGCTGAGTGTCTCAAGATCGCCTGTGCCTACGTTTGTCACGGCGACTGTCTTTGCTGTCGGGATCTGTTACTTCTGGCCGACAATGCTTGGAGTGACCTCGGAACGATTTCCGGCCGGCGGCGCTCTTTTATTGGCAATTATTGGCGGCGCTGGAAACCTTTCGGTAGCGGTTGTCCTGCCGATCATGGGCCGGATCTATGATGCACACGGACCGGAAGTCGTGCTCAGAGATGTCGTTCTACTCCCCCTCATCCTGATCGCTGTTTTCAGCGCAATTTGGTTGCATGACCGGTCTAAGGGCGGATATCGGATCATGAAACTTTCCCCTAACATTTCTGAAGAGTAAGTCCGCTTTATCACCAGCTGGCTTGGAGCTGAGCTCCGCAAAACCATTCGATAAGGCTAAGAGAGCGAGCTTCGGTCCATGATGAATCGTCTCTAAGAGGGTGGACTCGGCTTGGGGAACTTGATGATTTTTAGTTTTCCGAACACGCTAATGGAGATTCCGCTTGTAACTGTATCGTTTTAAGGGTTGAAATGATCCGAAGAAGTTTAGAACTCATTTGTGTACTTCTAACCTTCGCGCTGTTCTGCGCAGCGCAGGAACCGGGAAATGCGCCGCAATATCAATCCGCGTTTATCCGAGTCAAATTGGCCGGCGACCAACCAGCCTTCGTTGACTTGGTGGTCGATTCACTAGGTAAGAAGAAGTTAGATTCCAATCCGTTGCGGCCCCCCGCGGCGATACCAACCCAATACGAAGTCACTCATGCCGGCCCGAGGATTGAATACCGGCCTGCAGGCTCGTCGCGCAGCTTGCTGCCCGTGTGGACTTTTGAATTCTCCGAGAAATTCATTCATCTGACCTCAAACTATTCCCCCGCAGCTCCGCCGCCCGCTCTGCTGTTGAATATCGACGTCAATATCAACCGCGCTACGCTTTTAGGGCTGATGAATGCGGATCAAACCGTTCGTCTGCCGGCACTGCTTCACATGCCGGTGCAGGGGACGCTGCGAATCACGTCTCCCGAGGAGAAGGCATTGGCGCTTGGTTACGACGCGTGGCGCCACCCGATCGGCCAAAGAGATAAGGACTTTGTGAAGGTGACATTCCCGGCTGCCTCCGCTCCCCAGCCGCACATTTCCTACATGCTCGAAGTGGTTGCCATTTACCCGGACGTACCGGGAATCAACGCCGACCCCCGGTTTGATGGTTTTCGCCGCGGCTGGCTGAATATTTTTCAAATCAATCCGCGCGTTGGGGTTCTGGCCAACAGCTCGAATGGTGGCGCCTGTCCATTCTGCCAGCACGAGTTTTCTGCCTTAGCAGTCAAGACTCCGCCTCTGGCCCCGGGGTTGACAGCTCTGGACCTCGTTCGCCAATCGCTAAACCTGGGTCTCAGAGACGTGAAGGACTACGTCCAGCATGACCCGAGCTTCAACATCGACTTCCTGGATACCTACCCCTCTCTATTAATCGCTGCTTCAGACTACGTGCGTGGAAGCAATGATGAGGCTTGGCTAAATCAAAACTACGCGGGAATTATAGAGTGGGCCAACAAGCTGCTCGCCACGGACAGAGACGGGGACGGATTGTTCGAGTATGTCGCCAGCGGCAACTCCGGCAGTTGGGGCGAGTTCCGCTCCCAGCACCCGGCAAACTGGTGGGACAGCATTGGCTTCGGCAATAAGGACGCCTACTCGAACTCGCTTGCGTATCATGCTCTGTTGGGGATGGCGGAGCTGGCCCGGCGCGCCCATCATCTCGAAGATGCGGAGCTTTACGCCGTGCGCGCCGAGAAGCTCAAATCACTTTATTACCAGACCTTCATTAACCCGGCCACCGGAGTCCTGGCGGGTTGGAAGAGCCTGGACGGTAAACTGCACGACGATTACTTTACCTTCGTCAGCGGCGCGGCCATCACCTACGATTTGATTCCGACGGCCAAAGCAAATTCGATTATGGACCACATGCTGGCCAAGATGCAGGAGGTGGGGTATACCCAATTCCAGTACGGGTTGCCCGGCAACCTTATTCCGGTTCCCGCCGAAGATTTCCTTGATCCCCGGCAGCTCTGGGGAGGCGGCGGTTCATGGGGGTTCCAGTGGTATGAAAATGGCGGCGCCACCGCGGCTATGGTTTATTACACGCTCGAGGCACTGTATCGGCTGGGTCGGCGCGAGCAAGCGGATGCAATTCTGTTCCCTATGCTCCGGTCTTATAACGAAGGCGTATTCCAGGGGACTTCCACCTATTTGATCGATGGGCGGACGCGGACCTACGATTGGAGAAGGTGGGATGGCGAGCCTTGCGGATACGAAGGTCTGCTCACCGACGACTACATGGCGCTGTTGGCTGTCCTGTCGAGGTAGTCCGTACCTTCATCATCCGCTGGCTTGGGACTGAACTTCGCAATATTGCCTCTCGTTTCGTCACCCTGCTATGGAAAGATCTTTAGCGGATCGAACCCCCGTAAGATCGCCTTCCACATCCTCCTACTCGTTTTCATCCTTTACATGATTGCCTACTTGGACCGGGCACCGGAAATAGGCTACATGTTCATAACCTCGAAAGTTGTCTCGAGCCCCTCTATTGAATTCGTACCAACCATGACTTTAAACGTCCCCGGTTCTACAATGAAACGCATCTCACGATCATAGAAGCCAAGATGCTTTGAAGTAAGCAGGAATTTAATGCGACGTTTCTCGCCTGGCCCAAGCGTGACTCGCTCAAAACCTTTGAGTTCTTTGACGGGCCGGGTCACGCTGGCCACCAGATCATGCAAGTACAATTGGACGACTTCATCTCCTTCCCGGTTGCCCACATTGTTCAATTCAACGCTTACTGTGATGGTTCCATCCGGACTGATCGTTCGACTACTCAACTGTAGGTTTGTAAGTGTAAAGCGCGTGTAGCTCAATCCGTAGCCAAAGGGATAGAGCGGTGTTACCGGCAGATCCAAATACCTGGATGTATACTTTTGCCCGGGCACAAAAGGACGGCCGGTATTCTTGTGGTTGTAGTAGATCGGTATCTGGCCAACTGCGCGGGGAAAAGTCACGGCTAATTTACCACCTGGGTTCACGTCTCCAAACAGCACGTCTGCAATGGCGTGGCCAGCTTGGGTGCCGGCAAACCATGTCTCCAGTATGGCCGGCACCTGTTCCGCAATCCAGTTGATGGTCAGCGGGCGGCCATTCATCAATACCACTATAGTCGGTTTCCCGGTGGCATGAACTGCCCTGACCAAATCCAGTTGGCGGCCGGGCAAATCCAGAGTACTTCGTGAGGCTGCTTCTCCGCTCATCTCGGCTGCCTCTCCAACAACCAGGAGAGCAATCTCGGACTCACGCGCAATGCGCACAGCTTCCTCAATGCCCTCGGTGGAATCCCCTTCCACTTCGCAGCCCTTTGCGTAAAGGATTCGGGTCGCTGGGGAGACTGCAGCTTTGATACCTGTAAGCACGCTCACAACGTCTTCACTCCTGCCATCGCCGATCCACGACCCGAGGGGGATTGACGAGCTGTCAGCCAGCGGTCCAATCACCGCAATCGAGCGGGCACTCTTGCTAAGAGGCAACAGATCGCCCTCATTTCTCAAAAGGACCAAGGAACGTGCCGCAACGAGGCGTGCAGCTGCCAAGTGATCACGGCTGAGGAGGATCGACTCACGTACCTCATCCGTATACGGGTGTTCAAATAACCCCAGCAAGAACTTAATGCGGAGAATCCGCCGCACAGCTTCGTTCAGTCTGGCCTCTGTCACTTTTCTTTCCCGGATCAATTTTGCCCCGTATTCATTGTAAAGCCGGCTCACCATTTCCATATCCACTCCGGCGTTGAGCGCCAACTGAGCGGCCTTTGCTCCATCTTCCGCCACACCGTGGCGCATCAGCTCCTTCACGGATTCATAGTCGCTGACCACAAAGCCGCCGAATTTCCACTCACTCCGCAATACCTGGATGAGGGTAAACGGGTTCGCGGAAGTGGGAATACCGTTCAGATCATTGAATGCACTCATGAAAGTCCCAACACCCGCGTCGAGAGCGGCTTTGAAGGGTGGGAAATAGATTTCTCGTAATCTCCTTTCGGAGACATCAGTGGTGTTGTAATCGCGTCCGCCTTCCGCCGCTCCGTAGGCCGCCCAATGCTTGGCACAAGCGAGAACCTTATCAGGCACACTGTAGTCATCTCCTTGAAAACCGTGCACGCGCGCCCGGGCCATCACGGATCCAAGATAAGGGTCTTCTCCTGCCCCCTCTGCGATGCGCCCCCAACGTGGATCGCGTGCGATATCCACCATGGGTGCAAAAGTCCAGCGTACTCCGGCGGCAGAAGCCTCGGCTGCTGCAATACTGGCGGCACGCTCGACAATTTTTGGGTCCCAGCTACAGGCTTCTGCGAGCGGGATCGGGAAAATCGTCCGGTATCCGTGGATCACGTCGAAGGCAAAAAGGACCGGAATCCTTAAGCGAGATTCTTCAACCGCGATGCGTTGAAGTTCGTTGGTCCTGCGGGCCCCTCGCACATTAAGCGTCGAACTCAACAACCCCTTTCGGATTAGATCCAGATGTTCTGGTCGATAGCTTCCATCTGCCAGACCATCCAGTTGCTGGAGTTGTCCGAATTTTTCTTCCACTGTCATTATCGAGAGCAGCGAGGCCAGCTTACTTTCGAGATTGTCTGGCGCCGTTCCAAATGCAAAAGGCAATAGGATGAGAAGGGGCGCGATCCACAGCAGACGAATCAGCTTTGCCATCTTCATATGATCGTTACCTTGAGGCGTAACCCATTTTTCTTCTGAACTCATTCCTCCAAAAAGGCTGATCGATCTTGTAATCAATATCATTCCAAACCGGTAGGGAAAATGTCAATTTTGTAGAAGAGGGTCGTCCGAGAGGGGGAGGGTAAAAGGATTAAGGATCAATAAATTTGGTTAACCGTTGAAGCAGTTTGGGGATCCTTTGAGCAATTTTGACCATTCTCTATTTCAGTCGATCTTCATAATGAGAATGGCGGTAGTTTGGAATCCGCCGTACATCAAGAAGGAGGCCAGCTATGCGTTTAAAACTGTTTCCCCTGTTCTTAACAATAATGGCTGCCATCGTGTTAGCGGCGCCGAACGCCCTTGCTTCTCACGACGACAAGTATCAGGGCAGACAACATGGTTACGAGCACGGCTATCGAGATGGCTTTCAACATGGACGAGAGGACCGGGAAAGACATGTAGCTTTTAAGTTCGACACCGAGGACTACAAGCACGGGGATCGGGGTTACGACAAATACATGGGAGATCATGACGAATACAAGCAGGGATATCGTAGTGGCTACCAAAATGGTTACAATGATGCCTTCTACGGTCGTCCGGGTAGATTTGCGGAGATCTACGGTCGTGTGGATTCTCCTGGAGATGTTCGATATCGTGACTCCTATTCCTTTGAACCCGCTCTGGAGGCTATCCCGACATTGCGTTTGATATTGGATACCGTGACGGGGTACAAGCCGGGGCGAAGGATCTACAGAAACATGACAAGTTTGACCCTGCCGATCACGATCGCTACCGAGACGGAGATCACGATTACCATAATAGTTACGGTGATAAGGAGCTTTTCAAGCGAAATTACCGTGAGGGATTCATTCGTGGATATCAGGATGGTTTCGGTCGCTGGCGGTAGACAGGGCCCAATTTTTCTCGTAGAACTATTGTGGGCCTATAACGAACGAAGGTAATCATTGACAGTGTTGAGTCTGATTTCCGATGTGAGCTGTCTAACCTTACGCTAACTTGCCCAGGCCGCGGTACACAAGGACTACCACCAGTGGCGTGGAAATTGTCTCTCTGGACAATCCTACAGGGGGGACTTTTTGCCCTGTGAATCGAGAAGAGTGGATTCCTATTCCCGAAGCGGCTCGACTATTCCATCAGAATCGCCTAAGCGAATTGCAGGGCAAGAACCGGAGTGCATCCAAGAATCAGGCAGTTTAAAGTGACGACGGTTTTGAGATTCTTGGATTGCATTCTTTAAAGTTAAACTGTAGGAGGTTAGGCTATGAGTACTGTCTTGGTTAGACATCGTGTCACCATTTCAAACCGAATGAGCTCTCGATTCATGACCGACAGTGCGAGATGGGAGGCGGTGCGTCGTCACGACCCGTCAGCCGACGGACATTTTTTTTACGCCGTGAGCACCACAGGCGTTTATTGCCGTCCATCGTGTGCATCTCGTCCGGCCCGGCGGGAAAACGTGAGCTTTCACCAAACGACAGTTTCGGCCGAACGCGCCGGATTCCGGCCCTGCAAACGGTGTCAGCCCACCCAGCCATCACGAGCCGAGCGAGAGACGGCACTGGTTACCGTGGCCTGCAGGACCATCGAATCGGCAGAAGAAATGCCCAAGCTTTCGGAATTGGCGATACAGGCCGGTGTCAGTCTCTATCATTTCCATCGCTTATTTAAGCGGATCGTGGGGGTCACGCCGAAATCCTATGCCGCTGCTTGCCGCCACAGCAGGGTGCAGGATCAATTGAGTTCCGGCTCGGGAGTCACGGAGTCGATTTATGCGGCAGGGTTTAATGCATCGTCCCGATTCTATGAAGTGGCACCGGACATCCTTGGCATGAAACCGTCCGCTTATCGGAATGGTGGCCACGGTGAGGAGGTTTGGCATGCAGTTGGGCGCTGTTCCCTGGGCTGCGTCCTGGTTGCAGCAACTGAGCTCGGATTGTGTGCGATTCTCCTGGGGGACGATCCGGCCGTGCTCCTCGCAGACCTCAAGACTCGTTTCCCGAAGGCACGGCTGTTGAATCCTAAGCCTGGTTTTGCCAGCTGGGTAGACGAAGTGGTCCGATTTGTCGACGATCCCGCCCGGGCTGAGGGGCTTCAGCTGCCTCTCGATATTCGAGGTACAGCCTTTCAACGTCGAGTGTGGGAGGCATTGCGCGAGATTCCTGCCGGCAAAACAGCAAGCTACGGAGAAATCGCAAAACGTTTGGGTAATCGTAACGCCGTACGGGCTGTTGCCGGTGCCTGCGCCGCCAATGCTCTTGCGGTCGCCATCCCCTGCCATCGGGTCGTGGCCTCGAACGGGAAACAGTCCGGTTACCGCTGGGGTATCGATCGAAAGCGGCGGCTCCTGGAGCTGGAACAGAAATGATTTTGGAGAAACGATTCTCGATCGAACGGGGTCCTTTTGCGATGTCTGTTTCAGAGCGCGTGGTTTCGTTGGATTGGACACGGATCAAAGGGGAACTTGACGAGCATGGCTGCGCTCCTACAGGCGCCATCTTGTCACCGGAAGAATGCACTGTGCTTACCGAGAGCTATGAGGCTGAAGCACCTCTTTCGCAGTCGCGTGGTGATGGCCAAGCACGGCTTCGGACGAGGGGAGTATAAATATTATACCTACCCACTTCCTGATCTAGTTGATTCGTTGCGCGAGTCTCTCTACCCGCCACTCGCTTTGATTGCCAATCGTTGGCAAGAGGTGTTTGGCCGCCCTGACGACTATCCAATCAATCACAAGGTATTTATAGAGCATTGCCATACAGCAGGACAATGCCAGCCGACACCTCTGCTATTGAAATATGGGGTTGGAGACTACAATTGTCTGCACCAGGATATTTATGGGAACCTGGTTTTTCCTCTCCAGGTGGCGGTCTTGCTCAGTGTTCCGGGAGATGATTTTACGGGAGGGGAGTTCGTGATGACGGAACAGCGTCCTCGAATGCAGTCTCGGGTCGAAGTTCTGGCGCCCAGGCAAGGTGAGGCTATCATTTTTGCCGTTAATCAGCGCCCGGTCCAGGGCACACGCGGCATTTATCGCGTCACAATGCGCCATGGGGTCAGCCGTCTACATTCAGGCCGACGATTTACACTCGGAATCATCTTTCATGACGCCAAGAGCTCCGGTTCATAAATAATAGAACGCAGCTTCCCCCTGACAGCGGTCAGTTGGAGCGGGCACGCGGGACCGCTCCCCCCGACGCTAGTATGGAGGGCGAAGCTCTGCGACGCCGAAAACCTCGGCCTCGTTGAACTCGGCTCTCCAACTCCAATGATGTGGTTTTCTTGAACCGAATCGATTATGCTTTCTGAAAACCTAAGACAAAAAGGGGAGAGATCATGACAGGAACATTGACACAGAACTTCCAGTACTTGGGAACTCATTCGGATCCCCGCTATGATCACGCTCGGGGTAACGGTTCTGCGACTATTCGGCGAATTGCAACATTGGTCGCCTTTTTGGTTCAACTCGCAGGCGGGTGGCGGAGGCGCATTGATCGGAATTGTCTGGCTGGTACCGATATTCGGCATCTATTTTGCATTGAAACTGAAAGGTATGGGAGAGACTCCCAAAGTAGGGCGCACCATCGGTTTCGTCGTCATCGGACTGCTGGTCATCGTGGGTGGAATGATTCTTGCCAACGCGATCATCCACGAGCGTCTGATGTTTATTATCACAGCCAACCTTATTGCGGCAGTGGGAGGCCTCATCCAGCTTTATGGCTGGCCGAGTCTTTCGAAAATACTGATGGCCTATGGCTTTGCTGCTCGTATACCGGTCGCCCTAGTCATGTTCTTTGCAATAAGAGGAAATTGGGGCACACATTACGACCTTCCTCCACCAGAATTTCCGCAGATAGGATGGTTCTCCAAATTTGTGGTCATCGGGCTCCTCCCCCAACTTCTGCTCTGGGTCACATTTACGATGATTATCGGTGCTCTGGCTGGAGCGATTGCCGTTGCAATTGCGAGGAAACGAAACCTGTCCTTCAACCCACTTCATGACTGTTGGACTGCGATGCCGTTCTTCCTATTTAGCTCCACGGCCTCGCAGGATCTCAGCCTTCCACACCAAATTATCTAAGGAGTCGTCTCGGAACTAACGAAGCGCGTTACGGTGCGCATTCTCGGCTCGTTTCCACGGTAGAACTGTCGTTGATAAAGAGGGGAGTTGATCCCTTGCGGGGCGATTGAAACGACCTCATTCCCCTTACGTAAGAGTGTGTAAGTGGATTTCTCGATCAGCACCTTATCGGTGCGTTCGAAGATCGGGAAAGTTACTGTCACTTGATCACCTGCAGTGACTTTGCCCACTCTTGCATATCGTCCTTCCCAACCTAAAGTCCTTTCCTTTGATTGACTCGGCAGTGGGTTTGTTCAGGTGTCACCCATTCCGGAATGCGTACGAAAGATCGACGGCCTGTTTAACCCGTATCTCAATCCGACCCTGATAGGGTATGTAACTGTCAATGTCTGCCCATCGGGAAGCGCAGTTCAACAAAAGGTTTACCCGCAGCTGTCCATCCTTATAGCGCAGGATACGCTCATGGATCCATGCGAGAGTCTTCGTTCCATTGGCTGTGCAGCAGTGTCCGATGGCGTGCTGCCCTTGAGCGGCACGGGCGTACCAGTCGTTAGGGCTTGGGCAACCGGCGAAGGCTCCTTGGTTCCGTTCCGCCACTCGCTCTGTACTGATGTGATTCCCCGTCTTGGGCGGCGGGCCAGTTTTCCCCAAGCGGGCGATCCAGTCAATATCCAACAATTGATTCTCAGCGAACTGGTTTCGGATCCAACGGTCTGCATCATCCCAGTAATCGCCTGCGCCGGCCTCACTCAGCCGCATTGCGAGTGCCACCATGTCGGCGACCTGGCAAGTTTCTGCGGTTTGGAGAGAGGGAGAGTTCGTCCACTCCGGGAAAAAACCCACCAGCCCAGCGCCTGGCGTTTTAATGAGGTCGGAATCGAGCGCTCCTGGCGCCACATTGGCCCCTTGATCGCGTACGTATTCAAAAGATCGAACTACGAAATCCATGAGTTCGCGATCCCCGGTCACCTCGGCGTATTCCTCCATAGCGAGCAACCCACGGGTATGGGAATGGGTATGAGCCTTCAAAGCTAAACCAGGCCGAGCCAGAAAGCTGCCATCCGGTCGATAAAAATTCTTACGCAGGTAATTGATAAATTTCTTGGCCAGGACAAGAGCCGGCTCGTAGCCGAGCACACCATACGCTTGCACCAATCCCATGGGGACTACGGAGGTCTCGGTTTCGAAGGGGAGCGTTGACATCGGAGGATGCGTTGGACGGTTTTTGCTTGCCAGGATACAGGAAGGCCAGAAGTAGGCATCGTCTCCATCGATGACCGCTAGTTCGCTGATGCCGTCGACAAGCCGTTTCAGCGAAGTCCTCCACACCGGGCCGGGATCTCTCCTCGCACACCGAGACATCGCGCTGAGCATGACCCCGCAATCAAAGGGTTGAAGGATCTGATCAGTTGGCAGGGCCAGGCTTCGGATTTGCCACCATTCGTATGCCCAGGGACGACCTTTCACCGGTGCATAAATGAGTCCGTCTGGACCCTGCATTCGGAGCGCTACTTCCATCCAACGCCGCTCGACGTGCATGTTGAGTTCGCTGCCGCTCACTAGTCTTGCCAGCAAAAGTGCCCACATGAACTTTGGCAATAAAGTCGGGTGCCAGCAATTCTGCATCATCGAAGGCGGGTTCGTGTGGAGAAAGACGATGCAATAAATCTCGTGATCGGCCAGCGGATTGGTCACTTCCGTTAGAGCGTGTATCGCCAGGCGAGCTCGTTCAGCGATGTCCAACGTATCGGGTACGGTTGCCTCGTAGCGCTCACCACGGTAAGGCGGTAACTCGAAGCCTGGAATCTTCGGATTGATGTATTGGATGGGATCCCCAGGCTTCCATGCTGTGAGCGGAGTATCCTGGCTGCAGGCTAGTAGCCCTTGGTCTAAGCATCTTTTCGCTGCCGCGCCAACCGAAGCCATGGCGCCGACCTTCAATACCTCGCGACGGTTCAGTTTTTTCATAGGCATTGGCCATTCACTGGAAGCTTGATATTTTGAAAGGACAAACGTATCATACTCCCTCTTCAAAAAACCTAGCATCTCTGAACCAATTTAATCCAAAAGACAAGGAGAACACCATGAAAGGGAAAACCTTTCTTTCTATCCTAGTAGCTATGTCTTGGCTGGCCATTTCAATAGATCTGCGCGCGGACGACGCCATTATTGGGACCTGGAAATTAAATGTCTCAAAATCCAAATACGAACCGGGGCCTGCGCCGAAGAGTGGAACAGTGACATACGCTGCTTCTGATGGAGGTATTAAGCGGACAGGCGAGACGATTGGGGCCGACGGGAAGACGACTTCGATGGAGTACACGGCCAAATACGACGGAAAGGACTACCCGGTCACGGGATCGCCCCTCTTTGATAGCATTGCGGTCAAGAAGGTTAATGACCATACCACCGAAGCCACCATGAAAAAAGGGGGGAAGCCCATCGTGAGTGCAAAACGTGAAATCTCGCATGATGGTAAGGTCATGACCATCATAATGACGGGCACCAATGAGAAGGGAGAGAAGCTACACAACAAAGCGGTATACGACAAGCAGTAGCCCCTTAGTGGACAGCTCAAGGTCTTGCGGGGACTGCGCCTGGATTACCAATGGTCGTCGGTGCGATGCCAGGTCTTGTCCGGGTTGTACAGCTCCATGTTCTTGGCGATATTCAAGGAGTCCGGCCCAAGATCCTTCTGGTAGACGATTCCCTCGTAACTGACGATAAAAGTTTTCACTCCTGTGACGCGATAGTCTGCCGGCACAGCGACAAGTGCAAACCCTCCAATCATGACACCCTCTACCATGAAGTTCATTTCCCCCAGCGGCGCCGCGGGGCCTTGTCCTTTCAATATCTTGAAGTAATAGCCGTGGAAGGGTTCCGTTTTACTTGTGTAGCCTTCTTCGAGAGCTTTGGCGATACTCTCTCCAATCGGGCCGCCTGGACTGCCGTCCGCATTTCGCCAGAATAAGCCATCCTGCTTTCCGGGCTGGCTTATGATTCGCTGCGCGTACTGGTTTATTCCACTGTTGTCGTGCACTTCCAAGGAATATTCCTGTTGAGCCTCCACATAACCGCGGCAAATTGCGATTGCGTCCAATTCGTTGGCCCCGATGCGCCGGTCAAGAATCTCCTGACGGCCCGCCTTGGAATCGAAATACCACTTTCCATTTCTCTTCACGATAGGGATCGGAAACGGCCAGTCGTCTTCGCCGACTGAAAGGACGACGCGATTGGGGTTTTTCGGGTCCTTCGTGATCGATGTTTTATCGTGAGCCATATTGGCAAACGAAGTAGCCTTCTCTTTGTCCTGTACGTGGTCCTTGGTAACTACAAAGTTTGCGCTATCCGGCCCGAAAATCTCCTCCAGCGTGGGCACATCGAATTGGGCCGCTGCCTGAATCAGCGCATCGGCAGCCTGTTTTGGTGTGTCGAACGCTTTTTGCTTCGACTGTGAGGTCTCGGAAGCCTTTGGTTTCTCCTGCGGCGCCGCGTGGAGGGCAAACGCCAGAACACAGGAAAGGACGATCCCGCAAACGGACAGGAATATCTTCATCGGGAATAAGTTGTTTGATTTTGATTTCATTTGTTTTCCCTTAAACATAGCTTATTTACCTCCGGCGACCGCCGCCGCCCCCCCGTGACCCGCCACCGCGTGATCCGCCTCCGCCCCCGCCACTTCGAGACCCCATGCTGGAAGCGCCTCGTGAGCTGCTGGCGCGGGCACTGGCTCCATTTGAAGAGCCTCCAAAGGCGCTGCTGTTGCGGGAACCGGAACTTTTCGGAATCTGTTGATTACCGATGCGGTCTGCACCTCCGCCTCCGCCCCCGCGGTTTGCACCCATGGTGCTGCTTGCTCCTCCTCCTCCGCGATTTGCTGCACCGACGTTGCTCGCTCCACCGCTGCGGTTCATGGAACCCGGCTGCTGTCGGCTGCCTGCCCCTTGTTGCTGTCGCGCATTCGCTTGCCGCGTGGACATCGAATCCCCGCGAGCCGATCCACCGTATTTGTTTGCGGTTGCCTTGTTAGAATAGGGAGCGCCTCCGCGATGTTGCGGGTTGTGCTGCCAGTTGTTGCTTCCGCCCCGATTGACATTGTTTATGTTGTTTCGATTGACATTGGTATTTCGGTTGAAGTTATTATTGACGTTGACGTTGACGTTATTGTGCCCCCACCCGCAACCATAGCCCCAACCCCCACCCCCCCAGGCTGCTCCGATCGCAATACCAACGCCGAAAGAGATCGCGCTCGCGGCCACTACGGCTCCCGCCGAGTATGGCGGGTAATAGATCGGCGGATAAGGATAGATGGGCGGGCCGTAAACCACAGTTGGGTTGTAGGAGGGTACATAAACTACCTGCGGGTTGGACTGCTCAATCACCACGACGGTTTTGCTTTCTACCACCTTCGTCTCTACCTTCATCTGTTCATTAGACTTCAGACTCCCGGCCTTTTCCGCCTTCATGCGCATGCGCTGCACCGCGTCCATCACATCCGCCTGCTGGGCGAGGAAGGCATTGCCAAGGTCTGTGGTCCACTTAATGTTATCTGCCATTTGTTTGACCACATCCGGGAGCGCCGCCATCCCTTGAATGCTAGGGTCCCAATCCTGCTTCATCACCGCATCCGTCTGAGCTTTGTCTTTCAGATTCTTGTTTTTCGCCAACCACTGCTGAAGCTGGACGATCTCCAGCGGATAAGTGGAAGCCACCAGCACCTGGCTCAATAGGGGATCTGGATAAAGGGCAATGGGCGCAACCAGCGAGTCCAATTGATCATTCGGGATCTTTGGGGCCTCTTGTTCAGGCGATCCGCCCGCCTGCTGTTGCGAGTACACCACGAGTTCGCCAGGGATCAGCAAGACACAGAGAAAAAGGGTCAGCCCACTTCGGATTACTCTGTCCCAGGAGCTTGTTGCAATGAGTTCAGGGTTCATAAGATTTCCGCCTTCCTGCAGGGTGTGACGAAAGAAGCATCCACTTGTTCAGAACTGAAACGAGAAAACTACCACACCCTCAAAAATCTAGCAAATCGGATTTTTCGTTTTTTCGCGCCGATTGTCTCACAATCGCGATTTACCTAAGAATATTCAATCGACGGCTTTTCGATGGAACTGTCGAAGACCTATGACGAGCAGGAAAAGGTCAAAGAACGCCAATCCCGAAAACACGGCGAACAAAGGAATATGGGGAAATTGGGGCACAAGAGTGCCACGCAGTCCCTCACTGGCGTAGACCATGGGATTCAGAAGGACGGCGTGTTGCAAAATGGGGAAATGTTCTCAGCGCGCTCCAGGGATAATAGGTGCAGCCAAAGAAAATCATGGGGGCCACGACCAGACTGAACATCAGTCCCACTTGGGCCTGGCCGATGCTACAGCCAAGGACGAGACCGCCTGATGCAGAGAACAGTGCCACTAACAGCGCCACGATGACAAAGACCAGCGGAGCCTTCAGGCTCAATTCGATGCCGGGCCGGAGCAGGAGCCAACCCGCCGGAATGACCACGAGTCCGGCCGCCAGCGCCTGAAGCATTCCTGCGACGACCTTTTCGATCGCCACCCAGGAAATTTCCATCGGAGCCAACAAGCGATCTTCGATTTCATGGGTAAATTGAAATTCGGCGATCAAAGGCATCGCGACAGACCAAATTCCTGCGCCGACCATGCTGAGTGCCATGATGCCAGGAAGCAGCAAGCTCTTGTATTGTGGAGGCATGTAACCACTGCCGACCATCACCCGCCCGAAGATAAAAACAAACATCAGTGGCTGCAAAAAAGTCTGCAGCAAAAGGGGCACGAAATTGCGGCGGGCCACGTGGGCATCTCGAGCCAGCATGGCGAGAAAGGCTTTACGATTCATTCACGCAAACTCCTTCCTGTGTGGTGCAGGAAAAGATTTTCCAGGCTGGGCTCGGAGATATGCACATCACACAGCTCAACGCCCTCAGCCGCGGCGAGATTAGCGATCTCTGGAACCAGCGACCCTCCTCGGTCGGCATAGAGATCAGCGCCGTGGTCAGCGGTGGCACGGACTTCTCGAACTCCTGCCAACGTCTGAAAACGCTTCAGCAGATCGGGGGAATCCTGGCCGAAGCGGAGACGCAATAAGAACCCGCCCGGCACGGAGGCCTTTAACTCTCGCGGAGTACCCAAAGCAATGATTCTTCCATGGTCGATGATGGCCAATCGCTGGCAGAGTGCGTCTGCTTCTTCCATGTTGTGGGTCGTCAACAAGATCGTTTTACCGCTTTGGTTGTACTCACGAATGATTTCCCACAAGAGCAATCGGGTCTGTGGATCTAGACCGGCACTGGGCTCGTCCAGAAATAAGACTTGCGGATCATGCATCATGGCGCGGGCGATGGAGAGACGCTGCATCATGCCTCCCGAGAATCCGCGAACCATCTGGTGAGCGCGGTCACGAAGCTTGAACCGGTCCAGGAGGGCTTCCGCTCGCTGGGCCCCCTCTTTCATACTTAATCCGAAATAAGCGCCGTGAAAGAGCAGGATCTCAAAAGCGGTCAGGGAAAAATCGAGGTTGGGTCGCTGGGCAACGACTCCGATCAGACGCTTGACGGGAACTTGCTCCCGCCAGACATCCCGTTCGCCGATCCAGGCCTGGCCATTGGTGGGCCGGACCCGAGTCGTGAGGATTCCCACGGTGGTAGACTTGCCGGCGCCGTTCGGTCCCAGAAGCCCGAAAATTTCTCCGGAATTGATATCGAGAGATAGACCGTCGAGAGCGATGATCTCCGGCTTGGGCGCTTGATTCCGCTTGCGGCCGAGTGCTCCGGACATGAAAGCTCCAGCACCGGAAGCAAATGGTGGAGGTGAATAGTAGATCTTGCGCAAATCGCGCGTGCGGATGCCAACTCCCATGCGAAACGTCCTTAGCGTGGCGTCACCCTGGTGTCTCTGTAATGAGGTTCTCAGAAGAACCAGGGACGCTGGGTGGCACAGACATGCGCTGTAGGCATGTCTGTGTGATCCCGAATCAAACAATCAAATCTCTAAACAAGAGTATACAATTATCGACTTCGCCGAACAGCCAGTTAATGCAAATCAGTCAGCCTGTCTTTTGCTTTGCCTTCGATGCCACTCATTTTCTGCAGCTCAACTTGTTTAGTCTTACTTTTTCGCTGCTAACTTTCAATTCCTAATAGCATCGCTCCTCGCAGACATGCTGACTGCACATGTCTGCGCCAGCCAGAGATTACGTGTCATGCTCGTTTAAATCTGACATATCAACAAATCAACATTTTGAAATGAATTCCCCTTTTGTTGGGGAGATTTCTAAGGTAGTTTAAACATTGCTTTAACCTCAGGTGCGTACTGAGAATCAAACCAGCTGACTTCTTTTGCGATTATGAAAAAAGGAGACAGTGCGCTCGGTTCTTAGCAGCAATCGACCACTCGAACAGTGGCCGTAACTATCTTTAAACTCACGGAGGATATTACTCTTGAAGTCTTTCATCTCTGCCTGTCTTATCATGATCATGTTGACCTCTCGCAATATCTCAGCAGTTGAATATCCACAAGCGGCAATTTCGAACTCAGTCATCCAGGCTAAAGTTTATCTGCCGGATGTGCACGAGGGATTTTACCGGGGAACCCGCTTCGATTGGTCCGGTGTCGTCTCCAGTCTCATTTGGGATGGTCATAATTATTTCGGGAATTGGTTTGAGAAGCATGATCCAACGGCCCATGATTCGATCAGCGGACCGGTGGAAGAATTTCTGTCGGACAAGGTTGCATTGGGTTACTTGGAGGCCAAGCCGGGGGAAGCGTTCGTCAAAATCGGCGTGGGAGCTCTCCGCAAACCGAACGAGGCAAGCTACAGCTCGTTTACAACCTACGAAATTTTGAATCCCGGGAAATGGAGCACTAAGAAGGGCTCCAGTTGGATAGAGTTTACTCAAGTTTTCCCGGATACATCGGGTTACGCCTACATCTATCGGAAGAAGATGCGGCTCGAAAAGGGTAAACCCGTGCTCGTGTTGGAACACACGCTCAAAAACACTGGCAGGAAAGTCATCGAAACAAGCGTGTACGACCATAATTTCTTCATGCTTGACGCACAGCCTTCCGGTCCTGATTTCGTCTTGAAGTTCCCGTTTGATCTGCATGCAACGGAAGATTTGAAAGGCCTGGCTGAAATCCGCGGCAAGGAACTAGTCTTTCTTAAAGAGCTGCAGAAAGATCAGTACGTCTATACCCACCTGGAGGGATTTGGGTCGAGCCCGGCGGATAACGATATTCGGGTCGAGAACCACAAGACGAAAGCCGGCGTGCACGTCAACGGAAACCGACCACTCTCGAAATTGGCATTCTGGTCCAATCCGAAGCTTGTTTGTCCGGAACCTTTCATCAACATGCGCATCGAGCCCGGGAAGCAGTCGACTTGGCGAATCACCTATGAGTTTTACTCGGTTCCGGCAGCAGGTCAGAGTCAATAAGGTTCTCTGACATGTCTCCCACGTTTGGGGCGTGGGGCGCCGAAAATTCGGTATTCGGTCTGGATGGCCGAGTTCTACGAGGCCGGATCGCGCATCGTGCTTTCGCGGCTTCGCAGAGCTCAGCCCTCCAAAAGCTGAACCATTCACTGTAGTGGCGGTCTATGACCGCCATTTGTCCCCCCTCACTCCCGTCCCCTCTCCCGCGTTGGGGTGAGGGGAGCCGATAATCCTTTTGTTCTGTTTGTGGTGCAAAGGAACGCGAATATGACCCAGAACGCGATGGGTGAATTTCAGACAGCCAATCATCTATTGAATGACTTTGAAAAGCTGAATGCGACTTTCCTGCGAAGAAGGCTACCTTTTTTTTCGGAATGTTTTGGAGGCGGATGCAGTCCTCAAAGTGAAGCAAGACTTTGTCGAGGTGCTGCAGAAACAAGGAGTCGTGAAAACTGGTGAATCAGAACCGATCTGGACGGGCGCGGGGCTGGACCAGATTGATGATAATGCCCTCTATGCTTTGGATTCCTATCAGGAGCTACTCGATCGAGAATCGAGCCTGCTCTTTTTCGAAAAGATCTTTGGCGAACCGGTATTCATGTATCGCAACACCGATATTCGCTTCGCATTGCCCAAAGACGAGAAACATCTGACGCCATCCCATCAAGATCATTTTTTCATCCGGCAAACCAATCGCTTTCGAACGGCCTGGATCCCCTTGATGAATATTGAACGGGAGGTTGGGGGGCTGACTCTGGCGGCTCGCAGCCATCAGTCGGGGCTGCTGGAGCACGTGGAGCACGAGACGGCCTACTCCTATATCTTTCGAGGAAGAAAACAGCGCGGAGTCCCTTGGGAGCGTATTCAGCAAAACTGGTTGACGGCGAACTATCGCCCAGGAGATCTCTTGCTCTTCCATAGCCTGATGATTCATCGGGCACTTCCCAATACTTCCGACCGGATCCGCCTTTCACTGGATGCTCGATATCAGCCGATTTCTGAGCCGAGAACCTGGCAATCCGAGAAGACCATATTGGAGCTACGCCAATACCGGCGGCAGGTTCGAGAGATAGCACTCGCGGAGGGAGCCAGTGAGGACTTATTTGAAACGCTCTTGATTGAAATGATGAGACAAGGTCTGGAAGCTCGGAAGGAGAATGTCCGATCTCTCATAAACCAACTGAAAGTCAATGTCTGAACCGACCGGTATTAAGTCGCCGGGTGGCGAAGACATACATTTTCGGGATGTCTTCGTGTCGTCGCACACGGCTTTATCGATCAGCCAAGCTGCAAGGCGAAGGCTTCTTTCAGTTTAACCACGTTTGACAGCGCCTTCCGACTTCTAGGCTTTAGATGAACGGACTTTTTCTTTTATACGTTGGATGTGCCCGCGGCCGAGGGCTTTTACCTCGCACCCAAGCTCGAAGTATCGGCTGATATGCTCATCTTCGAGGATACCAAAGCAATCAACAATGGCTATGGGGCCCCCGGCCCATTTGACGACGTCGTCCGGTTTCAACTGCAAGTAGGGTGCATGGCGCACCGCCAGAATCAAGGCCTCTACGCCTTTGAGAGCTGCCGGCAGATCCTTCTGCACTCGAATATTTACCAGGTCTTGCTGATTGCGGAAGAACCTGGACCACGAATGGCCTGGCGCGGGGTAGGTGTCCTGGCTCTCCAGTTCGTACCAATGACTGACATAGGGATCGTGCACAGACATTTCCGCGCCCATTTCGGCAAGCTTGCGCAATACCAGTTCGCTGCCGCTGTAACGTGTATCCCCGACATCCTCTCGGTAACTTGCTCCGGCGAGGAGAACCCGCGCGCCGGCAATATATCTGCCCAGGTTGCGCAATGCGTCACGAGTGAGCTCGGCGACATGCAACCCTCGAGTATCATTGATATCGATTGCAGCGGTGCTCATCTTGAAGACGCTATCCCCGTCTTCGAAGCCCAGGATGTGCCGGTAGGCCCAATAACCCAGTCCGCCGTCTTTGGGCAGACAGTACCCGCCAATCCCGGGGCCGGGAAAGATGATGTTGCTGTGCGTCGGCCTCGTTTTGATAGCCCGGATGACTTTCATCAGATCCACGCCATTCCGTTCAGAGAATATTGACCACTCGTTCAGGAATGCCAGAATGGTAGCGCGATACGAGTTCTCAACAATCTTGGTCGTCTCAGACTCAATCGGCCGATCCATCACCGTCAACGGGAACTTTTCGACATTGAGCACTTCGTTCAGAAATTTGACCACGCGCTTTCTCGCCTCACTGTTGCAGCCCGAACAGACTCGCCAGAAATCGCGGATGCTGCTGACGTAATCCTTGCCCGGCATGACCCGCTCGAAGCTGTGGGCCAGCAGCGGCACGGCCTTGATGGCGCGGGCTTGGAACGCCTTCTTGAGGATGGGCCAAGCCACAAACTCCGTGGTCCCGGGAGCGACGGTTGTCTCGATGAGTACCAGGCATTTGGGTTGGATCTTTTCACCAATGGTCTTTAGGGTGGCCTCTAGCGCTGCCATCTCGGCCTCCCCGGTTTTCATGGAGCCCAGGTGATGCTTGGTATAATCACATTGAACGTCCACCACGACGCAATCTGCCAGGGCCAGGCAGTCAGGATTATAGGTAGCAACGAGTGTCTTCTTTTCCTGGACGCAGCGGGAGATCATCGGGTCAACCTCAGGATCTTCGGACTTTACCGGTGACTCCCCGCGGTTGAGCAGCGGCGTCTTCCAGTAACTACGCGTGCTGGGCCGCTGGCAACCGATAACGAATTTCGTGGAATGGCCCTTCTTTTTGTGGACCGTGTCGGCCACTATCGCCGCCATCACTGCCCCGACAAAACCCAAACCCATCACGACCACAACTTCTTTCCCTTCCTTATGGGCTGCTGCTGCAAGCTTCTGGAGCCGCCTATACTCGACCGCGTAATCTTCCTTGGTTGGCAAGGCAAACTTTTCACCGGTCGGACTGATGGAATATTCTGGCATGATGGTCCTTTCCTAAAAGGAAGGGGAACGCTGTCCCCGGATGCAATTGCGTTCTAATGGTTTTTGGCCCTGAGCAGGGTATAACCCTTGCTTTTCCCTGCGGCTTGCATGGCTTTCGATGTTAGGGCAATGCACCGGAAACGTCAATCTCGCCATCGCTACTAACAAAATTCACGTAATATTCCAGCTCGACCGTCTGTTTCCGAGTTTCCTAATGGCCTGTCCCTTGCAAACAAGACGGGTGCTGGAAAGCAACTGTTTATTTGGCGGGCACTGGCCGGATGCGGCATTATGGAAGCCAATTGGCGGCGTTGCGACATCTTCGTGACCTTAGACTAATGGGGGAAAGGGGCCGGTCTTGATATTTGGACTATGCTGGAAAACCCTTGATTTTATGAGGTATTGAGCGGGTTGATTTACTTACAGTGGTGAATCATTCACTCAATGTCTTGAGAAATCGTGTGCGTGTAGATACGCTGACTTTTTCATCCGGCATGAAGCAAAAGTTAGAAAGAAAGGGGAGGATGGAAGGCGATTATGTTGATTTTCTTGTTCGCCTAAACTCAGTCATAAAGCATAGAGACGACGAAACCGGCACAAACGGAAATAGCCAAGCTTACCTCTGCATCATGCTTGACCGCTGTGAAATTAGTCAGCACGATGAACAGGTCACCGTGAATTAGTCCGACGATCGCAAAACCTAAGAGAACGAAGGACACAATCGTCAGAAAGAATTTCATAGGGCCCCTCCCTTCTTGTACTGCAAGCTACCACCGAAATCGGCAGTCACAACAAAGCAACACCTTGCGAGGACTGTAGGCAATCTACGTGCGAACCCCACTCCAGAAAAAGAAGTAGTAGGATTGTCTGCTGCATCTAACCCACTATAGAGCACAAGCAAGGAAACGCACAACAATCCTTTTGGCCTAGGATCACGGATGCGCCGCGGCTTTTTTATACGTTTAGCTAACTAGAGTCTGGGGAGATGGTGTTTCAGTCGCTTCTAGTCTTTTTTCCGATACGGGAGCGACGAAGGCAGGCCGCCGGTCGTATGTTGCTAGTGGTCGTGGTCCTTATCATGGTGCTTTTTATAGCCCTTGTTATAGTCCCGGTTGTGGTCTCGGTCCCAGTGGTGGTTATGTTCACACCGACCTCGACCGCCTTTCCAGTAACCTGCATAGAACCGCTCTCCATCGTAATAAGGTTGCACCCATCTAGCCTCTACGTACGGTGGCCGAGTCCAATAACCTTCATGCCACTTGTAATGCTTTCCCCACGGATACCAATACCCGGCTACCCATACAAACTCGGGGCTTGGGGATGGAGGCAAAACGTGGACCACATACGGAGGCGGCGGCGGGCCAATTAAGATTCCAATGGAGATGTCAGCGCCGAATACCGATCCGCTGGCCAGTAGCATCACGGCAATAAATGTTGTCTTCATGAAGCTCCTCATTTTGTTTACCCCCCTTATATTGCTGATGAAGTATTGCTCAACCAAGAGCGTTGCCGAATTACAAAACGAGGCTTTTCTCAGCGAGCCCGAAAGCTTCAGATCTTCTTTTCGGGTCACTTCTTCTAAAACTTTACGTTCGCTTGCAAGGACTTGGAACGATATGATTTCTACTTTACTCTTGGCCTCGGATAGCCTAGGTCATCCGACATTTGAACTCATCAACTTCTGCTGCCATCTCTGAAAACGCGCTAAAATCAGCCTCCCTTAAGGATTTTCGAGTACGAGACAGGTTAAATCATGTTTCCTCTGTTTGACAGCTCCCGTGATCGTGTGGCTAGCGTAAATTAATTGACAAATTGCCACACCGAGGCGGAAGGCATCATTCTTAGTGGCTCGGCAGATAACTTTAGTTTCAGCTATCTCCAGGAAAACAATCAGTTATGAGACCTTCTCTCGTTTGGACAACCGCATGCAACTTGGATTGTGTTGGTCAAGAAATTTAATTAAAGGAGAGAAGCGATGCGAATCAACACCGTATTGTCCCAGTTGCCCCTTGCAGTTGGCGTCCTGATTCTTGGTTGCACCCTCGGGCTGGCACAGGCACCCGCACCGGCTAAGAAGGCTACCCTTGCTCCGACAGCATCCGCGAAACCTCCCGCTGCAACAAAGGCAGAGTTGGTCGATTTGAACTCAGCTACCAAGGCACAGTTGATGACCCTGCCCGCCATTAGTGATGCTGATGCGGACAAGATCATCGCGGCTCGTCCCTACAAGATGAAGTCTGATCTCAAGACCAAGAAAGTTATTCCTGCGGCTACGTACTCCAAAATTTCATCCCATATAGTTGCCAAACAAGCTAAGTAGGTCTGACTCAAAGCTGATGGGGGTGGCGTGAGTTCTCTTTCGCCACTCCCGCAGGGCCGCCGGACCTTCGCCCTCTTTGAAGAACCAGGAAGTTTTGGTTTAAAAGCTTTTGCTACAACCCTGAAACTGTTTAGACCGTCTAAATGATAGGAGGTGGACAATGTATCGAATAGCATTAAGTGCCATTTTGATAGCCCTGGTCCAATTCCCTATTGAAGCTCAGTACCGACACACAGGGGAGCGACAATGGCAGTTTGAGGAAACTACCCGCATTATCAATGACTGTGAGAGAAGGACAAACGATTTCAAGGGTATTCTCAGACATGCGCTCGATGAAAGCCGACTCGATCACTCGGGCCGCGAAAAGCAGTTGAACAGAGACGCAGAACGCCTTGAGGATGTCATGGACCATGTCGGCGATTCCTGGAATCGCGATCATAACCCTGCGGAGACACGGAGGTTTGTGGCGGAAGCAATCGCGGTTTCAAAGGACATCAATAAGACGATGATCAAGTGGCATCTGAATCCCGAGGCGGAGAGGGAGTGGGATGCTGTGCGAGCGGAGTTGAACCGGTTGGCAGAAACGTTCGGCCTGCAGAAAATACGCTGGTGAGACTACAGAAGCGTTCTGGGTGTACAAGGGCGCGCTTACAGAATATGGCTTTCCCTAACGAGTGTGCGGTATTCCCATGGCGGGACGGGGTTAGGATCTGCCCACAGTCCGCGTTTAGCTGCCCGGGCCTCCGATTCCTGCGTTTCTAGCTGCTTATCTCTGGGAGTATGCTTCCTGAACCGCCATGCAAAGCCAGCCTTCACAATCAGATGATTCAAGCTTCTTCCATCTGGCAAGATCGCATCGACAACTATGTGTCAATAACGGTCCTGTCCTTTGGCTTGTTCAATTTTGACCAGATTTCGCGTGCAATAGCGCATACGCTAAGGCTTAACTTCGTGGCAACTAAAGTTTCACGAAGCGAAGATCCCTAAAATCAATTTAAAAAGGAGAAGGAGGAACTAAGCATGAAGAGGATACTTATAACGCTAATGGTTCTATCTTTCGCTCTAAGTGCCGTATCTTCTTTTGCGGACGATTTGACCGGTGTGATCACTGAAACCAAATGCGGAGCTGCTCATAAAGCAGGTTCCGAGAAGGATATTGCATGCATCAAGAAGTGTGTGAGCTCAGGTGCGGGGAAACTTGCGCTGCTGGTAGGGGATGATCTCTATACCATCACCAATCCAGATAAAGCTAGCGGCCACGAAGGTCATACGGTGATAGTGACGGGCAAAACAGATGAAGATGCAAAAACTGTAACCATTGACACTCTCGTCATGGCCAAGTAACTTCATCGGCTCTGCCGCCATGCATGACGCTGATGGCGTCCCCGTCAGAGAAGCCGATGACACGGCCAGAGAAATCATCTGTATGTATCCGGGTACTCAATAATAGAAACGAAATGATTGCCAGTATGGGGCCGACAGGTAATAATATTCTCAATAAAACCACCCGACAATTTCAGATGATCTAATGTCTTTCAAGGGAGAGGAGGAACCTCCAACGAAACAATCGGTATCAAAGGAACGAGATGGTTTCAATTTCCTTGTAGGCGAGTTCACCTTGCCGGAAGATCTTTGGGGACTTGATCCCCAATCTAAGAGGACGGTGACCATCTGTAACCTATTTGTAAACCATGAATACAGTATCTCCGATATAACCCGTGAGCTTAATGAGAATCGCAGAGACGTTATCCATCTGTTACTTAAACAGGGCATCATCAGAGACCGCAGAGCGCGGCAGACGGCACCGCCGGGAGAAATTGAACGCCGGAAATTTTTTGTCACAGAAGAAGATTTGGACTAATGAAACTATAACCCGCTAAGGTGCACCTTGGAGCAGATCTTGAGAATTAGTTCGTCAGGTTATGACGATCCTTCATGGCTGATCGGAGCTTGAAAACTTTGGAGGTTGGGTGAAGTCGGCAGCAGAACTGAAATTGTTGAAAGAAGAACGTCTCAATTGTTTTGTCAGCTTCGTATCGGACATCGGATGACTTAGCAAGTAGCCCTGAATCTCATCACATCCTTGCGAACGCAGAAACTCTAGCTGTTCCTTTTTTTCCACCCCCTCTGCGACAACATTTAATTTGAGGCAGTGTCCCATGGCAATTATTGCAGCTGTAAGGGCAGCATTATCCGTGCCACTGTTAATATCTTGTATGAAAGATTGGTCGATTTTTATGCTTGAAATTGGAAGACGTTTCAATCGGTTTAATGAAGAATAGCCGATGCCAAAATCGTCCATCGAGATTCGTATTCCGATACGATTCAATCTTTCCAAGACAGGTGATATCAGGTCAAGGTCCTTGACAGCAATGTGCTCGCTCAATTCCAGGTCAAGGAGTGACGGAGTCAACGCCGTTTCCTCAAGTATCGCCTCAACCAGTCTAAGCATTTCGGTGTCCAGGAGTTGGCGGGTCGAAACATTGACCGCCACCCTCACAGGTACGGCCACCATGGATTGCCAGGCTTTGGTTTGAGCACAAACGATTCGCAAAAGCCACTCGCCAATGGGCACAATCAGCCCGGTCGCCTCTGCAATCGGAATGAATTCTCTTGGAGCAAGCAAACCACGTTGAGGGTGATTCCAGCGCAAGAGAGCCTCAACGCCGGTTAAATTCCCGCTGGCCAAGGATATGATCGGCTGGTACTCAATAATAAATTCCCGCTGGTCAATTGCCCGCTGTAGATCGGCTACCGATTCTAATAGGACCGGGGAACGTGGGATCACGGAGGCTTCACACAATCGACATTCTGTCCTGTTTAATGCTTTAACACGGTACATTGCCCTATCGGCATTGTGTAGGAAGTCCTCGGCCTTATCGCCGCCATTAGAACTTAAAGCAATTCCAATGCTAGCCGAAACGAATACCTCTTTCCCGGCCAAGTGGAATGAGCTTTTCAAGGTCTCTTTAATCCGCTCAGCGAGGGGTTTGACATCGCCAGCTTCCTTGATCTCCTCCAGGAGAACTGCAAACTCGTCGCCTCCCAAACGTCCAACTATGGCATTGGGCCGCAAGCAAGCCTTTATTCTACGAGCAACAGCGACTAGCAGTTGATCCCCCACCAAGTGCCCGAAGTTGTCATTTACCAGCTTGAACCAGTCGAGGTCAAGAAAGAGTACCGCAATCAGGCTGTCCTGTTTTTTTGCACGCGCTAACGCCCGTTCCAGTGCCTCACGGAAAAGCGAACGGTTGGGTAGTTTTGTCAGAGGATCATGTGCTGCTTCCCAGGATAGTCGTCTTTTCAACCGCTTATATATCGTGATGTCTTTGAAGACCAAGACGTTCCCGATCATATTCCCTTTATAGTCCCTTACAGGAGTCGTGGTAATGTCAATCGGTGTTTCTGTTCTATCCCTTGCAAAGACGATAGAATGGTGAAAATCAATTTTCTGCGGATCAAGCAAATTCGTGGACAGGACTTCCGTAGGTGGAGTGAACCCATCAACGACACGAAACACTTCCGTCAGGTCACGACCTAATGCCTCTTCCTGTTTCCAGCCCGTCATGCGTTCGGCTACCGGATTCATGCATGTAATGCACCCTTCGAGATCCGTGGCAATCACCGCATCACCGATGCTTTTGAGGATAGCGGCAAGCCGGACTTCAAGCTTTTCTGATTTGCTTTTCATCAGCTAATTGCCGATCAGTGCAAAAATGTGATGATCTTCTTGCTGCTAATTTGATTATTACCCTTCAGGAATTGAGAAGGGTACTCTGAGCTATTGTATCGGACGAGCGACTGATACTAGTTACCAAATTCTTGGAGACGGAAGCAGCACATGCAGAAAATTCTTTCCATCTCAAATAATCGCGTTGGCCAAGAGTGCTCACTCCTGCTTGGCAATGATGGTTCCAGCAATATTGTCATATGTAGCAGCAGGAATGATCTTCTAGGATTTCAACTGGGTCTGCATCTCGTCGGAGGCTTTCTTCTCGGCCGCTGAAACTGTCTTCTCTTCAGCCAGGATTTGGCAACACTTTGAATATTGTGTTGATTAAAGCTCAACAACCCATTTGCCAGACGGATTTCGTCATGGAGCGAATCACTTTAATTTTCATGCGCCCTGGTTAGCAAAAACGGGGTCAGGCAAGGCTTGAGAGTCGTTCACTTGGTAGGCGTTCGAGAAAGTTTCCACATCGAAATACTTAACCCACCAAGAAAAATGAATGCGAGCACACTTGGCCACAACGGCAACTGATAACCAGCGACGAGCACCTCCGGACGTATCACTAACCGCACCAATTGCGGGATGGCGATCAGACCGAACATAACGCTTGCAACTCGCAATCCTGTGATCTGTGAGTTCATGTTGCCATCTCCTCTTGGTTTCCCGTTTCAGCCTCCTGGAAAATGATCCTAACGCAATTTAGCTCAGTCACAACGGCGTTCTTCGCTGGCTTCTGCTAGAGCACATTCTCCATTTCTTCTGCCCTGCGCAAGGCTTTCCACCAACTCTCGCGAGCCGCATCCAAGCTTTCAGCCCCGGCTTTGTCCAAAGCCTTCTTGACCATCTCTGCCTCTTCGATATCCTTAGCAAGGACAATGAGGATGGACCACCCGTTCCTCAAGGCGTCCTGATAGAGGGAAAGCTCATCTTTGGGCAAACCCTCATTGAGCGACTCTTCCATATACTCCCCGATGGCCGCTCCGCCTATTGCCCCCCCTGCACCAACGAAGACAGCAGCGAGCGTTCCGATTGCCAGGATCGGTCCTACCCCTGGAATAATAAGGCTGGCTGTTGTGGCCCCCAGTTGCATTCCGCCAGCCGCACCCAAGGCGCCCCCTACGAAGCCACCAAATGCTTTGCCAGCGCCAGAAGCTTCGGTATCACTGGTCGGTACTTTTTGGAGCTCGACTTCATCAGAATTAGGGGTCAGGAGATTAATTTGGTACCGTTGAACCCCCATTGAGATGAGAGTATCAACCGCCCGTTGGACGTCCTGCAACTTGAGGAAAATACCTGCAATGGCGATCATGGGAAACCTCCTCGTTATGCTCGTTCTGAACCATGAGGATACAAAGAGACGGAAGCTTGAGTTCTTTCCCCGAAATCCTCTCCGGGTGCGAATAGGTGAACGAACTTCAACCAATATCATATTTAGGATAAAGTAAACTTACTGTTCACTTTTGACCGTCAACTCTCTGCGGGAGGAGGGGCGGTCAGAGGGAAGGCCCGCGTGGGGATTATAAAGAAGAATTCAAATGGTCTTATAAAGGGTCAAGAGCCAATTAGTCCTTTTACTATCAATAAGATTTCCGACCTTGAAAGCTAGTGTAGGGTGAGGGTTGGAGAGGGGGAGAGGATATATAGATCAATAGCTTAGGCCAAGTAGAGTACACTTGGATTTCTAGGCAGGCTGAGGTTGTCGCAACGGTGAGTAACACCAAAAAGTTCAGCCATCAGCCGCCCGCTGCTGGTTTTGGTGACTGGTGGGTTCTGCGGAAGGTTTGAGAAAAAATCTATCCTGCCGGGAATTTCGTCAAAGAAGGAATGAGAGACGCCATCAAAGTCATTTGGTCGGCAGCAACCGCAATAAACTCCTCTTACCGGTCTCCAAAAGCACAGGGGCTAGGCGAGAGCATTAGTCAAAGGACAATTGACTTGCGGTTGAGGCTGAAAGTAGTATTGTTACGTTTTTTCCACCCCGACAAATCGAGAATTCCACTCATGCTGAGCAAAACTATTTCGCAATTTCTAATTCGGCCAAAACTGCGCGGACAACTAAGCACATCACGGAAAAACAAGCTACCTATTGCATGATTGGTGTCAGGCCTTATGACTTCCGACCATCGGCTACGCATTGAAGAGCTCTATCAATCCGTTCAAAAGCTGAAACCGAGCCAGCGAGTTGCCTTTCTCAACGAGGCTTGTGCTGGCGATGAGGCCCTGCGTCGTGAAATTGAAATGTTGCTGGTTCAGCGAATGGCAGAGAAGCCAGCCCCGTCTATGGTGGGGCGGCAGATTGGCGTCTATGAGATTGTTTCTCTACTGGGTGCAGGCGGGAAGGGCGAGGTCTACAAGGCTCGTGACAGCAGGCTGAACCGTTCCATCGTCATCAAGGTCTTACTACCTGACAAGACCAGCAATGCGGAGCGTAAGCGCCGGTTCATGCAAGAGGCGCGGGCTTTTTGTTTAGATATGGTGGAAGCAGGATCGTGCCAGCGTTCTCGAGGGACTGGGATTGAATAAAAGGAGTATTCGGAGATGGTTAAAGACATCGATCGACGTGATTTCATAAGAAGTGCTGCCATTTCGGGAGGTTCTGCTTTCATACTCGGCCAGAAGTATGCACAGGCCGGAGAGAAGCTGCCAGAATACCACGAAAAGTTGGTTAGCCCCGCCTCTGCCGGAGAGCGAAACACTGAATCCTCGCCGCGTGAGCTGACCGTGGCGGGATTTCAGTTGCTTGCGTCCAAGGATGTGAAGGCCAATGAGCAGGCGATCCATCGGGCGATTGTCAAAGCGGCAGACATCAAGGCCAATTTCCTTTTGACGCCGGAAGGGAGCCTGTCCGGGTACTATGCTGATTTCGACCGGGTGGTAGTGCTCGAAGCAGTCCAGCGTGTTGCGCAGCATGCGAAAGAGTCTCGGGTTGGGCTGCTATTGGGGACGTGCTACAAAGAGCTGGAAGACGACCCACTGTCATCCTTCATTACGCCCAGGAGCGTTCCGGCGGAACGACATGAATATTGCTATGACCAGGTTCGGGCGTACGCCCCAAGCGGCGAATATCTCGGCGCGCATTCAAAAATTCTCCTGTGCAGTTCGATTTACCGGCCTGGAACGGGGGAAGTCAGGGACTATATTGCCGGAACGCTTCGAACCTTCAACTGGAATGGAATCTGTTTTGGAATGCTCATCTGCAATGACCTTTGGGCCACTCCGGGTTTCACGACGACGTCCAATCCGTATCTCGCCTGGCGTCTGAAGACGATGGGCGCCCAACTGATTTTTCACTCCGTCCACACGGCTGGAACGCCGCTCCTGTTTCGCCCCTATCATGAATCCAACCAGAGCCTGTGGGCGATGATGCTGAACATCCCGATCGTCACAACCAATGCGAACGATGGCACCACACCTTCGAACTGCCGGGCAGGCGTGATCGGCCCGGACGGAGAGCGCCGATGTGTAGCCCATGACATCGGGGAGCAATTTTTTTCCTGCAAAATAACAGTCGCCTGAATAGTGAAGGGGAAAAACGTTTACTTCTTCAGTGTCGATTGCTTCGCATCCAACGACGAAAACGTGTTCGTCCGTGAGAACCTTAGGTGAGCGCTGTGGGATCACCCTCAGGGGGAGAGATGGCGTCGCATAAGATGGTTCGTGCTGGCGGTCAAGGCGACTTTGGCGATTGCACTAGCAAAAACACGAAGCCAAAGCCTTCGAAAGGATTAGCTCGCCCGAGCAGAATGCCCCTACGGTATTCATTACAACTAAAATTTCAAAAATATCGGGTTGTCGCTAAGTGGTGCCGGAGGGGGGACTTGAACCCCCACGATGGGTGACCATCGCTAGATTTTGAGTGCCGGAGGGGGGACTTGAACCCCCACGATGGGTGACCATCGCTAGATTTTGAGTCTAGTGCGTCTGCCAATTCCGCCACTCCGGCCATGGGAAAATGCGGATTTACTGCGGTTTACAGCTGCCTTTCAAGAAGGCGAACCGTAGAGCAGCCACTATAGTCGAATCACTAGAACGCGTCAAGCCACTGAGGCAGAAGCAGGAAGTCTCCGAAGAGAAGTTTGAAACGCAAAGGGAAAAGGATCAAATCTGAAGCAGCAAGGAACAGAAGACTTGGCCAACAATGAACAGCCCTTTCTGGAGGGCTGGGTGAAACTGGCATACTCTTAAAGCACCTCCCCTGTATCCCCTCCTTAAAAAAGGAGGGGATACGAGTATCAGCAAAAAAAGGAGAGGACAAACAACCAGCAATAAAGCAGGGAAAGCGAAAATCCGCTCTTACCAGCGAAAGATGGCAGAACCCCAAGTCAACCCCGAACCAAAAGCGGCCAGGACAACCACATCTCCCGAGTGGAGTCGACCTGCGCGGATGGCTTCATCCAGCGCAATGGGGATCGAGGCTGCAGTGGTATTGCCATATCTTTCGATATTATTAAAAGTTTTCTCGATAGGGAGTTTGAGAGCCTGAATGACGGCTTCAACGATTCGCAAATTGGCTTGATGAAGTATCAGTAGGCTAAGGTCTTTCAACTCGAGATGATTGGCGGAAAGCCCTTCATGGATGACTTCTTGAAAGCGTTCGACTGCCTGTTTAAACACGAACCGGCCGTCCATTTTCGGGTAATGGCGCCCCTCTCGAAGCATTTCCTCTGAAATTCTTGGATGGCAAATGGAGGCCGGGGCCTCGAGCCAGAGTTTCGTGGCGTATTTCCCTTCTGCATGAAGATGAGTGGAAAGCAAATGCCCCTGTCCCTCACCAGCCGGACCTAAGACCGCAGCGCCCGCTCCGTCTCCGAAGAGAACTCCCATATCCCTTCCGTGAGTGTTTAATTCGAGACCAGTGGATTGAACCTCGGCTCCAACTACCAGGATACGACGGTACGTGCCGGTCTTAATGTACTGGTCGGCCACGGATAAGGCGTAGATGAAGCCCGAACACTGATTTCGCACATCCAAAGCGCCGATCGGCTTGATCCCCAGTTTCTCTTGCAGCAGACATCCGGAACCTGGAAACGTATAATCTGGAGACAGAGTTGCGAAGATAATGAAATCGATTTCATCGGGCTGAACCTGGGCTGCTTCGAGGGCGCGTAACGATGCCTGAAAACCGAGATCCGACGTGCCCTCACCTTCTTCGACGAAGCGGCGTTCGCGGATGCCCGTCCGCTGCTGAATCCATTCAACAGAAGTCTCCATCATCTTTTCGAGGTCGGAATTCGTTACAACCCGCTTGGGAAGGTAAGATCCCGTTCCGAGAATTCTTGAGCGTAACACGGCAGTCTCCTGGAATGTTTGGAGTTCAAGGTCAAGGCTCGAAGAGTCAGTGTCGAAACTCCAAACTCCAAGGTCTAAAGTAGAAGGTCCAAAGTCAAAGGTCCAGGGTTAAGAGCCAAGAGTTTTCAGCCCGGTGAGACTGGAGTATTGGTTTGACGATAGAAAATAATCAGATCTGTTGAATTGGGTACAGCCCCTGCCTGCCTCATTAAAGCTGCCAGTTGTCCCCGATGATAGCTGGAATGATTCAGTAAGTGAGAAAACATGTGGCGGAACAGATTCGAATGACTCTTCCCTTCGGTTGTTGTATAAACCTTAGACTTTTCAAGATCTGATTCCGGAAATTGGTTGATGAAGTCCATCATGTCCACATCAATTTCGGTCAGGCGGCGAGTGGCCTTCTCAATCGTGTCAAACTCTTGTTCCGGCAAGAGCTTCGCTCCAGCTTTCCCTTGCCAGCGATCCAACCAGATAATTTCTGCGGCGGCCAGATGAGCCAAAGTACCGCGGATTGAGCCGTGGCTGCCTCCAAGGTTTCGCGAAAATTGCTCCTCGCCGAGTCGACTTATGGAATCGACAACACGCCGATTCGCCCAGGCATTGTAGGCAAACAATTCCTTGATTTCAGAGTGCGTCATTTTCAGTACCTCGTCTAACCCTTACCAGCTTGGACAAAGCACCTTGGGAGGTGGGTCAGAAATGCCTTGCCCCTGCATCAGCAAATCAATGTAGGATCTCACTCGTTTTTACCACTAATCTGGATTGACGGCCAAATTTTTAATGAATGAGAAAAGAAAAATTTCCGAAAAGGTTAGTTAGAGGATTCTAAATGGAAATCGGTCTCCTTCTGAAGTGTGATAGAGGTTGATTAGTGACTGATCTGAAAGTTTCCGGGTGTCTATGCTCAAGACGATCGTATTTTTTCTGATTGTGACCATGCTTTCCTTTGACACTGCCTTGTTTCTGAACTGGGCTTTCCTTTCCATTCTGCTCAAAGCGATGGGAAAGGATCGAGTCGTCCAAAAATAAAGGTACTTTCCGCCGAATTTTCTCTCCCCCCCTCAGTTTGACAGGCCTATGACTAATTGATAGTATGACTGTTTGATTTTGGTGGGATGACACGCTCTTGTAGGGCTGACTGTCCATTCTCCCTTCCTGAGAGACTCTCTTTCCATACCCATTGGAGGCATTCATTTGGCGCGGCTAACAAGACATGAAATCCTGAAAGAAGACCATTTTCTGCTAGCAGTGGAAAAGATTCGTGATTTTTTTTTGACACAACGGAAAGCCATTATATTGGGCGCGGGGATTTGTGGATTTGTCCTGGCGCTGGTTATTGGGCTCCGCTACACACTTGCTACGCAAGAAGAAAAATCGAAAGATGCATTGAGCAATGCGCTCAAGATTTATCATGCACCACTGACCGGTTCTCCAGAGGCGACCAATTCCGATGTGAGTTTCCCTTCGGAGAACCAGAAATACGAAAAGGCTCTCTTAGAGTTTCAAACCGTCGCTTCGAGCTATGCCTCTCGCACGGCAGGCAAGATGGCGAAGTACTATGCGGGACTTTGTCTGAGGAACCTCAATAGGACTGATGAAGCAATCAAGGAACTGGAACCCTTGAGTAAGGAAAAATCTGATTACGGGGCCCTGTCTCTGGAAGTGCTTGGAACGATTTATGAGAGTATGGGAAACACGGCAAAAGCCGTTGAGGTTTATCAAAAACTCGTTGCGGATGACGCCCCTGCCGCTCCAAACCGTTTAGATATGCTGCACCTGGCAAAGCTGTATGAGCAGCAAAACAACTCTGCCGAGGCAGTCAAGATCTACCAGCGAGTGGTTAAAGAATTCCCTGGGAGTTCTTATGCCTCTGATGCAGAACAAAAGTTGAAGCAACTTTCTCGATAGCGTCTCATCCCGGCAGCGGGCGTTGTCCTTACACGACGGGTGTTGGCGGAAACTGTGGCTCGGTTAACAACCCCCCGTGGCCACTCTAAAGTCAAGAACAGGTCGCCCAGTCTTGATTTCCCTCATGAATACTCCGATCCGACAATTGATTGAGTCTCGCGAAGAAAACATCCTTGCTCCTCAAGCTGCTTTGAGCTCACGGACTCGAGGCCGCGTGAAGAAGGAGGAAGGATGTCCCATTCGAACCGCTTTTCAGCGCGATCGGGATCGCATTCTTCATTCGAAAGCATTCCGGCGTTTGAAACACAAGACTCAAGTCTTTCTATCTCCTGAAGGGGACCATTATCGGACGCGCCTTACCCACACCTTGGAGGTTACCCAGATAGCCCGGACAATCAGCCGTGCCCTCCGGTTGAATGAAGATCTGACGGAGGCTATTGGTCTTGGTCACGACTTGGGGCATACGCCCTTTGGACATGCAGGGGAAGCAATCCTGAGCGAAATTGTCCCCGGGGGATTTCGACATTACGAACAAAGTCTTCGCGTCGTTGAGAAACTAGAAGCTGACGGAGAGGGTCTCAATCTCACTTGGGAAGTTCGTGACGGGATTGTGAAACACTCTAAAGGTACAGGCGCGGTCTTTACCAAACAAGACAAAGGCCGTCCCGCGACGCTTGAGGGTCAGGTAGTTAGAGTCTCCGATATCATTGCCTATGTGAATCATGACTTGGACGACGCAGTCCGCTCAGGCTTGATCAAGACCAAAGACATACCTAAGCACATCATTGAAAGACTCGGAAATAGCCATTCGAAGCGAATCAACACGCTCGTGAGCGATGTGATTTATTCTAGCCTTAAGCAGGATCTCCAAATGGTGACCATGGATGAAGATGTGCTGAAGGCCATGCTGGATCTCCGCCAGTTTCTCTATCAGACGGTCTACGAACTGAGCATTCCCCAAGCTGAATTTCTCAAGGCTAAGAAAATCCTAAATGATGTATTTGTTCATGTTCTTCAGCATCCCGAAGGCTTCCTACCCAGGCTCCAGTCAAAGGGTGATTCCATCGAACAGATGACTACCGATTTCGTGGCGGGCATGACGGACCGATATGCGATCCGTCTCTACGAAAAGTTGTTTCTGCCTAAGGTTTGGAATTTGCTGTGAACCCTTCCTTTTGACCTGCTCACCGGGTTCCCACCGCAGTCGCATTTGAGCTAACCATCCTTTCCAAACGGTTTCTAAACTGTTAGGATCTACGCTTGATATTCACATTCCTCTTTTTTCTGAATGCTCATCACAAGACCATTCCGATCGTTATTTTGCAAAAAGAAACAAGGCACATGAAACAGTAACCGCTTGACCCTTGTTCCTTTCATCGTGCTCATTATCTTTAGGAGGCACTTACGAGCAAAGCCGTTGAAGTCGAACTGGTCAAAGGGTTGGGACTGATCGATGCCACGATGCTGATTGTGGGATCAATGATCGGTTCTGGGATCTTTATTGTGACGGCCGATATTGCAAGAGCGGTCCAGTCTCCCGGTCTTCTCCTCTTAGTCTGGATCCTGGGCGGCACGATGACAGTCATGAGTGCTCTCAGTTATGGGGAACTGTCTGCAGCCATGCCCGAGGCGGGAGGGCAGTATGTTTTCCTCAAGGAAGCATATGGTCGCCTTTGGGGATTTCTCTATGGGTGGACCCTTTTTCTGGTGATTCAATCAGGAACCATCGCTGCGGTGGCCGTAGGATTCGCGCGATACCTGGGAGTGTTTGTCCCCCTTTCCCACGTTTTTTACCAGACAAACGTCTTTGGCCGGGCCATAGTCATTGATTTAAAACAGATCATCGCCGTAACCGTGATCTTATTTCTCTCCTTTATAAATTGTTTTGGGATCCGTCTTGGTGCCCATGTTCAAAATGTTTTTACTTTTCTCAAAATATTCGCGTTGCTTGCTCTGATCGTCCTCGGTCTTGGTTTTTCAGCGGGAGCCTGGGCTCATTTCACTCCATTCTTTCCTCATCCGGATTCGATCCATCAGATTGTCATGCAATTTAGAAGTTCTGCCTCTCCTTTAATCAATTCCGACTCGACTTTTCTAAACCTGGTTCTCTTGATTGGTGTGGCGATGATTGGCTCGCTGTTCTCGGCAGATGCTTGGAACAATCTGACTTTTACAGCCGGCGAAGTCAAAAATCCTTCGAGGACATTGCCACTGGCCCTGTTTAGCGGAACGTTTCTGGTGTGTCTGCTTTATGTGTTGGTCAATATCGGATACCTTCACATCTTGCCTGTCGCCGAAATCGCCAAAACCGACAAGATCGCTGCAACCGTTGCAAATGTTGTTCTGGGCCCAATTGGCAATCGTCTGGTTTCTTTTGCTATTCTAGTTTCCACCTTTGGCTGTTTGAACGGGATTATCCTATCAGGTCCGAGAGTTTATTATGCGATGGCTCGAGATCGATTATTTTTTGCGAGGATCGCGGAGATTCATCCACGCTTCCGAACCCCCATCAAATCTCTGGCACTGCAGGCACTTTGGGCTTCCTTCTTGACCCTAAGTGGAACCTACAGCCAACTGCTCAGTTACGTTATTTCCGCGGCTTTGCTGTTTTATGTTTTAACGGTTTATGGTGTGGTTGTACTCCGACGAACAAGGCCCGAGTTGAAGCGCCCTTACCGAACGGTCGGATACCCATATCTGCCGATCGTCTATGTTGGGCTGGCAGCCATGGTATTGGCCTGTATTTTAGTGGGTGATCCAAAAAATTCGTGGCCCGGTCTAGCCATCATCTTTCTTGGCCTGCCGGCGTATTTTTATTGGAATCAGAAACAAAACAGCTCATAGCTCAAATAATGTAAGTCCTGAAGCGTCAAAAGGAGTTGAGCTAGTGCTCAGTCACACAAATTTACAGCAATCAGTGTTCTGGACAGTTTCGAACTGCTTTCCCATGTAGAGAAAATGAGGGCCGGAGGAGTGCATGTCCATCTTTGCGACCAAGTCTATAGAACGAATCAGAATTGAGGCCGCCGCCAGCGGAGAGCATAGTCTGAAGCGTGTGCTTGGACCTGTCAACCTGGTTACTCTGGGAATCGGAGCAATCATTGGCACGGGCATCTTTGTCCTTACCGGACAGGCCGCAGCTGCTCACGCCGGGCCGGCCATTGTGATTTCAATGATTCTAGCTGGCTTTGTCAGTGCCTTAGCCGGGTTATGTTACTCCGAGTTTGCCTCAACCGTTCCGATCGCCGGTTCGGCTTATACCTATGGTTATGCCACGCTGGGGGAATTTGTGGCCTGGATCATCGGTTGGGACTTAATTCTAGAATATGCGCTGGGAGCCGCTACAGTGGCTGTCGGCTGGTCCGGATACCTAACGAGTATCCTTCACGATTTTGGAATTCAATTTCCGGCGGCGCTCAGCGCTGCCCCTGGAACCCTGGTTCATCTAGCTGATGGCAGTGCGGTAACGGCTGTATTCAATCTCCCAGCCGTTCTGGTCACAATAGCCGTCACCATCTTGTTGGTAATCGGAATTCAGGAATCGGCCAATGTCAATAGTGTCATCGTGATCATCAAGGTCTTCGTCGTTCTGGCGGTCATTGTCGCTGGGGCTCGCTTCATCAATCCGGCTAACTGGCATCCTTTTATCCCCGAGAACCAGGGAAGCTTCGGGGATTACGGGTGGAGCGGGATTTTCCGCGGTGCTGCGGTCATCTTCTTCGCCTACATTGGATTTGATGCTGTCTCCACTGCCGCTCAGGAAGCCAAAAATCCCCAGCGAGATATGCCCATTGGCATTCTCGGGTCTTTGGTCATCTGCACGGTGCTCTACGTGCTGGTCTCTGGAGTCATGGTCGGATTGGTTCCATACAAGCAGCTAGGCGTTGCGGCTCCGATGGCGGTAGCTATTGATGCCGCTAGTGCCGCTGCCGCTGGTACTCCCTGGGAAGGATTTTTAAAGCTCATGCCGATTGTCGTCAAATTGGGCGCTTTGGCCGGATTAAGTTCTGTAATGGTCGTGATGATGTTGGGGCAGCCACGAATTTTCTTTTCCATGGCCAACGATGGACTACTTCCTGCCTGGGCGAAAAAGGTTCATCCCAAGTTTCGGACCCCTTACGTAACAACGATCGTAACCGGAATTGTGGTCGCTATTGCATCCGGATTTACTCCCATCAAAATCCTCGGAGAACTCGTGAGTATTGGGACCCTGATGGCGTTCGTGATCGTATCCATTGGAGTCATCTTTTTGAGGTACAGGCGTCCCGAGCTGGAGCGCCCTTTTAAGACGCCGCTGGTCCCGTTGATCCCTATTGTTTCTGCCCTCATCAGCCTGATTCTTATGGCTAGTTTGCCAAAAGAAACCTGGGAACGACTGATTATCTGGATGGTGATTGGAGTTGTGCTCTATTTTTCCTACGGATTTACTCATAGCGAGTTGCGGAAGAGGGAAGCCGGCCTGACAAAAGAATAGGATGCCAGTTCGACCACCCCCTACCTCTTCCTAATCAAGGAGGGGAGCCGAGATTGTAGGCTGGAGGCTTTCTCAGAGCCTCAACCTCTGCCGGCGCAAGAGATTGGATATTAGCAACGACAAGCCAGGAGACCCGGCATTCAACTTCATCGATTTTCGACAAAACAACCGCAGAATGACTAGAAAGGAACGATTGAAGATGCACAAAAAAAATGCTCCAACTAAAAAAGAAAAGCGACTCATTCCAGTTACATTGCTGTTTCTAGGTTCAATCCTCTTATTGTGCCTGGTAAATTGCGAATTTTCCTTGGCTGAAACTAAAGTGCCCCAGTACTTAGTTTATATTGGCACCTATACGGGCCAACAAAGTGAGAGTAAAGGAATCTATGCTTTTCGAATGGACGTGGCGACAGGGAATTTAACCCCCCTCGGATTGGCGGGTGAGACAATAAGTCCAGCATTTCTGGCTGTCCACCCCAACCGCCGTTTCCTCTACGCTGTCAACGAAGTAGGCGAGATCGATGGGAAGAAAGGGGGCGCTGTCAATGCATTCGCGCTAGATTCCAACACGGGGAAGCTCACGTTGCTTAACCAGGAGCCTTCCAAGGGGATTAATCCGTGCCATCTGACGGCAGACAAAGTGGGGAAAACCGTTCTGGTGGCCAATTATGGTGGGACCGCCGCTACCTTTCCAATTCAGCCGGATGGTCGTTTAAGTGAGGCGTCGTCGGTGGTGGAGCATAAGGGGTCGAGCACAAATCCGACGCGCCAGGAAGGCCCCCATCCGCATGGGATCTATTTGGATCCAGCCAATAAGTTTGCGGTTGTGCCGGACCTGGGACAGGACAAAATACTGGTTTACCGCTTTGATGCTGCCCGGGGAACCCTTGTCGCCAACGATCCTCCCTCCGCTTCCTTAAGGCCTGGAGCCGGGCCGCGTCATTTTGCCTTCCACCCGCAGGCTCGCTATGCCTACGTCATCAACGAACTCAAATCGACCATCACGGCTTTTTCATACGATTCGTCGAAGGGGATTCTCACCGAGATTCAGACCCTGTCGACTCTTCCCGCAGATTTCAAAGGTGAAAATACGACGGCTGAAATTGCGGTCCATCCATCGGGTAAATTCCTCTACGGCTCGAACCGAGGCCATGACAGCATTGCCGTTTTTCATATTGATTCGAAGAAGGGAACTCTCACCTCTGTTCAATACCAGTCCACGCTCGGCAAAACGCCTCGCAACTTCGGCATTGATCCGACCGGCAAATTTCTCTTAGCTGCCAATCAGGATTCCAATACTCTTGTGGTCTTCAAGATCGACCCCAAGACGGGACATCTGTCTTCGACCGGCGCACCGATCAATGTGCCCAAGCCAGCCTGCGTGGTGTTTGTGCCGGTGAAATGACGGTGGGATGAATCCTGGCAGAGAGGTTTAAACCATCAAGGGCGCGAACGGCCTAAGAGAAGAGAACAGCCACCCAGCGGAAACCAACGAGAAAGGCTATTGGCCGAGATGCGCAAGGGCGCTGCGCAGCGGAGCACTGGAAATTTGGATGAATCCTTCGAAGGGTCGGTACATTTCTAGGATCAAGAAAATCATGCCTGAGATTGAAAGCGCGCATATGATCAAGGTGGCAATGACAGTTGCGTTGGAAGGTGCGTTCAGGCCGAAGCTGATGAAGGTGATGGCAATCGAGAAAACCAGTACCACGAGGAGTGGCGTGGACATTGGGAGCACCTGTTGCTCGTACATCAACCAGCGTTTCTGTGCCAGAGCAATCCCCATATTTAATGCCCGGGCCTGAAGAGTGCGTTGGGATTCGTTCGTGGGCGAGAGTTCCTGGATCCTGTCATAGAGGAACTCAGCCTTGGCCATCGCCGGGTCCAATTGGGAATGTTGTGAACGGGTTTCCGGCCAAATTCGTTCAAGCATCTGGACAACGCCGCCGCGCAGCGCCTCACGGATTTCCTTCGTCTCTGGCCCATAATGCGCCAGGACACGATCGAGCAAGACGATCTCGGCAGACATCTCCGTCAGTTCGCGGCTCTGTGTGTCGTACGTGCCTTTTGCCGAGGCGACCAGCAGACTGAGAACAAGACCTGTCATCAATGCGATCGTTCCCATTCCTAACTTCACAAGATCTTTTGAAGCGGTATTCAGATGAGGTTCGGGCAGAACGGTGCGAAGAAACATGCCCAGAAGGGCACCGCCAAAAACGAATCCGAACACTATCGAGCTGATAACGATGGAATTCATGCTCTACCTCTCTTGGAAGATGGGAAGGTCCCTTTTGCCCCTGGGGAACTACTGAAGTGATCATCCCTGTGAGTACCCGGGCGGAGCACAGCAGACCCTCATTTTGGCACTAATAAGACCTATTTTCTAAACAATTACAAAATCGCAGAAGCCCTTTATTTCAACTCAAAATCGGTTGGTTTCATGCCCCGCTTGAATTTGCCGAAGCCGAAGAATGTAGGTTTGTACTCACCGACGTAATTCACGTCGCTCTTGGCAGGAATTTGAGTTTCCAGTCCCAGCATCCAATAACAGGCGTTCACCAACAGCCGGCGTAATCCCTCGCTCTGCAGATCGACAGCAGCCCCCATTGTAGAGCAGATCACTCGCGCTGTTTTCCCTCCCTCACCGGTGTAGCTTCGAATCCAGATCAGAGGCATCATCGGATCATTTTTTGATACGGTTACTGGGTTGTCTGACGGATGCATTCCTTCCAAAACTTGACCGTATACAAGCACGGTCGCATCGGCGGGAAGGTGAATCACGCGATAAACATCGGTAGGTCCCCAAATGTCGTCGACTCCTCTAAGAATCGGGTTCCCTTTCTGGGCCTCGTTAATAATGCCTCGAGTACTCTCCTTACCATGAATCCCATGATGGGAGATCCAGGTTTCTCCAAGAACCTGCTGGCCGAACCCTCCCGGCCAGGCTTTACTACGCCAGTCATAATGGGCATAAGGACTTTGCTTGTTTTTTTCGAATGCAAACGCATGGGTAGCTGTACGAATTCCTAAAATGGGTTTGCCCGAATTCACGAAGTCGACGATGAATTTCATCTCCGGATCAGCGGGTTCCCGAAAGCGGGTAAAAATGACCATCATGTCAGCGCTTTTCAAAGATTCTAATCCCGGGAGGGTTGTCGGGTTGTTGGGATCGATTGTCCCGTCCGCGGGATCGAGTGCGAAGAGCACCGTACATTTGAATCCGTGTCGAATCGCGAGAATTTTGGCCAACATGGGCATGGCCTCTTCTGACCGATATTCTTCATCACCCGTCACGAAAACGATGTGCTTTCCCTTTCCGGGGCCCTGGTTTCCTTCATAAACGACCCGATCCACAGCTTCGATCTCAGGCTGAAAGTTGAAGATGAGAATGATCAGTACCGTGAGAAATTTCATCTTTGCCTCATCAATTGAGCATTATGCGCCTCTATTCCTACCTTAGCGTCGGAGAAAAGGCAACTATCAGGTAGATGGGGTGAACTGAGCCGTCGCCAATCTGAATTGCAAGTGATCTTCCCCCAGCCGGTCCCTGTCAATAGTCTTGGTGGCCGATTCTTGTTGGGAAGAATTTTCTATCTGTTCACATGCACATTGGCTATCCTAGACCGAGCCGTCTGATCATTCTGTTTCTGAATTGTGTGCCTTCAATGAAATGAACAGGTATTTGAGCCCGAATGAACTTTTATCTCATCCAACTTCGAAGGAATTCGGTTGTTTTGTACACCGAAGGAGAAAGGTCTCCGCTGGAGAATCCGGATTCAACCAAGGGCCTGGCGGACAAGTGGGTAGATTGGCTCACCCGTCGGGGCACACGTGCGGCTAACTTTGTCAAAAACCTGACGATTGTTGTTCGCGAGTATTACAATCGATTAGAATACAAAATAGATCCGATGGAGCGTGTCTTCAAGCGCATGCGCTATGCATCTGAAATCAGGCTCCATTATGGAGCTGGGCTGCCCGAAACTCGGGTGGTGGAGTTGCTAGAGCAACTCTGTGGCCGACAAAGCAATAAACATCTATTCTGGTTTGCAGTGGATTTGGTCATCACTCTCATTGCGATTTTGCTCTCGCCAATCCTGATTCCGCTACCGGGGCCGAATATTCTTTTTTACTACCCCGGGCTTCGTACCATCAGCCATTTTCTGGCGTGGCGTGGCGTCCTACATGGTCGGAGGCTGAATCCCAGGGTATTTTTCCCTCGAGTAGAGATCGTTGATATCGAGGCGACACTTAAGCAGGGCCGCGAGCGGATAGATTTTGAACAGGTACGGCAGTTCGCCAAACGGATGGGATTAGAACAATTGCCCCATTTCCTGGAAAGATTCACTTGAAAGAAATGCCCATTGGCGAATGCCGGATGTCAATTAAGATGAAATCACGGGGAAGGCGGGGAGGAGACAACATTTGCTATCTGTTATTGTCTAATGGTCATTTGCGATATGGCAAAGCACGGAGCACTGCATTAGGCAGTGGAATATGAGGAACTAATAGATAAACAATCGCAAATAGAAAATAGCCAACAACATATTCATTTTATTTCCCGGTGCTCCCGTTGGTTTAAATCAAACGACTATGATTTCTGAATCTGCTAAGAAAGTCCTACGCATTGAAGCGGAGGCCATCACCGATCTAATTGAACGTATTGATGTGCGATTTGAAAGTGCTGTCGATGCGTTATTTCATTGCCATGGACGTATCGTTGTTACGGGTATAGGAAAATCTGGCATTATCTGCAAGAAAATAGCCGCCACATTGGCCAGTACGGGGACCCCTGCCTTTTTTCTTCACCCCACCGAAGCGCATCACGGCGATCTTGGCATGATCGTCAAGGGCGATATTGTGTTGCTGGTATCCAATAGCGGTGAGACTGAGGAATTGATCCGGCTCCTGAAGACCCTGAAGCGCCTTGGAATCTTCCTAATCGCGGTAGTCGGGAATCCGCAATCAACCCTGGCCCGGCACAGCGATATTGTGCTCGATGTTAGCATCCGTCAAGAGGCTTGTCCTCTTGGGCTAGCGCCAACTGCTAGTACGACCGCGGCTTTGGCAATGGGTGATGCTTTGGCCATCGCGTTGTTTGAAAAACGCGGCTTTAAAGAAGAGAATTTTGCCAATCTTCATCCCGGTGGAAGAGACAAGAAACTCATGACCGTTGAGAAACTCATGCACAGTGAAAATGCGATACCAGTTGTTGATGTGAGCACTCCGATGCAAGCTGTGATTAAGGAGATTTCTGAAAAAGGGATGGGGGTCACCGCCGTCACCCAGGATGGATCGCGGGTTGCTGGAATCATTACAGACGGCGACTTGCGGCGGCTCTTACAGAAAGACGCGAATTTTCTGAAGAAAAAAGCCGAGGAGTGCATGCACTTGAAGCCGCTGACCATCGAACCACAATCATTGGCGACTGCAGCTCTGCAAATTATGGAAGAGCGAAAAATTACCTCACTGCTGGTAACGACGAAAGAGGAAAATCTCGTAGGAATCATCCACATTCATGACTTGTGGAAAACCCAGATGTTTTGAAGATTGCGGAATGCGGAATTCAGATTGTGGATAGATTCAGGCGGGTCTCATCAAAAATAAAACCACGGGGAACGGGAGGACTATTTACTATTTGTTATCGTTTATTTGATATTTACGATTTGCGAAAACGCGGACTCACTGCAATAGCCCGTTGAATGTATCCAAATAATAAATAGACGATCGTAAATCGAAAATATCCAATATCTAGTACTGCTGCTCTCCCCGTGTTCCCCGTGGTCAAATATTGTCAATCGGCAATCGCCATTCAGCGTTCGTCAATCGGAGCTCTTTTACTCGCCCTTAACCAGTGCCTTGGCATAATCGCGATTCATGCGGGCAATAAACTCGACCGAAATTTCTTTCGGGCAAACGGCTTCGCATGAGCTGATATTGGTGCAATTGCCAAAACCGGCTTCATCCATGGCCTTCACCATCTTGAGCACCCGGGCATTTCGCTCGACTTGTCCCTGTGGAAGCTGACCCAGATGGGAAACCTTGGCTGCCACAAACAGCATGGCAGAGGCATTCTTGCAAGCGGCGACGCAGGCTCCACATCCAATACAGGCTGCAGCGTCCATGGATTTTTCAGCTGCAGGTCTGGGCACTGGAATCGAATTCGCTTCGGGCGCCTGACCGGTTGAGACGGAGACAAAGCCTCCGGCTTGCACAATATGATCAAAAGCGCTGCGATCCACGACGAGGTCTTGGATCACAGGAAATGCCCCGGCGCGCCAGGGTTCGATGATGAGGCGATCGCCATCCTTGAAATGTCTCATATGAAGCTGGCATACCGTTGTTTTTCGATGTCCTCCATGTGGAATCCCGTTAATGACCATGGAGCATGAACCGCAAATTCCTTCTCGACAATCCGAATCGAAAGCGATCGGCTCCACACCCTTGCCCATTAAGTCTTCGTTGACAACATCCAGCATCTCCAAGAACGACATCTCCGGGACCACATTGGGAGCCTGATACTCCACAAACTTTCCCGGGGTCTTCGAATTCTTCTGGCGCCAGACTCTTAACGTAAGTTTCATACGAGAATCATCCTTGAAGCGACATCCTGTACGACACCGAATACTTCATTTCATCAATAGCGGGATACGGCTCGGAGCCGCCTGCGGGCGAAGAATCATTACTTATAGCTCCGCTGACTCATATGCACCTCTTCATAGAGCAATGGCTCTTTGTGCATTAGGGGTGAACGGTCTTCACCCTGAAATTCCCATGCCGAGACATGAGCATAGGCCTCATCATTTCTAAGGGCTTCTCCATCACTCGTCTGGAATTCCTCGCGGAAGTGGCCTCCACACGACTCGGCTCGCGTCAGAGCATCGAGGCAGAGCAGCTCGCCGAACTCCAAGAAATCAGCCACACGCCCGGCTTTTTCAATGGACTGGTTCAGATTGGCTTCCTCTCCCAACACCGTCACGTTTTCCCAGAACTCCTGTCGCAACGTTGGAATCTTTTGCAATACTTCTTTCAAGCCCTTTTCATTGCGTGCCATCCCACAATGTTCCCACATCAATTTCCCCAGCTCGCGGTGAAATGACCCTACCGTTCGTTTCCCTTTGATGGACAATAATCGCTGAATCTTGGCGTTGACCTCACTCTCAATACGTTTGAATTCAGCATGAGTCTCTGGAATTCTATTTTGTTGGGTTGATCCAAAAAAATTCCCAATGGTGTAAGGAAGAATGAAATAGCCATCCGCTAAGCCCTGCATGAGAGCGCTGGCCCCCAGCCGGTTGGCGCCATGATCAGAAAAATTGGCCTCTCCGAGGACAAAGAGCCCGGGGATATTACTCATCAGCTCATAATCGACCCACAGGCCGCCCATGGTGTAGTGTACTGCCGGGTAGATGCGCATGGGTGTCCTGTAAGCATCTTCACCAGTAATCCGCTCGTACATCTCAAAGAGATTGCCATAGCGTTCCTGGATCGTATGTTCGCCGAGGCGCTGAATGGCATCAGCAAAATCCAGATACACTCCTTTTCCGCCGGGTCCTACGCCACGCCCCTCATCACAAACTTCTTTCGCAGCCCTGGAGGCGATGTCACGGGGTGCGAGATTTCCATAACTGGGGTATTTACGCTCCAGATAATAATCCCGTTCACTTTCTGGAATCTGTTGGGCTGAGCGGGTGTCCCCTAACTTTTTGGGTACCCAGACCCGCCCGTCATTTCGCAAGGACTCGGACATAAGAGTCAATTTTGATTGGTACTCTCCACTAGCTGGGATGCAGGTGGGATGAATCTGCGTATAGCATGGGTTCGCAAAGGCGGCGCCGCGCTTATAAGCACGGAACGTGGCTGTGACATTGCACCCACCCGCATTGGTCGAAAGATAGAAAACATTGCCGTAGCCGCCTGTTGCCAGCACTACGGCGTCCGCTGAATGAGAGCGGATCTCTCCGGTGACGAGGTTTCGGACCACAATCCCTTTGGCCACTCCGTCGATCACCACCAGATCCAACATCTCGGTCATCGGAAAAAGCTGGCAATTTCCCAGCCCCACCTGTCGTGCGAGAGCCTGGTAAGCTCCCAGCAATAGCTGTTGTCCGGTCTGGCCGCGAGCATAGAAAGTCCGCGAAACCTGCGCGCCGCCAAATGAACGATTCGATAGTAACCCTCCGTACTCGCGTGCAAAGGGTACTCCTTGGGCAACGCATTGGTCGATGATGGCATTGCTGGTCTGAGCCAGCCGATAAACATTGCCTTCACGAGCCCGGAAGTCTCCGCCTTTGATCGTGTCGTAAAACAGGCGATAGATGCTGTCCCCGTCGTTGGGATAATTTTTAGCAGCATTGATGCCTCCCTGAGCAGCAATACTGTGAGCCCGCCGAGGTGAGTCATGAAAGGTAAACACCTGGACCTTGTAGCCCAACTCTGCCAGAGATGCGGCGGCCGAGGACCCGGCTAAGCCTGTTCCAACGACAATCACGTCAAACTTGCGCTTGTTGGAGGGGTTCACCAGCTTCATTCCCAGGCGATAGCGATCCCATTTGCTGGCGAGGGGACCGGAGGGAATTTTAGAGTCCAGTTTCATGATCGTTGCATCACTAATAAGAGCCCATCTTTGGTTCTACTATTTGACGAATCCAAACAAAACTGCCAGTGGCATCGAAGAATTTCCCACAAAAATGATTATGGCGGCGACCTGCGAAACCCGGCAAATCAAGCTTTCCGTTCTCTTGTTTTTCAATCCCAGCGACTGGAACGCGCTGCTGACCCCATGACTCAAGTGCAAGCAGAGCAGCCCCATCGCAATGACGTAAAATAAGGTGACGCCGGGATAAGAGAACCCCTCGACTGTCATTCGATACACGTCATGTCTCCCCTTCGAGTCCTCCAAGTGGAGATACTCGGGATTGGTCACTCCGAGAGTAAATTGCATCAAATGATAGGCCACAAATGAAAATATGACCAATCCGCTGATGAGCACAGTCCTGGAAGCGAGATTGGCATAGGGAGGTTTGCTGTTTGCGTAACGAACAGGTCGAGCTCGGCGATTTTGCAAAGCTAACTGAATCCCGGTCACGATATGGAAGACCACGATGACGAGTAAGATGAGACGCATCGACCAGAGCAATCCCGGTTTGGATTTCAAAAACGCTCCATAAGCGTTCAATGACTCCGGGCCGAGAAAAACCTGCAGATTCCCCAGCATATGGGCAATGACGAAGAGGAATAGGAGCACCCCTGAAATGGCCATGAGGTATTTTCTAGTAAGGGAAGAACTGGCAATTAGACCGATGCTCATCTGAATAAATCAGTAGAAATCACTTGCAGAGGCGAAAAGATCTTTCATCGTTCATTTGTTAGTTGTCATTTCGCCATTTAGGTTTAGTCGTACTTCGATTCTAGACTTCAGTGTCTTGACCGATGATGTAACTATTTTAGACAGCTGAGTTGTTTCATCAATGATGTTTGCCATCAATGCCGAGCTAACGAGCCCACCCTTATTTACGATTTTTAACCAAACGCTGGTTTCGTTCAATTCTTTTAAACAATCCCCAATTTGTGTATGAAATCCGCGTTACTTTCAGCAGACTCTCGCTTCACTGTAATTTGCTGCTGGAGAGGTTCCAGATCGTAATATCTGATTTGCCACGTGTTTACCTGCTGGAGTTTTAGGAAGGCTATTGCGAAAGTTTTATGATCCTGACAGCAAAGTCGACAAGCCGTGCTTCCAGGTCGTCCGCTTTCTGTTGACTCTGATTCATTGAACCGTTTCCGGTACATCATCTGCCCAAGATGAGAAATAGACAAATGAACCAATAGGAAAATGCAACTTAACGATCTAGTCGTAGTATTCCAACCCCAGATGCGTGATGAGGTCTTCTCCGCGCAGGTACCGGAGTGTATTTTTGAGCTTCATCAATTGAATAAAAAGGTCATGTTCGGGATAGAGTGCCGGCGCACATTGCGGACTCTTGAAGTAGAACGAAAGCCATTCTTGGATGCCGTGCATTTTGGCGCGCTGGGCGAGATCGAGGAAGAGCACCAAATCCAGGCATAACGGCGCCGCCAGGATGCTATCCCGGCAAAGGAAGTTGACCTTAATCTGCATTGGATAGCCGAGCCATCCGAAGATATCAATATTATCCCAGCCCTCTTTATTGTCTCCACTCGGCGGGTAATAGTTGATGCGGACCTGATGATGGAAGCCTTTGTAAAGCTCTGGATAGAGTTCGGGCTGGAGGATGTGGTCCAGTACCGAAAGCTTTGACTCTTCTTTGGTCTTGAAGGACATCGGCTCGTCTAGAACCTCGCCATCACGGTTGCCCAGGATATTCGTAGAGAACCAACCTCTCAGACCGATCATGCGTGACTTCAAACCGGGAGCAATAATCGTTTTCATGAGTGTTTGGCCAGTTTTGAAGTCTTTCCCGCAAATGGACGCGTCGTTCTTCTGAGCCAGCTCAATCATGGCCGGGATATCTACGGTCAAATTGGGAGCTCCATTGGCAAACGGGATCCCCATCTTCAATGCGGCGTAGGCATAGATCATGCTTGGAGAGATCTTGGGGTCATTGGATTTAAGGCCCCTTCTCAAACTTTGCCACCGTCGAGTGGACGTCGCTCATCTTAAAAAAGACTTCTGTGCTCCCACACCAGATCATCACGAGGCGGTCGATGTCATTATTCTTCTTGAAATTCGCGAATATCCGCCATGATCTGGCCGGCCAGTTCCAATTTGGTTTTCCCTTTCTTGACGTGAGTGCCATTCAGTCTCTTCACATATTTTTTGCTGAATACAGCATCCCAGGGTCGCAGGCGCTGCAGGTCATTCTTCAGGGAACCGAGGAGGGGTTTCTCTAACACGTTGGAACGCAAGGCGGTTTCGTAACAATTTTCCCCATGGATGTCCCAGCCACCAAAAACGAGATCGTCCAGGTGAGCCAGGGGGACGAAGTCTTTAATGAGAGGGGTTCGCTTGTCTGTCCTTTTACCGAGGCGGATGGTACCCATTTGGGTGAGGGATCCGAAGGGTTTGGCTCCATGTTTCCGGATGGCCTCCACACCGGCAATAAAAGTCGTTGCCACGGCGCCCATCCCAGGGATTAACACGCCTAATTTCCCTTTCGCAGGTGATATTTTTGTGCCTTTTTTGATCACAGGTTTAGTCTCCAAGATTGGGGTTATGAATACAGATGGGGGAAAAAACAAGTCAAAGCAAACCTAGATATTGCTATGAACAGTGGAGATTTGCAACGGATTATTGGTGAGATACTTGGCAGGACTGCCTTTGGGGAATTATCAATCGGCCCGGACTAACCTTGCTGGTCGAATACGATGGATCCATCCGCTTCTAGAAATCCTCGACGAATTGAAAATCAAATGGGTCGTATTTACCCCTTAAAAAGAGAAAATCCCGTAGGGGCGAGGCACTCGAATCCGAAAACCTAAATGGAAACGACCCTCTTTCTTTCCGACGAATGCTTTGCCCCTGCGCCACTCTTTGGCCTAATCTGATTAGATACTGAGTATCATCGCTGTCCTCGGGGGGATCATCCAACTCACCGGGCTGCCTCGAGACAACCCGGTTTTTGATTTGGAATCAGGGTATTCAGCATTAATGCTAAAGCGCGTTCCCTGGGTGAGGCCAATGGATTCATCGAGATTGAAATCAGCCGATTGAGGCTCGGGATTGGGGTTAAACAGGAACAGATAGCCATGATCTTGCAGAATGTGTGCAGAGCCATCGATTTTGCCAGCCTGCGGCCAGTCTGGGAGATCCTGCCGCACCATGAGAAATGCGGCATGGGCGCGCCCCCAATCCAGCCACTTCTTGATCTCCCGCTTGTCCGCTTCCGGCATGCCGCTTTTGGCCGGAAGGTAATAGAGCTGGTTGGGAGAACTTGAAATGGCGCTCAGCATGATGTAGTCGATGGCTTCACTGGTCCAAGGGCGGCCGTGGGGCGGGCCCATCAAGGGTGGACCGACAAAAACTTGTGGCCAATCGATGTAGTGTGGGAAAAAATGATGATGTACCCGGATGCGTGACCAGCGACGAATCTTGTCACCCAACACCATGTTCACGGGCTGTCCAGTCAATCCCGGAAGAGCTTCGGGTTCACTGAGCTCGTCAATCGTAAAAACAGCATCCACGTTATGCTGTGAGAATACTCCTTGATCCATGGGTGGACGGCAAACCGTAATATATGTCTCCGGCTTCAATTTTCGCACGTTTTCGATGAGCTCGCGGAGAGCTCGATCGCAAGCGTAAGTAGCATCCCCATAGAGGTGGTCATGGTCTTTCTTCGGGCAATCCACCCGCGTGACCACGCCGCCGCCCCCGAAGAAATCACCATCCATCACCCAGGAAGGGAAATACCCTGTCTTCATTCCATCCAGGCTCAGTTGGTTAATCCAGTCGCGGAAGGGTTTGTTGGCTATACAATTCCCTTGGATATTTTGAAAGAAAATTTTCCCGGAAAGAAATGTTCCCTTCAGCCGTCGCCGATCCGGGAACATAGTCCATTCTGGAATATCCGGAAGAAAGGGCCGCCCCTTTTTCTCCCACCAAGGATTGGAGTTGTTCATCGTAGGCCAAAAGGCCATTTTCAGACCAATGCGTTGGGCGTATTCATATTTCTTGGAAGCAATCGGGCCGGGCTGGTACCCGTCCTTGAGGCGGAGACTATTCATCAGTTCGATCTCGCCCCCCCAGGGAATATTGTCTGTAACCCAGTCAATCCCTACTTCTTTGATCAAATCAAGCGCGCGCAGATCCGATTCCAGAGCGGCTTCGTCCTTATACTCGAAATGCTCCATTTCACACCAGTAGCCACAGGCCGCGGGTGCAAAGCTGTGACGTGGTGGGCCAAGCAGCTCGCTTGTCATGGCGACCATAGCAGCGGATTCCGATTGTAACGGCAGGCCGAATTCCTCTCGATCCAGAGCTCGCCGTTTGTATACTCCGAGATAAACTGGTTCTGATTCCAGCCATTCGTTGGCCTTAACCTTTAAGCTGGGTGCGTAACCTAAGCTGAGTGTCTTGCCCCATAGCTCTGAGTTATCGAAGGGCATTTCCATTCCCGTGAAAATGCCTCCTTTCGAAGTCCGACCGAACCAGGTAACCGTCTTCTGATGGGGATATCGAATGATAACGAAGTCGCGCTCCGGGAACCTCATTCGGCTCACAACGACATTTTTCCAACCAAACGGGGCAGAGGAACGCAAAGACAATTTCTTAGTGAGAAAATGATCCGATTGTCTCAGGACATAGGTTGATTTTACTTCATACCCACTGGAGATATAGATCCCTTCGAGGCTTTCAGGGCTGAGTCTTTGGAATGACTGCAGCTTCATTGTCTTTGGCTCGAGCGAGAATCCTTCAGCCTCAATCCAGAAACCTTCTTCGACGACGCCCAAGGGTTCACCAGTGAGTTTGTTGACCACTGAGGAAAGCAACCCGGTAGCCGGATCAAATGCAATTTGAAGAAAATTGTTTTCAAGGAAAAGCCTCTCATTCGAAGTACTTAGTGGAACTAAGAGGAGTATCGAGGGGAGTAAAACAAGAAACGAAATTGCAGTTTGCATTCTTAAAGCATAAGCATCTCGTGTGGAGGAATGGCTCATCTTCGGCAAGAGACTTTTTCCCTTGGTGAATCTCAAAAATTGAATGTCGAAGCTCTACGAATCCGCGATCTTCATTTTTGGATAAACTATCCTTCCGCCTTTCCAACGACAATGATCCCAATGGGCAGCTCCACTCCTGCCTTTGACTGGGACTTGAGCTTCAGCACCCAATGGCCCATGTCGTCTTTTTCAAGAATGGGTGGCTTGAAATCACCCGTTGGCGGGCTAGACAGCAGAATCGTGGCTGGATGATTCGTTCCAGAAGCCTTGCGGCTTAAAACGACGACGTCCATAATGGTCATTACGGCATCAGGTTCTTTGTTGTCATCACTCACCGGGGTCAGAAGAACGAAGTCCAAAATGGGAGAGACCCCCATGTGATTGCCATCCTGCAGGATGAGACAATATCGCATCGTATAAGTCCCTGCTTTGATCGCTTGTCCGCGGTAATCTGAACCCATCCCATTGAACTTCATTACCCCCACCAACTGACCGATATGAAGTGACTGGTACTTGGCGTCTGGCGCACCGGGTTTATTAGAATTTGTGATCTCTTTTCGCAACCAGACTTCGCACCAAGGATTTCCGCTCTCATCCACGACACGAAATCCCTGTGCCTGGAGAAGGCCTTTAATTGCATCGCTTAAACCTTCCGGCATCGAGTTGACTGCTCCAGACTTATACGTGGCTGAATATGACGTATTACAAACCATGATTACCAATAAGAAAAAGCCAATCCAGCTTTTGAGTTTCTTCATGATTTCTCCTTACAAAAAGAAACGGAAGCCGTGGCTTCCATTTAATCATTCTAGCTTGGTCGCAGTTCAGCTAGTTTTCGGTGAACAGTATCGGCAAATCATTCGCGACTACTACTCGCAACCGTCATCCATTCTTCCGCCGGAACTACAGGAGACAGTCGAGCAGTTTCTTAAAGAACTGGAAAGACTCCTGCCACCACTGCCCCGCAACATTGTTCGCGTCTTCGTGGGAGGTCGGGGGCTGATTGTAGATGCACAGTTTAGTGTTTTTGGCATCATCGATGTCATTCGGTAACCGGTTCCAGCAGACGAATGAAGCTCAGAAACTTGATTCTAAATGCAAGGGCCATCACGGGCTGCAAACACCTCCCTTCTCACAACGGCGAGCTTTTACTCCGCCTCCGCTCTTCCCAAATTCTGCTCCAGGAGACGGCCCAGCAGCCGCTTCAAAAACTCTTCCTTGTTGATCGAAACGCCAATTTCACAGTTCGGCGGCCTGCTTTCGTCGATGACAGTAAACCCTCCATCGACAACTCTGACGTGAGCGGCACGGGTCGTGAAGAGATCCGGCCAAAGGGCCATTCCAACCGCCACAGCGTCGTAGAGCGTCGGCGTCTCATAGCCCCAGAGTGCATAAAGTCCGCACAGGGCGTTTGTCAGGTGGGATTGCCTCATTAACAACTTGAGACGTAGTTCTTCCTCCAGCGTCACCAAAGTAGTGATATCCAAGCCGGCATAGGTAATGGGCGCGCCTGCAGACGCGAATTTCTTAGCCGAGGCGATATCTGCGAAAACGTTCCATTCCGCCGACGGGACAGGCCCGCCCTTATAGCCCATGAAGAAAGAGCCGAACATCGAGTAGACATGCTTGGCCAGCTTTAGCGCCTCCGGGTCTTTTTCGATCACATCCGCGAGATTGGGGACAGGCCCGACTCCAAACAGAATCACTTCGTGGGGATACTTTCGTAATGTCTCAATAATGAAATCTCGGGCCGAGGTCTTGATCGGTTTGACCCTGGAAAAGCCGTTGGCCCAGTGGAACTGCGGGCTGTTGGGCCCAAGTTCTTTGTCCTTTCCAACCACGTTCGGAGTCTGTCGACCCACGGCCACCGGAATGTGCTCCATGCCCGTCAGATACAGCATTTTACAGGCGACTTGAGCTCTCTTTTCTGTCAATCCATGATCCAACGTGATACCCAAGACTTCGAACTCAGGGCTTGTCAGTACCAGGGCCAGAGCGAAAGCATCATCGATGTCCGTGCCTAAATCACAATCGAGAATAATCTTCTGCTTGCTCGAAGCTTTTGACAGATCGAGAGTTATCAAGAGAAGAATCAAGCATTGAACCACGCATCTTGCTGGACGCATCCAGTCCGCCATTTGATGAATTTCATCCCCTACTCTGCGATCTCCCCAAAATGCTGGTTTCGAATCGTCGCTTTGGAATCACAGCTTCCACTGCCGCGATTGTGTTCAGTTGCCAATTGCTGTCTTATCCTATCATTTACCGATGACCTTCAGGGACCGCGGCGCTTTCAAAGCCGGAACAGGCTCCTCAACAAGAGGCATTAGATGCCTTAGAAGCCATGATGAGCATCCTTTGCGGGGTGTGGCGTGCCGCGGCGGTCGCAAAAGGTCCACAGCTGGCCAAAATCGCTTGCCATGTCTACCGTTCCAAGGAATTCGCGCGTTGGCGGCTCGGCACTCGAGAAAATTGACGGACCCCTGGAAGGCCGTCCTCAGAAATTCCCCAGCCGGCGAGAAAAACCCTGGATGATGAGCAAGCCTCCTATTGAAGGTCAGGTTAATGATTTAGGGAAATAAGAGTTGAAGGGGACTGGTAAGAGAAATGACCTACGAACGAACTGCGTTTGCCGTTTAACTTCCAAGTCACACCAAGGCCACTGCCGACGAACTGGTCGTTCATGGTAAAAGCGGGCATCGCGTGCTGCAAGGAAACAAGCGGGTCATAATACACGTCCTCATTGCCGCACAGATGGTCCTTTCCCCCCAATGACCGGGTCTCCAAGGCAACTTCTGAGCCCGCGGTGAGCTTCGCGCGGCCATGTTCTGCTCCTTCGCCGATCTCAACAGAAATTGGGGAAGTTTCCACTTTGACGACATTCGCTAATAACTCCTTTGCTGCTGACTGGGCAAAGGCTTCAAGTGCGGTTTGCTGTTCGGCTGTTGCGCGACTATCAAGAATCAGAATCGCTTTGGCTGGATAAGGGTTGTGGTAGGGATCTCCCAGGGTCGACTTGGCTTTGACAACGGCAACAACACTCAATCCATCCAGTGAGATACCATTCCAGCTTCCCCCTGACCTTCCAGGCTAAAATCGCCTGATCACCCACAAGTCCAACCTCACTGTTGGCCACACAGAACCCGGTGTACACATCGGCACTGCGAGACTCCATGTAGTCACCATGAATAGAACTTGAGCTGCTTGCACTAATCTTAGGAACGATCGTCAATCCGAGGAAACACACCACGACTACGCTTGAAAAACGAGTCATAAATCATCCTCCCTGACTGAAACTTCCAACGCGCAATTCAAAAAAATATTAACCTTAAAGACCGAAATCTGCAAATGCAAACGAAATCTGTTCGTTGAAGCGTTTGTTTAGCAGGCAGGCATTCATTTTCACTAAATAAACCACTGCCTTACCCTCAAAGCTCATACTATGCGCAGATTACGTGGTTTCGGAAAAACGGGGTCGGTGGACCTGGTCGACAACCGCCCCCCCTTCAAAAGGGTTCTTTGAAACAAGCTCTTCCTGCTTTGCAGTTTTCCAGATTGACCAATTGTCCGTCTGGCCCCAGTACGCGAAGGGTGAGAGCACACCAATAATTGTCCTCATTCGAGAGAGGCACAGAAGGGTCTCTTTCCGACTGGTAATACATACTCTTCCAGCGAACACAATTACATACTTCATGTTCAACAGTTCTGAAGTCGATGGTACATAGTTTAAGCTCCTCCTTCCGCGGCCCGGAGTACAGCCCGTTTCACGGCAACCCGGGTCAGTTGTACTTTGTAGCCATTCTTGCTGAGAGGTGTAGCGGACCGTACCGCGGCCTCGCCGGCTTCTTTGGCTACTGCCTCGTTGATTGTCTTCCCGGCCAATGCCTTCTCAGCCTCTTGGGAGCGCCAGGGTACAGGAGCTACCTGGCCCAGAACTACTCTCGCGCTCTGGATGGTCTTTCCCGACATCTTTAATGCCACAGCAGCCACAGCGAGGGGCCAGTCCAGCCCTTCCTTCTGCCGAACTTCGTAGGCCGAATTCCGGATATCCTTCGCAGCGGGAACATGTATCCCTCCTACAATTTCGTTGGGCTTCAGGACAGTCTCCCTTTGGCCGACGTTGTTAGGAGTAACAAAAAACCCCTCAGCTGACACTTCTCTCCAGCCTGACGAACCAAAGATCCGAATCTTGGCATCCAAAGCGATGAGTGCCGGTCCAAGGCTTGATGGACTCACGAAGTAGGCGGGACCTGAGTTGCCCAGGATGGCGTGGTATTGATTTTCTCCGAGGGGGATGAGATCTTTACCTTCCTCCGTTTTCGGGAAATAACCCAAGCCGCTGCGGAAGTACCAGCATCGGGGTCGCTGACATAAATCGCCTCCTACTGTCCCCAAATTGCGAAGCTGGAGGCTGCGCACGCCATCGGCGGCCTGAAAAAGTGAAGGGTATTCTTTCTTGAGCGCCGGGGATTCAAGCAACTCTTCAAGAGTCACAAGAGCTCCCAGTTGGAGGCCTGCTGAAGGTGAATAGCGGATCCCCTGAAACTCCCGAATATTTTTGATATTGACTACACGTTTTGGAGTGCTCAAGGAGTCTTTCATTAAGCTCAGCAAATCCGTGCCGCCAGCCAGGACTTCTGTCTCTCCCCACTGCGTTCCGAGCAACACTACGGCTTGTTCCTTGGTGTCGGGCACTGCATATTCAAAAGCGTTCATGACGAGAGACCTCCTTTCCCTTCCAACGCTGCCAAGATACGGTCTGGCGTAAACGGGGCCGTGGGAACCCTCACTCCGATGGCATTAGCCACTGCGTTGCCGATGGCTGCGGCGGGAGAAATCACGGGGGGCTCCCCTAGACCAATCACGCCGCGTGCATCCTGTTCGTCGTCGTGCCACATTTCGACCACAAAATTGCCAATGTCGCCAATCCCGGCCAATTTGTAGAACTCCATATTGGAGTTCAAAGGTCTGCCCGTGATTCCATCGATGATCCGTTCCTCAAATAGCGAGATAGCACTACACCCATTATCATGGCGCCGAACACCTGGCTTTTCGCCGTCTTCTCATTAATGATCAAGTCCGCAATCCTGCACAGCCACATACTTATTGATTTTGACCAATCCGGTTTCAATGTCAACGGTCACTTCGGCCATCTGAACCCCGCCGACACCGCTATCGATTAATTTCCCTTCGCCCGGATTCTTACCGGTAGTACTTAGCGGTGTCAGCCCGAGTTTCGCGGCGGCCTGTTTCCATGTCAGGCTCTTAGTCAGGATTCCCCTTAACCTGAACTTTTCCGGTAATTGCTTCCAATTGACTCGGACTCCGACGCCTAGGGAAGGTGCTACCTTTGAGTAAGATTTCCTCTAAAGCATTTTGTGCAGCCCGACGTGTTGCGGCGCTCACACCACCAACCGTCGTGCTTCCTCCCGAAGCCCCGGAAGGGGGAAAATCTGGAGATTTGCCGATCTCGAGATGGATCATGTCCAGGGGTAAGCCAAACGTCTCGGCGGCTACCATGACCATGACAGTTCGTGTGCCGGTTCCGAGGTCCTGAGTGCCACAGGCCAAATGAACCGACCCGTCCGGGTTTACTATCAATCGCACTTCGCTGTTATGGCCTCGTCCTCCCCAAGTATGGAACCCTAGCCCGATCCCACGCTTTGAATAGCCCGGTGTTGCGTCTCCCCTGGGATGCCACTTCTTTTTCCAGTCGATCAATGCGGCTGCTCGTTCGAGCTCTTTGCGATAGAGTGACGCGCGCTCACCGGTCAGGCTCAAGTTTTTGATAAAGAAATCCAACGAATCCATGTTCAATTTGGCGGCCATATCATCCAGCGCCGCGAAGGTTAACCAGCAGGCCTGGGGATGATTCGGTGCACGCCAGGCTCTGGCAGGCCCACTATTGGTCGCCACGGCCGAGTGTTTCTTTCTTTGATTGGGAATGTTGACGACATATGGTATTGGAGCCATGCCGCCACCGGTGGGGCCACCTGTCGACCAGGATTGCGATTCCCACGCGACCAGCGTCCCATCTTTTTTAGCGCCGACTTTAATCTTGGCGAAGTGCGAGGGGCGGTTGCCGGCTACCGCCAATTCAGCATCGCGGTCCAAGTAATACTTGACGGGTTTGCCTCCCACTTGCTTGGAAAGTAGTGCGGTCTCGACTCCCCAAGAATCCGGGCTAAACTTGCTGCCGAATCCGCCCCCAATGTATTCCATCCGGACTTTGATGTTGCCGGCCGGGATTTGCAGGGGTTGAGCGAGTTGGGCCGCGATCCCGCTGACGTTTTGGGTGGACTGATGAAAGATCAAGTTCTCTCCTTCCCATTCCGCGATCTGCCCGTGGGGTTCCAGACAACAATGCGAGATCACCGGAATCCCGTAGGTTCCTTCAATAACCACATCGGCTTCCTGGAAAGCTTTGTCCGGTTCTCCGGTGACCTGCTCAGCAGCTGGTTTGGCGTGTTCACCTGCGTTGACGAGATTCTCCTCCTTGACAAAGACAGGTAACCTTTCATACTTCACTACGATCTTGTCCAATGCGCCCGCAGCTGTTTCTTCGTCTACGGCAACAACGCCGACTATTTCGTCAAAAGCCCAAAGAATTTCACTCCCCGGTCCTTTATTTTCAACAATCTTGACTGCCTTCACGCCGGGTATCTTTTCAGCTTTGCTGACATCGATACTGATCACCTTGGCATGGGCGTAAGGACAACGCAGGAATTTGGCATAGAGCTGCCCGGGACGCTTCATATCCGAAGTATATTGGGCCTTGCCGCTGGCCTTTACTGGGCCGTCCACGCGTGAGATGCTCTTCCCAAGGAGCGTTCTTTTGGATTGTTCGGGCCAATCGTATTTAGCCATTGGCATGCCCTCCTTTCAGCTGATGGGCTGCTCTGCTGGACAGCCTTGGTGATACCAACGTAAGTTCCGCACCGGCAGAGATTACCTCCCAAACCTCTGCGGATTTCGTCCACTGTGGGATCAGGATGTTTGGCCAGGAATCCTTTGCAAGCCATCACAAACCCAGGAGTGCAATAACCGCACTGCTGGGCGTCATTATCAACGAAGGCTTGTTGAATGGGATGGAGCTGTCCATCGGTCGTCAATCCCTCAATCGTGATGATCTCTTTGGCCTGCGCATCAATAGCCAGGATGGTGCAGGCGTAAACGATTTTACCCCCCATCATCACTGTACAGGCCCCACATGTGGCTCTATCACAGACCCGCTTGGCGCCAGTAAGTTCTAGTTCATCGCGCAACGCATCCAGAAGTGTGACACGAGGTTGGAGGTTGATGGTCTTCACCAAGCCATTAATTTTAAGTGAAATGGGTACCTTGCCTGGTCCCAAGATATTAGTTCCGGTTGAGGTCTCCGATGCGTTGAACGACTCTGCTCCCACAACTATGCCAGAAGAAAGAACCGCCCCTGCCCCTTTTAAAAATCCTCGGCGGGATACATCGAATCCGGCTTGTCCTTTAGGACGTTTGCCTTTTTCCATTATGCCCTCCAATGAGCCTTACATTTTGAGATCTTTGAGAATTGTATCTGGCTTTTTTTTGTGCTGTTGATCGGGTTCTAAAGGATTCAGTGTCTGCTATGAAGAGGATAAAAGCATAATGAGTCTGCGTGCGGTGACGTCGTCAACGCTTCAGTACCGAACAAACATCTTTCTTAAATCATAGGAATGGAGTCAAAACCTTGTCAACTCAAAAATCAGGAAGAAGAACCTCCAGGAAACAACAACTTCTTCGGAAGGCACTTTTTGCGAAGGAGGGATACGGAATCATGCCGGTAATCTGGTTGCACGGAGGATAACGAGAGGGAAGAACTCAACCCAATAGTCAATTCGAATCGAACTCGCGCAACATGTATTGATAGAAAGGATCGCTGATGTAGTTTCGGACCCAATTTAAGGTGTGCACGCAGCTTTCAAATTGTTCGGAAAGCTTGCGGAAAATGACGAAGGGAGGTTGGAGGTTGTTCATTTCCGAAAGAATCATATAGGAGCGTCTGCCCTGATCCGCGTAATAGTTCAAACTAATGCACCGTTTGCCGCGGCTTAGGCTCTCCGGGAATAGTCCCAGGATAAATAGGCTGAAGTCTCCCACATGCTTGTATATCTCTTTCTTGTCCAACTCGCTGGGTTCAACCGTCTTTTGCAGCAAGTCAACGAGATACTCCAACCGATGGCCATGCTCGTCCCGAACTTTGTAAAGGTTGTCGACATGGATGAAATCGACCAGAAGATCAGTCAGATATTTATGGATTTCCCGATCCGAGAGGCGTGTCTGCTGAGAGCCTCGTTCGGTCAAGGCATGAAAAGTCTGCCGGACCGGGTGGTCGGACGGCACTTCTCTTTCGGAGACCATAGAACCTCCTCAATTATTCCATCGTGTAACCCATTGTCTTCATTTATCGTTCAATGCGCGGGTAATTATTAAAGTTAAATGCAGTAGGTAGAGTTTTTAAATGCGATTTCTTTTGTACTGGCTTCCGCCTCTACTGGATGCTTTAAGATTATTCGCGCGGTGGGGACATAGGGCCTCCAACAGCTTCAATCATTGAGCCGCTGCGTTCCTGGGGTGCTCCTCACTTGCAGAAGATCTGAAGATCCGGTAATCCAGGTCTCCAAAGAGATTATTTTTCTCTTCCAATTCGCCCAAGTAGGCAGAGTTTAGTTGATTTCGTAATAACCCTTCTCGCAAGTTTTGGAAATGCGTGATGTGATCTGTAAAACGGCGTTCGGCATAGCCAGCGGAGTTGCGCTCGGTCATATGGAAAGCCCAGTCACTGCTTTGAGCCAGCAGGAGTTCTCTGGCCGCCTGGTTCAGCCCACGCTCAGTGACCCCTTTCGCCTCTCGGAACTGGTCTGCCAGTTCAACCATGGCGTTCTCTGCCCAATGCTGGTGCTTATAGAGCCACTTGTTTTCCTCATTAAGCCAAACCCGGTAATACCCTTCATTTCCCCAGCTTGAACCGGTTGGCTCCATTCTAAGTGGGTTTGGAAATTCTGCCAGGACTTCGGACAAACTGACCAGGCGGATGTCCGAAGATTGGAGGGATGCCTGTTGCATGACCTGCTCGAGAAAGATTGGACCTTCGTGCCACCAATGACCAAATAATTCCGCGTCGAAAGGAGAAACGACCACGGGGCTGATCTTGAGGACTTGTTGGAGATGGTCGATTTGTGCACAACGTTGTGCGATAAAGTGGCTGGCATGTTGATAAGCGCGAACCAGCGCTTTCTGAGGATCATAAGGGGCCCGCTGACTCAAATCGTTACCCCCAGAAATGCGGTAATATTTGATTCCTACATTTCGTCGTACACCATCGGGATGAAGAAACGGCCGAATATACTCATAAGGAGCATCGAACCCTAGGTCTCGATAAAATTCTCGATAGTTAAGATCGCCAGGATACCCTACTTTGGAATTCCACACCTGGAGACTCGATTCCATATCCCTTCCAAAAAAAAACATGTCGCCCGGTGTTTTTACAGGAGCAAAAACGCCATGGGGAGGTCGGGGCTTGCCAAAGAGAAGCCCATGAGCATCCAGAATGAGGTAGTCGAATCCGGCCTTTTTGATGAGAGAGTCCATGCCTGGTTCATACCCACATTCTGCCAGCCAGAGCCCGTGCAGCGGTTCGTGAAAATGGCGTTCATGCGTGATCCGTGCCATTTCAAGTTGTGCGTTCCGAACTTGTTCCATCGAGATAAATGGCATGAATGGATGAGTGCCCGGACAAGTTATGATTTCTAGAATTCCTTGTTGCTGTAGTTCGGCGAAGGCATTTAACAATCGGCAATGGAAACGGGATTCAAATAGAGAATGAGCCTCCCGGAAGTTGTGGCGATAGAGAATGGCCAGAGCATGAAATTCTGGCATATTTCGTGTGCGGACAACCTCTTGCTCGGATAATTCCATTCGGGTGGTGAGGTAGCGCAAGGTGCGGGATTGGAGAAGAGGATCCGCCAGCATCTCGGTAAGTGTTGGAGAAATCGAGAGGGTCAGGCGAGACTGCACACCGTTGCGGACAAGTCTTTGGAGGGCCAGAATCAAAGGGATATAGGCTTCTGTGACGGCTTCAAACAGCCAGTCTTCTTCCAGAAAGGGATCATGCTCCGGATGTCGAACGAAAGGCAGATGAGCGTGGAGGACAAGGGCAAGGTAACCTCGGCTCATGGTTCAAGAGGGTCTCAGTCTCAACACCAGCATAGCCAAGGGTGGAAGCGTCAGCGTCAAGCGGCACGGCCAATTTCCCCAAGAAGTCTGCTCGGCCTTAATCGCGCCCATGTTGCCGACATTACGCCCTCCGTAATAGGCGGAATCACTGTTCATGATTTCTTCGTAGTCACCGGGTCGAGGAACACCGATCCGGTAATTTTCCCGGACGAGCGGAGTAAAGTTATAGACGAAGACCAGGTTATCCTCAGGGTTTTTGGCTTTTCTCATGAAACTGACCACACTGTTGTCGTTATCGTGAAAGTCAATCCACTCGAAACCAGAGTAATGAAAATCCACTTCATACATTGAGGGCTGAGAAAGGTAAAGGTGGTTCAGATCACGGACAAATTTTTGTAGTTTCTGGTGTGGTTCCCAACGCAACAATTCCCAATTCAGGCTGGCATTGTGATTCCATTCATCCCATTGCCCAAACTCGCCTCCCATGAAAAGCAGTTTCTTTCCGGGCTGGCCATACATGTACCCGAAAAGGAGGCGAAGATTGCTAAATTTGTCTTCCATGAAATAGCCGGGCATCTTGCCGAGCAACGACCCCTTCATGTGGACGACTTCGTCATGGGAGAGCGGGAGAATAAAATTCTCCGTGAACGCATACATCAACGCAAAGGTCAGATTGTTCTGATGAAATTTGCGATAGATCGGATCGTTGGAGAAATAGGACAAGAGGTCATTCATCCACCCCATGTTCCATTTCATGCTGAATCCCAGCCCTCCCAGGTAAACAGGCCGCGAGACCATGGCCCAGGCCGTCGATTCTTCTGCAATTGTTAAGACCCCAGGATGGTATTGGTGGGCAAGCTCGTTAAACCGCTTGATAAAATCAACGGCTTCGAGGTTCTCATTTCCGCCATAGATATTGGGAATCCATTCACCTGGCTGTCGCGAATAATCCAGATAAAGCATCGACGCGACCGCATCCACACGCAATCCGTCAATGTGATATTGGTCGAGCCAGAAAAGGGCATTCGACAGAAGATAGTTTCGGACCTCATTGCGTCCGTAGTTAAAGATGAGTGTCCCCCAGTCTTGATGTTCTCCCATTCTCTTGTCCGCGTGCTCATAGAGGTAGGTTCCATCGAAGTAGCTGAGACCGTGACCATCTTTGGGGAAGTGCGCCGGAACCCAGTCCAGTAGAACGCCGAGCCCGGATTGATGGCAACGGTCTACGAATGCCTTAAATTGTTCGGGAGTCCCAAAGCGGCTGGTGGGAGCAAAATAACCGATGGTCTGATATCCCCATGAGCCATCAAAGGGATGTTCCATGATAGGTAACAGCTGAATGTGGGTGTACCCTAAATCGCAAACGTATGAGATGAGACGATCGCCCAATTCATCATACGTGAGATAACGGTTTTTTTCTTCGGCGACCCGCATCCACGAGCCCAAATGGACTTCATAAATTGCCAAAGGGGACTCAAACCAATTCTTTTTTTGTCGCCTCTCCATCCAATCCCGGTCCTGCCAGACATATTTACTGATGTCATGGACGATGGAGGCCGTTTTCGGGGGGCGTTCGAAGTAAGTTCCATAGGGATCCGCCTTAATGGCTAGGTAGTTGTTAAATCGGGATTTGATTTCAAACTTATAGACACAACCCTCCCCCAAACCAGGGATGAAGATTTCCCATATCCCGGTGCCTCCGCGAACCCGCATCGGGTGGCGTCGTCCATCCCAACGGTTGAAATCTCCAATGACACTGACCCGCGCAGCGTTTGGCGCCCATACGGCAAAATGAACGCCGCTGACTCCTTGAATCGTTCGAAGGTGACCGCCAAGTTTTTCGTATTTCTTGAAATGGGTACCTTCTCCCATTAAGTGCAGATCAAAGTCCGTAAGAATAGGAGGAAAGATATAGGGGTCGACAAATTGGGATAAATTCCCTTCATGATCGATTAACCGGATCTCATAAGAAAAGACCTGATTGCGATCGTTAAAAACGGCTTCAAAAAAACCTTCCTCCCGGATTTTTTGCATGGCAACGGGAAAATTTGTTCCTTCCTTCGGGAGAATGAAGGCTTTGCTGGCTTCAGGGAGAAAAGCTCGGACGACGACAACCGAACGGGGAGAGGAGCCGTCGCCAAGCGAAGCCTCCGAAACATGCGCACCCAAGATATGAAAAGGATCAGGGTGATCAGAGTGGATAACTAAGTCAATTTCTTTCCCTATCGAATCCGGTAACATTGTGGCCTTCTATCTTACCAGAAGAAACTCGTTGGTCTGGGAGTGCTCCACCTTAATTCTTTTTGCGTCGATTTTCTTCTTCTCCCAAAATTAATTAGATCGCCAAAGTGGACGGCACCCTCTATGTTTTGCATGGGGGGAGCTGGTTTCTTTAATTCTCGTTTCAGGCCCGTCAATTCGACCAAACTGGCCAGTAGTTTGGTTGTTTCAGAGCATTCCTCGATTTCTAATTCATTCTTGGCAATGGAGTCACAAGGGGTTTCAACCTCGTTAGACGCAAATACAGGAATTGCCCCAAAATCTTCCGAATGCAGACAAAGTTCGGCCTGGTACCGTCTGCCAGGTCGGGTTGTAAACCACCATTCTGAAGCGGCCCCGGAATCGAAGGCCTGGTCAATACCCTGGCCAACCTCAATCCACCTTAGGATCATGCGAAAAGAGGATTGTTCTTCCTTAGGATACGGTGCTAAGACTTTCTGAAGCCGGTCAGACGTGATCTCCCAATAGGCGAACACTTGAAATGGACTCTGAACCATGAGCTGGAATTGATTCACATTGTATCGCTCGGGGAGCGTTTGTAGCGCTTCCAGAGGAAAATGAACGGACGGGTTGGGTCTCAATTTAGAGACGTCATTTTGAAAATCCGTTCCGTCGGTTCTCGATTGCATAGAGAAGTGGGATGGTTCTTCCAATTGACATTAACCTCTTCATTTAGATGAACCGGGCTGAAATTTCAATATGAAGTTATCAAAGGGCGCGAGGAAAGGCAAGCAAGCTTGACTCCGCAAGGCTCTCCTTTTAACCTAATCACGGGATATCGAGTCATTGGCGTTAGGATTCTCCTCAGTGGCATGGTCTGAAAAAATTGAGAATGGTCGGGAATTAGATGGGTCAAACGGAGCCTCATAACTATTCTCAAGCCAAAACGGCAGCCAAGTTTCTAAGGACACTTTTCCGGAAACATGGATTGAGAGAGAAGCCGAAGTTGGCCGTCATTTTGGGATCAGGGCTCGGAAACTTCACCGATTCTCTGCCCGTGGAACTTAAGATTCCTTATGATTCCATTCCACATTTTCCCATCCCATCGGTAGCGGGGCATCCCGGAAGTCTCGTGCTGGTTCGGCATCGCCGCTATTGGATGGTTGGCCTGCAAGGGCGGTCTCACCTCTATGAAGGTCAATCTATGGGGACGGTGACTTTTCCAGTTCGTTTGCTCGGGATTCTGGGAATCAGGCAGCTCGTCGTGACAAACGCCGCGGGCGGAATGAATCCTCGATTTAAGCCTGGAGATTTCATGCTCATCTCTGATCATATCAGCTCATTTATTCCTAACCCCCTGGTCGGAACCAGTTGGGAATCTGATGGCCCTCGCTTCCCGGACATGAGTCAGTGTTATTCGCCACGGTTCCGTCAAATTGCCCAGCAGTGTGCCAAACATCTCAAGCTACGGTTAAGAGAAGGAGTTTATGTCGCGGTTTCCGGCCCAAGCTATGAGACACCAGCTGAAATCCGGCTGTTTCGGCGATTAGGCGGGGACGCTATTGGCATGTCCACGGTCCCAGAGATTATCGTTGCTCGCCAGATGGGTCTAGAGTGTTTGGGAATCTCTATCATTACAAATATGGCCTGCAGGATTGTCGAAAAGGCCTCTAAGTCATGCCGAGGTTCTGGCCACAACAGGGCAACGGAAATCAGAATTTTTCAAGTTACTGAAGAATCTGTGTAGTGAAATTCTCAAACTGGAATGAGCGATGATTATTGGTATCTGCGGCGGATCAGGCTCCGGAAAGACCACGGTTGCCAAGAAATTGGTTGAAGTTTTCGGAGAAACACAAACCGTTCTGCTCGCTCAGGATTCTTATTACATAGATCACTCTGACCTTCCTCTTGAAGAGCGGGCAAAGGTCAATTTTGACCACCCCGAATCGGTTGATTTCAATCTCCTGATCGGGCATTTGCAAGCGCTCAAGAGAAATCAGCCGATTGATCGCCCGCATTATGATTTTACACAGCATCTTCGAACCACCGGAGTTCAACGCCTTGAGCCAAAGCCCATCATTATCGTTGAAGGAATCTTGATCCTTCACGAACCCAGGCTGAGGGAGATGTTTGACCTGAAGGTCTATGTGGATACCGAGGCCGATATTCGTTTTATTCGCCGACTGAGACGGGATGTTCGCGACCGGGGCCGAACCATGGAGGCTGTCGTCGATCAATACCTGAGCACTGTCCGGCCCATGCATCTGAAGTTCGTAGAGCCCGGAAAGGAGTTCGCCGAGATAGTAATTCCTGAAGGCGGAAAAAATTCGCGCAGCATTGATCAGGTGGTTCAAGGCATCAAAACGCACTTAGGCTGAAAAGAAGCAGTCACGTTGTCATAAGGATTTCATACAGCAGTTTCCAGACTTTATTTGTAGGGAACGGACCCTATTCCGTTCCCAGGATCTCGGGGTATAGATCGAAACTATGAAAGTTCTGATTAGTCACAAACACCTTGAATATGAAGGTTTCGTTAAAGTCGAGAAGGCAAAACTACAATTCGAACGCTTTAACGGCACCATGAGTCCGGAAATCACCCGCTTTCGCCATTTTCGGGGCGATGCAGTGGCCGTCTTGATTTTTGACCCGGTCCATCTGCGGGTTCTTTTGATCAATCAGTTTCGTTATCCTGTTTACGCGAAGACCGGTCAAGGTTGGTTTTTGGAATGCGTTGCAGGAATGAGTGAGGAAAACGAGAGTCCTATGGAAGTCGCAAGAAGAGAAGTGGGCGAAGAAACCGGCCTGCAGTTAAAAAGCATTGAATTACTGACCGAATACTTCTTCGCGCCAGGTGGATCTTCCGACAAAGTCTTCTTGTTTTTGGCTGAAGTAGAGGATCCTCAAGCTCCGTTGGGAATTCATGGGCTGCTTCACGAAGGGGAGGAGATTGAAGCCCAGTGGGTGCCTTTGAAACAGGCCTTAGCCTGGGTCGATTCTGGAGAACTCTCTGATGCCAAGGCGATCATTGGGTTGACGTTATTAGATCGGCGGCTCAGAGCTAAAGGAGGAATTGAGTAAACCCAGGAAGAATACCTTCTCCCCGACCTCCTCTTAGTTTTCTTGACTATCAGAGAGCAACGGGCTGGATCAGTCTTTCGCTTTCCCGACTCCAATCTTCGGGCAAAGTTCATTCAGAACACAGCGGTCACAGGCTGGCTTGCGAGCCACGCAAACCTTCCTTCCGTGTTGGATCAAGCGGTGAGAAAAGTTGATCCATTCATCTGGAGGGATGGACTTCATCAGATCTATTTCAACTTTCTCGGGTGTCTTACCGTTCGTTAATCCTAAGCGATGGGTGATCCGGAAAACGTGCGTATCGACAACTACCCCGGATGCCGTCCCAAACGCTGTTCCCAAAACAACATTGGCGGTTTTTCGAGCCACTCCCGGTAAAGTCAGCAAGCTTTCCATGTCTTTCGGAACCTGGCCTCCATACTGATTCATAATTCTCTGGCTAGCTCCAATAATGCTTTTCGATTTATTCCGAAAGAAGCCAGTCGATCGGATCATCTCCTCCAGTTCTTCCTGAGGGGCTTTTGCAAAGGACTGAACAGAGGGGTATTTCTTGAATAGGTCAGGGGTTACCTTATTGACTCTGATGTCGGTGCATTGGGCAGAAAGGATTGTCGCAATCATTAGTTGAAAAGGGTTTTGATGCTCCAGGGCACATTGGGGGTCGGGGTACTCGTTTTTCAGCGCTGCAACGATCTGTTCAGCCCGCGCCTGGCGAGAATTAGATAAACGTTGCTTTTGAGGTTTAATGATTGGCATAAGCGACTCGATGGATCCCGCCTGACACTTGGAAGTACGAGGATAGAAACTTTTTAGTTCTGCATCATAACGGGGCAGTTTAACATAAGACCGATTGATGCCATGAACTAGTTACTCTCTGTTCACGAAGAGCCCCCGCAAATTTTCACTCCCTAATCTCCCCCAGTTGCATTAACATTTCAACGCTCGTTATTGATAATTGTCGGTTCGGTGAGCGATCGAGCTATTACTCGGTTTGCGCTCAAGTATTAGTTGAAGCTCAAGAATTAGAAAGACTACGAGGGTTACTTAACTGAATGCTGGAAGCTCGTGGGAGCGTCCGTCCAATAGCCTATGATTTTCAAACAATATTACTTGGGGTGTCTAGCGCACGCTTCTTACTTGATTGCTGATCGGGAAAGCAAGACAGCGGCCGTGGTTGACCCACAGCGGGACATTGACCAATACCTTGCCGACGCTAAAGCGGAGGGAGTACAAATCCGGCATGTCTTCCTCACCCATTTTCACGCCGATTTTGTGGCGGGTCATTTGGAGCTTAGAGACCAAGCCGGGGCCCGCATTTGGCTCGGTTCCAGGGCAAATGCCGATTACGAATTCACACCCTTGAAGAATAATGATGTTCTCGAGTTTGGCAAGATTCGTTTGCGCATTCTCGAAACTCCAGGCCACTCGATCGAATCCATCTGCATTCTCGTATATGACAAGGAACACGGGATTGACCGACCGGCAGCTGTTTTGACCGGGGATACGCTCTTTGTTGGTGATGTTGGCCGCCCGGACCTCCGAGCATCTATGGGTTTTTCAGCAGCCCAACTCGGCGGGATGCTCTATGAGTCCTTGCACAGCAAACTCTTAACACTTCCTGATGAGACTCTGGTGTATCCCGCCCATGGCGCCGGTTCGCTTTGTGGGAAAAATCTGAGCACAGAAACATTTTCGACGATTGGGGTGCAACGGCAGTACAATTATGCGCTTCAGCCCATGACCCAAGAGGAATTTATCCAACTCGTCACAGCCGACCAGCCGGAGGCTCCTTCGTACTTTACCTTCGATGCCATCTTGAACACCAAGGAACATCAGACCTTGGAGAAGACTCTGGAGAAGGTAATGACCCCTCTCAGCCTCGAACAAGTTCTCCAACTGAATTCAGCGGGTGCCCAAGTTGTGGATGTGCGAGACTCCTCAGAGTTTGCCGCTTCGCATCTGAAGGGAAGTATCAACATCGGATTGGGGGGGCAGTTTGCCAGCTGGGCAGGAACAATCCTTAATCGTGACGCCCAGATTGTGCTAGTCGCTTCTCCAGGCAAGGAAAAGGAAGCAGCCACACGTTTGGGCCGGATTGGTTTTGACTTCGTAGCCGGATATCTGGAGGGGGGAATGGAAGCGGTTAGCAACCAACCTGAATATCTTCAGCTTCTAGTACGGATTTCCGCGACAACGCTTGCTGAAGAACTGGCTTCACCCCATCCCCCTGTCATCATTGATGTGCGGACGGAGAAGGAGCGCCATGAAAAGCGGATTGAGCCAAGCCTTCACATCCCATTGTCCCATCTGGGGGAAAGAGTTGGCGAGATCCCGTTGAGTCGGAGCCTCGTGATCCATTGCGCCGGCGGGTACCGCTCGGGTCTTGCCGCAAGCTTATTGATGCGGTCCGGAATTGGCGATGTCAGAGATCTCCTGGGTGGCATTGCTGCCTGGGAGAAGTCCGGGTTTTCAGTCTTTGGCACAAAAGGCAAGATGAATACAACCTTGGAACCCACAGACTATTCTCAAAAAACTATCGACTTAGCAGGATGGGAGGTTCTTCTCACCAGTTATGGACTCGGTGATAAATACCACTGCAAAGCCGACCATGTCGAGCCGGGGGTCTGCGTAGCCCGAGCAGAAGGGGGCACGAGGGAAGAAGCTGAGCAGAAGGCAATCGGCCAAGCCCAGGAATACCTTGTACGCGCGAAACGATTATCCGTGTAACACCACACCGGCCTTAAAAAGACATTCTGCCACTTTTCGAGAGCCTCGGGAGAAAATCAGACTGTGGAAACGATTCCTTGCCCAATGATCTCAGGAAAGTCGAGGTGAAGTGAAGTTCGGATCCTTTCCCTCCTAGGAAGACTCTCTGTATTTTCCTCTGCGGTATGCCTCCCTCTCTTGATTGAAAACTTTGTCAATTACTTACTACCTGTCTCAAACAATATTTAAGACTCCCGTTCCTTGTTTTTGAAGATCCAGGGATAAATCGTTGGAAGAACCAAAAGCGTCAACGTCGTTGAGGTCAATAACCCGCCGATAACCACCGTGGCCAAAGGTCTCTGCACTTCTGCTCCCATGCCGTGGGAAAGAGCCATGGGAATGAATCCAAAGCTTGCGACCAGGGCCGTCAACATCACTGGACGATACCTTACTTGTGCCCCTTCATAAGCCGCGTCGCTGGCTGACTTGCCGGAATCCTGAATGGTACTGACATGACTTAGTAATACCATGCCGTTTAATACGGCCACTCCAAAAAGTGCGATGAAGCCAACAGCAGCAGAAATGCTGAAAGGCATGCCTCGAACGGCTAGAGCAAAAACCCCGCCGGTGACCGCGAAGGGGACATTAAGGAAAATGATCAAAGCCATTCGGATAGACCTGAAGGCGAAATAGAGCAAACTTAAGATTAAGCTGAGAGTTAAGGGAACCACTATCAGTAACCGAGAAGAGGCTCTCTCTAGGTTTTCAAATTGACCGCCCCACTCAAAGTAGTAGCCCGGATCCAGCTTCACCTCATGGACTACTCTAGCCCGTGCTTCTCGCACAAATCCCCCAAGGTCCCTTCCTCGAACATTTGCTTCCACAACGATGCGGCGTTGAATTTGTTCCCGACTGATCTGGGCTGGTCCTGTCGAGTATTCCAGCTTGGCTAACTGTCCAAGAGGCACGATCTGACGGCCATTGTTCCCACCTGCTGGGATTTGGGCCAGCGATTCAAGATCTTTGGCCACAAAATCTGGGAAACGGGCTACCAGATCGAAGCGTCTGCGTCCCTCATAGACTGTCCCAACATTACGCCCAGTTCGAATGGCCTCCACGGTTTCCAACACTTCCGAGGCATTAATTCCATAACGTGCGATCTCGTTTCGATTGACAATGATCCGCGCCATTGGCAGGCCAGCTACCTGCTCCGCCTTAACGTCTGCTGCGCCTTGAATGGAACTCAAGACTCGAGTAACCTGATCGGCCTTGGTTTTCAAGACTTCCAGATCATCGCCAAAAACCTTAACGCCGACATCGGACCTGACACCCGCAACTAATTCATTGAATCGCATTTCAATGGGCTGTGTAAAACTGAGTCCTACCCCTGGGATCTCATGTGCCAACCGGTCCGCAATCTTTTCGATCAGTGCTTCCTTGGTTTTGGCAGTGGTCCATTGTTCGCGAGGTCGCAAAATGACAAAGATGTCCGATAATTCAATGCCCATCAAGTCTGTGGCGATCTCCGGGCTGCCTGTACGCGATACCACTAGCGCCACTTCAGGAAACTGTTTCAGGACACGCTCAATCATTAGAGTGGATGCGATGGATTCCGCCATCGAAACACTCGGCAACCGGAGCGCATTGATCACGATGTCGCCTTCGTCCAACTCGGGCACAAACTCTGTCCCCAGTCTGCTTGCAAGGATCCCTGTGATGGCCAGTACCACAAGAGCTAGGAAGACGGTAGCGCTTCGGTGTGCCATGGTCCATCGCAAGGTTTGCACGTAGCGCTTGCGAGTGAGGCTAACTAGCCAGGTTTCTTGCTCCATTTCTAGGGCTTTAGATTTCTTTCTGAAAAGCAATGAAGCGAGCACGGGAATCACGGTCATGGCAACGATCAGCGAGCCCAGCAGGGCAAAGATGACCGTGATGGCCATTGGATGAAACATCTTTCCTTCTGTGCCCGAGAGCGCGAGAATCGGAAGGTAAACCAGTGTAATGATCAAGACAGCAAAAAATACCGGACGAGCCACTTCGCACCCACTCTGACGTGCTAGCTCCAGAATAGGTGTATCAGGGCTATCAGAACGCTTTCTTAGTATGTTCTCCATCATCACGACCGAACCATCGACGATCAGCCCGAAGTCAATGGCCCCCAAACTCATCAAGTTACCTGAGATACCGAGGTAGTACATCCCTATAAACGCAAACAGCATGGAGAGCGGAATGGCCAACGCGACCAGCAGACCTCCTTGAAGGCTTCCCAACAAAACAAAAAGAACCGCGATGACCAGTAATCCTCCTTCCATGAGGTTTACCGTCACAGTGCGCAGCACGCGTTCGACAAACTGAGCCCGGTCGTAGAAAGGTCGAATAGCAACGCCAGGAGGAAGAGAGGCCTGAATCTCGGTTACCTTGGCTTTGACTTTTTCAACCACATCCCTCGCGTTAGCACCAGCCAGCATCTGTACCAGCCCAATTACTGTTTCATGACGGCCATCCTCTGTGGCCGCTCCGATTCGCAGCATGGAACCCTTTTCTACGGTGCCAAGATTTTTAATAAAGATCGGGACACCTTGACGGTTGTGTCCGACGACAATATTTTCAATGTCTTGGATGCTGGAAATCAGAGCTTCTCCTCGGATGATGTATTGCTCCTGGTTCCTTTCAATGTAACCGCTGCCGACATTGGCATTGTTCTTCTCCATTGCCTCAAATACCGATGCAAGAGAGAGCCGATAAGCAATCAAGCTCTGCGGGATTAATGACCACATGATATTGCTGTGCTTTGCCGCCCCAGGTGTTCACCTCCACCACGCCAGGAACGGAGCGCAGCCGGTAAGCGATTTCCCAATCGAGAATCGTGCGAAGCTCCATTGGAGTGTAGCCTTCTCCTTCGACTGTGAACTGGTAAACCTCGCCCAGTCCAGTTGTAAGAGGTCCTAGTTCGGGACGGCCGAGATTTTGTGGAATCGACTCCAAAGCCGAGTTCAACCGCTCCGATACCAGTTGGCGAGCGAAGTAAATGTTTACATTCTCATCAAAGATGACAGTCACGGAGGAAAGCCCATACCGGGAAACCGAGCGAATCTCCGACAACCGCGGAAGACCATTCATAGCCGCTTCCACAGGATACGTGATGAAACGTTCAATTTCCACCGGTCCTAGGCTGGGGGATTTGGTCAAAATCTGCACTTGAACATTGGTGATATCGGGAACTGCATCGATGGTGAGGTGCTTCAGTGCAAAAGAACCAGCGATGACGAAGAGACAGGCCACTACAATGACCAGGATGCGATTTTCGAGTGCCAGTTCAACAATCCGATGCATTAGTGATTGCCCTCCGTCAGGGTCTCTTTCAAAAGGGTCGATTTCAGATAGAAGCTCCCCTGGGTTACGACCCATTCGCCCGATTTCAATCCCTTCACAACCTCCACCCACCCATCTGCTTTATGGCCGAGTTCAACGTCCCTCTTTTGGAACTCGTTCGGTTTTATTTGAATGAAAACGGAATCCGTTACCATCGATCTGCAGCAAGGCAGTTTCAGGAATGGCTGGAACCACCCGAGGGTCCTGGATTGGTAGGCGAACCGTCCCAAACATTTCCAGCTTCAGTTTCTGGTCGGGATTATCCAGTTCAACGCGAACCTTGGCTGTCCGTGTTTCAGCATCTAGACGCTGACCCACCTGGGTGATCTTTCCCGAAAACTTTTGTCCTGGGAAACCGACAAAGGAGATCTCGGCTATCTGGCCTGTCTTACTCGACCCAGATCTCGCTCATAAACGCTGGCGATGGTCCAGACACGCCCCAGGTCTGCAATCGTCATGACCTCTTGATCCACAGTTAACACTTCGCCCGGAGCGATCTGAAAATCCAGGATGACCCCCGATTGCGGCGCCTTGACGCTGGTCAAGGTGGAAGTCTGCGAAGACAGGATAGGCAGTTGATCCTCTCTCATTCCGAAACGCCTGAGCTTACTGGCTACTGCGTTCATGCTAGCAACATGGGCCTCCAGTTCGGCTTGAGCCTCAAGTTGCTCGGCAATTCGCAGCTCCAGTTCCTTCTGAGCCAGTGCTTGCGCTGCCACCAGGCTCCGGGCCCGTTCGGCAGATTGCTCAGTTAGTTTAAGTCGAGCTTCCAGTTTTCCTTTCTGCGAAATAAATGTGCGGTACTCTCCCACCAATTCACCCATTTCAACATTGTCGTATTCAAACAAGACCTGTCCGGCTTGAACGTATTCTCCAGGCCGAACCAACACCCGCCGCACGATTCCCCGCGACAAGGCGCGAACTCGGGCAACATGGTTCAGATCCGGCTCAACCACGCCTGTGGCTTCAATCCATTCCTGCAAAGGACGAGGCTGGACTTCGAGGATCTTAATTTCAACGTTGCGCAGTGCTTCTGTTGTGAGGGCTACGGTTTCGCCTCGGCCCGCTCTCACTTTCCTGATGGATGTGTTCCGGCTCTAAAGTACGGCCTTTGTAATACCAGATAAAACCGGCTCCTCCCAGCATGAGAGCGAATAAAATCACATTTCGTAGAGTGAATTCAGGAACTCGGATTGTTATTTCTCGCATGGGTTATTCAACCTCCAGTCCGATGGAGCTACCCAACTCATATAGGCTCATCCGGTAGTCGTAAAGTGATTGGTGATAGATCTTTCGAGTCTCGCGATAAGCCCGCTCAGCATCCAGTAAATTGATTAAATCGATTTCTCCTAAGCGGTAAGCTGCCAAGACGATTTGACGGGACTCTTCTGCCTTCTTGATAGATTCCTTCTCGATGTACTCCAATCTTTGGCGGTTGATTTCCACTGCATTGTGAGCTTTTTGAATTTCGAGCAGGATCTGTTGACGGGTGTAAGCGGCCAGGTTTTCTGATCGCACTTTTTCAGCCGTTGCCCTGGCGATACCACCTTCGTTCCTGTTATAAAGCTTCAGAGGAAACGCAATTCCAAAAGCGACTGTGTTTTCTATGAGGTTCCTCTTGTAACCACCGGTTAGTATGATGTTCGGTGATCGAAGCGCACGCTGATGCAAAGTCTCGGTGTCTGCTCGCTCTCGTTCGAACATGGAAGCTTTCAGGTCGGGCCGTTTGTCAAACGCCTGGTGTTTTAGTTCCGCCAAGGGCAGGAGGGGAGGAATTCCATCGGAAGAGTCAACAGGACTGGAGTCCATCGTGAGAACCCCTGAAAATTTGAAAGAAGCATTTGTTTGCTGAAGACCCAATAAGGCAAACAACGTGGCCTTCGCATTGAACAAAGCGAGCCTGGCGGCAAAAACGTCATCAATGAATTTCAGCCGCTCGACCTCGACTCGCTTGAGCTCCACACCGGAGATGTCACCTTTTTCGAGACGCGTGCGATTCAGATCAATCACCCGATCAATCTCTTGAAGGACGGATCTCGGCCACCTCCAGATTGGTTTGGGCCAGAACTCCCTGGAAGTAAGTACGGCGGACCTCGAGGACTAACGCTCGGCGAGCATTGTCATACTCCGCCTTTTCCGCTTGAGTCCTCAATTCTGCAGCCCTGAGTCCGGAGTCTTCTCTTTCCAGCTGTCTCAATTTCCTGATCCAATCGTACTGTAATCTCTTGAGTTTGAAAGAAAGGTCCCATCTCGGAAGAGAAGAGCCGGTAATCTTCAAAATAGGTTGAGAAGGCAGGGTTGAGCCGCTTCGAGGCATCAACCCTCTCGGCATCCGCAATTTCGATTTCATTCCTGGCAACCTTGAGCTGCGAGTTGTTGGCAATGGCAATCTCAATTGACTTTTTTAAGTCTAAGAGTTCTGGAACTTCTCCACTGCTTTGACCGAGGCAATCAAACGGCAAAAGCAGCAGCAATGGCAGAAGCCATTTCATGATAAAACCTCCTGAACAACTGGAAACGATGTCCTTCCAAAAGAATGGAGATTGGAGTCTAAAAAGGCTGTATTGCCACTTGGTGCTGTGGCACCCCCCTGTCTCTCAGGGATCCAATTCGCATGAATTATTAGGAAAACTACTGACTAGGCTAACAAAGTAATTACGACCGCGGAGGGAGGCAGAGAGGAAGGAGATCAACGGATGGTACTTTTGCAAGTGAACCGGATTCGACAAAGGAGATGACACTAGTGCAAGTCAACCGGAAAGAGCTTCCCACAACAATGTGATGACAGCAGCAAAGGCAATCATGATCATTTTCTCCAGGATCTGTACGCGAGGATTGATTGGAATCTGGCAGTTGGACAACAGTCAATGTTTCTGATCCATATGATGCATAGCCGCCATCCTCGCCACAAGGATTAAGCGCAAACAAATCCTCGGCCCCAATACTTAAACAGGTTAGGAGAATTAACAGCCATGAGACCTTGAGCCTCAGCCTGCGAGTTCGAGAGGAGTGCATATGCGTTTACATTACCATCTTCCTAAATGTTTGCCAAATTCCAGGTTCGACAATTTAGAGCTTGGTCCCAGACCAAGGCGTTCGAGTTCACAAAGACATCACTATGATCCTAAGAAGGTCAGCAGGGCCTTTTCCCCCTGCTCCAAGAGCTTCTCAAGCAAAGTTCGGCTCTTGGGAGCTTCTCCATTATAGGATTCAACGGCCTCTTGAAGAGTCGAGGCTTCTGCAGTGAGGATGAGTCTTCTTATTGTTCCCGATTTGACAAGTTTCCGCCCTCAAGTGAGAATGGAGGGTGCGATTGTATTCTTAAGGGCCGCCTGTTCAGTTTAGGAGAGATGTTCTTCAATACTCAAAGATGAGAAACCAAATTCTTAATATCCGTTTACGCTTGAGCACGGGCTGGCTTATTTTTTTCCTTCTGCTCGTTTCCGCACTCAGTTCTCAATTTGCCTCCGAATACCCACACTGGAGTCGGGCAAGCCACTGGGTTGTTGGAATCTCAGCCAGTTTGCTATTCCTGGGATCTATTCTTTTGCACGAGCTGTCTCACGTAGGTGTTGCTCGGATCTTAGGATTGCCCTCGCCCAAGCTTTCCTTTCTCTCCTTCCGCGTGACTTCTCAGTTAATGGTTGATGTCCGCAAGCCTATTAACGAGCTGCTCATTGCTGGTGCCGGACCGGTCAGCAGTTTTGTTCTTAGCGTTTTGTTTTATTTTGTCTGGGTCCTGGTGAAAAGCCACTCTGAAACGATGGGTGCCTTGACCGAATGGTTGGCTCAAATGAATTTGATTCTGGCGTTCTTCAATTTGGTGCCAGGATTCCCGCTTGACGGGGGTAGAATTTTGCGAGCTGTTTTGTGGATGCTCACCGGCAACCTGACCAAAGCTACCCGGATGACTGCCGCGACCGGAAAGGGGGCTGCCGGCTTATTTTTTGCAGCCACAATAGGACTTGTGCTGTTGGAGCAGTTTGTTTTTGCTCTTTGGATTGGCTTGGTGGGATGGTTCTTGTGGGTTTCGAGTCGACAGGTAGCTCAGCTAGGCCAAATTCGCGATTCACTTGAAGGTCTCACGGCCGGAGATCTTATGGTGCGAGACTGTCCCCGGGTTTCCCCAAGACTTTCGCTGAAGTCCTTTAGCGAACACATCCTGGGGGATTTGCGGCAAGACAGCGTGCTCGTCCTTGAAGGGAACCTCCTCCAGGGCATTGTGACCCCTTATGAGCTGGGTAAACTTTCCCAGGAACGGTGGGAAAATTCTTTTGTGGAAGACGTCATGATCCCTTTAGCTCAATTGCGTTGGGTAGGGCCCGAACACAACATCCTCCGGATCCTGGAAAACATGGATCGCGAAGAGATCCATCATGTCCCGGTAGTACGGCAGGGAAACCTCCTCGGCGTCTTGGGCAGGCACGAAATTTACGCGCAACTACGCACGCAAGTCCAGGGAACACTCAATTGAAATTTCGAATCGCCTCATCTTGAAACGTCTTTCCCCAATTCTTCTCCTGTTCTTACTTTCCTTCAGCTTGTCGCCCTTATGGGCTGAAGGATATGTGGATTATCAACGACGGCTGAATCCCCGCTTCCAAAAGGTAGCCCGTAAAGACACCCGCTTTATTATTGTCCACTCGACGGAAAGCCGTTTGCCCAGTGCGTTACGGACGCTCTCCCGAGGGAAAATCAGACACGGACACTACATTACCCGTGGGGGCCATGCTCATTTTCTGGTGGCCAGTAACGGAACGGTCTACCGTATTCTCGATTCCAAGTATTGGGCGAATCATGCCGGCGTGAGTATGTGGGAAGGGTTTGAAGATCTTAGCGACTATTCCATAGGGATTGAACTGGAGGGCTATCACAATGTTCCTTTCAGCGAAGAACAATATAAATCATTGAGACGGCTGATCAGGCAGCTTCAGGAAAGGTATCACATCGAAGATCAGCACGTTCTTGAGCACTATCGGGTCGCTTATTCAAAACCCAATCGCTACCACAAATCAAATCAACGCGGCCGCAAATTGGACCCTGGACCAGGAAACTTCGACCGGCGAAAAGCGGGCTTGACGGAGATACCCTCAAAGGATCCCGATGTCATCGCGGGCCGCGTTCGAGAAAGCCCTGCCTTAATGAGAGCGTCTGGAACGACACTCCTCGGAGCAGAAGATGTTGAAGACGACGAAGGCTCTGCCGACTTGACTGAGGAATCCAGCTTCCGGAAGATTGCTCGCGGACAAACGGCCTGGCAAATTGCCAGAACGCAGTACAATGCCCCAACGACCCTATACAAATTACCCAATGGGACGACACTACGTGGAGATCAGGTCAATGATTGGTCTAAAATAGTTCCCGGAACGGAGGTTCAACTGGGGGTAGCAGTGACTCGACCTGCGATTCCAGAAGGGGAATCCGTTTTGGTAGATCGGGAAGGAATAAGATTTCCTGTCACCAGTGAGGCCAACACGCCTTGGAAAATTGCAAACGCCCTCTACAGGTCGTCCTTTACGTACTATATCTTTCCAGACGGTCAGATCCATTCAGGAAATTCGATAACTAAGGATTTCCAAGTCCCCAACGGGACTCAGGTGCTGGTCGCTTATCGCGAAATTGGCAGACCTCGAACTAGAAATCAAAATGGCGAGGACTTGCGGGAAATTTATTTGGACTCTCACACCCTCTACGTTTTTCCCAACAAAAATATCCAATCAGGGAACCAGGTCGAAGATTTTAGCAAACTGCCTGCCGGGACAAGAGTGTTTGCAAAACTCGATTGATGTAGGTGCTACATCTTCACGGCAAAGACCATATTCAGTTAAGTATAATTTCCATCCTCGGAATGGCGAAGTTGTAGGCGCTTGTCCCAGAATCTAATATTAATAACAACTCTCCGGGGAAGGATAGACTGCTGGCCAGTTACGACCAATCCCTCTCTGTCCCTTCTTCCCCCTCTTCACAAAAATTATGTTATAGTTCCATTTTTCACAAGGCTGTTGAGATGTGCATTGGTCCTCGTCGATTCTACGGAATTTTAACTTAAATGAAAGGCATGGTTTATGTATAAGGAACGATTGTTCACGCCCGGCCCAACCCAACTGCTGCCAGCCGTCCAAACCGCAATGGCTCAGCCGATCGTGCACCACCGCACCGAAGAGTTCAGGAATATTTTTAAAGAGGTACTGGATGGTCTGAAGTATGTTTATAACACGCAAAATGACGTGATCTGCTTCACCGCTTCCGGAACGGGTGCCATGGAAGGCGCTGTTGTTAACCTGTTGGCTCCGGGGGACCGGGCCATAGTAGTCAGTGCAGGGAAATTTGGTGAGCGGTGGACAGCTCTATGTAAAGCATTTGATATCCATACCCACGTCATTTCGATACCTTATGGGCAGTCCGTTAATCCCGAGCAAGTCGGGGCGATGCTAAAGCAACATCCGGACTGTCGGGCAGTCTTTGTCCAATATTCGGAAAGCTCTACCGGAGCCCGGCACGATATCAAAGCTTTAGGCATGCTCGTGCATGAATTTCCCAATACGCTACTTGTCGTGGACGCGATCACCGGTTTGGGAGTCATGGAAATGCCCGTGGATGATTGGCATCTCGATGTGGTAATCGGAGGATCGCAGAAAGCACTGATGCTTCCGCCGGGGTTAGCTTTTGCCAGCGTGAGTGAGAAAGCTTGGACGCAGATCGAGAACACGAAGTCGAAAAAGTTTTACTTTGATTACGCCAAAGAGCGGAAAAACAATCTGAAGGGAGAGTCTTCCTACACCCCAGCCATCACGCTCATCATGGCAGCCAGAGAAGCAATCAAATATGTCCGCTGTGTGGGTCGAGATAATTTGATTCGAAACGCGGGACTCCTGGCCTCAGCCACCCGTTCAGCCGCGAAGGCCCTTGATTTGAAGCTGTTTGCCGAAAGCTCTCCGAGTGATGCCTTGACGGCAATATGCTCTCCTGAAGGGATGGATTCAGGAACCATTATTAAGGAATTTAAGAAAAATTTTGGTGCCACGGTCGCAAACGGTCAGGGTGAGATGAAGGGCAAACTCTTTCGAATTGCTCACCTCGGGTATTATGATTTTATTGACACCATAGCTCTCATTGCCTGTCTGGAAATCATTCTGAAAAGGCTTGGCCTTCCTGTTGCGTTGGGGACGGGAGTTAGAGCAGCAGAAGAAATCTACTTGAAACATCAGTCTTAATCTCAATCAATTCAATTGGGTGACATGAAGATTCTCATTAGCGACAAACTCTCAGCTCAGGGCGTCGAATTGCTTAAAAAGCAGGCTCAATGGCAGGTCGATGTCAAGACAGGCCTTACGCCAGACCAGCTTCTGCAGGAAATTGGCCAGTACGATGCACTTTTAGTGCGCAGCAATACCAAGGTCACGGTGAAAGTCATCCAAGCGGCCAACAAGCTGAAGGTCATTGGGCGTGCGGGAACGGGGGTGGACAATATTAATTTGGAGGCTGCCACGAATCGGGGGATTGTGGTCATGAATACCCCGGGCGGGAATAGTATCAGTGTGGCAGAACTTGCTCTTGGGCTCATGCTAGCCATCGCGCGTCATGTGGGCCCGGCCAGCACCTCGACGAAACTCGGCAAATGGGACAAAAAGAGTTTTGCAGGGTTTGAGTTAAAAGACAAAACACTCGGGATCGTCGGTTTCGGGAAAATTGGAATGGAGGTGGCTAAACGCGCCAAGCCCTTTCAAATGAATCTGCTGGTCTACGACCCCTACGTATCCGACCGATTGGCTCAGGATTTGAACGTCAAGTTGGTGCCGTTAGACCAACTCCTCAGCCATTCGGATATCATTACCCTCCATGTTCCATCCTTAGAGTCCACACGAAATTTGATCAATGCGCAGTCTATTGGGCTTATGAAAAAAGGCGTTTGCTTAATTAATACCGCTCGAGGCGATCTCATCAACGAAGCCGACCTGCTCGCAGGTCTTGAAGGGGGCAAGATCGCGGGGGCAGGACTTGATGTACTTTCGGTGGAACCTCCCAATCCCGATCACCCTCTGGTCCGGCATCCTCGGGTTATTGCGACCCCTCATATTGCTGCCTCGACTGCCGAAGCGCAAGAGGTGGTAGGGGTTGAGATTGCCCAACAGGTACGTGACTTCCTGAAGGATGGCATTATCCGGAATGCGGTCAATTTCCCCTCGGTTTCTTTTGATGAGTACAAGAAGATTGGGCCCTTCCTGCAACTGGGTGAAAAACTGGGTTCATTTCTCTCTCAGATTTGTGAAGGACGTATGAATGAAGTATCGATCCGGTACTATGGAGAAGTTTTCGACATCAACACTCAATTGATTGCCAATTCCATCGTCGTTGGCATCCTGCAGCCGATCTTGGGGGATAGCGTCAATCTTGTCAACGCTCGCAAGATTCTCGACGATCGAGGAATTGTATTGATCGAATCTCGGAGTCAGCGGGTCCGCAGTTACTCAAACTTGATCTCCGTAAAGCTCAAAACAGATGTTCGCGAGGAATGGATTGAAGGGACCGTCCTTTCGCAAGGCAATATTCGTTTAGTCTCCCTCGATGGCATTGACATTGAAGCGCCCTTGCATGGAACCATCCTTCACATCCGGAACAACGACACTCCCGGCGTAATCGGCCAAGTGGGGACCTTGTTAGGTAATAATCAAATCAATATTGCCAACTTTGCCTTAGGGCGAGGGGAAAACCACCATGCGGTCGGTGTCGTCAATGCCGATAGCCCGATTAGCGAAACTCTCCTGGGTCAAATCCGCAGCTGCCCAAGTATTCAGTATGCGCGAGTCGTGCAACTGAAATGATCATTGGAAAGCTGAAAGAAGTTGAAGAGCGGATCGCCCAAGAAGTTCCCGCTAGAGACGAGCACCCGTATTCGCTTTGTCCCAAGCCGCCAGTCCAAGCGATTTCTCCAGTTGTCTCCCGTCTTCACCTGTTCTGTGTTTCTGTCTTCTTAACCGACTTCCGCAATCTAATTTACAAAGAAATCGAGCCCATGTAGTCGAGCGAGCTTCTCCCGTGGACGCCAATCGAGACAAGTCCCTCTCGGGAAGGGAATTCAAACTGTCATCGGCTGAATGCGACTCAGCATAAACGGCTCCGGCTGAACTTTTCTGCACGCCCCTTGAAATAGGGGTGGGGGGTATGTATACTATCTATGGGAGTCGGAGAGTTTTGGCCGTAGGGGAACCTTCTCATTTTTTGGAAAAGTTGGGAGCCGTCTATGATGCCCAAAGCGACAATAATTCCTGAAAAAATCAACATTCCTGTAACTGGAATGACCTGCTCGGCCTGCCAGGCTCACGTTCAGAGAGCTCTCGAGCAGCAGCCAGGAGTAGTCGACGCCTCCGTGAACTTGATGATGCAACAGGCAGCGGTAGCCTTTGATCCTGAGGTGACTTCACCTGAGGCGCTGGTAGCGGCCATCCAGACTTCCGGGTATGGCGCGGAACTCCCTGCGCTCGGCCGGAGCAGCTTCGAAGAGCAGGAGACTCTTGAAAGGAAACAAGAGGAAGAATTCCTCGAGCTGCGTCGAAAAGCGGCGGTGAGTGTCATCGCCGGAGTCATTGCAATGCTGGTATCAATGCCTCTCATGACACGAACGGAGCAGGTGCAACATCTCAGGGACCCGGTCATGGGGTGGGTTTCCGCCGTTTTTTCTCCCCGGCTCCAGAAAGGGTTCCCCTGGCTCTACATTATAGACCGAACGGTTCTTTCGTATTTTCTCCTGGCCCTAACCACAGGCATCCTGCTCTGGGCGGGGCGGCGTTTTTACACCAGAGCTTGGGCAGCTGTTCGATCCCGAAATGCCGACATGAATGTTTTGGTGGCGTTGGGGACGGGAGCGGCCTTCCTTTTCTCGGCAGCCGCTACATTGGTCCCGAAGTTCTTCCTCTCTCACGGTGTTGCGCCGGATCTTTATTATGAGGCGGTGATTTTGATCATTGGTTTGGTCCTCGTTGGCAATACGTTGGAAGCGCGAGCCAAACGGCAAACTTCGGCGGCTCTTCGGAAATTGGCGGCACTGCGCCCGGACACGGCCAGAGTTCTCCGGAACGGGGAGACCGAGGAGATCCCGGTAGAACAAGTTCAAGCAGGGGACATTGTGCTGGTTCGCCCGGGCGAGCGAATCCCGGTCGACGGATCCGTCATTTCTGGGGGGAGCAGTGTGAACGAGTCCATGCTGACAGGAGAATCCTTGCCCGTGGAGAAAAAAATTGCAGACCCGGTGATTGGCGGTACTGTAAACATGCAGGGATCTTTCCGCTACCAGGTTACCCGGTTAGGCGAAGCGAGCGTTTTGGCACAAATTGTCCGATTGACGAGAGAGGCTCAAGGATCCCGGGCGCCTGTGCAGCATCTGGCTGATCGTGTCAGTCGCGGGTTTGTGCCGGTAGTTCTTCTACTGGCTATTCTGACTTTTGTCCTTTGGTTTTTTGCCGGAGGACAGGGCGCACTGGCGAAAGCATTGACTGCCGCCGTTTCGGTTCTCATTATCGCCTGCCCGTGTGCCATGGGATTGGCCGTGCCGACAGCGCTGATGGTTGCAGCCGGGAAAGCGGCCGAACTCGGGATACTCTTTAAAGGCGGGGAGGCGCTCCAGCGAGCCCAAAATATTGACACCGTTGTCTTGGACAAGACAGGGACAGTGACAGAAGGAAAGGTCCAGATTACGGATTTCATCCTAGCTCCACGAAGTCAGGAGCCGGAGCCCGCTATGACGGAGTTGGATTTGCTGGCACGAGCCGGATCGATTGAGAGCCATTCCGAACATCCTTTGGCGAGTGCGATTGTCGATTATGCCAAGAGCCAAGGAGTGAAGCTTACCGAGCCGGAACAGTTCAGAGCTATTCCGGGGATGGGAGCCGAGGGGAAAGTATTAGGGGATGCGGTCGTCATCGGGAATCAGAGTCTAATGAAATCGTTGGGGATCAACCTGGAGCCGCTAAGGAAAGAAGTCAGAAACCTTTCGGGGGCAGGGAAAACTGCTGTGCTCGTCGCGGTGAATGAGCGGCTGGCAGGTACTCTTGCGGCTGCAGACCGCCTAAAGCCGAATGCACAGGATGCCGTGGCCCAACTCCAGCGTCTGGGACTGAAGGTCTTTCTCCTCACCGGAGACAACTTAGCGACTGCTACGGCGATCGCAGAACAGTTGGGGATTTCAGACTTCGTGGCTGAGGTTTTGCCCGAAGGCAAAGTGGAAGAGGTCAAGCGTTTGCAGCAGTCTGGAAAAGTAGTTGCAATGGTGGGGGATGGAATCAATGATGCCCCAGCTCTCGCCCAGGCCGATGTGGGTATCGCCATTGGAACCGGCACAGATATTGCCCTTGAGGCCAGTGATATCACCTTGCTCCGGGACGATCTGAATGGGGTTGCCACTTCCATCCGGCTGTCCCATCGAACCATGCAAGTGATGAAACAGAATCTGTTTTGGGCCTTCTTCTATAACGTCGTTGCCATACCCGTGGCCGCCGGCTTGCTCTATCCGCCGTTCGGAATCTTGCTGAGTCCCGTTTGGGCCAGTGCGGCGATGGCCTTTAGCTCCTTCAGTGTGGTGATGAATAGTCTACGTTTGAGAAGATTTCACCCGGCTTAATCTCAAGGTGAAAAGATTCCTGGGTAAGCAGACGTTTTGCCTGCTTACAATGAAAAAAGAGCTGAAAAATGAATCCTCAGAAAAACCCGCCGGGGCTCGCTGCCTGCGGCTGTGATGCCAAATCCAAGGAAAAAGCGCATCGCCATGCCTTGGCCGTTGATCCCGAACTAAAGGCTGCCAACATTAAGAGGTTGCGCCGGGTCGAGGGGCAGATCCGCGGGCTTCAAAAAATGGTTCAGCAGGACCGTTATTGCACGGATATCTTAATTCAAATTTCTTCAGTCCAGGAAGCGTTGCGCGGCGTCTCTAAAAATCTCATGCGCAATCATCTGCGTCATTGCGCCGCGCAAGTCTTTCGTTCAGGCCGTCCCGAAGACGGCGAAACAGCCTATAAAGAGATCCTCGATTTGATGGGTAAACACATAAGGTTCTAAGAGGTAGGCAGTAAGGCAGAAAGCCAATGATCGTCAGTCAACCCATCGCCGTGAAATGATCGGCTACAACTGTTCGGACTTGACCCCAATCGGCATTCAGTATTCGACAATACAAAATGGGATTCACACGGACTTGGTTTGAGTACGCCCTATTCTCCTTTTGGGGAATTCTCTTTCTATCTGCCGGATTTCTGACGGTCACGCTAGTCTTAGGAAACCTGAGAAAGCGTTTATTGGCAATTGAGCGAGCTATCAAAATCTCGCCAGTATCGAAAAAAGAATCGGCTCTACCAATCGATCACAGCGAGTTCACTTTTTTTGAATGGATTTTGTTATGTCTGCTTGCGGGACTCACCGTGACATCCTTTATTTTGTTGCTTACAGCCGAGTTGGGAATCTTTCGGATTCGGTACTGGATTCTTTCCTTAATAATTTATGACCTAAGCCTTCTCGCCTTGCTCTTCTTTTCCAAAAAGTCATTTGATTATTCCACATGCATGTCGGCTTTCCGATTCGACTGGTCGGACATATTGGCCATCCTCTGCGCATTTCTGACTTTTTTTATTTTGAATCGGCCTGCGGAGTATGTCCTGACGAATCGCGATCCTGGAGAGTATGTGAGTATTGCCCTCAGGCTTGCGGATAGCGGGTCTTTACGAATCAAAGACGATGATTATGTTCACTTCAACACTCCCGAGAAGGAAGCCCTCTTCCTTAAGACTCCTCTCAAGGATGCTCCCCATCCGGAAGTATTGCCGGGTTTTTATCTAGTCGATCCCGTCAACGGTTTCTTACTGCCACAATTCTTTCACCTGTTCCCGTTGTGGTTGGCACTGGCCTTCAAACTTTGGAGGTTTGAGGGACTGTTTCTTTTTAATGTCATTTGCGGCGCCCTGGGAGTTCTCTTGATGATTCCCCTTGGGCGCTGGCTGCTGAATTCTCGAATAGTTGGAATTGCGGCTAGCCTGTTGCTGATGGTTAACGCAGGACAGATCTGGATCAGTCGCAGTCCATTCAGTGAAATGCTGGCACAAGTCCTGCTTTTAGGCGGGCTGTGGTTATTGGCTATTGGCATGAAGAGAAATTTCAGAGGGGCATTCATGTTGGCAGGGCTAATGTTCGGGCTTTGTTTTTTTGTAAGAATTGATTCCCTGTTGCTTCTTGCCCCTATGACCATTTTTGCAGGAATATGCGTTCTGACAAGGCGATCGCCCGCTCACCGGGATGGAAATGGTTTGGACTTAACCCCGGCATCCTTTTTTATTGTGTTAGGGGGCTGTGTTCTCTATTCCCTCTTACACACTTCCGTCTTTGCATATCCTTATTTCAGCAATGTTCTTTCAACTTTTCGCAAATCTCCCCTCGTTTTAATAATCGCGGGAATTCTTATCGGAGCGGCGGTCGTACTCGGCAGAGCGGGATGGACATTTCTCAGGCACAATCATAAGAGTGATTGGCTCGTGAGTAACCGGACAGTCTTTAAACGGATTGGTGTGGTTTTCCTGCTGGGGATTTTTGCCTATGGCCTGTTCATTCGTCCTTTCTTACCTTCCTCCCGGGAGATTGTTAGCCTGCCTCCGCCCCACGAAGGCACGATTGCGCTTTCCAACGAAATCAATTTGGTTCGGCTCGGTTGGTATCTGACTCCCCTAGGGTTGGGGTTGGCCCTTCTTGGGGCTCTGGTTGTTCTGAATGATATCTTGGAAAAGAAAAACGAAATCCTCATCCCATCTATTCTTGTATTTGCCGTTTTCTCCGGCTTCTATTTGTACAAATCTCGCGCATTCCCGGACAACTATTGGGTAATCCGCAGATATATGGAAATTGATCATTCCAGGATGCTTGTTTCTGGCGGCGGCATCCTTGGCGTGGCTCTTCACGATTCTAAAGAAAGGATTAACCGCTACTGGGGCTTCGGCTTTTTGTGTCTTGTTTTTCCTTTTGGTCTGGGTAGGCGAATTTAGAGCTGTCCCAAACCTCTGGCGCCAAACAGAGTTGACTGGGACCTTCGACGGATTGGGGAATTTGGCTGGAATCCTTAAAGACGCGGATATTGTTATTCTTGAATACAGCCGCTCTCAAGACACTTTTTCTGGACCTTTAAAATCTGTCTTCCACAAGTCAGTTTACAACCTGGCAACCAATGCGCCAGACCAGGACGCTTTCAATCGATTGATGGATCAATGGCTGAGTCAGGGCAAAAGAGTTTTCATCTTAGCCTCGGATGAACAAACCCAACTTGAGAGCCGTAAATATGATTTCAAATTGAAGGAGTGTTTTTACCTGCGAACTTCGCTGACTGAACAAACTTACGAGCGGCTCCCACGTGCATTAGAAGCCCTTCAGTATGTGGTCAAAATTTACGAAGTGGAGGTGAGCCAACAAAAAGGCCGCCTGGAACATGTGACATTTGACATGGATTTCCACTTCGGGATCGGGAATTATGGCTTTTATTCCGCCGAGGCCGTGGATTCGACCATCGAATTGCCTGGTATTGCTCCAGCCGTTGAAACAACTCTTCTCTTGAGCGCGCGTCTAGACGCCCTGGATGATCGTCCATCTCTGTCGGTCGAAGTCTATCTGAACGATAGCCTTGCCGGGAATTGCGAAATTTCATCGGAACCGAAGGTTTTCCGTTTTCCGATTCCGCAGAAACTTGTTAATAGAGAAAAGGAAAACCGGGTGAGATTTCATTCCAGTCCGCTTTCTCCTGCAGCACTCGGAATCAGCTCGGACCAGAATCATCTCGGGTTTATCCTGGACTACCTCAAATTAGGTTCTCTGGCGCCAACCGAGCCGGTCAGCCTCTTTTTCGTTGACCTTGGTGCCGCGTCAGATGTTCATCAATGTATCCTGGAGGGTTTTTACGGGAGGGTTGACGGGTCTTATAGGTGGACAGCCCCTAATGCAACAGTCACGATCCCGGCACCGTTAATATTAAAACGCGGAGGAATCAATACGGGTGCGTGCTGTCAAGTCCTGTCCTGACCCTGGTTTTAAGCAATATCTAAAGATTACTCTTAACGGATCCTTACTGGGGGAACGAGAACTTGTAGGGACAGGTGACCAGTTCGCAGTCTATGATTTCCCTATTGGTCCATTGCCGCCCGTTTCCGGAGTCGCCGTCATTGGGATCAGTGTGGTGCCACCGTGGAATCCGAACCAGGCGGGGGCCTCTGCGGACCGGCGCACGCTAGGTTGTGCCATGGATTGGATAAGAATCGAATGAGAGTTCGGAGTGATGAAGTTCAGAGTCCTCTGCATGAAAAAAGGAATGGGTTGACTCAACGTATCCGCAGGGTTTTCGATCTGACCATTTTGATCTTCGAATTTAATCGACAAAAACAAGCACGCCTTTGTCTATTCCCAGGTCGCGTCCGGAAGGCGTAATAATGGTCTTTGAATTGACATAAAGCTTCTGATTGCTCTTGATCGCCATCCGAACATCATCTTCGCAGACAAATTTCGTGACATCCGGTTTTGGAATTTGGATTTGGAGGGGTAGAAGGGCAGGGAGAGGACGAATTCGATTCACGAGGAGGCTCAACCCAGGAGCTTGAAGGCTTCGCAGGCAGCGGGATGTTCTTTTGGCTTAGGACTCTTTCGACAACGGCCGATATTTCCTGGCGTGTGATTTCAATCGTGGGTTCATTGATTGTCTCTACCTTTGCCCGCGATAGTGCGGGAGAGGTGTGAGGCCTCCACCCCCCGGTTTCGTAGGCAACCCTTCGGATATTAATGAGGTGGAGAGGAGAGAGATTGTCTGAAGTGATATTCCCTCCGAGCGATCCGCAACCTAAAGTCATCGACGGGAAGAGACCTGTCGTATAACCGACTGCTCCAAGGGCCGACTGCGTATTGACAATGACACGAAAGACCGGTTTTTGGAGTCCAAATTGACGAATGACGTCATCGTTCTTGGAATGAATTGCCAGCGTGTGACCTAACCCCCCATAATTCACTAATTCGATACACCGCTCACAGGCCGCACGCCAATCCGCTTCAACATAAAAGGCCAAGATAGGAGAAAGCTTTTCAATGGAAAGCGGAAAATCTCTTCCTACCCCTTTCAGCCTTGCCATGAGCACTTGGGTTCCTTCTGGAACTCGGAGCCCGGCCATACCGGCGATCACAGTAGCCGCACGACCAACAATCTTCGGATTAATGGTCCGGTTTGGAGTCACAACGAGGCGACCGAGAGTTTCAATCTCTTCCTCATTCAGGAAATATCCACCGTTGAGAGTGGCTTCCTCGATTACTTTATCTTTGATGGCTTCATCCGTTACAATAGCTTGTTCAGAAGAGCACAGCGTGCCGTAATCGAAGCACTTCCCGGTAAAGATATCTTTGACCGCTTTGCGGATGTCAGCGGAAGTCTCTATATAGGCGGGGACATTTCCCGGACCGACGCCATAGGCTGGTTTGCCAGCGCTGTAGGCCGCACGCACCAAGCCATGCCCACCCGTAGCCAGGATCAGCGCAGTCCTTCGATGCTTCATCAGTTCTTGCGTTCCCTCATTGGTCGAGACGTTCATGCATTGGATGAGTCCTTCAGGCGCCCCCACGGAACGGGCTGCCTCCGCAAGAATTCTGGCAGTTTCTTGAATGCACTTGCTGGCGGAAGGATGGGGACTCAAGACAATTCCATTGCGGGATTTCAGAGAGATCAAGACCTTATTGATCGTGGTTGAAGTGGGATTCGTCGAAGGGATGATGGCCGCGATGACACCCACAGGAGTGGCAATCTCAATGATCCCTTTTTCATGGTCTTCTCGCAGGATCCCAACCGTTCTGAGGTCCTTAATCGCATTATAGACAACCATCGATCCGAATTTGTTCTTCAGGATCTTGTCTTCATATTTTCCGAACCCTGTTTCATCAACGGCCATGCGGGCGAGAGGCTCAGCCGCTGCCAACCCGGCTTCCGCAACGGACTTGACAATGGCATCCACCTTTTCCTGCGAGGCGTCCGCATACTGCTTCCAAGATTCGTAGGCGGTCTCTACGCAAGTTCTGGCTTGATGGATAGATTGAAGATCTTTATCCATAGATTCGACGAAGGGAAAGTCGTTTTGGGTGGCTTTAATTCGCTAATTTTGGTTAGATGAGCTGAGCTACCCCAGTCCTCCCTTAGGTTTCTTATTGGTCCCGGGGATAATCTTCTCTGCCTCTTCGTGCGGGCTGGGGATGACATGGACACTGATCAATTCTCCAACCCGGCGTGCCGCTGCGGCTCCAGCGTCAGTGGCAGCCTTTACCGCGCCAACGTCTCCGCGAACACAAACGGTCACATAGCCGGCTCCAATATATTCCTTGCCCACCAAAATGACATTGGCTGCCTTTACCATGGCGTCGGCTGCCTCAACCGCTCCCACGAACCCCTTCGTTTCAATCATTCCTAGCGCATCGCCTGGCATGCTGAGTACCTCAATCATCTTTAGAATAGACTTGGGAGGGAAAGTACCATTTAAGCCACTAGGCGTCAAGGATCAGTCACGCCGGTCATTCGACTTTTTCGAGCGTCATACTTAGAACATGCATTTCGTTTTTGAGGTAAGAAAGGGACTCAATCGGTCGATAAGGTCAAGAAGCCCGGACTAGCCTTCAGTCCAGTGATTACAAAAGTATTACAATGCCATGCGGTGCTTTTTATTATGATTACAAGTGGAAAGATTGCACAAAATTTTTAAACGAGGGCTAAGCCACAAATGAACTCCAGTCCCACCGCTATGACTGAATTGATAAATCCCCGATCGGAAAATCGCGTGGAATTAATCAAAAGCATCCCATTTTTTGCCGTCCATCTGGCATGCCTCGGTGCTTTTTGGACGGGGGTTTCCTGGAAGGCTATTGGCTTTGTGTATTGCTTTATTTTATATCCGGATGTTCGGCATTACAGCCGGCTACCATCGCTACTTTTCGCATCGATCCTATCGGACCGGGCGGTTTTTTCAATTTGTTCTGGCTTGGATTGGTTGTTCTGCCGTGCAAAAAGGGCCGCTGTGGTGGGCTGCATACCATCGTCACCATCATCAGCACTCCGATCAGGAAAACGACGTCCATTCTCCCGAACGGAAGGGTTTTTGGTGGTCCCACGTGGGATGGATTCTGTGTAGAAGATACGAATCCACAGACTACGATGCGATCAAGGATTTTTCAAAATACCCGGAATTACGTTTCCTCAATGACTATCACGTGCTACCGGGAGTGATCCTCGCGGTGGCCTGTTATTTATGGATGGGCTGGCAAGGACTGGTCTGGGGGTTCTTTGTAAGCACCGTCCTGCTTTACCATGCAACGTTCATGATTAATTCCCTTTGTCATATGTTTGGAAGAATCCGCTACAAAATTACCGACACCAGCCGCAATAGTCTAATTCTCGCCTTAGTGACCATGGGAGAGGGGTGGCACAACAATCATCATTACTATGCGACCTCTGCGAACATGGGATTTTTCTGGTGGGAAATTGATCTTTCTTACTACGTCCTGCGCTTTTTTTCACTCCTTGGAATGGTCTGGGATCTCAAGAAACCCCCAGAAAGAGTATTGCGCGCCGCCTAACTCCCATTTATCATGAGGGGTGCCGGTCCCGTTTTCCCCCAGCCGGAACTTGCAACGACCCCTAGCCCTATGCAAACCAAGCTACTGACTTTTTTCAGGTGGCTGTTCTTCGGCAGCTTACTTCTCGTGTCAGGTTTTGTCAGTTGTTTGACGGCAATGAGGCTTGCAATCCGCGGCAATGAAGTTGTGGTCCCAGCTCTAGCCGGAAAATCCCTTGAAGAGGGGACCCGTCAGCTGGCCGATTCGTCGCTTCATATTAAAATTGAGAGTCGCCGATTTGATGACAAGATCCCCAAGGATCGAATCGTTTCTCAAGTACCGCTTCCCAATTCGCAATTGAAGCGAGAACAAAGCGTCCGCGTCATCCTCAGCTTAGGTGAAAAGAAGCTTCCAGTGCCAGAACTGGCGGGAGAAACGATACGTGCTGGGCAGATTTTGCTTCTCAAGCGAGGATTCACTCTGGCAATGCTTTCAACGACGTATTATCCTTCTCTTGAGAAGGATATGATTATCGCCCAAAACCCCCCGATCGAAGCCAAGTATGCAAAATCTCTTTTGATGAGCATTCTCGTTTCTGGCGGATCAAAGCCGAAGGATTTTCTGATGCCGGACCTGTTAGGAATGGATTGGGAATCCACCTCAAAAAAAATTGCGGAGGCAGGGTTAAGAATTGGGGATGTGACGTATCAAAGCCTGCCGGGGATTTCCAAAGGCACAATCCTGCGGCAGTCCCCGCCAGTTGGGAGCAAACTCTTGGAGGGAGAGACGATTAGCGCGGAAATCAATCGCTGATTGAGGGCAGGTCAAAAGAATCTTCTTTTTTACTCATTCTCAGTTAGAATAGGTTGAATTCGAAAGTTCGGTTCCTGTAGGAGCCAAGTCAAGAAAGATTAAGTGGGGTAAGATCCGCAGGAAGTGTTCTTTTTGAGTTGGACCATTCGCCTATAGCCTCGATACAATTGAATTGATTGTTTATGGTAACGTGGCCCCTATCATAAGAAATAGGGTGCTGGAGGGTTTATTGATGAAACGAGTTGTCGCCGTTCTTATGCTACTGCTAGTTTTCTTGAGCACAGCCGCATGGGGGCCCTTCGGGAAGAAGAAGCCCGAAGTCCCGACCCCTACCGGCGAAGCAGAGCCCGATAAGATCCTTTATGAAAAAGGGATCAAGGACGTTGCCAAGGGGCGTTACGAGGTGGCGCGACTGACGCTTCAGACTTTGTTGAATACGTATCCGGACAGTGATTATAAAGAAAAAGCTAAGCTGGCCATTGCGGACTCCTATTACAAGCAAGGGGGAACGTCCGGCCTCGTCCAAGCCGAGTCAGAGTACAAGGACTTTCGCACTTTTTTCCCGACCAGTGACGACGCAGACGATGCTCAGATGAAAATTGCCTTAACCCACTATAATCAAATGGAGAAGCCTGATCGGGATAACACCCAAGCGAAGGCGGCCGAAAGAGAACTCCAAGCTTTTCTTCAGGATTACCCCGATAGCCCTTTAAAAGATGAGGCAGCGCAAAAACTCCGGGATGTTCAAGAAGTCTTGGCAAATGCCAACTTGCGCGTTGCCAATCAATATATGCTAACCCGTCGTTACAACGCTGCGATTCGCCGGGTTAAATGGACAATTCGGGATTACCCGGATTATAGCCACATGGATGATGCCCTTTGGGTATTGGGCCAATCCCTTGAAAAAATGAAGCAGATTCCCGCTGCAGGTTACTATTATGGGAAGATTGTGAGTGAATACCCTTCAAGTCCCGTAGCCGAGAGTGCCAAGAAGAGACTTGAGGATTTGAATCTCCCCATTCCTGAACCCAGCGCGGAAGCCATTGCTCGCTCAAAATCAGAACAGGAAAATGAGAAGAAACAGTCCTTCCTAGGGAAGGTTTCTAGCTTGATAAGCAAGAAACCGGATGTTTCCAGTGCTCGAAAGGCTAGTCGTCCTCCCATTGAATTGGGTCCAGAAAATCGGATCAACCTGAATACTGCCAGTTCTCCGGCTTCCCCAGCACCAGCTCCGCCCGCAACGCCTCCTGCTGGCGAGGTGAGTGCAGGAGTGGCGGCAGAGATCGTGAAGCGCCCGGCTCCTCCCCAGAATGATGGAACAGCAAAAAACACTCCATCGAATCCAGCGACCTCGGAGCCCCCTCCGACTGAAGAACAAAAATAATCGAATGCTCTCACCAATGGGTTGTGAAATTGTTTCGGAGTCAACCGTTTGACGGGTCTCTTCTTCCCTTCCCGTGTTTCCGCATGGAGGACCAGGAATGAGCCCCTGATCTGCGTGAGGGTAGGTCTGATGAACGAGGTACTGTGAAGAGAGAATGGCTACCGGGCTCTTTATGTTTCTTCGGTACAATGAACTCCCCCTGAAACACTTAAATTCCCCAATTCTTTCACTGATTTAGCTAAAGTTTATGTCCCACCAAACGATTGTTGTTATGAGAACTGGTCTCGGATAGATCCAGTCAGGAGAATGGCATGTCCAGAATGATACTTTTGGCGGATGACAGCATCACCATTCAGAAGATCGTGAACCTGACTTTTTCAGGGGAAGGAATTGATGTCGTTACCGTCGGGAATGGAGACTCCGCGCTCAAAAAAATCCATGAGCATCGTCCAAGTCTGGTTTTGGCCGATATCTTTATGCCTGGCAAAAACGGCTATGAGGTTTGTGAAGCAATCAAAAACGATCCGGAACTTCAGTCAATTCCGGTGATTCTGCTGGTTGGAGCGTTTGAGCCTTTTGACGGCCATGAAGCGGCTCGCGTCAGGGCGGACAGTCATTTGACTAAACCTTTTGAGATCAAAGCTTTGATTTCGGCTGTCCGAAATTTGATCGAAGCCGCAGAACAGCAACCCGCCGTGTTGGCCGAGCCCGAGGCTGCTCCCAGGGAGGCGTTTTTTGAGGAAGAAGAGGTAGGCGAGCCGGCCTCTGCTCCCGCACTGAGCGTTGAGACGATTGAAGAACCCCCAGTACTGACTCCATATAGAGTTGAGACCACGGAGGCAGTGCCGCTGATTCGGAAGTTTCAGAAGCAGCCCCGGAAGAAAGCCCGGAAATCTTGAAACCAGCAGAATCGAGCGTAGTGCCGGAACAATCCGTGACGGCGACTGACACAGCTTTTGCAGAATCAAGGGGAGTGTCGCTCCCCGTGATCGAAGAGACCGACCCACTGGGGCTCGAATCTGCCGAGGACGGATTGGGGCTGGCGAGGTTTTCCGGCGAAAGCATTGCGGACGCCAAGTCGATGGTGGTCGAAATTTGGGAGGCCACTGAAGTTCCTTCCGCTAGTGAACCTGTTTCATTGGCGGATGAGGTCGCGGCCCAACCCTCCTACGAAGTCGAATCAGAAAGAGCGGGAATTACTCATACCTCCGAACCTTTGACGGAGAGAGTCCCTGAGCCTTCTGCCAGAGATCAGGAAGTATTTCAGACAGTCCTCGTCTCCCCTGCTAGGTCGGCAGAGAGTATCCAAACAGATTCAGTTATTCAGCCCGTGCCGTCTCCGGTCGTCCCCCCCAGTGCGTCATGGGGAGAAGCGCAGACTGCGGAGTTGGTCGATAGGATTGCCAACAAAGTTGTAGAAAAACTGAGTCGAGAGGTCATTGAGAAAATTGCCTGGGAAGTGGTCCCCGATATGGCGGTCCTGATGATCAAGGACCAGGTCGAATCTCATTTCAAGACAAGCAACGACCGATCGTGAATCGTTGCTCCTCGTTACAGTTCCTCACACCCCCCGTGATTCATCACATTTCCTTCGAAGAGTAAATCTTCGCCGGTTTCTCTTTGCCTGATTTTCCCTTCACTTTTGAGCCCGTCAGGCTACAATAGGCGATGCTCATGCTGCATCGAGCTAGCTCGTCCTCTCGCTCAAGTTGCGATTGATTCGGGGTGGCCTGCAACCCTTCGGATGGGAACACTTCAGTTTATGAAATAACCCTTAACCATGCATCCTTTCATATAGCTACGAAGTAAATCATGTAATGAGCAATACTCCTGAAAACCTCAAAGAAATTCCAAAAAGTTACGATCCCAAGACTGTAGAAGCGAAGTGGTCTCCCTTCTGGGAAGGGAAGTCCCTCTTTGTCGCGGATGTTCGATCTGAAAAACCTCCTTTCGTCATTGTCATTCCTCCGCCCAACGTTACAGGCTCTCTCCATATGGGGCATATGCTCGTCTACACCTTGCACGACATCATCGTTCGGTGGAAACGGATGTTGGGATTTAACACGTTGTGGCTGCCGGGCACCGACCACGCCGGCATTGCGACCCAGAATGTAGTTGAACGCCAGTTAGAGGCTGAGGGGAAGACTCGTTACGATTTGGGTCGTGAAGCTTTTGAACAACGTGTATGGAAGTGGAAGGAAGAAAGCGGTAATACGATTCTTCGTCAGTTGAGGCTGTTAGGCGGATCTTGTGATTGGACTCGCGAACGATTTACCCTGGACGAAGGTCTGTCTCGGGCGGTACGAGAAGTATTTGTACGCCTCTACGAAGAAGGACTGATTTATCGGGGGAAGTGGCTTATCAATTGGTGTGTTCGTTGCCGGACCGCACTTTCAGACCTCGAAGTCAAAGCAGAGTTGGTTCAAGGCAAACTGTCTTATATTCGTTATCCCTTAAAAGACAGCTCGGAAACGATCACGGTTGCGACGACACGTCCTGAAACGATGCTGGGTGATACGGCGGTGGCGGTAAATCCGAAGGATGAGCGGTATCACCATTTAATAGGGAAAACCGTTCTTCTGCCGATCTTGAATCGGGAAATCCCTATAATCGCGGATGAATTCGTGGATCCGGAATTCGGAACCGGTTTGGTGAAAGTAACACCCGCTCATGACCCGAATGATTTTGAGTTGGGTCTCCGGCATCAACTGGAAATGATCACGGTCATCGATGAGGACGGGCGGATGACGGAAGCGGCCGGGAAGTATAAGGGATTAGACCGATTTGCCTGTCGTCGAGAAATTGTGAAGGACCTGGAAACCCTGGGATTGCTGGAAAAAGTTGTGGACTATTCTCACAATGTCGGGCATTGCCAGCGTTGCAAGACTGTCATTGAACCCGCGCTCTCCACTCAGTGGTTCGTAAAAACTAAACCTCTGGCAGAACCCGCCATCCGAGCCGTCGAAGAGGGAAGGATCCGCTTCGTTCCCGAAAACTGGTCGAAGACGTATTTTGAATGGATGCACAATATTAAGGACTGGTGCATCTCGCGGCAATTGTGGTGGGGGCATCGCATTCCCGCCTGGTATTGTGGGGACTGTGGGGAATTGATCGTCGCTCGTGAGACTCCTGAACGTTGCCAGAAATGTGGGCACACGTCACTTGTTCAGGATACGGATGTCCTGGACACCTGGTTTAGCTCGGGCCTTTGGCCCTTTTCCACTTTAGGCTGGCCCGACCAGACGGAAGACCTGAAAAAATTTTATCCGACAACGCTTCTCATCACCGGTTTTGACATCATCTTCTTCTGGGTTGCCCGCATGATCATGCTGGGGCTGAAATTCGGAGGTGACGTGCCATTCCGTACGGTCTATATCAACAGTTTGGTGCGCGATGCCGAAGGCCAGAAGATGAGCAAATCCAAGGGCAATGTGATCGATCCGCTCGATGTCATGGATCAGTACGGGACAGATGCCGTGCGCTTTACGTTGGCCATCATGGCGGCACCCGGCACTGATATCAGCCTTTCCCATGACAAGATGATGAGCTACCGGGCTTTTGCTAATAAGATCTGGAATGCGACTCGTTTTGTTCTCTTGAATCTGGAAAGCATTCAGAACCGAATCGAGAAGACGCGAGAGATCCCTCTTAAGCCCGAGGGAGTCATCCAACTCAAGACGACCCTCTCGCTAGTCGATCGCTGGATTCTGACGCGCTTGAATCAGACCGTTCAGGAGATCAATCAAGCGTTTGAGGAATATCGTTTCCATGAGGCCTCCCACTGCATCTACCACTTTTTCTGGCATGAGCTTTGTGATTGGTATATCGAATTAATCAAGCCCAAAATTGTTTCCAATGAAATTAATGACAGAGACTCATCATCGCTAGAAGTGCTGATCTATGTATTTGACCAAGCCCTCCGTTTGTTGCATCCGTTCATGCCCTTTATTACGGAAGAATTGTGGCAACGCTTGCCGCATCAAGGATTGTCATTGGCCATCGAGAAGTTTCCCGTCGAACACCCTGGACTCAACGATGAACTGGCGGTACAACAGATCAACGCCATGATCGACGTCATCGTGAAAATCCGAAATCTCAGGGCTGAAATGAATGTGGACCCAGGCAAGCGAATCCAAGTCAACTTGGCCAGTTCGGAACCCGCGATCACGGCGGTCCTGCATAGCACCATTCCCTATATTCATAACCTCGCTCGCTGCGAGAAGGTGAATATTGTTGCTTCATTGGAGGAGGGAAATCATTCATCCCGGTCGGTCGCTTCAGGGGTTGAAATTGAGCTTCCCTTGGCGGGTATGATTGACCTGGAGGCTGAGAAAGCCCGGGTCCAAAAAGAAATTGCGAAGATTGATAAAGAGATGACCCCCTTGATCTCAAAATTGAATAATGCAAATTTTCTCCAAAATGCTCCTCAGGAAGTGATCACGCTCAATCGCAATCGGATTGCCGAGTTCCAGGAAAAGTTGGAAAAGCTAAATGAAAATCTGAGAAGGCTTGGGGAAAGTCCTTCAAAGTAAGTTGTGATAACCCATCGTCGCGATCTAGGAACAGGTCCTGTTGCCTATGTATGAAATCGAATCCACAATTTTCGATGAGCTCATCACTACTGCCCTTCAGGAGGACCTGGGCGCGGGCGACATCACGACGCGTGCAATTGTTTCTCCGGAACTCATCGGCAGTGGCGAGTTTGTAGCAAAAGAGGAGCTGATATTGGCGGGGTGGCCGATTGCGATGCGAACGTTTCAAAAGCTATCGGCCCCGATCTCCACGCAGTGTTTCTTCACAGAAGGGGACGCCGTCTCTCCCGGTAGCATCTTGGGAACGGTGAGTGGCCCTGTCGCCGCTCTCCTTTCCGGGGAGCGTGTCGCCTTGAATTTTTTGCAACGCTTATCTGGAGTGGCCACGCTGACACGAAAGTTCGTTTCGGCTGTTTCTGGACTCAAGGCTGTTATCCTGGATACTCGGAAAACCACGCCAGGTCTCAGGCGGCTTGAAAAATATGCCGTACGCGAAGGGGGAGGCATGAATCACCGACTGGGCCTAGCAGATGGCATACTCATCAAGGAAAACCATATTACCGTTGCCGGCAGCTTGTTTGAAGCAGTCCGCAGAGCCAGACTTGGGGCAGATCATTTGAAGAAAATTGAAGTTGAGGTAACCACCCTGGACGAACTCGGGCAGGCACTTGAAGCCGCGGCCGATGTGATCCTGCTCGATAACATGAGCGTCAATGAAATCAAAAGGGCCGTGACTATAGTCGACGGCAAAGTTCCACTTGAGGTTTCAGGCGGAGTGACTCTCGATAACGTTCGCGAACTGGCGTCGACCGGTGTGGATTATATCTCTGTCGGTGCCCTAACCCATTCTCCCAAAGCCATGGATATCAGCTTTGAATTGAAAATGTGACTGAGGGGATCTGGGAGTTGAGTTTGTTTCTTGTATGAAGTATTTCAGGTGGGTGGCAGCCAGGTGAATATGAGTTCAGATCTCCTTCTCCCCGAAAGAATTCTTCCTCACTTACGCACTCAGTCCTTTGGAAGGACGATCCATCATCACGATCGGGTTGCTTCCACGAATGATATTGCCCATCAACTCGCCTTAGCAGGAGCTTCTGAAGGCACACTGGTCCTGGCTGAGGAGCAATCTAGCGGGCGGGGAAGGTTAGGACGAACCTGGCATTCAGAACGGTTTTCAGGGATTTATGCGTCGCTTATCCTTCGCCCTAAAATTGAGCCCAGAGAAGCTCCTATCTTGAACCTGGCTGCCGCTGTGGCTGTCAGCAGCGGAATACGGGATGTGGTTGAGCTGGAGACGGACATCAAATGGCCGAATGATATTCTGGTGAACGGGCATAAATGTTGCGGGATCCTGACCGAAATGAGTACGGAGCTCGATAAAATCCAATTTGTGATCGCCGGAATTGGCATCAATGTCAACCAAGAGAAATTTTCCCCAGAGCTAGAGAATAAAGCCTCCTCCCTATTCCTTGAGGCCCAAAAAGTGATTTCACGGATTGAGGTACTCATATCGGTCTTGAAGCGGTTTGAGGATCTATATGTAGAATTTTTGAGGGAAGGGCGGTCCGTTGTTCTAGAGAAATGGATTCAGCGTTCCTCCTACGCTAGCGGGAAAAAAGTGATCGTCGAATCAGGCAGTCGAAGGATTTCAGGCATTACGGTGGGATTAGGAGATGACGGGACCCTTCAAGTAAGAACGGAAAATGGCCAAATCGAGACAGTCATGACTGGAGATCTCGTGGCTTGGGAGTCAATCGCCCATGTTACTCGTCATTGATGTTGGAAACACGAATACGGTTTTGGGAGTTTTTGAAGGGGCTGATCTGGTCGTCGATTGGAGGCTCGTCACCAAGCAAAGCCAGACTGCCGACGAATACGGAATCCTTGCCCGAAACCTCTTCAACCTGGCCAATATTGAAGTTTCTAAAATTGGTCATATCGTCATTGCCTCGGTCGTCCCTCCTCTAAACTCAGTCCTGGAAGAAATGGCAGAGAAGTATTTTAAGGTCAAACCCCTTTTTATAGAGCCCGGGATCAAAACGGGGATGCCGATTCTCTACGACGCGCCTGCGGATGTAGGGGCTGATCGGATTGTCAATGCGGTGGCTGCGTACGAGAAATATGGGGGACCGGCGATCGTCGTTGATTTTGGGACAGCCACGACATTTGATGCAATTTCTTCCTCCGGACAATACCTGGGAGGCGTCATCGCCCCGGGGCCGGGGATTTCTGCAGAAGCACTTTTCTCCAGGACGGCCCGTTTGCCAAGGGTCGAGATCAAAGCGCCCCCTCGAGTGATTGGAACATCGACCATTGGAAGTATTCAGTCCGGAATCTATTATGGTTATCTTGGACTGATCGATGGGATCTTAGAGCGCATGATTCCGGAGCTGGGCGAAAAAACGGTTGTTATTGCAACTGGAGGGTTTGCTGTACTTTTTGCCCGAGAGTCCCGGGGCATCCAGCATATCGATGAGAACCTGACTCTGGAAGGTCTTCGATTGATTTTCGAAAAAAACCCTAAGTAATTCCTCATTCCAACTCCCTCCTCCGTCTTTTCCATGGAAAATTACATTAACTACTTTACCGAAATTGAAGAGCATTTTCAGAATCGTCGCGGGATGCCATCTCTTCTCTCTCCCCTTGATTGGGCCCTAATCGAGTCCTTCCAGGAAGCCGGGATACTCTTGGAGACGGTATTGCGCGGCATCGATCTTGCTTTTGAAAAACATCAACGACAAAAAAACCCATACCGCAAAGTCAATTCCCTTTCTTATTGCACGCAGGCCATCCTCACCGAGCACCAGAGGCTGCAGGAGAGCTCCGTGGGGAAGTCAAAGCTTGCAGATGTTTCTGCCTCGACAGGCAAAGCAGAACGGGATGACCTCCTGAAGATGATCCTCCGTGCCAGGGATTTGTTGGGTAACGCTGCAGCCGAGAGTAGAGCAACGAGTCGAGTTGGATTGGCCGGGGTGTTTGAGAACGCGGTGGGCTCGCTCAATTCTATTGAACAGGAATTCCTCTCTTCCCCAGTCACTGATTTTGAAAAATTGGAAATGCGGCTCAATGTGCTCGAAGAGAGGATCTTGTCCTCTCTGATCGTTAATATGGAAGAGGAGGAACTCCTGGGGTTTCGACGAGAAGTGAACTCAGAACTGAACCGCCATCGACGTGGTCTCAAAGCCGAGCAATTGGCAATGTTGGAGAAGAAGCTGATTAACCGGAAAATCTTGGAAAAATTCAAAGTTCCTCGATTGAGCCTGTTTTATCTGGCGCTTAACTGAAGAAATGTTTCTTGTCTCGCGTGAATGCCTTGATGAGGTGATCCGAAAAATTGGAAATCCTGTTTCCCCTTCGCGTTGAAAGAATTATTCCGGGAGGAAAGGGGCTCGCTTTCTATCAAGGTCGAGCCGTTTTTGTCCCTCATACGACTCCCGGAGACCTTGTATTGGCCCGGGGAATTCGGGATCGCGGCAGCTACCTTCAGGTGCTCTCCTTTGAAATCCTCGAACCGTCCCATGACAGGGTTCGCCCACCCTGCCCTTTTTTTGGAGATTGTGGGGGATGCGATTTCCAGCAAATGACCTACACTCGCCAGCTCCACTCGAAGCAAGAGATTCTGCTGGATGCGCTCAAGCGAATTGGGAAAATCAGTCTTCCGCCAGACAAAGTCACCGTGTTCCCTTCGCCGCCGCTGAATTACAGGAACCGGATACAATTAAAAGTGACGCCTTATTCTGCGCCTCTAAAATGGGGCTTTTATGCCGCTGAGTCTCATCGGGTTTGTGAGATCGACGACTGTTTGCTGGTCACAAAATCACTTTGGGAAGCCGCCCAATGGATAAGGGAATTACTGGACAAGATTCCCATGAAAGGAGGCGAACTTGAAGAAGTGGAAATTCTGGAGGGTGACGAACAGCAATATCTCGGGACCCTGGTTTTAAGGGAAGCCCAACACTCATTCGACCAGTTGGTTGAACGGTTGAAACAAGAGCTGGGAAAATCACCTGAAGGATCGGCCTGGACCATTAATCTATTAGGCCCCTCGGGGGAAAGCGAATGTGTCTGGGGAAATGGCCACATTTGGAAAACAGTTGGTGAATTCCAGTATCGTGTCAGCCACGGAACCTTTTTCCAGATCAACGAGAGCATGCTGTCAAAGCTCCAAGACCGTGCTTTAGCCGCGTGTTCTGGAAAAAGAGCGCTCGATCTGTTCTGTGGGGTAGGGTTTTTTACACTTCCGCTCTCAAAGCACTTTGAGTTTGTAGAGGCAGTCGAAGTAAACGCCGGAGCAACAGCCGATTTGAAAACAAACTTAGAAAAAAACCATGTTCTAAATTGTGAGGTCCTTAATTTGAACTTGGCAAACTACCTGCTTCGGGCGCAAGCCAGTCCCTTTGCCGAGTTAGACTTATTGCTCATCGATCCCCCCCGAACAGGACTTCCTCCCAGAAGCGTCCAGGGGATTTCGGAACTCAAAGCCAAAAAGCTGGTCTATGTGTCCTGTGATCCTTCCACGTTGGCGCGAGATTTGGCTCTGCTCGTCAAGGCGAACTATGAGATCAACTGCCTAGACATGATGGATCTATTCCCCCAAACGCACCATCTGGAGGGGATTGTACGATTGGAGAGGCTGCCGGAAAAGGGTTGACGAATTTTATGGTCGTCGGTATCATTTGTTTGATTCTTAATGACTTGGAGGTTTACCACCCGCCCTATTTCGATCGCCAGTCTGAGCCGCATTCATGAATGCCGAGGCCGGAAACGTAAGGGCTTGAATCTATCCTTAGAAACTGTACAGTTTAGCTAAGGAAGAGCAGCAATTTTGCCGTAGCATTTGTGGTAAAGGTTTATTCTTTGTTACTGGAAACAATCGACTTACTGGGGAGGCGACGAATGGCAAGAGACAAAAAGCAATCTTTGCTTTTTGGACTGACTTTTGCATTAGCGTCGCTTTGCTTTCTTTCCTGCAAAACCACCAATAGCAAACCCCCTGTGGCAAAAACTCCGGTTGAGCAAGCTCCCCAGCCGCCAGTGCAAACAGCCTTGCCTAAACTTCCGGATCCCCCAGCGCAACGTACCCTTCCGATCATCCAACAAAAACCCCTTGTCGACCCGGTTGAGAATCTCATTCAAAGGTCTCAGGCTTACTTCTTGCAAGGTGAAAAAAATCTGAATGCCGGTTTCCTGGAGAGGGCAAAGAAGGATTTTGACGAGTCGATTGAAATCATTTTGAGCTCTGGAATTCCTCTCGATCAGGAGGAGCGCCTGGAGCGTCACTATGAAAGTTTGCTCGATAAGATATTCAGCTATGAATTGGCGGCTTTGAAAGCCGGCGACGGCTTTTCTGAGGAACGTGTTGAGGCGGCGCCTCTTGATGAAATTGCTACTGGTGAACTTCCCATGACGTTTGACCCGCGATCCAAGAGTTTAGCGGAGCAGACAGTTCGGGAATACAAGCATGACCTTCCTTTACCCATTAACGATTATGTCCTCCGCTACATGGACTATTTCCAAAACCGCGGTCACAAGTCCATGGAATACGGCCTTCAACGTTCAGGGCGATATCGTGCGATGATCTCTCAAATCCTGGCGGAAGAAGGAGTCCCACAAGATTTGATCTACTTATGCCAGGCAGAAAGCGGATTCCGTCCTTTGGCATACTCCCGCGCCAAATGCAAAGGGATGTGGCAATTTGCCGCGTCTCGGGGTGCTGAGTACGGTTTGAGGCAAAACTGGTGGATCGATGAGCGATCCGACCCCGAAAAATCCACCCGAGCAGCGGCCCGACACTTGCATGATCTCTATATGCAATTTGGAGACTGGCTTCTGGCCATTGCAGCATACAACACGGGGCCGGGAAATATTGAACGTGCAATTGAAAGAACCGGCTATGCCAATTATTGGGAACTGTTAAAAAGAGGGACTTTGCACCCTGAGACAGCCAATTATGTGCCCATTATCATTGCCATGGCGATCCTCTCAAAAGATCCCGGACAATACGGGTTTGACGTTAATCTTGAAACACCGATCCATCAAGAAAAGGTTCAAATTGAGAGCGCAATCGATCTTCGCCTTGTGTCTGAAACTCTCGATATCTCTCTCGTCGATGTTCAGGAACTCAACCCACATATCAAGAGACTCACTACTCCCCGCAACGATCCTGAGTTCAATCTTTACATTCCGGAAGGAACGAAGGAAAAATTTCTGTCTGAAATTGAAGCGATCCCGGAAGACATGCGCGTGACCTGGCGCAAACACCGAGTGGAAGAAGGAGAAACCCTTACCCTGTTGGCACGGCGTTACCATACTTCGCCATCCGCCATCTCGGAGGCGAATAGCCTCGCATCGGACGAGAAGATTCAACCGGGAGACAAGTTAATTATTCCTGTCACCCCTGGACGGGAAGGACGTGAGCGGGTTGTCGTCGAGGGCTCGAGAATCCGATACACCGTGAAACGCGGTGATTCCCTGGTCAGCATTGCCCGGGATTTTGACGTCAGTGTCTCTCAGCTGCGCCGCTGGAATCGACTGAGCGCCAAATCCAACGTGCGCCCCGGTCGAGTCTTAATCATTCAAGCCCCCGATTCGGCGGCGGTCGCCCCTACGCCCCATCCGAAGTCTAAAGGCTCCTCCCAGGCATCTTTGAAACCATCAAGTGGACGGTCTCGTGTCATTCATCGCGTGAAAAAAGGGGAAACCCTCTTTGCCATCGCCTCGAATTACAAGACCTCTATCGAATCTATTCGGGACTGGAATAATCTCTCTCAGAGCGATGGAATCAAGGTCGGCGAACGCTTAACGATCTACGTGAACCGTTAATTCATGATGATTCTAATAGCCTGCCTGGAATCTAGCGATATGTGTACTTCAGCGGTTCTAGGAGATCGAGTCCGCCAGTGGGCGGACTGCTCCCTCCAAGCAAACTTTCGTCACAGCGTTGCGGAACCCTGCCCCTAGCAGTGAATTTCGGAATTCGGGATTAATGAGGGTTTGAGGCCGCATGCCATCATGCGGCCTTGAGGGACAAGAGATATGGTTACTAAGACGAGCACCCCGGGTTATTCGTTAATCCGGAGAGCAACCGACATCGCCCGGTTATTCTGGCTGGCTTGCTCCATGTAATGATTGAGTTGATCGGAGACTTCCTTCAACTTTTGCCGACTTTCTTCCTTGTTCTTGGATGCATTCATCTCAAATCGGTAGGTTTTGTTTTTGAGTTGGATCTTTAGTTTGTCACCTGACTCTATCCCAACAATTTCGGAAATCTTCTGTGAAAACCCATCTTTAGAATCCCCGGACGGTAGATAAGCGATAACGAAGGCATTCATACGTAGACGCCCACTACAACTCCCCACAGTGTGGTCGTGGATAACCGCAACTGCTGTGAACTCGACCCTGCCCAGCAAACTTTTGAGTTCTTGGGCCACGGCTGTTTTCCCGTCGTTATGGGCAACAGCATAGAGAGCACCCAGAACTTCTCTCGCCTCGTCAAACCGTTCCTTCTGAACAAACTCCTTGGCTTGCTCCGCTGCCTTCTGCAGACTATCTCGGCGAAGCGCCTGGGCGCGGGGATTTTGCTGGTCCATGGCAAGCAATCGATTGCAATAGGCTAATGCACTCTCACTGGCTGGAGTCACATAATTCCCGCGGGTCAGGGCCGCTTCTGCTTTCTGGATCAATTCACTTCTTAACTGAGATTGACGGGATTCGTCTTCTCTCAGAGTTTCCTGAACCCGGGTTAGCTCAGCATTACCCGGAAAATAGCTTTGGAGCTGCCGGGCAAGAGAGCGGGCCGCTTCATAGTCTTTGCTCTGAATTTTTTTCTGAATCTGATTCAAACCTTCGCGTTGCACGGTTTCCTTTCCAGATTTTGCCATCTCATCATTTGGAGAAAGTGCCGCCAATTGCTGGATGAGATCGGCCGCATTTCCTGATGCTGTCGTAAAGTAATTACCGGCACTTAAGGCGGCTGCAAGCTGTCGGTGCAATTCATCGACTTTAACCTTTCTTTGATCAGGCGGGATCGGCGGGACAACCTCTTTCTTCTTCTTGGGCTTCCACTCGAAATTCTTCAGCTCCTTGATTGCATCAGCATTTTGAGGAGAGACTTTCAACAGATTCAACAGTGCCAGCTTTGCATTATCCCAGTACTTAATTTGCTGTGCCGACTTAAATTCCTGCCAATAGTGGTCTATGATCTTCTTCTTGAGCAATAGGACAGATTGGTTTTGAGGCTCTTTCCGCAGGATCAAATCACATTGATTGCTGGCCTCAAGAAACTGTTCCCGTTCAAAGAGCTCCTGGGCGGTGTTCTGGAGGTCGACAGGGGACATGGATCTCATTTCACTGACACGAAGGATTACAGACCATTTAGCAGGGACGCCCCCTACGATTTGGAAGGTCTGGGCTTCGGGTAAGTAACCATCTCTCTCTAATCGGATGGTATAATTCCCAGCCTGGAAAGAGTCCGCCTGGAATGGAGTCAATCCCTTGAACTGTCCGTCAACAAAGACTTTGGCGCCTTCCGGATCCGATTGGACTTCTAAGGTGCTCACCGAACTCCGAGTGAATTGGAAAATAGCGGCGCCAATTAACGCCCCAAATATGACACAGGCTGCCGATGCTAACGCCAGCCAACGCCGCTGGCGCTTCGGGTCATTAAGAATCGGCTCCGAATGCAATTTTCCTGGAACCAGGGCCAATGAATTTTCTGTTTCTGGGGTACTGGGTTCCAGTTGCGGCTCTAACAAAGGTTCATCGCTAATCATTTCAGCTTGGGAAGGAGGAGATGTTTCGGGTATCCCGAATGTGACCGTTTTGCCAGATGTCTCGTCCTGCGCCGGACGGTGTAGATCTGGATAATGTCCAGTCTCTTCCGATTTTTCTATTGAGGCAATACCGCGGAAATCATTACTCGGCTTCGAGGGGGGATTTTGAATCGTAATGGCAAAGGCAGACGACTTGTTTTCTACCACCTGCTCGTGCAACTCGGAGGATTTCCCCTGAGTCTCTTCTAATTTTAGCCTGCTTAATTGCAGGTAGTCTTGCATGCTGAGATTTGTGGGATCTAATTCACAGAGGAACTTAAAGATTCCTACGCATTCTTGGAATTTCTCTTGATCAAAAAGATCCATAGCCTCTCTTTTAAGGTTTCCAATGTGGATCGCCAACTCTTCTTCCAATCGGCGATCTTCCCACCTTCGTTGCGCTTCCTTGAGACACGAGTTAGCCTCTTCATGATTTGGCGAAAGAATAAGGATCGCCTCCATCAATTTCATACAGGATTCGTGCTCCCCATTTTTCAGATATTCTCGCCCTTGACTCATGAGATGGGGCAGGGTGTCGACGGGATGATCCGCGACAGCTTCCAATGGTTTCGCCTGTTCTCTGGACTCCAAGGTCTCGATAAACTCGGATAGCTGCTTGATATTGCGTTCGCACATGGATTCCAACTGGCCAATGGAATATTCAACCTTATTCTTGGCTTCTTCCATGTCGCAATGAAGCCGCGTGATTTCCGTTTTCCACAGGAGGCTATCTTCCAGCTTCAGGTTTTCCGGGATCTTTTCGACAATTCGTAGAATTTCGTCGAAATAACCCTGAAATTCTTCACGGGTAAGAAGAGGATCCGCGATCTTGTCAGGGTCGAGTGTCCTGGCTTTCTGGAGCAAATCTTCCAGGTCATGCAAATTTGTTTTGGCCTCGGCGAGTAGCGTCATGAGTTTGGACATTTTAGTTACACCTTTGTATTCTCAGGCTAGATATTGTGTCTTTCATGTTCTTTCCGTACGGATCCTGTCGTTGTAAGCGACAACGGTTCAACAATTTAAACCTAAAGCGGATCTTGATTAGATTCTATCGATTACCCGCAACTACAAATTTGCAATTTCCAAGCCAACCAAGGTTTATTTGTAAAACCAAACCTGCTATGCTTGGCGCACTGATTGAGTCATCACCCAAGTGTCGTATATTGCCAAATCCCTCTTTTGGGGGAGAAATATGCTATTTAAGGCACTCAGTGCGGCAGTTTTTGGTATCGATGCCTACGTGGTTGAGGTGGAGGTCGACGTCTCGGCCGGGAATGGGATCTTTCTAACAGTCGGACTGCCGGATACTGCCGTAAAGGAGAGTAAAGAACGCATCAAATCGGCAATCAAAAACTGCGGATTGGATTACCCGTTCCAGAACATCACTGTGAATCTGGCTCCTGCAGACATTCGGAAAGAAGGATCTGCCTTCGATCTTCCCATGGCCATCGGCATTTTGGGGACAAACGGAACGTTCCTGCGCAAGGATCTGAGCGACTATATCTTTTTGGGGGAACTTTCCCTCGATGGGGGATTAAGACCGATCAAAGGTGCGCTCTCCATTGCGGTAGCAACCAGTCAAAAAGGAATCCGGAATTTGGTCCTGCCTCTCGAGAATGCCCGCGAGGCAGCTGTCGTCAGCGGCATTACGGTTTATGGCATGAAGAATCTGGTTCAGGTGATTGATTTGATCAATCAGACTACAAACTTCGAGCCCGTTCGGGTTGATCCGGAAGCTTTACTCAATGAGACGCTGGGATATGCGGTGGACTTCAAGGATGCTAAAGGTCAAGTTTCGGCGAAACGAGCCTTGGAAGTGGCCACGGCCGGTGGACACAATATTCTCCTCATCGGGCCTCCCGGGTCCGGGAAAACCATGCTGGCCAAACGCATTCCAACCATCCTTCCACCATTGACTTTCGAAGAGGCCATTGAGACTACCAAGATCCATTCGGTAAGCGGAGTATTGGCCGCCAATTCCGGTTTAGTTCACGGTCGCCCCTTTCGATCGCCTCATCACACCATTTCAGATGCTGGATTGATTGGAGGCGGCGCCATCCCGAAACCGGGTGAAGTCAGTCTGGCTCATCACGGTGTTCTATTCTTGGACGAGCTTCCCGAATTTGCCCGAAACGTTTTGGAAGTGATGCGGCAACCCTTGGAGGACGGCCATGTGACTATCGCTCGGGCGACGACCTCACTGACCTTTCCGGCGAGATTCATGCTCGCGGCTGCCATGAATCCCTGTCCCTGCGGCTATTTCAACGACTCCACCCGAGAGTGCACCTGTAGCCCCGCCCAGATTCAGCGCTATGTTTCAAAAATTTCCGGGCCGCTCCTCGATCGGATTGATATCCATATCGATGTTCCCGCGGTGAAATATGCGGACTTGGCCGGTAAGACCCCTGGAGAGGGTTCTCTGGAGATCCGGCAACGTGTTCTGGAAACCAGAAAATTGCAGCAAGAACGTTTTCGCGGGCAGAACATTTATTGCAACGCCCAGATGTCACCCCGGCAAATCCGCCGGCATTGCGAGATTGGAGATGACTCTCGGCGGCACATGGAACATGCCATGACCAAAATGGGTTTGAGTGCTCGCGCCTACGACCGCATTTTAAAAGTTTCTCGAACCCTTGCAGATCTGGAACATTCTCCCAATATCGAAGCTCGCCATATTTCCGAGGCCATCCAATACCGCTCGCTCGACAGGAATTACTGGGCGTAAATTACAATTAAGGTCGAAAGTCAAAGGTCAAGGGTCGAAGTTAAGGTGAGGGGCTGGCGCAGACATGCGCTGCTTGCATGTCTGCGGACAGATGAATTCGTGTTGACGAAAACATCCGCTGTAGGCATGTCTTCGGACACGTGAAATCGATAGCCAAACGCCAATTTCAACTCTCTCTCGGAATGATATACAGATCTATCTTCTCGGTGCCCCGGATCAGCGTGATGGAGGATCTCTTTCCAACGCGCTCTTCGGTCAATAGCTTGTGAAGATCATCGATCCCGTAAATGCTGTGGTCGTCCAATCCAACAATGAGATCTCCCTGTTGCAAGCCTGCTTGAATGGCCGGGCCATCTGGCTCCAAGGAGATGACGAGGACAGCGGTGTCCGACATCAGGCTGTAGAAGCGGACCAGGCGGCGGGGAATCGGCACATTTTGTCCTGCCAATCCGATGAAGCTGCGACTGACTCGACCGTGGCGAATCAAATGGCTCGCCACATGTTTGGCCGTGTCGATTGAGGTGGCAAAACAGATCCCTTGCGCCGGCAGAATGACGGCAGTATTCACTCCGATAACCTCTCCTCTTGAAGTGACCAGCGGTCCTCCGGAGTTCCCCGGATTCAAAGCAGCGTCCGTTTGAATGATGTTGTCCAATAGCCTTCCGGATTGAGTTCTCAGAGATCGTCCGAGCGCACTAACGACGCCGGCCGTCACGGTGCACTGGAAACCATACGGGTTGCCAATGGCCACAACCAACTGGCCAACCCGTATCGACTTGGACTCTCCCAGAGACACCGGAACGAGGCTGGGGGCAGTAATCCGAAGAATGGCCAGGTCCGTATCCGGATCATCTCCAATCAGCTCGGCTCGGTAGCGGTTTCCCTCGGGCAAAGTCACATCGATCTGAGATGCCTCATGAACCACGTGGCTATTCGTCATGATAAATCCGTCGGGCGTGAAGATAAAGCCGGAGCCACTCCCTCGGCCTTCTCCGGGGAGATGGGAACCCCTCTTTTTCCCCTTGAGATCTTGTCGAACCTCGATGCTCACCACCGAGGGGCTCACTTTCTCGGCCACAGTGATGACGGCTTGAGAATAGGCATCGAGAAGGTGATCATCCGCTCCTGAACGCTCGTATGATGGGTCATATTTCTGTTTTGTAATGGTTTCGCCTGCGATGAAATCCAGATCGAATGGCATATTTAGGCTTCTCCTTCAATAGCCTGAAGGGTTCGAATGGAATATTGACCGACAGTTCTTGATCGCGCGCAAACTGTACCAAGCGAAAGCAAGCTCTGGCCTGCCATCGACAGTTCTAGTGGTCATTACTCATAATATGCTGAAGTGGATCTGTCAAATGAACCAAACTGGGGTAAGATCTGAGCAGCGGGATTTTGTGTGATTGGGCTAGGTCCGCTGGTATTAGGAATCGGAGACATCACACCACGATGTTTACGCCACCCAGCGAGGGGAGCCGTAAATTCCATTTTTCTGAACCCCCAGCTATGCGGGGAGACTATGAAAGTTTGATTTATACGTCATTGCTTCAGCCGGTGGACAGTAGGTGATGAAGGCAATCGAGGTATTCCCCCTTTTAAGGGGGTGCAGGGGGATGTCCCTGTGTCCTGCTTCGGTGTCTTTCTGAGACGCCGTGGTGCTACGGAAATCGCATTAGGATGTCTGCGATTCTACTGACTGAGCGTGCGCGGGAGCGCCCGCTCCAGTGCGCCTGAAAGCGTGTTTGATTGGAGAGGTGGAAGTCCTCTTCAGGTATACGCTCTCCGGCCTGTAACCGACTGCTAACTGCGTCGCCGCGAGGCGGGGTGGGGAGCAACAGGAGGTGAACGATCCATCCGTAGGATAACGAACTCGATTCGGCCTGTCAGAGTCGGCGAGCCTGCTAGAGAAAGGTGAAGCCTAGACCTGCGCAAGCGGGAGACTCGGCGAGATGAGGGGTAGCGTGCGAAATCGGCGTCGAGGGCCTGGGGGGTGGTTGGAGACGGAAGGATCGGAAGGTCAGACACGTGAATCAGGGAGACCTGCGGGTCAGCAGAGACGGTGTTCATGTTGCGGTGAGGACCGAAGAGCCGGATCAGCAGGAGTCAGAGCGTCCATAGTAGCGGTGAAGTCCCGTAACGGGGATGGAGCGAAGGGACGCAGGAAGGTGGAGACGTGACCGACAGAGAGAAGGAAGACAAACCGGCGGCAGTGTCGGAAGAGACTAAACAAGCCGGAGAGATTCGGGCTCGCTGGGCCTGGGTGGAACCTTCGGTCTGGACGGAACGGATGTTGACGGCCCTCGAAGAGGGGGTCAAAGGAGGGAAATGGTTCAGCTTGATGGACAAGATCTATGCCGAGCGCACGCTGTGGGCGGGTTTCCAGCAGGTCAAAGCCAACGGAGGGGCAGGGGGCGTAGATCACCAAACGGTGGAAGACTTCGAGCGCGACTTGATGAAGAACCTCAAACGCCTGTCGGAACAACTGCGGGAGGGAAGCTACCGGCCGCAGGCGGTACGACGGGTGTGGATACCCAAGCCGGGGAGTGCGGAAAAACGGCCGCTGGGAATCCCGACGGTTCGGGATCGGGTCGTGCAAGCGGCGATGCGGCTGGTGCTGGAACCGATCTTTGAACGGGACTTTGCCGAACAGAGCTACGGATTCCGACCCAACCGGGGGTGCAAGGATGCCCTGCGCCGGGTGGACGGTCTGCTGAAACAGGCCTACACCTGGATTGTCGACGCCGACCTGAAAAGCTATTTCGATACCATCCCGCACGAGCCGCTGATGGAACAGGTGGCGGAGAAGGTGTCGGACGGGCGAGTCCTCGGTCTGGTGGAGGCCTTCTTGAACCAACAGATCCTGGACGGCATGAAGAGCTGGACTCCAGAGGGGGGAACCCCGCAAGGAGCCGTGCTAAGTCCGCTGCTGTCGAACCTCTATCTGAACCCTCTGGACCACCAGATGGAACAGGCCGGGGTGGAGATGGTGCGGTATGCAGATGACTTCGTGCTGCTGTGCCGAAGCCGCGAGGAAGCCGAGCGAGCCTTGGAGCGGGTGCGAGAATGGACGGCGACAGCGGGACTGACCTTGCATCCGGTCAAGACCCGGATCGTGGATGCGCAGAAGGAAAGTTTTGACTTTCTGGGTTACCGCTTCGACCGAGGCCGGAGATGGCCGCGGGAGAAGAGCCGGAAGAAATTTCGGGACACGATTCGTGACAAAACGCGACGCGCCAACGGACATAGCTTGAAGGTCGTCATCGAAGACCTCAACCGGACACTGAAGGGCTGGTTTGAATACTTCAAACATAGCGGTAAAACCGTCTTTCCAGATGAAGATCGCTGGATTCGCGGTCGCCTTCGGAGCCTGCTGCGCAAACGGTCGGGAGGTAAAGGCCGGGGGCGTGGCAACGACCATCATCGTTGGCCCAATCGCTTCTTTGCCGAGCACGGGCTGTTCTCTCTGGTAGCAGCCCATGCCTTGGCCTGTCAATCCTTGAGAAGGTGAACCACCGACTGGAGAGCCGGATGCGGGAGAGCCGCCTGTCCGGTTCGGAGGGAGGGGGAGCCCGACGCTCTCCCTACCCCTATCCTTCGGATAATAAAGCAACTTCGGGAATCGGACTTATTTCAATCCTTCCACCATGTGCAGTTCTCCCAGCATTTGGGAGATCGAGTAGGCGTAGGCCTTACCGTCAGGAGTCATCTTAATCGTAGAAGCCACATTCACCCCCGCCAGGTCGGCAGGGGTGATCTGTTGGACCAATTCGCGGCGTCCACTCTTCCGGTCTACCCGGTAGACTTTTACAGGGGTTTCATTGCGTCGGTAGGCGAACAGCGCCGTCCCGTCGGAGCTCCAATTAGCAATCCATTCACCCGGAAGAACACCTTCAGCGACTTGAGGCTCCCCTCCGTCGACAGGATACAGCAGCATCTTGTCGCTTGACGCACGAGCCCCGGGAATGTATTTGCCGTCTGGAGAGACACCCGTGCGAGTTAACGATACGCCCTCAGGGGTGATGGCTCTTGGCGTTCCGATCTCAAGGGGCATACGGTAAATGCGCGAGCCATGGCCCGCTTCGTTAGCACCAATCAGAACTTCCTTCCCATTGGGGAGCCAGAAAACGCGCTCAATCACGAATCCCTTGAGGTTGATATTTTTTATTTCCCCAGGGCCGACGGGGAATACGGTTATCCCGGACGCGGTCTGATCAACAGCCAGCACCGATTGCCCGTCCGGTGAGAGGACAGGGGCAAATCCAGGACCTAGTTTAACCGCGGCGGACCCATTCGTTTCGCGAAGGTAGCACGAAGGCTCATCCCGTGCTCCTTCTCCAGACTCGTCAAATGTGATTTGCTTGCCATCATGAGAGATGTCCCTGACTTGAGACCAATCCATCCAGGAAAGTTCGCGTTCACGGCTGTCTCCCGTGCCACGAAACAAGATTTTGGTCCGGTAATCCATGTTGGCGATAAACAAGACGCGTCCGTCGCGAGAAATATCCTGCAATACCAACTGCGCGACCTGGCTGGAAAGAACACGGTCTCGACCACTCAGCGTTACAGCCAAGAGTTCGTTGCGCGCGCCACCTTTAGCTGCTGTGAACCAGATTTCATCTCCCTTTGCAGACCATGCCAAGCCTCGAGCATCGCCGGCGAAGTGACTGGTCAGCGTTCTTTTCTGACCAGTCAGATCTACAAGGGCCACATAGCCGTCGGAGCTCGAGGTAGGATGCTCCATGAAGGCGATGTGAAGACCATCCGGTGAAAATCTCAAGTCGCTGATGTAGCCACCGGAAGGGCCCTGGCAGAGGACTTTGCTAATGGGGTATTCGATTTGGTATCCCTTCTCTGTCTCCCGAACGACCGCTAATTCGCCACCATTCGGAGACCAGTCCGCAAAGCGGATCTTCTCTAGGATCGGCCGTGGGGCTCCGCCTGAAAAGGGCGCCCGTGCTAATGTGCCTTCTGAAACGAAGGTCGTGGTGGGCAAAAGATTGAGACCGATGGCCAGTTCACCTTTCGAGGAAATGCCAAACAGCCCGGCGCCTTGGAACCCGAGAGGAAGCGATTCAGGCCCGACTCCTCGAATGGCGAAGATCTGGATGGGCTCTTCCTCCCAGGCAGCGCTGTAAACAATGGTGTTGCCGTCTGGAGCAAATCGCGCAGCGTGGATTCTCCCGCGGCGGAAGGTGAGCCGGTGAAACTTTAATTCAGATGGTTTCACCGATTCCCTGCCAAGAAACATTCCTGCCACAAACAAGAGAACCATGGCTCCAGCTACTAACCATCTTGCCCAGCGCCGCGGTGCAAGCTGAGCGAGCCCCTGTTCTTTGGTTTTCATCGTCTGCGAAATCTGGGAGAGGGATTCGAGGGCGAAGGTCAAGTCACGGGCGGATTGAAATCGCTCTTCCGGGTTCTTCTCCAGGCAGTGGCGCACCATTCGGTCCAGCGCCGGAGGCAGTGCACTCTCGAAGCTGGCCAGCTCCGGAGGATCCTCATTCAAAATCGCACTCATCGTGTCAGCCGGCGTGGGACCTCCGAACGCCCGCTGCCCGCTTAGCATCTCGTACAACACACAGCCAAAGCTGAAAATGTCGGATCGATGATCAACTGCCTGACCCCGCACCTGTTCCGGGGACATATAAGCCACGGTGCCCAGCACCGCTCCGGGCGAGGTCTCCAGCGAAAGGGTTCCATCCTTGGCAACCGGTAAAGGTGAAGTGACCTTGGCCAACCCGAAGTCCAGAATCTTCAGCCGCCCTTCTTTGGTGACGAAAAGGTTTTCTGGCTTGATGTCACGGTGGGTGATGCCCTTGGCGTGGGCTGCGCCCAGCCCGTCGGCAATCTGTCGGGCGTAGTCGATTGACTTTGGTACGCCAAGTTTTCCGCGCTTCAGCCGCTCGCGCAAGGACTCGCCTTCGAGCAGTTCCGTGACCAAGTAAGGCAGCCCCTCATGGGTGCCGAGATCGTAGATGGCCAGAATGTGAGGGTGATTGAGAGCACCGGTGGACTGGGCTTCCAGGGTGAAGCGGCGCAGCCGTTCCTGGTCCGGGGCAAATGAGGAAGGAAGCACTTTGATAGCGACGTCGCGGTTCAGTCGTGTGTCCCGGGCCCGATACACTTCGCCCATTCCTCCAGCGCCGATCGGAGCGATCAGTTCATAGGGTCCTAAACGAGTCCCCGCTGGCAGGTTCATTTCAGTCCCTCAACCAAATGCAACTGAGATAGCGTCTGACGATAGGAGTAGGCGTAGGACAAGCCGTCCGGTGTGATGACCGGAGCGCTGATATCGGGGACTCCGGCGGCATCGGGTGGAGCCACTTCTTTCCACAACTCCCTTTGGCCAGACTTCCAATTCACGCGGTGTACCTTCGCTGGTAATGATCCTCTGCTCATCACGTAGAGAAAAGTGCCGTCAGTGCTCCAGGCGTAAGGCCGTTCTCCGAGTTCAATCCCTTTACAAATCACGGGGTCTCCGCCGGTTACCGGACATAGCATGACTTGCCCGGAAGAGTTGACCGCCACTGCGTACTTACCATCCGGACTGACGACGGGAATCGAAGCGGCAGCCGCTACACCTTCCGGAGTGATTGCGCGTGGGGAGCCGCCACTGATATCCAGTGTATATAGACGCAAGCCATGCCCTGCCTCGTTAGCGAGAAACACAACCCCTTGAGCGTTCGGCAACCATTCCACGAAGACCACGGTGTAACCCGGCAGATCCAGGCGCCGCGCCTCTCCAGGACCTACGGGAAGAATTGCCAAGTCCGCTCTTGATTCATCTATGGCCACTACCGATCTACCATCCGGTGAGAGTCTGGGCCGGCTCACGTTTCCCAGCTTTACTGCAGGTGAACCATCGGTTTTTCGATAATAGCCCACGATATGCTCACCAGCGCCCTCGCCACTTTCAAAAAAAACGACGGCGCTCCCATCCTTGGAAATACCTGAGGCCAGCGACCAGTCCATCCAAGAAAGGTCCCGCTGCCCTTTTTCACCAGTCCCAACGAAACGCATTTTCATCTGTTGGCTGAGAGAGTTGAGCAGCACCCGCCCGCTAGAGGAAATATCTTCCAGTGTAAGGTTGCCGGTCTGGGGCAAAATCGTCCTCTGAGTTCCTGACAACGTCACAGCTAACAGTTCCCGTTTACTTCCACCCGGCGCTGCGGTGAACCAAATCTCGTTAGTAGCCTTCATCCATGATAGGCCCCAAGCTGAGCCCCATTTTTGGGTGAGAGTCTTGATTTGCCCATTCATATCCACAACCGTCACTTCACCAGAGTCGTCATTAGCACGAACATGGTGAATAAATCCGATGCGGTCCCCGGTCGGGGAAAATCGCGGGTGAGAAATAAACCCCGCTGTTCGGTAAAGGACTTTCCCAATCGGGAACTCCAATTGATTGCCTTTTTCTCCGTCGCGCACAATCACAAGATTCCCATCAGGAGACCAATCGGCCCATTGCACTTTCTCGAGAACCTCGCGCGGAGCGCCTCCCGAAAACGGGACTCGTGCTAAGGTACCGGTAGTTTGAAAAGCAACAGTGCGCGGATTGAGTAGGACGGCCATTTCCCCTGCTGCCGATACCGATAACAAGCTTGCACTAGGGACAACGGGGGGATGATATTCCGGGCTGTCAAATCGAATGGAAAAGATCTCGGTTGGCTCACCTTCCCATGAAGCGGAGTACACCAGGGTGTTACCATCTGGAGCAAAACGGGCCGAGGAAACCTCGCCGCGACGAAAAGTGAGGCGCTGAAAGACCGGCGGCGGCCGCCTTTCGCTGTGCGCTCCAATGAAATAAGAGATCACGCCTGTGGCTGCCCACAAGAAAATTCCGAAAGCGATTACCCATCCCCCCAAAAAATTCGGGCGGCTCCCTTTGACCGGGAACCCGGATTTCGTCCCACTTCCCGAAAAAGTTTGGGAGATCTGCGAGAGTGAATCGAGTGCGAAGGTCAGGTCACGGGCGGATTGAAATCGCTCTTCCGGGTTCTTCTCCAGGCAGTGGCGCACCATTCGGTCCAGCGCCGGAGGCAGTGCACTCTCGAAGCTGGCCAGCTCCGGAGGATCCTCATTCAAAATCGCACTCATCGTGTCAGCCGGCGTGGGACCTCCGAACGCCCGCTGCCCGCTTAGCATCTCGTACAACACACAGCCAAAGCTGAAAATGTCGGATCGATGATCAACTGCCTGACCCCGCACCTGTTCCGGGGACATATAAGCCACGGTGCCCAGCACCGCTCCGGGCGAGGTCTCCAGCGAAAGGGTTCCATCCTTGGCAACCGGTAAAGGTGAAGTGACCTTGGCCAACCCGAAGTCCAGAATCTTCAGCCGCCCTTCTTTGGTGACGAAAAGGTTTTCTGGCTTGATGTCACGGTGGGTGATGCCCTTGGCGTGGGCTGCGCCCAGCCCGTCGGCAATCTGTCGGGCGTAGTCGATTGACTTTGGTACGCCAAGTTTTCCGCGCTTCAGCCGCTCGCGCAAGGACTCGCCTTCGAGCAGTTCCGTGACCAAGTAAGGCAGCCCCTCATGGGTGCCGAGATCGTAGATGGCCAGAATGTGAGGGTGATTGAGAGCACCGGTGGACTGGGCTTCCAGGGTGAAGCGGCGCAGCCGTTCCTGGTCCGGGGCAAATGAGGAAGGAAGCACTTTGATAGCGACGTCGCGGTTCAGTCGTGTGTCCCGGGCCCGATACACTTCGCCCATTCCTCCAGCACCTAGGGGCGAAAGGATCTCATAAGGTCCAAGCTGAGTTCGCGGGGGGATAGCCATTGTAAAGTAAAGGTCCTAGGAATTCAGATGGCCCTAGAGTCGTCTTCAGATGAAGAGACAAGTGAACGGAAGCAAGAGGATAAATTGATTTTTGCGAGTAATCAAGTAATTCGAGTAAAGCCATTAATAAATGTCCAAGAGCAGCAACCCTTTGGTCTGGCTCCCATGCACTTCAAGACAGCCGTTCAAATCCGCTCATCTCCGAAGAGGATCACCGGCACTAAAGGTTCAATTAATTTTTTTTCATAAATTCTCAAAATTAGCTTTCTTTCCAGCCTCCACTAATGTCAAATAGCAGTATTTTCGATTCCTAAGGGAAGGTCATCGCAACTCAAGGGGAGTCCATTGCGACGCGAGAAAAGGAGTCATTTCAGAACCCCCGACTCCTCTCAGATCCTGGTAGCGGGAAACGATATGTTCGGCGTCGCTTTCAAAGAGCGGACGTGTTTAATCAATCGTAGTGAGGAAGGACTGTCGTTAAAGCTTCTCAGACCTGTCGCAATTGGTGGAATGCTTGAGATTAGTTTCAGCCCGGATAGTCCAGAATCTAGTTTTTGGATTGATGTTAAAGTGGCTTGGGTCAACTACCGGTTGGATGGCTATCAGTCTCTCGGGGTGAAGGCCGGTAGCCTCTCGCTGCTTAACGATTGGTTGAAATGGAAAGCAACGAAGCAGCCCCAAGACGAGAACAGCTAACTCGCTCAAGAGCCAATCCCTCGTCGCCGCGTTGTGAGTATCAAACGGACACTGCCTCATAATCATCTCTAATTCAATCTCCGCACTGTTCCTAGAATTCTTCGTTGCGAGTCATCATTTGTTCTTGCAAGCCATTGCTGTTTTCCTCTGTGTCTCTTTTGTGCGGTGGTCTACACTATGACAAAGCGGTAAAGACGATAGCTCCTAGGACTTGAAACAATGCCTCGAGACATTAAGATCGACCTCTTCAGCGATACCCTCACTAAGCCAACGTTGGGCATGCGGCAGTTCATGTGCAACGCCGAAGTCGGAGATGAACAAAAAGGGGAAGACCCGACAGTCAATCTTCTACAGGAAATGGTGGCTGATCTCTTGGGGAAAGAAGCGGCACTCTTCCTTCCATCCGGCACGATGTGCAACTTGATCTCTATCCGATTGCATTGCCGTCCCGGCGATGAAATTCTGCTCGACCGCACAGCTCATCCCTTGAACTCGGAAGGCGCCGGGGCGGCAGTACTCTCTGGGTCCCTGATTCAGGGACTCAACGGAGAAAGAGGTGTTTTTTCGGCAGCTCAGCTGAAAGCAGCGATCCGCCCTTTCAGCCGCTATCAACCTAAGACTCGCCTGGTCTCGGTGGAGCAGACGTCCAACATGGGCGGAGGGACCATCTGGCCCTTGGAGACAATTCGGGAAGTTTGCGCGGTAGGAAGAGAGTATCACTTACACACACACATGGATGGGGCGCGATTGCTGAATGCTGTCGTGGAGACAAAAATTCCGGCCAAGGAATATGCCGCAACTTTTGACTCCGTCTGGATTGATTTGAGCAAAGGATTGGGTGCCCCTGTAGGAGCAGTTCTGGCTGGCAGCAAAGAGTTCATCACCGAGGCCTGGCAATGGAAGCAACGGCTTGGTGGAGCCATGCGACAAGCTGGAATTATCGCGGCGGCTGGCATCTATGCTTTGCGGCATCATGTTGAAAGACTCGCGGAAGATCATGCCAATGCCAAGTTGCTGGCGAATGGGCTGGCAGAGATTTCCAATCTGAAGTTAAATCCCAATGAGGTTGAAACCAATATTGTCATCCTCGACGTCTCTAAAACAGGGCGCTCGTCGCAAGAGGTCTCTGACCGATTCCTGGATCGCGGCCTGCGAATGAGTATTATTTCTCCCAACTGCCTTCGTGCCGTCACCCACTTAGATATTAGCCGCCATCAGATTGAGGAGGCATTGCAGGTTGTCCGCGATGTCTTGCAGGATCTCCACTAAACCCGCATTCCGAAAATGGGTGGATGCAAACTCTCCCAATTTTTCAATCGACATTCAGCAATCGTCGTTTCCTTCCCTTCTCAGCGGTTTCCTTTCCTCCTTTTTTCCGATATCCTTACGGCCTTATGGCGACTTGGCGACATTTGATATTGATTGGGAGTCTCTATTTCCTGGGTGCGCAAGGATTCCTCAGTCAAGGAAAAGATTCTGATCCGGAAGTCCGGAATCCGTTCGCATTGGACAAAGCCGCTGTTGCGGCCGGAGGCGAGTCATTTCAGTCTGGCTGCGGATCTTGCCACGGTTCAAAAGGGCAAGGCGGGCGAGGCCCCAAATTGGCGGACAACTCTCGAGTGCGGGAAAAGACCGACAAGAAAATCTTCGACATTATTAAGTTTGGGGTGTCTGGAAGTGTCATGCCCCCTTCAGCGCTCGATGAGAAGCAACTCTGGCAGTTGGTTTCTTTTGTTCGCAGCTTGAATGCGAATGCCTCGGAACAAAATGTTCCGGGGGACGTACTGGCTGGCGAAAGTCTGTTTTATGGCGCAAAGAAATGTTCTCAATGCCATATGATTCGCGGACGGGGAGGTTTGATCGGTCCAGATCTCTCCACGATTGGGGGGAACCGGCCCGTCGAAAAAATGACAGAATCGATCAAAGATCCTAACTTGGTCATCGAACCGGGATTCTCGTCAGTTACGGTGCTGACTCGGGATGGCCGGCGAATCTCCGGAGTCGCTAAGAACAACAGCAATTTCAGTATTCAAATTCTCGATGCCACAGGAATGTACCACCTACTCTTTAAAAAAGACCTTGTGGAAGTCATCCACCATCAGGACTCTTTAATGCCACGGATGGATTTGACTGATTCGGAGTTACAGAATCTGTTAGCGTTTCTTAGTCGCCAAACGCTGGGTATGCCGGCTGAAAAGATCAAAACGTTCGAACACGGGAAAGAAAAGGAACCATGAAAAAATTCTTCTGTTTGCTCGTTCTGATTGCCTTACCTGTCCATGCTGGGGTGACCTACCAAGATTTGCTCAAACCAGCCGCCGACAGCTGGCTTACGTATTCGGGGGACTTTGCCTCCCGCCGTTATAGTCTTTTGAAGCAGATTCATACGGGAAATGTGGGCAGTCTAGTCTCCAAATGGGCTTACAGCATTAAGGACGCCCAATATATCGAGACCACTCCTTTGGTTGTAAATGGAGTGATGTACCTGACAAATTCCAATGAAGTATTTGCCTTGGATGCGCAAACAGGCCGCAGTCTCTGGCACTTCAAATATACGAAGTCCAAGGCTGAGGGCGCCAATCGGGGTGTCGCCGTTCTGGGTGAACGGGTATTCTTCGTGAGCAGTAATGTCCATCTCATCGCACTTCATGCCAAGACCGGGGCGCTCTTGTGGGATACCCCCTATGGTGACCTGGAAAAATATCCCCAAATGTCCGCCAGTCTGGCGCCGCTGGCCATCAACGGTAAAGTAATTGTAGGAGTCAGCGGCGGGGAGTGGGGCATTCGAGGATATGTGGCAGCTATGGATGCTGTTTCCGGAAAGGAACTCTGGCGCTTTTACACCATTCCCGGGCCGGGTGAACCGGGATTTGAAACCTGGGGAGGGCATCCCATTGAAATCTCCGGAGGCCCAACCTGGATGTCAGGTTCCTTTGATGTAGAGCAGAATCTGGTCATTTGGACGGTGGGGAATCCAGGACCCGACTTCAATGGAGAAATGCGCTCAGGCGATAACCTCTATACCGACAGTGTGGTTGCCCTCGATGCTGAGACCGGCAAGCTGAAGTGGTATTTTCAATTTACTCCCCACGATACTCATGATTGGGATGCCCAAGAGTTCCCAGTCTTGATCGATACGAACTTTCAGGGGAAACCACGGAAGTTGTTGGTACAGGCAAACCGCAACGGATTTTTTTATGTGTTGGACCGCACCAACGGGAAAATGCTGCTGGGGAAACCGTTCGTGAAGAAGCTCACCTGGGCCAAAGGGATTCGTCCCGATGGACGCCCTGAGGTAATTCCTGACATGGATCCGACACCGGATGGGAAAAAGGTCTGCCCTGGAGTCAAAGGGGCTACCAACTGGTTTTCGCCCTCTTACAATCCAGAGACGGGATTGCTCTACGTCATGTCGATCGAACAATGCGACATCTATTACAGCTCGGCGCGGGTTTACGTTAAAGGCGAAGCCTATGATGGAACGGCCGCAGATTCCATTCCCTCGGAACCGGGTCAGTTCTTCCTTCGGGCTATTGACATTCAGACTGGAGATATTCGCTGGGAAGTTCCCATGACCATAAAAGACACCATGGAGTCCTGGCCTGGCACCCTTGCGACAGCAGGTGGATTGGTGTTTTATGCCGATAACGAAGGGTACCTTTGCGCCGTTGATGCCCGCACCGGTAGGCAGCTCTGGCACTTCAACATGGGCCAGCGGGTTGTTGCCTCTCCCATGACTTACAGTGTCGGTGGAAAACAATACATTGCCATTGCGACAGCCACACAAATCTTTTCTTTTGGTTTGTTTGAACCAGTCCCGCCGCTCCCCCAAAGTCTGAAAGAGCGTTATGAAGGGCACCAGGGGAAGTAATTTCTCATCCTAACCTTTAAACCCTATTAGGAAGCAGTCGCTGGGGATCTATAATTAATTAGACTGTCGTTTTGATCTGCCTTGAAGAGTCATTCGTTCCCCTTCTAATGGCAAACCCTGTCCCTCTATCCATGGTCGAGGCGCAAACGCGAGTCCTGACGATAATTCGTCAGCTTCTCGTTGAACTGGGCGCACAACACGCACTGCGACATCTTTCTTTAAATTCCGAATTAGACCGGGAATTAGGATTGGGAAGTCTGGAACGTCTGGAATTGCTCGAACGGCTCGGAAATGAGTTCTCGACTCGTTTACCGGACGAAGCCTATAAGGATGCCAGGACCCCTGCCGATTTGGCAGCACTTTTAGTCAAGACCGCGGTTCGTGCTGAGGGAATGATTTCCTCATCTCTTGATTTAAAACAAGCAGGCAACTCATGCAATGCCTACTGGACAAAGCGAGTCTTTGTCTTCAGATTTAAAATCGATCGACAGGCAATTTGATCCAGCACAAGTTCACACGCTGGGTGAGGTGTTAGTCGGATATGCTGCTGCCGATCCTCACCGGGTCCACGTTCAACTCTATCTTGAAGATGACTCCATCCGTCCGGTGACATATGGGCAGCTTCTATCCGGGGCGATGGCGGTTGCCGGGAAACTAATGGATCGTGGTCTAAAGTCCGGGCAGACCGTCGCCATTATGCTTCCTACCGGTTCGGATTTTTTCTTTTCCTTTTTCGGGACGCTGCTTGCCGGATGCATTCCAGTTCCCATTTATCCGCCCTTCCGGGTTGACCGTTTGGAAGAGTACGCCGGGCGTCAATCCAGGAGCCTTATAAACGCCCGGGTTCGTCTTCTGATCACCTTCCGCCGAGCCGAAAAGCTGGCGAGGATGCTGCAGCCTACTGTTCCCACTCTTTCTGCCGTAGTGAATGTGGATGAATTTGGATTAGATGGAGGGGGAAAATTGCCGTTGCCCCCTGGATCTCTTGAAGTGGACGGTTGGCGCCCTGCGCGGGCCGAAGACATTGCGTTAATCCAATACACTTCCGGGAGTACCGGAGACCCCAAAGGGGTTGTTCTAACGCAGGGTAATGTGATGGCCAACATTCGAGCCATCGGTGCCGGACTCGAGATTCAATCGACGGACAAGGCGGTCAGCTGGCTTCCGCTTTACCACGATATGGGGCTCATTGGCTCCTGGCTGGCTGCGTTGTACTTTGGCGTTCCCATTGCCATCCTATCTCCACTCGCTTTCCTGAGTCGCCCGGAACGCTGGCTGTGGGCTATTCATCACCATCGGGCTACAATTTCAGCGGCTCCGAATTTTGCTTATGAACTCTGCACGCGCCGGATTGATGAGAGTGCCATCGAGGGATTAGATCTAAGCTGTTGGCGTGTGGCATTAAATGGCGCTGAACCAGTGAGTCCCGAGACCCTCGGGCGATTTACGGAACGATTCAAACACTTTGGGTTCTCACCAAATGCCTTTCTGCCTGTTTATGGGCTTGCGGAATCATCCGTTGCATTGACCTTCCCAGCACCGGGCAGCACGCCTCGGGTCGACCGGATCGAGAGAAATCGATTTCAACATGAAGGGATTGCTCAATCTTGCGAACCTGCAGATCCCTCCTCACTCCGTTTTGTCTCCGTAGGGAGAGCCTTGCATGGACACGAGATCCGAATCGTGGATGAGGATGGGCGACAATTGGACGAGAGGATTCAAGGACAGATTCAGTTCCGTGGTCCCTCGACCATGCAAGGCTATTTTATGAACCGGGAAGCGACCCAGGCTGTGTTCCAGGGAGATTGGGTCAAAACCGGCGATTTGGGCTATACGGCTGATGGAGAGCTTTATGTTACGGGCCGCAGCAAGGACCTTATCATCAAAGGCGGCCGAAACCTCTATCCTCAGGAAATCGAGGAACTGGCAGCCGCCGTTCCGGGAGTGCGGCGTGGATGTGTGGCTGCCATTGGCACAAAAGATGAGGTTCTGGGGACGGAACGATTAGTCATTGTGGCAGAGACCCGGGAGCAAGATGCTCTCCGAAAAGATGATCTTGCCTCCGCAATCGTCGCCAAAATCGACACTGAATTAGGTGTCCCTCCGGATTTGGTTGTTCTAGTCCCGCCACAGACTGTTCCCAAGACGTCCAGCGGAAAAATCCGGCGGGACGCCTGCAAATTGATGTTCTTGAATGGCCAGCTTACGAACAAGTCATATCCCGTTTGGTGGCAGTTGGTGCGAATGACGATCCAGAACTGGACCCGGCAGGCTGGCCTGGGCTTTCGGCGTCTCGCAAATGTAATATTTGGTATCTATGCTTATTTGATTTTGATCTCATTTCTAGCGCTGTGTTGGGTCATGCTCGTACCTATCCGGACCTACCCCAAGTCGAGGCTTCCTCGAAAAGTCCTTCGTTGGACATGTCGTATTGCTCTGCGGCTCACTGGACTTTTTCCCAAAGTGACTGGGGCGGAACACTTGGCTACGGTAATCCGCCAGAGTCAGGAAGAACATTCTACTTTCCTCGTGGTTTCAAACCATGCCAGCTACGTCGACCCGTTGATAGTGGCGTCGGTATGTCCTGCAGAAATCGGTTACGTGGCAAAGCTGGAGGCAGCTTCCTGGCCCATGATCGGAAGGATCATTCGAAAATGTGGATTTGTGCTGATTGACAGGAATGAAGCCTCCCGAGCCGCTTCAGACGGAGAACAAATCGCTCTTCAACTCAAGGAGGGGAGCCCCATCCATGTGTTTCCTGAAGGCACCTTTACTTCCGAATCAGGCTTGCGGCCATTTCAGATGGGAGCATTTAAATCAGCTGTCGAAACCGGGCTCCCCATTCTTCCTCTTTCGATTAAAGGAACGCGAGCTGTATTTCGGGATGGGACCCTGTTTCCCCGACCCGGATCTGTTGAAGCCATCTTTGGCCCTCTTTTCTGGCCACAAGGGAAAGGTTGGCCGGAAATGGTCCGGCTAAGGGAGGCAGTGCGAAAAGACATCCTCAAGTATTGTGGAGAACGGTCGATCGAAATCATCCTCGCGGGGCCTCCACGAGAGTAAGGAGAGGATAGTAAGAAGCCGTCGCGGGACAGTGGTCTCCTGCGGGCACTTCCTCGGGATCCACGGATTATTGGTAGTTGTAGCCGGGGCTGGCGGCACCGGGTACGTTCCGACATTAATGGCCTCGCCTTGATGCGGGGAAAGGAAGAAAGCTTTAATTGAATGCGCCTATTGGACGGTCTGAAGGATCTCGAAGCAGAGTTCAAACCGATGCTCCGCTTGTCAGGTCCGGTGGTTTTGGCTGAACTGGGCTGGGTGACGATGGGGATCATCGACACCATGATGGTGGGTCGTGTCGGACCGGAAGCCATCGGAGGAGTCAGTCTGGGGAGTATTACGTTTTTCAGCGTGGCGATTTTTGGAATGGGATTATTGCTGGGACTCGACACTTTAGTCTCGCAAGCTTTTGGCGCCGGCCATCTGGAAGACTGTCACCGCATTCTTTTTCAGGGTGTTTATCTCAGCCTTTTTCTGACAATCCCACTCTCGCTCCTGGTGCTTATTTTTATCCCCCTTTTAAATGTATGGGGATTAAATCCCGCCGTTTTGAAACAGGCCATCCCTTATTTGAAGGCTATCGTATGGAGTTTATTGCCGCTATTGCTGTACGCCACATTCCGGCGCTATTTGCAAGCGATGAGCCAGGTGAAGCCGATCATGTTTTCCCTGATCAGCGCGAACCTGGTCAATGCCGTCGGGAACTGGATCCTCATCTTCGGTCACCTGGGGGCGCCGGCCATGGGCGCCGAAGGGGCTGGATGGGCAACCTGCTTTTCGCGAATCTACATGGCGTTGTCATTACTGGCAGCCATCTGGCTTTACGACCGCCGCACGCAATCCGGATTGTGGAGAAGCGCATGGGGACTCGATGTCAGGCGAACTGTCAGACTGATCAAGTTGGGACTTCCCGCTTCGCTTCAAATTACCATGGAAGTAGGGGTGTTTGGAGCCGCGACGGCACTGGCGGGGAGATTGACCCCTATTGCCTTGGCCTCCCATCACATTGCCCTAAATGCAGCCAGCTTTACCTTCATGGTCCCATTGGGAATTGCCTCTGCGGGAGCCGTCCGGGTAGGGCAGGCGATTGGGCGGGGGGATCCCAGAGCAGCAAGCCGATCGGGATGGACCGCGTTGTGTCTAGGCACTTGCTTCATGTGTGTGGCCGGATTGGCTTTTTTGACCATTCCTCATCAAATTCTCCGAATTTTTACCACCAATTCGGTGGTCATCAACTCAGGGGTCACTCTGCTTTATGTTGCAGCCGTGTTTCAATTGTTTGACGGCCTTCAAGTCGTGGCTACGGGAATCTTGCGTGGAGCCGGGGACACTCGAACGCCAATGATTTGTAATTTGATCGGTCATTGGCTATTGGGCTTACCCATAGGTTATATCCTGTGCTTTATTGTGAACTGGGGCGTCTTTGGACTGTGGATGGGACTCTCGGTGGGATTGATTCTGGTAGGAGCGGTTCTCCTGTTGGTGTGGTCACGAAAAGTGATTCAATTGAACCAGGAGTTCAGCCCGATCAGAAAGGCCAATGGATAAGGAGGAGGCTGCATTTTTTCCATGGTAATGGCCATTTTTTGTGAAGCCGCACCCTTAGAGCTTTTCGATCTCCTGGATAATTCGGGCGCTCATCTCTCGAGTAGATAGATTCCCACCTAAGTCGCGGGTACGATGGGCTGGCTCTCTCAGAACTGACTCGATCGCAGATCGAATGAATGACGCACCACGAATCGTACTCGGATGATCAAGCCAGTCTAACAACATCGCAACGGAAAGAATCATGGCCACGGGATTGGCGATGCCTTGACCAGCAATGTCTGGCGCGGAGCCGTGGCAAGGTTGAAAGACTCCAAACTGATCTCCCAAATCTGCCGAAGGAGCCATCCCCATGCCACCAATCAAGCCAGCGGCAAGATCGGATAAGATGTCTCCGAACATATTCTCTGTGACCAGCACATCGAAAGATTGAGGACGCTGCAGCAAATATAGGCTGGCGGCATCCACATAAATCTTTTCTGTTTCTACTCCCGGAAACTCGCTGGAAACTTCATTGAAGATCTGACGGAAATATGCCATGGACGGAAGGACGTTTGCTTTGTCAACTAACGTCAGGCGGCAGCGCCGCCGGGCGGCGTGCTGAAAAGCAGTCCGAAACAATCGCTCAGATCGGAATCGCGTCACGCGCAGTGTGTCACACACTTCATTGGACCCCCTCGCCATGTTTCTTGTGGCGCTCAGAAAAAAGCCCCTCCGTGCTCTCCCGGACAATCAGCAAATCGATCTCTCCGCTCCGCAAGCCCTTTAGGGGGCTGTGGTCTTTGTGATAGAGATGAACCGGTCTTAAACCGCAATACAAATCCAGTTGCTCGCGGAGGTCAATTTGGGGGGTCATTTCGACCCCGTTGGGCCAGCGAATGTCAGGAAGCCCCATAGCGCCAAGTAAGATTGCATCATGTTGCTTCAGCGCCTCCAGTGTACCTGCTGGTAAGGGATCTCCATGGCGAAGATACTCGCCGGCGCCAACAGAGTAATCCGCGTAAGAGAAACGGATATCAGGAAGTTTGGACTCAACTTTACGCAGAACGGCTAGCCCTTCCTCCATGACTTCGACTCCAATGCCGTCACCGGGAAGTACTGCAATGCTGTAACTTACTGGTTCCACCGCGTTCAACCCCGCATTTACACCAATAGAATTGCCATACTCTTACGAACATCCTTAAGAGAAAACTACATAGGTCAAGCATCAACTGCCCCACTGACTTCTGTCCGGCCCCTACTTCCCAACGGTGGAGAGGATCACAAAGATGAATTATCAGCTCCCCTCTCCCCAACGCGGGAGGGCGGCCGGGAGTGAGAGGGACTGCAGGCTTGTGGAGGGAGGAGCATTGCGACGCCGCTTAACTACCCGGCACCGATGAGATTCACAGCCTGTCGGGTGGCCGCAGAGCGATAACAGGCTTCCACTGCCTCAACCGTTCTTAAATATTCCGCCCCTTCAGTTTCACACGGGTTTCCGGTTTTCAGGCAATCGAGATAATGTTCCTGAGCGGCCTTTACGCTGTCCCCTTTGTACCCAAGCTCGGAAGAAGGGAAGTGGTGAGCCACTTCTTCCTGGCCAATTTCCGAAACAAAAAGACGCCCGCTAGAAGTGAGTCGAACCATGCCGCGATCCCCTTCAAGCCGGAAAGATCCCATCGCGACTTTGGAAGGTTCCCGGCCATTGATACGATTGGCATCAATTAATCCGTGGATCCCGTTAGCCATGAGCAATTGGATCTGTGCATAGTCCTCCCCTTGAATGACAGGGTTGATTCGTTGGATCTGACAATGAAGGGACTGGATTTCTCCGGCCAGGTAGCGGGCGGTGTCGAGCTGGTGAACGAGCATTTCGTAAATGAGTAAACGAGGCATCTCGCGGAAATAGGGCTGAGCCTTGTAAGGATCGGGACCGAGTCCGTCGCCGGAGCGCATGCGAAAGGCAAGCTGGTAGGGTTTACCCACCGCTCCTGCCTCCATCAGTCGCTTCACTTCCCGGTACCAGGGCTGCCAGCGCCAATTCTCATGAATCACAAGTCGTACCCCTGCCTTGGCGCAGACCTCAACCATTGCTACTGCTTCCTTCCGGCTGGCGGCCATCGGTTTCTGGCAGATGACATGAACACTTTCGTGAGCGGCCAGAGAAACGAGAGTCGGGTGGGAATCAGGCCGGGTGACAATATCCACAAAATCGGGATTTTCATTTCGGATCATTGCTTCGGCATCTGTGTAGGCCCTGCTGATTCCCCATCGATCGGCGAATTGCTGGGCGCGACCCGGAATGAGATCGGCAATGGCCGTGATCCGCGCACCATCCATGCGGCTCCAGGCCTCCGCATGAAAATGAGCGAAGAACCCGGCTCCAATCATGACACCCTTCATCTCCCCCGTATGCATCTTGTCAAATCTCCTACAATCTTATTTCCGCAGGCGGATGCTCCTAGAATCAACGGCCTGGAGTGTAGAATTTGAGTCTTTGTCCTTTGGCCTTGATTCTTCAGCTACAAAGCTGTGGAATAATGATTCAAGAGTCAAAGAGAAGTCAAATTTCGAGTGATTCAAGGTCATTGTTATTTTCATGAATTTTCACTCAGTCATCATGCTCCTGCAATCAACACTTTTTGAACGAATCAATGGAGAAATCGCGATGAAAAGGATACTTGGAATCGGTGTTCTTCTGCCCTTTTGCTTTTTTCTGATGACTTGTTCTCAGGCTCCTTCCCCTGGACAAGGTCCTCACCCATCCTCTCCGGTCCCCGCAGGCGCTGGGACCATCGTCGAAATTGATCCCGCGTTGAAGGGGATTTTTCCGACGGATGTTAAGATCGAAAAATTGGCGGACGGATTTGCCTTTATCGAAGGACCGATTTGGATCAACGAAGAAGGTGGCGCCCTTCTCTTCAGTGATATTCCCAGGAATCAAATCATGAAATGGACCCCCAGTGGAACGGTCACTGAGTTTCGCAAACCAAGCGGATATACCGGCCCTCCGGAGCATGCCAGTGCCTACAGTGGTTCCAATGGACTGACCCTCGATAAGCAGGGGAGATTAACCATTTGCGAACATGGCGACCGGCGCGTGACCCGTTTAGAAAAAGACGGCAAGATTATCTGTGCTCGCCAGCAAATACGAAGGGAAGAAACTCAATAGTCCGAACGATGCTGTTTACCGGTCTGATGGCAGTCTCTACTTCACGGATCCTCCCTATGGGCTGGCCAGTGAGCAAGACAAAGAGCTGGAATTTTCCGGGATCTATCGGATAAAACCCGATGGGCAGTTACAACTCCTGAGTCAAGGAACTCAACCGGCCCAACGGACTGGCATTTTCACCTGACGAAAAAATCCTTTATGTTTCTAATTCAGACCCTGAGCATAAACTTTGGATGGCCTATGATGTGGCAGAAGAAGGGACACTTTCTAATGGCCGGGTTCTGCTTGATGTCACGGCAGAAAAAGAAGAAGGTCTTCCAGACGGGCTCAAGGTCGATACCCGGGGGTTTATTTATGCGACCGGCCCCGGCGGTATCTGGATCATGACTCCTCAAGGAAAACACCTGGGAACGATCAAACCGAATGAGAATCCAGCCAATTGTCATTGGGGCGACGCTGACGGCAAAACCCTTTACATGACGGCGAAGACGGGCTTATACCGGATTCGGCTAAACAATCCTGGTCTCCGACCGCAATAAGCGGTGTCGTTCTAGAGGGCAGAGTTCCGCCAGGCTGGATGACGATTCCTTTGTGAATCTGTGGTCGCAAAGATCGATCCTTCATCGGCGAGAATTTGCCGAATCGATGTCGAATTGGTCCAAAGGGCCAAGTTATGAAACCCAAAATTCTTGGAATCCACCATATTACAGCGATTGCCAGTGATCCGCAGCGGAACCTTGAGTTTTACACCGGTGTCCTCGGACTTCGACTGGTGAAGAAGACGGTCAACTATGACGATCCCGGGACATACCATTTCTATTACGGAGATGAGCAAGGGCAGCCAGGCACGATCTTGACATTCTTTCCTTGGCCGGGCGCCCGCCGCGGGCGGAATGGAAATGGGCAAGTTACGGTGGCTTCATTTGCTATTCCCACGGCCTCAGTGGATTATTGGTTGGAACGGCTCAAAAAGTTTCAAGTCGTCGTGTCTGGCCCCGTCCAGCGCTTTGAAGAAGAGGTCTGGAGCTTTCAAGATCCAGATGGATTGGATCTTGAGATCGTCGTGTCCGAAACAGCGGACTCCCGCAGAATTTGGAAGGGTGGACCTGTTCCCGCAGAATTTGCGATCCGGGGTCTCTATGGAGCAACACTCTCTGAAGAAGGATACGAAAGGACGGGCGGTCTCTTAACCGAAACCTTGGGATTCCAATTGATCCGGGAAAGCGGCAACCGGTTCCGCTACCAGGCTGGAGATGGAGAGGCCCATAGTTGGATTGATCTACTCTGTCATCCATCAATGTCTCGCGGCCAGGTGGCTGCCGGTTCTGTCCATCACATTGCCTGGCGTACGGACAATGAGGCGAATCAGGTTGCCTGGCAAGAGCTCCTGATAAAGCTGGGATTTAATGTTTCACCGGTCATGGATCGACAGTATTTCCACTCCATCTACTTCCGCGAGCCGGGAGGAGTCCTTTTCGAAGTGGCTACCGATCTTCCCGGTTTTACTGTGGATGAGCCAGTCGAATCACTAGGTGCCCGCCTCTGCCTGCCTCAGTGGCTAGAACCGACACGGGCACAAATCGAGCAAATGTTGCCGCTCCTCATGGTAGACGCTAGGGGATAATGCGGATAAGTGATTCAAAGATCGCTAACTCAGGAAGTGAGAGTCAAGTCGGCGATTGGGCTGCACGTAAGAATTTCTACAAATTAAGTTTATGAGTCCACAATCCATTTCCAGCCCCCATTTAGGTCAGCCCCTGTTGATCCGCGGTGTCCCGCTGGAGAGCGCAAAGAACGCAATGATCCTTCTTCATGGAAGAGGGGCAACGGCTGAAAGTATTTTGGAATTGTCTACACTGTTTGATGAGACGGATTTTACTTATCTGGCGCCACAGGCTGCCGGGAATAGTTGGTATCCTCATAGCTTTCTCTCTCCGCTGAAACAGAACGAGCCAGGCATCTCTTCTGCGATGGCAGTCTTGACTCAACTGTTCGAAAAATTGGAGGCGGCAGGGATTTCAAGCAACCAAATCTTGCTCCTGGGCTTTTCTCAAGGAGCCTGTGTCTCCCTGGAATTTGTGGCTCGTCACGCGAGACGATACGGAGGGGTGGCAGGTCTGAGCGGAGGCTTGATTGGTCCGGAGGGCACGCCCCGAAACTATAAAGGGTTTTTAGATCGGACTCCGGTCTTTCTCGGTTGTAGTGAGACAGATTTTCACATACCCAAGGAACGTGTCCATCATTCAACCGCGGTCTTCCGAGGTCTAAAGGCTGACGTGACTGAGCGTCTTTACGCCGATCTGGGACACGACGTGAATCAAGACGAAATTGATTTTGTCAGAGGAATGATGCTGTCGATTGCGAATGGATCCTAAGGGTCCGGAGTCCCGAAAGTCTTCAAGCAACTCTCGACAATCAACTTCCGACAGTCCACAATTGACTTTACTTGCTTGTCTTTGAACCCTCCTGCGATAATCTGAGCAATTTTGGAATGATAGGCCTCGTATGGACAGCATGGTCGTTGCATCAAGTCTTGCTTTGGGGATTTTCCTGGGAGCCGTCGCGGGCTGGCTTTTGACTAAAGCCACTATGGGGCAGCGTTCTGCCGAAGAGCTGGCCGAGGCAAAAGTGCAAGGCGCGGCCCTGTTGGAACGAATCACGAGCCGGGATCAGGAAATTGCTCAACTCTCACAAAGGCTCAATGAGTTTGAGGTAGCGTGTGAGAAGCTAAGGGCAGAGCTGGTTCAAGAATCAAACGCCCGAGCCACCGCCGAAGAAAGAGCGAGATCCATCCCCGAGTTGAAAGATGCTGAAGAGCAGTTGCGGAATATGTTCCAAGCACTTTCCGCCCAAGCTCTCAATGAGAACAACCAGACCTTTCTGACACTGGCGAAATCAACGCTGGAACGATATCAGTCTGAAGCGCAAGGCGACCTGGATCAGCGGCAAAAAGCCGTAGAAACCTTGGTTTCGCCCATCAGGGAAACCTTGGAGAAATATGATCAGCAGATTCAGGCCATTGAAAAATCCCGCAGCGAAGCTTACGGCAGTTTATCTCAACAAGTACAGTCGCTGTTGACTTCACAACATAAATTGGAAGCGGAGACGGGCAACCTCGTCAAAGCCTTGCGCATGCCGCAGGTTCGAGGGCGTTGGGGCGAACTGACGCTGCGGCGAGTCGTCGAGTTGGCATTAATGATTCCTTATTGCGACTTTGAAGAGCAGCAAAGCCTCTCGACGGAGACCGGGAAGCTGCGACCCGATATGACGGTGCATTTACCCGGAGGGAAAAACATTGTAGTGGATGCGAAGGCCCCTATCCAGGCCTACCTAGATGCTTTGGATGCCCCCGATGAAGACTCCCGCCGCCTCTGTCTGCAGGCCCACGCCAGGCAAATCCGCGCCCGGTTGCAGGAGCTGAGCAGCAAAGCGTATTGGGATCGGCTGGACTCAAGCCCCGAGTTTGTCATCATGTTTATACCGGGGGAATCTTTTTATGGAGCAGCACTGGAACAGGATCCGCAGCTCATCGAAGATGGAGTGGCTCAGCGAGTCATCTTGGCAACTCCTCTGACCTTAATTGCCCTTTTGCGGGCCGTGGCCTTCGGCTGGCGCCAGGAGAGGATTGCTGAAAACGCACGGCAAATAAGTGACCTGGGCAAAGAACTTTATGAGCGCGTGGCGATTCTGACCGAGCACTTACGGGGCCTCGGAAAAAACCTGGGCAGCAGCGTTGACGCCTACAACAAATTCATCGGCTCTCTGGAGAGCCGGGTTCTGGTGTCAGCCAGGAAGTTCAAGGAACTTGGATCAACCGCACAGGAGGACATTCTTGAATTGGCCCCAATTGAGCAATCCATACGCGACATCCAATCCCCGGAATTGCTCGTCATTCAAGAAGGAAACAATGGAAGCGAGGAAGATTAGACGCGCTGGGGGGATATCCCTCGTTCTTGGCCTTGTGATTCCTAATGCAGACGAAGTAGGATTTTCTGAAAAATTGTCCCTCTCCCCAGCCCCACTCCTATCGGGGAGAGGCATGCCGAAGGTTGAGTGAGGAGCGAATATAATAATGAAGCGACCTCTAAAGTTGTCACCTTAATTTTCATACATGGGTCATTGCGCTGATTTATGAATACGGTGACGTCTCTCGTCTGGATTTTCCCTCTTTCCTGGATGATCTAGTTTTGAATATATCTATTCTCTTACATTCCCTTATTCATTTCCTTCTGTCGGCCAAGGTGACAAAAAGGGCACACTAATTGTTGTCACTTGTCGTTTTTTGTCGCTGGTCCTCCTGCTTCCTCTCTTCCTGCCAGTTTCATATTTGAAATTCCGTTTTGTGAATCTCCTTGAAAACATTCATCGTCTAATTTCCAGCGCTAAGAGGATCTCCGGAAGATCTTCAGATGCTTTCTAGGTAGCAAAATTGCAGGCTCTACACGCGACCGCAAATATCTTGCACGTACGATCCGTGTTTCAGCACCCGGCAGAGTTTAAACATCTTAAGAAAAGCACTTTTGTATTTTTATTCTGGTCAAAATCTACTGAGGTGAAACTCTTATGCATTTCAAATTCAGGCTGAACTCAAGTCAGAGAATGATCGCTTTCTTTATTCTCATGGCGGCACTACTCGCCCCTTTACAAACTCTTGAAGCTCAATCGGGTTTCTCGGTTCCAGCTGCAGTTTGGGGTGTTCCGCCAGCCTTTGAAAGATCGTCGTTTCAAGTTGCAAGCACTGGATCAAACGTCTATGTGGTTTGGTCAGAGAGGGCCTCATCCGTGCCTGGACCAGGCCCCGGGATCTACTTTGCTCGATCAATAGATGGTGGGCGAACTTTTGCAATGCCCGTGAACCTGACGAGTTCCGAAGATACTCCTCAGATTGCAGCGAGTGGCAATGACGTTTATGTGATGTACACAGTGGTCAGTGGAGATTTCCTTTTAGTCTCGACAGATGGGGGACAGAATTTTGGGGCGCCTCAAAATCTCACGAGTTCCAACGGGATTCAAACTTTCGGACAAGGTTCGATTGCTGTTTCTGGATCGAATATTTTTATTAGTTGGCAGAAAGCGGATTCGACCTGACGGGAGGTTTTGCCGACACTTTTGTGGCGCATTCGTTCGACAAAGGATCGACCTTCTCGACACCAGTCAATGTTTCAACCTCGCCGACGACGGGCTCTAGTCGCTCTCGTATCGCAGCAAGTGGATCCAATGTCTATGTTGCCTGGGTTGAAGGAACATCAACTGGGAGTGACATCCACTTCACCCGCTCCACGGACAACGGCGTCAGTTTCGAAACGGTAAAGGACCTTTCCAACAACAACGGCACGTCGGCTAACGTGGCGCTGGATGCGGATGGAACAAACGTTTGGGTGGCATGGAATAATCGGGTGTCCCCGGACGCAGACGAAATTCTATTCACGCGTTCTGTCGATGGCGGCGCCAACTTCGAGGTCGTTCGGAATCTCTCAAATAATACATCCCCCTCAAGCGCTCCAGCTGTGAAAGGAAAGGGCACCCGATTCTACTTGGCTTGGGGTGATGGAGCTTCGGACTATCCAACGAACACCGCTGAAGAAATCTATTTATTGAGTTCGAATAACTCGGGAGCTGATTTTGACACCGCGCAGAATATTTCCCTAAGCACGAGTGTTCGGTCCCGGACTCCAAAGCTGGGGCTCAGCGATACAGCAGTCTCTGTTTTCTGGTTGGAAGGCTCTTTCCGCGATGTTTACTATTCCTATTTGGAAGTAGCGGCGCCAACTCCTCCACCGACGCTCTTGAGTATTGCTCCTGGGTCTGCCCAACAGGACCAGACAATTGATCTGATCCTCACAGGCAGCGACTTCAAAGAGGGCGCTACGCTTCAATTCAGTGGTGATGGAATCACGGTCAATGCTGTTAACTTTCACGCTGCAAACGAGACTGGCTGCCAATGTTTCGGTTGCTGCTGAGCGCCAAAACGGGTCCTCGCGATCTGTCGGTGATTAACCCTGATGTTAAGTCATCGACCTTGCCGGGGGGGTTCTTGGTTGTCTCGGTTTCTGCTCTAAACTTGATTGAGATCGCTCGAGTGGATACGGAACAGGGAGCCGCCAGGGGAGGCGGATTCCTTGGAGGGAACAGCAGTTATAACAGCTTGATAGTTCATTTAAGAAATGCTGAAACGGCTCTCCTGCGTCAGCCCCCAGATACTTTGCAGGCCATCGATCAGATGGAAGCGTTTTACATTAAGATAAGAAACATGCGCAAGGCCAAGAAACCAGAGATTGGGGATTCCTTATATATGACTCTCTACAATGACTATGCGCTTATTATGAACAGTCTTGGAGGAAACCCCAAGCCAGCTTCGTTTTGAAGCATTGTCGATCTAGTCCTTCGAAGGTGCTGAGAGGAAGGTTAAAATTAGAGATTGTTTGTTATTTGCGATTTTCGATCTGCTATTGATTATTTCTCCTATGTGGAGTGAGCTTTGAATTGTGGCCAATAAAAAATAGCCAATCAGCAATAACAAATCCCTTCCTCTTCGTGCTTCGGCCATCAGGCGCTTAACATGCTCGACAACGGAATATCGCTGCCTGCCTTTGACCCTCGTGTTTCCCGGTGCTATAGTCATGCCTGTCTATGCACAATGGAAATGCTTCCATCGTCCTCCATTCGATTAACAAATCCTTCGGAACTTTAACCGCGGTTCAGGACGTCTCCTTTTCGGTTGAACCCGGTGAAATCTTTGGTCTACTGGGTCCAAATGGAGCAGGGAAGACAACCCTTCTTCGTCTCATGATGGATATCATCCGTCCTGACGAAGGCATTATCGAGGTCTTCGGGGGGAAACTCGGAGAAGACGATAAGAACCGAGTCGGCTACCTTCCGGAGGAAAGGGGTTTGTATACCCGGCAAAAAGTTCTGGGAGTTCTCCAGTACCTCGTCCAATTGAAGGGTTTGACAGAACGTCAGGCCAAAGCCAACGTCTTGCATTGGTTGGCGCGGATGGAAATGAGCGATGTGCGGGATCGTAAAATCCAGGAACTTTCGAAAGGGAATCAGCAGAAGATTCAATTCATCGCGGCGGTGGCTTCGGATCCAGATGTTTTGGTGTTGGACGAACCTTTTTCCGGACTCGACCCTGTCAACGCCAGGGTAATGTTGGAGATGATTCGGGAATTGGCTGATGCTGGCAAGACCATCATTCTTTCCACCCACCAGATGAGTCTTGTTGAATCTTTGTGCCGAAGAATTTTCATGATCCACTCCGGTTGCCAGGTACTTTACGGAAATCTAGAGGAAGTGAGGCAGCGTCATTCCGACAACTCATTCTTGGTTCGGTCCAACGCGGACTACAGCCGTTGTCCGTGTATCTTGAAAGTTTCGCCGGAGGGTCGCGGGGCACGAATTTTCTTAACATCAGGGGCCAATGGAAGAGATCTTCTTTCCTGGTTGGTGGAGTCAGGAGCTCAGGTCGATACCTTTGAAAAGGCGGTCACTCCGTTGGAAGATATTTTTGTCAAGCTCGCAAAAAAATAATAGGGTCGCTGGCATAGGCCGAGTGAAGGAGCGAGCCTTAGAGACCGATTCTCGGATAGGACCATTCCTACCAAGAAACTGCCAACGAATCTCTTCTACTCTAAAGGGCAATGCGCAAAACCTGGATCATCGCCAAACATGAATTCATTGTTACCGTCAGACGAAAAGGTTACCTCTTGGTGCTGTTCGGAATGCCGCTGCTCTTTGCCGGAATCATTGGCGTGAGTTTGCTGACTCAGGAGTCTTTGGAGAACGACGTCTCCCATTCCGCCCCTACAGGAGTGGTCGATCAGTCTGGTCTCATCGATTTCAGTCTTGAGAGTGGTTTGGCTACAGAGGCAGCCAAAAATGCTCCAGACGCCAATCTACTGGCAAAGCCACTCCGGGGGAAAAATTCTAAGATCCTCTCCTACACTGAACCGGATGAGGCATTACGTGATCTCAGGAATGGAAGTCTATCAGTCGTTTATGTGATCGAGAAAGATTATCTTGAGACAGGAAAGATAGCTTGTTATGTAGCGGAAAAAGGAATCTTCTCAGATCTGACCCCCATGGATCGCGGGCGCCTCTACACCCTCATCCGGGCCAGCTTAATCAAGAGCCAAATGGATCCTCAGATTGTCAAAAGAGTTTTAGCCCCGGGGATGATTCGGCAAGTGAGGGTGTCCAAGAAAGGTCTTGAAAAAGCCTCCAATGAGTCATTCAAGGAAATGGCTGAATTTTTTGGACCCTTCAGCATGTTTCTTCTCCTAACCATGTCCATCTTTTTCTCCTCCGGATACCTGTTGCAGGGCATAGCGGAAGAGAAACAGAATCGTGTGATCGAAGTGATCTTGTCTTCTGTTCGTCCCACTGAGTTGCTGGTTGGCAAAATTATTGGTCTGGGAGCGGCAGGCTTACTGCAGGTTGTTTTCTATGTGGGCTTGTTATTTTTTCCGGCCATTACCGTCTTTGCCCTTTTTCACGTGAGCGTGACCAATCTGCTTCTCTCTGTGGTTTACTTTCTTTTGGGCTACCTGCTATTTGCCGGTCTGATGGCTGGGACGGGCATCCTGGGAAATTCTCCCCAAGAAAGTGCTCAGCTCTCCGCCATCTGGACATTGGCCAGCGTGATTCCGATGTTTCTGCTCGCACCGATCAGTGAATCTCCGAATTCATGGCTGGCACGAGGACTCTCTTTCTTTCCACTTACGGCTCCTGTCACCATGCTCTTACGTGTCAGTGCCGCTGAGGTGCCCAAGTTGGATATTATCATTTCGATCCTGGTCTTAATCCTCGGAATTGCTGCAGCCATACGGGGATCCGCAAAAATATTCCGGGCGGCGGCACTGATGTATGGAAAACGTCCGTCGCTTAGAGAAATCTTGCGGTGGCTCAGAGAAGCCTGATGGAAACGCAGGGATTTACTCGCTATTGGTAATTTCCTATTTGTCGTCGAGAGAAAGACGTGTCCAATAGCAAATAAAAAATAAACGATTGCCAATAACCAATTGCTTTCGATGTAAGATCCCAATCGGAGGGATTTAGATGAATTCTGCAGGAAAAGCATTTCGAGGATTCTCGATGGAGGCGCTGGATTTTCTCCGCCGGCTCAAACGAAACAATCGCCGGCCGTGGTTTCAAAAAAATAAACTAATCTACGACGAAAAAGTCAGGCAACCCATGGTTGAACTGGTCCAGGCGCTGAACCTTGAGTTGATACGCATTGCCCCAGAAATGGTGACCGAACCGCGAAGAGCCATTTATCGAATCTATCGCGACGTTCGGTTCAGTCCCGACAAGTCTCCATACAAAACACACATTGCTGCCTTATTCACCCCGCGAAACCTTCCCAAGCACGCAGGCGGTGGATTTTACGTTCATCTATCTCCGGAGGAACTCTTGGTGGCGGGAGGAGTCTACATGCCGGGTCCCAAAGAACTCTGGGAAATTCGGAACCACATTGCGCAGAATGCGGCGATCTTAAGGAGGATTGTAGCCGAACGCCGGTTCAAAGAATACTTTGGAACTCTGGAAGGCGACCAGTTAACCAGGGTTCCAAAAGGATTTCCCTCGCACGCATCCAGCCGCAGATCTTCTCCGACATAAGCAATTCTTGGTGAGTGTCACCCATCCACCGGAACAGGCTTTGGATCCAGGCCTGTTAGAGTTCTTGACCCGATATTTCCGGGCGATGACCCCCTTAATCCGGTTTCTAAATAAACCCCTGATTGGCGCCCTGAAGCGAGATCCGTTGGAGTTTTGAAAAGCGATTTTTTTGAGGTGAAAGTTTTGCCTGCGAAGCAATTCAGCCCCGTCGGGGCGACCTATCTATAGATTTGCATCCTCATTTACCGGCGAAAAATCTCCCTCTCCCCAACGCGCGTGAGGGTGGTCCGACGGACGTCGGACCGGGTGAAGGGTGGTTTAGAGTTTTAGGCCCTTTCAAAATCGTTTGAATATGATTTAGTATCACCATTCATTCCAAACATTGCCTCCTTGACCAAAATGTCCCTTACTTACAGAACAAAAAGTCAATCCTGTCGAAGAGTAGGGGAATAATGGGTCTCAGCACAAAAATTCCCCTTGAAAACGACAGGTTATCCCGCCTTGTCATCTTGATCCTGCGCTGGGCATTTAGACAAGTTGTAAAGATCTCGCCAGCAATGGCCACTCGTGCGGCAGTATGGCTTTTCACCAAGCCAAAACGGTCGGCCGCCTTTCCGGGTGAGTCTCAACTGTTGGCCCAATCGAATTCTTATTTTCTCATGCATCGAGGGTATGATCTGGCCATCATGGAGTGGGGACGTGGACCAACTGTGCTATGTGCGCACGGTTGGAGTAGTCGAGGGGTTCGATTCAAGACTCTGATCGACAGGCTCGTGAAGTCTGGCTATCGAGTCGTTGCTTTTGATGCTCCCGCGCACGGACGATCTTCCGGCAGCCATACCGATGTCATGGAGTATGCGGACGCAATCCTCGCAGTTGCACAGAAATCAGGAAACGTTCACGCCCTAGTTGCGCACTCTTTTGGGGCTGCGGCCACGCTGCTGGCTCTGGAAAAAGGGTTGAAGATTCGAAAGACCGTCTTCTTCTCAGCACTCAATGGGATGAGAGGTCCGATTGATTACTTAGCCGAGAGGCTGGGCTTTTCAGATCGCATCCGTGAAGGTGTGAAACATTCCTTTGAGAAGAAGTTTCAGCGAAGCATCGAAAGCCTCGAGGCAGTTCACATCGTCCCGCATTTGGAAACCCCGCCTTTACTCATCATTCATGATAAGTATGATCCTGTTCTCCCATTCCACAACGCCTTAGATCTTGCCGGAGTCTGGAAGAACTCTGGACTTCTGACGACTCATGGAATTGGCCACGAAGCGATCCTGGATGCCTTAACGGTAATGAACAAGGTCCTCGGCTTCCTTGCAACACCGGGAGATTAGCGCTTCACATTAATCGGGTTCGTTTTGGATAGGAGACCGTTGCTAATTGAGATCTTTAGGGAAGGCCGCTGTGTTGTAGCCTCGGCGCCGATTGGCAACCCTTTCTCGAAGGTTTACCAGTGCTTTCTTTACGGGCGTCAGCCGGAGGAACAGCAAAAAGAGGACGGCGGCGCCGTAAGCCAGCGGTTCACGAATATCGGATTTCACTAACCACACGAAATGAATAATCACCAGGATGCCGGCGAGGTAGATAAGTCGATGGAGCTGTTTCCATTTCTTGCCTAATCGCCTCATCCATCCCTTCGTTGAAGTGATTGCCAGGGGAAGTAAGGAGAGGAAGGCTGCGAACCCGACCAGGGCATAACGTTTCTTGAGAATAGCTTCTTGAAGCAGGTGCGGGTCAAACTGATAGTCAAGACCCACGAAGGTCAGGAAGTGTAACGAGGCATAGGTAAATGCATAGAGCCCAAGCGGCTTGCGCAGCCCAATCAATTGTTTTAGTCCGAAAATTGTGCTGAGCGGTGTGCAAGCGAGCGATAAGATCAAAAGCACCAGCGCAGCTTTTCCGGTCCGAAAAGTGATGTATTGGATTGGATTGGCAGTTAACTGATCGTGGAAAAACTTCCACGCTAACGAGGCGAGCGGCAGAAGCGAACCAATGTGAGTGACAACAGGAAGCCATCTCCTCCTGAGTTGCGCCATCAGAAATTTCTCCGCAGGTCCATTCCGGCATAAAGAGATGCAACCTGATCGGCATACCCATTAAAGGGCAGGGTTTTTCGCCGGAAGAACTCACCAATCCGTCTCTCGGTGGCCTGAGACCAGCGCGGGTGGCTGACATCTGGATTGACGTTGGCGTAGAATCCATATTCGTTTGGAGCGGCCTGCATCCAAAGCGAAACCGGCATGGATTCGACCAAATCAATCTTCACAATAGACTTGATGCTCTTGAAACCATACTTCCAGGGCACGACCAGACGTATTGGAGCACCATCTTGGGGAGGCAAGGGCTTCCCATAAAGTCCAGTGGCAAGTATTGCTAAGTCATTCATGGCCTCGTCCAGACGAAGTCCCTCAACGTAAGGCCACTTGTACCAACTGCTCTTTTGACCGGGCATCTGCTTAGGGTCGTACAGCGTTTCAAAGCGTACGTACTTGGCTTTTGGCAAAGGCTGAACGGCTTTCAGCAAGGATGCCAGAGGAAACCCCATCCACGGGATGACCATGGACCAGGCTTCGACACAACGTAACCTGTAAATTCGCTCTTCCTGGGGAAATCTTTTGCGAATATCGTCAATATCGAAGGTGGCGGGTTTCTCCACGAGTCCTCCAACCTTGACTGTCCAGGGAGAAGTTTTGAAATTTTGTGAAAGTGGAGCTACGGATTCTTTGTCGGTGGAGAATTCGTAGAAATTATTGTAATTGGTAATTGATTTAAGAGGGGTCTGTTCCTTGCTCAGCTCTTGGGTATTTTCCCCTGCCGAGAGCTGACCCACGAACAGCAAAGAATTACCCGCGAGGGTGCCAAGTCCCACCATGAAATTGCGTCTGGAGAGATATACCGACTCCGAAGTCATCTCTCGTGATCGAATCTTCATCTTAACTCCTTGACGTCCTGTGAAATTAAACTTTTCATTTCATGCCAATAATCATTCCCGGATTTTGAGATCCTGAATGGGTTGTACGTATCCAGACAGTAAGTGTGCATGTGGAAATTCTGGAACCTCCTCAATCTATATGCATCGTGAGCTCTCAAAAATTCCCCCTCAGTAATTTTAGCATTGTAATCAATACCTCCCTTGAAAGCTCATCTGCCTGAAGAGCCTCAACTTCAAATAGAGCTAAATCAAATGCGAAGATAGGTTTAGCTGTCCCTAGTAATAAAATCCGAACTATTTTGACGGAACAGGATCTGCCGGCAACATATTTCGGATCGCTGTTATATACCAGCCATCGGTGTGCTGTATGAGCAATAACGTGGTCCACATCTTGCGTGCTCCTCCGCCTGCAAGGTCTTTGAGCTCGTACCGTCCATCCACAAGTGCGACACCTGGGACGACAAAACGAACAGACACCACCTCAATGGTGCGCTTCCCGCCTGTCTTTTGTGAACTTGCCTGTGTTCCACGAACGATCTCGCCGAGTCCCTTTCTCCATTCCCCTGTAGACACTAGCTGGTCAGCATCGCTAGTAAATAATGACTCTAGGGCCCGTGCGTCCTTGTTCTCGCGCGCATCCATATATTTCTGAACAACTTTTCGAATCTCTACTTCGTCGACTGCTCCGCCTTGAGGACTTTGTGCAAACGCCGACAAGGCGAAAATGAGGCAGATCAAGCATCTCGAAAGGGTGTGCATCGCATCACTCCCGACCAAATTGTTTACTTCATAACCTATTAGTTTACCGTAAATTAACGAAATCCAATAAATGCCCAGTGGTCATTCGTGAGGCACTATCATTTGTAGTTTGTCCAGATAATGATAATTAATGAGAGATACCCAACACTTGTTTGCCATCGATCCTTCAGGCCTGGAGGAGAACTTGCTATTCTGCCCATCAAAGGGAGGGGGCCAAATATCGCTTCATACCCTTCCTTTCATATGGTTGTTGATTTACACAATATACACTCATGCCCATGTGTGAGAATGCTATTTTGCTGGAATACGGAGGTAAATTTGACGAACCGCCGGAGCCAGTTATGCTATTCAATATTCATGAGCGACGGAGGTCAAAACCATGAGCAAGATTCTAGATGAAGTCTTAAATGCCAACGAGGCTTATGCCAGAGACTTTGGCAACAAGGGCGATCTCGCTATGCCACCAGCGCGAGGATTTGCAATCCTAACCTGTATGGATGCGCGCATCGATCCTGCCAAGCTTGCTGGTCTGAAGGAAGGAGATGCGCATGTCATCCGCAATGCCGGCGGGCGGGCCAGTGACGATGCCATTCGCTCTCTCGTCATTTCCTATAAGTTGTTGGGCACTCGCGAGTGGTTCGTGATCCATCACACCAATTGCGGGATGGAATATTTTTCCGAAGATACCCTGCGCCAACTGTTACGGTCCAGTTTGAAGACGGCCTCCCTGGAAAAAGGTGGCTGGAAGGACACTGGAGAGGGACCTGGGTCAACGGAAGCTGAGTTCATTAACTGGTTGACGATCAGTAACCAGGAAGAAAGCGTCCGTGCTGATGTCTTGCGTATTCGAAACCATCCCCTCGTACCCCGCGAGATCCCGATTTACGGCTATCTTTACGATGTGAAGACTGGCCGCCTGAGGGAAGTTACCGGTGCAATGAAAATCGGCAAAGCAGCGGGACGTTAATTCCGAGTAGTGAATGTTCGCCTTGACCGAGTCGTAAACTTACACCGAGCAAGGCTTCCCCCATGGGAGGGAGATGAAGGCTTGAGAAGCCTTCATGCAAGGCTGTGAGGGACGTCCTCTTCGAAGCAATCCACAGGTGTGCAGTTCCTCCCAACCCCTCTCCTGCTGGGAGCGCGGGCATCTTGCCCGCTTTTCATCGCCAGTAAACCGACTCTTGCACCCCTCCAACGGAGGGCAATAGAAACAAGTCCACTTTCGTGAGGGGATAGGAAGCCGTCAATCTTCAGGAGTGAGCCTTTCCCGTTTGCAGCAATCCTGATTGTTATTGGTCAATTTCCATTTGCTATCTTTCATTCAAGCGGCTCAAATGCCTCTCCTCATTTCGCAAGGGTGACAACGGCGATACCAAACGCCCCCAGCCTAAATGCTTGGCCATCAATCTTTTTCGATATGGGTGCGTTAGTGCCCGTTGTGCGATCAACTACTTCAATTCTTCCCCCTGCCACTTCTGGCAAGCTGAGCTGGTACTCCCGATCGCGCTTATTCACTAAGAGCAGCTTCCTCTCTCCATTTCCAGTGATAAACCCTTGAATGAGGACATAAGCTGCGCCACCTGGGGTTTCAACCAGTTTATCGCCGGGGCCGAAGTGATCGCGAATGAGCTTGAGAGCTTGCCATCGCACATTCGGCTGGCCCGTGTCCCAATCCAGCATGGCGATGCTGGGGAAAAACCCTGGCTGAGCGGGAATCATGGACTCTCCGGCAAGATTGACGCCAAGCCGCGTGAGCCCTGCAAAGACGTAAGCATACACAGTAGCCGAAATGTTCCAGTAGGATGGAGGGATGGGCTTAAAAACATAATCATGATTCGACTGTGACCAATCCTCCGGCAGCATGGTCCCAATTTCGTTTACCATCGTGCCCGTTGTGGGGGAAAGCATCTTTCGCAGGGTTTCAACGTAACCCACGATTTCCAGAAACTTGTCTGCCTGGTTGAAGAATGTGAATTGGTTGATTTCCGGTGTTTCATCCATAGCTGGAACAGCGTAGAAATGGTACGAAATCATGTCAATGGGAGCACCGGGCTTATGATTCTTCGGGTTGAGAAAATACTCGAAGAACTCGGGATGGCCAGCGGGATACGACAGAGAAATACCGACGAACTTCGTTTCTGGCGAAACCTGATGAACAGCTTCTACGACGGCGTCATAGAGACGAGTATAATTCTCGGCGCTGAGCCCATGCTCAATATCTGGCTCATTCAATACTTCCCAATAATCAATCTTGTAATGATGGCCAGATTCATGCCGTTTCCCCAGTTCATCCGTGAATCCTCCCTTTGCATACCAACTCACGATCCGGGCAAAGTAATTGGCGACCTCTCGAAAAGTAGGGTCTCGAAGTTCGGTTCCTTGCTGGTATTTCCACATGAACTGGTCGGGGTCCGTGGGGTAGGTGACCGGATTAGGGGTTTTGAACATCCATTGCGGAATTGTACTGAAATTTAATACGACGGGATGCCCATCGGCTGCTTTCATGAAGTCTTCCGTCATCGGGTCGATCAGGGAAAAATCCCAAGATGTCTTGGTTTCTGGTGGGCGGCTCCAATTCTGCAACACCCAACCGCGGGTTTGCTTGCCACGGCACATAGCGAACCAGATTGCATTGGAGGTCCTTGATTGCTTTGAAGGACGGATCATGCAAGGGAGAGCCTCGGCGGAGTGGCGAAGACCCAACCACCAGGAGCGTTGGCGTAGTTATTGAGGTCCGAGTCACACGATCCCAGTGTACCTGAATTGGAGTGGCTTCCTCTCCTATACCCAATCGTGGCAAGCTGAGAGAAATAGAGAACGTAAGCAGTAACAGCTTGGCGATTTGGATTGTTCGAAGTGATGATAAGTTCATGTTATGAACCCCCTTTCCTGTTGAATTCAATTGAATAAAGTGAGAATTGGGAAATTGGCCTCTCCCGCCGCATGGTTGCGTCAGGAGCCCCCCGTCTATGAAATCCTTCCGTGGAGTTAGTTTGGACTACTTGCGGATTTCGATTACTTCTACCTGATGCCCGGCAGGCACCTGAATCTGCATTCCGTGCCGCATCTGTTCACCCGTGAACAATCCCCGTGACTCTCCTGTTATCTTTGATTGCATCTGGAATGTGCCGTCAGGATAGACTGGCACTGCTATGTCGACTTTGCTCCGGTTCGACTCATTTTTAAAGAGGACGAGCAGACCCTCACCCAGGTGGTTGATTCGCATGAAGCCGTCGGGCTCGGCAGCGCTGGGCTGAAGCCAGGACCCCAATGGGAAGAAGCCTTCGTTGACTGCAACCTGTTTGCGAAATTCCTTGAACCAGCGAATTCGTTCCCCGTACCAGTCTTGCTGTTCTGTTGTCAACAAGCGCAAATCGCCGAGGAGCAACGGCGCCGACCCGACTGTGGTTGCAAACCTTTCCTCGATCGGGGGAATATTGGCTCGGAAATTCCCGATCAACATGGTTTCAACAGGAATCGCCAGAGATCTTTGATAAAGTAACGTACGCGACTGCCGGGGCCCGGCGGAAGTGGGATCAAAATCTGCCACATTACTCAGCCAATCTAAATCTCCCGCAGCGAGGAGCCCATAGTCAATCAGGTGCTTTTGGCCCCAAAGCTCAAATGTAAGGTCGAGCAACACGTCGGGATGCTCTCGATAGACTTGATCGGTGACGTACTTCATCCCCTCGTAAATCCCTTCCAAAGACTCTGCCCATCCATGGTGATAGTGCCCCTCAGCGTAACAGCCAGGGCCTTCCCCGTAGGTATTGAAGACTGTGGTTTGGTCGATCTTGACATAGGCAAGGTTGTAGCGCTTGATCAAGTCACTGATTCGACGTGCAGCCGCATCGCGGAAAGGCGATGCCAAGCACATGACAGGTTCCCATCCTTTATCCGTGTTCGAGGTCTTGAGCTTTCCATGAGCATCCCTGCATGCCCACTCAGGATGTTCGCGATAAACCTGGGTCTCGGAATCGACAAGGGACATCGGTACCCAAAGGCCCAAGCGCATTCCTCGCCTTTCAACCTCCTTCTGGATTGAATCAAGTTCTCCTCCAAACCTCTCGCCGGAGACGATATTTTCTCCCCGGAGTTCCTCCCATCCCGCGTCTATAGTAAAAATATCAAAACCCATTCGAGCCGCGATGGGGAGCAATCCGCGCACAATCTCTTGGTTGATGTGTTCATGAAAAGGAGAATAGGCGTTATAACTCCAGGGAGCTTTGAACCCTGCACCCTTTTTGAGTAGCACGCGGGACGTGTATGTTGGGATTACCCAGCGGGGGTCAGCGAAGCCCTGTCCTTCTTTAAAAAATGCGACGCCACTCTTGGCGCTAGTGAATGTCTCACCTGGATCCACGCGCCTCTCAAACGGAAAAATATCGGTGTCGTACATGACCTGGATGCCGAGTCCCCAGCCATCCATCTCGGTGCGCTTCATGTAGCCAGGCGCTTCATTCATCACAATATAACCTTCACCTGTAAGCGAATTCCGCTGCAGGATCGCGGTATCATCGACACGCCCCGTGTAAGCGATTTCGTGTGGCAGCACGCCGTAAAAGGCGGATACCTGAATTTCGGCAGGATTTCCGGCAAGCAAGGGTACGGCCTCAAAGCTCAAATGGGACAGCGTGATGGGCTTTGTGCTGAGGTTTGTAATGGCAATCCACTTTCGAACGACCGGATGCCCTTCGTAAATAGCATAGAAGACTGAAACTTCAACTGGCTTGGTTCGAGCCTTCAGTTTGATTTCCAATACCTTGCCCTTCGGTGCGAGTTCACGCGTGACGGCATCGATCAGATCGAATGCCCCCTCTGAACCAGCCAACCGCTCGCCGTCGACCTGGAAGTGAAACTCCGCACCGCGAGGGTTGGCTGCTGGCACAGTTCTGATAAAGTTTGATCCGGTCAGGGTGTGTTTCCATACTGGAGTAAAGAGGCCGATCTTGGGTTCAAATTGGATCTGACGCTCAACGAGTCCATTTCCAACTACCCAGCTCTGCTTGTCCGACCCTGTTTTTACGAAAGCGGGGAAAGATTGTGCACCTAGGTTGGCTACAACTGAAAGGAAGTAAAGAGAAGCTGAGACTCGGAGAAAATGTCTGCGATTCAAACTCACCATGGCGGAGCAGAACTTCTCAAGTAGGACAGATGAGGGGACTATCAGGATGACCTTGGATGATCAAAAAGGTCAAATGATTCAACACGTCATAGCTTACACCCTTCCGACTTCTTGCTCCAAATGACCTTTTCCCGCCTCGAACGATCTGCTGAAGAGTTCTGTTCGACCCTTTCAGGGTCGGGCCGCCTTGACATTACGTCCCCAGGGCGACGCACGAGGCTCTTGCCTCGCTCTTGCCTTGGGCTATTATCTGTAGCCCTTTCAGGGCTTGCAAGATGAAGCAGCGACCGCGCCACCCGAGGCTACTCATATCGGTCCCCTCGGGAACCCCCAGGCGACTAGGCTACCCAAAGTAAGATGAGAAATGAATAATGACAAATGAGTTTCCTTCGGGAGGGGAAGAGGTCTATCGCCCGAATACCGAAGTTTCTTAAACTTTGCGAGGTGGAGCGGGAGCTCCCGGGCACGCTCGATATACGTGAGACAGAGCGCGCGTTCCACCGGAATCGACCGGTCTTCGGCTTGTGCCTTCAGGGTTGCGTAAGATTACTGATCGTCGAAACGTAAAGAAAGGCAGGAGAGTGCTGGACGAGATCAAATCAGTTCTTGGACAGGAGTTCCCGGTGTGTCGTCAAAACCATTGGCGATATACACGGGTCGAGCGATGGGCGACATGTAGGTCTTGCTCCAGTCGATCCCCATGGCTTTGTAAATCGTCGCATAGAGATCTCCGATTGAAACTGGCTTATCTGCCACGTAAGCGCCATTTTTATCACTTGCGCCCACGATGCGGCCTCCCGCGATACCGCCGCCACCAACCAGCAAAGACCAGCAGTCCGGCCAATGATCCCGTCCACCTTTGGGGTTGATCACAGGTGTTCGCCCAAATTCCCCTGTCACCAGGACCACGGTGCTGTCCAGCATGCCGCGTTGTTTCAAGTCTTCCATCAAGGCCGAGAGACTTCGATCCAGCATGGGAGCCAGGATGGTCCGAAGCCGCGATTCATTTTCACCGTGCGTATCCCATTGGCCATGTTTGTAACCGGCGGCCGTTACGAATCGGCAGCCGGATTCTACCAGGCGTCGAGCTAAGAGGACGCTTTGACCGACCCGGTCACGGCCGTACCGGTCCTTCGTTTTTTCGGACTCTTGGGAAAGATCGAAGGCCTGTTTGACGTGAGGGTCGAGCAGCATTTTAAGCGCCTGTTGCTCAAATGCATCCATCTTGGCAAACTCGGCCAATTCTTCCTTCTGGCGGAAGTGGCGGTCGACGATGTTTAGCATCGCGGCACGGTCGCTAATGGCTTCTGCAGTGACCGTTTTTGGCAAGCTCAGATCGGGCAAATGAAAATCCGGCTTACTCGGATCCGGCAAAATCATTCCATCATATTCGGACCCGATAAAGGCAGCTTGATAAGCCTCCTGGTAATTGAAGAAATCGCCTTCCGTGGGCGTGGGCACAACCGCGAATGGCGGCATGTTTTTTCGCGCGCCCAATTCCTTAGAGACAATCGATCCAATACTCGGAAATTTTAAAGCAGGATTGGGCCGATGACCGGTCAAGGTTTGAATCGTTCCCTGGGGGTGGTTCCTCTCATCGGATTTCATGGAACGGATGATGGACAGACTGTCCATATGCTTAGCGACGCTGGGAAAAATTTCGGAAATCTGGATTCCGGAAGCGTTAGTCGAGATGGGCTTGAAACCGGTATTGCCCTTGACATCCCAACTGTCCAGATGGCTGATTCCACCCTCGAGCCAGATCAGAATGACAGCCTGGGCTTTGGCCTGTGAAGCAGAGATGACCGCAGGAGGAGCCGCAAGGGCTTGCAGAGTGTTGAAGCGAAGAAAATCACTGAGGCCAATACCCAGAAGACTTAAAGTGCCAGCGCGTAAGAAATCGCGACGAGTTCGAGTCGACTCCCTGGCAATGATCACATCCCGATCTTTTCATGACTGCATCTCCTAATGGTTATAAGCGAACTCTCGTGAGTTGAGAGCTGCCCATACCAGTCCTGCCAAAGTTTCCTGCCGGCGTGACGAACGCTGGGCAAGGAACTTCAACAATTCAGATTTTTCCTCAGCCGTCGGAAAGCGTGTCAAAGCCGCTAAATAGAATTCATCCAGAATCTGTTCGTCCGGAGCATTCTGGTTGACCAGTCCGCTCAATCTTCCGTTTTCGCTCGAGATTTTGGCGTTGTATGCCGGTCCGGTCATCATATGCAAAGCTTCCAGTAAGTTCGGCTGTGGAGGTCCCACCGGCAGAGCCTTTCGCATCGAGCGCCCGAAATCATCCATGAATTGCGACGGGCAAATATCCGCTATCGTCTGGACGGCCCGCGTCCCTAAGGGAGCATCCCCTCCGCCGGCCTGACGATGAAACTCAAATTTCTCCGGGACGCCGGTCACGCTCGAGATCGCATCGAGCAAAACAGCCGCTTCCAATGGCCGAGACAAGGCATGGGAGTAATCAATCTTGTCTTCCTTGTTGCTTTCATTCGGTGTCGCAGACAATTGATAGGTTCGTGATTGAACAATGGTTCGCATCAGATGCTTCAGATCATATCCACTATCCTTGAAATCCTTGGCTAGTGCCTTTAGTAATTCCGGATGAGTTGGTGGATTGGTGCTGCGGAAATCATCCACCGGATCGACGATGCCTCGTCCAAAGAAATAGCTCCACATCCGATTGACTGTGGCTTCCGCAAAATAAGGATGCGTCGTCATCCACTTTGCCAGCTCCATTCGGGGATCCATCCATTGGCTTTGTGGCAGCTTTGTCCCGTCCAGAAATGCCGGGACCACCTTTTCCTTTGTCCGTGGATGGCTTACCATCATATCCTTGGGTTGATCCACGTGGCCTCCACCCAGCACATCGATAATCAGGGCGGAATCTCTCAATTCCGAGTATCCCCCAAAGAATGACGCCAATCCCCAGTACTGATTTTGGCTCCAAGCTTCAAAAGGATGGCTGTGGCATTGAGCGCACTCGATGCGGCGACCCATGTACAACCGGATCAGCTCAGGCATGATGACGTCCGGTGTTGTCAGTTCTTCTATATAGTAGAAATTTCGTGCCGGAGCGCTGAATCCCTGCGCGGCAATGCGCTCCCGAGCCATCTGGTCGTAAGGCTTATTGGCCGCAATGCTGTTGATTATCCAGTCCTGGTAGGCTTTTGAGCCCTTAATATTATTTGAAGTGACAAAAGTGACGCGCAGGAGATCACTGAATCGGAAGCTCCAGTAGTCCACATACTCGGGAGAATTCAGCAGGTTCTCTATCAGCCGGTCCCGCTTGTTAGGGTCCTTGTCAGCCACAAACTCCCGCACTCGTTGGGGGGGAGGCAACGTACCGGTCAAATCCAGACAAACTCGGCGCAGGAACTCTTGATCACTGGAGAGCTCGGAAGGGAGAATCTGGAATCTCTGCAGCTTGGCAAAGACATGTTGGTCGATGTAATTGCGTGCCTCGATCCTCGGGTAATTTGCAATCGGCTGCTCGATCACTCCCACATCCGAACTGAGGGTGCGGCCCAAGGTCCGAATCAGGATGCTCGTTTCCCCCTTTTTCTTTGCCTGCACGATCCCTGTTTCGCTGACATCCGCTACCGCCGGGTCATTGCTGATATATCGTACCTTCTCTGTGAAGTCTTCCCGTTGCCCGTTGGAAAGATAAGCCGTCACCATTAGCTGCTGGTGTTCTCCACCCTGCAGCACGACTTCCTTGGGAGACACTTCCACGCGTTCGACTGTCACTCCTTGCTTTTCAGCATCTTCCCCGTACGGAGCTCCCGAACGAATCCAGTTTAGAATTGTCTCGTAGTCTGCTGAACCAACTTCAAACCGCAGCCCTCCCCCATGAGGAACACTGAATGTCGGTTTCAACAATACCAGGCTTTTCTCGGGCTGCTTTAAGTCCACCCGTGAATACTTTGGATTCTCATCCATTGTGAGTACTCGAAATGTCCCCCCTTCCACGATCCATTTGTAATCCTCCTGCGGAAAGGTGCCGTATATGGAAAGCCTAAATCCTCCTCGTCCCTTGACGCCCCCATGACACATCGAGTCGTTGCAGCCCTTCCTGGTCAGGATTGCCTCAATTTCCCGAGGAAAGGTAAACGGTCGCTGTTTTCCGGCTTCTTCAATGCGAATGGTCGCCTTGGCCGAACGGTCGCCAACGCTTGCTGTGAGGGTGACCTCCTCCGAGTCCCGCGCTTTAAACTTTCCTAAATTGTCAATTTCACCCTTTTTTGGGTCCGAGACGGAAAGATGAGCGATAGAGGTTACGTCACGTTCCAGCCCGTCTGCGTATTGACCCAAGACAGTAAAATGCTGCGTGGCTTGCGCTCCCCACAGTGTCACATTCTCCGGAACGATCCGGATAGAAACGGGTGGCCCTATGACGCGATTTTCTTCTGCAGCCAGTGTCGGCAAAGCCACGAATGCAAAGATAAAAAAACTTGTAAGAAACTTGCTGAAGGTAAATCGGATGCTCATCATATTACTCCGGTCAGTCGTTCAAAGACGTGGCTCTCGCACGTTTACTCCATTCATCATTGTTTGGAAGATCAACCGAGTAACGCGAATTTAACTCCGCCTTGTATCGGTTTATTCCGCCCGCTTGAGTATTCCAGGTCCAGCTCATTTTCCAGTCTGAGGTTTTTCCCCTTCCTTTTGCATTGAGCCTTTGACGACCATTAAAGGGATCTCACGAACCAGCAGATTCGGGCCCAACTGGCCGTTGACGATAGCTTGGCAGTGAATTTGGATGATTCTGGGTTCGGTCAACAGTGGAGCCACAGGACTGGCCAGCACGATAATTGCGGTCTTCTTTTGTTGCGGTGCAATAATCTCTGGATTCTGTGTCACCTCCAAGGGCGCACGCTCCTCGTAGGCTTGCACCGCAGGAAATGCCTGCACGCCCTCCGGCAATCCCGTAAAGGCAAACGATAGATCGCCCGCAAACCCTTCTTCGTAGGAGGCCACCAGAATCAGCTTTTTCGCCATCCCTTGTGCCAGGTTGATTCGATTAATCTCGATCCCCTTGACTATTTCCCCGTTCGTCGGGTCTGCGGTTGGGGGAGACATCACTGAAATCTCGCCTACATGGGGGATCTCTGGGCGCACCAGAATTCTGTAGCGATAGCCGGAATTTCCATAGCGGGATGTGATATCCCGAATCTGAAGGACGTACTCGCCTCCGTTGTCAAATGTGTACGTGGCTTTGGGCTCCACAGCCTTGAGGTAGACCTGTGGGTCGGCATTATTGTTGAACATCGACAATCGGCGCTCAACATTAGAAAAGAGCTCTTTATTCTGGCTGTCTACCACCCCAAGCCTTGGATTGAAATATGGTGGTTTGGCATCCGGTGTCTGGACTTCAAAAGCGAGTTTCTGCCCGGGATCAACCTTGATTTTGAAACTGTCCAAATCTCCCGGATGTTCAATCGTTCCTTCAATGAGGGCTGGAAGCGAGATGCTTTCAGCCGGATTAGCACGGTCAGTGACCTCGTGTACTACAGCCGGGGAAGGAGGAATGGGCAGATTGAGCGTATGTTTAGGTTCTGGATCAGCCGTGGAACTGGGGTTATTCCCCTGGCTTGATGAGGCCAATTGAGCAGGTGTATTTGCTTCTGCTCCCTTAACCGAGCGGGCATCAAGCTGTGCTATCCAATTCTCCCCCAAGTTTCGGTTGAGGTTCCTCTCTTGCCATTCGGAGCGGGTTTGGTCTCCTCGGGCGAACAAACCAGAACGGCTTTCCTCGGAGAAGACTCGCACCTGATATGTACAATTCGGGCATCCCTGGCCGAATAGGCCTGAAATCTGCAAAAAATATTGACCGTCTTCTGGAAAGATGTAAGTCCTCTCCAGGTCCACCTGCATGAGGTCTGAGGAACGCTCTTCTTCAGAAAGGATTCGCGAAAGCCGATGCGGGTCAAACCAACTTCCACCCGTGTGGTAAAGTATCAATTCCGGGGCGAATTTGCCTGACGCTGCGCCACCACCATATTTTTGGCCCTCGACTGCCTGAAACCGAAACTTCTGTCCCTTATTGGCCTGGAAAGAATAAAAATCGATCTCTCCAGGTGCTCCAATCTTTCCGTTAATTAGCCCAGGAAAGGTAACTGCTTGGGATTGTTCTACACTCGGATGAGTGTCCTGCGTTTCCACGATTACAGGTGAATCCACCACCGGAAAGCCAATCGCATTGGAGAGGCCTCGATACGAAACAAGCCGAACAGGGTAAACTCCAATCGGGGTAGTCGGCTCGATCTGAAGCTCGATGAGTACACGGTAAAAAGGTCCGGAAATCTTCAATTTCTCTAAGGGATTAAACCTCGGTTTGACCTGGTCCTTGAGTTCTTCAACACTAAGGACCCGACCCTTTAATCCTTTGCGATCAAACCACACTCCATAGACGCCATCCAACCGTACACCCCGAAGCTCCGCTTTGATGTTATTTCCTTGTTGCCCTGTCAATGGAAAAACTGAAAAGAGCATGGGACCACGATCTTCCTCTGCTTCTGCTTGTGCAAATCCATTGCCGGGAAGAAGCGTGGTAACAAATAGAAGTGAAAGCAACAAGCCAATCAGTTCACCGCAGATAGATCTATGGCGGATCCAACGGCTTAAGACGAATCGCTGCCAAGAGTTCACGACAAGCAGAAGCAGTTGGGAAACGGCAGTCATTAGGTCCATGAAAACCTTATTGGCATCGTAATTCATGCAAACATTACCTGCTCAGCCTAAATTTGAACTCGGTACCTTGGTACATTAAGCCGCATGCTTGCTCTCCAGGGCAATTACATTTGCCACTTCCTTCCGCGACGCCCCTAGCACCAGTAAAACCCGTACCAGGAGGTCCAAGGAGACTGAAAAATCTGCGGATTCCATCTTTGCGACACGCGATTGACTCGAATCAATAAGTTGAGCTAACTCGCTTTGCGTAAGCTTCAGCATCCGCCGTCTGGAACGAATGCTTCTCGCTAGAGCCAGCTTCATTTCTATAAATGCGACTTCATTGGGGTTGAGGTGGAGAACGCCCGGAATAGACCCGACCTTCCAGTCAACTGGTTTTAATTGGACTTTCTTAACTTTCTTCACTTTTCTTGTCACCTCTTCAAACTCGATCGTGTTCCTTCATTGCCTCGCGACCTTTGATCTCGACCTCGGCTGTCTAACGGGTCTATATTGACAAGTATTTCCCCAATCACAGCCCCTTGCGCATCGGATGCGAGCGTAGAAGAGAAAGATGTTCTCCAACGCCGAAAGCCCACTTTAAGCCGAGCCACGCGATTAAACTACCCCTATTATTGATTTCAGCCTCAAGCCAGATGAGCAAGTTCGAACTGAATGTGCTATCGCTAAATCCTATGTCAGGAATGACATATTGTCAACTTTTACCCATTTCTCCGAACAGAAACACCTCCTAAGGAGGGGTGGGCTGCTCGTCTCCTCTGGATAGATGTTTGGGTGGGGGGTATGAAAGAGGGTGAGAAAACTAAAATGGGAGGATTCCCGCATTCATGAAACGACTCATTTTTTCAATCTCCTGGTTGAGGCCTGAGAGCTGGTGGGAATAGTGACGAAGTCTTGGGTGATATAGAGACTGCCATCCGGCCCCTGTGCGATTCCAATCCCCACTTCCGTATACATTGTATTTAAGATATTGCCACGGTGATTTTTTTGGAAGCGAGGCTCCGACATGAAGGCGGCTTGCGCGCCCTCGACAGTTTCGTGCAAAGCAATATTCTCACCATAAGCCTGCCAGAGAATTCCAGCCTCATTGATTCGTTCTAATGGGGTCTTCCCGTCCGGGTCAACGTGGTTAAAGAACTGTTGCTCGATCATCTTGCGGGAATGCGCACGTGCGACGGCAGCCAGTTTATCGTTCCATTTTAAGGGTTCCGCTCGACCACGCGTCTCCGCGAAGGTTGCGGGATCCAGGCGATCGCGGTTAACGAGCGCCCACATTTGCTTTTCCAAATCGGCAAGGCGTTTCGCACTCAGTTTTTGCTGGGTAGCCGTGTACGGCTGGGTGGATGATTGAGCTTGGCGTGGATTGGGACTGGCAATGTTTACAGCCCAAAAAAACCCTAGGATAATAACGATCGATCGGCAGAGTCGCATGGTGTTCATATCTCCTTCGATTCGTTTCGTCCCTTTTATGGGTTTCTTTAGATCGAGCTGATCAAATGTTCTGCAGCTACCCTCCTTGATTCACTCAGCCGGATGCCCACTTAGCTAAAACAAACTCAGTGTGGGTCTTAGATACTGCTAGTCAATAGGGATAGCAGGGACTTGGATGCCAGTAACCCCATTGGTCGTAATAGCCTGGAGGACAGTTGTAGCCTGAACCGTAGTAGTAGGGGCCATAATTGTAGTAGGGTGCACCGTAGAACCCCAGATAAAAACCTCCCCCGCCGAAGTAGCCATATCCGCCGCCATAATATCCACGTCCTCCATAGTAACCGCGGCCACCGTAGTAGCCATGTCCGCCATAGTATCCTTTTCCACCGTAGTAGTAGCCGCGACCCCCATAGTAACCATGGCCCCCTCCGGAATAGACCCGTGCACCAGAATAAGCGGATCCACCGTAATAGCCGCGACCGCTGTTGGAATAGACATGTCCGCCTCCAGAATAGGCTCGTGCGCCGGAGTAAGCCTGTCCACCTGAATAGCCGTGACCGCCTCCAGAGTAGGCATGTCCACCTGAGGAGCCGTATCCGCCCCCGCCTTGATTTCTTGCCACGACAGTGGCTGGGTTTAAAAGGGTAAGTAGTGTACCGACGAGCAATATCGGTAATGCAAATTTCCTGAACATAGTCACCCCCATTCCACTCCCTACGGATCTTATTTCCTTTTGGTTTTCACTTTCGATAACACAAATACATGAATAGAAGTGCAAACTTAGTTCCATACAAAACGGATTGATAATAAATTAGTTACACGCTTCCTGAAAGCTGCGGGCTGGCTGAAAAGCACCACCGCGGTTGGAATGGGCCAACCAGCTTCCAGGTCAGCAGGTGGAAGCTTGTTAAATAGCGATGAAATCTGATATCCAGTGAAATTGCAAATGTGCGTCACTTCCCCGCGGTGCAAATGTTTCGTCGAATTTTTGGGGAATTGATTCTGAAGTTGCTTCAAGCCAGCGCGTTTCCATATAATCCGTGATGCATAAACTGACCTGCAGAAAATAATAATCACGAGTGCTCAGCCAAGTAAATTTGCATGGACTGCTGAAGCCGGAGACGTTCACACTGGCCGGCCGTAGCGGGGCCGACTGCACCATGGAGAACCGCAATCGAGTACTAGTCCTTGCCCCAAATTGCTTCGCTTCTTTAAGTCGGGTTGTAAACTTTCGCACGCCACGTTCGTGCTACTAATCAAGAGGAGGTAGTGATGGAGAATTCTTCTAATACAATTGCTGGTGCAGTGGTGCTTCTTATCATCTCGTTGGTGATTGCGATCTTCATGATCGCGGCCGTCTGGAAAGTATTCACAAAAGCGGGTCAGCCCGGTTGGGCAGTCCTGATTCCAATTTACAACGCATATATCTTGCTGAAAATTGCAGGCAAACCAGGGTGGTGGCTGCTCCTGATGTTTATTCCACTTGTCAATATTGTCGTTGGGATCCTGGCGGTGGCCGGGCTCTCCGCGAATTTCGGCAAAGGGGGTGGTTTCGTCGTCGGGTTGCTTTTACTGCCTTTCATCTTCTATGCGATTCTTGGATTTGGAAGCGCGGAATATACTCCTGTCAACCCTTAAGCGAGAAGGATCGCCTACGCCAACGGCCACCCATGGGGATGTTAACTAGTGCTTAGGTGCAGTAATAATTTTGTAGCCGGGGACACTGATCTTTGCCAGAACAGCGTTGTCAGTTACGAGACGGACTTCCGCAGCTTTGGGCTTGTGTCGGATAATTTGCTTCGGTGTGTGAGCTCATCTTCAATTTTGTGGAACTTGCCGTCTTTGACGATGGCGACGAAATGAGCCGGGTTTTGTAACAAGCGCACATTCTCGAGCGGATTACCAGAAACCAGCAGAAGATCTGCCAAGAATCCTTCCCTGATCTGGCCTAGTTCGCCCGGCATGCCCATGGCCTCACCCCCAGACTTGGTCATCGTTAGAATAGCCTCCATGGGAGAGAATCCGAAAGTACGGACATAGTGCTCGATATCTTTGGCATTCAGACCGTGCGGGGTCGCTTCGAATCCATAGTCACCCCCTCCGAGAATTCGAACCCCCCGTTTTCGTAACGCATTCAAGCTAAGGCGTGCAGCCTCTAGCTCTCCTTGAAGCGTGGTGTGCTCCTTCTCGCTTTGAGGCAGGGCGGCTGCAGCGTTGGCGAGCAGAGCCACAGTGTATCCAATATTGGGGCTGACGAAGAGGCGGTCGCGGTGCTCTTCCAGCATGTCCAAAGCTTCCTCGTCGGCGAAAGTCGCGTGGTAGATGATGGTCGCCCCATGCCGAATACACCTCTTGATGGATTCAGCGCTTCGAGCGTGGGCGCTGATACGCCGGCCTCGCGCATGCACTTCCTCGGCTGCTGCCGCGACTTCGGCTTCGCTCATGACCGTCTGTTGGGAATCTGCATAGGGGATTCCTGTGTCCCCCGAAACGATCAGTTTGACGATATCCACTCCTTCCCGGATGAGCTCACGGATCACGCGCCGATAATTGTCCGGGCCGTCGAGCACAATCGCAATGGCGTCGCGTCGCTTTTGATAGAGATTCATGTCGATGAGCCCCCCCGTCACCGTCAGCCAGGGAGTGGCGGCCAAGAGGCGTGGACCCGGGATTCTTCCCGCATTGATGGCGTTGCGCATCACTACGTCGAGCCGTGGCTTGACAGAGCCCGCACTGATACAACTGGTGAATCCGTGATCCAGGTAAAACTTGGCGTTGTCCATCGCCAGTAGAGTGTGCTCCTCCGGCGGAAGAGCGCCTAGTCTGATAATGTCGTCCGTATTGTTCAGCCCCAAGTGTGTGTGAGACTCAACCAAGCCAGGCATCAAGAAAGCACCCCGGCCATCGATGATCCTGCAGCCGTTTCGCGCAATGGAATTATTCCCATGGCCCACTGTTTTGATCCGGTTGCCTTGCAGCTGAACTTCACCCCCAAAAGGATCTCCTCCCGTGCAATCCAAGATATTCACGTTCGTGAATAAAATGTCTTCCATAACTCCCCTCCTATGGATTCCTGATGAACTTGTGCTGGATTTCTCGACCCCACAGTAGATTGGGTAGACAGCTCAATGCAAACTTTGAAATTGCGCTACCGCGCGAAATAAGCTGTGCGTCGACTCTACTGTAGCCGGAGACGTTGACTCCGGCCGGCCAGTTCATGAGCAGTAATGCGGGTACCTGGTGTTCAGTGACACAAACTCGCAGTAATCGCTGTAGCCGGGGACGTTGACCCCGAGCGGCCCCAGCGGGACCAGCTACAACACCGATTGCTGCAACTACCTACTAGTTCTTTTTGGATACTGTAGTTGTGGTTGGTGACTTTGGAGCAAAATACCCCTTCTTGGTTCGCACTTTTAATTCTGGATGATTCGTTAAGAGTACTTTCAGCTTTCGATAGCTTCCGTCTTGAGCCGTGTTGGAAGAGTCATAGCTGAGAATGTATTGATCTTGCAATTCTTGCTGGATGAGATCGAAGGCCTTCTTGATGTCTTGCATGCTTGCGGAAAAAAAGGCCCTTCCTCCCGTGCTTTCAGCATATTGTTTTAAGGTCCTCGCATTGCCAAAGGATCCCTCGGTGCTGATTCGATTGGAAATGGCATAGACGGTAGCATCAGCCCGTTGAACGGAATCTATGGCATTGGCAAATTTCATCTGGCTGGTCGTGTCTTCCCCGTCACTGATCAGAATGATCACTTTTCGCCCCCCTTGGTTTATTAGTTTCTCCGCGCATACCCTATAGACTGCATCATGAAGAGAAGTTCCTTGCCCGATGGAGATGGCATCGATGGCTTTCTCGAGCTGTTTCATGTCAGCGGTAAGGTCAGTCGCGATGGAAGGGTTCCGATCAAAGCTCATGACCATTGCCAGGTCCTGCTCACGCAGCATAGATTGAAGAAACTGTTTTGCGGTTTGTTTTTCCAATGACAAGACGGGGTCAACGCTCATGCTCGTGTCGATCAAAATGGCCAGGGTCGAAGGCAGGGATGTTTCCTGGGAGACTTGGGCAATACGCTGTGTCTTCCCATCCTCCTTTAAGAGGAAATCCTGATTTCCGAGATAATTGATATATAAACCATTTCTATCGGTCACCGTACAGGGGATTGCAACCATATCGCTGACATCGATGGTTTCTTTGAGGTCCGCGACTCCCAGTTTGAAGTCCACATGCGCTCTCTCTTGGGCCCTCACGACAATTCCGCTCTTTTCTTGCATATCAAAACCAGGATGCTTTACCCCAACGATATACTCGCCGGCATCGAGACGCGGGAAAGAATAGCATCCAAGCGCGTCGGTTGTGGTCTCCCGCTTCAGGGGATCTCTTGTTGTGGTGATTGTCACTTTGACAGAAGCGGCACCTACACCACTACTATCGGTCACGGTGCCGAATATTTCGCCTGCCTGCAAACTAATCGTCCCAAAAATAACGGTGAAGCTAAGGGTAAGAAGACAGTGGATTGGTTTCATAGCGGTTTACCCCCTTAATCGTCAAACATCAAACAAGGGTAGTTTCCTAACAGGACTTACTTTGCAAAATTGGGGAGAATTGCTTACAAGTTCAGCGAGCCCCGAGGAGGCTTTACACACTGGACTTAACGCCTAGGCGGGGTTGCTTTATGCCTTGACCCTTTTCACGCGACCTCCTATTCGCCAGGGAAATGATTAGTTTCCGCGACTGAAATAATTCCTCTAACAAGTTATTTTAGCGCTAATTGCTCTTGTCAAACACAAGAATCCATCTTGGATTGGTGGGGTGATAAAGGTAAGAAAAACGGGTTGGTCTCTCAATCCCCTGAAGTCCCATGGAAATTGAACCTGTTAAAGCCGGAGACGTTGCCCCCCGGCACGGACCCCCTCAAGTCCCCCCTTATGCAAGGGGGGACTACTGGGGGGTGAAGAGTTACTGGCAATCAATAATTCATGCGTCCGTACTAGTGATCTTTTCCTACGGGCCAAAGGCCGCATCGAAGGCAATCCGCGAGGGGCTGAAATCAATCTTCTTGGTGAACTCACAGGCTTCTTTCGCCCCTTGTTCACGATCCATTCCGCTGTCTTCCCACTCTACCGAAAGCGGGCCGCTGTAGCCGATCTGGTTTAACTGGCGGATGATGGCTTCGAAGTTGATGCTGCCGTGGCCGAGCGAACGGAAGTCCCAGCCGCGGTCTGGGTGGCCGAAATTCAAGTGGGAGCATAAAATCCCACTTCTCCCATTCAACTGTAAGGCGGCATCCTTCAAATGGACATGGTAAATGCGGTCTGGAAATTCACGCAAGAAACTAACCGGATCAACCATCTGCCAGAGAAAGTGGCTGGGATCGAAGTTAAAGCCAAACGTCTTACGGTAATTGAGAGCTTCGAGAGCACGTCGGGCCGACAGGATATCGAACGCAATCTCGGTGAAATGGACTTCGAGACAAAACCGGACCTCGGATTCGTCGAACACATCCAGAATGGGGTTCCACATCTCGGCGAAATTTTGATAGCCCTCCTCGACCATCGCCTCAGAAACCGGAGGAAATTGGTAGAAGAGATGCCAGATAGACGACCCGGTAAAACCATTCACTACCGTCAACCCCAGGTTCTTGGCGGCTCGAGCGGTCCGCTTCATGGCTTCGACGGCCCAAGCCCGTTTTCTTTCCGGATTACCGGCACACTCTGGGGGAGCGAAGCCATCGGACCGGCGGTCGTTAAATGGATCGCACACCAGTTGTCCCGCCAGATGATTGGAAATTGCGAATAACCGGAGATGATTCTTCTCGAGGATCGCTTTCTGTTTCTTACAATAGGCGAGGTCTTCCGACGCCTTGAAGACATCCATGTGATCGCCTCGACAGGCAAGTTCCAGGCCATCGTAGCCCCAACTCGCGGCTTTCCGCGCCAATTCCTCCAAAGGCAAATCGGTCCACTGCCCCGTATACAATGTCACCGGTCGACTCATCCTGTTCTCCAAACACTCAAGTTCACGAGTAACTGGGGGATTTGATTTGAGAATTTGCGATGCGTTTGTCAGCGGATTATCATACACAAATCGCAGGCCTCGCCTCCCGAGGGGCAAAGCATTTGTGAAGAATTTTTTGCAGCCACTATCAATGCCTTTTGGCATCGATCGGGATTTTTCCTCCTGACCCATATCGGCCGTGAGTATGAGAATTCAGGAAGCCCACGAAGAACACAACAGACGCGGTCTTCGTGGCTACCTATTTTTCCGCAGACATCGCGCAAGAAACGATGTCTGCGCCACCGGGGGAACAGAGCGCGGAAGAGAACCACCGACCGCCCCCCCGCCTTTTCGTCTTTTTAATTTAATCGTTTTCAGCAACCCTCTTGAACGAGTTAGCGTCTATAGGGTTTTAAGACTTAAGAGTGCTGGAGGCAGTGTGTGGGTAAACATAGCCTGAATTGGATTTTAATCGGGATGGTCTTCGGATCTTCATTCATCTGGGCAGGACATGGTAGCAGTCCTGATTTTTCGGGAACCTGGATTCTTGACAAAGAAAACAGTGATCTAAAAAGTCCGCCCCTCGACACGAGCCAGTCTAAAGGCGGTGGGGCAAGCCCAGGCCGAAGCGGAAGCGGGTCTCGATCGGGAGGAGGAAGAGGGATGGGAAGTAGTGGCATGGGAGGAGGCGGAATGGGGGGTGGAAGTATGGGTGGAAGTCGAGGGGGCAGCCGAGGCGGTTCAGGGATGGGAGGATCAACTCCCAGGGGAACCGGGTCAAATTCGGCTTTGAAATTGGATCTTGATTTCTACCAGATCGAGGAAGCGGCAGACAAACTGACAATTGAACAAAATGGCGCCTCCATTGACGTCAAGCTTAGCTTGTTGGCAGATAACAAAACTCAGAACTTGGAGTTTAAATATTTGGCCGATGGAAAAACCTATCAAAAGAAAATGGCCGACGGCGGTTTGGTCAAATCGAAGACGAGCTGGAAGGGGGAGCAGTTAGTGACCCAATCTAAAGAACAATCGGCACTAGGATCCATGGAAATCGTCGAATCCCGAAGCCTTTCTGCTGATCAGAACACCTTGACAATCAATCTCTCCTTTAAAGGAAGCTCATCACATTGGACGGAGAAGGCCGTGTATACGAAAGCAAAACCTGAGCCCAAGAGGGGAGAAGTGAAAATTGAGCAAGAGTAACATACCTATCAGCTCAAAGACTCAATGAAGTCGTTGGGTTTAGCCAGTCCCATATCCACATTGCTGCCCAAGACGCAGCTTAGATAATCAGCCTCGCCCCTTTTTGTATTGAGCTCAATGCTCAATGTCTAGTGAGGAAAATGTAAAGCAAAATGCCGCCCCCAATCAGGACCAATAGCCATAACAGGCCACTTCGGCTGGCCTCGGTCTGGGCGGTGGCAAAAGTGGCTTGGAGAGATGGTTGCGTTCTCAGATATTCCTCCACCTCATCCTTCGCTTCTTTCAGACCCAAACCCCGCTCTTCGCGAAGAAGCTTGATTGCTTCTATCTTATTGCCACGCTGAAGGGCTGAGATAGCAGTCTCTGACATGCTTGATTTGACAGGTTCATGTTCCATGGTGTGATTTTTTTCCGAGTCGATGTGGTCCAGCTTGCAAGGAGCTGCAGAACTTGATATCTGGGTCCTCTCCCACTGTTCCCTCTAGTGTCTTTTTGTCAAGGATCGCGATAGCTGCATCCTACCACCTTTCCATATGACTTGGCACGTGATCCCAAAGCTACCGTGCCAGATCTTCTGGTGCATAAGAAGGTGCCGGTGGAATACTTGCTCATAGGGAGAGGGACTAATCTTCGGAACCTGAGGATGGGTTATGGTAATCTACAAGCACGTTTTCTCAGTGTCGATCACGACATATCAAAAATAGGAGAATAGGCGAAAGCACTGGAGTATCTCCAAAATTCCCCCCTGTCATGGGGGGACAGCGCCAGAGGCGCAGGGGGTGTTTTCCGGGTGGCCATGTCGGCACGCCTGTGACAGGGACATCCCCCCTGAAGATGTGGAATAATTGGTTTCGGTGTTGCTCTGCGAGTGTATCCCTTGATTAAGGGGGACTTGAGGGGGTTCGTCCAGTACGACTTAAAACCGCCCCCCCTGGTCCATTCCTTGCCAAAGAGGGGAACTAAATCCAAAGGGGGAATGGCAGAGGCTATGGGGGAAAGATTAGCCACTCTGAACATTGAAATGCTGGGGCGGTTCCATCTGGTATACAAAGGTGAAGTTGTCACCACCATCAACACCCATCGTTTGCAGTCCCTATTGGCTTATCTCGTATTGAACGCCGGAGCGCCGCAATCACGCCAGCATCTTTCCTTCCTTTTTTGGCCGGACTCCCATGAATCCCAAGCCAGGACCAACCTACGCCAGCTTTTGCATCATTTTCAAACCGCATTGCCCGATGCTAACAGATTTCTTGAAACAGACACCCGGACCCTGCGATGGCGAAGCGACGCAGATACTTTGCTGGATGTGAAAGAATTTGAGAGTGCCCTATCACAGGCCCGCGAGGCCGAAAAGGAAAACAAACCGGGCGCAGAACGAGAATTTCTCGAAAAAGCGGCACAACTATATCGCGGAGATCTTTTGCCAGGGCTCTATGAGGAATGGATCGATGTTGAGCGGCGACGCCTTGCTGAGAAGCGGACAGCGGTGTTAAACCGTCTTATTTCGCTGCTCGAGCGGAACCGCGAGTTTGTGGCGGCCATTCAATACGCCGAACGCCTTCTGGATATAGATCCGCTGCGCGAAGCAAGCCATCAGACTCTGATACGTCTCCATACACTCAATGCCGACCGGGCGGCCGCTCTGCAGGCGTATCAGCAGTGTGTGGCAGTCTTACGCCGTGAGCTCAATGTTGAACCTGGACTCTCCATCCGCCGGATGCACGAGCAGTTGATGAACCTTGAGTCTGTCCGGATAGAGGAACCACCTGCCGATACCCGGCAAATGACAACTCAACTGCCCCTGGTTGGAAGGCAGAAAGAGCTGAACCAGATTGCTCGATATCTGGGACCAAGTGATCCAGGGACATGCGTTATTCGTGCTGTTGCTGGGTGAGCCGGGAATCGGGAAAACGCGTTTGAGCCGAAGAACTTGTGGCCTGGGTGGGTCAGCGCAAGGCCTCTACGGCCTATGCCCGATGCTATGCGGCCGAGGGTCACCTTGCCTTTGCTCCAGTCACCCAATGGTTACGCAGCCCGGCAGTCCTTCGTGGCCTGCCAGGGCTGCTGCCAGCGCAGTTGTCCGAACTCGTCCGGGTACTTCCAGAATTGTTGGTTGAGCATCCGGAACTCTCTCCGCCCCAGCCTTTTACCGAGAGCTGGCAACGACGCCACTTCTTTGAAGGGATAGCTCATGCCATATTGAAAGCACACCAACCTCTTCTACTGGTTCTCGACGATGTTCACTGGTGTGACCGCGACACGATCGAATTTCTCCACTTTCTGTTACGCTTTGCCGCGCAAGCGCCATTGCTCATCGTTGCCACCGCGCGTCTTGAGGAGCTCGGCAATACTAATCCATGTGACGGCATTGCTGCGACAGTTTCGACGCGATGACTTGGTGAGTGAAATTGTGCTTCCCCGTCTCAATTCCGAGCAAACAGCAGCCCTGGCCGCCGGCGTGTCGTCTCAGATACTTGATAGGATCTCTTTGGACCATATTTTTCGTGAGACAGAGGGGAACCCGCTTTTTGTCATTGAGAGTGTTCGAGCCGGTCTGACGGCATGGCGAGAATCCATCTGAAAACCCAGAGGACAATGCAGCCTCTGTTCGCCCGGGAGGATCGCTCCCACCCAAGGTTCATGCCGTTTTGAGTGCCCGGCTTGGCTCAACTCTCTGCGCCAGCTCGCGAGCTGGCCGGAGTTGCAGCGACCATTGGGCGGGCTTTCACCGTCGAATTGCTCGTGAAAGCAAGCCGTCGGAGTGAAGAATCCTTGGCGCCTGTTCTCGACGAGTTATGGGAGCGGCGGGTGATCCAGCGTCAGGGGGAGGATTCTTACGACTTCTCTCACGATAAGCTGCGTGAGGTGGCCTATGCTGAAGTGGGACCGGCTCGACGGCGCTTGCTTCACCGCTGGGTTGCCGAGGCACTTGAGACTATTTCTGCCTCAGACTTGGATGCAGTGAGTTCTCACTTGGCGCGACATTACGAGCAGGCCGGCATGCAAGCGCCGCGCGATTCCTTTTTTACCACAGGGCTGCGAAATCGAGTCAACGGGTTTACGCCTACAATGAAGCCATCGGATACTCTGACAAGGGCGCTGGAACTCCTCGCAGTCCCTGCCACAAACCAAAGAGCGCGACGAGCTGGAACTTGAGCTTTTAATTTCGCTGGGTCCCTCACTCACCGTTATTCGGGGATACGCGCCTCGGAAGTCGGACGCATTTATAGCCGGGCACGACTGCTTTGTGAATTCGCAAAAGCCCGGGAGCAGTATTTTCCCGGTGCTGTGGGGATCCTGGGTCTTTCATGTGGTCCGAGCGGATCTGCAAGCTGCAAAGGAACTCTCTTCCCGCTTTTTCACTTGGCCGAGAATCAGGACAAACCCTACAATCAGCGCTGCCGGCCATTTCACCTTGGGTTGCACTCTTTTTCAGCTTTGGAGAACTGAAACAGGCCCGCAAGCATTTTGAAGAAACGCTGGCCCGGTATGACCCGCAACACTTACCCGTTTCTGCTGCATGCTTATGGGCCGGAGCTAGGCGTATTTTGTCTCTCCTACCTGGCACATGTCCTCTGGCTTCTTGGTTATCGCGGATCAGGCGGTGGAGCGAAGCGCCTCCGCTCTGTCCCGCGCACAAGAACTTGCGCATCCTTTCAGTGTGGCACATGGCGCTGGACTATCTCGCACTTTTGCATCATTTTCTGCGGTCGACCGAGCAGAGGCAAAAGAGCGAGCCGAAGAGGCCGCTGCCCTTTGTGACGAATATGGATTTCGCTATTACTTGGCCTGGACCCCGATCATTCGGGGCTGGGCCCGGTCCAAGCGGATTCGGCTGAAGCCGGCGTAAGAGAAATCCGGCAGGGCTGGACGAGCTAAAAGGAATAGAGGCCAGCCTCAGGAAGCCCTACTACTACACGCTGCTTGCGCAAGCCTTGGATCGAGCCGGGCGGACGGAAGAAGGACTCCAGCATTGTCTCCGAGCTGCGTTTGCAGCTCATCGAGAAGAGCAAGGAGTCCTGGGGCCAGGCTGAACTTCATAGGACGAAGGGAGATCTGTTGCTTCACAAAGGTGAGCTGCGGGAAGCGGAATTGAGTTATCAGCGCGCCCTCTCACTGCGAGGCAACAGGAGGCGAGGAGCTTTCGAATTACGAGCCGCCCTTTGTCTCTGCCAGCCTATGGGCGAAGCAGCGGAAGCACGCTCAGGCAGCCACACTTCTTCGGAAAACCTGCAGTAAGTTCACCGAAGGGACCGGTAACTCCGGATTTGAAGAAGCAAACTCCTTTCTCGATAGGCTTTCCGCCGCCCATTTCTCTAATACAAGCGCATTTTAATAACGTTCAAAATGAGGCTTAGGTAGGGCGGATGGTCCCTCATCCGCCGCGTGCCAGATGCGGACCATTGACCCTACCTCAACCCCTCGTCACATTGCTTGAGGAGCTTGTAATCGTAACGGCTCCGTAACGGGAACAGAACGCTCCCGTTAAACGCCTTTATGGCAAACTCGCTTGAAAAATCTTAGACTTTTCATCTATGGAACGCCTTGGCAGAACGGATTGAGAACGGAGTCGGCCCTATACTCCCGAATCGAGAATGTAACGCTATTTAAACGAGGAGGAAATATGTTGAGTCAAACCGTCATCCAGGAGTTTAGGGCAAAGCTAAGGGGGGAGCTGATCGAGAGCCGGAACAAACCCAATACGAAAGCGCTCGCAAAGTCTACAACGGCATGATCGACAAGCACCCGAGGCTGATCGCCCGTTGTGCCGATGTTGCAGACGTCATCGCCGCGGTGAACTTTGGCCGCGCAGAACGAGATGCTGGTATCCATTCGGGGTGGTGGGCACAATGCAGGAGGGCTTGGCATCTGCGATGACGGTCTCGTCATCGACCTTTCCCTCATCCGGTATACTCAAATTGACCCGGAGGCCGGAACGGTGAGAGTGGGCGGGGGTTGCACGTGGGGAGACGTTGATCATGCCACCCATGCCTTCGGCCGGCTGTTCCTACTGGAATCATTTCGACGACGGGCGTGGCTGGCCTCACGCTTGGCGGGGGTATTGGCCATCTCACCAGAAAATGCGGCCTGACGATTGATAATCTGGTTTCGGCCGACCTGGTGCTGGCGGACGGCAGATTGGTCACCTGCTAACGAATGGCGCAATGAGGATCTGTTCTGGGCAATCCGGGGGGGCGGCGGCAATTTCGGAGTTGTTACGTCGTTCGTCTTCAAAACCCATCCCATTCATACGGATTACGCGGGACCCATGCTCTGGCACCTCGACCAAGCGCCAAAGGTGATAAAGTGGTACCGCGACTTCATTACTCAGGCTCCAGACGACGTCAACGGCTTTTTCGCCTTCCTGATGGTGCCGCCGGGGCCACCGTTCCCAGAACATCTCCATAACCAGAAAATGTGCGGCATCGTCTGGTGTGTCACCGGGCCACTGGATAAGGCCGAACCAGGCCTTGCAGCCCGTCCGCAAACTTTTTCCTCCGGCGTTGGATTTTGTGGGACCCATACCGCATCCCGCGCTGCAGAGCATGTTCGACCCGATCTACCCGCCCGGTCTCCAGTGGTATTGGAAAGCGGACTTCGTCAATGAGTTGAGTGATGAGGCGATAGGGCTCCATGTGAAGCATGGCTCCGAACTTCCCACCATGCACTCCACGATGCATTTTTATCCTGTCAACGGAGCTGCACACCGTGTCGGTAAGAACGAGACCGCATGGAGCTACCGCGATACAACCTGGGCTGAAGTCATCGTTGGGGTCGATCCAGATCCGGCGAACAACAAACGTATCATCGAGTGGGCCCGGAATTACTGGGACGCCCTGCACCCCTATTCCGCAGGCGGCGCTTATGTGAACTTCATGATGGAGGAGGGGGAGGAACGTGTGAAGGCGACTTACCGGGATAACTATGAGCGGTTGGCGCCATTAAGGCGAAATACGATCCGAAGAATTTCTTCCGGGTAAATCAAAATATCAAACCAATGCAGCTGCTTAAACCAAAACTCGTGATGCCTTAGGACCCGCTTTAGCAACACCATATGACCTCGACTGCCTGCGCATCCCAGAACAAGGTGTGGTTCAAAGGTGATGGACATCGATGCTGCACCTCTATAGACGTGTTTGGTTCGTTGACATACGTGACAATCTTTGGACAAATGGGTGACAGTTTTCGTTGGGAGTAATGCGAATAGTTTTGAGAAACATGTAAATCACAGGCAGCCCAAGATGTGGGAAGTGGTTTCTCCCAATTTACTAGTTGAAAGACCTTGGAGAGTGATATAATTTTTTGGAGTTCTCTCAATTTGCCCGACATTCGAGGTGATTGATGGGAGCGCTTTCATCCAGAGATGTTACCCAGCTTTTGCGATCCTGGAACGAGGGGGAGGAGGCTGCCCTCCAAGAGCTTATCCCCCTCGTTCACGCGGAATTATCCCGTCTGGCGCATCACTACATGGGTGGTGAGCAAACGGGACATACCTTGCAGACCACAGCCTTAGTCAATGAAACCTACTTGCGGCTGGTAGATTCAAGCCACGTGAGCTGGCAGAATCGGGCCCATTTCTTTGCCATCTCGGCGCAGTTGATGCGGCGCATATTGGTGGATTTTGCCCGCTCGCGGAATCGATCGAAGCGCGGAGCGGGAGCGGAGCGGGTAAATCTGGATGAAGCAATGGTGATTTCCGAAGCCCCGGACGTTGATCTCGTTGAATTGGACAGGGCCTTGGACCGGTTGGCTGCCGTCGACTCCCAAAAGAGCCAGATCGTGGAATTGCGCTTTTTCGGTGGACTCACCTTTGAGGAAGTCTCAGAAGTAATGAAGATTCCACCCACCACCGTCCGGCGCGACCTGAGACTCGCCCAGGCGTGGCTTTTACGGGAGATCGACAAGCATTAAACTTATTGCAATGCATGCCCTTCATTGAGACCAACTCGCAGTCTGGGTTCCTTCTGGCTGTCACTTCTTCATCGTTGTTCTCTGACCCACTAGCAACGAATCACCTGTCACGATCTTTATGAATCCCGAGCGCTGGGAAGAAATCAATCGCCTCTATAACGCCGCCCTTGAAGTAGAGGAAGAGGAGCGCAGCATCATTCTTGGAGAAAGCCTGCAGAGCAGATGCGGAGCTCCGTCGCGAAGTGGATTCGCTACTGGCCTATGATCAGCAGGCCCAGCAGCTTCTGGATCGATCGGCTCTAGGATTGACTGCCGAAAAGCTAGCGGCCGAGCCAGTGTCACTCGTGGGGAGGAAACTAGGTCCTTACCAGATTCAGGGTGTGTTGGGCGTCGGAGGAATGGGAGAGGTCTACAAGGCAAAAGATACCCGGCTGAATCGAACTGTGGCCATCAAAGTTCTGCCACGACACTTGTCGGAAAGAACGGATCTGCGCCAACGGTTCGAGCGCGAGGCGCGGGCTATTGCCAGCCTGAACCATCCGAATATTTGCGCGGTATATGACATCGGCAAGCAGGACGGGATTGACTTCCTGGTGATGGAGTACCTGGAAGGGGAGACGCTCTCGAAGCGACTGAAGAAAGGCCCTCTGCCCACGGAACAACTTCTAAGGACTGGCATCGAAATCGCCACGGCCCTGGATCAGGCCCACCGGCACGGGGTGACTCATCGGGATTTGAAGCCGGGCAACATCATGCTGACGAAGAGTGGCGCCAAGCTGTTGGATTTTGGCCTGGCGAAGCAAAGTGGGAGCCGTCCTCCGGACGGCGAAAGATCGCCCATCGGAGATGGGCTCCCACATTCAGAATCCCTGACCGAAGAAGGCGTGATTTTAGGGACGCTGGAATACATGGCGCCCGAGCAGGTGGAAGGAAAAGGAATAGATGCGCGGACCGACATCTTTGCCTTCGGTGTGGTCCTGTACGAGATGGCGACAGGGTGGAACCCATTTGAAGGAGAAAGCAAGGCCAGTCTGACGGCGGCTATCCTGACCTCTGAGCCGCCACCCATCAGCAGAATTCAGCCGATGACTCCACCGGCCTTGGATCATGTGGTCCAGCGCTGCCTGGCGAAAGATCCAGAGGATCGTTGGCAGAGCGCTGGCGACATCACGAGCGAACTGAAGTGGATTGCCGAAGCCGGTGGAGCAATTTCCGCGACGGCGGCAGGAGCGGAAACTGCCGGACTGAAGTCCATCGCGAGAGGGCGGAGGCGTGAGCTATTGTACGGTGCGTTGGCCGTCGCTTTTCTTGTTGCAGCCATCGTCAGCGCTGTTTCTTACCTGCGCCTGGTCCGAGCCCCTGCGCATGCCCTCATCTCTGAAATACTGCCACCGGAGAAAAACCGAGTTCAACTTATTCGAGGGCCGGTCCGCCAGCTCTCTCGCCTGATGGAAGGACTCTCGCCTTCCCGGCTGAGGATGAGAACGGAAAGACCATGCTTTGGGTCCGTTCGCTTGACTCACTGACCGCAGGCCTCTGGCGGGAACCGAAAACGGGACGTTCCCATTCTGGTCGGCAGACGGCCAGAAGCTCGGGTTCTTTGCCGATGGGAAACTGAAGACCATTCCGGTATCAGGAGGACCGGCCACAGTCTTGGCTGATGCGCCCGGATAATGTGGAGGAAGCTGGAACCGCGAGGGGACCATCCTGTTTGTGCCGGAAGCCGACAAAGGCCTGTACCAGGTAGCCGCCTCAGGCGGCACTCCGGTCCCCGTTTTGAAACTGGATCCGTCCAAAGGCGAATTTTACGCATGGCCGAAATTTCTGCCCGATGGAAAGCATTTCCTCTATCAAGCGTGGTATTGGGACCCTGCGGATAGTGGGATTTATCTTGCCTCATTGGACGGCAAGGAAAATCGACGCCTGCTAAAAGAAGGCAGCGGCGCCATCTATGCCTCGGGATATTTACTCTACCTTCGCGACAGCGACAGTGATGGCGCAAGCATTCGACCCGGAGCGGGGGCAACTCAAGGGGGATGCTCACGCGGTTGCGGAAGAGGTTCCTCGGACAAGATGGGGTCGCGGCAGCTTTGATGTGTCCGAAAACGGTGTGCTGATTTATTACCAGGGGGGTGATTGGCGAAAATGGAGACGAATGACTTGGCTTGACCGCGCTGGTAAAGAGCTGAGTGTTAGTGAAGAGGGGGGCTATGTTGCCATGCGATTCTCGCCTGATGGAGCAAAGCTCTCATTCGACGCAGATGGTCCAAACGGTGGCATCTGGGTGGACGATTTGGCGCGGGGCGTCCGCATGCGCCTTACAACCGGACTTGAATACGGGACCCAGGTCTGGTCACCGGACGGAAGCCGGATCCTGTTCGGCATATTCCGGGGCAAGCGTCAGCTGGGCATTTATCAGAAGAATTCCAACGGGACAGGCGGCGAGGAGCTTCTGCTGGCAGCGGAGACCTCCGATCCAGCAGTCTGGCCCACGGACTGGTCTCGAGATGGCCGGTTCATCCTCTTTGTGAGCGGATCCCTCATCAACCCGAGGCAAGATCTCTGGGTCCTGCCTCTCATTGGCGACCGCAAACCTCGCCTCTTTGTCCAAAACGCCTTTGACGGGCAATTCTCTCCTGACGGACGATGGGTGGCTTATACCTCCATCGAATCCGGCACAGAGGAGGTTTACGTTGTGCCGTTCGATGCCACTAAGGTTTTGAATACGGACCCCGGGTCCGCAGCCAGCCCGGGCGGCAAATGGCAGATTTCAACGAGTGGAGGCGCCATCGCCAGGTGGCGAGGGGACGGCAAGGAGATTTTCTACGGTTCGATCGCGGAGGGGATGGGGCAGATGATGGCTGCGGAAGTTGACGGGAGTGGCCATAGCTTTAAAGCTCGGAAGGCACAGCCTCTCTTCAGGGCCGCGAAGGCGACTAAGTACCCAGTTTGAAGTGACGCCGGATGGGAAGCGGTTCGTGATTATCACCCAAAATCCCATCAATCCCAAATTGCCGCTCACCCTGGTGCAGAACTGGACAGCGCTTTTAGGCAACAAGCCATGAATCGTAATGCCTTAGTTAATCGGCGGAATCTTTGGTAGCCACGACAAACGTGTATTCTGCGTTTGTCGTGGGCAGTTCTACCGGTACGGGAAAACCCACGATGAATGCAGAAAGCGCCTTCATCGTGGCTTCCATTGTCATGTATGACTGTTTGATGGGTGGAAAATTTCTGGGATGAAAGCTTTTGCGGAGTTGGTTATTCGTTGACGCGGTAAGACCCACGGCCCTCGGTAGGGCCGTGGGTCTGGGGGTTACTTAGCAGCGATATAGATGACCTGAGGCTGAGTATAATTCTTTGCAACTTGCCGTTCCATGCGGGATTTGGGCACTTCAATGCCAGCATTGCTGCCATTCCAGATCTGGGCTATGTAATATTGTTCTCCGTAACGGCGAAAAACGAACATCGGCTTAACCTGTTTGCCATTCTCCGTTAAAACTGCTGTGCGAAGGACAACCACTTCAAGGTTTTTTGTGTTTTCGATTCTTGGCAAATTGTTTTTGCCAAGTACTGGATGAAACACATAGTTGCCCGCTGGAAGTGTCTTGTCACCCACGATGAAATCAAATGGAATATCCCCTCGGATGACTGTGAAAGTACCCTGGGCATACATGGTGCCTGCTGCTAGCATAACCAGCAGGAAAACCGGGATCATAATGACGCTTAACCTTTTCATGGCATCCTCCTTTCGTTCTGCAAAAGTAAGTGGTGCAAGCCCACCTACCGAGAGCGAATTAGCAAGCGGAAAAATTTCTGATTAGCCGGCTCCCATGGGGTCCGCTTCACCCTCTTCAGGAGCTTTCTCGCCTTCTATCCTGTAAGGCGTCAAATCGGCCAAAAATCGCCACAATCTGGGGATTTTTTTTGGAGGGGTGTACCCCAACGCTACTAAACGTCATGCAGAAACCAGGACGTGCCGGCGCCATCGAATCCCACTTTGCAAATAAAAGGGTGAGATTGAACTGACTCTCTGACTGAGCTGGGGAAGTCGTTGGAACCTTCGGCGGGAGGATGCAACTTAGCACGAGCCATTCCAGGGTTTCAGGCTCACCGGGTTTGACGGCACGACAGTAACTGTCTGAGTCAAAGATTTTTTGATGGGAAAAACTTGCCTACATCACGAACATCCGAACGCTTTGTCTCTATCGAGAAAATCCACTTCCACACTAATCTGACCCCAAGGTTAAACCCCGTCTAACGGTGTCCGAATTGCTAGATTGGCTGAAGCTCTGCCAAAGCATCTTGTTCGGCGTTCACCTCTACAGATTCTGGCTCTGACGAATGGTACCCCTCTCTCGTGCCTGCGATTCTCCGTACATTGACGTTTCCCTTGAGGTGCCCACCATCTGCAATCGAAATACGGGAAGATTCAATGTCACCAACCACAGACCCTGATGCATTGATTTCTGTTAATTGCTCAGTAAAGATGTTGCCAACCACCTTGCCATTGACCTTGAGATTCTTTGCCCTGATTTCACCTTTGATCGACCCATGGGGACCAATCACCAAAATGTGGTCCCTGAGTGTGATCTGACCTTCTACATGTCCTTCAATGGTAAGGTCTTCGTCCCCACTGAGCTCGCCTTTTATAGAAACGGACTTGCCAACGTTAATAAGTGTTTCTTTCACTGGAATAGGATTCCGCTCGAATCGTGCTTCTATGGGTTGCTTCTCCTCAACCACGCTGACAGGCAGCTCCACCTTTTGGTTTATATAGGTTTTCCTTTCTTCCTCGGGTTTCCAGCTTTTCCACATAAAGACCTCCGTAAGTTTGAACACCCCTCGGCCGGTTTGGCTGTGGTTGGATACAACATATGTATCGGAGCGCCATGAGCTCCTGATTACCTGTTTTCAGAGTCAAGCCTCAATTGTCTTAGGCCGATTCTTTTGGCAGCTTCCTCAGAAGAAAAATGACCGCGTTGGGCAGTCATAAGAGAGGCGCTTCGATGGTAGGAATCACTTCATTAGGATGGTGTCGGTTGGACATGGAAGGAACGAAGTTTGGGTTTTGGTCTGCCTCATGTTACAGGCGACGCTCTAATCTACCGGTAGGAAAGGATCCTTCCTCCCAGGTTTCAGAACTTTTTCACATCATTCGAGATCAAAGGGAAGAAGTGTTTGCGGCTAACGGAAAGCGAAATCAATGTTAATTGAAGAGAAATAGGTAGTTAGTTTAAAAAGGAAGGGTGAGAAATTGGCTGGGAGGCAGGGATTCGAACCCCGATAGGCAGATCCAGAGTCTGCAGTCCTACCGTTGGACGACCTCCCAGCTTAGGTTGGACAACAACAGTCGGATTTGTAGCATCCCGTATATGAATTTGTCAATAACTGGTCGTAGATGATGAAAAGGTCGAAGGTCTAATGTGAAAGGTCTAAGGTCAAATGTCGATTAATGTCTAAAGTCCAAGGTCGAAAGTCTATGGTGCAAGTGACGGATGACAAATGTCGAATGAAGAAGGTCGAAGGCCTAAGATCGAGCGTCCAAGGACAGGTCATTTCTTTTGGATTCGATAGACGTGTTCGTTTAATTTAATCAGGCAGTCTTCCGGATGATTGAGCACGTCTTGATAAATGGACAACTCTTTTGCAAGCTCAAGATATTCTGAAGAGCCCTTACGAATGACGATTGGAGCGTACTCGCCCTCTTTACCAATCGCAAGGTCAACCCAGACATTTTGGCGCAGTTCAAAGGTCTTTCCAGAGAGTTTAATCTGACGAGGCTGCACTGAGGGACTTGCCATGGCTTCCGCCGAGCCAGCCCCACCCTTGCTTTCTTCTGCTTTTGCTGCAGAAGCAACCTCATCGGCCTCATTTGATTTCTGCTTCGCCGTTATCGCTCTTTTTGCCATAGCACCTGATCCCAATAACTGGCCAGTTGTTTCCTTCCCGGCTTGGGGCTGCCCCGCAACCTTCTTGTCCTGCATGGACTGTTGCTCTTTTGCTCCTGAATCTCGTTCGGCCGTAACTTGGTTTAAAGCTGGAGTCGATGCCGGTGGCGGACTGGCGGTTGCTGCAGCCACTTGCGGTGCAGCAGCAGGTTGATCGTTTAGGTCCTTTCTCTGGGGCTCCTTTTCTCTTAGCTGATTTGTTTCTTCCCTGGAGACTTCTGCCGCCTTGCTATTTCTCGAATCATCCTTCGAAAGAGAAGATTGATCTTCATGAAGAGCGCTGTAACGCCGCCCCTCATTGGCTGCCCGAAGATTTTGATACGAACGTGGTTTTTCAGCTATTGAATGCAGTTTTGCCTTCCGGCTGCACAGAGTCCAAAGCAGGCCCGTCGTTCATGGGGGCTCCCGATTCTCTATCCACGGTCTCTTTTTGATTCTGAATTGGCGGCTCCGCCGGCTTTATGATTGCACCCGCAATTTCGGTCGCTTTGTCTTCTCCCCGTTTTTGCTCAAATAGGAATTTATATCCCACGACACCGCTCACCAACGCCAACAACTAGAATCGCGAAAATCAGGTTTCAAGAAAACCGGTTTGAGCCAGCCCAGGCCAAGCCATTCACGCCATTTAGTCTCGGATTGTGGGGCTCTTTCTGCTTGCTGTGCCGGTTCGCCTGGATAGGTCTTTAGCAAGAAGGCGAGTTCTTCCTGGCAGCGAAGGCACTCGGAGATATGGGACTCTACGGAAGTCTTCAGCGCCGGGGACAATCCACCTTCTAGGTAAGCGGAGATCCAATTCGGGTCAGGGCAGCCCGTCCGGTCCCGCGCTGTTACCGGTTGCTCCTCTAACTGCTTTCTCAAGAGCACTTCTAATTGTTCTCGTTCAGCTTGCTTCATGGGTCCCTCATAGACTAGACGGAGCAATCTGGGGAAATTGCACCTTTACTCCGCTAAGATTTGTTTCAAATCCAATTCAATGTGAGATCGGGCAAGCCCGATGAGGTGCCTCACTTCTGCCTTCTTGATCTTGAACTTTTCCTGGAGATGATCACTCACAGACGCCAATAACTGAGTTTTCAGGCGATCGAGCGTTCGTGAAGCGGTGGATTCATGAACTTTCAAAAAGTCGCCGATTTCTTTCAGTGTCACCTGTTGCAAGTAATACAATTGCAAAATTATTTTTTGTTGCGGCTCAAGCTGCCTTAAAGCTTCGCTCAGACCAGACGAGACCATCTGTAATGCTCGTTGTTTATCATGTTCCAGAATCCTGGAATCTGCCCGTGCAGACTGATCCAATGAAGGGGGTTCAACTTCGAGGTCGTCGATTGGGATTTGCCTCTTTTGGGCTCGAATTCTATCGATGGATTGGCGGGAGATGACTACCTTGATCCAGCCTTCCAATGAGCCGATACCTGAATATTGCCCAATTTTTTATTCGCCTTCACTCGATCCTGTCTGAGAAGGCAGAAACAATTCCGAGAGAAAGGAGTCAGCTATTTCCTGGCCTTCACTTGTGTTGCTTGCGCTTCTCATGGCCGTTTTTAATATAGTGCCTCGATACTGGGAATGGAAAATATTCCAAGCTGCTTCAATTCCGCGCGCGCAAGCAGTTGTTAAATAAAGTTCCTGCCAATGCAGATGTGATAAAAGATGGATCAGTTCTCGTTCAGCGGTTTCCGTGCGAGTCGACTGCCGGAATCTGAGTGAGAGACTTTTGCAGCACTTTGAAAACTTTTTCTTCAAATGCGTGGAGAGGGAGAGCGACGCCGGGGTACTCTACAGCCGCTTTGTACCATTGCTCTTGGCTGATTGCGTGAGTCCGTTCCCTCAGAGCGGAAAGCGTTAAGTCGTCGTTCTCCATGCTTTCAGTCTAGCTCAGCGGGGGAAATAATTCCATGAGATGAAGATCCTTCGGGAGAAGGGGACTCGCAATGCGAGTAGGATCCCTACGCTCCCGGTAGCTAGTCAATCAGAGCCTTTCAAAGATCATTAGCAACAAGAAGCAATGTGTTGGTATAAAGTGGCCAGTCCTCTCTAGGAGTTATCACATGAAAAAGCCTACAGCCTCGCGAGGCCCTTTAGAAGTGGAGGTCAAGCTGGCAATTAAGGATGTTCATGAAGTCCGTCACATCCTCATCAAGATGGGATTCCGGGAAGAGTTTTCTCGTGCTCTGGAACAGAACTGGATATTGGATGACAAGGATCAATCCCTGAGAAGAAAAGGGCAACTCTTGCGACTTCGAGAGTATCAAGACAAAAGTATTGTGACCTTCAAGGGCTCTACTTTAAAGTCTAAACGGTACAAAGTCAGGCAGGAACTAGAGACAGAGGTAGACAATGGGGTGACGTTGTTTAGGGTTCTTGAGCAGTTGGGACTTAGCTCTCGATTCCGCTACGAGAAGTATCGCACCTCTTTTAGGCCGAAAAAGCGGGAGGCCAGCAAATTGGTTGTGGTGACAATTGACGAGACACCAATCGGAAATTACCTTGAGATTGAGGGGAAGCCCGAAATGATTGATTGGATCGCTTCGCAATTGGGTTTTTCACCGAATCAGTACATTACGAAAAGCTATACGGAGCTTTTCTTTTGCTCGAAGCTTGCTACAACCCGAAAAAATATGGTTTTTCCCCGGCGCCGAAGCGTGAAATAGCTAGGTCCTTTAGGGCAAAGGTGAAAAAGAATTGGCGAGCCGGTTGTAGGAAGCACTCGATGCCCGAGTTTCCCGCCATGAAGAATTTTCTCGAATCTGTAATTTCTTTATTCATTCCTGAAACAGGCAACCCTCTCTATCTTTCTATTAAACAGTTCCATATGAAAGAGATAAGTAAATTTTTGCGGCTGGTATGTCGATTGCTCTATTAGACATCAGTAAGACGCACTTCCTGAAGTAAAGTTAGCAATAAAGGAGAACTAAAGTGAACGCAAAGAGATCAGGGATAGGTTTAATTGCCCTCATGTTCATTCTTGTCATTGGGCTGAGCATGATTCAACCGGCGCCAGTAGGGGCTTGGCCGTTTGTTACGAAAAACCACGTAAAGAAGCAGATTGATCCCTTGACCGGGCGACTGAACGAGCTTGAAGAAGTTGGCAAAAAGCAAGCAATTGCTATTAAGGATCTGGACGAAAGGACACAGGCCGGGATTAACAATGCCATGAATACCGCTCAGAACGCCGACGCGAAAGCTATCGTAGCCGATCAAAAGGCAACAAGTGCTGCTGATTCCGCTAATCTGGCTATGAAATCGGCTGCAGACACTGAAACGCGACTGAACGGTCGTTTGAATAACATCGAAGATTTTCATTCCGTGAAGGTTTTAAATGTGGACTTCAAATTAAATCAAAGCCAGCTGGATGCAGATGCGGTCACATCTCTGGATGAGCTTGCCCAAGAGATTAAAGACTCTAAAGGCTATGTTCTAGAGATTCAGGGCTTTTCCGATCCTAGCGGTCCCGCAGATTACAATTTGGCGCTAAGCAAGAATCGGGCGTCGAGTGTCGTCCGGTATTTGGCGGAAAAACAACAGATTCCGCTATTTCGCATGAGAACGATTGGCATGGGCGAATCAAAATACACAGATGAAGATGGTAAGTATAGTGCCAAAAAGAGCCGTCGTGTAGAAGTGCGGTTGTTGCGAAATGATTCGGCCAAAGAAGTGGCTTCGAACCAGTAGGGAATGATTTGGTTTTAATCAATCATGGAATTGCAATAGCCGTGTGTGGTTTGGATCTTCTTACCTCTTTAATTGTAACACCCCTTTAAATTTAGCGCTGCGAGGCGAACGGGAACGCTGAAGTTAGCGTTCCCCATAGCTTTTTTTCCATTTGCCCTCCCTTCGCGGAGAGACCGCACACAGCCGTGGAGGATTCGATGAACCGAATATTCGGGGAATCGGAGAATCCCATGGAGGGCTAAACCACGAACTGGCGAAGAGCTAACGCGACGCCATTTTCATTGTTACTGGCTGTCTCGTAAAAACCTTTGTTCTTTAAATCCCTGACACAATTTCCCATGATGACCCCTATTCCAGAGAACTCCAGCATTTCCAGGTCATTGTGATTGTCCCCAATCGCTAGAATTTCTCCCGGGGTCAAGCCATAATAGTTGGCCAGATATTTGAGAGCAGCTCCTTTGGAGCACCCTTTGTCGAGCAGATCGATAATCCCTAGCCCTCTTTCGGGGTAATAGGTCTTGGTCATGTTCACCCGGCTTATGAGACCAGAGAGCACTAGATACTGTTCGATCTCCTGAACGACAGGCAAATGGCCGCCAAACATCACTTGTATCAAATCCTCATCCAGAACATCAGTCAGGGATTGAATTTCAAGGACTCCATCCGGAAAATGTGCCAAATATCTTTGCATCAGAGCGTTTTGGCGACAACTGGGATGAACAACTTGCTGGCCAGACTCATTCTTGTCGCGATGCAGAACGACATAATCCCGATACTGTTCAGTGCCTGAAAGGATCTCAAATGCAATCTCGGGCTGGATAAATTGTGCGCGAATTCGGTGGGAATTGTGAGGCACTCTGATGAGCGCCCCGTTATGAACAATCATGGGAAAGCTGAGATTGAGGGAGGAAGCCACCTTCAGGGCTGTTCCACTCCGACGGCCAGTGACTAGAATGACCTTGACCCCTCGCTCAAGAACTTCTTCTATTGCGTTGGCATTTTCAACGGGGAGCTCTCCCTGGCTATCCAGCAGTGTTCCATCGATATCCAGAGCGACGAGCTTAATTTTCATTAGGGCGGGAATTAGAGCAATCCACAAGAAGCGCCGGTGTTCCTCACCTGCTTTCCAGAACAAAAAGCCCTGAAAACAGGCACGGCCAGCAATTTGCTGGCCGTGCAGGGAGTGAGGAGAGAACAACGCGCTGCGAGACGCTTCTCTTAAGCTACCCCAATACTATTGTATCCCTTATCGCAATAGTGTCAAGACATGAAACAAACCAGAATACTGAATATTTACCAAGGTTTTTGAGCATGCAAGGTAAGAACAGTATAAGTAGCTTATAATAAATAACTTATTAATCATTTCTCAGATCGATTTCGTCGCCTTCAATTTCCTTTCTTCGCAAATCAAGGTTGATATTCGTTGCGAGTCATTCTCCTCATATACTTACATCGCTAAATCTTGGAAACACGGAAGCTAAAGGCCACCGAGCATGAACCTTAATAGGCTTTCTCTTCAAGCCTCTTTTAGGCTGACTTACTCCCCAACGTAACCTTACAAGCGAAAATGGGTATTCAATACTATTCTATCTTGAGGCACCAACGCATGGCGTTACGAATCAAGTGTTGTGTCATCGCGTGGTTGAGCCCTTCGGGCGTATGACCTTGGGAGAGATACACCACCCTCCCTTTCCCAACCTCCTGCCACCAGCCGGCTGCAGATTCCTGATTACTTCCAGAAATGCTTCGGAGCAACAAATGTTCACGATCCAGGGAGTACTTCACGATGTGCTGTTCGTCGAAGATCGCATAATCCTCTATACCTGCAGTGACGGGATGGTTCTTGTCTTCGACGCGAATCGTAAATAGCGCCGGGTCCGGGTGCCCGCTAAAATCACCGCCGAGGAGTTTGTAATACAAGCCGCCTGGAGGGTAAACCCCTTCAGCGTTATGTAGTGCAAGAAAGCCTCCTCCCCTGTTGACGAAATCCCAGATGACTTGCTGTTGTGAATCTGTCATCCACTTGACATGTGGTTGATCGTACCCTTTCGGCCAATTCATACCATCTCTGAAAATAACCAGTAGCTGAAACCGTTGAAGGGAATCGGAATTCAAGGCCTCGACGTTTTCTATAAACGTGACAGGAACATTTTCGCGTGCAAAAGCCGGAATAAGTCCGTCGCGGATGTAAACGGGGCTGTGATACCGGTCTCCGATTAATGCGAGAGCCTCTGGTCGTTTAGCCGACAGGTAAACGTTCGAGGTATTTTGCCCGAAAGCTGCAAGCGCCAATATGAATATCCAAGATGAGAGAAGAGCGGTAATAATTTGGGGCATTCTAGATTCCTCTAGCAAAACCTCATTGTGGCGCAATCTTCCAATGAGGGAAGAATTATCTCCTAATGATCGGAAAAGCTATTTTCTTTTCGTCAGGTTGTCAAGCAAGAGAAGACTGAGTTCCAAGCTGTACCGAGCTCGTGGAAAAAGGACAATTCTCATCTGATACTATGTCACATTCAAACGGTTACATTCTAATTCCCCTCAGACGGAGGGGCGTAGGGGTGGGTTCGTTACTGAACAAAAGCAGGCAAATCTCCCGCGCTCCCAGCACTAATCATACCCACCCCTGAGGGCTAAAGCCCTATATCCCCTCCCGCGGAGGGGACTTGTTTCGTTTCGCCTCCGTTGGAGAGAGCAAGCTCGACACTATGTACCCATTTGATTGCTACTTGGGATGAAACAGAGAGCAAGAACCAAGAGCGAGGGCAAAGATCTCTCCGGAAGTATTCATTTTAATTCTCCAATAATTCCACGGGCTCTTTGAAAAATTGCGTCGAACATGGGTTCCGTCAGCTTGCCGGTGAAAGTGTTTTGTTGGCTCGGGTGGAAGGAGGCGAGCAAGTGGATACCCTGTTCGAGTTCAACCTCCAGCCCATGGTGAAACCTTGGCCGTTTCTTTGCGCCGCGGGTGGACAGCAATGTGAATATTTGATCAAACGCTATTCTTCCGAGCGCCACGATTACGCTGAGCCGGCGAAGATATTCCAGTTCCTGAACCAGGTAATTGCGGCAATTGGAGATCTCTTTGGGATCCGGTTTGTTAGCGGGTGGGGCACAATGGATGACAGCCGAAATGTAACAGTCGACGAGCCTCAGTCCGTCGTCTCGATCAATGGAAACGGGCTGACTCGCAAATCCGAATTTGTGCAGTGACCGATAAAGCCAATCTCCACTTCGGTCACCAGTGAACATTCTGCCGCTGCGGTTTCCTCCATGAGCAGCTGGTGCCAGCCCTACGATCAGAAGCCTGCCGGAGATCGTTCCAAAGCTTGGTACTGGTTTTCCCCAGTACTCGCAATCCCGATAGCGTGCGACTTTCTCGCGAGCAACTTGTTCGCGCCACTTCACCAAACGGGGGCAGCGAGTGCATTCGCAAATGTTCTGGAGAAGATGGGAGATTGAGTGGGTATTCTGGAGATCTGGGCCAGACATTTTTGATAACTGTGAAACCTTTGGAGCGGGAACTCCGCGACGCCGCTGTATTCTAGAACCACCCGGCCTCATCCGTTGTCTGGCGGATTCGGTCCTCCGTCAGATACGTCGGACTAGACCACAATTGGCCTAACAGAGTCCAGCTTCTTACAACCTAAAGTGGCGGATAGACACTCCACCCAGAAACGTCAATCCGGGTCTTAAACAGGCATTTGCCTGCGGTCACATAAATTGTTCTTTTATCTTTTCCTCCAAAGGTGAGGTTGGTCACGAGATCTTCAGGAATAGGGATCCGCCCCAAGAGCTTGCCGTCGGGCCGGATCACATAAATCCCGGCGGGTACTTCGGCCGTTTCCCCTCCGTGCCTGGGAACGTTGATGCCTGCCGCTACCCACAGGTTCCCTTCAACATCCAGTCTAAGGCCATCGCCACCGCGGCCTGGCGCAAAATCATAGACTAGCCTTTGATTAGTAACTCGACCGCTGCTCTCAATGTCGAAACCCCAGATCTTACGGTTCCCTCCGCGGTTCGGGTTACTGTCAACCAAGTAGAGGCAGCGATCGTCTGGAGTGACAGTTATCCCGTTCGGGCGCTGAATCGCGGGCTGCTCCAATACTCTTTCCACTGACACCATCCGGATTAATTCGATAAACTCCCTCGATTTCCATCTCCATTTGCGAACGGTCTCCATAGCAGGGATCGGTGAAATAAATTCGCCCGTGAGTATCTATTGCCAGGTCATTTGGGCTGTTGTAGCGACGACTATTGAAATGTTCAGTTAAAATTTCTATTTCTCCCGTTTTCAAATCTGTCCGAACCATCCTTCTTCGGCCCCCAGAACCCATTTCAGCGCCTTCACAGCTAACCAGGCGACCCTGTTGGTCAAAAAGATTTCCATTGGTTCGTCCACTGTCTGACCGGAATACGCTGACAGAACCGTCGGCTGCGAGCCGCATGATCCGGTTGTTCATGATATCGCTGAAGTACACATTTCCCTCGGAATCAGCTGCAGGCCCTTCTGTAAATGCGATTGTTGCGGCTGAGCGGACCGTAGCTTCCTGGCTGATGAGTCCAGCAGGGAGGCCAATTCTGGATGGTACTGCTGAAGAACTTTGTTCAGTGTTGGACATGGTTTTCTCGGGCGGAAGGGGTAAAGTCGGAATTCTGCATTCGCCGATCAATAGACGGCATACTATATGGTTTTCTTGTCGTCGCGATTCTCCATCGTATTCTTACGGAATCAAATTTGTAGTCTAGTACTAAGGACTCGATTCATCAATACGATTGGCAATCTTGCGCACCCTGAAGGCCTAGCAGCCTTCTCTCCTCTCCAGAGAGGGGAATACTCTCGATTTGCCTGTCTAGCTGAGTCTTATCTCAGTTCCCCACTTCCAGAGGAGCCTATGGGTGGGTCTTACCAGTAATGAGAGGAAATTGAAGATGGGACAGTCACGTCAAGGACGCACGATAGGGCTGATGAAATTCCAAAAAAAAGCCCTGCAACCGTCTAGTTTCAGGGCCTAGGTACATTAAGTTGAGCCAGATTTTACTTACTGAGCAGGCTTGGTTACTTCTTGTGCCTGAAGTCCTTTCGGACCTTGCACAACGGTGAACTCAACCTGCTGGCCTTCTTCCAAAGTTCGATAGCCATCGGCCTGGATCGCAGTGTGATGAACAAATACATCACCACCGGATGCACGCTCGATAAAGCCATATCCCTTTGCATTATTGAACCACTTTACTTTACCAGTCTCTCTACTCATCAGACTCGAGACTCCTTTCAAATGATAAAAATTTCGTCGTACATGTTTTTATTACTTGAAGAAGCCTCGAAACCAAGTTCGTTTCAGTTTGTGCATCTTCCTTCACCTTTTTCCGACCTGCCTTCGAGATCAAGGCCCTAAAAACATTACAACTTTTCGCAGAGTATACAAAAAATGAAAAGGGTGTCAAGATCTTTGAAAACGGCTCCAGACCGGCATCAATCAGAGTCAAGAGCCTGACTCCCATCCATTTTTGGCTCCTCGAATTCAAATATCGGCGAATTCCAGAATCGCTTTAATCACTTTTTTAAACAAACAAGATTCGTTTATACTAGACGCTTGTAAGACAGCGGAACCCATTAGAATTCCAAGGACTTGCATGAGTGAACTGAACCGAAATCCGGATATTTATGAAGAAATTGCAAAGCTGAGGAAAGAAGGGAAGAGGGCCGCCCTAGCAACGATTATTCAAATTCGAGGGTCGGTCCCTAGCTTCGAAACCGCGAAAATTTTGGTTCTGGAAGATGGGTCTACCATCGGCACAGTCGGTGGCGGGTGCGTAGAAAATGATGTTTGGAAGGCCGCTCGGCAAGTCATGTTCGAAGAAAAACCCAGGCGGATTTTATTTGATTTGACAGATTCCGCAAACCTGGAAACGGGGCTAATTTGCGGCGGTAAAGTTGAGATTTTTATTGAACCCATTCTGGCAACTCCGACGGCTTACATTTTTGGAGCCGGACACATTTCAAAATATATCTCCAAAATCGCGACTTTAGCCGGTTTCAATGCCGTAATTATTGACAACCGCCCCCGCTATGCCAACCGGGAGCGATTTCCTGAAGCTATTGAAATTTATGGAGATAGTTTCGAAGTCGCTTTTGAAAAAATCAGTCCAAACGAATTTTCATACCTTGTGATCGTGACCCGCGGTCACCTGGAAGATCAAAACGTCTTACGCTGGGCCGTGAAAACCAGAGCCCGTTTTATTGGCATGATTGGAAGTAAGTTCAAGAAAAAGAACATCTTCGACAATTTGAAGGCAGAAGGGGCGACAGAAGAACAACTGGCACGAGTAATTTCGCCATTAGGGATAGATATCGGCGCCATCCTTCCCGAGGAGATTGCGGTTAGTATTGTAGCCCAAATGATTGCTGCACGCCGTCAGTTGCCGGGGGCGTGTGTCGATAGAATAGAAGAGTAACTTATAAACAAAGAAGTTGAAAAAATACTGCGAAAGTAGAAAATACGGCTAAACATGTTTCGAATTTGATGTTAGTCTCTTCAAAATAGAACCGATTATATTGCTTTGGGAGGAGGCATGGCGTATTGCCCAGAATGTGGGGCGGAATTTGGCGGCGGAATCCGTCGCTGTCCTGAATGTCGTATCGATCTGTTGGTGGAATTGGAAGATCCCAAACTGTATGACACTCAGACCGAGAACCTGGTCTTAGTCAAAGAGTCTCCGACTCTTGATGAAGCGCGTAAGATCAAGGACCTACTAACTAGAAACGGGATTCTCTGTGTGGTTGAATCGTCCACGAATAATAGTAAGAGTAAGGTCTCGTCGGAAACAAGCCAAGTGCTCGTCAATCAGAAGGATGCGACGCGTTCAGATGAACTGATTCGAACTCTGCTTGGTTGACCCGCCTCGGCATTCGACGTTTTAGCTCGATTAGGGACTTTCAATGTCCTACCCTTCGTCATTCCTTGAGGAAGGGTAAGTTGCCGATCTAAACGTATCTTCCGTCCACTGCCAAGTATTTCCTAACGTTTCCCATCATGTGTTCGAATTCCTCCGGCAGCAATGACTGGGGTCCGTCGGAATAGGCCTCTTCGGGGTTTGGATGCACCTCGACGATCAGGCCATCGGCTCCCACAGCCACGGCAGCATTTGCGCACGGAGCAATCAGACTGCGTTTTCCAGTGCCATGGCTTGGATCGACGAAGACGGGCAGGTGGGACATTTGTTTCAGCGCCGGTACGGCTGCAATGTCAAGTGTGTTGCGCGTGTAGGTTTCAAATGTCCGGATCCCCCGCTCGCATAGAATTACGTTGGGATTTCCTTGCGAAACAATGTACTCCGCGGACATGAGAAATTCTTTCAACGTGGACATCATTCCCCGCTTCAGCATGACGGGTTTGGAGACTTTGCCTAAACGTTTGAGCAGGGCAAAATTTTGCATGTTTCGCGCGCCCACCTGAAAAATATCGGTGTACTCATTGACGAGATCGGCATTTTCCGGGGATATGATCTCGGTAATAATTTTCAATCCCGTCTTCTCACGCGCCTCGGCCAGTAGCTTCAGTCCTTCTTCTTCAAGACCTTGAAAATCGTAGGGAGAGGTTCTGGGTTTGAATGCTCCTCCTCGCAGAACTTTGGCTCCTGCTTTTTTCACACTCTCGGCCGTCTTTAAGATCTGTTCCCGGAATTCCACCGAGCAGGGTCCTGCCATAACCACAAATTGGTCGCCGCCAATCGTGAATCCATCCATCTTAATGAGGGTTTTCTCCTTCTTGAGCTCTTTACCGACTAGCTTGAAGGGCTGCAGGATGGGAATGACCGACTCGACGCCAGGGATTGATTCCATGACTTCAATAATACGATCTTTGTCCTTGCCGCTGCCGATGGCGCCGATCACCACTCGTTCTTGCCCGTAAATGGGATGGGCTGTGTAACCAAAACTCTTGATCTTGTCGCAGACATGGTCAATTTGCTCCTGAGCAGCATGGGGAACCATTGAAATGATCATAAAAGCTTGCTCCTTTTAGGCAACAAAAAAGCCCGCCAAACTGGCGGGCTTGGTGAATTCTCGGCTTGTGTGCGCTCGACTCAACCTGCCCGCCTGTTCCCGAAACTGAGCGAGAACAGGAAGCTAAAGGTAAAGCCGGAATAGGACACGTCAGCCTGTGAACAGGAATTGGATCGATAATAACGGGTGATTCGATAATCAAGCATCTTCATATTCCCCATAGGCAGAGGCCAATTTTAGTCGATCAGCCCTTTTTGTCAATCATGAAATTCGGGGAAAAAAGCTCCAATCAAGGAGACATAGGATCTTGTCTCCGTCCATTTTTCCACGAACTTTCCCATGACTTCCTGGCGGGTCATGTTTTAATCTCCGCAGCCAGGATAATGGCTTCCGAAATCTCTCGCATGGATTTGCGCAGCTTCATGCTCTTCTGCTGGATCATTCGATAGGCCTCATTTTCGGAGAGCTGCTCCTCCCTGATCAAAACGCCCTTTGCTCGCTCGACTAGTTTTCGTGTCTCAAGGGCTTCCTGCATGGCCAGGGTGTCCGTCATGAGCTTGGTGTTCTCGATGGCTACCGCAGCCTGGTTGGCGACTGTGGACAGAAGTTGGATCTCTTCATTGGAGAATTGCCGTTCCTGCGAAGTATAAAGATTAAAGACGCCGATCACCTTGTCCTTGATCATGAGTGGGACCGAAACCAGGGAACGCAAGCCCTCCTGTCTGGCTAGTTCCGGATAGTTATAACCCTTTTCCTCGGTCACGTCCCTTATGATCAGCGGCTTTCGATCCATCACGACACGCCCGAGAAGGCTTTTATGGACCTTAATGTTCGGCTTGCTGGCGTAGGCTGAGCCCAGGCTTTGTGTGGCTTTGATGACCAATTCTTCTTTCTTTTCATCCAAAAGCATGATGGAGCAAATGGGCGAATTCATAGCTTCAGCCATCATGGAGACGATCAAATTCAGCATCTCGTCGAGGTAATGGTTCGATGTGATCGTTTTGCTGACCTTGGATAAAGTTTCAATCTGGAATGCTTTCTTCTTGGTCTCCTCATACAACCTTGCATTCTCGATGGCTCCCCCCACTTGAGTGGCAATCGTCATTAAGAGTGCCTGCTCGCTCTCCGTGTGCTTGTGGGGGCGTCGATGCTGAACATTGATCACGCCGATGACCTCATTCTTGGTGATCACCGGGACGGAGAGAAAGGCCTGATAACGATCCTCCGGTAGATTGTGAAATAGTTTGAACCGCGGATCATTGCTGGCATTTTTTTGAATCGCGACAGGTTGCCTCTCCCGCGCCACCCATCCGGTAATGCCTTCTCCCAACTTAATCTTGATCCGACCGATGATTTTGGGGTGCGGATTCTTTGAAGCCCGCAGGACGAGCTCTTCATTTGGCTTATCGACCAGATAGAGCAGACAGGCGTCCCCTCGGGTTACTTCGGTCACCAGTTCGACGATATGACGAAGCACTTCCTCGAGATTCAATTTCCCGCTGACCGCCTGGCTGATTTGATGCAGAACTTCAATTTCCTGATTCTTCAGCTTGAGAGCCGTTCTTAACTTATTCACCCCATCCTGGGACTGGGACCGAACGGCTTTTGGTTGTTTCATTTGAACGAGGTTCATAAGGAGTAGCTATGAATTAAAGGAGGCTTCATGATTTAAACCCAAAATCTTACCATACCTTCAATGAAAATGCAGTGGCGTGATGATTCATAGAGCTCGATTCATCCGTCTTGGGGTGGAAGGCGCGCGTGGGACCGCTGTCCCCCGCAAGCGTTCAAGCGTGCGAGGGATCGCCTGCTCTATCCCACACCGCTGGTAGCTGAGGTTGCGTCAGTGTATTTGTGAAGTGGAGGGCTGAGCTCCGCGAAGCCGGAAAATGCGAGGAACAGATGCTGGAGATGTCTGAGCTTGTCAGTCAACATCGATCAGCGTAATCACAGCACCGTTTATTCAGATGGTCTGAGCTCTGCGAAGCCATGGATTACTTTGGCCAATTACGAACAAAAATCACAAGCTACAAATAGAAAATATCTACTATCCCGATTGCTCTTTCATAAAATCAATCAGAAATTTGTCTCGCCGCAACTTGGCCGCATGAATATCTCGCACTCTCCAATTGTAAAAACCGTTCCCTGACTTGACCCCTAATTCCCCTCGGCTCAATTTTTCCTCCAGCAGATGGGAAGCCTTGGTCTCATGGTTCAAATAAGGCAGGACGTAGTTTTGGACTGACTTGACCAGATCCAGCCCAACGGCATCGGCATGTTCCAATATTCCCCAGACCGGCATGCGCAAGCCGAATCCCTTCTTCACGACCAAATCCACGTCTTCGACCGAGGCAATCCCATCATTCACGATATGAATGGCTTCCCTCACCAAGGCTTGTAGCAAGCGATTTCCCAATTGGCCCGGAGTGTCTTTACGCACCAGCACAGGAGTTTTCCCACATCGGTTTACGATCTCCATGAGCCGCAGAGCGATGGCCTCATCGGTATGCTTCCCCATCACAATTTCCACCAGCGGCATCAAATGAGGGGGATTCCAGAAATGGGCCGTGACGATTCTTTCAGGGTGTTTTGTTCCTTCAGCGATTTTACTGATACTCATTCCGGACGTATTGCTGCACAGGATGGTTCTTTTCGAAGCTAAAGAATCGAGGTGTTGGAATAATACCTGCTTCAGAAGAAGATCTTCTGGGATTGACTCGATTACTAAATCGGCCATAGGCAGCAATGGGTCCAGGACGAATGAGGAGGTAAGACAAGATTTCCCGTTTTCGAATTGATCCGTGCTGATCAACCCGTGATCGCGCAAAATCCCAAGCTGATCCTTTGCCTGGGCGAGCCCTCGATGAGCTCCATCGGCAGAGCGGCTGACCAAAGAGGTTGCTATCCCGGCAACTGCTAGCGATACCGCAATTCCGGGCCCCATCATCCCGGTTCCCACGACGACCGCCTTTAATGGGTCCATCGCTTTCTCCTCTCGCAGTGATTTTCGATTGGAAAATAAATTCTATCAAGAACTAACTTTTTTTGGCGAGATAACCTTTTTTGGCTTTAACCGTTGTGTCCGGTTGGTCCACGGTTACCGTAATCTTGCGGAACTTACCATCCTTTTTCTGATTGGATGAAATGTAACCCAGGGCATATTGGCTGCGCAATTCCTTGGCGATTCGGGCAAAAACATCTCCCAGCGAATCCAGGCGATCGGCGACGTAGAGGGTCCCACCCGTCACATTGGCTAATTCCTGCAGATAGTGCCGTCCTTGAGCGTATTGCATACTGATTGTTTCATCGTCCGCTTGTCTTTGTCTTGGATTGCGAGGATCGATCGTTGGGATTCGTCCTGGGAGCGGCAATTGTGGCGTGTTACCTGGCTGGGGAATACGCGCAGGACCACTCGAGTGATGCAATACGTCCTCACGGGTATCAAAAAAAATCGGGTAGATGACAGTGTCTGCTTCCTTAGCTTGTTCGATGGTTTCGTGGGCAGAGGAGGTGGGGCTGGAGGTGTCTACTCCATCGGTGAACAGGACCATTGCCTTGCGTTCCCTTTTCTTCCGTAACTTGTCATGCAGGGCTAGATACACGGCCTCGTACAACTGAGTCGACTGGCCCGTTCGCGTCATCTTGATGGCCCGTTCGACCGCGTTTTTGTTTTGGGTGAAATCGGTTTCTAAATGCACTTCATCATCGAATGAGACCACCATCACTTCGTCGTCAGGATGAACCTGTTGGATGAAGTGAATGGCTTCGTCCTGGATTTTCCCGAGTTTATCGACGGCGCTAAAACTGGTGTCCAGGAGCAAGCCAATGCAAAAAGGTGCGTCAACCGGGGAGAAGTTAGTGATCTTCTGCTCCACCTTGTCCTCAAAGATTTTGAAATTGTCCTTCTTCAAATTGACCAGGTATTTCCCAAAGGGGTCTGAGACGGCGACATTAACGTTGACCAGGTCCACGTCGATAGCCAGGGTGTAGGGCTTCTCCTCTTGCTCATTGGAGCGCGATTCCGCTGGAGTTGCCATCCAGTTGAAGTGGAAGAGGATGCAACTTAAGAGGATTGAGGATAGAAGACTTACTTTTTGCACAAAACCTCATATCACGGAATGCAAGTCTGCAACGATAACCGTGCCCAGTGGTTGAATGGATGTCGAATCCAGCGATGTGGGTTGCCTGATCCTTTGAGACCGGCATTACAAGTTGACAGCTCAGAATCGTTTTCTAGAAATTGACTTTTGCTCATCCGATTTCGGTGAAACCGCCAAATTAGTTTGCGTCGCGAAATTCGGCAATAAGGTTCCCCTCCTTCAATAAGGAGGAGCAGCCGCATCGACAGGCCGCGGCGGGGTGGTTTGAACAATCCTGGAGTGGCCAAGCCAGTATCGGTATTGTGGCAACTCGCATCACCCCTGCGGCGCTGCGCGCCACATCTCCTCCTCAGCCCAGGAGGGGGTTTTCATGCAATTCTGCAGTTTCGCTACAGAAACTAATTAGGTTGTTCTGGCTGCGCCCTGTCCGCTCTGGAATTCACTTGAGGTTCTTTCCCTTGATATTATTCTCGAGGCCCCGTTGTTTAAAAGCCCTTCGCTCAAATTGCAACTTGGATTTGTTGCTGGCCTGCCGGTGCGTGAGTTTCTTTCCGAGCTTTTGATTGATGAATCCTTTTGCTGACATGACAAGCTCCTCCATTACAGTATGCAACGGACCTCAACATTCTGTCTCAAGAGATTGGAATTTATTTTGTGCCTCTCTGATACACAATGCTCACCTCAGTTGCATACTCAAGCGAATGGTTGAGTAATCTGATTCCCACCGAACTCTTCCATCAGGAAAATATTTCACAGAAATGAAATTGAGGGCAAGACAATGTCACTGATGCAGCTTAAGCAAGAGTGGGAAGATTTGGCACAGATGGATCCCTTCTGGGCCATTCTTACTTTTCCGGACCGGAAATTTGGCAAGTGGAAGGTTGATGAATTTTTCGATACCGGGGAGTTAGAAATTCAACAGGTCATGAGATCATCTCGCCCTTTAGGACGTCCGTTGGGAAGTGAATCGGTTTTGGACTTTGGTTGCGGTGTCGGAAGGTTAACCCGGGCATTGGCAGGTTATTTTGAAAAGGCGTATGGACTCGATATTTCTGAGAATATGCTGGCGCGAGCCCGGGAATTAAATCAGTCCTTCGGAAATTGCCAATTCATCTTGAATACGGAACCCCATCTCGAAATTTTCACCGACAACACATTTGATATGATTTACACGAACAAAGTTCTCCAACATATCTCCAGCCGGAAAATTATTCGGGAATATCTGGCGGAATTCTTGAGGGTAATGAAACGTGGAGGGCTGCTGGTGTTTCAATTGCTAAGTTACATTCCGGTGAGAAACCGTATCCAGCCCCGCCGCAGAATGTACTCTTGGTTAAGATCCATTGGAGTCCGTGAACGCGTGCTTTACGAAAAAATCGGACTCCATCCCCTCTGTGCCAACTATATTTCGCAGGAGGAAGTGATCTTTTATATGAGAGCGCTGGGTGGAAGAATCTTGCTTGTCCAACCGGATCCGAATCTGACGCCCGCTATTCAAAGCAGGCACTATTATGTGACGAAGTGAGTTTTGTTGGGTTTTTTGGCTGGCGTAGGGAGAGTTCGAGAGCATTTGCGAGTTGATCGACTGTTAGTGTGGTTCTGTAAAGATTTCTCATTTCCCGCTGACTGTGCCGGTGACATCACGTTCTTACATTTCAGTGACAGCTCTCTGGCTGAGCTGGGACATGAGTTTAAATGAGTAGGCCAAGAGAGGTGTGAGTTGTTTCCGTCGTTCCATGGCCTATGCCCTATTAACCCGCTGTTTCTGGTCGACCTGGCATTTCCAATGGCCTGAGGCCATCTACCTTCTCCAATTGATGTCATCGCTTGACTCGGGCTTCCATGGACTAGCTTCTTTAAGGAATGTGGTAGGTGAATGGTCGTTGCCGGAACGGAGGTCGAACGGCGACAGTTGCAAGTTAGAAAATTGGGGAGTCGGTATTTCTGTTGAATTGTTTGTCTCTCATGGCTTGTCGTCCCATGACAAGGAGTTGATGTCACTTGATTGTAGCGGAAGCAGATCTTGCTTGTGATTCGGTAGATGGAAACCAGCAACTCAAAAGGAAGATCGTCATGAAACGAATTATTGTTCTCGGATTGGTTCTATTCACCTCTTTGCTATCTGCGGCGTGGGCGCAGTGGCCGCAGCAGCCCACGGCTAAGGAACCTGCCCTACGTGGCAAGCCGGTTTACTACGACACCTTCGACCAGAAGTGGCTTAATCCCGCGAAGTGGCTGGCCACCGGTCCCTTTTGTCGGGGGCTGGAATGCGTCCGCGAAATTCAGAACGGGCACTTACGGCTGGAGGTCCGGTCCTTCGGGGCGACCGATTCGAATTCTGGTCTTCAGAGTAGCGAGTCCGAGTTGGATTTTGTCAATCCGAACACGATTAGCAGCATCACCGCCGACGTTGCCCTGCGCAGCTTCAGCGGCACTGGATGTTCCACCAACAATACCGAAGGGACGTTTACCCGGGTACAGATCGGCGGGTATTACTTCAACACGGGGACTGGCGACTCTGCCGACGACGTTACATCTCTGTTGATCCTTTCGGTCGATACCACGGACCCAAAGACATATGAAGGTAAGCGCCTTCTGGTATGTAAGTGGCCAAGGTGGCTGGACTGACATCGATTCTTATCCGATAGGAACTCCTCTAACCGGAACCCTTGCTTGGGACAAGGCGAACCATCAGTTCATTGCTGTTGTGAAGGTCAAGGGCGAGCCTGGTCCGGGCAAGGAGGTAATGTTACCTTACTCTATTTCTGATACGACGCCGGCCGTGTCTCCCAGGAGGACCATTGACGCCGTGGTCTGGAGCTCGAATTGTACCAGCACTCAAACATTCGCCCAGGTCGAGGCCTTTTACGACAACGTAATCATCAATGCCTATCCACTGCCTGCAAAATAGCGGAGGGGGACGAACTACGACATTGTGGGTGCGACCATTGGTGGAAGTATGGAAAACCTTCACCTTTTCGGGACGTCCTCAATCAGATCCACATTATGGTTCGTCGTTTGGCAATCCACTCGAAGACATTTTAAACACTCTCTTTTGAGGGAGGGTATGAAGAAAATCAATTGTGATTTCCCTGCTTGGTAAGGAGAGGGCCAGGTGGCGTTGGTGAACACCGGAGAAATGGACGAAAGTGAAGACACTTTCACGATTGAGATTTTCAATGGGGACACAGGAGCCAAAGTGGCGACGGTGGAGGGCCTCACTCTGGGAGCCAACCGCTGGGTCCAGAAGGGATGATTCTTTCGCAATATGCCCCGGGAGTGACGCAAGGTTACGCCCGGATCACGCGGACCGCAGGTAAGAATTCTTTCATTGGTTACGCCGTGATCAACGATGGCGGCGCACCTACCCACCGCAGCGGCGACGGTGCCTTCATCGCCAGCGCGCCCTAAGGCTATTCTTTGAATATGAACTCTCAATAAGACACAAAGCCACGAAGAGATGAAGGAAAACGAGATTGGGAAAATAATCGTTAACTGTGCCGTACAGATCCACAAAGAGTTGGGTCCCGGACTATTCGAAAGCGTATATGAGGTTATTCTGGTTCACGAATTGGAGCAATTGGGTCTGCGAGTTGAACGGCAGGTTCCCGTCGCCATTGAGTTTCATGGGATGACCTTCAACGAAGGGGTTCCGGGCAGACCTCATCGTTGAAGGCAAGGTGATTGTGGAGTTGAAATCAGTGGAAGCAGTCAGTAATGCACATAAAAAACAGGTCCTGACCTATCTCAAATTGACTGGAATGAAACTAGGGTACCTTCTGAACTTTGGCGAAGCATTAATGAAAGACGGGATTTCGCGAATCCTGAATGGAAGAGTCGAATAGGTCTTTGTGCCTTTGTGTGAAAACAAATCGAAGCTCCAACCCAACCCATCGATCATATGAGTACACTATGGAGGGCGTTCTAGACCTGTTCAGATGCCTGGGGTTCGAATTGAAACTTCTGGACCCATCGTTTCCGAGGCACCGAATAGCCTTTTTGAGCTGAAATTCATGAAAGAAGAGGATGTTCGCGATACAAAGGGCTGATTTCAGATGCATACTCTATTGAGCACTCTGGGAGAATCCCAAATTGCAGTGGATCTGGGTTGTGGGGAGGGAAGCTTCAATTATTATCCATGCCTCTTGACTTAGAGATCGGGCTTGTCTTACTGTTGCACTACCTGCAGCACCCAGTGCTTGTTCGTTGACCCGCCAGTGGGCCTCCAGTAGCTTTAATCGCTAAATATGACTCTTCAGGCTACTGCTAAACCAACCTGGAATACCTATCTGGGTCTCTTTCTAACGACACTCTCTCTCCTGCAAATCGAGTTGTTCTTAACACGCATATACAGCGTCACCATGTACTACCACTTTGCCTTCATGGCGATCTCTCTGGCAATGTTTGGAATTGCGGCCGGCGCGATGTGGGTGGAGCTCGGAGTCAGGGGGAATCCGCATGACGTTCTGGCTCGGAACGCATTGCTTTATTCGGTCAGCAGTGCCCTCTGTTTTGTGCTTCAACTCTATATTCCGGTGAACCCTCGTAAGGAAGTGCTTTTTACGGCCATGGCATTTACTATCATCTCGATTCCCTTCGTTCTGGCCGGAGTCGTGATTTGTGTTGCTCTAACGCGTTTCCCGAAGTACACCGGACCCTTATACACGGTGGACCTGGCTGGTTCAGCGGCAGGTTGCATTCTCACAATTCCAATCCTCAACCATATCCCGGCTCCAACCGCCATGATTCTCAACGCCGCACTTGCAGCTCTGGGCGCTTACGTATTTGGCCTTGCCTCTTCGCCGAGAATCCGCCGAGCCGCTGCGTGTAGTTGCATCTTGTTGCTCACGGTGGCTGCTCTTAATCCTTCTCTTAAGTTGGTCGACTTGCGGTGGGTCAAGGGCAGGAAGTACATTCCGTCCGGACTTTATGAAAAATGGAACGCTTTCTCCAGAATCTGGGTCGGGCAAGCGCCTAATCGCCCCTTCGGATGGGGGGTAAGCTCCAAGTATCTAGTTGGGCGGTCCGTCAACCAACGTTGGCTTAACATCGATGCAGGCGCATCGACCATGATCACGAAGTTCGACGGTGATCTCAACTCCATAGACTACCTGAAGCATGATGTCAGCTCTTTGGCTCATTACCTTCGCCCGAATTCACCCGTTCTCGTCATTGGCGTAGGAGGAGGCCGCGACATCTTAACTGCGTTGGCCTTTGGTCAAAAGCGCATCGTAGGCGTAGAGATCAATCACGACATTCTCGACGTGCTGAACTCTCGCTATTCTGCTTACGCGGGGAATCTCCATTTACGTCCTGAAATCACGCTGGTCCATGACGAAGCTCGAAGCTTTGTTACCCGATCCAAGGAGCGATTTGGCATTATTCAGGCTTCCTTGATCGATACCTGGGCAGCGACTGCGGCAGGAGCCTATACTCTCACTGAAAACGGTCTGTACACTAAAGAAGCATGGGTTACCTTTCTCAGTCATCTCACTCCTGACGGAATCCTGACCATGTCCCGTTGGGAGTCCCTTCGGCTGGCCTCTCTGGGCATGGCGTCATTGCTGGAGATGGGTATTCAGACTCCCCGTGATCACATCATGATTGTTAAGTCGCCAGATAACTTAACGGAGGGGATTCCAAGTCTCGCAACCATTCTGGTATCGCTTCGGCCATTCACTGATAATGAAATCTCAAGAATCGAAGCTGTGGCACAAGACTCCGAGTTTAAGCTCGTACTGACACCCAGGTTCGCTGAATCTCTTAGTTTTTCAGCGGCTGTTGATCCTATCAAGTCGCAAGACCTGATCCAAAAATATCCTCTCAACATTTCGGCGCCAACTGATGACTGCCCCTTTTTTTTTCACATGCTCCGAGCGAATGATCTTTTCAGGCCTTTCAAGGTCAATCTCTCCACTATGTTCAGGCAGTCATGGTGCTTGAGATCCTGTTGCTGATTGTGACCGCCCTGAGTCTGGGAGCGATTCTTTTGCCACTAGCCATAGTTGGCAGAGTCCGGCAGGGGCAGTCCACACCGTTAATGCTTTACTTCGGGGCTATCGGCCTGGCGTTTATGCTGATCGAAATAGGTCAACTGGAGCGGCTGACACTCTTTCTAGGGCATCCCATTTATGGGCTTTCAGTCGTCCTTTTTGTGCTTCTGGGCTCATCGAGCCTCGGCAGCTGGTGCTCTGGCAAGCTCCGCAGCTGGCTATGGATGCTCCCCGTCGTCCTCGGAGCCCTTATTTGGCTGGGACCCTGGGCGACCGGGGAGTTTGCGGCTGCTTCACGCCTGTCCGCATCGGCCTCTCCGTGTCGATGTTGTTTCCTCTTGGATTCTTCATGGGAATGGCTTTTCCCATCGGAATGCAACAGGCTGGTGCCCATCGGGCTCCCCCAACCGCATGGTACTCGGGGATCAACGGCGCGCTTTCGGTGATCTCTTCGGTCCTAGGGATGATCATTGCAGTGTTCTGGGGAATTAAGGCTGTGTTGTTCACTGGACTTTCGGTTTACGCGTTTGCCCTCGCGATGCTGGCGATTGACAAGCGCAGACTAGCTGATAGCCACGATTAAATAAATAGGATCGCAGGTGATAATCCTTTCATTGCCTACGCGGTAATCAACGACGGTAGCGAACCCGAGACCAGCGCACAGGCGACGGCTCCTTTATCGCTAGTTGCACCGATGAAGCGGATCGTGTTAGACAATTGCGACACAGAAATACGAGCCATCCAGAATGACCTGAACGCCGTCTCAAACATAAGGTTTTCTAGCTCTCCATCATGAGAATCTTCGCAGTTTGCTCGCGATCCTCTGGATTACTTTGCACTATCGAGGTAATCGAGACCACTTGTGATTGGGCTTAAGAGCGGCTTCTTCCAGATTTCATCATTTCCCTCAAATGCAGTGTGGAGGCCAATACAAGGGTCAGCAACGAAATTATTGTCAGGGAAAGAGCCCAATAGAAATGACGCGGTCGGAAGCTGAACTCGACCTTTGAAACACCAGGACTCAGAAAGACGCCCATCAACGCTCCATTGGCCCGCATCACAGGCTGTGGAGTGCCATTCACTCTTGCTGTCCAGCCGGGATACCAATTCTCACTGACGACCAGGAGGGAGCGGCGTGCCGCTTGTGCCTCAACCACAAATCGATTAGGACTCTCACGTGTAAAACGAACCGGGATCTCCTGGGGTGAGGATCCCGATAGCGTCTCATCATTAGGGAGTGTTCTTTCCCATGGGTTTAACAAGGCGTCAGAATGACGTTCGATTAAGGCAGCATGATGAGGGTCGAAAGATGGTTCCTGAATTCTGACCAAGACCTTGTCAAGACTCTCTTCGTATGTCACTCGATCCACCAACCATGCACGAGGAAAACAATCCGGGTTCTCGTAGACAATCGTTCCTTTTCTTTCGAATACCTTTGGCAATGGAAGTTCCTCCCGGGAGACGATGTACTTCACGTTGAATAAATCAGATATCTTTCCTCCAGGCGTGGCTTCAAGAGATAACAGGTCAAAAAACTGTTTCAACTGCGTGGCGCCATTTCCATTGATCGTCTCGAGCCTGAACACTTCCCCAGTACTTCTGGGGTAGCTTTGTTCCCGGAAATCAATCCGATAAGTCCCAGGCTGTGAACGAAGGAATTCGATGACGCTGTCTTGATGGTAATATTGCTTAGGTTCAAAGTTAGTCTCCCTGTCAAAGGCACTCTTGGGCTTGATGTGGACACCAAGAACGAAGTGGTAGTCAAACAAACATATAATGATGACTGCAATCTTGAGAGCCTTCAGACTGAGCGATCCATAACGACGGCAGATTACCAATGCAGTGGTCAGCATCAACCACAAGCATGCAAGAAAGGGAACGTTGTAATCGGTGCTCTGAAATTAGAACAGATGTGCTGTAGAAATAAACGGCAAAAACCAAGGCCGTGAGGGCGACTGAGAGACAACCAAAAGTCTGCAGTATTCGAAGGTTAAGGATTTTTTGTTTTTTGGGGAAGGGACTGAAGAAAGCCTGGCAACCGAAGCCGGCAAGCACGCTTAAAGCGAGATGGCTCAATAAGAGGAGTCTGGAAGCTTCTCTCCCTTTCTCAAAGCCCGGAAGCAAAGCATAAAGAAGACCGTGCAGGGGTGTATATTCCCCCATTGAGAGGGCCAAAAAGAGTAAGGCCATAAGCCAAGTGATTCGAACCACTTTCGATTTTTTAAATTGTCCTATCGAGAATACCAGAAAGAAAAGAGGCAGGATTCCGATGTAAGGACTGTTTTCCACAACTGATATATAAGGGAAAATTGTTAGGGCCAACCCTTGAGGGGGGAGAGACCAGCCGCTGCCGGCCACCGAATATGGAGTGTGACCACTGACCAGAATAGGATTAGCTGGGCCGACCCAGCGATAGGCCAACGGGGAATACTCCAAAGATGGAATTAGTTGAAGTGAGCTATACCCTAAAGCAAATAGAAATAATAGAGATCGTCACCTTGAAGAGAGACCGATGTGAAAGCTGCCAAGAACCAGGGTCTATTGTCGTTTTTGAACCCGAAAACCCAATGGCAACGGCAATACAAATAACCGCAATTGTCGTGTAGATAAATGGCTGATGATGTCCAGCGAGCAAGCAGAGGGCAAGAGAGAGCCCGGCCAAATTTGTATAGAGGAGCTGCTCATTCAGTGTCGTCGATCGCAAGGATTTTGAATAAAAGAGAAAAACAGCAGGAACCCAGACGGACGAATCAAGCAGATTGATTTGACTAAATGCCCTCCCGCCAATTGATCCCGAATAGGCGAACACGAGGCCGGAAACGAAAGCACTAAAGCGAGTTAGGCCTAATTCGCGAGCCAGGAAGTAAGTGAGGAGGGATGCCAATGAAACAGTGAAGAATCGCGAAGTTCTCGATAACCGCTACGGGCAGTGCTCCTTTCTGATTCAAAGGAAATAATCCCATCAAGAGATTGAGAGGATAGAAAGCGCCGGTTTGGGTTTCGCCTATGAAGAAGCGTCCAGCCTCGCTATACGGGTCCCAAAATGGAAAGCTTCCTCGATGCAAAACTCCTGCAATATATTGAGCCCAAGGATAGGTTTGGAAAGCACTGTCCGTATAGGTCAGCATCGAGTATTCGCCGGTCAGAATCAGTTTCCAAAAAACAATTAAAGCAAAAAAGAATAGCAAAATCGGATACTTTGATCTCGACTCTCTCCTCTCGTTGACTGAGGGAATCTTAGGCATAATTTCCCTCAACATCCGGCATTGAAATGTCGGCCACAATTCAGTGGGCAGCTTACTTCGTGTACCTTATATTATATTAGAAGGAGAAGTAAAAGAAGGTCACTGCGGTAATTCACTCCCAAAATAATGGGTTAGAAGCGGCAAAAATCCAAAAACCCCGTTTGAAGGATCACAAGGGTACTCTCAGGGTCTACGGCAGGTTTAGACAGCGGGTTTACTGCGGAAGTTAAGATCGGCAAGTATGGCCGTGGTTCGCATTCCTTTGCGCTGAGGCGCGGAATCCTTTCGGACCTCTTCTTTCTTTAGCTTTTCCCCAGAGGCAATGGGCGGGCGATTACGGTTCTTCTTTCAGCCCCTTCCAAACCGATGAAAGAAAATCCAAGAGATTGTTGTCGTCATTGCCCCAGTGAGCAACGGGCCGGGTTCCCGCCAGTCGCGCACTTTCAGCCGCCAAGCGTGTACTCTTGAAGTCTCATTCTTTCCATTTCACTTCGAATGGACTCCTTCTCACGCTCTCGTGATTTCTTGAGTCCTCCTTCGCGGATGAAATCAACAATTCGGGGCAGTTCGTTGAAATCAAACCAGGTTCCGTGAGGTTTACACCAGTCGATGACGATTCCGGAACAGCCTGCGAAATTCAGCCGGTTCATCAGGGTGCCACACACAGGGCAGGGAATATACATTCTCTGTGAGGCTGTCGCGGTCTCAGAGGGGAGAATGGTTTTCAAATCTCCAAGACCGAGTACTGCTTCTTGCTTTTCGTGATCATCGCAGATCTTTTGCAAAGTTTCCTTGTCCACCCAAAGACCACCACATTGACCACACTCCCTCATGGAGCATCTCCCGATTTCAATGGCTCGCAATTGAACCTGACAGCGCGGACAGGACTCTGGAGTGGCTTTGGATAGCTTTGCCGAGGTTACTTCAACCCCGCAGTAGGGGCAATGTTTCATGCCACTAAAGATCGAGGCGAAGCAAGACGGACAGGCAACGGCGGAAAGGGTTGATTTGCACCAGGAGCAACGGACACTCTCTGGCTGAACGTTACCTCCGCAATTAGGGCAGTGGAGAGTGCCAGTGGAAGAGCTCATCGTCGCGGTGATAAGGGACAATAAATAAGGAACAAGGTACAAGAACTGTCGTTCAATTTTCCTGATCGACAGCCCCGGAGTATCCCTTTATTTATCGGTCATTAAAGCTTGTTCGTTCCCAACGATTTCCAGAGAAATGGCTGCGGCAGGATGCTCGGTTGGAACCAATGCTTCCACAATGCCAATCGGGAAGACCGATTTCTTTAACGGCTTGACCCACGGCCGTGAATCGAGTGTGAAAGTGATCTCCGACTGGTTTTCAGGGATCATGATCCCGTTCAGGCCGACATTGGTCACGCGCACTCCGAAGGGAAGATCGTTCATGCGAAAAAGGACTCGACCTTTAAACCCATTTTGGCGTTCAATCGCCAAAGTGACTTTGGTTTCTCCTCCTGCTGCCAATTTAATTTGAGGTGTCTTGACCGTGACTTTGATGTCCGGGGATTTCATCAGCGCAATCACCTTCAAGTAATCTCCCGGGTTGGCGACCCGCTCAAGAGTTCCTTCTCCAACGCGAGCTTTGCCCACAACGCGAAATCGTGCCCAGCCGTCAGGCAGTGATGTCCCAGGTTTATGTGAAAGAATTAGAGTGATCGAGCGTTCGTCAGGTCTTATCGTTCCTCGGGTTCCTTCAATTCCCGCCGGCAACACATCGAAGGATACATCAATAGGTCCGTCGAATCCTTCCGTGCGAAGAACGCTGACTTCGACGGCTGTCTGCGAGCCTTCCGGGATGTTCGGATTCGTTGGGTTAGAGATGATTAAAAAGTCCGGAACAGGATCACGGATGGTGAAACGGTAAGCATAGTTCTCTCCACCGTGCCCCTGGACATCGCTGACTTTGGCAAAATAGATCCCGTCGGCCGGAGCAGTAAATGTGAGATGGGAATCTTTTCCATACCCGGGCCCACCGTCGTCATTCCGCATGTTAAACCGAAACACAGGCATTCCGTTGGGAGGAAACTGAGCGCCTGGAGGATGCAGCTCCACTTTATAGGCCGCATCATCAAGGGCGTGGGCTTCCGGTGTTGTATCTTCAAAAGTCAATCGTAGTCCCCCAAAATTGTCGAAATTCATTGCCTCATCCGCTCCGGGAGCCGAAAGCAGACGGGTAACCCGGATGAGTTCGTTTCCAACGACCATATAGTTATTGAGATCGATGCCGGTCGGCTGGAAGAGACGAATATTGGGTTCTTTGGAGTTGATGATCCCGCAAGATAAGCTGAGTCTTATAGACTGCCCGAGCTGTCACCCGTGGGACGATCTTGCCGTCGGCATCCAATACTTCAACGACGGAATCCATGGGTGAGCCGAAACGATTGGCGGCCGTTTCCAGGATTAGCTCTTGACCTTTACGGGCTGCAAATCGATAAAAATCCGCGACGGAATTCCCTGACTTATCCAGGCTGATGCGGCCATTGACCGTGACGGGGTATTTGAGTTGTTGAGCCGTCTTCAGGCTGTTGTTATCTAGGGATTCGCCAACCTCCTCGAATCGTCCTATAGAGACGGGAAGAGTGTTCAGGGTTTCACCCAGTGGGGTCTTCGCGAAAAGTTGTCCAGTCTCCATCACTTTGCCCGTCATCATGCCAAACGGCTCCGGAGAACTCGACTCTGTCCCTGCTAAATTGAATCCCCAAACTTGGAAACTGCCATTTGTTCCGGCCATTAACCCCAAGGGATATCTTCCAACCAGATAAGGGAATTCGCCCATGGTCAAACGGTAGAAATGGCGAATGCTGCCCCCCTTCTGGAAATCACTGACACGAACGAGATATGGACCATCATCTGGAATCTTCAATCCCATGACACTATGATCGGAGCTATTCAGGTTCGTGATGAGTCTCTTCCCGTTCATGTCGAACACTTCCATCACGGGATCCAGCTGTGAACCCAAACTCGCTGCGCCGATCAAGAAAACCACCTCTTCTCCCGTCTTAGCAGTAAACTGAAAGGAGTCATTGTCTCCAGGCTTACTCAGAGTGCCATGGACAGTAACCGGAAACTTCAACACTTGCGACTCCTGGAGGCTATCATTGGGTTCTTGTTCTTGCATTTCCGGAAAAGGGGAGACCACAATCTTGCCGGGTGTCGAACTTCCATGCGGTGTGATGAGCCGGAACTGATGCGTTCCCGGTGCCATCCACGATTCGGCTGTGATCTCAACCTTTGCCTGTTCTTTTTCCGGCTCTTCAAAGTAAGTACGGACTGCACCCACAGCTTTGGGTTCGAGAGTTGCCTTCGAAGTTGGGACACGGGCGATCTCCAGGATCTTGCCACTTAGTCCTGGTTCTGAAAAGACGAGTGCGGAACCGCCTGACAAGTCTGTTCCCTCAACGACGAAAATCCCGCTTGTGCCCAATTGTAAGCCCGAAGGTGTAGTGACAATGATTGTGGGTGGGGTCGTTTGTGAATAGAGAGTCGCCTCATACAGCAGAACTGCTCCGAGAAGAATGAACAGGCGTAGGGTTTTCATCAATATTGGCTCCAGCCTATTTTTCATCGTTCGTTTGACATTTTCCATTGTTGCTCGGGTTTAAAATGGTAAATAGAAAATGAACGATGAAAAATGGGAAATAAATCAATTCCCTTTCAGACCTGCCTGCTGCTTGTATGGCTCACCAAGGAGTTCTCCAATCAGCTGATAGTTCGCCGTATCGTAAATTCCAATGCTTCCGTCATACCGGCCTAAGATCAGTTGTTTCCCGTTGGGGGAAAAGCAGATTGAAAGGACCCAGTCGCTCTGTGTGGGAAGAAGAGTAGCCTGTTCCATCGTTTTAGCATTCCACACTTTTACCAGCTTATCCCATCCCGTGCTCACCAGCCATTCGCCATCGGGTGAGTAGGCTAGTCTCAAGATGGCTGCTTCATGAGCGATTGTCGAAAAAATTTCTACAGGCTCCGGACCTTTTCCCGTAAGATCCCAGACCCGAATGGTCCGATCAAACCCGCTAGCAGCCACCCATTTGCTTGACGGGTGAAACGACGACTGTGTTGACTCCTTCCGTAGAACTACCCAAAGTGAAAATTCGTTTTCCGCTTTCGATGTTCCAGAGTTTAACCGTTCGATCAGCCCCTCCTGAAGCAAGCCATTTACCGTCCGGAGAAAATGCCAGATCGAAGACGGAATCAGTATGTTCCTTCAACGGTTTGACCTGCTGGCCTGTAGCCGGGTCCCAGAGATAAATCATGTGATCGTAGCTGGTGGAAGCCAGCAGTTTATTGTCTGGAGAGAACGCTACGGCATAAACGCAATCGCGATGGGCCTTGATGGTATGAGAAGGGGGGTGGTTCCAGAATTCTTTACCGGTTTCCCATATCTTGATTTCACCCTCCTGGGCAGGCCGTCCGGCGCCCGTGGCAAAGTATTTGCCGTCGGGCGAAAAGGCCATCGATCGGACTGCTTCCGTGAGACCGGTTAACTTGCCTAATTTCTGGCGAGTTGTGGCGTCGAAAAAAACAACCTCTCCATATTTGCCGGCGGCAATGATGGAACCATCGGGTGAATAAGCTACGGAGCCCACTTGAGGGGGAAGGGGAGCCGCTTTGATGTTAGGGATAACGGGCTCTTTCAGGCTTTGGGTGGGGCTAGCTTCCTGATCAAGCTTCGCGCCTTGGTCGATCCAATAACGAATGATGTTAATCTCTTGCTCTTCTAAGGCCCCGCCCAAGGGCATCCGCGGCTGGATATTGCCTTCAAGCATTTGCAATAGCCGGCTTTCCTGGCTGTGCCCAGGAATAACGGCTTTCCCTTTGCTTCCACCCTTCATCAAAGATTCGTAATCCGCTAGAACAAATCCGCCCATTTTCGCAGACTCGGAATGGCAGGCCAGACATTTAGCCTGAATGATGGGAACTACTTGACCGGAGTAACTGATCTGCGTTTCAGGAGTGATCTCGTGATATTTCTTGCTGGCCTCAGTGGTGTTTTGGGCGAAGATGATCCCCTGGAAGTAAACCAGAGGAAGAGAGATCACCAGAAAATCAATAAATATGGAACGAGCGATCAACATAATAGGCAGGACTCTACTTCTCATATTCAAGATCCTCTTCAGTGATTAAAGATGAATTCTCTTCCTGTCAACATTGCCCAGGTGAAATCTTCCAGCGCCTCTTTTTTTGCTTCCGGCCTGTTTTCATCCGAAGCGTTCTGCAGAGCTTTGAGAGCTGTCGATTGCTCCTTTTCTGAGGGATACCGGCTGAAAGCCGCGAGGTAAAGTTGTTCCACAAATTGGCTGTTCGACACACCGGATTGAACTGCCTTATCGATTAGACTTCCCTTGGCACTCAGCTTCTTATTGATCGTGTCACCATTAATGATGTGTAACGCCTGGCGCAGATTGGGCTGTGAATCGCGTTCACACGCGCAGGTGTTGACGCGTTCAGGGCGACCGAATGCGTCGAGAAAATAGGAGGCAATGGGGGCCGTGTCGGGCAATTGAAGTGCCCGCGTGCCCACGGGGAAATCATCAAAACGTGTGGGGACTTCACTAATTTGGGAAACAGCATCCAGCAAAACTTCGGCCGGGAGCCGTTTGATGAGGTAATGCGAATAGTAGCGATCATCGTTCACGTTATTGGGGGTCGTTTTCCAGGAACGCTGATAGGCAGTAGAATTCATGATCGTCCGGGCCAAATGTTTGATGTCATATCCATGCTGGACGAAGTCCTCCACTAGAGCATTCATGAGAGGTTCATTGGAGGGCGGATTGGTTGAGCGAAGGTCATCGACAGGATCCACCAGTCCCCGTCCCATATAATTCCCCCAAACTCGATTTACGATCGTCCGGGAGAAAGCCTTGTTTTCAGGAGAAGTTAGCCAATCGGCCAAGACCTCACGTCGTCCATTGGCGGTGAGAGGGATTTCCTTGGCATCCAGCGGAGCCGGGGGCAGAGGTCTGTTCAGGCGGGGATGATCAATGTCCCCAGCTTCAGAATTGAAAACAATGATTTCACCGGGGTTGTCACCGGTTTTTTGTTTTACCCGAGCAAAAAGATTAGCCATTCGGTAATAGTCAACCTGGGTGTACTTCTCTAAAGGATGGTTATGGCAGCGGGCGCAGGTCAACCTCAAACCCATGAACGCAACAGTCGTCGTTTCCGACAGGCCAATGGGGTCCTTGTGGAGTTGGTAGAAGTTGAGCCCTCCGTTGTCACGGCTGCTTCCAGAAGAAACATACATTTCCCGGACCATTTGGTTCCAAGGCTTGTTTTGCTGGACGGAATCACGGATCCATTGATAAAAGGACCGGACGGCGGGGGTTGTCAGTTTTCCGGTTAAAGTTCTTCCTGCCGACACCAATAAGAGGTCAGACCATTTGTAGGCCCAGTAGTCGACGTAGGCGTCGCTCGCGAGCAAGTGATCAATCAACTGGGCTCGCTTGTCGGTGGCCGAGTCCGACAGGAATGCTTTGGTCTCGGCAGCAGTGGGCAGAGTGCCTGTCGCATCGATATAGGCGCGCCGCATAAATTCGCTGTCTGTCGACAAACCGGAAGGTTCAAGATTCAACATTTTCAGCTTGTCGATCACGAACTGGTCGATGAAATTGTTCTTTTGAGATTGCTGGTAGGCAGCTTCTGGAATCTGGTTGGGGAAAGGGACGATTAGGCTAGCGACATCAACCTTACTCAGAACCATTGCAGTGATACCGGCCTCTCCAGAACCCTTCATCTGCACCAACCCTCGATCATCTACAATGGCGGCACCTGAGTTTGTCGATTCAAACCGAACCCAACGCGTCATATCCTCACGCTGACCGTTTTCGAAATTAGCCAGCACGAGCAGTTGCTGTTTGGTGCCCAAGCGAAGTTTCAAGGAGCGAGGTTCGATCGAGATCCGCGTGATTTTATGATCTTGAAGGGACGGCGGTTTCATACCCTCGGAGATCCACTCAGACAAGATTTGATATTCCTTAGAATCGACCGCGAATCGTTGCCCTCCGGCATGCGGGATCGACAGAGTAGGTTTAAGAAGGAGCAAGCTCCTGGCTGGCTCTTGCGGATCAATCCGTCGTCCAATAGCCTCCCGGGTAAGAACTTTGTAATCGGCCTCCGGATCGTAGCCGCGAAGCGTTAATTTGAAACCATTCTTGCCAACCGCTGCCCCATGACAAGCGCCCATATTACAGCCAGACTTGGTCAAAACCGGAATGACATCATTGCGAAAATTCCACGCGGCCGGTTTTTCGATGTTACTCGTCTGAACTCTTGCCGTGGTTGTCCGATTACCGATGGTTGCTTCAAGAGTCGTCGTTCCACTTGAAATCGGGTAGACGGTGAACGATTCGATCTTAATGGTTTTTGAATCCGGTGTTTGCAGACGAGCTTTCTCAGTCAAATCTTCTGAGTAACCATCCGCATAATAACCCTGCACCAGAATTCGTTGACTGCTGCGCGGCCCCCCTAAGAGGATTTCAGAAGGGAAGATTTTAATTTCTACAAGCGGAGCAGAAGGTTCGGTTTGAGTTTCGGAATTCAGTGCGTATAGATTTGCATGCGCGCAGAAAAGGAGGCCTGCTGCCGGGAGAAATAAAAGACGATAAAAGGATTTCCAACTCATTGAATGAATAACCTCAGCTCAACATGAACCCTTCAAATCCTCCCTTGTTAAGGGAAGGTGTGAAGAGATTCAATTTTGGTTCCCCTCTTTGGTAAGGAGGGGGGCGAGGGGGTGGTCGTAATTCTTACTGGACGAACCCCCTGGAGTCCCCCTTAACCAAGGGAGGCACTAGGCATTGCAATACCGAAACGGATCCTTTCACACCTTCAGGGGGAAGCAAGTACATCATCGTCCCCCCTTGCACAAGGGGACTTGAACGGGGGAAAAGAATTACTGGCAAACAATATTTAATGCATCTAGTATCAGTGTACGATTCCAAAATTCAGTTCGTCAGCTTCATGACTTCGTCTAGCTACGCGAACAGCTCTTTGATCGGTTGGGCATTGTTATCGACTAGAGGAACAATTCGTCCCAGCTGCGCTGGCAGGAAGGTTTCCAGATCGAACCCCATCAATTGGTAAATTGTTGCTGCAACCTGGGAAGGGGAAACCGGTCGGTCCTTGGGAGCGCCTCCGATTTCATCCGAGGCGCCAACGATTTGGCCACCCTTGATGCCTCCCCCCGCAAAAATCATCGTCCAGCAGGCCGGCCAATGGTCTCGGCCTCCGGCAGGGTTCACCTTTGGAGTCCGTCCGAATTCGCCGGTGGCCACAACCAGAGTCTTTTCCAGCAAGCCGCGCTGGGAGAGATCCTGGATAAGCGAAGTGAAGGCATGATCAAACATGGGACCTACCAGGTCTCGATAGCAACTGATAGGGCTGAACGGTCGAGAACCATGGATATCCCAGGTGATCTCATCAAATACTGTTTCAAACATATTGACGGTCACATAACGTACCCCAGCTTCAATCAAGCGACGTGAAAGTAGACAACTCTGCCCAAACCGGTTTCGGCCATAGCTGTCCCGAACCTTATCCGGCTCACGATAGATCTCGAAAGCCTCACGAGCTTGGGTAGAAGACATGAGGCCATAGGCTTGGTTAAAATTCGTATTGAATAACTTTGCGTCGGGAGCAGATTCGAAATCTTTGACCGTTTGATCAATCATCACCCGCCAGTCCCGTCGCCGGTCTGCGCGTAAGGCTGAGATGTAGTCGGGAGGAAGCATGTCTGGCACTTTGAAATTAGGGTCTGATGGATCCGCGTTCAATACAAATGGGTCGTACATCTTCCCGAGAAAACCTGCATCTTGGCCATGGGGCAGACCCCCTCCAGTATTGCCGATGGGGCGCGGGAGAAGAACATGGGGCGGGATGGCCCCGCGGCCTCCCTTTTTCCAGGCCATGACACTTCCAAAATGTGGAGAGACAATTCCACCTTGAAAAAGACGTCCAGTCTGCATCATTTGGTGGCCCGTATCGTGAACGGCAGCCGCTGTATGATAGACACTACGGACCAGTGTGTACTTGTCAGCACATTGCGCCATGCGAGGGAAGATCTCTGAAATCTCGATACCGGGAACATTGGTTTTGATGGGTTTGTAAGGTCCGCGGATTTCGGACGGAGCATCCGGTTTCATGTCCCAGGTGTCCAACTGACTCGGGCCTCCAACCAGAAACAACTGGATCACATTCAATTCTTTATCTTCAGGAATTGCCCCCTGAGCTTTCAATGTGAAGAAATCGGTCAGACCGAACCCTAATAGTCCCAGAGCGCCCGCATGTAAAAAATCGCGCCGGTTGAACCCATCACAAAAATGTACGGGCTTGTCGGCATCCAGTCTGATCACAGCCCCAGCCTCCCTATTCGGTTGCTTTCCTAACAGAGTCCACCTTTATGGTGTCACCTTCCAGGGAGCCGCTGAGCTGAACCCTGTCTCCCAATAATGGCTTTACTTTTTCAAGGTTCTCCAGCATGTAAACTTTCTTATCGTCCTCTTTCACAAAGACAATGGCTTGACCTGCTTCGACGCACTTGAGCGTGCAACCTTTGTGAGACGCCTTGGCCCCGTTGGCTGCACATTTCGCGTCAGAAAGCCATCCAACCCATTCCCCTTTCGTTCCTGCGAAGGCATCCAAGCTGAACGCAAACAGGCAAACCCATAGCAAGGTAAGTGACTTACGCATCATCTACTCCCTTCAGGATTACTTCCTAATGGCTCTATCTTGCGCAAAGACATCATCTGATACTTATTCCATTATCAGTAGAAGCAGGCCGAACTGTCAAGGCGATTGCCCTTCAGACAAAGATATGTGAGAGGGAAGATTTAAGGGATTTTGTTCAATCGCACGGGACTCGTTTGTAGGCAAAATCCATATGGCGGCTAATTCCTTTTTCTTTTCCTTCAATTCTGGCGAAAATTTCTTTGTCAGACACTTTTCGGTAAATGATTTTTTGTGGAAAATCATGATTTGGGTTCTCAAACGCCAATTCTTCGGAGGCTGGACCGGCCAGATGTAAGGACGCTTGCTCTTGCCCTGAGGGTAGGGCGATGAAGTCAATCCCTGCTTCTGTTTCGACAAGGCGCATGAATTCGAAAGAAACTGTCTTGCCATTCTTGATCACCCGACTCAACCCGAGCATGGTTTGGCCATTTGGTTTTGTCCAAAATTCTTCAATGGATTTGCTCTCTTTTCTTTCCTCCCAACAACCGGAGAGCCATGAAAGTTTCTCAATGACACGCGGGTACTCAGCGGCTGAAACGGATAGACTTGTGAATAGGAGTATGGGAAGGGTAAACAGGAATGCGGAATGGTTCATGAGGACTCCTCAATCCGGGGAATGGATTATCTTTCGTTCATTCTCCCACTTCTAGATTAGCCGCGGGATAAGAGATTTGCTTCTCAGACATTCGAGTAATGATAACAAAACGAAAATTGCCGCATTGAAAAAAATAATTGATTTGTTTCAAGACAATAGAGGAATCTTCATTGTTTGGAAACAAATAGCGCTATCATTGGCGGGTGGATAGAGCTCATGAGAAAGCGGAAGAAATCCTTTGATCCGGTGAAACAGGTCAAAAAGCTGAGTCGCGAGTTGCTCAAGACCCGAACCGGGAAAGTAATCCAATCAAAGAAGGGCAGACTTCTGGAAAAGGTAGTTGTTCGTGAGAGTCGGGAAAGTATTGAGACCCCGGAAAGTTAGTATCGGGTCGAACAGATTGAGTCCATCGGCTGAATCCCCGAAGCCCGATTGGTCATGGAAGTATATCTGAAAGGTGGACGCCGCTATCAGGTGGAGCGCGCGTGGACCGCGTCCCACGCGAGCGTTCCACCATTGCTTTCATCCGATCTCGCAGGAGCTCGACCCTCCAGCATGTAATTAATTCGATGGTTGGAGGGCGGAGCTCCGCGACGACGTCTACTGATTTTGCCCCATAGTGGACTGGGCACCCTCAAAATTATTGGTGCCATCAGGTGGAAATCACGAGAAATGGATAGACCATACAACATTGCCGTAGTGGATGACGAAAGTGAAAGCCTGGCTTCCATTAGCCGTGCGCTGCGAAAAGTTGGATACGAGGTACTCAGCTTTGAAGACGGTGAAACAGCACTGCAGCAAATCGATGCTTGTAAAGATGTGGATCTCTTCGTCAGTGATCTCAAGATGCCCGGGGTTGATGGCGTCCAATTGCTCAAGAAAGTTCGCGAAGTCAATCCGGAGGCGGGCTTCCTAATCGTGACCGGGCATGGAACGGTCGAAACAGCCGTGGAGGCTCTCAAATCGGGAGCTGATGACTACATCTTAAAACCTCTAGACCTTTTTGAACTTCGCGACCGCGTCCGGCAGATCCTGGAACACCGCAGACCACGTAATGAACTCCGTACCTTGCGACGCCAGATGCTGAGTCATCTGGGGACTGACAAAATGGTTGGGCAGTCCGCCGTGATGCAAGATCTGCTTAAACAAGCGGCAACGGTCGCGCCTACTCGGTCAACGATATTGCTGCTGGGAGAAAGTGGAACGGGGAAAGATCTGCTGGCTCAGACGATCCACGACAATAGCCCGCGGCGAAAAGAAAACTTCCTTCCATTAAATTGTGCTGCCTTAAGTGCGTCGCTGCTGGAAAGTGAGCTCTTTGGATTCGAAAAAGGATCTTTTACAGGAGCGATGGAGAGACGTGTCGGGAAGCTGGAATTAGCCGACCGTGGAACTCTCTTTCTGGACGAAATAGGTGAGATCCCCCTGGAAATGCAGGTGAAGTTATTACGATTTCTAGAGACCCGCGAGATCATGCGTGTCGGAGGGAATGTAGCGATAAAGCTGGATGTCCGTTTGATGGCTGCGACCAATCGGGATTTGAGCCAGGCCGTTGAGAAAGGCATCTTCAGGAGCGATCTTTACTTTAGACTCAAGGTAGTCACTCTTCATGTTCCACCACTGCGTGAAAGACAAGAGGACATTCCCCTCCTTGTGTCACATTTCGTCCAACAGTTCTCCGGCGAACATCACAAAACGGTTTCTCAGGTCTCCCCGGATGCCATGGAGGTATTGGCCAAATACCCTTGGCCGGGAAATGTTCGCGAGCTTAAAAATCTGATTGAAAATCTGGTTATTTTTTCAAGAGGGGACCGCCTGAATATCGAGGATCTGCCTGCAGATATTCTATCCAAGATCGAAAAGCAATCTCTTCAGCAAGACCAATCCGTTCCAGTGTTTGAGGACTTAAGCATGGGGGCCATTGAGAAACAAGCGATTGTAAAAGCCCTAGAAAAGACCGGTGGAAATCGTCTCAAGGCATCCCAACTCCTTGGCATCGGTTTGCGCACACTCCAGAAAAAGCTTAAGGACTATGGCATGACGGAACGTTAATGAGTCGTAATGGGGGATGTCCTGATCACCTTGAATGGCTTGAAGAAATTCTGATTCACGTGGACTTTGAGGTGATTTGGGGAAAAGATTAGGGGTATTGGAGTGCGGCAGCAAGCTCCCGCACTCCGAAGACAGGATGATTCAATGATAGAAGAACTGGATAGATCAGCGCGCCATCTTTGGAAACGTCTCTCGTATTCTAAAATGTCTAGACAGTCCCTTTTGGATCATCGCAGATGTTTGTCCTTATTCAGTTGCAAGATAATGTCTGTGCTCTGGTGGGTGATTTGACGATATAATGAGATGAGCATTCATCTATTCCCCTTTGAGATCCTTCTGGAGTTAGTTCAATGTCTTTCAGTGGCATACGAGCAATTCGATGGATATCTGTGATTGTCGTTTCCATCATCCTGGGATTCTTGTTGGGGAGTTCGTCGCAGCGCCGGATAAGGGGTTTCAAATTTTTGTCGTCGCCTTCCGTGGACCGTGTGACTCAGGTTTCCTTTGCGGATGTGGCAGAAAAAGTAACTCCCGCTGTCGTCAGTGTTGTGTCGACCAAGATCGTTGATCTCAATGACGTTCATGACGAACTCGAATTTTGGTATCCATTGCGCCCGGATGACAATTCGAAACGCAAGAGTCTAGGTTTTGGCTCCGGTTTTGTTGTGGAATCTGGAGGGCTCATCGTCACGAATCAACATGTCATTGAGGATTCGCGCAATATTATGGTTCGCTTCTATGACGGCAGCGAATACCCGGCTGAATTGCTCGGCGCCGACCCGGAAACAGATCTGGCATTAATGAAAGTCAAGCCCAAGTCGCGGCTGGAAAAAGTCAGTCTTGGGGACTCCGATCATTTGCGCGTCGGAGATTGGGTCATGGCCGTCGGGAACCCATACAACTATGAGCACTCAGTAACAGTAGGTGTTGTTAGTGCTAAAGACCGTAAGATCGACGAAAATCCTTATGAAAGCTACGTTCAGACGGACGCAGCCATTAACTTTGGCAATAGCGGGGGCCCGCTGTTTAATGCCAACGGAGAAGTCGTGGCGATCACCACGGCGATCAGTACTCGGGGAAGAAACATTGGATTTGCTATCCCCATTAACCTAGCACGACTGATCGTCAGGCAGTTGGAAGAGCATGGACGGGTCATTCGCGGCTTCTTGGGTCTAACTCCGGAGCCGATTGACGAGAATATTGCCAAGGTACTTCAGCTTCCGTCGATCCAAGGAGTCATGGTATCGGAGGTAAGCCCGATGTCTGCAGCAGAGCGGGCTGGGATCAAACGCTACGATGTGATTACCCATATCGGTGATGAACAGGTCTCCGATCGGGATGCCTTCCGAAGAAAAGTAGCCCAGATATCTCCTGGCACTGAGCTCCACCTTCGGGGAATTCGGAATAATGAGTCCATGGAGTTTACCGTTCTGGTGAGGGAAAGACCATCCCTGGCTCAGACCTCAATCCATCCGGCAGATATCGAGACCAAGCCACAGCTCTCTTCGGATTCTAGAACAGGACGTGCCGGCATTACGGTTCAAGAGGTGCCGGAGAATAAGCGCAAGGCTTATCGGATCGAAAACGCTGGGGGGGTCATGATCATTAAAGTGGATCCGATTAGCCCTGCGGCGGATGCTGGGCTAGCCGTCGAGGACGTTATCGTAGAGATCAACAAGCATCCGGTGACTTCCTTAATGGATTATCAAAAAGTCGTTAGCAGGTTGAAGGCCGATGATGCCGTCATGCTTCTGGTTGTACGACCAAGAAGTAATGCCAGGATTGTCAGTCTGAAACTGGAGGGTGCTCCGTAAAGCCCTCGTCTTCTCCTTTTCCCACCGAAGAGCCGAATCTAATGTCCTCTTGATGATTCACTACGTCTGGAGCGAGGACACGACTCCTCTAAGTAGCGACAGGCCTCCTGGCCTGTCGGGAATTCCGGTCTCGCAGGAGCTCGACCCTCCATTCCAGAAAATAAATTGTCGGCTCTCCTCTCCCCAGCGCGGGAGAGGAGTTGGAGGTGAGGGGGAATTGTACGCGTGTGGAGGGCGGAGCTCTGCGACGCCAGTGTTAACTTATTCCGGATCATAATTAAGGTTAGGCGCAAGCCAGCGTTCAACGGTCTTAACATCCATCCCTTTTCGTCTCGCGTAATCCAATATTTGATCCTGCTCAATCTTACCCAAGGAAAAATACCTCGATTCCGGATGGGAAAAGTAAAAACCACTGACGGAAGCTGCCGGGAGCATGGCAAAATTTTCAGTTAAGTGGATGCCCGTCTTCTTCTCAACTTGCAGCAGGTCAAAGAGCAGACGCTTCTCGGTGTGGTCCGGGCTAGCCGGGTAACCGGGCGCTGGACGTATGCCCTGATAACGCTCGTGAATCAGGTCATCGACGCTGAGTGTCTCGTTTTTTCCAAACCCCCATACCTCGCGGGCCTTAAGGTGCATGAGTTCCGCGAGTGCCTCTGCCAAACGGTCGGCGAGGGCTTTCGCCATGATCGAGTTGTAGTCGTCGTGATCCTTTTCGAATTTCTCTACCAGGACATCCAGGTTGATTCCTGCCGTCACCGCAAAACCTCCGATGAAATCAGCCAGTCCCGATTCGCGGGGAGCGATAAAATCGGCAAGAGCCAAATTGGGATGCCCGTCGGGCCGGTCGGTCTGCTGGCGCAACGTGTGCAATACAGTAAGCACGCCAGTTCGGGAATCGTCGGCATAAACCTCAATATCATCGCCCACAGAATTTGCAGGGAAAAAACCAATGACAGCACGGGCAGTCACCAGCTTCTGTTCGACCATCCGGCAGAGGAGTTCCTGTGCATCGGCATAAAGCTCTCTCGCTTTTGGACCGATGCCCTCTTGGTCAAGAATTCGGGGAAAGACACCACGAAGTTCCCAAGTATGAAACAATGGAGTCCAGTCAATATACGGGACAATTTCCGCCAGCGGAAAATCAGCATAAGCCTTAACCCCCGTGAATGACGGTCGATAGACAACAGAAGGATTCCATTCCGGGGTAAACTTCTTTCTGCGGGCATCCTCAAGTTTGAGTAGTGGCCGCTGAGCTTTCTTCCCCTTATGCTCCTCCCGAGCTTTTTCCTGTTCCAGACGATAGTTCTCCACAAAAACTGGCTTTAAGGCAGGGTTTCTTAAACTCCCAACGACACCCACGGCGCGGGAAGCGTCGAGCACGTGAATTACTGGTTCTGAGTAGGCTGGCGCAATCTTCACAGCTGTATGCACACGACTAGTGGTAGCGCCGCCAATCAGGAGCGGAATCTTGAATCCTTCTCGCTCCATTTCTTTGGCGACATGAACCATTTCGTCAAGCGAGGGCGTGATCAATCCGCTCAAGCCGATCATATCAACTCCCAGCTCGCGGGCGGTCTTCAGAAGTTTGTCGCATGGGACCATGACACCCAGGTCAATCACTTCGTAGTTATTGCATCCCAGCACAACGCCCACGATGTTTTTCCCGATATCGTGGACATCCCCCTTGACCGTGGCCGTCAAGATCTTGCCGACAGCCCGCCGCAGACCACTCGCTTCCTTCTCTTTTTCCATGAATGGCAATAGATAAGCAACGGCCTTCTTCATGACCCGCGCGCTCTTGACCACCTGCGGCAAAAACATTTTGCCTGACCCAAACAGATCGCCAACGATATTCATCCCGGCCATCAGCGGTCCTTCGATCACGTCCAGCGGCTTGGGGAGCTTCTGCCGGGCTTCTTCCGTGTCCGTTTCGATGTATTCGACAATCCCTTTTACCAAAGCATGACTCAGACGCTCTTCAACGGGCTCTTGACGCCAACTGTCCTCTTGAACCTCAGTTTTCCCCTTCTGCTTGACACTTTCGGCAAATGTAATCAACCGCTCGGTGGCGTCAGGGCGACGATTGAGAATGACATCCTCTACCAGTTCTAGAAGGTCTTTCGGAATTTCTTCGTAGACGGTCAATTGGCCCGGGTTGACAATTCCCATATCCATACCTGCCTGGATGGCGTGATAGAGAAAGGCCGAGTGCATCGCTTCTCGAACCACATTATTCCCGCGAAACGAAAATGAAAGATTGCTGACCCCGCCACTCACTTTGCAATGAGGGAGCGTGGCCTTGATTCGCCGGGTCGCTTCAATATAATCGACTGCGTAATTGTTATGCTCGTCCATCCCGGTCGCAATCGTCAGGATATTGGGATCGAAAATAATATCGGAAGGGGGAAGCCCAATCTCCTCCGTCAGGATCCGGTAGGCGCGTGTGCAAATTTCCACTCGCCTTTCCAATGTGTCGGCTTGTCCAGTTTCATCGAAAGCCATCACAATCACACCTGCACCATAGCGCTTGATGAGGCCAGCGTGATGCTTGAAGACCTCTTCACCTTCCTTGAGGCTGATGGAATTGACGATGCCTTTACCTTGGACACACTTCAATCCCGCTTCGATGACACTCCACTTGGAACTGTCAATCATGATAGGGACACGTGCAATGTCAGGTTCCGAGGCGATCAGGTTCAGGAATGTCACCATGGCGTTCTCGGAATCGAGGAGACCTTCGTCCATGTTGACATCAATCATCTGGGCGCCGCCTTCGACTTGCTGGCGAGCAATGGAAAGGGCTTCTTCGTAATTTCCGTTCAAGATGAGTTTGGCAAATTTCGGGGACCCCGTGACATTCGTCCTCTCGCCAACATTGACAAAGTTCGTGTCGGGACGAATGACGAGAGCCTCCAGGCCGCTCAAGCGGCTGTACCCGGGAACAACGGGGAGAGCCCTTGGTTTAAAAGGCCGGACAGCTTCGGCAATGGCACGAATATGAGCAGGCGTGGTGCCACAACACCCACCCACGATGTTCAACCAGCCGTTCGCGGCATATTCCTTTAAGGTCGCGGCCATCTTTTCCGGGGTTTCATCGTACTCGCCGAAGGAATTAGGCAAGCCCGCATTCGGGTAACAGCTGAGATATACAGGGGCGAGTCCCGACAACTCTTCCAAATAAGGGCGCATTTCAGTCGCGCCGAGGGCACAGTTAATTCCGACGCTCAGAAGGGGAGCGTTGGAAATCGATATCCAGCACGCTTCAATCGTCTGCCCTGAAAGTGTCCGTCCACTGGCATCAGTGATCGTGACGGAGGCCATGACAGGAATATCCACGCCTTGTTCTTCCAAATACCGGGTTATGGCGAACAGAGCGGCTTTGAGATTGAGGGTGTCAAAGGTCGTTTCCACCAGCAGACAATCGACGCCGCCCTCAACCAGCGCACAGACCTGTTCGTAATAGGCATTCACCAACTGATCAAACGTCACGGCCCGGTAGGCGGGGTTGTTGACGTCAGGGGACATGGAGGCAGTCTTGTTGGTGGGGCCGAGCGAGCCCGCAACAAAACGCGGCCGACCTGGATCTTTGGCCATCGCTGCTTCAACTGCTTTTCTGGCAACCTTGGCGGCAGCCAGGTTGATTTCATAGACCAGTGATTCCAACTTGTAGTCTGCTTGGGAGATCACAGTAGAATTAAAGGTATTCGTCTCGATGATGTCAGCGCCGGCTTCCAAAAATTGGTGGTGGATCGATTCAATAATGTCCGGGCGAGTGAGAGACAGTAGGTCGTTATCTCCCTTCAGATCACAAGGATGACTGAGGAGTCGTTCCCCTCGGAAATCTCTTTCTTCAAGCTTGTAGCCTTGGATCATGGTACCCATGGCACCGTCAATAATGACAATGCGCTGATCCAACAAATCTCTAAGCTGTTGACGTCTAACGTCCGAATTGATCATGACCTAAACGAATCCTCATGTGAACTTGCCAGCCTACTTCGTCAACCGACATTTCGGCCGCGAAGCAAGCCAGCTTAAGACAACAACCCTTAATTTTACCAGGAGAGGCAAGGAATATGCCAGATGAGAAACACTAAATGGATTGCGACAGCTGTTTGGCTTGGGGTAGACGCCCTGATCCAGTTGATAAGACCTTATAGCCCAAGAATCCTATGGGCTATATTAGGCACGATCAATGCATATTAGGCATTGATTGTGGGTTTGTACCACTGATGGAGATAAAATGCGGCGCGGACGTCGCTCAACATGTGCGCCTGAGCGTGTCTGCGAAATGCGTGGGTTTAACGAGGGCTAGTCGATCGACAACACCTCACTTCGTCTAACAATGAGAGAATCTCCAACTCAACTAGGTAAACCTCTTGGCTGCAGTGCTCATGGATTCTCGGATCGTTGACTCTGTATACTTTTACCGGCTCGGAAAGGATCATAGCTTCTAATCTCACTTAGCCTTTGCTGGCTTCGGTTTCAGCTCAACCAGAATTCACTCAAAGGGTTTATCACTCAAATTTTCCGGAAGGAGATATCCGGCTGTAACCCAACTAGCTTAAATGCTAGCGATTTCCTCCTGCGACAAAAAAGACCTCACTGAAAAAAAAGATCCAAACTGCCGGCGCAATCACTGCGGCCATGGAAGCTACGATTAGCGCAATTCTCAACCTCCGCTCCACTGTGCTGCTGATCTTCATGGCACTCTGATGCCTTTGTGCCCAAAGCAATAGCAGCGTACTAATGCCCAAGAAGGGCGAAGCTAATCCGGTTGTGAGGAACATCCAAAAGAATATTTCGGGAAGTTTATAGCGAAGCCATCCGGCAGACTCATTGGCCGCACTAAGGATTATGCTGGCAATCACGATGGCACTCGGAATCAACAAGACGATGCTTAGCCCTAACAGCAACCATTTAAGATGCCTTTGCCTCATCATCACCACATTCAACCCGATTACGTTCCTCACGTATCAGCCCCAACGTGATTGACGCAGACATGCGCAGCGTGCATCTCCGTGAAACGAGTGGGCTAATGTGAGACAGCCCATCCTTTCCCCATTTTCCTCCAATGAAATCCGACCTTGCCCTTACCGGGAACGCTACTTCCCAAACCACGAAACTATATTGTGGCCCGGCTTACGAGCCATTGGTTCTCAGGTGGCGCTTAGCATTTTGCATCAACTGCGGTCACCACTGCAAGAATGTCGAATCTAGGCTTTTTGACGGCGTGGTTACACGCCGTCGGCTGTAGCGCTTTGCATGAATGGGATCAAGCTCAACCGTGCCTAAAGAACGCGAAGTATCCCATAAGTGCGGACCACAAAAGATACACCATGATGGACCCCCAGAAAGCCACGGGCTGCGTCGTACGCGAGAACGGTCCGCCTTTGCAGTAAACGCTCCCTCGGATGAGGCCTACAATTGCGACGCTTGCCGTTGCGATTCCAATAAAGATAAGCACAACTCTGCTTCCCATCGTCGTTCTCCTTCTGCGGAGCTCTCACGTTGCAAATCAGCCGATACATAAGTGCCCGGCTGAATTTGCCTTTTTATATCTCCAACTATACTTCAACAATGTCGTCTTTTAGGCTTAAGACGAATGCAGCCACTTCGTCACATTCCTTCTGGGGAACTTGTAAAGCTTTCATCGTGGCGCCAGCATGTCCAAGGAAAATGGACCAATCACTTTCACTAATTCTCATCCCTTTATGTGATAATTTCATGTCTCGCCCCTTGTAGTACATGGGGCCGCCGGCACAAGAACATAAGAAATCAATGAGCAGTTGCTTTTCCCTTGCCATACCATCTTCTCCTCGATTTTTCCAAAAACGACCCAATTGAGTATCTGCTTTTAAACGCGGAAGTAAGTCGTCGGTAAAAGCGGCAATACCGTCGTAACCACCGAGACGTTCATAAAGTGACTTCTGACTCATAAATTTCTCCTTTTTCTTAAAGTTGCATCACTACTTGCTCAAAAGCCGTAAACGATTTCGTTCTGTTTCATGCCATAGTTGTTGGGCGTCACGTGCTGGACATCTTATTACAGCAGTGTGGGGTGGCGGTGGAAGTAATCGACGAGCTTCGGTGGCCGGTAGCTCTGGTCCTCCCGGTACCCGCGTCGTAGAGGCGTTGGATCATGGAGCCGGAGGAGCCAATGCCAGCGTCGTAATAGACCTGTTGTAAGACGCCGTGCCGATTCGGCTGACAGCTTCAGCGAGCTTGACGACATTAGTCGGAGCGGGAATACCCTTGGTGATCTCGTCCGGCTGATTCCACGTGCCGTCACAAAAGATGACGCCGCGCTTCACGAGCCCTCCATCGCCGACTAGTGCCACCCGCTGCCAAAATTAATAAATTATACTTTAATGCAAATAGCGTAAGGGACGTGCCTATGCAGAATCAAGGACAAAATCCGAGGTCCTTTGATCAAGACTATGAGGTTCTGTTTGTCAGGCTGATTTGACTAGTATGATTTTGCTTTTTGAACCGGATGAAGGAATTCATCCACTGCCGAAAGGAAAAGAGCCGGTTGATCCTCGAAAGTCATGTGCCCGCTTTTTGGCAATATGACCAGGGTTGATCCGGCTATCTTCTGGTGCATTTCTTGTGAGAGCGAAGGATCGCACTCATCATGATCTCCAACCGTGATGAGCGTAGGAACCTGAATCGATGAAAGCCGGTCCGTGTACTCGACGGATGTCAAATTGCCATCGATGACAAACTCACCATTCGACCCCCACATTTCCCGATAAAGATCCCAAGCCATAATCCCGTTTCTCTCCGGATCGAAATTCGGATCTGGATGATTCTGGTAGAGGTATGGGAAATAACCTTCGCCCCATGCGGCAATCATGTATTCGGGAATATAACGGTTCTTTTGGTATATCTTCCCGTGGCCGAACAATCCAGATTTCTCCATCTTATCGATTCGCGCCCGGAGTTCAGGTGTCATTGTCTCCTTCAACTTCTTGAAAACCTCATTCATTTTCTTGGTGCTAGAGAAGGTGCTGCAGAGGATCAGATGGGTTAGGTTTTCTGGATACTTCAAGGCATAAGCTTGGGCCAGAACGCCTCCGCAAGAGTGTCCCAAAAGACTGATCTTGCCAAGTTCCAATCCCTGGCGAACGGCTTCTACATCCTCTGCCATATTCTCAACAGTGTAGGCCGAAGGGTTCTCCAGTTTTTGAGAGCGTCCCGAACCACGCTCGTCAATAAAAATGACTCGGTTCCTTCGAATGAGTGGCAGGAGATAAGGGAGAAAGTAATCGTGGGATGCCCCTGGACCTCCATGGAGGACGACCAAGGGCTGGCCTTTGCCGAGAGCCTTGTAGTAAATCAAGACGCCATGGGCGTCCACGAATCCTTCCTCAGCAACAAAGAATGAGGGGGAAGAGATCTGAGAAGAGCCCTTCTTCTCAGACCTTTGACTACAAGCTATGGTGAACATCGCCATGATACTAAGCGCGAGAAAGACAATCTGTTTCATAGCTTTCACCTCCTTCCGATGATATTCTACCAATATGGGTGCAACCTTTCTGCGACGTACGCTTATTTGGTTATTATTGCCTTTTGGAGCAAGACAGTTCATCCAAACCCAACGGTCTCGCAGGGTCAGGCGAGCGAGCCGCGCTCATTTTGGAGGGAGTGATCCCACAAATGTTAGGCACTGGGCGATCCAACGCTCAAGCGCGGAGTCAGCATCAATGCCGACAGGTGCAACGAAGACATACCCATTCATCGGCTTTCCGGTGAAGTCCATCTCTTTCGCTCCGGGCTGAAGCAGTGCTTCGGCGTAATGGTCTGGACCCACACGCGCCATGAGTGTGTCGCCGAGAATTCCGACAAACATATGACCACGATATATAAAAGCGAGGCCGCCAAACATCTTACGCTCAACTATTTCCTTGCGATCTCGAAGGACATTCCTAATACGTCGGCCAACCCTTCGTCAAATGCCATCCTGCCTCCGAACGCGCGTTTTAGCGGCGCGGCGAAACAAAGTGTGCCGACTATCGCTGGGAGAAAGCAGCGGGTCCCCGTCCGCTACATCTCCATTGTTGGCTATTTCGGTTTATGAATCTATTGCCGGAACGACGTGGTCGTAACGATGGGTTGGATTCGGCCGCCCTGGGCTCAGACAACGCCAGGCCACAGGAGTGGCCGTAATACGCCCCTTGCTGACCAAGACGAACGTTTCGCGCACGATCATCTCCAGTGCTTCCGGAGACATCTGAACGCGAGCGTTGATGATCAATCGGGCTTCGGAACTGCTCACTGCCGAGCCGCGAATGCTGGGCGTCTCGCCCTTGCCGGTTAAGTTGCCTATCAGGAAACTGTTCCCAGCTTCGACCATGAGTTTAACATGACCAATCGATGCCCCCATGCTGTCAAAACGTTGGTTTAGACCACTGAGCAGGTTCTTGGCAAAAGCGTTCCATTCCGTTGTCTCTCCACGCAACGCGATGGTGGCGTTTAGCCAACCGAGGACAGCCTCGCCTTCCGCATAGACGTCGTAATCCACTTCGGCAATGTGCCGTCCAGCGTCGGAACGCATTGTCACTTCATCCAGCCATGTATCAAGCCCCTCACCAGTCTTCGCGCTTACGGCGGATATGTCCACATTCGGAAACGCTTGGGTCAGCCGCACCTTCAGCCTATTCAGCCCGGCTGATGTGAGCAGATCTGACTTGCTAATAACAGCGATATCGGCTTCCTCGATCTGTTTGAGGAAGATGTATGCGGCACTGGGATGAAGTCCAGATGTCCCACCATCCAGAATGTCGGCGAGTCGCAGGGGATCGGTCATAACCGACAGGGGGGAAATCACAAGCTCGCGCCGAAAGCGAGCTTTTAGAGGTTGAACAATGGTCGCTGAAAGGTCGGTACAGCTGCCTACCGGCTCGGCAAGGAGCACATCGGCGTCCGCTTCCGCACGGACATTGGACATGGCATCGAGCAAACCCTGGAAATTGCAACAGAAGCAACTGCCGGTGACTTCCGTAACTTTGACGCCCCCGCGAGAAAGGAACGCAGTGTCGACGAGCTCGGGTGCCTGGTCATTAGTGATCAACCCGACTCGCAAGCCGCGGCTTGCAAATCTTTGGGCTACCTCCCAAAGCAAGGTTGTTTTTCCAGCTCCGAGGAAGCCTCCCACCAGAATGAGTCGTGTCGTCATCGTGTTCCTCCTTTGATTGAGCTAGGTTTGACTGCTTCACAATGGCATTAGTAGAGTGAGCTTTTCAAGGGCGATTCCAACACTCAAAAAGCTGGGAGCTGAGCGGCTTCCTTCTGTATTCAATTGTGCTTCGTAGGTCCCTACAGCCTATCCCTTCTCAGCCTTCCTGATGATCTCGGATGCTTCCCAGATTCGGTATCGGACTTCGTACCCTTTGGGCGCATAGACCACAATTGGGAGGCGGCTGTTGTATGGAATCTGAAGGGGAGCGGCGGTCACAAATTTCTTTACCTTGGGGGCTCCAGGAGGAGGAGCCATTAAGGTGCTCAGGGTTTCCGAAGATCCGGTCACTTCGTAGTAAGTGTATCCCCACCCTTTCAGCGGACGCGCTTCAATAGTGTTGGCTAGTCGGACCAGATTGACGCCATCGGTAAGCATTTCTTTTCCGACAATGATTTCAACCTTGAAGGAATCTTCTTCCACGCGCTCCTTGTCTGGGAGCACAATAACAAATCGTTCCATCCCTTCCTTTGCGGGGGGAAAAGCCTTCAACTCAGGATGCTCTGCGCTAAAAGCGGAAGTGCCGAACACCAAAAAACCTATGATCAGTAACTGCGTCAATGTATTCTTCATATCCATGCGAAAAATCACGATTCAACTCCTTCATTGTAATTAAACGATCCGGATCAGGCGCGGCTATTTACCGTCGTCTGGATCTGCCTGGTTTGGGCCATTATTTCTTGCGTGTGCAACGACAAAATCGACAAGTTCCTGACATTGAAACCAACCGGACCACATGTTGTGCCCCTGGCCCTCAACAATCTTGAGCGTCATTTCTCCTCCAAGCATCCGGTAGCGCTTTGCCAACTCACCCGAATTCTGCTCCAGCGGCACCACTTTGTCGCTGTCTCCATGGATATGAAAAATGGCGATATGCGCCTTAGATAGTGGTTCCAAACGCTCAATGGGATTGTGCTCAGCAAGTTCGGTGGCGAGTTGACCTTCGTTCATCCCATAGGCGACGCTTGCCTTCTTTAGCCCTGGAAGACTGATGAGGTTACAGACCGGATAAATACCAGCGATACAGGCAACAGAGGAAGGGTGTTCGGCTGCCCAGTTATAAAGCATCAAGCCCCCACGACTTCGCGCCAAGAGACACGCCTTCTTGGATAGGCCGCGCTCTTGGACGAGTTCTCCATAGAACGCGGAGTAGATGTCCCGCCCTTGGGGGCTACCGTAAGATTCGCCCACGTCGATGCCAGCAATGGCGATGCCAGCAGCCAAAAACTTCTCAAACATCCACTTCTCTTCATCACCGGGCAGGCCCGGTAACGTTGGCGCATACCATATCCATGGCGTTGTACGGGTCGGATGTCTCTGTACGGGTAGCAGGAGAAAAGCTGTGTGTCCTTTTACTCTGAATACTTCACCGGGTAGCGGGAGTAGCTTCTCCGGTGGTTGATCACCTGCGCTTTCCGTCGGTGCCTCTGCGCGGGCGAAACACGTTACGAAGCCCACAAAAAAAGGAATTGCCATGGTAATCCAGAATGCCTGCCATCGAACTTTTCGTACTGCATCAATCATGGACTCTCTCTTCTTGGACCGGACGACCACTTGAGCGCAGCGTTTCGTTCAGCGTGATCGAGTTACGTGTTGGGCAGACTCTTAAGACGCCACGGCAATTCAACGACAAATTCCAATTGGACAAGTTCCGGAGTTTCAAATGTCTCGAACGCGAGGTCTCTCTTTTGGAGAAAACGGATCTCCCAGGCTGCACTCTTTGGCTGTTCCGCAATGAACACCGTTGTACGACCTGGATCCTCGACGACTCGACCTATGAAATGATACCAGCCACCGTACAGTCGTCCTTTTCCCTTCGGCCCCATCTCATATACCTCAGCTTCTTTGTGTTTGTTGATTCCGAGGGAATCGAGCAAACCAAGGAGAGATGAAGGGTAATAATCATCCCGAACAGCCAAGAAATTACGACAGCCGGAACAAGGGCAACAATGGGCGCCTCGTGCGGAATGAAAATACGCCTCACGCGTGCGGCCGGGATCGCAGATCAGGTTCCACCCATCTATCCGAAACTCCTGCATTTGAAACACCACAAGGATCACATGAAAGATTTTTATTTCAGCTGCTAAGGCTCGCTCATGATCGACGTTCCACGGCCATCTTTAGTTTGTCGAGGGCGTGATCCCACTGTCGTGCAATCGCGTCGAGCGAGCGTCGCACCTCTTCCAGTTGCGTTGGCTCGAACTCCCACAGGCGTTCCCGTCCGACTTTGCTGTCGCGCACCAGGCCTGCGTCGGCGAGCACGTGCAGATGTTTCGTGACAGCCTGGCGAGTGATTCCCATTCCCGAAGTGAGCTGGGCAATTGATACTCCTCCTCCGGCGCATAAGACTACGATTAGGCGGAGGCGCGTCTCATCGCCGAGCGCCGCGAAAATCGGGGCAGAAATCCGCAGCGACGGGTTCTTAAGCAGAGCCTTCTTCGAATGGACACTACGACGTGGCGACATGTTTCTCGATGTTTTTCATCTGTTCGCCCCAGCCCCCGCTGTTCATGCGAAACGCTTCCAGTCGACGCGAAGGCGGGATCTTGTCGAACCCGGATTCGGCAACCTTAAGTAAGGTGCCTCCCTCGACGTCCTTTAGCTCGAATACAACCAGCGTCGTCGGTTCTTTCGAGTAGTCAACGGAGGAATCCACTGCGTAGGGATGCCAGCGCCAGGAAAGCAATCGCTCCGGCTCCAGGCGTTCAATCCATATTTCAAAGACAAGGTGTTCGTAACCGGGGTAGGTGATCCGTCCCGTCACACGCTGACCGGCTGCAAATGTTTTGCCTTTAAATGCTACACCGAACCAGTCGCCGAATTCTTCGGCATTCGAAAGGGCGCGCCAGACACGCGCTCGTGGCGCCTTGAGCAAAATCTCTCTCTCAATGGAATCTGTGGATGAATTCATATGCAACCTCCTGGTTGCATTATAGCGAGCGCGTTATGAAATGCAACAATTTAGTTGCATGAATTTCATATCGTCAGGAAGGAGCCAACGGGTCTGGCCCCTTACGCACCATGAGTGTGTTGTCGAGAATGCTGACAAACATGTGACCTCGGGACATGAATGGGAGACTGCCAAACATCTTCCACTCAGATGCTTCGTTACGATCTTGAGGCACTGTTCTAACGCGTTCGGCCACCCAATCACTAAATTGCATTTGGATTCCTAACGGTCGTGTTCGGTTATCTCCCACGCATCGGTTCCCAACCAGGATTTACAGGTCCGCCTTGGTACAATCTTAGTCCGACGGCAACGCAGTTTCGCAAAAATTCACAGTCCGGTCGGTGTTAGCAATCATTGTATACGCGTTCCCGACCTCCTTGATGATTGTGAAGCCAAGGGACTTGTATAACGCAAGACCGGGATTGTCACGTTCGACGCTGAGACTTAATTGGGAATAACCAGAGAGAGAGGCCTCGCGTAATAAACGTTCGAGAAGACTGCGTCCGATACCCTTTCGTCTGTATTGCTCAAGCACAGCCACGGCAAGCTCGGGCACGGCACTTGAGATGTAGCCATAGGAATGATTTGCGTCGTCCCAGAGTCGATACCACCCGGCCCCAACTGTTGTTGCTGCCTCTTCAGCGAGAATGGCCGTGTCACCCTCTCTTCCCCAATTTGCAAGAAGTTTGCTTAACTCGGTAGTCGCCAACCCATTTTCAAATTCCGGGCGGTTCCCTCCTCTCCAGTACGCGGCCTCGTAAAGCATTTGCCTCAGAAATGGTAAGTCGCTCGGTGTGCCCTTGCGTAATTGAATCAATATCCCTCGCTCAGCACGAAACAGTCCTGTGTTTGAAAATATTCTAGCCTAATTGACGATTTCGAATCGCAAGCGTAGACATGAACAACAATCCGCCCAAAACTACAAATACCGAAAAGAATGGATCGTATAGAATGGAAATGACGGCTACACCATATAAGACATATAAAATGCTGATGGCGAACGGTGCAAATAGATTGACCTTTTCACCGCGCCGGATCCTGAACCAGTGCCAAAATATGATGATACCGAACAGAACCATGCAAAGGCCGGCAAAATGCCAGACTGCGAGGATTACGTTTGAGATTAGTTTGGGGACTTGTGAAATCGCAAGCGCATCATTAACCTGGTGAACCCCGCCAAAGCTGTGCCCAAAGGCACCTAGTGTGATGAAGAAACCTACAAGTAAGAATAGGGTCGAGAAAATTTTATTCTTCATGTTCCTCCTGTTGATCATAAATTTATGCCGAGTCGTTTCCGGATCCGGTCCGCCGTTTTTCGATAAAATTTACCGCGATTGTTCGATCTCGTCATGCGATGATGTCGGACCTTGGTTCAACCCGGGTTTCGACCTCAAGCTCAACTCTCGCGGGTCCACGCCTCGGAAACCGCTCGCCCTTTCGCGAGGTCGTCTACGACAAGGATCAGCCGATGGTCGTGGTCGCTGTACAAAACTTCGATGTTGACGCCAGCCTCGGCCATCCGGCGCGTGAGCAAACCGAGTTGACCGGGTACGTCCTGCTTCAATCGCTGGGCGAGCACTTCCCGTTCGGCGAGGATTTGAATGCCAGCTGCTTCCAGTACCTTGCGAGCGGCACTTCCATCTGCGAAAAGGAAATGGGCGATGCCCTTGCCGTCCACGACCCAGGCTCCTCCTCCTTCGACGCTCACCCCAGCGCGGCCCAAAGCTTCTCCCATATCGGCGAGAACGCCGGGCCGGTTCTCCAGTGCGATTGTTAAATCTTTCATGATCATGATCCCCAGGTGGTGACTGGTGTGTTAGGTGGTTATCCCAACCGGCTCGCACTGCACGTCCGTCTTAACCGAGCTGGCAATGAAGCATTGCTCATGCGCCTCGTGGTGCATAGCATTTATCTCGTCGGCTGTCGGCCGTTTATCTCTGCCGAAGTAAACCTCTGGGTGGAGCGTCACGCACGTCATCGCCATCTTGCCGGACGAGTTCTTTGCCAGCACTCCGACCGCCTCGTCGCGATAGCTCTCGACCAAGAACCCGCGCTTGGCGGCAATGTAAAGGAACGACAGCATGTGGCAACTGGAGAGACTGGCGACGAAGGCTTCTTCTGGGTCAACCGCTTCCGCGACCGACAAGGGCAGGGGGACGACCTTTGGGGACGAGGATGCCGGCACCTCGACCCCGCCATCGAACAGCCAACGATGGCCGCGGCTGTAGCGATTGTCTGTGAAGATTGCGCCGTCGCGGCTCCATAGGACTACTGTTTTGTATTCGCTCATTCAATCCTCTCCTCTCCTGCTGATTACGGACTCATTGGCGGTTCATACGCTCGGCCACCAGTCGCCTTACCTGCCGGCAGTATGCTTCGATCCTCGCTTCAAGCAGAAGTGGATCCACCTCTATCCCTTGTTGCGTCCGTCAAGGAAGAGGGTCCATTCCTTGGCCTCACCGGCTAACAAGATGTCATGGAGGGTCCAGGGGTCTTCCTGAAATACCGCGCGCGCCGCCTCCACATTCTCGGCCGCAAGGATCACCATCGACCCACTGCCATCCGCAAACGGGCCCGCCAGGATCACCTCGCCGGCCTCGAACAGCAAATCCATGAATCGCGCGTGGTCGTCCCAAAAGGCTTGCTTTCGAACCGGCTTGTCCGGGTTCCACTGCGAGCCCGGACGCATGAAAACGGCGATGGTCTTTTTCATTGGTCCCCCCCTGAACGTTGCCTCCTAGATTTTGTATTCAGCCAGCAGCTGGCCATCCCTTAGTTGACAGGGAGGCCAGTCCTGGTAACGAGATATAAACGTCGTTGTCAGGCAGTCCTGCCCGGCGGGGATTTCAAAACAGAATACCTTAATTGGGACAATTTAAAGAACATACCTATGCTGAATCAAGAATAAAGCCTAAAGATCCTTGATCCGGTCCAAAGTGTTCTGCGATGGGACCTTGACTCGATGCATGCCCGAAGACACAAATGACGCGAGGCTGGTACAGCGGCATGCCTCCAGAGCAAGTGGGCATATGAGAGCAGGTCTACCGGAGCCATCCAATCTCAACCCCAGGTGATTCGGCCAAAGCTTGTTATAAACAACTGGCAACCTCACTCGCTCCTGACGGCTGTTCAGCAGCGTGCTGGGAGCCGGTTAGGTTAGTTGACGCTTGACGTCGTCGAAGTCAAATCAGACGTGCTCCTTTGCCCGTTGGCGGGAGCGAATCGTCGGAGGCTCGGCGCCGGCGGCCATGGCTGGCCTAGTCGGCGAATACTGCTGCCGCGCTAGACTCTGCGCAAGCACGACCGCGCAGCAGTTGCACCTCATCGCCCACGGCAATTTCGCCGCCTTCGATCACGAAGCAGTTGAGGGCAAGTTTGCCTTCGAAGCGCTGGTAGATGCCGCGAGTGATTTCCTTTTCCTGGACCAGCGTGTCGGGATCGTATGAAGTCATAATGCAGCGCAGACGCAAATCCTGGACACCGATAAGCACTTTGCCTATACGCAGGCACCCTCCCGGCCACTCGCGCTCGGCCAACCCCTCGACGCCGCCAATCACGATGTTGGGTCGTAAGCGGCGATGGTCGTGACCGAAGGCGGCGATGGCTCCGTCGGTAGCCACCAGCAACGGCAGCACGTCAAAGCGTTCGGCACCATCATAACGCACCAGCTTCGCGCCCGGCCCGGCAATGTCTACAGTTGCGGCGGCGACTTCCGAACTGTTCCATGGCCGGCCGTCTACAAGGGGCGTACCATCTGCACCCAACGTCCCCTTATGACCCAGGAAGCGCGGATGGGAGCGCGAGGTGATCACCCGACCCTGGATGTCCTCGACATGCACCACTCGGTCGCCCTCAATGCCGAGCGGCCCCAGGCATGCCCGTTGCAACTTCTCGCCGGCCATCGTCTTGACCGGATATCGCCAGATCTCCGTGACCTTCATTACCACCTCGGTTTCCGATTGACTTTCCTGCCCTCTAATAGAGGCCTTAAACCCTTGACGCTGGCGTTGAACTCTCCGGCCATGATTCAAGGATCTTCGAGTATGACCTCCTTGGTGCGCCAGCCGGTTTCAACTTCGATAGCAATGGTTACGCCCGCTCCGATTGCGCGAAGCTGGACCAACAGCTCGCCCTTTTCAGACAGGATTGCGCCATATCCACAAACCAAGTGCAATAAACAAGAACACCGAAGAAATATGGAGCGCAAGCGCCAAGGGGCTTCGAGTCCCTGCGTTTATCCAAACGTTGATTGCGTCACCAATCGGGATGAGGCTCCCAACCAGTATCGAAATGCCTAAGACCCGCGCGCCTGCTCGGATTGCCACGAGGACCAGCAGCCAAAAGCCGATCGCAATATCACGTATACCCGTAGCCCACACATACGCGCGTGCCGTCGCATCTGACGCAGCGACGCCATACATGTCGGCGGCAAACCCCGGCACCGCGAGGGCGGTACCGCCGACGATCAAAAGGGATACCCCGATAACGATCACGGCTGCGATGCTGAGAGATGGACTCGTCACTTCGGCCTGTCCGATCCTTTGTTTACCCTTCGAATTCTTTCGAGTGTCGCATGAGCCGCCAAACGGTCGCCATCATCCGCCCGCGAAGCGCAGCGGAGCAGGTCGGCTGCATGACGGGGTTGGTCGGCCTGTCTAGCTACTTTATGCGCCATGATATTGTAATTGATTGCCCGTGTTGATCAACATGCCAGTCGCTACCATTCGGTTGAGCAACTCTAACAATTTCTCTGGCTGTGCCTGAACCGTTTCGGTCCGTGCTTGCGAAAGAGTTGTGCGTGCCACTCCCGGTATTGGTTTCTCAACCATAAGGCTTACCTCATAGTCGTCGGCCATAATTATTAGTTGGATAAAGGCTTGCGGAGCCTGGCATAAATCCAGCACAACAGCATTCATGGTCAGGGGCGGTTGGTTTGGTCTAAACTGATACATCTCTCGGAGTTCAACTTTCCAACCATAACCTGGGCCACATTGGGCATAAACGAAGTTCTCTATTACTCGGGCGGCCTGGTCAAGTTCAGCCAGCCCGAGCTCGGTAGCCAATTTTTGGCGCGCGGCATTTGCCTGTTCATGACCGGGTGTCAGCTGGAGAAGGCGGCTGAACGCCGCCAAAGCTTCAGGTTCATTACCGGCGCGAAGATATTTTATTGCGCGAGTGAAGTGAGTTTGACTATCTAGTTCATCAGAACGATTGTTAAGCACCCACTTATTCTCCAATAGGACTGGTGCATCGTACCGCCCAACGGATCGCCAATAAGCTGCGGTCGCCGAAGGGGACCGTCAACTTCATCGACTTGGTGGACAACCACATCGCTACACGCGCGACCACGCGCCGATCCGGTAGGGCTGGCCCGCGGAACCGGCCGCGATCTTGCCGGGGTTCCGTGCGCCGCCTGCGAGCCTAAGCGCGGCGCAACCAGCTCCATCCCACCTGTCCCGTGCACGCCTTGTCAGGCGGCGGTTATCAAGCGCTGGGCGGCGGCCTGGGCGCCATCGCGGCGCATTCCGGCGGCGATGGATTGAGCACGAGCGGTCACGTCGGGCTGGAGGGTGTGCTTGAGAGTGATCGTGAGCGAGTCGGTGGTCGGTGTCGCCGGGTGCGTGCGCGGTTCCAATGCCGAGATACTGGATTCGTTGAGCCCAGTAGTGCTGGTCGAACATCTGGGGGACAACGACTTGGGGGGCACCGGCCAGCGCGGCGGCGGTTGTGGTCCCCGCGCCGCCGTGGTGGACGACGGCGGCAACCCGTTTGAAAAGCGCCTGCTGGTTGACCTCACCAATGGCCAAGCAATCGGGTTCATTATCCGCCAGTGACAGGTCAGCCCAACCGCGGGAGATGATGGCACGGCGCCCGAGGGCGCGGGCCGCTTGAACCATCACTTGGCTAAGACCTTGCGGTGCGCGGATGCTGCCGAAGCCGAAGTAGACAGGTGGTTCGCCGGCCTCAAGGAAGGTCTCCAACTCGGGGGACAGGGGACGTTCATCCTGCAGGATCCAAGCGCCGGTCTGAAACACGGTCTGATCCGCGGGATCGGGCCATGGTCCCAGGATCGGGTCGGCTGCCAGCCAAGGACGGTCGGCGAAGATGTGGCTGCGCACATCGCTGACCGGGGCCAGGCCGACGGATGCGCGAAGGGAATTGAGCACGGTACCGAACCCGTCATGGTAGACGGCCGCATCCCGAGCCCAGAGCTCTCGGTTGTCAGCGGTTGCGGGCGCCGGCGTCTGTCCCCTCATGCCATAGACCGGGGGCGCGTGATGCGGCGAGGGCAGAACTGCCGGACAGAAGGCGGCAAAAATGTAAGGGATGCCCCTCTTCTCTGCCACGGAGCGCGTGGCGATCTGAAGGCCGGTTGCCGCCACAATGATGTCGCAGTCCTGGGCTGCCGCCGTGACCGTCGCGAATTGCGTGGTGACCATGTCTTCCATCATCTGGCGTCGTTGCTCCGGCGTGGATGGGGCTGCTGTCTGGGCTGGCTTTCCCAGTCGAGCGCAGCTCGGGTCCAATGGTCGTTACGGGAGAGGCCAAGGCCCTCGATCCAATCCCGGAAGTCGGGCGGTACGCACATGCGGACCTCCTGGCCGAGGGTCCTCAACTGCAGCGCCAGCGCCACCAGCGGCTGGACATCGCCCCGTGATCCAATGGTTGATAACAGTACCCGCATCGCAATTCTCTTTTAGGAGGTGTTGGCTGGCCGGCCGAGATCATTCTGCAACGAGCTCCAAAGCCACTCAGCAGATTCATCCTGAAAATCAGTTTGGCACGCGACCCTTTACTGCGTTAGCCCGGGCACTATAGGTGATACGGCCAGTGGCATCTGCCGGCAGGCGCGCGCGCATCCGCGCTTTGAGAAGCGCGAGATCCTCGGACGCCATCGCTGCGAGCTTTGGACCGACGCTCGGCCCCCCGAGGATGGTCGTCCAGTAGTCGTCGAAATCGGCGAATGTCCGTTGCACGGTGATCTCCCGCGTTTCGACGGCATCCAAACCCGCACCCGTCCACAAGTCCCGCATTGCGTCTATTCGAGACGCGCCAGGGCTCGGCGGTACCGGAACTGCAACGCCCAGCCCACGCATTTCAACCTGCAACGCCTCGTAGGGAAATCCACCGCCAAACATGTCCCACGCGTAGGCTGTGACGGTGCCACCCGGGCAGACCACTCGCGCCATTTCGGCAACGCCCTTGGCCGGGTCGGGAACGAAGAAAATCACCAGCGGCATGACAGCCACGTCGAACGTGTCGTCGGGGAAAGGCAGCGCCATTGCATCGCCCTGACGAAACTGTGCGATACGCGACGCGGGTCGTGTGCGCGCAAAGGCGAGCTGCGCCTCAGACGGGTCTATCCCCTGTACCGAGACTGGTGCACACCGCTCGACGAGCATTTCGGTAAAGGCGCCGTTGCCGCAGCCAACGTCGAGCCATCGCAAACCTGATTCTGGAGCAAGCCAGTCGAGGAACGTTTCACCTGCAAGCTGGCTCCACTTCCCCATGTATCGTTCGTAGGCAGCCCCGTCGTCGAAGCGGATTTGGTCGGTCACCATTGGTTTTTCCTCCAGTTGGAGCTACCTGCGAAGAGTGGTGCTATATCGAGGTGTCCGCGTGGAGATCCCAGTCATCCAGGCGGTAGTGTCGCTCCGCCCAGCATCGGGCGTGGATCGCAGTAGCCTCGAATGAAGACGATCTGTCCGTGCGCCACGTGAATGTACTCGGCAAACGGAATGCGCCCGAATACGGTGTCGATGTTCAGGATGGCGACGCAGTGCTCGCCATCGACTACGAGACGGACGACTTCGATGCTCTTCATGACGCGGGCGAAATCCTCGAGCCCCTTCCGAAACGACGCAGCGCCCCGATATGTGTTCGTAGGGAACTCGCAGACTGCATCTGAATGAAGTGGAAGAGCGGAGGCGTCATTGTGCCGTACCGCGTCAATGTACTGCTCGACAACCTGTATCACCTGCTCACGCATGACATCTCGCCTCGTGCCTCTCAGATCTGAACGATTTGCATTGAGCCCCGCGGATAAGTCACTGGGACACTAACGCGCCTACTCACCAGTTCGCCCGACGCAAGACGACAGGATGCTCCCTGTCTTCATCCCCACGCGTCAACGTCGGCAGAACGGCTTAACAATGAGCCTTGCGCCTTTTGCGTCGGCTCCATCGTTTGGTTGGGAAGCCTGTTCATATGCCAAGAAATCAGCAACCAAGCCTAGCTTCATATTTCTTGAAGATAGTAATGACATCCTCATGCACATTTGATTCGTACGAATGCTTGCTCGTTTCGAATAGTTCGCGGGGAGTACTTCCTCCGTAGATGTTAGCCCTGCTAGTCAGATCGGCTCCCGATGCAATTAGGAATTCTACGATTTCGGTCAAATTCAATGGAACAACTTGCCTGTATGATTCCACTCCGTTGATGCCGGCATAATGCAGGAGAGTCGCGCTGTGGCCGTACTGTGATCTCGCGCTGGTCAAGTCAGGTGTTTCTCCTATTAGTCCCCTCAATAAGGACAGATTTCCAGAAAGCATTGTGTTGACGGCCATCTCGAACTTCACATTCGACCGTCTGTCGCCGATAGTATCCGCGTCATTCCAGTCCTTGAATCCGTATTCTCTAGCTATGGTGGTTCTTCCATCGTCGATACAGAAGACATGGTTCAAGATCGAGTCATCGTTTTTTCCTACCAACTCAGGGTGCCAGGAGCCGATCTGAAAACAGACTGAATCATCTCGATTGTGATGGGCCTCCGTCAGCCTGACTGCCTGAAGCTCGAGCTGTCTTCTAACCGGCAACGAATAGAAATCGCCAGCGAATATGTCCGCGTATAGGTTGAGTACCTTTTGAACCTTGGGATCCACATACACTTTATTGTTACTCATCTGATTTCCGTGGCCTCGGAAATGTTGCCGTTTACGGCTGCCATGACAAGAATTGAAAAGTCTGCCGCAGACTTGTATTCTCGCTGGCTGCCCTACGTTTGAATTCACCGGACTTGCGCGGCTTTATGCGCAAGGTCCGGTGGAATGAGGGGTTGGGCGTGGTCATTTACTCTCCCGCCAGCTCTCTGATTTTGCAAACTGTTCTCCAGTTGCGATCTGTCATCGGAACGCCGAGTAATTTTTCGGTGCTTGCTGCGAGCTTGGATCTACCCACGCCTTCGGGCGCATGTAGATAGAACACGGTATCGCTCAGATGAAACCTCTCACTCGACTTCTTAAGGCTGTTGAGTTTCTCTAGGTCGGGGTTCTTGGGCTTGGAAGCTAGAAAGCCCAGATGCAAACTGCTTGGATCAGCCTCTGCTTCGGGGAATGGGTTTTTTGCTATTGCCGTATTTATTGCTTGGAGCCCAAGCAGGAGAACGTGGGGCTCAAAGCCGTGACGCTTTTTGATTTCAGCGGACAATTGTTTGGAGAGTTGTGAAGAGTTCTTTTCTACGCTCTGGAATACTGCGTTTCCGCTTTGGATATAAGTTCTGACATTTTTCGCACCAAGGTTTTCCAGAAAAGCCGCAAGCTCCTTCATCGGCAAAGAGTTTTTGCCGCCAACGTTAATTCCTCTGAAAAGCGCAATGTAAGTATTCATGCGATCACTGTTTGAGGTATGGCGCCAGACGCCATTGATTATCAGGCAATTTTACCCTGGTAAGTTGATAATAACCTGGTTTTCGGGAACTCTTGCCACTTGCATATTTTCACACAAACCGCGTAAACTAAGTGCCACTTCTTGAACAAAAGTCGCCCGGCAAAAGCAAACAGCCTAAATTCTGGATGAGGTCCGTCGGGTCCTCCGGGTTCACCACTATTCAATCCATACGGAGCGCTCCTACATTGATTGGATTGTCCAGGTTGTCCGTTTCCACCACAGGCATTCCCGGGAGGATCTCTTTCCCACCGAACCCAAACAAAGGCTGGCGACAAACAGCCACTCGGCGATCAATCCCCCACTGATGTATTGCAGAAAGCGCTGTTCCCTAGAACTGTGGAGGGCGGCTGGGACGAACAGCGTAATGAGCTTCGAAATCGCCCAAATCACGGCTGGGAATCCGAAGGCCAGGATGACGGATTCAAGCCAACACCAAGACCCCGTGGATGGGACAAGCGCCTGATGGGCTAAAGCCCTCTCGCGTCGCAGATTCTTCATTGCCCCCTCGTTTCTATATGTTATGGCCGCCCAACGGCCTGTTATGTCGGGCTGTCGTTTTGCCAGAGATCGAGGTCAGCCATCTTCACTTCGGTGTCGAGGGACACGTCTCAGCGCGGGCTCGCGCCACCAAGGGGCTCTAAGGGGACTGGCGCCAGCTCCTCCGGCCACTGCACCGCTGCCACCCGCCGAATGACGACGCCCCACGCCACCATCGCGAACACGGCCGACGCCGCGGCGACGGCGAATGCCCAGGAGAAGGCGCCAGTACGATCGACGATTAAGCCCGTCACGACTGGCGCGATTATTCCTGCCAGTTGGCCCGCCAGGTTCTGCGCGCCGGCCCAGCGGCCTGCGGCACGCGGACCTGCGAGCGTCGCGCCGATGGCGAAGATCATCGGCGTTGAAAGGCCGAAGAACACTCCTGCAACGCCGAGCAACCAGACCGCAGCGCGCGGCTCTACGTACGCGCAGCACGCGATCGTGACTGCCGAGCCAAGGGCACTCGTGAGCACGAACGTCTTGCGCACTCGCGTAGCGGATCCGCCACGCCGGATCCAACGATCAGAGGCCGCACCAGCGAGCGCCGTCGTGACAGCATAGATGCCATAGATAGCCGCGCCAATCCCCGCCATCTGCGAGACCGTGAAACCGCCCGCCTTGACGAGGAAAGTCGGCAGCCACGTGATAACGAAGTAGAACGTGTAGTTGATGCTGAAATGTCCGAGTGCGGCGCCCCAGAACTCCCGCCGCCGAAGGATCGCAAGGTATGAGACCGGCAGCGGATCCTTCCCAGCCGGCGCATGAAAGCCCACTCGTGTAACGGTAAACCAAGGCCAGAGCCACAGGAGCGTGATGATCCCCAGCCCGATGAACGTGGCACGCCAACCGTAGTGGGCCATCGCCAGGCCGCCAAAGAGAGTGCCGAGCATCGGCCCGATCCCCTGGCCGGCGCCTACGAAGCCATTCGCCCGCCCACGCTCATGCTCGACTGTGTGTCGCGCGAGTAGCAACTGCCAGCTCGGAAATGTGACGCTCTCTCCGAGACCGAGCATCAGGCGCCAAAGCAGGATTGAAGCGAATCCCCCGGCAAGCCCAGTCATGGCGGTCGCCACAGACCACAGCGCGATGCCCGCGGCCAGAACAATGCGGATCTCGTAACGGTGCACCAGCCACCCTGCCAGCAACTGCGCAGGTGCATACACCCAGAAGAACGACGACAACAATAAGCCGACCTGGGCGCCCGAGAGTGAGAGCTCGTCCTGCAAGATCGGCGCTGCCGTCGCGAGGTTGCCGCGATCAACATAGTTGAGCAGCACCGCCAGCCCGAGCACCAGAACTACACCGTGAGGCAATGTTTGGCGTTGATTCATGTCTCGGCTCTCGGAGGACTGAGAATCGTCGGTCGGCATAACGCAGAGCTAACCCGCGAGCGGCGCGCCAGCACCGCGAGTCAGGTTGAGCGACGTATTATACGGGATGTGCCAGCCACTGTTCGCGCGACAACCGATACAGGCAGTGTAGACGAAGAGGGTTGCCTGCCGGCACATGAGGGTGCTCAAAGACATCTTTGGTTTCGTGCATACCGAGCCGTTCCATGACGGCACGCGACCGGAGATTGTGAACCGTGGTAAACGACACGATTTCCGGCAAGCTAAGCAATTCAAAGCCAACACGTAGGGCGCCTCTCGCGGCCTCCGACGCGAAGCCTTTACCCCAATGATGGAAGGCTAGCCGCCAGGCAATTTCGACACAAGGCGAAAATGGAAGCTCAGGGGCAGGAACATGAAGGCCAACAAATCCAATGAATTGGTTGCTTCTCGTTATCTCAGCAGCCCATGGACCCCAACCCCGCTCAGCAATAAATGCCTCACAGCGATCAGCTAGGGTGTTGCTTGCGGCGTAATCGAGAGTAGCAGGAAAGAATTCCATAACTTTTGGATCGGCATTCAGAGCGGCGAACGGTTCTCGATCAGCAGGAAGCCACTGACGCAAGCGAAGACGTTCGGTTTCGAATTCAATTATCTCAACCATCTATCAAGGCGCTAGTTTTCTTTTGCCGCATAACGCCCCGGATGAGCGCGGCGCAGTCAAAATAACCGGTGCACTGACGCACCGGTTATCAGGCGAGTACGTAGCTCGATCCGTTGGTTCTGAGGCGCGCAGCGCCGAAGAGCCGATGGATGGGGCTATGCGCATCCGAGGAACCATTGATTACCAGGCACTATTGCGTTGATAATGTGATAATAATTTGGTTTTCAGGCACTTTTGCCACTTGCCTATTATCACACAAACCGCGTAAACGAAGTGCCGCTTCTCGAACAAAAGCTTTGCCTTCGCCCGGCAAAAGCAAACAGCCTAAATTCTGGAGGAGGGCCGTCAGGTCCTCTGGATTCACCGGTATTCAATCCATACGGAGCGCTTCGACGCCGACTGGGCTGTCCAGTTTGTACGTTTCCACCACATGCATTCCTGGAAGGATCTCTTTCCCCCCGAACCCAAGATCGAACCCTTTTTGACCCATCTGGCAGTGAATAAAAATGCTGCGCCGGCCAGGCAAAATCAAGCCATGTATGTGCGAGTTATTTCTCTTTAGCTCGAATTCCAAATTCGGCTTCGGCGTCGCAGAGCCCCCCCTCCAGTTATTGTTTCCGGATCAAGGGCCAGCTTCCATGAGGCTGCTCGGCGAATGTCCCAATACCGCTATCGAAGGGACATCCGGCTAAACCATAAATTGCACCGTTAGGCTCGTTTAACCAGGCGCAGGATGAATATGAGCACAATTGCGCCAATGGTCGCCACGATGATGGAACCGAGCAATCCTCCACCGGCGGAAATCCCAAGCGAACCAAACAGGTAACCTCCCAACAATGCCCCCACCACTCCGACGACAATGTCGCCAATGACTCCAAAGCCTCCGCCCTTCATGATCTGGCCCGCCAGCCAGCCTGCGATTAAACCAATCAAGATAAACCAAACGAATTGCATAACATCCTCCTCTCGCGAATATGGGATGGTACAGCCCTATCTTTGGAATAGGGATCAAACATCTGGAAATTGACAATCTCCAGAAGAGAGAAGCTCAAATCCAGGAAATGCCCTACGACGGGAAACGCGTGATGAACATAGCTAGACGACACAATCTCCTGGGGTGTCTCAATCACGGCGAGTTCTTGTAATTCCCAACTAGATGACTTTCTCGATATTATACAAAAAATTCACGGGGATATGAAATGAGTAGGGGACTGGAGGCTACGGTAGCGTCAATTTCCTCTTTTTCGGTTACCTGAACTTGATTTCTCTGACTGCGACTACTCTTTTCTTTGTCAGCCCCCGAATTATCGTGACGGCATTGGACGTCTCACGCCCGAACGGCGGGGTGAGTAGGCCCTTCTTCACCCAGCACTCAGCAGGGTGTCAGACTCCCCCGAGATTTCCTGCGCACCGAGCTTCTCGAAAGCCGATCGAGCCGTGCGAAGCTCGAGCTCCGCGCTGGCTCCGTCCCCCATTTCACGATAGCCCTTGGCGAGAAGCACTCGCGTCATGGCAGCCTCATACGGAAGGTTGACCTCCAACCAGAACTCGAGCGCCCGCCGAAGACTCGTGCACCCCTTCTCGAAGTCGCGGTTGGCAATATCTAGGCTCCCGCGGGCGTGTGCAGCCGCAGCTTCGAAAGCAGCCGAGCCGAATCGAGAGGCGATTGATTCGAGTTCCTCTACAGCTGCCCTTGCTCCTTCGACGTCCACGGCGGCCAGAGCAATCTGAACCTGCGTCGGAAGCAGCCGTGCACGATCCAGGGGCAGGAGCGATCCGGCTAGTGCCCGCGTCATCAAGCCCTTGGCAGCGTCTACCTTCCCTTGGGCCAGAAGCAAGGAGCGGAAGGCCAGGAACCGGGTCTCGGCCTCGTTCATGGGCCTCGCGAAAGGCGTCCTCAGCACCTTCGTAGTTCCCCAGGCGCAATCTGATTTCACCCATCTCATAGAAAGCTGCCGCCGCGATATCGACATAGCCACGGGAGTCTGCACAGACCTGACCCACTTCGTGCTCGGCTTCTTTCAAAGTTCCTCGGAGACGCATCAGCCCCGCACGATGCACCGAACAGATCCCTGGGAATGGCGAACTGACGTGGGGTTCACACCAATCCCGTGCCTCGTCGCTCCACTCTGCAGCCCGCCGATAGTCGGCCGTTTTTTCACAAGCGGCGATCATATTGCAGTACGTCCTGGCCACAGTGAAGGGGTCAAGTTCTCCGCTCAAGGCTGTGGCCATGGCTTCGTCGAGGAGCGCCATGCCCTCTGAAACGTGACCCTGGGCAACCAGAACTCGCCCTTGGTCCTGAAGGCTCAGAGTGAGTAGGTTTTCGTCCCCAGCCCGATTGGCAATATCGAAGCATTCTTTCGAAAGCCGTAATGCGGCCTCGGAATCCCCGTCGACCTCAAAGGAGAGGAGCGTTTTGAAGCGCAAGAGGTATCCGTACTCCGCGGCATGTTCAGCGTTTTTTAGGAGCCTCTCCGCCTTTTTCAGCCAGCCACTACTCACGGAGCGAGCGGCCTTGTGATAGAAGAGGTCTGCTAGCTTCACCGACATGAGGGCCGCACGTTCTGGATGCCCCTCCCGCAAATGGCCTGCATAGGCCCGTTCGAGCAGGTGGCAGCAGTGATCTATCTTTCCAGTCCACCAGGCGGCCTCGGCAAACTGCCCGAGGATGTCGGGAGAGAGCTCTCCCGCCGCATCTGCTCGCTCCAGGTATTCAAAGGCTCTTGACCAGGAATGCCGGCCCAGGGCCTCGCGGCCCGCCTGGACGAGATCCTCAACCGCCCTGGTCTCAATATAAGCTGTCGGTACTTCTCGGAGCGTGATCAAATCAGCGACGATGTCCGAGACCTCTTGATAGCGTCGCGCCGGGTCCTTCTCCAAGCAACGCTCGATGATGGGGCGCATTCGCAGGAGCCAGGGTGATTCGCGATCCCCGATCGGAGAAGGAGTATCCCTCAGGATCGAGGAAATGACCTCCGCTGCACTCTCGCCGGGAAAGGGATGCCGGCCCACACTCATCTCATGAAGAATGATGCCCAGGCTGAAAATGTCAGAACGATGGTCGACCGGTTTCCCCTGCGCTTGCTCGGGGGAGAGATAGGAGATGGTGCCCAGAATAGTCCCTGCATGAGTAAAAAGTCGCGTGGAGAGATCATTTTGTTCAGAGGATGGTTTCTCCGTGGCTTTACCGAGAAAGACCTTTGCCAGGCCAAAGTCGAGGACCTTAAGCCGTTGTTCAGCGGTAATCATAATATTGCCGGGCTTCAGATCCCGATGCACGACACCTTGCCCGTGGGCCGCACGCATTGCATCGAGCAGTTGCAAAGCGAGACTGGTGAAGCGTTCCTGGGACAAGCCGCCGCCGGCCACGATCTTGTCAAGAGTCTCTCCATCCAGTAGCTCCATGGTGACAAAGTGGGTCCCGTCCGCCTCCTCCACCGAGTAGACCGTGACGATATTGGGATGATTCAGCGTAGCGAGGGTCCTTGCCTCGCGCTTAAGACGTTCTCGTTCCTCCCAACTCGAAGGAAGCTCAGACGGCAGAATCTTGATGGCAACCTCCCGTTGGAGCCTCAAGTCCCGGGCTCGATACACCTCACCCATGCCTCCGGCTCCAATCCTCGCGAGCACCTCGTAATGGGCAAGTTTTCTACCGATCATCCCAATTGCTCCAATATGTTTGTTGGCCCGGGGTCAGTACAAGCTAAGACATTGAGAAAGGAAGAGGTCTATTCCAAAAGAAGGTGTTTTCAAGGCTTAGATCTTCCTTTTTACCCTCAAGAACTGCACGATAAGTTGTTTCAGTTCTTCTCAACCTGCTTAGCCTGTGTGACAGGCTTTCCAGTTGAATTTATCCATTTTTTCTTAAAGGTAAAGTTCTTTGTGTAGAACGGTGGACCACTGTCGGAATAGTAAAAAAAATCTACGGAATCGGAGAGTACTTCTTTCGGGGCCTTAGGCATTAACTTTACATTCAACTGTGACGTATGATCTCCCATCACAAGCGGAATTATGGACGAACCCCAAAAGCCAGCAGGCTTAGGCCAGGCAGTCAGTTTGGCGTTATCGCCATGATCTCCGGAGTAATAATATGAGATTTCAAACAGTACAGATTCTTCCGTCTGCTTCAATACCTTAATGTTGTATATGTCGTTCGACTTCGTCTGCGCGAGATCAAACCGGGAGAGAAGTATCAAGATCAAGGCTATTGTCTTATACAAATAAACTCCCTAGCCTAACCTTTGACATGGGCGGCCGGTGAAGGTCCGATCGATGGATGGGTTAGGCCTCATGGATGTTCTCTTACGCGACGAGTACAAGCTTTCCTTGGATCGCGCCCTCCTCAAGCCGTTCGTTTGCCCGGCGCGCGTCCAGCAGTGGGAACGTCTGAGCAATGCGAGGCGAGATCTTCCGCTGCGCGAGGAGGTCAAACAGTTTCGGCATGTCCTCGAAAAAGGACTGAGGGTTCTTCCGATACCGCATGGTGATTCCATAGAAGGATCCTCGTCGGCCTCGCAATCGGGCACCCAAGAACAGAGACAGCGCCGAGCGCGTCAACGCAGGAAGCCCCTGAGCGCCCACAAAGCCGTACCAGACAGTGATTCCGCCCCGGCGCGTCGACGACACACACTGCCCGGTCTGTGCCCCACCGACGCCGTCGAACGCCGCATCGACGCCTTCCGCCCGGACTGCGTGTACGCCAATGTCTAGCGGAGCGGCACGCCCCTCTATGGGGATCCCTCCGTACGAGGTAATGATGTCATGCCGTTGCTTGGCTGCCGCGCCGATAGCCGAGACACCGTGTGCTCGCAACAGATCGAGCAGCGCCTGACCCACGCCTCCGTTAGCCGCATTCACCAGCGCCGACTGGCGGGCGTGAAGGCGTGCCACCCGATGAATCATCTGATACGCCGTAACGTAGTTCAGGATAAGCGAGACCACCTCCACGTCATCCAGGCCGTCGGGCACCTTGACCCAATGCTCTGCGCCGCGGACCACATGCGTGGCGTAGCCGCCGTACACAAGCAGCGCGCAGACTCGGTCTCCCGCTTTGAGCGTCGTAACACCGGTTCCAATTGCGTCGACGATACCGACCGACTCATAGCCGGGCACGAAAGGAATTCGCGGGGCGTACGGATAGGAGCCACGGCGCATCGTAATATCGGTCGCGCCCACTCCAGTCGCACGCACCTTTATTCGGACCTCACCTGGACCGGGCTCGGGCAACGGAAGTTCCACGGTCACGAGAACCTCAGGGCCGCCCTTCTTGGTCAGCATCACTGCTTGCATCGTTGCCACGCTTTGTCTCCTTGTCTTGGGCCTAATGACTTACGGCTGAGCTGCCTGGCCTTCCGCTCCCTTGGAGCCGGAGACGATGCGAAAGGTTCAGCAACATTTCCGAAGAAGAACGCGATGGCGGGGTCAGCTTGAGCGGGCTTGTCATACCGCGGCATTTCCTCTGTCCGAATCTCCTTAGCGAGTTATCATCTCTACTGTCCTTCATCGCTCGATTCCACTGCCCCACCAATAGAAGTGTGCATGCGGATCTATAATTCGGGCCACAAGAACATAAAGCATCACAATTTCCATTGCCACTTCAATCCAGAATAAACCTCGATGCTCTTTGCGGCGAAGCAAGCCAGGGAATCGCACTATTTTCCAACTCCCCGGCCTGCGAGAACCGAAGCTAAACTTAATTCCAAGAAATAAAGCGCACGAAATATCTACAACTAGCAAAAGAGTCAGTATCGAGAAAATTACTCGTTCAGTCATACGTTTCAATCCGGAGCCAAGATCAGTAAATGCTCGAATTCCTTATCAGACACGGGAGCGGTATAACGGCTTGGGCATGAACCGCGGCGCGTCTGATTCCCCGTCGGCTCCATGCCCTTGTTACCAGGCGGTTGGCCGCAGCACGGGGTGCCCTGTGGCCGCAAGCGCCGCCGCTGCCGCAAGCTTGTGTTTAGCCTGCCAAGGTGGCCCGATCGATCGACCCATCGCTTGCAGGAAAGCGTGGACGTCCTCGCAGCCGAGCACCGCTGCCGCGTCGCGAAACACGTGCTCGCGGTCGTACCAATGCACGGACCAGCCGCGCGCCTCGGCTGCGGTCGCGAGGGCCTCGCGATACATGACGGAGTCGGCGACGGTCTGCGCGCGATTGTCTGCGATCCGCTCCTCGGTTGTCGGAGGAAGCTTGGGGCACACGCGGATCGCAACGCTCGCAATCGGCACGGGCACCGTTGCGGCCAGCGCCTCGAGGATTTCGCGCGCGCCGCGCGCGGCGGACTCACGCACGCGCTCGACGAGCGCCACGGCGTCGGCGAGCGAAATCGCCCGCGCCCACGGGCTGTTTAGGTAACGGCCCACCGCCCACGACCCTTCATGGTGATGCGGGTGCGTCGGCAGACTGCGATCGGTCAGGTCGATGTGCCGGCGATCGAGGAGCTCGCCGGCGGGCCCGACAGTAACGAGCACCGCCGAGTTACCGTGCTCGGCGACGCCGAGCTGTTCATTTTGTCTCGTCGTCTGGGAACGATAAAGCTCACCTGCCGGTATGAAGCGAAGCGGAATAGCGGTCAAGTGGAGTGCTTTGTTAGGCGAATGAAATCGGGAAACAGATTCCTTACCAGCAAACCGCAACCCGCAAAACCAAAGAAAACAAACGGCATCTGCCATACGATGTAGTTCGTATGCGTATGTACATATGAATGGGCCTTGAAGATGATGAACCATGATAAAGGAGCAAGAATAGAAAACCATGTTGCGCAAATTAAGGCAACGCACTTCCGTTTTTCCTTTTCGGCAACATATCGATTTTTGCGGAAAGATAGCGTGACGGATACTATGACAAATAGTGATATCAGGTACGAATACCGAATTGGATGTCGAAAAACCAATGGGCTTGAAGAGAGGTAATTTTCGGGATCAAAGAACGTACCTTTTAGGTATGTTAGTAAGACAGAGGTAGTACTCGCTTGCAGGCCAGGAGCGTACTCAGAAGGAAAACCGCGAGGATCTGCATAGGTTCGCTTCTCGAAACAATATACAATATGATGAACTCCGTCCAAGAAATGTCCTTTAACTGACGCTATTTGAAAACATAGGATACTGAAACTTAAAAATATACCAAGGCATGAACCTAATGCTGCTGTCCCCAGCGTCTTAAGGGACTCTCCAAAGTTCACCCGATTCAGAATGATGTAGTAAACAAGAGGTACGAACATGATGACTAGGGTAGAGGTGATGTACTCGTAGCCATTGAATAGGCATTTTATGAAGACCGTGATGAGGAATATGGTGCCAAGTTCGAACAGCTTAAGATTCGGTAGTACCCGAGTGAATTTGAGATAGTACATCAGTACAACAACTGGCAGGTAAAATGCCCACATGGACCAATAGAGATTTCGGCCAAAAACTACTAACCATTGGGAGAAAACCGCAGAGAAGAGAACGAATAACGAAACGGTCAATCCAAATTCCAAATAGAACCACAATATGATTGCAGTTAACATGATCGCTGAGAACAGCGATGTAAGCGCATGAAAGATACGCAACTTTTCTTGAGGTAAAGCGGTTATCAATTTATCTAGAACGCTGAAGAATATCCCTTGCCCCCCAATTTGGGAATTGTAGGTTGAATATGCCCCGAAGGGGAGGTTATTCATGTACGCCAGATACTGATTAGAGAAAGGCCCATCGGAAAATTGTACCGGTGTTGCATTGAGGCTCCCTAAACCCGTCAGTCCACCAGATGAAAGGATGCCATCCTGTCTGGATTTGACCATTCTCCCTATGATGTAGCTTTCCATATCAAGCTGGTGGTTTTCAAACCAGCGCTGGTCGGCTACCCGCCAATAGTTCGCAAAGAACCCCAGGAACAAGAATAAGATTGAGAAAGCGCAAATAAGTAAGACCTTCGCGGTTTCTGAAGACTTCATTTCTTAAGATCCTTTATATCCTGTCGCCTAACGCCTCAATCAGCCGGCGCATCAGTGGTCGGCCGCATAGACTTGTTAACTCTCACTTTCATACTCGTGTTCTATAAACATTGGCGCATTAATGGCCGACAAAAACCGCATTGTTGCAGGTTCAATACAGAAATTGATGACTGGATGTTCTCCGTATAAAACCTCGTGGCTCGTCCTCGGCCTTTCCTTAAGTCGCAGACAAAAGTCGGGACGCAGATCAAACTTTTCAATCAACCTGCAAAGCTTCTCCTGCATTGGTTGTAATTCAGAAATAAGCTCCTGGCATAAGGATTTTATGTCGATATTCCCAGTATTTGTTTTGGACAGAATCCAAAAAGTCAGTTTCCTATCATCGCCAAGTTCATATTCAGTGCATTCTATACCCAAGTCTCGGCTCAATTCCTTTGGAACAAAGCCTCTACCCATTAGGCGGAATTCTACTGTGAGAGTATTTTCCATAATGTCCCTAAAAGAGTTAACGCCCCGGATGAGCGCGGCGCAGCCAAATAACCGGTGCAGAGACGCGCCGGTTATCAGGCGAGTAGGCAGCTTCATCCGATGGTTCTGAGGCGCGAAGCGCCGAAGAGCCGATGGATGGGGCGATGCGCATCCGAGGAACCATTGATTATCAGGCAATTTTGCCCTGATAAGTTGATAATAGCTGGGTTTTCGGGCAGTCTTGCCTCTTGCCGATTATTACACTAACAGCGTAAAGTATGTGCCAATTCTTGAAAAAAATCCTATGCCTGCCCCCGGCAAAAGTCAACATCCCAAACTTCTGGATGAGGTCCGTTAGGTCCTCCGGGTACATCACTATTCAATCCATAGGGAGCGCTCCTACATCGAATGGAGAGCTGTAGAAGGGAATGCTGCGAGGACAGTTTGCGGAGAGGGGGTGCCGCTCGCTCTTCCTACCAAATTGAGATTCTGACTTCTTCGGTATTGGTTTTTACGTGAATCAGATCCCCAGCAGATTGTCCTTTGAGAGACGCAAAGAAATCTCCCAGATCGGGGTTAGGATCCTCGAAAGACATCAGCCAAGCGTTCAATGGTTTCAATTGGGAGACGAGCATTAACCTGCTCATCAGGGCTTGTCACTTGAATGCAAAATGAATCTCCTCGTTTAAAGATCCGAACTTGTTCTTTCGCGCTTTGGACTTCAACAAAGTCAGCATCGGGTAGGCCCGGAAGTAGGCGCAGAATCTGCCCAATCTCTTCCCGGTATTTCCAGAATTCTTGAAACTGCTCGTCCTGCTTTCAGGGGAAGCGCCACCATTTTCCCGACAAGTTGGCCCAACGCAATGGGTACCGGCAGCCAGATACGGGTGTCTTGAGTGCTCACCTTGACGATAGCGAATCCTGCCTGAATGACGTAAATGATCCCAGCAGTGAAGAGGACCAACAGACCGAGGGCAATGTATTTAAAGGCGGTTTTGACTGTCATATAGTGAAAAGACTGGTTTGGCCGTTAATCGACCCATATCCTGACCTTGGTATCCTTGTCAGTCACGCTGAGGATATCGCCAATTCCTTTTTGTTGCATGGCCACGAGGGCTGCCTTGATATCCAGCTCATCACCGGGAGCCGCCAATAAGGCATCCACCACGTCCACGGGGACTCGAAGGTCGACTTTCTGCTGGTTTTTCTCGGAAACCTTGATCAGAAGATAGTTGCCTTCTCTCGAAATCTTTACACTTTCGGTTTTCTTCTCTACGGTCACAAAATCCGCGTTTCCTGCCTTCTTGAATTCAATCCACATCTTCTTAAGGTCCGGAACGCTCAAATCGGTCGAATTCAGCCGGAATTTCCCTCCATTCAATTTTTTGTCCTGGGCGATCTTCAGGGCCACATCGACCATGGAGAAAGGAAGATTGATTTTGACTGTTTCCGGGTCATCTTTGCTTTCCTTAACTTCAACATGCAGCCAGGGATCTTTCTTCTGCTGGGCCAAAAGTGGGAAGCGAAACTAGAGCAGCCAAAACGTATAGCGATAACGGGTCGGGCGATATTTTTCATTGAATTTTCCTCCTCGCCTGACTAAACGATTCCTGCAATGATAAAGTTCCAGGTTTGTTTGGGAAATATTATTTAGAGTTTATAGTCTATCGTAGCTTTGGTGTCGAGTGGGGAGGCGAGAGGGTTGTACGGGTCCCTTCGTATCACATCGTCTAAGTATGGGGATCCCCTCGTAAAGAAGGAAGGGAGTGGAAAATGCCCCTCTCCCCCATCCCCTCTCCCACGCTGGGGCGAGGGGGGCCGGGGGAACCACCTCCCCCTAGCCCCCTCCTTGTGCAAGGAGGGGGACCACAAAGAAGCACCACCTCTGGATGTAACAGCGGTCTGTGTGCGCCGCCAGTCAATTCTGCAATCCCAAGAAGCTAGACGGAGGAGATCATGCAAGCCATCGTGCTGTATCAAGAAAATGAGTTCCCCAAGTATCAAACCGTAGCGGACCCAAAACCTGGTGATGGGGAACTGTTGGTCAAGGTCGAATATGCCGGCATGAACTATGCTGACACCATGATCCGGAGGGGATTTTATCTACAGAAGCCTTCCTTCCCATCTGTACTTGGATTCGAATATAGCGGGACAGTCGTTGGAATCGGAAATGGGGCCAGACCCATGTGGCAAGGGGAACGGGTCATGGGGTTCTGTTCAGGAGCCTACGCGGAGTATGTCGTGATTCCGGAGCAAGCCGCCATTCCTGTCCCCAAGAAATTCAGCTTTGAAGAGGCCGCGGCCTTTCCGTGCACCTATCTGACCTCCTATGCGATGTTAAAAGTCTCAGCGAAGGCTGTCGCCGGCGAAGTCATTCTGGTCCACGCCGCTGCGGGGGGCGTTGGGACGGCAACGATCCAGCTGGCGAAGAAGTTGGGACTTGAAGTGATTGCTTCGGCCAGCACCAATCAGAAATTGGAAAAGGTAAAAGCCCTGGGGGCAGATCTGACTATCAATTACAAAGAGGTCGATTTTGTTGAGCCCGTACTTGAATTTACCCGGCGGCAGGGAGCCAATATTATCTTTGAATCCAATGGAGGGGATTTTCTGGAAAAAGACATCGACGCTGCTGCGCCTTTTTCCAGAATTGTCGTCTTTGGGATCTGCCAGCGGCAAAACTCCGGCTGTACATCCCGGAAGACTTTTTAAGAACTCTGTTTCGATAATTGGATTTTGGCTGGCCACTTTATTTCAACAGCCTGCCAAACTCAAGCTACTCACCCAGGAACTACTGGAATTCGTTGCTCAGGAAAACATTCGCCCGGTCGTCGGTCAGGTATACCCACTTCGGGAGGCTGCCGAAGCTCTGAAGGCATTAGAGTCACGCAATACTTTTGGAAAAATTTTGTTGAAGCCTTAAAATATGGCAATCTGGTCTGGATTACCCTACCCATTTTCGGAATTCTCATGAAACGACATAACGAATTGAGCTCAACTAGGCGTTCTGGTAGCGGTCATCAGAAGCTGGCAGGGAATGCTTGTTTGGCGATGCTTCTATTCTTCTTTTGTTTTTACGAATTTTCATTTGCGCAAGAACAAAAATATCCCAGTACCAAAGTAGAAGTGACCCGGGAAACACTGCATGGGGTCGAATTGACTGACTCCTATCGCTGGCTCGAAGATCAAAACAGCTCCGAGACAAGAGCCTGGATCGATGCTCAGAATAACTATTCAAATTCGCTCTTGAAGCCATTGCCTGGGCGAGAGGCCATGAAGCAGCGACTTTCGGAGTTGTTAAGAACGGACACTCTTGGCGTCCCAACCGAGCGGAACGGGCTTTATTTTTTTTCCAAACGGAAGGCAGACCAGGACTTGGCTGCCATTTATGTCAGGAAGGGGCTACAGGGGCCAGATGAGGTTCTCCTTGACCCCCATTCATTGAGTGCTGACCACACCACCAGCATTGATCTATTGGATGTCTCTCAAGATGGGACCCTGGTAGCTTATGGGATCCGACGCGGCGGAGCCGACGAAATCGAAATTCATCTGATGCGGGTTGCGACACGCCAGCAATTGCCTGATGAACTGCCACGAGCTCGTTACACCGGAATCTCGATTCATCCAAACAATCAAGATATTTATTTTTCTCGGTTTGGTCCAGAAGGCCCTCGAGTTTATGTCCACACTTTGGGAAAAGCTCCCGAAGCAGATGTTGAGATTTTCGGAAAGGGGTACGGTCCTGAGAAAATCATTGGCCTCTCCCTCTCCGAAGACGGGCAGTATTTGATCGCCACCATTCATTACGGATCTGCCGCCAAGAAGACCGAAGTGTATGCGTGCGATCTTCTTAAAGGGAAAGCAATGGATTCCCATTGTCACCGACATCGAGGCCAGATTCCAGCCTGATGTCGCCCTAAACGTTCTCTACCTGAAAACCGATTGGAAAGCGCCTAACGGCCGGATCTTAAAAGTGGACTTGAAGAGATCCTGCACAAGAAAAATGGCGGGAAATCATTCCTGAAAGTGATGCCACAATCGTAGGCTTTTCCGCCGCCAGTGGCCGGGTATTTGTCAACTTCCTGAAAGAGGTTCGCTAATCGGTCAAAATCTTCACCAAAGACGGTCAATATTTACGGGAGATTGCTTTTCCCGCCATCGGTAGTGTCGGTGGGGTTTCCGGGCAGTGGAAAAATCGAGAGGTATTTTTTTCATTTAGCTCTTTCCTGATCCCGACAACGATCTATCGGTACGACTCCACCGCGGATATGCAGGAAGTTTGGGCTCAGACGAAGATCCCGTTTGATGCCAGCCGGTTTGAAGTCACTCAGGTTTGGTATAACTCCAAGGATCAAACCCGGGTGCCGATGTTCGTGGTTCACTCCAAAGACTTGCGGCGTGATGGAAAAAACCCGGCCTTATTGACCGGTTACGGCGGTTTCTTGCAAAGCCAGACGCCAAGTTTCTCCCCTTTGGCGGCCTACTGGGTAGAGCACGGCGGGGTCTTTGCCGTTCCAAATTTGAGGGGCGGTGGCGAATTCGGGGAGACCTGGCATCAAGCTGGCATGCTGGAAAAAAAACAGAATGTCTTCGACGATTTTATTGCCGCTGCCGAATGGCTCATCAAACAAAATTATACAGACCCTTCCAAATTGGCCATTTCGGGTGGAAGCAATGGAGGATTGCTGGTCGGAGCAGCCCTGACCCAGCAGCCTGAACTTTTCCGGGCCGTTATCTGCTCCTATCCTCTTCTCGACATGATTCGCTATCATCAATTTCTTGTAGCCAAGTTTTGGGTCCCGGAATACGGGTCTTCTGAAAATCCCGAGCAGTTCAAGGTGCTGCTGGCTTATTCTCCTTATCAGAACGTGAAGCCTGGAACGAAATATCCTGCGGTGCTCTTCGTGACAGGTGACAGCGACACGCGCGTCGCTCCGCTGCACGCACGGAAGATGACGGCGCTCTTGCAGGCTTCATCAGGCTCTGATCGTCCGGTGATGCTCTTATATGATACGAAAGCGGGTCATTCGCGAGGTTCCACTCCCGTAGGGAAGAGAATTGATGAGTTGACCGATGAGATCAGTTTCTTGTTTTGGCAGTTAGGGGTGACGCCGCAATAGAAGAAAATAGTCCGATTTAGGTGGAACGGACGCTCCGCCCTGACGCGACGTCGCAGTCCCCCTCACCTCCATACTCTCTCCTGCGCTGGGGCGAGGCGAGCCGATAAGTATCTGATTTTAGAGTTTACAGTGGCGTCGCAGAGCTCCGCCCTCCAAGAGGATAGACATCGAATTTAATCAAATTCAATGACACCAAATCGCTCGGGGTTATGCGGATGGGTATTCTTGAGACCCGAGTGGCACCACATGCTGAGCCGCCTGCCTCCGGAATCCTCAGTACCGTCCCAACGATTGAGCTGAATCTGCCAAGTATCGCCAGACGTGGGAGGTGTGTGCGGCGCGTACTTGGCGAAATTCTTTAGCGGAATTGCCACTTCGAGCGACCAGCCTTGGTCTTGATCGTTTCGTTGATTCGGGGTGCCGAGAATATTGGTCTTCAACTGCACCCCCTCGAGGTCGAGGCTTTTCACGATTTCTTTGGGGAAAGGATAGAAGTAGTCAAAAAGTGTCCCCTTGGCATTCATCTCCAGGCCAAAGTAGTCGTTTGAGCTTTTACTCGGCTTAATGAAGATTTCAACGCAATCCTCCATGAAAGTGGAATCATCACGTTTTTCAAAAACTGCCGTGATGTCGCTGTCTTCGCAATCGTATCCGACATAAAGGTTCTCTGCGTCGAAGAGTAATCGCACAGTCGTTTTCTGTTTCTTCCCTGTCTGACTATCCCATGGAAACATCAGCGTAATCGGAATCGCCTTAGCCCAGGCTTTCTCACTGAGCTTGCCGTCAATGATGATTTTTTCTTTGATCCGTTGCACCTTGTAATGAGGAACAGGGGGAAGTCCCGAAATTTCTGTGAATTCTTGAGCAAGTGCTGGGAGAGCCAGAAGAAGGCCTAGGGTGATGAGCAAATTTCGTCGCATTTCTACTTCTCCTTGAGACTCAGAGTGCCACTTGAGGGTCATTTCCCGGAGCCGCGATGATTGGTGGTAGGATTCTCCTTTGAGGAGCTGCTTTCTATCACAGCATCGGGGCAATACTATGCCCGCGAATTTTTCTTTCTCGGCAATATATGTTTTGAGGCAGCTTTCTTGAAGCCTCGCGCATTCGCTTCTTTCTTGCTGAAAGTACTTTTGTAGAGTTGAATTGCTTGGAGAATAATTTTGCTAGCAGGCTCTCTTCCCAGGAATCGTTCCACCCGGACTGCTTTCTGCTCCAGCATTTTATAGTCTTCGAAAAAACGCTGCAGTTCCTTCATTTTGTGTTTGGGGAGTTGGTGAATATCGGAATAATCAGCGAATTCAGGATCGTCGGCATGGACTGCGATGATCTTGTCGTCTTCCTCATCCATATCGATCATCTGCATCACGCCAATAGGCTTGGCCCGCATTAGGGTGAGCGGATAGACCGCTTCCTGGCCCAAGACAAGGATGTCGAGCGGATCCTGATCATCACAATAAGTTTGTGGAATAAATCCATAGTTTGCCGGATAGTGAACCGAACTGAAGAGCACACGGTCGACTATGAGCAAGCCACTTTCCTTGTCGAGTTCATACTTGTTCTTCGATCCTTTGGGGATCTCGATGATGGCGGTCACCATATCCGGTGCTTTGTTTCCGTAGTGGATGTCATGCCAGGGGTTCGTCATAGTTTTCTAACCAATGAGTTTCATTGCGATGTCGAGGCAAATCATTCGTGAACGGGACAGAAAAATCTCAAGGCGTACTTCGCTGAATGCTTTGCCCAGACATCTTTTCCTGTTTACGATCCGCCTTTATAAAGACCAAGATGTGTTGCCAGGGGAGGAACTCGAGCTGTTCTTTCAGCTGAAAACCCATGGGCTCGATTTCCGCCAGAACTTGTTTTACGGTCATCTTATGTTCCGGCTTGATCGGGACAGTGGCGTCTTCGCCACGGTACTCAATCAATACCAGCCTCCCGTTCTTCTTCAGGGAGTTGCGAATTTGCGTGATCATTTCTTCAGGGTACTGGCATTCATGATAAACATCAACCAACAAGGCCAGATCGATTACGTCCTGCGGCAAGTGCGGATCTGTCACCGTGCCAAGGATTGGTTCCACATTCGTCAACCCTTCGCGCTCTTGATTCTGCTTGAGCAGGCTTAACATTTCCGGCTGGATATCGACGGCTAAGACTGTCCCCTCTGGTCCGACACGCTTGGCGATCCGCAGGCTGAAATAACCCACGCCCGCGCCGATATCTGCGACGACCATCCCTTTTTGGAGTTTCAATGCATCCACTACTCTCTCGGGCTGTTCGAATTCTTCGCGTTCCGCTCTGACCAGCCAATCTGCCCCCTCGGCACTCATCACCGGAGCAATCACCCTGCCTTTGTAAGTTGAGGGGGGATTGTTGGACGAGTTTTCTCCGAAGAGGACGGAGTGGGCTGTAACCAGCGTGAATGGGAGGGGCAGGGAAGGAGCCGAGCCAAAGATGAGAATGAGGGAGAGGGAAAGGCAGACGCAGCGGTTGGAAACGACATGATCCCAATGATTTTTTTTGTGGCCTAGAATTCGTCTCATCATCTTAGAGCACATTAATAAAGCAAACTTGCTCCATTGTCTACCTTCGCCGTATTGTATCGGGAACACGTGATCGTGTTAGCATGAAAGAAGTAGAATCGAGCAGGGCTCTCAATTCGCATCTAATGGTCGAAATGGTCAACCCTATCGGTAAAATTTTAGTTGGTATCGCGGGATGGTCTTATCCTGACTGGAAAGGATTGGTCTTTCCGCGCGAAACCCAATTCAACAAGCTCGAATATTTGGCCGGTTTTTTCAGCACCGTAGAGATAAACACCAGCTTTTATTCCATCCCATCCCTCAAACTCGTGGAAGGCTGGCTGGGTAGTGTCCGGCAGAATTCCGAGTTTTCTTTTGCCGTTAAAATGTACAAACAGTTCACCCATGGGGAGGATACACAAAACGGACAGCCTGAAATTGTTGAGTCCACCGTTCGTGCCTTTAAGGAGGTTCTCGAGCCTCTTCGCGGAGCGCGGAAACTAGGCGCCCTGCTAATTCAATTTCCCTACCGCTTTCATGACTCCGCCGAAACTCGAAAATATCTTTGTGCCGTTGCTGGATGTTTTCCAGGAATATCCCGCTGGTGGTAGAGGTGCGGCACCGGTCTTTTGCACAGCCTTCTTTTTACGAGTTGCTTCGCGAGCGTCAAGTTGCGTTTGCCAACATTGATCAGCCGGACGTATCCGCTAACCTGAAATCAACAGAAGTCTTCACTTCCACTCATCTGTCCTATCTGCGTTTCCATGGGCGAAACGCGGCGAACTGGTTTGCCCCCGAGGCAGGCCGAGACGGCCGTTACGATTATGATTATTCTGCGGAAGAGTTGGAGGAGTATTTGGGAATGGTCCGGGAATTCCGCCGCCAGGGCGGGACGTTGTATGTGATCTTCAATAACCACTACCGGGCTGCAGAGGTAAAAAACGCGTTGGAATTTCTGCATCAGATTACCGGGCAAAAAGTCCTGGTCATGCCGAAGCTTCTTAAAGCCTATCCGAGTCTGGAAGCGATTGCCCTGCCTTCGGAGCCGGAGAAAATGTCCACTCAATCCGGCGAAAATTACTCTCTTTTTTAATAGGTGGTAGCCGCGATTGCCGATCTTTTGGCAATCGCGGACTTTTCTCCCAGACGAAATACCCACGATTGAGCGGCACCAATCACCGCTCAATCATGGCTACCTGAGATTTGGCTCCATTTAGGTCCTGAAAAGCCGAGTTCCACGAGGCCATATGGTTTCACCCCAATCCCTTTTCTTCCTCAAAAGAAGAATTTTCTCTTGACAAAACATAGACAGATGTCTATATTAACAAGTGTCAGTATTGACAAGCATCTATATTGCTCCGGAGCGGGCCCGATCCATGAAAGAACCGGCAATGATTCAACGCTGTGAATGGTCCAGAGGAGATGAGTTGATGCGGGAATACCATGATCGGGAGTGGGGGACCCCAGTGCATGATGACCGGAAACTCTTTGAATTTTTGCTTCTGGAAGGGGCTCAGGCCGGATTGAGCTGGCTGACGATTCTGCGGCGGCGCGAGAACTATCGAAAGGCGTTTGCTGGTTTTGCCGTCGAAAAGATTGCCCGTTATACCGCCCGCAAAAAGACGGCTCTTCTGGAGGATACCGGTATTATTCGCAACCGGCTCAAGATTGAATCGGCGGTCAACAATGCGAAGTTGTTTTTGAAGATCCAGAAGGAATACGGCAGCTTTGACGTCTATATTTGGCAATTTGTTCAGGGTGCGCCCATAGTCAATGCCTGGAGATCGCTCCGCGAGATTCCAGCCAAAACGAAAGAATCGGAAGCGATGAGTCGTGACTTACAGAAGCGAGGATTCCGGTTTGTTGGCGCCACGATTTGTTATGCCTTTATGCAAGCGGTGGGGATGGTCAATGATCATACCGTGGATTGTTTCCGGTACCCGGCCCGTAGCCGCAAATGAATGAATGAGGTGCGAGTGAGCTGATGCAGCGACGGTCTGAGAGGTTTTGAGGAGGACCCATGGAACTGACTCAAAAGCAACAGGAAGTGCTGGATTTCATTCAGGGATATTTTGCCAGACAAGGGATGGCGCCTTCGGTGCGAGAAATTGCTGAAGCCTTGGGCAAGTCCGCCCAAGCCATCCAGCAGCATATTGAAATCCTTCGAACTAAAGGTTGTTTGCAGCATCAACCTTCGAAATCCAGAACGAATGTCCCGGTCCAGTCTCAAATATTTACTTTGGAACAAATCAATGAGGTTCCTTTGCTCGGTCAAATTCAGGCCGGCTTGCCGGTCCACGCGGAAGAAAACTTGGAGGGAAGTCTGCCTCTGCCCCGCATCTGGGCCAAAGATGACAAGGTGTTTGTCCTGCGGGTCAAGGGCGATAGCATGAAAGATGCCCACATCTTGTCGGGAGACCTGGCGCTTGTCCGGCAACAAGCCAATGCCGAAAACGGAGAAATCGTCGTCGCGCGGGTTCACCAGTCGGAAGCCACGTTGAAGCGCTTTTACCAGAAAGCCAATAAGGTAACGTTGAAGCCAGAGAATTCTCGCTACGATCCGATTGAAGTCAGCAGTGACGAAGTGGAAGTTGTAGGCAAGGTGATTGGGGTATACCGAAAAATTGCATGAGGATTGAAATTTTTTGAATTGCAGGATTAAAAAATAGGCATTTTGCCAAATAGAACTTGGAGGATCTATGAATTTACCGATTGAGTCCCCTGAATGGCGGGATGAGTTTAAAGAGAAAGTGGCTTTGGAACGGGCAGTCTTAAAAACACTCATCCAGTGGGGGCTGACCGAATCAGCCTTTGATATTCAGAAAGCTTTTGAGTTGCGGTTCCAGCAAACGATGGAATCCGAGACCTCGAGGAAAAGCCCTAACGCCATTCGGCTTCCAGAAGAAGAAAAGGCTCGATTTGGCGAAATGCTCAGAGACGCTTACCTGCGAACGCGCGAAGTTCCGCGCCGGCGCAGTTGTCAGGAGCTATTGCATAGTGCTTTACTCACCGGATTTGCCGAATTGACGGGTCAACTCGTACGTTTGTATGAGCAACGTCTCGAGCGACAACTCGGGCCATTGGCTAAGGAACAAGCGGCGTAAGGTGAGTTGTCAGCAAGTTGGTATGATGGAGCGGGCGCTCTACCGGGAACTCCGGCGTCGCAGAGATCATTGGGTAGCCACGGTGAGCGCTCTTCTCACCGTGGGCCTTTCCTAGGATCGAGGCGAAAAACGGCCCGCCGCTTCGTTTGGGGGAATAGTAGTGGTAGCCGCGATTGCCTATTTTTGGGCAATCGCGGGATTTTCTCCCGGATAAATACCCACGATTGAGCGGCATAAAGCACCGTTCAATCGTGGCTACCAGAGATAGGTCCTAGAGGGCGAGTTCCACGAGGGTGCAGCGTCTTCAAATTTCTCTCGGCGTCGCAGAGCTCCGCCCTCCAGTTAGCGCTTTGGTGGAGTGGGTGATTCCCCCCGCATGCGATGAATGTCGATACGATCTTAAAAGAGTTCGAACAGCTCGGAAATCCAGCAAACGTTGAAGGGATGAGACGTTTTGGGATTGGTGCTCCAAAAGTCTATGGCGTGTCCATGCCGGAGTTGCGGAGGATGGCTCGAAGCATCGGAAAAGATCACCGGCTGGCGCAACAATTGTGGAACAGCAGTGCTCATGAGGCGCGGATTATCGCCAGCCTGATTGATGATCCGCGCAAGGTTTCGGATCGCCAAATGGAACGTTGGGCCAAGAAATTTAACAATTGGGCAGTTTGTGATGCGTGTTGTTGCAACCTGTTTGACAAGACAGACTTTGCCTACAAAAAAGCAGTAGAATGGACGAGCCGTTCGGAGGAATTTGTCAAACGAGCCGGATTTACTTTGATGGCAGCCTTGGCCGTGCATGATAAAAAGGCTCCGGATTCAGCCTTCTTGCTGTTTTTGCCATTGCTTCAGCGTGAAGCTGTTGATGAGCGTAACTTTGTCCGGAAAGCGGTGAATTGGGCTTTGCGGCAGATTGGTAAACGTAATCTGGATTTGAATCGGGCGGCTATCCGGAGTGCGGAAGCCATTCGAAAAATCGATTCCAAAGCAGCCCGCTGGATCGCTGCCGATGCGTTGCGGGAATTAACCAGTCCGGCGGTGCAGAAACGATTGCAGGGTAATCGAGCACGCTGATTTTGTGTTATTGTTGAGCTTCCTCGGGCGAAATTATTCCTTTCCTATTTCCTGCCCTGTTGCCAAAAGCCTCGTCTCGTTGATTGGAAGGAGTCATTCCATGTTTTCTTACAGGAATCATCAGATAAACCGGAAAAATTACTTTCTCGGGCTGGAACTCTTGTTGGTCTTTCTCTGCTTGGCTTCTGTTCCAGCTTTTGCCGCAGCTCCCCGGCTGGACAACGTACTTTATGGAGCATCGTATTACAACGAGTACCTGCCTGTTGAACGGCTGGAGCAAGATGCCGAGTTGATGGAAAAAGCTGGACTCTCCTTTGTCCGGATGGGTGATTCCATCTGGCCTGGCATTGAGCCGCGCGAAGGGGAGTTTGAGTTTGCCTGGTTCGACCGCATTGTCGACCGCCTGCACAAAGCTGGAATCAAGATCGTGTTAATGACGCCGACCTACTCGATCCCTCCCTGGCTCTACAAAAAGTATCCGGAAATACTGGCGATTCGTCTGGATGGCAAGAGAAACCCTTACGGAATGCGTCAGAATATGGATATTACTAACCCCACCTACCTGTTTTACTGCGAACGGGTCGTTCGCCAACTGGTCGCCCATTATAAGGATCATCCGGCGGTCATTGGTTATCAGCTGGACAATGAAACCTCGGCTTATGGAACGGCCGGACCCAATGTGCAAGTGGGATTTGTGAATGAATTGAAAAAAAAGTTTAAGACAGCTCAAGAACTAAACCGGGCATGGGGGCTGGCGTATTGGGGACAATCCATCAACGACTGGGACGAATTTCCGAGCCGCGAAGGGACCATTAATCCAGGCTACAAGCTTGAATGGGAACGTTATCAGCAAAAATTATGCACGGATTTTCTTGCCTGGCAGGCGACGATTGTCAGGCAAGTCAAACGTTCCGACCAGTTTGTGACTCACGATTTCGCCTGGCCGGCGCTTCCGAACGTCAATGCCTGGGAAGCGGCCAAAGCTTTGGATATTGTGGCCGCTAACTGTTACTACGATGTTCAGGATGAGTTTACGGGCGAGGCCAATGCTTATGTGGGCGATTATTTCCGTTCCGTCAGACAAGCCAATTATCTTTTGACGGAAACCAACGCTCAAACCATCGGCTGGGACTCCAAAGGGCAGTTCCCTCCCTATGATGGACAGCTTCGCTTGGGAGTCTACAGCCACCTTTCCAGCGGAGCCAACCTGGTGGCTTACTGGCACTGGCACTCCATTCATTATGGTCAGGAGATGTTTTGGAAGGGAATTCTGGGTCATGATTTTGAGCCGGGTCGTGTTTATGAGCAAGTGAATGGCATCGCGCACGAGTTGAAGCAGGTGGGCCCCCACCTGGTCAATCTCAAGAAGGTCAATAAAGTGGCCATTCTCTACAGTTCGGACTCCTATAACGCGATCCAGTTTATGCCGTTCAGCGACAAGATTGATTATCAGACAATCATGCGCCAATTTCACCGGACGCTTTACAACTTAAATGTCGGGACGGATTTTGTGTCTCCGGACAACCCTGATTTCTCAAATTATGACGTGCTTTTGGTCCCTCCTCTCTACATTGCCAGTGACGCGTTACTCGAAAAGCTGGCCGCGTTTGTTCAAAGAGGAGGGCATCTCGTGCTTTGTTTCAAAAGCGGTTTTTGCAATGAGTACTCAACGATCCGATGGGTTCGTATGCCCGGCTCGTTGACGAAAGCCTGTGGGTTTACTTATCAGGAGTTTTCGAATCTGAAGCAGGAATTGCCACTCAAAGGGGATCCTTTCCAGGCCGGAGACAAGAATCGGGTTTCGTCTTGGGCGGAGTTCTTAGTCCCCGATACGGCTGAGAGCCTGGCGTTCTATGACCATCCCTTTTTCGGTAAATTTCCTGCGATCACCCGCAATCGATATGGCCAAGGGACCCTTACCTATGAGGGAACAGTTTTGTCGGATGAGTTGCAGAAGAAAGTCTTGCTCGATGTCTTGAAGCGAGCCAATCTGACTGGTCCGGACCAGAACACCCCGGCTTCCGTAAGAGTCAAACATGGGATTGGAAATTCAGGCAAAAAGATCCATTACTATTTGAATTATTCAGGGCAAACCCAGACGTTGAACTATCCGTATGCGGATGCTGTGAATCTTTTGACCAATAAGATGGTGGTTCAAGGCGCAGGTCGTGAATCTGGGTCCCTGGGATCTGGTGATTCTAGAAGAGAGGTAGGTCGTTGTGTCGAAGCCGTGGCTAACACGATAATCGATTGGTGAGGATTGATGGCAAACGAGACCGATGATCGGGCGACTTTAAGCCAAGCTTTCGCTCCGGCTGAGAAGCTTAGCTATAGCGAGGATGGTGTGGATCTGACGCTCATCCGCTGGATGCTTTCGCTAACACCCGCTGAACGGTTGCAGGTACTGCAAGAACAGGTGAAATCGATTCTGAGGTTGAGGGATGGCCAAGCCCGTACCGAACTTCCTGGAGATTCTTAGGGTCCTGACCCATTATCAGGTCGATTTTATTGTGGTGGGTGGTGTTTGTGCAGTCCTGCAAGGGGCGCCGATTACCACCTTTGACCTCGATATCGTGCACTCGCGGAAACCGGAAAACCTCGACAGGCTGATCACGGCTTTGGAAGTGCTGGAAGCTTACTACCGGGTTCGCCATGACCTGAAATTGAAGCCTACCCTTTCGCATTTGTCTTCGCCGGGACATCAACTGTTGATGACTCGATATGGTCCACTCGATGTTCTCGGAGCCATCGGTAAAGGGCATGGGTACGATGAGTTAATAAGCCAATCGATAGAGTTGGATGTTGGTGAGAGTTTGAAAGTCCGTCTCCTTACCTTGGAAAAACATATTCAAATCAAGGAAGAGGTAGCACGGGATCAGGACAAGGCGATGTTGCCGATTTTGCGACGCACGTTGGAAGAAAAGTCCAAAACTTAAAATCCCCGAAAAATACCGGAATTAGATTTGTTTGAGTTTGCCAAATCTTTGGATTCGAGAGTGTTGAGTTTGTTTTCGCTTTTTATTCGCTTATGAAAGGTTTGATGATGCCAAGTTCGCTGGATATTTCAATGAACCAGGTTGAGAACTCCAAGGGGAAAATGGCGGGAAGAAATGGAGCCCCAGAGTCGACGGTAGAGGATCGCAACAGCTGCAATCCTCAACCTGCGATCCTCGATCCGAAAATTCCCAGCCATGCCCTGCGGCCAATCCACTCTGCTGGACTCTATGAAACCTGGCACATGGAAAAGACTCTGGCCGGTGTTTATCTGCTGTATGGGCATCCACAGGTTTTGACACTGGCACAAAAGCTGGCTTGCCGGTGTTTGTTACAAGCGGAACATCTCATCGTTTTGGATGGCGCGAATGTGTTTGATCCCTATCTGGTGTCGCGGCTGGCGACCAAAGTGGGGAGAGTCCCCACGAATTTCCTTCGCGGCATTCGGATCTCGCGGAGCTTCACTTGCCATCAGATGCTGTCTTTGGTTCGGCAGATCAAAAGTGCCGGCAAACTTTGGGAAAGCCCGTTCATTCTGCTGCTTGGTCCCCTCACGACCTTTTATGACGAAAGTGTTCCACATTACGAGGCTTGGAAGCTCTTCCGCGCTTTTCAACGTGAGTTGAATAGCCTGACGGCTGCCGGGTTTCGCTTGTTGCTCTCCTGCCAGCAACCCAGTGCCGCGACTAAACGCGACTTTGTTCAACAGCTTAAGGCTTCGGCCCGGGGAATCGCTTCCTGCTGGGAGGTGGAACTCAATGCATCCAGTTTGCCGGCAGACTTTGTGCCTCCTGCAAAGAGGTCTTCACAGAGGGGAATAACGACTTCCTTCTTCGACCAGAAGGAGAATTTGAGGCTTTTGCCTGGCCGAGAGGATGTTTCTCGCCGGAAACCCCTTTTACTTAGAGTGGAGAAGCCCGCTGAGCCTCAGCGCCAGTGGGTGCTCCGCAGAGGGGAAAAAGTGAATTCACGATATTTGTCGCTTTAAAATCTATGAACGAGGAATTGGCCATGGGACGCACGGTTTTGACAGCGACACAGCTCATTCAAAAAATTCAGGCGGAGCATTGGGGGAAGTTTCGTCGAGCGTTGCGTCGAGAAGACCAGCTCCTTCTCGACCAACTATTTGATCGTGCGCAATACCATGCCCAGGCAATGGCCTATGCAGCGATGCCCACCCCGATGGAGCCGATCTTGGTCTCGATGATCATTGAGCTGCAGCGGGACTTGATGAAACTGCAAAAGCAGGTTACGGAAAGCAGAAAGCAGTAAGCAGAAGGCGGAAAACAGACGGCAGAGAGCAGGAAGCAGGAATCAAAGCGAGGGGTATCACCGCAAAGAACGCAAAGAAGATTGGATCAGGAATCGAAAGCGACAGATAAAACCACAGAAGCCTATTTGTCATAGTTCATTTTCCATTTCGCATTTTAAAAACAATGATCAATGGCAAATGACAACTGAACGATGGTAAATAATTTTTACCCTCCGAAGCGCTCGCCTCGGTGTTTTTCCCTTCTATGAATCAGCTCACTATCAATTTGTTATGGGCGATAAAACGATCAAGGGTTGGCTCTTCGATGCTTATCCCAACTCGAAAGGGATGACCCTTTGGATCATTGATGCTTCCGGAGATATGCACCGTTGTTTTTGTGCCTATCGGCCTGTTTTTTATCTGGCGGGAGAAACTCGTCTGCTGAAGCACTCGCAGGAATGGTTTGGCAAGCTTCCAGTCTTTCTCGAAACCCGCCTGGTTGAAAAACGTGAATTTTATTCTAACGATGTCGTTCCGGCTCTGGAAATTCGCGTTCAAAACCCCCTTCACTACGGACCGCTGGTTCAGCGCGTGTTGCGCCGGGCTGAACGTCTGGAGCCTTGCACTTGTGACATTCCAGTCCCACAGCTTTTCTTTTATGAGTCAGCGCTCTTCCCGCTCTGTCAACTGACGGGAATTGTGGGTGAACAAGGAGAGCTTGTGGAATACCAGGTCCATGATGCTCCGCAAGACACGGACTACCGTTATCCTCCATTGCGGGTCTTGCAACTGCGCCAGGAAGGGGAAAATTACAATCCGGCACATGGACAGAAACGGCCACTGGTTGCCGAATTTGAGGGCCAGTCCATGATCCTCGAAGAGGAGTGTCTCCTGGAAGCGATCCGGCGTCTGCTGAAGACCTATGATCCTCACCTGGTCCTGACGGAATGGGGAGATTCCTTTCTGATTCCTCACCTACGGGAAATGGCAAAGCAGCAAAAACGAACGATCCCTTTTGACCGCGATAGCGAAATCACGGTGCACGGCTTGCGCGGGCGCAGTTACTTCACCTACGGCAAGATTGTTTACGTGGCTCCGGAAGTGGACTTCCAAGGCCGCTGGCATATCGACCGAATCAACAGCTTTATCGTGCATGAATCGGGACTCGAGGGGCTTTTTGAATTAGCGCGGCTCTCCAAAATTCCCATTCAGCGGCTGGCCCGTGTCAGCACCGGAACCTGTATCTCGGCGATGCAGCTGGAAGTTGCTTTAAACGATAACTGTTTAATCCCCTATCGCAAACATCAGGCGGAGGCGTTCAAAACGGCTGAAGAGCTCTTGGTGATCGACAAAGGGGGGCTGACTTACCAGCCTGTTCTGGGGATGCATGAAAATGTGGCGGAGCTTGATTTTGCCAGCATGTATCCAACGATCATGACGAAGTTCAACTTAAGCCCGGAGACGCTCGATTGTGTTTGTTGTCCGGATGCGCCGTTGGTGCCGGAAGCCGGGTACCGGATCTGCAAGAAACGTCGAGGGCTTGTCCCTCGAACCTTAGAAACAGTGCTGCAGAAGCGGCGGTTGTACAAGTATCAGAAAAAGCATGATCCCGATCCTGTCCTGCGCGGCATTGCCGACCGCAAACAGTGCGCGTTGAAATGGCTGCTCGTTACCTGTTTTGGCTACTTGGGTTATAAGAATGCACGTTTTGGAAAAATCGAAGCCCATGAGAGCACCACAGCGCTGGGTCGGGAAATGCTGCTCACCGCCAAAGAATATGTCGAAGAACGCGGATTCACGCTCATCCATGCCTTAACCGATTCGCTCTGGATTCAGAAGACGGGGACGTCCCTTCAGGAATATGAGGATCTGGCTTGCCAGTTAAGCGAAGTGACCGGTATTCCAATCAGCTTCGAAGGTCTCTTTCGATGGATTAATTTTGTGCCTTCCCGACAAAATCGGCTAAAGCCCGTGCCGAATCGCTATTTTGGAGTCTATCAAAACGGAGAGCTTAAATTGCGGGGTATTGAAATTAGGCGCTCTGACAGTCCACGCTTCATTCAACAAGTACAACAACAAATGATTTGCGTGCTTCAGCGATGTGACACGCTGGAGCAGTGTCGCCAGAATATCCCGCAGATCCTGGAACTTCTTCAAAGGGCCATCGACGCTCTGAAAGAAGGTAAAGTGGTCTTTGCGGAACTGGTTTTGAACCGGCGCTTGAGCCAAGATCCACTCCATTATGAGAAGGCTGACATTGGCGCAATTGCCAGCCAACAGTTGATCAGTCGAGGAGTCGTTTTGAAGCCGGGAGAGCGAGTCCAATTCGTGTATACCCATATGAAGTCTGAGATTCCTACCGAGCGGGTAAGAGCGTTTGCTTTGTTGGACGGGAATTGCAGCTACGATGTGGAGAAGTATGCAGAGCTACTTGTGAAAGCAACTGAATCGATTCTCATTCACTTTGGGTGGGATTACGAGCGACTCTCGGATTTCGCCCAATTACAGGAGCTCACCGGCCGTCACAAGACATCCAAACTAAATCGCTATAGCCTGGAGCGAATGAGAGGTGGACAAGTCAAGCGTGCTCTCGCAGAAAAACCCGGAAAGAGTGGGCCTACTTACTGACGCTTCCTTTGCTGGCTACTGACTTCTTGGCGTTTTGGAAAAGAGCTTTGGCTTGGGGTAGAACTTCGAGGGCTTTCAAAATCTGGACATCTCCTTCCAAAGTAACCTTCTGGGCTTCTTCCTGCCCGACATGACCTAGGAAGTACTCATACTTGATCTGGCGCTTGATGAAATCCAAATTTGCCGCAAAGTCGGCTTCTTCAAAGTTTATCTTGTTCTTACTGGTGCTCAGGAAATTTCGAAAGTCGTTCAGGATGGCGTCGGTCACTTCGAAGTTGCGATCAAAGTCGGGATGTGAAGCATTATAAGCGCGACTAAAAGTGAAGAAATAGGGTTGGACTTGGCTTTGAAATTTGTTGGGCTTCGGAATTTCTACCTTAATATCCGGATTGATCCCGCCACCCCCAAAAACCTCTCGACCACTGTCGGTCAACTTGATCTCGGTGGGAGCGGTCTCTTTTCCCTTGTTATAATAGTAATCATAAAAGGATAGGTGCGCATAGTCTCGCTGGATCAAGCGACCACTGGGTGTATACCATTTTGCGGTGGTCAATGAGACACCTGCCCCCTGGCTCAGTGGAAAGACAGTCTGAACCAAACCTTTTCCAAAACTGGTCTCTCCTAATATCAAGCCACGATCGTGGTCTTGGATGGCCCCGGCAACAATCTCTGAAGCACTGGCACTCCCCCCGTTGATCAGCACAACCATCGGAAAACTGGCTGTTTCCGAACCACGCGGTGCCGGATACTTATGATTCGCGCTCGAAAGCCGTCCTTTCGTTACCAGAACATCCTGTTCTTTTTTAAGGAACTTGTCAGCCACGGCGATTGCGGCCTGAAGATACCCACCAGGATTACCTCTGAGATCGAGAATCAATCCTTCCAGGTCAGGTCCCAATTTCTTCAAACTATCGGTAATTTCCTTCTCGGTGGTCTCCGTAAATGTATCGATCCGGATATATCCGATTTTGGGGCGCAAATAAAAGGTGTATGGAATGCTGTAGTGAGGAATCTCATCCCGAACGATCGAAAAATCAAGGAGTTCTGGGATACCTTCGCGCTGAATGGAGATATTGACCGTCGTTCCTTTTGGACCTCGCAGCTTATCGACCACTTCCTGAATAGCCAAACCATCCGTGGAGACTTTCTCGATTTTGGCGATGATATCGCCTGAACGGATTCCTAAACGATAAGCGGGAGTTCCAGGAATGGGTGATATCACTGTCGGTTTAGCGTTCCGAATAGCAATTGTAATTCCCAAGCCGTAAAAGTTGCCTCTTTGGTCTTCTCGAAACTGCGCAAAACTCTTGGGATCAAAGAAATTGGAATGAGGATCCAATGTCTTTAACATGCCTCGAATCGATTCATAAATTGACTTCTGTGGATCGACCGGGTCTGCGTAATTTTCCTCTGCCAAATTAACCACTTGGGAATAAACTTTGAGGAGATCACTAACGTCTTCGCCTGGTTTGGATGTCGCTTGAACGCGGTTACCCCAAAATCCTCCCGCCAAGCAAGCGATAGCGATCGTCGTCAATGCATAAGTTAATGAGCGGTTCTTCTGCAATTGGATCTCCCGTCGGGCATTTTGCACCACCGAAACTATAGCATCCGCCCTGATTCGTGTAAAGGTGATTCCCCTTATATCTCTTAACCTATCGGCAATCACATTTCAGTGTTAGAATCTATTTAGATTCAGATTTCAGCGCGGAGATATAAATATCGCACAGTTTGGAATCAGTCATTTGACGAATCGTCTGGTCAACACATGTCGGCGGTTATTTTCTTCGACGCAACAGTCAGTAGAAATGCCCAGGCTCATGGACGGGAGCTTCAGTTCCTTGACTTTGGGTTTCCGGTCATCTATTATTCACAGTCCGTTTGGAGGGTAATATGGGTACTATTGGTGTACCTGAGTTAATCGTCATTTTTGTCATCGCTTTAATCGTTTTCGGGCCCAAGAAACTTCCGGAGCTAGGGAAATCTTTAGGGAAAGGTCTTGCTGAGTTCCGAAAGGCATCCAATGACTTGCGCTCAACGATTGAAGAAGAAGTGCGCGCGATTGAATCCGATCCATCCCATTCAGCTCTTCCTGAAAAGAACTCGTTTACCTCTCAACAAGCCTATTCCGAACCAATAAAGGTATCCATTAACTCGCCCTCAACAGAAGAAGCCCGTGCGATAGAATCGGCCCCTCCTACTCCAAGTTCAACCGAAAAGAACCCGGTCGCCAGTCAGAAACCTTCTTCCGAATTGAATGTGGATGCACACTGACGACCAGGACGAAATAGAACTTGAGGAATCCGGGAAGATGTCTTTCCTGGACCATCTGGAAGAACTTCGCCGCCGCCTCATTGTCTCCTTTTCCGCCATTGGCATTGCTTTTCTTGTCTCTTGGGCCTACTCAAGAGAGATTTATCATTTTATTGCCATTCCCATTACTGAGAACTTAGGCGGCGGGAAACTCGTTTTCACGAACCCTACCGATCCTTTCACCATTTACATGAAGGTGGCGTTTATTGCCGGGATTTTTGTAGCTTCACCAGTAATTCTTTGGCAAGTATGGTTGTTTGTCTCCCCTGGCCTGTATCGACGCGAGAAAAAGTATGCTTTCCCTTTCATATTCTTTTCGAGCTTGCTCTTCATATTGGGAGGAGCCTTTGCCTATAAAATCGCGTTCCCACTCTCGTTGCGCTTTTTGATCAGTATGGGCGAAGATTTTCAGCCCATGGTGACAATTACCGAATACCTGGACCTCGCTTTGGTTGTTATCCTGGGTTGCGGCATTATTTTTGAAATCCCTATTTTGATCTTTTTTCTAACGATCCTGGGTGTAGTCAATGCCAAATTTCTGCTGAAAAATCTCCGTTACGCAATCCTGGTTATCTTTATTGCCGCGGCCGTCCTGACTCCCACCTCAGATATCCCAAACATGCTCATCTTCGCGATGCCGATGCTGCTGCTTTACCTGGTTGGCATAATCGTTTCTTGGATTTTTGGCCGCGGGCGAAAGAAGAAACGAGAATCGAAGGCCCCAAAGAAAGAAGCTTAGTTTTCCTCATCTCGTAGATTGACAATTAATTCTGGGGCTGCTTCAGGAAGATTGCATTGAACCCGAATTCAGAAGTTGGATGGGTGCAATCTATCACTATGGCTGATTTGTATTGAGCTTCGAAGAAACTGGAATAAATGCAAAATAAACCGAAAACCATTCTATTTCGGATGGTGACGTGCATATACTTTTTGTGCGGGGGGACACTGGTCCCACGCTCGCGTTCCAAACAAAAAAACTAAAGCAACAACAGGGCTTAGGTTGAATCAAATAAGCAGTGGCTCTCAAATTGCCGATATGAAAACTTATGAAAATCCCTCGATACTCATCGCATTTTAAGGTTCCCATTATATTCCTCACTATTCTAATCGCCCTCCTTGTAAGGGTCTGGGAACCCTTCGGTTCAACAGGGCTGAGTTCTGAACGGATCAACTGGTTGAAAGAGATCCAAAATCAGTTAAACGCTTCATTTCAATGCGAATACTCCATCTCTGTTGGAAAGACGCGAAAGTTAGCGACGTCTACCAGTGGGGGACTTATTTTGGTTGATCGAGAGTTCTTAAAGATTGCTGACAAAGATCGCCTATTCTTTGCCTTGGCCCATGAATATGCCCACGCCTATTTGCAGCATGATTTGCGTATTTTCGACCCTATCCCCCAAGGCAAGGAAGACAAACTGAATGGGCATTCCAGCACCTTGATCGAGACCAGGCGCCGGTGTGAGAAAGAAGCTGACGGAATTGCGGCACGCAAGGCAAAACAGTTGGGATTTGATATTAACAAGATCCTGGAATTCATTTTGACGATGTCCGACTCTGAAAAGGGAATCCCGCCCGAGTTGAGGGTCTACTCAAGCCCGCGCGATCGCGCCGAGTATGTTTTAGCGGTCTATCAGTCGAGTTAAAGATGTGGCTCGGCTGAGCTGGGACCGCTTTTTTCTTTTGAAAAAAATTCCTCCCTCCGTGTAAATCTTGCTTTCTGTTCATAAATACATAGCGCACGATTTCAAATTTTCGACCATTGCTATCAATCAGATAGGGATAATCAATATTCTTTTATCTTTGGAATCGACCTTGCACTGCTTTGAAAAGAGATTTGGTTTCTGATCCCTTTTACATCGATTTGATCGGAAAACCCAAACACCCATGAAAGATTCAAGGAGAGAGACAATGTTCAGTTCACAAAAAAACACATCAGTTCTATGCATGGTGGCTGCTTTGGCACTTTTCGTCCAGCTAGGATGTGCGACGAAGAAATATGTAAAGCAGCAAGTTGACCCTGTGAGTGGCCGAGTTGACGAACTCACCGAAATTGCCAAGAGGAACGAAAACTCCATAAAGGATGTCGATTCTCGAGCCCAGACTGGGATTCAATCCGTACAGTCAAAAGCCAACGAAGTCGACCAGAAAGCCATGACGGCCGACCAAAAAGCAGTGGAAGCCCAACAAATGGCGAAAAACGCTGAAGGCAAGATCACGGGAGTTGAGACTGAGTTGAATCAGAAGATCAGTAACATTGACAGCTACAAACCGGTCGAGTCTTCCAATGTGAATTTCGACTCGAATGCGTCAAACCTGACAGATGATGGCAAAGCAACCCTGGACCAGATTGCTGCTAAGCTGAAAGGGACGAAGGGCTACGTTCTCGAAATCCAGGGGTTTACAGACGACAGAGGGAACAAGAGCTACAACCTGGCGCTCAGTCAAAAACGTTCTGAAAACGTCGTGAGATACCTAGCGGAACAACATCAGATTCCGCTCTATCGTATGTTTATTTTAGGATTGGGAGATGCCAAAGAAGTTGAGAGCAACAAGACCAAAGAAGGCCGGGCTGCCAATCGACGTGTCGAAATCACTTTACTGCGAAGCGATATTGAAAGTGGGACCGCAAAGTAACGGTAACTTCACCGACGACGTCTCTTAGCCATTTTCATGGACAGATTTAACTCTGAAGCGGGTCTTTTGTGACCCGCTTTTTTTTGTGTTCATAATCTGGGCCAGTATTTTTCTCATGATTATCTAAGAATTGTTGGACTCGAGCGACCTTTTTGATAATTCGAAAGCCCCCTCACGACATCCCAGCATTTAGCGCCAAAAGTGCAATGATTACTGCCACCTAAACCGCTTCAGCATCAAATTTACAATCCAAGTTAAAACCAATATACTGCCGTATCTTTGTGGTTTTCGATTCTCTGTACTTTAGGAGGATATTTTTGAATGTCATCATACGGAAGAGGCTCTGTCAGGGAGGGTATGAAAATGAAACTTGCCAGTCGCGTCAAGACACTATCCAGTTCGCCCACCATGGCTGTTACTGCAGAAGCAGCCCGTCTCAAGTCGGAAGGGAAGGAAATCATCGATTTCAGTGTCGGTGAGCCAGACTTTAATACCCCGGACAATATCAAAGATAAAGGGCTGGAAGCGATCCAGCGCAATTTTACGCGATATCCTCCGGCGGCTGGGATTGTCGATCTCAGGGAAGCGGTTGCGTTAAAGTATCGTCAACAGTATGGGGTCGATTACTCGGTTGCTGAGGTGGCGATCTCCTGCGGCGCCAAACATACGCTATTTAACTTGGCATTTGTCCTTTTTGAAGAAGGGGACGAGGTCCTTTTGCCGATGCCCTATTGGGTAACTTTTCCAGAGCAAGTCAAGATGGTAGGAGCCACCCCGGTCGAGGTTGAAACCGAAGAAAAGGACAACTTCATAATTAGGGCTAGTTCTCTCAAGCAAAAGATTAATTCCAGGACCAAAGGAATCATCCTCAACTCTCCAAACAATCCCACGGGAGCGGTGATCCCCCCGGATGAAATGGAGCGAATTGTCAATTTGGCTCTGGAGTACAACTTGATTCTTATTTTTGACGAATGTTATGAGTATTTCGTGTTTGACGGGAACCAGCATTGGTCGCTGGCTCGGTTTGCCTCAGAAGCAAGACACCTGTCGATTCTAGTCAATACAGCCTCGAAAACCTATGCCATGACAGGCTGGCGCATTGGTTACCTGGTGGCGCCCAAGGAGATTGTGAAGGCCGTTAACGATGTGCAAAGCCACAGCGCCAACCCAGCCACCATTTCACAGAAGGCAGCTGTGGAATCAATCTTGGGGGCACAGGATTCCGTGCAACGCATGATTGCCGAGTATGAAAGGCGTCGCAAATTTGTCGTTGAGCAGCTCAACTCAATGCCGGGACTGACCTGTTCGAACCCGGCAGGCGCATTTTATGCATTTCCGAACATCAGCACGTTTCTTGGAGGACACCTTAAGGACTCCATTGAGTTTTCGAGTGCCTTGTTGCGCCAGGCCGGAGTGGCGGTTGTTCCCGGTTCCGCGTTCGGCAAAGAGGGGCATGTCCGAATTTCCTTTGCAACCAGCATGGAAAACCTGGAAAAAGGGTTGGGCAGAATGAAAAAGGCGCTTGAAAATTTCTGAGCGAGCCCAGCTTCTGTGAATTTCATCAGATTGTTGATATAGGGGGTATGACCGCCACGGGCTCACAAGGCACCTCTAATAGTCCATGACATGGTTTAGAAATCAATCAACGCTGTCACTCGCCGCCAGGCAGCTCCTGGACGAAATCCTTCGGGTAATCCAAGAGCTTTTTAACTATCCTCACTGCGCGATCCTATTGGCCGATGATGCGGGCAAGAAGTTATATCTCGAGGCGGCACGAGGCTACCGCAAACGAAATCTCAAAGACTTCAGTATTACGATTGGTAAACAAGGAGTGACCGGTTGGGTTGCTGCCAAAAGGCGAGCCCTCTATGTTCCAGATGTGCGCAAGGAACCCCGGTATATCGAGGGGATTGCCGGCGGTCAATCGGAGATTGCCGTTCCGCTCTTGATGGGCAAAAAGCTGATTGGCGTGCTGGATGTTGAGAGCGAAAAACCAAATGCTTTTACACCGAATGACCTTAAGATTCTGGCGTTGTTTGCAACCCAATCGGCGGTAGCCATTCAAAACGCTCGCCTTTACCAGGAGTCCAAACGAGCTAAGGATTATCTGCAAAAGTTGATTGAAAGTTCCAGTGACGCCATTACTACAGCCGACAATCGGGGCCGACTGATCTTCTGGAGTAAGGGCGCCGAGGAAATCTTTGGATACCAAGCCTCGGAAGTCTTAGGAAAATCGGCGACGCCGTTTTACGCTGGCGGGAAGGAAGAAGCCCGCCGCGTCATGTCACAGTTGTTTCGCAAGGGGAAGCTTAAGAATGTGGAAGTGGAGTATATCGGCAAGAATGGTCATAGGATCTTTGCCAGTCTCTCCGCCTCACTTTTGAAAGACGAGAGGGGTCGAGCGATCGGATCTCTTGGAATCATTCGTGACATTACGGAGTTTCATGTCCTCGGCCAGCAACTTGTGCAATCGGAACGCCTGGCGACCATCGGCAGGCTGTCAACGCAAATCGCTCATGAAATCATGAATCCGCTCTCTTCCATCAAGATGAACATTCGAATTCTTTCCAAACGCGAAGGATTATCTCCGAATGACCAACGCCGGCTCCAGATCGCCAATTTTGAAATGGATCACCTTGAGAAAATTCTTCAGGACATTTTTGATTATTCAAAGTCGCTGCAAATGAATTTTTCCAAGGAGAACCTCAACGAGGTTTTGGAAAAGAGTTTCGTCATCGTCCAGGACCATCTGGAAGATAAGGGGATTCAAGTGGTCAGGAGATACAAAAAGGATCTGCCGCTTGCGAGGATAGACTTGGTTCGAATGATGCAAGTGTTCACCAACCTCATCATGAATTCGATTCACGCTGTCGCCAGACGAGGAAAGGTCCGAGTCACAACTGGGGTGGCACTTCAGAATGGAATGCGCTGGTTGCGGGTAACGTTCAGCGATAATGGGAAGGGAATACCGCCCCTCCAGCTTGAATCTATCTTTGAACCTTTTTATACGACCAAAAGTCATGGAACGGGATTAGGTCTTACGATTGTCAAGAAGATCATGGAACAACACCAAGGCAAGATCTTGGTCGATAGCCGGCCCGGTCAATATACAAAATTCACACTCCTGCTTCCTCTTATTCATAAACGCGTGTCTTCAACATGACAAGAATTCTAGTCATTGACGATGACAAATCGATCTGTGAGTCCCTTAACCTGTATCTTACCGAAGAGGGATATGAAGTGACGATCGCCCTAACGGGTGAAGAGGGATTGAAAAAATTTCAGGCTCAGCTCTGGGATTTGGTCATTTTGGATATTTTTCTTTCCGATGTGGATGGCTTAGACATCTTAAAGCGTCTCAAAGGAAAATCAGCGGATACTTCAGTCATTATGATTACGGCGTTTCATGACATGCCGACAACTGTCCGGGCGATGAAGCTGGGCGCTGTGGAGTATATTCATAAGCCTTTGGAAATTGACGAGCTGCAAGCAGCGATCGATCGCACGGTCCAGAGAAAAGCGCTTTCACGGCATCGTGGGAAAGAGGTTATTCCCCTTTCCGGTCAATATCGGGAACACGACATTATTGGCAAGAGCAAGGCCATGAAAGAGGTGTTCAAGACAATCGGGATAGTTTCAGAGAGCAAAACGACTGTGTTGATCGAGGGCGAGAGTGGAACTGGCAAGGAGCTCATTGCGCGGGCGATCCACGTTCATACCGATCCGCGAAAGCCTTTCATCTCGATCAACTGTTCAGCCGTTGTGGAGACTCTTCTCGAAAGCGAGCTTTTCGGCCATGAAAAAGGAGCCTTCACGGGAGCGATTTACCAGAAACAAGGAAAGTTTGAATTGGCTGATTCCGGAACTCTATTCTTGGATGAAATTGGAGATATGTCACTCAATATGCAAGTCAAGCTCCTTCGGGTTATTCAGGAAAGGGAGTTTGAAAGGGTTGGCGGCAATTCACGAATCCGCACAGAAGCCCGCATCATGGCGGCGACGAACAAGCCCCTTAGAGAACTGGTTGAGCGCGGTGAATTTCGGCAAGACCTGTATTACCGACTCAATGTCATTCACATTGGCGTCCCTCCATTGCGAGACCGTCGTGAGGATATCCCTTTACTGGTGGATCATCTACTCTTGAAACTCAATCGGGAACTCAATAAGAAAATTGGCAGGATTCATAAGCGTGCTCTCCGATTGTTGACTGAATTGGACTGGCCAGGCAATATCCGTCAACTGGAGAACACCTTGCGGCGAGCTCTTGTGCATACGCAAGGGGATATTCTTAGCGAAGAAGCTGTTGAAGACGCAGTTCGTGATATCTCAAAAGCGATCTCCCAGTCGAGTTCTTCACCCTTAAAATCACTTGACGACATGGAAAAAGAGCATATCCTGAACGCGCTAAAAATCACCGGTGGCAACCGGGGAAGAGTCTGTGCGCTGCTCGGGATCTCTCGTCCGACGCTGCAGCGGAAGATTCGGAAATACCACATAGAGGTTGAGTGAATGGTTCGTTTGCCACAGGGCAGGCCGGACGACCTTCAATCCGACCACACGGATTTTATGGTGAAGAATTTGATGATTGGAATACTGGGAGCAGGTACGGCAGGTGGCGGACTCATTCGTTTGATTCAGGATCGCTTGAAACAGGAGCACTTGCCCTTTGAAATAAAACGAGTAGGCGTTCGCGATCTCACAAAGCCGCGGAGTTTTTCTGTAGAAGAGGGCGTCCTGACCAGCGACCTAGAAAGTATTGCCGAAGACCCTGAAATTGATATTCTCGTCGAAGCCATTGGAGGATTGGAACCAGCTCGCACCTATATTGAGAAAGGTTTCCGTTGTGGGAAGCATGTCGTAACTTCCAATAAGTATGTTGTCTCTGAATGGGGGGAACATCTCCATCAGCTCGCGCGGAGGGGAGGCAGGCATTTCCTATACGAGGCCAGCGTTGCTGGATCGATTCCTATTGTCGAAATCCTGCGCGAAGGGGTTATTCCCGACCGTATTCACTCTCTGTACGGAATTCTGAACGGGACCACCAACTTCATCCTTACTCGGATGACAGAGGTCGGCGAAGCTTTCCAGGTTGCTTTGGCCAAGGCTCAGGAATTGGGATTCTCGGAGCCTGATCCGAGTTTTGATATCAGTGGAAAGGATGCCTCTCAAAAGCTCTCCATCCTGATCAGCATCCTAAAAGGGGGACATTGTCACCCTGCTCAGATCGATATTCGCGGAATTGAATTTATCACTCCTTGGGATATTCAGTTTGCCGCGGAACACCATTGGATTATCAAGCCGTTAGCGATATACGAAGAGAAAGATGGGATGAACTTTGCTTCGGTTGAGCCGGTGTTTCTGTCACGGAACTCTGTGCTGGCAGGAGCCAGGAATGAGTACAATGCTTTGTGCCTGGACTGCGAAAGCATTGGGAAGCAGTTCCTAATCGGAAAGGGAGCTGGAGAAATGCCAACTGCCAGCGCTCTATTGAGTGATTTGAGGAAAATCCTTCAGAACCCGAATCCAGTTTTTGAGACAGCCGCGGAGAAATTCAACCTTACAGCTTCTACACTGTTTCGTTCCTGCATCGATAACCCGAAGTACTATCGCTTTTACATTAGCTCGACGCATCGTAATACTTCCAACAGTCGCAGGAAGGTCTATGAGATCCTTTGCGTAGATAGTGAACTGATTCAGGAACATGGTGGCGCGGGAATTGGCGTATTCGCTTTGGCGGTGGTGACCAAGCCCATCCCTTTTGCGGAGTTGTTCCAGATGATGGATCTGATTTTGAGATTGGACCCGGAAGCGGAAATCTCCTGGATGCGGATACTCGAAGATCTGTAGAACGTCGAGGGCAGGTCACACCGGTTCAGGGCTATTTCAGACTCGTTCATGCAAAGCGACAAAATCAGATACAGAGAAAATTCAATGAACATTGTCGTGCAGAAATATGGTGGGACATCAGTCGGGACGATTGAAAAAATAAAGAGTGTGGCAGACCGCATTCTGAAGACTCAGCGCATGGGTGCTCAGATGGTCGTCGTGGTTTCTGCTATGGGGCACACCACTGACCAGCTTGTTGGCCTGGCGCGGTCCATCACTAAGAAGCCCTCACGTCGTGAAATGGATATGCTGCTTTCCACGGGAGAACAAGTCTCGACCGCATTGCTTTCTATGGCCATTCAGGAATGTGGGGCGAAAGCCATTTCAATGACTGGATTACAGAGTGGCATTCGCACGGATAGGAACTACTCCATGGCCAAGATTCAAGGGGTCAATACGACCAGGATCATATCCTGTTTGCGAGCTGGAGAGGTTGTGATTGTGGCAGGCTTTCAAGGAGTTAGTGATGGATTTGAAATCACAACCCTGGGGCGGGGAGGCTCCGACACAACGGCTGCGGCACTGGCCGTAGCGCTCAAAGCGAAATGTTGTGAGATATACACGGATGTGGATGGAGTCTTCACGACCGATCCGAACCTCGTGCCAGAAGCAAAAAAACTGAATTATATTTCTTATGAAGAGATGGTTGAACTGGCCGGCGCGGGAGCCCAAGTCCTTCATCCTCGGTCAGTGGAAATCGCAATGAAATTTGGAGTACCAATTGCCGTTCGCCCGAGTCATTCGGAAGCGCCTGGCACCATCGTTACGGAGGCTGCTAAATTGGAAAACGTCGTCATTACGGGTGTGACCTGTAACAAAAACATTGCCAAGGTTGCAATCCGAGGGATCCCCGACCGCCCCGGAATGGCCGCTCAAATCTTTACGGCATTGGGAAGCAAGAATATCAACATCCGCTTGATTATTCAGAGTGTGGCTGAAAATGGCCTCAATGACATTTCCCTGGTGGTCGGCAGAGAGTTTGTCCGGCAAGCGATCGAGGTCCTTGAGAAGCAAAAGAAAAGCATGAGGGCTCGTGACATTGTCCACCACGAGAGATTGGCGGAAGTATCTATTGTTGGTTCTGGCATTGCCAGCACGCCAGGGGTGGCGGCTCGCATGTTTCGAACCCTTGCGGCCAAGGGCATCAATATCGATCTCATAAGTTCGTCTGAAGTGCGCATCACATGTGTCATAGACGAAAAGCACACTTCTGCGGCGATCCGAGCTCTTCATCAAGAATTCAGGCTGGAGAAACTCCAGAGAGGGATGCGGAAATAGCAGATCAGAAACTAGCGGAAAGGACTCTGTCTGTGTCAGGACGATACGTCCGGCGCTCAAAGGGTCGAAGACTCGCTAAGGAAGTTTAAACCTCTAATCAAACCCCATTTCGGTCCGAGTTCATTCCTGCCTAATTTTTGCTCTTCAATGAGGAATCAATCGTTTGCATTCGCTGGAAGAGCTTGCCCGATCTTCACGCCAAGATCAAGACGCCGAAATACCACGCAGACTGCAGCCTTGGTAGAAATAGGATCGAAATATTGCGGGACAGAATGAAAATATAAGATGGCGTGTTCAGGGGGTGGAGGCAAGTTGCTCAGACCCGAGACAAATTGACGGTTTTCTTCAGCAAGATCATAGACCCATCTCATGGTTGGCTGGGTCAAACGGTGTTGTATCGTGAAGTGGGTGAGACACAGGACCACAACAGACACCGCCTCCCCGATCAGAACCCATTTTGCAGGAGTTCGCTCTTTCACCCAAAAAATAACCCTGTCGAAGAGTTGGGCTACGATCCCACACAGACCTAACAGCGGGATATACCAATAGTAGGGTAGCCGGCGATTGACTAGGCCAATAATGGGGAGAAAAGTAATGAAAATGTAAGAAATCCAAAAGATGCCCTGCCTATATTTCTTCCACGCAAAGATGGCTATGAGAGTCACCCAAATCATGCACCATTGTGACGGTCCCAATTCCATTCTAAAAATCGCATTGAAGTACCATGCATACCCCGAAATCACGGCCCCAATGGAATAATTCCTGTAATAGGGATGTGTGGGAGAATAGGGAAGAGAATCGCTGACTAGCTTCCCCATGTCGGGAACTTTTATCAACAAGTACAAACCTACAAAGACAAAGGGCAAGAACAAAGCCTCCGCGAGCCTTCTGAGTTTTAACCTCAGACTGGAATTCTGTTCTCCCTGTTTCTGCCCCGAACCGCGAATTCCTTCCCAACTCCCTCCCATGATGACTTCAACGAGTAACCAAATGATTGGCAGTGAGACCGCCATTTCTTTTGCTTTGAGTGCAAAGAATAGAAAAGTCCAGCATAGGATCAGTATTGGAACCGATCGGCCACGTCTTCCATAGAGCCATAGCCCAAGAAAAAAAAGACTGGCGCAGAGGGGTTCCCCCACACAGGCAAAGTTATAGAAAATCTCTCGAAAAACACTTTGATAGGCGAAAAATATAGTTCCAGCCAGAGCGGAAACTTCGGAGATATTCAAGCCCTTCAAGATCAGGAAGACCAGTAGAATATTCACTCCGTGAATGATCCAGGAGGTCATGTGATATGGCAGCGGTTGGAGAGCAAAAAGATGCCATTGGAGCCAATAAACAAGTAAGTAGAGTGGACGGAAAAAAGCGGAGAAAGGATTGAGCACGTGACCCAGCAGGGATGCGAGACTCTGTTGCTGTGTCAGGTAGAGACAATTGAAATCGTCGTAATAAAAATAAGAAGTCCGAAATGTCTGTAATGGAACAACAAGGCACAGGAGAATGAAGCCCAGGTAACCCCAATATCGCCACTCCCAAATGTTTATTTCTAATTTGTTGAACATTTCATTCAATTGGAGCTCAGCCTTTCAACAGATTGAATGATGGAGAACAGAAAGGTCGAATCATGTCCTGTCGTAACTCTGTGATTCTGTACCGGATTGAGACCGAAGGCATAATGGACCTTTTTGGTAGCTCAATTGCTGTGGTATATTCCTTTACAGTCTCGCACTGGGACAACAATCTAACGAGAAACGAGGAAGTTCTTATGGCCAGAGTTTATCACGAAGAGGATGCGGATCTTGTTCATCTTCAGGGGAAAAGAATTGCAATCATTGGTTACGGGAGTCAAGGACATGCTCACGCATTAAACCTGCAGGACAGTGGGTTGGATGTAGTCGTGGGGCTATACAAGGGAAGCAAATCCTGGGAGAAAGCTATCAAGGCGGGTCTGAAAGTAGCCACGGTGGAAGAGGCCTCCGCGCAGTCTCAAGTCATTATGATCCTGGTTCCGGATCAGACTCAGAGGTCCGTGTTTGAATCCTCCATTAAGCCTGGTTTGGCGCCGGGCAAAACGCTGATGTTTGGCCATGGATTCAATATCCATTTTAACCAAGTTGTTCCTCCCCCGGATGTCGACGTTTCGATGATTGCTCCGAAGGGCCCAGGGCACATGGTCAGAAATGTATTCGTAGAAGGAACAGGGGTTCCGGCCTTGCTGGCGATCCATCAAGATTACACAGGCCATGCACGAGATCTTGCAATGGCCTATGCGAAAGGGATTGGAGCAGCCAGAGCAGGGGTTATCGAGACAACCTTCAAAGAAGAAACGGAGACCGATCTTTTCGGTGAGCAGGCTGTTCTCTGTGGTGGAACTTCGGCGCTGGTGAAAGCTGGATTCGAAACTCTGGTGAATGCGGGATATCAGCCGGAAGTCGCCTATTTTGAGTGCTTGCACGAACTCAAACTGATTGTCGACCTCATGTACCAGGGTGGATTGGCGTACATGCGCTATTCCATCAGCGATACGGCGGAATACGGGGATTACACTCGTGGCCCGAAGATCGTCAATGCATCCGTTCGTGCCGCGATGCAGGAAATTCTGGAGAATGTTCGGAATGGTGAATTCGCCAAGGAATTCATTTTGGAGAATCAATCGGGCAGAGCCTCAATGAACGCATACCGAAGCCGGGAAGCGGCTCATCCGATAGAAGAGGTTGGTAAGAAGTTGCGCGATATGATGAGCTGGGTCAGGGCTAAAAAAGCAGCCCATTGATTTTGGTAGCGGCCGTGTGATTCCTGTTGTCTACCGGTCTGAATTAATTCGAGGGACAGTAGTTTGAACTGGATGATCAATACTTGAATATGGAGAAAATCCAGATTTACGACACAACGCTGAGGGATGGGTCCCAGGGAGAGAATATCTCTTTCAGCGTTGACGACAAATTGCATATCGCTAGAAAACTGGATGATCTAGGAGTGGATTACATTGAAGGAGGATGGCCTGGGTCGAATTTGAAGGACATGTCGTTTTTTCATAGAATCTCTGAACTGCCACTGAAAAATGCCAGGGTGGCCGCTTTTGGAAGCACCTGCCATCCTAAGAATACGGTGACGCAAGATGGAAATCTCCAGGCGCTTGTGGAAGCCAATACACCTGTCGTGACGATCTTTGGCAAAACTTGGGATTTGCATGTCAAGGTGGCATTGGGAGTCACTTTGGAAAAGAATCTCGAGCTCATTCGAGATTCGGTTGCGTATCTAAAGTCATTGGGGAAAGAAGTGATCTATGATGCGGAGCATTTTTTCGACGGGTTCGATGCCGATCACGAATATGCGCTGGCATCTTTAAGAGCGGCTGAACAGGCAGGGGCGGACACCGTTGTCTTGTGTGATACCAACGGGGGAACATTGACTGAAGATATTCGTGACCGGATGCTTTCGGTATCCCATCACATAAAGGCCCCGCTTGGCATTCACACTCACAATGACTCTGATATGGCGGTAGCCAATTCCATTATCGCTCTTCGTCACGGAGCTCGACACGTCCAAGGGACAATCAATGGGTATGGTGAACGCTGTGGGAACGCGAATCTCTGCTCGATCATCCCCAATATCGAATTGAAGCTGGGAATGAAGGCAATTGGAAAAGAGAAACTCAATCAGTTGACGGAAGTGTCCCGTTACGTGAGTGAAATCGCAAACCTCAGCCACCGTCAAGACTTACCATTTGTGGGGAAGAGTGCATTTGCGCATAAGGGCGGAATTCACGTGAGTGCCGTCATGAAAGAGTCATCCGCTTACGAGCATGTCCAGCCGGAAGTCGTGGGTAATGAACGAAGGGTTCTCATTTCGGAATTGTCGGGGAAAAGCAATGTGCTTTATAAGGCAGAACGGATGGGACTGAAAATTGACAAATCTTCAATCGGAACCCAAGTAGTTGTCAATAAGTTGAAAGAGATGGAGCACTACGGTTATCAGTTTGAGGGAGCAGAAGCTTCTTTCGAAATTCTTTTCAACAAATTGCTCGAACAGCACCGTGATTTTTTTGAATTGGACGGATTTCGCGTGATCACCGAAAAGAGAGGGAACCGCGAGTCGACTTCGGAAGCGGTAATCAAGCTGCGCGTCGAAGGGATTGAAGAGCATACGGCAGCGGAAGGGGTTGGGCCGGTCAGCGCTTTGGATCATGCCCTGAGGAAATCTTTGACGACCTTTTTCCCTTGTATCAAGGATATCCGGTTGACGGATTACAAGGTACGCGTATTAAACGTCAAGGGCGGCACAGATGCCAAGGTTCGGGTCCTTATTGAAAGCAGTGATGGCCAAGAAAGTTGGGGGACTGTCGGCGTTTCCGAAAACTTGATTGAAGCCAGCTGGTTGGCGCTGGTCGACAGCATCAGCTACAAACTCAAGAAAGAATATGGAGCCAGAGTGCAGCAAGACCAGGCGAAGCTCAGGCAAGAAGGAAGTTAATGATCCTATGGATAATTTTCAAGAACCCGTAGAGATCGAAGGCCATTTGATTGACTCAGGCATCTTGAAGTACGCCTTCGATAAGATTGTGGAACATGAGGGGCAATTCGAAATCTTAGATTTTCGAATCGGCAGGCATAACCAGGAAACCTCAAAAGTTCGAATGATGGTCAAGGCAGCCAGCCAGGAACAGCTCGCCAAGATTCTGGCGGTGCTGGAAGATTTCGGAGGAATCGTCGATTGGGAAGATTGTAGTTTCGTCGAAGCCTCAAGTGATTGCCTCTTGCCGGAAGATTTCTATTCGACTACTAACTTCGACACATTCGTGAAGGTCAAAGGGGAATGGTATCCGGTCACGAATCAAAAAATGGACTCCGTAATTGTCTGGGAAGAAGGCTGTGCCACGACCAAGAAGATCAGTGGGGTCAGGAAAGGGGACCGGATAGCGACTGGAAGAAAAGGCATTCGAGTCAAACCGCTGGAGAGGAGTCGGGAGTACTCGGTCTTTGATTTCATGTCCAATGATCTGACTGCAGAGATCAACAAGAGCTTGCTCATCGCTGAGATTGCCAAGGAAATTGTTCATGTCAAAGAATTGGGCAAGAAGGTCGCTCTCGTGCCGGGCCCTGCAATCATCCACTCGGGTGCTGATCTTTACCTGAAAGACATCATTCAGATGGGGTTTGTCGATGTGATTTTGACAGGAAATGCTTTTGCCGTGCACGATATTGAAAAAGCGTTACTGAATACCTCCTTGGGCGTCAATCAGTCGACTGGAAAACCCGAAGAAGGAGGGCATCGCAATCATCTCTGGGCCATTAATCAGATCAATCGGGCTGGAGGAATCCGGAAAGCGGTTGAGTCCGGACTTTTACAATCTGGACTCATGTATGAGTGCCTTCAAAAAGGAATTCATTATGTTCTGGCGGGCTCCATCCGTGATGACGGCCCACTGGTTGATGTCGTCACCGATTGCGTCAAAGCCCAAAAGGAATACATTGCAGCTCTCGAAGATGTGGCCGTCGTCCTGATGTTAGCTTCGACGTTGCACAGTATCGCAGTTGGAAATTTACTCAAGGGCAGTGTCAAGACGGTTTGTGTGGACATCAATGAGTCCACGCCGATGAAACTCGGCAATCGCGGAAGCAAACAGGCCATTGGAATTGTGACGGATGTTTGCTTCTTTCTAAATATCTTGTCGAGGGATTTGAGAAAACATCATGAGGCATTAACCCCAGTCCAGGTAAAACGGGAAGGGTAACCTTTTTGATGGGCAAAGGAGGAAACAGTGGAAGAAAGAATCTATATTTTTGACACGACTTTGCGAGATGGCGAACAGTCACCCGGGGCTAGCATGAATCTGGAAGAAAAGTTGAAAATGGCTCGGCAATTGGAGGCTTTGCGAGTCGACGTCATTGAAGCGGGATTCCCGATTGCTTCCGACGGCGATTTTGAAGCCGTCCGTCAAATCGCAAAGGAGATCCGGACGGTCAACATTGCAGCATTGGCAAGAGCCACAGAAGCAGACATTCGTCGGGCTTGGGAGGCCCTCGAAAGCGCCGAACGGCCTCGGATCCACACCTTTATCGCCACCTCAGATATTCACTTGAAATACAAACTCAAGCGCAGCCGGGAGCAGGTTTTGGAACAGGCCACCAAAGCGGTCCGCCTAGCTAGATCCCTTTGTGATGATGTCGAGTTCTCCGCCGAAGACGCTGGACGAAGTGATCTTGATTACTTGTGCCAGATTGTCGAACTGGCCATTGCCGAGGGAGCTACTACGATTAACATCCCGGATACAGTGGGATATTGTGTTCCTGATGAATTTGGAAACATTTTCAAAGTGCTACGCGAAAAGGTTCCCAACATAGAGAAGGCTCGGTTGAGTAGTCACTGCCACAATGATCTGGGCCTGGCGGTTGCCAACTCCATTGCAGCCATCCAAAATGGGGCGCGACAAATTGAGTGCACGATCAATGGCATCGGAGAACGTGCCGGCAATGCTTCTCTGGAAGAAATCGCGATGGCGCTAAAAGTACGCAAGGATCGCCTCGGCTTCGTGACTGGGCTTATAACAGAGGAGATTTACAAGACCAGCCACTTGTTTTCCAATCTGACAGGAATCATGGTCCAGCCGAACAAGGCGATCGTCGGCAAGAATGCCTTTGCCCATGAGGCTGGGATTCACCAGGACGGTGTCCTCAAACAGGCGCTCACTTACGAGATCATGACACCACAATCGGTCGGGATCCCTACGAACCATATCATTTTGGGGAAGCATTCCGGTCGGCACGGTCTTTCGAAACGTTATGAAACCCTGGGCTATGACTTGACGAAAGAAGAGCTGGACCGGGCTTATATGCTGTTTACCAAGCTCGCTGACAAAAAGAAGAGCATCTATGATGAGGATTTATTGGCCATTATTCATGATGGCATTCGAATCATTCCAGAACGGTACCATCTGAAATACGTCCATGCGACGGGTGGAAACCAGGTTCTGGCTTCGGCAACAGTCCGGTTAGACCGGGATGAGGAATCGCTTGTGGATGCTGCTTTGGGCGATGGCCCGGTTGAGGCCACTTATCGTGCCATTGACCGGATTACCGGAATTGCCGGGAAGCTGATTGACTATTCCGTGCATGCAGTCAGCAAGGGCAAAGACGCCGTAGGGGAGGTTTTCGTTCATGTCGAATTTGATGGGAAGAGCTTCAGTGGTAAGGCGGCGAGCTCTGACATCATCGACGCAAGCGCTCGCGCCTATGTGAACGCCGTTAATAAAGCGATCTATGAACGGGAGACGAGTCCGGCAAATCGCATCCCCTCTCAAAGTGTTTCCGCCCCTCACCTCTAAGGAGTCGCTCATTGCCCAGAAAAATAACCGTCATCCCAGGGGATGGCATTGGTCCAGAGGTCATTGCTCAGGCTCTGCTTGTACTGAAACAAATTGAAAAACTCTTCGGTCATTCCTTTGAGACCCGCGAAGCCTTGGCCGGCGGGGCCGCATTGGACCAGACGGGTGTCCCATTGCCCGATGAGACGCTGCGTTTGTGCCGGGAAAGTGATGCGGTCTTGCTCGGTGCTCTGGGAGGGCCTAAATGGGATAAAAATCCTCCCGGCTTGAAGCCTGAAAACGGTTTGTTGGGTCTACGTGCTGGACTTGGGCTATTTGCGAACCTGAGGCCGGCAAAAATCTTTCCTGCGTTGACGGACGCTTCTACCCTCAAGAGGGAGGTCCTTCTCGGGGTCAATCTCCTAATTGTCCGGGAACTCACAGGCGGGATTTATTTTGGGAAGCCTCGTGGGATCTCAAAAGATGGAGACGAGGAAGTCGGAGTGAATACGGAGATTTATCGGTCTTCAGAGATTCGGCGGATCGCCGTCGTTGCCTTTGAAGCAGCCCGGAAGCGCCGCTTTAAGCTGACTTCCGTAGATAAAGCCAATGTCCTTGAAGTGTCTCAGCTCTGGCGGAAGATTGTTACTGAGGTTTCTGCCGGTTTTCCTGATGTGGAGCTGCATCATCTTTATGTGGACAACTGCGCCATGCAATTGATCGCGAACCCACAGCAGTTCGATGTCATCGTGACCTCGAACCTGTTTGGAGACATTTTGAGCGATGAGGCCGCAATGTTGACAGGATCTATAGGAATGTTACCCTCTGCCAGCCTGGGGGGAGCCATTGGCATGTACGAACCGGTGCACGGCAGTGCACCTGACATTGCAGGTAAAGATGTTGCCAATCCCATAGCAGCCATATCGTCTCTTGCTATGATGCTCCGCTATTCATTCGGGTTGAACCAAGAGGCTGAAACGATCGAGCAGGCGATCGTATCCGTTTTGGATGAAGGTTACAGGACGGCTGACTTGAAGGAAGAAGGAAAGCCAATCGTCGGAACCCGCCGAATGGGTGAACTGATTATCGAGAAGCTTCACTAACACAGACTAAATTTGTGGAAATTGCTCTAGCCGGGGCCGTTGACCCCGAGTGGAGCCACGCGGCCTCGTGGAACTCTGCCCTCCAAACCAACGAATCATTGGCTCCCCTCTCCCCAGCGCGGGAGAGGGGTTGGAGGTGAGGGGGACCGCCTGGTGTCGAGGCAAAGCCCACGTTGAATGAATCAAGCACATTCATCGTGGCTACCCATATAACAGAGTCGCCAATTGGGAATCCGGCTTCGTGGAACTCTGCTCTCCATTCTGTATCGCCAAAAGCAAGACGGAATCCGCCAAATGGTGGAGGAGGCCGCTATCTTCCTGTGATCAGCGCGCGTGGGACCGCCCTCCGTCAGCTCGACAGAACGCAGGTCTGAGAAAAGGGTATTTGCCGCACAATATCGACATTTCCAACGAAGGGGGCGTCCTGTTTGAAGGAGAAGAAAGATGAGTGATCTCTTAATCACGCCGACACAACAGGTTTCAGAGTGGCTGTCAAACTTTGGAGCCGCACTGGATCGGGCTGATTTTGCCGCTGCGGCGGAAATGTTTCACGCGGAAAGCTACTGGCGAGACTTAGTGTCCTTTACTTGGAACATCAAGACGCTCGAAGGTGCGGAAAATATCAAGGCGATGTTGGAAGCGACGGTATCTGAAGTGAAGCCGGGTCTATGGCAAATAGAAGGGCGGGCCACTTCGGATAATGGTGTTGTCGACGGCTGGTTTACCTTTGAGACAGCTGTATCAAGAGGGAAGGGACATCTTCATCTGAAAGAAGGGAAGTGTTGGACTCTGTTGACCACGATGGAAGAACTCAAAGGGTTCGAAGAAAAAAAAGGGGAAACTCGCGTGCACGGGATCCAGCATGGCGCCTTAAAGGGGCGCAAAAGCTGGCTCGAGATCAAAAATAAAGAAGAAGCAGAATTGGGCTATAAAACGCAACCTTACTGCCTCATTATCGGAGGTGGACAAGGTGGCATAGCCTTAGGAGCGAGGCTGAAGCAGCTAGGTGTGCCTACGATCATCATTGAAAGAAATAGGCGCCCCGGGGATTCTTGGCGCAACCGTTATAAATCACTGTGTTTGCATGACCCGGTGTGGTACGACCACATGCCCTACTTGCCGTTTCCAGCCCATTGGCCGATCTTCTCTCCAAAAGACAAGATTGCTGATTGGTTGGAGATGTACACCAAAGTCATGGAGCTAAACTTTTGGCATTCTACGGAATGTAAGCGTGCCCAATACGACGAAAAAACCAAAGTTTGGACTGTGACCATGGTCCGTGATGGCGACACGGTAGTTCTTCGGCCTAAACAATTGGTTCTTGCAACCGGAATGTCTGGGTTGCCCAATGTCCCAGATATTCCAGGTGCCAACACATTTAAAGGTGTACAGCACCACTCAAGTCAGTTCACTAGTGGTGAGGAATACCAAGGTAAGAAGTGTGTCGTGTTAGGTTCCAACAACTCGGCTCACGACATTTGTGCAGATCTGTGGGAGCACGATGCCGATGTCACTATGGTACAACGATCATCGACGCTTGTTGCCAGGTCAGACACACTGATGGAATTGGCAGCAGCTCCTCTTTACTCAGAGTCTGCCGTGAAAGCCGGCATCACCACAGACAAAGCCGATCTGATCTCTGCCTCAGTACCCTATAGAATCATGCACACCTTCCAAATTCCAATTTACGAGGAGATGGCGGAAAGAGATGCAGGGTTTTACCAGCGTCTCACCCAAGCGGGCTTCCGGCTTGATTTTGGCGAAGACGGCTCAGGACTTTTTATGAAGTACCTGAGACGCGGATCTGGATATTACATTGATGTGGGTGCCTCTGAATTAATTGCTGAAGGCAAGATCAAGCTCAAAAGTGGAGTCAGCATCGAGAAGATCAACGAATATTCTGTGAGGCTTTCTGACGGCACCGAATTGCCAGCAGATTTGCTTGTCTATGCGACTGGTTATGGATCGATGAACGGCTGGGCGGCGAAAATTATCTCTCAAGAAGTTGCTGACAAAGTGGGCAAGTGCTGGGGCTTAGGCTCCGGCACCACCAACGATCCCGGTCCGTGGGAAGGCGAATTACGAAATATGTGGAAACCAACCCATCAAACAGGGCTGTGGTTTCATGGAGGGAATCTGCACCAATCACGTCACTACTCACAATTGTTGGCATTGCAGATCAAGGCCCGTATGGAAGGAATTTCGACTCCTGTGTATGGCATGGGCAAAGTACACCACCTCAAATAGGAGACGAGCGACAGCGTTTGCAACGTCTTCTTCGGCCCGATCAAGTTCGGTTAACATTCAACAAATCCCTCGTGTAGTTTAGGTTCCAGGGAGCCAAGAGAACGCTTGGAGTCATCCACATTGTTCTTAGGTGCCGGCTAAATTCATTCGTTCGGCGTGCGTCAGGAGCAGTAACCGCGTCGAACCCATTCCGTACTTATCTGCATCGCTACTTAACAGCGCGACCTCCCTCAATACCGGCTCTGTGTCCACGCCGGCTGAACTAGCCTTCTTGCATAAATCCTGGAGCCAGAGAATGGTGTCGCGTGTATCAATACCTTGATCTTTGATTGAGAGCAGTATCAGGTGGAAGCGGAAGCCTTCCGGAGTTGTCGGTGAGAAAGGGAGATGTGTTGCCCACGAGAAACATCGGTTCTTGGCAAAGAGTTCGCGAATTGCTTGCCGTGTCGCATCGTCTCGCATGAGGTAATGTTCTATTACCTCCGCCAGCAATATTTCGGCCTCCGAGCGCACGCCTGCCTCATCCAGCGGGTGCGACCCGCCAGTGAGCTTAGTAAACCACGCCGGGTCAGTAATGTCGACCGGGCGTTGCGCGATGGGCCTGAGGCAAGCGTCAAGAATCGAAATCGTGTCTTCCCAATCGGCAAGCTTATCCATAGAATTATGAGAATCCCACTGCCGAACTAGTCATAGGCTTTAAGCCTCTTGCTGGCTTGCCCCTTTTCCCTACTGGCTCTCGAATTCAGTCCATGTATGGATCATAATTGTTGGCAGGATACCACTCACCCCTGAAGAGTGCTGCCTGCTTGGCTATGGAGCATCGTTGTATATGGACTGGGTCAACAAAATTGTGTGGCCTCCCAGGAGTCCCCCAGTCTCCCCCCCAAATGAGACCATGGGCACGGGCGAACTCACCCAAGAGAGCAAAGTCTCCTTTCCAAGATGGCTCGCCCCCTACCGACTTCACAATGTCACAAGCGAGACCGTAGTGATGTACACCCACCTTCTGGAGCTGTGTCGCACCCTGGCTAAACAGGACCTCCTGCCGTGCTTGGCTGCGATAGGTTTCAAATACCATGAATTCGATACCATGTGCACGTGCGTCCGCCAAGATGACCAGGACCTTCTGGCGTGTAATGGGCTCAAGCAGGTTGAGATCGGCAATTCTGTTTGGACTGTTTACGCGCGCGTTTCCCGCGATCACGTCTGTAAAAAAGTTGCTCATCTTTCTGCTCCTCTTAGCTTTATGGACGATCTAGTGTCACACCAAGCCTGAATGAGATGTCACCATTTGGCTGTCCAGGAAGTGCTCTCTGTCTCCACCATCGCTTCTCAAATGAGCCCGCCAACGTATGCCACTTCCAGCACTAGCCTCGATGAACACAGCGCGGACCGTTCAGCCAAACTCACTGGCCTTTTGTTTGTGGATCAGCAGTGGATGAAATAGGTGACACTTCCGGCTGATCACCAAACCGCTGTCCAACCTTGCCGGTCATCAAGATTCCGAGAATGATCTGGATGGAGCTATCGATATGCCGGCTGTCAAAGCCTGTTGGTCTGCTTCGGGCTATGATTAACATGTGAAATTCCTGGCTCGGATCAGTGAGTACTGTAAGCCTATCGGTCTGCAGGGCTAATGTCAAGACCGATAACCATTCCAGAGGGCATATTCGAATGTCTTCATTTTCGGGACCAAAAAGTGCACATCAAGCCCAAAATCCTGGTCTTTCCTGGACAGACCTTCAAGCTTATTAGCTATTTTTCTTGGTCCAACCCGATTTTCAACTGCACTCGGCCGGAGACTAGGCACACAGCAGCCACCAGGTAGCCAAGATCGGCGACTCCTATCCACCGAAACACTCCAGGAGTAACAATGAGGTAGGTGCCTACGGGAACGAATGAAAACACAAACACGAACAGCAACGGACCGGGTCTCTTCGTTAGCGCGGAAGCTCCGGCAATGAAGGCCAAAAGGGCCATTAGACCCATTAACAAGGTACCGCCTGTCAGAGCCTCCGGAGAATAGGGGTTCCGCAAGAAGAAAATTGCAGTTAAACCCAGCACGACGGCCGCCGAGAAAGCGCCACATGCCTGTCCTGTAACCGCCAGCATATGGTAATGCTGACCCAAGCGCGCGTTCTTTGCCTGCATATTCAATTCCCCCGATGATATTCGGACATCCCGTAACGTTTGACGATCAGGCATCAGCCGTCAGCCCCCGCTTTGAACAGAGGGTCGGCTGGATGCCTCGGGTTGGCCCCTCTCAGTTATACTCTTGATCCCTGAATTCACTCGTCAGAGGGCGCGCATTTCATGTTTACCTAACTTAAGAAGGTGAGTCTGTCATTCTGTTCTCTCTTCACGTCATCGACTCGTAGCAGAGCAAGACATTCCCATTGCCGAAGGTCCGCGTCTTTGTCAGCTTCAGAGGCACCCTCTCTTTAACGCCGTCGAACATTGTTCTACCTTTGCCGAGCGCGATAGGATTCACCACTATTTGGTATTCATCGATCAAACCGTGCTGTGCCAATTGGGAAACAATACTGCCGCTTCCTAAAATCACCATGTCCTTTCCTGACTCTTTCTTCATCTTTCGTATTTCATCTGCCAAGTCACCCTTCACCAGATTCGTATTGTTCCACGATGCTTTGTCCAGCGTTCTCGAAAAAACCACCTTTGAAAGATTATTCATTTGTTTGGCCACAACAGGCATACTCTCTGCCGCAAAAGGTGTGGGCCAGAAGCTGGCCATGAGTTCGTAGGTGATCCTGCCGAACAAAAGCATGCCTCCGCCACTGGCATTGCCTGCAACAAATGCATCCCATTCTGCGTCCTGGTTGCCCTTGTGTGCAAAGCTCATGCTGCCGTTCGCGTCTACAAAGTAACCATCCAGTGACACGTGATTGAAAACAACTAATTTCCGCATGTTTCTTCTCCTCCGACGCAGCACGAAGTGCCCGTCCGTCTTCAACGCCTTGTTCAACGGCCTAGAGGGTGCGTTGCCAATAACCGACATCGATCCACTGATTGAACTTGAAGCCTACTTCTTTGAAGTGAGCCACTTTCGAAAGACCAAATTTTTCATGCAGGGCCACGCTCGACTCGTTGGGCAGTGCGATTCCCGCTATTACAACGTGGATGCCTTGGGCCCTTAGGATCGGGAATAACTGATCGTATAGCCGTGAGCCGACTCCGAGTCCCTTGTGGCTGGAGTCGACATAGACGGTGATCTCAGCTGAGAATCGATAGGCCGTGCGGGCGTGCCACTTGGTCGCGTAGGCATACCCGACGGTCTTGGCGTTTTGCTCGGCGATCAACCACGGCAGCGATACGGATCCTACCTCCTGGATTCGACGAGCGATTTCTGTTGTGGAAACTTCCTCTTCCTCGAATGTCACGGACGTTTCCTTGACATAGTGGTTGTAGACACCGGCCACCAGGGAGGCGTCCGCTATGGTTGCGGGTCGGATCACGATTCCCCTGTCCAAGTTGGTCATGATGGTACGCTGTCCGTCGAACGATCCCGATTCAGACAATGCAGTTTCTTGCCAGGCGGCTTGAACCCGTGTTAGTCCTGTCCTCAGGGTGCAAAACTAACTCCTGATTCTATTGTTGAGGATCATTTGGCTATGGCCAAAGAACATTTTTCCCGCCTGCCATTTTTTCTCCTGAGCCTTGCATCCATTCTAGGCAAAGCCGTAAATATTTTTCGTCTACCTTGGGTAATTGAATGGCGGAAGGAAGACCAACCAGGCGCTCCGCACCTGTGATAGAAAATAGTATCAGTTTTCGGCAGTCTTGACATTCTTCCAAATGGAGTGTTACCCGAGATTGCTCTGTTTCCGAGAGCCTGTCGTAAAGGAAGTCATCTGCAAGAGATCTTGTTAAATGAAATAAACTCTGCATCCAATGATTCTCCTTGCTTCTTTCTTAACTTTTCTCTCATTCTCAAAATTCTGTGCATTACGCCCCGGTCAGCTGCCTTTCGCGGGTTAGGCCGCAAGCCAAATATCCTTGAAGGGCTACCCACGTCGGTAAGGAGAAGATAGTGGGCTATCCCCTTCAAGCCACAGTCCTCCGGAGCGGTTGTCGCGAAAGCTGCCCGCGGTTGGCAACGGCGACCGCTGCAACGACTCCCCACAGCGCGGCGGCGAATATGAGGTTATAGGTGACGAGGGGCACCCCTGATATCGCCAGAGGTATGAGGATCAGCTGGCTGGCTGCGAGAGGCGCGTGCATGAGCATCGCCATGAGCAAGCTCCGGGTACGGTCGTAGACCCATACCATGAGCACTCTGTAGGGTGGCAAGAAAGAGAAGAGGAGCACGGCCAGGAAGCAGGCTGGCGAGACCGGTCCGGAGGAACTCGCGCTTCCAAAGAAGAGAGGGAAATGCCACGCTCCCCACAGCAGGCCCACGATGAGGCCGGTGGTAAGGACACCATAACGCAGCCTCAGCCTTGGTATGGCGAATCCTGTCCAGCCTAGCTCCTCGAAGAAGCCCACCCAAAGTCCTACTCCGATGCCGGTCAGCAGCAGGCCGGCCTTGTCGTCGATAGTGGCTATGGCGGGGAGAAATACTGGGGACTTGAGCGAAAGCGCAATGAGTGTCGCAATCGTCAGGAGCGGGGCTGTCAGGAGCGCGACCAGGTGCCAGCGAAAGCCCACGCGCCACCTGAGCAAGCGGGATCGAAGCTCGTGAAAGCCCGGCCTGCCATCGACGAGGGCGGTCAATAGAATCCCTGCTACGGTGGGGGCGAGCGTCGCGAGGTACACGACCGGCAACAGCTCTTCGGATGTCTTCTTGGTGCTCAAGAATCCGCGAGGACCGACCACGACGAAGAAACCGCCCCATGAGATTGCGAACACAAGGGCGAAGTAGGTTAGCACCGGGTACCGCCTAATGAATGGCGTAATGGTCGAGATGAAGTTCTCCTGTTGCGGCCTTACGGCTTGCCGAAAACCCGCGCCAAGCCAAGCGAGGGAACCGCTGTTGGCGCCACAGCGACGTCGAGTTGATCGGCATGTAATGCAGCGTCTTAGATCCCCGTGTACCATGCCCACCCGTTCTGAATGTTCCCCTTTTTGCCGCCGTCGTCGAACTCGTCCGTCACGACGATGCGCTGCAGATATTTCATGCTCTTGTAGCCCAACTGCCTTTCCACCCGCAGCCGCACCGGCGCGCCGTGCGGGATGGGGAGATCACGCCCGTTCATGCCGTAGGCCAGGATCGTCTGCGGATGCAGAGCGTCGAGCAAGTCGATGCTGTCAACCCAGTCGTCGTATGAGTAGAAGACCACGAACCTGGCGACCGGCAGGATGCCCGCTGCATCAAGCACGAGACTCAACGGCACGCCTGTCCATTGGCCAATGGCGGTCCAGCCTTCCTCGCACGTATGTCGCGTGATCTGTGTCCGCGACGGGAGCTTTTTCAGCTCGGCAAGTGAGAATGTTCGCGGCGTGGCCACGCGGCCCTCAACCGAAAGCCGCCAATCGCCGAATGCTCCGCTCTGCAGCCGACGATAAGCGTCGCCGAGCGCCGACTTTTCGCTGACACCGGGGTTCGTGGTCCCCGTAGCGGGAAACGAAGTGATATCCTTGTGACTGTATTCCCTCACAAGCGATTGTTGCGGCAAGAGCGCGCGATGCGCCGCATAGGTGAGGGTATCACCCATCCGCAACAGGTTACCGTAGGTGGGTGGCAGATCTTTCGGGTAACGTGTAAGGATGAATCCGCCGGCAGAGGCCAATCCAGCGATGATCGCCCGGCGGCGAGTAATGAGCCTGGTGGTCTTCATATCATTCTCCCACGGTCATGGCCCGGATCTGACGTCTGAATCCGGACTTAATGACCATCACGACATGCACGAACACGAACAGCAAAAGCGTCGTAAAGGTGAAGAAGTGGATTGTGCGCGCGGACTGAAAGCCGCCAAACACGTGCAACAGAGAGGGATATGCGGCGGTCACCGCCGGCGACATTGCCAGGCCAGTCACCACTATCAGCGGCGCCGCTACGAAGACCACCAACGAATATGCGCATTTCTGGAGCAAGGCATAGTGCGGACCACCGCTAGCGGGCGGAATCCGGAAGCGCAGGTGATTGACGACGTCGCGCCAGATGAGACGCGGCGCGAGTTCGTTGGCCTTGGGCCAGATGTGCGAGCGGAAGTGACCGCCGAATATACCGGCCAGGAGGTACACAACGCCCGGCAACACGAGGCACCACGCGGCCAGAAGGTGCAAACTCCGGCCCCAGCCGTTCTGATTGAAGATATTGTAGGTCCGGTTGGCGGTGACCGGGCTCGCGGCGTCTTGGAAGAAAGGCGTGACCTTGTCCCAGCCACGGTGTTGGTAGTTGCGGCTGATCGGCAGCTCGAGGAGCGCCGGTGTCAGATCGTTCCCGGCATCTCCCCAGTAGAGGCGCGGGTGAGCCATTAGGATCACGAAACCACTGAACGCAAGCGTCAGGATACTCACGGTCCCGACCCAATGAGAGATCCGGACCCAGCGGGCGTGACGTGGCAAGCCATCTGCCTGTCTCGGTTCGCCTAAAATTTCAGCCATGCGTCGAATCCTCACCTGCTGTTCTCCGCGCCTACTTCCGCGGGGCTTTCAATCCACTTCCTTGACGGCCTAGCGTCCGAGTTGACCGGGCGCAGCAGTTTAGGTTTAGCAGTCGAATTATACAACAAGTTGAGAAAGAGGTTATCCGCGCTCCGGTTCAACGATTTGTTCGGCGTCAGCGAAATCTAGCTCAGAGCCTCCTTGGCGCGCTTCGACCAATGCCAAAGACCACCAGTAATCTCCACGGGCAAACGATAGCCCAATTGGCGGGCGAGCATGACAATCTGCCCGCGATGGTGACCTTCATGCGCAACGAAATAGGTTAAGACATGCCCGACGTCGAGAGGAAGGTTGCGCCAAGTATATGACGATGAGGCTGGGATTGCACCCCCTTGGTCACAACCGAGCGTCAGCAAACTGATAATGCCGCGGCTACTGTGGCCTAGTGCTGGAATCAGCTCCTTCGGTCCAACCTTGTGTCGATTGACGGCTCGCGGCACCGCGATGCCGTGTTCCTTTCCCAGCGTCTTGATCCACATACACCGAGCATTGTGGATGTGGCCGGCGATCATCCGAACGGTTCGTCGAGGAGCCCCCGGCACTGTAGCTCCCCATAGCTCGAGGGGTAAGTGTTCGACGAGGAAAACGGTGACGCGGTTGTTAGTTCTCCACGCGGCTAGCAGCATTTCTGGCTGATCAAGAGCAGAACGCATCACAACTCTTTAAAGAATAAGAAACCTCACGTCCAACGAGTGAGAGCAGTGCCATACCCGCCGCTTTCAGCGGGCATTCACTCCAGCGTCCTGTTAGCTCGCGTGTTTGTGTTGCTCTGCGTCAATGCGAAACACGGTCGCGTAGCACAGGACGTCGAATGCACCCGCCTGCAAGTTGGGTAACTCCACATAACTACGCAACATTCCTTCTCGCTCGAAACCACACTTTTCGAGCACTCGCCAGGATTTTCGATGCTCTGGGTAACAGAGAGCGTAGAGTCGCAGAATCCCGATCGCTGGTGCGACCTCCTTGATCGCGCGAAGCGTCTCAGTTGCATATCCTTGCCCCCAAGCATCCCTGGCCAGTACATAACCAGTCGCCGCACGATACGGAGTTTCAAATGTAAAGCCGCTACTGCCCAACACCGTGCCGTCGGCCCGCGACAGGACTAGATACGGGCCGGCCGGCCACCGTTCCCATTCAGAGTCGCTGACCTTCAAGAAAGCCTCGGTATCTGCAAGGGATCGATGCTTGGGCCAGCCTAAAAAGCGCGTAACTTCCGGATCACCTGCGTACCGTTCGAATATTGCGAGCGCATCACTGACCTGCGGCCGCCTGAGGATGAGGCGGTCAGTTTTGATAGTTGCTGGTCCCTTCATGCGTGACCTCAATCCTTAGAAGTCTCGTCCCGTTCCAACCGCCTAACGAAAATGTTAACCGACGCGCGCTTTTTGCGCGCCCGTGTTAGGCGGCTGTTTCACATGTTCATCCAGCAAGATTACCTCTCGCTGGGCGTTACCCCAAAACAAAAGCGGTAAACGTCACCATTGGCTGGAGGCGAACAAATATGATATTCGCAGCAGGACCTTCAATTGCTCCGTTTCGTGTTTGTTTCTGGCACCATACAACAAATGGTTTGTGTTGCTGATGCGACCAAGTACCGCTAGAGGGTGTGGCTCCCCCCATTTCTTTTCGGTTATTAGTTGGCCAATTTCTTCAGGGAGCACAGCGTGCAAACTGCTACTTTCATGGTTGTGAATGTGGGCAAACTCATTGTCCACCAAAAAGCGGTGTTGGAAACCACGTAGGTGATCATATTGAGGGAGAAAAAAAGCTCGCTGGCCACCATCCCCAGCAATATGGGTCGGCCCTACTTCAATTCCATCAAAGGTCTGGATATAAGCAAACAAATCTTCTTCCCATTGTGTGTCCTCTGGAAATTGGTTCACCTGACGGTTTGGCACGGGTCCAACGGTTTTTGGACGTTCATCGGGCCGAGTTGGGAAGGTGTTAACAACTTCGGTTAGACGGTCTTTCTCAGTCAAGTGGCAGATCCTCGATAGACTGGGTTTTAAGAACTTCGGTCCATGGCTGTTTGTGACTTTGTACTCGAATGGTGGCGTCGTCCATCTGGATACCTAACCCTCCGGTTCAACGGCGGCGCGCAGCGCCGGCCGATGCAGCCGGTTTTTAGACGGCTTTACCAATGATCGCTGGCTCGTAGGTCGCAATGACGACGCCGTTCGTCGTTATCTTAAAATCACGGAGCGTGAGAGTGGCGGATTTACCGTCATCTCGAAAGAGCCAACGCCCAGAACCCAACACCAATGATCTTCCCCATTCTTGTGCCTCTATTTAAGGTGTGGTTGCCGTCTAACAACTCGCCGCTCAGCCGCCGCGCTTTTCATTGGTCGGCAGCACCCCGCCAGTAAGACGATACCTCGTCACAAATAGATGCCGTCACGAGGCACCTTGATTATTGTCGGTGTAACTGTGAGTTGAATCTTCACCAGACTTGGTTTGGCCTGACTCTATCTGATACCCTTTTGACGGAATTTCTTGAACCATTCGCTTTGCGCGCTTACTTCATAATACGCCCACGGGAACTTCGGATACGAACTCTCCTGCTTCGTTAGCCATCACTTCAGCCTTGAATTTAGAACTTCGAATCAGAATTTTGGTTCCCAGTATCCTTGCCTCCTGCCAATCAACTGACGCCAACTTTTATTTTCCTTTTGAGGGAGATTTATCTCGAGGCGTCGAATCTGCCGAAGCTGTGCAATTCAACACGAGGGTAAAGATGAGTGTCGCGAAAGGACAGCACGGGTTCATTTTGGTTAGCAGGCTACGTGCCGCGGCACTTCTATAAGCTATCGGTGTAGGCTTTATTGCCTGCAGCCTATGCTGAATTCACCAGTTTGCTTAAATGTTTGGATCCTCATGTACTTCAAGATTGTGACTCCAAACATGGCTTGAGTACAAGAGAGAATAAGCCAAACGTTGGAGCTTAACCAGTTGCAGGATAGGCTGCAACGATACGTCCAAGTATGTCTGCGGGGCTGCGAAAGTCACGCCCGCCCCGGTTTGGGACGTGAGGATAAATCATTGGGTTCGTAGGATCCGAAGGCCCAATCCCCTGAAGCCCCCCTTAAAAAAGGGGAGACGAGTCGGGAGATCTTTCAGCGTGGCCGAGCGAATTGTGAAGAACGAAAAGAATAGTTTCCGGATCCAATTGCGTAAACTGCGTTTCCATCTTCATAGCGTAGGAACTTTACCCCTCTGGACTGCTCCGCTGGCCTCTGTGCCTCTGTCACGGAAAGACGATCCCTTGCTGGGATATAAACAGTTCCAGTCGTGTTGGGTGGGATAGATACATCCCAGAGAAAGTTCCCGCCGTCAATCTTCCACTGGCTGTTGATCTTACCGTAGAGCGACCGGTGGGAGGCGTTGACAAAGGTCAAGTCACCGACAGGGCGGGGACGAAGAATGACGTGGTGAAAACCCGGCTGTTCGGGGTCGTAATTAATTCCAGCCAGAGTCTGAAAGAACCAGGCCTCAAGATTACCGGAAAGGATTTTCTGACTCTCTCCATTCATCCCGCTCCCTTGCGTATCGCTGTCCCAGCGTTCCCAGATACTCGTTGCTCCCTTGGAAATCATGTATCCCCAGCTGGGACGGGTTGTCTGAGTGGCAATCGTGAAAGCAATTTCCGGATGGCCAATCTCGGTCAACACTTGCATCAACCACTGCATCCCAAGAAGGCCCACTGTGGTGTGTCCCTGGTGTGTGATCAGAATGTCATCGGCGAGGTTCTGGATCACTGCGGCACGAGAGGCGGGCGGAACCAAACCAAATGCCAGCGGTAAAACGTATGAAAATTGTGTCCCGCTTTCGTACTGGTTCTTCTGCGGGTCGAAAAACCGTTTATTGAATCCGACTTGGATCTTATTAGCCAAATCCGCAAAAAATTCTTCATCTTCCTTCTTTCCCAATAGCTGTGCCGCTCTCGCCACCAGCCGGCAGTTGTTGTAGTGATAGGCTGTAGAGATGAGGGGGACCGACGTGCTCCCATGACCCGATGAGGCATGGTCGCGGCCAATCGTGCTTGCATCAACCCAGTCTCCATAGGCTCTATGATCAATTGTGAAATCGGATTTCTGGTGACTTTTAACGTGGTACAGGACCCATTTCTTCATCGCCTCGTAGTTGTCTTCAAGGACACGCAAGTCACCATAAAAATCGTAGTACCAGTTTGGAATGATCGTCGCGATGGCCGGCCAGATTGTGCCTCGTGAATTGAATGTCCAGTAGCCGGGTGAAACCTCCTGAAGAGACCCATCTATATGTTGATCGAGACGGACGCTCTTCAGCCAATTGGAATAAAATGATGCCACGTTATAGACAAAGGCTTCGCTTTCTGAGGTCTTGGCAGGGTGGCCGGACCAACCTTGTCGCTCATCCCGATCGGGATCCATGGGGGTACTCCGGTTCTGCATCCGTGTTCCCCAACGCGTATTAGAGTAGATTTGATTAATCAGTGGGTTGGAACAATTGAAAGTTCCCACCGGCTCCATGTCTGTATGGAGAACCAGTCCTTCGAAATTTTCGAGTGTTGGCGTTCCCGGAAACCCGGAGACCTGGATGAAACGATAAGCATTCCCTTTGAATCGCGGAGACCAGGTCTCAACACCACGACCGCTGAGAATATAGACGTCCTTATTGCGTGCGCTTCGGTCATTCTCAGTTTTCAAAAGCCCATCAGGGCGCACATTAAAGGAGGTTCGCAGCTCGACGCGTGTCCCGGCCGGCCCTGAGACCTTTAGTCGCACCACACCATAAAAGGCCTGCCCCATATCAAGAACATAGATTCCTGGTTTTGGATTTTTGAGCGACGCGGGATGGATGATCTGGGTGACTCGGATCGGTTCCATCAGCTGGGTCTCGAGAATCCCACCGGGAGCTTTTACCCGCTGGACAGGCTTGCCAGCGGGAATCGTCAAACCCTGGCTCGGCCCAGCCAGTTTGTTCTTGCCGGGCGTCATACTCTTCGCCATCGTATTCATTGTTTGCCAGAATGGGACCTTGGATGGTTAATTTCCAACTCTCGTCGCTGATCAGTTGCTGGATGGATCCGTCTTCGTATTCGATACGCATCTCAAACAGGAGCTTTGGATAACCAAATGACTTGGTTTCAACAGGAATACGAATCCGAGGGGCAAAGAAACGGCCATTTCCTAAAATGATACCGACCGCGTTGGTTCCTGTTTTGAGGAGTGGGGCGACTTCATAGGTATTATAGAAGATTCGCTTGCTGTATTCCGTTAGCCCTGGATCCATGAAGTGATCCTCAACCTTTTGGCCATTCAGGTAAAATTCATAAAACCCCAACCCGGAAACATATGCCGTGGCCCGCTTAATTTTCTTTTCCAGAACAAATTCTCGCCGTAACAGTCGAGCCGGTAGCCGGCGAAATTCAGAGCGCATTTCCCCCCAGGGCTCCGATGCCGTAAGGTCCCAGTTGCTGGGCTAGGACCCATTTTGAATCATTAAATAATTTGTCCTGCCAGCCTGCGACCTCCTGGTCAGAAGACTTCCAATTGCTGTCGGTGCGAACACTCATCTGCTCGCCATTCGAGAATTCGATATGCAAAGCGCCAATCAAGCCCCCGGAACTCTGGCTCGCGCTCTTGGGGTTTCGGAGCGAAACTGCCAGAACATTTGTTCCTGGCTGCAATTCATTGGTCTCGACCACTTGCCCCCAATTTCCCTTGAATGCCAATAAATCGACGATCTTTGACCATTGGCTGAATTCAACGGACTTTCGGTCAAATCCAAAATTCACCTCTTGACCATTGATATAAAGGTTGAAGCTGTCGACCGCGGCCATGGCGCAGAGTGCGCGAGTGACTGTTCTATCTTTCGGGATAACGAACTGCCGTCGGAAATAGGTCTTGGCCTCTGGAAGAAGGGCTGCCGATTCAGAGCCAGGATGGTGAATCCACGATGACTGGGTCAGCTCAGTAAACTCGACTGGCTTTTCTCCGGCGTCATATCCAATCCACTGAGCTTTCCATTCTCCTGGCTTTAATAGTCCCAGGGTCCAGAAGGAAGGTGAGCTCCATGCAGACACTCGGTTTCCTTCATCCCAGACACGCACCTTCCACCAGCAAACCTGGTGGGAGGGCAGATGTTTACCGCCATACGGGACATGAATGGACTGATCAGAGTTGATTTTGCCGGAATCCCACAGATCGCCAACGTTTTGTTTCAGAGAGAGTTCGCTTGAGGAAACGATGACTTGGTAGGCTGATTGTTTCTGGCTTCGAGCCGTCGGCGAAAGTGGTTGCAGTTCCCAACTCAGACGCGGCCTTTGGACATCAATTCCTAACCGGGTCCTTAAGGTACTCACAGCGCAGACGATCGGGATAAAGTGTTATTGGGGCGGCATCCAAGTGGCTTGAGAACCCCAATGACATATGAGGGCCAGTACTACAATTAGCCAGATCTGGTTCACGTTTTTTATGGGAGGACATTTCTGCATTGTTGAATGGGATGGCTTTCGTGTTCGTAAGATCATTATGTGGTGCAAGAAATGCAGGACAGACTGTTCAGATGACTCTTCCCACTTGATTAAAAGGCTTTTAGATGACTCACTCCGGCATATAGTGCTTGGGATCAACGGGCCGAACCAGCAGATTGGCGATCAGCGCAACACCGAGAAGGCAGGCCATCAGTTCCATGGTTGAATTGTAGAGAATACTGGCTGGGTCGACGGTGCCCGGAGGAGCGATTTCCATGAGCTTGGAAAGAGTCACGGTCTTTTGAGCAACAAGCGTCTGGATCTGATCGACGGGTGCCCCAAAATGGGCGGCAAAATCTGCCGGGTTGACTTGCCTGGCCAATTGCTCAATCGATCGTTGGAGCGATCTCTCGCGCAGGGAGGTGATTGCCAAGGGACCCAAAACTCCTGCAGTGCTCCAGGCTGTTAAGAGTCTTCCATGAATTCCCCCTACAAACCGCGTGCCGAAGAGATCCGCCAGATATGCAGGAATCGTTGCAAAGCCACCCCCGTACATGGTGAATATGATCATGGTGGCCGAATAGAAATAGATTAGCCAAACAATCGAGGGTGACACGCTGACCTGGTGCGCTGTATAAGGAATAGACAGGTACAGCACAATTCCACAGACAAAAAAAATTGTAAAGGTTGTCTTACGACCGATGTAATCAGAGACACTCGCCCAGAAGAAGCGTCCCCCCATGTTGAATAGGCTAATCATCAAAACATAGGTGGCCGCAAAACCTGCATTAACAGTCTTTGGCAATGTCGTCCCAAAGATTTCTGTCATCATTGTCTTCGCCACTCCCAGAACACCGATTCCAGCAGTGACGTTGAAGCAGAGGACAATCCAGAGCAGATAGAACTGAGGTGTCGTGAGTGCTTCATCAATATGGACATTGTGAACACTGATCATTTTCCGTTGGGCAAGATGTTTCTCGAGGGGATTCCATCCCTGGGGACGCCAGCCCTCAGGCGGGATTCGATAAGTCAAGGCCGCGAGCACCATGATAAAGAAGTACAGAATTCCCAAAACAAGAAAAGCCTCTGCCACCCCGACTTGCCCTGTCCCCCCAACGTAGACTCCTTCAGGTCCTGGTACAATCATCTGAGACACATCTTTGGGACCAACGATCACCACCTCACGCAGTTGGCCAGAGATCGAAGCAAATCTCTTTCCCGCCGTCGTGATGAGAGCAATTTCCCCCAATCGACCCAAATACTCAGGTGCCCGATAGAAATGTTGGATGAGAAATTCTTTGAGAGGAGCTCCAATGATCGCGCCCCCACCGAAACCCATAATGGCCATGCCTGCCGCCATGCCACGCCGGTCCGGAAACCAACGAATGAGTGTGCTCACAGGTGAGACGTACCCTAAACCCAGTCCACAGCCCCCAATTGCGCCGTAACCAAGATAGAGGAGCCATAATTGATGGAGCCAAATGCCAAGGGCGCCAAGAAGAAACCCTCCTCCCCAGCATACAGCGGCAACCATGCCAACTGTTCGCGGACCTACTTTCTCCAACCATTTTCCGGCGAACGATGCGGAGATCCCCAAGAACACGATAGCTACGGTGAAAATCCACACGACTTGCTTCAGGGTCCAATCTCCTGGCCCACTGACCACAACGCCTCGAACCCGAGTCAAGGCAGGATTAAAAATACTCCAGGCATAGACCGAGCCAATGCAGAGATGGATGGCTACCGATGCTGGCGGGACTCGCCAACGGTTGAATCCCGGTTTAGCAATGATGCTTTCCTTTGTGAAGAAACCGCTCATGACAGTCTTAATCTAATCCAAGAAACGTAGCCTGAGAGAATCTCGGATGGTAACTATTTTTGGTGTTAGAGAGAAGAAGAGATTAGTGGAGTGGAAGAGCTCGTACTTAATCGGGCGAGTCTGCGTTGTTGCTGGCCCCGCCAGGGCCGGCCGGAAAGAGCGTTCCCGGCTATCGCAACTCCCACGAGTTTACACCCCGTAGCACTTGCATGCATCGCAAGAATTCCACGGTCTTCAAAGAAATCCGAGCAGGGAGCGGGTCGTGATGAATAGGATCACTCCACCGAAAACGGAAAAGGCGAGCCTTACTCCAGGCTCCTCGTTGACTTCGGGCATCAGGTCAGAAGCCGCGACGTAAATAGTTACTCCAGCAGACAGAGGAAGTCCGTATTTGACCAGACCTTGAACGGCACTCATGACCAGGACACCGGCCATCGTTGCCACTCCCAGTCCTGCAGCGGCCATCAGAGATGAAGCTTTGCTTCTTCCGGAAGCCATCATGATCGAGGATACCGTAAATCCTTCGGGTAGTTTGTGCAGGATAATGGCTATAAACATGATGATCCCAAGACGGTAGGAAATAATAAATCCCGAAGCAATGGCGACTCCATCAAAAAACGTGTGGGAGAGAAGGCCAATCAGTGCGGAAATGCCCACGCGCGGATCAATGAGCTCTTCCTTGTGAATCTCTTCGCCGAAATGAAAATGCGGGGCAAAACTATGTTCGAAGAGATGAACGAGTAAGTATCCGGTCAAGATTAGTCCCGGGGAATGCGGGAACAGTTCCATGCTGCGGGGGACCATCTCAAGAAACGCGGCCGCCAACATGAATCCAGCCCCGAATGCCAGGAAGTACTTCAGATATTCACGGTGCCCATTTGCATTAACAATGATGAGCCCGCCGAAGAAGTTTGCCAGGGAAGCAACGGCGCCAAAAAATAGGCTGTAGGTAAGAGGCAACATGTCATTTAAATCTATGAATATGAATTAGCAGAAATCGAAGGTAAGAACTCCACCTTTGCGGAGGAGTCGGGTTAGCCGCTGTGTCTGAAGTTAATGATGTCTCCGTCCTGGACGGGATATTCTTTCCCTTCCAATCGGAGGGATCCCTTTTCACGTGCGGCGGCCAATGTTTTTAATTCATGTAACTTGTCGTAGTGCACTACTTCCGCCCGGATGAAACAACGTTCAATGTCGGTATGAATAACGCCCGCGGCTTTTAAGGCCGTCGTCCCACGTCGAATTGTCCAAGCTCGGCACTCGTCCTCCCCTACGGTAAAGAAGGAGATCAATCCGAGCAACTCATAGGTCACTCGAATCAAGCGGTCCAATCCAGATTCCTTCAACCCGTAATCCGCCAGGAACTCTTGAAGATCCTCGCCAGACAGCTCAACCAGTTCTGATTCCAACTTCCCGCAGACCGCCGTGATTCCAACGTTCGGAAGGGCGGCCAGTTCCTGGAATTGATAGGCCTCAACCGCTCGGTCGACTTCTCGAGCGTGGTCATCGGCAAGATTGAGAACATGTAGGATTGGCTTTTCGGAAAGAAACATGAATCCACGCAGAATCCTTCGCTGATCCTCAGTCAGTTCCATCGCCCGTAACGGCTTCTCGGCTTCCAACCAAGTGTTGCATGCCTTCAGTAGCTCAAATTCCTTTTCTGCGTCGGGGGTTTTGCTCTTCTTCAAATCCTTCTCAAGGCGTTCCAACCGACGTTCAATGATTGAAAGATCCGAAAGGATTAATTCAAGTTCAAGATTGCTGATGTCTCTTTTAGGATCGAGAGTACCGTCAGAATGGGGAATCAGATCGTCTTCAAATAATCGAACCACATGAACCAAGGCCTCAACATTCTTGACGTTCCCCAATTGGGACACATTCTTAGCATCTCCTTTTACCAGGCCGGCGATGTCGATGTATTCGACTGTAGCGTGAGTGGTTTTCTTGGGGTTGAAAAGGCTGGAAAGGAATTCGAGACGGGAGTCAGGAACTGTGGCAATGCCGATATGTGATTCCGCCTTGCCAATGCCAAATTTGGACGTATCGACAAGCGCTTTTGTCAGAATCTTAAATAATGTGGTCTTCCCAACCAAAGGGAATCCAATAATTCCAGCTTTCAAAACCTTCTCCCCCAGGTGATACTACACCATCCAATCCTGATCTGTCCTCAATCAAGCGTGCCATATTACCATAAACACAAGAAATGGAAGACCTTTCTTGAGTTTTGTCCGCCTTTCCTGCTCCATATATATTGGATCAGTGGCTTTAATGGATCCATAGAGAATTTGGCGATGCAAGTGGTAAACATTTTCGAACTATATTTCCCCCATAAGGGGTGTATTCCACAGGCCAAAATAGTCATAGATTGACTAGCCTAATTCCTGTTATTTCAGGTGGTTGAGACTGGCTATTGAAAGACCCGTCTAAGAATCGGCCACAAATTTCAAAAAAAAACAAAAAAACTGTAAATATTTCTTGACTTTGGTCGATGGTGGTTTGTATAGTCCGGCCGTGGAATAAAATGGACTAAAGTGGAGTAGAGAGGGTTTTTCTCTTTAAAAACTTGGCATTTGTGGATTCTGGTCAAGTCTTGGAGGAAAACCATCCATGAGAACGTATGCTTAGAGGGAATGCTCCAGCAAAAGTAGATGAGAAAGGCCGGGTCAAGATTCCTTCTATCTTCCGGGCGGAAATTGAGCAGGAATTTGGGAACGAATTCTATGTTACCAGCCTGAGAGGGGATTGCGTTCGTCTCTATCCATTTCCAATCTGGAATGAGATTGAGCAGAAGCTCGCTTCCTTACCTCAATCCGATCCGGCCGTGAAGGTCTTCTTAAGGAACACCAACTACTATGGGCAAATGACCACCATGGATAATCAAGGAAGGATCTTGATACCCGTACTGCTTCGCGATTCTGCCCAGGTTCGAAATGAAGTGAGTGTCCAAGGGCATTTGAAGTACCTTGAAATCTGGAACGCTGAAATACTGCGACGGCAGCTAGACGAGTTACCCTTTAGTGAAGAGCATGAACAAGCATTGTCCAAACTTGGAATCTGATGTCACACCGAACCACTCAGGCTCGCTCACAGAGTAACTACGAAATTCCGAGGCAAGTTCTCAACTACTCGCCCTCAGCATTGGAGCAAGAACCTCCCGCCGATCCAATCAGGCACTCGCCGGTTCTTTTGAGAGAAGTCCTTGAATTTCTTCGTCCTTTACCGGGTGGTTTCTACATTGATGCAACGATCGGCTTGGGAGGTCATGCCGAAGGCATATTGGAGGCCTCAGGAAATCGTGGAGAACTGCTCGGGATTGACCGTGATGAAGAGGCACTCTTCATCGCCTCTCAGCGTTTAGCCAGGTTTCGAGGCCGTTATCATGTCGTCCATGCAAACTTTGCCGACCTCAAAGAGATTGCCAGGCAAAGAGGTTTTACCGAATGTGACGGGATTGTAGCCGACTTGGGAGTTTCATCGCTGCAATTGGAGAGGGCGGAGCGTGGATTTAGCTTTCAAAAGGATGGCCCCCTTGACATGAGGATGGACCACAATCTGGCCCTGACGGCTGACGAAGTCGTCAACCAATATCCGGAAAAGGATTTGGCCAACCTCATTTTCCAATTTGGAGAAGAACACCGCTCCAGGAGCATTGCCAGGGCCATCGTCAGGTCCAGACCCATTCATGGGACGCGGGAATTGGCCTCCGTCATTAGCAGGGCAGTGCATTCCCGAAGTCGGGAACGGATACACCCGGCAACGCGAACTTTTCAGGCTCTAAGGATTTTTGTGAACGACGAACTTGGCAAAATCGCACCATTTATTCATTCAGCTGTAGACCTGCTGAAGGTGGGTGGTCGAATTGCGATCATTAGTTTCCATTCGCTGGAAGATCGCATCGTGAAAGTAACTCTGAGGTCTTTAACTCAAGAATGTAGTTGTTTCCCAGGGGTCGTACGCTGCGAATGCGGCAAAAGGAAGGTTTTAAAAGTGATCACCAAAAAGTCAGTTATGGCAACGGAGGGAGAAATTGGTGTAAATCCCCGTTCGCGAAGCGCCAAGCTTCGCGTAGCCGAAAAAATCTAATTCCAATCAAGTTTGACCAATGCGCTGCGAGTGAATGGGTCAAGTGAGGAGGCTCTGTGACAGAAATTTACATTGTCAAACACATCGATAACTCCCGCCTAAGAAAAGAGGTGGACTATCGGCGGACAAAAGAATGCTTTGTGCTCATCAGTCTGGGAGTTTTTTGTCTCCTCATTCTTCTTTTTTTGGCTTGGCAACATTTTGAAATTCTTCGTGGCGGTTATGAAAACGAGTCTTTCAAGAAAGAAGTCAGCCGCCTAGAAGAAGAAAATCATAAGCTGAAGCTAGAGAGGGCTTCTCTTCGCAGCCCGCAACGAATAGACCTGATTGCCCGTAGAGATTTGGGGCTTGTTGCACCCCAAACCAACCAGCTTGTCATACTTCCAACAACGTTCCCAACGGAACCCCCCGTCACGCAATTAGCCAGTAGAGACAAAGTGCCGACAAACGTGGGGATGGTCATACTGCCAGCCATTCGGTAGTTTCTTTAATCGCTTGCACCTTTTTTTGATCTGATCAATTCCCTGGCGAACGCTCATGGCCTCACGAGCTCAAGATCGATTTCATCTCAGGATCTTCGTTTTGAGTGGATTCTTCTTGGCATGGGTAGCCGTGCTCGTCTTTCGATTGATCGATCTCCAAGTCTTTCAGTATGGGGAGCTCAGTGCACGCGCTAAGCGCCAGCAGAGTCGATCTCTTGAGATCAGTCCCAAACGAGGGACAGTCTATGACCGCAATGGTCACGAACTCGCCGTCAGCGTTGCGGTAGATTCGATCTATGCCGTGACTCAGGACATCCCTGGGAAAGGAAGCGCAGCAACAAAGCTTGCTCAAGCATTAGGCATGAATCGGCAGGAGATCTTGAATAAGTTGAATGTGGAGAGAGGTTTCGTTTGGATCAAACGGAAAATGGATGATGCTGAAAGTGCCCGGGTCAAGAATCTGGGAATACCCGGAATATACTTTGAGAAGGAGAGCAAACGATTTTACCCCAATCGGGAATTAGGTGCTCACGTTGTGGGCTATGCCGGTATGGATAATGAGGGGTTGAGTGGAATTGAATTTGCGTTTGACAGGAAGATAGGAGGAATCCCGGGTAAAGTCTTGCTGAAAACGGACGCGAAGCAGCGATCCTTTGGTAGTGTTGAAAAAGCGCCGGTCCCTGGAGACGACCTTTTCTTGACATTGGACCAATCCATTCAATATATCGCCGAGCAAGAGCTTGCTGAACAAGTCAGTAAATCCAAGGCACTAGGTGGAACCGCCATTGTGATGGAGCCGTATTCCGGAGAAATTCTGGCTATGGCAAGTGTCCCTACATACAATCCGAATTTTTATGCCAAATATCCCCGCGAAGCTTGGAGGAATCGCGCAATCCTGTCTATTTATGAACCCGGTTCAACTTTCAAAATCATTACTGCTTCAGCCGCCCTGGAAGAAAATCTGGCCCAGCCGGACGAAACTATCAATTGCATGAATGGTTCCATTGTCGTGGGCAAATATCGAATTCGTGATCACAAATCTTATGGTCTCTTAACGGTACGCGACATTGTGGCTTACTCGAGTAATATTGGAGCCGTGCAACTTGGATTTCGGGTGGGGAAGGAGCGGTTTGAAAGATACATTCGATCCTTTGGTTTTGGATCTACAACGGATATCGAGCTTCCGGGGGAGGCCAGAGGGCTGCTTCATCCCTCGTCGGAATGGGCGGCCGTTACATTGGCCAATATTTCGATGGGTCAAGGGATTGGCGTAACACCTTTGCAATTGGTTTCTGCTGTTTCTGCAATCGCAAACGGGGGATTCCATGTAAGACCGAGAATTCTTTTGAAACCAAGTTCAAACGAGCTCGAGAAAGTTGGCTATGAACCGGTGTCTCCTCAAACACGGATTCTCAGTCCACGGACCACTCAACTTATCAAGGAGATGCTAAAGGGTGTTGTCAATAAGGGAACGGGGAAAGCCTCTCAGCTGGAAGGTTTTACCGCGGCCGGTAAAACAGGTACGGCTCAGAAAATTGATCCCAATGGACACTACTCCCATACGCGTTTTATCGCTTCGTTTGTGGGCTTCGCTCCGATTGAAAGACCAGCGTTCGCAATTGTCGTCACGGTTGATGAACCGCATGGAAAGTATTATGGCGGAGAGGTGGCTGCCCCTGTTTTCCAGAAAATCGCCCAAAAGACGTTGCGTTATCTTTCAATCCTTCCGGATCAGGATTTGAAACCCAACCAACGCTCGATAAAACCCGGAACACATCCCCCCCAAACCAATCTCCCTGATTTAAGTGAAGATCAGTTTGAGCCTCTCGACTTAGCCTCAGATATTGAACAATCCGCCAGTCCGGAAGTCGCTGAAACCAAACTTCCGGCTACTCTTACTGAGCCTCAGGACAAACTCCTTGAAGAAGATGTGTCAGCAGGGACGGCTGCCATCATGGTACCAGATCTCCGTGGTAGGTCGTTGCGTACAGCTATTTCAGAAGTCAATAAATTGGGATTGAGTTTAAGCCCTCATGGATCAGGTTTTGTTATCGAGCAGTCGCCGGGACCGGCCACTCGGGTAAATCTAGGAACTCGAATTGTTGTCAGGTTGAATCGGAACAAATGATTGCCAGACTGTCTATCGGGAAGCAATGCAACTTGATGATTTACTGAGGAATTTAGGGTATGTATCGGGACAGAGATTGCCCGAGCTAAAACTGGAGGGGTTGGCTTACGATTCTAGAAAGATAAAACCCAATTCCATATTTGTAGCAATCCGGGGTGAAAAAGCCGACGGAAATTGCTATGTCAAACAAGCCATTGAAAAGGGTGCGATCGCTGTTGTCTCAGAAAACTCTCGACCCAATGATTGTGGGGTCTGCTGGGTACAAGTAAGGAATGCCCGACAAGCACTGGCATCTTTAGCCGCTTATTACTATGGGCAACCGAGCGAAAGACTTCGTTTGATTGGGATCACGGGAACGAATGGTAAGACCTCAACCGCTTATCTCATCGAATCCATCGTGAAAGCGAGCGGCGCCCGTTGCGGTCTCATCAGTACGATCGAGTATCGTGGACCCGAAGGTGCCACAGTCAACGCCCGAACAACCCCAGAGAGTCTGGACTTGCAAGAGAAATTAGCAGATTTTGTCCGACAAAAATGTGATTTTGCCGTCATGGAGGTATCTTCGCATGCTCTCGCTCTGGAGCGGGCGCATGCAACTCGGTTTCGTACAGCTGTTTTTACGAACCTGAGCCAGGACCATTTGGATTTTCATATCACGATGCAGAGTTATTTTGAAGCCAAGAAAAGGCTTTTCCTCGGGACCGGGGCCGCTCCACCCTTAACTTCCGTCATCAATCGCGATGATTTCTATGGAGCCCAATTGGAGGAGATTTGTGCCGGACGTTGTCTCACTTATTCTACCGATTCCGTAGCTGATTTTCGTGGCACCGAAGTTCACATCGATTCCCATGGTATGCAGCTTCTTGTGCAGACCCCCAGAGGACAACTCCGGGTGCGGACGCCGCTTTTCGGGAGGCCCAATCAATCCAATGTTCTCGCAGCTCTTGCGGTGGGATTCGATTTGGGCTTTGACGATGCCTCTCTCCTCCAGGGTATCGAGGCTTGTTCTTCTATCCCAGGCCGATTCGAGCGGATCGACCAAGGTCAGCCGTTTTCAATCTTCGTCGATTATGCGCACACCCCTGATGCGCTCGAAAAAGTCTTACAGACGGCACGCCAACTCAAGCCCAGCCGCGTATTGGCTCTTTTCGGATGCGGTGGAGAAAGAGACCGTGGGAAGCGACCCCAAATGGCGCGCGTGGCCGAACGTTTGAGCGATGTTTGCATTGTGACTTCGGACAACCCCAGGGGAGAGAATCCAGCGACGATCCTATCAGAAATCGAAGCAGGATTTGAATTGAAGCCGCCGCGTTATGTAATCGAACCCGATCGGAAGAAAGCGATCGCCCGGATTCTTTCTTTAGCCAGGGCCGGGGACCTTGTGCTATTGGCAGGCAAAGGACATGAAACCGATCAAATTTTGCCTGAAGGCACCATTCACCTGGACGATCGTGAAGAAGTCCGTCGGGTTCTGCATGAAACAGGGTTTTCTGGATGAAGCTCACAGCCTCCGACATTGCGCAAGCCGTCCAAGCGGTGAGGCTTACAGTGGCTGAACAGCTTGTCCCAGGAGGTTTTTCTATTGATTCCAGGACTCTGAATCCTGGTGATTGTTTCATCGCTATTCAGGGGAAGAATTTTGATGGCCACTCCTTTATTTCCGAGTCGCTAACAAAAGGGGCTAAGCTGATTATCGCCAGCGCTGCATCTTCTGTCCCGATGAATCCAGCTTGGCCGATCGTTTATGTTGAGGATACCTTGACGGCCCTCAAACAATTGGCGACTTCTGTGCGGAAAACATGGGGAAAGTGTCTGGTAGGTATTACCGGGAGTAATGGAAAAACAACCACAAAAGAAATCACCAGCTTTCTATTAGAAGCAAGGTACCGCGTCTTCAAATCAATGGGCAATTTCAATAATGAGTATGGACTACCTCTCTCCATGTTGCGGCTCACCGAACACCATGAGGTTGCGGTTATGGAAATGGGGATGTCCCACGCCGGAGAAATTCACCAACTCTGTCAGATCGCTAAGCCAGATATAGGAGTCGTCACGAACGTCAGAGCGGTGCATCTTGCAAATTTCAAATCGATCCAGGGCATCGCGGCGGCGAAACGTGAGCTCATTGAAAGTCTCTCCCAAGAGGGAGTCGGAGTCCTCAATAATGACGACCCCTACGTCCGCAAGTTTGGACGGGCCTTCCCGGGCATCGTATTGACCTTCGGTGTGGAGGCACCGGCAACCTATCGAGCGACTCACATCCAATTCGCAGGGCTTCAAGGGAATTCATTTCGACTGAATTTCAAGTCAAAGGCTCATCGGATGCGTCTTCCTCTAATTGGGGAACATAACGTATGGAATAGTCTCCCTGCCATTGTTGTTGCTCATCACCTCGGAATGGATTTTGAATCTATAGACCAGCGGTTGCTCCAACTTAAACCGGTTGCTGGGCGCGGAGAAATTCTTACGTTTGAATATGGCTTTACGGTCATCAACGATACCTACAACTCCAATCCAGCGGCGTTGCAGGCAGTCATCCGGTTTCTCAAAAGAGTCCCTGGATTTCAACGTAAGATCCTGGTTGCCGGCGAGATGCTAGAGTTAGGTCCCGCCGCAGAAAAATTCCATCGGGAGTGCGGACGCCTAGCCGCTGAGGGCGGAATCGATCTAATCTTTGGAGTTTCGGGGCTGGCCGAACAACTCGTTCGTGCTGCGAGTGAACGCGGAAACGCTCATTTCAGCGCCCGATTCTTTGAAGACTCCCTATCGGCTGGCGAGGCATTGTGCCAGGAAGTCCGGCCAGGGGATTTGATCCTCCTCAAGGGTTCCAGAGGTGTAAAAACTGAGAAGGCATTGGAAGCTCTCAATCAGAAATTTCATTCTTCTAAATTGCAGGGCTGAGGACGGATGCTTTACCACTTACTATATGAATGGCTTTATCCGATTTTCCCGAATCTGACCGTTTTGAATGTATTCCGGTACAGCACCTTTCGGACGGCGTATGCCAGCCTGACTGCGTTGGCGCTAGGACTCATCATGGGGCCGTGGCTCATTGAACGTTTGCGCTGGTTCCAAATCGGGCAGCACATCCGCGAAGAGGGGCCCTCACACCATCAGGTCAAAGCGGGAACACCAACGATGGGGGGAATCTTAATTGTTGTAAGCACCGTTTTCCCGACCATTTTGTGGGCAGATCTCAGGAGCCCCTTTATCTGGATTGTGATGATGTCCATTCTAGGCTTTGGCGCAATCGGCTTTGCTGACGATTACATTAAGATTGTGAGAAAGAGGAACCTTGGCCTTACTGGAAGGATGAAGCTACTCCTGCAACTGACCTTGAGTCTACTCATCGGCCTTGTCTTGCTTTGGTTGCATTCAATCGGTCCTTATAAAACAAACCTGATCATCCCCTTCTTCAAACAATTCACGCCGAGCCTTCTCATTGAAAGTTTCAAGTATTCGCCATTCCTGTATCCATTGGCATTTATTCCATTCTTGTTCTTTGTTTCTTGGATCCTGGTTGGCTCCTCGAATGCCGTCAATCTCACGGATGGATTGGATGGACTGGCAATTGGATGCGTGATCATTGCAGGCGGAGCACTCACGGTGCTGACTTATGCCACGGGGAATTCGAGGTTTGCGGGATACCTTGATTTGCAGTTTCTACAAGGAGTGTCCGAGGTGACCATTTTCTGCGGGGCATTGGTCGGGGCCTCTTTGGGTTTCCTTTGGTACAATTGTTATCCCGCAGAAGTTTTCATGGGAGACGTGGGATCATTGGCCCTGGGAGGGGCTATTGGAACCGTTGCCGTCATCATCAAGCAGGAAATTCTGCTCATTTCAATTGGAGGCGTCTTTGTTGTCGAAGCCGTCTCCGTCATGATGCAAGTGGCTTCATTTAAATTGCGGGGAAAGCGAATTTTTCGAATGGCACCGATTCATCATCATTTTGAGCTCTTAGGTTGGAAAGAGACCAAAGTGGTCATTCGATTTTGGATTATCGCGCTTATTTTTGCATTGTTCAGTTTGACGACCTTGAAACTGAGATAACGAACGATTCCCAATGCATTTTCTAAAGATTCCTCGGCCCGCTGGCCTTTCTTCTAAGTCAATTTGATGGAAAATCTTTTTCGGGGCAGAAAAGTTTTGGTCGTTGGGATGGGGCGGAGCGGCGTCGCTGTTGCAGGTCTGCTCAAGAAAAAAGGGGCGGTTGTCAAAGTCACCGATGTCCGACCCGAGTTATCGTTGATCTCTGAAATTCGATTTTTGCAAGAACAGGGAATCTTGATTGAGGCGGGAGGTCATCAAGAGGCGTCTTTCCTGGAATCGGATTTGATTGTGGTGAGCCCTGGCGTTCGATTGGATCTTCTTCCACTCCTAAACGCCAGAGCCAGGGGAATTGAAATCATTGGAGAGCTGGAATTGGCATTTCGTTTCTTAAAAGGAAGGATCATTGCCGTTACCGGCACCAATGGAAAGACAACCACGACGACCTTGATCGGGGAGATCCTGGGGAAGGCAGGGTATGAAGTCCAGGTCGGTGGAAATATCGGAACGGCATTGAGCTCTTTCGTGGATTCATCCTCGCCAAATACTTGGAATGTCGTTGAAGTGAGTAGCTTCCAGTTGGAGTTGGCTCCAACGTTTCGGCCGGACATAGCCGTTTTCCTCAATATCACCCCGGATCATCTGGATCGATACGCGTCTTTTGATGCCTATTTCGAAGCCAAGCTTAATTTGTTTCGCAATCAGAAGCCGACTGATTATGCTGTATTGAATCATGATGATTTAAACTTACGGCCTGCTTCGAAACGCCTCCAGTCAGAGGTCTTATGGTTTAGCTCCTTTGAACCCGTTCCGAGCGGAACCTTCAAACAGGGGGATGAGCTAATATGGCGAGAGAAAGAGATGCAGACTCCAGTAATACGACGGACAGAAATTCCGCTCAAGGGGGAGCACAATGTGGAAAATGTTGCCGCAGCCATTACGGCGTCCGCGCTTGCCAAGGTCCCGGTCGCTCAGATGGGTGCCAGCATCAAAGGGTTTAAGGGAGTGGAGCATCGCATGGAGTTTTCGGGAAACGTCTGTGGAGTCCAGTTCTACAACGATTCCAAGGCCACCAATGTAGATGCAGCCCTTAAAGCCATCACTGCCTTTGATTCAGGGATCATTCTAATCCTGGGCGGACGAGACAAGGGCGGTGATTTCCGAGCTCTGGTGCCTCATATCAAGAACCGCGTGAAATGTTTGGTTCTGCTTGGCGAGGCGAGCCATAAAATCAGGAGTCAGCTTGGAGATGTCGTGCCGACGGTACAGTCTACAAGTATGCGTCATGCTGTTGAGATTGCTTTTGGCAAGGCTACCAGCCAGGATACTGTCCTGCTTGCTCCAGCCTGTGCTAGCTTTGACATGTTCGAAAATTATGAACAGCGTGGAAGGGAATTTAAGAAGGCTGTCCAGGAGCTTGTAGCAAGCGTGCAAGACGCGCATTCAGCAGTGAAAACTTCGAATTGAGAAAAAGGGGAATGTTTCCAACTCGGATCGCGCAGAATTCTCGATCCCATTAGTGATGAGACCATGGCTTTAAAATTGTCCTCCGACAAATGGTTGTTTGCGGTGACGTTGGTGCTGGTGCTCAGCGGCATTGTGATGGTCTTTAGTGCGTCGGCAGTTCTTGCCAACGAAAAGTTCCATACAGCATCCTACTTTTTGACGCGGCAAGCGATCTGGGCATTACTCGGAATTGCTGGGATGGTCTTCTTGATGCACGTGGATTATCACCACTATAAGAAACCCGTATTTGTCTTTGGAGGGCTGTGTTTATGCATCTTATTGCTTTGTGCCGTATTCTTCTTAGACAAGAGCCACAACACACATCGCTGGTTCCGATTAGGGCTTCTCTCGTTCCAACCTTCGGAGCTGTGTAAGATCTTTGTTGCAATCTTCTTTGCTTTTTTCCTTGAAAAGCGCAAAGGGGAGGTCAATGACTTTCGTCACACGCTCCTCCCTTGCTTGGTTGTGCTGGCAGTATTTATCGGTCTCATCGTTATCGAACCCGATCTCGGCACAGCGGTTTCGATCGGGACAGTTGCGTTCCTGATGTTGTTTGTGGCCGGATTGCAATACCGTTTTGTCTTTGGATCTATCTTGCTTGCCATTCCACCCTTATTCCTTTTGATCTATTCTTACGAATACCGATTGCGACGCGTCCTAGTCTTTCTTGATCCCTGGAAAGACCCGCTCGGAGCGGGATTCCAAATCACTCAATCGCTAATTGCATTAGGTGCCGGAGGAATGGCCGGAGTGGGTTTGATGGAAGGAAAACAAAAGTTGTTTTACCTGCCGGAGCCGCATACCGATTTCATTTTTGCCGTGATTGGCGAAGAACGCGGGTTAATAGGGACCGTATTGTTAGTGTTCTTATTCGGGTTCTTTCTCTGGCGTGGGTTGAGACTGTCACTTCGGGCTCCCGATCCATTTGGTCGTTTCTTGGGCGTGGGCCTGACAATGATGGTGGTTTGTCAGGCGTTCATCAATATGAGTGTAGTCATGAGCTTATTGCCAACAAAGGGAATCCCACTGCCGTTTATCAGCGCAGGGGGGTCATCCTTGTTAATCAATCTGCTCGGTGTTGGCATCTTGCTGAATATCTCGCAACATGGCGACTGATGGGACTGATAGGCAGGGAAGGAAAGAGGATTTGGAGGTCATGCGAGTGATCATTGCAGGGGGTGGCACTGGAGGACATGTCTACCCGGGCATTGCCGTTGCGAAAGAAATCGTGGGACGAAACTCCCAAGCGGAAATTTTGTTTATAGGAACAGAAAAAGGTCTGGAGAGCAGAGTGATTCCACAGGAGGGGTTTCGACTACAAACGATTACAGTTTCTGGGGTAAAAGGGGTTCGAGGATTAAGACGGCTGCGAAGTCTGCTCAAGATCCCCGTAAGTCTGTGGGAATCCTTTCGAATTATTTCGCAGTTTAAACCTCGGCTGATCATCGGAGTGGGAGGCTATTCTTCAGGTCCTCCCGTACTGGTTGCTGCTTTAATGCGCATACCGGTTCTTTTACAGGAACAAAATGCGACTCCAGGCTTAACGAATCGCCTTCTTGCGAAATTTGCCGGCCGCGTTGCCACCTCTTTTCCTGAGTCACAGAATTTCTTTGGGAAGAAAGCCGTACTAACCGGCAATCCCATTCGTCGTGAGTTTAGACAGTCAAAGGCCAATGTTCCCGAAGCCCAGTTTGTTGTCGTCATCATTGGAGGCAGTCAAGGGGCTCGAGCGATCAATCAAGCAGTGATACAGTCTCTGGACTATTTGGAGCCCGAATTTCCCCGCTTGAAATTTATTCACCAGACGGGAGAATCCGACTACGACGAAGTAACTGGTGCGTACGCCCGGTACTCTTTGGCCCGAGAGGTACGTCCTTTTTTTTATGATATGCCCATCCAATATCTTCGGGCTGATCTATTGATCAGCCGCGCAGGGGCCATGACTTTGGCGGAAATCGCATTAGCTGGCAAGGGATCTATCCTGATCCCTTTTCCACACGCAACAGATAACCATCAGCAGAAAAATGCCGAATCATTCGCCAAAACAGGAGCGGCTGAGATGATTTTGCAAGAAACTTTAAGCGGGAAGATACTCGCGGATCGAATTCAATTCTACCTGAATCATCCGAAAGAACTCCAGCAGATGGCGGAAAAAAGTCTTCAATTTGGAAGGCCCGACGCAACGGAGAAGATTGTTGATCTGGCGATGGCACTGGCGACGAAGGTTGCCTGATCCCTTCAAATCATCGGGAGTGCAGAAGGGTAAAGAATGTTATTGATACAACCTGCCCTGTTCTGACGCTATGTTCAAACGGATTCAGAAAATTCATTTTGTTGGTATCGGCGGAGTAGGGATGAGCGGTATTGCGGAAGTCCTCCTGAACCAGGGTTTTTCCGTGAGCGGTTCCGATTTAAGAGAGTCACCCACGACACAGAGGTTAGCTTCACTAGGGGCTAACATCTATCAGGGGCATCATGCCGAACACCTCAAAGAAGTGGATGTTGTGGTGATTTCTTCCGCTATTAAGCCTTCCAATCCCGAAGTCGTCGAAGCCCATTTGAGGCAAATTCCACTCATCCCTCGCGCGGAAATGCTGGCCGAGTTGATGCGATCAAAGTATGGGATCACTGTTGCAGGGACCCATGGCAAGACAACAACCACATCGATGGTTGCGGTAATGCTTCAAAGAGCCGGGATGGATCCAACGGTTGTCGTGGGGGGGCGCCTCAATGCCCTGGGTAGTAATGCCAAATTAGGGACAGGTGATTTCATGGTGGTGGAAGCGGATGAGAGCGATCGTTCCTTCCTTCTACTCTCACCCACTTTGGCAATCGTCACCAACATTGATGAAGACCACATGGAAAGTTACGATGGAATGGAGGACTTGAAAGACTCTTTTGTGCATTTCATGAACAAAGTCCCCTTTTATGGGACTGTCATTCTCTGCCTTGATGATCCACACCTTCAATCTCTGATTCCCCGGATCCGCAGGCGGATTTTGAGTTTCGGATTCAGCGGGCAAGCAGATCTGAATATTGTCACTCCCTCTTTTGCGGGGTTTCGCTCCCATTTCCAATTAAGAATCCGGGGGAAGGATTTGGGCGAATTTGAGTTGGGTATCCCCGGCAAGCACAATGTTCTCAACGCCGCCGCCACCGTTGCAGTAGGAATCGATTTGGGGATTTCAATTGAAACTTTGAAGGAAGCTTTAAAGAGCTTTAGTGGACCGGATCGCCGATTTCAGGTCAGGGGCAAGAGCCGCGGAGTTACGGTTATCGACGATTATGCTCACCATCCGACTGAGATCAAAGCAACTCTAGAGGCTGCTAGGCAACTTGGTGATCAACGGATCATGGTCGTGTTTCAGCCTCATCGCTACTCCAGAACACAATATTGTTTCGACGAATTTGCACGTTCCTTTTACCAAGCGGATGTTGTGATCGTTACAGATATCTATCCAGCTGGGGAGGAGCCCCTTGAGGGAGTGTCGTCCGAAAAATTAGTGGAATCCATTCAGAGCTTTGGGCACAAGAACGTGCGATATATTCCCACCCTGCCGGAGATTCCGACAGTCCTTGATCCAGAGCTGAAAGAGGGGGATCTGGTCATTTTAATGGGTGCCGGAAACATCTGGAAGGTCAGCGAAGATCTGCTCCATCGACTGCAGTGATGCCGGTTCGATTGATGCTAAAGAAGGCCTGTCAAAGAACACTTGAAGGATCATTTACTGAATTGACTCAATAAGGAAATTACCTCAATGGGATCTGCTATGCACCGACGAATGGAAAGAAGTCTGACTACCTACCTCCCAATGCGTTCGCCTGGGCTTCTGGGAAATCAAAAGGCAAGGGATATTAAGAAGCGCCAGTCCCTGAAACAAGTATTCATCTGGGGATTCAGGACTTTCGTCATCATTCTGCTTTGCATTTCATTGGGAAGTGTGGTCTACGTGACCTTAGATTTCTTGCTCCGCTCTCCCAAGTTCAATTTGGCTATAAGGGAAATACGCGGTCTTCGAAATGTTCCTGAGAATCAAATCCTCATGAAACTCAAAGCTGTCGAAGATCAGAACAAGAATATGATCTCTCTGGATCTTGATGAGATCCGACGCTCGTTGGAACAAATTCCCTGGATCCGATCCGTGGTTGTTCGGCGTGTCCTTCCAGACAAACTCATTATTGAAGTGACTGAACGAGTACCGATTGCATTTGCACGGGTTGATCACGCCACTTTCCTGGTTGACGATCAAGGGGTCCTCCTGGAGAGCGATTCCGAATACCCGCATGAATTTGATTTCCCCGTGATCACAGGCCTAGAAGCTGGGGTAGAAGCAGAAGCTTTGGTGCGCAACAAGAAAAGAGTCACTCTCTATCAAAAACTGATTCAGGCTCTGGATGGAAATGGCGCTGGACTGAGCAAGGACCTCTCCGAAGTTCGCTTGCAGGATCCCGGCAGTTTGGCGGTTCTTCTCAATGATGATTCCGTATTGGTCATACTGGGCACAGAGCAGCTGGACCAGAGATTTCGCCGTTATCTGGGAATGAGTAGTCAAATCAAACAGAAGTTTCCTCAAGTGGACACAGTCGATCTTCGTTTTCAGGATCAAGTCATTATCAAACAGTCTGACCAAAGTGTGAGAAACCCATCTCTTGAATGAATCGTGTCAGAAGATGGCAGAGATGATAACTATGCGAGGGGTTAATGCCATTTCGGATCGACTCGAGTTGAGCACAGATGGTTGCGGGTGACACTCCAATGACCTTCAGCTATACTCTGCAATGGTGGTTTAGATCGTTTCAGGAGAGGGTGTTTGTCCAAGAAGAGCAAATTTATCGTTGGCCTGGATGTTGGCACGACCAAAACATGTGCGGTCATTTGTGAGCCTAATGAGAAACACGAATTAGACCTCGTTGGGGTAGGAACTGCGGATTCGCGCGGGCTTCGCAAGGGAGTGGTGGTTAATCTGGATTCTACGGTCAGCTCCATTAAAAAGGCTATCGAGGATGCGGAGAAACGGGCCGGAATTTCCGCCGAATCGGTATTTGTAGGATTATCGGGGGTCCACGTAAAGAGTTTTAACAGCCGCGGAGCCGTTGCGGTGAATGCGCATACTCGGGAGATAGGAAAAGAAGACATCCGGCGAGTCATTGAAACAGCAAAGGCTATTTCGCTCCCGACCGACCGTGAGATCGTCCACGTGCTTCCGCAGGAGTTTGTGGTCGATGGTCAAGACGGCATTGGAGATCCTCTTGGCCTGTTGGGGACACGACTGGAAGTGAATTGTCATATTGTCACCAGCTCGGCGATGGCTGCGCAGAATATCGTTACGGCAGTCAATCGCAGCGGCATCATCGTTGCCGACACCATCCTTCAACCACTGGCATCGGCCGAGAGTACATTGACTGCTGACGACAAAGAACTGGGTGTTGTATTGATCGATATCGGCGGAGGGACAACGGATATAGCCGTTTTTACCCAAGGAGCAGTGCGCCATACATCTATTTTACCGTTGGGCGGAGATCAAATCACCAACGACATTGCCGTGGGGCTTCGGACTTCCATTCCTGAGGCCGAGAAAATCAAAAGGCAGTACGGTTGTGCGTGGTCGAGTCTAATCTCAGAAGATGTCAACTTTGACGTTCCCAGTGTGGGCGGGAGACAGCCCAAGTCAATTAGCAGGAAGATCCTTTGTGAAATCGTGCAACCGAGGGTCGAAGAAATTATCAGTTTATGTTTAGAGGACATCCGCCAAACCGGTCTCGAAAAGATGATTAGTGGTGGAGTGGTGCTCACAGGGGGGACGGTTCTGTTGGAAGGAATGGTAGACGTTGCCGAGCAAATCTTTGATCTGCCAGTCCGAGTGGGGATTCCAGGCGGAGTGAATAAGATCGGCGGCGCCCTTGCAAGCCCTCCGTATTCCACTGTCATCGGTCTGGTTCTCTATGGCTATCGTACGCACACACAGCGATGGGCTAAAACCACTCAGAACGGGAATCTGCTTTCTCGTGGTGCAACATGGCTGAAATCCAGACTTTCCTGAATAAGGAGCCATTTCTGGCAAGAATCTATCTCGGAAGGAATTTTCCCATTCAAAATACAAAATATAGTGCATTTTTCCCTTGAAATTTGAAATATGACCCATTATCTTGTGTTTGACGACTTTCAGTGAACCATTTTGTCTCATTTCCGTGCTGAAGCGCTGACAAACCTGAACATTTTTGACTATTCTCATTTGTATCTCGCCCGTCCCCTAAGAGTTGTGAATCGGGATTGAAGGTAATGAGACAACAGGAGCCCTCAATGAAACAGCTAGCTGCGAATCAATCCGTAAAGTTTTTGCTCGAAGAAAGTGCCCCCATCGGTGCGGTCATCAAGGTGATCGGAGTTGGTGGTGGAGGGAGCAATGCGGTCAATCGGATGATTGCGGCTCAGGTGAAGGGTGTCGAATTTATAGTCGTTAATACGGATCTTCAGGCATTGAAAATGTCGAATGCTCCGATCAAAATTCAAATCGGGCAAAAACTCACGGGTGGTCTGGGTGCCGGCGCTAATCCGGATATCGGGCGAAAAGCGGCCCTAGAGGATACAGAGCGAATCATCGAAACCCTTGAAGCGGCAGACATGGTTTTTGTAACTGCCGGTTTGGGTGGAGGAACCGGGACTGGTGCCGCTCCGATCATTGCCAGTTTAGCCTCTGAGCTTGGCGCTTTGACGGTCGCGATCGTGACGAAGCCCTTCGCCTTCGAGGGCAAAAGAAGAGGGCAGCAGGCTGACTTGGGATTAAGAGAACTGCGTGAGTGTGTGGATACCATGATCACCATTCCCAACGAGCGGTTGTTACAGACCGTCCAACGCGGAACGACGCTGCAAGACGCTTTTCGGACAGCAGATGACATTCTCAGACAAGGGGTACAGGGGATCTCAGACATCATTCAAGTTCCAGGTGTCATCAATGTGGATTTTGCAGACGTGAAGACGATCATGCAGGGAATGGGAATGGCCCTTATGGGAACGGGGAATGCACGTGGTGAAAATCGTGCTGCCGAAGCAGCGCAGAGAGCCATCTCTTCACCCTTGCTTGAAGAAGCCTCGATCCAGGGTGCTCGGGGGGTTCTCATTAATATTACCGGCTCAGAAAATCTGTTGCTTCACGAAGTCAGCGAAGCCGCATCAATCATCCAACAAGCCGCCGAAGAGCACGCGAACATTATTTTTGGAGCCGTCTTGGATGAGAGGATGACAGATGAAATCAAGATCACAGTCATTGCTACCGGGTTCGATAGTCAAGCGGATATAGAATCCGTCAAGATGTTGGCTTCAAGAACACGCCATACAGACCAACCGGATCCGGCCGCCGAGGCCGAAGCCACCGTGGTTCAAGCTGTCGCTGCCGCAGCCAATTCAAAGGGCGTCCCGTCGCAAGAAATTCTTCCGCCAACTCAGAATGTGTTTGACAAGAATGATCTCGATGTTCCTGCCTTCATGAGACGCAAGGTTGCAGAATCCTAAGTTAACTTCCCACTCAAAATAGACAAAGCCAACGCCAGGCGGTTGGCTTTTTTTGTGATGCATCTAGTCCGAATCAGAAAAAATGTATTGGATCAGATGATCCAGCATGCTCAATCGGAGTTCCCCTTGGAATGCTGCGGATTGCTTTCTGGACAACACGAAGTGATCAGCGACCTGCACACGATGAGCAACCACGTCAAAAGCACTGTCCGCTTTGAAATGGATCCACTAGAATTGTTCAAATTCTTCAGGAGACTTCGTGCAGCAGGAGACACTCACTTGGGTATTTATCATTCTCATCCATCTTCGGAAGCCTATCCTTCGGCGACCGACATTCAAGAATCTTTCTATCCGGATTGTTCTTATTTTATTATCTCCTTGAAAAACCCTCAAGCTCCTCAGATCCGGGCATTTCAAATTGAGGATAAGAAGGTACGGGGGGTAGAAATCAGCGAATTGGAATGAAGGAGAAAGGGAAACAAAATGAAACCATTCAAAGTGTCTCTTGTCCATCTGGATGAAGTTTCCGTCCCAGACTGGGTTCCAGAGAAGCTCAAGCGAGAGGGCGTAGACCTTTTCGTCCAGGAATGCCAGACCCCCGAAGAACTCTTGCAAGTGGCTCAAGATGCCGATGTCGTTTGGCTTCTGGGGGGCAGGCGTATTCTCAGCCCTGAGATCCTCAGGATGCTGCCTCGTTGTGGCGCAATTCTCCGCAGCGGCAGTGGTACCGATAATGTTCCCGTGAACGAAGCCACTCGGCTCGGGATGATTGTCGCCAATACTCCTGAAGCTCAACATGAGCAAGTCACGGATCATACTCTCGCATTGTTATTTTCTGTGGTTCGACAAATTGCGAATAATGATCGCCTCATGCGGACCGGCGCATGGGAGCGTGCCCGCTTCGCACCGTACGGGCCGATGTGTGGCAAGACACTGGGCTTGGTGGGGTTTGGTCAAGTTCCCCGGACCATCTGCCAGAGAATCAGTGGATATGAGATGAATCTCTTGGCCTTTGACCCTTACGTGACTCCAGACATCATGGCGAGGTATAAAGTTCGCAACGTGAATCTTGACGATCTCATGTCTCAGTCTGATTATATATCCCTTCATTGCCCCGCGACCCGGGAGACCTACCACTTGATTAGAGAGCGTGAATTGCGGCTCATGAAATCAACGGCCATCCTGATCAACGCCTCACGGGGATCAGTTATCGATGAATCAGCATTGATTCGTGCTTTGGAGGAGAAGTGGTTCAGAGGGGCGGGACTCGATGTGTTCGATCCAGAGCCCAGCACGCCTGATAATCCATTGCTGAAACTTGAGAATGTGGTGTTCACGCCGCACATTGCCGGCTCAGGAGAAGGGACGTCAGAGGCCCGCTGGGACCTTTCTGTAGAAACTTTGATCGACTTCTCCCGCGGGCGGTGGCCACGGTCGTATGTGAACAAGCAGGTCAAGCCACGTTGGGACCTAATGGCCAGGGAGTGACCCCTTGCTCGCTTCATTCTTATTTTTTTCTAAGGCATTCGTCATCTTTCCTTTTCAGCCCCGGATCTGCGGCGCCGGCAGCAAAACTCGCTTGATCGAAATATGCCCTTGTGAAATTTGTTCAATGCGTGGGCGAATCGAACTGGAGTTTGTCAATAGAAGCGCAGAGTTTTTGTTACTCCCTGCTTTCCGGTCTTTCCGATCCATGCTATCTTTCGGTTCTCCTCAGTGGTAATCCCAAGGAGATATCCTTTGGACGACGCAAAATTCAATGAGCCGCGGTTTGCCATCAACCGGGTTTACACGCGGGGCGGAGATAAGGGCGAGACAAGCCTCGTTGGTGGGCAACGTCTTCCCAAAGATGATCTCCGGATTGAGGCCTACGGAGCAGTGGATGAACTGAATGCCTTCGTGGGGCTTGCGCGTCAGACGGCAACTGAGTTGATAGATTCTCACCCAAATCTGAACACTCTCGTTTCCATTCTCGATCGCATCCAGCACGAGCTGTTTAATCTCGGTTCCATGCTGGCTACCCGCTTTGAGGACCTTCACCCCAAACAGCCCGGTATAGTGCCCTCCAACGTCACCCAACTGGAAAGAGAAATTGACGAAATGAACGCTGAATTACCGGAGCTGCACTCTTTTGTTATTCCCGGAGGATCGCGCTTGAATGTTGAGTTGCACCTCTGCCGCACTGTGAGCCGGCGGGCTGAACGGTTTTGCGTGTCACTTTCCCGTCAAGAAAAGATTCCACCTGTAACGATCCAGTACCTCAATCGGTTGAGTGATGCTTTCTTTGTCTGGAGCCGGTGGGCCAGTAAAGTGATGGGAATCCCGGAAACCCTTTGGGATCCGAACAGATGAACGACGCCGTCCATCCGACGCATAGATGCACAATCCGCATGGACAGATCAATCGGTTTCCAAAGCTGCTGAATGTAGAGAACCATCAAAATCGAATGGATTCCAGCTAGAGTGTGACCGGTGAACGCGTTGCAGGATCGGAATCCACGTCTGCTTCTCATTTTTTACCCACATAAAATGTCAACCCGACCATTACCCCGATAGGATAACCAGGCGTTGCATGAATTCGTGCCATGACGGGATCTTCCGGACGCATGTTTTTGGATGGCTCCTCGGGGGATGATCAGTCTTCTCCAATGTGCTCCCAATAACTCAATTTGCCAAATGAAAGATAGGGTGGTCTAGCCGAGACCGCCTTACCTTTGGCGCGCTCAGCGAGCATGCCCTACTTTGGACGAAAGATTCGATGATCTTATTGGGGATAAAGGGGGACCTTCTCTCTAGGCAATTCTGCGATCGTGCCCGGAATCTGCCTTTGCATTGCTCTCGTTAGCAGTGGAATTAGAATCCATACTTGTTTCGCGGTGAAAATTTGATTCTGCCTCGGCGCCGGTCCTGCCGGAAACTTTCGACTCTTGCGATGGATCCGGATTGGTTGACTCATTTGTGTTCTCATCGGGAATGATTGACAAAGGCCCTTTTTCCCTCGCCCAATTCTTCCTCCTTCTTTCCTTAATCAAATTATTCTCGATTAACACATCGATCACCTGGTGCTTGCTGGCGTCCAGAACGACGCAAATATCTCTAATTGAGAGATCCTGATTTGCAAAGAGGTTACAGATGGTGAACTCGCGCTTCACCTGTGGATCCAACTCCCTGAGGTTCTCAGGCAAATTAAACTTGGTCTTCGTCTTCTCAAAGCCTTCTATGGTGTAATCATCGTTGAAGGAAATGAGCATGTGCATCCAAAATTTTCTGAAGATTCTTACGAACATCTTGCCCATCTCCTCTATCCAGCTACTGAAAATCGGTTTAACCCGATCAATCAACTGAATGAACGATAAAGCTAGCCGCCCTTTCGCCAATTGGCGGATGGCAGGCTGAAGCACGGGCTTTTGCCTCCTTTCCTTAATCAAATTGTTCTCGATTAACGCATCGATCACCTGGTGTTTGCTGGCGTCAAGAACGACGCAAATATCTCTGATAGAAAGATTCTGATTTGCAAAGAGATTACAGATGGTGAACTTACGCTTCACCTGCGGATCCAACTCCCTGAGGCTCTCAGGTAGATCAAACTCGGCCTTTATCTTCTCAAAGCCCTCTATAGTGTAATCATCGTTGAAGGAAATCAGCAGGTGCATCCAAAATTTTCTGAAGATCCTGACGAGCATTTTGCGGAGCTCCTCTATCAATCCACAGGAAATTAGTTTAACTCGATCAATCAACTCAATTAATGACAAAGCTGGCCGCCCTTCTGCCACTGGCGAATGGCCTGGGGTTAGCACAAACTTCTATCAAATAAGTGCTGGATTGGTTAAGGCACAGGGACGCCCAACCCTTCTACGGGCAGGGTGGTTGTGAAAGGCGGGAGGGTCATGCTCCCACCAAAGATGGGAACGATAAAATTGAAGGAATAACCGGTTATGGCAACCTGAACCACATCGGAGCTGTATCGGGTTGCAGACATGTCTGTCCCGGTATTCTTTTTGAATACAACGCCTACATTACTTGTCGTCAGATCGCTGAGGACAGGAGCTCCAGTGCCCGCTGCAGTTATGGTAGACCACCCAATTCTTAATGGCAGTGTCGTTGGTAGGATCTGAGGTAACCGCAAACCGCGCCCCAGCACGCGTAGCCTGCACAATGGTATTCCAGGTCCAAAGCGCCTCGACCAAATTCGATAATCCCAAAGAGAAGGGTTAGAAACAATATCACACACAGGGCAAATTCAACCAGGGTTTGCCCTTTCTGGGAATTCCTTTCCAAGGAATCAAAACGATTATGGGTTCGCAGAAGTCGCATTGAGGTCAACATAGCGCATCTCCACCCCCGGAGTGAAATTCAAATTCAAAGTAATCAGTCCCGCGATCACGGAAGTATAAGGATAGCTCACAGAAACCTTTACCCATTCAGGGGGAGTCGTTAAGCTTGTTCCTCCGCCGCGCGGGGTGATCGTAACCATGCCCGTTGTCAATCCCGGTAGAACTGGGCTGCCAGTTCCTCCGGTGTTGCCGTAAACCACCATGTTCTGGACATTAGGCAACTCAAGAGCGGAGTCATAAGCATGTCCGCTCATGTAACGGGCGCCTTCGCGAACGGCTTTACTGAGAGTATTGTAGTGATAATAGGCTCTGCCAATCTCGATGGTTCCCACGACCACGAGAAGCAAAAAAGGGACAACCAGGGCGAATTCGACAAGACTCTGACCCTTCTGCTTCCGGTTCTGGTTGTACGTCGATGTAGGATGCTGAGCCCCGCCAATTTGGCAGGTGTCTCCGGGTTGTTTGTATTCATCAGCTCTTAACATGGCTAGCACCTTGACTACTATCCGAACATTTCATATCGCTTCAACGCTGAATCACCAACTTCGTGATGCTTGGAAGTCCTATATCCGGAGGAGGTGGTTCGCGCTGGGATCGAAATAACCGCTCGCGGTGCACCTCCCGATATACTCCCCATTGATATCCCCTCCATTGCCTCCAGGAACTTGCTCTCGCAAGAAGAAGCAGCCGTAATTAAGAATGTAAACGGGACAATTCTTTCCACTGGTAAAAGGCGCCCAAACATTGGCGAGTCGAAACAAATGGAACAATGAATCGTCTCTTGTCATTGCCTCCCGCATCCTTATAAAGGGAGTACTGGTTAGTACAGCCTGTGCCACACGTGTATTCGGTCTGATCGGTATCCTGAGCGAAGCGGTCATTCAATCCCTGCTGGACCGGACCCGCAGAAACTCCTGGTTTAGTGCAGATGGGAGTATTGAGCGTAATGCACCCTTCGGTCGCCCCAGAAAGCAAGTCCCGGACGGTAGAGCCACCGTGATTGCAATCAACCGTGGGTCATTTGCCGCCAAAGCAGCGCAGAAATCCAGGATCAAGTAATTTCCTGACCCTACGCTTGTAACATCGTTGTTCTGGGGCCATACGATAGTGTAATAATTGCCCTGGTATGTACTGTTCAATGTTCCACCAGCCCCGGCCTGAGGGATAGGGGAGAGGGGGACAATCGCATCACAGATAGTGTTCAATGGAGGGCTTTGCCCTGCCACCGCATTAGCAGCCACATTCTGGGTGGATGCCTATACCAGGAATAATCTTGATTAAAGCAAGATCCATGGTACGTGTCTTGGTGACTTTAATGTACCTGATCGTAGGCGCTACGGCTGGATCAGCTAGCAGCTGCTGAACTCATGTATCCCGAATCCATTTGTGTGCTAAAGGTCACGTCAGCATCAACCACTCCAACGGGGTTGTTGTTAAAGTAATATTTGTTAGCGGCGTTTATGGCGCTAGTCACCGCCCTATTAATCCCTGTTGGGGTCCCGCTCAACTGCCAGGCACCAGCCAAAGCTGCCGCATCCGTCGCATTTTGCAGGTCAGTCTTCACGTTGTATAACATTCCCATGTCGATGGCGAGACCTGCGAATGCGAGCAAGACAACCAGACTTGCAGCCACCACGATAAAGAATAGCACCCCGTTCTTTTCTCCGTCTACTTCCAGACGAATTTTTACTCATTTCCTTGCTCCGTTTAATTTCTCCCTGGAGTACCAATTCCTCAAGATAACCATTCGGCAGAATTGGAAAAAAAGTTAATGCTAAGGTTCATAATCCTTAAATACATACGAATCAACGCTTTTCCGTCGCTCAAATGGGCAGGTAGTTCAGCTCGACCCAATCCAGATTCACCATGTCGAACTTGCCAACCGTAACACTTCCACCACCAACTAGCGATTGTACGCCCGATTCCACTTCAAAAACCGCTCGTCCGATCTTAAGCAGGATTCCACCGGGAAACTCCGCTTTTTCTTCTTTACCCTTTGGCTGCGGAACGTTTCCCATGGCTTTTTTATAGAACGAATCGTTCCTCAAATATCTTTACAGCAACAGTTGAATTCGATACTCATTATTTAAAGCATTCCCGCCAATAGGCCAATCGATGAATCTTGATTTCATCTTGCTGGCGCACTGCGTGCCGCTGTCTGATTCTGATGGTGGAATAGTACGCATGAAACACTGAAGCCTCCCACACCACCAGGGTCCATAGAATGAAGTAAGCCCGGGCTTGGCCGAGGTTGGCATGATCGGAACCGAACTGCAGAATCGTGAGCCAGAAGACCCACAGGAGCAAGCCGCTAACCGATGCTGCTGTCAGTGTCCCAATGAAGTATTGCCCAGTACGGAAGTGACCTGCACCTGGGATCATGGCCAGCAAGGCAGATCGTTCTCCGTATTTGGCATGAGATGTTGATATTCGAGAGCTTGTCATTAATGCCACCTCCTTGCAATAGCCTACCATGATCAGTTTCGCTTCGAATGAAAGCCAGTTTTGGGAGGTGCAATTCAGCAACCATTGTCCTAAGCTATTGAAAATTAGTGGCTTGCCTAGGCTTGCAATCATACCTAAGTCGAGTTCAAGACAAAATTTGAAATCTGACATTCAAAATTGAACCCACTCATGTTCTGACTTTACTCAATCAGAGGCGGATAGTCATACGAAGAGCCACAGCAGACCCAACCTCTGGAAGTGCGGCGGGTGGCGGAGCAGAGAAAATTTGTACGGTTCGACCAAAAGTCAGCGTCTTTATCGCAGGTTGCACCCAGTCCACATCTTGGTGAAGTGATCCGGAGAATAGACAGCGGCTGCGCGCAAAATGTTGAGGTTGCCCCAACACTGAGAGGTAGGTGGTTTATTCAAATGGGCATCAAAGCTGAACAAATTGATTACGAGTGAAGAGTCATGTAAAAGAGTAGGCTTTCGCCGATGGGGGCGAACACAGCAGGTCTCGGAAGCATGAGATGTTAAGAGGGGTTTGTTTCAAACACAAGGTATTCAAAGACCCGGAACTTGAGCCGTTGGCTACGAAAGATAAATTCTTGCTTTATGCGGCAGAACTCAAGATAGGAGAAGAGCTGAAAACGAGACCTATTAAAGCTTGAAACATGACGTTGACATTCCGCGGGCACTGGAAAGAGTTCCTGATCGTTGCGGGTGCAATCTTTGTAAGGTCGGCCCATTGAATTTTGTTACAAACCGCGTCTTCTAAGGCACCCGCGAAATTGCGACAAATTCCACGGAACGTGGGCGCGGAATTTTCCAACTCTGTTTGAAAGGCAAATAATCAAGACGGAATAAAACCCATGCTTTCCGTATAAAGAGAAGTCTCGTAGGCAGGAATTGAAATATTAGGGACAATTGGCACAATAAACTGGAATTGGTATCCATTAACGCTGACAGAAACTTTTTGGTTTATGGCAACGCCGCTGCTGTCTGAATCGACAGTTACGATAGATACGTTCACCATTGACTTATCTAAACCTGGGACCGAGGGAATCCCAGTGCTGACAACAGGTGAACCATAGACAACCATATTTTTGGTTCGATCGATATTCGTAGCGTCACCATTGCTGCCTACATTTACGACTGCCCATCGAGCCCCGGCTCGGGTGGATTGTACGATGGAATTATAGGTCCATAAAGCCCGTCCAAATTCAATGACAGAGAATAGCAGGGTGAAGAAAAGCAAAACCACAAAGGCCATTTCGACCAGTGACTGTCCGCGCTCACTTCGCAATCCCAAACCTTTCATTCCCAAGTTCATAACATACCTCATTCTACAACCTTAAGAAGTTGGAAATACAATTCGCCCCACAAACTGCATTCGAACACTCGGTCTCATGGTGATTGTGGTCGGCAATATCAGCGAAAACAAAGGCTGGTATGGATAGGACACAACCACGTTTGTATACTGCTCAAATGCAGTGACGAAAGTCTGCGTCACAGTCACCTGGCTAGTTTGAAGATCAAGAATTTTCTTGGGTGGTGTGCCAGTGGAGTTTCCATATACCACAATATTCTTGCTTTTAGTTAGTGCGGTTGCGTCCAATGTACCCGTAGAGCTAACCTCTGAAGTGGCAGCATACCGCGCGCCATCCCTCACAGCCTTGGCCAAAATGTTGTAGGTGAAATAAGCCCTTCCAAATTCAATCGCTCCGAGAACTAGAAGGATAAGCAACGGCAAGACTAAGGCGAATTCGAGGAGTTCTGCTCCTCGTTCATTTTTGGCTTTAACTTTTAGAGACACGTTCCACCCTCCATCTGTCAGCCTTCTGATGAAACTATCTGAACAGAACTAATTTTGTAATACTACTTGATGTGCTAGTACCGCCGCCCGGAGGCACGAAGAGTAGTTGGAACTCCGTTTATATCGCACGAACCCACAAATTGCATACAAATCGCCGCTGACGGCCCGGCGCCTGCCGATGGATCAATTAGAGGCCTCTGTACCATGTAGTAACAACCAAAGCCAATTATATTATAATCATCGCTGACAGCCAGTTGGAGTGTACGCGTCATGAATTGAGGTCACGTATGATCCTCCTATAATTTGTAGTCAAAGTGATGTACTGGCTGTACGGTAAAGGATCGGTTGTGACGCTGTCTTGGTCAAATCTCGTCTGCAGAGCCACAGGAACGGGTTTTCCCGCTTTTCCACAAACATTCGGGAGAGTGGGGCCAATTGAAACGCAATTGTTTTTAGAGCCATTAATAATAGAGTCTTCAAGACATGGCATACCATTGCCACAACCATTAGGGTCAGCAAAACCAAAATTACCTGTAAGACTGTTTGTGTAACCAAGGTCTGTCACAGGTATTGTCGACTGTCTCCTGGTGACAGCCTCATTGAGTAAAAGGAACCAACCTGAGTATCCGAAATTATTGAGATCGCTAGGATCGAGTGCTTGAGGACTGAAAGGGTCGAGCCCGTTACAAACCCGGGATTGCGGGCTGGATGCAAGAGTCTGAGGAGACTGGCCGGCAACAGCCTCCGCCCCAAAGTTTAAGAAGGCAGGAATTCCCGGAACCAACTTTGCAAAGACAATATCGGTTTGTTGTGGTGGAATCACTACTCTTACGAATCTTATGTTTGCTGCATTGCCTTGCGCAGTGGCCTTATCCACGTAGGTGCCGTTGAGTTGATCGGAAAATGTAATATTAGCTTCCGCCATGGTAATGTTTTGAGTATTGAACTCGGTCTTGTTATTGAGGCGGCTATTCAAATCTCTAGCTCGATCCACCGCCAGCTGAATGCCAGCAGATGTGCCATTCAACGCCGTTGCTCCGGAAAGGGCGCCGGCGTCCGCCATATTTTGAAGCTGGCCCTTGTTGTTGTACATGTGTCCTAAATCGATAGCGAGACCTAGAAATCCAATCAATACAAATAGGCTTGCTGCAACCAAATAAAGAATTGCACCACGCTCTCTCTTACGGTCACTTCCAGACGAATTTCTAGTCATCTTTCCACCCCCCAAATAATTCTCAGGTAGTACATATTCCATTAACATAATTCGCTAGCTTGTAACTATTTTTCATCAGGAAAATTATTCCGTTAATTCTACAACTAAAAATGCAAGTCGAAAAGATGTTCCATGCGGAAACCTAAGACAAAGAACATCCGACTTTCGAAGGCAACCTGGGATCTGGACCCCACATTAGGAATTCCTGGTTTCATATGCAATCGCCCAACCATTGAATTCAGATCTAAACCGCTCAATTAGTACCCTTTATAAGAGATTGCTCGTATGTCTTAATACATCAACTAGATAGAATCCATTGCAAGGTCACTAATTGAAGCCGAATCTCAGAAAAAACCGAAAATAACTTTGGGTGCAAAGGAAAGAAGTTGGCTAAGCTTGGCAGATTGATTCCATTCGCACCCTCACTTAAAAGGCAAGCAGACAAACTAACTTTAAATGTTCAAATGAGCGTACTGGGTACTTATGTACTCCATTTCAGATATTCAACGGCATTAACGCCGGGTCGGGTGCCCCTGCCTATATCTCTCTAGGCCGCGTGCCCCCACGCGTCTCGCACACTAAGATACGTCACCGTGTTTATGAAATGCAGCCTGACGGGACTCTTCTCCAGGAATCTAATGTTTTTGCCAGCCCTATTTTAGTCGCTCCATTTCCTGGATTTCGAAGGTCAACTAAATGGCTGACTTAAATGTGTCAGGCATTTCTTCATATTATGTCCTTCTTCACCTTAAACGCATTTTCCACGTTTATTGATCGCTGGGGTTTCTACTGGAATGTGAAAATAAGCTGACCCCTAGTGAGAAACAGCAAGACATGACGCCGAAGCGTTCTGGGGCGAGAGAACTGGTGCGAGGAAGTAAACCTACTATTGTTCGTCGATGAGTCTGGCACGAATCAATCTGGTGGAATTGGTTCGCGGCCGACACAAAGGATCGAACTCTCAAGCAGTTTCCTTTAAGAGACAGCCGGTGCTACTCAAGGGACTGAAAGAGTCCATTGGCTACCCAATCACGAAACCACGAAAAGAGTTGGACCTCACTGACCTTACTGGGATTCCTGCTCAAACTGAAGGAGAGCGCCTTTCCCAATGGTTTGCCGGAGGCCAAAGATTGCAGCAAGTCGTGCGCTTGGAGGGTCAAATCCAATCTTCTGAGTTTATAGCGATTCCGAAAGATCACCGCCCAATTATTTTTAGGCCGCATATTGGGATGAGGTGCCTTGTCTCGAACTGACTGCAGATAGGCATTGACTGGATAATGAAACGCCAGCAACCGAAAGGCTTCAATCGGTTTCAGCCGAACTGTCTCCCAGGCTTCTTGCGATACATTCGCGATTGCCTTTGGTTCTAATACTGGGGATTCTGGTGCATCAAAAACTTCGCTCAGGGCAAGCTCAAGCCGCGCTAAGTCGTAGAGAAATTCACGGCGAGGCAAACTGCGGAGAGATCGGATGAAAATAGGCAGACGATCCCCCAAGCGACTCAGCGTATAGCTTTGAGACGGAAATTTTTGAACATAGCCAGCCACGAGTTGGGTGAATGCCTCATCTCCCAAGTAGTCCAGCAGGGCAGGGTAGTCCGAGGCGAGGGCCTCTCGAAGCCGTGCCAGATACATATCCCGATAGATGCCGATACGCTGAAAAGAATCCAGTGTCCTGGACGGAAGGACCAAATGTGGGAATTGTTGTTTTGGAACGAGAGCCTGAGACTTTCTTGCCGCTACAGCCTGCTGGTCGGTTCCGGGATGCATAATGACCGTCTGCATCCAGTGTTGAGTTTTTTTCAGATTGACTTTAGGTGCCATAGGCTCTCGATCGCTCTACCTCTGGCAAGCCGCGATATTTTCTTGCCTTCAGAGCTTCTGCATGAACCACTTCAAAACTGGGAATCTTTTCGTCCCACTCCAATAGTGTGGCAACACCGCCCGTCAACTGGCAGGAACGTCGATAAAGCTCCCAGACCGCGTCGATAACATGATCACTGTGAGTATCCAGAATGTGTGTCCCCTTGTGAGTATGCCCTGCTAAATGATACTGGACGACTCGGTCGGGAGGGACTCGATCAATGAACTGGTTGGGGTCGAGTCCGTGGTTGAACGAACTGACATAGACGTTATTGACATCCAGAAGAATCCCGCAATCAGCCTCTTCTGCCAAAGCACAGAGAAAATCCACTTCTGTCCAAGTCGATGTCCCGAATTCCAAATATGTGGAAGGATTTTCGAGAACCAAGGGGCGTTCCAGAATATCTGAAATTGTCTTCACCCGCGAGATCGTGTAGCGCAAGGACTCATCGGTATAGGGCATTGGCAGCAGATCATGAACGTTGAGTCCGCTGACTCCGGTCCAGCAGAGATGGTCCGAAATCCAGCGGGCTTGTGTCCGGTCAGCCAAAGCTTTCAGTTTGAAGAGGAAATCCATGTTCAACGGGTCCGTACTTCCAACCGACATGGACACTCCATGAAGCACGACAGGATAGCGTTCGGCCACCTGGTCGAGAACGTAGAGTGGCCGGCCCCCGGTGTCCATATAGTTTTCTGATAAGATTTCAAACCAATCGACTGGAGGATGGTTGGCTAGAATGGTCCCATAGTGAACAGTGCGCAAGCCGATTCCAAACCCAAGGTCCGGAAGATTCCAACGATTTTTTGCCATGATCGCTTTCTCCTGTGGGCCTCTCCTGCCTGACAAGACTTTCAGGGAGGAGTAGTGCCCAAAGTTTCCTTTCTGAGAAAACTCTGACAGCCTAAGAGCTTTTCTTCTTGGTTTCTGTTGCAGCCTTCAAGGGCACCTGACAGCCACCTTTGCCCTTACAGGAGTTCTTGCCGGCGCAGCCATTATCACCGCTTTTGCAACCACCCTGACCTTTGCATTCGTTCATCCCCTTGCAATCATGCTTCGCGACGGTCGCACAGCCTCCCTTCCCTTTGCAGGAATTTTGGCCGTCGCAACCATTATCTCCACTGGCGCAGTTCCCTTGCCCTTTACATTCATTGTGGCCTTTGCAAACGTGTTTTGCTGCTTTCTCATCAGCTAGGAGCTGGCTTTTCCGGCCTGTTAATTTGGAGCCGGCGACCATACCGGCCACGGCTGCGCCCATGACCTTGTTAAATTTTCTTCGATCCATGTAACTCTCCTTTCACGTTTCTCTTGGGGACTACTGCAGGTCATTCCCAAGCACACAAGTTATTTTCATTTGGGTCAATAACTAGTTTAGACCCATTCTCTCTCACCATCATCCCTTGTTAAAGAATTCCTGCGGCAAATATGAGTCAAATTTGCTTTCGGATAACTCTCAATCGCTAACGGATCCAGGCCTCTGGGAAATCCCGAGTTCGAGGTACACGACCTTTCCGAATAGGATCGGGGATAGAGAAAAACTATAATACTTTGTCAGCCTTGGCAATGTAAAAGCGGGGATCAGCCCGCAGGAAGTACTGGATTTTTTTTGGATTTTATAGGCGTCAGCGAATGAATTGCATAGCCAGCCGGTCCGACAATGGGGTGGTTAGTCTAACAGAGGCCCAGTTTGGGTGTATCCTCGCGTTGGAAGTATCACAACAATCGACTTAAAGGCATCAGACAAAAGTTAGACCTACAGGAAGAGATTATTGAGGACAAACATCATGTTCTCGAGACGGTGTTCCCAACCCTCCTTCACAAATATCTCGATGGGTATCGATATTTGGAATTATCAGTTTTGGGTCGTAATCTCACAATTAGCGAGAGGATTGGCGAGAAGCATCTCGCTGATCTCAGCCTCGAACACAGGAAACTTGTGATTGCGATTAGTCAGTACGAGTTCTTCAATTTGGCAGGATTGTGCTCCCTACTGAAGCTTCCAAACCGGACCGGCGAATGGCTGAAATGGAGGGGAGGGAGTGATGATTGATTACAAATTTGAAATCATCATTACAAAATTTGCCTAATTTCTTCTCGCCTGTCAAAAAAATGTTCATCAAAATAGATTTGCTATCTATATCATAATAAATAGTTTAACTTTTCGCGGTGGATTGTTTTAATTCTGGGACGTCAGATCAAGTTAAAGAAATTTGTGGGGCTGCCGATGATATTTATGGAATTCCACGAAGAGGTCGAAATGTCGAGCGAAAGAAATAGTAAAGAAGAAAAAGTGAAAAGAAGATCCAACGAAACGGCTTCCACAAACCATCGGTCAAACGGGAAAATGACAAATCAATCATACAATCTCGAAGGACTCACCATCCCCAAGCAACGCGAGTTTATCCGCATCCGGCAATTAATAAACAATCTGCCGGAGCTTCGGTTAGACAGGATTAGTCGGTTGACAAAGGCGATTGACGAAGGGACCTATCACGTTAGTAGTAAGAAGATTGCCGAAGCCATTATTCAGAAAAATTTTTACGTCCATCCTCACTAAGCCAAGAAATCTTGATCAGGCAAGGCATCACGCCGAATGAGCCACTCTTGACGGGCGATTCGAAGTACATTTTTTCTCGATCAATGTCATTCTGTTAGAGAGTAACCTGCCGTCTCCAGTCAAATGTGCCTTCCCAACCTAATCCCACTTGTGCCACTATTTCTAATAGTTGAGATTTGGCTTTCACTTTAGAATTTCAGTGAAACATCCTATTCAAGAATACCAATAGTCTCTGGAATTTTCAGGCTCATGCCTAATGCAACAATTTACCGTTCGACGTGTTTGCCTGTTCTTATCCCACGGCTGATCTGCTTTTTCCTGTTTTCTCTAGGATTCCCAGTATTTGCCAGCGCCACCGGAATCGATATCCCCTTAACAATTCGTGAAACAGCGGGGGTTCCGCGTCAGCAGTGGCTCATCACGACTGGGGTTCCACTACCCAAGGGTGCTGTTCGGACTATTGAAATGCTTCAGATCATGGATACTCAAGGCAGATTCATTCCAGCTCAATTTAGTGTAGCAAGTCGCTGGTGGGCGGATGGAAGCATTCGCTGGGTTCATTGTGATTTTGCCGCATCCGTTGAGGCCCATGGAAACGCAACCTATTTTCTGCGCGAGGTTGCTTCATTACCGCCATTCCCCTCACCAATCGGTTTAATGCCTAGGGGAAAAGACTTCGAGATCATTACCGGGCCTCTGCGAATGGTCTTATTGGGGAATTCCAATCAACTTCTCGACCAAGTCTGGGTCGACGAAGGTTGGGGCTACAATTTCAATGAAACAAACAAGATTCTGGATAGTGGAAATTTCCATTTGACTTTGACCTGTGATGGCCGGACCTATCACGCCAGCGATTGGAAGAAGGGAACGGTTGAGGTTGAAATGTTCAATGCACTCCGTGCTGTAATCAAGATCCACGGAAGTTTTGCTTTGGAAGAACAAAAAGAGAAGAAGTTGGATTACCTAGCGAGAATCACTCTATACGGAGGCAAAACCTATTTTAAGCTCGAGCTGACGATATTTGATGAAAATCACAACCCTCTAGAAAACAGTCCGCTCTTTCAAGACCTTGCCATTCGGCTGAAACTCAATCTTGATTCGTCCCGACAGAAATTTTCGTTTGGTGGGGCAGAGGGAGATTATCGAGGTAGCTTTCTTCAAAAACCGATGGCTTCAATGTACCAGCTGACGGCTAGTCAATATCAACTGTTTGGAGCCATCGAAGGGAATGGCGCAGTGGATGACAGTCGAGCACCAAGCTTTGGATGGGTGGACCTTTCGGATGATGAATATGGACTTTCTGTGGGGATCCGCTGGTTTTCGAAATTATTTCCCAAAGGATTTGAGGTCAAGGATGACGGAACACTCACCATTAAGCTCTTCCCGTCTATTGCTCCTCCATTAGAGATTCCCAAAGGGTTTTGCCGGACCCACGAACTACTCTTTCACTTTCACGGCAAGCGAGATCTTGCTCTGGGTCAAGTTAAAAATGTCATGCTTGGATTTCAAAGCCCGCTTCAAGCGATGGCGCCCCCGTCTTCGTACATAAGCGATTTAGTTAAGTCCGTCGAACTTGGCCGGGGTTCTGATCGCGATTTTGGGTCGCTCAAGTTGAGCATTGTTCCGCAATATGAAGCATGGCTGATTAACAACAGGAATGCCACATCGGCTGCGATGCGTAACCTTAACCAAAAGGAGGTCTCTGGGCTGTTAGGTTTTGGGGACTCACTTCATTTCTTGAAAAATAGGAAATCCCTCAATGCGCGAGAGGAATGGCAACAGACGATCGGAGATTTTTCACATGCTCTCTATCTCCATTTTCTTCGAACGGGCGAACTGAAATCGTTGGAATTGGCAGAAGAATCGGTTGCTTACACGGCAGACTTCACTCGAACTCACGAGATTCAAGATGAATTGGAGAATATGTTTGGTCCAAGCAAGGACGCAATTCCAGTCAAAGCAGCGCTTCGTCCGAAAATCTACCGGTTTTATCAGGTGGAAGGGCTGTTAGATTCATATCTATTGACAGGCTCCCTCCGCAGCTTGGAGGCAGCGAAGAAATCCCTGGAGGAATTGTTGCACAAAGATAAGACCACTCTCTTTCACGACCTGGCGTCCCTGGGCAACATCATACTCTGTCTGGCACGGGGATATGAAGTCCTGGGGGATCAGCGCTTACTCGAACGTTTGAATCAACTCCTAGATGAATTTACTAATTCACAAAATGAAGATCCAATACATCAACGGGAAAAAATTCATGACGCTTGGCAATATGGGATTCTTTGGGATGGACTGTTTAACGCTGAACGTGTTACTGGCCGAAAAGCGTTACTCGATCAAATCAAAAACGAAACAGCCAGGCTCTTAAACCAAGAAGCGGAGTGGAATCGTGAAAGTAATCGGCTCAGGGAATACCCGCAACTAACGTTTCTTCTCGCCCAAGGACTTGCCTCAATCGATCAAGACAATCACAGCGTCAAATACTGGGATCTGGGCATTGCGTGCTTCAAGTCATTCGATAAAGAAAATCTAACCGTGGAGGAACCTGGGTCACTGGGGCTGCTCGTTGGAGTGGCAGAGAAATTTGTCAGTCAGATCGAGTTTGGAAGCTTCAAGAGAGAACAAGGCAGAAAAATCGAGCCCTAACCCCGGATGGGTTCAAGGGAGCTGTCGTTGACACTGTAAAATAGTTTATGTTAAAAGTGCCTTTGTCGGATCAATTCGGGCAACTGACGAGATGCCAATGTTTGGGGTTCGTGGTGAAAGTTTCTGGAAACTCGAACGCTCAAATAGATCATCTGTAGACCTTTTTGCCTGAGCCGATTCTATGCGAAAGTGGCGGAATTGGCAGACGCGCTGGACTTAGGATCCAGTCCCGCAAGGGGTAGGGGTTCAACTCCCCTCTTTCGCACCAAGATTCGTTCAATTCCATTTGCTCACCTGGTTCTTCCCGAATCATTGAGACAGCCTTTCAATCTCTCGAGATGAGGATACAAAATTGAAGATTGAAGTCAAAAGCGAGACTTCCTGCAAGAAGGAACTGACCATTGAGGTCGACTATGAAAGTTTGAAGGATGAATATGCGGTCGTTTGTCAGAAGTATCAGCGACAGGCGAGCGTTCCGGGCTTCCGACGTGGCAAAACCCCTCTATCGGTGATTTTGCAGCGTTACAAGAAAGAGATCCAAGACGATTTCCTGGAGCGGCTGTTCGTCGCTGCCTGAGAGAGGCACTCGAGGCTCAGATCATTAGAGCCATTGGAACCTCCTCATATTCACGATCTCTCCTATCAACAAGGAGAGTCGTTGAAGTTTAAGGCGATATTTGAGGTGATGCCGAAGATCGAAGTCGCATCTATAAAGGTTTGGAAATTGAGAGGACTACTGTTGAAGTGAAGGAAGAAGAGGTTGAAAACGCATTGAAGAATTATCAAGAACGAATGGCGCAGTTCATCCCAGTGTCCGATCGGCCGGTACAATTGGGAGATTTTGCGGATCTCGCTTATACGGGATCATTCGCCGATGCTAATCGGGCCAAACTTCACGAAAAGGAAGTTTACTGTGAGATTGGTTCTAAAAATACACTTCCAGAATTTAGCGAGAATCTGTTGGGGGCTACAGGTCGGGGAGACTAAAACGTTTCGAGTCAAGTATCCCGATGACTTTCCGAATAAAGAGTTGGCTGGGCTTGAAGTGGATTATTCAGTCTGAGGTGAATGGGATAAAAATCAAGCAGGTGCCGGAATTGAATGATGAGTTTGCCAAAGATGCGGGCGAATATGGGAGTTTGGCCGAGATGCGTGAGAAACTGCGAGCAGAAATTGCTTCAACATAAGGAGGACGCAGCTCGTTCGGACATGCAAGAGAAAGTGCTTGATTTGATTATTCAGCCGCAATTCATTTGAGGTGCCTGAATCCCTGGTAAAGCGGCAAGCCGAAAATCGTCTCAATGACTATGTGAGAAGTCTGATCAGAAGGGGAGTTCACCCTCAGACCCTGGATATCAATTGGGATGATTTCCGGGAACGGCAGAAAGAGCAGGCAATTCACGATGTAAAAGCAGCCTTAGTGATTGAGCATGTTGCTGGTCTGGAAGACATTTCAGTGCTCGGATGAAGAAGTCGATGCCGATATTGCGGTGCACGCGCGCAACGCACACCAACCCTTTGAAGCGGTCAAATCACGCTTGACAAAGGATGGGGCGATCGATAGAATTAAAGATAGAATTCGTAATCGAAAGATCCTAGACCTGTTGCTGAATTCGACCATTATCAAAGACCCTCAAGGAAGTATTGTCCAACCTTAGAATCCGTTGCTCACTCGTCACCTTTTGAAGGAATTCATCGCATGTTAGTACCAATGGTAGTCGAACAGACCAGCCGGGGCGAACGTGCCTATGACATCTACTCTCGGCTCCTCAAGGACAGCATCATCTTCTTAGGCACGCCGGTGGACGACAATGTGGCTAATCTGGTGACGGCACAGTTGCTTTTTCTTGAAGCGGAGGACCCTGAAAAAGATATCTCACTGTACATCAACAGCCCCGGAGGCTCGATTACAGCTGGACTTGCTATTTATGACACGATTCAGTTCATTCGACCTGACGTGACTACGATTTGCATTGGCCAGGCAGCCAGTATGGGAGCGTTGTTACTTGCTGCCGGGACCAAAGGGAAGCGTTTTGCCCTACCTAATTCCCGGATCTTAATCCACCAGCCATCGATGGGGAATCTTTCGGGGCAGGCAACGGATATCGATATCCACGCGAAAGAGATTCTGAGACTTCGGTCCATCTGCAATGACATTCTATTGAAGCATACCGGACAATTAATGGAAAAAATCGAACGGGATGTCGAACGGGATTACATCATGACGGCCGAAGAAGCCAAGGATGTACGGCATCGTTGATCAGGTCATCGTTCACCACGAATAGTCAAATTCCAGCAGATTTCGCTCCTGATCGACCTAGACAATGCCGAAAAAACGTATATGCTGATAGAGATGATTCAACGTCCATCTCTGGGAGGCCATTGGATTGAAAAGAAATAACAGTGACGAGACTCTACGCTGCTCTTTTTGTAATAAGAGTCAAACTGAAGTCCGCAAGCTGATCGCGGGGCCGACGGTCTTTATCTGTGATGAATGCGTCCGGGTCTGCAATGATATCATCGACGATGAGCAAGTCGTTGAATCCGACCTTAAGAGCCATCCCCTTCCCAAGCCCCATGAAGTAAAAGCCTACTTGGATGAGTACGTGATTGGCCAGGAAAAGACCAAGAAGAAGCTGGCGGTTGCTGTTTATAACCACTATAAGCGGATTGAGCTATCCAAACGCCGCAGCGATGTTGAACTGAACAAGAGCAACATTTTGCTTATTGGCCCTACTGGAACGGGAAAGACTCTTCTGGCGCAGACGCTGGCTAAGCGGCTGAGTGTTCCTTTTGCCATTGTCGATGCGACAACCTTGACGGAAGCCGGATATGTCGGCGAGGATGTTGAGAATATCATCCTCAAGTTACTGCAAAGTGCCAACGGTGATATCGAGCGTTGTCAGAACGGAATTATTTATATCGATGAAGTTGATAAGATCTGCCGGAAAGATGAAAATCCGTCGATCACTCGAGATGTTTCTGGAGAGGGAGTACAGCAGGCCCTGCTTGAAAATCTTAGAAGGGACTATCGCTAATGTGCCCCCGCAGGGAGGACGGAAACATCCTCACCAGGAATTCACGCAGATCGATACGACGAATATTCTTTTTATCTGCGGCGGAGCGTTTGTTGGGTTGGAAAAAATCGTTGAGAGGCGTTTGGGGAAGAAAACCTTGGGTTTCCGTGGCGAAGTAAAGAATCTGCGGGAGCGACGAAGCCTGGCTCTTTTGGAACGAGTCGAGCCCATGGACTTGATTAAATATGGACTCATCCCTGAGTTTGTGGGCCGTTTGCCTGTCGTTGGCACTCTTGCCGACTTGGATAAGGCTGCACTTGTCGAGATTCTCACGAAGCCCAAGAACGCCATTGTGAAGCAGTATCAGAAGCTTTTTGAGTACGAAGGCGTGAAATTGCGTTTTGATGAGCCCGCCCTGGAAGCGATTGCAGAATTGGCCCAACAACGAAAAGTAGGAGCTCGCGGCCTTCGAGTCATTATCGAAGAGCTGATGCTGGACTTAATGTACTTGCTTCCTGCTCAAAGGAAAATCAAAGAATTCGTCGTCACCAAAGAGATGGTCCTTTCCAATGGTATTGATTTATCTCTGCTTGAGAAGGCAGGCTAATTAGGGTGCACAGGGCCCTTGCATGTTCAACCGGATAAAAGATAAAACGGATCCCCTCACCCTTCCGATGGTGCCTATTCGGGATGTTGTGTTATTCCCTTACATGATGATTCCTTTCGTGATTGGGCGACCTGCCTCAGTCAAGGCGCTGGAGGTGGCATTCAGCGGCGACAAACGCATTTTTCTGGCTACTCAGCACGATGCTTCCGTCGATGATCCCAAGCCTTCAGAGATCTATTCCGTGGGTACGATTGCCAATATTATCCAAAGTCTCCGCTTGCCCGACGGGAACATAAAAGTTCTTGTTGAAGGGGTTGAGAGGGCAAAAGCATTCCAAATCTATGATGAAGATCATTATTTGAAAGCGGTTTTGCGAAATATTGTGGTGAATTCGACTGCTGTTGCCGGAGAAGCCTTGGTCAACAAAGTTACTTCTCTCTTCGAACAGTATGTGAAATTGAGTCAGAATCTGAACTACGACACGATTATTTCTGCCGTGCGTTTGGAAGATGTTGGAAAGCTGTCGGATACGATTGCATCTAATCTTGCAGTGAGCGTTGAAGAAAAACAGGAATTGCTGGAAATCTTCAACCCCGTCGAGCGAGCTGAGCCGTCTCTGCGACATCCTCGATATTGAGATTGAGAAACTTAATATGGACCGTTCCATCAATTCACGGGTGAAACGGCAAATGGAGAAGGCCCAGAAAGAGTACTATCTCAACGAGAAGATGAAAGCGATTCAAAAAGAATTGGGCCGCAATGAAAAATCGGAGACAGACGACTTAAAGAAGAAGATCGAAGTTTCTGGAATGCCGAAAGAGACCATGGAGAAGGCCCTTCAGGAACTCAAGCGGCTCGAGATGATGCCTCCGATGTCTGCAGAAACAACCGTATCCCGCAACTACATTGATTGGTTGCTGGCGGTTCCCTGGAAAAGGCGCTCGAAAGAAATTCATAAGCTAGAGCGTGCGGAAAAGATTCTCGAAGCAGACCATTATGGTCTTGAGAAGATTAAAGAGCGTATTTTGGAGTTTTTGGCTGTCCGGCAACTTGTTAAGAACCCCAAAGGGTCGATCTTATGTTTTGTCGGGCCTCCTGGTGTAGGAAAGACGTCACTGGCAACTTCCATTGCACGAGCGACAGGACGTAAGTTTGTGCGACTTTCACTGGGAGGGGTTAGAGACGAAGCTGAAATTCGCGGACATCGGCGAACTTATATTGGTGCGTTGCCGGGTCAAATTATTCAAATGATGAAGAAGGCGGGAACGAAGAATCCGGTTTTTCTGCTCGATGAAGTTGACAAGATGAGTATGGACTTTCGCGGGGACCCGTCGGCAGCACTTTTGGAAGTGCTTGATCCTGAACAGAATCACACGTTTGTTGATCATTACCTGGACGTTGAGTATGATCTCTCGCAAGTCATGTTCATTGCAACCGCCAATGTCATTCATACGATTCCGCAGCCACTTCAGGATCGCATGGAGACGATCCGGATCTCCGGGTATACCGAGGCTGAAAAGCTCGAAATTGCCAAACGTTACCTGGTTAAGAAGCAGATCGCCAATAACGGTCTGACCGACAAGAATGTCCGCTTCCAGGACGACGCGATCTTGCAGATTATCCAGGGCTATACACGTGAAGCCGGCGTTCGGAACCTGGAACGAGAGATCGCCTCGATCTGCCGCAAAGTAGCTCGGAATGTCGTCAAGAAAAGTAAAGAGTTGTCCGCCACCGTGATACCCGATGCAGTCACAGAGTATTTAGGGGTTCCGAAATATCGAAAAGGAAAATTTGAGGAAGGCAATGAAATCGGGTTTGCTTCAGGATTAGCCTGGACGGAGTTCGGAGGGGAAGTGCTGACCACAGAGGCTTCACTAATGGATGGCAAAGGGAAGCTGATGTTAACCGGCAAGCTGGGTGATGTAATGCAGGAATCCGCTCAAGCGGCAATGAGTTATGTCCGCTCCAGAGCCCTTCTACTGGGAATTCCTCGAGACTTTTATCGCGAGTACGATGTCCACATTCATGTCCCGGAAGGTGCTATTCCTAAGGATGGACCGTCGGCGGGGATCACAATGGCGACCTCGCTTGTCTCGGCGTTGACGAAGATACCGGTACGTAGAGACGTTGCGATGACCGGAGAGATTACGTTGCGCGGTAAGGTCCTTCCCATTGGCGGAGTAAAAGAGAAACTTCTGGCGGCACACCGCTTCGGCTTTAAGACGATCATTTTGCCGAAAGAAAACGAAAAAGACCTTTCGGAAATCCCGAAAAATATCCAGGACCAATTCTCGATCAATCTGGTTGAAACGATGGACGATGTACTCCGGGTGGCTCTTGAATACCCGCTCCAGGTCACTGGAAATAAAGAAGAGAAGATTTCTGAATTCGAGAAGCCCATAGAGAAAGATTTTTCTCAGGAATCTATCACCCATTGACGATAGTATCTGCAGAACTGATTTGCACGGCTGCTGAACCCTGTCATTTCCCAAAAGAGAAACTTCCGGAAGTAGCGTTTGTTGGAAGATCAAACGTTGGAAAATCCAGTTTGATCAACAGCCTTATAAAAAAGAAGAAACTGGCTTTTACCAGTTCAACACCCGGTCGAACTCAGCAAATCAATTTCTACAGAATCAACCGGGAATTCTGTTTTGTTGACTTACCGGGATATGGTTTTGCCAAAGCCCCTCGTGAGTGCAAGCAACAGTGGGCGGAACTTATTCAACATTATCTTGGAGGTAGGGATCAGCTCGTTAGTTGCGTATTAACTATCGATTCCCGCTTCGGTCCAACTGATTTAGATCTGGAGCGGTTAAGAAGCTTTCAGCAGAATCTCCTTCCTTTTATAATTGTTTCTACAAAATCCGATAAGTTGTCCAAAGCCGAATTGCAAAAGTCACTGAAACACACCAAGAGCTTCTCTCCAAATACCCCGCTCATTGCCTTCTCCGCTGAAAGTGGCGAGGGAAGAGACCAAGTGTGGCAGTTACTTTGTCCACTAATCTATAGAAAGCCAATTCATTCTTAACAAACTCTGCCGATGAACTTCTCTTACCAAATCCGTTGACAACAACAGAGCATCTATTTCTACACATTGTACTTTCCCCCGTCTCTAAAACTGGACTGGGACTAGAGACTTAATTAAGGAGCATCTATGGATATTGCTGAACTAAAGGAAATGAACATCGCTACCTTGACTCAGATCGCGAAAGATCTGAACGTAGTTGGCGCAACTGGAATGCGTAAGCAGGAATTGATCTTTAAGATCCTGCAAGCCCAAACTGAAAAGAGTGGGCTTATCTTTTCCGAAGGGGTTTTGGAAACCCTGCCAGACGGCTTTGGATTCCTGCGGGCTCCCGACTACAACTATCTTCCAGGGCCCGATGACATTTATGTCTCTCCGTCGCAGATCCGGAAATTTGACTTGCATACGGGAGACACCGTCTCCGGTCAGATTCGCCCCCCTAAGGACGGAGAGCGATATTTTGCTTTGATTAAAGTTGAGGCCATCAACTTTGAACACCCCGATATTGCTAAAAACAAGATCTTTTTCGACAATCTCACTCCCCTCTACCCCAATCAGCGACTTCGGTTGGAGGCGTCGCCGGATAACCTTTCGGCTCGTGTATTGGATTTGCTGACACCCATTGGCAAAGGACAACGTGGATTGATCGTCTCTCCGCCACGGACCGGGAAAACCATGCTGTTACAGACGATTGCAAATTCCGTCACCCAGAATCACCCTGAAGTGATTCTTATAGTTCTTCTGATCGATGAGCGCCCTGAAGAAGTCACCGACATGCAGCGGTCGGTGAATGGTGAGGTGATTAGCTCAACTTTCGATGAACCAGCTACTCGTCATGTCCAGGTGGCAGAAATGGTGATTGAAAAGGCAAAAAGGTTAGTGGAACACAAGAGAGACGTTGTGATCCTACTAGACTCCATCACTCGTCTGGCTCGAGCCTACAACACAATTGTGCCGCCTTCTGGAAAGGTTTTGTCCGGCGGTGTGGACTCGAACGCCTTGCAGCGGCCGAAGCGGTTCTTCGGGGCAGCAAGGAATGTTGAAGAGGGCGGCAGCTTAACCATTATTGCCACTGCGCTCATTGACACTGGAAGCCGCATGGACGACGTCATCTTTGAAGAGTTCAAAGGCACAGGAAATATGGAGGTTCACTTAGAGCGCAAACTGGCGGATAAGCGGGTCTTTCCGGCGATTGATATCAACCGCTCTGGCACACGGAAAGAAGAATTGTTGCTCTCCAAGGATGAGCTCAATCGGGTATGGATCCTGAGAAAAGTACTGAATCAGCTCTCCCCGGTTGAAACGATGGAACTATTGATTGACAGGCTATCCAAGAAAAAGACGAATGCTGAATTCTTGGGTTCGATGAGCAATGGGGGATAAGAATTGGGAATTTGAGACTGCGGTTTGTCCGATGCAGAACGTATTTCGAAAGTGAAGTCGCTTTTTCAAAGATTTCAAGAACTTGAGCACCCTCACCCTAGCGGTTCCTCTCTGTGATTTCTCCTACCCATCGAAGGATTACCTGGACGACTTCTTCAATTGACTTATCGGAACTGTCCAAATTAAAGGCATCATTGGTCCTTACGAGGGGCGAATCGGCTCGTTGGCTATCTCTTTCGTCACGTTCCTTAATATCAGCTAGAGTCTCTACCAAGCTCAAGTGAACTCCGCGTTGTCGGTTTTCAAGAAAACGTCTTTCGGCGCGTGTGTTCTCAGAGGCGTCGAGAAATATCTTGAGATCCGCACTCGGGAACACTTTCGTACCTATGTCTCTCCCTTCCATAACTACAGCCCCACCTGCGCCCATTTTTTGTTGAGCTTCAACCAGAATCTTTCGGACTTCTGAGATAGCGGATACTTTGGATGCCGCCTGACTCACGGCTTCATCGCGTATGTCCCGAGTAATTTCTTCGCCGTCCAGAAAGACCTGGTAATTGTCGACAGAGCCTTTCAGCTCGATTCTCGCAGCCTGAGCGAGGGCAATGATCTGTTGAGGATCATCGAGCGCCACATTGAACCTTAAAGCCTTGAGACCCACCGCGCGATACATAGCCCCTGTATCAATGTAAAGATAGCCCAATTGCTTCGCAACTCTCTTGGCCACAGTGCTTTTACCAGCTCCGGAAGGTCCATCAATGGCAATGATCAATCCACGGGTACTTCTTGTCACAAGGCAATGCTCCAAGTTCCAGGGACAGTTTTCACTCAAAGAAGCCCCAAGAGTAGCATCAAGCTGTCCCACTGTGAAGAGCGGAAACAGGCTTGGAGTCATTTGTTAGGCACAACCGTTCCACCACTAGAACCTGGTTTATTGCAAATTTACCCCCTCTCCTCTATTCTTAGCCCACCATGATTCCTGCAAGTCCTCCAGATGAGATTCATCGAGCAACTAGAGAAGGGAAGCATCCCAAAGGACTTTATGTCTTGTTTGCGACTGAAATGTGGGAGCGCTTTGGATTTTATACGCTCAGTGCCATGCTGGCACTTTATCTTCGGGATACGGTTCGCGGAATGGGATGGTCAGAAGTGCGTGTGGCGATGCTGGTGTCAAATTTTCTGATGTTTGTCTATGCTAGCCCGCTCGTTGGCGGCTGGATAGCCGATAAAATCATTGGTTATAGGATGGCAGTCACAATAGGCGGAATTTTTCTGGGTACGGGTTACTTTCTTCTTTATCTGCCTTCTGTCTCTTCTCTTTACCTTGCATTGAGTCTTATTATCATAGGAAACGGATTCTTTAAACCATGTGTGTCCACCTTGGTTGGCAACCTCTATAAGGAAGGCAGTCCCCTCAAGGATTCGGCCTACAATATTTTCTACATGGGTATCAATACAGGCGCATTTCTCGCGCCTCTAGTGGCTGAATGGGTTCACCAGCGTCAGGGGTTTAGATCTGCCTTTACTATTGCCGGCTTCGGGATGATTATCTGTTTGCTGATCTTTTGGAGCTTCAGCAAATGGATTGACGTCAAAGAAAGGATTGTGAGGGAAGCTTGTCGCACTGAAGACTCGCTCAAGCCTTCCGATAGAGCGGACAAAACTAATTGCGTTCCTGACTCTTGGCGCATCACCGCCCTCTTGGTGATCTTTGCGATTGTAATTGTGTTTTGGATGCTTTTTTATCAAAACACTTTAACACTTATCTATTTTGCCAATGATCACACCGACTGGTCAGCCATTGGCGAAGTCTCCGGTGTTCTTTCAGCGGCAATTAATCCCTTCTGGATCATCACATTAACATTCCCGCTGATTGCTTTCTGGGGCTGGCTTGACCGGAAAGGATTGCAGCCCTCGACACCTGCTAAAATGGCATTCGGAATGGCACTCATCGCCTGTTCCTTTTACCTGATGGCCATAGCCAGCCTATCTGGCGGGAATGAAGGGCGAGTTTCTCCACTATGGCTCATCAGTGCTTACGCCTTAGTCTCGTTGGGAGAGCTCATGTTGTCACCAATGGGCCTCTCGCTGGTTTCAAAAGTGGCACCTGTCAGGATGCGCGGGGTCATGATGGGAGGGTGGTTTGTCGCGACCGCCTTAGGTGGTAAACTCACGGCTATCGGGGTCTATTGGAGTGTCTGGAAGCACTCCACTTTTTTTGCCGTCCTTGCGACGTTCGCCATGGCGATGTCGATCTTGCTTTGGGCCGTATTAAAGCCTTTGAAGAAAGCCATGCCCGGAGTGTAGAGTCCAGTGCAGGATGTCGATCAAAGGAAATTGAGGGTCTTCAATCTACTTTCAAAACTGCCAGGAAAGCCTCCTGGGGAATATCTACCCGGCCTACGCGTTTCATTCTCTTCTTGCCTTCCTTTTGTTTCTCCAGGAGTTTCCTTTTACGTGTAATATCCCCCCCGTAACATTTTGCGATAACATTTTTCTTGATGGCACGAACGGTTTCACGGGCAATTATCTTGCTTCCAATGGCAGCCTGGATGGAAACCTCAAACATCTGCCGAGGAATGAGTTCTTTCATCTTATCAACCAAGGCCCGCCCTCGTGCATAAGCAAAATCACGATGTACGATGATCGAGAGGGCATCCACAGATTCTCCGGAAACCAGGATATCGAGCTTAACCAAAGGAGATGTCCAGTAACCAGAAAAGTGATAGTCCAGCGAAGCATAACCCCGGGAAACAGATTTGAGACGGTCGTAAAAGTCCATCACGATTTCATTGAGAGGCAATTCATAAGTGATGAGCACCCGCTTTGCAGTCACATAATCGAGCCCTTTTTGAATGCCCCGCTTTTCTTCGGCGAGTTTCAGGATCGGACCAACATATTCATCATTTGTAATGATCATTGCGGTTATGACCGGTTCCTCAATCTTTGCGATCTCCGACGGGGAGGGCATCTTTGTCGGGCTATCGATTTCAATGATGTCACCGCTCGTTCGGACAATGCGGTAGCGTACTCCGGGGGCCGTAGTGATTAGCGACAGGCTAAATTCACGTTCCAGCCGTTCCTGGACAATTTCCATATGCAATAAACCGAGAAAGCCACAACGAAAGCCAAACCCCAACGCCAAAGAGGTCTCGGGTTCATAGAAGAAGGAGGAGTCATTGAGGCGCAGTTTCTCTAATGCATCCCGCAATGCTTCGTATTGGTTTGGCTCGATGGGGTAGAGGCCCGCAAAGACCATGGGCTTGATTTCCTGGAATCCGGGGAATGGAACGGTTGTTGGTCTGGCCTCTTCGGTGATCGTGTCCCCAATTTTTGTGTCTGACACCTTTTTGATGTTGGCAACCACATAGCCGACCTCTCCGACGGAAAGTTGATCGGTTTCCTTCATCTTCGGGCTCATGACGCCAACGCGCTCCACATCATAGGCCTGCCCATTGGACACCAAACGTATCTTCATCCCGATTTTCAAAGTGCCATCAAACACTCTCACGAGCACGATCACGCCGCGGTAAATGTCAAACCAGGAATCAAAGATGAGGGCTTTTAGTGGGGCTTCGATAGAGCCTTTGGGATAAGGAATCCTTTCGACGATAGCATCGAGAACTTCTCGGGTTCCGATTCCTTGCTTTGCGCTGACCAGGATGGCGTCTTTGGCATCCAATCCGATGATATTTTCAATTTGCTCCTTGATGCGATCTGGTTCTGAGCTGGGAAGATCAATCTTGTTAATGACCGGAACGATTTCCAGATTATTGTCTAATGCGAGGTAAGTATTGGCCAGGGTTTGGGCTTCGACTCCCTGAGAGGCATCCACCACTAAAAGGGCCCCTTCACAAGCAGCCAGGCTCCGGGAAACCTCGTAAGAGAAGTCAACATGACCCGGGGTGTCAATCAGATTCAACTGATAGTCTTCTCCCTTTTCGTTCCGATAATGCAATCGGACTGAGTGGGCCTTGATTGTAATTCCACGCTCCCTTTCAAGATCCATGTCGTCTAATACCTGCTCAGACATCTCCCGTTGGGACAGCGCGCCGGTGAATTCCAGAAGGCGGTCAGCCAGGGTGGATTTCCCATGATCAATGTGGGCGATGATTGAAAAATTTCGAATATGTTGCGGGTCCATGATTTAAGGGAATACCTTTAGAGTTGTCATCATTTGAGTAGCGCGATTAATGGGGGAGATGTATGGCTGCGAGGAAGTATTCCTGCAAGGAAAACGATCCTAAATCAGAATGCAGTTAAAGAGACACTCATTCCAATTGGCTACCATTGAAATCACGAGCCAGTAAGGCAGCGCCGATAACCCCTGCTGAGGGGCCGAGAGCACTCGCCACAATAACACAATTCTCGTAAGCGGGTGGAAGCGTGTGTCTCTTGACCTCTTCAATAGTAGGCTGTAGCAGCAGGCTACCGCTCCCAAGGACACCTCCTCCTAACACAACCCCTTCCAGATTCAGCAGATTAATAAGTCCGGCAATGGCTATCCCCAAATAACGGCTGACTTCCCCCACAATGACGCAAGCCATTTTGTCGCCGAGTTGGGCGGCGGCAAAAATATCTTGAGCGGTGATGGGCCGATCTGTAATGATCTGCAAAGCGGATGAAGGATTCAGTACAATGCGTTCCTCCACCCGTTGAGCAATTGAAGCTGCTGAAACGTACCTTTCGAGACATCCATTCGATCCACAGAAGCAACTTTTCCCTTCCGGATCGACACTCATATGTCCAAGTTCTCCCGCAAATCCACCGGCTCCATGATAGATCTTCCTGTCGAAAATGATCCCCGCCCCGACTCGACTACCAATGGAAATATAGACGAAGTCCCTTATATTTGTGGCAGCTCCTTGGATCATTTCTCCATAGGCGCCGACATTGGCGTCATTCTCAATCAACACCGGCAGCTGTAAGAGGCGCTCCATTCTGTTCTTTAGTTCAATGCCATCCAAATAGTGCAGGCTGGGGGAAATGACAATCTTCCTACTAGTTTTGGAAACAAGTGCGGGAACGCCAATACCCACACTCTTCACATGAATATCGGTGTCGCCTCTAAGCTCCTCCGTCAAATGAAGGATCTGCTGTGTCAGCGTCTCCAAGTTTTCGTGAGCAATGAGTTGCTGACGTTGAGAGCGGACGTTCCCATCTGAATCGACTAGTCCGGCCTTTATCGTGACCCCACCGATGTCTATTCCTACAAAGCCATCGATTGAATGTTCAGCCTCGTCCATAAGTGTGTCTTTCCTAGCTTAGTTTTCTCATAGTGCATTCAATTCTGTCGGCCTCAATAGGGATCGGGGATGCAATGAATCCGCGCCAAAGCTAGCCTACGAGACAATTAGATGTCAATTCTTTTTAACTTTGTCTTCCGGAGAGCTGGCCAATTGGAATAGAAATTTGTGCTGGCCATCGTTCTTGACACGTCACTCATAAAAGTGTTAAAAGAATACTTCCCGTCGGTGCTCAATTCAATTCCGTGAACCCAAAACCCAACCCCTCTTCTTTTCTTCATTCACCACCCAGTTTTTTATCTAGAATTTCAGAACCCTCACTAATTCGAGATCCGGTTTATTCCAACCGGGAAGGAATGTTTCTGCAATGGCCTATAATGGCATAAGTATTCCTAAGAAAGGTGCCAAGATTACATTTGCTCATGGGAAGCTCGTGGTCCCAGATAATCCGATCATCCCTTATATTGAAGGAGATGGCACCGGTCGTGATATCTGGAAAGCTTCCGCCCGAGTATTTGATTCAGCTGTCAAAAAGGCTTACGGAAGCAAGAAAGTTGTTTGCTGGTACGAAGTCTTTGCCGGGGAGAAAGCATATCAGAAGTTCGGGGAATGGTTACCAGACGACACAGTGGCAGCGATCAAGGCTTTCCGGGTGGCCATTAAAGGCCCATTAACAACTCCAATAGGCGGAGGGATTAGAAGTCTCAACGTTACCCTCCGGCAAGTCCTGAACCTTTACGCCTGTGTCCGCCCTGTTAAATACTATGCTGGGGTCCCATCGCCTGTCAAAAACCCCGAACGAATGAATGTAGTGATTTTTCGGGAAAACACAGAAGACGTTTATGCAGGGATTGAATGGCAGCAGGGGAGCAAGGAAGCCAAGAAAGTCATCGATTTTCTGGCGAAGGAAATGGGAAAGAAAATACTTCCCGACTCTGGAATCGGAGTGAAACCGATTTCCATTACCGCCACTAAAAATTTGGTGCGAAGGGCCATCCAACACGCGATCGAGAATGGTCGAAAAGTCGTTACGCTGGTACATAAAGGAAACATTATGAAGTATACCGAAGGAGCGTTTCGGGATTGGGGATATCAAGTTGCTCATGAGGAATTTGCTGATCAGACGATTTCGGAAGAGACCGTTAACAAAGAATTAGGAGGAATCAAGCCTACAGGGAAAATCCTTGTTAATGATCGTATTGCAGATTCCATGTTTCAGCAAGTCTTAACAAGGGCAGACGAATATGAAGTTTTGGCCACTCCTAATCTTAACGGCGATTATCTTTCGGACGCATGTGCAGCGCAAGTGGGTGGTCTTGGCATTGCTCCTGGGGCCAACATTGGCGATGAATACGGCGTCTTTGAAGCAACCCATGGCACGGCTCCAAAGTATGCGGATCAAGATGTCATCAACCCAGGCTCGATGATCCTGTCGGGGGTTATGATGTTTAATCATCTGGGTTGGACCGAAGTAGGGGAAATCATTGAAAATGCATTTGCAGAGACGATTCAGCAGAAAAAAGTGACCTACGACCTGGAACGTCTGATGACGGGTGCCACCAAACTGAAAACGAGTGAATTTGCATCGGCGATTATTGAAAACATGAAAGACTGAGATACGAGTTCGGTTGATGTGATCGAGGGGTAAAGAACCCCTTCACCGATCTCCGATCTGGCGGAGAGCGCATTCCTTCAAGAAGCTGAACCGCTGATGAAGGAACACAGTTTTGATTGTTTTTCCAAATCATACCCACCGGTGCCGGAACAACCTGGAAAGGAGTTTACCAGTCATGAGTAGAAAAAAGATAACTATAGTGGGGTCGGGGAATGTTGGTGCCACTGCTGCCCAGAGGATCGTGGACAAGGGGCTGGGCGATGTCGTCTTGATTGATATCATCGAAGGAGTTCCTCAAGGGAAAGGCCTAGATCTTTTGCAAGCGGGGCCAGTCGAAGGCTATGATTTCCATGTCTTAGGCACTAATGATTATAAAGATACGGCTGGCTCAGATATTGTCTTGATTACTGCCGGGTTACCCCGCAAACCGGGAATGAGCCGTGATGACCTTCTCCTCAAGAACTATGAAATTGTCAAGAGTGTCACCGAACAAATCGCAAAATATTCTCCGGACAGTATATTGATCATCGTAAGCAATCCCCTCGATGCCATGGTTCAAACTGCCTACAAAGTGTCTGGTTTTCCAAAGAAAAGAGTGATCGGGATGGCCGGGGTGCTTGATTCTGCTCGATTCAGGACTTTCATTGCCATGGAATTAAATGTCTCAGTGGAGAATATTCATGCATTCGTGCTGGGTGGACACGGCGATACGATGGTCCCTCTTCCACGCTATTCGACTGTTGCTGGAATCCCGATAACGGAGCTATTACCAAAAGAGAAGATTGACGCTTTGGTGAAACGTACGGCGAATGGGGGTGCAGAAATCGTGAGTCTGCTAAAAACGGGAAGCGCCTACTATGCTCCATCCGCGGCTTCGGTCGAAATGATTGAGGCTATTTTAAAAGATAAACAGAAGATCATGCCCTGTGCTGCTTATCTAGAGGGTGAATACGGAATTCACGGCTTGTATGTCGGAGTTCCGGCTAAACTGGGAAGAAATGGAGTAGAGGAAATTATCCAGATCAATTTGACTCCCGAAGAAGAGGCGGCACTTAAGCGGTCGGCTGCTGCAGTCAAGGAACTAGTCGACATCATCAATGTTTAAGTAATCAAGGCTAGATTAAACTTCTTCAGAGCCATGGGTGGAATCAATAGCTTCCTCATTCCCTGTCTACTCATCGAGTCGTCTGTCCCGATCGAAGGGCATGATCCTTCATAACGATGGCTTGGTGATCGCCCCTTCAGAGGCAGAAGAAACCAAGGCTGCATACTTTGCAAACACCCCAGTTGAATAGTGAGGCGCCGGCTGTTGCCAGGTTACCAATCGCTCTCGGATGCCTTCATCAGTCAGTTCGACGTCCAGACGACGACTCTTAATGTCAAAGACGATCATGTCGCCCTCTTTGAGCGCGGCGATAGGACCGCCCCGTGCCGCTTCAGGGGCAACATGTCCTGCCATCAAACCTCTTGTCGCACCGCTGAATCGGCCGTCGGTGAGCAAGGCGACAGATTCGCCAAGGCCCTCTCCGACCAATGCTGCGGTTACGCCAAGCATTTCCCTCATGCCCGGTCCTCCACAAGGGCCTTCATACCGGATAACAACGACATCTCCTGCGTGAATCTGACGGCTGGTAACTGCTTTCATGGCTTCTTCTTCTCGATTAAAAACTCGGGCTGGACCGCGATGGTAGATGCGTTCATAGCCGGCAACTTTCACAACGCAGCCTTCGGGTGCGAGGTTCCCTCGCAGAATCACAAGTCCCCCGCTCGTTTTGATTGGCTTGGAAAGTTGATGAATCACTTCTTGACCTGCAGTCTCGGTTGCCCTCTCTGCAGCCTCTTGCAGCGTCTTGCCGTCAACATTCTTTTGCAAAGGATCCACAAAGCCTCCCTGCAAGAGAATCTTTGCAATCAAAGGGACTCCACCCGCATGATCGACATCGACGGCCACATATTTCCCTGACGGCTTCAGATCTGCCAGCAGCGGAGTCCGAGAACTGATCGTGTCGAAATCGTCCATTTCAAGCGGAACCCCAGCTTCGCGGGCCATGGCGAGAAGGTGCAACACAGCGTTGGTTGAGCCTCCTGTTGCGGCGACGCTGGCAATCGAGTTTTCAAACGCTTTACGAGAAAGAATATCGCTGGGTTTTACTCCACGCTTTAGCACATCCATAACCAGTTTACCGCATTCGTAACCCACCTGATCTTTCCTTGGGTCAGTTGCTGGCACGCTTGAGGATCCCCATGGGGAAAAGCCGATGAATTCCATTACTGTAGCCATTGTATTGGCCGTATATTGACCACCACAGGCACCTGCCCCCGGACAAGCGTTGTTTTCAATCTGGAGCAATTCTTCATCAGTCATGCGCCCGGCTGCGTTAGCGCCAACCGCTTCAAATACATCTTGGACTGTAATGTCCTTGCCTCGAAATCGTCCAGGGGCAATCGACCCACCGTATAAGATCAGGGAAGGAAGATTTAGACGAATGAGTCCAAGCGCTGCTCCCGGAATGGTCTTGTCACAGCCTACCAAAGCAATTACCGCATCGAACATATAGCCTCGGGCGACCAGTTCAATCGAATCGGCCACGATCTCACGACTGACTAAAGACGCCTTCATCCCTTCGGTACCCATGGTGATCCCATCACTAATCGCTATGGTGTTAAATTCCATAGGAGTTCCACCCGCGGCTCGGACCCCTTCCTTTACTTTTGCGGCCAGTTCACGTAAATGGAAATTGCAGGGCATCGTTTCAATCCAGGTGTTGGCAATGCCGATAATAGGCTTTTTCAGGTCTTCATCACTGAACCCAATACCTTTCATATAAGAGCGAGCCGGAGCACGATCTCGACCCTCGTAAATCACATGACTCTTATGTTTTGGATCAAACGCCATCAGTACCTCCCAATATGGCTTTCAGTTGATAATCTCAAGTCAGAAAAAGAATTAGGCAAGACTCATGGATTGCGAGGCAAACCTTGAGTCTTAGGGGAGTCGGACAGAATTGGCAATCCAACTTGAAAAGCCACGAGTTTCTTTCTGCGCCAGCTAGCCGGAGGCTAGGGACCTGAATTTTAATGGTTATTACGACTGCTTTTTCGACCTAATCATCCGGTAGACTGCTAGGATCAGGATAGCACCGATGACAGCTGCGATAAATCCAGCCGACCCGCCCTCTTGGTACCATCCAAGAAGCCTGCCTAGTGACGTCGCGACGACGGCACCTCCGATTCCCAATAAAGTCGTGAGGATGAACCCCCCTGGGTCTTTACCAGGCATTAACAGCTTAGCAACAACTCCCGCGATAAATCCGATCAAAATTGTCCAGACAATGTGCATAGATCCTCCACGCTTTCTTGATTCTAAGTGAATCTAATTTAGGTCTGATGGGTGGCTTTCTTTTTCCCATCCAGGAAAATTCTGGCCAGGGGGTAAAATATGGTTAATCCAGTTGTGAGGCATAGAATTAGCACGGTCTACATGCTAGTAAAGATATTAGGCGGCCGGCAACCAAATAATTCTATGGAAAAGGCTGAAGACCAGTTCTTACTACAGATTCGCGATTCTAGGTATTGACTAATAGACCTCAACAGTAATTTCTTTAAATCTGAATCTGGTCGTTGATATTTATTTGAAAAATACCCCATCTGTCCGTCTTCCTCGCAAAAAAATCTGTCAGATATTGGTGCAGTACCGTAGACTTCTTGCCACTGTGAAGTCGTCCGTCATCTTTCTTTAGGATCCACAAAAACTCAAGCCAACTCCCAGTAATATTTGCCGATATACAATACGAGCATAATTCGGGATGTCTTTGCGCCATCGATTAGAGGCATTCTTGGAACTGGCACATTTCTCAGGCGTAATTGAAAGATAACAGCAACATAACGTTATGAAAAGAAACAGCTGGGAATTGTTATTGATAAGCTGGATTTCCCTCTTCTTGGAATTAGCCATCATTAGGTGGCTTTCCGCCGAGGTGAGAATTTTTGCCTATTTCAAGAACCTCCCCTTGATGGCTGCCTTCCTTGGATTTGGGATAGGATTCTACCTCCATGACAGAGCGGATAAACTTTTTTTGTGGTTTCCGCGACTGATTTGCATTTTGACAATCCTGATTTCGGGAGCACTCGTTTTCGGAATTACACATGTCATTTTCGTCGACCCGCTGCAGTTTTTCATACTTGGAGGCGGTTTTAGCTGGCACTTTGCCAACAAGACGCAACAGTTATTTCAGATTACAAAAGCCATTTCAGTGATCGTTTCCATCTTCTTTCTTGTCATGATGGTCTTTGCCACTCTTGTGTCTAAGATCGGAGAACTTCTAAACAAAGAAAGGCCTTTGTGGGGATATTCTATCAATATTGCCGGGAGCCTTATTGGAATTGGCACTTTTTCATTGGTCTCTTACCTCGAGTGGCAACCGCTAGCCTGGCTCATACTGATCTATTTGCCGCTTCTTTATTTCTACCGCCGACAATTCATTTTTAGTGCCATTTACTTCTTGGCGTCGCTGCTATTTGTTTATCAAGTGGGTGTGCACAATCCCGCGATCTGGTCTCCGTATTACCGTATCATGGTGCGCAGTATGGCATCTTCGAACGAGCCGTCCATAACGAAGGTCTTGGTCAATTATGATGGATTCCAGGTGATTGAAGATCTTTCAGCGAAGCATTTGAAAGATTTTCCAGAGGACATTCAACGAAAATTCAGCCGGCATTACAATATTCCGTATTGTCTGAGCAAAAAGAGTATTGAATCGGTATTGATCTTGGGTGGAGGCACTGGAAATGATGCGGCTGCTGCGCTGCGGAATGGGGCAAATCGGGTTGACGTGGTTGAAATTGATCCTGCCATCGCCATGCTCGGCAGGACACTCCATCCCGAAAAGCCCTACGAATCAACAAAGGTGAATTTGTACGTAGATGATGCGCGTTCTTTCATGCAAAAAACGTCTCAGAAGTATGACTTGGTGATTTTTGCTACGCTGGACAGTCATACTGTATTTTCGTCGCTATCTTCATTGCGTCTGGATAACTTTGTTTTCACCAAAGAAAGCGTCCAAAATGCTTGCAACTTGCTAAATCCTGGGGGAGGAATCGCCATCAACTTCCTCAAGACCAAGGATTGGTTGTTTCAACGGCATTTTCTCACCTTGATGGAAGTTACTGGCAACAAGCCGCTCACATATACAAGCCCTGTAAACGGAGAAGTCATTCTCCTGGCAGGTGAGGGCTTTGACGCAAATCGCGACCCTGGGCTGACCAATTATTTGCCAGAAAAGGTTGGCACAGAGACCTTGGTTGTTGAGCCGACCACGGATGACTGGCCATTTCTCTTTTTAGAAAAAAGAGGCGTGCCGTTTCATTACCTGCTTCCACTTTTTATTATTTTTGCGCTTGCTTTTGTCCCACTCTACAAGATTGGTTTAAGACCAATGGATGTAAACTGGCATTTATTTTTCATGGGCGGAGCTTTCCTTTTGATTGAGACCAAAGCCGTGACCACCCTAGCTCTGGTTTTCGGCTCAACTTGGATGGTGAATTCGATAGTGATGGCTGCCATTTTGTTAATGATTCTGCTCTCAAATCTCGTCGTTTCGTCGCTGCCATCTATGAGTTACCTTGTCCTTTATTTGGGGCTCAGTGCGAGTATCTTGTTCAATTTTGGGTTTTCTTTCGATTCACTAAACCAACTCGAATGGCAGACAAAGGCTCTGGTTAGTGGCCTCGTTATCGCATTACCTCTATTCTTTGCTGCGTTGATCTTTGCAAAAGCCTTCTCCGCGGTGGAGTCTCCAAGCAATGGTCTGGCAAGTAATCTGTTGGGCGGGTTGGTTGGAGGTTTGTTGGAATATCTGGACATGTGGACGGGATTGCGCGCTCTGAATCTGATTGCATTAACCTTATACGTGCTGTCAGCCGTCTGTTTGAGCGTGAAGCTGAGGTCTCAATCCACATTTGAGCCTTGAGACCGCAATAGAATTGGCTAGGCATTTGGCGGCTTAAACTGCAGTAGGTGCGCTCGACTAACGGAAATTCTTCAGGAGAACGTATGTTGCACCACATCCACCATCGGAAAGTTGTGCGGAAGCATACGCTACGACATGCCGGCCGAAGCGGCGTGATTGCAGCCACCTTTGTAAATTCTCTTTCAAAACGGGCTGTCCGTCTTTGGAGTGATGTCCGCGGCCGTGTACAATTCGGATACATCCAAAACTTCGTCGCAGGCAATGCTTAAGAAAAGTCTCGAAGAGAGCCCTTGCATCACGAATATTCAGCCCGTGCAAGTCCAAATTGGCGTCGATCGTGTAATGACCCCGATGAAGCTTATGTAACAGGAATTTCCCCTTGGGGTGAGGTGCCCCTTCGACATATTCGCCTGTAGCTTGGAGATTGATGGAGTCTCTTCCTTGTACGAATTCAAAAAACTCTTGTAACCCGGACTCTTCCTGTTGAAAGAGATTGTTGGTTTCTACCGGGTGGTGTCGGCGGACTGGAACTGACTTCCAGCGGCGAGGGTTGACGCCCTTCATCGAGTGCTCGAAAAGTTCATCTTCAGAGAGGCCCTCGGTTTGGGAGGTCAAAACTGACGGAGGCTTCTCCCGCGTGGCTGCATGCTGTGAAGAGTGACTTCGCAGATGGCGAAACAAGTCATCGAAGTTTTTGTATGTTTGCGGTTTCATGACAGCGCGCTGAAAACAATCCATTTGAAATACTAACCAACTTGCGTCCTAGAGCAAATAGTTTTCATCGCCACTGGCTCGATCCATTGTGCGGTGCCTCCCTTCCAATGGAATCTAGCCATTGCAGAATCTACTCCAAAAAAAATCTTCCTCGATTCTTGACAATTAGCCACCCATGTTTTAAATAAATATTTCAAAAACCTAAAGGATCTCAGATGTTTTCGAAAAAAGATCCCATCCGAGTTATCATGTCGCCCGAAATTACCAATCTGGCCTTGGCAGACGCTTGGTCTCAATTTGTAAGCCAATACGACTGCCTTCGCGCACAAGCCGAGGGGGGATGGAACAAAACTCAATTTATTGGCGTATTGAATTGCTTTTTTGTTCCACCACCGCGAGCTGTCAGAACGATTCCCCCACGACTATGGAAAGTGGGAACAGCCGCTGGTTGAGAGGGCGTATGAGAATGCCAAAGAAGGAAGGCCAATTCCGCCAGCCAGGGAAACGGAGTTCTCGGGTGCGGATGAGATGGGAAACAATGCAGCCTGCTGGAAAGAGCTCTTGAACACTTATTGTCGAATTCATGGTTCGCTCAAGGTCGAGTGGCGTGCATGGAACGACAATGAGTATCGGGAATTCCTAGCGACCATCGAAAAGCTTCGAAGCGCACTCGCCCTGATTATTCTCCATCGGGAAGTCTAGGAACACTCCCGAACTACTGGACCTTTTCTGTCTTTCCCTCGTATTTATAAGGTTCCTGGATGTACTTTTGGGCGACTTCTTGAGCTCCTTGGGCATTGTCATTCGTGTCGACTGCTTTTTGGTACTCTCCAAGCGCTCTTTCTCGCTGACCCAGGACATCGTAAATTTTCCCTAAGTTGATATGACACCAAACTTCGATCCATTTAGGCTCAAGATTCCCATTCAGCGCTTCCCGAAAGGAATTGGCCGCCGAATTGTAGCTGCGCTGTTCAAACAGCGCCTCTCCGATTTTGAAGAATGCTAGCGAACTCCGTTTCTTTAACTCAATCGCTTTCTGATATTCGGCGATAGCCTCACCCGTATCACCCATTCGCTTCAGTTCATCTCCTTTGGCAATTGCCATCGAAACCTTTAACTCATCAGTGAGCCGAAGCAGCTTAAAGTTAGGGTCGATTTTCGCTTTTCGAGGTTTTCCAAAGGTGCTGATTGAAAAATTAGTCTCGGGTCCAATCACATCGACTTTCTTTATTTCCGGCTTCCCTTCAGTCTCAATGAGAATCTCAACTGGCATGCGGAATGTATCAAGATCTTGCTTGATGGTCCCCGTGACCTTGAAACCATCTTTGAGTCGGTAAGTTGTGTACTCATCTTGAATCTGAGGAACTCCATTTTGGTCGATCCACTCTGAAAAAAAATAAGTCAGATCTTGAGCAGAAATTTTCTCAGCCAATTTCTTGAAGTCCTGGATCGAAGCTTCTTGAAAGCCGTAGTTGTAAACGTATTCCTTGAGCAGTTTAAAGAAATTGTCATCTCCCAGAACACTCCGTAGCATTAATAGGACGTAAGCGCCCTTGCTCTTCAGAATGGAATTGTATTCTGGCGAGTAGAGTTGGAGTTGGTAGGCATCGCGAATAGTGCTCTTCCCCTCATGGAGGAGTGCTGAGACCGCGGTGTCCTTGAGTTCCTGCGTAAAACCAGCCTCACTGGAAACACTTTCTTGATAGAGCAAGGCCATATAATTGGCAAAGCCCTCCTTCAGCCAAAGATCTTGGGGCGTTTTTGGAACGATGAGATTCTGCCACCACTGATAAGCAATCTCCCTGGCTAGCAGATTGGAGTTGGGTGGACGACTAAACGCCCTTTCGGCGAGAAATTCGATTCCCGGTGCCGAGTATCCAAGCAAGGAGTTGTTGTCAATCAGAGCAATTTTCAAGGACTTAAACGGATAGGGTCCCAATTTTTGTGAATCCACTTCCAAAATCTTGGAGATGATTTCAGTTTGGCTCTCCACAAAATCGCGCTTGCTGTCCGATACGTAGTAGACTAACTCTGTCTTCCCGGCGGTTGCCGGGATTACCACATATTTGGCAACTGAAAGGGACCCTGGGAAAGTGGCACGCTCATTCAGAAAAGTAAAAACTTCCTTTCCTTCGCTCTTCTCCTTTGGTTTTTCCTGACCATCCATGGCGACGACATATCCGTCCGGAACAGTTACCCGAAATGTTCCGGTCGCGCGGTCTTTTAAATACTGGTTGATAGGGAACCATCGGCTGATCGCGAGTAAGTAGCTAAAATCCTCTCCGATATGGGCCAATTGAATCCCTTCCAATGGGGATTTATCGGCCGATGAAAATATGCCTTCATACTCAAATGAAAGAGAAACGGGTTGAGAACGTTCCAGCGTACGGTTGAAATCAACCTGGAGGGTATTGTCTTCCTCAAAACGCGTAAATCGGAGCAAGTTGGATTCACTTTGGCGAATCGGGCTCTGACCCGGTTTGGAAGCCGACTTCTTTTTTTCGCTTTTGAGCACTACAACCCCCTCTGGTTGTGTCGAAGATAGGTTCGTGTTCTCATTGCCAGAAGTCGTCCCGGTTGACTGTTTGGTTCCCCGGCGAGTCAGGTGAGGCACTTCGGACTGGTTCGAATCTCCAGAATCTATGCGTCTCTCCGTGCTCTCCCTTTTGTTTGGACTGCTGCCAGATAAGGAAATAATCTCTGAAGTGGATTCTGTCAGCTGAGTCTCACCAGGGGCGGGGGGCTTATCAGTGAAATACACCCTCTGGATTTTCAAGTTCGCACTGAAATCGAAAATTACGGAGCGAATCGAATCTTCGAGGGGGGTAAACTTCACAGTAGCCTTAGCTTTCAGCCGATGGGACGGAGGCTCCAATTCTGCTTCCACCTGATAATCTAGTACATCGATGTGAGGCGTCCGCTCTACCTCTGGCCGCCCTGTCTGAGCCGAAAAGTGAAAGCTAGTAAAGGAGGCTAACAAAAGGAAACTGAATAAGAAGGGCCGCAATCTAAACATGAGTCACGTCTCCACTTGAGGGGACACTTTTTACCTCAATCATCCTGTTAGGATTGTCTTTCTTCATAACTCGTTGCCTTCAAGAGAATTTAATTTTAGAAATGAAAGCAAATTAGGGAGCAGAGTTTTCGAGAAAGGTTAATATTTGTTCCGCGGCCCTGGCCATAGCGCCACCCCTTCCCAGCTTCATCCTGACCTCATTGAGTTCAATTCTAGCACGATTCAGAAGGGACTCATTGTCTAGAAACTTTGTTATTTCATCGTAAAGGTTCTCTTCAGTGAATGCGGCTTGATAAAGCTCGGGAACAATTCTTTTCCCCGCAATCAAATTGACCAAGCAGTAGTGAGGGACTCTTACGAGATACTGTCCGATGATCCAGGTTAGAATGGAAATCTTGAAGACTGCAATCAGGGGAGTTCCCAAAAGAGCAGCCTCCAATGTAGCGGTGCCACTCGCAACGACGGCCAAGTCCGAATGCCCCACCGCATTATAAGTATCATCAACGACAATACGTACCGGTAGTTCTCCCAACTCTTCCTTCAAGATTTTCCTCGCAATTGGGTAATGGACGTCAGATACGAGCGGGAGGAGAAACTGAACCTGACGGTTCCAATGAAGTAGCCTGGCGGTTCGCAGGAGAATCGGCAAATTGTAGGAGATTTCTTTCTTTCTGCTTCCGGGGAGTAAACTGACCGTTGGGATCCTCTCATCGAGAGAATGACATTCGAAAAATAATTGCTTAGAAGTTGTAGTGGATACGCGATCAATAAGAGGGTGCCCGATATATTCGACCTCCACGCCTCTTCCGGAATAGTATTCCTTTTCAAAGGGGAGAATGACCAACATCCGCTTGACAATTCGCCGAATAGATTTTATCCGGTTCCCTCGCCAAGCCCAGATTTGAGGACTGATCAAATAAAAAATAGGAATATTAATTGCATGGAGCTTCTTGGCCAAACGGAGATTGAAATCAGGGAAATCCACCAGTATGGCAACAAGGGGACGGCGTTCTTTAGCCGTATTTTCTAGTTGCCTGAGTGCCGAGAAGAGATGCGACAGATGCGACACAACCTCAAGGGGGCCAAGCACTGCCATTTGATGCATATCGATCAAGGTTTCAACTCCAGCCTGACGCATGCGTTCCCCCCCGCAGCCGAAAAAATCCAATTGCCTCTTTGGTGCCCTGGCCTTGAGTTCAGTGACGAGGTCTGCACCATAGAGATCCCCTGAGCTCTCGCCAGCTACAATCAGAATCTCACAACTACTGCATGGACTCCCGATACCACTCATCTGATCTCTGCTCAATAGAAACTAGGCTCGCCTTCAGGCCGAGTTTTCCAGCGCCTGTGAACCCACAGCCACTGTTCTGGATATTTTCGAATTAACTCTTCCAATATTTGATTGCACCGTACCGTGTTAACTTCAATGTCCCTCTGTAAATCGCTGGTTTTGACTAACTCAACAGGAGGTCCAAAAAACAGGCGATGCTTTCGAAGTTGGTGGTCCCAGATCAAGGCCGCTAGAATAATGGTGGCCCCGGTTCGTAATGCGATACTCACAATGCTCGGTGTTGTACAGGCAGGCACTCCAAAGAAATCCGCAAAGACGCCAGCATCTCGGGTCGAGTTCTGATCCATAAGAATTCCAACTGCTCCATTTTGCTTTAATGTCATTACGATTTCTTTAAGGGAATTTTTCTTTTCAATCGTCTTGTTACCGCTCAAGGTTCTGTAATGATTTACTAATGTGTCCACCAATGGATTGTCTAAGGGTCGTACAACGAACTTCAGCGGATGCCCATAAACAGCATGCGAAAAGGAACAGAGCTCCCAGGCTCCAAAATGGGCCGTTAAGTAAAGGACTCCCTTTCCGCGTTGAGCCGCTTCGGCATAATTCTCAAATCCTTCGTAGACGACCACGTCGGCAATATTTGAGGCATTCAGCTTAGGAAAATGGCTAAATTCTGCCAAAAGTATTCCCAGGTTTTTGAAAACCCCCTTAATGATTTTCCCCCTTTGGGCTTTATTTGCCTGCGGAAGCGCAACGGAGATGTTCCGATGCGCAATGAGCTTTAGTTTTCCACAAGAATGGTAACCCAGCCACGCGATGACCTGGCAGAGTGCTTGGGTCAGACTACGAGGGAGTGCACCGAGGGATTTGATGAGAAAAAGGATGGCGAGATACTCAACCCTTAACCGTAAGCTTGGCTTGGAGCCTTTGGCAGTCTTGAGAATAGTTCAAACTCCACAGCAGTCTATTGAGGACCTTGGTTAGTTTCTGTTGAGTGAAGTCTTCCAGGTTAGAATAATCAGAGCAAGATAGTACAGTTGGCTTGGATGATTGCTCTAGTCTCTCCTAAGTGTGAAGGCAAATCCAAAAATAACATTACATTTCAATGAAAGTCAAACACACTGGTTAGAACTAGCCTTCTTAATGTTATTAAATGAACCCTTTGGGGGTGAAATTTTGTATGATCCCGCGCAGTGTTCTTGTTCTTGAATACCAGCGAGGTTTTCCTTGTTAAGGTTTGTTAAATTAGGTTACATCGGCGCTCATTACAATTGATGAGTCAGTATTTCGATCATTTTATCGAAAAGTTCAGTGAATTGAGGGAAATTGTGCGACATGGGCAGGCACCTCAAGACTGAAAGCAGAAATATTTCTCTCGAAAGACGCGCATTAGCTTTAGTGCTTCCCCTTCACTTGACAAAGCAAGACCCGTATGTTACTGGTTAGTGTCATTTTAAGTGAGGTGTGGTGCTTTCCAATCTGGAATGAGCAACAGGCCGGTCACCGTCCAATTAAAAATCCAAAGCAGCTTGGATTACGCAGAGTTAGTGGAAAGCGTCACGAATAATCTGACCACACTCGCAGGTTGTGATCCTGACAGCGCCTATTTCATTGAGATGGCTGTCCGCGAAATCGTAGTTAATGCTATTCGCCACGGAAATCAGTTGGATTTAAATAAGACGGTCCGAGTTCAGTTTCGGTACGACTTAGAGACATTTGAGGTAGTGATCCATGATCAGGGCAATGGGTTTGATTTTAGCCACCTCCCTGATCCCTGTGACCCGGAGAATTTGCTGAAATCTTCCGGCAGAGGAATTTTCTTGGTACGCTCATTCATGGATAATTTTTCTTTGTCCCACATCCCCAACCAGGGCACAGAGGTTCGGTTTTCGAAAAGTATCTACCGAAAGGATCAGGCGTAGTCTATTCATTCTCATGAATGGGGTGCAGCATTGGCAAAGAGGGGGTAGTCGTGGGTCTAACTGCAACGACTCGAAAAGTAGAAAACATAGATATCGTAGACCTGAGTGGACGAATTACGATTGGTGAGGGAACGGTCATCCTCAAGGAGACTGTCCGAACTCTACTGCAGAAGAGTGAGCCCAAGATCCTTTTGAATCTCGGGGACATCACCTACATCGATAGCTCTGGAATTGGGGAATTAGTGAGCAGTTTTACAATGGCAGGGAAGCAAGGCGGGAAACTTAAATTGCTCAATCTCACCAAGAAGGTTCACGATCTATTGTCAATTACCAAACTCTTGACTGTTTTCGAAGTTTTTGACGATGAAGTTCGTGCTATTAAGAGCTTTTCTTGAAAACAAGTGGTTTTGGAGTTGAAATCGACCTTGCTTTATTCAGCATGCTACCGATATCACACGGATAGTGATTCCTTATTTCCCAACACGGGCGGCCTCGGATCTTGCAGCCAAATTGTGGAATGCGCCTCACGCAGAGGTCACCGAACCCAAATTCTCCCCAGACAGTACGTCAAGCCATTCTAAAAGCACAGCATTGAATGACCGGTTAATGCCTGAGGCGCAACACCTTCAGTGTGTCTCAGATTTCCTTCTACTGGTCTACCTTGTCCAAAATTTTCTTCGTATTTTGATAGGCTCGGCGAGCATAAAAAACCGACCACAATCCAGTAAAGCAGGCTATCAGCAGAAGACTAATATTGAGTGGATCCACTTTTTCCTCCTAATGTTATGAGCTTTCTGAGTCTTGAGGTATTCCTCACCCACTGTTTTTTTTCGGCCTGAGATCAAATTCCGTTAGATTTATCTTTGGAGTGTCCGATAATTATTTAGAGCATACGTTTAAGTGTTCAGGATTAGGTAGAGGACCTTCTACATTGCAGGAGTCTATTCAGCAGTTTCTGCTCGAGACTCAAAACTCCGATGGGAGCTGGGGGTATACTCCGGGAAAAACAGGGGCATTGGAGCCCACAGTTTACGCTTGCCTTTCTCTCATCGGGATCCCCAGTGCGCACATTAACCTTCAAAAGGGAATCGAGACTATTCGCATGGCTCAGTCTTCAGAAGGTGGATGGGCCGCCAGCTTGTCAGACAACCAACCAGCACCCTGGGCAACGGCTCTGGCGGGTTTCGCACTGCTTAACCTTGAAGGACTTATAGCAGCATCTGGGCTTGCTGCCAATTTCGTCGTAAACGCTGTAGAGAAAACTCCCCGTCATTGGATGTTGAGGATATCTGAATGGATGCAATCCTGGGACGCATCTTACGTTGACAAGAATCTTCGAGGATGGAATTGGAATCCAGGCACCGCGACCTGGATTGAGCCAACGACCTATGCACTGACTTTCCTGAAAAGATTTCACCGCATGGGCGGTTGGGCACACGAAAGTCGAGCAGATAACCTGAATGCAATAACCCGAGAAGCGGATGAACTCATTTATGCTCGAACTTGCAAAGGAGGAGGATGGAATTATGGAAATTCGCGCGTTCTCGGAGAGGAATTACGCCCATACCCCCTGACGACAGCCTTGGCTCTCATAGCTTTGCAGGATAGCCCGGATAGGACCGAAAATCGGAACAGTCTAGAATATCTGAAAAAGTCAATCGATGACGAAAAATCCGCTTTAGCATTGAGCTTTGCATCTATCAGCCTTCAAATCTACGGTGTTGAAACTTCGAAAATCGTGCAAAAAATCTCTGATTTGTACACGGAAACTCAATTCTTTTCAAATGTCCGGACAACAGCGCTCGCCCTTCTCGCTCTGCAATCCGGAGAAGGAAAGAATTGTTTCAAATTGTGAGCCATGACAAGAATCAAGGAATTCAATCATTGCGTATCGATGGGAGCAACCGCTTTGCATCAGAGGAAGGATAGCGAATGAGTTTCAATCGTCGCCAATTTCTTAAGACGGCAACAGCATGTAGTATTGCGTCCTTTACCACGGCCTGTTCTCAACAAGGTCGGTGGGCTACGGGCGCTTATTGCAAATCCCATCAATCCAAAGTAGCTATTCTTAAAGCAGAAAGTTATACAAAGGATTTGGTTAGGCTCGATCCTGAACGGGATTAAGGCTTTTTCCCTCGAAGTGGTAAACAAGAGAGTTCTGTTAAAACCGAACCTCGTCGAATATGAACGAGACAATGTGATTAACACGCATCCAGCGGTGATTGGCGCGACGATTGAAGCGTTTCGAATGCTTGGGGCAAAAGAAGTCCTGGTTGGGGAAGGACCAGGGCACCGGCGTGATACGGATGGTTTGCTCGTTGCCTCAGGTTTGTTTCCCTATCTGAAAGAGACGCAGGCTACCTTTGTCGATCTCAATCTGGACAACATTCGCCGACTCCCGCTTCAGAGCAGTTTCATGGGTATCGATTCGTTGTATTTCGCAGAGTCAGTGCTCAATGCCGACATCCTTGTTTCGATGCCAAAGTTAAAAACTCATCATTGGGCAGGAATGACACTTGCAATGAAAAACTTGTTTGGCATCGTCCCCGGTGTGAAATATGGATGGCCCAAGAACTTTTTGCACTGGCACGGAATCAACGAGAGCATTCTCGACATCAACAGCACCGTTCGCCCTCACTTTGTCATTGTCGATGGCATAGTGGGCATGGAAGGGAATGGACCCATCCAAGGAAAACCCAAACACGTGGGCGTGTTGGTATTTGGCAACGATCCGGTGTCTGTCGATGCGACCTGCACTCGCATTGTCGGTCTCAATCCAGAGAAGATTGACTATCTGCAAAAGGCTGAAGAAGCACTAGGGAACTTAAATATCGCAAAAATCGAACAAATTGGGGAGTCCATCGGAAACGTCCGTACCCCATTTGATGTGATCGAAAGTTTCAACTACCTTAAGTCTTGAAAGGTATTTTTTTGAGAGCGGCTCAACCATGAAGAATTAAACTCAATCATGCAACAAACAAAGGTAAGGTTTACACGAGGTTCCTACGAAATTCTTGGTCTCAGTTTTCTGGGTTTGTTTCTGGAATTGGCCATTATCCGGTGGCTTTCATCTGAAATCCGGATTTTTGCCTATTTCAAAAATCTTCCCTTGCTAGCTGCTTTCCTGGGCTTTGGGACTGGATTTTGGTTATACCGATAAGTGGGAACGTTTTTTCCCTTGGTTCCCTCGACTCATCTGCTATCTCGTTATCATCATCGCAGGTGCTGCTGGGTTTGGATTAACCCATGTTATTTTTGTTGATCCGAAGCAATACTTTCTGCTGGGAGTAGGCTTTGGAGACCATGCTTCTCTTTCGATCCCATCGTTCCTCCAGATCACTAAGGCACTCACGGTTATTGTAGCTGTCTTCTTCCTCGTGATGGCAGTCTTTGCATCACTTGCTTCCAAGCTGGGTCAGCTTTTGAATCAGGATAGACCTCTGAGAGGATATTCGTTAAATGTTGCGGGGAGCTTGTTCGGAATCATCGGTTTCTCTCTGGTTTCATTCCTTCATTCCCCTCCTGCCGTTTGGTTTCTCATTTTCTTTTCCGGAATGCTCTATTTCTTCAGAGAACGGCTGAAGTCCACCTTGGTTTACTTTGTCGCTGCGTTGGCTTTTGCCTATTATGTGCAATTGATCAACCCGGTTGAATGGTCTCCCTACTATCGCATCCATCTGTCAACGTATAGCTCGCCGGGAATGCCAGTTGAGTCTCATCTTTACGTGAATTATGACGGGTTCCAAGTAGTTCAGAATCTCTCAAGTTCATTTCTCTCAAATTACCCGGTCGAACTTCAAGCACTATACAATCGCCACTATAATCTCCCGTATCTGTTGAGTAAGAAGCCAATTGAGTCTGTTCTTATTTTGGGAGGCGGAGCCGGTAATGATGCGGCTGCGGCGCTCCGCAATGGCGCCAAACGAATAGATGTTGTCGAAATTGATCCGGCTATAGCCCGGATAGGCCGTGAGATCCATCCGGAGCACCCTTACTCCTCCCCTCGAGTTCATGTGTATGTGGATGATGCCCGTTCGTTTCTACAAAGAACCGGCAATCAATATGACCTTGTCGTCTTTGCGACGCTCGACAGCCATACCGTTTTTTCATCTCTTTCCTCGATCCGTTTGGACAATTTTGTTTTTACTAAGGAAAGCATTGAAAATGCCCGGAGGCACTTGACGATTGATGGTGGCATTGTAATCAATTTCTTCGCGAGTAAACCTTGGTTGTCCCAACGACACCTCAATACCTTGAGAGCGGTGATGGGAGAAAAATTGCTGGCTTACTCTAGCTCGGAGGTTCAAGAAACGATTCTTCTTGCGGGTGAACGCTTCGATCCAGGACGAAGTCCGGGAGTAACGGTCTATCGTCCTGTCCCGCTAGGTTTTGGGGCCGTGGCGGTTGAACCCGTGACAGACAATTGGCCGTTCCTTTTCCTTGAAAAGCGCGGAGTCCCTTTCCATTACATCCTACCCCTTCTCCTGATTCTCGGTCTCGTTGTCATACTGCTTCGGAAGGCACATCTGAAGACGGAACACATTGATTGGACTTTATTTTTCATGGGAGCAGCCTTCTTGCTCGTCGAGACCAAATCGGTCACTACCTTGGCGCTGATTTTTGGTTCGACCTGGATGGTAAATTCAGTGGTTTTCAGCTCCATTATGGTGTTGATTTTGCTGGCCAATTGGCTTGTTGAAAAGAAACCAATTGTCGACTTAACGATCCTCTATGTCACCCTGTTTTTGGTCATTCTTTTTAACTTTTGGTTTCCATTTGACGTCTTGAATCAATTTGGAATCTATGTTCGCTTTTTTTGGGGTGGCTTGATTATCAGTATGCCGCTCTTTTTAGCAGCATTAATATTTGCGCGGGTATTTGAAGAGGCTAAGATCCCAAGTCTGGCATTAGGGAGTAACTTGCTGGGCGCGCTGGTGGGAGGAATTCTGGAGTACCTTGATATGTGGATTGGGCTGAGGGGGTTGAATATTATTGCACTGCTCCTCTACGTATTGTCATTTATTTTTCTTTCTAGAAAGTTCGCGACCCGAGCTTCACGAAACATTAGCCGCTTTTCGGTTGAGGTTCCTTGATTTTACTGAGTCTTCAACTCGCCGTTTGCCCTCCTCTTCCCTTGGCAAGTGGCTCGCTTGTCGACTTGTTGTGGCACGACCTGAATCCTTAATGTTGACTCTCATATTACCGATAGAGCCAATTGTCGCCTTTTCTTTAGAGAATCGGAAAAATGGCCATCCCTCAATTTTCTCCAGATTCATTACTAGAAAGTCCTATGGCTTCTGAAATGAGAGAAAGCTATATCGAAATCGACCGATGCAGGATCTGTGGAAATGAGGACCTGGTTTCTATCCTTTCGCTGGGTAGCCAGTATCTCACGGGGGTATTTCCGAATAAGGTCGACCGCAGCCTGACACAGGGCCCATTGGACCTTGTCAAGTGCAACCAATTAGAGTACCGGGATCACTGTGGACTTATCCAGCTACGACAGTCGTACAATTTAGACGAAATGTATGGTGATCACTACGGATATCGCTCATCGCTTAATCGTTCCATGGCTAATCATCTTCAGGCGTTGACCGAAAAACTACTCACGATTGTTTCCGTAAGCGCTGAGGATGTCATCCTCGACATTGGAAGCAACGACGGGACTCTTCTTTCTTTTTATCCGGAGAACGGACCGCTCCTGGTCGGAATGGACCCCACAGCCAAGAGATTTGGCCAATACTATAAGCCTCATATTCGACCTATTCCAGACTACTTTTCAGCAGATCGATTCAAGAGTCTGTACGGAGAGCGTAAGGCAAAAATTGTGACTTCCATTGCCATGTTTTATGACTTAGAAGATCCGCTGGGCTTTGTGAGGCAGGTCAATGAGATTCTTGCCGATGATGGCGTTTGGCTTTTTGAACAGAGCTACCTGCCATCAATGCTCTCGTCCAATGCCTATGACACAATCTGCCATGAACATCTGGAATACTATGCCTTGCGCCAAATCAAATTCATGGCCGACCGAGTCGGAATGAAGATCATTGACTTGAGTTTGAACGATGTCAACGGGGGGAGCATTACTGTGACAGTGTCCAAGGAAAGTGCACCTTATCCAGAATTGACTTATGAGCTTGAGCGGCTACTTCGAATAGAAGAAAAGACAGGACTTGGATCCTTTGATATATACACTGAGTTTGCCGGCCGAGTTTTTGAGCATCGAGAAAGATTAGTTGAGCTCCTAAACAATTTGAAAAGCAAAGACCAGCTTGTACTGGGATACGGAGCTTCAACGAAAGGGAATGTGATTCTGCAATTTTGCGGTCTTTCAACCGACCACCTTTCTTGTATCGCTGAAGTGAACGAAGAAAAAGTTGGCTGCTACACACCCGGAACAAACATTCCAATTGTCTCCGAATCGACTGCTCGTCAGATGAAGCCAGGTTACTTTCTCGTCTTGCCCTGGCATTTTAAAAATTACTTGCTCAAGAGAGAGGAGGCCTTCCTGAAAAATGGCGGGAAAATGATCTTCCCGCTCCCAGAGATTGAAGTTATTTAAAGGGAACGGGTTCCGCATTAATGAACAATTCTGTCTGCGATTATCCTGAGTTTGAGGAGTTCTTTTGTGTATAAGAAAAAGAGCTTCCAGAACACCGACTTGCTCTTCCCCTTTTGACGAGTATGATAGTTAACAGGCATTTCGAGCAGGCTCAAGCCGCGTCTTTGAGCATAATGCAGCAGCCGAAAACAGTAATCTCCATACCCGAAAAAAATTTCATCAAAAGGCAATTGCTCTAGGGATTGTCTTCCAAGAGCAAGAAACCCACTCAAGTTATCCTGAATTTGGGTTCGCAGAACAACGCGGAGGAACCAGTTGTATATAAGGCTGAGCAAGTAGTGTGGGACATCCTCCATAGATCCACCGGCACAGAATCGAGACCCGATTACCACATCGCTGACTTGGAGTAAGTGCAACAGGCGAGGGATCTCTGCCGGATTGTGGTTGAAGTCCGTATCCATGAAAATGAGGGCGTCTCCTTTAGATCTTTCGGCACCCGCTCTAATCGATTTCGCAAGGCCTCGATCGGTAGTTCGCAATAAGGGGATCACTCTTGGATTGTCATGGAAGGATTCTTCCACCGCTTTCAAAGTATGGTCGGGGCTATTGTCATCTACCACAATGATTTCATATTCCCAGCCAGGGGGGATATGTTCGATGACGGAGCGCAAAAGATGAATGATATTCTCGACTTCGTTGTAGGTTGGTAGAATCAAAGAAACAAGCATATTACTCTGCCTTTGAAAGCATCATGAAAATGAGTCCGCCTTTCTCATCCTGCGTGCTTTGTGTAATAAAAGGTCTTGCCAGCCAAAATACCGGGTAAAAAGCAATCCTGCGAAATCGAGGGACCAGGGTCCATTGATTGAATAGTTTCTTCATGATGAATCCAAAGATGCTCAATGGAACCAGGCAGTCGTTCAAAAGGCAAAGGCTCTTAGAGTCGTATCTATAGGCCTTGATAATCTCGAAACCGCTCTTGCCAGCCAAATTCTTCCATTGCTCGATGGAATAGAAATGGTAGTGCCGCCAGAAAGAATTAAACCAACTTTGATAACGGTTGGCTAGTTGATCAAGACCAAGGGAGGTCAAAATTTGATACCCCAAAGTGAAATGAGCGAAATTATCGGATGGGACAGTTAGATAGAATCGGCCTCCAGTTGCCAGTAATCGATGCACTTCCGCCAAAACAGGTTCAATCTCTGGAATGTGTTCCAGAACACTATTAGAAAAAATTGTTTTATATGAGGCATCGCTCATGGGAATGTCGTTGCCGCTGCACTGAATTAGTTGAGCATGGCTACCATAAGCTCGCGCCTTCGCAAGTTCCCTGGGATTTGGATCAATACCGGTTTCTATCGGTTCGGCAAAAACTAATTTCGCGAAAAGGCCTTCGCCGCAGCCTAGATCCAATATAGGGCGTTCAAATCTCAAGCCGGCAAATATTTCCCCTTCCACTGACCGCTCAAATGCCAAAGGCAACGGTGCCATCGAAATATATTCTAGGAGGATATTCTCGCGGAATCGCAGGTTGCTTAACTCCTTAATGCCTTCAGCCGCTCGCTTATGAAGTGAATTTCCCATTCTGCCAAAGTAGGAAAAGTCGGGAGACTAATTACCTGGCAACTAATCGCTTCACAGACGGGAAGAGGTTTACAGTCATAAATGTTCATCTGACTGGCCGCATAGAATCCTGGTCTCGTTTCGATGTTCTCGTCAAGAAGCTGAGCGATCAGCTGATCTCTTCCCTGCGGGTACGCCTTCGGGTCTATTCTGACGGCCATAGCCCACAAGACAGGCTCAACATGGGTGGTAAAGTTTTGAAGGGTTAATCCTGAAACCTTGCGTAGCAAATTCCGGTATGTGTCGTGGACTCGGCGCCTCTCGGTTATAATCTCGTCCAAGTGTTCAAACTGGGCACAACCTAGAGCTGCCTGGAGATTTGTGAGCCGAAAGTTGTGACCAGGGACCTCATGCCAATAACGTTTCTGATCCATGCCGTGGCTTCGGTAGAGCCGCATTTTGATATTGAGTTCATGATCATTGGTAACCACCATGCCGCCTTCACCTGTGGTGATTGTCTTGGTCGCTTGAAAACTATAAGACCCCAGAGTCCCAAGAGTGCCGGCCAATCTGCCCTTGTATCGAGAAAACAATGCTTCCGCAGCGTCTTCAAGAATGTCGATTTGATGGGCTTTACCCAAAGCAAGGATCTTGTCCATTTCACAAACATTGCCATACGTATGGATCGGAACAATCAGTTTAGTCTTCGTTGTAATCTTTGATTCCACTGCATCCGCCTTTAAGCACCACGTGTCAGGGTCAACCTCTACAAATACAGGTTTGGCGCCAACGTGTAGAGCCACATTTGCCGCGGCCATGAATCCAAATCCTGGAACAATGACCTCATCTCCAGGCCCTATCCCCAAAGCCAGGTACGCCAAGTGAATCGATGTTGTCCCGTTTGAGACTGCCAGAGCAAACGAGCTGCCTGTCTGTTGACGAAAATCAGCCTCTAAACGATCGACAAATGGACCGGCCGAAATCCAAGTAGAACTGAGAGCTTCATCAATATAACTCTTCTCATTCCCCCAAAGGGTCGGCTTTGCCCAGGGAATTTTGTTTGGAATCTTCAATGTCACCGTTCTAGTTCTCTTTGAATACCAATTTAGTAGTAAGCAGTATCTACAATCTTAGCCATTCCGTCCAACGGTCTTGCAATGGAGGCTCTTGTAGTAATGCTGGAGAATAAGGTCGTGATGTTTGATCTTTCCACGTGGCTCAAATCCTAACGAAATATAGAAATTGTTTGAAACCATCTGGGCTGCATCGGTGGCTACCCAATAGCCATCGAGCCCGCCCCAAGTCAATAAGCTTTCTTCGAATGCTGCCACTAGCGCCCTGCCAATACCCTGCCGGTGAGCCTCATGATGGACTGCCATGGCAAGGAGCTCTGCTCGGTCCGCACTGGGTGAATGCCTTTCCTGAAGGTTGAGCCGCTCTCCTTTTTTCCGAAAAGGGTAAGCAAACAACGAATAGAGCTTCTTCAGCAATTTCAGATTTGGTATGGCATGCAAAATCTTCCAGCCAAGAGAAAGCCCGCTCTGCAGGACTAGCCTTTTGCAAGTTAGCCTCACATCGGCACAGCCTGCCAGGAAGCCTAGAATTTTTCCATCTTCTGCCGCAACCCATATGCCGTTCTTTGATTCGCGGCAGATTTCGTAATAGAGCTTAGTCAGGAACTCATTTCCAAGTAATGGAAGCATTCCATGCTGGATTTCAGCAGTGTGGATCTGTGCAATCTCCTGGAAATAAGAGAGCGGTTCGGAATTCGTGAGACGGATGATTGCCAATGTCTCTCCTCGAGATCCTTTAAAGATCTGACGAATCGGAATACAACATTAGAAGCATTAGGTGTTAACTCATGCTTCCTGATTTTCTATAGAGTTGAAAGTGTTAGCCGATAAAATACTCGACAATTAATTGACGAAATCCGAGCAATAACTCGATGGTTGAAACTCTTGAACGTGATAGATTTAGCGGGTAAATTGCAGCCAGTTATGCTGACAAGTCTGGTGTCATCCATTGCGTTACCCAACATTCAAATAGGGGTTAAGCTACAATTCCGGGAGGGATTATAAGATGCTAATTCTCAAAGAACAACTTTTTCAATTGTGAGCCCATGCAGATCTTAGAACCAGAATCCAGGATGCGGGCCGCATCAGGCGGCTGGATCCAACGGGCAGAGTGGATCGTCGGCTTATCAATTACTCTAACGCTGGTTGTTGCTCATATTATTTTTTGGGTTCATGCAGGCGCCCTGTGGCGTGACGAAATAAATACACTCAATGTGGCAACGCAGCCCACGTTACGCCAATTTTGGACCTATCTTAAATGGGACTCCTGTCCACCGCTTTGGCCATCGCTATTGCGTCTCTGGGCGGGCTCTGAGTCAGGTTCTCCAGACTTGCGCTTAAGAATTTTGGGAATGATTGTAGGCTTGTCAGTTCTGGGTGCCCTATGGTGGAACGCTCGGCAAACCGCCAAGGCCGTCCCTCTTTGCTCAATGGTAATGTTGGCTGCAAGCCCGACGATGATCCTGTATGGAGACTCATTGCGGGCCTACGGGCTCGGAACGGCACTGATGGTTGTGATGATTGGGATGATCTGGAAAGTAGTCGACCGACCCACGCCAACGAGAATTATCCTTGCCACACTGGTTTCTGTTCTAAGCGTGCATACACTTTATTACAATTCGGTGCTGCTATTCGCGCTTTGCACGGCGGGGGCTATAGTCGGCTGGAGGCGTGCGGATTGGAAAAGGCCTTTTGTGCTTCTTGGAATGGGCTTCGTTTGTGCACTTTCGATTTACCTCCCATACCATGAAAGGATCGCCGGAACTTACGAATGGAGTATGACCCTAAAGATTCCAATTAACGTCCCATGGCTCCTCTTTAAGTTCCATAACACGGTGCAATCCTCCGGAGCTTATATTACCTGGGTCTGGTTTGGCCTCTTGATCGTCTCGATTCACTTTTGTTTCCGGCAACAGTTGTGTTCGGAGACTAGTTTGGATTCGAATGAGAAAGATCTTTCCCTGTTTATTGGCACAGCGTTAGTCCTGGGAGTAACCTGTTATTTGAGTTTCCTTCTTGCCCTGAGCTACATCACGGAGCCTTGGTACTACATTTCTATTATGGGATACATGGCTGCATTATTTGATGTTGCCACCCACCTACTTGTTCGTTCAAATCAAAGGTGGAGAATTGGGCGGCTAGGCTTCGTCTCAATAGTTGCAATATTGATCTCCACGAATGTCTATAATGCCATTCAGACTCGGCAGACAAATGTAGACCTCATCGCTGAGCGACTGATGGAAGCGACGCACAGAGACGATTTAATTGTCGTCAGTCCCTGGTATTTGGGGATCACGTTCATGAGGTATTATAAGGGGCAAACCCCTTGGATAACATTGCCTCTGATTGATGACCACCTTGTAGATCGAAGAGATTTGATTAAGCAAAGAATGACAGAACGAGATGCCTCCAAGCCATTTTTGGAGAGGGTTGCCAGCACTTTGAATTCGGGTCACAATGTTTGGTTTGTGGGAAAAGAGTTGTATCTTTCAGCTGGACCGTTTCCTCGCGAATTGCCTCCGCCTCCTGAGAAACCTTCAGACTGGTTAGAATGGCCGCATATCCGTTTCTGGATGTATCAGACGGCCCGCTTGTTTCAAACACTCCCGGTAAATATCCAGCAGATAAATATTGCGGTACCATGCTCTGTAAATCGATATGAAAACCTCGACCTCCTTTGGGTAACTCCTCGTGAGAAGGAAGCCTTTCGTCAAATCGGTGAATGATATCCTACAAAAGCTCATCTAGGCTGGACTTCCCAACACAGCTGTGGCTTCCTTTGCTAGCTGGAAGTCTACTCAGATGCTGGAACTTTTGGGCTCCAAGTTTGTGGCTTGATGAGTTTGCTACACATTGGGCTGCCGCAGCCCCCTCATCAGGGCAATGTTGGGAAAGATCCGTCAATTATCTTGCAAACTCTCCATTCTATTTTTCCATTGTTCGAATTTCGATTTTGACATTTGGAGAGTCCGAATTCGCCCTGCGGCTCCCTTCTGTTTTGGCGGGGATTTTTTCAATCTATCTCGTCTATGTTTTAGGTCGAAAAGCCTTATCTGATGAAACTGCTTTAATGGCTGCTTGGTGTTTTGCTCTCCATCCCTGGTTTATTGACCAGAGCCAAAATGCGAGAGCTTATTCTCTAGCAGTTTGTTTCACGTTGTTTGCGAGCCTCAGCTTTTTTCGCACACTTGATTCGCGCAAAGCTTGGGATGCCTTGTTGTATGCGACGGCCTCAGCCTGCTTAATATATCTACAATTTCTTTTCGCGCTTTTCGTCGTATTCCAATCCGTATTTTGGCTATGCCTCATCTTAAGAAGTAAGGGATCAACAAAGCGAGAAGGGATCAAACCATGGTTATTAGCACATATTGCAATGACTATTCTCATTTCTCCAGTCCTGTCGCAAGCCTACCGCATCTGGCATAGACGTCAGGGGCTTCAATACCAAATAAAGACGGATATCCCATACTTTCTGGCTTTAATCGGCCCTGAGATTCTGATTTTCATTTCACTCACTTTTTCATTTTTGCTGGTCTATCTGTTCTTGCGGATCGGCTTGAGGCAGAAGCCAGGATTCGCAAGAACACCCGCAAGGTCCCATTACCTCTCCTATTTTCTAATCTGGTTTGTCCTGCCCTGGCCGTTCTACCTTCTGGCCTACAAGATTTCCGGATCGAATTCGATACTCATTCTTCGTTATCTAATCATCTATTTCATACCCGCAAGTTTTTTCTGGGGCTGGGTGATCGCATCCGTTCGAATACCTAAGCTTAAGACTCTTTGGATTTCAACCTTTTTGCTACTGAATTTTAGTCTCTACTTGTACCCTAATTTTAGGCAGAACCGCCTATTTTCGACCAGCCACGGAGAAGATTGGCGCGGAGCGATTCGGTACTTAGAATCAAATTCCCCTGACAAAGTCCTAATATTGTTGCGGAGCGGCCTCGTAGAGGGAGACCTTATGTTGAACTCTGAAATTAGAGATGCCCACTGGAACGAGCTGATTCATTCTGCTTTTGGAGATTTTTATGTCAGTAAGGATTGGAGAATAATTGATCTGCCTTACCGCTGGAAGATACCCAATGCCAACACGTACTTTGAAAAGGAAGTGATTCCCCAAATTATAAAAAGCAACGAGTTCTGGTTTGTTACACGGATGGGGCAGGAATCAGAAGACTTTCTGCAATCATTTCAAAATGCAATTTTCGAGCAGAAGACCCTGCGGTTGAAAGCAGATAAAAAGATCGATCAGTTCGGTCTAATGCTTATTCACTATTGCAATGAATGAGAGTAAGTTTGAGTGAACGACAGAGCAACTACAAATTAATTGGTCAATGTGCAACTGATCACAAATAGAGCCCTTACAAATCCTCCCCCGCTACAGGGTTTAAGAGGGATTATTTGAGGTTTCCCTTTGAGTCATGGTTTCCTCCGAGATTGCCGATATCAAAGGCGATCTCCTGAGAGGTGGACTTCTTGCTATGATGACAGACGCTATTTACATTGAGCCAGGAGCACGCTACCAATGTGTCCCGGACTGCGGGTTTTGTTGCGGCTTTTGGAATATTCCAATCGACTTAACGAGAAAAGATAGACTACTAGAAAAAGCCTGGGTCCGAAAAATTGACCAAGACTTAGGGAAAAGAAAAGGGCATGGAGTGTTTAAAATTATTGGGCAGAAGGATCACGCTGTTATCGAGCGTCAGCAAGGAGCTTGCAGTTTTATCAACGAGCGAAAATTCTGTTCGATTCACGCTCTGGAAGGGTACGAAGCAAAGCCTGTGGCGTGCCAGCAGTTTCCATTTATCTATTACCACACCCCTCGTGGCTTGGAAGTCTTCTTAGATCATTCCTGTCCCGAGATCATCCAGAATTTAGGGGAGTTGGTCAGCCGTGAAGAAGTCCAGAGCCGTATGGGTTTTCAAGAGCATGTCATAAACATATCCCTTCCTATTCCTCTTACGTCGGCCATAAACTTGGAATGGGAGAATTTTCTGGCATTGGAAAAAGCTCTCTTGAACGTCTTGCAGAAAACCTATTCATTTGAAGAAAAGATTCATTGTCTTCAATTAATTGTTTCTGAGACGAGCAAGAAATTGTCTTCTGATTCGAGTAATATCGCGACAGCGGATGCAATACAGGCCGCGCTCTGTCGTGACCCCGCACCGTTCCTTACCGAAATTGCCACACTACCTTCCAGTCGGTCGAAGCGAGATCTTTATTTGGCCATACTCATCCAACTTGTCGAATCCGTTTATTCTGGAGAAGTGGGAGTTAAACGCTTAGGCATGTTCGGCCTCTTGAACAAGATTGTACGTCAATGGAAACGGGCGGGCCAGAATGATTTCCATGTCTTTGGCTTTCATGTCAACTATTCCGACATTAATCAAATTGCTTATCAGGTAGAAAAGGAACCTTGCAAAGGAATCTTAGATCGCTATCTTGTCCATTTGGTCAGAAGGCTGGTTGGGACTGGCAAAATTCCAATTATGAAGAGGATATCCATCATTGCGACGAATTTTGCGATGGTGCAGTGGTTCAGTCGTGCGTTCGCTGCTTCAAAGCAGCGCACCAATGTGACGAAAGAAGATTTAGTTTTTGCTATAAAAGTTGTCGAGAAGTTTCTAGGTAACTCGCTATTTAACAAGATAGCGAAAGAGAGAAACTTTTTGTCTAACTACGTAAACTTTCTTTACGATAACCCCCAGTTGCCACGAACGATGCTTTCGAGCTAACTGGTATTGATTCTTCCGTTGGCAGCTGCGAACCACCTTCATCCTTCGAGTAAGCGCCGTCATTTAGAAGTTTCAAGTTCGTAGCTTGCATTTGTGTGAGCGCGATATCATTGCTTCTCTGGGCGGGAGTTATTATTTTCCTCAAAATAAGGCTTAGGCCAGACAGCTTCAGCAGAAGCCACTTTCTGAGGGATATGACCTAGCGAGAAATCGGCATCCCCGAGGAAGCTCCTTGGAAATTGATTTTATGTCGGATGCCTCATTCGGTTTGTTCAGATTCATTGGCCTTTGTCCTTGGGTTATTTAACATGTGTGCTTCTTTGGTATTCTGCCTTTAAAAAGATAGTTTTGCTGTCGATCACTCAATTAGAGCCGATACGAAAAAGTGTTTTCTGATTAAACGTCGTGGGGTGTTATTTCCCCAGCCTAGCTGTAATGGTTAGAGGTTCTTTGGAGAGTACCCAGATGGCCAATTTTGGAGTAGTAAGCTGAACAAGAAATATGTATGAACGACTTCATCGAATATTGGGCTGCTGCGAGATTGCTTTTGGAAGGGGGAAATCCCTATTCCGCAGAACAGATGCTCAGATTGCAAAATTCAATCGGATGGACAGATCAAAGACCATTGATGATGTGGAATCCACCATGGACTCTCTCAGTTGTTCTTCCATTCGGGTTTTTTAGTTTTGAAGTTGGGAGGTTCCTCTGGCTGCTGGTAAACCTATTAGTCGTCGTTTTATGCATCGATCTGAGTTGGAGAATTTATGGGGGTCCGAAGCGATATTTTTGGCTCCCTTGGGCTTTGGGGTTGGGATTCTTCCCAACCCTGTTTGTCCTGAGAGTGGGACAAATTACCCCATTTGTTCTGCTGGGAGTGATCGGTTTCCTCTTTTTTGTTCGCAAAGAGCAATACGAACTGGCTGCATGTTCGACCATCCTTATCTCCCTCAAACCGCATCTCCTCTATTTATTCTGGATTGCACTTCTCTTCTGGATCATCAATCGGAAGCAATGGAAGATGCTCATGATGATTAGCATTATGTTGATTCTCTCGACGGCGGTTCCTTTAAGCCTCAACCCCTCAATCATTGCTCATTTCTTCAGATCCAGTATAGAAGCGCCCCCTTTATACTGGGTGACCCCAACCATCGGGTGCTTCTTAGGAACTGTCATGGGCACCGGGAAAGTTTGGTTCAAATTCTTGCCCATGATACTGGGTCTATTATTGTTCTCCTGCGTGTATTGGAAACGCAATAAAATGGACTGGGTGTGGGAAAGACAAATGCCCATTCTATTACTTGTTTCAGTGAGCACGGCGGCCTACGGATGGTCTTTTGACCTGGTTGTGCTTATCCCAGCCTTGATTCAGGCTACAGTCATTACTATTCAAAGAGCTAGTCCGAAGTTTGCTGGATCCGCTCTTTTTGGCTTTTTGCTTCTTAACGCATTAGCCTACTGGCTTAATTCCCATGATTACAGCGAACTTTATTTCGTTTGGATGGCGCCGGTTCTTCTTGTTGGCTTTCTTGTGATCTGTGGCCCGCAAATAAAGGAATCCTGAAATCGAGTGATTAACCCCTAAAGACCATGCTTGGGATGATGATAGATACCTTTCGGTTCCGAAAACTGATGAAATGGTTCTTCTTGGGACTGTTATTGATGGGTCTATCGTATCCAGCACAGCGCTTTGCCGAGAGTGTCCCATTCGATGACTTCCTAGCCTACTGGTCTGCAGCGCGACTACAGTTAACTGGGCACAATCCTTATTCTCTTGAACAACTAGATAGCCTTCAAAAAGCCGTGGGATTCAAGGATGATGTCCCTTTAATGATGTGGTACCCACCTTGGGCATTTCCCCTTTTTCTTCCGTTTGGATGCCTTAATTTTGTGACCGGCCGGGCGTTCTGGTTACTCGCCCACCTTTTATTATTAGTGTTTTGCACAAGTAAGTTATGGAGGCTGTATGGTGGCTCTCAAAAGGATGTCTTGCTAGCATGGGCGTTTGCCTTGACTTTTGCTCCCTCGACTTTTGTGTTGAGGAATGGGCAGATGGGATTGGTACTGCTGACTGGAATGGTTGGGTTTCTCTATTTTGAAAAGGTCAGAAACGATTGGGCTGCAGGCATCTCGCTTTGCTTGCTTGCCGTAAAGCCCCACCTTGCCTTCCTTTTTTGGATTGCCCTCTGTCTATGGATTTTGGAACGAAAGAGATGGACCATCCTGAAGTCTGCGATTCTTTCCATTGTTGTCGCAACTGTTCTGCCTTTATTTTTCAATCCCGCTCTGATTGCTCAGAGCCTTAGGGTAAAGGCAAATCTGCCGCCTTTTGATTGGGTTACACCCACTCTTGGTACGCTTTTGAGGATTGTTTTTGGCTCTGAGAAGGTTTTTCTGCAGTGGGTGCCGACTATTGCCATGTCCATTGGTCTTATCTTTTATTGGCGCGCGAAGAAAAAGGATTGGAGTTGGTCTGAGCAGCTACCTTTACTTATCGCTCTAGGGCTAATCACCTCTATTTACAGTTGGGCTTCGGATCTAGTATTACTTCTACCGCTCCTTATTCAGATTCTATTGAAGCTGAGTCAGAACTTGGGGATAGAGACGATATTATATCTCTTTGTCTATATGTTGTTGAACTGTACCGCTTTTGCTATGAATGTATGCGGAGTAAATGGTGCTTATTATGCCTGGATCTCTCCGGCAATCCTGATTAGCTACTTGCAAATTCAGAAGAGGGGTATTTTGGCCGAAGCTCCTGCAGGCAGTACGACGCCAATACAAGGTTAAACGAAAGTCTGGGTTAGCTTGAAGTGGAGATCCCCGGCAGAAGGCACGATTTCGACGAGCCGATCGCGCTACTACCGCCTAGTTCTGCTTGTGAAGGTAAGCCTTTTTGACGCACAGAAAAGAGGCGAAGTAAAAACGATCTACTTAGGTAACCAAAGACCTAAATCCGATCCAGAACGAACAGGATTCCAGAATTCCTCCCGTGATGGCTCCCATTTAGGTTAGATCCCAGTGCTTCGCTAGAAATCCCCGATTTTGAGGAATATCGCTAAGAAGCAAGAAGTTATAGCAATGAGATCGAGTTATTCTGCGCTCTTTCTTAAGGGTTGACCGATTAAATTGCAATTCTGATTTTGAATTCGCGAAGAGACCTAAGAGTCACATTGCTAATTGTTTTCGCTGGAAAGCCGATGAATGTGAAGAAGAAATTGGCACATTCCCTTGCCTTGATAGATGTTTGAGGAAAAGAATAATTTCGGGGCGGGGAATTCACCCACTCGATACCTGTCAAAGAAATTGCATGCGTAAATCCTCGGGGCTTCCCCCCACCCAATACAGTGGTTTGGCTCGCTGGCTTTTCCCGTCCATAAAAGACATCCTGTTTCTGGCTTACCTCTTTGCACCATTAATGGGGAGTTCATCAGCCTGTCTGGGCGACAGTGACACAGGTTGGCATATCCGTAATGGGGAGCAAATTCTGAAAACAATGCGCCTGCCACATGAAGACTATTTTTCCTACACCGCCCATGGAAGGCCCTGGTTTGCCTGGGAATGGCTGTCAGACGTTATGATGGCCATCATTCACAGATATGCAGGCCTCAATGGGATTGTGGTCTGGGCCAATATCACCTTTGCGATCACATTCACGCTTCTTTTTGTCTGGGCCCTTAAGAGAGGTGGAAACATTTTCGTGGCTGTGATCCTGTCCGGGCTTGCGGGCTTTGCGGCTTCTATTCATTGGCTTGCCCGCCCCCATCTCTTTACGATGCTTCTGCTGTTGGTCTGGTATATTTTTCTAGAACGTTTTGAACACAACACTGATTTACGAAGTTTGTATATTCTTCCCCCCGTAATGCTTTTGTGGGCAAATCTTCACGCGGGATTTGTTGTTGGTTTAATTGTGTTGCTTATCTATGCCCTGGGGAATCTATTGCGAAGCCTGACTTGTGCCGAGGAAGACGAACAGTCAAAGGCCAGATCACGAGCGATCACCTTAACTAAAGTCTTCGGAGTGTGTTTGTTGGTCAGCTTCATAAACCCGTATGGAGTCAGTCTTCACACACATATCATCGAGTCCTATATCAGCTCCAATCATCTGATGGACAATATCACAGAGTTCCGATCCCCAAGCTTTCATGTCGGAGTCGTCAAGTTTTTTGAACTACTCATTTTGATGGCGACAGTGGTTGCCTCCATTTCACTTCGAGGTTTCAGCTTTGTCGAAATCGGCCTTTTGGTTTTCTGGACACATATGGCGCTTCTTTCTGCCCGGCATATCCCTTTGTATGCGCTGATAGTAGTGCCCATCGTGGTGTATCACTTGACTGAATACCTAGAAAATGTCGAAAAATTACAAGATTTGAAGAGCTGGGTAAAGAAGTTGGCAGGATGGTTTCGCGGATATTCGATGAACATCACTGGATTTGAGAACCAATTCAAGGGCGTCATTTATCCAATTCTAGCAGTCGTAATCTTAGTTCTTATTTCTCTTAACCATGGAAGGCTATTCGGCACGCAAGTGATGAATAAGAATTTCGACTCGGACAAATTCCCTGTTGCCGCAGCGGATTTCATGGATAAGCAGAGTTTGAACGGAAACCTATTCACAACAGACCAGTGGGGAGGGTATCTCATTTATCGATTTTATCCGCGCTACCCAGTTTTTTTCGACGGACGCAGCGACATGTATGGTGAAGAAATTATGAAGGACTACCTGAAACTGGTCAATCTCGAGTTCGACTGGAAAAGTGTTGTCGACAAGTATAGGATCGAGTGGATGCTTTTGCCATTTGACGTACCACTTCCCGCTGCCCTGAAGGATTTGCCGGAATGGAAGGTCGTCTATGACGACCACAGAGCCATCATCTTTGTCAGGAAGACGAAATAGAAAAGTGAGTTTGTAAATAAAAACCCATTGAGTTCAGGAATCATGGACGAAAGGATCGTACGTACCGAACGGATTATTGCGGGGGCCAGGCTTGTCCTGGCCATCGCAGCAATCGGTTTGGTGTTGCTTTACCCGAATCCAGCAGATCCCGAGTCTGGTACTGCATATAGTGTCGTTGTCTTATATTTCCTTTACGCGTTTGCCGTGGTCTGGATCGTTGACCGCAACTTAATGCGGGTAGACAGGTTAGGATTTGGCACACAAGTCGTCGATACTCTTTGGTTTCCTCTTATCCTCCTGCGCACACAAGGGGAAAATAGTCCTTTCTTTCTCTATTATGTATTCTCACTGATCACGGCAAGTTTTCGCTGGGGGTTTAGGGAGGCGCTATTTGTCAACACTGCAAATGTAGGTATGTACGTTATTGTCCATTTTGCCACCGTGCAGGAAGGGTTTAATTTCAACCGATTTTGGGTTCGGCCAACCTATTTGTACGTTTTGGCCTGCCTTATCGGCTATCTGGGGGAACACCAGAGAAGAGTCCAGAGACAATTGATTTCCCTAGCAGAATTGTCCAGTTCCATTTTGGTGAAAGCGTCGTTCCCGCGGATGCTGGAGGCGTCCATGGAGCAAGTGCGCCGGCTTTTTCGCGTGGAACAGTGTATCCTCGTGTTAGAGGATGATCTGTCAAAACGGATTTCCCTTCGAAAAGTGGGCATTTCCTTGGGAAACCGCTTTTACCAGGTTGGGGGGCTCCCATCCAGTGAAATGGAATTTCTCATGGCGCCGCGAAAGAATTGGGGGTATTTCATAAACCCTCAGAACCAATTAATCAAGCTACTTGCCGTCAAAGACATATTCGTTTACGACTTTGAATCCCAGAAGCCTGTCTCTCAAGGGTTTCACCCTAGCCGTCAACTAGCAACTCTTTTTGAAATGAAGTCTATGCTTTCAGTTCCGGTCTATGTTGGGGGAACTTATGTGGGGCGGACCTACTTGGTGAACCGAAGAAATGGGATCTTCTCCAGCTCTGACCTCCAATACCTGAAATTACTTGTCTCTCAATTGGCTCCTTTGCTAGACAATTACCGCTTATTACAACGAATGCAAAAAATCTCCGTGCTCGAAGAAAAGAACCGTATCGCTCGAGACCTCCACGATGGCTTGGTTCAGTCGCTTGCCAGTTTAGATATACGGCTTGAGGTCTGTCGTAAGATGTTTCAAAACTCCTCATCAAGTTTTAAAGGTGAATTAGATGAGTTACAAAGCATTGTCCGTGACGAGTACTCGGAATTGAGGAATTATATGAGGAGGCTGAGAACCCCCTCGTTTGATGGTGAAGAACTCGAAAAGGCCATACGGAGCTATGTCAAAGCCTACCAACGGGAGAATAATCTCAAAGTGAAGGTTTCCGTTCCCAACAGCCCTCTCCGCTTACCAAGAAAGGTTAGCCGGGAGTTTTACCAAATCATTCATGAAGCTCTCACCAACGTCAGGAAACATTCCGGAGCAAAGCACGTCTTGGTGGAACTAATCCAGAAAGAAGACCTCTTCTCCCTGGTTGTATCTGATGATGGACATGGATTTTCTGCACACTCGAATGAGGATAGGAAAGGGAAGGGCGTTCCTTGGTCTATCTCCGAAAGGGCCAATGCTCTGCAAGGGTCTACACTGGTAGAGTCTACTCCTGGTCAAGGGTGTCGCTTGACTATCAGTATTCCAATGCAGGTGGCATCAACTTATGGGGAGTTCAGTGGGGTAAAGCCAAATTAAGGTAACCAAATCAATGAACACTAGTGGCAGTGTCTGTTTTCATCATGGTTTGGGTCATAGGATAAATAGGAATTTGACTTCTTTTGCCATGCAGGCATGTAGCGGAACGGGATTTGCGTTGGCCTACGCACGATTTGTTCCTATTGTTAGGGGTTGTTCTGCTTGGACTCTTGGAATCCGAGAGCCTAAGAATCGTTTTATTTGGAGGGACTTGCATGCTTACCACTCCCAAAATCAAGGTTGCGATTGTTGATGACCATACTCTATTTAGAGAAGGTATCAAGAAGATACTTTCGCTAGAACAGGACGTTGAGGTTGTGGGAGAGGCAACAGACGGCGAGGAGGTCCTTGGCCTTCTGAATCGTTGCCCAATCGATATCATGCTTCTCGACATTAAGATGGAAAAAATCAATGGGCTACAGATTCTTCCCCAGATCATTGACCAGTATCCCCAGCTCAAGGTAATCATTCTGACTGCACAAGTTAGCCTTGCTGAAAGCGTCAAAGCAATCAGGGATGGTGCCAGGGGGATCATTTTGAAGCACGCTGCAAGTGAATTCCTGATCAAAGGAATTCACAAGGTTATTGATGGGGAACTGTGGGCAGATAGTTCAACAATGACACAAGTGGTGGAGTCACTTTCGCGCAAATTCCGTGTAGACAGTCGCCCTGAAAGGGGCCGGAAGGATTTGTCTGAACGGGAAACGGAAGTTGTTGTGCTAATAGCGTCTGGGCACCGGAATAAAGAAATTGCGAGTAAGCTGTTTATCAGTGAACAAACCGTAAAGACTCATCTCAGCAACATTTTCCAAAAGTTGGGTGTCAACGACCGTTTGGAGCTTGCACTCTATGCCATGCGAAATGGCTTGGTTAGTAATCGTTAAATCGGGAAACAGGCAATTTATTTTGGGTATTCTCAACGTCTCTCCTGGGAATAATAAGAATTTCACAAAACTTAAGTTGCTTTGAATAAGCGGTTTAGAGTTAAGACTACGACTTTCTTCGTACCTCGATCGCCCCCCATTTAGACCTTTTGACCTTCGCAAAATCCTCCTCTTGTCCAATTGATTCTTTATCTCAACTTCCCGATAATGCCAACATGGAAAGAGAAGTCGAGTTGGAGTTACAGTATAAGGAGCAGAGACTCACCAAGATTTCAGATATTTCCATCCCCTCAGATGACGATAATTGTCCTGGGATGGTTAAGTGCGATGGAAGAGGCTATTACAATGAAAACTAAATTGGGTGGCTGGGCATTAACCGAGTTAGAGAGCACGGAAGTCCCAAAAGAACCCATAATAGAGGAAATAAGTGATATGCATCAAAAATATTCCAATATAGATAACGGCATAGACAAAATTGGGAATCTGATTTCTATATTGGGATCAAAAGGAAATAATTTCCTAGGATAAGAATAATCAGTTAAATTATTGTATAAGTTTACTTTGCTTGACTTATTGTTAATTTGGCGCTGGAAAAAAATCTGTAACGATCTTTGGTCTGGAAGTTGCACATGATACCGCAGAGAGAAATATTTGCAGCCAGAACAGCTGGCGACTTCCCGTCCAAAGATGATTTCAGGTGGGCGGGAGCGAGGTGATGGAGACAGACTATATCGATGACGGATAAGAACTTCAAATGCGAAATCCTTTTCGATACTTCAAGAGTAGAACTAGACGGAAATACTTTCAAAACCAATTAAGGAGAAAAACAATGAGTGAATTAATGAAGAGGTTTGTAAAGGAAGAAGAAGGGCAGGATCTGGTTGAGTACGCTTTGCTGTTGGTCTTCTTGGCTTTAGCAGCCATTACTGCGCTGCCGGCGTTAGGCCAGGCTGTCAGCAATGTCTTCGTAAGAGCAAAGTCTACCCTTGAATCAGGTTCATAAGCTAGTTGTCTGAATGACCAGTCCAGCGGGCTATCCCGCTGGACTTTTTTTTTGCTCATTTTTCTAATCTCATGAAAAAAACAGCCGATAGGATATTTGGAAATTGGAATTCGAATATCCCGTTGTGGATTCAAGGGTTGTGTTATAATTTGTGAATTTGATTTGGCAAAAGGTGAAGTGAAGTGTTGCGTTTCAATCCAGATTTCTCTCTTCAAGGGCATTCGTCAAAGTTCCAGAGGATGTCCCGATATGTGGCATATTTGACATAGGCTTGGCGAGAGTTGGATTTTGTAGTGGACCTTCTTGGGCTTGCTAGATTACATTATCGTAACTAGACGAGCTTATTGAGCCTACGAAGTATTAAATGGAAAAACCCAAGTAGTACTATTTTTGTATTTCAATGAGCCTTCTGATCTCCATACCTGTTGTTCTTTGTGTAGTATTGGCGGCCGTCACGGATATCCGTGAGAACAAGATTCCAAATTGGCTGACCCTGTCATCTGCCCTACTTGCTGTTCTACTGAATTTCATCCTGTCAGGTATACAAGGGTTAGTATGGAGTATCCTTGGTATTGGTACAGGGTTCTCATTGCTTTTTTTGCTTTACCTTTGGGGGGGGATGGGGGCGGGAGACGTCAAGCTGTTAAGCACGGTTGGTGCGTTTGTCGGCCCCAAATTGGTGTTTTACACATTTATTTGGATGGCTCTCGTTGGAGGAGTATTGGCATTAATGCTCATTATTTACAAAAGGGCTTTCTCTCAGACTTTGCAAAATCTCAGGTTTCTCCTTTTTGGATGGATATTGCGAACCTCTACGTCTGAAACGATTATGACCATTCGAAACCAATCTTTACTTAAGCTGCCATATGGAGTTGCTATAGCCTTAGGTGCAATCATAGCGGTATGGCTTCAAAACATCCCAGGCGTGGCGTTCCAAAGTGGCTCGGTTCGCTTGATCTGGTTCAAATAGTCGTCACTTTTAAAGGAGCTCGAAATGAACAGAGCAAGAACATTAATTGTACTGCTGGTTGCGGTTCTCGTCGGGGGGATTCTAAGTTATGCGGTGTACAATTTCTTGCAGAATCGGCCACCAACTATTGTCAAAACGCCCGAGAAGAACATTGTTGTGGCAGCAGGCACCTTGCCTCTCGGGACTCTGTTGAAAGACGAGAACCTTAAGTTTGTCCCTTGGCCTGCCCCCAACGTTCCTCAGGGCTATTTCGATCGAAAAGAAGATCTTGTCTCTCGTGGGACTATCCAGCCTCTCGTTGAGAATGAACCTATCCTCGAATCGAAACTGGCCCCGAAAGGGACGGGTGCGGGACTGCCTCCAATTATCCCGCAGGGGATGAGGGCGGTCTCTATCCGTGCCAATGAAATTATCGGAGTTGCCGGGTTCGTAATTGCCGGAACAAGAGTCGATGTCATTCTTACTGCTTCGCCTCAGGGCGCCCAAGAACCCATATCTAAGATTGTTATTCAAAACGTTGAGGTTGCCACGGCCGGACAAGTGATTCAAAAGGATCCAGAAGGGAAACCAGTGACAGTTACGGTGGTTACCTTATTTGTTACGCCTGAAGATGCGGAAAAAATCACGAGTGCTAGCACACAAGGGCAGTTCCAATTAGCTTTGAGGCACCCGCTGGATCTGGAAGAAGCCAAGACTCGCGGAATACAGATGAGTCAATTAATGCGGGGTGGTGCGCCGCCGCCTGCGCCCACTGCGGTTCGAAGGGCGCCCAAGGTTCCTCAGTCCATAGCCGCACCCCAACCACCCGTGTCTCCAGCAACAAATATTGAAGTCATTAAAGGCGAGCAGCGCTCCACCGTCAAGTTCTGAAATTGAGCAGAATGCACGGGGCAATGCGCTCGCCTTGCGGTTTATGGTTAGAAGTGAATTGGAAAAGCCGAATTTACGAAAAAGGATTTTGGAGTTTTGAATAACGGGAACTGGGAAGCAATTCCCCTAATCATGAAGACTAGTAAGGTCGAAATACTTGGATGATAACGCGAGGCCCTATTCGGAAATCATTCCGGAAGGATAAAGGGAAATCAAAACCTTATCCCAACCTAGGTCCTGCGTCTTTTGGAGGAGAAACTCAAATGCTGCAACTCGCACTCGATAACAAAAGGCTCTCGATTCAGGCGATCAGGAATTCGTGGTTATTGGTCATTTCCGCCTGGATTCTCCTGATTCTTCCGGCGACAGCCCAAACGGGGCAATCTTCAAAGCCTCAGGTCTCAGAAGTCCCACAACTTACGGTGATTGCTTCGAAGTCCATCATTGTTAACACGGCGGAGCCGATTGAACGAGTCGCCGTCACCAGCACTGAAATTGCTGATGCACTGGTGATTTCTCCTCAACAAGTCATGATCAACGGGAAGACTCCCGGAATTGTGAGCTTGATCTTGTGGGACAAAAACGGGAAAAGCACGAGTTACGATTTGGTCGTGGAAATAGACCTATCCCTCTTGCAGCGCCAGCTAGAGGAACAGTTTCCCACCGAAAATATCAACGTGTCTTCCGCCAAGGGCGCAGTGGTTCTTTCGGGATCAGCCAGTGATCCGCGAGTAGTGGAAAAAGCCATTGAAATTTCCGGGTCCTTTTCCCCTAAGGTGATCAACCTCCTGCAGTTGCCCCCTCCACCCGATACGGAGCAGATCTTGCTTATGGTCAAGTTCGCCGACGTTGATCGTGCAGCGGGTCAGCAATTGGGAGTCAATATTTTCAGCACCGGAGCAGGCCATACTATAGGTTCAGTTGGAACTGAACAGTTTGGTGCTCCTTTAAATAATTCGAGTATTGACCAAGGAGGGAGACTTGCGAATTTGCTCTTGCAGGATGCCTTAAATATTTTTGCATTCAATCAAGATATCAACATAGGTGTCACAATTAAGGCCCTACAACAAAAGAATTTGCTCCAGATCCTGGCTGAACCCAATTTGATGGCTTCGAATGGAAAAGAAGCGAGTTTCCTGGCAGGCGGAGAATTCCCATTTCCGGTAGTACAAGGTGGGGCGAACATCAATACGGTCACGATTCAGTTTAAAGAATTTGGAGTCCGGTTGAATTTTACCCCTACGGTGACTTCTAGTGGAAAGATTCGGCTCAAAGTAAAACCGGAAGTAAGCGCGCTAGACTTTAATAACGCAGTGAACATCGGAGGATTCCTGGTCCCCGCACTGAGCACGCGACGAGCGGAAACCGAAGTTGAACTAGCCGACGGACAGAGCTTCGCCATTGCCGGGTTGCTCGATAATCGAGTGACTGAAATTGGAAACAAGATTCCAGGGTTGGGGGACTTGCCAATCATTGGCTATTTATTCAAAAGTCGAGAAATAAAAAAGTCTAAGACTGAGCTGATTGTTTTAGTTACTCCTAAATTTGTGAAGCCATTGAATCCGGACCAAGTTCCACCAGTGCCTGAAATGCCAAAACCTTTTTTGGATGAATATAAATTCGATGGTAAAGTAGGGGCAGCTGATAAACAAAGTAGTAAAGCGAGCCCCGACAGTGGGACGGCTAATCCCAAATAGCGAGTTTTTGAAGGGAGCAGGGAACCAATGCTGTCTGCCATCATTATTAGTCCAGACGAGAAGTTTAGAGACACGACCCGAGAGTTGTTGGAGGGATCCGATCAAATCGAGGTACGTGCCGAGCTCAATAACTTCTATTCGGAACTCGACAGTTGGATATTTAACGAGATCAAGAATATGGAATCTGACATCATTATCGTCGATGTCAGCCCTGATAAAGAACAAGGGGTTCAAACGATTGAAAAGATTGTCGAGCTTTCTAAGCAAAGTCACGTTTTCGTGGCAGGGGACAGAACGGATGCAGATCTGATTCTTCGATGCATGCGTGCGGGTGCGAAGGAATTCTTGTCAACCCCGATCGAAAGTCCGCAGCTGTTTAATGCGATCGAACGAGTGAGCAAAGTCCACGCTGTCGTTAATCGGGACAAGAAAAGGTTTGGGAAGCTCTATACTTTCTTCAGTGCAAAAGGTGGGACAGGATCAACAGTCATTTCGACGAACTTTGCAGTCAGTTTAATGGAACAGACCAAGAAACCGTCCATCCTGGTAGACCTGGACATGCAACTTGGAGAAGTTTCATTGTTTCTAGGGATCAAACCCGCCTTTAATATTGTCGATGTGGCAGACAACATTCATCGGATGGACGACGCCTTATTAAAGGGTTTTGTAAAGAGGCATGCTTCGGGACTTGATGTCCTGGCAGCCCCTGATTCACTGGAAAAAGTGGAATCGATTGGAGCTCCACAAGTCGCCCAGATCCTGCAGTTCCTCAAGAGTGTTTATGAGTACGTTATTGTTGATACTTCCAACACTTTTGATGACTATACCGTTTCTGCCTTAGACCTTTCGACGACGATTTTCTTGATCTCGAATACAGACTTGCCGTCCCTGCGCAATGCACAGCGATGTCTTTCCATTTTTGAAAGAATGGGGTATAAGAAAGACAAGATTAAACTCTTGATTAATCGCTATCAGAAGAGCCTGGAAATACGGTCAAAAGACATCGAAGAAACTCTGAATTTCCCTGTCTCCTGGTTCTTCCCGAATGATTGGCCGACAGTGATGAATGCCGTCAACAGAGGAGCGCCACTCTCTGCGTTGAATCATACCGAAATCTCAAGCTCCTTTTCACAATTCGTTCAACAGGTCGCCAGTATTCCGGCGCAGCGAGTTGTTGAGAAAAAGAAAGGAATCTTTTCTCTTTTTGGGAAGTGAAACACATGTTCTTGCCAAGTATCTCAAATAGGTGAACTCGCATGTCTGAAACAAGACTATTTACAAAAGAAGGGGCGCCTAGCGCCGACAAGTCATCTTGGAATGAACGGTTGACCAAAGGGACACCGGGAACTTCCACGAATCATTTTCAGGTATTGAAACATAACATTCATCGCAAGCTGCTCGATAAGCTAGACCTCGAAAGTATTTCGACTTTGAGCAAGCCGGTACTCACGAATGAGATTCGAAAGATCGTTGAAAATCTGCTCATTGAAGAACCCACTCCCTTGAGCCTGATGGAAAGGGAGAAGCTAGTTAACGAAGTCCTCGACGAGGTACTCGGATTAGGTCCATTGGAGCCTTTACTGAAGGATCCTACGATTTCGGATATACTCGTGAATACCCACAAAAAGGTCTATATTGAGCGGAAAGGAAAGCTTGAGGCCACCGATGTCATTTTTAAGGATGATGCGCATCTGCTGCAAGTTATCGACAAGATTGTCTCAGCAATAGGTCGGCGCATTGACGAGTCTTCTCCAATGGTAGATGCCCGCTTGCCGGATGGTTCGCGTGTCAACGCAATTATCCCTCCACTTGCTTTGGATGGCCCGATTGTTTCGATCCGGCGGTTTGGCTCAACCCCACTCACTGCCGATGATTTGCTCAACAATAACACCTTGACGCCAGCCATGCTGGAGCTACTCAAGGGAATTGTTAAAAGCCGTTTAAACATCATTATTTCGGGCGGCACAGGTTCTGGTAAAACAACCCTTCTGAATTGTCTTTCTACTTACATTCCGGAAGAAGAGCGGGTCCTCACGATTGAAGACGCGGCCGAATTGCAGTTGCATCAAGAACATGTCGTCAGACTGGAAACCCGCCCACCCAATATTGAGGGGAAGGGGGCTATCCGACAGCGCCAATTGGTCATTAACGCTCTGCGTATGCGCCCCGATCGAATCATCGTCGGTGAGGTCCGTGGGGAAGAGGCGTTAGACATGCTGCAAGCCATGAATACAGGACATGATGGGTCGCTTACGACTATCCACGCCAACTCTCCTCGAGATGCCTTGGCCCGAATGGAGACAATGATATCGATGGCCAGCCTCAACCTACCGGACAAAGCTATGCGTCAGCAGATTGCTTCTGCGATCGATGTCGTTGTCCAGGTTTCTCGCATGAGCGACGGTACGCGGAAGATTATGAGCGTGTCGGAAGTCGTGGGAATGGAAGGGGATGTGGTAACCATGCAAGACATCTTTGTGTTCGAGCGGGTAGGGATTGGTGAAAAAGGAAAAGTACTAGGCCGATTTAGACCTACAGGAATACGGCCGAAATTTGCGGAGCGCCTGAAATATGCGGGAATTCATCTCCCCGCGAGTATGTTTGACAACGTCACCGAATACAAAAGATAGTCGTTCTAAAAAGTCTCTCTAAAAGGAGAGCCATGAATCCGATTACTATTTCTTTTTTCATTTTTGTGATTGCCGTGCTGTTCGTGGTAGGCATTTACTACTTCATTTGGGAAATGCCGGAGCGTATAAAGCGAAAGAAGATCAAGGAAAGACTGGAATCGATTACCGAGGTTGGGCGCCGATCACCCACACCTGAGCTCGATCTCATCAAAAGCGAGCTTCTGAGTGATGTTCCAGCAATCAACAAGGTACTCCTGCATTTCTCCCATACCAATCGACTGCGGAAGCTCATCAATCAGGCAGATATGAAAATAACGGTCAGCACCTTCATTCTGCTTACGCTGATCATTTGCGCAGCGGGAATTTTCCTTTCAAGTTTCCTGATCAGGATCTGGTTTGTCGACATTATTATCGGGGTATTCCTAGCATTTCTCCCGTTGCTTTTCATCCTCTACAAGAGGAAAAAGCGATTTCGCCGGTTTGAAGAGCTTTTCCCAGAAGCTTTAGAATTGTTGACCCGCGCAGTTAAGGCGGGACATTCCTTTAACACCGGCATGGAGATGATCGCGGAAGAAATGATTGAACCGCTTCGCGGCGAATTCAAGATTACTTTTGATGAACAAAACTTCGGCCTTCCTTTAAAACAAGCTCTTTTCAATATGGTTGAGCGAGTACCGCTACTCGATTTGAAATTCTTTGTGACCGCTATTTTAATGCAAAAGGAAACGGGTGGAAATCTCGCTGAGATTCTCACGAACCTCTCACATGTCATTCGAGAGCGGTTCAAGATTATGGGAGAGGTCCGAACATTTTCAGCACAGGGCCGACTTACGGGCTATATCCTGACCTGCATCCCGATTGCCATGGGGTTTATATTGTCCGTGATGAATTGGGATTACATGAAAGCCCTTTTCAAGGAAGAGATAGGGCATTACATGTTGGCTGGGGCTGCTTTTTGCCAGCTGCTGGGCTATATCATCATTCGAAAGATTGTGAATATCAAGGTCTGATCTCAAGAGCCTAGGTGGGATAAATGCCATTTTCGCTAATTCTTATCATTGTTTTGACATTTCTACTGGCGAGTTCTCTTGCCTTCTATGTTCAGTACGCATTATTACGAAGGCGGAGCCCTCTCTCAGATCGTTTAGCAGATCTCGAGAAGACTAATCCCTTTAAGGCCTATGGGGAGTCTATCCTTACAGCACAACAAGAAACCAATATCGAAAAGGTTTTTGAGCCACTGAGTAGACTGATCCCGAAATCACCGGGTGAAGTGAGTGCGACCAGAAAGAAGCTCATGCGCGCGGGTTACCGGAATAAGTCCGCGATTACGATTTTTTACGGAATCAAAGTGGCTGTTATCATCCTGGCCCCTCTCCTTCTTTTTTTGACTAGCCGATTCCGGGGTATGGGTGTAGAAAATCTGATCTTCTCCCTGTTCGCTTGCGTTGGAGCTGGATATATTATCCCGGATTTCATTTTATCCACTCGCGTCAAGGCGCGACAAGAGAGGATTCAACTTTCATTACCCGATGCCCTGGACCTGATGGTAGTTTGCGTTGAAGCCGGGCTTGGCCTCGACCAGGCAATTTTGAAAACCAGTGAAGAACTGCGTGTAACGCATCCGGACATTTGCGATGAACTCAATTTAGTCAATCTGGAGCTTCGAGCTGGAAAACCTCGAAAAGAAGCCCTCAAAAACCTCGCAGATCGAACAGGTGTAGATGACATTAACGGTTTGGTTTCAATGTTGATTCAAACGGACCGTTTCGGTACGAGTATCGCCCAGTCGTTAAGAGTTCATTCCGATTCCTTAAGGACCAAACGACGACAGCGAGCTGAAGAACGAGCCCACAAAGTCTCCGTAAAACTCGTATTCCCGCTGGTTTTCCTCATTTTCCCTGCCATGTTCGTGATTATTCTTGGTCCCGGTATCATCAAGATCATTCAGCAGTTATTCCCAGCAATATCCAAATGACGAACCAACCTGTTCCAGTTGAGACGAAAGGAGATTCCTATGTCGCCGGATAATATTCTGAAGCTGGTGCTGTTTATTGTTTTCATTATCCTCTTGGTCATCGTGATCAAACGACGCTCGAGTAAGTCATAGTAACTAAGGCCAATCAACGACCATAAACCTGCCGGAAGCGATTGGCCCTAAAATGATGGAAAAGCCAGGCCTAATTGTGAAAAATTTGACCCGGGGGAAGATCCTGGCGGATTCTCTAGACGTTGCTGACACTTTTGCGAAGAGCATGATGGGATTAATGGGGAAGCCTTGCTTTAAGAGAGGGCGTGGCTTGTGGATCAAACCTTGCCAAAGCATCCATACTTTCTGGATGCGCTTCCCTATCGATGTACTGTTTCTAGACAAGCAGGGCGTGGTCGTTCATTTCATTGAATCTATGAAACCCTTTCGGGTATCTAGACATATTTTAAGGGCGCGCAGTGTTTTGGAACTTCCCGCTTGGTCCATCAAAGAGAGCGATACCCAATTGGGGGATTGTATTGAGGTCTCCAATGGTTAAGTGGCAGAAATCAGGTCCTTCAATCATTTTGAAGCATAATTTCAGAAAATGGTTCTGGCTTGGCGCGTTTGTATGTGCAACTGAATTGAATCTTGCCTGTGTCAAGAGCCAGAATCACCTTGGAAGCGAGAGTATTTTCATTACGAAGGCATCAAGCAAGAAACCAAATTCTAAGATTGAGACTTTCCCGAACAAGAGTGGAACCGAAAAGCAAGACTCTTCCGTGCCTTTTACTCGAAAAATGCCATCTCAGCCATCAGATTTTGGCAAGAGCAAAACTACATCCCAGAATACGGAGAAATTGGAGGAACAATTCCCCGAAGTCTCTGAGGCTTTGCTGGCAGCGAAGAAAGATCCCGCTAATCCTGAGAATCATTTCCGCCTGGCTCAGCTTTATCATCACTGTCGGGTCTATGACATGGCTTTGGGTGAATACCAATGGGCCTCGGACCTGGATCCAGGCAACCCAGTTTACTTTGAAAGCCTCGGAAGACTCTGGAGGGATTCTGGAGTATATCAAAATGGCCTTGATTCAGTACAAAAGGCACTGCAGTTGGATGAAGATAATGTGGAGGCCTGGAATACCCTAGGGTCGATTTATGACCTCTTGGGAGGTCACGCCCAAGCGCAGCAAGCCTATTCCAGAGCTCTATTAATCAATCCTCACCTTGATTACGTGCAGAATAACCTATGTAGCAGCCTCCTTGAGACTGGCGAGTACATGAGGGCCGTTCCCTATTGTGAGCAGGCTGTTCAGTTGAACCCCCGTTTTTCTACAGCTCAAAATAATCTTGGCATCGTATACGGGATGCTCGGCGATACATCAAGAGCATATGATGTTTTTCTCAAGGCAAGTGACGAAGCCTCCGCTCACAATAACCTTGGTTGGGTCCTACTTCAAAAATCCGATTTGAAAGCCGCTAGGGATGAGTTTAAAGTGGCGACAAAGTTAAAGCCGAATTATCGAATTGCATCAAAAAACTACAATTTGACACAGAGCCTGATCTTCAAGAGGGACGGTAAGGCTGCAAATAAATCAGAAGGGAATGATCAAATCCACACAACAAATGGCAAGAGTTCCTTAGGCTCCGATCTCGATCCGTTGGATTCGGTTAATCAAATGAAATTCGATCTGAAATTGATTCCGACTCCTCTCGATTATCAGGGCATAATTGCTTTATGGAAATCAAGTGTTTCTAAAGATGACTGAGATCTCTTCCGATATGGATAATAGAATCGTATTGGGAAACGAAATTCTTACAAGGCAAACCATTCTGAAGCGAAATTGAGGGTATTGACTTTGCCTAGAAGGGAAGGCGACACTATGGATGGGCGACAGATTCTATCCGATGTCAAGATTGTCGACGAGACAACTGAGACACAAAGGGTAAGTTATACTCCCCCTACTCCGGCGAGCCTCAAGGAAGTTGGGCTAAATCGGGATAGCCTTATTCATTTGATTGTCAAAGTTCTTTATTTTTCGGGCGAAGTAACGGGCTCGTATTTGTCCAATCGATTAAGGTTGCCCTACACCATCGTAGATGAACTAATTGAATTCATCAAATCAGAGAAATTGTGTGAAGTGAAGGGCATAGCCGGGCTTGGAAAGTCCTCCTACCGCTATGTCATCACTTCCTTGGGGCGAGATCGAGCTCGCGAGTTTCTCGAGATCAACCAGTATACGGGCCCGGCTCCTGTTCCCTTGTCGCAGTATATTGATATGATAAACAAAGAGGCCGCATCGCGCCTCTATATTACCCAGGAATCGATCTCTAAGAATTTCTCGCATCTCGTATTAACCAAGCAGATGATGGATCTCTTAGGGCCAGCTATCAACTCAGGGAGATCCATGTTCGTCTACGGTGCTCCCGGAAACGGCAAATCGGTCGTTTCAGAGTCGATTGGTACTATGTTGGGCGGAGAGGTTTATATTCCTCATGCCATCGATGTGGACGGGATTATCATTACAGTTTTTGATCCCATCAATCACAAAGCCTACGAGGGCGACAAGGTTCCTGACGAGCAAGGATACCGTTCCCCTCTCTTTAACGATACCGAGGACTTCGATCAACGTTGGGTTCGTTGTCGTCGGCCTTTCGTCTTCACAGGCGGCGAGTTGACTCTCGAAATGTTGGATCTATCATTTAATGAGATTTCAAAATTTTACGAAGCTCCTTTCCAGGTCAAGGCCAACGGGGGAGTTTTCCTGATTGACGACTTTGGGAGACAGCTTGTCCGTCCCAAGGATCTTTTGAACCGGTGGATTGTGCCATTGGAAAAACGAGTGGATTATTTGACACTCCATACCGGCAAGAAATTTGAAATACCTTTTGATACTTTAATCATATTCTCCACGAACCTGAAACCTCAGGAATTAGTCGATGAGGCTTTTTTCCGGAGAATCCGATATAAGGTCCATTTCGAGAACCCCACGCTTGAAGAATTTAAGGAAATCTTTAAGAATTACTGCCGAGGCAGGAACATTGTTTACAACCCGATCATTGTTGACTATATGCAGACCGAGTACTATCAGAAATACAATGTTGAGATAAGACGTTGCCACCCGCGGGACATTATCGAACAAGTCATTGATATTGCTCGGTACCTAAATACGCCACCAGCCCTCACGAAGGAACTCATCGATGGGGCCTGTAACAGCTATTTCGTGAAGTAATCCTCATCATTCTTGCCATTGACTGAGCTATTGATCGTGCCATGGCACTCTTCGATAAGATCAGATACACCATTGCGTTGTTTGACTCCGCAGAGTGGGCCTTTCTGATCGTGTGTATACTCATCTATAACCTGATCATCTTTGCCTTTCTTTATACTTCTCTAAAATCAACCATGGCCGCACGCGAGCGAGAATTGGAGAAGGAGAGGGATGAGTATAAGAAGTACTGGGAACATCGAGACCTCGCATGGAAAGATCGAGAAGATGAGTTGAAAAGAGTTCTCCATATCGAGAAGGAAAGGGAAATCTCACAGCTCAAGGCTGAATATGATTCGTATGTGGGACTTTTAGAGCAGAAACTGGATCGGTCAAAGACAAGGGAAAATTCCATCAGCTAAGCAACATGATGTGGAAACGGATGGGATGAGCACCATTCGCGTCTCAAATAAAATTGACCGGGCAACTGAATTCGATAAACAGTAGAGATTATTCCCAAGATTACAATCTTAAGGATTCTGTCCAGCTCTTCTCAAAATCCCCGAGAGGTTTCCCAGTTGCAGACTTAAAGGCATTTTCGAAATTGTAATTTTGGGCCATCAGGCTAAAAATATTCCTTAGGATTCCCACTCCTTTTTGACTCGTCAAGTATTCAACCGCGGAAAGGCCTTCTACATAAGCCATTTGGGCGGCATCAGACGATAATTGTGAAAAGGTGCCTCTTAGGCTTGATAGCGGAGCCAGCTGGTTTTGCTGAGCCGCTGATTTAAGCCATTGCTTGTGGGGGGCTGCCGATTTGCCTTCCTGCATCTGTGCGACTCCTTCGTTAAACCAGGTGGGACAATCACCATGGCTGATCAGGCCAATGAAGGAGTGTATCAGTTCATGGGTTAGAACCGCTCTTACTTGATCCGATATCCCATCCAAGCCTTTAGTCGGGATCCGAATTTTTCCATCGTTGATCGCCCCACTCCACCGAGGGGCCTGCGTGACGTCAAAGTATGCCTTGTCAGGATAGATGACAACGGTGATCGTTCCTGGTCCCTGCTCAAAAAGACTAGTGGAGAACTGGCGATAAATTGATTCTAGAGTTGTCAACATCTGCTCTCCTAAACGATAGTCGGAGACCTGACGATCATAACGCAAAATGAAGTGAGCGCTTTGCAAGGCTCCCAACTCTCTGTGAGCAGGGGCTTCTTGCTTGGCCTTGACAAGTCGGCGGGTAATCTGCTCGTTTGGTCCGATCTGGAGTGCCGTCTCCCACTCGCTGATGGCCTGAGGAATCTTGTCTTGGGAATAAAGAGCTTCGCCTAGCAAGTAACGGAACTGTGGATTTCTTTGGTCAGACTTCACAAGCGTGAGTAATAAATCTTCAGCGGCCCTATATTCTCCCATTTTGTAGTGTAGAACAGCCAAATTCCACAATGTCATCGAGGACTTTCTGTCAATGGCAAGGGCAGAGTGCAGGGTACTCTTGGCAACTTCGACCTCCCCCTTGGAAGCTTGAAGTGATGCAATTGAATTGAGGACCTGGATGAGTTGTAACTTGGACGACTGGTCATCAGGATTTGAACGCAGATTCTCTTGAAGTTTTCTTAGAATTTCCTCATTGGATGTGTTAGAGCCAGGTTTGATGGAAAGTTCGACAGAGGGACCTACTGCAGTTGAGTTGGATGGCGAACTGGATTCAATGCCGAAGCCATACTTGTGAACTTGGCTTTCTTGCTGCTTGCCTTTCTCTACCTTGATTCTAATTACCTGTGATTTTGTAATGGATTTGACCGACTCACCCACTTGGTACTTTATCTCATCTTGAAGCTCCCATGCCTTGTCAACTAAAAGCACGTCGCCGTTTTTCAAATAAACGACGTCAGCGCAGAGATTTGCACTAGAAAGAATGCTGGCGGTCAGCACGGCCAAAGCTAGGAATAGGTAGTCGATGAATCCTTGTTGACTTAGCATCGCTAGAATTGGATGCGCGTTCTCCGGATGGTATAAAGAGCCTCAGAAATTTTCCATCTGCAACCAATTCGGAAGAGATAATTGAATTTCAGCCACATTCGGGCTTCAACCTTTATTTTGTCGATTGAATTGTCTGGGAGACTCTTTGGGCTGTGATGAAGTTTCCATTGACGTCTCGAATTTTGATGACGCGCTCTACACTCACCTTGCCGTTACCCAGCGGCTTAGAAATTTCACTGACCATTTCGGTTATCTGGAGGCCTTTGGATAAATTAGCGGGGTCTAGAGTTTCTACTTGCGTGTTTGACTCGATGCTCCCATCAGGTAGACGTCGTTCTTCCCCGGTTACTCTTTGGGCGAGGATCAATCCTTGGCTATTGATATTTCGTTGCTGGGGATTAATGTTTCGGGACTCCAATAAGCGCTGGTATTTCCGTGTTCCATCGGGGTTTTCGCTCTGGGTTTCAATCAGCTTGTCAGTCAATACAAGATGTCCGGTATCACCGATCTGTTGCGTAGAGGTTTCTTTCTTGTAAGACTTTTCGTTAATACGAGTAATGGTTTCCTTCGTCGTCCCCTGCAAGGTCATCTGACCATTCGAATCCCTACTTCGTCGACTGCTCTCTTTTACTGTCAAATTATCAGCAATCTTCTTCTCAGTACCTTCCTCTACTTCAAGAAGAGCCATCTTCCCATCTATTCCGGGGTGATAGCGTGCGCGAACCATTTGAGTTTCCTTAGGGGAAACTTGAGAACGAGTTTCATTTTCAACGGACAGAGCAGCCATTTTTCCATTCATGTCTGCTTGAAAATGGGTTCTTTGTATTTCTTCTTTCTTGTCGCTGGTAGTATGGTCTTCGCTGATGATTGTCTGGGTGGATAACTTGCCATTGTTGTCGGGAATACGCACTTGACGTTCAACCTGGAATTGATTGTCGTTAACCTTCTTGCCTATTTCAGTGACCTCGCGCTCTACTTGTTCTCCGCCATTTATAGAACGCGACAGTACCTTCGAGCTCAATTCATAATTCTTGGCATCAATGAGCTTTAATTGCTGAACCGCGATTCCACTCTTGTCAAGCGTATCAGCAGATTCGGTGGAAGAGTAAATTTGAATCTTAGACTGACTACTCTGGGATTGAGAGCAGATAGGGGTAGGCCGAATCAAGGCAAAACCACTGATCGCAATTAAGTAGAAGGGGATTATTGATTTCTTAGATCCAATAGTAATCATACCCAAATTCCCTCCTGGCAAAACTGCAAGAGCTGGCCGCGTGAATCAAATGGAACCCTACACTCTATTCAAATAGTCTACACCATTCATCGTCCCAATAGGCATATACGATTAGTAGATTGTTAACGATTTGGCGAAAATCTACAATTAATGCCTTGCCGAAGATTTGTAACTTAAGTTATTTTCTATCAATGTCTTATAATTATTCCGTAACGACGGGTAGGGTATATGATGGCTTACAGCAGGTGATCAAGAAAGGTAGAGTTTCTTAAGACTAGGATTTCAAGCGATGGTTAGGGTGTAATCGACTGGCTATCAAACTACCTGGCGGGCTGAAAAAAACAAAATGTCCAGGTCAATTCCTACTGGTTAATTCTTTAGGAGTTTAAGAGAGGGCAAAGCGAGGGACTTGGTCGAGGACTCCTTGATTTGCACGACCAAGCCTTCCTTCGGTGACTGAGGCTTATATTCCACTCTTATGCCAAGGATTTGAGAGGACATGGCATAGAAACTTATCGCCAGGGGGGTAGCCTGATATTGGCTAGTTGTCAAAGGGTTACCCAGCTGAATCGCGCGAATCGCCGTTTTGTAATCATTAGGAATGCACCAAAAGACCTTGAAATTAACAGCCTTCTCGATCTCTTTTATACTAATGCCCTCTTCCCTATTATAGCGATTAATGAGTAACCGGATTCTGCTCTCAGAATATCCCAGTCTCTGAAATCCATGAAGGACCTTTTGCACGTTACTCAGGGAAGGCAAGTTACACTTCGAAACCAAAAAAATCATATGAGACGCGTCGAGAGCCGTAACGACGAACTCACTCAGAATTCCTGAGGTGTCGACAACAATATAGTCATATTGCAGCTGGAGATAGATTAGGAGCTGCTTTAACTCAGCGGCTAAGGAAACTGGCATGCGAGATAATCCATCACCAACGGTTAGCACGTCGACGCCGGATTTAGGATGCGTGATGATGGATTTCGCAATGGATGCTGGATCTGCGATCCCGAATCCTTCGCTCTCCTGGATTAGGAATTTATTGTTTTTGATTCCAAAGAAACTCGCAACTTCACCAAGCTCAAAATCCAAGTCGAGAACCAGCACCCCCTTTTTTGAAATTTGACCCAAGCTTACCGCAAAATTCGTTGCAACTGTAGTCGATCCACTTCCTCCCTTAGGGCCAAAGAAGGAAATGATTGTTCCAAGCTCCTTTTCGCCTTTGGTCTCATGAACTTTCCGATGGATCCGACGGAGGGCTTCACTCACCTTGTCAGAAACGAGAGGTTTAGGAAGTATTTCGGTTAAACCCAATCGCATAGTGTCGATTAAGAACTGGGAGTCAAACCGATTCCCAGCACCTATAATAGGCACTTGCGGGTAGAATTCATTTAGACTGGATAGGAGGGCGAGTGTTGCTTGCTGGTCTTTCGGGAATTCGACAACAAAAAGGTGCGGATCGTGGGGGTGCATTTCCTCAAGAATTTCCCTTGTGAAAAGTGAATTCCCATTGGCCACTTCCAACACGATTCGAGCAACTTCTACTTTGCCGATTAGGTGACGACACTCTTTGCGAAAACGCTCTTCACTAAAAATTACTATGGTTTTCAGCTTTCCATTCATTTCAATTGGGTTCCAGCCTAACCCTGATCCAAGAAACTAATCCGATTCCCCGCACGTATATTTCAAATGATACCAAAGCAATTTCGTTTCCCATTTGAGAATCCACTGCCAGATAGCTAAGACTCAGCTACGGGGACTCCAAGTTTTGAACAATAAGCCCCAAGGCTCCTATCAGATAACGGGTTAGAGACGATAAGTCGATCTATTGAATGAGCTACGTACGGGGGACAGAGGGTGTCCTGTGACGAACCATGGCGTCACAAAAGCCCAGAAATGGTACAATATGTCCCACTTTTACCCAATAGTGGAACCTCTATTCTCATCGTTTCAATCTGAGCGGTACTTAGATGATCAGAAGTGAATTACTACAGGAGACTATTTCAGTAGGCACTTTTCGCGACCTAATGTGATTAGGAGCGGATGTTCCTTTACTAATCGGGCATCAAGCAGTCCTAAGCGTCCTACTGTCGAGAAATTCAATTCCAGCCAAACCGAAGGTGTCAGCCTGCTTCGGCTGCACCCATTTTATTATCGCTCGCGACTGAAATTCACTTGGGATTTGAAATTCAATAATTGTATCTTCCCTGATACCAGAGTCTGAAAAAACGATACAAGCTCCAGATTCACACGTATTAACGGTGTAACTCTGGAATTCAAGTCTCGTATCGCTCGACGAGTAATGAACCGTTATAGGTATTATCTGGGTCTTTCTGGCGCTTTTCCTTAATGAAAAGACTGGCTCTGATGTACCGATGGCCAGATAAGGCGGGCTCAACACTCGATTGTCTTCTTTCGTGTCCCTGGACACTTTGCTTTCCAGATAGCGAAATCCATTGGTCTCATCACTCTTGCCAGAAATCATTGGTATTTTCATCTCGCTGAGCAACATTTGAATTTGGTCAATTCTTTCCATAACCTCCATCAGATCGCGCTGCAGTTGAGAATTTCCGGATTTCGCAAGGTGGGCACGAGCAAAGAACATTACCGCAGACAAGGATTGCTCGATACCTCTGGATAACGATGCCTGCATAGCCGAATGCTCGTAGTGGGATTGAGACAGAATTTCAAATCGCTTCCTGTATCCCGAATTTGAACCCAGGGCTGAACGACGAGCGTTGAGAAGAGTAGTTCTCGAATGGAAGTATAGGCAGGTACTAGCTAAACCGAAAATGCAAAGCTCTACTAGAAAGACAAGCGGATTTCTTTTCAAATCCAACGCGTCTAGAAGCAGAGTGATAAAAATCTCATAGGAGCAAAAAGCCAGAATCCCCCAACAAACGACCACGGCCAAAGACTGACTATATAGACTCGAGATCTCCCTCGTAAAGGGCTTTACTAGGCTGTTGCCCATGTCGCTTACAAGCAAGATAAGTTCTCTCACAGAGACCCCTTCCTACCGCTAAGCAAGTTTTTTAATAGATTATTATATCATGGGAACGGGATGTTTAGGTCAATTTTTAATTGGTGTCAGGCCTTTCCATCATGGATTTCTGCTTGAAAAGGCAATTGGCCCCACAAAAGACTAAGTTGACAGACTTTTACATACAATTTCAGAGAGAGTCTCGGCAAATGAATTTTTCACCCCGCTAATGTCAAATGGTTCTGCCAATTGATTTATCCTCTCTCGATTATCACCATTTAGCCGAGGACCTTGAGGTAAGCCACGCTGCTTGTACTCCCGATCTAATATTCTTTTAACGATTCCTACGGATTTGAGATTATAACTAGAGACCTTATCAAATAGATCCTCCAACTGTTTCCGGGAGGAGTTAATTTCCTCGACAAGTTTTTGCCTTTCCAGTTTTAGACCCTCAAATCCAAGCCTTTCCAATGTAGATTGATGTTGTTCAACTGAAGCCTGAGTTCTTCGGGATTCGGTTTCTAGAGCTTGACGGATTCCTACAAAGTTTTGCAATCGGTCATTTTCCCCTTTTAATTTTCGCTCAGCTACTTGTATGTTTTCCTCGATCTCTTTTTTCTGTTTATCGTCAAATTCTCCCAGTAACTCTCTGGCCAACACTTCGTAGTATGAATTTTTCAGCCGCTCTAATTCAGATTCAATCTTGTCTACACTGTTCACCGAAGTATTCTTGATTTCTTCATCAATCTCGTTAACTTTTTCCTGAATCTTGCCGAGCTTCTGCTCGAAGGCTTGAATTTTCTGTTCAATTTCCTGTTGTGTTTCAATCATCTCGTCTCCTCGAGGATGTCAATAACCTTTGTTCCACGTTCTTCCTCCTTCACGGCTTTTATAGCTTACTCTCCGGCAAGGACAAGTAGTGTCGTCCCGCTTCACGATTAACCAAGTCATTCTCGACGTAATCCACCCCCGCAATCGTAATCGAGAAATCTGCCGATTCAGTAACCTTGATATAACCTTTCTCTTTCAGATACCAGTTTGAAAATTCGAGTTCTTCTAAACGGCAACCAAGAAGCTCTGCAAGCACAAGCATTGGAAGCTGCGGACGACTTGGATTGTTGCGGCGCACATCATATAGGGCGAGCAGCAAAGTCTTGCGCAGCTCCCTCTCAGACATGTTCCCGTCTCGATCGGAGAGATTTCCTGCCTGTTCCGTGAACCGTGCTCTCAGGTTTTCGAGTTCTGGCGAAACAGCCGGTCTTTTTTCGCCTTTAGTCGGTTCCTTAGTGCTTCCTTTCCCCAAATAATTTAGGTCGTAGCGAGAGCGTTTGGCTGGATCAGAAAGGACTTCGTAAGCTTCGAGTACTTTCTTAAACTTTTCTTCATCTCCGGTTTGTTTATTGTCGGGATGATAATTTGCGGCCAGCAACCGATAAACCTTGGTAATGACCAATTGTTCGGCGTTCGGGTTCAGTTGCAAAACCTCATAATAATCAGGGGCCCCGTTATTGTTGCTCATTGTTTATTTCCTGTAAATCAGCGAGACCATGTTTGGCCTAATGAGGTTGTGGGAGGAGCCATTCGACTACCAGCCCTGTAATGGCCATGACGAAGCCAGCCAGGAATATGAAAAATGATTCGCCACCAAACAGGACATTTTTCACCGGGAGTGGGATCTTTTCACCGAGGACAAAGAACTCGACTGTAAGAACAAGAGCACCTAGCGCAAGATAAGGCGCGCCGTTTTTTTTCTTGAGGAACATGTTGAAGAAAGCGAAACAGACACCAAAACAGCCCACAAAGACGACAAAGGCTTGAAATCCACCGCCCACGTTGTGATCCGGATTGTATTTAAAAATATTGTTGATAAAGTCAATCTGGGAAATGTATGGCCCAGCTGCTAGGAGTGCCGAAACGAATACGAGAAGTAGGTTTGGTCCCATTTTGGTCTTTCAAACGGAATAAAAATTACTGCTTCCTGCTGTTTAATTATCGGCTCAATCCCAGAGATTCGTTAATAAACTTATGGTTTTTCATTGTTTGTTGTCAATGAAGAAGAAGGCCAATCCGTCAATAGGGCAGCCTCAATCACTAGTATCGACACCGCGGAGTTCGGATTTAGGTCTCCACAGTCCAAAACCAATTGAATTGATTCAAAAAAAGCCGGTATGCTACTATTTGCCGGTCATTTCAACATTTTGTTACCCATTCTGCAAATCAAGGAGCGTCCTGTGAAGGCTTATACGGGGGAGAATATCCGAAACATTGCAGTTGTAGGGCACGGTTCAAGTGGGAAGACATCTTTGGTGGCTGGGTGTCTATTCCTTGGTGGCGTAGGAAACCGCCTCGGCAAGGTTGACGAAGGAACCGCCATCACCGATTTCGACCCGGAGGAAATAGAAAGAAAAATTAGTATCACGACTGCAATTGCTTTTGTTGAATGGAATAGGACGAAAATCAACCTCATCGATACTCCTGGGAAAGGGGTATTCATTCAGGATGCACGGAATAGCATGCGTGTTGCCGATGCTGCCATGATCTTGGTCGAAGCGGTGTCTGGAGTGGAGGTTCAAACTGAGAAAATTTTCAATTTTGCTGAAGAATTTCAGTTACCCGTGCTGCTCGTAATCAATAAATTGGACCGAGAAAATGCCGCTTTCGACCAAGCGGTCTCTTCTATCCAGCAGTTCTTTGGCAGAATTGCAATCCCCGTTCAGCTTCCTATCGGGACCGAGAAGAACTTTCGTGGAATCATTGACCTGATTGAGCTCAAGGCCTACCAATACGAGCCCAATGGCTCAGGCAAATTCAAGGAAATTGAGATCCCTACAGATTTAGAAGAAGAGGCCCAAAAGGCACATGAAGCGATTGTGGAAATTGTGGCGGAAGGCAATGATGCGTTGATGGAAGAGTTCTTTGAAAAGGGAACTATTCCTCAGGAACACTTGGTCCCCGGTTTTGCCCAGGCGGTTCGAGAACGCCGCCTTTTCCCTATCCTAGCGCATTCGTCGCTCATGAATGTGGGGACCCAGAATCTGGTCGACTTCATCGTGAATTATGTCTCCTCGGCGAGCGGCAAGCAGTTGCTCCCTGCGACCAATCTCCAGAAGACTGCTCCGCTGGAAAGGAGGGCCGTTGACGAGGCCCCCTTGTCGGTGTACGTATTTAGGACCAACGTAGATCCTTTCGCCGGCAGGCTATCTTTTCTGAAAATTTGCTCAGGAGTGCTCAAAACCGATTCTACTATTCTAAATTTTAATCGAGGGACCACAGAGCGATTGGCGCATCTAGCAATCCCACAGGGAAAAACCCCAGTTGAAGTCCCTGAATTGCATGCCGGAGACATCGGTGTTGTCGCCAAGCTGAAGGAGACCGTGACAGGGGATACATTGGGGGACAAGGACCATCCAATTCTTTACCAAAATCTCAGTTTTCCAGAACCGCTCATTACATTCGCAATGGAACCCAAATCGCGGGGTGATGAAGAGAAGATCAGCATTGCTCTTCATCGCATCATTGAAGAAGATCCCACGCTTAGATTTGGTCGCGACCAGCAGACCAACGAAATGCTTCTCTCTGGAATGGGCCAGCTGCATATTGAAACGATCGTCGCGCGCTTGAAAAAGAGATTTGGGGTTGAGGTAACCTTGAAGCCTCCCAAGGTACCGTATCGAGAGACGATAAGGGGGAAGGCCGATGTTCAGGGAAGACACAAGAAGCAATCGGGTGGTCACGGCCAATATGGAGATTGTAAGATCAAGTTGGAGCCCCTTCATCGGGGCGCCAATTTTGAATTCGTGAACGAGATCTTCGGTGGGGCTATTCCTAGGAATTATATTCCGGCGGTAGAGAAGGGGATTGTCGATTCCGCGGCAAAAGGCTTCCTTGCGGGCTATCCTGTCGTGGATTTCCGGGTGACTTTGTATGATGGTTCCTATCATGATGTGGACTCCTCGGAATTAGCATTCAAGATTGCGGGTTCTCTCGCATTTAAGAAAGCAATGGAAGTGGCTAATCCGGTATTACTAGAACCAATCATGACCGTCGAAGTATACGCACCCGATGCTTATGCAGGGGACCTAATGGGAGATTTGAATAGTCGCCGTGGCCGAGTGCAAGGAATGGATAGCAAAGGGGGGATGCAGGTAATCAAAGCCCAGGTGCCGATGGCTGAGATGCTCTCTTACGCCCCTTCATTGACATCTATGACACAGGGACGGGGGGATTACAGCATGGAATTCTCGCACTATGATGTCGTTCCTGCTCAGATTGCGGAGAAGATAGTTGCCCAGGCAAAGGCTTCCCGCGCCGGCGCCGAAGAGGAAGAGGGCTGATCATCCGCACGCGTTCTGTCGCTAATTTGCTACATCTCATCGCAATAAGGTCAAATGGGTTGCCTCCTGAGCGCTCTTTCCTGGTTATTGGCTATATTCTTATAAAGCTCTAACCTAACGTTGCAGATCCCGCGCTTCAAAAGGTCGTTTGTGTGTCTGTGGTGATGCTAACTCCTGCCAGCATTTCATTACTTGTTGAATGATTCTGTTGTCCCTCCCATCTCCTTAAGGCGAAACCGGTAATCTCCTCGGGCTGCCCTTCAAGAGTCCTTCAATTGCCTACAGTTACGGGCCTAACTGTCCGATACCACAAAGTATAGGAAGCGGTCTACCTACGGAGAGCTCTCGCTGCTCGCCGACTTAAGACTTTTGATTTTATGAGAACAACATCTGCTGTAAGTTTACAAACCATCCTGGTTGTTGATGATGATCCCAACATTCTCCAGATTACTGAGATTATTCTGGCAAAGGAAGGCTACCTAGTCGAAATCGCGAGGTCAGGGAAAGACGCTCTTGACGCTCTTAAGCAAAAGAAAATCGATCTTATCCTGTTGGATGTCATGCTCCCCGATACTGACGGCTATTACCTTTGTCAAACTATCAATGGGTCCATCGAAACTCGCGATATCCCAATCATCATGCTAACAGGCTTGGATTCAGTCGACAACAAGGTTCGTGGATTGGATGTGGGCGCCAGCGACTATTTGGTCAAGCCATTTCTACATAAGGAATTGCTAGCCAGGATTCGCTCGCATCTTCGGCACCGTGAATTGACCGAAGAGATAATGAGCCGATATTCCTCTGAGCTTGAAAGAGCTCGCGAAGTCAGCATTTTGAACCGTCTCATTACAGAATTTAACAGAAGCCTGGATCAATCTGAATTGTTGAATCATGCCGCAAAAGTTATTAGCACAGAACTCAACTTTGAAGGATGTGTTATCGCTCTCTGGAATGAGAAAGAACTCTGTCTCCTCCCCAGGGCTAGTTACCATCCTCGGATGGAGTGCGTGATCGATGCCCAAAAATATAAGACTGGGAAAACTTTGATGGGCTGGGTAGCAAAGTCCCTTGAGCCCCGAATCCTGCCCGACAATGAAATGGATTCCGAAGGCCTCAAGTTCTTTCCGGATACTCGGTCAGAAATGGCTGTTCCTTTACTTCATTTAGGTCAACTATTGGGGGTTTTAAGCGTCGAGAGCCAGCTTCCTAACGCTTATACAGATTCCCACTTGGAGCTGCTGAGCACCGTTGCCGGTAATCTCGCACTGGCACTTAAGAATGCAGAGCTCTATTCAGCCGCCAAGTTACAGTCGGAGACTTTGCAGTCTATGGTCGAGCAGAGAACTCGAGAACTTGGCCAGCAAAAGAGATTCATCGAATGCATCATTGATTCTTTGCCTATTGGGTTATACGTCATTGACCGTAACTACGCAGTCGTGACCTGGAACAAGAAGAGAGAAACAGGGATTTTCGGGATTTCCAGAGATCGCGTGATTGGGAAGGATATCCGGTCAGTTTTCGCACGAATGTCCGCCGAAAAACTAAAGACCGAGTTTGAATCCGTGTTTCAACTCGGGAGTGCCTTTCGAGACAGAGACTATCTCCTGGTCATCTGGAGAGAAACGATATTACCACTTGCGAAAGATTCCAATGTCGATTGAAGGAGAAGATGTTACGCACGTGATCACGCTTGGTGAAGACATCAGCGAGCGCAAGAGGCTTGAGGAGTCTTTGGCAACCAATGAAAAACTTGCGAGTATCGGGAAACTTGCAGCAGGCATCGCACATGAAATTAATAATCCGCTCGCAGCCATTTCGGGATGTGTGGAAGGGCTATTGTTACGTTCGAAAGATGCAACTCTACTTCAGGTGCCGACGTTTGAAGATTTTCCGGATTACTTGCGCATTGTTGAGGATGAAATTATCCGTTGCAAAGGGATTATCAATAACCTCCTCAATTTTAGCCGAAGCCGGGGTATTCTTCAGGAAGAGATCCGGATCAATGAAACTCTTGAACAAACTCTCCAGCTCTTGAGCCACCATAAGGAGTTCAAGAAAATTAAAGTCCTTAAACAGTTTGACCCTCATTGTCCGGCGGTCGTTGGGAAGCAGCGGAGAAATGAGGCAGGTTTTCCTGGCTATGGCTATTAACGCAATGGACGCTATGAATGAATCTGGAACATTGACCGTGCGAACAGGAAGTGAAACCCGGAATGACCAGAATTTCGCATGGATCCAATTTCAAGATACTGGAATTGGTATTCCACAAGAAAATATTAACAAGATATTTGATCCGTTTTTTACTACAAAGCCGATAGGGAAAGGGACAGGCTTGGGTTTGTCAATTTGCTACGGTATTGTCAGGAGTCACAATGGATTCATCAATGTGGAATCGGAAGTTGGAAAAGGAAGCACGTTTCACATTTATGTGCCGGAAAAAATCTCACAAGAGCTGCATTAATTTGATTCCTGCGGGTTCACTTCTAACTGAGTGAAGAAGGGACCTCAAGGGACGCAGCCTACGGCATCTGATGAGCCCCGTTCCCTCGCACAAATTCGGAGATGAGATCTGGAGAGGTATCTACCCATGAATGATGGAAAGCGAATCAAGTTGTTGATCGCCGACGATGAAAAAAATTTCAGCTTGATTCTTCAAAAAGAGCTTTCCCGGAAGGAATATGACGTTTCGGTTGCCAACGACGGAAAAAGTGCTGTTGAATTTGCAGAGAAGGTAGACTACGACGTCATCGTCATGGATATCATGATGCCGAACCTAGATGGGATTCAGGCATTAAAAATTCTGAAGCAGGCAGAACCCTCACCGGAAGTCATCATGTTGACTGGAAACGCATCGGTAGAAACGGCCATCGAAGCCATGAAGGCTGGCGCTTATGACTACCTCACGAAACCCTGTAAAATCGAGGAATTGGACATTTTGATCCGCAAGGCCTACGAGCGAAGGGCACTACAGAAAGAAAATTTGTTTATGCAGGTCCGCTTGAACCGCAAAGAAGCGACACACCAACTGGTTACTAATAACCGGAAAATGAAAGAATTGCTCTTGCTTGTCGAGCGTGCCGCTAAATCGGAATCAAGCGTTCTGATTCAAGGCGAAAGTGGTGTGGGGAAAGAATTAATAGCCCAATCAATCCACCGTTTTTCTCCTCGGTATGGACAGGCGTTTATAGACATCAATTGTGGTGCTATTCAAGATACCCTATTGGAGAGCGAAATGTTTGGCTATGAGAAGGGTGCGTTTACCAATGCCGATTCCTCCAAACCGGGACTCTTTGAGCTTGCGGATCACGGTACCCTTTTTCTTGATGAGATTGGTGAATTGAGCCCGCGCCTCCAAGTGAAACTGTTGCGGGTTCTAGAGACTCGTACTTTCTTCCGTGTCGGCGGCGTGAAACAGGTGAAAGTGGACATTCGGCTGGTCGCCGCAACCAACAAGAACCTGCAGGAGGAAGTTCAAGGGAATCGATTCCGACAGGATTTGCTCTACAGGATCAATACGGTTACCGTCGAAATCCCTCCATTGAGGGAGAGAAAGGACGATGTTCCTATCCTTGTGGAACACTTCGTTAGAAACTCGGCCAACAAAACCCCAGTGTCTATATCTCCAGAGGCAATGGAACTGATGTCCGAATACACTTGGCCTGGAAATGTGAGAGAGTTAAGAAACGTGATTGAACGTGCCCTGGTTTTGGCTCCCACTGGGGAAATCACCAAAGACTGTTTGCCACTCGAAATTTATAATAGAAAGAAACCCATGGTCCAGGTCCCGACCACCGAGAGGTCTGTCGCAAACTCCTCTCTCAGTTTGGCGGAAAGTGAAAAAGAGCAAATTATCGCTACCTTGAATAAAGTGAACTGGCATCGGGGCAAGGCCGCTGTTCTTCTCGGTATTACACCCAAGACCCTGTACCGAAAGTTGCGTTCCTACAATCTCCAAGCTAATTAGACGGTCGCGCGTCTCCATACCTGTGAATCGATTGACAGTTTGAGATCATAGGAGAATCGCCCCCAAGGTTGGTTCCTCGCTGCGAGCACACCCAGAATTTGACATAAAACTGAAATACGCATGGACTATCAAAACGTCAAGATAGCCCTTAAATGATGATCGTACGATTTGGATTCGGTGATTGGGGTGTGGCGAAGGGATGCCTATAATCAATGGCACTCCTCTCGGGCAGAGATGACTACTTGCAACCCATTCCCCAATAATGGAAGAGGGAATTGGCTCTTTGTTGTATCCTTATAATCATAATCGTTGATGTCGTGCACCGTGTGTTTCCGTAACACGGTTAATAATTCCCTCTGGATCTGTTGGGCATTTTCCCTGAGAGCATTGCCACAGCAGGGATATAAGGGACTGTTCCTCTTTTGAATCATTACCTGAAGGGTTTGGTGCTCATGAGAAAGATAAGTTGCTTTACTGGTATCTTGGTATGTTGGTTCATTACGTCATGCCGCCCCGCCAAGAATCATACCAAGCTAACCGAAGGTGTAAGCCAACAGTATGTCCAGTTGTTGGAAAGAATTGAGAGTGCTGGCAATCAGTACCGACAAGCCATTGATTTGCTTAGATATGCAGATTCAAGCCTTGAGCGGGGGTTGGCCGAAAGCCATCTGGACGTCTCGCGCCAGTTTCTCGAAAGCCAGTTTCAAATCGCCGATATCGAATCAAAGGGTTTTGCGCTGAAAGAATCTGATTCTTCAGCAGCGACGACTGGTTCAGGGATCTCATCGGATGACCTTCAGTACGAGAAAATCGTTGAAGAAGTCTGGACGCGCTCAGCTGAACTGGATACGGCGAAAGTCCATTTTGAGAAGGCTCGTGAGAACCTCAAGAAGGCGACTACTCCAGAGGCTTTTCGAAGAGCCCAGATTGCAATGGATCTGTCTCAAAAAGAAGTCATGATTGCCGACAAAAAACTGGACCTTGCTGGTTCGAACTTGGACATCCAGGATTACCAGCGCAAGAAAAGTGCTTCAAAAGGCCTGCAATCGTTTTCACTCGCTGATCGCATCAAGCTCCTAAAAGAAGAGTTGCTGACCTCTTCAGGTAAAGTTGCCGTTTTCGCGGGTATGCAAAACAAAGGTGCGGAACAAAATTTGGCACAAACTTCCCCAGACATCCACCGCCGAGGACTCCTTGTGAATGTTCAGGACTACCTGGATCGAAGTCGTAAACTCGAAATCATCCAAAGGGCAAGGAAAAAGAACTTGGAAATGGTACAAGTGGTCCGTTCGACACTAGACGAACATTTGCTGGAATTGGAAAAACTGCAATTGGAACACATGGAACTCAATCAAAAAACCACTTCGATCTACAACCAAGCGTATAATCTGGTAAAAAATGGCGGGAAACAAGACGAGGTCAAAGGACTTTTTGATACTGCAGAACAGCAAATGAGTTTGTCAACTCGTCTCGATGAGCAAAAAGAGCTGGCAAAACGGGCCATTAGCCTGATTCGGAATCAAGATTTTCTCATCCAGGAGGACAGCGAAAAAATTATCGACTGGTTGGCAATCGCGTCGGAGGATCGCAAGGAGTCACTTTATCGCGTTGCCAATCGCACTGGGATTGTGTTGATGTTGATCGCTGTAGTCCTCGTGATTTCCTTTTATCTGAAGCGTTTGCCCTACCGTTTTATGCAGGAGGGGAAGAATGCCTTTTATTTTCGCAAATTGATTAGTTTCTGCTCCGCTCTGATGATTGGCGGCATTATCCTAATCAATTTCATTAGCGATTTCGGGAGTATTACGGCTGTAATCGGTTTGGCGGGGGCAGGCCTTGCAATTGCACTGCAAGATCCCATTCTCAGTTTGGCTGGCTGGTTTCTGATCGTTGGGAAATTTGGGATCAGTGTGGGAGATCGCATCGAAATAAATCAGGTTAAAGGAGACGTCATCGACATTGGGTTATTCCGTCTTGCCATTCTGGAGGTTGGGAATTGGGTAAGTGCCGAGCAGTCGACGGGACGCGTCGTCTTTTTCCCCAACAGCTTTATCCTTAAGAACCACTATTACAATTATTCAACTGGGAATTCTTTCATTTGGGATGAGATCAAAGTCACTTTGACTTCTGAAAGCGATTGGCAGAAAGCCAAGCAGATCGTGGAGAATATCGCCTCGCGGGTTTCACAGGAGTTTATTGGGGAGGCAAAGGAAAAATCCGACGAAATAGCCCGACGCTTTCATATTAATCTGGGTACCCTCACCCCAATCGTTTATGTTTCCATTGGAGAACGTGGGGTTGACTTGCTTCTCCGCTACTTGACTGCTATTCGAAAACGGCGAATGACTAACGATCAAATTAGTCGCGAGATTTTGGCATCATTTGAAGGGGATTCCCGACTGGTCTTGGCATACCCAGCGCGTGGGACGACTTTGGAACCCAAGAACGTTCCGGGAAGAAGTCCATCGAACCCCGAGCCGGAGACGCCCCATCCAGGAAAGGCATAGGTAAATTCGAGAAGAGCTGATGAGATCCCAATAAGAGGGGAAGCTAACCAGCATGCCGATTGCGCATCCTATTTCTGAAGTCCGGATCACGAAAAGAAATCGATTTCTGCAAGGGTTTCGTTGGCTGGTGTTTCTCGCAGTTTTCTCGGCAATTTCTCACAGGATTTGGATTGAAAAAGAAAAGGTCACGAGCTATCCTTTGGCGCTCCATTTCGGTTGGATCCTGCTGAGCATGGCCTGCTACTGTGTAGCCATGTCTGGATGTGCATTTTTTTGGTGGCTGGCACTACGTGACTTTGGAGGATCCCCGTCCCTTTTGAATACAGCATATGCTTATTTTGTGGGGCATCTCGGAAAATATGTTCCCGGGAAAGGATTAGTCATTGTTATTCGAACTCTCCTCGTCAGGGGACCTGGCATCGGGGCATCCAACGCTGCATTCACTTCAATCTTGGAGACGTTTTTCTTGATGGCAGTGGGGGCGCTCCTGTGCCTGCCCGTCTTCGTTTGGGCCCCCTTGCCATACCAATCGATTCTTACCAGTTTGAGCCTCGTCTTTGCTCTCTTATTTGGAGCGATTATTCTGCCCCCGGTGACTATCAGGACACGAGCCTGGTTGGCGAGACTACTGCCCGCTTTTGATAACAATTTAGTTTGCAGTTGGAAGACCATGGAAAAAGGCTTTCTGATTATGTTTTCCGCCTGGGCCTTATGCGGCTTGAGCCTACTCTTTGTATTCAAGGCCATGGGTGGAATCGGTGCTTTCTACAACAAGATGGGTTTTTTGACGTTGTGGGCCATCATGACGGCCTCCGTCGCGTTCGCAACGATAGCCGGTTTCGTGAGTATGATGCCGGGCGGCCTCGGCACAAGGGAATGGGTTTTGATTGAAACCTTAGGACCGATTGCGGGGACACCTCAAGTAATGCTAGCTGCTGGAATCATGAGACTCCAATGGGTTTTTACAGAGCTGCTTGCCGGCGGTGTTCTTTGGTATCTTGATCGACAATGGACTCAATCCAGAAAACTTCCCAATTGATCAGCGTTGTGATTCCAGTGTTCAATGAGGCGGACAGCCTTAATGAGTTATCGGACCATCTCATCAAAGTGGCCGAGTCCAATCAATATCAGATGGAAATCTTTATTGTGGACGATGGTAGCGACGATTCCACCTGGGAAGTCATCTCTGCTTTGGCAAGGCAAAATCCATGTATCCATGGAATTCGCTTGCGCCGGAATTTTGGAAAAGCCTCAGCCTTAGCAGCCGGGTTTAAAACTGCCTCAGGGGAAATTGTGGTTCAGATGGACGGAGACCTTCAGGACGATCCTGAAGAAATCCCCAATCTTCTGAAGGTTCTCAATGAGGGAGCAGATGTTGTTAATGGATGGAAAAGACATCGGAAAGATCCTTGGCATAAGACTTTTCCCAGCATTATTTTCAACTGGATACTAGGCTGTGTATCGGGACTTAAACTCCATGATCATAATTGTGGTCTCAAGTGTTTTCGCAAGGAAGCTCTTCAACAAATCCCTCTTTACGGTGAGCGTCATCGCTTCATTCCGATTCTTGCCCATGCCAAAGGTTTCCGGGTTGTCGAAATGGAGGTCCATCACCACCAACGCCGCTATGGCAAATCAAAGTACGGAGCGCAGCGATTTGTCAAAGGCGCCCTAGATCTAATCACAATGACATTTTTGGCAGGTTTCACTCAAACCCCGTTTCACCTTCTCGGGGGAATTGGGCTGCTGGCCTTCATCTTTGGAGCATCCGGATTAAGTTACCTTGCGATTTGCTGGGGCTTGGCACAAAAAGGGGTCGAAGGCTATGGTCCAATTGGGCATCGTCCGCTCTTAATCTATTCTGCCGCCTCGCTCGTTCTAGGAGTTCAGATGTTGGGCATAGGGTTCCTAGCCGAATTGATGATATCGATAAATTTTCGTGATCAGCCTCCGTATTCCATTACAGAGACGACAGGAGTAGAAGCCGAAACAGGGAGATAATGAACGCTTTACCCGACAAACTTACAAGTGACAAAGGAATGTCAGGACGACGGCAACTGGATTCCTTGATCATTTGCCTCACAACCGGAATCGTTCTAGGCCTGATCTTTTTGGCAAGAGGAAACACGTTGCCAATGCATAGTCCGAACGATTTATCTCGTTGGGCAACAGTGTATAGCCTGGCTGAACGAGGCACGTATCAGATCGACACGACGCCCTGGCCCCCGAGTATCGACAGAGTCCAAATTGAAGGGCACTCGTATTCTACGAAACCTCCACTGTTGCCGACTCTTTTGGCAGGAGAATACCTCTTACTCAAGAAATTGAGTCTGGGACATCTGAGTTTTCAGAACAGTCCCGAAGCCGTCATTCGAGTGATTGTCGCAACTGTCAATCTGATACCTTTAATCGTGTTCCTCATTTTGTATTCACGTTATCTGGAGGAGCGAATCTTGTCGCCTTGGGCCCACTTTTTCTCCATGTGCTCAGCGGCATTAGGGACCTATCTGACGGCGTTTAGTATCACACTAAACAATCATACGATCGCGGCTTTCAGCGCATCATTTTCGCTTTATGCCTTGTACCGAATATGGGTGTTGGGTGAGAGAAGGGCGATCCTTTTTGTAGTGGCAGGGTTCTTTGCTGGGTTCACCGCTGTCAATGAATTCCCCGCTATCTCATTCCTCGTCTTAATAACCGCCGGGCTATTGTGGAAGGTTCCGTCACCAACGCTGCGCATATTTATCCCACTTGCTTTACTGCCCGTTAGTGCTCATTTTCTTACCAATTATGCCGCTACCGGAAGTCTCAAACCTGCGTACTCAGACAAGAGCGCCTATGAATTCCCAGGCTCATACTGGAAGATTGATCCGCAATCGGGCCGTCTTGTGGGTAGTCGCGTTGATTCAGATACTGGCAGAGTGGTGCTGGAAAATCCGTCTTTGATCGACAATCAATACGAACCGTGGTACGTCTACGTGTTTCACATGCTCATTGGACACCACGGAATTTTCATCTTATCCCCTATTTTCCTATTCAGTTTTTTGGGTATCTTTCGCTGCCTTCATTGCCCGACAACACCCAACCGGCCTTTTGCATTCATGAGCCTTTTCTTAACATTTGTCATGTTGGCCTTTTATACATTCTTTGCGGGACAGAGGAATTATGGAGGGATGTGCAATGGATTACGCTGGCTTTTCTGGCTAATTCCTTTTTGGCTTTTTTTTCTACCTGTAGGGCTAAGCGAAAATGAAAATCAACGTTGGTTTCGAACGGCTGCGCTTCTCTGTTTACTGATCTCAACGGCCTCGGTTTTCTACGCAACAAGAAATCCCTGGACGCGACCTTGGCTGCACGAATGGCTATTTTATGAGGGCTGGATCAAATATTGACGCGGGTGCTTCTAAATCCCGAGTTCGTCAACTCGATCTTTCGAGTTTCTCCAATTAGTCATTTTGGGAATTGAGTGACTTAGTTGGGACTCGACTTTGACAACGCTCTTTATTGAAGCGAATGACACAGTGTGTGAGAATAGGGACTATCTTAATGATATTTAAGAGCAGTTTCTAAAATTTGCCCTTGGCTCTGTCAACTCTAATACGAAATATTCCATCGATATTCGCAAATATCCTTATAGTCGAGCTCTGTCAAAATGTTTTGCGTCTCTCTGACCCACTTCTTGGTCTAGTCTGGAACGGAGGATAAATGAGTATCATTGGAGATCTTCAAGACATTCCTCTTGCTGATCTCATACAGCTTTTGGCGAATAGCCAGCGGACAGGCATTCTCTATATCAATACGAATGAGGGGCGCAGTGCCATTGTATTTAAGAATGGCTTTGTCGTTTCCGCTTCCAAACCAAACCTGGAAAACCGCTTGGGGCAATTGCTACGAAAGCAAAATGACATTTCTGAACTGGACTTAGAAATGTGCTTGAAGGAACAAGCTCAATCTCGACGCCCTCTAGGGGAAATTCTGCTCGATCGATTACTAGTAACACCCGACCAATTGAGGGGCATTATGCGACAGCAGGTTGTAGATACGGTCAATGAGATCGTAAACCAGATTGAAGGAAGCTTCAGTTTCCACTCAGAGGCCCATCTTCCATCAGACTTGGTCAACTTTGACACTCAGCACCTTCTGCTCGATGTTGCCTACCTTCAGGACACGTATGGGAAGAGTTACTCCGCACGCGCCGAAGAATTTTTCCCCCCCCAAAGATTAGTGAGTGAAGTCGAAGAAGAAACTTGGGCGAATTCAGAGAGGGGGCTGGAATCTTCAAGCTATCCAGCACTAAGACTTCTAAGGGAGTTATCTGCAGAACTAGCGAGGCCTCGCGAGTCAACGGAAGTCTCTCTTCTTGTCTTGAGATTAGCGGCTGAGTTTTTTGATCGATGTATTTTCTTCGTGGTATCCAATGACCATTTTGTTGCCTGTGGAGGGTTTGGGTTCCCTTTCAAATTGGAACGAGGGCACATCGTCCAGCCGAGAGTGGCAATCCCCGTAATCGCCACTTCAACCTTGAAGATTGTCTATGAAGCGATGCAAGCATATCGTGGTGAGTTACTCGATGGAGAATGGGGAAAGGAGCTCGTATCGAAAATTTCGGGGCGTCTTCCCCACGAGGTCATGGTTTTCCCAATCATCTGTCAGGGTAGAGTAATTGCTTTGCTTTATGGAGACAATGGGGAAAGCCAGCGACGCTTGAGTTCTCCTGAAATTCTTGAAATCCTCTTGCTCCAAGCTGGAATGGCACTTGAAAACGGCATCTTAAGGGATCGTTTGCTGCAATTGACCCACGTAACCACCCCTTCGTAGCGGATGGTCATTTTGTCTGGTAAGTAGAGAAGTCAAAAGAATATCCCTTTTAGTCAAGGGAGAGCAGGAAAGGAAAAAACAATTCCATTTTCAGGTCTAACTTTTTCAAAATCTTGCCGTGTTTCTTCTAACCCTTTGAGAATCAATCCCACCAAATCAAATTTGGGTGTGTTTTTTTTGGACTGTTGATTGCACATATCTAAGCGAGTTAGTTGCTAGAGGCTTGTCTTTCGAGTCATTTAGAGCTAATCACACTTGTTATAACGACTCCACTCATGATGACTGCAATCGGGATGTTTCAATCCAACCAATCGAAGCTTAATCGAAAAGGGCCTGGCGAGTCTGCTTACTTCAAAACCTGGCAAAAAGTATTTGAGGAGTTGGCTGACCTACTTGGGTTAACGTTGGCCGTCTATGACAAAGACGAATACCTTCTTGGGATCGCAAAGTCCAATCCGATTTGTGCCAATGTCCAGCTTGATGAGAAGGGATGTGTTAACTGTGATCGTGACTGTGGTGGGATGCTGGAGCAAGTCGCCAAAGGAAGGGAATTTGTCTCTTTCAAATGCCATGCTCACCTATTTAATTTTGCGGCCCCCATTCGCATCCATGGGAAGGTAGAGTTTGTTCTGCTTGGGGGGCGAGTATTTCGGAATTATCAAGATTTTTCTGCTTTTGCTAAAAAAACCTCCGAATACGGTATTCGAGACTACTTTTTCGAGGATTGGGAGAATTCCGTCCGCTTCCAAAATGCAACTTATTTTGAGCGTGCCACTCATTTCATTCAGTCGATGATCGATTCTTTGACTAGTGATTCCACGCGGCTGGACCAAGCCCAGAAGCGCGAATATCGAATGAACACTCTTTATGATCTCTCGAGTGTATTAGCCACGGAGGCTTACTGGAGGACGCACAATATAGCTTACTCCAAGCCATGGGTGTACTTTTTGATATTCAAGCGGGAGCTTTCCTGGAAAAAAGTAAGGACGAAAGGTCTTATAAGTTGCATCGTACTTTTGGAGCTATTGTCCCGCCTCGGACGGAAATTAACTTGGGCGAGTATAATGAATTCTTCAAACTGGAAGAAGGGAAGCCTGCATTTCTAGATGAAACCTACTCTATTTTGAGATTGGGGTATCCGGAGGCGGTACACTCAGTCCTTAGCTTCCCGCTCATGCAGGATGACCAGCTGGCTTGGGTGCTTCAGATCTACAATTCTGAATTAGATGAGGATAGTGTCCAAATCCTTCAGACATACTGCAAGCACCTTTCCATCATTTTTGAGAACATCCTTCTAAAAGGGGAAATCGAAGCCGGCTCGAATATCCTTTCTGTCGTGACGGAATTCAATGATGCGATTGGGGCTCAGCTCGAAGCCCCGGAGCTTTATCGGACGATTCTACTTAAGGCTGCCGAAGTGCTGAAAGCAGAGCAAGCATCCTTGATGATCTACGACGAAACCTCCGGAGATTTGGCGATTAAGTTTGTGAAAGGATTGAATGAAAAGATCGTACAAAACTTGCGCCTCAAACCAGGAGAGGGGATTGCCGGTTTTGTTTTTGAAACTGGAAAGCCATTGCTAGTTCACGACATCAACGAAGATTCCCGATTCGAAGCACGGCAGCGGGCGCGTTATAAGACGAAGTCTCTAATGAGTATCCCTCTTAAAGTCCATCATCGAAAAATTGGAGTCCTAAATGTTGCGGACAAGATCGGTGAGGACCGTTTCAATGAAAAAGACCTGAAGCTCTTTGAGTCGATTGCAGGGCATGCCGCGGTGGCTCTCGAACGCACGGGATTTTATAGGATGTCTGAGGATTTGAGGAAAATCTCATTAACAGACTCTCTCACGGAATTGTATAATCGGCGCTTTTTCCAGGATAGGATGAACGAGGAGATCGAAAGAGCTCGACGCCACTCGCATCCCGTCTCACTCATCATGCTGGATATTGATGATTTCAAGAACTATAACGACACGTACGGCCATTTGGCGGGTGATGAAGCGCTCCGGTTGACGGCCTCGATCATTAAGAATTCCGTTAGAAATATTGATTTGGTCGTGCGTTACGGGGGAGAAGAATTTGCGGTGATCCTTCCATTGACAGAAACCATAGCCGCCCGTGACATAGCCGAGAGAATTCGTACCGGGGTTTCAGGACGCTTTTTCCCGGACGATTCCATGCGTACCTCTGTCAGGCTGACTGTTAGCATCGGGATTGCTAGTTTTCCCGTTCATGCGGGAAACATGATTGAGCTATTAGGGAATGCTGACAAAGCGCTTTACCTAGCGAAAGTGAGCGGAAAAAACAAAGTCCGCTTTTTCAGTTCCTCGGAAGGGCTTCAGACAATGAACGAGCGAATAGGCGGGTAAGTGTCCCAATAGCGTATTTATTTCGATCGCAAACTAGGGATTCGCTGGCCCAGATGAAATTCCGTGAATGCCTGGTGAGGAGGCGTCTAAAGTTCTTGCCTCTTGCAGAAGATTTTACCCCGCTGTTGAAGGAACGCAATCCAGAAGGCGCTTTCTCGTCTATTTTGGCAAAGGGATTAGGAAGAATCGATAATGATTTTTCGCACTAAAGATGTCCAAAAGCTTTTTCAAGTCGGCTTGAATACTCTCCAGGGCTTTCAATCCAGCGTTTTTCTTGGGAGTCGACGGAAGTTTGGCAAGACTGCGGTCTTGCGACAAGTCTATGATCGGCTTCTGCGTGAACAGGAAAAAGTCATTCCGTTCTTGTATTCTGTTCCAAAATCCATCAGCTCCGTGGAACTCTTCAGTCGCGATTACTTTCAGCAGGCATTTCTTCAGTTTCTGGCCTTCAATCGTCGTGAGACGGGTGTCATCAGGAATTCTGGACTGGATGCGGGCGAGATGCTGCCACTGGCCTATGAAAGTCGATATGCCTGGTTAGTCGATTCAGTCAGGCAATATTACAGCTTATTGAAGAATAGAGATCTGATCGGACTAATCAAATTAGCTGTATGCCTGCCGGAGTATGTGGCCCTCAATAGTGGATTACATGCCTTTGTCTTGTTCGACGATTTCCATCATCTTGACCACCTAACTCCTTCCGATGAAATGGAATTTCTAAAAAGCCAGTTCATACTGGCAGTGGAGTCCCGACGTGCACCACACCTCTTGTCAGGCACTTCGAAGCCTACTTTCAGGAATCTTTATTCCAAGGGTGAGTTGGCGGATTCTCTGGAGCCGATCTTCTTGGAACCATTAGAGTTTCCTGAAACAGTGCTGGTTTTTGAAGCCTACTGTCGTGAGTATGATGTGCCCTGGGGCAACAGGATGTCGGCGCTTGTTGTTGAACAGCTAGACAAGAATTCATACTATCTTCAACTGCTAGCCAGGGCGGCAAAATACAATGGAGACGGGCTACGGTCCCCGAATCGATTCGCTGAACTTTACTTGAAAGAACTGACACAAGGGAGCCTACACCACTATTTTAGCGGGTTGCTCCAAGAAGTGTTTGGTGATCCTGGACAATTCGTACGAGCCATCGGAGTGTTGGAAGCCACCTCACGCCTGAGCGCTCCCTGTTCTTTCTTGCAGTTCAAGGAAGAACATAAGGATCCTCTGTCAGATCTGCTAGATCAGACATTGAGGAGTCTTGACGAAGCGGGACTCATCGATTTTGAGAATGGGATAGTGACGCCAATCCCGGATCGCGTGCTTCATGATTGGGTCGGTTTGAACGTTGAGCACAAGATACGTGGCCGAAGTCTCGCCCAAGTGCAATTCAATCTCACTTCAGAATTGATGCGTCGATATCAACAGTCTGCCGAGAACAAGGATATGGGAGAAGTCGTTACCCAAATCAAAGATACCCTTCTCCGTATGGACCAACAGATGATACCCCCGTTACTATTAGATTATGGCGAATACCATTCTTTGAGTGGCGAGCGTCTCGATCAAGACTATGCTCCCCAGGCCGAGAAAGAACAGTCTTTTCAATTGCCTCAATTCTTGTCTGTTGAGATTCGTTCAGTGATCACCCCACGAGGCGATCACCAGCGTAACCAGGTTCTTTTGGCTCGCGGATATGAAGGCAGAGTATTTTCTTCATCTCGTGAGGTTGCTTGGCTTGTGGGCTATTGTGTGACCAGCGAAAGTTTGGGACTGGATGAGATTACCCGATTCTACGACCTCGCCCGGCTAATCGAACATGAGGAGAATCTCCAACAGGCGCATTATTGGCTGATTGCAAAAGAAAAGTTTAACCAAGCCGCCATGAGTTACGCCAGAGAGTCTAAGATCTATACCTCAAATATTCAGCAGTTGAACCAACTGACCCAGCGAGTTTGCGGTAAAGGGAAAGGCGTTTTAAAACCTCTAGAGACCTCTAGCACGGATTCTTATGAAATGAGTATTCCCATGTCGAGCGGCTCTGAAATGGTTGCTGTCCGAGCTCTCGGACAGATAGCCGAAGGTCTCGAAATGGCAGAGAAATCCAAGAGCCAACTTCGAATGGCGCTGCTTGAAGCCTGTATTCATCTGAAAGAGAATTTTGCTGCCCAAGCAGACAAGATTCATTTCACTTTTGTTCCCCAGCCGAGTCGTTTGGACGTCCATGTCAGAGTAGAGGTTCGCATGAATCAATCTCAGACCTTACCGGATCCCTTTGGAACACGGATCCTCAAGACACTTCTGGATGAGGTTCGATTTAGAGAAACCCCACAAGGGTTTGAGCTCATCCTCTCCAAGTACCTTTCGGCTCCCAAGAGCGAAACAGCCTGACTTCTGGATGGATTCGACTTAAACTAATCTGATTCTGGTCGCGATTCCATTAAGTTTATTCCGTCTCTCAATAGCAAACCGCTTCTTTTCCTGTTCACGGTTTGATCAGTGCACCGGGTCAGACCTGAATTCACGGGACTACCCCCCGAAAGAGATAAGCAATGAGTAACACTTCTATCCCCACGATGGTGGCCAGTGCACAACTGTGCCAAAAGACGAAACGGAAGATGTCACCTTCTTTGCCAACTTGATGGGTTGCTGCTGTGCCAATGACGATGCTTTGAGCGTCTATCATCTTTCCCATGACACCCCCGCAGCTGTTGGCCGTGCACATCAGGACAGGACTCAGACTAAGCTGCCCAGCGGTCACCTTCTGCAAATTTCCGAACAAAGCGTTTGAGGCTGTATCGCTCCCTGTGAGGAAAACTCCCAGCCAGCCCAAGAGAGTGCCAAAAAAAGGATAAAGCACTCCAGTATGGGTGAACGCTAACCCCAGAATGCTGTCGAGGCCAGAAAAACGCGAAACAAATCCAAGACCCAAGATGCACGGAATTGTCAGAAGCGGGATGGTCAACTGCCGCAATGTGACCCAAAACATCCTACAGAGTGCCCGATGAGAAACTCGAAAAAGGATTGCAGAAAGGAGTGTTGCGACGAGTATCGCCGTGCCCGTGGCTGACAACCAAGTTAGATTGTAAATGGCAGGCTCTGCAATAGGTCTGGGAACGACGGGTACGTTCTTCATGACTTGCAAATGTAAGAAAGGCACGGGAATAGCGATCGTAAAGCGATTCAGAAATTTGTTAACACCCGGAATGCCCCAGAGAAGCACCACGCCGCAGAGAAAAACAAAGGGCATCCAGGCTTTAACGACTCCAATACGGGAAAGACAGGCGACCTCAATAACAGGAGAATTCTGACGTTCACGCGCAAACCGCCAAATTTTTGTTGGTTTCCAAATTCGCAGGAAAAGAACCATCATTATCAGTGAAATCGCCCCTCCTAGGATATCGACCAGATAGGGGCCGTGGAGGTTACTGATCAGATATTGGATTGACGCAAACGAGACCCCGCAGACGGCTATTGCTGGAATCACTTCAAAGGTTTCTTTCCATGAGCACATCGTTTTGACGAGCCAGCAAGGAATTATCAGAGAGGTCACTGGCAGGATTCTTCCGGTCAACTTCGATAGCGACATTAATGGGAGATCGGTAACTGTTGAAAGCGTGACCGTTGGTATGCCGAGGGATCCAAACGCCACAGGAGCAGTATTAGAAATAAGGCAAAGTACGGCAGCAAAAAAGGGGTCAAACCCGAGCCCTACCAGCAACGCGGAGCAAATGGCTATGGGAGTGCCAAATCCAGCGCTACCTTCGATAAATGCTCCAAACGAAAACGCAACCAACAGAGCCTGTAATCTTCGATCTTGAGAAATTACCCCCACGGATTGTTTAATGACCTCAAACTGCCCGGTTGCAACGGTGAGGTTGTAGAGCAGAACTCCATTGAGGACGATCCATCCAATGGGGAGCCAGCCAAACAGTGCGCCAAAGAAAAATGCGGCAGAGGCCAAATGCACTGGCATCCTGAACAGAATGGTAGCAATTAAAACTGCTGTGAGAGCACTGAGAAATCCGGCCACATGAGCTCTGACCTTCTTTACGGCAAGAAGGTAAAAGAGGAGGACAGTTGGAATCGCAGCACACAACGTGGAGAGTACGGGATGACCCAGGGGATTGTAATTTTGCAACCAAGGCATTCTGGAGAGTTCTCCTTTCGATCAATTGCCATTGGGTTTTCCGCTGAATCAGAGAATCCCAAATCAAACCGGTGAAATGAACAACAAGCAATGAAATATGAAAATCAGGAGGTCGTTGTTAGCGTCTTCCAGGCCTGCGCAGGGAATTCCTCCTTATCTTCTGGATGCCAGACGGGACATACTGATGGGCATTCATATCGACGCATTGGCTTTTGAATCGGACACCTTCCATCTCTAGCAGTCTTCGCTGTAGGATGGAGCCATTTGGAGTGGAGAACGAGTTTATCAGGATTCTCCCTCCGGCACCGACCACCCGCTGCCAAGGAAGTCCGTGTGGACAACCATGCATTGCCCAGCCGACCTGTCGGGCCTTATGGGGTGCGCCAAGAAGAGTAGCAATTTGGCCATAGGTGAGTACTTTACCGGGCGGGATTGATTTGACGACGGCATATACCTTCTTGAAAAAATTGTCAGCTTTTTGTTGTCCTTGGTTGGCAGCGGACATTGAGCGTATGTCTTACCTCTCTCCCCACTTCAATTTATTCCTCAAGATGTCAAAGAAACTTTTATTGTTCGATTCGATGAGCTCAAGGTAGCTCGAAGATTTCCGGACATAAATGTGATCTTCCCCTTTTAGTGGCAGCCCTACCTGGCCATCTACGGTAAGAAAAACAGATTCTTGGGTCGCCTTGAGACTCATCTCCACCGTCACATTATCTGGAACAACAAGCGACCGGAAAGTCAACGTGTGAGAAGCAATTGGCGTAATGAGCATTGCCCCTAACGTGGGATAGACAACAGGACCTCCTGCCGAAAGCGCGTAAGCGGTCGAGCCGGTGGGTGTACTGATAATCAACCCGTCGGCCTTGTAAGTGGCTACGAAATGACTATCAATTCTGACGTCAATATCAATAATTCTCGCCAATGCTCCTTTGGTCAGAACGGCATCATTCAAAGCTCGATAGCTTGCGAATCGCTCTCCTTCACGAACAACATCAATTTCGATCATGATACGTTTCTGGCTGGTAGCGGTTCCAGCCAGAACGCTTTCTAGGCTATTGAAGACTTCTTCCAGCGTTATCTCTGTGATAAAGCCCAGGCTCCCGAAATTTATTGCCAGAATCGGAACTTCGTGAGCATCCATGGATCGGGCAACTGAGAGGAGAGTGCCATCTCCGCCGAGAACGACAACAAGATCTGCGGCCGCAATCAAGTCTGCCTTCTCCAGTCCCTCTTCAATTTGGTGGACAATGCCAGCGGTTTCTCGGTCAAGACTGACCCGGATCTTTCGTACCGCACACCATTCCATAAGATTATTCACCACGGCAGAGGCAGTGCTCAACTTGGGTTTGGCAATGATTCCAATATGAAGAATATCGCGGCGCATAATTGGGACGATCGGGGCTGCTGACTTTGTCGAAGAATAGATTAAAAAGGGAAAACTATGAAGTCTAATTATTTCAATACGCCTTTGGACTAGCAGCAAAGGAAGCTAGCGCCAAAGAATTTCTTCTTGAGGAGAGTCGGAACAAAGGCATGCCAAAAAATGTTTAAAAGCATACTTGGGGGGCACCTCCTCTAAGACATCCTTGGAAAGATCTTGCTTGACTCATTGTCCCTTTTAGAGCAATTAGATTCATGATGCCTGTTGCCTGGGAGCGGGGATTTCAGAAAAAGACTTCCTTTGAGCAACAATTTAATTGTTGTGGCGTCGACGAGGAGTAACCCCATGACAGATCTCCTGTTGCGTTATCCACTGACTGTTTTGTCAGAAGAAGAGGACATGTTTCGTGAGCTAGTTCGTGAATTTGCTGAGAACAAAATCAAGCCGCATGTCCAGTCCATGGATAGGGAAGGCAAGTTTGATCAAGCCATACTCAAGGAGTTCTTCCCGATGAACTTGATGGGGATCCAGATTCCGGAGGAGTATGGAGGAGCCGCGGGCAGTTTTTTTATGGCCATCTTAGCCGTAGAAGAATTTTCACGAGTGGATGCCTCGGCAGGGGTAATCGTCGATGTACAAAACACCTTGGTCAACAACGCGCTGCTTCGTTGGGGTACCGCAACTCAAAAGCGTCAATACCTGCCAAAGCTAGCCTCCTCTGCGGTGGGAGCTTATGCCCTTTCGGAACCAGGAGCAGGAAGTGATGCGTTCTCTCTAAAGACCTATGCCGAATTTTCCAGAGACCACTATCATTTGAGTGGTCAAAAGCTATGGATTACAAATGCTTCTGAGGCAGAAATTTTTATTATTTTCGCCACAGTAGACCCAAGTCAAGGGTATCGGGGGATTACGGCGTTCATTGTAGAACGGGGATTCCCTGGATTCCAGGTTGGCAAGAAAGAAGATAAGCTTGGTATACGGGCGAGTAGCACTTGCGAGCTCACTTTGGATCACTGTGAAGTGCCCCGTGAAAACGTACTCGGAGAAGTCGGGAAAGGATATAAAATTTCCATTGAAACGCTCAACGAAGGGCGGATTGGGATCTCGGCTCAAATGGTAGGGCTTGCTGGAGGGGCATTGCGCCAAGGCATAAAGTATGCCAATGAGAGGGAACAGTTTGGACAGCCGATCGCAAAATTTCAGGCAATTCAATTCCAAATTGCAGAACTATCGGTGCAGTGGGAGGCAGCTCGACTGATGACGTATAATGCTGCTCGTTTGAAGGATGCGGGCCTGCCATATGTGAAAGAGGCTGCAATGGCTAAGTACTTTGCATCCCAGATGGCGGAAAGCGTGACCTCTCAAGTCGTCGAGATTTTCGGTGGATATGGCTACTCAAAGGACTATCCAGCAGAAAAGTATTTTAGAGACTCCAAGATTGGGAAGATCTACGAAGGAACTTCATTCATGCAGCTGCAGACCATTGCGAAGCTGGTACTAGGGGAGAAGTGAAGCCGAAACACTTCTCCCTTCCTATGAGGGTGATCAAGTGGGGAAATAGAGGGTTCTACTCAGATTGGGAGGAGTGCTAGAGGACTCCTCCACCTTTTGAATAATTCCGAGTAGGAGTAAGTTTGGTCGTGACAAAGAGAGCCTTGCTCATCGTTGATCATGGGAGTAGACGGAGAGAAGCCAATGATATGCTTCCTAAGCTGGCGGCGATGCTTCGAAAAAAGTCCGATTTCAGGATCGTTTTCCACGCTCACATGGAGCTCGCTAAGCCAAGTATTCAACAGGCCTTTGATGCCTGTGTTGCAGCGGGAGCAAAGGAGATCATTGTCCACCCTTATTTTCTGGGCCCAGGCAGACATTCGACGCACGACATACCTCGGATGGTTGCGGAAGCTGCAGCGAAACATCCAGGAGTATCCTTTCTAGTTACAGAGCCATTGGGTCTTCACGCCAAGATTGGTGAAGTCATATTGGAAAGAGTATCGGAATCCTTGGAAAGCCAAATGACAAAGATGAATTAACACGCAATTTTGCAAGTAGCTCAACGGATTTTTCACTCAACTAAGTTCATCTCCCCGATTCGCAAGATGGAGTGAAATGGTATATTCCTAGTTGAGTGGATCCACGCCAAGGGGGCATGATGCTGAAGCCAAGGGCTTTAAAGAGAGGGTCAACCGTTGCTGTGTTTGCTCCGGCGAGCCCTGTGGAACAGGCTGCCTTGCTTCAAGGAGTAACTTACCTGAACGCGATGGGGTTTCGGACCAAGATTTCCGATCTAATTTTTAGCCGATACCACTACTTCGCCGGTTCCCACCAGGAACGTGCCATGGAACTGAACCGGTTATTTGCTGACCCGGATGTGGATGCGATTTTTTGCGCAAGAGGTGGCTACGGCTCTGTTCATTTGCTTCCGTATTTGGATTCTGCCATCATCCGTTCGAATCCGAAGGTCTTTCTCGGTTATAGTGACGTTACCGTGTTGCTGCAGTATTTGGAAAGGCAAACTGAAATGGTTTGTTTCCATGGGCCGATGGTTGCACGTGAATTCGGATCGGGAGCGGCCGCATTTAATGAAAGCAATTTACTCGACTGCGTAGCCCAGCGATCCGGGGAACTCAAAATTACAGCGCCAGAGCTGGAGACCTTACGTTTCGGGACAGCGAAGGGACCGTTAACCGGAGGATGTCTTTCATTAATTGCTTCAATGCTAGGCACCTCTTACGAGATCGATACCAGTGAGAAGATTCTTTTCCTAGAGGACGTCAATACCCGGCCCTACCAAATTGATCGCATGTTGATGCAACTAAAACTGGCCGGCAAATTTAGTCAGATTCGAGGATTGGTATTTGGCAAAATGTTGAATTGTAATCAGAAATCGGATGGCGAATATCGGGTGCAAGAGATCATATGCGATATCTTTTCGGAATTTCAGTTTCCCATCCTTTATGGGCTCCCTTCGGGCCATACTCAGTCCAATTCATTGACATTGCCAATGGGCGTCCCAGTTACGTTGGATTGCGACAGGCAGTGTCTTGTTTTGAATGAAGGTGCTGTCGTTTAGTTTAAGGTTGATACGAAAGTGACTCAGGTGGCCCTCGAAAGTGAATCCTTTTCTACCCCTAGAATCTGAAAGGGAATGCTTCTGAATTGCCGTAATCCGTTCGCGATAGTAGGTCAAGACTTAACTTTGACAATCCGCGCTTTGGCTTGGCAATCAGAACAAGTATAAACTTTTATGCTTCCTCGTTTTGAGCATCTGAAACGGTTTCATTTGGTTGGGATTTGCGGCACCGCGATGGCTTCGCTTGCTGGAATGCTCCATGCCCGAGGATTTACGGTCACCGGGTCCGACCAGAGCATCTATCCTCCCATGTCAGTATTTCTTGAAGGATTGGGTATCTCTTTGCTTCAAGGTTTTTCAGCAACAAATCTGGATTCTAAACCGGATATGGTTGTTATCGGGAACGCCATTTCGAGAGGAAACCCCGAACTAGAAGCAGTCTTGAACCGGAGACTCAATTACACTTCGATGCCGGAGGTATTGAAAGAGCTCTTCATTCGCGGCAAAAGACCTATCGTAGTGGCCGGAACGCATGGAAAGACCACAACCACGTCACTTTTGGCTTGGATACTTGAAATTGCGGGACTTCAGCCCGGCTTTCTCATTGGCGGGATCGCCGAAAATTTTGGTAGTAGCTTTAAGCTCGGCCAGGGTGAGATCTTTGTTATTGAAGGAGACGAATACGACACTGCTTTTTTTGACAAGGGCCCCAAGTTTTTGCATTACCTCCCAGAAACCGTGATCTTTAACAACTGCGAATTTGACCATGCCGATATCTACCCGGATTTTGAGGCTGTTAAGACGAGCTTCCGTCGGCTGATCAACATCATTCCATCAGAAGGCAAACTGATCGCGGGATGGGACGATAGGGTGGTACGAGAATTGAGTCGAAAAGCATTCTGCCCGGTCGAGTCATTCGGGCTTTGTGAAGAGGCCCAGTGGCGAGCCGAGGAAATTGAAACTCTCGAAACCTCGACTCATTTCACCTTGTGGAATGACCGGACCTCTTTAGGGGATATGGAGATTCCTCTCGCTGGGAATTTCAATGTCAAGAATGTCCTGGCGGCTATAGTCTATGCTCAGGATATTGGCATTAAGATGGAGACCATTCGGAGTGCCCTTCGCAATTTCAAGAACGTGAAAAGACGGTTGGAAGTTCGAGGGACTGTGAAAAATATCACTCTTTTCGATGACTTCGCCCATCATCCCACGGCAATCCAAGAAACACTAACAGCGGTCAGTGCCCGCTTCCCGAAAAGACGAATCTGGGCAATCTTTGAACCTCGATCGGCAACTTCGCGACGAAATATATTCCAGAAGGCCTTCTCTGAATCCTTTGACGCCGCGGACCGGGTTGTTATTGCGTCGGCCTACGCTCCAGAGAAGCTTGAACCATCCACGCGGCTTGATGTTGGACGCTTAGTTGCTGACCTGAATAAACGAGGCGTTCAAGCGGTAGAATGGTCATGCGCAGACGAAATCATCCGTCATGTTACCCCTCAATTGAAGAGTGGTGATTTGATTGTCGTGATGTCGAACGGCGGGTTTGACGGGATCCACGAAAAATTCTTGAAGACTTTGCAATCCATGTAAGAGTCTTTTGTGTTCTATGATACGTCGTCGCTTTTACTTGTTCCTCTGGATCCATAATCGTTGCCGCATGGGGTGATAGCCAGAAAAATCTCATGAAGAAAAAAATTTTGATAGTAGATGACGATCCCGGTATCCAGACGATGCTGAAACTCATGTTGCGGCTCGAAGGTTTCGACTCCGTGGTTTGCGGAGATCCAGGAAAGATTTTCGATTTTTTTAAGACTGAATCTCCTGATTTGGTGCTGCTTGACGCGATGATGCCGAGTGTGGATGGATTGACAGTATTAAGGCAGATCCAGGAGCGGAAACTCCAGCATACCCCACCGATTATTCTCTTCACCGGGAAGGTAGATGAAAGATATATCCGAAGCGCACTGGAGGCTGGAGCGAGCGGTCACCTTACTAAGCCCTTCGTGAAGGAAGAATTGCTCGAAAGGCTGAATGAATTTCTGGCCAAATGATCCGTACCCTCTTCGTTGTAGTCATCGTCTTCGGATATGCTTTTCTAGTTGGCTCAGCCTGTATTCTTGTTGCTTTATTCCAAAGGCGCCCTGACGTGCTTTACAATGCCGGTCGATTGATTATCCGGCTGGGAATGAAGCTGGCAGGAATCCAAATTGAAGTGAAAGGGAAAGAACACATTAAGTCCGGTCAGAATTATATTTTTCTGGCCAATCACCAGAGCTATTGTGATCCTCCGGCATTGGTCCTCGCCATTCCGTTAGATGTGCGGTTGATACTTAAGAAAGAACTGAGAAAATTGCCCATTATCGGATTCATCTTGCAGCTTGGAGGATTCGTTTTTGTCGATCGGAAAGACCGGAAACAAGCTATTGAAGCCATGAAGCAGGCCGTCCGGCAGCTTATGAATAAGGAGTCGTTCCTCATTTATCCGGAAGGGACCCGTACCCGTACCGGTAGAATGGGGCCCTTTAAGAAGGGCCCTTTCACGCTGGCTATCGAATCCGAAGTACCAGTCTTGCCGATCAGCGTGAGCGGCAGCTATAGCGTTATGCCTCCACATCAGTTTAAGATTACTCCGGGAAGGATTACGATTTGCTTCCATCCACCCATCAGCACAATGGGAATGAGCCTTGGAGACCGTGAGTCGTTAACCGATCGAGTCTGGAAGATCATTGCTTCAGGATTGACGGAATCTGAATTTGATGCTCAGGATACAAATCCCAAAAATGTCCCGGAACACATGAAGGATTAAGAATTTGAGGCCCGAGAACCTAGACGCTATGCTCCAGCCTAAGCCATTGACCACTGCACAACTCGCTTATTCTTTGCTTTGTGATGATATCCGACTGGAGGCAGGGAACAAGCTCAGTTTGATGGGGATTTTTCAAAATGTCTATTTCCAGGCACTCCCTTCTACTATTTTGAAATTTGCTCTATTGAATCATTGGGTTGGCATTGGTGAGCACACCACTGAGATCAAAATTGTTTCCCCTGACCGCAACCGATTAGTCCTCCAGACGGCCCCATCCAGTTTCACTCTTGATTCTGGCGGTTTTGCGGACAACGTGACTTTCTTTACCAACGTATCCTTTGCGGAAGAGGGCCCCCATATCATTCAAATTTATCTCAATCAGATCATGATCAGGGAAGTGACTTTGAATGTTGTCCTGCCCGTCGCGCCGAACGCTACCGTAAACTGATGTCCTCTGTCCGCTGAATCCATAGCCCTCCGTGGTCCAGCTCTCAATCTATCAATGGGGGGAGTCTCCTTGACACCCCGCTTTGATCCGATATAATGAGCCCCCGTGCCTGGAGACAGGCACAGCCTGGGTCTTCTATCTCTACGACAACGGGGTCTCCATGAAAATTCACGAATATCAGGCAAAATCTATTCTGAGCCGATTTGGGGTGCCGGTTCCGCGCGGTGAAGTTGCGGGTACTCAGGAAGAGGCCAGCGCGATTGCCCAGAAGCTGGGCGGAACCGTGGTTGTCAAGGCTCAGATTCATGCAGGAGGCCGTGGAAAAGGCGGAGGGGTTAAGCTGGCCGGAACTCCTGCCGAGGCAGGACTCATTTCGGACAAGATGTTGGGAATGAAGCTCGTAACCCACCAGACAGGGCCTGAGGGAAGGGTCGTGAAAAGAGTGCTTATTGAAGAAGGGCTCAGAATTAGAAGCGAATACTATTTGGGTATTGTGATTGACCGCGCATCAGGGAAACCGGTGTTCATGGCCAGCAAGGCAGGAGGTATGGATATCGAGAAAGTTGCTGAAGAAACTCCGGAACTCATCTTGAAAGAGCAGATTGAGCCTGGGATAGGATTGACTTCATTTCAGGCCCGCAAGCTTGCCTTTGGTTTAGAACTTCCTGGGCCCCTGATCCAATCAGCCTGCATGTTCATGCTGGCATTGTATCGGGCATTTGAAGCCTGTGACGCTTCGTTAGTTGAAATCAACCCGTTTTTGCTAACGGAAAGCAATAAATTATATGCCTTGGATGCCAAAATGATCTTTGATGACAACGCGCTGTATCGTCATCCGGAAATTAAAGAGTTACGTGACCTTAACGAAGAAGACCCGCTGGAAATCGAAGCCAGCAAACATGGCCTCAATTATATAAAGCTAGACGGTACGGTGGGTTGTATGGTCAATGGCGCAGGCCTGGCTATGGCCACAATGGATATTATCAAGCTAGCGGGAGGGTCTCCTGCCAATTTTCTGGATGTTGGCGGTGGGGCGAGCGCTGAACAGGTGAAAAATGCCTTCTCCATTCTTCTTTCAGACCCTAACGTCAAAGCAGTGTTGATCAACATTTTTGGTGGAATCATGCGCTGTGACATTGTAGCGCAGGGAGTAGTGGAAGCGGCTCAGGCAATACAGCTCAGGGTGCCGTTGGTCGTTCGGTTAGAAGGGACAAACGTTGAAAAAGGGCAAGAGATCCTTAAGAATTCGGGGCTCAGCCTGACAGTCGGCCATGGAATGAAAGACGCAGCAGAGAAAGTCGTTGCACTGGCAAAGATAGCTTAATGTTCTCGTCAATTGGCAGTTGACCATTACAGCCGTAAAGGAGCCTGGTATTGAGCATCTTAGTGGATCGGCATACCCGTCTGATCGTTCAAGGGATTACAGGTAGGGAAGGGACCTTTCATACACTGCAGTGTAAAGCCTACGGAACGAATGTCGTTGCAGGAGTAACTCCTGGGAAGGGAGGCACCATTCACGAGGGGATCCCTGTTTTTAATACCGTCGATGAGGCCCGCCGGAAGACCGGCGCCAATGCATCGGTCATTTTTGTGCCACCCCCTTTTGCGACTGACGCCATAATGGAAGCGTCCGATGCCGGAATCGAATTGGTCGTGTGCATCACGGAAGGGATCCCAACCTTTGACATGATCAAAGCCACTGAGTATCTCTCAAGTCGTGGTACGCGCCTGATCGGTCCGAATTGTCCCGGAATCATTTCCCCTGGTAAATGTAAGATTGGGATCATGCCGGGTGCGATTCATCGTGAAGGGGCCGTCGGAGTTATTTCTCGAAGTGGAACCTTAACCTATGAGGCTGTGGGTCAGCTCAGTAGTCGCGGGATCGGCCAATCCACCTGTATTGGAATCGGAGGGGACCCTATTATCGGCACAAGTTTTGTGGATGCGCTGAAGTTGTTCTTTGAGGATCCAGGAACGGAAGCCATTGTGATGATTGGTGAGATTGGCGGGACGGCCGAAGAGCAGGCTGCAGATTATGTCCGCAGCAACGGACAAAAACCGGTGGTTGGATTCATCGCTGGCCAGACGGCGCCTCCCGGACGGCGAATGGGACATGCGGGAGCCATTATTAGTGGCGGAAAAGGAACTGCGTCAGACAAAATGAATGCCCTCCAGGCGGCAGGAATTCATGTCGTCAAGAGCCCTGCTGAAATTGGAGAAACCGTGGCTGGATTGCTGAAACATTGAGGGAGAAATGGGCGAATCTGTCCAAGCACTCTTCCCTTCATAGGGAATCAACATTCGGAGGGACAAATATTGTGAGTTTAGAACGTACATTGACCATCATTAAGCCCGACGGTGTCGAACAGGGCAATGTTGGCGACATTATTCAGATTCTTGAACATAATCACTTCAAAATTAAGGGCGCCAAAATGCTTCATCTTTCAGAAACGGCAGCTGCGGGCTTTTATGCAGTTCATCGCCATCGAAGTTTCTTTAAGGATCTTGTACGCTACATGAGCTCTGGGCCTGTGATGGTGATGGTGCTGGAAGCTGAGAATGCAGTCACACGGCTTCGGGAATTGATGGGAGCAACAGACCCAGCAAAAGCTGCGGAAGGAACGATCCGGAATCGCTTCGCCACGTCCATTGAAAAAAATGTTATTCATGGCTCCGACAGCGTGGAGAATTCGAGAAGCGAAACGAGCTATTTTTTCAATGCCCTGGAACTTGGTTAATTGATTCTTCCGGGAGAGTCAGGATGCTCCCTCAAATTGGGAAGGTCTTCATCGTCACCGGTGCCATTTTTATTCTCTTCGGATTAATTTTGACGTTTGTTCCCCACTTTTCATTTCTGAGGTTAGGGAGGCTTCCGGGCGACATCATCATTAAACGGGACAACTTCAGTTTTTATTTCCCAATCACTACATCCATTGTACTCAGTCTCCTTCTCACCTTGATCTTCGCTCTCTTTTTCCGTCGGTAGACATCATGAGTCTCTTTCCATCAGCCAGAGTTTATACGGTTTCGGAGCTCACGGTTGAAGTCAAAGAGCTTCTTGAGGGCGATTTTTCCGGGATTATGGTAGAGGGTGAAATTTCGAACTTCACGGCAGCAGGATCAGGACACCTTTATTTTGTTCTCAAGGACAAATCCGCTCAGGTGAGATGTGTTTGTTTTCGTCACAAAGCCAGATTTTTCAAGTTCAAAGCAGAAGATGGACTCCAGGTCATAGTCTCTGGGAATCTAAGCGTTTATGAACCACGCGGAGAGTATCAGCTACAAGTGGATACCATGGAACCCAAGGGCCTAGGGTCCCTGCAACTCGCCTTTGAACAACTCAAAGCGAGATTACAGGCTGAAGGATTATTCGATTCTGCGCGTAAAAAGCCGATCCCGTTGCTGCCTCGCTGTATTGGTATCGTGACGTCTCCCACCGGAGCGGCAATCCACGACATCCTGAGGATCTTGAAACGCAGGCATGAGAATGTCCGCGTACTGATCTATCCGGCTAGAGTCCAGGGGGAAGGTGCAGCCACGGAAATTGCAGCCGGAGTTAAATACTTGAATACCCTCCCTGAAGTGGATGTCATGATCGTGGGACGCGGTGGAGGGTCTTTAGAAGATCTTTGGGCTTTTAATGAAGAAGTCGTGGCTCGTGCTATTGTAGCGTCACGAATTCCCGTGATTTCTGCTGTCGGCCATGAAGTGGATTATACGATTGCGGACTTCGTGGCGGATCTACGAGCGCCAACACCTTCGGCAGCTGCGGAAATCGTTATTTCCAAAAAGGTCGAATTGGCTGAGCAGATCGCGAACCAAGAACGCCGGTTGAAGCAGTCCTTGCATTTTAGCTTGAGCCTGCTTCGAAACAAAGTTTTGGTGCTTTCCTCTGAACGAGTCTTCGCTTCCGTTGAGAATAAGTTGGCATTCTATCGACAACGTTTGGATGAGCTGTCGTTTCGAATGGGGATCTCGGGAGTGGAAAAGCTTCATTTACTGAGAGAAAAGTTACACACATCTTTGAATAGCCTTTCCCGCCTTGATCTCAGGCAATTCATTAAGGCAAAAGAACAGATTGTCGTACACCAGAAGGAACGGATTCAAGGAAAAGCCAGTTTGGGTTTGCAATTATTAAGGGGGAAAGTAGTTACGTTGGAAGTGTCTTTGCAGGCCCTCAATCCTTTGGCAGTCCTCGATCGGGGATACGCTGTTTGCCGGGACTCTCATGGGAATATCTTGAAGGACTCGCGGGGGTTAAAAGTCGGCGATCATTTTACGGTACGGCTAGCAAGAGGGGGAATTCAAGGAATAGCCGAAAGGGTGATTCCCCCCGATGGAGAGATAAGTTATGGCCAAAATTAAAGACTTTGAATCTGCCTTATTGCGTCTCGAAGAAATCGTGAAGAAGTTGGATAGTGGAGACCTGCCGTTAGCTTCTCTGCTAGAAGCCTATGAGGAGGGAATCACTCTCTCCCGTTTTTGCCACTCTAAACTGGAAGAAGCAGAGAGAAAGGTCGAGATACTCTCCAAACATTCTGATGGAACATTGAAACCGGGGCCATTCGAGGAGAAGAACAACGATTCCCTTGAGGAGTGAAGCAGAATGGGAAGATCTTCAGCTATGCGTCACGGTATGAAGTCCGAAGAAAAGGATCGCTATCTTTCTCAACTACTCGGGCAAGACTGGTCTAAAGGGTCCATTTTCTTACTTCTCTTTGAGCAATTGTCTAGTATGATTGATGTTATCATCTGAAACTGGTCTTGAAAGGATTTTTATCAACTATGAGTGAAGAAACCATGAACTTTTCACTCCTCTCAAAGATTGATTGCCCCGCAGATGTAAAGAGGTTAGAGCGGCACCAATTGGGCCAACTGGCCGATGAGTTGAGAAGTTTCATGATCCATACGATTTCAAAAACCGGGGGGCACCTGGCGTCCAGCCTCGGGACCGTCGAACTGACCGTGGCTTTGCATTACGTTTTTGATGCTCCCAAGGACCATCTGGTTTGGGATGTCGGACACCAGGCGTATGGCCATAAGATACTGACGGGGAGACGCGACCAGTTTCACACCCTGCGACAGTATGAAGGGATCTCGGGCTTTCCGCGCCGTGAAGAGAGTATTTACGACACGTTTAATGTTGCGCATGCATCCACCTCCATTTCGGCAGCACTGGGGATGGCAGTGGCTCGCGATCTGGCCGGACAAGACTCCAATGTCGTTGCGATCATTGGGGACGGCGGTTTGACTGGGGGGGTGGCATTGGAAGGCATTAATCAAGCCGGTCACCTGCAAAGAAAACTTCTCATCATTCTGAATGACAACGAGATGTCCATTTCGCCCAATGTCGGGGCCATGGCCGGCTATTTGAATCGAATCGTGACGGGACAGGTATACAATCGGTTCAAAAAAGAAGTTGAGTCTATGTTGCTCGCTGTCCCCCGTCTTGGTCCTCGCCTGGTGAAAATCGCCAAAGATATGGTGGATGCCATGAAAACCTTCATGGTCCCGGGATTACTCTTTCATGAACTTGGTTTTGATTATGTTGGCCCCATTAATGGACATCAGCTCGATACTTTAGTCGATACACTGCAAAAATTGAAAGAAAGCAATAGCCCGACGATTCTTCATATCGTGACCAAAAAAGGGAAAGGTTGGTCGGTAGCGGAATCGGCACCCATCAAGTATCACGGTCCCACGGCCTATGATCCCCTGACAGGCGTTTTTTATCCCACGCCTCCTGCTCCACCTTCGTTTACCTCTGTCTTTGGGAAGACCATGATCGAGCTGGCGAAGCGAGATCCCAAGATTGTTGCCATAACCGCCGCAATGCTGGAAGGTACCGGCTTGGTCCAGTTTAGCAAGGAATTTCCTGAGCGCTGCTTTGATGTCGGTATCGCCGAACAGCATGCTGTGACATTCTCGGCGGGGTTGGCAACCCAGGGTTATAAACCTGTAGCCGCAATTTACTCCACGTTCCTCCAGCGAGCTTATGATCAGGTGATCCATGACGTCTGTTTAATGGATTTGCCCGTCACGTTTGCCATTGACCGGGCGGGAATTGTGGGTGCAGACGGTCCAACGCACAATGGCCTTTACGATGTTGCTTATCTGCGCGCAGTTCCCAATATGATCGTAATGGCTCCGAAAGATGAAAATGAACTCCGACATATGTTGTACACTGCCATTGAAACTCCTCATCCCACAGCTCTTCGATATCCCCGAGGAAATGGCATTGGGGTGAAGATGGATGAAGAGTTCAGAATCATTGAAATTGGGAAAGGGGAGATCCTGCAAGATGGGAAAGACGGTGTTATTCTTGCCTTGGGAACCATGGTTTACCCTTGCTTGAAAGCGGCGGAAAAACTGGCTCTGGACGGGATCTCCGTCTCTGTTGTGAACGCACGGTTTGTTAAACCTTTGGATGAGGATTTGATCGTTTGTTTGGCAAATGAAAAATCCTTCCTCGTGACCGTTGAGGAGGCCGCCCTAATGGGTGGTTTTGGAAGCGCGGTCATGGAACTGCTAGAAGAGAAGAAGCTCGAAGCCAATCGGATTCTTCGGATCGGGGTTCCCGACAAACTCATCCCTCATGGCAGCCCCAATCTACTCCACGCCAAATATGGGATTGATGCGGACGGTATTTATGAGCAGATCCATAAATTCGTCCTTGAAAAATACTCTTCTCGGCCCAGTCGTTCCCGCCAAAGCAGTTCGAAACAAGCCCACACCAGAGAAGGACAAAACGGCTGAAATCTTTCCACCAAGCATTTCGCACTCATGAAAGAGCGAATTGATAAGCTTCTGGTTGACCTTGGTCTGGCCAAAAGCCTCCCACAGGCGCAGGCACTTATCCTTGAAGGACTCGTTTTCGCCAATGAACAGCGAATCGAGAAGCCTGGAACCCGGGTGGATGTGTCGTTGAGCATTCGGCTAAAGAAATTGCCGCCTCCTTACGTCTCAAGAGGAGGCTTGAAATTAGAAAAGGCTTTAGAGGTATTTACGCCATCCATTGAAAATTGGGTTTGTCTTGATATCGGGGCCTCGACAGGCGGATTCACGGATTGTCTCCTGCAACATGGTGCGGCAAGAGTCTTTGCAGTGGACGTGGGACATAATCAACTGGATTGGAAATTACGAAGTGACCCTCGAGTCCGATCATTTGAGGGTGTCAATGTACGATTCCTTGATTTTGACACGATCGGCGCCAAAGTGGACCTGATCACAATGGACCTTTCATTCATTTCACTGACACTTGTGTTGCCTGTCATTCCCCCGTTTACTAAGTCAGGAACAACGGCCATTTGCTTGGTGAAACCTCAGTTTGAGGTAGGAAAGGGAGAAGTCGAAAGAGGCGGGCTGGTAACGGATCCAAAGAAGCACAATCAAGTTGTTCAGAAGATTCGGGTCGCGGCAGTCGGTCTAGGGTTCCGCGAACTCGGAGTCATCGAGTCACCCATTGAAGGCATGGAAGGGAATAAAGAGTTCTTGATGGGGCTGTTCATGGATTAGCAATCTGGCACCATTGGGGTGTTGTCAGGGAATGAAGGCTTGAAAAGCCCTCAGGGGCAGGTATTGAAAGTGGCAGGGGGTTTCGTGGTGGTCAGGTTTTATCTCCCTCTTCCTCAACGCGGGAAAGTGAGGTCCGTCTGGGCCAGTTGAGAGGGCAATCCACTCCATTGCCAAGCCACAAATTCTATACTCCGCTCCTTTCTTTGACGAGAGGATACCGGGGTGGAGGTTCTATCCTTCTTCTCAGCGCACCGGCGTTTGATTGATTTGTCGTATAAGACAAGCAGTGGAACCTTACTGAGCAACCTTGGAGAATCCTATGCATGATGAAAATCAGACGCGCCGAAAGTTTCTGAAGAAATCATCGTGGCTTGCTGTTGGTGCGGCTGCGACACTGCATTCTGCTCGAGGCGTATCGGCCAAGACCTCAATCCGCAAAGAATCCCCCGTGCATTTGTTGCCCAATGCCAAAGACTTGCCTGATGGCGGAAAACCAATCAAATTATTTTGTTGTGACCTGAACTTTATCGCCCCCAAGGGAGATCGAGTGGTAATGACGCCAGCCTTACCTCAGGACTGGGCGTTCATTAACCCCGAGGAATATTTTGCCTGGCATCGGGATTTCGGCGTGAACATCTTCTTCTTGCAAGGTTATTCGCTATGGGGATACGCATATTATCCGACGCAACTCGGGCCGATAGCTCCGGGGCCCGGCAGAGATTTGTTTCCCAGGCTGTTTAAAATGGCGCAAAAAGCGGGACTGCCTTTTTGCGGCTATTTTTGCATTGCGATGGATCCTTACATCAGCAATAGCCGCTCCAACTGGCTCGTTCCCACAACCCGAAACTACAACGAGGTTGGATTTCTGGCGCCCGAGAGTCCCTGGACAGATCTACTGTGTGCCCGCATCACGGAATTCTTGCGACTCTACCCTGTCGAATGGATCAATTTTGACTGCTTTAACTATGGGAAATACGATTGCAATGATTTCGCAGTGCAGCCATCGCCCTACGTTAAAAACCCGTTCCGGGAAATTATCGGGCGGAACATGCCTGAAAAAGCATCCGAGATCAGCCCGGAGGAAAGTCTGAAGTACAAGCGGGAAATTATGGCCCGGCAATTCCATCGTATTCAGGAAGCCATGCACAAAGGCAATCCAGGAACCAAGGCGAACTTCAATGTGCCTTTCTACAGACCAGCGGAGCCGATGTGGGTCGACCATCCGATGGTCAACGAATCTGACCAACTCATCGCGGAATCATCAGATGCCGTAGTGGATTGGCTCCTGAAGATCCGCAAACCGAATCAACGGGTAATGACTACGATCATTGGTCGGCCCGATGTCAAAGGGCTATGCGATCCCAATACCTGGAGAAAATGGTACGAAGCCGGTTGTGACTTTTTTGGATATGCACATGGAACCCCGCCTGATTTCCGTCCCCACCACGCTCTTCGTGAACAAGTTGAAATCGTTCGAGAAGCTTATCGGGAAATGCCCTAATTGTGGGCGCCAGCCAACGAAAAATCTCCCTCTCCCAACGCGGGAGAGTGAAGAATTAGTTGATGGACTCTACTTTGAGATTGCTGCGCTGCAGACACTGGCTATTTATAGGTCACCCCTATGGGGTTCAATAACGAAGGTAACCGTAAACGGAGCTAAGAGAACTCGCCCCTAGCGGGCTCCTTAGGGACCGCGGCTCGGTTCGCCAATTACGATCCGTGCTGAAGTGATTGGCCCGTTGGGTCCCCTGCCGCCAACCACCCTGTGAGGCGGCGTCGGAGCCTATGCCGCATAGGCTCCTCAACGAGCAAGAAAGCCAGAATCGACAAACCAATTGCAACGAACCCATACGCGACAAACATTGGCCAGGTGTTGGGCGATTCGGCCCCAAACCAAGCCCGAGCAGCAGTATACGTCAAGAAAATAAGTGGTACATGGAGCAAGTAAAGTGCATAACTAGCGTTCCCTAACAGCACCATGGACCGCGAAGCCAGGACTTTTGCTAGTAGTCCGCCTCCCAAAGCTAATCCGAAAATAAGCAGTGCGTTAAACGGCGCCACTAGACTTCGACTATGCGTTAAGGGAAAGGGATATTCGGGACTGAAGGCAGCGGCGGCGACCGGCAAGCCGAGCCCCACTAGCGAAAGTACTCCACCCAACTGGCGCAGCCTGAATTGGCTCGCCGGTGGATCGTCGCCGTGCAAGAGATACAGCCGGCCCAGGAGAATACCAATCACGAAATCCGGCAGCCGCAAAAGCGGATTCATTTGCACCACTTTGACCCATAGTGGCATTGCTGACCGATCGACGAATCCGAGCCCGTCTGGCCCCATAATCCGCGCAAGCACCGGCGGAACTTGCGCCGCCAACCAGACAATCAACATGGAAACCAGCAATTGCGATCGCGTAAGTGCTCGTAAACGCCGCAGTAACCAAGGGAAACACCAATAAAAGAACGCTTCATCGGAAAGCGACCAAGAAGGGAAATTCCAAAACCAAGCGAATTGTGGCAACCAGGATTGAACTAAGCAACCCACCAAGACCATTGCCGCTATATTCGAGAGCAGTGGAGTTCGATCATTGAGTGAGATGTCGCCGAGTAACTGCGGAATTGCAATGACCAACCCGAGCAGATAGACCGGGTAGACACGAGCCAGTCGCGCGGCCCAAAACTGCTGATCCGCAACCCGACATCCGCGTTCGCGGTCGAAGTAATTGTACGTTAGGATGAATCCCGACAAAACGAAGAACAGACTGACACTTAAGTCTGCGTGCCCGGCGACGTTCTTGATCCACACCGGCACGCCAGGCAATTGGTCCAAACCGGCATGGAAGATCAGAACGTGAAAAGCCGCGAGAAAACGTAATCCAGTCAATGCTTCCAGACGGTTTCCTAAGCGCTTTTGAATATCTGTAGATTGATCTTTGCCTTGGCTCATCCTCGTTTATACCGCGCGATCGAATTGCCCAGAGCCGTAGCCGGGAAACGGATCATCCATGTATTTTTCGATGACCTAGTCGAGCCGAACTCGTTCATTTTCTCCTTCGGTGGCGGAAATTTGAGTGTTGCCCCTGGCGTGGCTCTTTGGGGAACCCGGGCTTCCTGCCTCATCTCATTGGGTTAACACACGTAGCGATTTGCTGATGGAATCCACCAGGACGATGATCAGGCAGACCATCATGATAACCCTCAATATAAAAGCCAGGTAGAAGTCCCATTGTCCACCCGCTCCACCAATCGGAAGATTGCAGTAACTGGGTCTTGCACTTGTTTTCTACATGCTTCAGCCTTCTGCTGTTCCGAGATTCCCAACTCCGTCATTGCCTACTGACACCTATCAGAAATAACTTTGGAAAGAATTTCCGTTGGGTATTGCTCTGGGGTACTGTCGCGGACCGGGTTAAAAATGCTTATATGATAATCACCAGAAAGCGGTCCCGTGTGAATATTGATTAACATTGGCCCGGACAAGAAAATCCACGCTGCAACCGCCATCAAGATTAAACCACACGCCAACTTTGATATAGTCTGTAGACGCATAATTGGTCCTAGCGTGGTTTGGCCGGGTCAGTCTCGTCGGTCTAGAACGAAAACTCCATTCCGATGAGGACCCCCTTTTGAGTCAAGTGGATACCGAAGCGATCTTCCTGATTGGTGACAACCACCCGCGATCCGAGCTGATATCCCACATTGACGCTAATGTGTTTGGACAGAGAATATCCTATATTGGCGGAACTAGAAATAATGCTTCCATAACCAAAGAAATACATTCCGTAGAGATCCCCTTCGACAAAGAGCCGAGGTGAATCCGTCAAGTAGAAGCGAAACTGTGGGCCAACGACAGGAAGGGGAGCAAGAAATGAACCGCTCGCGGAGATGGCAGCTTGTTGTCCGCCGTTGACGACCTGCGCGGCAGCACTGACCGTTGCCGTTGCATCAATGATATCGACTTGGACTCCCACTCCGAGATGCCCGCGCTTGCCCCGGAAAATATCGTATTGATATCCGGGGGCAACGATGGATGCATGAAGATCACTTTGAGTCATCAACCCTACTTCGAAAGTCTGGCCCTGAAAGTTGACACTGCGTGTGAGCATCGATTGGCTAGAAGCGCTGAAGGGAGTGAACGCTAGGTATAGATGATTTTTTCGCGTAAATTTCCAATCTACTTTGCCGGAGAAGGTAGTGTGTGAATCGAAATTCAGGTCTCCCAAAAGATCGATAGGGATGCTATCACCCTGGCCCTGTATGGAACCCGATGGATTCGAATGAAACAAGAAAGTGTTAATCCTCAGCGTGTACTCATCGAAATCCTCGTTTTGCCCGGCTCGCAAAACTGATGAAAAAGTAAGCAGCAGGAAGAACAATAGAAAGACACTGCAGAAACACCTGGATATCCCATACTTTCCCCTCCCAACGGACATTTGCCTCCTCCTCTTCAAGACTTGATTCAATTTTGTGGGGTTTCTTCGAGACCTACTGACGATCTCAGGGTTCAGGTCCCTATGCTGGGTTGGCTTTTGCTGCGTTTGATCCAGCGATACGCCGCAAGCGAATTCTTCCAGAAGATTTTCTCGGAGATGGCGGCGCCCTTGGCGGTAAAGTACTGGCGGACCAGATTCAGCATCTCGGGATAGGGCCTCCACCGGTCGCTGTGCGGCCAGTCGCTGCCATACATTAGTCGATCCGGACCGAATGTCTGCCAAAGCTCATCCAGTGTGTCACGGTAGAAATTCAAGTCAGTAGGAACCCGGCCGTCGACCCGGCGGAGGACCTCGGAGACTTTGGCATAGATCTGAGGCCGCTTGGCAATCTCTTTCAAGTCCGCCCGGACGGCGGAGCGGACAGACAATTCTTTAGGCTGTTCCATTTGAGGGAGGTGATCGATTACCACGCGCAAATTGGGGAGCATGTCGGTAAGCCGCACCACCGCGGAAATCAAAGCGGGATCGGGATTGGCCGTATCCAACGACAAGCCAGCCTCTGCCAGAGCCCCCAAGTCGGATTGGAAATCCGGTCGGGATATTTGCTCGGCAAGATTCCGGTTCCACAGGTTTCCGTACCTGATGCCAAGAAACAAGGGATTACGACGGAGCCTCTCCAGATGCTTGCGGAAATCCGACGTACCTGGTTCCAGGTTACCCACGGTGCCGACAATGATCGTGTCTTTGGCGGCGACATCAAGAACCCATTGGTTATCCTGCAACCAGGGACTGCACTCAACCTCAATCGCACCGACGACACCCAGTCCTTTGGTGACCTTCCGATACCGACTCGGTAGTGCGGGTCGATAGAGAACTGTTTCCTTCTTATCTGGCCAAGGGACGCCTTCAGGACGTCTCGGGTCGAAAAGATGAATGTGGGTGTCAATGATCGGCACAGGTTCAGGGGGTGGGGTCGCAGCTAGACCCGCGATGCCGGCCGCTATACCTACAAAGGTTCTTCGATCCATCATGATTATCCTTCCGTTCCTTTCCGTTGTCTCCTACATGGTCATTACGCGCGATTAGATTTACATGCCACAGCTTACACTCCGGATGCTTCTCGTCCTATGGCTTTTTCTATTCCTCCGATAAAGCCTATCAATCCTACTCGACGAACTGCTCGAGGCTGAATGGATTGGAATCGATTGTCTTTCCGTTCGCCAATACCACAAGCGAAGGGGTTATCTGGGTGCCTCGATAAAGTAGGGAAGCCAAACGAGGCCGATGCATCCTCCCCCCTGATCCCATCAAGATTGCCGATCTCAGTACCGCCGTCCCCGGCGCCCCCTTCACTGGTTTCAGCGCGGTGAGCGCCAACGCCGCGCATGTTGCGTTCCTCGGCGCTGACAGCGCCGGAAAAGCCGGAATTTACCTCGCTAGCGGGATTTCCCGAGTGGTGGGCGTAGATGACTTGCTCGACGGCAAAACCGTCGCGGAACTTCGCCTGGGGTCGTCTGGACTCGAGGGTGGTTGGCTCACCTTCTCCGCCAGGTTCACGGACGGTTCGGAGGGCGTGTACACAGTCAATGTGAAGGCCTTCAATTTCTCCAGTTTCTTCCAGCCGGTTGACAACCTGCCGGTGGTCAACCAGGTGAAAGCCGGCCAGGGCGTGCCCGTGAAATTCAGCCTGAACGGTTACCAGGGGCTCAATATCTTTTCCACGGGCTATCCAAGATCGGAGCAGATAGCCTGTAATTCGTCGGCGTTCGTGGACGGCGTCGAGGTAACAGCGACGGCTGATCAGAGCACTCTCTCTTACGACTCGGCCAGCGACCAATGCACGTATGTTTGGAAAACGGATAAGAGCTGGTCAAATACTTGCCGCCAATTAATTTTGCGATTTACGGATGGCAGCCAGCAAAGGGCAAACTTCACCCTTAAATAGGCAGAGAAAGAGGATGCCCCGTGCCTTTTCTGTCTGAGCAGGGAGGTTTTGGAGTGCGGCCGCTTTCGGCCGCATTTCTCCACCGATATTGCTGCGCGCCAGCTTGCTGGAGCCAGATATCATCGGTTCCTTGCGGAAATCCATTCTCAGGACAGCAGCAGTAAATCGCCTTGGTGGAATCAGCTTCCTACTCAAAGCGGTAGCAAGCTACCGCACTCCAAAAGGCGTTCAGTGAACCAAGAGTCTCTGTAGATTTAACTTACACCTTTGCCAAAAAAAGAGATCACAATTCCTCGGGAGTGCTGTTTTTAAGTTGACAAAGCCTTTTAATGGGTGACCCCATTCCTTCACGCTCCGCTTCCTTTGCAGCGCCCTTTGCTTTTCACTGTGCCGGATGCAGTGCGAAATCCAGTGCCTTCCCGGCGTGCAGTAGTGACGTGTTGAAGAGCGGCAATTCGCAGTGTTGCGGTTGCACCAACAACGGTATTTCTGTGCATCCGAGTACAATCCCGTCTGCGCCACGTTGGCGCAGACGTTCGATAATTTCCAGGAACATCTGCCGTGAGGCAGGCCGGATATCGCCCCGGCACAATTCCTGGTAGATCACCTCGTTTACCTGCTGCTGATCACCAGGTTCTGGAACCAGCACCGTGATTCCAGACCGTTCCAGCCCTTCGCGGAAGAATCGCTCAGTCATCGTAAATACAGTCCCCAGCAAGCCAATGGACCGGAGCCCGGCTGCGAGAACAGCCTCCGCTGTGGCTTGCACGATGCTCAGCAAAGGCATGTGGACAGCTTGTTGTACTTCCTCGAATACAATGTGCATCGTGTTAGTTGCGATGAGCCCGAAATCAGCCCCCGCCACATGCAGCCGCTCGAGCGCCTCGGCCATTTCCCGTGCAGCCTCATTCCATTGCCCCTTGTGCTGCCAGTCCACAAACTTTTGAAAGTTCACGCTATAAATCAGAATCTCCGGGTAACCGTAGTCGCCGAAACGTGCCGTGTAAGTCCTGGTAATGTGCTCATAGTAGAGCGACGTGGACTCTGGGCTCATGCCGCCGAGGATGCCTATCTTCTTCATTCCGCCTCCAGGAACAACGCGCCGACCTGTTTGCCTGACATCAGCATGGCTTCAAAGAGTGCCCCCGTGCGGGAACCGCCAACCGCGGCGCAGACTCCCATTCCCGCCGCCCTCAACCCCGGAAAAGCCTCCACGGCACGTTAAACAACGAACCTCTCTCCAACTCATCGGCCCACCGCCGAACCTGCAGAAATCACCTGCAGGGAGAGGATGTCTCGCGAGCGAAGCCGCTCCACCCGCTATTTTGCTTTCTGCCCCTTAATGATTTTGGTCTTGTGTGCGCCCTTCGTGACATGCACGAGGAATCCATCCGCTCCCTGCAACCACACTTCGGCCAGCACGTAATCCGTCACATAATCCGTATACGACGGCGCGAAGTTCCCAACCATATCGAATACAAGCTGGGGCTCTTCGAGAGCCGGGCTCGGCTGCGGCAGTCTCTTGGTAAAGGGAATCTGAAATTCTTTGCCGGTTGTTTCCTGCCGCAGGGTAAGGTGACTGTCGTCCTTTTGGGCGATCCAGTATTCGCCTGCGCGGAGTTTTGTGCCGTCGGCCACGAATTCGTACGCGATTTTGAACGTGCCCTGGGCAAAGGCCTGTGGCGCCCCCGCGCTGAAGGCCAAGGCCGTTACCACTACCCCCCAAACTGCCAATCGCTTCATCTGAACCCTCCTTATTCCCGGGTCAAGAACCGGCGGCACAGGCGCTCATCTTTACCGTGCCCCCTGACTCGACGGTGCCCGGGATCACCCAGACTTCAATTAGGCGTCCCACCCTTCAGCGGTTCCGCCGCGAGACGCCTGCGTGGAAGGAACGCCATTTTTCAGGGCGTCTTCCATGGCTCCAATAAAGGTGTCGATTTCCTCGAGCGTCGTGTAAATGTTTGGCGACACTCGGAGACATTGATAATCAAATACCTGGTTCGGCGGGGCTCCGCCTGAGAGTCCGACCACGATGATCCGGTACTTGTCCAATAGGAATTTCGAGAGATCCCCAACAGGAATCCCCTCAATATTGACCGCGGCGACTGCCCACGCCTGAGCAGGTTCGCTGAGATCCGTCAGTATCTGGATACGTGGATTTCCCTTGAGGGCGTTTGCCCAGCGCAAGGTCAAATATCGCAACCGCGCTGCCTTGCGGCTCCCGCCAATGGCCTGATGGTATGCCAGGGCCTCCCCGAGCGCCGCCCGGATGCCCCACGGATGCGTCCCGATGGATTCGAACTTCCGGATATCATTGTCCTGCTGTTCGGGGGCTGCCTGCAGAGGCCAGAATCGCGGGATCATCTCCTTTCGAACGTAGAGAGCGCCGTTGCCGATCGGTGCCAGGAGCCATTTGTGCAGGCTAACGCCATAAGCGTCGCATTCGAGCTCCCTCAGCTTGAACGGGAAATGCCCTAGAGCGTGCGCGCCGTCAACTATTGTCACGATCCCCTTCGATCGGGCCAGGCGGGAGAGCCGTGCGACTGGAAACATCTGGGCCGTCAAGTTGGTGATGTGGCAGAAATGGAACACCTTCGTTTTCGGCGTAATGGCCTGCTCGAACAGCCGGTAGAGATCGTCCCCTGTCGTTGGGACAGAGAATTGAAGGCGCGTCACTTTAATGCCTTCGCGTCGCATACGTTGGTCCCATGTCGTCAGCATTCGGGGGTAGTCCTGTTCCGTCGTGATCACCTCATCCCCGGGCTTCATGTCAATCCCGTTCTGCACGATCTGGAGCGACTCACTGGCGCCGCGTGTCAGGGCCAACTCCTCCGGATCGCACCCGAACTCCGCGGCCATGCGTAAGCGGATTGTCTGGATGCGGTCGGCAATGGGGAATTGATAGAAGATGGGCGCCATATTGATCATTTCCAAGTAGCGAAACTCCGACTCCAGAGCCATCCGCGACGTCGGGCAAGTAAAGCCGTTATTCAGGTTGATAATCGTGCGGTCCAGCTTGAAATCCATCTTGATCTCTCGCCAGTAAAACTCGTCTTTCGCGACGTCGTCGGGCGGCCTGTCTGCGACCGATTGAGATGCTTCCAGGACGCGGGCGAGGGCCATCTCTCTGGCCGCGAACGCGACAGTCCCAGCGACCCCGGCCGCCCGCAGAAAGGATCTCCGACTCGACTGTGTAGATATCATCAAAAGCCTCCTCGCCAAGATTTAGATTTTGACATCTTCAACTAAGGAAGTGTACAGCAACCGTCTGATCGGAAACACAATTTTGTAGTTCAGACGCTCAGTGTGCCATCCGACAGTGTACCTTCGGGATGGATTCAACCGTTCGTGCACATGACCGGCTCGCTGTGGCAGTCGGGAAACGGGTCATTCATGCTTTGTTCGATGACCCAGTCAGGCCCAATTCATATACTTTCTGCTGCGGCGGGGGAAATTCGAGTGTCGCCGCCTAGCGGGGCTCGATACGGAACGCGGACTTCGTGCTAGCATATTTTGGGGTCAGCACCCGTCTCCACTTGTTAATGGAATCGACAAGGACAATGATCAGGCAGGCCATCATGATGACCGTCAGAACAATGTTTAACATCCCTTGAAATCCCTCTCCCGGATTGGTGCCCCGCGAGAGGGGCAGAAAGTTATCCATGATGCTACGATAGCCGGCAGTTAAGGTAGTGCTGGACACAAAACTCAAAGGGAGAAGGGTTACAAGTGCATATTTGGCTCTTCCCATATTGATGATGAGCGTCGTCCCGATGCACAGGGCAATGGCTGCCAACAGTTGATTAGAAATTCCAAACATGGGCCAAATCGTGCTGATGCTGCCGGTGAAAATGAAGTATGACCAGCCGGCGACGACAAGCACACTGGAAAGAATTGTTCCGGGCATCCAGTCGGTTCTTCCCATCGGTTTGTAAAATCTGCCAAAGAATTCCTGGACCAGAAATCGGGCGACCCGCGTACCTGCATCGATCGTTGTCAAAATGAATAAGGCTTCAAACATGATGGCAAAGTGGTACCAATAAGACATGAGTCCTTTCATGCCTGGGATCGCGGTGAAGATTTGAGCCATCCCCACTGCTAATGAGACCGCACCTCCCGGCCTGCCAGTCACCACTTCACCGACTTGCCGTTCCAGTTCCGGAAGGTTCACAACGCTGAGACCGAGTTGAGCAAATCTCTCGGGAGATACATTGATCGCGAAATAATCTCCTGGGAATAGTGCTGAAGCAGCGATGAGGGAAGTCACTCCGACGACTCCCTCCATCAGCATTGCCCCGTAGCCGATCGGCCGAATATGAGATTCCAGGGAAATCATCTTGGGAGTTGTTCCAGAGCCGACCAATGCATGAAAACCTGAAATGGCCCCGCAGGCGATCGTGATGAATACGAAGGGAAACATTTTCCCAGGAATGATGGGCCCCCCTCCGCCTATGAATTGACTGAAAGCCGGCATTTTCAATTGGGGGTGAACTATGAACACTCCCAGGATAAGGAATGCGATGGTCCCGATCTTCATGAATGAGGAGAGATAGTCTCGCGGACAAAGTAGCATCCAGACCGGCAATATTGAAGCCGCCAGACCATAGATCGCTAAACACAAAGTGATTTGGTCTTTCGAAAGAGTAAAGAAGCTTCCTAATGGTGATCCTGGAATGAGTTTGCCACCAACCACTGCTAGGCTTAGTGCCACGACTCCGATGATGGTAGCCTCCCGAGTCTTGCCAACTCGAAAGCGAAACATGTAGAAACCCATAAAGAAGGCGATGGGAATGGTTGTGGCAATAGTAAAGGTTCCCCAGGCGCTCTCCCTAAGGGCATTAACGACAGCCAGACCCAAGCCAGCCAAGGCGATCACGACGATAAAAAGGATTGCCAACCCCGTTGTAATCCCTGCTAATGGAGAGATTTGGTTTCGTGCAATTTCAGCCAGCGATTTTCCATCACTGCGAACGGATGCAAAAAGGATGACGAAATCGTGCACTGCCCCTGCGAGAACTACTCCAATGACCAGCCAGAGTAATCCGGGCAGAAAACCAAACTGGGTAGCCAGAACCGGCCCAATTAAAGGGCCCGCTCCCGTGATTGCGGCGAAGTGGTGGCCAAAAAGAACCCATTTACTGGTTGGAAAGTAATTCTGTCCGTCATGCAATCGATAAGCGGGAGTTTGTCTCGAGTCGTCTAAGACCAGTACCTTGGTGGCGATGAAGGCACTGTAGTAGCGATAGGCAATAGCGACAATGCAGAGCACTCCGAGCATCAGAGGCAGCGCATTCATGTCATTCTCCGTATGGCTCGATCATTTTTCTTTGCGTTTTTCTTGCTCGTGGGTGTACTTGATGATTTCAACTTTTTCCATGGTGATCAGTCCTTCACCGATCATTTCGTCTAAGATCGGAAGAATTTCTATGATTCGCTCTTCCTTGTCCACAATTTCGATGAGGATCGGGAGATCTTCCGATAAACGCAGGATCTTGGCTGTATGAATCCGGCTGTTGGCCCCAAAGCCTTCCACGCCGCGAATCACTGTAGCTCCAGCAAGCCCCATTTCTCGGGCTTTCCGGACTATGGCCTCATAGAGCGGGACCCCATGCCAATGATCGCTTTCACCAATGAAAACCCTGACTAACTTGGCTTCTCCAGTTATCTTCATGACAGGACTCTTCCTAAACCTTCAAAATAATTTCGAGAATTTGCCGTTTCTCTCAGAAGAGACGGCTAAATCAGACGAGCCAGGAGAACTCCCAGCCAGAGAAAAATCAAGCCGAGTAGAATGCTGAAGAAAACATTGGCCGTGGCGTACCAAAATTCACTGCGTTCCGTGAGACTGAATGTTTCAAATGCAAGAGTCGAAAAGGTTGTATAGGCGCCGCAAAAACCGATGGTGAAAAAAATCCTCCACTGTGGGTCAATTAGAAACCGCTCCGTAAATAGCTCATTGAGAAATCCGAGAATAAAACAGCCTGAGACATTCACCACCATCGTTCCAAAAGGGAAGGCGCTTCCTGTTGATGATTGGACGAATCCTTGCATGTAATATCGTGCCAAGGTCCCAATGAATCCGGCCGATCCAAGAATTAGAAACTTTTTTATCATCAAGAGAGAAATCCTCTTTTTGCCCTAAAAAGGAAATCCGGTTAGTTACGTTGATCTCAAGACCAGAGTGTATTTTAGCACAGTCCAAGATATGGATTGCGAACGTCGATCAATCCAGTTAATATCTTGCGCTTCAGATGGGAATCAGATTCTCGTCTGACAGGCAGGAGCCAAGGATTTTATGTCCACTCACCAGATCACGGTTGCGCATAGCCCAGATTCAGACGACGCATTCATGTTCTATGCTCTGGCCACCAACAAAATTAAGACAGGGGAATTGAAATTCCGGCACGTGCTCAGTGACATCGAGACCCTGAACCGAAAGGCTATGGAGGGCGAATACGAAGTCACGGCCATTTCATTCCATGCGTATGCCTATCTGGCAGACAAATATGCTTTTTTGAGAACGGGAGCCAGCATGGGCGATCGATATGGTCCGATTGTCGTGGCGGAATTGCCAATCAAGCCTCAAGACCTGAAAGGCAAGATCATCGCTGTCCCCGGTTCACTGACAACGGCGTTTCTCGTTCTTAAGTTATTTGAGCCGGACTTCACACCCTTAGTGGTTCCATTCGACAAGGTTTTTGAGAGTGTCCTAAAACAAAAAGCCGATGCCGGGCTGGTCATCCACGAAGGACAGTTAACCTTCGCTGATTCAGGCTTGCACAAGGTTGTTGACCTTGGCGAATGGTGGCAAAAAGAGACTCAATTGCCCCTGCCGTTAGGGGGGAATGTGGTCAAGAAGGACCTCGGCCCCCAGCTCATTTCCGAGATTGGACGCTACCTTCGACAGAGCATTGAGTATGCTCTGGAGCACCGTGAAGAAGCTTTGAATTATGCCCTGCAATTTGCGCGAGATTTGGAAACTCATTTGGTCGACAAATTTGTTGGGATGTATGTTAACGAGCGCACCCTCGACTACGGGGAAGCGGAGTGTCGGGCAGTTCAGTTATTACTCGATATGGGGTATGAAAGAAAAGTGATCGGCCACCCCGTTAAGTTTGAGTTTGCCGAAGAACCTCTCTAAGTTTTCCAGCCCGTACACTTCAGGCAATCCCCCTATTACTTCAGCTCAAAATCTGTCGATGGAATCCAATCGTTTGTCAGAAGCGAACTGGACCTTCAATCTCGACTTGGAATGTCTTGTTTGGCCCTTGCCCGAAAAACCCAAGCGAAAAGAATTGCAAATTTCAAGAAGAATCCATTTTCTGTCGTGCGGGCTCCGTCTCTTGTTATAAGATCGAGTAAAATGAAACGAAGAGAAGGAGTGGAGGAGTATGCACGATGTTCGGGCTAAAGAATAAGGTGATCATCATTACCGGGGGTGGTGCAGGTGTAGGCAGAGCCACTGCGCTTGCCTTTGCCGAAATCGGCGCCCGAGTTGTGGTGGCTGATGTCAATCGGGAAGCGGGTCATGGAGTGATTGGACTAATTAGAACGCGAGGGCAAGAGGCAATTTTTGTTGAAGCCGATATTTCCGTTTCCAGTGAAGCACAAAGGGTTATTTCAGCGTCGATCGAAACCTTCGGGGGAGTCGACATCCTCTTCAATAACGCCGGGATCCAGCCACGGGCGAGTTACGCAAGTGCGGAAGATCATTCTGAAGAATTATGGGACCGGATCATGGCTGTCAACGTCAAAGGTGCTTTCTTGATGGCCAAACATGCGATTCCTGAGATGAAGAAAAGAAAGGCCGGAGTTATCATTAACAATGCGAGTGTGCAGGGACTGCACTCTCAGAAATTGGTTCCTGCTTATGCGGCCAGCAAAGGAGCATTGTTATCACTGACCCGGAATCTTGCCCTGGATTACGCGGAACACAATATACGAGTCCTCGCAATCTGCCCGGGTTCGGTGGATACACCGCTTCTACAGGAGGCTGCGAAACAATTCTCTCCTCAAGACCCAGCCGGCGCTATCACTTCTTGGGGGAGGAAGCATCCCTTGGGTCGGGTCGCCAGGCCGGAAGAAGTGGCTCAGGTCGTTGTCTTTCTCGCCGGCGAAGGAGCTTCGTTTATGACTGGAGAACATGTTTGTGTTGACGGAGGTATCACGGCAAAAGGTTCCTGGAATGACTAGCGCTCAGCTGTGCACAAATTCGGGAAAATAGTTGTAGCCCGGGACGTCGACACAGGCCGACTCCAGCGGGGCCATCACCAACACGGGCTTCTGCAATTCAGGGCTGGATTGGAAGCCGATCTCTATTTCCAAAACAAAATGAATTCACTCGTTTAAAACAAAGGAGGAAATTTCAAATGTTTCACAGAGCAATCGTTTTATCAATGTCACTGTTCTTTCTCGTTTCCGTCGGATTGATGAGTCCGGCGGAAAAGACGGCCACAGTCAAGGGCTATGTCCTCGACTCTGCCTGCGCCTTTACGAAGAATCTGGAAAAGCCAATCAGTTCAGACTGTGCGGTGTCATGCGCGAAGGCTGGATCCCCCCTCGTCATTCTGGCTGAGGATGGTAAAATCTATCTGCCAATCTCTAAGGAGATGCCCGCCAAAGGGCAAAATGGAACGCTCTTAAAGTGGGCGGGTCAAAAAGTTACGGCTACAGGTTCGGTTTATGAAAGAAGCGGGTCTCACGCCATCGTCATTGAAAAGATTGAAGCGGCCACTTCGGGGAAATAGTCATGGGAAACGATTGGACAGGTATTGCCCTGCTCCTTATCTGTTGAGTGCCAGGGAGGTTTTCTGAGCTGATCTCCAATAATCGGGGATGTTTTGTTTCGTGTCCAAAAGAATCTGGAAGATTGCTTCTCGATCTGACGAGTTGAGCGATGCGAAGTCTTTGGATTTATCTTGTCCCGTCAAGACTTCCCATAGCCTTCGATAGGCGCGTTCCTTAGCAAGCGTGGGCAACGAATCAAAAGCCTGCGAATAGATCAAAAAGCTACAAGGATAGCGAAATAATCGGGTTTTCAGATCGAAATCTCGCAGCGAGCGACCGTTTCGGTCCTGGGGACCGTTCTTTACAAATTCCTCCTCAAATCCTGAAGTTCCTTTCACCGGCTCCACGAGTTTTGCTTCTTCAATGAAAAGCATATATTTCAGCATGGATTCAACTGTGGCGTTAATCCGGCGGTGAGTGGCATCGGACAACTGCCCCAGAGGGAGGCCTAGTGCCCGGTTCATGGCCTCCTGCTGGTTGATGGCCATCCGAGTTTCCCAATTTGCTCGCGTCAAAAGATTATGCATGCGGACTTGATGCTCGAGGACCATGAGTGCAACGATATCGCTATGTGGGCGGACGTAAGGCGCCAAATCCACCCATTTCCAGAGGTCTGTCACGTTTGCCCCTATGTCCAGATTGAGATTATCCGGATGATCCTTATCGGTCACAATGTTATTGCCCATGTGCCGCTGCGACCCATGGGTTCCTGTGACGTACCATCCGCCCCATCTTTCCTTGAATGGGCTCGTATCGTCAGTCCGAAATGATCCCGCTTGCAGTTGGGGAATTCCCAGTTTGTCTGGGTACACCGAACGGACAATATGTCCCGGTACGCCAAGAGTATTCGGGGAGGCATGACACTGGATACACTCTTCCCTGCGGATAAACTTCGGAGTCGCCGATTTTCTTTGGTCGAGCGTGTAGAACATCGCTCCTTTTTCGGGATCCACAGAGGAGGCTTCCACGACATCTCCCCCTTGGACCCAACCGATATAGACATCGTCATTAAAGTAGAGAGCGCGAGGAGCATCAGGGGAGATCAAGTGTTGTTGAAAACTTGTTTTCGAAAACACTAGAACTTGTGAGGACAGAGGAATCTGCAACTCCTTTAGGACAGAGAGGAGATATCCCTGGGGCAGAGCATATTCCAGCTTAACCTCTCCTTTGTTGATTCGCTCCTGTAGCTTGGCAATAGGATCGTCCTTTGGTGGAGCAGAATATTGAATGATATCGTCATCCAGAGGCAGGACAAACGAGGATTGGGCCATGAGAACTAGTGAAAATAGGATTGCCGGGACAGACAATAAAGTCAGGCGAATGATCCAAGTTTTCCTTCGCATGTTTCGGTCAGATTCCTTTCGTAGAGATTGAGCCGCACAAGGATGGCTGCGAGTAGGGGGTTAACAAATCGGCCAAGGTTGCGCTTGCAAAAGATTCTTCAAAAATTTCCATGGCGTGATCCAATCGCTTGTGCAATGGACACAAACTTTGGCTATGTTGTTTCAAGCCCAACGGACATGTCCGAATTCTCTGGATGGGTTCCACGACATTGATGATTTCCAACACTGACGTGGATGAGGGGGATTTGGCCAGCTCAAAACCTCCATGTTTTCCCCGCAATGCACGAACCAGGCCAGCCTTCCCCAGAGACTGCAGCACCTTCGAGAGGTAATTTAAGGGCACACAAGTGGCAGAGGCAATTTGCTGGGTTGTTTGAGGCAATCCCTGTTTTTCTGCCAGCCAAACTGCTGCACGTAAAGCATATTCTGTAGTGAGTGAAAACATCAGATTACCTTAAGTGGATATCTGGACAAACATATCCACTTTAAAGGAATTTCGTCTCAATTGTCTACCTTTTTTTTGTTTCCTGAATTTGATACTCCAGATAGGGACGCATTGACGTAGAATAACTTGTTCCCATGCAATTGATTTTATTAATGGAATCAATTACTTGACAGACATGGATTTGATATCCCGGCAGCCCATATTTGTCATGGTACCTAGATGCTAGGTCGCTGCCAAGCTGTCCCGCATCGTGTCGTACCTTGCCGATCCTCTATTATAGCAGCTAGCAAATTTAAGACTGCTGCCTGAGTGGAGTTTTAGGTTTTTCAAATTCACTCACATGAGGCACGACGTAGATGTAGGTCCTTTTGGTCGGAGCGTTATGGCTCTGCATTGGCGGCAGCCTTCTTGGTGGTTCATTACTTCCGCTACCCTTTATCTTGACGACGATTAGGTCTTGCCGGAGTTGAATACAGTTGCGATACTGCAGCTAAGATTGTATGTTGAATGGCCAACGCTCTCGGATCAGATGATTTGCCATGAGGAAACTCAAAGCTTTACCCGCAGAAGCTCTCCGCCGTAAGTGTGACTTGAACAGCTTTGATTTTGATACGACAGCTGATCTCCCGATGCTGAGCGAAGTGCTAGGCCAGCCGCGCGCCGTGGCTGCACTGGAATTCGGTGTGAGTATTGCCAGTCACGGCTTCAACCTGTTCGCTTTGGGCCAGCCCGGCTCCGGCAAGACGACTCTGATTCGCGATTATCTGGAACGTCAGTCCGCGACGCAGCCGGTACCGCCCGATCTGTGTTACGTTCATAATTTCGCCAATGCGCGTAACCCTCTACCACTCCGGCTGCCACCTGGTCGTGCCGTTCAGTTCAAGGACGACATCGATTCATTGGTTGAGGAACTTCGGACGGAAATTCCCAGGGCTTTTGATACTGCCGAATACACGGGCCAACGGGATAAGGTCGTGCAAGACTGGAAGAGAAGCGTCAGAGCCAACTCGCCCAATTAGACGCTCGGGTGTCACACTCCGGCTTTCAGCTGGCAAAAGAGGCTAGTGGCCTGCTGCTCGTACCCTCAGTCGGAGGCAAGCCCTTAACTGAGGAGGACCTGGGGAGGATGAGCCCTGAAGATCGCGAGAAAGTAGCACGGGTACGCGAGAATTTGCAACGAGAGATCGAAGAGCGCTTCCGTAGTATTCGAGGATTGGAAAGGGGTGCTCGTGACGCTCTCCGAGCTCTGGACACGGAAACAGCAGCCTTCGCAACCCGTCATCTGATTGATGATCTGCGCGCCCGTTACCATGACCAGGCGGCCGTGCTCGAATACCTCGAGGCATTACAAGCCGATGTCTTGCGCACGCCGATGACTTCCGCAATGGGAAGGAAGCTGAGAATCCACAGCCGCTCTTGGCCTTACCTCTCGCAATGACTTCCGAAAGGCCGTTTGCCCGTTACGAAGTGAATGTATTAGTGGATAACAAGGGTCTAAAAGGCGCACCGGTGGTGGTAGAGACCAACCCCACGTATCATAATTTGACTGGGCGGATCGAACACCAGGCCACGTGGGGGGGGGTCTTGACGGATCACATGATGATCAAGCCAGGTGCCTTGCACCGGGCCAATGGTGGCTACCTAATCATTTCAGCCCGCGAGTGTTTACTTAATCCATTCGCGTGGGAAGGGCTGAAGCGCGCCTTAAAGGACCGCGCACTCCGGATCGAGGAAATCGGCGTGCAACAGGGTCTCGCTCACACGGTCACACTGGCACCGGAATCGGTATCGCTCGATATCAAGACGGTGCTCATTGGTAATCCGCAAATTTACTATCTGCTCTACGCCTACGATGAAGACTTCCAAAAACTGTTTAAAGTCAAAGCGGAATTTGCAACTCGGATGGAACGCACTCCCAATTCGGAGAGAGCTTATGCGTTGTTTGTAAGCACGATTACTCAACTTGATCAGTCTTTGCCTTTTGACCGAGGAGCCGTGGCTCGCGTTATCGAGTACGGGTCACGAGTTGCGGAAGATCAGGACGAGCTTTCGACGCGGTTCGGTGAGATTGCCGATTTGATTCGGGAATCGGGATACCATGCCGGCAAGAACTCCCATCAGGCCGTTACGTCTGAAGATGTCAAGACGGCTGAAGAAGCGCGGCAATACCGGCAAAACCTGGCGGAGGAAAGGTTACAGGAGGCCCTGGTTCAAAGGAACTGTGTTGCTCGACACGACGGGATCGGCTGTCGGTCAGATCAATGGGCTTTCTGTTGTCGGCCTGGGGGATTATGCATTCGGACATCCAGTGCGTCTTACGGCAACCGTTGGGGCAGGGCGCCGTGGTGTAGTGAGCATCGAACGCGAAGTGGAGTTAAGCGGTCCGATTCATGGCAAAGGTGTGCTGATCCTCAGTGGATACCTGCTCCGCAAGTACGCCTTGAGCGGTCCACTCAGTCTATCCTCCAGCCTAGTTTTCGAGCAATCCTACAGCATGGTGGAAGGAGATAGTGCTTCATTGGCCGAGTTGTGCGTCCTGATCTCAGCTATGGCCGATGTACCTTTACGCCAGGACATTGCCGTGACTGGATCGGTCAACCAGCATGGGGAGATCCAACCAGTGGGCGGAGTCACTCAAAAGATTGAGGGATTTTTCAATTTGTGCCGCTCTCGCGGCTTTACCGGATCCCAGGGAGTACTCATTCCAGCATCTAACCAGCGACACCTCATGTTGCGAGATGAGGTTGTGGAGGCAGTCCGTTTGGGGCAGTTTCACATCTGGGTTGCAGAGCAAGTGGATGATGCCTTGCAACTACTCAGCGGTATGCCTTGTGGCGAGCTGGACTCCTCAGGAATGTACCCAGAGGGAAGCCTGCATCGCTTGGTTTCCATGCGTCTAGAACAATACAAGAGGGCTCTCCGTGCAGACTCGGCATTTGAAGATAAAAAACATGGAGTAGATCCCGAAATATAACTGTCCAGATTTTTGTAGATTGTACTTGCCAAGCATCTCCAGTTTGTTCAGTGTTGTTAAAGCGACAAGTCTCTGCGACTGTCGGGCCTCGCAATGGCGTGGCTGATATTAGCTTTCAGTTAATGAACAGGCAGGGATGCCTGTCCCTTCATTGTCGAAGTTAAGTTCTCGCACCCGCCCTGGAACGTCTTCGTTCATCAAATTCATAGGAGGTAAAACTCATGTCTACATACCCTCTCAGTGTCGTGCCTCAAGTATCCCGGCCGCCGAGTCTGATCCGGTATAGCCATTGGGTCTTCAGCCTGCTAGGGGTGTTGTTTTTCCTTCAGTCAGTACCGGTCGCTGATCTGTGGGCCCGAGAGACTCATCCTAAACCCAAACCCGTTTCTCTTTCGCGAGAGATTCTCCTCAGCGGCGAAGATTGGAAACTGGGGGCTTTCACCTTCGAAGAAGGCGAACGCCGCGGTGTTAACACGGCAAAGTTTGATGACAGCGGGTTCAGAACTGTTAAAGTCCCTGGCGAGGTTCAACTGCAGATTGGGCTCAAGGGGATGGACCTTTACTATCAGAGCAAGGAACTGACTTTGGTGAATGAGAAGGAATGGTGGTACCGCAAGCAGTTCATCGTTTCTCCTGAAGCAGCCGGGAGGGTCGTGCGTTTGGTTTTCGACGGGGTGGATTACTTTGCAACCGTTTGGCTCAATGGTGAAAAACTTGGAGAGCATGAAGGCTGTTACGTCCCTTTTTCATACGACGTCAGTTCGAAGTTGAAATTTGGTGGTGAAAACCAGCTAGCGATAAAAGTGACTTGTCCGTGGGTTCCCCAAGGACGAGGCTTCCTGGAATATATGAAGGGCGAATGGACGCTAGTTTCTCCCGAGAATATCATGCGTTTCCCTTTTCCACCTTTTATTCTAGGCCCTTACTGGGATGGGATCCCCGCCGCTGGGAACGCGGTCTTTCCAATGGGACTTTTTCGAGATGTGAAGTTAGTCGTTTCAGGACCGATCGTGGTGGGTGATCTTTTTGTAAACACGAAGTCGCTCAATCCTGATGGTAGTGCAACTCTCGGAATTTCCGGAGTGGTCGCTAACTTCGGGAAGCAAGACGCCTCGGCAGCGCTAGATTTGAAAATTGCGCCTGATAATTTCGCCGGCGATCCCATCCCGTTACCCAGACAAGCCTTGACAGTTCATCCGGGCGAGAACAATTTTAGCGCGGAAGTCGTCGTCAAGAACCCTCAATTGTGGTGGACCTGGGATCTGGGTGCTCAGAATTTGTACAAAGCAACGGCCACGGTGACCCCGTCAGGCGCAAGCGCAGAGACGAAGGAAACAGTGTTTGGAATCCGGACTATCGCCCGAAAAGAGGATATGAGTTATTGGCTGAACGGCAAGCGACTTTATCTCAAAGGCGCCTGGTATCCGATGGGCGATTACTATGGGAGCAAACCGACTCGTGAGACCTATGAAAAAGATCTCGAAATGTACAGGGCTGCCAACCTGAATCATCTAGTCGCCTTTACGGTTGTTGAAAAACCAGATTTTTACGACCTGTGCGATCGACTTGGCATCCTTGAATTCTTTGAGTTCCCTTTTGAACAATTTGGTCCGATAGAAGTTCTGTCCCACACCAACCCGCGCCGCGAGACATTTGTCAAAGAATCGCTTCGGCAGGTTCGACAAATCATCATTCAGCTTCGAAATCATCCTTCAATCATCGTCTGGGCTGCTTTTGCCGAGGCTCGGATGGGCGGCAAAGGCTGGGGGGTTGGACAGGAAGATTGGGAGCAGTTTGGCTACAGCAAGTATTCGGATGATATCGGAAAGCAGGTTGCAGAATTGGCCCCTGGAACTATCTATCATCCAAGCCTTTGTGATGTGGGGGAACAACACTTTTGGATGGGCAATTCCGGAATGGGAGTTACCGGAACTTATTTGGAACATTTCAACGCCAACACCGGATTTGTCTCCGAGTATGGAGGCATTGCAATTCCCGCTTATGAGAGTTTGAAAAAAATATTGTCGCCCGAGGACATGTGGTCTAACCAGAATCTGACCCTTCCTCAATGGTACAACCTCCCCATCAACGTGCCGGCTCTATTCTTACCACACGAGTTTTGAGTACAACGGTTTTGCGAGTGTCTTGAACCGTGTCCATAAGTTTGTGGATCGCAACATCAAATCGGTGCAAGAGCTAATTGATGACTCGCAATTGTATCAAGCATTCATTTTCAAATATGCAACCGAGAGCTATCGCCGGAAGAAGTACAACTCAATCAACGGGACCCGAATCTGGGCTTACGGCGAAGTAACCCCCGGAATTCGATTCAATTTTCTGGATTACTACCGGGTGCCTAAGATGGGTTACTACTTCCTGAAGAGAGCTCAGGAGCGCTTCGCCATTAATTTTGCCTATGAAGAAGCCCTGGAGTCTCAGGTGTCCGGCAAAACGCTGCGAATTCCTGTCTGGGTCATCAACGACTACCGGCAGGCTGTTCCCTTTGAAGTTCACTGCGAGATTTTGGATCTGCAGGGGAAGAAACTTTGGAGTCAGGACTTTCCCGGAACTGTGGAGAGTGATGGAAGCAAGGAAGTCGGAATCGTCGATTGGATAACGCCAGACACCCCTGGAATCTATGTCCTGCGAGGCCGGGCTGTAGAAAAAGGAGAAGGGAAGTTGGTTGCGGAAAACTCCACCTTCATCAAAGTGACTCCGAAACTTTTCTCCCGCCCCATTAATGTGCTTCTTATCGGAGAACAAAAATACAACCCTCCGATTGCCGCCATGCTCCGTGCAGTGGGGGTTCATGTGGATGTGATTCAGGAGAACTCCGTCTTCGATCTTGCTCAATTGCGGAATCCGGGAGAACTCCGAAAGCGGTATGACGTGGTTTGGCTGGCGTGCTTCGATTCACTGTGGAAGCTTCTAGACAATGAAATGGCCGAGGGATTGAAACAGGCCGTCCAAGAAGGAGTCGGGTTCATCCATACCGGTGGGCCGGGAAGTTTTCATGGAGGCTTTGGCCGGGCTGCTTTACTGGATGTGAGGCCGCTGGCAGAGGTCTTGCCGGTATCGCTTCACAACCGTAACGATGCCATCTACGGGCAAGTCAAAGAAGTATATCAAAACTTCTCTGACATCCTTGCCCAGTCCTTCATGGAGATTAAAGACATTCAAGTTGCAGGAGACGCCGGGCATGGATGGAGTGACACTGAATGGAAGCTTTACGGCCTGCCAGGGTTTAACAATGTGGAACTAAAACCCGGCAGCAGACAACTATTGACAGTTTCAGGACGGCCGCTTCTGATCACGGGACAGTACGGGAAGGGGAAAACAGTTGCTTTCACAGGATTCACCCCAGTTTATGCGGACAAAAAATCTCTCTGGGACCCGAAGCTTAACGCTCCGTATGCACTGGATCAGGAGTTTGTCACTCATCCCGTGACTAAAGCCTATTTTGATCTGTTCATTCGGGTGATTGCAGCTGCCACTACCGAGAAGCCAGTAGGAGAATTTAGCCAAATCCTCATGATGCGGGAAAAGCCATTGTTTGAGATGTTGCAAGACCAGCCTCCAGCAACGCTTAACACGACCGATTCGGTCAAGGCCACGGCTTCGGGCAATCGGGCAGCCACATCTTTGAACTTTACCAACGGCACAAGATATGCGCGCCTTATTCGGGTCCGCGCAGAGTGGAACGACACCCTGCCCGGAAACCCGTATCTCATCTTATACAAAGACAATTACTTCGATTTAATGCCGGAAGAGAGCAAGTCGCTCTCGCTGGATTTTTTTCTGCCGCCGAGCCAAGGAAGGCCGGTTCAGGGCAGACTGATTTTAGAGGGAAGCAATATGTTACCGCGGGAGATCCCAATCACGATCGACCGCAAGTGAATCTTCGGCGCCCCTCTCCCCAACGAGGGAGAGGGGCTGGGGGAGAGGGGGACTACACGCATGTGGAGGGCTGAGATCCGCGAAGCCGCGATACACCTATGCGTGATCCGTCTTTAAGGGCTTCGGTGTCCAATTTTCTTCGGAATTATCACTGCCAGAACCCTAGGCTCACTCGCAGCCAACATTACGGCGGGTGGAGAATCCTGCGATGATCACTGTTTGATTCTCGAGAAATTGACTGCGAATCCCTGTCGTGAACAGAATGTCGTTGTTCTTGCGGCCTTCAACCGGGTTGCTCTGGTAGCGATCACTGAAAGTTAATTGCCAGGCGAGCAACTTGGTCAAAGTGGTTACGGTGCCAAACTCAAAATTAATTCGGTACTGTCCCAGGTCCGACATATTCGGGAAGATCCGGAGAGCCTGGGTGAGAGACGTTGCCTTAGAGATTTTATGGGTTAGAATATCACCAAAAGATAACTCTGCTGAATTCCGGGTCAACGGCGTCGAGTATTTCTCATGATTGTAATCCGCTCCTCCGAGCAGATCCAATTGGGTCCGTTCATTCTTGATGACACTGTAGCCAAGACCGCCGCCGATGACGAAGCGCAAATCCAGATCCTGGAACTTGTCATATTCATAACTATTGAAAAGGTTGACGAACAGGCGAGGACTCAAATTCCTATTGTATGCCAAACCACCGATTATGGCCTGGGCGGTGCTTGCCGATGTTCCGTCGAGTAGTTGTCCGGTTGCGTAGATCTGGTTAAAATAGGCTAGAGTCTTGTCAGTTCGGGTTTCCCGCGAAGCGTTCAAAGCCGAGTTGATTGTCGTAGTATCGGCGTTCCCGCGGGCGAGACTGACGCCCAGATCAGCATAACCGGTCCAGAGGTTAAAGATACTCGGATGTTGCAACCGTTCATATGCTTTTTGCTCATCCGTATTGCGAATCGCAGAAACGTTGGCAAGGGTGACGGATTCCCTTGAAGTCGGCGTGGTTACTTCCAGCTTATTGTCTTGAGTGCCGAGTTTGCCAAGCACGGACTTCCCGTCCGGCAAGACCACGGTTACGTCCTCATCCGTGGCTACCTGTTCGACTTTTTCCCACGGAATTGTAACCTCTCCAAATACGCTACTCTTAAAGGCAAGGCTGGCTCCATCCTTCTTCAGGATTTTTCCTGATACTCGGTCACCGTTTTTGAGTGTCACTTGATCGGCCCAAACCAGGCAGACAAAAAAGGGCAAAATAGTAATCGACAGCTTTCTTGGAATCATGATCAATAGCCTCACTTTGAAATTTTAAGAAGCGGAATGGGTCACTAAATTTGAGATGAGGATTGTAGGAATTGAATGCGGTTGGGTGTTAATTACCTTTCCCCCGAATAAATGGGCCAAAGTCCGTTCGTGGATTGTGATCGTGGCGAAACGCGGATAACGGAACTCTATTCCAATAAGTTGCCTACCAGGGAGAGAAGATTCGAAGGTGCGGGAATAAGCCTAGCATTTCGGGCGATCACCTGATGAACGGCCCATCGCACTTCCGGAATGATCACCGGTTTCCTCTTTTGTTGTACCTGGTCTGCAGATCAATCTGCAAAGCCCAACTTGGTCCCAACCTTAGGCCGTGGCTGTCCGGATGGTCTTGCGACGACGAGCTCGCTTAATTCCATATTTCGTCATCTTGTTATAGAGAGTCCTGCGTGGAATTTCCATGAACTGAGATGTGCGGGTAACATTCCAATGATTCTTTTCAAGAATCGCAGTCAATTGCTGCCGCTCAATCTCGTCAATCGTTCGCTCAGCCAGAAAATCACTCACTGAGATCGTCGGAACTTTCAATTCCATATCCGGGAATTTCTGCCCATGCAGCAGCGCCTTCGTCACCAATTTCCCAAACCGAACCAATCGTTCTTTATCCAGCGAAGTGAATAATCGGGCATTCGTCGTGCTATCGAGATAAAGTATCCCACAAAAGGACCCATCCACTCGCAAGGGAACGCAAGCCAATGAGAGGGTATCAATCCCCTTGAACGCCGTGGTCTTTCGAAACTTTTCTTCCTTGCGAGTGTCGGGGATATAAATGACACTTGAATTATTGCTGAGTTCTGTCAGATAGTGGTTGCAGACTACTTCGATCGTCTTGATAGATGCAGGATCCCCTCCAATAAAGGCTCTCGGATCCAAATTTCTTCCTTCATCTAAAACGAAAATAGCGCCTCGCTCGGAGTTTGACATTTTGACAACTACGGACAAGAGCTTCTGAAGTAGCTTCCCAGGGACTAAAATACTCTCTACCAAATCCGATATTTGATCAATCAGCTCAATTTTGGTTTCCTTCATTGACTAATTTCCCCCTTTGCTTCGCAGAATTTGTGATTATCATATTCCTTGTGCAAGAACCGACACGGTATTATACCATTTGAACAGCCACTCTTAAAAACAACCCAATTCTTTGAAGATTCCTTCTTCGTCTGAAAAGTGAAGAACCAGGAGCAACTCGAAAGGAGAACAGAAGTAATGATCCGCGCCCCATAATCATCTAGATCTCGGTTCCAATTATTCCATATTTTACACCTATTTAACTTTCCACAATCAACAATAAAAAGGAGAAGAAATGAGATCGAAAATCGTAGTTCTCATAATGGGATTAGTGTTTCTTGGAATATGTGCTGAAAATAGCACCTGTTTAGGGAAGATGGTAAGCACACAATTGTCACCGCTCTCTCCATACGCAGGACCGAACTCGATCGTCCCTACCGAGCTTCTTGCTGGGCCTGAATTTACACGTTCTGCCGAATTGACAGTTCGAAACGGATCTGAAGCGATTCCGCCAAGAACGCTTTCCTCAGGGATGGCTCTGAAGCCATTCCGCCAAGAACAATCTCACTCAAGGATGGCTCTGAAGCCATTCCACCAAGAACAATCTCCCTCAGGGATGGCTCTGAAGCCATTCCACCAAGAACGCTTTCCGTCAGGGATGGATCTGAAGCATTCCGCCAAGAACGATCTCCCTCAGGGATGGATCTGAAGCGATTCCACCAAGAACATTTCCGTTAGGGATGGCTCTGAAGCCATTCCGCCAAGAACGATCTCCGTCAGGGATGGATCTGAAGCCATTCCACCAAGAGCGCTTTCTCTCAGGGATGGATCTGAAGCGATTCCTCCCGTTGCAATCTAGACCAAGGGTAAGATCTGGGTTAGACAGTTAGTTATTTGCTGGTAGAATCGCTCTCGTATTTCTTCAAGTTGCAGGGGCTCCCAAGCAATTCCTTACGTGGGGCAGGGAAGATTCCAACGAATCTTCCTTTGCCCTTACGAGGATTTACGAGACTATCAGGGTATGAGCGAACTCCAGCAAGTAATCTCAATAATTGGTCAGGTAATCCACTTTTGTCTCCTCGTGATTGGATTACGTCACAAACGCTTCCGGAGGTGTCTTACTTTCTATTTATACCTTCTGGTCTCATTTATTTCCTCTATCGTGATTTCCTATCTCGTAAGCGAAAAAGAGCTGAGGAGGCAACTCTACTATCTCAAAGAGTTTCTACTGGATATGATAAAAATTGGAATGCTCATTGAGTTGAATAAGAGGATTTTCGGTTTTTTCCCGAAAGTCCAACGGTCAAACAGAACCTTATTTGGCATAGCTGGCATGTTACTTGTTGTCTACGTGTTTGCGTTGCCAGCGGAATCTAAGACTTGGTGGGGGTCTCTTCCTTTTGATTTACACTCTAAAGTGTTGCAATCGACGTGCTTAGCTTACTTGATGATGGTGTTTTCAGCGCTCTACTATCGCATTGAGGTCGCCAGAGATTATAAGTTTCTGCTGGTTGGGTACTTGTTCTCGCAACTGCCTGTTGCCCTAGGGTTTGCCTATGTTGCAATCGTTGGGGAGGCTGCAAGTAGAACCGTGAGTCTATTGAACTCTATATTCTTTGTGCTTGCAATGGTCGTCTGGACGAGAGTATATTGGGCAAATGATAAGGATACTGATTCCCCTGGTGTTATTGGGCGTGGGGTGGATCTTCCTGTTTCTTTTGGGGCGCCGGAATGAACGTAAAGTGCGCTCAGAATGGCACGCCTTGCTCAGTCCTCGAGGGCAAATACTTTTCGAATCTGCCCGCAAAGAAATTGAATCCCATTCCTTGATGCTGGATGTAGCCATGAACGAAGCGTTAAGCATCAAGAAATTGGGTGATCTTGATGAAGCGATCCGATTCTTGAATATAGGTTGTGAGATCATTGAAAGATTCACTCCAAATCTTCTTTCACTACTCTCCGTCATGGCTAGGTTTTCAAGAATGGTTAGCGCCATAGCACCTATTGATCCGCTTGTTCCGAAAGATTTTCACTTGGCAGAGCTAGTCAGTTTGGCGCACCTTCACAGGTTAATGAACCAGGTCGTCGTCTCTACAAAACAACGATTTCGCCTGAGAATTTTCGTCCTCGGCAAGGGAATATCGATCGCCAGCCGTTACTTGATTTCCAAGATCAAGGACTTAGTCCAGACCAAAAGCCAGGAACAAAAGGAATGGCGGGAAATTGTTGAAATCGAACAGGACTTTAATACTCTGTCTCGTGAGTCTCTGCACAGTTTTCGCACTCTCCTGGAAGTCTTGTCTGGCGAAGATGCTCGGAGGTTATCGCAGGACTTGCGCATCAAGGCTGCTTCAACCCAACAAACAAATCACGTCGCCTAGTTTCCTCGATCCCATCGGTACTTTCCTTTTACGTGTTAATCTTTCCAGTCCGCGACATAGAAATCATCTCCCATTGGCCGGTTCATGCTGGCCAGTTATAGCACGCCGAATTCAATGAATGTGCCAAGAATAGATCAAATTCTTGTAAGTTATCTATTGTATATTCCGATAACTTTCTTGTGGCTTATCGATGACCAACGCTGTTCTATTCAAAATTCCTCAGGGCCTTACTCAATACTGTTTGGCAGAAATTGAGCCGTGGGAAGTTCTGGTCAGAAAAAGTAGCGATCATATGTTTTTTGATCAGACATGTTTTGGCACAGCAGTGAATAGAGCCGGGAGAATGGGAAATTTGTGAGCGAGTTGAGACTTAAAATATTGGTTGTCGACCACGAAGATTCGGAATTCTTGCGTTCTTCGGTAAGTCTCTTTGACGAAGCCGGGTTCAATGTTGACTTTTGTTCCGACTGGGACGCGATGCAAAGGAAACTCAAACACTCGGTTCGCACTACAGATATTCTGATTATTGACCTAACCTGTTTTCAAGATCGGGATAGCTACCTCCTGCTGATGGAACTCCGGGGAAAAGAATATACCAAGGACCTGAAAATCATTCTCACAACCGATACAGTTGTGGAGGAGTTATTGCTGCGGACTCGTCGAGAGTTGGGCATTGTCGCCTCTTTCAATAAGAAGCGACATGTAGAAGAACTCCTGTACGTTCTCACAAACATCCTTCCGCCCAGCGGAGAGAATTTGCGACGGTCCCGAAGGATCCCAGCCCGTTTCTTGGTCCATTCCACCGTAGAGGGCAAAACGAAAGTACTCTGTGCAAGGAATCTAAGTCGGGACGGCATATTCGTTGAAAACCATATCCCGGACCCGGTCGGAACTGCGGTTGAACTTTCGTTTACTCTCCCGGGAAGAAACTCCGAGCTAGCCATCAAAGCCAGAGTTGCCCGGGCGACGGCTGGCTCTCATGTTACTAAACAAGAAGTATTTCCGGCCGGGAATGGATTTGAATTTGTTGACGTTTCTGACGTTGACGATGGCTTGTTGAAAGAATACTTGGAGCATGAGGAATTAAGAATCTTCGGCCCTGATGAATGAGCCGAACTCACCACATGAATCCAAAGACCCAGTGAACACGGGATGTATTTCGGAAGCAGAGCTGACGCAACAGGGTTAGTCGCGCGGGAATGATAGAGCATTGCAAATCAGCAATGGGTTCATAGAGTTCAGTCACCTATGTAGCATGGCTTTTCCGACTTTCTCCAGTGCCCCCATCCTTACACTCCTCCAGCGGAGTGGAATAAGCCAAGTCTTCAATAAGGAAGCGGTTCACACTCTTAGCTACAGAGTCACAAAGATTGGCCCTTGTCATTTCACTAAGTGACGCGGATCGATGGGTATTCGGGTTGGCGTCGTCTGGCAAATTCAACAGAGGGCCAGGCTTGCGGAATTCGCCCGCCGCTTCACCGAGCAGATCCCGTTTGAAATACAGACCCGTTGCCGCCTGAGGTGTGTTTCCCTGAAACGACCATTTCAAGATGAGCGAATCAAGATCGACTTCGATGTTCATATCGGCATAAGCCCCAGTCTTGTCGAAGCCGAAAAACTTCCGCCACGCTTCCAAATCTAAAATCAATGGAGGAGTCAGCCAAGAAAGCCAATTTAAGCCACGGCCCACCGGCTGGGTCTCTTCCGTCACTTGGCCCCAGTCTTTTTGATAGAGATTACCTTCCACGGTGTTGTCGGGATTGGAAAGGTCGATAGCCTTGCCGCAATGGTAGAAAATATTGTCCAAGACTTTGTTCCAGCGCGTTGTGCCGCCCCGTGAGCCGACGATCCGCCCCTCGATGTTTCTAAATTTTATGCCAGCGTCCTGGGTAAAACCAATCAAGTTATGTGCGATAACGGTCTCGTCGCTCCCATCCACTGTAATCCCCCAACCACCATGGGGGGACATGTTAGGTGAACCGCCGCCTTTGCCTTCCGTAGCTTTCCAAATGATGTTGTTATCCAGCATGTTGGGGAATTGCGAGGCTTCCAGGTAGATTCCTCCTCGCAGTGTTTCCAGGTTGTCACCCATCACGTTTCCGGTGATCCTTGTATTCGTATTCTTATAATCGAGCCAGATAGCTTCGGCATGAACGGTATGGCGAATGATATTGTTTCGCAATAGGCAGTTCTTGGTCCCATGCAGTTTGATGCCGCCGGTCTCCCAAGATAATTCCACGTCCTGATAGCCCACTTGTTCGATGAGGTTCCCTTCGATAAGCGTACCCTGCACGCCCATCCCCGCCAGTCCGCACACGCCGGCATCAATGATGTGGTTTCGGCGCACAATGCTATGCCCAATCACCTCAGGATATTCCATGTCCCAATCCTGCGCGCCGATGTCGAGCGCTACACCATTGGCGTGCCGCAACACGCAATCCTCGAAGATCCAGAAAGTCCCGCGACTGGCGGAAACCATGCCCCGCTGTGGGACCGGGAAGGCGTTGGCTCCATGTTCAAAGGTGATGCCTTTCACTCGAATATAACTCAGCCCACGCGTCCGTGGGGCCAATACCTGCTCCTGGATTGCCAGTTCTATCTCGTGCTGGGCAGGGTCACCATCTCCGGAAAGCCGAACGTGGATTGTCAATCCGTCGTGCTCACACCAGAAGGCTCCGTCTTTCTTAGCGAGCTCCTGATAGAGTTCCACCTGCTCCAGCCGCTTCCCATCGACGAAAACCATCCCGCGCCGCAACAGGTGTTGCCTCAACTCTTCCGGCTTGGGCTTTAAGTACACACGGTCTTGCATAATGTTTACCATGCCGAAGGGGTTGTAGCCCTGGAAATCAAGGTCGTCCAAACGCCGCTCGTAGATTTTCAAGGTGGAACGATCCAGCGGGTGAGGGCCCAGCTTGTAGTTTGTGGAATATGTCCAGCCAGTCTTCACCAGCCGGGAACCCTTGATCATTACATTGGCGCCAGGCGCTGCTTCGTAGCTGATCATCTTGTCGGGTCCGCTCCCACCGCGCTTGGGATTAACAAATTCGCGATAGATACCACTCATGATCACGACCCGCTCACCGGGTTGCAGCACTTGTGCTGCTTTGTTTATGGTGGAAAAAGGCAATTCTTTGGAACCTGGGTTCGTGTCCGCTGCACGAGGGTTCTCATTGTCCACGTAATAAGTTTTGGAAAACTCGACTGGTTTCTCCCAGGAAACAAACTCTCGCCCATCAGGCAGCAGCACGCCGGTACTCGCTGGCTCCGAAGCTAATGACCCGCCCACGAGAACTTTTAGACTGAGTGCTGCCACGAGCAGCGTGCGCCAAATAAAGATCCCAGGCAGCTCTCTTTGAGGTTTTGTTTGCATCAGGTATTTTACGCCGGGGATTTGCTGCAGTTTCCTGTTACCGGGATGTCTTATCATTTGATTATGAGCTCCTCAAAGGTTGCGAACCGCGGATCGCTTGTTGGGTTGTGGGCATTAATGCAAGTTTTTGCCAAATCCGATTTCAGTTTGAATTTGGCTTCTCTTCACCTTTACTAATACACCGGAAGCATGGGGTTGACTTCCAATCCTCCTGCTGTTTGGGGACATCATCGATTCCGACGGAAGGATTTCGCTTCTGGATTTGATGTGTGGAGTTTCAATTGAAACTCCTATGTGATTAATCTTACTTTGCTCTCTGCAAGGTCGCTCGACCTAGTAAGAAGAAAGTAACAGAATATGATGATTCCCTTAAATGTTGCAATCCATAGCTGAGAAAAGGGAATAGATTTTTTAAGTGGATGGCGGGAGCAGTGACACATGCAATAAATTGATACTCCGACCTAAAATCACCAGACTATACTGAAGTGGGCGATGAATATTAGACTGACACTCCTCACTCAATTACGCGATGTTGCCCATCGTAATATATGAATGGACTCCCTCTTTCATGATAGTTTGGAGTTGTTGGAATAACTCTGAATTAAGAAGAATGAACGTCCCTTTGTAAACAAAGTCCGCTGGGTTGGGTTTGCCTCAGCGATGCATGAAAACGGAGGCACCCGCAAATTATAGCCGAGGGGCTCTACTGTAAATGCCATTCTCCACTCGAAGAAATCAAGTTCTCCAGTTCTTGCTTGTCGGAGTGTCTCTCTTCGCAGGTCTGATTCTTATAGAGTCAGCCTACCGGCTTCAAGTTGTTGATTTCTACCGTTCGGAATTGATTGCCTTTAATTCAGACGCCGATCTTCATGACTCCTCGCAGAAGCCCACGTTACTTGTTTTTGGCGACTCGTTTTCAGTTTGGAACGAATCCTATGTCAACGGTTTGCGAAGTCGATTGCCCTGTCTCCGGATCATCAACTCTAGCATTTCGGGCTCAGGAATTGTCCAAGCTTCGTTGATTGCTAAATCAAGGATTCAGCGGTTTCAGCCTTCCATGTTGATGGTCCAAATTTATGTCGGCAATGATTTGTTTGATATCACCTACCCAACCAACTGGAAATCGCTCTCTCTGTTCAGAAATTTGTATTGGGGGACCTCCAACTGTTTTCGTTCACTGGCATTTCTGAATTACCGATTGGGCCAGGTCAATGCAAGAGCTATGGCCACGGGGTATCGGCCCTATCAGCCCCCGAAATCGGTTTATCGAAGCAACGAGGAATTCTCACCTGACAAGTTTCAGAACGATGAAACTTTGTATTTAAGAGCTGATCCACGATTGATCGAGAAGGAGGTTCTTCTTCTAGATGATCGTGTCAAGGATTTCGATTTCCTTGTGAAAAAGCTCCAATGGTTGGCTTCTATTAAAGCACCCACTTGTACTCTCTATCTGCTGGTTATTCCCCATTCTTGCCAAGTCAGCCAGACTTACCTCGATCGAACGAAAAGGTTGGGCGCGAAATTTGAAAATCAGACATTGGTCGAGCAAAACGACTACCCGTTTGTCCAACAACTACGGCAAAGAGTCAAAGATGCCGTTGTCATCGATCCTTTGCGCGTATTTAAGGATGCGGAAAAGTCAGGGATTCCCCTCTACTGGCCAAATGATATCCACCTCAATCCCAATGGGAATGAAGTCCTGGCCAATTACGTCTCTGCCGTTTTGATGACAGAAGGTCAACGAGCTGAATGTGAGTTCCATAAGTGAAATCGCGATTATAGGCAGCCGCACTGACACTGCTCCTTTCCAGCGGGGGACTTTCAGTGCCGCTCCTTTTCTTAAGGATAAGCGCGGCTTTCCGCAACGGTGAACTGCGGAGTTGGGGGTCAAGCTAGAATTATTCATGATCTTGTGCTCTCAGTAAGGCTGTCCAGGTAAGATCGTTCGCTCCACCCGAGTTTGGAACAGCCGTTTCGCAAAAGGCAATTTGAGAGATATTCTCGAAGGGTGTAAGCTAAGGGATGTAAATGAATTCGTCGCGTTGGTCTGGCAACTGTGCTGTCCGTCCGAGAACCGTATCTAATGAATAGAATCTCACCGGGAACTGAAATATGAAGATTCGGCAGTTCATGATTCTATTGTATCTCATCCTAACCGCAACCCTTCCAAGTCTAGGTCAAGACCAGCCAATTCAGCAGCCTCGTGGGCCCCTGCCTTCAACCGCTGCATCCAAAGAGGAAATCCTCACAAATGAATTGATCCGGATAGAAATGGAATTGAATCGGATAGCACAAGATATGGACTCCGTCGATGCCAAGATGATGCTGGGACTTGCAAATAGGGCATTGAGTGATCATCCCAAATCGATCTTAGAGGCTCACGAATTGCTCTCGGGTTATGTTGCGACAAGTACGGTAAAGGCTTTTACCGATCCCGCCAGTAGTGCCTTGAAGTGGGAGTCGTGTGTGAAGACCAGCAAACTCTATTTGGGTCTTCTCGACAAGGTCTTCGAACTTATTAAAAGCCGCAACCCGCGCGATGATAGAACTCAAGCGGCTTCCTCGGTCGCGGAGGAGTCCCCAGAACTGGTTCAACTCGCATTCTTGGCAAGAATGATGACAGAATCGCAATTACGCTGTTCAGAGTTGCAGTCCCAACTGCTGAAACCCCCAGATGTTAAGCAGCAAGGACTCTGGCACGGACTGCGTGAGGCCGTTCAAAATGACGATCGGTCTTATCTGGACAGGTTAATTGTGCTCTTAACTAAGTCGGGTGTGTCCATGCCTCAATTTGCAACGAGAGTGGTCCTCGATGTACAAAAGACGAATCACACAGCAGCTGCCACTGTTGTTGAAGGAATGGCGATTGCGAACCTCGGGGAGGATATCTGGAAGTTATCTGAGATTCCGGGGATCAATCCTGAATTCATCCGGGCGTTGGATTGCGATAAAAAAGCAATTAAGGATTTCATTGCAAGCGGTTCCGATACCGCTTTCGTTCAGGTCCGGAACTGTAGAAAATCTGCAGAAGGTTCGTCCATTCTGGCCTTTAATATCAGCTCTCCTGACCCGGAAAAATCTGCAGGTGTAGTCGGCAAAACGCAACCTAATTTTCGCGAGCTCTCGCAGCATCCAGATATCTTCCACATGCCCTCGGGACAGTTGTACGGGGATCCGTCGAATCTTAACAAAGGGGATTCAAAAGTTGGAGCGGGACCTCCACCGGTGGAAGATAAGGATGCAACCTTTGGGGCCACATTTACGGCAGTGCCTCAACCGAAGATTCCATCCTGGTGGATTCGATGCATGTGTCCGAACGATCATCCGGATGCGGGTATGGTGGTCAATGGTGTTCGGTGGCATGCACCTGTGCTCCAATGTCCAAACCCTGAATTAAAGCGTTATGAAGTGAAATAGCTCGCCTCGAGTTGTTAATCTCGCCTTTGTTGAATGTACTTTAGCTGGTCCCCAAAATGCCGTTGTTACACATTGGGGGAAAGGGCGGAAACACGTCATCAGGATCTTTTCATCACGTATTTGAATTCGTCCAGAAGTGTTGACAGCAGGCCAACGGGAATATATCGTTTTGCAATCTATATCCTCAACAGGAGGCAACACGATGCTAGGAGAATTGCTCGGTGAAACCACCGGAAAGAGAATGGCGAGGAGAGTATTGTCGGCCGAACCTCCTAAGGTCGAGGTTTCATTCGAGGACAGTGGCAAGATGTTAGGCGTCAGCTTATCCGGTTTTGGAACCTATTGGTCTATTATCAGACCCGACGGCTCGATTTATGGAGAGGGCGAAGGTATTATGATCAGCCAAGATGGCGAAATGTGTACTTGGAAAGGTTCGGGCCTGGGGAAATTCAAGGAAGGCGGCGCGGTCAGCTATCGGGGAATTCTATATTATCGGACGGCGTCTCAAAAATTGGCGCGATTGAACTCGGTTGCAGGAGTCTTTGAATATGAAGTCGATAAGGAAGGAAAAACACACACCAAAGTTTGGGAATGGAAGTAGCTGTGCAACCGTAACACCTAGACACAAGCAGGGCATGGAATGAGTGGGCAAGGAAGAGGAGTATCCTAAATAGGGCGCTTGTTGAAAGATTGTGTTCTTCAAAAGGTCCCCCTATAGAGAAACTGGGGCTACCTCTTTATCTAGCTGCTCTCTTTAAGCCATGCGTCATTGGCGATTGTGGGGAACGCGCTCCACCTTTGTCCCCTTGATTGGGCACTGATTTATGAAGAATAATGAGACAATGGACCTTCCGATCGGCACCCTCTGATGATCAATTGAGGATCACAACGCCCTGGAAAAATTGTGGCAGAAAGCTATCCCACGAGTCACGATGTGACCCCCGAAACATTTAGAACCATCATCGAGCCTTTCAAAATCAAGACTGTCGAGCCCATTCGTTGGACATCCCAGAAAGAGCGCGAGAATTTGCTTCTCCGGGCTCATCAGAACTTATTTCTGCTTCCGGCCGATGCCATTCTTATTGATCTTTTGACCGACTCAGGCACGGCCGCCATGAGCACGCGGCAATGGGCTGCCATGATGGTAGGCGATGAAAGCTATGCCGGGAGCCACAGTTTTGATCACTTTCGCCAGACGGTTCAGAATATTTTTGGTTTTTCGCATGTCATTCCCACCCATCAAGGTCGGGCTGCTGAGCGCATCCTATTTACAGTGATGTGCAAGAAAGGGGATATCGTCCCAAACAACACTCATTTTGACACCACTCGGGCCAACATTGAGTTTGTTGGCGCTGAAGCTCTCGACCTTCTAATCCCGGAGGGACATGATCCGGCTTGTCTCCACCCTTTCAAAGGGAACATGGATATTGGCAAGTTAGAGCAACTCATCGACCGGGTTGGGGCCGCTCGTATTCCCCTCGTCATGCTGACGATCACTAACAATTCGGGTGGCGGTCAGCCTGTTTCTTTGGAAAATATGCGCGCCGTTAAATCCGTCTGTCGGCGTCATTCCATTCCGCTTTATTTTGACGCTTGCCGTTTTGCGGAAAATGCCTATTTCATCAAACTGCGGGAAAAGGGGTATGAGAACAAGACTCCCCGGGAAATTGCGCGTGAGATATTCTCGCTCGGGGATGGCTGCACCATGTCGGCAAAGAAAGACGGACTCGCGAATATTGGGGGTTTCCTGTGCACCAATGATGACGGTCTCGCGCAGCAGGAAGAGAATCTTTTGATACTGACGGAGGGTTACCCGACTTATGGCGGTCTTGCAGGGCGCGATCTAGAGGCCATTGCGGTCGGACTTGAAGAAGTCCTTGAAGAAGATTATTTGAAATACCGAGTCGTCTCGACAGCCTATCTGGGCAGCCACATTGCGGAACGAGGCGTGCCCATTGTTCAGCCTCCAGGAGGACATGCGATCTACATTGATGCCCGGGCCTTCTTGCCCCATATCCCCCCGGAAAACTTTCCGGGTGTTGCCCTCGCCAATAAGCTCTATCTGGTGGGGGGTATCCGTTCCGTTGAAATTGGATCGCTCATGTTTGGGCAACATGCGAGCATGGATTTAGTGCGGCTGGCGATCCCTCGTCGAGTCTATACGCAAAGTCATATGGACTATGTGATCGAGGCTCTATTGAAAGTATGGGAGAAGCGAGATGAAATTCGCGGCCTAAAGCTTACCTATGAGGCCCCGTTCCTCCGGCATTTTACAGCACGGCTGGAGCTTCTGTAGTTATGCGAGTCGTATTCAGGCATCCACTTTTATAATAGGGGCGAAGCATCCATCAATTGACGGAAGCTTCGCCCCTACTCCATCGGTGCAAGGGAGTGTTTATTAAGCAAAGTGCGGAAAGCGAAATTGGAAACGTCACTGTATTTGTGAATCTGCCCGCCCAGTCTGAGAGAAGACGACTTTTCTTTCGGGCGGTACTCCTCTTATTTTTGATCGTCGAGCTGTTGATCAATACCACTCAAGGCCAAGAGTCCAGTGAGTCAAGGCCGGCAGCCCATCTGTCTGAGCAACAAATTATTGAAAAGTTGGAGAGCCTCGGAGGCCATGTTTTTAAGGAATCGGGACGCGTCGTTGAAGTAAATATGGACCGGACCAAAATTGAGGACAAGGACCTGTCTCTTGTTGCTTCGCTCGCAGACCTGAAGGATCTTTCCTTGGAACAAACCCAGGTGGGTGACTCTGGAATCATCTATCTCGAAGGTCTCAAAAAACTAGAATGGCTGAATTTATACGGGACGCAAGTGAGTGATGCCGGAATGAAGGTGTTGCAGGGAATCAATAACCTCCAGCATTTGCCCATCGGCCGGACGAAGGTGACCGATGTAGGGTTGATGGAGTTGGGGAAGATGTCGCAACTCAAGTATCTTGGACTCCGTGGCGATGATGTATCTGATAGCGGGGTGAAATATCTGGCCAACTTGAAGAATCTCACTGGGCTCCACCTCGGTGAAACAAAGATCACTAACAACGGTCTGGTCTATTTGCAGACCTTAACCAAGCTCAAGAAACTCTGGTTAAACAATACCGTCATAACGGATCTCGGATTAGCCCACCTGGCGGCACTCAAGAATCTTGAGCAACTTCACGTTTACGAAACGCATGTTACAGAAGAGGGGTTCAGGCAACTTCATTCGGAATTACCTGATTGCTTGATCATTTATCGTGTGGAGTGAAAAATCAAGATTAGACACGTTCCTCGCATTCTGCTAATCCGGAACTCTTCGAAGAACTATAGAAGAGGGGGGCGGAAATTCAGCAAAAGCATCATTCTGGATTGAAGGGATCGTGGACCGCGCGTTTTAGAACTGATTCCAAGTAGTACGACTAACCCCATTGTGCAAAAGAAGTAAAGAGTGCTCGTCGAGGAGTGAAAGAGCCCAATGGGTAACGGTATTGCCCTGCTAGAACTGCCTGCATTATTTTCTATCCTGATCCTATTCGGATTTGTTTCCTCAATCCGGCAACTGGCGACGCAGAAAGGGCCATGGCGGGAATTCTTGTACAGTTTCTCTGTAAATTCTCGATTCTACCGTGAGCACTGGACCAAAGTGAAAACACCGGTATCCTTCATGTTATTGGCAGTCTTGATGCTCCTAATCCTGACATGACCTCTCAGGCGTCTGAATGCGCCCCCGCGGACTGCCGTAGAATCATACTTCTCGTTGCTTCGATCCTACAATTTACAACCCCCCATTGAATTTCAACCCTGGCTGGAGACAGCGCGCACGAGCAGCTGGGAGAGCAATGATCGCAATGCATCGGGACCGGCCAGCCGGAACCGGGCGCAACTTGGCCCAGGTCCCACTTTCACACTTAAACCATCTGGTGGTAAGGCAGCAAAAAGATCTTCATCCGTTACGTCATTTCCAGCGGCTAACGTACAGATCGGGCCACTCACCCCTTCAATGATCCGGGACACGACTTTACCCTTGTTAATGCCACGGATTCGAACCTCAATTATTTTTTCCCCCTCGAGGACATCGATTGGGAACTCTTCGAGTTCCTTTTCAAGCCTGTGCTTAAGAACTTTTGCCTGGCGTTTCCCCAACTCTGGATCAACCATTCGGTAGTGCCAGGTTGTCGCTACGGTCTTCTCCTCGATGAGGGAACCGGGAGTGGAGCTGACAAACTGTTCGAGTAATGGCAATACTTTCTGCTTCCATCGGAATGCGCGGAGAGACATCGGTGCCCAGCGTGGATGGTCGGGCATCCGCGACCAGTATCCATACTCGGCATGCAGCCCAATTGGCAAATCCCCGAGCCAACGCTCCAGAGTCTCATACGGTCGTCCACTTACAATGTGAACGTGAGTGCCACTACGGGTGGAGAGTGCCATTAACAGTTCCTTAAGTTGGGAATCAGGAGCCGCTAGCGCAGGTAATCTCCTGAACGAAACCAATGTCCCGTCATAATCCAAGAAGAGGAACAATTGTTTGGCCCGTCGAAGCTTCCTGAGGAAAAGTTCAATCCTTGATTGGGACGAAATAGAAGATTGCGAAACCGCTCGATGTGGGCAACAGGAGTTGAGCTCAGAGACAAAGGATTTTTCCCATTGATAAGCATCATGTGACATGACACGGCGTCGCAAATTTCCCATCCGGGTCCGTCGTTCTTCTTCTGGCATAGATAATCCCTTTAGAATTGCTCAAGCCACGTCGTCCAGGTTATATGGGTTGACTTGAATTGCTTCCACAAGTTCAGAAGCAGCTCCGGCAAATTCACTGAGGATTAACGCTCCATCCCCGTCAGGACGGGAGGCAACAAATTCAAATCACATCCTGGCTTATCATCAGAACCTATGTCCAAGCACGAACCTTCCTATCGCGGGCCTCAAGAAACTCGCCAATAGTGATGGCGGCGTGAATTAACCCGACATGAGTATAAGCCTGAGGGAAATTCCCCAGAAGCGTCCTTCTGGCTGGATCGATGTCTTCGGAAAATAGCCCCACTTCGTTTGCGTAAGTCATCAGCCGATGAAACAATTCATTGACCTCTTCGAGGCGCCCCATGAGCGCCCCTAGGCTGCCTTATTGGCGTCATCAACCTCAGCCGAAACGGCTTTCGTGGCCTTATTCTCATTGGAGTTTTGCCTAAAGGATTTTCTCAACATTTGGAGCAACGAATGACCGATGAGCAACAATCCCCATAGACCATAAAGCAACGCAAAACTCAAAATCACGAACCGCTCTAATTCCATACTCTTGTCTCATTTTGCTTAATTGTGATTATCCGGATTGCCCTCAAGGTGCGAAGGCAGATTGGTATGGACTTCATTGCTGTTTGCCTGAAGAAATCCGGATAATCCGGGTAGAACGATCTACTCGGAAAAATCAGTCTGGTGCACATGATTCTCAATATAGGCTACAAACCGTTCCAGAGAACTCCCAATGTCGGGTGAGAGAAATATCTTGAGTTTGTTGTTCGCAGATCTAGTCCAAATTGCCAATTCAGTCCGACGGCGAAGTGCATAAACCACGAGGACAATGACCCCACAAAGCAGAGAAAGTAGGGGAGGCCAGATTAATTTGAGCTGTGAGTAGGTAGGGGGAGAAGGCTGAGAAAATAAGAGCAACGGATTATCAATGGAAAAGAAATGAATGAATAGTCCCATCAACACGGAAATGGAAAGCAGCAAGATTCCTAACGAGAGAAGTGGAATGGATCGCCTAGTCTGAATAGAAAAGAAATCAATATTTCTAATTGGGACAATTTTCACCTTCATCTGTCTGAAACGGATGTTCCGATAAACCAAGCAGTTTGTGACGATTGCCAAAGAATTCTTTCCTGAAACTATTTGGCCATGATATTCGGGATTAGTTTTCGGTTTTACGAATTCGGTTTCATCGAGCGGATTGTGTTGTGACCTTACTTCCTCAGTCATTAACTCCATTTCGCACCTCCACATTTATTGGGGGTTTTGGTTGAGATCTACCATCTTGATTTACAGCCTGCTCGGCCGTCGACTCGAATTTTCATTCATAGTTTAGAGGTGGAAAATTTTGCCCTGACTCTGAAGATTCTACATGTCAAGCTCCAGGACTCGCCAGTCAGGCAAATCTCCCTTTAACATCATGATTCTCAATTGTCATAAAGGGTTTCACGCATGATTTCAACTTCCCCTCCTTCATGGAGTTATCACTTTTAATGCCAAAACTAAAATCACTGGGCATTCAAGATTGGAGAAGGCGCTTGAGTTTCTGCGTGCCGGGAAAATGTCGTGTCACAGGCCGTAATATTTACTCAGCTATGCCCAGTTGTTCCGAAGGAAGCCTAAGAATCAAATCGTTTAACTGATCCCCACATTGGTCACATAGTTGCCACAGTTTTGATAGAAGGGACCGGAGTCAAAGAACGACCGCACGCTTCGGCAGTCCGTTTGATATCCCGCGCCCCCTCAAGCGAGAAAGGATATGGAGGTGAGAGAGAATGGGAAAGATCTCAATTTTTACGTTGGCTTTCGTGGTTGTACTGGGCTTAACTCTAAGCATGATGACTGTCGCTGCAAACAGGGAACAAATAGTCAGCGGCACGATCAAGAAGGTGGATATCCCCAGCAACATGCTCACAGTGGAGACACTTGAAGGCAATCAACTTACCTATTCAGTGGACCCGCAGACCAAGATTACACTCCACGGGAGACCTTCTGCACTGCCTGATTTGAAGATAGGCCAGAATGTAACGGTAGCGGCTAGTCAAGGAATAGCGGTCTTTATCAGGGGATAGTCTAGCTCTTTTCGTGATTGGGCAGGTGAATCCCTCATGGGAAAGGTACGCCTGCCCCTTTACGGCTTTTTCCCTTCTTTAGACTGGACTGCTAAAGACAGCGGAATTTTCATTCAATGGAAATGAATGCTTATCGAGAAACCAGTGCGCTGGGACGAATGCTCCTCATTTCGGCTAGATGACTTTGGATTGCAGAGTCGTTTTTTCTTCTCTCTTAATTCTTATTTTCTCTGACTTCGACTTGGGCTCGGTTATTGCAGAAATCGGTTGGATAAAGCCTTTTTCCCACCAAAAGGGGGGAAGGATTGAAATGGTTGGCGAGTTGAGGAGGGACTAACACAGAGGCAGTCCCAAATCGAAGTCAGAGGATCCCGAAATTCGCAGCAACAATGTGCTAGATAGTCACTTCTGTTCATTCCTAGAACGTGCGGCCTTTTATGATAGGCCTTAACGAACCACTTGCTTCACGCGATACCTAAGAGGCACGAATCATTCCAAACGGGATCCTCTGTATTCACCAATGGTTTGAGGAAATTTCGAACAGCTTGGCAAGGAAAAATTACATGGTTTACTCACGGACCGGCAAAAATTACTAACTGGTTTAATCATACGAATGTGATTTGTCATTTGTAGTCAGGCAATGGCACGCAGTTTGCACTGCAGATCATAAGGCTAGGTGGGGCCGGTGTTCAAAAGAGCCCTTACTAGTTCTTAAAAGAAGTACCCATCGAATTTTGCGGGGGAAAACGAAATGAAGAAGACACGTATTACCGTGCGAGCAATTTTGCCATTTATTCTCTTCCTTTTTGCATCTGCAAAGCTTGGGCTTTGTAGCGGAAACGAGATACTCGGGGAAATTCAGTTCCATGGCGCCTCCAATATTGAGAAGACTGCTGGAGTGTGGGTTGATGGACAATATGTCGGTTTTGTCAAAGAGCTCAAAGGGGCAAAAAAGATTGTCCTGCTGCCTGGTCAACATGATTTAGTCATACGCCAGGCAGGCTATAAAGATTTTTTTCGAAATGTCGTAATTGAGCCTGGACAGGAGCAAATTATAAACGTGGCTATGCAAAAAGACCCTCAGGCAGAATATCCTGATCTCACTGCCCGATTGAAATTTGAAGTGAAACCCAATCGGGCAGCTGTTTTCCTCGAAGACCGATTTGTTGGATTCGTGGACCAGTTTGATGGCCCCGGGCAATGGCTACTGGTAGCTCCCGGAAAACACCGGGTTAAAATTACTTTGCCTGGATATCGCACCTTCGAGACAGACATTAATCTAACGGTGAATCAAAAGTTTGAATTGAAAACCGAGTTGCCGAAGGGGAGTATTCTGCAAGCTGAGCCATTGATCAAAGAGGAAAGAGGTTCCGAATCGGCGCGATCTCAATAGGAAACTAAGTTGAAGAATGATCTGTTCGTCTGTGACGGAACGAATTGCGCGAAGTGACACCGGGATAATGCATAGAGTATTTCTAAAGTTTAGATGATCTTCCCCGTTGCAGAGCCTCTGACAAGATTCAGGATTCCTTCTCCGGCACTACCAACACTGGGCGGTCAACGCGAGCCAGAACTTGAAAGATCAGATTATCCAAAGCAACGAAGTGGCGGGATTTGGGTGTATGGAATCCCATGACGATGATCTCATGATGCTTCGTACTTAATTCAGCAACAATCCCTAGCACGGGCGTGGGAGCTTGGCGAAGTCGCAAGTCAGCGGTTATACCAAGCTCTTTCAGGGCTGCGAGCTCACGATTCAGATGGGATTCGGTCTCCGGGGTTGGCTTGTCTGTGGCCGAGGCTACATGAAGGAGCGTTACCGGCAGACCTAAGCGCTTGGCCAGTCGGCCTCCAACAAGTACATCAGTCGCATCCCACTCAGCGTCCGCCATGTAGATGACCATCCTTTCCATCACGTGGTTTCGTCCGTTGACGACGAGCGCCGGTATGCTCGCGTTTTTTAGGATTCTCTTGAGTACTGGACCGATTCGTTTCGGGCGTGGATCGAAACTTTGAAATAGTCTAGGTTTGACCGATAGAATTAACATCTCGTAAAGTGTTTCCATCTGCTCCCGAGTGATTTGGTGAACAGGATTTCCATAGCGGAGACGCAAGTCGGAATAGGAGATCCCTGCCTTTCTCCAGCGCTTTGTCAGCCTGTTCATAAAAGCCTCGCCGGTTTCAGAGTCCGGGCTAATTCCAAGGACCGTTGCGGAAGCATTTAACCGGTCGACGAGCTGACTTGTCATCTTCAATGCTGTAATTGGCCCATTGCCATCATCGCAAACCAGCAGACGGGCCGGGGGTTGCTCCAGAATGTGCCAAGCCTTTAAGCTCACCCAAGGCTCACGGCTTGGCAGTTTTGATTCTGCCGGCAGAAGTGCATCGACAAGCAGGCCCTGCTCTCCGAATGGGAGAGGAGGAGAAATCTGGCGGGTCTCAGCCAAGCGGGGCAGATGCACTCGGACTCGGCGAAAGGCCGCCGCAAAACTTTCCTCTAGGATTTCCCCTCGGCCGATCAAAGGAGCATCTGTGTCTGGTTGTTCAGCAGTAAGAATGACTTGTTCGGGCCGAAAGAGCAGTTGTATGTAGGCTCCATCCGTATGGGGGACAGTTGATGGGATCGGGAGATAAACCTGCCCAAAACGCGCTTCACCCTCCTTAACTTTTCCGATGAGTACTGTCCCACTCCCGAGAAATGTTGCTCCAAAGAGTGACTTCGGTCGTCCATAAAGTTCCTCAGCCGCACCAACCTCCAAGAGTCTGCCACGCTCGATGACACCAATTCGGTCTGCCAGCTCAAAAGCTTCTTCCTGATCGTGAGTCACTAAGATCGTTGTGATCCTAAGCCTCTGTTGGATTGCTTTCAGACTCCTTCGCAGTTGGGTACGCGTCTTCCCATCTAGCGCTCCGAAGGGTTCGTCGAGCAACAAAACCTTAGGTTGATAAGCCAAAGCCCTTGCCAAAGCTACCCGTTGTTGCTGGCCTCCGGAGAGCTGGTCGGCATAACGGCTTTCAAATCCGGTTAGTCCTACGAGGTTCAGCAACTCCACGCGCCTTGAGGCCCGGTCAACAACAGACATTTTGCGGATCTTCATACCGAATTCAATATTCTCGGCTACACTCATATGTTGAAAAATTGAATAATTTTGAAATACCAATCCCACCCTGCGCTTCTGCGGACCCCACCCAGTGACCTCTTTCCCATCGAGGAAGATTCTTCCATTGTCAGGCTTAGAAAGACCCGCAATCAATCGCAGGACGGTGCTCTTCCCACTCCCACTGGCCCCCAACAATACAAAGAACTCCCCCTTGTTAATTTCGAGGGAGAAATCATCGACGATGACCTGGTTCCCGTATCGCTTGCTGAGTTGTTTTAAGCTGATCGACATAGTAGGTTCGTTCTGCTCCTGCTCTAGCGTATCTTCCCAGACGATCAAAACTCGTCTTGGGCTTGTCCAGACCGGCCGGTAGAGTGAATAAGAAGGAAAAAGATGGAGAATGAGACAATCGCCAGAAGAGACGCCACCGCATTGGCAGTAGCAATGTTGCCCGACTCAAATTGAGAGAAGATATATAAGGGGGCAGTTTGTGTTCTGAACTGAAGATTGCCTGAAACGAGGACTGTAGCCCCAAATTCGCCCAAAGAGTGAGAAAACGTTAATAGAGTGCCGCTAAAGAGCCCCCCTTTTAACGAAGGCAGAATGACATACCTGAATGTCTGCCAGCGAGTAGCTCCAATCGTATAGGCAGCTTGCTCGTAAGTAGCTTCTTGTTCGTCGAGAACCGGTTTTACTGCCCCCAACATATAGGGAAATGTTACGAAAAGATGTGCCAATAACACTGCGGCAGGCGTGAACATGGGTTGCAGGCCTAATGGGTCAAGCCAACGCCCAAGGAGTCCGATGGGGCCCCATAATAACAAAAGGGAAGTCCCGACAACGACTGTGGGAATGGCCACAGGCAAATTGATCATGATGTTCAAGGGCCGCCTACCGATGAAGCGAAATTTGCTCAGAACGTAAGCAGCATAAGTGCCAAGTACGGCATTGATTGCTGCCGTCACAAAGGCGATGAGGAAGCTGAAGCGTAACGCAAACTGAGCTTCAGGGGTTGCCAAGGCAGCAACAAAAGCTACCCATCCTCCTTTAAAGGCGAAAAAGAAAATTGCTCCAAGCGGCAAGATCAACAGTGGCAATAAGAAAAGAATCAGAAATCCAACTGGAATTACCGCCGATGGCCTTTTAAACCGTATATTCAGGGAACCGCGTTGGGACACATTCATCTCGTTATTCCTTTTAGAACCTGGTTCTTCCAGATTCCTTCAATGATGTCTATTTTTGCTTTCCCCCATCCCCCGAAGTCCTCAATCCGAAGCAGGTTCGATATATTTCCCCAATCTAACCTCTCCTCATTCAAGCAATCATTGATACTTCGAAAGCCATATTTGACAAAGATACGTTGTGCTTCCTCACTCCACAGGAACGTGGTGAAGGTGTCTACAAGACGACGATCCGCTAGTGGGATGTTCTTATCGATCACAACCAGGGTGTGCTCGCATAAAATCGAACTCTGCGGATAAATGATCTCACCCCTGAGGATACCAATCGACCGATCATAAAGTACATCCTGTTCATAGGTGACCAGCACGTCTCCAAACCCATTTTCAAACATCGTTCGTGCCGCTCGAGCCGAAGAGGCACGTGCAACAACATTTTTCCAAATACCCAAGAGCAGATCATGGGCAGCTTGCGGCTGTCCCGGGATTTGATTCAGCGTCGACGCATATTCGGCCATAATCGCCCAGTTTGCGCCTCCAGAGGTGAGGGGATCAGGATGAATTATTCTAACGCCCGGCCGGACCAGGTCTGCAAAATCATGAATTCCTAGGAGATTGCCTGCGCGAGCGAGGAACACAATCGGAGTACGATTGAGAACCCCCTGACACGGCAAGCGATGCCAACTCTGATCTTCCACCAAATGTGAGGTGCTGAGCCGCTCTGCATCCAATTCGAGCGAAAACAAGGCAAGCTCGGCAGGCACGCCCATCAGGAGTTGGTTTGTAATCGTTCCTGAACCGGAAAAAGAACTAATAATCTCCACTCGCTCCCCGGTTTCCTCGAACCACAGCCTTTGAAAGGTCGGGAAGATTGCTTGCTTCATCACCCGTTCCACAATGCTGGCACCGTAAAATACAAGGGTTTTTGGTCGTGCTGACCATCCATTAAAGCGTAGCCAGGGCCAGAGTCCATATAGAAAGAGTGCTCCCAATAAGACAAAGAGTAAGGATGCACGAAGCCAATGCCTTAATATCTTGCTGCTAACGACCATTTTGGGCCAACAAGTCTTTAGTTGTTTGAAGAGTAGAGGTAGCGCTCTTGACATCAAGCATGAAAAAGCGCTGATCTCGGTGCAACCATTCTACCAAATGAGGGTTTATTTTGATAACAGGCGTGTTCTACTCAAGCCCTTAGAATTCAAGATCTTAACGGGTTACTGGAGAGCGAGGTGGAGTAACTCCCGAGAGATGTAATACATTGAGATCGCAGAAATTACACACATTCCTTGGATTGGGAAAAGATTTGTGCTGTTAGAACCGACTGCCAGCCTACGCACTTTCTCTATTCAGTCTGATTTTTCCTACGAGTCAGTCGAGAATTGTTGCTGGCCAAGAGGCTACAGTGACAAAAGTGCATTCATGTTAATTCGGGAGGAAGTCATCATTTGCCGATAATCCCTGTGATCCTGAAGAGAGTCGATGTATTCTCTCCATAGTATAGACGGAACGAGTCTCGCGAACGAGAAAGTCACAGTCTTAATTCAATGAACCGCCGTTAGGGAGGAAATCATGATTGTGGGTGAGCTGAAGCAATGGAAGAGCATAAATGGGTTGGCAGGACTGGAAGGAGCCTTCGAGTTCTTGGAGAAAAATCAAAATCAGGAATTACCGCTGGGAAGACATCCGATTAATGGGGATGATATCTATGCCATTATCGTTCGTGCGCCATCACGGCCCGATGAGGCCGGGCAATTTGAATCTCACCGGAAATACATTGACGTGCAGTATCTGGACGCCGGCATGGAGAGTATTGGATACGCGCCTATCGCCAATTTAAATGTGGCGACTCCCTATCAGGAACCCAAAGATGTTGAATTCTATGAACTCCCTGAAAATTACGAAAAACTCTCCATGTATCCTGGCCGTTTTGCAATTTTTTTCCCTGGTGAAGGTCATCTCCCCAACTGTCATTTGGGGGGAGAACATCCATTGAGCAAGATTGTCGTCAAGATCCTGTCCTCGTTGCATAAAAGAGGCTGAATCATTCGTCAGGGTAGGGGCGAAGCATTTGACCGATATAATCGGTCAAATGCTTCGCCCATGTGATGATTCTCAATTTTGAGAGAAGGTTTATCATGCATGAGCGTCCCCGAAACGATTCTCCAACTTGTCGAGAGATTTAGACAAAATAAGCAAGCTTACTCCTCGACGAACTATAACGAAACTCAACTCCGCAGAGAATTCCTGGACCCTTTTTTTGAAGCATTGGGCTGGGATGTAG
>CAWEPG010000001.1:0-485121 GCA_963810905.1 uncultured Acidimicrobiia bacterium | reverse complement strand
AGCGGGATGGCGTGGGCGTTCAAGACAACTTCTTCGAACTGGGGGGGGCACTCACTGCTGGCGACGCGGGTGATGTCCCGGGTACGGGAGGTTTTTCGGGTGGAGCTGCCGCTACGGAGTTTGTTTGAGGCGCCAACGGTGGCGGGTCTGGCGGAGGCCGTGGAAAGGGTGCAGCAAGACGGACAGGGGGGGCTGCCCTTCCGATCCGGCCGGTTCGGCGAGCAGGGCCTTTGCCCCTGTCTTTTGCGCAGCGACGGTTATGGTTCCTCGATCAGCTCGAGCCGGGCAGCCCGGCCTATAACATTCCGGTGGCCTTGAGCCTGAAAGGGGATCTGCAGGCAGCGGCGCTGGAGTGGAGCCTGGAGGAAATTATCCGACGTCACGAAGTGCTGCGGACCAATTTTGTCACCGAGAATGACGAACCCATTCAGATCATCACCCCCATGACTTCTTTTGTCCTGCCCGTGGAAGATCTCACGGCCGTGCCCGCGGAGCAGAAAGAGGCCGAAGCCCGAAGGCGGGCCCAGGCGGAAGCGATTCGTCCCTTTGACCTGGCGGCCGGTTCGCTGATACGGGCCCGGTTGGTGAAGCTGGACAGCAAAGAGCACGTCTTGTTGCTGACACTGCACCACATCGTCTCGGATGGCTGGTCGATGGAGATCCTGTTCCAGGAGCTATCCGCTTTTTACGAAGCTTTTACGACGGGAAAACTCCCTGGACTGCCTGAACTTTCCATCCAGTATGCGGACTATACCTTGTGGCAGCGGGAGTGGCTACAGGGAGAGGAGTTGGAGAGGCAGTTAGGATACTGGAGGAAGCAGCTGGAGGAGGCGCCTCCGGTCTTAGAGCTGCCGACGGACCGGCCCCGACCAGCCGTTCAGACCTATCGGGGGGAAAGTCAGAGTTTGACCCTTTCGCCGGAGCTGAGCGAGGGGTTGAAAAAGTTGAGCCGACAGGAAGGAGCCACGTTGTTTATGACGTTGCTGGCAGTCTTCCAGGTGTTGTTGTATCGCTACACGGGGCAGGAAGACGTGGTGGTCGGCACGCCGATAGCCAATCGCAACCGAGCTGAGATAGAGGGGCTGATTGGATTTTTCGTGAACACTCTGGTGTTGCGGACGGATCTGTCAGGCAACCCTACGTTTCGGGAGTTACAGAGACGGGTCCGCAAGACCGCACTGGATGCCTACGCTCACCAGGATCTCCCCTTCGAGAAACTGGTGGAGGAACTCCAGCCGGAACGGGATATGAGTCGTACGCCGCTGGTTCAGGTGTTGTTTGTTTTACACAATAACCCAGGGCCGGACCTTAGGCTTGCGGGGCTGCAGCTGACTTCTCTAAACGTAGAGGGAGAGACATCTAAATTTGATCTGACGTTGACAGCGATAGAGGAGAATAATGGAACCCGAATATCCATAGGTTTCAACCCCGACTTGTTTAACACCGAGACTGTTGAGCGGATGTTGAGACATTTTCAGGTGATGCTGGGAAACGTTGCAGCTGATGTGGAACAGCGAATCTTGGATCTACCTTTACTTGCGGAGAAGGAAAGACGACAGATCTTGGTGGAATGGAATGCCACGGGGAGGGAATATCCCCGGAACAAATGTATTCATCAGCTGTTTGAAGAGCAAGTAGAGCGGACACCGGAAGCGGTGGCAGTAATCTTTGAGGACCACCGGCTGACCTACCAGGAGCTGAATCGAAGAGCCAACCAGTTGGGGCATTACTTGAGGAAGCGGGGGGTGGGGCCGGATAGCCTGGTAGGGGTCTACGTAGGCCGTTCCCTCGAGATGATTGTGGCGCTGCTGGGGGTGCTAAAGGCGGGGGGCGCTTACGTGCCGGTGGACCCAGGCTATCCCCTGCGGCGAGTGGCATTCATTCTGGAGGACAGCCAAGCCAGAGTGGTGCTCACTCAGGGAACGCCTGCGCGCGAGTTTGCTTTCGACCGTGGACGCTGTCTGCCTCGATACCGACTGGGAAAGAATCGCAAAGGACAGCGACTGTGACCCCTTGCCCTGTTACAGTCCCGACAACCTTGCCTATGTGATCTACACCTCCGGTTCGACTGGACAGCCGAAGGGAGTTCAAATTCCTCATCGTGCTCTGGTTAATTGCCTGACCTCAATGCGGCAGGAACCCGGGATGACGGAAAAGGACAATTTGCTGGCTGTAACCACTCTGTCCTTTGATATTGCTGCTCTGGAACTGTTCCTGCCGTTATGCGTGGGTGCCCGCCTGATTCTAGCGAGTCGCGAAACGGCGGCGGATGGCACTCAGTTGGCGGCCACTTTGGAAAACTATCGAGTCACAGTAATGCAAGCCACTCCGGCGACCTGGCGATTACTGATCGAGGCTGGCTGGCAGGGCAAAAATGATCTCAAGATCCTATGTGGTGGAGAAGCGCTCTCTCAGGTTCTTGCCGGGAAACTACTGGGGATGGGCGCTTCGCTCTGGAATCTCTATGGCCCCACAGAAACCACCATCTGGTCTCTGGTGCAGCAAGTGGCCGCCATTGATGATCGTGTCATCCCGATTGGCCGTCCCATTGCCAACACGCAAGCGTATGTGTTGGATCAATACAAGCAACTACTCCCAGTCGGAGTGCCGGGGGAATTGTACATCGGAGGCTTCGGCCTGGCCCGAGGCTATCTGAACCAGCCAGAGCTTACGGCTCAGAAATTTATCACCGATCCTTTCAACAACGAGGCGGGCGCTCGTTTGTATCGAAGTGGCGATCTCGCCCGATACCGTACTGATGGGACCATCGAATTCCTTGGACGAATTGACGACCAAGTCAAGCTCCGCGGATTTCGGATCGAACTGGGAGAAATCGAGGAAGCCCTGAGCCATCACCCGGAGGTGGGTGAGGCGGTAGTTCTGGCGCGGGAGGATGGGCCGAGCGAGAAGCGTCTGGTGGCCTATCTGGTTGCAAAGCCGGGACAGAGTGTCTCGGTCAGGGAGCTACGGGATTTCACCAAGCAGAGATTGCCGGACTACATGGTTCCTTCCGCTTTTGTAATTCTGGATGACCTGCCGTTGACCCACAGCGGCAAGGTCGATCGAAGAGCCTTGCCGGCCCCCGACCCGAGACGGTCCGGTCTGGAAAGAGGCTTGGTGGAACCGCGCAACCCGATCGAGGAGATGCTGGCCAGTATCTGGGCGGAGGTTCTGAACGCAGCCAATGGGCGTTGACGACAACTTCTTCGAACTCGGAGGACACTCTCTGCTCGCTATGCAAATGATCTCTCGCGTACGCCATTCCTTCCAGATTGAGCTTCCAGTGCGACGCCTTTTTGAGACTCCCACCCTCGCTGGCTTGGCATTTACAATTCTTGAGCTCTTCGTTGAAAGGACCGAGCCTACTGAGTAAACGTTGTCCACTCTAAAAGCCCGGTATCCCTTGATTCCAGTCGATTTAGAGAAATTTTGAATCCGGCCTGTCTCTTGGTACTTTAGGTCATGAGAACACCTCAACCCATCTCGCGGCCATTTCCTGAATGCCACCGATTCGGGTGTCAGATCGTTGCCAATGCACTGATCTTTCTATAGGTGTCCGACGCAAATATTTTCCAAGTTTGATAAGGGGTTGAATTTTAAGCGTCCGTGTGGACTCCAGTCCTCTGCATACAATGCCTTTGGGCATGCTTCGGTGACCCTTTTCCACATCAGTTTGGACTTCGTCCGATTCCTAAGCGCCCTCCTCGTGTCCAGATCCACCCGGCTTAATTAGAATCTTTTCCTGCGCAAACAACTGGCCCTCTACCAGGAACGTCAAGTTCGACCTTAAAGGACCACCGATGCCACTCGACTCATTATGACATTAGCGGCAAGACTGTTTGATCGCAAAAAGACTTTGATTTTGGTTCGGCCAAAGACCTCTTTGGGGCAGCATCGCCAAGAGTTAAAATTGCTCTGGCAATCGGAAATCCTGACCATTCGGCAGACCGCAAATTCCCAAAAATCTTCTTCAACTCATTCTGGCTATGGCTTACGATAATTCGACCTCGGGACAAGCCCGCATCTCGGCGGAGCACCGCTTGAAGCTTGGAATTCAGGTGTATCCTCGGACCGTTCAGAGGTACCGGCTGGAGGATCCAAAGGGTGGTCGACGTCCGACGCCTCCTACAGTGCTGGATGGATTCTTCATCAGGCTCTAAAGCCAGCCCGCCGGTAGCTGGCAGCCCCAGCCAAACTGTTTCAAAAGTCGGCAGATCCGAACCCAACTTTGTCGGATAGCACATTTTTGCTCGAACAAATCATCAAGACTACCTTCGTCCACCTCCGGAAGTAGGGCTGCTGACTTTCTTCTTGCCCTTCGTCTCAATAGCACCAATAATGCAAATATTTAAGACGACATACGGCAGACGTGCAGGTTGATCGATGGCTTCTGGGGCATCCTGTTCACTGGGCGTCGATAGCGGATGGGTGGAAAGGCGAGTGGCTGCAGGTTAGTTCTGGGGTATAAGTTCTGAAGGTCCGTAACCTAACGCTTCGCGGAATGAATGACAAAGCGCAGCTAATTCCTATCCAGGGGCAGCCGGTCAAACAAACTTAATGGAGTTAGATGACAACTTCAGCCAAGCAACAAATCTAAAAAAGTCTGAAATCAGAATTAGGAAGAATGCACAGCACTTCTTGTCCTCCTGAGAACTACCCAAGACCCGGAGACTGTCCGCTGCAAGCTGCATTGGTTGTCCTGAGTATTGCCTACCTGCTTTGGCTCCAAGGGACCATGAAGGATTTACTGCTGTCAACCATGGAACCATATCCTTATACGGCATGTTTCGCCACCACCATCGTCGTCGCCGGAGGTTTTGTCTCTCTGTTCTTGACGTGGAGGCCTGGGCGTTGGCGTGACTCTCTCCTCGGGGCTGGACTATTCCTGACAGTGGGTGATCTTTTGGGGATCCTTCCGAAAGAGCTTGGGATTTTTCCGGGCGTCTCGGCTTCTTCTCTTGCCTTCGGCGTAGCTTCTCTTCTCAGTGCGAGGCGACGACCCAGGGATGGGAATGAGAAACTATATGCCGCTGTGGTAGTCTCGGGAGCGGTCAGTTTATTCATGCACAGTGTTCAGTCAGAAAAGCTGTGGGCCGTGTTCGTAGTATTGGTTGTGGTAATTGTATCGAGCTTAGCAGTCTGGCTGGCTGAGCCGCCCAGCGGGGTCCAAGGCAGCATCCAAAAGAGGAGAGGCGCCGTGCTGACCCGATTCTGCAGCATCGTCATAGTAGGATTGTTCGGGATTCTGCTCTGGCTAAACGTAGGCCGTTCTGTACAGTTCCGCATTTCGGATGCCTCCATGCTGGGACTGGGTTTGGGATGGTACTGGAAAACTCAATTGGGTGTTACTCATGTCCTTTCCTTCGCGACATGTCTGATACTTGCTTTGCTGGCAATGATGTTCCTGTGCGAGCGGCAACGCTTTGCGCCAGTTCTTTCTCACTTCAAGAAGCATTCCTTTCCTGCATCTCTTTTATATTTCGGGAGCGCCCTGGGGATTCTTGCAGTGTCCGTCGGCCAGGCGAGGACGAAAGGAACTCTTGCCACGCAGCAATGGCTCTTGGAACCTTTCGGCCCTATAGTTGCCACGGAATTCGGACTTATTACGGTTTTGGCCTTAGGGTTAGTACTTTGGATTGCGGTCGGGATTGGGGTGATGAGGCTCTTCCGTGTGAGAGTGGATGTGGCTAATGAAGCCCAGGAAGTGGATATTGCCCTGTGGGCCGGTTCCATCAGTTCGCTCTACGCGGCGATACTTGTCACTCCACTTGGCCATCCTTTTATGACCTGCGATTCTGTCGGCGGAACAATGGCTTTGGCAATGACTGTCGCCTCCGTGGGCATCCAGTCGCCCACGGGCTCCCAGGGGCATACGTTGCTTAGGAGAGAGCTAGCGGCTTTCAGAAAAAAGCGTAACTTACTGCTGCTGATTGGATCTCTAGTGGGCGTCGCTCTTGTTTTAGGGATTGGAGCAGGGTATTACGATCGCAGCCTGGTCAATAAGATCGTGCCGTACATGAACAATGGTACTCCTCCTGATTTTCCTCCTGGGTTTGTAGCTCTCTTTGATATTTCTACCACGATGCAGGACGCCACAATAGCCTCGGAAGATCCCGGATTTTATGAACACCATGGCTTCGAATGGAAAGCTCTCCATAGCGCCCTTCGGCTGAACATGAGCGAGGGCCGCGTAATCACTGGGCACAGCACTATTACTCAGCAGCTAGCGAAGAACGTATTTTTGAAGAAAGAGCGCACTTTCAGCCGCAAGGCGCAAGAGGTCATCCTTACTTTTGAGATGGAAAGACTCCTCTCCAAACAACGAATTCTGGAATTGTATCTCAACCTAATCGATTTCGGCATGGAGCAACATGGGATCAGCAACGCAGCTCAGTATTATTTTCACAAGACACCTAAGGAATTGACTCTGGCGGAAAGCGCTATGCTGGCGGGCTTGATTCCGCGACCTATCCGAAGCCTGTCGTTCTACCAGCTCTCCGTCGGGCAGCATCGTTCCCTAAATCTGATGAACTACTTCTGGGGAGATCGTTACCCCGTGAGTGATACTGACCAGGCCAAGGCCATCCCTGTACAGCTTCTTCTTCGCCTCTCAGCCAACGCGTCCGAGCCTCAACAAAACGCGCAGAACCAGCAGGACGAGGCACATTTACAATACTCCAAAGGAGCCGTGCGTCAATGGAACAAGGTTGGTCTTTTGATAGTCATCGGGGTTACATGTGGGGTTATCTTGGCGATTGCTCTGGGGGTTCGAGCCCTCAGAGTAGCCACACGGGCCAGGGGCGGCTTACTGAGACGACTTGTAAGCCTGGAAGTGTTACTTTGCGTAGCTTTTTGGAGTGTGTTCGCTACTCTCGGTTTGCACTGGTATCAGATCAACCGTGAGCTTGCTTTGACGACGATACTTCATGCCTACAGGCATTCTCCCAATTATGACTTGAGGCCACAAGATAGCCACATCAATTGTGTAGTGCTTCATGCCAGTACCCAACATACTTTGGACGCCACGATAAGAGCATTTCAATATCCCAAAGCACTGGTCTCCGCACATTTCGTAGTGGGGAAAGAAGGACGAGTTTTCCAGATTGTTCCCCTCGAGCGGCGTGCCTGGCATGCGGGGATTTCAGAGCTTGACGGAGAAACAGACGTGAATAACTTCAGTGTAGGAATTGAGCTAGTAAATCTAAATGACGGGACCGATCCTTACCCAGACCTCCAGTATGAAGCTGTGGCTCGTCTAATCTTTCAATTGCGACAGCGATATCAAATTCCTGACGGTCGAATTGTCTCTCATAGGCAAATCGCCTTGCCCCTGGGCCGCAAGTCTGATCCCTTAGGATTTGATTTCGAAAGGCTTTACATGCTACTGAACTCCTTCTCCGTGGTTACTCCCCTTTAAGTCTATGCAAATAAGTCTCGGCCGAAGTTCCTTTCTAATAGACCTCCTTGAATTGATCAGTGAATGTATAACCGACCATTCATTGAAAACTGCCCCACAGGGCTGAAAGATGAGACCAATTCGAATCGTTAAGAATATTTGGTTTTTGGTTTCCTTAGTCCTCCTGTGTTCATTGATCATCCAAAGCTATTTGTCCTACAAATTTCCCATCAAGCAAGATTTGTTTGGGCACAGCTACAGGACTAATTTAAGGGAGAGGATCACCGCTTATGTCCTTTTGTTAAAATCAGACAAGAAATTTGAACATTTTAACGCGGAACAGATCGACGAAATGATTGAGACAACCGCGAAGAAATATGATGTGGACGCTTTCTTAATTAAAGCGATTGCAATGTATGAGTCCAATTACCTCTCCAACGCGATTTCGACCACTGGAGCAATGGGTCTGATGGCTCTTATGCCAAAAACAGCTAGAAACCTTGGGGTTCGTGATACTTTTGATCCACAAGAAAACATCGATGGAGGGGTAAAATTGGTAAAAATGTTATCTCAAGTCTTCCACGGTGATATTTCATTGATCTTAGCCGGCTACAATGCTGGCGAGACTATTGTCAAAAAATATAATGATATTCCTCAGAATCCGGAAACAATCGCCTATGTAAATAATGTTAGCAAGATCTATGAATTCTTGAAGCGTGATTCCAACTCCTTCTCAGCGGCGGCTTCCTCCAATTATGAGCAGACAGGTCGCCGTAAAGTGTCTCAAGGTCTTTCTAGTGAGACCCTTAGTGAGCGATTTGCTGACGCCATCAGGTTGACTTCAAGTGTAAAGGTTGTTTACGAGGACGTGCTGGGCGAAGGAAGAAACGCATGGGATTCGAATCCCCGATACCCACACAAGACCGTCAACTGTCTTGTGTGGCTGCAGCTGGTGATCTGTGAAATCTATGGGAAAGGGCTGCCGGATAAAACTGTCGTCATGGACCGCCTTCGATATTACGGCGGCCACGTTGGGTTCAGTTTGAGGAAGCATTATATCGATCAGTGGCTGGCATTCGAGCCGGAACCGCTTGTGAGAGTGGAACTGAAAGGGTGTGGTGTGAGCACAGCCCGGAAATTAATTAAATTAAGCCCCCAAGTCCTTCTGGCGGACAGGAATTTTCCTTGCAAATTATATAAGATGGCAGACGTTACTTTTGATTTGGAATACTTAAAGAAAGAGGCTCTGCTGCAATTCATGAAGACCCTACACAGTGGCTATTACATTCTTTTCGCCGTGGCGAGCGATAGATATCTTGATCTTTATCCAAGTAGCGGGAGTATGGGATTAGTTCACTCAATTATTCTGCAACTGGACCCACTTCCTATAGGTGCATCGGAACGCCCGCTAGAAAATGCAAGGGTTTATCATGCATCGACTACGGCCGGGGGTGTCAGATCTTTTGGACTGAAGCAGTATTTGGAGCGGAATCAGTCAATTCATCAGGGATACGTGATTTACGAGCTTGATCCAGACTGGGATTTTCAGAAGCCCAAGCCGATGACTGATGAAATTCACCAATTGCTGGAATGCGAGGCCAAAATTATTGAAAAGAGGCAGAACTGGACTTTTAAATCACGAGAGTAAGAAATGTGCAACAGCGCGGCAATGACAAGGCGGGACGCATTCCAGCGAGAGTCAAATCATCGATTTTGCCGGACTAGGCTGATCCCCGAAAAGGAAGCAACTTCTCACTTCCCCGCCCGACAACCTTAAATATTGAGAAGCCGGGAGAAGCGGCAAGTGAAGAAGATCCCCAGTAATGCCCACTCGACGAAAGGCGTCTGTCTGTTCAACCTCAAAAAGTTTTCCTTATTTAACGTAAATTGAAACTGAGCCGTTATTGGTAGGAATGGAAATCAACTAGTTGAATTGAAGCACCCAAATTCAGACCTCTCCGAGCAAATGGACCTTGCTCTGTTCAACCAACTCCTTAATGGCAAAGTGATTTTTCTTTACGATGGGGGTCATTATAAATGTTCGGCTAACTACCTCTTGTCTTTCGGGTTTGCTGAAAGATAACTGTTGAGAAAGAGCGTCAAAAGGCGGTCAATCGTATTCCTGACATCTGCGCTTACCCTGTCTCTTTTAATGATATTCACGGATTCTCTACTCCAGGTCTTAGCTGTCACAGTATTGTCGTTCCGAAGAAGTCGCACGGCCTGGTTGAGGGAAACTTCAATGGAGTATGTGAAGTGGTCTATCTGTTCCAGATACATGAGATTCACATTGATGTAGATGTAGGGCGATTCAATTGTGGAATCGTTAATGTTGCGCAAGGGGATTCCGCTTTGCCGCAGCTTCAACTCAACAAATGCTTGTAGTTCCTCATCAGAAATGTTAGCCCTTCTGCCCTCATCGCGCAGGCCTTCGATAAGCACCCCAATAGGGCCAATCCCACGGAAGGGTTCCAGGTTGACGCTCTGTCCCGAAACTGTGGGCATACTAACAACGAATATGGCGATTGCAGTAGCTAAGCATCTTTTGATCATGATCCTCTCCTTGGCTGAACGAAAAAACCACCGGCGCGATGTACGATCGTCCAGCATGACCTTCTTCCCCTTAGCTTCAAAGAAGGAAAATGGTTGAAGAAATGGTAGGTCTTCCCCACATAGAGCACAACCCGAATTGATACATGCGTTGTGATAGAATACGCTGAGAGTGGATAATGGCTGATAGCGCACCAGACGTGACAAAGCGGGATGCCGGGGAAGCGGTAAATGCCAAGGACCAAATACGACATACGAAAAGCCAGAGCTAAATACGTCCCCTTCGAGGAAGCCATCAGCTTTGACCCATTTACTAGAAGTGAGCTGAGGAAGATCTGCAATAGCGGCGATTTCGTCAGACAAATCGAAATACAGACTAACAATTTCAAAGAAAGTATGCGCTTGAAGCCGCGGGATGGCACTGTTAAGCAGCATAAAGCCTTCCTGGCAAAACTCCAAAACACGGCCAAAAGACTTCTCGAACTACTTGAAGAGGGACCCATACGGTTTGGCGATATCAAGAAGGCGATAGGCCTGCTTCCCCTAAAAAGAGATGGTCTCGATCAGCTTCAGTTGAGGAAGGACCTACAAAAGCTAATCGAAGAAACCAGTGAAGCTCTTAGGTCACAGTCCAAATATGCAAAATTACGCAGAGACGATCAAGAGAGCCTATGGATGGTAAAGTCTCTCTTTGACATTTTTGAAAAGTTCAAAATCCGCATCACCGAATCCGAGGATGGCGCTTTATGCAAGTGCCTCGAAATGATCCTCGAATCTGCCGGTTATCCACTCAAACAACCACGGAATCTATTACGCGCCTTCAAGAAAAACCCCAGCATCAATAAATACGAATAGTAACTCAGAAGCAAAAAAATTCTCCCCTGAGTACCGTGAGTTTTTCGCACTGAACAACTATGCTGTGACTCATTAAGATGAATTTTGAGAGGGTGACACATGAAACTGCTGACGGAAACAGAAGTTGCTGAAAAGCTGGAAGTTACGAAACCTTGTCTTCGTAGGTGGAGGTTCGAGGGCCGTGGACTTCCATTCATTCGAGTCGGCCGCTTGGTGCGGTATAAGAGCGAAGATCTGGAAACCTTCATTAATAAGAATAGGCAGGGTGTGAAGGGGGAATGAGAGAGACAATTCCCAATGAGAGAAGAAGCATCTGAGCAAATCATACTTTCACTTAAGCGATTAGGACTTGAGATAGCCGTTAACGCTTCACAAAGCGAGCTTAAGCGATTGATCGTGGCGGCCGGGATACGTGGTCTTATTTCTGACGAGCTTACCAGTTTTTTGATTCAGCTTTTCAATCTTGAAGAGAAATGATCGATATTGAGCTTGTTCGTTGTCGAATCGATGTTGAAAGACTCTTTCGGGGGCACGTCCGCAACCTGAAGCCGAACGGCCAGCAAGCAACTGGGCTTTGCCCGTTTCACGAAGACCATGCGGCAAGCTTCTCTGTCAGTTTAAAGACCGGGCTTTACAAATGCTTTGCCTGTGACGCAAAAGGCGATGTCTTCGATTTCTATAAGAGGGTAAAGGGCGTTGATTTCCAAACAGCGTTGAAGGAACTGGCAGCAGTAGCCGGAATTACTGAAGCAAAGCCACCTAAACCAATGCTTGTTGCAAAATTTGAATATCGCGATGTTCAAGGCAAGTTGCTTTACTCCAAGGAACGGACCGAACCCGGGCGCGACGGTAGAAGAAAAGAATTCGCCTTCTACCACATGGACTCATCCGAGAAGAGGCAATCTGGGCGGGGTTGTGGCCCAGTCTTGTACAATTTGCAGGAAGTGATCAAGGCAAGATCTATCATCATCGTTGAAGGTGAAGCCAAAGCCGACCTATTGGCCTCCTGGGGGCTGACAGCTACCTGCCTGGATGCCGGGGCACAGAGCAAGTTGAATGAGGAAATGATTCAGCATCTCACCGGTAAAAGAATTGCCATTCCGCCGGACAACGATGCGCCTGGCACACAGTATGCCTTGAACTTGGCACGTGCGCTCGTAGGCAAGGCAGAGACAATACGGATTGCGCACTTACCTGGACTTGTGGAGAAGGGGGACATTATTGATTGGGCGAAGATTGAGGGAAACAACAAGGAAAAGCTACTGGAATTGATCAAATCCACGCCGGAGTGGACACCGGGGGTGTCTGAGGACAAAGACGACAGGAAAGAATTAACAAAAGAGCCAACCATTCTCGACTGGCTCAAGCCATCTGGCCTTTTCGACTTAAAGGTAAAGCCATCTTTCAAAGACCTTGAGTCTGTTATCTCTTGGGTTGCGAATCATGCTTGTGAGTTAACAGGCTACAGGCTAAGCCTGGCACGGTTGGCAATAATCGAACAGCTGAATGCACTTGGAATGAAAGGGGTAGTAGGTTTGGTAGATGGAGCACTGGGCAAGAAACCTGGAGACAAGTATGATGAAGGGCACGGTGAAGCTATCATTCTCACCGATCCGGAACCTTGGTCCGATCCGGTGGACGGTGGCGAGTTACTAACCGAAATTGCAGAATTACTGACCCGCTACGTCATCCTCCTGGAGGGGGTCGCTCAAGCAATTGCACTGTGGGTGATGCTGACCTATCTGATTGACGCTACGGATATCCTTCCGATTCTCGGGATTACTTCCCCTGAAAAACGCTGTGGAAAGACCTTGCTATTGGAGATTCTGTGTGAACTCGTCTCCCGCCGTCTTCCTGCAGCAAACATCACACCAGCGGCCATGTTCCGGACTGTGGAAAAGTCCCGGCCAACATTGCTGATCGATGAGGCGGACACATTCCTGGAGAAAAACGAGGAGCTTCGGGGCATCATTAACAGCGGTCATCGAAGGTCTGGTGCGTTCGTCATCCGGTCTGTTGGGGATGATAATGAACCGAGAACCTTCCGAACGTGGTGTCCCAAAGTGTTGGCTAAAATCGGGCCGTTCGCATCTACTATTGAAGATCGTTCCATTATGGTTTCAATGAAAAGAAAAGCCCCTGGAGAGAAGGTAGCACGTTTTTCCCATAGGAAGACTGCACCCTTCCTAGCCGATATTCGGCAGAAATGCACCAGATGGGCTAAGGATAACCTGACTGTCGTCCGTGATGTTGATCCTCCGGACCTGGCATTCCTGCATGACCGTGCTAACGATAATTGGCGACCCTTACTTGCCATTGCCGATGTTGCCGGGGGGGAGTGGCCGGATTTGGCTCGCCAGTCCGCAAAACTCCTGTCTGGTACAAGGGAAGACGTCATTAACTCGGTACGGGTCCAAGTCCTGATGGACATTCATGCGCTGTTTGAGGACCAAGATACCGACCGGCTTCAATCGGCTGAGATTGTGAAGGCGCTAGGCGAAATGGAAGACCGTCCCTGGCCAGAATGGAAGAATGGGAAGGCTATTACTGCAAACCAACTGGCAACCCTGTTACGACCTTTCGGAGTGAAGCCGACGCAATTCAGAGACGGAGGCAAAACACGCGGATACCTTTTCAAAGACTTCGAAGATTCCTTTTTGCGGTATCTCCCATTAGTTGGATCGGTACACCCGGTACATTTCGCTTCCAGTGCGGGTTGTGAGCCAAAAACATTATCGGTACGGCGAGACACTTGTACCGGATCGAAAAATGTCGAAAACGGGCATCCAGTGGGCAATGTACCGGTGTACCGGATGGAAACAGGGGAAAGGGGGACTAGAAGAAGATTTTTCGTTATTTGAAGAGGGGGTTCTATGACTGCTGCGGCTGTGCTGGAGGAGCTTGGACGGCGCAAGATTGACCTAACATCAGAGGGTGACCGACTTCGCTGGCGGGGACCAAAGGGAGCTTTCACACCGGATCTAAAAAGTGAGATAACCAAGCTCAAGCCTGAAATCCTGACTCTGTTGAATACGACTGAAGCGAACTCTTGCGGTGCAGGTTGTCCCTCGTCTGGGAATGCAATAAGGCCACTTGAAGAACAAAACGCGGAAGCCCTTGAGCTATTGGGGGAGATGATTGATTTCTATAACGAGAGGGCTTCGGTCCTTGAGTATGACGCTGGATTTCCCAGAGATGAAGCCGAACGGCTAGCGCTGATCGAAGTCAAGGCGAGTGAGACTTTCCAGAAATGGCAAAATTTGGGGTAATTCGCATGCGCGAGTGGAAGAAATTAGAAATTAAGCATCGTATTTGATAGGCTAGAGGCATAATCGCTATGGACAAAAACAGTCATTCTGAATCACCAGGTTATGACGTAGCCGCGGCCGCCGGGCGTGACAAAGGCGGCAGATGGTTGAAAGGTCATTCTCCCCGCTCGGGGCGAAGCAAGTCGATCTCAGATCACATTCGAGAATTGCTCGAGATGCCAATCGAAAAGGTCCGAGAGATCGCATTAGTTCTTGAACGAATGAAGGCTGACAAATCCAGTGGATCAATTTGTGCCGGCCGTTTCATCGCGGCAAACGCAATTCTGAATTCTTGTGAACAGCCTACCTTTTTAAAAGAAATGCTCGATCGCACAGAAGGCAAAGTGGTTGAAAACATCAATGTTAATCGGCGCGAAATCTCGTTCACATTCGTTTTATCTCGCCCCCAGGAGAACTTGTCCGACCCAGTTGCCAATGTTTTGCCTAATCCTGTCCTTCTAAAACCGCCCGATCCTAGACCCCCTCAACTTCGAAAAGTCACCGGCATAACGCCAGAATCACTAGTGTCCCCTGACAAAGATAAGTCAAATAGATGACCTATCCGCAACTTAGTTTTCACCTTTACGTTTCACACTCCCACCGACTGTCTTCACCTGACCAATACTGTCTCTCAAAGCCTCCACTTGATCGGCCCGTGACAAATTAGAAAGACTACCTGTCTGAACCTTCTGAGGGGGTGATCTTTGCGGAATCAGGGCCAGAAGATAGTCGCTCTTTATAGCAAAATTGACGTTTTGGGGGATGTGCCCTTGGGCTTTGAAAAGATATTCAGAACTTAGGGTAGAAACGAGAATACCTATCACTTGTCCTTTACTATTGAATATTGGACCACCGCTATTCCCCGGCTGAATCTGTACTGTAATTTGAAACATCCTTGGGTCGTCGTCGATTCCCACTGAAGAACTCAGCACACCGGTTGCAACTTTGTGGCTGCTTCCCAAAAGATCACCCAAGGGGAAACCAATGGTGTAGAGTTCCTTGCCGATCCTCGCTGGAGAGAAAGCTGAGATCTTAGTGGCTTCGGTTTACCTGTTTCGCCTGATCTCCTATGTATGATCCTCAGAACGGCAAGATCATTGGTTTTGTCTGCTGTCACCAATTGTAACTGGTAGGTTCTTCCAGAAGTCGGAAAGGTAATCTCCCACTTTGAGCCATTTTGAATGAAGTGGTAGTTCGTCGCAATCAAATCAATACCGCAGACAAAACCAGTTCCAGAAGAAGAAATGCGAGGCGACAGTTTCTGGTTCATTGTCTGGCAACCCTGGAGGGGAAGGAGTTGGAGCCGACTTCTTTTTCCATTGCCCGGCTAAACGCTGTGCTTCAGCAAGTTGTTGCGGAGTCATCTTTTCCGCAAGCTCATCCCGTAATTTTGCAGCCTCGCCTTTGCCATTTGCTCCTGCCAAGTTGAGCCACATATGTGCCTGTACATAGTCCTGAGGCACGCCTCGACCTAATAGATACATCGCGCCGAGTTTGAATTGGGCACTAGCGTCGCCTTGTTCGGCAGCCACACGGTACCATTTCACTGCTTCCCTGTCGTCTTGGGGCACGCCGCGACCGTTGGCATACATTGCGCCGAGGGAGACCTGTGCACTATTGTGACCTTGTTCGGCAGCCAGCCGAAACCATTTCACCGCCTCCCTGTCGTCCTGAGGAACCCCTCCACCTTCTTCATACATGGCACCGAGAAGGTACTGTGCATCATCTACACCTTGTTCGGCAGCCATTCGATACCATTTGGCTGCTTCCTTTTCGTCCTGAGTCACGCCGCGACCGTTTGCATACATTGCGCCGACGAAGGACTGTGCACCACTGTGACCTTTCTCGGCAGCCAGGATGCCCCATATAACAGCTTCCTTGTCGTCCTGAGGCACGCCTAGACCGTTTGCATACATCTTGCCGAGCAAGAACTGGGCACGGGCATCACCTTGCTCGGCAAGTGGTCTCCACTCTTTCAGTGCAGTTGCGTAATCACCTTTTTCGTATGCGCGATATCCAGAATCGAAATCTGCTGACAATGCCGACGGGATAAGCAAACACGAGATAATCACACAAAGGCACGGAATTAGGCTTGGATTTTGTCTCAGAGGAAAGCACTTCAACCTTTTCATCTTAGTTCCTCTTTGGCACTGTCCACGGTGCTCTGAGGTCGATCAGGATGGTAGAAAAACAACGCCTTGACGAAGAGAAAAGCCGGATGGAGAGTAATCTAGAAAACTGTATCCAATTATGCTCCCGGACAAAGAAAGATTGCGAGTCAAATTTTGTGAACTTTGCTCACCTAGAGGCGTGGGGAACGCTTGCAGTTCTCTCAGCTCCCACTCGGTTCGATTCCCTTGTTATAATTGTCTTGACAAATAAATTCGCTTAAGTTAGTATCTTAATTACTATGAAGCCAACCGATGACATGATAAGCAAGGTCGCAAGCATCATGGGAAAGAAGGGCTGGAAGGCTCGAGTAAAGAAATACGGCCTGAAGAAGCTTCAAGACCACATGCGGGAAGTGGGCAAGCATTCCACTGGCCGGCCGCGTCTGGCTGACGACAAGGTGAAGCCGAACACGCTTTATCAGAGGGCAAGACGCGACAAGGCCAGGATGGAAAAGCTAGTGTGGTGATTCTAACGCTTCTTTATTTATTTTGATCTTACGCATAATGCTTTCGATAGAAGCGGTCCATACGAAAGCTTTTGGGTTTTGGTTGTGATTAGCAATATAGGCGTTGATAGCGTTAATCAAAGCCCGCTCACTTTCAAAGGTTCCTCGACGCAGTCGCTTGTCGGTAATCTCGCGGAACCAGCGTTCGACCATATTGAGCCAGGAACTGGAAGTAGGAATAAAGTGCAAATGGAAACGAGGATGCCGCTGGAGCCACGATTGGACACGAGGGTGCTTGTGGGTCCCGTAGTTATCCACGATTAAGTGCAGGTCCAGCATAGCTGGCGTGTCTCTATCGATGTGCTTCAGGAAGCGAATAAATTCCTGATGGCGGTGGCGAGGCATGCAGTCCCCGATGACCTTGCCGTCGAGCATACTGAGCGAGGCAAACAAGGTCGTTGTGCCGTTGCGTCTATAGTCGTGAGTCTGGCGAGCTGGGATTCCAGGACGCAAAGGCAGCAAGGGTCGGGTCCTGTCCAGCGCTTGAATCTGGCTCTTCTCGTCCACACAAAGGACCAGAGCTTTGTCCGGAGGATTCAAATACAGTCCCACAACATCGTGAAGCTTTTCGAGGAAGCGCTTGTCTCGACTGAGCTTGAAAGTCTCTACTCGATGCGGCTGCAGACGGTGTTGTTTCCAAATACGATGAATGGTGGGTTGGCTCAACCCTTGGGCTTTTGCCATGCTGCGTGTGCTCCAATGCGTGGCCCCCGCCGGTGTAGTGTGCAGCGTAGCTTCTATAACAGCTCTTACCTTCCGGGCAGAAATGCACGGCAGGCGTCCCGGGCGTGGAGCATCCTTCTCCAATCCCGCCAGGCGCAGCGCCAAAAAACGCTGCCTCCACAAATGCACCGTTGGGCACGAAACGCCAACGGCTCGCGCCACCTCCTCGTTTCGCATCCCTTCGGCAGCCAATCGGATAATCCGGGCTCGTTGGACCATCCGCAAAGGCAAGCTCCGCCCACGTTCCCAGGTTTCAAGCGTGGCTTGTTCTTCAGGCGACAACACGATTCGCTCGGCTATTCTCATGGGAAGCATCATACAACCGCCATGCGAATAAATAAACCTATTTATGAATCACAACACTAGCTACTGATGGCAGGGTATCTAATAAGCGGAGGTAATAACTATGCTATACAAAAGACCAGGGTCTAAATACTACTGGTGCAAATTCCAATGGCGAGGGCAGACCATCCGGAAGAGCACTGGAGCAATGACTAAGAAGGCAGCCCATCCGATAGAAGCCAAGATCCGCACGGAACTGGCACAAGGGAATTTCGGGATCTTGAAACCTAAAGTAGTTCCTTCACTCAAGCAATTTCTGAATGATGAGTTTCTTCCCTATACCGAGGGCAGGTTCAAGGAGTCCCCCAAGACCTTAGACTACTACACTCTTGGTGTGAAGATGTTGGATGAGTCGCATCTTGCAAAGCTCCGTCTGGATGAGATCAACAGCCAACACGCGATGAGCTTTGCGACAAAGCTACGTAGGTACTCCGCTAGTACTGTGAATAGAGGTCTTAGGACTCTTCGGCGCGCTCTCAGACTTGCAGAAGAATGGGAAAGGATTAATCGCGCCCCCAAGATAGAACTGGCTAAAGGCGAAATACAGCGGGAACGGCACATTACTGAATTTGAATTTAGTGAATACCTAATGGCTTGTCGCCAACCCTGGAGAGATGCCGCTTTAGTTATTTATTGTCTTGGATTCAGACCTGGGGAAGTCTTCACGTTAAGATGGGAGAACATTTCACTAACCGATGAGGGGTTCATTCAAGTCACGAAGGGGAAGTCAAAAGCAGCTAGGCGAACTTTGCCAATGGTTCCACTCGTCCGGAGGGCTTTGGAGTCTCGTTTTCGAAGCCAAGGATGCCCAAAGAAGGGCTGGATGTATCCAACTCTATCCAGGTCAGGGCATCTGGAAAAAGGCACGACCAAGAACCAACACATCAGAGCGATTCATGCCGTCAATAAAGCCGCAGCGGAGGAAGCAAAGAAAAAGGGTATCCTAAATCCAGAGCAAAGATTGAAGCCGTTCCCACCATACTGTCTGAGACACACGGCACTAACCAATCTTGCCCCAGAATGCGACACGTTTGCATTAAGGACAATTGCGGGCCATTCCTCTATTGCAATGACACAGCGTTATGTTCATCCGCAGGGTCGGGTGATCTCAGATGCATTCAAGAAATTGGCCGATCGCCAAAAGGTGGGCACAGATGGTGGGCACAGCAATCAAAACTCCAATCCTGAAGTCGCCGCCCAATCTTCTATAAGGAATTGAAAATAAACTGGAAAGGTGGTACGCCCGGCAAGATTCGAACTTGCGACCCCCTGATTCGTAGTCAGGTACTCTATCCAACTGAGCTACGGGCGCATGGGTTGAAGAAAACGGCTGGCGTGACGATCACTGCGTGGAAAAAATCATGCTCAATTCCACCCAACTTTCCACATCTATTGCCAAAACGCCATCTCTCTATGCGGCGCTTAATTTAGCATGCTGGTCGGCAGCTGTAAAGACGGATTGATTCAGCCGGAGTTCCATTTAGAGGCAATGCCACGCGCGTCGTGTAACGCCAAGGCAAAGCCGGCCTGCGCGCTCAAGCCCTGGAGAGGATAGCCTAAGGCTCGGGCGCATTCGTCGCCAAACAGGCAACCCATCACTGTTGGCCTATGTTGAGTTTCCAAATGGGGCGCAATCACTTTTCGCGTGTAAGAGATATCATCCGCATCCAGTACCGGACTGGTACAACCTGCCCTCGCCATGGCGAAGCCCTCCTGTGCCATCATCTCCTGAAGTGTGTGGGCCTCGCCGTGTTGCTGGATGTAGGCAACACGATAGATAGTCGTCAGCACTTCTTCACGCACCGTTTGGGGTGATGGCACTTCACTTGTCCACAGGACCACAGCCAACCAACCGCGTTTCAGGCCGGGAACAAGCTCAAAGCGCAGACTGAACTCACTAGTGAACCGGTTCGTCCACCCCCCCATGACGTCATCAGCGAGAACAAGCGCGACTTTATATTCCCCTGGCGTCCCCACAAGTTGTGTCGATGCTTGAGAAACAGCTTGAGCGGCCACATCCTCTGCCTGGATCGCAAGCAAGGCATCGAGCAGCGCCGGAACATGGTCTTTGGCCATCGGGTTCACGATGATGAGGGGCGGCAGGTGCACATCGCTACGGTCGTCTTTTAACATCATGCGCAGGTATTCCTCAAAGCGCTCCCTGCCCCGCGGAATACGATAAAGATCGCGTTGAACTTGCAGCAATGGTACAAGGTCAAGTTTCATGATCTGATTTCCGGGTCCACTGGCTCCTGCGAGCTCAGCTCGACCATTTCTTCGTATCGAGCAAAGATCATCATCCTTAGAAATCCCTAGTTATTGGGGGCATAATCAATAACGAAGACATCTTCCAGAATCCCCAGCTTCGCCATTAGGGCCCCAAACTTCTTGTGTTCGGGGTGAGGAAGATAAGTATCCCTCGCCTTGGCGTCCACAAATGTCAGCAAGTACACGTGAGTGAACCCGTGATTTTTCCCCTCTGGGCTGTTATTCACGCCATATTCAAAAGACACTATTCCGGGGATCGTGTTCTTCAGGTCCCGGAATGCGTTCGTTACTTGACGAATTTGCTCTTCGGTTGTCCCTTGTTTATATTTGAAGACAACCACATGACGAACCGTTTCTTTTTCCACCGCCCAAACTGCGAGCGGTTCAACAACAAGAACCATTCCCATTAACAATAAGACGAGCAGCTCTCTCATTGAGCATTTCTCCTTTCGTAAGCACGTTAGAATTGAAGTATACACAGTAGATTGAAAACTGAAGAGGTCATTCCTCATTCTCACGGTTTGCTCCAAAAACCCAATAGCTCGACGAGGGCGTCCCGGCTCCCCCTGGCGCCACAAAAACGGCGGCCTCGGCGAGGCCGCCCTACCTAATACTTAAGCGCATGGGCGGTTTCCTGGATGAATCTCCAAGCGTCGGCGACGTGGCGGGCTTCCGTGTTCGTTTGTCCGACACAGAAGCGCAGTGTGTAATGCCCGTTGAGAGTTGTGTGGGTTAAGTAGAGCTGCCCGCTCCGGTTCAGATTTTCTAATAACTGCCGATTGACATCGTCACCGGCCTTGTGCCTGAAACAAACCAGGTTCAGCGGCGGTGGCACGATCAATTCAAACTGATCGGATTGTCGAACCCAACCGGCAAACTCCTGGGCAAGTTCAATGTGCCGTCGAACATGGTGACGCAATCCTTCTACGCCATAGTGGCGAATCACAAACCAGAGTTTCAGTGAACGGAAACGCCTGCCTAGCGGAATATGCCAGTCCCGATAGTCTGTAACCGCTCCTGATTCAGTGGCCTGATTGCGAAGGTATTCCGGCAGGACACTTAGCGTTTTGATCAAGATTGCCCGGTCTGCCACATAAAAACAATCACAATCGAAATTCGTGAACATCCATTTGTGCGGATTGAAGCAATAACTGTCCGCTAATTCGATGCCTTTGTGGGTATGACGATACTCCGGGCAGAGAGCGGCGGTACCCGACATCGCTGCATCCACGTGGAGCCAAACACCAGACTCACGGCATATGCGGCCTATCTCCGGAATCGGGTCGATGGCATTAGAGGAGGTCGTTCCAATGGTAGCACAAACAAAGCAAGGAATTTTTCCGGCCTGGCGATCGCTCTCGATCGTTTTGGCTAGCAACTCAGGACGGAGTGCAAACTGGTCGTCCACGTCAATAAGGCGGAGATTGTCGCTACCTAGCCCGGCAATCTTCACAGCTTTTTCAACCGATGAATGGGCCTGCGTTGAGCTATAGACTACGAGGCGACCTTCGCATCCCTGCTGATTGGATTGGAAATTCGTAATCCGCTCGCGGGCGGCAAGAAGCGCACAGAGCGTTGCACTCGAAGCCGTATCCTGGATCACTCCGCCCCCTGCCCCGTCTGACTTAAATTTGCTTGGCAATCCAAGCATCTCAACCAGCCAATCGAGGACATGGGTCTCTAACTCTGTGCAGGCCGGGCTAGTCGCCCACAACATCCCTTGAACCCCAAGGCCGGCTGAAAGCATTTCCCCTAGGATAGACGGACCCGAAGCATTGGCGGGAAAGAATCCAAAAAAGTTTGGAGACTGCCAATGAGTAATGCCCGGAACAATTAACTTGTCGATATCCTTAAGCATCGCCTCAAAAGCTTCTCCTTCTATCGGCGGATGATCGGGAAGCGAGGCACGAACTTGCCCGGGGTGAGAATTCGACAGAACTGGAAATGATTCGATGCGTTCGTAATAATCCGCAATCCAATCTACTACGGCTCGACCATGCAGGCGGAAAGCTTCCGCAGTCATATGGTAGCTTCGTTCATTGGACATCGCGTCCTCCTGGGAAATTGATCGACTCGCTGATTAAGAGGCCGAACCGTACTTTGGCATTTTAGATGAGCGATTGCGCAAGATTGTGATGGGTCCCTCACCCCCGCCCCTACGCGCAATGGGGGGAGGAGGAGCGGATGATACCTTATTGTGTTCTCTCCCGGGCTGGGGCGATGGGGGGCGACAATTCATTATTACCGGAGACTCACTTGAAAAAGATGTCACGACGGCCCCATTCCTCCGAACTAAATTCTGCGGTTGCCTTTGGCTCGTTAGACAGGATATGATTTTTTTCATCCTGGTGGGAAGACCTTGGGGGCATCCCTTAACGCAATCTGAAATCACCCTCCCCTCCGTGCCTACAGCAAATATACTGAGACATTTACGGCTATGAATCGGCAATATTATAGATGGTACAGTCCTGCATTGGGACGCGACATGGAATTCCTTGTTTTTGGACACTCGGGCACCCCCCTGCTCGTCTTCCCAACCTCCATGGGACGGTTTTATGATTACGAGGATCGCGGAATGATCCAGGCCCTTGCATCACGTTTTGAGAATGGAGAAATTCAGGCTTTTTGTGTCGATAGCGTCGACAAGGAAAGCTGGTACAACAACCGAGTGGAGCCGGGCGTGCGCGTGCTGCGCCATCTAGATTATGAAGACTACATCTTGCGCGAAATCATTCCCTTTATCTTTGTGCGAAACCCGCCTCGCGCCCCGTTGGTGACTGGATGCAGTTTTGGGGCTTATCACTCCGTCAATTTCGCGCTCCGGCATCCTGATTTGGTTAGTGGTTGCGTCAGCATGGGGGGGGCATTCGACATTCGCCAGTTCCTAAATGGATATTATGATGACAATTGCTATTTTAATTGCCCCCCCGATTTTCTACCTAATCTCAACGACTCATGGTATCGGGACCGCCTTCAAGCACTCGGGAAATTTGTTTTGGCTACTGGAGAGCGGGACATTTGCCTGAATGAAAACCTTCGGCTCTCGAATATCATGAACCAGAAGGGAATCCCTCATTATCTGGACGTATGGGGGGATGGTACTGGACACGACTGGCCCTGGTGGCATCAAATGGCCGTTAAATTCCTATACTAAATCGGAGCGCTGATGCGAAAGATCGGCATCCTCTTTGGAATGGAGAACACCTTTCCCGGAGCCCTGGTCGACCGGATCAATTCGATGAGTGCTCCCGGAATTGAAGCTGAATTTATCAAGCTGGGCGCCGTAACAATGGCAGCCCCGAGCGGGTATCGGATTGATCATCGACCGCATCTCTCACGATATTCCCTTTTATCGAGCCTATTTAAAAAATGCAGTACTCGGCGGCACTCAAGTCATTAACAATCCTTTCTGGTGGAGCGCAGACGACAAGTTTTTCAACTACGCCTTGGCCTCCCAGATCGGAGTAGCCGTCCCACGAACAGTGATTCTCCCCCATAAACATCATCCACCGGGGACGACTGACCGCTCCATGCGAAACTTAAACTTCCCTTTGAATTGGGAAGAAGTCTTCGACACCATTGGCTTCCCTGCTTTTTTGAAACCACATAGCGGCGGTGGCTGGAAGAATGTCTATAAAGTCGACACCCCCGAAGACTTGTTTCGTGCTTATGATGAAACCGGAGATTTATGCATGACTCTTCAGCAGGCTATCCTATTTGAACAGTATTTTCGCTGTTATGTGGTTGGCCGGGAAAAAGTCCACGTCATGCGTTATGACCCCAGACGACCTCACGAAGACACGGTATGTCAAGAACCCTGAACCTATTGACCCTGCTCTTTACCAGAGGGTCGTGGCCGACAGCTTGAAACTCTGCCGTGCCCTTGGCTACGATCTCAATACCGTAGAGTTCGCTGTTCAGGATGGTATCCCTTATGCCATCGATTTTCTTAACCCGGCTCCGGATGCTGATCTCAAGTCGGTTGGACCGGAAAACTTCGAATGGGTGGTTCAGGCCGTAGCCGAATTAGCCATCGCCAAAGCACAGAGCGAAGAACAGCTCTCGACGGAATACCGCTGGTCCGTTTTTTTGCGTGGCAGCGGTCAGAATGCCGCGAAGGTTGCCGGAGGCTAGAAAAGCTACAGGGTCAACTAGCGACTCTGCGTTACTTTTGTAATCGAGTGCTTTGCCCCAACTAAAGATTCAGTCCAAACCAAGGCCACTGGCCCCGGCTCTACCCGAAAGCAGAAGTTGGTGTTGAACCGGGGGTCCAGCTTTCAAATCACCCGACCACAAATGCGACCTTCATTCTCCATTGGAATCGAAGAAGAGTACCAGACCATTGACCCCGAAACGCGCGATCTTCGATCCCATATTCAATGCGAGATCATACAGAAAGGTCGTCTCAAGCTGGAAGAGCGCGTCAAGCCGGAAATGCATCAGTCCGTTGTCGAAGTCGGAACTCGTGTCTGCAAGAACATCAAAGATGCGGCGGCAGATCTGAAGCTGCTCCGCCGCGAGATCATCAACCTGGCGAAACAGAATCATCTTCAGCTTGCGGCTGCCGCCACTCATCCATTTGCGGATTACCGCGACCAGCAGATCTACCCCGACGAGCGGTATCTCATTATTGTAGAAGATATGCAGCTGGTGGCGCGCGCGAACCTTATCTTTGGGCTTCATGTACACATCGGCGTCGAAGATCGCGAAACTGCCATTCACCTCATGAATGCCGCAAGGTACTTCCTTCCTCATATTCTGGCTCTATCTACAAATTCTCCCTTTTGGCTGGGGATGAAGACTGGGCTGAAATCCTACCGCTGCAAAGTTTTCGACAAGTTTCCCCGCACGAACATTCCCGACTATTTCCAAAGCGCGGGAGAATACGAAAGTTTTGTCAACCTGCTCATCAAGACCCACTGCATCGACAATGCGAAAAAGATTTGGTGGGACATTCGCCCCCATCCTTTTTTTAACACCCTAGAGTTTCGAGTGGCTGATTTGCCGATGCGGGTCGACGAGACGATCGCTCTGGCAGCCCTTATGCAAGCCACTATCGCCAAGCTTTATAAGCTTTATTCAGCGAACCAAGGATTTCGCCTTTATCGCAGGGCTCTCATCATGGAAAACAAATGGCGCGCTGCCCGATACGGGTTAGACGGAAAGCTGATCGACTTTGGCAAACAGGAAGAAGTCCCTGAGCGTGAGCTGATTGCGGAATATCTCGCCTTCGTCGATGACGTTGTCGACGAGCTCGATTGCCGGGAGGAGATCCATTACATCCACAAAATCCTAGAAATGGGAACTGGAGCCGATCGTCAGCTAAAGGTCTTCGAGGAGACCAACGATCTGAAGAAGGTGGTCGACTATGTTGTTCAGGAGACCGAAGTTGGGGTTGAGGAATCCAGTTCCGCCTCCTCCGTCACCGTCCTATGAAATCCACCTTGTCATCCATGGCATACAATCCAGAACTGACCGTCGGGGCAAGGAACGCTGTTCAAACCTGTTTGCGGGTTCGCCGGGAAGAGCGTGTGATTGTGATCACAGACCTGAGTTGCCAGGAAATTGCCGCCTCACTCCTTCACGAGATTGAATCCGTCGGGGCAGACCACCAGGCTTGGATTCTGGAGGACTTGGCACCTCGCCCCTTACAGGAGATGCCGTCCATCCTTTTGGAAGACTTGGAACGGAGCCACGTCAGCATTTATGCGGTTCAGGCACAACCCTATGAGCTCAAAACCCGTATGCAATTGACGGAAGTGGTCAACCGCAAACACATCCGCCATGCCCATATGGTCAATATCAACCAACAAATCATGATGCAGGGAATGCGTGCCGACTTTATGAAGGTGGATGAGATCAGCATGAAAGTCCTCGATCTCGCGCAGGCCGCTCAAACCATTCGCGCCACAACTCCGGCCGGTACCAATCTGACTGCAACCCTGAATCCCAATTACCGCTGGGTCAAGACCAGCGGCATCATCAGCCCCGATAAATGGGGTAACCTTCCCGGAGGCGAAGTTTTTACGACGCCGGGAGAAGTGAATGGAACATTTGTGATCGATGGGGTTGTGGGCGATTATCTCTGCGGAAAGTATGGAAACTTGCAAGATTTCCCGCTTACGGTGCGCGTGGTCAGGAATCGCCTCACTGAGGCCCACAGCTCAAACCGACAATTAGAAAACGATTTTTGGCAGTATACCCATACCGATGAGAATAGCGATCGGGTTGGAGAATTCGCGATTGGCACCAATATAGAAGTACGGCATGTTATCGGGCATATTCTCCAGGACGAGAAGATCCCCGGTGTCCATATCGCATTTGGGAACCCATACGGTGCTCATACCGGAGCAGAATGGAACTCTACAACGCATATTGACGTTGTGGGGACACAGTTCGACATTTGGGTTGATGAGCAGCAAATCATGCGCTCAGGAGAGTTCTTAATCTAGCGCTCTCTTGCACCCGTTCACGGTCAACGCTCTTGCCGGGGACATTGTCTCCCCCAGCCCGAGCGTCAACGCGGTTTGAGATTCCTTTTTTTCGAAATGATTCCTCACTTTCGAACCTGGTTTAACAAACACTTCACGGCTGAAAAGTATCAAAGGTATCTGAACGAACTCGATCGACGTTGTGGTACCCACGTTAAGTTTCGCAATAGTGAAACTCCCATCTTTCTACCAAAGAAGTTGATTGACAAGATGGCCCGCTACGGCCAGGAATTGGTGCTGCAAATCGTCGACAATCAGGATTATCGGGACGTTTCAAAGAAGGCCATTCCGTCTGAATATTATGTGCCAGCGGAGCCCTCCCGCCCTTTGTTCATTCAAGCTGACTTTGGACTGGTTCGAACAGAGCACGAAGACTATGAACCCAAGCTAGTTGAGATCCAGGGATTCCCTTCCCTTTACGCTTACCAAGCGATTCTCGCGCCATTACAAATGGAAGTCTACGGACTGGATCCAAAACTGAGCTGCCTGCCAGGAGGGTTGCTCCGCGATCAATACCTGCATTTGTTACGGCGCGCTATCGTCGGCAATCACGACCCTGAAAATGTCATTTTGATGGAGATCAACCCACACGAACAAAAAACCCTGCCTGATTTCATTCTTACGGAACGCCTGCTCAACGTCCCGACGGTTAACGTCGTCGATATCATAAAGAAAAGGAATCGGCTCTTCTATCCACGGCAAGGGAAATGGATACCCATTGAGCGCATTTACAATCGTGTGATCGTCGACGACCTGGTTCGAAGCGGTGCCCGACTGCCTTTTCGCTTTGGCGAAGATCTGGATGTAGAGTGGGCAGGACATCCCAACTGGTTTTTCAAGCTGAGCAAGTTTTCGATTCCCTTCTTGAAGCATCCTTGCGTTCCTCGTTCTTGGTTCCTGGATCAAATCGACGAACTCCCAAGAGATCTCGAAAACTACGTCTTAAAACCGCTCTTCTCCTTTGCAGGCCTAGGGGTTAAGATCGGACTGTCCGAAGAAGACGTCGCTGCCATCCCCCCTGCTGAAAGGTGCGATTACATCTTGCAGGAAAAAGTTCCATTCGAATCAACCATTGAAACCCCTTATGGGCCTACGAAAGCGGAAATCAGAATCATGTACATCTGGCTCGAGGAAATGTTGCCGGTAAACACACTTGTTCGGATGGGGCGTGGCAAGATGATGGGCGTTGACCATAATCGGAATATGGAATGGGTGGGTGGAACGGCGGCTTTTTATGAAGATTGGTAGATCTCGTGTCCCCCGTGGTCTATTGATTTGGACGGATCGCCGCTCGGAGAAAGGCTCCCACTTTGGCAGAATGGTGACAAATGGGTCAGATCTCACACATTAAGATGAGGTGAATGGGCTCGCTTATGAATCTCAAAATTGCCGGCATTCAAATGCTCCCCCGATTGAAGGAAAATGAGTTCAATCTCGACCAGATTCTGGGCTATCTGGAATTAGTATCCAAAGAAAGGACTGAACTCGCTATTTTCCCGGAATGCGCGCTCTGCGGGTATTGTTTCGAGAGTCTCGAAGAAGCCTTGCCTTATGCCGAACCCATCCCGGGCCCATCGACACTCAAGGTTGCCGTACTTTGCAACAGGCTTACTATCCACGCCGTTTTCGGATTGTTAGAAAAAGAAGGTGACCATATCTTTAATGCGGCGGTACTCATTGGGCCGCAAGGCATCGTCGGGAAGTATCGCAAGATTCATCTCCCTGGCCTTGGGGTGGACAAGTTTGTGCAACCGGGAGATCTAGGCTTCCCTGTATACGACACAGCGCTCGGAAGACTAGGGTTGAATATATGCTACGATGGCGCCTTCCCTGAAGGCGCCCGGGTTATGGCGCTGAAAGGAGCCGATCTCATCGCCCTCCCCACGAATTGGCCAACCGGGGCAGAGGAATTTGCAGAGTACTTGATAAACGCGCGAGGGCTGGAAAATAACATATTCTATGCAGCGGTGAATAGGGTCGGCGTTGAACGCGGTTTCCGTTTTATTGGCAGAAGTCGAATCGTGGATGTCCACGGGAAGACATTGGCCTTAGCCAGCCCAGACCGGGAAGAAGTTCTTTATGCTGAAATCGATCCGCTCAAAGCCCGGGAAAAGAGGATTGTCCGGGTACCTGGGAAACATGAAATCCATCGATTTAATGACCGAAGGCCGGAGTTCTACGGAGAGATCGTTCGACCGAAGAATTGACGAAGTTCCTGAATTAGAAAATGGTGGAGCGGGGGCACGGGACGACGGTCATAGACCGCCGCTACAGGAGAAGCTCTCGTTGTAGCAGCGCTCTAAGAACGCTGACTCGCAGAGAGCGATCCCGCACACGCTTGATGAACGCGCGACAGGGGACGGCGGTCCCACGCACGTGTTCCACCCAAAAAAGTCACAAAATGATGATGTATTTAGCCTTTGGCGCTCGGCATTCTCCATTTTAGCCGCTCGTCGTCACAGCACCGCCCCTTTATCTCCCGGCAGCAGGAGCTCTCGTACAAACTTAAGTGGGATCCCCCCCTGTTTGACGAAATTGGTGTGAAATTCCTCCAGCGCAAAAGCCGCTCCTTTTGCTTTCTGATAGTCGTCACGAAGTTTATAGATCATCAGTTTGCCTAGAGTGTAATAGAGATAGGTGGGGTTATAAGCTCCTCGTCGGGCTTCTTCATACGCATTGGCCCTTTCTTCAAACGCTTTTTCAACGATAAAATTGGAGCCCTGCTCGACGGTCCAGCCTTTTACGTGCAGCTGGATGCCCACTACGTAGCGGCAATCTCGCAGCAGCGCCTCTTGCAGCTGAGCCAGCTTAACTTTTAAATCTCCATTTCCGAATCCCTGGGCCAACATCATTTGCTCTGTATAATGAGCCCAACCTTCCACGTTGGTCCCGCATGAAACTAATTTGCGAGTTTTGGTCGGAAACTGTTTCGAATAGAGGAACTGAAGATAATGCCCCGGGTAAGCTTCGTGGATAGTGATGACATCCATAACCGGACGATTGAAAAGGCGTAAGTGCTCTTCTTTATGTTTATGATCCCAGTCCTTGTCGACCGGTGTGATGTAATAAAAGGCCTCTGTCGCCTTGGTTTCATAAGGACCAGGACTATCCATAGACGCAAAGCTTCCGGACCTCTGGTAGAGTGGAGTTTCCGTAATGGTGGGAAGAACCGTGGAGGGAATAATAACAATCCTCTTGTCCAAGACAAATTGCCGGATGCTTTCCACCGTTTGTTTGGCGGAATCGATCAGTTCTGACTCTTTGGGGTGTGCATCAGAAATCGATTTCATCACCTCTGCCGGCGTTTTTGACGGGTCAATCTTTTTGGCAGTTTCAACAAAATCGTTATAGTCTTTTTCCAGGTTTGCTTCCCCAATTTTTAACAGCTGTTCGAGTGGAATGTCCACGCGCTCTTCGTAAAGCAGTTTCTTGGCAAAGGCATCAGCACCAATCGCAAAATTCCCCTTCGAATTGGGAAGAAGATCTTGTTTTAACCAAGTTTCTGTCTTTTTCAGACTTTCGATCACTTGTTGATTCGCCTGGTTAAATTCCTTAAATAGCTCCCCGTTCGATCCGGCAGCTTCTTTGGCCCACCGGCTTACGCTAACTTCGAAGAATTCTTTGGACCCTCGACTCAGCCGAATAGCCAAATCTGTAAATTCTTTTGGAGAATTCGAAACATTTTGCTTCATCGCCTGATAGATCAAAGGGATCAGCTTCAGCCTGGTAATGACAGATCGCAACCGATCTGACGGAGGAGCAAAATCCCTTTTTATTAACAAATCGATGCTCCCCCCTGCCAGAGCAATATAGTGCATCGGATTCTTCTTCCAGCTCTCGATGGACTCCAAATCCTGTAACTCCGATTGAATCTGACCGTCGAGAATCTCAGCATCGATGGAATCGGTCTGGTTGAGAGCTCGGGCGCGCAAGCCATCGAGGCGAGCCTTGAAATCTTTCAGGGACTGAATCCTCGCAAGCTATGGCCTCGGACGAGAGGTTATCAAGCATCGTATCGTATTGATGCAATCCGGCGGCAGTCCCGTTTGTCGGACTAAAATCAAAAAAGGCTTTAAAATAGTCATCAACAAAGGCTGAGAAGTCAGCGGCCTGACTCTGTGCCGGGGCCGGTGATTCATGGCGGGTACCACATCCCAGCCCAAATCCCAATGCGAGGCCTATCCACAAAAAATTGATCTTCTTGAACATCGCTCCCCCTATTGAAAGCATGTTAAACTGCTCCTTATGAATTATCGCTATCGTAACACGACAATCTCGTTTGGTGGTCCGCTGACTCCAGTCGTCCGAAATATCATCATTGCTTGCGTGCTCGTGTATGTCCTGGAACTCATTGCCGGAAACACGATTCTCTATTACTTCAGTCTTACTCCCGTTTTATTCATGCAGAAGTTTTATTTTTGGCAGCTTTTTACTTACCTCTTTCTCCACGATCGACACGGTATTTTACATCTCCTCTTCAATATGTTGAGTCTTTTTATGTTTGGCTGTGAATTGGAACGGTATTGGGGAAGTAAACGGTTCCTGCAATTTTACGTTTTGACAGGCATTGGAGCTGGCCTTTGCGTGTTGCTGATACCGTCAAATTATTACACTTCCACTATCGGCGCCTCGGGAGCCATTTACGGAGTGCTCTTGGCTTACGGCCTGACCTTTCCAGATCGGGTCCTCTACCTGTACATGCTTTTCCCGCTGCAAGCGCGATATTTTGTGATCATTATCGGAGCAATCACTTTTCTGACGACTCTTTCAAGTTCAAATACAGGGATTTCCAATGCAGCCCACCTGGGTGGCATGATTTTTGCCTATCTTTACTTGAAGAGCCAGAAGGCATATCGAAGCCGTCCCCGGATTCAGAGATTCAATTTGAAAGAAGTCTATTACCGATGGAAATTACGGCGCGCTCGTCGAAAGTTTGAAGTTTATCTCAATAAAAAGGATTCAAAGAGAGATAAGGACGAAATGATCCATTAGACGCCGCGTGAAAAACTATTTCGAAATGGCATCTCCGTCACTTAGAATTTATTCATTCGCAGCGTAGATGGTTGTTCGACTCCGGACACGGTAACTCGGATTCTTCACTTCAACCTGTATTTTTCGCATCGTGCCTTCATTCCAGGGATTCTTCGAATAGTAAGCAAGACTGAAGGTATTGCGCAGTTCATGTGCAATTTCTGAGTACTTCCCCGATAGATCTGACAGGTCCCCCACTAAATAGATGCGACCGCCTGACTCTTCGGAGATCACTTGAAGCCGTTCTGTTTGGATTTGATAGACCTCCTCGAGGACGGAGAGGCTAGCCCTAGCATTCCTCACGTACGGATCATCTTCCGCATGTTTCTTAATATATTCTTCGAGATAGCTCTGTTGCTGTTTCTTGTTAAGAATGGTGATCGGGTAAAGGACTGCGTCGCCCTGGGCCATGAGCCGGCGTAATCCCTCAAACTTGATCTTGCTCGAATTCTCCATCCCATCACTTAGAATTACAATCGCTTTCCGGCCCGTCTTGAGATCATGCAGTGACTTTGAGGCTAAGGCAATCCCGTCATAAACCTTCGAGCCTCCATACGGGTAGGTTACAATAGATTGAATCGCGCTTTTTAAGGCCCTGCGATCGTTCGTGAAGTTGTGCACCTGGCGGACGAAAGCATTAATTTCACCCAAAGCAATCTGGTCATCAGGCCTAAGCTCGTCCACAAAATTGGAGGCTGCCTTCCTAATCAAAGGCAGGTTGTTCCGTGTACTGCTGCTGCTATCCAGGATCATCACGAGGTGAAAGGGAGCTTCCACAGGATAGAAACTGCTTATTTCCTGTTCAACCCCATCTTCATAGACGGTGAAGTCCTCTTTCTTAAGGTTAGTAACATTGGCGCCACTCTCATCGACAACGGTGAGATTAAGTACCACCAAATCCACATCAACCCGAAGAGAGAATGGCTCTTCTTGCTTTGGATTCTCTTCTTGTTTTTCTTGCGCAGAGAGGAATAGGGCAAAAAAAAGTACCGCCCCTATGCTCGAAATACATCCAAGCGTCTTTGCAAAATAATTTCGAACCATCACAATCTCAGTTTATCACAGCTTGCGTTGCGCTGGACAAAGGCAGTCAATCGGGCTAACTTTCCTAAAGAGTCTCAACCCTGTCAGTGAATTTCTACTCGAAGGAGAATGTATGAGTCTTCATGTCGATCCTGTCACGCGCAGAAATGTGCTGAAATGGGGGGTTGTTGGGCTGGCACTGAGAAGGAGCAATCCCTTGCAGGCATACGCTCAACCTTCACCCGAACTCGCAATGCAAGAGAGTGCCCAGTCCGTCGCACCTAGAACTGAAACGGACCTTATCAAGATCGACGGCAATGAAAATCCGTATGGTCCTTCCGAGAGAGCAGTACAAGCTATTCAGAGCGCGATTCCTCGAAGCAATCGTTATGTACTGACGGCCGACAAACTGCAACACGCCATTGCTAATCATCATCAAGTCGGACTTGGAATGATCCAACTGGGATATGGTTCCAGTGAAATCTTAAAAATGGCGGCTGATGCTTTTCTTCCTCCGGGGAAAAGTGTGGTCGTTGCGTCTCCCACATATGAAGGAATGGCAAGATACGCCGACGTTCGTGGAGCCAGGATTGTGCGGATTCCTCTGGATTCTCAACATCGACACGACTTGAAGAAAATGCGGGCTGCGGTAAATGGTGACACCGGACTCATTTATATCTGCAATCCAAATAACCCCACCGCTACGATCGTTGGAGGCGATGAACTCCGGGAGTTCTCGAGATCAAATCCCCCCTCAGATTCCCATCGTTATCGATGAGGCTTACCACCATTATGTCGACGATCCGTCCTACACCTCGGCCATTTCTCTCGTATTGCAAAACAAGTCCGTGATTGTTACTCGGACCTTCTCAAAGATTTACGGGATGGCCGGATTGCGCTTGGGCTATTCCGTCGCCCGCGAAGATCTCACGGCGAAAATGGCTTCTTACAAAGTCTGGTTGAACGCAAATACTCTGACCATAGCTGCGGGTTTGGCTTGTTACGAAGACCAGCAATTTATCGCAAAAAATAAGAAGCAAAACAAAGAAACTCGCGATTATGTCGAAGATGAATTAAGGAAGCTGGGCTACGAAACGATTCCCTCACAAGCTAATTTTTTCATGATTGACCTAAAGCATGAGATGCAGCCTGTACAGGCTGCCCTTCGGGCGCGAAATGTCTATGTCGGCCGCCCGTTCTCTCCGCTCACGAACTATCTTCGCGTAACAGTGGGAACACGTTCGGAAATGGAACGATTTGTCGAGGCGTTTAAGCAAGTCGTAGCATGATCGTGCTGGGCACACGCACACGTTGAAGGAAACGGCTTCTCTGCGGAGGGGTGAGACCGCTGTCCGGTCCTGCTTACGTTCAAGCGTGCGCTGAATCGGCAGAACGAACTTTGGAATTCAAGTTATGCAACGTGATCGGAGGGCGGAGCTCTGCGACGCCGATCAAACTACGCTGGATTACGGTCACGCAGGAGCTCGACCCTCCAACTGACCATCCTATTGGAGAGTCTCGTACGACGGACGGCGGACTCCGCCCTCCAACCAGCCGCACTACTAAAAGGTCGAAAGCGCACGCAACTTGACAGGCTAAAGAGCCTTGGGCTAATCCGGGTGGATCTTCTTTGGGAACTCGTAAGACGCGTCGACCTAGTGCACTTGGCGGGCCCTGCGAGTGCGAGCCAGCGAGGCCTGCTGGATGACAGGTAGCGGGTTGACTCCAGCCAACTCCTTCTCCCAGAAATCTCGCTTTGTTTCAAACGACTGCAGAGACTCCGGTTTGAGTGGGGCTGAAGGTTGAATTTTTATGGACAAGGGATTGATCAGGCGGCCGCGTCGCGCAATGCGGTAGTCCAGGTGTGGTCCAGTGGCCATTCCCGTCATTCCGACGTACCCAATAACCTGGCCTTGCTTAACCGTCACTCCAGGTCGAATCCCTGTAGCAAAACGGGAGAGATGACCGTACATCGTGTTGAGTTCTCCACTATGGCTAATCTCAATGAATTTACCGAAACCACTTTTCCAATTGGCAAATTGGACACGTCCATTTCCAGCGGCATAGACGGGAGTCCCGATGGCAGCGGAGTAATCTACGGCCATATGGGGGCGATATGAATTCAACAGCGGATGGAACCGGCTTTTACTGAATGTCGAACTGATGTGCGAGAATTTGATGGGAGATTTTAACAGCTCTCTTTTCAATGCGCGACCTTGAGCATCATAATATTCCCCTCTCCCACTAGCATCTGTGAAGTAATAGGCGGAATAGACCTTCCCTTTGTTAGTAAATTCGGCGGCCAAAATTCTTCCATACTTAACAAAACTGCCATTGCGGTAGAGCTTTTCAACCGCCAGTTTAAAGGAGTCGGAAGGCCTCAACTCGCTATGAAAGTCGATGTCATAAGAGAAGATTTCCGCCAGTTCCAAGGCCAGCTGGTCTTCTTCATGCAGGTCTTCCAGAGAGCGGAATAGTGAGGTTTGAATCGAGCCGGCGATCAGTTCTGTTTTCGCATCATACCCAACGGGGCGCATCTCGGCTTTATAGCCTTCCCGAGTCAATGTCACGCGAACACATTGATCGGAATCGATGTTGTAGCTGAAGGTTTTTAAAGTACCGTCGGGTAATTTCTCCAATTCAAATCGGTTGCCTACGATCAAGCTTTTGATGTTGCAAATCGGCTTGGTCACGTTAACCAATTGCTGAATCATGTCGGGAGAAAGGTTGTACGAGGTCAATACGTCGCTCAACTTTGTATTTTTTTGAATCTGCCCTTCGAATTTCTCAACCGGCATTAAGGCCGGGATAGTCTGCATGTCCAGGCTGAGCTGAGGAGAAAGACTCAATTCCCCTTTTTTGATAAATTGCACAATACCGCCATACAACGCCAGACTGACCATGATGATGTTTAGAAAAAGAAGAGTCTTATTCTCTTTGTAATTCCAGCTATTCTTCAGCTTAAATGTCTGAACAAGCCTTTTCCAGATCATGGTTCTCCTTGCATATTCTAAAGCGAGTTACAGTTTATAAACCCATGAATAAAGAAAAGGTACCATAGCAAAACCTTTTCATCAGTTCAATCAATTAATGACCGTATCTGTCCACTCAAGTATAGAGATGTCCAATTCTGACTGAGTTAGAAATTTTCAGTCCTTAGCCATAAGATAACATTGTGATTCTTAAGGGGGCCGATGGGTTCGGAAATCCCCGGAGAGGCCGACAAACCCCCTTGGAGAAGAGCTGGAGCTTGCCGCCTGAAGGTACAATTCAGCGGTTCGTTCCCGACACATAGAACGAGGGTTTTTCCCTGAAGCTGAGAAGCTTATCGGGCGCATAGCAGGGTCGTTCCCTTATTTCCCGCTTCCCGCCACCTGCTCCCTGATGACCCTGGCCAACACGCTCCCGCGTTCGGTCTCCAGCATGGTTTTAGCGTCGACACGCCCGAAGATGTCCAGCAGGGGGGCGATCAGACCGGTCCACCCCGTCTGGTGGCTGGCCCCGAGCCCCGCTCCGTTGTCACCGTGGAAGTACTCGTAAAACAGGATCAGGTCGCGCCAGTGCGGATCGTCCTGGAACTTGGCCGTCCCGCCGTAGACCGGCCGCCGTCCATTGGCATCGCGCAGGAAAGTGCCCGCCAGCCGGCGGGTAATCTCCTGCGCCACTTCGAACAGCGTCATGTAGCCGGCCGGAACCGGTCGGACACTGCACCTTGAATTCGTCGCCGTAGAAGCTGTACAGGTTCATCAGCGCCCGGACGATCAGCGCATTGACCGGCATCCACACCGGACCCCGCCAGTTGGAGTTCCCGCCGAACATCCCGGTATTCGATTCGGCCGGCAGGTACTGCACCTTGTACTCCTGATGGCCCACCCAAAACGATGAACGGATGATCCAGGTGATACCGCGAGAGCGAACGAATTCCGTGCGGCCCCAGAAACTCGTTCTCGTCGAGCATGTAACCGAGCACCCGCTCCAGCTTCTTCTTGTTGAGGATCGACAGCAGACGCCGTCCCTTATAGCCGATGAAACCCTCGTCGGTCGGGGCGACGTGGGAAACCAGCTCCGGATGACGTTTCCGGAACAGGGCGATCATCTCCATCAGTTTCGGATGTCGCGTCACGGCGTCCGCCTCGAACACGGTGGAGGCGCACAGCGGCAGCAGTCCCACCAGCGACCGCACCTTCAAACGCATGGCCTGGCCGTCCGGCAGCCGCAGCAGATCATAGAAGAACCCGTCCTCCTCGTCCCACATCTCGTCGTGATGCTCGCCGATGCGGTCCATGGCATAGGCAATCCACATGAAATGCTGGACGAACTTGAAGGCGACCTCCTCGTACATCGGGTCGTATTCGCACAGAATCAGGGCCATCTCCAGCATGCACTGGCAGTAGAACGCCATCCAGGCCGTCCCGTCCGCCTGCTCCAGCGATCCGCCCGTCGGAAGCTGCGCGCTCCGGTCGAATACGCCGATGTTGTCCAGTCCCAGAAAGCCCCCGGCGAAGACGTTGCGGCCGGACGGGTCCTTCCGGTTCACCCACCAGTTGAAATTCAGCATCAAGCCCTGAAACGACCGTTCCAGGAAACGCAGGTCCGCCCGGCCCAGCTGCTTCTCGTATTTGTACAGCCAGAGCGTGGCCCAGGCGTGCACCGGCGGATTCACGTCGCTGAAGTTCCACTCGTAGGCGGGAATCTGCCCGTTGGGGTGGAAATAGAGGCTGCGCAGCATCAGCAGAAGCTGCTCCTTGGCGAAATCGAAATCCACCAGCGACAGGGAGATCGTGTGGAAGGCCAGGTCCCAGGCCGCATACCACGGGATACTCCCACTTGTCCGGCATCGAGATCACGTCGGCGTTCAGCATGTGGAACCATTCCGTGTTCCGCACGTCCTGCCGGGCGGATTCGAGCAGCGGATGGCTCTTGTGCTCGCGCAGCCACTTCTCCAGGTCGAAGTAGTAGTACTGCTTGCTCCACAGCATTCCCGCCAGCGCCTGGCGGTGCACCCGGCGCTCATCTTCGCTCAGCGATTGCGGCGTGATCCGCTGGTAGAATTCGTCCGCGTCGCCGATCCGGCTTTTGAATATCTTCTCGAAATCGCCGAAGGCATCTTTTATCTTGGCGGCCGCCAGCCGCAGGCGGACCGTCTTGCTGCCGCCGCCGGGCACTTCGAGGACATAGTGGGCCGCGGCCTTGGTCCCCACCTTGGCGGGATTCACCGCCTCGCCCTGTCCCGAGATGATGTAATCGTGGAACGCATCCTTGACGTAGGGAGAAGCATTGGGCTGGCCCCAGAGACGCTGCGCATTGCTCTCATTCTCGGTGAACAGCAGCTCCGGAGCTCCATCGCAATACAGCCAGTACTCGCCCAGTTCATGGTGGGAGGCTTGAATGACGCCCGGCGCTGCCTCCCGCAGCGAAGGCTTTGCGATCGTCCTCGCCCCACGACCACGTGTTCCGGAACCACAGCGTCGGCAACAGCCGAAGCCGGGCCGCTTCCGGCCCGCGATTGTGAACGGTGATGCGGATGAGGACGTCTTCCGGGCCTTCCTTGGCATATTCCACGAACACGTCGAAGTACCGGTCGTCGTCAAACACGCCGGTATCGAGCAGTTCGTACTCGAACTCCTCCCGCGACCGTCCCCGGTTCGTCTCGATCAGGTCGCGGTAGGGAAACTCCCGCTGCGGGTACTTGTACAGATACTTCATGTAGGAGTGGGTGGGAGTGCTGTCGATGTAGAAGTAGTACTCCTTCACGTCCTCGCCATGGTTCGCCTCGCTGTTGGTGAGCCCGAACAGGCGCTCCTTCAGGATGGGGTCCCGCTCGTTCCACAGCGCGAGGGCAAAGCACAGCCGCTGCTTGTCATCGCAGATCCCCCCCAGCCCGTCCTCGCCCCACCGGTAGGCCCGTGAGCGCGACTGGTCATGGGTGAAATAGTCCCAGGCGTTGCCGTCCTCGCTGTAGTCCTCGCGGACCGTGCCCCACTGCCTCTCGCTGAGGTAGGGTCCCCATTTCTTCCACGGGATTCCCGCCTCGCGCGCGTCATTCAACCGCTTCTGTTCGGTGACGTCGATGATCTTTTGCTCTGCCATGGTTCATCCTCCTCTACGATATCTTACCTTATGAAACCAATGCGGCTCATAAACTGTCCAATCCTAGGCGAATTTTACTCTCCCCCAAAGCGGGCTGCATCAGAAATTTATCACTGCACGCGGGGCGGCAACAGGTAAAGGGTCATGGCGAAAATCAGATATACCATCAGCACCAAAACCCCGACAAACCAAGCCGACCGCCCGCTATTGGTCACCAGAGAGGCGGTTATCGTCGCGATGAGCATCATCACCACGGCACCCGGCCAAAACTGCAGATTCATCGGCGTCGGACCCATGACGTAACTGAGCAGCACCAGCACCGGCGCGACGAAAAGCGCGATTTGGGCCGCGCTCCCCAGCGCGATGCCCACGCTCAAGTCCAGCCGGTTTTTGCGGGCACCGGAAAACGCCGAGCCCATCTCCGCCGCGCCGCCAACCAACGCCACGACGATAAAACCCACGAACGCGGGGGTCATCCCGAAGGCCTCCGCCGCCTGCTGCACCGACTCGACAAAAATCTCGCTCACCAGCGCCACCAGCAGCGTGACGCCCGCCAGCGTGCCAAGGGCGAGACCTATTGGCCACGGCGTTTCGCCAGCCTCCCCGGATTCCGCACTGGCAAACAGCTCACGGTGCGTCTTGAGCGAGAACAACATGCCCAACCCGTAAGCGACAATGAGCAGTACCGCCAGACCAAGGCTCAGCTTCTGGGTGAATGCTGCCTTCGCTGCCGAGTCAGCTTCGCCGACCGCCGAAGGAATCAACAGCGCGACCGTGGCCAGGAATAGCAACCCCGCTTGAGTGCGGGCGCTGACCCGGTTGTATTCCTGCACGTGGTGTTTGAGCCCGCCAAGCAGAAACGACGCCCCCAGCACGAACAGCGTGTTGGTGACAATCGCCCCGGCGACGGATGCCTTTACCAGCATGTATTGCCCGGCGCGCAAGGCAGCGAGCGCAATGACCAGTTCGGTTAGGTTTCCCAGCGTGGCATTGAGTAAGCCCCCGACCGAATCGCCGGTCTTGGCTGCCACGGATTCGGTGGCATGACTCAGCAGCGCCGCCAGCGGCACGATGGCCAGAACCGATAGCACGAACAGCAGTGTGTGCGCTTCGGGCTTTAACTTCTGGCCTACGAAAACCACGGGCACAAAGGCCAGAAGCCAGAGCAGTGGATTGTGACGGATTTCTTTCAAAAGAGGGTTCATGAGAGTTGGCTCCTCGGCATCGGTCAAACCGTATTTACGCTGGCTTCAGGCGTGCACAGAGCGCGATCCTGCGCTCCTCGCCATGAATCCTCTAGTGTTAAAGGCGACCGGAACTTGATCACGCGAACATATGGACAGTGTCTGGAGTTATCTCTAGTGGGAGGATTTGAATCCCCAGTCACTAGCTGATGAGCCTTTGAAGCTCCGTATTGGATAAACGACTTTTCTGGCCAGTTCCGGGCTCTTTTTTCGAGCCTTAAAGCATTGAATACACGACCCCTATTAACGCAGCTTATACCAATCGAGCCAGTCAACCAAAAAAAAAGTCTCTACTTAACGAAAAAATCATCGAGTAGCGTGTTGAAAAATTGCCGGCATTTTCCTCAGTACGGAATAGATGTAAATTCTCGGAAAAGCCGAAACTCGAATTAGTGCCTGTGTCAGGGCTGAGCAAGATTAGCATTTGACTCTATTCCATGCTTTCCATTATAAATTCGATTATGGCTCGCTTCTGCTCCTGGCTTCTCGACCACTCGCGCTGGAGTTTGTCCCTCATTCTACTTCTAAGTGCCGGATGGCTCATTCCCTTGCGTCATCTGGAGTTTGACAGTTCCTCATCCTCTTTTATTCAAGCCAAGTCGAAACAGAATACTTATCACGAAAAAATCCAGAAAATTTTCGGTAACGACGAAATTCTTCTCATCGGGATTACTAGTGATGACCTTCTGAAACGCCCGATGCTGGAGCAGATCCGGGAAGTTACGGCCAAAATTGGGCGGGTCGAAGGCGTCAAACGGGTATATAAGCCTCACGAATTTGATGGATGTTGAAGGCCAAGGGGACGAAGTCAAAATAAAGCCCCTCGTTCCAGCAAACCTGGAATCGTTAAACATTGACGACTTGCGACTCCGAATCCAGTCAAACCCCCTTTTGGAGAAGCATGTCATCTCGAAGGACCTCCAGAGCACATCGATTCTGGTCTTCTTGGAAAGCTTCGAACGCAAAAAGGCGCTTTCTCAAGGACGCTTCGTCACCCAACGGGTGCATGAGATCATTGATCCGCTGCGACAACACGCGGAGGTTTTCATTGGCGGCCTGCCGGAGATGGAGTTTGAGGGCACGACCAACATGATCAGTGACCTCAAGCTCTTTACCCCGCTAACCCTCATTTTGGTCGTGGGGCTCCTCATTGTGAGCTTTCGCTCCTGGCGCGGGATATCATTACCTCTGGTGGCTGTGCTGATCGCTCTGCTTTGGACCCTGGGACCCATGGCCCTCATTGGACGTCCTCTTACAATTACAACCCTCACACTTCCGTCACTCCTGATAGCCAACGGCAGTTCCTATGTCATCCACTTCCTTACCCAATATTATCGCGCTTTGTTACGAGCCTACCGGCGGGAAGAGAGCACGTATAAGACAAGGGATATAGACTCCTTCCTCAATTCCCACGAATCAATCACTCCTCCTGCACCCTTGGACAAGCAGAGTTATCGGGCGGTTTTGCTCGAAACACTCAGCTATACCCACGTCGCCATTCTCATCTCTGCCGCAACAACCATGGCTGGATTTGGGTCGCTGGTCATCAGTCGCATCCCAACCATTCGGGATTTCGGAATTTTTGCGACCTGGGGAGTATTTCTGGGTTATTTCCTTTGCATGACGCTTGTGCCGTTGCTTCTGTGGCATCATCGAATACCACGCTTGAATGAAGTGCCGGGGCAAGAGGATAGTCATCGACATTATATGATGGAAAGACTCGGCCATTTTGATTTCCGCCGGGCACCCTGGATTTATGGGGCTGCCCTGCTCTGCACCGTCTGGGCACTTTGGGGACTCTATCACTTGCAGGTTCATACCGACTACCTGGGCTACTTTCGCAAGTCTTCCCAAATTGCCAAGGCATCAGAGGTTTTTGCTAACCGCCTGGCCGGACTGGCCTCATTTTCTGTGGTGATCGAGGCTCAAGGAGACCGCTCGGTACTGGATCCCGACGTCCTGAAGGCATCCGATTCGCTCCAGAATTCCCTGGGCCAGACAGCGGGGATCGATAAGACTCTCTCAATCACCGACAGTCTGAAGTTGTTGAATCGCGCCTTTCATTCCGATGACCCCCAATTTTACGTTCTACCTTCCGACCCGGAAGTCATCAAAGAACTGGTGGAATTTGCCGAATCGGACCCCAGTAGCGTGACCGAAGAGTTCCTCAGTGCCGATCACCGGACCATGCGTATTCTGGTTCGCACCAGGATCTTCCGATCGACAGAACTCAGAAATGAATTCAAACGAATTGAACGCCAGGAAAAGGAACTGTTTCCGCCTGACATAAAGGTCCATTCGACAGGTACCTTGGTTTTGATGAATCAGACTTCAGACAGCGTGGCCGAAGGGCAAGTCGAGAGCCTCTTGCTCTCTACCTTGTTGATCTCCACTATCGTCATTGTATTGTTCCGATCTTTTAAAGTAGGTTTGCTCTCGATCATCCCAGCCGGGCTACCCGTTCTTTTTTTCTTTGGGCTCCTGGGCTGGACGGGAACCCCATTGAATATTAATACCAGCGTGATTGCCAATGTATCGATCGGCATTGCTGTCGACAACTGCATTCATTACTTGATTCACTTCCGCCGGCACAGAATTCGTAGGAATTTGTCGGTCCCTGACGCCATGCGAGAAGCCCTCATGAGTGCCGGTGGCGCCATGATTTCCTCGGCGATTGCCCTGACCTTTGGGTTCCTCATCTTCGGCGCATCGCGTTTTGTACCGGTCTCCCAGTTTGGCCTTTTGTCCGCTTCGGTCATGGGTACCAATCTCATCGCCACAATTTTTCTGCTCCCTGCCCTCATCCTGTTGCTGGGTCGGGAAACTGTGAAGAGAATTGATATGGCTAAAAAAATCGGAGAAGAGTTGTGAATCGACCAGGATCTTGAAATATGTGGAATAACACAGGAGCCCTTTTATGAATCAGAGATCCATCTTCGCATCGTCTTCCCTTATCTTGCTGCTCACCTCTCAGCTTGTGATACAAGCCGACCCGAAGGGAGATCAACTTGTCAACCAGTACCTCAACCAGTCCGCGCGCCGCAGCGCCACTTTCAAAATGGGAGTGGATTACCAGGAAGCGGACAAAGATCCCATTCATCTTGAATTCACTTGGATGAGGAAGTCTCAAGAGGGATTGATGTCCCATTTGATCAGGATGGAAGCGCCCCCTTCGGAAAAAGGCAAGTTGCTGTTGGTGCACGAAAAGTCTGATGGAGACTCAGATTATATCGCCTATCGACCCAACAGTGCTCTCAAGAAGAAAGTCCGGGTGTCCGGAGCGCGAAATTATAAATACAAAGGGCTGACTATTTCAGTCCAGGAACTCATTGGAGGGGAATTGCAAAAATATGATCACCAGGCAAATGGGATAAAACAAATAGACGGCATCCAATGCTCAGAGGTTGACAATCGAATTAAGCCCCAGTTCAAAAACGACTCCAACTATCCTCGATCCATTGCATATTTCCGCGAGGACAACGGGATGCTCCAAAAGTGGGAATTGTTTGGCGACTCAGATAAGCTCGAGAAGGTCATTTATGCCGATGAAATCAAGAAGATCCAGGGGAATCGGACGGTGACTGTAGCGCGTGTTGAAGACCTAAAAAAGAAAGGGAAATTGGTTTTAAAGGTTATTGAAGGACGCTATGATCCTTCTCTTTCTGATGAGTTGTTTAATGAGGAATATCTAAAGCAAAACTCTAAGTAATTAAGACTAAGAGATGAAGGCGTCGCAAAGCTCCGGCCTCCAACTAACCATCCGTCCCCCTGAGGTCGAGCTCCCGCGAGACCTATCCCGCATCCCGGTGCCAGTGACTGAGTTTCACCAGACAGGCGTCACCCCCTTCTTATCCCCACCAAATTTCCCCGGGCGCCAAGTGAGCTCTCACATGGTCCTCGTTGAGTTCCACCCCAAAGCCAGGCTTGTCCTGGATTTGAATCTTTCCATCCTTGATGATGGGGCCATCATGAATGACGAATTCTTCCCACTCTTTAGTGGTAGCCATTCGACCAATCACGAACTCGTGGGCGCGGAAGTCGGCAATCGCCGCGGCGCAATGCGCTGAAGCCAGCGTGCCTAGCGGACTGCACACATTGTGGGCACAAACGGGGATGGAATAGAGTTCTGCCAGGTCCGCGATCTTCTTCGACTCGAGAAGACCGCCCGCTTTGGGGATGTCGATCTGGATGAGGTGGCACCCCTGCTTCATGATAAACGGTTGAAACCCTTGCCGCCGGTAGAGATTTTCTCCCATGAGTATCGGCACAGGCGAGGCTTCCGTAAGCTTGACCCATGATTCGGAAAATTCCACCGGCATGGGATCTTCCAACCACATCGGCTTGATGAACGCCACGGTACGGGCGAGTTCGAGCGCGTCGATCCAGTCAAAGTTCCAGTGGCAGTGAACGGCGATATCGATGTCGTCACCCAAGGCTTCGCGCAGGTTGGCAAAGCCTCGGGCGATCCGCGTAAGATCCTTGCGCGTCAAATGGCGGCTGCCGGGTTCATGGCCGGGCTCGCGGTACTGTGGATCATACTGCTGAGAGTAGGCATCCACCTGCGACTTGACGGCCGTAATGCCGTAAGGGTGATTTTTGATCATGTCTGCATACTTTTGGCAGGAAACCGGGTCCAGGGCATCCTCCGGCTGGCTCGTCCAGTAGGCCCGCACGCCGTCCCGATATTGCCCGCCCAGGAGTTTACAGACTGGAGCATTGAGGATCTTCCCAGCCAAGTCCCATAGAGCGATCTCGACGCCGCTGATGGCCGTAACCGTCACCCCGGCTATGGAGCCCATTCCGCCCGTATATCGGATCATCTTTGAATACAGGCGCTCAACATCGAGCGGATCTTCTCCAATGACCAGATTGCGGAGGTTGCCCAGCACAATGTCCTTGACGCCATGCCCCCAGTAGGCTTCACCAATGCCGGCGAGTCCGCTGTCCGTTTCCACTTTGACCATGTTCCAGTCAGCAGTGCCCAGGACGACCATGAATTTCACGTCTGTGACCTTGACCTTTTTGCGCATGGGGTTGGCCAAGGCATGAAAGGTGGGAATAGCTGCAACGGCTGGTATTGTCCCTGCGAGCCGCTTGAAGAAGTTACGTCTAGGTATTTTCATCGAAACATATCGGGCAAGAATTCTTGAGAAAGTGGATATGACTACGACTTCGGAGTTAGTGTCTTACACGGCACGGAATAGTAAAAATGGAACGAGCCTTATCTTACGGTTTGGGAATTTTATGGGGAATTGCAGAATATAGTCTCGAACCCCTCAAGCCCCGGCCCCTTCCACGCTGGGGAGAGGGGTACCGGGGGAGGTGAAGGGCGAAGTGTCGAATAGAGAAACCTCCAAATCTGCCAATATAATTCGCAGACATCGATCAGTCTTACCGACCCTTCCTGGGCCGACCACAATCCTAACAGTCTCCCCTTCCGCCGCCCTCAATGGCAGCTGTGCTGCCGGCTTCCTTAATTCACCACTAATCACCACCAGAACTTTAGCCCGAACTGTATTTGGCGGGGGTTGTTCAGGATATCGCTGTTCGACGTGAGTCTGCCATAAGTCTGGCTCTGCAAAGTGGTCGATCCGGTACCAAAACGCACTCGGTTGAAAGCATTGAACATTTCAAAACGGAAGTCCATATTCATTTTTTCGGTGAATCTGAAGGTCCTAGTCACGGTAAGGTTCTCGGTGTAATTGGCGAATTGACGGCATTTGGGGTTATAGCGGGTGGCGTTTCCGAAAACCGTGGTTGGCTGTGGTCCGAAGGAGGCCGCTGGCTTGAAGAAGAGGTTGACTGACGGATCAAAGTTATTGATGTCCGAACACCCCCATCCGTCGTATGTATCGATAGTTGGACGGTTGGCACCCGCAAAAATAGGCAGCGCAACAGTTGTGGTCAATCCAATCGGCAAGCCACTCGAATAATAACCAATTCCCCCAACGCTCCAATCGCCTAGAACGGCCGCGCCGACACCATTCGTGACCCATTTCTTGTCTTTCCCAAAGGGAAGTTCGTAGAACCCCGCTATCTTAAAGTTGTGAGTGACGTCGAACCCGCTGATAGACTTATCCAGACTGTGGTTGGCCTGGTCCATCGCCGATAGGGTCAACGCGCCACTTTCGGAATCCGTAAGGAGCTTGGAAAATACGTACGAAGACTGGAAGGTCAAGCCACTGCCAAAGCGCTTGCTGATTCGGGCAATAAAGGCGTTATAGCTCGAACTCCCGCTGTGGTCGCCCCCACCCCCAGCCGTGTCCACCGCGAGGACTTGGGGCCAAGGGCGCAAAGCCTGGGCAACGGAACCGGTGAAGCCGGGGTACGGCATGGTAATACCCGCGGCAATCGCCGCCGGAGAAGTGATACTGCTGTTGAGAAGGCTGGCGCCGTATTGCTGAAAAGAAGTGTACGGGACCTGGTTGAAGTTGTTTAGCCCACTCTGTAGATGTGTTCCATGCAAACCGGAGTAAGCCGCCTCGACCATTATCGTGTCCGTCAACTGGCGCTGGATCGAGAGCGTCCACGAGTCGGCAGTCGGTAGAAGGGTGGCATCCTTGCCTTGCCACCAACTTACACTGTTTCCATTACCAAATGATGGATCAAGTTGAGGTGGCAGTGGGTATGGTGGGAACCCGTCTTTAAAAAGAAAGGTCGGTTGTACACCCGAGGTGGTATTTGCCGGTGTAAAGATGGTGACAAACCCGAGGAAGTGGGCAGAGCCTGCCGCGCAGGTGACGTAGCCGAACGACCGGGAGAAACTGGAACGAATAACGGTTTTACTGTCCAGGCTATAGGCTAAGCCGACGCGCGGCCCGAACCCTCCATAGTTGTTATCGGCCAACGTGCGAGTTCCTACCCGCCCTTCCCCTGTCCCAGCAAAAAGGAGAGCACCTAGCCGGTTGCCTGCTGCCGGATTGGGCGTTGTGGGGCTAAAGTCACTATAGCGGTCGTATTCTTCAAATGGTGACAAAGTCGTCTCCCAGCGCAAGCCGAGGTTCAAAGTCAATTTGCTGTTGACGTGAAAGTCGTCCTGGACGTATCCAGCCCAATAGACATACTCCTGACCGATGTAACGAAATGTTTCGGTTCTGCCCGTGTCGGCCCAACCTAATAAGAAGGAGGCGAAGGAACTTCCCCCCCCAGCAGTGAAGCTGGTAACGCCTGGGAGGCCAGTTTCCTTGGGGTCGAATGTCACCCCGCCGGAAATTCCCTGCTCGCCGAATCCGGCATAGTAGTTTTTCTGGTACGTCGCTCCAAACTTGAGCGTGTGCCGTCCACGAATCCAGGTCAGGTCGTCATTGAAATTGAAGAGGGGATTATGTGAACCGCTAGACGAGTAGCTTCCCCATTGGCTGAGGTTATCCCCGGTAAAAAGTAGCGTCGTTAAGTTCTTATTGCAGTCGGGGACATTCGGCAGGCAGAATTTATCTTTCCAGTTTCCCTGGTCCTCGTTGGCATTACCAGCTATTTGCTGCCAGTTGTTCACACCGCCATAGAAGTTGTTCAGTAAGGTTGGGGAAAAAGTGTGAGTCCAACTCCCTCGATAAACGTCGGATGTATTGGCCTGGTATTGGAAGTTCGAGTAGTAGCCTGGGAGTGCGGCAGGTCCGGCAGGACCTGCCGTATTTGTTTCATTGTTATTGCCAAAGTAAAAGTTGACCCGGTTCTTATCAGAAAAGACATAATCAACCTTCACACTGAACTTGTTCCAGGGAGTCGACGTGCTTCCCTGAGTGATTAAGTAATTGTTTTGTACATATCCGACTGTTCCGGGAACAGCTCCGTTGTTGGGCGCAGGCAGCTTGGCCGGACCGCTCTGGTACACTTGTATGAGCTGTGCAGCCAGCGGATCGAAACGGTCCTGAGGAATCTTGTTGCCAGGGAAGGGATCCCGTATGAGCTTACCATTGGCGTCGGTCCGAGTCGTAGCGGGGTCATAGATGGTAATTTGCTGGCCCTTGGAATTGACCCAATTCGAGAAATCGCCGGTTAACATTTCAGGGGTGGGAATGGTATTGGACTGAGCAGTCGCGCCGATCCGATTTCGGAAACCCTCGTAGGCGACGAAAAAGAACATCTTGTTCTTCCCATTGTAGAGCTTGGGAATGTAAACAGGACCGCCCGCACTCACGCCGAAGTCGCTTTGCTTGTAATCTGCACGCGGGATGCCTTGCTTGTTGCTGAAGAAGCGGTTGGCGTCCAAGGCATTGTTGCGCAGAAACTCGAAGACCGAGCCATGAAATCCATTGGTACCCGATTTCGAGGCAAAGCTCATCGTGCCTCCCAGCGCATGGCCGAACTCTGCTTTATAGCCGTTCGTTTCCACAGTAAACTCCGTGATGGCGTCCAGTGGCGGGGTATTGTAGGTTACCCATGAATTCGGCAGAGGGTTGCCGACGCCCATCGACACGCCATCCAGCGTAATCCCGTAGGCGCGGGGTTGGCCCCCCCCGATCTGTAAACTGTCTTGAACGGGTGAGAGGTTGTTCGGTCCGGGTTGTAAGGCAATTTGTGTCGCATAGAGTTTGGCCTCCGGCGTTAATGTCGCCAGATCGAAAGGGCTGCGCAGAGCTCCACCGACGACAAGCGGCAGTTGTTGGATCATCAAATTGCTCACGGTAGACGAGATTTTTGTCTCCTCCGTTTTCACCATAGATACATCGCCCGTGACCTCAATCTCCTGGCGGACTTCTCCGATTTCCAGTGTGAAATCGACCCGGATAGTGGAAGCTGAATTCAGCGTAATCCCGGACCGGATGATCGCTTTGAAGCCTTGTTTCTCAGCTCGTATAGTGTACGTGCCGACGGGTAGATCGGGAACCGTATACGTTCCCGCCTCGCTACTCTCGGTCGTCGAGGATGCACCCGTGGCCGGGTCCGTTACAGTAATCTTTGCTCCTGGGACAAGCGCGCCGGCGCTATCAAGAACCGTTCCGTTAATGGTTCCGCGTCCAGACTGCGCAAGTAGCGACCCGGAACCTGCGAGCATCAACAAAACCGACAATACAATAGCGAGCCGTAGGACTGTTTTGACCAATACTTTCATTTCCGTTCTCCTTTCTACGAATAAATGGATTGGCAACTACACGTCGGGTTACGGCCAAAAGTGAAGAGATATATTTATTGAGGAAATACCTAAGAAACTAATAAGGGAAAAAAATAATCCTGCTCTTCTCAAGGCGAGAGAGGATCGTTTTGGACTCGTTTGAAAATGCGGAAAATTCCAGCAATTTCAACATTTTATTGGGGTAGTGATCCAACTAGATTAGGTAATACTTTGTTGTTACTTGAAAGGGGATATGGCGGGTCAGGATACTTGGAAAGGTAAGGGGTTCTAGATCAACTATCAATCAATATAGATATGAGATCCTAACCCACTTATTTCAATACGCAAAATATCTACCAAACTTTTTGAAATGCTTTGACATTGTGTTCAACCGATTGAAAATACTGATGGATCTTACTTCGTTCATAAATTCCGTTCGGAACGAATCATGACTTGTGGGCTCAATTTTATACGACTGTTCGTATTTTTCCGTAAGAATATCCGAGAAAATATATGTTCGCGCATCCAGACTCCATTATTCACATTTCGCGGCACAAGCTCCCAGAATAGACCTCGGAAAAAATGAATCCGGCGCCGTCTATCAAATTCTATTGTCTGTGCAATGGATTGGTTCATCCATATAAGAGGCTTTCTCAACCAAGAACTGAAACGGCGAATAATGGACCAGTGAGCGATGAGATAATTTAAGTTTTAGAGTGTCATCACTACGGTCGGGCATTTTCAACCCTCTCGGCGTCTAGCCGTGGGACATAGGGGGACACGGTCTCGCAGGAACTCGACCTTCCAAGAAAACATTATGAGTGGGAAGGAAGAATTCCAAGAGGCCGCGCGCTTGGGACCGCTGTTCCCCAGCGCACGGCGCATCTTAAGATACGTCACAGTTTTTCTGAAACGCAGAACTAACCATCTGTGTCCCGATGCCAGTGAATGAATTTTACCAGCCACCGCTGACCTACTTTTTCAACCAGCATACTTTCCTTCCCACGAGATTCCTCAACGACTCCGTTGTCGAGAGTGCTCATTAGATAGTTGAAGTAGACCATGGCCATTCTGGAACCGAGTTTCAGAACCTGCGGCCGAAGGATCTTGTAGGATTCAATTTGGAGTGAACTGTTCAAGTAATCTCTGTATTTCCTGAAAAAATTCTTCTTGCCAGCGACGGGGGCTGCAAAAGCAGGACCGATTTCAACGATATCCTCAGAGAGCTGAAGAGACATGGTCTGAGGATTCTTTTGAATCCAGGCGGCAGTGAGCTTACGAATGCACTCCAGCGGGGGGCTTTTTAACATGGGGCTACTTTTCACCGAATCTTCATTGAGAGATTGTCACCATCACTTCTTGCCAACTTACGCGAGTGTCTCTCCGATACGCCCGTTGGGTCGTCGAGAGATGAGATTACAGACCTGTTCGCCCACCAGACGAGTGGCAAGCCAATAAGAAGACACCTGGGTAGAATCCGATTGTGGCATGGCAAGAGTCTCAATGATCGCGCAAGAATCGTTTGATTCCGCGGACGGCCTGCTGAATTCGCTGCTCATTTTCTACGAGTGCAAAGCGCACAAAATCGTTTCCATACTCGCCAAAACCAATCCCGGGGCTTACGGCCACTTTACCACCCTCCAATAGCAATTTGGAAAACTCAAGCGAACCCATTGCCTTGAACCGCTCCGGAATTTCAGCCCAGACAAACATGGTGGCTTTCGGTTTTTCAATCGGCCAGCCCGCTCGGGTCAGACCATCGCACAGTGCATCGCGGCGACTGCGATACACCTCGACAATTTCGTGAACACACTCCTGAGGGCCGCGCAACGCAGCAATCGAGGCAATCTGGACCGGCTGGAACATACCATAGTCCAGGTAGCTCTTGATTCGTGTCAAGGCGTGGATGAGCTCCCGATTCCCGACGCAAAAGCCAACCCTCCATCCGGGCATATTGTAGCTCTTGGAAAGAGAAAACAATTCCACAGAGCGCTCACGGGCTCCTGGAACCTGGAGGATGCTGGGCGCTTTATATCCATCAAAAACCAAATCTGCATAAGCCAGATCGTGAATGACAATCAAATTATTGGCTTTGGCAAAATCGATGACCTGCCGGAAAAATTCCAAATCGACCACCTGGGTCGTCGGATTATGCGGGAACGAAAGGATCAATAGCTTGGGCTGGGGCCATATCTGCTTGATGCGACGCTGGATCTCGTCAAGAAAATTTCGTCCCGGCAGCATCGGGATGCTGTGAATATCTCCACCTGCAATTAGCACGGAATAGAGGTGAATCGGATAAGTCGGATTCGGAACAAAAGCCGCATCCCCCCGGCCCGTGATGGCAAGGACCAGATGCGCCAATCCCTCTTTGGCGCCCATGGTGACGATGGCTTCGCCTTCGGGATCGATCTGGACATCGTAGTTCCGCTGATACCATTCACTAATCGCCAGACGAAGTTGATAGATCCCCTTCGATGCGGAATAGCGATGGTTTCGAGGGTTTTGGGCCGCTTCGATCAGTTTGTTGACAATGTGTGGCGGGGTCGGCATATCCGGATTCCCCATCCCCAGATCGATAATATCCTCTCCAGCCCGCCGCGCCTTCATCTTCAGCTCAGTGACGATGCTGAAAACATAAGGCGGGAGTCGTTTAATGCGCTCAAATTCACTCATGGATTTCCCTTTCGCTATTGAAATGCCAGATAGGCCGCTCCATAGATGCCGGCATTTCCGCCCAGACTCGATTTCATGATTCGCCGCGGACTATTCCGGTACACATAAGACTGTTTGAAAACTTCCTCGAGCATGCTGGCCTCAAAGGCGTCCCAGGCGTCAACAGCTCCGCCTCCCAGCACAAACAAGTCGATATCAAAGATATTGATAAAAATGCCGATGGCAATTCCTAGCGCCTTTCCCACTTCGGCAAAGATACTCTTGGCAGATGAATCTCCTTCTTTTGCCAGTTGATAGAGCATCGCTGCGGTCAATCGGCTTCCTGAGTCTGCAAGCTTTTGGAGACCCGGACTGGCCTTGCCCGCCTCCAGCAACTCCTGCGCAGCTATGACGACAGCCGATGCCGCCGCATACGCCTCGAGGCATCCCCGGCTCCCACACTTGCAGAGCCGCCCCTCCGGGTAAATGGTCACATGCCCTAATTCCGCAGCCATCCCGCTAAGACCATGCCAAATCTTCCCATCGAGGATGAGTCCACCTCCAATTCCCGTCCCCATCGTCAACAAACAAAGATGTTGGACATCTTTTCCCACGCCCATCCATTTCTCACCGAGAGCCGCGGCGTTGGCATCGTTGTCCAGAAAAATGGGACTGTTCAGACGTTTGAAAATTTGGGCTCGAACATTGAAATTCTCCCAGCCTGGTAAATTGGGCGAAGCGACGACGACTCCCTCACCTAGCTTAATGATTCCTGGGATGCCAACGCCAATCCCCGCCAGGGAATAATGTTTTTTCCATCGGCCGACGAGTTCCAAAATACCCCCGGTCAATCGGTCCACAACATCTTCCCGGCCCCGTTCGGACAATGTTTCTAAATTCATTTGGTCAAACATGGCTCCATTTTCATTGATGGCGCCGACCCTAAGGTTTGTCCCGCCGAGATCGACTCCAATTGCAAAGCGTGTCATGGAAATCCCTATACCTTCCTTTTGATGCAACGACCGATTACAAGCAGTCTAGTTCAGGTTTTACTTTCCCCTCACCCCCAGCCCCTCTCCCACGTTGGGGAGAGGGGAGCCGAGAATCACAAACGCTGGGCGAGAAGAGAGCCGAAAATTTAGAAAAACCGCAAACTTATTACTCAGCAGCCTTCTTGACGACTTCAGTTACGCGATCAAAGTTTGGTTTGAGCGCCCCGTATAATGCGCGGTAAATTTCATAGTAATCCTGATACCGAGGCACATTTTCAGCTTTTGGGGCAGTAAAGTTGGTCAAACGGATGGCCTGTTGGCAGGCCTGTTCCAGAGAACCGAAGCCGCCGGTGCCTACGGCGGCCATGAGTGCAGCGCCAAAGGCAGCCCCTTCGTCTGCCGCGACGGTGCAAATTTCTTTGTTAAAGATATCGGCCTGAATCTGGCGCCACAATCCGCTACGCCCCCCTCCTCCTGATGCCCTAACTTGGCTAGTGCTGACTTTCATCTCATCAAAAATCAGGAATGAATCCTTGAGGCTGTAAGCGACTCCTTCCAAGACTGCGCGAATCACATCGGCTCGAGTATGCCGGCCGGTTAAGCCGAAGAGGACTCCTTTGGCATTGGCATCGAGGTGAGGAGTTCGCTCCCCCATCATATAGGGAAGGAAAATGAGCCCCTCCGCACCCGGCTTCGACAGAGCGGCTTGTTGGGTCAGCAATTCATAAGAATCTTGTTTCATGAGATTCCCGAGATGGACTTCTTGAGCTCCGAATTGATCCCGGAACCAACGCAAGGAAAGGCCGGCGCCTTGTGTCACTCCCATCACATGCCATTTTTGAGGAACGGCATGGCAAAAGGTATGGACTCGCCCTTTCTGGTCCCTGGCAGGATTTTCCATAAACGCAAAGACGACCCCCGAGGAGCCAATTGTAGAAGACACGATTCCGGACGAAACAATACCGTTGCCGACACCTCCAGAAGCTTGGTCCCCTCCTCCCCCCACTACATCCACTTTGTCACTCAGTCCCAGCTCCTCGGCAACATTCGGGCGGAGTTTTCCGGAAACTACAATCGACTCGTGCACCGCCGGCAGCCAATCTTCATTAAATTGAAGACGTGTCAGGATCTCCTTCGACCAACGCCGCTCTACAACGTCAAAGAGCGTGGTTCCAGATGCATCTGAGACTTCGGATGCAAACTCGCCGGTCAGGCGAAATCGAATGTAGTCTTTCGGAAGCAAGACCTTCTGAATCCTTGCGTATATGTCTGGCTCGTGACGTTTCACCCATTCCAATTTCGGAGCGGTAAAACCGGTCAGCGCAGGGTTGCACGTAATATCGATGAGGCGATCATAACCGACTATTTCCGTAATCCGGTCAGCCTCAGCCTGACAGCGCTGGTCACACCAGATAATGGAAGGTCGCAAAACCTGATGACTCTTATCGAGCAGCACCAATCCGTGCATCTGGCCCGAAAGTCCAATGGCGTGGATCTCGCGACCATTGACGCCACTGCTCTGGAGCACCTTGGATACGGCGGCCTTGGTCGCCCCCCACCAGTCTTCGGGATTTTGTTCTGCCCACTGGGGCTGAGGGGTACTGATCGGCTCATGGTCAGCAGAATGTCCTCCGACGACTTTGCCCTCAGCATCGATAATGACTGCGCGAGTTCCTGTCGTTCCAACATCAATTCCAAGTGAGTAGGCCATTTTGGTTCCCTTCTCCTTTCCTCATTTCCTCATCCCGTGCCAGCAGGCTGATGGAGCCCCATGGCCAGAGCCATGATTTTTTCCTGGTCTGCCTCTTCCCTTCTCAATTCGCCTGAGATCTCTCCATCGTGCATCACTAGGATTCGATCACACATTTTCAAGACTTCTGGAAGCTCGGAAGAGATCAGGAGAATTCCAATTCCCTCGGCGACCAGCTTCCATATTAAATGGTAAATCTCGGCTTTGGCCCCCACGTCGATTCCGCGAGTGGGCTCATCAAAAATCAAAACCTTACTCTTGGTAAATAGCCACTTCGAAAGAACAACCTTCTGTTGAGTTCCACCACTCAAATTTCGAACCACTTGCTCGGTGGAGGGTGTCTTGATCGCCAACTCCTTGACGTATTCCTGTGTGATTGCCTTCTCGGCACGGATATCGAGAAAACCCCTCTTGACCAAGCGCCCCAGATTTGCAAGCGTCGTATTTTCACGAACTAACATATTTAGGACGAGCCCCTCAGACTTTCGATCTTCACTCAATAACCCGATCCCCGCATTTATGGCTTCGCGCGGGGATCGCCATTGGACAGCCTGTCCCTGCAGAAAGATCTTGCCACTATCGGGAAGATCGGCTCCGAAGATGACGCGGGCCAACTCGGTACGCCCTGCACCAACCAAACCTGTGAGACCCACAATTTCTCCGGCCCGTAAGGAAAAATTGATGTTGTGAAGCTTCCCTTTCTTGGAGATTGATTCAAGACGTAGGATTTCCATCCCTGATCTTGAAGGCTCGGGAGGAAAGTATTCCTCCATATCTCGGCCCACCATGAGGCGAATGATTTGATCCTGGGGCAGCCTTCCGGCAAATTCAGTATGAATCGTCTTTCCATCCCGCATGATCGTTACGCGATCGCAAATTTTCGAAATTTCTTCCAGCCGGTGCGAGATGTAAATAATCGACACGCCCTGGTTTTTTAACCGCCTTATCAAGTCAAAAAGTTCACCCAGTTCACGATCTGTCAAGATGGCTGACGGTTCATCCATGATGATGATTTGGGATTTGACCGAGATCGCCTTAGCAATCTCCACCATTTGCTGCTGAGCTAGGCTGAGCTTTTTGACGCAAGTCCTTCCGAGAATTTCCTGTTTAAAACTCTCGAGCAGTTCTTCGGAGCGGGATTCCATCGTTTTTCTGTCCAGGCAGCCGAAGGGGTTTCCGGATAACTCGTGACCCAAGAAGATATTTTCCGCCACCGTCATTTCCGGGACGAGATTGAGCTCTTGATGAATCATGGTAATGCCCAGATGTCGGGCGGCAATCGGAGAATCGACTTGCGTCTCGATCCCATTAAAAAGAATGGTCCCGGAATCTGGAACATAGACGCCTGAAAGAATTTTCATCAGGGTGGATTTCCCAGCTCCATTTTCCCCAACCAGGGCATGGCACTCTCCAGCCTCAACAGAGAGAGAGGCACCGTCGAGCGCCAGTACGCCCGGAAACTCCTTTATGATATGGATCATTTCCAGCATCAATGATTTTCCCGAGTTCCCTTTTCCATGTCCGAAGACTCGATTGTAACCACAAGAAAACAAAAGGTAATCATACACAAATCAGGAGACCATTCAACTTCAAAATCCCCCACCCATGCCGCTTTAAGGCATAAGTATGGTATAAATGGGCCAACAAGCGGAGCGGAGTAACGACTTATGGAAATATTGGGTGGCCCCCTTTTTGGGGTGGCGGGAGCAGGTGAATCCCATGGACCATCGATAACGACGATTGTTTTTGGGTGCCCGCCAGGGTTGAGAATCTCACGGGAACAAATTCAGCATTATCTGAACAGGAGACGTCCCGGGAGCAACAAGCATGGCACACCCAGGCATGAAGACGACCAGGTCGTATTGCTCTCCGGGTTGTATTCCGATGGGACGGATGAACTCGTTTCAGGACCCGAGTTACGGGTGAGCCATGGAAACAAAAGCACCTCAGCGCAGACCTATGACCGTGGAATTTCCACGGGAGAACCTATTTCTGCGATTGTGCTATCGGCATCCAAGAAGTCAAATGACTATGCCCAGTTTGTGGGAACGCAAGGTGAAGTTCGGCCCGGACATACGGATCTCGTCAAACATTTTCAATCTGCCGGATTTGCTGATCCTCGTGGTGGTGGTCGATCAAGCTATCGTTCCACCATTTCCGACGTCATTGCAGGGTCCATTGCGAGGATTTACCTGGAGCGACATTTTCAGACAACTATTTTGTCTTCGATTTGCCAGGTTGGATCTCTGAAAAGTTCAATCAGCCTTTCGGAGTCTCTGGAAGACCTGGTTCACTCCAGATCACCTCAAAAAGTCTCTCACGACGAAATCCGAAAACTTGAATTACAAATGGCCGAAGCCGAGATCCATACCATTGACCCGGAGTTTGCTCTTCGTGCAGGAGAACTCATCAAAGAGACCCGGAAACAGGGGGATTCCATTGGCGCAGGGATTGAAGTCGTCGCTCTGAATGTGCCCTCCGCTCGTCGGAGAACCTCTCTATAACAGTTTGAAGCTTCGACTCATGGGCTCGCTGGGGGGACTTCATGCGGTGCAATCGTGCGAAATGGGTTCGGGCTATGCCGTCGTCGAACGGCACGGGAGCGAAAATAATGATCCTATCCGCCGGTCCGGCTATCAGACCAACCATCAAGGTGGGCTCATTGGAGGAATTACCACCGGGATGCCGATTGTTTGCCGGGTTGGTTTCAAACCCACTTCAACTATCTCTTTGCCACAGCAATCCGTCCGCAAGAATCTGGAAGAAATCGACTTCCAACTCAAAAGCGGGCGACACGACCCCTGTGTAGGCGTCCGCGCAGGAGTGACACTCGAATCACGGATGGCGATCGAAATCATGAATGCCGTCCTGATGCATCAGGCCCAGCGTGTCGATCCAGCATTCTTCTAGAATCAATTCAGGTTTCTCGCCAGGCGATGTCTGGAGAATCCGTCCGCTATCCTCTAGAGTCACATGCTTCACGGGCAGCCGAATGTCAGTGACAGCTAACTGGGTTTGGCGGCGAAGTACAGACAAGGATCTCCAGGCTCTCCTCGCCCGTGTTATCCACGCCATGCTCGCACCAGGATGGCAAATGGATGAACATACCTGCCCGTACTTCCACTTGCTTTCCTGCCAGTGTCATCGTTCCTCGCCCCCGGAGGATGGAATAACACTCTTCGTTGTAATGACTGCCTACACTCAGTGTCGCATGAGGGGGAACATACAGCATGGACACGGAAAAATTCTTAGAAGGCGCCTTGGAATTGGTCGGATGCAGCACGCGTACATTGACAACTTCAGATCCCGTAAATGTGAGAGGTATCCCATCTTGCACCGTAACGATGTTCGGCTGCACTCGCTTGGCGGGCTTTGGAACCGGTGGGTCGACTTGATACCCTTTATAAACTTGAATTTTTGCCATAGTTTTATTTTCTTCCTCCCTATAGTTTTTTACGATTAGCCCTTATGTGCGCTCCATGGGTCAAGAAAAAACACATCATCCTTGAGGCGAAGATAACAAGGAGTCGGACAGTTCCTGTATCCAAATACGGTACACAGCGTCCGCAGCGCTCAGCGGACCAAGCACTAAAATCACGGGTTTCTACAGCCTGGGGTAGCCACGGTCAGTGTTTTCTGCTGACCGTGGGCTTTTGGTGATCGGTACAATGATCTTCAACGGTATCTCAAAGAGCAGGTAGTGCAAAGAGTTGATTTTTACTCTCTGGCTTTTCCTAAAATGTTAAGACAAGCCGCAGGCCTAAAAATCAGGCCTAAGTTACAATCGAACAAAGCCGCAGAGCGGCGACCTGTCTTTAGAATCGAGCATTCGCCAAGAACCGCAGCTCCGTTAGGAGCGACCTGGGAGATCCCAACGCTGTGGGTGGCGACGACATCGTTTTGTGATGTCTTCGAATCTATTGGGAAACCCGCTCTTTCGATAGGGCGTGCAAAGGAAGAGCAAACAAAAAATTAACAGGAGACGAATCTGTCCTAGAGGTCGATCAAAAAGACCTACTGAAAGATTCAATCATTTAAAGGCGGCAAGGTTCTCTTTTTTCTAATTTCAAGTTCATGAATCAGCTGCTTTGAAGACATGCAAACACCGCATGTCTTCGCCACCCTTCCTCTACCCGTTAACTTCGGATTTCGGGTTTATTCCGAATAGCCTCGATTGCCTGGCGAAGAGATTGCTGTACGGACAACAGATGTGCCTGATCCCGATACGGATGGCGCGGCCAAAAAAACCCTTTCAAGCCGTCCTGCTTGCGACGGGGAACCACATGGACATGCAGATGAGGGACACTTTGGCTCACGTGATTATTGATCCCGACAAATGTTCCCTCAGCCATCATCGCTTCTTCGAGAGCGCGCGCAACCCATTGGGCAAGGCTGAAAACGGGTATGAGCATGGACGGTGGCAAATCAACAATTGTCTCGTGGTGGGCTTTGGGGATAATGAGACAGTGGCCTGGAAATAGCGGCCGGTGATCCAGGAAAGCCAGTACATGGTGGTCCTCAAAGACCGCATGACATTCTACTTCGCCCTGAATGATCCTGCAGAATCGGCAATTCGCATCCAGCTGCCGGGCAGGCAGGGTCTCTGTATCAGAGTAGTCTTGCAGCATACCGATGTTCAACCATGAGGCAGCGGTTCATAACAACCCAGAGCCCGGCGCTGGCAGCTTTTTCGGCCGCCGCGAGATGAACGATTCCTTCCTGCATCCAAATTCCCTGAACCCTGCGCTGAATCGCCTCTTCGACAATTGCCGGAACAGCCTCGACCTTTCGGAAGATATTAACCATGTCGACCTGAACAGAGCCCGGAATCTTCAAGAGATCCGAGTAGCACGTTTCTCCGAGAATAGAACGACAATTGGGATTCACTGGAATGATCCGGTATCCTTCCGCTTGCATATAGCTGGAAACCATATGACTCGGACGAAGTGGATTGTCAGAAAGGCCCACCACTGCGATGGTTTTCGTATTTTTCAAGATATGGGCGATGTCGGGCTGATTGGACTCTGGCATTGCAGGCATCCTAAATCAATCGACCAATCCACGATCCTCAGTCACGCCGCGCTTGAGAGTTTTGAAACGGCGGATCTCTTCGACTCCCAAGGGTCGGAATGCCCCCGCCTTTAATTTCGGGTCGCGAAGAAAGCCGATCTGGATGCGTTTCAGTTTGACTACCGGGTGGTCAATGAGGTCAAACATTTTGCGGACTTGATTGTTCTTTCCCTCAATCAGGGAAACTTTGAACCAGGGATTGTCTCCGGGTTTCACTTCTTCAATCTGGCATGAAGCTAGAAGTTTTCCCTCCAACCGAACCCCGCGACGAAGTTTGGACAATTCCTCCTCCGAGGGATTGCCACGAACTTTCGCCAGATAGATCTTGGGACAGTGCGGTCCGGCACTCGTGATGGTCTGGGCAAAGTCTCCATCGTCTGTCAACAAGAGCAATCCTTCACTCATGCAATCCAACCGCCCTACGGGGAAAAGTCGTTGAGAAACTTCCGGCAAAAGATCCAGGATCGTGGGCCTTCCCTGCGGATCGGATAAGGTGCACAGATATCCTTTGGGCTTATTGAGAAGAAGATAAGTCTTCCGGGTAGGGATTCGAATGAGTTTTTCATCTACTTTAACGGCGTCAACCGAAAGATCTGCCTTGCTTCCCAATTGGGTCGCGAGACGGCCATTGACCGTTACTCGACCCGAAAGGATCAACTCCTCTGCCTTCCGACGAGAGCAAATTCCCGCCTGGGAGATCAATTTTTGCAGTCTTTCAATCATGTTGTTTCTGTGGTGAGGCTCTTGAGTTCAGGGCTTTCCGACTCAGATGTGGACAATTCCACGCCACTGGCCTTGGTTTCGATAACCGGCGTCTCTAAGTCAGATTCCGAAGGCTCATCCTGGAGGTGGGCGTCCTGGGCGGAGCTTTCTTCTGCTGCTGGGACACTGACATCGAACGCTAGAGGGAGAGTCCCTTCTTGCGCTAAAGAAACTCTGGCTAACTCTTCAAATTCTTCCAGACTGGGCAGCTCATCGAGACTCTTTAGCCCGAAGTGAATGAGGAATTCCTTGGAGGTCTTATAGAGGATAGGTCTGCCCACCACATTCTTACGCCCTGCGGTGGTGATGAACTTCTTGTCCAATAAGCGTCTTCAATACGCTGACCGCGCTGACACCCCTCACTTCCTGAATCTCAGGGACAGTGATCGGTTGTCTATAGGAAATGACTGCCAGGGTCTCCAATGCCGCAAGCGAGAGCTTGATGGGGGGGGTCAAATGCTTGAGATACTTTCGGACCCATTCATGATGCTCAGGTTTGGTTGCCATTTTGTAGCCGTTGGCAACTTCCTTGATCTCCAATCCTCTCGCCGAACCCTGGTACTCTTCGACGAGCTGCTGGATGGCCGTGTTTATTGATTCCTGGTGCTCTTTCCCCAACATCTCAATCAGGGTTTTTGCGGAAATCGGCTCACTGCTCACGTAAATGAGTGCCTCGATGATGGGCTTCAATTCCTGTTCAGTCATTCCTGTCGATTCCGTTGTGATGAAAGATCCATGCTCCAAAATCAAAGAGCCCCTGCCCCTTTGGCCGCTGTTTGGGGCTCCATCCATTTTTCCCATTGGTTCATGACTTGCTCAAAATTCTCCCGGCGGCGAACCATGATATCGCTGAAGGTTTGCCTCTGAACCAGCTTAATGGCCTGGAGATGAACCATTTCCAGTATCGCTAGAAAGGCGACAATGAGATTCCGCCGGTTATGGTAGACCGAGAACACTTCGGTCAAACTAACTGTCCCGCCGGATTGCTCAAAAAATTGGCGCAGCTTTTCGATCACTTGACTGACCGTCAGCTCATCGCGCTCAATATCCAGGCGGCCTGTTTCTTTTCTTCTCTCCAAAATCTTGTGGAACGTCGATACAAGGTCAAACAGACTGACCTGGACTTCTCTTTCGTCCTCAGGGGAAGCCCCTTCTTGAACTCCTGCATTGGTCCAGGATGAACTTTCCACGAGCTCTTTCTGGTGTAACATTTGTGCGGCGTTCTTGAACTTCTCGTGTTCCAAAAGCCGCTGAACCAGCTCCATTCTGGGATCTTCGTATTCCTCCTCGGACTGCAGTGGATCTCGAGGGAGGAGCATCTTCGACTTGATGTGAATCAAAGTCGCCGCCATCAAAATAAAATCGCTGGCGACGTCAATGTCCAGCTCTTTCAGGATTCGCAAAGCTTGAAGATATTGATCCGTGATCAGGGCAATAGGGATGTCGTATATGTTAATTTGCTGCCTGCGAATAAGATCGAGCAGGAGATCCATCGGCCCTTCATAGATTGGAAGATGGATCTGGTATGGCTCGCTCATAGGTCTAATAGTCTAACGCAGAATGGGTGGAAAATGGATCCCTTCCTATCGATCACAATCCCATGAAACTTTTAAGGCGCCTCCCGTCTTCAAAAAAAGACGACGATGCAGGCACATCCATTAATCGAGCTTTACAGCTTTTCGCACTTCCTCCATGGTCTGTTTTGCCACGACTCTCGCTTTGCTGTTCCCCTCTTCAATGACATCCTGAATCTCGTCCGTACGCTGTTCATATTGCTTGCGTCTCTCGAGCAGGGGCGAAATTTCCTTGAGCAGGTGATCCGTCATCCACTTCTTGCAATCAATACACCCAATCCCGGCAACACGGCATTCACGATTTACAGTCTGAATGGTTTCGGGCGGTGAATAGATTTTATGATACGAAAACACCGGGCAAACGTCGGGATCCCCTGGGTCATTACGCCTTTTTCGGGCAGGGTCTGTCATCATCCCTTTGATTTTTTGACGAATGGCTTCAGGGGAATCAGAAAGCGAAATGTCGTTCCCATAGCTCTTGCTCATCTTTCTCCCGTCGAGTCCCGGAAGACGAGGAACCGGGGTCAGTAGGGCCTTCGGCTCGGGAAAAACATTCCCGTAAAAGGAGTTGAAACGCCGGCAAATTTCCCGAGTCAATTCGACATGAGGAACCTGGTCTTCGCCGACCGGCACAAAATCTCCTTTGTACATTAGAATGTCTGCCGCTTGCAGGACCGGGTATCCGAGAAAACCATAATTGCCAAGATCACGGTCCGTGACATTCTCTTGTTGCTCCTTATAGGTGGGAACCCTTTCCAGCCAACCGATCGGTGTAATCATCGAGAGCAACAAGTGCAACTCCGCATGCTCCGGAATCGCAGATTGGACAAACATCACAGACTTCTTCGGATCAAGCCCTGCGGCCAGCCAGTCCACCATCATTTCCATGCGATTCTCTTTGATCTTCGAGGGATCCGCAAAATCAGAAGTCAGGGCATGCCAGTCGGCAATGAAATGATAGCAATCGTACTCATTTTGTAATTTGACCCAATTGTTTAGGGCCCCAACCACGTGACCGAGATGGAGTTTCCCGGTGGGACGCATTCCACTCAAGACTCGCTGATTGGAGGGCATGAACAATTTTCCTTGGCCTGGATTTATTTAGCGCTGGGCTACGGATCTCTCAACTGGGTCACAGCGTCAATAGCGACTGAGCGACCATTTCATAACTTAATCAAGGTATCTACGACGGCTAGAAACGGAAATAACACCACTCTGAAAGACCCCCAACATCATACACAAAAATAAGATCATAAACCCGTAAGGCCGCAATTTTTCATAGCCCGACGCAAGTGCCGGCGGCAAAAATGCGGGAGTATCCAGCTGCCATCCAAAGGGGGTATCGGAAGCAAGTTAAAAACGGCGAGAATTACGTTGAGTTGCACTCCCAGCAAGCACATCAAGTAGAGCGGCTCCGCAGCACTTCCCAGAAAACTGGCATCGGCACGCAGATAAACCCGGAACAATTCTATCAATAGAAAAAACCCCAGGAATGCCAGAACGTTGCTGATGGGACCCGCAGCAGAAATCCAAATGTCCGCCTGACGGCGATCTTTGACGTTGCGGGGGTTCCAAGGAACCGGCTTTGCCCATCCAAACATGGGCGCACCTGTAAAAATCCAATGGCAGGGAAGATGAGGGTTCCAAATAAATCGATATGAGGAATTGGATTAAGTGTAATCCTTCCCAAATGGCGTCCGGTGGGGTCTCCTAAACGGTCCGCCATCCAGGCATGGGCTGCTTCGTGGAGGCTCAAGGAGAACAAGAAGACAACCATGTCTAAGAAGAATAATGCAATTTGCGGCAATGGGTCCCTCAATAATTGGAATTCTTAGAAGTCAGACACTGAGCGAAACGAGCGGGGAATACCAGGAGGGCGTGATCAGCGTGCGATCGATGATTCGGACCTGGAATGACGACAACCCCAATGTAATTTTCGGCCTGAGCTTAACATAGATGTTTTTAAAACACTAGCCTGGGACGCGCCTCCTGATAGCCCCGCCTAGACAATCACTTAGCCTCCTTTTCAAATCTCGGCTTGGCTCCCCAGCCTTCTCCATTGTTGTGGAATGAGAGGAGGCAGGCAGAGTATAATGAATGGGCTTTCGAGTTCTAGATATTCATGCTCTGAAGCTCTTTCACACCCGATACTTATGAGCCTCATTCTATTACGTCTCGCCACTGCGCTTTATTCCATAGGCCTGCTCCATTCCTTCTTGACGATTATCAAACGGCAGAAGACCCTTTTTCGGATTGCCATGTTTGGCATTTGCTCCGGCTTCGTAGCTCACTTTCTTTCCATTCTCTTCGCCTGGATTGAATTGAAGCATTTGCCCATCAGCAATTTGCACGAAGTGTTGTCGTTCTTTGCTTTTGTGATCGTCTTGGCTTTTCTTCTGTCGTATGCCCGATACCGAATGGATTCTCTCAGCGTCTTCATTTTCCCTCTAGTCTTCATCTTGACTTTAGGCGCCAATCTCGTTCACGCACGGAGAACGATGCGGCCTGAGGTTCTCAAAAGTCTGTGGCTCTATATTCATGTGCCCACGACATTTCTGGGTTATGCCGCCCTGTTTGTCGCCTTTGCAGTCGGTATCATGTATCTCATCCAGGAAAAGGAGTTAAAGCGGAAGCGCCCCCAAGCATTCTATTACCGACTTCCTTCGCTGGAAGTTTGCGATGAACTGGGTTACCGGGCCTTAGGGATTGGCTTTTCCTTGCTGACGATAGGGATTGTCGCAGGCGCTTTCTGGGCCAGCATATCTCTGACGACTTCCTGGGAACGCGATCCGAAGATTATATGGTCCTATATAACTTGGCTCATATATGCGGTGCTCCTCCATTACCGCCTGTCAGCAGGTTGGAGAGGGCGTCGAGCCGCCTGGTTGTCCGTGATAGGCTTTATTATCGTCCTGGCGGCTTTCTTTGGAACCCGGCATCAAGGTAGCGCTCACACTTTTATTCTGCAATGAACGTTGCATTAGTAGGGGTAAGTCACAAGACGGCCCCGGTCGATATCCGAGAAAAACTGCACTTTCCCGAACCCCGGCTCGGGGAGGCTCTCCACCAATTGAGAACCCAATTTGGATTTGAAGAGAGCCTTATCCTCTCGACCTGCAACCGGGTTGAGCTGGTTGCCGAAACCTCCATTCCTGATGAAGGCCTGCATCAACTAAAACAATTCATTTACGCATTTCATCAGGTTCAGCCCGACAACTTCGAACGGTTTCTCTACTCCTATACTCAAACTGAGGCCGTCCATCATATCTTCCGGGTTGCGAGTAGTCTGGATTCCATGGTCCTCGGCGAGCCTCAGATTCTCGGTCAAATAAAAAACGCGTTCACTCTTGCGAAAGGGGCTGGAAGCGTGGGTCGGACTCTCAACAGCGTGATGACTCGCGCCTTCTATGTCGCCAAGCGCGTCCGTTCAGAAACCGGAATTGCCGGTTCGGCTGTTTCCGTCAGTTATGCGGCCGTAGAACTAGCCAAGAAGATTTTTAATAAACTTACGGGTAAAACGGTCCTAATTCTCGGGGCCGGCAAGATGAGCGAGATGGCTGCCAATCACTTGACTCACAGCGGCGTTTCAAGGGTGATGGTGTGGAACCGCTCTTATCCGAGCGCCGTGGAAGTCGCAAGATTGTTTAAAGGCGAAGCTATCCTCCCCGAGGAGCTCTTCAAGCACATTCAGCAAGCCGACATTATTATCAGCTCCACAGGAGCTCCTCATTTCATTTTGAGTCGCGAAGACGGAGAGCGAATCATTCATTTGCGCAAGAATCATCCCGTGTTTATCATCGATATTGCCGTACCGCGTGATATCGATCCCGAAATTAACAAAGTGAATAATATTTTTCTCTATGACATCGATGACCTTCGAAATGTCGTGGATGCCAACATGCGGCAGCGCCAGAAGGAAGCTCAGTCTGCCGAGGATATTGTTCGTCAGGAGGTTGAGTCCTTTGTTCGGCACTCACAGACACTGGACGTCGCCCCAACCATTGTGCGTCTTCGTGAGCATTGGGAAAAAGTTCGATTGGACGAATTGGCCAAGAACCGGAAGCGGTTTGGCGACCTGTCGAGAGAGCAAGAGGTCGCATTGGAGAACTTGACCCAAAGCTTGCTCAATAAAATGCTTCATGGCCCCATCTCCGAATTGAAACGCGTCAGCAGCCAGCCGGCCGATGGGACGGCACTCGATGTCATTAAAAGAATGTTTGGGTTGAAGGAGTAAATGACACTTCAAAAACTCATCATCGGATCCCGCGGAAGCCAACTGGCACTTTATCAGGCTCACTGGGTGAAGGGGAAAATCGAACAAAAGCATCCTGAACTCTCGGTCGCCATCGAAATCATCAAGACTTCTGGCGATATCATCGTTGATGCGCCTCTTAACAAAATCGGTGGTAAAGGAGTTTTCACCAAAGAAATCGAAGAGGCGCTGTTAGCCAGGAAGATTGACCTGGCCGTTCACAGCATGAAGGACCTTCCCACGGCACTGCCGGAGGGCCTTTGTCTTAGGGGCTATTCCCCACCGTGAGGATGTACGCGACGCTTTTCTTTCGAATCAATTTGAATCGATTGAGACGTTACCAGCCAGCGCCCGTGTCGGAACCAGCAGCCTGAGGCGCCAGTCCCAACTCCTTCTGCTGCGCAAAGACCTTCAGATTGTGAATCTCCGCGGAAATCTTGATACTCGAATCCGTAAACTTGACGAAGGCCAATATGATGCCATCCTTGTTGGCCTGTGCCGGTCTCGTGAGATTAGGGCTCAGCCATCGTATTAAACAGAGAATTCCAATTGACCAGTTGTGTCCTGCAGTGGGCCAAGGGGCCCTGGGAATTGAAGTGCGAGAAAAAGATGAATTTGTGCTGGCGGCACTCGACGAACTTCATGACCGAAAAGCGGCAAGGGCCGTCATTGCGGAGCGCACATTTCTACAACGCCTGGGGGGAGGCTGTCAGGTACCTATCGCAGCTCATGCCTGGGAGGTGGACGGCAGTTTGAAGATGCTCGGAGTAGTTGCCAATCTGGATGGATCTAACATCTACCGCTCCAATGACCAAGCTCCACTCGCCGAGGCAGAATGGCTCGGGACACGTCTGGCGGAGAAGTTGCTTCGTTTGGGAGCTCAAGAAATAGTGGATACCCTTTCAACCATGAACTCGTAGGCCAACAACGCGGCTCCTGTCGCACCTCTCCCAAAGAAATGAGTTTGGGGAAGTTGTTCCTGACCGGCCTTATTGTGCGATCTTCTATATAGCGGTCTGCTTGAAAGGCAAAGCTCTCGGCTGATGCTCCGCAATCGAGCTGAATGTTTCTTTGAGAGCCTTTAACCGATATGAACCATTCCGTTTACTTAATAGGCGCCGGTCCAGGTGATCCGGAATTACTGACTCTCAAAGGGCTTCGCTGCCTGCAGGTTGCCAACTGTGTGATTTATGACTCTCTGGTCAATATTGATCTTCTCCAACATGTGCGCCCGGACGCGGAATTGATCTACGTGGGGAAGCGAAAGGGACATCAGAGCATATCCCAAGATGAGATTAACCAGCTATTAGTCCAAAAAGCGAAAGAAGGTAAAACGGTTGCCCGCCTCAAAGGAGGCGACCCGTTTGTGTTTGGCCGAGGAGGAGAGGAGGCCGAGGCACTCACTAACTCCGGGGTGGGGTTTGAGATCATTCCTGGGGTCAGTTCGGGTATTGCGGTCCCGGCTTATGCTGGTATTCCTGTGACCCACCGTGATTACAGCTCTTCGGTAACGTTTCTTACCGGACACGAAGACGCCGACAAAGGGGAGCCTGGAATTGTCTGGGATACGCTGGCTCCCGGTTCGGGAACCCTGGTTTTTTTCATGGGCGTTGCCCGACTTCCGGAAATCGTGGAAAACCTGGTGCGCTGCGGAAGACCCCTCAACACCCCAATTGCCGTGGTCCAATGGGGGACATACGGAAAGCAAGATGTCGTCACCGGAACGTTGGAGTCAATCTTGAAGGAGGTTCAGTCAAACCCAATTGGGTCGCCGGCAATTACCGTTGTGGGTGAAGTGGTCAAATTGCGCGACAAATTGCGCTGGTTTGAAAATCGCCCACTTTTCGGAAAAAGAATCGTGGTCACTCGACCGCGCCAGCAAGTTGAAGAGTTCAGAGCTCAACTGTCGGGGCTGGGCGCAGAAGTCATCCCATTCCCTACGATTGAAATCCGGCCTCCCGATTCCTGGAAACCGCTTGACCAGGCGATTCGACGAGTCCATCAGTATGACTGGCTCATCTTCACAAGCATCAACGGAGTACACCATTTCTTTTCCCGCTATCGGACTCTCGAGCGCGACATCCGCGACTTGAAGGGAGTGCGCCTTGCTGCCATTGGTCCAGCCACCGAAAGGGCGCTTCGCGATCTGGATCTGATCGTTGAAGTTCTGCCGGAAGAGTTTAAGGCGGAGGGCTTGGTCGAAAGCCTCAAAGGGAAAGTGCTGAAGGGCTCTCGCATCTTAATCGTGCGTGCCAAAGTGGCCCGGGATGTTCTTCCCGTAGAACTCTCCAAGCAGGGGGCCCAGGTGGATATTGCCGAAGCGTATCAATCTGTAGTTCCCTCCATAAGCCGGGATGGGCTGGAACAAATCTTTGCTGAAAGACCCGTTGATATGATCGTGTTTACAAGTTCCTCGACAGTTTCTAACCTGGCAGAAATCTTGAGGCCGAAGCCTATTGCCGAATTTCTGGGTCAAACCGTTGTAGCCGCCATCGGCCCGATTACAACCCGTACCGCGGAGGAACATGGATTACATGTCCTGGTTCAGCCGAAACAATACAATATTTCTTCGTTGGTTACTGCTATTCTGGATTTTTATGCAAAGTAGGTATGGGTGAATTCTTGAACCAATCTAAGGGCTTTACCACGCCTGGGTTGCGATGCTCCAGCGAGACCGCACTTGTCATCGGCATCGCTCCGCCATACAGCCGGACTCACGCCCTCCATACAGGCTTGCAGTCACCTGTCACTTCATGACCATCCCGAACTTCCCCGCTCCAAAAAGTCGCTGGTCGACCTTGGTAAGCTGGCGCGCTGTCACAGGCGATAGAATGTCGAAGTGTGGAATCGTCAGCAGATATTCACCCATATACCACAGGTCTTCCTCCGCAGTCATCCACCCTGTCTTGTCAAATCGTCCCAGATTGACAGGTTTCGAGTAGCGTCTCAGAGTCTTTTCTCGTTTCAGGTTGAAATAGTGTTCAAAGTAAGTCATCACCAGTTCCCGAACAGACCGATACACTGGCTCACGAAAACGCAAGCCAGAGTAATTCGACTTTGCAATGGCTCCCCAATGTCCGTGTTGTCGAAATACTGCCAAGACATGGTCATCGTCACGAACCGCCTCCAGATCAACCAGTAAAGGGGGATGACCATGAAACCGAAGAGCCGCTACCGCAATCAAGGCGCCTTCAAAGCAGTGGCCGGTCATATCGCGTAGGACTCGCCGGGGAGAGCGGCAAGTCTCCCCATCAATTTCCTTGTTATAAGCCAACTCCTCATCCAGGAAGCGCTGGATCTTCTCCGGAGTATTAAGCCGTTTGAGTACGGTAATTTCCTGGCGTGTGAATCCAAACACTTGGGGATCCTTTCTGTTTCTCAAAGATGGGTAATACGGATTTGCAAACAAATGGATAGATTCATTCGAACTCGCCTCTCATCCACCCCCCTCTCTCTTGTAGGACGGAAATATAACCGATGCTAAGCTCCATGATCACGACTCCCCCTCACCCCCGACCCCTCTCCCACGTTGGGGCGAGGGGAGCCAATCACGGAGGTTACGGAAGAGTAGACCTAACTGAACTATGGAGTTGTTCCAACCAAAATATTCTCCTCAGCTGACTGCCGCGCCCCTTCCAAGAGGAATCTACTTAAACGCCTTAGGTCACTGCGAGTCAAAAGGCTCCGGTCAACGGAACATTTCTTTAAGAATACGGGAATCCTTTTCACGGGGATAGTCCTTCAACCCAAGCATCTCAGCCAGAGTAGGAGCAATATCCGCCAGGCTCGCCGAAGCTTCATATCGACCCGCACGCACACGATCCGCCATGAATATAATCGGAATGTGCTGGTCATACTCATGGGGCGTTCCGTGCCCTGTTCCGCCGACAGAATCACTGATATATATATACGGTTTCGGAATGGTTGTCAGATGAGGGCTGCGAGGTTGGTAAAAACTGTTTCGGATCAACTCAAGAGTGGCATTGGTGGGCGTGCCGGGATCTAAGATTTCGGATTGCGTATAGATTGCTTCGAAACTTCCACTTTCCAGCAACTCTTTTCGGACACATTCTTCAACTTGCCGCCGGTCTAATTTGTATCTCAGGATCGCCTGGTCATCGAAGTAAGTCTGAAACGGATCAAATGCGGCAAGTAGCCCTGAAGCACCGGGAAAGCTCCGCTTGAGTGCTTGTTGAACGCTCTCCCGCAGTTTGAGCAGGCTAACTCTTCGGGCGTCAATCCCCTTAGCACGCAAATTTTCAACTAGAGGAAGAGAACCATGGTCAGCCGTCAAGACAATATAAGTTGAATCCAGGCCAACTGAAGACTCCACTTCATCGAAGAGTTTCTTCAAGAGCTGATCCAATCGCAAAAGTTGGTCCATGATTTCCTGGCTATCCCCGCCATAGGTATGACCAATGAAGTCGGTGGCCGAAAAATTGATCGCCAGGATATCGGTTGTTGCGTCCTCTCCCAGCTGATGCGCTTTCATTGCCAATAAAGCCACTTCCAATGTCAACTCATCGGCGAAGGGCGTCCTCTGAAAATCATTATAGAAAAGGAGGCTGGGAGGATTTCCACGAATCCCATGTGGGAAAATAATATCTTTCCGATCCCACTCCCCTTCAACATCGTCACGGCCCGCATATTTTTCATAAATGCTCTGATCCTTGAGCAATCGGTTCCATGTCTTTCCTGAGAATTGGTCGACTCGATGCAGCTTATTCCAATTTGTGAGCCATTCTGGAAGGGACCTCGCATAGTATGAACTGGTTGTGAAGTTCCCTCCCTCAGCCGAATACCAATAAGCCGCGTTCGCATGATGTCCAGCCATGAGAACCGCCGCCCGATCTTTCAATGAGACACCCACGACTTTTGAATCCGGAGAGTACCATTTCAAATAGTCTCCAAGAGTGAAGCCGATGAACTGGTTCGGGGAGGCTCCGCGACCTTTCCCGTCAAGCAACCGGATCACCGGATCGTCTACGACATTCACCATTTTCTTGAGAAAGGGATCATACCAGGCGTTGGCAATGATTCCTGAATGGGATGGAAGGCGTCCGGAAAGCATGACAGAATGCCCTGGCGCCGTTTCCGTATTGGCGTAGCCGCATGTTGCCTTTGTAAATACTGCCCCTTTGCTCAACAGGGTCCGGAGACCTCCTTGGTACAAGTCAGCAAAACGTGTCAAGTAGTCGAAACGCATTTGATCAATCGGACAAGAAGAGGATGAGCTTCGGCCCGCGCTCTTGACCGAACAGAGGCGAAAACAGTAAGAGCCAAAAAGGCAGGCAAAGCAAAAGTAATCTATTTTTCCAAATTCGCATTTTGGTTATTCGTTGACCCTCTTCTCCTCATAGCTTAAACCTTATGGGACCCTGACGCATTTTTCCGCCGTAACACACCAAGGCGTGCCAATAATCCCTTGGTTCCGATGATTTTTAGGTGAAGTAGATACCAACCTATCTGTGACCAGGAAAGCGGTTTTGAGCGAAGCTGGACATCTCCTCTTTTAATCGCAGCTGAAACAGCGGAAAAACTGATTTCCGGGACTTGTATTGTTGAAGTGGTTTTTCCCATTTGTGCAAGAAGGTGAATATCCGAGGTTCCTATGAGCGGCTTATTCAACTGGTGTGCCGCCTCTACCGCTTTACGATTAAAATCCACATGTGAGGTATAGAAATGACAGTACTCGATTCCGTCGAAGCAATCAGCATGTTCGAACACTTTTGATCCCAGACAACTCATGCCCGGATAAAACGGATGGGGGGCAATCACAAAAATCTCAGGCTCGAGCTGGCGCAGGTGACGCAATTCGGCAAAGCTCATCGGCGGATGAAACTCGCGCAAGCCATAAATCAACACATCTCTTCCTTCAATTGAAGCCTCTACTGCAGGGATGAGAAGTACCCCAGTGTTTTGAGCGTATTGCGCCAATAAAGGGGACCATTGCAGGGCATTATGACACGTGATCGCAAGCACACCGACTCCCTGCCGAGCCGCCTCATCAATTAATTGCTCCGCGGAATGTTCGATCCAATCCATTGGATCAAAATCAGTATGTGTATGTAATTCCATTTTCAGTTCGTGATGACCCAAGCTTGCTCCAGGTACCTTCTCAATTTAGATGACCCCAATCGAGCGTTAACCAGCTCAAAAGAACTCAAAGGGATAACAATAAAGAGTCCAAATATCCAGCGATGCGATTTAGTGTACTTTTCAGGATCTCGGGTTCTTGAACAAAACTCAACACAATGTGAGAAGGAGGAATGTCATAGAAGTAACCCGGATGGACCAACGACTTGCAGTGATCAAGAATCGAAACCACGAGTTGATCTTCGCTTACCGATTCCCTTTTAATCCGGCCGGTCAAGTAAAAGCCGCCTTGCGGTGAAACGAACTCCAGCGCATGACAGTTCCCAAGCGAACGGACTGCGATCTCGCGACAATCCTTAACCCATTCTTGATAGCGCCGCAAAAACTCACCTCCCCGCCCGAAAATGGCGGGAACGGCAAATTGGACAACCTCATTGACTGGAAGGAACGTATCGGAAATGAGTTCGAGCGCCCGCATCGATTTTTTCACTAAATCGTCGTCCCCCGAAACCGTCATCCATCCCAATTTCATTCCTGCCAAAGCATACATTTTAGAAAATCCATTTAGGGTGAAGACTAGTGGGGCATCCCTGCCAGCCGGACGGGGGAGTTGGTTAGACTCATGAAGAAACTCACTAAACACCTCATCCGAAATGATGGGTAAATGATGCCTCCTCGCAATCGCCGCAAGCTCAGTCCATTGTTCAGCGCTTGTAACTACCCCCGTGGGATTGTGCGGGGAAATGGCGACAATGGCACGAGTTCTCGTTGTAATGCATGACTCCAGATACTCTAAATCTATCTCCCATGCCTTGGATTCAACCAGACGGTACGACGTCAAGTGCACACGAGCGAGTCGCGCAATCGTCTCAAACAAAGGATAAGAAGGAGAGGGACAGAGAATCTCATCTCCTGGATCGGCTAATAATTGGAAGCAATAAGAGTACGAAACACTCGTACCCGGAGTCAGCAGGATCTGATGGGCTGGAATGGTCAGGTTGTGCGAAGCGTAGTATTGTGAGACAGCTTCTCTAGCCTTGAGCTGCCCGAAAGAATCCGGCTGGTAAACTTTGGCCATGGACAGCGCCTGGAGGAAAATTTCTTTCAGGACATCCTGAGGGAAAAAGATTCCATGCTGGTTTACGTTTCCAGAAATCAGATCAACGATCGTGTCGCCTTTACGGAGAGCGGTTTCGCGGGCGATGTAAAGCGGATTCAATAAGGAAGGAAACGATTCCGAGACAGAGGAAAACTGCAGTATTCGTTCATTGCTCATCATTCATTGTCCGCTACCCGTAATTCACTATGTCCTCGGCATTGAGGTCTCGGCTCGCCTTCCATCGCCGCCTACGATGTGCTCGCTCTACGAACCATAGGGTGGTTTTGGCAAACCACCCCACAGGTTTGTTGCACGAGCACACTTTGCAAACAGAGATAGAAACGGCTCAATGTGCCTTCAGCTCTTTAAGCTTTGCAACAACGTCTTCGGCAGCGGTGGGCGTATTGATTTTCTTATCAATGAAAACGATCTTGCTGTCTTTCCCAATGTAGAAGGTCCAGCGCTCGGGCACTTGCCGACCTTCGTGGACGACGCCATAGGCTTCGGCCACTTTCTTGTCGGGATCGCTCAAGATCGGATAATCGGCGTGATGTGCCTCAGCGAACTTCTTATTCTCTTCGGCAGTGTCGGTACTCGCCATGAAATAAGCAGCCTTGGTCTCTTTCAATATCTTGCTGTTTTGACTGAAAGACTTGCACTCAGTGGTGCATCCAGGCGTGAATGCTTTGGGAAACCAGGCCAGAACGACAACCTTCTTGCCTTTGAAAGAGGAAAGTTTGTACATCTTGCCGTCAGAGCCGGGTAGGGAAAAATCCGGGGCCGCATCCCCCGGCTTCAATTCAACCGCTTTCATTGAGGCCACGGTTAAAACAAAAAAGGTTGCCGCTCCGAGCAGGATCAATCTCAACATAATGGTCTCTCCTTTCTAAATGACTACGAATAATCTATTCCCGCAAAGTAGAACAAAGCCATCCTGAAGAGGTCACTTTCCCTCCCCAAACCAGGGTCATTTCATTTCTTTTCTATGGGGCCTCGCTGCCTGAGCCATTCCTTATACCCTCCGGCCATGGAGTAAACATTGGTATAGCCCATTTTTTGCAAGGCATCTGCGGCTAGCGCGGAACGGAAACCACCACCACAGTAGAGAATGATTTCCGCGTTAGGGTCGGGAATGCTCTTTTCGATATCCCGCTCAATGATGCCTTTGCCGAGATGTAGGGCGCCGACTGCCCTCCCTTGCTCCCATTCATTGTCTTCACGGACATCGACAAATTGGAAGACTTCCCCGGATTCCAATTTCTTTTGCGTCTCCGGGACAGAAATTTCCCGAACTCGAGATTTGGCTTCCTCAACAATTTTAAGGAAACCTGGCGCGTGTTGCATACTCACTCCTCATCGTTATATCGATATAAAAGGTCCATCTAGATCAAATCTCAAAGCAACTCTTCAGCATGCTCGAGCACGGCATCCAATTCGGCAGCCACGTCCCCGGTTTCAGACGTCAGCGCCTTGAATTCAAAGAGGCGGCTATCCAAGAGGTGTGAGGGAACAACATGTCCGAGGGCCGCCATCATGGAATCCCGTATCCCGGGAATCTCCAGCTGCAATTCGTCGATCAAGCGCTTGACTCGAGCCCGTTTTAGGTTCGGTTGTGAACCGCAAAGATCACAAGGGATGATTGGATACTGCATTCGCTCGGCAAAGGAGGCAATTTCAAATTCCCGGCAATAGGATAAAGGCCGGATCACAGTGTTTCGGCCATCATCGCTCCGCAGCACCGGAGGCATCGTTTTCAGAGTTCCTCCATAAAGCAAATTCAGCAGAAACGTCGCAAGAATGTCATCGGCATGGTGTCCCAAGGCAATCTTGTTACAACCCAACTCAACGGCCGCATTATACAAAATACCCCGCCGAAGCCGGGAACAAAGGGCGCAGGTCGTCTGTCCTTCCGGGACATTCTTCTTTACAATTGAATAGGTGTCCTTTTGGATGATCCTGAATTCTTGATCAAGTTTTTTGAGGTAATTCGGTAAAACATCTTCGGGGAAACCGGGCTGCCTCTGATCCAAATTGACGGCTACCAATTCAAAGCTTACCGGCGCACGCACCTTGAGATCCCGCAGTAGGGTCAAGAGCGTATAACTATCCTTTCCACCACTCAGGCAAACCATGATGCGATCCCCGTCAGCGATCATGCCAAAATCAGCGATTGCCGTGCCCACGCCGCGAAGTAGTCTGATTTTGAGTTTTTCCAGTTCCACTTAAAGATTCCTTGTTCCGATCACCCAGGATGATCAGCATCCGGCATGGTTTGCTTATTGAATTCTAGGGACTGGCTCTCCCAGTCTTATGTAGTCTGCTTTCCGTTTACAGGGGACGAAGCCTTCTTTAACGATGGTCTCTCGGAGTAACTCCTCCGTGGCTCGATGACTGGCACCCGCTGGTGTAATGACGTTTTCTTCGATCATGATACTACCCAAATCGTTAGCACCATAGTGGAGTCCCGTTCCTCCTACCTCGATTCCTTGCGTCAGCCACGAAACCTGAATATTGGGGACAATATTCAGGTAGATTCGCGCCATGGCCAGCCAGCGTAAATACTCATCAGCCGAACGGCGATCCGGAATTTTGCGTCCTATCTTAGTGTTGTCCGGCTGGAGTGTCCAGGGAATGAAGGCAACAAAGCCATGGGTTCTTTGTTGCAGCTGGTAGACCCGGTCCAGATGCTCGATGCGATGCGCCAGAGTCTCGCCAAGTCCAAACATCATTGTTGCCGTAGTCGGCAAGCCCAGGCCATGTGCGGTTTCCATAACCTCCAACCACTGCGCGGTATTGCACTTGGTCGTATTCTTCTTCCGAACTTCGTCGACCAGGATTTCACCGCCTCCCCCTGGAATTGAGTCCAGACCCGCATCTTTTAGTCGTTTGAGCACCTGCTCTGTGCTCATGCCGAACAATTGAGTAAACGCATAAATTTCAGGTGGAGAAAAGCAATGTAGTTGAATCCGATATCGATGTTTCAGCTCTCGCAGGAGTTCTTCATACCATTCCAACGGCAAATCGGGATGAAGGCCGCCCTGCATCAAGATCCCACTCCCACCCAGCTCGAGAGTCTCTTCTACCTTCCTGAAGATCTCTTCAAAACTTAAAACATATCCTTCGGGAGATCCCGGCTTCCGATAGAAGGCACAAAACGTGCAAACCGCCGTACAGATGTTGCTGTAATTGACATTCCGGTCTACTACGTAGGTCACAACCTGGTCCGGGTGGAGTTGTCTCCGAATCCCGTCAGCGAGTTCGCCCAACGTCTCCAATGGAGCTTCCTCAGCAACACGCAAGTATTCCGCGGTTGACAGGCGTGTTCCGTTTTCGATCTCTCTAAGAAGCTCATTCACGATCATGATGGACCTATTCAAATCCCGGCAACTCATACCAACGCAGTCGGTTTTATGACAATTCTCCCTCACCTCCAGCCTCTCTCAACGGGGAAAGGGGTTGGAGGTGAGGGGGAACGATTCAAGGAACAACCAAAGTATAACTTTATTTCGTGCGTTTGTATTAGGGCCTCTGGCCCAAGGTCGCTTTCAAGGCAATGCGTTGACCCTCGCGAAGAATGATGATCTCCACCACATCGCCGGGCTTATGTTCCTGCAACACATAAGTATAATCGTACACGTTCTTGATTTTCACCCCTGCGAACTCGATGATGACATCATTTCCCTGAATTCCCGCTTTGGCTGCCGGACTCCCTTCCCGCACTCCGGACAGTTTTACGCCTTCAACTTCTTCCCCGTAATCCGGAATCGTCCCGACGTATGCTCGCAACTCTCCATTGGGCTGCATCTCGCTGGACTGGGCTGGTACCTTGCTGAATGCCGGTCGCGTGTCAAGCCGGCTGAGTTCCATCACCGTCTCCGTAACGAACCCTAGGGCTCTAGCTTCACCCTCAATATTAATTTTCTCCCAATCATCGGAAGGCCGGTGGTAATCCGTATGGACGCCTGTGAAAAAAAACAGGACCGGGATATTTTTCCCATAAAAAGACGAATGGTCGCTCGGTCCATATCCATCTTCCTGAAATTTTAATTCAAATTGAGCTCTCTCATTAATACGCTGCAACAGATCTTTCCAAAGAGGCGAACTCCCCGATCCACCAATGATCAGTCGGCTGTTCTTCATCCTCCCGATCATATCCATATTCAGCATTGCCACAGTTTCTTCCAGTGGAAAAAGCGGATGATTCACATAGAACTTTGAACCAATAAGCCCTTCCTCTTCTGCTCCGAAAGCCAGAAAAACGACACTGCGTTTCAACTCTGTCCGGTGCTTGGCCAGCACTCGCGCGACTTCCAGTAATCCAGACGTTCCTGAAGCATTGTCGTCAGCTCCATTATGGATCTCCTTCCCCTGCGTCTCGCTAAGAGAAGCAAACTCGCCCAGCCCTAGATGATCGTAATGAGCACCGATGACGATCACCTCCCTGGAAAACTCTGGATCACTGCCTTTCAAGACACCCACCACATTCGTGGTCGATTTCGAAATTTTTTGGAGCATGCAGTCAAATGAAAGCTCAATTCCTTTAAGTTCAGCAGCACTTCCCTTCCCCGTTCGGCTGCGCGTTTTCAGAGATTCAAGATCTAAGCCTCCGTCCCGGAAAATCTCTTGGGCGGTCTTTTGACTGACCGCGAGTACGGCAATCCCCGAATCCGCAAACTCTGCATCAAATTGCAATTTGGAGAGCGAACTTTTCGCAAAATCTTCGGAGTCGTCAATGAAGACAAGCGCTTTGGCCCCTTTCTCTCGGGCGGCTAAGGCCTTATATCGCAGCGGATAATAACGGGAAAATTTTCCATGGGACTCATTTCCGTCAGGCCCATAACGAAGCACAAAGACAAAACGATCTTTGACATCGAGATCTTGATAATCCTGATGGTTGAGCTCGGGGGCGGATATGCCATAACCTGCAAATACTCCGTTACCTTCAAATTTCCCACTCATGGAGAAGGCCTTGGGCATAAAGTCTAGGTGGAGTCGATATTCTTTAACTTCACCTCCTGGCGAAGTCTTGGCTGCAAAGTGGTTTTGAGTTCCAAGCTCAATGCCAGCTACAAAACTGAAGTCCTGGAGAAAGCTTTGCCCCACTCCTGGCTCCAGCCCGTATTCCTTAAATTTCTCGGTGATGTAAGCGGCTGCCTTTTCTGCCCCGGAAGAACCGGCGAGCCTTCCGCTCAGGTCGTCCGATGCCAGGTACTTCAAATTGTCGAGAATCTCATGATCAGAAATCCCGTAAGTTGAAGCTAAACTGGAGGCTCCGTGCGGGCCAAGCGCAAATGACGAAAGACCAATCGTCAAAAGACACAGCAGTAGAGTCAGTAACGATCGTCGTCTAGTCCATGTCCACATCAAAGATTTCAAGGCATCTCCCTGCTCGCACCCTACAACCGCCGAATGTGAAATCCCCCATCGACATCAATTACTTGGCCGGTACTAAAAGGGAAGTACCCTTTCACAATAGCTTCTACAGCCTTCGCCACATCAGAAGGCAGCCCCCATCGTTTTATCGGGGTAAGACCATCTTGGATCAGCTGATCATAGGTGTGCTTGACAGACTCTGTCATGTCAGTCCGGATGACTCCGGGACGAAGTTCAAAAACAGGAATCTCATATTCAGCCAGCCGGTCCGCAAATAATTGGGTCATCATAGAAACCGCAGCCTTGGATAGACAATACTCTGCACGGTTCGTTGAGGTGGTATACGCCGAGATAGATGAAATATTGATGATCACGGGCAAATAATCCGACATCTGCCGGCGCAATTCGATCATCCAATTGGCGATTCGTTGGGTCAGGAAATAAGGGCCCTTCAAATTAGTCTGTAGCAAGCGGTCAAAGCTGTCTTCCTTTGCGTGGAGCATATCTTCACGCTGGGCCGGCGCGATGCCTGCATTATTCACCAGGACATCAACCCGCCCATACGTGCCTCTCAAGAACTTCTCAATTCGAGAATGTTCCGCCGTCTGGCTGATATCCGCTTGAATTATTTCGGCATGAACTCCCAGCTGGGTTGCTGCCGTCTGAACCAATAGCGCTTCTTCACCATGAGTGAAGTAATTGATGGCTAGGTCATAACCTAGCTTAGCGAGGGACAGTGAGATGGCTTTACCAATCCCCCTGCTCCCTCCCGTGATAAACGCAACCGGATTCTTACTCATTCGTCAATCCCTGGTCGAAACGATTTCAAAAAATCTTCACGTTCATCCGCGGTTCGAAACTTCTTGAAATCGCCTTGAACAAAAATGAAGCGGCTCTGCTTCGCAGATTTCAGTGAGCGGCATTCGAATGAAATGGTGCAATAATGCCGGATTTAACACCCTTCAGATATCTCACGATTTTGTTGCCGCGCCGCCCAGACGGTCCATTTTCCATTGTTTCTCGCCCGCGGGCAAAAAGAAAAAGACTTCTGTGTCAGAGTATTTCGTTAAAAGGACCTTACTTTTTTCTACACCCATCACGTAAAACGAATCATCCAACGCATCTCCGTCAGTGCCGTTTTGGGTCAGGACAGCCACACTTAACATATTCTCCACCGGACGCCCTGTTTTAGGATTCATGATGTGTGAGTAAGTGACTCCACCGACCACGAAAAACTTCTCGTAATTTCCCGAGACGGAGAGACAGCGATCTTTCAACAAGACGGTTATCGAGCTTTTCTTAGGATCGTGAGGGAATTGAGGATCTCGAAGTTTCACTTCCCAGCCCGGTCGATCTGGAGGAGTTCCCAACCCATAAAGCGTACTGCCGCCGGCACTGATAAAAGCACGTTCGATCTTTTGTTCTTTAAGGATTTCGACAATTTGATCCACAGCGTACCCTTTGGCAATGCCGCCCAGATCGATCTCCATCCCCTCCTTCTCGAACTGTATGGTTCGGTGGACATCATCTAGCTTTAAGTACTGGTAGCCGACATGCCGTAAAACACTCCAGATTTCGAAAGACCAGGGGACTCTTCCTTCGTCGCGGAAGAAGCCCCAAGTTTTCATCAGTGGTCCCACCGTGATATCAAAGGCCCCATCCGATTCCCGGCTATACTCCACGCATCGCTTGAGAAAACGATATAACTCCGGCTCTACCGGAACCGGGCCTTTCCCCGCTTCACGATTGATGAGTGACAGAGGACTTTCCGGCTTGTAATTGCTCATTAGAGCATCGATTCGGTCCGCTTCGTCGAGGGCCGCGCTTGCTACAAGAGGAAGCTGTTTCGGATCCTTACCGTACAACACGATAGTATAAGTGCAAGCCATGGAAACACGACTATCCTCAAACCGAGTCAGCTGTGGTCCTTCTTCCGCATTAGCTACGGCAAATTTTTCTAATAAAGATGCAGTAAGTTTTGTGACAATTTCCCCCTCACCCCCAGCCCCTCTCCCTTGGGGAGAGGGTGGCCAAAGGCCGGGTGAGGGAGAACGATTCAAGGGTGACCCAAAGGGTAAATTCACCTCGTGCGTTTGTATTAGAAGGGAAGACAATAGCAGGAAGAAAAGGATCTTGAGGGCTCTACGACGCATGAAAGGATTCAACTTGCAATTCCCTTCCGAAGCTGGGAACAGGCAATAGGCTCATGTCGTTTCTTTCTGGATATAGAAAACGATGAGGAGAGAGGATGGAAGTGATCAACGGGTTGAAGTCTGAAATAGTATCTTTCAGGGTGCAGTATCGCGAGTTTGCTCCTCAAGATGGTTTCACATTTCTTGTGATTTGAATTTCCTTTGGGGTGCCGTTGACTTTCGGCCAGAAGACCTTCTGCCCCGTTTCCATCGCTCGGTTCGCATAAATGACAGCTCTAGAATCGGCCGCACCGATATAAACGTCAGCCAAAGGCTTTTTCCCTTCACGGATACAGGCAAAAAACCCCTCTTCTTCGACGGTCAGAGCATCCCGTTCTCGTTCCATTTCCAGAACTCCCATATCGATAAGCCATTTCTTGGCATAATCGACCTCTTTGTCAACGAATCCCATATTCTTGGGGGGAAATATGGGAAAATGGGGAAGCCCTTTTTGGCTTCGCGGTTCTTGGCGGTTGCCCCTGCCCACCAGTTCTGCTCTTTCGTATCGAGTGCCACGTTCTTGTTCGTGGGGGCATCCTTCGGTTTGTTTTCCCGAAAGAAAGTGGCGCGGGCACTATTGTTTCCGAGAGTAATTTCGATCGACCCCTCGTCCCCCATGATGACTTCAGAAAAATCTAAATGAGCATTATTGCAGATCGAGGTAAACACAAATTTTTGTCCCTGGGGATACTCAAAAATCACTGACACGTTATCGAAGATATCCCTTCCATCTTTCCAGTAATCCAATCCGCCGACGCCGACAACGGAAACGGGCTCAGACTTGTAGGCCCAGTCCGCGACATCGACTTGATGCGAACCGAGTTCAGCCATGAGCCCACCGGAATATTCCCGATAAACACGCCAGTTCAAGAACCGTTCAAGTTTTGGGTCAGGGACTGGAACTCTCCAACTGCCATTGCGATCCCATTGGGCCCGTATAAATTGTACTTTCCCCAGCGCACCGCTATGAATCATCTGCATGGCCACTTGATAGACAGTACTGTAACGTCTTTGAAGGCCCACCTGCAGAACAAGTTTCGGGTTCGCCTCTGCCGCTGCAATTACCGGTGAGATCTGATCTTCCTTCTGGGCCATGACTTTTTCGACAAAGACATGCTTTCCGGCACTGATCGCATCCAGTACCATAGGGACATGGAGATAATAAGGCGTCACAATAAAGACAGCCTCAATATCTTTGCGATCTAACACACGCCGATAGTCATCGGCCACAGTTTCAGGATTGTTCCCGATAGTCTCGACACCTTTCTTTAGATTCGGCGGATAAATATCGCATATCACCGTACATCGTCCCGTGGAAATGGTGCTTAGATGCTTCAAATGATTGCATCCCTGCCTCCCTGAACCGATGAACCCGTAGCTCACAGGACTTGTCAGAGACTGCGCCCGAATGATGGCCGGAGCACCCAAAGAAGAAAGAGTTGCAGCTGCGGAGAGGCAAGTCGAGTATTTGAGAAAATGACGACGACTCAGTCTTCCAGGGTTTCGAGTTGGTGGCATGTGAAAACTCCTATCCGGAACTAAACTGACACTACCAGATTCAATTTAGCATATCCGACCAAAATGACAAACAGCGGGGCGGAATATTTTCGTTGCTCTTTCCACTTAAATCGAAAGGATTCCTAAGTTTAGTGAGCCATTCTCGGAACGAAAGCCCCCAGCTCTGATATTTTGAAATCGCTGCTGACTTCTACGATGATTCCGTGTAGTTTCCTCAAAGATGATTACCGATAATCCTTTTCAAAAAACTATCCCTATTCTCAAAGACCTGATCCAGATCAACTCAGTAAATCCCACACTCGTTCCTGGAGGAAACGGGGAAAAGGAAATCGTGCGGTATCTGAGCGAAATCTTTCAGCGCGAGGGAGTTCGGTATGAAATTCAATACATAGGGGCGGATCGATATAATCTTGTGGCCAGGGTTAATGGCAAAAAAGGAGGACCTAGAATCCTTTTGAACGGCCACCTCGACACCGTCGGGGTGGCAGGCATGGTGACTCCTTTCGAAGCGAGAGAGATCGAGGGCAAGATCTATGGTCGAGGCTCGCAGGATATGAAAGGGGGCCTTGCTGCGGGTGTAGCCACTCTGTTTGCCCTTTCCCAGGATCGGGAAAGCTTTACTGGCGAAGTTGTACTTGCCGCCGTGGCAGATGAGGAGGACCGAAGCCTTGGAACGGAATATTTTTTGCAACACCAACCCAAAGAAGAACCCTTCGATTTCTGCATTGTCCTTGAACCTACCGATCTTAAAGTATGCACCGCGCACAAGGGTTTTGCCTGGCTTGAGGTCACGGTCTACGGGAAAGCTGCCCACGGGAGCCGTCCCAACGAAGGCGTTGATGCTATTCGGCATATGGGACGGGTCCTTGAACAGCTCGATCAGTTAGATAACCGATTGCAGTCCAGCCCACTTCACTCGCTGCTCGGCTCAGGATCCCTGCACACTTCATTAATCGAAGGAGGTCGCGAATGGAGCTCTTATCCGGATCGATGCGTCCTCAAGTATGAGCGACGGACGGTCCCTCCGGAGGATGAAGAAACAATTCACGCTGAGTTCGACGGCATCTTACGGAATCTTGCTTCGGCGGTGCCAGATTTTCGAGCTGAAGGCCGATTGATCTTTTCCCGGGCTCCCTTACAGCAGGACAGGAAACACCCCTTCGTTTCTCAATTTCATCGACAAGCGGTTCACCATTTTTCTGAGTTGGCAGACTGGGGAACAGTCTCTTTCTGGACAGATGCTGCATTGATCTCTGAGGCTGGAATTCCCTCTGTCGTCTTTGGACCTCGCGGCGCAGGGCTTCATTCCCTTGAAGAGTATGTGATCGCATCCGACGTGGTTGCTTGTGCAAAACTGCTCTACGATTTCATCCTCGCTTTATCTCGCATTTAATGGAGATGACTCAGAGGCGTTACGAAACCACACCAACTCCCAAACCGGAGACGTCACCGAATCAGCGAGCCCAGCGATTCAATTTTCTCCAAAGCCAAAATTCTTTCCATGACCGTCGGATGGGAATAATAGAAAAAACTATAGAGGGGATGTGGCGTCAGGTTGGAGAGATTATCTGCGCTAAGCTTAACCAGACTCTGAATCATGGGCTGGCGGTCTGCTACCGCCTGCACGGCGAAGCGGTCCGCTGCATATTCATGTTTCCGTGAAAACCATGAGCTCAGCGGAGCAAGAAAGAACCCGAACGATCCGGCAGTTTTCATGAAAACAAAAAGCGCGGCATAAGAAGAAGGGTGTGTAAACTTGAAAGCGGAACAGAACCAAGGTTGTGGAAGCATTCTCGACAGGATGAAAAGACCCGCCAACGACGTGAGTCCGCCTAACACGAGTGAGGTACGGATGTGCTTTTTGACGCTATGTCCTATTTCATGGGCGAGTACCGAAAGGAGTTCTTTCTCTCCGAGTAAAGCAACCAGCGTGTCAAACAGGATGATGCGCCGAAATCTCCCGATTCCTGCAAAAAAGGCGTTGGAGTGGGATGATCTTTTGGATCCATCCATCGTGAAAATTCCAGAGATTCTGAAATCCACCTTTTTTATCATCAAGAGGATCTGATCTCGAAGGCTCCCTTCCGGAAGCGGCGTGAGACGGTTGAATAACGGTACAATGACAACTGGGAAGATCGCCTGGAGGACCAGCTGTATCACGACCAGCAAGCCCCATACCCAGATCCACCAAGCTTGATGTAGAAAATGATTCATCAACCATAAAACACCAGCCAGGACAGGGGCGCCAATCAAAACCGACAAGAATATCCCCTTTATCAGATCCATTGCCCAGGTTCTCCCAGTCATTCGGTTGAACCCGTATTTCTGTTCAACGATAAATGTTCCGTAGAGGCTGAATGGAAGCGAAATAACGAAAAAGACACCCATCATTAGCGCAAAAAAGAACAGTCCTGTCGAAATAGAACCGGCTTGGAACGAGCGGACCCAGTCATCCACCCTCCCGAAAAAGCCACTGAGAAGTAGTCCCCAAAAAATCGGGACCTCAATCCAGTTCGAAATCATCCCAAACCAAGCTTTTTCTCGATTGTAAGCAATGCTTTTTTGATACTGCGTGGGTGTTATTTTCTCTTGAAAGTAAGCAGGCACTTCTTTCTCGTGCTTCTGGATATGATTCAGATTTAGGACAGTCAGCCCAAAATCCACCACTTGTTCAGCAAAATAGAAAACGGCAAACACAAAGAGAAAAATATTCATGGCTGACCGAAAGAGTATTCAGCGGTGGGTATATGCCAATGAGCCGGGACTGCATACTTGGCAAAATATTGACCCGATGCCTTGGATAATCATAACCTCATTCCCCCTGCATTATAGAGCTCTACCCACCCCGTTCTAAACTGAAGTTTGCTGGGGATCGATCAAGACATTCTTACTAAAGGCTGGCCACAAGCCATCGACAACGATTCATCAACAGCTGGGCAGCCCTTACTTTTCCCTCTCGAGAATAATCCGTGGGATGGAATGGAGCGCGTCCCAGTAGGCAGAAGGGGGAAACAAATGGAGGGCTTCCTGGGCTTCTCGTGCAAAGGACTCGGCAAGGTGGCGAGTCTTAGCCAGGGTCTGATATTTTTGTATGAGGGAGATGATTTCTGAGCGGGTAACGGTCTTAAAATCCTTTTCCTGTAGAACTGTTTCAATCTTTCTCGCTTCGTCGGGGGTACAAACATCCAGGACATAGATTAAGGGCAAAGTAATCTTGCCCTCTCTCAGGTCGCTCCCTACGGGTTTTCCGAGGATTTTCTCGGACGAGCTAAAATCCAACATGTCATCCACGATCTGAAATGCGAGGCCAACATTTAATCCATAACGGGCTAATGCCTCTTCTTTTTTCTCATCAACTCTTCCGAGAATGGCTCCAATCCGGGCACAACCAGCAAAAAGATAAGCCGTCTTTCTTTTGGCAATGTCCAGCACATCCGCTTCCGTGATCCGGCGGTTCCCATTGAAGGTCAATTGGATAAGCTCCCCTTCGACCATTCTCTGGGTGAGGTCAATCAGAGTGTCCAATATCTGAAAGTTTCGTTGTTGCAAGGCAATATTGAATGACTGCATGTAAAACCAATCTCCCGCTAAAACGGTCACTTGATTTCCCCATCGGCTATTGACACTAGAGCGTCCGCGACGCGTCTCAGCTCCGTCAATAATGTCATCATGGACGAGTGTTGCCGCATGAATAAATTCAACGACGGCCGCCAGTTTTATGGCTGCATCGTTTACCTCACCGCAGAGTCGAGTACAGAGCAAGAGCATACTGGGCCGAATTCGCTTCCCACCGCTCTCCTGGAGATACTTACCGATATCGGTAATGGTCCCGACGGAGCTTTCACCCTGGCGGACGAGTTCCTTTTCGACTTCTCTTAATTCGTTCTTAACCAGTCCGAAAACCTGTATTGGGTCCACGATAGTATTGGGCATTACTGAGTACGGTAGTTTGTGAATTGAATGTCAAAATCAAATTCCTGGGACTTCAACAGCTTGATGACTTCCTGAAGCGTATCCCGGTCTTTGCCAGAAACCCGCACGAAATCACCGTTAATGGACGCCTGAACCTTGAGTTTGGAATCTTTGATCAGTCGCACAATTTCCCTAGCTTTTTCGATGGGTATCCCTTGCTGCAAATCAATCTCTTGCCTGACCGTACTGCCTGCAGCCTGTTCTAGTTTCTTGTAGGTCAATGATTTCAATGAAATCCCGCGTTTGACTAACCGCTGCTGAAGGATATCATTAAGGCTCTTAAGTTTGAACTCATCATCGGCCAAGAGAGCAAGCTTATCTTTCTCGATCAGCAAAATATTACACTTACTTCCCCTAAAGTCGAAGCGCGTGCTGACCTCTTTCATGGCTTGATGAATGGCGTTATCAACTTCCTGCAATTCAATCTTGCAGACAATATCAAAAGTATTTTGAGCAGCCATATTTCTTCCTTTAAGAAATCGAATCAATATCTCGTGACAGTTATCACATCTGGCATCTCAAGCCTTCATGCCAGTTCCCTCCACTTCGCAAGACACAGCCCGCTCGAACAATCGGTAATAATTTTCAACAGTGTGCTGTGCCAGCTCCTCGATGCTGATGCCCTTGAGGCGGGCCAAGACCCCAGCCGTTTCCACTAAGAAAGACGGTTCATTCCTCTTTCCCCTGTGTGGCACAGGAGCCAGATAGGGCGAGTCGGTTTCGATTAACAAGCGATCGAGCGGCATCTGCTGTGCGATATCTCGAATGTTTTGCGCTTTCGGGAAGGTGATCATCCCGGAAAACGAAATGAAGAACCCTAAATCCAAACATTTCCTTGCCATTTCCAGAGAGCCGGAATAGCAATGCATCACCCCACGCAGCGCCTTTTTATCAGACTGGCGACGAAGGGCTTCTATTGTTTGGATTTCCGCATCGCGGCTGTGGATGATGACGGGAAGCTCTGCCTCCCCGGCCAGTTCCAACTGTTGAACAAACACATCCAATTGAATGTCGCGTGCCGAATGTCCGTAATAAAAGTCTAAACCAATTTCCCCCCAGGCCATTACTTTGGGATGCGATGCCAATGACTTGAGGAAATCAAAATCAACCTGGGCGGCGAGTTTCGCTTCATGAGGGTGAATTCCAATGGATGCATCGATATGGTTATATTGTTTGGCCAGCGTTACGGCGCAGTCAAGACTTCCAGGCCCCGTGCCGCTGCCTATAGCCAAAATCCTCCCGACGCGCGCGGCTTTCGCCCGAGCTATTACTTCTGAGCGATCTAGATCAAAATCGGTTGCATCAAGATGAGCATGGGAGTCGATAAACATTCAGAATCCTACTTCTTCGGCTTTGGCAGGTAAGTCCTCGTCCCTTTCCTGCAACAGGGTCACTCGACCTCTACTTTCTTTCGGTTCCGAAGGTACTCGACAACGATTGGCAGCACGGAAACAAAAACGATGAGCAGGACAACTTTCTCAAGATTGTGTCGAACCCAAGGGAAGGAGCCGAGGAAGAATCCTGCCGAGATCATTGAACAGACCCAAAAAATCCCACCAAATACATTATAGCTGGCAAACCGGGGATACGACATTTGGGCAATTCCTGCCACAACGGGAGCAAAGGTCCTGGCAAAGGGAACGAAGCGAGCCAAGAAGATGGCTTTCCCTCCATGCTCTTCATAGAACTCCTTTGCGTAAAGGAGATGTTTTCGCCGGAACCAGAGGGTATCGGGTCGTTTGTAAAGGGCTGTCCCCGCCTTAAACCCAATACCATAACCCACCGCATCTCCAACGATGGCCATGAGGCTGAGTATAATCATCAAATAAAAGACATTAAAAAAGCCTTGTGAAGCAATCAATCCTGCCGTGAACAACAAAGAATCTCCCGGCAGGAAAAAGCCAATGAAGAGGCCAGTTTCGGCGAAAACGATCGCGGACAAAACGACATACCCACCCGACCGAATCAATTCCATCAGCTTTTCTGGCTGATATAGGGCTCGAAGGAACTCGAAGATCGATTCCAAATCGCTACAAATCCTCTCACTTATTTCAACCTGGCACCATTGGGAACATCTTCCAGAAAGCCGGCCAAAACAGGCTTCCCCTCTTCACCGAGTGAAGCCGCCAGCAACATTCCATTCGATTCCAAGCCTCTCATCTTGCGAGGGTGCAGGTTGGCAACAATGACTATTTTTCGCCCAATCATACTCTCAGGAGTATAAGCTTTAGCGATGCCGGCCAGTATCTGACGCTTCTCAGTTCCCAGATCGACAATCAATTTTAAAAGCTTGTCAGCGCCTTGGACTCTCTCCGCTGAGACAACCTGTGCCACTCTTAGATCCAGTTTTGCAAAGTCGTCAATGGAAATTTTGGCGTCGGCATTGTTGGCTTCACCAGTCACTTTGGTCTCGACGACTGCCGGACTCGCCGAATCATTCTTCTTCTCTCCGCCGGATTTTGCATCCTCCGTGGCCCCGATAGTTTCAGCAGGGGTCGCAAAGGACTCTTGCAGGATTTTCTCCAGAACCAGCTTCTTGTCAATTCTCGGGAAAATCGGTTTCAATTCTCCGAGTTCGCTGCCGACGGGCAGTCCCCCCCATTTCAGCTCGTCGATGCGCTGAGACTTCAGCGGCACCTTCATTCCATACTGTTCCCACACACGTTCGCAACTTTCAGGCAAGACAGGGGCTAGCAATACCGTCGCAATCCGGATCACTTCGGCTGAAGTATAAAGTATGCTCGCCAATCGAGGCCGGTCCTGCTCGTTTTCGGTGAGGCCCCAGGGGGCGCTCTCATTGAGATACCGGTTTGTGGCTGATAGAAGTTCCCAAAGGCATTCCAGTGCGCGACTGAATGAGAGATTCTCCATCAACTCCTGGTAGCTCTGGATCGTTTCCGTGGCTTTCTTCTCCAACTCAGCATCGAGATCGGTTCGACCTTCAATCGCCGAAGGGTAGGGCAGGATATTTTCAAAATTCTTCGAAATCAGATTCAGCGTACGGGAAACAAGGTTTCCATAATCGTTGGCCAGATCACTGTTGACTCTTTGGATCAGAGCTTCATAGGAAAACGTTCCATCCAAACCGAACGGAACTTCACGCAAGACGAAATAACGAACCGCATCCGATCCAAAATGTTTTAACAAAACATAAGGGTCAATCACGTTTCCCCGGGATTTCGACATCTTTGTTTCGTCTTTCAGCCACCAACCATGCGCGAAGACTTGCTTTGGCAGCTCCAATCCAGCCGCCATCAGAAATGCCGGCCAGTAGACGGTATGGAAACGTATGATGTCCTTTCCCACCAGCTGAACTTGGGCAGGCCAATACTTTTGAAAAGTCTCTCGTCCGGCTGGATCTGCAAAACCAATCCCGCTTAAGTAGCCAACAAGAGCATCGAACCAGACGTAGATCACGTGTTTGTCATCTCCCGGCAATGGGATTCCCCACTTTACCGAGGTTCGGCTAATCGAGAGATCTTTCAGTCCCCCACTGACAAAACTGATGACTTCGTTCCGTCGCGACGGAGGCATGATAAATTGAGGATTCTGTTCGTAATGATTGAGCAAAGCCTGCTGGTACTGGGATAGTTTAAAGAAGTAGCTTTCCTCCGTAATCCGCTCGGTGGGACGACCACAAACTTCACAATTGGGGGCCGTCTCGCTTTCTGCGGCGAACAAGTTACAGGAAATACAGTACCACCCGGAATACTCTCCTTTGTAAATAGCCCCACTTTCATAAGCACGGCGGAAGATCTCTGACGAGGCTTCATAGTGCCGCGAATCGGTAGTACGTATAAATCGGTCGTACTCAATGCCATAGCACTCCCATAGTTTCTGGTATTCAGCAGCAATTTCATCCGCCAGTTGTCGAGGAGTGATCCCGCGTGCAACGGCTGCTCTTTCGATGTTCTGCCCGTGCTCGTCGGTACCGGTCAAGAAACAAACCTCATACCCCTGCATTTTCTTGAAACGGCTCAAACAATCAGCCACGACCGTGGTATAGGTGTGCCCCAGGTGGGGTTTGGCGTTGACATAGTAAAGAGGTGTAGTGAGATAAAAAGTACTCATCGCGTCGTGACTATCCCTGTCTTTCGTGATTATCCTTTAGGATATCGCTCCCATACCGATTCATAAATTCCTGGGCGATCCTGGCCTGAATCCACTTCACAGGAATCCCGTGTTTCTCTCCAGCGACCCGGCAATCTTCATATTCTGGCGAAAAATTCACAATGCGCCCTTCCCGCCGCGATATTTTTACCCGGATGATTCCATACTCGAGCTCAAAGGGCACAATATCCCGCTCAAGGACCATGCGGTCTGCCTCATAGTAACGGATTCCAATTGTTGTCGTCTCTCGAAAAATGGTATCCGCCACAATCTCCAGGATTTCCGGAGCTGTGACTACGGTCAATAGAAAGCCCGGCCGGTTCTTTTTCATTTGGACAGGGGAAACAAATGTATCCAAAGCCCCCAATTTTTGAAGCTGCTCCTGCAAATAACCATAGATCTGAGGGTTCATATCATCAATGTTGGCTTCGATGACGGTTACAGGATGAGACCCATTGACCCGTCCCGCAGAAGTGGAAACCGAAGTGCGTTCCCCCTTAAAAACCCGCAAAACATTGGCCGCTCCAGGGGTATCCCTCGTCCCTGCGCCATAACCGATTGCTTCGATTTCAAATGGGGGCAATCTCCCGAAGCCCTTTGCGAGCGTCGACAGAATCGCTGCTCCCGTTGGGGTGACAAGCTCCCCTTCAATGTGATTGGAATAAATAGGAATTCCCTTCAACAATTCGACTGTGGCCGGGGCTGGGACAGGCAAGGTACCATGCGCTGCCTTCACAGATCCTGATCCAACGTTCAAAGGTGATGCCAGGATCTCCTCCACACCGAGCAGCTCAAACCCAATGCACGCGCCCACAATATCCACGATTGAATCCACAGCGCCTACTTCGTGAAAATGGATCTTGTCAACCGTCGAACCATGAACGCGGGCCTCTGCTTCTGCCAGGCGAACAAAAATCCGCGTTGCGGAATCCTTGATACGATCATTCAGCTCGCTCTCCCTGATGAGGCTCTCAATCGTATATAAATTCCGATGCACGTGCTCATGACCGGCCTGAACGGTGAATTTGGTTGCCGTAAGACCTGCTTTCACCACCTTGTTGGCGCTTAACGAGTAATTCTGCAATTTTAGTTTCTGGAGCTCTCGCGTGAGTTGATCCAGAGGGAGACCCAGGTCGATCAGGCTACCCACGATCATGTCGCCGCTAGCCCCAGAAAAACAGTCGAAATAGATTCTGCTCATTCGATGACTCTCTAAAGTACGTCTAGAAATCAGTCCTGTAACGATAATGAAAAGCTCATTCAACCCTTGAATCCCAGCTCACCTCGCCAGACGAACCTGAGAGCATCGTCGGTTAGAGACAGCTCGCCAACTATTCAAAGGAGGACCGTGCACGACTGTTGAATCAGAGGAAGAACTTCCCCGGCTTTCCCAATGAGAACTTCATCAGCCTTGTCAGCCAAAGCTGAGGGCTCGATATTGATTTCTACAACATAAGCTCCTTTTTCTTTGGCAATCATCGGTAATTGTGCAGCCGGATAAACTTCTGCCGAAGTTCCCACAGAAAAGAAGAGCTGGCAATGTTCCGTCGCAGCAACAGACCGGGAAAATTCTTGCTCCGGCAACAGTTCCCCAAACCAGACAACCCCTGGCCGCAATGCCCCTCCGCACTCACAAATCGGAGGGAGTGGTGGAGAAGGCACGCTCGCAAGCTTTGACGTCTTCTTGCAACGCACACACCGGACTTCCCACAAATCGCCATGCAGTTTGAAGATATGGCGATTCCCGGCCCGGTCATGCAACCCATCAACATTTTGGGTGACCAATGTAAACTCCGAAAAAAACCCTTCCATCCAGGAAATGACGCGGTGACCAGCATTCGGATCTACATTTGAGATCAACTCCATCCGCCAACGATACCATTCCCAGACGCGAACAGGAGTGGCGGCAAAGGCCTGTGGCGTTGCCAACTCCTGAACGTTGAATTCATTCCATAATCCATCCTTCCCCCGGAATGTCGGCACTCCGCTTTCCGAGGATACACCTGCTCCGGTGAAAACAACGACATTTGTGGAAGGGACCAGCAAACACTTCAGCTTGTTAGAGATCGCGACAGACATGGCTTGTGACAATTCTCATGCACGAGACAAAACAAGGATACTAGTCTTCGCTTCCAAGCTTTGTCAAGGCGAACGTCCTCCTGACACCAGGGATAACCGCATTCTCTGTCCATCCCAGATGACTAAGCCATAAGTGTATAAGTCATCCTCCGTCTGGGGAGAAAGTGTGGTAGCATCTCGATTTTTGAAGGCAAACAGGAATTCCCGAATAGGAATATTCTATGTTGGAAAGTTGGATCAATCGGGTCAAACAACAGTTCCTCTTCCATATTCAAGAAAAATACGGAATCTCCCTCTCCCAACTGATCGCGGAACAACCTCCTAAAGTCGAAATGGGTGATCTGGCTTTTCCGTTCTGCTTTGAATTGGCAAAAACCGTAAAGAGACCTCCTCGCCAACTCGCTCTCGAAATCAAGGATAACATCGGTAAGCTACCTGGTGTAACCAAGATAGAAATTGCCGGGCCGGGTTATATCAATCTTTTTTTTGAACGAGATGAATTTTTCCGGCAATTATTTTCACGATCGACAAACTCAGTGCCGGCAGGAAACTCTTCGGGTGGCAAGGTCATCGTTGAACACACAAACATTAACCCCAATAAAGCCGCTCACATTGGTCATCTAAGAAACGCTGTCCTCGGAGATACTTTTGCTCGAATGCTGCGTTTCAGCGGAGAACCAGTGGAGGTGCAAAACTATATTGATGACACGGGCGTTCAAGTGGCCGATGTTGTCGTCGGATTCCAGCACCTGGCGAAAATGCATCTCGCACAAATTAAGGCGATCTCCGGGAAATTCGACTACTACTGCTGGGACCTGTACGCCAAAGTCGCCTCTTTTTATGAGATGGCCCCGGAAAACCCTAAGCTTCGAGGAGAAACGCTCAAACAGATTGAAGAGGGCAACAATCCGACGGCAGAGATCGCTCGCTATGTGGCCCACAAGATTGTGCAGTGCCATCTCGATACCATGTGGCGTTTGGGGATTAGCTACGACCTACTCCCCAAGGAGAGCGACATCCTTCACCTGAAATTTTGGAATTATGCGTTCGAATTGCTCCAGGAGCGGAATGCCATCCATTTTGAAACTTCCGGGAAGAATCAGGGATGCTGGATCATGCGCGTGGGAGAGAAGAACAACTCCATCGTCTCAGATCCAGCTGCAGAAAACGAAAAAGAATTCGATGAGGATAAGATCATCGTGCGATCCAACGGAACGGTGACTTATGTCGGGAAAGACATTGCCTACCAATTGTGGAAACTCGGCCTGCTCGGGATGGATTTCTTTTACCATCCGTTCCACCATTACGAAAACGGGCAGGTCGTCTACATGACCAATTCGGAACACAACAAAGACATCACCCAACCGCACTTCGGTGGAGGGACGCGTGTCTATAACGTAATCGATTCGCGCCAGTCTTATTTGCAAGATATTGTGGTTGCCGGGCTCCGTGCGCTGGGATATCAGGCACAAGCAGATCTTTCCACTCATTTTTCCTATGAGATGGTCGCACTCTCGCCGCGTTGTTGCGAAGATCTAGGCATTCAACTCTCTGAGGAAGACCGTAAAAAACCTTATGTGGAAGTGTCGGGCCGGAAAGGTCTGGGCGTCAAAGCGGATGATCTCATCGACACGCTGCTCGAAAAATCCATCCAGGAAGTTAAGAGCCGCCATCCTGAATTGGAGGAGTCTGAGCTGCAGCCTATCGCCTCCAGTATCGCGATTAGCGCCTTGCGCTACTTTCTGTTGAAGTATACTCGCAACTCGGTGATTGCTTTTGATTTCAAAGAAGCCTTGAGCTTTGAAGGGGAGACAGGCCCCTACGTACAGTACGCCGTCGTCCGGGCGAACAATATTTTCCGTAAGGTACTGGAAGACGATCCAGAGTACAACGAGACTTCGGTGCAAGCCTTTGTGGAGGATTTTGCTTCAAATGATTTCCTGAAAGAGAAGATCCATGACGAGTTTTGGAAACTCATCTACCAGGCAGGACAACTGGAATTCGTTGTTCGTTTGGCGCTTGACACTGCCGAGCCAGCTAATATTGCCAGGTATCTTTTTGCACTCGCTCAAGCATTTAATAATTTTTATCACAGGCATCGGATCAAGGAAGAGGCTGACTCCGCCAAAAAAAGATTTCTTCTCGCCGTCACACGGATCGTTCGCGATCGTCTGGAGACCGGTCTCCAGCTTCTCGGAATTTCAGTGCCGGAGATGATGTAAACTCCGGGAGATGGAAAACATGCGGATCCAGCATGTGAACGACAGTCCCTCGCCAAGACGCAAAGTGCGCAAAGACATAATTCTTTTCCCACCTTTTAATTTTTGGGCCTTAACCATGTCCTTCTTAGTTCTTCACCACCCAGAACCGAGTTCGCGATGCACTGCAACGGCTCAACCTATAGCGAGCGGACATATCAGGTTCTGATCCATTCTCCGTGTCCTTTGCGCCTTTGCGAGAAGATTTTCTTTTCAATTGTGTTCGGCTTTTCCAAGCAATGGGAATACCTTAATCGGCGAATATACTGCCCCTGCCGGCCTTAGGTCACTCCGCATCACAGTCAATGTTTTGACGTTGATTGTATCGCGCCGCGAAATTCCAATTCTTGTATCTGTCGCATTAAGGCTTGCAGATTTCGCGGCGACTTGACCCTCCCGATGGTGAGGTGAGGGCTGAACGGTCGATCATCACGTGCATAGCCTATTTCGGATAACCCAACCTCGATCAATTCGTATAACTCCTGAAGCTGCGACGGAACGGGTTGTATGCCGACCCACAGCACTCGAGGATTCCTGGTCGATGGGAAGCATCCCGTTCCCTTAACCTGAATCTCAATAGCAGGGACCACATGAGCTGCTCTCTCAACGGTTGCGCATATCATCGGTAACTTCTGCTCAGGCACCTCTCCAAGGAATTTCAAAGTGAAATGAATGTTCGAAGGCTTTACCCAACTCACATCTGCCCCGAGCCGCTTAAGGCTGTCCTGGAATTTCGCCAAGAGTGCCTGCACGGTCTGCGGTAATTCGATACAGATAAAGGTTCGAATCGTGCTTGTTTTCGACATCGATCAATTCATCAGAAGAGGGATCGCTGGCATTCTGCGAAGCTGCCTTAATGTTCATATGAAAAGGAACGCTAAGCCTGGATCGGGTACCCTCCAAATTCTCGGGCGGCGTCAAACAATGCGACAATGTTTTCGACTGGAACCTTGGCCTGTATGTTGTGCACCGAGCCAAACACAAATCCGCCACCCGGCGCCAGATCTTGAATCCGACGCTTCACCTCTTCCGCCACGTCCTCTGGGGCTACCGTTCTGCAAAACCACCGGGTCGCATCCGCCGCCCCAGAAAGTCAAATCCTTCCCAAACTCACGCTTCAAGCGGGCTGAGTCCATCTCGACGGCGTTCACTTGTACCGGGTTGAGCACTTCGATCCCAATCTCAATAATGTCTGGAATGAATCGGTAGATTGAGCCACAGGAATGAAGGTAAATGCGAGCCTTCGTTTTCTTTTGGATGTGTTCGACCAGGCGGCGCATCCGCGGCTTATAAATCCGTCGAAACGTTGCCGGTGCCATCATCGGCCCGCGTTGGGTTCCGAGGTCTTCGTTGAGCTGAACAAGATCTACATATTCTCCCACTTCGTCCAGGGCCATATCCCAATAGGCCATTTGCCATTCGAGCAAACGCTCGGTGAAGGCCTCCATCAAGCCGGGGTTTGCAGCTAAATCCATGAAAGCTTTCTCCATCCCAAAAATATACCAGGAGTGCTCCCAGAGTCCTGGCGTAGCATTGCATAGCATGAGGACTTTTTCACCTGCGGCATGAGCTGCCTTGATTTGCTCGGTCAAACCTGCAATTCGTGAACGATCGGAGGGGTTCGGCCAGGCGTAATTCTTAAGATCGGTTTCGGTCTCCGCATCTGGAAGAGGCACCCCCGCCATGTCGAAGTAATACCCATTCGGCGGCATATAGTACTTAGTTCCCCACTCATCGAAATAAGTAGTCGTTTCAGGATCGATCCCGAAGACATAGCTGCTAGGAGGTTTGGGGAAGAACATGGCCGTGACCCGTTCGAACCGGCTCAGCAATTGGGGGTCAGGTTCTACAAGATAGGTATGATAACTGCGAATGGGCGGCTTCGGTCCAGTCAGACCCAGATGTCGCATCAAAGCCTCGTGTGCGAAAAGATGCAACGTCGTGTGGCGTCCACCAAAGTCGAGGGGAACTCGATCCGGCTCCTGATGATTGAGGGCGGCCAGCGCCCTCTCCCGGCTGTTCATGCTGATCCTCCTTTTTACGTGCGGCTTTCTGAACTATTTGAATCTTGATGAGAAATTGCAAATCATGCTGAAAAGAGAAACGAAGAAGAGTTACTTTTTGAGGTTTGACTTTAGAAGCTCAATCGAATCGGATGACTGTCTCACGGTTGTGAGGCAACGGTCGATTGATACACACAATGCTAGCAGCTTCCGGGTGGCTCCGAGGGAAAAAAGAGCTCGCGAACGAGATATTTCTCAGCCTTCAAAGAGGTTTTTTGTCAGCCGATCTGACGCAGAATGAGGTCTGTCGCACCGGACACATCCACTGGACTTGAGAAATAATACCCTTGCCCAAATCCGCAACCTAACGTCTTGAGGTCCATGAATTGCTTGTTATTTTCTATCCCAACGGCGATAACGTCTACCCCTAATTCACGGGTTAGCTTGATGATGGTCCGGACAAGAAGATGATTCTCTGCGTCCATTCCCATGCTGTCGATAAAGTGGCGATTGATCTTTAGAGTATCAATTGAAAGCCGATGGAGGAAAAAGAGAGAGGAACTGTTTGTGCCAAAATCATCAATGACGACCCGAACGCCCAGGTCATTGAGTTGCTGAAGTATGTTGTTGGGGAACCGGACATGATCCGCGATCAGGCTTTCATTCAGCTCCAATTTCAAGCTTGAAGGACTCAGCCTGGTTTCTGCCAGGACTTGGTTGATCTGTTTCACCAGATCCGGTTGCATCAATTGTTTCCAGGAGAAGTTCACGTTGATCATGAGGGGGGGATTTAGAAGATACTTTTCCTGCCATAGGACCGTTTGACGGCAGGCCTCCTGCAATACCCACCGACAAATCGGAATGATTAACCCGGTTTCCTCTGCTACCGGAACAAATTCTGCCGGAGAAATAAGACCTCGCGTCGGATGATTCCAGCGCGTGAGAGCTTCAAAGCCACAGATTCGACCCGTCTCTAAGTGTACGATGGGTTGGTAGTACACCTGAAATTCCCGTCTCAGCAACGCTCGGCGCAGGTCATTCTCGAACTGCAGACGAGCGATAGCCTGGGTGCGCATTTCGGCGTCGAAAAGCTCGCACCGCGCCTTACCTAACGCTTTGGCCCGATACATGGCAATGTCAGCATCGCGCAAAAGATCTTCTGGACGTTCATAGCTTCGGTCGCTCAAGGCGATCCCGATACTGGCAGTCACGAAGATCTCTTGCCCGCCGAGAATAAAGGGAGCGCTTAATTCTTTTTCGATTCTGTCGGCCACCTTGGTTGCATCATCAAGCTGCTTAATGTCTTCCAAGAGAATCGTAAACTCGTCTCCACCCAGCCGGGCGACGGTGTCCGCAGTGTGAAGGCATCCTTTCAGGCGACGGGCTGTTTCCACAATGAGCTGGTCACCCATCATGTGGCCCAGACTGTCGTTGATGACCTTAAAGCGGTCAAGGTCAAGGAATAGGACTGCATATCGATATCCATCGACATACTTAGCGCGCTCAAACGTGCGCCCGAGCCGGTCCAGGAAAAGGATACGATTGGGCAAGCCTGTCAGCGCGTCCGAGACCTTGGCTGCCGTAATATCCGTCAGAGAACCTGCCATGCGAGAGACATTTCCTCCAACCTCCCGAATCATCATGCCTCGACTGAGCATCCAGCGGTAGGTCCCGTTCTTGTGTAACATACGATGTTCATTCTCGTAGTGTGGAACCTGTCCGCTCAAATGGGCATCAATGTCAGCCTTGACCTTTTCTATGTCTTCTGGATGGATCCGATTGAACCATTCTTCAGGGACATTTCCAATCTCGCATTCTTCATAGCCCAGCACATTTTTCCATCTTGGAGAATAGTAGGTCACATTGGTTTTTAAGTTCCAATCCCAAAGTCCGTCATTGGCTGCGTACGCAGCCAACGCGAACCGTTCCTCACTTTCGTGCAATGCCCTTTTTGCTTGAATGCGAGATACCTGGGTGCGAATACGAGCCAAAGCCACAGGGAAATCGATAGGCTTCGGGACGAAATCGTTGGCTCCAAGATCCAAACTTTCGACGATTTCTTCGCTGGAGGTCTTGCCACTCAGCATGATGATTGGTAACTCGGCAGTGGAGTAGCATTGGCGCAATTTCTTTAGGACTTCGATACCGGTCATCCCGGGTAGACCGATATCCAAGAGCACCAAATCAAAATGGGTCTTGCCGACCAACTCCAACGCCTGCTCCCCACTGTGTGCGAAGGAGACCAGAAATCCTCTCTGTTGAAGGTGCAAAGACACAACATCACAGACCTTTCTCTCATCTTCAACCATCAAGAGCAAAAAACCGAAGCCCTCCTGATCTGTCGACAGAGCGACGACTTCTCGTTTTCTTCGCAGGTTTCCCGAGAGTGTATTTGTTCACATCATCTAAGGCCGCATTCATTTCGGAGTTCCCCGCATTTGAAAATTAGAAAGATCCGGTAGAGGAAGAGCTTTAAAGGAGTAGGAGTTGGTGGTATGTATCATCTATTTTCATCTATATAGTATCCGTCCCAGCTGTCTTGGTCTGCAATCGCCCAGGTGATGGATTTTCTTTCCACCAAGGTAGGGATACTGTCTCACCTCACAGTTGGATGCAGCATCCCCTAAAAGAAGGAGAGAAGGTCTGAATGGATTGAAAAGCATTGGATTAGAAGGAGTATCAATGAGGGAATGGAAGTACGTTCAACCCAGGTTTACCGAGACCGTCATGATCCCGCTATACTCGGTTCCGGCGGCACTCAGAAGGACAATATTCTAACCACTATGGATCACTTTGGTATGGGCACTTCATCCAAAAATGCGGTGAAACATTGAGGAGAGATTGTTGAACATCCTATATGCATTCTTGAATTGGAGGGTGCAGTTTCAAAGATGGAGGAATATCGGCAAGGGGCCTTTGCAAGGTAACCCATGAGTGGATTGTGTCTTTTAATATTCTGACAAATAGGGTTCGAGGGCGCTAGTCGCGAATCCGTTTACTCACCTATCTACTAGGTGCTAGTTGTACACCCGTGATCGTCACGACGGCAACCCCGAATCCTCCTAGCTCGAAGGTCGAACCGGCGATCGATTGCGATGCAGGCGGATTCGACCCGGTCGCGAGGTCGATCCATTCGATCTTTGCTCCCTTAGAGTCCTCGGGCAGAGCGATCTCGAATTCCCGATCACGTTTGTTGACTAGCAGGAGCTTTCGCTCCCCACCTGAAGTTACGTATGCCTGTGCCATCACGTACCCCAGGTCGCTGGATGTCTCCACAATCCTGGCGCCAGGCAAGAAGTTGTCGCGAATCAATTTTAGAGCCCAGAATCGAGCGTTGGGTTGAGCGGTTTTCCAATCCAGCATCGCGATGCTCGCCCACATACCTGGAGAGGCAGGTATTGATGATTCGCCGGCCGCATCAATCCCCAGCCGTGCTAGTCCAGCGAAAACATAGGCGTATGTCGCCGCAGAGAGATTCCAGTAGGACGGCCTAATGGGTTTGAATACATAATCCGGAGTCGTCTGTTTCCAGTCGTCCGGAAGCATCGTGCCGATCTCATTTACCATGGTCCCGGTCTTGGGCGAAAGCATTCTCCGAATGGCTTCGATATAGCCGGTGATTTCCAGGAACCTGTCGGCCTGGTTGAATAAGGTGAACTGCTGAACTTCCGGAGGTTCGTCCGTGCTCGGCACGGCATAGAAGTGGTAGGAAATCATGTCAAGCGGGACCCCAGGCTTGTGATTTTTGGGGTTCAGGAAGTATACAAAGAATTCCGGATGTCCGGCGGGGTAGGAATCTGAGATTCCGATAAACTTTGTTTTCGGTGAGACCTTATGAATCGCCTCCGTCACGGCGTCGTAAAGTTTCGTGTAGGTCTGAGCGGTGAACCCGTGCTCAAGGTCAGGTTCGTTCAGGACTTCCCAGTAGTCAATCTTATAGTGGTGGCCCGATTCGTGCCATTTCCCGAGCTCGTCCTTGAAGCCGCCATTCACGTGCCAGCTAACGACGCGCGCAAAGTAGTCGGCCGCTTCCTGACACGTGGGATCGCGGAGCTCCGTGCCCTTGGTATATTGCCAGAATCGTTGAGTGGGGTCCGCCGGGTAGGAGATCGGCTCAGCTGTCTTGAACATCCATTCCGGGATGTTGGTAAAGTTCATTACCAACGTATGCCCGCGTGTTGCGTTCACAACGTCCTCGGTCACAGGATCGATCGTAGAGAAGTCCCATGATGTCGTGGTAGCAGTTGGTGGCTCCCGTTCCACGACGCCGAAGTGGGGGTAAGGGCCACCCGTTGCGTACCTCAGGTTGTCTGCGCCAAGGTCCTTGATGGTCTGAAAGATTTGGTCGTGGAGCGGGGCGGCACGGGATATATCGGGTGATGCACCGAGTAAGAGCGTCGGTGTTGTTTGCGAAACGCGGATCACTCGATCCCAGTGGACCTGAATTTTAACGGGTTGATCTCCTGCCCAAATACTCGAGGCGCCACAGAATAGAACGAGCACGAAAAATGAACGGACGGCGCTTGTAAGACGGTACATAAAGGCTCTCTCCCTCAGGCCCATTGTTTTGAAATCGAACTTCAGCCCGGTTGTCTGTGCGGCGGATGATTTGCACTCCAAAACGGTCCGTTGGCTTTCGCCTCAGATGAATTAATTGATACTAATCCGAATTCCCATTATGGAGCGCCGCCAGACACCATACTCCTGACCACCGCTAAATGCAATTGTCAGTCGGGTTTGGTGCTCGGTGCTGGAAAAATTAGGGTCACCTAAAAGGAGCTACCCTGAATGGGCAGGACATAATAAATCGGGTTGGACATTCACAAAGAAGCGACCTATTGTCACAATAAAATGGGAGTTGGCCCGTATGGCTTGCCTCGAGGAAGCGGTTGGGTCTATACTTCGCGGAGTTTGTGAGGTCAAAATGGAAATAACGGTTATGGATGGCCGCCGCCGCGAAATCCTGGTAGGCGGAGGCCATTTTTTTCAGGAGTTAGCTTCGACGCAACTCACGAGAGCTACTCTCGTGAGTTGCTTTTGCAAGATGCGCAGGATTTATGGAGGCTTCCGCGTGGAGATCACCGCCCGTGGGCAGCGGAATACGACCACTCCGGTCAAATCAATTGAGATGGTTCTGTGAGCTCACAATGCGACTGACTCTGCAAAGCCAATTGATGCAAGATGTGGTCGTGATTCGGTGCCAGGGTCGCATTGTCGCAGGCGACGAGGTAGAGGCTCTCCAGGCCGAGTTGGAAAAACAGACAAAGATTCCGGGGACAAAACTCCTGAAAGTGAAGCGAGTCGTTCTGCAGTTGGCAGAAGCGGATTACATTGACAGTTCTGGATTGGCAGCTCTGGTTCGTCTGTTCGGCGTCCTGCGGGCCGCTGGCGGTGGGTTAAAGCTGTGCCAGTTGTCTCCTCATGTTCTCCGGGTTCTTCAAGTCACGAACTTGCTGAGCATATTTCTCACGTACTCCTCGGAGAGAGAAGCGATAGAAGCATTTTCCAACGCGTCGCGATCTGCCCACGAGACATTGGGATCGTCCGGAACCAGAATCGTATGCATCGACAGTTCCAGCGACCTATTGGCCTACTTGAGCGTCCTGTTGAAACGTTCAGGTTATGAAGTCTTCACGACACGGCACCTAGCCGATGCCATGACACTTGTGCATGCCACGAGGCCCCGAGTGGTGATTTGTGGCCCGGGCATAATGGGGCTCCCGACGGGTATGGCGGCGGTTGCGCAGTTTCGCCAGAGCGGGCCCAATGTCCAGATTCTGTTTCTTCCCTCCGATTTTTCTACCGCGGAAGCAGGCCAAGCGGGAGTGGACTTGGTAAAACGCGTACAATCGATGCTCACGACTTAGTTATCGTTAGTCAGACTTGAGCGACCTGCAGGAATTTCCGATAAAACTCTCTTTATGGACTCATGCGTCTGCCAATAGGAGGGTCCCTGAATCAAACCTTCCCACTGCAGTTTCAGCTAAACGACGCGAATGAAAAGAGAGGTGAATCTGCTTCAGTAAGCTTCGATGCCGATGGTTCTATTTCAAGCTTTGCCACGCCCCCTGCTGGATTTAACATTTAAGATGACGACGTGGTCCAAAACAAGAGCTTCACTGTCACAACGGGAATTTTGGCGGATGGGGAATACACTATCAATCCCCAGATTCCGGCGCCCCCAATCAACAGTGAAGTTGATCTACTGATAGTCGGGAACATCCAGGCCGAAGTCCTAGAGTGATCAGTCCGTAAAATGAATGATGACTGACGCGCAAGAAAAACTACACGGTATGATGTCCAGAAGAACTGAAATCCCGCCGCACCAAGCAAGATGAGTTGACGACATTTGGTGCCATAAGCCCGTTGATCTTGTACCCATTCATGAAAAACGCTTAGGCCGCAGCGGATCTATTTTGAGCAGATCAGCCAGTCCCTTGGAGCGATTTGGCAAGCCGTTCAAATGCGGAATCCTCATATCAATTTAGTCTAAAGAATTCAGTGATCGGGGTGAGATTGACATCACCGCCTGTACTTTACTCGTGACAGAGTTTCTAAGACGACTGAAACCCAGCACTGCGGAGGTTGAAGGCCGCAAAGAGCGGCTGGCTGCTGATGGTCGGGGAGAAATTTGTTGCGGAGTTCTCCTGCCTTGGGAAATTCATGACATAGGCTCACGCCCCCATACAAGAGGGCCGCTCATTGGCCAGAGAGTTTCTGTCACGAAACTGCAGGATTGCATGAAAACTCCCCTCCTCGGCCGAGGATGGGATGCGTCGCGCAGCGCCGCTGGGGTGGTGTGATTTGCTGCAATTCTGATACGGGCTTAATCTTTCCACGATTGTTCGCCCCCACTGCCACCACTTAATAGCTGCAGCTGCCCCTCCCTAATCCAAGGAGGGGAGTTTTAACACTTTCCTTTCTTCACCCTTAGTCACCAAACGATCCGGATCACGTATTAGCGACTCGAAGAAGGATGCAATTCACTGTTTTTCGTAAAGAGCGTGATTTTTGAATTCCCCGTCAGGCCCTTTCACCGTCCCTTTTCGTTCGAACTTCTTGCCATCTTTGGATACCGTCACCGTATAAGTTTCGACTGTCTTTCCATCGGCAGATGTCGCCACCCCTTTGGTCGTAGAGTTGTTGACGCGGGTGATTGATACTTTTGAAGCATAGGGGCTGCCAACGAGTGGGTATTCCTTCCCATCGATAGCACCGCTGAATTCAACTTTCAATGGTTTTCCGTCTCCTTGAGTGCCCGTGAGAGAGTACTTAAGCGACGGCTCCTTGTGTTCTATCACCAAAGTGGCATTCTTCGGTTTCGGTCTTTTTCCGAAATCAGATTTTTCCAAATCCAGCTTCCATGTTCCGGAAAGGTTGGAGACTTCAGCGCTGGCAGGACTTGCCCAGAGAGTAATAGCGGTGACAAGCCCGGCAAAAACAAGAAGGCGTTTAGCAGTGTTCATAAGATCTCCTTTGAGATTAATTGGGGGGAAATGACTACGGGCAAGAACTTATATCATAACCTGGAGTGAACAACAGCTAGAAAGCAATTCCCCAAATGAGTTACGATCTGCCACCTATGTCAGATTCAATCACAGACGTAATCTCCTACCATCAAGCAACGAAACACCATTTTCATGCCTATGCTTCGGGACCCCAATATTTGGACTGGGATACGCAGCCCAATCCCTTTCGACGCTATGAGGGAGCGCCGCTGATCCCTCTTGAGCATATACCGCCGACTCCGGAACCTTTCTATGACGAGGCTTTCGAGGCAGGTCATGTTCTGCCTGAGCCCTTCACCCTTCATTCCGTGTCACAATTCTTCTGTGACAGTCTGGCGCTATCTGCGTGGAAACAGGCGGGACAATCCTCCTGGGCGCTGCGGATTAATCCCTCGAGTGGCAACCTCCATCCAACCGAGGGCTATCTGGTCTGCGGGCCAATCACGGGACTATGCCAGAGCCCAATGATCTGTCACTACGCGCCCGCCGCACATGCCTTTGAGCAACGCGCTGAATTTCCCTTGGAGACCTGGCAGGCTCTGACCCAATACCTCCCCAAACCAGTGCTCCTGATCGGAATTACTTCCATACACTGGCGGGAAGCCTGGAAATATGGAGAGCGCGCCTATCGCTATTGCCAACACGATGTAGGACATGCCATTGCCACTGTGAGTCTGGCCGCAGCAGCCTTGGGCTGGCAAGCCCGCCTATTGGATGATCTCGGCAGGGACTCGCTCGCCGCTCTTTTGGGCGTCGGTGATCCTCAAGGCGCTGAACCCGAAGAGCCTGATTGTATGCTGGCGGTCTTTCCGCAGGGAAATCATGATACGACTTACACTTTACCAAACCGCGTGCTCACGACTTTTGCAAAGCTGGTTTGGCAGGGCCAACCGAATGTATTGAGCACTGGTCACGTTGAATGGACATTGATCGAGCGGGTGTCGGCGGCGACGAAAAAGCCCCCTACCAATCAAGCATATGACAGCCTATTGCCTACAGGACCAACCCATGCGGGCGGTTCAGCGCAAACCCCATTTCGCCAGATTATTTTTCAGCGACGCAGTGCTGTCGCCCTGGATGGCCGTACGAGAATCACACGTGACGACTTTTATCGCATCTTGGTCAATACCTTGGCCAGGCCGAATCAATTTCCTTTTAATACGCTTCCTTGGACTCCACTGATTCACCTGGCCCTCTTTGTCCATCGAGTTGATGGAATTGATCCAGGACTTTATGTTTTAATCCGTAACTCATTACACAAGAAAGCATTAAACACCGCACTGAAGCCCGAATTCACCTGGCTAAAGCCAGAGGCTTGTCCTGACGGTTTGGAACTTTATCAACTCCAGAAAGGAGATGCCCGCGGGCTGTCTCGACAGGTTTCTTGCAATCAATCGATTGCGGCCGATGGCTGTTTCAGCCTCGGCATGATCGCGGAGTTTGAAGGGCCATTAAGGCAACACGGCTCCTGGTTCTATCCGCGGCTCTTTTGGGAAAGCGGCGTCCTCGGCCAGGTTTTGTATCTTGAAGCCGAGGCAATCGGGATCCGCGGCACGGGTATCGGTTGCTTTTTCGATGACCCAATGCACACGGCGCTGGGACTCAAGACTCTTGAGTATCAGAGTCTGTATCACTTTACGATGGGTGGGCCTGTCGAAGACTCGAGGTTAAGAACTTTAGCCCCCTATCCACCTGTTCTATAGAGAATGAGATATATTGTTACTTGGCCTTTCTCTAGACTGGGCATCTCTTCAGTTCAGTGGATATCGTCTTTTTGAGGAAAAAGAAGAATGTGGATTCGTAAGAACAGTTTAGGCCACAATCGCTCTCGATTCCCATTGCATCCGAGCATAGAATAGGGAAGTCGACAAGCCTGACCTTCCAAAATGCTTGATGTGAAAGGCTATGAAATCCATGAAATCGAAAATTCCAGTACCCCGTACGATCTCACGGCGTCATTTTTTGAAGGCATCCTCAACGCTCAGTCTCGCGGGGCCGTTGACGGTTCACTTTACTTTTCCGGAGAAAATCTATCCTGCCAACAGCGAGACCTTGCGGGTCGGTTTGATTGGATGTGGCGGTCGTGGAACTGGCGCGGCTCTACAGGCGCTCAATGCGGACAACAATGTCATCCTGACGGCCATGGCCGATGCCTTTGAGGACCGGCTCCACAGCAGCCTGGAAACGTTGAAGACCCAGCAACCCGAACGTGTCCAAGTGGAGCCGGATCTCTGTTTTCATGGGTTCGACGCTTATCAAAAGGTCATCAATAGTGGCGTGGACGTCGTGTTGCTGGCAACTCCGCCCGGTTTCCGACCGCTTCATCTCAAGGCCGTCATCGATGCCAATAAACATGTGTTCTGCGAAAAGCCCGTTGCTGTGGATGCTCCCGGAATTCGCTCTGTCCTGGCAACCGTAGAAGAGGCTCGAAGAAAGAAGTTGTCTTTGGTTTCGGGTTTTTGCTGGCACTACAGTTACCCGGAGCGAGCAATCTTTCAGCAAGTTCACGATGGCGCAATCGGAGACTTAGTCACGGTCTATTCTACTTATGATACCGGTCTTACTTGGAACCGCCCACGTCAGCCGGGTTGGAGCGACATGGAATGGCAAATGCGCAACTGGTACTATTTCACCTGGCTTTCAGGTGACCATATCGTGGAGCAGGCTGTGCACAGTATTGACAAAATGTGCTGGGCATTGAATGGTGAAATGCCGACGAGCGCCATCGCGCTGGGGGGACGGCAGGTGCGGACCTCACCTGACTTCGGGCAAATCTATGATCACTTCAGCGTCACCTATGAATACGCGAGTGGCGTCAGGGGATTTCACCATTGCCGCCAACAAGAAAGGTGCGTCAATCAGACGGCAGATTTCTACAGTGGAACCAAAGGGACCTGCGAGATCGAAGGTACCAGACCCCTTCACCGCATCAACGGCGAGAAAAAATGGAAATATGAGGGGCCCTATAACAATATGTATCAGACCGAGCATGACGAGTTGTTTGCTTCCATACGCAAGGGCGAGCCGATCAATGACGGAGTCTGGATGACCCAGAGCACGATGATGGCGATCCTGGGTAGAGAGGCCGCCTACACCGGGCAAAAGATCACTTGGGAGCAGATCATGAATTCCCAGCAGGATTTGTCTCCACCCAAGTATGAATGGGATGCTTCTCTACCTCTTCCAGAAGTGGCCATGCCGGGGTTTACCAAGTTCTTTTAGTTTTCTTCAAGGGGATAGGTGTCTTCGATGAACCGGCTTCCCAATCGCCGTAGTTTCTTGAAGTCCGGCCTGGCTGCATTTTCCGCCGGCGGCTTGCGAGCTTTTGCCCCGGCAACATTTCAGGGCAAACGTCCTGGCATGAAGAAAGCGTTGATGTTTGGCATGGTCGAAGGGGATGCGCCGCTAGTCGAAAAATTTCGCCTGATCAAGGCCGTCGGATTTGACGGTGTTGAGATGGACAGCCCCGGACCGTTTGACCCATTAGAAGTCCTCAAGGCCCGGGATGCCACCGGACTCGAGATTCCCGGAGTCGTGGATTCGGTTCATTGGAAGCAAACTCTGTCGGATCCGGACCCTGCTGTGCGCACCCGAGGTTTGAAGGGCCTCCAGACGGCATTGCGAGAGTGCAAACTCTATGGAGGCAGTTCCGTGCTCTTGGTACCGGCTGTGGTCAACAAAGATGTGTCGTATCCGGAAGCCTACCTTCGTTCACAAGCCGAAATCCGAAAAGCCCTCCCTCTGGCTGAGGAGCTAGGGATTCGAATTGCCATCGAAAATGTCTGGAATCAGTTTCTCCTCAGCCCGCTGGAAGCTCGGCGATACGTCGATGAATTTAATAGCCCGTGGGTGGGCTGGCATCTTGATGTTGGCAACATTATCAATTTTGGATGGCCCGAACAGTGGATCCAGGTTCTGGGGAAACGCATTGTCAAATTGCACATCAAAGACTTCAGCCGCAAGAAACGCGATGAAGAAGGACTTTGGGCGGGGTTCAAAGTGAACTTGTGGGAAGGCGATTGCGATTGGCCCGCCGTGATGCAGGCGCTCGATGCCATTGGATTCCGTGGCTGGGGTTCAGCGGAATTGGCAGGAGGCGGTCGTGAACGGTTGAAAGATATTTCAGAACGAATGGACCGAATTTATGAATGTTGACGCACCAGGACCAATCCGCAACAGACGCGCAGAACAGCCGCCGCGCTAACCGCAAGATTGATTTATCGGTAAGGACCAATGGGAATAATCACTAAAATCGGAAAATCACGCCGCCTGTAAAATCCACCTGGTTCTGCAGGGTCCCCTGCAATTTGACCACACACTGGGCTCCCGCCCCACCAATGCTACACCAAAAACGGCTATCTGACGCCGAAAGGACGGTGGGTGCCCAGCGGGCTTCAGCACGCAGCCCGAAATGATTGGCAAAGAAGTATTTGATCCCACCTCCCAAGGCGAATGAAAAGCGGGTCATCGAGTTGGTTAAGCCATTCTGGCTGGCATAATAAGTCGTGGCGCCCAATCCTCCCATAACATACGGAAAAGCTTTCGGATCATTGAGTGTGTAGTGATGCAAAAAGTTACAGTGATATTGGTCAATCTTTAGATCGAACGATGTCCCACTCGACGATGAGCCCGGATCGACAAGCCCCGCGGGCAACCGGCCGTTTGTAAACATTCGTCGCCACAGACCTTCGATGGCATCTTCCTCATTAATATTAACGCCAAAAGTAATTCCGGCATTGTAGGAATTGTCCACGTGAATTGTCCCGAGATTGACATTATCGGAACTTTCGAGAGGAATTCCTCCCGTCAGGGTGGCCCCTGCAAAGGGCTGTATCTCGAATCGTTTAAAATCCCCCGCGCAAATAATTGAACTTGTCAGCACCATTAGAATGTAAATTATGAAGCAGTTTTTTTTCATGAAAGCCCCTTCCCTAGTGATTTTTCTTCAAGAAATCAATCGTCTCGATGAGGATTGGCCAACTCATCCAGTTGGAGCCGACCTCCCGGTCATCCTGACGGGCTTATCGGATCAGCGTCAATAGACTTTATGGACCCGCTCTTATTCATGGGTGGCTCGGTGAGGGGGAATTCTCAGCGTAATTCGGAGCATGATCCGATCGTGATTCAGTTGGGGCATCATTCATTTCCTCGATAGCCCAGATGAAATTAGGCGCATCGCCATTTCAGCCTCAGCATTCCAATCCTCGGATTCACTGATGACAGTGCAGTACCCGTCATACTTCATTTCATCCAGAGTTCGGAACACCATTTGAAAGTCGAGGTGGCCGGACCCGAAGGTACAGCGGTTCGTTTCACACAAATGAAAGTGGGAAAGGTCTTTACCGCAAGCAAGGATTGCGCCCTTCACGGAAGATTCTTCAATGTTGAGATGGAAAGTGTCGGCCATGATGTGAAGAAAGCTCGATCCCACTGCACTCAACACGGATTTGACTTCGGCCACGGTATGATTAAACCCTACTTCCAAGTGGTTCACGGGCTCAAACACGCAATGGACATTCTGCCTTTCGGCATGTTCTCCTACACTTTTCAAGCAATCGATAATATTTCTCTGTCGCACTATCCCGATTCGCCGCATCTGCCCGTTGACCTTGAATCAACCCGATGACCAGTAATGCGCCCAGCTGATTTGCAACAGGCATCAGGGCCGCAATTCGCCGGACAGCCTCCTCTCTTACGCTTGGCTCACGGCTCGCAAAGCAGACCCGGTACTGCGAGTAAATTCCACCGGTCAACAACGCCGAAGCGTTCAATTTGCTTTGGCTAAGCAGGGTCGAAAGAGATGCGACATCGATTTGGGAAGGGTTGGTGGCACTGAATTCTACTGCCCTGAAACCAAGCTCTGTCAGTCGTGTCAATTTCTTCGCCAATTCGCCGTCACGCTGCTCCTTTTCTATGGCTCCTAAGAAAAAGCTTAGCTTAGGCATTAGCCCTCCTTGCAACATGGTTGTGCAACTCCTCTCTGCAGAATCGTCTTACCTCTCTCATTAGGAAATTCAGGAAAATAAGGAGTGCAGTCAACTCATAAGCGAACCTTTTCATATAGCGGATCAATACCTCAGGTTAATAATAAATTGAGCACACAATATCACAACAAGGCCCGCCTCTCCTGAGAATCCAGGTGAAGCTTTTAAAGAAAGACACCGTTAAGAAGACAGAATAGAATGAGATCCCAATATATTAGCTGGGGAGGTCTCTGTATATGGCTGTCTGCCCCTTCAACTTATCCATTTCCACGATTCTTTGTTGATCCTAAGCCTAGGTGCGGTTACGATATCGCTAACATCAGTAAGCAGAATCTCGAGGAAGCCAATGACCGGGACCTGGAAACAGTTGGAAGGCCAAGTGGTCAATGGGGAATTTTATCTTCGCCAGTACCTGGGCGGATCAGACCAGAGCGCTGTATTCCTTACGGAACTCAGTGAGCCGGAAGCCCGAAAAGCTGCGATAAAGCTCATTCCAGCAGAACCAGCGAATGCAGAACTCTACCTCTCCCGGTTGATGCGTTCCACGAAATTGTCCCATCCACATTTAATGAAAATCTATCAGGTGGGACGTTGCCAAGTGGGGCTGAGAAAGCAGCTCTATATCGTGATGGAATGTGCAGAAGAGAACCTGTCGCAGATTCTTCCAGAACGGCCCCTCACACCAGCCGAGGCCCGTCAGATGCTTGAGCCAATTTTAGACGTTCTTACATACCTTCATGGAGAAGGTTTCGCGCACGGTCACATCAAACCCTCAAATATCCTGGCCGTCGATGATCAAATCAAAATTTCAAGCGACGGGCTCTATCCTCTGATGAATGAACCCAGTGGAGTGCTGGGGAAGCCGGATGCTTACGACCCACCTGAGGCCGCACATGGGAAAGGCATCCCCATCGGGGGACGTTTGGGCGCTGGGTATCATGCTGGCCGAAGCACTAACGCAGCATGTCCCAGTGCGAGAGAAGAAGGAAGAAGCGGAAGTTGTAGTACCGAAGACATTGCCTGCGCCATTTCTGGAGATCGTCAGGAATTGTCTCCATGTGGATCCGCAACAGCGGTTCACATTGGATGATATCGCTATGAAGCTGAATCCGCCTTCACCTTTGCCCCAGATTCAGACGAATGCGACTGCCAGTTTGGAAGGAGTCGAAGGAGTCGTCGGAAAGCGGCGTTCCATGTCTCTTTGGGTTGCGGTCTGCCTTGTGCTCGCCGGAATACTGGTTATTCCAAGTCTACTGCACCGTCGTCCCATCTCTCAGCACCCCCCCTCCCCCATAACCGAATCCCAAGTGGCTCATCCAAATCCAGAGCAGAGCACGGCGGTCCCCGATACGACACAGTCTCCGAAAGGGCCGAGCGATGCAACGGAGAGTCCCGGAGGGACCCCTTCCCCGCCTGGCTCTCCTCAGACCGAGCCAGTTTTGAACAAACCCACTAGCAGCCTGATCAAAGGTGAAGTTCTCCACCAAGTCTTGCCCGAGGTGTCTCAGAGGTCTCGAGAAACCATTCAAGGCAAGTTGAAGGTCAACGTGAAAGTTACTGTTGACCCTTCAGGCAATGTGGTGGAAGCGGTATTGGATACTCCTGCAAAGAGCAAATATTTTGCCAATCAGGCAACTCAAGCCGCGCGCGGCTGGAAATTTGCTCCGGCGAAATTGGATGGTCGTGAAGTTTCGAGTGAGTGGCTGTTAAGATTCGAGTTTGACAGTTCCGCCACTGCTGTCTTTCCAGTCGAAACAACTCCTTAGTACTGGCTTTCAATCGATGATGACCAATCTCACAGAGCGCAAAAAAGCAAATCTAACATTCAATCCCCCTCCCCATTGTTTCTCTTAAATCCCATCCACTGGAGTGGCTATGCCCCCAGACTAATTAGGGGTGCGAGGGTAAGTGAACTGGAGGGGCCAATAAGACGGATTTCTGAACAGAAGACCATGGCTGTGGATGGAGGTTTGCGAAACTAGAGCGAAAATCTTGCATAGGCCTGGTCAAGCGCAATACTACTAATCGTCACCTATGAGCCGGAAGCTTGACAACCTAAAGAGCCCGGGTGTAATCTAACTCGTCGATGACATTAGGGCGATTTTCTCTACTTATGACGAAAATATCGCCACATCGGAATGTGGAACCAAACAAGTTCGCCAGCTGTCTCCTGCTTGTTTTCATCCTTTCAAGCCTTTTCCACACCAGCCTACATACTTGTAGTTCAATAGGATACGAAACAAATCCCCATTCACTACCAGGCAGCAGCTTTCTTCACAAAACTTCAGAAGGACCCGGACCTGACAAACTTCCCCCTTGTCACGCTTGCATTTGCAAGAGACTGCAATTTGTTGTCTTCCCTACTCAAGTTCTCATTGCCGAACCCGGACAGATTGGATACGCCGTCGTCGAGCCCAGGCCGGCTTTGAATAAACTTCTTTGCCAACAGTTAAATCTCTCCAGAGCTCCTCCCATACAAGAATACACACTCTAGGCTAAGCATCACCCCGTGAATGAATCCTGATTCAGTTTTGGTTGTGATATCCGCATCCTTTTTGCTTGTGAATCGGCATCCAACCGAGAGGCACTTTTTACCAATCATGGGGTTGCACACATTCAGCTCCAAGATGCGCCCATTTGATTTTAGATCCAGGAGCCACTTACAGTGAACCCAAGATTGAATCCATTAATATTTGTAGTTGTATTCTTCTGTTTCGGATTATCAATATTCAGCCCAATCCATCGGAACTGCCGGAACGATGGAGGGGGTTGTCACTGATTCCTACAGACGCCGTGATTCGATGGGGCCACGGTAGAAATTCAAAATTCTGATAACCGGATTTCGACGCCAGACGATGACAGACGACTGCCGGAAATTTTCGCTTAACAAACATCCCTCCCAACATTTATCACTTGCATGTGGCCGCGAACGGATTCAAAGAAATGCATCAGGATTTAACGGTGCGCTCATCGGTTCCTCTTAGCTTGAAGATATCACTTGAAATTGGGACTCTTACGCTTGAGGTTGACGTTGAGGCTGGCGCGGGCGGGATGGTGGAAAACATTCCTTGGGCGCATACCGACATAGACAAGACACTCATGTCCCAACTGCCTCATAGCTCACCGGGTTCGGGACTCAGTGATGTCATCTCCTTAGCCTCCCCCGGCGTCACCAGCGACTCCAACGGATTTTTCCATCCTTTGGGGGATCATGCTCAAACTTCTTTCTCCATCGACAACCAACCGATTTCAGACCAGCAGAGTAAAGCCTTTTCAACCCAAATTCCGGTCAATGCCATTCAGTCGATGGAGGTCATCACTGGTGCCGTGCCTGCTGAGTACGGGGACAAAACCAGCTTGGTGGTCAATGCGATCACCCGCTCTGGGTATGGGAATCCCGAAGCCAACCGGTAGTTTTCTCACCCAGTATGGCAGCTTCGGTACCACTGACCTGCAAGGCGATTTGGCTGTAGGGAAACCCAAAGTGGGTAACTTTATCGCCTTTAACTTTGAGCGCTCAGGCCGTTTCTTGGACGCCCCGGAATTCGACGTCTTCCATGGCCCCGGCACAAACACAAACCTATTTGATCGATTCGATTTCAGCCCGACTCCGAAAGATACCATTCATTTCAATCTATTTTTAGCTCGTAACCGATTCGATACACCGAATACCTATGACCAACAGGCCGTTGGGCAGGATCAAGGACAGTTGGTTCGCACCATCAATGTTGCTCCAGGCTGGGTGCATACTTTTGATCCAAACACACTTCTGACGGTTAACCCCTACTACCGGCTCGATCAGGTCTGGTATTATCCCAGTCCTGACCCGTTTTCTGACCAGCCTGAAACCTTCGGCCAACAGCGGCGGCTCAATAACGTGGGTATCCGGGCCGATGTCTCCCGCGTTAAAGGAATCAATAATTTCAAATTTGGCGTGCAATTCTCACATACGTTTCTCACTGAGAACTTTCAATTTGGCATTACGGACCCGAGCGGTCAATGATCCGTCGAGCGATAATTATGACCCTGGATTAGCGCCCTATGACCTGACCCGGGGCGGTAGCGAGTATATTTTTCATGGCCACACCGATATCAAGCAAGAAGCGTTTTACGCGCAAGACACCCTCTCGCTTCACGATCTGACAATCAACCTCGGCCTCCGTTTTGACAACTACAATGGGATTAGCAGTGGGCATGGGTTGCAGCCGCGAGTTGGCGTTTCATACCATATCAAGCCGACCAACACGGTCTTGCGGGGCTCTTACACGCGCACTTTCGAGACTCCTTACAACGAAAATCTCATTCTCTCGAGTGAGGCCGGAGCAGGCGGACTGGCCGATGGAATCCTTGCCTCCTCCAGCAATGATCCTTTGAAACCCGGTACTCGCAACCAGTTCAATGTCGGGGTACAACAGGGGATAGGCAAGTGGATCATTCTTGATGCAGATTATTTCTGGAAGTATACAAACAACTCTTACGACTTTAACGTCATCCTCGACACTTCGATCGCGTTTCCGATAGCCTGGCACAATTCCAAGATCGACGGAGTTGCGTTGCGTGTCAATCTGGCGGACTACAAAGGACTCTCCGCTTTCATGGTTGCGGGCCACACCAGGGCACGTTTCTTTCCCCCGGAATCAGGTGGACTGTTCTTTAACTCGGATATACCCCCGGGTGTTTTCCGTATCGACCATGACCAGGCGTTCCAGCAAACGACTCATGTGCAATATCAGTTCCACCAATTGAAGAAAATTGAACCTTACATAGACTTTTCGTGGCGATATGACAGTGGCGTGGTGGCGGGCAATGTTCCCGACTACGCGACAGCTCTGACCCTGACACCCGACCAGCAGGCCCAGATCGGCCTGTTCTGTGGGAGCACTTTTGCAACGCCGACCCAGGGGACTAACGCAATGCGGAGATCCAAATCAAGGTGCTCTGCGGTTGAGAATTCCCGCTAATGGAACAGAAAATGATGATCACAATCCTCCTCGAATTACTCCTCGAAATCTTTTCGGACTGAGCGTGGGTTCCAATAACCTGCTGCGCACCGAAAAAGTTCGAATGGTATTGCGCTTAACAGCCCTTAATTTGGGAAACAAGGAGGCACTTTACAATTTTCTTTCCACTTTCAGTGGCACCCATTTCGTCTCGCCCCGCTCTTTCCAGGCTCAAGTTGGAGTAGTTTTCTAGACCTTGTTGAACGAATATGAAGCGGTAATCGAGTTCAAGCCGAATAAATAATCGCAATTCAAATTCGACACTCACCGTGGCACTGCGATCTTGGGTCGTCCTCCCTTAGAAAAGGGGGGACTTCGGGGGGTGATGCTCGACGTTCGTAAACCTCCCCCTCGCCCCTTCCTTGCGCAAGGAGGAAGGATCGTCATTGAGTTTGGATAACCTCGAAATAACAATTCTGGCAATTCTCCACTTCTCTTCGTAGCATATACCCGTTTTAATCAAATTATGCCGTTTGCCCTCCCGAGTCGAGTTGCGGCCACCTGCCAGCCAGGCTGTCAGGATGCTAGTTGTTGTTCGCAGAAGGAGGAATGTCAATTCGCCATGAAAACCAGATTTCTTATTCTTCTCTATTTCATTTTTTCTGCCGTACCTCTCTGTGGGCGACCGAAGATTGACACGATTGTGATGAAGAACGGCGACCACTGGACATGCGAGATCAAAAGGCTCGAGGAGGGCGTACTCTACGCAGGTGTTGATTATGTCGATGGCACGATCTCGGTTGACTGGTCTAAAGTGGCCCGGCTGGAGAGCAGCCAATTGTTCCTGGTAAAAACTCAGGCCGGTTTTATCTACACGGGAACTCTCAAAACCCCGGAGACGCCCGCCGATGAGCCGGTCAAAATTGAGATCACAGAAGCGCCTTCCCAACAGGTCGTCCTTGCCCGGAAAGAGATCGTGGAGGTGGGACAAACTTCCGAGACATTTTGGCGTCGATTCAGTGGGAGCATCAACGGTGGGCTGATCTTTTCCAAAAGCAATAGTAACACCCAATACAATCTTAGCTCACAGCTTAAGTATGTACGCGCCCGTTGGTCTGCACAAGCGAGCTATAGTACGGCTCTATCTAGCAGCGAAGGAGCGACCACAACGACCCGAAATCAATTGACTATCTCAGCGGAACGTAACTTGCGTTGGAATAATTGGTATTATGCAGGCCTCGCAGATTTTCTTCAGAGTTCCTCGCAAGGAATCGATCTTCAAACCTCGGTAGGTGCCGGCATCGGCCGTTATCTCAAGAACACGAATCGGGCGCGTATTGCGTTGACAGGAGGACTGGCCTGGCAAGGCACAAACTACGTTCCAAGCGGCGGGCTTCCAGACAATCAAAACCTGATCGCCGCCCTCATTTCGACAAGAGTTCAAGCATTCAAGTTCAAGAAGACGAATCTCAACCTTAGTGCCAGTCTCCTCCCTGCCCTTTCCCAGCCTGGCCGAGTCCGTTTCAATACGAACATCATTTATTCCATCGAAATCTTCAATCATTTCTGGTGGAATTTCACGTTTTACGGTAACTGGGATAACCGTCCACCAGCCACTCTCTCTGGTAGTGACTATGGCAGCAGCTCGGGGACCTCTTATACATTCCCCTAAAAAGCACGCCACAGCAACAGCTTGGCTGACATGTGTCTTTTGAGGAATCTTAGGTTGTTGAAGAAATTCAAAGGGATGGCTCCCCTTCGTATGCTTATACAGGAACTTCTGGGCAGCGGAGTCTGCCGAGATCGAAGGTCTTCTAAGTGGTCTCGTGGAACTCGGCTCATTCGACCTGGGAATCTAGCTGGGGACCGCCCTTGGCTGCTCATTCCAATCGCTTCGGTTTCCGGTCACGCCGTAATACGTTAACTTGGACGTAGTTCTAGTAAACACTAGGCGACACGACTCGGGTGATCGTGGCACCGCCTTCTGGTACAGCCATTGTCACGAGTAAACTTACATGCGGGCAAATCCTCAAAGTGAGTTCCCTCATTACAATGGCGGCCAAGGTAACACCCACTCAGCACTCCTCAGCGTGCTGCGAGGGACAACCGGAATGCGGCCATTTCCTCGCCGTTGCGAACCAGCAGGACGTCGCCGGCCAGTACCGGGTGGTTCCAGGTCTTGCCTTTGATCGCTGGGAACCGCGCGAGTTCTGTGAACTGATCTGGGGTCGCCTTGACCAGCGCCAGCTCACCCTCCTCCGACAGCACCAGCAGCAGGTCCTGATCGGGCAGCAGGACGAGCTGGCCGTTGCCGTAGCGTCCCCCCTTCCAGGCGCGCTTGCCGTCCTTGAGGTCAATACACGCGAGGATGCTGCCGTCGAAGCCGAAGGCATGGCCATTGTGCACGACGAAGTCGTTGAAGTAGGGCTTCAGCCCGATCGAGGTCCAGCGCTCTTCGATGGTCCATCCGCCGAGTCCGTGCCCGACCGCGAGGCGACGCGTCCCACTGCTGTCGCTAACGCTCATCAGTACGTCGCCGTCTTCGGTCAGGGCGGGCTGCACGATGGGGTAACCTGGCCAGGGGTGCTCCCAGAGCAGCGTGCCGTCGGCCAGCGCGACGCTGGTCGCGCCGGCTTCGCTCAACAGCAGGACCTGCGGGACTCCGTCGATTGTCAATAGATGCGGCGAGCTGTAGCTCACGCCGTGGGCCGGGCCAGACCAGCGCCGCGCGCCGGTGGCGAGGTCGTAGGCGGCGAGCTGGCCAGCGGTAGCAATGATGACGATATCGCCGACCACCAATGGCGAGCTCGCGAAGCCCCAGTGCGGAATCTTCGTGCCGGTGTCGGACGCCGCGTTGCGAGACCACATGACAGCGCCGTCAGCGGCGTTGAGCGCGTTCAGGATGCCGGTCCCACCGAATGTGTACACGCGCCCGTCGCTGAGGGTCGGCGTCGCACGCGGACCGGGGCCTCCATTCGACTCCCAGAACCGGGTGGGATCGCGGTGTGCCCACACCGGCTCGCCGCGTGGTCAGTTTGTAGCAAGCAACGACCTCGTCGGGACCGCGCTGCTCTTGGGTGTAGAGGAGGCCGCCGTGGACCGCGAAGGACGACCAGCCCGGTCCGATCGGTCGGCGCCACAGCGCAACCGGCGGCGACGCAGTCCAGTCGGTCGTGATCCGCACGCCGGGGATGATGTCGTCGCGATGGGGTCCGCGAAAACCAGGCCATTCGGCAATGGTGTCGGGTGCTACCGACCGCAACGGCTCCGACGCATCACCAGCTTTGGCCACGAGCCGTTTCTCAGGAGTCTTGACTGCTGCCCGAACCCGCGGGAGTTCCTCCGGCTCGCTGCCGGCTTTGGCCACGAGCCGATTCGTGGGAGCCTCCGCTGCTGCCCCAACCGGCGGCAGCGCCCCCAGCTCGTTGCCGGATTTGCTCAGGAGCCGCTCCTCGGGAGTCTTCGCCCACCGCCATTGCAGGTCGTTATGGAAGCCGCTGGCGGTGAAGCCACCGGTCTTGACGAGCGCCCACGCTCCACACGCCAGCAAGATGGTCGCGACCATTGTCACGCGCCGAGGTCCATCCGAGAGACGACGAGTGGCTACCGCCCACACGACAAATGCGAAGCCCAAGACCGGGATAGCCAAGATGGGGAACAACATCCCTTGCGCCCCCGTCGCAAGCGACTTGTCGATGATGCGCGACGTCGCGAAAAGCGCGGCTACCATCAGGCCGACCGCCCCCAAGCGCTCGGACCAAGGCGCCCGGCTAAAGAACACCCACCACAGGACGACAGCCAATGTGCAGGCGGGTCCCGCTAACACTCTGAGGAGCGTGTTATCGGGGGCGACGACAGAGATGCCAAATGTAACCAGGACCTGCAGTATTGCGATGGCCACGCCCGGCCACAGCCGGAGCGGCTTCCTAGCTGGAGTTTTCATTTTGGGCTCCAGAATCTTATACAATAAACCCGCCGGGATCAGATAATCCAGGTACAAGCATACGAAAGAGAACAGCGGAATGTTCAGTATAATTCACCATGCCCGCCAGGTCCCCAGATGTGTACATAATAGATGCAATTCACCTGGCGGGCGTAACGCGCTTGACCGGAGGTTGCCACCGTCAATGCGCATCCAATAATTATATCGAATCCTAGAATCTAATGGCGGTAACGCCCGTAGCCGGCAATCGAGAGAGAATCTGACAGCCGACGCAGCTGGTGGCTCCGATGACGAGGGCACGATTCATGCAGGACCATCCTACAGGCGGAGGTCGAATGAAATCAATGGGGGGTAAAGGCTACTCTTTTGGCAATGCTCCACCTCGCGGCTGACGCCGCATTTTGCCAGCTTCCTTCGGAGTATGGTCCGATTGGATGTGAATACCTTGCTAGTCAAGAGTGATGTTGTCCACCGAACCTAGCGAACTCGTGTCTGCGGGGGCCGGGCCCCTGCTTGCGAGTTGGACGTTATCAGATTCTCAGAAGCTCATCAACTGAGGCCAATGCGGCGCAGCAGGTTCTGGAACCGCGGGTCGGATCGCAGAGGGTCGAAGGCTGGCCGCAGGAGGAGCGAAGGGTTAAAGCGCTCCGCATAGGCCTTTTCCAGCCAGGCCATTGCTTGATCCTTCTCGTCCAGACCTACATAGACCAAGGCAATCTCGGGAGCATTTGAGAAGGCGTCATGCGAATTGCTCTTTAGATCATTCAGGATCTTTGAGGCTTCATTTCTCTTGCCGGATTCGGCGTAGGCGTAAGCAAGATTCGACCTGAATGTCGTACTGCCTGGCAGATAGCTCGATCGCTTTTTGAAGTTCCACGATGGCTTCATTGTACATGTGCTTTTGCACGAATGCCTGGCCTAGTTCGAAGTGCGCAACGGCAAAGAAAGGGTCCAACGCCATCGTTTTTCGGCTTTGTTTTATCGCTTCGTCATAACGATGCGCGATGAGAAATTCTTCGGCCAACTCGGCGCTAATGATGAGGGAGAGCGGATCTAAGTTCTCCGCCTTCTTCATTTCGGAGATAGCCTCGTCGTTTCGCCCCAACGTGGTCAAATGCCAGGCATACCAGTGGTGACCCGTCGCATAGCCAGGGTTTAGCTCGATTCCGCGCCTGAATTCCTTGCCGGCAGACTCCCAATCCCAGTCGAAGCCATCTAAGCAAAATGCAAGCGAGATGTGAGCTTCGCCGAGAGTGTTGTCCAGCTCTAAGGCTTTGGCCGCCGCCGCCTTGGCTCTGGGGTACGCTTCCTTGGGAGCTAGAACCCCATACTCCCAATCTCCCGCCAAAGCATAAGAGTCGGCTAGCCCTGCGTATGCCTCGGCATAGTTCGGATCGGTTGCGATGACCTGGTCGAAATAATCGATGGCCTTTCGCAAGCCATCAGCGGTTCGTTTATTCCAAAAGTATCGTCCCTTGAGGTAGGCATCGTAGGCTTCCGGACTCACACGCGTCCCGTTTTTCAACGCCGCCTGTTCGTGTGGGGTTAACTCGATCCGGATCTCCGACGCAATGGAGCGGGCTACCTGCTTTTGGAGCGCTAACGTATCACCCATTTCGCCGTCATAGCTCCTAGCCCACAAGTGCTTGTCGGCAGCCGCCAGGATCAACTGCGCCGTGATTCGAACCCGGTTACCGGAACGGAGCACGGCGCCTTCCACCACAGCGTCTACATTCAAATCCCGCGCGATTTGCGGTAAGGACTTGTGGACGCCTTTATAGGTCATTATCGACGTACGCGAGATCACGCGCAATTCGCTGATCTGCCCAAGTTCGGTGATCAACTCGTCGGTCATGCCATCAGAGAAATAATCCTGTGATATGTCGCCAGACAAGTTCTCCAGTGGAAGCACTGCCAGAGACCGAATGGCGGGTGGCGGGTGAGTCCCTGGGCGAAGTATCCAGCTCGTTAAGATTGCGAGCATCGCGAGTATGGCGATGCCGGACCTCTTCAAGATACGCGGCCAGCGCAGGCGAACAGCTGGAACGGTGTTCTCAGAAAGGTGAATCTGAGCCTGATCTTTTGCTTTGGGCAGGTCTGGGATTGGAGGCGCGTCTGTAAAAGCGGGAGCCACCTGGACCGCTGACTCATCTCCGGTCAAGGCGACGGCGTGCATCGGAGCGATGAACCGGTAGCCGCGCCGCGGCAGAGTCTCGATAAATCGAGGGTTGTCTGCCGAGTCGTTGAGGGCCTGACGGAGCCTTTTGACGGCCGCGTTGAGACCTTGTTCGAAGTCGACGAAGGTGTCGGCGGGCCAAAGTTTCCGGTGAAGCTCTTCGCGCGTAACTAACTCACCGGGGTTTTCGAGAAGACAGATCAGGATCTGAACCGGCTGCCCTTCAAGCCGGATTTTTCGGCCTTGCCTCTGGAGCTCGCCCGAACGCAGATCAAGCTCGAAGACCCCGAACCGGATTAGACGTGGGAATGGTACCACTGGTCCCATTGCAATTAGAGATATCTAACGTGGGCCCCATTGTCAAAATAACCGACATTACAGAGTTTAACACCGTTGCCAACCTGGACCTGAACTGTTGTTCTTCAACCGCCTCTCACGAACTGTGAGCAGCCACTCCCGTCTACTCGTTCAAGCAGAGCTTGCCAGACGACGGGGCGCATCTCACCCCGGCCGCCAAGTGTAAATTAATCAATTGGTTACCGTGTCACCCGTACGCTATCTACGTTTCACTTCGCTTCCATTGACCTTACGGGCACCTTGCCCCAAACTCGCCCTCGAAAACGACTTCGATCACGGCCTGCAACTTGGCCAAATCTCGATTCGTAACAAACAAAACTGGAAAGGATAAAAGAATGAATCTCAAACTCGATCAAAAGGTGGACCGCCGCGGCTTTCTGAAGTGTATGCAGTGGGCCGGCGCCGCTGTAGTATGGTCTTTCACCAGCGGCGTACCCAGCTCGCAACTCCTCGGCGCTCAGAAAGGCAATACCAAAGCCGCCGACTTCACTTTCGTTCAGATCAGCGACAGCCACATCGGCTTCAACAAGCCGGCAAATACTGACGTCAAAGGTACCCTGCAAGTGGCCGTCGATCAAATCAACGCCGCCATCCAGCAGCCGGACTTGATTCTCCACACGGGCGACCTCACTCATCTTGCCAAGGCCGCCGAATTTGACACGCTGGACCAGATCCTTAAGAGCCTTCGTCAAAAAGAAGTGTTCTATGTCCCAGGCGAACATGACATCACCGGCGACGACGGCAAACTGTTTCTCGAACGCTTCGGCAAATCGACCGCCGGCAAGACCTGGCAAAGCTTTGACCATAAGGGTGTACATTTCATTGGTCTGAACAACTGCGCCCAATTGGAAGGACTCGGCGCGATCGGCGCGGAGCAATTGGAATGGCTCGGCAAGGACGTCGCCCACCTCACCACCAGCACACCGATTGTCGTCTTCGCGCACATTCCGCTGTGGTCCGTTTACCCCGAATGGGGCTGGGGCACCAAGGACAGCGCGCAGGCTCTCTCGATCCTGAAGCGCTTCGGATCTGTCACTGTGCTCAACGGGCACATTCACCAGGTGATGCAGAAGGTCGAGGGCAACGTCACCTTCCATTCCGCGATGTCCACGGCGTTCCCGCAACCCGCGCCCGGCAGCGCTCCCTCCGCCGGCCCGATGACGGTCCCTGCCGAAAGACTTCGGCAGGTGCTCGGCGTCACCAGCGTGAACTTCACCGCGGGCAAGCATCATCTCGCTATCGTCGACACTTCTCTCGGGTGAAAGGAAAATTCATGAGTATTCAATCGAAAATCATTCTGATAATCGCCCTGGCATCGGGCGCAGCGCTTCCAGCGGCCTTTGCCACCGACAGCGGTGCAAATGGCGAAACTATCGTAGGACGGTCCGCCTTTGAAAAGCGCTGCACGGGCTGTCACGCTCTCGACCACGAGAAGACCGGACCGCGCCTCGCCGGAGTCGTCGGACGCAAAGCCGGAACGGTCGCCGGTTTCCCCTATTCCGACGCCGTCAAGAAATCCGAAGTGGTCTGGACCGAAACGGTCCTCGATAAATGGCTGACGGATCCCGAAACTGTGATCCCTGACGCCGACATGGCATTCCGACTAGACAACTCCGCCGAACGGGCGGCCATCATAACCTTTCTGAAAGAGATGGGTAAATAGATGCCGAGGGTCTTCATAATTGCTTCACTCCTTGCGGTAGTGCTATTTGCCATAACACTGACGGGGCTGGCTCTTCATCCCGAACCGTCGCCGGCTCATGCCAAGCCCTTGTTCAAGGGGGCCCAGATCGATGGATCGACGCTGGCCTTGTTCCAGCGCGCCTGCCAGAACTGCCATTCGGAGAATACACAATGGCCATGGTACAGCCGCATTCCACCCGCGTCATGGATGATTGAAAAGGATGTCGACGATGCTCGCCGTCACGTCAATTTCTCCAACTGGGATTCGTACTACCCAGAGGAACAGGAGGAGTTTCTCACCCAAATCGGCAGTGCAGCGCGTACTGGCCAGATGCCTTTGCCGCGCTATACGTTGCTCCATCGCGAGGCTGTTCTCTCGTCACAAGAGCGCCACCAAATCTACGAATGGAGCAGAGCGGAGAAGAAACGCCTGCGTGAGGCTGGGGGCAGGACCTCGTCGTCCGCTATCGACGCACTCTCCGTCCTGTCGTCACACATCGAACCGCTGCGCATCCGGCACTGAGAGACAGCCCTCATGAACGATCAGAGAAAACTGCGGCAGTCTGATGCTCAATTCAGGAATCGCATCCACACAGGTTAAATATGTTCAACAGTTCGGCAAGTCTCTGGTTAGGCGTTACGTTCGTTGTGATCGGCGCGATCAATGTGTGGCTCATTCTGCAGGTGTCCGCCCGCGTGAGGGACACAACGGCCAGCACGCGACTAATTGCTGCCCATCGGATTAGCGGATATTTCTTCATCGCGCTGTTTTGTGTGATGGGATACAGCGGCCAGACCTCATTGGTGGCGGCCGAGGAGGCTCGCCAAACGGTAGCGAGATCGGACCGGCTTCACATGCCGCCAAACTCTGGTGCAGATCGTTGAGTCCTTGACAGCCAATCAGATCCCATGTGAGCCCGGCTTGTGGCAGTGTGCCTATACCTCATGCAGCCAAAGAACCGGGCTTTTCGCTCGTCCACCGGGGCAGACGCAACAAATATGATACATTTGGTCAGGAGGTCTGGTGTATGACAAGGTCGGCTCTCGTTCGTGCGGGAGGACTGGCAGCAATCGCGGGCGGAGCGCTAAGAGCGGTTGCCTCGATTGCACCCGTGATCATCGATTCTGATATCGAGCGTGAATCGCTCTATATCGTGGTTGACGTGTGTCTGACTATAGGGCTCATGGGTTTTAGTGCAAGGCACTCTAAGAGCATCGGATGGCCAGGCGCGGCTGGCCTCGCTCTTGCGCTTCTTGGCCTCGCGACCGTGAGAGCGAATCGGGCGATTTCGACTGTCGATCTATACCCAGCGGGAGCGTTGGCGACTGCGTGCGGTGTGATCATTCTGAGCGCCAGGGCGTGGGTCGCACGCCGGATTCCTGGCTGGGTTCCCATGGCGTTCCTGCTCTCGACGCTCGTCGGCCTCATCGGGAATTACGTTCGGGGCGCGAATGCTCTCTTCGTCTGGTCTGGCGTGATCTTCGGCGTTGCGTTCGCTGGCCTGGGCGTTGAGTTGTGGAAGTCCGGCTCCAATTCTTCTTGAGAAGCCACAGGCGTCTACCGATACAGAGCGCAAGCCCTCGTGGCAGGTGCAACCCCCTGGGACTTTACGCGTCTCCTCGTGGGTACCCCCGTACTTCTTGCTTCCTCCGCCTTATATTTTCGGGGGTCGCTGTGGGTGGTCTGCTCCTTTTCAAGTGCCTTGGCGAGCTATGCCGAGCATCAACTCTAACGCGATGCCTGCCTTCATTTGATTTGTAAGGCAGGCACTCGCCGTCTTGCTCTCCTCCTTTCGGGTTGTGAGATCGCGAATCTCGAATGGAAAAGGCTGCAGTTTCCTCCTGGTCGCCTTCTGTTACCAGGAGGGTTCTCGTGAGGATCGTCCTGGACTTATGGCTCGCAAAACAAAGTAAATGCGTCTTGAAGCGCCTCGACGCTTGAGAACCCAAGCGCTGAAGCAGCCGAATCAATGCCGCCAAACTGGTTGGCTAGCGCTGAAATAGTCTGGCCGTGACAGTTCGGCCGTCCGGGTGTTCCGGCTTCAGGAACAGTCTCACTGCTGAAAGAAAAGGCCATGTTGAACGTGGGAGGTGTGGTGCCGCCGATAATGTCCGTGCCGATCCGCAGCCAATCCGGTGCCAGGTTTGAGTTTCGAATCCACGCCTGCCGATCCCCAACGAATGGAGTTCCGGGCGCGATAATCGGTCTTGGCGCGGACAAGTACAGGAAATCACCGCTGGACACCAGGACTTCCGGGCGGAAGAAATAGTTACCCGCCGGCAGAATGATAGGACTCGTGAACGTGATGGTGATCTCGATTTCCTCGCCGGTCGCGGGGACGACATTGGGAAGTTTGTTGATGCCTACCACGGTGTTGTCGACTGAGAACACCGGATTCAGCAAGCTTGTGGAGATTTTGAGCGTTCCAGAACTTCTGGCGCGCGTGGCAGAATCGATTTCGACATCTGACGGTGAGTTAACCCGCGAGGGCACATTGCCTGAGGGGGGAAATGCCGAGTCTAGAGGGAAGACATGGTACACCTCAAGTTCCACCTCCTTGATATTTTCCAGGGGCGTTTCTAAGGGGACCAACCCGGTAATTGTGGCCCCAGTGATGACTGTGGTCTGTTGTAGGATAAAGTCATCGGCCGTTTCGGTCTCGATTTTTCCGGGGCTGGGACGGCGGGACAGGGCTCCCAGCCGGCCGTCGGGAGCGCCGGTTGTGAAGAAAAGGGACGCCGCCCAAACGGGCGTTGCAACCCACATGCTGAAAGCCAACATGGCTCCGGTTAGACTCACTAGTAATCTTGTTCTCATTTTCTATATTCTCCATTTAACTTGGTAATAGGTTTTAGCTTATGATGCCCTAGCATCTATAAGCTGGTTGGTTTCGAAAAAGGCTATTCTCTTATGAAAAAGCCCAATTAATCACATTACCTGACACGCGATTGCGACTGGGACGATTTCCTTTGGTATCGAACAAAATCGACCCGAGTCGGTCCTGCCTGGCAGTGGCGTTGTCAAGTGGTAACTAATATTTTCACCTCCTTTTGTTTCCCGTTCTCGAAGTTTTGACGTGAATGAGTCTTTCTAGGATGATCTTGAAGAAGAGTGTGTGAGAACAGTGTGAATTTTCTATTAAGTAGCTCGCTGAGATTTCCAGCAAATTTGACTTTGACGCGATACATTCGTCATCCCCTGCTCTCTTGATTTCGTAGCTTATGGAGCAGACAGCTTTTCTAGAAAAAGTGATCGCGAATGTCTTTACCCTCCTCCCCAGAATCAATGATCTTCCGGTTCGTTGCCTCCCAGTGAATTGGGACCCAACATCCTCAAGACGAAGTCGAAGAATTCCTGCTGTGAATTGAAATGAAACACCTGTCCAGAAGCGATATGTTCAGCTCTCCCTTGGAATTGACCAAGCTGCACATTCGACTTCGATAGAAACTGGACAACAAAAGCTCGGCTTACAGGTAACAGGATTTCCTGGGCTGACATCGTTGAATCATCTCGTCTCAAGTGCTTTCCTCCGGCTCGTCTGGAAGGACGGCCCAACTCATCGATGGATCACAGAAACCGAATCAGGTGATTGAATTTGGAGGAGACACACCGCCTCGGAGATACTCCCCTTCCTGTTGTGGATTCTGAGTCTTCAGGTTGTTTATGACTTTAAAAACGCAAAGGACCTGATTGGCGCACAAACCGGCCAATGCCTTCTCGGATTCAGTCGCCACGTTGCCTTCAAGACACAGGTTCCCATGCTTCACAATAATGTGGATGGAAGGAGTTCCCGTCAGGTAGCTCCTGAGTTGACCTTGCCAATAGATCTTGAAAAATGCTGCCCTTCGAATCCCGTCATCTAAAGGAGAAGCAGGCAAAACCTCCAGCTGGTCAACCACGCTTCGCACCCCTTCAACAGCGCTCACCGCTCTTTCAGCGCTTGTCTTTAAGGAAGGGAAGCGTACTGCACCCAGCAAGGTCACAACATCGTTAGAATCGATAGTAAAATCAATTTTTTCATAGACATCGTCGTTTGCCACGGCGGCCAGTTTCCTCCGTATCTGTGACTCCAATTTCAACCGAAATCGTTCGGAAGACTCTTGTTTGTCAGAGCTCCATGCCGATTTAGCGCACGCTGTCAAAACCTGGGGCACACCCAAAGTTATTCTTGGGATTTGCACGAGCCACGGATAAGCCGGGGACAGGCTAATTAACAAAAGATTGAGAAACTCTAGGGTCAGAAATGCAAAAATGAAGTAGATCAGATGGTGGAGCGAAAGTGGCCTATACATGAAGTTTCCTCCTTTTGAACTGGGCCACGAAGGGCTCTCTCGATTGGAGCTAGCCGTTCGTGACTCAGGAATAATAGACAAGCTCGCTGGGTCAAGTCATAAGATTGCGGTAAAATTAGTGTAAGGTTTCGGTAATGAATCTTGTGCCGGACTGCGATGCGAGAATTTCCCACGAAATGCTTTGTTACGCTGAATGGTGGGCGAGAGAGGGAGTCAATTTATTGAAGTTGTGAGAAACCGTTGTAACATATTTGGAAGAATACTTAAGCTTTTACCTCTCTGACCTTGATGCGATCAACCAGGTTTGCGGTGCGATTACTAAAGTTGAAGACTGTTTCGGTGCTATGTAACGCTAAACACGAAGAGTTGTACCAAATGTTGTAACAAAGATTTAATATGCATGTAACACACATTTGACATGCAAGCGATCAAATGGCTGCATCGTACCGGCTCTAGGATCAGCTCAACGCAAGCACGACCCTTCGGAGCCCTTCTCGATATTTAAGTTGATCGGGCGGCTGTATGAATCATGGCCCACAAATTGTTTTTGGCCCCTTTAGGGTAGACCTCAGCAACCTTCAACTTTGTCGTGGCGCATGCCCAATACCTCTCACACCCAAAGCTTTTGATGTCTTGAGCTATTTGTTGCAGCACGCGGGCCAACTGGTCACGAAGGACGACATGCTCAAGTCCATCTGGCCCGAAAGTTTTGTGGGTGATTCCGTCTTGAAGGTGAGTATCCTCGAAATCCGCAAAGCTCTGGGAGACCAGGTTGCCGCTCCCAAGTTTGTTGAGACCGTCCATCGGCGAGGCTATCGATTTATCGGCAGCATCAGCGATTTACCATCATCTGGCAAAATGCCGGAACCTCAGAGTGAGACTCGCGGGCAACCCGATTCGCGGATTTTCCAGTCCCCCACAATCTCCGAGCCTGGACGACGAATAGTAGGCCGTGAATCAGTGCTTCGACAATTACATCACTGTCTAGACAAAGCGCTTCGTGGTGAACGTCAAACAGTGTTTATCACCGGCGAAGCTGGTATGGGCAAGACAACAATTCTGGATGCGTTTCTCAATTCTCTGGCTTCTGAACCGTCGCTCCGAATCGCGCAAGGTCAGTGCCTGGAGCATTACGGGGCTGGAGAGGCATATATGCCGGTGTTGGACGCGTTCAGCCGTCTCTGTCGCCGTCCTGAGAACGCCGCTCTTCTGTCCATTTTGAGCCGCCACGCTCCAACGTGGCTGACCCAGATGCCCTCACTCGTAAGTTCAGCGGAGGCTGCTTATCTTCCGCGACAGACGTTGGGGGCAACGCCAGAACGAATGTTACGAGAGATGACCGAAGCGTTAGAAGCGATGGCAGCTGAATCCCCGATGGTGCTGGCGCTTGAGGATTTGCACTGGAGTGATTATTCAACGATGGACCTGATTGCATACTTGGCAAGGCGCCGGGAGCCTGCGGCCCTGCTCCTGGTGGCGACTTATCGTCCGGTTGAGGTCATATTGAGTCATCATCCTTTAAGGATGGTCGAGCAAGAGTTACAAATACACGAGCAATGCGTTGAACTTGGTTTGGAATTTCTTTCCGAGGAAGCAGTTTCCAAATACTTGGAGCTCCGGTCTCCCGGAAGGGTCTATTTCTCCCGAACTGGCTCGTTTCGTTCATGGGCACACGGACGGTAACCCGCTCTTCGTGGTCAATGTGGTGGACTTTCTGGAATCTACAGAACTGGGTTGTCAACCAAAACGGTCGATGGGAACTCGAAGGTTCGATCAAGTCGTTAGATTTGAAAGTCCCGGAAAATCTGCGTCAAATGATCGATCGACAGCTTGGCCGACTGGCTACTGAGGAACAGCTCCTTCTGGAAGCAGCCAGCGTTGCCGGAGTGGAGTTCTCGACCTGCACCGTCGCGGCTGCTTTGAAAATCGCGGTCGCAGAAGTAGAGGACAAGCTTGGGGCCCTGGCCAAGCGAGGCCAGTTTGTTCGAAGCACTGGCGTGCAAGAGTTTTCGGATGGCACCATAACTTCCCGATTCTCATTTATTCACTCTCTTTATCAGAATGTCATTTATGAGCACCTGACCGAAAGTCGGCGTCGGTTCTTTCATCAGTTGATTGCTGAACACCTGGAGACTGTTCATGGCTCTGACTGCCAAGAAGTAGCTGCCGAGCTAGCCGTACATTTTGAGCAGGCACGCGACTATCACCGGGCCATTCACTATCTTCGCCAGGCTGCCGAAAGGGCTACGCGTCGTCATGCGAATCGTGAGGCTAGCGAATACTTGACACGCGCCTTGACGTGGGTGAACCGTTTACCGCAACCAACGCTCGACACAATTCGAGTCGAGCTACTCGAGCAGCGTGGGCTGGTTTGGCGATCCATGGGCGACATGAAACGGTCTGCCGAAGACTTTGAAGCCAGGGCCCAATGTGCTCGAGGGCAGAAGTGGTTAGAGGTCGAAGTCAAGGCTCTATTTCAGTTATGTAGTTCACTCTCATGGATTGATCTAAAGCGCTGCCTGGAAACCAGCCAGCTTGCAACCGAGCGAAGCACTCAGGTCCCAGACCAGTTGCTTCAGGCTCACGCCCAAGGGAGCTCCGCCTATTGGCACCTGCTATCCACGGGATGGAGAGAGGAGGATGCCAGTTTGTGCGCTGGAGCAGTTGAGGCCGCCAGACACCTGAATGATCGTTCCCTCTTGAGCCTGCACCTCCCTCGCTTGGCGTATTTTCAGTGTTTGCATTCTGAATACTCAGCTGCCTGTCGAAGCACGGATGAAGGACAACAGGTAGCACTCGAGATCGGCGATGCTTTCGATTTTATGATCTGTCAGTTCTTCCAGGCTTGGGCCTTGCTCCGCTTAGGCCAATGGGACAGACTCCTGCCACTCCTGGCTTCAGCCATCCAGATGGCGGAAAAGAACGGCCACCAATCCTGGGCTATGCTATTCCGGCTGGAGCTGGCTTGGGGTTATCAACAGATGTTTGGTTTTGAACCGGCATTGAAGCTTTGTCAGGATGGGTTTCAGAAAGCGCAAGAACTTCAGCTTGGATATGGTCAACTGCTGAGTTCCGTCTTGTTGGGTTTCTCACACTTGGGATTGCACCATGTGGACTCTGCGATCGAATGTTTCGAGATAATTAAGGGTCGGTTGGACCATGAGCAACTCTTGATGGACTGGATCTGGGAGATCCCGCTTCACCTTGGACTGAGCCGTTGCTGGTTGCTGCGCAACGATCTTGGCCGGGCTCGTCTGGAAGCTGAGCAGGCATTTGAAATAGCGGCTCTTCCTGGAGAGCGAATCTGGATGGCAGGTGCTCAAAGTCTCTTAATTGAAATCTCTCTGGCCGACCGTAACTATGAGGGTGCCGAGCAGGCTCTTTGCCGAGCTCTAGAGACTCTGGAAGGCACAGATCTACCCCTTGCCGCGTGGCGAGTCTATGCTAGCGCTGCAAAGCTTTTTGAACATCAAAACCAGATGTCAGAAGCGACGGAGTACTGGACTCGAAGCGCTTCGGTTCTTCAAAAGTTGGCGGGCCGTCTGAGTGAATACCCTGACCTACGCCAGACATTTCTGACGTCGCCACACCTTCCAAAAAAACTCCGCGAGATCCAGGGCTCTGGACCAAGTCGAACCTCGCCCTAAGAGGCGCATATCAATCATAGCGTATGGCCGAGGCAGAGCGTTCGGTGGCGCCCGATGCAGCGGGCCACTTGGCCAGCACCGTTGGAGTGGCCAAGTGAAAAATGTGGCCGGCTCTCACCTTCCAATCCTTATCCATTTTCATACAACTCTTTTCCAAATTCGAGTACGTTACCGGGTCTTCTAAATCTCTTTGTGGATAGGTGACGTGCATGATGCGAGCAGCAGTGCCGGCGGCTCTCTTAAGAGTGCAGGGCCGGTGGGACGTTACGCTTGAGACGGAATTGCGCAGGAAGACAATCGAACTCTCGCTTGAACGCGCGGTTGAATGCCGCGTCTGAGCCGTAGCCCACCACCGCAGCGACTTCTCACAACGCTGTTCTCGGTCGACCCAAAGTATCTCACCCCCCAGCTTCTCCTTATTTATTCAACCAATTTCGGTCTTTTTTTCGCCTTTGCACAGATTTCCGTGATGAACCCGAAAAGTCATCGAGTAGCGCCCTCGCCTCTATTAGGTCTGCAGTGTCAAACCCTTCTGTGAACCATCCGTATGTCTCTTTGAGCATCCGCCGGGCTTCTTCCTTTCTGCCCTGCTTTTGAATAAGTCGGGCCAGGCTCATCACCGCGCGCAGTTCCAAGGACTTCGCCTTCTGACGTTGGGCAATCTTGATGGACTGATTGAAACAGCCTTCGGCGTTGGTAACAGCTGTTGACTCAGCTTCAACTACCGCTTTTCCGCTCGTTAGCATTTGGGGAATGCCTCTACCCTTTGATTGTTTTAGTAACAGCTCACCTTGGAGACGATAAAGCTCAGCTTGGTAGTATCGTTCGCTATTGCGATCTATTAGCGCCTGCGCTTCCTCCAACAGGCGCAGCCCCTCCTCAACCCGACGATCCGTGTCCATGGCCTCGGCCAGCAGAGCTAAAAAGTGAGGGCGGACGCGTTCAGTGCCGGTTGCTTGAAGAGCAGCAAGCCCCTGGCGCATTTGTTCAATCGCCTCTTCCGTTCGCCCCTGCTCGAGCAGCGCCCAGCCTCGCATAATCGTTGCCATTGCCTGGTACATCACCAGCCCATGTTCGCTGCGAAACGGCGATGGCGGCCTCGGCGTGTTCCTGCGCCATCCGCTTCTTCCCGGCGAAGCTGATGAAGAATCGCCGCAAAGAAGAGGGCGTGGGCCAGACCGTGAGGTTCGGATAACTCGCGCGCCAGGGTCAGGGCTTCTTTGCATCCGGTCCAAAGCCTGATCGGGTTGGCCGAGAAACCACAGCGCCCAGGCGGCATAGCATCGCATCGCAACTCCTGGGTTCTGCGCATAGAGGAAAGCATCATCGCGATGCCGCTCGGGATCGTAAAGCGAGAGCGCTTTCTCAAAGTGTTCCATGGCCAGAGCAAACTCCCCCAGGTGCATGAAGGTGATCTCCATCGCCAGGTGACCTCGCATCGCTAGTCCCGGGTACGGGAGGCGCTCAGCCAGGCGCAGAAATTCCTCGGCGATCTCGCGGGCTGTTGCCCAACTCTGCCCTCAATATATGAAATGTCCAAAGCCCCCAGAGAACCTGAGAAATATCCGGCGTCTCGCCTAACTGCTGACACAGCTCTCGGGCTCTCATGTAGACGCTCCCACATCCGGAGCCGCATAGCCCTCGGTCGCAATCAATGGCACGCCTAGAGTGAGTTGCAGCCAGAGTTCCTGCTGGGCGCGCTCGGGAGTGTCCGGCAATCTCTCGAGCAACTCCAGCCCCCGGCGCGCGAGCCCGACCGCCTCCCGATACGCAAACCGGCGGATAGTCGTTGTCTGCCGCCTGCTGAAGATACTTTGCAGCCTGCTTATAGTCTCGGCCCCGCTCAAAGTGCATCGCAAGCTCTGCCGCAATTTCCCTGGCGCGCTCGCCATAGAGCTCCTCTCCCTGCTCCCCTATTCGCCGGTGGAGTTGGACGCGCCTGGATGCCGACACCCGTTCATACAGCACGTTCTGATACAAAGCGTGTATGAAGCCGTACCGGCTTACCGCTTCTCCGTTTGGTAGTACCTGAACACCGCAATCCTGAATAAACTGACGTTGACGAGCCAGTTCATCGCACCGCGCTTCTACCAGCGCTCGATCCTCCCCCAATCCAGCCGCCACCGCGAGCGTTGAAAACTCCGCTCCCGCCACGCTTGCCGCCTCAAGTGTTCGCTGCTCATTTGCATCGAGATGATCGACCTGCTTCTCGATCATCTGCTTGATGCTGTCGGGCACCCCCACCTCAACGTTCTCGATCTCTACAACTAACTCCCAACTCTCTTCGTACTCGACAATCAACCCCTCTGCCACAAGGTAGTCGACCGCGTTGACCATAAACAGCGGATTTCCCTCTGTTCGTTCGTGGATCAACCCCGCAAGCTCTGCTGGAAATCGATTGGCGGGAAATCTAACAGACAAATACTTGGCAACTGCTTCTTCGCTGAGGTATTCGAGCGGCAACTCCTCGCATTGCTGCTTGGCCAGCAACTCCTGCTTGACTGCCTTGAGCGGATGCCCGCTTACAATCAACTCCACAGTCCGATAGGTCCCAATCAACATCAGCTGCGCGGGCTGACGCTGCCTTGCCAGGTATGAGATCAGGTCCAGTGTCGAGTAATCGCTCCAGTGAAGGTCTTCCAATATCAGCACCAGCGGCAGGTCTGCCGTCAGCGCCTCCAATGCCTCGCCCATCTCTCGCAGCATTCGCTCGCGTGTCGCTCCGAATACTTCTCGACTCAGCAACTCGCGATCGGAAGCGCTCACCAGAGAAGGCATTTGCAGCAGCCACATCGGCGCGTGAGCGCGCAGCACATCGACAACCTGCCCCTGCTCTCGACACAACCGCCCGATAGCTTCGAGAACCGGCAGGTAAGCCTCACTCGTCCCGTACTGTTCCAGACATTGCCCTCGACCTATCCGAATGCTCCGATCCGAAGCGATGCTCCGCGCGAACGTGTCGACCAGAGCGGTCTTGCCGATGCCTGCTTCTCCAGTAACAAATACTATCTGACGTTCTCCTCCAAGCATCTTCTCGAGCCAGCTTCGCATCCGCGACAGCGCTTCGTCGCGTCCGACAACTCCCTGAGGGGAATCTGCGGCGCGCAGCGCTGAAGCCGAAATGGCTTGATTGCTCCCGATCTCCTGATCTCCTGCCGGCACGCGTCCGCTCTCTGCGATCTGACCGATGAAGCGATAGCCTCGACGATGTGCGGTTTCAATGAAGCGAGGAGACTTTGGATCATCGCCGAGAGCCTCGCGGATCTGACGAATGGCGACTTTGAGGACGGCTTCGCCGACAAAGGTTCCTGGCCAGACGGCGTTGAGAAGTTCCTCTTTTGTGACGAGCTGGCCCGGACGCCCGAGGAGATAGTCGAGCACTGCGAAGGCTTTGGGTCTGAGCTTGATTGCCTGTGAGCCTCTCCACAGGCACTCGTTGGCCAGGTCCAGGCAAAAGGGATCGAAGATTATCCGTTTTTCGTTCCCCACTTTAATCACCAAACGTTACCGAAATTTTACGGCAGGTTTATGACTTACATAGACGCGCTTGGACTATTGTCCACTCTTGATGGAAGGATGGCAATACAAGGCGGCTTTCGTCATCCAGTTTCGACCGGAAACCGATATTGAGGCTGGGCGGTTCGAGGGCAGGGTTGAGCACGTCGCATCGTACAAGGCGACGCGATTTCACTCGCTCGACGAGTTGATTGGTTTCATCGCAAGGGTGGCTACCCGAAAAACTCCACGGAAAGCTGATTTTGGGACTTGATCGAGGATTCCCTTGACTTGAGCGCCTAGTTCTTGCACATCGTGCTCATCGATGACTACCACTCTCGGTCTTCCCATGATTCACGCCCATTCAAGTGGTCCTACCCCCGACAATTCCGGCCTGAAGACCTATTTCCATTCACACTCTGCCAGGGAGGAACTAAACGATGAAAACTCTTAAAGCGGTCTCTCGGGGACATTTCCTTTTTTATACAATTATAATTGTGCATAATGGATTATTTATTACATTGTGTATAAGGAGGAATTCAGATGCCGCCCAAGAAGGTGAACCAGACAAACCGAGGCCCTCGTGTTCCGCCGGGCAAGAAGATTCTTCAAGTCTTCTTGGACGAAGATGTGCACCGTCGGTTCAAGGCATACGCAGCCATGCATGGGGTCCCCATGAGCGAAATCGTCGTGAGTAGAATCAAAGGGATTTTACAGTTAAATGAAGCACATTACTCCACGACCGAAATATGAACGGAAAAAGTGAAGTGCTCACATTTCTAAAACGGGCCTGATTCTATTGAGACAAATTCTTGGTCGAGAATAATAAATTAGTTACGGAGTCCGAATATGCCTGAACTTATGCCTGACTCAAAAGAGTGCTTTGACGCCATTATTGTAGGCTCTGGTGCGACAGGAGGATGGGCGGCAAAGGAATTGGCGGAGGCGGGACTCCGGGTTGCGCTGGTTGAGGCAGGCAGGAATCTTGATCCTCGAAGGGACTTCACCGAGCACGTGATGCCCTACGAGACCAAGTATCGGATGCATTCGCCGGAGTTGCTGAAAACGCGTCCTATCCAGGTACAGAGCGGCGCCTGCAACGACCTTAACTATGAATGGTTTGTGAACGATTTCGAAAACCCCTATACGACGCCATCTGACAAGCCTTTTACGTGGATCCGTCTCCGGATTCTGGGCGGTCGGTCTCTGGCCTGGGGCCGGCAAAGTTATCGAATGAGCAACTTAGATTTTAAGGCAGCAAGTCACGATGGTTATGGGGAAGACTGGCCAATTGGCTACGAGGAGCTGGCACCCTGGTATGACAAAGTAGAGCAGTTCATCGGCATCAGCGGTTCGGCCGAGGGAGTCCCGCAACTGCCTGACAGCAAGTTTCTTCCGCCCATGCCGATGACTTGTGGAGAGCTCATCTTGCGGAAAACGGCGAAGGAAAAATTTGGCCGAACGGTCACCATCGGCCGAGTCGCAAATCTTACAGCCCCCCTGAATGGCCGGGCACCCTGCCATTATTGCGGCCCCTGCGAGCGAGGTTGCACGACGCTCTCCTACTTCAATAGTCCGACCACTACCCTGGCTGCCGCTCAGGCAACAGGCCGCCTGACACTCATTACGGATGCCATTGTCCGTCAGGTAACGACAGACGTAAACTCAGGTCTGGCCAAAGGCGTACGGTATATTCACCGAACCACGCGGGAAGAGCGGGAGTTGAAGAGTCGAGTTGTCATCCTTTGTGCCCAGTCTCTGGAGTCCGTGCGGATTCTCTTAAATTCTGCCAACCGGCAATATTCGAATGGCCTCGCGAATTCAAGCGGGGCTTTAGGTCATTACTTGATGGATCATCTGTGTAACGTCGGCGCTGATGGAGTCATGCCCATGCTGGAGGCAAAACCATGGGCGGGGCCACCGATACGCCCGAATGGCATCTATGTAATCAGGTTCCGTAACGTTACGGATCGTCACCCCAAATTCATTCGCGGGTATGGTTTTCAAGGAGCCAGCAGACCGAAATTTAATTTCGGCGCGGATGGCTTCGGCACCGAATACAAGAAGGCCGTAAGACAAGGCGAGTATAAAATCAGTCTTAGAGGGTTTGCGGAGTGTCTCCCGCGTTGGGAGAACTACTGTACTCTTGATAAGAATTCGGTGGACGCCTGGGGAATCCCGGTTCTGCATATTAAAGCGTCCTATGGTGAAAATGAGTTGAAATTAGCCGAGGATATGGCTATCACCGCAGCTGAAATGATTGAGGGCGCAGGAGCAAAGAACGTCAATCTGAAACCGAACTTCAATACTTTTGGAATGGGAATCCACGAGGTCGGCGTGGCGCGCATGGGAAACGATCCAAAAAAATCAGTTCTGAATAAATATTGCCAGTCACACGACATAAAAAACCTATTCGTCATGGACGGAGGCTGCTTCGTTTCTTCGGGTTGTCAGAATCCAACGCTAACCATGATGGCCCTAGTGTGCCACTCATGTGCGTACTTAGTCGATCAGCTCAAAAAGGGTGACGTCTAGGGCGTCTGAGGACAACTCATCTTTCTCCCGAATCAACCATGCAATCAATCCATAGAGCACGAAGGAGAGTGCAATGCCTCAAGACCTTTCCAGTCTCGTCCAGCATTTGATCGATCGTCGCCAAGCTCTTCGCACTCTGGCTACCGGCAGTGTTGGCTGGACAATCGGTTCTTCGCTGGACCTTTTTGCGAAGAGCAAACGCCGCAAGATTTTGTTTTTCTCCAAACAATCGGCAAGCTATGAGCATGAACCCATCAAGCGTAACAGCAATGAACTCAGCCTTGCCGAAAAGGTGGTCATCGAGTTAGGCAAAACCCATGGATTTGACGTCGTTGCCACCAAGGATGGATCCATTTTCACCCGTCAGAATCTCAAAGGATTCGATGCGATCTTCTTTTATACAACCTGGGATTTGACCCAGGCGGTGGGAGACAAGAACCCGCCGATGACGCTTGAAGGTAAAGTGGCTCTCCTCGAGGCGATTCGATCCGGCAAAGGATTTCTTGGGACCCATTCGGCTGCTGACACTTTCCTCTCTCCTGGCCCTGAATTTGAGACTCAGCCCATGGAGAAAAGAGATCCTTATATTCAGATGATCGGAGGAGAATTCATCCGCCACGGTCCCCAGCAGGAGGCCACCATGCGCGTGGTCTCACCGCACTTTCCCGGAGTTGAAAAGCTCGGAACGGAATTTAAGATCAAAGATGAATGGTATTCTTTAAAGAATTTTGCGCCGGATCTTCATGTCATCCTGGTTCAGGTGACACAGGGGATGGCGGGAACCGATTACCAACGGCCTGATTATCCGGCGACCTGGGCCCGCAAATATGGTAAGGGCCGAGTATTCTATACTTCGATGGGCCACCGGGAAGACGTCTGGACAAACCCGATTTTTCAGAGTGTCTTGCTCGGAGGAATTGCCTGGGCAGTAGGCAACGTCAAGGCCACGGTTCCACCCAATATTTCGGAGATCACTCCGAAGGCAGAGACGATCCCTCCAAAGCCCACAAAATCGTGAATATTTCTTTCACAGTTTCTCGATCTGTTGTTGGACAAGTGCCAACCCCGATTTTTCATTCAGCTTGGGACTTTCCTACTCGATATCCCATTGCCTTCTGCATATCTCGCTGCGTTTATCAATCTGAAGTATTTCAGCCGTTGGATTGACCTGCCTTAATTAAGGGGGTGGACAGCGGTAGCTTCCGCGACCCGCGTCATTTTTTTTGCGTCCATGCTCATCCAGCGGGCGAATCCCCGGAGAACATGCAGGAACTTCTAGGTCGCGTAGTCTTTCGAGATGACAGGCATTCCAAGTGGCCTCATGGAGCTCGGCTCATTCATCAGGGGAATCTAGGCGGGAACCGTCTTCGGCTGCTCATTCCAATCGCTTCAGTTTCCGGTTACGTCGTATTACAACACCTTGTTGAGCTAATGGCCAATCTATTCCAATCCTCACAACGAGGCGTTTGAGTCGGAATCGTTGGCGTTACCCGAGGATAGGAAAGGGATCTATAGGGACAAGCTGGAAAGGGTGTAAATTTTGCCATGTCATTTGGTTCGAGGATCTTGACCATACGGCCAAAATAAACTTCCGCAAGTTGCCCAAAGAAGTTGCCAAAAGCGGAGCTTCATGAAATCATTGTTAGTCACAAATACAAAAGCGCCCTAGAGGTCGGGACCTCCAGCGGACACTCTGAAATCTTAATTGCCTGGACCCTATCAAAAAACGGCGGCAAGCTTGTAGCCATCGAAATAGACTGGGATTGTGCACTCGATTTGTACGACTCCAACAAGTTTCGCGCAGGCATCGCGGAATTCGACATCATATTGCAGTTTATGTCTGATCTGCCGGATGCCAAGAAATTACGTGTCATCGCCTTGCAATAAGTGGTTGAAACCACCGGCACTACTGGACTTTACGCCGTCGTTGCTGCGAGTTCTCCCGCGCCTGCTTGCCATGCATTGATCGAATTGGCGAAATCACAGGGCGGATTTAACAACATCATCGGGCAGATTCTCAAATTCGAAGGCTTGGATGCAATGTAAGGAGAAACGCCATGGAAGGGAAGCAAATCGGGAATTATCGCATATTGGAAAAATTGGGTGAAGGTGGCATGGGAGTGGTCTACAAAGGAGTCGATACCCAATTGGACCGTCCGGTTGCGATCAAGATGCTCAAAGCAAATCTTGCCGACAATCCCGGGTTAGTTGAGCGATTCCGCACGGAAGCTAAAACCCAGGCAAATCTCAATCATGTTAATCTTGCCACTCTCTACGCGTTTCTTGTGGATCAGGAAATAGCGTTCATGATCATGGAGTTTGTGGAGGGTGAAACCTTTGAGCAGATCATCCGCCGTCGCGGACCCCTTCCTCCAGAGCAGGCGTTGCCCTGGTTCAAGCAGGCGCTGCTAGGAATTGGAGCGGCGCATCGCATGGGCATTGTGCATCGTGATATCAAGCCCAGCAATCTGATGTTGAATAGCAAGGGTATCGTGAAAGTCATGGATTTCGGCATCGCCAAGCTGGTTGGTACACGCGGAATGACCCGCACCGGCGTGCAGCTTGGGACTCCAGCATATATGGCCCCCGAGCAGATTCAGAACCGGGCCATCGATGTGCGCACCGATATCTATGCGTTGGGAATCACGCTGTACCAGATGTTCAGCGGTAAGGCTCCATTTGACAGCGGTAGCGATTTCGACATCATGAACGAGCAAGTCAATGTTCCGCCGCCACTTCTAAAGCGCATGTATCCCTATGCACCTGTTCAATACCAAAACGTTGTCATGAAAGCACTTGAGAAAGACCCCGAAAAGCGGTTCCAGACGGTTGAGGAATTCGGGGCCGCGCTCGAACATCCGGAAAGTGTCCCTGCGGCATTCAGTTCGATACCTGTTTCGTCTGATGTCACGCGCACGGTGATCGCACCGGCTTCGCCCGAAGCGGCTGCCCCAGCTCCGGCCGTGCAGCCGCCGATTGCGCCTGCGCCCCCAGCATCGATTCCTCTCTCTCCCGTTGTTTCGAGCCCCCTTGTGGCGAAAAAAAGCCGGTGGGATTCCCGAAATACCGTTGTCGCTGCGGGCGTGGGTGCAGCCATGATCCTACTAGCAGTCTTGGTGTTTGCCAGGAAGTCAGCCGTTGTGGGAGTCTTTCAAGGAAGAGCACCATCGTCAGGGTCTCTCAATTCGTCGCTCGTCCAGCCGCAGGCGGAGGTAATTCTAAACGATCGGAGCACCGTTCTGAATCCAGGGACACCGGAAGGCACATCCGCCATCAGCCAAGTGCAGGGCGATTCCACGAACAAGAAAAGTGAGACCCGTGGTACTTCCGCGCCATCTAGCCCTCCATCGAGTCCTTCCAATATCTCCGAGAAAGAGACCCCATTCTTTCCTCCAGCGCCCGATCCGTTGCCGGATACGAATGCGCCCAAGGATACGCCTTCCGCAACCGGCGGAATGAGCCCGGCGGATGTCGAGGAACTTGAACATCGCATCGACCAACTTTCGACCCGGGCCGCAGTAATAAACAATAGCCTCGGCCATCTCCAGCGGCAGCAGGAGGCTGCCGGTTATGGGTTGCGCGGAGACATGGCGGCTGCGCAGGCAAACATGCAAACGAATCTGTCGAAGGCGCAAAGCGCAATGGAACGCGGCGATGCCGTGAAAGCAAAAAAATACGCAGACCTGGCTGCCGCTAGCGCAGAGACTCTCGAACACTTTCTAGGACACTAATTTCAACCGAATAATGCGGGAATTATGGGTCACACGGGATGCGAATCTGCGAACACAGCTAGTTCCGGTAAAGCGCAGAATAAACCGGATTTGCTTGCCCGGTAGCACTTCTTATTCAATGTCTATGAACTTGCCGTCTTGGATCTTCCAGATGTGAAATTTGGCTTGCTCATTTCGAATTTCCGCACTGAATTTCGCGATCCGTCCGCCCGTCGATAACGGATATGGTTTTTTAGTTTGAAACGACTGCTCAACCACGGCCACTGTAGTGTCGCGGGCGTCCGAGGTCTTATGGATACGCAGTGCAGAGCGGATCGAGTGTGTAAGCCAAGCCCTCTCCTTCCGCAGCGTGGAATACTGTTTGCTGACATCTTCAAGCAACCGTTCGACGACATTGCGGGCATCTCTCCCAATAGTCTTGAAGCCTTCGTTCCCATTGGCAAAGTCACTAGCCGGCCATGGGTAGATCGCGTTCACACCCTCCACATCCGCTCCTCCTTGTTGGATGAGCGATTGGTCCACTGCCGAGTCCGTCAACAGCACCATCGGCATTGGGATTGAGCCGACCTTCGAAAAAGCCCGCAACTGGCGAATGAGAATCAGGGCGTTAGACGCCGACCCTGTAAAGAATACGCAACTTGGCTTCAGAGCTCGAAACGTCTCAAACGACGGAACACTCTCTTTCCGCGCCCAGAATATGACGTTCCGCCTTTGGTCCTGTACATTTCGGATAAACTCGCTTGCCAGGTACTTCGAATAGACCGGGTTTTCGTCGTCTTCGATTATCCAAAAAGTTGTCGCACCCTGCTTCACGGCGAAAGCTGCTGCATCAGCTGCCTGTCTATCGTCGGTGGGTGCGATGCGAAGAAGCGGCAATATTTCGGTCTGGTTACCACGCTTGGTATACAGATACGGGTTTGTCTCGGAAGCCAGCACAACCGGAATTGGGGGTATGGCCTTACGGAGATAGTTCGGCAAGGCTGCCTTTGTTTGTGTGCTTGACAGATGTCCTACCACAAGTAGGATATCATCGGCCCCGCTGAGTTCGTCTGAGATACTGACAGCCACCTGGGGGTCACCCTCGTCATCTCGAACTTCCATCTCGACAGGGACACCGTCAATCTTGAATTTCGACAAAATGCCTTTCTCCAGGAAACCCTCCTGGATGTACCTGCCGCCCTCCTGACCGGGGCGGAAGTCGCCGACGAGGCAGACTTTGTATGAAGTCGGACCACTCCACCATTGCGTGATCGGATTTGCCACGATAATGAAGAGAATCGCGCCGCCGACCGAACTGAGAACGTACTTGAATATTGCCTTCGAGGCGCTGATGGATTTGTGCTTCAGCGTTTTAGGTTCTTGGGACGACTTCTCCTGCTCCATAATCTCTCTCCCTCAACGGTGCACCATCAGGAATTCTGGCCATGTCGACCGTGCTTTGGGTTCCCCAAAGTGAGCCCTAAGAGAATATCCTATCTATTACTACGAGGAACGCAATCGTCAAGGCAAAGTCAAACAACTTCTGTTTCCTCTGTAGACTCAATCCCCCGGTGGTGGACAAAGATTGGTTCAATGTTACCAGCGATTGGGACGGATGCTCAAGGATTACTACGGCAAAGCAAGCGATTTCGGATCTTCTAAGAAGACTGGGTTCGGTGTCCCAGGAATGGTAGGGGAGCCGGAGTGGAAAGTTGAAACGGGTCGGCTAAGTCGCTGTACGTCTCCTTATTTGTGCTCAGACCGAGAAATTTCTTTTCTTCAAATTGTTTGGCCTTCTAGACAAAAGTACAGACGAGGAGTTTGACTTCTATTCGGGGCAGGCATAGGATTTCGTTAGAAAATAGGCACGCTGTGTCGGTTTGATAACTGAGGAACTACCATGAAAAGGTCGAAGCATCCACTTCTGAAACCTAAGCCAAATCTGATTCCGTGCCTCTTTGTCGCTATATCGTATTTACTAATCGCATTGCCATTGGCGGCAGATTTCAATTCTGGTTATCGTGCATATGAAAAAGGCGACTACGCAACTGCACTAAAAGAGTGGCGACCTCTTGCCGAGCAAGGTGATGCAAATGCCCAGATCGGGCTTGGCTTGATACATGAAGGTGGTCTAGGCGTTTCTCAGAACTACAAGGAAGCCGTTATATGGTATCGAAAGGCTGCCGAACAAGGTAATACTTTTGCACAATGCACCCTTGCTGCTATGTACAAAGAGGGTCGAGGCATTCCTCAGGACTACAAGGAAGCGTTGAAATTATACCGGCTGGCTGCCGAGAAAAGTCAAGTTAATGCCCAATACGCCCTCGGCGCAATGTATCACTATAGTGAAGGCGTTATACAGAACTACGAGGAAGCAGCGAAATGGTATCGAAAGGCTGCCGAGCAAGGTCACGCTGCTGCCCAAGCCAGCCTCGGTGAAATCTATTACTTTGGTCGAGGCGTTTCTCAGGACGACAAGGAAGCCGTTAGATGGTACCGAAAGGCTGCTGAACAAGGTAACACTCGTGCCCAATTCAACCTCGGTTCGATGTATGCCAAGGGGGAAGGCGTTCTTCAGGACTATGTTCAGGCACACATGTGGTGCAACTTGGCAAGCGCAGAGGGCGACGCCGAGGCTACAAAATTAAAGGATTTGCTTGCGAAAATGATGACTCCGCAACAACTTGCTGAAGCGCAGCGTTTAGCCAGCCAATGGGAGAAGAATTCACCCCCAGCACCTTCGCAGCGAGCGTTGCCAGACAATTAACCTAAAACTGCGCTTCAGCGGCGAACCGACCGGATCATTCCTCTTGACGAATCCCATCACTTGGCCGACAAGCAGAACGACACCGTCGCTTCGCTCCGACAGCTGACCGGAATACCTCGGGAACACTGACCACCTTCCCTTCGGAATCGCCGATCACCCTCAGCGGAATCCCCACTTAAGCTGCATTTCGAACCTCCTGCGAAAGCTTGGCTCCCAGAATCTCTGCTTTTTCTATGGAAGGCGGCACGGCCAAGAGATTTGGGGCGTGGGCCATGAGTGCTTTGGCAATGGGCCCGTTGAGGTGAGCTTGCCTTCCCGATTCATCGGGAAACGCATCGAATATGGCGAACGTGGATGGGCCCAGACGCAGCGCGAACCACAACGTCGTAGTCTTTTCCTGATTTGCCATTTGAAGGCCTTGCATCAGGAAGGCGGCGAGCTCTTCCTCCTTCCCAGGTTTCGCCTCAAGTCGTACAAATAGTGAAAGCATTTCGAATCCTCCTCGTTAATTGAGATAGTGAGCGGTGATGGCCGCCACAGATGCACTCTGACAGGGTTCCCTACGCAATGCTTATCCGTGCGTCTGGCAAATTTGATTCACTCGCGGTAGAATATCGATTGCTTATCCGGGAATCCCAAAGCTTTAGCTAAGAGTCCGAATCGAATGTCCTATGGACGCTCTCTCCGAAATCCTCCAATCGGTAAAGCTTGAAGGGGCGGTGTTCTACAAGGCCGAATTCACAGCGCCGTGGGGGTTCCGCTCGCCGCCTACGCGCGAAGTCGCGGCATTTCTTCGCAAGGGACCCAAACATATCATCGTCTATCACCTTCTCACCCAGGGACGGGCTCGATGCGAAGTCGAGAACAGCACCCATTGCGTCGAGTTGATTCCTGGAGACATCGTGGTATTTCCCCATGGCGACGCCCACATCCTTTCCAACGGGTTCCTGCCGTCGCATCCTGGATTATGGCAAGCACTTGAAAGAACTGTTCTCGCAAGGAATCGTTCTTGCTCGCCATGGCGGAGGAGGCGAAACCACATCATTTGTGTGCGGCTATATGGAATGTGATCGGGAACTAAGCAAGACCTTTTTGGGTGGACTGCCACCGGTGTTCAAGGTGAGTATCAGGAATGACCACGCGGGGCAATGGCTGGAAAACTCCATCAAATACTCAGCCGGGGAAGCGAGCGCAAATAGAGCGGGCAGTGATGCAGTACTGACGAGGTTGTCCGAAGCGCTCTTTGTGGAAACTTTGCGCCGTTACTTGGCCGAGTTGCCGCCGCAAGAGACTGGCTGGCTCGCAGGAGCCCGAGATCCAGGAGTGGGCGCGGCATTGGCGCATATGCATCGCGCTCCGGAACACCCCTGGACGATTGCCAGTCTCGCCCAGCAGGTCGGAGTGTCGCGTTCAGTGCTGGCCGAGCGATTTCGTCATTACCTGGGCGATCCTCCAATGACATATCTCTCGCGATGGAGATTGCAGCTCGGTGCACGCATGTTGACTTCAACCAGCTACAGTGTGGCAAGAGTCTCAGGAGAGGTTGGTTACGAATCTGAGCAGGCCTTCAATCGGGCATTCAAACGCGAATTTGGAGCTCCCCCGGCACGATTCCGGATACGGGCAAAAACAGCGAAAAGGGTAGGCGCATAGGATAGGGGCATCCAGACATGAACTCCTTCATCGCCCATCAAATAGATCGCGTCAGACAGACGAGTTAGGTCAAACCGGCTGCCATCGGGCTACCTAAGGTGGCAATCAAGCCTCCAAATTCCCGACCACCCTGAACTCATCGCGTGGTGGCAGGGAATTCGAATGCCGATCAAGGTCCTTTCTGCCCGCCATTATAGTCTGAGAGAGGATCCAACGGTTTCATGAATTGCGCCATTTCTTTGCATCCATGTCAATCGACCAGGGCGAGTCACCGAAGTACATTCAAGACCAGGTTGGCCATGCAGACAGCAAAACTACATTCAACGTCTACGGTCATCGGATGCCACAGGCGAAGAAGGAAGCAGCGGCCAAGTTGGGGTAGGCTCTTCTTGGGGAAAATGCAACTGTTAGAAGGTTGTTAGAAGGTGAGCCGGATAAAGTACAATCGGAGAGTGTCAATGAGAGCGGGATTTATTGAAAGGATTAAACTTAATTGGCTCCTCAGGTAGGACTCGAACCTACAACCCTCCGGTTAACAGCCGGATGCTCTGCCATTGAGCTACTGAGGAGTAGTGGCTCCGACGGGCGCAATTATAGTCGAATGCTCTGTCCTGTCAATATGAGTTTTAAGCAGGATGCACCGCATATTTCAGATTTTTGGTGGCGACCTTCAGTGGACAGTGGAATGATTGCGCCTTGACAAAGAACGAGTTGGCCTGTATAAGGTTACTGCGCAATTTACGTTGTGGAGCGGCAGAAGAGCAAAACCGTCCACGGACTAATCAGGAATCCGGAGAGCTTCTGAATGGCAAATCATAAGTCAGCTGAAAAAAGATATCGTCAGAGCGAGAAAAGACGGGCAGTGAATAAGAGCAATCTGAGTCGGCTCCGCACTCAGCTCAAAAAGATACGAGCAGCGGTCACCGCGAAGAACAAGGATGAAGTGAAGGCTTTGTTGTCTCCCACCCTCTCCTTGATCGACCGATCCATCCAGAAAGGGACGCTACACAAGAACGCTGCGGCTCGCTATAAGTCACGCTTGATGCAGCAGGCCCACGCATTGCAGTCTGCACAGCCAGCATCATAAGCTCGACAAATCCTCAGAAATTCTAACCTTTTCAGACAAACACCGCAGCTTCCGCGCGCATTCAAACGGGCAGCGGTGCGCCTGCTCCACCTAGTGACGCTCATGCAACTTCGGAATACGGGTTAACTCAGTTAGCCCCTCTTTCCCAGCGCTTCTGCAAGGCGGGGGGAGAAGTAGAAGTACCCCCCCAGTATCCCTTCTCAAAGAATCTGATCATGTCCATATCTTTCCGCTCGTCACGGTTGGTTTCAGTCCTAAACCCCTGCGTTACCCCCACTCCCCTTCCCCTCTCCCCCCTTGTTGAGAGCAGGTTTCAGACCGTTACTACCAATCCGCGGGGGAGAGGGGTTGTATTTTGCTCCCTTTAGACCCAGGGCGGTGGTTGCGGGTGACCGCCGTCACTCGCTCCCTTGCCGAGGGCAATTCTATTTGGCCCCTTCAGGGCCAAGAGCCTCTGCCCGTATGGAATTACAGCACCCCTGTGCCCTGCCCTCAGACTTATGGTTAAAGATCAGCTCACAGAAAGAGGGTGTTCACATATGCAGACTTTGTTCAGGAAGTCTTCCTTAGAACTCCAGGCGCAGCTGAAATGCGATCATGCGTGGGGAACTATCGCCGCCAAGACCTACGCCAAGTAGGCCTGTCGGTGGTGCCGTTGTGTAGGTGAGCGCTCCAAATCCGGTTTGAGTGGACCGGTTTCCAGGGATGCCGGCATACCCGAGGACCGGTAAGCCAAAATTCGAATGATTAAACACATTGAAGAACTGCACGTCAAAGCGCAGCTTCAGGCGTTCACTTACCGCAAACCACTTGGTAATATACAAATCGCTCGAGAAAAAATTTGGACCTCGCAGTGCATTGCGGCCGAGATTGCCAAATTGGCAGTTCTCGGGCGTGTCGCCTCCGACACATGCACCTGTGCTGGGATCGATGGCTGAAACAAAAGCGTCTGGGTTCAGCCACTGGACTGTTCCCGGTTGCGTCACTCCGGGAATTTCTTGCTGAACATAAATCGGAACGCCTGGCACAACGTTGGCGTATTGTGGACCGCTGCCCTGGACAATCCCGTTTCCATTGGCGGTGTACGGGGCGCTTAGAACTGAAAATGGAATTCCGCTCCGTCGAAAAACAGAGCCCGATACCTGCCAACCGTTAGCCAAGGCTCCCAGGACACGGTTTCGCAAATTAACGGGTAACTCATAAACGTATTGCAACGTGAAGTTGTGCCGGACATCATAGTCGCAAGGACCGTATTGGCGGCCAAGTTGGCCAGGCAGAGGCGACAGGATGCCTCCCGCGGAAAAGGGGAGGAACCCTCCATTTGAGACGGTGTCCATACAACGACTCCAGGTGTAATTGCCCTGCACCTGGATACCGTGTGAGAGGCGCTTTTCGGCTGTTAACTGCAAACCGTTGTAGTGGCTATTTGCCCCCGTATTGAGCTGTGTCACCAACCCAAAGCGCGGGTCCTTGGACTGGCCGTAAGGAAAGGGCGCAAAGCATCCCTCACACACCGTCTGATAACCATTCACCTGGGTCTGATAAGGCTGGTTTACGGCGCGCGTTCCGACATACTGTGCACGCAGATTGATTGTCGATCCGATCTGATGCTCCAGGGCAAGGCTCCACTGCATGTTATAGGGCGCCCGTAACGTGCCATCCGGAACGGCCGTAATGGATATCGGTTGGAGGCATGTATCGGGGCTTGCCTGTGGGGACGCACAGGAGAGCTGGCCTTGAGCAAACCCGGACGTGAAAGTTTGATCGGCAGCAACGGTTGCGTCGACCGCGCTATTCGGTACTCCTGGAGCGATTGCCGTCCCGCCCACGTTTCCCAGTAAGCCTCCCTCGAAGGTTCTGGAATAGGGAGGATTAGCGCCCACCAGATCCACCACACTTCCGGGCAGAATGTCGCTGAACACCCCAAACCCTGTTCGTAACACTGTCTTTGGCCCCACTTGCCACGCGATTGCCATTCTCGGTTGAAGGATGACGAAGGGTGTCGCCGCGAAGACTGTGGCCAAATTGGTGTCAATGGCTTCGCTGAGGGGCTGGTTGACGTCATGGGAAATGGCATCGAAAGAGCTGGGGAGGCGCGCCACTGCGAAGTGCGGATTGATTGGGTTGGAGTTGTGGGTGGCGCGAATTCCGAATGTCCAGGTCAATGACCTGGTCACCTTCCAAGTGTCCTGCGCATAGAGGTCCAAGTTGAGGAAGTTGTAGGGTTGAGAATCGGCCAATGGAAATGTTTTTGAGGCGGTAGAGGCGACTCCATAAATGAATTGCGGGAGGGTCGTATAGTTAACCAACGGAACCGTCCCTTGACCAAAGTCATAGTCATTCAGACGGAGGATCCTAGTGTTCGTCCCAAATCTTAGTTCGTGCGCACCGATACTCCACGCCAAATTGTCATTGATAAAGAATCGGGTGGCTCGCCTGCCCTGCACCCAAGTATCGTTGAGTCCCCCAACTGTCGTAAATGGCGCATTCGCTCCGCTGCCTTGCAGCACGATAGGGAAAGCGTCCAGTGTCTTCTGAAAATCACTTGGACCGAAAAGGCTTTCGTACCAGGAAAACGCAGGATTGAAGTAGTTCACCAGCCTTGGCGAAAACACATGGGTATATCCCGATGCAAACGAGTAAAGGGGCTGGGGGGATATCGCGTTAAAGAGCGGATTGATCGGGTCCGTGTAGGCAGCCTGCAGTCCGCCATCATGCTGAAAACGGAACCAGGCGGTGTTGTTCTCATTAAGATTATAGTCCACGCGAACAGTCTGGACCTGCTCGGAATCGGAACTCGACTGTGAAATGCTCTGCCGATTGGCACAACCATCCCCACTTGGTGGGTTACCAATTGCCGGGCTGCCGTTGCTATTGAAAGGGCATCCCAAAACCGAGAGAGGGCTTCCTGCTGTGCTTTTATAGAGCGCAAACATCTTCTGATAAAGCGGAACCGATTGTGGCGAGGGTTGATACGTAGATCCAGTGACTGAGTCCGTGCCGCCGCGTGGAAGTTGCTGTAAGACGTAATTTTGGAATGCCGGAGTAGGGACCGTCGTGGCCGAGACAATAGGAAGTGCAATACGAACCCACTCGGCATCAAAGAAAAAGAAGAGCTTGTTCGACTTGATCGGCCCACCCAGGCTCCCTCCGAAGTGGTTCACCGTTGAACGCGGCTTGTGCCCCCCGGGTGTTGAGTTGGTGAAAAAATTGGCGGCATTGAACCTTGAACCATTCCAAAGCTCGTAAAGGTTTCCATGAAATTGATTCGTGCCGGATTTGGTCACATAGTTCACTTGGGAGGCACCGTAACGTCCCTGGTCCACTGCGTAGGAAAGAGTGTTCACCGTCATCTCCGCGATGGAGTTCAAGCCAAGAACAAGGTTTGTTGAAAGTCCACTATTCAGATTAGTAAGCGGGTCGTTCGTCTCTAATCCATCGACGATGTAGCCATTCGATAGTGAAGGCAGCCCATTGAATTGCACATTGCCATAACCGTTTGTGCCTCCGACGAAATCATTCCCGCTCCCCGCCGTATTCATGAGTGCTCCAGGAGCGAACTGAATGGGATAAGTCATGTCGCCTCCCGGGTTCGGAAGGCTTTCCATCACGCGGGCATTGAGGGTTGTGGATGTGTTCGGGTTCTGTGGGTTGATGAGCGGCGCTTCTTCTGTCACCGTAAGTTCTTGGTTCGCCGTTGCGATCTTCAGCGTAAAATCGACCGTTTGCTTTTGGCCAAGACCCGCCACTACCGAATCTTTGGACTGAGCTTCAAACTGCTGCTTCTCCACCTTCACGGAATACGGACCTGGCTTGAGCTGTGGGAAGCTAAATCTTCCTGCCTCATCCGTTTTAACGGATCGCTTCAGTCCATTGTCTGAGCTCGTAATGGTTACCGTGGCCCCGGCAATCGAGTCGCCAGTGGGATCTCTTACCGAGCCAACGATGGCGCTAGTTGTTTCGCCCTGCCCCCAAAGCAAATCAGGGGACAAGGCTGAAATAGCCAACACAACCCCTATTAGTATTTGCCACGACAGGGGAGGCCCCTTCAGTACCAATTTCATTTCTCTTCTCCGGGTGGTGTTGGCATGTCGTAATAAATATTTAGATAAATCTAAAATAAAGTCAAATACTATTTAATTATTTTGCATGATCCCGCGTTCAACGCTTTGGATGTCATGCGTGTCAGTCGTGTTCGAGATGGACTAGGTCCCAGACTTTTCATTAAACAAACCCTATGAGGAGAGAGAGCTGATGCCTCTTGGGGTATCGAAGAGATCGAGGACCGAAGACTAATTTGGGGAATGGATCGGGTTTGCTGGCCTCACTGCAGGGGACTATTACTTACTTTTTTATTGTCATTGGAAAATTATTCGATTAATCTAAAATATATTTAGAGCATGTTTGCATGCTCAGGGAGGAACTGTGATCTCCAGCACCGTGGAAGATTACCTGAAAGCATTGCTGAAGATGGAGGACAGCGATGTAAAGGCCAGCACATCCAATGTGGCCCGACGTCTGTCGGTGACGGATGCTTCGGTGACCGACATGCTCCGGAAATTGCAGAAGGCCGGCCTGCTCGCCTATAAACCGTACTATGGCGCTGCGCTGACAACCGAAGGACGCCTGCAAGCGTTGAGAATCATCCGGCGACACCGGTTAATCGAGTTGTTTCTTCATCAGATCATGGGCTATGGCTGGGACCAGGTCCACGAGGAAGCCGAAAAGCTGGAACACGTAGTTTCCGACTTCTTTGTTGACCGTGCCGATGCCCTGCTGGGCTATCCCGAAAAAGATCCTCACGGCGAAATCATTCCCGACGCTCACGGCTTTCGAAACCTTGAAGAAGAAGTCTGTCTGGCCATTGCGGAACTCGGGGATTACACTATCCGGAAAATCACTAATGACAACCCGGATTTCTTGAACTATCTGGAGAAGGAATCGCTGGTCCCGGGGACATCTATCACTCTGCTTGAAAAAGCACCCTTTCAAGGTCCACTGAAACTGATGCTCTCCGGTAGGACTACACCTCACTACATTGGGCTCGAAGCGGCGAAGAATATTTTCGTTTCTGCCGATAGACCCGGTGGGAGTCCGAAACGATTGGCGGCCCGTGGACCCGATCGTGCGCTTGGACCCTTATCGAAGCGTTTCCTATCGGGATCTCCCGGCCCGGAGCAAAACACGCCCGAAATTCATCCAAGAAGGGGCAAGAGAAAAAGGGGGGGCCGTTAAACGGGGAGTCACCAGACTCATTGAGATCGATCGAGTAGATCTTTGAACCATCGTAACTGGACTGGTGGATGCACGACTCAAAACAACAAACTCTCGAGCCCCCCGAGAGAACAACTTCTGAATATGTTTAGGGCATTAGCAAAATGAGACCCTCTGCTCTCTGGTTAGATAACATTAGAACATGGTTAAAAGTCCCTCTTTTGAAACTCGGGGATTCATCCATTACGCTATGGAATATCCTGACATTATTCATTCTGCTTTTTCTGATCCTCTTCATTGCCGGGAAAATTCGTTCCTGGCTGGTCAATCATCTACTTTCGAGGACCAAGCTAGATCATGGTGGCCGGCAGGCGGTCGGGAGCAATCACACGCTATGTGATCATTTTCATCGGGTTTCTTGTCATTCTGCAGACGATGAAGATCAATCTCACCACGCTGAATGTGATCGCCGGTACGCTAGGAATAGGAATTGGGTTCGGACTGCAAAATGTGGCCAGCAACTTTATCAGTGGATTGATCATCCTGTTGGAGCGCCCCATCAAAATTGGAGACCGGATTGAAGTCGGGAAGATCGAAGGCGATGTCATCGAAATCGGAGCACGGAGTACAACCGTCGTCACAAACGACAATATTGCCATCATTGTTCCGAATTCCAAATTTATCACCGAAAATGTAGTGAATTGGATGTACACCGGCGCCAGGGTCCGCTTCCGAGTTCCTATCATTGTAGCTTATGGGAGTGATGTTCGACTCGTGGAAAAGTTGCTCCTGGAGGTCGCGCAGGAAAACCCGGATGTCCTGCTCGACCCGCTGCCCGTCGTGCGTTTTTTAGAATTTGGCGACAATGGAATGCTTTTTGAATTGCGCCCCTGGAGCACCAGCCTCGTCCATCGCAAAGGGAAGTTGATTAGCTCCATTAATTTCGCTATTCACGACAAATTCAAAGAGCATCACATCGAAACTCCCTTTCCGCAGCGGGTCCTCCACATCCGGCGGGATGCCAATGAAACATTCTAACCAGCCTAAGTTTAATCCCGATCAATCGCTCGGTGGGCGCCTTGCGCAAGGCACACCCAGCTTGCCAGAGGTCCATCGAAGCATCGAAGTTCCGCATACTTTGAGTGTATGGCGGAAGATGCTGATTTTTGCGGGTCCCGGTTATATGGTCGCGGTCGGCTATATGGATCCCGGGAATTGGGCAACCGACTTGGCCGCCGGAGCCCGTTTTAACTATGCTCTGCTTTCGGTGGTTCTGATCTCGAATGTGATGGCGATTTTACTGCAAGCGCTGGCTGTCAAGCTTGGCGTCGTCACGGGACGAGATCTGGCACAGGCCTGCCGCGACTATTACAGCCGCCCAGTTGCCATCTTCTTGTGGGTGTTATGCGAGATTGCTATTGCAGCCTGTGACTTAGCGGAAGTGATTGGTTCAGCCATTGCATTGAATCTGTTGTTCCATATACCGTTGCTCTGGGGAGTCTCACTTACAGCGCTGGATGTACTCGCCGTTCTCTATCTGCAGCAGAAAGGATTCCGCTACATCGAGGCCTTTGTCATTGCATTGATTGGGGTGATTGCGAGTTGTTTTGCTGTGGAAATCTTTTTCTCAGGCCCTAGCTTATCAGGCATCTTGCAAGGATTTGTCCCCTCCACTGAAATCCTCCGAAATCCCGGAATGCTCTATATTGCGATTGGAATTCTCGGAGCCACGGTGATGCCACACAATCTCTACCTCCATTCTTCAATCGTGCAGACCCGAAATTATGCCCCCACGATCAAAGGGCAGCGTGAAGCGATCCGCTATGCGACGCTGGACTCTACCGTGGCTCTCATGTTTGCACTCTTCATCAACGCTTCCATCCTAATCATGTCAGCGGCAGCTTTTCACCATACGGGCCATCAGGATGTGGCTGGGATTGAAGATGCTTATCAGTTGCTTTCTCCCTTGCTGGGAAGCGTCCTGGCAAGTATCCTGTTTGCAGTGGCGTTGCTATGCTCCGGGCAAAATTCAACTTTAACGGGAACTCTGGCCGGACAAATTGTGATGGAAGGGTTTCTCAATATCCGACTTCGCCCTTGGCTGCGGCGCCTCATTACACGGTTGTTAGCCATCGTACCCGCAATTATTTGCATCGCGCTTGTATGGCGAGCACGGGACGACTCAGCTCCTGATTTTAAGCCAGGTGGTCCTGAGTTTGCAGCTTTCTTTTGCTGTCTTCCCGCTTGTCCAATTCACCAGCGACCGCACGAAGATGCATGAATTTGTAAACCCGATCTGGCTAAAATTACTTTCGTGGGGAGTGGCTATCGTAATTGCCTTACTGAATGGGTGGCTCTTGATTCAGACGGTGAGAGAATGGGCCAATTGAAAAGGTCGTCCGCTCTGCTTTAAGTGATTCGGTAAAATGTATCGAAAAATTCTCATTACCGTAGAGAACTCACCAAACGACCAGGTAATCCTCAACCATGTACAAGAGCTGGTGGCCTTGACGGGCGCACAACTCCTTTTAGTTTATGTGGCCCATGGCTGGGTGCAAGGCATTATGATCGCTTGAGACTTCGTGAGTCGGACGAAATGCGGGAATGTCGGATGTATTTGAGCCGCCTCTGCTCGGAGTTGCAAGAAAAAGGGACGAAGGCCGATTATGTTCTGGCTTATGGAGAGCCTTCCAATGAGATCATCCGCATCGCCCGGGAGCAAGATATCGACTTGATCGCCATGACCACGCATGGCCACCGTTTCATTTCCGATCTGCTTTACGGGAGCGTTTCCCATGAAGTGCGTCACGCCGTGGACATTCCTGTGCTTCTTCTCAGAGCCAAGAAATAGAAATTCTTTGGCGATAGCCCAAAAACCTGTAAAATTTCAATAGATGGCGCAGTAATTAGGCTTGAGCATTGAGCACGCTCATCTGTGACCCAAGGCGTTTTGGGGAGCGACCAAGATGTTGCATACGATGGTCAAGATAAGATTTTGGTCTTTGGTTTTCTGTCTTGCGCTTTTTGCCTGGCTGCCCAGGCAGATGGCTGCGGGCCAAAAGTATGTCGACATCGATAAGATTGGGCAGCGAAACATTAATGCGGGTCAAATCAACCTGTATTCAATTGATAAAGAAATTGCCTTGGGGAAGCAACTGTCCTTGGAGGTCGAGCAGTCCAGTCACCTCTTAAACGATCCTGAGGTGACTGAATATATCAACCGGTTGGGGCAGAATATCGTTCGGAATTCCGATTCCCAAGTCCCCTTTTTGATCAAGGTCATCGATTCCGATGAGGTCAATGCCTTTGCATTGCCCGGCGGTTTCTTTTATGTCAATACGGGATTGATTCTAGCAGCCCAGGAAGAATCGGAACTGGCCGGAGTCATGGCTCACGAAATCGCTCATGTGGCGGCTCGTCATGCCACGGAGCAATTCTCCAAAGGCCGACTGTTTAACCTCGCCACGATTCCCTTAATCTTTGTAGGTGGTCCGATTGGGTTTGGAATCCAGCAAGCCATGAGCATTCTAGTCCCGTTGCAGTTTCTCCAATTCAGTCGAGGTTCCGAACGGGAAGCAGATTTTCTAGGGCTGCAGTATATGTATAAGACCGGGTACGATCCGCTGTCGTTTGTTTCTTTTTTTGAAAAAGTCTCCGCCCAGGAGAAGAAGAAGCCTGGACTATTATCTCGAGCTTTTTCCACACATCCCATGACCAAAGACCGGATTTCTTTGGCGGAAAAAGAGATTCAGAGGCTTCTACCGGTTCACGAGCAATATGTGTTGAGCACCTCGGAGTTCGATCATGTTAGGGCTCGCTTAAGAGAACATAACAACTCGACCAATGACGTGAGTGAGGGTTCAGAGAGTCGCCCGCAACTGAAGAGAAAGGCGCAGACTTCGGAGGAGTCCAGTGAGGGAGAATTAGCCCCAGCTGACGACGTTCCGAAGTTGACCCGAAACCCATGATTCGTCGATTGCTGCTGTTTTGCCTGCTCTGGCCTGTAATCGATTCCCCCCTTCAGGCTCGATCCCACCAATCACTACAAAAAACCGGGCATCCCTTTTGTGGGACTTACCCAGGCCGTCTCGAAAACGATCTGCGCAAATACCGGGACTTACGCCTTTTAAGAGCCGCACAATCCAGCCGGATGGCTTTTGCTCCAGTTAGCGGGGCGACTGAAGATATCGATAATATCGCCATCATTGAAGATGACGGGACGATTGTAACTCCGTTTAATTTCTTCGACCTGAAAGGGAAAGCCATAAGGTTCACACCTTTGGCCGCGGCTGGTAGCTATCGTCTTTCCATCCGGTCAGCCGAACTCGATCAAAACTTCGGGAACAAGCTGGCGCTGAAGGATGACGATACCTCAGAGTTCGTTTTCACCGGATCCTTCCATTTCCCGTACTTTGGAAAAAGTTACAGTAGTATCTTTATCAATTCAGACGGGAATGCCACTTTCATCCAAGGTGATGCTGAATCAACAGAACGGGATCTCACACGCTTAAACAGCGGGCCGCCACGAATCGCTCCTTTCCTTGCGGACTTGGATCCTTCCGTCGGTCAAGGCGGGGTTTTTGTTAATCAGCTTCCCGATCGGCTGATGATAACCTGGAATGGGATTCGTGAGTGGGGAACCTTCCTGGAAAATACGTTTCAACTGAACTTGTTTCCGGATGGGAGCATTGAGAGCATTTTTGGCCAAGTCTCCGGATCGAAGGGAGTCACGGGCTTCTCTCCCGGAAGTGATTTGCAACCGGTCAACATCATTGACATCAGTACCCAGGAAGGAGTAGTGATCTCCGGCCCAACTGCCGAGCGGTTTTCTCTGCAAACGGATTTGGATCTTACTGCAGTTAGCAAAGCCTTCTACAAGACTCATCCCGACACGTTTGACCAAATGGTATTATTCACCAACTTTCCTTGGGAACTCGGTAACAACGCATTTGCATTCGAACAAAATGTCAAGAACGAGATTCAAGGCATTGGGGTGGGAAACATAGATGCAAGCAGCCAGTTCGGCAGTTCCGGAAACCTGCAGAGCTTTCTCGCCATGAATCAATTGGCTGCATTCCCAGAAGACCCCGACACAGTCTTTCTGGGGACTAACTCAACGGTGAATGTGCTCGGACAGGAATCCGGCCACCGCTGGTTGGCCTATGTTCATCTCGGTACTGAACGAGTAACGGACCTGCTGGGGCGGGACAATGCCCATTGGAGTTTCTTCTTTAATTCTGAGGCGTCCGTCATGGAGGGGAACCAGATTCAAGACAATGGTGACGGGAGTTTTACAACGACTGCGGCAACGGATCGATATAGCAAATTGGATCAATACATCATGGGATTTCTGGACCCGGCCAGTGTTGGACCCATGTTTTATGTAAGCGATGTTTCTGGCACTTCCCGCACCCCTTCTAGTCCCCCGGCCATCGGCGTGACATTTCGTGGGACTCGAAAGAATTTTACCATTGGTGATATTATTGCAGCCGAAGGGCCGCGTGTCCCTGACGTTAACCTCGCTCCAAAAGTTTTCCGACAAGCCTTCATTCTTCTTGTCCGCCAAGGCACGACACCTCCCCAAGCAGACATCGACAAAATCTCCCGGATCCGTCGCCGCTGGCAAGATTTCTTTTCTGTAGCGACGGATGGCAATGGCAGGGCCGACACCACGATCAATACGATTCCACTGAATCCGACCATCACCAATATTTCCCCTGCCTCCGGGTCGACATTAGGCAATACTACCCTCTATGTGACTGGATTTGATTTTGAAGAGGGCGTGAGTGTAAAAGTGGGTTCTACACCGGCGACCCATGTCGTTCGCGTTAGTTCTTCCATAATCACAGCCACGACCCCAGCCGGTGCGGCTGGCACTGTTTCGGTTTCAGTGATCAACCCAGATGCAGCACCTGCGGTCGATTCCAATGCTTTCACATACCTGTCGTTAAGTCCTCCTTCGATTTCTTCCAGCGCCCTCCGTATTCCAATAGCCGTTGATAACCTCACCTACCGATCGAACCTGGGAATTAATAATCCGAACTCAGTACCTGCAAACGTTCGGATTCTGCAATTGGACAGCAACGGTTTATTGTTGAATCAATCGCAGGCGTTCACGATCCAAGCCAACGGTTATGTTCAGAAGAACAGCGTTTTGAGGGAACTGGAGGGAGCCTCTTCTGTCACTGGACGAGAAGGATCACTGGTCCTTGAATCCGATCAACAGATTGAAGGGTTCTTGTCGGTTATTGAAAACATTACGGACGACCCAAGTATTTTGGATGGAATACGCACCGGCGCAAGTCAATTGATCCTGCAATCTTCGGCTAATACCGGGCCTTTCCGATCGAATCTCTCCGTTGTCAATCTCTCTCCGGAATCTCACGAACGTGACGATTACATCGCTTAATCGTGATACCGGAAACCCCAGGGGATTCCTCTCGAAAACATTAGTCTAGCCTCCAATGGATTCTTCAGCTATAGCAATATCCTGGAATCTCTTTCGATCTCGGATGGCTTCGGCCCTGTGGAGATCCGCTCAAATAACGGAGCAGCTCTTGCGACCGTCTCCCAGGTTTCTGGATTAAACAAAGGAACCAGCGGATTCTTTCCTTCGTTGCCCACAAATTCAGGTTCCACAAATGAAATCCTCCCATTTGTGATAGACACGGATGCATTTCGCACGAATCTCGGACTAAATAACCTGGGCTCCGAGACAGCTAATATTAACGTGACCCTGATAGGCCAAGATGGCAGCCCGATGGGCTCGACTTCCTCACCGATTCAAGTTCCCCCGCTGGGGCTGGTGCAAATCAACAACGCGATTCGCTTTCTGGTAAACGGTTCGAGTGATTCCGTTACGACTCAAAAGCACGGATATCTCAAGATCACGTCCAACGTTCCAATCAAAGCCTTCGCGACCCAAATCGATAATCTCACAAATGACCCCAGCATTGAAAACAGTGTGGCTCAAGGGAGTCTTCATTTGTTGGTTCAGTCTTCAGCAAATCAGAACTTCCAATCGACGTTAGCCATCGTCAATCCTAATAATCAGCCAGTCAGTGTGAAGTTAATCGCCCGCCAGGGAGATCAAACGGCAAATGGCTCAATCGTCGGGACTCGGACATTGACTATTTCCGCACAAGGCTACTTTGTAACCATTAACCTCCTTCAATTTATTGGTTCCACTTCGACCTTCGGTCCTGTCGAGATCCAGTGCCTCGACAACATGCCCGTCATAGCCGTGTCGCGTGTGTACAGCACGAAAGACAATACGAGTGGGTTTTTCAACGCTCAACCTATTCATTGAATTTTTGCTTCTACTGTTTCTTCCCATCCGCATCTCGATTTTTTCAGTTTGTCTTTGATTGCAATTGCTTCGGATTGAGATCACACCAAGAAAATAGGGAGCAATACTAGAGATTAGTGCATCTAATAAATTGATAATTAAGGTTTAAACTTATAGGTTAAGTATGGCTATCGAGCCGCAAGTTATTGGAGAATTGGAGAGTTGCTTGGACTATATTATCTCCCCATGAGGGCTTTACTGTTAGAACCTCATGAACCAATGAGATGCCACCCTGCGTGAGGTCGAAAAAATTCGCGACAAGAGGGTTGCGCGAACTAAGGGTAAACTGAAGACTCCAAGAAGCAGCCAGATGGCAGGGCAGGGCTATGGTATTCTGGAACGATCTTTCTCATGGTCGTGAGACACCCCTGAGCCGCGAGTTCTCCTGAAGAAAGCCTCCTTCTCAGATTATTATGGAGGAGAGAACATCCTTAAGACGAACTGGTCATATTCTTCCAAATATGCATCGAGGACTGGGCGCACAGTCGGGAACATCTCCAAAACATTCTTAACAACGAGGACAACGAAACTGAAATTGGAGTTGTAGTCCAAGCCAAAGCATGAGTCTATTTCACCCAAATCTTCGTCGGGAAAGACGTCAAGGAACTCTTACACTCTAATGGTAATTTATTCACATTGTGTTTTCTTTCCATTTTAAATTCTGTTTACATTCAAGACGTTATCCCTCCCCTATTCTGGATGCTGGCTTGCATGCTGCACTGACAATGGGGGCAGGAGCATGCAGACAATCTATGAATTATTTGGAATGGTGATTGCCATAATTGTTTCTTTCAAACTTAGCCTTTGGCTCAGCCGCCGACTGGTTGATTGTTTGCTGCGCTCGCTGACAAAACCCTGAAAGAAAGGTGCTCTTTGCAGGGCCACGCCATTTTTGAAGATTATTCTTCAAGACTCAAAGAACTTAAGCAAGCAGGCTATTTGCGATACTGGGTTCGTGAGCTCACTCCGTACCTTCGGGCAGCAGCTGATGACTTCTCTCCCCGTCAATTATCTTCCACCGAGCAGATGATCGCGTGGTGCCTTGAAAGAGCGAAATTCTCCCGAAACAAACCTTGAGCTCATCGGCACCCTAAATCAAAATTGCTCTTTCTTGATGAAGTAAAACTTATCAAAACATGCGCGCGAATCAGGTTGCCACATAAGGCAAAACAAACTTGTTTATAGATTCACCACATTCTGCGGTTTTCCTTGCAGAAACGCAGCAACATTGGATACCGCCACATCCATGAGACGTGAACGGGCCTCTAGAGTCGCCCAAGCGATATGCGGTGTGATCAAACAGTTCTTCGCAGACAGAAGGGGATTATTCTCTCGTGGCGGCTCAATGGATAGGACATCAAGGCCGGCTCCGGCTATCACTCCAGCATTTAAGGCATTTGCCAGATCCTGATCTTTCACCAGAGGACCTCGAGAAGAATTAATCAAAAAGGCTGTCGGTTTCATCAGCCTGAGGCGTTCTGTGTTGATCATTCCTTCAGTGTCCGGGAACAAGGGACAATGGAGGGTGACGACATCGGCTTTCCCCAGCAGCTCTTCCAGGGAAGCCCAAGAAAAGTGATTCAGAGCCGGTGGTTCTCCATGGAAACTATCAAAGGCTAGAATATCCATTCCAAAGGCATCGGCAATCTTTGCGACTTGCCTGCCAATTCGTCCGAATCCTACGATGCCCATCACTTTGCCTGCCAATTCTTTTAGAGGAGAGAGCCAAAAACACCAGTCCGCACTTCGTGACCATTCCCCTGATCGGACCGCATCACTATGAAGTCTGACGTTGTGACATAACTCCAGCAACAGGGCGAAAGCAAACTGCGCGACCGAAGCGGTTCCATAGGTAGGAATATTGGTAACCAGAATTTTCCTTTCCTTGGCAGCCTGCACGTCCACAATATTGTACCCCGTCGCCATGACCCCTACATAACGAAGCAATGTGAGTTTTCCAATTGACGCCGCGGTTAAGGGAGTCTTATTGGTCAAGATTAGATCTGCTCCTTGACTTCGTTCCACAACCAAATCCGACGGAGTTCTATCGTAAACCTTGACGTTGACGATTTTCTCCAAGGCTTCCCAGGACAAATCACCCGGGTTTAAGGCATAGCCGTCCAATACGACCAGATTCATAACTGCAATCCTCCTTGTTCACTTAGTTGATTGTTTCCAGCATGTTCCCACCATGGCAATTCCCGTGAGTTTGGATCATAATGGGGGTGCGCGGCAAGAGCTTTGATTAGATGAAGTCTAGCTTTTCCAGTATCGCGACGATCATTCAGAAGGCATTAGCCCTGTGCAACGGACAATGATTCGAACACTCCTATTTCTTGTCCTGACCTCATTTGCTGGCTGGTTTTCGATTTACCGTGAAAATTTTACCAGCTTTGCGAACTCTTTAGATACTTCATCCAGGACTATTGATTTCGTGAAACAGGTTCAACCCATTCTCAATGCTCACTGTATCCGCTGTCATGGACCGGCTGTTCAGATGGGGCAACTCCGATTGGACTCCAGGCAACTTGCGACCCAAGGGGGGCTTTCCGGAAAAGCGATTGTTCCCGGCAAGAGTATGGATAGCCTTTTGGTCCAGCGGATCCAGGGGCTAGATGACAAAGCTCGTATGCCGCTCGACTCAGAGCCGTTGAAGGACGAGCAGATCCAGCTTATCCGTGACTGGATCGATCAAGGAGCTCCGTGGCCAGAGGAAGCTTCGGTAGCGGATGCCAAAATCTCAACCCATTGGGCCTACCGAAAACCGGTGAGACCAGATCCGCCAAGTGTGAAAAGTCCCTCCTGGGTACGCAATCCCATTGACAGTTTTGTCCTGGAAAGGCTTGAAAAGGAGGGATTGCGCCCTTCTCCAGAAGCAGTCAAAGAGGTGCTGCTCCGCCGCGTCACGCTCGACATCACTGGTCTCCCTCCCACGATCCGGGAGATTGAAGCGTTTCTGGCGGACTCCAGCAATGACGCCTACAGTAAAGTTGTGGATCGATTGCTGGCCTCTCCTCATTATGGTGAGCGCTGGGCACGACCGTGGCTCGACCTGGCGCGTTATGCCGATACCAATGGATATGAAAAAGATGCACGAAGAACCATGTGGCCCTATCGAGATTGGGTCATCCATGCCTTAAACGAAGACATGCCATTCACCGAATTCACGATTGAGCAGTTAGCCGGCGACTTATTGCCAGAGGCTAGTCCCGAACAGAAGATCGCGACGGGGTTTCATCGCAATACCATGACCAACGAGGAAGATGGTGTTGATAAGGAAGAAGCTCGCTGGATGCAGATTGTGGATCGCGTCAATACAACAGGGACGGTTTGGCTGGGAACCACATTGGGCTGCGCCCAATGTCATAATCACAAATATGACCCTTTCACCCAGAAGGATTACTACCGCATTTTCGCATTTTTTGAAAATTCCGAATACCGCCTGGATGGAGTCGGGACTAGCCATGTGAAACTTGTAGAGCCGATCCTGGACTTGCCGGATGCGGAGAATACGGCTCGCCGCAAGGCATTGACTGAAGAGATCTCTCGTGCAGAAGAAAAGCTGAACTCCCAGAACCATGAATTGGACACCGCCCTGGAACTCTGGGAGAAACAAGAATCGCCGAAACAAGCTGCCTGGCATATCCTCGAGCCCTCCCAGTTCACTTTTAGTGGGAGTGCCTATTTTTGGCCGGCAGAAAATAAGTCCCTGCTTGTGGCTACCTGGTCGGAGAGAGTGAACTACACTTTGGTTATCCCAACTTCGCTCAGCGGAATCACGGCCTTTCAGCTGGAGGTTCTCCCTGACTCTTCCCTCCCGGCACTGGGGCCCGGCCTTCACAGAGACGGGAATTTTGTGCTGACATCTTTTAAAGCAGAAATGGCAGAAAAAGGGAAGCCCAACACTCCGATTACTCTCATTAATCCTCAGGCCGATTTCTCACAACCTGGGTTCGCAGTTTCTGGAGTACTCGATGATAATCCCGAAACGGGCTGGTCCATTGCGCCACAAACAGGAAAAGCACATCACGCCGTGATCCAAACTGCCTCCCCGCTGGAAATCCCCGCGGGCGCTTCACTCATCATTTCTTTGGAGCACCAGTACCCTTCCGATTTCGCAGCCATCGGCCGCTTTCGTCTTTCGGCTTCGACAATCCCTGGAGCTCCGGCCGTGCAACCTCTTCCCAATGAAATACGCGAAATTCTCGCCATCACTCGGGAAAATCGCAAACCGCCAGAAAAGAAGCGACTGGAAACTTATTACCGATCCATCTCCCCTCTACTGCAAGCGGAGAGAGAACGTCTGGCCCAATTGAAGAAGACCCTGCAGGAAATCCAGCCCATCACGGCGCTCGTCATGCAGGAAAAATCGTCCCCAGAGAGCCCCGCAACGTTCTTGCGGATCAAAGGGGCCTATTTAAGCAAGGGAGAAAGAGTTGAGGCTGGAGTCCCGGCATCCCTTCATCCGTTAGCTGGGAACATCTTACCAAATCGTTTAGCACTCGCCCGCTGGCTCGTGGATGAAGAGAACCCGCTCGTAGCGCGTGTCACCGTCAACCGTTTGTGGGAGCAGATCTTTGGTCGGGGCATTGTTGAGACCACGGAGGATTTTGGGAACAAAGGCGATAGGCCATCCCATCCGGAATTGCTCGATTGGCTGGCCAGCGAGTTTGTGCGTCAGGGTTGGAGCTTTAAGGCAATCCTACGAGTTATTGTGACTTCGGCAACCTATCGACAGTCTTCACAGATTTCGCCGGAATTGCTCGAGAGGGATCCGTATAACAAGCTGCTAGCCCGAGGACCGCGATTTCGATTAGAGGCTGAAATGATTCGAGACACGGCCCTGGCTGCAAGCGGCTTACTTAGTAACACGATGGGGGGGCCCAGCGTATTTCCCTACCAACCGGAAGGGATCTGGTCTCTACCCTACAATCCAGACAAATGGGTGAACGACGAAGGAGAAAACCGCTATCGACGGGGGATTTATACTTTCTGGCGTCGGACAGTCCCCTACCCAAGTTTCATCTCCTATGACGCAACCAGCCGCGAATTTTGTACAGCCCGTCGTATCCGGACGAGCACGCCTCTACAGGCCCTTACCTCCTTGAACGACCCGGCCTTCTTTGAAGCAGCCCAAGCCATGGCGCGACGATTGATCAAAGATGGAGGATCCGATACTCAATCGCGTATTCGCTATGGCTACCAATTGTGCACGGCTCGCAAACCGGATCCGCTCGCCTTGGATACCCTCATGGCACTCTACCAGCGGGAATTGGATCGCTACAGCCACGATCTTCTAGCCGCCAGTCAGGTCACGGGGACAAAGCTTGAAAATATGCCCAGTGCGGAGCTCTCGAAGTTAGCTGCCCTGACTATCATTTCAAATGTACTATTCAATATGGATCAGACGTTAACTAAAGACTGAATCATCAGAAATATGTGAAGGTGGATTCGAACTAGCTTTCAAACTGAACCGATTGGAGTTGAGATTGAAGAGCGGAACAAATACAAGTCTTCAGAAAATCACACGGCGACATTTTTTTCTGAATACAGGTTTCGGCATCGGAGGTATGGCCCTGTCTTCCCTCTCCAATGCTGGCCTCCTGGCTGAATCAACTGGGCAGTCTGTCTTACCGGTCAATCCGCTTTCCCCTAAGCCGCCACAGTTTGCTCCGAAAGCCAAGAACATCATTTACTTGTTTATGGCCGGGGCGCCCTCGCAACTGGATCTCCTGGATTACAAGCCAAAGCTCAATGAGTTAAATGGACAGAAAATCCCGGATGAGTTTGTCAAAGGAGAACGCTTCGCATTCATCAAGGGAAGTCCCAAGCTGTTGGGGTCGCCCCACTCGTTTCAACGCTATGGGCAATCCGGGGCAGAAGTTTCCAACCTCATGCCTCAGCTTACGACTATCGTCGATGACATCGCTGTGGTCAAGTCGATGTATACCGATCATTTCAATCACGCGCCGGCCCAGATTTTCCTGAATACCGGAACCCAAGTCCCTGGCCGACCGAGCTTGGGCGCTTGGCTTACCTACGGCATTGGCAGCCAGAACAGTGACCTCCCCGGTTTTGTGGTGCTCCTTTCCGGTGAAAATAATCCGGACGGAGGCAAGACCTGCTGGGGGAGCGGCTTCCTGCCTGCCACATATCAAGGAGTCGAGTTTCGGTCAAAAGGAGACCCTGTCTTGTTTCTTTCGAATCCTGAGGGGATGAGCCCGGAGGACCGCCGTCGCTCTTTGGACACGCTCCGAAAACTGAATCATCAAGAATTCGAAGAGGCTGGAGATCCGGCGATTCAAGCCCGAATTGCCTCTTACGAGCTATCTTATCGCATGCAGTCGAGTGTGCCAGAGCTCATGGAAATTTCCAAGGAGCCTAGAGCCATCCATGACATGTACGGGACGGAGCCGGGGAAGGCCACCTTTGCAAATAATTGTCTGCTGGCCAGGCGGCTCGTCGAACGCGGAGTTCGTTTTGTCCAGCTTTATCACCGGGGATGGGACCATCACGGTGAGATTCAAAACAAGGATATTGTCACGGGGCTTCAGCAGCTGTGTCGGCAAACCGATCAGGCGGCAGCAGCGCTGGTTCGCGATCTCAAGCAGCGCGGTTTGCTGGAAAGCACTTTGGTGATCTGGGGTGGCGAGTTTGGCCGAACCCCCATGAACGAGGAACGGGATGGCTCGAAGTTTCTTGGGCGAGACCATCACGCCAGAGCGTTCAGTATCTGGCTGGCCGGAGGAGGAATCAAGCCAGGCATCACGCTGGGTCAGACGGATGAGTTTGGTTACAACATCGTCGAAGATCCCGTACATGTGCACGACTTGCATGCCACGATTCTTTACTTGATGGGACTAGACCATACCAAATTAACCTATCGTTTCCAAGGGCGCGACTTCCGACTGACGGATATCCACGGGAATGTCGTCAAGCAGCTGCTGGCTTGATTCCAGTTCAGGTCACCACTGCCTGGGAAGGGGTTCTTCAGTAGGCTCCTTCCTCCATCAATCGCTTGACCTCAGGAAGCTCTCGCGTCTGACCGAGGACAACCATCAGTTTGATCCGTGCTTTTTGCCCTGGTAAAAAACCGGCAAAAATGGCGCCAAGATTACGCAAATGTCTCCCGCTGCCTTCGTATCCGTAAGTATCCAGTACCCGGCCTTGAGGACAACGTGTCGCGATGACGACAGGAATGTTCTGTTCGATCGCCGACTGAATTCCAGGAATAACTTGGGGAGGCACATTCCCGCGCCCGGTTCCCTCGATGACCAGCCCGTTCGCACCTCCTTCGATAACCCATCGGACGAGTCGATCATCGCTGCCGGCAACCATCTTAAGGAGGTCGACCCGCGACTCAATTCGCTCTGTGAGGAAGCTTTGTCTTCGAACAATCTGACGCATCCAAAGAATTCGGTCCTTATCCACGATTCCCAAAGGACCGAAGTTCGGGCTCTGGAATGTATTCATCGATTCGGTGTGGGTCTTGGTGGCTTCTGAGGCAGCCAGAATCTGCTCATTCATGACGACTAATACTCCCTGCAGAGCCGGCTTCCCTTCGAGCACCACGCGAACGGCGGCCTTCAAATTAGCGGGACCATCCCATCCTAACTCAGAACTGTTTCGCATGGCTCCAACGATTGCAACCGGCTTTGAAGTCCGGAGACGCAGGTCGAGCAGGAATGCGGTCTCCTCGAGTGTATCGGTTCCATGGGTGATGACCGCTCCATGAACATCCTTCCGCCCGAGTTGCTGATTCAAGACCTCGGAAAGCTCGAACATGTGTTCGGGTGTCATGTGTGGCCCTGGAAGCCTAGAGAAATCCACGATTTCGCAATTACAGAGCTGGTCCAACCCCGGTATAAAGGAGAGGATTTCTTCGCCGGAAAGTACAGGAATGGCGACACCCAATTCCGGATCGATCTTCATGGAGATCGTACCGCCAGTGAAAAGGAATAGAACTTTTTTCATGGTGACCCTTCGCATTTTGCGTAAAATTTTCTCATCAAGTTACTTCACTTTCTGCGCATCTCTTTGGTGCCGGATTTTCTCTTAAGCAAAAGCTTCTTATTTACTTCTCATCGTCCATATCCCATTTGTGATTCAGGATAAGATTTTTTGTTCGGCCAGGATCAGTGCCGCGTCAAGCTGGTCCGTTCTCTTCCCTCCTCCCTGGGCCATATTTCTGGAACCTCCCCCCTTGCCTTCGATGAGCTTGCAGGATTCAGCCAGCAAATTCCGAAGATCATACGGCGATGATTCCGACTGGGAAAAGATCAGGTTCGCCTGCCCACTCCGACGGCACCCCAGCAACGCAATGAAGGGGCCTTGTTCATGGAATGTCTGAATCATGAGCTTTAAAAATTCTGTCTCTTCATCCTCAATCAGCTCTTGGACAATCTTGAAACCCTGATGTTCTTTAGCTAAACGATAAAGCTCTCGGGCGAGAAGCCCAGCCAGAACCTTGTTTTTGTCCTGCAATTTCTTGCGCAGGCTTTTGTTCTCTTGAATTTGCTTCTCAACACGCTCTGGGACATCAGTCAAACCGACCGAGAATTGCCGCGCGACGGCCGTCAGAGCCTCCAAATCGGATCGGTGAGTATTCAGAATGCGGTTTCCACAAACAAATTCCACTCGAACTTGACGGTTCACTCGCTCTATTCTTCGAATCACCACACCTCCGACTTCGGCCGTCTGCCTGACATGCGTCCCACCGCAAGCTGACACATCAAAGTCTTCGATGGTCACAATCCGCAGGGGACCTTCACGCTGGCTTTCCTTACGGAGCCCCAGGTGTGGGACCTCTTCCGGAGGAACGATCCGGCTGGAGATCTTTCGATTCTCAGAAACGATTTCGTTGACCAGTTTTTCCGTTGTGCTGAGTTGCGACGGGGTGACCGAGTCTGTGTCCAAATCGATCGTGGCATAGTCAGAGCTCAAATGAAACCCGATGGTATTGAAACCTGCGGTTGTCAGGAAGGCTTGCGAAAGGAGGTGTTGGCCCGTGTGTTGCTGCATGTGGTCAAGGCGACGCTCCCAATCAATCAGTCCTGTGGGCCTTTCTGCGCCAACCTCGTAACACACGAGATGGACAACATTTCGATTTTCATCTTCAAAAACATCAAGGATTTCGTGACCTCCGAGCTTCCCCAGATCATTCGGCTGACCGCCGGAGGTCGGGTAGAAGGCAGTCTGATCAAGGATGATGGCAAATCCACCATTCTTAGGGGTTGATGAGAGCTTTTTCGCTACAAACGTTTTTAGGTAGCTATCAGGATAATAAAGCCGATCGGTCATGGGATCTGAATGTGAAACTGAATCTTAACGATTTTTGATTGTCACGTTTTTCCAAACAGGTGCTGATATTTCAAACCGGATCCCGTATTAAACAAGACGACCTCTTGCTCTGGCCCAACGAATCCAGACCTCAGGAGTTTCCGCAATGCAGAGACTGTAGCGGCTCCTTCGGGCGCGGCAAAAATCCCTTCGCGCGCTCCGGTCAGTCTGACATCCTCCATCATCTCGGAATCTGTCACTGCAATAGCTGTTCCCTGGCTCTGACGAAGGATTCGGAGCATTAGGAAGTCTCCGATGGCCTTAGGAACTCTTAAACCCGACGCTATTGTGTTCGCACCCTGCCATGCCTCAGCCCGCTCTTTTTTTTCCTGAAAAGCTTTGACGATTGGGGCACAGCCGGAGGCCTGGACAGCAACCATCCGCGGCCTACGCGAATCGATCCAACCCAATGCCTCCATTTCCTCGAATGCTTTCCACATCCCAATGAGGCCTGTCCCCCCACCAGTCGGATAGATAATCACATCGGGTAGATGCCATCCCAGCTGCTCGGCAAGCTCTAATCCCAGGGTTTTTTTCCCTTCTACTCGGTAAGGCTCTTTTAAAGTGGAAACGTCAAACCACCCTTCCAGGTCTTTGCGCTCAGCAACTTGCTTTCCGCACTCCGTGATAAGCCCGTTAACCAATTCGACACGAGCCCCTGCGATTTCACATTCGATGCGATTCGCTGGCGGGGTATCCCGGGGCATGAAGATATGGGCCTCAAGCTCCCCGCGGGCGGCATAGGCCGCCAACGCTCCAGCTGCATTGCCGGCAGAAGGAATTGCCAGCTTCTTGGCCCCGAGCAATTTTGCCATGCTGACAGCAACCGAAAGTCCTCGCGCCTTGAATGAACCGGTTGGGTTCAAGGATTCATCTTTGATCCATAACTTCTTGAGTCCAAGAGTTTTTTCCAGTCCGGAGGCCGATAATAACGGAGTCCATCCTTCTCCCAGTGAGATGATATCCTCCGACCGCTCAACCGGGAGAAGTTCCTTATAGCGCCACATCGTTGCCGGACGGTGCCCTCTCTGATCGGGTCGCGGGATCTTCTGTAGGCTCTTCAAATCATATCGAACCAGCAGTGGAGAGCCGCAACGGCAAAGATTAATGAGCTGCATGATAGGGTACTGAATCTGACACAGGCTGCATTCGAGGTGAGTGGCGAACAGCATCGTTTCGGGTGAAAGGGATTGGGCATGTCGTAAATCAGCCCGTAGTATAGCCTATTGTGAATCAATTTCAATTTTGTACACAGGAAATGAATCTGTCCTTGCGTTCAAAATCGCCTTGGTTTACACTTCTGACCTTCGTAACGCTCCAAAGCTCGGAAATCTAAAAGTGTTGAGTTGATGGATTTAAGTATGCCAGTCCGACTTGGAAGATCTATCCAATTGAGCCATTTTAAAGCAATATGTATATCGCTTACTGACGGAAAAACCCCGTGAAACCGGGTTTGATTCAAAGGAGGCAGAAAATCATGAAGGGTTCTCAGAAATTTATCTTACTTGCACTGAGTCTCATCTTCCTGGCAGGTGCCGGTCTCTCCCTTATTGCTCAGGAACCAAAACCGCCGGAAGACAAACCAAATCCTACCGCTCCGGAACAAAAGCAGCCGCAGGCTAAGACGCAGGTGGAATATGATGCTTATATGGCTGCCTACAAGGAACAGGCCCCAGCCGCGAAGGCTGAATTAGCCAGTAAGTTTCTGACGGACTTCCCGGATTCTGAATTCAAGATCTACATTTACCAGATGCTTATCGACGGCTACGGCCGTCTGGGAAATCCGGCCAAAGTGACCGAATACGGGGAAAAGTTTCTCGCCGATTTCCCTCAAGCCGACAATAACACCAAGAAATTTGTCCTGCAGCGATTGATGGGGGCCTACCAGCAGCAAAACAATTTTGAAAAAACCGTCGAAACCGGTGAGAAGCTGCTGGCTATAGACCCTAAGGACCTCCCTCCGTTGCTCACGCTGGCGAGTATTCTGCCTGAGCGTTTACCTGCTGATGAGGCCAAAAAAACGGAGCAGTTAGAAAAGGCCCAGGGGTTCGCCCAGAGAGCTCTTACAGAGATTAACGCCCTCCAAAAGCCGGCAGGAATCACGATGACGGATGAACAGTGGAACGCTGAGAAGAACAAGCTACTCGGCAGTGTTTACTCTTCCATGGGCTTGATTTCCCTCAATAAAAAGGACTACCCAAAATCAGTCGAACAGTACACTCTGGCCACGAATCTGATTCGGACCAACCCAATCGATTTCTATCGACTTGGGATTTCATACACCTTCTTGGCGAGAAACGCCGCCAAGGAATTGAACGAACTCGTGACCAATATCAACTCACTCCAGACTGAGCTTCAGTCCGTCTCAGACCCCGCTGTCAAAGAAGAAAAAGAAAAGAAGCTTGCAGAACTGAAGACTAAGCAGGCAGAAGACGAGAAGAAATTCCCGGAATACCGTGAAAAAGGAATCGACGCCCTGTCAAAATCGGTATTTCTCAAAGGCGTGACCGAACAACAAGCACGTACCCAGTTAGAGACACTTTATAAAAGCAAGAACAATAACAGTTTGGATGGGTTAGACGCCTTGATACAAAAAGCAGGCGAGGAGCTTAAGAAGCCGGCCCAGTAAGCAGGAGTGAACAAGAGCCTATTCGGCTCGACAGGTAGACATTTTAAATGAATGGAAGCCAAGGGTTAATCTCTTGGCTTTTTTTTTGAATCGAATGTTCGCAATATTCCCGAATCTCTCCACGGGGGCCGTCAGCACCCAGGTCGGTAAAATGATGGGTGAGTGCCAAACTACCGTTATCCGTATTGCAGGGGGCCTTGTGGAGGGCGCTAATTTTCAAGGTTTTGGCTGCAGGATCTAAAGGAAATCGATCCACATTGGCACTAGCCGAGTTTTTCTCTTGAAGCGTCAAGAATGGGCTTGGAAACCTTCCCGCTAAGTTTTTTCAGCAATTCTTCAATCTCGAACTCACGACCTGCTTTAACTGTTAGACCAAAAAAATTCCTAGGGTTATCCTCTCGACGCAACACAAAATCCTTCCCATTGAGTAGATCCGCAAAGAAGAAATTGATCTCAGGCTCGATTGATTCATAGCTTGATTGCACGTTGGGCACAAGAAGGCGATCATTGACGAAGACTTTGAGTTCACTCCTTCCGAATCGGATCTGGCCTTTGAGCCGATCGTCGGCCTCGAGTCTCTCACATGCCACTAAAGCGGCTCTTAAAGCCTGACACAATCGATCCTGGTTTGTTCCACTCACTTTGGTCTTCCGATTGTAGCGCAGGCCCTGACGATTTTCACTGTTGTCGACACTATAATCCGCCTCATGCCCAACCAATACAATACCAGGCCCTGCAGGCACATGGCGGTAGTCGGCAACGTCAATTAATAGCTCTTCCAAGAGTTGAGTCTGGATCCAACTATGGAAAACAGGGACGACTTCCCACAAATCGAGACTTGGAGCGGGCTCCAGAAATAGCTTCACATTAATATGCTGTAATTCCATATCGGGATTCACTATTTCAGGAGCGCTTGGCTTGAAAGCGACCCTAAGCGTGCGTAACAGCTATGGGATGCTTCGATAAAAAGTTGTGCTTCTTCAATGAGCTGGTGGGAAACCTCTTCACTCTCGGAATGACCCTTCTTGAGGTGGGCCACGAAAAGGTACTGCGCGAATCGTCCTCCCATGATGGGGTCGAAAAATCGTTCTGTGTCATAAAACAGACGCCGAAATTCCTTTACAATCTCATCTCCATCCTCCCGGATGTCTAGAAATTCAAAACGAATTAATGCTTTGGCGGCGTGGAGCATCGCATCATAAGCCGTCTTCCCAGCGCGCTGTACACTTCCCTGCTCCAATAACAATTGGGCCTCAAATACTTCTCTTTCAGCATTTGCCAGACCAAACTCCACTGCAGAAACTACTTCTCCAGCACACTCCCCTTTGGCGATATCTTCCACGCTGTATTCCCGAGGATCGCCCCAATCACTAAAATAGGATCGGTCTGTCTGCTCTCCGGGCAAGCGGGCCAAATCATCCAGCAGAGATTTGATCTCGGCCTTTCCAACTCGCTTGATAAAGTCCTTAAACGGCTCTCCGTTGTTCCTCCGGATGAGAAAATGATTGCAGATCCGACTGACGGCTTCTGGAATATTCTTGGAAGGGATCGCTAGCATGGCTAAACCGTAAGAGCCCGCGTTATTTGTCCATTCTCCTCCCAGGACGACCTGAAAATGAGGCACGGTATATCCGGCAACCTTCCGGCTGACTCCATAGAAACCGAGGTCTGCGATATGATGCTGTCCACAACTATTGAAGCACCCGCTGATCTTAATATGCAGTCCCCGAATAGCCTGATCCAATTCGAAACTCTTTTGTGCAAGCCGCTTCCGCAACTCCGCTGCCAAGCCTCGAGAGGAGGAGATTCCTAATTTGCAGGTGTCAGTACCAGGACAGGCCACAATATCAATAATGGATCCCGCACCCGGCTCTGCGAGATTGATTTCCTCTAACGCAGCAAATAGCTGCGGCAAATCCTTTTGGCTCACCCAACGCAGAACAAAATTTTGTTCCACTGATGTCCGAATCGCATCTGGTGTGAAACGACGGACAATATCGGCCAGTCTGCGCAATTGTGCAGCAGCAATATCGCCCAGCGGAAGTGCCACGGTAACAATGGAATATCCGGCTTGGCGCTGAGGTTTCACATTTGTTTCAAGCCAACGCCTATAGGACGGAGAGGCGAGCGATGCAACCTCTCCCCCAGAGGTCAATACCGGCTCAGAATGATCCTGTGATTCCTCGATCAGGTCTTTCCACCGGGGATCGTGCGGGAGTTTAGTCCTCTCTTCAAGGACCACTTCACGAAACTTTTCGATCCCCATTTCGTGAACGAGAAACTTGATGCGAGCTCGATTTCGATTTTTCTTCTCTCCCAGACGAGCAAATACCCGAGCAATGGCCTGGGCTATAGGCAATAACTCTTCCACGGGTAAGAAATCTGCGAAGATTTTAGCTTGGTAAGGAACAGGTCCCAGTCCGCCACCTACAAAGACCTTGAATCCCTTTTGAGGACTGCCCGCCTCGATTCGCGTGACGGCCAGGAGTCCCAGATCGTGCATGTAAGTGAGCCCACAGGCATGCTGATGACAACCACTGAAAGCCGGTTTGAATTTTCTTCCAAAATCCTGACAGTCGGGGTGCCCCAAGAGAAATTTGGAAAGAGCTTTCGCATAGGGTGTGACATCAAACGCTTCATCAATACAAACGCCAGAGAAAGGACATGCCGTGACGTTTCGTACCGAATTTCCGCAGGCTTCCCGGGTCGTGATCCCAACAGTTGCGAGACGCCGCATGACGGTCGGAGTATCGTCGATGTGCACAAAGTGCAATTGGAAATCCTGGCGGGTTGTCACATGAACAATCCCATCGGAATACTCTTCAGCCAAGTCAGCCAGCGTTTCCAGCTGACTGGCTCGGACTCCCCCGAAGGGTATCTTGATGCGCTGCATCCCCGGGGCATCCCACAATGTGTTCGGCCCTTTGGTCGGCAATTCCCCAGCATAATTCAACACTCGAACTTCTTTGCCATTATGCCGTTGACCATTATCGTACCGCTGGCCATACACGCCCCGCCGAAGTCGCTTCTCAGCAAATAGCTTCTCTTCGAGCTTACCTTGCTTCCGAAGATAGATTTCGGTCTCAAAAATATCAATCTCACGCGCCAAGTCTTCCGGGATTTGGCTCGATAACCTGGTTTTCCAAAGCGAGTTAGACGCTTTCATGGATGTGCTTAATCATCTCCTTCTAAAGGTCAACATGCCTCTACTTGCGAGACACAAAGGCTTCCTCTGACTTGTATATATTAGTATGTTGATCAAAAAAGGCAAGTATTATTGAATTTCTTGTAATTTCAGGATGATCTTCATTGGAATCGATTGATTCTTTGACTCTTAACTAGGCTCCGGGTAATGCCGCTTGGGTGGATGAAGAACCTCAACACCCCAGAGAGCTTAGCCCCAATGAAAAGGGATCAGAATTAATCATGGCCTATATGTCGGTCGCAGCAACAGCGGAGTGTTCCTCTATTCTGCCGGTCCTCCCAAACCCTATCCCTGAAACCTGAGACTCGAATGGATAGCCCCTGACGAGTGATGCAGAACCCTGGTTTGCGGATCTCGAATGAAAGAATATCCAAAGAGGTGCTTCGTTTCTAAACTTTATCGGGTATAATAGCGATAGTTTAAGCAGGTGGAGTTATGTTGAAGAAGGCCCTGATTTTTCCACTGTCACTCGTTTGGTGTGCTCTCCATTTGCTCACCCCCTTTGCAGCGGTCTGTTCAACAAGCTGCCGTGGGGTAACGCCAGCCTCAGCAGCAACTCCGACTTCACACGCCTGCTGCCTCAATCACCTCAAGCCTCGAAGTGAAATCAAAGCCTCTCCGGCTTGCGCTTGTCCTTTTATGTTGAGGAAGCCTTCACTTATAGAGACAGAAGTCGTCCTCGCGCCGCTAGAGGAAAAAGGGAAGGTACGGCCCTTAGCCATTAGCGACGGAACTCTCCTCTTTTCAGCGAAAATCACAGCTATTTGCTTCTCACCTCCTGGTTCACCACCCCTCTACCAACCCGATTGTTCGGGCGCTCATTCTGTTCTGCGGATCTGATTTCAGTTTTCCCCCTGAAGCTACAAATCGTTTCCTATTTGATGCCGCTGCGATAACTCGCAAGCGGCAATTCATCACTTGAAGTTTTCAAGTTGCTCCTGAATCTATCGGAGCCATTTGATCAGGAAGGAAAAAATGAAACCGAGGCTAGCGCTGTGTTTGGGACTATTGCTCTTATTCAGTGGGTCCAGCAAATCGGAAGAGAAGAATCTGCAGATAGCCGGAACCAATAGAATGGCAGCTCCATGGAGCGGACAAGCGGCACTGCAAGAAAAAGAAATTGAAATTAACCTGAACAATTTGCTCCAGGAGCTTTTTAGGTCTAATCCGGACCTGGCGGCCGCTAAGAAACGTCTCGAGGCCTCACAAACCAGACCCTTTCAAGAAGGCTCGCTCCCGGATCCGAAAATTAGTATGGGATGGCTCAGCAATGGGAACCCTTTACCCGGAGCCGGACTTGGAGTCGAGCCAACGAGTAATATCGGATTTCAGTTATCTCAGGGATTCCCTTATCCCGGCAAACGTTCCCTCAAAAGTACGATCGCGCGTAAAGAAGCTGAATCTACAGCGATGGAACTACAGGCATTCGAACGGTTTCTCGTCAAGCAGCTTAAAGCATCATTCTATGAACTCGAGTATGTTTACGACACAATCGAACTCTTAGTGCGTAATCGCGAAGTGTTACAACGCCTGGCCAAAGTCGCAGACATCCGTTATACATTGGGTCGCGGGATTCAACAGGACCTGATCAAAGCCCAATTGGAACTTACGCTCCTTGAAAAGAAGCTCATTGTCGAAGAGCAAAAGAAGGCCAGCCTCAAAGCCCAAATCAACACTCTGTTGAACCGATCTCCGAACACCCCTCTGGGGCACCCTGAAAAAATCCAAGAGCTCCCTTCTCTGGGTAAGTTCGAAGAGCTCAATCGTCATGCCGAGCAGTTCTCCCCCAAGTTGAAGTCTCAACGCGCCATGATCGACGGCAGGCAATTCGGAGTGCAACTTGCCCAACGAGAGTATTACCCAGACTTCGATGTCATGGGTGGCTATTACAACATGGGCGGTCTGAAAGATATGTGGGAATTTAAGGTTCAATTAAACATTCCGATTTATTTCTGGAGAAAGCAGCGCCTTGGACTTGAAGAGTCTTCCTATCGATTAGTTGAAGCACAAAAGACCTACCGAGCGGCGGAGCAAGAGCTCGCCTACCGAGTAAGGGACCAGTTCCTTTCCGCCCAGACTGCCAATTCGCTGTTGGATCTTTACAAACAGCGATTGATCCCACAGGCGCAGTTGACCATGGAATCGTCACTCAGCAGCTACGAGTCCGGGGCGGTTGATTTTCTGACAGTTCTCTCCAATTTCAGCACGATCCTTGAGAACGAGAAAGATTATTACGAGCAGCGCACGGCATACCTCAAGGCAATGGCAAATCTGGAAGAGGCCTTCGCATTGAATTTAGATCAAGCACAACACCAAGAGGCAAAACCATGAAGAACTTTATCATTGGATTTCTGGTCGCAGCGGCAATGGTGAGTGGCGGCATGTGGATTCTCATGAGACCCCACTCCGTCAAGATCGCGTCTCAAGAAAGACACGTCCAATATCATTGTCCCATGCATCCCAATTTCATATCGGACAAACCTGGAGACTGCCCGATCTGCGGCATGAAACTGGTCCCAAGTGATGAGAAACCCGAGACGGGCGCCCATGGCGATCATCCACAGCCAGCAGAAATGGCTCATGAGAAAGCGGAAGTTTCCGTGCCAGGTTATGCCCCCGTGGCAATCACGCCGGAAAAACAACAACTAATCGGAATCAGAACAGAACCCGCAAGAATGATTGATCTCGAGCAAACCATAAAGACAGTCGGCCGCGTGACTGCCGATGAAACTCGCCTCCACCATATTCACTCAAAGTTTGAAGGGTATATCGAGCATACCTTTGCAAATTTTGTGGGGCAATATGTAAAGAAAGGAGACCCGCTGTTCTCCATCTACTCCCCCGAGCTTCTGGCAACTCAGAAGGAGTTTCTCCTGGCTTTGAAAATGCGTGACGAGTCCCCAGGCCTTGAGGCTCAGATGGTTTCTTCGGGTACGAACCTGGTTGAATCCGCCCGCCAGCGGCTTCAGTTGTGGGATGTCAGTGATGGGGAAATCACTCAAATTGAAAAGACAAGACAACCGATCAAAGCCCTCATGTTCTACTCTCCCTACAGCGGATTTGTCACTGCCAAGATGGCCTCTCATGGAGTGAAGGTCTCACCGAATGACGCACTCTATGACATTACAGATCTGTCGGCGGTCTGGATCATCGCTGATGTCTACGAAGACAGCTTGGCACTGGTCCATGAAGGTCAACCTGCCGAAGTGAGTCTTACCTATGTCCCCGGGCGAAAGTTGCGGGGGCGGGTTTCTTACATTTTCCCTATGCTCGATGAAAAAACGAGAACGGCCAAAATTCGATTGGAATTTCCCAATCCGGGAAATCTTTTAAAGCCGGAGATGTATGCCGACGTGGAGATCAAAGGAAACTTTGGAAAAGGTCTAGTCATACCTGAAAACGCCGTGATCTCAACGGGTGAGCGAATGATTGTCTTTGTTGCCATGGGACAAAACCAGTTCGTCCCCCGGGAAATCACAATTGGACTGAAAGTAAAAGGTCTTTACGAAGTCCAAGAGGGGTTAGACGCGGGGGATCGGGTCGTCATCGAAGCAAATTTCATGCTGGACTCCGAATCTAAACTTCAAGCGGCCATTTCCAATACTGACAATGCCGTGCACCGTCACGTCCCCTAAGAGAGCGTTTCAATGATGATAGAAAAAATCATAGAGTTCAGCGCAAGACAACGGGTGATTGTCATTCTATTGACCCTGGCCGCTGTAGTCCTGGGAATCTGGACTTTGAAGAACCAGCCTATCGACGCCATCCCCGACCTCTCCGATACCCAAGTTATCGTTTACTCACGATGGGACCGGTCTCCAGATATCATGGAAGACCAAGTCACTTACCCTATTACGGCGGCATTGTTAGGAACTCCAAAGGTCAAAAGTATCCGCGGGTTTTCAGATTTTGGTTTCTCGTACGTCTATGTCATTTTCGAAGATGGGACCGACATTTACTGGGCCCGGAGCCGCGTGCTGGAGTATCTCAGCAAGGTGACGACTTCTCTTCCTCCAGGTGTTAAAACAGAAATTGGTCCGGATGCGACCGGGGTTGGCTGGGTATTCCAATATGCTCTGGTTGATGAAAGCGGAACCCATTCCTTGGCGGAGTTGCGATCGTTTCAGGACTGGACCCTGCGTTACGCTCTTCAATCGGTCCCGGGGGTTGCAGAAGTGGCCTCCATTGGAGGATTCCAGAATCAATTTCAAATTGTCGTCGATCGGACCCGGCTTGCAGCTCTGAATATCCCCATTACAAAAGTGGCTGAGGCTGTTCGCAGTTCGAATGAAGAAACGGGTGGACGGTTGATCGACTTTTCCGGCCGTGAATACATGGTACGCGGCAGAGGATATATTCAGAAGATCGAAGATCTCGAAAAGATTGTGTTGAAAACTGACGAACGCGGGACACCGGTCCTTTTAAAGGACATTGCGCGGGTGGAGCGAGGTCCCGAAATTCGCCGAGGCCTGGTCGATCTTAATGGTAAAGGCGATGTCGTCGGCGGCATCATCATCATGCGCCACAATGAAAACGCCGATCGGGTGATCCGGCGCGTCAAAGACAAGCTCCAGGATCTGGAAAGCTCGCTGCCCTCCGGGGTCCGGCTGGTCACAACCTACGATCGCTCCGAACTCATCGAACATTCGATCGCAAATCTCAAACATGAGTTGTTGATTGAAATCATCATCGTCAGTTTGGTGATCTTGCTTTTCTTATGGCATATTCCGTCTGCCATAGTCCCCATCGTCACCATCCCTGTCTCCGTCCTGCTCTCGTTCATTCCTATGTATTGGATGGGTCTGAACTCAAACATCATGTCCTTGGCTGGTATTGCGATATCCATTGGAGTGCTTGTCGATGGCGCCATCGTCGAAGTCGAAAACGCTTATAAGAAACTCGAATTGTGGATTGAAGGCGGGAGGGTTGGAGATTATCTCGAGATCAGACTTCAAGCTCTTAAAGAAGTTGGCCCTTCAGTGTTCTTCTCCTTGTTGGTTATCGCAGTCGCATTTTTGCCAGTGTTCACGCTGATCGATCAAGAAGGTCGCTTATTTAAGCCGTTGGCATTTACCAAGAATTTTGCCATGGCCATTGCGGCGATCCTGGCTTTGACGCTTGATCCTGCCATGCGAATGATGTTCACACGTCTTGATTTCTATACCTTCCGTCCCAAATGGCTCGCCTGGATCGCCAATCAGGTCCTGGTCGGGAAATACTATAAGGAAGAGAAACACCCCATCAGCCATTTACTTTTCAAAGTCTATGAACCGGCAGCCCGTTTGGTCCTGCGTCACCCCAAAAAGACTATCCTCATGGCATTACTTCTGGTGGCCACTACGATTCCCGTTTATTTCCGACTCGGCAGCGAATTTATGCCGCCTCTAAACGAAGGGATCATTCTTTATATGCCAACGACGTTGCCCGGGATCTCGATTGCCCAGGCCCAGTCCCTGCTCCAGAAGCAAGATCAGATTCTAATGCAATTCCCAGAAGTCAAATTGGTTTTTGGAAAAGCCGGCCGCGCCGAGACCTCTACCGATCCGGCCCCTCTTTCGATGATGGAAACCACCGTTTTGCTGAAACCCATGTCAGAATGGAGGACTGCGTCGAGATGGTATTCGGATCAGGCACCCGAATGGCTGAAGAAGCTAGCCGTTGCGAAGAATTTGGCCCGAACATCTTTCTTGGGAAGAATTAGTCGCTGAGATGGATGAGAAGCTCAAAATGCCCGGCGTAACGAATGCTTGGACCATGCCCATCAAAAACAGGATTGATATGCTGACCACTGGGATTCGGACTCCTGTGGGCATCAAGGTATTCGGTGAAGACTTGCGTGAGATGGAGAAAATCGGCGCACACCTGGAAGGCATATTGAAGCAACTTCCCGAAACTCGATCTGTTTATGCGGAGCGAGTTGCTGGAGGATTTTTCCTAGACTTTGAACTCAATCGGGACCAACTGGCACGTTTCGGCCTCTCGGTAGCCGATGCTCAGGCCGTCATCATGTCGGCGATCGGGGGAGAGAATGTCACGACGGTGATCCAGGGTCGGGCGCGATACCCTGTCAACGTCCGCTACCCCAGGGAGTTGCGTGACAATCTGGACCGGATCAACCAAATCCTGGTATCCACACCCAGTGGGGCACAGATTCCTTTGTCACAGATCGCAACCATCCATCAGGTTACCGGACCTTCAATGATCCGAGATGAAAATGGAATGCTCGCTGGTTATGTTTTCGTGGACATCGCGACCAGTGACATCGGAGGCTATGTGCATCGAGCCAAGGAGTTAGTTGAAAAGGAACTGAAGATTCCTACGGGATACTCCCTAGTTTGGAGCGGACAATACGAAAATATCATTCGTGTCCGGGATCGGTTGAAGCTGGTTATCCCGGTGACCCTGTCCCTAATTTTTGTATTACTCTATCTCAACACTCGATCGGTTGCAAAAACCTGTATCGTGATGCTCGCTGTTCCTTTTTCCATTATCGGCGCGATTTGGTTGATGTACCTGCTGGATTACAATGTCTCCATTGCCGCCTGGGTGGGAATGATTGCCTTGATGGGTCTTGATGCAGAGACTGGTGTCTTCATGCTCCTTTTCCTTGACCTGTCCTATGACGACGCCAAGCGGCGAGGAAAACTCCAAAACAAGTCTGAACTCGTGGAAGCGATCATCCATGGCGCCGTCAAAAGAGTTCGACCGAAAATGATGACGGTAATGGCTGCATTTATGGGTCTGATGCCTATTATGTGGTCAATCGGCACTGGGGCAGACATGATGAAGCGGGTTGTTGCCCCGATGGTGGGGGGCCTGGCAACATCGTTTCTGCTCGAATTACTAGTCTATCCAGCTATTTATTACTTGTGGAAATGGCACTCTGAGGTGCGGGCAATGATCTGAATTGTCGAAGCAAACCGTTCCTTGACGAATGGGAGTAAGCAAAAATGAGCAATCGGAAATCATTGTGGGGTGGGCTGATTATCATCTTGCTATTTGGAATCGTCTTCTACCTGGTGGTAATCGGTTACTTTGCCGGAGCCAAACCACTCTGTGCAGTCTGTCAGCGCCCTTTACATAAGGCAGTTTCTTTTACCTTGCAATCAGCCAAGGGTAAAACCATGGCAACCTGTTGCCCTCGTTGTGGATTGCGCTACGTCATTGACGGGAATGCCTCTCCTCTTTGGGCGACAGACTTCAGTGACGGCAAGACGATCCCTGCCAAACAGGCATTTTACCTGGAAGGATCACAAATTATGGAATGCTGCGCCACTCCAACCCTCAGAGGGGAACATGGCATTGTCTGCGAAATGCACTTTGACCGGTGTCAGCCAAGTCTTGTCACGTTTGCCAATCATGAAGAAGCGCAACGCTATCAAGCTGAGCATGGCGGCCACATCTTTCATTACGATAGATGCGCTTGCCAGCGTGCAACATCAGATGGGGAGATAGTCCTAAGAACCGCGGGCGTCTCGCTCGCTTTTGCAGTTCATGGAGGGAAAATGCCAAAACATCATAATCCGCTTGCCCTGATGGAGAGAACAACGAGATCCTGCAAATCCGTGGCTCCATATCTTGACACTGACCTGGATCACCTTTTCTGTTTTCTTTCAGTTATCACTTTCGCTCGGAGCCGAAGTACGCCTACCTGTCCGGCATGAACATGCACTGAAAGACTGCACAGGAGAACTTGTCTTTACGGACAAGGGAGTCGAGTATGTCACAAAAAATGGGAAGCATGCCCGATCTTGGACGTATACGGATATCCAACAACTCGGGCTGATGGATTCAAAAAACGTTTCCATCGTAACGTATGAAGATAGCAAACTGGAGTTGGGAAAAGACCGGCGCTTCCATTTTGTGGTGACCGAGGGGTCTATTCCGGATTCACTTCCCGGTTTTCTTCAATCCCGCTTGACCAGACCTCTTGTTACGGGGATCTTACCACCCGCACTGCAAAGCAAATATGAGATTCCTGTGAAGCACATGCACGCCTGGGGAGGATGTCAGGGAGTGCTCCGGATTAGTGAAGATGCAATCCGCTACGAGACCACAAACAAAGAGGATTCAAGGCTCTGGCATTACGATGCGATTTCATCCATGGGCAGCACGGGGCCTTATCAGCTGCGGCTGACCACCATGGAAAGAACAGGATCTGAAATCAGCGGAGAAAAAAATTTCATTTTTGATCTGAAACAGCGTCTGGAGCCAAATGTTTATGACTTCCTCTGGTGGAAAGTCAACGGCCCGCAAATCCATGCGCAGAACAATAATTGACGAAGGCAATGAGTGACCGATAACGGCGCTCGACGAGCGCCGAAGTCAACACCGGTAGATACATCCGAGGCCCTACACCGCCGTTCAAAGGGGGAATATCTTTATCCTTCAGTTTTTCCCCAATGCATTCTTCCCTGCTTCCAAGGTTTCGATGATGGTGTCCACGTCGAATACACACCCTCCCCAGGTTCCACCGCTCGCATTCTGCAATGCTGCCCAGAGCCTGGTATCGTCCGGGATTTGCGGGTCGCTAGACAGGTCGGGGCGCAACTTTCGTTGTGCGAGAACGCGCTCCCCTTCTACAGCTCCGAAAATTTGCCCTCCGTGACCAACCAGATCAATGCTTCCTTCAAGCTTGTTCCGGTCAACAATGATCTGAATGATGTCTCCTTCAATCACTTTCCGATAGGCCCGCCGGCCAATGCCTCAGGCCCAACATGCCCAATACAGGCACCGGTGGAGACTCCCGAGAACCTGGCATCGGTGATGACAGCGATTTGCTTTCCGAAAGAGAGATGTTTGAGTGCCGAAGTAATTTGATAGATCTCTTCCATACCCGAACCTGCAGGTCCTCGACAGATGAGAACAATAATATCACCAGGTTTGACACGATCTGACTCATGACTCTTAATTGCTGCAATTGCCTCCCGCTCGCGTGTGAAGATTCTAGCAGGACCCACTTTTCGATATACCCCGTCAGGATCAACTACCGTGGGATCAATGGCGGTGCTTTTGATTACGGAGCCTTCTGGTGCAAGATTTCCTTTCGGGAATGTGACCGTACTCGTCAACCCTTTCTTCTTTGCCGATTCCGGGCTGAGGATCACATCGTCAGGATCGATTCCGTCCTTCTTGCGCAGAGCCAACCGAACTTGCGTACGACGCTCGGAATGTTCCCACCAATCTAGGACCTCTCCCAGCGGCTTCCCGGATGCGGTCATGACATCAAGATGAAGTAACCCGAGTCGTCGCAGATGAAGCATGACTTCCGGGACGCCGCCAGCCAAGAAATACGCGAATAGTCGGATGATACATGGGACCGTTTGGGAGGACATCGACGATGCGGGGAACCTGACGATTGAGGTCGATCCAATCCTGAATCGAAGGACGTTTGATTCCTGCCGCATGGGCGATGGCAGGAATGTGGAGGAGAAGATTGGTCGACCCGCCGAAAGCCGCGTGAACTGCCATGGCATTCCGGAAGGCGTTTTCGGTCAGAATCTGCTTCATATGAATTCCATTGTTCTTCCAAATGGATCAAGGCACGTGCCGATCGACGAGCCATATCAAGCCAGATCGACTGGCCGGATGGAGCCAGAGCCGAGTGTGGCAAACTGAGGCCCAGCGCTTCCCCCACAACCTGGGAAGTCGCTGCCGTTCCCAAGAACTGGCAACCCCCTCCTGGTGTCGCACAAGCAGAACAGAGAAGTTCAGCGGCATCATCGAAACTCACCTCTCCATGAGCGAATCGAGCGCTCAATGATTGTACAGCTCCTGCATCCTCCCCCTCCTCCGGTGGAAGAGTGACACCGCCCGGCACGAGAATACATGGTAATTGATGCATTGAAGCTAACGCCATCATCATGGCCGGCAATCCCTTGTCACAGGTGGCCACCCCCATGACACCGTGGCGAGTTGGGATCGATCGAATGAGCCGGCGAAATACTTGGGCAGCATCGTTGCGATAGGGAAGGCTGTCCATCATGCCTGTCGTCCCTTGGGTCCGGCCATCGCAGGGGTCCGTGCAGAACCCCGCAAATGGCAGACAATTTCGCAATTTAAATTCCTGGGCAGCCGCTTGCATCAAAAGGCCCACTTCCCAATGCCCGGTATGGTAGCCTAGCGCCACGGGTTGGCCATCGGGTTCTCGGATCCCGCCCTGCGTACTTAAGATCAGGAATTGCTTCCCGTTCAGTGCCGAAGGGCTCCACCCCATTCCTGCATTCTGGCTATAAGCAAACAAGTTGCCGCTAGGTGAGTCGCGCAACATCTCTTCTGTAATGGGGACGCGCCCTTGCGGGCCAGGAGATTTGGTCTCAATCTGATCAATACCCGCTGTGTCGGATTCGAGTATGGATTTAACGATGTCCTCGAATGTGCCGCTCTTGTTTGATTGCCCTTCACTTTATTCTCATCCTCATAAAATTGGACTTCGTCAGGGTTTTCAACCTTACCAAATTCCCCTGATCTTGTCTGTCCCCATAGTAACTAAAATCCTGTGCATTCCCATTTCAGCTTTCAGAAGACAGGTTGACCTTAAAAAGGACTTTTTTTCCGAAAAAAACCTTTGGTCCCCTGTAGCCTTTTACCCTGCTCTCTGAGAGGATTCGTTCCCTTCAAGAGACTCTTCTGATGAGAACAAACCACTTACTTGCTTTCTCCAACGTCTTACTTGCTGCAAAGAAATGCAGAGTGGCTGGGACAACTCTTTGGCGAAAGAATTGCATCCATATATTGGCAGTAAGGGAGGAAGTATGAAAAAAAATCTTCCAAAGATTCGATCAGGGCCTGGATTGGATGAATCAGATAAAGCAAATTCTCGAGTTTGACGATAGCTCCATCAGGATGTTGCTTGGTCATTCTTATCCGAAATTATTCGACCAGGAAAAGGATTGGCCGATGGAAGATTCAATAGAATACAAGGTAGTAAGCTTTATGCCTCCAGAATCAGACAAAGTGTATTCTAATCTTGGTCAGTTTTCTGGCCAGCCAGATCTCAAGATGTTCTGGAACATTCATGTTCAGAAGCAAGTTCTCTACTTTGAAGAAGAATGTCTGATGATGATGAATTTTTCCAGAAACCCCACCTTTTAGACAAACACGACTCTTGAAATGTCCTGGCTCCCTTTTATGAAGACCTTCATGTCTCATCCTTGCCGCTTTTTCCAACGAACAAATTCAACGAGACCCCAGCTTCCCACAGAAACCACAAGGCACATCCAGGCAAAGACATCACCGAATTGTGTGTAAAAGGTTTGGTCAGACTTCGTGTCAAAACCGCCTTCAATCACAGTTCGCTCAAATCGTTTTGCCGTAGCGAGCACTTCACCATACGGGCTCACAATGGCACTGATCCCGTCATTGGCAACCCGGAGCAGATAACGGCGATTTTCGATGGCACGCATTCGAGCCATATTGAAATGTTGAAAAGGAGCCGCTGAATCACCGAACCAGGCATCGTTTGTCACGTTAACAAATACCTCTGCTCCTAAGTGGGCAAATTGTCGTACTAAGTCTGGGAAAATTGCTTCGTAGCAGACAAATGTCCCCAACGCATGCCCGTTTTCCAGCCTTGAAACAACGATTTCTCTTCCGGGTATAAAGTTTCCTGCTTCCGTCGAAATCTTATTCACAAAGAAAAACAGCTTCGGGATAAGGGATATATTCTCCAAATGGAACGAGATGAACTTTGTTGTATTGTGAGATCTTATCCCCAGAGGGCGAGAGAACCCCTACGCTATTGACCGGCATACCGTCTAGGTGTGCGGGGTCTGAAGCCTGAAAATCGACAAAACCAAACAGAAAATAAGCATTCGCCCTGCGGGCGAAGTCCTGCAGCTGACTGCGAAACTCCTGATCATGATTGAAATAGAACGGTGTCGGGGTTTCAGGCCAGAGAATCAGACTGAAGGAGTTTCCTTCTGCGGGCTTCTCTGTTCTGGAATCCGGAAGCGAAAGTTGGAACAGCTCATCAAGCAAATGTTGCCGTGACCCTTTGCTCCAGTTCTGGTCCAGCCGAATATTGGTTTGAACCATTCGAGCTCGATTCTTCAGAGTCTCAGGATGGAGTTCTGGAAATTTCCACAGAACACAGACGCCCCCAACTCCTAGCAGGGTCCCTGCCAATAATAGGGCTGATTTCCGAGAGTGTGAAATAAAGATATCGGCCAAAAGTGCATTCACGAGAACCAGCAGAAACGAAAGTCCATAGACCCCTGTAAGAGTGGCGATTTGAGCCAAGTAGGGATGATCGATTAGTGAATAGCCAAGAAGGCACCAGGGGAAGCCCGTTAGAAGATGAGTGCGCGCAAATTCGGCCAATACCCAGAAAAAAGGAGCAAGATAAAAAGACGCGGCCGGCCACGGAGCCGACAGTCTAGCAATGAGAAGTGTAAAAACACCATTGAAGCAGGCTAGATAAGTGACCAGAAGAAAAAATATCAAACTGGAGGCCATCCACCCCAGGTCACCATAGTTCTTGAGAACAGCGGTAATCCAATAACAAGAGCCTGTAAAAAAAACCGCCCCGCTCGCCCAACCTAAGCTAAAAGCTCTGAAACTGGAGTGTTCCTGGTGTATCGCAACCAATAACGGGACGAGAAAACACCACCCCAGCCATGCGTAACCGAATTTAGGGAAGAGAGCGATCTGGAGGGCTCCTGAGAGTACTGCCAGCCCTAGTCGATAAGTGAAATGATATTGGATTCGGGAGAACAAAGCGGTTACTGCCGTTTGACGATTGTCTTATAGCCTTCAGATTCGAGCTTCTTCTTGATCCGGTTGGCTTCCGATTCGCTATTGTAAGGTCCCACCTGAACGCGAATCAGATGGTCCGATTGATCCTTGTCAGGGTGGATAATAAAGACACGGTAGCCCTTCAATCGAAGGGTTTTGGAGAGCTTCTCAGCCTCAGCGGTACTTTTTAAGGCCGCCACCTGGAGGCTAATCACCGGGTCAGCAGAATGTTTCCCTGGCTGGGCGGTTGAACCATGCACCAGTTTCATTCTGCGTGGAGGACGATTTAGAAGGTTTACTCGTCTTCTTTTTTGGTACGGGATCAGGGTGAAAGTTGCCTTCAACCTTGGGATCTTTGACGGCATTGTAGAAGTCAAGGTCGGGGGGTGACTCTCCTTCGGAGGAAGGCCCAACCTCATGCTTCAGGCCTTTAGTCGCCGCCTCTGGATCCTTTTCCTCCGTTTGTGGATTAATCTTTGCAGGGGATTCGTTAGGTTGGGAGGAATCCGCAGCCATTTGTGGTCCTCCGGGGTTCTTTTCTGCCCAAGGTTCCTTAGCCGCGGGCGTCTGGATATGCGCTCTGCCCACTATGTAACCTAAGGCAAAAAAAACCGCGCAAACACCCACAGCCGCCAGAAAGAAAAACGCCAGATGACGATGATCAAGATTAAAGGAATTCCCTTCCCGACTTTCTTGCATGGATTCCTCGTCTACTTCTTGATAAATGCCGAGATAATATCTATCGGAACTGGGAAGACCACAGTCGTGTTCTTCTCTACACCGATTTCCGTCAAGGTCTGAAGATAACGTAATTGGATCGCAATGGGTTCCTTCGTAATTACGGCGGCGGCTTCAGCCAGTTTGGCAGAGGCCTCAAATTCACCCTCGGCATGAATGATCTTGGCCCGCTTCTCGCGCTCCGCCTCGGCCTGTTTGGCCATGGCTCTCTGCATTTCTTGAGGCAAGTCGACCTGCTTCACTTCAACCAAAGCCACCTTGATCCCCCAGGCATCCGTATGCTGGTCAAGGATGCTCTGCAGCTTAGCATTTAAGATTTCCCGCTTGCTGAGCAGATCATCGAGTGGCACTTCGCCGAGAACCGAGCGGAGAGTGGTCTGGGCAAGTTGTGAAGTGGCATACAGATAGTTCTCTACATCGACGATAGCCTTAATGGCGTTCATGACCCGAAAATAAACCACCGCATTCACCTTCACCGAAACGTTATCTCTGGTGATGATGTCCTGGGGAGGCACATCGAGCGTCACTGTCCGCAAAGGGACTTTGACGATCTTATCGATGGGCCAAAACACAAAGATCAGTCCAGGGCCTTTGGGCTGAGGGAAAAGACGACCCAAACGGAAAATCACCCCGCGCTCATACTCTCGCAAGACATTCATCGAGTTAAACAACCAGATCACGACGATAATGGTAAAAAACAACGATAGAGACGGATTGAAGGATTCCATTGTCATTTCTCCTTTGGCTGACAACACAGAAACAGCCGAAGCCTAAACCTTTTCAACTTCCACTTTCATGCCTGAAACTGCCCGGACTTTCACTTTGTCACCGCGACGGATGGGCGAAGAACTGGAGGCTTGCCAAATCTCCCCATGCACCCTCACCTTTCCTTCCTCTTGAATCTCAGTCAGAGCCAGACCGATTTCTCCGATCATGCCTTCTTCGCCGGTCACTGACTTTTTTCGATGAGAAAGTATGACCAGCCGCATCAAGAAAATAGTAATAGCAGCAAATGGAAGGGTAATCCCAATAGAGGTCGCAAGTCGAACTTTCAGTTCCGGAATGGGAGAATCAATCAAGATCAATGACCCGAGAATCATGGCAATCATCCCAAGAACTGCCAAGATGCCATAGCTTGTCACCTTGGCCTCTAATACGAATAGAACGATGGCTCCCACGATCAGGACAACGCCTAAGAAATTGATGGGCAGAATATTGAGTGCCACCATGGCAAGGAACAAACAAATCGCTCCGACAACTCCGGGAAGAATAAATCCCGGATGAGTAAACTCAATGTACAAACCCATGAGTCCGATGACTCCTAAGATGATGGCGATGTTGGGATCCAATATTTTCGTAAGCAATTTCTGACGCGATGACATGGGGAATGGATAAAGCGCTTCACCTTTTAACTTGAGCCGATGAGCACTGCCATCGAATCGTTGAATGGTCTTGCCGTCAAACTGGTTCAATAGATCTTCCGTATTTTTGGCGACTCCGTCGATGAGATGCTGTTGCAGTGCTTCGGACTCGGTGAACGACTTACTCTCAATGACACCTTTCTCAGCGAGTTCAACATTTCTTCCTCGCTTACTGGCAAAACTCCGCAGGTAAGCCGCAGCATCGTTCTCGACCTTCTTATTCATAACCTCATCAATTTTTCCCCCGCCGAGCATGACGGGATGCGCGGCCCCAGTGTTAGTGCCGGGTGCCATCACTGCAAGGTCGGCGGAGAGCAGAATGTAAAAACCCGCCGAGGCAGCACGGACACCGCTCGGAGCGACATAAACGATCACAGGCACTTTCGATGCTAGAATCTTTTCAATGATTTCACGCATCGACTGATCAAGCCCACCGGGGGTACTGAGCCGGATAATGACCGCCTCCGCCTTTTCCGCCTCCGCCTTAGTGATGCCTTGAATAATATATTCAGCAGTCACCGGATGGATGACTTCGTCCACCTCCAGAGTAAAAACACTGGCTCGGAGAAGTAAGGGAAATAGTATGAGGTTGATTCCCATTACCGTAATGATTTTTCGCATCGAGATCACGCTTTTCCTATTGGCTGGGAAGGTTTTTGAGAATTTCTTTGGCCTCGGCATTCCCAGGTTCGAGATCTAAAGCAATCAATGCCTCTGCCTTAGCCTCTTCCTTTCGGTTCAAAGAAAGGTAGAGATGCGAAAGTTGAAGTCGAGCCGATGCACTTTCCTGCAACCATACAGCAGCACGAAGCTCCGAGATTGCCCTGTTCTTCTCTCCCTTGGCCTCCAGCACGTTGGCCATGATGAGTCTCGCTTCGATGGACTGGGGCGCGTCTTGAATGACTCTCATGAGTAACTGCTCGGCCTTATCCAGCTGTTTTGCCGCCAAATACTGCTTTGCGAGTTCGATTTCCTCACCAATCTTCTCCTTTTCCGTTCGGGGGCCTTTTTTCCATTCCTTGATTTGTCGGATTTGCAATTGGAGTTGCTTCAGGCTGGATTCGTCGAAGTGTGTTTGTATCCGAAACAGATCAGGAACCTGCTTTCGCGCTTCCCAGCTCTCCACCTTGGGATTAAAACGTCGAGCCTCTTCCCAAGCAACCGCCGATTCCTCGGCTTTGCCGAGGGCCTGAAAACACTTGAACAGAAGATACTGCGCTTCTCCATCCGAACCAATGAATTCGTTCACTTCGTCCAGAGTCTTAATCGCCGCGCTGAAATTTCCTGTTCTCCAATAGTAATAAGCCAGATTAAAACTATAATCCGGTTCAGATGGCTCTATTTGAACTGCCCGCTGTAGTGCGGCGGCGGCACTCTGATTTGAACCTTGGAGGCTTAGGGTAATTCCAAGGTTGCTGATAACCTGCCCCATTGGCACGATTCCACTCAAACGCTGAAACTCCTCTACCGATTTGTCATAGTTTTTCAGGTAGAAGTAGTTCAACCCTACCAGAAAATGGGCTTCCAGGTAACCTTCATTCAGTCTGAAGAGTTTCTGAAACCATAGATTTGACGTTGCATAGTCCTTTTGCACATAGTAAAGCTTGCCTAACTGAAGAATTGCTTTCGCATAATTAGGATACTCTCGTTCAGCCTGGCGAAAGAATCGGAGCTGCTTGATCTGGTCAGAGTCGATGAGTCCCCGAATATAACTTTCCAGGGCGATATTCGGAATTGTTGGAAATTGCGCCAGATAAGTTTCCCGACTCAGCGGGAACGAGCTATCGATTTGTGTTAGTAATTTCCAGGCCAGTCGTCCGCTCAACAATTGAATCTCTTCGAGCGGACCTGCTTCTTTCATGGGTTGGCTCAGACTGTTCTTTCGTAAATCTAAAGCCGACAAGCTGACTTCGATTTTTTTCCCGTCTGAACTAAACTCCCCCAAAATTAAGAATTGTGCATCGAGTTCCTGGCCGATCTTAATCAAGGTCGCTTTCGACGAATTCAAGGAGTAGGCAATCCCAATCCGATCGAATGCGATCACTCGTTCTTCCCGACCTAAAATATTCAAGCTCGGCAATTTCAGGCGTTCCTCAAGCAATTCAGGCAGACATTCACTCAGCCATTGAATGCGGGGATTTCTTGAAAGGTTAGTAAACGGAAGCACGACCAAGGTCCGAACCTCGGACAGACCTTCTTGAGCCAAAAAGAGCAATAGGCAGAGAGCTAGAAATCCCCTTCGGGCACCGGAGAACCCAAAGAAGCGCGCCCTGACCTTAATGAACCTCTTCCGGCAGGGGCTTTCAATTCCTCGAAACGGGAGTAAGTATTTGTCTGGATGGTTGTCGTAGTCCCCGAATCCTAGCTCGAATTTCATGACTTTATTATATCAAAGCAAAACCATGACTTACATCTCGAAAGCGGCGTCCCACTGAGAATCGATTGAACTTTTCCAATTCAGATTTCGTTCCTAGGAATGAGTGTAAGGTAAGCGGATATGAGCTATAATGAATCTTTATGGAGAGTACGTGACACATATGAATCCAGCTAAGACCCGTTCCCTAGTAGGGCCCTTGGTTTTGATTGGACTTGGCAGCATATTTTTGATCCACAATTTGACCGAGATCAATATATTGAAATTGATTTGGCCTTATTGGCCTCTGGTCCTGATTCTGATCGGGGTGAGTAAGCTAGTGGAGTACTACAAGAGGAAAAATCCAATTCCCGGGAATGACAGAGGCTAGCCCTTTTTAGTGAGCATGACGGCACCTCCCTTCATCAAGTGGTTTGCGACTGCTTGACTGATTTCTTTTTGGCTTGCTGCCAGAGCTGCTCGAGTTCTTGAATATCGCTTTGGCTGAAATCCCTTCCCGCCTCCCGCAAGCATTGTTCAATATGTTGAAACCTTTGAATGAATTTCTTATTGGTTTTGCGAAGCGCTGTCTCGGGATCAATCTTTAGGAATCGTGCAATATTGACCGCCACAAATAGAAGATCCCCTACCTCCTGTTCCACCCGGGGATCAACAGGCTCCTGCTTCTCATTCTGTAAGGCTTCTTTTAGCTCATTGACTTCTTCGTGAAGTTTCTCAAAAATTTCCTCGATATCCGACCAGTCAAATCCAACCCGAGATGCTTTTGCAGTCAGTTTGTTTGCCTCAAGGAGTGCAGACATGGGGGAGATGCCTTCTAAAATAGAAGGCGTCGCCTTCTCCGCCAGCATTGGCTTCTTCCGGTCCGCACGCTCGATTTGCTTGATGGATTCCCAGTTTTTAATGACTTCCTCAGGCGAGGAAGCCCGTTCGTCCCCGAACACGTGAGGATGCCGGCGGATCATTTTCGAAATGATGGTATGGATCACGTCATCGATTCGGAAACTTCCTTCTTCTTCCGCTAACTTGGACACAAAGATCACTTGAAACAAAAGATCTCCCAATTCAGCACACAGCTCTTGACGATCCCCCATATCCATGGCCTCGAGAACTTCGTAAGCCTCTTCCAAAACCATGGGCTTGAGTGTATCGAATGTCTGTTCCCGATCCCAGGGACAGCCTTCTGGCCCTTTTAATCGATCCACCAGAGCAACCAGTTCTTCAAATCCATTTCCCTTGTTCAATACCATTTATTAACCTCTTCCGAAGCAATACTTCCCATGCTGCTTAGAAACTTGCTATCATTTTGCATCAAATTTTCCAAAAGCCAAGAAAAGATCTGATGACCCATTCCCGGTTTGCAGTGCTGACAATCCTTGCGCTAACACTTTTGCTGCTATGGCATTGCGGCAAGAAACTGTCCGAGGATGAGTATTCTCATCCTAAGCAACCGCGGTCTGGGGGACGATTACGGCTCGCTGCACAATCGCCAAGCTCTTTGGATCCAATCCGGTCAAAATCTTATTGGGAATCAGAAATTGTGTTGCAACTTTTTGACGGACTGGTACGGCTCGACTCTTCGTTGAATATTGTCCCAGCCATTGCCCAGGACTGGTCGATATCGCCCGATGGGAAGGTTTATCAGTTCGATCTACGAAGGGGGGTAAGGTTCCATAATGGTCGCGAAGTTGAAGCTGCGGATTTCGCTTATTCCTTATCACGGTTGCTCGATCCGAAGGAAGAATCACAAGACTCTCATTCTTACCTGAGAATCCTTGGCACCGCCGACCTGCGCCAAGGGAAGGCATCGATGGTGAGCGGCCTTCGTGCCAAAGACAAATACCACTTTGAAATTACCCTGGAGCATCCGTATGCACCATTCTTACGTCTCCTGGCACTTCAGCCAGCTTCGGTGGTTCCCCATGAAGAGTTTGCGCCAGGCAAGAACTTTTCGAAAAGACCTGTCGGGACCGGACCGTTCCGGCTGGACTCCTGGGACCCCGAATCTGAAATCCGCTTGAAAGCAAATCCAGCTTATTTCAGCGGGAAACCTTTTCTGGACGAGTTGCAAATCCGAACTTTTCCCGCTCTGAGCGCAAAAGAAAGCTATCAGGAATTCCTCGCCGGGGAACTGGACCTATCTTTTGTCCCGCCGGAGCGGTATCTCGAGGCAAAAAACAATCCGAATTGGATTTTTGTCAGCCGTCCCGTTCTTCGGTTTCTTTATCTAGGAATGAACATGAACGACCCCTTGATGCGAAAACCTGAAGTCCGCAAGGCTATTTATCATGCCATTAATAAGCAAAAAGCCGTCGGCCAGGATTTGGATTATGAGGTCACGCATACCATTCTTCCGATTTCACTTCTGGGTTCGAAATATTCAATGCAGACAGACCCCTACGCTCCCGAAGTCGCAAGGGAGGCGTTAAAGCAATTACGATCGAGCAGAGAAAAACTTGTGCCCCTGCAACTTTGGCATGCCTCTGTTTCCGACTCTCGTACCCGCCTGCTTTCGCGAATTTCCAGCGATCTCAACGCTATTGGCTTTAACGTTGAACTCCGATTAGTCTCTTCAATGAACGAACTCCTCACCCGAATTTATTCCGGTCAGACCCAGCTCTTCTTGCTTGGAGAACAGATTGACTTCCCAGACCCCGATGCGCTTTTCGACCGCCTCTTTAACTCCAAGAGCCAAGCGAATCCCTTTGGTTATCACAATGCAGACGTGGACCGTCTGCTCATGGAAGCCCAGGCAACTCTGGATGACGAACAGCGTGCCAGGATATACGGTGAGATTGAGCAAAGGATTCTGGACGATCACCCCATTTTGCCTTTGGCTGGTGTCAAATATTCCTACGTCCATTCCCGGCGATTTAAAGATCTGGAGGTCAATAGCCTGGGGTTTCAGTACCTCCCTTTCCAACAGGTATGGGAGCAAATGAATTGAAGCGGAATCCTTAATCCCTAATGTTCTCCAATTCCTTTTCTACTGATAGCATGAGCGGGAGCAGGACATCTGGCCCGAAATCAAATTGGATATTGGCACCGGCAAATAATTCGGGCAACGGTCGACTCCCACCCAACTGCAGTGCGTTCCAATAATCGTTAACGGCTTTGCCGAAATCTTTCTTCGAATTCAACCACACCTGCAACGCGCCGAGTTGGGCAATTGCATATTCGATATAGTAAAAAGGTAACTCGAAAATATGCAATTGGCGGTGCCAACTCGTGGCCTGGAAATGTTCAAACTCGCTCCAATCTTCGATTCCTCCAAATCGCCGATGCTGCTCAAGCCAAGCTTTCCGGCGTTCCTCGACAGAATGGTCGGGGTGAGTATAGATCCAATGCTGGAAGGCATCCACCCTGGCGATCCAGGGCAAAATATCTATGATCCCTTCGAGATGTCTCTTCCTCGACCGATTAAAATCTTCTGAATTCGGGTAGAACACACTCAGAAATTCGCCTCCCAGGAGCTCCATACCCATTGAAGCGACTTCACAAAACTCAATCGGGGCGTGGCGATAATCCGTTAAGGGTTCGTCTCTTGTCGCAAAAACATGGAAGGCATGGCCAGCCTCATGGAGTAGCGTCCTGACATCGCCATCCAGACCGACTGCGTTCATAAAAATGAACGGGAGCCGAGCTTCTTCCAATGAGGATTGATAACCTCCTGGCGCCTTCCCCTTGCGGCTTTCAAGGTCCAGCAAACGAAGGTCCCGCATCGTCGCGATAAAATCGCCAAACCGATTGTCCACCTTCCTCGTGATTTTCAAGCAACCTTCCACCAGATCTCCGGCTTCTTGAAAAGGCTTCAGAGGTGGACGGTTTTGGGGATCAACACTCAGATCCCACGGGCGCAGTTTTGCTAGATTTAGATCTTTCGCTCGCCGCTCCTCGATTTTTCGCATGAGCGGAACGACGGCTTTTTCAACGCCTTCGTGAAAGCGAAAACAATCTTCAGGCGTATAATCAAAACGTTCCAGGTGCTTGAATGCATAATCCCGATAGGAAGAGTACCCGGCGTTGGATGAAATCTTACGCCGTACCTCGAGGAGATCATTGAAAATGGTCTCTAACCTCTCGGACTCCCTCCAGCGAATGTTCACAACAGCCTTCCAGGCAGCCTCTCGCACCAATCGATCCGGCAATTCCTGGTAACGGCTCATTTGCTGCAGAGTCTGCTCCCGGCCTTCGAATTCGACCGTGAGTGATCCGATCAGCTTCTGATAATTTTGCGATAACTTGGATTCTTCCGTCTCAAGCCGCACATTCTCTTCCCGGAAGAGATCGACGTCATTTTGGAAGGACCGCTTCAAAACAAAGTATCGCTGGCTGGGAAGATCAATCCATGCGGGTGATTGCAAAATCTTGATCTTGAGCCGGTGGTCGGCAGACTTGACGTTTTCCGCAATTTCTTCAAGGTAATCAAAATAGGATTTCTCCAGATCTTTGTTTTCTGTGTCGCAGGTCATGCGGATGTAGCGCACAGAACCTTCCTCCTGAATAGCATCCATCAGCTCGCTCCGATCCAGCAGCCAGGATTCCAGTTGCTCCGGTGTTTCCAGTGGACGCCGCTCCAGCAGTTCAAACAATGGGAGGATATTTTGCCATTGCGAAAAATCCAAGGGAGCAAGAACGAATCGGCGCTTAAATTGATGAGGGATGTTTGTGAGTACGGTCATAGGAATGAATCGGCTCCTTTCCAGCTGAAACCCGTATATGCTACGAGGAGAAGGGGAGAATTGCCAGAATAGTTATTCCGATGCTTAATCCGTTCCTGTAGGGAGAATCCTTTGGACATGAGCCCTAGAGAACTCATGGGATACCGCGAGTCTTGTTTTGAAACTGGGCGGCGGGTATTGGTCCCTCCTGCCACGCCTTGCTTTCACGGCATTGAAGAAATAGAATGGCACAATTTCGGGCTAGTTTAGCCTGTGAGCCTCCTGAAAGGATTACCGACTTTGTCTTGGTTCATTGGTATTTTGGGTGTTCTTCTTCTCTCCACTGATCCTTTGGGATTCTTTTGAAACCATCATTCTGCCCCGCCGTGTCACTCGCCAATTCCGGTTGACGCGAATCTTTTATAAGTACACGAGGACCCCTTGGCTACTGATTGCACGCCGGATGAATCCTGGCAAGAAGCAGGAAGGCTTCCTAAGCGTCTTCGGACCGCTTTCGGTGTTATTGCTCTTTGGGGTGTGGGCGGCAGGACTGATTCTCAGCTTCTCCATGCTGCAATGGGCAACAGGCAGAATGGCTGGGGGGGATTGGAGCATGCAGTCTTTTCGAACCGACCTGTACCTGAGCGGGACGACTTTTTTCACGCTTGGCCTTGGTGATGTCACGCCGCATACACCTCTCGCTCGGTTCGTGACGGTTGCGGAGGCAGGAACCGGCTTCGGCTTCCTGGCCATCGTGATCGCCTATCTCCCAGTACTCTACGGAGCATTCTCCAGGCGTGAGGTCAATATTTCCCTGCTCGACGCGCGAGCTGGCTCTCCGCCTACGGCAGCTGAACTCCTTCGGCGACATACCCAACAACGAAACCTTGAAGCACTGGAGCAATACCTGCTCGCCTGGGAGACCTGGTCTGCCGAGCTAATGGAGAGCCACCTCTCTTATCCTGTCCTTTGCTATTTTCGTTCGCAACACAACAACCAGTCTTGGGTCTCTGCCTTGGCAACGATCCTGGACGCCTGCGCTCTGCTCATCGCACATACTGAAGGAGCTCTTCGGTGGCAAGCCGAATTGACCTTCGCGATTTCACGGCACGCCCTCGTGGACCTGGCTCAGGTTCTGGCCGTTCCACCCCGACCCCCATTTGTGGATCGATTCGACCCCGTTATCCTTACAGAATTGAGGAAAATCTTAGGCACTGCAGGTGCCCCGCTTTGCAAGACACGGGCAGCCGAGGAAACCCTCACCCAACTGCGTCAGATGTATGAACCCTTCTTGTTTGGCTTCTCGGAGCTACTTCTCATGCCTCTTCCGGTCTGGGGCACAAGCACAGCCTCCGTCGACAACTGGAAGACTAGCGCTTGGGGAAGGGTTTCAAGCGCGGCAGGTATCGTTCCAGTTTTGCCAGTCGAAGAGGACGACCACACTTAAACAAACTCTTCCGAAGACAAAGAGTGATGACATGTCATTATCCGGTCGTTATTAATTGAGAACTTTTAGAAAAAAGGAAAGTTACTTTTCCTGCGGATTTCCTCCCTGCTTTGCAGGGCCTGGAGGAGGGAATGAAGTGGATTCCGATTTCCCGGGTTGAACGGAAGAGTTGCTCGGCGCAACATCCCCGGTTAGCGCTTCTTTCACTGAGGAGTCGATGCTTCGAACGCGGAACTCTCGCTGTGGGAAAGGAATTTCGATACCTGCTTCTCGCAATGCCTTGGAAACGGCAATTGCCACGTCGCTCTTGAGTTGAAACCACGTTTCCTGCCGCGCAGACCAGAAGCGGAGCTCGAAGTTCAGCGCGCTCTCGCCAAAACCTAAGAAAAAAGGCCATGGGCTCGGGGTTGATCATGACCCCGGGATTGGACTTCGCCACTTCGACGAGCAGTTTGAGGACCCGTTCGGGGTCTGTTCCGTAGGCTACACTAACAGGCACTTCAACACGCCGCCATGACGATGACAGGGTCCAATTAATGACCTGATTTGAGATCAGATTGCTGTTAGGCACAATCACTTCTGCTTCCTGGAAAGTCTGGACAGTACTTGACCGGGCTCCTATCCGCTTGACCGTGCCAACCATTCCTCCTATGTCCACGGTGTCACCGACCCGGATGGGGCGTTCGAAAAGCAGGATTAATCCCGAAACAAAGTTGTTCACGATATTCTGCAAACCAAAGCCAAGTCCAACGCCAATGGCCCCTGTGACCACTGTAAACTTGCTCATATCCACACCTTTGTTCAGTGCAGCCAGTAAAACCATCAGTAAGAGGATGTAATAGGTAACCTTAGAGATGGCGTACGGAAGGCCTTGCTGAAGGGGCAATCTCAGAAGCACGGACTTTTCCAGGACGAACGTCACAAATTTCGCTAACGCAAAACCGAGAACAAGGATGAGGAAGATGCTCAGGGCATCGCCGAGCTTGAAGGGCTCGGGCCCGGAACCGAGAGGGAATTGGAGTACCTCAGTAATGGCACCCACCACAGTATCGTAGATCGTGAACAAATAGAGTTGCGACCTCAGCCACATCAGTAAAGCGGCAAGCGCCAAAATGCGCTCGCCCCAGCGCTCAACGGTCTCCCGGTGCCCTTGGGTCAGGGAGCGGCCCCGGTCACTGCGCAAAGCAATAATTAGAATCAGAGAAAGGATGCGTGCCGTGCTGTAAAAGGCAGCCGCTATAAAGGCGCCGATGAGCGCTCCCCGCCTGAGGACTAGAGACAGGGCAACATAGCCAAAAATATTGGCCGCGAGAGAGGCAGCTAGCAAGAACACCCCGACCCGGAACCCGACGACCATCGCAATCGGGCGCCGGCCGGAAATCTGCGGTTGGCGCAACCGGGATCGATCGCGCGAGCCACACAAAAAGAACGATCGCGGCTAAGACGGTAATAACTGAGATTTCCCGCGTCAGCACCGGATGATATGGTATTAAGACTCGTACCCCCTCAACCAGATTGAATGCGGCCAGCGTATAAAGAAAAGGCCGCAATCCAGGCTCCAGCAGAGGTGGAAACAATCGCAACGTCAGAATCAAGCCAAGAAGGTAGACGACAATGGCCATATCGCTTGGAACAATGCCAAGTTGACCGACTATTCCCAGCAAGGACAGGAGCAGTGCTATTGAGAAGGGGCGAGCGAAAACCTCCGCGGCTTCCGGAGAAACTCCCGGAGGTGTCCCCGAGCTAACATAATGTTTCAACTTGAAGGCCGTCATTAAACCGATTACAAAAAGGCACAAGATGGCGAACATGCGGCCTTTTTTGGCGCGTAAATAATCCTCTGTGCTCGTTATTTCTCGATCGTTGGGTCGACGGAATAGCATGCTCACTGACTGGTCAGCCTTGCGTAACTCGCGAGGTTCCCAAAGCGGATGGCTGTCCCTCTCCAGCAAGCGACCACGCAAGCGTTCTTGAGCAATTTCCAGCTTAGTCAGCACGTCGGAAATTTGCTTATCCTGTTGCGAGACTTGGTTTTGAAATGTCAGGACCTGGCTGAGTTGCTCCTTGGCCCGCTGGCGTGTGATCCGGATCGCGTCGAGCTTTTGCCGGGTTCGGTCGATGACAGCTGTAATCCCAGGGGTATTGTGAATCTGATCCCAGGTGGACTGCCACTGGACTTGTTGCTCCTCAAGCAGCCGGATCTGGTCTTCCAGGTCGGCAGCCCTGGTTTTCAGAAGCTTGCGCTGGGCGGCGTATTGTTGGCTCAGAGTACTCCAGTAGAGATCTTCGTCTCGGAGTTCCAGAGTGCTCGGATTGCCGTCCAGTAGGTGTTCTACTTGTTGCAAGCGATCAGAGATCACCTTATCCTGCGCTTTCGCCGCATCTTCGGATGGAAGTAGTCCTGTCGTTGACGCTAATTGATTCGAAATTTCCTGTAACAGCTGATCCAACTCCTCGGCCCGATCTGCAATCTGCGGCAGGGGAATCCCTTGATTAGGAGGGGACGGCAATGAAGGCGCCGCCGCTGGCGCTTGGGGCTGAACGGTTTGGCTCGGTGCCTGGCCTGCCTTTGCTTTGCCGGTGTTTGAGCCTGCCCAACCGGCGGTAGCAGGACCAAAGAAGTGAAGAGCAACATCACGATCAAAAAGCCTTGCCCTACACTTTTTTCAAAACGAACTCTCCTGGGCCGATTCTGCTTGGGTGGGACTTCCCGGTCAGCTCTGGGACTTTCATCCCGGGAGAATGGTGACAGGAGACACAGAGTCTCGGAATTCTTTCTTTTGGAGGAGGGGTTGGATTTGCCGTGCAGCATCATTCACCTTGGTCCTTCGATCTCAGCTGGCTTCAGACTAGCATCTTGGCCATCACCCGGCAATGTGCTTTTGCATTCGCCTGCTGTCATCACAGATTATTCGGTGCGAACTCATGAGGAAATTACCACGGGGGAAAAGGGGATTTTGACTTGTGAAGTGAAAATATTTCGTGGGTAGGGGGCGCCAAAAAAGAGACCTAATCGAGCAGTAAGTCGGTGGGCAATGCAACAGCAATCTCCCCCTTCCGAAGCCTGGCGGCTACTACTTCCTCATTTTGATGACTTCCGGGGTGTGAACTGAGTGATCCTCAGTCCGCGGGCAGAGTCTTCGATAAGCTTCTCCAGGCGCTTGTTTCGCGTCTCTTCCATTTTTGCGCTGATCACCCACCAACCAGCCGCCTTTTTGTAGGAAGGAGGCTGAACCCGAAAGAAATCCCAAGCGGCTTTGTTCTCCCTCAACCTGCCCCTGTAAGGTTCCTCAAGCTGGGCTCGGCGCTGTTCGTAAGAGTAGACGCCTGATTTATTCTCTCGCCGGCGCCGAAAAGCTTTGAGGCCAGAAGCGCTCATCCGGCCCTCAGCTATGAGTACTTGGGCCCTCCTGACATTAACAACACTCCAAATACTACCAGGTCTTCGCGGAGAAAAACGGATCATCTAGCTGCAGTCATCCAGCCTTTTGCGGATCCCATCAATCCAGCCAACGCACAGGGCTTCATCGACGGACTCGGGCCAGGTGATGCTTGGCTTGCCAGATACCTTCTTATAATAACCAACCCAAAGTTCTCGGGCCGCGACGTGATTCTTTTCAAACCACTTCCGCAACTGATAGTCTGAGGGGAAGAACCTGATTTTCATCCCGAGTTCACTCGGCTGACTCATTTGCGATCTCCGATATTGGTTGACCATTCAGGCATCCGCTGTTCGCAGGTTGCGACTGAGTCGACGACTAGGCTTTAGCCTAAATCCCTTTTTTGACTCGCACCCATTCTCGCTTCAGAATCGCCTGCCCCAACCGCGTAATGGTCTCGATGTCTGCTTCGACCTCACCTTCACGCATATCCTCAGATTGTATTCTTTGGAATGCTATCTCAATCGTTCGGTAAAGTTCCTGATGATCGGCTTCGGTGGGATTGATAAGCAAGCGGATCTTCCACTGGACAAGCACAATGCGTTCGAGCTTAACGAGCAAGGCGGGATCCGATGTGACTGGACCCAGGCCTTTGTTCCATTGGTCTTTCCACCCCGTCTTCACGACCAGGACAGAAACGAGCAGCGAGATCAATTCGGCCAGCAAATCCCGAAACGTTTCAATCCATTTCTGGCGATTCGCCGAGAGAACGTTTGCATTGAATTGACGCCTCGCGACAGCAAGAGTGACGAGTGGCCCGGCTATGGATGCCACAAGGGCAGTGCAGGCAGAGACTAAGCTGATGAACAAAGGATCCATAAACTGATTCCTCACGCCGCAGTAGGCCTGTTCAACTCATCAATGGCTGGGCCTGAATGATTGAATTAACCAGCCCAGCGGCTTGCTTCTTGGTCGGGGTTGTACAATCGGTTAGGCATCATTTGACGCAGCCTTAAACTTATTCATCAATTCAGCAAGCTCATCATGCTTGAGCCCATACGAATCGGGAAGGCCGGCCTCAAATCCAGTCACCCCGGTGTTGAAGGTCCTCAGCTTTGACGATCCCTGATAGGAATCTACGAAATTGAACATCACCATCTTATTTCCCATGATTCTGCCGACACCAAAGGTTGAGACATCCACCCAAAGAATGGTGTGCGCTCGAAAGAGAGAACACATCGTGAATCCCGCGGAATTCAGCTCTAGATACGAGGCATTCGGAAGCATCAAAACCATCGAGACGAGCAAGCACAAGCCGAAGAATCCAATACTCAGCCAGCCCAACCATACAACTTCACGAAGCATTCACACGCCAATAATTACAAAGGCTAAAGACACAATGCCAAGCCCGATAATTTTGAGACGCCGTGGTTTTAGAAGTAGCGGTTGTGTTGTCTGCATGGGATGGTGCCTAACTAATAATTAGGCGGAATTCTGCAAATTGTACCATTTCGGAAAGTCCTAACTAATTCGCATCTGAATATGAGTCCTATGGGTTTATAAGTCAAAAAGCGTCAAGGAGATCATGCTATTTTGCGCTCATTGTAATAAACGGACATAATTCTGTCTATTTTGATAACAAGATTTCTCTTACACACAACGCTATTCCTCGAAGCGCTATACCCTCGCAAGCGGAACTCGTGCGTCGGGCGCTGTCCTCTTCGCTTGTTTATCGAGCGTGCGACGGAGCGCCCGCTCAACCTGGCAACACCCAGACAACTTCGGAATTTAGTTTAACTCTGAATGGGTCGGCAACTCCGGTATGCAGACTCGAATTGTCAGTCGACTCCACGGCCTACCCTCTCTTCGAAGAAAGATCCGGACGTCGCCTTGGAGTCACTTCAGGAAAGGTCTAAATTGTCTGCTGATAATTGGGTGTTGCAAGGTGGGACTGGCTAATCTTCCAGAGGAAACAGGAAACGGAACCCATACATCCCTGTATTCAGGTGGTCTACAACCTTTCCCCAGGAGATCGTGATCATAGAGATAAACCCTGTGCGGTCCGCCAAGCTGAACGTCGATCCAACCTTGATAGTCCGCTTGGAAGTGAAGCTCCCGCCACACTCACTGAGATCGCGGGTAACAACCTCTTCTTCAAAAAAATCTCCTCGCTCATCTTTGCCACCCAGCCTGAAATGAAGTTCGACTTGGTGACGCGTGCATTGACGATCATGGACGGGTTTTTGTGGGTCGTCTGGAGCAAGATTGTTCATTTTTAAAGATAAAATTCGGACAGTGGGCCTGGTTTTGGCAGCTCTATGACACCGTAGCAGGACCTATGTTCGGATTATTGATTCAAAATCAATGAAAGGAACGAAAGATGAACTGCCCATCAATTAGAGCACAGATACGTTCCAACTCATGCACCCCGGTTTCCATTTGGTTTAAACGACAAACTAAATGCTAAATCATTGATTTAATGAATGGAATGGCTTCGAGACAAGAAACCCTTCTTCTTCCTCAACGGAATTGCGGTTGCCCGTTTGAGGAATTATTGTGAAAAGTATTACACACAGTGACCCGAAGCATCTCTGAACTGAAGCTTCGAAATGCCATTGTTTTCAAGAGAGTTTAGTGAGAGGCCAATACAGGAGAGAACGCCAGTGCTACAAACCCAGGATGTTTTCTAGACGCAATATGACAGACGGGCAAGTCTGCCGTTAGATGCTGAGATATAACTTGCCTCTCCCCCCATGACCTGACAAAATTTTTGTGCTTCGACTTGTGTCCAAAGACTTCGGACACGCTAATGTGATGTCGAATGAGACTGAGACAAAGGACAGATCAAGAAAAGAAGATGGCTAAATCCATAACTGAAATCGATGAGAAGTGGCGGGAATATCTCGATACGCTAGGTCAGAACGCTGCATTTGTCGAGGGGTTGATCGGTCAGTACCTCGAAGACCCTGCTCAGGTGGACGAACGCTGGCGGAGAATTTTTGATGCCGTTGCCGAGGGGCAAGAACCTGACAGCGAGAAGCCTGTATCCGTCATCTCTTCAAATATAGTTTCGTCCCCATCACCAGTCCTCGTCGGGACAGCTCCCCAGGATGCAGGAAAGCGGGCAGAAGGAGCAGATTTAGAACAAGTTGTATTACTCCGCGGGTCAGCTGCAACCATCGCAGAAAATATGGAAGCCAGTCTTGCTCTTCCGGTGGCTACCTCTCAACGCCAGATTCCCATTAAGGTCCTTGAAGAAAATCGGAGGTTGATCAATCAATACCTTGGATTGACCGGTGGGGGCCGTATCTCCTATACCCTCTTCATCGGCTGGGCCATCGTTAGGGCCCTGCGAACCTTTCCCAATTTGAACAGCGCTTACACAGAAACGGATGGCCACCATGGCCGATTAGATCACTCTAGAATCAATCTGGGTGTCGCGGTCGATGTGGAAAGAAAAGACGGAAGTCGGCTCCTAATGGTTCCGAACATCAAAAATGCTGGCTCACTCGACTTTCAGCAATTTTATTCGCAGCTCAATCACCTCATTGACCTGGTTCGAACCGGAAAAGCTGAGCCAACGGATTTTCAGGGAACTACAATCACATTGACGAATCCTGGTACTGTAGGGACAGTGTCATCGATTCCCCGACTGGTTCCTGGACAGGGCGCGATCATTGCCTCGGGAACGATTGACTATCCGGCTGAATACCATGGGATGGCTCCCGGAACCCTTACCCTGCTGGGGATTAGCAAGATCATGACGATTTCCTGCACCTACGATCATCGGGTGATTCAGGGGGCCGAGTCCGGAATGTTTCTAGGCAAAGTGCAAGATTTCCTTCTGGGTGAAGAAGACTTCTACGATCAGATTTTTTCCGATCTAAAGGTTCCGTACCGCCCTTTGCGTTGGGCTCCGGACCGGAATCCCGCACTGCTTGGTCTTTCCACGCAAAGGGAAGAGACCGAAAAACAGGCCCGCGTACTTCAATTGATCAATGCCTATCGAGTTCGAGGACACCTGATTGCAGATCTGAACCCACTGGGAAGCGAATCTGCCTACCATTATGAATTGGATCCAATTAATTACGGGCTGACCCTTTGGGACCTGGATCGTTCATTTATTACGGGAGGGTTAAGTGCCAAGCTCGGAGACGCGCCTCAGCCCACAGCCACCCTTAGGGAGATCCTCGAATCCCTGCGCCAGACCTACTGCGGCAAGATTGGCGTGGAATATATGAACATCCAACATCCTGAGCAGAAGAGCTGGCTGCAAATGCGCATGGAGCCAAGCCGGAATAACTGGCCCATCGAACCTGCCACAAAAAAAAGAATCCTGAAACTACTGACGGCATCGGAATGCTTTGAACATTTCCTGCATACAAAGTTCGTTGGACATAAACGATTTTCCGGGGAAGGCGCAGAGACCCTCATCCCGATTCTTCATGAGCTCCTTGAAATCGCGGGCGGGCAGGATGTCCGCGAGGTAGTCATTGGCATGGCTCATCGAGGCCGTCTTAATGTGCTGGCCAATATCATCGGAAAACCCTACACGCAGATTTTTTCCGAATTTGCAGGGAATGTGGACCCCTATTCGGCTTTAGGAACAGGTGATGTGAAATACCATCTGGGGGCCAGCGGCCGCCACGTCACGCAGTCGGGAAAAGAAATAACGGTGTCCGTCTGCCCCAATCCCAGCCACCTGGAAGCGGTGAATCCGGTTGTCGAAGGGATTGTACGCGCCAAGCAGAACCGTCATAAACCGGAAGGAAGGGATCAGTTCATTCCTCTTCTCATCCACGGTGATGCCGCCTTTGCGGGACAAGGGATCGTGGCCGAGACCCTCAACCTCTCTCAACTGGATGGCTATCGTACGGATGGCACGATTCACTTGATCGTGAACAATCAGATCGGATTCACGACCGCTCCAGACGACGCCCGCTCCACACCTTACAGCACCGATGTCGCAAGAATGGTTCAGGCCCCGATTTTTCACGTAAACGGAGATGACCCGGAAGCCGCCATTCGCGCCCTGCAAGTTGCCTACGAGTACCGCCGCCGCTTTAAGAAGGATGTTGTGATCGATATGTTTTGTTACCGCCGCTATGGACATAACGAAGCGGATGACCCGAGCTTCACGCAGCCGATTTTGTATCGTAAGATTCGCAATCATCCGTCGGTGCGTGAGCTTTATACCGAACGCTTGCTGCGTGAAGGGACCATCACCTCGGATGAAGTGGAACAGATCCGGCAGGATTATTTTCAGAGGCTCGAACAGGCCTTCGCAGATTTAGAAAAGAGAGTCGATGTCTTCGTTCCTGAGGAGATGAGTGCCGTCTCGCCCGAAGGGATCGAAACACCCCACTCATCCATCCCGACCGGAGTCAGTAAGGAGTTGCTTAGCCAAATCACCATGGCCATGACTACTTTCCCCCAAGATTTTCACGTTCATCGGAAAGTGATTGGGTTTCTTCGAAAAGCGCCGCCAAACGGTCAATTCAGGCGGCGATGTCGATTGGGCCTTCGCCGAGGCGCTGGCTTTTGGCACTTTTGTGGTCGATGGGACTCCCGTGAGGTTAAGCGGACAGGACTCGGGACGCGGCACCTTCAGCCAGCGCCATCTCATCTTGTTCGATGAAATGAATGGCCACGAGTATCTTCCCTTACAGCACATCACTCCGGCCCAGGCCAAGTTTCATGTTTACGACAGTCTCCTGTCCGAAGCCGCCGTGTTGGGTTTTGAATTTGGATACAGTGTTGCCGACCCTTTGACACTAGTCATCTGGGAGGCCCAGTTCGGTGATTTCGCCAACGGCGCCCAGACGATCATTGACCAATTTATTTCAGGCGCAGAGGCCAAATGGCAGCAGCCGGTCAGCCTCGTCATGCTGCTGCCCCACGGCTATGAGGGACAGGGCCCGGAACATTCCAGTGCCCGTATTGAAAGGTTCCTCCAATTGTGCGCTGAAAACAATCTGCAGATCTGCAACTGTACGTCGGCAGCGCAGTACTTTCACTTGCTGCGTCGTCAGATGCGCGGGGGCAAAGAGGGGCGAGGTATCCGCAAACCCTTGGTCATCTTCACACCCAAGAGTCTGTTGCGTCACCCCAAAGCCTCTTCGACTCTCGACGAACTGGCCGATGGGCATTTTCAGGAACTGGTCAATGCTACGGATCGACTGAATAAAGAAAAGGTCGCTCGGGTTATCATAGCCAGCGGCAAAGTCTGCTATGACTTGCTCGAATATGCCGTTGAGAATCAAATCGACGATTGCGCGATTCTCAAACTCGAACAACTTTACCCTTTCCCGAGAAATTTATTCAAGAAAGAGTTTAAAAAGTACCCGAATGCCACTGAATTTGTGTGGGTTCAGGAAGAGCCCAGGAACATGGGTGCCTGGACGTTCGTCAAGGATAGACTCTATGCCGAATTGCGAGCGCCGCAGACCCTGCGCTATGTCGGTCGACCTGAGAGTGCTAGCCCTGCAACCGGGTCGCTGAAAATTCATCTTAAGGAGCAGGCAGCAATCGTCAGATCTGCTCTAGGGCAAGGCAAGGGGAAGGGGGAAATCAGGAAGCCGTAGGCAGAAGGCAGACGGCAAAAGGCAGATTGCGGTAGGCAAAAATAAGTCTATATCGAATCATGAAATGCTTGGATTTTAGGAATAAGCCACAAGAAACTCAACCATCGAGTATTGGACTGCTGATTTTGTCTACCTTAATCAATCCAATCCTCCTTCCTGCTTTTGCCGCTCTGCTTTCAGCGTTCTGCCCTCTGCCTCCTGCCTTCTCCTTTCCGTTTTCTCAGCTCTTATCGTTCTTCAGCACTTGGACCGATACCTGACTGACTCTCAGTTTTTCAACTCTGATAACAACGAATTTCAAGTTTCCGTAAGTCCATTCTGTTCCCTCAGGAGGGATGTCCTGCCACTGATCGATCAGAAAGCCTCCCAACGTAGCCGCGTCGCTATGGTCCCCGAACTGAACTCCAAGAGCCTCTTCCAGATCATGTAGCGGAATGCTGCCATCTACCAGATATTCATTCTCTTTGATGGGACGTATCAGGGGTTGTTCCTGGTCAAATTCATCTTGAATCTCCCCGACGAGTTCTTCAAGAACATCCTCGAGAGTCACCATTCCCAGAGTCCCGCCAAACTCGTCCACAATGATTGCCATATGAGACCGTTTTTCGAGAAAGGTGGAGAGAAGGGTTTCCAGGTTCACGAACTCCGGGACAAACAAGATATCTCTTCGAATCTCTTCCAGCTTCGCATCCAGCCCTTTGGTTTGGATGAGCCAAAGCAGTTCCTTGATATGAACCATCCCGAGGACCAGGTCGAGTGTTTCCCGGCAAAGTGGAAATCGCGTGTAATCGCTAGCCCGTGCAATCGACAGATTCTCCGCCATCGGTTTTTCCGCGTACAGCGACACGATCCGATTCCGCGGCACCATAATATTCCTGACCTTTAGCTTTCGGAGGGAGAAAGTATTTAAGAGGATACTGCGGCTCAAAGAATTGAGTGCGCTTGAGCTCTCTCCCTCTGCCAACAGGGTGCGGATTTCCTCTTCAGAGTGAATCCGTTCTTTCTCACTGGTGGGTTCAATGCCAATTCCTGTCAGAATCACGTTGGCGGCTGCGTTGAGGGCCGTGATGGCAGGATAAAAGGCTTTATAAAATAGGGTCAAAGGAACAGCGACCCAGAGTGCCGTGGACTTCGCTCGCCGGATGGCTAACGATTTGGGAGCCAATTCTCCCAAAACGATATGTAAGAAGGTAATAAATCCAAAGGCGATTCCAAACGATAAAGAAGTGACAACGGAAATAGACTGAATGCCTAAAGAGTGAAGAACAGGCCTCAGCAGGGAGGCAACAAACGGTTCCCCTAACCATCCTAACCCCAAACTCGCTAGAGTGATTCCCAACTGGGTTGCAGACAGATAAGCATCCAGATGATGAATCACATGATTTGCTGCCCGAGCCCTCTCGACATCCCGCTTTACGAGCGGATCGATCTGGATGGAGCGGACCTTGACAATCGCAAACTCGGCTGCGACAAAGAAGCCATTCAGCAGTACAAGGAACAGGATGACCAGAATATTGAACAGGAACATGAAAGCTGTGGATTCGTGTGATTCCATGGTTGAGTTAGGTTAGCCAAGATTCATATTAGCCGCCATCTTATCATTATCTTTGTCTTTTTAGCTGCGCGTGAAACGCCTTAAAGCCAAGAATTTCCTTTTTCGAATGAAGAAGCAAACCAAGGCGGTATTGAGCTCTCTAAAGGGGCCGTCTCCGGCTTCACCGCTCAGAAAGCATTTGACTCTTCCATTCTCGAAGCGTCAGGGGGCGCCTCACCTCTTGAATGTCGAATGTGCTAAGATTCAGCACATTTAAGTTGAGACGAAGTGATTGATGGCTTTCTATGAACATGCCCCCTCAAGCTTCTTCTGGTCAAGAGACATCGCCAAGGAAATGGTACTCGCTTTCTTTGACCAGTCAGATCATGCTCGGGCTAATCCTCGGAGGACTACTGGGCTGGCTTAACCCGGCCCTTGGAATCAAATCCTATTTCCTTCGCGACATCTTTCTTAATCTCATCAAATCGATCATCGCCCCCTTAATTTTTTCAACGATTGTTGTTGGAATCGCCGGTGGCGGTGGACTCAAGAAAGTGGGGCGAATGGGGCTAAAAGCCCTGATTTATTTTGAAGTGGTCACCACCGCGGCTCTATTTATTGGATTGGCGGTCGTGAACTGGACAAGACCAGGGATCGGTGTGCCACTCAAGACAGATACGAGTGAATTAGGGACAATCGCCCAGACCCATCCAAAGACATTCATCGAAACCATTGTCCATATCTTTCCCGCCAGTGTGATCGAGGCTATGGCTCGCGGAGACGTCCTGCAGATCGTCGCTTTTTCTGTGCTCTTTGCGATGGCCGTATCGACAATAGGCCCAAAAGCGGCGCCCATCCTGGCTTTTTGTGAAAGTCTCTCCCAAGTGATGTTCAAGTTTACCGGCTATATTATGAAATTTGCTCCTTTCGGAGTCGGGGCAGCCATGGCTGCTGCCATCGGGCATAAAGGATTGGGAGTCCTAGTCAATCTGGGATTGCTGATCTTTTCATTGTATTTGGCTTTGGCACTTTTCATCCTCGGGGTGCTGGGCCCTGTTGCTTGGATTGCCCGCGTGCCAATCCGGAAATTTTTGAGGGCCGTACAAGAGCCTTGCGCCATCGCTTTTGCGACCACGAGCAGCGAGTCCGCACTCCCCAAAGCCATGGAACTCATGGAGCGGCTCGGGGTGCCCAAACGCATCGTGGGATTCGTGATGCCGACCGGATATAGTTTTAACCTCGACGGGACAACCCTCTACCTGGCCATGGCTTCCGTATTCGTAGCTCAGGCAGCTGAATTTTCTACTGGCATCCATTTTGGATTCGGCAGACAACTGCTGATGATGTTGACGCTGATGATTACCTCCAAAGGCGTAGCCGCCGTCCCGCGCGCTTCTCTGGTCATCCTGCTTGCGACACTTCATTCCTTTGGCTTGCCTCCCGAGGGTGTGGCTGTTCTCTTCGGTGTTGATGAGATCATGGACATGGGCAGGACTTCGGTCAACGTGCTGGGGAATTGCCTTGCCACAGTCGTCGTGGCTCGCTGGGAAGGAGAATTTGATGATGAACGGGCGCGCGTGTTTGGAACGGCACTTGAGCCAAGTTACGAATTGGCGGCAGGAGAAACAGTCTTTGCGGAATCAGCCTCGCGCGGGGATTGAACATTCAGTTGCAGCATGGAACCCTAAGCCTGGCATCTTCTGTAACCGGTTGGGCAAGGGCCAGGCTAAATTAGTGCCTTTAATGCGCGGGTCATGGTACTGAAGTCTCAGGAAATCAGCGCGAAAGTCTGAGGAAAAGGCCGACTAAACTTGCAGATTGACCTGAAGTTCTGGCGACTTGATTCTTTCGAGCGGCGTCACGGGGTCAATAAACATCCACGCAACGGCTCCAATCAAATAGATTCCTGAACCAAGGTAAAAAGGAATCGACCAATCCTGGGTTGCTTGCAAGATGTAACCCGTGGTGACTGGCCCTAAGGCGCCTCCCAAATTTCCCATCATATTCATTGACCCAGAAAGTGTTCCGGCGTATTTTCCACCGACATCCATACACGCCCCCCAGGCTCCAGGCATCATGAGATCATTGGAGAAACTGGCCAAGCCCATGAGGATGGCGGCCCAGATGGGGTCCTTCAACTGACTGGACGTTAAGAGCATCGTGGAGGCGCCAATACAGGCGGTGGTGCCCATAATGCGCCGCGTCCTGGCTACGCTTCCAAACACGGGAGTCAAACGAGGTGAGATCCAACCAGAAAAGAAGCAACCAATCCCTCCAAAGAAGAGGGGAAGTCCGGCCAAAATAGCAGCCTTTTGCGGCTCCAGATGATAAGACTCTTTGAGGTAAGTCGGCAACCAGGTTATGTAGAAATACCACGGATAACTTGCCGCTGCATATTGCAGCCATAGCAGCCAAATGCTCCGTGACGTTAGCATCTTTCTCCAAGGGACATCGCCATGGCCGGAGGCGTTCATCTCCGCCCCCTTCAACAAGGCCAGCTCCCCTGCATTGACGCCCTTGTGATCCTTTGGATTGTCTCGAAACCACAAAAAGAAGATCACGGCCCAGACAATGCCAATAAGCCCAAAAAATTCAAATGTTTGACGCCATGTGAGGTAGTGAAAAATCCACACGACGAGAATTGGGGTAAAAGCTCCTCCCCAACGTGAACTCATCCACAAGATGCCTTGAGCTCGTACGCGTTCATCCGAAGGCAGCCAGATTGTAAACGCCTTGGTAAGGTTCGGATAACAACCAGCCTCCCCTGCCCCAAACAATGCGCGCGTAATGACAAGGGAAGTATGATTCCACGCCCAACCAGTCGCTGCTGTAAAGAACGACCACCAAATCACTACTCGCATCAACACTTTTCGGGGACCTATCCAATCCCCAAGCCATCCTCCGGGAATCTCAAAAAGCGCATAGGCCCAGATGAATGCTGAAAGCGCATAACCCATCTCAATCTTGCTCAGATGCAAATCGCGCATCATTGCGGGCGCCGCTTGCGAAATACACACTCGATCGATATAAGTTACGATCGCGAGAGTCACTGCAAAAACGATTACCCAATAGCGAGTTCGAGTAGGCGCTCCCACTTCGGCGTCTTTGGGTACAGACAGGTGCTTAGACATAAGAGCCGTTACCCTTTTGATGTTCTGATTTATCAGGAATAGTTGTCCACTGGTTCGAACCCTTGGATTCTAGGTTGCTCTTTGAAAGCCAGTCAATAAGAATATCGAAAATAAAGATAAACGGCTTCGTTAGAAAGGACTCCCTTTTGGCTTTAAGGCACGCTCCGAGGGTGTTCTGCCTACATCTCTTGTCGAACATTAAAGCTCCTTGTCGTTCCGCCGATAGGAGTAGCAGCGATTTTTGAGGGGAAAAGCATGTCAAAAAGGTATCCGCAAAACTTAGGTTACTACTCTAAGTTTGGAAAGAAGGCCGCCCTCTTCTCTTTGCTCTTTCCTGGACTAGGCCAGTTACAGAGCAAGGCCTATCTAAAAGGAACCTTGCTGATTTGCCTCTTTAACTTTGTGGTGGCTCTGCGGCTCATTGTCTCGGCCAGCCCAAGTCTCGGCGATCGTGGATTCACCAGCTCTATATTGACCCTCTTCCCTTTGGCGGTCTGGGGAATTTCGATCTATGATGCCTATCGTACGGCCATCGAATCAAGGCAGACGGAAGCGACTCGACACAATCTCCAAATCATCACATCGATTCGTGGTTTTGACGCTGATAACCTTCAATTTGAAGAGATTACGATGACTAAAAACGTCAGTCAGCGTGGCGCCTGTCTCATTATGTCTCGGTTACTGAAACCCGGGAGTATCCTATCCCTTGACTTTGAAGGAAAATCGAGGAATTCCGGCCGAGTGGTTTGGGCACGTGAGACCGGAAACCATGACGAACGCTTGGTTGGGATGGAGCTTTTGACACCTTTGAAGAAATTTAATTCCTAACTCACAACTCACTCAACCCCTTAACCGATGGACTCCTTGTAGAGGAATTGCTCTCTAAGTACTTGGGTTCATTGATATAATTACGACTTTACCCAACTTTTGAAGCTTTATTGGGCATTCGCTTGTAAAGATGGAGGGACTTGCCGCATTTCCCATCCAAAAGCAAGGGGGTGGATATTTTCAGGAAAGCAGTGAAAGCTAGATTGGAAGGATGGATGCTATTCAGTAAACAGGATAGCAAGCATGTCCTTTTTGGCTGTCTTTCCCCAGTAGAATCAGATAAACTCTAAAAAATTTTTCTCGGAGCATTCCCAATGAGTGACAGCAAGAGTCAGCATCTCCGCCTAAAGGAAGAAGACGTCAATAAGCTTTTACAGATCAGTAATGACCTCATGCAAACGGGTCTCTTGTTCTCCCAGAATATTGATACCGCTCTGCATGAATTCAAGGCCGCTCTTGAGCTATCTCTGAAAACTCATTTCTTGGCGACGGCAGTTGCCGAAATGATGGTGCGATCGTTCGAGAGTCTTGAGAGGAAAGTCCTAACGAATCTCGATGGGATCAATAACATCTGCACCGAGGGTGGGCAGTGGTACTCTTTTTATCTGGGAACGGCCCTGGGCCGGGTTGCTTCTCCTCCGAAAAAGGTACAGGAAGCGATGACTGAAAGAACAAAGTCTCAGGCGGCGACTTGATGAGTGAGGAATGGTCACGAATATGAGTCAGCGAATTTCCGACGAAGAGATTCAGAAGTTTCTTCAAGGATGTGAAGATTTTATTCGCTTGGGAAATTCCTTTTCCCAGCACATCCGAGAAGCCTTCGAGGAATTGAAGAACACTTACGAACCTGTGGCAAAGTCCAATTATCTCGATAGAGCCCTCGGGGACTTGCTCGAGAAATCGCTGAAGGAATTTGAGACAAAGATGACTGCCAACCTGCAGGGGATTGAAAAAGTATGCACTAAAGGCAGCCAGTGGTTTGCGTACTATCTAGGTCGCCGAATGGAAAGTGACCTGGCGGGGGAGAGCCAAAACAAAGCCACTCAAGGGTCCCAGGACCATGAGGGCCCCTTCCTCCTTAGACACGAAGAATCGGATAATGGAAACTAACGCTCTTCAAAGCTCATAATTCTATTTCTCCTTTCAGCAATTCCCACAAGAATCTCCCTCACCATTAAGGCCCATCAAGTATTCACTCCTCTCCAATGACGCGGATAACTTCAATCCCAACCCAGCTTGAGGGGTGATGTGAAAGAATTTGAGAGCGCCGTGTGAGGGCACGTGGCCTACAATCTTAGAGACTTGCCCATATTTTGTAGGCCGGGTCCACCAACCCGGCGCTATTTCTTCTTACCTTCAGGGGTGTAAGGGCAGTTTGGCTGAAGCTGTTGATCAAAGAGTATTCGTGACCATAATTATGATATCCAGCAAATCGCCTGATTTCCTCATCTGTTCAAATTGCCCCAACCGCAGTAATTCCGAAAAAGGACAATTCCCCTTCCATGGCTCAATAGGTAAACATTGTAATTGCGTTCTGAAATCACTAGAATCGCGGTGGTTGGAGGACGTTGTGCACGGACAAATGCCCGACTTCCCTCTGCCAGTGATGTACCGGTACTCAGACTTTATCACTCATCTTTCGAAACATTTCATAGGAGGATTCTCGCCATGGCAAAGCCCACACGAAAGAATATCGTTGAGGAACTTTTGAAATCTTACAGCATGGAATTGGAGACAGTGACTAACTATCTTTCGAACTCGATCAACCTGGATGGGGTCCGTGCAGAGGAAATTAAAAAAGCTTTAGCGGCAGATATCACAGAGGAATTGATGCATGCGAAACAACTCGGTGATCGAATTAAGCAGCTGGGGGGATCGGTACCCGGATCACTGAAACTAAGATTCGGCCAGGTCGCATTGCAACCCCCTAACGACACAACCGATGTGATCAGCGTGATCGTAGGAGTCATTAAAGCAGAGGAGGGCGCCGTCGCACAATACAACAAGATCATTCGCCTGTGTGAGGGTGAGGATTACGTCACTCAGGATCTCTGCATTCGATTGCTTTCCTCGGAAGAAGCCCATCGTGTCATGTTCGAAGGCTTTCTGAAGGAGTACCGAAAAAAATCTTAAGCTAGAACTCATTCGACTTAAATTCCTTAATTTATAAGAGCGCTTTTCGGTTCGAAGTGCGACGGCCAGATCCCGCCTAACGACTACTTTCCTAAAGTCCACAAGCCGGATCTCATTGAGTCTTGACTGACAAGCCGCTGTTTATCTCGAAGGACAAGGTGTCACTTTACTTTTCAAGTTTGTATTAGTAAGGTCTTCTCCTAAACTGAGGAAAGCACCAATGGCAGAACACTTCAGGGGAAAATCTCACCTGTCGAAGGGTATTGCTCTCTTCACGGCCATCGCTCTGCTGGCCATAGGCTCCATGCCCGCGAGCGCCCAGGTGCAGCCGTCGAAACCGCAGCCACCGGAGAAGCACTATCAGGCCGCTCGGGATGCCCTCACGAGAGGCGACACGGATAACGCCAGACTCGAGGCGAAGCTTGCAATCCAAGACAACCCGCTCGATGCGGCAGCGCACTTCCTGCTGGCCAGCTTGCTCGCGCTGCAAGGGGAGAACGACCAGGCGATCGTGGGGTTTCAGCGAGCGTTAACGCTCGATCCTACAAACGCTGAGGCGCTCTACAACCTGGGAACGATGCTGCTCTGGCGGGGAGAAGCGCTCCTGGCCTCCCGCCTGCTCGAGAATGCTGTTTCGATCCGCCCCAGTCACGTCCCGTCTTACAACAATCTTGCAAAGGCTTACTACCTGACCGGCCTCCCCGAGTTGGCCATCGGCACCTACGAGGAGGTGCTTCGCCGCGACCCGTCGAATGCCATTGCCCTTAAGAACCTGGCAGTCCTCGCCGAGGGCGCGGGCCTCCACGAGACGGCAACTGCCTACCGGAAACGTCTTGAGGCACTCGGGTTGGCCCAGACTGCGTTGCCTACCGTAGAGCCGATCACGCTACTCCCCACCTGGCCTCTCGCCAACGCAACGGTCGGCCCGCCCTTGCCGGCCCCGCCGACCGTACCATCCATGCGCCGAAGGCAGAGGCCCGCCCGGACCAAGAGGTCAATGCTCTCCGTGAGCTTCTTCGTGACTTGTCCCATGTAACGGTCGAACGGCGCGGCGGCCGGCTCACCCTCGTCGGTTGGACGAGCAGCCCGAAGGAGAAGGAGATGCTGGGCAAAATCCTCGCCGGACGGTCGGATGTCCTCGACCTGACGACCGACGACGTCGGGGACACCCAGCGTATGATCGAGGTCGACGGGATCATTTTTACCCTGATCAGGCTGGACCAGACTAGCGTGGGGTTCAACTTTCTGAAATTAGTGCAGACGAACTTTACGTACTTCGCTAACGGAAACGCCAACGGGGTCGGCCTCGCGGCGCCAGGCACGACCGGGCAATTGATCAACCTCGCCCAACATGGCTGGCTCTTCGTTGCGGCCGTCGACTACAGCGTCAACATCGCAAACGCGTCGACTAATCGGGTGGCGGTCCTCGCTCGGCCGCACCTGACCACGTTGAGCGGGACTCCCGCTACGTTTCATCGTCGGCGGTGAGATCGTTTTCAAGGTTTCCGGGCTTAACAGCGGCGACATCAAACCCTTCTCGTTCGGGACGACGCTCGCGGTCACCCCGACTCTGCTGCGCACTCCGGGCGAGGAGGGCACCCCGCGCGTCCACATCACAGTCGAGGCCGGTCGTTTGAGTGTCCTCGCCCTGCTGGACACCGCAACAACTGCGCAAGACCAAGTGACCTTCGACAAGGTCCAGGTCACGAGTCAAGCCGTCGTCGGCCTCGACCAGACCCTGATCCTGAGCGGCCTCAGCCAGCGTGAAAGCCGCACGAGTCGTTCTGGTGTTCCTGGCCTCATGTACGTCCCAATCCTCAAGTACCTCTTTTCGCAGAAGATCAACCACCATGAGCGATAACTCTGTGGTCATCCTCCTGACGCCCCGCGATCCGGCCTTCTGGGACGAGCAGAACCGGAAGGCCCTTGCGGAGTTCGTCGAAAAACGCCGCGCCTTCCTCCAGGCGAAGCAAGGTACGCCGGAGGACATGCAGCGTTACCGTGAACGCTACCCCGACTGGGACCAAGTTGCCCCCAACCGCTTCGCTTCACACTTCTTCATGATGGAAAACAGTGAACTCTACCGCAACGTCAGCGGGCAGGACCTCGTCGGCGCAGACCTCGAATTGAACCTCCTGGGGCCAAAACCGAAGAAAAAATAAACGAAGGTTGATTGAGCAAAACTGCATCTACGACAATTCGGATGATCCCACACGTGCGCCGTTGGGACTTCATCCTGTAACGCCGGGGCAGTCAAAAAATGCGTGGGTCTACCATGAGGGTTGCAAATCCTAGATCGTCCTCCGTTTGGAAGATAATCTCAACCCAGGATGATTCTTCACGCCGCGGCGATACTTTCCCCGTTGCTTTTCTTGGCAGTCGCCAAGAGCAGGCGACAAGTCATTGAGCGTGTCAAATTTTACATGATGAAAGCCAGGACTGAAGGAGGCGAATACTTCCGCAGAAACGTCGATCCCTCCAAATTCAATCTATTTCCCAGAACCTTCCAAGTCGTTAGACAGGTTTGTGAAATCAAATTTCCCCTTCTCCAAAGCAACACCAATGATCAGGATTTCCAGATCCTGTTGTCCTGGGTTGGAAACTCCGTGCGCTTCACCCAGACAGACGGCAAAACCATCTCCTTTGGAGAGCTTCTCGACTTCTCCATCTAGCGTCACGCTACCGTCCCCAGAAATGATGTAGAAGACTTCCTCAACCCCATCATGGCGGTGGTACCCGAGAGACGTTTGAGGTGGGAGCACCAGATGATCGACGTACCCCCAATTGGTGCGGAACACTTCGGGTCCTAGCGCTCTTCGATAACGCACGCTCCCTTTCCCCCCATTCATCGCCACAACCTCTTTAAGGAGCGACCGGTCAAAACGGGCATGGATGAAAACCGGTTTAGGATCCAGAGGCACTCCAACCCGATCATCGCCTAAGTCAAATGCGTCATACCTGCCTTTGACTGTTGAAACGGCAATATTCATCCATTCGGTCGGTTGATCCGTCGGATTGTAAATGGCGTGAGAACTGCCCATCCGGCAAGGCGCCGAAGCCGGCCCACTCAATTCAGACGTCCGGCCATCAACGGTAAACTGCGCCTTGTTATCGAAGATGAAAAACATCTCTTCAATTTGGTTGTGAAAGTGATGGCCGATACCGGACCGGGGGGCTAATCGTCCCCGATGCAGAAAAAGAAAATTGGTGTAGAAATCCTCATGGCTGAGTAAGGGAATGATCCCCATCGACCCTGCTCCCCCATGAACCCCTGCGAGCTGTTGGTACTTTGATGGATCGTTACGGAAAATCCTTTTGGCCAAGGGAGCGTGAGGCCTTGTCTCACTGCTCAAAAGTACCGAACACCCAAGCGTCAAGGCAACCAGCCAAACCATGCGATGAGACTTTCGCATCTTTTCCCCCATACTTAAAGAGTGCAATCTGCAGGGACGAAGCATTCGGCGCAGGATGCCCAAGTACCCTTCCTCCCTACTAACCAATTGAATTAACCCCAGTTCCTTCTACTTCCCTTTCACCATGGGATCTTTTTCCCAATTGAAAATTCTAGTTTGGGCTTCGAAGAGACTGATCTCCTTCTTACGGAGTTTTTTTCCAGGTCCTTCTGAACCTTGTGTTTCAATTTGGCTTTTGACTTCGGGATCGCTTCGATATTGGAAAAGGTATTGGATCCACCTAGCGAGATCGGCATCCGATATTCTGCCTCATATTCATTCCACTTGTTTTTAGGAATACCCATTTCCTTAAAAAGGAATTCCCGCTCTGCCTTCGACGGCTTACTTTTCACCTTCGTGAAGAGAACGTCTTGTTTCCCTTTGTCGGATGCATGAACCACATCCTGCGAACCCTTATAAGGGTTTTTTATTTTATCTTTGCTCTCAAGTCACAGTCGGGGGCAAGAAAAACGCAGAGCGCGAGAAAGAATACAAGAGATGCTATCACGACATAGCGGTTCCAAGATTCAAGCTATGCTTCATTCATCGGCCCCGATGCACCGGACCGAATGCCCTGCATCCACATTGAGGACGCACCCTGTGATCATCGCTGATTCGTCCGAGGCGAGGAAGGCTACCAGGTTTGCTGAATCCTGAGGAGTCTGGTATCTTCCCATGGGGAGGCGAGACTCTCTTTCCTTCAACCAGTTTTCGTCCTGGCCCATCTCTCTTCGAATTCGCCGTTCGGTTGCCGAGAGGACCCAGCCAGGGATCATGTAGTTGACACGAATCTTGTCTTTGGCGAGGCCGACGGCAAGATTCTTCGTCATCGTCAAAAGTCCGCCTTTAGAAACCGCGTAAGCGACCAGTCTGGAATCACCTCCCAGGCCGTGCACTGACCCTGTGTTGATAATACTCCCCCCTCCGCGGCTTCGCAGGATCGGAACCGCATACTTGCATAAGAAAAATGGACCTTTCAAGTTGATGCCCAGCATATTGTCATAAAACTCTTCGGTAGTTTCCTCAAGATATGCCCGAGGGAAAATGCCGGCATTGTTTACCAGGATATCGAGGCCCCCGAAGATTTCCACGGTCTTTTGCACAGCCATCTGACAGTGCTGGGTCTGACTGACATCGGCCAACAGAAAAGCTGCCTCTCCACCCTCAGCTCTGAATCTTGGTGAGGGTTTCCTTTCCCCCTTTCTCGTCAATATCAATCATGACGACCCGGACCCCTTCTGCAGCCAATCGCGCCGCGCATCCCCGCCCTACTCCGCCACCAGCCCCTGTTACCAGAGCAATTTTCCCTTTGAGTGAATCATACATAGCGTCATTAACCCTTCGTCATTTTGTCAGAACAAATAAAGTAATAGCTCTAAATCAATTAACGGATATCAGCGGGCATCTCCTCCGCTGAAATTACAATCACTCTTGACCCTTCGGTAGACAGATGGAATCGCAACCGGCAGATGCTGCAATAAATGACGTCTGAAAGCTCCGGATCGGGCTGAATCGCCGCAGACGCTCCCAGCATTTCACAATGCTGGCAAAGAACTAACGATTTGGCAGGGGACGGATTCAAAGACGGTTCAGGTGCGAACGGTGAACTCATTCAATCTTTCCAGGAGATCGAAGATCGGATAACCGGTCATCAAAGCTCAATGGGCATGAACTCTGATTTCGGCTGCAGAATGGATCCAATGAATTGGAAAGAGCTCCTCAGCTCTCGATTGCCGTATCGGCTTTCAACGCGTCGAGAATCGCTACCAAAGTCTCTATCAGCTCATCCTTCTCGACCTTCGTCTTGGCGAATTTGATCTCCAAAGAGAATTCCCGGGTCGGGGGTTTAAATCGGAAAACATAACTCTTCGGTACGACCTTTTTCCCCTTGCAGCCTTTCTTTTCGTGCTTCATCGCGAGAAACTTCTCCCTGAGAAAACCGATGGATGAGCTCAACCATTTTTTCACGAGATGGCTGGCGGACAATTTGAAGCAGCATGGACTTGCTGAGCACTTGGAATTGACGGCACAAATCCTTGATCGCCTCAGGCAAGGTCCCAATGCTCAGAGTCTCCGTGACGGATGAGCGGGCCTTGCTGATCTTCTTGGCAATCTGCTCATGGGTATAGCCAAAACGATCAATGAGCGACTGCAACTCCCTCCGCCTCTTCAAAAGGAGTCAGGTCTTTCCGCTGCAGGTTTTCGATGAGTGCAATTTCCGCAACTTCGGCATCGTCAACGTCTTTTTCGATGCAAGGCACTTCCTTTAATCCGGCGGCCAAACTGGCACGATAACGGCGCTCTCCTGAGATGATCATGAACTTGTCATTTGCCCGGTTATGCCGGACGAGGATCGGCTCGAGAACCCCTTTTTCCATAATCGATGCGGTCAGATCACTGAGGTCGCCAATGATTTGCCGAGGCTGATCCGGATTGACCTCCAATCGCTCGATGGGAATCATGCGTCCTACGGGAGCCCCACTACGGCTACTGAGTTCGTCTACGTAGTGAAAGTCGTGCCGCATTTTGACGGATGCCGGAAGGCCGGTTCTCTTAGACACGATCTAAAACCTCGTCAGAGAGCTTAAAATATTCAGTTGCCCCTTTGGATTTGGGAGCAAAGGTAAAAATGGATTCTTTATAAGCCGGACTTTCTTCTAATCGGACGCTCTTTGAGATGATTGTCTTAAATACCTTAGCTCCGAAAACCTCTCGAATCTGCTTATAGATCCCTTTGGCCAAGAGCGTCCTCTTATCATGGAGCGTAATCAACACCCCAAGGACTTTGAGTTCCGGGTTCGGGCGAGCTTTGATCTTCTCAACCGTTTCCAGCAAATCATCAGTCCCTTCCAGAGCAAAATATGAGGATTGTATCGGAATGAGAAGGTGTGTGCACGCCACCAGAGCATTCACGGTAATCAATCCCAGCGTCGGGGGAGTATCAATGACGATCATGTCATATTCCTGTCGAATTGCATCCAGACGGTCTTTCAAGCGGAAGGGAGCATCGAACTCACCCACTAGATTGCTCTCCAATTTGGCAAGGGCAATTTTCGCAGGAGCCACATCCAAATGGAGCACCGTAGTCTGCTGAATAACATCTCTAAATTGACAGTTGGAATCAACCAGCACGTCATAGACGCTCTTTTGAGTCTGGTGAATGTCCAGGAACGTCAGCGAGCTGTTCGCCTGGGGATCGAGATCCAACAACAGGGTTTTTCGTCCCTTCCTGGCGAATGCTGCCGCCAAATTGATCGCAGTGGTGGTCTTCCCAACGCCACCTTTTTGGTTCGCAATCGCTAAAATCATTAAACCCTCAAAAGCATCGGCTCTCGGGTATTGCGCGGGGCACTATTGGCTTTTTCCGCAAGGTTTATTGAAGCTTCCGTGGTGAAAACCTTCTAGTGCGCACGAAGGAGGGTTAATTCGGTTCACATCTTGTACTTTCCCAAATCTTCATCGCCGAGGTTTTCGAGCCAGCGTTTCAATTCGTCGTCGTTGAGCTTTTCCTGCTTCGATGAGGTTGCCTTGGAATTTTTAATGACCTCTTCATCCACGTATATCGGCGAGTCCGTTCTCAATGCCAAGGCCAGCGCGTCACTGGGTCGCGAATCCACTGAGATGAGATTCCCGTTTTGCATCAACCAGATCACAGCAAAAAAAGTATCATCTTTCAACTGACTCACAACAACCTTGCGAACTGACCAGCCTAACCCCTGCAATATATTCCTCAATAAATCATGGGTCATCGGGCGCGGGGTTGCCACTTTTTCAATCTCCAGGGCAATGGCATTTGCCTCAAAAACCCCAACCCAGATGGGGAGTAGCGTATTCCCATCTGATCCTTTTAAGATCACAATCGGGACATTTGTGACCGGATCCATCATCAGACCGCGGATCTTCATTTCAATTTCCACCGGGCCACCTCCTCGGTCTCAGGCCGTCCATAAGAACAAAGAAAGATTACCAGAAAGAGACCAACGAGACAATCTGCCACTCCTGTCGATTCAAGCAGCGTCAATAACGTTCATACATCGACTAATTTCCCCGCCAAGCTATTGGGGAAATAGTGGGTCACCTGGACTCGCACCAATTTGCCAAGCAAAGCTTCCTCTGCGGGGAAATTAATGATCTTATTTTCCGTCGTTCGTCCCATAAGTTCTCGCGAATCCTTTTGGCTTTTCCCTTCGACTAGAATTTCAAATACTTTGCCCACGAGTTGGGCATTTCGTTCCATTTGAATCTTGCGTTGAAACTCTTGAAGGACCATCAGCCGACGGGTCTTTTCTTCTTCAGACACCGTGTCGCCCAATTCGTAGGATGCGGTGCCCGGCCGAGGAGAATACTTAAATGAAAAGACTGAGTCATACCGCACTTGTCCCAGCAAGGAAATGGTTTCTTCAAAATCGTCCTGGGTCTCCCCGGGAAATCCGACAATGATATCGGTCGAAAGCGCAATTTCTCGTTTCGACGCTTTGAAACACTCGACAACCTGCAGATACTCTTCGCGAGAATAACCCCGTCTCATTTGGCTCAGAATCCGCGACGAACCAGACTGCACCGGCAAGTGAATCTGGTTGCAGATTTCGGGCACGCTCTCAATAGCAAGAATGACATCAGGGGTAAAGTCGCTGGGATGTGGCGATATAAATCGGACTCGCTTGACCCCTTCGATCGAAGCTATCTGGCGTAGCAGCTCCGCAAAGGATAGGATTTCTCTTTCAGGGTCACTCCAAGAATTGACCGTTTGTCCGAGGAGCATGACCTCTGGATACCCTTCTATGGCAAGCCGGCGAATTTCTTCCAGGATGTGCCGCCCCGGCCGGCTGCGTTCCGGACCCCGTGAATAAGGCACCACGCAAAAGGTGCAAAACCGGTTACAACCCTCCATGATGGTTACATACGCCTTGAAGGCGCTTCCGCGTGACTGAGGATAAGATTCAAACAAACGGTCGTCATCCTGCGAGACATCGATGACTCTCGTCACCCCATCCTCAACCTTTCGTAGCAGTTCAGGCAGAAATGCGTAGCTGCTGGAGCCCACAACCAGGTTCACATTCGGAGCTCTTTCAAAAATTTTCTGACCCTCCATTTGGGCCATGCATCCAAGCAATCCAAGCTTGACGCCGGGTTTCGTTGCATACACCTTATCGATCGATCCGAGTCGGGAAAACACTTTCTGGTTTGCTTTTTCCCGAATATTGCAGGTATTCAAAAAGACAAGATCGGCTTCAGAAGATTGTGCCGTTTCCTCATACCCCATTTGGGACAAGGATCCCGCAACCTTTTCGGAATCATGGTGATTCATCTGGCAACCAAATGTTTCGATAAAAAACTTCTTTTTCACCGTATCACCCGGAACTCATTGCTTTCTTGATTAATTCAGCCGCATGCTTTAAGACACTATCTGTCCGATGATCCCCGCTAATCATTCTGGCAATTTCATGAACTCGATCCTTGGCCGCCAAACGGGTCACTTGCGTCACCGTCCGGTTGCCTTCGACCTTCTTTTCGATAAAGAAGTGACGATCTGCGCACGAAGCAATCTGGGGTAAATGAGTCACACAGATCACTTGGTTTTGCAGCGAAAGTTTCTTGAGTCGTTGTCCCAGCACGTGGGCCGTCTGGCCCCCGATTCCAGCATCCACTTCGTCGAAAACCAGTGTTTTGCTTGGGTGATCAACGCTCTGAAGGGATTTCAAGGCTAGCATAATCCTTGAAATTTCGCCACCCGAGGCGATTTTTGCCAAAGGCTTCAGCTCTTCTCCGGGGTTTGGGCTTAGATGAAACTCAATCGCGTCGAAACCACTTGCTGTCTCACCCTGTCCGGGCCGGTTCGATCCTACCGAGACAGGTTGTCCGCTACTCTGGAAAACGACCTGGAAGCGACATTGTTTCAGTGCCAGGCCACCGAGTTCCGCCTCCACTTTTTTCTCGAGCTTCCGGGCCGCCTTTTTCCGCTCGTCACTAAGGTCGGCGGATATTTGACGGTAGAGCGTGCAGGTGTTGAGCAGTTCCTTTTCCAGCAGGACTGTATTTTGGTCCGTTTCCGCCAGTTGTTCCAAATCAGATCGAACCTTTTGGTAATACACCAATACATCCTCTAGCGTCTTGCCATACTTTCGTTTCAAACGGTCGATCTCTGCCACTCGTTGCTCTACTTGTTCCAATCGCCGGGGGTTGAACTCAATCCGTGAAGCATATTCACGCAACATAAAGGCTACTTCATCGATCGCAATGCGAGCTGCTTTCAAATGTTCCTGCCAGGCGATGCAGGATGAGTCAATTCGCTGCACTTCTTCGAGGTCCCGCATCGCTTGCTTGATCGAACTCCCCGCAGACTCTTCTCTCTCGTAAAGCACTCCATACGCGTGCGTCGACAGCTGCGATAATTTTTCCGCATTGGAAAGAATCGCCCGCTCCCGACTGAGTGCTTCATCCTCTTCGCTCCCCTTGATCCGGGCGCCTTCAATTTCCTTGGCCTGAAAGTTGAGCAAATCGATAGTCCTCAGCCGCTCCTGTTCGTTTTGTTTGAAATGATCTATTTTGAGGGCCTGTTCCTGCCAACGATTAAAGGTTCTTTGAACTTCTTCGGCTAGGTGTTTCGTTCCCGCAAACGCATCAAGAAAATCTAATTGGGAGTCCGGATGCATCAGTGTCTGTTGTTCATTCTGTCCGTGGATGTCCACCAAGATTTCTGCAATCTCCTTGAGAAAGCCTACTGGAACCAATTGCCCATTAATGAAGGCTTTCCCTTTCGCGGAATGGGCCAGTTCTCTCTTGATAATTATTTCATCAGGATGAGCTTGGATCCCGGCAGATTCAAAACGGCTTCTTAGGCGTTCATTGGCATCGATATCGAAGAGTCCTGTAACGCTGGCTTTTTCGGCTCCGCTGCGGATCATTTCAGAATACCCTTTGACTCCCAAGAGGAGACTCAGCGCATCCACAATGATCGACTTCCCCGACCCAGTCTCACCCGTTAGCAGATTGAGGCCCTCTTGGAATTCAATATTCAGTTGGTCGATAAGCGCAAATTCTCTAATTTCTAAATATCTCAGCATACTTTCGTCTTGAGGGATTAAGAGTCTGGCAAAAATACTCCCAAACAGTTTAGCACACCCTTCGGCTGGCTCACAATCCTGCTCAAACCCGTGGAAAGACTGACTGCGCGGGCTTCTGCGGTGAATGCCAGAAAACCAGGAATGTTGACGGATCAGGCGATCTGTGGTAACTTGCGTGTTTGCTTGAAGTTCGCGTTGAATCGTCCCGCAGTATGTTGAATTGGAGGTGATTATTGAATCTAACGAATTCGTTACTGAGCCTTCTGGCCCAGGGGAGCGAAACAGATTTATTTAAGCTGATCCTGGCGTCAAACCTGATCGTCAAATTGGTTATGCTTATCCTGCTGGCATTTTCCGTGTTCTCCTGGGCCATTATCTTTAAGAAATTTGTTATATTTCGCAGACAAAAAAAAGACTCAGAATCCTTCATTCGTATCTTTCGTCGAAGCAAAAGGTTCTCAGAGATTAGTGCGGCATGTGAATCACTCCGGAATACTCCTCTCGTGGAAGTATTTCTTGCGGGCTATGAAGAACTGGAAGTGGTCTTTGCTGCAAGTTCCGCCTCGAATAATCCCACGAGCACAACCAGCTCTCATACCCCATCCCTGAAAACCGTTAATGTCATTCAGCGGGCGCTTTCGCGGGCTTCTTCCGTAGAACTTACGAAATTGGAACGCAACATGAGCTGGCTTGCAACAACCGCGTCGGTAGCCCCCTTTATTGGTCTCTTCGGAACTGTTCTGGGGATCATCGAAGCCTTCACGGGACTGGGAACGGAAGGAAGCACGACGATTCGGGCGGTTGCGCCGGGAATTGCTGTAGCACTGGTGGCTACTGCCGCAGGATTGTTTGCAGCCATTCCCGCCGTGGTTTTTTATAATTACTTCTTGCACCAGCTCAAAGAGTTCGGGTCCGCGATGGATGACTTCTCACTCGAATTCTTGAACTTGATGGAGAGAACTTTTTCGTAAAGATTTATGGCATTCACAAACCCCCAAGGAAAAACTCAAGTATCGCTCGCTGAAATCAACGTGGTTCCTCTGGTTGATGTGGTTTTGGTGCTATTGATCATTTTCATGCTGACAGCGCCCATCATTCAGTCGGGCATTGAAATCAATGTCCCTAAAACCAAAACCGTAAAGGAACTCACTCAGGAGCGGATCCTGGTGAGCATTGATCGGGAGCAAAAGCTATTCCTCAATGACGACCCCATCAATATCAATGAACTCGAATCCCACCTCAAGAAAAAGATTAAAGACCCTTCCCTGGCCATGATTTATCTTCGCGCTGATGAAGAAGTCCCCTTTGGAACGATCGCCAAGGTCATGGACCGGGCGAAGATTGCCGGAGTCGAAAATATCAGTGTTGTGACCCAGCCCTATGATAAACGCTCCCGCTAGCGCTTCATTCCATCGACTCACGATCTTAGAGATTCAGAAAGAAAAGCTGGGCCCATCCCTCTTTTTCTCTGTCCTCACTCACGTCAGCCTGATTTTTGCAGTGTTTTTTATTCCTGCAATAATGGGAGGCCGGAGCAAGCCCTGGGGGGAGCAAACGGGTGGCGGTGGCGCAATTTCGGTCGGAATGGTTCGAAATCTTCATGGGTTGAATCTGCCCCGCCCAGAGCTAACCACCCAAACAAATATCGCCACAGAGTCCAAAGGTGCGGGTGTTACAGAGCCCGCGAAAGTGGAAAAGAAAGAGATCGAAGTTCCAGACCCCAAAGCGTTTCAAATTGAAGAAAAGAAGAAGAAGGAAAAAGAAAAAACTGAAAAGCCTCCCGCACGAAAAGCCCCGACTCAAGTGGCAAAGATTGAACCCCCTCCAAATGTGGTTCCCTTCGGGCAAGGCGGTTCTCCCGATTTCAGCTACGCGGAGTTTCAGGGGCCGGGAGGAACGGGCGGCGTCGGCTTTGGAAGCGGGATATACGGCGAACGCTACGGCTGGTATGTTCGCCAGGTAAAAGACATAGTCAGTGCCAACTGGCAAAAAAATATGGTTGATCCAAACGTTCCATCTGCCCCGAAGGTGTTCATCCAGTTTGAAATCCTCCGAGATGGCACGCCGGCAAATGAATTCGTCAAGCAGTCCAGTGGTGTCCCGTCACTCGACCGTTCCGGGATCCGCGCTATTCGGGCTTCGCACTTTCCACCCCTTCCAGGAGGGGAGACGCGTGTTACGGTCGAATTTTTCTTTGAGTACACCCGCTGAGGGATACTTGGTTTTTTCCTGGGTCTGCTGATGCAATGGAATTTCTTCCTCGCTGCTCTATTTAGGAGTTTATTTTCTTGGCTAAAGATATGATTCTGGAAGGTAAACGGATCTCTATGAATAGGCATAAAACATTCTTTCTAACTGTGCTCGTCGGTCTTTTCTTTTTGCCCATGATACCTTCGCGTGCCTCGCAGGAACCACAGATTAAAACAGGCACTGCACAGGGAGTCCGAGCCAGGATGGCCGTGGCAGATTTCCAGTTGCGTCCCGTCGCTCCTCAGCTCGTGGAACTGACAAAGATCTTCAATAAGGTTTTATGGGATGACCTCGATATGGCTGGGGTCTTCGAATTAGTCCCCAAGAGTTTCTATCCTCTGAAGCTTCCAGCAAAACCCACGGAAGTGATTATTGAGCAATGGACTTCTAATGAAGTCAAAGCCCAGGACCTGGTCTACGGAAACATCTCACTCGAAGGAAGCGATTTCGCCGCGGAATGCCGCCTCCTAGATTTAAACACGAATGAGTCGATCCTCGGACTTCGTTATCGCGTAACACCCGATGAACGGGGCGTCCGTTCCGCTGCTCACAAGTTTGCAGACGAGGTTGTTTCGCGGCTCGGTGGAGGCATTCCCGGAATCGCCTCGACTCAGCTGGCCTTTGTTTCCGATCGAACGGGGCACAAAGAAATTTGGGTGATGGACTATGACGGCTATGGGCAGCACAATATCACGAATCACCGGTCCATTGCCTTAACCCCTCGTTGGTCTCGAGACAATTCCAAAATCGCTTACACCAGTTACCGTCGGGGAAATCCGGACCTCTATATTCAGTCACTGTCTGACAACCGCCTTCTGAGCTTCCCTACTTTCGGCGGATTGACAACGACTCCAGCATGGGCCCCGGACGGCGAGCGGATTGCCTTTACCTCCAGCCAATCTCAGGATCCGGAAATCTATGTCTCTGACATTCGAGGAAGAAGCTTGAAACGGCTTACCAACAGCCGTGGCGTTGACATTTCTCCGGTCTGGAATCCCAAAAGCGGTTTGGAGATTGCCTTTGTGTCAGACCGCAGCGGCAGCCCCCAGATTTACATCATGGATGCTGAGGGGGCCAACGCGCGCCGGTTGACGACAGAAGGGGGAGAAGCCGTCTCTCCGTCTTGGAGTCCCGATGGCGACAAGATCGCGTTTGCCTGGAGAAAGGCGTTGACGGGGAATTTCGATATATTCTTGATCGATATTGCGACGGGGAAATATATCCAATTGACACGGGACAGTGGAAACAATGAACAGCCCGTCTGGTCCCCTGACAGCCGGCACATTGCTTTTGAGTCCAGTCGAAACGGGGGACGGCAGATCTTTATTATGCTGGCCAATGGAACCCGCCAGAAGGCTGTCACAAACGTAGGGCGCAACACAGCCCCAAGCTGGTCTAATTTCATTCAGAAGTGACTTTTTCCTTTCGAATTCTTAGCTTTATCGAATAAACTTACTGCGGATTTTGACTTAACTTATTCGCTCGAGTCATCCATAGTTCGCCCCAGCAAACGACTTCAATTTCTACTAGAGGAAGGAACTGATCATGAAACGTAAAATCATATTCTCAAGCACGATAATTCTTACCCTGCTATTGTTATTGCTCTTAGGAGGATGCAAGAAGAAATCAGCCCCTGTTTCATCCGCACCGCCTCCTCCTCAAGCCGAAAGCAGAAATTGCCAAACCCACTGTAAGTTTTTCCGCCAGCCCTTCTTCGATTGAAAAGGGAGAGTCTTCAACTTTGACGTGGAGCACGACTGGCGCTACGAATGTGACCATCGAGCCCGGCATCGGCGACGTCAGCACCGGAGGCAACCGTGCGGTCTCCCCCAGCGCAACAACGACCTACACGCTCACCGCAAAAGGAGAAGGGGGAATCACGACAGCCACGGCACAGGTATCCCTTAATACGCCCCCACCCCCGCAAACAACAGCGGGTCCTGCCGTGAAATCGCTAGCTGAGCTATTTAATGAAGATGTGCGGGATGTGTATTTTGATTATGATAAATCCGATATCCGCGACGATGCCAAGCCGACACTGGCTACTGCTGCGACCTTCCTGAAAGCAAATGGCTTTATCAAGTTCTCCATCGGGGGACACTGTGACGAACGGGGCAGCGAAGAGTACAACCTGGGCTTGGGCGACCGAAGAGCTAATTCCGTAAAAAGCTATCTTGTCTCACTCGGAATTTCGGCGGACCGGATGACAGCGATTAGCTATGGCAAGGAGCAGCCCGTATGCCACGACTCCACTGAAGAGTGCTGGCAAAAAAATCGCCGCGCTCACTTTACTCTGACAAATCAGTAGGTTTTTTCCACCCCCGTAACAACCCTGCCCTCTGCAGGGTTGTTGTATATTGGACAAGTCTGCACTATTGGTTTTGTGGAGCCTTTTCGGTATGATGGAATCTAAGCCATTGACTTTTAGCAACTGAGGTGAATAGCGTTGTCCAGAAGACTACTCGTGTTGTCTTTACTCTTTGTCTATCTGACTCCAGGTTGGCTCTTCAGCGAGAGTAAGGAAATTATCCGGCTTCAAGCCGACATGACTCTTTTACAGCAACAGATTCGCGATTTGCAGAAGAGCTTTGACCAGCAGGGAGCCGTCCTAAAGACACTGGTGGAACAATTAGCCGAACAAATCGCCATCTTGAAGAAGAGTGTGGAAGAGGTAAAAGGCTCTAATCAGCAGACTCAGGCTTCAGTGGGTGCCAAGATAGAATCCGTGAATAGCCAGTTCTCGGCCGTAAATTCTAGCCTGGACTTGTTGCTGGATCGGATCTCCAAACTTTCTCAGCAAATTGCCGAGACGAAAGCCAAAGTGGAGGTCCTAGATCAACCCCAACAAACATCTCAAGGAGCCCCCGGACCCGCGAAAACCGGCCCTCCCTCACCAGAGGAACTTTATAATTCGGCCTATGGTGATTTTCTAAAAGGCAGCTACGATCTATCTAGGCAAGGGTTTGAAGAATACCTCAAGAACTACCCCGACACTGAGCTCTCCGACAATGCGCAGTACTGGATTGGTGAATCTTATTATGTCCAGCGCAAATTTTCAGATGCAATCAAGGCATTCGATAAAGTAATTCAGAACTATCCCAAAGGAGACAAGGTAGCTGCCGCCGAGTTGAAGAAGGCTTACAGTCTCCTCGAGAGTAAGAATACAGAAGCGGGAATCAGGGAATTGAGACTCTTGATTGCCAAGTATCCTGGCTCAGATTCTGCACAGCTTGCCAAAGACCGACTTAATTCTCTGGGCGTCCCAGTAACCGAAAAGGCCGCTCCCGCAAAACACCCCCCGCGCCGTTAGAAGACTTTTTTTCGTACGCAGTCGGCTTCGGGAAAATTTTTGCAGGCACATCTGCAGTAAATTGGATTGGAAAGGGAGGTTTGACATGGCTAATTCAGTAAACAAAGTGATCCTAGTTGGACGGTTAGGAAAAGACCCGGAAGTCAAATATACTCAGACCGGTGTTCCAGTCGCTCGATTCACGATTGCGACCGACGAAAGCTGGAAAGACCAGAGCGGCGAAAAGCAACAACGGACTGAATGGCACAATATTGTTGCCTGGAGAAAGCTAGCGGAAATCTGCGGCCAATATTTGAACAAAGGAAAACTGGTTTATATAGAAGGCCGCCTCCAGACACGGAGTTGGGAGGATAAAGAGGGCAATAAACGATACACCACAGAGGTTCAGGCGGACAATATGGTCATGCTTTCTGCCCGGACTGATGAAGCACGCCAGGAAAAGGGTGTGGCAGCAGCAGCTTCGTCCAACTCTGGATTTGAACCGGAGATCACAGATGATGATGTTCCCTTCTAGGGATTGGAGACATAAGCCCTTTTTCCTGACGGACTTCGTCAGGGTCGCCGAGGTGCGGTATCCCGTCTCCGGCATGGCACTTGAATAGAGAAAACCGGGCACGCGTGCCGGGACTCAGACCGCCTCAAAGGATGTGTCCACCCGCGAGTGGGTGGAAAACTGGCAGAACCCGACTTCCCATATACTCCTCTCTCGTGTTAACATTGCACTATTAGGCCGTTATGCCGAAATGCAAGAGCTGTGGCAAGAAGATACGATGGTATGCGGTTTTCAGAAACCCTTTGTTGCTCCGAAATTGGAAGGTCTTAAATTCTTCCCTTTTTGAGACCTTGTGTCTCGAATGTGTAGCGAGTTGGAATAGCTACTTTGACGGAGTGAAGAAGCTGCGATCCAAATCAACCTAGGTGAGTTCGAGATAAACTAGAATGCGGAAAATAGTCGGATGGGTCTGTTATCTGACCGGTGCCTGCATTACGGTACTGTCTCTTCAGATTTTAATCAACTGTGAGCTGCTCGGAGTCTTCAAACAAAGCATGAACCTGAACATGACGTTCTGGCAATATGTGCTTCAGAGCTCTGGGCAACATCTTTCCTATCCCAATGGTTATTTTGTTCACCTAGTCCGTGACCTGACGCTTTTGGGAGTGGGGATCTTGGTCATCATCGTGGGGCGTGAGAATTTCGTTTTCAAGGAATTCTCGGTTACCAAGAATGTGGCGATGATTTCCTGCCCTGAATGTCACCGGAAAACTTACGCGGACGCCTACTGCCGTTTCTGCGGATTTAATTTGGTTACCCTTCAGCCTTCCACGGAAAACGCCGTTCCAATGGCCTTTTGGAAGGTCTCGCTTTATAGCTACGTAGTCATTTCAGTTCTCTTGGTCGTCATGAATTTGTTGTTGATCAAAGCGTGATGATCGGACGGAATATTGGTGATTACCGGATTCTCGCTCGATTTGATTTAGGTGAGAGTGGTGCTATTTTCAAGTCTGTCCATACCGCGCAGCGTCAAACCTTCCTTCTCAAACTCCTGAAGGGCCAACTAGATCGCGCCATCCCGCAGCATCACCAGTTCATTGAAGACATTCAGCTCGCCGCCTATCTCGATCACCCCCAGATTGTCAGAACCCTGCCGCTTGAATTCCATGAAGATTTCACAATTATTCCCATGGAATTTGTCTATGGACATGAGATTTCGGAGAAAATTGCCGACGGAAAATCCCCAGAAGATAGGGTCCATAAGATCGCCCTTCAGGCTGCGGAGGCACTTCTCACCGCGCATCATGTCGGCTTGATTCATGGAAGAATAACTTCAAATAATTTGTTATTAACTCACGAAGGCGATCTCAAGTTGCTCGAGTTTGGATTCACTAGTCTTCCTGAAGAGTTGCTATTCAATGAAATTGAGGATCTACCGCACGTCAACCTGCCCTTACCTCCACGCCGCCCTCCCCTGTCCCGAAATGCCTACCTGGCTCCGGAGCAGGTCAATGGATACCGGCCTGAAGGATCGTCAGATTTGTTTGCACTAGGGGTCATCCTATATGAACTGTTGATCGGTGAATTTCTATTCTTAGGTACGGATGTTCAGGAACTCTACCGGCAGATCCAGCAGAGGGAGCTGCCAGGCGTTGAAACAATACGGCCGGGGATCAACCGGGGGTTCGCAAAGATTATCTCCTCACTCCTACAGAAAGATCCGACTAGGCGGTATCCTTCCGCTGAGTTTCTGCTTGAGGACCTGAGAAGAATTCGAACGGGAGAGTCAATCGACCGGCCCAGCTTCAAACCCAAAGACTCCGCCTTTTCCCGACGATCTTTCTTCCGTCGTTTTGTCGGCGACCAAGATCGCTAGGAATCCGCATCGGGGGGATCGGTTCGTAACCCGTCAAAAGCAAAGGTAAGCCCCCCGGTCGATACTTAGGTAGTTAGCTTCAGCTCTCGAGACAATGAGTGCTTGAGCCCTAAATATTTATGGGTCTCGCAGGCTCGAGGCAGGCTAATCCTTCAGTGCGTGGGAGAACCTGGTCTCCATGAGACAAGACCCAATCTTTTAAGGGTTCCATGAGTTTGAAACCTATGAAACGAGCGTTTCTTCTAGAATCGTACCTCAACCAGCAGACAAGTATCGTAAAGGAAGCTCCTTTAGGACTCAAAAGTGTCAGACTTTCCCCTCGTTTGACCCCGCGACGAAGGCGGAGACATCCCCCTCCTGCACTCACATTAACTGTGTATACGTCGTCAACGAACGCTTTGCCGGCTTCATCCATTCCCACCGCTTTGAAATGGATGAGCATGGGAACTCTTTTCTTGATGCCAAAACGGTTCAGTCGAAACCCATCCGCTGTTTCAGACAGTATCATCATTGTCTAGATTCCTTTCCCCATTGTGCAAGTTTTTGTCCAGCGAATTACAATTTCTTCCTTAGACAGCGACTTTTTTTGATTCTAGGTTCATCTTTTTTCAGGCTTTAAGAATCACGCTGCCTTCTTTGAGCATTTAATTGCCCAAAAAGAAAGCAATTCGATTAGCTTAGCAAGATTGATTTCATTGAAGAGCGATCCATGCGATAGGGCACCCATTCGGCTAAGCGCCCTGCCCCCATACGCTCATAGAAATCTTGTGCCAATTCGTTCCATTCGAGGACCATCCATTCCATCCTTCCACAATTGCGGCGGTACGCTTCTCGAACGCAGTACTTGAATAGTTCGGAACCCACCCCGCACTTTCGATGCTCGGAAAGAACAAAGATATCCTCGAGGAAGAGCGTCGGAAGTGCCAGAAATGAAGAGTACGTCTCCAGTGTAATCGCGTACCCTACAATCTTTTCTGAGATCTCAGCCACATACACATCGAAACGCGGTTGAGGACCAAAAGCGTCTTTCATGAGTCTTTCCCGTGCACCGGCATCAGGCGGCTGAAGTTTTTCATAGAAAGCGAGCGCATCAACCAATGCCAACCAAGTGGCACAATCTTCAGCGACGGCGTGGCGAACAGCAACTTTGAAATTACTCAACAAAAACCTCCTTCTCATTCCCGAGCGGATAAAATATACTTTCGTGAGGCTTCGCCAAAATAAGTAGTTCGCGTTTTCCGACTTCACCAATCGTTTCTCATGCCTTCCCAACAATTTGAATCTTACGTCAACGAAAAAAGGAAAGCCATCGATCGCTGCCTCGATCAGCTTTTGCCGCAATCGACCCAATCGCCCAAGGTCCTTCACGAGTCGATGCGTTATAGTGTCTTTGCTGGCGGTAAACGACTGCGACCGATTCTTGCAGTGGCGGCTTACGAGGTAGCTGGGCAAACCGGAGACGCAATCCTACCACCAGCCTGTGCGCTAGAACTCATTCATACCTACTCTCTAATTCATGACGATTTGCCTTGTATGGACGACGACGACTTCCGGCGAGGTGTGCCGACCAATCATAAGGTCTATGGAGATGGATTAGCCGTACTTGCCGGTGATGCTCTTCTCACTCTGGCGTTCGAGATCGTCTTGAGTGAGGGGTCTGGAGTCGAAGTTGCAGCATCGGTTTCCAAGAAAATTGCTTATTGCGTCGCGCGAGCTGCTGGCAGTTTGGGGATGGTAGGTGGCCAGGTAATGGATATTGAGGGATTTTCCCGAGATCGCCAACTGAAGACCCTGGAGACCACCTGTCTGATGAAAACGGGTCAACTCATTGTGGCTTCTCTCGAAACCGGAGCCCTCCTGGCAGATGCGGACACCGCAACCTCTAAGGCGCTAACACAATATGGGATTAATCTTGGGCTGGCCTTTCAAGTAACGGACGATATCCTCAACGTCACGGGTGATGCCAAGGTCATGGGAAAATCGGTCAAAAGTGATGCCTCCCACGACAAGGTGACCTTCCCTGAATTATTGGGTGTCGATGGCTCCAACGCCTACGCTCGAGAACGCATTCAAGAAGCCAAGTCTGCCCTGTCCAGCCTCGGTGAGCCAGCCTGGTTCCTTCGCGAGATGGCAGATTACGTACTCTCCCGCAAATCCTGATTGGATCCGCTTAAAGGCATTGATCCCCTTCTTCATTTCGTGCTATTTTCTTCACGCATTTAATATCCACTAGTTGCACTTTCTGTTCGAGCGGACTCATGCCATTCGAGCGATACTTGGATTGAGCGTGAGCTCTTGAACATTCTTCCTGGCTCGGTGCGTTAATTGGGAGGAAATTATGGCGCCCCATTCCCTGCAGGAAATATTCGATCGAGGTATCGAGTATCTCAGGCGGAATCGGATTCAAGAAGCCTCAAACGCCTTTCGCCAAGCAATCAAATCAGATCCCGAGAACCCTCTCTTCCTGTCTTATTACGGGCTTGTTGTGGCTCTTGGCGAACAAAATTTTCAAGACGCCATCAATTTTTGTCGGGCGGCGCTCTTGAAAGCCGCTTACGACCCTGAGCTTTATGTCAATCTGTGCAAGGTCTACACAAAAGCGGGACAGCGCAAGAAGGCGCTGGAAACACTCTTGCAAGGACTTCATTATGACCAAGGAAATTTCTTATTGATGCAAGAGATGAAACGGATGGGATGCAGAAGAAAACCAATATTGGGGTTTCTCTCTCGCGACCATTTCCTGAACAAAACTTTGGGACGATTGACGCATCAACTCAGCAGAAATGGCCGCTTGAAAAGAAGTCATTAGCCCGTCGGGGTCAAGACGGATTGAACTTACTTCTTCTGGATTTTCTCTTTGAGTTTCTCTTCAACCAAGGATGGCACGAGGCCGTCTACCGATCCTCCTAATTTGAAGACTTCCCTCACCAGGCGTGAGCTGAGGTAGCTGTAGGCTTCCGCTGCCATCATGAAAACGGTTTCGAGGCGAGACTCCAAGCGCCGATTCATCAGCGCCATTTGGAGTTCATATTCATAGTCAGAAACAGCTCGAATCCCCCGGACAATGACCTGAGCCTGCTGTTTGATGGCATATTCGACGAGCAGCCCATTAAAAATATCCACCCGAACATTGGGAAACCGGTGGTTGAGTATAGCGCGAGTCATGCTCACCCGCTCTTCTACTGTAAAAAGGGGTTCCTTATCCAAGTTGACGAGAATGGCCACGATCACTTCATCGAAAAGCTTTGCGCTTCTTTCGATGATGTCGAGATGGCCGTTGGTAAGTGGATCAAAGGAGCCTGGATAAATCGCTGTCGTTTTTCTCATAGGCGATAAAAGCTCAGAATACTTTCTCCTTGTTTGAGTTCACGAAATCGGACCATTTGACCAAACTGTTCCTTCAAAGGGGATCGCCGTGAATGTTCAGCGATAACGATCGCCCTCTCGGACAATAAATGGCCTTCCTGAAGATGCTCGAAAAAACTGGGATACTCATTCGAGGCCGCATAAGGGGGATCAATGAATACAATATCAAATTTCTTGGGCAATTGACTCAACCTTTTTAGAGCACGTTCTGCGGACAGACCGAGCAGGAGAAAATCCATTTCAGTTAGGCTTTTCAGACTTGTCAGGTTTTCCAGAATGATCTTCCGAGCTGGCAGGGAGAACTCAATAAAAACCGCAAATCCCGCTCCACGGCTCAGAGCTTCGATCCCGATACTACCGCTACCGGCGTAAGCATCAAGAAACGTCGCCCCTTGAATCCGATCCTGCAACACATTGAAGAGAGCCTCTTTAAGCCGATTGGCGGTCGGCCGTGTAGCTGGCCCCTCGAGAGTCTTGAGATTTCTGTTCTTGAATTTTCCCGCAATGACGCGAACCATCTCACATTCCGATTGACGAATGTCGACAGTCGAATGATTTTCCAATACTCTTTGAAGAATCGATCCGCATGTTCCGCCCTTCACTTGTGTCCATCTCGCTTGCGAGATAGTCTCAGGGATTGAAGCCCGTTTTCCACCAATGGCAGTCGATCGTCAGCGATAGAGATCCACCCTCGGTAGGCATCTAATGTCTTTGGAATTAGCCGACGGCCACCAACCCATACCGCCTCTGCCAATTCGCCTTCACATAAGCAACTAGAGCCCTAACTTCCTCCTCGGAAGATGGATTCTGGAGGCAATTGAAAGCCTCCTCCCTGGCATTCTCAAGAATTTCTCGGTCTCGTAAAATATTGGCGATTCGGAGAGTCGGCACTCCCGATTGCCTTGTCCCAAAGAATTCCCCCGGGCCTCGAATTTCCAGGTCTTTCTCGGCGATTTTAAAACCATCGGTATTTTCTGCCATACATTGCAATCGCTCTTCGGCTTCATTGCTGAGCTTTTTCCCTTTGATGAGAAGGCATATGGAGGAAGCACTTCCTCGACCAATTCTACCTCGTAACTGATGCAATTGGGACAGACCGAAGCGCTCGGCATGTTCTACCATCATGACAGTTGCATTGGGCACGTCTACCCCCACTTCAACCACAGTCGTAGAAACAAGAATTTGGGTTTTCCCTGTTTGAAAGAACTTCATTACCCTCTCTTTTTCCTCGCTCTTCATCCTCCCATGCAACAGGTCGACATTGAATTGGGGGAACACTTCCTTCTTCAGGTGCTCAAAAGTCTTTTGAGCTGCTTTCAAATCAAGTTTTTCCGATTCCTCAATGATCGGGCAGACTACGTAGGCTTGGCGTTTTTGTCTGAGTTCTTCCCGAATCATTCTGTAGACTGAATCCCGGTCCTCTTCATTGATCAGGCGGGTAACAATCGGTGAACGATGAGGTGGCAACTCATCGATAACAGAAACATCCAGGTCACCGTAAAGGGTCAAGGCCAGCGTTCTGGGAATTGGGGTGGCTGTCATCACCAGCGTATGGGGGCTGACGCCTTTATTCATGAAGTCATAGCGTTGCATGACTCCAAATCGGTGCTGTTCGTCAATGATCACTAACCCCAACCGCTTGAACTCAACATCCGGCTCTAAAATCGCGTGGGTACCGATAAGAATTTGGATTTCACCGCTTGAGAGACGTTCCAGGAGGTTGGCTCTTTCCCCTTTCTTAAGTCCGCTCTTGAGAAGACCAATCTTATATCCGGTCTTGGAAAAGATTCGCCTGGAATTGAAGCAATGCTGTTCAGCCAGGATCTCTGTGGGAACCATGAGACCAACCTGATATCCATTCACAATCGCAATGGATGCCGCTTCCAAGGCCACGATCGTTTTGCCACATCCAACATCTCCTTGAAGCAGGCGTTTCATGGGAGAATGAAGGCAGAGGTCTTCGGCAATTTCCTTTAAAACGCGCTTCTGCGCGGTGGTGGGATGGAAGGGGAGAATCTTCTTGAGTTCTTCTCGTACGGGTGGCCCGATCTGAAAGGGGTATCCTTGCAAGGTTTTTGATTTCCGCCGTTTTAGGGCCAATCCAAGTTCCAAATAAAAGAATTCTTCGAAAATGAGCCTTTTTTGTGAAGCGTGGCGAAAGTGCTGCAATTGCTCGAGTGCAGCATGAGGAGGAGGGAAATGAGCATCGAGCAAAGCTGTCTTTCGATCCGGGAGCTGATGCCTCGAAAGAACCGTGGCCGGCAGAAAGTCATCTACAGCCTCGAGCTGTTGAACCAATCCGTGCATAATTCGGCGGATCATGCGGGAACTGCACCCTCGAATCGATTCATAGATGGGAACGATTCGACCCATGTCGCTAGATTTGTCTTCAAGGGTTTCGGTATCCAGGATTTCAAACTCTGGGTTGATAATCTGGAGATTCCCCGTGCCATAGGGGTCTACTTCGAACCTTCCATACAGAATCACCTTCTGCCCCTGCTTAAAAATCTTCCTTCTGTCGAGATACTCGGAATGAAACCATTTGCATCGTATGATTCCGCTGGAGTCACGAGCTGCCAAATCAAAAATCCGCATGCGAGATTTGCGCGTAATGGTTAACCCGCAGGTTAGCACTTCAACCAGGATCGTCGCCCGCTCGCCAGGACTGACCTCTTTCACTTTCTTAAATTGAGTTCTGTCTTCATAGCGGTAGGGGAGGTTGTAAAGCAGATCCTCGACTGTAAAGAGATACCTAGTTGCAAGGTCTTCGGCCCTTTTCGGACCAATCCCTTTCACATACTGAACAGGGGTTCGTAGATCTAACATGGGGATGCCCGCCACTCCTTCGCAACCGTATGGCTGTGGAAACGCAGAGGTGGATTTCAAATATGCAGGTTAATTTAAACTAAATGACGCGCTCACGATCCATTGTCACAGGCGCAAAATCCAGGTTTCTGCTTCAGGTCCCAAAGGTTCTTCTGAGGAGGTTCATCTTGACGTTGGATTAGCCTGCTGAGATCGGAGCACGTTTCCCGGAATCTCGCCGCGAAACCAGGTAGGCTTTGATGAAGGGATCGAGGCCACCATCGAGAACGCGGTCCACATCGCCAATTTCCACCTTCGTTCGATGATCCTTTGCGAGTCGATAGGGGTGCAACACATAAGATCTAATTTGGCTGCCCCACGCGATATCCATTTTGGAATCTTCAATGGCTTTCGTCTCGGCTCGCTTCTTCTCGATCTCCAACTCGTAGAGGCGAGAGCGAAGCATTTTCATCGCGGTCGAACGGTTCTTGTGTTGCGAGCGCTCGTTTTGGCATTGAACCACAATATTGGTTGGCAAGTGAGTGATACGAACGGCGGAATCGGTTGTGTTAATGTGCTGCCCACCTGCCCCGGTTGATCGATACGTATCAATTCGCAGATCTTTTTCTTCTATCACGACGTCAATATTTTCGTCAATTTCAGGGTAGACAAACACGGAAGCAAAGGAAGTATGGCGACGCTTGTTGGCATCGAAAGGAGAAATACGGACGAGCCGATGAACGCCAATCTCGGACGTGAGAAGTCCATAAGCGTTTTGTCCTTTAACCAGAAACGTTACCGACTTCACACCGGCTTCTTCTCCTGCCTGATAGTCCATCATCTCAGTGGGAAAACCATGCGCTTCCGCCCAGCGCAAATACATGCGTAAGAGCATTTCTGCCCAATCCTGAGATTCTGTTCCTCCAGCTCCTGGGTGAATCGTAATAAAGGCATTGCATTGAGCGTTGTCACCGCTAAGAAGTGTTGCGGTTTCAATAACAGTTAATTCTTCATCGAGCCTTTTGAGTTCCAAGCGAATTTCTGAATGGACTTCTTCGCCTTCGGCTCCAAGCTCGAAATAGGCTTCCAGATCTCCAATTTCCCGCTTCAACTTCTGGTCAAGATCGAGATCATTCTCCAACTGCTTGCGTCGTTGCAAGACCTTCTGGGACTGCGCAGGATCGTTCCAAAATTTGGGATCAGAGACAAGAGGTTCTAATTGGTCCAGTTCTTTCTTCTTCCCCTCCGGGTCAAAGAAAACTCCTGATATCCTGGATTCGACGTTTCAAATCCTGAAATTCGCGACTCAATTCGTCTAACATCTTTTCTCCTCAGAATCATGATAGACACTCGGCAAAGTAGTGAGTGTTTACGTGCAGCATCTTAACATAAACCTGTGCAAACCTTTACTGGATGTTCGCTTGTGTCGGTTGGATGGGTGTGCCAAAATTATTGAAGCAAAGTCTGGGTAATGAAAGTTTCTCCAGTCCCTCGTCAAAAAGGAAAGCAAAGATGAAAGCAGTTGTCTTGCGAGAGCTGGGCGAACCGGAGCAATTGTGTTTCGAGAATTTTCCGGACCCGCAGCCCGGTCCGCAAGAGGTATTGATTCGGTTGGAGGCGGCGGCTCTGAATCACCGCGATGTATGGATCCGCCGAGGGCTCTATGCCGGAATACGCCTCCCCATGATCCTCGGTTCTGACGGCTCAGGCGAGGTTGTGGCAGTTGGGGATCATGTGCCGGCCTCTTTGATTGGGAAATCGGTCGTTATCCTTCCTTCTCTGGATTGGGGACCAGACGATCAGGCGCAAGGGCCTGCATTTCGGATCTTAGGGTTGCCAGATCATGGTACTTATGCACAATTCGTCAAGGTACCGGCTAGCAACGCTTTTCCTAAGCCCGACTCCCTCTCTTATGAACAAGGCGCTGCACTGGCATTAGCGGGGTTGACGGCTTACCGGGCGCTCGTCACGCGGGCCGCTGTTCAGCCCGGAGAAACCGTCGTCATCACAGGGATTGGTGGGGGAGTGGCGTGTTTTGCCCTGCAAATAGCTGTCTGGCTAGGAGCACAGGTATTTGTCACCTCGGGCAGTGATGAGAAATTGGAGCGCGCTCAATCCCTTGGCGCGTCCGGAGGCGCAAATCATAATACTGAGGACTGGCCATTAAAGATTCGATCGCTCAATCAGGGCTACCAGCCGGATGTCATTATTGACAGCATTGGGGGCGAGCTATTTAACAAAGCACTTGAATTGGTCCGACCGGGTGGCCGCGTCATTACCTATGGAGCGACCACAGGTCCAGCGAATCAATTCGAAATTCGAAGAATTTTTTGGAAGCAACTCAACGTGCTCGGATCGACAATGGGAAATGCCAAGGAATTTCAGGCTGTCCTCGAACTCTACGGAAGCCATCGGTTCAGTCCAGTCATTGACCAGATCTATCCTCTTTCTGATGCTGCCGCTGCCCATCGTCGCATGGAAGCCCGTGAACAATTCGGGAAAATTGTCCTTCGGATTGACTAGCGAGCTGGGAGCGCAGGCATCTTGGCTGCCTTCAAAGAGAGCGAGGTTGGGGCTGAAACTCACTCATTGAGGTGACAGGCACTACAATCTCCGCGTTTTTCAAAGAGGTTAAATCCGGCAATCATGAATACCCCTCATCTGGTTTCTTCTCTACCCATTCTGATTCTGCGGCTTTTTCGGTTGGGAGAAATGGTTTAAAGCGGTGTGCAATCTCATAATCTAACTTTTCGCAACCAGCCTGGCGAGACACCAAAATGATCCGAAGATTCAAATTAGTCCAAAATGAACAACTCTTGTACGAAGACTCGATTCGTCCCGTACGTTTCTGGCTGGAGTCGTTAGAGCCAAACCAATTCGTTGAACGAAGAGATTCAACGCTCTGGGAGGAATTGTTTTTTTTCGATGGATTGATCGTTGTGGATGGAACAAATGTTAAAGATGCTTATTTTTGTCTTCCTCCCAGAGAACCTCTTTCTGAAGTGAAGGTGGCGGGCGGGAATGCATCTCTTTTGCGCCTAGCCTACAAGGCTGGTACTCCGTTTGAGAGTAAGCCAGTGATTCCCCTTGAACTCTCGCTCAATCGCGAACGGACCTGGAACGAAATACCCTCGCGGAGGCAGAACGATCCCGGCGGGCGAGTTGCGGAGCTCTTTCGAAATGAGAGTGGTAAACAGATCACCAGTTTGATGGAATGCAGACCGGGGTGGGTTTTAGAGGAGCATGATCACTCTTCGGATGTGTTTCCCTTTTGCATCCGAGGTGGTGGAAAATTGGGCCTCGGGAATCAAACGATCAATCTAAAAGAAAAACAACTCGTCCGGATTCCCGCCGGGACTCGGCACAGGTTTGAGACGGGTCAGCAAGGCGCCTTCTTTATAATCTTTGTCTTCGAATCGCTCGATGGGACAAACACATAACCACCATTCGATCCACAATTGTCGATTGAATATTAGGGGGCACGACATGCCGTGCCCCTACAGATAATCGTATTCTCTAAATCCAAAGATCGATCAGTTCGCTCCGGATCCCCCGGCCATCACGATGTCAAAGACACCCGCTGCCTGAACCAAGAACATGCAGTCGGCGCCTGCTTTGCAAGCGGTTGTGTGCTTCGATCCTCCGGGCTCGGAGGCGTATGAGCCCGCCACGAGCTCTTTCGGGGCCTGGCCCTCCACGGTAATTACAACAGTCCCCGAGATCACTACCGAGCGCATGTCCGCTGTGTGTGAGTGAAGAGCTACTTCAGTGCCGGCTTTGAACTTGACGAGGAAACCGCTAGACCCCATCTGAGGATTTCCCCAAAGCACCGCCTGCTGGGCTCCCGTGACATTCGGCACATCTGTCCATTTCAGGTCGGCTGCGGACTTAAGGACGGTTGCCTTCTTGGCCGACGCCTTTGCCTGCGCCATGGCGTTGGGCACCAAAAAGCCGGTCAGGAAAACTACTAATAAACTCAATGCTGTGAGAGTGAGACGACTCGACGATCTTATCATCTTCAAACCTCCTCTGGTTTTTGGGGGATATGGGTGAGCTGCGACCGCATTATAGTCAACTCGCGAGCCTTGGTCCAAGAAAGAACTATGACCTGGCCCAAACCAATTTCATGAAGGTGACGGGCGCTTTTGATGCACCGTGTCCACCACAATTAAATTCACCCTGAGCGCTCTTACGTCGATTGGGAAACATTGTTCCCTTGGGAACTTAGAATTGAAGCTTTTCTGCACTAGGCTCAAAAGGGCTAATAATCATGCTCACGCAATCAACATGGTATTTTTCGGATCAGTCCAGCCGGGTGGGGCAGTCAATCGAAATCTTGATTAATGAGATGTGACGCCAATATTAAACTAACGCCGCGCTTCGGCCGATGAGAGCGAGCAGCATACAACCTGATTTGTATAGACAATCATGAGAAGCATGCTATCGAGCGGTCGGCTACAAACGATTTTTCGGCACGACCAGATCAACTACTCAAGAGCAAGTGTCATAGACCCAAAGTCAAGAGTTACCACGCGCGCCTGATTAAGCAGGTCTATACCACCCCAAACGTGCCACAGGCGGCTGTCTAAAGTCGTATCCTTCAAAAGCACCTGAACGGTGCGCAGTACCGCGTCAAAGCCCCTGATCCGAAACGTCAATTCGGGTAGCGTGATGGCATCGACTTCGATACTGTTGCCTACTCCTGTCACCCTATCTGAGCTTTTCCTTCCGAACTCTTCGATGAACCTGGGGAACTCTTTGGCAAAAAGGGGCAGAACTCGTGTACGGGTCGCGCCTGTGTCCAAGAACACATTAATCTTACTCTGCCGAAACTCCCCCTCGATGATGAGGTTTGCACCTTCAAAACAGATATTGGATATAGGAGAGTTCCTCGAACCGGGAGCAAAGCCGACCTCGAATGTGCCCTCCTTCTTCCATCGTAAGGTCTGGACAGCGAGAAACACGGGCATTCCCAGCACTCCGCGCTCTCCAGACGGCAAATCTATGAACGGCTGCTGATCATCTCGTGCTACAAAAAAGATAACGTTGCGGAGACGGATGCTCCCGACTGTAAGGTGGTCTGCAACGGCAATCCGGACATCAACATTAGTTCCCGCCGAATCGGCCATCTTGGCCCCACCACTTTCATGGATGATAAGGCCCAGTCGTTTGGCTTCTGCCTCGCCAATAAGAGAGAAATTTGCGCCCGTGTCGACGATATAGTTAGCTGACTTCCCGTTGACCTCCACTGGGATAAATAGGTTACCGCCCTTCATGCTGAAGCGGATTCTCGAAGAGTGGCGCTCCAGGACGGACTGCTCCGGGTTCTGGCTAAGAGCTCCGAAGAGTGCGTGTGCATTCTTCAAACCAGGATCGTCTGGTTTGACTGCCAGCACCTTTTCGACCTCCGAAAATGCCTTTCGGTAACGCCCGGCACGCATATAGACATAGGTCAATAACGCTCGCGCATCTGACGCCTCCTCTGACTGCGGTGCGGATTTGATGACTGCCTGTAGATACTTCTCCGCCTGCTTAATATCGTTGAAGGCAGAGGCGACCACGCCTAGATAAAAAGCTGATGCCCTTGTTGCTTGGATAGCATCACGAAGTTCAAACCATTGATGCGCTTCGTAGAGCGCCTTCAATTCTGTATTTTGACTGTAAGCAGCACTACGCTCCGGCAGCACTATTGCCTTATTACTTTGCGCGACCGGCGATGTAAGTGGCGCAAAGAGCAAAGCAAGGAAGCTTATACAAACCGCCAGACGGAGCCGAGATACGTAGACGCGAGAATACACACTTCTCATTCTTACTTTACCCTCAGATGGGCTCGGAACGCCCAGCTTCAGCCGCTGCGTTGTCAGCGGTCGGCGGTGCCGTTGGATTGCCAGTTATAGCGTTTTATCGTAAGCTCCTCAAGGCAGGCGAGGATCTTCTTCATCAACTATTCGAGCGCTGGGCACATCGACTCGGCTGGCTTTCCCGTGGGCGCGTCAAGCGATAGCTCGATCGTGTAACTGCCCGACTTCGCGACCAAAAAGGCGACGTTGCCTTGATGCTCCTTGTCCGGCTTCGGGTAGAAGAAGTAAGCGCGCTCACCGAAGCCTGGGGCCGGTGTTTGCGGCTCCTTCCTCCGCCTGCAAAAACCGAAAATTCGTGCGGCAAGCTTCATGTGCAATCTAATGATATAGACTAAGTTGCCCGGCATCCCATTACTGCTGAGGTGGAAACGACATTGGAGCATTTCATAGCTGCATTCCAAAAAGAATGCGAAGACCAAGTCAGCTTGAGCGGGCTGCTTAGGCGACGCGGCACAGACAATCACTCCGGGAGGCGCGCCACTCCTCTAATTGCGTGCTGCAGAGCGATACCCCGCCCCGCGCAAGACCTTTCCCGGCAGCGCATTGGTCATCTTGCCGTCGGCAATCACAGGCACACCGTTCACAAGCACGTACTGCATGCCGATCGACAGTTGGTTGGGCTTTTCGAAGGTCGCGACGTCGCAGATGGAATCGGGGTCGAACACCACCACATCGGCCCACATTCCCTGTTTGAGCACGCCGCGGTCAGCCAGGCGCATGCGCTGCGCCGGCAGCGATGTGAATTTCCGAATTGCGTCTTCGAGCGTGAGCTTGTGTTCCTCGCGCACGTATTTCCGGAGAATGCGCGGAAACGTTCCGTACGCGCGGGGATGCGGATGCTCCTTGCCAAGAAATCCGTCTGGGGCCGTGCCCTGCGAATCGTTGTCGACCGACGTCCACGGTTGCTGAAGCGCGAGTGCGACGTCCGGCTCCGACATCCCAAACACCGCGTTGTAGGTGAATCCTTCATCTTCAACGAGAATATCCATCAGTGTTTCGATGGGATCCTTGCCGCGTTCCTTCGCAATCTGCGCCAGCGTCTTTCCCTGCAGCGGCAGCAGGCGCTGATTCGCCACGACCGCGATGAGAATGGCCTCGGGCCCAGGAATTCCCTGCCACTCGTTTTCCCACGCTGCATTCGGTGTGAGCATGTCTTTCCGGATGCGCGCACGCATCGCCGGGTCCTTCAGCCGTTCGATCATTTTCTTGTCTCCGCCGTCGTGCGCCCACGGCGGAATGAAGGCCGATGTGCTGTTGAACCACGCGGGGTACGCGTACGTGTTCGCACCGACTTCGACGCCGCTTAACCGAGCCGCATCGATCTTCGCCACGATTTTCGGCATCAACCCCCACTGCGGTGTGCCTGCCGCCTTGAGGTGCCATATTTCCACCGGGATCTTCGCCTCGCGTCCGATCCGCACGGCTTCTTCGATCGCTTCGAAGACGTGTGCGCCCTCCGATCTCATGTGTGTTGCGTACACGCCGCCGTATTTCGATGCCTCACTCGCCAGTGCGATCAGCTCCTCGGTGGTCGCATACATTGCCGGCGCGTACTGCAGCGATGTAGATACTCCCACCGCGCCGTCCTCCATTGCGGTACGCACCTCCGCTTTCATGGCTTCAAGCTCCGCCGCGTTCGGCTTTTTATCGACATCGCCCAGTACCATACGCCGCACTTGCGTCGCGCCCACAAACGTCGCGAAATTGATTCCCAGTCCCTGTCTTTCCAGGTGAGTGAAATACTGTGCAAGCGTGCGCCACTCCGGCGTGAGCTTGAGGTGCTCATAGGTCACGTGATCGGCGGCGATGATCGAGTCATTGAGCGGCGCGACCGAACCGCCCTCGCCGGTAATCTCCGTCGTAATTCCCTGAAAGATCTTTGACGGCAGGTGCGGATTTACGAGGATGGTCAGCTCCGACTGGCCGAGCATATCAATGAATCCCGGCGCGACTACTTTCCCGTGAGCGTCCAATCGGCTCGTCGCCGGCGCGCTCGCGAGGTGGCCGATGGCCGCGATCCTTCCGCCGCGAATCCCGACATCTGCCGCGTACCACGGCGAGCCAGTGCCATCGATGATGTGGCCGTTCTCGATCACGAGATCGAAGGGCGTCACGGCGCTTTGACGCGCCGGCGAACCGCCCGCTAGAACGCTAAGGATATAGGGTGCGAGAAGAAGGACTATCTGACTTAAAATTGGCATGCTATCTCTCCTTTGTCCACCTAACGTATAGGGCGCACGCAAGTGACCTGCGAAGCGGTGCACGTTGCTTGCAGCCGCAGGTTAAGCATGCCTCAAACCAACAGGCCTCGGTTAATCAATCGTTTTGTGTAAATACAGACAGCGACCAATATTCCCCATCCAATCAGTGCGCCTACGCCACGTGCACCGCCTACAGCCGCAAGCAAGCCTTTTGTTAAAGCATGCCAACCAGAAAAAACAAGGCCCAGAGCAAACGCACCCACGAATAGAGGATAGGCAACCTTTCGGAGTAAAAATAATGAAATAGCGCCCGACATGTTAATAACGCCAATCGTAATAGTGAAGAGATAATCCAATGCAGTTAGACTAGCGAAGTAGGCTTTTTCCGCCTCAGACAAAGGAACTTTCCCTCTATTGATTAGGAAAAAAGACAACAATGTATACCCAGCGGAAAACAAATAAAAACCCGAAACAAGCCAAACCTTCTTTGGCCGTTTCCTTATAGACTGATTCTCTTCCATCACGTCCTCCCTTTTTAATGCCTAACGAGTCTGTAGAAAAAGCCCCTTATGAGAATGAGTATAAAATTTTCGGGAGTCCCTGAGCCCTTCCCGAGCATGAGATCGTTGATTGTGGGGCATTCTGTGGGGTCTTTTTTTCGCACCTCTCACGCAAAAATCTGATTGGGGACTTTTCCTACAGACTCAACGTTTGAGCTCAGCGGCACGTGGCGCTTTTCCGCGCGCCCTCTGGAGTGAAGAGCTAGAGGGTCAGCGTCGGTGGCCATGGCTGGTCTAGTCTGCGGACACTGCTGCCGCGGCAGACTCTATGCAAGCACGACCGCGAATCAGTTGCACCTCGTCGACAACGGCGATCTCGCCGGCCATCGTCATGACCGGATATTGCCAGATCTCCGTGACCTTCATCAGTACCTCCATTTCCGATTGACCTGCCAGCCCTCTGACGACTTAGGCATCACCCACCGCGCTTTTCAGCGGTCGCGTGCACGCGGCGTTAGGGGGGCGACCTTTGCTACGGGCTGGCTCGATAACGCTTCACCAAGAACCAGCATATTCCCGCAACGAAGCTTCGGCCGAGACGAGCAAACTCCGCTTCGGAGATACCCAGTGAACGATGAGAACCAGGACTCACAAAGCCAAACACACCAACAAGGCCGCACTCTTCCTCTTCCGTGATGAAGCGGATGCTTCGAAAATAGTTGATGACCGACCCCCACTTGGCTGGATCAAACGACCCGGGATCCATTGGAATTTGGGCGTTCGCGATGTCTGCAGCAAGTGTCTGGAGGGCGATACGGGCGTCGTTTAAGCTGGCATTGTAGTTGGGTGTCGGAGCCCGGAATGCCTCGACAGAGTCACTCAGCTTCTTAATGACATCACCAACTCCGGGAAGGCCTGATTCATTGAGCTCCCGCGTAAGATCATCCTCAATTGGAGGAGTCCCAACGATAGTAGGGTCAATCGGGACCAGTGTTCGTTTGGTGATGACGTAGCCGTCGAGTTGTAGACATCGTACGAGATCGTCAAAGCGTTCGTCGAATCGATAACGTGGACTTACCCGATTCCGAAGGTCGCCAGAGGTCCGCACGAGTTCTTCAAGAAGGGTCGAGATCTCCGACTCCCCTCCCGCGATGAGAGACGCCACCAAGGCGGTAAGGAGTCCTGTTCGGTATGTGTATTGAAGAGCTTGATCGACTTTGTTACCGTAAAGCCGATGTTTCTGCAGTAGAAGAACGACCATCTCTCTGTCTAAGAGTTCAAGGAACTGAGCAAGAGAGTGGAGAGTCCTGGTTCCCACCATGGTACTGGATCTCCGTAGCTGCCAAACGGGCTGAGCATTAGCTGAGGAGCGTCTTTTGCCCCTGCTGGATGCCTTTGTTAGCTGGGCAAGCGTGCCGACGAATCCGTCTTGTTGTTTCCATCGTGTTGCAAGTTCTCCGGCCTGGCTGGTCGCATTCACCTACTTTAGCGGCCTGAATCTCCCGATCTCGATAAAGCCAAAGGGTTTTTCTCCATTCGCCACAGAGTTAAGGGTTTCATGCTTCGTGTACATTACGACGCCAGTTGTGAAAAACAACGTAATGACGCCAGCCACTTCATCGGGAGTTATTTCGGCGAGCCAGAGAGTATCCTTGGATCTCTTAAGAACTTGTAGCTTGACGGAACCGATGTTGCCAGATCCTACGGGTGCATCTGAATTTAGATTCGAGAGGACCATCTCACCCTTACTGCTGTCGCTGCCGGTAATGAGTTTGCCGCTTGAATCCAACTCTGCTGTCGCAATTTTTTCAAATCGGCAGATCACAGATTGGGATGACTGAGCGAACGCCGTTGTTACAGTAAACAGGATGGAGCAAAGGCCCAAGCAAATTCGCTTCAATTGTGGTCTCATGGCGTACCTCCCTTTTTGACTGGGTCCAGTCCTGCCAACGTATAGCGTCAATCTTAATGTAGTCCGCTGTAACCGCTTGATACTCATCAAGGCCTCCCCTGGGAGCATACCCGTCTGGAATGTTCCTGGAATGTTCCAATTTCCATGAGGAAGAGACCAGATGAGATTCTACACCAAAGCCCATCCCCATTATTGCGGAATTGATCTGCACGCCCGCTGGATGTATGTTTGCATCCTGAACCAGCAAGGCGAGATCCTGCCTTACAGCAACCTGCACGCCTGTCCAGAGGCTTTCCTGAATGCTATCGAACCTTTTCGTCAAGACCTCGTCGTTGCCGTCGAATGCATCTTCACCTGGTACTGGTTGGCCGATCTCTGTGCCCAGCAAGGCATCGAGTTCATCTTAGACCATGCCCTCTACATGCCCTCTATATGAAAGCCATTCACGGCGGCAAGGCAAAAAAAACGATAAAATCGATTCCCACAAGATCGATGTCTTACTCACGCGGCGGATTGATTTCTGTGGCTTACGTCTACCCCCCCAGATGCGCTCCACCCGCGATCTGCTCCGGCGTCACAGCTATCTGATGCGCAACCGGCCCGCAAGCGGGATGTTGAGGTGCTCACAGCTGATGCGCGGGCGATCTACAATGCCGACGGTATCCGGCAGGCCCGCACGGCTTTCGAAAAGTTTCGACGGCGCTGGCAAGCCTCTTATCCCAGCCTGGTTCATCGACTGGAAACGGACTTGCCGGATCTGTTGACCTTTTATCAGTTTCCCAGGTCGCTATGGAGAAAGCTGCGCACCACCAATGTGATCGAGCGACGATTTGTGGAAGTGCGTCGCCAAACACGTCCCATGGTGTGTTTTGTCAATATTCGCAGTGTGGATCGCATTATCTTTGCGATCTTCAATCAGTTCAATCAGCAGTGGGGAAATCGCACCCTTAGAGTTTTTACACAAGCAGCTTGACATGACCTACTGGTTCCCAGCCTTGACTGCGGATACTTTCGCACCTATAATCTTTCTAAAAATCTCATCAAGCTTTTCTTCGATGGTGACATGAAACAAGGTCTGGCTCTTACCTCAAGGTATGCAATGACACTGGCTATCCTTGTGGCGTCGTCGCTTTGTTTTACTTCCCCCACAACTCGAGCACAGACAATTGATGCGTGCGAGGCAGTACCTGTGGTGAATGCGGCGCTAGATAAAGTGCCTTCCTATCAATCGCCGGACCAAACCGATTGGCAATATCACGAAAAAAAACTCTCTGCGATTCAGGCTCTTCTAAAGCAATTTCCCGACAACCTGTTCGTTCAGCGAACCTTAATCGATTTCATGACCGCCGCCGGTCGAAACGAAGTCAGTAAAACGATCGAGGATTACAAGGCTCGGCTCTCGCAGAAACCGAGCGATCCACAACTAGCTTACCTGTACGGGTTAACGTTGGTCGGCCGGAAATCGCCCGAAGCTATCAACCTCTTTGAAGGCGCCCTCGAAAGGGCGCCGAATTTTCCCTGGCCTCACTTATCGCTGATGAGCATCTATATGTCGCCGTTTTTCTTAGACAAAAAGAAAGCGAACGCGCACATGAAGGCATTCCTGGCGGCCTGCCCTTCCTCCCTCGAGGGGTATGAGTCGCTAACGCGAATGGACGATCGTGAATTGGCACCTCAAGGCATCGAGAGGCTACGTCCACTTCTTCAGACTCACAGCGACCCTCAGGGTATTGCGGCTTACCACACTTTATGGGCGCTCGAGTTCAAGACCTATCCGCCTGCGGAGTATGACCCGCTACGCAAGCAAGTGGCTGTGGACTTAAGACGTATCCGCGCGCTCACACTCGAAGACAAACAGCAATGGTACGAAGCCCTCGAGGAAGGCTACAAGCTGGTGAACGATCAGAAGCAGTCCGATTGGGCGAAGGACGAGCGCTTGCGCCGTTTCCCTCGACCTTGGGAATTGGCGGAAATGAACAAGTGGCAGAAGGACCACAAGTATCCGTCACCAGAGGATCCACCTGAAAAGAAGCGAGTCTATTATAGTGACCTCCTAAAACAGACTGACGCATGGCTGAAAGAGCGGCCCAATGCCAAGTTCATTTGGCAGTTGCGGCTGGACGCGATGAAACATCTCGACGATGTGCCGGCGACAGAAATCCAGGTCACCATCGGCAAGTTTCTTGAGGTTGCTCAAAGTAACGCGGGACCCAGAGGCCTTGATTCTTACGATTACTTCAACGTTGCTGAGGTCCTTTCCAAGAAAGGACTCGAACCCGCGCGCTTGGTGGAGATGTCGCAAAAAGGTCTGGAGCGGTTGGAGATCGAATTCAATGAGCCCTTTTACGACCTCTATGCCACCAAGGACAACGTCGAAGACAACAGATTCTGGCAGGCTTCGCAGCGCATCCAGGTGCTGGTGTTCGAGACCGACGGATATGTGAGATTAGAACAGACGGACAAAGCGCAAGCGAACTTGGCGCAGCTCGATGAGCGATTACGCGAATTGACGTCGCTGATCGGCGACAAGGCTTCGCGGAAGAAGCATTGCTACAGCAGCGAATCCGCTTATTGGGGGCTAAACGCCCGCGTGGCGGAGCTTCGAAACCGGAAGCTTGACGCCATGGCCTATTACGAGAGCGCACTGCTCGCGCGGCTCCAGGCAGAAGAGAATCCTGAACACGGGCAGAAGGACGATTTGGTGGAAAATGCTCGTAAGCTCTGGAATGATTTGGGCGGCACCGAAGAAGGCTGGAAAACCTGGTACGGCCGCCGCGCAGACGCATTGGCGACGCCCACCCTCACTTGGGAAGACGCCAACCAGCCGCTACCCTCTTTTGAGTTAGCCGACTTCCATGGCAAGACCTGGAGCACTGCCGACCTGAAAGGGAAGGTGACGTTCCTGAACTTTTGGGCGTCCTGGTGAGGGTATTGTCGCGAGGAGTTACCTCGCTTACAAAAACTCATCGAGCAGTACATGAACCGCTCCGACGTTCAATTCCTGACACTGAACATGGACGAGAACCCCGGGCTCGTGGAGCCGTTCCTGAAAGAACTTCAGCTCAATCTCATCGTTCTGCCCGCCTATAACTACGTGGAGGATACACTTAAGGTGTTTGGCATCCCACAGAATTGGATTGTGGATGCCAACGGCGTCGTGCGATTGAAAGCAATGGGATACGACTCGACGGAGAAATGGGTACAAGAAATGATGGGGGCGATAGAGAAATACAAGCCCGAAACAGGCTCGACGACCTCTAACAAGCCGTCAGTGCGATAAGGGTTTCCTTTCGAACCAAACGCAAAAAAGAAGGGGAATCGAAGCCCCGGACGTACTTCAGCCAGCTCGCCCGGGGTTCTGGTTTGAGAATCGCTTTCTTTAGAAACCACCTGGCTGACCTTGGTTCAGAGCAGCCCTCCAGGCTTCCTAGGCTGGAGGGCCCTTCGAAAACACATTCTATGAAAGCGAGTCCGATAATTGTCGATCTCCCTGTTCACTCGGCTAGCGATGAGGTCTAGAGTCACATCTCAATATTCAATATTTTTTACCATCGTCACTAGCCGGGGCAAGGCTAGAGTCTGAGTTGTGACCCTATATCTTGGTACAGCATCTCCCAAGTATTACTCCGCAGTAAGGCGCAACGGATAAGTTCCGTGCTGCCTGGCTACTTCAATGTAGGCGAGAATATTCTCCAATGGGATGTCATCGTGCAAACTGTGGTCAGTCGCAAGAATGTACCCTCCGCCTGGCGCTGCGATTTTCAGACACTCCAAGGCCTCATGCCGTACATCGTCCGCTGATCCTGTCACCATGGTGGTTTTGTTATTAATATTGCCAATAGGGCAAAGCCGTCCTTGATATCGTTGTTTCACAGTGGCCAAGTCCATTCCGGCAGCCCGTTCCACCGGATGATAGGCATTAATGCCTGTGTCCACGAGGTCGTCCAGCACATCCCAAATGCGCCCGTCATTGTGCATGATTACAGGGAATCCTAACTTTTTCAGTCCCCTGACTATGTCTCGAAACGGCGGAATAAAGAATTCCCGCAGGTGGCGCGGAGACATCAGCAGGCTCCGTGTTCCTCCCCAGTCATCAGAAATGCTAATAGCATCCACACTGCCCAAGTCAGCAATCAATTGCGCAGATTCCAAAGTCCAGGTTGTGAAAGCTGCCAGCATTTCTTTGACAAGCTCAGGATCGTCATGAATCGTCAGAGATAGGGTTTCCAAATCCATCAGATACCAATACATCATGGTGAAAGGGCCAAGCATTCCAGCCACAATCGCGATTTCGTTCACGTTTGCTTGGATTGCTTCAGCCAACATTGCAGTGCGGTAGGCCGTGCGCGCCTTTGGCATCGCGTAGCCATTCCAATCTGCCCTGTTTTTGATGGGAGTATCCGTCTGCACCATAATCGGCCAGCCGTTCTTGACATAGGTGACACCCCATTCATCTTGATAGGAAGCACCCAGCGGATGGACCTCCTCCTCGAGTCCGCAAAAGCCGTTGATGCCAATCCACATCCCGTCCAAGCCCAGCTGATGTGCCAGCTTTAACTGGCTGGGACCATCGTAAAGCGGAGTCGTGTATCCAAGGAGGGTCTGCTGAAGTTTTGGACTAAAAAGGTATTCCATCACCGGCACCCGGTCGGGGATGCGGCAATGTAGTGCGGTTAATATTCGTTCGCGAGGTGTCATATCTTTGCTTGGGTATGAGTGACTCGAGGTTTGGGGTCACCTCTCGTGCCCTGGGGGAGAAGAATGACCTTTAGACGCCGCCGAAGAGTCGTACTGAAGAGAGAGCCCAGCGCTGAATGGGATTCCAGAAGACCGTCAGCAGAATGTTTGGTAACAGGAGAGCGACCAGCAACCCTTGATTGAGGAGGGAGATCGGAACGGGAGAGGTATTGCCGTTGCCTTCTTCGATGATCATGGCCTTCATGACCCTCATATAGTAATAAGCAGCAATCGCAGCGTTGAGTGCTCCAACAACCGCAAACCAAATGATCCCTTTTTGAATCACAGCCCCAAAGATATAAAGCTTTCCAAGAAACCCCGCAAATGGCGGGATACCGATCAGAGACAGCATGAAGATACTCATCGTGACCGAGAGGAACGGGGCTCGCTTGAACATGCCGTTATACCCCTCGATGTCAAAAGTCCTGTCGCTGTTGTAAATGATCGTCACAACCAGGAAAGCGCCCAGGTTCATAAACAAGTAAACCACCAGGTACAAGAGGATGGCCCGCAATCCATCGCCATTCAGCACGACGACTCCCATCATGATGTATCCGGCATGCGCAATGCTGGAATATGCCAGCATGCGCTTGAGGTTATTCTGAGTCAGCGCGGCGATGTTCCCTAAAGTCATGGTCAGTACGGAAATTCCAATCAGGATCAATGGCCAATTGATTCCGGTCATCAATGACCACTGATTATTTCCGGCCACCGACATCCCACTGAAAAAGAACCGGACCAGGATTGCAAATCCTGCCGCTTTGGGGGCTATCGAGAGAAACGCCGTAACCGGAGTGGCAGCGCCGGCATACACGTCCGGGCACCAGAAATGAAATGGCACCGAGGCCGTTTTAAATCCAAAACCTGCCATCGTGAGAACCAGGATCAAGAGAACGGTAAATTGGTCGACCCCTTCCAGCCCCTTGGTCAGATAAGCGTCCCGAATCGAATAAAGATTCAGACTTCCGGTCATTCCATAGATTAAAGTGAAGCCATAGAGCATGGCGCCGCTGGCAATGGCGCCAAACAAGATGTATTTCAGAGAAGCTTCATTGGAGAGGCGATCATTCTTGAGATACCCGACCATGATATAGGAAGTCAGCGACACCAGTTCGAACGAGAGAAACAGCATCGCGAGATTAATCGAGCTGGAAAGCAGAAGCATTCCCAGGGTGACTGACAACAGCAAGGCAAAAAACTCTCCTTGATGAGTTGGCGCTAATTCCGCGGAATCCAAGGAAGCCAATAAAACAAGTCCCGATGCCAACAAGAGAAACAACTTAAAAAACTGCGAAAAACTGTCCAGTGCCAACATCCCCTGAAACAAAGTAGCGCCCGTGGCGGGATAAAATTTCAATGCCAGCACAAAGGCCAAACTGATTGTCGCCATTGTCAGCAAAGGATTGAGAAAATTGCGATAGCGTATCAAGCTGATATCACAGAGCACGACCACGAGGAGCCCAATGATCAGTGTGAGTTCGGGAAGGAAGTAGCGGAGGCTCTGGAGATTATCCAAGATCATATTCTTAAGTTATCTTCTTAAACTGTCTGCCTGGTCCAAGTTAACGCTGCTCAAAAGACGGTAAAGGGTCAGGACAATCGCCAAAGCCACGGCTACCTCGGCCGCGGCAACCACAATGACAAAAATAGCCAGGATCTGGCCGTCAATGTTGTGTGAACTGTACCGGGAAAAGGCCACCAGGTTAATGTTGGCGGAATTCAAAATGAGTTCAATGCCCATCAAGACATTCACGCCATTCTTGCGGGTTATGACGCCAAAGATCCCCAGAGAAAACAGGGCGGCACTCACGACTAAGTAATGCTGTAACGTGATCATAGGTCTGCCCTCCTTCGCACCAGCATCGCAGCCCCGATCAGGGCCACCAATAGGAGGATGGAGGCTATTTCAAAAGGCAGCAAGTACTCGTTCATGAATGAACGGCCGATAGCTTCCGTTGTCGGAACGAGCTCTTTGGTTGAGACTATGTTCCAGCGCGTATGCGTGGCCACCAGGGCCAGCGAGACAAACACAGCAAAAGCAATCAACATCCCAGGGAAAATCTGGAAGGTCTCAGTCTGCAAATTAAGGCTGTAAAGCTTATGGGTTAACATGACCCCGAAAAGCAACAGAATGAGAATGCCTCCGACGTAGATCAAGACCTGGGTTGCGGCCAGAAAGTCGGCCCCCAACAAGACATAGATAATCGCGACCCCGAAGAACGTGAAAAGCAGCGAGAAGGCTGAATAAATCAAGCTCCGGGACAACACGACTACTGCCGCTGAGCCAACCGTCATCAGAGCAACGATTAAGAAAAGAATGTCCGGGAAAGTCATTGGAGGGCTCTCATTTTGTTAAAATCCTGTTCACTCCTGTCATCTCACTTACTATTCCAATGTTTTCTAAACTCCATGACCAGAAGATAGAGTCTTCAATCTACTGTGTTGTTGCCGGGGTGGGCGCATCGTGGTGCGCCGGCTTCGGAGGAGCCATTGGAAGATCTTTGGCAAACCGGTACAGGAAATCATGTTTATTCTGCACCGCAAACTCATACTCCGGAGTCATGACCAGGCAGTGTGTCGGACAAGGATAGGTACACAGATTGCAATAACAGCAAAGCGACATGTCGATATCAAACTGCGTCACTCTCAGTTTGATGGGAGTCCCATCCGTCGCAAAAATCGGCAGGTCTTCCTTGGTTCGTTTTTCCGTCGTCATATAGATGCAATCCACGGGGCAAGCACGGACACATTGGCCGCAACCAATACAGTCTTCAATCTTGTTAAACAAGCGCATCCGCGAACGTTCCGGAAGATTCCATTTCTGCAGAGGGTACTGCAACGTGACGGACCGCGTGAACAGATGCAAGTAAGTAATCTTCATGCCGACCAGGACGGTCCAGATGGATTGGAAGATATCTCCAAAGTACTTCTTCATGAGACCCCCTTGCAAAGTATCCTTATAAAACAGCCAAGGCCCCTTGGACAATAACCAGGACAAACGAAATAGGCAGCAGGACTTTCCATGAGATATACATGAGCTGGTCAACGCGCACTCTTGGCAACGTCCAACGGAGCCACATCTGCACAAAAACGAGAAAAAGCGCTTTGCTCATGAAAACCCCGATCCCTGAAACAAAAGGACCGCTCCATCCCCCCAGGAAAAGCGTTGTCGCAATCCCGCTCACCAAAAACATGGCGCCGTATTCCGAGATCATGAAAAAAGCAAAGCGCATCCCGCTATATTCCGTATGATAGCCTGCCACTAGCTCGGATTCCGCTTCCGGGATGTCAAAAGGAGTTCGATTCGCTTCGGCCAGAGAGCTAAGAAAGTAAATGAAAAAGGCAAAGAATGTGACGGGTCGGAACAGGAACCAGTTCCCCACCCCGATGAAACCGCCTTCCTGAGCGTGGACAATCTGCTGCATGCTCAGGCTACCCACCATCATGATCACGGTCAAAATCGCCATGATCGCCGGGATTTCGTAACTCACAATTTGCGCCGCCGCGCGCATCCCCCCGAATAAAGCATACTTGTTGTTTGATGCCCAGCCCGCCATGATGATTCCGACAACACTCAAAGAAGAGATCGAAACGGCATACAGGACCCCCACATTCAGATCGGCCGGGATAAAATCCTTACCGAAAGGAAGGACGACATAGGCCGCAAATGCTCCGCTGAAAAGAACAAACGGCGCCATTTTAAAGAGGAGCTTGTCCACCTCACCGGGAATAATATCTTCCTTCAAGAGCATCTTGACTCCATCGGCCAAAGACTGAGCCCATCCGTGCCACCCTCCTACCCGCATCGGGCCGAGGCGATCCTGCATATGCGCAGCGATCTTTCGCTCCCCCCAGTTGGCCACGAGCAGGAAGACCAGAATGAGCACCAGACAAAACACGCTCGACAACAACATTGGCAGGAGATTCTGCAAGAACTCTGGCCACTGGGCAAAGCCGGGAATCGTCCGAGAAAGGAAATGAGCTATGGCTTCCATAATCCGAATCCTACCGATCGATCTCGCCGAGGACAATATCGATGCTGCCAATCAAAGCAATGACATCCGCAATGAGCACACCGCGACCGATTTCAGGCAGAATACTCAAGGCTGTAAAGCAAGGGGATTTAACTTTAACTCGAAAGGGGTTTACACCGGCTCCGTCACTGATGATGTAGTAACCCAACTCGCCGCGAGGTGTTTCACTGCGAGCATAGACTTCCCCTTTGGGAGGTTTGACGCGCTTCGGAACCTTCTCCTGAACATCTCCTTCGGGGAGACGATCCAGAGCCTGGCGAATTAACCGGACGCTTTGTTCCATTTCGCGAACACGGACATAATATCGATCCCAGCAGGAGCCGATGGGACCAAACTCTCCCCGCCCTACCGGTACTTCGAAGTCATAGGTGTCATAGCCGGAGTACGTCTCATCTTTCCGCAGGTCCCATTGGATCCCTGAACCACGCAAGTTGGGTCCGGTAATGTTGTAAGACAGAGCCATTTCCCGAGTAATGACCCCGACGTTTGCAGTCCGCTCAATAAAAATCTTATTGTAGGAGAGCAGCTGATCTTCTTCTTTAATAACGGGCTCAAACTCCTGCAAGAACTGGCGGGCCTGTTGATCGAAGCCATCCGGCAAGTCGTGGGAAAGGCCACCCACCCAGTTGTAGTTGTAGAGAAGTCGGGCCCCACAGGTCCATTCAAAGAGATCCAAGATTTTCTCGCGCTCGCGGAAGCAATGCAGAAACGGCGTATAAGCCCCAATGTCCATCCCGTAAGTACCAATCGCCAACAGGTGGCTAGCGATGCGATTGAGTTCCGCCATGATCACACGAATCGTCTTGACGCGATCATTCACCTCGATTCCCATGAGCTTTTCAACCGCCAAGGCATAACCGAGGCTGTTATTCATGGAGGCCACATAATCCATGCGGTCCGTATAGGGAATGACGCCGGGATAATCGACGTTTTCGGCATGCTTTTCAAAACAACGATGCAAGTAGCCGATATGCGGGATCAACTTTTTGATGACTTCCCCATCCGTATGGAGTTCCAGACGCAGCACTCCATGTGTGCTGGGGTGCTGGGGCCCCATGTTCAAAATCATTTCGTCGCCGACAAAGGATTCGACTTGCATAACGGTTAGGAGTCGTCCTTAAACATCCGACAATGACCTACTGAATGGTTTATCTCAACAAGATTCATTGCCAACAAACGGCTTGAGCGATTCAGAGCGTCATTCACCCTTAAACTGCGTGAACGGGTCGGTGCCTACGAGTTTTCCCTGCTGGGCCATTTCCACAATCTGAGTCGTGGGTCTCACCGGCATGCCGTTATACAATTCAGGCTGCTCGTAATCTTTTCGCAGCGGATAGCCTTCCCAGTCATCCGGACAAAGTATCCGGCGGAAATCACTGTGCCCTTCAAAACGAATCCCAAACATGTCGTAGGCTTCCCGCTCGTGCCAGTTGGCAATCGCCCAGACGTTCTCAACCGTGGGAACCCTGGGGTTTTCGCGAGGCAACTGAATTTTCAAAACGAATTTATGCCGATGCTGCATCGAAAACAAATGGTACACAACTTCAAGGCGTTCTTCTTCCCCTTTGAGTCCTTTGTAATCCACTCCACTCAGGCACATGAGAGAATCAAACGCCAGGCTGTAGTACCCTTTCAAAAACGTGCAAACTTCAGCGACCTCCTCTGCCTTAACGTAAACGTAAGGGTCAAGAACGCCCATCTCTGCCTTGATGATTGTTTCTGGGAATTTTTGCTGCAGCGCCTGAAGAATCTCCGGGGCGGTCAACATGGACTAAGCGGCTCCCTTCTTACGAATTATCCGCTGGCGCATGATTTTTTCTTGAAGCTTCATGATCCCAAAAAGGAGGGCCTCCGGGCGTGGAGGGCAGCCGGGCACATACACATCGACTGGAATGACATTGTCCACTCCATTGAGAACATGGTAGCCATGCTTCCAATAGGGGCCGCCATTATTCGCGCAACTTCCCATTGAAATGACATATTTCGGCTCGGCCATCTGCTCATAAAGACGTTTAACTCTCGTGGCCATTTTTAGAGTGACTGTGCCCGCCACAATCATGAGGTCTGCCTGTCTTGGAGTGGCACGGGGAATCAGACCAAATCGATCCCAATCGTAGCGCGAGGCCCCTGTCGCCATCATCTCAATCGCACAACAGGCCAATCCAAAGGTCATCGGCCACAATGAGGAAGCTCGCCCCCAGTTCAGAAGACTGTCGACCGTGGTCGTAACGATATTATCGCCAAATCTATTTTCCAATAGGCTCATCTTTCATACCTTTGTCCGCCCTGCCGAATCGGTTGAATTCGCATTGGGCAGCCAGTTCAACGAAATCACTCTGTCGCAAAACCTACTCAAACCGTAATTACTTATCTTCTAGGCGAACCCAATGCAGGTCACCTTTTGCCCAGACATACGCCAGTCCAACCGCCAGAATCGCAATAAAGATCAACCCATCTACGAAACCGACCCAGCCCATGCTCTTGAACACAACCGCCCAAGGCAACAAGAACGCCGCTTCAACATCAAAAATAATGAAAATGAGGGCAAACACATAAAAGCGAATATTAAATTGGATCCAGGGACTGCCTTGCGGATTTTCGCCGCATTCGTAGGGGAGAAGCTTTTCTGCGCTGAATTTAGAAGGGCGGATCAGGCTCGAGATAACCAAACTCACCCCAAGGAAGAGGACAGCAACCACCAGAAAGACAAGAACATTGGCAAACTGAAGCTGCATTGACACGGTGTCACTCCTTCCAGTTGGGGGGCGGAATTAAGCGGCAGCCTTTGGAACCTCTTAAAAAAGAAAGATATACCGGCGGGATACTACCATAAGGAATTAGAGTTTCAAATAATTTCTTCAGAACGGAATTTGGATGTGTCATTGACACATGAGCTATTTGGAGGGCTGAGCTCCGCTGAAGCCGCAATGCCTACGACCCAATTGCTCGGCTTCGTTCAACAAACTAGCCTGCTTCGCTAGAAGACGCTGTACTTTGTCAAATAGCCGATGCCCGACAGAAGCCTGACAAACCGGTGATTTTGCCAGATCGGACTAGATGGTTGGCGATCTGCCCTGAACATTTCCCTTCTGCGACGTAGATTACTTTTTGACCTCTTCCACGGTCGCTCGGATTAATTCGATCCGTTCTTTCGGCTTTTCCCCATCTAGCGGAACGGCCGCGATTTTATCCACGACCTCAATTCCTTCAACCACTTTCGCAAAGGCCGTGTATTTTCCATCCAGGCTCGGTGCATCTGCCAGACAAATGAAGAAAGACGTGCTCGCACTGTCCAGTGCATCGCCTCTCGCCATTGAGACGGTGCCTTTCACATGCTTGACCTCACTGAACTCCGGCTGCAAATTTTTGACATACTTAGACATTTGCTCAGCGGGAATCGAAGTGGCACGAGTGCTCAAATCTCCTCCTTGAATGACAAATCCGGGAACAACGCGATGCCAAGTGGTTCCATCGAAGAGGCCGACCTTCGAGAGTTTTAGGAAATTCCGGCAAGTTTCTGGGGCCACATCGGGAGAGAGCTCAATAAGAATATTTCCCAGGCTCGTCTCAAGCCTTACGCGAAAACTTTTCAACTCCTCTTTGCTGGTCTCTGAAAATGGGATCGGTACGGGAGGAGGAATGGGTCGCAATGAAATCTTTTTGATCTCAACCCGCTCACGCGCTAACTGATTAGAGTCAGTAGCGACTGCCGAAATCTTGTCTACAACATCCATGCCTTCGACTACATATCCCCAAGCGGTGTACTGCCGGTCTAACTGAGGCTGGTCGGAGACGCATATGAAGAATTGGGACCCGGCACTATTGGGATCCCCTGGAAGCAGAACCGCAGACACGGTCCCGCGTTTGTGAGGCGTATCATTAAATTCAGGCTTGAGCTTTTTTAATCCGCCACTTCCATAGAGCCCCCTTTTGGCAGGATCCTTGGAGAACGGATCTCCACCCTGGATAATTCCTCGCAGAATCACACGATGGAATGTCGTGCCGTCGTAAAAGCCACTCTTCACCAAACCCGCAAAGTATTTCACATGGTTGGGAGCTTTTTCAGGATAGAACTGAAGAATAATATTGCCCATCGAAGTCTCTAGGATTGCTTGCAAACCTCTCAACTCGTCTGTGCTGATGGAAGGGGAAGTAGCGACCTGATTCGCTTTGAATTGAGAAGAGATTCCTGGTACAGGCAAATTCCTCGATTGGGAGAATAGAGAAAATGGGTCTGCCAAGAAAAGGATCAGAAAGAGTAATCCGGACTTCCGTGCAGTCCATAGCATTCTTCCTGAACATCTGCCGTTTCTGCACTTTCGTAACGTGAGTATCTGCCATTTCGGCATTTTCATTTTTTTTCACATTCCTGGTTGCCATATTGCTTCTCCATAAATTATAGAAAACTAAAGCCAAATAAAATAATTAAGGGCATACGGGTTTTGGATACTCTCTTGCTTTAGCCTGTGGGGAAGAAACTATGGATCGTACACAAATTCAATTTTATTTTTGAAAGGATGATAGACACCATGAAGAAACGAAAGCTACTATTCTTTTCTCTCATCTTGGCTACTCTGGCGATTGGAGTTGTCATCGGAACGGTTCTGAACCATTCGGTGAACGCAGATAAGGCCATTTTCGCTCCGGCTGCGACAGCCCTTGCGGTACCTTCACCCGCGCAACTCTCCTCGGAGTTTTCCAAGATAATCAAAACAGTAGAGCCTGCTGTAGTCAATATCAATACAGAAACAATCATTAAAGCAAGAGACAAAAACCAGCGGTCTCCACATGGATTCCCCCAGCAGGAAGACCCTTTCGATTTTTTTGAAAAATTTTTCGGAGGGCCAGGGGGAACGATGGATGGACCTCGAGCTCCTATGAAGACAAAAGCCCTTGGAACCGGTTTCATTGTAGACAAATCTGGCTACATTGTGACGAATAACCACGTGATCGACAGAGCCGACACGATTAACGTCACGCTCGCTTCTGGCGAGGATTTTAAGGCGAAGGTCGTCGGCAAGGATGACGGAACCGATATTGCCGTTTTGAAGATTGAAGCAAAGAAGGACCTTCCGACTGCCAGAATGGGAAATTCCGAGGGAATGACTCAGGGCGATTGGGTTCTCGCGATGGGGAGTCCTTTTGGACTTGAGCAGACTGTAACGGCAGGAATCATCAGCGCGGTCGGTCGAAGTGGTGGAACCGGTTTTCAACGGTTCTTACAGACAGATGCCGCCATCAACCAGGGAAATAGCGGCGGCCCCTTGGTGAACATGGCAGGAGAGGTCATCGGGATTAACACGGCCATTGTCACGCCGAGCGGAGGAAACGCTGGTGTTGGTTTTGCGTTGCCTTCGAACACGGCCCTCAATGTGTATAACCAATTGATCAAGACCGGAAAGGTAACTCGTGGCGCCATCGGAATCCAGATGCAGCCTACTGCGACAAGTGCCACGCTGCGAGCTCTTGGAGCTACTGATGGGAAAGGTGTCGTGGTCAGCAAAGTGACATCACCAGATAGCCCAGCCGGTAAAGCGGGTCTCAAGCAGGGTGACGTCATTCGCGAAATTGATGGAAGGAAGCTCAATGATGCGTCGGAATTAAGCGCCTATGTCGCAGAACTGACTCCTGGGAAGAGCGTCAACCGTAAATTATTTGCGCGATGGGAAGGAAATGAGCGCCCAAATCACCATCGGTGATCGATCCAAGGTCATCCCCAATACCAAGGAAGAAGGTGACAGTGATCAAGAGGAATCCGAACCTGGCGCGAAAGTAAAGTTGGGCATTCGAGTTCAGAGCCTCACTCCTCAACAAGCCAAAGAATTTGCGATGCAGCCTGATGAAGGCGTTCTCGTGGCCAACGTCGAGGCTGGAGGCGTAGCAGATGAAGCTGGGTTAAAACCCAATGACGTCATTCTGCAAGTGAACAAGGTCCCGGTTCATAGCCCCGAGGAGCTGAAGAACATTTCTTCGAAGCTGAAGCCCGGCTCTGAAGTACTGTTTTTGGTCAAACGGCTTGACCGCCAATCCGGTGATGCCCAGACCTTATACTTGGCGGCAACCCTACCATAATTGTATCCTCGCTAGGGTCCACCACCCCGACCAATGCAGGCAGCGCATTGGTCGGGGATTTTTTTCCGCAGGATTCGGTCTCCCCCCTTCTTTCTTGACTCGATCATCACTAGATAATAGAAAACAAGAACCTTTATTGCAGATATTCAAAATTTAACCAAAGAGAGATCTTCTTTCTCCCTTGTCGCAGGCGTTCATCCTGAATTGCAGGACCGCAATTTGTAATCGACAATCGTTCTCAAGGGCAACCCTTTATCCCCCGCAGCTGGCCAGTCATGTTAGAATTAATCAGGTAGAGTTTAGGATCTTCTGCCTAAGGTTTTCTAACGAATGAGAGGTTCCAATGAAAAATCCTTTACCTCCGGCCATTTTGATTGGATTATTACTCCTGTCGACAGGCAGCGCACTGTCTCAAACCACTCGCGCCTATACCGTACCTGATGGGACTCGTATTCAAGCCAAGCTTGAGACGACGTTGAGTTCTAAGACAAATCGCCAGGGTGATCGCTTTACCGCCAAAGTCACCGAACCGGTTATCGCGGGTGGGAAAGCCGTGATCCCTTTGAACACCATCATCGAGGGGCGGATTTCAGCAGTCAAAACTGCCGGCAAGGTCAAAGGAAGATCGGAAATGAATCTTTCCTATGAGCGCCTCATATTCCCGAATGGTGTCTCAGAAACGATTGTAGCTTCCCAAGCAGATCTGGACCCGAACCAGAAAGAAGAGGTCGACAGCAAAGAGGGAACAATTAAGGGAGAGTCCTCTCGGAAAAGAGATGCCGTGGCAGTCGGTGCCGGTACCGGGATTGGTGCTGGCATTGGAGCGATTGCCGGAGGGGGAAAAGGCGCGGCCATTGGAGCGGGTACCGGTGCCTTAGTCGGTCTGGCAGATTCGATGCTCCGGAAAGGAAAGGAGATTGAGATTCCTGCAGGAACACAATTGGTCATCAAACTCGAACGCCCTTTGACAATCACTTCCACGAAATAGCTGTTCTCCGGAATGGAGAGTTCGACCCCCGAAGCTACCTGATTTTAGATTAATCCCGGAAAATCTGCGATCGATACTAGTCTTGATGAATTTTTCTCAGAACTTCCTTCATGGAAAGATAGACCTTCGATTGGTCTTAATCGTGACTCTCCTTGGGAGTGTGATTTCGCTCGGGGAAGGAAACCCGACCGGAGTCACAAAGAGTAGCCAGAAAAAAGACTCCACAGCAAGCAAGGCAAAGACTTCCTCATCCTCAAAGACAAAAACAAAAAAAACGACAACAGCCTCAACAAAGAAGTCCACCAGTACTTCCAGCAAGAAGACTTCGAGCCGCTCAAGCAAGAAAAAGACTCCCAAAATTCGTGGCCAGCAGTCGTTGGAAGCATCCCGTATTACGGAAATACAAAATGCTCTGTCAGCTGCCGGATATTACAAGTCCACTCCAACCGGGCAGTGGGACGATGAGACCAGTAAGGCGATCAGCGCCTATCAACAAAAAAACGGCTTCAAAGTAACTGGCAAACCGGATGCGCTTTCATTGAAGAAGCTGGGGCTCTAACCGGTTCGATCAAGAGCCCTTTCGGTAAAGTTCTTTCCCCCCGAAACTTTTCGTCATTCTCTTGAGCTTCTTGCATCCGGCCACTCGGATCTTCTTTTCAGGATACAATAGGAACTACGATTGAGGAGACACCATGCCACCGATCCATGAATTCAAAAACTACATCAATGGAGAATGGGTGAAGTCCCGTTCAGGCAATTCCTTTGAAAATCATAACCCCGCCAACCATCAGGAAGTGTTGGGAACTTTTCCAAAATCCAATGCCACGGACGTGGAACAGGCCATCAGCGCGGCCCGGGAAGCCTATAAGTTATGGAGACTGGTTCCAGCCCCCAGAAGAGCAGAACTATTATTTAAGGCGGGAGAAATCTTAATCCGCCGCAAAGAAGAATTTGCGCAACAGATGACCCGGGAGATGGGAAAGATCCTCAAGGAGACGCGCGGTGATGTTCAAGAAGCCATTGACATGACTTACTTCACGGCCGGAGAAGGTCGGCGGCTCTACGGAGAAACATCTCCAGCCGAACTTCCCAACAAATTTGCCATGAGCATACGGATGCCGGTGGGAGTTTGTGCGCTGATCACTCCGTGGAATTTTCCGATGGCCATCCCTTCTTGGAAGCTGATCCCGGCGCTGATTTGTGGCAATACGGTCGTCTTGAAACCCGCGCGTGAGACCCCGCAGTCTTCCCACAACCTGGTAAAGGTATTGGAAGAAGCCGGCATCCCCAAGGGGGTCGTGAATCTTGTTCATGGGAGTGGGAGCGAAGTGGGGGCGGTCATGATCAGTCACCCGGAAGTCAATCTGGTGTCTTTTACAGGATCTACAGAAACGGGAAAGATCATCAGTTCAGCGGCTGCCACCGATTTCAAACGCTGCAATCTGGAAATGGGTGGTAAGAACGTGATTATGGTTATGGAGGATGCCAACCTGGACCTGGCTGTGGAAGGGGCTCTTTGGGGGGGATTTGGCACTAGTGGGCAGCGTTGCACAGCCGCCAGCCGCGTGGTGGTGCACAAAGCGGTCTATGATCAGTTTCTAAGTCGATTTGTCCCCAGGGCAAAATCGCTGCGAGTCGGGGATGGACTAAAACCGGAAACCGACATGGGACCCGTCGTCAATCAGCAGCAGCTGAATACCGTGATCCGCTATGTCGAAATCGGCAAAAAAGAAGGAGCTAAACTCCTTTGCGGTGGCCATCCTCTCGATCAAGGCCCTCAAGCTTTAGGTTACTTTCACGAACCCACGATTTTCGGAGATGTGCACCCGAAGATGAAGATCGCGCAAGAAGAGATATTCGGTCCTGTCGTCGCAGTCATTCCCAGCGACAGTTTTGAACAGGCCATTGAGATTGCCAATGACGTCCCATACGGGCTCTCTGCCTCTATTTATACACAAGATGTGAATCGTGCTTTTATCGCCATGCGGGACATGTATACGGGCATTTTCTACGTGAATGCCTCCACAATAGGCGCCGAAGTCCATCTCCCGTTTGGTGGTACAAAGCAGACGGGAAATGGCCATCGCGAAGCGGGCGTTCAAGCTCTTGATATTTTTTCTGAATGGAAAGCGATCTATGTGGATTACAGCGGAAAGATGCAAAAGGCCCAAATCGACCACGAGTGACGAGGAGGTCTCATGATCATTGGAGTTGTCAAAGAAATCAAAGACAATGAATATCGCGTGGGGATGGTGCCTGCCGGGGTAAAGGCACTGACTGAATCCGGACATCAGGTGCTCGTTCAAGAAGGGGCCGGAGAAGGCAGCGGGATCGGGAATGAGGAGTATCGTCATGCAGGAGCGACCCTGATTCCCCGCCAGGAAGTTTGGGGGCGCGCGGAAATGGTGGTCAAAGTCAAAGAGCCTGTCGGAGACGAATACGGATTACTCCGAGAGCATCAAATTCTTTTTACATACCTACACCTTGCCCCATTGCCTGACCTGACTCAGGTATTACTCGAAAGGAAGATTACCGGAATTGCTTATGAGACCATTCGAGAGCCCGACGGAAGCTTGCCACTGCTGACTCCCATGAGTGAGGTGGCAGGGAGAATGGCAATCCAAATTGGAGCCCAGTATCTGGAAAAGAGCCAGGGGGGGAGAGGGATATTGCTGGGCGGCGTTCCGGGGGTTCCGCCTGCGCAGGTCGTCATTATCGGTGGCGGCATCGTTGGGATCAACGCTGCCAAAATAGGATTCGGGATGGGTTCCCACGTCACTGTTCTCGATAACAATATTGACAAACTGCGTTATCTGGATGACATTTTTCAAGGCCGCGTCGCTACTTTAGCTTCAAACAGTATTACGATCGCCCAGTCCATTAAGAAAGCGGACCTTCTTATCGGCGCCGTTTTGATCCCGGGAGCTTCAGCACCCAAACTCGTCACCCGCCAGATGATTCCTACCATGAAAAAAGGAGCCGTAATCGTGGATGTCTCTGTGGATCAAGGCGGATGCATTGAAACGACTCACCCCACGACGCACAGTAATCCTACCTTCTTCGTGGATGGGGTTTTGCATTATTGCGTTGCCAATATGCCTGGGGCGGTTCCTCGAACTTCAACTTTTGCCTTAACGAATGTCACGATGCCCTATGTATTGAAACTGGCAAACCAGACGCTCAAACAGGCCGTCATTTCTAACCCAGGGGTTAGGGACGGCATCAATGTCTATGAAGGTCATGTGACGTTCAGGGGAGTAGCGGAATCTCTTGGGCTCCCGTACAAACCTGTTTCGGAATTGCTGTATTGAGCGAGATCACGAAGCCTAAAAGGCAATCTACCCCTTGGAAACTGTTGATCGATGGCCCTTCAGACGGTAACTTCAATATGGCCGTCGATGAAGTCCTTCTCGAATTCGTTTCGCAATCTTTCAGCAGCCCATCGACGTTCCTTAGGTTCTATCGATGGAAGCAGCCAACCCTCTCACTTGGTTTCTCCCAAAAAGCGACGAGAGTTGTTGATTATGAATATTGCCGAAGTCGAGGGATTCAAATTGTCCGTCGGCCGACGGGAGGCAAAGCGGTTCTACATGATCAAGAGTTAACCTACGCAGTGGTCTCTAATGACTTGGATTATTTTCCAATTCACGATATTTCAGGTACTTATCAATTAATCGCAGAAGCCCTTTTGAGTGGCCTGAATTTGATGGGAATTCAGACTGTCTTGGCAGGATCCCCCACCCGCCATCTCTCCACCTCCCACAACCATGCTTTTCCCCCAATTGCTTGTTTCGCCTTAGCGAATCATCATGAAATCCTATGGAAAAACCGAAAACTAATAGGAAGCGCACAGAGAAGAACAAGGCAAGGTTTTCTACAACATGGTTCCATACTAATTGGATTTGACCCTGAGCAACTGGCTGGAGCACTGGGTGTACCGAAACTAGCCGAGATAAAATCTGAAGTTGCGACTCTTGGGACATGTCTGGGATACAAACCCGTGGTTTCTGAAGTTCTTCCTTATTTCGTGCAAGGCTTTTCAATCCGATTCGGGGTTAGTATCGAGAAAAGTATGTTAGATGAACAGCTTACGAAGAAAATTAGCGAACGGGCGTTGACTCGGGAGAAGCCCTGAACTGAAATGGAGCCAAAAGTGCTTGACAGGACTAGCTTTAAATACTATAAACTATTCTCGAAACTGATTGGGAATAAAGGGACTTAGCATGGGTTTGCCAGACACGACGGAACTAACAGCCAGAGAGCAAGATATACTGAAATCGGTGGTCCAGTACCACATAGTCGATGGGAAACCTGTTGGTTCGAGGTTCATTTCTAAGAAGCAAGACAGTAATCTGAGCCCGGCAACCATAAGAAATATCATGGCGGATTTGGAACAGGCCGGTTATCTCACTCAACCCCACACATCTGCCGGAAGAGTCCCCACGGATAAGGGTTACCGCTTTTTCGTCGATCGGCTCCTTGAATCAAGCAAGCTAAACAAGTCGGAAGAGGATTTCATACATTTCAATATTTTCAGGCCAGATTCACATCAAAGTGTCGTTGAGAGAGTGTCGCAGACTATTTCCCAGGCTACCCACAATGTCGGCTTTGTTATTTCCCCTTCATTAGATCAGAATCAACTCAAACACATTGAATTTATTCAACTTCCGGATTCAAGAATCCTCGTCATCATCGTCAGTAAGTCCGGCATCGTTCAGAATCGTATCGTTCGTGTTGATGAAAAACTAACCCAGATTGACTTGGATCAAACTGCTCGATATATCAACGAAAACTTTCACGGCCAGAGTCTATTGGGTATCCGAAATGAAGTTCTCAGAAAAATGGGAGAGGAAAAGGCTCTTTACGACCGTTTGCTTACGAATGTCATCCTACTCTGCAACCGCGGCCTAATCGATGAAGTTTCAGAAGAGAATGTCGATATATATGTGGACGGCACTTCGAATTTAATCAGTCAGCCGGAGTTTGCTGATGCCGCACGTTTGCAGGCTTTGTTCAAGACTTTTGAGGAGAAAAGCAAGCTGGTCAAGATTCTCAACGAGTGTCTACACTCCAGCACGGGCGATGGTATCCGAATCATTATTGGGTCAGAGAATTCGATTCCTGGTATGCAAAACTATACACTGATCTCCTCGCCTATCCTACCTCAAGACCAAAACCTGGGTTCGGTCGGCATCCTCGGTCCCACGCGAATGGAGTACGCGAAAACCATTATGATCGTGGATTACGTCGCGAAATTATATAGCCAAATTTTCGACGCTGACTAGATTCGTTTTGCCAATAAGTCTTTAAAATTAAGATCTTATTTCATCGTACATGACCGCTTTCAAGTATTTCAAAAGTTTACGTAAGAAACATTCTCATGAAGAGTCAATAAGTCAAAATGAGAATCTGACTGCGGAAGAAACGTCCCCCGAATTCCCTGCTCATAAAAATAAGGATGTTGTCGAGCACAAGTCTTTTGTCCCAGGCTTTAAACTGACTCCAATGGACGAAGAAATTGGGCCGAGTGAAGCTACTCATGACCTCCCCGAAGTTGTGGAACTTACTGAGGCAGCGGACAATCTTTCCGCAACCCATCCTCCCGTTGAAGCCGAGCTGGACCATACTGAAATCCCCCAGACCAATGAAGCCGAACTAGAACCCATTCATGAGCCCGGCGTCACAACTGCCGACTTCCCGGAATCGGCGGAACATTCTGAAACGCTAAAGAGCTTAGCGGAACTAGAACCCGTGCATGAGCCCGGCGCCACAACTGCCGACTCCCCGAAATTGGCGGAACATTCTGAAACGCTAAAGAGCTTAATTGAAGAGAAGGACTCGCTCTATGATCGGCTTTTGCGAAAGCAAGCCGAGTTCGAGAACTTCCGCAAACGGACCGAGAAGGAGAAACAAGAATTTTACGATTTCGCCCTATCCAGCTTTGTACAGGCCCTCTTACCAGTTCTGGATGGACTGGAACGAAGCCTTTCTATTCAAGAGGGAGAGACCGTAGAAAGCTTCAGAAAAGGGAATGAGCTGATCTTAAAACAATTCAGGGATCAATTGTGGTCGGCTGGCATTCAGCCCATCCGATCTATGGGAAAAATCTTTGATCCCAACTTCCACCAGGCTGTCATGCGCGAAGAAAGCTCGACTCTCGCAGAAAATGAAATCATTGAGGAATACCAGCGCGGGTACGTGTTTAAGGATCGGCTTCTAAGACCTTCCATGGTAAAGGTGGCTACGGCTTTGCCAGCAACTGAATCTGGAACAGATCCAGTAGAAAGCGCGTGTCGTGAAGAGGAAACTCCTGCGGCTGGCGAATCCGGAACCGAGGGCTAATTGCAGCGATTTGGGGAGCTGAACTCAAAACTTAGGAAGCTATTATGACAAAAATTATAGGGATCGATTTGGGAACGACGAATTCATGTGTTGCCGTGATTGAAGGTGGCGCCGCCCAGGTCATTCCGAACCGTGAGGGTGGGCGCACAACTCCGTCCGTCGTTGGCTTCACCGAAAAAAACGAGCAATTGGTGGGTCAGATTGCCAAAAGACAAGCGGTCACGAATTCCAAGAATACCGTTTATGCCGTGAAACGTTTAATTGGTCGAAAATTCAATTCCTCGGAAGTCCAGCAGGCTAAAGAAGTCCTTCCCTACCAGCTGACTACCTCTGACAGCGGAGATTTAAGAATTCACATCCTCGGCAAGGACTATAGCCCCCCAGAAATTTCCGCAATCATCCTCAAGAAACTCAAGGCATCCGCAGAAGAGTTCTTGGGAGAAGAAATTACGGAAGCCATTGTGACTGTTCCGGCTTACTTCGATGACATTCAACGGCAGGCGACCAAAGACGCCGGGAAGATTGCGGGCCTAAACGTCAACCGAATCATTAACGAACCCACTGCTGCCGCCCTGGCTTATGGTCTCGGCAAGCGGGAAAACGAAAAAATCGTCATCTACGATTTGGGCGGTGGGACCTTTGACGTTTCTATCCTCGAACTGAATGACGGTGTTTTCGAGGTGTTGGCAACTTGCGGGGATAGCTTCCTGGGTGGAGAGGATTTCGATCAAAGAATTATCGACTGGATTGTCGCAGAATTTCAAAAGGAAAACGGAATTGATCTCCGCGCGGACAAACTTGCCCTTCAAAGGTTAAAAGAATCTGCCGAAAGGGCCAAATGTGAGCTTTCGACAACCCTGGAGACCCATATTAACCTTCCCTTTATTTCTGCCGACCGGACCGGACCCAAACACTTCAACAAACTGCTCTCCCGATCTAAGTTTGAGCAAATGGTGACCGACCTGGTTGAGCGGACCGTTGAGCCTTGCCAGAAAGCACTCTGGGATGCCAAGCTCGACCCTAAGGATATGGATCAAGTTATCCTGGTCGGTGGCCAAACGCGCACACCACTGGTTCGGGAGCGTGTTGAGAGAATCTTCGGGAAACTTCCTTGCCTTGAGATAAACCCTGACGAAGTTGTTGCTGTTGGTGCTGCAATTCAGGGAGGCGTCCTGAAAGGTGAAATCAAGGATATCGTCCTTTTGGACGTGATTCCGCTGTCTTTGGGTGTGGAAACCCACGGGGGACTCTTTACAAAATTTTTGGAAAGAAATACGACGATTCCGACGACGAAGACGATGGTTTTTACCACCGTCGTGGATAACCAATCCGTCGTGGAAATTCATGTTCTGCAAGGAGAAAGAGAAATGGCCTCGGCCAATCGGTCGTTGGCTAAATTTGAGCTGATTAATATTCCCCCTGCTCCTCGAGGGGTCCCCCAGATTGACGTTACATTTGACATTGATGCCAATGGGATATTAAGTGTATCGGCGAAGGATCAAAGTTCTGGGCAGGAGCAGGCGGTTAAAGTCACTCCATCGAGCGGATTGTCAAGTGATGAGATCAAAAAAATCATTGAGGATTCCCAAGTCAAGGCCGACGAAGATCGAAGGCAGAAGGAGATGACGATTCTTAGGAACCGGATGGGAGGGTTGTTGCAGACCACCTCCAAGACCTTTACTGAATTTGGATGGCTACTGGGCGAAACCGATCAGATTCTCGTCCGTGACAGTTTAAAGCAAGCCAAGAATGTTCAGGAAGGGCTGGTCACTGACATCGATTTTCCCCTATTGATGCAAAACCTGGAACGCTCTGCGACTCTGCTGACTCAGGCCATGTTCTCATCTCAGTCGTCCACCAAAGGGCCAGAACCGTCTAAGGAAGATGACCCTCTATTAAGCTGGCTGGGGAACTCAAAGATCGAAAATAAGTAGTGGAGAATTGAAGGAGATTAGGGATTGAGCAAGCGTGATTACTACGAAATCTTAGGAGTGTCCAAATCAGCCTCCGATCAAGAAATCAAGAGTGCCTACCGAAAACTTGCGGTGAAGTTTCACCCGGATAAGAATCCGGGAAACAACGCTGCTGAAGAAAATTTTAAAGAGGCCGCTGAAGCCTATAGCGTCCTGAGCGACCCTCAAAAGAGGGCCCAGTACGACCATTTCGGCCATACTAATGGAAACTTCCAGTCTGCCGGGTTTGATCCTTCCATCTTTTCTGAATTTGGCGATATTTTTGGTGACCTTTTTGGTTTTGGAGACGTCTTCGGAGGATCCGGCCGAAGGCGATCTGCAGCCCAACAGGGCGCTGACCTTCGTTACAATCTTGAATTATCCTTCATGGATGCAGCCTTCGGATTGAAAACCAAGATCAAGATTCCACGTATGGAGAATTGTCAAGCTTGCGCTGGCAGCGGGGCTAGTGCCGGGACAACTCCTTCAAATTGTCCCACTTGCTCGGGCCATGGCCAAGTGCGTTATCAGCAAGGGTTTTTTAGTATCAGCCGTTCTTGCAGCCATTGTCAGGGGACAGGACGGATTATTCGGAACCCCTGCAAAGAATGCCGTGGCGAGGGCAGAGTTCAGCGCGAGCGCGTCCTCGACCTGAAGATTCCGGCTGGAGTCGACAATGGCCAGCGGATGAGAATTCAAGGAGAAGGTGAAGCAGGTTCTCATGGCGGACCTCCGGGTGATCTGGATGTCGTCTTCTTCGTCAAAGAACACGAGTTCTTTGAACGCCAACAAAATAACATCCTCTGCACCGTTCCGATCAGCTTCGCGCAAGCGGCTCTGGGCGCTGAGATCACTGTTCCCACTCTCGATAACGAAGAAAAATTAAAGATTCCGGAAGGCACACAGACCGGTAAGGTCTTCTGCCTTAAGGGTAAAGGATTGTCCAGCCCGACTGGAAGAGGGAAAGGGGATCAATTTGTGCGGGTCAATGTCGTAACCCCCACTCGTCTTTCGCGTGATCAAAAAAAGTTGCTCGAACAATTCTCTGAAATTAGCCACATTGACAACCGGCCGTTGGAAAAAAAGATTCTGCAAAAGGTAAAAGATATATTTGCTTGATGCGGTCTGTTTCTGAAACGGTGCCTTCTTTGAGTACATGTCCTGAGGGGCAACTCTCTTCCCGTCATTCTCCCCCCCAATAAAATGCAACAGTGGAATTATCTTCTTGCCTCAGTCTTTCCAGCGGACCTCGATCGGGCTTCAGGAATTCTTTGGTCATTGGGAACCATTGGAATTGAAGAAGCCGATTCAAGAGCCGGCAAGAGAAGCATTCGGGCCTATTTCAACCCCGCTGAGGATATTCAAGAGCTTCGAAAAAAGTTTGCCAAGGATTGCCGTCAGAGCGGGGTTCGCTGCTATGGCCTTTCGTTCAAACAGGAAAAGGAGATCGACTGGCTGAAGAACTGGCGGGAGAACCTGAAACCATTTCCGGTAGGCGAACGATTTTATGTGATCCCCGAGCGCTCGGACAAGAAAACTGTTCCTGCTGGAAGGCTGCCACTTTATCTTGAGCCGGGGATGGCCTTTGGCACTGGAACCCACGAAACGACCCAGCTTTGCCTTGAATCCCTTGAACGCGAATTGAACCGTGAAGACATTTGTCTCGATATTGGAACAGGATCTGGAATTTTGGCTATCGCTGCCGCGAAATTGGGTGCACGGGAAGTGATTGGCTGCGATCTGGATCCGCTCGCGATTGAGATTGCTGCCACCAATGGAGCAAAGAACCGCTGCACTTCTCGTGTCAAATGGGTGCTGGGTGAGGTCTCGAAGATCGGCAAGCGAAAATTTAATCTACTTGTGGCTAATTTGACCTTCGAAATCATTGAACACGAGCTTCCCTGTTTCGAGAGTCGTTTAATGGATGGAGGCATCATGGTCTTATCCGGACTTCTGATCAATCAGGCCGATGAGATTGACCAGCTCAAGAGTCCACGATTATTTTCAAAAGCTCGGTATGACAAGGGCGAATGGAGCTGTCTGGTTTATGTTAAGAAGGGAGGTTAACCCTCTGGGAGTGCAGCCATTTTACCGCCCCCCAAGATCGAGAGGCTCTGCTGGATCCTTGGAACCATCCTCTTATCCCAGCGTTCAAGATTCATTGGTCATTGTTTATCGTTCATTTTTCATTTTCAATTTTGTGGCTGTCCTTGAACGGGACCACACCACTTGAAAATGCTCACATGGATGGCACTCGTCTTGAGAGTAGACTGCTCGTACGCTATTACTGTTGTCAGATGCTCGTTTTCCCAATGAACAATGTAAAATGATCAATGAACAATGAAAAATTCTTGTCATATCATCGGATCATTCTTACCAGCTTAAGCAGCGTAAAATGACCTCCCGTCGCTTTCTTCTAAGTTCCCCTCCAATAGAGAATAAAGCCATCTTGCAGGGAGAAGAGGCCTATCATCTCTCTCGAGTTCTTCGAGCCAGGCCGGGCATGAAAGTAGAACTGATGGACGGGCTCGGAAAGGTTTGGTCCGGGGCTATCGAGAAAATCAGCCCTGAGTTGGTCGAATTGGGAAAGATTACACTTCTCAGCTCGGATGAGACAAAGGAAGTCGGGATAGATCTGATTCTGGCGCTCTGCAAAACGGACAAGTTAGAGTGGATTTTGGAAAAGACCACTGAAATTGGAGTGGCAAATATCTATTTACTCAATGCAGAACGATCGGTTGTAAAGCTGCCAGCAGACCGTTTGCAAGGCAGAATGGACCGTTGGCAGAAGATCATGAACGCCGCGTCAAAACAATCCCGCCGTTTAACCTTACCCCATTTGCACCCCCCTACCACTACGGAGACTCTCTTACCCAACTTGAAAACGGATTTAAGATTGATGCTTTCTGAACGAAGCGATTTGCCGCCATTGAAGACTTTGCTCCGGGAACGAGCCTGGGAATCTGCCAGCCTTGGAATTGGCCCCGAAGGGGGTTGGACCTCCCGAGAAGAAAAGGTTTTCTGTGAAGCAGGCTTCTTGCTTGCCAACATGGGGCATAATATCCTCCGCTCCGAAACTGCAGCGATCGTTGCTACCGCAGTCGTTAAGTACGAACTTGAATCTTGGTAGTGCATTGAGAGAATCTGCCTTCTCCGTCTCCGGAAAAGAAGGCTCACGGCCGGAACCTTTGGCCCCAAATACAATCTGTCCATGAGAACTCCCTTTAGCTTATATTCGCAATTCTTTTCTTGCCATCTGCCCGGAAATTCGACATCTTTTGGGACTGTCAATCTTAGGATGGCATCCAATTTCGTGCCTCAATTTTCAATTCCTTTGCGTTTCAAAGTGACGAGCTTGAATATATGCCTGACCTGAGCTGCTCCTACAATACAGTCTCAGTATCTCGCTCCGCTTATCGCGGCAAAACAAATATGAATCCTAGAATTCTGAACTCCATCCGCCTCTTCATTATCCTGTTTTCGTTTCTCGGAAGTCTTTCCGCCCAGGAACGTCCTTTGATTACCCAATCTCCGGAAGTCCTCGCACCTGGAAAAGTCTCTTTCCAGTTGGGATTTGATTTTCTTCAGGACGTAAAATACCCGGCCTCCGGCTTGCGCGGTGATCAGACCAGCATTGGAGTGATGGGGGTCTATATCGGCCTTGGGGAGATTGTCGAGTTCGAAATGAATTGGACCGCGTATAATTTCCTCTCCATTTCCCAACAGACACCTACGTCACTGAATCTTCAACTCAATTCCTCCGGAACATCGACAAGCGATGTTGGAGACCTGGTCCTATCGACAAAAATCCTCATGTTTTCTGAAGGCAAAAAACGCCCTTCGATTGCCTTTCTCCCCGGTGTCCAGCTCCCAAACGCTTCTAAGGCGAAAGGGATTGGCTTGGATAGCACGCAGTTTTACGGATCTCTTTTATTCGGTAAGCATTTTGGAAAGCTCAATCTGTTTTCCAATGTCGGCCTTGGAATACTCTCAAACCCGATAGAAGCCGGAGTTCAAAGTGACGTGCTGTTATATGGTTTGGCGGGAATCTACCCCATCACGTCGAAAATTAGTTTTGCCACTGAAGTGGCTGGGCGCTGGAACTCCAACCAGAGTAGTGTTCCGCTAGGGACAGAAAGTCTCTCTCAGGCCCGGGCGGGGATCCAGGTTCAAGCATGGGGACTGAAGTGGGACGTGGCAGGACTTGCCGGTCTGACTGAAAACTCACCGCACTCAGGAATTGTATTTGGAATTACCAAGGATTTTCAGGCGTTCCGAAAACCGCCAAAGAAAAGATAGACTTTTGGAGGGCTGAGTTATGCGACCACGCGAATGCCAATCTGGAGGGCGGAGCTTTGCGACGCCGGTTTGACGTTGCGATCGTGGTTTCGGTCTCGCAGGAGCTCGACTCTCCATCAGAATTAACATGCCTGGAGGGCGGAGCTCTGCGACGCCGACAAGAAGTCATGGCCTCGTGGAACTCGGCCTTCCGGACCAGATGAAACACTTGATCGATTAAGGCAAGAAGAGGAACAAAAACGAATTTTCGGCTCCCCTCGCCCCAGTGCGGGAGAGGGGCCGGGGGTGAGGGGAGCTGCACGCCGTTGGAGGGAGGAGTCCACACTATTGCGCATATGGCCGCCATGATCGTCGGCCTCGTGGAGCTCGACCCACCAATTGAAGGGTTCTCAGCATCGTCATGATCAACTGGAGACTTCATCCCAATCAATGCGACAACTCAATCGACGGTTAGGCATCATTCTCTCCGAATACTTCTGTTGTTCGTGCTTGTTTCGTCTTTGAAAGATTTCTGTATGGCAGGTGAGCCTGCACACTGGCCGCAGTGGCGGGGACAAGACGGCGAAGGGATTTCCCTACAGAAGGATCTTCCCGGAGAGTGGAGACCAGATAAGAATATCCAGTGGAAAGTCAGCCTTGCTGGCCGTGGTCATTCGTCGCCCATTGTTTGGGGCAATCGAATTTTTGTCACGACAGCAGTTGAAGGGGCTCAACTGCCTCAGCCCACGGCAGTCAAACACATGATTGATAAGGAAGAGTTTAAGCATCCGGATTGGGTTGGCTCAGATCGCCGCTACACCATGAAAGTCCTCTGCCTGGACGGGGACAGCGGGAAGATGCTTTGGGAAGCGAATGCCTATGAGGGAACTGTTTTTGATCACCGTCATCGCAAAAGTTCTTATGCTTCGCCAACTCCGGTCGCCGATGGAGAAAAGGTGTATGTCTATTTTGGCTCAGAAGGCGTGTATGCTTATTCCTTCAATGGAAATTTGATCTGGAAATCGAGTCTGGGCGGGATACGGACGATTGGGATGGGAGTAGGCACATCTCCAATTCTTTTTGAAAACCTGCTCATTGTGCAGGTCGATGAGGATGAGGGGGAGAAATCCTTCCTGGTAGCTCTCAGCAAAATTGACGGGCGCGAAGTCTGGAGAACTCCAAGGAAAGTTCAAGTCAGTTGGTCAACCCCTTTAATCGTCTATACAGAAGCCCGTCCTGAACTTATTACGAGCGGTTCAGAGCTCATTGTTTCTTACAATCCTGCGACGGGAATTGAATACTGGCATTGCAATGGACTGGCGAGCAATGCCGTCCCTTCCCCGGTTGCCGGGAAGGATATTGTTGTTCTTTCCGCAGGTTTTCCAGAAAAAAGGGTGAAAGCGATCCGTTTAGGAGGAACTGGGGATATCACAGGAACTGCCAATATTCTGTGGGAATATAACAAAGGGACAGCTTACGTCGCCTCTCCTATTGTTTATGGAGACTATGTTTACCTTATTTCGGACAAAGGGATTTTCACTTGTTTAGAATTAAAGACAGGACGGGTAATGTACGATAACGGGCGCGTTCCAGTCCCGGCAACCTTCATGTCCTCACCCGTCGCTTTTGATGACAAAATCCTCTTGACCAGCGAAGAGGGAGATACCTTTGTGGTGAAAGCCGGACCGTCTCATCAGATTCTCCAGACGAATTCGATTGGCGAGCCTGTTTTTGCGTCGCTGGCTCTTGCGTCGTCGAAAATTTTCATCCGCGGCGAAAAAAATCTTTACTGCATTGGGAAAATGCCGGGAACTCCGTAATAACTTCCACAAAAGCTTCATTTTCCTTTTATCGTTCACCTGTTTCAGCAAAGGCATCTTGAAATGATGCGGAAACTGCTTCTACTGCTCTTCATCTCTGGCTCCACCGTTTTTTCCTTGCCAGAAACCCAACCGATGCGCCCGGCGCTCGCAAACCTGGTTGAGACTGAGAAAGAATTTTCCAAAACCTCGGTTTCCAAAGGAACACGGGAGGCCTTCCTCGCCTACCTGGATGAAGATTCCATCATTTTTCGACCAGGACCAGTCGCAGGTCGGAAGTGGATGGAAGAACACCCCGCCAGACCGGGAATTCTCACCTGGGAGCCCAAATTCGCGGATATGGCAAAATCTGACGACTTGGGATACACGACGGGTCCATGGGAATTTCGAAAGCAGAGCCTTTCGGAACAACCGGTCGCTTATGGACACTACATCACTCTGTGGAGAAAGCCGCGATTCGGGAGCTGGAAGGTAGTCCTTGATGTGGGAATTCAACACCCAGCTCAACTCGCCAAAGACGGGAAACTGACATGGCCGGAAGAACAACTCTCGGGGGGAAAAACCCTGAGAAAGACCGATGTGAGTTCAGAAGAAGCTTCTCTATTAAAGGTGGAACAAGAATTCTCGAAGCAAATCGCAAAAAAAGGAATTTATCGGCCTTATTTTGAACTTCTAGCCAACGACCCACGCTTTTACCGAATGGAGATCTTCCCCATCATCGGGAAATCCGCCGTCGCAGACTTTCTCAAGAAAGAAAAAGGTGCCTGGCAGTTTCTGCCCGAGAAAGCCTCTGTCTCGGGAGGTTGTGACTTGGGATATACCTACGGCTCCTATAAGTTAATAAAGACTCCTGGTGGGTCTGAGGAACCCGGCTATTATGTTCGGATCTGGAAGAAGGACAAGAAAGGTCAATGGAAAATTGTTGTGGATGTCCTGAATCCAGAACCTCCGAAATGAGTTAAGTCAATTTACAAACAACAAAATTGTTTCAGAAATGGTTGCATCGGGGGGACTCTTCATCATCTCTCACAATCTAGCCGTAGCCTGGCCTCATAAACCCTTTTGCCATTAGAGGAGACCTAGCCTTAGGAACCACTCCTCGTTTATGGTATTTTCGCTACTAATCGCAAGACGTCCGTCTCGTGGCAATTGTAGATGTCCGATTTAGCCATGACAATCTCGTAACGTAGAATTTCGAGAGCGTCAAACATCTTCAGCATTCCATTTCGGCCGACAAAATCGGCTCCACATTCAATCACAACAATTTCCACCTCCTTACGTGAATCAACGATCTTCTGGACGGGAACAAGCGGCCTGGTCCAACTGAAAGGATCACCTCAAAGCGATCTTTGCCGAACTTCCCAGGGTAAGCCCCCTCCGGTTGTTGCCAGCGCCATTGCCGCTCTCTTATAAAATAAAGAATTCCCCTTCCCTCAGTAACTCTCTCTTTGCCCCAGAACTGGATATGTTCCTACTTCTTTTCCAAAGAATTCTTTGTTAAGACTGCCCATCATCAATTCCTCTGGACAACCATGTGTATTAGTACATATAATACACCTATGCTTCCCTTCAGAGTGGAGTTTAAGACAGGGCTCCCAGTTTACGAGCAGGTAGTCTATGCGGCAAAGAAGGCTATCGTTTCGGGCCAGCTCTTGCCCGGCGACGCATTTCCTTCCGTGCGGACCCTGAGCCAGGAGCTAAAAATGAACCCCAACACGGCGCATAAAGTGGTGATGACCCTGGTCTCCGAGGGGCTTCTAGAAGTCAAGCCAGGGATCGGCACGTTGGTCACTCTGGCTCCCTCATCCACCCGAGGGCAGCGCAGCACCCTGTTGAAGGATGATGTGGAGCAGTTAGTAGTTGAAGCGAAGAACCTCTCGCTGGAGCTAAGGGATGTTCTCGAAGCCGTCAAGAAGCACTGGAATGGTTTAACCAAAGGGTAGAGAGGCACGAAGCCGTACTATCCCGTTACAACGACCTCAGAGGAGACGGAACCCTTTCCCTCCGTCCGAGGTGATTGTGGGAGGAAACACAATGGAAGAAATTATCGCAACTCACGAGCTTTCCCGCTCTTTTGGCCGGAAAACAGTCGTTCGGGACGTGACACTTTCTGTCCCCGAAGGGAGCGTCTTTGCCTTGATCGGGCCAAACGGCGCAGGGAAAACAACGACGATTAAGACCCTGGTAAACATTTTTGAACCCTCGTCTGGCGGGGCAACCCTATTGGGGGTTCCCTCGACACAGTTAGGCCCTGCTCAGTTCCAACAGATTGGTTATGTTTCTGAAAATCAGGAACTACCGGAGTGGATGACTGTGACAGAGCTGCTGGCTTACTGCAAGCCAATGTATCCCCGCTGGGATGATGCGTTCAGTGATTCTCTCCTTCGACAACTTGACCTACCGGCGAAGCAGCAAATCAAGCATCTTTCTCGCGGCATGAAGGTCAAGGCGGCGCTGCTCTCATCGCTGGCCTATCGGCCGCGTCTGCTGATTCTAGACGAACCTTTTGCCGGCCTGGACGCGCTGGTGCGGGAAGAACTGATTCGCAGCATGTTGGAGCTGACCGGTCGAGATCGTTGGACCGTCTTGGTGTCTTCGCATGAAATTGACGAAGTTGAGCGGCTGGCTGATTGGATTGGGATACTCAACAAGGGGAGATTAGAGCTTTGCGAGTCTGTCACTTCACTTCAGACCCGCTTCCGCCAAATTGACGTACGGGTCAGCGAAAACGGCTCCTGGCCCTCTCCCCTGCCGGTCTCCTGGCTACTTGCCGAGAAATCCGCCCAGAGGCTGCAATTTGTAGAGACCCAATACGACCCTAGCCAGACCGAGCAATCTCTTCGTCAACTCTTCCCGAAACTGCAGCAAACCCTGGCGACTCCCATGTCACTCAAATCAATCTTCTTGGCTCTAGCGAAGACCTACCGCCTGACAGCTTAACAGGAGGCTTATGAACCTAGTCATGCATTGTCTAAAGAAAGACCTTCGTTATCTTCGCCATCTTCTTGTGCTCTGGTTCGTCCTGTTGCTGGTTAACTCTCTGCTTATGCGGTCCGGACTGGACCGCCTTATTATGAGTGACGAAGGGATTGAAGTATTAGCTAGCGCGTATGTGTTGCTCTATATCCTTCAGCAGATCCTTCAAATTGTCATCATCTGCCAGTTGGTACAGGCAGATTCCGTGGCTGGGACGACAGCCTTCTGGCTGACGCGACCCATCTCTAGGAAAGAGCTCCTGCTAAGCAAATTGCTTTTTGTCCTGCTGATCCTGGTGCTTCCGTCCCTGCTGGCAGAAGCCATCGTGTTTTGGATAAACGGAATCCCTCCTTCACTGGTGCTTTCTGCGCTCTCCGAGGAACTCATCCTTCAATGCGCACTTCTTTCTTGTGCCTTCGATGTTGGTGGCGGTGCTGACTCCAAACTTGGCTCGACTGGTAGTTACAGGACTCGCAAGTGTGACTGCCTTCTTTCTGATTCACTACGCGGTGCTCGCAAGCATGATGTCATTTAGTGCAAGTTCAAGAAACCAATCGCGTTTTAGTCTTTCCCGGCCAATGGCCGAGAATTTTTCCCACCAGCCCATCTGGGATGCTGGTCTCAGCACTCTTGACAATCGCGCTGGGCGCAATGGTTATTGTTTATCAGTATCTGAGGCGGAAAACCGTCATCTCCGCGACCGGCGCGACGCTTGGAATGTGCCTCGTGATCGCAACGCTAAACTTTTGGCCCTCGGATCCTCGTCTATTCAGCGGAGTTTTACCCGCTAGTTCTGACATAAATCCTGAAAATGTAAAATTAATTATCCATAGAGTTACGGAAGCAGGATTCCTAAACGGCGAGGCCGGCGAGTTAACGATTTTCGGAAAATTTGAATTCGATGGGGTTCCACCCAACTTCCTTTTATGGTTTACTAAATTTCGTGCGAACCTATCACTTCCAAACGGAAAAGCGGTCTCGTCCAGCTTTGACAATCCCGTATTTTCCTTCCTCAACTTTTCTCCAGTTGAGAAAGAACTCAGGATTCTCAATGATCCCAGCAATGACCCATATCCTGGCTCTCGCCCTCCAGTCATTTCCTTACTCGCTGTGGACACCGAGACATTCAAGAATTTTCAAGATACTCCCGGAACCTACAGGGCAGAGGCTTCTCTTGATGTCTATCAACGGCTGACGGCCACCTCGCCGTTAGAACCAAGGTTAAGAGTCAAGGGCGATTCGGGAGAGACAACGATTCTTAGAATCGTTCCACATGAAAGCGTGCTTCCGAGCCCCATTCCCCGTTCTGATGGTGTTGTATTTACCCTGCGTGAGTCGGGCATTCGCCAATGGCTTCGGCAGAGATCGCTCACAGGCCCGTCCTACATGCTCCGGAACCGGAGTAGAGAAGAGGCCATACTCGGAAGTCTTCGCCCTAAAGATATCTTTGGAAGATTCCCTGCTCTTCACCGGCTGGTTGTCAACCGCAGCCTGATTTACTTCACTACCGGTGGGGTTCCCAACTATCAGGGACCTGCGATTAACGAAGAATGGCTGCGGGGTGCTGAACTAGTGCGATTTGAGAACTGCTTCATTGGTCAGTTTTCAAAATCTGTCCGCGTCGACAACTTCGTGATGGATCCGAAAAAATCACCATGAGAAGAAACTCTAGTCTGCGCATCGTTGCTGCTCCTGATTTGGATGACAGTCTTAGGCTTCGCCCAAAAAGGAACACAAGACTATCCACAGTGGCGCGGGCAGATCCGCGATGGCTCAGCAAGCATATTCTCTGAGTCGCAATTTCGGCCTGAGAAACTGACTCTTCGAAGGAAGGTCGAGGTGCGTGAGGGCTATGCGACCCCTATCGTCGTTGGCAACAAGTTCTACTCCTTTACCCAGCGTGATAGCAACGACGTGATGATCGGCCCCAACACCGATACCGGCCAGTCCCAACGATGTCTTAGCTATTTATCTGAGGACCGGCTTTTTTCTGTCTGATGAAGTGAATACAATTTCGCGAGGCATTATGAATATCAATCGAATTAGAGTTACGCCCCTGTTTTTATTGATGGCTGCAAGCTTCTTGGCTTCGGCCTGTTCCACTGGAATTGAGAAAACGACAAGCGGCTTCAAGCACGCCCCTCAATTCATATTTTCCAACTTAGACGGGAAGACAGTCGCGATGAAAGACTTTTCCAACAAGGTCGTCGTCATTGATTTCTGGGCAACCTCGTGCTCGCCTTGTCGTGCAGAGATCCCTCATTTGAACAAGCTTTACTCCGATTTGAGAGGTAAGGGACTGGAAATTGTTGGGATTTCCATGGATGATCGAGCAGATGTCGTTAAGGACTTTGCCAGAGAATTTAGGATGGAATACTCCCTTGTCATGGGAAGCGACGTGTTGGCTGAGCAGTTTGGAGGCATTTTTGGCTTGCCGACCACCTTCATTATCGATCGCAAAGGGAATATCGTAAAAAAGTTCGTTGGGTTACCTCCCACGGGAATCGATGAGCTCAGTCGCATTGTACGGGAATTAGTGGGCTGATTAATGGAGGACCCTGTTTTTTTTTACGCATGCTCTAAGTCAATCGAAGGAGTGAAGGGAAGAAGCTGTTTCGCCTCTTTTTGAGGAGACGCCAGGGGTTGTTTCGCCTGTTTGTGTCTCCCTGTTAGGACAAAGAGAATTTTTCGAACTAGCCCTATTAGATTCCGAGTGTGATTCTCAACTCATTTCATCGCCTTGCCTTGCAGCTTTTATGATTTGATAACTTGTATGATTATCGACTTGAGGTCTATCCATGAACTATTTTGTGACTGGAGCAACAGGTTTTATCGGCGGTCGGGTAGCGCGTCAGTTGATCGAGGCGGGACATCGCGTTATTGCTTTGGTGCGCGACAAATCCAAAGCAGGAGAATTGAAAGCACTTGGTGTAGAACTTTTTGAAGGGGACATCACCGATAAAGAAAGCATGCGCCAGCCGATGTCACGGGCTGAAGGAGTTTTCCATATTGCCGCTTGGTATCAGATCGGCACTCGGGACTCTCATCTCGCGGAGACAGTCAATGTCGATGGAACTCGAAATGTTCTCGAATTGATGAGGGAGTTAAAGATCCCGAAGGGTGTGTATACGAGCACGCTGGCCGTATTCTCAGACACAAGAGGGAAAGCGGTGGATGAAACCTACCGTCACGACGGACCCTGGCTCAGTGAGTATGACCGGACGAAGTGGTTGGCTCACTATCAAGTCGCACTTCCCCTCATCGAACAAGGATTGCCCTTAATCATCGTCCAACCAGGCGTCGTTTACGGGCCGGGAGACAAGAGCATCATGGGGGATACGTTCAGAAAGTATCTAAAGAGACAATTGCCTCTCATCCCGAAACAAACTGCTTTTTGCTGGGCGCATGTCGATGACACGGCCCGGGGGCATATCTTAGCCATGGAGAAGGGAAAGCCCGGAGAAAGTTATATCATTGCCGGACCCATCCATACCTTTGAAGAAGCTTTTGCATTCGCAGAAAAAATCACCGGGATCAAAGCGCCCAGACTTCGTCCTTCGCCCGGGATGATGAGGATGATGGCCCATTTGATGAAGATTATTGGACATTTCTTCCAGCTTCCTCCTGATTACACGTCCGAGAGTTTGCGGGTCAGCGCAGGGACTACCTACATTGCAGTTAACAGCAAGGCCAGACGTGAGCTCGGATTTCACCCTCGCCCATTTGAAGAAGGGCTTCGCGAGACACTCCTCCATGAGATGAAACGACTGAATCTAGATGCAAAAGTTTGCTGAACCCTTCGTATCGGTCTTAACTCTCGGTCGGTCGGCTCAGATCATCCCCACTCCGTCTTTTTTTATCCAGCCATTCCAGCCATTCTCGAGGCTGATATGGAGCCAGCCCTCCAATTCATTTTCAATTCGAATTTTCAGCCCCTCGTGAATCGAGAACAGGATCGAATTATCAGCCGCAGGGCCGCTCACGACATCCACCTTATCGGCCAGTACAACTCCTTCCCGCAATGTCTCTGCCTGGTAGATCCGCATGGCATTGGAGACTCCCAATACACAGGAGAAAAACATCAAAACTCCGGCTCCAATCAAGGCCAACCGCGAAAGTGAAGGAGAGCGGCTCAAGAGAAACAGTGCAAAGCTCAGATTGGCAGAAACAAACATGAGGACAACCAAGACTGTTTCAATATCCAGGGGAAGAAATGAGGTCATTTTTCTTAATTCTCTCACCAGAAAGTTTTCTTGCCTGCCTTCAATTTTGTCAGCAATTCGACTCTTGGCCAATTCCAGGTTTGCGGAGACATCCTGGTCGTGTGGAGCCAACTTCACAGCTTTCTCAAAATTCAGAATGGCATTCCCCAGCTGGTTGTTTTTGAAGTAGGCATTCCCTAGATTGTAGTAGACAATCTCATTCGAAAACGGCAATTGAACCAATCTCTCATATTGTTCGATTGCCGCTTTATAGTTTCCCTGACTGTAAAACTGATTCCCGCTACTCAGAAGCTTTGAGACTTCAGCCCCACGAATTTCCGCCTGAACGGCCGGGATTAGGGATGGAAACAAAGTATTCAGGAAAAGAATCATGAACACGAGTTTCATGATCTTATTTCCCCGCCCGCTCTTTTTCATGGCATCACCTCTTCACTGAACCAGTCTCTTTTTCGATGCGGATCATGGCATTGCGGGCCTTCTCAAAAAGTGCATCCAAGTCTTTTCGGTCAAATGATACTGGCGCATAGCGTGCGTAATTACACTCTTCAAGCAAAGAGCATATTTGCGTCGAAAGGTCAGGGTTCAGCTTTATTTCATCCATGAATCGCTTCATCTGTTGAGAAGTAATTTCAATTTGAGGAAGGTTGAATTTATCGCTCAGATAGCCGGCAATGGACGATTCTAAAATGCTATGAAACTGACTGAACTCTTCCTTCTCAAGGCACCGCTTTGCATCGGCAAGACGCTTCTCAGCAACCTTGCCCGCCCTCCGTCGCCGAAAACCGATGAGGTCCTGGCTCAGACGGGCCTGGCGATTTATAAACACCAGCAAAAATCCATTGAAGAGCAAGGGGGCCGCCAGCACCAGGTAAAGCCAGATCGAGCGGTAGAAATGATGAGATCGGTCTCTCAGTGGTCCGGAATAGATTTTGATGTAGTTGATATCGCTGCCGCGTTTTATGATTCCCTGTTGCAAGACAACCGATGGGCCAGATTCTGCTCCGCCCGTTTCTTTACCTTTTCGAACTGTCATTTGCAGCGGAGGGGTACGGGCCTCCTTAAACTGCCGGGACTCAGGGGAAAAGTAGTCAAACTTTAGCTCCGGGATAAGCTCCTGACCTGGAGCTTGCGGAATAATGACGTATTCCCAGGTCTTCGTCCCTTGTAAAATGTCATTCTTGAAATTCATGTTGTCATTGCTTTTGGAAGAATAAATCTTAAAGCCCGGCAAGCCGGGAAGCGGAAAATCCGTGATCGTTTTTAAATTCCCAATTCCAGTCAATGTGACTTTAAGATTGACGGCATCTCCGGTCTCGGCCGAGGATTTATCAACACTGGACTCCAGTTTGAAATTACCCACGGCGCCGACAAAATTAGGCGGCCTGCCCTTTTCAGGAAGGGCTGCCACCTTGATCGCTATTGGATCTGTTTTTCGCAGGACGGCTTCTTGACTGCCAAGAGAAAACAAGCCTCCACTACCCGTCCTCACCACCAGCCCGAATGTGGACGATGGAATTTGCTGGCTACCGGCGCCGGTCGGGAACAGAGCCTGCTTCTTAACGACGTATTCTGCAAACTGTTTCCCGTTAACCACGCGATTCTGAGCCTCTGGATTCTTGGAGGTAGGGATCTCTTCCACCCAAAATCCATTCAAGGCGGGGATTTCTTTGAGTTCAACTTGGGTAATGGGAAGTTGGGTCAGGATCTTGTAGGTGAGTGTCACTTGTTCTCCAACTGAGACATTTTTCTTATCGACTTCGGCAACGACTAACACATCGGCTCGTCGGGGTGTTCGATCTCTAAGGGGGCTATCCTCATCAAGCCCCATGTCATCAAATATTGAGAACGGGCTTCTCCGCTTTGGCGCATTCTTTTGGCCACCGCCCGTATCTTTCACTACTTTGACATTGATCTCCTGAGTCTGGTAAACCTTGCCGCCCACTTTCACGGAAATCGACGGGATCTTGACATTCCCTTCCCGCTCTGGCTGGAAATAATACGTGAAACTCTGGGAGGAGGAAGATTGGCCATTCACCCATTGAAACTGATTAGCCACAGCCGGTCCGCCCATCAACTTTACCCCGTCCATTTTCGGGAGTTGCGGCGGGCTCGCACTGCCTGGTCCAGTCACCGTAATGACCAAGGTGAGTTGCTCGTCGATTCCAATGGGGTTCGGTTCCACCTGGGCAGAAACAGACGCGTCCTGTGCACTAAGAGATGTTGCTGACAAAATCCGGAAAATCAGGCAGACCGCAAATAATGCCCGTTTGATTCCCCCAACTTGTTTTTTGGACGCTCCCGATCGGAAACGGATGTCAAAATGGTGCATGAGACCTTTTACCAATCCTTGCCTTTCGTGCCTGCCCGCTGGACTTTTAGGGCCTGTTTTCTTTGCTCTTGCTTCTCCTGTTGATTGAGAGCATCCAGAATCTGCAGGGCTTGCTTGGGGTCCATGCGGGGTTCGCGGTCAGGCTTCGCTTGTGCTTGCCCTTCGGGCTGTTCTTTTTGCGATGGATCACTGCGGTCTTGTTTCTGTTGTTGATGTTCGTTCTGCCGTTGCTGGGCTTGTTTGTTTTTTTCTTCTTGTGATTCGTTCTGGCGATTTTGTCCAGAGCTAGGTTTATCTTTATCCGATGACTGATTCTGCTTGTTTTGACTTTCCTTTTGTTGAGGGTTCTCCTGCATTTTCCGGAGAGCTAACTCCAAATTATGTTTGGCTTCCAAGTCTTTAGGATTCAGCTCCAAGGCCTTCTTGTAGGATTCGACAGCCTCTGCATACTTCCCGGATTGGAAAAAAGCGTTTCCTTTATTGTAGTAAATGTTTTCTTTTAGTCTTGATTCTCCAACGGACACTGCCTTCTCGTATTCCTGGATCGCTTCAGCGTATTTCTTCTGTTGGTATAAAGTGTTGGCGAGGTTGTAAGACAATTCCCATTGGTAGTGCTTACCATCTTGCGCTTCAACATACTTATCCAAAGCTTTCGGATAGTTCTTCTGCTGATAGAGTTCATTCCCCTCGGCATTCTTACGAGACAGAGGGTCTCTCCAGATTTGCCCGCTGTTGAGCATCAAGACTAACCAGAAGAGGATAAACCGACAGAAGTTTCGGCTATCAACCACTAGGTTCCAGGGTCGGTCTGTTTTGAACTTGGTAGAATTCATCATGTGATATTGACTTAATCTAATGACCTAATGAAACTCGGTCTCTTCTCAATCGGTTTAGGTCCAACATCTCGGATAATCTTCCCCAAGGGCCACCCGAACGTTGGAAGACAGAAAGGAATATCTCTAGCAAAATTATGGTTATCGCGAGTCCCAGTGGAATCTGAAAGCGATCGACATAAGTCAAATAGATTTTCGACTGAAACTCCTTCTTGTCCATTTGTGCAACGGCCCGAACGATTTTGTCCACTTCACTTTCCCCTGGCGTTGCGCGAAAGTACTGTCCTCCCGAAACGCTCGCAATCTGTTGCAGCGACTCTTCATCTAGACGGCTGACAACCACGCCCCCGCCCTCTTCTTTCTTGTAGCCCGTCACATTCCCTCGTTCATCTCTCAGAGGAATCGGTTCGCCGGCTGGAGTCCCGACGCCAATCGCATAAATTACAACCCCTTCAGCTCGTGCTTCCTCGGCAGCTTTGATGGGATTGCCTTCCAGATTTTCTCCATCGGTAAGAAGGACCATGACCTTATGTCGTCGCTCCTTCGGGTCGAAGGCCTGGATGGCTTTTTGAATCGCTTCACCAATATTGGTTCCAGGACGTGGAATCACTTGCGTATTCACAATTTCAAGGAACAATTTCACCGCGTTTTGATCGATTGTGAGTGGGCAATTCACCATTGCCGTTCCGGCAAACACGACCAGCCCGACGCGATCCCCTTCAAGCTCATCAATCAAGGCTCGGATTTCATGCTTAGCCTTCTCGAGCCTCCCTGGGACGACATCTTGGGTTTCCATACTCAATGATGTGTCCAATACGAATACCAGATCAATGCCTTTTCGTTTGACAGACTCAAGCTTAGTCCCCCACTGTGGGCGACACAAGGCAAGGACCGCCAGAGAGAAAAAAAGGAGGAGACAGATCGCCTTGATGCCCTTCTTTGCCCGACTCACTCCCCGGATTAGCTGATCCGCTAGCTTCTTCTCTGCAAACCGATACAACGCCTTCCGCCTCTGGCGAAAACTCCACCAAAAGCACACCGCCAGGACGGGTGTCAGCCATAAGAGATTAAGGAATTGAGGATTCGCAAAGTGCATCAAGGTAAAGTTTTGAAACGCGTATATGCCAGCAAGGTTTCCAAGAAAATCAACCCCAAAGCCGGCCAAAGAAAATAGCTATAGATCTCATTGTAATGGGTATAGGATTTCACGCTGACACTCGATTTTTCCAGGCTGTCGATAGTTTTGAAGATTCGTTCCAGTGAATCACTGTCCAAGGCTCGATAATATTGGCCGCCCGTGGACGCTGCGATTTTCTTAAGTAACGCCTCGTCAATCTGAACTTCAACATCCACGTACCGTTTCCCAAAAACAGGATCCTTTACCGGAAAAGGGGCTATACCTTCCCGTCCCACGCCAACGGTATAGACTTTCATGCCTAAGCTACGAGCCAGTTCAGCCGCAGTTAAGGGGTCGATTTCCCCACTGTTATTGACTCCGTCTGTCAATAATATGATGACCCGACTCTTTGCTTTCGATGCCCGCAAACGATTCACTGCATTGGCCAACCCGCTTCCAATCGCCGTCCCATCTTCAATGGCACCCAACTGAACGTCATCCACTTGCCTGAGCAGCACATCGTAATCAATCGTCAAAGGGCATTTCGTAAAACTCTTCGCAGCAAAAATAACCAGCCCGATTCGATCGGAACGCCGGCCTTGGATAAAATCTGCAACAACCTTTTTGGCAACCGAAATACGGTTGTTCGGTCTGAAATCTTCTGCTGCCATGCTGCCCGAGATATCGAGCGCAACCATGATGTCCACGCCTTCCGTGAGAATATCCTCTTCGGCCGAGCCCAGTTGCGGACGGGCAAAAGCCAGTATAAGAAGAGCAATCCCCAAAAGCTTCACGACGAACAATTGTTTCTGGACTACGAGTGTCCAGCTACTGCCCAGCTTCCCTGCCAGAAAGACTTGTGGAAACACAATCCCGTTTTGATACCGCTTTCCAACCCATCGGCCCTTCAGGAAAGCCAAAGGCAAAGCCAACAACAAGAGCAGGTACCATGGATCTGCAAAACGCATTTGGGACGGCCATCCTAAGCCGCTCATGCGGTCACCTCCATTTCCTGACTGCTACCGATCGGTGATGCCGCAATCGAGTCGATCAGTTGAATCGCCTGTTCCTGAATGCTTTGGATCTCTTCCGGGCTGGGGTGATATTTAGCGAACTTGACCAGATCGCACTCCACTAAGAATTCTCGAATCATCTCGAAATCCGGCAAGGCCAAGGAGGTTTTCTTCAAGTCACTGGTGAACTCTTCCGTGGTCCGTTCCAGGGAAAGAATATTGAGTTTCTGACCGAGATATCGTTTAACAATTTCTGAGAGCTCCAGATAAAACTGTTTCAGTAAACCCTGTTCGACAAGCCTTCGACTCAACAGGGCTTGAATAGCATCGCGAGCGATCTGCTCAGGAGTCCTGTTGTCGCGAACTTCCATCACTGCTACCTTTCGACGTTTCTTGAGGGTGGTAATCAACCAGTATATGAGAAAAACAGCAGATGCCAGCGCCGCCAGTAGAAGAAGAAAAGGGCGGTAATCCGGAGTGATTTCTGCCTGCGCTTTTAACTCCTTGAGCTCTTGCTTCTGCCCTGTCAGTACTGACTCGACTTTGATTTTAATCGGCTCTGAGCTCAACACTTCTCTTTTCCCGTTTTTTTGGATCAATTCCGCTTCAATTGGCGGAATGCTAAATTCCCCCGTTTTGTAGATGGCTAGCTGGATCAGTAATCCCACTTCATGATCACCATTACTTAAACTTCTAACAGGGATGGTATTCACGTTCCGGACAGTCCATTCACCCAGCATATTTCCAACAGGAGGGAGGGTCGCCCTTACGGAGGAAGGATATTGAACAGCCAAGGAGAGCGTGACGATGTCACCGATGGTGATCTCGGTTGCGTCTACAGAGGCTTTCAGGTGTCCCGTTGATTCCTGCGCCTGAGCCATGGAACTGCTAAATAACGATATTAAGAACACCATGAGTGGGATAAAAAGGGAGAGCCGTCTTTTTAGGGGACTCGGACAAACTCTTTCCACAGGAGAAAATGTGCGGATTAGAACACTCAACTCTATGGGCCTCAAAATCGCAAGAAATTCACAATAACGGATGCGTCGTTGCCAAGCATCGTGCTCCCTGACTATCGCATGCGCTTCGCTCGCTGGCGAAAAAACTTAATCAGCGGGATGTCATAAGGTTTGTGCGTCGTGATCTCGACAAATTCAATTCGGTTTCTTCTAAAAATCCGGTTTCGCATCTCTACTTGCTCTTTCCACAACTTCTCATATTTCTCTCGTACCGCTCGTAAAGTTGTATCGACGAGAATCATCTCTCCGGTCTCTGGGTCTAATAATTGAAGAATGCCTGCGTCCGGCAAGGCACTTTCTCGAGGATCACTAATCGGGAAAGCAATAAGATCGTGGCGCTGATTCGCTACGCGCAGCGACTTCTCATATCCCTCATCAAAAAAATCAGATATCAAAAAAACAACGGACTTCTTACTCAAGACGTTATCGAGATATTTGATGGCCGTAGAAATCGAAGTCTTGTGGCCTACAGGTTCGTAAGCCAGAACTTCACGCACGACTCGCAACACATGTTTGCGGCCTTTCTTCGGCGGAATATATTTTTCCACCCCTTCGGTAAAGATTAATGCACCGACACGATCGTTATTCTTAATGGCTGAAAACGCTAACAAGGAAGCCAGTTCAGCCGCGAGCTCATTTTTCATCCGCCCCACACTGCCAAAATCCTTGGAGGCACTGAGGTCCACCATTAACAGGACCGTCAGCTCGCGTTCTTCCACATAACGTTTCACATAAAAACGTCCCTGCCGGGCGGACACATTCCAATCGATACTTCGAATGTCATCTCCGTACTGGTATTCACGAACCTCATCAAATTCCATTCCTCTTCCTTTGAACACGGAATGGTACTCTCCCCCCAGCGCTTCATTGACGAGCCGGCTGGTCCGAATTTCAATATGTTTGACCTTTTGAAGAATTTCTTTGGATATCATTCCCTGTCCAATTCGTATAGGGAACGCTCGCTGTAGCGTTCGTGCTTCCCAAAGCGCTCTGAATTAGCAGACAATCGTCAACCAACCAGGAACGGAAGGGCGTCCATTCCCTACGGCCCATTCAGACGTTATTTCAGGCTTTCGGCACTCTCACCTTAGTTTCAACTTTTTCCACAATTCTTGGCCCTGCACATTACGGCCTCGCGGAGCTCAGACCTCCATAATTATCCCTTGTTCCTTGCGCCTTGACACTTGTTCCTCTCGTTATGGGACAACCACTTTATCAAATACGCGTCGTATTACTTCCTCAGTAGTGACATTCTCTGCTTCCGCTTCATAAGTGAGAATGATGCGATGACGCAAGACATCGAGTCCGATTGATTTGACATCGTCTGGCGTCACATACCCATGCCCGCAGATAAACGCATGTGCTTTAGCCGCTTTGGCAAGAAAAATCGTCGCGCGCGGGGAAGCTCCATATTGAACCAAGTCTTTGGTGTCCAGTTGATACTCTTCGGGCTTGCGCGTGGCAAATACCAGGTCCACGATGTAATCCTTTACCTTCTCGTCCATGTAGACGAGGTTCACGACTTCTCTGGCATTGAAGATATCCTGGGGGGAGACGACAGGCGACACTGTGATCTCAGCCGAGTCTGTCATCCGCTCAAGAATCTGCTTCTCCTCTTTTTTACTGGGGTAGGTCACAATCAATTTCAGCATAAAACGATCGACTTGTGCTTCCGGCAAAGGATAGGTGCCTTCCTGCTCTATAGGATTCTCGGTCGCCATGACTAGAAAAAGATCGTCCAGCTTAAAGGTGGTACTCCCAATACTCACCTGGCGTTCCTGCATGGCTTCCAGCAAAGCACTTTGAACTTTGGCGGGAGCACGGTTAATTTCATCAGCCAGGATGATGTTCGAAAAGATAGGCCCTTTGTGAGCCGTAAATTCTCCACGCTTTTGATCAAAGATCATGGTCCCAATCAAGTCCGCTGGAAGCAGGTCTGGAGTGAACTGAATCCGCTGGAAGCCAGTCTGAATTGCAGCGGCCAGTGTTTTGACTGTCAATGTCTTCGCTAGGCCCGGTACTCCTTCCAAAAGCAAATGACCTTGAGAGAGGATGCCAATGAGCAGTCGGTCTATCATGTATTCCTGCCCCACAATAATATTTTGAACCTCATGTCTCAGACGGTCTACGAAAGCGCTCTCGAGTTTGACTCGTTCATGAATTGCTTTGATGTCGACATCCACTCCCATGTTGTTCCTCCAGGAAGACTTGCTATTTAAATTTTTGACGCGATATTTTACCCAAACTAGCAAGGCGGAACAACCATGGCTGAAAAGTTGTTGCTGTACAATAAGTTTGTTAGAAAATCTTGCAATCATGGAATGGAGTTTTCCGCTCTTTCCCGCCTTTCACTTCATTGTTCTGCAAACAAGCAGCAATCCATACCGTTTCTCATTGCCTGGTGAGTTGTCATGGCCGGGTCTTCATTCGGCTTCTCAATCGATTCTGCAGGAAGGGTGTTAACAGATTTTGACCGATTACGACGAAAACGGAGACGGAGGCGAGATTTATTGTGAACGACTGGATGGGCGAAGCACCGGAATTGTCTGATGGAAGATATCTTTTCAGATAAAACAAAGAGGACCCTCGGCAGAGCAAAAGCTACCCGGGCCCCTAAGAACATTAGAAACGCTGGGGAGCAATTTACCTTTCAAACCTGAAGATAAGCTTCGTATAAAGATCTCCTCACTCTCTACTTGAGGGCCGGTGTCCCTTGCACTCGAATCGTCACGATCTGGTGGGGGGTGACTGAAAATTGTAAAGCGTGTGGTGAAACTGACAAGGATTGCTGGTTGTCTTCCACAGCATTACATCGCCATGCAGTTTGCAGATTTAGTAATGGTAATTTGACGTTCACGGATCCAGCCTGGCCCGCCACTTCCAGGAAACGGAGCACCGAGCCTTGGCCGTCTTCAGCAAGTTTCCAGGTAACCAGCACTACATTGGGCTGATCTACTGTCAGAAAGCTGCCTCGAGCTGCCTCCAGCGGACGGGCCGGATTGATGGCCTTATCCTGAGTCTTGATCTCATTGACTTCAAGCGGCGACATGGCGTCCCAGCCTAACTGGCCTAAGGTTACCGGGTTAAGATCTTTTCCGCTGCCAAGGACGTAGCGAAACCGTACCTCGCCTCCCTGCCCTGCAGGCCAATTCGTGTCCCAATAGTTGTTCATGATGTAAGAAAAAATCGTGCCTTTTCTTGAGCCGAATTCCATTGGCCAGGTTCCACGGACAATATCTCCCAAGCTGACAACCGGGGCATCCACAGGAACCAGCGCAGCTGTCAATCCATCCTGCGTTGCCGAGACCCAATGCTGTACTGTAAACCACTCCTGCCCGGCCCCAGGCATTAAGTCTCTTGCCGGATTTACAAAGCCATTCTGAATCTCGTAGCGAAACTCCGGGCTCTGCATCGCGAATGGAAAAGCAAAGTAAACACCCTCCTTGGTGTAGACCTTTGTCTTATGAACACGATTTGTGAATTGGATCTTCTTCTCCCCTTCAAACACCACAATTTCCGTCTCGATACGCGGCGTGTTTAGGCTGGAGCTCTCCAAGCGTGCCACGGTACCAAACGGAAGTTTTGTCACTGAGACCAGGCGTCCACTTCCTGCTGGATGAGGCTCTAATTTGGGGGTCGGGGTGACCGTACTGTATTGGATCAGCCGGTTAGGTAAGTCGTCTCCCCCTGTGACATAAATGTACTGATTGAATCGGTAGGGGCTGGAATTATCCACCAATTCTCGGCCGACCTCTTTGTCAAAGATGCTTTGTACGGCCCCACTCTCCGGGTGCAGTACCACTCGATAATACGGACTCTCAATTGTTGTTACAGACCCGGTCGTAGGCGCAACGGGTTCCTTCGTTGTGGGACGCATTGTGTAGCACTTATAACCCAACGCCGGAACATCCGAGGCCAGAAATCGGATATGCCGAAAACCATTGCCGGTAAAGAGGACTTCGTACGAGACCGTTTGATTTGTTACCTGGTCCACTAACTCTCGCCCTTTGTCGAGATCCACTTCTACCAAACTACTTCGCTCCCAGCTGAGTGGATTAAACAGCACCAGAGTCCCACTGGGATTGGGAATGTAATCTGCAATCGCTGCCATGGCGCGCAACATGATTTCTTCCAGGAGACGCTTCCCCTCGGTCGTACGTGCCTGCTTGATCTCGTGCTGCCGAATGCTCTGCTGACTTTCAGGATCACGGGTAGCGCGGTCGGCCGTCCAGGTATGCTCGTCAAAAAGGAGGGTGTTCTCCCAAAGTTTGTCTAAAACCTCTCGACTGGGCAGGACGCGGGGATTAATAAAAGTACTGAGGGTTGCAAGCTTTTCCGCAGCCAGTGCGCGCTGCTCATTTTCACGAGCCCGGGCAGTGACAGAGGCATCCGACAAGATGCCATCTTCCCAGTGAGGTCCGCCGTCTCCCCTTACTGTAGGAATTGCATCACCAAACTGTCCAGCAATATAGGCCATGGCATCGGCAAATCCTGAATACTGGAGCTTCGGAAAAGCGTAAACTTTGTTCCATTGCTGAACAACGTCTGCTTGCTGAGGGTAGAGATCGGTATTTTCCACCTGGGTACCGAAAATGACTACTCCGTCGGACTTGTATTCAGGGCGCGAATAAATTTGCAGAAATCTCGGCAGGCTGTCTCGCCCCGCCGTTAATTGCGGTGGCAAACCAAAGAAACTGGCCATATGGTGGTAGTGCCGAGAATACCACATCAGAATTTTTCCACCATCTGGACCCTCCCACCAGAAGGGCGATTTCTCGTGCAAATGACCATAAAGCAGAATTGGCGCGCGATAATTGTCACTTGCCGCAACAAAATACTTTAATCCTGCAGCCGCTAAGACCGACGCATACGACCATGAGTAAGAGGGAACATCAGTGATGTTGGCATGATCAAAACTACCTCCGTGTTCGAGAAAATATCGGTGGCTGGCATACAGCGATCGCACCAGGTTTTCGACAGTTGGGAATCCTGTCAGATTACTCGCGTATTGAGCCGGTAAAAAGATTTTCTTTTCTTGAACAAGCTGCCAGAAATGCTGTGCCTGTTCTGAACTGCGACCAGCCAGAAATTGCTCCGCAATCCAGGAGCCGTCCAATGTAAAGCGAAAATCCTGGTTTTTGTGGATCATATCGATGGCCTCGTCCACCGCGCGGCTCTGGATTTCGGCGACTTTAGGCTGATAGTCAGAGTACCCGACATCCAGATGTTCATTGGGAACGACAAACAGATTCCATTTCTTTCCTGGGATCAATTCTTGGGCGAAACGCCGTGACCGGCCATTCACCAAAACCACGACTTCCCCCTTCTTGGCCGAAGTGAATTCCGGAACCTCAAATTCCACCCTTTGCTCCCCGAATTCCCTCTCTGTTTGAAGCGCTTGAGTGTAGCGATTTCCATCTATTATCAGTGTCACCTGTCCCTTCCGAGGGCGCTCACCCAAACGCACAAACACGTCAACCTGTTCCATCAAACGCCCCTCTTTTGATTTGTAAAAAATGGTTGGGTCTGCCGAAGCCACGACCTCAGACGGAGAGTGACGGCGTTCCGTGTCACGAGTCAGTTCAATGGCGTCATAGAAAATCCCGGAGGTTCCCTCGACGGCCGCACCATTCGAGTCGTCGCGTTCAATAAAGCCGTCGACGGCCGTGAAGATCAGTTCGTTAGTTCCTTGTTTCAAATACTGTGTCGGGAGGTCGACTGTGATATTCGCAGTCGAGTAATGAGGCAGGAACACAACTGGATTGTCTCCCGCTGTGAGGGTCAACCGGGGATGCTGGTAGAATACCGAACGATGTCCATTTAGAGTGATCTCCAGCCAGGGCAGTCGCGCACTATAGGCGAGCAGCGCCAATTTGAGTGTATAGAGGCCACTAGGAGCCTGAAGCAGTTCGAACTGAATCTTGAATGGATGCGGTCGAAATCCCGCCCGACCATTGGAAGTGCCCGGCTGATAGGCCAACCAGTCTTGGGCCGGATTGCTTTTTCCTGCAATAAAAACCGGATCTGCTCCCAGACCCTCTTTGAACTCACCCGAAGACTCGTTAAAGGTCCCAATTTGCCAGACCGGTTCCGCTGCAGCTTCAACGATTCGACTGAATCCCAGACCAATGATTGCCGCCAAGGTAAGTAGGAGTACTGCTTGGTATGTCTTTTTTGCATCCATGAAGTCCTCCAATAAAAAAAAGTAGGTTGAGGATGGAACGAATAAATTGGGGGTTGATCAACGTACTACAGGCATTCTAAAACTCGCCCAGGAGCATCTCACTCGCACGACACGGCCTGTTCATTCCTTGCCACTTTGCGATGGATTCCTGGGGATTCCATAATCGTAAGGGTATGGCGTGATTGTTTAATACCCAGCAGGATTGTAGTTTCTACTGATTGATTGCTTCAGGAGACATTATTTCGGAACCAATTGATAAATCGCCCAATTCCCTCTTCAAATGGGACCCTCGGTTCAAATCCCAGGAGTTTAAAAGCTTTGGTTAGGTCGGCATGGGTTGAGAGCATATCCCCCGGTTGGATGGGAAGGGACTTGATTCTCGCAGCCTTGCCTAATTTTTGCTCGAGAAGGTGAATTAACTGGGAAAGCGAAATCGGATGAGAATTCCCCAGGTTGATGACCTCAAACTGGGAGTCAAGCGCCATCGCTGCAACAATGCCATCTACGATATCATCGATGAACGTGTAATCTCGCAGAGAGCTCCCATCTCCGAAAAAGGGAATCTCCTGGTTCTCCTCAATGAGCCGGACAAACTTATGAATCGCGAGATCTGGCCGCTGACGAGGGCCATAAACCGTAAAGAAACGAAGGCACACGGCGGGGAGTTGGTAGATTCTTGAGTAGCAGTAACAGAGTTTTTCACCGGCCAATTTCGTAACACCATACGGGGAAATCGGAAAAGGATCCGAGGCCTCTTCCGAGAAAGGAACTCGACTTGTGGATCCATAAACAGAACTTGAAGAAGCAAATACGAACTTGTGAGCGCTGTGTTTTCTAGCCAGCTCAAGCAAGAGAAGTGTTCCTTGAACATTCGTCTGCTCATACAGGAATGGTTGTTCGAGCGAAGGGCGAACACCGGCTCGGGCGGCCAGATGGACAACGACTTCCGGGGCAAACTGTTCAAAGGCGCTTGTCATCCGGTCGCTATCGCAGATGCTCGCTTCGATGAGTTCAAATGATCCACGTTGGCGGACCGCTGAAATATTCCTTTGCTTGATTTCTGGGGAATAAAAGTTATTGAAATCATCGACGACAAGAAGCCGATGCCCCGCCGTTAAGAGCCGCTCCGCCAGGTGGGAGCCAATAAAACCTGCGCCCCCCGTCAATAGGATTCTCGCCATATCTCGGCACCCTTATTCCGATTATCCGATTGTCAACATTCGCTCAACTGCCTTCCTGGCGCGAGCAATGATTTCCGGCGGGACATCAATGACATACTGAGTATACCGGAGGGAATTCAAGGTATCTTCCAAGGTAATTTGGTTCATGTGGGGGCAACGAACACTGCAAAGGCGAAGCATCTCTTTGTCCGGATTGTCTGCCGCGATGTTGTCCCCCATACTACATTCTGTCAAAAGGAGGTAGCGCGGGGCCTGGGTGTTCTCTACGTATCGTGTCATCGCTGAGGTGCTGCCTGAAAAATCCGAGGCGGCCACGACTTCTGGGGAGCATTCCGGGTGAGCCAGGATTACGACATCAGGAAATTGCTCTCGGACGTGTTCAATGTCTTGCACGGTAAACTTGTCATGGACTTCACACTTTCCGTGCCAACCAATCAGCGCGTAATCGAGCGCCTCATCCTGCCTTCCTTCGGAAATGGGTTGACCTATCGGGAAAATAATATGTTTACCGGTCTCCTTCGCAACGTTTTTGGCAAGATATTCATCCGGCAGGAAAATCACCGTATCCTTCTTGAGAGATTCCACAACTGCCGCAGCATTCCCTGAAGTGCAGCAGACATCACTTTCCGCCTTCACATCGGCATAGGTATTGATGTAGGTCACTACAGGAACTCCCGGGAAACGCTTCTTAAGCTGACGAACGTCTTCAGCGGTGATACTAGCTGCCAACGAACATCCGGCTTTCATGGAAGGCAACAAGACCGTCTTACTAGGATTTAGTATTTTTGCTGTTTCTGCCATAAACCGAACACCACAAAAGACAATCGGGTCTTTCCGGGTTTCGGCTGCCTTGCGGCTCAATTCGAGTGAATCTCCCGTGAAATCAGGGACGGTATGGTATAGCGCGGGTTCCATGTAATTATGACCCAGGATGACTGCTCCGCGTTCTGTTTTCAAACGATTAATTTCACAAACCAGTTCCGCCTTATAGCGAAGTTCGAAATCAGGAACCACGTCCTTGAGTTTTTTCTGCATCTCCTGATAGGTTTCCTGAACTTCTGTGAGTGTTGGCATTAAATTAAACTCCCTCAAATCCTGTAAGCCGACTCTTTAATCCCTTGTAAAATCAATCATCTACTAAAGAGATTCTACCATACTACTCCCAGATATCATTCTTCACTACTGGGGTTGGAGTCTTCAAGCGCATGGCTCGATGCCAGTGTGCATAGGCTCGGACGTCTCGCCAACATAGATTTTTGAGTGACTTATCCCCATAGGCTGTCTCAATTCGCCACTCCATATATTTCTTGGGGGGTAACGGCAGGAACGGGGGATGACGGTACCACTGACGCCGCCTAAAAACCCAACAGATCCTAAGAAGTTCTATAAGGTCAGTAATCATGGGATAAACATAATATGGCTGCAAATGAACTCAAATTCACGCAAATGTAAATCGAACAAGAAGACCCTTCACAGTCAATCCTTTATTGCATCCTAGTTTCAGACTGCTTGTACCCTCAATTCTCACGCTAGTATTTGTGATTAGTTGAATCTCACATATCCGCGTTTATTTGCGTTCATCTGCGGCCATCATTACTGCAGTTTGAAATCTCGTGAGCTGCGGTCATTGCGGACTTCTCTTTCAAATTTCTCCATCCTATCAAGGTCGAACTCCTGATGTAGTGGATTCAACCGGCACTGCCGATATTTTGCAAAGCAATGATAGCAAATTGTTAATTTTGGATAACGAATTGAGTACCAGTAAAATCCAAGGAATCCCAATAAAGTGCTCAGCCCATAAGTGAAATAAGCTGCTCCTAATCCTGTGAGCATGGAAACGAATCCCCAAATTTTACGCGTGTCATCTCGGATGTAAAGATCGGATCGCCCGCAGACGGCACAGTTATCCACTTGATTTCGAGAGGTGTAAGCTTCCGTGTAGCGCAAGACTTGCTGCCGCTTGCAGGAAGGGCAAACAAACACTGGCTTATCCTTGCCAGGGGTATTCTGGCATTCGCGATAGCAATGTGGGCAGAGAAAATTGATCTGCATGAAAAATTTACAGAGGCCTATCCTTAATGAAATGGGACGCGTTAATTTCCTTCAGACTTCAGAGACACAACAGAGGAAACGACCGCCGGGCGTTGTTGATTGTTCACTCACCCTTTCATGACTGCGATCGGAAGCAATTTCGCTACCTTACGAGCAATCCCGGCGTCGTGAACGACATTGACCACTTGACTCACATCTTTGTAGGCATCCGGTTTTTCTTCGGTTAACCCGGATCGCGATTGTCCTTTAACGAGAATGCCTTTCTGTTTCATTTCTTTCATCAGTTCATCTGCCGAGGTTTCTCTCTTCGCTTGAGTCCGACTCTTGGCGCGCCCGGCGCCATGGCAGCAGGATCCGAAAGTTTCTGCCATTGCTAGCTCGGTTCCAACCAGCACATAGGAGCAGGTCCCCATGCTTCCCGGGATCAGTACCGGCTGCCCTAAGGGACGCAGTTCTGAAGGCAAGGCGGAATGTCCTGGCGGAAAAGCACGCGTCGCCCCTTTTCGGTGCACCAGGACCTCCTTCCGAACAGTACCTACCTGATGCTCTTCCCGTTTGGCGATATTGTGACAGACATCGTAGACGACGTAGAGATCACTTTTTCCAAGGATTCGTTCAAATGCCTGTCGCGTCCAATGAGTAATCATCTGGCGGTTGGCAAACGCAAAGTTGGCGGCAGCCGCCATCGCTGCCAAATAGTCTTGTCCCTCCCGGGAACTGATAGGTACGCAGGCCAGCTGGCGATCAATTACGGTGATCCCATAGCGCTTCATGCCTTCTTGCATGAGATCCAAGTAGTCCGTGCAGACCTGGTGCCCAAGTCCACGGGATCCGCTGTGCATCAAAACCACGATTTGATTGATCTGCAATCCTAGCTTCTCGGCGAGAGTTTGATCAAAAATTTCACTGACCACTTGAATCTCCAGAAAATGGTTGCCCGACCCAAGTGTGCCTAACTGGTCGTGGCCCCTCTGTTTCGCTCGGGGACTGACTTTTGACGGGTCCGCACCTTGGATGCATCCGTAGTCTTCGATGTGGGCAATATCTGCTTCTTCCCCAAAGCCTTTCTTGACCGCCCATTGAGCTCCGTCCTTCAATGTTTCATCCAACGCAGATCCAGACATGGCCAGCAACCCGTGCCTGCCCGTCCCGCAAGGGATATCGCGAAAAAGTTGATTCAGCAAAGGTTCCAATTTCGGACGAACCTCTTCCGCGCTCCAGGGAGAAGCCAAGAGCCGAACACCACAGTTAATATCGAAACCTACTCCGCCAGCTGAGACGACTCCCTGTTTGAGGTCGGCGGCAGCAACTCCTCCAATGCAGAATCCATAGCCCTGATGGGCATCCGGCATGGCCAACGATCGCCCTACAAGCCCCGGTAGCGTCGCCACATTGGCCACTTGATCGAGGGTTTGATCCTTCTCGATTTGTCGGATCAACTCCTCGTTGGCGTAGATGAGGCCTTCAATCCGCATTCCCTCTTTGTAAGAAGTTGGAACAAGGTAGCGATAATTGTCGATTTTTCTGAGCATATACCGATTGGATAAGGATATTTCCGGCCTTAACAATTCGCGGCAACTGGGGCGGAACTGATCAGACGGTCCAACTTTAAATATCAAAAAAGACTCTTACTCTGGCACCCTCAGCAGCTTCCTCCACTAACAATTGATGATAGGTGATTGCTTTGACATCCAACCGCGGCGCATGTTTTATCGCGTCGAAGTGCTCACCGGAGAGTGTCGCCTTGAGTCGAGTCGAAGAAAGCTCAGAAATCACAAAATGGCCTGCAGCAAAGCCCTGGCCGTCGTAAAGATAAAGGACTTCGGTTAGCCACTTCATCAGTAAGTGCTCTATGTCCACCCCTTCAAGGACGATCGCTCTGGATTGGGTACAATCGATTTTTCCAGGGTCCAAAATAACCGACATTAAAGCTAAGGCAGCCTGTACGAAGGCCCCCGCTAAGTCTTTGCCGAAAGCTTCAATTCCTACGTCGGCAGGGTGATCCAGCAATACATAGCCAGCGGATGGTTTATCCATTATAGGGTATTGAGTTTTCACTCAGTTCAATCAAATCATACACTCCGTTCGATTATGTGCGAAGCCATGAAGAGCGGAAAGCGAAATGTTTCAGACTCTTTGTTCTTCATCCATTCCCATGGTGTTAAGATTCCAAGTATGGATGCCGGAGCGAAACCACACATTGTGATCATCGGAGGAGGGTTTGGCGGCCTTTATGCTGCCAAGTCTTTAAGAAATGCTGCCATCGAGCTTACGATGGTCGATCGACGAAATCATCATCTCTTCCAGCCGTTGCTCTATCAAGTGGCTACAGCTGCACTTTCTCCGGGAGATATCGCATATCCGATCCGAGCAATTCTTAGCCGGCAGCGAAACGCCCGCGTGCTACTGGCTGATGCCGTCTCCGTAAACCTTAATTCGAGAAAAGTCAGCTTGAGAGACGGGGAAATTGGGTATGATTATCTTATTTTGGCCACAGGTGCCAGACATGCCTACTTTGGCCATGAAGAATGGGAAACCGAAGCTCCCGGATTGAAAAGTCTGGAAGACGCGTTGGAGATTCGGCGGCGTATCCTCCTCGCCTTCGAAAGAGCAGAACGAATACCCGATGAGGCTAAGCCGTAAAGCATATATGACATTTGTCGTGATTGGAGGAGGTCCAACCGGTGTTGAACTGGCCGGAGCTATCGCAGAAATCTCCCGTCAGGTGCTTGTCCGCGACTTCCGCAGCATTGATCCTCGAGAAGCAAAGGTCTTTCTGGTGGAAGCAGGCTCCCGGATTCTGAGTACATTTCCGGAGACACTCTCTGCGGCGGCAACAGCATCACTCGAAAAACTTGGAGTCGAGGTGTTGCAGGGTAACCCTGTCACCGGAATCAAGCGAGGGGAAGTGGCGCTGGGAGAGAGAACCATCCTGGCCGAGACAATCCTCTGGGGGGCAGGAGTGATTGCCTCCCCTTTAGCAAGATCCCTCGGAGTGCCCTTGGATCGCGCGGGCCGAGTCATCGTACAGCCGGACCTTTCGATCCCCGGTCACCCTGAAGCCTTCGTTATCGGGGATATGGCAGTATTTACTCATCAGACGGGCCATCCGCTGCCAGGTACCTGTCCGGTAGCCATTCAGCAAGGTAGACATGTGGCTAATGAATATCCGTCGAAGACTCAATGGACAATCCATCGAACCTTTCCGTTACGTCAATCGAGGGAACCTGGCAACCATTGGGCGTGCTCATGCAGTGGCAGATTTAGGAAGAATCCGTCTCAGCGGATTACCCGCCTGGTTGGCCTGGCTTTTTGTCCATGTTTTTTTCCTCATCGGTTTTCGGAACCGTTTCATCGTGATCTTTGAGTGGGCGTGGGCGTATTTCACCTTTCAGCGAGGAGCCCGCCTCATTACTGGGGATTTGGATAAACCTCGTATAAGTTAGGGTTGTGAACCGAAAATAATCAAAATATAATCTCGACCTTTATAGGAATATCCACGCTCACTCAAAAAGGAGAACAAGAAAATGAAAAAGAATGCATTTGCGTTGATCGCCGTGTGTCTACTCATACTGCCCATCTTTGCCCAGACTCCAGCTGAGGCGCCAAAAGACAGAGGTGAAGCCAGTTTGAAAATCGGAGATGGCAAAGTATCGGTAGATTACGGCCGACCAGCCGTTGCGGGCCGTGACATTACGAAAATGATTGAACCGGGGATGGAATGGCGCATGGGGTCAAATGCTCCCACCACGTTGAGTTCTGATATCGATCTTAAATTCGGAGACAAGACTGTTCCCAAAGGGAAGTATGTTTTGAAAGCGAAGCTGATTGAAGCGGGTAAATGGCATCTGATGATTTATAAGGAGAAAGATCTCGTCGCGGAGGTTCCTTTAACACTGGGGAAAAACTCTCAGCCTGTCGAATTGGTAACCATTAAACTCGAAAAGACAGAGACTCCCTTGTCGCTCGAAAAAAACCCCAAGAATTCCCAAAAGCTAACCGTGAAAGGCATGGAAAATGACGAGGGCGGGAAATTCACCTTGGAGTGGGGGACTTTGAATCTTTCCACTACGTTCCAAAAAGGCTAAGAATTGAACCCCTAACTAAAAGAGGTGGCAGGTCAATCTCCGGTTTCGTCATCTTATGGTGAGGGCCTACTGGGCGAGCAGTCACGCTACCCGTAACGACTTTCTCATCCACAAAATGCAGTAACAGTTTTAGTTCAAATTCCTGAGTGCGAGGAGAACTGTAGGAGGCAATTAGGACATTGATTAGGGTAACAGAGTGAGTAACTCTGTGGTTAGTACTCCAACAAAGGATCTATCTCGCCGAGGAAGTTATCGACTTCAGGGGTGCGATAGATTCTCTGGCGGCTCTCTGCTGCTTGAAGTTTAAAAAAGATCTTATTCCTGACGATCTATTCCTGTTCAAAAACAGTTCACGTACGTCCTCCAATGCACTAGTTCTTGAGGGGTACGGCATGGGCCTCTGCCTGAATCCTCCATCCAAGGTGCGATTCCGCTGGTTACATCGGGAGACAGATGAGTTTCTCCAGGTTCCGGATCCCTGGCTAGTTTGGCTCATCCTCTGGAATGGCAACCCGCTCTCACGGCGCTGTGGCGCGCCGTCGCCGGGTGAGAGCCGCGACCAGTCGTTGCTCAAATGTGAGCTTGGCTAGACGGTGACCTCTCCACCCAAATAGCTGACAGTGTATCATTTCTTCTTGACATACGAAAGACTTACTAGTAATGTCTTCGTATATGGCAGTCGAGCCGCCCAAACCTACTATCGCCGAACTTGAAATCCTCACCGTGCTGTGGAGCATCGGACCCGCTACCGTGCGTGAGGTCCATAATGTGATCAGCCAGCGGCGTCCAGCACAATACAGCACCGTCCTGAAATTCATGCAAATTATGGCCGAAAAGGGGTTGGTACGCCGCGATGAAAAGCTGCGGGCGCACATCTACGAAGCCACACGGCCTCGCGAGTGGACCCAGCAGCAGCTCGCCGGAGACCTGATGGAACGGGCATTCAATGGGTCGGCCAAGGCGCTCATGCAGGGCGCCCTCTCGGCGCGGAAGGCGACAAAAAAGGAACTCGCCGAGCTGCGCAAGTTGCTGGATGGGTACCGGAAGGGGGACAAATGAAGTTTCTCGAAACCTGGGTTGAGTCCCCGCTGGCTGGGGCGATCGGTTGGACTCTGCTTCATACATTGTGGGAGGGAGCAATCCTTTCGGCTCTGCTCGCGTCAATGCTTCTGGTGGTGCGGTCGCCGCGCGCCCGTTACGCAGCGGCCTGTATAGCGATGGTTATAATGCTAGGCGGGGTCGGCCTCACTTTTGTTTACGTAATGCCGGAAGGCGTGCACGGTCTGCGGACCGTAGGAACGCCCGCCTTCCCTGCCTGGAAAGTTCCAAACGACATAGATGCCCCCAGCCCTTTGAGTCACCAACTTGCCGTAATTGTCCCCTGGCTTGCGCCGCTCTGGATCGTAGGTGTTTGGATTTTTTGCTCGGTCAATGTGGTCGGCTGGATTTCGGTTTGCCGGCTACGCCGACGGGGCGTGTGTTGTGCGCCCGCGCACTGGCAGAAGGAGCTTGTCCGCTTGAGCGCCGAGTTGCGCCTCTCGCGGCCAATCCTGCTCATGGAGTCCTGCCTGGTGGATGTTCCGATGGTCCTTGGCCATTTCCGTCCATTCATTCTGATGCCGATCGGCCTGCTCGCCGGGTTGCCGCCGGAACAGATCGAAGCCATCCTACTGCATGAGTTGGCGCATATCCGCCGCTGCGATTACCTGGTAAATGTATTGCAGCGATTGGCAGAGGGCCTGTTGTTTTACCACCCAGCGGTCTGGTGGATAGCCAGGGTGATCCGCGACGAACGTGAACACTGCTGTGATGATGTAGTTGTCGCGTTGAGCGACAATGCGCACCAATACGCCGTTGCGCTGACTGCGTTGGAACAAAACCGTTGGCCCGGCCGCAAACCGGCCGTGGCTGCTACAGGAGGGAGTCTCGTGAAACGAATCCGTCGTCTGCTCTATCCGAATGTGCCGAATGGCGCTTGGACGCCGATGTTGGCCGTCATACTCCTCATTGCAACCGTCGCAGTGGCTCTGGCCGTGTGGCGATCAGAGCCGCTTCAGCAAACATTTGCTGCTGCCCAGCCGCAAACGGACCACGCTGAGATTTCTCCTTATGACAAATGGTTGAATCAAGACGTGGTCTACATCATCACCGATGAAGAGCGGGCTGCGTTCCTAAGACTGACTACCGATGAAGAACGGGATAAATTCACCGAGCAGTTCTGGGAGCGGCGCGATCCAACACCGGGAACGGTTGAAAATGAGTTTAAAGCGGAACATTTCCGCCGGATCGCTTATGCCAACGAGCATTTTCGGACGGCATCCGGCAGGCCGGGCTGGCAGACAGATCGCGGCCACATGTACATTGTTTACGGCCCGCCGGACGAGATTGATTCCCATCCTTCGGGCAGCATTAACATGCCGCCGTATGAGTTTTGGGGATACCGCCATATTGAGGGTATCGGTGATGACCTGTCCGTCACGTTCATAGACAAATCCGGGAAAGGTGACTATCATCTTGCTCCTGGAAAAGCCGTAAGATGAGGAAACTATGTCCCCACGACTGGAGGGGACGCTGCACGCCAGACTTCGTGTGCCTCTTGGGGTTGCTGATGCGTAGAGTAGATCAAGCGCAAGAAATCGCCGCCTTGAGCGGCTTAAATAGGGGGCGTGGATGCTCACCAAAAATTCAGATTCGTTCGTCGAGAGATTTGAGTTCTGACTGGTTTTTGACTGAGTCGAGATTCTTCTTCCCGAAAGCCAGAGGTGGTTGTTTCTTCTCAGGAACTGGCCTCAGATCCTGGCGTACGCGAGTCAACCTTTCCGCAGCGGTGCTGTAACCCTTTACGAAATCTGTCGCGCTGTTCGGGACTCATCTGTCCCCAGCGCTCCCTCATACTGTGCTGTCCACGATGACCAAAGAAACGGCCACCGCGGAATCCGCCGAAGAGGATCCAACTCAGGCCCAGCAACCCGACCGCTTGCCAAAAACTGATCCGGTTCAGCCCAAAGATGTTCGGCATGAGCCAGTTCCATAGCTGCAGAACCGCCTGGCCAAACCCAGCGATGACAATCGTCACCAATATCCCGATCTCAAATCCTTTTACGACCCATTTCTCGTTCATTTTTCTAGTCCTTTTCCTTTCGTAAATTCGTCATAAATTCCTTGAAGCCTTTGACGTAGGTGCAGCACCGCATAGTGTTTGCGCGAGAGTAGCGTATTCACACTGAGTCCGGTCTCGAGAGCCAATTCCTTGAAGCTGCGCCCCTCCATTTCGTGAGCGATGAATACTTCGCGCTGCTCTTCGGGAAGCTCTTGGAGAGCATCTTCAAGCTCCTCCAGAAGAACATTTCGTGCGAAGGCTGCCTCCGGTCCAGCTTCTGGCGCCGGCAAAAGATCGACCCATTGCATCTCCTGTTTATCTTCCTCGTTTCCCCCCGCGCTATCTGCCAATGCATCTGTTTTTGTCTTACGAAACAAGTCTGTAATCCGATTGCGAGCCACCCGGAACAGCCAGGCGCCGACTTGTTCGATTGGTTTGGCTAGCCGGTATGCCTCCACGAGTTCAAAGAAAACTTCCTGAAGAATATCTTCCGCATCGGCCCTGTCGGGTACCCGTTTCCAGATGAAGTTTCTGAGCCGTGTATGTTCCCGCTTGAAGGTTTCAGTAATTATTTGGTCTTCCAAGGCAGCTATCCAGGGTGTACTCATTATTCCCTTCATCTAGCTGTGTAGACGAACGGGGCGGGTAAATATTTTAATAAAAATAATACACTCCAGTACCCAGAGATGATTTTGCAGTCTTTACGCCAATGCAGCACGAAGCATCGGCAACGTGATCACTCCTGAAACGCCGCGAGGATTTGCTAGCCTTCCAAGCATTCGCTCAACTACACTAATTTCCCCGCCAGCAGATTTGGCGGACGTTGCAGTTGGTAACTAGAATTGGAAGTTTACGGAAACTATAATGCCGAGTGATTTTAGAAAGCTGATGGCTGCTCGCTTTCTTTTTACTCTTGCCGTGCAAATTCAGGCAATTGTCCTGGGTTGGCAAATGTATATCCTGACCAAAGATCCCCTATTTCTGGGGCTCATCGGTCTGGTGGAAGCCGTTCCGGCTTTAGGACTGGCCATATATGCAGGCTACATTGTTGACCGGAGCCGCCCGCTGCTGATTTTTCGGAGAGTTGTCGCGATCAGCCTCTTTTCTGGATTCATCCTTCTGATCTCACAACTTCCTTCGATAGGCGCAAGCCATCAGCTTCGGATCATGGGTCTCTTTCTTTCTTCTTTCCTCACGGGTACGGCTCGAGCTTTCTCCCAGCCCTCGATCTTTGCGCTTGTTCCGCGAATTATCGACCGAGAGACTCTGCCTCGAGCTTCGGCCTGGATGGCATCGTCGTTGCAAGTTGCTCGTATTTCCGGGCCGGCCTTAGGGGGACTCTTTTTCGGCTGGATGGGTGTGTCGGCTTCGGCGGGGATCGTCTGCCTTGTCTTAATTCTAGCTGTAGGGACCATATTGCTCATCCACTCTTCTCCCAGTCCTCTTCCGCCTTCCGGCAAGCTCCAGTCCAGAAGGACGGAACTTCTTTCGGGCGCAAAGTTTGTCATTCACCACCCCATTCTTTTTCCGGCGCTCAGCCTCGACATGATTTCCGTTCTCTTCGGCGGAGTGACCGCCTTACTTCCCATCTATGCAGCTGAAATCTTGCGCATTGGCCCGAAGGGACTGGGGGCCTTGCGCGCGGCACCTGCAATAGGCGCGGCCATCACCAGTCTGTGGCTGACGACATTTGACATTCGAAAGCGGGCAGGCGAATGGCTGATTTCAGCGGTAACCGGTTTTGGAGTCTGTATTCTAGTGTTCGCCTTAAGTCGCGACTTCGTTTTGTCTCTTCTCGCTCTGGGGTTGAGCGGTGCTTTTGACAGCGTCAGCATGGTCGTGCGGATGTCGGCGGTTCAACTCTCATCGCCCGACTCGATGCGCGGAAAGATCTCGGCCGTTAATTCCATCTTCATTGGTTCTTCTAACGAACTCGGTGAGTTTGAATCGGGGGTTGTTGCACATCTTTTGGGAGCCGTGCCGGCCGCAGTCATCGGTGGGGTTGTCTGTCTGGCCACCGTCATTGTAGTCGCATTCTTTTCACCTCGTCTCAGAAAACTGAACCTCGATGAGTTAAGGGCAGCTTAAGACACCGCTGTCCCGATCCAGAGAGGAGATCGATCAGAAGAGGTTTAACCCGGGGGCACGCCAGAATTTTGACCGTTGGTCCTTCTTAGTTGGGTAGACGAGATCTACCATGCCATCAGGTGAGTCCAAGGCAATTACCTATTGAATTGGAATAGGGTGTCCAGACAAACCTGGTATTGAGGGAAGAGAAGCCCGGGGCTTCTCCATTTACTCGCGTGTCCAGTAGCGCCGAAGGCCCGTTATCGAATGAGTTATTTGTGCTTAATGGGTTCAACGGCGAGCGCCAGCGCCATTGTGGCCCAACTGGTGCCCGAAGAGGAGATCCATTGGTCCTGGCCGTGGGGAAATCCACTCTCAAAGTAGGGTTGCAGCGGCAATGACCGGGTCTTCACTAGCCAAGAGCCGTCTTCAAGTTGAGTTTTGAGCAGGAACCGCGCACCTTTTTGGTAGGCCGGATCGCTGATAGGCAGGTCGGCGACCTGGTGCAGGGCGACCAAGGCTTGCCCAGTAGCGTATGCATCGCCCGGCAGGGTGGATAGCTGAGACCAACTTCCATCAGCGCGTTGCTCGGCCAATAGTTCACGGGCGGAATCATCGATGACAGTCCGCCCGGCCTTGGCCCATCCCAGGCCGAGCAATTTGAACACCCTTTCCTCATTGGCGTGGGGAGTGGATCTGAGCAGCCAGGTAACGGCGCGGTCAATTCGTTTTTGGTATTCGACCCGCTCTCCTTCGGGGCATAGAGCTGTATTGCGCGCAGGCTGACAGCCGTAGTGCTGATGTCACTGTACTCAAGCGGCGGCCGGTGAATGGTGGTGCGCCAATGCCCGTCGCTTGCCTGGGTCGCTTTCAAGTAGTAAACCATCGCATCGGTGAGTGCTCCGGAAGGATAGTTTTCGGCAGCCATGCCGATCAGGGAGTAACTGATCGTATCGGCTCCGCCCCCGACATCGATCACTTGCAGGTAAATTTCCCGGCGAGCGTTCAGGAGAGTGGCCGAAGCCTGCAACTGCTCCTGCACGACGGACTCGTTAATTCGGAAACTTCTCTGTCGAGCCACCGAAATCGCCATCGCAGGCAGCGATTGGTGATGACAGGAAGTGCAGGCGCCGTTCTTTACGAAAATGGGTCCGCATTTCTGTAACAAATCAATGCTCTTCTGGACGGCTTCCTTAAGTTTGGCGGAATCAATTCCCTCAGAAGCCGCCATCGACATCCCCGAGCACAGCCATAGTGATAAAACCGCCACACAAAACTTGCTCATTTTTGAACCTCCACCTCCCGCTCTTGTACGGTCGCGCTTGATTCGGTTCCCTTGGGGTCGCGTTTCAAGAGCAATTGCACTACAGTGGTATTGCCTCTTTTCTGGGCCAGACTCAAAGCGGTCTCGCCGTCATTGCCGCGGACATTGACATCTGCGCCTTTGTCCAACAATATCCTGACCGTTTCAGTGTTCAGGAAGTCTGAGTGTGCTGCCAGCATGAGGGGCGAGTAGCCCTTATCGTCTCTGGTGTTGATGTCGGCCCCTTTTTCGAGCAGCCTCATGAGTATTTCGGTCTCGCCGAAGGGAGCAACCGTTGCGAGGGCGGTAACCCCTCGCTTCGTGGCAACGTTGACCTCAGCCCCGTGAGCGATCAGCACCTCTACGCAGCTTAGGCATCGAAACCGTGCCGCGGCCATGAGCGCGGTCGAGCCGCTAGTGGCTTTGGCATTGATGTCCGCCCCCTTAGTCGAGCAAGAGCTTCAGTGTCTCAACATCTGCCGCTGTGGCCGCCTGCATCAGGGCATTGGTACCCTGATTGTCCTTGGCATTGACGTCTGCACCCTTTTCAATTAGCAGGCCAACTGTTGCGACCGCACCTTCGTGACGGGCGGCGATCATCAAAGGTGTCCTGCCATTCTCTGAGACTACGTTGACTTGGGCTTTTCTAGCGAGCAACAAGCGAACCTTGTTGACATCCCCAGCAGCCCACATCAGAGCGGTGGCTCCGGCTGCGTTGTGGGCATTCGGATCAGCGCCCTGATCGAGCAACAAACGCATACAGTCCTCGCCAGCATGGAGAGCCGCAACCATCAAGGGCGTGGCGCCACCGCTGCCTCTCACGTTTATCAGGGAGTTGTCCTTTTTGAAGAATATCGCGAACCGCAACGACATCATTCTTGTGGATCGCCTGGAAAAGCGGTTCACCCTTAGGATCGGGCGGTGCGGCCTTTTCCGGTGGTGCGGTCTCCTCTACCGTTGCTTCTTGCCAGGTGGCGCCCTGGTCAATCCAGGCCTTCAGAACGCTGATTTCCTCCGCGCTCAATGGCCCTGTCGGCGGCATTTGCAGCCCTAACTCGGAACCCATCAGCCTCCGGAGTAGTTTGCTTTGGGCGCTGTTGCCGGGAACAATGACCACACCGGAGTCGCCTCCCCGCAGTGCCGGTACTTTGATGTCGAGGCGCAACCCTGATTGTTGCTGAGAAGGACCGTGACAGGAGTAGCAATTGGCCTGCAGAATGGGTTTAACATCTCGTTTGAAATCGACCGGTTATTCGCCGAGGGCGGCAACTTGGGGCTCTGGGCGATAGCAGGTCGGAGAAGCAGGCAAAGCCAAGCCGACGCAAAAGAGCAAGCTCCATTTCATCAGGATACCTTTTCTGATGCTATTTTTTATATTTTACCACATGCGCAACTGTCAATACGCAAAAGTTCACATTAAAGACATGATAGGTCTCTTGGAATTTCAACGCGACTGGGATGTTATGTTTTGTATTACACTGTTGCAGAAGCTGCAAAACTGACGACCTATGTCATTTTGCAAGTTCACCCTGCCCGTCGTGCCCTTTGGCTAGTGGATTGGGGAAAACACGCAACACGTACCTAATTCAACTGTTCTGGCTTCAAGTCAAGCGGTTCGTATTTCCATTGCCCATTGACCTTGACTCCGAATTCCAGACCCTTTCGATCTGAAGATAGAATGACACCATTGACAACGTCCTCGTAGCCGGGCACCTTGAATTCCGGGGCTTTCCGCGTCGTGATGGCCAGCGATGGAAAAAGCCATGAAGTCCCGGGTTGACGGCTCCCAGTAGATCACTTCGCCATTCCGTGTGCACTGATAATGCGCCGAGACGGCGGCCTTCACGTAATCCCCACTCGGAGGTACGAACCCAGATCTCTGGGACCAGCCCACTGTTCCGGTACGCGCCGGAATCTTTGGCCTCCTCCAGTGATAACGTCACAAACACCAGCGTGCCGTCTCCATCCACGAGATAGATCTGGCCTGAGTCCCTGCCGAATCTGGCCAGGTCTGATTTCAAGTCAAGATCTGTGGCATTGCCCTGTTTGAAATCGAGCAACACATACTTCACACCCAGCTTAAACGGACCGCGCAGTTGCCCGCCCTGGGAAATCAATGCCTTGGATCCTTTTGTGGAGTGGACAGTAGAATAGACCGCTGCCTGGCTGCCATTGCGAATTCTTCTCGCGTCGCAGAATTTTGATCTCCCGAGTCTGGAGGTCGTAGGTCCCCAGAAGGTTGATATCTGTGACATAGTCCGGAATGCCGCCATCCGGGAAGGCCCGCCAGCCGGTGGCCGGTCGATAGCTAAAACGGTGAAACGAAAACAGCACGGTATGTTTGTCGTCTGCAAGCCGAGCACTGACAAATTCGCTGTGGTCCTGGAGCGGACCGTATCCGATGTACAGGAGATCAAGAGAAACAGTGTACTGATAGCCAAAAGGATGCGATTCATTGGTATTGCTCCAAACGGGTGGCTTTGAGCGCAAACCCCAAAGCAAACTGCATCAAGGTTAGGCTGCAAGATTTGTTTCAGCTCAAGTCCGCTGGAATAGGTGCTGTTTCTGTCCTCAGCCCAGCCTAGCTAGCCTTTTGGGCAGGCAGCCTTCGAGTACTAATGGCGGTGGACAGACCTGCTTCCTGATGCGTTCTTGCTCCTCTGGTGAATAGTGGCCGAGGTTGGATTCGAAGTAATTACAGATCTGGTGCTTCATCCGGCTGAAAAGCTGGCCACCGTCAAGAGTCAGCCAGTCGTGGCTGAGCCGGCCGGTTGAACCGCTCGTGGCCTTGAGAAGAAGAGCCGCCAGCGTTGGAACGGTTTCCTCTTCCAGGCCTTCTCTGATCAAGACATCCGCACCAGTATAGCTGACGGCCGCATCCGGATCTTTCAACATGACGCGTGCGAGCTGAATCCGACGGGCCCGAGGAAGTGCAGCGGCAAATCGTTGCAGTTCTTCATATTTTCCTGCCTGCTTCGCGCGCTTGACTTCAATCAGATCGACAGCAGCATAGCGGCGTGCATCGCGTTCCAGCGCAGCCTGAGCCTCCGTCCCCCCAATCCGCTCCAGGGCCGTCACTGCACTCTCCTTCAAGCGGCGGTCAGGGAATTGCAATTGCCCCTCAATTTGCGGGACTGCTGCCGCTGCGGTCGGACCGATTCTGCCCAGGGTCTCCACTGCACTCACCCTAATATCGGGATCGGGGTCTTTAAGGAGACCGATCAACTCTGGGACAGCTGGCGTTGCCTCTGAACCAAAAGTGGCCAGGGCTTTTGCCGCCAGAATCCGCGTGTACTTTTCCGGGGCTGACAAGGCCAAACGTAATTCTGGTATGGCACTGGGAGACTTCAGCGCCCCAAGGGAAGAGGCCGCCAGCCCGCGATAGGGACTCTTCTCATCGGCGACAACTCGCCGCAAGCCAGCAACCACCTCATCGTCTCCTACTCCGATTAGGCCGAGTGCCTGGATGGCATTAGCACCAGCAGTGTGGTCCGAAAGATAGGGCAAGAGCGCGGGGACTGCTTTCCCGGCCGCCGAACCAAACCCTCCTAGAATGAGGGCGGCCTGTCCCGGGTTCTTTTTCTCCTTCAGTGACTGAATCAAGACGTCGATTACCATTTCCGACGGACCCTGCGCACCCAGTTCCTGCATGGCCATCGTGCTCACCAAAGAAGTATTACTCCGGACATCAGCGACAATCTCATCGACTTGACCACCTTCAACCTCTCCCTGTTGGCGCTTTCGTCTGGATGCGGCTTGAATGTCCTTGACACCAATTGCAGTGAGGGCGCGGGTGATCAATGAGCGCAGATTTTCGCCGATTCGAGGATCTTGCCAGGCGCGGAGTAGAGTAGTCGTCGCCTCTGCGGCCTGCTGTCCCATGGGGAGGAGGGCTGTGACTGAGGCCTCAATCATTTCCTCGCTCATTCGCGGGCTGCGGAGTTCACGGCGAATGAGATAAGCATGTTGGGCAACAGCTTCCGCAACTTGCTTCTGGGGATGACTTCTGCAGCCACTGCTCCACATTCTTCTGTTCGCTCGCTTTGGCGGACTTCCGAGCTGGAGGGGTTCCAATTGCTGTCAGCGCCATTCGCGCCTTGAGCAGAATGAAGTCGTTCCGCTCTTTTTCGTCCTGGACAATTTCGGTTAGAACAGGGACTGCCGCCTCAGCCGCTGGGCCGATCTCCTCAAGCACTGAGATCAGGGCCATGCGATAATCCACCGCCTTCCGGTTAGAGCTGCGTGGAGCTTTCAATTCTCCAATGATCACCGGGACCACGGCTCTAGGTTCTCGTTTGCCGAGTTCAGAAATCTTCTTCTGGGTTTCAAGTGAGAGAACGACATTCCCTGAGAGGCCCACGTTTTCCTTCAGAGTCTGTAATAGAGAGGACAAGTCCGATGTTTGTGCTGTCGATGGCCGGCTTTGCTGGGCATTGGAAACGGAGGCTATTCCGAGAATCAGTACGCAAAGTGTAACCGAGCATCTCCATCGGAAGGCCTTATCCATTTCTTTTAACAGACTCGTTGCAATCCCCATGAAAATATTTCCCCCACTCAAGGTCAAAGCCAACAATGCGACAGACTTCTATCACTTCTATCGGCACCCCAATTGTGAAACTTCCACAGCTTGAACACTTTAATGCGAGCAGTGGCCTATCCCTCGAGACGGAAAGCAACTGACGAAAAATCAATTACGGAAATGACCGGTCTTTGACGATACGAAAGATGTCGGCTGAGAGAAGAGGAATATGAGTAAGCGCTTCAATATCTTAGGCTTAGTAAAAGGCGAGGGCAAGGGGGCAGTACCAAGTCCCAATCCCCCAGGGGGCGCATGGAAAGGACTGAAGCTCTCACTCTCAAGGGTTCAGACTCTGGTCAGTCTAGCTGCAGGTATCGTATCGATTACCGGTGCTCTCATTGCGATTCCGAACTTCTTCAAATCGGTGCACGGCAAAGGGGAACTCGTGACCATTGTACAAGATGCCAGAACAGGGAAGGCCTTATCCGACGCAACGATTGAAATCTTAACCCCTCAGGGCGCCCTCATTACCACATTGACACCGAACTCGTCCGGCGCGGCGACCAGCACGTTGGATCCAGGACGCTTTCGAATCCATGTGAGTCATCCTCAGTTAGGCGACCAAACTCGCGAAGTACAAGTGGTTTCGAGTCAGAGTACAGAAATTCGGGTACAGCTTCGAGCCGGCTCATCTTTTCCTCGGGCCATCAAGCGATTCTTCAGTCATTAGTCAAATGGAGCACCTTCGCCCCACCGCTTTCCGCCCCCTGCCTTCTGCCTACTGCTTTCTGCCTTTTGCCTTCTGTTGTCTCTTCAAAGGTTGTAAAATTTCAGGTCAACTCCTTTGCGAAGTTTCGTGATGTAGATGATCTGCCCGGTGTGGAACGAGAAGTGTTCCACAACATGAAAAATAGCCTGCAGTGCTGTCTGGTCAAAACCCTGGATGACCCTCTTTTCCATCAATCTCTCAACGGGGAAGTTTGCCAACACTTGGTCTGAACCTTTCACAGCATTCTCGAGAGCGGACCAAAGGTTCTCCTTGGGCAGAGCCTCTCGTTGGGCAAATTCCTTTTGTCGTTCACGAACGTCTGGTTGTCCCCCCACCCCGGAAATAATCCATTGGCGGACATTCCCGGCCAGGTGTAAGGCGAGATTCCCAATGCTGTTGTTGGTCTCATCGGAACGCCACCAGATGTCATTCTCATTGACCAAGTCAAAACATCTCTGAATTTTCGGCATGAAGTCATTCATTAAATGAGATCGTGCTTGGCTGAGGAAAGTACTTCCAATTTCTTGTGCATTAAACATCGTATCCTCCTTTATCCGCTAAATAAGAACCACTGCGAAGAGGAATTTGACCTTGGTCAGAAAGCCTCTTTGACATCTGTCGCCATCGTGACTGAGATAAGAATCGCGCCAAAGATGCAAATCAGAGGTATTGCCGTAAAAAGCAGCAACACGCCAAACTCAGCCGGCGGATAGTGCCAATAGGGAAAATTCCTTTCTTTTTGACGACCTGTTTTTGATATTAGCCTCCCAATGAAATTGATGCAAGCTCCGTCCCAGCTCCAGTCCGGCCATGCTTCGTACCCAATCGTCCGGATAGACACGGCGGCGGAGCTGCGATACACTCGTCGCAGAAGGGGAGGATTTGGCTCGGAATGTTATTCCACCATGTGAACAAATATTTCCACCGCCGCAACCCAGCTGTTTGGCTCTCTTTAATTCTAGTTGCAATGTCATTCGGGTCAGCCTGTTCCCAGAACAGTACTCCTGGAGAGACCGCTCAGGCCGACATGAATTTCGCAGTGCCGGTGACAGTTGCCACGGTAACTCAAAAGACTGTCCCGATCGAAGTGCGCGTCATTGGAAACGGCGAGGCGTATTCCACGGTAGTCGTAAAGTCTCAAGTGGACGGGCAACTTCACGGCGTCTACTTTAAGGAAGGTCAGGATGTGCAAGAAGGAGATCTCCTGTTCGCAATCGATCCTCGCCCCTTTGATTCTGCCCTCAAGCAGTCTGAAGCCAATTTGGCTCGAGATCTGGCTCAGGAAAAGAATGCGCAGGCTCAGGCAGACCGCGCCCAAAAGCTCTATCAAGACGGGCTGATATCCAGAGAACAATTCGACCAGTTCCGTAGTAATGCCGGGGCACTGGAAGCAGCCGTGCGCGCAGATCAAGCGGCAGTGGAGAATGTCAAGATACAGCTTGGATACTGCTCCATTCATTCTCCGCTAACCGGGCGAACTGGCAAGCTCCTGGTTCACCAGGGGAACATCGTTAAAGCCAACGATACGGCGCTGATCGAGATCAACCAAATTAGCCCCCTATATGTGAACTTTTCCGTTCCAGAACAGTACTTGGGCCAGATCAAGCAATATCAGGCGCGGGGCAAGCTTAAGATCGAAGCGATCCCGCCCCAGGATGAGTCTCGACCCGAGCAGGGCCTGCTTACTTTCTTCAACAACACGGTCGATAGCACGACGGGAAGCATTCTTTTGCGGGGGACGTTTCAAAATGTTGAAAAGCGCCTATGGCCGGGGCAGTTCGTTAACGTGGTTCTGAGACTCACTTCTCGGCCCAACTCTGTTGTCGCCCCAACCCAGGCAGTGCAGACCGGGCAGGCTGGCCACTATGTTTTTGTCGTTGGCCAGAACCTCACCGTGGACTCCAGGCCAGTCGTCGCAGGAGCGACGATCGGCGCTGAAACAGTAATTGATAAGGGATTGCAGCCGGGGGAAAAGGTAGTGACGGACGGTCATCTTCTGCTCTTTCCCGGTGCCAAAGTGGAACTGAAAGCGAGTTTGAATTCCGGCGAGGTCGGCAATCCGAAGCCGGAATAATGCAGCCTCATGAACATTGCTGAACTCTTTATCCGCCGTCCCATTATGACGGGGTTGGTGACGGCTTCGATTCTTCTGTTTGGTGTCCTGGCCTACCGGCTTCTGCCGGTCAATGACCTGCCGAATGTGGACTACCCGACCATCCAAGTGGGAGCAAGCCTCCCTGGGGCAAACGCCGAGACGATGGCATCCGCTGTCGCCATCCCACTAGAGCGGCAGTTTTCTACGATCGCGGGGCTGGACTCGATCAGTTCGGTTAACGCACAGGGTTTCACTTCAATCACTCTGCAGTTCGATCTGAGTCGGAATATCGACGCCGCCGCGCAAGACGTACAGGCTGCAATCTCTGGGGCGGCAGGTCAGCTTCCAAGGGATATGCCTGCGCCGCCTTCCTACGCCAAGGTCAATCCTGCCGACCAGCCGATCATCTACATGTCGGTCAGTTCTCCCACGCTTCCACTTTCGACCGTGGACAAGTACGCAGACACCCTCATGGCACAGCGCATTTCGATGGTAAAGGGAGTGGCCCAGGTTCAGGTTTATGGTGAACAAAAGTACGCCGTGCGCGTTCAGCTTGATCCCAAAGCGCTCAATGCGCGCGGCATCGGTATTGATGAAGTGACAGCGTCAATTCAACGCGGCAACGTCAACCTTCCGACCGGACTGCTGACCGGTGCCCACAAAGCCTTTAGTTTACAAGCGACCGGCCAGCTTACCGACGCGGCAGCCTACCGTCCTTTGATTGTTGCTTACCGCAATGGTTCCCCCGTGCGGCTCGAACAACTTGGCCGGGTTATCGACAGTGTCCAGAATAACAAGGTTGCCAACTGGTTTAATACCACAAGGGCGGAAGTCCTTGCAATCCGCCGGCAGCCCGGCACTAACACGGTCGAGGTAGTGGATAACATCAAGAAGTTGCTCCCTAGCTTCCGGTCACAAATCCCCGCTTCAGTGCACATGGACATTCTCTATGACCGATCCAAAACCATTCGCGACTCGATTCAGGACGTCAAGTTTACGCTTTATCTCACCGTCGCCCTCGTGGTCATGGTCATCTTTCTCTTTCTACGGAACCTATCGGCTACGGTCATACCCAGCCTGGCGCTGCCGGTCTCCATCATCGGCACCTTTGCGGTCATGTATCTCCTCGGGTACACGGTAGACAATTTATCGCTCATGGCATTGACCCTTTCTGTAGGATTCGTGGTGGACGATGCCATCGTCATGTTGGAAAACATTGTTCGGCATATGGAAAAGGGTGAAACAGTTCTTGAAGCGGCGCTGAATGGCTCAAAAGAGATCAGCTTTACCATTCTCTCCATGACGCTCTCTCTGGCAGCGGTCTTCATTCCTGTCCTGTTCTTAGGAGGAATCCTGGGCCGACTGCTCCACGAATTTGCGGTAACCATCGCCACGGCGGTTCTGGTCTCGGGCTTTGTTTCCCTTACTCTCACACCTATGCTTTGCAGCCGATTCGTCCGTCCCCCCGGCACGGAGAAGCACGGTCGCGTGTATGCAGCCTCAGAGTGGGTTTTTCAGGTTTGGCTCAGAGCCTACGATTGGAGTCTTAGAGGGGTCCTCAGGCATCGCTTTTTAACCTTCATAATGTCAATGTTGCTTCTGGTCGCCACGGTTTACGTCTTCTTCCGTATTCCCAAGGGGTTTCTATCGAGTGAAGATTCCGGTCTAATTATTGGTTTCACGCAGGCGGCGCAGGGAATTTCCGTTGAGTCGATGATGGAGCACCAATTGGCCATCACCTCCATCGTGACTCAGGACCCCAATGTTGAAACCACGTTTTCTTTGGCTGGCGCAGGCTTTGCCGGGTCTGCCGGAAACTCCGGTATCTTTTTCTGCCATCTTAAGCCTCATCCTGAGCGCCGTATGAGTACGGACGAGGTTATCAACTATTTGCGTCCAAAGCTCATGACGGTCCCGGGAATCATGGCTTTCATGCAAAACCCACCGGCCGATTGAAATCGGGGGCCGGCTTACCAAGAGCCCTTACCAGTTTACCCTGCAAGGCACAGACTCCCAGCAACTCTACAGGGAGTCTGGAAAACTCCTGTCTGCAATGAGCCAGCTTCAATCTCTTCAAGATGTCAACACCGACCTCCAAATCGCAAACCCTCAAGTGAATGTCGAAATCGACCGCGACAAGGCGTCAGCCCTGGGCGTATCGGCTTTTCAGGTGGAAGATGCTCTTGCCTCTGCTTTTGGCGACCGGCAGGTTTCAACTATCTTTAGACCTGACAATGAGTACAAAGTCATCACGGAGCTTGAGCCCCAGTACCAAAGAGACCCGACCGCTCTTTCTTCGCTTTATATCCGGTCTTCGACCGGTCAACTGGTGGCCCTGAGTGCTGTGGCCAGGTTAACTCAAAGCTTAGGGCCTCTCGTGATCAACCATACAGGACAGCTCCCCTCCGTGACGCTTAGTTTCGGACTCAAGCCTGGTGTCGCCCTCGGCAATGCAGTAAGGGAGAGTAGAGAACCTCGCGCGCAACACTTTGCCAGGTTCCATCAGCGCTAGCTTTCAGGGAGAGGCCCAGGCTTATCAAGCATCGCTCGTCGGCCTGGGCCTCTTGCTGACGCTGACTATAATGGTGATTTACGTCTTGCTCGGTATCCTTTATGAGAGCTTAATCCACCCTCTGACCATTCTTTCAGGTCTGCCCTCGGCCGGGCTGGGAGCTATCCTCACGCTGATGTACTTCAAGTATCCGCTCGACCTTTACGGGTTTGTCGGAATCATCATGCTGATCGGTATCGTCAAGAAGAATGCAATCATGATGATCGACTTCGCCTTGGAGGCGGAAAGAAGCGAAGGGAAGAATACCTTGGACGCGATCTACGAAGGCTGCCTCGTTCGCTTCCGCCCTATCATGATGACCACTATGGCTGCGCTGATGGGCACTCTGCCCATTGCACTTGGCTTTGGCGCTGGATCAGAGGCACGGCGCCCCCTGGGTCTGGCCGTGGTAGGCGGCTTGGTGGTTTCTCAGCTGATTACGCTGTACATCACTCCTGTTTATTACATCTATTTGGACTCCTTCCAGAAGAAGGTTGGGAGACTCTTTCGGCGCCGCCGAGCCACTGCAGCACTTGAGATCCCGGCAAAGTGAATTTTTGACCTAGTCTTCGCTGATATCGATGCGGAGACAATTAGGCTTGATCGAGAACCCGTCGAACGTGCTGTTACGGCTCATGCCGTGGCGGTTGTAACGACCCATCTCTATGGCTTGTCCTTGTAGCACGGATCCGACCATTATCTGTCACAAGGAGTAAATAATCGGCAGCAATTGAGGATTGTGCCCATTCTTGCAGGACAATTATAGAAAGGGCAAAGGGTTGACGCATCGGGGGATGGCAGGCTTTGCAGGAATCAAACATTAGAATAGCTAAACACTTACTCCGAATTTCCCTCCCTTTGTTTCGGCCTATTCCGCTTGAACATCGGTCTTCCCTAGGCCGGCCTCATTCTCATATGAGTTGCCCGAGGCGGCCATTCAGTGATCAATCTTCCTTGATTTAATTGTTAATGAGACCCATTTTGCCGGCCAACCAGATTGTTGCTTTCTTCCATTGGAATGGGAAAACCTCAAAGCAAAATTAATCTCATCTATCCTCATAAACTCCGCAAAATAAGAAGCTTCAACACCTTCTTTCGATCCTTCAGATCGCTTAACGAGTAATTTTAGATTAGGGAGTCCACCTGAATGGCGATAGTCGAAACCGTAATGAGTTCAAGAATCACACTAAAACCAAAAACGTAAGGGCAGGCCATGAAGACGGGCCTTCCATTAGGCTCCAAGAGGGATAAATCAGGAGGCGATTTTCCTCTGTTTCAAACAACCTATCGGGTTCTATCAGCTTCTAAATGTTAGAGATGCAAGTTATGCCGAATCGCCCCTTTCAACCCCTTTACGGCTTGACACTCCCTATGGATTGAACTAGTGTAGTTTCTGTGCTAAGTCCCAATTATTACAGTATAATAGCTGTTGGGTAGAAGGATGTCGATTGGCTCCTCCGAGTAACATGCGTATGCCTGTCGAGTGTGAAAAATCCATTATGCCATCGTCACGTGTTCTGAAGCTATTCTTCCGAGTACTGTCCCCGTCAATATTCTGGGGCCTTTGTCTTATTTTCTTCTTCCTCCTAGCAGCTGAAGCCAGGCCGATTGGGTCGGTTGAAGACCGCATTCCTGTCCTGCAATCCTCGAGGGGGATGAACGCTCTTGACGCCGTTCGACCTGCTCGCTCCAACGTTCAATTCTCCACTCGAGTTCTTAAAGTTCACTCCACGATTGAAGAGGATTTCGATGGTGATGACGAGGATATCCCTTCGGCGTGTTTGGAGGTTTGTTACCTTCTTGTCCCAACCAACCTTTGTGAAATCCTGATCCCCGAAACTAGGGTTCAACATCTGCAGCGCGAAGTTGTTTTCTTCCTTTTTGAACGCCCACCACCTTCGTTTATTCCCGAATCTCCGTCAGCCTGACGAGATCAGGCAAGATTCGCCTCAATAACAGGCTTCTCCCTTTTAGCGACGATTCTCAATCTAATACCATTGGAAAGGAGAGGGAATAATGAGGATTCTTTTGGCTGACTTGATGTCCAAACACGGATATGTGGTCAAAGACACTGTAGTAGGCGGTTATGGCTCTAGAATGAGCCCTTTTTCGAAAACGACTAGGCTCTATTGTCATTTCAAGCGTAATTTTCATCAGGTACCCAGCGTTCAAATGGCAACGATCGCGGGAATATTGGCCGAAGCGGGTCACGAAGTTGTCGCCACGTCCGACGAGCTGGTCGAGGCAGATATGGCCATTGTCTTGTCGTCTCTGGTGGACTACAAACACGAAACTAAGTGGGCTGACGAAGCGCGGCAAAAAGGGGTTCGCGTGGGATTCGTCGGGCTTGGCCGCTTCCAAGCTTCCTGAACTCTTCCTGGATCATTCAGACTTTGTGATTCAAGGCGAACCCGAAGCCGCCATCATGCGCTTGGCTGCTGGAGAGTCCTTCGCCGGGTTAACGGCAAGCCCTGCCATCGCCGACCTGGATTCGATCCCCCATGCCCGCTGGGATCTAATTGCGAAGACGCCGGATGTTTGGCAAAGAATCGGCCTGAGAGACAAACTCGGCGGCGGCTCTTTTTCCCTGATGTCCAGTCGGAGTTGCCCGGAGTTCTGCACCTACTGTCCGCACCGCATCCTTGCAAGCTATCGGGCCCGCAGCGTCAAGAACATCGTGGATGAACTCGAGGCTTTGTGTGAGCGGCATCCCGATCCTTATGTTGTTTTTCGTGATCCATTGTTTACTTACCAAAGAGAGCGTTGCGTCCACTTAGCTGATGAGATCCAGTTTCGAAAGCTCAAGTTACATTATGAATGTGAGACCCGGCTGGACCGATTGGATGAAGATCTCTTGAAGAAATTGTATGCCTCCGGACTCAGACGTATCAATTTTGGAGTAGAGTCGGTGTCACCAGAGATACTGCGGAAAGTAGCCCGGACTCCAATCGCCCCCGCACACGCCAAAGCCATAATCGAAACCTGTAAACGCATGGGGATTGGGACGGTCGCTTTTTACGTTCTGGGGTTCTTGACCGATACGTGGAACTCTATTTCCGCTACAATCGAGTATTCGATTAGCTTGGATTCCACCTATGCCCTATTCAAATTGCTGACCCCATATCCCGGTACTCCTTTGTGGAAACAGATGGAGCCTCTAGTCTATGAAAAGGATTGGGAAAAATTCACCGGTTATACCCCAACATTCAAACACCCCAATCTAAAACCGGAGGAACTCTCCTTTCTGCTTGGCGCCGCTTTTGCGCGTTTTTTCATGAGACCCTCATTCGTGGCCAACGTCTGGCGCCTGAACAATGCGTTCGTTCAAAACTTCGCCAGACGATTGGATGTGAAGGCGCAAGAGATCCACACCCGAAAAGAGTTGCAGATTATGTCAAGGCAAGTTGAATGTTGAAGGCAATTTCCAGGTATGGTCCTAGAGTCCTTCCCGATACAGAACAAATCATTGCGGAGTGCAAAAAACAGGACCAGCTGATCCAAGGACCTTCCATTGAGTTATTTGAAAAGGCGTTTTCAAAGTGGTTGGGTGGAGGCCATGCCATTGCCACATCTTATGGCCGAATGGCCTTCCTTTATATTCTTAAAGCGTTTCAATTCCCTCCAGGCTCCGAGATTATCTTCCCCGCTTTGACCTTCTGGGTGATTCCGGAACTGGCGCGGGTGGCTGGTTTCAAGCCAGTATTCGTCGATATCGATGCGGAGACATTCAACATAAATCCTGAAGCTTTCGAAAGAGCTGTCACGAGAGATACCGTGGCGGCTGTACCCACGCATCTTTATGGCCTGTCCTGTGACATGGATCCGATCCTTTCAATCGCAAGAAGGAATAAATTGGCTGTTATTGAGGATTGTGCGCATTCGCTCGGGGCAACATACAAAGGGCAAAAAGTTGGAACTTTGGGTGATGCCAGTTTCTTCAGCTTTCAAACGTTGAAGCCATTAAACACTTACGGTGGAGGGATGGCGGTCGTAAGGGACTCTTCTCTTGCCCAGCGCGTGGCTGATTTGGCGGCTGCTGAGATGGAGCCTCCACGAGAAGAGATTTTGAAGAAATTCCTCCAGGGAAGGATTCAACGGATCTTTACCAGACCGGCAGCATTTACTTTTTCCGCCTTCCCTATCCTTTGTGCCGCATCCTGGTTGAACGCACGACCCGACGTCTACTTGTGGGAAAAAATACGTCCCCTCTCGCCAATGCCCAGTTCCTACACTCAGAAATATTCAAACGTTCAGGCAGCCCTAGGTCTAGCGGGGCTGGAGCATCTGGAGGAATGGACCATCAGAACCCAATCTCATGCTCGGATGATGGACCAGATGCTGAGGAACATCCCTGGAGTGATAGCTCCCAAGGTCCCACCCGAAAGACAGCATGTTTACTATCAATATTGCGTTTACGTTCCCGATCGGGACGACCTGGTTAGACGCTGTATCCGGCGAGGTGTCGATGTCGAGACGCTGCACGTAGACGTCTGCACGCAGCTTCCCTTGTTTGGCACGAATTCTCGTGCCACAGGGGCGGAACGTGCAGCCAACGCAGTTCAGCTCCCAATCTACGAGAGCCTTTCTGATTCACAGGTCGCTCTCGTCGCCAAAAGGGTTCGAGCCGCAGTCTCTCAACATTCAGGACATACCGCGTCTCCCGTCAGAGAAGGGATGAAATGAGCTTGGAAACCTGGCCGGGCATTTTTGCTTATCTTGCAATCTTTCTTGCGGCTGCCGTCGAAGGAGAGGTTGTCTTTGTCGCTGCCAGTGTCCTGGTGGGTTTGGGAAAGCTCAATCCTTTGGGGGTTTTCGCGGCAGGGGCTCTCGGAGGCTCCGCCGGAGATCAGTTTTACTATTACGTCTGCCGAGGGCGTTTTTGGCATCTGCTGGATCGCTTTCCTGCCATTGCCGCGAAAGGCAAGCGTGTCGTGGAAAAAGTTCGGAGACATGCCACAAGCATGATACTGGCTTCCCGATTTCTTCCAGGGTTGCGAATTGCCATCCCCGCCGCTTGTGCGTACTCAGGAGTTCCGGCCCTGCATTTCAGCGTATTCAGCTTAATTAGCGGCATGGCCTGGGCTGGCGTTATTCTCGCTTTAGTCGCCTGGGGCGGCCCTTCAGTCATCACTCTGCTAGGTTTGAAAGGATGGTGGGGTCCCATTGTACCGGCCTGCCTGATTGTCGCTTTTTTCTATTGGATTGGAAAGACCTCAAAGCAGAAATAATCTCGTCTCAATTCGCATTAGTTCCGCACAATAGCCATCTGTTCTTGGGACAATCCTCTCTGAGCCTAACGCACATTTGTGTTTCATCATTTTTAAGGTAGTCCCCTGGTAGACACGATTGACACGGCTTTTGTGGCAATCGTGGGCTTTCGCGTGAATTGTGAAGCCCGGGCTGATGTGATTCCCTTGCTGGTCACCTACGACCCACGATTGGCGGTTCTTTGCGACCCATTCCCAGTCTCCGGTTTCCCGACTATACGGCCGCGATGTGGGCCAAAATGCAACGCGACCGAAACGCCTCGCCGGCCACCTTCCGGCAGGGTCATATTCCAGGTAGCCTTCAGGCTCGGGATTTACGGGCCAGATAAATTGTGCGGCAACCACGACCGATCAGAGGATTGTTCTTAAAGAAGGGAGCTGCATCCCAGGCACGCAGCTGGTCAAAGCCTGTCGCTAAGAAAATACGACGGATCTCGTCAGAATCCCAGCAGACCTCTTCCACGCGTTCGTGACGCCGTCGCCAGCTGCTTCCGTCCCGGATGAACCATTCGATTTCGCTCCAAGCCCTGTCAGCATGGCGGTTATGGCCGTTGCGCATCACGACCACCACGCCCGGCGTCTCGAACCAGACGTTGCCCCGCCAGTATCGCTCAAATCCAAGGGAGTTGTTGACGTCGAAGAAGAAGTGACCGCCGGGCCGCAGTGCTCGCTCCACAGCCTTTGCCACCATCCGCAAGTCTGCTCGACGCGGCACATGATTTAGCGCATCGAATTCGCAGGTAATCAGCTCAACTGATTGTGGAAGCCGGAAACTCCGCATGTCAGCCCGAAGTACGCGTACAGGCAGCCGGGCGCGACGAGCCTTCTTGCGGGCAAGTCGGCACATCAGCGGGGATAGATCCACAGCGTAGATTTTGATCCCTCTGCGCGCCAGGGTCAGAGCAGTCGTTCCCGTGCCACACGCCAGATCACAGGCGGTATTTAACATGGGGCAAGATCCGGCCGAGTACGCTCTCCCGCGCTGCATCTATTGGGAATCGAAGAGACGAAAAGAGTTTATCGTAATATTGGGCCAACCATCGATAAGGTGTAATCATTGAACTTGGAGGCGGGTTCGTGCCGTCTCTTTAGGAATGATAGATCGCCTGCAGGCAAATGGGAAGGCTCGCTGATTAGTTGGGACCGGATTATTGCGTAACCATAGATTGAGGAGCGGTGGAACGGTCACTGCTCTCATTTTCTGGTTACGTGACTATACAACCAATTTCACAGTTGGCTTAGTGGATGTGGTGGACCGCGTCGCCACATACGATGTGGGATAGCCCCGGCGCTGCGGCAGCTTTAAGCGCTTGACCAATTACACAACGGCAAGAAGGGGTTGAGCTGAATAGTTGAACGCTGCAAGGTGCGGTGTCTCAGTCACTTCAAGTTTTTTGGCCACACGGGGTTAACCTCAGCAGCGTTGGATAATCCTTAATCCTGAGTCTCCTGATCACAGTGTCGTCCTGGTCGGAAGAGAAAATCAGTTTCTGCTCCGTGCCGTTCAGAATGTCGATCACCCAAGCCTCCTTTGCATGTACTCCAGGCACCGTCACGTCCGTAGTTGCCTCTACAATCCCGTCAGTCGTGTTCCCAGGAATCCACGCCGCCACCATCAATTCCCCGTCACCACGTTTCAATGTAAACGTCTCAAACTTGTCGCCGCTGCTGAACTTTACAGAGAAGGAGACGCCCGTCCAATCATCCAGCACAGTGCTGAGGGTTCGTAACGTGTAGTAGCCGGCATCGGGTTGCACAGCGTTAATCGTCTGCGAAGGAACAGGAACACGAAACAGGGATTGGCCAACTGAGGCTGAAACGAAATAAGTATTGCACTGGAACGCCAGCATGTTCAGGCCTGCATGGCCGACTAGGTTTTGAGCCAGATACTTGGCCCGGACGATCTCAGATTCTCCGTAGTAGTTGGCATACCGCGGCTCATCTTTATTGAGTTCACGTGGGCCAGGCGGATATAAAGACCAGCTATAAACCTCGCTGGCAATATACCGGCCCTTGAAACCAAGCGCATTGCATTCCTTTATGGCCGTCCTGTTTTCCTGCCAATAAAAGGAATGGAGGTCGTCCAAGGTGAGCCCGGCATCCACCCGCGTACCCGGATGGGACCCGACGGCATCCGGCATCAGCAGAGGTAACTCCTCTTGGGGAATTTCTTTGACCCATTTCTCCAGCGTTTCCCGGAACTGGGACATTCTGCCGACACCGACCATGATCCGCGCTTTGGGGTCGATTTTCTTGATCCCGCGAACCGCCCGCTCGTAAACATCTCGGGGGCCAGCCCACTCATTGCCTATCTCCCAGTAGCCGACCCGGTCCTTGAAGTGGCGCACCATGAAATCCACATAACGCAGGTAGCCTTCGAACATCTTCGGCGTCTCCCAGCACCAGCCAGGATGGTCATAGTAAATATTGTTGATCTCCCGTGTGCGCGCCTGACTCCAGTCCAATTTCCGCCCCTTGTAAACGAAATTGGCTTTGACATCGAGATTCAGAATCACGGTAATCCCATTGCGATGCAACTCCGTCACCGTCTGCTCAGCTACTGGGTCAACCTCCATCTTCCCTTTCTCGCGTTCGACAGAGTTCCACGTGAGCAGCCCGTTATCTGCGCCAATCCGGATGTACTTGAGCCCGAGGTCATACTCCACTGGGCCAAAGAGGAAGTTCTGAGTAAGGCGATCGTGGTTCATCAAATAAGACGTCGAGGACACGGTCACGCCAGCTCCGCGGGACAGCAACGCCACGTTCTGCCCGACTGAGTCCCACACCTCCACTTCGCCAATCGAGAATGCGTACCCGACATACTTGTCGAGTCTGCGTTTGAAATTACGGCCAGTAATGCGGATTTGCTTGGCCAACCGGGGATTGAACTCGATCACTGTCGCGCCTTTCTGGGACTGAATAATTCTGGGCTTGTTGGCGTTCTTATCGCTGGGCTCGAACTCGATTACCGCCGGCCCAGATTCGTTTCCGGAGAAGTTCTTGGTCTCGTAAGCCACTTCCCAGTGCCAGGCATCGCGGCTTGTCTCGACTGTCAGTTCGTTCGGCAAAGCTCTGCCCGCCCACTTGTGGTAGTCCTGGATGTCAATAAGTTTACCTTCTTCCCACAACTTCGCTCCTGCGAAATCCTGGCTACAAACCAGACTGACCGCTTTTACGATCGATTCCATTGGCAGATCGATTCGGATCCATTCCGGGCGTTCATCAGGCACTTGGCTGCCGTAACTGCTCCAAGCCGTATCCGGGTCGCCGTCGATTAGGTGGATAGGGAGCATAGACTGATTGTCGTTCCACATCGTCCGCGGGCCCGGTTCGGCTATCGTCACACCAAAAGGATTGCGCTTGATCTCCCAGGACTTTTTCGGCTTGATCTTGACCTGGGGGTTGGTATTTCCCTCTTGCATGACGGTCCCCGGGTACAGGTCCGGGCTCACCGCATAAATATAGGCCATATTGCCAAGGGAATAGACCGGAAACCCATTACAAAAGGCTTCAATCGTAGCGTAGTCCTCGAAACTGGGAGCCGTGGAAGCCGATTTGGTTGAACCTTCTGATGCTTGAATGCGGCCTTTTGAGGCTCCGATCACACCGGCGAGCATGCCGGCCGTCCCAGTCTCCAGAAAATAACGGCGAGTCATTCTAGCGTTCATTAGTGATCCTCCCGCATTACGAAAATTGTTGGGTCGAAACTTCCTGGCGGCCATATTCCCCGCGCCACCTGAGAGGGGACTCAGAAACGTTCCGTTGAAAAAAACCCGTTCTATCTACTTTGTTAACCCTCTAGCATCAGTCGGCTTGGTTTCGAAGCGACAGCAAGGATTGAGCAGAAACTGTAGCGGTCGCAGAAAGTGAGAGAACACTTCATCATGAAACTCAGGTCCTCCGGTTGGACCATGGTTTCGGGCTTCGAAAACGATTAGGTCTGCCGTCAACACCGCAGCCCTCTGCGCTTGCAGTTGCAGCGATCCCTAGCTGCAACCAAAAATCCCTTGAACTCCCAGGTACTTTCTCTATACTTCGTCCGCTTTCCGTAAGGGAAGCCCTGATTGTGCCCAGGTAGCTCAGGCGGTAGAGCGCAGCCCTGAAAAGGCTGGCGTCGGCGGTTCAACTCCGTCCCTGGGCACCATCGAAACCCACCTTCAAATCACCTCTGCGCTCCACAAAAGCGGAGAGGGAAAAAAGGGCCGAAAAGATCTCCCCCCTTCGGCCCTTTTTTTATTTTCCAACGGCGTCAATCTTAAGACAGATCAGCGAATTGATGAAATGCAATTCTCAGCGGGGAATTATTACGGGGTGGGTTTCTTCGTACTGTCGGATCTTGTCCTTGTGTTGCATGGTGAGACCGATATCATCGAGGCCGTTGAGCAGGCAATGACGGCGAAATTCTTCCACTTCAAAGCTGAAAACCAATCCGTCATCGGAACTGATTCGATTCTTCTGTAGGTCAACATTTAGAGTGTAGCCTGGAGTTTTGCGCACCTTCTGAAAGAGTTCCTCAACCTGTGGCTCTTCCAGGCGGATGGGTAACATCCCGTTCTTGAAGCAATTGTTGTAGAAGATATCGGCGAAAGAAGGGGCAACCACGCAGCGAAAGCCGTAATCCTGCAATGCCCAGGGAGCGTGTTCGCGTGAGGAGCCACAACCGAAATTGGCTCGGGTCACCAAAATCTGAGCCCCGCGATAACGTTCCTGATTCATTTCAAAATCACGATTCAATTCCTTTCCGTCCACAAATCGCCAGTCATAAAAAAGAAATTGCCCAAACCCGGTCCGTTCGATTCGCTTCAAAAATTGCTTGGGAATAATTTGATCGGTGTCGACATTGGGCAAATCCAGCAAGGCGACAATCCCTCTGAGCTTGGTAAATGGTTCCATTCTTACTCCTTCGTCCTCACTTCTAATTTTGCCGGACATCAACGAAATGTCCCTGGATGGCCGCAGCCGCAGCCATAATCGGACTCACGAGATGAGTCCTTCCACCTTTTCCCTGTCGCCCTTCGAAATTGCGGTTTGAGGTTGAGGCGCAGCGCTCACCCGGTTTGAGAATATCGGGATTCATTCCCAAGCACATGCTGCAGCCGGACTCGCGCCAATCAAAACCTGCCTCCTTGAAGATTCGGTCCAAGCCTTCTTTCTCTGCCAATCGTTTGACTTCCTGCGACCCAGGCACAACCATGGCATAGACTTTGCCAGAGACCTTTTTGCCCGCTATGAAATGGGCCACCGCGCGTAGATCCTCCAATCGGGAATTCGTGCAGGAACCAATGAACACACGATCAATCGGAATTTCTGTGATGGGAGTGCCCGCTTTCAAACCCATGTATTCCAGGGCGCGTTCAGCGGACCTGCGGGAATTGGGGTCAGAGAAATCAGAAGGGCTAGGCACACGGCCATCAACTGAGATCACCTGGCCCGGATTGGTTCCCCAAGTCACCTGAGGAGTGAGTTCGGAAGCTTTCATTTCCAAAGTCCGATCAAAGACAGCTCCCGGATCGCTCTTTAGCTGTTGCCATTGTTGAACGGCCGCGTCAAAGTCCTTCGGAGCAAATCGCCGCCCTCGCAGATAATCAAAGGTCTTCTGGTCCGGGGCAACCATGCCGGCCCTCGCGCCTCCCTCAATCGACATGTTGCAGACGGTCATCCGCTCTTCCATGCTGAGGCCGCGGATGGCCTCTCCGGCGTACTCGATCACGTAGCCATTTCCCCCGTCTGTTCCAATCCGTCCGATTATGGAAAGAATGATATCCTTTGCCTCGACACCGTAAGGTCTTTGCCCGTCTACTTTAATAAGAAAAGTCTTGGGTCTTTCCTGGAGAAGGCACTGGGTTGCGAGAACATGCTCTACTTCACTGGTTCCTATTCCAAAAGCCAGAACGCCAAAAGCCCCATGCGTAGACGTGTGGCTATCTCCACAGACCAGGGTTAGCCCAGGCAAGGTCAGGGCGAGTTCGGGGCCGATGACATGCACGATCCCTTGCTCGGGGCTATTCAAGTCGTACAAGGTGACGCCAAATTCTTTGCAGTTCATTGCAAGCGTTTCAATCTGCTGAGCCGAGATAGGATCTTCGATCGGGGATCCGCGCCGCGTCGTCGGAACATTGTGGTCCATTGTGGCGAAAGTCAAATCCGGCCTTCGGACCTTCCTTCCTGCCAGCCTTAACCCCTCGAACGCCTGGGGAGATGTCACTTCATGGACCAAGTGTCGATCGATATAGATCAAGGAAGGCTTCCCCGACTCCTCCATAACGACATGAGCTTCCCAGACTTTTTCAAACAGTGTCTTCGGTTTCATTGCGATATATCAACTCCATGATGCCTGCGCAAAATTTGACCACTTCACGGCCGACCTATATGGGTATTGAATTCGGCCAAGAGAGTGAACGGATTGAGCCATCTCTCAAAACTTTTATTATAACGAAAAGCACGCAACGGATCCTAAATTAAATATGGAAACTCCAGCAGGGTAATGCTTAAAATTGTGAAGCAAGAGAACCGGAAGGCGTCTCCGGATGAATAAAGCAATCGTTGATCAGTAATTGAAAGGGCCCAGCACCGGCACAAGAGAAGAATTATGAAATCATTTCGCTATTGGGGGCTCCTGGCAGGAGTCATCGTCAGTTCGATTGGATTGAATCGCGAAATCCGTTTGATCGGCTTCTCCGCGTTGTCACTTCATGCTTATGAAGGAGAGCGCCAGCTCGAAGACAAAAACACTATCCAGCTTCCAAGCGGCTCACAAGTTGTGTTTGGCAGCTTTCCCAGCACATCACTGAAGGAAGATCGAGAGTACTCTATTTTCCTCCCCCCTTCTTATCACAAGAGCCAGAAAAGTTATCCGGTGGTGTATTTCCTCCATGGACTTAATAACGATCACACCAGCTGGATCGTCGATCGTTACGGCCACCTCCACCAAACGGTTGACCAACTCATCCTGGAAAAGAAGATCCCTGAAATTTTGATGGTCCACCCCAAAGGAGACAACAGTTTTTATACGAACTATCTGGATGGCAGTAAGCGCTACGAAGATTATATTGATCAAGACTTGATCCAATACATCGAAAAAAACTACCGAGCCAAGACGGGTTCGAAATGGCGCGCGATCGGAGGGACTTCGATGGGCGGTTTTGGCGCCCTTAAAATCGCATTTAAGCACAAGGACCTGTATTCCGCTACGGCGGCCCACTCTCCTATCGTGTTCTTGAACGAACCCGAGCACATGTCCGAAGAAACCAAGAATAGCGGCCGGTTTAATTGGTTCACACAGATGATTGCGCCTATTTTTGGCAATCCGGTGGATTTGAACAAATGGCGAAACAATAATCCGTTAGATTTGGCCAAGACCGCTGATCTAGCGGGATTGCGAATTTATTTTGATTACGGAACCGCCGATCGGTATAACGCAATCATGGGTTTGGGCCAGAGCATAAAAGCTCTCGACGTTGTGTTAAGCGAACGGCATGTGCCTCACACATTTGTAGAACATCCGAATGAGCCTCATGGCTGGGAGTTGGTGAGTCTCCACTTATCTGAGTCATTGCCATTTCTTTGTCAGGGATTTGCCGAATAATTAGCTAATCGGCTGGTGTGGTAGTCTGTAACCGCCGAGATTCTCCGACGCGCATCTAGCGCCGTTAAAGGAAACTTTCACTTCATGAAAACCGAGGTCATCACCTACCATCTCGAGATGCTCAGCCCCTCGGAGCTTCGCGGTGTCAATCCTCCCTTGGATGGGTTGGAAGTTAAGCAGGCCGTGATCCCCTGCCCTGAGTTGAACCGCTTCTTGTACACGAGTGTCGGAGGGGACTGGTATTGGATCGATCGTTTGGTCTGGAACTATTCGCAATGGTTCGAATATCTGAATCGGCCTGAACTCGAAACCTGGGTCGCGTACCTTTCAGGCACAGTGGCTGGATATTTTGAATTGGAAAAACAAGCAGAGGGGAATATAGAAATCGCCTATTTCGGTCTGCTCGCTCCATTCATCGGGAAGAAACTGGGCGGAGCCTTACTGACAACTGCCGTGGAACGTGCCTGGCAGATGGGCGCGTCTCGAGTTTGGGTGCATACTTGCACGCTGGATGGCCCGTTTGCTTTAAGGAATTACCAGGCAAGAGGATTTCGGCTCTTCAAGGAAGAAAGAGCCTGGAAGAATCTTCCCGACTTGCCTCCTGGCCCCTGGCCGGGAGCAAAGAGCTTTGAGAGATAGTACGTAAGATTATGCAGATCCCCCTCACCCCCAACCCCTCTCCCGCGTTGGGGCGAGGGGAGTCGATGATTCTTTGTTGTATTTCTCTCCCACGTTCGGAAGAGGAAGGAGTGCCCTGTAGCGGCGATCTATGAGCGCCGCAATCGTGTAGTACTCAAGAACCCACTGGTCCACATCCTACTCCCATTCGCTAATCCTCAAGCTCGATCGAAAATCCCATTCTATTTTCCCCCGCTGATTTCCCCGTGCGGCTTTCCCAGCGTGATTTCCTTATAGACGACTTCAATTTGTCCCGGGAAACCATCACCAACCCAGTTCTTTACCGTTTCAGGCAACTGGATCTTGGCGCCTGTCAACTTGTCCCCTTCTTTGACGACAAGATCTTCCAGGGTCTTCCCTGATTTCACCGCATCTCGAACGGCCTTCTCTAGCTCATTGATAAATTGCCGCTCCCCGAGAAGCACTTCTCGGTTCCCAGGAACTCCATGGCCTGGAAGAACAGTAGCCACGTCGAGCCGGAGTGCGTGATTAATCACTTCGGGCCAGTTACCCACATTCCCGTCGCCCATATAGTTGTAGGGTCCATTGACGACAGCGTCCCCTGTACAGAGGATTTTTTCTTTAGGCAAGTAAACGAAACCATCCCCTCGGGTATGGGCCCATCCAAAGAAATGGAATTCCACCTTTCGAGTTGAATCTTCCAACACAAATTTCTTAGTGGCGAAAGTCTGCTTAGGAGGTTCGGCTGTAGGCAATTTTAGGGCGGCCACGTCATCCCGTGTCTTTTCCGTCTCCAGCCAACGCTTGGGTTCGTAGCGCTTCATTTCCTCTGCGACGCCGACATACGCCAATGTGGTCGCCCCCTGTTTTGTCCAGACGGGATTGCCGTAGGCGTGGTCGCCATGATGATGCGTGTCAAATACATACTTAACCGGCTTGCTGCTAGTCTTCTTAATGTCCACGAGACAAGCTTCAGCACCACTGGGGAAATTGGCATCAACGACAATGATATAGTCCTTCATTTCAATCCAAATATTATTACAGTGCCCTTTCTCCTTGAGATCGCCTTCCCGGAACCAGACTCCAGGACCAATCCGGGTCACTCCATTTGGAGTCGCCACCACTTCCCAATGTTCAATTCCAAACCAGAGCACCGTCAAGGCACAAACCAGGCAGCCAAACATCATCCATTGCTTTCGCATCATGCACTCTCTCCGTTTTGATTCAATTCCTTGACCCGCGAATTCGAGAAACAACTCAATTCAAGTCTTCAGATGGGGATGGAGTTCTACGGGCGTATGACGGTGCCGTCCTTCTTTCTTATAGTTCCCCAAATAGGGTCAAATGTCCGATCGGTAGGATAGGGAAACTTTGCGGCAAGTTTTTCGTCCACTTCAATTCCCAAACCGGGGGCTTCGTTTGCATACATATATCCGTTCTTGATTTCCGGACAGCCTTTGAAAACTTCTCGAGTCTCCGCAGGGAAGATATAGCCTTCGTGAATCCCGAAATTGTAACTGGCCAGTTCAAGAGCCAACTGGGCCGCGTGCGCAACAGGAGAAGCGTCTCCTGGGCCATGCCAGGCCGTTCTGACACCGAAAAATTCACTTAGTGCAGCAACTTTGCGAGCCATGCTGAGGCCGCCTATCTGCGAGATATGAATGCGAATAAAATCAATGTAACGATTCGAAATCAGTGGCAGATATTCATGCAAGTTATTGAAGAGCTCTCCCATGGCAATGGGTGTGCTGCATTGTTGTCGAATCAAGCGAAAATGATCGCTCTCTTCGGGGGGGACCGGGTCTTCGATAAAAAAAGGCCGATATTTTTCCAATTCTTTGCATAGGTTTACGGCTTCGCTGGGTGACAGACGCTCATGAATATCATGAATCAGCTCGACCTGGTCTCCCAACTTCGCACGCATATACTCAAAAAGCTTCGGGACCAGAAGAAGATAGGAAGTGTTCTCCCAAACCGCTTTGGGATTGGTGGGTCCAATATCTTTATCATCCATGTTCGTCCCGCCGATCCCATAGGTCTTCTGACCAGGAACATCCACTTGGATCCGTATGTGTCGGAATCCTAACTCCATGGCTTGCCGTGCACTCATCTCAACTTCTTGAAAGTCTCGCCCAGAGGCATGGAAATAACATTCAGCTGCAAAGCGGCATTTACCGCCGAGCAACTGATAGACTGGCATATTGGCTCTTTTCCCTTTGATATCCCATAGCGCCATATCCACCCCACTCATCGCATTGAAGAGCACCGGGCCATTGCGCCAATAGGAACTGACATAAGAGGACTGCCAGATATCTTCGATCTCATCGACGTTTCTTCCCAACAAGAAGGGTTTGAGATACTTCTCCACCGCCGTTTGCACCACGAGAGCTCTCTGGGTGAAGGTTGCACATCCGTATCCGTGCAGGCCGGGCTCGGTGGTCAACACTTTCACAATGACGAGGCGGACGCCATTGGGATAAGTCAGGATCGTTTCAATATCTCGGATCTTGACGGGGGGTAACCCTCGCGTCGCCTCTGGCTTACTTTGCGCCCTCAGTGGCAGAAGAGAATTGTTTGGAGGAAGCAAACTCGTGCCTCCTGCCAATGCACTGGTTGAAATCCAACGTAGGGCTTGCCTTCGGTCCATAGCATTTCCTTTTCCTTTGAAGAAACAGCGTCATGCTATGCAAGACGCTCAGTGAAGTCAATTTGAGATTCGGCTATGACGTGGCCATAGTGACTGGTTGTCCGGACCGTGCCGATTCAATCGCGCAGAAGGCCAGCTCACAGGAACGCAGCGCATCCTCCCAGGAAACTGCAGGTTCCTTTCCATGCCTGACACATTGAATAAAATGCTGAACCTCTGCCAAGTAAGGATCATTGCCAGGATCAACTTGTGGGAGTGAAATCCGAGAACTGATTTCGTCTCTATTTTTCGCTGTCGATATCCAATGAAATCGGCTGGAAGCAAGGTTGTCGTAAACAAGCATGCCCCGACTACCGCAGATCTCCACGCTCTGATTAAAACTTCCCACTGGATGCGCCCAACTCCCTTCAAGATGTGCAATCGCATGAGATTCCAACTGAATGCTCACGAGGGCATAGTTCAGTTCATCCCTATGTTTTTCTGAGGCCGATTTCGCGTAGATAGTTTTCGCCTCTCCAAACGTCCAACGCAGGAAATCCAGATCATGAACTAATAGATCCAGAATGACGCCTCCGCTTTTTTCTGGATCAGCAAACCAAGATCCAGCCCCCGGGAATCCCACGCAACGAGAGAGACGAATAGTCCCCACCTGGCCTACGTCTCCTGCTGTCACCATTTGTCTCAGTTTCACGTATTCCCAAAAGAACCGGAGGACCAGCCCAACTGTGACGACCTGCTTATACCCGGAGAGACAGTTGCGGATCCCATCGGCCATCTGCTTGTTCAGCGCGAGAGGCTTCTCGCAAAAAACGTGCTTTTGTGTGGCCACGCATTTTTGCAAGGTACTCAATCGAGTAAAGGTAGGCAGACAGTCAAAAACAACGGAGACTTGAGATTCGTCATAAACCCGATCTGATTGATCCAACGGAACCGCATCGCAGGCGAGCGCTAACTTCTCGGCGTTGGAAAATGTGCGGCTATAGACGTACCGGATTCTGACATTGGGAATCCTCTGCAGAGCTCGCACAATTTTTGAGCCCATATTCCCGGCTCCAAGAATGGCCACATCCAAAGGTTTGTGCCCAACCTCAAGCACAGCCGATCGGTCCATGAACTCACTCATTTCTGTCTCTCATCTCACTCCGTTATCTCCTGCAATTAAATCGAAGAGCCTACTCTTCCCACTACTTCATGCCTTCCCGGGCCAAGATTACAGCAATACAACCTTTCCTGTGGCAACCGAACCGTAGGCCGCCTCGACGACTTCCAAGGCCCTTAATCCATCGATACCGTTCGGCGAGATTGGCTGCCCATTTTGAATAGAGTGAACGAAGTTTTGGAGCATCCGCTGATTAAGATCACCATCATGGGAAATGGCCACATGCTTGGCTGCCTGTTCTGAATAATGGCTCAAGGTCCATGGGAACAGATCCAAGTTCAAGATTCCGCTTGTGCCAACCACAGCTATTTGAACATCTCCCCAAATGGGGAATGAGAGGCTGGGGCGAGACCAACTGGAATCCAATGTCACGAACAATCCATTGCTCATTTCTAAGTTAAGCACCGCCACGTCTTCCACAGACAGCGTATGCAACCGGGTCGCTGCTTGCGCATACACCCGGACGAATTCTCGTTCAAACATCCAGCGCAGTGCATCTACAACATGGACCGTATGATCCATGATGGCACCCCCTCCGGACAAGGTTGGTTCCGCAAACCAGTCTCCTGGCATCGTGCCGTGGTTGGTGGCTTTGACTGCGACAATTTCACCCAGCACCCCACTCTCAATCAAATGCTTTCCCTGCTGAAGTGATTCGCTGAACCGACATGGAAAACAAATACCCAACTTTGTACCGTGAGCCTCGGCGATGGCTAGCATCTCTCTGGCGTCAACCGTCTTCGTCGCCAGGGGTTTCTCACAAAGAATAGAGATTCCGGCACGAGCTATATCAATCACCATCTGTTTATGTCTGCTGTTGGCCGAACAGAGAATGACTCCGTCTACAGAATTCGATTGAAGGAGTTCTGTGTAGTTTGTCGTGCACGGAATCGCCCCAATCAGTTCTGCATATTCCGCTACCTTCCTCGTGTCGGCCTCTGCTATCGCCACCACGCTCACATCCGGCATGGATTGGAGGCAGCTAAGATAATGAGGGGCATGCACATGTTCAAAACCAACGATGGCCAACCTGGTATTCATAAAAAAACCTGTCCGACAATATGCTAGGTTGCAAACTCAGGAAATCCTAAGCCATTGGTTTCAGAAACGCAATTCGGATTCGAAACTCGGCAAGGTCGGGAAAAATGACCGAAAATAGGGCAGTAATTCCGGCAGAACCAGATCCATTCCTTTTCATAATGCTTCTATCCTTTTGATTCTAAATAATTTGATTCACTCCTGACCTTTGGAATGATACGTGAATAGTATATCGGTGTGTCGGCGAAGGAAGGAACTTAGAAACTGAGCAGTTGATGAAGAAATGGAGAGGGAATATGGACACGAAAACGAGCAAAAATCTTCAACAGGCCGGGAAATATGTCAGGCTAGGCAAGCTGACCCTTGCCCTTGAGCAATATCTAAAAATCCATGAATTGGAACCAGAAGATACGACGATTCTTAACAACATTGGCGATCTCTATGTCCGTTTGGATGACAAAGAAAATGCTATGTTCTGGTACACCCAACTTGCAGAATCCTTTTCCGCTCGTGAATTGTTTGCAAATGCCGTTGCCACTTACCGTAAGATCTTAAAGATTGCCCCTAAGAATCAAGAGGCGATGATGCAGTTGGCTCTTCTTTGTGAAGGGCAAGGACAAAAGACTAATGCAAAGAATTTCTATCAAATGCTGGCACAACAAAAGATGGACCTTGGGGATCATAACGAGGCTTCGTCTCTTCTTCAAAAGGCATGCAACCTGGAACCCGAGTGTTCCCAAAGCTTTCTAAAACTGGCTCAACATCTGGAATTACAGGGAAAATCTGAGGAGGCTGTACGTTGTTACCTTCAGAGTGCCAATCTCCTCGCAAATCAAAACAGAACCGCCGAGGCGGTTACGGCTATCGAGAATGTCCTTCGCATTCGTCCCAAGAACAGAGAGATCATAAAGGCCTTATTCCTATTTTTGGAGAAAGTCGGTATGACGAGTAGGGCCATTGAATACCTGCAATCCATTACCACGGTTGAGGATTCGGATTTCAAATTGACGATGTGTGAATTACTCATTGTGGCCGGGAATGTTGAGTCGGCCCTGAAGATCCTTAAAGAAAGCGTCCGAGAGAACACTGCGCTTTATGCACCTGCAGTAAAATTACTCAAGCTCTTGATTAGTGAAGGGAAACTCGATTCTGCCCTGGACTTGATGGAAAGCATCATTGATATCTCGATTCAGATGCAGGATGAAGACAACATGCGAGAAATTCTCGACAATCTGGCAAGGTTGGATAGAGAAAATATTAGAATCTGGAAAACCCTCACAACTATCATGATCCGAATGAACGACAAGCTGCATATCGAAACGTATTTGAAAAAGCTCGTCACTCTGCAGCTTCAGTATGGGAATGTGCGGGAAGCAAGAGAGAGCCTTAACAAACTAGTGGTTTATGGGCAAGCGGATTATTACCTGGACCTGTTAAATCTCCTGAATGAGGCCTCCATGAGTTCGGAGTCAGATATAAATGTATTGAAAGAACGGGTAATCAAATCGTTTGAGAATGGCCATCTCGATAAAGGAGACAACAACACTGGCACAACCATGGCTTTAGGTGTCACGGAAGCAAATCTTGGAACGGAGTGGACAAGCGAAGTTGAGGAAGAATTTGTCCTAGATTCCACAGATTTCTAAGAATCTAGACTTTCAAGAAGCGGACTTTCCAACCACCATAATTCAGAAAGCGACATGGCCAGTCCTGAAAATTCAGTACAGGGTTGCCCTCCACAAACAAGATCTCGACGTCAATTAGGATTGCATTTGATCCCAGGCTTTCTCCTTAGACCGAGAAGTGTTAAGATTTCCATACTGTTGCAAAAGCGGGGAAGCCTGTCTTCTGTCTTTGCGGGAGCCTATAACCTTGGTCGGAGCTCGTAGATTGCGACAGCAGTTCTTCAATGCGACGACAAGTGAAGTCAATCCGTTCAATGAAAGGATAAATCTAAAATGCCTTCAAGCAGAATCTCGCGGCGGCATTTCATTGCTGCGGGTGGCCTATTCGCATCAGTAGCGATGCAAAGAAGAGAGATTTTTGGCGGCTCAAAATCTCAGCTGACTAAGATCGAACGTGTCAAAGCCGTCTTGCGGGCCGAGCGTGTAGATCGCTCGCCTTTTACTTTTTGGCATCATTTTGGTTTCGAGAAGTTGCCAGGAGAAAAGCAAGCAGAAGCTACCCTTGATTTTTATCGAAAATTTGATGTCGATCTGTTGAAGGTGATGAGTGACTATCCTTTTCCCCTTCCCGAGAATCTGGAGGCCATCACCGAATCTTCTGATTGGAATAGAATTGAGCCTATTAAGAATCCCTTCCCGGAGCAAATCAAAGCTCTCAAAATAATCGACAAGGAACTCAAAGGGAAAGCCCCATTCGTGGAAACAATTTTCCAATCATGGACAGTCCTAGAGAAGATGTCGTCAAAAAAAGCGGTAGAACAACTAAAACGAGAGGACCCTTCTACGCTCAAAAAAGTCTTGCGCGCCATTTCCGAGTCTCAAGGCAACCATGCAAGACTTGCTCTTGATGCTGGAGCTGCCGGAATTTTTTTGGCAGTGGCGGCTGCGGATCACTCGGTTATGGACACGCAGGAGTATTTGAAATTCGTCCGAGAATCCGATTTGATGATTCTGGATGCGGTCAAGAATAAAGGATACCTGAATATTTTGCATATTCACGGGAACAGCCCTCATTTCGATACCCTTCTGAGCTACCCGGTCCAGGTGATCAACTACTCTGTCTATGGAACGGGAATCAGTCTCAATGAAATGAAGAAAAAATTTTCTGGAACATTGATGGGTGGCCTGGATGAAACCAATATTGCAAAGCTAACCGACGCGGAACTCAAGGGTGAAATTCAGGAAGCGGTACAGGCGATGCAAAATCGCCGTCTTATCCTGGCGCCCGGGTGCTCGGTCCCCAATGACATTGCGGATGGACCGCTGCTAAAGGTGAGAGAACTCGTCCTAGAAACCTGATCCAGGTTAGCGAGGGTCACTATCCTTAAGTCTAATTCGATGGAAGAGAATGTGAAGGAAGACAGGTCTGGGCTACAATAAATTCAAGCCAGCGCCCTGGTTGGAAGGTATTTCAAAAAGGCCCATGGTCCATCTAAATATCATCAGGTCAAAATGGCATTTTCATTCTCGATAACTTAGCCATCATTCCTCCGCTCATCTGCTTCATCATTTTTCGGGTTTGCACATACTGTTTCAACAACTGATTCACTTTCTGAACAGATGTACCGCTGCCGCGCGCAATCCGTTTCCGTCGGCTGCCATTGATGGCCTGATGATGGGCTCTCTCATAAGGGGTCATCGAATTGATGATCGCTTCGATGTGGAGTAATTCCCGTTCATCGACTTTGACCTTATTCATATCTTTGAATGGACCGATTTGCGGCAGCATCCCGATAAGTTGGTCCAGCGGACCCAATTTTCTCATTTGCCGCAATTGGTCGCCAAAATCTGCGAGCGTGAAAGAATCCTTCAGCAGCTTTTCTCCCAATTCTTCGGCCTTATCCTGATCAATCGATTGCTGGGCCTTTTCAATTAAGGAGAGGACATCACCCATCCCCAATATCCGGGATGCCATCCGATCGGGATGGAAGTGCTCTAAAGCATCTGATTTTTCTCCGACGCCGACGAATTTGATGGGCTGACCCGTCACCGATTTAATCGAGAGTGCCGCGCCACCACGGGCATCGCCATCCATTTTCGTGAGGACTACCCCCGTCAATGCAAGCTGATCATGAAACTCTTTGGCACTCTTGACAGCATCCTGCCCGGTCATCGCATCGGCAACAAACAGAATTTCCGCCGGATTGACTAACTGCTTGACGACTTGAAGTTCTTCCATCAATTGTTGATCGATATGCAATCGCCCAGCCGTATCGATGAGGAGTATGTCGCAACCGGAGTTCTCCGCTTCCCGAAGGGCTTCACGACAGAGCTGGCTTGGATCATCCATGCCGGTCCCCGCGAAACAAAGAGCACCGATATCCCTGGCAATGACCGACAACTGCTCACGGGCGGCCGGACGATAGACGTCGATGGACAGAAGCAGGGTCCGGTGTCCGTGACGATTCAACCAAAGGGCGAGTTTTCCGGCTGTCGTCGTTTTTCCGGAGCCCTGAAGACCCACCATCAAGAAGACACTGGGAGGGCGTGCGCCAAAATTCAGCTTTGAAGAAGCCCCCCCCAGAATTTCGACCAATTCGTCTTGAACAATTTTGACGACCTGCTGGCCCGGTGTCAGGCTGTCCATGACCTCCTGGCCGTGGGCCTTTTCCTTGATGGACTCGACAAACTGTTTGACCACTTTGAAATGGACGTCTGCCTCGAGCAGCGCCATTCGGATCTCTTTGAGCGCTTCGTCAATATGTTGGGCAGAAAGCTTCCCTTCACCACGAAGATTCTTAAAGACTTTCTGGAGTTTCTGCGACAGCTGGTCAAACATGAAGAGGCCTCACAATTGGACTTTTCTGGCAAATCGCTGAATGCTCAAAGCCCGGCCAGTCGTGTCATCGACTTCAATTTCGACGCCATTGATTTGGATGTCTTCAGTTGCTGTTTCGAACCGCGCCGGGAGTTGATTGATAAACTTGGGTAGAATGATTTCTTTCTTCACTCCAATGACGGAATCGTGGGGGCCGGTCATGCCCGCATCGGAAATATATGCCGTCCCTTTGGGGAGCACCTGCTCATCCGCTGTCACTACATGTGTATGAGTACCGATGATGGCAGACACTCTGCCGTCAAAATACCATCCCACGGCTTGTTTTTCTGCTGTTGCCTCCGCATGGAAATCAACGAAGATGACCTTAACAGAATCACCGAGTTGAGCGAGGAGTTCATCGCCGATTCGAAAGGGGCAGTCAATGGAAGGCATGAAGACCCTTCCCTGGAGATTCATGACAGCGAAAGGCTGCCCGTTTCGGGCAGTTCCCGTAAAGAGTCCTTTCCCCGGGGCAGCAGGGGGATAATTGGCAGGACGCAGGAGGCGGGGCTGTTGATCAAAATAAGGCAGGACTTCCTTCTTGTCCCAAACATGATTGCCGGAAGTCAGAACGTCGATCCCCAGGCCGAGCAGTTCTTCCCCAAGTCGCGGGGTAATTCCGTTTCCAGCAGCCGCATTTTCAGCGTTCGCAATACAGAGGTCAATGCCACGACTCTGGAGAATTTGAGGAAGATTGTGTTCCAGAGCCTCTCGCCCCGGTTTTCCAACAACGTCGCCAATAAAAAAAATTCTCATCGCGCGTAATCCACGACGCGCGTCTCGCGGATCACCGTAACCTTGATTTGTCCGGGGTACTGGAGCTCGTTCTCAATCTTTCGTGCAATGTCACGGGTCAGGAAGAAAGCTTGCTCATCGCTGACCTTATCGCTTTCCACCAGGATCCGGATCTCCCGACCCGCTTGAAGGGCATAACACTTTGATACCCCTTCAAATGAATCGGCAAGATTCTCTAATTTTTCGAGTCGCTTGACATAGGTTTCAAGAATCTCGCGCCGAGCACCAGGGCGCGCAGCCGACAGAGCGTCCGCAGCCTGTACAAGCTGAGCCTCGACCGTTTTGAAATCTACGTCGAAGTGGTGAGCTTCCATGCAATGGATAACTTCTTCAGATTCGCCACATCGCCGGGCGACTTCCACCCCCAGCTGGATATGAGTGCCTTCAACTTCGCGGTCAAATGCCTTTCCAATATCATGCAATAGACCAGCCCTTTTGCACACATCCACCTTCCCCTTGATCTCAGCGGCCATCATCCCTGCCAAATACGCCACTTCCTTGGAATGACTCAATACGTTTTGCCCGTAACTGGTGCGGTATTTCAATCTTCCCAGTAGCCGTATGATTTCCGCGTGAAAATCATGGATTCCTAACTCGAGAGCGGCCTCTTCACCTTCTTTCTGGATCCTGCTCTCCAACTCGGATTTGACTTTTTCAACGACCTCTTCGATTCGAGCGGGATGAATTCGGCCATCCGCAATGAGCCTTTCAATTGCGGTTTTGGCGATTTCACGACGGATAGGATCAAAAGCAGAGACAATGATGGCTTCGGGAGTATCATCGATGATTAAATCAACCCCCGTCGCAACTTCTAAAGCCCGAATGTTTCTTCCTTCACGCCCGATAATGCGGCCCTTCATTTCATCATTGGGGAGATCGACCACGGAAACTGCGGATTCAACGACATGCTCCCCAGCACATCGTTGGATGCTCATCGTAATAATCTCTTTGGCAGTATCCAGAGCTGTCAATCGGGCTTCCTCTTCTACCCGCTTGACGATAGCGATACAATCCCTCCGACAGTCTGCCTCGATTTGTTTGAAGAGTTGCTTGCGAGCTTCTTCGGTCGTCAGGTTTGAAATCGTTTCCAGTTGTCGCTTCTGTTCCTGAATCAGGTCCTTGGCCTTTTTTTCGTCAAGGGCTAGAGCATATTCCTTTTCAGAGGAGCGTTTTTCCCGTTGGATGAGTTCCCTTTCCCTTTGATTTAAGGACTGCTCTTTCTTCTCTAGGGATTCCTCCTTCTGATTCAATCGTCTTTCAATACTTTGAAGCTCTATCTTTCGGTCCTTATTCTGTCTTTCAACCTCACCTCTAAGACTGAGGAGCTTATCCTTGGCCTCTAGTGAGGCTTCCTTCTTGATGTTCTCTGCTTCTCGCTTCGAATCTCCAATAATCTTCTGAGCGGATAGTTCTGCTGTTTTCAAGGTCATCGCGGCCTGTTTGTTTCTCACCAACATGACCGACAGTGCCACCACCAGAGCAACCGCCACGGTTAGTGCCATATAAATAACCGAGTGCATGGTTTCTCCTAAATCTCAAAAACCCAAAGGAGCTACCCCCTTGGGCACATGTCCAAATTAAGAGCATTGAATTGAACAACCAATAAGAAAAGAAACATTCTCAGCATAGGATCCTGATGTACCAAAAGTCGCTATGTCTTAAGAATCAGCTACTTACAAACTTCCAGCTCAGATTATATTCCATGATCCAACGGAAGTACAATATTTCGTATTGAAGCGGGTTGAATTCTTGTCGCAATGAAGGCTATCAACTCGAATGACCTCTTGCGGTGGCAGGTAGTTAATAATATGAATTAGAGAGAATCTGGAACTGTCAGGGTTGGGAGCAGGCTAGGGAGAGAGAAATCAATCCTTCTAGTTTTGGAAATTGCCAAATCTCAGTGAATCGGAATCATCTCGAGGGACAAAGCGGTTACGGCAGGGTTCGAATCCGAATGTTTCGGTACCACACTTCCTCCCCATGGTGCTGCAAGGCGATATGGCCCTTCTTGTACTGGGCAAATCCAGGCATCTTGCTAAACTTGCTTTGGGCGATTAAGTCCTTCAAGTCCTGGCTTCCCCACACATACTCAAGAACTTTTACATTATTGAGCCAATGCTCGACGTGAGTGCCATTCGCGATGATCCTTAGCTTATTGTACTCACCGACGGGTTGAAGCTTCTTGCCGGAAGGCGCAATCAATGCATAAAGAGAAGCCGCCGATGTTTTAGGATTTTTCCCATCAGGGTGTCGATCGTCGTCTACGACCTGGTACTCCGGAGCAGTTTCCCAAATGGCAGCCCCCTCTTCGATCCCGCGGTAGAACACTCCTCCGTTGCCTCGGGGCGTGACTCGCCACTCCAATTCCAATTCAAAATCTTGATATTCTTCTTTAGTGATGAGGTCCACATGGTCCACTCCCACGACAGTTTTCAGTGCATTGCCTTCGACAACCCATCCTGTCGAAGGGAAATCACTCATCTTAAAACCTCGCCATGCGTTAGTGGATTTCCCGTCGAAAAGCACTACCCATTTCCCTTCGGAATAGGCCGGGCCAACAACTTGCAATGCAAGAAGAGCGGTCACCATGAGAATCAAACCTTTCAAAGTCTTCTTTTGAAGCCTTCCCCGCGGCAAGCGTTTTCGTTTTTTCAGTTGAGAAGAGAACGGAAGGTCGCTCATTTCGAGAGGGCGATTGAGGTTGAGATACCTGGTTTCTATCATGGGAACTAAGCCCTCCTAATTTATGTGAAAATAATCTTGGGGGTACAGTGTGAAAACTGAATGCTCCAGCTACATCTCTCAACAAGCCGCAAATGTTGTTAAAGATGCTTCAATCTAGGCAAGAAAAAATCAGCTACCGAAAAAAAACCCCGCTTTGCCGTGAGGCACTCTATTTGGACCTGTTACCAGGTGGGCACCCAACTTCTACTTTAGGAAACTTCACATGGTGAAGTTTACACACCGTAAGAAGACAAGGGCTCCCTTCAAATAGGTGTTGGTTCAAATATTGGTGTGCCAACACAAACATCGCAGGGCATTCAAATAGTAAGAGCATTTCCGTGAGGGGGTCAAGCGGATTTTGAGGATCTCCTGGCGACGCTAGCTTTGAGGCGAAGACCGATGTCGGATTCAGAAGGGATGAGGCGGAAGGTATTAAAATTGCGGTGTAGATAATTTGGAGTGTTTCGTCCATTCCCCCGGCTTGACTCCCATGCGGCAGTTGGATACGCTTTCTTGGCAAATTGATCGGACCAACGAATTTTATTTTTGCTTTATGGAGTTAGACGGTAAAGACGTCAGCCAAATCTCCTGTGTGCGGCTTAAATCTGCAATCCAAGAATGATGGAGCAAAGCGAAATCATTCGGTAAGAAAATGAGTTTCGGAGCCAAAGCGAGATAGAGACTAGACGCGCCACGCAGCAGCATATGTGCCTAATGCCTTTTTCGGATTGGCTGGCTCCAGGGAACGAAGTGATAAACTTGGGGGTAGGGTGTTGAATTGGTTTTGGTGGGCTCCGCTGTTTGCGGCGATTTTGCACATCGTCGAGGAGTTCGTTTGGCCCGGCGGATTCGGAGACTGGGATCGAACATACCGCCCTCTGATTTGTCAGAGCATTACTCCACGTCTTCATGTCGTCGTCAATTCCCTGCTAATTGCCGTCTGTATGAGTGTAGGCCTAACAGGATTGGGGGAAGCCGGCGTAGCGGTTGGTGGCATCCATCTCCGAAGTGCGATCCCCTCGAACTACGCGGGCGCTAGCTGGATTGCATTGGTGGCGTTGCTATTCTCGAACGCCATCTTTCATTTTGTCGGCACGATTCAGAGTGGACGGTATTCACCAGGCCTTATCACAGGCGTGTTGCTTTACATCCCACTTGCCATTTTCGGAAGCTGGATCTCGTGAATCGATCTCAGGTGTCATTTGGCACGGCTCTTGTCGCAGCCAGCCCTCGGTGGGTCCTACCACATGTGGGCAAGAATGTTACACGCCCTGCGCGCCTGAGGTCGAATACGGGTATCCTACACCGAAGTGGTTCCTTCTTTCATAACGGAGTGGCCGAGACTGTGAATAACACTTTACTGTGGATCTGCCCAACCTGTAATACCGAGATCTCGACACCTTATTGCTCGGGCTGCGGCGAACGCCCTCCCAACGCACGCGACCTGACGCTTCGAGGACTCTTCGGACAACTTGTTCAGGCCGTCAGCAATATTGATGGCCGGCTTTTTCGCAGCCTTAGCTGTTTGGTGGGCCATCCTGGGGCTCTCACCATTGCCTATACGCGGGGAATGCGCAAGCCTTACCTGGGGCCGTTTCAGATGTTCCTTCTGGCTAACGTATTATTCTTCACGATGCAATCGATGACGAAAACCCACATCGTCTCGTCAACACTTGACTCCCATCTCCACAATCAGGATTGGAGTGCCATCGCACAACGCTTGGTGTCGCACCGTCTGGAGTCGATGAAGACGACCCTTGAACTCTATGCCCCTACCTTCAATCAAGCCAACTTGCTGCATGCGAAATCGTTCATTATATTGATGGTTCTCCCCTTTGCTCTCCTGCTACCAATCCTGTTCTACTGGAACCGGCAGCCGTTCGTTGCCCACGTGGTGTTTTCGCTTCATTTCTATGCATTTCTGCTCTTGTTGTTCTGCGTTTCATTGGCAGTATTAGCAGTCCACACATTGTTTGGGGGGGCCGGATTGATTTCCTCTCGTGTAGACAAAGTCTTGACTGCTTTCAACTTGGTAGCTTGCGTCATCTATCTGTACTTGGCGGCGGGCACGGTCTACGGGGCAAGAGGTACAATTCGTGTTCTCAAAGTTGTAGTGCTAGCCCTCGCAACTGCCGGCATCCTGTTGAGCTATCGATTCGCGCTATTTCTGATCACTTTGTATACTACATAGCAATGAAGCACTGTCATGGGACGAGTCGAATGAGGAGGCGAAAATGAGAGTAAGCCGAGCAAATGTTGATGGCAGGTTAGTCCATATGACTTTAACACTCCATTCACTTGCCGGCAGGAAGTTGCGAAGATATTCTCACATCGGTTTCTCTTAACGCTTCAAGTGTTCCTGGTTCTGGTATTCGGCGCAAAAGAAGTTTTATCAATCGATCCGACGACCTACGATTATCGTGTTCTGGCAACGAGTCGCACTTCCACCATGGAAAAGGAGATGAACGAAGCTGGCAATGCCGGCTATGGTTTCATGGGGGTCATGGGAGGTGAGACCGGAACAGGCGGGAAAGAAGTCGTTGTCGTGATGGGAAAAAGAATCGGTGCCAAAGAAAGTGTCCATAAGAAGTATCAGTTGCTGGCAACTCAACGTACTGGCACCATGCAGAAGGAAATGCAACAAGCGGGTGAAGAGGGTTTCGAGTACCTCGGGCAGACTGTTTTCGAGTCGGCCTTCGGTGGCAGAGAAGTGACCATCATCCTGGAGCGGGATTTAGACCAGCCTGCCAAGCATGTCCAGTATAAACTACTAGCCACCACAAAGACCTCCACCATGCAAAAGGAGCTGAATCAAGCAGGTGAGCAAGGGTATGAGTTTCTAGGTATGACGGTCGGGAAGACCAGTTTCGGCGGCGACGAAATCGTCTGTCTGCTTCGAAAAGCCGCAGACTGAACGAGGCAGATTGGCAAGCAAAACGTGACCCTGACCTTTACACCATGAGTCCTTGGATCCGTCGGGGGTGGCCAGCAAGGCGAGTCCACCTTTATTCTTTGTTCTCGCCGGTTTCAAAGTGTAGTTTTCCGGCGTGAATGGTGAGTCCCAATTAGGCTTAGCTCTATTGAACTCTGCGCGAGAGGAACTGTCGATGAGAATTGTTTCACTTCTCCCGAGTGCGACGGAAATAATTTGCGCTCTCGGGCTGGAAGATCAATTGGTGGGCGTCACACACGAGTGCGATTTCCCTGCCTTTGTAAGAGGGCTGCCGAGCGTCACCCGAACGCTGATTCCAGCCAAAGCCTCCAGCGCTAAAATCGATGGCCTCGTTCGGGAACAATTGCGAACCAATCAGGCCTTGTACACGCTCGACCTGTCGACACTACAAATGCTCCAGCCCGACCTGATTGTTACGCAAGCTCTGTGCAACGTCTGCGCGGTGGCCGAAGAAGAAGTTCAGGCCGCCGCGTGTATTCTTCCCGGCAAACCCCAGGTGATTAATCTGGAGCCGAAATCTCTTTCTGATGTCTTCGGGGCGATCCACCAGGTGGCGAAGGCAGCCGGCGTTAAGCAAAAGGCTGAACTGGTTGTCAAAGGATTGCAGGACCGCGTGGAGACTGTCGCAGCTCGTTCTGCCGGACTGCAGCACCGACCTCGGGTCACCTTGCTCGAGTGGCTGGAACCGCCGTTTTCCTGCGGCCACTGGAGTCCGGAATTAGTCCGGTTGGCCGGAGGTGTTGAGGGACTTGGTCAAGAAGGCAAGGCGTCGCGGACATTGCGATGGGATGAAGTTATGACTTGGCAACCGGAAGTCGTGTTCATCGCCTGCTGCGGCTTTGGCGTCGAAAGAACTTTGGAAGATGTTTCCAGACTGCAATCGGTTTCAGGTTGGCAAGACTTACCTGCGGTCCGCCTGGGAAAAGTGTTTGTCACGGACGGATCGCAATATTTTAGCCGCCCGGGCCCACGGCTAGTTGACAGCCTGGAGATTCTAGCGCATGCGCTATACCCTGAAGTTCATCCGCTACCCGTTGGGTTGCCAGCCCCCCTCCGCGCCGTTAATCCTGAAATGGGCAATCAGGTATTCGGGAGGTCCGCTTGATGTCGAGCCGTGTACTGCTTTCCTGGAGTTCAGGCAAAGACAGCGCTTGGACTTTGCACCTTCTCCGGCAGCAACGGGATGTCGAGGTTGTAGGCTTATTGACAACCTTTAACGAAGCCGCAAATCGTGTGGCTATGCACGCCGTCCGCCGTGCGCTGGTTGAGGCTCAATCCGCCGAAACCGGCTTGCCACTGTGGCCGGTTCAGCTGCCCTGGCCCTGCTCTAACGCCGTTTACGAAGAGTTGATGTCAGGGGTTATACTTCGTGCCAAGAAAGAAGGGATCACCCACGTGGCTTTCGGCGACCTGTTCCTCGATGAAGTGAGGGATTACCGCATCCGTCAATTGTCCGGGACAGGAATCGAGCCGTTGTTCCCGCTTTGGGGCTCTCCTTCTGACACGCCGAATTTAGCTCGGGAAATGGTGGCCTCCGGTCTGCGCGCCGTCCTGACCTGCGTTGACCCCAAACAGCTCCCCGAGCGGTTTGTAGGACGCCAGTACGACGAGGCACTACTTGCCGATCTTCCTCCCGGAGTCGATCCTTGCGGCGAACGCGGAGAGTTCCATACCTTTTGCTACGGCGGGCCAATGTATGCCGCTGAGATTATCGTACGGGTCGGCGAAACCGTATCCCGTGATGGCTTCTGCTTTGCCGATTTGGTGCCTATAGGTTTGAATCATCGAGACGCGCCGATTGATCCGGCCGAAGCAAACCCAAGGGCTTGCGGTGGTCTTGAGCTTTAAGAATATCCTAACAAAGGAGGAAGAAATACCACAGACAGCCACTGGAAGCGTGAGAGAATGACATGAAGCAGTCGTTCGACAACACTTTGCCACTGAGACAAGTGGATCGGATCATGGTGACAGCCTTCATTTCCTGAAATTCCTTTCGTTTCGAGGCAAAAAAGACTGTAAGAATGGTTTTCCCAAAAATTACACTCGTTCACGGCAGGAACATGATCCGTGTCTGAACGAAATGACTCTCGCCCAATGGAGACTCCATGTCTAAAACCGCCTTTGGGAACGATGAAGCGAAAATTCAAAAATACCGTCAGTTTTGGAATCGCGACGATGTGCACCGGCCACTGATCGGTTTTACTTTCATCGGATGGTTTCCTTTGAATGAGTTTGAGGCTTGCCGTTCCTGGAACTCTGTCAAATACCTGACCCCCGATATGATCGATCCTCGAGCATTCATGGAGGATTATACGCGTTTGATGCGAGAGGGAGAGCGAGTGAGTGACGATCTGATTCGAGGGGCATGCCCAATGCAAGTGGCTGTGCCATTTCTTCCCGCCATGCTCGGCTGCCCATTACGCGTACTGCCCGAAAATGTCATGGGTGAAGAACAACTGCTTTCTTGGGATGAGGCCTTGCGAGTGCGTTTAGACCATGAAAATCCCTGGTTCGCAAAATACCTCGAATTTGCCCAGTTCCTCGTTGCAGAATCCAACGGGCGCTTTCCGGTAAGTCACAGCCCAGAAATTGGACCTACGGACCTGCACGCCATGCTTCGGGGGCATAATCAAAGCATCCTGGATCTCAAAGAAGAACCCGAAAAATCCGCTGAGATTCTCCGGCAGATGGGAAACATTTTCGTGGAAATCACGCAAGAGCTTTGGAAACGTGTTCCATTATTCCATGGGCGGATATTTTGATGCTCAATATTCGCTCTGGTCGCCCGGACCCATCATACGAGTTCAGGAAGATGCCACGGCAGTCTATTCTCCGCAACTTTATCGAAAACTCGTCCAACCCGTGGACCGTATGCTTGCTGGGCAATTTGCGAACAGTTTCATTCATCTGCACTCAACTTCGATGTTCCTTTTAGATGCCTTCCTGGAGATTCAAGAAATTCAGTGCTTTGAAATCAACAACGACGTCTGTGGTCCGCCACTCGAGAAAATGGTTCCTTATTTTCAGAGGGTTCAAAAGGCGAGGCGCCCGCTGCTCATCCGGGGTTCCTTTACTCCTGCTGAGATCCATCTGCTGATGGATTCGCTGGAATCGCGTGGCCTCTTCCTGAATATCATGGTGACTACAATGGAGGAGGTCGAAATCCTGACGCCACTCGTCGGGATGTGAAACCTGCTCAGCGACAGGGCTGGCCCCCGTGCACGCTGTATGAACGCATTGGAAGGCGGGGGCACTGCAAAGCCGCCTCATGTCGCGAGGTTAATATAGCGGAAGGACTGAGTCTCTTTCCTGCTTGCTCCAATCGCAAACTCTGCCGGGTACTCATCAATTTTTGCATGAGCTTTCTAACGGCGCAGGACCTGGTCGAGCATTTGGGAACATTGCGCGCTCTTGTCGTAGATGAGAGCATCGAGCTTCCGGGCATTCTCTTTCTCCTGGAAGAATTCATCTGCAATATTCAATGCAGCTAGTACAGCAACCTTTTGGCCATCGACGGTCTTACAGGCATCCGCGATCACTCGCATCTTCTTGTCAACGAAGGCCGCTAGACCCTTAATATATTCATCGTTCTCAACGCCCCGGATTAGGTAACTTTGATCGAAAACTTCAATTCGAGTGGAGCCCTCCACATTCGCCATGACGATTCTCCTTTGCTGTTATCCTTTGCGTCGATCTCCGGAGCGGTTGTTTTCTCCCGGTTTAAGACTGATTGGGGAAGCATTGCTCGGCCAACATCGGATGACCGTTGGACATTTAAAAACCTTACCCCATTAAGGCAATCGAAGGCTTGGTTATCCTTGATCACATTTTTGCTTAGTGAGTAAGGCTCTCTAAATTTTGCAAGATTGCTTCGACCTTTTCTTTGATTTGGTCTCGCTCGCCTTTATGCTCGGTCAGTAGCTTTTTGAGACTCTCATTTTCTTTGCGCGTTTCTTCAAGCTGCGATTTAACCTTCAGAAGCTCTTTTTCGAGGGCCTCCTTCTGGAGCCTGCCAGCCTTGAACAGTTCGATGGCGCGGTAGATCCGATTCTCCAGATCAGTGAATTTTTCTAATCCGTTATTCACGCTATGACCTCAACTCGGCGCCAAGATTCTCTCGCAACAAATCCAAGATGCGTTCCTGATACCGATTGATTTCTTCCTCTAATAATGTCCTGTCCTTCCCTTGAAACACAATACTAATCGAAATCCCCTTCTTGTTGGGAGGTAATCGATCTCCCACATAGAGGTCAAACGGAAATACCCTCTGGACTTCGGGAATTCCCGCCAAATGAATGGCTGATTCAATCAATTGGTAATCGGTCAGTTGATCTACCACAATGGAAAGGTCTCTCAGCACGGCAGGATATTTCGGGAATTCCACAAATACCGGTTCTTCAACCTCAAAACCGTCAAATGAACCAAGCCAGAGTTCAGCTACAAACACAGGTTGGCGTATCTTGTACGATTCGCAGACAAGAGGATGTAATCTCCCTAGAACTCCAATCCTGCTATCGTCAACCCACAGCTCACAGGAAACCGCTGGATGATAGTACTCCGGTTCGTGAATAGGCGCAGGATTGCGGACAAATCGGACTCTTTCAGAGGGCAATCCTAAGGCGTCTATCAGGATTTCGATATCTCCCTTCAAATCAAAAAAACTGAAGGCTACGGCTCCTGTATGAGGGGATTTTTCCTGGACATTACCACTGATGATCATCCCGAGAGATTCCACTTCTTCTGAAAATTCATCTTCAATCCCCCAAAAAAGCCGACCCCTCTCATAGAACTGGACTGTCTTGGTCCCCCGATTGTAATTGCGCAGGAAAGAAGTAAGCAGCCCTGGAAGCAGCGAGGTTCGCATGACGGCTGTTTCCTGAGAAAGAGGATTTAAGAGGCGGACGGATTCTCGGTTACTGAAGCGGCTGTTCTCAGTGGCGTTGATAAAGGGGTACGTCAGGACCTCCGAATACCCCAGACTCATTAGGCTCTGCTTGATTTTCCTCTGCCTGGAAACTTCCGGCCTTCGGCTGGCGCCACCACGCCAATTCGGGAGTGTGGAAGGGAATCGCCCATACCCGTAGTGTCGCGCGATCTCTTCGATCAGATCAATTTCGCGAGTCACGTCCAGCCGGGACGTCGGGGGTTGAATTTCCCAGCCATTCGTATCTGCACTCACGAAGCGAAAATTCAAAGCCTTCAATAACTGCTCAATATATCCAGGCTCGACAACCGTACCCATCACTTGAGAGATTCTGGATTTCCGTAAATGGATCAGTGGTCTGGGTTGGCGCCCTGGATAGGCATCGACAACGCCTCGTAAAATCGCTCCTCCGGCAGTCTCTTGGATGAGTACGGCGGCCCGATCCAAAGCTGGGATTGTTGCCTCGACATCTGCACCTCTCTCGAATCGATGGGAAGCCTCTGTATGCATGTTCAATGCTTTGGACGTTTGACGGATGGAAATGGGATCAAACCAGGCACTCTCCAGAAGCACATCGACCGATGAAAGGCTGATTTCACTGTCCTGCCCCCCCATGATCCCGGCCAGAGCGAGCCCCCGATGCCGGTCTGCGATCAGGAGCATCTCTTCCTTAAGTTCCCTCTCGATGCCGTCAATCGTTACTAACGTCTCGCCCGCCATCGCCTCTCGTACGATGATCTGATTCCCTTCAACTTTCGCAAGATCAAATGCATGCAGCGGGTGTCCGAGTTCCAAAAGAACATAGTTCGTTACATCCACGACATTATTGATCGACCGAACTCCCAAGCTCTCCAATCGCTGGCTTAGCCAAGGGGGTGATGGTCCTACACGCACCCCACGAATGATTCGAGCGCTATAGCGGGAGCAAAGTCGAGCGACATCAATCTCAAGACTGATCGCAGAGCTGGAAGGCTCAGAGGATTCTTTCAATTTACAGAGGACTGGCTTTAGAGGCAGCTGATTGTGGGCAGCAATTTCCCGAGCAACACCAAAATGACTGAGACAATCCGGGCGATTGGTTGTTAGGTCGAGGTTTAAAACATGATCCTCTCCGCGAGACTCAATGGTCTCCACCACAACACCCATATTCGTCAAATCGTCCGCCAGTTGAGCCGGAGCAACCTGCAGATCAACAAAATCCTTGAGCCATCGAGTGCTGATTTTCATCGGGGTTCCGTAGAGTCAGGTCAAGCTGACTGCATACTTCATTCTAGAATTGCTCCAAGAAACGCATGTCACTTTCATAGAAATATTGAATGTTATTGATGGAATACTTCAGCATGGCAAAGCGCTCGATCCCCAATCCAAAGGCAAAGCCGGTATACCTCTCCGAATCATAGCCCACGCCTTCGAAAACCGCTGGGTCAACCATTCCGGCTCCAAGCACCTCTATCCAACCAGACATCTTACAAATCCGACAGCCGGCTCCCTTGCAGAAGATGCACGAGATGTCGACTTCCGCGCTGGGTTCGGTGAACGCAAAATAGCTGGGACGGAAGCGAACGATCGTCTTCGGACTGAAAAATGCCTTCAAAAAATACTCCAGTGTTCCTTTAAAATCACCAAAGGTGATTCCTTCATCGACAGCTAGACCCTCAACTTGTTGGAATGCTGGAGAATGAGTGGCATCCGGATTGTCGCGTCGATAGACTTTTCCGGGGCAGATAATCCTTAGCGGAGGATTCTGGCTTTTCATAACCCGTACCTGCACCGGCGATGTATGAGTCCGAAGGACCAAATTATCGGTAATATAAAAAGTATCTTGAGCATCTCGGGCCGGATGCTGTTTTGGTATATTGAGCGCTTCGAAGTTATGAAAGGTGGTCTCGATCTCGGGGCCATCCTCTATCGAGTATCCCATAGAACTGAAAATGTCTTCGATTTCCGTTCGGACCTGGGTCAAAGGGTGAATATGTCCAATGGGGCGGCGCTTCCCCGGCATAGTAATATCAACCATCTCGGCAGCGAGTTCCATCTTAAGAGCATGAGCAGCCAGACGCTGTTCTTCGTCCTGCAGGTTTTTCTCTACCCAATCCTTTAGTACATTCAACTGCCTTCCGGCCTCTCTTCGCTGTTCCGATGCCAGCGACTGGAGGTCCTTCATCATCAAGGTCAGCACACCTTTCTTACGTCCAAGATATTTGTCGCGCAATGTAGCCAGCGTCTGAACCGAATTCACTTCAGAGAGTTCCCTGGCAAGCCCGCTTCGAATCGTTTCAATTTTTTCAATCATTGAGATATGCAATCTAAAAAAATGACACCACAGATGAAAAATGGGGCCATCGGCCCCATTCCTCGTGCTCAAACTGTCTTGAATGTTTTCGATTTCAGGAAAGAGCGGGTCGCCGGGAATTCTTCAAATACCAAGCGGCGCCGGCAATACTGCTTAGTGTTGTCCCTCACCCTTCGGGGATAAGAATGAGAGCTCCCCGAAGTTGTCAAAATGCAGAACGCACTATATAATGCTTGCCAGCAGATTCTCCCCCCAGTACTTCCCCCTTCGGCAACTGGGGGAGCTGAGGGGGTCCAAGTAACATTATTTATTTCATTGTGTACTAGGCAGCCAGCGCCTGTCTGGCCGTAGCTACCAACTGGGCAAAAGCTTCGGGCTCTTTGACGGCCATATCCGCCAGAATCTTCCGGTCCAAATCAACCCCAGACCGTTTTAATCCCGAAATAAACCGATTATAGGACAATCCATTCAATTTTGCGGCGGCTCCGATTCTGACAATCCATAGCCTACGGAAATCTCGTTTGCGGACCCTACGGTCACGCATCGAGTACTTCAACGACTTGATCACAGATTCCTTCGCAGAGCGATAAAGCTTGCTCTTCGTTCCTCGGAAGCCTGAAGCCAGCTTTAAAGTTTTTTTCCTCCGGTCCCGCCGGGTGGTTCCTCTTTTTACTCTTGGCACTCGATCTTCTCCTCAATAAAAATGCGTCAGACAATTACGATTCCGTAAGGCGTTTTCAAACTACGGGAAGCGCTGAATCATCTCGAGATTCAGTATCCCCTTCTCAATGGGTGATCAGGCGTACGGGAGCATAAGCCGAATCTTGGCGTTTCCGAAGCACTCACCAGAGCTGTCTCATCCAGTTTTCTTTTTCGCTTGGTCGTTTTCTTAGTCATGATGTGACGCGCATGCGAATGTCCTCTTTTAACCTTCCCGGTAGCCGTGAAACTAAAACGCTTCTTGGCTCCTTTATGAGTTTTCAATTTGGGCACTTCCATTCTCCTCTTCAAATAACGATCTTTTCCGTTCATTCATCCCGAGCTATTTCTTTGGGGCAAAAATCACAAACATGTTGTTGCCTTCCATTCTCGGGTTTCCTTCGACATTCCCCTTGGGGGAAACGTCTTCGATAAGTCGTGCGATGAGTTGACGTCCAATCTCTTTGTGCGTGACTTCCCGTCCGCGAAACATCACTCCCGCCTTGACCTTATCCCCCTCTTCCAAGAAACGGAGGATGTTATTTCTCTTAAACTCATAATCATGTTCATCGGTCATGGGACGAAATTTCACTTCCTTGACCTGAATCACTTTTTGATGTTTTTTAGCCTCGTGCGCCCTTTTGTTGAGCTGGTAAAGAAACTTCCCGTAATTCATGATCCGACAAACCGGCGGCTGGGCAGTCGGTGAAACCTCCACGAGATCCAAATCCTTTGACTTCGCCAAATTCAGGGCATCCACAGGGAGCCATGATTCCCAGTTGGTTCCCTTCCTCATCGATCACACGAAGCTCGCGCGCCCTGATCCGATCATTGATTCGAATGCTCTGTTTGTTGATACCTGTACCTCCGTTTTCCGTCTGACGCCAATGGCGATTTAGGGTTTTACAGCTCGGGTCGTTTTCAAACCTTGAATCAAACTAAGAAATTGTTCGTAGGACATGGAGCCCATGTCTCCTTCAAATCGGTTCCGCACTGAGAGCGTCCCATTTTCCGTTTCCTTATCCCCGATGACAACCATGAAAGGGATCTTCTCCAATTGGGCACGGCGAATCTTCAAGCCAATCTTCTCATTCTTCAGATCGGATTTCGCCCTAAACTGAGCGGCGTTTAAGTTGGTCTCCAGCTCTTGAACTCTACTGATGTGCCGTTCGCTGATGGGTAACAAGATCACCTGCACCGGAGCAAGCCATAAAGGAAATGCTCCAGCATAATGCTCAATCAGCACTCCAAAGAACCGCTCCATCGACCCTAACAGTGCGCGATGTACCATGTAAGGGCGATGGGGCTTTCCATCCTCTCCAATGTAGGAAATATCGAACCGTTCAGGCAAATTAAAATCGAACTGGATTGTCGAACATTGCCAAGAGCGCCCGATAGCGTCTTTGATCTTCACGTCGATTTTGGGGCCATAAAAGGCTCCCCCGCCCTCTTCTACGCTATAGGACAATTTCTTTACCTCGACGGCTCGCTTCAATGCCTCTTCCGCTCTCTGCCAGTCTTCCAGACTCCCCACATATTTCTCCGGGCGCGTAGACACAAAGATTTCAAACTCTTCGAAACCGAAACTCTTCAGGATATGCAAAGTGAAATCAATAACCCCTTGAATCTCGGCTTCAATCTTTTCAGGCTGGCAAAAGATATGGGCATCATCTTGAGTAAAACCCCGAACCCGGAAAAGCCCCGCCAAGACTCCGGAGCGTTCATAGCGATAGACAGTCCCCGTTTCTGCCCAACGCAACGGAAGATCGCGGTAACTCTTTAAATCGTTCTTATAGATCAGAATGTGGAAGGGACAATTCATGGGCTTGAGCTGGTAATCCGTTTCGTCAATTTTCATGGCAGAATACATACTGTCCTTATAAAAATCGACGTGCCCACTGGTTCGCCACAAATCAAGCTTGGCAATGTGCGGAGTGTAAACGAATTCGTACCCCGCTCGCAAATGTTCGGTCTTCCAGAAATTTTCAATTTCGGAACGAATGAGAGCGCCCTTAGGATGCCAGAAGACCAAACCCGGACCGGCCTGTTCCTGGAGACTGAATAAATCCAGCTCTTTCCCGATCTTCCGATGATCCCGCTTCTTGGCCTCCTCCAGCTGTTTAAGGAAATCCTCCAGTTCCTGCTTTGAAAAAAACGAGGTCCCGTAGATCCGCTGTAATTGCAGATTTCGTTCATCGCCTTTCCAGTAGGCTCCTGCTACGGAAAGAAGTTTGATGGCCTTGATCTTGCCGGTCGAAGAAACATGAGGGCCTAAACAGAAATCGACGAGCGTCCCGACCGTATAACAGGAGAAACGATCCTCTGCTTTCTCTGCGATGAGTTCACATTTCAGTGTCGCTCCATGCTGGCGGAACCATTCCATCCCTTCTCCCTTTTCCATCATGATTCGTTCATAGGGCAGGTCCTGCTGAACGAACTCCAGCATCTTCTTCTCGATCCTTTCCAAATCCTCTGCCGTAAAAGGCTCTTCCCGATAGAAATCATAGAAGAAGCCATTTTCAATAGGGGGTCCAATTCCGAGCTGAACTTCGGGGAAAAGCGTGGTCACGGCTAAAGCCAAAAGGTGCGCTGAGCTATGACGATAGACAACTAGCGCTTCTGGATTCTTAGGTGTGAGAATCGCTAATGTCGAATCCTCTTCAATGGGCCTCGACAAATCGATGAGTTTCCCGTTAACCCTTGCTACCACTGCTGAGTCTGCTAACCCCCTGCTAATGGACTGAGCAATTTCAACTGGCTTGATGCCCGCCTCAAAATTCTTGTGCCCGCCATCGGGCAGGGTAATCGTAATTTCCTTCATAATGGTAGAAATCATCCATCCAGGCTGTCAAAGGATGATCGCCGCACAGCCCCTCAAACAAATGCTGTAACTTAGCAGATACCTCTTTTGTGGTCAACAGGTTTCAGGCAAATTGACCAGTCTCTTCGAAGGAGAAGTGGGTGAAACTTGCTCGCAGGTTGATGATTGACCAGATCGAGGTGGTGAGGAATCAAGGTTAATCTATTTTAGAGAAATCCTTTCCATCCATTTTCTGAAGTCATTTGCAATCAGAGCCGACGCCGTACTGCCATCGCTTTCCCATCCGAAAATCGGAGTCTTTTTCGTCAGATTCCGTACTCTTTCAGTTATACTTAAAGGCTTGAGAAGTCGAGGATCCGTTGGCCGTAGGAAATCATGAAGAGAATCTATTTCGACAATAACGCCACCACCAGAGTTGCCCCCGAGGTTTTGGAGGCCATGCTGCCTTATTATGGTGAAACCTTTGGTAACCCTTCCAGCGTCCATCGGTTTGGTCAAGAGGCCAAAGCCGCTTTGGATCGAGCCCGTCAGCAAGTGGCTCACCTGATTGGCGCAGAGCCGAACGAAATCGTATTCACCAGTGGAGGCACCGAAAGCGACAATCTGGCCATCCGCGGCATCATTGAATCCTCGGCCAGAGCGAAAAAGCACATTATTACCACCCAGATTGAGCATCATGCCGTCCTGCACACCTGCCAGGCGCTTCAGAAAATTGGTGTCGATGTGACGTACTTAAGGGTCGACGGGAAAGGTCGTGTTGACCCGTTGGAAGTCAGGAAGTCAATCGGTCCGGACACCCTGTTAGTCAGTGTCATGCATTCCAACAATGAAATTGGAACCATTCAGCCGCTTCGAGAGATTGGCGAGATTGCCAGCGAGCACAACATCTATTTTCATACGGATGCCGTACAGGCAGCCGGGAAGGTACCTCTGGACGTCAACGCGTTGGGTGTCGATTTGCTTTCCCTGGCCGGGCATAAATTTCATGCGCCCAAAGGGATCGGCGCATTGTACGTCCGCAAAGGCACACGTCTGCATCCTCTCATCTTTGGAGGTGGACACGAAAGAAGCCGGAGGGCGGGAACCGAAAACGTCCCCCAAATTGTGGGCTTGGGGATGGCGGCTGAACTGGCGAACACCCAACTTGCGGAACTCTCACAGAATATGGCATTGCTTCGGGATGACTTCGAAAGCAAGGTAATGGAAAAGATCCCTGGAGTGTCTGTAAATGGCGATCCGGATCAGCGAACTCCCAATACTTCCAATCTTCGATTTGAAGACGTGGAATCGGAAGCGATGGTGATCAATCTCGATTTGTCAGGTGTCGCCTGCTCAACCGGGTCAGCCTGTTCATCGGGCTCGATTGAGCCCTCCCATGTCTTGCTTGCGCTGGGATTTTCACCGGAGGAGGCTTTTCAGTCAATCCGCTTCAGCTTTTCCCGTTATAGTACACAGGAAGAAGTGGATGAGGTGATCCATTTGCTTCCGGCTATGGTCCGCCGGTTGCGGCTCATGACCCCGCAAGGAATTGCAAAATATTAAGCCTCTTTTGGATTTTAAACGTACGCCTAGGTTAAGAGAAGGAAGGTTATTTTGACGCAAGAAAAGATTGTTGTGGCCATGAGTGGAGGCGTCGATAGCTCGACGACGGCAGCCTTGCTCAAAGAGCAGGGATACGACGTGATTGGACTGTCCATGCAACTGTGGGACTACACACGCCCGGAGTCCACCTCTGGAAGAAGTGAAGCGGAGCTGAAGAAGTCCGGAACTTGTTGCTCGATCGACGACATTTATGACGCCCGACGTGTCGCCACTTACTTGAATATTCCATTCTATGTGGTCAATTTCGAGAAAGCCTTTGAAAAGGAAGTGGTACTTCCATTCGTACAATCCTACTTGGCTGGCGAAACTCCCATTCCGTGTGTTCGGTGTAATACGTTCATGAAGTTTGATCAATTATTGACGCGCGCCGGGCAAATTGGAGCCACCACGATGGCGACGGGGCACTATGCCAGAATCCGTCAGAATCACGTTACCGGGCGCTTCGAATTGTTGCGCGGGGTTGATCGCAATAGGGATCAGTCTTATTTCCTTTTTGAAATGACTCAGGCTCAACTGAGTCGAGTGATCTTTCCCTTAGGGGAATTTCCCAAGACGAAAGTTCGGGGGATGGCGGAAAAATATCATTTGCCCGTTTTTGAGAAGCCTGACAGCCAGGAGATTTGTTTCATTCCGAGCAAGCACTACGGTCAATTCGTGGAAAATTATCTGGCAGAAACGCTAGCGGAGGCGGAAGAGGACATTGAACCGGCTCCGGTGACCGTTTCCGTATCGGCCCATGCTTCCAAGCAGACATCCTCTCCTGCAGGAATCTTGCGGCCGGGGGAAATTGTGGACGAGCAGGGCACTGTATTGGGTAATCATACCGGGATCCACCAGTACACCGTGGGGCAGCGAAAAGGATTAGGAGTGGCCGTCGGCAAGCCACTCTATGTTATCCAGACCGACGTAGAAAGCAACCGTGTGGTTGTGGGAGAGTCGGAGGGTTTGCTGAAGAAGTCTCTGACCGCTCATCAGCTCAATTGGATCTCCATAGAAAAGCTCACCTCACCGATCCGTGTAGAAGCTCAAATCCGCAGCCGTCATCTGGCGGCGCCTGCCACGGTCAGCGTTGCTGAAGAGGGATCGGTCTATGTTGAGTTCGATGAACCACAACGTGCCATTACTCCTGGCCAAGCGGTTGTGTTTTATGAAGCAGAAAATGTCATCGGAGGCGGTTGGATTAAGAATAGCTGCCCATGACAACAGGAATTGTCCACGATGATGTGTTTCTGCTCCATGACACCGGACTCTACCATCCTGAGAGAAAAGAAAGACTGATTTCTGTCGGAGAGGGTCTTCGGACCTATGGTCACCAAGATCAATTGCTTCATTTCAAGCCACGGCGGGCCACAGAAGAAGAACTCCGGCTGATTCATCCTGAAGCTTATATCCGGAGAATTCAACAGACCTCTGGCAAGCCTCATACCCAGCTGGATTCGGATACCGTTGCTAGCGCTGAAAGCTATGAAGTGGCTCTGCAGGCTGTGGGGAGTCTGTTGGTCTTGATCGATGCGGTCGAAGCCGGGGAAATCCAAAACGGGTTTGGGTTTGTACGTCCGCCGGGACATCATGCGGAACCTGACCGGAGTATGGGGTTTTGCCTCTTTAGCAATGTAGCCATAGGAGCGGCGTATGCCTTGGAAAAATACAGGCTTTCAAAAGTTCTGGTCATTGATTTTGACGTACACCATGGCAATGGAACGCAAAACGCCTTCTATAACCGCTCCGATGTCCTTTATGTCTCGACGCACCAATTTCCGTTATACCCAGGGACGGGGAATTTCCCTGAAATTGGGGAAGGAGAAGGCCTCGGGTTTACTCTAAATTTTCCGCTTCCGGCGCATTCCAGTGATGACACGTTTAATTTGATTTTCGACAGGATCATCGCACCGATTGGGAAATCCTACCGTCCCGATTTTATCCTTGTCTCTGCGGGCTATGACGCTTACGTTGAAGATCCCCTTGCTGGAATGGAAGTGACCCCCGCGGGATTTGCGGGGATCACTCAAACCATTCTTTCGCTTGCAAGGGACGTCTGTGACGGGAAAGTGGTTTTCTTATTGGAGGGTGGTTACCATCTCAAAGGGCTGCAGACTAGTGTGCTCAAGTCGCTGGACGAACTGACGGGACATGGCAGCCCGCCACGTTCCTGGAGATCCAGTGAACTATTTGAGGTCATTCAGGCTAAATCAAAAGCAAACTTCGGATCTTACTGGAAAGTGTGGGAGACATTGAGGCTTCAGCTCCTCTATTGTCATGAAAGAATGCCGGAAAGATCCAGGGTCAAGTGATCGGGCCTACAACAGCGAACAATTGTTTTGGAAGGTGATCTGTTAGCATTTGAGGAGACCTGAAGGCCTCTGAGTGTCTACTACCTTTTGTTCTAACCTGATTTTATGAATGACTTCTTTTCATCCCTTTGTCAGTGAATGGTTCAGTAAACATTTCTCCGCCCCAACTCCTCCCCAGCAGGCAGGCTGGCCGCTATATCAGCGCGGGCAGCCACACCTTAATTGCCGCTCCAACCGGATCCGGCAAAACGCTGGCGGCATTTCTTTGGGCAATCAATCTGCTGGTTGAAGAAGCAGACCAGGGAACCTTGAAGGATGAAACGCAAGTTGTTTACGTTTCGCCCTTAAAGGCACTCGGAAATGACGTTCAGAAGAATCTCGAAAAACCTCTTTCCGAAATCCTGGAGATTGCCTCTTTCGTCCGCAAGGGTTTCCCCGAAATTAGAGTTTCCGTAAGAAGCGGAGACACCCCTGCAAAAGAGCGGCAACAAATGCTGCGCCGGCCTCCCCATATTCTCATTACGACTCCCGAGTCGCTCTACATTTTGCTGACTGCTGAAGGAAGCCGGCGATTCCTCAGTTCAACGCGTACCATGATCGTCGATGAAATTCACGCCATCGCCGGCGATAAGCGCGGCTCTCATTTATCCCTGTCGTTAGAGCGATTGGATGCCTTGGCAGGACGCGCTGTTCAACGGGTCGGGTTGAGCGCCACACAGAATCCCATTGAAGAAATTGCGCGGCTTCTGGTTGGGACCAGAAACATCCTCGCAGATGGTTCCGTTCGCTGTGCCATTGTTGATGAGGGGCACCGCCGGAAGATGTCTATTTCGGTGGTTGTACCCGACCGATTGCTCGGCCCCATCACAACCCATGAAATTTGGTCCGAGACCTACGACCGAATCGCTGCCGAGTCGAAAGAACATCGATCGACTCTGGTCTTTGTCAACACGCGGCGTTTGGTCGAGCGTGTGTCCTATCAGCTTGAAGAGCGTCTTGGGAAAGGTAAAGTGGCCGCTCACCATGGCAGCCTGTCCCGGGCCACTCGACTCAAAGCAGAGGAAGGTCTTAAGGCAGGCGCCATTCCAGTGGTCGTCGCCACGGCCTCACTGGAGTTGGGCATCGATATTGGCCATGTGGACATTGTTTGCCAAGTGGGTGCTCCTCGCTCGCTGGCTACTTTGCTCCAACGCATCGGCCGGTCGGGGCACCAGCTGAGTGGGACTGCAAAAGGCATGCTTTTCCCTCAGACCCGTGACGAGCTTATGCAGTGTGCCGCGGCAGTCTGGGCCATCCAGAGTGGGAAGTTGGACCGAGTCATCATTCCCGAGAAACCTTTGGACATTTTGGCTCAACAGATCGTGGCCACGCTGGCGAGTGGTCCGCTTACTGAACAAGAGCTGTGGCAGCTCTGCCATCAGGCTTACCCATTTCGTCATCTCGATCCCAAGGAATACGAAGCGATCCTCCAGATGCTGTCCGAAGGGATTTCAAGCAGGCGGGGGCGCAGCACGGCCCTCATCCATCGAGATCGCGTTCATGGCGTATTGAGAGCCCGCCGTGGAGCCCGCCTCGCCGCCATCACCAGCGGAGGCGCCATCCCTGAAGTGGCCGATTATGACGTGATTCAAGAGCCCACAGAAATCTTCGTCGGGAAGGTAAACGAAGATTTTGCCGTCGAGAGTATGGCAGGAGATGTGTTCCTGCTGGGGAACCAATCCTGGCGGATCCGGCGGGTTGGCTCGGGAAAGATTCGAGTTGAAGATGCTCATGGAGCCGCCCCGACCATCCCATTCTGGCTAGGAGAAGCCCCTGCTCGAACCGCCGAACTCTCAAAGGCCGTTTCAGACTTGCGTGAGAAGCTCGCCGAATGGGGTGGCAACGAATCTTTGACATTACCCGCCGCTTCTTCGTGGCTTCATGAACACTGTGGTCTCGAGCCTTCCGGCGTCGACCAACTCATCGCTTATGTCCGGGATACCGCAAAAGTCCTCGGCGCCGTTCCAACTCAAAAAACTTTGGTCGTCGAGCGGTTTTTTGATGAAGCGGGCGGCATGCAGCTTGTCCTGCATGCACCTTTTGGCGGACGGATCAACCGGGCCTGGGGATTGGCACTGAGAAAACGGTTTTGTCTTACCTTTGATTTTGAGCTGCAAGCCGCCGCAACGGATGATGGACTCGTGCTTTCTCTGGGAGAACAACACAGTTTTCCATTAGCCAGTGTGGCGTCTATGACTCGCCCTCATGCTGTCAAAGCGGATGTGATCCAAGCCGTCCTAGCCTCGCCCATGTTTGGCAATCGCTGGCGATGGAATGCAAGCCGAGCCTTGGCCTTGCTCCGCTTCAGCGGAGGCAAAAGAGTCCCCATGCCGATTCAACGGATGCGTGCTGAAGATTTACTGGCCGCGGTTTTCCCCTCTCAGGTGGCATGCCAAGACAACCACGCTGGCCCGATTGAATTGCCTGATCACCCCCTTGTCAACGAAACCATCAAGGATTGTCTTCATGAACCCATGGACATCGATGGATTCATCGATGTCTTGAAGGATTTGGAACGAGGGGAAATTAAAATGATAACTCGTGACACGCCGGCACCTTCTCCGATGTGTCATGAAATACTCAATGCAAATCCGTATGCATTTTTGGATGACGCCCCCCTGGAAGAGCGCCGGGCACGAGCGGTCTCACTCAGGAGAATGGATCCGGATCTGCTCGAGTTTACCGGTTCCCTTGACCCTGCTGCCGTCGAAGAAGTCGTCTCCCAACTTTGGCCGGACGTCCGGAATGCGGATGAATTGCATGACGTTTTGTTGAGTCTTATCTTGTTGCCGGTCGGGGCATCGGTTGCCTGGCGAGAGTTTGCTGAAGAACTCCTCCGGCAGGAAAGAGCTACCCTGGCTCGCTGGACGGACTCAGAAGGCGGAACTCATGAGGCCTGGGTTTCTTTAGAAAGAGTTTCCTGGATTGGAAGCTTTATCAACAATGTTCTCTTTCAGCCACAACTGGTGGAACCCGAATGGGGCCGGAAGGAAGCAGCGATGATCAGCCCGGAAGAGCACCAAGCTCTGTTGGTCCAGGCTTGGATGGATATCCTGGGTCCTATCAATGCCGCAGAACTCGCCCATCGGCTTGGGCTGTCCGTCATTTTGATTCAGGGAGCCTTAATAAGGCTGGAATCGCAGGGCCAGGTCTTGCGCGGCCGCTTTACTGCATCGAGCGGTGAAGAATGGTGTGAGCGCCGCATTTTGGCACGCATCCATCGTCAGGCTATTGGGGCGTTGCGAAAGGAAATCGCGCCGGTTAGCTCGGCTGACTATATCCGCTTTCTACTCAACTGGCAGCACGTAGAACCCGGCACACAGCTCCATGGCAAGCAAGGAATTCTGGAAGTGATTCGTCAACTTCAAGGCATCGAATTACCGGCTCTTTCCTGGGAACAGGAAATTTTGCAACGTCGGATCCATCATTATGATCCAGCGGATCTGGAAAACCTATGTCTTTCGGGTCTAGTGGGATGGGGGAGGTTGATGATTCAGAATCAACCACCCGATCAAGACGAGAGCGCTCCAGATGAAGAAGATCTCCTACGAAGGAAGCGCCGGCGTCAAAAGCCCTCACGCTCGGCTCCGCTTGCTTTTTTTCTGCGCGAAGACTTCCATCACTTCTTGGGCTCACCCTCCCATCAATTCCCCGCCCTGCCGGGCCTAACCGAATGTGCCCGGGATGTTCTCCGATTTCTGGATCGTTATGGAGCTTCATTCATCCAGGAGATCTCTCGCAGTTCTGGCCGAATGGCAGCCGAAGTGGAAGATGCTCTCTGGGAATTGGTCAGATGGGGCTTGGTGACCGGGGATGGAGTGGCAGGACTTCGGACCCTTTTGCTGCCGCCTCAAAAAAGACGTTCGCCCCAACAGCGGCTTCGCGTCATTAAAGGCGGGTATTCTCCCGGACGCTTGATGCCGGTAGGTCGCTGGTCCCTCTTGCGGCCAATGGAGACCCAGCTCTTACAACCAATTGCCATTTCTTCTGATGCAAGTCAGAAAAGAGATTGCGACGTAAAGAACCCAATGAGGCGCCGCTTTCAACCGAAGCCCTTGCCCGACAATATCTTCGCCGCTACGGAATTGTTACGCGTGAAGTTTTGTCTCGAGAAACTCTCTACCCGGGATGGCGCTTTCTGCTCAAGATTTTTTGGAAGATGGAAGCGCGGGGAGAAATTCGTGGCGGGCGATTCGTCGCGAATTTACCCGGAGAGCAGTTTGCATTGCCGGAAGCAATCGAAGCCCTGCGGGCTTTGCGGAGACAGCCCTCCGAAAAGAATCCAATAACGATCATTTCGGCGGCCGATCCATTGAACCTGGTTGGAATCTTAACTCCGGGGATGAAGATCTCTCCATTTTCCGGTCTCGCCATTGCCTATGAAAATGGCAGCCCCCTGGAAATCGGGCTACTTGGACAAGTGCTTAGCCGACTGCAAGGAAAAATTCTGATCCAAAGATGATCTGATAGAATATATCGCAGGTCGGCACCCGGAGTTATTCCCCCTTGTATGTTTGGGGAAACTTATGGGAAGAGACCCTACTACTGTTAAACTGGATTGAGCCAAAGGGTTTAGTCCTTTTTAGTATCCTTGACCGGAGCATCGAATGAACAGAATCTTCAAAGCGTTGGCAAAAGTCTCCCTCGTAACAGCTCTGGCAGTGACTACAGTCATTCTATATGTCGACCTGCAACTTCCATTGGGCGTTACCATCACAGTTTTCTATGTAATCCCTATAATGATCAGCTTGATGAGTGATCGCCGCGAATACACTTTGGGATTGGCATTCTTGTGCACCCTCTTTGTTGTAGTTGGGTATTTGTTTTCTCCCAACATTGGCGTCCCGCGATGGGTCGTCATCAGGCTCGGACTGCCGTTATCTTGGTCATCTGGATAACGGCCGTGCTGGGAACCGAAACAACTAAAGCTAAGAAAAAGATCAGGGAAATGGGGAAACTCCTCACGATTTGTGCCTGGACCAAACAAATTAAGATTGATGACAAGTGGATTCCTATTGAAGAGTACCTTGTCAAACATTGCGGTCTGAAGCTCACGCACGGGATCACCAAGGAAGCCCAACAGTTGTACTTCAAAGATATGGACATCGATATCCGGTAGAGGGGTCATAACCCTTGCCAGTAGGCCAAGCTATTTTGAAAACGAGTGGGAATCCTTCCGCACTAAGAAAGACCGCTCACTGGAACTGAGCAGTGTTTTTCACGAATGTGCTCCGGGTTGGCGTAGCTGGCGGTCAAAGTGGTGGAAATCTTCGGCAATGACACCATAACGATTGTTGAAGTAGATGTACGCGGTAGGAACCGCTAATGAACGCCAATCAACGCGAATTAAGCTATAAAGAAGAAACGTACCGTATTGTCGGGTCGGCAATGACGGTTTCCAATACGCTGGGCTGTGGCTTTCTTGAGGCGGTGTATCAGGAGGCGGTGGAGATCGAGTTAAAAGAAAGCCGTGTTCCTTTTGAGGCGCAGAAACGGATTCAGATTTAATACAAGGATCGGATACTCCAGAAAGAATATGTAGCTGATTTTCTTTGTTTCGACCGCATTATCGTGGAGATCAAGGCGATCAAAGAAATAACCGAACTGGAAGAGGCGCAACTATTGAACTATCTTAACGCCACGAAGCTGCCGCTTGGTTTGATCGTCAATTTTGGCACGCCTCAACTCGAATGGAAGCGCTATGCCAATACAAAAAAAACCACTCATGAACGCCAATGAACGCGAAACAAAAAACATGATTAGCGTTAATTCGCGTGTATTCGCGGTAAATTGAGGGGAAGAATAGTGGCGCTCCATCCCATCTTTGCCGAATCGCCCTACGCCTCTCTCAACCTGACTCTCCGCTGGTTTCTGGCGGATGAAGAGAGCTTTGACAAATACAAACTCACCTCATCCCCGCGATGGGTAGATGGCGTCAGAGAATACAATGAGGAAAAAATAATGCGAAACTCCACCGGATGGGAATTTCCTTTTCGCGATTTCAACTGGTGAACTTTAATGTTGGACTGAAAAACTGAACCGGGAGTGAACGAGTGGACAAGCAGTGCATCGAGAGAAGATATGAAAATTTGTTTCGGGCGCTAGACGAACAGCGAGCCTACAAGCAAAGAGTGGAAAGTTATCCCATCAGTTTGACTTTGGATGCAGCCTCGGTCTGTCAGCTCAAATGCCCCTTTTGTATTCACGGGATGAGTTCGCCATTAAAGCCATACACCGCATTGGATTGGGACTTGTTCAAGTCCCTCATCGACGAATTGGCGCCATACTTATTTCATGTTGATCTCGATAACTGGGGGGAGCCTTTTCTGAATAAAAGGCTCCTGGACATGATTGCATATTTGAAAAGTCGTGCAATCCGGGTGCGTCTAAGCACGAATATTTCCTTGCCACTCACCGAAGAGTTTTTGGAACAGTTTATTCGCAGCCAACCTGACTATGTCATCATTTCCATAGATGGCTTTAGCCAGGAGACTTACGAGACCTACCGCGTCCAGGGGGATTTCCACCTGGCCATGTCAAACCTGGAAACACTCGCTCGACTGCGGCACAAACTGAAATTGGAGAAGCCACGATTGGTTTGGCAGTTTCTGGTGTTTTCATTCAATGAACATGAATTGCCGAAAGCGTATCAACATGCCCGAGAAATCGGAGTTGATTTTCGACCCTCAGCTCCTTATGTTGACTTGAACCGGCACCCCGATTGGTTGCCTTCGCAAGATCGCTATGTGCGTGAACCCTATAAATCTGAGAAAGCAATACGGGACACACAGCCAGCTCAGTACGTAAAGCTCACTCAACTAACCGGAGAGAAGAATAATATAGCCCGGGCCATCGACGAAGACAGTCTGCACGGAACCGCCGTGCTTGGAGACGCCGGTCAGGATGGAGTAACGTCTTCGGGATCCTCAATGACTTCTTCTGAACGTTATGCCTGTGACTGGCTCTATTTGAAGGCCTGCATCAATGCAGACGGGTCTTTATCTTCTTGTTGCGGCAGATATCCCGGAGATCCCCACTGGGGCGAACTTGGTCAAGGGGCCTTTCATCGACTTTGGAATAATTCCTGTCTGCAGGAAGCCCGGCGTTGTCTCACCGAGGTTGAAGAGGAATATCCCCCTGAAATTATTTGTGCGCGCTGCCCTCTTCCTGAAATCCAACAAGTTTCAAGTTCAGTCATTCTGGATGCACTCCTAGATGCGCCACGACAATATCGGAAACAAGCCAAAGCAAAATTGCAACGTTTCTCTCGCAATAGTCGAATCGAACGACAATCCCTTCGCCTGGCAGGTAGAGTCATGCGGGCCATACCTTATTCCTATCGGAACCCTTTGAAGCAGCGCTTGCGTTATGGAATGGAACAGGGCGCTCTGCGTGGGGCGATGGGGGCCATTTTCAAGTTTTTTTCTGACAAACCTAAACCCCTAGAGGACGTGAAATCGTGACTGCAAGTCTCATTCGATGCGTCACTAGAATCCGTGTGCTTTTCCTTTGTGGATTAACCTTTGGCGGTAGCCGTCCCTGTGGAGGCCCAGGAGTACCCGAGCCTGTTGGCCCCAAAACTGCGGGACCTCTTGCATGAAGAGCTCAGTGGCGAACTGGCTAAAGAACATGTTATTGAAATTACGCGACACCACCGGATTCAATCGTCTCGCGGTTACAGGGCCGCAGCCCAGTACGTCCTCGCTCAATTACGCCAGTACGGCTTCAACGAACAAGATGCGTTCATCGAATCGTTCCCATCGGACGGGAAGATAACTTATCAGACCTGGCAATCGCCTTCGGGCTGGGACATCCAATCTGCAGAACTACGCATACTCGAACCCTTTGAAGAACGAATCGTCGGTTATCCTGAAATTGCGATGAGTGTCATCACCGACTCAAATCCGGGCGACGTCACGGCAGAGTTGGTATGGGTGGGCTCCGGCGTCACCGATACCGACTACGCCGGCAAAGACGTCGCCGGGAAAATGGTGCTCGCTACCGGGTATGGCGGTGATGTCCATCGCTTGGCTGTCTTAAAGTACGGCGCTCGTGCAGTAGTCTGCTATCTCGATGATGAACGTGCCCAAGAGCATCCCGATATGCTGCAGTATACCGGCATGTGGCCACGCGCCGAGGAACTGGACAAGGTGACATTCGGATTCAATCTCACTCATCGGCAAGGGAAAAAACTGCGCGACTTACTCTTGGAGAAAAAGAAGGTTATGTTGAAAGGCACGGTCTCTGGTACAGGGTTGGAGCCCTACTTCATCAACGTGGTGGTTGCAACCATTCGTGGCTCCAAGCGCCCTGACGAGGAATTGGTTTTCAGCGCCCACCTCGATCATCCAAAGGAATCTGCGAACGACAACGCCAGCGGTTCAGCAGCGATACTCGACATCGCGCGGTCGCTCAAGAACTTGATCGAATCTGGGAAATTGCCTCAGCCAAGACGGACCCTTCGATTCCTCTGGGTTCCAGAGTGGAACGGCACAATGGCTTACGTGGACGCCCACCCGGAGCTGGCTGGCCCGGCTCTCGGAGGAAAATTTCTCGCTAATCTGAACTTGGACATGGTTGGGGAGCAACTCGAGTTGCTGCATTCGCAGCTGATTGTTACGCAGACACCCGATTCCTTGCCGTCGGCAGTGAACGACTTAGTGGCTGACCTCGCTGTCATGGTTGGGCGAATGAACATCCGGACACTGAGGGGAAGCCTCTCCGTCCCCAATTATCAGGTAACTCCTTACCTTGGAGGCAGTGACCACATGATGTTTATCGATCGAAAGATACCCGGGATCATGCTGTCACACAGCCCCGATTATACCCATCATACCTCTGAAGATACGCCGGACAAAGTCGATCCCGTTGAACTGGAACGCAGTGAGATCATTGCTGCAGGCGCCTTGTGGTACTTGGCGAATCTTGATCCAGCGCAAGCTCTTGAGTGGGTTTCCTGGACTGGAGCGAAAGCCGCCGAACGCTTGGGGTTGGCAGCGTTGCGAGGTCATCGCCTGATGACAACGGAGACGAAGGAAACGTGTGCACTCAATTGGGCAGAGGCACAGAACATTTTGAATTTGGCGCTGAATCGTGAAAAACAGGTGATGGACTCGATTCTTTATTTCAATGATGTAATTGATGTCAAAGCTGCGGTCAAAGTCATGCAGGAAATGCTCGGGACGCAGTGCCTATCTCTCGCAACGGGATTACGTACCCTCGCTCAGAGCTGCGGCATGGATGCTTCCGCTGTTTCCCCTGTTGAGCCGAAAGTTGATGGACGTATTCCCTTGCGTTTGACGCGAGGACCCCTTAATTTTGGCCTACCAGAAAGCAGACTGCCGGAGTCAGAGCGCACCTGGTATCGTTCCTCCGCCTTTCCACTTCATGGCGATGCCCGCTTCGAGCTGGTCAATTTCATTGATGGCAAACACACGGTCTCGGAAATCCGCAATGCCCTCAGCGCAGAGTTCACTCCAATAAATACGGAGGTCATCGCGAGATACCTCGAAGATTTGGTCAAAGCGGGCGTGGTGAAATGGAAGTAATTCTGTTCTCTGCATGAACCCCATGTTCTTTTCAGACGCTTCCGCAATTCTGTAATTCCTAGATAGCGCTATCACTCAAGTCGTTTCCGTCAGGCGGTTGAACTGGCGATTGAATCGGAATTGCTGAGACAGACCTCTCGATTGGACTAGCCGATCAGTCTGTTTGCACTACTCATTCTTTTAAACTGGTGCAATTATATCGCTGATCGTTTGAATGGAGTGCCTCTCACTTCAGCACAAAGGAGTCATTCAATTGATTGACACCCAACTCAAAAATAAAGTAGTCCTCATCACCGGTGCTAATCACGGTATTGGTGCAGCCACAGCCAAAGCATTTGCCGAACAACAAGCCAAAGTTTTCATCACTTTTTATCGTGAATCCTGCCGCTTTTCCGAAAAGGAGCTAGAAGAATCACGCCTGGGAGGCATTGGCGGAGAAACTTTTTTCCGGGCGATGCAGCAAACGACTCCTGAGCCTTTGGTCCAGGAGATTCAAGTCGAGGGGGGCATCTGTACCGCCCATGAAGTCGATCTGTCCGATCCCGCCGTCATTCCCCAATTGTTCGACCGATGTGAAGGGGCGCTGGGTCCAGTGGATATCCTGATCAACAATCACACCTATTGTGTTCTAGAAACATTTGACCCCGGAGTGGTCACCGATGAAGGGTTTGGGATTCACCTTCCGACTCCAGCTGTTATTGACGCACACTTTGCCGTCAATGCGCGTGCCTATGCACTTATGATGACTGAATATGTTCAGCGCTATCTTAAAAGAAAGGCCGGTAGCGGCCGGATCATCAATGTGAGCACCGACGCTGCTCACGCTCATGCAGCAAACATCAGTTACGCTGCCAGCAAGCATGCTATAGAGTCCTATAGCCGTTCGGCGGCCCTGGAGCTTGGCAAGTATGGGATTACGGTAAATATTGTAGCTCCAGGTCCCATCCAAACGGGGTACCTTACACCCCAGCAGGCTGATAGCATCGCTGCCGATACGCCCTTGGGCCGAATTGGACATCCTAAGGATGTAGCCGACGTCATTGTCTTTCTGGCCTCTGAACAAGCCCATTGGTTAACAGGACAGCTCCTCTATGTTGGGGGTGGATGGAGAATGCATCAGTGATGGTCAGTGCAAGAAAATCTCCGGTTTCGTCGTCAGGTCGTGCAGATAACCTCTGCCTCATCGTTTAACCTCATAGACAAAAATGGCACCCATTGAACATTGGATTTCATCCTACGGTTATCTAGGGATTTTTTCATTATTGCTGCTTGGCATTGTCGGGCTACCCGTGCCAGACGAGACATTACTTGTCTTCTCCGGGTATTTGATATTTCGTGGCATTCTCCACCCCATTGCGACACTCATTGCTGCCTTCCTGGGCAGCAGTTGCGGTATTTCAATCAGCTATTTGATGGGAAGACTACTTGGCCGCAGCGTTGTTTCCCATTACGGAAAATACTTTGGGATCACTCCGGAACGATTGGAAAAGGCCCATGATTGGTTCAGAAGAATCGGGTACTGGACCTTGGCAATCGGTTACTTCGTGCCCGGGGTCAGGCACCTGACTGCAATAGCTGCAGGCCTTTCAGAATTAGAAGCTCCTGCTTTCATGGGCTTTGCTTATACCGGGGCTTTTGTCTGGGTTTCCTCGTTCCTTTTGCTTGGGTACGTTTTCGGAGAGAACTGGCATCTGGTGCTAGACCTTCTCCACAATAACCTGGTGATTGTGTTAACCATATTGACCTCCTTGTTTTTCTTATTGCTCGCCATAGCCTATTGGAGAAAGATCGTTCAACGCTGAAGCCAACGCGATTGAAAGGGCAAAACATTCGCTGGGGAAATTGGGGAGCATTTCTTTTCTATTGACGAATGCTTTGCCCCTACAGGTAAAGTCGACGTGCATGCGAATCCAACCAGTGCGGCAGTGAACCAATCTTCGACCATTTCGGCGTACAACGACCTCAGTCAAGGTGGACTCACCTCCCTCTGGAAGAGGCTGGGCGCATCTTTGGAGCAACCGCAGCCTTATTGGCTTACGCGTTTTCTGATTTTACGCTGGCTAGGATTGGTCTATTTCGTAGCCTTCTTATCGCTGGCCAATCAGGTCCTGCCACTGATTGGGAAGGACGGCTTGCTACCTGCCAATTTGTACCTTCGCCAGGCTGAGCGTTTCCTCGGTTCGCGTGGATCCGCCTTCTGGCAACTGCCCAGCTTCTTCTGGGTCGGAGTCTCCGATTCGTGGCTTTTATCCTTAAGTTGGCTTGGCGTGGCCCTTTCTCTGCTAGCTCTTCTCGGATATGCCAATGCCATTCTCATGGCAGCATTGTGGGGGTTATACCTCTCCTTCGTCCATATCGGACAGGATTGGTACTCCTACGGATGGGAAATCCAATTGCTCGAAACAGGGTTTCTGGCAATTTTCCTTTGCCCTTTGCTGGATGGGCGGCCATTCCCCCGCCGACCGCCACCCGTCCTGGTCATCTGGATGTTTCGCTGGCTGATCTTCAGGATCATGTTAGGCGCAGGCCTCATCAAGATCCGTGGAGATGCTTGCTGGCGCGACCTCACCTGTCTTTACTATCACTATGAAACGCAACCTATTCCCAACCCATTTAGCCGCACCCTGCACTTCATGCCTCAATGGTTTCACAATTTGGGTGCACTCTGGAATCATTTCAATGAACTGGTTTGCCCATGGTTTGTTTTTGGGCCCCGCCGCGCACGCCATATAGCCGGAATCTTGCTTATTTCTTTTCAGGTTATTCTGATTTTCAGCGGAAATCTTTCTTTTTTGAATTGGTTGACGATTGTCCCGGCACTGGCTTGTTTTGACGATACGTTCCTTCGCCATGTTTTCCCCAAAGCGTGGGTAGCACAGGCTGCCCGAGCTGAAAAAACTGCCCGGATATCACGCAGTCAAAAAATTCTGGTTCCTGTGCTAGCCGTCCTGGTGGCGGTATTGAGTATCTCCCCCATCACTAATTTGCTCTCGCCCGAACAGGCAATGAACACCTCTTTCGACCCATTGCATCTGGTTAATACCTACGGCGCTTTTGGCAGTGTTGGCCAGCAGCGCAATGAAATTATCTTCGAAGGGACAGAAGACGCTACAATCACCGACAGCACTCAATGGAAGGAATATGAATTCAAGTGTAAACCGGGAGATCCTTTTCGCCGCCCCTGTATCATCTCTCCCTATCATTACAGGCTTGATTGGCAAATCTGGTTTGCCGCTATGTCTAGCCCTGACCAGTACCCATGGACTGTGCATTTTATTTGGAAGTTGCTGCACAATGATCCAGGAGTGATCGGCCTCTTGGCCACGAATCCATTTCCGAGCTCGCCACCGCGCTATATTAGGGCTAAACTCTACCACTATCAGTTTGCCCCAACTCACGAGAAGAGCGGCGCCTGGTGGATCCGCAGCCCGCTGGGCAACTGGTTGCCGCCGCTTTCGGTTAAAGATCCTGTCCTGTTGAGATTTCTAGAAAACTTCGGATGGGTTGTTCGGGAGCGAGATGCTGGGCAGATCGGGGGACTTAAAGAGGACCATTAGCAGAGGCTAAGCATTCCCAAGGAAGTTCAATAACTAAGCAGTAAAGCTACTCCGAGCGAGGCATCCCCGTGAAGTCTTCTCAAGACTTCACCCTGTGGCGGTTCCCCCTTGCACAATGAGGGACTTGAGGAGGGCCTAGCTCTATTCCCTCCGACGAAGAGAAGGTGTGAAGAAATTCCACATTACTTGTAGGGAACGCTCGCCGTAGGGTTCCCGTTGGCCATAGGGTACTGAATTCAAATGGTTTCACAATTTACAAGGAACGGAACAGGGTCAGTTCCCTACGGAGCTCTCCATTTTCTCACACCTTCAAGGGCGTAGAGATGGGTCCGTTTATGACAGAATGCGGGCAAGATGCCTCCGCTCGGACGGACAAAGTCTTTTACCGGATCTTCCCTCGCCCTTCAACAGCCCACACCTCTTCTATGATACCGTTGCGATGATAATAAATTTGGTCGTGCATATTGACGCAACTACAAACGTGATTTGGGATCACCGTCAGTTTGTCCCCCGTCCGAGGCTTGTGGCTTGCACGGCTAATATCGAAATGTCCATGCTCTTCTGACATGCTTACAAATTGAATGTCTGGATACTCGGTGACCCGCCCAAATCCCAGACGATCTCCAGATATCAGACGATCTCCAGAAAATGTTTTTGACCCTCCATCAATCATGACACGCCCTTCCACGGCATGGCTGACCACGGTGACCAGCACTCTTAAAGCACATTGGGAGAGCTGACAAAAGCCGCCATTGAATTCATTCATATCGTAAAAAACATAAGTGCCCGGTCGAATTTCGGTGAGTCCTCGAACCCGGTGACTGTTGTAGGCAGTCGGAGTGCTTCCCCCACTGACTGTTTCCATAGCCAGGCCAGCTTTTTCAGCTTCATGGCGGATCTCTTCAATCGTAGCGCTCAATCGATCGAGAGCATCAAACTGCTGATCAGGGGGGTCCCAGATGTGACCGGGGTAAAACATCAATCCCTTGAATTGAAGGTTTTGTAATTGATCGACTTCTCGTGCTAATCCCAACCACTCCGAAATCGACTGAAGGCCGCAGCGATGCATCCCCACATCAAACTCAACCAGAATCTGAATATCGCACTCCGCTTGACGAGCAGCTTCTGAGATGGCCTTAGCCGCTTCGAGGGAATCCAGACTCACTGTGGTTTTGATTAACTGCGCGAGCTTGGTCAGTCGTACTAGTTTCGATTGCCCGACAATGGGGTAAGCGATCAAAATGTCATCAATTCCCGATCTCCCCATTACTTCAGCCTCGCTGACCTTTGCTACGGTAATCCCATGACATCCGGACTCGATTTGCATTTTGGCGATCTGTGGGGTTTTGTGTGTCTTGGTATGCGGTCGCAAGGCAAGTTGGTTTTGCCGGCAGTAATCGGTAAGAGAATTTATATTTCTCTCCAGGATGTCCAGATCGACGATGACCGCAGGTGTGTCCAAATCTTCAACATGCATGGAAAACTCACTTCCAGGTCAATGACCTATGAAAATGGACCAAAGCGAGGGGCTTTACTTGTTATTTTTTCCGTAATAATACTGTACCGGCATCCGCTCCACGAATCTGCCCGCGGATCGTGACGATTTGCCCGTTAGCGGACAAAGTCAAATCATAAAAATTCTTTTTACCCGCCACTTCTCTCAAGATTTGGGGCTGAGGAACTCCCCCAATCAGGATCTCCAAATTCAAGACCATGATCGGCACCCCCCCTTCCGGAACAAAGCGGAGTTGATAAGCGCCTGATGCTTTGATCTTGTCCGAGAAATTCACTTCGAAGTGGTCCCGCGTCCAGATTCCAATCTGGTTGTCTGACCAGATTTTCGGCTGAGCCTCCCAACTTTTCGGAGGTGGGATATTCGTATTAAACACGGCCAGCCTTCGAAGTATCGGGAGATTGGAAGAACTTGTGGTGCGCAAGCGGATCGCCTCCACTTCGACAGACGAAAATGGTTGAATGCGGATTTGGCCAATGGCAGTTCCTCGAGCGAGCGGAATCCACCTTCCTTGTCGCAACCCTTCGAGCTCATATTCTCTGACTCGTTCTCCCTGGCTGATATCTTCCATGAGAATGGCGTGGTCCAACTGCATTGGTTTCGAGAATTTGAGTTCGATGCGGTAGCCTGTCCCCCGAGTCTCAGCCAAGGCCTTGCCAAAACGCTTCCGTATTTCATCCCCAAATTCCTGGGCCCGTTCAACATCCGCTGCAGGAATCAAACCTGTCCGGTCCGGGGCAACGTTAATCAACAACTGCGTTCCTCTCCCCACCGAGCGATAAAAGATTTCGATCAAATCATCGAGCGCCAGGACTCTATTCTGGTTGGTGGAATTCCAAAACCATGAAGGGCTGCGAAGCGAAACATCCACCTCATTGGGAAGCCAGGTATCTCCGTCGGGATCCCCATGGATCGAGGTGGCTGCCCCGGTCCGGGCGTCCCGATTATCGACAGCATTCCAGGCTGGATAGGGGGCCCAGCCGTCTTCGTTGCCTACCCAACGGATCGTGGCCTGTGGTCCTTGAAAAATCATGGCCTGGCGTGCATGCGTTGCGAGGATATCAGCAACCGGGACGACCAGATTGCCGTCGAACCAAATTTCAACAATGGGGCCGTATTTTGTGAGCAACTCAGTGAGCTGCTGTCGGTAAATCGCATTGTAAATCTTCTGTTCCGCGTCAGTTTTGCATATTCCCGATAAACCAGCTCCCGACTTGAGATCACGAGGAGACAAATAAATTCCCAGGCCCAGGCCACGTTTCTTGCAAGAGGCCGCCAGATCGGCCATCACATCCCCTTTGCCACCACGCCAAGGAGAATTCTTGAGGCTGTAGTCGGTAGTCTCCGTTTGCCACATGCAAAACCCACCCGTATGCTTGGCCACAAACACAATGTATTTCGCTCTCAATTTGACTGCAGTATCGGCCCATTGCTCAGTATCGAGGTTCGCGGGATTGATTTCAGAAAGCGGCGTGGAAAGGTCGTCATTTTCTTTATCTTGCCAGGTGTTTGGAGCGAAGTGGACAAACATGCCGATATGGAGATCCTGCCAGGCACGTTGCTGGGAGCTAGGAAGAGCCACTTTGCCAGAAATGCCTATCCTTGAGGTAGTCAAGAAGAGGAAAATGAGCATGAGAGCACACTTAAAGTTTTGCTTTAACATAATCTCCTAAATTCTATATATCATTACTTGGAGCGTTCTTTAATATCGCTTCCATTTTACCCGGATGATAAACCAAACCGATTTCCTAAAGATTAATTTCTCAACCGTGTTGCGAAGCTCTCTTCAGCCGGTCGCGAATCGCTGTCCAGGCTGGTCCATTCGGTGTCTTTTCAACCAGAATCAGCGTGCACTCCAAATCGTCAAGCGAATGTAACGAAGCATAAAACAGCCGGGCATAATTGAGGGGGTTAAGCGGCATTGGGATCGGGTACTGGAGAGGAAGATCAAATGAAGTCAACAGAAGAGCACCCACAATGCCTCCCTGGGCTCGTTCCTTTTCGACAAGATCCCGGACTCCACCGAGCTTTTCTGGCTCGAACAAAACTACGGACGCGTGAGGCGCATAGTGGCGGTCCAGCATCCCTGGCGAGAGCCTCGGAGCACTACCTTGACTGGTTTTTTCCGGGACATCGATGTCGCCAATGATTGACTGCAGTTCTTCACAAGAAATAATTCCTGGGCGTAAAAGTGCCGGTCGAGTTCCGGTCAAGTCGATAACCGTGGACTCGATTCCCAAATTCGTTGCTCCACCGTCCAGAATGATGTCGACTTCATCACCTAGAGATTTGTCAACATGCTGCGCGGTTGTGGGTGATAGCTGCATGGAACGGTTGGCACTCGGAGCAGCTATGGGGAGCTTTGAAAGTTCAAGCAATGCGAGTGCCACCGGGTGAGCCGGTACTCGCAACGCCACGGAGTCTAACCCGGCAGTCACAATATTGGGTACTTGCTTTCGCTTCGGCAATACCAAAGTCAAAGGTCCCGGCCAGAAGACATTACCCAATTTTTCAGCACTGGCTGGCCATATTCGCACCAATTGTTGCGCTGCCTCAATGCTACTGACATGAACGATCAATGGATTATAATTGGGCCGTCTCTTTACCTTGAAGATCTTTTCGACGGCATTCGCTTCAAGGGCATTGGCGCCAAGCCCATAGACAGTTTCTGTGGGAAAGGCAACGAGACCCCCAGCATGCAAGATTCGTGCTGCTCGGGATACAATTTCGGCCTGAGGGTGAATGGGGTCGACGCGGAAGAGAGGGCTCATTGAAAGAGATTGGGGAGGAGAGAGATGGGATCCATACGGCAAATGTATCATGTCTCGAAGATTGATGAAATGGAAGCATTGCCCGATCTCTGAAATGGGAGCAAGAGAGTCCTACGATGTCACTGAAAGTTCGATGGGATCTATATTAGCCAGCGGGTAGCCACGACAAATTGTTGTAGAATTTGTCGTGGGCTTTTGGCAGACCTTGACCTATGAGACATGCACACCCGATTACAGCAGCCATTTACGATCGCTTGGTTGAATCAACTGAGCGTGCATTCCTGGCAGCTCTGCGGGCCAGATTACTTGGGACTGCACAAGGCAAGGTTCTGGAGGTCGGCGCTGGAACGGGGAGGAATTTCCCTTACTACTCATCCTCCGCAATTACCGAAGTCATCGCGGTAGAACCAGACCCGTACATGCGGCGGCGGGCAGAGGCCCGGGTTGCCGCGGTGGGCGTGGCAATCGTCTTAGCTAAAGGCCTAGCCGAATCGTTACCTGTTTCAGACCAGTCGATCGATACGATCGTCTCTACACTAGTCCTCTGTTCAGTCGACGTTCCTGAGGCAGCTGTAAGAGAGTGGCGCCGGGTACTCAAGCCACGTGGGACAGTACTTCTCATTGAACACTTGCGCGCTGAACAGCCACGGCGAGCCTGGGTCCAGGATCTGATCACGCCGGTCTGGCGCCGAATTGCTGCCAACTGCCATCCCAATCGAGAGACTCTCGGCACCATCAACCGGGGAGGATTCAATTTTCAGGAGAGCGCACGTCTCGCTCTGGGCGCACCATGGATTCAGCCGATAGTTGCAGGGGTGGCTACGCCGCGTTGAGACCGTAGACAGAGTCGCGAGCTATCAACATTGCATTTGAGGTCAGGGGCTAGATCATGGACTCACTCGATACTATTGAAATAATCACAGCGCTTGAGAAGAATTGTGCTTAGCCAAGCTAAACTCTTTTACAAAGGAATTCTAAAATCAATAGCGGAAAAGGAAGGATATCTAGATGCAGGGATATTCATGGTCACCTTCCGAGAAGAAGGCTGCCCGCGCTGCGTTTGATCAGGCGCTAGCTCGGGAAATGAAGACGATAAAAGAACAGGCCGTTGCCATTGTGAAGAACATGCACGACGATTTCGCCATTTGGGATCTGCATGACTACTTGTCAAAGAAACGGCGTGAAATTGATAGCAAGTACGACTATCGGTATTCCGTGCTCCTAATGGTTTTCGCTCGTCTCGTTAATGAAGGTTGGCTAACGGAGGATGATCTGTGGGGTATCGGCCGTGAGAAGTTAGACATCATTATGCGTGGGCGCTCCATGCGTTAGGAAATGCTATCCAAAGGTTGCGCTAAGGCGGCTTGCTAGCAACTGTAGAAGTAGGAGGTCGAAATCAGAATGACGAGGTTACTCAAAGATCTACTGAAGAAAGTATTTGCTATAGCAGGGATTCGCGTTTCTCGGATTCCTCCAGAATCCGTCCAAGAAGCCTCCGCAGAAGCACCCCCAGCACCAGCACGCTACGATCAAGATGGTTTGATCACCATTCACAATGATCACTTCCGGCGAACCCCCGGCTTCCGCGCAGCTTATCAACGTGGCGTAATAGCTTCGAATGGAGTGGACTCGGCATTCGAGTGGCGGGTCCACGTCGCATTGTGGGCAGCCAAAATGAGTCTGCGAGTACCAGGGGATTTCGTTGAATGCGGCGTCAACTCAGGATTTATCAGTTCCGCTATCATGCAGCATCTTGATTGGAACACGGTTGGAAGGCGGTTTTATCTAGTCGATACCTTTAAAGGGCCTCCTCTGGACCAATATGACCCGGTCGAGATTGAGCGCGGCAGACGGCGTGTGGCCGAAGATGCAATCGCTGCGGGAGCTTATGTTACGGACCTTGCAAGGATACGTCAGAATTTCGCCGAGTGGCCGAACGCAATCATCATACAAGGCGTTGTGCCTGACGTTCTTCCTACAATCTTGACCAGCCAGGTGGCGTTCCTGCATATTGATATGAATTGCGCCCATCCCGAGCAGGCTACGCTCCAGTACTTCTGGGACCGACTCTCGCCCGGGGCTATCGTGTTGCTGGACGACTATGCCTATTTCGGATATGAACAACAAACGTCTGCGATTGATGCCGTTGCCGAAATGATCGGGGCCGACATATTATCGATGCCTACCGGGCAAGGAATTATTATGAAGTAAATCGGGCCGTGCTTTGACTGGAGATTAGAAATATCGGGAATAAAGAATTAGTCCTTTTCGTGACTCGAAGTCTCGGGAAAAGGATGGGCATGCACATGATGAAGGTAAGGTTGGGGAATTGGATATTTGGAGTGTTGTGCGGACTCTTACTACCAGGGGCCGCCACCGCGGCAGAGCCGGAACCTCAGGCCCAAGCATCAGTCCGGATTGAGCGTGTCGCACTCGAGGTTATGGGCTAGGCCTCAGAAAGGAGTCCGATGTCCATTCTTGCCCGACAGCTCGATTTAGCCCTGTTCCTTAGCGTAGTGGTTGGATGGCTGGTTTTTGGCGCCGTGTTTGTCTTTCGAAGGCGGCCCCCCCAAGCCCGGCCACAGGCTCGTGACCGCAGAGCCTTGGTGGGCATAGGCTTTCAGGGAGCAGGCTATGCCATGGTCTGGGCTCTTCGGCGTCCGCCTGCCCCGGCGCAAGCCCCTGCCTCTGGGGTGGCGATCGGGGAGGCAGCTCTAGTTTTGCTGTTCATGACCACTTCGCTCATCTTGAGTTATATGGCAGTGAATACGTTAGGGAAGCAATGGAGTGTTGCAGCTCAAGTCGTAGAGTCACACGAGCTAGTAACTAGCGGACCGTATGCATGGGTCCGCAATCCCATTTACACCGCTATGACCGGCATGCTAATTGCTACAGGGCTGGCCGTGAGCACATTATCTGTGCTTATTGCGGCTGTTTTGCTCTCTTTGGTTGGAATCCTGATCCGCGTGCGCCTTGAGGAAAGACTTCTTCGGGCTAGATTCGGCGAACTCTACGAGGAATATGCCCGCCGAGTGCCCGCGCTGCTGCCGCGATGGCCTCACGCCTAATGACACCTCAGACACTTTGAAAACCAAAGATCATCCCCAAAAAGAAGATCGACAATCATTTCCTAGAGCGTGAAAAAACACTATAGGCGAGTGCAGAAAGATACTTGATGGATACTTTGGGTAGTGCAAATTCACCTGACTTATATGAGACTAGTCCACGCAAAGCTCCCAGGGCCGCCGTGCCTGCTTATCCTGGGTGCCGGGTCTTTGGACAGGCGGGCAGATCTGCAGACACGATAGTAAGGATAAGACCATTCCATGATTCCAGCGCACGAGGCGCTCGAACAACTCCGAGAAGGAAATCGACGATTCGTTATGGGCGTCCGGAGCCTCGACGCCCAATTGAGCCATAGCCGGCGAAGAGAGCTTACAGCGGGGCAGCAACCGTTCGCCATCATCCTGGGATGCTCTGACTCGCGGGTGCCGGCAGAAATCGTGTTTGACCAAGGCCTTGGCGATCTGTTCGTCATCCGTGTTGCAGGGAACATCGTAGCCCCCTCACAAGTCGGCAGCGTCGAGTTTGCCGCAGAACGATTTGGCACTCGGCTGGTCGTCGTACTGGGGCATTCGCAGTGTGGTGCCATCCTGGCCACCCTGGAAGAACTTCACCGGCCATCGGACAGACAATCTCATAACTTGCGCTCAATTGTGAATCGCATCCGGCCTTCCATCGAGGCACTACTGTCAACCGATCTTGCAAACGATAGGGATGAGCTCGTGAAGCAGGCCGTGCGGGCAAACGTCCGAGCCTCGACGAACCATTTGCGGAGCGGGTCACATATCCTCGAGATGTTGATCGAGAAGCAAAACCTTCTTGTGGTCGGAGCGGAATACTCGCTCGAAACCGGCGTCGTGGACTTCTTCGATGGTTTTCCCGAGACCGCAAAGTGACCCCAGTGATCCGGATATGGAATCTCGCAGCCATCCTCTTGATAATTGGGTGCAGCCAGCGCCCTTTAAACCAGGCTGACAGCGCTGAAAATGTATTGGCAGCCCCAACCTCTACGGAAAATTCGACACAAGCAGCAAGTGACCCCACACACCCAATTTCAGTTAGCACAGAACAGGAGGTGCACGAACCTGCCCGGGCAGAATACGCCGTACGCTGGGACCCCTCTGAAGGGGGATTACGCAACGCTCACGAGGTCCTGGCTTTCCTCAAAGCACCCCAAAAGTCTGGAGAGGTTTTTGAGGTGCGATACTTTGATCTCGAACCACCAGCGAGTGCTCCTCCGGATTCCACCACTATTCTCAGGCAACGCAGAAAGGTGCGTGGAAGAACGGAGATCCGTTTGAAGTATCGTCGAACACGGCCGCTCGGTGAAAAGTGGAATTGCCCTAACGACAGTCCCTACGAGAAAGCCGAGGAAGTTGACTTCTCCTTTGTAGGAACCGGGCAGCCTAATCGCGTCTATTCGTACAGTTGCACCCTCACGGCAAAACAGCCGCCGGCGTCTCTCAATGCCGTGCAGAAGAAGTGTTCGTCAAGGATGGTACGTTATCAATTCGACGGGTTTAAGATCGAAGAGTGGACGCTCCCTAGGGGGAGACGTTAAAGTGGAAGTATCGCACTCCGCCAAGAATACCCGCGCTGAAGTGGCCAAGTTTGCAGAGTTCGTCTCTAAGCTCCGCGATCGAGGCGTGAAACCATCAGATCAAAGTAAAACGGAACTGGGAAGCCGTTGCCCTTAAAGAATCATCCGGATTAACGTCAACTCGATTACCTAAATGGCCGATAAATCATTGAGGTGAAGCGATGAAAACTCTTATTGGATTGAGTCTGGCGCTTGTTCTCTCGAGCGCCTTCGCACTCTTCGGAGATGTGATTTACCTGAAGAACGGAAGTGTTCTCGTGGTCGAGAAAGCCTGGCAAGAGGGAGATGAGGTTAAGTATCAGAATGCTTCCGGCATCCAAAAGATACCCCGCGCCGAGGTGAAACGGATTCAGGAACAAAAATCGACTACAGCTGATCCTTCCCGTGACCAGCCAGTTAAGGCCGAAGTCATTCGCGGCGCACCAGCACCTGCCCCTGCTCCTACGAAGGCAAAAAACGCCTCCACCGCTTCCCTAGCTAGCATCCGGGAGAACGCTCGCTCCTCGAGATTTAAGGACTCGGCAGGCTACCAGGAAGCGTTGCGCCTGCAAAAAGAAAACGGCAAACCCATTGTGCTATATTTTTATGCGGACTGGTGTGGTTATTGCGCCCGACTAGATCGCAACGTCTTAACTCAGCCGGAAGTCAAGCAGTACCTGGAAAGTATTCTTTATGTCAGCGTCAATCCGGAACACGGGAAAAACGACATGGCTCTATTCAACCGATTCGACGGGAGAGGCTTTCCAACTGTACTCCTGCTTACGAGAGATCAGCCCCCACAGGATATTCCCACCTACGTTTCCCCGGGCACTTTTCTGCACGCATGCAAATCGGCAACCCAACGGGAAAACCAGTAATCATGAAGTTGCGGTCCGCGGCTAATGTGGATGAAGCATTTTCGGGGTTAGATGAGCCCAGCGTACTCGGCCCGGCGGATGGCCTCCAGGCGAGTGTGTACATCTAATTTGCGCAGAATGTTTTGCACGTGATTGTTGACGGTTGTGCGACTAATGTGAAGCTCGGTAGCAATACTTGATGTCGTCCTTCCTTTAGCAAGTATCCGAAGAATCTCCAGTTCTCGTTTTGTCAGATTCGTCTCCAGAATCGGTGAGCGGTTCAAGTTCATTCCAAGGTTTCCCGTTTCACCTGCCGAATGCGATTGGCCCTGCGCGAAATCACGGAGAAGTATCTCCAGCCTCTTGCCCGTGTCAATCGAACGAACAATGTGAATCGAATACGGCCCCGAAGGATGTATCTCCTCTGCCACCAGTACCGAAACGTTGCACCACTCGATTCCGTTCGAAGTCTTGACTTGTAAGTCAAAATTATGGACCGGGTGATGACTCCGAACAGCTTGCCGAATCGTGCAGTCGCGAGAACAGACCGGTCCACGTTCATTGGCACCCTGCAGAATCTGCCCACATGGTTTTCCAATCGCTTCAGCGGCTTTTTTCTCGAACAGCTCTTCAGCTGCGTGGTTCCACGCAACAATGAGTCCGGAGGAATCCACCACAAATGCTGAATCTGAAGTGCTGTCCACCAACTGTTTGATCTCGCCGAGTCGCACTGATGAGCCTTCATTAGAAAATTAATGCCTTCTAATTATTGTCCTTCCGGCTGCCTAAAATCAATCATTAAGGACAAAAGGATACGCAAGTGAGGTTTCGTCATGATCCTTTCAAAAGCATCTGGCTATGGCATTTTGGCGTTGGCTTACTTGGCCAATCAGCCTAAGAATCGTCGTTGCGGTCTAGAAGAGATTGCCGCGCACGAACATATTCCGCCAGTATTTCTGCGGAAGGTTCTGGGTGAGTTGCGTCGTCATCGTCTGCTCCGCTCTGTAAAAGGGATTTATGGAGGATACGAGCTAAACCGCCCGCCCGACACAATCACTCTGTGGGAAATTGTCCACTTCTTGGAGCCCGATCCCGATTTCGATACCTGCGTCCTCGGCCGGGGATCATGCCCTTCTGAGGCTCTCTGTCCTTTCCATGACGAATGGCAAAAGGTTCGAGAAACCTGGGTCACATTGTTAAAGAGTAAAACAATCTCTGAAATCTAGGCCAGAGGTGAAAGTCTCTGAAGGATAAATCATAAGGGATCGCGGCATTGAATGAGGATTTCAAAATTTATGTCAAATTTTATCATCAATAATACCCATTTCCTGATTGAGAAATTTACGTGAAGAAAATCAAAATAATCCTTTTATGGGTACTCGGATTTTCCTCGTGGGTAAGCGGCCATACCCTTCCGGTTAGCTATCTGACTCTCGTGCCAGATGCGAACTATGTGCACCTGGAGTTGCTTCTCAACCCTTTTGATTTGAGTTTTTTCCCCGAAATCGACGCAAATCATAATGGCTCGCTGGAATCCATCGAACTAGATCAACATAGGACAGCCATCCAGCAGAGAATACTCGAATGCATTGAACTCCGGAGCAATAGGAAGATCATACTTCCTGAAATCTCGGGGGCCATCCTCTCTTTAACTGACCACCACCTAATTCTGCGCGCTCACTACCGTGGAGATGCCAGGTGGTCAAAAGTATTCATTGACTCGCGATTACCGGAAATTACCAGGGGCGGGCATTGGACACAGGTTTCCTTTGGTGACCAGGATCATAGAAGATCTGTCATCCTTGATGGTCAATCTCACACCGCTACATTCGAGGCGGCGGATCGTAAATCCCCATCTTCTTACCTCCCATGGAGATTATTGTCCCCATCCAATTCATCTGGCACCGTTTTATGGGTGATCTTTGCGATTGGGGTGATGGTTCTCATTATAGGAAGCGGAAAAGCCTTCGTCCTTCAAAGATCGGTTTTTTTGGGGGCTATGTGCACAATTCTGCTTTTCTTGCTGGTCATTGTTTTTCGAGACTCGCAGCCAAGTGAATCAAAACTCTTCGGGTCCGCTGAACCAGCGGGTACGGTATGGAGAATTGGGAAATCAGACGGGTCGTCTATCGAATTTGCTCCCGGCTCTCGCGAAAGTCTTACATTTACAGTGGGGAAAAGTGTCCCGGAAAAGGATTTCCCAGCTCATCAAGCTGGCTCGATTGGATTCGAGCCGAATGCCCCTTCCATCGAAAAACCTTATACGATCGCGTTCGACCTCGATGGAAATCTTCAAGACTCTTATCAATTCGTGGCTGACTTCATTTTTCTTTCGGGCGCACCTCGTCGGATGAAGGTCCTAATTAATGGCCGTAAAGGAGTATTCCCTATCGAGCCGCATAGCAGCGCCGCTGTGGATTCGAATGATGCCAGCTCGATTTTGCTCGCCCGGCAGCGACTGATTGTTCCCATCAAACCAGGCTGGCTGAACCCCAAGTCGAATCAGATTACTCTGATTCCTATTGGGATCGGGTCATTGGATTACGACGCTTTGATGCTCCAAAAAGACAATTCAAGTAACTCTGAAAAAGCCACAGGGAGCCGCTTGGAGCCCACGGTATTTTATCGTGAAAAGAGTGGCAAGCTTTTTGAGGTGTGCACGTTACGGATTCCCTTTGACAAGCCTTTCAAAAAGGGGATAGCCACGGTTCAAGTGGGAGGAGTCCGCCTTCAGCAAAAATTGACTCCTCCTGACGCTGATTTTGGTGTGTTGGTTGAGGAGCTGGAAGTTCCGGCATTGTCCCAGCAAGCCAAGGCAGAGATCAAGATTGAGCTCGATGACAAATCTCAACAGTCATCTCATTCATTTACCCCGGCAAAACAATGGAAGGTCTATATTTGCCCGAAAGTTCATAATGATGTCGGGTACACTGACGTCCAACCTCACGTCAACGAACTAGACACCAGAAACACCGATACGGTGTTAGATATTCTGGAAAAGTTCCCCTTCTTCAAATTCAATTTCGAGACGGCCTGGCTGGTCGACAACTACCTTGACACGCGTCCGCCGCAGTACCGGAAGTTGTTCCTGAATTGGGCGGCGAAAGGTCGCGCCGCAATCAACGCCTTTTATCTGAATCTCATGACAGGGATCTGCTCCGGTGAGGAGTTACACCGGGCCATGTATTTCACGCAGGCTCTCCATCGGGAGCACGGCAGCAATTTCGATTTCGCCTGTTTGACCGATGCGCCCTCGCACAGCTGGTTCTTGCCTACGTTGTTGAGCGATGTGGGTATCCAGGCGTTTTCAAATGGAAGCAATCAGACTCGGGCCCCCATACTTCAGCTAAGCAGCCTGAATGAGGACTCTCCTTTCTACTGGGAAGGCATGAATGGGGAGCGAATCATGATGTGGTATGCGCGCAGTTATTCCCAGTGGAAGCGGCTCACGGGGCCAGGTTACCTTGAGGCCGTTGCCAGTTATGATTACTTGAAAACCAGTGTTCCGCAATTTCTCCTACGATATTTACGCGAGGACTACCCTTTGGACGCCGTTATGGTCTATGGGGCTTATGTTGATAACGCGGCCATTCCAAGGACCGCCGAAGCGCCTCTCATCGAGCAATGGAATCGTGAATTCCAATACCCAAAGCTGGTGGTAGCCTCTGACGCCGACTACTTTCAATACATTCAACAGCACTATTCCGACCGCTTAAAGGTCTATCGAGGAGATGCCGGTGCCTACTGGGAAGACGGGGCAGCCTCAACGGCTAAAGCAACTTCATTAAACCGCCATTCTCAGCAGGTTCTGCCTCTCGCAGAAACGCTGGCAGGATTTGCAACGCTCTTCGAACCCCGGTTTCGTTACCCGGCTGAAGATTTCCGCGCAGCCTGGAAAAATGTGATGTTCTATGACGAGCACACCTGGGGGGCCTACTCCAGTATCCTGCAACCCGATCGGGAGTTCGTCACTCGCCAATGGGAGATCAAAGAAAGTTATGCCACGCGGGCCGACCTGGACGCTCGGAATCTACTGGCTCGCGCACTGAATCGCTTATGTCAGCAAATGGCCGTGCAAGGTGACACAATCTTTGCGTTTAATTTGCACAATGAGAAACGCTCCGCCCCCGTCGAAGTCGAACTGGATAAAGCTCGCTATGTTGTCGATCTTGCCACCCAGCAGCCAATCCCCTTGGATATCGTGTTTGAGAAAGACGGATGGCGCAAGGTTCGTTTTATGGCAGTTGATGTCCCAGCCTTCGGCTACAAGGGTTATGCACTGCGGAGTCTTGATAAAACGGCCCCGACAAAAGTGGAGAACCTAAAACTCACCGGAGACACGATCGAGAGTCCCTTCTATCGACTCACCGTCGACAACCACAATGGCAGCATCAAGAGCCTTTTCGATAAAGCAGCACAGAGGGAGATAGTGGATTCTGCAGCAGCCTATGGATTAAACCAGTACCTCTATGTAAGCGGCGGTCAGGATACGCGTCTCATCGACAACGTGTACGGCAGAACCATTGCAAATCTGGCGATTGATTCTCCTACTTCTGCCAAGGTTCTCGAGATTACGAAGACTCCGTTTGGGCAGCGCCTGGTGGTGGAAACAAGTGCCAAGAACACGCCTCGTCTTCGAACCGAGTACATCGTTTACGATACCATCAAGCGAGTCGATATCCATAATGTGGTTACACGAACTGAAACGCGGGAAAAGGAAGCCATTTACTTTGCTTATCCATTCTCAGCCGGGAAACCATTCTTTGAATACCAAATCCAAAATGGTTGGGTCAGACCCAATGAGGATCAACTTCCAGGGGCCTGCCGGGAGTGGTTCACCACTCAAAACCTGGTTCATGTCAGAGATGGTGACTATTCTATTGCCTGGTCCACGCCGGATGCTCCGCTAATCACCCTCACAGACATCAACCGTGGAAAGTGGCTCAAGCAACTTGAGATCAACAATGGTCACGTCTTTTCCTACGTGATGAATAACTATTGGTTCACTAATTATAAAGCCGCTCAGGGAGGGGATTTTCAGTTCAGGTATTCCCTCACCAGCGGATCGTCTCTTGGACGCGAACAGCTCGCTCGATTTGATGCCGATACCCGCACACCGCTACTCGCTTATCCCCTTCTCTCAACTTTCTCTGCAAACGTGGAGAACACCGGTCGGCCACTCTCTGCAACGTCTGGATCTTTCATGCGACAAGAATTGACAAATCTACAACTGGTGGTCATGAAAGCGGCTGAAGATGGAGACGGCTATATTTTCCGATTTCAGGAAACAGCCGGAAAATCCGGTCAGGCTGAAATTTCATTGCCAGCGATGCGTGTGAACGAGGCCTATCTCTGCAACGGTGTCGAAGTGAACAAGGAAGCATTGCCGCCAACGGCGAATACAGTCCGGTTTCCTTATAAGCCAAACGCCTACGTAACCTTGCGGCTTAAAGCCGAAGGAGCGCAAAATAAATGAAGAAACGGTCCCGTCTCCGTCGTTGTTTTCTCGCACTTTTTCTAGGCATATCCTTTTTTCTAATTCTTTTCTGTGCCCAGCTACTTACAAAGGACTCTGAAACCTCCTCCGACACCCTTTATCAAGGTTTCCTGGATCCCCCCCACAAATATTCCCCCATGCCATTCTGGTTCTGGAACGGCAAAATGGAAGGACCCAAGATTCAAGAGCAGATCCGGAAAATGGTGGGAGAGCACGTTTACGGGGCATTCCTCTATGCCTTTAATACACTCGAGACTCCTTATCTCTCTGAAGAATGGTGGCAAGCCATTGGGGCCGGACTGGAAGAATCCAAGCACTCAGGGTTTAGCTTTAATTTTGTGGATGAATACGCCTGGCCATCTGGAGAGGCTCGCAACATCTGGATGACTGGAAATCATCACAGCGAAGTCCTCTCCCGGAATCCCGAGTATCAAATGAAGAGCCTGGCCTTCAAGACGGAGATCTTCAAGGGCCCCCAGGTTGTTGCAATCCAATCTTCTCCAGCCATGCAAGCGGTTGTTGCCGCTCGTTGGTTTGGAAAAAAGCGAATCGACGGGCAAAGTCTCCGAATTCTAACGACTAACGGATCCGCTCAATCCTTGAATTGGTCGGTGCCGGAGGGAGAATGGATTGTGGTTTCCTTCTTCCTCGAACCCTCCATGGGATTTGATGGAGGGCATGTCGATTTGATGAATCCGGATGCCATGAAACTATTTTTCGATTTGACGTACGGAGAATTCCATCGCCGTTTTGGTTCTTATTTTGGCAATACCGTTCAATTCGGATTTTCCGACCACGAAGGAGATTATGGTTATCGCATCGCGTGGACTCCACGACTTTTTCAAGAGTTCCAAATGCGCAAACACTACGATCTGAGAAAATTTTTGCCGTTGCTCATTTTTGAAGGAGGAGATTTCTCGATCAAGGCCCGCTGTGACTATTTGGATACCGTCACGCAGCTCTATTCTGAAGCCTTCTGGCAAGGGCTCACGAACGCAGCTCAGGAGCTAGGCATCGGACGAACGGGTCACGGTTGGGAGGAAACCTTGCAATTTGGCGCAGCCCTCGAAGGGAATCTTTTCGCCGTCGAACGAGGGCTCAATCCGGTTGGTGTGGATTCCTTATCAGATTCCGGTAGGCAGGCTTTGTGCTTCAAGGTAGCCCAGTCGGTAGCTGATTTTGAGGGACGTCGTTTCCTCTGCGAGCATGAGGGCCTCCATGGGACCGATTCGTATCTGGACCTGGAAGGCATTCGCCAAGTAACCAACGCCATTGCAACTTGGGGAGTCGATCTCTTCGTTCCTCACGCCTTTAACTATGATGCAGCGCGGGCAAACATTCCGCCAGATTGGATCAATCAGCCCTACTGGCCCTATTTCCACTACTACGCTGATTATGTGCGGCGTCTCAGCTTTATGAATGGCGAGAGCCGCCACGTGGCACCCATCCTGCTTTACTATCCCATGACCTCTATTTGGGCCCATATGGATCCCGTGTTCTCGGGAGAAGTGGAATACCAACAAGTCTACGATCCCAAAGCCTGGAAAAATATCACGACTGCGATCGATGACTATTATACCCGGCTCATATTGGAGTTGGTCGATCATCAATGGGATCATGCGATTGCCGACGATGATTATTTGGAGAGGGCAAAGGTTGAAGGTAGTGAACTCGTTATTGGCCCTCAACGGTTCAAAGCTGTCGTGCTGCCCCCTCTTACAACGATGCGGCGCTCCACGCTGAAGAAGTTGATTGATTTCTACCAAGCCGGTGGGACGGTCTTTGCCATCCGCACCCTCCCGGACTCTTCGCCCGAAGCCGGAGGAAATGACGTGATAATCAGAGGCGGTATTGCCGAGCTTTTCGGACCTGAAGAGGGTCGCCATGCGGGGGCTTTTATCGAAAGACAGAGCACGGGGGGTGGGAAGTCCTGCTTTGTTAATTCCCAAGTTGACACCTTAATTGAGCGGTTGGATGCCCATCTCGCCAAGGATGTTCGGGTCATGGAAGGCCCTGAGACCCATTTGCCTTATCAGCATCGACACAAATTGGGGCAACACTACTATTGGATCGTGAATGACACCGAGCGATCGCGAGTGAATCGGGTCTTGTTTTCTCAGTTGGGTGTACCCGAGAAATGGGACGCTTTGACAGGGGAACGCACCCCGCTTTTCTATATTAACCGGCCAAACGGCACAGAAGTGCGACTGACATTTGCGCCCTGGGACGCGTATTACGTCGTTTTTCGCCCCTTGACAAAGGCCCGCCAGGAAGTTGAATTGGTCAAGACCAACGCCGAAAGCCTTGAAGTGGTTTCACGAGACGATCATTCGATCCGAATGCACGTCGTTGCGCCGGCAAATCCCATTGGAGCCGAAGTGGTACTTCGCCAGGGAGGGCAAGTTTACGAAGGAAAAACAAGTCCTTCTCCTTTGACCCCGGTTGCCTTGGAGAGTGATTGGCAATTTCGCCCACAACCAGAAAGAATCTCTATCCCCTATGCAAGAATCAGGGACTCCGCAAGAGACGACAGTCTGACGAGTGGCTGGGCTCAAAAAGATTTCGACGATACAGACTGGCCCTCTCTCTGGCTTTCAGAGTCGCAAAATACCATCCGGGATTGGAATCTCGTGGGTCCCTTTTCCAACGAAGACGATAGTGCATCATTGAATGCTTTGCCGCCGGAACAAAGCTTCGATGCCGGTCCAGGAATTTACTGGAGTGGACGGGGAGATGCTTCGCTGGAAGCAATATTTTGGTGATGAACCGACACTTCAGTTGGGTTTTGGCAGGGTCGACATCAAGAACGGAGCTTACGACGACAACGCGCATATCGTTCAATTCGATCGCATTCTATCAACGCATGGAAAGACGTGGATCGTCTGCTACGCTCATACTTACCTCTACTCTCCGAAGACCCAAAACGCCCAATTGATCTTGGGTGCTGATAACAATGCGAGCTTGTGGCTTAACCAAAAGCTCGTTTTCCAAAACCTGCGACATCCCTTCTGGTATGACTTTAACGACAATTGGGCCAACCATATTCCAGTCGAACTTCAAGCGGGTTGGAATCAGGTTCTGGTAAAAGTAGGTCTTGGGAAAGCTACCGGTAGCAGCCTTTACGGTTTTACCTTGCGTGTCGCCGATTCATCCGGGAACACTCTCCATGACGTTGTCAGCAGTCTAGCCCCTACAGGAATCAAAAGTCCTACCCCCGATAGTTCGGGATACCGCTGGTATCGGCTTGAGGTTCCACCGGGTTGCGTTTCCCTCAATCCCCTTCCCCTCGCAAGAACTTATCATCTTTACATCAATGGCGTTGAGCTTCATCACTCCATTGGTCAAACAATCGATCTTCGCAAGCATTTGGATTTGGGGAGAAATATTCTGGCGATCTGCGCACAAAAAGGAGAACGGCTCAGTACCCCCGTCGAATTTCAAACAGGATTCACCCCTTTTTCATTAAAGCCCTGGACCGTTGTGGGTCTCGCCAACTTTTCCGGAACGGGAATATACGAAACGCAAATTTCACTTCCTAGTTCTTATCATGGGCAGCGGTTGTTGCTGGATTTGGGTCGCGTCAGTTCGGTTGCAGAGGTTTACCTCAATGAGGTCAAAGTGGGAACAGCAGTCTGGCGTCCCTATCGGTTTGACATTAGCCAGTATATGAAACCGGGATCGAATCGGCTCAAGATCCTTGTGACCAACACGGAGGCAAACCGCCGGGCGGTTGGTCCCTCTCATAAAAATCTTGCCAAAATCGATCTTGATGGACTGGAAGGGCCAGTTTCAATCATCCCTTACTTTGATGGAATCATTGAATGCGAGACAAGAGCGGAAGTGACTAAACTCAAGACACACCCGGCTTCTCAAGCAAGGTGAAACTTTTTACAGAACGATGACACAACGTCCGAATCAAGCGCCTAGTCTAAACGAAGTTCCCCGATTGAAGGGCATCATTCATCTCTCCAGGCACAATAGGGGGCATGGATTCCCGCCCAATGAGTGACCTGCGAAAAAAACCAAAGTACCTATCGTACGACGCATTGGGAGGTATCTTTCAATGAATATCAATAATGGAACAAGTCCGATGGCCAAGCACGTGGACCGATTGGCAGAGTGGAAGTCCAGACTTGCCATCTGGAGTCTAGGGGCTTTGGTCTTTCTGTCTCTCAGTGGCTTGATGATTTGGCTGCTGCCTTTCAGCCGATTTAATCAGCTCAACGTCCTCATCCACACGATTCTCGGTCTGATTTTTTTGGTCCCGTTCGTTTGGTACGGGATTCGACACTGGCTGGTCTACCGAGAGCACGTTCTCACTCAAACAAAGCTTCTGGGGTATTTAACAGTCTTCATCCTCATCGCCTCGGTGGGTTCGGGATTGGTGCTGACGTATGAGTCCGTATTCAGAACGAGGATTGGTTATTTCTGGCGCACGGTCCATGACTGGACCACGATTGCTCTCTTAGCCTTTCTGATTTCTCATCTCGTCATAATCCTGATTCGCGATGCCAGAGCCAGATCCACAGAGGCCGTGGCTCCTATTTGGAATGCAGCCAAGGCATTCGGTTTGTCCGTGGCGGGCTTGACAGCCTTGTTTTTTATGATTATTGGTCTCGTTTCGTTTGCCTATACTCGACCCAAACTAATGACAGAATTCCCTGCGGATTACGACCTGTGGGAGCCGCATAACCCTATTTATGGCAAAAATCGACCCTTTGCACCTAGCTTGGCGAGAACTAAAGATAACCAGCCTCTTGACGTCAAGTTGCTATCAGGCTCCGAGAGTTGCGGGACGAGTGGTTGCCACGAACAGATTCTCCAGGAGTGGATACCTTCCGCTCATCGGTATTCTGCAATGGACAAGGGGTTTCAGGCAATCCAGTTGACGATGGCCAAACAAAACGGCCCGACTTCAACCCGCTATTGTGGCGGCTGCCATGACCCTATTTCTCTTTTCTCCGGAACGAAGAATATCTCCAGTGATGAGACGCAGCTCACCACTCTGAACGGTTATCGCGAAGGAATTTCCTGCCTGTCGTGTCACTCGGTGAGAGAAACCGATATCAAAGGGAATGCCTATTACACCATTCAGGCTCCGCCCCGCTACATCGGCGAACTCGAATATGACGGAACCCATAAGGCTAGCTGGCGGTATGTGCGGGACTTTCTCATCCGCTCATACCCTCGAGAGCACGTTATCGGACTTTCCAAAATGATGTACAAAAAGCCTGAATATTGCGCTGCCTGTCACAAGCAATTTGTGGATGAAGAGATTAACAAGATCGGCTGGGTCCAATTGCAAAATCAGTATGACAATTGGCGCATGAGCAAATGGGCAAAGGACCTCAAACAAGCTCAGCGAACCATCGAATGTCGAGAATGCCACATGCCTCTGGTGAAGTCGACAGATCCCGCTTCCGGTGATTCTGCCGACTATAATCGCACACTCAGTGACGGGATGCACCGCTCTCACCGGTTTATTGGTGCGAATCAGCTAATGCCATTACTGTTAAAACTTCCCGGCTCAGACAAACAAATTCAGTTAACCAAGGATTGGCTCCAAGGACATTTCCGCATTCCGGAGATTGAAGAGAAATGGCACAAAACAGACATTCCGGCCGTTTCGATCCAACTCATTACTCCCCAGCAAGTCCGGCCAGGAGAAGAGATTAAGATGAAGTGTGTTATTACCTCGAACAAAGTCGGTCATGACTTCCCCACGGGCCCTCTTGACATTATCCAAGCGTGGATTGAACTGGTCGCCAAAGACGAAGACGGAAAAGTCTTGTATGAGACAGGAACGGTGGATGAAAAAGGATTCATCAAGCCGGGTACGTTCCTCTTCAAGGCTGAACCCGTCGATCAGTATGGGAATCTCATTGACCGCCACAATCTTTGGGAAATGGTGGGTGTTCGCAATAGACGGTCACTCTTTCCGGGCTTCTCGGATACAGCAGAATTTTCATTCCTCTGCCCTGAACTGTTTCTCACAAAGCACAAGAGAACTCCTGCAGAAGGCGAATTTGCTTTTAAGGCGCCCAAGCATGGCTTGCTGACCATCACGGCAAAGTTACGCTATCGTAAAGTTGACCAATTCCTGCTCAATTTTATCCGTAGTGTCGGTTTCTTCAACGAGTTTGAGGGCCAGTTCCTCACATCCCCAGTGACGGACATGCATGAACAAAATGCGGTCATTCAAATTGTTTCTTAAAGAATGGGCATAGCGTACTGCATTGGGTGAGAAATGCCGAGTTGAGTGACTTACTAACTGGCGAATGCGTTCCCCCTACAAGCTCCTGGCTCATCAGGCTCGACTGGCATAGAACACGACACACAATGACTCCACGACAGCGTCTTCTTCTTCGCACTTCACTGCTCAGTTTGATCGTTTTGGGGACCCTGGTTATCTTCATCCTACACCGTAGTCCGGTTGCCCGCTATAGGCCTGAAGTCCGAGTAGAAGGCATCACTGCAGATCTGGAACGAAAGGTTCCTAGTGATTCCCCGAAAGTCACCTTTGCCGAGACGAGCAAGCAGGCAGGCATCAACTTCCAACATTTTTTCAAAGACCGGTCCACTCAACTTCCCGAAGACATGGGCTCCGGCGCTGCTTGGGGAGATTTCGATAATGACGGTGATGATGATCTGTTTATCGTGAATATCAGCGGCCCGTTGACACTCACAACATCAGAGCGAGATCATTCTCCAGCCCGTTGCAGGCTTTATCGGAATAATGGTGACGGCACGTTCACGGATATCAGCGATCAGGCCGGCTTGTCCCTTCGGATCATCGGCATGGGGGCGGCCTGGGGGGATTTTGACGGCGACGGCTGGCTGGATTTAGTGGTCACCTCTTATCCGGACCTTTATCTTTTCCACAATAATCATGATGGTTCTTTTACTGATGTGAGTGTGAGTTCAGGCTTCAGCAAGTTCAAAGGCTTCTGGGCTGGAGCATCCTGGGCAGACTATGACAGAGATGGGGACATCGACCTTTACATTTGCGGTTATGTGCAATATCAATTTCGAAGCGAAGATGTGACAAAGGTCTCCATGCAATTTGAGGCGGAAGTTCCCTATACCCTCAATCCCTCTTCTTATACTCCCCAACGAAACCTGCTATTCCGTAACGATGGGAAGGGGAAATTCACGGAAATCGCCAAGCAGGCCGGCGTGGATAACCCGACGGGCCGGAGTCTCTCCGCAGCCTGGTGTGATTTTGATTTGGACGGCTGGCTCGATCTCTACGTGGCTAACGATGTATCCGATAATGCCATGTACCATAACCTCGGAAATGGCCGATTTGATGACGTTTCTCATTCAGCCTGGGTCGCGGATTACCGTGGGGCCATGGGATTGGCCGTCGGAGACTGGGACTTGGATGGCGACTTCGACATCTTTGTCACTCACTGGTTGGCTCAGGAATGCGCGCTGTTTAATAACATGCTCATTGGTTCGCGCGGTGCCCCGCCCGGAAAGATGGTGTTCATGGATATCGCAGATCAAGAGGGACTGGGCCAAATTTCCCTTGATTACGTCAAATGGGGAACGTCTTTCTTCGACTACGATAACGACGGACGGCCTGATCTTCTCATGATAGACGGCAGCACGTTTCAGGATGAAAAAGACAAACACAAACTGATCCCCATGCGCCACATGCTTTTCTGGAATAAAGGGGATACTGAAGGATTCTTTGAAGTTAGTGCCATTGCGGGAGAGATTTTCCAGCAACGGACTGTAGGACGCGGGGCCGCCTTTTCAGATTTTGACCACGACGGGGATATCGATGTCGTGGTCGTGAATCACAGCGGGCAGGCCTGGCTGCTTCGCAATGAAGGAGGCAACCAGAAACATTGGTTGCAAATCAAGGTCAAGGGCAAGAAAAACATCTTCGGGCTGGGAACTATTGTAAAAGTGACTCAGGGAGACAAAACTCAAATGCAGCAGATTGGCTCCCAGCCATCTTACCTTTCCCAAAACAGTTTGACGGCACACTTCGGACTGGGACAAAGCAATACTGCGGACCTGGTCGAAGTTGTTTTCCCGGGTGGGAAGAAAGTCGTCAACCGAGACGTGCACGGCAACCAGATCTTAATGGTGGAAGAGCCGTAGAGAGGGTTTTATTGCACACTGCGGATCCATCCTACGGAATGCAATCACTTGTCTTCTCAGAAGACTTACCTATCGACCGAAGCGAGGATTTTCACAATTTCACTTGGGGTGCCATTGGATTCAACCATTTGAGTGCTGCTCAAAATCAGTCCCAATCGATCCTCGAGTCTTCCGTCGGCCAGATTGCAAAACGAATCAACACCCAAAGCAGCAAACCAACAACCCAGTTTGTCGCAGTATTCAACCCCAGCGCCTGGGATCGATCCGAAGTTGTCGTAACGGGAAAGATTTATCCACAAAATCAAAAAGCGAAGAACGTGGTCATCAAGGATGAGCGCAGGCCGGCTCGTTCCCCATCAATTAGTCAAAAGCGAGCGGGATAACAACGGAAACCTGCAAATCGCCAGTCTGGCATTTCTTGCAGAAAAGACGCCCAGCGTTGGTTATGCCACCTTTTCCCTCGAATTCACAAACGAAGCGCCTGAAGAACTTCCTACTGATCTCAAGATTAATCAAGAGACTCTTGAGCTGGAGAATGAACACCTAAAGATTCGACTGGGTGCGTCTCATGGCGCTATTGCTAGCCTAGTAGATAAGAAAACCGGCCGGGAGATGTTAGATGGTCAGAAGTGTTCCTTCCCAATCTTCCGGGGAAGACCCAATCAAGATTATCCCCTGAGGAGCGTTTTCGTTCACAGCAAATATCCTCCAGACGCCATGAGGATCCCGGCGGTCTTCGACTCTTCCCTATCGGAGGCAAAACTGGTTCTCAATCAAGGGCAGCCAGAGCCCAGTGCGATCGATTACTGGAAAGCCTCCATGCCGTCCAGCATTCGGTGGATTGAAAAAGGTCCTGTTCGGGCAACCGTCAAAGCCAGCCATTACTGGCCTCTCTTGAAGTTTGAAACTTATATTACCTTAGCATCTCGCTCGCCTTGGGTGGAAGTCGTCAGCCGCGTCTTAGCGGAAATACCTCCAGCCGTCGATGCCCTGGATAATGAGGGTCGTTTTCCCGTAGAAATTAAAGAGGGCTATTGGCTCAATCTGGCTCCCTCTTTTTCTCCAATGTCCATCCTGCGCGATTTCCCGTTTGGTGTAGAACCAACCTCCCATCGATTCTTTCATGCCCTGACATTCCTCGATCTGTTGGGCGAAAGTGACGGCCTTCTCCTCCTTCACTCAGGGAACCAATACTTCAAGTACGGAGAAGATGGAATAATTTCTAATTTGGCCGTTCGTGAGTGGGAATCCCATTTTACAGGGGAATTCGGATGGCCTCGTTATGCTGAGTACCGGCATGCCCTGTGCCCGCATGGAAAAGAGTTCGGCGAATCCCACTGTGTGCGAAAATCCGAGGAGTTTACGCAAAGGCTCATCCCGGTCCAAGCCAAACAACAGTCTGGCACACTGCCAAGTCGCCGCAGTTTCTTATCTCTCAGCCCGGAAAATGTCATGCTCTCCGCCTTCTATACGAAACCTACAGGATATGAACTCAGAGTCGTTGAAATCGGCGGAAAGGAAACCGTAACCGAAATTGATTTTGGGATTGATATCAAGAGTGCTATTGAAACCAATCTCTTAGGGCGGACATTGGGCTCTGTGCAGCTGACTCAATCACAACTGAAATTCAAGGCGCAGCCCTGGAGAATCCATACGTTCGATGTGAGATAGATGTCCGAACTGGGACGCTCCTCGGGAGACTCGATCGTGAAAATGAAATCTTCGCTTTTGTCGTCATTTTGGATCGCCGCTACATTTGTCCTGCTGGCGTTTGTAAGTATCGCTGTCTTCAAAATGATCCTGTCGCGCAAAGCGGCTCAAATGGAGCAGAAGACAGCGAGTCAGGCAGAAGGAAACCGACTTTTTTGGGATACTTACAAACAAGCCAGCCAGAAACGAGCTGCGGGAGAGCTAAACGAAGCCGTAGGACTCTATCAGCGGGTACTCGAGTTGCGACCCACTCATGAAGACAGTATTTATTACCAGGGTAATTGTTACTTGGAGCTGGGCCGCTACCGGGAGGCTCTTGATAACTATGCTCGATTGATCGAAATCAATCCTCAAGGATCCTCTCGCGGCTATATGCAAATGGGCCTGATCTATGGCAGCTTGGAACCAGGACCAACCAAGGATCTAAAGGCAGCTGAAAAAATATTTGAAAAGACCCTCTCCATTGATCCCGACAGCGGCGCTCAATTGGCGCTGGGTGAAGTGGCTTTGTTACAAGGCAATTGGGAAAAAGCCCGGCAAAAGCTTGAGAGTGCCAATGCAGACAATCCCATGAGTATGGCTGCTCCTTACCTGCTCGGGTATCTCAAGTATCGGAAGGGAGATCGAGAAGAGGCTTGGAAGTGGTTCAAGCTAACTGTCCAGCGTGGAGAGTTGAAGAAGCCTGCTCTGAAATGGACGGAAGAAGGGGACGTCAAAGCAGACCCGGCTTTGCGTTGGCGAGCCCTAGCCCGTCAAAGTATCTTCGGAGATTATTGGCTGCCCCTCCGAAAATATCTTAAAGACCCAAACCTCTCGATTACCGTAATGGACAATGAGTATAAGCGATTGGCAAATGTTCTTGCCGCGCAACATCCAAAGTTCTCAGTAAAAATTATGGAAAGAGGTTTTCCTATTGCAAATACAGGCGGGACGCTTGCACCACAACGTGGTAAGGCACGCTTCAAGCCCGCACAAATATCAAACTCCAAAAACCGGGGGCAGACGCCAAGGGTTACTCCATTGAAAATAGATTTTCAATTGCACAAAAGGTTCGCTCCAAAAAGGTTTGTTTCACTTCTCCCCCTTGCTCTCTGTACCTCCCTCTTTTTTGTCATTGTTTCTTGCCGGTCAACCGCTCCATTTCGACCGCCAGACGAAGCGATCCGGCATAATAACCTCGGTGTTGCTTTGATGGATGCCGGCCCTAAAGACCCAAAATACTTCCCGGAAGCCATCAAAGAGTTTGAAGCTGCCTTGCAGAGTTCTCCACACTATCTGACCGCCAGAATCAATCTTGGAATGGCCTATTATTATGCGGGGCAAGTGGACAAAGCCCTCAGTACCATGGCACAGGTCCTGAAGGAGTCTCCAGACAACCTTTATGCCAACTATATTCTAGGTCTTCTCCGCGAAATGAATGGCGCTTTCGCAGAAGCGCGAGTCCACTTTGAGAAAGTGACCCGGGCAGACCCCGAAGACCCGAACAGCTGGTTTCACCTGGGATATTGCTACAGCAAGAACCGTCAATACGCAGAAGCCATCGAACCTTTTCGGCACGCTGCCAGACTGCTCCCTTATCAACGCCGGATGCGCTACAACCTTTACATGGCACTCAGCCGGGGAGGTAAAGCAGACGAGGCTCAGACCGAACTGGAAAATTTTAGAAAATTGGAGTCTTCCAGTGTACGTGTAGTCGAGGCCCCCAAGAGTTCGACGGAATATTTGAAACAAGGGAAATACGCGGAAGCCATTGCGGAGTCCCAACCGCTGTCAGTCCCCATCGTAACTCCAGTTCCTCGCTACACGGACGTCACTTCTGCACTTGGTGTTGTACTCAATACCGCGGTCAAACCGACTGATGAAGAAATTTCCAAAATATTACGCGGTAAATCCACTCCACGCAGTTGGTTTGCAGACCCATCCCACCTGAAGAAACTAGTTGCTGCCAGCGGAGCGGGAGCCTCGTTCTGCGATTACAACAACGACGGGCGATTGGATCTTTTTTTTGTTACTGGGAATCAGGCCGCCGGGTTGTTTGAACAGAAAGCGGACGGGCATTTCGAGGACGTTACGCGGAAAACCGGCCTGGCGGAAACGCCTCTCCAGGGAACCAGCTTGTGCCTGGGGAGACTACGATAATGACGGTTGGGCAGATTTGTTGGTGGTCGGCTATGGAGAGATTCACCTTATTTCGAAATAACCAGGGAAAATTCAAAGACGTCACTCAATCCTCGGGAATTTCACGATCACTGCGCCCCCAGACTTGGGCGACTGGAGCCGCTTTTGCCGACGTTGACCATGATGGCGATCTGGATATTGATGTGACTTGCTTAGTGGATTTGACTCCATTGCCCGTCAAAACCGAAATTCGATTCCCTGATGACTTTCCGGCCCAGGGGAACCTTCTCTTTCAAAACAATAGTAATGGAACATTCAAAGAAATAGCGGCCCAAGCTAATGTTGCCGCCACCGACTTCCGGTCGAGAAGTGTCTGGTTTTCTGATGTGAACGAAGACAGGGCCATCGACTTCGTTCTTTACGACCTATCCGGGAAGCCCCAGCTTTTTCTGAATAACAAAGACGGCAAATTCATCGAATCGCATTCGGTTCCTGAAGGACTCCCGGCAGCTTTGCCTTTAGGAGAATCTCGTGCTTATGGCGATTTCAATGGGGATGGCGCCGTCGACGAATTGATCGTTCGGGCCAATAATACCGTCGTCTTAAACCAGAACGAAACAAAACCGGCCCACTGGCTTAAAGTCCGACTCGAAGGTTATGCGGTCCCCGGTAAAGTGAAGAGTAATCGGCTGGGCATCGGCACAAAAGTTGAAGTCCGTTCAGTGGGCCAATGGGAACGAAAGGAGTTGCACGCAGGCAATCCCAGTGGAGGATGTGATGCTCCGGAAATCACTTTCAATCTGGGTAATCAAGATCGAATCGATTTTGTGCGGGCTGTTTTCCCTTCCGGAGTCCGCTGGACACTTAAGGATACACCCGCAAATCGTGTGGTCACAGTACAAGAACCTCTGTTGGACGTGAATTCCTGTCCATCTTTATTTACCTGGAATGGAAAATATTTTGAATTTATTACCGATACTCTTGGGGCTGGGATCCTTGGAGAATTGGTGGCACCCGATCAGTTCTGGCAGCCCGACCCGGATGAATGGGTGCGTATTACCGGACAGCAACTTAAGCCGAAACCGGATCACTCTCTGGAGATTCGGTTCACGAACCCATTGGAGGAGGTCACTTATCTCGATCACGTTGCTCTTCTGGCCATCGATCATCCCGAGGAATTAGAAGTCTATTCCAACGAAAAAATGGTCAACGAACCAATGAATCGAGAACCGGTCAGTTTTTGTGCTCTCCGCGGGGTGCGCCCGGTTCGAAGAGTCGTTGATCAGCATGGACATGATGTCACCAGTCTGCTTCTCAAAGAAGATCGGTGCTATTTTGAGCATTTCTCGGCTCTTCCATTCAAAGGATTCGCCGGAGAATGGTCACTCACTTTGGATCTTGGAGACTTGAAGACAGCCAGGGATCCGGTGTTGATATTGGATGGCTGGAGCTACTGGAATTCTTCCGCCTCCATCGTCGCGGCAGCCCAAGCCAAGCAGACTTTGTGGGGACCTATCCTCGAGGTAATGGACAACCAAGGGCGATGGAGACTGGCGAATAGCGATCTGGGTGTTGCGGCCGGTCTCCCTCGAAGCATAGTAATTGACCTATCAAGATTTCTTCATCCTGGAGAACAGTTTGTTCGAATCCGCACGAACCGTACCATTTATTATGACCAAATCCGTGTTGCCGAAACGGCCGAAAGAGTGCCTTTGAGTTCTAGACCAATCAATACACGCATGATGCAATCTGTCATGATCTCCTTGGTTACGGCCGACCTACACTGGCTGGGGTATCCTAAACGGATTCTTCCCGGCGGCCAAGTGCCCGAACGACTTGACTATTCTCAAATAGAATCAAGCGCGGATTGGGGGACACATACAGGCCTGCTGACACGTTTCGGAGATGTTCTTCCGTTGCTTCAGAGGTCGGATGACCAGTATGTCGTTATGGAGCATGGGGAAGAAGTGAGTTTGGGCTTCGATTCCAGCCGAATGCCGTTAATCCGTGAAGGCTGGAAACGAACCTATTTCTTTTACAACGACGGATACGAGAAAGGTTATGAACTACATTCCGCTCTGGCCGAGAGCGTTGAATCTCTACCTTTTCATCGGATGGAGTCATACCCTTACAGAAGGGAGAGTTATCCCTCTGATGAAGACCATATCCGCTATTTATTGGAATGGAACACCCGCCCGAGCTTTATGAGGAAATGACAAAAGCAGAAGGGGCCGGCTTCCTGGAGTCCGGCGCTTCCAATGTGATTCTCTTCTCCTGGAAGGTAGCTCAAGATCATCAAGGTTATGTCCTGTGCCTTTTGGAAACCGCTGGAAATGAAACCAATATCACGCCCCGTTTGCCACGTTGGCAACTAAAATCAGCCGAACTCACAAATGGAGTCGAGGAATACTTGAACAAACCAATCTCAATCAGCCACAATACATTCGAAGTCACAATGAAGCCAAACGAAATTGTAACGGTACGTATTCAATGAATCTCTCTTGGAACACGGTTATCCGGGCGGCCTCTGGCGGTCAAGACGCGCACTCTAGCATTAAATTGGATGTTCGCATTTTTTTTGCATAAAGGAGTCATTCCCTATGAATAGGCGCCACTTCCTGAAGACGCTTGCGACGTCACTCGCAATTCCCTCGTTTCTTGAAACCTATTCCCTAATAGCGGCGCCACTGCGCAATAAAGTGAAGATTACGGACATGAAGGTGATGATTGTTAAGGGCGCGACTAGCGAGTGTCCGTTTGTAAAGATTGAAACCGACGCAGGAATTACCGGTTATGGGGAATCATACTGGGGCCGGGGAATCAAAGAGGTTATGCTCGGTTATCTCAAGCCCATGATTATCGGAGAGGACCCCCTTGATATCGACCGCTTGTATACCAAGATGGTTGTTTACACGGGAGGCTCGGGTGCAATCGGCGGTGTCACGATAACGGCTATCAGCGGAATCGAGATAGCCCTTTGGGACTTGGCGGGAAAGATTTTAGGGGTTCCCGTGTGTAAATTACTGGGTGGCCAGTACCGCAACAAGGTAAAGGTCTATTCGACCAGTTCGCCCAGTAATCTCTTAGATATGGATTCCTGCCGTGAATTTGCCGAGCGGGTCAAGAATAGCCGTTATGGATTCAAGATTGTCAAAACGGATATTCTGCGAGACCGGGATCCCCATGAGCCTCAAAATCGTCAGTTGAATAATCTCGAAATTTCCAAAAATGTGAAGGGCTACGGCAATTTGCGGGAAGCACTGGGCGACGGCATCGATATTGCCGTTCACTGTCATTGGGAGCTGGATTGGATCTCTGCGCTAAGCCTCGCTCGCGCGATTGCTTTCATTCGTCCTGTCTGGCTGGAAGACCCGATGCCCCCTGAGTTTGCGGAAACCTGGGTAAAACTGACCGAGCAGTCACCCGTTCCTATTCTGACCGGAGAGAACCTCTATCGATTGCAAGGCTATATGCCTTTCATCATCCAGCAGGGATGCCATATCATTCAAATTGATATTCCCAAGGCGGGTGGATTGATGGAGTCCAAGAAGATCGCTGCCCTCGCGGATGCTTTCTACATGCCCGTGTGTGCACACATTGCTTCAGGCCCTCTGGCATTCATGGCGTCAGCCCAGTGTTGTGCCGCGATGCCAAATTTCAAGGCTCACGAACACAGCGTGGGAAACAAAGCGGATGATTGGGAGAAATACATCATCACAGATGGCCCGATCATCAAGGATGGATATATTCAGATTCCAGACAAGCCGGGAATTGGCGTCGAAGTTAATTGGGACTACGTCCGCGAGCATCTCTTCCCAGGTGAAGAGTGGTGGGGGTAGGAATTTGAGATTGCCGATTGGGGATTGCTGATTGTTAATCCTTGATTTCTGATCGATTGTAAGTGCAAAGCATTCGCGGAGCGATTTCAGCTGGCGCATGCTTTGCCGATAGTACCTACACAAGCGTGAGCGTATAGGTATCTTTCGGAGCTTCAGATGGAGCCGTAAGAGTTGCCGCCTTGGATTCTCTTAATATCTCAGCCTCAACGTAATAATCCACCAATCCTACTTTCGGATCGAAGGGCCCGAGCTGGGTTGTATAAGTTCTTCGACCGGCAAGCTGCATTTTTTTCTGAAACCACTTTGTCTCTCCCCAGGCTCTTGTAAACAACACGATGCCCGTAACCGAATCAACTCCAGGGGCTACTGCAGACAGCCGAACCGCTTCTCCTTTCAGCAAAAGGGTTGGCCGGGTAGGAAGAAAAACACGTGGGGATGCCATGGGATCGGGTTTGACAAGCTCAATTTGTGCCTTTCGAACAGGCTCCGACAACTCACCCAGGAACTCTTTCATCGATGCGGGAAGACGAAAGAGTGTCAAGCGCTCTAATTTATTATGCATTGACGCCAGGCTTCCCAGATCATTGCGTGTGCTGACGATCTGTTGAAAATTTAAGAGCACCTCGCGCGCCGCATTCGCCAGTGGATACCAAAGCTCCACAGCTTCAGTTTCGATCAAATTTCGAGCTTCTTCCGCTTTGTCTGCTTTTTTTAACTCTACTGCCCTCTTCAAGAGCTTGTTGATCTGGACGGAGGCAATCCAGGCTGTCGCATAGGGGACCAGCATCTCAACATGCTTTGAAATATATTCCATTCGTTCTCGTTCTTCGGGGCTGGAGGCTTGAACAGTCAATTCACGTAAGGCATTGGCGACTTCTTTCTGCGTCTGCATAACAGAGTCAGGAATTTCAGATCCTTTCCAGAATACAAATCCTTCGTCGTAATCGCCGGCAAATTCATTCGTGACGGCATGGCCATTCTGGTACACCCCGGAGAATGTAGAGAGAATCTTTCGCTCCCGGTCGGTCGACTCAAGAATCTGGCCGAGCTTTTCCCCGCGCGGACTTCTGGCTAGTGCCTTTCCATACCGCTCATAAAAAGTGGCGGGTGAGAGCGACTTATCCCACGAAGCCTCTGATTGATAGCCCGCCGTCGGATCGGTAATCTTGTGGCGCCAATGAATTCCAAGTAATCCCTGGCATCCATACTCCTCGGCTAATTTCATATCCCGTTGAAACCGGTTGACATGAAATTGTGGGAACCACATAGAGGGATCGTCCTCGACCCAAAGAATGGGCCATCGCTCGCGCCCTTCCAATTTTCCATAAGCTTCATTCACCGGATCCCAACCGAGCATATCGCTGAGACCTGTGAAAATAATGTCTTCGGGAAGCTTTCGATGAAAATCTTCGAAATGACGAGCGACCCCACCCCAGCCGGAAATAACCATCCGTTTCTTGGGTGCATGCCGTTGTAAGAAGCTGTGCGCTATCTTGAAAGGAGTCACGGAAAGAGGAGTCTTGTTTTTGTGGCTCCGCCAGCTCATCCCTTCATCTTCGAACAGCCAAACGTAATCGACGGTGGGATAAGTCTCCAGTAAACGGCCAAGTCGAATCTCCAGGATATCCCGCGCCGCAACTGATTCCGGATCCAGTCGCGGACGGGCATGGCTCTCGGATTCTGGATCGAGGCGGGCTTCTGGAGGCGCTGCTTGCAGGATTTCCCCAGGGATCTGATAAGGTTCAAATCCGACCCCAGTGCGGATCCCGAGCTTTCCCGCATACTGAAAAGCATCTCTCCATAATTGCTGGGCCAATTCCTCTGCCTCCCAAGTATTGCGGGCGAGCCGTGTGGCATCTGAGCCAAATACCTCACCGTCATAGAATTGACTGGCACCCATCCCAAAACGCGACGTCTTCTGGGGCACGTATCCCCATCGATTCGTCGCCGTTGTATCGGTGAAGGCGATATGGCCGGTAGGACCATACTCAAACGACAAAAACGATTCCACCCAGTAATTCGATTGACCATAGACGTGAATGCCCAAGCGTATTGAACCGCATTCGGAGCATGGCCTCGAGATAAGCGCGATGATCTTCTGCATTGAACACCGAAATACAATTCAAAAAGTCCGGCCAAGGAACGAGGCCACGAGTGCTAAAGCGTGGTGTTCCTAGCCATGGTTGACCGCTCGGTGGAAGATTCAAACTGAGTCGGGGTTCCAAAGGGTAGACTTCTCCATCAAGGCCAAAGAAAGCTCCCTGCCGTTCGAGGAAATCATAGACTGCATAGAGCGCCGCGAGCGGCGTAGCGCCTGTCAATTTCACCAGTGTGCTGCTTTGATTCGGACCAGCATTGTGAAGAGCAACCTCAAAGTCCTCCGAATTCTTGAACCTTCCCGTTTCAGTACTGATCTCGAAACGGAAATCTTGCTTTTCCGTAACCGGTCCCGGCACAAATCCTCTTCGTTGTGGTTGAGAGAATCGAAGTTTCCGGAGTCCACGCTCAAGCTCTTTCGCGGCTAATTGTTCATGGAAGCTGGGATTAGGAACCGTTAGGATCCAGAATATCCCCACCGGGTCCAATACTTTTTCCTGAGAAGACTCTCCCGGAGTCGCAGCCCAGCTATTAGCATGGACAACCAAAGCAGACGCTAGGACGCTAGAGGTGGATGCGTCCAGAAATTCCCTTCTCGATATTGGCGTTGCCATAATAGATTCCTCAAGATTGCGACGATTCGACTTTTGGAATTGAATGAATCAGAGAAAACTGTAAGGACAGCGGGAAATGATAATAAGATATTGAATGGTGCCAGAGACCGGGCTCCGACTAACCTATCACCAACTGCCGAATGGCCGAATACAGGATAGTTATCTGCCGCTGAATACTGAAGTATTTTTGAAAAGTAACTTTTTTTCTAGTCTATGAGAAAGTTGCTCTCTCATAGGGTTTTCGAAACTCATTTTATACCAAGTTGCAATCGATTGGATACATGAAGTCGAGCCTGCCTATCGAGGGCGGCAAATCGAAACAAGTGCCCTCTATCATTTGAATGGTTTCGAAAATTGTTATGTCTGACTACGGCGCCAGTATAATTTCAAGAGCCTTCAGTGTCATCCATGGCGCAGATTACAACCGCACTCTGGAAGAATCCTTCAAAGAGATGGCTACCACCGGATTGAGGCAGTTATTTTATGAGGTGATCTTAAGCGCGGAGAAACCTTGGGAGGATTTCAGAGATAAGTACTACCCCACATTTTCCAAATACTTGAAAAGCCGGTCTATCAGCCCGGAGCACCCTCAAGGGGTAATTGTGGCCGTGTTTTTCATCGATCAATGCTACCTGCTGGACGCCCAGGAATTTGTTAATGTCTTGGCTGAAATGGAAAAGCTCGATGCAGCAGGCCTGCGTTCCAGAATTAAGAAGTGGCTCGAAAGTTAGTACTCTCTATTCTTTTTCAATTCCTCAATTGCAATTGAGCGCTTCAGTCTGACCATAGAATTGCGCGCTGACCGACAATCTACAGACTGACCTTCAACCTTTGCTTTTTGATTTCGATGTCCCTTGTTGGCTGACCAGTCTCGCAATTAGAACTGCCAAATAAAGTTGGCCAAAGATGGCTTCAAGAGCTGCCAGGTTCCTGGCAGGCCTGGTTAGAGGAGTGATATCCCCGTATCCAAGCGTGCTGAGTGTAACAAAGCTGAAGTAAGAAAATTGGGCAGCCTGAAGGCGAGCCGATTCAACGCTGGTCACAGCATTCGAGGTAGCGGTTACACTCGAAAATGAACCTGGCCTCACAGTTTCAAGGATAGAAAAGACATCTGCCCACAAGGCCCCGATAAGCAAGTAGGCGCAAATGGCACCGGCAAGACTCTCCGTTGTAATCTCACGAGATCGGAACACATTGGCAAGGATGGCGAAGATGACTAGGATAAGGAACAGGACATCCAGCCCATCTGCCCCGATGATCAATTGTTTGCCTGGGAACCACCGCGCCAACCAGATCGCGGCGATGGCCAAGAGGGCCAACAAGCTACAGGCAATCAATTGAATTCGCGAATTACTAATCGCAGATAAGCCAAAAATCAAAATAATCGTCGACATGAGGTCTGTGAATAGCCTTTTCTCAAAAAATGGCACAACGGCAAAGAAAACCAGCAAGATTCCGAGTAAGACCTGGAACCGGTACGGTTTAACAAAGTTCAGATTCAAATGGATTGCTCCTGCTAAAGGGTTAGGAACTGTCTGATACCGGGGTGTTTCTGGATATCTTGATTAACCTCTTAGAACGGCATTGAATTCGAAATTGCAACCGAGTTCATTTCTTTGTTTCTTCCCTTCCCTGCCGCCCAACACGCGATGCGATAGAACTACGGAAATTCATTTCATGGTATTCCGAACTTCTATGAGGACTTGATCGAAAGCGTCAATCCGGATAAACCCAAACCTTGGATATTCCAGGTCGAAAATGATATACAGCGTTATCACCATCATCGCAGTAAATCCGAGGACGTGGAGCCAGCTGCGAGACCTGCCAATAGACATCCCATAGCCGGCCAACATTGAACTGGCCAGGGCCAGCCCGACAAGCATCCCAAAGATAACCGGTGGCGGATGCGTCTTAAGCGCAACGGTCCGCGTGGTTGTAATATCGATCATCTCGTTCAGAGCGGACAAAACAAGAGTCATCGTGGCTGGCGAAGTTACCTGCTGGCAAGCGGTGACGGCTTGTTTCCATATTTCCCCCTGGAGTGCTGTGGCTTTTGCAAGCTCCGCCTTTGCCATTGCGATGTCCGGTAGCGCTCGATAGACTGCAAGACGAGCATCCACATACTGACGGAAACTCTCCCTCAACCCTGGCTGAGCACCGGGTGGAAGTAAGTCGATTCGTAGGTAGGCAGTCCCAATCGCGTTTGCTTCTTCCACAATGAGCTGCCTGCGCGTATCGAATCGTGCGGCGGCGCCTGAAAAGGTAAATGCAATGAGCAAGCCCAATAAGCCGAATATCGCGCCTTCAACGGCGCCAAGCCCTTCGCGCCCTCCTTCTGGATCCTTGGCCTTCTGCCGGAGGCCGATACGCCGGCCCAATTCAAGAAAAAGCAACATTCCAGCCAACATGCAAAGGCCAAAGATGAGAACGAATAAAATAGGGTTCATGCCGATTTCTCCCAATGAATAATCAACAACCATGGACGCCCTCTCGATATCAAGTCCCAAAGAGCCTTTCGCACCCGTCGCATTGATATGTTATCAAGCAATAGTGCGCTGAAGTCTGAAAGGTCTATGAGCTCCATTTGGTTGGTCCACATTTACCTCAAATTCATTGCCTATTCTATTCGTCTCACTTACTGTGTCTATAGATTATTCTGGCTATTACTTAGGCTCGCTTGACTCATCTACTTGCTATTAAGCGCCAACGGCGTTGCAGTGCTCCTCCCTCCGACCTAGATGGCTCTGTTGGAGGGTCGAGCTCCTGCGAGACTGGATTCTTTGTGACTATTGGCCTTACAGCGTCGCGGAGCTTCACCCTCCAATTGACTTATCGCTCAGTGGAGCGCCGAGTTGCACGAGGCCGCGATGGACTTCTGCACCGGGCGTTGTGATATCTGCCATACAGCAGATTCCACGGATAACTCAGAATTGGGGGTTGATAGGAAGTGTCAAGCTGAAACCTTTCAGCCGGGTAGAAACTGATTAAGGATCCGAACCTGTTTTTTGGGAGAGGACTTTTGTAAACGGAGAATGAGCTCCAGTTCTCCTAATTCCGCCAGAATGATAGTTACCTCTAGAAGGATCTGGCTGCGCCGCTGGCGTCGGAATTGACCTTGGCCAGAGATGACCGAGGCGGTGCGGGAAACAACTCCTGCTTTTACCCGCTGGCTCAGCTTCTGCAATTTTTTGGCGAGAGCGATCAAGCGAGAATGATAACCAGACTGGCTGGTTTGACACGCCCGTTGCTCTGTTTCTTCAGAGTACTGTTGAATCTTATTGCAGATCTTCACACAAAGGGATCGCTGAATTCCCGTAGCGGCGGCCAAATCCTCTGGATTGGCCGACAGCAGCATTTGCAGAGATCCCAAGCCGCAACGGGAAAGCTTCTCGAAAGCCTTTGGTCCCACACCGGGAATCTGCTGAAGCAAGGAATGGATGATGATGTCTTCCCGCTTTCGGCTCTCTTCTCCAAACTGAAAAGTTTTTGGCAAGACTTCTGCTAAAGCGTCATAAGCGTCCAGAACCTTTTTTCGAACCTCGTCCTTTAGAAAAAGGTCCGTGCCAAATTGTCCCTCTGCTAGAGCCGCATCCAATTGACCCATTCGATGGACTGCTTCATCCAAGTTAATAGTTTCGGCAGCACTACGAATGCTTTTTAAAATCGGACGACAAAATTCGATGCTGTTTTTGGTAGCGGCGTGGCTTTGAAGCGCGAAGATAAAATTCTTGAGGGGGACTGAATAAGTGGCCGCTATCTGGCAAAAAAGGTCCTGGATCGAAGCTTCATCGTCTGTGAGGAGGATCCCTGGGTTGGAGTCGATTCCGGGATCCATCGAACAGACGTTGCTAAAAGCATCATCTAATCCATCAATCACTTCATCCAGAATCGGGAGACTCTCTTGTAAGGTCGGATCGGTCAACTCTGAAAAGATTAGGGAAGGAGTCTGCTCTCCGTATTGTCCTAAATCACGCTCGGTTGACGACAAGCCATCTCCGCCCGGACCCAATGGTAGGGGCAACTCCTTTTTGGCTGGCCGCGATTCAGCCGAGTAGCCCGCAAGAGTTCTGATCCTTCTAGCGTCCTTGCTTAAATTCCCGTCAGCTTTTCCCAAGTTTCTCTTAGAGGTTCCCATAAAATTTGGTTGTCGATTCCTTTCAATCCCCGGCCTAATTCCCTGCTGTTCGGTAAGTAACCCTGGGCGAGCCCTGGACTTTAAGAGTTGCCGTCCACCATTGCACGATTGGATCCAAAATCTAATAGAATGCAGTCTCTATACGGCAGGAAGCTGTGTTCCGTGAAAGACTAGGGAAGAGACAGTTTCTGCATAACAAAATTGTGACTCATCGGCATCACGCGAGCGAAGGATGCAGACAAAATTGAGTTTGCAGTTCCCAACTTGCGCCGTGGGGTCAGTAGGATTCAACCCTTTGACACCTTTTCTGACACAACCATCATCGGCTCTCCATTTTGTCTTCTTTAGTAATCTCTTAGTTAATGATCTCTAAAGGCTTAGAGAAGACTTATAGGAAGTACTTAGCCTTCCCTGGCCGCCAAACTTCTACCCGTGTCTAGTCTTTACTACTATGTATTCATTTCGGGCGGTTAATGAGCTACTCGGCTTGAATTGAATTCGATCAAAACGAAGGGGGCTTGTTGAAAAGTAGGTGTTTCTCATTTGTTGGCGAAGTTCTGTCCGTTTCCTAAAGCGCAGGTGATCAGACCCGATTGGTTCCAAGGTACGACTGAACAAAAGCCTCCTTCATTAGCCATAAGAAGACCATGGCTGTCAGGTTTTACATTTTCTTCGGTGTGCCACCTGTGGGAGAATTTTTGTCCGCGTCCAGATTGAGGTATGGCTGTCCTGAAAACGCACCAGAGGTTGTGAGCTCACTTTTGTCTAACTTGAATAACTCCATTTCGCAAGGGGGCGGCACGCGATGCCTCAGCGTTACCTGGTTAATCGGAGCTTGGCGTTCTTGAATTTTATGAGTCGCTGTTGAACAGGATATGACCATCCGCCGATACCAGAGGTTCAGGCAATAGAAGAGGTAGGCTTTTTTCACCAAACAAATTTGTCGAAGCATCCAAAGGGAGCTCACTTTATGCGCATGGATCGACTCACTCTCATTTTGGCCACCGCCATACTCGCCTTTGCCGTCGAAGTCTCAGCTCGCGACTCGTACGAAGTCAAGATTGAGAACAATGTGACAATGAAGACTCGCGATGGAGTCACGCTACGGGCCGACGTGTACAGTCCTAAGGCCGAAGACAAATTTCCGGTTATTCTCGAGCGTACCCCCTATGACAAACGTAGCGGCGTCGGCACGGGGCTGAAGGCGGCTGCCCAGGGATATATCTACATTGTGCAGGACGTGCGGGGCCGCAACGCGTCCGAAGGGGATTGGTACCCCTTCAAGTACGAATCTGCAGACGGATACGATACCGTGGAGTGGGCCGCGGGCTTGCCCTATTCCAATGGCAAGGTGGGGATGTTCGGCGGCTCCTATGTTGGCGCGACACAACTGCTCGCTGCTCTGGCCGCTCCGCCGCATCTCTCCGGCATCATGCCAGTGGTCACTGCCTCCAATTATCACTCACACTGGGCCTACCAAGGCGGTGCTTTTTCGCAACTACTCGCCCAAGCCTGGTGCTCCGCGCTGGCACTCGACACTCTCCAACGGCGTGTCGCAAAGAGCGCTCAGCCTTTGAATTGGGATCCGAAGCGGTCGCCAGCAGATTACCCTTTGCTCGAGTTGGGTGCAGTGGGTGACTTGGCGGCCTACTACTTTGATTGGATTGCTCACCCTGCCTATGACGAGTACTGGAAACAGTGGTCGATCGAAGACCGCTTCAGCCAGATTTTGGTTCCGGCGCTGCATGTTGCGTCCTGGTACGACATCTTCCAGGATGGATCCATACGGAACTATGCCGGCATCAAGGCGCATGGGGGCAGCGAGGTTGCCAGAAACGGTCAACGACTGGTGATCAGTGTAGGTGGGCATGCCGGCGCTGGGCCAAAGGTCGGCGATATTGATTTCGGAAAAGACTCGGTAGTAGACACCTGGGCGCTTGGTCTCCGCTGGTACGACTACCTTCTGAAGGGCATTGACAACGGGATGGCCAGCGAGAAACCTGTCAGAGTCTTCGTCATGGGCAGGAATGTCTGGCGGGACGAAGACGACTGGCCCCCTGCGCGTGCCAAGGCGACGCGCTACTATCTGCACTCCGGTGGGAAGGCCAACTCACTCAATGGCGATGGCACATTGAGTACGATACTACCTACCTCCGAACCCGCCGACCGTTACGTCTACGATCCCGCGGACCCCGTGCCGACCCAAGGCGGGGCGGTACTCGGAGATCCTGTACGCGTCCCTCCTGGTCCACTCGACCAGAGGAAGCTGGAAGCCCGTTCAGACGTGCTCGTCTACACGAACCCTGCCTTCGAACAGGATACCGAGGTGACTGGTCAGGTCACGTTGGAGCTCTTTGTCAGCTCCTCGACTGTCGACACGGACTTCGTGGGGAAGCTCGTGGATGTGTCTCCCGACGGATTTGCACGCAACCTAACGGATGGGATTCTGCGGGCGCGGTATCGGAATACGATGGAGAAGGCCGAATTCATGACTCCAGGAAAGGTGTATAGACTTGCCATCGATCTATGGTCCACTTCCAACGTATTCCTGGCTGGTCACAAGCTGCGGCTGGAAGTTGCGAGTAGTAACTTCCCACGCTTCAGCCGAAATCTCAACACTGGCGAGAACCCGCAGAGCTCTGTGACGGAAATGAAAGCGACCATCGAGATTTACCATGACCCCGATCACCCCTCGGCCCTGGTAATCCCTATTGTACCTTGAGGAGACGCCGCCTTTTCTTACACAGATCCTCATGTAAATGAACAGCGGCTTTGCGAAGCGTATAGATTCCGGAACCGGGTGAATTGACATTACGAGTATTTTGATGACCTGGGATAGAGAGACGGGAGCTTCACAACTTTTCTCCTGATAGGGATCTGGGGCTACGTATTCTTTTGAGGTGAACTGGATTTACTGGCGAAAGATAAAGCCCCAAAAGGAATGGAGGAATTGGCGAGGCTTATAGATGAATGAAAAGATGGTGCGCCCGGCCCGACTCGAACGGGCGACCTGCGGATTCGAAGACTTTTTATAAGCACTTAGCAGGCATTCCCCTGGAGCCGCAAGAAGCTGCAAGAATCGACCTAACTGTCTGCAATAGATAGACTTAAAATTTAGGCTCATCTTGCACAGATAAACACTCGCACGCAAGCGTCTCCCTTCAAAACCGGCACCAAAACCGGCACCAAATTCTAGCCGAAAATCGGTGCATGATGACGTGTGAATTTTGGACATCAGCACCTTCAACACGTCCAGCCAACTTTCGCTGAAATCGATTGAATTAGACCCACTCTTTCTCGCTCGTTAGAACTTTTGTATTTAGTTTTTCCAAGTGGAAAGTGAGGCAACATACGTGGCCTATATTCTTGAAATGGCCAAACAAAAAAGAGGTGTAGAAAAGACCACAATGACTTTTGACTTCTCCAGATATTTCGCCTTACCTGGCCGACGGGTGGTTCTACCTCCGTTCACTACTTCCATCTCTCTCACGAGGTGATCTATGAGCTCTAAGCTGAATGCCGAACTGGAACATACACTCAACAATGATCTGTCCAATTGTTCTCCCAAGAACATCGTCGCCTCATCCAATTCCACCCGGAAGATTGTGGAAATGGTTCGCGGCAGAGTCTCTGTTCCAGAAGCTCCTACAGTTCAGGGCCTGGAAACCATACCCTTGGCTAGTTTTGTCCCTGAAGAACCAGAGTGGATGCAAACTCTCCGAAACCAGACTAAGCGCTGTGATTCGCGGCCTGTGGAAAACTCGCTTCAAATGGTTAACCAGTTAACCAAAGTGTCTGAAATTCTGCCCTCAGTGGTTGACCAGTTAACCACTCTGGCTAACCAAGAAAAATTGGATAACCAGTCCCCAGTGGTTAACCAAATTGAGGCAATCCATTCTGGCCCTGATCGACCCGCGAAAGACGAGAGTCATTTCAAGTCGCGTAGAGAGAGAAAGTTGAAAGGGATTCGAATCTCTGCCGAGAAACTTCACAAGTACGAACTCTGGTGTTTCATCAACAAAATCGACTTCCAAGACGCCGTCGAAAAGGCCCTGGATTGGCTAACCAGTGGTCAACCAGTTAACCACGTATTGATTGATGATCTTGATGATGATGATAAAAATAATAAATTACCATCATCATCCGCTGTGGAAAACATCGCCGCTTTCTACCGTGAATGGACCAGAAACACGGTCAGTGAAGAAGACCTCAAGGCAATTCGAGAAATCTCCTCCCTCGACCAAAACATCATCAAGCTGGGAATCATCACAGCCATTTATCGAAAAGCTTCGAGCAAAGGAACCAGGAAAATCAATTCATTCCGCTACTTCTTCGGAACCATTCGAGAAGTAGCTAATTCCAAGCTCGGAGGAAGCGTCACTTTGCAAAGGCTTGAACAGGTAATCAGTCTACTGCTGAAGACTAGAGACAACCACCAGCCAATGAACGAAAAGAGTGAATGACGATGAGCGACGAATCCACTATTCAGCGAATCAAGCAGTTTGGTTATACGGCCCTGCAAAACGGCTTCATTCGCCTGGTGACACTGCATTCGGGGGTATTTCTGCGCAGACAGTATCTCCAGTTCGTCGGCATCTCGAGTGGCAAGCATGCCACCAGTTTCCTCGGCAGATTGATTGAAAGTGGCCATTGCCAGACGGTCACCTCGGCCAGTATCAAGTTCTCTTGTCCATCATTCCACCACTACTGAGCCGGGGTGAAGCAAAGTACTTGTTTCTGCTTACTCTAACCAAGGTGGGTTGGAGACCACCAACACATGTCCATTTCGCTGAATTTAGGGATCAAGGCTGCTTCAGAGAAATCAATGAGCTTTGACTTGAATGACGCTTCAGGGTGGGCTCCAGTGCCTCATTCGTTAAATGAGTTGGCACTGGAAAAAACCCGTTAACTGTTTGACCCCTTTAGCAGAGAGCACGAGATTAATTTTCTTCGCCAAACCAGAGAGAGTTGAACCCCTCAGAGTGATGGGAGATAAAACCCTTAGGCTGAATGAAAAGCCTGGAGGAGGGTAATACCTAACCTGAAAGAAAGGAAAGACACTATGAAAACAATCATGCTCAGCATCTTCCTACGCAGATCCACCCGAGTCTATTACCAGATCCTTGTTTTCACCTTACTGTCAATACTCTGGGCCCCGTCTCTCTTTGCCCAAGCCGCCTCACCTTGGGAAAACGCCGTCAATCTGCTGCAAACCTCTTTCACGGGGCCTCTGGCTCGGGGGCTTTCCCTGATTGCCATCGTGATCGGCGGGCTGATGTTCGCCTTTGGAGAAGGGCAATCCAAGAAGGTCTTCGCGGGCATAGTCTTTGGTCTGGGAATCGCTCTCGGAGCAGTGAACTTCATGTCCTGGCTCTTTGGCGTCGCCTAAGGAAATCGAGGAGATCCTTTCCATGAGAATCAATCCTGTCTACAAGTCCCTTAACCGGCCGCTCACCATCTTGGGCGTGGAACGCAAGCTCTTCTTCTGCGCTCTCGTGATGGGTGCGGCCACTTTCAACATGATGGGTTCCTTCTTGGGTGGCATCCTGGTATTCGCTGCGCTCTACTTTCTCGCCCAGGCTGCCACCCAGACCGATCCCCAAATCCTGCGGATCCTGCTCAACTCGTCGAAGTTTAAGTCGCAGTATTGCCCGGTAAAGTTACATCCCATTGCCGTTAAGCGAATCTCCCATGATTAACCTGGCCAAACTTTTCAAGGATTACAACGACACGGGCGCTCTGAATGAGTACGTCAACCTGTACGGTTTTGTGGCGGACAATGTGTTTCTCACCAAATCCGGAGACCTTGGAGTCGTGATCCAAGTCGACGGGATCGACTACGAGTGCTTGGACCAGAACACCCTGGACAATCTCACGCGGCGATTAGAAGCCGCGTTGAGGGGTTTCAGCGAGCAGTACCGCGTCTACCAGTATCTTTTCAAGCGAAACAACGAGACGATCCCTCACCAGCTCTACGACAACGAACTCGTCAACGAAGCCATCAAAAACCGCTCAGCCTACCTTGCCTCTCGCTCCGAAGAGCTTTATTCGATCGAGATCTATTACGTCATCCTCTACCACGGATCCCGTCACAAGCCCTCTCTGGCAAGAAGCTTTTCGAGACTCTTCACCGAGCCCGGCAGGGGATTCGAAGAGATGGTCAGCGGATTCTCCACCCGCGTCCATATGAGCGTCATCGAATCTGAGCTTGATGCTGGAATCAAAACTTTGATTCATCGCGTCGAAAGCTTTCTCACTCAGCTCGAACGACCTCTGCCAGCTGAATCTGTTACACAAAGATCAAGCCTTTCTTGTTTTGAAGAAGATCCTGAACTTTGCACCACACAAGGTCGATTTCGCCAAGCGGAAACATGACACCTTTCTCGATTACTACCTTCCCGACAGTACCCTGGAGTGCCACCGCGGGCATCTACTGGTGGACGATTACTTCGTCAAAGTGCTCACTTTGAAGGAACCATCCAGCCAGAGCTTTCCTCTGATCTTCAAGCAGCTTTTGGAAGTCGAGGCCAGCTTCATTATCTGCACAGAGTGGCATCCCACCGGCAACAGCAAAATCCAGAAGGAGATTCAAAGCCGACGGCGGCATTATCACAACTCAAAGATTTCGATTTTCAGCCAGATCGCCAGCCAGTCTGACGATTCCCGGCAGAAAGATGACTTCTTGGTGGATGACAGTAAGGAATCCCTTATCAAGGAGCTGGGTGAGGCCAACAAGGAGATTGTTCTGAATGGCCACATTTTCGGGGAGTTTTCCCTGACGGTCGTTATCTATGATCGCCGTCTGTCGCAGCATCGAGAAATCCATCTCGGAGTTCTCGAAGATCTTCTCCACGGTCGAAGCGGTTTTGTATGACGAGCGCTATAACCTCTTGAATGCCTACCTGGCCGTCATTCCTGGCAATTACCTTCTCAATCTTCGCCGAATGTTCATCCTCAACACGAACTATGCGGACTATTCCTTCTTCTTCACCTTGCACCAGGGGGACCGGCGCAATGCTCATCTCAACCAGGAATATCTTGCGGTCCTTGAATCCACCCACAAGACTCCTTACTACCTGAACCTCCATTACGCCGACCTGGCCCATACGACAATCCTGGGGAAATCCGGTAGCGGGAAATCATTCCTTCTCAATTTCCTGATCACCTTCCTGCAGAAGTACTCCCCTTATACCTTCATCTTCGACATGGGAGGTTCCTATCGAAGCCTGACAGAGATGTTCGGTGGGTCTTACTTGCAAGTGGGCTATGAGACCCAGAGTTTCCGCATCAACCCTTTCTGCCTGCCACCGACGCCGGGACAATCTGAACTTCCTCTTTGCCTTTGTTTCACTGCTGATCCATGACAGCGGGAAGCATCACCTGTCCCACAAGGAGGAGAGAGATCTCTTCGAGCAGATCGAGATGATCTACTCCATTGATTCCCGCCTGCGCACTCTCTCGACCCTGAAGAACACGCTTCCGGACACCCTGAAAGAGGCCCTGCACAAGTGGACCCAGGATGGACAGCTCGGGTTCCTCTTTGACAATGCCGAAGACACACTCACTTTTTCCCGGTTCCAGTGCATCGAGTTCGAAGGGATGGAGAGGTATCCGCAGCTCATCGAGCCCTTGCTGTTTTACTTGCTCCACCGGGCCAATGCCATCATCGAGGACGACCAGTTTGCCGGGGTTCTCAAAGCTTTCGTCATCGACGAGGCCTGGGTGTTCTTCAAAAATGCCACCATCAAGGACTACATCACCCGGGCACTCAAGACCTGGCGAAAGAAGAACGGCGCCATGATCCTGGCCACCCAGTCCGTGGATGAGCTGAAGAAGTCCGAGATCCTGAACCTGATCCTGGAATCCTGCTCGACCAAGATCTTCCTCGCCAATCCCGACATGGACCGCGACCTCTACCAGGGTGTTTTCCATCTTAATGACAAGGAAACCGACCTCATCACGGCCCTTATCCCGAAACAACAGATGCTGATCAAGAGGCCCGACATCACCAAAGTCGCCAATCTGAATGTCGATCCGGTCAGCTACTGGCTCTATACCAGTGACCCCATGGACAATCTCAAGAAAAAAGAAGTTGTTGCCCAACACGGGCTATCTCGAGGTCTTCAAATCCTCGCCAGGAGGCAATTCGAATGAAACACACTCTCTCTGTCTTTCTTCTCCTTCTCACCACCTGTGGTTCCCTGTTCGCCGAAGATAAACAGGCCCGGATCATCAAGTACTCCAATAAAGACATTATCGAGCTCCGTTGCCAGATGAGGATATCAACGGCCATTGTTCTCCCGGCTAACGAACAGATTCTGGACTTCACCACCGGTGACAAGGAGCACTGGATTGTCAACGGTGCCCAGAACTTCTGCTACATCCATCCCGCCAAGGAAGGAGCCGTCTCTAACCTGAATCTCATCTGTTCGAGCGGCAACATCTATTCATTCGTTTTGGCCGAGGTTTCCGGGGACAACATTGATTACAAGGTTTTCGTAGAACCTCGAGACGAGTCTCTGATCACCGCTCTCGCTTCGCCAAACCCTCGCTTTGTGCCGGCAGAGGAGATGGCCCACTACAAGGCCCAGGTAACGAGCCTTGCAGGAGCAGATCGCCAAGACCCAAACGGATGCCGTCAAGATGACAGAGAAGGAAATCAATCAGTACAGATCCAGATATCCCTCCTCTCTCAAGTTCCAGTACCAGTACAAGAACCAGGAACCATTCCAGGTGACGGCCATCTTCCATGACGATTCCTTCACCTACATCCATAGCAATGCCCGCGAAAAACCGGCCATCTATGAAATCAAGGACGGCAAGCCCAATCTGATCAACTTCCAACTGGAGAACGGCTGCTACATCGTTCCGAAAGTGATCGATTCCGGCTACCTGCAGGTAGGCAAGAAGAAGCTGGAATTCCGGAGGCAGGGATGAATGAGACGATTGAACAAAAAGACCCCAAGCCGCCTGGCTTGATTCCAAAGCAGACACAGAACTATGTCATCCTGGGCGTCGCCACCGTGCTTATTATCATCATCTGGCTGACGAGCAGCGGCGACAAAAAGACGCCAGGCATGACTCAACTCCTGCCAGTACATCGGACTTTTCTCGTCTGAACCAGGCCAAGCTTGACGAATATAAAAACCAGTTGGCAGCGCAAGAGCGCCTTTTGCGCGAACAACAAGCCCTCTTGTTGGGACAACAACCCACCCCTAGGTCTGATGACCATCCTTCCGAAGGACCGTCCACAACGGTAAATTCAAGAAATCCTACCCCGAATCCGCAGGAGGCGCTCACAACGCAGCTTCAACTGGAGCAGCAAAAGAAGGACTACCAATCCCTGTTTGCAAATAACCTGGCTTTGTCTTACCGCCAGGAACTAAAGCCATCGTCCGAGGTTGAGGGATTTAAGGAATTCCTAAAGGCGATGGGGAAGAACCCGCCAGGGAAAGCTACGGCAATCTCCGAAGGCAATTCAAGTGCCCCTTCACATCGGCTCAAGCCCAACCGTCCGAATTTCCCGCAGCAACTCGAGGGCTTACCTCAAGAATCTCCGACCCAGCAGCTCGGCATACCCTTCGGTCAAAGGACCGACGAACAGCTCGCAAACGGCACCAGCCAGAAATCCGAGCGATGCACCTGCAAAAGTGGATGACTACAATCAATCCACTGGTAATCATTTCCGGGTTCTGGCCGGGACCGTCCTCGAGACCGTTTTGCTCAATCGAATCAACAGTGACTTCAGCGGTCCCGTCAACTGCATGGTCACCTCGCCGGTTTATTCCCACGACCGGCAGCGAATCCTCATTCCTGAAGGCAGCAAGGTCCTGGGAGGAGCCCAGAAGCTGGCGAACCTTGGACAGAAGCGGGTTGCTGTGGCCTTTCATCGTTTGATCATGCCGGATGGGTTCTCCATCAGCTTGGACCAGTTCAAAGGCCTCAATCAAATTGGGGAGACAGCACTTCAGGACAAAGTGAATAACCACTACCTGCGTATCTTTGGGATGTCCGTCGCTCTCGGTCTGATCTCTGGCTTCTCAAACCGCGGCGTGACCTACTATGGTCCAGGGACGTCCGGAACCGATGCTTACAGGGCCGGAGTAGCAGAAAGTCTCTCCCAATCCTCGCAGCGTATCCTCGATCGCTACGTCAACATCCTTCCCACTGTGATCATTACCGAGGGTCATCGGGTCAAGGTGTATCTCACCAATGACCTGCTTTTGCCTGATTACAGAAACCATGCAATGCCTGACGACCTGGAGGTCGACGAGGCATCCGTCGCGAAGGAGGAGAAATGAAAAGGCTCGCAATACTCTTGCTCCTCACCCTGGCCACTTCCGGTTGTGCTGATCCCACGCGCCTCATCACCAACAAACCGAAATCCGACGAGCAGAAGCAGAAAGAAAGAGAACAACGGCGGCAAGAAGATAAGGCGGCCACTGAAGCGCTCAAGAACTTCAAAATCACTGACTATGCGGGTAAGAAAACCAAGCAGACTATTCCAAAGGAAGAGTCCCGGCCATCCTCAAAGGACTCGCAAAGTAAGCCAGCAGAGAATGCACCTGAAACTCCCAGCACTCAGCCAGAGAAGAAGTGAGAGAAAGGACCTCTACCATGAAAAAACTCATTACCATGATACTGATCGCTAGCCTTATCCTGATGTCGCCAGCGAAACATTTTGCCCAGATTTTCTTTCCAACCATTGTCTTCGATCCCTCAGTTGATGCGGCCATCGGGGCTTTGAACGCTGCAACCACGGCCAACCAGATTCAACAGATCCTCAACCAAATCGACCAGATCAAGACCGCCGTAGACACCTTCCTTAAGCTGAAAGAGACCTACGACAAGATCAAAGAGACCTATGACCTGGCCAAGAAGATGTCCCAGTACCTGACCGGACTGGATGCATATGCTATGGGTCTTGGCCAGTGGCAAGGCCCTGGAGGCTCAAAGGACCTTTTTGGCGTGACCGGTGGGATTCAACTCGCCATGGGAGGATCACTGACTCCCCAGCTCGGAAAAGTTATGGGGATAGCACGAATCCCCTCAATGCCTATGCTCCTGAGATGCTGGCCGCAATGACCATTTACGAAAAAGACCGCATCAAGGCAAACGCCTCAACCGTGGCCATCGCTGACTCAGCTTCTCAACAAAGTTTCGCAACCGTCGGAAGCGTTGCGGGAGCGATGGCCGGTTCGGAGCCCCAGGTCGCTGCCCTGACAGGCGCAGCCCTCTCGGATGACCCAGACATGAATACTTATTCGGCCCTGCTCAACCGGATCAATGTGGCCGCTGCCTATACCCTGGCCGGCCAGCATGACGCCAACAAACTTCTCAGCGTCATCGCGAATGCCCAGGCGGTGACTCTTAAGGCTGATCGTGAGCGTTATGCCGACGCGATCAATATCGACATCTATCTCAGAAAGAATTTCATGAAGGACTGGAAGTGGAGTTTTGAAGGCGCCGACAATGCCTTGAAGTCCTTCAAAGTTTCAGACTTCGCTTTCAAGTGACGTGACTCGCTGGAAAGCAATCAAGCTCGCGGGCCTTTTCAAGTTATCGAGAACCGAAGTGAGTTAGGCGTGTCGTTCCTTATGATTGAGCAGCGTTGCAACGATCCAGACCACCAGAATCGGGGCCGCGACGAAATAGAGGAAATATTCACTGACCGCTTTGCTTGGAAAATCCAGCATGGCAGAACGCCGACGAAGGAACCAGCCAAAAATGAAAAGGAATGGAGGCGTGACCGCGATCGCAATGAAGAAAGTGCGAAACCGGCCACCGCAAAGCAACGCGAATGCAGTTGAGATGAGTGCCAAGAGAGCAAATGTCCAGATTGATGTTGCTCTGAAGACACGGGACCAGAACCAAACAGTAGTCACGACGGCGAGTGCAGTGGACGCGATGAAAGGGAATTCCATGGCGGTAACGCATTCGTCCGAATCAGAGCTGTGGAGGAGAGCTGAAGCATCGATGTCATTTCGGTATTCATACTTTCAGTTTACAAGAACGCGCTAGAAACGCCTAACGCAAATCTTTTCCTATCCAGAGACCCGCTATGCCCTTCGAAACCTTCTTCGAGTCCTACAAGTTCTTCCTCACCGAATACAGTGATCTCTTCCTCACCATGGGGCAGAACCTCTTCAAAGGTCTGGCCACCATCCTCATTGTCTGGTTCGGGATCAAAGCGGCTCTCTCTTCTGCGGACGATGGCGAAGGTTTTGCCTTTTCCAAGTTCGTCACGCTCGTCCTGATGATCAGCTTCAACTACTTTATGGTCTACAACTATCCTTCTTTCTATGGTCTGGTGACCGACCAAGCAGACGAAATCCGCAACAGGATCGTCATCGATCTAAACAGCGAGTTTGCCAGTAACATTCTCGACACGATCCAGAAACCGGGACTTTTCGAAGTCTCCTATGCGCTGGTCTACCTCTTGATCCTGGTAGCCATCAGCGCCCTATCAATCGTGATCTTCTATGTGATCTCCCTCGGTTTCATCGCCCAGGGTATCTGTGTCTTGTTGGGACCGGTGTTCATACCGTTTTTCATTGTCCCTCAACTGGAATGGCTCTTTTGGGGATGGTTTAAGGCGCTTCTGCAATACAGTTTTTACCCGGTGGTTGCCTACGCCTTCATCTTTGTATTCTCCCGGATGATCACCAATCCGAAGTTCACAGTTTGGAACAATCTCTCGGCTGAACAGGCCATTTCCATGATTGGCCCCATGCTCATTCTCTTTGTCGGTGCGACGCTCTCGATCGGGAAAATCCCTTCGATCGTCAACAGTCTGTTCAGTGGGGCAGCAGGCCAGGCCACGTCTCCAATCGTAATCTGGAGGAGGTAGATCATTCGATGTCACAAACCAAGGATTTCAACGAAGCCAAGCAGCTGTTCTTTGCCCAGTTTGGCAACGCCCTGGTGACGAACACCTATCTCAAGATCGCGCTGACTTTGGTTTCACTTATCGCACTGGGCCTGCTGGTCCTAAACTTCAAGACGCACCAGATTGTCCGCGACTTCAAGCCGCTGGTCATTCGCATTGACCAGATCGGCAGAGCCGAAGCCATCGCCTATCAAAGCCTCACTTACAAGCCTCAGGACGTGGAGATGAAGTATTTTCTTTCCCAGTTTACGAAGCTCCACTTCGCTCGCAATCGGGCGACGCTGAAGGACAGCTTTTCGCAATCTCTCTATTTCATCGAAGGGATCCTGGCCAATACCATCATCGACGGCTTCCGAAAAAGTAAGATCCTCGAGAGTTATATGTCGGATCCTAACCTGCCGGAAATCGACATTGACGTGAAGAATGTCGTACTGGAGGAGATCCAGAACCCACCCTTCAAAGCCAAAGTGGACATGCAAAAGGTCTATATCTCCCGGGTGGATCGGAGCGAGATCAAGCGGGAGTTCTCAACCGTTTCGTTTGTATTTTCGTTCAAACAAAAAGTCGAGAACGACCTGATCACAGTCAACCCACTAGGGCTGACCATAACCTACTTCCGCGAAGATAAGGCATTCCAATGAGGAGGTCCTATCGCGATGAATGAACCGATTCTTCATCAATCAATGACAGCCAGTAATGAACGAACTGCTCGACGCCTCGAAAGCTGCCGAACGGCTGATCTCAGCACTTTTCGAGGTAGGAGCTCTCGATGGAGAGCCTTTCATAACCACCTGGTGCCAGCTAAATAGGGCGATTGGCAGGACTGCACGTGCTCTGTCGTCAAGTCCATCGCCTACTCAAGTAACCATGAATCCTCCCAGGCCAGCTGCCTGATTAATGCGCCCAGATGATCGCCAACGTCACTGTCTTTACACTGGCACTTTTTCTAGTCATCGCCTTCACGTTGCTCGAGCGGCTGCGATTCCTGGCCCCCTTTCGCGATTCTATTCTGGCGGCACACCAGGAGGTCATCATTGGTTACCTCGTGCTCTTGTTCTTCAACATCTTCGGCATCCTCTTCATGATTTACCGCAAGTTCTTCTTCAAGGACACAGGCAAGAAGCTCAAGCACCTTGAAAAGCAGCTGGACGCTGAGGAGCAGAACTTAATCACCGAACTGGATAGGGACCGCTAAAGACACCATGCCACGCTCTACTCATGATCACTTTCGGCACTCACGCTCACACCGGGACCCATCCAGAGAGTCTCGGGGCAGCCGACCTCAGCCGGAGGTATCGGGACGAGAGGTGTTCTCCCCGGCAATTCGATATCGTGAACTTGACCATTACTCGCAAGAAAGAACTGTCTACCGACTCAATAATCTTGAACGTTATCACCTCCGGCAATCAGAACTTTACACGATGGCCGAGGCAGGAAAGTTTCGAGCGATCTCTATCGACGACCTTGAAAAGTATGTCTACTCCGGCAATCGGGAAATGATGGTTCGCGACCTTTCCAATCTCGGAAAACAAGGGCTCATCAGGCGAAGTTCGGCCCGTTACCCTAGGCCCCTCCGGGTCGTTACCCTCACTCCCGAGGGGGAAAGGTTCATGCGCGAAGTCTTGAAAGAGAATGAACAAGAGCTCTACTCGGGTCTCAAGAAGGTCCGTGAGCTGCGCCATGACACGGCACTTTACGAAATCTATCAGGCCAAAGCTCAGGAAATCGAGGAAGCAGGAGGAAAGATCAAAAGAGTGGTTCTCGATTATGAGCTCAAAAGAAAGCTCAATCGAGACCTCAGGAGGTCCAAAGACTGCGATCCTTCAGACGACGCCAGGATCAAAGAAGAGATCAGCCGCAAGAACGCCGTTCCCATTGTTCAAGGGCAGTTCGTTGTGCCAGACGTTCGCCTCGAGTACGAAGACCGCGATGGAAACGAGTGCCGTGTAGATCTGGAATACCTCACCGAGACCTACCGGCAGGGTGACGTGTCGACCAAAGCGCAGGCCGGCTTTTCGCTTTATGCTCCCCACGACCAGGCGTTAAGGCTCCATCGCATCCTCGATCAGCACCATATCATGACGGAGATCCTGAGCATTTGAGTCTGAGAGGTGAACCGCTATTTTTGACGCAGAGATGTTCCCGAGATTCATCCCAGTAAATAGCTATGAACACCGACAATTCCTACATCCATGAACTGAAAGTCTACGGTTACTCCGAAGTGGAAGCGAGTTTTCTCCGCCTGGTAGCCTTGCATTCTGGAGTCTTTCTGGCTAGGCAGTTTAATCAATATGCCCAGACCAGAAACGGCAAACGGATCAATTCCTTCATCAACAAGTTGCGGTCGAACCGTCATTGCCAGACCTACCGGCTGGCCAAGAATGCCTCCATTTTCCATCGTCAGCTCGAAAGCCATTTACCGTGCCATTGGACACGAAAACCTTCGTCATCGCCGCTATCACCAGATTGACTACGTCAAGACGAAGCTCCTGAGCCTGGATTACATTCTTCAAAATCCAACGCTCGAGTATTTACCGACGGAAGAAGAGAAGGTACACCTGTTTACCAAAGTCCTCGATGTGCCGTTTTCCGATCTGCCGGTCAAGACCTACAAAACCCCCAATTCGAAGACCGAAACGCTCCGGTACTTCGTCGACAAGTATCCCCTTTTTCTGTCCGAAGTCACTCCCCTTGGTCCTGTGGTTCATTTTACCTACGTGGATCCGGGGCCTTATTCGACGATCGTGGATTTTCTGAATCACCTTCGGACTTATGCAGCGCTTTTTGCCCGAATGGACGAGATTCGGATGCTTTACATTTACCAGGTTTCGAACAAATGGAAGCAGGCTCAGGACCTCTTTAATGCCTTTGTCAGGTCGGGCTGCCACCTCGGCACCAACGACTTGGACCTCGTCAAGTATTTCCAAGTGCGTGAGGCCTGGGACTCGGAGCAGTACGAGAAGGTGGGACCTACTGAACTGCTGTTTCTCAATCAGGCGCGGAAAAAGTACGCGGAAGCCCGCTATGAAGCACTGTACTCGGAGTGGAAAAACGGAGATCGAACTGCCCCGATGGAGGTTTCAGATCGTGAGAAAAGGGTCCCGGCATCTTCCTTTACAACCTACAAGATTGGTGACTCCTATGCGCCTTTTGGTGATCTGGACTGAGTTTCGAGGTGAAAACAGGTCGATATTTTGTCTTCACCTTCCTTTCACTCCCAGCTTCACCCCGAACATCAGTGCCAAGTACCCGCCGCGCGGAGATGATAGCCTGCGGCAGCGTGGCACTTGGGGGCGGCAGTGCGGGGAGGGGGACGGGCGGTGGCGACCCCACTTTTCACGGCAAAAGCCGTTCCCAGTGCCCTCGGGTTCCGCGCGGCTTCGCCTTGCTCCAGGGTCGCCACCGCCCGTTCCTCTGCCCCTTTTTCAAATACATTTGTATTACGCGACGTAATGCACAACGCACACAAGGAGGAAGACTATGCGAAGCCGTTCCAAAAAACCGCTGATTAAGCCTCAGCCAAAGATCAAGCTCGAACCCCGTAATTTCAGAATCGATAGCGACACACTGCTTAAGCTCGAGGCCTACTCCGAGTTCATTGACTCGGACGAAGGCTATGTTATTCGAGAGGCGCTCAACCATCTCTTCGATAGCGATTCTTCTTTTCAGACTTTTTTCGCGTCTCGGAATATCGCCTCAAACACCCAGGAGAGTTTATCGAACACAAAAGAGAACTAACCAAAATAGATAGCTTAAGGAGGGATCCTGTCTATGGCGGACGAAAATAAAGCTGAAGAGGGTTTGATTGTCAGTGACGAGGGAGATAAGACTCGGACCGGTACAGAAGAGGGCACCTTGGCGCGAAACAATTACAAGGTACCTCTAGAGGGTGAACTTGTCGCCGATGAAGCGTTCCAAGAATATCAGTATCGGAATCTGGCAGGGACCCCAAGCGAGACAATAGACGACGAAATCCCCGAGCGCAGCCTCGAATCTCGTCGAGAGCCCACTCTTCCTCCACAAGAAGAATTCACCGGGAGAAACGAACACTGGGAGGGCGTCATTCACTACCAGGATACTCGACACGGACCGGATGAGCATGATCTGCCTCCCGGAGAATTAAGTCCCAGGAGTTCACAGTGGGAAGGAGTCCAGCAAACACATACAGATACGGTTGACCTGGAGGGCGAAAAGCTTCCGAGCCAGGTTCAACGTGAGTCCTCGGACCGGAGTCAGGAGCTTGCTCTTTCGCATGAGCACAGCCTTGACCACTAATGGCTATTGGGCGTCGAGGAGAAAGGTAGAGTTGCTATGAGAGCGCAATACGAGATCAACTATTACCCTGCAGTAACCGCTGAGGTCTTCGCCGTCATGGACGGTCGGCAGGAACTAGTGCACTCCTTTCGGGAACTTCAAATGGCTATGGAGTATTGCCGGGAGGGCTTCACCAGCCGTGGCGAACGAGTTCACTGGCATGTCAAAAGGGATGGCAGAGCCACAATCTTTCGTACTCAGGAAATCTACATTCCTGATCTATCCCGGTCTGTCTCTTCAGAATGGGAGGCCGTGTCGGCGCCCCGAACAACCGTTACTCGTGATGAGTCAGACAGGTCGACCCAGAAGAACTTCGCAAGCCGTCGTTCAGTTGGTCCGGAAGCCCCACTGGAAGTTGGTCCTTCTCGCTGATTCCCTATCACCTGAATCATGATGAGACTTCTAGAAACCCGCATCCTTCTCTCTTTCCTGGCTGCGTCTGTCACCGGCCTGGTGCTCTATTTCAGGTCCCCGTTTCCGGAGATGAACGTCTTTCTCAATCTGATTAAGGTCAAGGATCTTCCAAGCTTCTATTTCTTGAAGTTCTCTTATGTCTCCTTCCTGTTTGCCACACCGTTCTTTGCCTTCTCTCTCGTGACCTCGTTCCTCTATCTTTTCGTTTACAACTCTTCTAAAACTCGCTCGAAGCCTTACACTTTGCCGCCTTACCCGGATCCTCGCGAGCGAGAAGAGCTCTTTCTGGTCCTTGGTGAAGTCCATAATCCTCGCAGACCCGTGCCGGCTGAAAATCCCCGGTGGCTCACCATCCCGGAGCGAGGCCTCTTCTCCGGCATCGCCGTCTTCGGCGCCGTCGGAACCGGCAAGACCAGCGGCTGCATGTATCCCTTCACGCAGGCAACTACTGGCTTACCGCGCCAATGACCCTCAGAAGCGAATTGGTGGGCTCGTCCTTGAAGTCAAGGGCGACTTTTGCCACCAGGTTCGATCCATCCTCAAAGAATTCGGCCGGGAAAGCGACTACATCGAGATCAGCCTAGACTCAGACTACTGCTATAACCCGCTCCACAACGACCTGGACGCCTACGCTTTGGCTTACGCGGTGGCCTCGCTTCTGACCAATCTCTTCGGCCGCGGCAAGGAACCCTTTTGGCAGCAGGCCTACACCAACATGGTGCAGTTCATCATCCTGCTGCACAAGGTGCTTTACGATTACGTCACCCTGTTCAATGTCTACGAATGCGCTATCAGCCGGGAGCTGCTGGAAGCCAAGATCAAGCAGGGAGAGAAACTCTTCGAGATCCACACTTATTACCTGGTCGAACCGGCAGTCTTCGAGCGCCACGAAGGCTTGGCTAAGTTCAATCCGACGTTTGATTCGGGTCTCAGAGAGTACCGCATTCCCGCCAGTGGAGAGCTGGCGCAATACCTCGCCTCTAAAAAGATTCCCTACACCGGGCCACTGTCCGAAAGTTCTCTGATTGGTTCTGATCCCTACAAGCGGGAACAGTTCGAAGCAGTCAAGCGCTGGTTCTATAACGACTGGTGCGCCATTGACCAGAAGCTCAGGACCAGCATTGTCGAGGGGATCTCCGTATTCCTTTCCCTCTTTGACACCAATCCCAAAGTCAAACGCACCTTCTGCCCACCCAAACAATGCTATGACCCTCGAGAGAATCACGATTACCGCTACGGCAGACCTCTGCCTGGCTTTCCCTGGCTGATTGAACAGGGAAGGGTCTGTGCCCTGAACTTTCCCGTTTCGCTGAACCCGGGACTGGCCCGTGCCCTTGGAACCTTCCTCAAGATGGACTTCCAACGGGCCGTCTTAAACCGCATTCCCGGTAATGGTGGCTCACCCGGAACGCCGTTACCGCCAGGTGTTCTTCATCTGTGACGAGTATCACCTCTTCGCCACGACAGGAGAAAGTGATCCGAGCGGGGACGAAAAGGCCTTCAGCCTTTCTCGTCAGGCCAAGCTCATCCCCATCGTTTCCACCCAGAGCATTTCCAGTCTCAAGAGCGCCTTGTCACGGTGAGACCTGGCGAACCTTGCTACAAACCTTCCGGACCAAGATATTCCTCGCCCTTTCTGACGACTTCAGCACCAAGTTTGCCAGCGAGCTCTGTGGCAAGGAGGACAAGCTCAAGGTCAACTACAACATGACCGAGAGCTCCCAGGACGCTAAGATCAGTTTCCTGTTTGGAAAAACGCTCTCCGACAAGGCTACGCTTTCCACGTCGAAGTCGTTCAATGTCCAAAGGGACTTCATCTTTGACCAGAACGTCTTTGCTCAGCTGAAGAACCAGCAATCGATCACGATTGACTACGACGGGACCAATCCCCATCCCCCGGCTTACTGCTATCTTGAAACCCTACTACCTCGATCCCGAACAAATCCTACTTCCAGCAACTGGCTGAGGGTGACATCTGATGAGCTTCGATCTGATTCTTCCATTTCTTCGGCCCATCGAGCACCTGATCCGTGACGATGAAGTCAGCGAGATCATGGTGAATAGCTTCCTCCCAGGTTTTCACCGAGCGCCAAGGCAGGATCGAGCATGTCCCGGGGATCGAGCTCAATGAAAAGTCGCTTCATGTGGCCTTGCGCAATATTGCGCGGCTATTGGGAGATGACATCTCTGAGGCCAAGCCGATTCTGGATGCCCGTCTGCCCGATGGCAGTCGGGTAGCCGCCGTCATTCCACCCTGCAGCCTGGGAGGCATCACCCTCACCATCCGGAAATTCGCGAACACAACATTTCACGATCGACGATTTGATTGCCTTGGGGTCGCTCGACAATGAGCTGGCCAAGCGTCCTCCAGACAAAAGTCGAAAGCCGGCAAAACATCTTGATCAGCGGCGGAACCGGGACCGGAAAGACAACCTTGCTCAACATCCTGGCCGACTTTATTCCAGACTGAAGAACGCATCGTCCTCATCGAAGACACGGCGGAGATCCGCATTCGCAAGAGCAACCTGGTCCGATTTGAAGCCCGGCGAGAGCAATCGAATACTCCGGCAGTAACGATCCGGGACCTCCTGAGAGCCACCCTGCGTCATCGGCCGGACCGCATCATCGTCGGTGAAATCCGTGGCGGCGAAGCCTTTGATTTTCTGCAGGCCTTGAACACCGGCCATTCAGGAACCCTTTCGACGATCCACGCCAATTCGGCCTACCACGCCATCTCTCGCTTCGTGAGTTGCACGCTCCAATCGAATATTGACCTGCCCTACAAGGCCATCAAGTCGAACTTTGCCGACTCCATTAATCTTCTGCTCCACATTGAGCGCAAGAACTGGGCTACCGCTACATCTCCGAGCTCCTTGAAGTCCGTAGCTACAACGCGGAAGCTGACAGATATGAACTGGAAGCCCTTTACGAAAGGAAGGAGTAATCTATGCCCGCGTTCAGAACAACCGAGAGACCCAAGGTAACGGTCACTTCCTGGGACTACATCAAAGACAACTACGACCCGGATGACCGCCTTGCAGTCGTCATCAAAAACCAGCAAAAGGATCGGGTGATTCAGCAGGTCGATACTGCAAAGGCCATTGCTTCGCCGGATTTCCAGAAGTGGCTGCGCTATCGCAATGCTCATGGCGGGGACATCTATCTCTCGGCCAATGCCTTGAGGCTCGAAGCCACTGGACGGACCCGCCAAGACCTCGACGTCATTCGCCACGTCTACCTGGACATCGACACGGATGGCCCTGCAGTGCTTCAAAGGGTCTTGGACGACCCGAGAATCCCCAGGCCAAATTACGTTCTAAACACTTCACCCGCAAAGTATCAGACCGTCTGGAAGGTCAAGGATTTCAGCATTGGCCTCGCGGAAAGTCTTCAGCGGGCGATGGCGGCGGAGTTTGGTGCTGACCGGGCGGTATTTGACGCGGCAAGAGTTCTGAGAATTCCTGGCTTCTACAACAAGAAGTACGAGGAGCCACACCAGGTCACAGCTCAGAGGTTATCCGATGAGGTCTATAGGCCTGAAGAGTTTCGGATCCATGTCCCGGAGTTTGCTTCAGATTCATCTGACCTGTCACGTACCGCGACGACCAAGGCTGGTTCCACCCGAACCAGGCCCAAAGGTGAACTCAGTCAATCTGAACTGGATTGGGCCTACGCAAAGCGCAAGCTGGCTATGGGAGTCGATCCAGAGAAAGTCATTCAGGCCATTGCAGAATACCGACCCGACAAGTGGAATCCAGAGGCCTATGCGAAACGCACGGTGGAAAAAGCATTGGCAGAAATCCAGGCGGGTTCTTCCGAGGAGGTGAGAAGTCCAGTGGACCGCTGAGCCCGAGCCGGTCATCTGAAGCGTGGCTTCTCACTCCTGCTCTGGCGCGCTTCTTAATGGAGTCGATCCCAGTCTTGCCAACAAATCATCACGGCCAGGATCTGATCGAGTCCTCCTCTCTGTAGAGCCTGCCAACCTGTTACGCCGTTCTCGGTATCATTCCGCAAATGATCACTGTGATCTTGATTGGAATGGCTTCGATTCCGGCTTTCAGGCTTGGTCCTCAGGGTGCGCAGCGGTTTTTTTTGCCAGTTGCCGCCTGTCCTCGCCTGTTCAGTGGGTCCTCAAGCAATGCTCATGCCAGGAGAAAGCGCCTGTCATTCCCCTTGCTTTCTTTGCGGCCCCGTACCTCACGACGGCTTATTCTGGCGTCGTTTCCCTCGTTCTGATTCCTTGTTCCCGAGCTGTGGGTGCAGGAACAAGAAAATCTTCACTTAAAAGGAGAAACTCAAATGTCTAAACCAAAAACCGCTACTGAATCCACCCAAGAACCGAAGGCCACCACCGCCAATCGGAAGCCCATCCATGAGATCAGGCTCGGAGCGATCAAAGCCTCTGTGTGGCAGAACGACATCGAGAACGGCGTTCGCTACAATGTCACCTTTGGCCGTCTCTACAAGGACAACATTGGGGACTGGAAGGTCTCTGACAGTTTTGGACGGGATGATCTACTCTTACTAGGCAAGATGGCAGATCTGGCTCACAGCTTCATTTTCCAGAAGCAGCAAGAGCAGGAGTAACAAAACGGTTTAACTTTGAGACCGCTCGGCCTTCGGCCGGGCGGTCTTTTCTTGTATTTTCGGAAGAACCCGCACGCAGATGAAATCGACTACTCTGACACTACTTTTAAGAAAGAGGATGCCTTGGCCTTTGATAGTCGGCTTTGTGCTTTCGCTTCTCATAAGCCACTCTGTATCCCGGAACCATTCGAGCGCTGTTTCAAAAGATCAGTTTCCGCCGACATATCAGTCGAAGATAGTCCATATATATCCGCACGACCCTGAAGCGTTTACTCAAGGTCTGGCCTATCACGGCAACTTTCTCTATGAGAGCACTGGCCTCTGGGGACAGTCCTCAATTCGAAAGGTAGACCTAGCAACTGGCCAAGTCTTACAAATCCGTCTACTCGATGATCGATATTTCGGAGAAGGTCTCACGTTTTGGCAAGACAAGCTCATTCAACTGACTTGGAAAGAGCAGATTGGATTCGTCTACAACCTCAAATCCTTCCAGCCCATCGGCAGCTTTAGCTATTCAACCGAAGGCTGGGGCCTGGCTCAAGATGGCCAAAGGCTCATCATGAGTGATGGCACGTCAACTCTCCATTTCCTTGACCCATTGACCTTCCAACCAATCGGCCAACTCCAGGTTACGAACGGCAGCAATCCTGTCGTCTATCTCAATGAGCTTGAGTATGTGAAAGGCGAGATCTACGCGAATGTTTGGCAGTCCAACCGCATCGCCAGGGTCTCACCGCAAACTGGACAAGTCACTAGCTCGATAGACCTAACGGCTCTGGTCAATACAATGGGCCGTTCGACCATTGATGTTCCAAACGGCATCGCCTACGACGAGACCCAAGACCGGCTCTTCGTCACCGGAAAGTATTGGCCGAGCTTGTTCGAAATTCAGCTCACCCGATGAGACGGTTCAAAGAACAGAGACTTTGCTTTGGAGCATTAATTCTCGCCTTGCTCTCTTCACATACTTTATGGGGAGCGGATTTGCCCAATACTGAGCGACAGAGGCAGGAATACTTCGTGGACTACTATTGTCACCAATATTCGGTCTCTGACACCTGGGTCCGAGCCATCATAACGGTTGAATCAAACTGGCGACCGGATGCGGTTTCCGAAAAGGGCGCAGTTGGCCTGATGCAGCTCATGCCTGGGACTGCAAGGCGCTTCGACGTTCACAACCGCTTTGACTCTGCGAGGAATATTGAGGGCGGAATCAGGTACTTGCGATGGCTCTCAGATCACTTCCAAGGCGACAGAGTCCTTGCAACGGCCGCCTATTTCACCGGCGAGGAACGAATGGCTGGACAGTGTATCCGGAACTTTTCGCCTGAGGTCCTGGCCTATGTGAGGAAAGTTTACTCCCATATGACCTCAGAACTTCTCCGCGGCGGCTACCCTTCGGGAAAAAAGTGACGTCGGCATATCCCTTTGGTTCGGGTTTCGACCCACCCTCCAATGCGGCAGCGGAGCCTAAGAAGGCTTCTCAAAAAGCGTGAGGTCTTTGCTACGAGCGTCGCCGCTGCTGGGCCGAGCTTTCATTTCTGTATGGATGGAAAGCCCGCTTGCTATTCAAACACTTAAGAATACGAATATTATTTGCGCGCCACATCTCTGCGAAATTCTTCTTGACGAATTCGCATTTTGCGAATTTAATGGTGGAGGAGTGTCCGAGATTGCACATTATCAGTCGAAAGAGACTATTGGAAGCGGTGGAGAAGCACGCGGATCTCGACCGGCCTTTGGATGTGTGGTATCGGGTGGCGAAAAAAGCCGAGTGGAAGAACCTGATGAATGTGAAGCGAGTGTTCCCTTCAGCGGAAGCCGTCGAAAGGTTCACGGTGTTCAACATCAAAGGAAACGCGTATCGGCTGATTACTGAAATTAACTATCAGACAAGAAGAATCTTCCTTCGCCACGTGCTGACCCACGCCGAGTACAGCAAAGGAGGGTGGAAAAATGACTACTCTTACCGTTAGCCGGGAGTACAGTGCGCTCCTGACAAGATTTTCTCCGAAAGTCATTCGCACCGAGAAGGAAAATGAGACGTATACGAAAATTCTCTACGATCTCGACCGGCGCAGCAAAGCTCTGACACCCGCCGAGAAGGAACTCGCAGAACTCCTGACGCTGTTGATTGAGGATTTCGAGGAAAGGCAGTATCAGCTTCCGCAAACAACTCCGCTGGACGTATTGCACTTCCTCATGGACCAGCACGGTCTCAGGCAGAAAGACTTTGTGGACGTGTTCGGGACGCCAAGTATTGTGTCGGAAGTCTTGAGCGGCAAGCGGGAACTGAACAAAGAGCACATCAGACGCCTGAGTGAACGCTTCCACATTTCTCCTGAACTATTCTTCTAGCGGGGAAGCGGCCAGTCGGATTGCCCCTCCCTAAAACGTGCTTCTGCAATCTGCTGTTGGTGACTGGCCCTCAACTCCTTATTGGAATAGCATTTGATCTTCATGTTCGAAGGCTGACGCCATCCGGTCAATATCCGGTTTCGCGAGGCCAAGTGCTGCCGCTTCCTTGCGCCACAGGGAAACCGCCGTGCCCACTTCCACCGCGATCCGCCGCGCTTCGTCCGTCCCCAGCTCAAAATAGTCAGCAACGCTCAGCGCCAAGTTCAGAGACGCCGTGCATGGTCGTCAAGATCGATGGCTGTGCTCAAGACACGAGGCTTGATATCGACGGGCACGGGATTGAGGTCGTAGGCCGGGGCCAATCGCCACCCGGCAGGACCCCCGTAAAGAAAGCCGTGATTGCGCAGATGGTCGTCTGTGTTTGAAATCAGAATATTGAACACGATCCGCCGCCAGAGCGCGTGCATGTCAGCCTTCGGCTCCGCGCCGTGCTGGCGAAGCACATCTACGAACTCCATGTAGCTGCGCGTCTCGTTGTCTTTGGCTTCGAGCATGCTCATCGCCGACAAGAAGGGAAGCCGCCTACCCTCCTCCCGGTCAAAACGACGCAGCAGAAGCATCGGTTTGTCAGCTGCAGGTTCAAGCCGCCATGTGGGGACCGGAATGCCGGCCTTCTTCGCAAGTGTGAGGGCTACCGCCTCCCAGAGAACCGTGTTGATCTCGTCTCCCTTGTTCGGGAACTTCGCGATTGCAAGATGTCCGTCGCGGTCCCTGACGGACGCCTTGGGCCTGGCGCCGCCGAGCGAGGAGCCGGGTGCCAGGAGCAGGCGCAAATCTTCATCCGTGTCGGAGTTGCTCAGGACGTGCTCGGCCGCCGAGAGCAGGCGTGGCAACTCGATTAGGGGCGGTATTTTCGTGGGTCCGTGCTCAGCGAGAAATGGACCCCCTTCCGCTTCCCTAAAGCGCAGCGCACCCTGGCGCGCTTCGTCATTGACCATGAGCAGGTAATCGATTTCTCTTAAGGTACGGGGCGTCTCGCCGGCGGTCTCTGCCCTGCGCCGCTCCGCGCGGCGCATCAGCACCCTGCCCCATCGGTCGGGCGCGGAGTCGCCGATGGCACCGAACAAGGGTTTGTCAGAGGTCGTGTGAAAAGGACCGGGGCCGAGTTTCAAGGCCGGTTCAAGCGAAAATCGGTCGGGATGAGCAAGCCAGCTTTTGTCGTACTCAAAGGTGGCGCTGTCCTTGTTGCCGCGCGTGCGCGTCCATAGCCGTCCCATGAGATGGGGTGTGCCCTCTAGATCCGCGTAAACAAGAACATTCTTTTCCATTACTCTACGCCCTTGTCTTGCTTAAGGCTTCTGCCACCGCGCGGAATCCGGATACGTTGCGGCAAGTGTTCCTCTTCGAGCGCAAGGCCGACGGCGTCGTGCCGGGGATCGGCCAGGTCCGCCAGACGATCGACCATCCCGAGAACGAAAAGCACGGTGGCGAAATTGCCGACCGAAACGTTGGGATCGCCTTTTTCCACCTTATTCAGAGTGGAGCGGCTGATCGAGGCCCGCTCTGCCAGTATTGCGACAGGAATACGCCGCCTGCGCCGGGCGTCACGAATATCATGACCCAACTTGCGGAGGGAGCGTGCCACAGGTATCGGTTTCATCTGAAAATTGCCTCTCTATTTAACGTCCACCATACCGTACTCTAATGACTATAAAGTACAATATAGCGGTCCTTAAAGTCAAGCTGTGTATGGCGGAGCTTCAAGAGACCTGACAATCAAATAGTGTATTTTTAACGCCTATTATATCAGGTGCTAAACTATTTAACGTATTCTATAGAGTACTTTATGACAAGAATGTGTGGGAAACGGGCCGACAACCCACTCCTTAACACGCCAACACCTAAGAAGACATGTCCAGAACTACCGACAACTCTTCTGAGACTAATAAACGGCGTGCTGCTAGCCCAAGCATAAGCCCTGGGCCTGGATCCTGTTTCATTCCATCGGTGCCCATCGCACCTTTGGCCTACCGAGTCCATCGAACGACGACTTCCCACCATAAAATACGACCCAAAAGCACCACTACAGCTCGGTTTGGACTTTGCATCAGTTTTTTGGCCTTACGGGAATTTCGGCGAGGCACAGAAGCGCAATTAACATTGACAATCGATATGATATCATGCTATCAGCTAAGTTGGAGGAGGTAGATTGTGGGACAATTGGTGGTCCGAAACATTGAAAATACAGTGAAGACGCGATTGCAGCGGCGCGCCAAACGACATGGCCGGAGCATGGAGGAAGAGGTACGAGATATTCTTCGCAGTGCCGTCAGCGAGGAAGAAACTCCTAGTGGAGGACTCGGGACAGATATTTCCAGGCTATTTATGAAAACTGGCCTCGACTCCGACGTAGCCGAACTCCGCGGACACAAAATCAAGCCGGCAGCGTTTGAGTCATGATCATTCTGGACACGAACGTACTCTCAGCACTGATGCGGCAGACCCCCGATGCGACAGTTATTGCCTGGCTCGATAGGCAGCCTCGTACATCCGTTTGGACGACGTCAGTAACAATCCTTGAGATTCGGTTTGGACTTCAGATCATCGCAGCCGGGAAACGAAGATCTCAGTTGCTGGAGACCTTTAAAACGGTCCTCGAGAAAATGGGTCATCGAATTGCTTCCTTCGATGATGCTGCTGCGATGCAAGCCGCAGACTTGATGGCGTTCCGGCAGCGCAAAGGGCGGCCGGTGGAGCTGCGTGACACCATGATCGCTGGTATCGTGGTTGCGCGCCATGCAACTCTGGCAACTCGCAACGTGATCCATTTTGAAGATCTCTCGGTGCAGGTCGTCAATCCCTGGCTGGCCTGACAGCTTTTCAAGTGCTTCCGCAATCTACTGTTGGTGACTGATCCTCAGCTCCTTCTTGGAAAAGCACTTGCTCTCCATTTTGAAGCTTACTAGAATTGGTGAAGCCCAATTTGGCTGTAACCTATTGTTAACTAAATCTTTACACCAATCCGACCAACAATTGATGACGGAAGCACCGGTTGATGTTTTAAATTGAAGAATCGCAGGAGGGTTCAATGGGTGTACTACCTGATGCTCAGCTGGCTGAAAACCAGGAGAGGATTCACCATTTTCATTCTCTTTGTGCTGATCGCCGTTGTGTCCAGTCTCTTCCGTCTTGCGTCATACAAGGAAAACACTAAGCCCACTCCTGCGAAAAATAGCTTGAGCCAACCCCGCGCTGGAGAGTTGACTAACAAGTAGTCATATTCTACTGAGAGATCCTGAGGACACTTCCTCGCCACCATCTCTTCTGCAAGCCCGACGATACATCACCTAATTGACGTCTGCCAGTAGCGCAATGAAGCGGACACTTTGCAGATTAGCCATCTCTTTCAGTTTCTCCCAAGAAATCCTGCCGATGATCAACTTTGTATCCGGGGAATCGAGTATCACTTCAAAGGCAAGTTGTTTGAGTTGGTTCTAAACTTCCAGGGACTTGGCTATTAACCAGGTCTTCACCTCGGCCTATCCGTCTTTAATCAAAGGATTAACTTTTACTCATCCTGTTCCCCTTCTGTAGGGTTCGCATAAAGGACGCAAGTACTGGCAGTGGTCTTTGGCACCACTGATTGCCAACCGGCTATCCAGACGGGAGTCTGGTGGAAACTTGCACTTTTGATTTTTCGTGTTCCTCATCGAGCTGAGCATTTCCTCCTCACTTGCTTCGCTGGCTTGCTCTTTCGATTGCCGCTTCGAACCCTTGGAGCTCAGCTATGCTTCCGGGCCTCGCAAGCATTTGTCCCGCCAGCAGAGCTGTCAGGCGCAACTGCGGGTTGCTCCGCCCTAGGCCCCATGGCTCTCCGCTTCTGTCCTTCCTTGTCTTTCCCGTGGCCCTCAAGTCTGGGGTGAAGGGCCACAAATCAACACAAGGAGGAACAGATCATGAAAATCGAGCAAGCCAAACAACTCACCGAGCAGGCTGTTGATAAACTCATTGAGGCATTGGAATCAGGGAAAAGTGAAGCTTTGAAAGAATACTTAGCCGCCATGAGCCGCTTCCATAAATATTCTTTTGGAAATGTGATGTTGATCGCGTTCCAAATGCCGTCAGCGTCCTATGTAGCAGGTTATCAGACGTGGAAGGCACTCGGCCGGTTCGTGAGAACGGGTGAGAAAGGCATCGCAATCCTGGCGCCGATCGTAGCGAGACGCAAGGCTGAAGCTGAAACAACAAATTCTCAAGGGGAGCAATCGCCAGTGCTGTTGGGCGTCCGACCCGTCTTCGTCTTCGATTATTCTCAGACTGAAGGAGAGCCCCTACCACAATTCGCCACCGTGAAGGGTAATCCAATGGACTACACTGAAAGGCTGATGACGTTCGTTGCTCAAAGCGGAATCGCTATTGAGTATTCCAGTAACATTGCCCCGGCCAAGGGTATCTCCGAAGGTGGCAAAATCATGTTGCTGCCGGATCTCTCACCCGCAGAAATGTTCTCTGTGCTGGTCCATGAATACAGCCATGAGCGACTTCACAAGAATGTCCGCCATTCCGAAACAACTCGAACCATTCGTGAAACTGAAGCGGAAGCAGTGTCCTTCGTCGTCTCTCACGCCATCGGACTTGACACCAATACCGCATCTGCCGACTATGTGACACTCTACAATGGCGACAAGCAGATCCTGTTGGAATCCCTCACCTACATCCAACAAACCGCATCTCAGATCCTCACAGCAATCTCTCCTGGCGACTAGCCAGGTACCTGTGGGCATCGTCCCTATAAAAAAACCAGCGTTTTGCCAGCCTTGGGTTTCATTTGGTCTGGACCAGAGTCTCAGTAACTTTCCCCTTATCCCCCATGGACACGGGTAGGTAATCACAGCATGAACACCATTCCCAGGACCGCTGATAGAAGCTGCCGGCGAGAATCACTTGTGAGACAGGTTCCGCCTTATTCCGCAACCAGAAAGGCGTATTTGTAAACCGAGGTGCAACCAGTGCAGCGAGTCTCCAGAGCACACTTACCTGTGGACACATTACTTGTGTCTACTTTGACTTCAAGAATCGTAATGGATTTTCGGACGGTAGCCATACCCTTGGTGTCGAGTAGAGGTTTCTTTGGATCCTTATAGATTCTGACCTGGTATTCCCCAGCTTCGCTTGCGAATGGCAAGTAGATCGACAGGTTGAGAAGTCCCCTTGGAATGGCGGGATATTTTCCTTTAGAGGTGGGTGTTTTTGAACCCCGTGTCACCGCTTGGTCTCTTACGTCTAGAATTACATCCTGATAGATTTTCGGTTTAGGCTGTTGGCCAGCCATCTCGGTTGACTCTTCCTCCAGATTGGGCTTCAGCGGGTTTTCTTGCTGTGTTTCCCTTTCTGGCTCTGGTCGTCCTGCTGAAGGAGGCTTACGGGTTATCGACTGACCCGGCGTCGAGCGCCAGTGACTGAGGCCAAGCCACGTTGCCAACCCAATTGCCACGAGCAGCAAGGCACAAGTCCCTACGACAACGATCCGCTTACGATACCGAGCTTGGTCAACCAAAGCGCTGAACTCGCTGAAACACGGCGAGCAACAGGTCATGTGGTCGAAGTAGCGATTGCGCTCGGTCAACGGGAGTTTCTGGCTTCGAAACACCAAGGTTCGCAGAGTCTCTCCTCCAGGACAACCTGATCTCTCCGGATTCGGGAATTCTGTCCGAAACAGTTCCTCTCCGATCGAGAGCAATTCCTTCTCCTCTTGCTTGGAAACGAGCTTAATTGGTTTTTGTGATGGCATATTCTTACCTCGTTCCACTCACTGCAGATCTCCCTCTCCCAATTTTCATCCTGAATATCCGCTGGCGCGCCTGGTTTACACCATAACTGAATTGAACAGCCGCATTGGTTTCTGTGATCCCCAGCTTCTCCCCTATCTCCGCCCAAGTATAACTCTTGACCCGCAGTAGGAATATGCGACGCGTGCGGGTATCCATGAATTTCATGACCTCGTTCAAGAGAGTCGTATTTTCGGCCTTCGTGATGCAGTTCCAATGACTCCCCTTTTTGGGAATTGCGACAGCTTCGGGATCTGCGATCAACTGGATCATCTTTTCTTTCTTTAGCCTTCGACAGAGAATGCGAGCTGCCGTCCAATATAGAAAGGAATTCGGGTCCAGAATTCGATCTTCGGGACCCCTCAGGTACATGCGGCGAGAGACAACGCGAACGGCCGCTTCTAAAAGTTCTGCCGCTTCTGCTGTGTCTTTCAGTTCGCGTTTTGCAAGGTAGGCTACACGGGGCCAAACATGCTCTGCCGCATCGAGAAGGACTTGCGGAATCGGTCTCCCATTCCGGTCGGTGGTGGCCATCCAAAAGGGAGGATCAGTATTTGACAAGTTCGCCATATCGGTTTCTGGTGGCTTTCTGACTTAAAAGTAAGGTCTCCAAATCGTTTTGTAACTCGGGAATCTAGGTACCCTACTGCTTGTTCCTCAAAGATGTCTCTCGAGTCCCTAGGAAAAGAGGTGCATTGCCTTCGCCGACGGTGACGAATCCAGCCCAATCGAAAGGGACCGACTCCTCTCCATATTTCCTCAGAAGATCTAGCTTCGCATGTCTCAACGATTCAGCCTTATCTTCACCGTCCATCAAATGAGAGTAGAAATGTTTCATCAAAACACTTGTTGCCGTATCGCCCGCCTCCCAGAGACTGGCGACCACAGTCCGCGCGCCCGCGTAGAAAAATGCACGAACAAGGTTTACCATGTCTTCCTGCCCTTGCAGCCGACCGGCGCTGGTGTCGCAGGCTGAAAGCACTACCAGGCCGGCATTGAGATTCAAATGGCGGATGTCGCGTTCCTGCAGTAATCCGCCTGTGTCTGACCTTGGGTCCTTCCAGCGCCGCCCCAGCCTGAGTTCGCGTGTCCCCAGGATCTGGTGTTCCCCAGCGAATGCCTTGGTTGCTGATACCTTACCGTTTCGCAGATAGCCAAACAGGCTCCCCCTCCATTGGTTGGTCCCTTGCTTCGAGACGATCTCTCTCACAAGGCCGACGGTCGAGTTTTCCAATTTGACTTTGGCTCCGGAAACTACACCTCCGGAGGGTTCCGTGATGGTACCCTCAAGGTCTGCCATGTTCCCCTGAGCCACGATGTTGTCTATGTTCAAAACCAACGTCAGACCAATTAGAAGGGATTGAAAGAGATTGCCGCTTAATCTGAAAGTCATTGAATATGAGCCTCCTATTTAGATCTATAGGAACACTGAGGCGCAACCCACATGACCCTTGATCGCTCTTTCGCCCTTTCGTGTCCCTCTACTCATATAGAGGCTTTGAAAAAGCAAAACCTTAAGAAAATATTTTTCGAGCGCCTGTAAGTTCTTAGTTTCAAATACAACAGAACAAGCCATTGGGAGTAGCTGCCCCAATGTATGGCCAACGGCACCACACCACAGACCTCTCCTGAATCGAGCGGGCCTGATGCTTAAAGTGTCAAATTGCACTGCTAGTCTGAAGGCGCTTGAAGCGATTACTTGGAAGAGATTTCCGCTTAATCTGAAAGTCATTGAATATGAGCCTCCTATTTAGATCTATAGGAACACTGAGGCGCAACCCGTATGCCCCTTGGTTTGTCTTCTGCCCTTCCGAGTCCCTCTACTGATATAGAGGCTTTGAAAAGGCAAAACCTTAACAGAATATTTTTCGAGCGCCTGTAAGTTCTTAGTTTCAAATACAACAGAACAAGCCATTCCATTGGGAGTAGCTGACCCAATGTATGGCCAACCGGACACACCACTACACTGACGACTGCTGAAATGAGTGGAGCTGATGCTTAATGTGTTAAATTGAACTGCTGGTCTGAAGGCTGTGCTTCGCCAAAATTAGATCTGCATGAAAATAAGGGGCTTCCCCGTTGGCATGTAACAGTCACATAACGTACTTTCATAACAGGGTGGGAATTTGGCGAATCAGAGCCAGCCGCCTCGCAGTACAATAGCGTGTGCTGCCCAAAGGAGTAGAACATGTCCGAAATGATCATTCGTCCGACTATGAAATTCATATACGTTGGCTATGCGGTCATGCTTTTGATTGTGGCGGCTGCTGTCGCCGCGGCGTTCCGTATTCGATGGCAGCCCTGGATTCCGTCGCCCTTGCAGCCTTGGATCCCCTGGTTGCCGGTGCTCCTTCTGCTCTGGCCGCTGAAATTCCACATCCGGAACCGCCTGACCAAGATGACGATTCTAGATGACAGACTGCGGTACGAAACAGGTATCTTGAGCAAGACCACGCGCACCATCCTGATCTCGCGCGTGCAGGATCTGACGGTACATCAGAGGGTCGGCCAAAGAATTTTCGGAGTGGGCGATCTTTCGATCGAGACAGCGGGCGAGACGAGCAGGCTCACAATTCCCGAAATCGACCGGCCGCAGGAAATCGCGGACCGAATCAACCAACTCTCGCAGAAAGGACCTTCAAAAGAACAACTTAAATGACAGTCAACCAAGCTGGACAGCCGAGTTGCCGCGATTAGAGGGCTTCTTACCGTTTCCCAAGCGGGCACTTGGTTGTTTAGTCGTTAGCCTTGATCGGAGATGCCTCGGCGCACAAAACTGCGGCTCTGAGGCCCAAAAACCATGCCGAGGTTTTCCGATAAGGAGACTAGAAGGAGGCCGGTGGCGCTTGCGGAAGACGCCTATGGGTTTTCAATTGTAACTAATTGGCAGTGTATGACTTGTAGCTATCGAATGAGGTTGCGTAGCGAACAGCAAGTGGAGGCAAACATCGGGCTAATACTAACTGTAGTGCCCGGTCCAAACAAGCAAATTCCGCCGCAGAGGTTCCCCCTTTCCACACACGTAGCGTCCGCCGCGCCAGCGGCTACGTTCTAGTCGGGTAACCGGAAACTGAGAGCAGCAGCCTAGCCGAGCGCGTATCAGTTTCCGATAACGCCGTTACGTCAAGTAGGTCAACATTAATCACTCCGACCTCGTTTGATAGAAAATCGAAGGGACTGAGACTTCACAGCTTGCAGTCTCGCCGTTTGTGCTGACCCGCAATTGGACTCGGCCAAATTCCGGCTACATTGTATCGGGACGAGACTTAGCTCTGTTCAATAGGCGAGCCCAGTCCATTCCGATCCTCCCACTCTCAAACGATTCAGTTGAGTCGAAATTCTAGGCGGTGTAAGAAGATGGTAAAAGGTAATTTGCGGAGAAACGTCGAGGCAATAAATTACGGGATTTCAACAGCTTCAAGTTTTTTTTGACTAAACGCGAATCTGCCCAGTGATCTGGGAATAGCTACCCCCGTCAGAGGGCCACTCTTGACGAGGCGCAGCGATTCCAACCCAGTCAAGAAAATGGGTCTGACTTTTGACTATGCGAGTGCAGGGACCACGCCGCCGACAAAAATGGACGTTGACAAGTGGTAACAGAATTGTTACTATGATCTTTGATGATCGAGCTCCGTGCCTACATTGACGAAAAAGGAAATAAACGGTTCGCCCAATGGCTCGAAGGGCTCGACGCGGCGGTGGCCGCCAAGGTGACCATTGCGCTTGCACGTATGGAGCAGGGAAATTTCTCGAAGGTCAAGGGCGTTGGTTCCGGCGTCTTTGAACACAAGATCGACTTCGGCCCCGGCTACCGCATCTACTTCGGCAAGGATGGCGACCGTCTTGTGATTCTGATTGGCGGCGGCACGAAGAAACGGCAACAACAGGACATTGCGGCGGCGCAGGAATGCTGGGCCGCGTACAAGCGAAGGAAGAAACAGGAGATGAAATAATGCCCCTAACCCACGACTTCAAGGAGACCATTCGGGCGCGGGCGCAGCGCGACACGGATTTCCGTCAAGCCCTTTTGCGCGAGGCCGTCGAGTGCCTCATCAACGGCGACCTTGCGACCGGCAAGGCTGTCCTACGCGACTATGTCAACGCAACAGTCGGGTTTCAGGACCTTGAGAAACGCACCCAGATTCCCGCCAAGAGCCTGATGCGCATGCTGGGGCCTAAGGGCAGCCCCTCAGCCGCAAATCTTTCAAGTATCCTGACCGCCCTCCAAAAGACGGAAGGCGTTCAGTTCGAGCTTTCACTGAGACGGTAGAAGGATTCGCACGGCGCATTCATGCCCGGGCGCAGGAATAAACACAACGGGGTGCTTCCGCAATCTACTGTTGGTGACCGATCCTCAACTCCTTCTTGGAAAAGCACTTGCTCTTCATTTTGAAGCTAACTAGAATTGGTGAAGCCCAATTTGGCTGTAACCTATTGTTACCTAAATCTTTACACCAATCCGACCAACAATTGATGACGGAAGCACCGTGCTGTTCATAAACCCGACCTTTGCCCTCCGCCCGTTTGAGTTTCCTCTAGTTGTTCAAAGCCAATACCCAAAGCCTCACATGTTGCTCTCCAAAGCCCAGTATCCTGCGCAATTGATTGTCCCGATGATTTTTGTTCGTTCTCCCAACCAGGGCCCGAGAAGCAGATAACACCATCAAACAAAATGGTTTAACTTAGGCTCTGAAATATTGTGTTAAGGTATTGCCTCCAAAACGCCTCTTATAGGTATAGGGGTCAGAAAATATGACCCTTGTTTCTGCCCGTCAAAGAGGGCATGACATTGGAGGCAAGATACCATGAGCGTGTTGAAAGAAGTGCTGACCGTACGAGATGTAGCCCTGGAGCTTCGATGTTCCGTGACCCATGTGTACAACCTCATCAATGGGAAGGTGAAGAATATTTCCAAGCTCCCGGCCATTCCCCTCGGGCGGCGCAAAGTCATCGAGCGTGATGCATTGGAGGACTGGAAAAAAGTCAATGAACCGGATGAGGCAGATGTTCTGATTGCGGCATCCAAAATCGGCGCCGTTAGACGCATGGAGGAAGATTCTTATGAGTAAACGGTCTCCAATAACCCATTCAAGAGTGCCTAAAATCCACCAAACGGCATCCCAATCTTTCACATTGTCGCTTGCTAAAGCCTCTATCGGAGTAGATGTCAATAGTGCGTGGTTGCCTTTCCATTGAGGTCATTGAAACCCATGATGTTTGAACTCTACGACACAATTTCTGAAAAAAGTGTGGCTCATCTTGAGATGACATCGAGTGAAGTGGAATTGCGTAATGCCACATCACAAAAGAAGCCACCGGGGGCAGGTTGATTCCCGATTGATATGGAGAACACCAGGCCTCCACGCGAGTTTTGAATACAAAGGTGAAGGTACGATGAGCCATCAAGGCGAGATTTTGACGGTCAGAGAAGTAGTCAAAGAATTCGCACACTCGAAGCTCTCGAAAAATATTCTGTTAAGGTTTGCCCTGCAAAACGCCTCTTAATTAGTAGAGGGGATTTCGGCGCCGTGCAGTGATCAAACGGAGAGAAGAATGTCTGGATTCACTAAATTCTCAAGCTCAAAACCTCGCCGCCATTATGCTTGGACTGCTGAATTGGACTCGATTCTTGAGCAGGGATACAGAATTGGAGCCATAGGCCGGCATGCGGCGATACGCAGGATTCAGAAATTGAAGGGTTGGCCGAGACAGGCCTGCTGGGACCGGGCCCGCAAAATCGGTCTGACCAAGAAGAGAGGCTCCGTACCAAGGAAGTGGTCAAGGGCTGAAGAGCAATACCTTTCGAGTCTTCTCGGAACTAAGAACATTCGAGTGATTGCCGAACGGCTGAGGCGAACTGTCGGGGCAGTTCGCACAAAACTCAAACGAATGAAGGATTCAAGCGCTAAGGTTCGCAGTGGGCACACAAAGACGGAAATGGCAGCATTCTTGGGCCGCAGTCCGAAGACCATTCAGCAATGGATTGATCTCGGCTGGCTGAAAGGTTACTTCGAAGGGAAACTTCGTCAAGATGACACCTTTCGCATCTCGGACGAGAATTTCCGGGAGTTCTGGCAAAACCATCCTGAGGAGGCTCCCCTGCACCGTTGGAGCCGTGAGGGACTTGAGTGGTTTCTGGCGATATAGCGGATTCCGTCCAGCCTCAGAGTTCTAGTAGGGTGACACAAGAGAAGACAGATCACCCGCCGCGAGATCCTACACTCTCCAGCCTTTAAACTTCATTGTACTTCAAGGGAAATGGGGATTGTACTTGAAGGGAAAAAGCCGTTGTACTTCGAGGGAGATTGTACAAGGAAATCGATTGTACTCCGAGGGAAGAATCACTGTACTTCAAGGGAACGAATGTGAGGTTAAATCGTTTACATTCATCAGGTTGACTTTTTCTAGACAGTTTTAAAGGTTTTTAGACTCCTTTAGACAACAACAATGAGTTGTTGTTGAAAATCAATTTTGAATCGTTGCGTACTTGCTTCGCTTCTCCTCTCGTGCTAAAAGCGCCCCGAGTCGAAATACGAGCAAAGTTAGAAGCTGGGCAATGTACGCAGTTGAATCCTGTTTTGGAGATAGGTTAATGGGGGCTATGAGTGGTAGAGAGCGCACCACGCGAGTACCCCTTGACTAATGCAAGTATCGGTCATATCATGGTCGTGATAATTAACATGGACGTGCGAATTATCGTAGTTATGTTAAAGGTATTCTTATGGCAATTCACAATAGTTCCGGCTCATCCAATATGGAATTCGAACACCTCTTGGCCGATCTCTTCCGGCGGGCTGGCTGGCGGGTTAAGCGACAACGGACTGGCGGCGGCCTGAGACCAGATCTCATCATCGTGGGCGGGCGCAAGAAATATGTGGTCCTGGTGAAGAGTTCTTCGGAGGGACGCCGGGATCGTTTGATTCCGCTTCTCTCACAGGCAATCCTCGAGGCTCAAGCAGTTTCGCACCGGTCTCCAGAGCTTGGTGCGCCTCTCGCTGTTGTGGCGGCCCGGCGCGTTCCGCTCTCGGTGGCCGACCAAATAAAGCAATTTGCGCAACGCAATGTACCGGATAATGCCATCGGCATTATCGATAAAGAAGGCCTCCGGGTCTTTGTGGGCCACGGTCTGGAGGTTCTCAATGCACAACCACCTCGCCCAAAAGCCAGCCATGTGGCCTCCAAGCAACGGTTACCCCATCTCTTCTCAGACCTGAACCAATGGATGTTGAAGATCCTTCTCGGGCAATCTCTTCCAGAATCTCTACTGTCCACGCCAAAAGCGCAATTCCGAAATGCGACTCAGCTGGCGGAAGCAGCTAAAGTTTCTGTCATGACCGCTTTTCGATTCGTCAGCCAAATCTCGAATGCGGGATTTCTCGATGACCGAGAAGACCTTCTGCAGATCGTAAGGACCGACGAATTGCTCTCGAGATGGGTTTCGGCTAATCGGGAAGCCGCACAGGAAATTCCGGTGCGCTGGATCATCAAGCAGGGTCAGAATCAGTTGCAAGCCGCTGTACAGGAGTATGTTTCCGACCACAAGACTGCTATTTCACTGCGGTCGAAAGCGCATAGAGGACGGATAGAAAAGGTTCCTCCTCGCTGCTGTCTCGGACTTTTTGCAGCCGCCGATGCGTTGGGGCTTGGATTCGTCCACGGCGTGCCACCGCATCTCTATCTGGAGCACCTCGAACTTGATGTACTTCGCCGGCTTGGCCTGTCGATTAGCGAACCCGGTCATTCCGCCGACGCTTATATTCGAATCCCGGCCAATAGAGAGGCCATTTTTCGACCCGCTGTATTCTATGAGGGCATACCGGTGTCGGACGTTCTCCAGGTCTGGCTCGACGTTTCCACCCACACTGCGCGAGGAGAAAAGCAAGCAGACGTGATTCGGAGGAGAGCTCTTGGGCCTCTGTTTGGGAAAATGAGATGACCTACACTTCTGACCTCAGTGCTTTCGCGCGGCTCGTTATCGCGCTCGAGCCGTGGCTTGACGACGTTGTAATCATTGGTGGCTGGGCACATCGGCTCTATCGCCTTCATCCGAGCGCGCAGCATCTGGACTACGCTCCTATCATGACACTGGACACGGATTTGGCTGTTCCAGCCGTTCTCCCTGCGAAGGAACAGGACATCCGCGAGCGCCTGCTTCAGAATGGTTTCACTGAGGAATTTCTGGGCAACGACAACCCTCCAGCAACTCACTACCGATTGGGTAAGAACCCACCGGATTCTATGCGGAATTTCTTACACCACTCGTTGGCGAAGAATACGACCGCAAAAACAGACGTAAAGCGACAGCACAGATTTCAGGCATTACGTCACAGAGAATGAGGTATATCGATCTATTGCTCAAACATCCCTGGTCGGTAAAACTGGATTTGGATGGCTTCGCGGGAAGAGTACAGCTCGCGAGTCCCGCAAGTTTCCTCGTGCAGAAGATACTCATCCACGAAAAACGGAAAGTTGCGGACCGGGCGAAAGATATCTTGTACATGCATGACACAATCGAGGTCTTTGGCGGGAGCCTACGGGAATTGCACGATGAGTGGACGAAGAAGATTTCGCCTCAGTTGCACCCCAGGCAAAGAGCCAAAGTATTGAATGCATCCCATCTCCTGTTTGGTGCCTCCACTGATGACGTTCGTCGAGCGGCGCTGATTGCTGCTCCAGCGTTCCGCGACTCCATTCTGCCAAGGGCTTGCAGGGCTTATGCGTGTGGGTTTTATGCCGCAGGCTATAAGCAGCTCGGTTACCTCCTCGCCAAACTTGGCATCACCATCCAGGATCGCATAGCGGTACGGACAAGAATCCGGAAACGCTTCCCTCAGTTGCTGCACTATCCAGGGGCCGGTCGGGTGTTCCGTGACGTTGAAATGGAGGATCCTGCGTCGACCTTGTTCGATGACGAAGAAACAATACAAGACATGGAAGGTGAGGGTCGGTACGGTGAAGAAGTCCATGGCCGTGATGACCTCGCGGTGATTGCGAAGGAAAGCAGACCAGAGCTTGCGGGCGTCGTCGGGAGGAGTCAGGCGCAGGAGATACCGCGAAACGGTGCGTTCGGAGACCTCGAAGCCGAGTTTCAGAAGCTCACCGTGAATTCTCGGAGCGCCCCAGGAGTGATTCTCGTTCACCATCCGCCGGATGAGAGTTCGAACCTCGGCATCGATCTTTGGTCTGCCAAGGCTCTTTGGATGCGATCGAAGGCGCCAGAACAACCGAAAGCCAGCCCGATGCCAGGCGACAACGGTTTCTGGTTTGACAATGACAAGGACATTTCTCCATGCAGGCCAAAGCCAGCGGAGCAGAATCCAAAATATCCGATCCTGCATTCGCAGCCGTGGGCGGGGATTTTTTCGCTTGAGAACGCCCAGCTGCTGACGTAGGGCAAGGATCTCGAGGCTGAGGCAGTAACGGGAACGGAAGAGAGTGAGGAAGCTAATGAAAAATGGGATCATGAGTTCGGATTTATAACATAGAAGTGCACCCCGGCGCCCACGTTAACTGCCTGAATTTGCTGCTGCACCGAGTTATGGCGACACACAGGGCGAATCTGCCCCGTGATCTGCGAATAGCTACCCCCGTCAGATGGCCAATCTTGACGAGGCGGAGAGATTCCAACACAGGGCAAGAAAATGGGTTGGACATGATCTAAGATAGGAGGGGGAGTTGCTCATCAATTTATCTAAACTGTTAGAAATAAAAGGCTACAAGGTTTTTCGAGTAGTCAGAGGTGTAAGCTAATGGCATGTCAATTCGTTCGAGTATTTTGACTATGCGAGTGCAGGGACAGCGCCGCCGACAAAAACGGACGTTGACAAGTGGTAACAGAATTGTTACTATCGTCATAGATGATCGAGCTCCGCGCCTACATTGACGAAAACGGTAATAAACGGTTCGCCCAATGGCTCGAAGGGCTCGACGCGGCGGTCGCCGCAAAGGTGACGATTGCGCTTGCGCGTATGGAGCAGGGAAATTTCTCGAAGGTCAAGGGCGTTGGTTCCGGCGTCTTTGAACACAAGATCGACTTCGGCCCCGGCTACCGCATCTACTTCGGCAAGGATGGCGACCGCCTTGTGATTCTGATTGGCGGCGGCACGAAGAAACGGCAACAACAGGACATTGCGACGGCGCAGGAATGCTGGGCCGCGTACAAGCGAAGGAAGAAACAGGAGATTCAATAATGCCCCTAACCCACGACTTCAAGGAGACCATTCGGGCGCGGGCGCAACGCGACACGGATTTCCGTCAGGCCCTTTTGCGCGAGGCCGTCGAGTGCGTCATCAACGGCGACCTTGCGACCGGCAAGGCTGTCCTACGTGACTATGTCAATGCGACAGTCGGCTTTCAGGACCTTGAGAAACGCACCCAGATTCCCGCCAAGAGCCTGATGCGCATGCTGGGGCCCAAGGGCAGCCCCTCGGCCGCAAATCTTTCAAGTATCCTGACCGCCCTGCAAAAGACGGAAGGCGTTCAGTTCAAGCTTTCCCTGAGACGGTAGAAGGATTCGCACGGCAGGCATTGTCAACTTGGGGAAAGTTCGCTTAATTCCGGGGCTAAACCAGCCTGCACTGGAACCAAGAATCAATAACTTAGAGGCTGCCAAATGCCCACGCCAAGCCCTGAAATGGATTAACTTGACTGTGCCTACTGAAAATCTCCTCGTGTTGAAATGATTGAAGTTTTGCGGGGTGGCGTTTAGGCTACAGCGGCCATGCTCGAAATCCTAATTTCGTTTTTATCGTCGTTCCGAGTGTACTTCCGAACTCATGCCGATATTCAATTGGAAGTTCTCGCCCTTCGACACCAAGTCACCGTCCTTCAGCGAACGAATCCCAAACCGAAACTGAGACCAGCCGACCGACGTTTATGGGTTTGGCTGTCGCGATCTTGGTCTCGGTGGCGATCCGCACTCGTGATCGTGAAACCGGATACGGTCGTCGATTGGCATCGTCGCGGTTTCCGTTGGTACTGGACCTGGAAGGTTCGCCACGGAAAAGCCGGACGACCGAGCGTTCCAAAGGCCACACGCGAACTGATCCGAACCATGAGTCGAGATAACCTGCTTTGGGGAGCGCCGAGAATCCACAGCGAACTTCTCAAGCTCGGGATTCTAGTCTCCCAAGCGTCGGTAGCCAAATACATGTTGCGACATTCCAAACCGCCGTCGCAAACGTGGCGAACGTTTCTGGCAAATCACGTGTCGCAATTGGTTTCGGTCGACTTCTTCACCGTACACACCATCTGGTTCGAGACTCTGTTTGTCTTTGTCGTACTCGCGCACGACCGCCGACGCATCCTTCATTTCAACGTGACGGTCCATCCGACAGCGGAGTGGACCGCACAGCAAATCGTCGAAGCCTTCCCCTTTGACAGCGCACCAAAGTATCTCCTGCGAGATCGCGATCGGATCTACGGATACGAATTCCGCAAGCAACTCGAAGTCATGGACATCCACGAAGTCCTCAGCGCACCCCGATCTCCCTGGCAACGGGCTTACATCGAACGCGTAATCGGATCGATCCGCCGGGAATGCTTGGATCACGTCATTGTCTTCAATGAAGAATGCCTGCGTCGGACGCTTCTTTCGTATTTTCGTTATTACCATGGTGCGCGGTTACATCTGTCGCTGGAGAAGGACTCGCCGGATCCCAGATCCGTTCAGCCCGTCGGTGAAATCGTTGCGATTCCTCAAGTCGGCGGCCTGCACCATCTCTACGAACGTCACGCCGCCTGAAACTGGCACTTTGTTGATGGCTGAACAGACCTGCGCGGATCTGCGCCCTCGATCATGCGACCAGAGACTTCAAAACATCCCAGGCATAACTTCAACGAATGCTGATCCGCGATATTTGATCTCGGATTCCGGGTGCCGCAACTTATTTATTAGCCTCGTCGACCGAAAATCAATCGCTCATGAGATTTTCAGCAGGCACAACCCGCCATATCTCTGCGAAATTCTTCTTGACGAATTCGCATTTTGCGAATTTAATGGTGGAGGAGTGTCCGAGATTGCACGTTATCAGTCGAAAGAGACTATTGGAAGCAGTGGAGAAGCACGCGGATCTCGACCGGCCTTTGGATGTGTGGTATCGGGTGGCGAAAAAAGCCGAGTGGAAGAACCTGATGAATGTGAAGCGAGTGTTCCCTTCAGCGGAAGCCGTCGAAAGGTTCACGGTGTTCAACATCAAAGCAAACGCGTATCGGCTGATTACTGAAATTAACTATCAGACAAGAAGAATCTTCCTTCGCCACGTGCTGACCCACGCCGAGTACAGCAAAGGAGGGTGGAAAAATGACTACTCTTACCGTTAGCCGGGAGTACAGTGCGCTCCTGACAAGATTTTCTCCGAAAGTCATTCGCACCGAGAAGGAAAATGAGACGTATACGAAAATTCTCTACGATCTCGACCGGCGCAGCAAAGCGCTGACACCCGCCGAGAAGGAACTCGCAGAACTCCTGACGCTGTTGATTGAGGATTTCGAGGAAAGGCAGTATCAGCTTCCGCAAACAACTCCGCTGGACGTATTGCACTTCCTCATGGACCAGCACGGTCTCAGGCAGAAAGACTTTGTGGACGTGTTCGGGACGCCAAGCATTGTGTCGGAAGTCTTGAGCGGCAAGCGGGAACTGAACAAAGAGCACATCAGACGCCTGAGTGAACGCTTCCACATTTCTCCTGAACTATTCTTCTAGCGGGGAAGCGGCCAGTCGGATTGCCCCTCCCTAAAACGTGCTTCTGCAATCTGCTGTTGGTGACTGCCCCTCAATTCCTTATTGGAATAGCATTTGATCTTCATGTTCGAAGGCTGATGCCATCCGGTCAATATCCGGTTTCGCGAGGCCAAGTGCTGCCGCTTCCTTGCGCCACAGGGAAACCGCCTTGCCCACTCCCACCGTGATCCGCCGCGCTTCGTCCGGACCCAGTTCAAAATAGTCAGCAACGCTCAGCGCCAAGTTCAGAGACGCCGTGCGGTCGTCAAGATCGATGGCTGTGCTCAAGACACGAGGCTTGATATCGACAGGCACGGGATTGAGGTCGTAGGCCGGGGCCAATCGCCACCCGGCAGGACCCCCGTAAAGAAAGCCGTGATTGCGCAAATGGTCGTCTGTGTTTGAAATCAGAATATTGAACACGATCCGCCGCCAGAGCGCGTGCATGTCAGCCTTCGGCTCCGCGCCGTGCTGGCGAAGCACATCTACGAACTCCATATAGCTGCGCGTCTCGTTGTCTTTGGCTTCGAGCATGCTCATCGCCGACAAGAAGGGAAGCCGCCTACCCTCCTCCCGGTCAAAACGACGCAGCAGAAGCATCGGTTTGTCAGCTGCAGGTTCAAGCCGCCATGTGGGGACCGGAATGCCGGCCTTCTTCGCAAGTGTGAGGGCTACCGCCTCCCAGAGAACCGTGTTGATCTCGTCTCCCTGGTTCGGGAACTTCGCGATTGCAAGATGTCCGTCGCGGTCCCTGACGGACGCCTTGGGCCGGGCGCCGCCGAGCGAGGAGCCGGGTGCCAGGAGCAGGCGCAAATCTTCATCCGTGTCGGAGTTGCTCAGGACGTGCTCGGCCGCCGAGAGCAGGCGTGGCAACTCGATTAGGGGCGGTATTTTCGTGGGTCCGTGCTCAGCGAGAAATGGACCCAGTCCCTGGCGAATTGCTAATTCGTGACACAACCCCAGGCGATTCCAGGTTTTGTTAGAATGAGCAGATGCGTGATCTCGTCATCCTTTTCATTCATCTCATCGTTACTCTAGCTCGACTCGCGGGGCCGGGCGGCGTTCGTTCTGTCGTCGCGGAGTCGGTGCTGGTCAAACATCAATTGGTGATCCTCAATCGTTCACGAAAGCGGGCACCGCATCTAGGAGTATCCGATCGGATCGTCGCTGGCTTATGTGCACTCTTGATGCGTCCCGCGCGCATCATCCGTTCCGCAATTACACTCAAGCCTTCGACTCTGTTGAATTTGCACCAGGCCCTGAAGACACGAAAGTACCGCCTGCTGTTTTCAGCCAAGCGCCGGCGTAAGCCTGGCCCGAAGGGACCGAGCAAAGAACTCGTTGAAGCGGTTATCGAAATGAAACAGCGTAATCCCAGTTGGGGCTGTCCGCGAATCGCACAGCAGATCGCCATGGCCTTCGACATCCAGATCGACAAAGATGTTGTTCGGCGCATTCTCGTCAGCCACTACCGACCCAAACCTGACGCTGGCGGTCCGTCCTGGCTGACCTTCATTGGACACCTAAAGGATAGCCTCTGGAGTATCGATCTGTTCAGGTGCGAATCGGCGACGTTGCGTACCCACTGGGTTCTGGTCGTCATGGATCAATACACACGCCGGATCATTGGATTCGGCGTCCAGGCTGGAACCGTCAATGGTGTTGCACTCTGCCGGATGTTCAACCGCGCCATTCGAGGGCACGGCTCGATGCCGAAATACCTCAGCTCCGACCATGATCCGCTTTATCGGTTTGGGCAATGGCAAGCCAATCTGCGCATCCTGGAGGTAACCGAAATCAAGACCGTCCCCTACGTTCCCCTATCTCATCCGTTTGTGGAACGGTTGATCGGGACCCTTCGCCGTGAATATTTGGATCGCACGTTGTTCTGGACGAGCGGGGATCTGGAAAACAAGCTGCTCGATTTCAGGACCTACTTCAACGCTCATCGCACGCATACCTCCCGGGAGGGGCGAACGCCCGATACGCCGCGTGTCGCGACCCGTCGCCAATCTACAGTCCCATCGATGGCAACGCCACTGTCGAGGCTTGTATCAGACCCCGATCGCTGCCTGATTAACCCCTGACTCTTTCCCCGGTTTACTGCGATGAACTCGGCCAGGCGACACATCCAGAAACCATTCGCTCATTAAGTTTGTAAATGTGGCGCAAGCGGCTGATCTGCTCACTTCCTTGCCCAGGGGGGGTACGTTTAGAAAGTCGGACTCGCCTCACTTTCGCAGGGCGGTGAGAAGCAGAATCGGTCGCTGTATTAATTCGCCAGACACAGGCAAAAAGGAAGGTAGAACGCGGGAGGAACATCCCTAATGAATTCTCCACGGTCTTTCCACGAGTCTGGCACTGGTAGCGACCACACTTTCCCAACCGGGTCGTGTAAAAGCCGTGGGGAATGATGGCTCCGACGTCGCCTTTTCCCGAGAGAGGGGGGTGCTTGTTAGGACAGCTGAGACTCTTCATGGTTGGTGGACCTGGTAGACGCCAGAACTGATGACCTCAAATTGAGTCTCAAACTATGCCACGCACGTAAGTTACAACTGGACTACCAACTGTCGGGTGACGGAACCATCTCATATAGCATCTAAAAACGCTCCAAGCACTGCTGGAATTCTGTATGCCAGGGTGTACCAGGGATTTAACAGTGTTAACGGGGGACGAGGATACAAAAGAAGAAGGCTATATTTCAATTATCGACGGTTTTCATCCCAATGGCCAAGGTCACAAGCCTCTATACGGTCTGACTCTTTTAGAAACATCATCGCGCGATCCTCCGACGCGTCAGAACGCCCGAGTCGACGGTTTGGCCCAGACGTGAAATCGCGTTGAAGTACATCTCGTCGCCAGTAATTTCCGCAGCCATGAACGCCAAGTCGGTGTCAAACCCTTTTGCCGTGAGGCCGGACTGTTGGTCGAGGTTGCCGACTGCCAGCTGGCCTCCGGAGCCCACCACAAAATACTGAATGCCGTTCTGAGGCTTCACGCGCTCGTAGAAGTGGTCGTGGCCGTTGAGGACCACACTCACGTTGTACTTGAGGAAGATGGGCTCGAGAACTTCCCGAAGCCGCAAATCGGAACCGTGCCGCCCGCCGGACGAGTACAGCGGGTGGTGGAAGACCACGATTTTCCAATCGCTGTTCGACGCCTTAAGCTCGTCCTCCAGCCACTGAATCTGCTCCGGCACCGGGTACGTGCTCTCTAAAAAGATGAACCGCACCTCTGGTCTCGGGTCAAACGTGTAGTACAACTTTCCGTTCATGTTGAATAGCTTGTAATACCGTTGCTCCCGCGCATCATGGTTGCCCAGCGAGGCATAGAACTTCACTCCGGCATCGAGCAACGGCTTATACGGGATCTCAAACTTCTTCTGGAAATCCTGCGGGCGCTCCGACCCATACAGATTGTCTCCGACCATCACCACGACTTCGTACTTGAATCGTTCGTGGAACTTGGCCATCTGGTCGGCGAGCTCATACTGAGAGCGAGCGCCAGTGCCGAAATCGCCGAGGACGCCGAACTTGAACGACCCCTCCTTATTCGGCAGTGCCAACACTGATTCCGCGGACTGCCGCGCGTCAGCGGCAGTAATGCGGCTAATGGTTGCGACATCCTGGCAACCAGTTGCAAACAGGACGGCCAGCAACAGAAGTCTGGCGTGGGGCAAATGCGGCGAACACATTGAGGATCTCTTCTCTCTACTGTGGCAGTGCGTCGTCGATGAAGTCTGCGACGACGTGCGCGTGCGTATCAAGCAGGATAAGTCGGTCGCCGATAAAGCGGTACTCCATATCCTCAGACAGCTTCGGCAGTGTCTGTAGCACCTGGGGCGGGACGCTGGACAGAGGCACCTTGTCGGGATACCGGCCGTTGACCGAGATCCTGATGCCGACGGTGTTCTCATCCATGATCGACGCCTTCAACTGCCGGCCGTCAGGCCCACCGAAAACGGCGGCCAGCAGCCGCTTGATAATGGGACGTGCCTCCGGCGTGAAAATATCGCCGGGCTTTGCCGTCACCCGAGCGTTGCGCATCAGAATTTCAAAAGTCCGTTGGTTCTTATCGATCTCTTGCGGCGTTGCGTCCTTTGGAAGTCTTGGAAGAGAGCGCTCAAGTTTCGTGTGCAGGTCGATGTAATCCCTCAACCGGTCGTTCATGGTCGACAGCGCCTGCGCGTCGGCTGGGCTCAGCGGCCCAACGACACGTTCAGTCGGGGGCGCCGTCGCGGGAGAGGCGGATGTAGCGGGAGCCGCCGTGGGTTTATCACCGCCGTTGCACGCAGTGAGCGTTACAAGCGCGAGCCCCACGGATACGACGATGCCATTTGGTTTTGCAAACATCGGCCCTCCCTTTGAAATAGAGTGCCAAGGGCGGCGCGTGGTTCTCCGGCTTAGCCGTTGGTCATTGAAGACACTTCCGGTTCCTCGTAAAGCTCGACGGCGCCTCAGGCTGGAACGAGACGCGCTACAGTCCCGTGAAGTGCCTCGGCTTCATCCTGCGGTCCACAGGTTGCCGGTTTTAATCTGACCAACTAGGGTTTGGATTTGTTGATGGCCCTGTAAACCTCTTCGGCTGTTGGATAACTCCAGCACGGCGTACCTCGGACGTGGACAGCAAATGTTGTATTTCTGAAAGAAAGCCAGATTTTCCGAGCGAAACAAATTGAGAACTATTATTGAACGTCACCTATAATACATGGTCTTTGCTATTGACTCAAGAATCTCCGTAACAATGTACGCTTGGGTGGAGCTGCGGGCCCGCTAAACCCTTCGCGGATGAGGCTCACTCTTGGTTTGATCGCCGCCACTTGCACCAGTAGCCGGCACTTTGCCCAAGGGACTGCAGACGCCTGACTAGCGCGAACCTTCTTGCGAATATTCCGCTTGATGATGTCGCGCTTAGTGGCGCCCAGATGGTCGATGAAAAAAAGCCATTGAGATGATCGACCTCTTGTGCGATGACACGGGACCAGACCCTCTCCTTGGACAATCCTTTTGTTGCCTTTGTGTGTCTTCAAAACTCCGTGAGGCTAAGACTTTCAACTCTTTTGCAGTTTCCTTGCTAGTCCCGAGCATTCGAAAGTAATCCATTTGACGCTGTTCGGGGGTGAAGCGCCGCGATGGAAGAGAGTTCTCATAGAAGCGTTTCGTGGTGGCCGGGGACCTTCCTGATATGAACCGGCGCCGCAATTGGAAAGGTGGATCATGCCTTTGCCCAACCGGCGCTGCCCTGCAATGAAATGACTATTTGTCGTCGCCCTTTGCGTAAAACCACAGTGCTGTAGCAGAAAGCAGAACGGAGGCTGCGATACCAAGCCAGAACCAGACAGTCCAGAAAGCAACTACGAAGCCTGATGACTCGCCACTTCGAAGACGTTCGCGGTGCATAAGGTAGGCACTCAGCCCTCCGCCCACTATGCTAGTCATGGCAAAGACCGCAGGAAGCCGTTCCCAAATGGATCGAATAGGCCCGATGCATATGATTGTGAGCATGATGAGAGGAATAATCCAAAGCGATGGAGATCTCTCACGCGCCAGATCGAACCCAGTAGCCGAATCCTTCAGGCCGGCGCAACTCACTTGGAGCCAAGGCAGGAAGAAACAGAGTAGGACGAATGCCGCCAGGCTGAGAGTAACCTTTCGGCCATTATTCATAAGAATCACTCTTGTGCACTGCGTGTCTTGGCGGCCTTTTTCGCGGAGGCAGACCGTGCCGCAGCGCTTCTTCGACTTGAACTGAGGTGAGCCTGCCGGGAGAGCGCCTCAGACGATGCTGCCTGGTGACCTTCATGCCGCAGCGCCTCCAGTGTCGCTCGGGACCGTCTCGGAGAGGGTTTGGCTTCGGAGCCGCGTTGGCCTGCCCGAAAGTCAGACTGCGCCCTGCGACGAGTTTCGGCCGAGGCCTTCCCTTTCTTTGGTGGTTTCAACTTCACGCCGGCGCGGCGCGCTTTGGATAGGCCGATGGCAATCGCCTGCTTTGCTGAACGGGCGCCATGTTTGCCTTCCCGGACGTGATGAATCTCTTCTCGCACGAACTCACCTGCCTGTGTCGAGGGAGACTTCCCTTCCCGCTTGGCTCGGCGTGCTCGTTCAACGGTCTGTTTTTCCGGCATGATCGTCTCTCCTTTCTTTCAACCCATTGGCTCTTCAATGTTTCTTGGAAGCGCCGTTTTAGGTCAGGCCAGAGCTTACGAAATATGTTGAGGCCCACGTTCATACCAAGCAACACACCGACTTTTCCAAGGCCTCTCCCCAGCCGTAATCAGCTTCCGGAACCAAGCCCTAGAAATCAATCCTGCTCAGGCCACCCGCGACTTGCCCAGGTTCCCGCGCGTTCGGAACGAAAGTGTCGGGGTCTTCATGTCGCTCCCCCCAACACTAAACTGGATTGTCCATCGAACCGAGTAGTGACCAAATTGCGAACCACGACGCGTGCTGTAGCGTTCCATCCCTTGTTCCCATTCGGGCAGATGGTTGCGCCACTTGATTGATCCCGGCCTTCGCACTCGCTCCAAACAAAACTCCGGTTCTGAAGGTCGTCTTCCGCAACCCCGAGCTTGGGTTGCAGAGCATCTACTTGCATAGCGGCAGCCAGGACGTGAAAAAAAAGAACGTGATCTCGGCTCCCTTCGCGCAGGCAAGAAGGAGGTACTCCTTATTCCCTCATATTGTTTACCCATGTTGCTCACCACCGATATTATCGAGGCAAAGATGCTGCGGAGTCGGTGCAATATCGAACAATTTTCCGAGACTGTGATCCAAGCAACATTTTGCGCCTTGGTTGAGGATTAGCCTCACGAAGAAGACCCCTAATGAAGATTGCTGAACTAGCCATTGCTATTCCTCTGCTGTTCTGCCTTTCAGCTGCTGCCCGTGATTTCATTGGGCTGATCGTTGGAGTATCGGATGGTGACACCATTACCGCCGTGCACGACGGGAGAGGAGAGAAGATCAGGCTCTACGGCATTGACGCTCCTGAAAAGGGGCATGCCTTCGGCAACAGAGCTAAACAATTTGTCTCTGCTATGGCATACGGAAAAGAAGTTAAAGTCGAAGTCAGAGGGCAGGACCGCTACGGGCGGACAGTTGCTGAAGTGATCTTGCCCTATGGAAGAAATCTGAATCGTGAGATCGTGAAGGCAGGCTTTGCCTGGTGGTTCAGGAAGTATGCACCAAGGGACACACAGCTAGAGGCTCTGGAATATGAACCCAGGGAAGCCAAGCGTGGGCTTTGGGCGGATCGTGACCCGGTGCCGCCGTGGGACTACCGTGCTTTGAGGCTATGGACTAACTCAATGCCTATGCAAGGAACAACTCTGCCAACGAGGCATACGCATCGACTCCCCTTATGTCCGGAAGAATTCTTAATTCGAGAGCCGTTACCCCATCTAAATCTATCCGGTAGTCTTCCATCTCATGTGTGGCTCCCAAAGGGCTGAAGTTATACTGCTGGCGCACGATCTCCTTGTAAGACTTGCCACGGTTTGGCAGCCAGCGCAGTACGAATTCTTGTGTGCGCTCCAGCTGATCTTCGCAGAATAACAGATGAATTCGGCGGATCTTCAGCGGCTTATCGAACAAAATCCGGATTATTTGTTCGCCAGGCCGAGCGGCTCGCCAATCCGACCCTCTACCGGGTATCAGTGACGACTCTATTGGGTGACCCACAGCTTCAGATGTAATTTCGACCTGGGCAACAGGTTCCAAATCTAACCAGTTCTGATTCGTGTCAGAGACGCTATGTGAGCCCCGATTGACTATAAGTTTTCGCATAGGACGTCTATTGTAGCTATCTATCTTAAACCAATACGGCAGTCTAAGGCAAAACACATCACCCGCCACGGCCCTTCGTCACGCGAGAAATTTTTTCAATTCCGCACACCAAGAGTTAAAAAATGTACAAATCGGCACGAAGCAAACAAATCACAAAATACGCACCTGATCTTCTTAAGCTGATCGGGATAGGACGTTCTCAAGTTCTTTCCGAATATGATCTTTTCCCGAATCGAGGGCCTGCAGTACTGCTTGAGTTGTATTCTCGGTCCATTCCCGACCTCGGTCTATGCCCTCTTGCATCGTTTCCGAAATATCTTCAACTAAATTGTCGATGGCGTGACGCATTTCTAATTGAATCTGTTCCGATTGTTTTTTGGCCATTTTCCCCAGATGAACAATATCCCGGCGCGTCCTCCTCCCTGATTGAGGGGCAAAAAGGAGAGCCAGTCCTGTTCCGAGTAGACTCCCTGCAATAAACAACAGAACACCATTCAATTTTTCGTTTCTTGCTTCCATTACACCCTCCAATTTCTGAGAAGACTCGTTCTGGGGCTTTCTCAACCTCCATTGCTAAACAAGCGAAGTAGGTCTGGTGCGGGTGGCGTGAACTCGTTTACACCACTCCCACGGCGGCATAGGATGAGGGTCGGCGTTCACCTCTCCCGATGATTGCTGGATGGTTTTATCTCTTTTCACCGATGGTAACAGGTGCCACGCCCAGCCTATTAGCCGTTTGAGCATCGAGTTGCCCACTCACGGGAAGATTTTCAGCTTTTTGGAACTCGCGAATTGCCTTGCGTGTAGCAGGACCGATAATACCGTCGATAGATCCCTTGTAAAATCCCTTTTCCTGAAGTGATTCTTGGGCCTTCTTGATCTCAGGTTTTTGGGTTGAAGAGGCTGGCTCAACAGGGGCTTTCTTGGCTGTTACCTCAGTCGGGTGTGTGTTTTTATTCTGGCTAGCTTTCGCCGCCTGTGATGATGCCCTCCCCAATGCAACTAGGAATGGCTTAACCACTGGTGATGCTGGCACATTTCCATTCAGCAAAATGTCCCGTCCCGTCACCTTTTCACCGTACACTTTGTGATTGGCGCTATCGTCTATGGTCATCACGGATCCCTTGAGTGCGATGCCGGCGAATAGACCCTTGCTGCGAGAATACGAATAGATGGGAGAGTCAAAAGTGAGGTTTGTGCCCACTTCGGCTTCTCTTCCCACAGGGCCCGCTGTAGCGCCCGCCTCTCCGCCCAACTCGAGTTTGTCTTCGAACAGACCCTTGAGCCCATCCTCCTTAGTAAAAACCAAGACAAGGTCGGTTACTGACACCCCAATCTGAAATCCGAAGCTCCCTCCGCTCATATCGATAAAAGCAGGAGTCCCCCAACTGCGGTCACTCATTCGCCTGGAAACAATACCTTTTCCGAAACTTCCTCCCACACGTAAAGGCACCTTTTACGATATTGGGAATGACAGCGACGGCGTGAGCCCGTTCCATCAATTCGTCCGGTATATTCGATTCGGGAGTCTTCATCAGTTCATTAATGACATTGGCTGCAGCTAAAGCTCTTTCTGCTTGCTTGCCGCTATGTTCAGATTCTCCTTCTTTAGCGGCTTGGCGATTGCCAGAGATAATATCGCTAAGATTGAAATCGAACTTAAGACCATTATTTTTCTTAACATTTTTTCTTCTCCTCGATTTCAATTTCCATAACATCATGGTTCATTTTGACAGAGGGCACTCGAGAAGACTGTTCAATATTGCTCTCCATTAAAAAGATCTGAAGCTGAATCTGAGAAGGGATGCCCGTTTGAGTTTCCTCTAGTTGCTGAAAGCCAATACCCAAAGCTTCAGCCTGTTGCTCTCCAAAGCCCAGAATCCTGCGCAATTGATTGTCCCGATGAGTTTTGTTCGTTCTCCCAACCTGGACCCGAGAAGCAGAGAACACCATCAAACAAAAGGGTTTAACTTTGGCTCTGAAAATATTGTGTTAAGGTTTTGCCTCTGAATTGCCTCTCTATTAGTAGAGGGGCAAATAATTTGACTCTTGTTTCTGCCCGTCAAAAAGGGCACGACTTTGGAGGCAAACTATCATGAGCGTGTTGAGAGAAGTTCTGACCGTCAGAGATGTAGCTCTCGAGCTGAGATGCTCAGTTGACCACGTATACCGCGTGATCAATGGGAAGGTGAAGAATGTTTCCAGACTGCCGGCCATTCCCATCGGGCGGCGCAAACTCATCCAGCGTGATTCATTGGAGGACTGGAAAAAAACGAATGAACAACCTGAGACAGATGTTATGATTGCGGCAGCCAAAGTCGACGCCGTTAGACGCATGGAGGAAGATTCTTATGCGTAAACGGTATCAGGAAGGAAGCGTCAAGAAACAGCGGGGATTGTGGATAGCGCAGTGGTGGGAAGAGGGGCATCGAAGGAATCGGACCATCGGGCGAGTCTCTCAGATGACCAAGGCTGAAGCACGAGCCGAGCTTGTCACCATCATCACCCCCATCAACATCAGGCAGTCGTCAGCATCAGTAAGGATCACGCTCGGTGAATTTGTGAAGTATCGTTTTTTTCCCGTTTTATCGGAGAAAGTGGAAACCCTCAACAGCTCAGTCCAACGAGCAGCGCGTCAACTATCACTTGGTCCCAGAATTTGGAGAGCGGGCTCTTGGAAGCTTTAGCCGAGATGAACTTCAATCACTGCTTGAACGCAAGTCTGCCAAAGGTCTGTCTTACAGTGTGGTCAGCCATCTTCGGTGGGATCTGAAACAGATTTTCGACCTGGCTGTGGCTGAAGACTTTGCTTTGCGAAATCCAGCAACGCTGTTATTTACACCTAGAGAAGCTCGTAAGCCATCCAGATTGGTTATGAATCTTGAGGAGGTGAAAAAAGTTCTTTCCGTTCTTGAATGCAGGGAAAGGCTTATCGTAAAGTTAGCGATTCTGTCAGGAATGCGTCCAGGTGAGATTTTCGGGTTGAGGTGGGAACGTCTGCAAGGTAGATATGCGGAGATTAGACAGCGTGTGTATAGAGGGAAAGTAGATACCCCTAAGACTACCAATTCAATTCGAATGGTCGCCTTAACCGAAGGATTGCTGACAGATATCGAAGAGTGGAGAGGATTCGACTGGATGGAAATCCGGAAGCCTGGGTATTTCCGTCCGAGGCTCTCAGCACACCCCTGTCAAAAGACAATTGCTGGCGCCGAAGGATTGGACCAAAGCTGAAGGAAGCCGGACTTGGATGGGTTACATTTCAGGTGATGAGGCGAACCCATTCATCATTGATGAATGACTTAAAAGTGGATCCTAAGATTGTGGCAGACCAGCTTGGGCATACACTAAATGTGAATCAGAACATCTATACGCAGTCTGCTTTGGAAAGGAGAAAGGAGGCTGTTGACTCACTAGAATCAGCACTGCTGAACGCTTAATGGAGTATTTTGGAGTACAGAAAATTGAGAGTTTCTCCTAAGTTGTTGAAAAGATGGAGCGGGAGACGGGGATCGAACCCGCGACGTCCAGCTTGGGAAATTGACCGTCTACCCTACACCACTTAACTCTTTTGTTTTAAATCAGATCAAGCGCCCCTTCAATATAGGCTCATTGAGGATTTTTGATTGGTCATTTTCTGTTGCCAATGAGTGCGACAATTTGGTAATATGCAATGCAAATGTGCCGTATCGTGAAGGAGACCTGCTATGGCGACTAAAACACACACGGAACTTTCTTTGATGGATGTCTTGGGGGGCACGAGGACCCTCGGAAATAGAGTGCGGAGCCCGGAGGATCTCGCCGCCAAAATCCGAGAAGGGTTACCGATTGAGGCGTTGCTGGCCGTGACTAAGGTCATGGCACTATCGCAAGAGATTCTGGCCCGACAGTTGATGACTACTCCACGAACCCTGCAACGGAGAAAGCGCGAGAAAGCATTACCAAAGTCGGAGAGTGATCAATTGGTACGTCTAGCTCGATTGTATCAGCGGGCAGTGAACACTCTGGGGAGTCATGAAGACGCGATCTCATGGATGCACCAACCAAGTATCGCTTTGGGTGACAAAACACCACTTGATCTGATGGACACAGTATTAGGTGAAGAGCGAGTCCTAGCACTCCTGGGCCGCATCGAGCACGGAGTTTACAGTTAATGCTGGTGTATCGGCTAAATCCAAAACGTCATCGAAACTCGCCGTACAGCGGGTTGGGAGCTCGCGACAACCCAGGAAGATGGAACTTAAAGGGGACTCCGATGATCTATACGTCCGCCACCGAATCCCTCGCTTTTCTCGAACTGTTCGTTAATCTTTCAACAATCAATCTCAAGAGCCTGTCCCGCGAGTATGACAGCGTAGCAGCGGTCATCACAGCAACATTCTACACAGTGACTCCGGCGAGTCTGCCACATGACTGGCGGGATCTAATAAGTCTCCCGCGGAGCACGCAAGAACTGGGGACGAATTGGATGAACGACCAGAAGTACGTGGTGATCGCAGTGCCATCAACGGTCTTCCCGGCCGAGCACAATTACCTGATCAACCCTCTCCACCCAGACTTTTCCAAACACTGTCACGTCCAACCTGAACAACCAATCTTTCCGGACCCGCGGATATTATCCAAGCTCGTATAGTAAGCTACCGGAGCGCGACCGCGAGATTTTTCTGACGACGAACGCCCTCAGTCCGGAATCCTCGACCCGGTATTGTCAACTTGGGGAATTTTCTTAATTCCGGGGCTAAACCAGCATGCACTGGAACCAAGAATCAATAACTTAGAGGATGACAAATGCCCACTCCAAGCCCTGAAATGGATAAACTTGACAGTACCGTGGCGATGGCTAATCCACCTCGCTCTTGGTTGGTGTTGGGTCGATGGGCGCCGGGGTGAGGTCGTTGGCGATGCGGAAAACAGTCTTGTCCACTCTGCGAAGAAGGGTGATCTCGATCATCACGGTTTCGTTCGGAATCAGCATTTTGTTAATTGTGGCCAGAGATGAACGGAAGTGAAGTGGGCGGTAGTAAGCCAAAGCAGCATCGCTTGGTTCTGGTCGGGCTTTAACACGGAAGCCAAGTTTGCCCTGCATCTTGGGCTTACTGAGGCCCTCAGCCATGACGTCGTAGTCGAGGTAATAGGTCAACTTAGCGGGATTGCGCTGGTTGCGTTGGCGGTCTACAAAAAAACCTTCAGGAAGTTCGTCTTCGTCATATTGCGGCCCCGCAGTGAGGTAAAGATCATAATCCGCGAGGTTGTTGCCTCGGTCATCGACGAATTTGAATATAACCATGGAATGACGGTTAGTGATGTATTTTCGGGTGCCGATCAGGACATGTACGCGTTCAGTGCGTTCGGCTTCCTGAGTATCAGCCGTCAGTTTGGCGAGGTCGGTGTAGACGCTGTTGTAGGCAGAGCGACTGCTGACCCGGAGACAGCGCAAAACCCATTGTGCGGTGGGATGCTGGCTCGCGTTGGTCATCGTCACGCTGCGGATGATGCCCATGTCGTCCCCAGAATGAGAGCGGCCCGGCAGAACGCCAAATGCCATTCGTGACGAGGGACGCAATCTGTCAACGACCAGATCGTCATCGCCCGCCTGCCGCAGGCGGAGTAGAGTATAGTTCATGTTCGCCGCCGCCACCCTCACAACGCCGTCGGAGCCGGCTTCGCCGGTATAGGAGTTGAGCGCATCGTAGAGACTGCGGTCAATCTTCTGGCCGGTAAGTACGAAGGGGTAAACGCCTTTTGCGGGGCAATCATAATCAAGCCAGCTTTCGTTGAGTTCCCAACTCCCCTCGCTGCCGAGTTCCAACCAGTCAAGAATCCGCTGGCCAGGCTCAACACCTTGGAAAAAGGATTTTATGCGAGAAAGGCGGGATTTTCCCAGTTGGGCGAGTGCGGAACCATGATTGGCCGGGGCGAGCATAATTAAGTGGCTGAGCGGGCACTTATCGATCTTATCCTTATAATAAAGGTCCATCCACTTGCGAACGACGGGTCCCCCTGTGGAATGGGTAACGCAAGCAAAGCGCTGGCCGGACTTAAATTTAGACGTGAGTTCATCGCGCAAGGCTTGGGCGAACGCACGTGCGATGTCATCGACCGTCACACTGTCATCGAAACTGATGTAACGGCCGAGGTAGATGTTTCCGACCTGGATATCGAGACCGCCAGTGCTAGCCTGACTCTCTAGCCAGCGGGGGAGTTCGCCGTAAGTATCTGTGTTTTGCACACTCCAACCATGAACGAAGATAACAATCATAAGATTCCTTCCGGAATGAACTCGTTAAAGGCATTAAACAGCAGAATATGAAGGGGAGTCAAGCAGAGCCAGTACCACCCGTAATGTTCAAAAATGCGATCACGGACGGCCTCCGGGATTTTGGGAAATGCGTTTCTGTTCACCGAATAAATGAGGACACAGAGTTCCTGCAAATAACATCTGCCCGTGAGGAAACCTTATTGCGGATGCGAACACGTTTTGGTAAATCGCTCGTCTCTTCTCTTCCGATGAGTGAAGCGGCGCACTCAACCCAGGAGATGCGAGACGAATGGCGCCGCTCTGTCATGCCGCTTTACGGTAATAGTAATTAAGCAATCCACCCAGCCGCTGACGCCGCTCTACAGCTCCTGTCGCTTCAGCCGTCGTTTCCATCGGCATGATCAGCCTGTTTCCAAGACCTTGATGGTTACGTTCCAGGTGATAGTGCCCAACAAACTCACGAATGGCATTTCGCAATGTATTTTCACCAAAGAAGATCAGCCGCTCCAGACAACTTTCCTTGATGGTTCGGACAAACCGCTCCGCATACGCGTTCAAATTCGGTGATCGCGGCGGCAGTTTCGCGGATTCAATGCCGGCCTCGGCCAGCAGGTTCAGAAAATCTCGCGTGTACAGCGGATCGCGATCATGAATCAGATAGCGCTTCTTATGGAAGAAGCCATCCATGTCGTCGGTGAGATTGCGAGCAATCTGCGCCATCCATAGTCCATTTGCGACCCTGGCAATGCCACCCAGCTGTACTCGTCGCGTCGATAATTCCATGAAGAAAAGCACGATAAAGCGCTCCAATCCGTTCTTTGTCCAGACCTCCACAGTGAAGAAGTCGCTAGCCACGATCATTTCCCAGTGCCGATTGAGGAACTCCTTCCAAGTCGTCTTTCGGCTACGTTCCGGGGCTGGCTCGATGCCATGCTGTTTCAGAATCTTGGCGATGGTGTTGTGTGTCAACACGTGGCCTAGATTGGCCAGTGCTCCTTGGATTCGCCGGTAACCCCAGTCTCGGTTTTCTTCCGCCATCCGACGAACCAGCGCCTCAACTTCGGCCACTGTTCGCGGTCGGCCGGGTTTACGAGACACGCTCCCATCGTATTTTTGTGCGATCAGCTTCCGGTGCCAGGCCAACAAGGTTTCAGGCGTAACGATTGTCGCAACCCGAGCCAACAACTTACGGCCTAGCGTCTTGGCTTTGACTGCAAGGCGACGGCGTTGGTCGTCGTTGAATCGCATTCGGCGACTACCAATCTGCTCCCGAAGAACTCGATTCTCTTCCAAAAGGTACTCGACGACTTGCTGTTGATGCTGGTTCATCCACCCAGCAATGGCAATAACCACAAATTGAAATGGGTCTAAAACTGAGCGCATGCATCAACTGTATCACTTGATAGGGAAGTCACGCTCCTACAGTGAATCAATGAGATCGAGTTTTTGAACACTACGAGATCACGTCGCTCTCTGAAGGCTGCAACCATTAGAATTCCTAGCCATCGAAGCGTCTCTATCATGGGCAAGAGTGCGGAGGGAACAGGCTAAATGGTCTGCAAGCGGATGACATTTTGGCGAGGGGCAGGGTTTCGAGTGTTTTCATGCCCTAAAATAGCAGGAGGCGGACAGCCTTTACAACTTCTCTAACTTATTACAAATCAAAGGCTACGAGGTTTTTCGGGTAGACAGGGATGCCACCGTTCCACAATTCCCTAGTGATTCCAAGGGCATGGCGACGCGTGTTGCCTCAGTAAAAGTATTGAATGCCCTCAAAGCAGCAGAATCGGTCACCGTATCAATTCGCCAGTTACAGGCTTAAGGGTTATCATCCTGTGGTGCGAAGCACAAGGGAAGACAGGTTGGGAAAGGGTAATTTGAGGGAGAATCGGGGTGAGCGTAACCTATGCCATCTCAATTCGTTCGAGTATTTCGACTGTACGATTATTTGTGAAGGACAGGAGAAGGCAATCACTCCCACTCATAGCCAAGTACCAGAATGACATCCTCAACTTCCATTTTCTTCTGTACCGGATCCTCAGTCAAGTTGCCGCCGCCGGGGCGCGTCATTTTCAGTTGCCATTTGACAGGCTGGGCTGTGGGAACCACCTCGATCCCTAGTGTGGCCAAATTCATCTGGCCTACATGCATACCGCCATAATCGGGGAGCTGAGGGAGCGTTATCTTGTTCGATCCGACTGGGGGTGGCGCAGGCAACGGTGGTGTCAGAACAACATCGTAACTTCCTGCATCCGTGCAACGGGCCAGTAGGCAGAGGGTATTGACCTTTAGGGTCTTGTCCTTGTCCAGGATACGGAAGAGATTTGGGGACATCTCCAACTCAAAAACGTTCCCATTTGCAGGGTTAGGTGGATTGAGGAAACGATGCCATTGACTCGGGAACTCCTGCCGCAAGTTGAACATACGCAGAGAGGGTGTGGCCCCATCCTGACTGAAGTAGTCACGTAGGTGGTTGATGGCGCCATTCTTGAACGCACCAGCATCTTCACGTGCCGTATACTTGACGTGCAGGATGACGTCGGAAATCGTGCTGTAATCGAATTGGCGCAGAGGCTTGCCAAAGTCGGGGTGCGCAGGGTCGGGATTGTTCGAAGGAAGGTCGGTGAACAATTCCAATGACCATTCGCTGATCACGCCCGCTCCTTCGAAGGGCAAGTAGCGCTCATCCCGAAAGCTCAATTCGAAAACGCCGCTGTCATTCTGGGCGTGGCTGGCCGCGATCGCTTTGACAGGAATATTGTTCTCAACAAAACGATCATCATCGGTGGGCAAGCCTTGGTCATCGGTATTGCGTGGATAGCCGTTGTCGCCGTTGGCAGTATTGATGCGAATGCTGTTCTTGAGCAGCCGCAAGGTGCAGGACATCGATGTGTAAGGAGGCCCCACACAAGGAAGCGTGATACTCACCGACTCGATGCCGCGGAAGTAGTGACCAGGGTAGTCGAGGTCGAAAATTTCCTCGGGCAAGTTGATAAAGCACCGTCCCGTTTCACGCAGCTTTACCAGGGCCAGAGGGTCGAGTAGCAAAAAGGAAACGCTCTTTGTCAGCTCAAACTCCCGCCGGTTTTGTTCCAGGTAAGCGGTTTCAAGGCGGCGAAGATCGTACTGAAGCTTTTCCCCGGAAAGCAGCCCTTTTTTCAGGCTGTCCCAGTAGCCGAACTGAATGTAGCTGCTATCCTGCAACCCCAGCTCAAAGCGGAAGCATCGCTCCGCCCGCTTCGCCAAGTCGTACGCGAGCTGGTAGCTCTGAAAGAATATCCCAGAAATCTGCCCCACTTGCCATTGGTATAACTCTTGGTTCGTGTACTTCGAGCGCATGAAATCGTCAGTTGCTTTGGCATTGTCGATTTGGAGGACGTGATTTTCCAGTTCCTTTTCCGCAATCGCGATACGCAGTTCAGCAGCCGCAATGGACTTGCCGATTTGCTCGATCTCCTTAACCGCCAAGTCCTTCTGGAAGTCCCATTCATCCTGTCGGCGTTGATAGTTGGCTAGAGTAGCGGCAAGTCCCGCGCTTTTGTCTAGAATAGTTGCTATGTTATACAAACCGTCTGCGCCTCGCTGCGTACTCTCTGCCACTTTGCTACCGGTAGGAGGTTCAGCTGTAAAATGCGGACTGCCGCCAAAACCGGATGCGCCGACTCTGAAATCCGGGATGAGGAACATTACGCCTGCCAGCGTGTCAGCAATGGTACCCGCTGTATGAGAGAGGATTGAAAGTCCGTTTAGGGCCGTCGCTGTTATTTCACCTGCATTCATAAACTCACGGCTTTCGTAATACTTCTTCTTAATCTCTGCCAGCTCGTTGCTCTTCTTCACTCCCTCAAGATTTTCCTTGGCTTCGTTGACCTGCTGCTCTTTAATCGCTTTCACTGCTTCCAGCAGGTGGATTTCCTGACTTTGGCGCAATCGCCCTAACGCCTCAGCATCTTTCTTTTCCAGTGCCGCGAGCAATGCTCCGCCCAGGGTCTTCACGTCGTTACAGACCTCGTTGGCTTTCTGCAGCAGCACATTGAAACGGTAAAGCGGCAGTGGGGCGTTCAGATCGGCAAGAGCGCTACTGATATCCACTCCGGCGGCGACGGCTTTCACCAATGCCCCAGGATCAATCGGCGGTTCGAATAGCGCCAATTGACGTACTACGCCCTCGATATTCATGCAGTGGCGTATTTTGTAGAGCCGGTCGGCAACAGTGTCCCAGTAGCTCAACATTTTGTCGTTTTGTGGGATGCAGAAGTAGAGCATCGGGAGCGGGGCCTGATCGCTACCATCAGCACCATTGCCTGATAGCTGCGGGACGAGATTTTCCACTTCAACCAGCGCGTTTGAGAACTTGTCGAACTCTTGTTCCAACTCGTTGAAACTTTCGTCTGGCGGTTTCGCCTGGGGCGGAATCTTCTTCGGGCGAGGACCAAGGATCTCCGCTGCCATGATATACAGCTGTGTCGCCTCGTTAATGCTTTCCATGCTGTCTTGGCGGAACAGATAATCACCCCAGGCGATCAGATTATCCAAATACTTCATCACTACCGTCTTTTGGTAGGCGACCGTGCGATAGTTGGCGATTCGGTGCGGTTCGAAGGGATTCGTGCGCCAGTCAAGTACCTGGTCCTCAAGATCTTTCTTCGCCTGAACAGAGTAACCGGGCACGCTTGTATCGCCCGCCAGCATTCGCAGAATATTGTCGATACGTTGCTGAACGTACTGAGGATCAGTGGTCTCGAAAAACGGCTTGGTGATCCAGTATTTACTCATCGCTGAGCCGCCCGGCACGAGGCTTTCCAAGCCAATCGGGTTGAAAATAAAGTGGTACCAGTCTCGCGCTTCTTCAAAGCGTTGATTCTTACTCAACGAGTTCGCGATAAATAACGGGGCATGAAAGAAGAGTTCCCAGTTGTAGGGCGAATAGGCACCATCGGGCGTAAAATCGACGACCTCTATCGGATAACAATCTGGCAGCAAGGGATATTGCGGCGGCAACTTGACCACAGCGTTGGTCGGCACGTAGGTCTGGCGAAAACTAAAACCGGAGTTCTGCAGCTGCGTCTCACGACTCATTAAAGCGGGAATACCTTTGAGCGGGTTATAGACTAATTTTGCGAAGTCGCAGACAAAGGGGTGGTAGAAGTTCTTAAAGTGGAACTGGCGTTGTTGGAAGCGTTGCAATGACTGCGCACCCAAGTAGAAGTGGAAATACCGCATCAGAAAACGTTTCATCAAATCCTTCATCTGCTCGTTGGTGTAGGGTGGTAACACTTCTTCGGGGAACCTCTGATGTAGGATCTGCTCTAGCTGTTGACGCTGGGCGGGTGTCAGAGTGGAGAGGTCGAAGTGGTCCAGCCAGGTTTCAACCTGTCCCTTAAAATAGTTTTCCCATTGGCTAAACTCTTTCTTGATCTCCGGGTAGTACTCTCGCCAGCCCCCCTCGGCCCCCTCTATAGGTGCCTGCCAGAATGAGGGGAGAACGAAGAAGGTTCGCTTTTTGTCGTTGTAGAAAAACGGCAGCCAACTTCCGACCGGCGTAGGGAATTCAGCCACGCTCTTTAGCCCGGATGCGCTAAGAAGCCCCAAGGTCGACAGCCCATCCAGAAACAGCTCGTCCAAATAGGACAACTGCCACGGTGGAGTCATCCGGAAGAACCACGGGGTCTGGAGGAGGACCGTCGTAAAGCGTGCACCATTCAGGGGGGCGAATGTATTCTCGAGGGTAAAGTCATCCTCCGGCGCGTCGTGACGCGGGATCTCGTTACCAAATTCGTCACGCCTGCCAAGTTCGTTCCACTTCGCGAACTCGGATTCAGATTGAAGCCATTGGGAGTATTGGCCGACTGAATACCATTCGGGCTGAATAGCGAACTTGTAGTTGCCTAACTCCTCGGTGCGTTCCGGGACACCGTGGCATCCCGCGATGTCGTATGCTCCAGAGAGTGCCGCCCATCCGGAGGAACCGTCGCGGGCGACGCTCGAACCATAGAACCTGATGAAAAATCGTCCGTCAATGGCGCTGCGGTCGACAACGATGAAGCGATAAAACTTGCGAACGATATCGAACCAGTACGCCCCGCCGAACGACCCGCTACTGTCAAACGAGTCCTTGGAAATCCTCTTCGGCATCCACTTGCCTTGCCGGTAATCGCTTACCGCCATTTGCAACCTAAGCCTCTTCCAGGCCTTTTGAACTGGAACAGAGCTTTGGCCTGCAGTGGGAGTGGGGACCGCGCTATTGGCGGCCTCATCTGGCACTTCTGTGAACACCGGCCAAAACAAGAACAATCGTTTGTTTACTACGGCTGGGATCAGGTAGTCGCCTTGAACATCGAGGTCTACCTTCTCCCACGTCGTCCACTGCCGGTAGTCATAACAGCGGTAATAATAGAGATGCGGCTCGGCGCCTTTTGTCCGGCCGAAGACATGGATAATGGCGTTGTCGCCATCATCCTCCTGGTAGAAGCCGGCGATTTCAAGTTGCGCCACGCCGTCCAGTCTTTCGAGGTAATTTGTGAATGCCTTCTCGACGGTGTCCTGATTGATTTCGTTTTGCAGCAATTCATTCTCTAGGTCCTTGAAAAAGGATGAGCGATCTGGCTTCAACTCCGGCTCAATCCAGTTCTCCGGCCAGAGAAATACCTTTCGGTTCGCTTCCCAGACGCGGTACTTACGCATCCATTTCCACCACCGCCACGCACTGTTGCCATCATCACCATCGGCGTTGACGACCACATCCGGCTCCAGGCCCATAAAGCATCGTTGCGCTAACAACTGTATCGACCCCGAACCTTGCACCAGCCGGCTGGTCAATTGGCAAGAAGTCATCTCTACGTCGAGCAGGTAGTACGCATAGAGGTCGTTCGTGTTCTCCCATTTGCCGGTGGGAGCATCCGCAGGCTGTGGCTGTGTAAGCAGATAAGCTGTGAGCGCATCACGCTTGCGCTCGCGCAGGGCATCCTGGATCTCGGCGCTCAGAGTCAGCCAGGTTTCTTCTCCGAATTTGGAGCGCAGCAGTTCTTTTAGCATCTTCGCTTCGTCAAAGGTCATCGCGGCGGCAGCGAAGATCTTTATCTTGTTAGCACCGGCATTGAGATTATCGAGGAAGTAAAATACTCGACGCAGTCGCTCCCAAGTCTCGGCAAGCAGGTAGTAAGTAGGATACGCGAGATCGAGCGACGTCGTGAGCGCTTCCACGTCATCCGCAAGCCAGGCTTCATTGAGGCCGTGTATATCGGCAGCGAATTCGGCGGCAGTCGTGTACTTGCCGGCATTCAATTTATCCAGCACTTCGAGGAACGTGATTTCGGCTTCCGGAAGGCTGTCTCGTATTTTGAGGAGACGACTGGTTCTCAAGAAGTGTTCTATCGAAGCAATCGCTGCCGTGTCATCCAAAGGAAGCGTGACGAAATCCAGCAGTTGCGCTCCGGCGGTCAACGCGACGATCTTTTCGAACTCTGCGAGCGTGAGTTTCCATTTCTTCAGCATCATCGCGACCCGAGTAGCCCAATACCATGCGTCGAACGTCGTTTTCAGCGTCGCGTAATCCACGACGCCCGACGTCGCGGCGAACGCTCCCGTTAGCTGTGCAAGTAGCGTATCGGGCAGCACAGCATAGTCGCTGAATAGGTCGCGCGTGAGTGACTCAGTTAGCCCCAATTGCGCAGCGCTCTGCTGGACGACTGTGTTCGTCGATAATGTCTTGGACAAATAAGTCAGTGCTTTCGTCGCCGCGGTAGCGAGGTTTTCCGCTAGATGGTCGTTGGCAGGCACGTTCAGATCCCGCAACGGGAATTGCAGGTCGGCGTCCAACAACCAGATTCGCTCTTCGGGCGGGGCAATGAGTGCGGGTTGAGCGGCGAGAGCGTTCACTGCACTGCGATAGGCAGAATCGGCCGACAGCACGTCGAGCGCGACCTTTTCATCTTGCGACAGGATGCCTGCAACACGCAGTAATTGCTGCTCGGCGTCGTAGGAAATCTTTCGTGCCAGGGTAGGGTCCGACAGGGTTTTGAAATCAACTGCGGCGGGCAGATTCGCCAGCGGCGCAGTGAATACGGGCTCATAGAACTTGAACTCAAGGCGTGGTCTGGTGAAGAGGTCTTCAATCGCGTCCTGGTAAGCGGCGATCCCAGTGACGGCTGCCAGCGAAGGGTCCGTCAGAAGAGTCGTGTGCTCGGAGGTGGTCATTAGGCCGGTGAAACGAAGCCTAGTCGCCGGCTCATCATAGCGTATGGCAATGGCGTTCTTGATCGTGGACGGGAAGTCGAATCCGGCGGGAAGACCGATGACCTTTTTCTGCAGGCCGACTTCATTTTTCAGGCTGGAGATGAAGAACTGCGTGGCAGCTTCGTCTCGATTTAGCTTCTGAAGCAGGGACGACAATAACGCCGTAAGGCTATCCACATCCGTTGGAGGCGTGGCTATCAGAAAATCGTATTTACTCGAATCATATTCGGCTTGGATTGCCTGAAGATCTTTGCGCAAGCCGGTGAAAAAACGGGCGGTATCGGTTTCCTTGGGCGCCGCCTTCGATGAACGATCGGCAGCCAGCAACCAATTGAGTTCATCCGCGCTGAAACCCGCGCCCTTCAGCTGATCAATGCGCTCTACAAAGTTCCAGGCTGCCCCGGATCAGCAAACTCCAAGATGTCCTGCTGGGAGATCTTTAAGATCGTCTTCCAATCCTCAGCTTTGAACTTGAGCAGCTTTGACAGCCAAGCATGACGCCACAGAAATGACAGGTTACTCAGCGTCAGGTCATCGGTGATGTAGAGCGTGATGCCATCAGGCTTCTTCAATTCTTTAAACAGAACCAGATCGGCTTCTGAGATGCCCAGCGCCGCCAGCACCACCGGGTGGTGCGCAGAAATGGTATCACCCGTCGGTAGATCGCCCGTGCCAGGATCGAGTTCGAACGCCGGGTCGAGCGGGTTGATAAGTCGCCTATTCAGGA